>NZ_UAUU01000001.1 GCF_900457465.1 Sphingobacterium multivorum
TTTATACAGAACGGAGAGCTTGTTTAAAAATAAAGAAATGAACAAAAAGTTTAAATTATCAGATATTGTTAATATAAGGTCGGGAATGGTGGTTCCTAAAACCGTTAACAATGATGAGAAGCAACTGACCGATGCCTATGTTAGAATGGTTGGAACTTCTGATTATGATGATGATGGAAATTTAAGAAACGATCTTGAAGCTAACGTTTTGATAAAGCCGGCTATTGAAAAAAATTTCTTACAATATAACGAGGTTTTATTCAATGCCAAGGGAAGACGTTTTTTCGCTGCCTTATTCCGCAATGAATATTCCTTTACTATTGCCAGTGCTTCTTTTCTGGTTTTAACTATTCAAAATAATCTTATTTTACCTGAATTCTTGGTTTGGTATCTGAATCATCCTGAAACATTAAAAGTATTTGCTTCTAAAATGACGACCCAAAATATACCCTCGATCACAAAACAAGAATTAGGAGACTTGGAAATTATTATTCCTAATTTAGAGACGCAAAAGCAGATCATAAATTAGATTTCTTAAAAAAAGAACAAGTTGTTATTCAAAAGGAGTTAATCACTCTTAAAGAAAATTTAATCAATACAGTAACTTATAAAAAACTACAAAATGAGTACTAAAGTAAGTCAAAAAGATATAAACAATACAGTATGGAAAGCTTGTGACACATTTCGTGGTACAATCGATCCTTCTCAATATAAAGATTACATACTCACCATGTTATTTCTAAAGTATGTAACCGATGTGTATAATGAGAAAAAAGAAGAATATGCAAAAAAATATGAAGGCAACGAAGAACGTGTAAAAAGAGCATTGGAGCGAGAGCGTTTTATAGTTCCTGAAGAATCAAGCTTTTATTTTTTATATGAAAACCGTAACAATCCAAAGATTGGGGAAATGATCAATCATGCTTTAGCGGAATTGGAGGAAGCAAACAGAGAAAAATTAGGCGGTCATGATGGATCTAATATTTTTAGAAATATTGATTTTAACAGCTCTAATTTGGGAGATGCAAAAGGCAAAATAACCAGATTACGTAATTTGTTGAACGATTTTTATTCTTTAAACCTTTCTTCTTCTCATTTAGAAAATAACGATGTCATTGGAGGAGCATACGAATTTTTGATAGCTAATTTTGCATCTGATTCAGGGAAAAAAGCAGGAGAATTTTTTACTCCGGCGGAGGTTTCTACATTATTGGCTAAGCTGACCAAATCTAAACCAGGTTCACGTATTTATGATCCTACTTGTGGTTCAGGCTCTCTTTTAATCAAAGCAGGACGCCAGGTGGGTGATAATAACTTTTCGCTATATGGTCAAGAAGCAAATGGTAGTACTTGGGCATTGGCTGTAATGAATATGTATCTGCATGGCTATGATAGTGCTGTGATACGTTGGGGAGATACGTTGAGAAACCCAAAGCACAAGGAAGGAGATGCTTTAATGTTATTCGATACGGTATTAGCCAACCCTCCTTTTCATTGGATAAATGGGGAGCAGATGATTTGGCAAGTGACTCTTACAATCGTTTCTGGAGAGGTTTGCCACCAAAATCTAAAGGAGATTGGGCTTTCATTTCACATATGATAGAATCATTGAATAATACTGGTAAAGCAGGTGTGGTTGTACCACATGGTGTATTATTTAGAGGAGCTGCTGAAGGAAAAATTCGCACTAAAACGATTGAAGAAGATTTGATTGAAGCAGTGATAGGCTTACCTTCCAATTTGTTTTTTGGCACAAGTATTCCAGCTGCTATTCTTATTTTCAACAAGCAAAAAGTAAACAAAGAGAAAGTACTGTTTATTGATGCCAGCAAAGATTTTGTACCGGGAAAAAATCAAAATTCCTTAGGGGAAAAACACATTCAGCATATTACAGATATTTTCACGCAGTTTCATGATCAGGCAATGGAAACAGGAATTGTTGAAGAAAGATTCGCTTATATAGCCAGTTTTGAAGAGGTAAAGGAGAATGATTTCAACCTCAACATTCCTCGTTATGTTGATACTTTTGAACCAGAACCCGAAATCGACATTCAGGCAGTGATGCAGGAAATCAAATCTTTGGAAGCAAAACGAGATGAGTTGGATAAGGAGATTAATATGTATTTGAAAGAATTGGGAATTGATTTTTAATTTTTTAAATCCTTAATGTTTTTACTAACGAAAATTGAGTCATCGAGATGGAAAATAAAAAATTAAAAGTAGGTAACGTTCCCCCTTTGAGATTTCCGGGATTTGAAGAGGAATGGCAAACGAAGAGGTTGGGAGAGATTGCTGATAAAGTC
This sequence comes from Sphingobacterium multivorum, assembly GCF_900457465.1. Taxonomy (GTDB): domain Bacteria; phylum Bacteroidota; class Bacteroidia; order Sphingobacteriales; family Sphingobacteriaceae; genus Sphingobacterium; species Sphingobacterium multivorum. The sequence continues at coordinate 2,304 of NZ_UAUU01000001.1, forward strand.
AATAGTGGAAAGACTCCTTTAGGAGGTGAAGCCGTTTACACAAAGGAAGGTATACTTTTTATACGGAGTCAAAATGTAAACAACGACAGGTTAGAATTAGATAATTCTGTATTTATTCCAGAATCTGTAAATAACCAAATGAAAAACAGCATTGTTAACCCCAATGATATACTTCTTAATATAACAGGTGCTTCATTGGGGCGAAGCTGTGTTGTGTCTAATGATTTTAAAATTGGAAATGTTAATCAACATGTCTGCATTATAAGATTAAGTCAACAATATAATCCAAGATTTATTCAACCTATATTTTCATCAAATAAAGGTCAAATTATTTTCAATAATTTACAAACGGGGAGCGGTCGTGAAGGTCTAAATTTTGAAAGCATCAAGGGTATAAAATTATTTACACCTATCTTGGATGAACAACTAAAAATCGCATCTTTTTTATCACTCATTGACGAAAGAATCCAAACCCAAAGCAAAATAATTGAGGAGTTGAAGTTATTAAAGAATACGATTCGCTATCAACTCTATGAACAAATTCTTAATCAAGAAAATGAATTGGTTCAAGTTAAGGATGCTTTAAACTATGAACAGCCAACTAAATATTTGGTGACAAATACAGATTATTCATCTGATATTTCCTTGATTCCAGTTCTAACCGCGAATAAAGCTTTTGTATTGGGATATACCGATGAAGAATATGGTATTTATGATAAGGGGCAATGTATTATTTTCGATGATTTTACAATGGATGTAAAGTTTGTGGATTTTCTATTCAAAGTAAAATCATCAGCAATTAAAATTTTGACAGCTAAACCAAATGTGAATCTAAAATTTATATTTGAATATTTGTCATTTTTAAATCTATCGTCAAATGAACACAAACGCCATTACATTTCCGAAATTGAACCTATGGAAATACAATTGCCAAATTATATTCAACAGAAACATGTTGCAAATTTTTTATCAAGTATTGATGATAAAGTAAAAACTGAGTTTGAAATTCATATGCTATTGATTAAACAGAAACAATATCTTTTAGCCAATTTATTTATATAAACAAATTGGCTAAAAAGTATGTCTTTTGTCTCTCTAATTGCTGTAAAATACTGGTTTCAATTTCAATTTTCGCATCGATAGATAATAAAAAGTCAGCTATTTTATGTTGTTCCTCCAAAGATGGAAATGGAATTTTTATTTTAGCCATAATTCCATTCATTAATTTGGGGTTTCCAACATAAGAAACATATTTTTTTGATACAGAGTTTATTAATTCAGAAATACAGACATTTGCATAACCATCTTTACTTAATAAAACTCCGCAAACATTTGTACAATAGAATTTTCCGATACGATAGTTTACATCACCTGCATTAGCACCATCGGTTGTCCAAGTAATAGCATTCTCAAATAAAAAATCACTATGATAACCTGCCAGTCCTTTGTTTTTTGTTTGTGAAGAATAAACAGGAAAAGGTTTTTCTTTATTCCTTTCATTTGACAATAGATTCATGGCTAAGACATTTCCTCTTGTTATTTTAAAAATTTCACCTACTTCTTTTGAGTCCCACTTAGGGAAAACATACCCATTTTCATTTTTAAAGCTCAATTGAGCAGAGAATATTTTCTTACTAATCGTATTCACATAGGAAATTAAATCCTTAATCATGCCGTTATCGGCAGAAATCAATCAATATATAGTTGTTATTTGTTGTATATTTGCCGATAACGGCATCTATAATCAAAAGCTATGAATTATATTTCAGTAAGTGAGTTTGCAAAAAAGTGGAATGTTCCGGAAAGAACCGTCCGGAATTACTGTGCAACAGGAAGGATTAAGGGGGCTTTCTTAACTGGTAAAACATGGAATATTCCCGATGATGCGATATTGCCTGAGAAAGCAAATAAGAAGAAATTTAGTGATAATCCATTACTCAATCATTTCAAAGAGCAAAAAGAAATGAAGCTCAAAGGTGGTATTTATCACCGTACGCAAATCGATCTGACCTATAACTCAAACCGCATAGAAGGAAGCAAGTTAACCCATGATCAAACTCGATATATTTTTGAAACGAATACTATCGGAGCTTCCAAAGAAAGCGTTAATGTAGATGACATCATAGAAACGACCAATCACTTTCGATGTATTGATTTAATCATTGATAAAGCAAAATCTAAATTATCAGAATCATTTATAAAGGAATTACATTTTCTCCTGAAATCAGGAACATCTGATAGTCGAAAAGACTGGTTTAATGTTGGCGAATACAAAAAACTCCCTAACGAAGTAGGTGGCAATGAAACTTGCCCACCTAAAGAGGTGACGGCAAAAATGAAAGATTTACTTTCTGGTTACCACAGCATTGAAAAGAAAACTTTTGAAGATATTATAGACTTTCACTACCAGTTTGAAATCATTCACCCTTTTCAGGACGGAAACGGTCGTGTTGGTCGGCTAATCATGTTTAAGGAATGTCTTGCCAATAATATAGTGCCCTTCATTATTGATGAAGACATTAAACTGTTTTACTACAGAGGTTTACAGGAGTGGAATCATATTCGAGAATACTTGTTAGATACCTGTCTTACAGCTCAGGATAATTACAAAGCTATTCTTCAATATTTTCTAATAGAGTTTGATTAGATTTGAGATATTATTTCCCATAGTAAAGGGCTAAGTGAAAAGATATTTTCTCGAAAAATTAGATTTAGGGAATTTAAGGATGGATGGACATTGAAGAGTTTGGGAGAAATTTGTGAGAAAACAAAAAGTGGAGGCACACCAAAATCGACCATAAAAGAATATTATGAGGGTAATATTCCATTTCTTTCAATCAGTGATATGACAATACAAGGGAAGTATTTATTTTCAACTGAAAGAAATATCTCTGAATTAGGATTAAAGAGCTCGGCAAGTTGGATAGTTCCAATAAATTCTATAATATACTCAATGTATGCTTCGGTTGGTTTTGTCAGTATAAATAAAATCGAGTTGGCAACTTCTCAAGCTGTACTGAATTTAATTCCAAAAAATGAAATTAATCGAGAATATCTATATTATTACTTGGTCTATTTTCAGAAATATGTTGATAAGTATATTACAACGGGAACACAAGGAAATCTAAATGCAGAAACGGTAAAAAGTTTTGAAATTTATCTCCCGACATCAAAAGAACAAAATACTATAGTGCAATTTCTTTCTTCCATTGATACAAAGATAGAAACCGAGAAAAATATTTTAGATAAATACCATTCTCAAAAACAATATTTGTTACAGAACCTGTTTATATAAACAGGTTCTGTAACAAATGCTTTTTCTGTATCTCATATTGCTCAAGTAGTTTACTTTCTACAGCTATTTTGGTTGATAAGCTCCCCAAAGCTAATACAACTTTTTCTTGTTCATAAAGGTTAGTAATTTTCACTTCAAATTTTTCCAAAGTAGATTTTTGAATATTGGGTAACCAGAACCTACACGAAGTGCCATAATTTTATTTTCGTTGGCTTTCAAATAATAGTATAGATATTTGTTTTTAATGATTTTATCGATATTGTTTAGTGTATAACAATGTCCTCCGCTCCAAAATTTAGTATGGTTATATTGAACATATCCACAAGAATTTCCACCTTCACTTATAGAAATAATTTCTGCATCTGAATTGTATTCAGAATGGTAACCAGATGGTAATATTCCGCCATTCATTACATAATAAATTCCTGTTTCAGATAATTTGGAGGCATTTATTTGCTCTCCTTTTTTTATAGTGCAGAGTGATTTTAAAGGAAGAATAGAAAACTGAAATCGATTGAGTTCAAATATTTTTTGATAAAGCCCTTTAATTAAGGTTTCTAATTGTTTAATTATTTTGTTTTGGGTTTGGATTCTTTCGTCAAATAAAGCTAAAAATGTAGAAATTCTATTTTGCTCCTTCAACTTTGGAAAACTTAAAGTCAGAGTAGCTAATTGGCTTGAGTAAAGATGTACTACTGAAATTCCTTGTGCCAAATTGGCTATCTCCATTTTCTTTTTATTATTCAAATAATAAGATAGAAACACTCCATTATTCTCGGTTTTGATAATATTCAAATCACCTCCTAATGCAATGCCAGACTTCAATACACATGAAGCTGTTGCAATATCAATTGTTGTTTCTCCGATGCAGGAATGATAACATCATTAACCTCACTTAAGACTAAATTAGATGTATCAACATTAGTCTTGGATTTTATATCATTGATTACTTCTCCGTAATATGTGTATAGTTCTCCATATCTAATACATTCAGTAAGTCCGTTTTCGGCAATATCGCTTTTAGAAATGCCTTTTCCCTTGGAAAACGTTGCAATCTCCCCAACTTCTTTGTTTCCCATTCCCCTTCAAACCCGGAAATCTCAAAGGGGGAACATTGACTAACTTATATCCTCAAGGTTTAAAAAACCTTAATTGCTTTCCTTTGATATTAATTTAAAATTTAAGCAAAATGAATAAAAAACGAATTTCAGAAGTGATCACACTTTGGAAAGTAGACAAGAAGCAGTATGTCAAGAAATCAAGCTTTTCAGCTTATACACTTCTGATTGAAAATCATTTACAACCTGTTTTTGGTGATCAATTTGTTATTGAAGAGGCTGATGTACAAAGTTTTGTGTTCCAGAAATTGGAATCAGGTTTGAGCCATAAGACAATTAAAGATATACTGATTGTGCTGAAGATGATTCTCAAATTTGGTGCAAAACATAAATGGTTGGATTATACGCCTTTTGACATACAGTTTCCTACAGAGCGTGAAAAACACAATATTGAAGTATTAAGCCGGGCAGATCAGAAAAAAATAATGAGCTATATACAGGAACATTTTACATTCAGAAATTTAGGAGTTTATATCTGCTTGAGTGCAGGTATGCGTATTGGAGAAGTGTGTGCATTAACATGGCAGGATATAGATACAGATAACGGTGTTATCAGTGTTAATCGTACGATTCAACGTATTTATGTGATTGAAGAAGGAAACCGTAGAACGGAACTGATTTTAGATACGCCAAAAACCAAAAACTCCATTCGGGAAGTTCCAATCAGTAAGGATTTATTGAAGATATTGAAGCCATTTAAAAAAATTGTCAATCCATCATTTTTTGTTTTGACAAACGATGCTAAACCTACAGAACCCCGAACATACCGTAGTTATTATAAAAACTTAATGAAGGAGCTCAATATGCCGGAACTAAAATTTCACGGTCTAAGGCATAGCTTCGCCACAAGATGTATCGAAAGTAATTGTGATTACAAGACTGTAAGTGTACTTTTAGGGCATTCTAACATCAGCACCACTTTAAATCTCTATGTTCATCCTAATATGGAGCAAAAGAAGAAAGCTATTGAGCAAATGTTTAAGACATTAAGGTAGTTAAGAGTTGCTAATTATGAGTTATGAGTGCATTTTTTGCTATATTTGTTCAGTACGAAAGTTAGTATCATAACTCATAATTTCTAATTTATAAATGCATCAAGAACTGCCTAAATTCCATGAAACCTTTAATCCGATTCTGGAGATTTTATCAAACGGAGAAGTAATTCATACAAGGGTGATGCAAAAGAGGGTGATTGAAAAGTATTACGCTCATTTACCCAAAGAACTTCTTGAAGAAACGACAAAATCTGGAGAGAACTTAATCAATAATAGAATTGCTTGGGGAAAATCTTATCTTAAAAAAGGCGGGTATATTCATTATCCTTCAAGAGGAAATGTACAAATTACGGAAAAAGGAATTGCTCAGAAAAACACATTTAAGTTTAAATAGCTTAGAGCAGGAAAGTTCTTTAATGGATTTTTATCAAACAGAAAATGATAAAAAATCAACAGAAATAAAGAAAATATCGAATGCTTCTCCCCAGGATTTAATTGATGAAGGCTTTAATCAAATTGAGAAGGAAACCAAGAACGAACTTCTTGAAAAGTTGAAAGAAATAGATCCCTATTATTTTGAAAAAGTTATTTTGATTTTGTTAAAGAAGATGGGGTATGGAGATTTTATTGAAACTACAAAATCTTCTGACGGAGGAATTGACGGAGTTATAAATGAAGATAAACTCGGCTTGGATAAGATTTATATTCAGGCAAAAAGATTTACAGAAAATAAAGTCCGTGAAAAAGACATCAGAAATTTCATTGGGCAATGAGTGGTGACACTAACAAAGGTGTTTTTGTGACAACCTCTTTATTTGATAAAGGAGCAGAGGAAAAGGCTAAAAACGCACATCACAAAATAATTTTGATAGATGGTAATAAATTGGTTGATTTAATGCACGAATATAATGTTGGTGTACAAATAAAAGCAACTTATGAAGTAAAAACATTTAGACGAAGATTTCTTTGTAGAACAGTAAAATAGCATCCATAAATCCATACCATGGCATTCACCGAAGATAATATATCACAAATTCCTGCGCTCAAACTACTTATTAATCTGGGGTATGATTACTTATCCCCCAGCGAAGCCTTACAACTTCGTGAAAATAGAGAAAGTAATGTTATTTTAACTGATATTCTCAGAGAGCGTTTGATGCATATCAATGATATTAAAATCGGAAGTAAAAAAACGAAGTTTGAATCAACAAATATTGAAAAAGCAATCCAGAAACTTCAGGATATACCACTTTCTGAGGGATTGGTACAAGCTTGTAATCAAATTTACAATTTGTTGGTATTTGGACATGCTTTAGAACAATCTATTGATGGTGACAAAAAAAGTCATACAATTCAATATATTGATTGGGAAAATCCTACTAACAACTATTTTCACGTATCGGAAGAATTTTCGGTATTACGTACAGGACGAAAAGATACGTACCGACCAGATATTTCTTTATTTGTCAATGGTATTCCGTTAGCTATTATAGAATGTAAAAGTCCAACAATCAAAACGCCTATTCACGAAGCAATTTCTCAACATATCAGAAACCAACAAGAAAATGGTATTCGTAATTTATATGTATATAGTCAGGTATTATTAGGCAACCTCTTTGTTAGAAACTAAATATGCCACCACCAATACTAAAGAAGAGTTTTGGGCAATCTGGAAAGAGAAGGAGGTACAGTTTATTGACGGTTTAGATGATTTAGTAAATACCGCTTTATCAAAGGATATAGAAGCAAAACTTTTCTCGAATCCGGATATTAGAACTAAATCAGACCATATTGCATACCAAGAAAAGTATCAACAATACGTAGCACCTACCCAACAGGATATTTTTATCCAAAGTTTGTTAAGTCCTGAGCGTTTATTAGCTATTGTTAAGGACTTTATTCTGTTTGAAGCTGGTGTTGTCAAAAAAATTGCCCGCTTTCAGCAGTTCTTTTCCATCAACAAAATCATTGAACGGATAAAACCCGTTCGTAACGGTAAAAGAAAGGGAGGTGTTATCTGGCATACACAAGGCAGTGGGAAATCTTTGACAATGGCAATGCTGGCTCGTAAAATTCAAGACACTATAAATAATCCTCAGAATTATTTTAGTGACAGATAGAATTGATTTTAGACCGACAAATTACGTCTACATTACAAAAAGTAGAAGTAGATGTCATCAATGCCGTATCTGGTAAACAACTAGTGAGCTTACTGAAGGGCAATGGTGATTTTGTAACAACTACTATTATCAACAAGTTTGATGCAGCAGTCAAAAGTTTGTCAGATAATCAATTAACCAGTCACAATATTTTTTGTGTTAATTGACGAAGCTCACCGAACACAACATGGTATTTTTAATGTGAATATGGAAAAAGTATTGCCTAACGCTTGCTTTATCGTATTTACAGGAACGCCGTTGATGAAAAAACAAAAAAATACAGCGAATAAATTTGGAGGTATAATAGATACGTATCCCATCTCAGAGGCGGTTGAAGATGGGGCTATCGTACCTATTTTATATGAAGGAAGATTGGCAGTACAGGACGTAAATCGAAAGGTGCTCGATAAAAATGTGGATATGGTGATGGAAGATCTGGAAGAATATCAACGTGCCGATCTGAAAAAGAAAATGAGCCGGGCAGGCTTGATTACCAAAACGGAACAAAAATATTCACGAAATTGCGAGGAATATTAGTCAGCATTTTTACTCAAATTGGGGAGATGGAAATAAAACAACAGGAATACACTCAGGATTCAGAGGTATGGTGGTGTGTCCAGATAAATTAACTGCCGTTAAATACAAGAAAGCATTTGACCTTATCGGGAAAGTAAAAACGGAAGTAGTCATGTCGGCTCCAGATACACGAGAAAATAATGAAGATGTACACAGCTCTGAATCGCCCGAAGTCACTCAATATTATGAGTTATTAAAAACCAAATACGGTCAGCGGATCGATGAAGATATCATACAACAATACGAAAAAGGAGAAAATATCGAATTACTGATTGTTATTGATAAGCTTCTTACAGGGTTTGATGTACCTCAGACGATTGTGATGTATTTATGCCGTAAGTTACGAGAACATACATTACTTCAAGCTATTGCCCGAGTAAATAGAGTTTTCCCCGGAAAGGATTATGGATACATAATTGATTATGCTGGAATAATGCAAGAACTTCAGGAAGCTTTGGAGAATTATTCTGGAGATGATAATTTCTTTGATCCAAAAGATCTGGCAGGTTCTTTAACAGATATTTCTGAAGAAATAAATAAATTACCCCGTGCTCATACTGATTTGTTGAATATTTTCAAAACCATTAGCAATAAGCAGAATATTGATGAATATATCGTCTTTTTATCTGACCAGTCTATAAGAGATGATTTCTATACTAAATTTAATATTTTTGCCAGAATGCTAAAGGTAGCATTATCTTCTATTGACTTTCATAACCAAACATCGGAGCAAGAAATTAAGCAGTATAAAGACGATCTTAAAAAATTTGCAGGTATTCGTGTCGCAGCAAATTCGATTTATCTCGATAAAATCAGTTTTACACAATACGAAAAGCAATTGCAGAAATTGCTCGATCAACATGTCATTACGGAGGAAATCATTCGTTTAGTAGAACCTTTGGATATTTTAGATACTGAAGCCTTTGCTGAGGAAGTTGAAAAATTGGTAGGACCAAGAGCTAAAGCTGAAAAAATTGCAGCGGCA
>NZ_UAUU01000009.1 GCF_900457465.1 Sphingobacterium multivorum
ACCCCAATCCGAACTGTGAATGGCTTTTAGAGATTAGCATCATATTGCTATGTAGCTGCCCGCTGTACCATCCATTGTAGCACGTGTGTAGCCCCGGACGTAAGGGCCATGATGACTTGACGTCGTCCCCACCTTCCTCTCTGTTTGCACAGGCAGTCTGTTTAGAGTCCCCACCATGACATGCTGGCAACTAAACATAGGGGTTGCGCTCGTTGCGGGACTTAACCCAACACCTCACGGCACGAGCTGACGACAGCCATGCAGCACCTAGTTTCGTGTCCCGAAGGACGAGTGCGTCTCTGCACTCTTCACTAACTTTCAAGCCCGGGTAAGGTTCCTCGCGTATCATCGAATTAAACCACATGCTCCTCCGCTTGTGCGGGCCCCCGTCAATTCCTTTGAGTTTCACCCTTGCGGGCGTACTCCCCAGGTGGATAACTTAACGCTTTCGCTGGGACGCTGGCTGTCTATCGCCAACATCGAGTTATCATCGTTTAGGGCGTGGACTACCAGGGTATCTAATCCTGTTCGATCCCCACGCTTTCGTGCATCAGCGTCAATACCAGCTTAGTGAGCTGCCTTCGCAATCGGAGTTCTAAGACATATCTATGCATTTCACCGCTACTTGTCTTATTCCGCCCACTTCAAATGGATTCAAGCCCATCAGTATCAAAGGCACTGCGATGGTTGAGCCACCGTATTTCACCCCTGACTTAATAGGCCGCCTACGCACCCTTTAAACCCAATAAATCCGGATAACGCTCGGATCCTCCGTATTACCGCGGCTGCTGGCACGGAGTTAGCCGATCCTTATTCTTCCAGTACATTCAGCTAAATACACGTATTTAGGTTTATTCCTGGACAAAAGCAGTTTACAACCCATAGGGCAGTCATCCTGCACGCGGCATGGCTGGTTCAGGCTTCCGCCCATTGACCAATATTCCTTACTGCTGCCTCCCGTAGGAGTCTGGTCCGTGTCTCAGTACCAGTGTGGGGGATTCTCCTCTCAGAGCCCTAGACATCGTCGCCTTGGTAAGCCGTTACCCTACCAACTAGCTAATGTCACGCGAGCCCATCTCTATCCTATAAATATTTAATCAACCGAACATGCGAACTGTTGATGTTATGCGGTGTTAATCTCTCTTTCGAGAGGCTATCCCCCTGATAGAGGTAGGTTGCTCACGCGTTACGCACCCGTGCGCCACTCTCACCATCTTCGAGCAAGCTCTCCGATGGATCCCGTCCGACTTGCATGTATTAGGCCTGCCCGCTAGCGTTCATCCTGAGCCAGGATCAAACTCTCCATTGTAAAATGAAGTTTTTGATTCCAACTATTTATAATAATCAGAATTCTTTTTTTATATCTCTGATCTTGGATCGAATTGAACAATTACTTGAATTTGTTCATGACTTTCGACTTTCGTCTGTCTACTCGTCACGCTTACATGATTGTGTTTTCTTAAAGAACTTTGTCGCTTCAACTTCCGTATCCGCTATATTCCGAGGGCATTGCGCCGTCTTTATCGTTTTGTTTTTCCCTTCGTTTCCGTTGGGACTGCAAAGGTAGAAATCTTTTTTGAACTTCCAAAAACTTTCTGAAGTTTTTTTTCTTTTCTCTTTTCCGATTTCCGCGTTTAAAATAAACCCAGCGGGATTTTAAATCCTGCCAAACTCCCTTAAACCCTTCTTTTTTTCAGGATTCCTTCTTTCGAAGCAACCGTCCCTCCCTTGCGGAGTGGTGCAAAGATAGGGAGTTTACTAACAAACTTCCAAGCCTTTTGTTCTTATTTATTTCATTTTCCCCTTAACTACCTGTAACGGTGCGAGATTCTTTTTGTAAAACAGGTGGGCGGAAGGCTGGGAACGCCGGATCCGGCACAGGATAGGGACGGGAACCGGGATCTAACCTGGACATTGCGGGGGAAACATGGATGATCCTGAAAATTGGATCGCACCACGGACATCCGCGGAACCGGGACTTGATACAGGCTCTGCAGCGGAAACATGGATGGACATTGTATTGTTCGATCTGCCTAAGCTCGGGATCACTATGGTAGCCCGCTCGGCTCAATGCCAGTTAAAGACGGTGCGCACAGGCGCAGCCGACAGAGGGCGAGCCAGCCATAGCCGATGGACGGGAACGGGCGGATACTGGTAGGACCGGAATACCTCCTTTTATAGCGATACTTTCTCACCCTTTTACTTAGGTTTAGTTTAGGTTTTAGTTAGGTTTTGTTTAGGTATAATATAGGTTATAGCTAAACAAAACCTAACCTATTGCTAAGCTAAATATAAACAAAAGCTAAACTAAGGAATAAAGAATACTCAACTCTTCCCTAGTTAGCGCTAACTAGGTTTCCGCTTGGGGATAGGACTCCGGCTACACCGCAGCCCCAGCGGGAACCTCCCAGCCCTCCTTCCCCCCGGCTTCGTACCATGGTCGGGGCAGATTTGCCCTGCAACCGTGTTCTGTCCGTGTTGAGTCCGTGTTGTCTCCGACTCTAAGCCCGCACTCACCCCGCTGCCAAAACGGGCAAATGACGCTCCGAACGCGGCCATGTCCCCGGATGTCCCTAAAAAAGGGCAACGCCAATCGGAACCGCAGCCGAAAAACTCCCAGCAACGCTACAACACGAAAACAACTCGGAAAAACACGGTATAAATACAGAAACAACAACAATTCAAGGGTTCAACATCAGACTGGGGAATACCCCAATTTAACGATGGAGCGGAGCAGCATTTGCTTCGGAATACCAACTCAAATGACAAACTAGCTTAGAAACGGATAAACATATAAGGATCCATATTATCATATAGCCGACACAAAAAATGTAAGGCCAACGACCAAAGTCTCATTTGGCACAGCACCGGACAATAACATAGATTCACAGAAATACAACAGGGATGGGCTGTCAAACAACCTTCTTTTGATTTAGAGCGATAACTAAACTAATATCCTGCTAAACCGAAAAATGGTAGCAAGAGATTACGCGAAATCGAAAGAAACAGAAAAAGAAATGGAACTGAAAACAGCTAAAGCTGATTCGTAAAAAATAAGGAAATTACGATTTCTCTTCAGCTTTAAAAACCCAAAAACGCTGAAGCGTATAGTTGAAACCCAAAGAAACAAGCAACTCAACAACCAGTTTCGAAAACAAAAAGTTTACATGATATACATCGACCAGAAAATGAATTCCGGTAGACTTCAATGTGATACTACCACAAACGACGATCACAAATTTCCATAACTGACTGCCGACAGACTTTTGCGTGCTACCGAAGGACCAGTATCGATTGATCAAAAAATTAACAACAGCACCAAGGCTACCACTAATTACATTGGAAAAAGGAGCACTGATATGAAGTAGCTTATAGCAAGCAGAGTATACTCCAAAATCAAACAATCCGCCTAAAAAGGCGGAGAGTTGGGCTTTTAAAAAAGTAATAACTTTTGAAGACATCGTTAAATAGCCTCCTCCTGTTGTTTTTTCAGTTTATCCGCTTTATCTTTTTCATCGCCTAATTTAAGAAGTAGGCGTGTATCATTTGTATTAATTATAAAAAGTGCGATACAAATTAACAGTACACACCAATTAATAGACCCAGGCATTAAAACTTCAAATAACATAACCAATGAAATAATCACCCGAATTTCAGTAGGCCCCAAAATTCCGGCGTCTATCGTATACTTATCGGTAATTCTATACCTGAGCTGAGAAATAATCATTGCCCAGCCATACAATGCGACCAATGTAAATCCCAGATACTTAAAATCACCCACGGTATACAGCACATACCCCAATCCTATAAAAACCGTACTAATCCAATCCATTACAATATCCAACGCGAAACCGTACCAGCGACGGGATTTATTACGGTAGAATGCGATACGACCATCTAATGAATCACCAAACCACTGCACAAAGAAACCAGGGATCCCTAGAAGCAAATAGCGAATATCAACATATTCAGCCAAGATAAAACTCCCCAATATCATTAAGGAGCCTAAAAATCCAATTGCCGTAAGTCCATCCGAGGTAATCCAATTTGGAATTCGAGGTACGACGTACGAAATAAGTTTTTGTTCGGGTTCACTTAAGATATTTGTTCTCTTTCTATCCTGAAAAAGTTTTTTATTTATTTTTAACTCACTCATTATCTGCGATTATAGCCATTTATTTTCTTTATACCAAGCCAATGCCTCCATTAAGCCTTTCTTCAAATCATATTTAGGTTGGTATTGTAGCTGACGTTGAGCCGCCGAGATATCACAGCCCCAGTTTTCAGCTGTAAGTTCATTCAGTCGCTCCGGATATAGCACAGGTATTGCTTTAGATTTTTTATACAATCGTTCAAAAATAACCGCGATAGTCTTCACGACACCAAAAGGAATATGCATACGAATCATTTTCTTTTGGCTAAACTCTTTGAAAAATCTAGCCAACTCATAACGGCCATACACCTGCCCATCACTGAGGTTATACACCTGCTTTCCTCCTTGATCAAAACGACAGGCATGAATGATCGCCTGCACCAGGTCAGCAACATAAATAAAGCTAAGCTTTTGAGGAGAGCGGCCAACATAGGCATCCAGGCCGCCATTCATTGTTTTAAAAACAATAAAAATATCTTTTTCACGAGGGCCGTATACTGCAGTGGGGCGCAAAATCGTTAGTGGCTGATCTCTAAAATCATCCAAGGCGAGCTCCGCTTTCCGTTTACTACGACCATAGGCCGTAACAGGGCGATAGGGATTGCTCTCATCGATAAGGTTAGCATCGTAGCTAACAGGACCGATTGCCGCAAGACTACTAACGAAAACAAATCTTTTGATGGGAGTTTTTAAATAAAAACAAGCAGATGCCAAGTTTTTTGTATAACCAACGTTGACCTTTTCGAGATCTTCTTCGTGCTTGGCACGAGTCATTGCCGCAGCATGAACAACATAGGTATAGTTTTCCGCTTCCAGTAATTCGCTGATAGACTCTTCATCAGAGAAATCCGGATAAACAAATTTATCTACAACGGAGCGAATTTCTGAAACATCACTTGACTTCCTCACCGCGGCATGAACTTCCATCCCCGCCTCTTTCGCTGCTCTTGTCAAATGATAGCCTACAAAACCACTCGCTCCGGTGATTAATACTTTTTCTATCATAATGATTTTTGATACAAACGATAACGTTTGTACAATTCTCCATTCATTTGTTCTATAGCGTGGTTCATCATGTAATTATGCTCCAACATCCACGAACATTCGGCCCCTTTGATATTAGAATCTTTTGATTCTTTTATAATTCGGCCATACAGACATGCTTCAATACCAAGTTTACGGTAGTCTTCCAATACCCCTAACATGAGTACACGAAGCAAGTTGATTTTTTTCTTTCCAAATAACAATTTAAAAATACCCGTAGGAAGTAGACGTCCTCGCTTCACTTTGATAAGGATTTGATTGATATCAGGTATCCCTAGACCAAAGCCAACAAGCTCACCATCTTTCTCCGCAACGATAGCAAAACGTGGATCGAGAATCATTTTTAGATCTTTGGCCGTATAATTAAATTCGTCCTCTGTCATCGGAACAAAACCCGAATTTTTATCCCATGCTCTATTATAAATATCACGAACTTTTGCTGCCTCGTTTTTAAAATCCTTCACATTGAATTGACGCAATGTAATGCCAGATCTTTTCAAACGCTCTTCCAGTCTATCCAAAAGCATGACTGAACGTTTATCCGCCGACTTTTCCATGACCAAGTAAGCTCTCAAATCCACTTTATGTCCATAACCCGAATTGGTAATCAAGTCGATGTAATACGGTGAATTGTAGGGCATCATGGCTACTGGAGGCTTATCAAAACCGTCAACCAATAAACCAACGGTATCATTGGTTGATAAATTGATCGGCCCAACGATCGTATCCCCTCCTTTAGCTTTAACCCATTTCTCTGCAGTCTCAAATAACGCGTTTGCGACTTCTTGATCATCTATACAATCGAAAAAACCCCACTGCCCTTCATTCACATGATTGAAAGCATTATGGTTATTGTTCCAGATGGCACATATACGACCGACAATCTTATCGTTACGATAAGCTAGAAAAGGTTGTGCTTGGGAATGTTTATAAAAGGGATGCTTGTCAGGGGAAAGCAAATCGTTTTGTTCAAGAAATAAGGCAGGTACATAATTAGGATTTCCCTCATAGAGACTATGAGGGAAATCTATAAAGAGCCGTCTTTGTTTCTTTGTTTCAACGGGTATAATCTGAATCATACGATTAGATTTTATATTAATGTTTCAACTTCAGCTTGTTTGAATACTTTAACCATCTTCTCAATAGCCTCGTCGATTTGGTCATAAGTATGTGTCGCCATCAATGAAAAACGAATCAAAGACTCTTCTGCAGGAACTGCTGGAGAAACAACTGGATTAACAAATACACCATCATCTTGGAGCATTTTAGTTACCCAGAACGTTTTTTCATTGCTACGAATAAAGATTGGTAAAATAGGACTTTCCGTAGCACCTAGATCAAACCCATGATCCAGTAATTGTGCTTTGGCATAATCTGTGTTTTTCCATAATTTTTCAATATGCTCAGGCTCATTTTGAATAATTTCCAAAGCTTTCAATGTTGAAGCAACCGAAGCTGGAGTCATTGAAGCACTGAACATCACAGAGCGCGCATTGTGTTTTAAGAAATCGATCACATCTGCATCACCTGCGACAAATCCACCTAAAGATGCTAACGATTTACTAAATGTACCCATAATCAAGTCTACATCATCATTAAGCCCAAAATGAGAAGCTGTACCAGCTCCTTTGTGCCCAATAACACCTAAACTGTGTGCATCGTCGACCATTACTGCAGCATCAAACTCATTGGCAATCGACGTAAGTTCAGGCAAATTAACAATATCCCCCTCCATACTAAAGATACCATCCGTACAAATTAACTTCGCACTATCCTCAGGTAGGCGTGATAACTTAGCACGTAAGTCCTCCATATTATTGTGTCCGTATTTGATTACTTTGGAAAAAGACAAACGGCTACCATCAATAATTGATGCGTGGTCACGCTCATCCAACAAAATATAATCATTACGTCCCATTAGACATGACAAAGGCCCTAGATTTGATTGGAATCCTGTACTAAACAGAATAGCGGCTTCTTTACCTACATAAGCAGATAATTTTTCTTCCAGTTCCACGTGAATATCCAACGTACCGTTTAAGAAACGAGATCCAGCACATCCAGTACCATACTTTTCCAAAGCATCTTGCGCTGCTTTTATAATACGTGTATCAGTCGTTAACCCTAAATAAGAGTTAGAACCAAACATCAACACACGTCTACCATCGATTTTTACTTCGGTATCTTGTTTTGATTGAATAGGTCTAAAATAGGCATATAAGCCCTTAGCTTTCAACTCCTCAACAATCTTAAATTGCGATATTTTCTCGCCTAACTTTCCTTTACTCATGCGATAAAAATGTATTTCTAAAACTATTTCTAACTTTTAGATGTTATTGTAACAAACAAAATTATCGAATTGGACTTTTATATAAAAAACTCGGTCTCCGACTAAAAATCTGCTATATCCACAATGTAAGTTGAAATGCTACGTTGTATATATTCACAATAATTCCAAAAAACGTTGCAAACATACGAAAACATAATCTGACTTTCACTTAAATTTAGTCATATTTTTAACACATCGCCCAAAACAGTTAATTTTATTTTAATACTCCGCTAACATCCGCCCACACAATTCTACTTTAAAATAAGACAATTTTAATAATTATATTTGCGAACTTTAAATTATCCTATAATTAGTTACATTTAGGTTCATTGCAATAGCAATGGTATAGACTTACTAATATACAACAATATATGGCTTTATCTTCAGATATCAATATAAAAATAAAAAAGCTTCTTTTGAATACCACTTACTGGACAAGTACATTGCAGGAATTCGATTATTGGGTACAGAAATAAAATCCATACGCGAAGGAAAGGCAAATATTAACGATAGTTTCTGTAGTTTTTTTGAGGACGGATTATACATCCGTAACATGCACATTGCCGAATATTCCATGGGATCTTTCTATAACCATGAAGCAAAACGCGACCGTCAACTGCTATTGACAAAAAGAGAATTAAAAAAACTGAAAGAGAAAGGGGAAGAACGTGGTTTTACCATTGTACCCCTACGCATCTTTATCAGTGCCCGGGGGTTTGCCAAAGTTGAAATTGCCTTGGCACAGGGTAAAAAAGATTTTGACAAACGAGAAAACATCAAAGAAAGAGATGTTAAACGTGAGCTTGATCGCGTGATGAAATTTTAGGTTAACGCGCCAGGACAAATGCGCCTGGCGTCATGCCTACCCTGCTTTTAAAAAGCCGAACAAAGTAGTTGACATCATTAAATCCTGCCCCATAGCACGACTCCTTTACATTACGGGTGAGTAAAAGCATCTTTTTTGCCTTCTCGATACGCTGTTGGATCACATACTCCATTGGACTAAGTCCAAGTTCACGGTTAAACATCCGCGTAAGGCTCGCTTTGCTCATGTGAGCAGTCCGCTCCAATAGACCAATTGAAATTTTCTCGGTAATATGTTTCTGAATAAATTCCTGCACGTGTAACAGTACTTTGTTGGGCGACTTCCCAATTTTTAATGCCATCATCGACTGTGACTGAAGTAGCCGAATCGTAAGCTCTTTAAAGGTCAGATCTGCAAGCACATCTTTCAACGGATTTTCACTAATAATGATCTGAAACAACTTGTTCACCAGATCGGCAAGCTCAGTCGAATTGTACAGGTGAAAAAACTCCGGATCAAGCCGCCATTGATTGACATGTTCTTTTGGATAAAACTCATTTAGATAATCTAAGACTGCTGCTATCTTCTCTCTATGAATTGTTAAAGCGGTACACTGCGTGGGCTGGTCGAGGGTCGCTTCTGGAAAATCAATATGCATAGCCACCGATGCAGGTAACACCATCATCTGACCGGGCAGATAGTCAAAAGCCTTTACATTCTCCAAATGCATGATTTTTTTACCCTGGATCATATTAATCATAACCAAATCATCAAAACATAAAGGTACATGCTGCGATATCCGATATGTTTCGTAGATATTAAGCTCCAAGCTATCTAACGTAAATGCGCGTCGGTTCTCCACTAATGTGCTGAGCTCCCCCTTCCGCGAAAATGGCAATGTATGAATCAGCGTCCTATTTTCCATAGTGCAACAATTAAATATAATTGGCAGTCAATCAAATATAATAAATAAAATAAACTATGAGCGAAAGTTATGTGCCACAATTGTGCTATGTTTTGGATCAATTCTGCTACACCATTGAATAATTGCTGGCTAACTTTGATAAGAAGGGATTAAAAATAATTAATAAATAAACCATATGAGCGCAATCAAAAGACCATCGTTCAAAGAACGATATGACAACTACATTGGTGGTAAATTTGTCGCACCAATTCAAGGAAAATACTTCGATAATATTTCGCCGGTAGATGGAAAAGTGTTTACTCAAGTTGCCCATTCAACAAAAGAAGATCTGGATCTCGCTGTCGACACCGCCGCTAAAGCTTTTGAAACTTGGGGACAAACCTCGGCTACAGAACGAAGTATTATCCTCAATAAAATTGCTGACCGCATTGAAGCTAATTTAGAATATATCGCCGCCGTTGAAACGATAGACAACGGAAAAGCG
Organism: Sphingobacterium multivorum; assembly: GCF_900457465.1. Taxonomy (GTDB): domain Bacteria; phylum Bacteroidota; class Bacteroidia; order Sphingobacteriales; family Sphingobacteriaceae; genus Sphingobacterium; species Sphingobacterium multivorum. Next base: position 9,741 of record NZ_UAUU01000009.1, read on the forward strand.
GTACGTGAAACATTAAATGCCGATATCCCATTGGCAATCGACCATTTCAGGTATTTTGCTGGTGTAATCCGCGCTGAAGAGGGGTCCATAAGCGAATTGGACAGCAATACAGTGTCACTGATTGTACACGAACCAATCGGAGTTGTTGCACAGATTATTCCATGGAATTTCCCGATTCTAATGGCCGTATGGAAACTAGCTCCGGCCCTTGCCGCAGGGAACACCGTCGTATTAAAACCTGCTGAAAGTACACCCACATCCATTCTTGTCCTTATGGAGATTATCGGTGATCTGATTCCTGCCGGAGTAGTCAATATCGTTAACGGTTTCGGCGCAGAACTTGGTCGTTCTTTGGTCACAAACCCAAAGGTTTCCAAAGCAGCATTCACTGGTTCCACAGCAACTGGACGTTTGGTTATGCAATATGCGACTGAAAATATCATTCCGGTAACCCTAGAATTGGGTGGGAAATCGCCCAATATTTTCTTTAGTTCGGTTATGGATGCAGACGATGCATTTTTGGACAAAGCAGTGGAAGGAGCCGTATTATTCGCACTCAATCAGGGCGAAATTTGTACCTGTCCTTCTCGTTTACTGATCCAGGAGGACATTTATGAAAAATTTATCGCTAAAGTAGTCGATCGGGTTAATCAGATCAAAGTGGGCGATCCATTAGACCCAACAACAATGATGGGTGCTCAGGCATCGAAGATCCAAAAGGACAAAATTATGTCCTATATTAAACTTGGCAAAGAAGAAGGGGCCGAAGTATTGACCGGCGGTGATGAAAACAATGTCGGTGCTGGTTTTGAAGAAGGCTACTACATCAAACCTACCCTATTCAAAGGCGATAATAGCATGCGTATTTTCCAGGAAGAAATCTTCGGCCCCGTGTTGGCAGTCACCACGTTCAAGGATGAACAAGAAGCAATTGCTATCGCCAACGACACCATGTATGGTCTCGGAGCAGGTGTATGGACCCGAGATGCACATCAGCTTTATCAGATCCCACGTGCCATACAAGCAGGACGTGTTTGGGTAAATCAGTATCACTCCTACCCAGCGGGTGCCCCATTTGGCGGATACAAACAATCAGGAATTGGACGGGAAAACCATAAAATGATGCTTGCCCATTACAGACAGGCCAAAAATATGTTGATTTCCTACAGTAAAGAAAAACTTGGTTTCTTTTAACTGAAGCGTACCGGGTATTCTTTTCGAACAGCTAGATACCCGAGTTTAGGGGGAGCAAATGCTGCCCCTTCAGCTGAATTTCCTATTCGTCAACGCTAAAACACATAAACGAATTTCACCATGATCAATAGACTAGACATCACTGAAAAAGCCAGGGAGCTCATTCATGAACTTGAAGCGAAGCATGGTAAATTAATGTTTTATCAGGCCGGAGGTTGCTGCGAGGGTACACAGCCACAGTGTTTTGAGGAAGGAGGTTATTTTCCTAGGACAAATGACGCCATGATCGGATTAGCCGAAGGATATGAGTTTTGGGTGGATCGGGATCTCTTTGAATATTGGAAACATGCGCATTTCACACTCGATGTGCTGGATGGATTTGGTCCGGGGGGATTCTCATTGGAAACCCCACTGGGTAAAACTTTCAAAGTTCATTATCGTTTATTTACAGCCGAAGAACTTAACGACCTCCGCCCCATCAAGAGAAACGAATGACAAAAAGGGTCGCATTGCAATCTGCGACCCATTTCCATGTTATAATTTTAAAAAATCTCCCTTGAGTTTCCGCATTCGGAAGCTAAAATTTTATTCAATATCCAAGCCTTCAAGGACTGGAATTGGCTGTCTGTTTTCATCAAGGGCAACAAATGTAAAAACACCCTCAATGGCCAATTCTCTTCCTTCCTTGTACATATGTTCCAAAAATATGTCGACCTTCACCTTCAAGCTGGTCCGGCCTACATTTTGAACCCGCGCGACCGCTTCAATAATACTTCCGGAAGGAATTGCCTTATTGAAGTCAATACGGTCTGTCGATACAGTCACCAACGTTTTGCGGCAAAATCGTGTCGCAGCCATAAACGATACTTCGTCCATAATGGACATCGCCTTGCCGCCGAATAAAGTATCGTGATGATTTGTCAAAAACGGAAACACGGTCGTGCAAACATGTGTTTCTGATAAATCAATACGTTCTTGTAAAGTCATTTATTGTATTATTTAGTGGATTTAAGAGGAGACAAATGTAAACCAATCTAGCTCCAGTTCCGTCATTTTTATTCCATATTTTCGTCAATATCCACGCCTATACCTTTCAATAAAAGCGACGCATTGAATATCTTACATTCCCCTATCTTCAGCTTATAATCAAACAGCATCTGCCCCGCATCAACACGAATGTCAAAATGATAATTTTTGATATCTCCCGGGAATTCCTCTTGTAAACTGGACAGTTGTAAGTCGTGTGTAGCCACCATACCCTTACCGTCCAATCGAACCAGTTTCTTTATGATTGCACGGGAGCCAAGATATTTGTCGACTGAATTTGTTCCACGAAGCATCTCATCGATTAGAAAAAAGCTATCGCTATGTACTGAAACTGTATCCAATATAAATTTCATCCGATTCAGTTCTGCTTTAAATGTCGACGTACTTTCATTCAGGTTATCCTTGATGCGCATATAGGATATTAGTTTGTAAATCGGGAGCTGAAAAGAAGTCGCTGCAACCGCAGCTCCGGCATAAGCCAAAATTGCATTAATACCTACTGTCCGCAGAAATGTACTCTTTCCAGCCATGTTTGAACCTGTTACCAAAGCAACACGATGATCTATACTACTGTAATCATTGGCGACGACCTGACTGCTTGGGATCAGTGGATGATATAACCCTTGCGCGTCAATCTTATTTTCCAGCGGATTATCCAAAATTACTGGATAACTATAAGACGAATGGTTTCTCTTCCAAATAGCAAGACTAGTGACAGCCTCCACCTTAGCCAAGGTATCGAATGAATTCAGAATCTCGTTTTCGTATTTATTCTTCCAATCAAACAATAGCCAATACTTGTCTAAAGTCCCAAAGGAGAAATAGGTTTAGAAATAGCCCAACAAAGACATTATTCCGTGCGTCCAAGTTGTTAATAAGACCAGCGAGTTTTTTAAAGGCAAAGGAAATGGATGCTGTTCCCCGGTTTTGTTTTAGCTCTCCGGCGATCTCCTGCATAGCAATAGACTTCCATGCGTGGTCTTCGATCGATTGAATCGCATCTGCATATGATCCCAGCACGCCACCAATTTTGTCTATTCGCGACGAGAACATACTCACACTTCCTGCTTTGGCCAATGCCCAAAGAATATGAAATAGTCCTATCAAGGTTGCCACTCCAGCCAATTTTGGCACGAAAAAGCTGCCCGCTAAAACGACCAAAAATAAAACAGGGCCTGCTTTGATATAAAATCGCATAAAAGCATTTCCGAATTGAAAATTTCGGTCTTGAAAGTAATTTGTCAAAAATGCCTTGATATCCAATTTATGGTTCAGATTGGCCAAGAGCTTTGCCTGAAAATCCCATATCCATTCGGATTCATTTTCGAGTTCCTGTGATGCTTCTTGATTGCGTTGAATTTGATTGCTTTGGAGAGGCGCATCAAGCCAAGAAGCCAAAAGATCAATCCCCTGTTTGGTCGTTGCCCGATTTATCTGCGCGAATAAGGAGTATGTGCCAAAGATATCCATATCGGAGCTATAAGGATGAGCTCCGTTTTCGAAATGCTCACCATGGTCATACATGTTTAGTTTCCCTTCTGCTAGGGCCTGTTCATTTGCCAAAACTTTCAGATAAGCTTCAAAATAGTTCTTCTGAAGCTCTAACTGGCTCTGCTTCCGCACCAGATAGGCAAATAGGAACAATAGTCCAAAAAAGCAGAAAAAAACCAGCGGAAGGCTTTCCAGTTGAAAGGTATAAAATAACAACGCTCCGCCACCGAGTATCACAAATAGCCGCGACAAGCTGAGCGTGTTGACTTGTTTATTTAATTTGACCACAGTTGAAGCGGTTTCGCGATGCTTCTGGTCATATTGTATTGCAGTTGGCGTCATAAGGTGAATATTTATTCTTTCACGTTCATTTCAATTTAATCATGGCTATTTTGCATCTGCTCATGAAACAAGGGCTCGATTGTCACTCGCAGACCTTGGGGAGGCCATCGGAACTGGTTGAATGGATCTCCTACCAAGCTTGATCACCCACCAAAGGCACAAAACGAAACGTATCCAATTCGATACGGTCAAAATCATTTTCACCTACCCGAATGATCGTCATCATCTTTTGCGATTTTTCGTCTCCTACAGGGATCACAAAAATTCCGCCCATTTTCAACTGCTTCAACATAACCTCTGGCACGAAAGGCGCACCTGCAGTGACAATAATCTTGTCATAAGGGGCGTGCTCTTCGATTCCCTTGGAGCCATCACCTAAAAAGAAATTTGGTTTATAGCCCATGTAGGGCAACACTTGAATGGTTCGTTGATATAGGTTTTCCTGACGTTCGATAGTATACACTTCTGCGCCAAGTTCCAACAAGATACAGGTTTGGTACCCCGATCCCGTACCAATTTCCAGTACTTTATCTCCTTTTTTCACGTGGAGCAGTTCAGATTGATAGGCGACGGTATACGGCTGCGAAATTGTTTGTCCGTCACCTATTGGAAAAGCAATATCCCGATAGGCCTGATTCCAGAATGTTTCATCAAAAAAATAGTGACGTGGTACCTTGCCAATGGCATCTAATACTTTCTGGTCCGCAATGCCCCGGCTTTTTAGATGTTCAACCAATTTCTTACGAGCACCTTTCTCCCGATAATTATCAATAAACTTGTACGCCATGATGTTTCAAATTTACCTTTTAAAAGGCACATTAAACAGAATTAATCACAAATAATTCAATACCAACACTGTACGTATTTTCAAGTTAATTTGCTTTATTTTCCGAATCATCTTTCCCTTAGGCTCAACCTCCGTTGACCTCTTGAATTTGGCCGCGAAGAAAACGATAAGCGCATGTGATTTAAGTTTACCAAGAACGCTCGTTTTTACAAGTTAATGCGGGCAATAGCTGTCACTAATAGGGATCTACATCGACCTGAACGCGCACACCAGCATTGGTTTTATCGATTTCAAAATCGAGGAGCACCGAACGGATCAATTCCTTGACCTTTGCAATACTAATATTTGTTCGCTCAATCTTCAAGGTAATGGTCTGGATAAAATTATTCCGCACACGAGAAACTAAAGGCGGCTCCGGTCCCAATACCCTTGCACCCAACTGTTGCCGCAGCGCCGAGGCAAAACGATTGGCCGAATCATAGCATTTCTGAAAATCCGTATGTTTAATATCAATCCGAATGAGACGGTAGAAAGGAGGATAAAGATAGTTTTTACGTTCTGTAATTTCAGTCATAAACATCCCTTCATAATCGTTATTGACCACCTGTTCTAAAACCCGATGATTCGTGGTGTAGCTCTGGATGATAACTTTTCCGCCGGCTTCACGTCGACCTGCGCGTCCTGCTACCTGGGAAAATAACGAAAATGATCGTTCATACGAACGGAAATCCGGAAAGTTAATGATCGTATCTGCATTGACAACACCAATAAGGCTTACTCTTCCGAAATCGAGCCCCTTAGCGACCATTTGTGTCCCTATAAGAACATCAAATTCATGCTCATCAAAAGCCGTGATAATTTTGTCGAAACCATATTTGCCTTTTGTGGAATCCAGATCCAAGCGACCGATGCGGATTTCGGGCATCAGGATTTCAAGTTCTTCCTCTACCCGTTCTGTACCGAAGCCTTTACTTTCGATATGGGGCATTCCACAGGCTGGACAAACACGAAGTGGAGGCTCCACATGACCACAGTAATGGCAATGCATCATATTAGAGCTCTTGTGATAGGTTAAGCTGACATCACAATTGACACATTTTGCAACAAATCCACAGGTATTACACTGGATCATTGTCGTGTGCCCACGTCTATTTTGAAATAATATAACCTGCTCTTTATTTTTTACAGCTTCTTCAATTGCCTTTAACAAGATACCCGAAAAATAGGAAAACATATTTTCCTTTCTTCCTTCTTCGGGAATATTCACCAACTCAATACTTGGCAATTGGGCATTGCCATAACGCTCAAGCAGCTGCACAAAGCCATACTTCTTAGCTTTGGCATTGTAATAACTTTCCAAAGAAGGCGTCGCGGATCCCAATAGTACTTTGGTCTGATGTAGAAATCCGAGGTAAATGGCCGTATCGCGGGCATGGTAACGTGGGGCTGGATCAAACTGCTTATAGGAGCTTTCGTGCTCTTCATCAACGATGATGATCCCTAAATCCTGAAATGGCAGAAAGACGGAAGAACGAGCCCCAATCACAACCTGAAATTCATTCTTCATGACTTTATGCCACACCTCGGCACGCTCATTATCATTAAACTTAGAGTGGTACACCCCCAGTTTATCGCCGAAATGCAACTTTAAGCGCGCTGTAATCTGCGCTGTCAGCGCAATCTCAGGCAGTAGATAGAGAGCTGATTTTCCCGCAGCGATTGCTTGTTCAATAAGCCGTATATAAATTTGTGTTTTTCCCGAAGCAGTCACACCATGCAACAGTGTAACGTCCTTCTCCTCAAACGACGCTTGTATTTCGGTATAAGCCCTTTGCTGATTTTCATTAAATTGAAAATTGGCATCCAGTTCGATATCCTCCCCCTGAAACCGGGATACAACCTTTTCCTTTATTTCAAAAACACCTTTATCAATCAAAGCCGTAATTGCACCGTTACCACAGCCCGAGGCCTCCGTCAACATGGGTCGCGTAATTTCCTCCGTTTTTTTGACCAGCTGCATAAATGCCAATACCGCATCTTGTTGTTTTGGTGCACGGTTTAAGCTGTCCAACAATTCTCTTTTTGCATCTTCATTTCGAAAGTCGGGCGCAAAACGCAAAAATGCTTTGGTCTTGGGTTTATATCGTTCTGTAATCTCTTCAGAAATCAAAACAATTCCTTTGTCAAATAATTGTTTTAATATAGGGAAGACTGTTTTTTGTCCCAGCAATTTCACAATATCATTGACTTTTAGTTCTCCCGCCACCTCCAAAGCTTCGATGATGAGATACTCCTTATCTGATAGTGTGGAACGGTCAAATTCTTCCTCAATCGATGAAACGACTTTGGTCTCACTGGCCAGCTTCAATGCCGAGGGCAGCGCAGCCTGCATGACTTCACCCAAACTACACATGTAATAATCGGCTAGCCAATCCCAAAGTTTAAACTGAGCTAAATCGACAATGGGTTTTTCATCAATGATGTCCAAAATATACTTTGCTTCATAGTGCTTTGGTGCTTCCTGGCTAATAGACTTGACAACCGCAGAATAGATCTTATTCCGTCCAAATTGCACGATGACTCGTACACCGACCTGCACACGATCGTTCCAGTCAACCGGAATACGATACGTATATGTTCTTGCTAATGCTAGTGGTAGGACCACATCAACAAACAGCGTATCTCTTTCACTAAAAATCGTAGATTGTGGATTGGACATAAATTCAAATTATGGTATAAAAGTACAAAAAAACCTTCAGGAATAGCGGTCAAACGACTCCGGCAATACATAAAACCGTCTACAATCATACGGCGCCAAAGCGACATCGGAGTGTGAAAGCCAAGCGATCACTGGTCAATCCATTGTAACCTAAAAAAGCCTTCCTGAATTTATTCAAGAAGGCTCTGTTATGATTAAATACGAATATGATTTCGTATCGACATAGGCAATTAAATAGGATTACGATTTATTTTTTAGCGCTGCTATAAATAGCGCAACCCAGCCAACGATCAAAGACAATCCTCCCAAAGGCGTGATAGGTCCTAAAATAGACGGATTGCCAAAGCCGGTTATTTCTCGCACACTTAAGACATACAACGATCCTGAGAAAAAAAGTATACCAATGAGGAAAGCAATAAATGATACTTTAATCGAGTACGTCTTTGCTCGCGAAAAAGTAGATAAAAATAACAGGGCGAAGGTATGATAGAAATGATACTGGTTTGCAGTTTTCCAAGTTTCAATATGATATGTACTTACCTTTCCTTCTAGACCATGAGCGCCAAAGGCACCTAATATTACAGCTAATGCTCCCAACAACGAAGCGGCTAAAATGATTTTCTTATTCATTATGTTAAAGTGAATGCTGAAAATGAGTTTCTAGCGATAAATGTATTAAAAACAGAGCAAAATAAGGAATTTTTTGTTAAATTTCTATTACAAAGGCGCATTATAGCAACGATTTTCTATCTCTTCCCATATATTTTTATTAGGTTTGTTTTACGTATGAATCATCATGAGCATCGTGCAGCTCACCAAGATCTTGAACGAGGTTCAAGATTTGTATATCCTTGATAAACATCTGCCGCATGATAACTTCATCACCATTTAAAAAACAAGTTTAGTGTACTTATCTGCTGAAAAGAAAATGAGTACCTCATAAATAGTTGTTCTGCTAAAAACTGCATTTTTAATCGTATCGACCAGCGGGTTAGTGACGATTTATTCGAGTTCTTATCAGGCATTGAAAAAAATAAAAAGGATGAAAAAAACAATCATCATCACTGTTATATTATTCATCGCGGTCATCGCGGCTACGATCTATCTTTTTGGAGACTTCAATAAAAACAATAAACAAGATTCTAAAGCTTTACAATATCTTCCTGAAAATACATTAACCATTGCCTCCTTTGCCAATGATCAGACTGTAGATACGATCTTTAACGACTATGAGCTCTTTAAAGCCATTATTGGCCAACGCAATTTCAGTAATTTGGAACGTCTTAAAGACGAATTATTACGTAGCGAACAGCTAGCACCTCTTGTAGCGGGGCAGCAAGTATTACTGTCTTTTCATCAGGAAAAAGATCAGATTACTCCGCTATATAGCGTTCAGGTTGGTCAAAGCATTGATAATAACGCGCTGGCAACATTGCTTGGAAACGTCGGTAAAAACTACAAGATACAACCCTTTGACACCTTAGGCCAACGATTTTATGGGCTTAATCAAGGTACTAAGGATAGTACACTTTATTGTGCCTATTCCCACGAAATCATTTTCGCCAGCTACTCTAAGCAGGTGCTTTCCCAGATCTTTGATAAACAGGTTAAGAAAATAAGTACCAAACAAATCGAGTTCTTCGTAAACCATAATAATAAAAACACACCACTTAGTCTCTATTTTTTCAATGAGCAACTGTCGCAAATTGCTCGAATACTAATGAAATCCAAATTTGGTACCTATCTCAACCTGATCGATTCGCTGAAGGGCCAAACGTCCTGGAACATGAATTTCAAAAAGGATGCTTTTATCTTTAAGGGTGAAACAGATCTCACGGCGAGCAAAAATAGCTACTTACAGTTATTTGCCACGCAGACGGCTCAAGTGCAAGCTCTGGGGAACTATCTCCCTAAAAATGCAGCATCTTATATAGACTTTAGTATCTCTGATCCCCGTAGTTTCCGCAGCGGATTAAAAGCCTTGTTAGTACAACAAAAAGAAGACGCTCGATTGACGAAAAGTATAAAAAACTTTGAAGAGGACAGCAAAGTATCATTTGACAGTATTATTGCGCCAATTTTCAACGATGAATTTGCACTCGCGGAACTGGACAATCAGGATGCGATTGGTTTGATTAGCATTTCGGATTCCACACAATTTGCCGATAATCTTAAGAAATTCAGTACTGCTGTAGGGGATTCGATCTATCAATTTAAATATTCGAATCTTTTACATGCATTATTTGGAGAACCTTTCAAGAGCTTTACCCGACCCTATTTCACTATTGTAGACAATATCATGGTTGTTGCTGGCCGAACAGGTATCTTGCGAGATTATCGTGAATCTTTCCGGGAAAAGCAATTTCTTTCGGGTACTGCAATTTTCAAAAATCATGCAGCATTGCAGAATAGCCGCAGTAACGTAACGTTCTATTTAGAACCTAAGGCTGGTAAAAGCAATATTCTGGATAACTTAAAAGCTGATTTCGCAAAGAACTTTAAAGATGAGGATGAATATGGCTTTCAAAATTTCTATTCATGGTCCTATCAGCTAAGTGGCAACCAAGGCACATTTTCGTCCAGTTTATATGCACTCTTTAAGAGTGATACGAGACTGGGGGGCAAACCAGAATGGACAGCTCAACTGGAGAACCGAATTATCAATAAACCTTGGATTTTAGATCAAGATGGGAAGAATAAGTTTATCCTGATTCAAGAACAAGATCACACGGTACATGCATTTTCGCCGGATGGAAAAGAGCTTTGGCAGAACCTCTTCCAAGGTGAAATTTTGGGCGAGCCAATTCAGTTACAGGATCTCAGTATTGTCGCCGTTACAAAAAACCGCTTATATCGTTTTATGCCAGATGGTAAAAACCGAACCGGTTTTTCAGTTGAATTGCCATACTCGGCGACTTATGGGGCTACAATTGCCACCTTCAATAAAGAGCAACGTATTTACATTCCCGCAACAGACCGCATTCTTGCCTATACACTCGACGGCAAAAAAGTGGAGGGCTTTGAAAATAATAGCGTGGACGGGCGAATTTTATTCGATTTAAAAACAACCAGTCTAGGGCAGACCAATTATATTATTGCCGGTACAAGCACTGCTTCCGTCTATTTCTTTGATCAAAATGGTAAGGTCATCCATAAAAAAACATTGGATACCGATGGAGAAAGTGTTAAAAATCCAATTGGTTTAGTTGCGGCCTCGGATGAGAAGAACTCCTTCATTTACTTGGCAAACAATAAAGGTAGTGTCTTCAAAATTCCTTTCGAGGGCGAAACCAAAAAAATAAAACTGGGTGACTGGGGCAAAGATGCTTTCTTTAATTTTGAAGATATTAGCGGTGGTGCCGACAGAGACTTTGTTATTCTAGCCAACAACAAACTGAATGCCTACAGTGTAAGAGACTCTTCTTCCTACTTTGAATATAAATTCATCGAAGAGGCCAGTAACAGACCGTTGTTTTTTAAACGAATAGGTAAATCTGATATCATTGGCGTAGGAACCGACAATCGCATGATCTATGTCTTCGGATCTGATGGCTTGGTTCAGGAAGGATTCCCTGTAGAAGGTTTTTCAAAATTCTATTATGGACCGATTAACTATGGCGACAATGCCAATTATCTAATCTGTATGAAGCGGGATTTCAAGATCTATGTATATAAGTTTTAAAAACCTGAAAATCATTTTTTTAGAATCAACACCAAACGCGATAAGATGCAAAAAGATCTTTATAAAAAATTTGTCTAATCTAATTTTTTTATAGTAGGTTTGCAGACTTAATATGACTATGCTGAAATCGGAAGAATTAAAAGAGTTATTGGCTGAACCAAAACGTATTGTAATTACAACGCACTACAAACCAGATGGGGACGCTTTGGGTTCATCTCTAGGATTGTATTTTTGGTTGACCGCGAAAGGACATCAGGTAAATCTCATTGTACCGTCAGACTTTCCTGCCTTTTTGGATTGGTTACCTGGCTTGGAAAATGTACAAATTTATACACAGGATATTGACCTGCACGATCAACAGATTGACGCAGCTGAATTAATTTTCTGCTTGGATTTCAATGGTCTTGCCCGTATTCACGAGATGGGTGAACCTATTCGTCAAGCGAAGGCAATCAAATGTATGATTGATCACCATTTGGATCCGGAAGGATTTGAAGACTACGCTTTTTGGGATTCATCTGCAGCAGCGACTGCACAATTGATCTATCGCTTCTTGGTCCATGAGATGCAAGATCCAGACCATATCAGTGCTGACATGGCGACATGCTTATATACCGGTATTATGACCGATACGGGCTCTTTCCGCTTCCGTTCGACCACTGCTGAAATTCACCGCATCATTGGCATCACTCATTGATTGCGGCGCACAAAACTGGGCTATTCACGAAGAGATATACAATAGTTCGTCTGAAAGCCGCCTGAAATTCTTAGGGTTCTGTCTACTGAATCGTCTAGAGGTTATCCATGAATATAACACCGCCATTATCCATGTAACCAAGCGGATCTCGCGCAGTTTGAAGTTATCACCGGCGATACCGAAGGATTGGTCAATTATGCACTTTCAATTAAAGGAATTCGATTGGCTGCTTTAATTATTGACAGAAATGAACAAATTAAACTATCTTTGCGTTCGATTGGAGAAGTTCCTTGCAATGAGATCTGTAAATTATATTTCAATGGGGGTGGGCATCTTAACGCTTCAGGCGGTAATTCGAAAGAAAGCCTCGAAGCAGTGATTGCTAAATTCAAATCGGTTTTACCAAATTATAAAGAAATATTAACAAAATAAGATATCGTAACATACATTAGAAAATGAAGAAAGCCAATTCTATTTTTCGCGGCTGCCGGTCTTTTGATGACGTCATGCCAAAAATTCAAAAAGGCTGAAGGTGGTCTTGAGTATAAAATCGTAGATGATAATGCAAAAGAAAAAGCAGTATCAGGCGATTTATTAGCACTTGACATGGTTGTGAAAACGGACAGAGATTCTACAATGCAAAGTACATATGACATGGGAGTCCCTCAAATCGTTCAATTATATCCAGATAGTATCATCGCAAAAAAATCCAGGTGACCCTACTGGTTTATTCAAATACGTAGGTGAAGGCGATAGCTTGGTATTCAAAATCAACTTGGATTCTATGGCTGCTAAAACACACCAACCAAAACCAGAGTTTGCAGATAAATTCATTGTTTATTCGATCAAAAGTCAAAAAACACTTCAAAAAAGGAAAATTGACAGACCAACAATTGGGCGAACAAGTTCAGAAATATTTTGAAGAAGAATTGAACAAACACAAATCTGCTGAACCAGCTAAACTTGAAAAATATATCAAGGATAAAAACTTGAAAACAACAAAAACAGCTTCAGGTCTTCAATACGTAATCACGAAACCTGGAACAGGAACAAATGCAAAAGTAGGTGATTCTATTCATGTGAACTATGTAGGTTCATTAACTACAGGAAAAGTATTTGATACAAATCTTCCAGATGTAGCTAAAAAAGAGAAAGTTTTCAACCCTCAACGTCCTTATGAGGCATTAAAGTTCCAATTAGGTGTTGATGGTGTGATCCCAGGATGGACTGAAGCTTTCCAATTGTTTAACAAAGGTACAAAAGCAACTTTAGTCATTCCTTCATCTTTGGCTTATGGCGATCGCCCTTCAGGTGTTATCCCTCCATATGCTCCTTTAGTATTTGAAGTAGAAGTATTGGATATTAAACCTGGAAAAGTTCCTGCTCCTACAGCAACAACTCCAGGCATGGTAGCGCCTACTGGAACTACTGCTCCAGCGGCAACAGCTCCTGCAACGAAAGCTCCAGCAGCAAAAAAATAATTTGACTGTAAATTTCAGTTAACAAAAAAGCGGTTTCACCAAATTGAAACCGCTTTTTTGTTATTCCTGTTTTTATTGGTTATGCGTTAACCTTCTTATCTTCTTTTTTGATCTTCCGTATTTTTAGCCACAGTATTACTACGGCCAATATAAAACTGATGATCATAATGATGGTTAACGCGATCAGGGCCTTATCGGTATGGTAATTTTCAGCATGCTGAATAAACATTAACCTAAAAATTCGTAGATAATGGGTTGATGGGATTACATTTGCTATTGCCTGTACCCATCCTGGCATTAGACTCGACGGCCAGGTAAAGCCACTCAAGATAAATGCTGGCGTTGCAATGACCATAAGGACTTCTGTCGATTTCAATTGCGAAGGTAGGACAATGCTGACGAGTACACCGATAAAACATACGGCGAGCAGAAAGACGAAAGTACACAGGACAAAGCGCCCAAACTCGGCCTGTAAAGGCATACGGTAATACTGACCAAAACCCCAATATAAAACCAGAATACCAATAGACATCAAAACATAAGGTAATATCTTAACAAGAATAAGCCCAATTGGATTACCGATTTTACGTACAAGCTCTGGAAATGTATTACCTTCAAATTCGGAGGAAAAAGACAAAGCCAAGCCTAAGAGCAAGACCTGCTGCAGCACGGTAATAAGCACTCCCGGCAGCATAAAATACAGGTAATTTCCACTTCGGATATTTTGCTTAACAAAAGTTGTCTTAAAAGGTTCGTACTGCTGTGCAGCAATCTTTGCGGGAACACCACGTTTCATTTGAGCCTGAATCTGTATACCCGCTTTCAACGTCGAGGCACAAACATTAACAGCCATCATGGCTGTATTGGAGGTCAACGTATTGGCACCATCTACGAAAACAGTCATTTCGGGCAAACGTCCCTGTTGTACTCCAGATGCAAAACCCTTAGGAATATGCACAATCGTTGTTGCCTCATATTGCATGGCAATATCTTTTGAATCAAATAAGGACGGTAATACACGGGCAACGTCAATACTCTCATTATCGGAAAGCATATCAATAAATGAACTGCTTAAGGGGCTATTATCCTCATCAACCACAATGATCGGCATATGCGTTACCTTACCTTGTTGATAGACGTGCCCCACCAAAACACCGTACAATACAGGTGCCCCCAGAAAAAGCATCAATAGCACTTTATTATTGAAGAAGAGCTTAAACTCTCGTTGGATCAATTCTAAAAATTTTTTCACAGTCAAGCTCTTTAATTCGCATGGAGAACCACAAGCGTTTTTGTTAACAAATCTTTGCTACCGGCAGCATCTTCAGGGATAACCTTCAATTCAAATACAGCCTGTTGCGGATCGAAATCAGGATAAGCTGAGGCGATGCTTGCATACGAATTTAAGGCTTTAATACTAATCACCTTCGCTTTAACCTTTTTGTGATTCAAATAAGGAATTTCTACCTCCACGACCTCTCCTTTTTGAAGTCTCCCCATTTTATTTTCGGGCAATGTGAATCTAAAATAGGTCGATCGATCGAGGAAACCATTTATAATGGGATAACCAGCCATCGCCAATTCACCGACTTTCAGATTAATCGTCTCCACACTCATGTCCTGTGGAGCAATGACATATTTCTCCTGCGCAGCAACATTGACTTCAGAGATCGCTCCAAGTGCACGTTCTTTTTGCCCCAAGGCCATAATCTGCTGTTCCTGTCTAGCCCCACCCCTTGCTTCAGCTAATTCAGCCTGTGCTGCAAGATATTGATTTTTGGCTCCCTGATATTTGGCGTAGGTCTCGTCGTACTTTTGTTGTGGAATAAGACTGTCCTGCAGAAGGGCATCCAAGCGACCTATAGATTTTTTCGCAAATTCATATTGTTCCTTAAGTCCATCTACCTTCGCTTGCAATTGCACGAGTTGTCCTTTCGTAGCGCCCCGGACTGCCATGTTATATTGTGCATCAGCAGACTGTAGTGCCCCTTTTGCCTGTTCTTCTTTAGCATCCACTTCGGGAATACTCAAAATAGCCAAGGTATCACCCGCATGCACAAAGTCCCCTTCTTCAACCAGAAGCTTCGCAATTTTTCCCGGGACCTTTGTCACAACCGTCACCTGCTCACGCTCCACCTTACCTTCAATAGGCTTCTCCTTCACTTGATTTGTACAAGAAACAAAAATAAACAGCGATAATATCCCATATAAATTCTTCATGTTACTCATGTATAGTTTGTAATAATTTTCCTGATGTATGTAGTAATTCGACCGCAGCAGTACGTTGCTGCAATACATTGTTAAAATAACCCAAATTAACTTTGTACCAATCGTTTTCAGCAGCCAACAACTCCGTAACATCTATTAAGCCGGCTTGATACTGTTTAACAGCCATAGAAAGGTTATTTTCGGCAACTTTCAACTGCTGTTCTCCCACTTTCAACTTTTGGTTGCCAGTCGTATAGGTGACTGTATTCTTGCTCAATAATAGATTTAACTTTTCCTGCGTATCTTCCCGCTTGGTCGTATTGATATGTTGATCGAGTTTGACTTGCTTAATTTTATTGTGATGTTCCCCGCCGGTATAGAGATCCCATTTAACCCCTACGCCGACCATGACATTGGGACTTCCCTTGATGGAATTAAGTGGCAAATTGACTGTACCAAACAGGGGTTGGTCTTTCACCGTGAGTTTAGAATTGAAAACATTCAGATAGTTTGCAGATCCAAAGGCAAAGACAGCAGGAAGAGCTCCCCCCTTTTCTTTTTTATACAGATATTCATACGCTTTTGAAGAAGCATCTAGCGCTTTCAATTCGGATCTTTGTTCGACATCACGTGGTAGCTCTGACAAAAATATAGGTTTAAGTCGATAATGAATTCCACCAACCTCCTGAAAAGACACGCCAGTTTCTTGTTCGATCTTTTGGCACAACAAATCCCGATTGCCAGAAAGTTCTACCTTTTTCTCTTCCAATTCCAGTAATGCCAATTTCAATTTATCTCGATCATAAGGTATTGCAAGTCCATTTTGAATCGCTTTATTCACCTTTTCCTGCTCTTTTTTTAATCGCTTTTCAGAATCTACAATTAATTTATCCACCTCATCCAACAACATTAATTGATCAAATGATGCTATAATATCCTTAGAGAGTGTCTCTCGACTGGCCGATTCTAAATATTGTTGTGCCGCAGCTTTCTCCTGCAATGCTTTTATTCCATTCGGAATCTGTAATCCGGAAAAGATAATCTGCTTTACAGACACTCCCGCATAAGCAGCTTGCCCATGCATACTAAATCCTGTTGCTCCTTCAAACAGGCCTAGGTTCAACAAAGGAATATTAACTGTAGGAATATCAATACTCCCATTGCTATGTACATAACCGTATAGCCCGAGTGCGGAGACGTGCGGCAACCGATTTGCTTTAACACCATCAGCTTCCAGACGTGCTTTATCGACTTCGTAAGCCTTCAATTTCAATTCTTTATTTGTCTGAAAGGCTTTTTGAATAATGTCTTTTATCGATGGGTCAATCAATGATTGCGCATGTAGTTTGTTTATAAACATAACCGACGCCAAAGTCAACAAACCCAGGCATAACCTCTTATTCATCATATGATTCATTTATTCTTATAAAAATAGGACAACAACCGCCTCTTTTATCTATTTAACAGTAAATCTTACGGTATGTTTGACTTCTGACTCTTTTTATTACGACCTATCTTTCCAAGGGGCAATAATAATCGTTACTACTGTCCTCATGGCATGAAGGGGCGGTCCTCCTCCTAATGGCGTTTTCCAAGATACGAAAAAGGAATTCATCTCAATCGAAGGAATCCAGTATTAATTTTCATTTTTGCTAATTAATAAGTTATCTTTGGAGATCGAATTGAAATTTTGGTAATTAAGTCTACCACTTTATTCGATAATAATAAAAACAAGTTTTTACCCTAACCCACTGCTTCCACGCAGAAAACTATGTTGCTTACAGATACACATACACACATTTATTACCATGCAGGAACCGAAAAACTGCAAGAACATCTACAACGTTGCTTTGATAATGGCATACAACGCCTTTTTTTGCCGAATGTGAATAGCGCTTCCATAAAACCTGTATTTGATACCGTAGCAGCTTATCCAGAACATTGTTTTCCCATGCTTGGATTACATCCCTGCGACGTAAAGGAAAACTATGTGGAAGAGTTAGAAACCATCCGAAAGAGCTTGGAAACAAACAAAGTCCATGCCATAGGTGAGATTGGGCTGGATCTTTATTGGGATAAAAGCACGCTTGAAATTCAAAAAGATGCCTTTCGAACTCAGGTTCAATGGGCTAAAGAATTAAATTTACCAATCGATATCCATTGTCGGGAAGCCTTTACTGAATTGTTCGAATTATTGGAAGAACTCCACGACGACAGACTGTTTGGCGTTCTGCACTGCTTTACGGGCAGCCTGGAGCAGGCCCATCATTCGATCGATTTAGGGTTCGCCCTTGGTATTGGCGGGGTCGTTACCTTTAAAAAAGCGGGCTTAGATCAAGTCGTTAAAGAAATCGACTTGAAGCATATCGTTCTTGAGACCGATGCACCCTATCTGGCACCTGTCCCTTTCCGCGGTAAAGAAAATGAGAGCAGCTATTTGGTTTACGTCGCTCAAAAAGTAGCTGATCTGCATCAGATTTCCGTCGAGAAGGTCGCCGAAATCACAACAGAAAATTCAAAACGTATATTTGGTATATAATTTCAAAACTCAATGCATAATATCTTTATTATCTACACAGGTGGGACCATTGGAATGGTTAAAGATGAAACAGGAACATTCGTTCCTTTCGACTTTGAATTGATCAAACGTAATCTCCCTGATTTAAGTCGCTTAGACTATAAGCTGACCGTGCACTCTTTCGAACCTATTATCGATTCATCCAACATGAAGCCTGAAATATGGATTGAAATGGCACAAATTATTAAGGATAACTATGCGAATTACGACGGTTTTGTTATTCTACACGGTTCCGATACAATGGCTTTTACGGCCTCCGTACTGAGCTTTATGTTGGAAGGACTCCAAAAACCGGTCATTTTATCCGGCTCTCAGCTACCTATCGGTGAGATCCGAACGGACGCCAGGGAGAATATGATGACAGCGTTGGAAATCGCTTCGGCGAAGCAGGATGGCATCTCCATTATCCAAGAGGTATGTATTCTTTTCGACAATAAATTATTCCGCGGCAATCGCTCATTTAAATATAATTCGGCCAAATTTGAGGCCTTTAGATCGCCAAACTATCCTGTATTGGTCGAAGCTGGTATTCACCTCAAATACAATACAGATGCTTTATTAAATAATATTGATAAAGAATTTATCCTACATACCAAACTGGACAACAGGGTAGCTGTATTAAAATTATTTCCGGGAATCTCTGCACAAACTATCAAAGCAGTCCTGGATTCCGATGTCCGCTCCATTGTTATGGAAACATTTGGATCGGGCAATACAACCACCGACACCTGGTTTCTGGATTTATTGAAGGAAGCCATTGAACAAGGTAAAAATATCCTCAACATTTCACAATGTAAAGTAGGGTCTGTTGAATTAGGTCGTTATGAGACTTCACAAGGACTTAAATCTATCGGCGTGCTCAATGGCTACGACCTTACATTTGAAGCGGCAGTAACTAAATTGATGTATCTTCAAGGTGAGTTAGAAGATCAAAAAGAAGTCGCCTATTGGATTGAAAAGGATATTCGTGGTGAATTGACAATCAATGACTAATGACCAACGGTACAAAAGTATAAAAAGGGAGCTGCACGTCATGCAGCTCCCTTTTTATGATCAATTTCTAATTCCTCCCGCAGATTTATTTGCGAGAAAAGGTGATATTCCTAGTCGTGCGTCAAACTAGCCAGCACTTCCGCAACAACAAAATTGCTTCCGCCAACAAAAATTAGGTTACCTTGCTGATACGCCTCTTTTGCTGCATCAAACGCGGCTTCCACGGATGGATAATCGAGTCCAACTAGACCAAATTCCAAAGCTTCTTTTCGCAACACATCCGCTGGCATTGCACGCGGCATATCCGGAGCGGAGAAATAATAGATTGCATCCTTCGGCAGATAAGGCAACATATGGGATAAATCCTTATCACGCATTGCCCCTATCACAAAGTGCAATTTATCATAAACCGTTGTCGCCAAATTTTTGAGCACTTCATGAATTCCGTCCTCGTTATGCCCTGTATCGCAGATGATAAATGGATCCTTAGACAATTGTTGCCACCGCCCTTGAATTCCTGTACTTGTTTGCACGTTTTTCAGCGCGCGATGAATATGTTGATCACTGATCTCAAAGCCCAGTTGACGTAACTCATCCACAGCTAATAACACGCCGGCAAGATTTTTCACCTGATAAGAGCCTTTAAGATCGAGCTGATATGTTGCTTGATGACCGTTAGGATCAATAGCCTGCACTGTTAAATAATCTTGGTCGACTGCCAGCATCTTGGTCTCATACTTGTCAGAAGCGAATTGTATCGGCGCATGCTCCATCGCTGCTTTATCCACAAACACAGCAGCCGTTTCTTCGGCATATTCCGAAATAACGACAGGTGTATCTCTTTTGATAATTCCCGCCTTCTCCGCAGCAATTTCTGCCAGTGTATTACCGAGAAGATTCATGTGATCAAAACCGATATTGGTAATTACGGACAGCAAAGGCTGAATAATATTGGTGCTATCCAAACGCCCGCCAAGGCCGACTTCAATGACAGCGATATCAACCTTTTTCTTCTCGAAATAATCAAAAGCCATGGCTACAGTAATTTCGAAAAAGGATGGACTGACTTCTTCTATAAGCTCGCGATGGGTATTGACAAAATCGACAACAAATTCTTGCTCACATAACTTTCCATTGACACGAATACGTTCTCTGAAATCCAGTAAATGTGGTGAAGTATAGAGACCGGTCTTATAGCCTGCTTCGGCCAAAATAGCGGCCAACATATGGGAGGTAGATCCCTTTCCGTTTGTGCCAGCAATATGTAAAGTTTTGAATTTTCGCTGTGGGTCGTCCAACGCAGCGCAAAGTTTGATGGTATTGTCAAGGTCTTTTTTGAAGGCAGAGGCGCCATCCCTTGTAAACATAGGCAATCGAGTATACAGATACTCAATTGCCTCATTATAAGCATTCATGTGAATGATTTTTATCTTAATCTAAAATTGAACACAATCCGTCCCGTCTGTGAGTCGGGAGCATTCGGCAATTGGTTTAGCCTAGCGCCACGTACAGCACGCTCACATTTCTCCAATAACGATGGATCGGTGATCGTCGTTCCTTTTACACCAGCACGCGCATAGGTGATAACCCCTTGCTTATTGACTCTAAACTCCACAGCAACCTTTCCTGCTTGCTGTCCATTGTCGTCGATACTTGGCCGTTGCGTAAAGCTTCGGTTTTCAATAGACAACATCATGTTACCGTTTCCAGATCCTCCTTCGCCATAATTACTTGCTAAAGGATCACCTAGTTTGGAACCTTGATTTCCAGGTGTTGTTCCTGTACCATCACCAGCTCCTTTACCATTATTTTTATTCCCTTTAAAAAGTGCTTTAGCGTTTGCCTGCGGAGCCACTTCCTTCACTTCTTTGGTGGTTTCAGGCGCCTTTGATACTACCTTTTTTTCGGTTTTTGTTACCGCAGGAGCATCTTCCAGATCTTGCGTAGCGACTGCCTTCTCCGCAACTTGTTGCGTTGGAGTTGGGGTAGGTGTTTCGACAGGATCGATACGGTCTGGGCGCTCATTATTCGCATTGGGATCTACAGAAGGTTCCTCAACGCTCATATAGTCATCCCCCATACCTTCGGGTGATGTCCCATAATTAACGATCATTCCCCCCATTCCATATTCATCCGGAGCCTGTGCCTTAAAAACAACAAAAAAACCAATCAAGAGCAACGATGCCATGACTAGAGTCGATATCCCCAGCGCTTTGGGGAAATTATTTTCTTCATGTTGAAGATGATATCTCATCGCATTAATCTCCTATATTAACATATGAACAATAAACTCTCAAAAAGTTTAATTATTCTTACTTATCTTTTTTGGGTTCTGTTGCCAATACCACTTTAATCTTCAATCGATTAGCTACATCCATAACAGAAATAACATTTTGAATAGGAACCGTATTATCGACATAGAGCATAATTGTCACTTCCTCG
Organism: Sphingobacterium multivorum; assembly: GCF_900457465.1. Lineage (GTDB taxonomy): Bacteria > Bacteroidota > Bacteroidia > Sphingobacteriales > Sphingobacteriaceae > Sphingobacterium > Sphingobacterium multivorum. The sequence continues at coordinate 31,402 of NZ_UAUU01000009.1, forward strand.
CCTGCAGCCATTTGGGATTGAATTGCAGCCTCCAATCCTTCAATTGGAACGGGTGTTTTATCAATAAAATAGCCCAAATCTTTTGTAATCGATACCGTGACGGTCTTTTTAGCAACAGATTGTTCTCCCGCACTTGACTTTGGCAACAATAGCTTCACCACTTGCGGATTAGAAACTGCAGAAGCCAACAGGAAGAATAACATCAGGAAAAACATGATATCATTCAGCGCTGAAGTATGTACTTCCGCAGATGGTTTATTTTTTCTACTTCGTAAGTTCATTATCTTCCGGGTTCATCCAATAAATCAATAAATTCTACTGCATCCGTTTCCATCCGTAAAATCAATCGTTCCACCATCATATTCAGGATATGGTAGCCTAAATAAGCTAAGATACCCACCGCAAGACCTGATGCAGACGATACCATTTTTACATATAGTCCCCCAGATACAGAAGCAATATCAATACCACCTGCTAATTCCACGTCGTGGAAAATCTTAATTACTCCAAAGATTGTACCTACGAAACCAAGCATAGGGGCAATACCAGCAATAATACCCAAAATATTGATGTTCTTTTCTAACTTGGCAACTTCCAATTTACCCACGTTTTCGATCGCTCCTTCAATATCTTTGATCGGTCTGCCGACACGCAATAAGCCTTTTTGCAACATGCGTCCCAAAGCTGAGTTACTTGAACGAACTACAGCTAACGCTGAATCCAAGTTCCCCGACAACACATTTGCCTTTACTTGCGACATTAAGCTGTTATCATATTTTGCAGCACGACGAATCGTCAAATAACGCTCAAAAAAGATAACCAATCCAATAAAGAACAACAGTAAGATTGGAACCATAATCCATCCCCCTTTGATCATCATATCGATCAAACTCATGTTTTCTGTAGGCGCAGCAGCAGGTAATGGTTGTTGTGCAGCTTGATTAAACGAATCCACAGCAACCCGTGCTGTATCTTGTACTAATGACATAATTATTAATAGTTTTATATAGTTTTAACTTTTATAAGATCTTTTCTACCCAAGCATCCTTAATTTTATTGAGTACCGACTTCTTCGCAAGCTGTGCTTCCTCATTTGTCATGTAGGTATTTAAGATAATTTTCTTTCTATCTTTTTTATTTTTCCCTTCAACTGCCCGTGCTGTTTTATAGCCCATCGCACGAAGACGTTGTGCCTCCTGCTCGGCGCTTGCCATAGTTTTTGCTGATCCAATGACCACCTGGTATCGCGGTTGAGCAACAGGAATGGACTCCTTAATCACAGGATTTGCTTCCAGAACCGGAGGTTTTGCTGCAGCATTGGTCGCTGGTACAGCAGCTGTCTTTTTAACAGAATCGGCTACATTACGCTTAACCAATGAATCGACTTGCTTTAAACTATCGGCTTGCGTATTGGACAAGGTATCAGCAGGTATGATCGGCTTTTGTTGAACAAGGGTATCTGCCGTCTTTACGACAGGTTTGGTCGACCCGAATAACGAATCCTTTAATGCAGGATTGGTGTAAACGACCGCAACAGCAACCATTGCCAGCACAATAATTCCAGTCATCCAATACCAGATCGCATTTGAATTACGCGGCTCTTCCTCATAGATATTTGGTGCATATGCCGAATTGGCGTTAGCCGACGCAATAGCACCGATTTCTTTTTTTGAAGTGATTTCTTCCTCTGGAGTAACCGATTGATTACTACCAGCTATCAAAGCTGCCTCCACAGGTTCAAGCTCCTCCGTTTCCTCTTTTGTTAATGGAGATTCTTCGGTTTCATCATCATTAAGATCATTTGCCAATTCAGTTTCCTGTACAGTCTCATTCAATACAGGATCCTTTACAACGGCCGGCTCGTGTGCTGTTTCAGTTTCCTCTTCAACCTCGATCGTTTCGTCTTGATCATCTGCCGTATCCGAAATAGACTCCCCGACAGGCTCTATGTTATGATCAGCTTCCACTACAGGATCTTCTTCAACAACAGGGTCATCTTCAACAGCTAAGTTCGTAAGTTCTTCTTCTTTCGCTTCTTCCAAAGAAGAAACGACTGTTTCAATCTCTGGTGCAACAAGATTTGTAACGGGCTGGAAATCGAATCCAGATAGATCCAAGGGTTTGAAGACTAAACTTGCGCCATAACTAATCAATAAGCCAAGATCATCCAATTTGACCTGTCCAAATTGCCCCAAATCAGCCCGCAGGTTCTCAACAGTTTCCGACAAGATCTGTTGTGCCTGATTTAGGCCCAAGTTTTCCTGCTGTTGGATATAATGAACAATATTAAACCCATGTTGAGCAGAGTAGTCCAGCTCAACATAAGAAATTGGTGGCAAAAACACATTATTTTGTTTATCGAACTGAGCCGGAGAATGAATTCGTTTGAACACACCTATTCCGGGCACGTATACTTCCGCATAACGTTTTAATAAACTATTGATGTTTTTGCCTAGATTCATCGCGCACTATGTTTTAAGATGCAAATTTATAATCTTAATTCGTTAAAACGAATAATTAAGACCACCAATTACATTAAAGCCCAATCTTGGGTAATACATATAACGTTCGTATTCTTTTCCAAAAATGTTATTTGCTTTGACGAAAATACCAAATTGTTTTTTGATTCGGTATTCTGCGCCCGCATTAAGATCAGCAAATGAACCTATTGTTGCCTTATGCCCACTGTTGGCAATACGACTGCCATCTGTGTTATAATCATAAATATATGCATAGGTATTGCCTTGTGTAGAAAGTTCAGCATCTACGAAAAATTTATCGGAAATATTGAAGCGTGCATTAAGCTTGCATGCGGAATTTGGGCAAGCCCCATGCTTCTTCCTCATCACTCAATTTATAATCGTCTATATACACTTTTCCGCCTAGATTAACCAGCTGTGAAAGACGTACATTGATTTCTTCCTTCCAATCCCATATGTTTAGCCTTATTGATCACGGCCATCATAAACGACATCAAAAGCCCAAGGCACATAACCATTTTGACTATCGCCAAATGCACTATTTTTAAATAAAGGCAGTCCTTCAATCTGCTTGTAGAATACCTTTACTTTATAACCAAATGTTGCACCGGCATTTCCTTTTTAAACCTGCATAAACATTCATTTTCTCAATCGAGTTGATCATTTTAGCGTTAGGAGCCAAATACGGATTTTCTTTAGCGAAACTACGGAAAGAAGCTTGTTTTACGCCACCATTAATCCCGGCAAACAAAGAGATGTATTCAGGTGCCAATGCAAAATCAGCCTCCACCGATGGGAAAATATTGAATCTTGAGCTATCGCCAAATTCAGAAGTTAAATTCGCACCCAAGGTTACGTTATAGTTGTCGCCCTTAAAACGAATATATGGATTGATAACCGCCAATGATTTTTTACCTCAGCGCTATCTTTCACGTTATTCATTGTCACGCTTAAATTTGCCCCAACATTGAATGCACTTAAACGCTTATTCAAATACCGGATAATGCGATCGAATTTTCTTTGGCTTTGTAGGCATCTTTAAACAAATAGCCATCAACTTTTGCGGAATAGCTTAATGCCTGCTCATTCTTCGGATCCACATTACTTGAGAGCTCTCCATTCAAATAGATATCTGTAAAGGTCTGTTTATCCGGAGTTGTATTCAACAAAGTTGTTCCCGATTGGTCAAAAGTCTGACCATAGAAATTCGTTCCATAACGATTGTATCCGATGGTACCTTTAACGGTTACGGCATCCAATACACGGCGACCAAAGATACCGATATCCTGTGTACTGAACTTCTGTCCATCAATATTACCCTTTTGGCTCAAATGCTTTGCAAATAAGCCAAATCGTGTGTTTTCAAACTGCTCAGAAGCTAAATAAGCCTCTCCCAATATACTGTTATAGTTACCGATACCAAATTTGACATAGTTGCTACTATGCTCAAAAGGTTGCGCAAAAGGAATCTCCTGTACATTCAATTGTTTCAACCCCGTATTGATATCCAATTTCTTGTCCAAAATATTGTTGTAGGACAATTTGGGTTGGTATTCCCGTTTGTTGGTCATATCCGGACTGCGGCGGATTTTTACAGCATCCGCAAGAATTGGTTTATAATCACGAACAACATCAAAAGAATCGATAGTGACCGGTTTTTCAGGATCATTCTTCTTGCCTGTTTCCTGTGCAAAAGAATTCAATCCCACGCCCATCAAAAAGCGCTGCTAAAGTATATTTCTTCACGTTTCTATTTTGCAACTTCTTCATTGTATCCTATTTCTTTTTGTTGTTCAATTTATTTAGACGTTCTTTTGCTGCTGGCAAAATATCATCTTTCGCATCATAGTTATCCACAATCGATTCAAGTGTAGCTTTTGCTTGGAAAGTATCCCCCTTACCTGCATAAGCATCTGCCATAGTGATAAAACTTTTCGCTACCCAATATTCGTACGAAGAGAAATTATCAGATAGATCCATAGCTGTCTTAATACAAGCATCGTATTGTTTATTTTCCAATTGAAGCACTGCAACATTGTATTTTGCTTCTGCACCGAAGACGGTACGGCTCTTCAATGCTGCTAAACTGAATTCTTTCATGGCTTCAGTTTTCTTATTCTGCTTCACATAACATTTGCCGGCATACAAGAAGGCATTTGCGATCTCCTCTTCCGAAGACTTCTCGTAATTCTTGACAGCATTGGTATAATTTAAGGCTTCTTTATAATCCCCAATCTGAAAATAAGAGACCATTAAGTTATTGATTGCGAAACCATAGTTAGCCTTATACTCAGAAGTAAGCTCCAGTTTTTTCAACAACTGTGTCGCTTCGTTATATTTCTTTTGTTTCAAATATAAATTGGAAACCGAAATCAACGTGCGTTCTGTATAAGGAGACGTCCAGTCATTCAAGATAATATTGTAATCATGTAATGCATCTTCTGTATTACCCAGAGCTGCGTTACTTTCAGCACGAACAAAACGTGCATATTTCTCTTGATTTGGTTTCGGGAATTTGTCGAAATATGCATTTACAGCTTCCACCGCCCCTTGATAATTACCTCTGGAGAATAAAGTCGTCGCAGTCGAGAATGAGCGTGAATCTTGTTCAGATTTCGAAACGTCACCTAAATTTGTTCCCATTGCATATTTGATATATCCTGTTGCATCGCCTTTGTCCAAATAGATGTTCTCAATGGAACGCATGGCCTGTCTTGCTTCATCTGTTGATGCATATTGGTCAACTACACGTTGGAAAGTTGCCAATGCAGCATCATTGTTATCTTGATTATATTGAACCAGACCAATCGTCACCAAAGCACGTGGCACATAACTACTGCGCGGATATTTTTCAACCATTGTTTGAAGGCCTGCAATTGCCTGATCACTTTCTCCCATCAAGAAACGTGTATAAGGAATCTCAAAAGCAATATCGTCGGCATAATTCGAACTCGGGAATTGCGCAATAACAGCATTCAATGTTGAAATTTTACCATTGTTATCCCCTTGTAATCCTTGAATAATACCACGTTGGAATAAAGCGTAATCCTGGCTAGGAGCTTTAGAAGAGATTAACTTATTGTATTCTGTTAATGCTCTACCGTAGTTTTTCGAAGAGAAATAAGAATCACCTAAGCGTGCAATTGCATCATTACGTGTATTCATTTCAATTCCTTTCGAACCACCAGACGCTAAGAAACGCTCGAAGTAATTTGCCGCCGTGCTGTAGTTACCATTACGGAAAGCCGCATAGGCTAACGCATAATTGGCATAGCCATACACATCCGTTTTGCTAGCTCCCGGCAAGCGTAAGAATTTATTGAAATTTGTAACCGCTTCACCATATTTACGAACTTCGTACATGGCTTCCGCTTTCCAATAGGTGGCTAAAGCGTAAATTTCCTCGTCATAACGGAACTCTTCGGAGCGCATGAATAGGGAAATTGCATTTTCAAAAGCACGCTCGTTATAATATTCCAAACCTCTGTAGTAGGTTACCTTTTGATAAGCTGCGTTTGCTTCTTTTCCACGTTTAGGGATAGATTCCAAAATATCAACTGCTTCGCGGTAGTTTTTTGTACTCAACAATACTTCAGCAAGTAAAGTTTTCGCTTCCTCCAAACGTTTCGATTTTGGATACGTTTTCAAGTATTCTTGTGTAGAAGCCAAAGCCACTTGGTGGAATTCCAACTCATACGAAAGCTTAGCATAGTTGAATAAGCCCTCTTCTTGCATTGCCGGATCAAAATCCAATTTCGAAGCCCGGAAAAATGCATTACGCGCAGATTGCTTATTGCCTTTCTTCAAGAAAGCATCACCTAGGGTAATCATCGCAGACTGATAATAAGCGTCAGGCTCGGTCATTTTTTCCAATTCCGTGATCGCTTTATCGTAATCCTTCAATTTGTAAGCGATGTAACCGATTTGGTAGCTATCCTGATTATTCTGCGTCTTACCTTGATCTTGTGCCTGGAATTTATCGTAATACTCTTTTGATGTTTTTAAATCACCTTTGATAAAGTATGTTGCCGCTATAATACGGAACATCTCTGTTTCATTTTCTTGTTTTGTCCGCGACAAAATTGGCAATGCATAATCCAATACATCGTCGTAGCGTTTATCCAAGAAATACAAAGCAGTGATATAATAGGGGTAACTATTTTCGAATTGTTTGGATCCATTCAAACGCTCAAATTCATTCAACGCCGTTTTATACTCGGCGTCTAAGTAAGAAAGATACGCGTAATAATAGATGGAAGCTTCCTGAAATTCAGTTTTTTGATCTTTCAATCCTTCAAATAATGGTTTCGCCGTTTTATAGTCTTTAGTCATAAAGGAAGCGTATCCATATTTAAAGCGATATTCTACATTTTCTTTACCTGCTAAATTTTTGCTATCGATCTTATTAAACCACTCTAAGGCCTTAACATAATCTTTTTTAGCATAATAGGATTTACCGATTTGAAAATAAGCTGCTTTAGCATTTGCACTGACAGGGAAATCCTTAATGTATTTCAGAAAACGGTTTTCGGCATCAGATTCGCCCAATTCCAGTGCGCAAACTGCTTGATAATACCGTACGTTCTCTTTCAACAAAGAAAGTTCCTCTGTTTCGTCCAATTGCAAGTTGGATTTTGTCCGCAAAGCTTCAACACGGTCAAATTGGGCTGAAGCAGAACTAAATTTTCCGCGTTCATACAATTCCATTCCTGTTTTGTACGCCTTGTTGATTTGTTGCCATTCTGTCTGTTGCGCTAATGCTGGCGTCGCCATAACGGTTAATGCAACTCCCACCTGGTAAATCTTCTTATACATAATATGTGAAACCTTAATATGTTATTTATCTGCAAATGTAAATGAATCTCCCTCCAACCCGCGATAAATTTGCTTTAACCGGCGAATTTATCAAAAGCTTCTCAGCCATGAAAGGCTTTAAGATAGCCCCAAATTTATTGAAAATCAATTCAAATCTCCACTTCTTAGGGAGATAGTTTTATTCATATTACTAAATTATACTTTAATTGAGCTATTTTACACAAAAGTTATTAACATCTGTGAATAATCCTGTATTATAACGGAAATTTTGCACAAAAAATATGCCCGACAAAAAATAAAGTCAGGCATACTATTGTAGCATTAGAAAACAGTGTTATTTAGTCTCCCACGTGCATTAACGCAGGGCGAAACCAATTTCAACTATCCGCGTTGCCCTGCTAGTAGATACAAGACAGCCATGCGCACAGCAACACCATTTTCAACCTGATCCAAAATAATTGAATGTTCGCTGTCCGCGACATCCGATGTGATTTCGACCCCTCGATTGATTGGTCCGGGGTGCATAATTGTAATTGGCTTCTCTAAAGAATCCAAAATCTCTTTATTCAATCCATATAGCATGGAATATTCTCTTAAGGAAGGGAAATAGGCAATATCCTGACGCTCCAATTGAATCCGTAACATATTTGCAACATCGCACCAGTTCAGCGCTTTTCTCAAATCATGCTCTACCTTTACACCCAATGAGGTAATATGTTTAGGAATTAATGTGGTCGGACCACAAACCATCACTTCAGCACCTTGCTTTTGAAGACATAAGATATTCGACAAGGCAACGCGTGAATGTGTGATATCCCCAACAATAGCTACTTTACGACCAGCTACATCGCCATAGCGTTCACGAATTGAAAATGAATCAAGCAAAGCTTGTGTAGGGTGTTCATGTGCTCCGTCACCTGCATTGACAATCTGTGCATCAACATGTTTACTTAGAAATACCCCAGCCCCAGCATAGGGATGTCGCATTACAATCATATCAACCTTCATGGCCAGAATATTGTTCACCGTATCGATGAGTGTCTCCCCCTTACTTACGGAAGAGGAGGATGCTGCAAAATTCACGATATCCGCAGAAAGCCTCTTTTCAGCTAGTTCAAAAGACAAGCGTGTACGTGTAGAATTTTCAAAAAACACGTTGGCAATCGTAATATCCCGTAATGACGGAACCTTTTTAATTGGCCTATTTAATACCTCTTTGAAATTACTTGCTGTATCCAGGATCAATTGGATATCGTTCTCATTTAGATCTTTGATCCCCAATAAATGGCGGGTACTTAATTGTTCTGCTACAGATGACATTTTATAGTATATTCAAATATTTACTAATCATTTTTTTTCTGAAAGTGTCTGATCTTATTGGCCAGAAAGAACCTTCAGTTTGCTTTCATTGCTGTTGGCGTCTGCGAAGTCATGAAGGTTTTATTGAAAGTGCCTGTTTCCAAAGGTCAACAATAACCTTCAGTATCGTCATGACACCGCTATTAATCCCTAGCTGACGCCTTCTTTTCTGTAATCAAGATAATACTATCCTGATCCTCTGATTCTTTCCAGTTAACAATTACTTTTTGTGAATCAATAGAATCTACCTGTATTCCGATATAATCGGGCTGAATAGGGATCTGTCTAGAAAACCGGCGATCGACCAAAACAAGCAATTCTATTCTTCTTGCACGGCCAAATGCCTGCACAGCATCCATTGCCGCACGAATAGTACGTCCTGTCCATAAGACATCATCTATAAAGATCACCTCTTTACCTTCTACAATAAAATTGATATTTGTGCTATTTGCTAAGATTGGACCAGTATTCCCTTTCGTACGGAAGTCATCGCGATAAAAGGTAATATCCAAATCGCCAACTAAAATCTCTTTTCCGATCATTTGTTCAAGCTCTTTGACGATGCGTCTCGCTAAGAAAGTTCCTCGGGGTTGAATACCTATGACGACAGCATTTGAAAAATCACCGTGATTCTCAATCAATTGACGACATAGTCTTTGAATTGTGATTTGAAATTTTGGTCCGTCTAATAAAATCGACTGTTTCATTATGGGAATGTTTGAGCAAAGCTACACTTTTTTTAACAAAAACGAAGCCTTGAAGGGCAATTAATTTCAATATTTGCATCCAACTGGCACAATAACAAAAAGTGATTTAAACAAAGATTATCTTCCTTTCCGGGAAATTTACAAAGCCATTATTCCAGCACATTACCAGATTTTGAAGTTATATACAATACGCATTGCCAACCATTTACAGCAAATTCCATAACATCGAAATGCTATAGGTAGCGACTATTCATCTAGCTCGGCACGTTTATTATTCCGTGCAAAAAAATACACTGGTACACCGATTAATACAAGTATAAAGCCTGGCCAGGTATATTGTGGCTTATAGATAATTAATAATACACAAAATACGGTACCTATCAACAGGTACAAGATTGGTGTAATCGGAAAGAGGAAGGTTTTGTAGGAACGTTCCAAATCCGGTCTCCGGATACGTTGAATAATAACGCCCAGCACTGTAATCATATAGAATATAACAATAACAAAAGATATCATATCCAGTAAATTGCCATATTGTCCGCTCAGGCAAAGTAAGGAAGCCCAGATTCCCTGAAGCCATAACGATCGTGCGGGCACATCATATTTGTTATTGGGAATCGCCTGCTTCAGAAACAATCCATCTTTTGCCATGGTCTGAAAAACACGCGCTCCGGACAGCGCAAGTCCATTAACACAGCCAAAGGTCGAGATCATAACCAGAATCGCCATCGCTATCGTGCCCGTATGTCCTAATATTTTTTCAGCCGCCGCTATGGCAACACGATCATTTGCCGCAAAAGCAATTTCCTCTCTATTTAATGCCGCTAGGTAAATGTAATTACAGCTTATATAGAGCAACATCACCAAGCTCGTCCCGATAACCAATGCCCGAACAACATTACGCTGCGGATTGACAATCTCTCCGGAAACAAACGTTACATTTTCCCAGGCCACACTACTAAATACCGAACCTACCATTGCAGCAGCTAATGCCCCCATCAGTACGCCCCCCGAGATCTGCGACCAGCCAGCACCTTTCAAATTTTGAAAAGAATCCCAGCCATAAGCCATATTTTCTGAAAAATGATTTTCCTTAATCAAGAACAGACCGCCTAAAATCAGTAAAACCAGCGCAATGATTTTTGCTGAAGTAAAGAAAGATTGAACAGCTTTTCCACTCTTGATCCCTCTTGTATTGATAAAGGTCAGGAGAATAATAACACCCATAGCGACAATCTGTATCCAGGTAATCTTAAACTCTCCACGCTGAAATAGCGGCGCTGCATCATTTAACTGCGGAATAAGGTAGGCTGTAAACTTACCAAAGGCTACAGCTACAGCTGCTATCGTTCCCGTTTGAATAACTGTAAATAAACTCCAGCCATATAAAAAGCCAATTGGCTTCCCAAATATTTCTGTCAGATAGGTATATTGTCCCCCAGCCTTCGGATACATAGACGACAATTCGCCATAGCAGATTGCCGCCGCAACAGTTGCTAATGCGGTCAATAACCAAACTATCGCCAACCAATATCCGGATCCCAGCTGCCGCATCATATCACTCGATACAATAAAAATACCGCTTCCGATCATCGACCCCATGACCAGCATAACTGCATCCCACAATTTTAATTGACGTTTCATCATAACTTAAGGTTGGTTTTATATGGTGTTAAGCTAAGAAAAAATAATCAAAAAAAAGCCGCCCTTTCCTACATCGCATCAAAAAGTGTTTTTCCTTTCGAATACCTGTAGTAAAGGGCAGCTCCTTCGGTTAAAATGATGTCTCTAATTGTTACTCAACACCATACTGTTGTTTATACGATTTTTCTAAATCGGTCACTTGCTGTAGCAATTGTTTTTCCGAGGTAGAGGCCAAGATACTCTTATAGGCACCCAAAGCACGTAATGCTGTACCTATATTTGAATATTCCAGCTCAGGCTTCGTTTGTGCAATATCCTGATACCAACGCATGTTTTGGGTCATAAACTTCAGATTACGGTTTACGATTTCATTTGCACGCTTCGTTTCACCAGTTTCATACAACACATTGACAATTGGAATATAGCCTAAAATATCACGCATCAAATAAACACGTTTTGGCATTTTCTCAAAGGTTTCAACAGCGACTTTACGCGCCTCATCCTTATGACCTTCCATCATCAACTGTGTCGCTGTACCGCCCATTACCGTATTTGTAATCATGGTAATCATGCGGTAAGATTCAGGATCCAGGTAAGAAGCATGTGCCATATTACCCCATTGGTATTTCGTAGTAATGTCTTTATAAGCAGACTGTGTATCAACCAATGTACCTTCCGCCCCGGCAGGAGTTGCAATCGGCATTAAACGCAGTGCAAAGCCCTCTTGGACCAGATATTTATCTAAACCAAGGTAGTTATCATTTGGAACTGTTGCCGCAAAATAAATTGGACGTTTCCAATCGTTATTCAACAATACGTTTAAGATTGATAATTCTGCCCTAGAGATATAATTTCTATTGTAGGTCCAGCTCATGGTATCGACAATAGATTCTTGCCAAGCTTTAGGAACGACATTATTTTTCAGAACAGATTCTTTATTCACCGGAAGGCTAAAGTTTTTGGTTGGCAAGAAGTTTTCAAACTTACCACCTCTCAATTCCAATTTGTTCTTCTGGTCGTCAGACAATAAAATCTGCATGATCAAATCCAGATCCACATGTCCGGGAACCTTCATATCCTGATAATAAAGCACTTCTCGAACGCCTTTTTTGAATTTTTCGTCATCGATATTGATCGGTAAACCTTCGGCCTGATTCACTTTTTGCTTCATCTGGCGCATATACCAGTCCGAACTCAATAAACTTAAGTTCACCACGCGTACATCTGGACGATAATTTTCAACTTCCTGTACATACCACAAAGGATAGGTATCATTATCGCCGTAAGTAAATAAAATCGCATTCGGTGCACAAGATGCTAAATAGTTTTTCGCTAAATCACGTGCAGTTGTTTTCTCCGAACGATCGTGATCATCCCAGTTTTGGAAGCCCAGCAATACCGGAGCACCCAATAAACAAGCAACTGTAGCAGCACCGGCCGCTACTTTACCATCCACTTTTTTGCTTAAATAATCCGCGATAGCGAAAACCCCAAGCCCGATCCAGATGGCAAAGGCATAAAAAGAACCTGCATACGCATAGTCACGTTCCCGCGGTTGAAGCGGACTTTGATTTAAATATAAAACAATTGCTAATCCTGTAAAGAAAAACAACAACCCCACAATTCCCGCATCACGTTGTCTCTTTCCAAAATGCCAAAAGGCACCGATTAGACCGATGATCAAAGGCAAGAAATAATATTTGTTATTCGAAGGATCAGTCTTCAATGAATCTGGAATGGCATTTTGTCCACCGACATGCATTTGGTCTACAGGTTTAGCACCTGAAATCCAATTACCTTCTGTGAATGATCCTTGACCTTGTTGGTCATTCTGACGGCCTGCAAAATTCCATAAGAAATAACGTCCGTACATGTGTCCAATCTGATAACTGAAAAAGAATTTCAGGTTATCGCCAAAAGTCGGCGACTGTCCTTCCGGGATTTTTAAGTAATCACGATAATATTCAATATGTCCCTGATCTCGTGAACTGTAGACACGCGGAAAAAACATGGTTTTATCGTATTTATAATCCATGCCGTTCTCCACTTTTGTATACTTGTCCTTGTCTTTTCTGTACGTATACGTCGGCTCGGCATCAACTACCTGCGCATCAAATGTAGGTCCGTTTAAAAGAGGCTCACTTGCATATTGCTCACGACCAAGATAACTTACAAAAGAAAATGCATTATCTGGATCACTGTTATTTAACGTCGGATTTGCTTTTGCACGTACCATAATCATGGCAAAAGAGCTATAACCAAAAATGATAAATGCTGCACTGATCAAGATCAGATTTAGCATCGGTTTGACCTTTTTGATTGAATACCAGATACCATATACGAAAAGAGCCACCGCTAAAATCATGAATAAGTTAAATCCAGTACCGAAGCCCATTCCCAGACTATTCACAAAGAACAGGTCAAAATAGGCTGCCGCTTTAACGGTGTATTGAATGATACCCCATAAAATGAGCGCCAAAACAACGACACCGATCAAGAAAGCTTTGATGGCTCCTGATGACGTGACTGTTTTCGAACGTTTAAAATAGATCACCAAAGCTATTGCCGGGATCACCAAAAGGTTCAATAAGTGAACACCTATAGAAAGCCCCATCACGTAAGCGATAAAGATCAACCAACGATCTGAACCAGCTTCATCGGCGTGGTTTTCCCATTTTAGAATTCCCCAAAATACAACCGCCGTACATAAAGAAGACATGGCATATACTTCGGACTCTACCGCTGAGAACCAAAAGGTATCCGTAAATGCATAAGCCAATGCACCAACAGCGCCCGAGCCGAATATTTTGATTAAATCGGTTGATGTATATGATCCATCAACACCCTTTACAACGATTTTCTTTGCTAAAGCTGTAATTGTCCAAAATAAAAACAAAATGGTCAGACCACTACATACCGCCGATCCTACATTCATCCAGAACGCAATTCGTGTAACATCTCCACCGGCAAGGTTTGAGAATATATTTTGAATCATTAAGAATAAAGGTGCTCCTGGCTGGTGCACAATTTGAAGTTTAAAGGCTGAAGCGATAAACTCGCCACAGTCCCACCAGCTCGTCGATCGTTCGGCAGTCATGACATACGCTAATGTTGCTATTAGCGCACATATCCATCCTAAAAGATTGTTGATTTTAGTATAGTTCATAAAATGATAACTGTAAAAAGTATTATAATACGGCTCGAAAATAAGGATAAGTTAATAAGAAATGAACTTTATTCTGATTTTTTAACACATATTAATTGAAAAAATTTCATTACGCGATCTAATATTGGCGACAAAGAAAGCACGTCCAAGTATACTTGTACACTTTACAACGTGTTGATGGGATCTCCTTACCGAAAAAAAAGGTTAGCACACTGAATTTTCAGGAGCAAACAAAAATTATTTCTTTGAAAATCAGCCCTAATACACTTTTGAGTTCATTTTTATTTGCAGAAATAAGAATAGTCCGTATATTTGCATCATCAAATGTGAACGACATCATCACGATAGCAATCACTTTTGAATTGTTTGTCCGATAGTATAAGGGTAGTACAACAGTTTTTGGTTCTGTTTGTCTTGGTTCGAATCCAGGTCGGACAACAAACAATAGAAAAGGCTTGCAAATGCAAGCCTTTTCTGCGTTATATGCAAGGCTTATTATTTATAAAAGGGTTTAGATTTTTTTAAATTTACATTTTGATTTTTAAAACAAATCTCTATCTTTGCGTCGTCAAAAAGAGAAAAGCGGAAACGTTGACTTTTTAGAGACATTGTCCGATAGTATAAGGGTAGTACGACAGTTTTTGGTTCTGTTTGTCTTGGTTCGAATCCAGGTCGGACAACTTTTAAAGTTAAGGTATATGGATTGTGAAAACAATCCATTTTTTTTAATGTTTAACTTTAAAAAACAGTAAGGGAATAAAAATATTGAATAAACGACAATACAATAACCCAACATAAATATACAAAACCATGCCTTTGCAATTCAACACGGTTAAACTATTTGCAGGTTCTGGCACTACAGAACTAGCCGAAAAAATCGCACAATCTTACGGGAAACCACTAGGAGACAAAACATTATCGCGTTTAGCGACGGTGAGATTCAACCATTCTACAATGAATCAGTTCGCGGAAGTGATGTATTCATCATCCAATCTACCAACCAACCTACCGACAATCTTTTTGAATTATTATTGATGACAGATGCAGCGAAGAGAGCTTCAGCGCATTATATCACAGCGGTAGTCCCTTACTTTGGTTTCGCAAGACAAGATCGAAAAGACAAACCAAGAGTTGCTATTGGCGCAAAAATGATCGCCAATCTGTTGACTGCAGCTGGTATCCACCGTATCATGACAATGGACCTACACGCAGCACAAATCCAAGGTTTTTTCGATATCCCTGTTGACCATTTGGATGGTTCTATCATTTTTGTCCCTTACATCAAATCGTTAAAACTTCCGAACCTAACGATTGCTTCCCCAGATATGGGTGGCTCATACAGAGCGCGTACCTTTGCTAAATTTTTCAATGCAGAAGTTATTATCTGTGACAAACGTCGTAAACGTGCAAACGAAATCGAATCGATGTCTATCATCGGTGACGTAACAGGTCAGGACGTTGTTTTGATCGATGACATCTGTGATACTGCTGGTACACTTTCAAAAGCAGCAGCACTTATCATGGAAAATGGTGCAAAATCCGTAAGAGCCGTTTGTACACATGCAGTGTTATCCGGAAAGGCATATGAAACAATTGAAAACTCGGTATTGTCAGAAATGATCGTAACAGATACCATTCAATTGGATCCAGAAAAAGCAAAACAATCGACTAAAATTAAAGTATTATCAACGGCTGATTTATTTGCAAAAGCAATCACCAGTGTAAATCAACACTCTTCAATCTCTGATTTATTTGAAGTAGAATAATCTTTGCGTTTTAGATCCTAGATATTGGACCTTGGTACAGAAAAGCATTCAGCTCAGTGGCCAAGGTCTTTTTTTTTATAGCTTTTTTATCTCGTACACAAGTTAACAATTGATTTATCTCAATTCCTATATTAGCAGGGGATTTAAAGGGGGATTACAAGGGGATAACAGGGAAATAACAGGGGGTTAATAGGGGTAAACCCCTATTAACCCCCTGTTATTTCCCTGTTAAACGAGCTCTATACCGGTTTTTAAATATAAGGGTTGATATTAATTTGATCATATATTAGGCTAAACCAAGTAGCGTTGAATAGGTCTGTTCATAGACATGGAAAGATTAAGGACCTTGAATAAGTGCCTGTTCTCGAACCAATAACAATCGTATTTTTTTGATAATATCAGAAATTAGATTATCTTTGCACCTCAAATTTATAAAAAATTAAAAGATGAAATCAATTGCTATTAGCGGTTCTGTAAGACAGAACGTAGGGAAAAAGAGATGCAAAAGAATTGCGTTACCAAGGTTTAGTACCAGCAGTACTTTACGGTGGTACAGAGCAAAACAGCTCTTTCTGTATCCGCAGCTGATTTGAAACCAGTTCTTTACACTGCAGACGTAATCATTGTTGAATTAAACATTGACGGTCAAACTAAAAGAGCTATCGTTCAAGACGCACAATTCCACCCATTAACTGATTTAGTTACACACGTTGACTTTTTAGAATTATTTGATGATAAAGAAGTATCATTGAATATCCCTATCAAATTAACAGGAACTTCTCCAGGTGTTAAAATGGGGGGTAAATTAGTTCAAAAATTACGTAATTTACGCGTAAAAGCATTACCAGCAAACTTGCCACAAAGAAATTGCCGTACCAATGGAATCTTTAGAAGTTGGTAAATCAGTTCGTGTAGGTCAAATTCAATTGGAAAACGCAAAAAGTATTGAACAATGCTGATGATACAATCGTATCAGTAATCATGTCTCGTGCATTGCGTCAAGCTGAACAAGAAGCTGCTAAAGCATCTAAAGGTGGTAAAAAATAATCTGAGCAAGATTTTAAAATACTACAGAAAGCACCGAAATTCGGTGCTTTTTTTGTTTATTAAATTTCTATTTTTGCAGCATGAATTATCTTATCGTTGGATTAGGCAACATTGGCAGTGAATATGCCGATACACGACATAATATTGGTTTTATGGTTGCCGACGAGCTGGTTAAACAGGCTGGCGCCAGTTTCTCCTTGCTCAAGTTGGCCTACTATAGCGAATTTAAGCAACGGGGGCACAATGTTACTGTGATTAAACCTACAACTTACATGAACCTAAGTGGCAAGGCCGTCAACTACTACATGCAACAATGCAAAGTTCCAATTCAGAATGTATTGGTGATTGTAGATGATCTGGCCATTCCATTTGGCTCGCTACGCATGAAACCCAAAGGAAGCAGCGCCGGTCATAACGGACTTAAATCCATAGAACAGCTTTGTGGCGGACAGGTTTATCCGCGCTTACGTTTCGGTATTGGCGATAATTACCCAAAAGGTAGACAAGTCGATTATGTACTAGGTCCTTTTGACAAAGAGGAACAAGCTGAACTACCGGCTTTAATTGACCATTCTGTTAAAATGATCCAGAGTTTTATCAATATCGGCATCGAGCTGACGATGACAAATCTGAATACAAAATAAGTCAGAAAAAGCCGAATATATCGGCTTTTTCCTGTGTAACTCTTGTGCTTTTATTGTATCGACCTTGTCTATTTCTTAATCGCTTCACCTTGTTCCTTCCCCAACTCAGTCTTAATTACTTTTCTCACTTTTCCCGATAGACGGTCCTTTACATCAGAAGATATTTCAGGGTGTTCCTTTACATAAGACTTGGTGTTCACAATGATGACGCCATTATCCGCCTGATCACCATATAGTGCAGTAGCATTTTGATCTTTTAAGATCGTAATGTTATCAATTGTATTCGGATCCAAATCTTTGATTTTTTTGTCTGCGGCAATTTCTCCGTCGACAACAAATAGTGGATTGCCCTTAGCTCCATGAACTCTGCGAAATTTAATATTACGGGCAGCGACTTTTCCAGATCCATCATCTGTCAATCGGATGATATTTCCAGGGATTCCCTGCGCTCGGCCCTTGAGCTCGGGTTCGTTCGCATCTTCTTTTTTATAACCCATTACAACAACTTCCGAGAGGTTTCCATTCACCTTCATCTTGTCAACGTTACCTGCATCTTCTTTTTTATCATAAGTAAAAGTAAGGGTCTGATTTGTGATCTTTGGTGAACCATTTTTCTTCAACTTAACAAGAATAACTCCGTTCTTCCCTTTTTCACCATATATTGATGCAGCATTATTTTTAATCACATCAATCGATTGGATTTCCGTCCCCGGAATGGCAGACATAATGGTTGAATTAACTTCCTTTCCTTCCACAATATAAAGCGGTTCACTTCTAGGGTCTGCATTGGCACGAACCTCTATCCCAATAGTATTTCCTTTCAATCTAGTCGCGTCTTTACCAATATGAGCTCCTTCTTTCAATTCCACTTCAAGGATGCCATCTTTCCCAACATCTTCACCATACTTATCAATAGCAGCCTTACCCTGTAATACCGAGACTGACGCTATAGCATTTGGATCGATATCATCTACAGTAAACGTTTTTTCCTGCACAATACCATTCATAACACAGCGCAATTTCTTTTGCGCTATATCCGAATGTTGTTGCATCTCGACAGTATTGGCCAAAACTGCTCCGCCAGCAATATCAATTGAAGACTTCGTCCGATACTTGATCAGATCACTATCATTCGAAAACCAGTACTTTGCCAGTTTTCCTTCAGGAATAGCCAAAAACTCTGCTTTAGAGACCAATTTATTATCCACAAAATACTTTTGATCTTTAGAGAAATCAATAGCGGATCTCTTGATTTCCGTAAAATCTTTTGTCTCCACTTGATGTGCTTTAGCCAAAGTATCCGTTAACGAAGTAGCCTTCATATTTGATTGATCTGTCTGAGATCTTAAATCAACTGTTGGCAACGGAATAGGTAATACAGTTTCATTTGCCTTCTCAACGACCCCCTCAATACTACCCTCCGCTTTACTTACTGTAAATGCTGCTCCCGTCAACAAAAATATGGGTAAAAGAAAGGCGTATTTACTAAGCTCTATTTTCGATGATCGCTTCTTGTTCATCATCATAATACGACGTTTTAAAAGTTTAAAATTAAATTGATTGCTCAATCCTACTGAAGTGCCCTTTTTGGACACATTCAATAGGCTGTATTGGTACGTCTGCTTGTCAATTCCTTTATCGAGAACCTGTTGATCAGTCAAGAACTCCAAATTTTGGCGAATGGCCCTGCGCATGAGCCAGACGAAAGGATTGTACCAACAACACACCAATATCATTTCAAACAATAAAATATCCAAACTGTGAAGGCCTTTCACATGAATATCCTCATGCTTAAAAATATCTTTTAGCTCAGCATCCAGATGCTGGTCTTTGTTGACATAGATTTTATTCAAAAACGAAAACGGAACAATAGGAATCAGTACATTCCGAAATAGATACGTCCGCCATTGATCGGACCTCGAATTCAGATGAATTCGCAATAAACTCAATAATTGAAATACAAATTTTAATAACAATAAAACAGCACCGGCCATAAATATGATTTCCACCAACCTCCCTAATGTCAGCTGCTGTTGAACCTCCGGTTCCATCATATAAAGCGAAATTTGCTCGCCTACGACCCCCATATTCAATCCGCGCTGTACAAACAAAGACTTTAAATCCAAAAATGGATACAGGAAAGCAAATAGCCCCCCTACTAAGAAGTAGGCTCTATTTAAAAAATAGAATGTCAAGCCTTTCAACAGTCCGATATATCCCAGATAGATAATACCCAACAACAGATTGACTTGTATAATATAGGTTAGTAGACTTTCCATGCGATTAAGATTTATTATGCTTAATCATGTCCATAATCTCCTTTAACTCATCGGCGGTCAGTTTTTCTTCCTGTACAAAAAAGGAAACCATTTCCTTATAGGAATTTTTGAAATAATCGCCCACAAAGGAATTCATAAACTTAGCCTTATAATCTTCCTCACTCACCATCGGCTCATAGCGTTTGGCATTGGCGTAGCGTACTGCCTTCACAAAAGCCTTGCGCTCCAGATTTTTTACTGTCGAAGCCAAAGTCGTATAAGGCATCTTCTCACCTTTTACATTATCCAAGATCTCTTTTATAAAACCTCCATTGAGGCTCCAAATCGATTGCATTGCCTGCTCTTCCTGTGCTGTTAATTTTTCCATATCTTTATCTTCCTTTTTCTAATCCACTACTAATCTACGAATAATTCGTAAATACCAAAAATATTTTTTATTGCCTTTGTGATCTTCACGCAAATAGGGACTTTGTAACCCCTTAAAAAAAAGAAATAGCTCATTTCCTGCGCATTTAAACTCAAATCCGACGAATATAAGTTAGCTGGCAAAAAATTTGTTATACGTTTATTTTAATTCTAAATTCATTCATAAATCGCTTCATCAATGGAAAAAACAGGAGTTTTCGCTGTGTGAAATTGATAGCAATCAGTCGCACCGTTCACTCCAAAAGGAGATGGTTTAAACAAATACAAGAAAGATAAATGGCCAAAAATATCAAAGCGATCAAATGTCCGCATTGTGGTAGTATAAAAATCACCACACTACGCCCCGATTATTACAAATGCGATAGTTGTGGAACAGAATTTTTTCTGGATAGTGATGACATCAATATCAACCACAACTATAACTACCCACGCAACAACCAAGATCAATATAAAGCAATACGGATTGTATTATTTGCTGTTGTGGGCTTTATTGCGCTGATGTTTGTCATTGGAGCCCTAAGTGCTCTATTTTCCAAAAAGCCAGCGTCTAATTATTCAACTTACAGCACTTCCAATACAGCAGAGAAAAAAGAAGAAGCCCAACCGCTGGAATGGAATTACGCAAGTAACACGCTATTTTTGGATAAAGATAATACGCCACATATCGTCGTCGTCGGTAATGTCGGAACCTTCAGGGGGCGAATGGACGAAGGCAAGGACAATAAGGTTTATATTGGGCTCTTCGACCCAAAAACTGGTAAGAAAGAATGGGTTAAGACTTTGATGGAAACTCCCGTCGAACTGTCGAGCAGCGACGTCAAACTTCAGGTATTTGAAGATCAGCATCTTTATATCATCGTCAAATCCAAATATATTTATCAGCTGGACAGAAATACACTCACTTATAAAAGTGTTCTAGAGAACTATGTAAAAGATGCTCCATCTTTAAGCACAGGCATCGCTAAAGTTGAATTTAAATACGAAGACTATGGCTCTGCCTATCAGATTGTCAACAATGAAGGACAAAACCTAGCTTATTACCCCTTAATTAACAAATCTATTCCCGATAAACAACTGTACGATGAAAGAAGGAAAAAGCTGCCCAACCCAACAACAAAAACGGAATTCACCTTTTCAAGTAAATCAAGTTATTACCCAGAAGAAAAAATTCAGTTAATCCAGTACAGCTACCAATATCAATATGGATTTCCCAAAGATAGCCCACGCTTTTCCTGGGATAAGGATTACGGCGGATCAGGTATTTTTACCGACCGCGATCCATACAAAAAGGTCTTGATAAATCCATGGCAATTTAAAGGAGCCCGTCTGATCAGTTTCAAAGACTTTACACCGGGCAGACTTTACTTCCAGCCCGTAGTGGTTGCTCAAAATGACAAAACACTTCTCATTGCGTATAAGCCGACACCTGCTGAGGACGACCCCTTACAGATCCAGTTGCTGGATATAACAACGGGGGCCATACAAAAAACGATCAGCACAGACCTAAAGTCCATTTATGGAAATGGATGCCTGTTAAAGGATGGTTTTATTGTAAAAGACGGGAGCAATTATTATTATTTTGATAATAATGGCAAACAAATCAACAAGTTTGAAGGGTATAACCCCAAATTCGACACACTAAATTAAACACTATGGGACTATTTAATCTTTTTAACAACCAGCTTTCTGAGGTCATTGAGTGGAAAAACCAGGATCCCCGAATATTATGGTATAAATTTCCATCTGAAAGGAATGAGATCAAAAATTCCAGTAAGCTGATCCTTGCTCCAGGGCAGGGCTGCATCCTCGTCTACGAAGGAAAAGGTGAAAACTTGCTGACCGAGGCAGGCACATACAATCTGAAAACGGACAACCATCCATTCTTTACTACTTTAGCACGTTTGCGGCAAAATTTTGAATCAGAACATAAGCTCTACATTTACTTTTTCCGTACAGCCGCTATTGTCAATCAATCTTGGGGAACGGGAACACCTATTAAATATATCGACCCCCATTACAATTTACCGATAGAAATCGGCTTGAATGGTACGTTCTCTTACCTCATCAAGGAACCTGTACATTTCTATAAAAACATTGTGGCGAATCAAAATACGGTTAACACAGCTGTTATTCAAGACATCATCAATAATCGGATCCCCCAACAAATTATCGCGCAGATTGCACAAAAGAAACTGGGTTACAATGAGATTGACAGTCAACTGGGATTACTTTCCAACGACATCAAGACCGCGGTTACACAAGACTTTAATGACCTTGGTCTCGACATTACGGATTTCAAAATCCTAGGAACTCAATTTGATGCCAATACACAACGAAGAATTGGAGAAATCGCCGATTTAAGCACACAAAATCAAGCAGCGCTACAGGCAGGTCTGAGCTATGTTGAATTAGAAAAATTACGGGCACTACGCGACGCAGCTAAAAATGAAGGCGGAATTGCTGGTGTAGGTGCACAACTGGGAGTCGGTATGGAACTCGGAAAGCAATTCGACCTTCAAAAAGAGGAGATCAAAGATCATATTCAGCAAGAGGGTGACTTTGTCGAGAAACTCCAAAAGCTACAGCTGCTGCTTCGTGAGAATATCATTACCCAAGAAGAATTCGACACATTAAAAAAACAGATTCTCAATAAAATCTAGTGTATTACGGGAGATTCAACCTTAAAAGTGATAGCTATCCCATGAGATATTTTAAAATGTAAATCGGTACGATTCAGCTCAATATACTGAGGTCAATCCATTCACAACCCATAAATTAATTCAGCTATGAAATATATATTCGGCATATTATTCACCCTGGTGATCCTTTTCGTTGCCACCTATTTCCTTTTGGGACTTTGGGGTATTAAGCTATTGGAGGCGGAAAACTTCAGCAAAATATTGTGGACTACAGGAATTCTGACACTAACGTCCATTATTCTGGTTTGTTTTGTCATACTACCTTTTTTCGGATCGGGCAAACACGGCAACTACGAAGACAATGGAAAGGTTGCGCAACGAAAAATAGATTGATATTTTTGCAGAATAAGATAATGTTAAATTTGAATAAATTATTTGCTTATTTAAGTAAATAATTCGTGAATATTATCCAAAATGACGCAGTCATGTCATTTTAATTCCAAAAGAACTTTCAATTTTAAATATCAAATAGTTAAATTTGTGAGATTAGCATAACAAATCAGATATAAGATAATATATAAACATGTCAGATAAAGCATCTATAAATTTAGACGGCACTTCGTATGACCTTCCGGTCATTGTCGGTACTGAAAATGAAAAAGCAGTTGATATTTCGAAATTAAGAGATCTAAGCGGATTTATTACGTTAGACCCAGGATACAAAAATACAGGTGCAACGAAAAGTGCGATTACTTTCCTTGACGGTGAAAAAGGCATATTGAGATATAGAGGATATCCAATTGAACAATTGGCAGAGAAATCGACTTTCTTGGAAGTTGCTTATTTGTTGATTTATGGAGAACTTCCCAAAAAAGAGGTATTGGAAAAATTCAGAGCTGACATCAAAAAGCAAATGATGATTCACGAAGACATGAAAAACTTCTTCGCTGGATTCCCATCCAAATCTCACCCAATGGGCCAACTTTCGTGTTTAGTAGGCGCATTATCGGCATTTTACCCAGAATCTTTAAATCCTAACTTAACTGACGAAGAAGAGGATCAAACGATCATCAATCTTTTGGCAAAAATGCCAACGATCGTTTCCTGGATTCAAAAGAAATCATTGGGTCATCCTGTCGTTTATCCAAAAAACAACCTTGGTTACATTGACAACTTCCTAAACATGCTGTTTGGAGAAGTGAATGATGAAAAAACATTCGATCCTGTGGTGATTGACGCCATGCACAAATTGTTGATTTTACATGCTGATCATGAGCAAAACTGTTCAACATCTACTGTTCGCATCGTTGGTTCATCCAATGCAAACCTTTATGCATCTGTTGCATCGGGTATCAATGCATTATGGGGACCATTACATGGTGGTGCAAACCAAGCTGTAATCGAGATGTTGGAGGCCATTAAAAATGATGGTGGTGATGCTGAAAAATATCTTGCTAAAGCAAAAGACAAAAACGACCCTTTCCGTCTGATGGGATTCGGTCACCGCGTTTACAAAAACTTCGACCCTCGTGCTAAGATCATCAAAAAAGCATGTGATGACATCTTGGAAAAATTAGGCGTTCAAGATCCGGTATTGGATATCGCTAAAAGACTCGAAGAAGCAGCATTGAATGACCAATACTTCATCGACAGAAAACTTTATCCGAATGTTGACTTCTATTCAGGTATCATCTACCGCGCATTAGGTTTCAAAGCAGATATGTTTACCGTATTATTTGCTTTAGGCCGTCTACCAGGATGGATTGCACAATGGAAAGAAATGCGTGAAAACAAAGAGCCTATCGGTCGTCCTAGACAAGTATACGTTGGCCACACAGAACGCGACTACGTTGAATTTTCAAATCGCTAATCCGATTTCGATTTATATCCTTAAAAAGCATCCCTCGGGGATGCTTTTTTTATTTCTACCCCAACCAACATGGAGAACTTTACAGCTGTCCGAAACCACCCACTCGAACACTATCGGATGCACCGTCGTTACGTTATTGTCACGATAATCTACTTGTTAAGTATATTTTAATTTTTCCTTATCTAAATTCCCTGTTTTTCGTTAAGTTTGCGTATTCATTGGTCTCTTATTAAAAATCATTATAAATAAGACTTGTTAGAAACAATACTACATATCTTGGTTCCCATTGCTATTTTCACTTTTATAGCAGCCTTTACCTTATTTGCAGTATATGCCGAGCGTAAGATCGCGGGATTTGTACAAGATCGTCTAGGACCGATGGAAACAGGAAAGTATGGCAGTCTCCAAACGATTGCCGACATTCTCAAATTATTACAAAAAGAATTAATTACCCCCTCATCGGCCGATAAAATACTCTTTAGAGTTGCTCCTATCGTTATTTTCGTTGCTGTATTTACAGGTTTTGCCGTTATTCCTGGGCCAAAGATTTTATCCCTGCGGATACACATACAGGCTTGTTCTTTATTATGGCCATCATCTCCATTGATGCTTTGGGTATTTTAATGGCAGGTTGGGGATCTAACAACAAATATTCTTTATTGGGTTCCATGCGTGCCATTGCACAGATGGTATCCTATGAAATACCGGTAGGCCTTTCGCTGATTACGGTCGTTATGCTGACCCAGACCCTAAATTTGAATGAAATCGCCATTGGACAAGGAGTCCTAACTAATGGAAGCATTAAATTCTTAGGTTTTTGGGAAGTCAATGAGATCGGAGGCCTCTTCGCCTGGAACATCTTTCAGGCTCCACATTTGATTATCACCTACATCATATTCTTTATTGCTACCCTTGCCGAGTGTAATCGTGCTCCCTTTGATATCCCGGAAGCCGAATCTGAATTGGTCGGAGGCTTTCATACGGAGTACGGCGGGATACAATTTGCCTTTATCTTTTTGGCGGAGTATGCCATGATGTTTTTGGTATCGATGTTGGGAGTTGTTCTCTTCTTAGGCGCTTGGAATACACCATTACCAAACATAGGTGCAATACGCTTGGCCGATTGGACCACAGGTTTAGTGTGGGGAATATTTTGGACATTAGCCAAATCATTATTTATTGTTGGTATCCAAATGTGGATTCGATGGACATTACCACGGTTACGTGCAGACCAGCTGATGAGTTTATGTTGGAAAGTATTGACACCGCTGGCTTTTCTTTGTATGGCCATCTCTGCAATTTGGCGAATTTTAGTTATAGCATAGGATATGATATTTAAAACGGCTTCGCATGCATTTCGTACGGCAATCAAGGGTTTATCTTTGACTGTTAAGCACTTGTTTGGTGCCCGGCGTTCGCGAACGGAATTGAATATCAAGAAAGACAATTACTTTGATCAACAGGAAGGTATTGTCACGGTACAGTATCCGCGTGAAAAAATGCCTATCCCCGAAGTTGCCCGCTATCAATTACAAGTCGATATCGATGACTGTATTGTCTGTGACCTATGCGCAAAGGCTTGTCCCGTCGACTGCATCGAAATCGAAGCTATCAAATCACCGGAAGCGATTGGAAAAACCTCAGATGGTAGCGTTAAAAGACTATACCCGGCCAAATTCAACATCGATATGGCCAAATGTATGTATTGTGGACTATGCACTGTCGTATGTCCGACGGAATGTATTACCATGACCAACGAATATGACCGCAGCTCGCAAAAACTGACTGACCTTATCTATGGATTTTCAGATATGACCGATAGCGAGGTCGCACAACGAAAAGCAGAATGGACCAAGTTTCAAGCTGAAAAGGAGGCAGCAAAGCAAAAATAAAAGATGGAAAGTATTTTATTCTACGCCTTTGCCACCCTAGCAATCGGTTCAGCACTTTTACTTGTCAATCTGAAAAATATTGCACGTGCATTGTTCCTGTTTTTTATTGTGCTATTTGCGATGGCAGGACTCTACTTATTTGCTTTAGCTGATTTTGTGGCTATTACACAAATTATGGTCTATGTTGGAGGTGTACTCATCCTGATGTTGTTTGCCTTTATGCTCTCCAACAAAGAACTTTTGAAAGATCTTCAAGATAGCAGCGGTTCCTTCTTAAGCATGCCCACATGGCAAACTATTCCAGTGGTATGTGGTTTCCTGTTCCTGATGATATACGGCATTATTGAATGGCAACAAGCCCCACCTACGTGGATTTTACAAGCTAGAGAAAATAATACCGAGATTGTCGCAACAGACAACAATATTCATCAAATTGGATTGCGTTTTATGACTTTTTATGTATTGCCATTTGAAATTATATCCGTGTTTTTGATGATGGCCTTGATAGGAGCATCACATTTATCCAGAAAGGAGCGTACGATATGATTACACTGACCCATTTTTTAGTTGTCAGTGCCTGCATCTTTTGCATTGGTCTTTATACCGTTCTTTCCAAGAAAAATGCAATTATGATTTTGGTCGGTATTGAGTTGATGATCAATGCCGCTATCCTGAACTTTGTGGCCTTTGGAAAATACGATAAACTGAGTTATGGTGGGCAAATTTTCGCATTATTTGCCATCGTTCTTGCAGCGGCCGCAGTCGCCGTTGGATTGGCTATCGTATTAAATGTCTATCGGCATTACAAAACCATTAATCCGGATGAGATAAACCAATTAAAAGACAAGTAAACATTGGATCAATTTGTTCACATATCGCCCCTTCTGACCGCGCTGCTTACCTTGGTGGCACCATTAGTGGCATTCCTATATCAAGCAATAGCAGGCAAACGCGATCAGTCGGGCCTAGTTTCTCTCACGGCTATCATCCTCAGTTTTATCGCTGGAGGGTTGACCTGGTTCTCCATATGGAATAATCCGGCGGTATCAATTCAAGTAAGCTGGTTCACTATTGGTGAAACATCATTTAAAGTTGGTATCCTGCTGAACAATTTGAGCACGTTGATGCTTTTTTTGGTACCGACCGTTGCCCTACCTGTACATATATATTCCAGAGCCTATATGCAGGACGATTCAGGTATTCACCGCTATTGGATGTATCTCAGCTTATTCTGTTTTGCGATGTTGGGATTGGTTATTATGGACAGCCTCCTATTGATGTATGTTTTTTGGGAATTAGTCGGTTT
This sequence comes from Sphingobacterium multivorum, assembly GCF_900457465.1. GTDB lineage: Bacteria > Bacteroidota > Bacteroidia > Sphingobacteriales > Sphingobacteriaceae > Sphingobacterium > Sphingobacterium multivorum. Next base: position 59,442 of record NZ_UAUU01000009.1, read on the forward strand.
TGCATCGTATCTCCTCATCGGCTTCTGGTTCACACGTGAAACAGCTGTACAAGCCAATAAAAAAGCATTTTTGGTCAATCGCATCGGCGACCTCGGTTTTCTAATTGGGCTTGCGATCCTATTTACACAGTTCAAAACCCTCAATTTAATCGATCTCTTTGGAGACAATGGCTTAATTTATCAATCCACAATCGCCCAAGGATTATGGATATCTCCAGTCAATAGCTTACCTCAGATTTGGCTTACCATTGCAGGCTTAGCCTTCTTCTTGGCAGCGATGGCTAAATCTGCACAATTTCCATTACATGTATGGCTTCCTGATGCGATGGAAGGCCCTACATCAGTATCCTCGTTGATTCACGCTGCGACCATGGTTGCTGCCGGTGTATTTCTGCTGGCAACTGTATTTCCATTATTTAATGAATCTGCCTTATTATTTATTGCCATCATCGGTACAATAACCGCTGCTTTGGCCGCATACTTCGCGCTTGGCCAATACGACATCAAACGTATTCTTGCTTTTTCGACCATATCGCAGCTTGGTTTTATGATGGTTGGCATTGGCATTGGAACATGGGATGCTGCTTTATTTCATCTGACTACGCATGCTTTCTTTAAGTGCCTGTTGTTTCTTTCAGCAGGAGCTGTCATTCATGAAATGGACCATCTCAAAGCACATAGCCAATTGGACTTTGATCCGCAGGATTTACGGAATATGGGCGGGCTACGTCAATATATGCCAAAAACCTTCGTGCTGATGTGTATAGCTTCGCTAGCACTTGCAGGATTCCCTTTGACTTCAGGTTATCTATCCAAAGACAGTATCGTCATCTCTTCCTTTGAATGGGCTCTTTCAAAAGGTAACTTATACCTTATCATCCCCGCGATTTTAATTCTAGTAAGTATTTTAACGGCTTTCTACATCGGTCGTCTGCTCTTTAAAGCCTTTTTTGGAGAGTTCAGACTGTTGAAACAGCTTCAGGGCAAACTACTGGATCATCCACTACATGAAGCCCCAAAGACCATGTTGATCCCCATGTTTGTTTTGGGACTATTCTGCTTATTTCCACTGTTTTCTTTCAATCCGTTTTCGTATCACGATTCCTGGTTGATGGACGGCCTTTTATTGGATGAATATGCTTTTGCACCAAGCCATAGTGCACACCTTATTATCCCTGCAATACTGCTCCTTGGTTCGGTTATTGGCTGGATCATCGGCTGGAAATGGTATGTACAAAATAAATACCCGTTAAACCCCGCTAGCCAGGCATTAAAAGCCGCTTTCAACCAGGGTTATATCAACGAATTTTACCAAGCAGTCTTTGTGAATGGCATATTAAAATTAGCGCAGTTCTGTTATTGGTTTGATCGTCACATCGTTGACGCTTTCGTTTCTTTGATTCAGTTTATCGTCTTATCCCTCTCACAGCTAAGTGTGTGGATAGATAAATATATTGTAGATGGTTTTGTTAATACGGTTGCTACTGTAGCCTATTGGACAGGCAATCAAGTTCGCTTGGTCCAAAATGGAAAGATACAGACAGCATTGTATTCCGTCTTTTTATTAGTTTTACTTGGTTTAATTTATCTTATATTCTTTTAGGAAATGCCTATTCTATCCTTATTGATATTTTTACCGCTATTGGCTACGGCGCTCATTCTCGCCTTACCAACACGCTATAAATCGAGTTACAAATATATTGCTTTAGCATTCACAGCAATACAATTTGTACTGGCCGGAATATGTTATGCACAATTTGATGCAAGCAAAACAGGAGTCCAAGATCTGGCGGGCTATCAATTTGTTGAACAGCTTTCCTGGATCCGGTTAGATTTAGGATCAATAGGAAAACTAGAGATTGATTATCTTATTGGTATTGACGGGATCTCCATGCCCTTGTTATTGCTGAGTGCATTCGTTATGCTGATGGCTATAGGTGCCTCCTGGAATATTCAGAAAAGTCCGAAGGGATATTTTGCCTTGCTCATGGTACTTAATATGGCCGTTATGGGGATTTTCTGCGCATTGGATTTCTTCCTATTCTATTTGTTTTATGAAGTCATGTTACTGCCACTCTACTTCTTGATCGGTATCTGGGGTGGCGCAAGACGCGAATATGCAGCTATAAAATTCTTTTTATATACCCTATTCGGGTCTGTATTTATGTTGTTGATTATCGTCGGATTGTATTTTTCAGTAATCAACCCCTTGACTGGAGCACATACCTTCAACATGATCTATATGATGAATCCACAGAATTATCTTGAGGGTTCTATTTTCGGCTGGGAAGGTTATCAGGAGATTTTGGGCATTTCCGCTCGTCTGGTCGGTTTCATTGTGCTCTTTTTTGCCTTTGCTATTAAAGTACCCATTGTTCCGCTACATACTTGGCTACCGGATGCGCACGTTGAAGCGCCAACACCAGTATCTATTATTCTTGCCGGTATTCTCCTGAAAATTGGTGGTTACGGTATCATCCGTATCTGTTACAGCATCTTTCCCGATATGGCAGCCTTATCCAATTGGTGGCTTGGGTTAATCGGTGTTGTTTCCATTATTTATGGTGCTTTGAATGCCCTATCGCAAAAAGACTTGAAACGAATGATTGCTTATTCATCGGTTTCACATATGGGTTTTGTGCTGCTTGGTGTTGCATCGCTGACTGCAGAAGGTATTTCTGGCGCCATGTTTCAGATGATTTCGCATGGATTTTTATCCGCGGCACTCTTTTTCCTTGTTGGTGTGGTCTATGACCGTGTACACGACAGAAATATCTATAGTTTCCGTGGCTTAGCTCAGATTATGCCCAAATACACAGGTTATGTCGCTGTCGCATTTTTTGCTTCCCTAGGCCTTCCCGGCTTTTCAGCCTTTATTGGCGAAGCCTTTGTCATTATCGGTTCCTTCAATGCCGCGAGTATAGGAACTGGATTACCGCGCTGGATGGCACTGGCGGGATCCATAGGTATCCTATTAAGTGCAGCCTATTTACTTTGGACACTGCAACGCATGTTCTTTGGACAAATTCGCTTAAAAGGCGGAGACTCCTGGAGTAATGCTCTGACAGACTTAAATATACGCGAACAAGTGATCTTATTTCCTACCCTAGCGCTCGCGCTATTACTTGGAATTATGCCGGCATTGGTATTTAACAACCTAAACGCCAGTGTTCTGAATCTCGTGAGTTTTATCCAACAATTTATCTAATTCAGCATGCTCGCATTCAGTCCATATATCAGTTCTTTCATCGATCAGATTATCGTAAGCGTTCCTTATTTTAAGCCCGAACTGACATTGATCGTCACTTTTATTGGTACTATCCTCGCTAGTCTTTTTATTGACAGACACTGGAAGAATACCTCTTTTGTCATCACCCTCGTTGGCTTATTGCTCAGTGGTTGTTACCTTGTGGGCCAGGGACTCAGTAAGGTCGAGGCAACAGGCTTCTTTGATATGATCCATATTGATGCATTTGCTGTAGCTGCACGTTTGATTATGCTGTTGTCGACAATGCTCATCTGTATCTTCATCCAACAACGCCAGCAAGACCGTCCCTTAGGCGACCTATACGCCGTGCTATTGACCGCAACCCTTGGCCTGAACCTGCTGACGATGACGAGTAACTGGCTGATGATCTTTATCGCTGTGGAGACTGTTTCGATCAGCTCCTATATTATGGTTGGCTATTTTTCTTCCACAAAGGTTCAATCGGAAGCTGCTTTAAAATATGTTCTGTTCGGATCCATTTGTGCTGCCGTTATGCTCTATGGCTTGTCTTTACTATACGGTTTCACGGGAAACCTGAATTTTGACGCACCAAGCCACATTGCTGGCTTGATGGAAGCACCCCAGATCATGATCAGCATTGCTTTATTATTTTTGCTGACAGGTATTGGTTTCAAACTGAGTTTTTTTCCCTTTCACGTCTGGAGTCCTGATGTTTACCAAGGTGCCCCAACAATGGTTACCACCTATCTTGCAACTGTACCTAAAATTGCGGTCGTTGTTCTTTTGTCCAAGATATTCTCCGCATGGCTCAATGTCTCATTTTATTTCAGCGATTTTCTGACTTATGTGATTATTGCGATCGCCATCGCAACCATGCTGATTGGTAATTTAGCCGCTTTGCGTCAACAGGATACCAAAAGGATGATGGCCTACTCTTCCATTGGGCATACGGGTATACTCCTTATGGCTGTATTGGTTTATCAAAATAAGGAATCAAATGTGCTCTTATTTTACCTTTCCATATACGCGCTGATGAATATTGCTGTATTTATCTTCATTGATGCCTTGGAAGCTAGTTTAGGAAATACCACGATTGAATCTTATCGTGGCTTAGGAAAGCAATTTCCCTTATTGTTTACTTCCTTTTCGATTGTTTTAATCGCTTTGGTCGGCCTACCTCCTACTGCGGGTTTTGTAGGGAAACTTTTGGTCTTTTCCAAAGTATTCGAGCAATACCAAAACTTCCAATCCTTTAGTTTGCTGGCATTACTCCTAGTGGGTGCATTGACATCTGTCATCTCCCTATTTTATTATTTTAAGATACCACTGAATGCGTTTCTAAGGGAAAATACGGGATCTCCAGCGGTTAAATTCAATACGCTGCTCTTATGTATTGGAATCTTATGTACCGTCGCGGTGTTGATCTTAGGTATCTTTCCCGATTTATTACTTTCGGCATTCTAGAAAACAGGAAACTTCTTTCATTTTAATAAGTTTATCGTCCAATTCATTCCCTTAATGTCTGCGTTGAATAGTAAGAATAACTCCATAATATATTTTATATTTGTAACATGATTAGTGCAATAGCAAATCCAATTTTTCAGCGTGCTATCCAGGATTACCACGTATACGATCAGATTGATCATCCAATCCAAAATCCGTATGACAAACAATCTCTGGAACATCTCCTCTATTTAAAATGCTGGATTGACACTGTGCAATGGCATATGGAAGATGTGGTGCGTAATCCCGCTATTGAACCTCAAGAAGGCTTATATTGGAAAAGACGTATCGATGAATCCAATCAGTACCGCACAGATACCGTCGAGTACATTGATAGTTATTTTCTGCAAAAATTTCAAGGTATACAGGCGACTCCTACAGCAACGATCAATACTGAAAGTCCGGCATGGGCTATTGATAGACTTTCCATTCTGGCATTAAAAATCTACCACATGGAACAGGAAACATTACGCAAAGATGCTTCCGAAACACACATCATTTCCTGCCAAGAAAAACTAAACGTTTTATTGGAACAACGAAAAGATTTATCCCAAAGTATTGATGAATTGATGACCGCCATCGCATCAGGTGATAAATACATGAAAGTCTATAAACAGATGAAAATGTATAACGATCCGGCATTGAACCCTGTCCTATATTCATCAGGAAAATAAAACATGTCCTTACCGCAACGGATCATAGTAACCCGATTTTCAGCTATGGGCGATGTTGCCATGGTCGCCTCAGTATTGAAAGAATTCTGCATTCAATACCCTGATGTAGAAATCATTATGGTCAGCCGGAAATTCTTTGCCCCATTTTTTGATGGAATAAAAGGTGTACGGTTTCACGCGATTGAACCCAAAACAATTCATAAAGGTTTTTTTGGATTAGTCAAGCTAAAAAAAGAACTGGCTCAATACGGCGCAGATGCTGTAGCGGACTTACATTTCAATTTACGCTCCCGCGTAGTCGATCTTTTATTTTCCTTATCGGGTGTAAAAGTAAAACAACTTGACAAAGGCAGGGCTGAAAAAAAAGCTTTAACCCGCGAAAACAACAAAATTAAAGTTCCTTTAAAGCTGACAGTGGAGCGCTATGCAGATGTATTTCGCGCATTGGGTTTCAAATTCGAACTCAGCAATAAATTGGTTCTTAATTTGCAGGATGTACCCAAAGCTGCATTTAGTATGTTTGCAAACTTCGATCGAAAGAAAATTGGCATTGCCCCATTTGCACAGCATCGTTATAAGATTTTTCCGCAAACCAAGATGGAAAATGTGATAGACATATTGACGCACAATGGCTATGATGTTTTGTTGTTTGGCGGTGGTGAACAGGAATTCCAGATTGCGCAAAACTGGACGGAGCGATTTCCCAACACCTATAATACCATAGGCAAGCTTTCGCTGCGGGAAGAACTGGATTTAATTTCAAATCTAGATCTCATGATCAGTATGGACTCTTCGGGACTTCATATGGCATCGTTGATGGGCGTAAGGTGTCTTTCTTTGTGGGGAGCAACGCATCCGTATGCTGGATTCACCGGTTACGGGCAGCAGCTAACAGATTGCATCCAAGTTGAACACCCCAACAGACCGAGTTCAGTGTACGGCAACAAGCCCTGTGATTGTGATGGGATAGAAGCAATTGATTTAATTACACCGGAAATGGTGATTGAAAAAATAAGAGCAATAGGATGAAGATAGGGTTAATAACCATTCGATACGGATTGGATATCACCGGTGGAGCCGAATTCCATTGTAGAATGCTAGCTGAACGATTATCAGCAAAGCATGACGTGACAGTATTAACCACCACTATTAAGTTTTTAAATAAACCAGCGGAAGATTTCACTCCGGGCCTAGAAATTATACAGGGAATACCTGTGACGAGGTTCGTGACCGATAAAAATTTGCGTTCCGAAAAGAAAAGTAAAATCGCCCGGAAGATACGCCGATTGATCTATCGCTGGGGATTAGCAAAGCCTATTTTCTCCTTATTTCCTGTTTGGAAGTTCAAAGTTGATGATGAATCAACCTATTTGGAAGGACATCCATTTTATTCGTCTTCATTACTTAACTATATTAGGGAATTCCAACACGATTTCGACAAATTCATTTTCTTTACTTACGAAAACCCACTAACCATATTGGGATCACTCCTTGTACCAGAGAAGTCTATTCTGATTCCCACTGCACATATGGAGAGCATGTTATTTAGAAGTATCAACACACTTTTATTTTCAAAAGTCAATCATATTGCCTTTAATACAGAAAGTGAAAAAGAAATGTGTTTAGAAATTTTCAGAAATTCGCTGGCAAAAAATACAATTGTTGGCATAGGCGTCAATCAAATAGATGACCTAGCAGCTGCAGTAGCCATCAGTGCCAAATATCAGATCAAATCACCATACTTACTTTATTGTGGTCGCATTACACCAGTGAAAATCAACAATTTTATGGCCTATTTTCTGAAATTAAAATCGGAAAAACAGATCGACTTGCAGCTTGTACTTACAGGAGAAAATACCATGGATGTTCAGCAAGATCCTGATATCATCTATACTGGTTTTGTAAGCGAGGAAGAAAAAAAAGCGCTAATGCTACAAAGCTTTGCCATTATTAATCCCTCACTCGCCGAGAGTTTATCACTATTGACATTAGAAGCGCTCCATTTAGGGAAACCAGTCATTGGTAACAAAAAGTGTGATGTCATGGTCGAACATGAACGCAAAAGTGGAGCTGTATTCTGTTATGATTCCTTCCACTCCCTAAGTTCCATTATCACATATTTGCAAGATCCAAATACCGATAAGAATATCATTGCGGCAAAAGCTAAAGAATATGTTTCTAAATATTATAATTGGGATTTGGTATTAAGTAAATTTGAACACATTTTTAAAGAAAGCTAAACCGGGTCAAGCATGATAACAATTGGATTTGACGCTAAACGATATTTTCTCAATCGAACAGGCTTAGGCAATTATAGTCGGGACCTTGTCCGTATACTGGAACAATATTATCCGGATAATACTTATTTGAAGTATACACCAAGATTGGACGATAATGATCTTTCGAAGAAGGCGCTTATGGAAGAAAAAATTCGTCTCCCCAAAAGCACATTTAACCGCGCTTTTCCCGCACTTTGGCGAAGCTTTGGAATAGCATCTGACCTGCTTAATGACGGTGTAGAACTCTTTCACGGGCTTACAGGAGAAATACCAAGGGGCTTAAAAGCCCGTGGAATTAAATCTGTTGTCACGATACATGATTTAATCTTCTTACGCTATCCCGAACTCTATAAACCCATCGATCGTTGGATATACAACAAGAAATTCCAATTAGCGGTTAATCACGCGGATAAAATTATTGCAATTAGTGAACAGACTAAATCAGATATCATCGATTACTATGCAATTCCCGAACATAAGATCGAGGTTATCTATCAGGGTTGCCATCCGGCTTTCAAGGTTCCAAAAAGTGACGACGAGCAGGACAAATTAAGGTTAAAATATAATTTACCCAAAGACTTTCTGTTAAATGTGGGTTCAATTGAAAAACGAAAAAATGTTTTACAAATTGTAAAAGCTATTCAGGATATCGATATCCCATTATTAATAATTGGTAAGAAAACGCCCTATCTTGAGGAGATTAACAGATATATCGTAGCCAACAAATTGGAAAGCAAAGTCATTATAAAACAAGGGTTTACTATTGAAGAACTATCAACTATTTATGCGATGGCATCAATTTTTATATACCCTTCTATCTTTGAAGGCTTTGGTATCCCTATCATCGAAGCCTTATATGCTGGTACTCCTGTCATTACAACCAATTCGGGCGTATTTCCAGAAGCTGGTGGACCATCGTCTTGTTATGTCGACCCTTCAAATGTAGACGAAATAAATCTAGCGATCAAACGTATTCTGAGCGACTCTCAAACCAGTGCAAGGATAATTTCACAAGGACGTCACTATGTGCAAAAATTTAATGATGAAAAAATTGCATCAGAACTCATAAACTGTTATCAGTCCTTATTGTAATTTAGGCTGAACGGTATGCGTAAAATATTTATCCAAGACTTTTAATGCGATTATATCCTCTATTTTTTTATTTTTAAACTGAGCTATATATGCGTTCGCATTTTTTACGATCCTCCTAGCCGCATGATCATCTGCCATAAAATAGCGTAATTTTTCCTCCAAATCAGAATAGTCATCTTTAATACAAATAAAATGGACATCTGGAATTAGGCGTCCCTCCATAAACCAAGTCTCATATTTCGGCATAGGCATGACGGCAATAGAATTTGAGGACATAATCCACTTCAAGTTTGTCGCAACATCGTTTCCCTCAAGCGCCAAAATAAATTTATAATCAAGGTGCCCTGCGATGGATAAATAATCCTTATCGGAAGATCGATTAGCCTTTTTGATGTTGCACAATGGATGATCACAATACAATTGGTAGAATCTGCTACGATGCACTTGTCCAAAACCACTCCTTCCGACCAACATATCTATTTTTTTATCAAAAGACACGTCGTCCTGAAGAAAATTAAAATGTCTTGCTTTATCCAAATTTAAGACTACTGCATTGCTATTATTACCATGAATAGGTCGGCTCTTGAGTAAAGTCGGATGTGAGGGAATATGAATGATATCACCTGGCAAAATACCGAACCGCAATTTGCGGTTAAAAAACCTTAAATATTCTTTACTGTCGAAATAATAAACGCGTATGCGTTCTGGTATGCGATATTTGCCTATTTCAATAGCGTCCTGATCTAAAGGCTCAAGCCGTTCCAACTTATTGTAATAATTTACCCTATCATCAATATATGTGGCATTTTTGCGATAATAAGTGCTATTTAAAAGCTTTGTCAGTTGGGCTTGAGAAAGACTATCAGGAACCAGCTCCCTAAGAATTGCTTTAATATAATAGTAAATCTTATTATTCTTATTTCGCAAAAAGATTCTTTTGAAATTCATCGATGTGCAATACTTTTCCTCAAAAATAAGTAAAAATAACTCTCCCTTAAAATAAATAAGCCTAAAAGTCTGTATCAGGTTTTACAACAGGAATACGCAGTTGTAGTTTCTTCCAATGGTTAGATTTGTCTTTATAAATCATGAGTTTACCTAATTTATACTTAAATTTCAGTAATCCTTTATAATCATCTTCAATGCAGCGATACGCTACATTCGGATTTTCTTTCAGAACTTCATTAATCGCTAATGTATAAACTGTTGGGCCTGTCATCGCATGTACATCATGTGGAAATCGATTCTGTTCAATATTATCCACAATCAGCTCCATCGTTCTTTTTAAAAAAGGATGTCCTTTATCAAAGATAAGTGCCCATTGTGCATACAGGCTCCTATTGTTCTCATGCGTTATTACCGCAACGTCATCGCTATTTAGATATTTATCGATGGAAACTAACAAATCACTATCTAAATCTATATAAATACCACCATATATATATAAAACAGCATAGCGAAAAAAATCTGCTTTGGCGGCCCCTATCTGAAGACGATGATAAGCTTTATTAATGCGCTCATCAAAATGTTCAGCAAAGAAGTCACTCACCCGTTGATCATCATAGAACTCATACGAATAATCCTTATTCTTTTTTAAAAATGAGCGAATATAGAGCTTCGTAAGCCAAGGAATCTTATTATCCTTAAATGTTTGAAATATATTTTTTGGAATTCCCATGATAATGAATAACTATAGGAAACTAGAAAGTCCGTCAGCACAGGATGTCAGCTTTTCTAATTTTGTCTTTTCTAATAAATGATCGTTTTGTGGTAGTGCTTTTCTAGACGCCTCCTTATGATATAAGTGATACCCAATTGCAGCAAACTTGATTAGTTGCCCTTTGAGTCCATAATTGAATAAACGTTCCACAAATTCACTGTCTTCCCGGCCCCAGCCTTCAAAAAGATTATTAAAACCATTCACTGCACGAACATCGCGCATGTAGAAGGACATATTACAAGAGCGTACTTTGCTTCTTTTATGTGCTAGGTTTTTCGCAGTCCATCGTGCTAAAAGAAGATTACGAAAACTACTTATTCTCTTTTCAAACCGACCAGATTCGAATCCCGCCTGAAACATATTCGGATACCTTAGTTGATTCGACTCAGTTAACAATTTAGCTGTTAATGCTTGATTCAGTAAAACCCTTCCACCTTGGATAAAATGTCCGACTTTGGCGAGTTTTAGATGGTCTTCAATAAAATTTGGTGCCATAAGGATATCACCGTCGACAAGTACAACATAGGGTGATTTTACTTGGGCTAGCGCTTGATTTCGAATACGTGCAACGCGAAAACCACAATCGTCCTGCCAAACATGGCTGATTGGAATTTCAGAAACCTGCTCATAACGATGGACAAGCTGTCTTGTTCGATCATCAGAACCGTCATCTGCAACAATAACTTGACTCGGCAAAACTGTTTGATTTAATGCAGACAATAGCACCAATTCCAATGCATCGGGCCTATTATACGTTGTAATAATTATTGAAGTTTCCAAAAAATAGCTATAAAACCGTAAGTGCTAATCAGATGATTTCAGGTATTTATCAATACCGTTATCACAATAGGTCAAATTTAGCTTTTTTGTTTTTGCAAACAAACAATTGTTGTTGCCTAAATTCTCTTTTGCATTTATCGCATGCCAGATGTGAAACACAATGCCGCCGAATTTTAAGAATCGTTTTTTGATGTTGATATTTAGAAGTCTAGCGACAAATTCTTTATCTTCCGGCCCCCAGCCCTTAAAGTCTTCATTATAGCCATTCACACGAATGGCATCTTCTCTCCAATAGGCCATATTGGCACCATGAATCTCCCAACGCTCGTTGCCTTTGTTTTTATAATTAAATTCAAAATATTTCCATAACAACTGAAAACGAAAAGCACTGAATAAGTTCGAAACTCCTTTATCGAATCTATTTACCTTTGTATCACGCTTCGTCAATTTTTTCTCGGAAAATTCCCGATCAAGGTAAATACGGCTGGCGCGTACCACCGATCCTTTTCGCGCAAACTTTCGATGATCTCGAATAAAATAGGGATGCAAAATTAAATCACCATCAATTTGGACAATATAATCGGATGAGGCTTTAGCAATGGCTTTATTTCTGATTTTCGCCAACTGAAACCCCTCATCTTCATGCCATACATGAATAAAAGGAATATTAAACTTACTTTTATATTCTGCCACAACTCGCTCTGTCTCCTTTCCAGACCCGTCATCAGCGATAAGGATTTCATCAGGAAGAACCTTCTGAAGCAATACACTTTCCAAGCATAATGCCAACGCCTCCGGCCAGTTATAAGTAGATATTATTAGAGAGATTTTCATTTATTCATCTATTGTTAAAAACAGCGTCCAAGACTTCATACTCTTTCTTTACGGTATGATTATTTCTCATATATTCAATGGCCTGATTCGATTTTATCTTATAAAATTCATCCTCCTGGAGCAATTCAATAATATGAGAAGCAAAAGCCTGTTCATCTAACGATATAAGACATCCATTATCTGATTTATTAAACAATCCATCGACACCACGTTGATTGGTTACAACCGGAATGCCAAAAGATAATGCTTCCAAAACCTTTATTTTGATTCCTGTCCCTGAAAGCATTGGACAGATCGCAACTTTAGCTTGCTCATAATATGCTGCAAGATCATCCACCAATCCATGTTTTATAACATTTTTCACGGTTGGAATATGTGCACAAATCTTTCCAATCACATGCAGTTCAACATGTGCAAGTAGCGGAAATACTTGTTCTAAAAACCACTTTATACTCGACACATTGTGTGGATTATCACTCGCCACATAAATTAAGTCTATCTTCTTTTCGCGTTCTTGAATAACAGGAGATGGCATTGAAACCGGAATTAATCGTACAAATTTATCTGCAAACTGTTCAAAAATATATTTTTCCTCAATTGAAAATGTCCATATCTCATTAAAAGAGGTCATCATAGACAACTCAGCTCCAAACATTTTACCCAATTGACGCATTGAAAAGTTTTCCTTTTCCTTTGTCTTATTTTGCAGCGTCAGAAAATCATGCGAATCTAAAATTGTATAAGATCCTATCAAATTCTTTACCAAACTACCAAATTCAACATAACTAATAATAACGTAATCATACTTATGATCGCTTAAAATCTTTTCAAATCTTCTTTGAAATGATGGCGAAACACGATCAATCAAATTGGAGTGGAAGATATTTTTAATCTCTTTTTGTAATTTATCACGAAAGAAATAACTAATCCTATTTTTTTTGGAAGATTTAAAAGGTAAAATAATCAGGTTAATATTTGGAAATTCGGATTGAAAAATAGCTTCATCACCTGTTCTCCAATTAATTGAGGATACAAAATCGATCTCAAAATTTGCACTTATCGTATTAAAATAAGTTAACAATTGCTTACACCTAGTCAAATTGCCTGCTTTCGAACTGTTAGGATTTTCAGGCATAAAGTATAATATTCTCTTTCTCTTTATTGTTTGCATTTATTCTTATTGAATAGGTAAAAAGCAGCATTTGCTTTTATAATAAATAATACGAATTATTCTCGGAAAATGCCACATTCTATTTGAATTTTTCTTTGCCGGACTAACTAAATCTCGCCTTCGCCCCGAAAATGCTTTGTGACGGTCTCCACTAAATTTAACCACCCTTTAGCCATATTTTCAAAACTGTACACCTCCATTGCCAAGTTGCCCTGAACGCCAAATCTCGAACGTAGCGAAGAGTCCATGATCAATTGTTCGAGGTACAGGGCCATCTCACGGTCGTCCAATGCTAAAAAACCATTCTGATTATGTTTGATCAATTCATTTACCCCGGAACAAGTGGAAAAGCCAATACTTGGCAGGCCTATTGACATGGCTTCTGCTAAGGCTAATCCAAACCCCTCATATTTGCTGGGGAAAATAAAAATATCCGCATCCCGCATCTTTATCAGAGGATCCTCGGTGAATCCACGCAGAAAAACCCGTTCAGCCAATCCAAGATCACAAATTTGTGTATTCAATCGATCAAAGTCTGGACCTGTCCCCCAAAACTCCAAATCCCAATTGGGATATTTGTTTGCCAGGCCAGCAAAAATTGCAATGGCAACATGCTGCTGCTTACATTCTGTATCCAAACGCCCAACATGAATAATCTTATATCTTTCCTTGATACGGTCATGCCTAACTAAATCGCGGGAATCTACCTGCTGGATTGGATTGGCAATAACGTCGCGTTGTCCCGAAAAATTAGACGGTAGAAAATCCCGATAGCTATCAAATAAGATCTGAACACCATTCAGATGATCGAAACTAGCCGTTAACAAATCAACCATATATGCTTTTCTCCCGCCTAGAACATTGGTATAATCGTAATCAGGTCTTCCATTCACCGAATCTATAATGGGGATTGACAGTGTATTTCCATAAGTAATCTCCAGAAGTGAGCCAATGGACATGGTAATAATCAAATCCGGCTTTAGTCCGTCGATATAATCTTTCCATAAAATCGCCCGCTTTCGCAGATTAAATTGAAATAATTTAGCTTCCCCCCCCATCCGTTGCTTCAATCGGCGGTTATACCACTTGCTGTATTTTTTGCGGGCCTTGTATTTCAACCATAAAAGTGGATTCGTCCCCTTATAGTTATAAATAGGAAGCTCGAGCTTCTGCTCCAAATTAGCGTCAAAGATATTCGTCACTTTCACCGACTTATGCAGCGGAAAAACTGGGGAGCCTTTTATGTTTCATTGGTTGCAATCTCCACTACATATCCATTTGTACTCAGTATGTTCGCTAACGTAGAACATATCTTTTCCGTGCCTCCTATTCCATTTAAAAAATACAAATGTTGTATTAGTAAAATCTTCATACGTCGAGATACTTATTTCTGATCCTTTGACGGACTTTTCTTCTTAGGCCAGCAATTGGAATAAACCTCACCCAAAATAAGCCTCGCTTCAATTTTTCAGCTCTCCTTTTACAATAATCTACGTAAAACGTATCAAAATCCCTATGATCTCGAGCTTCTACAAAATAGCTAAAAGGCACCGTTAATATTTCTTTATCAGCTTTGGTAAGATGTGGGCTTACATATTCTTGCATAAAATTTGCAATAACTTAAACAGCTCTTCCTTCTCAAGATCATTAAATGCCATTTTTAAATAGCGAAACTCAAAAGGTTCATGTTCGATAAATAGCGCTAGTTTTAAGGCTTTTGAAGCAAAAAGATCATGTTCCTTATAAAACTCCTTCAATAGTTCTAACCATATTGGGATCTGTTTCAATAAGCGATCCGTCTGCCGATTAATTTGCGTATGATTTTGATTCTCGTGCTGTCTATAAAAATATACTGCGCCCGGATTGAATCCGATCTTATCGGTCATCAAAAAGAGACGATGTGAAAACAAGCCATCCTCGCAGGGCTGAATTCCTTCAGGAAAACGGATATTGGGATAAGTGTCCAATAAGGTCTTTTTGGTCAGCAAACCGCATGTCGGTACAGCAGTCAAACGTGGCGCCCGGGAACAATAAGGCTCCCCCAAAATCAGCAAATCAAAATTTTGCTGTTTAGCAATCGCTAAAGAAGCTGACAAAAAGGTGCGTTCAATAGTATCATCAGAATCTAAAAAATAGACATATTCTCCGCTCGCATGAATGAGGCCGTTATTTCGAGCGACAGAAACGCCCGAATTTTCCTGGTCAAAAAAATAAATGCGAGCATCCAATGATGCATACTTCCGACAGATTTCAGCCGAAGAATCACTGCTACCATCATTAACGAGTATGATTTCGAAATCTTGTAATTCCTGATCAAGCACACTTTGGATCGTCTCGTCTAAATATTTTTCGACATTGTATACCGGTATAACTACCGAAACAGCAACCGGACGAGGACAATCCATACAACCATTTTTTACCATCATTAATCTTTAATATACAAAAATAGTAACAGAAATGATATATTAAATGCTGAAATCATTTTAATGATTTCTCGATCCTGTCTTTATTCAATGTAAATTCCCGGTATCTGAACTCACCAGATTTATTACCGATCATTGCTCCCATTTTAATTAAAGATTCGTTGCTGCCCATTGGAAAAATTGAACTTCTATAGGCATTATTTTTCAACAGCGGCTTCGGTAATACTTTGAAATTTAATCCATCTTTGGAATACCCAACGTACAATAGTTCCGCGGTATATCGTTTCACATCACCCACAGCAACACAGAGAAAATAATAACCATCGGCAAATGTGGCCTGAATATGCCATGGTGAATTCACTCGTCCCTCCTTTAACCAGGGTCTATTTAGAAAATTTATGATTTTGCTTTCTTTAAACCCTGTAAAATTAATGCCATCGGTAGATGTTCTACGAACAACATAAGAAGGGTCTTTACCTTTAAAATTTTTCGAATTAAAATTCAGCTCAATTTCATAACTCAAAAACTCCTTCCCGTCATGAATAAACGAAGGGGACAATAGATGATCATCTTTGGGCGTAAACGGAGGGTTGCTGGTAAAGGCGACATTCAAATTCGACCACTTTATACCATCTGTAGAGGTTTGTTGTACAATGGTGCGATGTGCATTTTGTTTCAATCGATCAAAATTGGTATTACTTAACACACATTTGCCTTTCAAAGCCTGCGCAGTGATAAAACTACCCCTATAGTAAAGATAAAACTGATTATTTAAGTAGATCCAATCCACATCTGACCAGAAACCCTGAATCGGATCAACCTTGTTTTCACCGAAACTTTCTGTCGGAAAGGGAGCATTGATAATTGGATTGCTCAATCCCGGAGGATTTACCCAATCAAGACCATCATTGGATACAACAACACTTGGATTTTCAAATTTCTTTGAGTTTTGATTCGTTCCAACTGCGCCAAAATAAGGCGTGAAAACCATCCAATACTTGTATCCATTCAGCTTATTTGGAAAATAGAGAACATCCGGATGACAATAGCTGGCATTTGCACCCGAGATATCTATAAAATCATTGGCATTTTTTAGGCCTTTAAAATTAGCGTCAGCAACAGTATGTATATTGACCAAACCTTCATCACTATCAAAAGTAACTGAATCAATGGGTTCAACAGTCCAAATAGGAGCTTCAACATCCTGCGCAAAAAAGTCCTCTGGACGGTGGCAAGCCACGAGAATAATACTTCCATAGAGAAGTATCAAAAAATTACGAATCATAAGTAAATATCAAACGGTAGAAACAAAAAAATGCGACTTGGCTAATGATGTTTTTCAATAAATAAAATAAGCTGACGGCAAATAGCTGGATAAAACAAATTATTGTTTTTCGCTGCGAAATTAGCATAATTTTATCAAAGTAAAACAACGATTTTGTTTTTTAAATCACCAAGACAACAAAGACCCAAAATCAATCTAAAAAATTCGTTATCAAGACTTTCATTTTGCCGTTATAGGCACAAAAAAAACCACAATGCTTTAGCTTTGACACGATATTAAACGTATCACTTGAGGTAAAAAAACTATTCATAATGTAATATACTTTTCAAAACTTACTGTATTATTATTTGTATTCATACGCAAGCCTGCTCATTGCGCAAACACAATGAACCGGAACAACAAGCGTTATTATCTATATTGGTATTAAGAATCAAAAATTTTAATCATGGACAACAGTAAAAAACTTTATATCATCCGACATGCAAAAGCCGAAACTATTCCGGGCATAAACGACTTTGATCGTGCGCTTACATCCGACGGTATACAACAGGCCAAACAAGTTGCGGCTAAGTTATCCGCAAAATTGACCCTAGATGAAAACAGTATGGTGATCAGTTCGCCAGCCAATCGCGCACTCCAAACAACGCGTATTTTTCTAGACGTCATGGGCTCCTCTTCTTTTGATATTCAAATTGAAGAAACAATTTATGAATGTACGTACAAGCATATGCTGTCCATCATCAATGCCATCCCCGATCATGTCAATCATGTCCTGCTCTTTGGGCACAATCCCACGTTGACTGATCTGGTGGAATACCTGACCCGAAAAGCAGCCTACTTACGCACCTCATCTTGTGCAGAGATAAGACTTGATGGCGGCTTCACCTTTCATATGCTCAGTGGCAATTGTGCCGATCTTGTGCAAATAATTGATTAAAATTCTATTCAAAGAACAAACTTATTTCCAGCTAATATCTGCTGATCACTTACCGGCATTTGATTTCATTGCCTTATCAATCACCAAAGGCACTGAAATCAAATCCAAATCATGTGAATACACCACAAATTTCTCGACCCAGCAGGGATCAAATTTTTCCTTAAATTCTTTTAAGCCCTTTGGTTGACGGAAGTAAGGATTATTTTCATATAAAAAACTGATCAAACGTTCAACTAGCCCTTTTTTCTTGTCAAATCCTGAAAAAGGAGCCAGTCCCATATTGAGAAAAGAATAACCTTCCTCTTTGCAATAATCTAAAAAACGGATAATCAATACATCCATATTTCCGCCTGGTGCATCTTGCAATTTCCGGATAAGATCATACGTCGCCTCGTCCGGAGCATAATTAGGAATGATATTCAAAAAGGCCAAAATGCGCCCTTCGTTATCCTCCAAAGTAATTACATGGCTATTTTTAATCTTACCAACGTCAAACATGCCCTGAGAAAAAACACGTTCTGAACGCTTCATGTCTCTTAACCAATGATCCGACACAACCTGTAATTTCTGAAGCAAACCATTGGATAACGGCGCCCGATATAAATTCGAAACAAAACCTTTCTTTTCAATGCTATTCACCGCATTCCGGAGTGATTTGCGTTTCTTTCCTTCCAGCGAAAAATTATCGACATTGACAATGGCCTCTTCTCCAATCAGAAAAGATTTTTTGCCCAACTGCTTAAAAACCCCCAAATGTCTACCGTCAACGCGGTAATAAGCTGTTTTTAAACTCGATTTGCGACAATAGTGTTCAAATGCATTTATCAGTTCTTTCATGGCATCTTCAGTATCTTCACAAACGGGACCTTCGAGTACCATCGCAAAACCATAACATTTTTTATACGCAATAAAGCCTGTCAGCTCCTTGTTAAAGAAAAGATCTTTATCGCCATAGGTCTTAAAGTAATCGACAGGTGATTTACCATAACGCTCCAAAATGCGCTGCGCGATTTCCATCTGTCCATCCACCTCTTCCTCCGCTAACTGACATGGGTTGACCATCCAGTAGAATAATGCGGAAAGACTGATCACACTAAAAAAATTGATAGAATACAAAAAGTATTGTCCTATGGCTGTCTGCGGCTCTGCGACATCACCATTGAGCAGTACAAAACCGTGTAATGTATTGCTCACTGCATTTACAATGGTGAAGTCCGTATTAAAATGCTTCGCATTCAAGAAATAAAAGCCCGTAATCCCATACAGAAGCACAACCCCAATAAGCCACAAAACCAAGCTGAGATTTAAAGAGCTTAGCCTTCTGTTACTTTGCACAAAGTAATGTTTCGATGAATAGAGTAACATCAGCAACACCAAAAAAGCAAACCAGGCTTCTTCAAAATCCAACCCTTTGGAAAGATTGGCAATAATAGAAAGTGAACATAACGCAACCGCAACATACCAAGCCATACGTAGTCCCTTCAACAAAAAGCCCGAACACATCACCAACAATATACCGAAGAAAAGTACCGCTGCATTTGAAAAATTTAATGCATCATAAGATATAAATTGCTTTAATGCCGTTATACGGCTATGGATAGCCGGCGTCAAGACCGAGATGATATTGATAAGGCCCATCACAAAAATAAAAACAGATGGAAGTATCCGAACAAAGATGTTGTTTTTATTCACGAAGAAACTAATTCCACCCAATGCCAACGGTCCCCAAAACTCAAATAAACGATATAAAAGGGATATAGAAATCGCCTGTTCTTCGCTGTAGCCAAACTTACACAGAATGACAACCATTGACACCTCGATAAGTCCAACCCCCTTCATCAACGGTGAAAAACAATAGACCAAGGTTCCGACTGCATAGGTTACCGTACAAGCCAATAACGATGTTTCAAAACCTAAAGCAAGCATAGCAATATAGATATGTAAAATCCCGACAAGCTCAATGGCTGTTGCCCAAAGGAGACTTTGTAATACAGCCCAAAAATCTACGCCTTTTTTATGGAGCTCATCCCAGGTACCTGCAACGGAAGGGAAATGACGTACTGTAAAATTGTATGCTCGGCCACCACGGTAAAATGAGCTGCAGTACCAGCCAAATCCCAGCAGTAGTGCGCTAAAAACAAGCATAATCCCGATGATTTGCATATCAAGACCTGCGATTCCAACAAACAGAAAAACAAAAAGACAGAGGATAAATAAGGACACTAAACTAATGACGGCGTAGATAACAGAAGAAAGATTGGCGTTTGCATCATCAATTCCCTCCTGATTGACCTCTTTCTTAAAGAAAGCCAGTGAGGTAAATCCACCTACCGGAAGAAAGACACTGATAAAGTTTCTTTTTAGAAATAGGCGGGTAGCCCCACCCAGTGATAGTTTTTGTTGCAAAGACTTAAAACTATAGACATAGACCAAACCTTGCATGGCGATATAAGCCAAAGAAACCACAATCCCGATTGCCACCCAAAATAACGAGCTTGACTGGATAAGCCCTACCGACGATGCTAGCTCCTGTCTTTGATTTGCAAAAAAATATACAGCACCCAAAATGACCAATAGGCCCAACAAGGATTTCCAGATCAACATCTTGTTTTTCATCAGCATAATTACCTCTCGAATTGACAAACCCAATTATTTCGTTTTTCTAAACCACTTTTACTAATGACATCATTTCCTCAAAATAGTCCCAATCCAATTTGTCTTTTTTCAAGCATCAAAAATCAATACCGATCTTTGCCCGCACACCCCATGGAGATACCCCCGGATTATCCAGGTACGTAAAACGGCGAACCAGATCGACCCGTAAAATTTTAAAGATATTACTCAGCCCAACACTACCTTCTATATAGGCCCCATTATTAAGCGAGAACAGCTGCGGTTCGCGCGGATCCTTGGGCAATTCATCAAAATTTTTTGTGTATCTGTTGGAGGCATCAACAGCGCCATACAGCATCTTTACAGACGCGATCTCCCGGAGATCCAGTTTTTTCAAAAGCGGAACTTTATTCAGAAAAAAACCATTAAATGAATGTTGAAGCAATAGTGATGTATATTTATCGCTCATAAATTCCATCGAATTCATCAAATTGTAGGAGTTGAGCTGATACGAATACGTTTGATTTGCCCGATGAATAATCATCAGCGGATAAGGAACCTTTCCAAATTGGATACCCGATTCAAATACGATATCGGCAAAACCAAATTGGGACGCAAAAAATCGCTTATTGGCATTTAATATGAAACGTTGGTAGTTATAATCTCCACCCAATAAACCTTTCACACCAACCTGTGCGGCTAAGGTAAAAATTGGTTGGCCCGTATTGATGATACGTCGATAACGTTTTCCCTGGTATAATTTCTCATGTGGAGCCCAGCGAATCTCTCCGGTGAAAGCAGAAGTCCACAGCTCATTGCCGTTACTTCTTCTAAAAGCGCGACGGTCATACGTTAAGATACCACCCGGACTAAGGATTTGATTGAAGAACCCCACTTTAAAGGATAGATGGTTTTCAAACTCCTGCCAATATTCGATCTGCCTCCGCTGTAGATAAAACATTTTGTCATTTTCCCCTCTTCTGAATGAAAGCAAAAAATTGTCATTGTCAATAAAATTGAGATCCTGCCCCGGCACCTGCACCTCTTTGCTAACCTTAGCGGAGACTAACTTTACCGGAAATTTGTATACCGATGCACCATTAAGGGAGTAAGTAGCCCCCATATTATATTTCCATTGCCTATCTTTCGTACCATAGGCACCATAACCATCCAGGACCAATGTCTTGCTAAAAATATCCGTCGTGTTGCCCCCAAATTTAAATCGGCTTCCTTCGACAGGGTTAAAACTATAGAATGAAGGTACTGGCCCTATTTCGATAACACCGCGGCCATAATAGCCCGACATGATAAAGGAGCCCAATGCCATCAGGTTTTTGAAAGATTTTGATTGTTTTAAACTATCGATATTCGTAAAGGCCTGCGCCTCCAGCTTACTCAGTTTCTCAGGTCTCGCAAGATTCCAGTCAATTCCATTCGGATTCTGTGGTCCTGTTCGTGTCAATGCTTTACCATTAACAGCAAGCTGTGTTTCACTGGAAGGTGACCTGCTGGTCACTTTCTCCCCAAACAAACCCATACCATCCTTAAAAATCCCCATGTCTATCGTCAGGACTCCCCTACTCAGAAAAAGACGATGTGCTTGATTTTCCGAATAATTCAAAACAATATTTAACCCCTTCACCCAATTGATATTGGTCGCTTCGTTGATGGTCAGCTCCGCTTGATCTAAGGCATAACTCCCATCTAAGCGGATATAGATGAAGCCTGAAAAAAGCGCATCCTCCCTATTGCGTGGCTCTACGCGTATTTTGGCATGCCAAGGTTTACTATCTTTCAAAGTGTCAACCAGGTAATATTTATAAAACGAAGGTGCCAACGTCGCTATAGGGCTCAAAAACCGTCTATTCCCAATAGAGACATCCGTATCATAGATATTTGTTTCGCCATAGATTTTATCCAGATACTCATCAATACCGTCTTCATCCAGGTACTGATCTACGCGCGACTGATTCTCCCCCAGTAAAATAAAGTTATTACCTTTAACGGCATCCAATTTTCGCTGACCGATTTTTTCATCCATGAATATGGGTACCAGCGATCTCCCGGGATACTTTAGCGTATCCATCCCCTTTTTCAAGAATCCGAAACGTTTGAGTAAGCGGGATTTATCCACCTTTTGATTTTGGATAGACAGGGACATCGATAGCTTCTCATATTCCTGATAGCTACCCGCTGCCCCATTTAGGGCATTATTTTCGTCTCTTTTTTCAATTACTTTACGGATTAAATCGACTGTTGGATTATGTTTATTCGTGTATTTCCTCTTTTTAGGCGCATTCACGACAACTTCATCGAGGCTCTGTTGTTCATCTTCCAAACGGATAATAAGAACCTTCTTGCCCTGTGCGACACTCATCGGGAACAACTGCTTTTTATAGCCAACGGCACTAAATAATAATTCCCAGTTGTCAGGCACGGATGATAGTTGAAAATGCCCCTCTTTATTTGTTGCTACAGATCTGGCCGTGTGGGAAAGCGTTACAGTAACACCTTGAATGGGTTTTGCTGATGAGGCATCGAGGACAATTCCTGTTAATGAAGCTCCTTGTCCAAATAGTCGAGAAGTAAAGAACAGTAAAACCAATAAGAAACGATATTGCATAAAAAAACCTTGCATCTAAATTCAGTAGGATGACAAGGTTTTTATAAAAAAGTCCTAGTGCGATTGCTATCTTAATCGCACAGTATTATAAATCGTCTTAAAATCACGATTATAATTATGCGGTCCAGCCAATACATCGACCTTTAATCCCGCATTACGAAACATTTTCACGAGATCTTCTTCGCCCTCTTTACAAAAAACATAAGTCGAAGGGATTTGCTTTAGCTTCAACACTTCAGCAAGTACCTCATAGCCATTGGCTTTCTGTTTCCAGTTGAGCATTGTCGATACGGTCACCTCAAAGCTCGCATACTGATCTGGTGATAAATAGGTAACATGCCGGATAGCTTTTTTCAATGGATCCGAAAAATTATTCAGGACAAAGGGCAACACTCCGGCAGAAAATGAATGTCCAATCATATAAATCTGATCACAGTCCCATTCTTTTCTGAAATGGTCAATATATCGTTCGAATTCCCTGCCCGCTTCTTGTGGTGTTTTCTTTTTCCAGAAATATTTTTTTGCATCGATGACCAAACGAGGATATCCATCGAGCGAAAAGTAAGCTAACAGGCTTTTACTAAAATCATTATAACCGCCATCACCCGTAATAAATACAAGCATTGTTTTTTGTTTGTTATTGGCATCTTTAAGTGGAATAACGTAACTTGGTAGTACTTCTGCGTGTACTGGTTTTAGGGCAAGACTTAGCCAAAAAAATAGCAATAGCAATAATCTATCTGCTTTATAATGTGCAGTGTTCATGTGTATATAATATGTGTAAATATTTGCTTTGAATAATAACAATGCCTGTGACCACCTGGAATGATTCATTAATAAATACGCCGTGAAATCCTTTCCTCTGACACTATTTACCGGTTCTAATGTCCTTTATTGGAATAGATTTACGCACACCGTCCATCACATAAAAAAAACCAAGGGCATTATTCGAAATATTACCTTCGACATTAGCAGGTACTGCAGACAATAAACCTTTCCATTCCGTCTCCTGAAATAGATTATAAATAAAACGGGAGTAACGTGGCGATTCAGAAAACTTAGAGACGATTAAACTGTCCTTCAACGATACTTCATAGTTGTAGGTCTTCCCAAGTAAGTTGTTCAGTACGTTGGGCGCGCCCAAACGATAACTATAACTAAAAGGAGATCGAAAAGAAGAAATATCATCTCCGGAAAAATCCTTTTGCGGCATAATAAGCCATTTATTGGAGGTTCGCATCCCGAACAGATGTTTACTAACTTTTACCCCCCATTTGCTATTCAATTTATTTTTTTCTACCGGAAGAAAGGCATTTTCAATCGGTACAACGGGTATCAATTGATCCTGTGCTTCATATGATTTCCCATTCAAAGTAATCGTAAGCTGAAATACATTTCCTACGGTGTCCTTGAGGTTGAACAGCTCCCCATAGTAAAGCCCTTCACCCAAATCATTGAATTCAATCGTATTGGGACCATTGGTTACCCGGACGGTGGCTCCGCTAATCCCAATAGTCCCTGAATTAGACTTTAGCCCATCCAATTTCTTTAACTGGATATACTGCTCTTTGTACATCGTATTAATCCCG
The DNA here is from genome assembly GCF_900457465.1 of Sphingobacterium multivorum. Lineage (GTDB taxonomy): Bacteria > Bacteroidota > Bacteroidia > Sphingobacteriales > Sphingobacteriaceae > Sphingobacterium > Sphingobacterium multivorum. Next base: position 84,194 of record NZ_UAUU01000009.1, read on the forward strand.
CCTTCAACAATCATATCGTACGATTGCCCTTCGTCTACAGCTGACTTCTGACAAGAAACCACTAAAAAACAAGCAACTATAATCAATAAGAATCTCATATCAATCAAAATCTCATGGTGTAACTAATTGAGGGAACCCGTCCGGAAAAGGATGTTTTCTGAATTGCCAAATTCCCATTGCTATCTTCGGAGAAACTATAATAAAGTGGATTGCGCTGATCAAATATATTATACAATCCAAAATTCAGGGTATGTCTTCTTCCTCGCTCTCGCTGCCTTATCGTTTCCAAATCTACCGAGCAATTTAGATCAAAACGACTAAACGTAGGCATGCGATGGGAATTACGGCTTGAATACACCGGAACATATATACCCTCATATTCCATAAATCCTATTGGATAAGTTAAAGGCCTCCCCGTATGAATCGTATAAAAAGCATTGAGATGCACCGACCTCCCCAAATCGTAGGACAAGTTGCTCTTAAGCACATGTGGAATATCGAAATTGGCTGCGTATTCTTTTCCCTTATTGATGCCGTTGATCTTCCGAAAAGATCTGGACCAGCTATAGAAAATACTGCCCGAAAACTCACCAATACGCTGATTGACGGATAATTCCAGTCCATAGGCGCGCCCCTTTCCTTGGCGCAGCTGTGTTTCGATAAATGGGTTGAGTATTAGCTGCGCATGATCGATCAATTCGACCTGATTGCCCATTCTCTTCCAATACCCTTCCAGTCCAATATTTCCACGATACAATAATCTGTTGATACGAAAAGAAATCGCATCAACATATTGTGGTTTAATATTTAATCCCGCCGGTACCCATGCTTCCAACGAGGAAAAAGCAAGTTCATCGTTCTGTAACAACTGCAAATACTGATAACTCCGATTATAAGCCAGTCTGAAAGCAAAATCATTGCCCATTTTATATTGCAAAGACAGGCGTGGCTCTAAACCATAATACGATTTTTTCTTGTCGGCATCGTTCGACAACGGCTTATACGAGCTGCCATCCAATAAATAATAGCGTCCAAAGGAAGCATTAAAAAAGGCATTCGCCCGCATTCCCGCAACAATCCGGAAGGCGGAATCAATCTTCCAGTTAAACGAAACATAACCCGTATAATCATAGGCCTGGGCCCTAAAGATATTATCCTCCGTGTTTGAATTTACCGGTGATATCTCCCCGGGATTAAAACGATGTAAGGTTCCCTGAAGACCAAAATCCAAGGTGCGATCCAATCCCATAAAATACGTAAAATCGGATTTCAAACTAAAGTCACGTATCCGTGTCAACCAGATCTGATTGTCACTCGATTCGGGTTTACTGACATCCAATTTATTATGATAATCACTGAATATGGCCGAAAGGTTCATAAATAATCGGTCACTATGCACATGGTTCCACCGCAAAGTAGAAGTCCAATTACCCCAACGATTGGTATTCTTATTCGGTGAAATAACTTTATCTTGCCCATAATAACCCGAAAGATAAACCCGATTTTTCTCGTCAAATGTATAGTTGAACTTCACGTTATAGTCACTGTATTTACCTTTGACATTAAACAACCGATAATCTGTATTAAAAGCATTTAATATACTTCCCCGTGCAGTGGCAATGAAAGCACCTTTTCCTTTTTTTATAAATGGCCCCTCAGCACCAACCCGAGCAATCAAAAGACTTGATCCACCAAAAACATGAAAAGCATTGGCATCGCCGTCTCTGGTGCTCATATCCATAATGGAAGAAAGACGTCCCCCTAGATTTGCAGGGATAGCATCCTTATAAAACTGTGTATTCTTCAAGATATCCGAATTAAACACCGAGGTTAAACCGAATAGATGCGATGGATTATAAACAACAGCTTCATCGAGCAAAATAAGATTCTGGTCTTTACCGCTTCCCCTTACAAAAAGATTACTGCCACCTTCTGTTAATCCGTTAATCCCATTTTGCATCTGTAATACCTTCATGATATCAGCCTCGCCTTTATAAAAAGCATTTCTTCGTGTTTGGGTCCAATTGATCTTATCTGTGAAACTTCCCATGTGCTGCGCTGTCAAGGAAGAATCAACATTAACCACCACCTCACTCAAGTTGAAATCTACCGGAGCAAGCTTAATGACCAGGTAATTATTTTCTAACGCAGCATTTAAAGAGACCACCCTTGTTTTATAGCCCAGATAACTCACATAACAACTGTATTCGCCCCGTGGTAATGTCAGTGAGTAAAACCCATATTTATTACTTAAACTACTTTTGTTTTTCTCCGCGATCAACAAAGTGGCACCAATCAGGTTTTCACCGCTCAGACTGTCCACCACACGTCCTTTTATGGTAAAAGTTTTATCTTCCTCATAGAAGATCAGCGCTCTATTGATAATTGTAAATCCAACATTGGAATCTTTCAGCAAATAATTAAGGACTTCTTCCAAACTGGATTTGTCAAACGAACGACTATAGATGATGTCCTTGTTAAAAATCTGCTCATCATAGGACATGGATATATCGTATGTTTTATGAATTTCGGCAAGTATTTGAAGAATCTGTTTGTTATGTGTGTCAATTGAGATCCGTAATTCAGCAGGGGAGCTCTGTCCCATGGCTTTCGAACATACAACCATAACTAACCAGCAGAAAAAGAGCAGACGATACAGGATCCTATCTTTCATATCAGCAACGCGAAGAGTCTATTCGTAGATACTATATCCCTTTTTACCAGTTTTCCATTTCACGTTTAAGGTTTTGGAAAGAATCTGAACGATCTCATTGAGCGTCTGCCCATCAAAATACATGCTGAGCTTCCGTGCTTTTAAACTATCTCCAACGACGGTTATATTCGCCCGAAAGTGCTTTTCCAAATCTGAGCAGATACTATCCAACCGAACATTTGAGTAGCTCAGCTTTTGCGCTACGTCAGTATCATTGTCTACAGACAGATCAATTTTAGATAAAGACGCTGTTTGTCTTTTATAAAGGCCCTTTTGATTTTTCTGTAAAACAAGCTCTTCCGCATGGTCTCCTTTTCCACTGCTTAAAGCCACTATCCCCTCCTTAACAAGTACTTCGACATCATCTTTTAGTAGGTTGACTTCAAAGGTAGTGCCGATATCACGTACATAATTATGTTTAAGATCAACCACAAAGGAGCTTCCTGTTTGATGTTTGACATCGAATAGCGCTTTTCCCTTTTTGAGCTCGACAGTTCTTTGCTGTGGAAATGTCCTTTTGTTGAACATCGCTTCAGCTCCGGCCTGTAGTGTGATGATCGAACCATCGGGAAGTAGGGTAGGCTGCTGAGCTACTGATCCATATAATCGGATTTCATTGCCCATCCAACGGTCGAAGTTCAGGTAAGCGGCAAAACCGACCACGAACAATACGGCTGCAGCCACAAATTTCATCCAGGGTTTCCAGATTGCTCGTACAGGTGTCTCGATCTCCGCTTCTTGTTGATCCCCTGTTTTATCTAACTGATTTTTAAATTTTTCCCATTGGCTACCAGTATCTACTTTTTTATAGCGTTCCAGTACTATAAGGTCGTCAGCTATACTTCTAACTTCCTGGTATAGCTCGTGGTTCTCCACATCCTCCGAAATCCAACGCCCAAGCAACACTCCTTCCCTTTCGGAAATAGTCCCATCCAGCTCTTTCTGAATCAAGTCATAAGGAATAAATCTTGAAGTATTGTTTTCTTCCATAACTATAAGATAATAAACTGGACAAAAAGTCCTAATGAAAAAAATAAAAAGCCAATGAGAAGCAACAGAAAAGTTTTTTGCTTGGCCAAAGCGACCCGAATTTTATCGTAGGCAATGGTCAGATGATTTTTAACCGTTTTTATGGAGATTCCCAATTGATCTGCGATTTCCTGTTGTTTCATCTTATCGTACTTACTCATAAGAACGATTTTTCGACACTGCGGCGGCAGTCCTTCCAGTATACTTTCGATCATCAACAACTTGGATTCGTAAAGTGCGGCACGATCAGTTTCATCTTCATCATCGGTCAGATCCAATTCCTTGCTATAATCGTTATTCCGTTCCAATAAACGTTGATTCTTTTTGAGGTAGGTAAGCGAAAGGTTGATAACGCTGCGAGATAGGTAAGCTCCCAGTGATTGACTAATGGCCAACTTGCCTGCATTTTCCCATAACATCATAAATACGTCGTTGGTGAGCTCTTCAGCGATGGCCTCCTCCCGCACGTACCGAAAAGATAAGCTATACAATTTACGGAAATGGCTCTTATAAATAGCTTCAAAAGCATCACGATCTTTTTGGACTATCTTCTTAAGCAGGTCAACGTCATTTGACATAGGACTTAGGTAAAGCTAATAATAAACGTATGTAAAAATAATCAAATTCCATGGAGATTTTATGCATCTAGTTAATTTACAACTTAATGAGTCACCAAAACTGTTTAACGTAAAAACAAACAATAACGCGACACAATTAAGTGAATTTTAAATAAATTTTCTATTTTTACAAAAAATCACAAAACATGTTAAAATACCACTTTTTTATAAGTTTAATTTTATTTATTTTCATTTCATGTGCAAAAGAAAATTATCCTGAAAACCCAGCGTTAATAAAACCAGAAGAAGAATCTCTTACAACAAGGATGACCAAAAATATGGATGTTTGGACTGACAATAGGGTGATTAATATATTTGAAGAAGGTAAAATCCGTATTTATGATAAAGAGGACCATGCGGATCATTACACTACTTTCCAATTGGATAAAGAGGCTGTCGATTCTATTGTATGGCACATTGATGATATTTTACACTACAGTTCAGGTGTTAATCCTTTTCGTTCCATGACTGGGGTCACATTTTACAAACCTGGGGAATACAAATTTAACTTACTAGTTTACAAAGACAATAAGGTGGTCAAAAAAGCTGAGCTTATGATCAGAGCCGTTCCCGGAAAAGATTTTTTTAATGTCGATTGGGGAAATCCACCTAGCAGCAGCATTGTAGGGCAATCGTACTCCTACAAGGGTTATCGCGTTGATCAAACTTATGTAAAAAAACAATATCCCTATAGTAGCATAGATTTTTATTATGAAAATAAATCCGCACAATTAACACCAGAAAAAGAAAAAGAATATTTACTGGAAGCGGCAAGTAAAACCTATAGTAGCCCTTCGCTCTCTGCAGGGAATAATGGGCAAGCTGAACTAGATAATAAGTATAATTTACTTTTCAAAAATAGGTTTAACGCCACCACATTAGCAATCTGGGAAAACCGATCCACCGCTGTAGCCTTAATAGGTTATCCAAAAGATAATGTTGAACATTATATGATTATCGGAGAGCCTAAATATTAAAACATATTTTTAATATTCAGAAAAACAGAAGGATTTTAACCCTCTAATTTTAACTGCTATTCTTATAGTTTTCATAAAAGCCACAAATTTAATTTTACACTAATGAAATCATTTTTTTTATTGACTGTAATCGGTCTTTTCTTTATTTCTTGCAAAAAAGATCAACCTGAAATTAAGCCTGATAACAATACAAAAGAACAACTGATGTTGAGCGACAGTATTTCATATACAATTAACGGCGTAAAATATACTTGTAATGATCGATTTGCTACTGGTTTCAGTAATAGGCAAATTAACATCAAACCCTATAATCAGGAATTGCCCAATAGACAACTTGCCTATCGCACTAGTGACACCTGGTGGTATGGCGAAAAAGATTCTTTGCTCGTTGAATATAATTATGCATTTTCAGGTGAAGCGCTTGTGAGGATTGGTTTTACTAAAAAATACAATATTGCGAAATTGCAAAAAGGATCAACAGTGTATCAACCTATCAATGGATTTCAATTAACAACAGGACCGCAACAATTTATGACGGATTATGAGCGTGAAAATAAAACTTCAGGTGTATTTTTAAGTATTTCTCTCCCAAAGAGGGAATCGATATCTTCGTATATTCCAGATCGATCCATGACAAAACCGGTCCAATTGAATAACAATATCCAGGATGACGCTACGTTTACGATTTTAAAATTTGAAGAGCTCGACGGAGGATTGTATTTACTGGAAGCCGAGTTTGAACTCAACGGATATACGGAAAAGAATAAAAAATACCGCGTAAAAGATGGTTTTGTTCGATTAGTTAGCCAATTTAAACGCTTTTAATGTAGAAGAATCTGCGTCAACTCGTGTTGCCTGGTAAAACAATGCTAGTTGATGCAGATTTTCACTACCTTCGTCTTATGGCGAATCAATTGCAATTTGAAAATTCACCCTACCTTAAACAGCACGCACACAATCCAGTAGATTGGATGCCCTGGGGACCGGAAGCTTTAAAAAAGGCAAAAGACGAAAATAAACTGATCATTGTAAGCATTGGCTACTCTGCTTGCCATTGGTGCCATGTGATGGAGCGTGAAAGTTTTGAAAACTCAGCCATCGCCCAAACCATGAATACGTTTTTCGTATCGGTCAAAATCGACCGTGAAGAACGCCCCGATATTGATCAAGTGTATATGCTTGCTGTGCAACTGATGACCAATGCAGGGGGCTGGCCATTGAATTGTATCTGTCTGCCCGATGGGAGACCTATTTACGGTGGTACTTATTTCAAACCGCACGACTGGCAAAATATCTTATTGCAAATTGCACAAATGTGGGCGGAGAAACCCGAAGTTGCATTTGACTATGCCGAAAAGCTGAACAATGGTATTCAACGGGCCGAGAAACTTCCCATTCACCCTATTCCAGAGCAATACACAATCGAGGACTTAAATGAAATTGTTGCCACTTGGACCGAGATGTTCGATAAAAAAGAAGGTGGTTATCAAAAAGCACCGAAATTTCCGCTACCAAACAATTGGTTATTTTTGCTAAAATATGGCGTGCTGGCCAACGATCGAGAGATTGTAGATCATGTTCATTTTACGTTGAAAAAGATCGGATCAGGAGGTATATACGACCAGATCGGTGGTGGCTTTGCGCGCTATTCTGTCGATCATTATTGGCATATTCCTCATTTCGAAAAAATGCTCTACGACAACGGACAGCTACTGTCCCTTTATGCCGAAGCCTATCAACAAAGTCAAGATCCGTTCTATAAGCGGATTATCGAGGAAACGATAGACTGGGCCGAACAGGAGATGCTAGCACCAAACCATGGTTTCTATAGCGCATTAGATGCAGATAGTGAAGGTATTGAAGGGAAATACTATTCCTTCTCTAAAGTTGAATTTAACGAGGTACTGGGGAACGATGCCACCCTGCTCGGGCAATATTTTAACATCACCGAAGCTGGCAACTGGACGGAAGAGAAAACTAACATCCCAATTTGCGCCATTAATGCAGACCAGTTAGCCGTAAAGGTCAATATGTCAGCTGACGAATGGGCAGATTTTCTAAAAATTTCAAAGAAAAAATTATACAACTATCGTGAACAACGGATCCGTCCGGGACTCGACAATAAGCAGCTGACCACCTGGAATGCTTTATTTCTAAAAGGACTAATAGATGCTTATCACAGTCTTGGGAACAGCCATTTTCTCGAACTCGCTTTAAACAATGCCCAGTTTATCTGTACACACCTTATTCAAGACGACCTCCAGTTATTGCACCAACCAAAAGATAACAACAGAGCGATCGCAGGCTTCCTGGATGACTATGCATTCACTATTGAAGCCTTTATAGCCTTATATGAAGCGACATTTGACCTCAATTGGCTCACAAAAGCAAGACAGCTTGCCGATGAGGCCATTGCATTGTTTTACGATGGATCAAAAAAAACATTCTACTATACGTCGACAGCGGCGGAGGAACTTATCGCACGGAAAAGCGAAATTATGGATAACGTAATCCCGTCCTCTTCCTCGACAATGGTTCGCCAATTGAAACGATTAGGTTTACTTTTTGACGATGAAAATTACATCGCCATTACAGACCAATTGCTAGCGAATGTATTCCCCCAAATCAAGACTTATGGTTCGGCCTATTCAAATTGGGCAATATTATTGCTAGAAGAAATATATGGAATCAATGAAATTGCATTGACGGGGGATAAAGCGATGGCTTTCAAAAATGAACTCGGCAAATATTATATTCCTAACAAAATTGTTCTTGGCGGTACGGAAGAAAATCTTCCATTGCTAGAACATAGAGTCGGAAAGGAGACAAAAGCATATCTTTGTAAAAACAGGACCTGCAGTCTACCACAGGATTCCATAGAAGCGTTAATAAATTATATTTAATAAACGGTAGCCTCGGCTTCCAAAAATCAAAATCAGATGGCTATAAAAGCAAACGACGTCGTAGCATTGACGTACAGACTTCACACAGTAGAAAACGGTGAAAAAGTTTTCGTTGAAGAAACAACTGCAGAACAACCTTTAGATTTCTTATATGGTGTAGGTATGATGTTACCTAAATTTGAAGAAAACATCGCAGACTTAAACGTTGGTGATAAGATTTCATTTGAATTGGCACCGGATGATGCTTACGGTCAAAAAGACGACAGAGCATTCGCACAATTGCCAGTAGATATGTTCAAAGAAACAGGTTTACCTCCAGTAGGAGAAGTATTGCCTTTACAAGACAATCAAGGAAACCAATTCCGCGCTGTCGTAGCTGAGGTTACTCCAGAAGTAGTTGTTGCTGACTTAAACCACCCAATGGCTGGTAAAACATTAAATTTCGATATTGAAATCTTAACTGTACGTCCTGCTACTGAAGAAGAGTTGTCTCACGGACACTCGCATGGTGTAGACGGTACGCAAGGTCACTAATCCTGACTCAAGATACTAAAAAACAAAGCCGGATGTCAGATGACACCCGGCTTTGTTTTTTGCTTATTTAAAAAACCGTATCTTGTTTTTAAACACACGAACGATGCTAACATTTGCGGAAAAAGTAGTTTTATTCAATAAACATCTTCATTATCAGGGAAGTCTTCCCCCAGCATTCAATGTAATTAACCCCTACCTTGACAACCCCGAAACATTGGTCGTGATGGAACAGTTCTACCACAAATATTACAATGATAACCTAACAAGAAAATTCATTATTGGTATTAATCCGAGCAGACACGGGGCAGGTGTAACGGGAGTTCCTTTTACGGATACCAAAAGACTAGCTAGCGCATGTGGCATACAAATGCATTCTGCATATACCCATGAAATATCTTCGGTGTTCATGTACGATATGATCGAAGCCTATGGTGGCCCCGATATTTTCTACAAACAATTTTATATCAATTCACCCTTTCCCCTGGCGATTGTCCGAGAAACGAAACCCAACAATTGGATCAATGCAAACTACTATGATGATAAAACACTTTTCGACATGGTCAGCCCTTTTATGCTTGATTCATTGAAACAACACATCGCTATGGGCTTAGCGACGGAGGAGGTCTTTGTGCTCGGAAAGAAAAATGCAACCTTTCTCGCTAAGATCAACAAAGAAGAAAAGTTGTTTGGAAAAATGACCGTCCTAGACCACCCACGCTATATACAACAATATAAATCCAAAGACAAACTGCACTACATCGATAATTACATCAGCGTGCTGAGCACAGAATAGGTTATCACACATGTAAACTCTAAACAAAAATTTAGAAAAGCATAAAATAATTTGTATCTATATTCCGAACAAATTGAATATTATAATATACGTTTTGAAAATTAAAAGATATATATGCATATATTAACAGAACGAAGTCCGAGTTAACCAACCGATTTGACCATCCGTTTGAGTCACTTCGAATCAATTTCCGCCCTTATTCGTACCAGGAAGCAGATAGATGCATGCCCCGACCATACTGTTACCTCCTCATTTCCGGGTTTGACTCGGACTCACCACGGACTCATGCTGCTTGCAGTATGCTGGCAATCCGACGCTATGACGAATGTTTTCCAAAGAAGATTGGAATGAATTCCAAATCAAACATATCATTCCGTAGCAAATGAAATACGTTTTCATTATGAGTTTAATAATTGGCCTTTGACAGCGATTGCCATATTTAAAATCAGAGGCAAAGCCCAATTTTAAATCTATTAAAAACAAACAACTATTTGTTTTTCAGTAATTTAAATACATATATTTACAATATGGCAACGATAGAAAATGGAAATCTGAAAGGCTTAGTTGGGAACGTGGTCTTTCGACAATCGAATGAAAAAACAATTGTCCAGACGAAAGTAGGACGGAAACCAAAACAAACCAAAGGGACAAAAGCCGCCTCCGTAAGCTTTGGAGTGAGCAGTGCGATTGGCGCTTACATACGACGGACGATGGCAGAAGTACACATGGGTTTTTATGATAGCAATATGCACAATCGCTTAGTAACTCAGTTGCAGCGAGTGAACGGCCCTAGCGGACATATATCCAAAGAAAAATCTATACGCAGCAATAAGATAAACCGTTTGGTCAATTTTCAATTCAATGAAAAATGTCATATGCAGGACTTTATGCATTTCGATCCACAGATCCAATTATTGGACAATAAGCAACTTACAATCCAGTTTCCAAAATTTGATAAACAAAAGGACATACGGCAGCCAAAAAATTGCGACCTGCTCATCTTTAACCTCTTTATTGTCATGCTCAACTTTGAGCAGCAACAATATATTCATATCCATAGCCCCCAGATCCCCATCAACCTGCATACGGGACCCAAAATGGTTGAATTAGAACAGCTATCATTTGATGTAAACTATAAAGATGCAACAACCGTACTTGTTGGTATGAACATCGAATATTATGGATTTCATCGCCATAAACATCTGTTATTAAATAATAAAAGCTTTCATCCAGCTGCAATAGTCGGTGCGTTTATTAATTAAGATATGCAACTCTCAAAAGCTAATGTTATCACAATGCCTAATAAAATCGATTGGATTTAACAGCATTACTCATGGACGAAAATAGATCGTTTTTTTTCGCAACAGGCCTTTTCTTACCACTAGGTAACAAAATTTCCCTTAGATTCGTACTCTTCCAATTCCCTAAATGTAAGCTTTTTAACCTGTGTAAGCTTTGTATCACTCTGCTTAGCAATGAATCTGTGGCATCGTCATGTAGTTATTTCTTTCGTCATGTATGTTGATCCTTTTGATTAACTCTTTCCGATGCTATTATATAAGACAACCGCTACAACTTTGTCGCACGCAGCATTTCCCGCTTGCCTGGTGCTCCGGGAGCCTTTTCTATCGAAAATCCCAATGCTTTCATACTGCGTTTGAGGTTCCCGGTAATCGCATAAGTCACAAAAACACCACCCGGTTTAACAAACTGTGCAATATGCCCCAAGGCAGCATCATTCCACATCTCAGGCTGATGCACAGCAGCAAAGGCATCAAAATAAACGACGTCAAATAAGCGGTCCGATTGAAAATTCATCAACAGGGTATGATCAATATGAAGTTTTAATTGTTCGTTAATCTGCACGTTTCCCGTCAAAGCCAGCTCGTATGCATTCAAATAACTTGTCCAAACAGTTGGGTGTACCGTCGCATCATAGCCCGTTGCAGCAATAGTAGACAAAGGCAGGGGAAATCCTTCAATTCCGACGTATTCCACCTGAAAAGATTTATCCCTAAGAAAGTCGGCTGTTTGTAGAAAATTCAAACCGGTACCAAAGCCAACCTCCAAGATACCAACGTCGGCGGCTCCTGTCGTTTGTACATAGTGGTCAAGCCCTGTTTTTATAAAAACATGCCTACTTTCCTGTACCGCACCGTGTTTCGAATGATAACATTCTCCTATTTCAGCATTAAACAAAGTTTTCGAACCATCTCCTGTCGTTACAAATTCCATTTTTATACAAATACGTTAAGTTCTAATTTTTACACATGGAGTCCAAACAAAGAAACGACGCCAAAACGAATGGCCTACTCCCTGCCCATGATGCATATCATTGCTACTGTCCAAAGATAAAAAAGCCAATGCCCGTATCAAAATCCTCACGGTTTTAGCAAGCCCGACCATCGATCAGCGTAGACTAAAGGTGATGTCAACCAATTGACCAATACATCGACTTCCAAATGAAAAAGCATATCAATACCGAGCGTATAGTAGGCATGGGTACCGCTATAAAAAAATGCTTTCAATAAAAAAAGTCCAGTCGACAAAAGCGGATTTTTTCAGTAAGAAAAAACAAAAATGAACAAACACGCATAAATTCAGCTTGTTTTAATAGACCTATTCGAGAAAAACAGTATTTTAGCAATCTAAATAAGAAACATTCACAAAACCTAATGGAATATCCAAACCTAACAAGCGCAAGCAATACAACAGCATTGGATATTCTCCATATGACCAAATTACAAAAACAATATAAGCAGTTCTTCCATGCGAATGAACTCCTTCTAAATAACTAATCATACACCTATGAAATACGCTACAAAAACTTTTGTGCAGAACTACGGCAGTATCTTACTTCTACTCCTTGGGATCAGTATTGGAAGTTTGATCGGCATTTTTTTTCCTTCTATCGTCAACAATCTTAAACCGATCGGCGACATTTTCCTAAACCTGCTCTTTGTTAGCGTCATACCCTTGGTATTTTTTGCCATATCCTCATCTGTTGCTAATATCGATGGCGACAGTGTACTAGGAAGAATCATCGGCATGATGTCGTTCGTATTTGTACTGGGTATTGTCGTCGCCGGACTATCAAGCATCTGCTTCCTTTACATTTTCCCGGTAGATGCTCCACTTCCTATCGAACAAGCAACTCAGATCGTGGAAACGGTTGCCCATGATTCTTGGGGTGAAAAAATGGTCCGCTTTTTAACTGTTAGCGAATTTTCAAGTTTATTATCACGACAAAATATGCTGGCCTTTGTCATCTTTTCATTCCTCGTTGGCATTGCTACACGCAAGTCTGGAACATCTGCAGAGACTTTCCGCAAATTTATAAACGCAGGCAATGTAGTGATGGGAAATCTGCTCGTGATGGTCATGAACCTCGCTCCCATTGGTTTGGGAGCATATTTTGCCTATCAGGTTGGAACATTAGGCCCTCAGCTCTTCGGTTTTTATGCCAAACCTATCGGGCTATATTACTTTTTCGGAATCTTCTATTTTTTCACGGTTTTCAGTTTATTCGCTTTTTTAGCATTCGGGCTTAAGGGGGTCAAACGCTATTGGCAAAACAACATATTACCTTCCTTAACTGCATTGAGCAGCTGCAGCAGCCTTGCCACCATGCCAGCTAACTTACTTGCGGCCAAACAAATTGGAATCCCCGACAGCGTCGCTAGTGTCGTCATTCCCCTAGGCACGACATTGCACAAGCATGGTTCTGCAATCGCCTGTATCTTTAAAATTTATGTTGCGCTTTTATTAAGTGGAAAGGATTTTTTTGATCCGTCGAACCTGATTATGGCGGTAGGAATTACCTTATTGGTCAGTATTGTGGCCGGTGGCATTCCTAATGGTGGCTATATCGGAGAAATGCTGATTATATCGGTTTATCAGATGCCAACCGAGGTAATCCCTTCCATTATGATTATCGCAACCTTGGTCGATCCCCTCGCAACAATGCTCAATGCTACTGGAGACACCGTAGCCGCTATGCTCACCAGCAGATTGATCGGGCAAAAACTGGCCGATCCTATTCCCGAAAATCCAGGCTAAACAGGCTACAAACGGCAAGCATTTCAAGGATAGCGGATCAACGGAGACTCTACCAATGCGCAGCGGATCAATATGGGTCATATCTATGGCTGGCAGATCAAAAACGGTAGGCAAAAAACAGCTCGCCATATTGATGCCGATGAAACACCGATTTGAGCTCTTTCGAATTGAAGATATAATTGATACCGTAATTGATCTTGTGATTCGACCAGTTGAAACCTATGCGGTGACTAAGCATCCAAGGCTGAATAGTGTATAGCTTGCCTATGGGATCATTTTGACCTCTCCCTCCTTCTACGGTTGCGCTGTAAAAAATACGGGACATGCTTGGTTGATAGATAAAATACCATTCTTTATCATTATCTGCTCTATCTTGTGTCAAATGCCCATGTGTAAGGGTGGATGCCTGATAGGATTTCAGCTTCCCCAACCGAAACGGGGCCGCAATCCCCAGATTGGTATTATTTAGTCCAATAGTCCCTTCACCGATAATTCCCACATCAAATTGCTGGTTTTGACTGCGATATAGTCCTTTTTTATAGGTTGCACTTAAATCAATACCGAAGGAATTTCCAAGCTGCGTATCCCAACCTGTTGCCTCATACATACCAAATAGATGATGGATAAACTTCTGGGCTTCTTCACCGTAGGATTTAGGACCGATCTGCGCCAATTCGGTCTTGAACTCAATGACCTGATCCTGCGGTAAAAATCGCGTTACCCCAGCACTAAAATAAAGGTAACCTGCAAACGGTCTATCGTATTTTTTTTCCTGCCGTCTATAGTCAATAATACTGATACCGTTATAAATACGCTGGCCTATTTCAAAATCCAATACCGTATTTGAAGACTGTTTATCCAGTTTCCCCGGCAACGCAATCCTATAGTTTATATTGATACCGTTTGTATAATAGCGGTCTTGACCGGTCAGGAGATAGACGTCATTGTCATTTTGAACAGCAATTTCCTGATTACGGAATTTCACCTGTCCAAAAACAAAAAAACAGGGAACTATAACAGCCCAAAAGAGGCCTAAAAATCGCAAAGCAACACTCATATTAACAGGAAATTGTAAAATTCATGCGATATCATTAGAACCAAAACAGCAAATTTCACTTGAAATTATTCAAAAGCATTCGAATCTAGCTTATTTTTCCAATTAATTCAAACTATTTAGAATAGATATAAATAATATGGAAAAGTTGCATTATTCCTTTCTTAGCGAATCTATTTGTAATTTTGCATTCGATTAGGTCTCAAATGTAAACAATTTGGGATTTTAGCGCGCATAACGTTGTCAGGTTTGGGTAATAATCTTTCGAAAAAAACAGAAAGATATCGGACAGATCGGAACAGCCATTAACTGGTAAAAAAACAAACCGAGTGAAACGAACTCATTGATACGATGAGGTCGGACACTTATAAATAAGTAAATACAAATGAAAAAAAGTTCAATTATTCTAATCGCTATCATTGCTGTCGCAATTGCCATGATACTTGTTATCTATACTGATTCAAGTACGTATTCGACATTTACCGAAGCTAAAGAAAAGAAAACCGAACTATATGTGGTAGGTCAATTGAATAAAGACAAAGCACTTCACTATGATCCCAAAACTGACGCCAACAAATTTTCGTTTTTCATGCGTGACAACGATGGTACAGAATGTGAAGTGATTTTTAGAGGTGCCAAACCTCAAGATATTGAACGTTCAGAGCAGATTGTATTGACAGGAAAAATGGACGGGAATGTGTTTAGGGCAAGTAAGATATTGATGAAATGTCCGTCGAAATATAACGATAAATCGGTCGTCACCGAGATCAATGCTACTGCTTTCAATAATTAATTCGTAAAATCAATTTTCAATGGACGTTAATTACGTTGGTGAGCACCTGCTGCCAGGGCAGATCGGACAATTTTTCATTGTACTTTCTTTTGGTGCTGCACTTCTATCTTGTATCAGTTACTTTTTTGCAACAAAATACCCTGAAGAGCATTCATGGAAAAAAATTGCACGTATTGCCTTCTGGGTTAATGCAGCCTCCGTCGTAGCGATTGGTGCAACTTTATTTTATATTATATACAATCACCTTTTTGAATATAATTATGCCTGGGCGCACTCGTCCAAGACACTCCCTACCTACTACATCATTTCCAGTTTTTGGGAAGGTCAGGAGGGTAGTTTTTGGCTTTGGATGTTCTGGCAAACGGTATTAGGCGCTGTTTTGCTCTTTAAAGCAAAAAGCTGGGAATCGTCTGTTATGACTTTCGTCATGTTATGTCAAGCATTTTTAGCATCCATGATTATTGGTGTGGAAATCTTCGGTCTGCGGATCGGTAGCTCTCCTTTTATCTTATTGCGTGAAGCAATGGATATTCCAATCTTTAGAGAAGCAAATTATCTTTCACTCATCACCGACGGTAATGGTTTGAACCCTTTACTTCAAAATTACTGGATGGTGATTCACCCACCGACACTATTTCTTGGCTTTGCGTCGATGATTGTTCCTTTTGCTTATGCAACAGGTGCTCTTTGGACCAAACGTTACAAAGAATGGATCAATGCAGCACTTCCTTGGGCTTTATTTGCCGTGATGATTTTAGGCGCAGGTATTATCATGGGCTCATTCTGGGCTTACGAAGCACTTAACTTCGGTGGATTCTGGGCATGGGATCCGGTAGAAAATGCATCTATTATTCCTTGGTTTACCTTGATTGCTGCTGTTCACGTCATGATTGCTTACAAGAATTCAGGCCACTCCTACTTCACCGCTACTTTTTTGGCGATGATCAGCTTTGTGCTTGTGATCTACGCATCTTACCTGACACGTAGTGGCGTCCTCGGAGAGACTTCGGTACACTCCTTTACCGACCTGGGCATGAGCGGACAATTGATCTTATTCAATGTTGTCTTTTTGGTTATCATGGTGGTCTTTCTTACCGTCAAAAAGAAAGAGATGCCCATCACTGAAAAGGATGAGGATATTTATTCAAGAGAATTCTGGATGTTTATTGGCGCCTTGGTATTGACTGTTGCCTGTGCACAGATCATTGCTTCAACATCAATTCCAGTGTTCAACAAGATCTTTGGTACCAAGGTAGCTCCGCCTTTGGATCCGATCCAACATTATAACAAATGGCAATCGGGTTTTGCCGTCATCGTGATGATCTTAACCGGATTTACGCAATTCTTAAAATACAAACGTACCGATAGCCGCAAGTTTTTGGCTTCCACTGTAGCATCGTTGGTTGTGTCTTTAATCCTAACGGCTGCTGTAGTCTATTTTACGAAGACGTATACCAACTTGATCTACATTTTGATCACCTTCGCAAGTATTTTCTGTATTCTGGCAAATATCCGCGTATTGGGTGACGCTGTCAAAGGTAAATGGAAACTGGCTGGTTCTTCGGTAGCCCATATCGGTTTTGGTTTATTACTTATCGGTGCCATGGTGGCCGCGGCAACCAACGAAGTCATCTCTGTCAACAACACGGGTTACATCGCTGTATCGGGATTCGACAAAGTAGAAAAGCCTGGCGACAACTTATTCCTGACCGAGGGTGAACCTGTACAAATGGGTGAATACAAAATTACCTATATCGGCGATAGCATTGTTGCTCCAAATACGTTCTATAAAATCAAATACGAGCGGATCGACGAAGAAACAGGCAAAGTGAAGGAGCATTTTGTGCTGCAACCTTTTGCACAAAACAACGCGAAAATGGGGGGGTTGATTGGTACTCCAGCCACCAAACATTATGTTAAACATGACGTATATACACTGATTACAGCGGCCGCAGCTGAAAGTCAAGCAACACACGCCAAAGTTCCTGCTGAAGATAAAACTGGTTTCGAGGACTACGAGGAGCCGGCAACATATCAGGTAAATATTGGCGATACCTTACGCTACCGCAATGGATATTACGTCATTGAAGGCTTAAACAAAGAGGCCCACCTAGAGAAAATTCCAAAGGGACCCAGTGATGTCATGGTTGGATTGAAAATAAAAGTATTTTCGGCCGACAACAAACAGTATGAGGTACAACCGATTTACTTAATTAAAGACGGTGGTGTTTACGACTTCAACAAGGATGTTACCGAGCAAGGACTTAAATTCAGATTTACGGGAATTAAACCTGACAAGGATAAACTGGAAATCATGGTTTATCAAAAGCCACTTCCAGAAAAGAAATGGGTGGTATTTAAAGCCATTAAATTCCCATACATCAACTTTTTCTGGTGTGGAACAATTGTCATGACCATCGGTTTTATCATGTCCATTGTGAGAAGAAATAAAGAGGAGAAACGAAAAGCACTTAAATAATGAACATTGTGATCTTAGGAAGCGGTAATGCCGCGACGCATTTTGGACAACAGTTTCAAAAAACAGGACAGCATATCGTTCAGATCTACAGTAAAACAAAAGCCAATGCAGACGCATTGGCTTTTGCGCTTCATTGCACAGCAACTGACCTACTGTCTGAACTCGACCTCCATGCCGATCTCTACCTTATTGCTGTTTCGGATCAAGCTATTTTACCGCTAGTAGAAGCGCTACCGAAGGATTTAACAGGCATTGTTGTCCACTGTTCAGGAGCAACCGATCTTGCTGCCCTGGCTGGATTTAAAAACACGGGCGTCATCTATCCACCACAATCGTTATCCAAAAATAAAGCAGTGGATTTCTCGACAGTTCCACTTTGCATTGAGGGTAACACAGATGAAAATAGTGCCGCGCTACTTCAGCTTGCACAGACATTTGCACCGCAGAGTATCTATTGTAACTCACCGCAACGCTTAGCCATTCACCTGGCCTCGGTCATGGTCAATAATTTCTCCAATATCCTCTATCAGATGGCTTTTGAGTTACTGGAAGAAAACAACTTATCCTTTTATTTAATCAAACCAATTATCCTGGAGACGGCAGAAAAGGTGCAAAATCATATTCCAATAACAGTTCAGACAGGTCCGGCGATCCGACAGGACAGCACAACAATGCAAAAACATTTGCAATTTATTAGCAATAAACCAGATTTACAGCAAATCTATCAACTTTTGTCGCAGGAGATTACTAAAAGAAAATAGTTTATTAGAAACGGTTATAAACTTATCAAAACTTACCTCCAGGGGGTAAATATATCCATTTACTTCAGGAACTTTAGTACATTTGCTTCGTCCAAAAGCGCATTTTGGAATGCTAATTGAGTAATAAAATAGTCAGTTGGGCTAAACATTAAAATAGCGAATTAAAACTAAACAATCGTATTTTCTATGGAAGTTAGAAAACTCATTCTTTCAATAATGATTGTGATTAATTTAATCATTGTATCATTTGGATTTATATTTACATCAAGCTGGTTTTGGCTGCTTATTATCCCATTCCCATTGCTATTGATCGCGTTATATCATAGTTTCCAGACCAAACATGCCATTCTGCGCAACTATCCACTAGTTGGATATTTCCGCTATATCTTCGAATCTATTCGTCCTGAGTTGAGACAATATTTTTGGGAATCGGACATGGATGGACGTCCTTTCAACAGAAGACAACGTTCGATCGTATACCAACGTGCAAAAAATCAACGGGAAACTGTTGCATTTGGTATGCAGACTGATCCACAGGCTGTCGGGAATGAATGGGCTGCGCACTCTGTTTTCCCTTGTCATATCGAAAACCACGATCTGCGTACCACGGTAGGAAATGCAGCCTGTAAGAAACCCTATAGCTTAAGTGTGTTCAACATCTCGGCTATGAGTTATGGTGCCTTGAGTAAAACAGCGATAACGGCATTAAATAAAGGTGCTGCACTTCAAAACTTTGCACACAATACCGGCGAAGGGGGGATCAGCGATTACCACAACAATGGAGGTGATTTAATCTGGCAGGTCGGTACAGGTTATTTTGGCTGCCGCAATAAGGAGGGAAAATTTGATCCCGAACTTTTCAGAGAAAAATCCAACCGTGAAAACGTGAAGATGGTCGAATTGAAACTCTCGCAAGGCGCTAAACCTGGTCATGGCGGTATTCTTCCGGCAGCGAAAAACACACCTGAGGTCGCTGCTATTCGTCACGTCATCCCCGGAACAGACGTGATGTCGCCACCAGCACATAGTGCTTTCTCTTCACCGACTGAAATGATGCACTTCATACAACAGCTGCGCGAGCTATCCGGTGGAAAGCCTATTGGCTTCAAAATCTGTATCGGCGATAAACATGAGTTTATCGACATCTGTCATGCCATGCAAAACACGCAAATCTTCCCGGATTTTATCTCCGTAGATGGATCAGAAGGTGGTACAGGAGCTGCTCCACTTGAGTTTACAGATAACCTAGGGATGCCACTATACGATGCATTGGCATTTGTAACGAAAACCTTGATTGCTTTTGGTTTAAAAAAACATGTTAAAGTTATTGTATCAAGCCGTATCGTAACAGGTTTCGATATCTTGAAAGTCATTGCCTTAGGCGCAGATGCATGTTATAGTGCTCGCGGAATGATGTTCGCTTTAGGTTGTATTCAGGCACTTAAATGTAATGAAGACGTCTGTCCGGTTGGGGTTGCCACACAACAGCCGCATTTATACAAAGGACTCGACGTAAACGATAAATATGTGCGCGTCGCCCAGTTCCACCGCAACACATTACGTGCTACAGTCGAAATTATGGAAGCTTGTGGTTTCAAAACACTTTCGGATGTATCGGCAGATAAATTCTATCGTAAAGTGGATGCCATCCGGACACTCAGTTTTCAAGAAATCTATTTCGGAACCGAAGGTAAATTGGTCAACAGCCATACAGACTTCGAAAGCAAACTTTTTGAAGATTAATTGCTAGCAATTCATAAAAAGAAGGTCCCCCATGTATTCATAGGGGACCTTTTTTTTATACCTTGATAGTTCCCTTACAGGATAAAACCCGCTAATTATCTTTATTTCAAATTAAACAATACGCGGTGCAGAATCGTATTTGATAAAGTAATTTGATCGTCGGCCAATCCCCCTAAGGCCTGTTCAATTGTATTTTTTGCCTGCTTCATTCCTTCATCCTTCATCTTCCGCCCGATTTTTGTTAAATAGATCAGATTGGATCGTCTGTCGTTTTTATCATTGACGCGGATAACCAGATTTACCCGTTCCAGATTATTAATTAATCGAGTGACACTTGGTTTATCTCGAAATGTGCGAACAGCAAGCTCCTGCTGGGTAAGCCCCTCTTCTACCCACAGGTTATACATGATACTCCATTGTTCAGAAGTAATGTTTAACCCGGCCTCCTTGAGATTACGCTGTAATCTCCGCATAACTGCAATTGAGTATTTCCCTGTTAAGAAATTATAAAAATACTCTTGTGATACTAAATCTTGGTCTAACATATGAATAATGGTTATGGTTGTTTACGCAACTTATTTTAATAATAAAACGTCGTCTTTCAATCAATTTGAGAAAAAGCTAAACGTATTTTGGCTAATAGTTAGCCTAAATTACGCTTTAATATAGCTGTCTCAAACAAAATTTTATCAACATGTCATAAGTAGATGTTGATAAATCATAACAATTTGATTTATACTAGACTGAATTTAATAAATAAAAAGGATACAAACAAAATAAATGCTTGCAATTGTACCTAATTTAGAGGATGTTATCCGATTGTAAAAGAATCGGAATCTTTTAAGAAAGGAAATTTCTCACGTGCTTCCAACAGATCGTTCGGATTTAAGGTAAAGGTATACAAGTCCTCATCTTCCGGTTTATAATACACCACGTCACCAAGAGGGGATATACACATAGAGCCACCAGAATAGTAAATATCATTACCGTCGTGCCCAACACGGTTTACCCCAACAACATAAGCTTGGTTTTCTATTGCACGTGCCGGAATAAGAGCTCTCCAATGTGCTGAGCGCTTGTCTGGCCAGCTGGCGGTATACACTAAAATATCATATGCTCCGTTTTGATTTTTAGACCAGACTGGGAATCTCAGGTCATAACAGATCATCGGGCAGATTTTCCATCCTTTGATATCGACCAGGATACGTTCATTTCCTGGCTCAAAGTACTCGCTTTCTTTGGATAATCCGAAAAGATGACGTTTATCATATTTTACATATTTACCGTCTGGAAACATCCATACAAAGCGATTATAGTATTTCCCACCTTCTTCGATAATCAAAGAACCGGCAACAACACAGTTAAGTGAGCTTGCCATTTCAAATAGCCATCTTGTCGTAGGTCCATTTGCAGGTTCTGCACATTTCTCGACATTATTCGTGAAGCCTGTATTAAACATTTCGGGGAGAATAATAACATCCGTTTTCTCACGCAATGAGGAAAGTCTCAAGGCTAGATTATTTAGATTCTTCTCAATATTTTCCCAGAATAAATATGCTTGAAATACGGTGATTTTTAAAGGCTCCATGAACGTAATCTAAAAATTTATTTAATTATTTTCTTACAAAAAAAACATTTAATGGCAAGATACGAATTTTAATAGAATTTATACTTATTGCTGTCTTACCAAAAGGTTATTTGCTAACACTAATAACGCTTCTTTGCGATCATTTGGTACATTCAATGCTTCCATTTTTTCAAATGCCCGTTGCGTATAGCTATCTTTCAACTCGTCGGCCGCAGTTTTAATCGCATACTTGTCGTATAAGGCAAGCATATCCGCTACTTTTGATGGAGCAGTCTCTATAGTGGCATTTAATAGGGCTTGTAAAACCGTCTTATCATCATCCGAAATTACTGCCATCAACTTCACCAATAAAAAAGTTTTTTTATTGATCATGATATCACCACCAACAATCTTTCCAAAAGTATCTGGATCTCCATATGCATCCAAGATATCGTCCTGTAATTGAAATGCTAAGCCTACGTTCTCTCCAAAATCGTAGATCAGCTGCTGTTGCTGTTCATCTGCTCCCGACAGAATAGCCCCCAACTGTAATGCTCCACCCAATAACACCGAAGTTTTAAGACGGATCATCTCAAGATACTCAGGCATTGTCAGCGAATCCCGGCTCTCATAATCCATATCTAATTGCTGGCCTTCACATACCTCCATAGCCACTTTACTCAAAATTTTCAAAGTTGCAGGCAAGTAAATAGGATTACACTTTGAAATTTCCTCATACGCTTTGACCAACAAGCCGTCTCCAGACAATATGGCAATATTAGCATCCCACTTTTCGTGAACTGTCGTTTTACCTCTTCTTAAAGGAGCCTTATCCATCAGATCATCGTGGATCAGTGAAAAGTTATGAAAAAACTCCACTGCTTTGGCAGCAGGGATAATTTCCTCCATCTCTTGCATGCCGAATAATTCGGCGGCCATCAATGTCAGCACAGGTCGAACCCTCTTTCCGCCCAAAGTCAATATATACCGTATCGGATCATATAAATTTGATGGTGTTTCAGGAAATTGACTTGTCTCTATCGCCTCTATCACGAGTTGTTGTAAATGTTGCATATATCTTTACGATCGAATCTTGCGAATATAGCAATAATCATATAGAAATGGCAATTTTGTCCCTTTAAAGGAAGTCACCTCAAAATTGTACATTTGTATAAGTCTTTTATTATGCGCATACTGATTATCCATACATTTTATCAAGATCCTGGTGGTGAAGACACTGTATTTCAGCAGGAATCTTCCCTCCTCGCGCAAGGACATGAGGTCCAAACGCTAACCTTTCAAAATAAAAAGGGGTTGCAGGGTGCACTACAGACAATAGGATCTTTTTGGAATATTTGCGCTGCTCAACGTGTCAAAAAAATAATTCGGGCGTTTAAACCAGACATCGTTCACGTTCACAACACGCATTATGCAGCCGGCCCGATTATCGTGCGTACCATTGCCAAACTCGGCGTCCCCCAGGTCATGACCCTGCACAATTTTCGTTTACTATGCCCTTCGGCGACACTGTACCACCATAACCGTCTCTTTCTGGATTCAATCCAAGAGGAGTTTCCATGGACAGCCGTCCGACAAAAAGCATTTAACAATTCTATCGTAAAAACATTTCTTCTCGCACTGAATTATTGGTTTCACCGTAAAATTGGGACTTGGAGAAAGGTCAATCGCTACATCAATTTAAGCTCCTTTGCAAAGAACATATTCGTTGAATCGACGTTACACCTTCCGCCTGTTCAATTCGCGATAAAACCGAACTTTGTCTTTCCTACGAGAATAGCACCAGAGGGGCCGCAGGCCCACTTTGTATATGTCGGCCGTCTTTCAGATGAAAAGGGGATATTACAGCTGATCGATGCTTTCATCGGCACAGATTTTCAACTAGCAATTATCGGCGGCGGTCCGCTCGAAAATGAGGTTTTGAGAAGCATTAAAGACCAGGCGAATATTTCCTACCTCGGTTTTAAAAAGAGATCAGAAATACTTCCCTTGATAGCCAAAGCACAGGCTTTACTTGTACCATCGATTTGTTTTGAAGGGATGCCGATTACGATTCTTGAGGCTTATTCAGTCGGAACAGCTGTGCTTTGCTCCAATTTAGGCCCACTCCCCGAACTGATTATCCCTGGCAAAACAGGACAAACGTTCGATCCCCACAACAAAAACGATATCATCCAATGTTTGAGGGAGTGGAGCACAAAAACAACAAATGAAAAAGATGAGATAAGAAAGACCTGTATTGCTTACTATTTTAGTAATTTTACGCCTGAAATAAATGAAGCGAAGTTATTAGCGATCTATCAGGACGCTATTCACGATAAAAAACGGAATAAATGAGTATCATTGTATTAGATAAACTGGGTCTGGCGCCACAGATCCAAGCTGTACTGGAAACAATTTATGATCCTGAACTGAAACCCGCAAATATTGTGGATTTGGGGCTTGTATATGAAATCATTACGAAGGAAGAGGGTATTGCAAAGATTGTAATGACGTTGACTGCTCCTGGCTGCCCCGTGGCAGGCGAAATCATGAATGAAGTTCAAGAAAAAGTTGCTGCTGTAGCAGGTGTCAAAGAAGCATTGGTCGAATTGACATTTGATCCACCATGGACAAAAGACATGATGTCGGAAGAAGCAAAACTAGAGTTAGGGTTTTTATAGCGAAATCCGAAAGAAACTCAAAAACTTTATCAAAAAATACAAACTGTGATTTCACATGAGCATTAAATGCGGAGGACAGGTTTAAAAGATACATACCTAAAAAAGGTCCACATTAGAGATAATTGGACCTTTTCTAGGTATACTTAGATAGCAATTTGAAGTTTAATTTTTCCTATATTTAGTTAGAAATAACCAATATATGAAAAAACCGCTGCTTCTCGCCTTTGGACTATTCCTTGTATTTATCAATCAATCTCATACGCAAGAAGCAACGCTCACGATCGATATTTCATCTCCCCAAGAGAAACACAATACAGCTGGATGCTATTGGGGTCAATACAATCACATCCGATGGGTCATCAACTTATAAACTCATCAATAATCGGTTTAATAAGACTTTTACGATTCCCCACATCACCAAACTCTATGTGACAGGTGTCAGTAATTCCAATTGGAGTCAACAATTGTACATTTCCCCCGGAGATCATCTTCATGTTCGGGTAGATTTCAAAAGATGGTAAAGATCAGATTACAATAACAGGTAAAGGTAGTGAGAACAATCAGCCGTTCTATTTCCCCGACGACATTTATTTTTGAAGAACTTCGGGAGGATTCGCTTCCAGATAGGTTACTTGTGGCGATACAAAAAAATATGGATAGCTTAAGCCAGGAAACCAAGAGATATATTACTCAAAACAAACCAACGGCAACCTTCGAAAAAGTTCTACAATACAATCTGGCTTATGCTCCTGCAGAATTGTTTCTCAATTTTTACGGTAACCATAAGTTTTATTTAGAATCACGAGATGATAGTGAAAAATTGACGGCAATCTGGAAACAGAAAAGGGATAGTCTACTGGCTGTATACCCCTTGAATAATGCCGAAGCATTGATCAGTCCAATATATAAAATGCTGATCGGAAATTATCTTTTACAAAGGAAAGAAGAACTTTGGGCTACTGCTCAGTCAAGCGATTTCCTTTCGACCTATTATTCGGAATTTCCTTCAAACCAAAGAGCACAAGCATACTCCGGTGATCCGGAGAACTTATTGCAAGAAAAGATCATCAATAAGGAATTTACAGGTCAAATCAACGAATATCTATATGCTTACCTCTTACAAATGATGAGCAGGTCAAAAAAAACCAATGCTACAGTCATCTTCGACCGTTTTAAGGCTAAATATCCGACCAGTTTATACCGTTCTCTTTACGAACCAATGATCACTGAAGCACGTATAAACGAGAAGCGACCGTTGAATGAAAAAATGGTCTTTTTAGATAGCAGTGGCCGATTGAAAAAGCTGGATGATGTAATCAACCTATTCAAAGGAAGAACTGTTTTGGTTGATATGTGGGGAACTTGGTGTGGCCCCTGTCATCAAGAAATTGAGAAAAATGCACATGCATTGAAAACACACTTTAAAAATAAGGATCTGCAATTCCTTTATATCTCAAACTTTGACTTAAAAAATCAACTCAATTGGAAAAAACTCATCCGCTATTATAGTATGGAAGGAAGTCATGTTTTAGCAAGCCGGGAGCTTTCAGAAGACGCAATGAACAAAACAGGTAGTGATAGCTTCCCGACTTATTTTATTATTAAAAAGGATGGGACATATGAACTTTCGAAAGCAGGTTATCCAATGGAAAGAGAGCTGTTGATCAAACAGCTGGAAGAAGCCATGTCATACCACTGATGAACTTGATCTAAAAATCTTGCTCTATTTTTTGAACAGCACTTTTAAGTGGACGAGTGTAACCTGTCTATTTACCGAGACTATTATTTTCCAAATCACTCAACTTTTTCAAAGGCTTGGCGCTATTGGCATCCGCACCGAAAAGTAATTTCCAAAGCTTACGTGACTCTTTGGTCAATAGTGGGGATACAATGGAAAGAATGAGCACATATACAACCACAAAAGATTGAATAACGGGTAATAAAGCCCCTGCTTTACCAATATTTGCCATGATAATGGAAAACTCTCCCCGCGCAGACAAGGTAAAGCCAATATCAAAAGAAGTTTTAGGTTTCATACCCGAAAATTTAGCTGCAAAATAGCCCGAAGCAAGATTCCCCATCACCGTCACCAGCGCTGCAATCGAAGCCCAAAAGACAGCTCCTCCAAGGGACATAATGTCAATAGACAATCCGAAACTAAAGAAAAACATGGCCCCAAAAAAGTCCTTATAGGGCAGCACCATCGATTCAATCTTTTTGATGTATTGCGAATCCGCCAACACTAAGCCGGCCATCAATGCCCCGATAGCCTCCGCAACATGGATGGTTTCGGAGAAACCTGCCACAATAAAAAGTAAGGCAAAGATGATCAATATAAATAATTCAGAAGTTTTCTCCTTCAATAAGCGATCGATCGCAGGCACCAATTTTCTGCCTAAAATCAAAAAGGCCAATATAAATCCCAAAGCCAGTAAGGAAGTTCCAGCTACCGTCCAAAACGAACTGCTTCCTGTTAGTATCAGGCCCGAAAGGAAAGAAATATGCATCGCTATAAACAGGTCATCGAACATAATCATCCCCATGATGACCTCCGTCTCCGGGTTGGCTGTGCGTTTGAGATCTGTCAGCACCTTTGCAACAATCGCCGTGGATGAACTCGTCATGATACCACATAACACCATCATCTCCTTAAATGGCATATCCATCAACCAACCAATCAACAACCCTGAGGTAAAGTTCAATAAGACGTAAATTGTTCCGCCGGTGACAATTGCTTTACCGGATTTAATCAGTCGATTGACCGAAAACTCAAGGCCAAGGTAGAACAGCAGGAATAATACGCCCAACCGTCCCATGAAATCAATAAAGGGTTTACTTTCTGTAAATGTTAAATCCACCAGACCAACCTGCGGAGCGTGCTGCCCCAAAACCATTCCTATAATAATGAAAAATGGAATAACAGAAAACTTAAGCTTATTGGCGATGAGGCCAACAATGGCAACAAGTCCTACAGCGATTCCAATTTCCAGTATTAAGGTATGTGATAGCATAAATTACAGTAAAATTTCCTTCAAAAGTTTAATATTATTCTTCTTTCCAGCGATGACAAGTGTGGTGCCTGGGCTAATCAAATAAGACGGTCCTGGATTTATAACCGTATCATCATCCCGTATCCCAGCAATAATCGATGCGCCTGTACGTTGACGAACTTCCAGCTCTCCAATTGTCTTTCCGGCACCCTCATTTTTGCCTTCCACTTTGTACCATTCAATGCGTAAATCGTCCAAAGCAACTTCAATTGTCTCCAAAGCTTTAGGCTTGTAGGACAAACCACCGATAATACCCGCAATCTGCCGAGATTCATCGTCATTGAGTGTCATGACGCAACGTGACTCATGTTCCTCATCATCATAGCGATAAAGTTCCCGTCTGCCATCGTCATGGATAACAACAACCATATTGTCTCCCGCATCGGTTTCAATTTGAAATTTTTTTCCAATTCCAATCAGATCGGACTCTCTTACAATAGACATAATTTTCTATTTAAATAAATACTAATAATATAAGCTTCATAACGTGGTATACCACAATTACAAAAACAAGCTGAAGGTTTTTACTACAAAAACAAAGACTTTGAGGAAAAACAGCATCAGCCCTTAGCTACTAAAACACAAATTTACCCAAAAAATCAATCTTAAACGAATCCGCAGGTAGCTAACGGGATGGGCTACAAAGAGCAAATTACCCCAAAATACTAAAAAAAGAGCAGAAAAACGACTCTTTTAACCGATTTCATCCCTTTTTTCGACGTATGGCATCGTGATGACATAACTGAACAACAATAAAAGCACTCGGTGTACATAGGCTATTAACGATCCGAGTTCCTAACAGAACAAATCAGCTTTTATTAGCTCCAATTTTCATTACAAATACCCATTTCTATAACGTTTTCGTAGTTCATGCAATCGTTTTTTCCAAGAAGCAATAGAATTGCCAAAGGTTTATTTCTTTATAATTGCCGCATTAAACACTTACTGAATCTAAATTACACACCTATGGTCAAAAAGAGTCATCTCATCCTTCTGACACCATTATCAATCTTGTCATCAGCGGCACCTATTTACGGGGTAGCGAACCCACGTAATTTGGTTGCAATAACCAGTCGTTCACCCTTCCAGCAAGTCATCTCCGGAAAGGTCGTTGATGAAACTGGGAAACCAATAAGCGGCGTTACCGTTTCTGAAAAAGGTAAAGCGGCAGCAACGACAACCAATCAAGACGGTATCTTCTCCCTGAGCGTCAGTTCAAAAAATGCCATCCTAACATTTAACTCGATCGGATTTACAGCGAAAGAAGTCTCCGCGGCACAAGCAGCACAAATAACCTTGACAAAATCCGAGGATGTTTTGGATGAAGTTGTGGTCGTAGGTTATGGTAAACAGAAAAAGAGCGATTTGACAGGAAGCATCGCTACAGTGGAAGCAAAATCCCTAGAACGAATAAATTCACCGAATGTTGTCGATAAACTTCAAGGTAAGATTTCTGGTCTGGCGATCAATTCCGGTTCAGCCAAACCTGGTGAAACAGCTTCTATCAATATTCGGGGTGAGAACTCGATATCCGCGTCCAATGCTCCCCTAATTATCTTGGATGGAATCCCTTTTAGTGGTTCCTTGGGTGATATCTCTTCCAATACAATTGCCAGTATCTCGGTATTGAAAGATGCCTCATCCACTGCAATTTATGGTTCAAGAGCTGCAAATGGCGTTATCCTTATCACCTCAAAAAAGGGTGCAGCAGGAAAAGCACGCATCAATTATAACGGTTATTTTGGGGTACAAAGTGTAGAACGTCGTCTTAAATTGATGAACGGCCCACAATACATCCAATTTACGCGTGATTACCAGGCTTCGAAAGGAAAAACCGGCGATCAGCTTAACCCTGAGAATTATCTTTTTGCCAACGTATTGGAACAATACAAAAAAGGGGAAGAAGTCAATTGGCAGGATGAAGTATTCAATAGCGGCGCTCCTGTTCAGGAACATCAACTCAGTTTTTCGGGCGGAACGGATAAATCCGATTATTATGCATCTGTGAGCTACCTAAATCAAGATGGCGTTGTAAAAAATACGCCATACGAAAGATACAATGTCAATCTGAACCTCAATCAAAGTTTAAGCTCTTGGTTAAAGCTAGGAATGACCATGCAGGCTTCTCAAGGGAACCGCGACGGCGTACAGCCCAACTTCGAGAGTGTTGTAAAACTTTCCCCTTACAGTAAAAACCGCGATGCCGATGGTACTGCTATAACGTACCCGATGTATGCACAAACACTATGGGCGCATCCTTTTGCAGACGAAAAAGGCCAATGGGATCAGACCAGAAGAACAGTCTATGCGAATACTTGGCTTGATGTGAAACTCCCTATCGAAGGATTAAGTTTCAAAACCACATTCGGAACCAACTACCGAAATATTAATGAAAACTCCTATTACGGTTCAAATACGGTTACAGGACGTGGCGTAAATGGTACCGGATCAATTTACAATGAGCATTTTTGGGACTGGACCTGGGAAAATCTCTTGACCTATGACCGTACCTTTGGTGACCACAAGATCAATGTCGTGGGTCTCTATTCTTCGCAGAAAACAAATTTGAAAACTTCAAGAATGAACGGAGACGATTTTGTATCAGATGCCGGATATAACAACATGGCCTCTGCCTCTAAAAATCTTAAGATCGAATCTAATCTGCAAAATACAGCGATGATTTCCTACATGGGAAGAATCAACTATGCTTTTAAGGATCGTTACCTATTAACTTTAACCGGTCGTTCGGACGGTTATAGTGCATTCTCGATCAACAACCGATATGCATTTTTCCCATCGGTTGCAGGAGCCTGGGTGGTTTCTAAAGAAGGAAATGTGCAGGATTATTTCGATTTATTAAAACTTCGTGTTTCTTATGGTAAAAATGGAAACCAGGCCGTATCGCCATATCAAACTTACGACCGTCTGACTAACGTCGATTATATCTATGGTCTTGACCCCGTCAAAGGACTTGTGATGAATTTCAATGGCCGTGGAAGTAATCTAACGTGGGAAACAACAGCTTCATTAAACCTTGGTTTGGATTTTGGTATTCTCAAAAATAGACTTTCAGGAACGATCGACTACTACTCCTCTAAGACATCGGATCTCTTATTAAGTGAACAGGTTCCTGTCATGAACGGTTACAACACCATTTTGACCAATATCGGTGAAACCTCAAACAAAGGGATCGAAGTTACCTTGAATGCCATACCGGTCAAAAATGGCAATTTCCAATGGAACGTCAATACGACCTTTGCCTATAACAACAATAAAATCACCAAACTGCGCGCGGATGGAAAAGATGATTTGACCAATGCCTGGTTAATCGGAAAGCCTATCCGTATTTTCTACGATTATAAAGTCATTGGTGTATGGCAAGAGGGCGACGACATCGCAAACTCCTATCAGCCTAAAGCGAAACCTGGCGATGCCAAGTTAGCAGATCTCAACAACGACGGTAAAATCGACGCCAGTGACCGTACGATGATGGGGAACAAGATATCGCCTTATACACTTGGTATTGGTAATGATTTCACCTACAAGAATTTCTCCCTGTCAATCTTTATGAATGGAGCCTTTGGCGGAACGAAAATAGATGATTTCAAAAACATCGAACGTTTCTTACCTAACAACGGTGCCAATTACCTTGCCGACATGCCTTACTGGACGCCAGAGCGCACCAATACAGATATTCCATCGCCTGGATATACGCCAGTAAATAACCATACTTATTATATCAATTCATCCTATTGGCGAATTAGAGACTTTAGCTTGGGCTATACTTTTGACGGCGATTTTCTAAAAAGATTGAATCTCTCTTCCATTAAAGCTTTTATCAACGCCCGTAACCTCTATACATTCTCCAAAATCAAAGGTTACAACGTAGAGGCATTGAGCGTGAGTTCGACCACAGGTAATCCAACAACGACAAATATTGCCAGTCCTTAACCTGTTGCAAGAACATTCTCATTGGGAGTAAATGTCCAATTCTAAACACATCAAGATCATGAAGAAAAGAAATACAACTTTATATACAATGCTAGCTGGCCTAAGCTTACTTTTCACAGGCTGCAGCAAGAACTTCTTAAATGAAGACACCAGTAGCTTTCAGTCACCTGATAATACCTATATTAACACGAAAGGCTTCGAAACTGGACTAAATGGTTTATACTCTTATGCCCGCATGGAATTCCTGACCTGGAACGGTAGTATCTTTTCCCAAGGAGCAACCCCGCAGGAAGCGCTACAGGTCGGAACGGATATCGTTGCCATCAAAACTACAGGTACAGACGCTACATTGGCTCCATTCAGCAATTATACGCTAAATCCGGCTTCGTCTTATGTACGCAATTATTGGAAATATGCCTACGGATTTATCGGTAATACCAATACCATCCTCGAGGCTTTAAAAAAGGATGGTATCAGCTGGACGGACAAGGATAACGATCCAAAACGTGTAGAAGCAACGGCCCGTTTCTTCCGCGCCTATAGCTATCGCTACTTAGTCAACTTATACGGCGATGTGCCTTGGGTGGACAAGGTCTCCGAAACACCCCGTCGTGATTTCACCCGTACACCGAAAGCTGAAATCTTGACGCACATGATTGAAGACCTGAAGTATGCAAGTGAAAACCTACCCGACAATCCAGGTACAATTCAGGAAGGTAAATTGACGAAATGGGCCGCTTTACACTACCTGGCAGAAGCATATATCGAAGCTGGACAGCCAGATTTAGCTGTAGAGGCTGCCAACAAAGTGGTTCAAAATGGCTACTTTAAATTAAACGATCAACGTTTTGGTGCCGAAAAAGATAAACCCGGGGATTATTTCCACGATATGTTTATTGAAAACAATCAAAATCGCGGTTCCGGCAATCAAGAAACCATCTGGGCCATCCAATTGGTATACAATACACAAGGAGGTGGCGACCGCTACACCGATTGGAGCAAACGCGCGTGGGTTCCTTTCTATTCACAACAAAAAGGATTTGCTTTGGCCGACTCACTTGGAGGAAGAGGTCTTGGGCACGTACGCCCTTACCAATGGTGGCTGGATAGCTATGAAAAACAGGATGTCAGAAATTCATCTTTCAATATCAAACGCGATTGGTATTATAACGATCCCTCCGTACCTGAGCTTTATGGAAAGAAGATCGTACTTACCGACGCGATCAAAGAATCAGGCAATGTATTCCCGACAACAACCAAATTTTTCTACGGGAAGACAGCTGTTGACCCTGCATTTGAAGGAAATATGAAGGACCGTGTGAAAGTACGTTTGGCCGAAACTTACCTACTATTGGCAGAAGCATACTGGCGTGCCAATAAACCGGCACAAGCTAAGGATGCCATCAACGCTGTCCGTGCCCGTGCAAAAGCGTCATTAATCGATGCCGCAGCGATCAATGCGGATTTGATTCTCGACGAACGCGCCCGCGAGCTTATTGGTGAGGAAATGCGTCGCATGACCCTTGCCCGTTTCGGGGAGGATGTATTTTTACGCCGCGTGCAAACATTAAACACACAATCGAAAAATGTGGTGAAAAAAGAATTTATTCTTTGGCCAATTCCACAAGAAGTTATCGACAGTAACACTGGTGCAGCCTTCCCACAAAATCCGGGATACTAAACCTTCCAAAAAACCTTCATGAGCCCAAAGGCCATGGAGGTTTTTTCTTTTACGACTTTGCTTCAATCAGTTTATAGGTGCCATCTTCCCGGATCTGACTACGACCAATGGTGATATTTTTTGAATGGTAAAACAAAAAAATCCAGCCCGCTGGTGCACCTTCTGCCCAGTACTCCTGACGTAGCTCTTTGGAACGCCGACCATCAAAATCATATTTGGCGACATAGTTATGGAAAATTTCTTCGGGCTCAGGTAATACATCTCCGCCAAAGAAATAGTGCTGGTCGCCCGTTTGAATATGAAATGCCTGATGATGTGCTGTATGTCCACCATTGAGCGCATAGCTGATTTCTGCATTTATTCTTCCTTCACCTTCCACCAGAACTAAATTTCCACTGCGTTGAATCACATCAAAAATCTCGGTCCTGTATGAACTGGAGATACCTGAATAGGCATCTTCCCATTCGCCACGTTGAACAATATATTCGGCTTCGGGAAATGCGATGCGTCCCATTCCGTTTTCAAATGTGACCATCCCTCCAGCATGATCCTTATGAAGATGAGACATCAGTACATATTTTACATCTTCCGGTTCAAAGCCAGCCTTACGGATATTATGATGCAGTTGTAGCACGCCACTGTCATCGGTATAGCCAAGACCGGTATCACAGAGTACAAGTCCCGCATCAGTTTCGATCAAAAAGGGGTGAACTTGAATAAATAGGGAGCCTGGCCGGTCCTGGGGCTTGTCGATTAACGGATCAAAGGGTATAAATTTTCTGCTTTTGTCGACTGAAAAAGAACCTTCATATAAAGAATAAGCCTGCACCATATTTAAAACATTGGGAATATGCACGTTAAGCAACAGCGGATCAATACCGGGTTTAGGAATTAGGTAAGTCCAGCCTTAAAACGTATATTTACACTTAAAATATTGTGCAAAGATATGCAAAAAAGGTGGGTACTAAAATCTAAAACTGATGTCAAAATAACCAACAAACTGCGCGAGGAATTAAACATCAACACTGTCTTGGCAGAGTTGCTCGTGAGTAGAGGAGTGGAGACTTTTGACGAATCAAAGCAGTTTTTTAGGCCTCAATTATCGGATTTGCACGATCCATTTTTGATGCGGGACATGGAAAAAGCCATCACCCGGATCATCCAAGCCATTGGCAACAAAGAAAAAATACTCATCTATGGAGACTATGACGTAGACGGTACAACAGCTGTTGCCGTTGTTTATAGTTTTTTCAGGGAATTTCATAGCCAGCTGGAGTTTTATATTCCAGACCGCTATGCCGAAGGTTATGGAATCTCCACACAGGGTATTGACTATGCCGCAGCAAATGGTTTCAGCTTAATTATTGCATT
Organism: Sphingobacterium multivorum; assembly: GCF_900457465.1. Lineage (GTDB taxonomy): Bacteria > Bacteroidota > Bacteroidia > Sphingobacteriales > Sphingobacteriaceae > Sphingobacterium > Sphingobacterium multivorum. Next base: position 118,950 of record NZ_UAUU01000009.1, read on the forward strand.
GGACTGCGGTATCAAGGCAATCGATAAAATAGATTACGCAAATAGCAAAGGAATTGATTTTATCATTGGCGATCACCACCTTCCCGGTGAGGAACTTCCCAAAGCCTACGCCGTGTTAGATCCCAAGCGTGCAGACTGTGAATACCCTTACAAAGAACTTTCAGGTTGTGGAATAGGCTTTAAGATTATTCAGGCTTTTATACTCACCAATGGCATGGATATCAATGCCTGTTATCAGTTTTTGGATCTTGTGGCCGTGAGTATTGCTTCGGACATTGTTCCTATTACCGGCGAAAATAGAATACTAAGCCACTTTGGTCTCATTAAACTCAATACGAATCCCTGCGTCGGACTAAAGGCACTGATTGATTTATCCAATAATCGAACGAAGATCTTTACAGTGAATGACATCGTGTTCCAGATCGGGCCCCGCATCAATGCAGCGGGCAGAATAGACCATGCTAAGGACGCCGTCAAACTTTTGATCTCCAAATCGCTGCAAGAAGCCAAAGACTTCAGCTCTAGCATAGACGATCAAAACAATGTACGGAAAGACTTTGATCTCAAAATAACAGAAGAAGCGCTTGCACTGATTGAGGATAATGTTCTTCTTAAAAGCCGAAAATCCACGGTATTGTATAAAGCCGACTGGCACAAAGGTGTCATTGGTATTGTCGCTTCCCGACTGACCGAAAAATATTACCGTCCGACGATTATATTGACCGAAACAAATGGTCATATTGCAGGTTCCTGCCGTTCGGTACTGGGTTTTGACTTGTATGAAGCCTTAAGCGAATGCGCTGACTTGTTGGAGCAATTTGGTGGTCATAAATATGCTGCCGGACTAACGATGTCCTTAGATAATGTCACGCTATTCCAGGATCGTTTTGAGGAAGTGGTATCGCGACGTATCAGTCCTGAAATGCTGACCCAAGAAATTTTGATCGATGCAAAGTTGGCATTGAAAGATATCGATGCTAAGTTCTTCCGTATTCTCCAGCAGTTTGAACCTTTCGGGCCCCAAAATGAATCCCCTATTTTCCTCAGTAAAAAGGTAAATGCAGTAGGACAGGCTTTTATTGTGGGCACCAATCACCTCAAGATGACGGTTATTCAAGAAGACTCTCCTTCATTTGACTGTATCGGTTTTGGACTGGCAGAACATATCACACACATCAATTCTGGGCAAAGTTTCGACATCTGCTACAGCATTGAAGAGAATGTGTGGCGCAACAAAAGAAACTTACAGCTCAACATCAAAGGGATTAAGTATTAGTATTGCATTAGTAAGAAGATATTAAATATATTTACACAAGATTTGGTCGGGCATCCCCCCATACTGGATTAGATACCAGGCATGAAAGAATGGTGAGGGTTTTAATTAGTCCTATTGAACAGATACATACAACACAAGACATTCCACGAAGATGATTTTAAAGGCAGAACATCTCATAAAAAAATATAAGCAGCGTACCGTTGTCAACAATGTTTCCTTCCATGTGGAACAAGGCGAGATTGTCGGGTTATTGGGCCCTAATGGGGCAGGAAAAACGACCTCATTCTATATGATTGTTGGTCTTATCAAGCCCAATGAAGGGAAAGTATTTCTCGACGATCAGGAGATTACGCAGGATGCGATGTATCAACGCGCACAACGTGGGATAGGTTATCTCGCTCAGGAAGCATCGGTTTTTCGGAAGCTCTCCGTAGAGAACAACATCCTGGCTGTATTAGAAATCCATTATCCGAATAAAGAAGAACGTCTGGCAAAACTGGAAGAACTACTCACAGAATTCAGCTTACACCGTGTCCGTAAAAACAGAGGTGATTTGTTGTCCGGTGGTGAGCGTCGACGTACCGAAATTGCGCGAGCATTAGCTGCTAATCCATCCTTTATTCTTCTGGATGAACCTTTTGCAGGGGTTGACCCGATCGCCGTAGAAGAAATTCAGACGATCGTAGCCAAGCTCAAAACCCGTAACATCGGCATCTTAATTACCGACCACAACGTACAGGAAACGCTATCTATTACGGACAGGGCCTATCTCCTGACCGAAGGAAAGATCATGCTGACAGGTACCCCTGAGGAAATTGCAGATAATGAGCTTGCCCGTAAATTTTATCTCGGTCGACATTTTGAATTAAGAAGGAAAAAATTTTAAAGATTAAAGAATCCCTCCCAATATGGCCTTATTAAACTCCATTTTTACTTGGTTCATGAAAAAAAGAATTCACCAGATTGAACTTTTCATGAAATACCCACACGATGTACAAGAAGAATGGTTTCAGAGTTTAATTGCCACTGCTGAAGCGACGGAATGGGGAAAAAAATACGATTATACAAGTATATTAACGCCAGAGATCTTCAAAGAACGCGTCCCGATACAGGACTATGATGATATCAAGGGCTACGTTGATCGTATGATAAAAGGCGAGCAGAATATCCTATGGCCTTCTGATATCAAATGGTTTGCCAAGTCCTCAGGCACCACATCTGATCGCAGCAAATTTATTCCCGTTAGTGAGGAAGCACTCGAAGAGTGTCACTTCCAGGGCGGTAAAGATATGCTCACAATATACTGTCATAATAGACCTGAAAATCGCGTATTTACGGGAAAATCTGTTGTTATTGGTGGTTCTTCACAGATCAACAATTTCAGTCCGGATTCCTACTACGGTGATCTTTCATCAATCCTCATCCGCAACCTTCCTTTCTGGGCCGAATTTAAGCGAACGCCCAATATGGAAGTTACTTTAAACCCAAACTTTGAAGAGAAAATTGAGCAGATTGCCCAAATTACACTTAAAGAAAATGTAACGAGCTTAGCTGGCGTACCGACATGGAATATTGTTATGGCCAAGCGTATTCTTGAGATTACAGGCAAAGACAACTTGCTTGAGGTATGGCCAAATCTAGAATTTTATGGACATGGCGGAGTAAGCTTCAAACCTTACCGCGAGCAATTCCAAAAATTGATCCCTTCGGACAACATGTATTATCTCGAGAATTATAATGCCTCAGAAGGATATTTTGGCTTACAGGATCAATCTGATTCGGAAGATCTTCTGCTCATGCTAGATTATGGTATTTATTACGAATTCTTACCTACTGAACGAATGCACGAAGAAAATCCGTCAACCTTACGTTTGGATCAGGTGGAGCTCGGAAAAAACTATGCATTGATCATTTCAACCAATGCGGGTTTGTGGCGTTATAAAATTGGAGATACCATCAAGTTTACCTCATTGTCTCCCTATCGCTTTAAGATCTCAGGACGAACCAAACAATATATTAACACCTTTGGCGAAGAGGTTATTGTTGACAACGCCGAACAAGCCTTGGCCGAAGCGAGCAAATTGACACAGGCACGAATCAGAGATTATACCGCTGGACCGGTCTATTTTAAAGATGCCGAGGCCGGAGCACACGAATGGGTGATCGAATTTGAGCAACAACCCAATGATTTTAAGCGTTTTTGTGAAATATTGGATGCTAAACTCCGTGAAATCAATTCGGATTATGACGCCAAACGTTTTAAGAATATGGCACTTCGACCACCTATTGTACACAATGCGCCCGAAGATACATTCTATAAATGGATGAAATCAAGAGGTAAGCTAGGTGGACAAAATAAGGTTCCAAGATTGAGTAACAGCCGCGAATATCTCGAGCCGCTCCTGAAAATACTCGCCGAATAATACGGCATATCAACTTAAAAATACGGCACAGCGACCGAATAATAGCACGGTCTCCGGCTGGAGATTAGCCAAAATTTTTGGAAACCTTATTTTGGCTAATCTCGTATTGCTGAATTTTGTTGTTTTAAAGAACTGCTGTGAGTTCGTCTAATTGATAAGCTCAAGAAAGCTTAGACTATAATGGAGGTTTGTTAAGGTTTAATTGCCGTTTTATATAAAAAAACAAAAAAACCAAGAATAAAATTCATAGAAATACCTTTCTTCTGAACTTCAACATCACCCTGTAACAAGGAGCGATTATCGCCTGCTGCTACTTCGTTACTTTTGTTTAGACTGTGCGTCAATTCCATACTAAGTTTATTTTTATGATAAGTGATTTTATAGCGTTACTGCGGACCAGAATGCCCATCTAAAGGACCGCATTCTTTACAGCCAAACTTTATGCCATAATATGAAAAGAGTGTATTAATTAATAAAAAATTAACACATTTAATTATTAATACAGGATAACCGAGAGATATGAAGTGAAATTCTTCCATTTCAAAAAAAAGTGTAGTAAAATAGGGAACAACTGTCCGAAATAAAAGGCATAGCCAGGCTGGTAAATTATACAGGTATATGTGCAACTTATATTTCATTTTTTTCCTAACTTAGCCTAAGTAATTAAATAATAAGATGAACGCGACAGAGAACTATTCAATTCGCGTAGAGCCAACTCAAAATTCAAGACTCTCGCAAGTAGATTTCGACAATCTAAAATTCGGAAAGATTTTATCCGACCACATGCTGGTCGCAAACTATGATGACGGTGAATGGAAAGATGTCAGCATCGTCCCTTATGGAGATATCAGTATTAGTCCTTCGATGTCCGCTTTACACTATGGTCAAGCGATCTTTGAAGGAATCAAAGCTTATAAATTTGCAGATGGAACAGTGAGTATCTTCCGTCCGGACAGAAACTGGGAAAGATTCAACAAATCTGCCGCACGGCTTCAAATGCCGGAGGTGCCTGAGGAGATTTTTATGGATGGTCTAAGCAAACTATTGGACATCGACCGTAACTGGATCCCGGCAAAAGAAGGTTCATCATTGTACATCCGTCCTTTTATGTTCGCAACAGAAGCGGCATTAGGTGTACACCCTTCTAAGTCATACAAATTTATCATTATCACTGGCCCTGTAGGCGCATATTATAGCAAAGCAATCAGCTTAAAAGTGGAAACCTACTATACACGTGCAGCAGAGGGTGGTGTTGGTTTTTCTAAAAATGCAGGTAACTACGCCTTATCGCTTTACCCAACACAATTGGCCAATGACGAAGGTTATGACCAAATTATGTGGACAGATGCTTCTGAACATAAATACATTGAAGAAGCAGGTACGGCAAACCTTATTTTCCGCATTGGCGATACGATTATCACACCACATGGTGATACAATCTTACACGGTGTGACACGCCGTACAATTATGGAATTGGCGGAGAAATGGGGTTATAAAGCCGAGCAGAGAAAGGTATCTATTCAAGAACTAATCGACGGTATTAAAGCCGGTACAGTAACGGAAGCTTTCGCAGCTGGTACTGCAGCCACAATTACGGATATCAGCCGTATCGGTTTTGAAGGACAAGATTATCACTTGCCACCAGTAGAGGGCCGCGAGTTTTCAAATCGTGTTTTGAATTACCTCAACGACTTGCGTTATGGTAAAGTAGAAGATCCATTCGGATGGAACTATTTAGTGAAGTAATTTCCAAGAAGAAATAAAAAAAGAAGCTGTCTCAAATTTATTGAGGCAGCTTTTTTATTAAATATGGCTATGCGATAGATTTGTGAGTTGTTTGTTGATTATTTCACAGAACTGTTCATTTGGGAAGAAAAAGAACAAAAAGTAGCTTTTTAAGCTGCTTTTTTCCTTAGATTTTGCGCTATAGCCAATAACCCCATTCTATGGACACTTTTTCCTTACCGCGGAGCATAAATCTTCGGAACCCGTGGTTCTGTTTTATGTTTCCAAAGACTGGTTCGACATCGTGACATCGCTGTTTTCTTTTGGCTATACCGACATCGCTGTTAAGCAATCCGTATGCTCTATCTTTATAAGCCTCAAGCTGTTCATTTATCTGGATGATTCTATTGCCCTGTGATTTGTGGCAAGCACCGTTCAATGGGCAGTTTGTGCAGTTTTTTGCCTGATATCTTTTATTTTTTGCTCGAAACCTGTGGAGGTCTTTTGTGTAAATAGACCTATGCAGTTCATTTCCTGTCCCATTGGACAGATATAGCAATCTTTTGCAGGGTTATAATGTAGTTTATCAACGGAGAATGGCTTCTTGCCCGAATAACTCTTTTTCTGCTCCTTGTCAAACATACCATATTTCACATAGGCCCCAATGTTTTTCCCTTCTAGTAACGCATAGTTCTCCTGGCTGCCATAGCCAGCATCTGCGGTAATGGTTTTCAGTATTTCCCCAAAGCTCGCCTCATGTTGTGCCAGATGACCGGGTAGCGTTGTGGTATCTGTGGGGTTGGGATGTATGGTGTAATTGACGATGTATTGATTGGAAGTAGATATCTGAATGTTATAACCTGGTTTGAGCTGGCCATTTTTCATATGATCCTCTTTCATGCGCATAAAAGTAGCATCGGGATCTGTCTTGCTATAACTATTTCTATCTCCAAGCGTTACTTCCTGCTCTTCATATTGAACAATCTTGGCCGGGTAGTTTTTAGTCGCATAGCGCAACTTTGCCCTCATCTTCTTGCTTACCGAAGGTTTATCGGACAAGACCCGGTTCAGGTTATCGACCGTAGCCTGAACTTTTTCGCGGTCAATTGTTGTCAGATCGGGAGGTTCCGGAAGGTTGTCCTCTGCTTTGGCGATACTTTGGGCGTATTCCCAAATATCTTTTAAGGCAGCTTTCATCTTCTCCTTATTGGTCTGGATAGCTTTTTTCCAGACAAAGGTGTATTTGTTAGCATTGGCTTCAATCTTGGTGCCATCGGTGTAAACATCTTCTATACTCAGCAGACCTTCTTCGGATAGGAGTTTGACAACTTCTTCAAATACACTACGAAGTGCTTCTTTCAAACGAACGCCTCGAAATCTGTTGATGGTATTGTGGTCGGGATAGCTCATGCCGCTCAGCCACATGAAATTGATGTTCTCCCGGCACGCCGTTTCCAATTTGCGACTGCTGTAGACATTGCTTACGTAGCCAAACACCAAAACTTTCAACAACATCTGCGGATGATAACTGGAGCAGCCTTTTATCTTATAAGCGTCCAATAGGGACTGGATGTTGATCCGGTTGATTACATCGTTAACGATACGTACCGGATGACCTTTGGACACCAGTTCGTCCAAAGTTGGAGGAATGGCCATGATCTGGTCCTGATAGTAAGGCTTAAAAGTAGCTCTTTGAGATGGCATATATCCTTTTTGTTTACACTATAAATATATGAAAATCAAACAGTTAAAACAAATAATAAACCTTAGATAATGCAAAAAAAGAGACTGCCTTTTTGAGACAGCCTCTTTTTTTATTTCTTCTATTTAAAAATTGCCTGTATACGATAGGTATGCTTTGAAACACAGGCCATATGCTTCATTTGAATCTGCGCGGATAAGCCCAAGTTCTCTCCTATCAGATCCTTAGGAATGTTCTCCCCTCAGCTCCTTTTGAATAAAATCAATGATAGCGGCAGTTTCCTGGGGTTGGAACCAGTGTGTATTACCGTATTTTTTAAACCATGTAATCTGTCGCTTGGCATAACGTCGCGAATTTTGTTTGATTTTTTCGGTCGCTTCCGCCAAAGACTGCTTGCCATCAAGATAATCAAACAACTCGGCATAGCCAACAGTGAGCAATGCAGGCTTCGTTCTGAAAGGAAGTAAAGCTTTCACTTCGTCCAGTAAGCCATTTTTCATCATCAGATCGACACGTAAATTGATCCTTTCATACAACTTTGCCCGATCCATATTCAAGCCAATGGTAAGAATATCAAAAGGTCTTTTTTCGACATCTTTCTTATGGTAAAATGACATCGGTTTACCAGTCGCCTCAAAAACTTCAAGCGCCCGGACGACACGTTGCGGATTATCGATGTCCGCCGTTTCAAAATATGCAGGGTCAATACTTTTCAATCGATCTTTTAAGGCCTCCAATCCCAATACTGCAAGTTCATGATTAAGTCGCTCGCGCACTTCATCTCCGGCCTTGGGTAGATCATCCAATCCTTCACATAGGGCCCGTACAAACAAGCCTGATCCACCTACCATAATGACGACGTCATGCAATTGAAATAACTCTTCTAGTTTCAGTAAAGCCTCCCGTTCAAAATCTCCTGCAGAATAATCCTGCGTGATGGAATGTGAATCAATGAAATAATGGGGAGCAGCAGCAAGTTCCACTGGATCTGGTTTAGCCGTACCAATAGACATTTCCCGATAGAACTGACGGGAATCAGCCGAAATGATCGCTGTTTTAAAATATTGTGCCAATGAAATAGCCATTGTAGTCTTACCAACAGCAGTTGGCCCCACAATGGCTATCAATGTTTTTTTATTTGCCATAATATAGCACTTCACAGGCCGAAAGAACCTGTAAAGTCTTCTTCATTAATATTCGTCTTCGTAGCCGCTGGATTCTTCACGCTCTTCACCTTCTTCGCCCTCTTCCTCATCGTCACCATCACTGTCGAAGCCATCCAGTTCGTCTTCATCATCGACGCCATATTGCGTATCGTCTTCCTCCACATAATCGTCCTCTTCAACAGCATCTGAGACCGGAAAATTAGCCGCAGTCATTGTTTTGGGAACCTGACCAATAGACTTAAACAACGCCGGATAGTCCTTTCCATCCTCTTCCTTCAAGATCTTGATCAATTCAACCTGGAAATCATAAGGGCGATCAAAATTGTAAACGTAGTAAAATTTCTGATGTGGATCATCGATAAACTTACTTAAACGGATATTCTCCATCAACAATACCTCAGCATCTTTTTTACGTTGTGTAGGCTTGAATGCAATCTCTGTTCCCTTTTTCCACTGATCATTGCTCACATAGAACGAGGAAGATGCATCTGCAGCATAACCTGTTGATTTATGGATTTCCTCATGTAGGTCTATAAATGTGCTTTTAGAAGGCATGTCGATCTCACGATATACATCTTCATAATCCTCAAAAGTAACTCTAAATCTATAAATTGCCATCTCTGCTATTTTCTTCTTTTAACCCTCTAAAATTAATACTATATTTTAAGAATTGGAAATTTCCAATGGGATTTCTTCTTTGATCGTCAGGTTCATTTCCCCTGCTTTTTTCACCAAAAATTGGTATGCCTCTACTCTGGAATTTGGAATCTCGCCCTCTAAAATAGCCTCGCGAATCAAATTTTTCAGCAACCCTACAGTACGCCCTGGTGCCAAGCCAAATAGGATCATGATATCCTCGCCACTGATCGGCGGCTGCCAGTTCCGAACCTTGTCCCGCTCTTCGACATCCTTCAATTTTTGTTTGACAAGTTCAAAATTCTGACGATATTTCTTCTTTTTAAACTCATTTTTTGTGGTCACATCCGCATGACATAACATCATCAGGGCTTCAATATCATCGCCAGCCTCAAACAACAGACGACGTACAGCAGAATCTGTTACGATATCCTGCGCCAAGACAATTGGCCGAAGATGCAATTGTACCAGCTTTTGCACAAATTTCATTTTCTCATGGAGCGGCAACTTTAGTTCGGCAAAAAGCTTTGGTACCATACGGGCACCACGATCTTCGTGCCCATGAAAGGTCCAGCCGAGCTTTTTATCGAAACGTTTTGTTGCCGGTTTGGCAATATCATGCATAATCGCTGCCCAACGTAACCAGAGGTCATCAGACAATTCACATACATTATCCAGCACTTCCAAGGTGTGGTAGAAATTATCTTTATGGCCTTTGCCATCAATGACATCAACCCCGTGCAAATTATACATGGCCGGAAATATCAATTCCAGGAGACCGGTATCAAAAAGATATTTAAAACCTACTGACGGTTTAGGTGAGAGAATAATCTTATTGATTTCATCGATAATACGTTCTTTCGAGATAATCTTTATTCGCTCTTTGGTATCGCTAATCGCTTTGATTGCATCAATCGTGATTTTAAAATTTAGCTGTGTCGCAAAACGGATAGCCCGCATCATACGCAGTGGATCATCAGAAAACGTTTCTATCGGATCTAGAGGCGTTCGAATAATACGTTGTTCAAGATCTTGCACGCCGTCAAACGGATCCACCAAAGCACCATAATCTGCTTTATTCAATGAAAACGCCATCGCGTTGATCGTAAAATCACGTCGATTTTGATCATCGGATAAGGTACCGTCTTCCACAATAGGCTTACGCGAGTTGGCACGATAGGATTCCCTTCGGGCACCGACGAACTCCACATTGAGTCCTTCATAAACCAGCATGGCTGTACCAAAATTCTTGTAGACAGCAACTTTAGTATGTAGCCTATCACCCAGTAAAGTCGCAAATTCAATGCCGCTGCCGACGACAACAATATCCACATCATTCTTAAAAGGCCGCTTCATAATATAGTCGCGAACATACCCCCCGATGACATAACATTCTGTATTTGTTGTCTCGGCGAGTTCCTTAATGATTGAAAATATTGGATGTTGTAAATTATCGTACATAGTTAGAACAGCAGGTAAAAAACCAAACAGTTTGCAAAAGTAACAATTTTTTTTGTATTGGAATTAGAGACAATTGAACAAGGATCAAAGACGCTGACACTATAAGCGGCGAGCTTACAGATTAAATCAACCCTCTTTATCCTTGTCCCTAAAAAAGTAAGACGGAATATTTAGTCTCTATCTTTGGATAACTTACGGAAAGCAAGTGGATTTTTAAGTAATTCGGCTTGTTCACGGCGGCGTTTTACAATATGTAAAGCCGAGAAAATTGCCTCTACAAAAGAGCTTTCAGAAGCTAAGTTTTTTCCAGCAATATCATAGCCTGTACCGTGATCTGGCGAAGTACGTACGATAGGTAAACCAGCTGTAAAGTTTACACCGGCACCTTTGGCAATATGCTTAAAAGGGATTAAACCCTGGTCATGGTACATCGCGAGTACCGCATCGAATTTCTCATAAGCACCTTTTGCGAAGAATCCATCGGCAGGATATGGACCAAAGCAGAAGATCCCCTGTTCGTTTGCTTTTTCTACGGTAGGTCTAATGATCTGATCATCTTCGGTACCAATAATCCCATGATCGCCAGCATGTGGATTTAGTCCCAAAACTGCGATCTTAGGCTTTTCAATCCAAAAATCTTTCTTCAATGAGTCATTCATCAGGGCTAGCTTTTTAAGAATAGCCTCTTCGGTAATATTCGCCGCAACCTCATGCAGTGGAATATGACCTGTTACCACGCCAATACGCAATTCATCACAAACCATAAACATCAATACATCATCAGCCTCTACTTTGGCCTGCAAATATTCGGTATGGCCGGGAAATTGAAATCCCTCCTGTTGAATATTATGCTTATTAATTGGGGCAGTCACTAAAGCATCAATCTTGCCGGCTTTCAGGTCTTCAACAGCTTTCTCCAACGAAAGGAAAGCATATTTACCGCCGATCTCGTTTTCTTCACCCAACGAAATCTTGACGTCTTCCTGCCAGCAATTGATCATATTTGCTCTTTTGGAATGCGCCTGCTCAGCATCATTGATCACGTTAAAACTAAAATCATTTACACCGATCGCTTTACGGTGAAAAGAAGCCACCTTTGTATTTCCGTAAACCACTGGCGTAAAGAAATCGCACATACGCTGATCTACCAAAGATTTAATGATGACTTCAAGTCCAATGCCGTTAATATCGCCTACGGTAATTCCGATTTTTAATTTATCGCTCATTCTATTTAAATGCTTTGATTCAAAAATAGGGATTTTTTTCTTAGAATGACTTTTCACTTATTTATTTTTTACTTTTGCAACATGAGCACAGTAAGAGCAAAAAAACATTTAGGACAGCATTTCTTGAACGATAAAAATGCTGCACAAAAGATTGTGGAAGCATTGGATCCTAAATTGGGTTTTAGCCAAGTGCTTGAAGTAGGTCCAGGAATGGGTGTACTTTCTGATTTTCTCTTGCAAAAAGAGGAATATGAAACCTATTTGATCGATGTGGATGACGAATCCATTGCTTATTTGGACGATAAATATCCCCAATTGGGTAAGCGATTGATCCACGGTGATTTCCTGAACCTTGACTTTTCACAGTATTTTGGTGAGAAAATGGCTGTCATTGGCAATTTCCCTTACAACATCTCCTCCCAGATTCTCTTTAAAATTTTGGATGAACGCCAACGTGTCGTTCAAATGACGGGTATGTTCCAGAAAGAAGTAGCCGAACGTTGTACAGCTAAGGCGGGCAGCAAGGAATATGGTATCTTGAGTGTCTTTTTACAGGCCTATTATAAAGTAGAATATCTTTTTACTGTAAAAGCAGGAGCTTTTAATCCACCGCCAAAAGTATTGTCGGGCGTTATCCGCATGACGCGCAATGACCGTGAACAATTGAATTGTGATGAAAAACTATTTTGGCGTGTTGTTAAAGCGGGCTTCAATCAACGTCGTAAAACCCTCCGTAACTCACTTTCGGGCGTTGTTCCCAAAGATAAAATGTCCGACAATCCACTGTACGAGCTACGCGCAGAACGATTGACGGTAGATGATTTTGTCGGTTTAACAAACGAAATAGCAAACAGTCTTTAATATGCATTCGACGGACAGCACATTTATTATCGTAGGCGGAGGTATCGCTGGATTATGTGCTGCAATAGGGCTTGCAAAAGTAGGTATTGAAGCACATGTCTATGAAAGCGCCATTGAACTCAAAGGCATAGGTGCTGGATTCGGGCTCGCAGCCAACGCCATGCAAGCTTTGGAACATCTCGGATTGAAGGATGAAATCGTTACGATAGGGCATTACCTTGCATCTTATAATGTCTTGGATCAAAAGGGAAATATTCTTGTTGAACCAGACACCAGGTCAATCAGTCAAAAATATCAACAGGACAATTTCGCTATCCATCGGGCAGATCTGCATCAGTTTCTCTTATCCAAAATCCCCAATGGACAAGTTCATCTCGGCAAACGTGCCGTTTCCTTTGAACGGGAGGGAGAAGATATTCAAGTTTATTTCGCAGACGGAAGCCATGTACGCGGCCAAGCCCTTTTGATTGCCGATGGTGTACACTCAGCACTACGACAACAACTCATACCGGGTTCGGCACCACGCTATTCAGGCTATACCTGTTGGCGGGCCACCATCGATAATAGCAGTATACAGCTCAGTAAGGGGACAGAAACCTGGGGCAGCAAAGGCCGCTTTGGGATGACCCCACTTGTCAATAACCGCATCTATTGGTACGCATGCATCAATACTGAGGCACAAAATCCGGTCTTAAAAAACTGGAAAACAAAGGAGCTCCTCGAAAATTTTAAAGATTATCATGCCCCTATTCCAACGATTCTTTCGGAAACAAAGGATAGCGAGCTAATTGCAAATGACATCATTGACATCGAACCACTTCAGCAACTCGCTTTTGACAATATCCTATTATTGGGTGACGCTGGACATGCAACGACTCCCAACTTGGGCCAGGGAGCCTGTCAGGCTATTGAAGATGTTGCTGTTCTCGTGGATGAACTCCAGACCGCAGCTTCCGTTAGTTTGGCTTTTCAAGGATTCGAAAAAAGAAGATTGGATCGGGTAAATTACATCTGTAATACTTCCTGGAGGATAGGAAAAATCGCACAATGGGAGAATCCATTCCTGATAAGAATGCGAAATTTTGGCATGAAAATAATGCCTAACCGCATGAAACAACAACAATTAAACAAATTATTATCTGTAGATTTTATGCAGATCAACCATAATCATGACGCTGGGATCTAAATCATCGTACTACACCACAACAGTATTCACTGATCAGTCCCACATAAAAAAATAACTGAATGAAAACTACCATTTTGATCGTCGACGACATTCATGAAATCATGCTTGAGAAATTCGAACAGGCGGGGATCGCCTACAATTATCAACCTGATATCAGCCGAGAAGAAACTGAAAAAATCATCGCTAATTACTCGGGTATGGTTATCCGTTCCAAATTTCAGGTAGATAAAGCTTTTTTTGACTTGGCACCAAACCTCCGCTTTATCGCTCGTGCTGGTGCTGGGATGGACAATATCGACGATACAATTGCTGCGCAAAGAGACGTGCTGTTAATTCCGGCCAATGAAGGCAATCGGGATGCTGTAGGTGAACATATGATCGGTATGTTGCTTAGTCTAATGAACAATTTGAATCGTGGTGACCAACAAATACGATCTGGGCAGTGGCTGCGTGAGGCCAATCGTGGATATGAACTTAAGGGGCGTACTGTAGGTTTGATCGGCTATGGACACAATGGTGTGGCCATGGCAAAAAAATTATCCGGCTTTGATGTACAGGTACTTGCCTATGATAAATATCGAATCGACTATACGGATCAATATGCATCGGCAGCAGACATGGAAAAGATCTGCAAAGAAGCCGATGTGATCAGTTTCCATATCCCCTTAACGGATGAAACAAGAGGTATGATTGATGTGGATTATCTGGCAAAATTTGAGAAACCCATTTTCTTCTTACTTGGTGCCCGAGGCGGTATTGTACAGGTACCTGCAGTATTAAACGGCCTTGATTCCGGTTCCATTATCGGAGCAGCATTTGATGTGTTGCCCGTAGAAAAGTTCCCAAAACTCGCCGAACAGAGCTGGTATGCAGATCTTATCCGTAGAGACAATGTAATCTTGTCGCCGCATGTTGCCGGATGGACCTTTGAAAGTTATTATAAATTGTCGGAAGTCGCCGCAGATAAGATCGTCGCCTTTTTGACGTCTTAATTTTGGCAAAGAGTTATTTGCCAAAATCTTCAATCAATCATGCGAGCAAGCGAGCAAGTAATCAATTAAGTACCCACTATTCATACAGGTGCAGGAGATTAAAGTAAGCCATTGCTCTTGAAAGCTCTAAAAAATCAGGTTCCAGGGCTAAAGATACCGACAACAACAACAATCAGAAACTGAAGCACCAAGCTACAGTCCAGTAGATAAGCGTAGTGGTAATGGTCTTTTGTTTTGAAAACAGCCAACTTAAGCAAGGCAAATATGAGTACGTTGGTCAGAATCAATCCGATTTTAATAGGTGCTGTATAAGGCACGGTCAAGATCAAAACACAATGCAGGCCTAATAGTCCATAGGTTAGATTTTTAGCTTTTTGTTCGCCCAGCATATTAGGTAAAGTGCGTAGATGATAATAGGAATCCTGTTGGATATCCCGAATATCGAAAGGCAATGTACAGATAACCAAAAATATAAACTTCAATCCGCAGAGCGCAATAAAAACCCACTGATCTATTGTGACACCGATGTTGGCTAGTTCCACATAAGGGAGCACCACACTGCTGCAGACCCAGACCAGGGCAATGTGAAAAATCTTGGCCCCGGGTATCTGTCGAAGCCCCACTTTGCGGTCACGGAAGGTAAATAGAGGCATTCCGTATAGTAGACTCAGGATTCCAATAAATCCCAAAAACAAAAAGGAATACACATGAATAAACCACAAGCAATAACCAAGCACAAGCAAAGCGATACCATTGTTTAACCACATGACCCATTCATGATTAAAGATCCAGCGTGTCCGGGGGAATTTTGATTCTTTTGGGTGCTTCGGTTTGGACCACCACAGGCTAAAATTATAGAGTAGCAAGGTCGCCGTTCCTTCTGCTAAAACGATATACCAATTGATAGACCGTTCAAATATGATATAAGTCAATGCGCATTGTGCCATGGCCGCCATGGCGATCAGAAGATTTGTATAGATTGTAATATAGAATAGCTTTCTTAGAAAAGACATCTTGAAAAATCTTGATGCAAGATAACAATCTTATAGATAAAAGTAGTTTAACATTATATTAAACATCAATTTTTTGATAAAATGGGCAAAAACCGCTAAATTGTACACCGAAATCGAAATATCAAAAACAATTTCGCAACGATAACAATATAAATTAAAATAATTCATAATAATCCTAATAACGATGAGCCTACAAATAAAATCATTTGAAGAATATCAAAGTGAATATAAGCGAAGTGTAGAACAACCTGAGGAGTTTTGGGCGAGCATTGCAGATCATTTTTTCTGGAAGAGAAAGTGGAATAAAGTGCTGAACTGGAACTTTGAGGAACCCAATGTCAAATGGTTTGAGGGTGCTAAATTAAATATTACAGAAAACTGTCTAGATCGCCATATTTATGCTAATGGAGATAAACCAGCCATCATCTGGGAACCTAATGATCCCAATGAAGCGCACCGCATTCTTTCCTATAAGCAATTACTACAAAAGGTAGAGCAATTTGCCAACGTACTTAAAAATAATAACATCAAAAAAGGAGACCGGGTATGTATTTACTTGCCAATGGTTCCTGAATTGGTTATTGCTGTATTAGCCTGTGCTCGTATCGGCGCTATCCACTCGGTGGTGTTTGGAGGTTTTTCAGCACGATCTATCGCGGATCGTATCATCGATGCGGAATGCAAACTGATCGTCACTTCAGATGGTAGTTACCGCGGCAATAAAACCATTGGTTTAAAAAACATTGTGGACGATGCTTTAATGCAATGTGACACTGTTGAAAAAGTAATTGTTTTAACACGTACGCGTACACCGGTATCGATGATCAAAGGACGTGACGTATGGTGGGAAGATGAGATCAAAAAAGTAGAAACACAGGGAAATCCAGCATGTCCAGCAGAAGAGATGGATGCTGAGGACAATTTATTCATCCTTTATACATCGGGATCCACAGGTAAACCTAAGGGTGTAGTACACACTTGTGGTGGTTATATGGTGTATACAGGCTATACCTTTATGAATACCTTCCAATATAAGCCAAACGATGTATTTTACTGTACAGCGGATATCGGCTGGATTACAGGACACAGTTACATCGTTTACGGACCGTTATCACAAGGAGCTACTTCTTTAATGTTTGAGGGTATTCCAACATTCCCGGATGCGAGCCGTTATTGGGATATCGTTGATAAGTTCAAAGTCAATATTATCTATACATCCCCTACTGCTTTGCGTTCATTGATGGCTTTTGGGGACGAATTTGTCGACAAAAACGACCTTTCATCTTTACGTGTTTTGGGATCTGTAGGCGAACCAATCAACGAAGAAGCCTGGAACTGGTTTAACGAAAAAGTTGGTAAAAAGAATTGCCCTATTGTTGACACCTATTGGCAGACAGAGAATGGAGGCCATTTGATCACTTCATTGGCCGGAGTAACACCAGAAAAAGCAAGTTATGCGATGTTCCCGATGCCGGGCATTCAACCCGCTTTGATGGATGAGAATGGAAAAGAAATCGAAGGCAATGACGTAACTGGCAATCTGTGTATTAAATTCCCATGGCCAGGTATGTTACGCACGACATGGGGCGATCATGACCGCTGTCGTCAAACCTATTTCTCGACGTATAAAGATATGTATTTTACGGGCGATGGATGTTTCCGTAGTCCAGAGGGCTATTACAAAATCACAGGCCGTGTAGATGATGTATTAAATGTTTCGGGTCACCGCATTGGTACAGCAGAGGTGGAAAATGCCATCAATATGCACGCTGACGTTGTTGAATCGGCCATTGTCGGATATCCGCACCCAGTAAAAGGACAGGGTATCTATGCTTATGTCATTGCGAATCACCACACCGATGCAGAAGCCACCAGAAAGGATATCATGGAAACCGTTTCACGTATTATCGGTCCAATTGCTAAACCAGACATTATCCAATTTGTTGATGATTTACCAAAAACACGTTCAGGAAAGATCATGCGTCGTATCTTACGCAAGATTGCCGAAGACGATATCGCCAATGTAGGAGATACTTCAACACTTCAGGATCCTGCCGTTGTAGAAGGAATCATCAAAGGCGCTGCGGCTTTGAAAAAATAGTCTATCTTAAATACTTTATACCTAAAAAGGGCTTTCCAAAAAATTGGAAAGCCCTTTTTAGGTATTTTAGCACTATCCCGCTAGAATTTCATTTCAAATATGCGAGAGATTACATTTAATATCTCCTTATTTAATGCTATCTAAACAGTTCTATCGCGATGTGTTCAAGCGGATTGGGAGCGAATACTTCACATTTAGTTTCTCTCCACGTTGTATTCCGGGCTTCCATTTGCCTGCTTTTTTTATAACACGGATTCCTTCCTCCCCTGTTCCAAAACCTAAATCTTTCTTTACTACCGGATTTTTTATGTTACCATCTTTGTCTATCACAAACGCTATCATGACCACACCAGACACCTGATTACTAATCGCCTCCTTTGGGTAGACATAATTGCTCGCTATAAAGCCCATCAGTCTAGAAATTCCACCGGGGTAATCAGGCGGACTCATAAAGTTAGACGAATCATATTTAAAAACCTCTCCGTCAACCTTTGTTTTAGTCCCTGACACTAATTGATTATTCGAGTACGTTTCAACAAAGCTATCCTTTCCCATCTTTCCTTTCCATTCACCTTCGCGCAAATTGTTTTTCATTTGTCCCTCTTCATAACTCCACCCATAATTTAGCCGAATAAATCCGTTCCCATTTTCCAACGTTTTGTTGTTAAAAGAATCATAGTACACAACATAAATGGGATCTTCTATTTTCAGTTTTCCTTTTTTATCGAGACTACTCGGATAAAAAACAATCTTCTCCAATTTATTCCCTGGATACAGATAAAAAGCAGAATCTATAAGAGCACTTTCGTCGCTGTAGTTTTCTAAGCTTTTTAACGTTCCCTGTTCATAAAATTCGTACTTTCGCCCGCGAAATTTAAATGGATAAAGCGCATTTGTACTGATGCCACTGAGTTTGATCGAATCATTGCGCGTGTAAAACTCCTCTACACGATAAACTTTATCCTTTCCCGATGCATCAACATGAATTGTCCGCATATAATAGGCCGAATCCGCTTGTTTTGTTTCATCGCCATCTTTCTTATGATAACTTGTAAAAGAAACCTGAGCATAAAGATTTGATAAGAAAAAATTGAATAACAAAAAACAGACGGTTGAGCCCCAAAAATGTAAATAATACTTCATAATAATTGATAATAATAACAAATATCCTGGTTAAATAAAAAATTAATCGATTAAATAATACTTATTTCTATTTATGGTCAACATCATGCTGTAAAATCAAGTTTTCCACATGATGTTAATAAGATTGTTAATAACCCAACTTGTCACCAAAATTGAGGACTTCATTTATTCACAGAACTTCATTTTAGTCTTCACTATAGGAACGGAAGAACAACTACACTCCAAAAACACAATCAGTCTTTTGAGCGGACCATCAATCAAGGATTGGCATCTAACCGAATTGGCATCGTGAACATTACACCGATAGGCTCTCCACGCTGTATTCCCGGTTTCCATCTTTCGGCCATTTTTAACACACGAATACCCTCCTCGCCCGTACCAAAGCCCAAGTCTTTTTTCACAAAAATATCTTCTAAATATCCTTCCTTATTCACAACAAAACTAATTTCCAATACTCCCTTAACATTATTTCGTTTAGCTTCTTTAGGCCATTTATAATGTCTAGAAACAAAGTTCATCAATTTTGGCATTCCTCTTGGGTAAACGGGATCAACCCAATAGGTCGTTGAATCATAGCTAATGGTCGTTCCATTTTCTTTGGTTTTGACACCAAAGAGCAGCTTGCCTCGCGCAAAGACCTCGGTAATTGGCAGCTTAGACATTATACCCTCCCATTTACCTTCACGTCGGTAATTTTCAATTTCTCCCTGTAGGTAATCGTCATGATCATACTCAATGCGAATAAAACCGTTTCCATTTTCAAGAGTCTTATTGCCTAACGAATCGTAATGTGCGATATAATATGCGACACCGCCCTTTATTTTATCGTTAAATGGGTAATGTGAAATTGTTCTTAACTTCCCATTCGGATACCAGTAAAATGCTGAATCAACACGTACATTTTCTGAATTAAAATTTTCTAGACTTCGCTTTTCACCATTTAAATAAAACTCCTCCAGCCTCCCAAAGAATTTTAAAATAATACCTGTATCCTGCACTGTTCCATTTAGCTTAATGGTATTATTCGGTAAATAATGCTCTACGATCTTAAAGTATGACATAGGCTGATCTGTCATATGAACTATGGTTCTGGAAAAAAAGGCTGAATCCTTTAGTTTAGTTTCTCGCCCTGCCTTTGTATAGTATGCTGTTCTCTCAACCTGAGCACTCGCATTAAATATAAATAGATTGAATAGCAAATAACAAATCAGCTTTGCCGCTAAATACAAGTTGGATTTCATAAAATTTGTTAATAGTATTGCAATAATAACAAATGGAGCAGCCAAACAAGAAATAAACAGGTTAATTAATTATTACTTATAACAACTATCGCTGCAATTGAGGAAACCAGGTTATCAACATAATGTTAATAACTCTGTTGATAACTTAAAAACGTTACTCATGTAAGTAATAAAGCCATTTCAGATTCGCTAAGAGATTGTAAAACAAAAAAAGCCACATCATCCCGACGTGGCTAAAATAAACATATGAATTTAATTAAACAGTTTCTATTTATAGGAGTTTACAGAACTTGCGACCTTCCAGGTTCCCGATTCATTGATCAATGTAACCAAATCTGTTTTCGTGAAATCCTCAAATTTCATAGTGATACGTGCCACCATATAGTTTTCAGATTCCTCGAGTACTTCGGTACTTGTGCTGCAGTTCAATTTTTCACCTTTTTGCTTTTTCAGGAACGAAATGACTTCTGAACGGCTATTGGTGCGTGCAGCTTTTCCCTGAACTTTTTGATTGAATTCGGATGCGAACAATTTTTCTACACCCTGAGATGCGCCTTCTGTCATTACCGATACATAGCTATCGATGGCCAAATCGGCTGTGGAAAGGTTCAATGCTTTACCAGGGTCAGCTGCTGCCATTGCGAAAGTTGATAGTGTAATCAATGCTGCTGCTGCGAATGTCTTTACTAAAGTTTTCATAATTGCTATACTTTATATTGTTAGTTTTTTATCTCTTTTCTTATTGTCGCGAGGATATTGATTTTGTTGCATCATTTCCTTTAAGATTCTTATTCAAAAGTAAGACAACGCGGCATCCCATTTTATTACATTTAGATCAACGGAATAAAAAAGTCGGTAAACGGAGGTAAAGGAGCGGTAAATGGATATCCGCTCCGGTAGGAAAAAATATACGTAAAGATTAATATCACTTTTATAACTGGAAAGCAGCTAGAATAGTTGCAGGCGTACAATCTACTTCATTGAGCACATTGCACCGTCGGCCATCTTTATAAAGATATATGATCGTAAATCCAACCAGGATGGGTGTACCAACAAATTCGTTGCATGGAATGCTGATAATCTTGGCCGGAATTGGATCCTGTCCATAGACGATATCAATTTCCCATTCTTCATCCTTTACCTCAGTGAACTCCCTTTCTTTGAAATTGAAAGAAAAGGTATGGAATTTAAAGGCGATAGCATTACAATCTTTGGGTAGCAGCAATGCTCGGTTAATGTGAAATATTGGAAATGATATTTCGATCTGATTCTCATCGGTTAGGCTAACTGTTGGATCGATATTCAGTGCATCCTGCATATGGAAATTTTCATTGAATTGGAAATTCACCAATCTGTCGAGCTTACAGTTGTTTAGGCAAAGTGTTCCCCTATCGTCATTGATATTTGTCTTCATTGCCCTATAAATCTGTCTATTCAAGCGATTGCCCATTTGTCCATCATGCAGTTCCTGATGCACTAAGCCAAAAGCCTGCCTAATTGCAGCGCCTGCGCGACTTGCCTGTCCAAAATCTTTACCAGCATTCTTCGTGTCGACGTTTTGTTTTACACGGTGTGGTTTACCTTGAATGTAGTTCTTTGTTCCTACCTTTCTGCTTACCAGTGGGCCAACCAGTCCACGGATATAGCCATTATCATTTATTCCCATACAATAAATATACCACCAAAACGACCCTATGTCAAGTATCTTGTTCATTTTTAAGGATTTCGGAAGCTGCAGCAAATAGCAATTATAAATTTGAAAATTTAGTGATACCTTTTTGGGGATTAGTTATAACCAACTCCTAACCACCTTCTAATTGCAAGCAAGATGCAGACAGGATGTCTGTACAGTGCAAGCACCCCTAAAAGGTGGACTCAACGTGGACTCACTGTGCACACAAGGTGGTTACAGTACGGAGTTGATCGCAAGTTGGTATGGAGTTGGTGTCAGGAAAATATAATTATTTGCGTCGAGCGGCTGTATTGAACTTTGAGAATAATGTAATCACGATAGAGCTTGATATAGCCCCCACGAACAAGGAATCGGGAATGGACGATTTCTCATCTAGGAAATAGTATACAGCAGCTGCTATTGAAAAGCAGACGATGAAGGACAATATTAAAACAAGTATAAATTTGGTTTTCATTAGTCAAGGGTTAATATAGTACAACTTAATATACAAAAGACATCTAATATATAAAGGTAAATTCATTTAATTTATACCATTAATCCATTTCAGCAACTAGGAACACTATTTAACTACTCTGGAGTGAGAACGTTTTCCACAATGTTATTAACAAACTGTGGAGAACTGCAAACACATCAAATTTTACTCGGAAAATAGGACGATATACTATGTTCTGTCGAAAGTTTTTTACGATGTAAATAAGAGATACATATTATTGTTTATTCAGCAGCCGAATAAAGCTACCATTTGCATAATCGAGTTTCTGCACATAGTAGTTTGTTTCAGGGCCTGCTACCAACACACCTCCTATTGCACCTAGCAACACGGAAGCTACAACAACATTGGTTGCAGATGCAGTTTCCATAACGGGACCCACAAAAATAAAATCATCATCTTCCTTGATTAAAGCATAAAACTGATCCTGACTTGAAATAAAAGGATTACCAGCATGCACTACTGCATAATAATCTTTCGGGTTTACCTTTTTAAGTTTCCCTTTTTCATTCTCTTTAAAGAAGCCTAAGTTTAAATCCCCCTCTCTTAATTGGGCCTGCCCACCTGACGGTGTTTGAAGGGCAAATTCTTCGTAGGTCAGATATAACCCATCTTTATATGTTTCCGTGTTATAAAGTGCCAATTGTTTCTTTTGAATATCGTCGTAATGTTCGATTTCACTGAGACTATAGCTTTTTGTGGTATCGCCGTTTTTGGTTAATGCATCAAGGATCAGGTTATTGACAACGTCGCTGGCGCGTGCCAAAGTCGCTTTGGTTACATCCATTCCTTTAACGACGATAGCTGTATCAGCTCGGGCTAGCTGTAAATATTCTCCATTAGCCTCTTTTGAGAATAAGATTGCTCTAAAATCCAAAAATCCCTTTTCAGAAAAAGCTCCCGTCAATTCCGCTATACAGAATTTTTCCAACCGCATCAGCAATTCACCATTGCCTTTACGACCGGTTATTTGTTCCAATTGGCTCTGTAACTGTTTTTCCAATGATGGCTCCGCCACCAACAACCGGTTTGCGTTCATCATACCTACTTGTATGACACCCAGATTATCTTTTATCTCCCTTGCGTCGTATAGGCTTATTTTACCATACTTAGCGTTCTCGACGATCTTATGTGGTTTCGTAAATAGAAACGCTCTGGTCTTTTGTTGCGCTTGCACAGCAACAGCCTTTATAAGAATAATGAATAGGAGGAAAATAATCCGTTTCATGGTAAGTAAATTTCAGAAAATAGGTTACGCTAAGTTATCGCATTATTTGCTTTTCTGCAACACCTATACTTCTTTATGGATCATACACTTTCTCTCCTATTCACCATCTATATGTTTTACAGCAAGTTCAAGTAGGGCATTCACAAAAGTATAACGATAAGTTAACTTATGCGGTAAGGTGCTAACTAAAACGTCCGAACATTAGATTAAATTTATAACTGCATCCGCTATTCCTTGTTTTGCTTTTATCGTCCAATACCCCAAGCCAATTGCAGATAGAAATGGCCCAGTCTATCCTTCGGAACATTCGAAACTGTAGCATTCACTACTTTCCATTCATTCTGTGCAATAGACGATTTATAACCTATTCTACATTCCGGGCGAAAGCTAGTGCGTTCGGAATTGGATGTTTTCAACGTAATACTTAAATCGACAATAGCAGCATCATGCTCCATTTTAGTTTGATTGGACTGCGTGGTCAAAAAGTCTCTAAATTCTCCATTCAGATTTTTCTTTTGAACCGTAAAAGTAGTAGACTGTTTACCGACTCCCAGCTGCGGACTAAAGATCAATCTGCCTGTACGTATCGCATTGGTAGATACATAAACCGTAAAATCTCCTGTGTTCATTGTATTGTCGTTTTTACTGCTTGTCGACAAGCTAAAATTCACCCCAATAAGGGTTTGTTTCATCCTGTATGCAAGTCCAGCTCCAGCATTCCAGCCAAACCCAGGTACCTTTCCGGAATCATAATCTTTCAAAATCCTATTCAAATTGCTTGCATTGTTAAATTGAACACCGGCAAAATAGATCGTCTCAAATGGCAGATGTTTAGTCTGACTGGTTTTTTGTTGCGCAAATAACTGAGCTGCAAAAACAAATAAAAGGGCACTAAAAAAATACTTCATAAAATTTACATTTTGGTTTATTTCAATTAAACTAATTAAGGTAAGGCCTACACCTTTTAATTATGACAACTAAATCAATAAATTCATTACATGGAAAAAAATATTTACAAAAAAGCCCCTCCAAAAAATATTCTGAAGGGGCCATTAAATAAACATATGAAACTTTCTCCCTGATTCCGTAGGGAGAAAATTGCTTTTAACTTTGTGGAACTAACTTGATCGTACCCGCATCGTTGGTAAAATACCCTTTGGTATACGCTCCTGTTGGTTCTACATACTTCAATTCTCTAAACTTCACTCCATTTACTTCATATTCTGTGTAAAATTCGAGTCCAGTAGGCGTATAACGATAAGCATATGGTTTAGTATTACCTGCAATCAATAATGCTCGTTTCGTTGCTGCGGTTGAAAATGTTGCTGCGAAGGATTCTGTCCCAACTTCAAATTTGTAATTTGAAAATGCATGGAATTTTGTAAGCGCAGCGCGGTAGGTCGCTATAATTGTAGAAGCCTCTGAAGATTTAATCGGGACCATCACAACCTTATTGTACGATTTTCTACCTTCCATGACAATGGAATCAGCTGATGCCTTTGTTACCAAGAAATCATTTTCACCTTTCATCCCCTCGTTACTCGCACCAATTGATGCTGTAAGGAAACCGGGTAATTGATATGCAGGCTCTCTATTAAAGACTGCAGGCAATGCAAAATAATGAAATATGCGATTATAGGTATCGAAGGTCAAAATTGCGCCAGCACCAGGTGCGACAGTATAAGTACTTACCTGTGCAGCAAGTGTTGTAAAATCACCTTCAATACTAACGTCAGTGGTATTATTAAATTTGGCAAATAAGGTATATCCTCCAAATTCTAATCCGCTGCTTGGAAAATACTTGATTATCCAGCCATCTTTATTCGCTTGTAAAGTAGAGTATACATTAGCCACGCTCGCGTTTAGACGGTCACTCGGACTGTCTTCAAAAATACGATCCATCTTCTTCTCACAACTTGCGCCCAAAGACAAAATGGTTATTCCTAAAATAAATAGTTTAAATTTCATTTTTTCTTAATTTAAAGTTGTTTGATCAAACGTGTTAAGATTAGGATAACGAGCAAGAATATTGGCTCTTAAGAGATCCATATCAATTCCCCACTCAGATTTCATATAGTTTTTCACAATTGCTAATTTTGAAAGGATCAAAGCCCTTCCCGCTGCCGTAGAATTTTCAACATTCAGCATGGCATCAAAATCAGCTTGACTCCGCGTAACATAGAACGAATACAGTTCAGCAAAATCCTCAGTATCGGCCTTAGAAGCATACGGTGAGATAAAGCCTGCTGCGATCGCGGCTCCTATACCTGTAGCATTGGCAGGATATTTCGCATTCCAGTCATCCTCCACGTAACTAGTACCTGTGATCTCCTTAAAATTACTTGGATAAGGCTTATTCTGATTTAGAATATGTTGAAACTCATGGTGAACTGTTTTGAAAAATCGGCCCGTCAGAAAAGCTGGGTTTTTACCATTGGTTTCATTTAATTCCAACAAATTATACAAAGATACTTTTGTACCTGATTCTGCTGTTCCCAAAATCATGACACCGTTTGTTTGAATTGGAGCTGAACCAGTAAACGTAATTAATTTTGGAAAGTTGTTTTTAAGGAACTCCTTCCCTCCAGTCACTTCTGAATATGGCTCCATAACAAGATAAAGCATAAGCTTGGACAATCTTATAGAAGATTCAAAAGGTGCAGGTACCAATCGATAGCTCATATCAGATTCTTTATCGACGTACTTGTACAGTATCTCGACATTGTAGGGTAGAATATAGTTTTTATAGAGGTAATTGTCCAAAGCGTTCTTTGGTATTGTTGAATCTACAAAAACACTATTGGGATTTAATTTATCCTCTTTGTTACATGCAGAAAACAACACTCCGCATGAAGCTAATAACATAAATAGTTTATTACTTAATTTCATTTGATCTAGGATTTGGTGTTAAACCTGCACTTACTACATCTTGAGGTAATTGAATTGCACGACGAGGATCTCGGATCGATAGCGTATTATCGGTAACCGTAAAAGTCATCGTTCCATTGTTGACCGCAGGAGCGACCCTTCTGGTTATTTCAATGCCATAACGTTTTACATCGAACCATCTTAAGCCAGTATGAAGAAACTGAAGGCGTTTAAGCGATAATACTGCATGGATCATATTTTCCTGTGTACCGCTTTCAATCTGAAAATCTGGGTTCAATTTCTTTTTCGGTGTTGGAGCTGTAGGAGTAAAATATGCAAATGAATTCGCCCAATTGTTAATCGAAGCTTCACTTATTGTCCCAGGCTTGCTAATGGTATTGTTATTAATATGGATTTGCATATCAGTAATGGCTGCCGCATAATTCTTAAGATGAATATTTGCTTCCGCCCTATTCAATAAAGCTTCTTCCGACGTGATCGGCGTATAGACTCCTCGTGAAAATCCAATTCCCGCAACTTGATCAGTATATTCAAAAATGTAGGCAACATGTGGAAAAATCACTTTATTTGCCGTCGTACTCGTATAGGAAAATGCACGAATTCTATAATCCGTTGATGTCGTAGCTTTCCCAAAAGGCTGAGCAGCAAACGCTGTCTCCGTCATTGCAATAGATCCACCGTGACTGATTCTGTTGTTGGTTGAATACCCCCCAAAAGTTGTCCCCATCGCCGAATAAGCCGTAGCTACTAAGAAATTAGCTTTCACTGAGCTCGCATTATACTCTCTCGTTGTATTATTGATCGCAGCAGAAAAAGAGGCAATCGTTGCATAATCACGTAAAGTCGCTGTTGGATTGTTTCCTAACGCTTCGGTGGAATACTCCACTGCCTTTGTCCAATCTTCCATAAATAATGCAACACGCGATGCAAAGGTATAAGCTGCCGCTCGGTTAAAGTGATATTTTGCAACACTAGAGTTGGCGTAAGAAGCGTCATTGATTAATGGTAAACCTTCTTCTATATCCTTTTTAATAAAATCGTAAACTTCCTGAACAGTATTACGTTCATATTTTGGATTTAGGGTAGTTTCTCCTTTCGTCATATAAGTAACACCCAAATCTGTTGTTGAATACTTTTTCGAATAATTCTGTGCAAACATATTTACAAGAATCCAATGGTTATAAGCCCGTGCCAACAACGCTTCACCACGCTGTGCTTTTAAGCTCGCTGGATTCCCCTGTTCATCAATAGCTTGCAAAGCAGCATTTGCATTAGCAATAGCTCCATAACACGCTCCCCAAATACGATCGATTCCATCATTACTCGTTTCAGTAATATCTTGCCATTTGTATATTTGTTCTATGAAGCGTGCGTAGTTTAAGTAAACTGGCCCAACATCATCCACATTGTCAGAAGATAACTCAGCTACCATAACATAAGCATTCTCTGGATAAGCCCCAACGAGCATTTTCCCAATTTTGTCTGTTGTATTTAGTTCAGCCCTATTATCGGGCAATTCATCCAAATATTTCTTACAGGAAGAAAAGCTTGTCGCTATTATTCCCGCTGCAATTAATATATATGATAATCTCTTTTTCATATGCTAGAATCCCATTTTTAAGGTTAATGTATATTGTTTCGCAATTGGTAATGCCACACCTCCTGAATTAACAAATTCTGGATCTTGCCCATTAAGGCGCTTATCCGCATAAATTAACCAAGGATTGATCACATTGAACCGTACACCAAGATTGCTCATCTTAAGAGATTGCACAAAATATTTTGGTAGCTCATAAGACAAGGAAATGTCCTTCAAACGAATAAAATCACCTTTTGCAACAGTTTCCGTTGAATAATTGTAGGCATTATAAGCATAATCGTATTGACTATTGTTTCGGATAAAACGTCTATCCAAAATCACAGGAATATTCGTAAATGCTTCCTCTCCAGGAACAGTCCAGGCATCCCAAAATTCCCTTGGTGTAGCATTTAAGTCGGAATAACCTGTTTTGTATGCTGGATCCAATCGAACTACATTTCCAAAAGAATAGGTGATAAATACATTGAGCTTAAAATTCTTATATGAAAATACGTTCCCAAAACTTCCCATATCGGTCGGTTCAGTTGGCCCCTCATACTTCAACCAGTCAATTTGCTTGCGTTCCTGAAAATAAACCCCCGTTGTTGTCTCTGCTCCATCGATGTAATTGTAGACGGGCAGACCATTCGGAAGAAGTCTATTAAATGGAATGGAAAATAGCGGTCTTACGGGATAACCAACCCGTCCATATCCGCCAGCAGCAATTAAGTCTGCAACTCGACTATTGTTTTCCAAAGCCGTAATCTTGTTTTTCGCTTTGGTGTAAATAAAGCTAGAAACCCACGAAAAATCTTGCTTTTTCAATATTGTTGCGGAAAGACTAAATTCCAATCCATGAGATTCCATATTGGCAACATTCCCGTACTTTGAAATCTCGCCACCAAGTCCCTGTGTATTGACAATACCGATTAAGTCGAAGTTCTTACGTTTATAGTAATCAACATCCAATGCGATCCTGTTCTTAAATAAACCAATGGAAGTACCTATATTTAACTCATGTTTCTTTTCATAGGTAAGTTCCGAATTTTCTAAATCAGAAATATTAAGACCTGTTTCTTTATCTGCGGTATTAGGACGCCATGGGTTATAACTTTGAATGATAATCTTCGAATTGGTTACAAAGTCGGGACCTCTATCAGCAGTCAAACTATAAGAACCCTTAAAACTCAGGTTTGAAAAAGGTGTCTCCAATTTCTTGAAGAAATCCTCTTCCATTACATTCCACATTCCTGAAACGTTCCATGTCGGCATCCAACGTGCAGAGGTTGTACGTCCTAAACGGTTGGTCCCTTCGTAGCGTAATGTACCATTAATAGTATATCGGTTGTCAAACGTATAATTTGCGGTTCCATAAAATGCTACTTGTCTGTTACGAGCAGGAGCTATATCACCATTTTTTCTTCTATCAATAGAATAATAATCAGCATTTTCTTCCTGGCTTTTCTTAAACAGCTTATAATCTATAAATGGAATTTCCCCTAAATCATATTGCAAACCCCAACCTCTAAACCAGTTCTGATTTCGATCCACAGAATTCGTTTCAGCACCGGCAAATGCGTATATCTTATGGATCTCTTTAAAAGTTTTGTCGAAAGCTGCTGTAAAACGGAAATCCTTTGTCAACATCTTATTGTCTGTACGATTATAGATACCGCCATATGGTAAGACAGAAACTGGCACTGCATAAGGATCACTCGGATCAGTATATAAGAAAGGATTCGCATCACGAATAAACGTAGTAGGCATCCAACGATAAGCTAATGCCTGATTTGACTGATCTTTAATATAGTGCTGTTGCGATGTTTGCTGATATCTTGTAGCGGCCAATAACCCCAATTCCAATGCCTTGATCGGCTTCCATCGCAATTCTCCTTGAAATTTAATATCGGCAGCATTTATATCCATGTAATTGTTATCCAATTCATGCAGGATATTAAATGGTGCATAATTCCGTGTATAGAATTCATTAGGATCAAGTGTCCGTGAAGTATTTAATGCATAACTATAAGGGTTAATGTCGAAATCCCGTTTAATTTCCATGGAAACTCGATCTACAGAAGAACCTAATGTACCAGGAGCCCGCTGATCACGATAGGATCCATTTGTTCGCAAATCTAATTTAAGATTATCAAATAAATCATAGGAAGCATTAAACATCCCTGTATAGCGTTTCACATCTGATTTACGCGCCCAGCCATTATCAAAAACACCACTAATGGATGTATAATATTGTGCTCTTTCTGTACCTGATGAAAGACTGACTGAGTGGTTCTGCATGATTGTCCGGCTGAACAATTGTTTAAACCAATCTGTATTTCGGTACTCTGCTTTCCTTAAATAAGCGTTTCTCGCTTCTTGTGTATTTTCTAATTGACCTGCCTTTATTAATTCATACATTTTCCCATAGACACCCGATTCGGATCTACTTGCCACATCTGCCATTGTCAACCATCCCCTTTGTTCAAGAACTTGATTAAATGCCATCTGCTCTTGAGAATTCATGATATTGAAATTATTATAAGAAGGAATCGCTCTTGAAGTAAACTCACCCACATAATTGGCGGAGTTCCGACCAGCTTTTCCTTTCTTTGTTGTAATAACAATAACACCTCCCATAGCCCTAGCACCATATATTGAAGTCGCAGAACCATCTTTTAGCACGGTAAACGACTCAATATCATTGGCATTTAAGCCGGCGACAGCAGAACTGATTAGGGTCAATGCATCTCCCGAAGACAGATCATCTGAAGAGACGTTTGACACATCTTCTATGATAATCCCATCAATTACCCAAAGCGGTTTTGAACTACCATAAATTGACGTTGCACCACGGACTCTAATTTTTGGAGCTGATCCAAAAGTTCCGGTTGTGTTTTGAACCGAAACCCCAGCAACACGGCCTTCCAAAGCTCTTGATGGATCAGGAAGTCCACCAAGTTCAATATCTTTCATATCGACCTTAGATGTAGCCCCTGTAAATGTTCTTTTGTCTATTTTAGCTCCAAGTCCTGTTACAACAACTTCGTCGATTTGATTTTGGTTAGAATCCAATACGATCGCGATGGAACTTCTATTATTGACACTAACTTCAAGATTGCTATAACCCACATATCGGACAACCAATACCGCATTTCCCCCAGCATTTATCTTAAAATGTCCGTTTGAATCGGTTTGCGTGGAAATGGAAGTTCCCTTGACGGTGATTGTAGCACCAGCCAACGGATTCCCCTCAGCATTTTTAACTGTTCCAGCGATCGACTGTTGTGTCCCCTCGACAACTACGTCATTCTTTCCATTACTATTGACAGAAATTGTATTTGCAATAATTTTGTACTCGATATTTTTATCTCTTAAAATCGAGTTTAACGCCTCTTCTACAGACGCATTTTTTAGATTGACTGTAACACGAGATTTAGCGTTTAAGTTTTCGCTATAGAGAACACGCAAGTTGGATTGTTTAGAAATCGCAGAAAGCGCTTCCTCAATCCGTGCATTCCTCATTTTCAAGGTAACTTTTTGGGCTGTTCCTTTAGCATGAACACCGGTTACAAATGCGAATAAAAGGCATGTACTAATTTTCATAATACGTAAGGGTTTGCAAAACCTATGATCTTGGGGTAACAAGGACCAGGCTTTGCTAAATGGTAAGTTATTCATACATTTACATTTTGTGGTTAATTAGGTAATTAATAGTTCACTTTTAAGTTATGAGCCCTTTGATCACATTTCTGAACAGGGATGCGCCAACATTCCTGTTCTCTTTTTTTGGGGCACTTTAATGATTGGATAGTAATATTATATCATAAGCCTTGCTGAATTAGTTTTATATTTTAAAATAAGTTAGCTTTTGTTCTCAATAATCAATTCCTTACCGTGAACTTCAAATCGAAGGTCACTGACATACGATAACATCTCCAACACTTGAGAAAGTTTTACATCGCGCTGTATACTACCGCTATATTCTTTGCTGAGTTGCACATTGCCCCTAAATTTCACATCCAGATCGTACCATCGGGACAGTTGATGAGCAATATTTACAATCGTTTCCTTTTTAAAGTAAAATTCATTGTTATGCCAAGCTAAATCCTGCTGAATATCAGCATTCCCCTTTATCATATTATTTTTCGAAAGGGAAGCAAATTCACCTGGATTCAATTCTAATTTATTTTCCTTTTGTCGCACCTCTACTTTACCTTCGACTAGCGTTGCACGGATATCATCGTGGTAAGCGAATACATTGAAATGCGTACCCAAAACCTTGATTTCTCCAGCTTTTGAATCAACGTAAAAAGGCTTTTTAGCGTCATGTGCCACTTCAAAATAGGCCTCTCCCTCTAAACTCACCCTTCTTTCATCTGCTGAAAATTGCGCCGGAAAATTTAATTTCGACTGTGCATTAACCCAAACTTTGGTACCATCGCTCAAAGTGATTTTATAATAACTTGCACGTGGCACTATGAGCGAATTCAAACGAGATACTTGCTGGTTTTTATCGTTTTTAACGATTAATTCCGCGCCATTTCCAACAAATGTCTTATTTGTATGGTAGGTTTTGGACGTCTTGTTATTAAGCACAACTTTTTCACCATTGGACAAATGTAAAATAGCCCCACTCTGTGCGGGTTCGACATCCTGCTCCAAATTCAAAGTTAGATTATGTACAGCATCTTCATCTGTCTTCAAATAACTGCTCTGCCATAGATAGAAAAATGTGGCCAATAGAAGTAACGATGCGGCAATACTGATAAACCACTTATAATTAGATTTATTATTCCTGCTGTTAAGCTTTTCCCAAGCTCTATTTGCATCCAATTGCTTAACAACAGCTAAATCTTGTTCAATACTCTTTGCTTTTCGAAATGATTCTAGAAGCCGTCTGTTTTGGTCACTAGCTTGTAGCCACTCTTCAAATTGTTTTTGTTCTAATTCGGTCAATTGACCAAATAAAAATTTTTGAAGCAGCTGAGAGATATGCCCTGAGTTTTCTTCCATATTGTACAGTAAAGAAACTTAAGGCAGGAAAAGGGTGACAAGAATTTAAATATTTTTTAACAAAAATATAATAAGGGGTAAAAACTCAGGATTTAGTCGTTTTAAAAGCATTTTCATACCGCGCTGTTTTTGGGTTTTTACGGTATTGATGCTAATTTTCAATTCCCGGGTTATTTCAAGATTAGACAAGCCATCTAAATAGCCAAGGCGAAAGACTTGTTGACAAGAGGTTGGCATCTGTTCGATAATTCTGTAAATTTCCTGGATAGCCTCGCTATGAATCATGTTCAATTCAAGGGCTATATTATCCTCTTCTGTAAAACCGACAACATTCCAATATCTTTGTTGTACTTTTTCGTGGCGAATATGATTGTAACAGGCGAAACGAACCGAACTATACAAGTAATTTTTAACGGCAATCTCATTGTCGCTGACCTGATCGGTGTTTTTAAAATAAGCGACAAATGAATCTTGAACCAGGTCTTCAGCTACAGCTAAATCACCAACAATTTTCCAAGCAAAGTGGCACAACCCGTTATAGTGTGTTTTAAATAATACTTCTTCCTTCTGCATCGTTAAAGATCCCGCGACTACAAATTGTACTTCGTAGCGGATATTTTAGGACATGTATGTGCACTTACATGTAAGTGCTTAATAATTGTTTGGTAAAAGTGCTAAATATTTTTTACTATTCACACAAAAAAGTTACCAAGCAGAATTTCATACTCTCTTTTTTCCTTATGAACTTAGAAAATCGGCAATGAAAAATAAAAGATAATTGCTTAAAAGGAAGTAAAAACAAAGAATAACACACAAAATGAGTTTGTTCCCAAAAAGCCAATTTGTATTGTAACAAGAATTGTACTGTTATCCTTTTCAGCTTATATTCCTAAGGAATAGCTACAATCTACTATACAGGACGCTCTATTTATGGCGATTTATCGACTATATCACTGAATCTCCAATTAGAAGGAAGCCAGAGTCGTTTAGCATAAGTAACTTTAGAATCTAACAACAGATTTGGTTCGATATAAGTGACTCAAAACGGTAAACTATTTACCTGCTATGACATCGATATTCGGTGCAATCTGTTTTAATTTATCAATAAATTCGGTAGGATTTTCTGGATCAACGAATATATCGTCGATCTTATTATAGTGCAGTACCATTCCTTTTCTATAAGGCCTTAAAATTGTAAGTCTCATCGTACCAAACCAGTCTACCTTATCAGTTTCTAATTTACATATAGAAGTAATATCTACAGACTTTGTACCCGAGACTGTCTTAATAAAAAGCTTATCACCTTCAATCCAATACCTTTTATAAAAGAATGTAAAATACCAAGTTATCGCGAATACGCCAAATAACAATAGTGTGCCTAGATACAGTCCTTTTTCAAGACCTCCATAAGATAGCATCACGATAAATATAATCATCGCAACTCCCCAGATATAACTACCGAAGTTTATCTGTGTTTTAAAGACTTCTCTCATAACTAATGATTTTTAATAGGTCTATTATTTTAATTACTATTGGCCAAATTCTGTCTCACGTTAAATTGAAACAAGTTATATATTTCACGATACCGTTCGACATCTTCTTTATTGTTTAACTGAATTTGATAAATACGATGAATGACCTCATTGTCAATATTCTCTTTCATAAAATCGATTTCTTCAGTTAACAGTTCGTTCTTCACATCAACCAACCAGTCTTTTGATAAGAGCTTTTGTATTCGACCTTCTTCTTGCAAGAATCTATGATCACTATAACGTACTGCTACTTGCTGAAGACTATCTTTTTGATGTCTGTTTTTATCCTTATAACGATCCACTAATGTTAAGTATTCATTATATAACTTGTTGTTTTTTCCACCTGATACAACCGCCATTTTAATAGATTCGCTTCCATTTTTAGCCAACAGTAGTTCTTCTAACTCCGCTTGTTTACCAGGACTTTCAAGCAAGAACTTATATTTTCCGGACTCATTGGGATCGAGCCAAAATATAGTTGAAATATAATACTTTGGTGTACCAAGTTCAGGCTGACGGGCAAATCGCTCAATCTCCTGCGGCTTCACCACATTCCGCTCCCACGAAAAAACTATTTGATAAATCCCCTTTGGGAGCGATTTACTAGTTAAAACAAAATCTTCTTAATCTAATGTATCAGACATCATCTTTTCACCTGTCTCGAAACTATATAAATCGATATAGAAGGGAGCTGATATGGGAATCTTTCCTATAATTTCAGTCTTTATCACATGAGTATGCCTATAACAAGCACAAAAAATAAGAACTGAAAAAAAGATAAGTAGGTTAAGAATTTTTATCATAATCTTGCTCACTTGGCTTAGCCGTATTATCTAAGATTTTCCAAACTGCTTATAGATCTCACCATTTTTTATTTCAACAATAAAATGATTCTTCTCATACAAACTTTGATGCTCTGCTGGTAATCTATATAAGCCATCTGGTACATATTGGGTAAAGCTACTATTGGAGTACAGTTTATTGTTAAAACCATTAAAATATATGCTAGTACTAGGCATAGGCTCTATTCGCGGATCTTGATAAATCTTTTCCCAAGTTGGTGCATATAAAGCGAAGCTAGAATTATAATTTATCTGTACAGTTTTTTGAACCTCAGGAAGAATATTTTCTTGGTTCGGCCCGCCAGTGTTACCTATATATATCCAACCAATATTTTGAACAACAGGATAAACAATGGTTTCATTTGAATTACCAGCAAAATATTGATTATAGATCTGTTCACTAATGTCTCTTGTTCCTACCAAGGTCTGTATCGCTGCTAAAAGATAAAATCCACTCCAAGGATCATAATGTGGTAAAGGATTAATATAGACATTCTCATAGCCATCATTTACGACCTGCTTAGAAAACAACAAAGTTCTTTCATTGATATCACTTACAATCAGGTTCTGAGCTATAAGAGATTTGTACGAAGAAATCAAACATTTCATTGTCGTCAAATTGGAAGAACCGATATAATGCGAAGGATTATCTAAATAAGTATAAATTACATCAGGAGTATAATCTATATTCACGTCGATTGGCTTGGGAGTCCATGGCTGAGGTCCAACAGGTGTATTCGGTGATGTTGAAGCTGAGCATGCCAAACCTGATTGAATCAGCTGCGACATTTTCGTTGCAAAGTCGTAATTTGACACGTCATGTGTACCAGCATATCTCATATATCGCATCGTAGAATCATTGTATTTTTCTGCACAAGAATTAAATTCTGTAGCTGAAACAACTACCTTCTCAATAAACTCGTTGTCTTTACTAGCAGCAAATTTTTGCGACCTATTTGGGTCTAATGAATTTTTACCACATCCCCCAATAAACAGTAATCCAAGAATTAAAATACTTTTATAAAATTCTTTCATAGCAACATCATTATAAATAGAAATATCAGTATCGACCCGACCACCGCCCGATCGATACTGAAATAAAACATTAATTATTTTGACCTGTAAAATAAAAATCAGGATGCTCAACGCTCTTAAATTGAGACATGACTTCTCCGGTTTCGGAATTCACAAAGTACCCCAGTTCAAACGTGTCAACATTAATCCGCTCCTGCAGTAAATAGCGAACATCGTTGTAAAGTGCTCCATCATTTCCCGTAGGTGTCCCACTTAATGTAAATTTAAATTTACCATTTTCAACTGTATAGGTATAGTTATAGGTTAGGTTGAATGTCTTCGAACCTTCGTATGTCGTATTAAACACAACAGACATCCTTTTATTAACCGATTGGAACTTAAAATCTATAGTCCTTAAAATAAAGAAATTAACCCCGTCGAATGCCCATCTATTAATTCCTGCTTTTGCTTGCGCTTTACGTGTTGCAAAATTTGTACTCCAGCCATTATACGTCGTCACATCCGGAATTGTAATCACAGAGAAACTTGCCCCTAACGCTGTAAGATACGGAACCACAGAAGAAGAATTAATTTTCAACGGATATTCCTTACCATCTTTGTCAAGACCAACAAGAGAATTTTCATCTTTCCATATGAAACGCTGTAGTTGAATATTATTTATCAGCACGCCGCCAACGATTTCAATACCGTCAATTGTATTACAGAATTCAACAAAAGAAGAAGAAAAGCTTCCATCAGAATTGGCTGTAATAATAGACATTCTTTTGGTTCGAAAACCAAATGCCAATTCTGCTTCCACATTGCCCACAACAATGGAGGTCAAGGGGTTTTTCTTAAAAAATGCTTTGTTTTTATTAATTACATCAAGATAGCCCTTCGAAGTATATTTTTTTGCTTCATCTTCTTTTGCTTTAACCAGAATAAGCGGTTTAATAAACTTCCGTCCCTGAAAGAACAAGGTATCGCCATGGGTCTTCACGTAATCGTATTCATTATCACTACCATGTCCCTTCCCAGCTGTTCCACCAAAAACACTTGGATCTGGGTCTTGCAACATAGTAATATAGTTATACGTGTCAAAAGAAAGCGTAGCATACATTATCTGACGTATGCGATAGGTAGACTCTTTTATTACGGAAGACGTAGTCTCGTTCAAATCCGCAACCATCTTTAATCGATCATTTTCACCAAACTGCATATAGAAGCCATATCCCCCTTTGGATATCTCCGTGGTTGTATAAGCTTTCCATCCATATGGTGCATCTACCAATGTCTTTTTAACATACAATAATGTATCGGAAATCCTATCATCGGGATTGCCGAATATGGGATCCATTTCTTTTGGTTTGCTACAACTGAAAGCCAATAGGACCAAAAACATTAAATAAAATATCTTTTTCATAATCTAATACTTCCTCAAATTTACTTTGCCCATAAATGTTGCATTTGGATCCTTTGTATCTTTTAAGATCATAAATTGCAGATAATCGCTCGGATTGACCGACAAATCAACTTGTTTCCAGTCGGCCGAAAAACTAGTACTGCCCAAATAATCGATCAGGGGTTTCGTATCTTTTAATACCCAGTCAATGTTACCATTACCATAATTATTGCCTGTCCCTTGGGTCGCCGACTTAGCGATTTTAAATGTATTGTCTGTATTTTTTACAATATCAAAATCGTAGGATGCCGTGTAGGTTACACTATTATCGCCAAAACCGATGTTTAATGTCGCCTTTGTGGCGGAGACAAACTGGAAGGTCATTGATTTGGTGGTCCAGCCTCCGAGCTCATCCAAAATTGCCATAAATAATGATCTTTGCTTGCTGGAAATCGTGTTTTCTAATCCCCAGGTGTTTCGGATATCCCAGTCCAACGAACCAACATAGTCATTGCTCAATGCTGTTGTGGCGGAATACCGGCTAGATTTATATTTTTCCGCCATGACGCGCTGAAATTCAATCTGCAATTGCGTTACATCGATGTTAAAATTCTGCATCATATAATCCCGTACAATCGCTTCTTTTTGTTTAAACTTGGGATAAGCATCCTTTCCACTATCGTAAGCAAAATCGTCATAATACAATTGACCAGCGACGATTAAATGTGATAAGACTTCAGCAAAATCTTCTCCTATCGACTTTCTCGAATAAGGTGTAATGAAGCCCAATGATCTTGCTTTTGCCTGGTCATTCTCCTGTGCAGTCCAATTCGAATAATAATCACCTGCACAGATTTTTCCGAACTCAGCAGGGATAAATCTCATCTGATTAAGGATATGGGTAAATTCATGGTGAATAACCTGAAGGTTACCAGTTACAGAATTTGAATTCGCAATGTCAAAATTATTAACCCCATACAATGTGATCCGTCTACCTCCGTCTGCAGTTCCACCTTTTACTGAACCATCCACATCGTAGTCACCTGATCCAAATAAAGCAAACTGTTTGGGTGTGTATGTTTTTATAAAGGGTACTCCCCCAATTTTCTTATAAACATCCAAAAAACCATTAATTACCACATCCATTTGTGGAATAACCTTGGATTCGTCTGCCGGTGCTATATTTTTATTGATATCATGCATATTTCGCTGATACCGATAGACTACTTCAATATTATAGGGATCGGTCAAATTCTTTGTAATCCATTCGTCAATAGTTCCTGGAACAAAGGTGTCGTAATTTTCAATTTTAGTATTCAGCTTCTCCTCTTTTACACAGGAATATAAACTAGCGAACAGACCGACTATTATACATGTTTTTGTTATCGTTTTCATAAAATTACCTTGGATTTTGTTCAACACCTGACAACTTCGCTTCTTGTGGGATCTGGAAAACACGTCTTGGATCCTCAGGCTTTAATTCGATATAAGACTCACTCTCATCGTTGGCAATAACAAGATGTCTTACTGTTATGCCTTTACGAATAATATCGAACCAACGTAAACCCATCGACATAAATCCAACTTGTTTAAATTGTAGAACCGTCTGAATAAGTGCTTCCTTATCATCTTGAACACCAAAAAATGCTTTGGATTTTGCAGCTGTTACAGCATGGTTTGTAGGATTGTAACCATCTATTCGATTGCTTGCCATTAAATTCATATCGGCAATACCAGCTGCATTATTTCCCAATTCCAAATAGGCCTCTGCTCGATTCATTAGTGCCTCATCTGTAATTAATACCGGGACCATAAGCATAGGAAATCCTGTATTTGCGGTTGCATTTGTTACGTACCAAAATTCCTTCCAGATATAAGTAGTATAGTGTGGAGCACCATAGGAGACACCGAAATTATAAAACTTCGCTCCTGCAGCCGTAGTACCATTATAAATCTTTTGAAACACATTGATACCCATAGCATAACGATTATTCCACCAGCGTTGATAACCACTGTAAGTTTCGTTAATCAGCAAGCTATAAGGTTGATCGGCTTTGGAAAAGACCGTATGCACCTCCTCGAAGGTCATTTTCTTGAATGTGGAATTATAGGGGATTAATTTTCCTGCAAAATTTCCTCCTGCAAAAATTTTGTTGGCATTGTCAACCACTTTTTGCCATTCGCCTGTAAACAAATAGAATCGAGATGCAAAGGCATGCGCAGCAGCTGGTGTAAAATGGTATTTTGGTACATTCCATTCTGCTGGATTCCCGTCTAAAAGTGCTAATCCCTCTTCCAGATCCTTCCGAATATTATCATAAACAGATTTCACCGTTCCACGATCATACTTCTTAATTACAACTGTCTCAGGTTCAGTAACATATGGAATACCAGGTGAAGTATTAGCCTCCGGATTTTTATAGTCGTAGACTTTTGCAAAGAAATTGACGAGCATAAAATGTGCATACGCCCTTGCAACTAGAGCCTCGCCTTTGAACGCTGCAATCTCTTTTCCGAAGTTATTCGTTTCAATTGCTGCCAAAGCATGGTTTGCAGCTGCAATTGCTGCGTAACAATTATTCCAGTAGCTATTGGGGCTGTCTGTATCATTGTTGTTGATGTCTTGCCAAAAATATAAGAAAGGAACTGGCTGGTATAGACCGCCTACCCCTTTATCTTCCACATTATCTGAATAGGTTTCGGCCATAGCAAGATAATTACCAAAAGGGTAAGCTGAGGTAATCAGTCTTTTGACTTTATCAACCGAATTGATCTCGGCGCGCATATCCGGTTGCTGATCCAGATATTTGTTACAACTGCTGAGTAGCAGCGTAGAAGAAATGAATAAATATTTAAGATTTGTAAGTTTCATAATTTAGTCGTTTAAAATCCCAATTTTACAGATAGAGTTACTTGCTTCGGAACGGGTAAGGCTACCCCTCCATTGTTATAGAACTCAGGATCGACTCCATTTAATTTTTTATCGGAATAAATCAGCCAGAGGTTATTACCCACCAAATTTACTTGCGCAGTTCTAAATTTAATTTTACTGACAACAGATTTGGGAATATTATATCCCACGGAAATTTGCGATAAACGTAGATAATCACCTTTTGCTACACGTTCTGAGGAATAGTTGTAAGCATTATAAGAATAAACAGATGCCGTACGGTCACCAGCAGCATTCTGGACATCAAATTCTGCAGTTAACCCATCGAGTGTAGAAGGAATTACTGTTAAATATTCGTCGCCTTTGTAAATAAAACGATTGATCAGTTCCCTTGATACATTATACATATCTAGATATACAGGAGAATAATTAGGCTGTAGACGAACCATATTGCCCAAACCAAACTTCAACAAAAAGGAAAAACTAAAATTTTTATATTCCAATCGGTTGTAGTAGCCTCCGGCAAGCGTCGGATCCACAGGTCCTTCATATTTAAGAAATTCCGTTTGATTGTCCTGAAACCAGAAATAAGTTTCACCTGGAGTACCATCCGTACCGATATAGGTCGGATAACCTCCATTGGCGGCCAATTTATCAAAGTCTAGAGAATACAAACCTCTATGAGGTTTGCCGACCATTGCTCCACCTTCGCCTGAAATCAGATCCCAGATATTGCGGGTTACATTTAATTTGGTAATTTTCGTTTTGTTAAAACCAAGTGTAAGCTGTGTACGCCAGGTAAAACCATTCGGGTCTTTAAATGGATATCCGCCAAGCTGAATATCAACCCCATGACCTTTCATATCAGCGTAGTTTGCTAATTTCTCAAATTGTCCACCAATCCCTGAAGTACGAATTGGCCCAATTAAATCAAATATATTACGCCTATAATAATCAAAATTCAGATCGATTCGATCGTTCAAAAATCCTAAATCTGTACCAATATTAAGTTCGTACATTTTCTCCCAGGTTAGCTCGGAATTTTCCAGGCCATTTATGCTAATCTTGCCTTCTTTTTCTCCGTCGTAAGGTCTATAAGTAATAGCATTATAGAAAACAGCCGAAGAATTAGAAGCATTCCCCATATTAGCAACCAGACCATAAGTTCCCCTTAACCTAGCGCGTGACAAGATCTTATTATCTCTATTAAAGAAATTCTCTTGATCGATATCCCATGCTCCAGATACGTTCCATGTAGGTAACCACCTTGCGACATTCGTACGGCCCATTTTATTGGCCCCGTCATAACGGGTTGTAAAGTTAAATGAGTATTTATCTTTATAATTATAAGCACCGCGCAATGCATAAGCGAGTTTACGGTCGTAAGTATAATTCATCGCAAATGGCGAATCGCCGGATTCAATCTGCTTTTTATAATACCGATAGGCAGGTAAAACCAGATTGCCATTTCCATATTCGATTCCTGGCCCATTAAAATCGTGGCTCTGCTTATCTGCATATTGGAGTTCATAAGTTCCAAACAAATTCATGGTATGGTCATTCCACTTTTTGTTGAATTCCAAATTGTGCCGCATATAATAACTGATCATATTGTTATTGGCTACATTAAAAAATCCTCCATTGGGAAGAATAACATATTTATCGGTATTTGGAAAATCGGGGTCAGCGTAAAGAAAGCGATTTCCGCTATTGACAGTTTGGTCTTGGTTTGCCCGATAGGCTTTAGAAAGGTTGGCATTCTCCGTGATCATATGTTGCCTTTCGGAATTATAATAACGATACATTCCGGTTGCTGAATAGGTCAAGGAGGGCAAAATCTTATACGTTAAACCCGCCTGAACTTTAATATCCATCAATTTTAGTTTGATGTAATTGTTATCGAGTTCATTGAAGATATTAAATGGCGCATAATCTCGCGTAAAATACTCCAGGTCACCATTTTCATCGTAAGGTGTAATAATACGGCTGGTATTGAGCGCATAGGAATATGGGTTAATGTCAAAATCCCGGGAATAACTACCATAAACTGCATCGGAGTTACGATTTAGAGTTCCAGGCGTACGTTGATCACGGATATTTCCCTGAAAAATAAACTCTGTACTCAATTTATCATTGATCTTATAGTTATTACGAATATTCGCCGTAAAACGTTTTGCCTGATTGCCAAGCGTATAACCAGGATCATTCATAAAACTCGTTGAAGCATAGGTCTGTGCCTTTGCAGTTCCGGTACTCATACTTAACGAATGATCATGTACAAAACTGTTTCTAAACAATAGGTCAAACCAATCTGTATTTACATTTGCATAACGTTGTAAGAAATTATAACGAGAAGGAGCATCATTTCTGAGTTTGAAAGAATCAGTGCTAGGATCATACTCATACATAAGGTTATACATTTTGGTAAATACCCCTCCTGTTCCAGCTCTCGAAACCTGAGAGTGATTGAGGTAACCTTTGTTTTCCATATCAATTACCAACTGCATCTGCTCAGCAGAATTCATGATATCGAATTGGTTATAGTTGGGTTTAATATAGGTCGTAAAGTTTCCAGAATAATTAAAATGTACCTGCCCATCTGTATTTTTACCTTTTTTTGTATTCACGACGACCACTCCATTCATCGCAGCAGCACCATACATCGCAGTTGCGGCAGCATCTTTCAACACAGTAATCGATTCGATGTCGTCGGGGTTTAGCCCTGCTACAGAAGACCCTAATAATGTATTAGCATCTCCTGTAGATAATGCTTCGTTGGAGATATTGACGGCCTCATCCAAGATAACACCATCAATTACCCATAAGGGTTTATTATCCCCAGTTAATGAGGTTGCGCCCCGTACCCGAATTTTTGGTGCTGCACCAAATGTCCCAGATACGTTTTGAACAGAGACACCCGCTGCTTGGCCTTCCAGCATCCGGGAAACATCAGGAACCCCAGCTCGTTCGGCTTCTTTCGCATCAATTTTCGTGGATGCCCCCGTGAAAAACTTACGATCAAGATTCTGATATCCGGTCGCAACGACGTTGACTTCGTCTAATTTTAAATCATTAGCCGTAAGTGTAATATTTACGGTTGACTTACCGTCCATTGAGACTTCCCGGGTGCCAAATCCTACATACCGAACAACCAAAACAGCCGATGTAGAAGCATTGATTTTAAAATGGCCCAAGTCGTCAGTCTGTGTTGAAATAGAGGTTCCTTTTACGGTTACTGTTGCACCGCTCAACCCTTTTCCATCCTGACTCTTAACAGTTCCAGAGATACCCTGTTGCAGCGCATTTCGATCCGAACG
Organism: Sphingobacterium multivorum; assembly: GCF_900457465.1. Classification (GTDB taxonomy): domain Bacteria; phylum Bacteroidota; class Bacteroidia; order Sphingobacteriales; family Sphingobacteriaceae; genus Sphingobacterium; species Sphingobacterium multivorum. The sequence goes on from NZ_UAUU01000009.1 coordinate 162,991, forward strand.
ACTGCCTTCCTCGCCATTAACTGAAATCGTATTTGCTATAATCTTATAGTCTATATGATTGTTGCGTAGGACAGAATTCAATGCTTCTTCTACTGAAGCATTTTTTAAGTTCACATTGACCCTCACCTTAGAATCAATATTCTCCCCATAAAATAATTGCAAATTGGATTGTTTGGAAATCGCATTCAATGCTTCTTCAATCCTTGCATTTTTCATCTTCAAAGTAACTTTCTGTGCAAGGCCATTGGCTTGAACTCCGGTCACAAAGGCGAAAAGAAGGCAGGTACTAATTTTCATAATACGTAAAGGTTTACAAAACCGTGGGTCATGAGGTATCAGTCGCCACGTTTTGCCAAATGGTAAGTTATTCATACATTTACTCTTTGTGGTTAATTGGGTTTACTTAATTCGCTTTAAAAATTTCTAGGCCTTTTGATCATTTCGGAACAGGGATGCTGCAACATTCCTGTTCTACTTTGCATGTAAGACCTTTAGGTTAGGTATTATTTCTCTTACATAAGCACTCCTTTTTATTTGTTTTCGACAATTAATTCTTTTCCTTGAAGCTCAAATTTCAAATCACAGACGTAAGTCAACATTTCCAAAACTTCGGACAGCTTAACATCGCGTTTAAAATTACCGTTATACACCTTATCCAGCGCCACATCTTTCTTAAATCGAACCTGAACATCGTACCATTTAGATAGTGTAGAGGCAATCTCTACGATCGTTTCTTTCTTAAAATAAAACTGATTATTATGCCAGGAAAGATCGTGATCTAAGTCTGCCTTCCCTTTGCTGAGAAGTTCACCTTTGAGATTCGCATACTCTCCGGGCTCAAGAACAATAATATTTCCTGAATGGCTAACTTGAACTCTTCCCGAGGATAATGTCGTACGGACATTACTACTATAAGCGTTAACATTGAAATGTGTCCCCAGCACCTTCACTTCGCTTCCTCTAGATTCCACAACAAAAGGACGCTTAGCTTCATGAGCGACCTCAAAGTAAGCCTCTCCCTCCAAAATGACACGACGCTCATTTTCTTTAAATTTTACAGGAAATTTAAGCTGAGAGTTGGCATTTACCCAAACCTGGGTGCCATCTTCTAAATTTAATTTATAAAAATTACCCTTAGGAACAACCAGCGTATTAAATTGTATTCGAGTCTCTGCTTTCGGATTATTCAGTTGATCAACACTGTCTTTATTCGTTAAGGCAACTATTTTCGGGTCAACTGCTTTGTTAGATTTCTCCAAAGGCATGATCGATCCATCCGCCAGGACGAGTAAAGCTCCAGATTTCGCCGGTGAAATATCCCCTTTTACAGGATGTACAATTGCTACTTTCTCTAAAACTTTACCTTTCTGCTGAAGGATATAAAAGAGCGATGTTCCCAGCAATATCACGAGAATGGCTGCCGCATGAAGAAGTGGTCTATAATTTCTCTTTGCTTTAGCGGAAACATGTTGAATTTTATGCCAAGCACCATCTTCATCCAAATTGTCCAAAAAGATAAGATCCTCCTCAATATTTTTTGCGTCTCGAAAGCTTTCAAGCAAATCATCGTTACTTTTGTCCGATTTCCGCCATTGCTCAATAGCATCCCGATCCGTCATGGTTTCTTGACCACGAAGCAACTTATTGATGAGTTTGGCTATGTAATTGGTATTAGCTTTCATATCTATAGGTTAGAAACCCTATAGATTCGTCAAGGGTGACAGGAAATTAAAATTATTTTAATAAAAAAATAATAAAGGGTAAAAATTCGGGGTGTAGCTTATCTAATAAAATCTTCATACCACGCTGTTTTTGCGTTTTCACTGTATTTACGCTGATCTGAAGTTTTTCAGTAATTTCAAGATTCGACAATCCTTCCAAATAACCCATCTTAAAAATTTTCTGACAAGCAACTGGCATTTCAGCAATAATTCGATAGACTTCATTGATCACTTCAGTATGAATCATAGAAAGCTCAACTGAATGCGCATCTTCCTCAATGAACTTTACTCGGGTCCAATACTTTTCCTTTACTTTTTCATGCCTTAAATGCTTCAGACAAGAAAACCGCACCGCAGTATATAAATAGTTCCGTACAAAAGTTTCGGATTCATCCATTCGTTGCTGCTCTCTAAAGAATGTAATAAATGCCTCTTGCACCAAATCTTCTGCAATAGCAGATTCTCCTACAAATTTCCATGCAAAATGACACAAGCTTTTATAATGCGTTCTAAATAACTTCTCTTCAGGGCCCATAATTCCAACGGGTATAACAAAATTGATTAGAAACAGTCCTTGGCGGCTGATTAACTACTCTAAAGATAGAATTTTTAAATTTTGTTTAACAAGATTTAACATTTTTATTACATTAATTATGAATATCATCGCGTAAAAATCATATTTCTCAATAAATTAGTGTTTTTTCATTCATTTTTTTAAGAATTTTTAACCTTGATTTTTCCCCCGAATTCAAAACAAAATCCCCTCTTTCATCCTTTATATAGCGGGAAAGTGATCAAAAACTAGCATTTTTTCGCTTTTTTTTATTATATTGTAAACTTTCAAAAAACCTTCATCGCCATATAAGCATTGGCAACGATGAAATAGTGAAGGTTAAAAATTAAAACAAAGACTAAATGCTATTTACTGTTCTGTCAGGATTAATAACATCGAGCCTTATTGTTCCATTTGGTCGGTTCCTAAAAACCAGATGGGGTTTTATTCTCGCATTCTTACCGGTACTTCTATTTTTATACTTTGCACAATATATTGTACCTATTGGCCAAGGCTCCTATTTCGTGCAATCAACACCCTGGGTGCCCTCCTTAGGCATCAATCTGGATTTTAAATTAGATGGACTATCCCTACTTTTCGCCTTATTGATCACTGGGATTGGAGCTTGTATCTTCTTCTACGCGAATGCCTATCTCAAAGGTCATCGGTATATCGACCGGTTCTTTGGCTACCTCTGCCTTTTTATGTCGGCTATGCTGGGGTTAGTCCTGTCGGACAATATGCTGTTGCTCTTCATCTTTTGGGAACTAACCTCGATCAGCTCATTTTTTCTCATTGGATTTAACAATGACAAAAATGATTCGCGCAAAAGCGCATTAACTGCACTTTCCATTACTGGTCTGGGTGGTTTTTTTCTACTGGCAGGTTTTATTTTGCTGGGTAATATTGCGGGTACTTACCATATTACAGCACTCATCGACAAAGTATCCCTCATTCAGCAACATCCACTATTTCCCCTGGTCTTTGCCCTCATAACACTTGGAGCAATTACGAAATCAGCACAATTCCCTTTCCATTTTTGGTTACCCGGTGCCATGAAGGCGCCAACGCCAGTGTCGGCCTACTTACACTCGGCAACGATGGTTAAGGCAGGAATCTATCTTTTGGCCCGTTTTTCACCAATACTTGGGGGCAACCCGATCTGGACGTATTCCCTCATGGCCATTGGTGGTTTCACGATGCTTTATGCTGCATTCCATTCGCTTTTTAGAACAGACCTCAAGGGAGTACTCGCCTATTCAACCATATCCGCCCTCGGTATTTTAGTATTCTTGTTGGGACTAGGCACCAAGGATGCCGTTATCGCAGTAAGTGTCTTTATACTCGTACATGCCTTGTATAAAGCTGCCTTATTCTTGATTACGGGGATTATAGACCATGAAACGGGAACGCGGGATCTTACCATCTTACGGGGGCTACGTAAGGTATTAATGCCTGTCGCTATAGCAGGTTTCCTAGCGGCACTTTCCAGTGCCGGTATTCCACTTACATTTGGGTTTATTGGAAAGGATTTGATTTATGAGGCAACACTACATGCCACACCTGATTTATTTCTCTATTTGACCGTCGCTGCAGTAGCAACAAATATACTCTTAGTCTCTGCTGGATTTATGGCCGGTATCAAACCTTTTATGGGTAAGTTGCCCGAGCAATTTCATGAAATCCACCTACCCTATAAAGCCATGTGGATCCCGCCTTTACTTTTAGCCGTCCTCGGTGTTGCTTTTGGCTGTATCCCCGGACTTATCGGCGACTGGATTGCAGGGCCAACCGCGGTAAGCATACTTGCAAAACCGGAAACTTTTCAACTGAAAATCTGGCATGGCTTTAATTTAGTCCTGCTATTAAGCGCTATTACAATTGCCGCGGGTACCTTACTTTATTTCGCAAACAGACCCAATGCTAAAAAATTGGCTTGGATTGCAAATTTCAATAAGATTTCGCCTGAATATATCATTCGATTATGTGCTCAGGAAATTGTTTTATTCTCTACTTTTTTCACCAGCAAAATGCACAACGGCTATTTGCGTTCGTATCTGTTGAAAATTATCTTATTTGCCGAATTACTCATCGCCTACCAACTATACCTGGGTGGGCCACTCCATATTAAATGGGAAACCTTATCTCCGGTGAGTTTCTACGAAGTCACCACAGTCTGCATTTTGATCGGCGCCATTGTACTCACCATCCGCACCTCATCCCGTTTAACAGCCGTAGTAGCCACCAGTGTTGTAGGTTATGCTATATGTCTTATTTTCGTGTTTTACAGTGCTCCAGATCTAGCGATGACACAGTTTACCATCGATACCCTTACTGTGGTACTCTTCGTATTGGTACTCTTTAAACTACCTTCTTTCCTGAACCTGGCCAACCGGCGCACCATCATTCGTGACGCCATTGTCGCTATCGTTTTTGGAATTTTGCTTTCCATGGTCGCACTTCGAGTTCTGCACGAACCAACAACCACAAATATCAGTGATTTCTATGGCGATTACGCCTATGTGCTTGCTAAAGGAAAAAATGTCGTCAATGTAATACTTGTCGATTTCAGAGGTTTTGACACCATGTTTGAAATTGTGGTATTGAGTATCGCTGCACTGGGGGTATATAGCTTATTAAAATTACGTTTAAAGTCCTCTGACAAAGAATAATGAAAGATAAAGGTGATGCACAAATGAGCGGACAACTCATTGCTAAATAATAACAAATGAACAGTACAATATTACAGACCGCTACGCGGTATTTATTACCAATACTTTTACTTTTCTCGGTGTTCCTTCTACTCCGGGGGCATTATTACCCAGGCGGAGGTTTCGTGGGCGGCCTGGTTGCTTCGATTGCTTTTGTCCTGCATAGTTTTGCCTTTGGCCCGCAAAATACCATGAAATTGATTCAATACAAGCCCCTGTCGCTCATCCCCATCGGACTGGGAATTTCGGCCATCAGTATGTTCCTACCTGCATTTTTTGGTTATCCCGTCATGACCGGTCTTTGGCTGGAAGAGAAAATTCCCGTCATCGGGATGATAGGAACCGCCTTATTTTTTGACCTTGGTGTATACTTTGTTGTCATTGGCGTCGTCCTGACGATTTTATTTACAATTGCTTTAACGACAGAAGAAGAAGAATAATGGAACTGATACTCGTACTCTTGATCGGCATCCTTTATGCTGCCGGAATATACCTCATCCTGCGTCGAAGCATGGTGAAATTGTTGCTGGGTATTATGTTACTGGGCAATGGTACCAATATATTGATCTTCTTATTGGGAAATATTATTAAAGGTAAACCACCCATTATAGGTCCCGATTTGAAGGTATTCACCGATATTTATGCGGACCCGATTCCGCAAGCCCTTATTTTAACGGCCATCGTGATCAGCTTTGGCCTGACCTCCTTTGCCATCGTTTTACTCAAGCGTGTATATGCATTGCTGGGTACCGATGATCTGGATGATTTGAACACGCCTGAGGAAGAAGATATATGATAGACAACCACATTATTGCCACGATTATCGTGCATTTATTTATTGCTATTGTCCAACTGATGTTGTGGCGCAAATCCACTGCACAACGTTTTCTGAGCGTTGGTGGAAGCTTGCTTGCACTCATTCTTGCCTTTAAACTATTCTTCAAGGTTTATGACGGTGGTATTTTGACCATGAATGCGGCCAATTGGAAAGCTCCTTTTGGGATTGTTTTTGTTGCCGACCTATTCAGCAGTACCCTTGTTCTCCTGACTTCAATCGCAGGGCTGGCGGTCTCCATCTTTTCCTGTGTCGGTGTGGGACGCCAGCGCATCCTCTACGGCTATTTCCCGATCTTTCACTTTTTGATGATGGGACTTAACGGCGCCTTTCTGACAGGTGACATCTTCAACCTGTACGTATGGTTTGAAGTCATTATTATTTCCTCTTTTGTACTGATGACCTTAGGGGGTAGAAAATCCCAATTGGAGGGGGCTGTAAAATATATGGCCATGAATATCCTGGCCTCCACATTTTTCCTAACCGGAATAGGAATACTTTATGGCATTTCAGGTTCCTTAAACATGGCCGACTTGGCACTGCGTATCCCCAAAATACAAAATCAGGCATTAGTAGAAATTACAGCAACATTTTTCCTGATCGGTTTTGGCATTAAATCCGCCGTTTTTCCACTCTATTTCTGGTTACCCTCTTCTTACCATACGCCGCCTTCGGCCGTAGCAGCGACATTTGGGGGCTTATTGACCAAAGTTGGGATTTACGCCTTGTTCAGGGTCTTTTCCCTATTATTTATTCCCAATCATTTTACCAAAGAACTCCTTATCGTACTGGCTATATTGACTATTCTGACGGGCGCTTTTGGTGCATTGATCAAATCCAATATCCGGAGGTTATTTTCCTATTTGATCGTTTGCCATATTGGTTTTATGATTGGCGGATTAGGTTTGTATAGCAAATGGGCCTTATTGGGCGCCGTTTTCTATCTGATCCATGATATTATGGTCAAAACGAATTTATTCCTCATCGCCGGTGTTATACGACAACTCCGTGGTACCATGGATATGAATAAACTGGGCGGACTTTATGCGCAATACCCAAAGATCTCATTGCTTTTTGCCATTGTTCTTTTTTCACTGGTGGGCATCCCACCGCTCTCGGGCTTTTGGCCTAAAATCTATCTATTCAAAGATGCCTTTCACCTAGAGAAGTATGCTTTCGCGGGAGCTCTGATCATTGGCAGTTTTATCACCTTGTTTGTCATCGCCAAAATGTGGGCACAGGTATTCTGGAAAGATGCCCCCGATCCGGAAATCATTGAGGATAAATTTGCGGGCATGATCGGCTATAAAAGAACAATGCTCATACTTCCTGTCGTTATTTTGGCATCAGCGTCCCTGTATATCGGACTCAACGCCGAATCAATTATCCATGTCGCAGATCAGATCGCTACACAATTATTGGACACATCACCTTACATAAACGCTGTATTAGGAGGGCAGAAATGATATGATTAAACAGTTTTTAATGAACCTCATGTTATCCTTTATCTGGGTCGCACTGACGGGATCGATGTACTATACCAACTTCCTATTCGGCTTTATGTTGGGATTTGGTATCCTCTGGTTGATGAACAGAAATGAGGTGGATCAACGCTACTTTTATCGGGTACCCAAAACATTGAGTTTTATTCTTTTTTTCCTGTGGGAAATGATTGTCGCCAATGTGCAGGTTGCCTACGACGTGATAACACCCAAGTTTTTTATCAAACCGGCGATTGTTAAATACCCCATGGATGCAAAAACCGATTTGGAAATAAACCTGCTTTCAACCTTTATTTCGTTGACACCCGGCACACTTATCCTCGACGTAAGTGAAGATAAAAAAACGCTCTTTATTCACGTCATGTACATGAAAAGCAAAGAACAGTTTGTTTCTACCCTTAAAAATAATGTTGAACGAAGACTTTTAGAACTCTTAAGATGACTTTAAATAGCTACTTTGATTATGTGATCCTTCCGATCCTGACTATTTCAGTCATACTGGCTTTTATTCGTCTGTATAAAGGCCCTCAGATATTTGATCGTGTGATTGCCCTCGATCTCATTATCACCATCGGGATCGGCATTATTACCGTGTATAGTATACGAACGTCGCAGGAAGTGTTTTTAGACATTGCCATGATCTTGGCACTGATCGCATTTCTTGGCACGATCGCGTTTTCATTTTATTTAGAAAAACAAAGCAAAGATGATTGATATTACTTTAGCCATACTCAGTACCATCGGGGCATTGGCCATACTATTTGCGTCTATTGGCATCTTGCGGATGCCCGATTTTTATTTACGCCTTTCGGTTACGGTAAAGGCAGCAACGCTGGGTGTGGGACTTTTACTCATCTGTGCGGCCATGACCTTCCCGGATGTATCCGTAACAACCAAGGCTATAGCCATTGGATTTTTTCTGATCCTAACGGCTCCGGTTGCCGCACACATGATTGGCAGAGCAGCTTATATACAGCGTGTGAAAACATGGAAGGGTACCACCTTAAATGATCTCGAAAAGGAAGGTAAATTAGATTGTCGAAAGGAAGATTTTTAAGAAAAGCCTATACAGTTATTCCTAAAAATCTTCTTCTTATTAGAACGTCCTTTCTGGATTAAAATATAATACAAACAGGAGCTGGTACAGCGATTTCTTTTCCAGTATCTGTCAACAAACCCGTTTTGGCATCCCGGCTAAACAAAACAATGTTATTGGTATATTGATTTGCGACCAAAAGATATTTCCCGTCCGGAGAAAGGTTGAAATTGCGTGGTCCTTTGCCTTTCACTGAAAGATTAGAAATTTTCTTCAATTCGCCGTCCTTCTCTACCGAAAAAGTAGCTATTGTATTGGCATCGCCGCGGTTGGTCGCATACAGAAATTTTCCATCAGCGGAGATCTTAATATCAGCTCCACCGTTACTTCCTTTAAAACCTTCGGGGTTGATATCAAAAGTACTTTGATACATCCATGCATCTCCATCTTTCTTATACGATGCAATTTGACCGGTCATTTCCAGGACGACATACAGGAATTTCTCTTTCTTATCAAACACGATATGACGTGGTCCTCCTCCAGCTGGAGTAAAGACATCTTCCGATTCATCAGCAAGACTATAGACATTTCCCGCTTTATTCACCGGATAAATAGAAATCTCATCCAAACCAAGATCTTGGACGTACAACTTATCCCCTTTATTGGAGAAAAAAGTAGAATGTACATGTGGCTTTTCTTGGCGTACGGGATCCACCCCCTTACCCTCGTGTTGTATTAAACGCGCTCTTTTGCTTAACACACCATTACTTTCTAAATCAAACAAAGCTGCAGAGCCGCCTGTATAATTTGCCACAGCGAGCAAGCTACCCTTCGGATGTACTTCAACAAAACAAGGCGACTCCCCTCCAGAAGGAAGTGAGTTTAGAAAAGTTAAATGACCGTCCTTAAAAGAATAGGCAGAAACAGTCCCCTCTTGATTTGGAACCTCATTAACGGCATAAATAAAGTTATTATTTCGTGCTAAAAAGGACGGATCTTTACTCTCTTGTGTGCTCAACAAAGTTGTTTCACCAGTTTTAACATCAAAATTATAAATATAGATACCCTTGCTCGCGGTTTTACTCGTATATGTTCCCACAAACATGGGAATCTGTTGGGCAAAACTAGCCAAAGGTAAAATCGTCATCAAATAAACAAATGCTTTTTTCATTGAAATTATTTTATAAATGTAGCTACTCATTTGTTGAATGAGCCGTTACATCAAGTTTGTTTCTAAATTATACGAGATCCCACTCAAATTTCCCCATTCATTCCGCAGTGTGAGGATCTAAAACCCCGCCATTTTATAGGCGTAAATATCGTCAATAGACTTGTTAAATTTGGTTAAAACCGTCCTTTCTAATAGGCAAATGCGTATTTTAGCACATCAATTTTAACAATTCCAAAATCACCCATTTAAAATATTGGGAATACAAAAATATTGTTAAATAAAAGTACGAATAATTCATATAATCTGATAATTTTGTGCTGTTGTTCAAAAAAGTATATATTGAACACAAATACTACGCATACCGCCGAAGGCAGCGTGAATGCTTGTGACAAAAAACAAATGATGAACAAATAACCGAGTGAAACGAGTTCATTTATATAAATGAAGATCACTCATAAATATCATAAATAATTTATACGGATGAAAAAAAACATTTATATATTGTTTTTATTGCTGTTTGCATCAATTCAGGCCAGTCTTGCGCAACGTCAAGTTATTGATCGCGTTGTAGCAACGGTTGGATCGGGCATTATCTTACAGTCCGACGTGGATATGCAATATTCTCAATGGTTGGCGCAAGGGAATAAACCAGATGAAAACTATAAAGATGGTATATTGGAACAGTTAATTGTCCAAAAATTATTATCACAACAAGCCGTAATTGACTCCATCGATGTAACCGAGACCGAAGTTGATGACAACCTCAATGCGCGTCTGCGCCACATGTCACAACAGGCAGGAGGGCAAGAACGTCTTGAAAAATTCCTCAACCGTTCCTTATTACAATACAAAGAAGAAATGCGTCCTAGTGTTTTCGAGCAATTAAAAGCACAGAAAATGAGACAAAACATCGTTTCCAAAATAGATGTGACTCCATTGGAAGTAAAGCGTTATTTTGAGGGCTTGAATAAAGACAGTCTCCCTTACTTCAATACCGAGGTAGAAATCGGTGAAATTGTCATGATGCCCAAATTGACCGATGCAGAGAAAAAGGAACAGCGCGAGAAGATTGAAGGTATCCGCAAACAGATTGTAGATGGCTCCGACTTTGGTACAATGGCTCGTATATACTCTCAAGATCCCGGATCTGCCCCCTATGGCGGTGATTTAGGCTTTGGTACACGTGATAATTATGTCAAAGAATTCTCTGCCATGGCTTTTAAATTAAAACCGGGAGAAATATCACCTATTGTCGAATCCAAATATGGCTTTCATATTATTCAGGTGCTGGAAAGACGTGGCGAAGAGGTACACACACGCCATATCCTGATGAAGATCAATCCTGGCCCTGCAGCATTAGAACGAACAAAAAATAAATTGGACAGTATCTATAAATTGGTCGTTGACAAAAAAATGGATTTCTATCATGCCGCAACAAATTATTCTGATGCGGAGGAGAGTAAATTCAATGGTGGTATGATCCTAAATCAAGAGGGTTCAAGCCGCACAACCGTAATTCCTATGGATGGCTTGGAGAAATCAGTATTTACAGCGATCGATCCGCTAAAACCGGGAGAATACTCCAAACCAGAGCAATTTACAGACAAAATGGGCGATGTTGGTTACCGTTTCAATTACCTGAAAACACGTATACCACCGCACAAAGCAAACTTGGACGAAGATTTCACAAAGATCAAAGAAGCCGCCGTTCAGGATAAAACCAATCGTAATCTGAGCAAATGGTTCGATGATAAATTGAAGACCACTTACATCAATATCAGTGATGACTTTGGTCAGAGTGAAGGATTGAAAAAATGGAAAAAACAATAAGTGTACAATACACTTATCCTATAAAAAAAGGGTTTGAATAGTATATATTCAAGCCCTTTTTTTATGTTGCAATCGTCCTATCATTTCTCAAACATCATCTCGATCAGAATATTCCAGTTCGCTTTCTTCACATCATCCTTCGCTAATTCACTCAATTGCCAGATACGAATATAATTATACTTCACCACCTTATCCTTTTGTCGCACCGTTGCAGTTCCCTTGGTATAGGCAAAATCGCCACTATATGAACGTTTTACTTCTTCGGGGACTGTCTCTATCGTCATGCGTTGTTTTTTGAGATAGGCCATCATTTTAGCTTTTCCTTCCATCGGATTGGTCCAAGGGAACAAAAACCGGACATCCTCACTTAAAAACTCCTTATATGCGGTTGGATTGTCGGCTTTCAAAACGGTTGACATCAATTTGTCTGTCTCCAGGACAATATCTTCACGCTGGTTTAAGCGTACTTTAGAACGATGCTTCAGATACCACGAGTCGGTAGGTTCGATATATTCAAGATCAAACTCCCCGTCGTTCCCGTTGTTTTCAACTTCGGCACGAATATCGACCAGCCACTTACCTTTTTTGTTGCGTTTCCAGACAGTCAAGTATTCTCCATGACGCAATCTTGCACCTACTTTCTGAAAGTCCATAGACCCCGAAGTCACACCAAACTCCTGACTTTTAGCAATCAACGCAAAGGTAGGCTGCCAATTTAAAACATCGGGAATATTTGGTCTATTATTCAGATAGTTATAGGCATTTACTGCCGATGGGACATAAAACGTAGATTCCTTATCAATGATCGAAAGAAACGCCTGGTGTGGCGTAGACGCTTTCGCCAAGGCAGCAGCATCCTTATCGGCCTGCAATAGGCTTCCAACTTTCTCAGGTATCTGCGCATATAGTGTTGTACCAGCAACACTCATCAATGCGACGACGGATAGCCTATTCCAAAAATTCATATGCAAAATGATCTTTCTTTTAAAGGTGATATGGAATATCCATTGGTTTCCACGATAAGGTCTTTTCCCAATAAGAATATTCCATTGCATTCCTCTTGTATAAATTCGATTTCTTATCTATCAAATCTTATTCCAAAGTGTTCCTTCTTTGCTATCTTTCAATTGAATTCCAATAGAATTAAGCTCATCACGAATACGATCTGAGGTGACGAAGTCTTTATTTGCTTTTGCTTCATTACGTAGCTTGATGACCAGATTCATGACGTCATCGATATCATCGGATGCTGAAGTCTGATCGTTTCGAAGGCCTAGAATATCCTCTACAAATTCTTTCATGAATAGTTTAAGGCCCTCCAATCCTTCTGCCGTTACTTTCGCTTTACCATCATAAATCGAGTTGATGATACGTACAATTTCAAATAATTCAGCAATGAGTACAGGGCTATTAAAGTCGTCATCCATAGCCGCGTAACATTTACGGCGAATTTCAGCCAAATTGAATGAATCAGCACCTTTCGACACCTTCAATTTGTCTAATAGACTGATTGCAGTCATCAGCCTTTTATACCCCTTGTCGGCCGCATCCAGCGCCTCATTGGAGAAATCCAACGTACTTCTATAATGGGCCTGTAACATAAAGAAACGTACAGCCATCGGCGAATAGCCTCTATTCAATAAGGGATGATTTCCAGTAAATAGCTCGCCCGGCAAAAATCCATTCCCTGCAGATTTGGACATACGCGCACCGTTGACAGTCAACATATTCGTGTGCATCCAATATTTGGCAGGGCTCGTATGGTTACATGCTTCGGACTGTGCAATTTCATTGGTATGATGGGTTGCTGCCAAATCCATTCCACCGCCATGAATATCAAACTGATCACCTAGGTACTTTCTGCTCATGGCCGAACATTCGATATGCCAACCTGGAAAGCCGACACTCCAAGGTGCGGGCCAACGCATAATCGTTTCAGGTTTTGCTTTGATCCACAAGGCAAAATCCAAACGCCCTTTTTTCTCATCCTGACCACTCAATTCTCGGGTATTATTGAGCATATCCTCCAATTTACGATTGGTCAATATCGTATAATCGTATGTTTCAACGTATTTTTCAACATCAAAATAGACTGTACCATTCCGCTCATAGGCATAACCATTCTCGATAATCTGTTCGATCATTTCGATCTGCTCGGAGATATGTCCTGTCGCAGTAGGCTCAATACTCGGTGGCAACGTATTGAAAAGACGCAATACGTCATGAAAACCTATCGTATACTTTTGAACGATTTCCATCGGCTCCAATTGTTCCAATTTTGCTTTTTTTGCAAATTTGTCATCCCCTTCATCACGATCGCCTTCCAAATGCCCCGCATCTGTAATATTGCGCACATAACGCACTTTATAACCAAGATGACGCAGGTATCTAAAAATCAAATCAAAAGATACAAACGTCCGACAGTTACCCAAATGCACATCACTGTATACGGTGGGTCCACATACGTACATACCAACGAGGTTGGGATGAATAGGTTCGAATTTTTCTTTTGTTCGCGAAAGCGTATTGTATAAATAGAGATTATGGTCCATGTTTAATCGCTGCTTGGAAATCTATTTTTGTCTGAAATATATTTGAATTGGCACACCTGTAAAGTCAAAGTGCTCACGCAATTTGTTTTCAATAAAACGTTTGTATGGATCTTTGATGTATTGTGGCAGATTACAGAAGAATGCAAACATCGGCGTCCGTCCAGGCAACTGTGTTGCATATTTAATTTTGATATATTTACCCTTTAAGGATGGGGGTGGATAATTCTCGATAATATCCAACATCACTTCATTCAACTTGGAAGTCGGAATCTTTTTGGTCTTGTTGGCGTATACCTTATCCGCAACTTCCAACACCTTAAGGACACGTTGTTTTTCGGTTACGGAAGTAAAGATAATAGGCACATCTGTAAATGGTGCTATTTTCTCTTTGATACGATCTTCGAAAGCCTTCATTGTCTTATTGTCTTTTTCGATCAAATCCCACTTATTGACAACAATGACAATACCTTTGCGGTTCTTCTCCGCCAAGTTGAAAATATTAACGTCCTGCGCTTCTAATCCATCCTGTGCGTCAAGCATTAAAATTGTCACATCAGAATCTTCCAAAGCTTTGATGGTACGCATCACCGAATAAAACTCAATATCTTCATTTACCTTGGACTTACGACGAAGACCTGCTGTATCGATCAATAAAAAGTTATGTCCATATTGATTGTAATGTATACGGATTGAATCACGTGTTGTCCCGGCCATTGGCGTTACAATATTGCGATCTTTGCCGATCAAGGCATTTGTCAAGGAGGATTTACCCACATTCGGGCGCCCCACGATGGTATATTTCGGTAAAGATTCTTCTTCTTCCTCTTCCACTTCAAAATGAGAAACAACAGCATCCAACAATTCACCTGTACCGGATCCTGTAGCCGACGAGATATTAAAAACCTCACCTAAACCAAAAGCATAAAACTCTGCCGATTCATGGTGCAATTTAGCGTGATCGACTTTATTAGCCACGACATACACGGGCTTAGAACTTCTTCTCAGAATATCAGCGATTTCGTCATCCAAGTCGGTAATGCCAGTGGTGACATCCACCATGAATATAACGACCGAAGCTTCTTCAATAGCGATATAGACCTGATCACGAATAGCCTCTTCAAAGACATCATCCGAACCATGTACAAAACCACCTGTATCAATTACTGTAAATTTCTTTCCGATCCACTCGGCTGTTTCATAATGACGGTCGCGCGTCACCCCGCTAAAGTCATCAACAATCGCTTTTCTACTTTCTGTAAGACGATTGAATAAGGTAGATTTACCAACATTTGGACGACCAACAATTGCAACAATATTTGCCATATTTATTTTATTTGATCCACCCACTATCACAGCAGGTGGCACTTTTATGCTAAAAATATACTTAAGGGAACAAAGATACGGATTCGAAAGGGATTATCGCGACACAAAAACAAAAATGGCTTTACCGTGAAGTAAAGCCATTTATAGGGTTTAAATTATCAATATTCGCCTAATTAGACGTTGGATTCTGAGTCAATTTCCCTGGATATGAATTGATCGCATCCTGTGGAATAAAATAAGTCACTCTAAAATCTGTCGGCACAATATCCTCAAATTGTTTTTGTGGCCCAGGATAAGTTCTATTTAACGGCAAGCCATTACGAAACACATCATAACTGCGTTCAGCCTGGTAAGCCAATTCCAACTGACGCTCTTTGTCGATCAGTTTACTTGCATTGGTAGCATCAATTGAAGTATATCCCCCATTGACAATAGAACGATTTCTGATGGTATTTAAATCATTTAGCGCAGCACCATAATTACCTAATTTTGCATTAGCCTCTGCGCGATTTAAATAAATTTCACCCAAGCGGCTGATTACAGGTGAGTGCAATTGCGACTCCTCGCCTTCACGTGAGCATTTCACAATATAGAATTGTGGATAAGCACGGTTTAAGGAAATATAGTAATCGATCATACCGGAGTAGGTATTGCCATCTTCATAAGTAATTGAATAGGTCTGTTGATTAGCATTAATTGCCGTCAATGTATATTCTTTAACAACCTCATTATCACCTATCTTTTTGACTTCTCGTGCAACAACAGTATTTCCGTTAATTACAACTGGAATTTGCAGATAGCTCATTGTTTTAGGATCACCGGCTTTCGCAGGTATATCTTGTTTGATAAATCGAAACACAGTTGAGTATTTGCCGGCCTTATCTTTGGAATAAGTAGGTTCAATAAAGGCCGAACGTGCATCGACAATCGTATAATGATCAGGTCTCCAGTCATTGCGACCTGTTTCATTTAATAAATCAATGTACTTGGCACTGGAATACATCTCGCCCCAGCCCATACCACCGATATTGGAGTACATACCACCAATACCATAATAGTGATCATCACCTGAAAATTCAGAAGCGACACGTTTCACCGCAAAGATCGTCTCTTTGTTATCTTCTGGTCTAAAGGTATTGTATTTCATGAATTGCTCACGAGCCAATAGAACATATTTACCTGAATTAATCACCTTGTCTGCGTATTCTACAGAAAGACGTGCATATTCTGCATTTGGATTTTTATACGTGCCGCTCATATACAGGTATATACGGGAAAGCATTGCTTGTGCCGCCCCCTTTGAAGCATACACTGCCCCTTTATCGATCTTCAATAAAGCTTCTGCTTTCTTCAGATCACTGATTGCTTGCGCATAGGTATCTTTTACAGACGCACGGTCTGGCAAGTTCAAATCATTGAATACATCTTCAGGTGTACCGTTGACAATTGGAACACCCAAGTTTGTCTCGGGACTTTGGTAATAAGGCTTCCCGAACGCACGGCAAAGGTAAAAATACATCATTCCACGGATGTAATAACATTCACCCAATTTATTATCCATCTCTTCACTTTGACCTTCGGCAAACATCTTAATGACGTTCGAAGATTGCGCGATAGCTTTATAACCGCTATCCCAGAAGTTCTGCAAACGGTAATTATTAGGTGTTCTCGCATAGGAGATAAATTCGTAAAATGCGTCTGTCGATGACCCGCGGATCATCATATTATCACCAGCGTATTCACCAAGACGGTGCATTGGGTCGGACCAAGCTTTTAACTGCGCATAAGTACCTGTTACCATGGCATCAGGATTACTCACAATATTCTCTTCGTCCATCGAAGTATAAGGAAGACGATCGATATCGCAGGAGGATACTGCCGATGCGATCAAAAGTCCGATTAATATCTTTTTCATTATTGATTTTCTAAACGTTAAAATTAAAATGTCACACTTGCGCCGAACATGTATTTACGAACCATTGGATATACAGAGACGCCTGTAGATCTGATCATTTGACCACCCCCGCCTTTACCATCTGGTTCAGTCAATGGAAGCTCCGGATCAACACCCGAGTAGTTTGTAATCGTAAACAAATTCTCTCCAGCTAAGAATACACGTAAATTTTTGATGTTATACTTTTTCAGATCGAAGTTGTAACCCAAAGTCAAGGATCTCATTTTTAAGAAATTGTTACTTTCCAAGAAGCGTGTTGACGGTGAATTACCTTTATCTTGGTTATCGTATCTTGCTATCGGATGAGTAGCAACATCACCGGGTTTTTCCCAGCGGCTCCAACCATCCTGTAACTTCATCTGATTACGATCGGTATAAGTTCCATCCGAGTCAAATTCTTGGCGCGAATAATTATACAACTTACCGCCCAAAGAGAACCCGAACACGGCATTTAGATCAAACTGCTTATAACTTAAGGCTGTACTGAAACCGCCAAAGAGATCTGCATTTCCTTTTCCTGCATTACGGAAAGTTGCATTGGAATAGTTCGACGTCGTTGTCCTTGTTTCATTGCCATTGACATCTGTCTCGTATCTGTACCACATTGGCAAACCATTATCAACATTGACACCAGCCCATTCTTTTAGATAATAGGTATCTACCGGATAACCAGGTTGAAGCAAACGTTGCGCCGATCCAGCTATCCCTGATCCGTCCCCTGCGATAATTGGTTTCGAAACAAGATTACCATTGGCATCTTTTGTCGCAAATAGCTCCGTCAATTTATTCACATTGTGACTTAAATTAACATCCAAACTCCAATGTACATTATCATTGCGAACGATATCGCCACCGATGGTCAATTCAATCCCCCGGTTTTGCATCTTACCAATATTTTTCCAGATAGAAGTGACACCTGTCAGACCACTGATCGGCACTTGATAAAGCACATTATCAGTCTTCTTATCGTAATAATCAACATTAAGTCTTAGCCTATTCTTAAATAAGGCTGCATCCACACCAAATCCTGTTGTGTATGTTTTTTCCCAAGTCAGATCTTTATTACCGATTTGGCTAATTAATGCCCCTGGTATTCCATTATAGCTTGATGATGCTGATACCGAATAAAGGCTATATTGTGGATATAATGAGCTCGGTCTATTACCTACCGATCCATAAGCCGCTCGCAGTTTTAAGTTATCTACCCAATCAGCCTTGAACCACTCTTCTTTATTGATATTCCAGCCACCACTAACGGAAAAGAAGTTTCCGTATTTCGCATTGGTACCAAAATTGGATGCCCCATCACGACGGAAAGATACCTGTGCCAGATATTTATTATCGTATGCATAGTTTGCATTCGACAAGAATGACTGTACTGCCCATTCGGAAATTCCACCTTTCGTACGTTCTGGTTTTGCAACAACATCCAATACCTCGAAACCATTGACAATACCCGTTCCGTAAGCATCTAAGGTTTTGGTCCAGTAGTCGTTAAATTCGTATGCAGCCAATCCATTCAGGCTATGTTTATCCCAAGTCTTGTTGAAACGCAAGATTTGGTTGGTATAACGACGTGCAAACTCCATGCGGTAATCCGTTACACGACCAATTACACTTTCACCGCTGTTTGATCGCGGATCTTGATAACCACTGTCAGAATACGTATTGTAGCGATAATTGTTGACAGAGGAGAAGGTCAACCAATCCGTTAATTTGACATCGAAATCTAAGTTACCCATAAATTCATAATTGGTATTGGCACTATGATTCCATTGCAAGTCATACAAGTAATTCGTGCTTGCATTATTGACCCAGCCACTATAACGGTGTGGCACTAAATTTCCATTTGCATCGTATGGACTATCCCAAGGTAGGTTTCCATACATGGCATTGACATCATATTGACGATCATCTACCGCACGTCTCGAACCGGCAATAGATGGCTTGATGGTCAACCAGTCAAAAGGCTTATAGTTGGTACGTAATCTAAAGTTATAACGATCGTAATCATACCCTTTTACCGCACCGGCTTCGTTGTAGTAACCTAAAGACAAATAAGACTGTAATTTATCATTTCCTCCCTGAATGGATAAATTGTGATTTTGGACAAATCCGGTCTTTGTTGCCAGCTTCCACCAATCAAAGTTGCTATTGCGCAAATCCGAATTCCAACGCGGGAATTTGATATCAGCGGGATTTGAAAACGAAGCAAAGTAGTCATAAAGTTCAGCCCCATTCATCATTTCCATGTTTCCATTGGAAAGCTGGTTGATACCCATTTTTGTAGAAAAGCTAATGCTTGTTTTGGATGCCGAAGGATTTTTTGTTGTGACCACAACAACGCCATTTGCACCTTGCGAACCATAAATTGACGTTGAGGCAGCATCTTTTAGAATCGTTAACGATTCAATGTCATCTGGATTGATATCACCTGGGCTTGAGCCGACGATAACACCATCAATAACCCACAATGGGCTCGTCGTGCCACTTAAGGTTGCCTGACCACGAATCACAACACCACCATTTGACCCCGGTTTGCCAGCCCCTGGTGCAACATATACACCGGCAGCCTTACCATTCAGCATGTTTTCAACCGATGGCGTAGTGACATCACGCAATTTGTTTCCCTTAACAGCTTGAAGGGCACCAGTCAAACTTTCTTTTTTCTGCTGTGATCCATACCCAACGACAACAACCTCCTGAAGTGCTTCACTATTGGACTCCAGATTGATGTTAACAACCGGTCCTGTCACCGTCACTTCCTGTGTCTTATAACCAACACTTGTAACGACTAGTACATCCCCATTTTTAGCATCTATGGTAAACCGTCCATCTACTCCTGCCGATGTCGACTTAGCGCTCCCCTTAACACTAATGGTTGCACCAGCCAATGGGCCGTCTGTTGAC
The DNA here is from genome assembly GCF_900457465.1 of Sphingobacterium multivorum. GTDB lineage: Bacteria > Bacteroidota > Bacteroidia > Sphingobacteriales > Sphingobacteriaceae > Sphingobacterium > Sphingobacterium multivorum. The sequence goes on from NZ_UAUU01000009.1 coordinate 183,089, forward strand.
TGCACTTTTCCATTCACTTTTTGTTGATAAACCGCGTCATTCAACAAAATATTGTTGCCTGGAAACGTAAGACCATTAGCATTAGCCGAGTTGTGTGTACTTGTAATGAGTAAAGCTAATGATAACAGACTCAACTTGTGATTGTCGAGAATCTTTGAAATCATAATATTTAATAGTTAGTTTAAAAATTGATTAGCGTGCTAATCAAAATTTAGGTACATGAATGCTAAAACTAAAGGATGATGACAGTATATCAAAATTTAGCAGCAACGAAATCGATTGCGCCAATTAAACAAACGATTGCATAAACACACATTTTACAGTACAATCTACTATCAAAAAATTAGAGCGATTAACTAACAGCAAAAGACAGTTTTTTAACAACCTCAGGACAGTCGACAATGAGAAATTTAGACGAGCAGGAAAAAGATAATCCTGAAAGACAGGTGGTATTATAGCGTGATTTAGGATACAAAAAAAAGCCAAGATATTCACCTCGGCTTTTTTCTTTTAGTAGCGGGGACCAGACTCGAACTAGTGACCTTCGGGTTATGAGCCCGACGAGCTACCAACTGCTCCACCCCGCAATGTATTTTAGATGTCTTGAAAAGAACCGATCATTGCAATCGGCTCTTTCTTTAGTAGCGGGGACCAGACTCGAACTAGTGACCTTCGGGTTATGAGCCCGACGAGCTACCAACTGCTCCACCCCGCAATGTATTTTAAATGTCTTGAAAAGAACCGATCATTGCAATCGGCTCTTTCTTTAGTAGCGGGGACCAGACTCGAACTAGTGACCTTCGGGTTATGAGCCCGACGAGCTACCAACTGCTCCACCCCGCAATGTATTTTAAATTTCTTAAAAAGAACCGATCATTGCAATCGGCTCTTTCTTTTAGTAGCGGGGACCAGACTCGAACTAGTGACCTTCGGGTTATGAGCCCGACGAGCTACCAACTGCTCCACCCCGCAATGTATTTTAAATGTCTTGAAAAGAACCGATCATTGCAATCGGCTCTTTCTTTAGTAGCGGGGACCAGACTCGAACTAGTGACCTTCGGGTTATGAGCCCGACGAGCTACCAACTGCTCCACCCCGCAATATATTTTTGAACAAAATTGCTTTTTTCTTTTGAAAAAACAAGATTATGATCCTTCCGAATTGGAGTACAAAGATATATTTTGTTTCTTTGTAATCCTAATAAAATTTAGAAAAATGTCACACAAAGCAGGATTCGTAAGTATCATCGGAAAGCCAAATGCTGGTAAGTCCACCCTAATGAACGCTTTAGTGGGTGAAAAAATGTCTATCATTACACCCAAAGCGCAAACGACAAGACACCGCATTATCGGTATTGTAAACGATGAAGACCATCAAATTGTGTTTTCGGACACCCCTGGTGTCATCAAACCAAACTATTCTTTACAAGAATCGATGATGAATTTTGTCCAAGGATCGTTGATCGATGCAGACATTATTTTATTTGTGACAGATATCCACGAAAAATACGATGAGAACGATGTTCTGGAGAAATTGCGTAAAACAAATTCCCCTGTTGCCGTGCTTATCAACAAAATTGATAAATCTTCGGAAGAAGAGGTCAAGGCTAAGATTGAATTTTGGCAGGAAAAATTAAATCCAGATACCGTTTTTGCAATTTCAGCAAAATTAAATCATAATGTCGCCGCCGTGATGCACTACATCAAGGACAAGTTACCGATTCACGAAGCCTATTATGAGAAAGATGAGCTAACGGATAAATCCATGCGTTTCTTCGTCTCTGAGATGATCCGTGAAAAAGTATTCAAACTATACGATAAGGAAATCCCCTACAGTACAGAGGTAATCGTCACATCATACAAAGAAGAAGCAAATATCACACGTATTGCTGCCGAAATTATTGTAGAGCGCGACTCTCAAAAAAATATTATCATCGGAAAAGCAGGTGCCATGATCAAAAAAGTCGGTACCTATGCCCGCCAGGATATTGAAGAGTTTATCGATGGAAAAGTATTCCTCGAACTTTTTGTTAAGGTGATTCCTGACTGGAGAAGTAAAAAGAACTACCTTAAACGTTTTGGTTACGATGATTAATTCGCTTTGAAAAGTTCGTACGGAGACCTTTTTTACCGACCTCGACTGCACGAACTATTCTTCTTTTAAATTTTTACGTTGCAAAATATTCACGAAGTGCTTTAATCTGTTTCAGATTAAGCACTTTTTTTAGTTCTTCATCGGAGGCTTCCTTCACTTTTTTTACCGATTTAAACTCGGTTAACACTTTCTCAACCGTTGTTTTTCCAATACCCGGAACATTTTCCAGCTCTGAAACGAAGGTTTTGCGGCTACGTTGATTTCTGTGGAAGGTGATTCCGAAACGGTGTGCTTCATCCCGGAGATGTTGAATGACCTTGAGGGTTTCAGACTTCTTATCCAGATAAAGTGGATATTGATCACCCGGATAGAATAGCTCCTCCAGTCTTTTGGCAATGCCGATGACCGTGACTTTCCGTTCTATCCCCAACAAGCGCAGACTCTTTAAGGCTGCGCCCAGCTGCCCCTTTCCCCCATCGATAATGATCAATTGCGGCAAAGGCTGATCTTCATCCAATAATCGCCTATAGCGTCTAAAAACAGCCTCCTCCATCGTGGCAAAATCATTGGGACCCTCCACGGTTTTCACATTAAAGTGGCGGTAATCTTTCTTCGAAGGTTTTGCATCCTTAAAGACAACAATAGCCGATACGGGATAATTCCCCTGAATATTCGAGTTATCGAAACATTCAATATGTTGCGGGAGCACATTCATGCGCAGATCTTTTTGCATCTGCTTTAAGATGCGCTCCGTCCGAATATCCGGATTAAGCTTTTCATATTGCAACAGACGCTCTTTTCTAAAAAATGCCACGTTCTTTTGGGAAAGTTCCAGCAATTTTTTCTTTTCGCCCAACTTCGGAATCGTAAATCGAATCCGTTCGTTCTCTTCAATATCCAATTCAAAAGGTACGATAATTTCCCGCGAGAGGCTTTTGAAGCGCTCCCGAATCTCCGGTATGGCCAAGGCCAAAAGCTCCTGTTCACTCTCGTCCAAACGCCTTTTCATTTCGAGGGTCTGTGTCTGAATAATAACACCATTCATGACTTTCAGGTAATTGACAAAAGCGTAACCCTCGTCTGAAGCAATACTAAATACATCCACATTGGTAATGGATGAGTTGACCACCGTCGACTTGCTCTGGTAGTTGTCCAGCTTATCCAACTTGGCCTTCATTAACTGTGCCCTTTCAAAATCCAAAGCCGCTGCTGCTGTACCAATACTTTCCTTTAAACGATTGGTCACCACAGCAATCTTTCCGTTCAGAATATCCTTGATATCACTCAGGTTCTGATCGTAGTCGTCTTCGGACTGATACCCTTCGCAGGGCCCCTTACAATTTCCAATTTGATATTCAAGACAGATCTTAAACTTGCCTTTCCGTATGTTTTCCTGTGTGAGAGCCAAATTGCAGGTACGGAGGGGAAATAGTTCACGGATCAGATCCAATACAATATGCATCATCCCCACCGAAGGATAGGGGCCATAATAACGAGACCCATCCTTGATATATTGTCTGGTCCAAAAAACCCGCGGAAAAAGGTTCGTTCTTGATGACAATCCATGGATAGGTTTTATCATCCTTCAACAGAACATTATACTTGGGCTTGTGTTTCTTGATTAATGAATTCTCAAGCAACCAAGCATCAATCTCTGTATCAACTATAGTAAAAGATATACGGTTGATCTTGCGAACCAAAACACGGGTTTTGCCATTCAGCTGATTTTCATTCACGAAATACGAACCGACCCGATTACGCAGATCCTTCGCTTTACCGATATAGATCAGCTCACTATTTTTATCAAAATACTGATAGACTCCCGGTCGATGTGGTATCTTTTTTAATTCTTCTCTATAATCAAATACGTCCATTACGTTCCAATATCAAACATGTTCAGCAAAAAGGCCAGACAACAAATCTCGAAAAAATTTATTATCTGGCCCAATGGTAATCGTTAAAATAACTTAGAAACCTAAGCGATCATCTTTTAGTTTAGTTGCATCTTTACCGCTTGAATCCGTAGATCCATCTTCGACATCAGAGCCACCACCGCCCCAATACTGATTACAGTCAATGACACGGGTAAGCCCACCCTGCGGTTGCTCAAAATCGCCCTTGGTATACTTCAGATTTGAATCTTTATATACTTTCTGCATATAGTACGCAAATACAGGCATCGCTGCTGCGGCCCCCTGTCCGTACTCCATCCTGTCGAAACTAATACCTCGATCTTCTGCACCGGTCCAAACCCCTGTAACCAGTTCCGGTGTGATACCGATAAACCAGGCATCTGAGTTATCGTTGGTTGTACCTGTTTTACCACCAATTGGATTGGTGAGCTTATACATCCATTGAATACGTCTCGCCGTACCTTGGGATACCACCTTTTTCAACATATCAACAATAATATAAGCAGATTCACTATTTAAGGCTTTTACGACCTTTGGTGCTTTATCATAGATCGGTGTACCATTTTTATCTTCAATACGTAAGATCGCAGTTGGCTCAATCCAGGTTCCTTGATTCACAAATGCCGAATAAGCACCCACCATATCAAAGACCGACGCTTCATAAGCACCTAATGAGATCGAAGGATAATTAGGCACATCACTTGTTATACCCATCCGTTTAGTCAATGCGGCCACTTCTGCAGCACCAACTTCGTGTACCAAATAGGCCGTCGCATAGTTTTGCGAATAAGCCAATGCCTTCGCTAAAGTAATCGGGTTCCCACCTTGTGCATTTCCTCTTGGCGTCCACCCATTATAGGTTTGTTGGTAATTGGGAATACTGTAACATGGTGAATAACCGTTGTCAATCGCCACCGCGTACGTAAATGGTTTCGCCGTCGATCCGACTTGACGTGTACCCATTTTTACCTGATCATATTTGAAGTGGTCAAAATCAATACCACCAACCCAAGCTTTGATGTGTCCGGTCTTCGGCTCCATAGACATCATCGCATTGCGCAACATGAGTTTATTGTACTTAATGGAATCCATTGGCGTCATCATCGTATCAACACTTCCCTTCCACGTAAAAATATTCATCGGAACCTTTACATTGAAAGCCTTTTTGATTGCGTCTTCATTCAAGCCCTCTTCTTTCAAAATACGGTAACGGTCAGAGCGCTTCATTCCACTCATGAGCAGTTTGGCTTTGTCGCCTTTAAAAGGATCCCTATTTTTCCATTGTGCGGAAAATTTAGACTGCAATTGCTTCATCCATTCTTTTTGCGAATCCTCTGCATATTGCTGCATCGACATATTGATCGTCGTATAGATTTTCAATCCATCACGATCGAGGTCATACGGCGTACCATCTGGTTTGGTGATGGACAATTTTGCGAATTCTTTTTTGATTTCATCCTTTAATACCGCTCTAAAATAGGGTGCCAAACCTTCACCGTAATTTGCAATCTTCAGTTCTAAACCAAGTGGTTTCTCCTTCGCTTTGGTAGCCTCCTCTGCCGAAATAAAATTAGCGGCAACCATATTGTTCAATACTGTATTACGGCGCGTACGTGATTTTTCGGGGTACCGCACAGGAGAATATGCTCCCGGGCCTTTAAGCATTCCTACCAAAAGGGCTGCTTGTTCCGCCGTCAGTTTATCCGGAGTCGTATTGAAATAAGTCCGCGCAGCGGATTTGATTCCGTAGGTATTATAAGCACCAAAGTCTACCGTATTAAAATACATGGTAATAATCTCATCTTTGGTATAATTTCTTTCCAAACGAACAGCGGTAATCCATTCCTGAAATTTTTGGATGACACGCTTTAGAAAATTCTTTTGCCGTCCATCCGAAAATAGATTCAGAGCCAGCTGTTGTGTAATGGTACTTCCCCCCTGTTTGTTACCGGTCAAGGTGTGAAAGATAACTGTAAATGTCCGTGAGTAGTCTATCCCGGAGTGATCATAAAAGCGTTTATCCTCTGTAGAAACCAATGCTTTGACCAAATAAGGCGACAATTCACTATACTTTACATTGGAACGGTTTTGGACATAATACGTTCCCAATACCTTATGATCTTCCGTGATAACTTCAGACGCTAAATTACTTTTGGGGTTTTCCAAATCACTGAAGGAGGGTAATTTTCCAAATAGGCCAAGACGTATACTCAATATAAAGAGAAAACCTATCGCGACAATCCCGACGATAATTTTCCAAAAATTGAACGTATACCGCTTGACATCAGCCTCAGTAAGTTGATTTTTTTTTGATACTCGTTTCATCTATTTACTAAATTTCAGACGTAAATATTATTCATTGTAAAGACCGCAATGCAGAGACCATTTTTCCAACCGCAGTTGCATTTTGCAAACTTGGATAGGGCATCATTTTGATCTTTAAAGACTTCAATTAAGACATTAATGCACACTCTATCAGATAGTGTGCCAAGAATCCCTACTTTGGCAAAGGTATTACTAATTGGGCCAAAAGCAAGAATTTAAACGTGAAAATATTGTGGCGAACTACGCGCGTTCAATCAAGCAAACCGCATAGGCAACCACCCCTTCCTGACGACCGATAAATCCCATCGTTTCATTTGTTGTTGCTTTAATAGAGATGTCATCGATATCCAAACCCGTTGCTTCAGCCAGTTTAACCTTCATTTGTGGAATATAGGGTTTGATCTTAGGAGCTTCGAGACACAGCATCGCATCAATATTGCCAAGCGTATATCCCTTCGCAGCAATCAGCGCCATACATTCTTTTAACAACAATAAGCTACTAATGCCTTTCCAGCGCATATCTGTATTTGGAAAGTGGTAGCCAATATCTTCTAAATTGGCAGCGCCCAAAATGGCATCACATATCGCATGGACCAACACATCGGCATCAGAATGCCCAAAGGCACCAGCATGATGCTCCAATTGCACTCCACCAACAATAAATGGATGACCTTCTTTCATCTGATGGACATCAAATCCAAATCCTACCTTAATTTTCATGACACGAATTATATACAATAAAATACAGCCAATGTATGCTATTTGATAACCTAACCTATGAGGTATAGATCAAAACCGATTCATCTTCGCTGAGATTCCCTGGTATGAACATCTAAAATCATTGACAGATTACTGCGAAGATAGCAATTCGCAGCTATATTTATTGCGACAAAAGGTTTCTGGCAGGTAGCGCAACGAAAATCATTGAAATAACGGTTCGACCAGAAGAAAAAGAGTCGCATAAAAAAAAGGCTATCCTTGAGAATAGCCTTTTTCTATATTATTGTCTGTTTGTTTTTCGAAACGCTTCGAAAGGTAAAGCTTAAGCTTCTACTTCTTCTGGCGCAAACTGATCATATACTTCTCCAAAAGCATCGTAGTCCTGATCGCCATTAGGCTCAAAAACCTGAATATCTTTTGATCGAGCAAAATCAACTATTTCCGTGTTGACATTTTCGTCAGCGACAACCACCATATCGGTAAAATGCAAAGCACCTTTGTAGATCGCCTCATAACTACCATCGCCGTACACCTGCGCATCCGCAGCCTTAAAGGAGCCCTCGGGCGCCATTTCAGCATACTTTGTACCTAATGTACCTTTAAATTCTTCATTGAACAAAGAGTACATCACTTTTGCATCCTTGAATGTAGGATCGTCTTTATACGTTGTCTTCACGTAAGCCGGTACCAAAGCAGAGAACCATCCATGACAGTGTACTACATCAGGGGACCAACCTAATTTCTTCACAGTTTCCAATGCTCCTTTACAGAAGAACACCGAACGCTCATTATTGTCTGCAAAGAATTCGCCATGCTCATCACTAAAAACTTTTTTACGCTGAAAGTAGTCTTCATTATCCAAGAAATATACCTGCATACGGGCCGCAGGTAATGAAGCAACTTTAATAATTAGCGGATTATCATTATTATCCACAACAATGTTCAAGCCTGAAAGACGAATAACCTCATGTAATCTATTTCGACGCTCATTGATATTCCCAAAACGCGGCATTAAGATCCGGATCTCAAAACCCTTTTCTTGCATCGCTTGCGGAAGTTGACGTGTAATTTCAGAAATTTTAGTTAATTCGAGGAAAGGCGACATCTCGTGAGTAATAAACAATATCTTCGTTTTTGCCATCTCCAGTTATTTTTATTTATTATTTTCGAACAGTAAAATCGGTCTACAAAGGTACGAAAAAAATACTTACTATGCAATTTACTATTAATCATCGTTTTATATTCCCAAAATATTATGCACCTTTGCCAACAAAAAACTAAATAGCAAAGTGGAAATTTTCAAAACGAAAGCATCTCTCCAAGCATACCTGCAAGAAGCCCGATCAACAGGTCAAAAAATCGCCCTAATCCCTACGATGGGCGCTTTACATGAAGGACATTTATCCCTATTAAATTATGCAAAACCGATCAGTGATATTCGTGTTTGCAGCATTTTTGTAAACCCCACACAATTTAACGATCCGAAAGATCTCGAAAAATATCCACGGCCCATTGAAAACGACATCAGATTACTGGAATCCGTTGATTGCGACATTCTTTTCTTACCAAGTGTTGATGAGATGTACCCCGATAAAAATGAGGCCTGGCATCTCGATCTTGGCGAACTGGACCAAATTTGGGAAGGTGAAAGACGCCCCGGCCATTTCCAAGGAGTCACGCAGGTGGTCTATAAATTATTTACATTGGTACAACCGGATATTGCTTGTTTCGGGCAGAAAGATTTTCAGCAGGTCATGGTTATTAAACGCATGATAGCCATGAAGGATCTCGCGATTCAATTGGCGATATGTCCTATCATTAGAGACCAAGACGGCCTAGCACTGAGCTCTAGAAACGCGCGCTTAAGTGAAGCTGGAAAAAGAACAGCTTTGGCACTCTCCCGTTCTCTGCAATTCGTAAAAGATCATATACATGACCCTATCCCACTAGCGGAAATAAAAGACAAAGCCCTGCAGATTTTAACAGACACCGATGGGCTTAGCGTTGAATACTTTGCGCTATGTGAAAGTTCAACGTTAAAAGAAGTCAACCACATCGATTTCAGCAAGCAGCATGTCGCACTTGTCACTGGCTGGGTTGAAGGTGTCCGTTTGATTGATAATATGATTCTGAATAATTTGTCAAATTAATTGACAAATCTTTCAAATTCAGCAGAAAGCCCTACCTTTGCGCCATGGTAATAGAAGTAATGAAATCCAAGATTCACCGCGTTAAAGTCACACAAGCGGAATTGAATTATGTGGGTAGTATCACAATAGATGAAGATTTGATGGATGCCGCAAATATCATCGCTAACGAGAAAGTTCAAATCGTAAACAACAATAATGGAGCCCGTCTTGAAACATACGTCATCCCAGGTCAACGTGGATCAGGTATTATCTGTTTGAATGGTGCTGCGGCTCGCCTGGTTCAAGTTGGCGATATCGTCATCATTATTTCCTACGCGAACATGGACTTTGAAGAAGCTAAGCAGTTTAAACCTTCCGTTGTATTTCCAGACGACAACAATCATCTGATTAAATAATCAGGAAGCAAGTTAAGCTTAGCACATAGAAACTTTATAATTTTTTAATGAGTGGATCACGAATACTCACAAAATAAAATCGTATTTTTGAAGCGTTACCCTAAAAAGTAGCGCTTTTTTATGTACCGAAAAACAACAAAATCCCCACGTCAGCTTATCGCATTATGCCAATTGGTATTAATGTCGCTGATTATTATTTCGGGTGTTGTTTTTATGCACAAGGAGGTAAAATCAACCGGTGAAATTGTCATGCACACCCACCCTTATGATTTTACAAAAAAACAAAAGCCGCAAGAAACAGATGACCAGATCGAATACCTCAATGTCATCTATCACAATACCTACGTACAAACCGAATTTACCGTCCTTGAACTTCCTATTCCGCGTGAAGTAAAAGAAGAGCATTATAATTCATTTTGTCCGGAGGCGATCACCACAACGATCGATCATTACCACTTACGTGGTCCCCCCAGCTTAGCATAAACCAAAAATCAAAGATTTCGAGGGCCTGTCCCTAGTTCCATAACGATCAAACGAACTTGGTGCAAACAAGTAAGAGATTACGTATGTGCTAAATCGCTTGGCTCCAGAACGACAGCATGAAATACCGCTATCAATATATCATCTTTGATCCCATTTTTATTTGCCTCTTCTTTGAGAATTGTCCCTGTTACAATAGCGAACTTTCGCTGAATACTGTTACGATGGTTTCAGTGAGCTCATCGGCATACATTACCTTGTCGGAAACAAGCTATTACCCTGCTTCCGATAAGACGCAATGCCTTGAACGCCGTTCATAACGAGGAACAGATCATGTTATACGAGGCCTGTATTTTTAAAATTTTCATAAAATTACGATGCTAAAGCAATACACTTTACTGGCCACATTACTGGTTGGTACATCCACTATATACGCCCAATCAAAACTTGAAGGCTACTTATTCAACAAAAACCATGAGGCGGTTCCCTCTGGTACACTGACTTTAAAAAACAGCAAGCTCGCAACTACATCCGATCCAAACGGGTACTTTAAGCTATCCGCCATACCAACGCAAAAAGTAACCTTAAATATATCGGCAGTGGGCTATCGCTCCTTCAGCAAAGTCATCTCTTTAGACACGTTGAAGTCGCCTTTGCAAATTCAACTGGAAGAAGACAACCTCAATTTGGATGAGGTCGTTGTTTCGGCTACACGCTATGGCGTCAAACGTAAGGACGCCCCCGTGGTTGTCAATGTCATAGGGCCTAAATTATTTAATGCAACACAATCTGTTGCCATGTCGGAAACATTGAATTATCAGCCGGGTGTACGGGTAGAAAACAATTGCCAGAATTGCGGCTTTTCACAAGTCCGCCTGAATGGCCTCGAAGGCCCCTATTCACAAATATTGATCAACAGTAGGGCGGTATTTTCCGCATTAAATATCGTGTATGGATTGGATCAGATTCCAACAAGTATGATCGATCGTATTGAGGTTGTGCGCAGTGGTGGTTCGGCATTATTTGGTGCCAATGCGATCGCTGGAACAATCAATATTATTACAAAAGATCCGGTAGAAAACGACTGGCAAGTAAAATCCACCAACTCACTCATTGGCGGCAAAAGCTGGGATAATACAGTGGATTTTAATACCTCCACCGTTTCGGAAGACCTCAAAAGAGGAGCCACATTCTACGGTATGCACCGTAATCGGGAAGCTTACGATGCGAATGGCGATGGTTTTTCGGAAATAACCAAACTTCGTAACACCACGTTCGGCACAAAATTATTTTACAAGCCGAGTGACCTGGATAAGATAACGGTGGACTTTAGCACCGTGAACGAGTTCCGCCGCGGTGGTGATCAACTCGATAAAGTACCGCACCTGACGCAGATCACCGAGCAGTTGGAAACCAGTTCGCTTGTTGGCGGAATCACATACGATCACTATTCCACAGATTATAAGCAAAAAATGTCGTTGTATGGCTCTATACAGAAAACTGTTCGCGACAGCTACTATGGCGGTCTTGGGGGCGGAACAACCCTTGCGGACAGCACATTAGCAGCAAATGCCTATGGAAAAACGAATGATATTGCGCTAGTTGCCGGGGGACAATATACCTACAACTTTGAAAGAGATGTATTTACTGCCGGAGTGGAGTTTTCATACAACAATACCCAGGATGAAATACCAGGTTATAAACGAACCATTGATCAGCAGAACAAAGGACTAGGCAGTTATGCCCAATACGAATGGAAGCCTTTAAGCAATTTTAAAACGTTAATCGGAGCGCGATATGATTACACCTATGTTGACGGTAAATATAGTCTTGCAGGTATAAACCGAAACTCGGATCAGCGCTTCGGCACCTTTAGCCCACGGTTGACCATCTTATACGATATCACAAAAGACCTTCAATTTAGAGGCGGCTATGCACGTGGCTTCCGCGCACCACAAGCATTTAATGAAGACATGCACGTCACTTCCATTGGCGGAAACCAAGTATTTGTATTGATCGGTGAAAATCTGAAAACAGAATACTCCAATGCGTATACAGGTTCTTTTAGCTACAATAAAAATTTCGGAAATGTACAAACCAGTTTGCTCGTGGAGGGATTTTACACGGATCTAAATAATCAGTTTGTCAACGTCATGGCGTCTGAAAAAGACGGATTGATTATCCAGGAAATGCAAAATGGTGAAGGGGCCCGGGTGTATGGTTCTAATATTGAAATCAATATCGCGCCATCCTCCTGGTTTTCTATCCAAACCGGCGGGACGATCCAGCGCTCACGTTACAAGAAAGACCAAATCATCTATACAGGAAAAGAAGATGGGCAGGATATCCTCACCAAAAAATATGTCCGTACGCCCAACATTTATGGTTATTTGAATAGCAACCTGAAAGCAACCAAACAATTTGCGATCGATCTGACTGGAGTATATACGGGAAAAATGATTGTTCCACACATTCAAAATGATGTGATGACCCTTAAAAATGCCCGGGACTTTGTGGAATTAAATCTCCGCCTAGGGTATACCTTTCCAATACATAAAGATTTCAGCATTGAAATTTTTGGGGGTGTACAAAACATGTTCAATGCTTTTCAGAAGGACTTTGACAAGGGAGCGCTACGTGATTCAGATTATATCTACGGTCCAACACGCCCTCGAACTTATACATTTGGCCTTCGTGTTGGTCATTTTCATTAACATGGATTTGGGATATGAAGCATTTCCAAAAAATATATGTGCTCTTAATCCTATTCTTTTATCCGCTCTGTTCTCAAGGACAGGAGCGGATAAATTGGATTGATTTTGCACAACTGGATTCACTCCTGAATGTTTCTCCGCGCGAAACGCTCCTCTTTATTCATACGGATTGGTGTAGCTATTGCCGGAAAATGGAACAGGAAATCTTTACAAAAAAGGAGATTGTCCAATTAATCAACAAGCGCTACTACGCCGTTCATTTAGATGCAGAATCTATCGATGAGATTGCTTTTGATCGAAGCATATGGAAGCCCTTAAAGAAAAGAAAAAAAACAGGACAATTCCATCCTTTAGCTTTGCAATTGCTACAAGGGAGAAAAATGATTTTCCCAACTCTCCTACGTTTTGACAGTGAATTTCGGCTAAAAAACATACAACAAAAATACTTGAACTCAAAGGAGTTAGCTATTTTTTTAGAATAATTTAACATTTACGTGTAGCGAACTCCATTATTCCTGCGTTTTGGATTTTATAATTAATACACACTTTAAGAAATTATGAAAAATATCACGAAATTATTAATGGCGTTTTTGTGTCTTGGGGTTCTTTTTACAGCTTGTAATAAAGATAATTTTGATTGGGATGCTTATTACAAAGAGCAAATAGAGAAACAACGTGTTCAAGATTCGATCAATAAAAAAAGAATTGATGAACAATTCCCCCTGATTAAAAAATATGTTGCAGATAACCAACTTCAAAATGTACAATACATTGATTCATTGGGATTAGCATATCAAGTTTTAGCTGCAGGAGATGAGAGTTCTTACACTTACTCATTCAGTGGAAATGGCGGAATTATTGCCCCTAATGTGACCGTAAAATATGTTGGAAAACTTGTTCCAAGTGGAACTGTCTTTCAGCAAACAGAGGAGGGAAAAACAGCTTCTTTCAACCTTTCCAAAGTAATTCCAGCTTGGCAAATTGCCTTTTTACCAAAATCAATTACTTTTAATGGTAAAGAAGAAAATACAGGAGGCATTACAACAAACGGGCTAAAAAAAGGATCAAAAATTAGATTTATTACACCCTCTCCATGGGCATATGGTGATAATGACCAAAAAGACTCTTCAACAGGAAATGTTACTATTCCTGCAAAATCTCCTTTAGATTTTACGATTGAGGTTATTGACATCAAAAATCAATAATAATTGTCTTGTTTCATAAAAACAGCTAACAATTCTGTATTATATCTACTAAAAATACAGTAGACAAAAAAGGTACTGTTATAAATTCCAAATATTTAGACAAAAAAGTATTTTTGTATTCTAAAGAAGTTCAGCTACTGAACTATCTTGCGTAGTCTCGGTTTTCGGATCGAGACTACCTCTTTGGTAGTTTTCAATAAATTCAGTATCGTTTTTCCAAAGCGTATAAATCAACACTAAGAGTTTCCGCTGTATTGCCACCTGTCCAATCATTTTCGATGCCTTATTGTTTTTATTGATTCTGATATAAGTTTCTTTTAATGCTTCATTGTACCTACAGGCCACCATCGCTGGGAAATAAAGTGCATTTCTGATATATCTGTTTCCTTTCTTGGAGATCCTAGTCTTGCCTTTAATCGAGGTGCCAGATTCTCTTTGCACTACATCATAGCCTGAATAGCTAACCAATTGTTTTGAACTATGAAACTGCTCAAAACCCATTGTTTCAGCTAATATCGTTGCTACCGTAATCAATCCTACACCTTTTATCGTCAAAACCTTTCTGACATGCTCCTTCAGTACATCTTCCTTTTCGATAGCTTTCTTAATTTCTTTCAGGCATCTTTCGATTTCCTTATCTATCTCAGTAATGAGTTTTTTGTTGCTCTTGGTAATAAATACTTGGATATCATGTGCGCAGTCCTTGCTGTGACTAATATTGCCAAGTGTTGTCTTTTGTTCCTGAAGCTGAACATAGTAACGAGTTAGATTCCTGAGCTGCAAGAGTGTGCTTGGTGGTGGGGACCACAACTTATGAACTCTCTCAATACCAAACTGACTTAGAATTCGCGCATCAACTGCATCTGTTTTTGTTTTCACATTAAGACTAGAGAAATAGTGTTTTGAGGTGTTGGGAAGCACAACATGAACCCTTTTTTTGATTTTGTATAGATGGTGGGCCAGGTTCTCATAATAAACGCCTGTGGCTTCCATGAGAAATACTAGCTCCGAATCTGATACAATCAGACCTTTCACCCAACGTAATAATTGATTGAAGCCTTTACTATCATTACCAAAGTCCAGGACCTTTGAGAACGTTAATTTGCCATCTTCCGCCTGTTGACATAAACAAGCTGTAAAGGTTGATTTTGAGATATCTATCCCAATGCATTGCTTTCTAATAGCCATAATTAAGAATTTAAATCATATTGACTCAATTCTCCTTCGTCTATCCTTTTGTTTTATTCAAGCTCGCTTCGCGGCCTTAAGTACTGTTCAGACTCCTGAGAATAAAATCGTGTGGGCGAAACCTTTTTTACGGTATAACTCAAAGTTTACCTAGCCACTTCTGGCCTCACACGAACAGCCAATATATTTTGCATAACAACAATATAATGACCTTTTTAAAATTCTCAGTAAAAATAAAAGCCATTTTCCTAGTGAAAATGGCTTTTTTGTAGGCACTCACCAAAAGTAGCCAATGTGCCAGCATAGTCAACATGCTGATCTGCGTAATTATGTCGGTTCAATACCAAACAGCTAATTCCACGTCCAGAAGTGTAAATTACTGTATCAAAATGTTAATTCTTACAGTGAAAACTTTTAACGAAGAAAAAATAATATACATTTGCAAAGCTACTTTCATAAAGAAAATAGCTTTTCCTTGAAAAACCAATAAAAAAATACAATGAAAAAACTGTTATCACCACTATTCATGGGAATTGCAGCAATCGCTTTTCTTATTGTAAGCTGTAACAAAAGTGACGATGCGCCTGTTTATGATGCGAATGCACAATTTAAAACGGATTCTGTAACACTTAAAAATTACGTTAGCCAAAATTACCCTGCTGCACAATACAATAGCGAAACAGGAATTTGGTATGAAATTCTTGCCGAAGGAACCGGAAATTATGAATATAAAGTGGTTGACACATTAAATGGTAAATACTTAAAATTTAAACCGACTGTAAAATATGTTGGAAAATTATTGAGTGGAAGTGTATTTGATCAAACTGATACTGCCAAAGAATTTGAAATCATCACAAACACAGGGTATCAATATCCATTTTATAGCACCATTATTCCTACTTGGACCTTTGCTTTTGCTCCGCAAAAAATCGGTGACATGAAATTGGGCGGCTTAACGGAAAAAGGTCTACAAAAAGGCAGTAAAATTCACATCATGGCACCTTCCCTTTATGGATACCAAAACCAGGCTGTGGGAACTATTCCGGCAAACTCACCATTGGATTTTGTCATTGAAGTTACAGATATCAAATAATTATCGCCCCTTCTGAAACAATAAAGCATAAAAGCTCCTAAAATGATCTCATTTTAGGAGCTTTTTCGTTCCATAGGGGTATTCAACAATAGACTCGTGCAACCGTTTCTACTGAGTCACCTATCTCAAGCGGTAAATTTAACGTTATTGGAAGAGCTGTTCTGAAAAAACACCCAAAGGCTTAAAATTAGATTTGAAAAGGCATGAAATTTATCTTCAAAAAAATAAAAGCTCGAAGTGGGGAACTCCGAGCTTTACCTAACCAATTATTAACCTAAATTATGAAAAGTTCTTTATATATTATTTTTAATATCTTTCTTCTTTATATATTATTTTTAATATCTTTCGTTTCTTTTGATATATCAAAGGTACTACAGATCTGCTTTCATGTCAAGAAATTTAACAGCATTTAACGTTGTTAAAATTATGTTAAAACAATTTAGCACTCCTTGTGCCTTAAAAGGGAGTCTACTAACCTTTCGACTTTCCCTAACAAAAATCTTCAGCCAAAGGGCTGTATAACCAATCGGTGCTCATTTGCAATTTTCCATACTGCTTCTTGTAAATAGCATATAAAAAAGTTATTCCTAACGTCGATTTGCTCCCAACTTGTAAAAAGCGTGCATCTACAATGACAGCAGTTTAAAAGGTGGACCCAACGTGGACTCACTGTGCATGCACTCCGCTTGCGAGCCGAAAGTGGCAATAAAATCTTAGCGCTTTTATTCGCATAAGGACGGACAGAGTATCAAAAAAAAGAAATAAATTTGTGAGAAGATCCAACATCAATTGGTATCCTATTTAGTTAGACGATTAATAGCATATGAAAATAGCTTTAGCACAATTGAATTACCATATCGGTAATTTTGAAGCAAATACTAAAAAAATAATTAACGCGATCCAACAGGCCAAAGAAGCAACGGCCGATCTTATTATTTTTGCCGAACTTGCAATTGGTGGTTACCCTGCCAAGGATCTTTTGCGAAGTAAGGCCTTTAAACGTCAATGCGATGAAGCTATTCATCAAATCGCAGCCCATTGTCAGGATATCGCCTGTATCATTGGGGCACCAGTCAAAAACAGTGATCCTGAGGGTAAAGAGCTTTATAATACTGCTGTATTTATTGAGCATGGGGCAGTCCGAAACATTGTTAAAAAAGGCCTTTTGCCCGATTATGATGTATTTGATGAATATCGTTATTTTGAACCCAGCAGACGTTTTGATTGTATCGAGTTGAACGGCGTAAAAATCGCCTTAACCATATGTGAAGATTTGTGGGATGATGACGAAGGGGGCAATTCTTACGTTGGAGACCCCATGGCAGAGTTGAGAAAAGAAAATCCAGACCTCCTCATCAACATTGCGGCATCCCCTTTTTCCTATACCCATTTTGATGAACGGATCAAGGTACTCAGCCAACAGCTAAAAAAATCTGGCAGACCGCTCATTTATGTCAATCAAATTGGTGCTCACATGGATATTATCTTTGACGGCCGTTCAATCGCCCTGAATAATGAAGGAACAAAAATTGCTGAGCTAAAAAGCTTTGAAGAAGATCTTCAATTTGTCACCTACCATCAACAAAATATAACCTCCACCACAGCATCTTCGAAAGAGTCTATAGCTGAGATGGCTCTTATACATGATGCATTGATCCTTGGGCTACGTGATTATTTTCAAAAATCTGGTTTCAAGAAGGCGGTTTTAGGTTTGTCCGGTGGGCTAGATTCGGCCTTAGTTGCTGCTTTGGCCTGCGAGGCTCTGGGTGCCGATAATGTATTAGCCATACTGATGCCATCGGTCTACTCTTCCGACCATTCGATAAAAGATGCGATGGATCTCGTCAACAATACCGGTTGCAAACATTATATCGTTCCGATCAAAGATATTGCCAATGCCTTCGAACATAGTTTAGCTCCTCTTTTTGAAGGGCTGCAGCCAGATACGACTGAAGAGAATATTCAAGCGCGCGCACGTGCGGTAATTCTGATGGCCGCTTCCAATAAATTCGGCAATATTTTACTCAATACATCCAACAAAAGTGAGGCTGCTGTAGGATATGGTACACTCTATGGTGATATGGCAGGTTCCATCTCTGTAATCGGTGATGTTTACAAATCCAAAGCCTATGATTTAGCGCGCTATATCAATCGAGAAAGGGAGATCATTCCAGTCAATACCATTGAAAAAGCGCCTTCTGCGGAACTTCGGCCAGATCAAAAAGATTTGGACTCGCTGCCGGAATACGATCTATTGGATCAAATCCTCTTTGAACTCATCGAAAATGAGAAAGCAGGATCTGAGGTTGTAGCAATGGGCTTTGAAAAATCGTTAGTAGAAAGGGTATGTAAATTGGTTAATAATGCGGAATTCAAGCGTTTTCAAGCTCCGCCTATCCTGCGTGTTAGTCCAAAAGCTTTTGGTCCAGGAAGGCAGATTCCGTTGGTGGCAAAATATCCTTATTAATTTTACAATTCGGATTAAACCATATTTATAGTTTTTTGTCTAAAGTAATAGATTGTAAAATCAAAAAGGATGGCAGCATCCCGGACGATTAAAAAACAATTGCCATGAAGACCGTCAACTGTACTATTTTTTACAATTGAAAGGTATGCGGATAAAGAATAAGAACAAATTAGTTAAATAAATATAAGTTCCATATAGGCCATGAACCATCATGAGTGTGGTTGTCCAATGCAGCAACAGAATACTCATGGTAGATTCATCACAGTTGATAAATAAATTACTACGATGAAAAAGATTCTATTATTTTTGGTGCTTTGCGTTGCACTCGCATCATGTTCGTCTTATCAATACAATACCACTCGGGTAGAAAAGATGGATTTTACTCCTTTCAAGACGTATGCTTGGTTACCTCCGGTAGACTCGCTTTCGAAGTCTTATTTTGACAACGATATCGCCAAAGCTAATATCCTGGATGCCGCGAATACTGCGCTGGAGGCAAAGGGCCTACAATATTCTAAAGATAATCCTGATTTACTATTTCGGTATATTACCATTGTCAACAATAAAAGCCGTTTGATCTATGGCGGCGGCGGTTATTACGGATGGGGTGGCCCCTGGGGTTGGTACCGTCCATGGTTTTCACCATATTACTATGGTGGCGGTTATTACCCAGTTGCAAAAGAACGCTATCGTTATGGTCATTTGATTATCGAAGCCATCGATCGTAAAACAAACGCAGTGATCTGGCAGGCACGTGGTTCTGGCGATGTTGACAATCCAGAAAAAGCAATTAATAACATCAGCAAGGTTGCAAAAGGTGTTATTGATCTATTTCCTGTGAAGACCTTAAAGAAATAAAAATCAACTAGCTGCTTCTTTGATTATTGCATCATAATACGAAAAGAGCTAGGAAATATTTATCAAAAAAACAGGCTAATCAGCACGATTAGTCTGTTTTTTTTGGTCTATACAGAAGGCCTAAGTTTTAAATAGAATGGGACTTCAACACGTTCCTTTGATTTACTTCTGATCAATTCGGCAGCCAATCGCCCCATCATTTCAAAATCGGTCGATATCGTCGTAATACCATTCAATATAAATTTTTTCAATGGTGTTTCATTATAGGATATAACCCCAACATCCATCCCGATGACCAATTTTTTCTGTATAATCTTATTCAATAACTTGACAAGATCATCTTCAATAATATTGATGTAGCAAGTCTCCTTTACAACTTTTTCACGATGGAGGTCGGCGACCAATTCGTGATCAAAAGCATATTGCTGACAGAATTTATAAAATCCTTTAATAATAGCTTTTGGAAAATCGCTATGATCTGGAAACACCAATTTGAGCATCTGATATTTACTTAATGACTCGTTAGCCTCCTCCAGGGCACTATAAATATCCTGCTCATAATTTTCATAAACAGCAGGAAATTCGCCCGGTACATCCTCAATAAAGCGACCCAATAACATGAGTTTTTCTGCAGGAATTTTTCGGATGATATCCGGAGCTTTATCCCGTCCTTCTTTGAAATGTGGAAATAGCACGTAATGATCATACGTCTTGGTCAAACTTCCAAGCAACGTATTCAGATAGGAAAGATCCGAGTTATAAACAAATAAATCCAAATTGGCATAGTCACCCAGCTCACGCGCAAAGGAGTCATAGACAATTTTTTTATGTGTGCTGAGCTTATTTAAAAAGAGCGCGATCTTTACCTTGGACTGTACATCTATTTTATTGATATAATATCCTTTGCCCGGGTTAGATGCAATAATTTCCTGTTTTTTTAGATAACGGTATGCTTTCTCCACCGTGTCGCGTGAAATATCGAGATAACCGCTCAGCTCGTTAATCGAAGGCAACATATCATCTTTCGATAAAATTTCATTTTTAACGGCATCAACAATCGTATTTGCTAACTGGAGATACTTGGGCGTAGCAGAAAAGTCACTTATTTCAAGTATTTTTTAAAAATTGAGCTATTGCATTGGTCATATTCATAGCTTGAACATCTACATGATAAATACGCTAAAAACTTTATAAGTTACAACTGGTCTTATCCCCTCTCGGAGAATATATACTAAGATACTTTATATAAATCAAAAAATAGGAAAGATGTTGCGTTAACTATCCTGCCCTTACCTGTACGAAAAAAATAGCCGTTATAATTAACTGAAATACGAAATCTGTACTTTTGGTTATCAATTAAGTAACAGCGTATAAACCTAATTATTATGAGCAGCGCAAATATTGTCGTTTTAGGCAGTTCAAACACGGATATGGTGGTCAAAGCAGCACATCTCCCTGCACCCGGAGAAACTATTTTAGGTGGTCAATTTTTCATGGTCCCCGGTGGCAAGGGAGCCAATCAGGCGGTTGCGGCGGCGCGGTCCCGTAGCGCAGTCGCTTTTATCGCTAAAGTCGGCACAGATATCTTCGGTCAACAGGCTATTGCGCATTACCAGCAAGAAGGCATTCTGGTTGACATGATCTTCCGGGATGAAGAAAATCCTTCTGGCATAGCCCTCATCTCCGTGGATGCGAAAGGTGAAAATTGCATCCTCGTCGCACCAGGAGCCAATGCGACACTTACACCCAAGGAACTTCAATCGGTTAAGAATACAATCATCTCTGGCAATGTACTGCTTATGCAGCTTGAAATTCCAATAGAAACCATCGAACAGGCCATTGACATTGCCGTGCAGCATGATACCAAAATTATACTCAACACAGCTCCTGCACAGGCCCTGACAGATCAACTACTCCAACAAGTCGATATCCTCATACTTAATACATCCGAAACACAATTTTATACCGGCATGACGATTGAAAACTGGGAAGAGGCCGCCCTAGCGGCAGACTACCTGTATCAAAAGTGCCCGGGTATAATCATCATAACCCTAGGCGCTAAAGGTTCACTGCTCAAGGAAAAGGATAACTATATTCAGATTCCAGCGGAAGAAGTCAATGCAGTGGACAGTACCGGAGCAGGAGATACGTTCTGTGGCGTCCTTGCCGCCTGTGTTGCCAAGGAAATGCCGATCGTCGATGCAGTCAAACTAGCTTCCAAAGCTGCAGCAATCTCTGTTACCCGCATGGGAGCGCAGACGTCCATTCCTTTTTGGCAAGAATACAGCATCTTATAACCTGAAAATCAATTATTAACCTCATTTACATAATCATGTCTCTTCGTCTTATTTTAGCAGCTACAGCATTGCTGCTGTTTACCTCGATTCAGCATTCCAAAGCACAGCTGATTACCGCAGCGGCCAATCCAAAAGTCGACTATGTTGTGCCCTCTCGCTACGACCTTGAAATCCCTCAAATAGATCTGCTCAGCGGCTATTTGGGTAATCGCTATCAGCTTAATCTCGAAAAAAGACTGCTTCAGGTAGATGAAGAAGGTTTATTAGCCGGTTTTGAAAACCGTCCAGGAAAACAACGATGGATCGGTGAGCATATTGGAAAATATCTTGAGGCCGCAGCAAACACCTGGCTTGTCACCAAAGATCCTCGATTGAAACAACAGATGGATCGCATGTTTCATCGCCTGGTCGAAACACAGGATACAGATGGATATCTGGGCACTTACCTAGCTGAAAACCGTTGGACCTCCTGGGATGTCTGGGTGCATAAATATGATCTCTTTGGATTGCTTGCTTACTATGGCGCCGTTGGAGATACCAAGGCATTGAAAGCAGCTGTACAAATTGGCGACCTCATTTGCAGCACTTTCGGCGATACCCCCGGAAAAAAAAATATTCTGAAATCAGGATCGCATGTCGGCATGGCCGCAACTTCCGTCATTGACCCGATGCTAGATCTATACCGATGGACTGGCGACAAAAAATACCTTGAATTTTGCCGTTACATCATTCGCGCATATGACTTTGAAGGTGGTCCAGCTATTGTTAACTCCATTTTAAAGCATAAACGCGTCGATAAAGTAGCTAATGCCAAAGCCTATGAGATGCTTTCAAATATCGTCGGACTGGTCAAGATGTACCGTCTGACTGGGGATAGTCAATTACTTCAGGTCATCAATTACACCTTCGATGATATCAGCGCCAACAGATTATTTGCAACAGGTACATCCAGTGATCATGAGCGATTTCAGGACAACCATTACCTCCTAGCCGACACCTCGGCCCACATGGGGGAAGGCTGTGTCACCACGACTTGGCTTCAATTCAATACACAGCTTTTTTCAATTACTGGCGATCTAAAATATTATAATGAAATTGAAAAAACGATCTACAACCACCTACTCGGTGCCGAAAATCCGCAGACTGGCTGTGTAAGTTACTATACGCCTCTTATTGGCGAAAAACCCTACCGCTGTAATATCACCTGCTGCCTGAGCAGCGTTCCACGAGGAATAGCACTTATTCCCTACTTGAATTTTGGTATGCTCAACAATATCCCGACATTATTGCTATATGAACCGGCACAGATCAAAGAGAATATCAAGACTTCATCCCAAAAGACTATACCGTTGGAACTTACCCTAACAAGTGAATTTCCAAGAAAGGGAACCGCGACTGTACAAGTTCATATTCCAGGCTCAGCACAATTTCCACTTCAATTGCGCGTTCCGGAATGGGCTAAAAACTATACCGCAACAGTCAATGGCAAAAGCTATAAATCTGGTCCCGATCATTTTCTAAAAATCGAGCGCCAATGGAAAGACAAGGATAAAATCGTCGTTTCTTTTGATATAGAAACAGAAATTATCAATGGTGGGAAAACTTATCCCAATAGCTTTACATTAAAAAGGGGACCGCAGATCTTTGCCCTGGATCAATCACTGAATCCGCAGCTCCAGCTGGATAAAACAAAATTTGTTTATCCGCTTCAAGACAATATCAAACTGACCGATGCACAGGACAAGCTACCGAAAGGCTGGGTTGGAACATTGGCTTATGCCACCGAGATCAAAACCGCCGACAATGGGCAGCAGTCGCTGGTATTTGTGCCTTATGCCGATGCCAGTCAAACTGGAGGTTTTTCGACACTCTGGGTTCCTGCTATAAGTCGATAATGGTACCCTTTCTCAAATATCAACAGACTCAACAAGAAGACATGTTTATTGTAACAAGCTATACCCAATCCATCATCTTCTGCATCATTACGATGATCTGCTGGGGTTCTTGGGCAAATACCCAAAAACTAGCCAACAAAAGCTGGCGCTATGAACTTTTCTACTGGGATTATGTGCTCGGCATTTTTCTCCTTTCTTTACTGTTTGCCTTTACACTAGGCAGTCATGGCGAGCTCGGCAGACCGTTTGTCGCCGACCTGCAACAAGCAGAGGGCAGCAATATTTGCAATGCCTTACTTGGTGGGATTATATTCAATGCTGCCAATATCCTACTTTCATCGGCGATCTCCCTGGCAGGTATGGCTGTTGCATTTCCGGTTGGTATCGGTACGGCATTGATTTTAGGAGTCCTTATCAACTATATTGCAGCAATGCAAGGTAATCCATCCCTCCTATTTGCTGGAGTAGCCTGTATCGCGGTAGCCATTGTTATCAATGCTTTTGCCTATAAAAGAATGATGAAAAATCAGCAGAAACTTTCCTCGAAAGGAATTTTTCTTAGCGTGCTCGCAGGGCTGTTGATGTCGTTATTTTATCGATTTATAGCATCCGCCATGGACCTGAATAATTTTGAGTCGCCAGCAATCGGAAAAATGACGCCCTATACGGCAGTATTTATCTTTTCATGCGGTATCTTATTGAGCAATTTTATTTTCAACACCTTACTCATGAAAAGGCCACTAGCGGGACCACCTCTTCGTTATAGCGATTATTTTAAAGGTAATTTCAGTGTACACCTTGTCGGTATTCTCGGCGGTATCATTTGGGGAATAGGCAATTCCCTTAATCTAATTGCTGCGGGTAAAGCCGGGCCAGCAATATCCTATGGATTAGGTCAGGGTGCAACTTTGGTTGCGGCCTTATGGGGTGTGTTTATCTGGCGCGAATTCAAAGGCGCCAGCAAACAGACCATGCTGTGGCTCGGATTTATGTTTTGCTTATTTATTCTCGGATTGCTGCTGCTCATTGAAGCAGGGAAATAATCCATTTAGATTCATCCTACTACTATGCAAAAAATCAACAAATTTCTTTTCTTAACCTTGCTTCTGTTCTGTGCCATAAACAGTAAAGGGCAAACCGAAAAATTAGACATACAGATTAATACAGCGTACGACAACTGGCTCGCAAAACCCGGCGATCAAGTTAGTTTTGATATTCAGGTCAATGCAGGGGGGCAAGCTTTCCATAGCGATAGTGTGTATTACGAAATAGGTCCTGAAATGGTCAGGCCTTTTGTCAGTGCACAGATACCGTCCTTTCAGGGGCATTTTAAAAGTGCTCCTTTCACGTTGAAGAAACCAGGCTTTCTGCGTTGTACTGTTATTGTGACTAAAAACGGAAAGCAGACCAAAAAGCTATGCACAATCGGATTTTCACCCGAAAAAATCATTGCTACACAACAAAATCCGGTGGATTTTAATTCGTTCTGGGATAAGGCGATCAAAGTACTTCAGGCTGTTCCCATCGAGGCCAGCAAAACTTTGCTTCCTGACAAAAGTACTGTAGAGGTCGACGTCTATCGTGTATCATTTAACAACGTTGGAAATAGCAAAATATATGGTATTTTAAGCATGCCTTCAGATCCGGGAAAATATCCAGCTGTATTGCGTGTGCCCGGTGCTGGCGTTCGCCCTTATGGCCCTGAGATTGAATTGGCCGCCAAAGGAATGATAGTCTTAAGCATTGGCATACATGGCATTCCGGTTGACCTAGACTCCGCGATCTACAAAGACCTAGCTGCAGGTGCTTTGAAGGCATATTATAACTATAATCTGCAGGATAAAGATCAGTTTTATTATAAGCGTGTCTACTTAGGTTGTCTGCGAGCCAACGACTACCTCACTTCACTACCTGAATGGGATGGAAAAAACCTCGTTGTTATGGGTGGTAGTCAGGGCGGTGCGCTGAGTATCGCAACCACAGCATTGGATAAACGTGTGACCGCAGTTGCGGCACTCTATCCTGCGCTGTCGGACGTGACGGGCTACCTGCATCAACGTGCTGGTGGATGGCCCCACTATTTTGCTCCAGCAAATTACAGTGCCTTAAAAGGCATCCGTGATATCGAAACAACGTTATCGTATTACGATGTGGTCAACTTTGCCAAACGCATTACAGTACCGGGATTCTATTCCTGGGGATTCAACGATGTGATTTGCTCTCCTACTTCGATGTACGCTAGCTACAATGGCATCACCGCACCCAAAACATTGCATATCTACAAGGAAACAGGACATTGGACCCATCCGGATCAAAAAACCGAATGGTTCAACTGGATAAAACAGCAAACGGAAAAATAGATCTATTATTGAGGGCCAATGTTGTCTATCGGAATCTGTTGTTCTAGGGCTTTCGTCCCTAGAACAACTTTGAGATCCTTTAAATTCATTGTCTGAAAATCCCGACGGAAATCCAGCAGAAAACCTTCCTTGTTACTTTGATCCCAGGCAAGCCATTTTCTTTTACCTTTTAGAATGTGCTTACAATTGTAAAACCGATTATCCTGAAATACATTTCCTGTAGGTTTTCCATTTCGGCTAAACTGCAATGCTAATTCGGGATAGGCTTCGCGATAAGGGCTTATCAGATAATTGACACCCACCAAACGGTCATAGAACAAGTGCCCCGATCCGTACACATTCAGGTTTTTAAGCCAGTTTTCCAACCGATTGTCCACACGTACCGCCCATCTTCCGGCACTTACAAATAGGTTATTCACATACCAATTATCTGAGCCCCCGCCAATAAATACCGATCGCTCACCGGCATTGACGAAAATATTACCGAATACTTTGGTACCACTTGATGCATCATCGTGATATATGCCAGAAGTCCTTAATGTTTTCGGAATATTTGCAAGTAGATTATATTGTATCAGATTGTGCCGCTCTGAAGGATCCCGTCCGATATAAATCGCTCCCTGATCATCAACTTCCTGTGCAACCTTGTGAATGTAATTATATTCGATTTTATGCTCATTGCCATGAATGAGAATAGCCATACTCGGCAAATCTGATATCTCACAATTTTTGACGGTATTGCCCACGCCATAAAGTGCTATCGCCGGTCGATAGGACCGCTCCAAACGGTTCAGATCAAAAAAGATACAGTCCTCAATTCGATTATTCCCTTTCGTCAATTTGCTACGGTCTCCACCCGACAACGAAACCCCGCCGGCTCCTAGATGTGAAAAATGACAATGGCGAATGACATTCTGTTCACCTCCTTTCTGATCAAATGTCGGATGACTATACAGGTGCTGATGTAGATCTCCAATACTGTTGTCAAGCGCTTCTCCCGTACCTTCGTGCTGCAAACGCTCAAAAGGTTTTATTCCATACCCAACAGCAACGCCCAGGCTACCCAAATTGCTAAACCTACACGCATCAATCTCGACGGCATAGGTATCCCGCAGGTAAACCCCCATTCCTCTGGATTCTTCAAACTCAATACCCCTAATCTGTGTATGCTGCGTACCGATCAGACTAAAAAATGGTTCTTCCAAGACAGAATAGCTCAATGTCTTTATGGGCTTATCAACAGCAAATGACAGTACGCCATGTTTTCTATCGAGATAAAATTCACCTACAGTGTCCAATTCCACCAATAGATTTATACCCCGCCATTGCCTGTATTTTTTCTTATAGTCAAAGCCGTACAATGTGGGTTCCTTTGTTGTTATTGTTTTTTTGTTTTGATCAATGGTCTTGACACGTACCATATCATCGGCATAGCCCCATTTGAAATAACCCGCAATCCAAGGGTCATCTTCCTTTGCCCAGGCATCGATACGTGATTCTTTATACTGAAAAACACCGCCCCGATTACTCGAATCCCGATTCCGTGGAATGGAACCTGTATCAATCACTTTCCCCATAGGCACCATTCCCTGATTGGGCCAACGCGCCAGATGAAAAGCTATGCCGTCCACAAATAATTCGCCCGGAGCATTGCCACTGGCTCTGGAAAAACCAACCTGGCGCAACTGTCCCAAGTCCTTGACACCATGTTCCAGCAAATTCAGTTGATAGAAATTGATCGATCCGTTCTCGCGTGTACGGAACAAACCTGTTGTCGACAGCGGAATGGAGCCTTTAAAAATAACCCTTTCATTGCCATAAGCCTGAATGATGGTATGGCTGTCTCTTTCATCCAACGAAATCCCCGAATCAAAGAAATAAGTTCCTCCACGGAGAAGCACGAAGGCTGTACGCTCCGGCTTCTCCCCCCGCTGTGTGCGCAACAACGTTAGCGCTTGAGCGACCGACGCCAAGGGATGCGCTAGTGAACCGTCTCCATGTTCACTTCCGTCAGGTGAAACAACCAATTGCAGTTGGCCGAAGCTATAAAATGGAATGAAGTAAAACAAACTATACCAGAAAATCTTCCGTGCTAAGGTCAACGCTCTTCTAAGATGCTTCATATCGAAAAATTTAACAGATTATAGTCCCCAATTAAATGGTGCCAATAAAATCAACCATGAGCCTTACGTACTCATTAAACCGTGTAAAGGGCAACGTTTCGTATCGATCATAAATATCATGATAGGCATCAATGCCACCCAGAGTATAGATGAAAAATGAAGGCACTCCTTTTTCATAAAAAGGATAGTGATCGCTACGGTTCATTGGTCCACGCACCTTTACCTGAGGTAGGTATTTTTTTTCCGTATTGATTGCCGTTAGTCGTTCGAATTGTTCTTTAAATATCGTGCCGTTCACCACTTGAATGCCATCATCGCCTGTACCTGCCATATCAAAATTAAGCAGGATCTTAATTTTTTTGAGGTCAATAAGTGGATTCTTAGCAAAGAAACTCGAGCCTAGTAAACCGCTTTCCTCACCCGAAAAGGCCAAGAAAACCATGTTATAGCGCGGCGGATGCTGCTGATAGTAGCGTGCCAAATAGAGCATGAGCGCAGTACCACTGGCATTGTCATTGGCACCGGTAAAACAGTATGTCTACCGATCGCCCCCACATGATCATAATGCGCCGTGATGACAATCGTAGAGTCCGATGCACTGGTTCCCTTCAGCATACCGCAGACGTTATTTGTCGTATAGTCTGGCTGAAAGCGGGCATGGATTGCCAGATTGATCTGCTTCCCCTCCAGCGCTACAGCAGCATTATTTTTCACATAAACAATTGGTCGATTGAGCTGACTGGTAGCTCCCCGCCAAAGTAGCTTTTGCTTGGTTTGCACCAGAATCCCACGATAATGCCCCCCTTGGGCAAGGCGCAGCAAGGCAGACCGGAATTGGTCTGGCTTCATTGTTTCCAAAGCCTTGCGCTCATCAAGTACTAGAAATTTTGTGTTGAAATGCAGTATTTTGCATCAGTTTATCCAAAGCATCCGTATCAGACGATATCATGACCTCCGTCAGTCCAAATTTCCCTTTGAGGGACGGACTGGATGCTTCAATCAATACCTGTTCACCCATACGGAGTTTTTTGGCCATCTATCGTAATTTTACATCCTTAGGAAATACATTTGCGGGCATTACAAAAGGTTGATAATAATGATCGCTCAAAGGCAGCAATCCGTTCTTCTTAAACTCCTTCGCAATAAAAGCGGCGGCCTTTCGATCACCATCAAACACATATCCACGACCTGCATAGGCTTTGGATGCCAGCTCCTTTACAACAGCTTCGCGCATAGTCGACCTGCGCCCGTAGCGAAAAGCTGGAAATAAAGAAAAGAACAAAACAATAACAATACTTAATTTTCATGAGACGTAACAATAGGTAATGAAATAAAAGAAGCATATTGCCCCTGACAATAGATCCGATGTTCCTGCGTCTTGAAGTCTTTGTCGGCAGCCTCATAAATATTCATAAACTGCTGCGGATTTCGATCAACCAAAGGAAACCAGGAACTCTGTATCTGCACCATAATCTTATGCCCTTTTTTAAATACATGAGCAGCATCCTGCATATCGAAACGTACTTCCTCAATCCTGTTGGGTTTCATCGCTTCCGGATGAGCAAAGCTTTTTCGATATTTGGCCCGCATAACCTCCCCACGAATCAGACATTGACAATCCGAAAGTTTATCCCCTTTTTTGTACGGATGCACATCGATCAGTTTTACGACAAAATCGGCATCACTGCCGGTACTGCTGACAAACAGATTCGCCTGAATATTCCCCCATCAACTTTACATCCTGTTCTAAGACTTCAGTTTCAAAGACAAGCACATCTGGTCGCTGCGCGGCAAAAAATTGATCTTCATACATGTATTTATAGCCGCGCAAAACAGTTTTTTCCCGTGTATAGGGAACAGGTTTGCTGGGATCAGAAATATAGGAGACATAGGGAGATGCCGATTTGGGAGCTGGCTTCAAACTCAATTTTCTATCTGCTGTAAGAAATAAGGGCTGTGACCGTACCTCTTCCACAGGCCATGTCCGGTGTGAAGACCAATTATTCTCGCCTGTTACAAAAACTGTAGCCGCGGCAAGTCCGTCTTTACCCTGCCCTTTGAGATGGCTTACAAAGAAAGGAAGTTCAATCTTTTTCCGATAATAACTGGCTGTATTTTGACCAAAATCCAGGCTATCCAGTTGCCTGCCACTTCCCCTAGACCAGGAACCATGATACCAGGGGCCCATCACTAGTTTTACACGGTCCGACGCAATTTTTTGTAGTGCCTGATAGGTTTTCAACGGTCCATATAAGTCCTCTTGGTCAAACCATCCACCAACAACAAGTACCTTTGGTTTCAGCTCACGGATTCGAGAAAGATAGGCTCGCGACGTCCAGTAGTCATCATAATTTGGATGAGACATCATTTCGTTCCAGAGGACACTTTCGCCCTTTAAATACTGCTGATTGAGATTGGATAGAGCTCCTGCTTTCAGAAAAAAAGAATACGCTTGATCTGTTCCATAATTGGAAAATCCCGCTGCCCCCTTGCTGCCGATAGAATCGCGTTTTTTTCCAAACGAGGATAGAAACGAAAAACTCCCCATCAACATAAAAGCCCCGTTGTGATGGCGATCATCCCCTAGAAACCAATCCGTTACCGGTGCCTGCGGAGATACGGCCCGCAATGCAGGGTGTGAATCAATCAGTGACATCGATGCGTACATCCCGGGAGAGGAAATCCCCCATATCCCCACGTTACCATTCGATTTCAGCTGTTTCACAAGCCAATCAATTGTGTCGTAGGTATCTGTTGATTCATTGACCGCCCCTGGCGTATCTGTATAGGGTCGATTGGCAATAAAATCTCCTTCAGACTTATATTTTCCCCTGACATCCTGGTAAACGAAAATGAATTTTTCCTTCACAAATTCCATGCTTGGACCGATCGGAATTCGAAAATTCTGTTCCCCATAAGGTGCAATACTGTAGGGTGTCCGCATCATCATAATAGGATAACTCTTTGCCGTATCTCTGGGGGTGTAAATCGCTGTATAGAGCTTTTTTCCATCCCGCATGGGAATATAAATTTCCTGTTTTGTGTAATGTGCATAAACATAAACAGAATCCTGCGCTGTATTTTGGGCGCGTAATCCCAGGGAGAGTATCAAGCCTGTTAAGGCCAGCATCAGGTGTAATCGCATAACATTCAATTTAACAGGTATATCTTGGCCAACAAGTTACGTATTTCCGTTAAGGTTTAACTTTTTTGGATCCCTGCGCTACCAATTCTTTCTTTCCTTTTGCTCCCTCCTGCTTTACCCTGGACAGTGCATATCCATTGACATCATCCAGCACCAACATCGGTCTATAATCCGGCTCCCTCAATTTGAGGACGACCCCTTCAAAATGTATGTTTTCTGCATGTCGAATATAAAAACCCCAGGCAGGAAGCTCTTTAAACTGGGAAAATTCGGGATAAGATGCTTCCATTTCGGGAATACTGTCGAGATCCGTTCTGCTCGTCCCCCGATAGGCATAGTGGGGGTTCGAGCCACCCGGGTAGCTGATTTCGATATTCCTAAAGGTCACATTTCGGATGGGCGCATTTTTCAGTCCTACAATACTCGAAGGCGATGGATTGCGCGGATTATCTTCAATAGGCCCTTCGTAGGAGTAACCGCGGTCTGGTTTCCCTTTTGCCACCTCAACTTTTACATTCTGAATCACAACATTATTAATGGAGCCGATGCGTCCTTTATTCCAGCGTGCGCCAATGCGCAAATAAAAAGGGTTCCCCGTGTTAAATGCGGTCAGACTATCGACAAGAATATCTTCTATTATGCCGCCATCGGGAGTTGCAATCGTCAAAGCCGAACGAAAGGTATCATAGACTTTATTGTTGATGATACGAATGCGTTTATAACCGCCAGCGGAAACAGTACCGAATTTAATACCATTTGCACTCGACCGTGCTGTACAGTTGCGGATCTCAACATCTTCACAGCTCTTCGTTGCATCATGCGACTTTAGGCATATTGCATCGTCTGAAGCATCGATAAAAGAGTTGAGCAACTTAAAGTTACGACAATCGACAATGTCGATACCATCATTGTTCCAAAAAGCCTTGCTATCAACTGTGATGCTATCTACGACCGTATTGACACATTGATCATAGACCTGAACCCAGTCGGCTGAATTTTTGATGGTGACACCATGAATACGTACATTTTCGCAAGAGCGCATATAAATGGCCTTTGGCCTTCTATTGCGCGGGCGATCATAGTCTAAGGGATCTTTGAGCACGCCGCTCTGGATCTGTGCAAGCAAATTATAAGCAACTTCACGCCCTTGTCCATCAATAACTCCCTTCCCTTTAATGGTGATATTTTTAGCGTCCTTTGCATAAATCAAAGCACAATTCGGGACATCGATATTATAGTCATAAATATTGGTTGAGCCGACCAGGATTGCGCCTTCTTCGAGTTGAATATGCACATTCTCTTTGAGCACGACAGTTCCCGTCAGATAACGTCCAACGTAGAATCGTAACGTCCCCCCACCCTGCTCATGAATAAAATCAATTGCTCTTTGTATAGAAGTGGTATTTAATGTTGTTCCGTTCGATTTAATGCCAAAAAGAGAAGCATTGTATTCTTTCGCCTGTAATGTCAGTATACCACCATAGAGGAAGATCATGACAAGAATAAGTTTAATTTTCATAAACATCCCATTTATAATGTTTTACCATTAGCCAACCGGCTATTTTCTTTGATGACCTGCTGACTCCCCTCCGATTCAACCAATGCCTTGCCAATGGCTTGAAAGAAAACATTGGACAGACGCACCGTTTTGGAATTGCTGACATACACACCAATGCTGCCCGGACTATTTATGTCCAATGCGCTTAGGGTAACATCCGCACACTGATCAATAAATTGTGCTGCTCCGAGCAGGTTCAATTCCATTATGCCGTTGATCTGGATATTTTTAGAAGCTTTCAAATAAATTAGGCTAATGTCTTCCACTTTTTCAGATAGATCAATGTTTCCTTTCTGTCTTAGCGCTGCGACCTGGCTACGCAATAAAGACTGCTGCCCATCAATGACGCCTTTCCCACCAATCTGAATATTAGATTGACCGACTGCAACAATGAGAGCTCTCTTGCCATCCTGAAGGCTGTAATCAAATATGTTGCTGCTGCCAACCAATACAGCGCCCTCATGCAGTTCGATGGATACATTGGATTTTAAACTAAATGTCCCCGTCAGATAACGTCCGACATAAAAATGTAGTTTACCGCCGCCTTTTTTGGCAATATAATCAATGGCATATTGTATAGATCCCATATTATTGGTTACACCATCGGACTTACAACCGAAAAGCGATGCATTATAGTCCTGAGCAAACAGCTTGAAGCAGCTCGCCCATAACACGATCAAAAATAGATACTTCTTCATGTTACGCTGTCTAATTAATTTTGACATCTTTTGTTTGATATAAATGGAAACTGTCCTTTAACCGATCTCCATCCAAATAGGATTTAAAATCCCAGGCGCCCCCAGTGAGGTCATCGGCAACAATCGTAGGCCTGTAATCTGCACCTTTAATACGGAAAGTCACATTTTTTAAATTGATCTGTTTGGCATGACGGATATATAATCCCCAAGCTGGCAACTCTTTAAACTGTGAAAATTCTGGATAAGCATTAGCCATTTCGGGAATACCATCCAATGACTTAGGATCAATCCCGCGGTAAGCATATAACGGATTTCCACCTCCGGGATAAACGATCTCTATATTCTCCAGCGTAACATTTTCGATCTTATGATCAGGTAAGCCGATGATGCTTGCCGGAGAAATATTCCGGGGCATATCTTCTACGGGTCCCTCATAACTATATCCCAAATCGGGTTTATTGGCGGGTACCTCTGCATATACATTGCGAATCGTTATATCTTTCATAAAAGGTTTCTTTCCCTTGCTCCAGCGATCACCAATACGCAAGAAAATGACATTACCGGTATTGATACTTTTGACACCGTCCACCAGGATATTTTCGACGAATCCACCATCTACGGCAGCAAAAGTGATTGCTGATCGATATGTATCATAGACTACGAGGTTCCTGACAACAAAATTTCGGAAACCACCGCGGGAGACTGTCCCAAATTTTAGGGCACTGGCACTGGAGCGCGCCGTACAGTTTTCGACCAGCACATTCTCACAGACTGCATTCGCATCGTGTGACTTAAAGCAGATGGCATCATCAGCCGCATCGAAATAGCAATTCCGGATCACTACATTCTTACAGTCTACCACATCGATGCCGTCATTATTCCAATACGACTTACTGTCTACATAAATACCTTCCACATGGAGGTCTTCACATTGGTCGTAGGTCTGATTCCAACTACCGGGATCACGTAAGGTAATATCCTTAATCAGTACATTTTTACACTCCCGGAAGTAAATATTTTCGGGGCGGTTCCACTCCCGCAGTCGATCTAATTTAAGTTCATCCTGCACAATTCCCTTATGAACATTTTGAACGGCATTCATTGCCGTCTGAAAACCGCGGCCATTGATCGTTCCTTTGCCGATAATACCAATGTTCTGTTGTCGAATCGCGTAGATCATCGACTGCCAGTTGACGACGGTATCTTTATGGTAATCAAAAGGATTGTTGGAGCCCAAGAGATTTGCTCCCTGATCCAGTTGTAAGGTCACATTGGACTTCAGATAAAAAGATCCCGTGATGTAGTTGCCTGGGGTAAAGATGAGCTTTCCACCACCTTTGGCTGTAATATAATCAATGGCGGCCTGGATAGACCGTGTATTCAGTGCTTCACCATCACCGCGAATACCAAAATCTACAGCTTGATAATCCTGTGCTGCGACCAGCCTGACTGTTAAAGCCTGGATGATGAAAAGAAAAATAGGTAATATTTTCATGATTTAGCTTGTATATAAAGTGACTGGACCGATCAGGCCCATAGATTGTATTTCCTGCTCCCGACCTTTTCTATTGACCCAATATTGCGCATTTTCATTATCCTTCAACGTTTTCAAATAATTTCCCATAGTGGTCGTAATACGCACTTCGATCTGGTTCTCCCCATTTTTTAACACGGCAGCGAGGTCGTAAATCCGCCTTCCATACCATTTTACGCCAAGTGATTGGTCATTGACAAAAACCTCAGAAACACCCGCTACCTTTCCAAGATTCAACAGGCATTGTCCTGCTGCCGACCAGTTAAATGAACGCTGATAGATCGCTGTTCCTGAAAACCACATCAATTGTTCATCCTCTTTAAAGTCTATTAGTCGCGGCAGTACAAGTTGTTGGGATGTACCTTCCTGTTTATGTTTTAATGTTACTTTCCATTGGGTACTCAAATCCAGGGCATGACTTCCCGTTGTTGCCAAAGGCTGCCACACTGTACCTTCCCGATGGTTGTCAAATACAAAAAGGAAAGCATCTGTAGGCCCCATATCCAGTAACAAACTGTCTTCACGATCCAGGTTTACCCGAGAACGTTTACCCGTATCCAGATCCCATAGCCAACATGTTTTCTTTCTAATTTCGGGCGCAATAAATGAGATGTTTAGTCTTGCACTATTCGCCCGGTGTGCATTCTGGATAAAATAGCATTCACTACCATCATCCCGAATAGAACGCATCTGCATCACATAACGGTTAGGCTGATCAATATGCAAGTAATGGGGTAGCCTGAACCGCTGCATGGCCAAATGGTACCAGTCCATAAAGTTATTGTCCTCAGGTTTCGGCGTGGCAATAAATCGATCTGGATAGGATTGCAGCTTACGCAGTATTGCTTGCACTTCGGCATCATTTTTTACCTGATCTTGCAATCCCAAGCTCATCTGTGGTAAGGTTTCAATCGCCACAACACGCCCACCGGATTTAACAAACTCAAGGAGGCGAGCCATTGACTTCGGCGACATCCGTTTGATACCGGGCAAAAAAAGCACGCTATATTTTCTTTTGCCGTAACATAGATTTCCCTGCTCTACCTTACAATCCTGCAGTATCATCTCCGTTATATAATCTGCATTCCCACCATTTTTGCTGATAGCTTCCCAAAGTAAGGAAGTATAGGGGACATTCAATTTCTCAGGAAAGGGATCCGTTTGCACACCGTTCTCTGTCCAGAGATCATAATTGGCCGGCAAAATGGCCATATCTGCGAAATAATCGCCCTGTTGCAGCTGTGATGAAAGGCGAGCTTTGTAATTATTTAAATAGTTAAAATAGGGCCACCAGTTGTTGCGTTCGTTATAAAAAGAGCCGTATTGAATCCATCCAGGAAAAGGAGCTTCTAAGGGCGAATAATTAAATCCATGCCAAACAGAATGTGTAATCCCGGTCATTGCACTCTGGTCCGATCCCAGCTTTAACAATTCGAGTTGCGTATTAAAAACAAGGTACGTATTGGTCATCTCCTCGCAGCTCACAAGCCGTTTTCCTTTCAGATGTGCTGCGGAGGAGACATACTTATCAATCATGGTATAACCACGGCCGCGACGATAGTCTTCGTCAGGCATCTCTTCACCCAGCTTATGGCGCAAATAATTTGTTGTCCACGATTCTCCTTCCGGAATATCGTACTCCAAGCTGCTTTCCAATGGAAAAAAACCTCTCCCATAGGCCTGGGCACGAGATTTCACCCCAAGCGAGCGACACCAGTTGACATACGTATCCGTAAATCGTTCCTTCAATAAAGAGGCTTTGGTATATTCATAATCAAAGCGTACACGATTTAGCATCTCGGTAAGTTTCGCACCTTTCTTTGCACCGTAGTTTTCGTCGACCACAGCCCCCAAGCGCCCGACCTTAAATAAAATGAAAGGCAAATAAGGCATAATATCATAACCGCGACGGCGTTGAAACTCAATAGCAAAGTCATCACACCAATTGCAGCCTTCGAGTTCCATGCTGTCGGTGAACAATGCCCGAACATAGTTTTTTAATGGTCCTATCTGCTGTTGCATTTGTGTAGACATGCGCTCGAGGTAGCGAGACACAGTGTCCTTATCCATGTGGTTGAGTATGGAGCCCGCTGCTCCCGGGGCTCCATTGATGACGGAGGCAAAAGCCTTAAATTTCACCAGGAAATAGAGGATATGCTTTCCCGAAGGAACAGGAATTTCAATTTTGTCTTTGCCAATTTCTGCCGCAAAATCAACCGCATCATCGATGGACTGCATCGGATCTTTTACCAATTTGATGGCGAGGATCTCGGGATTGCGCAATGGGTTTTTATCCGTTACAGCGGGATCTATCATATTAAAAACATGGTAGGGTCGGACAACATAGGTTGTGGGTCCCTCAATGGGTTCACAATGCACCAGCACAACCTGAGCGGTTTCTTCTTCCCGAAGATCTTCTGAACCAAAAGGCCAGCCGGAACCAACGATGAGATCGGTGGTCATACCCATCTTTTTTGCTTCATTGGCTGTATACTGTACCATATCTACCCATTCTTTGCTCAACCATTTTAATGATGGAATACCCATATCGTCGGTACGCTTCGGAAAGGAAATGGGATTGATTTCCACTCCACCTATTCCGGCATCCTTTAATAGCTTCAGTTCGCGAAGCAGTTCATTTTTATTGATTTTATTGCCATTCCACCACCAGCGCACGAAAGGTCTTTGCGCAGCCGACGGATTTTGAAACTGTGTATAGTAGCGGTCCATATCCACTGATTCCTTGTCAAATGCTTTTAAATGCTTGGCGAATAAGAAGGAGGCTCCCAAAAAACTGCTTTGCTGTAAAAATATTCTTCGCTTCATCATGCTGAAATTAGGTTATAAGGTGCCTTGATAGGTAGTTTTTCATCCATAAGTTTTGTTTCCATTGGCGCTCACAATCGAGCACTTGATTCCCTGAGGGAATGAGATACGGTGGCGGACCAAATTCAGTCGTCATGGTCAGCCGCGCATCGGGTTTATTGAGGTCTATCCAGCGTTGCCAGACAGCACAGTGTGTGGCGACAATATCCCGATAGATTTTTTTTCGGACATCAGGTACCTGGGATCCCTGACTATGTCCAACACGGGCATGTACATGTTTTACATGGGACAACAGGCGGTTCAATTCCTCCTGCCGATCTTCAAGAAAACTCTCCGAGACACAGTACCAGTGAGAGATATCCAAGGTCAGTTTCAACTGCGGATATAGTTCCGCCATTGGCGCCACGGTATGCAGTCCATAACTCCATTTATTACGGTGAGTTTCCTGCAAAATTTCGATCCCGTATTGCTTTTCAACACGCGTACAAAGTTGTAGCCCTGTAAGCACATCCTCGGGTGAGAAATATTCCCGTCCCATCTGCACGGATATAAAAAGTGGAGCGAAATATTTTTCCGCGAGCTTTCCATAGTAGTTCAACTGTTCTTCCAACAAGGCGAAGTATGCACTGATTGAGTTCGCTTTTTTTTGAACACAGGTCACAATCGTGTACCTGAGCTTATACTTCTGCAACAGTTTTACGACCTTCTCCGGATCGGTATCTTCGCCAAAAGGAAACCATTCGACCCCAACATAACCAGCCTTCACTACACGATCCAGAAAATCTTCCCATGCAACGTGCCCATTTCCCCAGCGTGGATAAAAAAAGTCAAGTTTTACCATCCTGCATGGTAGATTAACGGATTTTGCTCGTCATTATTCAACAGATCCCCTACCGCTAAGGTTGCGCGATAATCTTCCGGTAAAATATTCGCTTGTCCATTGAATACATTTCCGTCAGGCATGTAAGCACAGGTCATAGCTCTTCTAAACCCGTTGGTCATGTTAGGTCCTGCCCCATGAATCGTCAATCCATTATGGAAAGTACAACTTCCGGCTTTGAGCGGTGTAGCCACCGGATTTACCCGTGCAAGCTCGGGATAGTGTTCGAAAATTGTCCCCATATTTTTTCCGATACCCAAATTCTCAAATCCGGTTTGCTTATACGATTGCGGAACAAAATACATGCAACCATTTTCCAGTGTGGAGTCATCGAGTGCAATCCATATGGAAAGTGCGTTTCGATCGGCAAATGACCAAAAAGGTGTATCCAGATGCCAAGCAGTAGGATTCGCAAATGGGCGTTTAAATAGGGCTTGGTCATGCCAAATACGGATACCGTCAACACCGGCCAGCTTTGCTGCCATTTCTCCAATCCGCTGATCGACCATCAGCTCCTTCACCTGTTCATTGGTCTGCCAAAGGTTTAACAATTGATCAAACACTTTTCCAAAGTAGTCTGCATCCTTATTGATACCATCATCTTCGCCAACTTTGGCTTCCTTTCCGGGCATTTTCTGACCTGCGCGCTGCTCTACAGCTTCAAATACAATTGTACGCCAGCTTTCAAGCTCCTCGGGATTTAAAAAATCTTCTATAACGATGTAACCATTTTCTTGGTAAAAGGCTATCTGTTCTTCAGTCAATTGGTTCTTCATATCATTAAATTTTAGGTTTTGTCGAAGTAATCTATAGTACTTGAAAATACACAAGATCAGCTACAGTTGTATCCTGAACTATCCTGTATTTTTAGGGAAGTACCAGCAAGGACGATTACGATCCTTCCTAGTACTTTTAAGAAATGAAATCATTAAATCTGTTGGCTCATTTAATTCTGAACCATCTTATTATTATATAACATTTCATCCAAAGGTATCTGTAGCGTCATTTTACTAACAGGATAAGTTGATTTATCTACATGTGTGGCTGATCCAGTACGGCCGACAGCAATGTTCCAGCGTTTATTGTTATAGAATTCACGTCCTCCCTCACCCCAGAGCTCCAACCGCGTTTGAAATTGCACCATCTCCAAGGTCGATAAACCCTGCATGGAAGTATAGTTGTCACAGGTCAATGTGGTCTGCCCAACTTTCGTTCGTGCAGCCAATAAGGTGTTTAACGTTTGTTTCGCACTTTGGTCATCTTTATTCTGTGCCTGCGCTTCAGCTTTCATCAATAATACCTCCGAACTGCGCATATAATAACAACTTACTCGTCCCGCATTCTTCTTATCGTCACTTCCCAAGCCATGGGTGGCGGCAAACTTGAGATTGGTATACATCGGAATAGTTCGTTTATCACCATTGGTCGGGTAAGTATAATCTCCCCAATCCGATGCCATAAACAACCCATTCGATAGTCCCGGTTATCAATTTTGGCATACAGCCGATTGTCAATCCGCTGGAAACCTTGTCCAATTCCGCCGTTTCCTTCGGCGAAAGGGTTCATCCACCAATTGTGTACGGTAACGGCTTCTCCAAGCGCAAAACCAAACAACACTTCGGGGTTAATGGTAATATTGAGAAAACCATTTTGCTCGGGTCTCATTTCAGGCGCCGTCTGGGTTCCTTTATTCGTGGCACCATAGGTTGCCTGGCTCATTAACGTTGGATACTTGGTCAGTATTTCGTTGCTG
Organism: Sphingobacterium multivorum; assembly: GCF_900457465.1. Lineage (GTDB taxonomy): Bacteria > Bacteroidota > Bacteroidia > Sphingobacteriales > Sphingobacteriaceae > Sphingobacterium > Sphingobacterium multivorum. The sequence continues at coordinate 223,760 of NZ_UAUU01000009.1, forward strand.
GCGTTTATCGTCGTGTTCCAGTCGCCGGTCCACAACGCTACTTTTGCCTGCATAAAGTAAGCTACACCAAGATCAAAATCGGAGGGGTCTGTTGTAAAGCCAATTCCCGCTTCTCTAAAAAGCCGGATCGCTTCATTGATATCGTTTTTGATAAAAGCATAGGTCTCATCCGCAGTAGATCGGGCCTTGCTTTCCTGAACCGGGGAATAGGTATCATAAAGCGGCATACCTAATTTTGCTTTTCCTCCCTGCTGGTAGGCATTCTGATAGTTTTCCATCAGGTAATTATAGGCGTAGGCACGCAATATCAGTCCGCGGCCCTTGTATTCCTGTAATTTTTTATTCGTACCGACAGTCTCCGGATTAAGGTAGTTCAGCATTTTATTTGCTGTATTGACCATATTCCAGGCATAATTCCAATACGGGGTATTCTTGTCTGAAGCATCTGAAATAAAATCCAGCAGATTATACTCGTCGGAGCCAAATATATTAAGCAATCTATTGCCGAATACAATATCATTGCCTTCGAGGTTCCGCATCACATCAAATCCCTGGTTGCTTCCATAACGTGACTCGGATGATAATGCCCCAAAGTTGACCAGTTTAGGCATATTGTTCGCCATACCGCCCAATACAGCCTGAATTTTCTTCTCATCACCACTTTCGAGTAGTTTCCGGATCTGTTCATCCGTGATACTATTTGGGGGTGCAATGTCCAATTCCTTACTACAAGAAAACAATAATGTCACCGCCAATGCACATAAAAATATCTTTTTCATAACTGATTTTTTAAACATTAAAATTCCAAACTTACACCACCGGAGAATGTTCTCATGGTCGGATAAGAATATGCCGCCACTTCAAATCCACCAACAAGAGACTGACGTGGATCTATTCCCGAATGGGCTGTTTTCATAAAAAGGTTATCACCAGAAGCGAATATCCGAAGCCGCTTGATTTTCATTTTTGACAAGATACTTTCTGGCAAAGTATAACCTATCGTCACATTTTTAAAATTGAGATAGGAAGCACTGAATAAGCCCAAATCACTGTAGAGCCAGCTTCCTGTAGTTGCACCATTGCCATAGGTATTACCATACATCACCATAGGGAATTTTGCACCTGTGTTGTTCGGTGTCCAGGTATTACCGATGAGTTCCGATGAAAGCGCTTTTCCAGGATCTTCACTTACATACAAATTATTTCCGTACTCCGTACTAAAAAACTTTCCGCCCAATTGGTAAGCCAATGCCAAATACAGATCAAAATTCTTGTAACGTAAGGAAGTACTAAATCCGCCTATCCATTTAGGTAACGCGCTCCCCATTTCGTAGCGGCTAGCTTTTGAATAGTCTGTGGTTGTTATACTTTCGCCCTCTTTATATCCGGGATAAGTACCTGCGTCAACATCGGCTTTGCTAATCTGATGATAGTAAAGTGGTAAACCCGTATTTTGGTCCACACCGCCATATTTCAACATATAGAGGTTAAAGAAATCTTTGTTGACTCCACGTAAATAGGTAATATTTGCCACAGCACTTGTTCCCGCGGCAGCCCAAGCATCGGTACCTGCGGTCCAATTTCCTCCCAAAGCATCTGAACCGACACCATTTGGTACAGCTTTCAGCTTAGTGGTATAATGTGTTCCGTTTGTCGATACTGTCCAGTTGAAATCAGGTTTCTTGATGATGTCTACTGATAGGTCGATTTCAAAACCTTTATTTCCGATTTTTGCGGAGTTCGTCGCAATGGAAGACTGTCCTTTGGATATGGCAATAGGCTGATTCCAGATGGCATTTACCGTGACGCGGTTATAATAATCGAGTGATCCACGTACTCGTCCAAAGAAGCTAAAATCAATACCACCATCTAATGTATGTATGTTTTCCCAGGTTAATTGGTCATTGACATATGCATTTTGATTTAAGGTGATATTTGCGGGTATACCCGTTCCACTTGTCGTCTGTGTATACGTGGCGGCGTAACTCCATGTTTGGTATCCCGAATAGTTGGATATTCCATTCTGATTACCGATTACACCATAACTGCCGCGTATTTTTAGGAGGTCGAGCCAGCCTTTGCTACTTTCCATAAATTGCTCACTGTCGATACGCCAACCGCCACCAACGGACCAGAACGTACCCCAGCGTTTATCTTTCAACTTGAATTTTGACGAGCCATCCCGACGGACAGATCCTTGAAAAAAGTACCTGTCGTTGTAGTTGTAATTGACCCGGGAAAAATAACTTTCCATGGTACGTTTATCCTCACCGCCCCCCGGATTTGGGAATGTTCCACCGTCATAACGTCCGACAAAGTTGATATAAGATGCAAAATCATCAATCAATGCATAAGATGATCGGTAGTTGAGCTGCTCGTTCTTGAATGAATCATATTCATGCCCTAAAAGCGCCTCTATATTGTGTAAACCTATTGTTTTCGCATAATTCAGTAATTGTTGCAGGTTTAAAATCGTTGTATTGGATGCGGTCTTACCAAAGGCTCCAATGCCTGCTGCCTGTCCCGATTCGCTGTTCCAGTAACGCGTACGCATCTCATTAAACTTGTCCATCGAGACATTTGCTGTAAACGTAAAGTCTTTCAGGAATTTGGCCTGCCCATAGACCCTTGTTGTCCAATCATCCGAGACACGTTGATCCAAATCATTGTCCAGCACCGTCAAAACATTGGTAGAAGATAGTGCAGCCGATGTTAACCCCAGTGGAGAGTAGGTATCTCCGGCAAGTACATGGACTTTATTTTTCCCATTGTCATCAATCAGGGCGCCATTTTTATCGCGTGCGTAGAGCTGCACCAGCGGATTCTGTCCATTGATAAACCGGAAAACATTGGCTGTAGAACTACCGGGATTACGGCCGAAGCGTGTCGCCGGCGATTGTGTGGTCCGATTGGAGTAGCCAATATTAGCACCCAATTTTAGCCAGGCATTCAATTGCGCATCAAAATTGGCACGTCCATTATAGCGTTTGAAGGAAGATCCCCGAATATAAGATGGGTCTTCCAAGTATCCACCTGAAAGGAAATAATTTACTTTATCGTTACCACCAGAGGCCGATAGATCATAATCTTGTCGTAATCTATTCTCCATTAGATAATCATCATATCTGTCGCTGTATAACAGGCGAGCTCCAGGATTCAATTTACCATCTGTATTGACGAGGTATGCGCCACTCATGGTTGAACTCGCATCAGCTCCTGTGCCTGAGGGTGTATAGACCGCTCCCGGCACATCATACAACATCCAGTTACCTAAGCTGTTTCGTTGAAATTTAGTCGTAGACCCGATGTAGTCAAATAGGTGCGAACTGGCAAATTCGGCTGCCTGTTCGTGCGACATATTTGGATTCTGCACATTTGTTGTATATCTTTTTGAAATACCGGTACCATCCACTCCATAGCGTACAGAGTTGTACACAGAGAGCCAGGCGAATTCATAAATATCCTTCGGATTGGAAATTTTATCGAATTGATACGGTCCCACCTGATTGACGCCGAGCTTTCCTTCAAATGAAATGCGGGGCTGCCCTGACACGCCTTTTTTTGTTGTCACCAAGACGACACCATTGGCACCTCTAGCGCCGTATAGGGCCGTCGATGCCGCATCCTTCAAGATAGAAACACTCTGGATATCTTTTGGATTTAAGGTAGCGAGCGGATTATCATTTTGTGCGGGAACACCATCAATGACGACCAGAGCGTTTGAGGTATTCTGACTCGCCGATCCTATACCACGCACACGAATTCCCATGTCGATACCAGGCTGTCCATCCACTGCCGACACCTGAATACCGGGTGCAGCCCCTTCCAAGGCCCTACTGACCGTCGAATTTGACTGCATATTCAATGCTTTATTGTCAATTGTGGATACGGATCCCGTCAGATCCTTTTTTTTCGTCGCACCATAAGCAACGACAACAACTTCATCCAGCACAGTGTTGTCCTCCTGCAGTTCAACACGAAGTGGGATCCCCACAGTCCCTTCCATATTTTTTGCAATGTACCCTACATATTGGATTGAAAGAACAACTTTGTTGCTCGCGACAGAAAGGGTAAAATCACCATTTTCATTTGTTGAACTAGCATTTTTACCACCGACTTCTTTAATCGAAGCTCCAGCGATAGGTCGCCCGCTCTTGCTACCCACCACATGACCCTGTATAGTCTTGGTCACCTGAGCAACTAACGCAAACGGCATTCCCATCATCATTGCCACGCAAAGAATTAATGAGTAATGTTTTAATTTACTTTCCATTCTGATTAGAGGTTTAATTTAATTTGGTTTAATTTGTTTATAATTCTATATCGAAGTAATAGAAAACAAACTGAACAGCTGTACCGTACTATCCTGTTCTAAAATCATTTACGAAACAGTATGTGGCTTAAATAATTTTAATTCCACCAAGTTTTGTGGGATCTCTGCAGTGTTCCAATGCTGATGCATCAACAGTGCGGCACCCAAAGCTGTTGCTTGCGGCATCGCTGCAGCAAACACCTCCATAGCTGGAAATTCACGTGCAATCAAACTCATATAAATCTGATTTCGACTAAATCCACCATCGACAAATATCCGTGCAGTCTGTGTACAGCGAAGAACAAGTTGGGTGGCGGCTACCTGTGCCTTGACAAGACACCAGACTAAGCTGTGATAAGCGGTTTGATAATCTGGATAACGATGCAGGTCAATGGCTTCAAAAGATTTCAAATCTATCGCGTTCGGAATATCAAGCGCTGTCAAAGCCGCGATAATGTCCCAGTCGATTTCAAGCGTTCTAAATTTGGCCGTGGTCACCGCAAAGAAATCGGCAATACGCTTTGATTGAATTTCATGTTCATACCCTGCAAATAAACGGGAGGCTTTTACTGGAGTACCGCGATAGGAAAGATAGAACAAACAATCCTGCTGCAGCTCCTCTATTGTCAAATCGATCGACGCAAATGGGTTTAATGAAATGCACCAAGTGCCTGTAGAAATTAAAATAAAGGGCTCTTTATTACTCATTAGATAAGGAATGAGTGCCGCGGAACTATCATGTAACCCCGTTCCAACCCAATATGATTTACCTAGAAACGTACTTTTAAAGGCTGTATCTCCCGAAACAATTGGCGGGAAAGCTCCAACGAGGCCCTCGTCTTCTACCCATTGATGATAATGGTGTTGTTTGAAGTCCCAAAGTGCAGTATGGCAGCCGATGCTAGTCAAATCTGTACACAACTTGCCTGAAACCAAAAAGCTTAAATATTGAGGTAAGTGTACCGCATAAGCAAGTTGCCCAAATAAATCAGGTTTTTCACGCTTCAGACGCAAGAGCTGTAAGCCCGAATTCAGACTACCCAATGATGGTGATGCCGTTGCCAATGAAAATGCGACAACACCTCCATACGCATCATATAACTGTTGCTGTATATCCGCAGGAAAATCCTTGAGATAGTTGTATAAGGGAGTCAAAGGTTTACCCTGTGCATCAATGTAAACCAAGCTAGCCCCATAGGCTGCAAAGTTGATTGCCTGAATATCAAATTCGTCTCGCCGGAGTACTTCATGCAAGGCATCAAAAATCGACAGACGAAGGCTTTCAAGATTTTCACAGGGATCCCCATCTTCATCGACAGTTTCTAAAAATCGAGCAGATCGTTCCCATAGCACGCTATAGTTTTTATCAAATAAAAGAAGTTTTTTATTCGTTTTTCCAACATCAAATACGGCTACGACAGGTATACCTTTGTTTTCCATGTCGTGTATCTTTTAGAGGCCTGTAGCGACGCTATTTTTTCCTCTTTCCCCCACCAATCTATCTCGTAACGCCTGTTCCCTAAAGAGCCCTATTGGATCCAATGCCGCACCGATGCGTCGTCTCGCCTCAGCAAGCAATGGTCTTACATCGGTTCGAAATGCCTGTTGCAAAATTTCCTGGGCAGCTACCACATCGTTTTGAGCTTGCGCATCGCGAAGCGATTTTCGATCGATAAGCAAGGCCTGCGCATAGGCTATTTTAATTGCTTCTACCGATTGTAATAAATCAACTAATGGGTCCTTCAGATTATGTGAAGCATCGATCATCCAGCCTAAAGCCGATTCATGAGCCATTCCCCGCGCATCCATCCCATCGATCAATTCACTGAATATCAAAAACAATTGATAAGGTTTCATACAACCGGCCGTCAGATCGTCGTCTCCATATTTGCTATCATTGAAATGAAAGCCGCCCAATTTCCCTTCCATCAACAGCAGCGATACGATTTGCTCGATGTTTGTATTTGGTAGATGATGCCCTAAATCCACCAAGGTAAAAGCCTGTGGTCCCAGCTTATTTGCTAAAAGTAAAGACTGTCCCCAATCGCCAATGGTCGTCGAATAGAAATAAGGTTCAAATGCTTTATACTCTATAAACAGGCTCCAGTCTACGGGTAGATGCGCATAGATTTCCTGTAGGCTGGCAAGGGTATTTTCAAAGGCCTGTCTAAAATTAAGCTGCCCAGGGAATGATGAACCATCAGCCAGCCATACCGACAAGCACGTTGACCCCAACTGCTTTCCAAAGTCGATTACTTCTATATTATGGTCTATCGCCTGTTGACGGACGCGTGGATCAACGTGATGCAAAGACCCAAATTTATAGCTGTGCTCCTGCCCGACCTGATCTTGAAATGTATTTGAATTCATCGCATCAAAGTGAATTCCAAAGGTTGCTGCATACTGCTTCAATGCTTCAGCATCTTTAGGAATATCCCAGGGAATATGCAATGAAATAGCATCACTCGATCCATTCAATGCATGCAGCAAGCCGACATCTGCAATTTTCTGCTCCAGTGTTGCCGGTTCACCGGCACCAGAGAAACGGCCAAAGCGCGTTCCACCTGTACCCAATGCCCAACTAGGGATAGCAATCTGGAATTGCTGTAGTTTTTCTAAAATCTCTTCTGTTTGTACAATCTCGTGAGAAACAAAATCAAAGGCTCGCTGATGCCTCGCCTGCAACTGGTCATTATGTGCCGCGATAGCACACTTGTCTAAAATCATAATAGTACTGTTTTCGGTTTATTAAAATAGGGTATTGTGGTTTCTCGATCTATTGAAAACACAATACCGAAGATAGCGAAATTAGCGCACAAATGCCATTGTTACGCCACCGTCTACATTGAGTATATTACCTGTAGATTTCGAGAGCAAACCACCCACAAAACAAAAACAGGCATTTGCAATATCCTCAGGTAGAATCACTTCATTCAACAAGGTCCGTTTAGCATAAAATGTAGGCAGTTCCTCGATGTGAATACCATATGCCTTTGCGCGTCCCTCTGCCCATCCGCCAGCCCAAATATTGCTATCGGAAATCACTGCATCGGGGTTAACAACATTGACACGAATTTTGAAAGGTCCAAGCTCCGCGGCGCATAATCTACTTAAGTGCAATTGTGCACCTTTCGCGCTACCATAACCGACATTATTCGGACCACTGACAAGCGCATTTTTGCTGACTATATTTAAGATATCACCACCGATGTTCTGCCCCTTTAAAATTGGCGTGATCGCTTGGGTGACCAAAAATTGTCCTTTAACCAATACATCATACAATAGGTCCCAATCTTTTTGGGTATGGTCCTCGATAGATTTAGAAATCGACAATCCGGCATTATTCACTATGATATCTATCCCACCAAATGCTAAAACAGTTTTATACAAGGCTTTTTGGATCTGTACTTCCTCGGTCACATCCAGTAGGACGGAGATCACTGCATCTTGGCCAAATTGTGCCACGAATTCTTGTTCGCATTCCGCTAAACGTTCAGCGTTAATATCGTTAAGCACAACCACTGCCCCTTCCTGTGCCATTTTCTTGGCAATGGCTTTTCCGATTCCACCACCACTTCCTGTCACCAAAGCAATCTTTCCGGAAAGTGCTTTTGGTTTCGGCATACGCTGCAATTTAGCCTCCTCAAGTAACCAATATTCGATATCGAAAGCTTCCTGACGAGGCAAGGCAGTATATTCACTTACAGCTTCCGCTCCTTTCATTACGTTAATCGCATTGGTGTAGAATTCTGCCGCTACACGTGCAGTTTGTTTGTCTTTCGCAAACGCAAACATACCAACACCTGGATATAAAACAATCACCGGGTTTTTATCGCGTACAGCTGGACTGTTTTCATGCTTGCAATTTTCATAATATTGTGCATACATTTCACGGTATGCTTCGAACAATGGCGCCAATTTCGCTTTTAGCTCTTCAACATTATCCAAATCTTCTGATTTATCCAAATTCAGTACTAACGGTTGGATTTTAGTTCTTAAGAAGTGGTCCGGGCAGCTCGTACCAAGCGGAGCTAAGCGTTGTAAATCGTTTGAATTTATAAATTCCAATACACGTTCATCATCTGTAAAGTGTCCGATCATGTGACGCTCACTAGAACAGAAACCTCTTAAAACCGGCGCAAGTTTAGCTGCTTGTGCAGTTCTTTCTTCCTTGCTCAGGCTAGTTACTTGCTGACCACCGAATACAGGTGCTTTTTTACCATAGTTTTGCTCAAGATATTCCGCGCAAGCTTCGATTACATCCAAGGAATTGATATAACATTCGTATGCTGTATCGCCCCAGGTAAACAAACCATGTGACCCCAACATAATACCGCGAATACCTGGATTTTCTGCTAAACAGGCTCTTAACTTAAGGCCTAGATCAAATCCCGGCCGCTGCCAATCTACCCAGCCGATCGCCCCATTAAACAATTCTTGTGTAATCTTCTTCCCATCTTTTGCAGCGGCAATAGCAATAGCAGCATCGGGATGTAAATGATCAATATGTTTAAATGGTAAAAACCCATGTAATGGTGTATCAATAGATGGTGCTTTAGAATCCAGATCGTAAATACAGTGGTTAAATAGTTCAACCATCTCATCTTCATGCTCCAAGCCTTGATAAACATGCGCTAAACTGCGCAGCCGTTGAAGATACAGTGCTGCTAACCCCGATTTCTTAAGCGTCCCAATATCTCCTCCTGAGCCCTTTATCCACATCACTTCCACATCCTCTCCGGTCAATGGATCTTTTTCAAAAACTTTGCAGGAGGTATTGCCACCACCATAATTTGTGATTCTTAGATCCGCGCCTAAAATATTCGAACGATATAATAATAAAGCCACTTCATCACCGTCTAGTGTACGTGCTTTCTCATCGTCCCATAAGTAATTGACATGTTTATACATTTTCACCTCTTCTATATTGTTTAAGTATTAATTTTCTAATGTCCTTGCAAAGCCTACTATGCAAATGGAAATGATAATTGTGATAATTCCAGCAATAATGGAACGATAGGTTACACGGTCCACCCCTCGCCATTCTTTTAATACAACGCCCCAGGCATTTGAAATAAGAATGATGAAAGCCATATGTAATATCCAGGAACTTGCGCCATTGCCCAGTCGGCTTTCCCCCATACCGTAAAAGAAAAATTGGAGATACCAGGTTGTCCCTGCTGAAGCACATAAAAGAAAATTCCGCAACTTCGGCACTGCTGGTTTCGTATAATCTTTAAAAGACTTATTCTTGACGAGCAGATAGAGACACCAAATAAAATTTGTCATAAAGCCGCCCCACAGAATTACGATATAGGTTACATTATTTTGATAGAGAAACTCTCCTTGATTGGGGTTAGCGGCCTTCCATACCGCATTGCTCACATCCGCCATGGGTTTCCCAGACTCTATACCAAAATTGAAACAGGCACTTAGTATACCTGAAACGATCGCCACGACGATACCTAAGCCGAAGTTGTAATCAGATTTACTTTCTGCTGATAATGTTGAAAGATGCTTTTCTTTGGACATACCAGCCTTGCCACATAGATAGACTCCGACCAAGCAGACCAACAGTCCAATGAGAATACAAACACCCGGCTGTGTCGTAAAGAAATAATCGATACCGTGTTTACCCTCGGCCCGATTGAAAAAATAATAAATGCTAGGCATCAAGGATCCAAACACCATGCTGAGTCCCAAAATAATACTACTTCCCAACGATACGCCGAGGTAACGAACACCAAGACCGTAAGTCAGACCGCCTATCCCCCATAGCATACCAAACAAAAAAGTATAACTCAAAATGGGTCGATCGGTCTCTTTAATAATCTCCATAAAATTGGGTATCGTGAGCATTGCTGCGATAGGAGGTATAATGATCCACGAAAAAAGTCCGCCTAAAATCCACATGGATTCCCAAGACCAACCTTTCACCTTTTTATAAGGCACATAAAAACTTCCAGACGCAAAACCGCCTATAAAGTGGAAGATTACTCCGAAAACAGCATTCATTATCTATGTATTTAGGTATTAGATATCTAAAGTAAATGATTTCAGAAAAGGAACTGTTATGTACTGTTATGTTGTAACGACAAAATAGTTACGCTATAGCTAAATTATTTCGATATAGCCCGCTATCCTGCAACAAATTTTGATTACTTTTAATTATTAATTACCGACAATTCATTGAAAAAATATTTGCTATTCTTAGATACGGAAACATCTGGTTTACCGAAAAAATGGAACAAAAGTTATATGGACAGTGACAATTGGCCCCATATTTTACAATTGGCCTGGATCATCTATGACGAAGACCAACAGGAAGTTAAACGAACCAATAAATATATTTACGAGCCGTTAATACCAATTAGCCCTGCATCCGAACAGATTCATGGATTGACACCACCTTTTCTAATGAAATATGGTGAGAAGAAAAAAGACGTATTACGGAAATTCAGTCATGACATCAAAAAATATAAGCCGCAGTTAATCGGCCATTTTCTATCATTCGACCTGCAGGTATTAGCAGCCGAATTCTATCGATCCAACTTGGCTATTCCATTTCATAACTTAGCATATTTTTGCACCTTGTTGCATAGCAAAAAATACGTTCGGAATCCAAATATGGTACATCTTCCACTTTCATCGCTACATGAAACGCTATTTTCGAGTCCAGCGACCGAAATGCATAATGCAGAAAAAGATGCCGAGATTACCGCTAAATGTTATTTTGAAATGATTCGAAAAGATGAATTATCCGAGCAGGACATACAAAATCAGCAAGCTGAATTCGAAAACATCTGTTAATGTAACTTCCATGAAAAACCCCGACGCTATACTACGCCTACTGAAATCGACTCAGCCATTTCAAATTCTGCCCGAAACCCTACAATTGAGTATCGTCGACAGATTCAATGAACATCGTTTTTCCAAAGATACCTTAGTTTATCGGCAGAACATTACCGACATGGATGGTGTTGATTTAATCCTCGAAGGTGAATATGAAACGTTCTTTCTGGATGTTTCTGATAATAAACGATTGGTCGAGATACACCATAAGCCGTATTGTTTTGGTGGAATATCAGTCTTATTAAACCGAACAAAAGCACTCAAGTCTGTTATCGCCAAAAAAGGTACAATTATTTATCGTTTACCCCGAAAAGACTTTATTGAGTTGTGTAATGCGAATGAAGAGTTTTTCCATTTTTTCACCAATTCCTTTGGAAAAAGAATGTTAGATGAGGAGTTTTCTCATTTTGTGAAGTCGCCAGCTTCCTTTGAGGAAAGCTACTTTGCGGCAGACCAACTCTATTCGCGCAAAATTGAGCATATTACCTATAAAGATATCGTATCCTGTACACCCGATACCCCCATCTTTGAGGCTGCACAGACCATGGCGAAACACAAGGTAAGCTGCATATTTATTAAAAAGGAGGAGCAGATTCTCGGCTATGCAACCGATATTACCTTAAGAGACAATGTCGTGGCCCAGCAGATTCCGGCAACACAATCTATCGCTCAGGTTATGGATAACCCCATTGTCAGTATTTCCGATCAGGCCTATCTTTACGAGGCGGTACTGATGATGTTCCGCACGAAATCGAGGTATCTCCTTGTCGAGAAGGCGGGCAATTATATCGGTTTCCTTAGTCGAAATCGGCTATTGAGTGAACAGGGGCAGTCTCCGCTCGTATTCATTCAATCGGTTAAACTCGCCGAAACGCTGGATGAATTGCGTGAAAAATGGAATAATGTCCCCGAGATTATCCACCAATTGCTCGGTAGGGGTGTAAATGCCGAGATTGCGAACCAGGTCATCACGACCGTTGCCGACAGTATTGCCCTTAAAGTAATTGAAAAAGTGATCGGGGAAATGGGCGAGCCACCCGCCAAATTTGTGTTTATGGTAACGGGCAGCGAAGGAAGGAAAGAACAAACGCTAATGACCGACCAAGATAACGCCATTATTTATGAAGATAAAGCAAACGAACAACGGGAGCTCGTACGCGCGTATTTCCTCAATTTTGCCAGTCGTGTGTCGGATCATCTCAATACCATCGGTTTTAGCTACTGTACCGGTGGATATATGGCCAGTAATCCCGAATGGACACATTCGCTGTCGCATTGGAAGAAAAATTACAAGAAATGGATTGAAGAGAGCATCCCCGAGAATGCGATTAAATTTTCGACCTTCTTCGACTGTAGGCGATTATATGGTGACCAGGGCATTATTGATCAACTCAAAGAATTTCTCAATATTGAGCTACAAAAACCCAACGAGCGTTTTTTTACGTTCATTGCAAAGAATGCGCTGCAATATGAACCGCCGCTCACATTTTTCAAGGCAATAAAAACGCAAACAATAGGTTCTTCTGAAGTCTTCAATATCAAGAAAGCGATGACACCCATTGTTGACTTAGTCCGGGTTTACGCACTGCAAAACAGAATTTATGAAGAAAATACCGGTGGTAGGTTGAAACAGCTCCTTGAATTGGGCATCTTCACACAAGAACAGTACGAGGAATTAAATCAATCCTATTATTACCTGATGTCGATCCGTTTAAAAAATCAGGCCAACCAGATCCGTATCGCTAAACTGGCGCCCAACAATTACGTACCTATCGATAGCTTAACCAATATCGAAAAGGCGACAATTAAAGAGATCTTCAAAACAATCCATAATTTTCAACTCGGTATTAAGCTGAAATTCACCAGCAATTTATTTGGTTAAGTACCTTATTGCCATACAAAGGCAATAAGGTACGAAGATCAGCGCTAACGCGCTTCTATTTTTTTGGCAAAGACAAATCAAACTGCCAATGCTTCGCTAATCGCTCCAACTCTTGTTTTGTTATTGGGATGACAGCGCCATGTTTAGGCGAAGTGAAATTAGTGGATTTCATTTTACCTGCATTAAAGTGTCCCAGATCAACAAAATTTTTAAAATCTGTTGTTTCACTGAAGCCAAAATTATGGGGCGATATCCCATAGATATCATACATTAACACCCATTTTTCTTCCCCTATCCTTTTCCACACATTCGGAGCTTCACAGGCTTCTGGCTCAGGGTCATAGAAACGATCATCATATTGATAGGGTCCATTCGGGTAGTCTGAAACAGCTTGCTTAATGCCTGGAACACCATCATGGGCAACATAAAAAAGATGGTATTTATTACCTACTTTCGTCATGTCGCCATCGATGTAATTTTTATTTGATTTGGGGTATTGAAACAAGAGCTGTGGTTCTGATTCAAATGCTGTGAACTCCTTATTTAAGTAGGCATAGTAGAGCTGATTCAGTCCATTGCCAAACCGCATGGTAAAATAGATCATCATTTTACCGTTCCGATCATCATAGATGAGTTCGGGAGCCCAAAAGGCGCCAACATTTTCCCAGCCTTTAAAGGCTTTCTCCAAGTAGAGCTCCGTATGGGTCCATTGAATTAAATCAGCCGATTTCATTAAGACAATACCGCGGTTGTTACCCCATCCAAATGCGACTCCGTCGCGCTCCCATTCCGTATTTCTATACCCTTGCTTTTGTCCGTAGATATGTAGATCCGTCATGACCATATAAAAATAACCATCTTTTCCACGCATGATATAGGGATCGCGAATACCTTTCTGCTGTGCAATGCTATCACCAGCAATGATCGGTTTTCCTTTATTGATATCGGTGAAAGAATAGCCATCCTGACTGACAGCAACATACAGACCATGGCTTTCATCCTTAAAATAAACCATGAGGTAAGCAGCCAGATCCGATTCCTTCACCTGTGCAAACAAGTTCTGCACAAATAGCATCAGGGTTGTAAAAATGAGTATGCGGATATTCATCTTATTTTACGGTCAATTTTATCAAGGTCAAGGAGTAAGGTTCAAATGTTTCAACAATTGTCTTCCCCTTATAAGTTATTGTATTTTGCTTTGGACGGATATTCAATGGTTCCTCGATACTGTTACTCAGGTTTAAGTTGGCGTTGGCCAAGGTGATTTTCTCTGCGGTCGCAGCAGGCTTTTTCTTCGAATTTATGGCAAGGTTCACTTTCATCGGCTTACTATTGTAATTGACGACTTTCACGATAAGCTGTTGCGCAACGGCATCAAATACTGCAGAAGCATATAGGCTATCTTTGCCCGCTACGAATTCACCATCCCGTTTGATCGGAACAATGCTTGTCCCTTTATTGGTCGCATATAATTTTTGCACTTGGTAGCTCGGTGTTCCATATACCTGCAAGTTATCCACCCAAATTAAATCAGGTGACCACTGCCAGCCTTCGACATGACCGAATAATGGCGCGTAAGATGCCATTTCCACTACGTCGCCATTTCGTTCCAGGCCGTCATGAAAGCGGCTTCCGAGAGGGCCGCCTCCCAGGTACTTTTGCCAGGACCGTTTGGTCGTGTGGTATGCGAAGCGTATTCCCCTGCGAAGATTTTCACCCCATTTCTAGGGTAATTATCATAACGATTGGCGCTCGACAGAAACCAGGATGGTGGGCGGTAATAATGTTCATCAATGATATCGATATTCATCGCCCGCAGTTTATCATCTAAGAAGTCAAAACGATCTCCTTCGGGATCGGTACCCGAACTGGCGATAATTTTGATCTCCGGATGTTTCTCGTTTAACGCTTTCTTGAAGACGGTTAACCGCTCGATATATTGCGGGCCCCAATTTTCATTTCCAACGCCCAACATGCTGAGGTGGAAAGGCTCAGGATGCCCCATATCCGCTCGTAATTTTCCCCATTTTGTAGCTGTTGTGCCGTTAGCAAATTCAATCAGATCCAAAGCGTCTTGAACATATGTATCTAACTCATCTAAGGGTACCACTTCACCGGTATTAAATTGGCAGGCCATACCGCAATTGAGAATTGGCACCGGAGATGCGCCAATATCTTCCGCCAGCAAAAAGTATTCATAAAATCCTAAACCGAAGGTTTGAAAATAATCAGGTGTCAGACGATGGCTAAACTCGGTATTCCAGCGGTTGATAATCAATTCCCTTTCCGTTATTGGTCCAACCGTTTTTTTCCATTGAAACCGATTGGCCAAATCTCTCCCTTCAACAATACAGCCGCCAGGAAAACGGATAAAGCCGGGTTTCATATCGGCAAGCATCTGAACCATATCTTTACGTAAACCCTTCGGTCTACCTTTCCAGGTGTCTACTGGAAATAACGAAAGCATATCGACGTCTAACGTACCTGTCCCTGTAAACCACACATTTAATTTGGCTTTATCTGTCGTTTGGTTGGCAGGAAATTTGACTGCAGCTTCAGACCATGATCCGACGGATTCAAGCGGAAGTTCAGCTGTTCCAATAACTTTATTCTGTTGATCGAGCAGTTCAACATGGATTTTCATTCCTTTAGCTGCACTTTGGTATTGTACTGAGAACTCATATGCTGCACCCGCTTTCACTCCCATTCCTCTAAAGCCTTCATTTTGTAGACCTAATTTCAGGTTAGCTGCACTATGTATCCTTAAATAACGTTTGTTCCCTTTACGTTTGCCATCGTTTAGTAGCAGGT
Source organism: Sphingobacterium multivorum (assembly GCF_900457465.1). Classification (GTDB taxonomy): domain Bacteria; phylum Bacteroidota; class Bacteroidia; order Sphingobacteriales; family Sphingobacteriaceae; genus Sphingobacterium; species Sphingobacterium multivorum. The sequence goes on from NZ_UAUU01000009.1 coordinate 239,617, forward strand.
AGCTTCCCTCAGGACCATTTTCGAGCTTTTTCCAGCCCATCCAAGGCTGATCAAACTCAAATGATCTATTCTTTACCAATTCTGCATAGATTCCCCCATCGGCACCAAGATTGATATCTTCAAAAAAGACGCCCCACATATGCGGCGATATGTTGCCTGTAGGTTTATCCAACGCAACATTTAATGTTATCGGTGACTGCGCCAATGCTGAAGAGCCCAAGCTCGCTAACAGTAACAGTGTTGACAGTACTCTTTTCATCCCTATATTTATTTTTTCAACAATAATTTATTATTTCAGGTTTTACACCAGCTTTAACAGCACAAATAGGGTAACACGACATGACAACCCTATCAAAATTAGCTGTTATATTAATTCCAATACAATAACTGAAAATGCAGGAATGTCCACTTCAATTGTACCATTTACAACCTTTGCCTTATTGTACACAACAGGTGCAATTGTTGCGGGTTTCTTAAAGGAATTATAATCGCGTAGGTTGTCCGCGGTAAGTATTCGACCTGTTACTTTTCCAGCTTTCACCGAACCCAAATCTACCTTTACCTTATTATTCTTTTTCGGATCAATATTTACTAAGGAGATATGTGTACGACCTTGCTGATCTTGAGAGGCTGAAACCGACACGGCCGGAATTTTTTCTTGGTTAAATTCAAAATCCGTTGATTGAAGGGAAATAGGAATTAACTTGGCATCCTGATGTACCTTATACATTTCCATCACATGATAAGTCGGCGTCAAAATCATATTCTTTCCTTCTGTCAGGATAACAGCTTGCAATACATTCACGGCTTGGGCAAGATTGGCCATCTTCACCCGGCGAGCATGATTGTTAAAGATATTGAGTGTCATTCCTGCAATCATGGCATCACGCATGGTATTTTGTTGGTAGAGAAAGCCCGGATTCGTGCCAGGTTCTACCGCATACCAGCCGCCCCATTCGTCTACGATCAGATCCACCAGTCCTTTCGGATCATATTTGTCCATGATGGCGATATTCTTTTCCACGAGCTCATTCATAAACCAAGCTGATTTCATGGTTTTAAAATACTCCTCCTCCGAATATTGCGTTGCAGAGCCCTTGTCGTCCCAGTTGATCACGGCATAGTGATGAAGTCCCATGCCTTTCATCAAACCACTTGGAATTTTCTTCATCAAAGTCTCCGTCCAATTATAATCGGCACTATTGGCTCCCGAGGCGATTCGATACAAACCGCTTCCATTGGTCCAGTCCGACATAAACGTGGCGTATTTGCGGTAGATGTCTGTATAGTAATCGACAGTCATATTTCCGCCACAGCCCCAGGCTTCATTTCCTACGCCCCAGAATTTCACCTTCCAAGGCTCTTGCCGACCATTTTTTCGTCGCCAATCCGACATGGGGCTCTCGCCTTTAAAATTCACATATTGAACCCAGTCGGCAAGTTCCTGCACCTCACCGCTCCCCACATTTCCCGCCAGATAAGGCTCTGCACCCAACAATTCACACATATTGAGAAAATCGTGTGTACCAAAAGAGTTATCCTCTGTCACGCCTCCCCACCAATTGTTTACGATAGCAGGACGCTGGGCTTTGGGGCCAACGCCATCCTTCCAATGATACGTATCGGCAAAACATCCTCCTGGCCAACGCAAATTGGGAATATTCAACTTCTTAAGAGCTTCGATGATATCTTTCCGGACGCCGTCAGCATGGGGAATCGAATCATTTTTCTCACCGACATAAAATCCATCATAAATACAGCGTCCCAAATGTTCGGCAAAATGTCCATAGATATGTCGACTTATAATCTGCTCCTGCTGTGGTGTTTCCAATCTTACACTACTCTGTCCATACAGTAATCCAGTGGCCAGCGTAAAAACAACGCCTAATTTTAATCTTAGCTTCATCATATCGATTTTATTATTTCACACTAAATTGATAGGTTGTCTTTGAACTATATTTTTCGCCAGGTTTTAACACCGTTGACGCAAAACTGGGGTGATTTGGTGCATCTGGAAAATGTTGTGTCTCCAAGCAGAAGGCAGAACGGAATGGATACACTTTTCCCTCTTTCCCTTTAGGATCCGAATCCTTCATAAAATTACCGCTGTAAAACTGCAAGCCTGGTTCGGTTGTGTAGATGTCCATTTCAATACCTGTCTTGGTAGCATACACCTGTGCGACCTTCTGGAAACCATCCTTCTTGTTGAGTTCAAAATTATGGTCATAGCCCTTTCCAATCTTCAGTTGAGCATTTTGATCTTCAATACGAGCGCCAATGCGTGTCGGTTTGGTAAAATCGAATGCGGTGCCCGCGACAGGCAAGCTCTTTCCTGTTGGGATCAAGGTATTATCAACTTCGGTAATTGCCTTTGCATCAATCTGAAGTTCATGATCCAAAATAGAAGAATCTCCGGCTCCATTGAGGTTAAAATACGCATGGTTGGTCAGATTTAAGACCGTCTCTTTATCTGTTGTCGCCTGATAGGCTATGGCCAAAGCACCATTGTCCTCCAGGGTGTAGGTAACCTCCATCTTGACCGTTCCTGGATACCCCGCTTCTTTATCAGGTGAGGTATAGGCTAATGTGATTGATGTATTAGTGCTACTAACAACATCCCACACCTTATTGTAAACGCCATTGGTACCGCCATGAAGTGAGTTCTCGCCATCATTCTTTTCCAACGTATACACCTCACCATTCAGTTTAAATGATGCTTTCCCGATCCGGTTACCATAACGCCCTACAATGGCGCCGTAAAAATTATTATAGTTATCCTTGTATTCTTTGGCCGAATCATAGCCCAAAATCACATCAGTCGCTTTACCGTTCTTATCCGGGACTTTTAAACTCACCAGACGTGCACCATAATTTGTCAACGTAATGGCGAGTTTGTCGTTCTTGAGCTGGAACAGTTTAACTTCTTTACCATCAATCTGACTGTCGAAAGCAGGGCTGGAAGTAGAATCAGCCATCGTTGCTGCTTGCTTATTTTGAGTTGATGAAGATTGGCAGCCATAGGCCAATGAAGCACAAGTCAACAAACCAATAATAATTTTCTTATTCATCTGTAATTAAGTTTTACCCCATCGGTCTGATGGAGGCTTCCTAATTTTCATTAGGAATGGTTCATAATTTTTTAATTATTCAAATGGCAACATTCTACCAAAAACGCACGTAGATAGCGGTCACCAACAATAAAGTCACAACAATTAATGCCAATACGGATGGTTCTACTTTAAACATCGACCGATCCAATACAAAAGCTTTTGGATTAACCTTTGGTCCAAATAAGCTCACAGCAATCATAGCAATCATTGTAAATACAAATGCGAGTCCCATACATATTTGGAATGGTATTTCATAAACGCCCGCTTTGTTGAGATATGCCGTATAGATCCATGTCTCTGGTCCGAAAACCTTTGTTGCAAACTCATTGAAAAATATAGACAACGCAAATCCCGTAACAAGGCCTGTAATGGCGGCTGCACCTGTCGTCCTTTTCCAAAACATTCCTAGCAAAAACATCGCAAAAACACCTGGGCTGATGAAGCCTGTATATTTTTGGATAAAAGTAAATCCGCCGGCACCACCGATGCCCAGCGCATCATTCCAGGTAAACAAAACAGAAAGTAGAATAGAGATCACGATGGTTATCTTTCCAACCCACACCATTTTTGCTTCGCTCGCATCTTTATTGATGTATTTTTTAAAGATATCCAATGTAAAGATCGTTGCGATACTATTGGCCTTTCCGGCCAATCCGGCCACAATAGCCGCTGTAAGCGCCGCCAGCGCAAGCCCTTTCATTCCATTGGGCAGATAGCCCAATATCGCTGAATATGCATTATCGGCGTGAAACACTCCTCCAGGAGCCATTTCGTGTTGTAACGCACCATTTTTGTATAGCACATAAGCGGCTATCCCTGGAAGCATAACGATAATTGGCATAAACAATTTTAGAAATCCCGCAAAAAGAATCCCTGTGCGTGCAGTCTTTAGATCGGCTCCCAAAGCGCGTTGTGTGATGTATTGATTACAACCCCAGTAATTTAGGTTGACAATCCAGATTCCGGCAAGGTACATTCCTATTCCAGGCAGCATCAGATACTTATTGATATCTTCCTGACTAGCTCCTGGCCCTGGTTTATCGACAAATAGGTTAAAATGCTCCGGCGAATCTTCCATCAATTTATTGAATCCAGCCAAGGCGTCTTGTCCCAAACCAAAATGTTCACTGACCAAGGTCAATGCCACATAGGTCGTCGCTATACCGCCAATAATTAATACAACAACCTGAATAACATCTGTAAAACCAATAACACGCATTCCCCCCAGCGTAATGATGACGGCAAATACGGCTAAAGCAACTGTAATGGTGTGGAAGCTGTCGCCACCTCCGGCCATACTCGAAATGGCAATTGCCCCGAGATACAGGATAGATGTCAGATTGACAAAAACATACAAAAACAACCAGAAGATTGCCATGATGAGACTCGTCGTTTCATTGTATCGGTTGTTCAAAAACTGAGGCATCGTGAAAATCTTGTTTTTCAGATAGACCGGAATAAACCAAACCGCAACAATAATTAACGCTACCGCAGCAATGAGCTCGTAAGCAGCTACAGCAATACCAACCTCAAATCCATTGCCGCTCATGCCAATAAACTGTTCAGCAGAAATATTCGATGCGATCAATGAAGAGCCTATGGCCCACCAGGTCAGTGATCCTTCTGCCAGAAAGTAGTCCTTGCTGCTGCTTAAACTATTCGTCTTTTTACGATAAATCCAATAGCCATAGCCGGCTACAATAAAGAAGTAAATTACGAAGATGATGTAATCTACCGTTGCAAATTTTTCCATATTTCCCAAATTGGTTATTATCAATAAGCCATTTATACCGCGAAGAACAGGTATAAATGGCTTAGGTTATTATTTACCCAGTAAATAATAGAGTTCATTCCATTTCAATTGGTCTTCGAGTCTTGCTACCGTAGTGTCCTCGTCGATCAATACATATTCTAAACCCGCCATACGTGCAAAATCTTCCAGGTATTCGGGTGTTAAGCTCAAACTGTAGGCAGTATGGTGCGCACCCCCAGCCACAATCCAGGCACTGCAACCTGTTTTCATATCGGGCAGCGGTTTCCATAACACCCGTGCGACAGGAAGTTTAGGGAGTTCTTCTTCTACAGCAACACCTTGTACTTTGTTCACGATCAAACGGAAACGCGTTCCCATATCGACCAAAGAAGCATTCAATGCATCACCACTTTGGCCATTAAAAACCAAGCGAGCAGGATCTGCCTTGCCGCCAATGCCTAGTGGATGCACTTCTATTCGTGGTTTTCCAATTGCCAATGCGGGGTCCACTTCCAACATGTGTGAGCCAAGTACCATGGGATTCTGCGGATCAAAATGATAGGTGTAGTCTTCCATAAATGCCGTCGTACCCGGTAATCCTGCTCCCATTACTTTGCAAGCACGCACCAAAGCCGGCGTCTTCCAATCCCCTTCACCGGCAAAACCATACCCCTCAGCCATTAAACGCTGTACCGCCAGGCCCGGAAGTTGTACCATGCCATGCAGATCCTCAAAAGTATCCGTAAAACCTTTAAAGTCTCCTTGTTCCAAAAACTTCCGTAGGCCAATTTCTATCTTAGCAGCTTCGATGAGGTTAGCACGATATTCACCGCCAGCTTTCACATTTTCGGCTAGCTCATAAGTTGCTTCGTACTCTGCTAATAATGCCGCGATTTCCGCTTCAGTGCTCGCATTAATCACCTCCACTAGATCCCCAATGGCATAGGTGTTTACAGCGAAACCAAATTGCGACTCTGCCTCCACTTTATCGCCATCTGTAACAGCCACATAACGCATATTGTCACCGAAGCGTGCAAATTTGGCTCCTTGCCAGTCATGCCAGCCTGCGGCTGCACGCGCCCAAACATTAATCCGTTCCAATACTTCCGCATCTTGCCAATGGCCAGTGACGACTTTACGCGCTATTTTTAAGCGGCTAACGATATGTCCAAATTCACGATCCCCATGCGCACTTTGGTTAAGGTTCATAAAATCCATATCGATACTATGCCACGGGATATCCTGGTTGTACTGCGTATGCAGATGCAACAATGGCTTTTGCAACGCTTTTAATCCTCGGATCCACATCTTTGCAGGTGAAAAGGTATGCATCCAAGTAATGACCCCAATACAATTTTTTTCACTATTGGCGGCTGCCAATGTTGCATAAATCTCGTCTGTATTTTTTACGATCGGTTTATATTTTACCGCTACCGGAATCACCGCTTGGGTATCTAAATAATGGGCTATTTCTTCAGCATGTAGGGCCACTTGTCGCAAGGTCTCTTCACCATAAAGGTCTTGGCTTCCCACGACAAACCAGACTTCAAGCTCTTTTAAATTGATATTCATGTAAATTGTAGTTTTTGCTATAGATTTTTTATTAAAATTATTGACCATAATAGGCATTGGCCCCATGCTTCCGCTCGTAATGCTTTTTGACCAGCGCAGACTTTAATCGAGGTGCATTCGGGTTGATCTGTTCTGTCAACCAAGCCATTTTCGCCACCTGTTCCAACACCGCACTGTTATAGACAGACTTTATTCCGGTTTTACCCCAAGCAAACGGCGCGTGGTTGCCAACCAGAATCATTTCCACTTCTTTATAGTCCAGCTTATTTTCGACAAAGTGATTGATAATTTGAAACCCCGTTTCATGTTCGTAGTTTCCGGCGATCATCTCATCGTGCATTGGTGGGGCACAAGGAATATCGACGGTCAAATGATCGGCATGTGTCGTTCCAAAAATGGGAATATCCCGCTGTGCCTGTGCCCATGCTGTCGCATAGGTGGAGTGTGTATGTGTTATACCGCCAATCTCTTTCCACTGTTTATACAATAGGGCATGGGTTTTCGTATCTGATGATGGCCGAAGATTACCCTCAACCACATGACCATCAAAATCTACAATCACCATATGTTCCGGTGTAAGCTCCTCATAAGGGACCCCACTGGGTTTAATGGCAAAAACTTCATGGTGACGGTCAACAACACTCACATTTCCAAATGTAAAAAGCACCAATCCCAGCTGGGGCAATTGCATATTGCAATGGTAGGCTTCTTCTTTAATTGAATTATACATGATTAAAATTTGAATGGTTAAACAGTAATGGCGAGCGATTCCTTTCCTTCGACAAAAGCACCCAGCGCTTTGTAATGTTCATAACGCTCGGCATAAATGGACACCCATTTTTCCTCAGGGATATAAGTCCGTTCAAAACCTTGCCCCATTGCCTTCATGGCATCCTCGACCCGGTTATATAAACCAGCTGCTGTTGCGGCAAACATGGCTGCGCCAATGGCACAAGTCTGTTCACTTTTATGAATACGAATAGGCATATTCATCACATTGGCCATCATTTGCATAATAAAAGGTGATTTTTTTGCAACTCCGCCTAAACCGATTAAGCCTTTTACAGGAATACCCTGCTCCACGAAACGGTCAACAATAGCCTTTGCACCGAAACAGGTCGCTTCGACAATCGCTCTGAAGATCCGCGGCGCATCTGTTCCGAGGTGTAAGCCTGTGATCGCCCCTTTCAAGGATTGATCCGCATCCGGAGTTCGGCGGCCATTGAGCCAATCTAAAGCTAATTCTGATGTTTCTGTTACGGGAAGTAATGCCGCCTGCTCACTTAGACTGACCAATAGTTTCTCTTCCAACGCTGCGATCAATTGTTCGCGCGTTCGTTCATCGATCTCTTCAACATCTTGTATCAAATTTTTCGTTGGCCATAGCAACACCTGTTTCAGCCAGGCGTAAGCATCTCCAAATGCCGACTGACCAGCTTCCATACCTATCATTCCTGGTATAATGGAACCGTCTACCTGACCACAGATTCCCCTGACCAACGTATGCTGTACCTCCTCTTTTGGAGCAACTAACATATCACAGGTTGATGTCCCCATCACCTTACTCAGATAATAGGGCTCAATTTGTCCTCCAACTGCACCCATGTGGCAGTCAAATGCACCTACACCAACAACAACTGATGTTGTAAGACCTAATCGTTGCGCCCATTCTTCCGAAAGCTGACCTGCAGATTGATCAGCAGTGTAGGTTTCTGAAAACAGGCGATCAACCAAACCATCCAACAATGGGTCAAGTGTTGAAAAGAAAGAATTTGGAGGTAGGCCGTCAAATTCTTCAGCCCAAAGCGATTTATGCCCCGCTGAACAAACCCCACGCTTCATAGCAGACACCTGTGTTCCCCCTGTCAATAGAAAAGGAATATAATCACAATGCTCAACCCAGCTATATGTGGCGGCACGGACCTTTTCATCAGCCCTAAAAACATGAAGTAATTTGGCCCAGAACCATTCCGAAGAGTATACTCCGCCCACATACTTCAAATAATCCACCGAACTATTTTGATTGTGCAGGTTAATTTCTTTGGCCTCTCCAACAGCTGTATGATCTTTCCATAAAACAAACATGGCATTGGGGTTGTCTTTAAACTCGTCCAACAACGCCAATGGAACCCCGGCTGCGTTTACGGCAACTGGAGTAGATCCCGTTGTATCCACGGAAATTGCTTTTACAGCTGCGCCAATATTGTCGATTTCCGATTTGAGCAAACAATCTTTTATTGTTGCTTCCAAGCCTTCGATATAATCCAACGGGTGCTGTCTAAACTGACTTAAAGCAGCATCACAATACGCCCCTCTTTTCCAACGCGGGTAGTAAAATACAGAAGAAGCTATCTCCTCGCCATTGTTAGCATCAACCAATACCGAACGGACCGAATCACTTCCATAGTCCACCCCAATGACATACGATTTATTCATTTTTGCTGAATTTGGTTTATAACTTATAATTGTCTCTAACGCCTTATTCTTCAATCCCCCCCTTTCTGAAGTTCGCCTTGAAAAAATAATTAGTGTCAAATAAACATTTATTTTTTTAAATATGAAAGAAAATTTTCATATTTAAAAAATAGAGCTAACTTCATAGCAGCAAATTATGGTTAACCCGAATTCCTGATATAGGGGTATAAATGCCTTTTAAAGGGATGTATCAGACAATTATTATACTTATTTTTAGCTATTTACTTTTTTACATAGTTTTGCTCGTGGAATAAATGGGGTGGTGTCAGATAAAAAGATAAAACGATAGACGATGGAATATTATAAAAAAGATTCAGGGATCCTTTTGGCAGTTGACTGTATCATATTTGGATTTAACGGCGAATCCCTTGAAGTACTTTTAATTAAACGTGATTTCGAACCAGAAAGAAATAAATGGAGTCTGATGGGTGGTTTCGTTCAATCTGACGAAAGTCCGGAAGAGGCCGCGAGCCGAGTACTCAAACAGCTAACAGGACTTGAAAATGTATACATGGAGCAATGTAGTGTATTCGGCGAACCTAATCGGGAACCTAGCGACCGGGTTGTCAGTATCTGTTATTTTGCATTGATTGACACACAGCAATATAAACATATCCTAAGCGACGATTACGAAGCCCAATGGTTTCCATTGCGGGAGCACCCAACACTGATCTTCGATCATGATCAAATGATCGCTTCGGCACAACACCGTCTACGCATGAAAGCGGCTTTGTATCCGATATTATTTGAACTGCTGCCCGAGAAATTCACGATTCCCCAAATTGCAGCACTTTATGAGGGTGTTTACAATATTGAGTTGGACAAGCGGAATTTCAGCCGAAAACTGCTTTCCTCAGACCTCATCATCAAACTGGAGGAAAAGGATAAGGAAAATTCAAAAAAAGGAGCCTACTATTTCAAACTAAACACGGCGATCTATAAGGAAAAGATCATGTCCTTTTTACGGTATTTGCCAAGTTGGTCGATCGAATCATAATAAAGTGACGGAAAATCAGGTATGTATTGGAATATATTTCACTTAACATTTTCGTTTTTTCAATAATTCCTTATATTTATCACAGGTATATCCTGGTTTTGCAATTTGGATAGGCTGGATTAACGCATTTTATAAAATAAACAACATGAGCAAATTGAGATTAGCATTTATATTCTTTACAATTTTATTTATTTCATCACATACATTACTGGAGGCACAAACTCCTACTGCGGCTCCCGCCACTACAGCAGCACAACAGGATAATGCTTTCAAGTACAGTCCGGATGGATTAAAAAAAGGAAGTTTGGCAAATCAATTTGACCACCTGAATTATATTTCGAAAAACAACTATGATTTCAAGATGGTGCGAAAAACCAATCTGGATATTGTGAAACGAAATGTCATAGATACCGTAGCAAAACTCCACAAGGAAATCAGCTCTTTAAAATCATCTTCAAGCAACTATACATCCAATACCAAAACTTTGCAAGATTCTATTCAGGTTTTAAAAGATCAGCTGGCGCAGGAGAAGGAAAAAACAGAAAGTTTTTCTTTCTTGGGCATCAATACCTCTAAAACTTTTTACAATACAGTTGTTTGGACGATCATTGCGGTATTGGCCGTAGCAGCATTTATCTTTTTATTTTCTTATCGGAAAGCGAAAGTGGACACGGTGGAATTCCAAAAGACAGCGGAGCAATCGCAAGAAGAATTCGCTACGTTCCGTAAAAAATCCATGGAAAAGGAACAGCTGCTCAAGCGCCAGTTGCAGGACGAACTAAATAAAAAAATATAGTCCTGCTTCTCATAAAATAGCATATTTATTTTGATCGACCTGTAACGACTCCTTGAGGTACTCCGTTACAGGTCGATTTTATTTCATCAGGTACCATTCCTCAAAACAAACAAAAGATTCAACGAAGTAATGCAGTAAACTTCAAAAATACCTAGCCGAATAAAAGAGAAAAACTATATTTGCAGGTATAGAAATCGAAACATACAGAATTACAATCGATAACATTTTGACCTACATTAATAAAATTGTAATTTAATTGCAAATTCTATTTGTTTTTAAAAACGAATAACCTTATTTTTGCTGACCAAAAAAGAGGCCTTTTATGTCTCTTATATAAAATTGATTAATAAATATTTAGTCCCTATAATATGCCCAAGATTGGTAAAATAGCGCAGATTATCGGCCCAGTTGTTGACGTCAACTTCGCCGACAGTGAAAATCTACCTAAAATTTACGATGCATTGTACATTCAAAAAGAAAATGGACAACGTGTTGTATTAGAAGTTCAACAACACTTAGGTCAGGATCGTGTACGTACAATTGCCATGGACGCAACTGAAGGTTTAGTTCGCGGAATGGAAGTTGTCGATACTGGTGCTCCTATCAAAATGCCTGTTGGTGAAGAAATCAAAGGTCGTGTATTCAATGTAGTTGGTGATGCCATAGACGGGATCCAAAATTTGAATAAAGAGAATGGTCGTCCTATCCACAACGTACCTCCTAAATTCGAAGATTTGTCAACTGAATCCGAAGTACTTTTTACTGGTATCAAAGTTATTGACCTTTTAGAGCCATATGCTAAAGGTGGTAAAATTGGTTTATTCGGTGGTGCCGGTGTAGGTAAAACTGTATTAATCCAAGAATTAATCAACAATATCGCAAAAGGTCACGGTGGTCTTTCTGTATTCGCCGGTGTAGGTGAACGTACACGTGAGGGTAATGACTTATTGCGCGAGATGTTGGAGTCTGGTATCATCAAATATGGTGAGCACTTTATGGAAGGCATGGAAAAAGGCGAATGGCCTTTGGAAACTGTTGACCACGAACTGATGAAAGATTCAAAATGTACTTTCGTATTCGGTCAAATGAACGAGCCTCCTGGGGCACGTGCACGTGTTGCTTTATCAGGTTTGACAGTAGCGGAATACTTCCGTGACGGTGATGGCGAAGGTCAAGGCCGTGACGTATTATTCTTCATTGATAACATCTTCCGTTTTACACAAGCAGGTTCTGAAGTATCTGCCCTATTGGGTCGTATGCCTTCAGCCGTAGGTTACCAACCAACATTGGCAACTGAGATGGGTTTAATGCAAGAGCGCATCACTTCAACTAAAAACGGTTCAATCACTTCGGTTCAAGCCGTATATGTACCTGCCGATGACTTAACTGACCCTGCTCCAGCGACAACTTTCGCTCACTTGGATGCAACGACAGTATTGTCTCGTAAAATTGCTGAGTTAGGTATCTACCCTGCTGTGGATCCTTTGGATTCTACATCACGTATCCTTTCTCCTGCCGTTTTAGGTAACGAACACTATAATACTGCACAACGTGTAAAAGAAATTCTTCAACGTTATAAAGAATTACAAGATATCATCGCCATTTTAGGTATGGACGAATTATCGGAAGAAGATAAATTAACAGTACACCGCGCACGTCGTGTACAACGTTTCTTATCTCAACCTTTCCACGTTGCAGAACAATTTACAGGTTTAAAAGGTGTATTGGTAGACATCAAAGATACCATCAAAGGTTTCAATATGATCATTGACGGTGAAGTAGATGAGTACCCTGAAGCTGCCTTCAACTTAGTCGGTAACATTGATGATGCTATCGAAAAAGGTAAAAAATTATTAGCAGAAGCAGTTTAATCTAGATTATATCTAAGAATAATGAAGTTAACAATTATCACTCCAGACAAATTAGCATTCGAAGGCGAAGTAACATCCGTTACTGTACCGGGCACTGCGGGTTCTTTTCAAATTTTGAAAGACCATGCTGCCATCGTTTCTACTTTGGAAGATGGAAAAGTAATTATTCAACAAGGTAAAGGTGAACAGGAAGTGTTCATTAAAGGTGGTGTTGTGGAAGCAAAAAACAATGTCATTACCGTGCTTGCTGAAGGAATTATCGGAGATTAAATCAAATCGATTTTATAAAATCTAAAAAGCTTCCGATAGAAATATCGGAAGCTTTTTTTTTAAAGTTTTTTTGACATTTTCTTCATTTTAGGAAGAAAATCAACCATTGTAACAAAAAATAATTTTTCAACCGTGTAGACCAATTTTAAATATGGTATGCGACTAACAAAATATAAAACCGAATAAAAGGCATTATTAAAAAATAAAATTTCATAAAAACACACCTAATGAAATTTTATTCTAAATACAAAATTAGCACTTTACCTATTGCCAATTATTGTAATTCCTGCTACCTTGAGGAAATGAAAATCGAAAGTTTTTATAGAAGCTCGAGATAGCATGATTTACCACCAATATTACAACAAAGGGAACTACTATCATCAGGTAAATTTTGGGTTATGAAATATTACGATAAAAACACATTGATCTATTTAGATGGAGCTTTTGTAAAAGCTTCCGAGGCTGCATTGGATCCCTTTGCACAGTCATTGCATTATGGGTATGCGGTGTTCGATGGTTTACGTGCGTATAACACCCACAATGGACCACGTATCTTTAAAGCTGACAAGCATTTCGATCGCTTAAAGAGATCATGTGAAGCCGTTAATATCCCCTATCGCTGGAGCAACCGAGAGCTGATCGACATCTGTTATGAGCTCTTGGCCAACAACAACCTAAGAGAAGCTTATATACGTCCTTTGGTATTGACTGGTTCAAATATGCATCTCACCTCATCAACCGAAGCAACCCTCATGATGGCAGCATGGGAATGGGGTCCATATCTTGGTCAAAACCTATTAAAGGTATGTATCTCTGATATCAAAAGACCCAATCCAAAATCCTTTAAAATTGACTCGAAGATCTCTGGGCAGTATGTTAACTCCATTCTTGCGACAACAGAAGCCATCAGGAAAGGCTACGACGAAGCTTTAATGCTCGACCACGAAGGCTACGTTGCCCAAGCATCCAGTGAAAATATTTTCATCGAAAAGGATTTCAAAATCTATACGCCGCCAGCGAAGAATATCTTTCCGGGCATTACACGCCAGACGGTAAAAAACATTTGTAAAAAATTAAACTTCGAAGTCATTGAAAAGCAATTGACGGTAGAGGATATTTACACTGCTGACAGCGCTTTCTTATGTGGAACTGCGGCAGAAATTATCGGAATCAAACAAGTCGATGATGTCATCTACAAAGAAGCCTGGGAACACAGCATAGGTGCATCAATCCAAAGAAGATATAAAAATTTAGTATTAGAGAACGAAAATTATGAAGTCATCATCTAACGGCGAAAACACAATGAACAAATACAGCCGTACATTTACACAAGACGAAACGCAACCTGCTGCAAAAGCAATGCTTTATGGTATCGGTCTTACAGATGCCGACATGGACAAAGCACAGGTCGGTATTGCCAGCATGGGATATGATGGTAATACGTGTAATATGCACTTAAATGATTTGGCACAAATCGTCAAGAAGGGCGTTTGGAACAATGAGTTAGTGGGTTTGACCTTTGGAACTATTGGCGTCAGTGACGGTATGAGCAATGGTACCGATGGAATGCGTTATTCGTTGGTAAGCCGTGATGTGATCGCTGATAGTATCGAAACGATCTGTGGCGGACAATATTATGATGGCTTGATCTCTATTCCTGGCTGTGACAAAAACATGCCTGGTGCTATTATGGCCATGGCCCGTTTGGACCGTCCTTCTCTAATGGTATATGGCGGTACCATCGCTCCAGGACACTATAAAGGTGAAGAATTAAACATTGTGTCTGCATTTGAAGCATTGGGACAACGCATCTGCGGAAATCTTTCCGATGAAGACTATGAAGGCATTATCAAACATACCTGCCCTGGTGCTGGTGCTTGTGGCGGAATGTATACCGCAAATACCATGGCTTCGGCAATTGAAGCCTTGGGAATGAGTTTACCCTACTCATCTTCCAATCCGGCGATCTCGGAAGAAAAGAAAAATGAATGTTTAGAAGCAGGTCGACATATCCGCACGCTGCTTGAGAAAGATATTAAACCCTCTGATATCATGACACGTAAAGCATTTGAGAACGCGCTACGTACCATTGTTATCTTGGGTGGGAGTACCAATGCTGTACTTCACTTTATTGCAATAGGCAAAGCCGTAGGCGTAGACATCACGCAAGACGACTTCCAACGCATGAGTGATGAAACCCCTGTATTAGCTGACTTTAAACCGTCGGGTAAATACTTGATGCAAGATCTTCAGCAATTTGGCGGAACACCTGCTGTCATGAAATATCTTTTAAATGAAGGTTTATTGCATGGTGACTGTATCACGGTAACAGGAAAAACGGTCGCTGAGAACTTGGCGGATGTTAAATCAATCATGGAATATGATCAACCGATTATCAAACCCTTGAGCGATCCAATCAAAGCTACAGGACACTTACAAATTCTTTACGGGAACTTAGCAGAGAAAGGTTCTGTTGCTAAGATCTCCGGCAAAGAAGGTGAAAAATTCACTGGTCCTGCACGCGTATTCGATGGAGAGCATGATTTAGTAGCGGGCATCGCATCTGGTAGAATCAAACCAGGAGATGTAGTGGTGATCAAAAATGAAGGTCCTGTTGGAGCGCCAGGCATGCCTGAAATGCTTAAACCAACCTCCTTGATTATTGGTGCTGGCCTTGGTAAATCTGTTGCTTTAATCACCGATGGCCGTTTCTCGGGTGGTACACATGGTTTTGTCGTCGGACATATCACACCAGAATCTTACAAAGGCGGATTGATCGGTCTTGTAAATGATGATGACATTATCGAGATCGATGCGGTAAATAACAGCATCAATGTGCTGCTTTCCGATGAAGAGATTGCGCAACGCCGTGCCGCTTGGGTACAACCAGCGTTAAAAGTTAGCAAAGGAGTTTTATACAAATACGCTAAAACTGTTGCCGATGCATCAGAAGGCTGTGTAACGGATCAGTAGAAAATAAAAAACAGAGACATTAAGCAAATACAGACCTAAACAATCGACGCTTAATGTCTCAGATCTAATATCTAAATACTAAAAGACTGAATAATCAACAATAAAAAAATCAACGTAATGAGTACACTGGAAATAACAGAAAATAAGGCCGCTACAGCGCAGCAAACTCCGACACAAATTTCGGGATCGAAAGCTGTATTGGAGGCCTTATTGAGCGAAGGAGTTGATACCGTATTTGGTTATCCTGGAGGCGCAATTATGCCGATCTATGATGCCCTTTATGATTATACGGATCGTCTGAAGCATATTTTAGTGCGCCATGAACAAGGTGGAATCCACGCGGCGCAAGGTTATGCAAGAACTTCAGGTCGTACAGGCGTCGTCTTTGCGACAAGTGGCCCTGGAGCAACAAACCTAGTTACTGGACTGGCTGATGCCATGATCGATAGTAACCCTATCGTCTGTGTCACAGGCCAGGTCTTTGCTTCACTTTTGGGAACGGATGCTTTTCAGGAAACAGATGTCATCAATATCACGGCACCTGTCACCAAATGGAACTACCAAGTCACCGACGCAACTGAAATTCCAGCCGCACTCGCAAAAGCATTTTATATTGCCAGCACAGGTCGTCCAGGACCGGTATTGATCGATATTACCAAAAATGCACAGCTACAATTGTTCGATTACTTCGGTTACGAAAAATGCAGCCATGTACGCAGTTACAGACCTGCACCACAAGTTCGTAAAGAATATGTTGAGCAAGCTGCAGCGTTAATCAACGATGCAAAAAAACCATTTGTTCTTTTTGGACAAGGCATCATTCTTGGAAAAGCAGAGGAAGAATTCAAAGCTTTTATCGAGAAAACTGGCATTCCTTCGGCATCGACTGTCATGGGGTTAAGTGCACTTCCAACGGATCATAAACTTCACGTCGGGATGCTGGGTATGCATGGCAACTATGCGCCAAATGTCATGACCAATGAATGTGATGTTTTAATAGCCATCGGCATGCGTTTCGATGACCGTGTGACAGGTCGTTTGGACAAATATGCCAAACAGGCAAAAGTAATCCATTTGGATATAGATCCCGCAGAGATTGACAAAAACGTACAAACAACCGTACCTGTATGGGGCGATTGTAAGGAATCACTTCCCATGCTGACGGAATTAGTAAATGCCGCAGATCACTCCGCTTGGTTGGAACAATTCCGTGAACTTGAAAAAGAAGAAATCAAGGAAGTCATCCAAAACGAACTTCACCCACAAACCGATATTATGACCATGGGTGAGGTCATCCATGTGTTGAATGAATTGACAGGCGGTGATGCGATCATTACAACGGACGTCGGTCAACATCAAATGGTCACTTGTCGCTATGCTAAGTTCAACAACAGCAAATCGAATGTAACCTCCGGGGGTTTAGGAACGATGGGCTTTGGTCTTCCGGCAGCAATCGGTGCCTGGTATGGCGCGCCAGAGAAAACTGTCGTAGCAATCATCGGTGATGGTGGTATACAAATGACGATCCAGGAGCTGGGAACAATTATGCAATTTGGTGCAAAAGTCAAAATCATGATCCTCAACAATGAGTTCTTGGGCATGGTACGCCAGTGGCAGCAATTGTTTCATGACAAACGTTATTCATTCGTGAATATCACGAGTCCTGACTTTGTTGCTGTTGCGAAAGGCTATTACATCGACGGTCAGAAGATTTCGGAACGTAAAGACTTACGTAATGCACTGAAAACCATGATTGATCACGACGGAGCATATCTATTGGAAGTGATGGTAGGTAAGGAAAACAATGTATTTCCAATGGTTGCACAAGGAACATCGGTATCTGAGATACGTTTAAAGTAGAATTTGACATGGAAAAACAAGAATATACCATCACCCTATATACAGAGAATTCAATCGGTCTTATCGGTCGAATCTCAACCATTTTTTCAAGAAGAAAAATTAATATTGAAAGCTTGAATACTTCCCCTTCTGAAGTAGAAGGGATACATCGTTTTACCATCGTCATCACGGAGGCTGAAGATGTTCTGCGTAAGCTTTGTCGTCAACTGGAAAAACAGATTGATATCCTCAAGGCCTATTACAATACCAATGATGAAGTGATCTGGCAAGAACAGGCGCTCTATAAAGTGCCTGCGGATGTTGTGAATGAAAAGGTATATGTAGAACGTTTATTGCGTCAATATGGTGCCAATGTTGTTGTGATCCGCAACGACTATATCGTCTTTGAAACTGCAGGTCACCGTGAGGAGATCGATAAGTTGACAGAAGAATTGACCAAATATGGTTTGATCGAATTTGTCCGTGGCGCACGTATCGCCATCATTAAAGATAGCGCAGGTTTCCACTCCAAATTGGTTCAGTTTGAAGCCAAGGAACCATCGATAGAAATTGTAGAGAACGAGTATCTCGACAAAAGAGATGATGTATTTACAATGTAAGCTTTAAAAGTATTATGCAAGAGACATTTAAATTTATCTTAAAGTCACGTCAAAAATTCATTGAATTACTTGACGGTCTTTCCATTGAACAGCTTAACAAAATTCCCACGGGATTTAACAATAATATCATCTGGAATTTTGCCCACATTGTCGTCAGTACACAGACCTTAGTCTATGTCCGTACAGGTATTAAAGCCGACACGACCTGGGTAAAATATAATGAAGATTATAAAAAAGACACCAAGCCAACCCGCTTTGTTGAACAAGCAGAGGTTGATGAATTGAAAGAAATCGCAATCCGCAGTATTGAGCAAATTGCTGCTGACTATGAACACGGTGTTTTCGGAGAAATCACCTCCTTTTCAACAGCAACCTATGGCTATCCAATGGATACCATCGAAGAAGTTATTGCCCTGACATCAGGTCACGATAACGTTCATTTCGGTTACGCCATGGCGCAACGCAGATTAGTACAATAATTAAAATAAATAATCAACAACCCATAACAGAAAGAAAGTAAAACAATGGCAAATTATTTCAACACCTTACCGCTTAGAGAGCAGTTAGAACAATTAAGTCACGCTGAATTCATGGACAACACTGAATTCACAGATGGTGTAAATGCTTTAAAAGGTAAAAAAATCGTAATCGTAGGATGTGGTGCGCAAGGCTTGAACCAAGGTTTAAACCTAAGAGATAGCGGACTGGACGTTTCTTATGCTTTGCGTAAAGAAGCTATTGAACAAAAAAGAGATTCTTGGAAAAACGCTACGGACAACAACTTTAACGTAGGCACTTACGAAGAATTGATCCCATCTGCGGATTTAGTTATCAACTTGACTCCAGATAAACAACATACTTCAGTAATCAACGCTGTCATGCCGTTAATGAAAGAAGGTGCTACATTATCGTACTCACACGGTTTCAACATCGTTGAAGAAGGTATGCAAATCCGTAAAGATATCACTGTCATCATGGTTGCTCCAAAATGTCCAGGTTCTGAGGTTCGCGCAGAGTACCTTCGTGGTTTTGGTGTTCCTACCTTAATCGCTGTTCACCCAGAGAATGATCCGCAAGGAAAAGGCTGGGCTGAAGCAAAAGCATACTGCGTAGGAACAGGTGGACATAAAGCCGGTGTATTGAAATCTTCATTCGTAGCCGAGGTAAAATCAGATTTAATGGGTGAGCAAACGATTCTTTGTGGATTGTTGCAAACAGGTTCGATCTTATCTTTCGACAAAATGATCGAGAAAGGTATCGAAGCTGGTTACGCATCCAAATTGGTACAATACGGTGTAGAAGTTATCACTGAAGCCTTGAAACATGGTGGCGTAAGCGGTATGATGGACCGTTTGAGCAATCCTGCAAAAGTAAAAGCCTTTGAGATCTCTGAAGAATTGAAAGATATCATGCGTCCTTTATTCCAAAAACACCAAGATGATATCATGTCAGGTCACTTTAGCAAGACCATGATGGAAGACTGGGCAAATGGTGATGCGAATTTATTGAAATGGAGAGCCGAAACAGGTGAAACTGCATTCGAAAAGACACCTGCTGGTGATGTTAAAATCAACGAACAAGAATACTTTGACAACTATACACTGATGGTTGCTTTCATCCGTGCAGGTGTTGAATTGGCATTCGAAACAATGGTTGAAGCAGGTATCAAACCAGAATCAGCATATTATGAATCATTGCACGAAACACCATTGATCGCTAACACAATCGCTCGCAAGAAATTGTTCGAAATGAACCGTGTTATCTCTGATACAGCAGAATACGGTTGTTACCTATTCGACCAAGCTTGTAAACCTTTGTTGGCCGACTTCATGAAAACTGTTGATACTGATCTCGTAGGTAAAAACTTCAATGAAGGTAGAGATGCTGCAGTTGATAACGCACAATTAGTTGTCATCAATGAAATTCTACGCGATCACCCTGTAGAAATCGTCGGTCGCAAATTGCGCAAAGCGATGACTGCAATGAAAGCCATCAAAACTGTTTAAAAGTCCATACGAAATTATACATGCTCCAAAAATCATGAATATTTCGTAATTTAGTATATCGAAATCAAGGTGATATTGAGACATTTGCAATATCACCTTGGTTCATATAAAAATAACATAAGAGAGATTAAAAAATGTCAAAAACATTAGTAGAAAAGATTTGGGATGCGCACGTCGTCAAGCGTGAAGAAGGGTTTCCGGATATTATATATATCGACACCCACTTGATTCATGAAGTTACTTCACCTCAAGCTTTCGATGGCTTGCGTAAAAGAGGAATCCCAGTTTTTCGTCCAAAGCAAACGGTAGCTACTGCCGACCACAACGTACCGACACTCAATCAACATTTACCGATCAAAGAAGAGCTATCCCGTTATCAAGTTGATATGCTCACCAAAAATTGTGCTGAATTTGGTATTGAATTATATGGTTTAGGACATCCATACCAAGGGATTGTACACGTTATTGGTCCGGAGCTGGGTATCACCCTACCAGGTAAAACGATGGTCTGTGGCGATAGTCATACCTCAACACATGGTGCTTTTGGAGCTATTGCTTTTGGTATTGGAACCTCTCAGGTTGAACAGGTCTTCGCAACACAATGTTTGTTGCAGTCGAAGCCAAAAACAATGAAAATTGAAGTCAACGGTACCCTTCAAAAAGGTGTTGGAGCAAAAGATATCATCCTATATATCATCTCTAAAATCTCTGCTGCGGGCGGTACAGGTTACTTTATTGAATATGCTGGTTCAGCAATCCGTTCTTTAAGCATGGAAGCACGTATGACCATTTGTAATATGAGTATAGAAATGGGTGCACGTGGAGGCTTAATTGCTCCAGATCAGATCACTTTCGACTACGTAGAAGGCCGTGAATTCGCACCGAAAGGTGAAGAATGGGATAAAGCCCTAGCGTACTGGAAAACATTGTATTCTGACGAAGATGCCATCTTTGATAAAGTGTTGACTTTTGATGCTGCAGACATTGCGCCAATGATTACTTATGGTACCAATCCAGGCATGGGTATGGGTATTGCGGAGCATATTCCAGCAACTAGCGCACAAGCGGAATCAGAAAGACCATCGTACCAAAAAGCATTGGATTACATGGGCTTCAAAGATGACTCAACAGTCTTAGGCAACCGTGTTGATTATGTGTTCATCGGAAGTTGTACCAATTCCCGTATTGAAGATTTACGTGAAGTAGCTTCATTCGTTAAAGGCAAGCAAAAAGCACAAGACGTTGAAGTATGGATTGTACCGGGCTCAAAACAAGTAGAAAAACAAGCTAAAGAAGAAGGCTTGGATAAAATATTTGAAGCGGCAGGATTCCAGTTACGTGAACCAGGATGCTCGGCATGTTTAGGTATGAACGAAGATAAAATCCCTGCTGGTAAATATTGTGTTTCGACTTCAAATAGAAATTTCGAAGGGCGTCAGGGACCGAATGCCCGCACCATGCTGGTATCTCCTTTGACAGCAGCAGCTGCGGCAGTAACAGGTAAAGTAACAGATGTAAGAGAGTTGATCTAAGCAGAAAAAAATGAAAAAATTTGAAACTTTAACGTCACAGGTAGTCCCTCTACCTATCGAAAATATTGATACCGATCAAATTATACCCGCACGCTTTCTAAAAGCAACTACGCGCGAAGGTTTTGGTGATAATTTATTCCGCGACTGGCGTTTTGATACAGACAATCAGCCCAAAACTGACTTTGTATTGAACAACCCAACCTATACAGGAAAAATATTGGTTGCCGGTAAAAACTTTGGTTGTGGTTCAAGCCGCGAGCATGCTGCATGGGCTATTCAAGACTATGGTTTTGACGTGGTCATCAGCTCATTCTTTGCCGATATATTCAAAGGAAATGCCCTTAACAATGGTGTATTACCGATTCAGGTACCCGAAGAGTTTTTGGCAAAAATTTTCGAATTGGTGCACCAAAATCCGACAACAGCGATTATCGTTGATCTTGAAAAACAAACAGTCATGTTGACAGAGACAGGTGATCAATTTGAGTTTGAAATCAATCCATACAAAAAATCATGTTTGATCAATGGATATGATGACATTGATTTTATCCTTAACCAAAAAGATTCAATCGAAGCATTTGAAGCAAACAGACAATGGTAGATCCTGTCGTCCATATTGCCAATTTAACCATTCAGTACGGTAAAGATACCGTACTGCACGACTTAAATTGGCAAATTTTTCCTGGCGAGCAATGGATCTTAGGCGGTCCGAGCGGTACAGGAAAAACCACACTTGCAAAAGCGATTGCCGGGCAATTGAAGTATGAAGGCGAGATCACATTCCACCTTGATCCAACGAGCCCACTGCCGGCAAAAATTCATTACGTTTCCAATTGGTTTCAATTTACCAATCTTGAAGGCGATCGCAATTTCTATTACCAACAGCGCTACAACAAATTTGCAAAAAACGATACATTAACGGTTTTTGCTGAGTTGAAACATTTTGCGCAAGAAGAACAGCTTTCTTTTGAAAATGTACGTTCTTACCTGAACATTTTCGGATTCGAAAATTTCAAAGATCAGCAGTTGATTGAACTTTCGAGTGGCGAACACAAGAGGCTGCAATTGATTAAAGCTCTGTGGCTTCAACCTCAGGTGCTCATTATCGACCAGCCTTATACAGGACTAGATGCACAGTCTCGGGAAGATCTCAATCAGATTTTCGATCAGCTTGCGGATAAAGGGGTCACCTTGTTGTTGATCAGTAATGATGACGAACAACCGGATTGTATCAATCGTTTTGCGGAAATTCAGGAAGGTAAAATCAGGATTCGCCAACGGAGTGAAGAGCTATCCAAAGGCTTGCCCCGAACAAGAAAGGCGCTGCCTTATTTTCTACAACAGGCTCCTCAGGTATCCGCCCAGGTCATGGTAAAAATGAACAAAATCAATATTTCATACGGCGAAAAACAAGTCTTAAAGAATATTGACTGGGAAGTAAAAGCCGGTGAAAAATGGTTGCTACAAGGGCATAATGGTTCAGGAAAATCAACTTTGCTTAGTCTCATCAACGGCGATCATCCACAGGCTTACGCTAATGACATCCATCTTTTTGGCAAAAAAAGAGGATCTGGAGAAAGTATTTGGGATATCAAAGAACATTTGGGTATTATATCGCCAGAATTGCATTGGTACTATGATATGAATGCCAACGTTGGGCAGACGATTGCTTCTGGATTTTTTGATTCCATGAGCCTATACCAGCGATTAGGGTTTGAACAACAGCAAAAGCTCGAGCAAATTCTCCATTTTTTTGACCTTAAAGAGGTTAAACACAAAACCTTGGGGTCGTTACCATTAGGCCAACAACGTTTGGTCCTATTGGCTCGCACGATCGTGAAACATCCAGAATTGCTGATTTTGGACGAACCTTGTCAGGGTTTAGACCAAGAGCAGACCCAGTATTTCAACGACGTCATCGATGACCTCAGTAAAAGTGGCCAGACGCTCATTTATGTAGGTCACTTCCAAACCCAGCTACCAACGTGCATTGACAATAAAATCGTGTTGGAAAAGGGAGAAGTAAAGGCTATATCCGAAGTTATCCACAAAAAAGAAACTTTATCAACATAAAAATTGTGGAAAACTTCAATTAATTCGAAAATAAGAACAAAAAAATAAAAAGAGAATCAAGATATCGGAAAACACTGGAAATCAAAAGTCAAAAATAAAGATAACTCAATAGGCTTTAGGCCTATTTTCCAAAGTTTCAATAGACCTATCTCTGATAGCTCAATATTAAAAATACAATGAAGAAAAATATTTTAATCATACCTGGAGATGGCATAGGCCAAGAAGTAACAACTTGGGGTAAAAAAGTTTTAGAAAAAATAGGTGAAAATTATGGTCATGAGTTCAGCTTTGATGAAGCTATCATGGGCCATACTGCAATTGAAGCGACAGGCAACCCGCTACCTGATGAGACATTAGCTAAAGCAAAAGCTTCTGATGCGATCCTTTTCGGCGCCATTGGCCATATTAAGTATGATAATGATCCTTCTGCTAAGGTAAGACCTGAACAAGGCTTGTTGAAAATCCGTAAAGAACTAGGTCTTTACGCAAATCTTCGTCCAATCCTTTTATTCGATGAGTTATTGGATGCTTCGAGTTTAAAGCCCGAAATTCTTCAAGGTACAGATATTCTTTTCTTCCGTGAACTGACAGGTGATGTCTATTTTGGTGAGAAAAATCGCAATGAGGATAATACCTTTGCTTCAGACTTGATGAATTATCACCGTTACGAGGTTGAGCGTATCGCACGTAAAGCTTATGATGCAGCACGTACGCGTAACAAAAGACTATGCTCTGTTGATAAAGCCAATGTATTGGAAACATCCCGCCTGTGGAGAGAAGTTGTCCAGGAAATCGCAAAAGGAATATCCGGATGTTGAAACCGAGCACATGTTTATCGATAATGCGGCCATGCAATTGGTGAAAAATCCAAAGAAATTCGATGTGGTATTGACAGCCAATCTTTTTGGTGATATCCTGACAGACGAAGCGTCACAGATCGCAGGCTCGATGGGTATGTTGGCTTCTGCTTCCGTAGGTGATGGCACAGGCTTCTTCGAACCTATCCACGGCTCTGCACACGATATCGCTGGTCAAAATAAAGCAAATCCATTGGCTTCAATTTTATCTGCTGCCTTGATGCTTGATATTAGCTTTGGTCTACAGGAGGAAGCTAAAGCGGTTACCAATGCTGTTGCAGAAACATTAAAAGCTGGTTGGAGAACCGGTGATATTGCCAACAGCAGCACAGAAGCTTCAAAAATCTTAGGTACTCAGGAAATGGGTGAAAAAGTATTGGATTTTATTAAATAGTATACCCTTTTTAATTTGTAAATCTTTTGAATTAAGAAATTATGTTACACGATCCTAATCATCTTTACATTTTCGACACCACCTTACGTGATGGCGAACAGGTACCAGGCTGCCAATTAACCACTCCGGAGAAAATTGAGATTGCTAAAGACCTGGAAAAACTAGGGGTGGATATTATCGAAGCCGGTTTCCCAGTGTCTAGCCCTGGTGATTTTCAATCGGTCGTCGAATTATCTAAAGCGGTAAACGATGTCATTATATGTGCATTGACCCGTGCCAATCAAAACGATATTGACGTAGCTGCTGAGGCATTAAAATATGCCAAACGCCCACGTATTCACACCGGTATTGGTTCTTCGGACATGCATATCAAATATAAATTCAACAGCACAAGAGAAGAAATTTTAGAACGTGCCGTTGCGGCTGTAAAACATGCCAAATCCTATGTGGAAGATGTCGAGTTTTATGCAGAAGATGCGGGTCGCGCAGACTTGGCATTTCTAGCTAAAATGGTTGAATCGGTGATTGCTGCCGGTGCTACGGTAGTCAATATCCCCGATACAAACGGTTATTGTCTGCCAGACCAATATGGCTCAAAAATCAATTACCTCAAGGAGAATGTACGCAATATCGATCAGGCAATTATTTCCGCACATTGTCACAATGACCTAGGACTTGCAACAGCAAATTCTATCGCTGCCATTCAAAATGGAGCCCGCCAGGTAGAATGTACAATCAACGGTATCGGTGAACGTGCCGGAAACACGTCGCTTGAAGAAGTGGCCATGATCCTTAAAGTACACAACCAGTCGTTTGGAAGCTTAACATCAAACATCGATAGCCGCATGTTTACGTACTTATCGCGCAAGGTAAGTGAAATGATGAACATGCCTGTCCAACCGAATAAAGCAATCGTTGGCCGTAATGCCTTCGCGCATAGCTCGGGTATTCACCAAGATGGTTTCCTAAAACACCGCGAAAACTATGAGATCATCAGACCAGAAGATGTTGGTTTGGTTGAAGCTGATATTATCCTGACAGCTCGTTCAGGTAGACATGCCCTTAAGCACCATTTGGAGCGTTTAGGTTTCCATCTTGAAAAAGATGATTTAGCAGATTGCTATCAACGTTTCCTGGTTTTAGCCGACGAAAAGAAAAATATTTGTGATGATGACCTAAAAAGCCTCATCCAGGAAAAAATATAAAAAAAGGAAGGCTGCAGATGCAGCCTTTTTTTATCATAAGTACATTTTTTTTAAAAGGATCCACATGACACATAGCTGATTATTATTTTAGCATGTGTTCAGACGGTCTTCCATTCAAAATCAACTAAATTTAAACACTGTATAGGTAGAATCTCTCATATAACAGCGAATATCTGCGTTTTATTTGCTACCTTAACTAGGCAATCATCTAACAATGAATCTATCAACCTTAAACATCAATTCAGAAGCTACGCTTGACCGCATCAAGTCTGTGGTCAACAGAACACCGCTTCAATATAATCGGCATCTATCCGAAAAATATGGCGCTGAAGTCTATCTCAAACGGGAAGATTTACAAGTCGTACGTTCCTATAAATTACGCGGTGCCTACAATAAAATTATTTCCTTAACAGCGGAAGAGCGACAACGTGGCGTTGTATGTGCCAGCGCAGGCAACCACGCTCAGGGCGTTGCTTTCTCCTGCAATAAACTCGACATCAAAGGCGTGATATTTATGCCGGGTCCGACACCACGCCAAAAGATTTCACAAACGGAAATGTGGGGTAACGGTAATGTAGAAATCATCTTGACCGGAGACACTTTTGATGACTGCCAAAAAGCGGCGCTGGCTTATACAGCAGAGCATGGCATGACTTTCATTCCGCCATTTGATGATCTCAAAGTTGTGGAAGGACAGGGTACTGTAGCCGTTGAAGCTTTACAAGATCTTCCCGATATGGACGCCATATTTATCCCAATTGGTGGAGGTGGACTTGCCGCGGGAGCAAGCTATTACCTGAAGAGTAAAAACAAAGCGATCAAATGTTATGGTGTTGAACCCGAAGGAGCTCCTTCTATGCAAGCGGCTTTGACACATGGCGCACCGATCGAGCTCGAGCATATCAACAAATTTGTTGATGGGGCCGCCGTTAAAAAGATCGGTGCAACGACATTTGAAATTGCCAAACAGTTGTTGGATGATACACGCTCTATTCCCGAAGGAAAGATCTGTACCTGTATCCTAGAGCTGTACAATAAGGATGCAATTGTCGTTGAGCCTGCAGGCGCTCTATCCGTGGCCGCTCTTGAATTTCACAAAGATGAAATTAAAGGTAAGAAAGTCGTCTGCATCATATCCGGTGGAAACAACGATATCGACCGCATGAGTGAAATCAAAGAATTGTCTCTACTTTACGAAGGGTACAAGCATTATTTTATCGTTCGTTTCCCACAACGTCCAGGCGCCTTAAAACTCTTCGTTTCTGAAGTATTGGGGCCTAAGGATGATATTACCCGTTTTGAGTTTATCAAAAAAACCGAACGCGAAAGAGGTCCAGCGCTAGTCGGCATTGAGCTCAACAAGCCTGAGGATTACGAAACACTGATTGAACGCATGAAAGAATATAAGTTTGATGTCATTGAAATCAATAAAGACCAGACACTATTTGAATACCTTGTATAAGTAAAAGCGTATAAACAGAAAAAAGCTCGTGCACAAATCACGGGCTTTTTCTGTTTATAAGAATACAATTGCCATTCCCCAAATATTCAAAAAAAACTAACAATTCCATCACCTAAAAAATCGTATATTTCCGTTATTAAAAGATATTCAATAGCTTAGGAGAGAGCGATAAATTATTTTTATTTGACCAAAGGCATATTGCATATAAAAAGTAATTTATCTAAGTTTAATTGTTTAATCAATACTATACGAAAAATGAGAGTACTAATTTTAACGATTCTGACCTTAATAGGTCAACTTACTTTTGCTCAGACCGACAAAAGTAAACGCCCAAGTCCTCCAGACAACACTAAGGTAACCACCACCGATGGTGTCACGATTGACATTAATTATAGCCGCCCTTCATTGAAAGGCCGTCAGCTTGGTGTTGATATCGCCCCTATCGGTATTGTATGGCGTACTGGAGCAAATGAAGCGACCACCATCGAATTTAATAAAGATGTATTGGTTGAAGGCAAGAAATTAGCTGCTGGTAAATATGGCCTTTACAGCATCCCTGGAGAACACGAAACAACAATTATGTTCAATAAAGTGTGGAATCAGTGGGGAACAAAATATGATGCCAACGAAGATGCTTTACGTGTTTCTGTTAGCAATGCCACAGCAAGCAATTCACAGGAACAATTTAAGATCAATGCAACTCCGCAAGGAACCGTCTCTTTAGAATGGGGACAGTATGTCGTTCCGTTTATGGTTAAAGCGAGTAAATAGCTACAAAATATTTATCATCTTGCAAGAATAGAGGCTATGAAAGTAGACACAAGGTATATTCTGAGCAATAACCGAGTGAAAGGAGTGTATTGAAGTCAATGAGTCTGAACAATTTTTATAAACAGAACGATTGAGATCATTGGTACTTAATGAAAAAAAACAGGCCTCAAGAAAATAAACACTTAAATAGAAAAAGGGAATAATAATTATTTCCTTTTTCTATTTAAGTGTTCACTCTGTAATGCTATTGATTTCGGTTAGTTAAATGGTCAGTTTCTTAAATATTTTTCTAGAAACTGATCTTGTTCCCATAGTAAATGGAAGATATTTTCTTTGGCGACATATCCATGTGCTTCGCGTGGTAAAATGACCATACGCACGGGAGCTCCCAAGTTTTTCAGGGCCTGAAAATAGCGTTCTGTCTGCAGGGTGAATGTTCCGGGATTATTATCGGCTCCGCCATGAACCAACAAAAGTGGGGTTTTCATCCGATCAGCACTCACAAATGGAGACATGGTCATATACAAGGCTGGATCATCCCAGAAGTTACGTTGTTCACTCTGAAAACCAAATGGTGTTAAGGTCCGATTGTATGCTCCAGAACGCGCTATTCCTGCGGCAAACAATTTTGAATTGGACAACAGATGTGCTGTCATAAACGCACCATAGGAATGCCCACCCACAGCAACTTTTTTCCGATCGATATAACCCAAATGATCTACCGCATCAATTGCAGCTTCGGCATTTGCCACAAGTTGTTCAATAAAGGTATCATTCGGTTCTTTTGTTCCCTCTCCAACAATAGGGAAGGCCGCATTATCCAATACAGCATAGCCCTTCGATACCCAGTAGATAAAAGAACCATAACTTGGGAAGGTAAACTCTTTCGGATTGGCCGTGCTTTGCCCTGCTGTATTCTTGTCTTTATATTCCCGTGGATAAGCCCACATTAGCAGAGGCAACTTCTCTTTCTTCGTAAAATCATAACCGGCAGGTAAATATAACGTTCCGGAAAGTTCGACTCCATCCTTGCGCTTGTATTTTAAAATCTCTTTATGGACTTTTTCCAACGATTTAAACGGGTTTTCCAACGTGGTGAGCGTCACCTGTTTCCCCGATTTCATATTTTTCATGAAATAATTCGGATAAATCGATGCTGACTGAAGCGAAATCAACAGATCACCAGTTTTAGGGTTCACTAGTTGGGCGATACGTTCTTGCATTTCAGATGCTGGAGCAGTGTAGATGCGTTTTTTCTTCAATGAATGCAGATCAAGCTCATCCACAAAAGGAAACTCACCATTTTTAGTAAATCCCTTACCAACAAACAGTGCTTTATCTTTATCTACATACATTGAATAAGTGCCTAAACTATTTTTTTCCATATACACATCTCCTGGATCATTATACACATCCTGACTGTTCCGCTCTTGCAACAGTTTGGATTCTCCGGTAGAAGGATTCACCACAAAAGTTTTTGCATTTCTCGTATCGTACCATTGCGAATTGATCAATGCATATTTATCATTTCCCCATGTTACACCAGCATAACGGTCTTTGGTTTTAAAAATAAGTTTCCCCGCACCGTTGTAAGGGTAAGATAAAGTATATAAGGCATCACGAAACTCAGCAGGTTTATTCGCGTTCCCACCATCCAAAGCTTCTACATAGGCCAACGTAGCTGGCTGATCACTCCGCCAATGCCAGGCCCGTTTTCCCGATCGTGTCGACGAAAAACCCTTTGGCATTACCTCTGTCAAGGGGGTCTCATTCACAAGCGCTATTTCTTTGCCCGATCGATCATAAATACGAATCTGCTGTGGAAAAGACGAGACGGGAACTACATAGGAATAAGGTTTTGTGATAGTCGTGATCATCACGTACTCGCCATCCGGAGAGAAGCTGATTCCCGTATAAATGGCTTTATCTTTAAAGGAAGAAATCTTACCGTCAAGGTCCACAAGTTCAAGATTGGATTGCACCAATGTTTCGAAATTCGCTTCGTCCTGCGGATTTTTAAGCAGATCTTGGTACGTTCTCAATTGGGACACCTTCCCATCACTCGTTGAGACAATAGGTCCTGTCGGCAAATCTTTTGAAGGATCTAACAGTGCAGCCCTATCCTTTGGCAGGCTTGTAATCAGTAAACCGGAAGAATTTCTCAGCCACTGAAATGGCGCTGTTAATGTTCCATTCAGATTGTAGGCAGTCAACTGTTTGACATTTCGAGTTGCAAGATCAATGACAAATAAGGCCGTTCCGCTTTCATTTGTATTGCTAAATGCCAAAAGCTTATTGTCTGGAGAGAATACAAAATTGGCCATCGCCGCTTTTTCGGGTATCCCCGTGAAGTCGGAAAATTCCACATTTTGCCCTATTTTTTTCAAGGCAATCTTATCGAAAAAGATTGTTGAACTTTCCATGTTCGTCTTCGGATTAATCCGCAATCCCGCCAGTTTCATTTCTTCCTGGCCTAAGTCGGTCAGGCTTTTATACGTAGGTCGAAACGTAAATAACATCCAATTTTTATCGCTTGAAATCTTTATTTGAGGTGGGCGCACATAATCGGCTAAGGCCAAAATTTCAGTAGAGGGTTTTTGAAAGGTAATGTTTTCCTGCGCTTGCGTCTGTAGCGATGCTAGAAGCAAGAGACCATAGAATAGTTTCTTCATAAATTTATTTTTCAAATTAGGGCAAAATAAGGTAATAAAAATTTCATAAAAAAGCAAGCTTTGTAGCTTTTTTATGACACTAAAATTAAACTTAAATCATTTGTAAAATAGCGGTAAAAATTACTAATTTAAAGTTATCCACATTTACAAAATACAGAAAACCAGCAATTTAAAAACACGAATCTTCAGCAAACGCATTCTCTGACAAACTTTTGCCCAAAATGTGGAAAAGTCAAACTACCGCATCGAAAGAAAATATAAGATATTTGTTAAGCTAATGAAAGAATTGGCAACTCAACGAAGTTTTTAAGTATCGAAATACAGACTTTTCTTTTTGGCGAATTGTCTATTTTAAATGGCTAGATTAACCTTCAATCTAGTCTCCCCGATTAAAATTGATACCATTAACTTCGTACCGGGTTTTTCTATAAAGATTGGAGTAAAAAAATAAACAAGTAAACATGGCAAGAATTATCAAATTTGAGAAAAACGATTGTGCTCCTTGTGCACAAGTATCGGCTTATTTGGATCAAAAAGGTATCCAATATGAAACGGTTAATCCTTTTGATGAACCAGACTTGGCCGCAAGATTCAAAATCCGCACTGTTCCTACGGTAATTGTGTTGGAAAATGAAGAGATTCAACACCGTATCATTGGCTTTAAACCAGAGGAATTGGCTGCCATTGCACTTTAATAAATTTAGCGTATCATTAAAATGAAACAGTGACATGATACACATTTATTATGATTCCAGAACGGGGAACGTACAACGTTTTATGGATAAAGTAGCTCAGATAACGGGTTGGCAAATCCATAAAATCACCGCCGATTTAACGGTAAAAGACCCTGGGCATTTGGTCACTTTCACCACAAATTTTGGACAGGTGCCCGAAAATACAAAAGAATTCATGAAACGCGAAGCTAAAAATATTTATTCTGTTACTTCCAGTGGCAACCGCAACTGGGGACCGAATTTTGGTCTAGCAGCTGATCGCATTTCACAGGATTTCGACATTCCACTGGCGTTCAAATTTGAACTGTCCGGAACAATGGAAGATATTAATCAATTTATTGACATCTTAAAGAACTTTTGCGATGGTAGCAAACGAAGTAGCAAAAAACTGGATATTGCTTAATAATGAAATCATGATTAAGCATGATGACGAATTCAGCTTACATAAAGATAAGGAAGCGGTTCGTGCATATTTCTTAGAATATGTAAATAAGAACACAGTGTTCTTTTATACATTAAAAGAAAAAATAGACTATTTGGTAGAAAACAACTATTATATTGACTTTTACCAATGGTTTACATTTGAAGAAATGGAAACGGTCTTCAACTATGTGTATGCGAAAAAATTCCGTTTCGAATCTTTTATGGCGGCATTCAAATTCTTCCAGAGCTACGCTTTACGTGACGATTCTGGTGAAAAGTTCCTGGAACGCTATGAGGATCGTGTAGTTGCTGTTTCCTTGTTCTTAGCAAGAGAAGAGGGTGTTCAAAAAGCGATCGAATATGCTGAAATCATGATCAATCAAGAATACCAGCCAGCGACACCTACATTCTTGAATGCAGGAAAGAAACGCTCGGGTGAATTGGTATCTTGTTTCTTGGATGAAATCGGCGACAACTTAAATGGTATCGGTTATGCTGTTGATTCCGCCATGAAGCTGTCTTCTATCGGTGGTGGTGTATCGTTCAATATCTCCAAAATCCGTGCTCGCGGAGAAGCGATTAAAGGTGTTGAAGGCCGTGCCGGCGGTGTACTTCCAATCATGAAGATTATGGAAGATACATTTTCATATGCGAACCAGTTGGGACAACGTCCGGGTGCTGGGGCAGTATACCTCAATATTTTCCACTCTGACATCGAAGAATTTTTGGATTGTAAAAAAATCAACGTTGACGAGAAAGTACGTATCAAATCATTGTCGATCGGTATCATCGTTCCGGATAAATTCATGGAATTGGCAGAAAAAGATGAACCATGCTATTTGATCTACCCACATACGGTAATGCAAGAGTATGGACAATTCTTGGATGAGATGGATATGGACAAGATGTACGACGAATTGATCACGAATCCAAACGTGAAAAAGAAAAAAATCAATGCTCGTCACCTTTTAGTTAAAATTGCACAGACACAAAAAGAATCAGGATATCCTTATATTTTCTTCAAAGAGAACACCAACCGTGTCCATGCATTGAATGAAATCGGTCAAGTGAAATTCTCAAACTTGTGTACTGAAATTATGCAAGTATCTCAAGTATCCGATATTGAGATCTATGGCAAACAGGACACGATCCGTTATGGTATTTCCTGTAACTTAGGCTCCTTAAATATTGCTACTGTAATGGACAACAAACGTATCAAAGAAACCGTAAAAACGGCTATGCGTGCTTTGACTGTCGTTACAGACGTAACCAATATCGACATGGTTCCTTCTATTGCAAAAGCAAACCGTGAGTTGCATTCTGTAGGGCTAGGTGCAATGAACCTCCATGGTTACCTTGCAAAAAGCTTCATTATGTATGAATCTAACGAAGCGCTCGATTTTGCCAATACCTTCTTTATGATGATGAACTATTATTCATTGGAAGCATCGATGGAAATTGCCAAAGAACGTGGTAAAACATTTGTTGGATTTGAAAAATCAGCCTATGCCGATGGTACGTATTTCAACAATTACGTAAACCGCGATTATATGCCTAAAACTGCTAAGGTAGCGGAGTTATTTGAAGGGATACATATCCCAACGGTAGAAGATTGGTTGGAATTAAAAGCAAAAATCAAAGAACATGGTATTTACCATGCTTACCGTTTGGCCATTGCTCCAAATCAATCGACTTCGTATATCATGAATGCAACTGCATCAGTTATGCCAATCGTCGATATCATTGAAGTGCGTGAATATGGAGATAGTACGACTTACTATCCAATGCCATATTTGACAAACGATAATTATTTCTACTTCAAATCGGCTTATGATATGGATCAATTCAAAGTCTTGAAATTGATTTCGGTCATCCAACGCCATATTGATCAGGGTGTATCTACTATTTTGCATACAAACTCAAAGGATTCGACACGAGATTTGTCAAGATATTATATCTATGCACATAAATTGGGATTGAAATCCCTTTATTATACACGGACAAGAAAATCGACCATCGACGAATGTGTTTCTTGTTCAGCTTAATTTTGAGATTTTAGTATTTGGATATATAATGGGAGAAAGTCAAAAGTTGCCTAAGCCATTGGCGGCTTTTGGCTTATCTAAAATCAACAATCCAAATACGTGATAATAAATGCCTAATACTTTAAACTAAAAATGAGTAAAACATATAAAGCTGTCAACTGGAATACCCCTGAGAACGATTATGTATTGATGTTCTGGGAACAAAATATCCGTCAATTCTGGATCGACACGGAATACATTCCATCAAAAGATATCGATAGCTGGAAACGTATCAGTCCAGAAATGAAAGATGCGTATAAAAAAGCTTTAGGAGGATTGACCCTTTTGGATACCCTTCAAAGCCATACAGGTATGCCTAAAATCATCGATCATATCGACACCTTACAGAATAAAGCGGTATTGTCGTATATGTGTATGATGGAAGCTATCCATGCAAAATCGTATTCCACCATTTTCACGACAGTTTCTACGACCGCCGAAATAAATGATATTTTCGAATGGGTTCAACAAAATAAATATCTTCAATACAAAGCAGAAACGATTGATGGCTACTACCGCGCGATCGATAAAGAAGATGCTTCCGAAGAGGAGATTTATATGGCAATGGCTGCATCCGTATTATTGGAGTCTTTCTTATTCTATTCTGGATTCTTCTTGCCATTATGGTTATGTGGACAGGGCGAAATGGTTGCTTCTGCCGATATCATTAAGAAAATTATCGCAGACGAATCTATCCACGGTGTATTCGTTGGATTAATAGCCCAAGATCAATTCAAAAAATTAAAAAATCAAGATCAGGTAAAAGCTCGTTTCCTGGCCTTGCTTTACAATTTGTATGAAAATGAGCTGAAATATACAGAAGAGATCTACACTGAAGTTGGTTTAACTGCAGAGGTAAAAGAATATGTTCGTTACAATGCCAACAAAGCATTGATGAATTTGGGCTTTGATCCGATCTTCGAAGTAAAACAAGTCAACCCAATCGTATTGAATGGATTGAATACTGAAACGACACAACATGACTTCTTCTCCAAGAAATCAACTAACTACGAAAAAGCAACGGAAATTGTTCATCTAAAAGATGATGATTTTAAAATGGATGTGGTCGTAGATATATAATATTGACAATTTGTCAAACAAAAAGCCCCAAAGAGTTTTCTTTGGGGCTTTTTGTTTGACGGGCAACAACTATTGTTGGAATGCTTTGATCGCCTTTCCGCGCCAAGCGGCATCAAGCGGTGCACCAAGCAACCAAGTTAACGTAGGCGCGATATCATAAATCATCAAAGTTTCCTTAATTTCTTTCCCTTTGGGTACACCAGGTCCGGTCATTACCCAGGGAATCTCCACCTCCGCCAGCGATTTACCACCGTGTCCTTTTCCTGTGCCACCGTGATCCGCAGCAATAACAAAAATTGTTTCATCAGCTATTCCCGCATCTTTTACCGCCTGCTGCAAAGTGCCTATGCGTCTGTCGACCTGTTTTAGCTCGGCATAGTATTCCGGGGTATTATGTCCAATATTGTGCCCTACACCATCAGGTTGATCGAAATGCACAAAAGTAATGGTCGGTTTCTCTTTCTTTATAATGTCCACGGTGGTATTCAAAGCCGCTTCATCATCATCTTTGGTATTAATGACCTTTTGAACGACTTTGTTATCAATCAAATAACCTGATCTCCCGCCTATCCAATGAATCGCTCACATGCTAGATCAACATCATATTTTACAAGTCACGCAGATAATAAGGGATCAGTACCCAGCTTTTGCCAACCGTGCATACATCTCGACAAAAGCACATTGATCAAGGAGCCACTTCGATTGATGTTGATCCTTCAAAGTCCAGTCTGGGCTGAAAAGCCCTTCTTTGTCGCGCATATGCTTCCAGGCAAATTCAAGGTTTTCCGCAAAAATTGCAAGATACTTTTGGTTGCCATTCACCGCAGCAAGCTCCATATAACCGCGCATCATTACCGCATGAAACCATAAATTGCTATTTTTTAGTTTTGGAAAACTCAGTTCGCCACTTTTCTCAAAAAAATATCCCAGGCAAGCCTCAGCCAGCTGTTGCGCATCTTCAAGGTACTGCTTATTTTTCGTTAGTTTATAAAGCAAGGCTGCCGCCTGCAACATTTGTCCGGCGTTGTACGAAAACTTAGCTTTTCCAATCTTTCCATTGAGCTGCATATTGTCCCAATACAACTTATCTTCGGGATCCTGAAGATTTCTTTTTGTCCATTCATAAAGACGCTCCCCTTCTTCCAGATAGTACCTATCATTGGTTGCCATAAATAACTTCAGTGCAAATACACTTGCTGGTGCATTCGAACACGTATTTTTAGATTCCTTTTTCTGTTCACACCAATAAACGCCACCGCCTAATTTATCATCCTCCCCACTCTTTACAAAATTCCAGATCTCTTTGGCCGAAGTCAGGTAGTTTATTTTTTTTGTATGGATATAGCTATCTGTAAAATCGATACCCAACCAGATATTATCGTCATAAAAACGATCCGAGGGAGGAGCTGTATTTAAATAAGAAGCATAGCCAATAGGCGACCTACTTTCATCTCTATATTCCTGTAACCCCATCAGGACTTTTTTGTCAAGTATGAACTGAAATGCCTTTTTTGTTTTTGGTAATTCCATCAAGGTATTTACAGCCGAGAAACTACCCGAGAAAGGCCATAGATAAGCATATTTCTTTTGCTGTGCTGCCTGTTGATTATTATCCAAATAATCAGCTTTGAAGTTTTCATCAAAGGGATATTTTTCAGCCAAGAGCTGATTCTTGGTATTTCCAAACTTGCTATAGATGCTATCTAAAGTTTGGATAGCATAGTTCTGAAAATTATTTTTCTGTGCAAATAAGGTTACACCAATAAAGTTCAGAAGAAACAACGTAAAATATCTTTTCATGTGTTTTAGGTAAAAGAATAGTAGATACCTATGCGGCATCTACTATTCCTGAACATTAATAACCAGGGTTTTGTTTTAAATTGGGATTGATTGCCAATTGATCCATCGGTACCGCATATAGTTCTTTATTCTTATCGTTCGTAGCTTTATGATCCCACCAAGATCCGGATATATATTTTCCGAATCGGATTAGATCTGTCCGGCGCTTTCCTTCAAAAATAAATTCACGTCCCCGTTCCGCAAGTAATTCATCCAGCGTCAATGTAGCGACAGTATACTGCGCCATAGGCCAGTCAGCCTTACTAAATGCTCTTTTTCTGGATTCATTGACCAACTCCACAGCCTCACTACTGGCTTTTCCACCATTCTTACGCATAAGTGCTTCAGCTTTATCGAAATAGATCTCCGTTAAACGATAAATAATATAATCATTCTCCCAGTAGTTGGCATCGTCCAAGGTACCTGATTTATATTTATTAAATCGAGCTCCAGAATTCTCTTCTCCTTTTGTCATACCACCTTCTGAAGTTTTATCACCTTCGCTTTCTCTGCGGATCGAATTGACAAACACCAGCGGTTTACCTGAATACTCTTCCGTTCCCAATACAGGTGTAGTGGTGCCGTATTTATATTGTGGTCCAAACAAAAACCATTCTTTCTTCCGCAAGTCATTTTCAGCATAGGCATTAAATGCGGTAGGGATAACAACAAATGCATTCCATCCACCGTAACCAACTTTGAGCACTTCCTTCATATAGTCATAACTCATATAGAATCCCGACCAATCGAATGTAAACCCCGCCTGTCTGCTATATTGAAATTGAAATAAGGATTCCGGATTCGCCGAATTGGTATTACTGAACAATGCATTCAAATCAGGGCTCAATTTGGGAGCCCCTCCAATGCCGCCAGCCTGTCCGGAAATAATCTTATCACAAGCAGCGATACATTCATCATTCATTGCCTTACCCGACCATTTTTCGGCATTGAGATAGAGTTCAGCCAGCATGGCATAACCCGCAGCCATAGATACCTGACCGATATTACTGGCCGAGGTTTTAGGCAACTTATCCACATTTTCTTCCAGCTCCTTCTGCACAAATGCAAAAACCTCTGTTCTCGGTTTGGTTTCGGGGTTAATAGGATCGGCTACCTTTGTCACGATAGGAACGTTGCCCCAAAGATCCATTATCTTAATGTAGTGAAATGCCCGCATTACTTTTAATTGCACAAGTATTTGCGTGCGTTCATCCTCTGTCAGATCCGCAATTTTAGCGATATCAAGTTTCTCAATATCCTGAATAGCATTATTGACATAGCCAACGCCGCCCCACATCAACTCCCAGGCCCCACGCATTCGGCTTTCATTGCTTGTCCAGGTATGATAGTGCTGCCGGATATGGTCTCCACCGTCATATCCATGGCGTCCCTTTTGCGGCCAGGCCACCTGATCGGCACTTAATTCGGAATGATAATAAAAGCCATTTCCACCTGTAGGTGCAAGCCAGGCCTGCATATGTGTAAAAGGGCGGAGCGCAGCTTGCATAACCTCCCGTTTATTCTTATAAAAATTATCATCCTTGATCTTACTATACACTGTCTCATCCAACTTGGTGCAGGAACTAAAAGAGATACCTAAGGTAACAGTGCTCAGAATGGCGAATAAATATTTATTTGTTTTTTTCATAACCTTACTATTTTAAAATCCAACATTTAAACCAATTGTCCAAGATCTTGTTCTTGGATAGAAACTGCGCGAATCAATCCCTGCTTCAAAACCTGTATCCTGCAACTCTGGATCAATCCCCGTATATTTGGTCATGGTTGCGATATTTCTCCCTGTCGCATATACATATAGACTTTTGATATAATCAGTCTTTAGTTTAAAGTTATATCCCAATGTAATATTATCCAGTTTCACAAAACTTCCATTCTCAAGGTAGTAATCCGAATACTGTGGATCCTGTTTAAGGTCGGCATGTTTAGTAAAAGCACTTTCGAAAACATTATTAGGCAACCATTTTTGATTACCAAAGAACATATCCGCTGTATTTAAAATATCATACTTAAATTTCCCTCTGAAAAATACGGTCAGATCGAAGCCCTTATAGGCAAACCGGTTACCTAGCGACGCATTGAATTTGGGAACACCATTTCCAATATAGGCGCGATCATTATCATTTATAT
The DNA here is from genome assembly GCF_900457465.1 of Sphingobacterium multivorum. GTDB lineage: Bacteria > Bacteroidota > Bacteroidia > Sphingobacteriales > Sphingobacteriaceae > Sphingobacterium > Sphingobacterium multivorum. The sequence goes on from NZ_UAUU01000009.1 coordinate 279,173, forward strand.
CCGCAATGGTAGCCTTGGAGCCGTCAGCTTTATAGAAGAGCCATTCTCCAGCATCATTCAGACCCGCATAACGTTTTCCATAGAAGGAACCAATTTCACCGCCTTCTTCAAGACGAATGGCATCTCCAAGATTACCTGGAGAGGGCAGACCGCCAAAAGTCATCCAATTACTCTTAAAGATATCATTGGACATGGTAACGAGTTTATTCTTTTGATAGCTTCCCGCAAAATCCACCGTCCATTTAAAATCTTCTTTTTGAATTGGAACTCCAGACAATTGCAACTCAACACCTTTATTCGAAACCTCGCCTACATTGTACCAAATGTTTGTACTCACATAGGCTGGCTGTTGCGCCTTATACTGGTATAGTAAGTCTTTGGTTTTACGATTATAGACATCTAGAGACCCTGTTAGTCGGTTATTCCACAAACCAAAATCGAGCCCGATATTCAATTCGGCTTTTTGTTCCCATTTTAAGTCGGGATTGGGGTTCTGGGTCGGTCCATACGTTTGATAATAGATGCCATCCTGCGGATATACCCCACCTGTTCCCAACAAGATCAACGAATTGTAATTTGGGAAGCCCTGATTACCGGTTACCCCATACCCCACACGGAGCTTCAGATTGTTGACAAGGTCTTTATTGGAGAAAAAGTCTTCGTTTGTAATGGTCCATCCCGCAGAAATGGCAGGGAAATTACCCCATTTATGATTAGCACCAAATCGCGAAGATCCCTCTCGGCGAAGAATTGCACTCACAAAATACTTTTGGTCATAATTATAATTTACCCGTCCAAAAAAAGCAATCAATTTATTGTCTTCCTTAAATGAGCCCATCGATGGTCTTGGCAATTTGGTATTTGTCAGAGCCGTACCACTTCCCATGTCCCAATCTTGAAAAGCGTCTGTTGTAAAACCATTATTGGACATCTCAAACCGCTCATAACCATTATATTGAAAACTGTAACCGAGCAAACCCGTTATATTATGCTTGTCGTTGAATGTTTGGTTGTAATCAATTGTTGTTTCAAAGGTCTTGGACCAATTTAACTCATTTCTTTTCCAAGCATAGCCCATACCCTGATACTCAGAATTTTGGCGTTGGTCCCAATCTTTGATCGAACGATATTGACGATCGTTCCAATTATTTCTAAGATAGGATCCGAAGGCTGAGATGCTCAATGGTTCTATAATCTTGAGTTTCATACGTGCGTCTCCCGAAAAAGTTTCCTGATTGCGTTGATCTACACGGTTGGCCATACGATCCAGCGGATTAAAATTATTATAACCCTGGGTTTGGTAAAAACTTCCATCGGGATTGTATAGTGGAGCAGTTGGATTACGCTGGATTGCCTGTTCGAAATATTCCGTTTTTCCACCCAAAAGATCTGCTTTATTGAAATTGGCAGCAATATTACCGGAGAAAGTCAATCGATCTTTTAATCCAGTTTGCGAAAAATTGACACGACCGCCAAATTGCTGACGTCCATTCTGTTTAGCAATGCCTTCGGCATTTTCATAGTTAATTGAAGCACGGTAGTTGGATTTATCGCCACCACCGCTGGCAACAAAATTATGAAATGTTGAGAAATTACCTTTATTGATCAATTCGTCATACAAATCTGTTGAAGCGCCAAGGTCAAGATCAGGTTTATTCTGTCCGTTGACCACATAATCTCTAAATTGCTGCGCACTCAGCATCGAAGGTTTCTTTGCGACAGACTCATGTTGACCATAGGTATAATATTCAAATCGTGGTTCTCCAGATTTGCCTTTTTTAGTGGTTACTAAAATTACACCACCATTACCCCGCGTCCCATAAATAGCCGCTGCAGATCCGTCCTTTAACACGTCTATGGATTCAATATCTCCTTGCTTGATCAAATCTAGATTTCCGCCAGGAATGCCATCAATGACAATCAGCGGGGAGTTTCCGCCTTTCATGGAGGCCATACCCCGCAATTGGATATCTGAACCAGCATTGGGGTTACTGCCTTGGGTCCGTGTCACGTTTAGACCGGCAACTTTACCTTGTACCAGATCCATTGGATTGCGCATACCACCTTGATTGAAATCCTTCTCTTTTACAGAAGCTACAGCTGAGGTAACTTCGCTTTTCTTTTGTGTACCATAACCGACGACAATCACCTCATCCAATTGATCCTCTGTCGCTGAGAGTTTAATATCAAGCGGAGCATTTCCCGTTACTTTGACTTCATTTGTTCGATAACCAATAGACGAAACGACAAGGACATCTCCTATCTTGGCTTGCAGGGCAAAATTACCCTGCCCATCCGATGTTGTACCTTTTACTGATCCCTTGACGGTAACCGAAACACCGGAGACCCCTTCTCCAGTCTTTGCATCCTGTACCTTTCCTTTAATTAAATCCTGAAACTTAGCGAACTTATGGATAAAGGTCTCTTTTGAGTCTTCCCCCTTGGCGATGACATGCGCATTTGCCTGATGTATCGTCCCGGCGATAATAGCCAACGAAAAAAACAGCTTGGTATTTTTCGTTAAGCGGGCAAATGATTCTAAATCGATTCTGCTCATATAACTAGTGATTTTGGTTTATAAAACGTTTAGCTGATCAAAACTAAAACGATCATGTTTAATTAGTTTTTAAAAAATTAATACGAATACGTGAGCCTCATTTCTATCGTAATAGATTAAACCCTATGAATTATTAATCATTTATTTTTAAAAAAAACGTCCTTTAACTTGCTGCTGCACATGGTTTACTTCTTTTACGAAGGATTTTCCATCGTAATTGGCTGAAGTTCCGACCGCGGCATTGACTTGTTGGAAAGTACCAGCAATGACAACCAATGAGAAAAATAACTTTGATTTTTTCCCAAGCTGCGCAAATGATTTTACCGCAACTTTGCTCATATTAATAGTGATTTGGTTTATAAAAACGTTTTAGCTAAAGATGCTTAGAACGTCTAGTTTAATTTAGTTTTCCCTTAATTGATGTTTTTTAAATCGATCTGCTTTCTTAAAATTGCCTGCTATATTCCATTGCTTTCATTTAACAGAAAACGTCTGGGTTCAAATGTCTATGGTACTATTGCCGCATAGAATCTGCAATAAAGTCTGCTAAATCGCTTTTGCTTTTGTTGTAAAATTTTTTGGTTTCCCTATTTTGGTTTTTTTAATTGCTTTTTTTTGATTACCTATTGGTTCATTAATTGTTTATTCGTTATTGTTTTCCTTTTTGGTTATTCTTTCTTGGTTTTAACGTGCTATTCAGGTGGAAAGATAGCACTTTAATTTTACAAGGGAAAGATTTATTTTCAAAACCTTTCCCCGGTAAAATTAAATATTTCCTTTCTTCATCTCGCTAACCGCATAATCGACAGATCGAGCCGAAAATGCCATATAGGTCAATGAAGGATTTTGTGTTGATGTGGAGGTCATACTTGCACCATCTGTGACAAAAACGTTTTTCACAGCATGCATCTGATTCCATTTATTCAATACCGAAGTTTTCGGATCGTGGCCCATACGTGCTCCGCCCATTTCATGGATATCCAAACCTGGAGCCTGCCAGTGTGTATCTGGCCGAATGTTTGTGAAACCAGCATCCGTAAACATCTCCGTCATGACGGCAATGTAATCCTTTTTCATTTTTTCATCGTTCTCATCATAATCGACAGCAATTTTTAACAACGGAATACCCCAGTCATCTTTCTTACTGCTATCCAATGAAACCATTCCCGATTCTTTTGGTATTGTTTCACCCATCATGTGAGATCCAACCTGCCAAACACCTAATTTAGGATTCAACAAATTGTTTTTCAGATCCAACCCTAAACCCGAACGATCCGACTCTTTACTACGTGAAGCTCCGAAACCGGCGGCATAGCCCCTTAAAAAGTCCGTTTCCTGTTTGTGCAAGTTTCTGAAACGTGGAATATACCCTCCACCTGCTGGATTCCGCCCCTCGGCCGTAAAATCCATCAATCCTTCATACTCCGCGTAAATGCGTGCACTATAGTTGTGAAAGGCAACATATTTTCCGAGCACACCACTATCATTACCCAAACCATTTGGAAAACGGTTCGATTTAGAATTCAATAAGATCAAATTCGTATTGATTGCAGCCGCATTGACAAAAATCAGTTTGGCATAAAAATCAATTTCCTCTTTTGTATTGGTATCAATAACACGTACACCCACTGCCTTTCCTTTTTGTTCATCATAGAGGATTGAATGAACAACAGAAAATGGACGTAGCGTCATATTCCCGGTCTTGGCGGCCCAAGGAATTGTCGTTGCATTGGAACTGAAATATCCACCAAAAGGACATCCTCGCTGACAAAGTACGCGATTCTGACACTGTACACGTCCTTGTTCGATGTGAATCTGATTTGGTTTAGATAAGTGTGCACAACGTGCTGAAATCACTTTGCGCTCCGGAAATTTCTTTTGGACGCTTTCTTTAAAATACTTCTCGACAATATTTAAGGGGTACCCTGGCAAAAACTCACCGTCAGGCAATTCAGGAAGTCCATCGTGATTACCTGCAATACCGGCAAATTTTTCGACATAAGCATACCAAGGTGCTAAATCAGCATAACGTATCGGCCAATCTACGGCAAAACCATCTCTCGCTGGCCCTTCGAAATCAAAGTCAGACCAACGTTGCGTCTGTCTCGCCCATAATAACGACTTGCCGCCAACTTGATAGCCTCTGATCCAGTCAAAAGGTTTCTCTTGAATATAAGGATGTTCCTTGTCTTTTACAAAAAAATGGGCCGCATCTTCATGGAATGCATAACATTTGCTGACAATCGGATTTTCTTCTTTTACTTTGAAAGGCATTTCATTCCGATGTTCAAACTCCCAAGGCATCATATTGGTGGTTGGGTAATCCTTGATATGTTGTACATCACGTCCACGTTCCAAAACCAATGTTTTCAAGCCCTTCTCGCACAACTCTTTTGCGGACCAACCGCCACTAATTCCCGAACCGATCACGATCGCATCGTAGGTTCTGTTTTTTTCACTGTCAATATTTAGATTTGCCATGTGCTATTTATGCCTTAACTTTTACCGCACCATTGTACGGACCCGGAATAAGTTTATAAATCACCTTATTCTTCATCACGTATTCTGAGTTCATATACCCCTGAATTGCACGCGATTTGAAGGTCTCAAAAAAAGCCTTCTCGTCGGTTTGGTCTTTTAACCCCGCCAAAGTGGTCTCAGTCTCTTTGTTATTTTTTAAATTCAACTGTTTTCGCAATTTGTTGAAACCAGCGACAAATTTAGCCTGATTTTCTGGCGACTCACAGTCATCTACCATTTTGATGACGAAAAGATGTAAGTTCAGATCCTTTCCTCCCGGTGTATCCGATTTCGGAATCAGGATGTTAGCCAGATCGCCCAAAAATTGCTCATCTTCCGCCGAAATCTTCAGCTTATTTAATACAATTGATGCACCTCCATCATTCAGACAGGACGACAAAATTGTCAGTCCGCCAGCTATAATGAAAAATTGCTTTATTGCGGTTCTACGGTTCATAATCAGAGTTCCCTTTACAATTCGGTAATATTACATATATCCGACTAAAAATACAAATGCTAAAACGATTAAATTATTTTACAACCCTCAAATCCATTGCGCCAACAGGGCTTTCGCCTCAGATAAGTTTTCCACAATGTTATCAACAGCTGTTAGTCTAGCACGTTCTACCTCTTGCTTCGTAACTGCAATCAACTGTGTCCCTGCTCCCAATGCCGATGTACTTCCTGTTGACGTATCCTCAATAGCCACACAGCGGTCGGCTGGTAGACCCAGATGTGTCAATGCCAAACGATAAGGTTCCGGATTGGGTTTTGGCAGCTCCACACACTCACGCGTGACAAAAAACTCAAAATAATCCAAAAGCTCATGTTTGCCCAAAACAGTATCGACAGTGCTTCTATAACTTGAGGTCACCAGCCCAATACGGATATCTTCTGCTTTCAAAAAAGCTAAAATTTCTCGTGCTCCAGGCATCAATTCTATATCGCTCATGTTAGAATCGGCATAAGCCGCACGTGTACGCTTCCACATATGTTCTTCCGTCACGTCGTAGCCATAGTCCTCGGTAAGACGCTTGACATTATGTGCTAAAGTATGTCCAGCAAAATCGCGAATCCAATCTTCATAGCTGATCTGAAGGTTAAATTCCTGTTTTAATATAGGTGCCCAATTTTTGAAATAGAAATATTCCGAATCAATTAACGTACCGTCTAGATCGAACAATACCGCCTGTATTTTATTCATAGTGTTAAAGATACACAAGTAGGTGGAAAAATCCTATTAAATGACGCCACAATAGGTCGAATTTGAGAATGCACCATGATAGGTATCCCAAAACCCGATGTAGACATGATAATCAGCTTTCTGATTTAATTCAACTGGTACATTGACGAAACATTGACCATCCTTAGCAGATGCAACTGCTGGTTTTAACGAGCAGAAATCATTTAAGCTAACAAATGCTAGATTTAACTTATAAATTTCATCATCATACGCTGGGTTTGGTATCCATTCCAAAAATATACGTCCTTCACTCACACTCACCTTAGTACCCTCAGGCGGTATTAAATCCCCCACAAACACGTTCAAATTTTCAAAATTCACGACGGGATTATAGTCAGTATCAAAAGCCAACACATCATTGAAAACATGCTTTTGCGCAAGCTGAAATGCACCATATTTAGATCCATTTTCTTTTTTTAACTCATAGCCAAAATCAAAGACAGCTTTGTTCTCTGCACAAAATTTTCCGACAGCCTTCATTTTTTGGCGATGTAATCGCTGAGCTTCAGTCGGAGGTTTACTGTTTTTTCTCCTTGCTCCGCGAATAATCCATTGCCCCATACGATTGTATCCATATATCGAACCAACTTTACCTCGAAAGCCACCATTGGGTCCATCTTCTAGTATTGCCATATTTTAATTTTTTTGTTTAATTATCATCTTAACAATGATCTCTTAACAATCGATCTGTATTAATGTTTGAATTAAATTAGGTATGAACTAGTATTAGATTAGGTATACTATAGGTTTTAGTTAGCTATAACCTATACTATACCTAACTAAAACCTAAACAAAACCTAACTAAAACCTATATAAATATATACTTTGATCTAAATTACGCATGTAGTTGTTTTTCTCCATTTTTGGATAAGCTTTGGACATTTATTAAGTTTGTTGTGGTAAATGAAAACTAAAGTATACCGAGTATGGATGCACGATAAGTTTTTAGAAGATAACCATATCGTTCCTCACATGACGTTCGTTAGCATAGCGCATTCCGGCCAAGTGTAGGTAATTCACAAATAGCATATAGTACTTTCTAATAGCGCCTCAAATGTACACGCGATGAAAACCGAGCTCATGAGTTCGCAAGAAATCTGAAAGTTTCATTGCCTTAAAAATTTATATCATGAAAATAATTGCAATAGGTCGCAATTACATCGACCACGCGAAAGAGCTCAATAATCCAGTCCCAGAGAATCCCATTATATTTTTAAAACCCGATACAGCGGTCTTAAAGGATAACAAAGATTTCTATTACCCCGAATTCTCCAAAAACATTCAGTTCGAAACCGAAGTTGTCCTCCGGGTCTGTAAGGAAGGAAAACATGTGACACCAAAATTTGCATCAACCTATTTCGATGCTATCGGCCTAGGGATTGACTTCACCGCCAGAGATGTACAGCAGGAACTTAAAGCAAAAAGCCTTCCCTGGGAATTGGCAAAAGCATTTGACCATTCGGCAGTCATCAGCAACCTGATTCCTAAAGAAGAATTTGCGGAAGTAAATTCGATTGATTTCTCCCTGCAGCAAAATGGGCAAAAAGTTCAGCAGGGAAATACCAAGGATATGATATTTTCCTACGAAGATCTGATTGTATATACCTCCAAATTTATTACCCTACGCAAAGGTGACCTCATTTACACCGGAACTCCAGTTGGTGTCGGATCTGTAGCCATCGGCGATTTATTGGAAGGTTTCATTGGCGAACAGAAGATGTTTAGCTGTAAAATCAAATAGCTGGGAATAGCATGATAAAAAAAACGACAGCAATGCTCTCCCTGCTGGCCTGCATGGCAGGTCTAAGCAAGGGACAAGATATTATCAAAAGCCGCAATTATCCACAAAACTATTTTGTACGGCCCATGGACATTGCGCCGCAGGCTTCAGGATCGTTCGGCGAATTGCGCGCAACGCATTTCCATGGTGGAGACGATTACCGGACACAACAACGCATCAATATTCCTGTACATGCAGCAGCCGAAGGTTTTGTATCCCGCGTCAGGGTACAGATAGGTGGTGGTGGTAATTATGTTTACATTGATCATCCCAATGGTTACACCTCGGTGTACATGCACCTCGAAAGCTTTAATTCGGATCTTGCGAAAATCGTTAAAGATGAGCAGTACAAGCAAAAACGTTTTGATGTCGATATATTTCTCAAACCCAACCAAGTACTTGTAAGAAAAGGTGAGTTTATTGCAAATTCGGGCAATACAGGCGGGTCTGCAGGTCCACATCTTCATTTTGAAATCCGGGATACAAAAGCACAATTGCCGCTCAATCCGCAATTGTTTGGACTGTTGTTTCCAGACGGTGTCAAACCGATTATCCGCGGTATGACGGTCTACGATTTGGGTTCCGAACTGTTTGATGAAAATACGCCCCGCAGGCATCAAACCATCAGATCTGTTGGTAGCGGCAATTATAGTTTAGCAACAAACGCCCCTATCTCTGTGAATGGTACCTTTGGATTGGGAATCAACACCGTTGATAAACGGAGAGGAATCTCTTTTACATATGGTGTATATTCGATTGAACTATTTTTAGACAATAAAAACATCAGCACGGTACTGTTCGAATCCATTCCTTTTGATCAGACCCGTGCGATACAGTCCTACGTAGACTACCCTTATTTAAAAAAGTCAGGGGTACGCGTGCAAAAGAGCTTCAAAGATCCTAACAATCCGATCAACATCTTCAAAAACTTGGATAACCTCGGTAAAATAACGTTGAAAGACAATGAGGTGCATGAGGTAAAATATGTGGTCAAGGATGTTCAAGGGAATACGAGCGAATTGAATTTTAAGGTGCAGAATAACCCTTCACTTTCCATCAGCCGCCCAAATGCGAAGGGGCTTAAAATGTTTCACTATGCCGATGAAAACAAATATGAAGCGGAGAATGCTCGGGTTTATATGAGCAAAAATATATTGTATGACGACCTTTACTTCAATTATTCGCAGGGAGCAAAACCTGCAAAAGGCTACTCGGCAATGCACTATATCCACAACGCTTATACACCGGTGTTCGGATTTTATAAGCTCATGATCAAACCAGACTACAGCTTGTCTGAAAATCTTTATGACAAAGCCTTGATTGTTTCTTCTGATGGCGGAGCACAAGGTGGTCAATATGAGAACGGCTGGGTGGTAGCCAACGTACGCGAATTTGGTGGTTTTTACATCGCTGTCGATACCATTGCACCAAATATCACTGCGCGTAACCTGACCGACGGCAAGAATGTTTCCAATCAACGCTCCATCGATTTTACCATCAGTGACAATCTATCGGGTATAGCTACTTTTGACGCTTATATTGACGGGAAATGGGCTTTAATGAAATATGACCCTAAAACAAGACATATCTGGCATGACTTCGAACCGGAACTCAGCAGTGGCAGACACGACTTTAAACTTGAAGTGAAAGACAACAAAGGGAATTTGAAGGTCTACGAGGCTTCATTCTCCACATCGCGTTAACAGCTAATTTCAAACTTACAACATTTGTCCGACCTGATCTGCTACATTAATTGCAATTTTCGATTTTTGGTTCAAACAAAAGGGAAATGATAAAATGAGTAAAGGAAAAGAGTCCTGGAATTGGCGAGGACTCTTTTCCTTTACTCAACAATAATCAATGTTACATTTTTAATTGTCACAGTACAATAAGCATGATGCATTCCATCTACACGCTATAGAACGATTATCGTGTAGATTAAGATACCTTATTCTTTAATAATGATTGAATGATCTGTATTCCCTGTTGCATTTCTTTAGTTCCAAAACGATACGATGGGCCTGAAATACCAATTGCTGCCAATAATTTATTATTACTATAAATTGGTACCGCTACGCAATTCATCTCTTTTTCCAAACGTTCATAATCTTCAGCATAGCCTTTTTCTATTACATTATTGAGTTGCTTTTGCAATTTGATTTGTTCTGGCTCGATGAGATTAACCATTAATTGTTTGGTCAAACTCGGTGAATGTGCCATAAAAACATTGCCCAAAGCCGAATTCATTACATCCATTTCTTTACCTACTTCTAGACTTATACGTACAGAGCGTTTGGGATCGCTTTTTAGTTCGTGCCGCATATAGGATCCTAGCTGTATGGTTAGATAAGCGGTTTCACCGGTGAGTTCGGTTATTTTTTCTACGATAGGACGATAGTCTGTTTTCAGTGTAGCGGTAGAATATTCCGTTGGGATGAGGTGATGCATTTTGCCTGTGAGGTAATATCGGGTAGAAAGTTCCTCTTGATCTGCATAGCCCATCTGCACCAAGGTTTTAACAAAATTATGTACCGTAGATTTTTTCATATCCAAACCTGATGCAATATCTTGTATACGCACCCGATTACCGTTTTGTACCATATAATCCATAATGAGAAATAGCTTCTCGAGCGACTGTATCATGTTTTGTTCATTATTACGGAACAAATTTACATTTTAATACTCAATAGTCGTTTATAATAAAATAAAAACAGAATTTTGCGATATATAAAATAGAAATATGCAAGATTTAAAAAATAAGAATGCCCTTATCACAGGTGCTGGTAAAGGGTTAGGTAAAGCGATGGCTTTGGAATTGGCAAAAGAAGGGGTCAATATCGCTCTGGCAGGTCGTACAGAAAAAGATTTGTTACGGGTAGCTGCTGAAATCAGCGCCATTAACAGCGATGTAAAAGTGCAAACTTATGCCTTGGATGTCTCAGATTATACAGGTGTGCAAGACACGGTAAAAAGTATTTTGGAAACTTTTGAAACTATTGATATTCTTATTAATAGTGCCGGAGTTTTGGCTGTAGGAGGTATCAACGAATTGCCAGTTGAGCAATGGGAGCAAGCTTTCAAAATAAATGTATTTGGAACGTATTATATGATCCACGAGGTATTCCCGGAGATGGTCAAAAACAATGGTGGTGATATCATTAACATAGCATCTACCTCAGGTTTGAAAGGTTCTGCAAAAATGAGTGCCTACGGAGCATCAAAAGCAGCGGTGATCAATCTTACCGAGAGTGTGATGCAAGAAGGCCGCAAGTCCAACATTCGTGTATCGACCATCAACCCGAGTACCATTGCCACAGATATGACGGTGAACGCCAACTTCACCGATGGAAACGAAGAAAAAGTATTACAGCCGGAAGATTTGGCGACCCTAGTCGTACACCATCTGGAATTGCCAAAACGTGCTTTTGTAAAAGAATTCAGTTTGTGGTCTACCAATCCATAAGGTTTTTTATTGTCAACGTTGTAAGAAGAGGCTAACTGAACTACGGTTAATTTAGCCTTTTTTATCATCATTATTTTGATAAACCTTTTTATCAGGAGTGTAGATGGTGATAAAGTGACTAATTATTTCCCGCCCCTAACCCTTGTCAGTGTTTTTCTTGAAATACCTAGGTAAGAAGCGATCATATAAAGCGGAATGCGATTGTAGATATTGGGGTAATTTGACACAAAATCTTCGTAGCGTTTGTGGGGTGAGTCTTTGAGTTGATGCATAGTTTGCTACCATTCCCTCTCTGTGGAGCAAAGCTCCCTTTTTAATCTGTCTGTATTCGCCGTATTGCCCCATGAGTTCCTCGTCTTCTTGTGTCAAAGTTCCTTTTTCCATAATCCATGTTTAATTGGTTTATCACTTTTACAGATCTCGACCGGCTCTGACGGATTTCTCGGGAAACCTTGATCTTATGATAGGTATATTAAAGCTGAATAGCACATTGACAAAATTGGTATTGATATATTTCTTATTAAACAGATTTAAAGCGAGCGCCAACCTTTGTGTATACGAATTATTGATATGCTACGGAAAACGAGTAAGCGAACGCTAATTGTGTAAGTTTATATCAAGAGCATGCTCACCTATCGTATATACTTTTAGCACTGTTGAGCGCGTGAGAAACTAGTTGTGCATAATATAGATTTTGTACTTGAAATCACTTTCAACCTGCGGTGTCACAAACGGTCAGCTATTCTTATATGTAGCAGACGTAAGACAGCCACTTTATGCATACGTTATAAAGTTTCCTTATTAACAAGGAACGGCCTCAGTTGTGTATATTAGGACAAGAAGCCTTATCAAGCAGCCTCATTATTTTTAATTTTTATTGATCTTATAAAATTTCTTTCAATACCAATAGGTCAAAGAGCGTTCAGCTGTTGCTGTTCGTTACAATAATAATTCGTAACTTTAAAGGCAAAGTTATTGCATTACTTATTATTTTCGGGTGTGGTATTCCACCGATTTACCGGTAAAAAACCAGCCTCTAATTTTGCTAGATTATGAATACTATTTTTAAAGAAAAAAACGAAACCATGCATATCGGTCACAATATTAAACGCATCCGTGAGATTCAGGGAATTAAGCAGGAGGCTTTCGGTCAGCTTTGCCGCAACAAATACTCGCAGCAACGGATTTCGGACTTTGAAAATATGGTCGCACTCGATGAGCCGCTTTTAGAAGAGCTGGCTACTGCATTGGGGGTGACACCTGAATTTGTACAATCTTTTAAAGATGAAAATGTAATTTATAATATACAGCATTCACATACATTTAACGATCACTCAACCAACTCTAGTCAACATTCCCAACCAACATTTAACAATGATGGATCAGATAAGCTGGTCGCATTGCTTGAAAAATTTATTGAGGAGGATCGAGCGAAGACACAATCCATTGCAGCATTGAGCCAGGCGGTGTTGGACCTTACCAATGAAGTAAAAAAATTGAAGGAAGGAAAATAGTACTCCGTCGTATAAAAATTATAAAAAAGGGATGTTCAGCAAGAATGAACATCCCTTTTTTATGACTATTCATTTATAAATCTAAGTGAATAATATTGTTAACGACAATTTATCTACCCAATGCTTTGCGACGTTCGATTTCGGCTTGTAGGCTTTGGAACCAGGTTTGGTAGACCTGCGGCTCATAGATCATTTGTTCTTTTGTATCTTTATTCACCTGACCCCAGTAACCGTTGCGGCTAGACTCAGACCCTTCGTACATGGTAATCTTGACTTCCGTTACTTCATCATTTATCGGTTCTATATAAAACATCGCTTTGGAAGTATTGGCATCTTTGGATACACCCGTCCAAAAACGCTGGGAGGCCGCATTTTTATTTTCAATTCTTTTGCTGGCGTTGATCAATCCTGTTTCTTTATCGGCGCGATCAATGATATAACTTTCGGAATGTAGTAGACTGATTACTGACTTGAATACGAGTTCTTGATTAGATTCCAATTGCTTTGTGGTCATCATCTTTACTTCTGTAGGTGATTTGGTAACCATTTTTGTAGCACATGAGCCAAATAGGATGGCAATACATAATAACGTAATAATTTTTTTCATTTTTGTGTGTTTTAAGGTTAAAATGCGGTAGATATAACGGAATAATCTGCAACAATATCTTTTTCATCAAACGTAATGATCAGATCAAAAGATCTACTGCTGCTGCTTTGGCTCGCACGTTGACCAGCAAAAAAATCTGTTGATCCCGCTTTTTGTTCGACTGACATCTTGTTGTAGCTCCAGACTTCACGGTTTGATTTATTTTTGGAAACAAGATTTGGGGATCCAAATAGTTTGAGGATTTCGTCTTGTGTTGTTTCACCTTTGATGATTCGGCTTTTGACCACCCCCATGGTCAGGTTGCTCTTTTCTGTGGGGCCCTCACTGCCATATTTATAACTTTGGCAAGCGCTCAGCGATAAGATCAATAATCCTGAAAGTAGTAATTTATACATAGTTAAATAATTTTGGCAAACATATCCAGTTCATTTCACTCAACATTACGGGTTACCGTAGGAAATGTAATTATTGAATGAATAAACTTGCTACAAAGTAAATAAGGTCGTGTGCACTGTATGTTCACTGGTTTACGATCTTCTATGCACATACAATGCATAGAAAAGCCTTATCTTTGTTATAGACCAATAAATTTGTGATGGCCACCAACAAACATGCAATTATACGTTACGAAGCCTTGGACAGGTGTTTTTCCAACAAAGGCCGGAAATTTTTTATCGATGACCTTATCGAATATGTCTCGGCAGCTTTAATGGACTATACTGGCAGGAACTCCTCTATCTCTCGCAGACAAATTTTGAAAGACATCGATTTTATGCGTAGTGAGACAGGTTTCCGAGCCCCCATAGCATCTTTTAAAGATGGGAAAAAGACCTACTACCGTTATGCCGACGGAGGATATTCGATCGGCATGCAACAAATTAATCCCGTGGAAGCTGATTTACTAAAAATGACGCTGGATATGTTAGGAAGATTTAAAGGTTTGCCCCAATTTTATTTTGTCCAAGAACTGGCGTTGAAACTCAAAAAGAGTTTTCAATTGGAGGATCTGGACGAATGCATCTTTTTTGACCAAAATGAATACCTTAAAAATCTCCATCTTTTGGGAGATTTGCTAAAATTCATACAGCAAAAACAAGTATTGACCGTACGGTACAAATCGTTCAATCAAGATAAAGAAGAAGATTTTTTAATACATCCATATTTTCTGAAACAATATAACAAGCGATGGTTTCTCTTTGGCCAGCGGGGCGGCTTTGATACTTGGACCAGTCTAGCGCTGGATCGTATGATTACGTTTGAGTCAGCCGAAGGTATCGCATTTAGTCTTCAGAAGGACACGCATGAAGCGTACTTCGAAGATATAATAGGCGTTAGTAAACCTATTGGCGGCGCTTGTCAGTTTGTCAAAATCAAAGTGAATAAGTCGCTATGGCCATATATTGAATCGAAGCCTTTACATCCTTCACAGACTGTTATCGAACGCGGCTCGGAATATATCATCTTGCAACTGGAGATTATTCCAAATTATGAGTTTTATGCTCAGGTACTAGGTTTTGGTCCTGCTGTGGAGGTCATTCACCCTAAGCAACTTCGGGAAGATTTTAAAGCCAGAATAGAAGAAAGTTTAAAACAGTATACGTAAGTCTTTCAATTTCTGCCTCACAAATTCTCCATATAATTGCGACCGAAGGCAGACGATCTGACAACTATGCATATAGAGTGCACATACACTATTTACATTTGTATTATAAACTAAAACAAATAGAAATGATGACTTTTTTTAAAACTAGCGATCAACGCTATGAGGTAGAAAATCACCTTTTTTGGATGTATCGCGTCACTTACGAAATCGAGATGCATATTAACGCTGTCCTTAATTTAGATAGATTAATATCCGAGAATGGATTACGAGGTGATCTTAGTACAGATATGATTTTTTACCATAACGAATTAGCATTAATCCGTACTGCTTATATTTTGAAAAACAACCCTAAAGATGATGAGAAGCACTCATTAAACTGTTTGAAAAACTATCTCGAAGGTAACCAAGTAAAAACAAGCAATGCTTTGATTAAAACAATTTTGGATAAAATATCACTTTTTTATAAAAAGTACCAAGGAGATATAGATAAACTTATAAATAAAAGAGATGCCGAGGCTCATGAATTTAAAACCAAAGAGCAAATTAAGATTTCGAATGAAAATCCAATCTCCTTTAACAAACAAATGGAGGTAATTCAAGAGGTCCGAAAAATAATCAACGATTTATATGTGGTGCTCTTTAGGAGAGATATGTCTCCTGATTTAAAATATCCAATTGATTTGTATGGTAAGATATACGAGCATAGTATAGAAATAATAGCTTCAAATTTAGACAGGAATTAATATACTACAAAAAGGTAAAAAATCCTAGCGAAGTTTTTTGATTCTTTCGTAGCGATCAAAAAGAACAAAAACAAATCTTTACCTTTACAGAGCAAAAAAAAACAAATTACCCCAATACTGATGATTACTGGAGAAATAAAATCCCAAATAGATAAAATATGGAATGACTTCTGGACAGGAGGAATTTCTAACCCCTTGACCGTTATTGAACAATTTACCTATCTGATTTTCTTAAAACAATTGGATGATAGGCAGATTACGATTGACAAAGAAAAACAATTATTGGGAAGCTCAAAAAAAGCAGATATCTACACCGAAGAGCAGAAATCACTACGTTGGTCTTATTTTAAAGACTTAGATCCTGAGCGCATGATGGATATCTTTCGCATACCACAAACAGATCTAGAGAACCTGACGGCATTTGACTTTATGCGTACGCTCGGTACTGCAGGAGGTAAATTTTCGCAGTACATGAAAGGCGCAACTTTCATGATAGAGAGTCCAAGTTTGTTAGATAGCGTAGTACAACAGATCGACAAATTACCTTTGAGTAACAGAGATACGAAAGGTGATCTATACGAGTATATGCTAAGTAAAATTGCAGAGGCAGGTACCAATGGGCAGTTCCGGACTCCACGACATATCATCCGCATGATGGTGGAGCTGATGCAACCCCAGCAAGACGATACCATCTGTGATCCGGCAATGGGAACTGCAGGTTTCTTGGTGAATGCTGCTGAATATATCCAAGAAACGCATGAAGACTGGCTGCTCGATAAAGCCTTCCGTGAACATTATTACGGCAATATGTTTAATGGAATGGAAATCGATCCCTCCATGTTGCGCATCGCTTCGATGAATTTGCAATTGCACGGCATTGAGAATCCTGTACTTTTTTCAGGGTCCGCATTGGCAGAGCGAAACAGTGTCAATTCGCAATACTCCCTTATCTTAGCCAATCCGCCATTTAAGGGCGCGCTGAATGCAAATGATGTCGAGAGCTCCTTGCTCCAAATGACAAATACGAAGAAAACCGAGATTCTTTTCTTGAGTCTGATGCTACGCATGATGACATTGGGAGGACGTGCTGCTGTGATCGTTCCTGATGGCGTTTTATTTGGATCATCCACTGCGCACAAAGCCATTCGCAAAGAATTGGTGGACAATCAACAGTTGCAAGCTGTGATCTCCATGCCTTCGGGGGTATTTAAACCTTATGCAGGGGTAAGTACCGCAATTCTGATCTTTACCAAGACCAATTCGGGCGGTACTGACAAGGTATGGTATTACGATATGAAAGCCGATGGTTATAGCTTGGACGACAAGCGCAATGCTATTGCTGCCAATGATATCCCGGATATTGTGACACGATACCATAACCAAGCTAGCGAGCAAGATCGCAGCCGTACGGATCAGTCATTCTTCGTGCCAGCGCAGGAAATCCGCGATAATGGGTATGACTTGAGTATCAATAGATATAAAGAGGTCGTGTATGAAGAGATTAGCTACGAGAAGCCTGCAGCTATCCTTGAGCAGATCGCGGAAATTGATCGGGAGAGACAGGTATTGTTAAACGAATTGAAAGGGCTGTTGTAATATGTGGGAGAAAGTTAAATTTACAGATGTTGTAAAAGATGTTACGGGAGGAAACAAAAAATTAAATCAAGATAAATATTTAGATAAAGGAAAGTATCCGATAGTAGATCAGGGTGAAAAGTTTATTGGTGGATATTTTGATGACGATTTAACAGTTAAAGTTGTTAAGCCTGTTGTCGTATTTGGAGATCATTCTAAATGTATAAAATACGTTAATTTTGATTTTATTCTAGGAGCTGATGGTGTTAAAGTTTTGGAACCATGTCAAAAACTAGATTCCAAATACTTGTTTCATTTCTTAAAAACATTAAAGCTCCCCAATGTGGGATACAGCCGTCACTTTAAGTTTTTAAAAGAATCTATAATACCACTCCCCCCATTACCAATTCAAGAAAAAATAGCTACGATCTTGGACAAGGCGGATGAATTACGTCGCAAAGACAAAGATCTACAAGCCAAATATGACGAACTTGCGCAAGCTATCTTTACCGATATGTTCGGCGATCCGGTAAGGAATGAAAAAGGTTGGGAGGTGAAGAAGTTGGAGGAGTTAGGGCGTTGGGCAACTGGAGGAACACCTTCGAGAAGTAATAATCAATATTTTAACGGCACTATTCCTTGGGTTTCATCAGGAGAACTTAATTCTATGTACATTTGTAACACAAAAGAAAAAATCAGTCTTAATGCTATAAGTAATTCAGCTGCTAAACTTATTGAACCTTACAGTCTAATGTTAGGTATGTACGATACGGCTGCTCTCAAGTCTTCAATAAATACAATATCTATGACTTGTAATCAAGCTATCGCATATTCAAAAGTTGAACATGGAAATTTAACATATATTTACAAAGTACTCCAATTAACAAAAGAATATCACAAATCTAGACAGCGAGGAGTGCGTCAAAAAAACCTCAATTTATCCATCATAAAGGATATAGAAATTATATTTCCCCCAATCCACCTCCAAGAAGCCTTCGCTAAAAAAATAGAGCTTATCAACCGGCTGAAAGCACAGACCAATACAGAGAAATCCGAGGAATTATTTCAATCGCTATTACAGAAAGCATTCAAGGGTGAGTTGGTAAGTTAGTCTCCATTCATTTTTATCCAATATTAGAACAAAAAGTTTACATTATCTGTAAACTTTTTTAGTTATATTTGTATTGTGAATATTATCGAAGTCGCTACAAGTCAGTCCCATTTAATCGAAATTGCTCTGGTTCAAAAGAGCGATTTCAAAAACTTACCTGTCAACAGGTATTTCTTTGATTGGAATGAGGAAGCTTCTTTTGAAATATTCAAATTGACGATTAAAGGGAAAGACGATATATTGGGCTTGATTTCTTTTGAAAGAATCCCAGATGAGATGCGGATCCATGTGAGGTTATTAACCGCATCGGTAGAAAATGTGGGGGCAGCTAAAATATACGACAGAATTATTGGCAACTTATTGGCATACGTGGCCAAACTTGCAGTACGTGATTTTGGTGAATGGGCCTGTATTTCATTACGTCCCAAAACCCAGATCGCACAGCATTATATCGATAAATATAAAATGAATATTACCGGAGTGACACTTAGTTTAGAGGTTCCGGAGATTTTTGAATTAATTGAACTTTATGACCATGACAACTAAAAAAACAACGCTTTTGAATACAGTCGAATATGGCGTAGACGCGAGGTATAATTCGCAGGAGGAAAAACAAAATGATGCTCAACTGTTAATGCAGGCGAGAAGGGATAGGATGGCTAGAACGTCCGAACAGGATATCATGCGCGCAAAATTGATGCAGCTAAAACTACAAATTGACGAGTACTTGAACTCTGCTGAAAGTGATGTGCAACATCAATTTACGTCATTTTTAAATACATATATTAATACCATCTACGAAAAACAACAACAGTTTGCACAAGATTTGGATATTACACCTGTGTCTCTAAGTCAGATCTTGAACAATCATCGTGAACCGAAAGAGGAGTTTTTTAAGAAGCTGATGATTCATTCCGAGCGTATTTTTAAGGCGATTAAAGGCTTTCATAAACAGAGTTGGTATCAGGTATACTATCGTGACAAAATCAATGAAACAATGGCACATCAGGATGAGTGGCGTGAAGAACTTGAAAAGAAAATAAAGTTTCCGGCATTTTCTTAATGATTTAAGGATAATTAATGTATCTTCCATAGGTATCCTTTCATGTAGCGATAAAACCATATTAATATAGATAGAAAATTGAGTAGAAATAAATGGTATCAAATTTTGACTTTTTAGCAGAAGAGTTTCCTCTTATTTACCAAGAAATCACACAGGCAGAACAGCATACTTTTACAGCACCGCGTTTTGCGGCGATGCTATGCCGCTCTACGTTAGAGATGTCGCTTTTTTGGCTTTACGAAAATGACTCGGATTTTGAAATGCCATTTGACAAATCGATCAATAGTCTGCTGCATACGGACTCATTCCGTGAAAACATAAGGTCCTCTGTGCGTGAAGAATTGAATACTGTTCGTTTATTAGGCAATATCGCTTCGCACGCAGGAAAAGGGAATACCGTAAAAACAATTAAAGATACAGAGGCCTTACATGTACTCAAATGCATGTACAACTTTTTACATTGGATAGCAAAATTATACGCCAAAAGATTTCCGGGAGAAGCACAATTCGATGAGAATCTAATCCCTCGTGGTCTGGTCGATGATATCAACGTAAAAAAAGTTAAAGAACTAAATCAATCTTATCAAGAGGCTCAAAAGCTTGCAGATGAAGCCTACAAAGAAAAACAAAAGGCTTTACTGCAGAATGAAGTGTTGCGCAAACAGTTGGAGGAAGTACAATCGCTACTCGCCAACAGAAAGGAAGAACGAGAACAAGTTATCGCCGCTTTACCAGCGCCGCCTATGCTCATAACTGAGCTGGAGACACGTCGCTTGCTCATCGATCTTTATCTGAGAGAAGCTGGATGGGACAACCTACAAAAACCTCGCGATCTGGAGTTTGAAGTAAGTGGAATGCCTTTATCAACGAATCCTTCTGGCAAAGGATACATCGACTATGTCCTTTGGAACGATGATGCCAAACCACTAGCGATTGTTGAAGCTAAAAGTACGCTTCACGATGTACATAAGGGTCAACACCAGGCCACACTTTATGCGGATTGTCTAGAAAAAAATACCGGCCAGCGCCCTATTATTTTTTACTCCAATGGGTATGAAACGTATATATGGGATGATCAGTTTTATCCGCCCCGACAGATTTACGGTTTCTACAGCAAATCGGAGTTACAAACATTGATCAAAAGACGGGAATCGCGAAAGGATATCAGGAAATTTGAAGTAAATGCTGCCATCGCGGGGAGATATTACCAGCTAGAGGCAATACAGCGACTTTCGGAGCATTTCGTAACGGTGAAGAATGATAAACTGAGAGGAACAAATCGTCGTGCTTTATTGGTGATGGCAACGGGCTCAGGTAAAACACGTACTGCTGCTGCCATTGTGGATATGCTTACTAAGTCCAATTGGGCAAAACGGATACTTTTCCTGGCAGATAGAAATGCGTTGGTCACACAGGCTAAAAATGCGTTTAAGGAGTATTTACCTCACTTGTCAGCAGTAGATCTGACCAGAGAAAAAGAAACAGGTCATACCAGAATTGTTTTTTCGACTTATCCAACCATGATGAACCTTATCAACAACCAAATGGAGGGCGAAAGTCGGGATTATGGTGTAGGTCACTTTGATGCTATTTTCATCGATGAAGCACACCGCTCCATTTATCAAAAATACCAATCTATCTTCGATTACTTTGATGGTTTATTGATTGGGTTAACGGCTACACCTAAAAAAGATCTTGATAAAAATACGTATTCATTTTTTCAATTAGAGGATGATATACCAACTTTTGCCTACGAATTAGATACTGCCGTAAACGACGGCTTTTTAGTACCGCCACGCTCGTATGCTGTCCCTGTACAGATGGTAAGGGATGGCGTGAAGTACAAAGATTTAAGCGATGAGGATAAGGCCGAATTAGAGGAAAAGTTGGGATTGACAGCGGTATCTGATGAAGCCCTTCAGGAATTTGAAGTTGGAGCGTCTCAGATTAATTCTTTTTTATTTAATGAACCTACAGTAGATCTTGTTTTAGATCACCTCATGAATAATGGGTTAAAAGTAGCTTCTGGCGATAAGGTCGGCAAAACGATTATTTTTGCCAGAAACCATCGTCATGCTGTTTTTATCGAAGAGCGATTTAACAAAAACTATCCCGAATATGGAGGGAACTTTTGCCGGGTCATTGACAATTACAATGACAAAGCGCAAGATTTACTTGAAAAGTTCTGTTATGACAAAGAAGAACTAGAACCTCAGATTGCTATTTCGGTCGATATGATGGATACAGGAGTCGATGCGCCTAGCGTACTGAATCTCATATTTTTTAAACCGGTAAAATCATATGCTAAGTTTTGGCAAATGGTAGGAAGGGGTACTCGTTTACGTCGTGATTTATTTGGACCCCATGAGGATAAAAAATTCTTCCTACTATTTGACTACTGCCGAAACCTTGAGTTCTTTCAGGAGAATCCGGACGGTTATCAAACGAATACGCAAAGACCTTTAAGTCAACTGTTGTTTCTGGAACAATTACATGTTGCTAACCTTATTCAGGAGAATATGGATGCCAATAACCAAGATTTAGCTTTAGCAAAGGAATATATCAATCAACTACATGCCAAAGTAGCGCAGCTGGATACAGCTCGGTATGAGGTCAGAAAGCATCTCGCTGTAGTGCATCAATTTGCAGATAGAAGCAAGTGGGACAACCTCAATAAATCTGCTATCATTGCTATAGAAACGGAACTGTCTCATCTTATTCCTTACACTGAAGACATAGATGAAATGGCTAAACGATTCGATCTAAATAGTTATAAACTGCAAGGAGCAATGATTAATAAATCTCCGCGGCAGACCGTCCTTATCCAGAACTTTATGGATATAGGAAAGAGACTATTAAAAAAGCGAAATGTACCTGCTGTCGCTGCTAAAGAAATCGTCATAAGAGAGATGGCCGCCATAGATTTTTGGCAAGATGCATCAGTATCAAAAATTGAAAATCTACGAAAGGAAATTCGAGATCTAATACACTTGCTCAAAGAGGAGAATAACATTAAACCTATTTATACAAAGCTTGATGATAATCTTTTAAAGGAAGAAATTATCGGGTATGATATTATCGCAAATTTTAAAAATCTACAAGGTTATAAAGATCGAGTAACCGCCTTTATCAAAAAGAATAAGCATCATCTTGTGATCGACAAATTGCATAAAAATCAACCGATCAATGCTTTCGAATTACAGCAGTTAGAACAATACCTCGTAGCGGAGGCACTGGGGTCCAAGGAAGAGTTTATAAAAGAATTTGGTGATCAGCCGCTAGGAACTTTTATTCGGTCCATTATCGGCTTGGATCAAGAGGCTATACAGGCTCATTTCACAAATTTTATTGGTGAAGCTAACCTTTCGGCCAAGCAGATCAAGTTTATGGACACTGTAATACGTTATTTCGTAACCAACGGTTATCTAGAAACCGCCGATCTCATGGAACCTCCTTTTACGGAGCTAGATGACAGCGGGGTTATCGGATTATTTGACGAAAACAATGTTGTCAAACTCATGAGCTTAATCAAGCAAGTTAACCAAAATGCAGATATCGGGGCCTAGATGAACATGTATTCATCTACTCCCCCTGTGCATTGATTTTGTCCAGTATATTCGTTAATTCATCCATCATCGCAGGACGGTGCCTGTAGATCATTTTCCAGTGAAGCATTTGGGCCAAGAGTGTTTCCCTACCAGAAGGTATATCTTTAAATATAGCGAATACGATGTCCATCAATCGTTGGTAGGCATTACGTTTATTGGCAGACTCAGCATGTTGATCCAATAGGGATGAGTACAATTTCATAAGTTCCGCAGGATACAATTTATATAAATGCTCATGATAGTTTAGTATGGTTTCCAGATCGGTCTGCCGTTGCACCAGTGCAAGTAATGGTCGAACATATTCTCTTCAATATAGATAGGACCTATTTCGTTCAAAAGCCAGTAGTCTTGGTGTTTCGAATAGGAACTCTTTTCTCCGGTTGATTTTGCGCGAATCGAGTTGATTTTGTCGTTAATGACACTTCTCCATTCTTCTGAGGTATAGGTGTTTTTCCACTGGTTGTAATAGTGGCTGCTAAAAGAGTAACCTATAGCGAATTTTTCTGTAAAAGAGCGCACCATTGGAATGTCATTTTGCAGAACGGCAATATGAAAAAGGGTTTCTTCCCAGTCCCTTATTACACGAGGATGCTGTGCTTCTTCCGCTAGTCGTATTCCTTCAACCAGCAATTCCTTGGCCTCTTCAAAGCGCTCGTTTTCAATAGCTTTTTCGACCTGAACCTTCCTCATTTGTGGCAAATGGATTTGTTGTTCTATCAATTGCTGTACCTCTTCTTTCCTGTTTCCTTTTGAAGGATGGAGGCTTTAATCTGTATAAAAAAACTACTACGGTAATCATAACGGTCTAAACGAGCTTTATGAATAGCCACATCGGCAAAGTGCAGAAAATCATCTATTTTACTTAAATCCAGACATAGCTGCGCATAAAGATCTGTCATATCATATCCGAAATCGCCATAGTCAAAGTACAGATCCTGTTGCAGCTCTTTATTCAAATACACAGCAATCTTTTCTTTCAAATCGACGGGGGACTGCACCGCAATATCTGTCAATAAGGATATACCACCATCGATAGCATCTCCTATAGATCCATTGCTATCGTCGGCGTAAGTAATCACTGGCATGACTTCCTGTATATACGCCATGCATAACAAGCTACCGTTTAGGATGTTATTTTTGGATAGATAATATTGACCTTGCATCAGAATTTTTTGTAATTCCCGTGCTAGCTTACCACTTGAACCATAATCGATAAATTCGTGTTTGCTGTAGGTCTTGATCGCTTTCCTAATCTGATCCTTTATTTGCTTTTCTATGTCAAAGTTTTCATCTTTTTCTGCAAAGAATAGTTCCAAATCAGATTTAAAGCTACTGTCCTTTTTGCTGTACTGGACAATAAATGCTTTCAGCTCGTCGCTACTGATATTGTCCAGTAGTTTTTGAAAGGATAGTTTTGTTTTTTTCTTGGTAGTTTTAGGTACATCCTCAGGAGCAATCGCTTTTTCATCCCGTATAGCATACAAGACAGCAACCACGTGCTTGCACAAATCGCCATCGTAGGGACAGTCACATCCATAATCTCCTACTGATCCTTTTTTGCTAATTTCAATCTCTACAAAATAATCGTCCGACCCTGCTACCACTGCAACCCATACACCATCTTCTGTTTCTCCAAGAGATTCAACCTGTCCTTTTTGGTAGTAGACTTTACCTCGCTGTAAAATCGTACTATTGATCTGTTTTTCAAAAGATGATAGTTCCATTTCCATGTTTTTTTAAAAATAGTAATTTATGTGTCGATAGAACAATTGATTTTCTAAAAATTATCCTCACTGTACCAGCCGACAGATCTTTTATCAAATTACTTGGCGAGAACCAAGTTGTCGACTTCACGAGTAGCAGCAGGCACGTTAACCAAAATGCTTAAGCATACCATCGGATAGATTTATTGTTATAATTTCGTATCTTAATCGACTAAATCGAAATACATATGGCAACACTAGAAATAGGACAACAAGCACCGGATTTTAGTGCAAAAAATCAACATGGTGAAACGGTACATCTTTCGGATTTCAAAGGGAAAAAAGTTATTTTATATTTTTATCCAAAAGACAATACACCAGGCTGCACCACGGAGGCCTGCAATTTCAGAGACAATTATCAGTCCCTGAAAAAGGAAGGTTATGAAATCATCGGCGTAAGTGTGGATGACGAAGCATCACATAAAAAATTTATCACTAAACACGAATTACCTTTCCAGCTCCTTGTCGATGAAGACAAAAGTCTCGTGGTGGCTTATGGGGTATGGGTAGAGAAAAACATGTATGGTAAAAAATATATGGGTACAGCACGCACAACCTTTGTGATTGATGCAGATGGCATTATCCAGCATATCATCAAAAAAGTAGATAACAAAAATGCGTCCCAGCAGATCCGTGATTTAGGCATTTAAAGAATACCTCTTATCAAGAATCTTATATCTAAAATCTAAAACTAATATCTATATTTGCCACTTATGAGCAAACAGACAGACGACTTTTTCAAAAGTGTAGTATCACACGCGAAGGAATACGGTTTTGTATTTCAATCGAGCGAAATATATGACGGATTAAGTGCCGTCTACGATTATGGTCAATTGGGTTCGGAATTAAAAAACAACCTAAAGACTTATTGGTGGAAATCCATGGTGCAATTGCACGAAAACATTGTTGGTATTGATGCCGCAATTTTCATGCACCCAACAACATGGAAAGCATCTGGTCACGTTGATGGTTTTAACGACCCAATGATCGACAATAAGGATTCAAAAAAACGTTACCGTGCCGATCAATTGATCGAAGATAAGATTGCACGTTATGAAGCAGATGGTAAGACAGCTGAAGCTGCTGCCCTATTAGACGCTTTGAATACCGCATTGAATGCAGACGATTTAGCTGGACTGAAAACCATCATTGAAGAACATAATATCGTATGTCCGGTTTCAGGTACCAAAAATTGGACTGAAGTACGTCAATTTAATTTGATGTTTGCAACCCAAATGGGTGCTATGGCAGATGGAGCTGATCAGGTTTACCTTCGTCCTGAAACTGCACAAGGTATTTTCGTCAACTTCCTGAACGTTCAAAAGACAGGACGTATGAAAATTCCTTTTGGTATCGCCCAAATTGGTAAAGCTTTCCGTAACGAAGTAATTGCCCGCCAGTTTATCATGCGTATGCGCGAATTCGAGCAAATGGAAATGCAATTTTTCTGCCGCCCGGGTACTGAATTGGAATGGTATAACAAATGGAAAGAGACACGCTTGAAATGGCATTTGGCATTGGGTTTCGATCCATCCAACTACCGTTACCACGACCACGATAAATTAGCGCATTACGCAAATGCTGCAGTTGATATTGAATTCAACTTCCCATTCGGATTCAAAGAAGTTGAGGGTATCCACTCGCGTACCGATTTTGACTTAAAACAACATCAGGAATTTTCTAAAAAGAAAATGCAATATTTTGATCCGGAGATCAATCAAAACTACATTCCATATGTCATTGAAACTTCAATCGGATTGGACCGCCTTTTCTTAACTGTATTATGTAACTCTTTGGTAACAGAAGATCTTTCTACAGCAGAAAAACAAGATTCGCGCGTTGTATTGAAATTTCCACCAGCATTGGCACCGGTAAAAGCTGCAATTTTACCATTGACCAAAAAAGATGGTTTACCAGAAAAAGCACGTGAGATCCTAAATACACTAAAATTGGATTACAACGTTCAATATGACGAAAAAGATGCCATTGGAAAACGTTACCGTCGTCAAGATGCAATCGGAACACCAATCTGTATCACAGTCGATTACGATTCATTGGAAGACAACACCGTAACCATCCGTCACCGTGATACGATGGCACAGGAACGTGTTGCCATTGCCGACCTTGAAAAAATATTGAATGACTTGGCTGGTTGGAACACCCTACTTAAAAAATTAATATAGTCGAATCGCTATAACAGAAAAGGTGTCCATTGCTGGACACCTTTTTGTTTTTAATAGATGTAGGGCGGCTAGATGCTAAGTACAACAACTGTGCTAGTATTCTATCACAATATTGTCGTCCCACTGTTCGTTCTTCACGACCTGAAATCCCAGATTCCCATTGGCGGTCTCCAGCAATTTGCCCTTAAACTGTATTTGAACATTATTTCGGATTTCACTTCCCAATTCAAACGTACGTAGCAATTGGCCATCTTTGAAAACTCGGAACTGATATTTAATAGCCTTGTTATCGAGATAATAGCCCATAAATTGGTTGAACGAAAAACTTTGATTAGCCACCGTAAAATGTGGGACAACCGTCAACACACTTTTATCGAAATGATCGCTACTCCGCGTCATAAAAGGATAATAATGAAATACAGGATGAAGTTGCTCTACCTGAATACTATCAATTGCGCTCAGATCTTCGCTGTCTGTAAAAGTCAACTTGACCTCGCTGTAGATCCGGTTTAAGTTTAGGACCCGCTCTAACGCCCCCTTAACCTCAAAGGTATCCCGAGCGGCAAACAACTCTGCAGATTGTTCTGAAAAAGCATTGGTAGCATAAAAATGTTCAAAATCCACAGCCTCTGCCATAATCAGCGGTAATGTTGAATTTTTAGCTATTAGACTGAGGTAATAAGTTCCAATCGGCAATTCAACAGCGAATGTTTCCTGCGAATTAAGCACTCCCGATTTGATCATGGCCTTCGATTTTGCATCGAACACATGATAGTAAAACTTGCTTGGTAAAACGGCCGGGTTGACTTGTCCGTAAATCATCAAGTTGTCCATCTTAAAGGTACCTGTCGTTGGACTGTAACCCGCTCCTCCATCCCTGCTACCCGCAAATAATGAGATTTTCAACCAAAGCTCTTTACTGTTGCCAAGCGATATGTCAGCCAAAGAAGCACTTACAGAAACTTTAGATGAAAGAGACAGATTAGAAGGATACTTGACTGTGTCTGAAAGTGCGGAAAAACTATTCCCCTTATCAAGCGAATAACTCAAAAGCAGCGCCCTTGGTCCTGTACTCGAACTATTGCAATCAAAGGTCCAAGTACCCAGCGAGTGAATACTTGTAGTAGGAATCTTGACTAGTATCTCTTTACTCCCTTTAAAACTAACGGCTTTTCCCGTTGCGGGCCAACCAGCCAAGAAATCATAGTCTGTCTTTTCATTGTTGTAATCGATCGAAACGGCGGCATCGAGTGCGACTTCAGGAACAGTGTTGCTACTATCAAACGTCCAGTGGTACAGCAATTCGTTTTCGGAAGCAGCTCCGCTTAGCGCAGCCCGTTTTGCTTTGATTGATTGTTTTTTTAGGGGAGTAACAATCGCTTCAAAATCCTTGACTTTGAATTTTACCGCATGAATTGTTTCATCGTTTTCATCGGGAAGTTTTGCATGCTTTTTGCACGAAGGCATTGCGGCTAAAACCAGGATGAATACACATGAAAGAATTCCCCAAGTTGACTTGGATTTTCTTTTCATAAATATAAATGATTTATAAGTTAATTAACCGGCAGATTAAAATTAACTTATAAATCATTTCACTCCAATAGCGTAACTAAAAAATTACAATCGTTTTCTCGCTTTTACAAGTGGTCTCTTTATCTATTTTTTGAACGTATATCTTTCCAGAAGAGATTGTTAATTTCATTTTGAGCACATTATTCAGCCCTCTTAGACGTACATACTCGCCATTAAATTCGTCCCATTCCTAATCGGATTACCATCTTCATTCAACCAGATATAGTTATAATGCGCATCGACTTTATCTTTTACCGTCAACTGTACTGTGTTTTTCTTCTTGTCTATTTTAACCTGAATATTCTTTGGCTAATCAATTTTGTCCAAATACCAACTCCGTCTTTTCCAAGCCAGCATTTCCAGTGGACCTGCTTTGCATCTGCCGATTGCGAGCGGTTTACACACTCAATAGCATATGGATTACCAGTCCAATACTCATCGGAAAGCTGGGCAAAGGAATGTCCAATTTCGCGCATCGCGATGTCATTGCTCTTAAAATTAACAGAGACGAGTCTTTTTTCGATATTGTCAACAAAACCATTATTCCGATTTCCGCGGAGGGGAGCATACCAAAAATCAACGGTATGAGGATCCAGCTATAGCTCGGAAATCTCCATAGACTATTCCATTAAACGGCATAGTAACATCCGCCAAACAACCTAGTCGCGCATACGATGTTCCTGTACATATTCACTCGGCGACAGTTTGGTTATTTTCTTGAACACCCGATTGAAATTGACAACATTGTTAAACCCTGTTTTAAAAGCGATATTAGAAACACTTTCCGAAGATTCGTCAATCAACATTTTACAGGCGCGTTCAATCCGGATTTCATTGAGGAAGGTAACATAGGTTTTCCGGGTATGTTTCTTAAAATACTTGCAAAATGCGTGTGGTGTCATGTGTGCTACCGCTGCTATATCTTCCAAGGAAATCTTGTCTCCAAAATGCTGGAAAGTATATTGGAATATTTCATTGATTCGCAATCCTTCGGCATCTGAGAACTTCTTTTGTGGAATACCTGTATACAGCGAAGTCCATTGATCTACTTTTTTACTTAAAAAATTAATCAGCTTCACAAACGAGAGGAGACGATCTATGCCCGCGCTCACGTTAATCTGTACAAACTTTTCTTTTAACGCGACGGAATGCTCCGCATCCAATTTTTTACTGACGTTGATATGTTCCAGAAAATACTTAACATCATCAAATTCAGGGAAATCCAGAAAGGGTTTAAAATGCTCGTAGTCGAAAAAAATATGGATGGCATGAATGCCATCCTTTATATCCTCCCCTGTTTTGAACATATGCGGTTCATCCGCATCAACGATATAGATCTCGTCCTCTTCAAAATTGTGGGTAAAGTTGCCAATCATAAAGGTTCCCCTCCCCTTCAAAATGTAGGTCAGCTGGATTTCCTTGTGTCGGTGGTAGTTGCTATAGAATGAAGGCAGAATATCTTCCTGCACACAAATAGATCCTTGGTAAACAACCGGAACTGTAAATTGAACAACTTTCATTACGTATTGAAATAACAAATATTAAACAGTTAATTCAAATGTAAGATTTTTTAAGACAATAACCGTTAATTTTTAGCAAGAAATACCTTTACCTTCCCTAAAAACTGTGGCATCGCTGGATCCTCACCACTCAAGGATAAAATTTGGAAGGTCTGCGGATTTATCCATAAATAACTTGGCGTACGATCTATACCAAAATCATTTTCCATCGTTGCTTGGTCGTTATAATTCAAAAAATAGCTCTGCTTACCTAGGGCGAGATCCTTACTTGATTTGATCCATTTATCCAGATCCTTATCCAGTGAAAAATAGATAACACGTACTCCCATAGCGTTCAACTGAGATTCTTTTTTCCGTAACATCCCCATATCGGCCTTGCTATTTGTATTGGAAGCTCTCCAAAATGCGGCGATCAGCATTTTAGCCTTTGAAATATCCTTTAAATTCAAGCTATCCCGTTCTACATTCATGGGGCTAATAGCAGGAAATACTGGCATATTTTCATAGAAGTCTTTCACCCTATCGACCTTTTCTCGGGCAAATTTAAAATAAGGATGCTTCTGCAAATCTGCATTAAAACTCAACAATGCGGCATCGAATTTTTCATAATTCGTCTGATCCAAGGAGATGTATTTAAAAAAATAAGGCAATACCAAGGATGAGCGGTGGGTACTATCGAGAATAAAATCGGCATATAATGTACGTGGATTAAATGCGGCATTACCGCTTAAGCGCTGTATTTCATCCACTGCTTTTTCATAGGAACCATCCTTTCTTGCAGCCATCGAAGGCAACTGGCTCTCCAACTGCCTTATCCGTTGGCTTTTATTTGCCGTTTTATTTTTTTCCTCCTGTTCACGCTTTTGGTAGGCTGCATTGAACTGCACAAAATCGTTTGCATTCTGCGAAGAGGTTGTCAAGGTAAACTTGCCCTGATTTTCACTCAAATCATAGTCACTCCCCCCTTCGACAAATAACCTATAGGGCTCCATACCCTTTATCTGAATATCATAAAATCCGGCCATAGCCAATTCGCCTTCCAAAACAAATTGTCCATCGGCAACCTGAGTTTTTATAAATTGCTGCAATTTATTATCGTGATCGACGAGGCTCACCTGAGTTCCGTTTGCGGCAGTGGTTTTTCCGGTTATCTTATAGCTAAAGCTATTCAACAAGGCGGCTGTCTTCGCCGATTCGGACTTTTGGGTACAAGCTGTCGTCCCCAAGGCCAGCACGGAGATCAAACACAAATAGTTAACGAACCTCATAATCTCTATAGTTTCCGTTTTCAAATAGACGAATCTTTCCTTTTTTACCTTTAATCTGCAAATCGGAAACTTTTCCATTTTCCCATTTGATGTCTACGGTGTAGTTTCCGCGGGTTTTAAGCCCTTTAACTTCGCCCTTTGACCAGGCTTTGGGTAGAGCAGGTAATAGATGGATATAACCGTTATGACTCTGTATCAACATCTCGGCAATTCCGGCTGCACCACCAAAGTTTCCATCAATCTGAAAAGGCGGATGCGCACAGAATAAATTAGGGTAGGTACCTGCCCCGGCTCCTTGATACGTTGTTTCATTGGTAAAAGCGGGTTTAAGCAATTGCCTTAAAATTTCGAGTGCATGATCACCATCCTGTAATCTGGCCCAAAACAATATTTTCCATGCTATCGACCAGCCCGTTCCTTCATCGCCGCGCACAGCTAAAGTTTTACGTGCAGCTTCAGCCCATTCAGGTGTCGTCTGTGGCGAGATAAATGCCGCAGGATACAAACCATATAAATGCGATACATGTCGGTGTTTAGGTTCAACTTCCTGATAGTCTTCGAGCCATTCCATGACACGCCCGGATGGGCTAACGACTACAGGCGGAGGGATATCCTTCAGCTTTGTTTTCAAGGTACCGGCAAAACTATCGTTCATCGCCAGGATAGAATCTGCTTGAATTACTGCCTGATACAACTCCCGTACGATCTGATTGTCAATGGTAGGTCCCATCACAACTGCAGCAACTTTTCCATTGGCCATTCGGAAAGTATTTTCCGGCGACACCGACGGTGAAGTGACCCACCATCCTGTCTTAGGGTCCTGCACGAGCGTATGATCGTAAAACTCTGCTGCTCCTTTGAGTATCGGGTAAATCTCCTTGAGATAATTTTTATCCTCAGTAAACTGATAATGTTCCCAGAGATGATTACATAGCCAGCCCGATGCCGTACTCGCTCCCCAGGAAGCCTGCTCACCCGGAGCGGAATAGCCCCAGATATTCGTCATCATATAGACCACCCACCCCGGTGCATTATAGTATGCCTTTGCAGTCTGCTCACCTGTCTTTGCAATCCGTTTTATCATTTCGATAAAAGGCTTATGATACTCGCTCAGATTATTAACCTCCACACCCCAATGATTCATTTGTGCATTGATGTTGAGATGATAATCACCATTCCAAGGCGTATTGATCTGATTAGCCCATAGTCCCTGAAGGTTTGGCGGGAGTGCTTTTGTATTTTTCGGGGCAGCACTTGAAATATTCAAATACCTTCCGTATTGATAATAAATCGTTGCCAAATCGGGATCCTGAACCGGATTTTTATAAAAATTAGCAATGCGTTCATTGGTCGGAATAGCGTTATTCACTGTATTTCCATACAGATTGAGACTTACCCGATCGAAGACCTTTTGATACGCAGCGAGATGACCCCGATATACCTTTTGTTCTTCAGCAGTTTTTGCTGCTGCAACCGCTGCTTTGACAATAGGTAAGGGATCTTTTCCGTAATAGGAAGTACTTGCTGAGAAATAGATCGTAAGACCGCCTTTTGCCGACACCTCTAAGGTTTTATCTTTTTTGCTGATCTGCAGATTTTTACCTTTAACCTGAATTAATCCAACGAATTTCAGATTTTTACCTCCTTTTCCATCAGGCAAAGATCCCTCGATCAGAATCCCATCGTCCAACAAGGTATAACGGTCAATATTTTCCTGGCGCTGGAATGATATGCCTAACTGCTGTACCTCATCTTTATGTTGGCTCAATTGGATAATACCTACATTATTGTCAAAAGAAGTATAATAACGACGTTGGAACTGTTGTCCGTTTATCTTGAATGAAGTTTGTGCAGAGGCCGTCGCTAAGTCCAAGGAACGCTTGTAACCTTCGATCGTTCCCGCGGGCAATTTATAATCCAGCAAAAGGTCGCCGAATAGCTGATAACAGCCATAGGGAACGGTTGCCCCATTACCAAAACCAGACCCCTTGCCTTTGGTCACAAAAGTTTCATTGACCAATTTTTCGGCTTCATCATTTTTACCGGCCTTAAGCAGCGCCTGAATAGCTTCAACATTTTTATAGGCTTCATAATTATTGGGATCCTCTGGACTGCCCGACCACATACTAATCTCGTTGAGTACGATCTTTTCATGACTAGGATTTCCATCGGGCATCATGCCGATGAGTCCGTTTCCTAATGGCAAGGTCTCTTCCCAAACCTTCGCGGGCTTATTATACCAAAGTACGAGTGGATTTTGTTGAGCAAAAAGCATCGTGGTATGACATATACATACCACGATAAGCATTAAAAATCTATTTACCATACAATTCAAATTCCGCTATGGCTAGTTCATTACCGTCGATAAATTGTTTTGGTTCAAATTTGATAAACTTGGTTGCGCTGTTCGTATCGAAAAACACCTGTTGCAAAATTGGATTTGCCTTAATATTGGAAAACTCGCCCTCTTTAACAAGGGTCCATGTTTTTCCGTCGGTACTGGTTGATATTTTATAATGTGTTGGTGTCCCTATGTTCTTTCCATCCTGACGAGGAAGGAAGCCGATACCAGAAACAGGTTTGTCTGTAGCGACAACGATTACACCTTGATCGGCAACAGTCGCAAAAGTACCTGGTTTTCCGTCAGATATATAAGCATTATTATTGGATCTACCTGTCGAAATCTTAAATCCAGTCAGCTTTTTCACCTCTTTGGTATTAAATGCAAAGGGTTCGTTGTACTCCTTGAACAGTCCAAAATCACTGAGCGTGATTGCTACCGGAGCATAAACATGAAGACGTAATTTACTTGCAGTTTGAGGTTGCTCGAGTTTGATGAGGCGGTTTGCGCCGATACTTGTTGCTTTGGCCAAAGGCTTCCAGCTGTTATTTTCCCAACGTTCAATCGAAACACTATCGATACGTTGTCCCAACTTAATATTTTCTCTCAACTGAATAAGGTCGAACTTCGCTGGGGATTTTAATTTTATTTCCAATGTAGCCGATGTTTTGGAATCGTCTGTTGCCCAATAACTATAGCGGTCGTTATCGGTAATAAATGAAGTACCATAGGATTTTGAATCACCGTTACGGACATTGGATGCCGTGATGGTCGCTCCTTTGGCTAAATTGGTACGGAAAGTTTCCTTCACTTTTTTCCCAAATGCCTGCAGCGACTTCACATCATTCTCATGTAATGTACCAGAAGGCATCGGTGCTAAGCCAAGATTCATGCATGCTCCTCTTCCAACGGATTTTAAATAGATCTCAAAAAGCTGATTTGGTGTTTTTACACGGCTATCTTGTTCTTCATGATAAAACCATCCCGGACGTTGTGGCACGTCACATTCAGCAGGTATCCAATATTTACCATTACGGTCACCTGTTTCGGCATTATGTGATTCTGTCGCTCCGGGTACAGCGACTTTTCCATTTAAGCCAATCGGCGTAAATGTTGCCCATGAAGTTTCAGCAGCAAATCCTTTCTCATTACCCACCCAACGCATATCGGGACCGATATCTGAGAAAATAACCGCTTCAGGCTGTAATTTTCGTACAATAGGCCAAGTTTTCTCATGCCACTCATAGTAAGTTGTTCGATCGATGATACGCTTCCCTTCATGGCCACCATAAAAGCCATCGCCGCCATTTGCTCCATCATGCCAGGAGGTAAACAAAGAGCCATAATTGCTCATCAATTCGGTCAGTTGCTGTCTGTAGGCATCTGCATAGGCCGGTGTGCCGTAACGTTCATCGTGACGGTCCCAAGCAGAAAGATATACACCAAATTTCATCCCATTCCGATGGGTCGCTTGCATAAAATCTTTGACCATATCACCTTTTCCATTTTCCCATGGTGAAGAAGCGATACTATAGGATGTTGTCTTGGTTGGCCACAAACAGAATCCATCATGGTGTTTTGCCACACTAATTAAGCCCTTGAAACCACCTGTTGCCGCTGCCTTAGCAATTTGATTTGCATCAAAAGCCGAAGGATTAAACAATGAGGGCTGTGCATCCCCATAACCCCACTCCTTATTTTGGAAAGTTGTCGGCGTATAATGAATCAAACAATACGTTTCCATCTCTTGCCACTTTAATTGACGCTCGGTTGGCAAGGCCCCGTAAGCTTTTAAAGTATCTGATTTGGCGACAGGCCCGCTGGAAAGTAAAATGGAGGATAACAAGATTGTCAACATAGTCTATATTTATGTGCTAGAAAATTAGGTTGTAAAGCCCTAAGATAAGAAGTTTTGCAAAATGCTGTATGTAACATTTGCGTACAAAACCGATCGATGCTCAGCTCCAACAGAATTTATCCCTAGGTCAAATCGTATTCTTTGTTTTAATCAATCGATTGATTAAAATATGCAAAACATGAATGCTGTAATAATACTTGGCACTAGTAGAACAATTGTTCAGCACATGTGGCCCGGCCAGTTTGAACCCGCTCGCCAGTTTCAGAAATCGAAACTGTATTTTTTCTTAAATAATTGTTTGTCGACAAGGCTCGGGGGAGAAACTCTTCCAGCACCATAACTCCTTTGATCTCATTAGGCTTGGCATCATAGTCACTAAATATCTGAACAGTTTTAAAAGCTGAATTAGGATAACTTACAACGAGGCTATCTAGGTTCTTCGCTGAATTAAAATAGAACGTTTATTAGGACCTGAGTTGCTCGTCGACGTAGCTGTACTCCCCTTTTAGCAAATCACCTATGTATTGATAAGTTCGACAATTTTCCCGCCCTCAAATAATAACTTCTGTCTGTCTGAAAATATAAGTTCCTTATTAAAACTCTTTTTTTCAAGTATCATCCGATTTCCGTTTACACGAACGTCCCAGTACACCTTATCCGTAAAAAAGGGGGCAAATCCGTTCGTGGTAGGTATCTCTAAAAATCCTCCTATAATGCGATCCAATTGTTTCCCACGATAACTCAATTTCATTTCGTTCACGTTAGACATAAATAATTCAGCGGTAGATGACTCTAGATACAAGATCGGAATTTGCATTGGTCTTTGTTCAAAAGTTCCTTCCTCATCCTTTGAACAGGAAAAGCAAAGCACTAGGAATATAGTACAAGGCAAAAGCCATATTTTTTTCATAAAATGGGTTATTTCATTGCTAATTATACAAATATAAAAATTTCATCTCGTACCTTTACACATCATGAAACAAGATCAATCTAAAATCATACGTGAACAGGTCGATCGTTCAGCACTTCGCGAACATTCGACTCCTTTATACCTTACATCAAGTTTTATCTTCGACAGCGCTGAACAAGGTCGGGCGGTCTTTGCTGGCGAAGAGGATGCAATGATTTATTCCCGCTATGCTAATCCAAATACTTCAGAATTCATCAACAAAGTTTGTATTCTTGAAGGTGCAGAAGCAGGATTGTCTTTTGCGTCAGGTATGGCAGCAGTATTTGCCTCCTTTGCAGGAATTATCGAAAGTGGAGACCATATTGTCTCTTCACGTGCAATATTCGGTTCTACACATCAGTTATTTACGGAACTATTCCCACGTTGGGGCGTTACAACAACTTACGTAGACGCCGCTAATCCCGAAGAATGGGAAAAAGCAATTCAGCCGAATACGAAAATCATCTTTTTAGAATCGCCATCCAACCCAGGTCTGGAATTGGTTGATTTGGAATGGTTGGGTAAATTCAAGGAGAAATATCCTCATATCATTCTGTCGATCGACAACTGCTTTGCCACACCTTATCTTCAGAAACCGATTCAATATGGATTTGACCTGGTTATCCATTCGGCGACCAAATATATGGATGGACAGGGTCGTGTTTTGGGCGGTATTGTTGTCGGAAAACAAGAGCTTATCGATAAATTGATGTTCTTTATCCGTCATACAGGCC
Source organism: Sphingobacterium multivorum (assembly GCF_900457465.1). GTDB lineage: Bacteria > Bacteroidota > Bacteroidia > Sphingobacteriales > Sphingobacteriaceae > Sphingobacterium > Sphingobacterium multivorum. Next base: position 316,748 of record NZ_UAUU01000009.1, read on the forward strand.
CCGCATTATCGCCTTTCAATGCCTGGATCATATCAAAAAGTTTAGACACGTTGGGCATCCGTATGGATCGCCATTGTTCTAACGCATTGGCTTTGGCCGAGGCATTGGAAAATCATGCGGAAATTGAGGATGTAAAATATCCATTTTTACCAAGCCATCCACAATATGAGCTGGCCAAGAAACAAATGAAAGCTGGTGGCGGTATTGTAACCTTTGTTGTCAAAGGTGGTTTTGAGCGAGCAAAAGCCTTTGTAGATCATTTGGAAATGATTTTATATACCTCTAATTTAGGAGATTCAAGATCAATCGCAACGCATCCAGCTTCAACGACACACTCAAAATTGTCGGAAGAAGAACGTTTGAATCTGGGCATCAAACCGGGCAGTATCCGCCTGTCTGTGGGTCTGGAAGATCAACAAGATATCATCAACGATATCTTGCAGGCTTTAGAGAAAACGAAATAAACGTTCGCTTTGTAATAGTTAGCGAATATACATTAACTAAAAAAGCCTTTGCATAAGCAAAGGCTTTTTTTATTCACTCTCATCCTACTTAATTCAACGATGCGATCGCTGCAGCATAGTTTGGCTCATCAGCAATTTCTGCGACTTGCTCTTCGTACAATACTTTTCCATTTTCATCCAATGTGATGACAACACGGCTCAATAAACCTGCCAAAGGTCCATCAGCGATAGCCAATTGATAAGCATCTGAAAAGTTTGAATCTTTATACTCTGATAATGTCACTACGTTATTTAGCCCCTCTGCAGCACAAAAGCGGCCTTGTGCAAAAGGCAAATCTTTCGATATACATAACACCACAGTGTTATCCAACTGAGAAGCCTCTTTATTAAATGCACGTACGGAAGCGGCACAAGTTCCGGTATCTACACTAGGAAAAATATTTAATACAATTTTTTTTCCTTTGAAGTCTGTAAGAGACTTATCGGAAAGATCGCCTGCAGTTAATTTAAAATCAGGAGCTTGCTCGCCAACCTGTGGTAAACTGCCTTTCGTGTTTACTGGATTGCCTTTAAAAGTGATTGTAGCCATATAATATGATCGTTTAATTTTTAGTATCCTTGCACTTAAAGGTACGAGCAAAAAAAATATTACACAACATTTATTAATTTTAGTCAAACATTTATTATGTTAGCATTGTATTTGAAAGAGGAATGTTAACCAAAAATAAACACTAGTATGAAGAAACTGCTATTTTCAATACTTTGTGCAAGTCCGTCACTCCTGTTTGCACAAGGATCTCAAGTGAATCTACAAAGTCCCAAAGCTGTGGGAATGGGGGGAGCAGGTTCTGCTTACTTTTTAGATGAGTCTTCCATTTTTTATAGTCCGGGTGCTTTAGCAAAAATGGACCATAACGCTATTTCAGTTGCCGGTAATGCCGTGATGTACAAATCTGCCTTTCAAGAGGTCGGCAGTACAGTTGTTTATCATACTAGAAATCAGATTTCAACTCCTTTTTCATTATTTGCTGCATTCGGCCCTAAAAACTCCTGGTGGAAAGCCGGTATTGGCGTATACACACCTTACGGTGGGGCCGTCGATTGGGGGAAAGATTGGGTAGGTAAATTCAGTTTGGTCAGCCTTTCGCTACGTGCAATCTATATTCAGCCCACATTGAGTTTCAAACTGACTGAAAATTTTAGTGTTGGGGGTGGTTTTGTATACAACGTTGGTACCGTAGACCTCGAAAATTCTGTTCCGGTATTCTATCCGGACGGTCACGCCGGACTGGCAACCCTAAAAGGAACCGGAACTGGAACGGGGTATAACGTGGGTATTCATTATAACTTAGAAGACGACTTCGCTATATCGGTAAGTTACCGTTCTAAAGTTGTCACTAAACTTAAAAATGGTGATGCAACTTTTGACGTGCCTGAATCGGTGGCTAGCAATTTTCCTGCAGGTAACAAATTCAGTGCTGAGCTACCGCTTCCTTCGACATTTGCCGCGGGCATCGCCTTCCCTATTTCGGAGAAATTAAAGATGGCTCTTGATGCAACGCTCATCAACTACGACATATATAAAGCCCTAGATTTCGATTACAAAGAAAACACACCTGTATTGCAAGATACCCATTCACCAAAAAAATACGATAAAGCAGGATCTATTAAAGCAGGATTGGAATATATTGCTTCCGACCGCCTGCAATTACGTATAGGTGGCGGTGTGATCGCAACACCGGTACAACAGAGCGCCTATGTCTATCCTGAGACACCCGATAACACGAGATATTTGATATCTGGAGGTTTTACGGTAAAACCATCACCAAAAATTGACGTCACAGGTTCGTTTGCTTACCAACGCATTGTGGCTCGTCCGTCAACTAATGTGGAGAGCCATCTTTCGGGTACTTATGCGACAAATATTTTTGCTCCTGGTATTGGTGTAAGCTATAAATGGTAATTAACAGCCAAATTTGACTAAGATGAAAAAAAACAAACTTTATATAGCTGCGGCGTTAGCACTTTTAGCGATCGCCTCATGTAAACCTACCTTGGACGAATATACGCCTTCGGCTGGATCGCTTAATTTTTCAAAATATGTTGCCATCGGAAATTCATTGACTGCTGGGTATGCGGATGGTGGACTGTATCTGGAAGGTCAAAAGGTAGCCTATCCAAATTTAATTGCCGAACAGTTAAAGCAAGTCGGTGGTGGTGAATTCAAATCGCCGTTTTTCAGTGAAGATCAAGCCAATGGTTCTGGTTATATTACACTTACAGCGCTCGTCAATGGCCAGCCGGTAACGGCACAGGTAACGGATAAATTGGCCTACCGCTCAGCTTCACCAAAATTATTGACAAAATATACCGATCCGATCAACAACCTTGGTGTACCGGGCATGCGTATGGATATGGCTTTTGTAGCTGGAATAGGATCACAGGCTGGAAATATGTATTTCGAACGCTTGCTGCCTGATGCTGATGCAATGAAAACGTATTTTGCTTATTCCACAGCGCAAAATCACACATTTTTTTAGTTTCGCCCTAGGTAACAACGATGCATTAGGCTGGGCTACAAATGGTGGTGTAGAAGATGGACCTACATCAACATTAACCTCCACTGCGCTATTCACATCATTATTGGGCAACTATGTGACGACATTAACCGCTGGCGGACAAAAAGGAGTACTAGCAACAATTCCAGATGTAACAGCAACACCCTATTTTACAACGGTAACCCGTGCTGCGTTATTGGCAGCTGTCAATGCAACAAATCCGCCGACACCGGTAACAAATATCTACATAGCAACCAAGTCAGGTCCCCGTGCAGCTACCGATCAAGATTATTTTGTCCTTCCTTTCTCCTCAACAGGATTATTGGGAAAACCAAATGCTGCACAAATTCCATACGGCTTACACCCGATGAATCCCGTCGAAGACAAATACGTACTTGATGTAAGCGAAACAGCAACGGTCGTACAACGTATCAACGAGTATAATGCTGCTATCAAAGCTGCTGCAAATTCAAAAGGTCTAGCTTTAGCTGATGTGCATGAATTCTTGAATAATGTAAAAGGAGGTGTTCGTATCAACGGACTAGCGGTGAGTGCAAAATACATTACCGGAAATGCATTCTCTTTAGATGGTATTCATTTAACACCAATTGGAAACGCCCTAATGGCGAACATCTTTATCAGCGCCATCAATTCTAAATATGGCTCAAAGATTCCACAGGTTGATGTAGCGAAATATCGCGGTGTCAAACTACCCGATACCGTCACAAAATAAAGAGTGATCTACATACTGACAAAAGGCAGACGAATAATCGTCTGCCTTTTTTGTATATTTCCTCTATAAATAAGTTCCTCAATAGGCAGAGGAGAGATCGATAAATTACTTTTATATACTACGCAATTATATTGCATATAAAAGGTAATTTATCTAAGTTTGTTTAGTATAGATTGAACAACAAAACCCTCGTATGGATTGAAAAAGGAGTCTAAACGAGCAAAAAAGAATAAAATAAAATAAGATGAAAATCAAATTAAACCGTGTCAACCAAGCTGTGCATTTCGAAGCCAGCAGTGAATTATCTCCTGTCAAAGTCAACATCGATGGCTCGGAAGCTATCGGCGGCGAAGGAAAAGGTGTTCGTCCAATGGAATTGGTTTTAATGGCACTGGGTTCTTGTAGCGTCTTTGACCTCCATAGCATACTAGTAAAACAACGCCAGCAAATTGACGATATCCAGGTCGAAGTGGAAGGAAAACGACGCGAAGAAATCCCGCAGGTATTTACAGATATCCACATCAATTTTTTCCTAAAAGGCGAAATTGATGAGCTAAAAGCAGCTAAAGCGGCTGAACTGGCCGTTAAAAAATATTGCTCAGTACATGATATGCTTGCCGCTGGCGGTATCAATATCACGTATTCACTGAAAATAAACTAAGGAAATACTTTCCTGGCATCTGATAATCCTCCACATTCGATGTGGAGGATTATTGCTTTTGATCCATGCGGTATTTATTCTATTTACCGGCGCATGGAGATATACCAAGTAAATAGCGTCTGCAGCAGGATTTGACTTCGTCAAAATTAACCAATTTACAAGCGATTCTGCTCTTCTGTTCTTGTTGGCTGATTGCTGCTCTTGACCTTCTGGTTTCCAAAATGATACCGCAGCGTTAGATTCACCTTTCTAGTATCGCGGTAATCTTTATAAAAGTTGTTTTGGTCGCCATACTTGGATGATATCGTCATTTTTTCCGTTTTGAAAATGTCCATAAATGATAGATTCACTTCAAATTTCTTCTTAAAGAACTTTCGATTTGTCGTCACATAGGTACTTGAATATCCTGTGATTTTAAATGGCCCTTGTATCGTCGGGGATGTAAATGTGTTACCCAGTTCAAGGTTCCAGCCAGCATCTTTATGCAGTACATAGTTGGTACTTACGTTTCCGTTGCCGATATATACATCATTCTTGTGCAATACGTCATTAGTCCCTACAAAGTAATTCTCGTTATACATTCCTTCCAACTGGAGGTTCAATCCCCAGCGTCCTATCAGCTGAAAACTCTTACCCAGGTCTATACCCGCCCCTTGTCCTTTCTTGATATTGGTATATTGGAAAATCAACTGGTGATTGTTGTTATCTTGACGGGAAATTTCCATATTCGGCCACTTCTCAAATCGGTAAAATAGATCGATATTCCAGTTGTTTTTGGTCCAGGTCAGATTGAGGTTATGGACGATCGTCGCCCTTAAACGTGGATCTCCCTGAAAATAGGAAAAGCGATTATAGTAGGACTTAGCCGGATTAAGCCAAGAGTATGCTGGGCGACTAATACGCTTTCCATAAGAAAAGCCGAACTGCTGATCGTCAGCCAAGGCATATTGCATGTAAAATGTCGGGAAGAGCACAAAATAATCACGCTTATTAATATCAGCTGGTTCGGACACAATACCTTCCAAATTGGTATATTCACCCCTTAAACCAGCTTTCCAGCTCCATTTCTTCCAAGCATAATCGAATGAGGTATATACAGCTATATTCCGTTCTTTGTAATCAAACACACTGCTCTTGTCGGGCCGGTGCTGAAGAGTACCGGATTCATCATCGGAAAAAGCAAGGGTGCTTGTTGTTTTCACATCACTAAATTTCCCACCAAACTCCAGCCCCAGTTTCTTTATTTTCCCGGTGAAATCTATCTGTGAAGAAAAAAGCCGGTTTTTATTTTCATTATTACTGATAAATCGAGTGTCTGTAGGTTCCTCCCCCTTAAATCGCAGTGCCGTCAAAACATCCTGATCGTTGGTAGAATGGTTATTTGTAAAATAGGATGACCAGTTTATGCTCCATTTGGGATTAATTTTCTTTGTTACCTGAAGATAGAGGTTATTCGTTTTTGCCGATCGTTGATGATCATTAGTAGTGAGATAAGAGGATTCCTGCACATGATTTTTATCGTATATGATCGTGGGTACCTCATAGATGCCATAGGTTTTCGGTCCGTAATATCCATTTAGTCCGGCGTTGACTGTCCAGGTTGTATCGGGTGTATAATCTATCGAAAACACATAGCTGTTCTGACTGTTATTGGTATCAAATCGATCCATTACACCTTCCCATGAGGTTTGCTCGTTCGGATAATACACATAATTCGTTTCATAGCGGGCGTAAGTCCCTCTTCCGAAATTATAGGTACCACGAAGATTGATTTTTTCATTTTTATAATACTGGGTCAGTCCAAGCAGTTGCTTCCAAGTACTGCTTTTTTCGGCCAATGCAACCGCTGAGCCTCTGTAGCCATATAGGTTCGATTTAGAAAGTTTAATATTGATAATCGTACTTCCCTCAGCTTCATATTTTGCTGGTGGATTGGTAATAACCTCTATCGATTGCACGTCGCTACCTGCTGTATTCTCCAGATAGGTTTTCAGTTCATCCCCCGTGAGCATCACTTTTCGCTCATTAATGAGGACAACAATATTTTTGCTTCCACGAACCATTAAATCCGCACCATTCACCATCACCAATGGCGTACGCTTCAAAATGTCCCAGCTGTTGAGCGCTGAAAGATTTGAATTCTGAACGTTAAATTCCAAGCGGTCCAACTTGCGGATCAATCTAGGAGCGCGAGCGACGACTTGTGCTTCTTCGAGTACCTTTGCTTCGGGAAGAAGTTCAAGCAAGAAAGGGCGTGAAATGGTATCGCTGTGAAAAAAAAGTTCCTGAGACTTGAAGTTTAGATAGGTTGTTCGTAGATAGTAGCCACTAGGATGATCCAGCATAAGTATAAATTTTCCAAAATGGTCCGTATTTACTTCCCGGATCTCCTGATAGTTGCTATCCAATAGCATAACGGTCGCTCCCGCCAGCACAATTTTGTTTGCATCCTGTACTTGCCCCCCGATTTGTTTGGTCTGTGCCGAAAGCAACAAGGGGAAAGCCAGAAAAAATAGGATCAATTTCATGTACAAATAATTAGTCTTTTAATTCTAGTATAGCTTATCCGCATTATTCTATTTGTTAGAATTTATGTTTTGTAACACATAGGCCAGTTGGTGGTCATCCGTATTTGACAACCGCGGCCATTTAATACGCTGATATTCTATGCTTCAAAAGTGCCTATAGTTGAAGCAAATGATAGTTAACAAAGGGTTAATGCTGCGTTAAGGTATATTATCTTAGCCGTCAGCAGTTATATTTGTGTATGGAATTGAAGCCCAAAAGTTATATCGTCCTCTTTACGCTGTTTTTTGCTGTACTTATCGGCATACAGGGGTATCAATTGTATAATACCTATCAGCTCAAACAGCGTGATATTTTTGCCACTGTGAAGAGTAAGCTTGGCAAGCTTCATGACAATGACAAGCTTTTTGATGATGATTTAATGAGTAAGGACATTGCCAGAGACTATTATATCAAATTGGTTAAAAATGAGATTACGGCTGAAAAACTGAAAGGACTTTACAGTGCAAATGCACATAAAACATCCCAGAGGCTAACGCAATATGTCGACAGTCTATTTCAGCCACTTGGAATGGATGTCATCCTGAAAAAAGAAATTTTGGGCATCTATTTCAAGAGCTTAGAAAAACAGATCGCAGCGGGTCCCATTACCATCTACACAACGTCTGGAGCTTTTCGGCAGCCCGTTGAACTTTCCTCAAGCGAGTGGATAACAGAAAAAACAGAAACACAGAAAATCGAAAACAGCATCCAGAGCAAAGAAGTCTTATACACCTTTCTTGTACATAGGAAGACATCGTTTGAGGTGACGAATCTCAACTGGATATTATTCAAAGAACTTACTTCGCTTCTGTTGAGCACCCTTTTTATTCTTGTCGCCTTCCTTTGGCTTTTTTATAGAACCATTCAGAATCTCAGAAAACAGCAGAAACAGATCAGCGTGCTACACGATGTCGTTGACAATATTTCTCATGAGCTCAAAACGCCAATCGCAACCTTGAAGATTGCAGCTAAAACACTACGGAAATCAACAGACGACAATATCATAACGGTCATTGAACGTCAGGCAAATCGTCTCGAACAAACCCTCAACCCACTGAGCGAGAACCTTCAGACAAGGGATCAGCATCCTATTACCAACAGAGAACTACACGCTATTTTCGAAGACTTTCAATTGACCAATCCGGCTATCGCATTCCAATTAAGCCTCTTGCCTGACGGTAAATTATGCCTGAGCCTAAATGATGCGACAACACTATTTCAAAACCTGATGAACAATGCCGTAAAATATGGTGCAACTTGGATTAATATCTCTTTTGAGGATCAGAAAGGTAAACTCTCGATTTATATACAGGATAATGGTTACGGCATGGCGGAGTCGGAGTTACCTTATATTTTCGACAAGTTTTACCGCATCCAGAAAGACAATATTCACGACAGCAAAGGTTTGGGAATCGGTCTTTTTCTTGTTAAGACAATCGTGGATCGTTATCACGGACAGCTTACAGTAACCAGCAAGCCCGATGTAGGCACTACGTTTAAAATTCAGCTGCCCCTCGTTGCTATCCAATCACAGACATCATAATCAGCAGCAGGGATGATCAGCGAAAAAAAAATAGGGAATAGATAATCAATACATTAACGACTGAAAATAGCATATGAACAAAATACTACTCGTGGAAGATGACCCAGATTTTGGTTTTATGCTCAAGCAATACCTTGAGCTATCCACATTTAACATAGACTGGATAGCGCAGCCCAATGATCTTACGGAAAATTTCCAGCAGCTAGCCGATTATGATCTGGTTATACTGGATGTTATGCTTCCTCAAATTAGTGGTTTTAGCCTTGCCAAAGAAATCAACGCCCTATACCCCACGTTGCCATTTATCTTTTTAACAGCCAAGGAGCAAAAAATAGATAAGCTCACGGGACTAAAAATCGGTGCCGATGATTATATCACCAAACCTTGTGATCCTGAAGAACTGTTACTTCGCATACAGAATATATTAAAGCGAAATCAGAAAAATAGTACCCCAAAATCGATTGCCATAGGTACGTATATTTTCTATCCCGAACAGTTATTATTAAGCCATGCTTCGAAACAATATAAGCTTACTGAACGTGAATCGCAACTTCTCCTATTTCTGTCGCAACACAATGGTCAACTTGTCACACGCGAAGAAATTCTTGAAAAGGTCTGGGGAAACGCAGATTTCTTTACCGGAAGGAGTATGGATGTCTTTATTACCCGAATCCGAAAATACTTAAGCCTGGATCCCAAGCTTAGTATCAGTTCACATAGAGCAGTCGGATTTACGATTCAATTTTAAGGATTATCCGGCAATCTCTTCTTTCCGCTTGTTCCATAATTTCTCTGCCCAACGACCGACAAACCAAAAGGACACCGCTAAAATTAAAAAGAATACGGCTCTATTGATATTATCCCAGAGATACTCCACATATCGGGTATAGATATTAAGTACTAAAAATACAAATCCCACTTCCCTGCTTACATTATCTTTAGCCTTTAAGCCGTAGACAACCAAGAATGCCGACACGGCAGTGGATAAAATACCCCAATAGAACATATGGTATTGACGTACTGTCGTCCATTCATAGAAATCAGCATAATTCCCAAAAATAGATAGGGTCCACAAGGAGACCATCAGGTAGATCAACCCTACAATATAACTGATAGGCTGAAAGATTTGCAGGCGTTCGAACCGCGGTTGAACCCAAACGGCCAAAGCGGTGAGCAGCGCTCCGAAGATGGTAAAACGAAGTGGGTAATTCATTCCCCAAAACTTAAAGCCCCAATTGCTATGGTAGGCCGTCTCGGTTGCAAACCATACCCCCAAAGCCAAAAGCATAAAGGTCCAAATCAGTTTACTGTCAAGCTTAACAGCAAGAAAGCCATAAATTGCAACAGAGAGTAAAAATAACAAGGAATAATGCATCGTATCTTTATCCAATACTTTACCCATAAATCCGATGCAGGCTGCTGTTCCAAAAACCCCAATCAGCATCATCGTTTCAGTGGATAGATTTTTATAAGGATATCGTTTCTTATACCGAAAACCCAGCGTATAGAATAATACGGCCACAGCAGCAAAAAAGAAGCAAAATAGGATATTAGGCGCTTCGTAAAGTGTATCGACAAAGGCCAAGAATGATGCATCTGTAAACAACGAAAAAACAGCAAAGACCAAAGAAGCCAAGGCAATCCAAAAAGCATATCTCGCCAGTTGTCCCCAGTCAAAACTTTTTACGTCCAAACTATCCATCAGCTCGTTCGCTTTTTGTTCATCCAACAGGTTTTCTTTCTTCCAAAATTGGACAATATCGTCGATCGATTGTTTCTCTTGTTTGCTGACGTCGTATTTTCGCATAAATTTAGATTTACTGTGCAAGGTACATTATTTTTTTAAATCACTTGTATATCACATTTTATTCCAAAAGTCAGATTGGCTCGCATAATTCCTTTAAAATCTGTAATTTTGCATGTTTTGCATTTTATCCCTCAACAGGGACTTTAAGGAGTTTTCATGGCAGTAAAAAGAAGCCCAGATTTGGGCGAACAAAGTGAAGTTCAGGTATTTGGAGCGCGTGCGCATAATCTAAAAAATATAGATGTTTCTTTTCCGAGAAATGAATTGGTTGTTATTACAGGTTTAAGTGGCAGCGGAAAGTCTTCTTTGGCTTTTGACACCATTTATGCTGAAGGACAACGTCGGTATATGGAGACATTCAGTGCCTACAGCCGTCAATTTTTGGGCGGCATGGAACGTCCGGATGTGGACAAGATCTCGGGCTTAAGTCCAGTGATCTCCATTGAGCAGAAAACCACCAGCAAAAACCCCAGGTCCACTGTTGGAACCATTACCGAGGTGTATGATTTTATGCGTCTACTATTTGCCCGAGCGGGGGAAGCTTTCTCCTATGTGACCGGTAAGAAAATGGAGCGTATGTCGGACGATCAGGTTATCGAACGTATTTTGACTGAATTTGAAGGGCAGGCTTTAAATATCTTGGCTCCAGTGGTTAAAGGCCGTAAAGGTCACTACCGGGAATTGTTTGAGCAAATCCGTAAACAAGGTTATGTGAAGGTGCGCGTGGATGGAGAGATCTTGGACCTTGTTCCTAAAATGCAAGTAGACCGCTATAAAATTCACGATATTGAGATCGTCGTGGATCGTTTGAAAGTAGAGCGTGAAGATAAAAAGCGCCTACAGACTTCGGTTATGCAGGCGATGAAAACTGCCAAAGGTATTATCAAGGTCTCCACCAAGGATAATCAGGAGCAATTCTACAGCCGTTATCTCATGGATGCTGAATCGGGTATCTCTTATGATGAACCGCAGCCCAACACTTTCTCATTCAACTCGCCTTATGGTGCCTGTCCAACATGTGATGGATTAGGCTATATTTTTGAAATTGATAAAAATGCGGTTATTCCAGACAAAAAACTCAGTATTCAAAAAGGGGGTTTAGCCCCTTTGGGACCTACCCGGGAGAACTGGACTTCAGAAGTCTTGAAGGCTGTCGCAAAAAAATTAGATTTTACCATTTCAACGCCGCTTGAAAAGCTCAATGAAGAACAGATTGACCAGCTTTTATTTGGCAATAAGGAAGAGCCTATCGTTGTAACAGTATCTTATGGCAGTTATGGCACACGAGAATATCGTGTTGAATTTGAAGGAATCTTTAAGATGCTGGAAGAGTTTTCCGGAAAATCTTCGGATGAAGCCCCTTCTTTAGATGATTTCAGGACGAAAGTCACCTGCCCAACCTGTGCGGGAGCGCGTTTGAAAAAAGAATCTTTACATTTTAAAATAGCGGATAAAAACATCCATGAGCTCTCCACGATGGATATTACATCGATCAAGGAGTGGTTTGATCAGGTAGAAAGCAAACTTGATGAACGCCAGCTTATTATTGCAACAGAGATTTTAAAGGAAATCCGCGCACGCTTAGGGTTCTTGCTGGACGTAGGTTTAAATTACCTCACCTTGGATCGTACTGCTAAAACACTTTCCGGAGGGGAGGCACAACGGATCCGTCTGGCAACACAGATTGGTTCCCAACTGGTGAATGTACTTTATATTCTGGATGAGCCGAGTATCGGACTTCATCAGCGAGACAATGAACGGTTGATCAATGCCCTCAAAAACCTACGCGATATTGGCAATTCGGTCCTTGTTGTCGAACATGATAAAGACATGATCCTACATGCGGACCATGTTATTGACATGGGTCCTGCAGCAGGGGTTCACGGCGGTACAGTAGTTGCCGAAGGTACCCCAGCAGAAATCCTAAAATCAGACTCTCTGACAGCGGCATACCTCAACGGAACAAAAGAGGTTAAGATTCCGGAGAAACGTCGTGAGGGCAATGGAAAAACATTATCATTACATGGCGCAACGGGACATAACTTAAAAAATCTGTCTGTCTCTTTTCCATTAGGAAAACTCATTGTTGTTTCGGGGGTTTCGGGTTCGGGCAAATCCAGCTTAATCACGGGAACATTATATCCGATTCTGAATAAACATTTTTTCAGAGCCAAAGCCACTCCGCTTCCTTTCAAAAAAATTGAAGGATTAGAACATATTGATAAAGTCATCGAGATCGACCAAAGTCCTATCGGCCGTACACCACGATCCAATCCGTCCACCTATACAGGCGTATTTTCGGATATCAGAACCTTGTTTGTTCAATTGCCAGAAGCTAAGATCAGGGGCTATAAACCAGGACGCTTTTCCTTCAATGTCAAAGGCGGCCGTTGTGAAACCTGTCAAGGGGCCGGATTGAAAGTCATTGAGATGAATTTCCTTCCCGATGTACAGGTTCCTTGTGAAACATGCCACGGAAAACGCTATAACCGAGAAACTTTAGAAGTACGGTATAAAGGAAAATCCATCTCCGATGTACTTGATATGAGTATCAACGATGCTGTGGATTTCTTTGAGAACGTCCCGAGTATCTATCGAAAGATCAAAACACTGCAGGATGTAGGTTTGGGCTACATCACCTTAGGTCAATCCTCCACAACATTATCGGGAGGTGAGGCTCAACGGGTAAAATTAGCTACCGAACTTTCTAAAAAAGATACTGGAAATACATTTTATATCCTTGACGAACCGACTACAGGACTACACTTTGAAGATGTCAATGTCCTTATGGGCGTTATCAATCGCTTGGTCGGACGTGGAAATACCGTTTTGATCATCGAGCACAATCTTGATGTTGTTAAATCGGCAGATTGGGTCATTGATATCGGTCCCGAAGGTGGTAAAGAGGGTGGTCAGGTCCTATTTGAAGGAACACCTGAAAACTTAATTAAAAATAACAAAAGCGAAACGGCACGTTTCTTAAAACTGGAAATGTAATATCAACAAAACAGCAGCTGCGAATTATGCGGTTTCTGTTCGTAGGGTGGCTCGGTTATTGCGAAGGGAATATTTTTCCAGCTCGATATCAGCTGTGTTTTACACAGGTGTTAGACAACGCACACTGACTTTGACGTCAACTGGGAAGCGTCATATTTATTGACTAAACACGTTTACAGGTTCTTTGCGGCTGTAAACAGTTGGTCGTTGCTATTCCATTTTCATTTGTATAAATGAACGCATTACACGCTTTTGTTTTTAAAGAACATGTGGAATGTCCGATTGATTTTCGTCAGTGTTTATACGCTGCAAACATGGATATTTCTTAACTTTGTATTATATGTCGGATATTATTCAATTACTTCCAGATAATGTTGCTAATCAGATTGCGGCGGGAGAAGTGGTGCAGCGACCAGCGTCTGCAATTAAAGAATTGATTGAGAATGCTATTGATGCTGGAGCTGACAAAATAAAACTTATTGTTAAAGATGCAGGCAAGTCGTTGATTCAAGTCATTGACAATGGTTGTGGTATGAGCGTAACTGATGCTCGCCTTTGTTTTGAGCGCCACGCAACATCAAAAATCCGTAAAGCTGAAGACTTATTTGCTATTCGTACAATGGGTTTCCGTGGTGAGGCGATGGCATCCATTGCCGCAATTGCACAGGTCGAACTCAAAACACGCCGTATTGAAGATGAGCTAGGTACAGTCGTTGAAATAGAGGGATCAAAAGTTGTCAACCAATACCCCGAAGCTGTTGCTGCCGGGACAAATATTTTAGTTAAAAATCTTTTTTACAATATTCCTGCACGGAGAAACTTCCTAAAGAGCAACTCGGTAGAAATGCGTCATATCATTGATGAATTTCAACGTATTGCTTTATCGAACCCACAGATTTTCCTAACCTTACATAGCGACGGAAATGAAATCTACCATTTGCCGGCAGAGACACTAAAACAACGTATTGTCCATATATTCGGAAACAATTACAATCAGCGTCTTGTCCCTGTGGAAGAAGATACATCCATCATCAAGGTAGAGGGCTTTGTGGGGAAACCTGAGTTTGCGAAAAAAACTCGTGGTGAACAGTTTTTCTTTGTCAACAAACGCTTTGTGCGTGATCCATACCTGCACCACGCTGTCATGAACGCCTATGAAGATATTCTGCAGGCAGAAACATTTCCTTTCTATGTCTTATTTATCGACATAGATCCTGCACGCATTGATATCAACGTGCATCCGACCAAGACTGAAATTAAGTATGAGGACGATAAAGCCATTTATGCAATTATCCGTTCAGCCGTAAAAAGATCATTGGGACGGTACAACATCATGCCATCCTTGGATTTTGAACAGGAAACTAGCTTCACCAATCTAATTACAAAAAAGGCATTGGATGAAATAATCGCTCCAACAGTTACCTTTAATCCGGACTTCAACCCTTTTGATACAGACAAATCGAAATCCAATTCGAGCTACACCCGTTCAGAAAGCTACGCTGAAGGACTTAACAAGAAAACAGGTGGCATACCTAGCAATTGGGATTCTTTGTATCAAATCGTCGAAAAGGAGGAATCTGTTCAGTTACCATTGCATGATGAGCCGGAATTACGTACCGATGACCCACAGATCATCCAGGTTGAAGATAAATCATCGTCGAAGCTCTTTTTCCAGCTGCATAATAAATATATTGTTTCGCAGATCCACTCCGGATTTATCCTGATCGATCAACAAGCGGCACATGAACGTATTCTCTTTGAGCAATTTCTTTCACAGCTGGACCAACATAAAGGTCTAAGTCAGCAAAGTTTGTTTCCCCAGACTTTGGATCTGAATGCTGCGGATAATGAGTTAATGAAGGACCTCTTGGAGGACATCAACGGCTTAGGCTTTCAAATTCGTGAATTTGGAAAAAATTCCTATATTATTGACGGAATTCCTGCAGATTTAGGGACAGGATTCGACGAAATAAAGATGATTGAGAAAATATTGGAGGATTACAAAAACAATCAATCTGAGTATAAGCTCGCTAAGCGCGAAAATCTCGCAAAAAGCCTTGCCCGTAATGCAGCCATTAAACCTGGCACCGCATTGGACAATACAGCAATGGCAGAGCTTGTGGACAGACTTTTTGCTTGTCACTCACCCAATATCTCCATCTATGGAAATCCTGTAATTGTAACATTTACATTGCAAGAATTAGCGGAAAAATTTGGTAAAAATTAGAAGATAAAATATATGTTTCCACAACTGACACCTGTTATCAAGAATTTATTGATCATCAATATTATATTTTATATTGGATCTCAACTTGTACCTGTAGCATATGATTATCTTGCGGTCTATTACCCCGACTCGCCTTACTTTAAAATCTGGCAAGTGATCACGCATATGTTTATGCATGACAAAAACAATATTACCCATATCTTCTTCAATATGTTTTCCCTGGTCATGTTCGGTCCTATGATTGAGCAGGTGCTTGGGTCAAAACGTTTTTTAAATTTCTACCTGGTTTCAGGAATTGGCGCTTGGTTCCTTTATACGGCTGTGAATGGCATACAACTTTATAATGCGACGGGTTCTTTCGCTCCGCTACATGGCATGAGCGGGAACGAACTTATTTCCATGGCCAATACTGGGAACAACGAAGCATTAACCTACCTTATTCCAATGTTGGGTGCTTCGGGAGCTATTTATGGTGTACTATTGGCATTTGCCTACCTTTTTCCAAACATACCGCTTCAATTTTTGTTTATTCCTGTACCAGTCAAAGCGAAGTATATGATCGGTGGATTTATCCTCATCGAAATATACATGAGCTTATCTAGACCAGGAGATTCTGTGGCTCACCTGGCTCACGTCGGTGGTGCACTATTTGGCTATCTACTGCTTAAACTGTGGAAGATTAGAAAAGGAATTTATTAATATCGTGCGCAATGAATAACATCGGTTTAAAAGATTTTTGGAGACAAACCTATAAAACTGGCTCGCCCGTACCTTTGGTGATCAGTATCCAGGTTTGTTTATTTGTCCTCATTTATTTTTTAGACCTACTCTTCGAATTAAAAATTGTACCACAAAGCTTTTTGGAACCTACGGTGCGTCTATTAAGTTTACCGAGTAATTTCTCAAGTTTTATTGCACAACCATGGTCATTGGTTACATCGAATTTCGTTTACGTCAAGCTTTGGACCATACTTTTTGATAGTCTTTGGCTCTATTGGGTCGGTCAGATCTTCTTTACCTTCTTAAACACCCGGCAATTTCTGTTTGTCTATATTGCCTCATGGCTGCTCGGCAGCGTGCTCTATATGGGCTTTGGGTCACTTATTCCCATGCCAAGTAACTTACAGCTCATGGGAGGTTCTCTCCCCTTGGCAGCGGTATTAGCCGCGATTGTGACTTTGGTTCCCAAGTATGAGCTACGGCTTTTGCTTTTGGGTAACATCAAGCTAAACTTAGTGGCCATTGTCTATTTTGGCCTAGAATTTCTTGCCCTTACGATGACGAATCGACCTGCTGCCATTTCGTATTTTGCTGTTGTCCTTTTTGGAATGGGCTTCACTTATGCGCTAAAATCGGGGATGGACTGGTCTACAATTTTTCAGAAAAAACAACAGAAGCCTGCAAAAATGAAAGTCGTTGTGGGTAACAATATACAGACAAATCGGAAACATCGTTATGACTTACCCAATCAGGATGAAATCGATGCTATCTTAGATAAAATTTCTATTTCTGGCTACGACAGTCTAACGAACCATGAAAAAGAAACGCTCTTTAGGGCAAGCAATAGTGGTGACAAGGTTGATGGATAGAAGGACATTTTTAAGGAGAAAACTGGGCTTTATCAGTAAAACAATGTTCCTGGCAAATATGCTTGCGATCGTTGCTTTACTTATGAGTTATTCGGCGACCTTCATTAATCCCAAATCCTTTTGGCCGATTGCATTTATGGGCTTAGGCTACCTTCCGATCCTCCTTATCAATATTGGATTTATCTTTTATTGGCTACTCCGCAAACGGAAAATTGCGCTTTATTCGCTCATAACGATCCTCATTGGGTGGCCTTTTTTAACTAAGCATTGGAATATTCGCAAAGAGAATGCCCCTGTATCATCGGAGGTACGTACGCTTCGCATCATGACTTTCAATGCTCATCTGTTCAAGAAGGTAAACGATGAGAAAAAGAACTTCAAAGCCGACGTTGTCCGCATTATTGACAGCATCTCTCCTGATGTGATCTGCTTTCAGGAATATATTAGCAAGATTAAGGGAAAACATGTTTTCTCTGAGGAATTCAAAGATAAATTGGGATATGACTATTTTTTCTTTGAACCGAGCTCTAAAAACGATTATGAGGCGTATGGAATGGCTGTTCTTTCGCGTTTCCCGATCTATGATTCAGGAACCATCAGAGACAACGATTACGGAATCAACCGGATTAGTTATGTTGATATCAAAAAACAGGACACCCTGATCCGCATCTACAATATACATCTACGTTCTTTTGCGCTGCAAAATGAAGACAAGGAATTTATCCAAAACCTGTCCAATAATAATGAATCGGATAATTCGAGGACCCGTAAATTGAGCCGCAAACTTAAGAATGCCTTCGAGCTACGCAGCGAACAGGCGCATTCGTTAAAGAAGCACATGAATGAATGTCAATATCCTTATATTGCCGTAGGTGATTTCAACGATACGCCAATGAGCTACTCGGTCAATCTAATTGGAGACAGGCTGTATAATGCATTTAAGGAGAAAGGTAATGGCTGGGGAGTAACCCATCATGCCCTGCTTCCGATCTTTCAGATCGACTATATTTTTGCTAGCCAGAAATTTCAGGTAATGAATTATCAGATTGTCAAACAGAAATTATCGGATCATTACCCCGTGTGGTCTGATCTTAGGCTTAAACCTTAGGCATCTGATAACCCAATGTTTTAAGACCTATTTCAATAAATTTATCCCTTCGGTTTTTGATTTTGTAATATGCTTCACGACCAAAATAATAGCGACCGACCAAGGCCTCGATATCGGATTGAATCAAATCATGTAAGTTTTTTGCTTCTTTGGCGGTGACCGAAATCCGCTTCTGACTGTTGAGATATGAAATAAATAGATCAAATTCTGTTGTCGGTAAGTGGTAACCGCTAATAAAATTCTCGATAGAATATGCGGGCAAATGTTTCGTGAAGCGATCATAAACAAATTCTTCGATCGCATTGGAATGAAATATCTCGCGGTATTTGGCACTGGTTTCGTTGGTGTCAATCGGAATAGTAACATCCGGAAGAATACCACCACCACCAAAAACAAGTTTCCCTTTGCTGGTGGTAAACATTTCTTTTTGGCTGAATTCAGTGTCCATCGTCCATAGATCGAAGCCTGTCATGTATTTCGCAGCATCAAAATTGGCGCGTGTGTATTTTCGCTGAATGCATCTTCCAAGAGGGGTATAGTAGCGAGCTACAGTCAGATTGATTGCAGAGCCATCCGAAAAGTCAAATTGTTCTTGTACTAAGCCTTTACCATAGGACCTGCGGCCGACAATCGTTGCCCGATCCAGATCCTGAAGAGCACCGCTCAAGATTTCGCTTGCTGATGCCGTACTTTCATTGATTAGCACAATGACACGGCCATCACCAAAATCGCCAGCTTTCTCCGAATAGAAATCCTGGCGCAGCTCATTGGCACCCTCGGTATACATCAACAATCTTTTTTCTTTAAAAAATTGCCCCGCCAGATCAATCGCCGTATGGACAAATCCACCACCATTGTTACGCAGATCCAAAATAAGATCCTGCGCCCCACTTTTCCGTAAATCTATGAGCGACTGTCTGAATTCGTCTGCTGTCTTATGCCCAAATCTCCGAATTTTCACATAAGCTGTTTTCGGAGCGATCATATAGGATGCATCTAAGCTGGAAACATTTACCTGATCGCGAATGACTTTTATTGGATTGGCCATTACCACTCCATTACGTTGAATAGCAATCAATACAGCTGTTCCTTTCTTTCCACGGATTAACCTTTCAATTTCGGACTCGGTTACCTTTCTTCCGACAAGATCCTTATTCCCGATCTTTAAAATGCGGTCGCCGATACGCATACCTGCTTTTTCAGCGGGACCAGCAGCAACCATTCCAACAACAAGTAGCGTATCTTTCAGACGGAAATACTCCACACCGATACCATCAAATGTTCCTTCAAGCGTTTCCTGCTTTGCAAGCACTTGATTCGGCCTTAAAAAGGTGGAGAAAGGATCTAAACGGGATACGACATGTTCAATGGCTTCGTCTTGAACGGTATCTATACTGACATTATCAACGTAATTCTCAGCAATTAATTGAATGAGATATTGTAATTTGTCCGAGTTGCCATTCGAGCGTAGACTCGAAAAGGTTGTTTTTTGGTTGCTTCCCTGCTCCTCGGCATAATTTTGCCCCAACAGCAAGCCAAGAAGCAATACTGCAGCATATGTAGCGGCTACAAAAATATTTCGTTTAATACTTTTCTGCATGGGAAATCTTCATGAATTATCGAAGATGAGACAAACTATTCAACAATTAATTACTTCATCAAAAATAGCAAGTTTATTCGGTTAAACGAGCACCTGAACCCATATTTTTACATTAAAAATAAAAAGTTCCCTTCCTTGTTTTCAGGCGGAAACAGCGTCTTCCATGGCTAGAAGTCTTTGTAAAAAATTAAAAAATAACAACAGAACAGCCGATAAGGGCACCGAACATTTAATTTCAACAGATGAAGATGATGTCTATAATTTAACTTGCAAATGCGCGTAAATTTATCTTAGTTTGAATTGAAAAAGATTCCACTTTATGCACGAAATCGAACCTTATTACAACTGGCGGGACTATTACATTGCCGCTGAAGATGAACAATCCCCATTTTATGGTACAATCTATAGCGAATTCGATTTTGACAAGCAGATCTATAATTTTCTTTTGCACCCACAATGGGACGAATTCGGTTCGCTTACCTTATATCTAAAAATACTATTTGTGGACTATGAAAAACAATACTGTATTATCGAGCTGATTGGTGAATGGAATGATGCGATCTACAATGATATTATGTTGCTCAAGCGAGAAATTATCGATGTATTGATCAGTCAAGGCATCAAGTATTTTATTCTAATCGGGGAGAATGTACTGAATTTTCATGCTTCAGACGACTCTTACTATGAGGAATGGTTTCAGGATATCGATGATGGCTGGATTGCTGGCGTCGGTTTCCGTGAACATGTGATCGAAGAGTTCCAGCAACAGAATATAGATTATTACATTAATTTCGGTGGCGCATTGAATGAGCTACCTTGGCGGGCATTAAAACCGAAACAAGTTTTCCACCATGTGAATGATTCCTTAACAAAACGTCTTGGTTTTTAGATCTGCTTATTGGGTTTTATTCTCAATCCTTATTCTTTAATCCTTGCTCTTTACTGTATTATCCTGTAACTTTGTAATTGATGTATTAGGTGCTTCGCACATATACTTATAATTTTTACGTTTTACTTATACTTACATACTATGTCATTCAGAATTGAAAAAGACACGATGGGTGAAGTTCAAGTCCCTGCAGACAAATACTGGGGTGCACAGACAGAGCGTTCACGCAACAACTTTAAAATCGGACCGGCAGCTTCGATGCCACACGAAATCGTCGCAGGCTTTGCTTATTTGAAAAAAGCAGCTGCTTATGCTAACCACGAGTTGGGGGTATTACCTGTAGAGAAACGTGATGCAATCGCTACCGTATGTGATGAGATCTTAGCGGGCAAATTGGATGACCAATTCCCATTGGTTATCTGGCAAACGGGTTCAGGTACACAATCCAATATGAATGTAAATGAGGTTGTCGCAAACCGTGCACAAGTATTGGCTGGACATAAGATCGGTGAAGGCGAACCTGTGTTAAAAGCAAATGATGATGTAAATAAATCGCAATCATCTAACGATACTTTCCCTACAGGAATGCATATCGCGGCGTATAAAGCTGTTGCAGAGGTTACAATTCCAGGTGTAGAAAAATTGCGTGACACATTAGCTAAAAAAGCTGAAGAGTTTAAAAATGTCGTAAAAATTGGCCGTACACACTTAATGGATGCTACTCCGTTGACTTTAGGTCAAGAGATTTCAGGTTATGTCGCACAATTGAACCATGGTCTGAAAGCTTTAAGAAATACACTTTCGCATTTATCAGAACTTGCATTGGGAGGTACTGCAGTAGGGACAGGATTAAATACTCCAAAGGGGTATGACGTTGTCGTTGCTAAATATATCGCCGAATTTACAGGCCTACCTTTCGTAACCGCTGAAAACAAATTTGAGGCATTGGCAGCTCATGACGCAATCGTTGAAACACACGGTGCATTAAAGCAATTGGCTGTAGCATTAAATAAAATTGCAAACGATATCCGTATGTTGGCTTCTGGCCCACGCTCAGGTATCGGTGAAATCCTGATTCCTGAAAACGAACCAGGATCATCAATTATGCCAGGTAAAGTTAATCCAACGCAATGTGAAGCATTGACGATGGTTGCGGCACAAGTAATGGGTAATGATGTGGCTATTACAATTGGTGGAACGCAAGGTCACTATGAACTAAACGTATTCAAACCATTGATGGCAGCAAACTTCTTGCAGTCTGCTCGCCTATTGGGTGATGCTTGTGTTTCATTTGAAGAGCACTGTGCAGCTGGTATTGAGCCGAACTACAAACGCATCAAAGAACTGGTTGACAACTCATTGATGCTGGTAACCGCTCTAAACACAAAAATTGGTTATTATAAATCGGCAGAAATCGCGCAGACAGCGCATAAAAATGGCACTACGCTTAAAGAAGAAGCAGTACGTTTAGGTTATGTGACTCCTGAAGATTTCGATGCTTGGGTAAAACCAGAAGATATGGTTGGAAGTTTAAAATAAGCTGTGACTTTTATTTCAATAAAAAATATACGAACAAAAACATACCTATTGGCGCTTGCCATAGGTATGTTTTTCTTTTTTACAGCCTGCAAATTCAATTCGGATATGCAGAGCGAAGGTGCCCCCTTTTTACAGGGAGAATGGGTCCAAGACAGCATTCCTGGACAGCAGCAGATGATGCAATACACCTTGACCGACTTCAAGTTTACCTGTGACTCTGTTTACGCGACCATGCACGTCAACAATAAAGTACAAATCATACCAGATAGCTGTTACAAAAATGGCTCTTGGACAGAACATGCAAAAGGTATTTATGTTTTGCGCGGAGACTCCATCATTGTCGATGGTATCTATACCAAGGAGAATGGCAAACAGAAGATTTCAGGTTGCTATCTTTCCGGTCAGTATATCCCCCGCTTTAAAGTCGTTTATCATACTGCAGATTCGGTGGTACTGGAAAGCAGGTTAGATCAACGTCAGATCATCTTAAGAAAGACTAAAAATATTACTTGTGTCCCTCAAAAAAGGTATCAATAATTTTTAGTACAATCTATTTACTATCTTCGTACCATTATCGTACAACCTCAACCTTAAAATACAATGAACAAAGGAATTATCGCTTTGGCATTTGGCGGACTTGCCATCGGAATGACCGAATTCACGATGATGGGCATCCTGCCTGACATTGCCAAAGATCTTCATATCGAAATCCCTACCGCTGCTCACCTGATTGCACTTTACGCACTGGGTGTCGTTGTAGGTGCCCCCACATTAGTGCTATTTACAGGAAAATATCCTCCGAAGAAGGTATTACTCTTTTTAATGCTGCTCTTTTTTATCTTCAATGGCCTTTTCAGTATTGCACCGGGACAGTTTTTGATTAGTCTCTCCCGTTTTATGGCCGGACTTCCCCATGGAGCATTTTTTGGTGTTGGGTCTGTCGTGGCAGCAAGACTGGCTCCGAAAGGAAAAGAAGCACAGGCTATATCCATTATGTTTACCGGAATGACTATTGCCAATTTGGCTGGAGTACCACTCGGCACCTATTTAGGCCATCATTATTCATGGCGTTTAACGTATGGTATTATCAGTATATTGGGATTAATCACTTTTGCAGCAATTTATGCATGGATGCCAAAAATTGAGGCCGCCAAAGGAAATAATATCTTTAGTCAGTTAAACTTCTTCAACAAAAAAATTGCCTGGTTATTAATGGCTATTATTGCCATAGGTACCGGTGGACTTTTCGCCTGGATCAGCTACATCGCGCCTTTGGTGACCAATGTGTCGGGCATCGCTGCTGATCGTGTCCCCTTGATTATGATCCTGATCGGTGTTGGTATGTTCTTCGGAAATCTTATCGGCGGAAAACTGGCTGATACAATCTCCCCAACCAAAGCGGCAATCGCGAGTTTCTCCGCTATGGCGATATGCCTTGTGATGGTTTACTTTATATCACCACTGGGCTGGACAGCCTATCCTTTAGCCTTTATTACAGGACTGGTGTCCTTCACTATTGGTTCGCCGACACAACTGATGTTGATCCGCGCCTCAAAAGAAGCAGCAACATTGGCCGCAGCAGGTGGTCAGGCAGCCTTTAACCTCGGGAATACCTTAGGTGCATTTTTAGGTGGAATCCCAATAACCTGGGGTTTAGCTTATAATACACCTTCCCTCGTTGGTGTGGGCATGGCGAGCATTGGAGCACTCCTGACTTTGCTATATTTGAAAGTCTACGACAATAAAACTCAATAAAAACAGCATAATCAAATGGCGCGAACAAGTTATATCAGTATACTACGTATTGTTGCGATATTCCTCGTTATCTTGATTCATTCCTCTTCGGGCTACTTAAACAGCAATGAATTTGAATCATTCGACTGGAGTTATGCCAATTGGCTCAATAGCTTCTCGCGCTTTGCGGTACCCCTGTTTGTCGTTATTTCAGGTGCCCTCCTGTTACAGAAAGACGAAAGTACGGGACAATTTTATCGGAAACGTTTATTGAAAATTGTCCCGCCTTTTCTTTTTTGGAGCATCGTCTATCTTTTCTATTATTTTGTCCGTTATATCGATTTTGACTATATCGGTTTTCCACAAGTTATCAACATTGTGTTAATTCGCTTAAAGTCAGGAACGAATGCGCACCTTTGGTACCTATATATGATACTCGGGCTCTACCTTGCAGTTCCTTTCATACGCAAAATTGTGGGCAACTGCAGTAAGAGAGAGCTTGAGATCTTTTTGGGATTATGGTTTGCAGCGTTATTTTTTACGAATAAATGGTTCAATAGTTACCTACCTAATTTTGACCTGACCTTTTTCTCGGGTTATGCAGGCTATTTGGTCTTGGGCCATTACTTACGTATTTACCCTATCCCAATGGTAAAATTGTCAAGTTTTACATTTTTTCTGATCTGCTGTTTAATTACAGCATCGGGGACATATTATCTAAGTGGCTCCCGAGGTGAATTTGATCCGACACTTTACAACTATCTTTCCCCCAACATCGCATTGAGTGCAGGCTTTTTATTCGTCTTCGTGCAAGGCCTTAAACTCCCGGAACAACTCAACGCCTTCTGGGAATTTATCGACATCCACAGCTTTGGCATTTACCTTTGCCATATTTTGCTGCTCAATTATATTCATCCTTTGCTTCCTTTATCCACTTTGTGGAAAATCCCGGCAGCAACGGTGCTCACGTTGTTGGCTAGCGCCCTACTGACCTATTTATTACGAAAAGTTCCATACGGTAAATACATCAGTGGCTAATTCCGTTATCGGAGCTTCGTTTTACAATTTCTCGCCTTCGACCTTATTATATACATAAAGATGCGCATTGGGGCCTTCAATCGCATGGCCTTCCTGATCTAGCCCAATCAGCTTCTTTACACCCACCTTCAGTTTCATATTTGTTTCCTTCCCTGTGAGATGAACAACGGATCCGTTGTCGTGCCACATGACTTTACCACTATCTTCGACCTTGGTATTTTTATTAATATATTCACTGACGATGGCAAAGGTATTATCATTTTTTAAGGTGATATTTGTTTTGATACCTTCACAATCAGCACAGGGAATAGTAGCTTCATAGGTACCGGCCCAATCCAACGAATTCTGCGATGTATGGGCAGTATCCACCGCCACAGTCTCATGTGCAGTGGAATCTGCGGTTGTATGCTGACTATCTTTTGAGGTTTGATTACATGCACTTAGCGAAATCATTGCTAAGCAAGAGAACAATACGGTTAATTTCATATCTGTTGTTTTTGATGTACGATACCATATAGCAAGCAATTTCAGCGCCAAGAAAAATCAGGCACGCCTACTGGATTCCAAAGAAAAAAGGCTTCTTGAGGAAGCCTTTCTATCGTAAATAACTGTATTGCGAACAGTTTAAATAATCTATTTGCTACCGCGTGGCGATAGGCTATACAATCCTATTCAGATTAAAATGGTAGATCGTCATCATCTGATGAACCCGCCAAATCTACAGGGGCAGGCATATCTGCGTAACCTGGAGAAGATGGAGCTGGAGCAGCATTACCTAATTTTGTAACACGCCATGCTACTAATGAATTGAAATAAGTTGTTACGCCATCTTTATTAGTCCAAGGACGACCACGAAGATTAAAAGATACTTCTACCTCTTCACCAATTGCAAGGTTATCAAAAATTGACGTTCTGTCTTGTGTTGCCTCAAAACGGATATACTCAACAAATTGTGGGTTTTCGGCATAAGCTACAATCATATCGCGTTTTTTGAATGATTCTGTCACTTGTTGTGTCGCTCCTATCTCGTGTACTTTTCCTCTAATTTCCATAATCAAAAAAATAAATATTAAAGCGTAAAATTAAGCAATTTTTGAGGAAGAGTTTAATTAACTTTGTACAAAATATGATGGAAGTTTTCAACACCCCCAATAAAGTTATTATAACGTGCAATAAGCGCTTATCACCTTATTTGCAACAGGAAGTTAAAGAGTTAGGTTTTGACATTGTCAGGGCATTCCCTACAGGAGTAGAATTAAAGGTCAGTATAAACGATACGATCAAGCTTAATCTGAACCTACGCACAGCCTCTCAGATTTTGTATTCGTTAAAAGAGTTTACAGCCAATAATCCGACGGAGCTCTATGAAGAATTGAGTAAAATTGCCTGGGAAGAACTTATTCAATTTGACGGATATTTCTCTGTCAGCTCTAATGTTGATAATGAGACAATCAGCACGCCTTTATTTGCAAACGTAAAGGTTAAGGATGCAATTGTGGACCGTATAAAGGAAAAAAAAGGTCTGCGCCCTAATTCAGGTCCGGACAATAATAAAGCGGTTGTCCACTTGTACTGGAAAGATGACCGTGCTGAAATTTTTCTCGATACCTCAGGCGAGACACTGGCAAAACATGGTTACCGTAAGATCCCTGGAAAAGCGCCAATGCTGGAAGCTCTTGCAGCCTCAACAATTATTGCTTCCAAATGGGATGGTAATTCACCTTTTGTAAATCCGATGTGTGGATCCGGAACTTTAGCCATTGAGGCGGCACTGATAGCAACAAACAGAAAACCAGGGTTGCTGCGCATGAACTATTCATTTATGCATTTCATCGGTTATGATGAAACAGTTTTCTTCCAGGAGCGCCGACTACTCAAAGATCAGATCAATAAAAAAGCGGCTCCACAAATTATTGCAAGCGATATTTCGGAGGAGGCAATCAACGTCTCAAAGATGAATGCAAGAACTGCTGGTGTGGAGCAATTAATTTCGTTTGAAGTATGCGATTTTGCCGAAACACACGTTCCTAAAGAAGGTGGTGTCATTTTATTCAATCCTGAATACGGTGAACGTCTGGGCACGCACAGCAAGTTAGAGATTACCTATAAGCGTATGGGGGATTTCATGAAACAGGAGTGCAAAGGTTATAGAGGCTATATATTTACCGGAAATCCAGATCTGGCAAAGAAAATCGGGCTACGTGCGTCCCGACGCATAGAATTTTATAATGGTAAATTAGATTGTAGATTATTAGAATACGAATTATACGAGGGTACTCGCGAAAAAACAAAAGTATTGTATGAATAACATTATTGAGCGCACAGTAGCATTTGTGCAAGATCGATTGAAATTTGCAGAAGCAGGCCACGATTGGTCGCATATTCAACGCGTATGGAACAATACGAAGTTAATTTTAGAAGATGAAGAAGCGGATGTTATGGTCTGCGAATTGGCTGCACTGTTACATGACATCGCTGACAGTAAATTCCATGATGGTGATGAAACAATAGGCCCTCGTGTTGCCGGAGAGTTTTTGGCAAGTCTAGAAATTTCGCCTGAAATCATTGACCATGTGAAGAAAATCATCTTCAATATGTCTTTCAAAGCAAGTTTGGGGGAAGTGTCATTCCATTCAAAAGAGATGGAAATCGTGCAAGATGCAGATCGTTTGGATGCTATCGGTGCAATAGGCATTGCCCGTGCGTTTAGCTTTGGTGGTAATAAAGGCCGTGAGATGTATAATCCGAACATTCCTGTTCAAGAATATAAGGATAAGGAAGCGTACAAACATTCGGAAGCTCCTACAATCAATCACTTCTACGAAAAGCTATTATTGTTAAAGAATAAGATGAATACAGAGGCTGCAAAAAAAATAGCAGCACATCGTCATGACTATATGCTCAACTTTCTGGATGAGTTTATGGCTGAATGGAATGGTAAAAAATAAATTACACTTAACAATTCCTAAATATAAAAGTGGTACTTTAGATCTTGTACATCGAGATAAAAAGTACCACTTTTTTTGTTCCATGTAAAATCAGCTTTTAAACAAATTTGTAAGAAACGATCCTGTCACCAAGGTCGATTTTTACTGCTAGTATCGTAATCGGTATTATAAATACATAGAATAGGAATAAATCACCGAGTGAAACGTGCACATTATGCCGTTGAAAACAAACACTCATACATAATTATAGCATGAAAAAACATATTTTTAGCTGTCTGACACTGGCTATGGTAATCTCATCCTCCGCATTATTCGCACAAACGAAAGCCATTGCACATCGTGGCGTATGGAAAAACAGCCATCTTCCGCAAAATTCCATTGCTTCCTTAACAGCGGCCCACGAACTCAAGCTCTTCGGATCCGAGTTTGATGTACATTTGACCAAAGACAATATTCTTGTGGTCAACCATGACAATGATTTCTATGGCATTGATATCGCAACGGCAACCTACAAAGAGCTCTTAGAAAAGAAACATCCTAACGGTGAATCCATTCCCACGTTGGAAGAATATATTAATGCTGGAAAAAAATTAAAGGGTTTACGCCTTATCCTTGAGTTGAAAATCAATAAACTTGGGGTCGAGCGTACGCTTGAAGCGACCACAAAAACGGTTGAAATGGTCAAAAGCTTAAAAGCTGAGAAAATTACGGATTACATTTCCTTCAGCTTTGAAGCTTGTCAAAAGATCCACGAATTGGCTCCTAAGGCTAATATCCAATATCTTACAGGAGATAAATCTCCTTCAGATGTAAAAGCTGCTGGGATTAATGGGGTGGATTATCACTTTTCCGTCTTTAAAAAGAATGCGACATGGCTGAAAGATGCGCATCAACTTGGTATGAAAGTGAATGCATGGACCGTAAACACAGAAGAAGAAATGACAAATCTAATCGATCAGAAAATTGATTTTATTACCACTGATGAACCTGAGTTGTTGCTCCGCATATTAAAGAAATAAGGACAAACCGAGTGAACAAAGGACATTTATAGCGATGAAACTAAACACTCGTGTCGCCCGAGGCAGCATGATTGCCTTTATATAAAGAATAAATGATGAACAAATAACCGAGTGAAACGAGTTCATTTAAACACATGAAGATCACTCATAAATAGCATAAATAATTCAAATAAATGAAAAAAAGTCTTTTTCTCGTTATAGCACTGTGTTTATCTTTCCTATCGTATGGGCAGGAATTTATTGCAGGCAGTTATAATATACGCCAAAGAAATACCGTCGATGTCGATAACATGTGGAACGACCGGAAAGTCCCGCTTACCAATCTGATCAAATACCATGGTTTTGATATCTTTGGTATCCAAGAAGGTTTTTTTTGATCAGGTTCAAGATCTCAAAAAGCTCCTTCCTGGATTTGATTACGTGGGTGTAGGTCGCGACGATGGTGCACAAGAGGGCGAGCACTCGGCGATTTATTACAATACAAATCGCTTTAAAGCGATAAAGAGTGGAAATTTCTGGCTTTCAGCCTCAGATACCGAACACCCGAATAAAGGCTGGGATGCAGCACTACCGCGAATCTGTACCTGGGGTATCTTTGAAGACAAGGCCAACAAAAAACGCTTTATCTTTATGAATACACATTTTGACCATATCGGTCGTACTGCACGTACCGAAAGTGCAAAATTGATTCTGACAAAAGCAAAAGAGTTTGCCAAAGATCTACCGCTCATTTTAACCGGAGACTTCAATGTGGATGAACAAGATGAGGCTTATTTTACACTTGCCAATAGCAAAGTGGTCACTGATGTACATGAATTGGCAACATTTAAATATGAGCCCAATTCTTCTTTCAATGGTTGGGGCAAAAGCATTAGACCAACAGGCCGCATAGACCATATTTTTATCACCAAACCTTTCCAAGTAAAAAAATATGGTATCCTGACCGACACCTACATGAATAAATTTCCATCGGATCACTTTCCAGTAGCAACGACACTCTCCTGGAAATAATGTCTTGTTAATTACAACAACCCTATAACACAAACAGCAGGTTCGCTTAGGATCTGCTGTTTTATTTTGTGGGACAGCTTTTATTTACACCGCATCAGGAATAGCGACTCAGCACGCTGTAGCGTATCTGCTACGATTCCAGACAATAGCTATGTTTCCTGGCAATTGGTTTAAACTTTCACATAAATTAACAGTCGATATGTTTAATTTTGACAGCAAAACAAAAACATAATGAAATTTCCACTATTATATTGTACACTATTTGTCTCCGGACTGCTTTATTCCAATGCAAGCGAAGCACAGATTTTTAAGAAAATCAGTGAGACATTGGCAAAAGCAAATCAGGGCCAGACCGACAGTACCAAAACAACGACAACAACAAATACGACCGCAATAGCATCAAAATCGAATACCTTGGCATCTTTGTCCAATAAGGATGCATCGTTGGGAATCAAACAGGCTTTAAGCAACGGCTTAAATCTGAGTATCGAATCTCTAGCCAAGAAGGATGGTTTTTTGGGAGATGCAGCAGTAAAGATTTTGATGCCTGCCGAAGCACAGAAAGTAGAAAAAACGCTTCGTGCTGTTGGGATGGGGAAATTGTGCGATCAGTTTATACAGAGCATGAACAGAGCTGCGGAGGGAGCCGTTAAAGAGGCTGCCCCAGTATTTGTCAATGCACTTTCGAAGATGACGATTACAGATGCAACCAACATTCTTTTAGGTAGCAAAGAAGACGCCGCGACAACGTTTTTTAAAACAAACACATCGACCGAATTAACAAACAAGTTTAGTCCTGTTATCAAATCTGCCATGGGTACAAACAATGTGGACCAGTACTGGACCCAATTGACAACAGCTTACAACAACCTTCCTTTAGGCAATAAAGTGGAGACAAATCTTACGGCATATGTTACGCAGAAAGCAATAGATGGTCTATTTATCAAAGTTGCCGACCAGGAGTCAAAAATTAGACACAACATAGATGGCAGTAGAAATACCAATATCCTGCAGAAGGTATTTGGTTACGCTGATCAAAAGAAATAGAACACGATTTACATGTAAAAAAAGGACCTGTCAACAATTTGATAGGTCCTTTTTTTATCTGAAATTGTCTGGTCTTATTGGCCAGGAAGAACCTTCAGTTTGCTTTCATTGCTGTTGGTGTCTGCGAAGTCATGAAGGTTTTAATTGATGCAGGACCATCATGATTTCTTTTTTCCTATCCATGGATAAACCAAACAGCTCAAAAGATCTCCAGCACAATGCTATCTAGCGATACATTTTCTTTAGCGGTACATTCTCTTTAGGAAAATTAGGATTCTATCCGCTCCGATCCCTTTCTGTTATTGCCCATTTGTTACAATAGCGTCAAACGCATGTATGAAGGGTAAATTGTTTGTAAATGCAACCAAATTAAATTGCAAATAAAAAGCAATTTATCTAAGTTTGACCACCCTTATCACATTAGGGCTATTAGAAAATGAGCACATTTGAGATCAACAACATAAGTGATTTTTCGGTATCCGAAAGATTTCAACGCTATGTACAGATTGACACACAATCTGATGCAAATTCACCAACATGTCCTTCTACAGAAAAGCAAAAGAACCTAGGAAAGTTACTTGTAACGGAGTTGCTGGCATTGGGTATTTCAGACGCGGCAATGGATGAAAATGGATATATTTACGCAACTATTCCATCCAATACCACAAAGCAAGTTCCCGTTATCTGTTTCTGTTCTCATATGGATACATCTCCGGACTCTTCTGGAAAAGATGTAAAACCACTGGTTCATGCTAACTATCAGGGCCAAGATCTTGTGCTTCCTGATGACAATAGTATTATCATCAAATATGCCGAACATCCCGATCTAGCCAATCAAATTGGCCATGATATCATTACAGCGAGTGGCACTACTTTACTCGGTGCAGATGACAAAGCAGGTGTGGCCGAAATCATGGATGCTGCCCGTTTATTAATGAAACATCCTGAAATCAAACATGGTGACATCAAAATTCTTTTTACGCCAGATGAGGAGATTGGTAGAGGTGTTGATAAAGCAGATTTAAAACGTTTAGCAGCAGATTTCGCTTATACCATGGATGGTGAAAGAGCCGGAACCATCGAAGATGAAACATTTTCCGCAGATGGAGCTACATTAACTATTCATGGCGTATCGGTGCATCCAGGTTTTGCTAAAGGGAAGATGCAAAGCGCCATCAAAATCGCCAGTGCAATAATTGAGGCGCTACCGAAAGATAGGCTTTCACCTGAAAGCACCAACAAAAAAGACGGTTTCGTACATCCTGTTCATATCAGTGGATCTGTGGAAAAAGCAGAAATTCAATTTATCGTACGTGATCACGTTACGGCCAATCTCAAGAAACATGAAGATGAACTGGAAGGTATAGCAAAATCAATCGTGGAGCAATATCCAAACTGTACTTATACTTTTGTTGTAAAAGAACAATACCGTAATATGAAAGAAGTGCTGGATCAGCATCCTGAAATTATGGAAATCGGGATGGAAGCCATCAACCGAGCAGGAATGGTAGCCGAAAGAAGAAGTATCCGTGGTGGAACAGATGGCTCCCGTCTTTCGTTTATGGGGCTGCCTTGTCCAAATATTTTTGCCGGAGGGCATGCTTTCCATGGAAAACAAGAGTGGGTAGCTGTACAAGATATGGAAAAAGCCGTCAAAACAATTTTGCATGTTGTATCTTTATGGGAAGAAAAAGCATAAAGGAAAAATAAATTATAATGAAAAACGACGTATTAAAGGCAATACACTACAGAAGATCAGTATTTCAAGCTTCCTTCACTGAAGAAGAAGTCAGTAAAGAAGATATCTTGAGTATCTTGGAAGCGGCCAATGCTGCTCCAACACATAAAAGGACACAACCTTGGCGTTTTGTCATCTTCCGCAAAGAGGGATTGGAACGTTTGGGCACGGAGTTATCACGGATTTACAAATCGGTAACACCAGCAGAGAAGTACACTGAAGCAACAGAAATAACAATGGGCAAAAAAGCAACACAGTCAAACGTTGCGATCGCTATTGTTGTCAATTATACAGGTGAAGTTCCCGAATGGGAAGAATTGGCCTGTACAGCTGCAGCAGTTGAAAACATGTGGTTAGCTGCACACTCGCTAAGCATTGGTGGATACTGGGCGACTCCCGGTTTAATCAATCATTTGGGTGGTTTCTTAAATCTCGAAGAAAATCAAAAATGTATTGGTCTATTCTACTTAGGACACCATCAATCTGAGGCACGCGAACCTATCCGCACACCAATTGCAGATAAAATTCGTTGGGAAGAATAAATCTTCTCAACTTTATAATAAACAGCGAGCGGCTTAGAGGTATCTGAGCCGCTCGCTGTTTATAGGTTAATTAATTATGCATGACGGACCATCAAAACCCATTTTTATTAAATATTTCATAATGAGATCTTAACCATTTAACAATCTTGCAGAGATAATTTCGCAACATACTTGTGACAGACGCTAATCAACTAAAAAGTGAAATTATTATGCAAAGAAACATCGTTTGGTTAATGGTATTAACCATTATTACATTTTTCCAAATTCCAACCAACAGTTGGGCTCAGGGTACCGAAGCGACGATTACAGGTCGGATCATAGACAACAATGGGCCTGTAAAAGGAACATCTGTATCGGTAAGGAATGAATCAACAGGATTTAAACAAACGACACTGACCAACCAAAATGGTGTCTATACCTTTCAGCAATTACCTTTGGGTTCGCCATACAGCATCACAATCAACCACGTTGGCTATGCAGAACAAAAAAAGACCGACTATAAATTGAGCTATGGTGACGAACTCAATGTGGATTTCACCTTATCGTCAGCTGAAAATAAATTGGATGAAGTTATCGTTCAGGGCACTGCGGCTGACCTAAAAAACAAGATCAAGACATTGGGTGCATCTACCGCCATTACGGCCAATGACCTCAAAAAAATGCCTGTAAATGGACGTAATTTTTCCTCTCTGATTGATTTATCGCCTGTCAGCAGTGGTACAAATCTTGCTGGACAGCGCGCTTCATCGACCAATTTTACGGTAGACGGAATGAATTCACGCAGTACAGTGGCCGGTGGAAATAGCGGCGGAGCTTATTCAATCTCTATGGAAGCCATTCGAGAGTTCAAAGTAGTGACCAATGACTACGATGTCACATTCGGTCGCAGCGGAGGGGGCAGCATTACCACCGTAACCAAATCCGGTACAAATACGTTAACTGGAAGTGCATTTACTTTTGCCCGGGCAGGTTGGCTTTCGAGTAAGTACAACCTCAATGGAACAGCCCGAAAACAAAAATTCTCCACCTATCAATATGGATTCTCACTTGGAGGTCCAATCATAAAAGACAAAGCTCACTTCTTTGTAACTTGGGACCGTCAGATGGACACCCGTCCTCTTCAGATCGCAGACATTCAAACAACGGAGGACATTGCACGGTACAAAGTAACGCAGGCTACATTAGATGAGTTTACCCGCATTGCTGTAGGTAAATATGGCGCAAGTGCCGATCGCCTGTTTGGTTCCTTTGACAAGAAGAAAAAGACCGACGCGGCCTTCGCCCGCATTGATTGGCAATTGAACGATAAAAACTTATTGACTATTCGGAACAACTTTGTCTACGACATGGACAATCAACAAGAGGGAGACAATACAGGCATCAATGCTTTTGAATCCTACACTAACAGAAGGTATATTAACAACAGCCTCATGGCCTCCTTGCGCACGTCGATCAGTTCCAAATTGACCAACGATTTGAAGGTGCAACATTTTTATGAGCGTTCTGAAGCACAGCACAATGTAGCTGGATTTGATCAGTCACACAGTATTCCACGTGCGATCGTTGAATCTGTTCAATCGGTGGACGGCACAAATAAATATACCAATTCAATACAGCTTGGTGGTCAGCGTTATGCACCAGAATGGTTCAACGGAAATATGTTACAACTGGTCAACAACCTCTATTATAACACAGATAAAATCAAATATACCTTCGGTGCAGATGTCATGTATACGAACATGGATTTCCGCTACGGCAGCGAAATGAATGGTCGTTTCTATTTTACTGGTCTACAAAATTTCGATAACCTGACTCCTTATCGCTATGCCCGTGATGTATATATGACTGACAAAGAAAACACCTTGGTCAACAATCTAGCTGTAGGTCTCTATGGACAGATGGAAGCTAAAATCGCTAGGGGTCTTGATGTTGTCGGCGGCCTACGTCTGGACAATACGAAATACCTAAAGAAGGCTACATTCAACCAAACAGTCTATGACGAACTGGGCCTTTCAACCGATAATGGTATCAACACTTTTCAGATACAACCCGCGTGCAGTTCAACTGGATATCAATGAAGAAAAGAAAAATATAATCCGTTTTGGCGCTGGTATATTCGGTTCGGCCCTCAACCCCTATTCTATGTTAAACAATATTGTTGTTTGATGGCTCACGCATTGCCGGTGTAGATATTACTGACCCTACTTTAATTCCCAAACCAAATTTTGCAGGATATCGCCAAGACCCCGATACAGCTCCAGGGCGCGAACTGCTGGACAACCCGAAGATCGAAAAACTTGTTACCATCAATACCAATAGCAAGGATGTAAAAGTGCCAACTGTATATAAAGCGAATATTTCCATCAATCACTTTTCACACCTTCGCTACGCATCGGTTTAAGCGCTTACGGAACCTGGGGGCGCAACAATTATATGTATGTAGATCGCAATATGGTGGAGGATCCTTACTTTAGGCTGACCGCCGAAGGTAACCGTGGGGTGTATGTTCCGGCATCAAGCATCAATACGACAAATGGTGCCGCCAACTGGACCAATAGCCGTAAAACAAAACAAATAGGCCGCGTACTGGAAATGAACATGAAGGAAAAAACAATTCTTATACGGTTGTGCTGGACGGAACTTATCGTTATTATAAAGACGGGCAGATAACCGTATCTTACACCTGGAACGACACAAAAGACAATACCTCCTACAACGGCAACGTCGCAAATTCCGCTACCCTTTCGCTGATGGTGAAAGATGATCCACGCGACTTGAGTACGATGACGTATTCGGACAATCAATTCCGCCATAAAGTTGTTTTTTATGGTACTATGCCATCGCTATGGGGTGTATCTATGGGTTTACGTTTTAGCGGAATTGCAGGAACGCGCTATTCCCTAGCGGTTAACGGGAATGTTAATGGTGATTTTGTAAATTCCAACGATCTTGCCTTCGTTTACAACCCCAGCAATAAAACACACCCGATTACATCAAATCGGGCATTCAAGCCATTTGGATGATCCAAAGGCAGAACAGAGCATTAAAAAATACATCAATGGTAACCTCGACCGCATCGCCGAAAGAAACGGCGGCATCAACGGTTTTTACGGCGTATTTGACTTACATTTGGCTAAAAATCTAAAAGTTTACAAGAAACATGGCATTGAAGCTTCGATAGACATTTTCAATGTAGCCAACCTATTGAAAAAAACTTGGGGTGTAGGACACAATCTGGGTAAGCAAAATCTATATGCCATCAAAAGCTTTGATGCAACCAGTCAACAATATATTTATAATATGAGTTCTGGTGTGGGAGTATCCAATTTAAATGGTAATCCTTATCAAGTACAATTAGGCCTGAGATATGCATTTTAAGTAATTCAGACTATAAAAAAAAGCAGCGAGCCATTTCCTATGAAAGAAATGGCTCGCTGCTTTTTATCACTATTATTTTTTTTCGATTCCAAAACAATGCGGCGGTTTAATTACAATTACTTGTGCCGAGTTCCGTTCCTCTTTGACGGGGAACACAATTTTCAGACGCCCTTTTGTTCCCTGCCATTTTGGCCCAAATTGCAGAAGTCGAACCGCTTCATCAACGAGAGCCTGATCGGGTTGTCCTTCAGCACTGATATGAGTAGGCACTCCATTTTTGTCGATTGTAAAATTGACAATAATTTCGCCTCCTCTTACAGATGTAACGGACTTCTGATTGAGGTACTGTTCAAAAATTTTCCATCCTTCACGCGGCGTTGCATCACCTCCATCCAACAATGGTTCAACAGACACCTTATTTTCAGGCTCGCTCAACTCTACATCCGTTGTACGCTCCGCTTTACCGCTAAAATGTTTAAAATAGAGCAAGGCCAATAAAGTCACAAAAAGTACCCCTGCGGTAGCACCTATCGCCAGACGCTGCCAAGTGAAATATTGGGCATGTCTTGTCGCAACGGTATCTTCTACACGACGATTGAGACGTTGCTGCAATAGACTCAATTGTCGGGCATCCACACCATTTTGTAATCGATAACCATCGATAGCATCTTGTAAAAAGGGATCTTCCAATGCTTCCCGTTCCAGTTGAAACATGTCCTCCTTAGTCATCAAACCATGGATGTAATTATGAATCCGTGATAATTGATAATTATTTTCCATTTTCTTTCCTTTCCATACAGATTTTTAGATTGCGCTTTCCATTTTGAATAGCACTCTTGACCTTATTCAAGTCATATCCGGTCAAATCTGCAATATCTTTATAACATTTTTGCTCAAGATAGAATAAACGTACACATTCTTGTTGTTCGTGGTTTAAAGTCTGCATACATCCCTCCAGTTTCTCAAAGTCTTTTTCTTCCCATTTGACTTCACTGGTATCATTTAACTTTTGTTCACTTTCGAACAAATTGTCTTCAATATCAACCTGTGTTGTCCGCTTATCTTTACGTAACTGCATCAGGCAATAATTTTTGCTGTAAACGTGTAACCAGCTCTTAAAATTATCGACTTCATATTGCCGAAGCTTCGTGATAAGTTCTTCAAATATCTGCATCACAGCATCCTGACTACGGTCGGGGTCTTGTAAATATTTAAAGCACACACCATAAAGCAAGGACATATAGGGCGAATATAGTTTCCCCAGCGTAGACAAGTCACCGCTTGTTTTATAGTGTTGTAAAAGCTCTTTTTCGTTCATGCGCAAATCATTCACCTTAATGATGATTTAAGATACAAATTTCCATATATAAAAAAGGAGCTATTGAAAATTAGCGCAAAACAAAAACCGTCCCCATAACGAAATGGAGACGGTCGATAAAAATATAATATGAATTACGGATTTAATTTCCTTGTTTCCAATTGTATCGCAGTGTAACACCGTAAGTCCGCGGATCGGCAACTACTCCTGCATACTGTCCATAGCTTCCAGGTGCTGCCAGCAATTGTTCGTAGTAATCTTTATTGGTTAGATTTCTACTCCACACAAACACCGAAATACCATTCGATCCCCTGAATCCTAGCCGAGCGTTCAATACCGAATAGGCATCAATGTTTAGGTACTGTGATGGTGAGGAACTGGATGAGAATTTAGACCGGTGAAATAGGTCTGCGCCCAAAAAGTAAGATCCATTAATTCCGATCAGCTTCCCACTTTTATTCGCTTCGCCACCCAAGGACCAGGACCATTTGGAAACACCAGGAAGGACGCCACCAGAGATATCTTTAAAAGCTTGCGCTCCGCCAACCTCTTCTAAGGGAACAGGTGCGTTGGTAAATTTAACATATTTGGCATCAGTATAGGCCAATGCTCCATTCAATCGGAGAAAATGTCCGATGTTGATATTTCCATCCAATTCAACACCCTTTACACGTACCTTTTCGGCATTGGCCAGATAACCACGGTTTACCCCAGGCTCTGGTGTCTGCACTTGCGTCTGATAGTCTTTGATATCCGTTTGGTAGACGGTCAGATTGAGGAGTGTATTGCGTGTTGGATTCGTCTTCACACCAATTTCCTTATGACGGACAGCCTCCGGTTTTACTTCGGCGAGATTCAGCAGCACTGCTCCATTTGCTGTCGGCAATCCACCGACATTGATACCGACTGGCTTATAGCTAATGGAATAAGTTGCATAAGCATTTATCTTCGGATTGAAGCGATATCTTGCCGAGAGCTGGCCTGAAAAATTATCGGCATCAGCATTGACATCAAAAGTCTGGTTTGTATACACACCATTCTTTAAGGCAAGCAATGCGGGGTCTGATGTCTGCAAGCCGCCATAGGTCTGTCTATCGTAGTTTGCAACCTTTTTATCGTAGTTGTAGCGCAGCCCTGGGAGGATATGTAATTTTGGCGTTACAGCCCAATCAATCTGTGTATAGGCTGCCAAGCTTGTGCTTTTAATCCCGTAAACGGTCTTGATTCCAAAATTATCAAATAATCCCGGTGTCTGCCACAAAGCACTGGTAGAGCTTTTTTGAAAACGCCAAAAGGCAGATCCTGTTTCTTCGGTATGTACAGGGTCTGTGCCCAGATCCTGCCAAAGACCAAATAAACCAACAACCCCGCTGACCTTTTCACTGATTTTACCAGAGTATCTGAACTCCTGTGACCACTGGTTATGGACGGAATTACCTGCTGAAACGGTGTATACCGGAAGTCCTAAATAATCGCGGTCATTGAGCGGAGCCCATGTCCATGTCCGCCACGCAGAAGTTGAGGTCAGTGTCCCTTCTCCAATCTTGATATCGGCATTCAATGCGACCCCACCCAATTTATTATCAGCTTTGGATTGCGTATCCAAATCTATCTTACGCTCGAAGGCACTTTTATAAGGCAACTCGTAGCCCAGATCTTTAATAATTGCATCAAATTGTCTGTAGTCCGCACGCTGTGTTTTTACAACTCCGGCAACCGCCCAGCCGTAACCATCGGGTTTTTGTGATGACACATCACCCGAAAGCACCAGTTTGATATTCTCGGTTGGGGTAAACAGCAATTGCCCTCTAAAGCCCAGGTTGTTAATATCATTGATCTTCCTATTGGTATGTACATTAAACAAATTTCCATCCCGTTGTGTGCCAGAAAAAGAGGCTCTCGCAGCCAGGTTTTTGGCCAATGGCCCTGAGATTGATGTCTTCGCCTGAATAAAACCTTGGTTTCCGTAGCTGACTTCTACATTGGCCTCTGGTGTGAATTGTGGTAAACGTGAGGTTATATTAAATGCACCTGCTGTTGTATTCTTTCCAAAGAGTGTACCTTGAGGTCCACGCAGCACCTCTATCTGGTCGATATCAATAAAGTCCAGCCAAGTCGCGGCAGGGCGGGCGATATATACACCATCAAGATAAAATCCTACACCCGGATCGATCCCATCATTGGTGAGCCCATAAGTAGAGCCCAGCCCCCGGATATTAAGCGTCGTATTACGTGCATTCGATGCATATAACTGAACTGTAGGTACAAGCTCTTTTAGTCGATTGACATTAAATGCCCCTGCATCCTCCAATGCAGCGCCACGAATAATCGATACGGGAATCGGAACATCCTGTAACTGCTCCTTACGACGGCGTGCGGTGACCACTACTTGATCCAATGCTTCCAATCGTGGGGTAAGTTCAATCACTGCCGGAGAATGGTCCACCACGATATGACGGGTTTGATAACCAACAATGGATACGACCAATGAAAATGGCAATTTTTGTCCAGTTACAAACTGGAAAACACCTTTACTGTCGGTTTTCACCTGGTGTGTAACGGCTTCCAGCTGAACCGTTACTCCCTGTAATGGTTCTTTTGTTACGGCGTCAATTACGGTACCTGTTAATGAGGCATTTATAATAGGTTTAGGATTTTCTACTTGCGCATAGCTGTGGTAAGAACCCGTTAAAAGCAAGCTAAAAACGACGCTAATTCGAAAAATAGCATTTTTTTTCATAAATTTATTCAGTTTAATGGTGAATCTAAACAAGTGCCAACGCCAATCGATACTTGCTTCATTGTTAAAACTTTGTGAAAGGGAAGCCTCGGCTTCCCTTTTCTAATATAAGAGAGTGTAAGAGAGAAATTTTAACAACAGCTCCTTCTACCGAAGCAACCAATAAACTTGTTTTTGGAGAGTAATTTTGTTTCATTCTTTTTATCTTGTTATTTTCTTTTATTTCCTGCTGCATAAACGAATCAGTATATGCACTTATCAGGCGGCAATTTCAAACAACTTTCATCACATTTCTTTGTTATAAAATCAATTTCATGGCTAGTTCGATTCATAATCAAGTCAGTCCTTTTTGCTCGCCTTCCTATTTACCTGTAAATCAGATAACGATACAAATATATAAATATTTTTTAAAAGACTACTAATTTGATAGATTTAATGATATTTTTTTTTCAAAAAGCCATTAAACCTTAATTTTAAGACACTTAAAGCAAATAAAAAGCGGCTCAAATTTCTTTCAGCATGAAAAAAATCGCGAAGGCAACCATCCTAATCACCAACTACCCAGCGAAAATCAAGAAGCAAGCGATTGTATAAAAAACGAAGATCTGTGCTACGAATCAGAAAAAAATTCACGCATAAACCCTTGATGAAAAAGCATAAAAAAGGCCGTCCTAGTTAGACGGCCATCTTTACAGTCATATTTTAACGATCTATTTCACCTTGAAACACTTACCGTCTTAGCGAAATAGCACCAGAGCAATCAATAAGGTAATAATAACATTAAAAGTCTGGGCAATCAGAAAAGCATATAGCGGTTTCTTATTGTCTTGAGCAAAAAGATCCTTAAAGTTCGTTTCCAAACCAATGGATGTAAATGCCAAGGTAAACCAGAGGCCCTGTAAGTTTTTCAAACTTCCTTTGACGGCATCAATCTTCTCAGGAGATATCACGAATGAAAAGAGCAACGATGCAAATACAAATCCCAACACAAACTTCGGGAAACGTTCCCATATAATTTTCAATGTCGGTTTATCGCGCTTGGTTTCATCATCAACAGATTTAGCGTAGGTCCAATAAATGCTAATGGCAAAAGCAGCCAGCCCCAACAATACATTTTGGGAAAATTTCACAATGGTACTGATCTTCAACGCTTCTTCACCGACCAAGGAGCCAGAAGCTACTACAGCTCCGGTTGTATCAATACTTCCTCCAAGCCAAGCTCCGGTAACTTCTTGCGACAAGCCCATCCACTCCGCCATATAGGGCATGAAAATCATCATTGGAATTGCTGTAATCAGGACCAACGAAATCACATAGGAAAGTTTTTTGCTATCGCCTTTGATGGCTCCAGATGTTGCTATTGCGGCGGAGACGCCACAAATAGAAACCGCACTCGACAGCATCAGGGACATTTCCTTGTCAATCTTTAGCTTTTTACAGATCCAAAACGCGAAGTACCAAACAGACAGCACAACGGCCAGTGCTTGAATAAGCCCCAAGGATCCCGCTTTCAGGATATCCCCGAAGATCACGGTAGTCCCGAGCAGAATTAGGCCTATCTTGACATACAGCTCGGTACTGAGCGCCTCTTTAAACCAATTAGGCAGTTTAAAGCAATTGCTGATGACTAAACCGATAATCAAACTAAAAAATTACAGCTTCGAGATTGTATTCTTTAACTGTTGCATTCCCTGCCAGCACCAATGCAAATACGGTAAGGATAAATACAACAGGAAATACAACGAATAATTGTCTTACAGATTTCCCCAAAAGAAAGGCGCCCAATATCGCGGTAACGAATACAAAAATAAACTGCTCAAAAAGCTTCATTAAATTTGTCGGGTCGAAAACCGTTGCGACGAGTTCGGCGGAATTACTCCACGAAAAACTAGGTACTGGCGCAACAATTCCTGAGAGTGCGAGAAATATGGTAGCGATCCCCAAAATGACGACTACCCAGTCTTCTGTAAATGTAAATGATCTTGAAGATGTCATATAATGGTTAGGGTTTAAAAGGTTAAATTTAGCATAATTACAGTGACTTTCTAGGATTGTAACACAAAAATGGCCGAAGATTTCTCTCCGGCCATTAACCAAAACCAATAATCTATTATCAATCAAAAACAATATTTATTCTCATCTATCAATTTCTTTGCGATTCGCTGACGTGCATCTTTCACATTAAATGGCCGTGCTTTTGTGAATCTGCGCAAACCAACCAACATCATATTCAGCTCATCACCTTCACCAAAAGAATATAATGCTTCTTTACCGGCAGCGCTGATTTTATCAATAGCACCATACAGATAGATCTTAGCCATATCTTTTGCATAGTCTGCTTTATCAGATCCTGTATGCAGCAATTTTTCTGCGCGCAACAAAACTGACTCGGTGATATAAACATACCCGATAATATCCGCAATATTCATGAGGATTTCCTCTTCTTTGGAAAGAGACATCATCAATTTTTGCACTGCTGCTCCCGCAATCAATAACCCAGCTTTTTTAAGGTTTGCCACAATTTTCTTTTCTGCAGCGAAAGGTGCATCGTCCTCTTCACCAAAATCTGGAATAGCTAGAAGCTCTCCAGCTACAGCTTGGGCAGGTCCCATCAGATCCAATTCACCTTTCATGGCCCGTTTTAACATCATGTCAACGACAAGCAATCGATTCACTTCATTCGTACCTTCAAAGATCCTGTTGATCCGTGAATCCCGATAAGCGCGTTCCATCGGCGCATCTGCTGAGTAACCCATTCCACCATAAATCTGTACCCCTTCGTCAACCACATAATCCAACATCTCCGAACACCATACCTTGATGATAGCACACTCAATTGCGAACTGCTCTACAGACTTCAATTTTGCTTTCGCTTCATCCATACCACCAGCAATCAGTGCATCATAGGCATCATCGATATTTTGACCCGCGCGATATGATGCCGATTCCACAGCAAACAAACGTGTTGCCATTTCAGCGAGCTTATAACGAATGGCACCAAATTTAGAAATCGGCAGATTAAACTGCACACGTTCATTGGCATACTGCACCGCATGATTAATCACCATACGTGCCGAACCAATTGTGGCAGCGCCCAGTTTTATACGTCCAATATTCAGGATATTTACAGCAATCTTAAATCCGTTTTCACGATCAGAAAGCATATTTTCTACGGGCACAGCACAGTCATTAAAAAAGATTTGACGTGTTGACGACCCTTTGATGCCTAATTTATGTTCTTCTGGATTCATCGTGATACCACCAAAATCCTTTTCGACAATAAATGCCGTCAGATTTTTATCATCATCGATTTTTGCAAATACGATAAAGATATCTGCAAAACCACCATTTGTAATCCACATTTTTTGACCATTGATCAAATAATGTGTTCCTTCAGCATTTAATTTTGCCGAGGTACGACCCGAATTTGCATCCGATCCGGCATTGGGCTCTGTCAAACAATATGAAGCTTTCCATTCACCGGTAGCAAGCTTTGGAATATATTTCGCCTTTTGGGCATCATTACCATAATACAAAATAGGCAGTGTTCCGATTCCCG
This sequence comes from Sphingobacterium multivorum, assembly GCF_900457465.1. Taxonomy (GTDB): domain Bacteria; phylum Bacteroidota; class Bacteroidia; order Sphingobacteriales; family Sphingobacteriaceae; genus Sphingobacterium; species Sphingobacterium multivorum. The sequence continues at coordinate 361,103 of NZ_UAUU01000009.1, forward strand.
TATGAGCAGACAATGCGACAGCAAAAGAAAACCCACCACCTACCGCATCTGCAACAAGCATAGACGTGTTAAAATTTTTGCCGAAACCACCATATTCTTCGGGAATAGAAACTCCCAGCATCCCGAGTTCACCGGCCTTATCCATCAAACTAGGCATAAGCCCCTCCTCTTGTGCATCTATACGATCAAGTTTGTTCAATACCTCCGTATCTAAGAAATCCAAGCAAGTTTGACGAATCATTTTGGCTTCTTCATCAAATTCTTCCGGAATAAAAACGGCTGTATAGGGCGTCTCCCTAATCACGAACTCTCCGCCTTTAATTGCTTTATTTTCGCTCATTGTCTTTTTAGATTTGTATGGGCAGCAAAATCTTACTATGCGACGAATGCTGTCCACAATGTTGTTAAATACTTCTATTCGCTATGAGATCAGAGATCCATATTTTAATTATATCGCTGTTTTTAAAGACCTATTTAGTCCAATAACTCAAAAATACCAGCTGCTCCTTGGCCAGTTCCAACACACATCGTCACCATGCCGTATTTTTTGCCTCTGCGCTTTAACTCATTTAGGACCTGGACTGTCAATTTCGCGCCTGTACAACCAAGTGGATGCCCTAATGCTATAGCACCACCATTGACATTCACTTTCTCTTCATCTAATCCGAGTTCGCGAATAACGGCTAACGATTGAGACGCAAAAGCTTCATTCAGTTCAAATAGATCAATATCTTCTTTTTTAAGCCCAGCTTTCGCCAAAGCCTTGGGTATGGCATAGATAGGTCCGATACCCATAATGCGAGGTGGAACACCTGCTACAGCAAAACTAACGAGCTTTGCTATAGGTTTTACACCAAGCTCTTTCACTTTTGCTTCAGACATCACCAAGACAAATGCAGCCCCATCAGAAGTTTGTGAGGAATTCCCCGCTGTCACGGAACCATTCGCTGCAAAAACTGGTTTTAATTTCCCTAAAGCCTCCAAGGAAGTATCGGCTCGAGGACCTTCATCCGTATCAACAACATATTCACGTGTTGCAATCTTGCCGTCTTTCAAGTAATTTTCCTTTACCGTGATAGGCACAATGCCATCTTTCAAATGACCATTTTGAATAGCTGCAACTGCCTTTTGATTTGATTTAAGTGCAAAAGCATCCTGATCTTCGCGTGAAACGTTGTAATCTTTGGCTACAGCTTCGGCAGTCAATCCCATACCCCAATACCAATCGGGGTGCTCTTTTGCTACAACAGGATTAGGCACAATCTTCCAACCTCCAAAAGGCATTCCGGACATCACCTCAACACCACCGGCAATGATAACATCTGCCATCCCAGTCTTAATCTTTGCTACGGCTGTTGCAATAGTCTCCAAACCTGAAGCGCAGTACCGATTAACGGTTACTCCCGGGACCTTATCCGTGTCCAATCCCATCAGTGAAATGAAACGGGCCATATTGAGTCCCTGCTCCGCTTCCGGCATGGCATTCCCAACAATGACATCATCTATATCTTCTTTATTTAAATTCGGCACAGTGGATACAAGATGTTTAATAACATCCGTGGCTAAATCATCGGCCCGCATAAAGCGAAATACTCCCCGGGGCGCTTTGCCTACTGCTGTACGAAATCCTGCTACTATATATGCTTCCATTATTTTTAATTTTTTCGTGAGTAGTGAGTTCTAGTTCCGTAAAGGCTTACCCTTGGTCAACATAAATTGAATTCTTTCAAGCGTTTTGCGTTCAGCACAAAGCTCAAGGAATGTTTTACGTTCAAGATCCAGTAAATACTGTTCAGACACTTCCGTCGGTGACGATAAATTTCCACCACACATTACCCAGCCTAGTTTCTCTGAGATCTTACGATCATAATCAGAGATGTAATTGCCTTCACGCATTGATGAAGCGCCCACATAAACGATTCCTAATCCTTGATTTCCCAAAACTTTGATATCATTGCGTGGAGCAGGCTGAACATACCCCTCATCTGCCAATTCCAATGCCTTTGCCTTGGCATCCGCCAGAAGACGGGCACGATTCATGGTGATTGCAAATTTATCTTTCTGCAAATAGCCGAGCTCATAGGCTTCATAGGCAGAAGTCGAAACTTTTGCCTGACCAATAGTCAGGAATTTATCTTTTAACGTATTTTGGACAATTTGATCATCTTTAAATTCCTCCGAGGCACGTAGCGTAAATTCTTTAGTTCCGCCACCACCAGGAATAACACCAACCCCCAGTTCAACCAAGCCCATATAGGTTTCGGCGTGAGCCTGCACAAAATCGGCATGCATGGAGAATTCACAGCCCCCACCAAGCGTCATTTGAAATGGCGCAACGACTACAGGTATTGACGAATAGCGTAAGCGCATGGATGTATTTTGAAATGCACGAACGGCCATATTCAATTCATCAAAATCCTGTTCGACGGCCATCATGAAAATCATTCCGATATTCGCTCCAGCAGAAAAGTTTTTTCCATCATTGGACACCACTAAACCGCGATACTCTTTTTCAGCAAGGTCAATGGCTTTATTCAATCCCTGGATAACATCCCCACCAATGGTATTCATCTTGGTATGAAATTCACAATTAATGATACCATCGCCCAGATCAATAATAGAAACACCCGTATTTTTCCAGATTGTCTTACTTTCCCGGATGTGATCCAATACGATCAGATCTTCGGTACCGGGAATAGCTTTATACGATTTGGTCGCAATATCATAATAGTGACGTACACCATTTTCTATTTTATAGAATGATTCACATCCGGCTTCCAACATCTCGTGTACCCAGGAAGCAACCTCCCCGTCCTGACCCGGAAGTCGTTTTTCTTCGGTCTTAATTTTAGCTAAAGTCTCGCGAACACCTAGCGCATCCCATACTTCAAATGGTCCTAACTCCCAACCAAATCCAGCACGCATGGCATCATCGATCCGGAAGAAGTCATCTGTAATTTCGGGAACACGGCGGGATACATATTCAAACAATGGATAATGCATGGCACGGAAGAGTTCCGCCGCTTTATCGCTCCCTTGTTCATATACTTTCATCCGCTTGCGGATATCCTCCACAGGCTTGGTAGCTTCCAAGGTAGTGGATTTCACTTTTTGCTGTGAACCAAATTCCAGTGTTTTTAGATTTAAAGATAAAATCTCCGAATTACCATCGGCAGCTTTTACTTTTTCATAAAACCCTTTCTTGGTTTTCTCACCCAACCATTTATTCTCGACCATCTTGCTGATGAATGCAGGAAGCTGGAAAACGCCTTTGGCTTCATCTTCTGGGGCATTCTGCGCCAGTCCATTGGCAACATTCACCAAAGTATCAAGTCCTACCACATCGGCTGTACGAAAAGTCGCCGATTTGGGATGCCCCATTGCAGGACCGGTATATTTGTCGACCTCCTCAACGGTCAATCCAAGAGGTTCCACTAAATGAGTAACCGCCAACATCGAATAAACACCGATACGATTACCAATAAACGCCGGAGTGTCTTTACATAACACAACCGATTTACCCAGCATTTTGTCACCAAAGTGAAGTATAAAGTCAACAACCTCTGGCTTGGTATGCGGTGTTGGAATAACTTCCAATAAAGGGAGATAGCGCGGCGGATTGAAGAAGTGTGTGCCGCAGAAATGATCTTTAAAATCTTCACTTCGCCCTTCTGTCATTAAATGAATAGGGATACCAGAAGTATTGGAAGTAATCAATGTTCCAGGTTTTCGAAATTGCTCAACACGCTCAAAAACAGATTTTTTAACATCGAGCCGCTCAACAACAACCTCGATAATCCAATCCACAGAAACAATGTCTTTTAGATTATCGTCAAAATTCCCTGTTTTGATACGTCTTACAAATGACTTGCTATAAATTGGCGAAGGGTTTGTTTTTAAAGCCGTTTCTAAGGAGCTGTTGACAATTCGGTCCCGAACGATCTTACTCTCCAAAGTTAAGCCTTTGGCTTGTTCTGCCGGAAGCAGTTCGCGCGGAACAATATCCAACAGCAAAACTTCAACACCAATGTTAGCAAAATGACAAGCAATTCGCGAGCCCATAACACCCGATCCGAGAACTGCCACTTTTCTAATATTTCTGTTCATCATAACATATTTATCATGCACTTCTGTACATTTGGTTTAATTCCTAGATGATTACTTCTTCTTTGTAACTTGTTGCGAGCTCATTGAGTTTCGCTAAAGAAGCAATCAATTGATCCCGTTCATTTTCTGAAAAATTGTCCGCTAAATATTGATTGAAATTACGAACAACATCTTTAGCAATCCGTCTTTTCTCTCGCCCCAATTCGGTTAAATACACTTTTACGGACCTCTTGTCGGTCTCACTCGTTTCGCGGTATATAAATCCCAATGACTCCAAATTATTCAACACCCGAGACAAACTAGTTGTTTTAACTCCTGTCAAATTTGCAATCTGAGAAACAGGTGTACCCTCTTTATGGATGTTAATCAAAATATATCCCGCAGCCTGGGTAAAACCGTACTGCGAAGCAATTTGATTATATTTATTGGCTATTGTCTGCCAGCCTGTTTTTAAAAAATAATCGATTGTCTGATTTTGGTTCATAAGCGTACCCACAAGCTATTTATTATGCTTGCATAACAAATATACCAGTTAGCAATTAGAATAACAAGCTCGAAATTATAAATTTTGTCATATGTTCGTCAGCATAATTCGGCACACATACCTAACGATACTTGTCGTCAATTGTGAAATGTGGAAAACTTTTAAACACTGACATACAGCAAAATAAACAGAAACACAAAACTTTTATTAACAGTCCCTGTTTAATAATCAAAATTAATTCCGTTAACTTTGTCCTGAACAAACATCAACACTGTATGGCTTTAGTAAACATACCTCGCTTGGACTTGCTACATTATACACAAGGAACCCAAGAACAACGAAATCAATTTATCCAAGATATTGGCAAAGCTTTCAATGAAACAGGCTTTGTAACGATTGCAAATCATGGCTTATCAAAAGAGCTGATTGAGGAATTATATCAGGTGGTTCCTGAATTTTTTGCTTTGCCTACTGAGATCAAGGAAAAATATGAATTTCCAGAACTTGCAGGTCAACGTGGCTATACCGCAAAAGGAAGAGAAAAAGCCAAAGACGCGAAAACACCTGACTTAAAAGAATTCTGGCAACGCGGTCAAACGATTGTTGGTGAAGAATATTCCAAAGCTGATTTTCCGGACAATCCTGAAGTGGCTGAAATTCCTCGCTTTAATGGCGTAACCGCTGAGGTTTATAAAAAACTAGAAGATACAGGCCGCGACTTATTGAAAGCGATCGCGACCTACCTCGATCTGGAAGAAAATTACTTTGAACAATATGTCATCAACGGTAATTCTATTCTACGTGCTATCCATTACTTCCCAATAAACGATCCTGACGCCTTAGCCCCTGACGCAGTACGCGCAGGCGCCACGAAGATATTAACCTCATCACCTTATTGATTGGAGCTAGTGCGGATGGTCTTGAAGTGATGACAAAAGACGGGGAATGGTTTCCTATCAAAGCCAAGGGTGAAGATATCGTCATCAATGTAGGTGATATGTTGCAACGGTTAACAAACAATAAGTTGAAATCTACTACGCATCGCGTAGTAAACCCACCACGTGAGAAGATGGGTACTTCCGTTTTTCTATTCCTTTCTTTTTACATCCAAAATCCGCCATGAGTTTGGCTTCATTGGATTCCTGCATCGATGCGGAACACCCGAAGGCCTACGAAGATTATACCGCTGGTCAGTACCTGGATGAACGCTTAAGAGAATCGGATTAAAAATGTAAACTCCGCATCATTTAAATGAGCATAACAGTATAAAAACAGAAAGAGGCTGGTCTCAAAAAGGCAGTCTCTTTTTTTGCATTATCTAAGGTTTATTATTTGTTTTAACTGTTTGATTTTCATATATTTATAGTGTAAACAAAAAGGATATATGCCATCTCAAAGAGCTACTTTTAAGCCCTTACTATCAGGACCAGATCATGGCCATTCCTCCAACTTTGGACGAACTGGTGTCCAAAGGTCATCCGGTACATATCGTTAACGATGTAATCAACCGGATCAACATCCAGTCCCTATTGGACGCTTATAAGATAAAAGGCTGCTCCAGTTATCATCCGCAGATGTTGTTGAAAGTTTTGGTGTTTGGCTACGTAAGCAATGTCTACAGCAGTCGCAAATTGGGAAACGGCGTGCCGGGGAGAACATCAATTTCATGTGGCTGAGCGGCATGAGCTATCCCGACCACAATACCATCAACAGATTTCGAGGCGTTCGTTTGAAAGAAGCACTTCGTAGTGTATTTGAAGAAGTTGTCAAACTCCTATCCGAAGAAGGGTCTGCTGAGTATAGAAGATGTTTACACCGATGGCACCAAGATTGAAGCCAATGCTAACAAATACACCTTTGTCTGGAAAAAAGCTATCCAGACCAATAAGGAGAAGATGAAAGCTGCCTTAAAAGATATTTGGGAATACGCCCAAAGTATCGCCAAAGCAGAGGACAACCTTCCGGAACCTCCCGATCTGACAACAATTGACCGCGAAAAAGTTCAGGCTACGGTCGATAACCTGAACCGGGTCTTGTCCGATAAACCTTCGGTAAGCAAGAAGATGAGGGCAAAGTTGCGCTATGCGACTAAAAACTACCCGGCCAAGATTGTTCAATATGAAGAGCAGGAAGTAACGCTTGGAGATAGAAATAGTTATAGCAAGACAGATCCCGATGCTACTTTTATGCGCATGAAAGAGGATCATATGAAAAATGGCCAGCTCAAACCAGGTTATAACATTCAGATATCTACTTCCAATCAATACATCGTCAATTACACCATACATCCCACCCCCACAGATACCACAACGCTACCCGGTCATCTGGCACAACATGAGGCGAGCTTTGGGGAAATACTGAAAACCATTACCGCAGATGCTGGCTATGGCAGCCAGGAGAACTATGCGTTACTAGAAGGGAAAAACATTGGGGGCCTATGTGAAATATGGTATGTTTGACAAGGAGCAGAAAAAGAGTTATTCGGGCAAGAAGCCATTCTCCGTTGATAAACTACATTATAACCCTGCAAAAGATTGCTATATCTGTCCAATGGGACAGGAAATGAACTGCATAGGTCTATTTACACAAAAGACCTCCACAGGTTTCGAGCAAAAAATAAAAAGATATCAGGCAAAAAACTGCACAAACTGCCCATTGAACGGTGCTTGCCACAAATCACAGGGCAATAGAATCATCCAGATAAATGAACAGCTTGAGGCTTATAAAGATAGAGCATACGGATTGCTTAACAGCGATGTCGGTATAGCCAAAAGAAAACAGCGATGTCACGATGTCGAACCAGTCTTTGGAAACATAAAACAGAACCACGGGTTCCGAAGATTTATGCTCCGCGGTAAGGAAAAAGTGTCCATAGAATGGGGTTTATTGGCTATAGCGCAAAATCTAAGGAAAAAAGCAGCTTAAAAAGCTACTTTTTGTTCTTTTTCTTCCCAAATGAACAGTTCTGTGAAATAATCAACAAACAACTCACAAATCTATCGCATAGCCATATTTAATAAAAAAGCTGCCTCAATAAATTTGAGACAGCTTCTTTCTTTTTTATGGATATTAAAGCTATTTCAATTTATAACCTATACCAACATTCATAAAGATATTATGTAACCCGAAGCTAATACTTTCAAATCCGGTTTTCATAATATTATTGAAGCCATAATCCAACTGTGCCAACGCAAAGAATCTTCTGTCGATAGCATAATGTGCGCCCAAACTCATACCAACATCAATACTTCTAACACTCTCCGAGAAATCATAATCAGCATTATCCACAACAATCTTATTTCCGGTAGGCTCCTCATGCCTAAGATAGCCGTTGTAGGCCTCGCCATAGAATTCCTTTTTTACCGCAAAAGAAATGTAAGGACCTGCCTGTACATTCCAACGATTTGAAAGCTGATAGGTAGCTTGGATCGGAACAGTCAGATACAGGTTATGTACTTTTGTTGTGATATCACCCGTATAATAACCTCTCAGCTCCTCTTTTGCATCATTCACCGCATTGAATGTCGTCTTGTATCCTTTAACACTCGCCTATGTATCCATTCCCTTTCCTTCGAAGACGATTCCCAAAGATACTCCCCATTGGGAATCAATATGATAGTTTGCCCTTGCTCCGACAAAAAAGGGAACATTCGGATTATAGCTTTTAATCTTTCGAATTTCACGTGGCAATGATAGGGGGGCTGCGCCGCCGATCTTACCGCCTACCGTCACATCAAAACCCAATTTACCCTCATCCGCTGTGTTTTCCTGCGCATTGGCAATAGATCCTATCAAAACCATCGCAGCCAGTGCGATTGTATATTTTATCATTTTCATTACTTCTTCGTTACAATTTTGAGATCATCCACCGTCAACTTACTACCGACAGCACCTATAAAATTATCACCATATTTACTCGAAGACATTACAATCGCAATGCTATAATCCAAATTGGCAACATCAGCTTCGTTTACTTTCGCCGTGTACTTAAATGGCAATGTAAACTTGACAAAATCACCAGCCTTGGTTGCGCCCCCATTTTCCAACCTGGCAATAGCCACAATACTTGGATCTTTTAAAATATTATGTCCCGTCAATTAGGAAACTTTCTTGTTGGGATCAGATTGCGAGTCCATAAGCTGCTTGCGATTATAGAAAACAGCATAGATATCACAGGAATCCTTGGTATTAACAGGTTTCATGTTTTCATCCGTCACCGTTGCGCCAGGACTATACTTATAGTAACCTTCCAAGGCCAGCGGTATCTGATTGAAAGGAAGGCCAAACTGCGTTGCCGATAACGAGTCTGTCAATACAGGTCCTGTATCAAACGCTCCTATAAAAAGATTTCCGGCAGCAATAGGTTTCTTGAACATCGCCCCAAAAGCACCGGTCAACTTCGTTTCCAATAAAGCCGCTTTCGATCCTGAATGTGCATCCGAACTCGTTTTAGTGGGGTATGATTCGGGATCCTTGGTACCTCCTCCTAAGCTCAATGTCAAGGAGAAACTTGGATTTCCGGAAGCCCAATTATAGAAATCCTGGCCATCAATTTTATTATAAAATATGGTGTATTTATCATCCTTATCAATCGCCGTATCTTCAAAACCATATGCTGTTGGAACAAATCCACCATCTGTTTTCACAATTTTAATCAGGTAGTTTTTGTAAACTGATGATCTTCGGACGTAACTTTATAATATACGCCGTTTTTTAGGAATTCATCAATAATTACTTTATTCATATCCTGAGTTCCGGCAGGCATTTTCAAAGAATCCTTCAAAAGCTCAATGGAGGCACCAGGAGTCAGGTCAAAAGTCATATTCAATTTGGTAAGATCATGAATATTGGGCTGAAGGTAAAGTGTAACTTGCGTATTTGAGATGACCGGGTTCAGCAAAAAGATATCTTCATCGGCATGAAGAGCGATAATATCCGCTTCCATATTGAGCGCTTCTTCCTTTATACAACTTCCCAAACTGAAAAGAAGCATAAAACAGATTATCCACGAGTAACTTCGTGTTCGTTTCATAAAAATAATATTTAGTGTAAATTTATCGACCAATGCTTTGAGCAATGCACTGATTTTAGCAAAGCTACCAATCCTAGCCTCAAAAAAAAGTCATTTAAACGACTTTTTCTGAATAGACAACTAATTCTTTACACGCAAAGTCCGGTTATAGCCCTTTGACTTCCGATCTGATTTTACTGGGCAGACTTTCAACAATAAGCTGATAGCTGTGTAAAATCAATTCCTCCAGCTTTCTATCATCAATCTCTTGATTGGCAACCACGGTATTCCAGTGCTTTTTATTCATGTGATAGCCCGGTAGTACGGTATGCTCATAACGTTCCCGCAATTCAATGGCCCTTTCGGGGTTACACTTAACATTAAATCGTAATCCATCAACCTGATCCAGGCCTACCAACAAAAAAATCTTACCGCCTACCTTAAATACCAATGTATCTGGCCCAAAGGGAGTCTCCTCCATCACCGGCCCAATCGATAAACAATAATCTCTTAGATCCTCAATATTCATATTTTTTTAGTTTTAGTTGTCGCTCAAGCAAACTGAAAAAGCCACCATAAAAATGGTCCATAATTCATATAAAGCTAACAAAAACACTGGATCGTTTTACTTAAAATCTTTTGATCTTTCGCAAAGGCGACATTAGGTCTATTTGCCCTAAAGAAATTACGTTACGCCGAAAATAGGTCCAAAATAAGCTGGAACTAGACAATAGCAAGAGTCAGATAACTTCAGCCTTTACAGGGATTAGCTACGGACATGAAACGTAGCTTCAGCGTTACTTCTTCGCTTGCAACCGAAGAAGTAACGAACAAGTACCGAGGAAGCACCGAACAAGCTCCGACTAATCTCCGAATATCGTATACTTGTCTTATATTGAGATAGGTTTACATAGCTCCGGGTTTAACAGCAGTTTTTCAAACCATGCTCAGGAAAGACCAGGTCTATTCCTGAGATGATGATCCGGTTAAACTTAAAAATTGCCAGTTTATTATAAGGATGGAATTTTCTTATTTTTCGAACAGTGCCTGGATTTCCTTTTGGATTTCGGTTCCTTTATCGGCATTGTACCACTTTTGAATCTCCTCTTTGATTTCGGAGAAATCTGCCCCTTGCGCTTTCATATGCAAAAACAGCTCCTGGCAGGCTTGAGGTCTTGGGCCCCAGACAGCCAAATCTTGCCCCTGTTCGTTGCGTATCACCAGAATTGGAATAGATTTGCCTCCGTTTGTTAGATAAGAATCGATCAGAAACGGAGCACTATCACGCAGTTGGATATCCACCGTGATATTGGGATTTTTTGAGGCCATCTTCGCCAACATAGGTACCGAATGCGCCGCATCCCCGCACCAAGGTTCAGTAATAATGATCCATTGTTGCTTTTCAGTAATTGACTCAACAAATTGTTCAAAAGTCGACGTTGGTTCGAAGCGTTTTAACCAACGGCCCATTCTTGTCCAGTTCATTTTTGTGTACTGATAATATTCATCATCTTGATAGGTAGGGTGATTCTCAGGATGATTTAAGATATCTTCGAATTGTTGTAAGTAATTTTCAAACGTCATAATACCAATTTTGTGCAAAGGTAAATTTTACTTCCAACTTTCTCAAACAACCTTCCGCCAACAATCTGTATTGAATGCAATAAAAAAAATGATGCTCAAAAAGCACATGTAGAGCAAGAAAAAATGTGATTTCCTCTGCCTTATATACCAAAGATTTTACATTCAGAAGAGATGTTTTACATTTATTAACGATTAAGTAAATTATCTTTGAAAGATACAACCCGTACATGAAAAGATTAGTTCAATTAATACTTTTACTATTTATCGTCGTCAACAGTGCTTACTCCCAAATAAACATCAAGGGGAGGATTCTAGATAAGGCGGATGACAAGCCCCTGACCAATGCTTCCATTATTTTACTGAACCGCGATTCAGTCCTCCGTTATTTTAACAGAGCCAATGAAGAGGGAAAATTTCAGGTAAAAAATATCAAGCCCGGAAGCTACATTATTTTAGCCACATACCCCAAGTTTGAACTCTACAGTGATACGATCCAAATTGCAGATAAAGATCTCGATTTGCATGATATCAAAATAAATTCCCAAAGAAATGTTTTGCAGGAGGTGATTGTCACCCGACGTCTTCCAATTACACTGAAAGGCGACACCATCGAATATGATGCGGCGAGTTTTGCAACAGAAAAAAATGCGAAGCTAGAGGATTTACTACGTCGTCTACCCGGTTTTACGGTTACCGGAGATGGAAGTATCACGGCTCAAGGAAAATCTGTACAGAAAGTGTTTATCGATGGGGAAGAATTTTTTGGTTATGATCCTAAAATAGCCATTCGCAATGTACGGGCAGATGCCGTTGACAAGGTGCAGCTCTATGAGAAAAAATCGGAGGAGGCGGAGCTGTCGGGCATCGATGACGGAGTAAGGATCCAAACTGTTAACGTTGTACTCAAAGAGAAAGCAAGAAAGGGTGTCTTTGGAAACATGGAAGCATTGGCTGGATCAAAAGAATTGTATGCGGGAAATCTCTTTGCGGCGAAATTTAATAAGACTGAGCGGATTGGCATCACCGCGAGTCACAACAACATGGGCAGTTCAAGTGGTCGTGAAGGTTCTTTACGGATGAACAACCAGATTACGGGCGAACCACTGAATACAAATCTTGGAGCAAACTATGAAAATCAGTTCTTCAAAAAGGCCTTAAAAGTAAACGCCAACTATGGTTACGACAACAACAGCAACAAGAACCACTCGGAGACTTACAATAAAAATGTGCTGCCTGATCAATCCATTCAGGAAAAAAACAGTAAAAACGATAGCGAGAGACATAGCCGAAGTAATGGTTTCAGGTCAAACCTTAACATGCGACTGGATTCCACGCAAAATATGGAACTCCAATCCAATGCCAATTGGGCTACCAACGCTAATCTAACTTACACAGACAGCAAAACGGGCGATGGATCGGGCAACCCAATCAGTGACTTTAGGGAGAACAATCAATCGAACTCCTCAAGTTCCAACAATAATTTTCGCCTAAATTATAGAAAACGATTAAAAGCGGGGCGTTCTTTAAATGTGATGGTCGGCAATAATCACAAAGAGTCAGATTCAGAGAGTAAAGTCAATTCACGGACTTATTTTTACAAAACCGGGGATAGTACAATTATCAACCAAACGCGACATGGCCGGAATAAAGGCAATGACTTCAACTCTTCGATCAATTTCAACAACCGTATCAGTGACTATATCAATCTGGCTTTAGGCTACAGCTTCAATCATTCGAAGAGTACAAATACCCAAAATTCAATAAACAATATTACCCAAAAGTTTGATTCACTATATTCTCAAAACCAGATCGACAATAATACCAATCAAGGTGTGAACGTGCACTTTTCCTATCGCAAAGAAAAGTTGGAGATCAATTTTTCCAACCGTACGTTCTACAAGAATCAACAGTTAAATGATAGTTATAGATCAATTGATCTTGCCCGGAATTTCTGGGATAACAATTTAAATGTTGATGCCAATTATCGCCTTTCAAATAGCAAAAATATACGTTTAGCTTATCAAAGTTCCAATATCATCCCATCGTTTGATCAGTTACAACCACTGCAACCTCAGACCAATCCGTTGTTTCAACAAGTCGGTAATCCCGACCTAAAACGCGCGGTGAACAATAACATTTCGGCCAATTATAACGCGTTCAGTTTATTGAAAGGAACGAATATCAATATCAACGGGAACTTGTCATTTGTTAATAATCCTATTGTCAACAAAACAACCATACTAGACAACTCGGCTCAAATCAGTTCTTATGAAAACCTATCGGGTAAATCCAACTGGAATGGCGGCTTGAACATCAATCATATGCAGCCATTGGCCAATCGTCGCATCAATTTTAACAAGAGTGCAAACGTCAGGTTTAACAACAGCTACAGCTATACCAAATTTGAAGGCGGACAGTCCGGCGGCGAGTTTCTACTGAATAATGCAAAGAATACCAACTTTAGTTTAGGTTCTAGCTTAAATGAGCAGGACTCAGAAGGATTCGACTTTGATCTTTCGGCGAATGCTGGTTTTAATGTACAGCAAAACTCGATCAACACCCAATACAACGCAACAAGTTTTCAAGGTGGGACTTCGGCGTACATCAAATACTTTCTACCGAAGAAGTTTAATGTCATGGCAAACATTTACTATAGCTATACAGGACCTACGAAACTTTATAAAAAATCAATCAATCAATTTTATACCAATATTGAATTAGAGAAAAAAGTACTGAAAGATGAAAGTATGACACTCAGCTTAAAGGCCTTTGACCTGTTCAATACATTTAACAACACACGTCGTAACGCGAGTGACACCAACTATTCAGAGTCCGTTCAACAGGTATTGACACAATATTTTTTGGTCGGTGTAAAATGGGATTTCAACAAATATCTAGGGAAAGGAAATGATTAAAAAAATATATTTGACCGTTATCATCTGCTGCCTGTGTGGTTTATCGCTTCAGGCACAATATGCCTATTTTGGAAGTAGGGGTACGATCAGTTTTGACAAAGTCACGTACACAAAAGCACGCATGCGGCAGCTATCCAACGACATGAGCTCGAAAGGAATGGACAGAGGGATGGGCATGATGGAATATCTCGACAAGATGCCGGATTCACATACGGAAAAATTAAACTTCTACTTTGATGAGAATTCTACCGTGTTGATGCCTGAGGAAAGCGTAGCTAACGAAAAACAACGTGGTGAAGTCAAAATGGCCGCACCTACGATAACTTCGGGCACAGGCAGAGGGGGCAGATCTCAGGGTGCGGTCCGAATCGGAGGAAACCAAAGAGGGCAATTTAGGGGTGGCGCCAACAAGAACGGCAAAGTCCTCTACCAGGATCTGAAAACCGGCACAGCAGACATTCAGCTTGACATCGACGAAAAATACATTCTTTCGGAAACTTTGGACAGCATTACTTGGCGTTTCACGGAGGAATTCCGAAATATCGCCGGAGTAAACTGCCGCAGAGTCAATGGTGCTACCAAAGACTCACTCTATCTGATCGCTTACTATTCGGAAGAGATTCCAATATCGGCAGGACCAGCATTAAGCCATGGTCTCCCGGGCATGATATTGGGTCTTGTCATCCCTGAAATGCATATTCAATATTGGGCTACAAATATCGCCTATACCAATAAACTTGTTCCTTCTGATTGGCGGGATAAAAAATCAAAAAAAATGAAACTTGCTGAATTTTCGGAAATCTTTGGCAGATATATGCCACGCAATCGCCAAAACGAGTCAGCTAAAAAAAGGATATTAGAGCAACTGGTGTATTGAAAATGTCAGTTTGGCAGTACCTAAAGACAAATTGATGACAAATAGTGTTTTTTTCACAAAACTTTTGGATTGGCATAAGGGTTGATAATAGACTGATAGAATTTATTTAAGTAAAAAATTAAAACACAAGATATGTCTAAAATTATAGGAATTGACTTAGGTACTACAAACTCATGTGTTGCCGTAATGGAAGGTAACGAGCCTGTAGTAATTACGAACAACGAAGGTAAACGTACAACTCCTTCGATCGTAGCTTTCGTAGAAGGTGGCGAGCGCAAAGTTGGGGACCCAGCAAAGCGTCAAGCAATTACTAACCCACATAAAACTATTTATTCCATCAAACGTTTTATGGGACTTTCATACGATGAAGCTGTAAAAGAAGCTGAACACGTACCTTATAAAATCGTTAAAGGTGACAACAATACACCGCGTGTAGAAATTGACGACCGCAAATATACACCACAAGAGATCTCTGCTATGATTCTTCAAAAAATGAAGAAAACCGCTGAGGATTTCTTAGGTCAAGAAGTAACTGAAGCTGTCATTACAGTTCCTGCATATTTCAACGACGCACAACGTCAAGCAACAAAAGAAGCTGGTGAAATCGCTGGTTTATCTGTAAAACGTATCATTAACGAACCTACAGCAGCAGCTTTAGCTTACGGTTTGGACAAGCACACAAAGACATGAAAATTGTTGTGTTTGACTGTGGTGGTGG
The DNA here is from genome assembly GCF_900457465.1 of Sphingobacterium multivorum. Classification (GTDB taxonomy): domain Bacteria; phylum Bacteroidota; class Bacteroidia; order Sphingobacteriales; family Sphingobacteriaceae; genus Sphingobacterium; species Sphingobacterium multivorum. The sequence goes on from NZ_UAUU01000009.1 coordinate 376,799, forward strand.
TACACATGACGTTTCGGTATTGGAATTAGGTGACGGTGTATTTGAAGTTAAATCTACTGACGGTGACACACACTTAGGTGGTGATGACTTTGATAACGTAATCATCAACTGGTTAAATGAAGAATTCAAAAGTGAAAACAATGGCTTTGACTTGAAAAAAGATCCAATGGCATTGCAACGTCTGAAAGAAGCTGCTGAGAAAGCGAAAATCGAATTATCAAGCGCAACTTCTACAGAAATCAACTTGCCGTATATCACTGCAGATGCAACTGGTCCAAAACACTTAGTTCGTTCATTATCACGTGCTAAATTTGAGGCTTTGGCAGCTGACTTGATCAAGAGAACAATTGCTCCTTGTGAGTCTGCATTGAAAAATGCTGGTTTTAGCAAATCTGATATTGACGAAATTATCTTAGTAGGTGGTTCTACGCGTATCCCTGCAATCGTTGATGCTGTAAAAGCATTCTTCGGAAAAGAGCCTTCTAAAGGTGTAAACCCGGATGAAGTTGTCGCTTTAGGTGCTGCTATCCAAGGTGGTGTATTGACAGGTGAAGTAAAAGACGTTTATTATTGGATGTTACTCCACTTTCATTGGGTATTGAAACAATGGGTGGTGTGATGACTAAATTGATCGAAGCAAATACAACAATTCCAACTAAAAAATCGGAAACGTTCTCTACAGCTTCAGACAATCAGCCATCTGTAGAAATTCACATCTTACAAGGTGAACGTCCTATGGCAAACCAAAACCGTACAATCGGCCGTTTCCATTTGAACGATATTCCACCAGCACCTCGTGGCGTTCCTCAAATCGAAGTTACCTTTGATATTGATGCCAATGGTATCATCAAAGTATCTGCGAAAGATAAAGCGACTGGAAAAGAACAAAACATCCGTATCGAAGCATCTTCAGGTTTGTCTGACGACGAAATCAAACGCATGAAAGAAGAAGCTGAAGCAAATGCTGATGCTGACAAAAAAATAAAAGAAGAAGCTGACAAAGTAAATGCAGCTGACGCTTTAATCTTCTCAACTGAAAAACAATTGAAAGAATATGGCGATAAAATTTCAGCAGATAAAAAAGCGCCAATTGAAGCTGGCTTAACAAAATTAAAAGCTGCTTACGAAGCGAAAAACTTTGCTGATATCGATGCTGCTTCTGAAGAATTGCAAAATGCTTGGAATGCTGCTTCTGAAGAAATGTACGCTGCTTCTCAAGGTGGTGCACAACAACCTCAAGGTGATGCAGGTCAAGCTCAAGGTGGAAACCAAGGTGGTGATGATGTAACTGACGTAGATTACGAAGAAGTGAAATAATCACTCCTCCTCATAAAAAAAGCTCCAGGATTATTCCCGGAGCTTTTTTATGTCTATTACTTTCACTATCTCGTTTAACCTTCACCGCAATACACTTATGCATTTCCAGCTACTTCTTATCCTTATAGTGACTTAAGATTCCTTTGTCCAAAGTAGCCCAAATACCTGCTGGCATCGCCGCTCTCTTTAAGGCATTATTGGTCCAGGTATTGCACGAATAAAACATGCTATAGGCTCCTTTTGCTTCGTAAAAGGCGTCTGAGTCGCCATACTGCGCATCTGTTTTCACCAAAATAGCTTCCGCTTGATTTCGATCCAACGAATCTTCTATATATTTTATCAGATCACGGTATTGGGATTTACTGATCTGATAAGCAAAACAGAATTCATCTTGCTGAACCGAATTGTAGTAGGTCACATGAATGGCAGACTCCCCTAATCCAAAGGCAGCCACAAAGGCTGTCGATGCTTTAAGATCCTTCCATTCTGGTGTATCCAAATAGAATCCTTTATCCCCCCAACCGATACCGACATACCGATATCCGCTATGTTTCCCCACCGTATTCCCATAAGGAAATAGTTGCGACCAATCCATCTCTTCGTTAACGACAGGCAATACGATATCGGTATGAACACCATTGGACTGAACAAAAACCTGAATCGTCTTCTCTTCGTCTATATTTTTCCTTGGAGCCGAAATTCTTGACAAACTGTATTCAGCAACAATATAGAGCACACAAAAAGACAACAATCCTAAAATAAGATAACCAAACACTTTAAGAATTTTTTTCATCAAAGATTTATTTCCGCTCAAGTAATCTAGCGCACAGGTCAAAAAAAAACCTGTATTGCTTGACAATACAGGTGAAAGATAAGCTATTTCTTTTAGCTCTTAAAATAACTTTTCTGGATATACTCCATCAGCCACCAATTTTGAAATTGATTCTTGTACGATAGGTTTATCTTCCTTATAAGTTACGCCAAACCATTTCGAAGAAGTTGGGATTACCTTAAAATCAGCCAATTTATGCTTCACCATATAATCTGGTACAGAAGGAATGAAAAATTCTGCTTTTAAATTTTCCTTATTTTCCTCAACAAATGCAGGAAACATCGCCTGGGCTACTTCGAAAATCTTTGGTGTAAAACCCCAGAAGTTCATCGAAACACGGGTTTTAGGATCTAGATCTGTCTCCACCCCATTTTCCTCATAAACGATTTTGCGATCGTCGCCTTCGCCTTTGTAGTATATATTTGTACGTTCAGTTACACTTTCCATATGTCCAGAAGGGGTAACCTCACATACTCCGCGTGAAACGTAGCCATAATCGGACATGGTATTTCCAACCTGGAAGCCCATCAACGACATTTGTTGATCAGAAACCTCGGTTGTTAAGAACTCGGCCATTTTCTGAAAAGAATCCGATCCGTAGAAATCGTCTGCATTGATTACACAAAATGGTTCATGCACTTTATCTTTAGCACTCATCACCGCATGGGCAGTACCCCAAGGTTTTGTTCTTTCGATAACGTGATTAACACCGAATTTTGTTAAGTCAAAATCTTGAAAAGCGTAATCTACTTCTATTTTACCTTTCAATTTTTCATCAAATACTGTTTTCATCTTTTCCAGAAATTCTTCCCGGATAATGAATACAACTTTTCCAAATCCTGCGCGAATAGCATCGTAAATTGAATAGTCAATAATTGTCTCGCCGTGTGGGCCAAAACCATCTACTTGTTTTAAAGAACCATACCGGCTAGCCATTCCTGCTGCCAAAATCAAAAGGGTTGGTTTACTCATATTTAATTGCGTTAATAGAATTTTCTTTTCGTCCGCAAACTTAGCTAAAATTGCCCTCAAAAGCAAATTTAGCTAAGTTCGGCTCCGCCTTCAAAAGTATAGTATTGAAACGAAAAGAATCCAAAAATTAGTATTATTTCTTTTTTAAGAATGCGTTTAATAAACCCGTCGCTAGTTTGCCCAAAAACTTAACTCCCTCTCTTGCTAAGGTCGTTGTTGCCGTTCGTTGGGCAGCTTCTAGAGGTGTCTGTCTTCTGGAGCTTGGCCGACTTGCTTTTTCCGCTTCTTTTTCCTGGGCCGCGCGTTGTTCTTCCTGTGCTGCAGCCTGCATTCTTTCGTCTATGATTTCAGCCGCAGAGCGATTTTCTTGTCGCTCCTGATATTTTGCCCGCAAATCAGACTGATTGATAATTTGGCTAACCGTTGCATCATCTGCAGGTCCCATAACTGCACGCGCCGGCACCAAATGTGTAGCGACAACCTCTGTAGGAATACCTTTATCATTCAATACTGTGATTAATGCCTGTCCAGTACCCAAAGAAGTCAGGACCTGATCAATTTCATAAAAATCGGATTTTGGATAGGTTTTTACAGTCTTCTTTAAATTTTCAGCATCGTTGGGCGTAAAGGCACGCAATGCATGTTGCACACGGTTACCCAGCTGGGCCAATACAGATTCAGGTACATCGGTTGGAGACTGTGTACAAAAGAAAACGCCGATCCCCTTCGAACGGATAAGGCGAATGATTTGATCCACTTGAGTCAAAAAGGCTTTAGGAGCCCCATTGAACAGCAGGTGGGCTTCATCAAAGAAGAAGACCAACTTGGGTTTGTCCAAGTCACCCACCTCAGGCATATTTTTAAATAGCTGTGCCAATAAGCTCAATAAGAATGTAGAATAAAGAACCGGCTGATCTTGCACGTCAGAAATATTCAATAGGCTAATCACACCCCTACCATCTACCTTCTGAAATAGATCGTTAATATCAAATTCTTTCTCACCAAAGATATGCGCTAGCCCCTGCTGTTCCAATGCGACGATCTTACGCAGGATGGTTCCCGAGCTTGCCGAACTAATCTTACCATAATCACCTTTGATTTCTTCGCTGCCGGGTCCTTCAGAAAGGTAAGTAAGCAGTTTCTTCGTATCTGAGAAATCAATCAACGGCATTTGGTGATCCTGTGCATATTTGAACATCGCAGCCAATACGCCGGTCTGTGTTTCATTAAGTTCGAGTATCCGGCCCAACAAGACGGGCCCAAAATCTTCTACAGTAATCCGCATCGGAATCCCCTTATTGCCGGACAGTGAATACAGTTCTACCGGAAACGACGATGGCTCAAACGGCACCCCCACGGCATTTCCCCGATCAATAAGGGCTTGGTTGGTCACCCCTGGCACTGCTAGGCCCGATAGGTCACCTTTAACATCCAGCATAAATACTGGTACAGAGGCATCCGACAATTGTTCAGCGATCAATTGTAGCGTACGTGTTTTACCGGTTCCGGTAGCCCCTGCAATAAGTCCGTGACGGTTCATCATTTTCAAGGCTAAATTCACTTTTGCCTCAGCCAAAATTTCGCCATTAAGCATTCCCGCTCCCAGATAGATAAACGCTCCTTTGGGATTATAGGAAGCTTGAACCTTCTCTATAAATTGTTCTTTATTTGCCATACAAAAGGCTTAATATTTATAAATCAATAAAAATTGAAAACTTTTCAAAAAATAATCTCTTCGTCACAATTTCGTGCCAAATTTTATTTTTAGTGCACTATTAATTTGAATTTAACATAGAATTACTATTTTTACGATGTAAACAGTAAGATTAAAGGTAATAAAAAATGTTAAATAAGCAGTTTAGATTTGTGGCAGCATTCCTTTGTGCTATCATCTTTTTCACAAAGATGGCCATCTCTATTTCGCCTATTTTTTCAAACAGCTTAGATCAAAGTACCATCTTACAGGTCGTTTTACAACTGGAAATCGAAAACAATAACGGCGCAAGTAATGATACACTTGAAACTGCCTCAAAATTTTTCAATACAAAAACAGAAGAACCTATTGTATTTGAAACCATTCTCGTTGAGAACCAAGGAAAACAGAAGAATTATCTTAAAAATGAGAAAAGCATTTTACCTTTCCATCCTACGGTTCCAACACCGCCTCCTAACTATTCATAAAGGCATCCCTAGGGATGTATCCCGTCAACCCGCATGCTAAAGGTAAAGTATGTGCGGTAATCTTTGATTTTTCTGAAGTAATCGGCTTTGGCTCTGTTGATGTTATCGTTGATTTGGCTCGGCACTAACGCTTTGTTATGCTGTTGAACGCCAAACGGTATACATGATACAACGCCAGTTAAAGGTCGCCTGATGAAAATTTTTTACAGATAAACACAAATTTTATGTTTGGAACTCGTACGTCGGCTTTTCTGAAACTATCGAAAAGAGACTTAAAATATGACTTCCCTGCTAGTGTTGTGGTGTTTTTGGTGGCACTTCCATTATGTTTGGGAATTGCAATGGCCTCTGGTGCGCCATTGTTTGCAGGATTATTGACTGGTGTAATTGGTGGAATCGTTGTCGCTTCAATCAGTAAATCACCACTCAGTGTAAGTGGGCCAGCTGCTGGTCTTACAGTTATTGTCTTAGGTGCTATTCAGAGCCTAGGGGCATATGAAACCTTTCTACTTGCCGTCGTGATTGCCGGTGTAGTACAAGTTATTCTCGGTATATTAAAAGCAGGGATGATCGGAAACTATTTCCCTTCAGCAGTCATTGTCGGTATGCTTGCTGCGATCGGTATCACAATTATCATGAAGCAGATTCCTTTGGCATTGGGCTTAGTGGAAACACATGCCTTCGAAATGGACAATGGTCATGGTATCGGTGCCTATTTTGACACGATAGCCTCTGCGATCAACTTTGGTGCATTGATCATTTGCGCCTTGTCATTGGCGATCCTAATCTTTTGGCCATCTATTCCAAAGCTCAACAAGGTGCCAGCCCCATTGGTTGTCGTGATGCTAGGCGTAAGTTTAGCTTATCTTTTCAACGGCTCAGCATTCCAGTTGCATGACAAGCAATTTGTACTAGTCCCTATTGTCGGTTCTTTTGCTGAATTCACAGGATTATTTACCCTCCCGGACTTTACACAGATTGTCAACAAAGATGTGTGGATAGCTGCATTTACGATTGCAATTATTGCAAGTTTAGAGACTTTATTGAGCATCGAGGCCGTTGATAAAATAGACCCCTACAAAAGAAATACGCCAACCAACCGCGAACTTGTTGCACAAGGCATCGGAAATATGACCAGTGGACTTCTGGGCGGTCTGCCGTTGACCTCCGTCATTGTACGCTCATCAGCAAACGTCAATGCAGGCGGAAAAACAAGGCAATCTGCCATCATGCATGGTATATGGCTATTGGTCGCTATGCTCGCTATCCCAACAATGCTGAACATGATTCCTTTGGCCTGTCTGGCGGCCATCCTTCTCCATACAGGATATAAATTGGCTAAACCAAGTCTATTCACCTCAATGTACAAAAAAGGCTTAGATCAATTTATCCCATTTTTTGTCACCATTGTAGCGATTGTGTTTACCGATCTCCTTATGGGGGTAGGGATAGGTATTGTCGTGGCGACATTCTATATCTTAAGAGCCAATATGAAAAATGCTTTTAAATATAATATTGAAAAAGACAATGAAGAAGATAAGGCTGTCATTACATTAGCGGAGGAAGTATCATTTTTGAACAAGGTTCCTATCCAACAAAAATTGTACAGCTTACCAAAATCGATCAGTAAGATCCGAATCGATGGGACATTCAGTAAATTTATAGACAAGGATGTCATCGAAGTCATCAAAGATTTTGAACAGAATGCCAGAAGTAAAGGCAAAGACATCGAACTTTTGCAGGTGGTCTATAAGAAACCTTCATAGGATACGGACCTTTGACGTATCTCGTAGGCCATTCCCTTCCATTGGTCGGCTAGCAAGCTGGATTGAAATGGGGGGGAGACGGTTATTGAATAGCAAGAACAGCTATTCAATAAAAATAAGTTGTTTGAAGTAAACAATGAATTTAGACATTTGTATTATTATAATAAAATTGAAACGATGCCTTCGGGCAAGAGTGAAATAAGAAGAATATGGAAAATAAAGATTTAAAAATAGGATTTGACAATATCATTAAGGGAAATAAAGAGTGGATGGAGTTTGTAAAGAATGATGCTACAGGGCGGTTCCAACAGCTTTCTAAAGGTCAAAATCCAGAAATTCTTTGGATCGGTTGTGCCGATAGCCGAGTACCTGCAAATGAATTGACAGGTACAAAGCCTGGAGAGGTATTCGTTCATCGTAATATTGCCAACATGGTCATTCACTCCGATATGAGTATGCTTTCCGTCTTAGACTATGCGGTCAATGTTTTGAAAGTAAAACATGTCATTATCGCAGGTCACTATGGCTGTGGTGGTGTAGCAGCCTCTTTAAGCCGCAAGCAGTACGGTATTATTGACAACTGGTTGGGTCATATCAAAGATGTATATCGCTTACACAGTGCAGAGATTGATGCGATCCAAGAGCATGATAAAAAAGTAGATCGTTTAATCGAGCTCAATGTACAAGAGCAAGTTTTCAATCTGTGCGCGACGTCAATCATTCAAAATGCATGGAAAGAGCGTGATGATCTTGCCGTGCATGGCATGATTATCAATATCGGCACTGGAGAATTGATCGATCAACACTGTACGTTTACCAATAATGACGAGCTAGGTGAAGTCTTCGCTTATAAATAGCGTAGTAATAAAAATCGGTAAAAAGAGGCTGTCTCAAAAAGGCAGTCTCTTTTTTTGCATTATCTAAGGTTTATTATTTGTTTTAACGGTTTGATTTTCATATATTTATAGTGTAAACAAAAAGGATATATGCCATCTCAAAGAGCTACTTTTAAGCCTTACTATCAGGACCAGATCATGGCCATTCCTCCAACTTTGGACGAACTGGTGTCCAAAGGTCATCCGGTACGTATCGTTAACGATGTAATCAACCGGATCAACATCCAGTCCCTATTGGACGCTTATAAGATAAAAGGCTGCTCCAGTTATCATCCGCAGATGTTGTTGAAAGTTTTGGTGTTTGGCTACGTAAGCAATGTCTACAGCAGTCGCAAATTGGAAACGGCGTGCCGGGAGAACATCAATTTCATGTGGCTGAGCGGCATGAGCTATCCCGATCACAATACCATCAACAGATTTCGAGGCGTTCGTTTGAAAGAAGCACTTCGTAGTGTATTTGAAGAAGTTGTCAAACTCCTATCCGAAGAAGGTCTGCTGAGTATAGAAGATGTTTACACCGATGGCACCAAGATTGAAGCCAATGCTAACAAATACACCTTTGTCTGGAAAAAAGCTATCCAGACCAATAAGGAGAAGATGAAAGCTGCCTTAAAAGATATTTGGGAATACGCCCAAAGTATCGCCAAAGCAGAGGACAACCTTCCGGAACCTCCCGATCTGACAACAATTGACCGCGAAAAAGTTCAGGCTACGGTCGATAACCTGAACCGGGTCTTGTCCGATAAACCTTCGGTAAGCAAGAAGATGAGGGCAAAGTTGCGCTATGCGACTAAAAACTACCCGGCCAAGATTGTTCAATATGAAGAGCAGGAAGTAACGCTTGGAGATAGAAATAGTTATAGCAAGACAGATCCCGATGCTACTTTTATGCGCATGAAAGAGGATCATATGAAAAATGGCCAGCTCAAACCAGGTTATAACATTCAGATATCTACTTCCAATCAATACATCGTCAATTACACCATACATCCCACCCCCACAGATACCACAACGCTACCCGGTCATCTGGCACAACATGAGGCGAGCTTTGGGGAAATACTGAAAACCATTACCGCAGATGCTGGCTATGGCAGCCAGGAGAACTATGCGTTACTAGAAGGGAAAAACATTGGGGCCTATGTGAAATATGGTATGTTTGACAAGGAGCAGAAAAAGAGTTATTCGGGCAAGAAGCCATTCTCCGTTGATAAACTACATTATAACCCTGCAAAAGATTGCTATATCTGTCCAATGGGACAGGAAATGAACTGCATAGGTCTATTTACACAAAAGACCTCCACAGGTTTCGAGCAAAAAATAAAAAGATATCAGGCAAAAAACTGCACAAACTGCCCATTGAACGGTACTTGCCACAAATCACAGGGCAATAGAATCATCCAGATAAATGAACAGCTTGAGGCTTATAAAGATAGAGCATACGGATTGCTTAACAGCGATGTCGGTATAGCCAAAAGAAAACAGCGATGTCACGATGTCGAACCAGTCTTTGGAAACATAAAACAGAACCACGGGTTCCGAAGATTTATGCTCCGCGGTAAGGAAAAAGTGTCCATAGAATGGGGTTTATTGGCTATAGCGCAAAATCTAAGGAAAAAAGCAGCTTAAAAAGCTACTTTTTGTTCTTTTTTCTTCCCAAATGAACAGTTCTGTGAAATAATCAACAAACAACTCACAAATCTATCGCATAGCCATATTTAATAAAAAAAGCTGCCTCAATAAATTTGAGACAGCTTCTTTTTTATTGTGGGTCCAAACCTTATTACGTCTTCCCATTCTTACCGATACAGCCAGCACATTCAATCACTCATACTAAGGCGAATATCTACGATCTCCTAGCTAATATCTCGCTACGAATAATTAACTTTGTATTATGAGTGAAGAAAAATCATTAAATTTTATCGAGGAAATTGTCGAAGAGGATCTTCGAACAGGAAAGCATGGCGGACGTGTATTGACACGTTTTCCTCCTGAGCCAAATGGTTACCTCCACATTGGTCACGCCAAATCCATCTGCTTGAATTTTGGATTAGCACAGCAGTATAATGGCAAGACTAATCTACGTTTTGATGACACTAACCCTGTCACTGAGGATACCGAGTATGTTGAAAGCATCAAGAAAGATATTCAATGGCTTGGATTCCAGTGGGCAGAGGAATTATATACTTCAGATTATTTTGAGACACTATATCGTTATGCCGTTGAGCTAATAAAAAAAGGTCTAGCTTATGTGGACGACAGCACTGCTGAAGAAATTGCAGCAGCAAAAGGTACCCCAACAGAACCCGGTGTTCCGACACCATATCGCGACAGGTCTATTGAAGAAAATTTGACCTTATTCGCAGATATGCGCGCCGGTAAATACCAAGATGGCGAAAAAGTACTTCGGGCAAGGATTGATTTGGCTAGCCCAAATATGCACTTGCGCGACCCTTTATTATACCGCATCAAGCACGCTCATCACCACAGAACGGGGAATCAATGGTGTATCTATCCGATGTATGATTTTGCACATGGCCAATCAGACTCCATTGAGAAAATTACACACTCCATCTGTACATTGGAATTTATTCCACATCGCCCACTTTATGATTGGTGTATAGATAAATTGGAGATTTTCCCTTCCAAACAATACGAATTTGCACGCTTGAATATGACCTATACTGTCATGAGTAAACGTAAATTACTGCAACTGGTCAATGATAAGTTTGTTGAAAGCTGGGACGACCCGCGCATGCCTACGATCTCAGGATTGCGCAGAAGGGGGTATACACCGGCGAGTATCCGCAACTTCTGTGAAAAAATCGGTGTTCAAAAACGTGAAAACATGATCGATGTCAGTCTTTTGGAATTCTGTATCCGTGAGGATCTCAACAAAACGGCATGGCGCAGAATGGCTGTCCTTGATCCAATCAAATTGGTGATCACAAACTATCCTGATGGTCAGGTAGAGGATCTTATTGGTGAGAATAACCCTGAAGTCGAAGGCGGTGAAGGTTCACGCTCCATTCCATTTTCAAAAGAGCTCTGGATAGAGCGCGATGATTTTATGGAAGATGCACCAAAAAAATTCTTCCGCTTGGGCCCTGGGCTTTCCGTACGTTTGAAACATGCTTACATCGTTACCTGTCATGATTTTGTGAAAGATGAAAACGGAAACGTGACGGAAGTTCATTGTACCTATGTTCCAAACTCAAAATCAGGAGAAGATACTTCAGGATTAAAAGTTAAAGGAACAATCCATTGGATCTCGGTTCCACATGCGAAAGAAGCCGAAGTAAGATTGTACGACAGATTGTTCAATGATGAAAATCCTGCCGCTGCAGAAGATTTTAAAGCATCGATCAACCCTGAAAGTTTACATATTATCCAACGTGCTTACATTGAACCGGATCTGGCTAACGCTACGCCTGGAAAGGGATATCAATTTATACGATTGGGTTATTTTACATTAGACACACAGTCAACGCCAGACCATCTAGTCTTTAACCGTACGGTTACATTAAAAGACTCCTGGGGTAAGGAAGTGAAGAAAAATGCGTAAAACCGTAACTTCTAAAATAGAACAGGTCGGATTCATTCCGACCTGTTCTATTTTAGGAGCGTTCCTATTCCATTCAATATGCATTGACATACCGGATTTGTATCCCCATTAGCCCTGCTAAACGAGACTCCAGTCCCCCACTTGCCCCCAACTCTCCTAGCAGTTATTCTGGTGCACAATCCGCAGTTGCGCGAATGACATACTTTCATAACGTTTGCTCGTCCTCAGGCGAGACAAATGCGTGTAATAGCCCTATTATCCCAATGTGGCTTGAAAAACTATTACAGCGGATTTACACCTACCCATACTTTCCTATTTTTTACAACAGTAATTTATAAAGGTACATCATCTGCAATAGGAAAAACATCGTATCATTCATTTTTCAACCTGATTATCGTCACTCTTTTGCCCTGATTTTAGCAATAGTTTTACAGCAAACAAAATACCCTTAATGATATGAAAAAGCTACTTTTAATTGCACTAACACTTACCCTAGGCGCACTAAGTTTACAGGCACAAACAATCCCTAATCAACGCTGGCAAATGAGACTCAGAGGTGTGACAGTCATGCCAAACGAATCGGCCAAGATTAATACCATAGGCGGAGACGTCGACATCAATACGAAATTTATCCCTGAACTTGACTTCACCTATTTCTTCACAAAAAACATTGCGGCGGAATTGATCCTTGGGACTACAAAACATAAAGTTAATACAACAGGTTCAAATTTAACTGCCATTGGTGGCAGTCCATCCAGCAATGTGGATCTTGGGAGTGTATGGCTCCTCCCTCCCACACTGACAGCGCAATATCACTTCCTCCCCGACGGTGCCATTAAACCCTATGTAGGAGCGGGAATAAATTACACCATATTCTATAGCGTCAATGCGGGGCAAACGGTTAAAAATGTAAAATATGATAATGCTTTCGGCTTTGCGACTCAACTGGGAATTGATTTTAAGCTATCTGAAAAATATTTCGTGAATTTAGATGCTAAGTATATTCTTTTAAAGACCGATGTCAATGTGGATGCGTCAAACCTCGCCCCCAACCTATCCATACCGGCAAAAGTTGACATCAACCCCTTCCTGCTCGGCTTTGGAGTCGGCATGAAATTTTAATAACTCGGCTCATTCCCTATCCTATATGTATCGAGGCCTCTTCCAATATTTTAGAAGAGGCCTCATCTGGTTTCTTATCTCAAATACGTTAATCCAATGCCCCATTAGGCGTGCCTGGTAATTTGGTTCAGTTCATCATCAAAATTATTCTACGCCGTACCAATTTTGATATTGCTGCCTCAACTGCTCAACACGTGCCAATCGTTTGGTATCCTTTGCTTCCAATAAAATAGCCTTATACCGGTCTACAGAGTCCAAGCCGGTCTGAATATCATTCCACTCAAAGCTCAGGTTTTTCTTATCCATTACCAATTGATGTAGGTATTCCATATTTTCAGCGACATAGTCAAGGTTACGGTCCATCATCCTGTTGGCCAGCTGAGGTTGCCCCGAGCGATACAGACTATCGATAATATCGGCATAATTGATGGCGTCCGACATCGCATATACGCGATCGGGCAATTGATCGTATGCTTTTTTTGCCACCTCCCCAGCTTGTTTGACCTGGCCATTGGCTAAAAGCATTCGGGCAGCTTTTCCAAATATATCACGGGCGTACATGCTTGCAAAGCGGAACGAATCTGTATCCAAGTATTGTGCATTTTTAACATTACCCCAATGATACGTATGCATAATATTGCTATATAACGCCTCCATATTAACTAGCCCACCCTGCTCACTTCGTTTTCCTGTCGACTGATCTGTAGCAGTGACAGGCATCAATCGAGAAGTAAAGCCCTCATTGACCAGGTATTTATCCAGTCCCAACTTAATATCACTTGGCAGCATATTCGAAAAATATATCGGTCTGTCCCAATGATTATTTTCAAGCACGGATAACAGGGTTAAATCCGACCTGGTCAGATGATCATTCGGAATTTCCCATTCCATTGCAGAAACTATAGCTCCCTGAAAATACGCCGGAACCGCATTTTTCTTAACCACCTCGTCTTTATCAATGCGCAATTGGACTTTCTTGGAAGGGAAATAGTTTTCCATATCACCGGAATTCAGCTGAACTTTATACTCCGGATCATCCGATGTGACAAACTGCAATAACTGCTGTATATCTACCGCATTGTCAAGTTGTCTATCTACGAAAGGGATATAATCACGAACGCCTTTTTTCGTCTTTTCAGCGGGAATCGTCACGGGGAGCCCTGCCGCTTGATACGTGGGTTGTTTGGCCTGTTGCATATACCAATCGCCTGTGAGATAGCTTAACACGACAACCCGAACATCCGGACGTACGCCCTCTACTTCTTGCAAATACCATACAGGAAATGTATCATGATCGCCATAGGTAAATAGAATAGCATTTGGAGCACAGGATTCCAAATAATTGCGTGCCATATCCCTTGCCAACGATTTTTCGGACCGATTATGATCATCCCAGTTTTGATGAGCCAAAATAATAGGGCCTCCCAACAGCGCAAAAGAAATACCTGTCGCTAAAGCGTAACGTGTTTGTACAAAACGGTTGAAAAACCGAACAAATGCTATTACTCCCAGCCCAATCCAGATCGCAAAAGCATAGAAAGACCCCACGTAAGCATAATCTCGTTCCCGGGGTTGCATAGGAGTTTGGTTGAGATAAACTACGATCGCTACCCCCGTAAACACAAACAGCAAGGTCAGTACCAAGGTATAAGGTTTATTGTTTCGGTACAACCAGATCGCACCAGCTATTCCGAGTAGCAGTGGAAGAAAAAAATAAGTGTTCCGGCTCGGGTCATGCTCCTGCGATCGAGATATTTTATCTTGCCCCCCTAAACGCCAATTATCCAATGGTCTGATCCCCGACAACCAGTTGCCGTCACTATAGGTCCCATATCCTTGCCTGTCATTCTGTCTACCCACAAAATTCCATAAGAAATATCGGGTATACATATCTCCCAGTTGAAAATTAAAAAAGAACTTAAAATTATCGGAAAACGTTGGCTGTTGCCCTTCTTTCAAATTGAGGTAACTTCTGTAATAAGCTTGATGGCTTCCATCTTGGCTATAGATACGCGGGAAAAAGGTTTCCTTATCAAATTGATATTTGTCTACCTGTGTGAAGGGAACATACTCCGACTTATCTTTCCGATAGCTCGTCTTACTATCGACGCCAACCACTTGCGAGTCATAATAAGGTCCTTTGAGTAACGGTTCCCGTATATATTGTTCACGGCTCAAATATCCTAAAAAAGAAAATACATTATCCGGCGCATTATTGTTCAAGGATGGATTTGCTTTCCCTCGGATCATGACCATGGTGTAGGAACTGTATCCAAATAAAACAAAACAAAGAACCAGCAAGGCTGTATTGAGTGTATATTTCTGCTTTTTATAGGAATAATATAGACCGTAAATTATCAATCCCCCCAATAATAGGCACGAGAAAAAAATTCCGGTACCAAATCCCATTCCCAATGAGTTCACAAATACGAGATCCACTTTAGCCGCTAGACCGACTAACCATTGAATAATTCCCCACAAAACGGCCCCCAAGATCAGCACTCCGACGAGGAAAGCTTTTATTGTCCCTTTCGCATTAACCTGTCTCGCTCTTCGGAAATAAACAACCATCGCGATAGCCGGGATTGCTAAAAGATTTAATAGATGCACTCCGATCGAAAGCCCCATAACAAAAGCAATAAAAACCAGCCAACGATCGCTACCGTCTTCATCTGCACGGACTTCCCACTTTAAAATTGCCCAAAATACAACTGCTGTACATAAGGAAGACATTGCATAAACTTCAGATTCTACTGCCGAATACCAAAATGAATCGCTGAAACTAAATGCCATTGCACCGACAACTCCTGCGCCGAAGATCTGCAGGTAGGTTGACAAAGAAGCTTGTTTGTCTTTGTTGAGTAGCTTTTTAGCAATGGCGGTTATTGTCCAAAATAAAAAGGTAACAGTAATTCCACTGCAAACTGCAGAACCTATATTCATCCAATAGGCGATCTGCCCCTTATTCCCTAAAGCGAGATTAGAAAATATATTCTGAATAAGAAGAAACAATGGTGCTCCCGGTTGATGTGCCACCTCCAATTTATAGGCACAGGCTATAAATTCACCGCAATCCCACCAGCTTACCGTCTTTTCAACTGTAGCGATATATACACAGGTGGCAATTAGTCCGCAAGCAAAACCGAGTAGAGAATTTAATCTATTGTACGTCATAAGGTCAATTGGTCTATTGTTAAAATCCTTTTTAGCACTTTAAGTTAAAAAGTTATCCTGACTCCGACACACGAATTAACACTATTTAACACCAGTACCTGACTGTAAACAGGCTATTCAACACTGAATATAGAGATCGACCTAAACCACGCTGCCGAGACTTTCAACCTATTTCAGGCTTTCACAATGAATATTATCATAAAAAAGGGAGCTTATCTGCTCCCTTTTTTATCATTTTATGAGTTAGGCTAGTTTTTCAACAATCTTCTTTGTTGGACCAGGATTACTCATCGTATAAAAATGTAATACCGGAGCGCCAAATTTAATCAGCTCCTGACACTGTTGTACCAACCACTCTTCACCTACCTGTCTGACGTCGGCATTCGTTTTACATGCCGCGACAGCGTCACTCAGTTCCTCTGGAATATCTAAATGAAAAATTCTTGGCAAGGTCACCAATTGCTTTTTTGTTGTCAGTGGTTTTAATCCCGGAATAATGGGCACATGGATTCCATTGTCCCTACATTTTGTTACAAATTCCTTGTATTTTTCAACATTAAAGAACATCTGAGTCACAATAAACTCTGCTCCCATATCGACTTTTTGTTTCAGATATTTAAAATCAGTATTGAAATTTGGAGATTCAAAATGCTTTTCGGGATACCCGGCTACTCCGATGCAAAAATCAGTCTTTTCCGACGTGATAATGTCTTCATGCAGATACTTTCCTTTATTCATATCGGTTACCTGTTCCAATAGGTCTGTTGCAAAAGCATGTCCACCATCGGTTGGTATAAAATCGGCATCGCCCTTACGTGCATCACCCCGCAACACCAAAACGTTATCTATCCCCAGGAAGTTCAAATCGATCAATGCATTTTCAGTTTCCTCTTTTGTAAAACCCCCACATATCAAATGTGGCACCGCATCCACTTTATATTTATTCATGATGGCCGCACATATCGCCACTGTCCCAGGACGTTTACGATAGGAAACACGTTCCAGTAATCCACTCGCATGCTCTTTATAGATATAATCTTCCCGATGGTAGGTGACGTCGATAAAAGGAGGTTTAAACTCCATCAGTTCATCCATGGTTTTAAAAATACTTTGGATGCCCTGCCCTTTCGCCGGTGGCAATAGCTCAAAAGAAAACAATGTTTTTCCTTTGGCATTCTGGATATGATCGATAATCTTCATTAAAAAACTGTTTTTAGTTTGGTTGGCTTACATCGAAACGCACACGTCGAGGAATCGTTTATCTACATGTAACTTATCTTTCCCACATGGAGTAGGGTAGAATTTAGCACCTTGAACAATACAGGTTGCTAAGGCTTCAACGGGTCTATTCCCTCGGCCTTTCTCTATAAGCGTTGCTAATATCGTTTTAAAAAATCAAAAGACAAAAATATTTTTTCGAAAAGGCAAAAATAGCAGCAAAAAGACTTCAATAAACGATGTTTCAACGTCACTTTAGCTTTGTGTCCATGCAACGACAGGATTCTTCGCCCTACCAAGAGTTAAAGACCTAGAAAAACCAGTAGAATTAACGATCGAGGATCATAGACAGCGAAGAGATTGACTATGCCACAAGAACATTGGCTAAAGATTAGCTGCCAAAGAATTCCGTAAATTTTTGAGATAAAATGTGATCAATAAGAGTCCCCGAACATGGTACTCTTCTTTCGATCCATATTTAAATCCGTCAAATAAATAGTGATAGGCGACTAATGCCTCTTTTTCGTTGTAAAATAATTCCTTCCAAGAATCAGGAACATCTGCCCATGCCTTGAGCACAATGCCATTCTCGGCATAAATAATTGGTGATTCGACACCATCCATTCGATAATCGTGATGGGTGCCAGAGCTTGATATGTGTTGGAAATAAGCGATAGAATAATCTACGAAATTCAAGGCCCTCGCTTTTATCTCCTTTTCACTTTCTGATTTTTCCGGAGCATTTCGCCATAAATTCACTTGGCTATCAAATTTACTGGGCGTTTCCCGGATAAGGGTTTTATCTAACACAAAGTTGATATAAAGTCTTTCACTAGTGGGTATACGTGCTGAGCTAAACTGTCCAAAATCACCTCTCAGCTGAACAAAATCTTTTTTTATTTTAACAATATCCAAAGCGACACTACCTTTTTTCTCATCCGTCAATTCTAATCTATCACCGTCAAATTTGTACTTACCAAAGAGTAAGATATCATCAATCGCCATGACAAACTGGTCCTTATCATGAAGCGAAAGAAAGGATCGGTATAGAATAGGATCATTACCATAGGTATCTGCCTCCACATTTTGGGGAGATTCTCTTTTTAATTTATGATACTCATCATTTGGATAGCCCAATATCATTTGGTAGTTACCTTCAGGAAACTCCTTTTTCTTCCCAAAGAAAGTACACGAAGACAATGAGAGTGTGAATAACAGCAGTAATAACGGTTTCAAAATCAATTAATAATTATGGCCAATAGTATAAGGACCAAGATAAGAAATTACTGCAATAGTAAGTATAGGATATTCAATTGAATAAGCTTGGGGATATGCCTATTCCTTATACAGATCGACCAATCCCTCAGGCAATTCAACTTCAATGATCTCCTCTTCGCCATCAATTCCTAAGATCAAATCGTCGGACAGCGGAAACATCAGTTCTTTGCCATCCATATCTACTGTGGCGACAAATTGTTGTGGGAATTCCTGAACATCTGTTATTTGCCCCAGTTCGCCATGGTTTTCATCGATCACTAAAAATCCGATTAAATCAGTATATCTAAAATCATCCGGGTCGCGCTCGGGCATTTTATCATTGGAAAGATATAGCTTTTTACGAACGAGTACCTGAGCCTTATCGATATGATCCACATCCTCAAATGTTACATAAGCAGTGCTATTTTTTTGAAATTTAATGGCATCAACAAAATAAGGAACAAGCTTTTTGTTCACTTCCACAAAGACAACATCGATATCCAAACTCTCGTATTCTTCGAATTCAAAAAACAGTTGTACTTCTCCTTTAAGACCTCTTGTTTTACTGATGTAACCGATGTAAAAGCATTGATCAATAGTCATATTTTTCTTATTTGGCGATTAGCTGTGAGACATGATTTGGCAAACGATTAGCCTATTGGCTGTTTCAAAAAAAGCCGGCTCAAGATTGAGTCGGCTTTCTCGAATACTTTATGAAAGAATTAACCTTCAGTTTCTTCTGATGCAGGAGCTTCAGTCTCTTCAGCAGCAGTTTCTTCTGCTACAGGAGCATTTTTAGCAGCAACAGCAGCAGCTTTTTCTTCTTTTTTCTTAGCTTCAGCCACTAAAGCAGCTTTTTTAGCTTCAGCTTTAGTTTGTGCTAAACCATCTTTTTTACCAGAGATTCTAGCTTCTTGAGCGTCAGTCCAAGCTGTAAATTTAGCTTCAGCAGCAGCTTCATCAAAAGCACCTTTTTTCACACCACCTTGCAAGTGTTTTTTGTAAAGAACACCTTTGTAAGAAAGGATAGCACGAGCAGTGTCAGTTGGTTGAGCACCTTTATTCATCCAATCCAAAGCTTTTTCAAAATCCAAAACGATAGTTGCTGGATTTGTGTTTGGGTTGTAAGAACCAATACGTTCGATGAATTTACCGTCACGTGGAGCGCGAGAATCCGCTACGACTACGTGGTAAAAAGGACGTCCTTTTTTACCGTGTCTTTGCAATCTGATTTTAGTTGCCATTTTTTAATTTTATTTTATGTATTCAACATATCCCCCGAGCTTCATACTAGAGGGGATGCAAAGATAGTTATTTTTTTTTAATCAGCGTTATAATTTAATAAAACTTCACTGAAAACGACAGGGTTAGCTTCTTTCAGTAACCACTTTCAGGTTAAACACGTCCTACGCACGTTAAGATTTTGCTCTTACCATACTGTAGGTGAAACAAGTCTTTCAAAAAATCAGTGTACAAAATAGCCCTTTTCTTCAAAACTTTCGTGACTTCGCAGATACCAACAGCAATGATAGCAAACTGAAAGTTTTTTCTAGCCAATAAAATAAGACACTTTCAAAAAAAAGCTATTTTACCAAATGTAAACAGGATGAACCGTTTGTGTACTTTCCCTTCGAAATAGTCACTGACATTTTTGCCAATTCACTTTTTACTTTCTACCTTCATTCTATGAAATCTGTTGCGCCATTAAAAATACTCAAAGCTTCGGCCGGTTCAGGAAAAACCTTTAGCTTAACTTTACACTATCTCACACTCCTACTATCCAACGAGAATAGCTATAAGGAGATTTTGGCGGTCACATTTACCAATAAGGCAACCGCTGAGATGAAGGAACGTATCCTTTCGGTACTCCATGGCTTGGCAACAGGCGATCGTAGCCCTAAAATTGAAGATTTCAGAAAGCTTCTTCTCGAGCAACAGCCAGATTGGAACCCGCATCTAATACAAGAGAAAGCTTACCGTGTCTACCGTCGTATCCTACATGACTATAGTCATTTTACCATAAGTACAATTGATGGTTTTTCCCAAAAAGTCATTCGTGCATTTACTTATGAACTCAATCTTGATGCAGCTTATAAGATTGAAATGAATGTCAATAAAGTGAAAAATGACTTAACAGTCATGCTTAATCAATTGCTGGATGAACGCCCCGACTTACTTGACTGGATTATAGCGTATGCGGAAAAGAAAATAGCAAAAAATGAAAATTGGAACTACCGCCAACAATTAATGAGTTTGGCAAGCCTTATTTTCTCTGAAAACTTCCAGGAATTTGACGGCTATATCAACTCTGCTAATCCCAAGGAGGTTTTTAATCTCCTGAATCAGGAGGTTGAACAGAAGATAAACTCCTTTACCGAAGCGCTCTCCATGACGATTGAAGCGTTTAGTGAAACGTTCAAAAATTTTAACATCTCCGAAAATGACCTGAAAGGCAAATCGCGCAACAAAATAATCTCCGCAAGCAAAACCAACAAAAAAACGGAAAAACTGAGCGCTTCTGAAATCGCCAAAGTATTGGAAAAATACCTCCAATTGATCGATAATGAGGATGCTTTTACAGATAGTGACAAAAATATACGTTATGATCTTATCGCCGCACTCAGCCCCATCCTGGCATCTTTCCAGAAGCTACATGATAATCTATCCGCTTACATTGCGTATCAAGCGGTACAAAATAATCTCTATTATCTACGCCTGCTCAAGGAAATGAGCGACTTACTGACGCAATGGCGACGGGACAATGGCGCTCAATTAATCTCTGACTCACAAATTCTATTAAACAAACTCGGATTGGATGAAAATAGCGATCCAACATTTATCTGGGAGAAGATTGGCAATCGTTTTAACTACTTTTTGTTTGACGAATTTCAGGACACTTCGCGTATTCAGTGGAAAAACTATAGTCCGCTTTTGATTAATGCATTGGCCGATGCCAAGGGCACAGTGAGCGAACACCTCATTGTTGGGGATGTCAAACAAAGTATCTATCGCTGGCGAAATGGTGATTGGCGAATTTTACTCCAACAGGTAGAACAACAGATTGGTCATACCTTTCACCTGGACGAGGATAGCAAAACAACCTTTATCGAAAACGGAAGCCTCGACACCAACTTTAGAAGTCTTCCAAATATCATTCATTTAAACAACTACCTCTTTAGTAGTATTCCCCAACATCTACAGCAGGTACTGAATGAAAAAGTATCCGAAAACCTCGATGAAGAAGGTAAACAGTGGTGGATTTCTGCCGGCAATGACAACATGTTGGTCAAAGCTTATGAAAACAGTCAACAAGAGGTCCCTGAGCATAAAAAAGGAAAACTTGACCAGTTAGGATCTATTGAAATCTCCTACATTCCTGTCACTGATGGACGCTATCGAAGAAATCAGGTTGTTGAAGAATCGCTCCTGCAGCTATGTCAAAAAATAGGCGACTGGATCGGCAGCGGTCGTTATCAGGCGCAGCAGATCGGTATCCTGGTACGGAGTAATGCGCAGGCTAAATTGGTGATCCAAAAGCTCATGGATTTCAAAAAAGAGCAACAGCTTACATTTGAAGTGATATCAGGCGATGCATTATCCCTAGCGAGCAATGATGCTGTAGGATTATTGATCGAAACGTTGAAGGCTTTAGTCTATAATTCGGACAAACATACCATCCATAAAGCAAAGATGGTCTATCTCTACCAGCATATTCAAAATAAGACAATCGATCAAAATGCATGGTTAAAATTTGCTAGCAATGACATCCGTACCCTGAAAGATTATCTCCCTGAGGCGCTGATTGACTCCTGGGAAATGGCACAGAAGCAGCCTTTAGTCCATTTAATTGAGAAACTTATTGAAATCTACGGTTTTACAACCAAAGACAATATCCACCTCCCCTACCTCCTAGCTTTCAAGGATATGATCTCAGCTTTCTCCACCAATGGCGAACGTGGCATTATACAGTTCCTGGAATTTTGGGAAGAGGATGGCAATCGAGCTGTGCTCCCTTCCAACGGAGAAATTGATGCGATCGAAGTAACGACAATCCACAAATCAAAAGGCCTGGCTTATGATGTTGTGATGATTCCATTCTGTTCGTGGGATCTTGACGGCATGATTAATGGCGATTTTTTGGATCGAGACATCAGATACCCCTTTTGCCCAATTGGGAAAAATTCCAATAAAATATACTTCCACGGTCGGCAAATCAGTATTTTTCAAGCAATATTTTGAAGAGATGCTGTTCAACTACATGGATGCCCTCAATACATTGTATGTAGCAACAACACGTGCTGTTGAACACCTCTATATTACGGCACCTTCCTTCAAAGAATCTGTTGACAAGAAGACGGGCGAAATTACTGGTTATGATATCAAAGATGAATATATCAGCGATGTACTCTATCAGGTCTTAGAGACTTCAACATCCCCGTTTACACTGGAAGAAAGAGGCATATATATCGATCAGATAATCGAACGAAAAAAAAGTCAGGCTCAAAAAAACAATATTATTTCCCTTCGCCATTATCCCATTTCCAAAGAATTGGAAATGGCCTTAGAAAAATCCAGTACGCGCAACATCAACGATATTATGATGCTGGAGAAAGCCGCGCAGTACGGCATATTGGCCCACGATATTATGGCCCAAATTTCAAAGGAAGAAGATATCCACAAACTGGTACGCCAGCTGATTCAGGAAGGCATCCTCTCCAAGGAAGAAGAGCCTTTTCTCATGCAGGAAATCAATCAGATCTGGCAGCACCCCATGATCAATAAATGGCTCACAGGAAACTATAAAATCTGGAACGAAGCGAGCATCATTACCGCCAAAGGAGAGACCATTCGTCCTGATAAAGTCTTCACTTCCAAAGAGGAAACAATTGTACTGGATTTTAAATTCACACAGACAGATTATATCGGACACAAATATCAAGTCGACAATTATAAAAAGAATTTGGAGAACCTGGGCTACAGCAACGTTAAAGCCTATCTCTACTATGCGAAATCAAATCAATTAACTGAAGTAAAATAACAGCACGATGCAAACAGCCTTTCTAAAATTAGTAGCAGCAGACATTCAAAAGCGTTTTGGAAACGACCTGAGTGAAATAGCCATCGTGTTTAATAATAAACGGCCAATTACCTATCTCAAAAAACATCTTTCTGAAGTGTACGGACAGGCCATTTGGTCGCCACAGTTCTTTACGATCCAAGAGTTTCTTAGGCTTTCGACCGACGATACCGAAGCCAGTCCTTTAACCCAATTTTTCCACCTGTTTAATATTCATAATGAGTTATTGGTCGCTGAAGGCAAACTACCAGAAGCGCTGGAAGAATTTTATCCGATTGCCGAAATTATATTGAGCGACTTCGGCCAACTGGATTACGACCTCGTCCCCATCGAGCAGATTTATTTAGAACTTTATGACAATACCAAAATCGACATCGCTTTCCAACATCTCACACAAGAGCAGCAAGGGTTTATCCGTCAATTTTGGCAGTCTTTTTCTATTGCGGGGCATAGTGGAGTACAAGAACGTTTTCTTCAACTTTGGAAAAGACTGCCCGTATTATATGATCGATTCAAAGAAAAGCTTAAAACAGAGGGCCAAACAAACTATCCGACAGTCTACCGTGATCTGGTTGAAGGTAAGGCTACGCATCAGCAGTTTGCATCTTCCTTCCAGCGCATCCTTTTTGTCGGTTTCAATGCACTGAACAAGGCCGAAACAAAATTATTTAAACAATGGCAGGATGAAGGCCGTGCATTATTCTACTTTGATGCCGATGCCTATTACCTCGAAGACACGATGCAAGAGGCCGGCCTTTTTATTCGACGTAATATTTTTCAAACAGGTTTGGTCAACGCTTTAGGCGATAGCCCGAATATTATTGGCAATAGGACCTCAACCGTAAATCTATATGCCAGCACCGGAAAGATCAGCCAAACAAAATTGCTGTATGACATTCTCGAACGCAATAATAAAATGGAACAAACATCCGCCATTCTCCTAGCGGATGAAAACCTACTTGTCCCTTTGCTGCAAAGTCTACCCGAGGTCAAACCCAATATCACAACAGGATATCCCTTGACACAGTCTCCTATTTACGGAATACTAGACCTATGGCTGGAAGTCCATTTGGAGATATCCCAGTTCAAGAAACGGAAGATTCCTTATCAGATAATAGAAACCTTCATCAACCATCCGCTCAGTATGGTTTCTTTAGCCGACAAACTTCAGATTCAGAAGGAGATTGCCGATAAACAGCTCTTTGAGATCGCATTGGAGGAACTTCATATCAAAAGCTCTTTGCCTCAATTTTTTGTACCGATTGACAATTCAGCCTATTTGATACCCTCGCTCATCCTGCTCGTTGATGATCTGCTGCACAGTATTTCTTCTCAGGAGCGTATCCGCCAAATTGACAACAACCTCCTGATTGAAACAAAGAAAACATTGAATCAGCTGCTATTGGGCTTTGAAACTGTTGCTCCATTAAGTATCAGCTTCCAAATCGGCTTGATTAAAAAAGCCATCGCCCCAATAAATTCGGCCATAGAAGGTGATCCCCTAGAAGGTATTCAGATAATGGGGCTCTTGGAAAGTCGTTGTTTAAATTTTGACAACGTCTATATTCTAGGAGCAAATGAAGGCATTCTACCCAAAACGTCAAATTCACCTACTTTTATTCCTAACAGCCTAAGAAGTGCTTATGGGCTTCCCATATTAGAAAATCAGGATGCCTTGTCGGCCTATTTATTTTATCGCCATTTTCAATACAGTGAAGGAATACATATTTTCTACAATGGCTTGGTTGACGAAAGTTCTACTGGCGAAGAAAGTCGCTTTATCAAACAGCTGGAGTTTGAAAGTAAATTTAGATTTGACCGAAAAATTCAGCAACAGACCATTCAATTTGCGGATAAAGCCCAAGAAATTGTTATTGAGAAGCGTGGCGAGGTTTGGGAAAAGATGTACCAGAACTTTATCGTCAACCAGAAACGGATATCTGCAACGGCACTGACGACTTATCTGCAGTCCCCGTTGCAATTTTTTCTAAAACATATTGCCGGCATTAAAGAGCCCCCTTCCATCTCTCAGGAATTTGAGATGAATAAACTGGGAACTGTCATCCACAATGTGATGGAGAAGATATTCCTACCGTTCAAAGGACAACAGGACTTTACGCCCACAAGTGTCTTGCAGAAGCAGTTCGACAAGGTAGAGGCACAGGTGATCCGTGAAATAGGCCTGCAATATCAGATCGAATTAAAGGCAACAAATGATTTAAACAGCTTGCAGCGGATCATGCTGAAAATTGCCGGCGAGTATGTCAAGATGTATCTCGAATATGACATCAACAACTACAAAGCATTTCGGATTATTGAACTCGAGAACGACAACGATTATGTACTGCCCTTTCCTATTCAGATCAATGGAGAAGAACAACAGGTCACACTTTACGGTATTATTGACCGGGTAGACGAGGTCGTAACACACGACGATCGTATTATCAGTAGAATTGTCGATTACAAAACAGGTGGTGATTCGATCATGTTTAAAGGAATTGATCAGGTATTTGCGCCAAACACCGAAAATAAGGCGATGGTCCAAACCCTATTTTATGCCTATGTATTCGAACAGAAGACAGGAAGAAAACAACTTGAACCCCATCTCTATGTTGCGCGTAAAATGCGGGAAGAGGGCACATTATTCAGTGGTAAAGAAGGGGTATTGACCGATGAATTCCTTGCTTTCCAGAAAGAGAATTTTGTCGAATTCTTGCGGGATACTCTTCAGGAAATCTTTAATCCGGCTATTCCATTTCGACATAATCCGGACACGGTAGTTTATCCAAGCGACCCTTATACACTATTCTACCGGGAAGCGAGTAAATGGGCTGATGCAGAAGAATAAGTACAACAAAGGCTTTTTAATTAGGAGAGATAAAACTAAATGCGGTACATCAGTGGTACATAAATTGTATTTAAAAACAAAAGGGGAATTTACATTCCCCTTTCTATTTTAACGTTTGTTTCTTTTGATTGCATTATTGGCTCGGCGTTTCGCCGTTTTGATTTTGTAGTGGAACCAATGGTCTTTGAAGATCTTTCGCATGGTATTGTCAAAATGTCTCGTGATAAACAGATTACGCGCCCCCTTCAACTTTTCACTGATCGAATTTGCTAATGCCCTAACAGAAATCGAATAGCCCTCTGTCTCATATTGAATGTAATGCCACCAGCCTGCTGGCATATATAAGGTTTCGCCAGGATGAATGACCGCTTCATAACCTTCTAGGTACTTAATCCCGGGATATTCCTCTTCACTACTATATTTTGGGTTGGCAATACTATGAAAATTGTAGGGCAATTTGTACATCAAATCAGATTGATCATTCGGAAAAAGCCAAATACGTTTTAATCCTTGAAATTGAGAGATAAATACGTGTGACATATCGATATCGAAATGATTACGGGTACTTGACCCCTCTCCACCAAAGAACATAAATGGCAACCATTGCAAGACCTTACCTCCCGTGACATCATTATAAATAACATCGTTTTTCAGTTCAGGACGTATTTTGAGCAGATTGAACAAAAACAACCGTAACTCAGTAGGTTCTTTTGTGATCAGATCCAAATACTCTGCAAATGTCATATGGCCAACAGGAGCACTGGCAGCACGGTCCATTGATTCCTCCTCTTTTCCATAGACATCTATTTTTATATCTCCTGCGATTTCCTTAAAGTAATCATAACTCCATTTCTTCCATGCTGGACTTTCTGCACTGATAAAATCTGATATAATTACAGGAAAACCTGGTTTCAGATAATTCTTTAAGAAGTCCTCTGATTGAATGCCCGAAATTTTATCAACTTGCTTTAACTTCACGACTGACTAATTTTGCTTAATTACAAACATAAAAAAAATATTTCTATCAAATTTTAAAAATATTGTCTATGCTTTATTTTTAATTGGAACAAATTACTCCTAGCAATTTAATAGAAATATATTTAAAATCTCCATGACATTCGTCACTTTTATTACATTTTAACATCATCGATTCGACTCGCAACCATTTCTACCCCCTTAAGATAAACATATTATTCATCTATCTTTTATAAGAGGAACATACCACAGCTATTGATCATCTGCCGATACGTAAAATTGTCGTCGTACCGACATCGATTCGGAATGATAAAACGCCCTTCCCCATAGAAGTCTTTAGCGATTTTGTGGTCCTTAAAATTGCATAAATAACAAAAAAAGGGTCTTAAGAACCCTTTTTTTGTTATTTACCTTATGTTAGGCTACTACTTATTTACCTTTTTGATATATTCTTCGACAGCCATCGTCATACTTGGCGCTTTTGGTGTTGGAGCAGGGATATCTAAAATTAATCCGTGATCTAAAAGAGCCTGTTGCGTAGAAGCGCCAAATGCTGCAATCCTTGTATTATTCTGCTTAAAATCAGGGAAGTTATCATATAAGGACTGTACACTTGAAGGACTAAAGAACACGATAACATCGTAGAAAACATCTTTCAAATCCGTCAAATCGCTTACCACAGTTCTAAAAAGCACAGCTGGTGTAAATTTATAGCCGTTTTGTAGTAACCAATTACTTGTTTCCTCATTAGCAACATCCGAACAAGGGAACAAAAAATTCTCCCCTTTGTGTTTTTTCAATACCTCTTCAAGGTCTTTCGCGGTCTGTTTACCAAAGAAAATCTTCCGTTTTCTATATTGAATATACTTCTGAAGATAAAGGGCAATCGTCTCTGAAATACAGAAATATTTCATTTCTGCAGACACTTCAAACCGCATCTCTTCGCAAATTCTAAAATAATGATCTACAGCATTTCTACTCGTAAATATTACGGCAGAATAATCTGCTAGATTAACCTTATCCCTACGCACATCTTTGGCAGGAACTCCTTCTACGTGTATAAAACCTCGAAAATCTAATTTTAACCCGTATTTCTTTGCTAAATCATAATAAGGGGACTTATTGTTTTCAGGTTTTGGTAAAGTCACCAGTACACTTTTTACCTTCTTTGCTCTTTCTACGTCTGAAGTTTGCATATTAACCAGTTTTAGCTCAATAATCTTAACAGTATTAATATTGGTGCTATTTCTAGGCAACAAAGGTACAAAATTAAATAGGAAATTGAAAATTTATACATGGACATAATATGAGTCGCTGTCTTAAGAAATCGATAGAAAAAGAGTAAGGCCGCTCCAACGATGGCCAAATGCAGCACCACACCCACCGATGTCAACGGCACAAGACTCAAAATTAATAATACAGGAAGCATTAAAAAAAGTGTATTGAAATAAATCAGATACAGCACGGTCACATATTCTTTTACCAACTTTCTGATTTGAAACACAAAGGATAAGAACCGAATAAACCCGATTTTTAGTGCAAACAAAGCGCCAACCATTCCCACAGTCTTCATATAATTGGGAAAAGTAATAAAATCAAATCTATTTAATTCATACGCATAAAATAGACTTACAAATAAGCCTATTGCCCCAGAGAATAATATAAACAGAAAAATAAATGGCCAAGATGTCAGGATCGTATCCTCCTTACTTACTGATAGTAAGACCCGATCGTCCCAATAGCCCTGAAAAACCAATTTGATATCTGACGGGAAGAATACCCGAATCATCCCAACACCAAAAATTAATGCGAGAACTGTAAATAAAATCCAATTTTCACGATGAGCCTTGAGCGTGCCATATTGCCGATCCAAATTGCTATTTCTTAATTCACCCTGAAAATACTGCTGTACATCAAAATTATAATTGTTATGAACCTTCAGCCCTTCCCCGTTTACGGTTACGATCCGATATTGATTCTGTAACGCAGGGTTCAAAGATGCCAAGACTTTCTGGTTTGGCGATTCAACAGAATCTTTTACTACATTTAGACTATCAGCCTTAACTGTGCTGCTGTTTTGTACAACCGCCCGAAAAGTTCGCCGCTGCGCATTCAATCCCGTAAAGGAAAATAGCAGAAGCACTACAAATAGAAGATGATATTTGAAGATAGTTACGCTCATTAAAATGAATTGTCTCTTAACGGCAATGAAATACTCATGAACCGTCTCTATTCGAAACTCTTTAATTTTGGTCGTAAAGTTAGGATAAAAAGTTATATTGCATTCAAAAAATCTTCAGAGAACATGTACAAAGAAATCATACGTTGTCAATGGTGCGGTTCTGATCCGCAATATGTAGACTATCACGATAAAGAATGGGGGCGACAAGTCCGCGATGACAAAACTTTATTTGAATTTTTGATCCTGGAGTCTGCACAAGCTGGCTTAAGCTGGATCACAATTCTTCGTCGAAGAGCAGCATACCAAGAAGCTTTTGCCAACTTTGATGTTGATCAAGTCGCGGCCTATACCAATGAACATGTTGCGAGGCTTTTGAGCGATTCGGGAATCATCAAACACAGGAATAAAATTGAATCCACCATTACCAATGCGCAACATTTCAAGAAAATCCAAGCAGAATATGGTAGCTTCTATGACTACTTATACAGCTTTTTACCTGAAAAACAACCGATTGTAAACCACTGGAGCAGTTTGCAACAGGTACCTGCAACGACAGTTATTTCTGATAAGATAGCAAAAGACATGAAGAAAAGAGGGTTCAAATTTTTCGGCTCTACCATTTGTTATGCGTATATGCAGGCCGTTGGAATGGTGAACGACCATATCGAAACCTGTTCGTTTAAATAGTCGTTCCTTAACAAAACCCACTATTTAATTTATTTTTAAAAACAGGATTAGAAAACAGCATAATTTGTATCTTATAAAATAAGAAAATAATTTTCTGTTTCAGTAGTTCCATCATTTTCTTCATGTTCCAAGCGGTTGCAGCTAGTAATGCATTGATTTGTGGTCCCGTTTCTCCCATGAAGTAATTTTTTGCCAGCCTAAAATCGGTTTTTAAATGTCCGATGATAGGTTCTATTGCCGCTCTGGTTCTAAATTTTTTGCGCTTTGTCTGCTTTTGATAAGCAGTGTCTTTTTTTCTTGGAGTGCTTGGGATGGAGATTTTCACGCCCTTTATTTCTGATTTTCCTCTGCCACCTCTATCGTAAAGGAGTTCTTTTGGGAGCTTTTGACCACCGGTTTCCATCTGTTCCAAAAGTGGTTCTATGGTGTGACCATCGTAAGGAGTTTGCAAAAATGCTTTAATCCCGAGAATGATTTTCTTGCCTTTGTTGGCGGTGGTTATCAAACCTACCTTATTCCCAAATTCATACTGGCTATGCGCTTTTCCTTTGGCAATACATCGGGTAAAAGGCTTGTGAATGCTGTAAATTTTATCGGCATCGTTTCTTTTTTGTGTGACAACCTTGGTGTACAATGTCATTAAATCTTTATAAAATTCTTGCTGTTCTGCATTAAAATTCCGTTGCAATTCACGAATCAGTCTCATGGCGATGGTTTTGAGCTGTCTTTGAGATTTCCTTGCCGCTTTTGCCCGCTTGGGATGTTTTCCGTTGTAGGTGTTGCGCACCATTTGTTTGCTGACTTTTGTGTAGCGTTGTCTTTGTTTTATGCCTTCATTTCCGGCTATTTTGTTGCAATAATCGATCACTTTTTTGCACAATTTTGCATCGGTAGGAAAAGAGGTATTATTCTCCTGAACGGTAGTATCGGACAAAACAAAATTTGAGGTGTTCGTCTTGGCATCGTGCATTCTTACGCTGTAGGCAAAGATTTTTTCGATACCTTTTTCGCCAATTCTTTTTCGGAAATGAACAAAATTACTCGGGTCACAAGGAAATTCGTGTTCAAAGAAAACCCTGCCACAAAAATGCTGCATATAAGGATTCATGATCCAGGCTTTTTCCAACGTCTCATCGCCCAAATTATACAAATGTTTCAGTAGCAAACAACCCACCATAAACCGAATCGGATGGCTCGGATTGCCCACTTTGGAATACAAGGGCGAAAATTCTTTCTCAAAATAATTCCAATCTATTTTTTCTGAAAGTAGAACAAGTTCATGCTCGTGGTCAATAAAATCCACCAACATTGGGCGGAATAATTCTGGCTTCTTTTCTGGATTTTTCCCCAACATATTTGCAAGGTTTTAAAGCTCGAAGATACAAATTCTTGCAATAAAAAACAAGCTATTTTAAACCCAAAATACTAATAATCAGTAAATTATAGGTGGTTTAAGGAGAGACTAAATAGGCTAGCCAGTAAAATGCGCATCGATTTCGCAAATCAATTTGAAAGAATCAAAACAAGTGCTCTACCCCATAAAACGAACCTTTAAGAACAGGAATGCCAGCTATGAATCAAATCGACCTAACACATAACCAATTGGTATTAAAAGAAAACAAGGGACCGCTAGTTGCCAGAATATTCATCTATTTACTGACCATAATGACGATAATTCTCCCATTAGGCGGCTTCATTGCCAATGTTCTCAATGACGGGGTAACACTTATGAGTGTTGTCTTCTATGGTATATTCGGATTAATAGCATGGTATATGATCCGGGTTTCACTATGGAATACCTATGGCACTGAAATTATTCATTTTCAAAAAAACAAATTTAATTACGCAGGTAACTACCAATGGTTTAAAGGAAGTCTAAAAGAATTTGATTTTGAAAAGATAGACTTTACAATACAAAAAGCGGGCTATGAAGAAGATCATAAAGGTGTCTTGGTCATTAAATTTGATGAAAAGGAAATGTTTGAAACTGTCTCTAAATTCCCCTTGTCTGATCTGGAAATTTTGCTCATCAATCTGAAAGCATTATACAGCGATCAAACGCTTGAATAGAGCGAAATTCTACCATTAAAATCTAACGATCACTTGATAGCACATTAGATTGCTACGTTTTTATAAATATCGGGGAGATTCCGACAAAGACCATTAAAGTCCATACCATACCCAACTACAAATTCCTTACTTATTTCAAAGCCAACATAAGTTAGTTCCTCGAAATGATACTGCAGTGCCTCAGGTTTCACCAAAAGTGCGCAAGCAATCACACTGGCTGGATTTAATTTTTTTACTGCATCCAAGGTGTATTTGAGTGAATGCCCGGAGTCGACAATATCTTCTACAATAATCACATCACGGCCTTCAAGGTCGATACCAAGGCCTAAAAGCTCGTTTAATTCAGATTGTCCCGTTCCAATATAAGATGCCAACTTAATAAAGGACATCTCACAAGGAACATCAATTTGCTTAAGCAAATCTGCCATAAACATAAAACATCCATTCAAGACACCTATAAAAACAGGCAGTTTGTGTTCATAACGCCGGCTTATATCAATCCCCATTAGGCGCACTCGCTTCTGAATTTGTTCTTCTTCAAATAAAGGTTCGAAAAGCAATCCGTCAATTTCTATCTTTTTCATGTTAATATCCTTCTTTCGCCACAAACACTATTTGTGTGCGTCGTTTTGTTTTTCTTCTTTTTTACGTCCCAATATCTTGTCAAATAGCGATCGTTTTGGTTTCTCTGGTTCAGTCGCCTCCTCATCTTTCTTTTCCGTTAGATCCATTTGTTTTAGCTTCTTTGGAACAGATACACTTTCAAGATTATCGGCAGGAGAGCTACTTTCGAGACGATCGAACAACAATGGATCATCTCCCATATCAAATACATCAACCGAATCTACCACAGCTGGTCGAGCTGCCCGCAGATGCGGTTGCAGAACAACTTCATAAAAACCATAATTTGAAGTTGTTGAATCCACACTAATCTGCCCTGTTTTGGTCATAATATGACCATAGGTATTAAAATAGCGCAACATATTCTCTTTCAGGTGCCCTGTCCAATCAAAAAAGTTGAGTCCTTTTTTAGGTCGTGGAACGATACTGGACAAAAATATACTCTCTCCAAGCCCCAACTGTGCCGGTGTTTTTCCAAAATAATAACGCGCAGCTTCGGTGATACCATATACATTATTCCCCCATTCGATGACATTCAGGTAAACCTCGTACATGCGTTGTTTGCTGACTTGCTGTGAACGCTCCATCAGCCATACCAGCAAAATTTCTTCCAGCTTCCGCACAACGGTCTTATTCCGATTTAGAAAAACATTTTTTACCAGTTGCATAGATATCGTACTCGCCCCGCGCTTAAACCCTTTTTCCTTGATATTTGTAGCAATGGAGAGCTTAAAAGCCTTCTCCTCAAAGCCCTTGTGTTTAAAGAAAAAGGGGTCTTCTGTATTGATCAAACTAATCTGCATATAACGGGATATTTGATCTAGCGGTGTAAAATTAGGGTTTTGAGGCCCCACCACAATCTCCCGCATCGGCTTACCATCTTCGTAAGCTGTATACGTGAAAGGCGTATTTAGCATCGCAATATCAGCCTCTCCCCATTTAACGACTTTTAAATCCCTATCATCCATTTTGGAAGAGAAAAGAAGCTTTTCGGGCTTTTTTATTTCGAGCGCAAAGTTTAGATCGTATTGAATGTGCCCCTCCACCTGAATACCGTCTAAACCTGGAAATAGTCCAACTGGCATGGCATCAAAAAAGTGCTGAGCCTCGATCTTATCTGTGTGAATAGCGAAGAAGAGCTCTTTCTCCGGCTTGTGCACATACTTGACATAAGGGGAAAACACAAAATCTTTGACCTGTACGGTACTTTCTTTACTCACTTCAATCGATGATGCTCCAATATTCAATGCCCCCTGCATGATGGCTTCAGGAAAGATGACATCTTTACTAGAAATACGCCAGTGATTTACTTTCAAATTTTTAAAGCCCCATTGCCCATGCAATTCCAGCAATTCCTTATTCCTCCTGTGCGCCTTGTCCAGTCGGAAGGATATTTCATCAAAACTTACTGCAAGGCCAAATTTACGTTGCAACAAGGGAAGATTGACCTCCTTTTTATCAGAAAAAAGACGAAGGTCACATTCTTGATTATCCGAATCTATTGTTCCAGTCAGATTCCAGGCCGCTTCATGGTCGTTTAGCAGGAACTTCGTTTCCATATCTCCACCGTCGATCACCGCAGAGGGAATGACAATGCGCTGTGAAGTGCTGTCATCGCGATAGGAAAGCTCAAGGTTCTTGAGATCAAGATCATTTGGAACCTTAAAAAACACATTTTTCAACAATCGATCTGCTAAAGCTGCCAGATTCTGTTTTGGATTATCATTTTCTACGGTATCTTTTTTCTGTTTCTTGAATAAGAAATCGTAGTTACTGACCGAGTCTTTTTTAACAAGAGAAACGGTCCCATTATCCAAAATAACCTGCCCCAATTTTACGTCTCCGAATAGCAAAGGCCACAATTTTACAGATACCGTAAGATCATTGATTTGTGCCAATTGATCGCGATGTCTGGGCAACAATTGTATATTCTTAAACTGTACTGCACTAATTCCCTGGAAGGCATAATATTGGATCTTCAATTCCATATCATACTTTTCAAGCAACTTTGCTTTCGCTTTGTTGATTGCTCCCATGAGCATGGCATCTCTTTTCTGATAAGCATAGGTACCAACTGCAATAGCCAAAACCAGCATAGCAGCTAGCGCAATATAAAGCCATCGCCACTTGCGGGACTTAAAAGATGTTATAAATCGATTGGACATAATTATTACTTAATGCAAATTCGTGCATATCAACAGTCAAACTTAGATAAATTAGCTTTTATATGCAATTTAATTGCGTGGCATATATACGTAATTTATCGATCTCTCCTCTGCCTATTGAGGAATTTATTTATTGAGGAATTATACATGAAGTTTTTCTAAGCACACATAGACGGATAAAAATGATAAAAGCCATTCCGACCAATGGCATGACAACTTCCAATAAGCTTATTTTCTAGCAGGAATTTACAACTTATTTTATAGGGATTTAAAACGGGTTTTATAGGGGTTCATCCGAATGAAGTCCGAATGAGATCCCTATCAGGTCCCTATTAGGTCCGTTAAAAAAAAGGAATATTCACTTCATGTTTTGAACCTGAACTATGGAAGATTAATGTCCCATCCCTTTTGGTGCAATACAGCTTTCTAAATCCCATTAAAAACAAAGAAATGACATGAAATTGATCTGCAATGAGTAGTTTTGTAATCCGTGATTACAAATGAATAACAGATGGTTACCAAAGAACAAGTATTAAATGCATTATCCTATGTTGAAGAGCCTGATTTGAAAAAGGATCTTGTAACATTGAATATGATTCAAAATATCGAAATCGAAGGCCAAAAAATTTCTTTCGATGTCATTTTAACTACGCCAGCTTGCCCGCTTAAAGACCATATTGAGCATGCTTGTCGAAACGCTATAGCCCATTTCATCGACAAAAATCTCGAAGTTCAGATCAATATGACTTCCAATGTGATTGGGAAGCAAGGTGCACAAGTGTCGGGTATTAAAAATATCATTTTGGTATCTTCAGGCAAAGGTGGAGTTGGTAAATCTACGGTTGCCGCCAATCTAGCTCTTGCTCTCCATGCCAAAGGTGCTAAAACAGGACTTTTAGATGCCGATATCTATGGACCATCGCTTCCGATTATGTTTGGATTGGAAGGCGCTAAGCCAGGTTCGGTAGAAATGCCAGACGGACAGGTTAAAATTGAACCGCTTGAAAAATTTGGGCTGAAATTACTTTCAATAGGATTTTTCACCGATCCAAACCAACCTATTCCATGGCGTGGTCCAATGACCACCTCCGCAATCAAGCAGCTTTTTAACGATGCGCACTGGGGCGAACTGGATTACTTGGTCGTTGATATGCCTCCAGGCACTGGTGACATCCATATCACCGTATCGCAGACATTCCCTATTGCCGGAGCTGTGATTGTCACTACGCCGCAGCACGTTGCCCTGGCCGACGCCGTCAAAGGAATTGGAATGTTCTTAATGGATAGCATCAATATTCCATTATTGGGTGTCGTGGAAAATATGGCCTATTTTACCCCGGCTGAGCTGCCAGAGAATAAATACTATATTTTTGGTAAAGACGGTGGAAAACGTTTGGCAGAAGAATATAAAGTTCCTTTCCTTGGTGAAATCCCTTTATTAAAAGGCATTTCTGATGCTGGAGATAATGGTTTCCCAGTTGCCATAGATACCGAAGACCCTGTAACGAAATCATTTTTAACGATTGCAGAGAAAGTTGCCCAGCAACTTTCCATTATCCATAGCCAGGGGAAATAATTAGTTAATAATGTCCCTCGTGCTTCACAAAAAAAAGGCTTTCATGCATATGAAAGCCTTTTTTTGTGAGATGCCATCTAATTAGACGGCAAGCTCCAACAATACCGGGCAATGATCGGAATGGACAGCATCTGGCATTATGCTGGACGATTTGATTTTCTCTGCCAGAGGTTTTGAAACCATATTATAATCAATACGCCAACCTAGGTTTTTCGCACGTGCTCCAGCACGGTAACTCCACCAACTGTAATGGTGCGGATCAGGATTTAAATGGCGAAAAGAGTCGATATAGCCCGAATTAATAAAATTCTCCATCCATTCGCGCTCCTCTGGAAGAAATCCCGAAGAATTTGCATTTGATTTTGGATTGTGAATATCAATAGCACGGTGACAAATATTATAATCACCACAAACGACCAAATTCGGTTTTTCGACCAAAAGCTTATCGCTATATAACTGAAAATCCGCCAGAAAACGGTATTTAAAATCCTGTCGCACGTCTCCTGTCGTACCTGATGGAAAATAAGTACTCATCACGGAAACCTGATCAAAATCAGCACGGATAATACGTCCTTCAAAATCATAATCTTCATGGCCGCAACCATACTCAATATGCTTAGGTGTGATACGCGTAAACAAGGCGACTCCGCTATAGCCTTTTTTTTGAGCGGGATACCAGTAATGCTCATAGCCCATCTGTTCCAACAAAGCAATTTCAGGAATTTGATCCGGTGTAGCTTTAATCTCCTGAAGACAGATGACATCTGCATTTACAGTTTTCAACCAGCCTAACCAATCTTTCTTCAAGGCTGCACGTAAACCATTCACATTATAGGTTACTATTTTCATTTTTTGAATATTGAGATGCTAAATAATAAAGGAAAAAGCTCTTCAACCCCTGATTTGCGAATCATAACGACATTAATAATCCTTGGAAGAGAACAGATCACCAATTTTAGAAAAGATACCCGTCTGAGGTTTTAGACCTTTTAGTTCTCGCTCCAGGTTTAACGCTTCTCGTCTTGTGAGCACGTGCATGCTCATTTTCTGGTCGACTTCTGGCCTATCGTGCTTATCGGTTTTCACAGCTGCAATCTGATCGATGACATCCACGCCTTTGACCAGCTCACCAAATACGGTATAATTCCAATCCAAATGCGGAGCTCCACCAATAGTCGTATACGCCTGACGTTGCACTTCCGAAAATTTCTTACCATTCATTCGTGTTTGCTCCAAACGATCGAGGTCTTCAGGGGTGAATACCTTTCCCTGAACGAGATAAAATTGAGAACCTGAAGAAGCCTTTGCGGGATTATTATCTCGAGCCGCTCCGATAGTACCTTTTTTATGGAATAAACCATCCTGAATCTCTGCAGGAATTGTATACCCTGGTCCTCCATTACCCAATTGAGCGCCGCCAACGGCATTTCTTGAATCAGGATCACCACCCTGAATCATAAAATTCTGGATGACACGATGGAACAAAGTCCCGTCGTAATATTTACTTTTTGCCAATTTGACAAAGTTATCCCGATGTTTAGGTGTCTCATTATACAACCGCAGCACACAGGTCCCCTTGTCAGTAACGATCTGTACATATTTAAACTCGGGTTTAGCCGCAAATGCCAAAACCTGCAGAAAGCAGAATACTGCTATTAAACTAGCCTTTAAAAATTTCATCTGTTAATAATTATATGCTCCCAATTAGAACTTCCAATTTTTTCAATTGTGCTATTTTCTAGATAACGTTTAATTCCTCAAAATAATTTATGATCAAGGACTTCATAATCAGTTCTTGTTCCAAAAGCGTATAGTTAGGAATAGGTTTTACCAATTCCCAATGTGGCCACCCCTCTTCATCCAGACCTTTCAGATTATAAAATCCCATTGCACTGAAAAGACGACAGGTCGCAATGTGCATCAATTCTTCTTTTTCCCGTTTTGAGAACTTTTGAGCACCTTTACCCAATTCCTGAACACCAATGAGGAATAAACAGACTTTGATGTCCGGCTTTTCCATATCGAATAGTGAAGCAATTTCATCCTGTAGAATACTCCACTTCTTATTTACTTCTGCTGCCTTCATTTTTTTGTTTTAAACAAACTAAGATAAATAAATACACTTATGCCGTTAGATTCCCTCCTTTTGCAATAACCTCTGCACAGCGCTGATCAATCATCTGAAAAACTGGATCGAACAAATTATCGTCAAAATACGGATCGGGAACAACATCATCTCCTAAAAACAATTTCACTTTGTTCAGGTCTTCCTTATCAATCACCTGAGCGCATACATCTTCATAATTTTGTCTATCCATCACAAATATAAGATCATATTCGGCAAAAAAATGCGGCTTGAAATGTCGGGCCCGCTGACCGGAAATATCGACACCATACTTCTTTGCAATGGCTATCGCCCTACGGTCGGGTGCTTCACCAATGTGCCAGTCACCTGTACCCGCCGATTCAACGACCCAATTTAATTGATTATCCGCAACTTTTTGTTTTAATATACCATGTGCAAGGGGCGAACGACAGATATTGCCCAAACAAACCATTAAAATCTTCATCTCTATAATTTTAAAAAACTATCAAGCAATCGCGATACCGTTGACTGATCCAACTAAAGGACGCAAAGAACGCCTTTAGCCCATATAATCAGGCTCTCATTCTTGTCGATAGCAAAATATATAATAAATCATCAGGCCAGAAAGACGCAGCTTAACAAGTACTGGCGCTGTTCGGCACTTCATTCCGCAAAATAGCTAAACTAAAATTATTAAGGAAACAACCAGCTTAAAATTGACCTACATGTTACCAAGTGACATAGCATTTCCACCAAATTTTCCTGATTTCGCATACAAAAACAGCGGAAAAACCCGCCTAAAAATCATTCTGACCAATAACTGAGTTCATTAAAGCCAATGAAATTAAACAATGCTTAGTAAACCAAGCATAGCGAGTTCATTACTCCCTTAATGAAAAAACGTGATCATAATACAAAGGATAAAACCTTCATGACTTCGCAGCCACCAATAGCAATGAAAGCAAACTGAAGGTTTTTTCTGGCCAATAAGATCAGACACTTTCAGAAAAAAAAGGTGGCCTAACCTTACGGCTAGAACCACCTAAACTATATTAATCAACCAATTCTTAATTCAACGCTTAATATTCTACTGGGAAGCTCAATTGAACAGCACCACCTTGAGGAGATACCCCTTTCAATCGCACAATATTACGTTGTGTTGCGCCAAGCGCAGTTTCAACATCGTCTACTGTATTTACAGCTTTTCCATTAACCTCAGTAATGACCAATCCACGCTCTACACCGAAGTAATCAAAGATGCCACCACGATTCACTTGGGTCACAACAACTCCAGAGTTGACACCCAGCTCTTTTTTCTTCTGAGCTGAAGCAGGAATAAAGCTTGCACCCAATTTATTGTAAATCTCCGTTGCACTTTTAGAAGCTTTACCGCCGGTATTTGCGGTCTTCAAGGATTCTTCCCCTTTCAATGTCATGGTTACTTGTTTTTCCTTACCATCACGTTTGTAGGTGACATTGACCTTATCTCCAGGACGCGCACGGCCTATAGTTTCACTTAAGACAGGTGAACCTGTGATCACTTTTCCATTAATCTTGGTCAGGATATCTCCTTTTTTAACACCTGCAGCCTCTGCGGCACCACCAGCTACAACGTCTTGAACATACAAGCCATCAACATCTGTGAAACCTTTCTCTTTAGCAAGTTCAGGTGTTATTTCGGTATAGGTAACACCGATATAACCGCGTTTTACATTACCGTATTCGACAAAGTCATCGACAATCTTTTTCACCAAATTGACCGGAATCGCAAAACCATAACCCGCATATGTTCCTGTCGGAGAAGCGATAGCAGAGTTAATACCAATCAATTCTCCCGAAGCATTCGTCAACGCACCACCACTATTTCCTTTATTGATAACAGCATCTGTTTGAATAAAGGATTCTATCGCTGAACTCACCGGGATTTGATCCTGTCCACCACCAAATGGATTACCACGTTGTTGCTGACCTTCACTCAGAATACCGATCTGACGACCCTTTGCACTAATGATACCTGCGGTAACTGTAGATTGAAGCCCTAGCGGGTATCCAAAAGCCAACACCCATTCACCGACATTGACATTATCTGAGTTACCTAACTTGACCACAGGAAGCCCCTTGCCTGACACTTTCAACAAGGCTAAATCTGTATTCGGATCACGTCCGATCAATTTGGCTTCAAACGTACGTTTGTCTGTTAATACGACTTCAATTTTATCTGCATCTTCTACGACGTGGTTATTCGTTACAATATAACCATCATCCGAGATAATTACACCTGATCCGGATGCCTGCACAGGTTGCGCCTGCATTTGACGACGTCCACCACCTTGTGGCATGCCAAAAAACTCTTCAAACATATCGAACGGAGAACCTTGCGATTGCTGTGATCCTTTACGGCTATAGGTTGTCTTAATATGCACTACACCTGGCGACACTATTGCGGCAGCCTGGGTGAAATCAGGATTGCCTGTTGAAGACATAACTCCTGTAGGATTGTTTGCAAAATAAACTTTTTGTTTGTCTTCGAAAGACATACCATCCAACTTCTTATTCTCAATAAGCTTGTAACCACCTAATGCTACCGCTCCACCGAAAACAGCCGTTAATAGCGTTAAACCGACCTTATTCATAAACTTATTTCTATTTTAAAATGTCCTAATATATGCTGATAACTTTTGCTCCTAAAATTACCGATTTTATTCGGATATGTTCAAATGTAATACCATTTCAAGGCCTTCGGAAAATCCGACACGTTAAAAAATGTTAATTGCTAGACAAATGCAATCATTTTAACAAATCTTAACTTTTACCCGGTTTTTTGTAACAAAAAAACGTATTTTTGTTACTACAAATCAACGTAATGGCATCAAAAGTAAGATTTTCAAAATATCAGGGCGCAGGAAATGACTTCATTTTAGTAGACAACCGCGACAGTGCATTTGACCGCGCAGATGAAGCATTGGTAGAAAAACTCTGTAACCGTCGGTTTGGCATTGGTGCCGATGGCTTAATGCTGCTTCAAAACAAGGAA
Source organism: Sphingobacterium multivorum (assembly GCF_900457465.1). Taxonomy (GTDB): domain Bacteria; phylum Bacteroidota; class Bacteroidia; order Sphingobacteriales; family Sphingobacteriaceae; genus Sphingobacterium; species Sphingobacterium multivorum. The sequence continues at coordinate 418,417 of NZ_UAUU01000009.1, forward strand.
AATTACGATTTTGAGATGATTTATTATAATGCCAACGGCAGAGAAGGCAGCATGTGTGGTAACGGGGGCCGTTGTATCGTCGCTTTTGCACGCGACTTAGGCATCATTACTGACAAAACTGTCTTTTTGGCAGTAGACGGCATACACCATGCCTCGCTAGCAGCAGACCTTGTCAACCTGCAAATGATCGATGTACAAGATTATACACGTGATGGTGAAGCTTATGTATTACAAACGGGGTCTCCACATTATGTTGAGTTTGTAAAAAATCTGCAGGATAAAAATGTCTTCCAAGATGGCTACGCAATTCGCAACAATGCTACTTATGAAAAAGAAGGCATCAATGTAAATTTCATTGAAGCGGAAGGAGATGGTTATTTCCTCCGTACTTTTGAGCGCGGTGTTGAAGATGAAACCTATGCCTGCGGCACTGGAGCAACTGCAGCAGCGATGGCTGTTGCTCTGCAGCAAAATTTAGAAGGTGATATCACTATTCCTATTCGCGTATTAGGAGGGCAGCTTTATATTTCATTCCATAAGAAGGGCTCCCATTTCTCAGAGGTATTCTTAAAAGGTCCAGCACAATTTGTCTTTGAAGGAAACTATTAGATTTTTACTCCTATAGCGAGTCAAGCTAATTACAACTCAAATTTTCAACTCAGGTAAATCAAGCCGTGAAGGACGACCTGTTATCTTTGGCATTTAACGATACCTGTGAACAACTTCATAATGAAGGTTAGTACAGGATCTTAACGAGGCTATCCCTTGGAATCGATTTTTAAAATTTCAACGTGCAAATTGCAATTAATGGTATATTTTATTGTATATTAGAAACCTTTATTTATAAGGTCCGCTATTTTTAATGCAACAGTCAAAGTCATTTCCAGTATATAAAATCGTTTATTCTATATGTGAGCATCCCTATCTTGGCTATCTTATTGAGCCACACATGGTCAAACTCAATCCCAACGGGACTTACTCACTACGTTATCAGCGTATATTTAGCAATACTGTCGATGCTTACGCCGCGGAATTGGATGAAGTAGATTACAAACTGATTCGATTGCTCGATGAAATCGAACAAACGCATCTCATCAAAAAATACTATAAAAAAGCAATTAGACCTGTCGATTTCTTTTCCAAAGTTTTCGATAAAAAGTTGTATGAACTTCTTCGGCCTAAAATAGATGAAAAAATGATCCAATTTTTTGAAGCTATTGGAGACAAACCACTTTTCATGATGAGCAAAGATGGTTATCCAGCAGATCAAGAAATTAAATTGGCAACCTCTGCGGCATCGATTCTATTTCATTTTCGACGAAACGAAGAAGAAACACGTTATTTCCCGACAATCAAATACGAAAATCAGCGTCTGGAGTTTATGTTCAAAAATGCCATTGTCTTGACCAATGTACAAGCATGGTTACTTTTAAACAATACCCTATATTATTTCGATCAGGCCCTTGAGGGCAAGAAGCTCAGCCCTTTCCTGAATAAACGTTACATTTCTGTCGGTAGAAGCACTGAAAAAAAATATTTCGAAACCTTTGTATGTGGACTGATTGAACGTTATCATGTCTATGCCGAAGGATTTGAAATTCAGACCCACCAGCACCAAGCAATTCCACTCCTCCATTTGATTTATGTCGAGGATGGAGCCTCGCAATTACAACTGCAATTCAAGTACGGACCGCATACCTTTACCGCGGGAGCCGAGAATAAGGTTACTGTTCGCATGGAATATAATGCGCAAGATGATCAATATATATTCCACCGTGTCAAACGATCGTTGCAATGGGAAGAACAACAACATGAAAGCTTAAAAAAATTGGGACTACAGGATGTTGATCTCCAACTCGGCTTATTAACGCCAGCAAACCAAACTGGAAAACGGCTTTCAGTATTTGACTGGATGAACAACCATCAAGAACAACTGGAGGCTCTTGGATTCCACATTATACAAAATAGTGAAGAAAAACGCTTCTTCATAGGGCACACCTCCTTAGATATCTCCATTGATGAAGACAATGATTGGTTTGATATAAGTGCTATCGCAAAATTTGGGCCCTATGAGATTCCATTTATTCAGCTGCGCAACCATATCCTTAATAATATTAAGGAATTCACCTTACCAAATGGAGAAATTGCCATGATTCCGGAAGAATGGTTTGCAAAATACAACCATCTCTTCCAATTTTCTGCAGACCGACATGAGCTCAAACTAAATAAGGTACATATTGGTCTACTCTTTGAAATTAGTGAGCATACAAAACTGGTATTTACACGAAAACTACAGAATCTAGCCAACTTTGAAGAGATTGCTGATATTCCCGAACCAAAACATTTCAAGGGAAATCTTCGCCCATACCAAAAAGCAGGATACAATTGGTTTAATTTTTTGAAGCAGTATAAATTTGGCGGCTGTCTTGCAGATGATATGGGTTTAGGTAAAACCATACAGACTTTAGCGTTATTGCAACAGCAAAAAGAACAACTCCAAGACGAACAGGATGTCCGTACCTCACTTTTGGTCTTGCCAACATCATTGGTATACAACTGGCAAAAAGAAGCACAGCAATTTGCGCCACAGCTTAATATTCACCTTCATACCGGAAACAACCGCATTAAAGATGCCTCGCTTTTCGCTAAATATGATTTGGTCATTACTACCTACGGGATTGCCCGCATTGATGAAGAAACCTTGAGTGGCTTTTATTTTAATTACATTATCCTCGATGAGAGCCAGAATATCAAAAACCCAACTTCCAAATCGTTTAAAGCCATCAAAAGCCTAAAAAGCAAAAACAAATTGGCCTTGAGTGGAACTCCTGTAGAAAATTCCGTTTCGGATCTTTGGGCACAGATGCACTTCACCAATCCAGGATTACTAGGAAGCTATACCTATTTTCAGAAGGAATTTGTACAGCCCATAGAAAAGAAAAAAGATGAAGAAAAGGCGCAGCGTCTTCAAGCGATTGTCAAACCTTTTATATTAAGACGTACAAAAGATCAGGTGGCAACAGAATTACCGCCAAAAACTGAACAGGTACTTTATTGTGAAATGACTGAAAAACAATCCGAGTTGTACGAAAAAGTCAAATCTGAATATCGCAATGCCATTCTTGACGGACAATTGGACAGCAAGCCAAAATCTACCCAAATTGCGCTGTTGCAGGGCTTGACAAAGCTCCGACAATTAGCCAATCATCCCCGAATGGTGGATGAGAAGTTCTCGGGTGCTTCCGGCAAGTTCGACGCTGTCATTGAAACGCTTGAGATGGTAATGCAAAGGGGCAACAAAGTACTGATTTTCTCCCAGTTCGTAAAACAGCTCAATATCTTCCGTCAGTATTTCGATAATAAAGGAATAAATTATGCCTACCTAGATGGCGGCACAAAGAACCGGGATGAAGCCGTTAGCCAATTTCGTAAAAACAACGATACTAAGTTATTTCTTATATCGATAAAAGCAGGTGGGGTGGGACTCAATCTGATTGAAGCGGACTATGTTTTTATTCTGGATCCGTGGTGGAATCCAGCTGTGGAACAACAGGCCGTAGACCGTTCACACCGCATCGGTCAAACGCGCAATGTATTTATCTATAAATTTATCAGTAAAGATACCGTCGAAGAAAAGATACTGGCTTTACAGAATAAAAAGAAATCGATTGCACAAAGCCTGATCACGACAGAAGAAAGCTTTATCAAGTCACTATCTCAGGAAGATCTGCAGGAACTTTTGGCCTAAATAAAATATTACTGTTTATATTCATTAATCTTCGCCATATATATCGATGGACGGATACCCGTTACACGCGTAAAAATATTACTAAAAGAAGACAGCTCGTTGTATCCCACGCGCATGGCTATTTCTAGAATGGAATAGCTATTCTCTGACATCAGCTCCAAAGCTTTTGCAATTCGTATGGCTCTTAAAAACCGAATATAACTGATGCCCATATCGTCTTTAAAAAGTCTGGACAACGAGCGGCTACTCATTCCAAAGCGAGCCGCAATCTGTTCTATGGTAAAGGCCTGATCAATGTTGCTGTTCAGATATCTAGCCACACTCCTGAGTTTCTCACTTTTAGGATAGGGATGCTGCATCGGGAAAGCATCTATTGGTGAACTTGTATCCGGAATGATAGCCATCATCGCGCGCAAGAGACAGTATTTTGAATAATCGGTCGTTTTACTGACCCCTCCGCTCCAATCCTGAGCAAATAAAAACATTTCACGCACCAGATCATTGCTAAGAAATATATTCGGTACTGAAAGTACGGACGGCATCTGCTGCCGCTCTTTGAAATAAAAACTATATAGCGGGATACGGGAGCTTGTGCTTTCCAGATGATAGGTTGTATTTGCCGGAATCCACATGTAAAATCTTGCCGGTAAGTACCAGTGCTTTGTTGCTGTAAACACATGAACAATTCCACCTTCGGCATAGAGCAACCGTGCCTTTTTATGTTTATACTCCCGAGAATCGATACGATCGACATACATGTGGTCTACATAAAAATCATATTGATCAGCATCAATAGCTGCCAGTTTTTCCTCTTCCATAACTTAAAATTACACTTTTCCTACAACATGGCGCAAATGAACATATATTCGTCCGACTATACAAAACAAAACGTTTCTATCTCACAGTATCTTTGTACAGCCATATGCTCATGTGCTCAGAGGAAATTTGCTCGTATTCCGAGTACTCCTGTTTAAGTCAAATACAAAACCAGAAAAATTGCTACTTCGAGTACAGCATAGCTGAACTGGATGAATGGCTCCGAGACTTTTTGAGCTGGAAGCTTTGATGATTTTAAGGTAAAGGATACGTCAAGCACATACAAAGGAATAAGCACAGGCAAAGCAAACAATTGAAAAACGCGCAATTAAACAACAATGAATAAAGAAGATAAAAAAGACAAAACAAAGGGATTTAATAAAGTGCTCGTCATATTTGCCAGCCTATTATTATTGACCGGTATTGGCGTCTTAGTCAGACACCTCATTTTTACTAATCAGTATGTCACGACAAATGACGCTCAAATTGATCAATATGTTACACCCATTGCCAGTAGAATCGCTGGTTTTATTAAAGAGGTACGATTTGAGGAAAATCAATATGTTCATCGAGGCGACACGCTGCTTATTATAGACGCGAGCGAGTATCAAACCAAGGTGGATATGGCGAATGCCGAACTCCAAAGTAGTGAGAGAAATGCCGAGGTTCTCAGCAAAACAGCCGATGCGGCAGCTAATAGTATTTCGGTTCAAAAGGCAAGATTAGAGGCTGCAAAAGTAAGTGTATGGCAGACCCAACAGGATTACAATCGGTTCAAGAATTTATTTGAAGCTGAGGCTGCCACCAGACAGCAGTACGATAATGCCAAAGCAGCATACGATATCGCATTGGCGCAATTGCACGCCATTACGGAAGAATATAATTCAGCTCAACTGAACAGCAGCAAAGAAAAAGCAAACGAATTGCCGGCAAGAGCTAATATCAATATCAAAAAGGCTGCGAAAACAAATGCACAGCTTTTTCTCTCCTATACCGTAGTAACCGCTCCCTACGATGGCTTTGTTGGCAAACGAACGATCCAACCAGGACAATTTGTAAAGGAAGGCCAGACACTAGCCAACGTCATTAGCGAGGAAAAATGGATCAACGCTAATTTTAGAGAGACTCAACTCGAAAACCTTTCAGAAGGTACTGTAGTCACGATACAGGTTGATGCCTTTCCCAAACTTAGTTTTAAAGGAAAAATTCACTCTTTTTCCCCAGCATCAGGTTCCAAATTTTCCGTGATACCTCAAGACAATGCAACCGGAAATTTCGTAAAGATTGAACAACGGATTCCTATTAAAATTGTATTTGATCCAAAACAGGATCTTAAGAAATTGCGTGCCGGTATGAATGTGGTTATCCATGCTACCCATCAATCCTAATCATCATGCGTATGAATAAATCTTTATACTATAGTTGGGTGCCCGAATGGATAAAACTTCCGTTAATGATATTAGCGATGTTCCCACATCTCATGTTAATGTCTCTCTTCCATTCCAATACGGCATTTACCGCTTCGGTACTGGACATTGAAGCCGAGGATATTCAGTATTTTCTATCCCTGATGTATGGCGCCATTGTCGTTGCTTTACTTCTATTTCAGCGGCTATTTTCCTTCTTCAGAGTAAGAACATATATTCTTTTGACCTGCAGTCTTTCCATTTTGATCCTACTAGGCATTTCGCTGACAAGAGATCCATTTCTTATTGGCATTCTGCGCGTGGTAGAAGGTATTTTCTGTGTATTGGAAGGAGCTTGCTTTCTTCCCTTGCTTATGATGCAAATTAGGCATGCCAAAAGCCGTACGATTGCTTATTTTTTCCTGTACACCTTTATGCTTACGGGATCAACTTTAACGACCTCCTTACTCAAAGAAAGTATTATGGATTACGGATGGCAAGATATGATCCACGTCGTCCTCTATTGGCATTTGATTGTGATTGCAATAGCTTTGCTGTTACTTAACAATAATCGCTTGGGTAAAAAATTCCCCCTCTATCAATTAGATCTGGCAAGTTGCTTGTTTTTATTGATATCATTGAGCTGTGGAGCTTATGTCTTAATTTATGGTCGCAAATACTATTGGTTTGAACACGCCAATATCACCATAAACTTCGCCCTTTCCCTTATTTTCGGCGCACTCTTTATGATTAAACAAAAGACGGTCAAAAGACCCCTTTTTCATTTTGAGATCTTGAGATACAAAAATGTGATCTTTGGTGTTACCCTGTTTTTTCTGTTTTATATTATTCGTAGCTGCCTCAATAATGTTTATACTGTAATGGCTACAGTTTGGAAGTGGCCCTGGCATTATATTATTGATGTACAGTACATCAACGTGTTTGGCACAATACTGGGTGTCGGTAGTTCAGGTTTTTTACTCCTGCGCGATGTATCTCCTAAATATATCTTTGGTTTCGGCTTTTTGATTTTGGCGACCTCATGTTTTCTATTTGTACCCACATTTTACCCTGACACCACAATTTGGGCAATCGGTCTTCCTTTGTTTATTCAAGGAATAGGTCAGGGATGGCTCTTTACACCGCTTGTTATCTATATCTTGACTGGTGTCGAATCCCATCACGTTGGCAATGCAGGTCTTATGGGCACAACAGCTCGGTTCTGGAGTACGAATGTCGGATTTGCTCTTATCCAAAACGTCAGTTATGTACTAAATCAAAAACATTATATTCAACTCGAACAAACATTGAATACAAGCAATACCTTAACAATAAACTATTGGGATACATTAATGGAGAAATATGCCGGAATATATGGCGATCAGATAGCAAGCCGTATTGCCAGCAAAAGTATTTTGGGAACCCTAAGTCAGCAAGCAACGTTAATCAGTAACATGGAGATATTTACTTATCTAGGGATACTAGGAATACTAATAACGGGGCTAATATTTTTATTCGGCCCAGCCAAAACACTTTTCATGCGCCTAAGGATACCATACTTGTAAATGAGGCCACTCCCCCCTATAGACAAGCTCCATGATTTCGCGAGCAACAACAGTTAAGAACCCGAACGGAAGATTCTTTTTGGCTAATCAACCGCGTATCGCGCGCGCATTGATGACTTAATCGCGCATTGATGACTTGATAAAAACAACAGCAATCAATAAACAACCTCTTTCAGAAAAAAGGGGCTGTTTGCATAGCAATGCAGACAACCCCTTTTCAGTATCTCGTACTTAAAGCTATTTAAGCATCGAATTCTTTAAGTGCTTTTTTCACACGCGCTATGACCTCTTGTTGACCAAGTAATTCAACAATCTGAAATACATCTGGTCCAAACTTACCCCCTACCAGCATAATCCGGAATGGCATCATAAGCTCACCCATCTTCATCCCTGATGCCTGAATCGCATCTTTGAAGAAGGGTTCCAATTCAGCAGCCTTCCAGGTATTAAATCCTTCAAATGATTGGTTAATATGCTCAAAAAATGCTGTTTTCTCAGCAGACCATTTAGGTTTTACCGCGCTCAAATCATATTCCGCAGGCTGCGAAAAGAAGAAGGACGCCTGAGTCCAAAAGTCTTCAACAAAGGTTAAACGTTCTTTCACGGCATCCAATACTCGGCTCACATAAGCGGCATCGGCTTCTACTTGATGATGCTCCAAAACTGTATTGATCTGTGGCAACAGAGATTCTGTCGATGTGCGTTTAATCCATTCATGGTTGAACCATTTTGCTTTTTCAAAATCAAATTTTGCCCCAGCTTTACTGATACGGTCAACACCAAATTTCTGGATCAATTCATCTAAGGAGAAAATCTCCTGTTCAGTTCCATCATTCCAGCCCAACACCCCAAGCATATTGACAAAAGCTTCTGGCAAGAAGCCCATCTCACGGAATCCTTTTGTTGTATCACCAGATTTCGCATCAGTCCAGTTCATTGCATAAACAGGGAAGCCCAAGCGATCGCCATCACGCTTACTTAATTTACCATTTCCATCTGGTTTCAGAATTAATGGAAGGTGTGCCCAACCTGGCATGCTATCACCCCAGCCGAGGTATTCCCACAATAAAATATGGATAGGCGCCGAAGGCAACCACTCTTCACCACGGAAAACATGCGATATTTCCATAGCTTTATCATCGACAACAACTGCCAGATGATAAGTCGGCATGCCATCTGCTTTAAGCAACACCTTGTCATCGACAAGATTTGTATCAAAAGCAACCTTTCCACGGATCATATCCGTGAATGTTACCGTTTCATCGGTAGGAATCTTTATACGAATGGTATGCGGAGTCCCCGCATCCAATAATTGTTGAGTTTCAGTCTCAGACAGACTCAATGAATTACGCAATTGAAGTCTATTTTCGTGGCTATAGCGAAAATTAGGCTGCAACTTACGTTGCTCATCCAATTCCTCTGCAGTATCAAATGCATAATAAGCATAACCATTCTCGATCAACTGCTCAGCATATTTCCGGTAAGATGGTTTTCGCTCACTTTGACGGTAAGGTCCGTACTCGCCCCTTTTAACGGGCTTTCATCTGGAGACAGACCACACCATGCTAAACATTCGTTGATATACTCCTCAGCACCTGGGACAAAACGAGTTTGGTCCGTATCCTCGACACGTAAAATAAAATCTCCCTGATGCTGACGCGCATAGAGAAAATTAAACAAAGCTGTACGTACCCCACCAAGGTGAAGACCACCTGTCGGGCTCGGTGCAAAACGCACTCTTACTTTTCTTTCTGAACTCATGCCGCAAAATTACCACAAAATTTTTGATTTGGATGGTACGTTAACTTCTTCAATGAATAAAAGTGCAGAAAACAGACATTTATTCAGTAATTTGCAAATGAAGGACACGAATACGTAATCATGAAACCCTATCAGATTAGCCAACAACGCTGGAAATTTATCTTGCTTATCTTTGCAGCAGTCATTGCTGTCGCCTCTTTGGTTTATACCAACTACCTCGTTCGAAATCTTGCGCATGCCGAACGTTCAAAGGCTGAGGTATGGGCTATGAGTACCAAAAATATCATGACCATGCCCGACGTTGATGATGAATTCATTACATTTATTTACGCCGTAAGAGACAGCCTAAATTTACCAGCAATTATTACTGACGATAAGGAAGACATTATTTTCTGGCGTAACCTCGATTCCACAAAGACAAATATTAAACCCGGACACAACGACAGTGTTACAAAACATCTCGATTATGATCCGGCATATTTTCAAAAGCAGCTCGCGTTTATGAAGAAGAGCCATCCTCCGATTACATTGGAATTGGAAAATGGTCAAAAATGGCATGTTTATTATAAGGATTCTTGGTTTTTGCAACAGTTAAGGGTGTTTCCTTATGTACAATTATCATTGATTGCCCTCTTTCTCATTATTGCCTATACGGTTTTCAACTCCATCCGAAAATCTGAACAAAATCTTGTTTGGGTCGGACTAACCAAAGAAGCAGCACATCAGTTGGGCACCCCTATTTCGTCACTGATGGGCTGGTTAGAATTGATTCGCATAAAATTTGATGCCGAAGAAGATGACACGCTAAATGAAATGGAAAATGACATTAAACGACTTGAAATCGTCGCTGACCGCTTCTCCAAAATAGGATCTACTCCCGTACTGACCAACCATAACCTCTATGATGTCATCAAAAATTATATGGATTATTTTCGCATACGAACCAGTAATAAAATTGCTTTCGAATTAAAAGGCGACACACATCTTGAAGCACAACTCAATATTCCACTCTTTGATTGGATTATCGAAAATTTATTGAAAAACGGAGTAAATGCCATTGGCACAGAAGGAAAGATAACTGTTAATATTTCAGAAAATATTGCGAAAGAAGAAATTTTTATAGACATTAGTGATACGGGCAAAGGAATTCCGAGATCTAATTTTGAATCTGTTTTCCAGCCGGGTTTCACAACACGGAAAAGAGGTTGGGGGCTTGGCCTTAGTCTGACAAAAAGAATGGTGCGGTACCACCAGGGACAAATTTTTGTAAAAGAATCTGAAGTAGGTAAAGGAACAACATTTCGAATAATCTTAAAAAGCAATTTAAAATATGAAGCCACTCAAATCTGACGAATATCCAGCAGTCTACGCACCTTATATTGAGACTGTCGTCGATAACGTGTTTGATGCACTAGAAGAACAAACGCTCTCCTTTCCAGCATTTCTGGACACGATTCCTGAGGAAAGAGGTAATTTTAAATACGCCGAAGATAAGTGGACCATCAAAGAAGTTGTTGGCCACGTCATCGATAATGAGCGTATCATGGCTTACCGGGCATTGCGTTTTTCACGTAATGACCTTAAAGAGCTTGCCGGGTATGACCAAGACTATCTCATTCAATATTCCCGTTACAACGACCGCACATTAGAAAGTTTAAGCAAAGAATTCACCTTTCTTCGCAAAGCTAACATGATGCTTTTCAATAGTTTTAACGATGTGGAACTAGAACGTAAGGGCATGGCATCTGAACGGCTGACAAGTGTAAAAGCGCTTTTGTATGTCATTGCGGGCCATCTCAATCATCACCGCATTATTATCCAAGAACGTTATTTAAACTCAGACGATGTCAAAAATTTGGTTTCAGCATTACAGCATTGAGGAAATTAACGTATTCTTCAATAAATATCTGTCAGGTCTGCTCGAAATTCAAGCAACAGAAATAGATGACAACTCCATCACGGCGACCATGCCTGTAACAGATAAAGTCAAACAGCCGCACGGCATTTTACATGGCGGTGCTTCTGTCGTTCTGGCGGAATCTTTGGGAAGTATCGCATCCAATCTCGTGGTTGACCCTGACAAATACCGCGGTGTGGGACTTGAAGTAAATGCCAATCACATACGCCCGGTCAGTAGCGGTGTAATCACCGCAAAATGTAGCCCGATACATATTGGCCGGTCCACACACATTTGGGAAATAAAAATGTACGACCGTTTCAACAAATTAAATTGTATCTCAAGGCTTACAGTAGCAATCGTTCCAAAATGAAGAGGACTGTCTGGCTCCTGCTAACTCGATTTATCAACTTGGTCTAATTAAAATTCGACAACGTTTATAAGCAAAGGAGGATAAATTTCACAATTTATCCTCCTTTTTTTTGCCAATTAATTATCAAAATACTCCAAAAATATGCCTTTATTTATTTCCAATATTCAATAAATTTAAGTAGTCTTGTAGGATGGATATTTTAAAAATCAACAAAAATTGCATGCAATCGTTTGTTCATTCCTTATTCCTACTGATTTACCAATCCTCGAACGATAACTTAACTACTCGAACGATAACTTAACTAAATATAATAAAACAAAACATGACCACTAATCCTAACGTTGGTAAAACAGCTTTTCGCCCTATGGCCATCTGCTGTGGTTTATTTTTTATCCTCGGTTTTATTACCTGGGCAAACGGAACTTTAATTCCATTCTTAAAAATTGCTTGTAACCTCGAAACAGATTTGCAAGCTTTCTTCGTAACCTTTGCTTCCTATATTGCTTATTTTTTCCTAGCACTTCCAAGCTCAGTCATCATCAAAAAAATTGGTTTCCAAAATGGTTTAGTTGTCAGTCTTATTATATTAGGTTTAGGGTCCTTGATCTTTATTCCTGCGGCAGATAACAGAAGCTATGGTCTATTTTTAACAGGAATCTTTATTCAAGGTTCAGGAATGGCATTATTACAAACAGCAGTTAACCCTTACTTAAGTATTATTGGTCCTATTGATAGCGCAGCACAACGAATTTCAATAGCTGGTTTTTTCAATAAATCGGCTGGTATCATTGTACCTATCCTTTTCGGAACACTCTTTTTAAAAGATGCTCAAAAAGTAACAGCAAAATTAGAAGCAACAACGGATCTGGTCCAAAAAAATGCGATCTTAGATAATCTTCTTCAACGCGTACACACGCCATACATCTCGCTTGCAATTATTTTCGTTGCCTTCGCAATTTTCTTAAAGTTCACTCACTTGCCTGAGGTCGATATGGACGCAGAAGAAGAAAGCAGCGTAGAAAGCGGAACTGTTGCGGCAAAGAAAACATCGATATTTCAATATCCACATTTGTTCTTGGGCGCTTTGGCAATTTTCTTCTGTGTAGCGGTCGAAGTTATGGCGGGAGATATCATTGGCGTCTATGCACGCGAACTGAAAGTTGATCCCTTCTTTACGACCTACGCAACAGCATTTACACTATCTTGCATGTTGATCGGTTACATTATCGGTATTATCTCTATTCCAAGATTTGTATCACAACAAATGGCCCTACGCATTTGCACAATCATTGGCATCACATTCACCGTCATTTCTGTTTTCACAACTGGCACAACATCATTTATATTTGTTGCCTTATTAGGAATCGCAAACTCCCTCATGTGGCCAGCGATCTTCCCATTAGGAATTAAAGGTCTGGGAAAATTCACAAAAACAGGATCAGCAATTATGATTATGGGTATTGCTGGTGGAGCAATATGGCCTTTGATCTATGGACTGTTAAAAGATCATTTGCATATTGATTTTCAACATGCATTCCTATATGCGATGGTACCAGGCTATCTATACATTATGTATTTCTCTATAGCAGGTCATAAAGTGGGAAAAAACGAATTAAGGTAAATCCATCTTATATTTTAAGAAAAAAAGGCATCTAAAAATAGATGCCTTTTTTTCTTAAAATTCTTCCTACTTTTAGGAGATAGATGCTGTAAGAGCCATTAAATATTAAGCATACAACAAAACAAACAATGATACAGATGAAAAAGAATCTTTTTGCAATTGCCATTGCCGCAACAATGATGTTTACGGCCAACGAATCTTTTGCTCAGCTAAAGCTACCTGCAGCAAGTAGCTCACAGACAGTTACACAAGGATTGGGTATTGAAAACGTAACCCTTAATTACAGCAGACCTAGCATGAACGGTCGTAAGATCTTTGGCGATCTTGTTCCTTATAATGAAGTATGGCGTACAGGAGCAAATACCAATACCACATTAACCTTTGAAGGTGATGTTGAGTTGAATGGCCATAAGCTTTCTGCTGGAACCTACGCTCTTTTCACAATCCCGAACAAATCAGAGTGGACCATCATCATCAGTAAAAACACAAAACAATGGGGTGCCTATACCTATAAACAAACTGAAGATGCCTTACGCTTCAATGTTAAACCACAGACCTTAGCAAATCCAGTGGAGACATTTACCATTTCTTTTGACAATGTTACACCTACAGGCGCTGTATTGAGTCTCGCTTGGGAAAAAACGTCTGTAAAGGTTGATCTCAAAGTCAATCAACAGGCTAAAATATTAGCTTCTATTGACGAGGCTATGAAGGGTGAGAAAAAACCTTATTTTGCTGCAGCCCAATATTACTTCAGTAATAATTTAGATCTAAATAAAGCACTAAGCTGGTTTGACGAAGCTGCTAAAGCTCAACCCAAAGCCGCTCACGTCCTATATTGGAAAGCAAAAGCGCAATTAAAAGCTGGAGATAAAAAAGGTGCGATAGAAACAGCAACCAAAGGTCTTGAAGTTGCCACAGCAGATAAAAATGGTGAATACATCAAATTAAATACACAAGTGATCAACGCTGCAAAGAAATAGGTATCTCTATCTAAAAATGCCCCCAGAAAGTGTCTAACTTTTTGGGGGCATTGGCATTTAAAACCTTTTTTTATAGCTCAGCTTTTTATTTTATAACTCGTCTTTTAGCAATTGCTCAAGTTCTTCTGGTGAAACGTTCATATTGACGTTTCCATCCTTCGCAAAAGATATCTCACCAGTCTCTTCAGAGACGATAACGGCAATCGCATCCGAGATTTCCGTCACTCCAATTGCAGCGCGATGCCGTAGTCCGAATTGCAGCGGTAAATCCTCACTATCCGACAATGGTAGCACACAAGATGCTGTCATAATCTTAAAATCAACAATAACCACCGCACCATCATGTAATGGGCTATTTTTATGAAAGATACTTTCAATCAAGCGCTTGGAGATATGGGCATCAATATACTCACCGCTGCTTTGATAATATTCCTCGTCAAAATACTTTGAGAAAACTAATAGAGCTCCCGTCCGTGTACGCGACATGCTTCTACAGGCTTCAATAACGGGTTTTAGATCCTCCGTCAAATCTTTTTGTATTGCCTTTTTATTCCCGATAAACGACCAAAAAACTTTTTTTCGTTTCATGGATATATTCTTTCCCACGTGTAGTAAGAACCGCCTGATTTCCTGCTGGAATACAACAATCAAAGCAATTGATCCTACGGATATAAAACCGCCAAATATCTCAGTCAGCAAGCGCATATGCATCTGTTTGACGACAATATAAACGCCATAAAACAGTGCTACGCCAATCAGGATATTAACGGCAATGGTCCCCCTAATCAAACTATAGATATAGTAGATAATAATCGCTACCAATATGATATCAATAACGTCCAATAGGCGAAAGCCGCTAAACAGGCTATAGTCGATTCCATCCATATATGCAAGTTAAAAAAAAATAGATATTATTTGTATTTTTACATCATAACATACAGGAAAATGACTAGACTTTCAGTAAATATCAATAAAATCGCAACGCTCAGAAATTCTAGAGGTGGCAATAACCCCAATCTAGTATCTGCGGCACTAGCCTGTGAACGTTTTGGCGCTCAAGGTATCACTGTGCATCCACGACCTGATGAAAGACATATTCGATATCAGGATGTTTTTGATCTAAAAGCAGAAATCCAGACCGAACTCAATATTGAAGGGAATTGCCAAGAACAGAAGTTTATTGACCTTGTATTGGCCAATAAACCAGCACAGGTAACCTTAGTGCCCGATACCGAAGGACAATTAACCTCTAACCATGGCTGGGATACCATTAAAAACAAAGCCTATCTACAAGATATGTGTAAATTGTTCAAAGATGCAGGTATACGTGTTTCTATCTTTGTTGATCCCGTCGAAGAAATGGTAGAGGCCGCGGCCGAAACAGGAACAGATCGCATTGAGCTCTATACAGAAGGATTTGCTACAGAGTATGGCTTCGATAAAGAACTTGCGATAAAACCCTATTTCAAAGCTGCATTAAAAGCACGTGAAGTTGGATTAGGTCTAAATGCAGGCCATGACCTGGACCTCAACAACCTGCAATATTTCAACCAGCACATTCCTGAGCTGCTGGAAGTAAGCATAGGCCATGCGCTTATATCCGATGCACTATACTTAGGGTTAGAGGAAACGATCAAACGTTACCTCGCTTGTTTGAAGTAGTGCAACATTCAGGGAATAGCGTTCATCAGGCAGCACCCTTGTGGTTGAGAAACTGCAAAAATATTCATTAAAACCTTCGTAATTTCGCTGTCACCAGTAGCTCCAAAGGAGATCACAAAGGTTTTCTCTTGCTGAGAGAAAACACAGATTCATAAAAAAGGGCTTTCACAACGAAAGCCCTTTTTTATTGCACCCCAAATAGCGGTGTTATTGCTCAAATGGCAGTTGCTAATGAATTCCTTTAAAGATACGGTTCCAGCGAATTTTCGAAAGTCCTGTACCAATCTCATCCCAGCTCATCCAAGTAAATAAAGCCTTTCCGACAACATGATCTTCGGGAACAAATCCCCAACCTCTTGAATCCAAGGAATTATGGCGATTATCACCCATCATCCAAAAATAATCCATTTTAAACGTATAATGGTCTACTTTCACATCATTGATATAGATCCCATCCGAACGTTTTTCTAACTTATTGTTTTCGTAAACGCGGATCGCTCTTTCATAAATGGGCAGAGTCTGTGCATTTAATGCCACCGTCCATCCTTTCTTCGGGATTAAAATCGGCCCAAAATTGTCAAAATTCCATTTGTATTGTGGATCGTACGGATAAGCACCTTCACCACCAGGATTTCTTCTGATTTCTTTGACATTCGACCACGATTTTACTATAGCTAATTCATCTTTTGTCATGAACAACTGATAAACACCAGGCTGCTGATCTCCACCAGCCGCTTCTATTCTCAACTCCCGTAATCTATCCATATTTAATGGGGTACCATCCGTTAAGACGAGATAGTCCAATTGGCTTTCTGGAGGATCAAAACCCGGTTGATCGTTCACAAAGAGTTTAGCATCCTTCATGAAAATTTTATCGCCCGGCAATCCGACACAGCGTTTAATATAGTTCTCCCTTTTATCAATAGGTCTTGCCTGGATCGTAAATTGGGAATTGACAGTCTGCCAGCCATAAGCCCGAACAAGATCGTAATAACTTGCATTTTGGTTCTCGAGCGCGACAGTGTCACCTGCAGGAAAATTGAAAACAACAACATCATTACGCTCAATCTTTTGAAATCCTGGCAAACGCTTATAAGGTAGTTCAATCAATTCAGAATATGCTTTCCCACCAGTGATGGGCATCGTATGATGCGCAAAAGGAAAGGCAATCGGTGTGTTAGGAACCCGTGGTCCATAATTTAACTTGCTTACAAATAAGAAATCCCCGATCAACAAGGTACGCTCCATCGATCCTGTAGGAATCATATAAGCCTCGATCAGAAAACCACGAATAAGTGACGCTGCTACAGTTGCAAATACAATGGCATCTGCCCATTCACGTACCATGGATTTCTTGTACGGATATTTAATTTTATAATCTTTGTAAGATTCAAGTGCAATTTCGGCACGTTTCTCCTCGGTCAGTTCAATACCTTCCTGAGTAGCTGCCTTTAAATTCTTTGCATATAAACCATTCAAAAAACGCACATTGTTGTCCTTTGCCCACATGGGCAGAACGATAAAAGGCACTAAAACAGCAGCAGCATTCTCCCAAAACCGGCGTTTTCCAAAACAATGGATAAAATCAAGGTAAAGATTATAGAAAACAAAGACATTGACAATTGGCACGAGCAATAAAATTACCCACCATGTAGGTCTTCCCGTCAATTTTGCCTGAATATACTGGCTATAAAAAGGCACGATCGCTTCCCAGCCATTTCTGCCAGCTTTAACAAACAATTGCCACAAACCATATCCCGATATTGCTGTTAAAACCGCAAATATAATTAATCCCATAATCTACTAATTAGTACTATTTATTAAAATCAAAAATTTCAGTAACCTGATAGAAACCTTTTTTGCCATTCAACCATTCAGCAGCAACTACAGCTCCTAAAGCAAATCCATCACGGCTATGTGCGGTATGTTTAAATTCTATTTGGTCAACCTCAGAACTATAAAGTACCGTATGTGTTCCCGGAACCTCTTCAATTCGATGACTTTCTATTAAAAGTTCCTGTGGTTTTGGAATAAGCTCATCCTGTTCACCAACAACAGTATTTACCCAATTGGTTTTCACATCGCTATTATCCAATATTCCCTCTGCAATCGTAATTGCTGTACCACTTGGTGCATCCAATTTGTGAATGTGGTGTATTTCCTCTACCTGAACATCATATTGTTTATAAGGCTGCAATGCCTTCGCCAACATTCTATTGATATGGAAGAATACATTCACTCCGATAGAGAAGTTGGAGCCATACAAAATAGAACCATCAGCATCCAAACACTTCGCCTTAACATCCTCCAGTTGATCATACCAACCGGTTGTTCCGACGACAATAGGTACACCTGCCTCAAGACAAAGATTCATATTATCCAATGCTGCAGAAGGTACACTAAAGTCTATTGCGACATCAGCACCTTTAATATCATCAGCAGTCAGGTTAGGACGATTATGTTCATCGACAACTAAAAAAATTTGATGGCCTCTTTTCAGCGCGTATCTTTCGATAATCTGCCCCATTTTGCCATATCCCAAGAGAATGATGTTCATATATTTAGAAAAAAGTATAGTTTATTTTTAAAATTAAAAAATTTCAATGAAATACCCATGTTTAAAACCATAAACCCGTATGAAAATAAAACTGTTCAGTCCTTATTGTCTTAAATTTGCTTGGGCTATATGAATCCCTTAATAAAGAAATAAACTCATGAATAAACAAAAGGAATCAAAATATAACCTTTAAAACAGGAGATTTTAATTGAATTTCATGGTCAATTTAAGTCCGACCGTAGGTTTAAACGAATAAGTTCCCGACGCGAGACTAGCATCCATTAAAGTAGGTCCTATTAAGAAAGCCGTTTTTTTGGGTTTATCATCACCGATACTCCAGCGATATTTAAGCATCGAGTCGATATAAGCTTCTGCGACATTCAGGCCATAAACACCTAACGTAAGTAGCACCATGAGATCTCGATTTCGCCGCGCATTATCTTTTGCCCGGATGATAGATTGGTCGGAGATTCCGATGTAATAAGGATCAATCGGCTTACCAAGAGCTTTGTCTTGTAATACCCCCAGTAATTCCTTATAATAACGGTTATTAAAATCGAAAACAAGTACGGTTGTTATTAAGCCACCATAGATTGCAGGTACTTTTATCCACCAAACGCCGCCATTTGTATATTGTCCCCAGCCTGGAAGTACTAAAGAGCGCTTCCAAGCTTGTTTATTTTTTGCTTCGATAGCCAAACGGGTTGAATCTTTAAACACAACCTTCTCTTTCGCCTTCGCCTCCTCCTTCTCCCGTTTTTTACGTTCCTTCCGAGATTCCTTCTTTACGGTATCCTGTACCGATTTTTGCTTTATGCTATCTATTTTGACGGGTGCCAACTGTTTCTTAGGAATTGTATCCACAGTCTGTCCATGTACTACCGACAGTGCAAATACCGCAAATATCAAGCTTATTAACTTGGTCATATTACCAATCTAACAATTCAAGAATGCGACTTAAATCATCTTCCGATTCAAAAGGTATCTCAATAGCACCCTTTCCTTTGGTGCTCTTCAGATTCAATTTGACACGAGAAGAAAATTTCGACGCCAGATCATCTTCAATTTTCTGCAATTGAAAAGACATCGGAGCTTTATCTTTTCCAGCTTTTTTCTTACCGCCTTTTTGTAACTCACGAACCAACTCCTCCGCCTTACGGACGGATAAACCTTGATCAATAATCAACTTAAAGATATAAAGCTGCTTATCAACCTCTGGAATATTAATCAGGGCACGAGCATGTCCCATAGTCAAGGCTCCATCGCGTATTGCCGCTTGAATGACAGGTGGAAGTTTTAATAAACGGAGATAATTTGTAACAGTAGAACGGTTTTTACTAACACGTTCACCCAATTCTTCCTGTTTTAAATTACACTCCTCAATCATGCGCTGAAAGCTTAAGGCTACTTCAATAGCATTTAAGTTCTCCCGTTGAATATTCTCAATCAGGGCCATCTCCAGCATCTGCTGGTCGTTGGCGGTACGGATATACGCTGGAATTTCGGTGATACCGGCCAAGCGCGAAGCGCGGAGACGCCGCTCTCCGGAAATCAACTGATAATTTCCGTCCGAAATTTTACGTACGGTAATCGGCTGAATTAAACCCTGTAAAATAATCGATTCCGATAACTCCTGTAAGGCAACCGGATCAAATTCTGTACGCGGCTGAAAAGGGTTGACAGATATTTCTTCTACACGGACATGGCTGATACTGCCATTCTCTTTTGTTGTTTTTACTGCAGTTGGTGTAACTAGAGGAGCTTCTTCCACTTGCTGATTACCTTTAGCAGGAACTTCTACACTATCGTTTAATAGCGCACCTAAGCCTCTTCCCAGTCCTGTTTTACGCTGATGTGCTGCCATATTATGCGGTTACTGTTTTATTCATTTCATTAAGATGCCCATTTTTCTGTAAAATCTCGCGTGCCAAATTCAAATAATTTATTGCCCCTTTGCAGGACGCATCATGCATGATAACAGAAATTCCAAAGCTTGGAGCTTCGCTCAAACGGGTATTTCGCTGAATAATCGTATCAAAAACTAAATCTGTGAAATGTGTTTTCACTTCCTCGACCACCTGATTTGACAATCTTAAACGAACATCATACATGGTCAACAAAATTCCTTCGATCTCCAAACTTGTATTTAAACGGTTTTGAACGATTTTAATTGTGTTCAACAACTTACCAAGTCCTTCTAGGGCAAAGTATTCGCACTGTACCGGAATGATAACTGAGTCCGAAGCAGATAGTGCATTGATTGTAATTAAGCCTAAGGAAGGTGAACAATCGATGATAATAAAATCATAATCCTGTTTCACCTGATCCAAGATTTTTTTCATCTTGTACTCCCTTTCGTGCATATTGATCATCTCAATTTCTGCCCCAACCAAATCAATATGAGCCGGTAAAAGATCCAAATTTGGCGTTTCTGTTGATTGAATAGCCTCACGAGGATCCAAATCATTCACTAAACATTCGTATACACTTGCGCTGATTGTACGAGGGTCAAAGCCAATCCCAGAAGTAGAGTTTGCTTGGGGATCTGCATCGACCAACAATGTTTTATATTCTAAAACCGCCAAACTAGCCGCCAAATTAATTGACGTTGTGGTTTTTCCGACCCCACCCTTTTGATTTGCGATTGCAATTACTTTTCCCATCTTGAATGAAAACCTTTCTTAATTAAAATGTCATTTTATACTACATTTCACGTCTCTGAAGATCAATTTGCCCAAATTTTAATCTGCGATTCAAATTAACAAAACTAATTCAGCATATTTCGTACTTTTGATTGATCGAAAGCACATATCCTCAGGATGCTAAGATACAAAAAATCAAGATATGTATCCACTTTGAAAATGCGCTTTTTATAAGTATCAACAACACAATGATTTTAATAATATCCGGAACAAACCGTCCCAATAGTAAGACGTTAAAAATAGCAAAATGCTACCAGCAATTACTTGATCGTAAGTCAATTGAAAGTAACATCTTTTCGTTGGAAGATCTACCAGCAAACATTTTAGAAACAGATCTTTACGGAAAAAGAAGCACCGCATTTGAACCCATCCAAGAAATGGTAAGTAAAGCTGAGCTATTTATTTTCATCGCTCCCGAATACAATGGAAGTATTCCAGGAGCACTGAAACTGTTCATTGACTGCTGTACATTTCCGATTAGTTTTTATCACAAGAAAGCTGCATTGGTTGGGTTATCCTCAGGTCGCTATGGCAACCTCCGCGGCATAGATCACCTGACGGGCATATGCCACTACTTAAGAATGCACGTGCTTCCCCTTAAGATCTTTCTACCCAATGTTCAGAACGAACTGAATGATGAAGGGCAGTTATTCAAAGAAGATACGCTGCAATTTATCAACGAACAGATTGAGGAGATTATCCGGTTTTAATACGCTAGTTTTAGTAGCCATGATAGCGAATTCACCTTAAAACTAATCCTACTCGCGAACAGTGAAACAAGGATTCCGTAGCGTGAAACAAGAATAAAAAACAAAGGGCATCACAAAACCTGATACGAAAGAAGCCTCCGGCAAACACCGGAGGCTTCTTTCGTATCATACGCTAATCTAATTCTTAAGACAAGCAATCCGGGATCTAATAGCCGAAGATCTCTTTAAGATCCAGCTTTTTAACCTCGCCCAGTTTCGCAAGATCCTCTGGCTTAAGACTTTCTTCCTTCGCTACAATACAATAAACGTACGGCTTTTGACTCATCTCTTTCTTATGGAAAGTGCTTAGGTCACCATAAGTTAATTTTGGCGCTTGCTCATAGACAACTTTACGAATATCAGTTGCATTTCCCAAACGTTGTGCAGCTAGATAACTACCTAATATAGACGCATTCAACACACGTTCACTGGCAATTGATTTTTCCAGACTTACTTTCGCAATATCCAACCCTTTAGCGCTTTCAGGCAACACATCCAGCAGCTCATTCATGCCTTTAATCGCATCGTTAAACTTATCAGCCTGCGTCCCAACATAGGCCCCAACGGTGTAATGGTTTTCTTTTTTATAAGGCTGTCCATAATAGGCATAAGTTGAATAAGCCAATGCTTTCGATTCACGGATAGTCTGGAAGACAATACTTCCCATGCCGCCACCAAAGTAATTATTAAACAGAGAAACAGTCGGTGTCAAGGCACTACTGTATACTCCTGAGCTTCTATACCAAAATACTTCAGCCTGCTTCATTTCGAAATTAGCAAAAAGGACCTGGTTCTTGCTTGTTGGCAATTCTGCGAACACGACCGCCTTTTTCGCCGGAATATACTCTCCAGCCCCTTGTTTCAAAGGCTTCGCTTTCGCTACAAATTCCGCGGCAGTTAACGGGCCAAAATAAAGCATCGTATGTTTCATATTAGCCAAATCGTGCAATGCCTTCACCAAATCCTCCGCTTTTAAAGCATCCAATTCCGCGTCTGTAAACACATTATTAAATGGATTTTTAGCGCCGTATTTAGCATAAGATTTTAGGCCCTCCATGATCGCTCCCTTGTTTTCTTTCGCATTTGCTCTCGCTTTTTTAAGACGGGCAATATACATTTTGAAAGCCTCCTGGTCAGCAACACAATTACGCAATAAATCCTGAATCAAGTTCTGTGTAGCTATAAAGTTTGAATTCAAGCCTGAAATCGACACCATAGTTTCTTCATTTCCTGCAGACACTGAAAAATCAGACGCCAATTGATAAAAATCCTTGCTAAACTGCTCACTGGATTTATCTTTTGTACCTAAAAATTCTAGATAACCCGCAGCCAATGAAAGCAATTTATTGCTCCATTTTCCACCATCAAAACGATAAGACAGCGAAAACAGTTCATTATCTGAGTTCTTTACAGCAAGTACTGGCAAACCGTTTGCAGTAGCCTTCTGAATATCTTTGTTATAATCTACCCATACCGGCTGAATTTTATCCTCTGGCAATGCTTCTACTTTCTTCAAGAAATCAGACTGGTCATCACGATTGACCGTTACGGGAGTAATCTCAGGTTTAACAACTTTAACGACATTATTATCAACTCCCTTACGCTTATAAACAACAACATAATTATTGTCATTCAAATATTTGTTAGCAAAATCAACCACATCTTGCTTGGTGATTTTATTCAACTCATCCGAATAGCCCACGACAGACGCCCAATCCTGACCCGAAGTAAAGGCATCCATCAATGATTCAGCACGATCACCATAACTTTCATTTTGCTTGATTTCGTCTTTCTTAGCGTTGTTCACAATCGCCGTGATCAGCTCATCCGAAAACTCTCCTTTTCTCAATTTTGCCAATTCTTGTAACAGCAGCTGTTGCACCTGTTCCAAGCTCTGTCCCTGACCAGGATTACCCTGCAACAGAAGCAGAGAATAGTCTTTTAACACATACGGAAAAGCACCTGCACCTAATAATTTTTGATTCTTCACCAAATCCAGATCAATCAGACCGGCAGAACCATTTGTCAAGATCTGACTCATCAGATTGAGCATACGGGCATCCTTTGTTGCAGCGCCAGGAAAACGGAATCCCATTAACATAAATTCAGCATCCGGACCTTTAACCTCGCGGACAACAGGAGTTAAAATTGGTTTCTCTGCATCAAACGTGTAGGCCGGAATTTCTTTCGCCTGCATAAAAGCAAAGGCCTTATCCACCTTTTTCACCACCTCTGTAGGATCAAAATCACCCGACATAATAACCCCCATATTGTTAGGGACATAGTAGGTGTGAAAATATTCACGAATCGCTTTCAAAGATGGGTTTTTAAGGTGCTCTACAGTACCAATTGTCGTCTGCTTTCCATAATTATTATTAGGAAAAGCAGCTGAAAACATCGATTCTACAGCCTTACGATTATCTTTATCCAGACTGATATTTTTCTCTTCATACACAGCTTCCAGCTCAGTATGGAACAGACGCAATACCGGATATCTAAACCGTTCTGCCTGTACAGCGAGATACTTATCCATTACATTACTAGGAATTTGCTCCTGATAGACTGTCTGCTCAAATGAGGTGAATGCATTAGTACCTTCCGCCCCCATTGATGCCATCAATTTATCGTACTCATTCGCAATAGCATATTTCGCAGCCTCTCCAGATACTTTATCGATTTCCTTATAGATTGCTTTCCGTTCGGTTTCATCTGTTGTACCATTGTATTTCTCATAGAGCGCATCAATCTGATCTAACAAAGGTTTTTCCTTTGCCCAGTCTTTAGAACCAAATTTATCGGTTCCTTTAAACAGCATATGCTCCAGATAATGGGCCAAACCGGTGTGATCTTTCGGGTCTGTTTTGCTCCCCGCTTTTGTCGCAATGTAAGTTTGGATACGTGGTTCTTTTTTGGTCGGGCTCAAAATCACCGTTAAGCCATTTTTTAACTTGTAAAACCGTGAATGTGTAGGGTCATTCGTGACGTACTTGTAGGTGTAACCCCCCTCAGATGCTTCTTTCCAATCAAATTTGGCGTTTTGAGCAAACAAAGCACACCCTGCTGTTGTTAGTGCAAACGTAACAGC
Source organism: Sphingobacterium multivorum (assembly GCF_900457465.1). Classification (GTDB taxonomy): domain Bacteria; phylum Bacteroidota; class Bacteroidia; order Sphingobacteriales; family Sphingobacteriaceae; genus Sphingobacterium; species Sphingobacterium multivorum. Next base: position 443,342 of record NZ_UAUU01000009.1, read on the forward strand.
AGTAATTCTAAATAGGTTTTTAATCATATTTCCTTTTTCTTTTCACCTCAAACTTAGATAAATTGCTTTTTATATGCAATATAATTAAAGACATAAACAATAATTATTTACCCATTTGACAGCCTGATAGTTAAGCTGCCTAATTTCTCTCACCACTAACCGACATGGTGTGGCTGAAAAATGGCATTTTTTATAACTTGATTTCGCTACTGTTTAAATACTGTTGTTACAATGATATATCATTCTTATTTTTGCAAAAATTTTAAAAAACGCTAACGTTTTATTTCATGAGATCAAGAATACTTGCTTTTGTGGCCCTGACACTGCTCTCCTTTCGTGCCACAGCACAGGTCACACCCCGAATAGAAAATCCGAATGACACTTTACAAAGCCGTACCCCAGCTAAGACGAGACTTATATTCCAACTTGAACATGAAAGCGGGGGCGAACTCAAATTCAATGAGCGCTCCAAAGAAACCCTTGCTGACTCATACTATAGTGGGTTAAATTTTAGAGTCGGTTTTCAGACCCAGTTTCAAGACTCATTAAAGAGTATTTACAATGAAATATACAACTATCCAATATACGGCATAGGCATCTACAGCAGTACTTTTGGTCAGGAGCACCTCGGACGACCTTTCGCCGCCTATGGCTTTGTTGCCATTCCTATTCGGCCAAAAGTAAATTCAAGATGGAATTTCAACTACCGCATTGCGCTCGGTCTTTCCGGGAGATTCAACCCCTACAATGAGGAGGACAATCCGTTCAACCTACTTATTGGCAGCAAAAACAATGTATTTATTGATCTTGGACTTCAGGTCAACTACCGCCTAAATAAAAACTTTCAGGTAGGGGCTGGTGCAGCCTTCCACCACTTCAGCAATGGCGCCCTGGCATTACCGAACACAGGGATAAACCTCGTCCCCTTGAGCCTATCGGTTTCGTATACACCAACAAACAAGCCTTTTGATTATAGAAAAAGTAGTATTCCACAAATGGAGAAAACAGAGGAACTCCATTTCAACTATGCCTTTGGCTTCAAACAGATTGATCGCGAACACGATAGCCAATATTTTAAATCTATGCTAGGTGCATACTACAGCAAGCATTTCGGCTACAAATGGCGGCTTGGCGCTGGGTTTGATGCATTTTATTCAGCCAGTGGAAACGACGAGAAGGTTGCCGGCGACAAAGCCGGAAAATTCTCCGCCTTATTTTCTTACGGCCCCGCATTCTACATTGATCATGTGTTAAATTCACGCCTTTATATCAACGGAAATGTAGGAGTCTATCTTCATCGCAACGAATTCAATGGCGAGAGCATGCCCGTGTATTTAAGAGCAGGAGTACGTTATAAAGTTTACAAAGATTTCTTTGCCGGTGTTTCCATTAAAGCCCATGGCGGTAAAGCTGATTTTATTGAATGGACAACAGGTTACGGAATTAAACTAGGGAAGAAACGGAAATAGTTAGAAAATAAATGCGAAAGATTCCCGAGATAGATTGAATACCGGATCGGGGACTTTCAAATTTACAGCGAATTCAGCCCATAAAAAAAGCGTTCATGAAGAACGCTTTTTTTATCGTGGGGATTACTGGGTTCGAACCAGTGACCCCTACCTTGTCGAGGTAGTGCTCTAAACCAGCTGAGCTAAACCCCCTAACGAAAAAAAAGCACCAATTGATGATGCTTTTGTGGAGGCTACAGGATTCGAACCTGTGACCCTCTGCTTGTAAGGCAGATGCTCTGAACCAGCTGAGCTAAGCCTCCGTTTTGGATTGGTGGAGAATACTGGATTCGAACCAGTGACCCTCTGCTTGTAAGGCAGATGCTCTGAACCAGCTGAGCTAATTCTCCGACTTTGTATGGTGGAGGCTACAGGATTCGAACCTGTGACCCTCTGCTTGTAAGGCAGATGCTCTGAACCAGCTGAGCTAAGCCTCCATACTTTTTTAAAGAACGCCGTTCCCTAATTGCGTGTGCAAATATAGCTTAAAAATTCTATTCTCAAAATTATTTTATAAGATTTTATGCCTTTAATATCACAACAAGCTAAGAAACACCGAAATAATTTTTAATCATAGAACTTCCAAGAAATACCAAATCTAAAATTAGCACTATTCATCGGATAACGTCTGACCGTATAGTAACCATGCGGATAGAAGTTCTGATTTAAAAAATTATAACTCAAAAACATATTCACCCGTTGTATATTCGCTGTAATCCATAGATCCATGATTGGATATGTCGAAAACTCAATCTGTTTGTAAGCATTGTAAAACTGTCCTGTCCCAATTGAATAATTCGGATTGGCATAAGGTGTATTGAACTTTGCGTCCAGACCGATACTATAATCAATAACTTTATAAAACAGGTTACTGTAATACAAACTATGCCAAGTATACAGCTCCGGAACAGCCAGTGTGTTCTGTTGATCTGTCTTTTGATAGACCACGAGATTATCGAGGGTAAAATGGTTTAATTTAAATTTTTGTCCAACACTTACCTTCAACAAATTCGCTTTGTCCAATTGTGCCGGAACAATCCATTTATCCTTTTTAGGATCGTTCTGTGGATTGGACAACTCTTCGAAATAGGTATAATTGTTCATCAAAAAATACTCCACCTTACCATGGAAACCAAGCATCGGATTGGCATATTGAAAACCCAGATTCTGAATTTTCGTCTTTTTAAGATCTAAATCATTCCATTTTCCGTAGGTATAATTTAAATTCTCGAAAACCATCTCTGGCGATTTATTCTGTGAATAAGCCGACAGGGTCACCTTTCCAATTTTATCCCCCATGGAGATATCCGCTTTAGCTTCATACAAGAAATCCCCAAAGTTGTGACCAAATACAATCTGATTCGCTTTTAAACTAAAATCAAGACGATCTGAAAACTTATACCCTAATTCACCTTTCACGATTCCATTTTGATAAAAGCGATCAAATGTGGTGCTATCCGGCAATTTCTTCAGCGGCTGTGGATAGGCTGAAGTATTGTTATAATAGCGCATGGAGTCCAACTGATGCTGCTCCACCCAGTTCATGTCGTGCTGAAAAGCCAAATTTAGTTTCGCCTCATTCTTAAAGACCGACTTTCCTCTGAGAAAAAAGTTATATTCAAATTCATTGGAAACATTCGTGATCAGCGTCTTATCACTGTTCAGCGCCAATGCCTTATTATTGTAAGGCAATGCCGCATTTTGGTCATCCATGTTCTTGAAGAAATTATAGGTCTGTCTTCTTATGCGCGTATTATGCGCCATGCTATTGGTCGGATGGATCTGCATGGTCGGCTTTCCTTTATCGATTGTATCCAATCGCCCTAAATAAAGCGATTGACGTAGAAACAATGAGTTATCCCACCATTTGGATCGCGGTACATTTGTTTTACTCGGATCATTGAATTTCGGTATAAACCGGTCCGGAGACTGCCTGTTTCCGGGTGCAAATGGAAGATCCTCCGTAATAGAACCATTCTCCATGGCATCCAAACGATTAAATACTGCATTGATCAACAAATTATACCGGTTATTTTTCGATTCATACCAAGACGCAACTGAAGCCTTTAAATCCGAATAATTCTGCCCAAGATAAAATCCATCCGTTTTGGTCGAATGGAAATCGACATTCATATTCCACTGAGAATTGATATTCTGTGCTACCCGTGCCCTAAAGACTTGGTCATTAAAAAAGAATCCCACAGCCGACAGTTCGGAGTACCTCGCCCGGGCCCTAAAATATTGGATCGAATCGGGGTTCAATAAATAACGTTCCAATGCTGTAAAACCAGACTGAAAGCCAATGGTCTTTTTAGGTTGGAACAATAGATCCCGTGTAGCAAGACCATAAGCCCCAAGGTTCACGCTGGGATTCCAGGGTAAATTCTGCGGATTATAATATTGATAATTATGATGTGATGTATCGATCTGCCGTGTATAAGTTCCTTTTTTTAACATATCCAGTGTGGCATATCGGATATACTTCGCAGAAAGGATGACAGAATCTTTCTTCCCATCTTCCTTTGCCCTAGCCGAATCCAATGCACTACTCCACTCTTCCTTGCTCTGGGCAATAACATCCATGGAATAAACAAATAAAACACACCATGCGGCAAGTATGCGTACGATCAACTTCATCTAAAATTATATAAAAACCAAAAAAGCTAAATTCACCTGAATGAACAAATTACTCTCAAATATCCACCAATCCATCAACTTTGGCCATCAAAGATGATACATGAAAAGACAATTTATTGCAAAGCTATTAATTCTTTCAAAATTAACGTCATTTTAGGTTCCGCTTTCTCCGCAACACTGACAATTTCCTGCAAGGAAACGGGTTTAAGATCCTCGTGAAAACCTTCATCCGTAACAACAGAAATCGCAAATACCGGAAGCGCCATATGATTAGCGACAATTACTTCTGGAACGGTACTCATACCGACCACATCGCCACCGATCAGACGCATATAGCGATATTCCGCTTTTGTTTCCAGATTTGGACCTGCAGAGGAAACATAAACAACTTTTCGTGCATTAATATCATGCTTTGCTGCGATCTCAAGAGCCTGTACGATCATTTCTCGGTTATAAGCCTCACTCATATCGGGAAATCGAGAACCAAACTCGGATAGATTTTGCCCGCGAAGTGGGTTATCGGGCAATAAATTGATATGGTCTTCAATAATACCAAGATCACCTTTTTTCACCTCAGGATTTAAGGACCCTGCGGCATTGGAAACAAACAATTTTTGTACCCCTAAAACTTTCATGATACGGATCGGAAATGTAATCTGCTGCATATCGTAACCTTCATAATAATGCAACCGCCCCTGCATAGCGACCACATTGCGGCCACTCAGTTTTCCAAAGATGAGCTTACCAGAATGAAATTCAACAGTTGAAATAGGGAAATTTGGTATATTGGAATACATTAGCTGATACTTGACTTCAATTTCATCAACCAACTTACCTAAACCAGTACCTAGGATGATACCGAATTCTGGAGTAAAATCTCCAATTTTTCTACGGATAAATTCCGTAGTCTCATTTATGCTATGATACATACGTACAGAAAACTAAGTATATCAAACTTAACTTAATTTTTCTGTACGTACAAATCAAAATCAATACTTGTATTTACATCTTCTCACCAATGGAGAAATTTTTTATAGCTGAAAAATACTAGTGATGAGATAACGCTTTTTCATTTGCTTTACCTGGAGAACTGATCAAAAGCATTAAAAACGTGATAAAACCATTAATAATGATCAAATCCAATCCGATAACATAAGGTGTATACACTTCAATAACATAGGTTTTAAGCAAAAATAAGACGGTAGGCGAAAGTACACAGATATAAGGTACAGCGTTATCCCGCACGGCATATTTTGTGAATATTCCGAAAACGAATAAACCTAATAAAGGTCCATAGGTATAACTCGCCGCAGTAAAGATTGCATTGACGACCGAGTCATCATTGATCAGCTTAAAGACCAGAATAACCAACAGCATCACAATGGAAAAACCGAAATGCACATAGTTACGCTGCTTGATCAGCGCTGGATCATTGGGATTTTCTTTTTTATTGAAATTTAGAAAGTCCACACAGAAAGATGTCGTTAGGGCAGTTAGCGCACTATCCGTCGTTGCAAAAGTAGCAGCCGTTAAGCCCATCATAAAGATGATTGCAGGAACAATAGCCAAGTGGTTTAATGCAATTTCTGGATACAAATAATCGCGTGTTGCCAGTTGAGTCACATCAATTCCGTTTTTAGCCGCATAGATATACAGCAAAGCACCGACAGCTAAAAAGAAAATATTAATGACCACAAAAACACTTGTAAAAGTGATCATGTTCTTTTGGGCTTCTTTAATGGTCCCCATCGATAAGTTCTTTTGCATTAGATCCTGATCTAGCCCCGTCATCGCAATGGTCACAAAAATTCCTCCCAAGAATTGTTTCCAAAAATTTGCTTTACTGCCGACAAAATCATCCCAGAAAAAGATCTTGGAATAACTACTTTCTTTTACAGCCTCGAAAGTATCGACGATACCAAAATCTAATCCTTTGGCCATAAAATAGATAGAGAGAATTACTGCGGTCACTAAAAAGGTAGTCTGTAGGGTATCTGTCACAATAATCGTCTTTAAGCCACCCTTGTTTGTATACATCCAGATTAACACCAAACATATAACGACCGTAATCGCGAAAGGCACATTCCAGGCATCAAAAATAAAATGCTGCAATACGATTGCGACCAGATAAAGACGAAACGCCGAACCGATCGTACGGGAAACCAAAAAAATAGCAGCACCGGTCTTGTACGTGGTGTGCCCAAAACGTTCTTCCAAATACGTATAAATGGAAGTCAAGTTCATTCTATAATAGAGCGGAAGCAATACATAGGCAATAATGACAAAACCAACGGCGTTCCCAAGAACAAATTGAAAATAGCTAAATTCAGACGCACCGACTGCGCCGGGAACCGAGATAAAAGTTACGCCGGAGAGCGCGGTACCGATCATCCCAAAGGCGACCATATACCATTTAGAGTTCCGGTTTGCGACAAAAAAGGTAGAGTTATCGGAAGCTCCCTTCGAGGTGAAGTGAGCTACAGCAAGCAGAACTGCAAAATAGATTATTATAAAAGATAATAATATTACTGGTGACATAGTTTGTTTTTAAATAGGTGATTTTAATAGGTTATGCTCAATGGGTATCCTGATAAGCTTCGATTGCCTGTCTTACATTACCAAATTGCTCAAGCAAAGCCGCAGCTTCTTCTTCAAGCGCCCCGGTCTGATCCATAATGATACGTACACCACGACCGACCAGCTTATGGTTTGACAATTGCATATCGACCATCTTGTTCCCCTTTACCCTACCCAATTGGATCATCACTGCGGTACTGAACATATTTAACACAAGTTTCTGTGCTGTACCCGATTTCATTCGCGTAGACCCGGTAACAAATTCTGGCCCAACAATAACTTCAACCGGATACTGCGCTATTTCCGCAATCGGGGACCCTCCGTTACAGACAATACAGCCCGTCACAAGCCCTTTCTCGTTTGCCGTTTTCAATCCGCCGATAACATAAGGTGTGGTTCCAGAAGCCGCAATGCCGATAACAACATCGTTTTCATCAATATCATACGCTTCCATATCTTTCCATGCTTGCTCCAGATCATCTTCTGCAAATTCAACTGCTTTTCTAATTGCAGTATCACCACCAGCAATCAACCCAATGATCCATTCAAATGGAACGCCGTATGTCGGAGGTAATTCAGACGCATCCAGCACGCCCAAACGGCCACTTGTACCAGCGCCGATATAAAAAGTTCGACCACCAGCCTTCATTTTCTCCACAGTGACTTTGACTAATGCTTCAATCTGAGGGATAGCCTGCTCTACAGCAAGTGGCACAGATTTATCCTCATTATTGATATTTGTCAATAACTCATGCACAGACATCTTGTCTAAATCCTGATAATTCGAATCTTTCTCCGTTGTATTTACCATTATTAGTATATATTGTATTTCTTTATTTCAATAAATCGGGTACATCCACAAGTTGATACCCTTTCCCCTTTAATATGCTAATGATATCATCCAAATGATGATACAGCTTATCTTTCCGCCGACCGTCAGTTCCCATATGAATCAATATCAAAAATCCATTGAGCCCATATCGAGCTTCGTAAGACCAGAGATTGTCGAGAATCGCTGTCGACGATAAATAACGCCCCCCCATTTCAGGATAGGTATAATCAGCCGCAGTCCGTATTCCTGGTGTATAATTAACCGAATTTAGACCAACTGCCTTTGCCCAGTCGACTGTTTCACTATTATACCATTCATAAGAAGGAATATAATAGGACAGCTGCTCTCTTTTGACACCCGCGCCTTCCAGTGCTTTCAGGTTTGCTTTTAGATCAGCGACAAAAGAGTCACGTTTGACCAAAAGCACATCCCTACTCCCCCAGTCACTCATCAGAATATGTTTATCGGAATGCCCCGAAATCCAATGGCCATCGCTTAACATCTGACGGACATACGGCTTAAAACCTGGAGTTCTGAGATAATCACCTGTCAGGAAAAAAGAGCCTTTAACGCCATTATGCTTTAGACTTGCTAATACCTCAGCAGTACCCTCAGATAAATCATGACCGGTAAACACCAGGGCCACCTGCCGTTTTGTCGAGTCGCCCCGGACAATAGCTCCAAAAACATCCCGTGTTACTTTTTTCCGGTAGGCTCCTCCATGGCCTTACCCTCCTTTGAAGCCAACAGATAAATCAACGAAGCGGTACCATCCATTGTCGGCTCATTCGTACTATAATCTCCGTAGTCGTCATGATAGACCGCCAGATCACTTTGAAACTCCGCATAGCTATCCGGATTATTCAACTTGATACCAATCAGATTGCGGTACGTGGATGCCATAATGGGCCCATCAACCAATCCGCCGTCGATCGGATGCTTTCCAAGAAAGGTAAACGCCGAATGCGGATCGACAGGTGTATCGCCTCCAGCCGGAAGACCATATACCATACTCGTGCCCCAAGGGTTCGCCCCGAATAACCAGTCAAAATTAGCTTGGGCTAGCTCATCAAAATGTGCATCTCCCGTCAATTCTTTATACCAGAGACATTGGATCGCAAAGGATACCGTTAAGTTGTTGCTACACCAAATAAAGGGAACTCCCCGAAAAAAAGCGTTTTTCTCAGCTCTCCGATTGACTTGCTCAATCCCCTGTTTATAATAGGAAACAATCTCCTCGCGATCTTGTCCTTTTAATCCTTTTGCCAACTCATAATGCCCAAGATTGATAAAAGGATACCACTGATAATGTGCAGCAGTATCGCTAACCATCCAAGGTGTAATCTTTTCTTGCCGGGCGAAGCGTAAGGCTTCTCGTGCAAACTTTTCTTTTTTTGTCATCGAAAAACCCATTGCAGCGGCCAACTGCATATCGTCTACCCAATTATCTTCGGCATAAATATAGGGCGATTTCACAGAAACTGTCTGTGTCACGCCTGGTTTTATATTGGCATAAGCATAGGCTGTTTCCGATTTCTTCGAAAGCAGCGTTGCATATTTCCGATCCTCTTTGTCAAACAACATCGCCCCCAGTCGAAAAGCACTACTAAATTTACCAGCAGTAGAGCTTGTCCCGGTTGTATTGTTCATAAACTTGCCACGCTGCTGTGGCTCTCCATCGATAAAATACACCGGTCTCTCAAATCCACGACCATAGTAAGGATCTTCCTTTGGCATCCGCATGCTGGCATGATCCCGGTCATCACCAATCTGATTGTACATTTGGTTGGCCTTGGGATGCATTTTCAACAGCCAATCCAAGCCCCATTTTGCCTCATCGAGCACATCGGCCCGGCCATTTTTTCCATCAAGACCATTTGCTTGCTTTAGATCACCAAACACCTTTGGAAAATCGCGGTAAGCCGCTAACAGATGAAATGTTGCATTTGCTGACGTTGTCGCATATTGCAAATAATCAGAAGCATCATGCCAACCGCCACCCGCATCGATACGGGAGCTATCGGGAATGCCAACCTTTCCTGCATACAGCGCAAAGCCATCGTGTGTATGGCAGCTATCGTTCAGAAAAGGGTTGAACAATGTCCGTTGTTGCCGCATATAACGCAGTGCAAAATCTGCCGCTCCTTTATAAACGTCCCGAGCGATTCGGAATGTTGGAGACTTCACATCTCCGGCCTGAACAAAAAAGCGTCCAGTATCCTGCATGGAAGAGAAATCAAAACGAAAGCTCTGAACAAAAGGACCATAAGCCCCATAATCTTTTCCAACAGGATGTACATAGACTGTTTTACCCGTTTGTGCGTTTTTAATTTCAAAAGAACGAAGCTGCCTGATTGATTTCCCACCCCATACCGCGACCTTCTTGCCCGCTGGAGTATAGCCCAATTGGTTTATTCTAATCCAAGCATTTTGCTGTGCTTTCGCAAAGTTACAAACAAAACATGCAAAAACAAGCAAAAAAGCTTGACGTAAATTTAAGAAGTTTAGACATTTTTTTATCATATCAAGGCATTTATTTTCAAAAAGACCATTTCAATCGATTGCTTAAAACTGTAATGAAACTATTTTGCCATCCATCGTACTCGCTATCACGGTATTTCTCCCATTTAGTGCAACGGGATTAACCATTCCATTGGATATTTTATATTGCCATACTACCGCGCCTGTTTTTGCGTCAACTCCAGATAGCAAACCCGAATGACTCGGCACAAAGACCAACTTGCCATTGGATATAATTGCAGAAGGTGTCAATTCGTAGGGCAATTTAAGTTTGGACTTCCAGGCAACATCCATACGATCACCAGCAACCGAAATACCTAAAAGATCCCCATCCATCGTCTTCACATAAACCAATTTATCATCTGCAGCCAACCCCATAGACTCGCGCACCCGAATGGTATCTTTCTTTTCCCGCCAGATGACCGCACCGTTATTCGCATCCAGTGCTGTCATAAAACGATCCGGTGCAACTACAAAAACACGATTGTTTACCCCCACCGGATTGCATGCCGCAGCAGAAAACATCCGATTGGCCTGTCCATTATTCCACTCCCACGAAAGCTTACCCGTTTTGGCATCCAAAGCATAGAATCCATTGCTCCAGGAACCAAAAATTACATTCCCCAAATAATACGTTGGCAGCGTCGATACAAATCCTTTGACCTGGTCAAAACTCCACTTTACAGCTCCCGTCTTGATGTCCAGCGCTCTAAACTTACCATCCGAGCCACCGATAAAAGCCATGCCATCATGTAGCAAGGGTGAACCCAAAACCGCCTTCTCAGTCTCCACCTTCCACAACAACTTGCCATTACCGGCATCTACCGCATAAATTGCATGATCCGATGATCCCGCCACGACAATCCCTTTCCACACAGCAGGCGTAGAATAAACTTTACCGCCGGTACGGTATGCCCATAGCTTTTTGCCAGTTTTTAAGTCAAGCGCAAAGATATCGCCCACGGTATTTGATGTAATCACGCTATTTTTGTAAACGGCTAGTCCCGCCCCGATATCGCTGGCGTCTTCAAACGTCCAATTAACTTTAACCTGGTCCGCATATTTTGCGTTCACAGCATAACTTGGTCTCGGGTAGCTTATCGTTTCATTTTCATAATGATGGTCGAACATTGGAACAACAACCCAAGGTTTCTCCTGCATTCCTACACCGGGATTACGCTCTTGATAACTCGCTTTACCATCGGCGATGGTCACAATATTATAACCTCCAACCGCTTTATTCGCACGCAGATTAGACCGTCCCATCACCCCCGGAATTCCTTCCCAATCGTATAATTTATTGGCATGACCATGCCCACAAAGCGCCAACTGGACATTCCGCGTTTTAACTCTTTTCAGTGCGTCAAACCAGTTATTTAACGATGAATCCTGTGGATAATGATTAATATAGATCAATGGAAGCTGTTTATCCGGATTCGCTGCAAAAATGGAATCCATCCAAACCAGGTTTTCCCGAGGAATTTGACCAGGACTCATGCGCATATTGGGGCCTGAATTGGTTCCAATGAATGCGTAGCCTTTATGCTTAAAGAAAAAGGTTTCGCCACCAAAGACGGTGCGAAACGTGTTGGCTCCATTTTCTGACCAATTGCCATCGTGATTTCCCGGAATCACGTACCAAGGCAGCTGCAAACTATCTAAGATTCGCTTCGCAAGCTTTAACTCATGATCAGCACCAAACTCGGTGATATCTCCGGAGACTATAACAAAATCAATATCTTTCAATGTATTCAGGTCCTTTACAGTACGTCGCAAATCCTCCTCACCTGTTGCACCACCGACATGCGTGTCTGTTACGTGGGCAAATTTGAAGGACTGCTGTGCTATCGCAACGTTAAAAACGCAGGATAATGCAATAAAAAAGGTGATAATTGGAAACCTCATGCGTAATGTTTTCTTAAAAATAGCGTTTTTATGCATAAAACAGAAATGATATTGCATTTTTATGCATCTTCATGTAAATCAAAATTCATTATGTATTAAAAAGCCTTTCTGAAATTCAGAAAGGCCTTTTAATACAATGCTATCTATTGCCAGCCTGGCGTCTGTGTTAAGATATAGCCCAAATTTGCATATTGTTGAATCTGATTCAGTCCAACAGGAGCCAAGTACGACCGATCGGTAAAACTTACCCTGTTTGCAAATTTCGGAACAACGTAATATCCCACCATAGCATCGGCGTTTTTACCATTGTACGTGATTGTATTTCCTGCTGCGTCACGGACTTTCAAAACACCTTCGTAAGCTTTTGTCAAACGATTTGGAAGGTCCTTTTTGATATTTACCCAGGGACCCAATGAATAATCGACATTGCGTGAAAAGTTCATATAATCCAATTTTTTCCAGCGACGGATATCATTCAATCGCGCATACTCATATACAAATTCCATTCTTCGTTCACGTCTGATTTCCCACATCAACGGCGATACATCCGCATCGCGGCTTGGATCGTTCGGCAGGGAATTTAATGTCAAAGGTGCCGTTTTCTTTACCCCTTTAGCTATGGCATCTGCGTCTAGCGGCCTATTCCGTACCGCATTGATTGATTTATCCAAATCACCTTGGGTAACAGCTGCTCCACCAAAAAACTCCGCAAGAATCTGCCTTGCCTCAATCCAATTCAACACAACCTCACCAAGACGCACAATCGGAGCATCATTTGTATTTGTATTACTACTCCATTTTGCTGGATAAGTTTTTCCAATATACGTCAAGGCTTCTCTAGCAGCAAATTTATGACCGTAAGCAAATGTTGATGAAGCTGTATTAACGGTATCCATCAACGAAGCTTCAAACCGTGGGTCTCTCGTTCTCGCCAAAGATTTCATCGAAAAGTCCGAAGCATTTGTGAGCGCTGAGTTTTGCCAAACCTTTCCATCGTTACAGATAAAAGATTTCAACAAATCCAAGTTAACGCCCTTCTGCCCTTCAGTACCATTACTGTAAGAACCTACGGCGTGCGTTACTTTCAAGGCATCATTATAAGTTCTGAAGAAAATTACCTCTGGATTGCTTGAAAGATCTTCAGATGCGAACAGGCTTTTAAAATCACTTCCAAAAGACCACTTTCCACTATTCATGACAACTTCGGACGCTTTAACCGCAAGCGCGAGATACTTTTTCGCACGATCCTGATCCAAGCCATGGTATTTTTCCCAGGAACCTTCAAACAACATGAGGTTAGAAATAAGTGCCGCTGCTGCATATTTATTTACATAACCTTTTCCGTCATCAGCACGCATATTATCAAGAACATACTCAAAATCTGTATAGACTTTATCCATAACCTCCCCGCGCTTGGTACGTTCCTTATACATTGTAGCCTGATCCATCGGATCAACTTCAACATCAAAATAAGGCACATCACCAAACACAGAAACTAACCTACTATATTCGTAGCCTCTAAAAAAACGAGCTACTGCAGTCCAGTGCTTATACTCAGTCTCTGACAATTTTGACTTGGCCTTTGTTTCAATCCTGGTCAACATCACATTAGCCTTTCTAACCCAGTAAAAATTCCAGGTCGGCCCTGAGTAGGTCGTCAACATATCAGGTGTCACCGTACTCGCACCTCTACTCGTCGGAACAACTGACTCAAAGCCACCTTGCGTTCCTTCAGAAGTAAAGTCATCTGCATAGTTATATCCCACTAAGGGAGCATAGGCCGTACCATAAAAAGTATTATAGCCAACAAAATAATTTAAATAAAAATCATTTGCATACAAACGAACATCAGCTTCATTTCTCCAAAAGTTTTCATCGATTACTTTAGTTTGATCAGGCCTATCCAGCACATCCTTACTACAGCCCACCCCCAATAATATGGCGGAAAGCATGATAGATCCAATTTTTATTCTATTTAATTTCATCTGTCAAATTCGTTTAAAAGTTTAACTGAACACCAAATGAGGCACTCTTAAATGTTGGTGTTCCAACACCTGTACGTCCACCGTTGTAATTCGTTTCATTAAAAATCGAGAAGCCTTCCACCTCTTCCGGATCAATCGGTAAGCCACGAAGCTTATCCCAAGTGAAGAAATTCTCCAACGAAACATAAACACGTAAGTTATTTATCTTAGCTCGTTGCACGATATGCTGAGGAATTGTATACCCCACAGTTAGGTTCTTAATTCTCAAATACGACATATCCAACAGATAGCGGGACTGAACTTGCATATTATTGACATTCGCACTACCGCCGTTGTTGAATGCAGCTGGATAGAATGCTCCTTGATTATCTTTCGTCCAGTAATCGTTTACAAAGCTTGCAGGCATTGCTCCATCTGAAGTGTTAAATCCTGGAATCGCCAAGAATCCTGCTCCCCAAACTTTACGTTGTCCCACACCTTGGAAAAATGCTGAAACATCGAAGCCTTTCCAATCAGCACCAAATCTAAAGCCATACTGATAACGAGGCGTCGAATTACCAATGATCTTCATATCGCCAGGATTATCGATCGTACCGTCACCATTATCGATCTCGCCGTCACCATTCAAATCTTTGAATTTAACATCCCCAGGACCAAAATAGAAATTAGTTGAATTTTGGAATCGTGGCTGATAGACAGGCTTTTCACCATTCGGCCCCTCTTTCAAGAGATAGACGTTATCTGTACTTCCATAATATTTGGTCATATCTGCATTTGGTTTTACCAACTGCGGATTGTTATTTCCATCCAATACAAAATCATTGTATTGGTACAGACGGTCTGTCTCATACCCCCAAATATCACCATATACCCGACCATTATAATTCACACCGGTAGTGCGTAATGACGTATAGCCACTAAAAAACAGATTTAGAGTCATCCAAATTAGCCCTAAAATTAATACCCAATCCATTCTCAAATCGGTGGTTAAAATCGATGGCCAATTCAAAGCCTTTGGTCGTCAAGGTACCGAAGTTACCCCAAGGCGCCGCAGAACCCAAGGTCAGTGTTGTTCCTTCCAAAGGAGCAAACATATTTTTGGTCTTCTTCTGATACCAGTCAAACGTCAAACCTAATTTATTCTTGAAGAATCTGGCATCCGCACCGAAATCCAGGGTCTCCAGATCTTCCCACGTAACGTTTGGCCAATTCAGTTTTGGCGTGCCCACAGAATTCAACAATGCGCCATTGACGATGTAATTAATCTGACCCGCATCCATGTTTGAAACATAAAGATCAGAAGGTACCGTTTGATTTCCGATAACACCCCATGAACCTCTAAACTTCAACTGATTTAATGTAGCCCTTGACCAGTCCATGAATTTTTCTTCTGAAACTACCCAGCCTGCTGAAAAGGATGGAAACCATCGCCATTTCAAATCTGTTGGAAACTTGGAGGAACCATCATAACGGATATTACCTTCAAATAGATACTTATTCTTATACGCATAGTTCACACGGCCAAAATACCCTAATTGTGATTCCCAATACTCACCACCGCTACCCGTAATTTGGCCCACAGCCAAATCAAACTGAGGATTTGTGATATCCAATAAATCAGCACGCTGTGTCCAATGGTAAGAACCATCGTTTGTTACTCTATTTAAACCAAGGATAAATTTAAAGTTATGATCATCATTCAAGTCGAGCTCATACGTTGTAAATGCATTGACAGTATGCTTATGTTCATTTTGTGAACGCATATAGATATGATCTTGCGCAGAACCATTCGCTGTATACATATCATTGGAAAGATCATAAGCTAAAGTTGCATCAGCATCTCCCTTATTGACAACAGCTCCTTCTTTATTGACATAAACTGGATTTCCTTGTGCATCAAACCGTTGTTTAGCTGCTACCCAAGAATTGGCTGCTGTATATCTCGTCCCGTTTTTACGCCAGCTATAATCCTCATTGGTAAATGTATAGTCTACATCTACTTTCCAATTCTTCATTATATTAACTGTAGCACCAGCGCTTAAATTAATATAATTGCGAAGCATGGAAGCTTGGTTTGCCGCCTCATTTTCACTCCATGGACTCCTTATTGGGTTGTTATTTTCGTCATAGCCCATTGGATAAAGGGAACTCCAGCGATACATGTACAACCATGGATCGGCCGTTGTTGAGTTTGTCGCATAAGGATAGATCTTGTTCCGTTGTGCAAACATCGCTCCACCCCTAATAGTCACATATTTATTCAGTTCGGTATTTAGTCTTAATGCAGCATTATACCGTTTAAACTTATCCGAATCGCCGGCCTTTAACATACCGCTTTGGTTTAACGAACCAAATGAAGCTGTATATTGTGTCTTCTTAATGGTACCATTTAAAGACAAGTTATGTGTTTGTGTGGGAGCCCACTCGCGCACCATATAATCATATGGATCATACGTTCTAACACCGTACTTTTTCGTCGGCGATCCCGGATCTACATACCAGTCTCTGCCATATACCGTTGGATCATCTTTCCCGATTGAAGATCCATATTTTTTATCCCACTCCACTGCGCGTTCATAACTTTCTCTATTTACTTTATAGAAAGCACCAGTTTCGGTTCCGCCAACTCTTTCTAATGCGTCAATGGTATATTTCAAGGCATTAACACGTCCCATTTCCAACTTTTTATATGGATTTTGGAATGAGAAGTTATTAGAATAATTTACGGTAACCTTTTCCGCACTTCCACCTGTTTTCGTCTTAATCAATACGACACCAAAAGCAGCTTTCGCACCATAGATGGACGAAGAGGCAGCATCTTTTAATACGGTGATCGACTCAACATCATCCGGATTTACATATTGGATACTCGGGATTTCCACATTATCCACCAAGATCAATGGACTACTATTCCCTTGAATGGAAGATATTGCACCACGAATACGCATGGTAGGATCAGATCCAACCTCACCACTCGGTACAGTAACACTAAATCCTGGCGTCGTCCCTTGAATTGCCCGGCCGACATCGGCGATCGGACGACTCTGTAGATTCTCCTTCACATTGATCGATGAAACCGCACCAGTTAGGTTACCTTTTTTCTGGGTACCGTAACCGACAACGACCACTTCGTCCAACGCTTGATTATCGTCCGCTAATGTTACATCAAGCGTAGCTGAAGTAATGGCAACCTCCTTCGTCACGTATCCTACAGACGAAAAACGCAACTTGCTCCCCACGGCAGCTGTAATTTTAAAATGCCCCTGAGCATCAGTCTTAGTTGACGCAGTACCGCCAATCACAGACACGCTTACCCCAGAGACTGGACCTTTTCCATCCTTTACAGTACCTTGCACCGTATTTTGAAACGCATTTTTTGCAGAAGAACTCAGAAAGGCGCTTGTTAAATTGTCGCGATTCAAAGCACCTTCTTTTTTTGCAAAAGAATAGGATTCAGAAGGAAAACTCAATCCAAGAGCAACAGAAAATAGTACAAATTTTCGCATTGATTATAGAGTTTTAAAATAAATGATTCTAGTTAATATTGTTAGTTATTGCTATTCGAAATCAGTATAAAGCAGATACTTTTTACGCATTTGCTTATAGGCTTTCAGGTCATCGGACCAAGAAGCACGAATCTGAGCTTCAGATTGTCCGGCAAGGATTTGCTTACGTAATTGATCTGTCCCCGCAAGCTTATCAAAAAATTCAGGCCGCGCGAAGAAAGTGGATTTATCAGGTGTCTTTTGATAAAATTCCAACAGATATTTTAAGGTAAATTTTTGATGATCAGCATCCAGACCGCGCAAATCAACACCATAATTGACTGTTCCTTTGCCCTCCACATGTTTGGACATACCGTGACGTTCGCCCGGTGTAAAAGTAAAGGAGCCATAGACCGGATTTGTATAACCTAATACCTGGAACGGCCAATCCGTACCCCGACCTACCGAAATATCCGTACCTTCAAAAAGACATAATGAAAGGTACAACCGAACAGAAAGATAATTTGGCAGACTTGGCGATGGGATGACCGGCAGCTCATACCTACTGTTATGATTCCAATTTTTGACCTGTACAATCGTTACATCAGCCTGGCGGCCATTCTCAAGCCACCGCTCTCCATTGATCATCTGCGCCAGCTCGCCGATTGTTAAACCATGGATCATGGCTATTTTATGCCAGGAAACATCTGATTTAAACTTATCATCATGCCTTACAGGTCCATCCACCTGATCGCCATTCGGATTTGGACGATCCAGTACAATTAATTTTTTATTATGCTTTGCACATAATTCCATTACACGGTGCAAAGAAGTGATGTATGTATAAAAGCGCGCCCCAACGTCCTGCAGGTCGAAGATCATCACATCAATTGAATTGACGATAGAATCTTGTTTCTTATTACCTCCATATAATGTAAACAGCGGCAAACCAGTCTTTTGATCAACATCATTCCCAAACTTCTCACCACGTTCAACGTTCCCGCGGAAACCATGTTCAGGCGCAAAGGCAAACTTCAAATCAACCTTATTATCGATCAAGACATCGACAAGATGTTTTTTATCAGCCCCTACAATGGAAGTTTGATTTCCCATTATTCCCACTTTCTTACCTTTTAGTTGTGGTAAATACAGCGTAAGTTGATCTGCACCCGGAATAACAACTTGGCTCGTTACCCGGCCGGTCATGCTGTTTACTGCGGTTTTGCTCGCTTGCGTAGACTTCAACGAATTCCCACAGGAAACCCAAGCAACAACAGAAATTAAAAAGGATAGCTTTAATAAGGCATTTTTCATCATAAATAGACTCTTAGATCATACACAAATTGCAGTTTTATGCACGAATAATTGAAAATCAGAATAAAAGTAAGTAGAACTTTTCGTTTTTAAAACTTAAAGCAACATAAAAACGCAAAAGAAAGTAAGTATTCACTTACAAATTACTTCTGTAACAGGAATTAAACCGCAATATATTAGTCGAGACTAAAAGCAAAAATACATTACAATAAACTGAAATACAGTCGATTACAATAAATCAGACGATTAAAAAGAAAAATAAGTAAGTGTGCAGAGCACACGCTCACGTAACAAATCAAATACAATTAACATTTTATTAACAATGCAGCAAAATACAGCAAACCAGCAAAATATATTACAAAACGATCACCAATTGCACACTTATTACTTATTCCTGTAGGAAAACGCAATTTACCTGCAGAACGAAATTCTTCGATTAGGCATGATTTAAGGCAGGGGGTTCAATTTCAGATCGACAAGATGCTTTCTTAGCTCATGCATAAATTTATCTCCCGGATCATCTTTACCCGTGATGTAATTGGGATCAGTTTCTTTCCACCAGCTTGTTTTCTTAAAACGTTGGTACTCATGGTGACCTAAAACAAATTCGATGGGATATTTTTTACTGAGGTAACGGATAAGCTCTTCGTTCGCTTTCAATTGTGCATCAGTCAGTGGGTTCTGGCGACTACCTATATTTTCTATCCCTATTGCACAATAATTGAGACCTATGGTATGCCGTGCAAAAATAGAATCTGGTAAAAACTGATAAATCGTACCGTCACGATCGATGACAAATTGCGAAGATACATTCAAGGCACTGGCCTTGGTCAGTTCCGGACGCCCCGGAAGCCGCGCAGGATTAAATGTATTAAAGGTAGCTTTCACGCTGTTATTCGCGGTCCAATGCACTACCACCATTTTGGGATGGATAACCGGAGTCGACTGCGATAGACCGTGCCGATTTTTAAGATAATCCAGCGAAAGCTGAATACGGTCTTTATCCCAGATAATGGGTTTTTGAATAATCTTGGGCGATTGTGCATATAAAACCACTATTCCAATAGAATACAAGAGCAATAAAAGAAACTTTTTCATATTCGAAGGTATGAACTTTATAAAAACCAACCAAATGCCGCTCACCGAAAATCATGACATAAAAAAGCCTGACTCTATCTAGCGGAGCCAGGCAATTCATTCTTAGATTTTATACAGTCTACTCTTTCGTATCCCACCAAACAGGATAGGAAAGAATCGTTCTGCTTGCAGCTTCTGGATTGGAGGCCATCCAATTATTTGCATTGTAATTTCTTTCGTGACTACATTGCTGAATTCTTCTTGGCCAGTAACGCACATTATTAGGGTCGCTAGACGGATAACACTCTTGTGCTGCGGCATCAAATTCAAATGGACGTCCAAAATCTGGATAAACTACTCCAAATTGAGGATCTGGAGCAGAATAATTAAATCTCCGCATATCATTCCAATTTTGAACAGTATAAGACATCGCTATTTGTTTCTGCTGCATAATTTTCGCCATTGTCAGCTCTCCTGCACTTTGAGCAACCGCTTTACTGCTTAAAAATGCAGCTATTTCAGTTTCAGAAATGACCTCCTTACCCCTTACCTGAGGATAAGTTTTCAGCTTAACATTCATCGCTTCCATATGCGCTCTAATCCCGTCTCTATAAGCCTGAAGAGCGCCTGCGCGATCCCCTTTTCTAAACAAAACTTCCGCTTTAATAAAACACATTTCATGATAGCACACTAGATGAGCCGGCGCATCGGCTCGAATATAGAAACTTCCTGTCGAATTGATATTGGGTACACCGCTATTGAAATTAGGATTTTTTTCGGACATACCATTATATCTGCTTGCGATATAATAATCATTTGTATTATCGGTAAAGTCTTTTATCCAGTCCAAACGGTCTGAATATACAGACACAAAAACAGAATCTCCTTGCCTAACCGTTGATGTATTTGTCGTAAACCAACGGTTTGTATAACTTGGATCAGCTTTCAGATCAGCAGTCGTAGCACGAACATAGCCAGAAGGGTGCGTTGTCGTCCCTTTTTTTGTTGCCATAATCTCATAAGCTACAGGACCTCCTTTTGTTCGAATATCTGTACCTATTATATCAACTCCTTTCGAAATCCGCCACACCTTCTTACCCTGTGCATCATAAAATTCACCGCTTGGAATCATTCGGATTGCTCTCGGATCTTGGACAGCAGATCCACCTGTAAATGTATTAAACAATAAATCTGTATACCATTTGGTCATCCTATTACCCGTGGCTCCCAAATTGGAGAACTGCATCGAACACACAACTCCAGCCTTATCAGTTTCACTCGTATTTATGGCTTCCATCACTGTATTATCAGCATTTGACTGCTGGGCTTTTTCCAAAGCTTTCAAAACCTCGTCAGGATTATAGAAAGATTTTTTAGACAAATTGTTTAACCATCTAGCCTTTAAACCATAAGCTAATTTCAACCATTTCTTTGTATCTCCCCCATTCCAGATATCGCCATTTGATAATGGCGTTGCTGTAACCGCTTGTGTTTTCGACAAGTTTTCTATTGCTTTATCTAGCATATCCAGACAGCCGTAAAAAATTGTCTTTCCATCGTCGTATTTTGGAGAAACATTAGGTGTCAACGCTTCTGTATATGGCATCTCCCCATACATATCCTCCATCAGCATAAACCCCCAGGCGTGGATTAATTGCGCTGCGCCAACGTAGTTCCATGCCTGCTCCGCAGTCGCTTTTTCTATCAGCGGTTCCAAATTGGATGCTGTATACACAAACCAAGCCTGATACGGCCAAGTTGTCGAAGCCAATGGGACATCCCAACGAATAATACCATCATTCGACGCCGTTCCAGAAGTTTTAGTAACATTTTGCGTTATCCACGACGCTCTTGTCCCAGATGATTCATAAGCATCTACAAATTGCATCTGGATAGAACGTAAGCGTAAATCAGGTGTAGGAACCTTCTCATTTGCCTGGGTTGGATTTTCATTTACGTCCAACCATTTTTTACATGAAGTTAAATTCAATATTGCCAATGCACTAAGTGCGAATACTACTCTTTTCATACTACAAAATTTAGAAAGTAACATTTAAACCAAACGATACTCCGGACAATGCTGGTATTCCATTATAATCAATACCAACAGAACTAGAACCTATTGCACCAGAACCGGCTGCAGAAGTTTCCGGATCCATTCCTTTATAATTGGTCCATAACCACAAGTTCGTACCTGTAAGTGTTGCTGTCACTCCTTTTATCCCTTTCAGACGTTTTAAAGTTTCATTTGGCAACGAATATGACAATGTAACGGAGCGCAATCTCAACCAGTTCGTTTTCGTCATATAATTGGCAGACTCAAGGTTATATGCTCCCTGCCAATAATAATTATTGATAATATTTTCACCACTCACATCCTTATTCCCAATTTTATACATCTTACCAGCCTCGTATTCAAACGTTTTCAGATCCGAATAAATAGGTGTTTTATCTGGATTTTCCCCTGTTTTCACGACCCCTGTGATTGTCAATTTCTCACGGTCTTGAGATCGGGCACTCATACCCATATTGGTCATATAATAATCAGTACCATTATAAATATCACCACCTATTCTATAATCTAAAAGAAAGGAAAGATTCCAGTTTTTATATTGAAAATTATTATTTAATCCACCAAATAATTTAGGTTCTCTATTTCCGATTTCATGTGTAACCAAACCATCAGATGTCGGCATGCCCGATTCCGCATTTAGTACCAAATGCCCCTCTGAATTTCTCAACCACTGAGAGCCTGAAATTGCCATAAAATTACCTTGGTTAAAAGAAGCAGCTTTTGCATTTCCAACCTGGACATCAGTCACATATAAAATATCCATACCAGGTAACAAATCTTCAACTTTACCTTTATTACGTGAAGTATTCAACGTGATATCCCATTTAAAATTCTCACGTTTAATTGGAGAGCCTGTTATAGAAAGCTCCAATCCCCGATTTGTAATCTTACCAGCATTCGTCCACATTAAAATATAGCCAGTAGTCTGACTGGTCCTTGGTTGAAGCAATTGGTTAATGCTACTATTTTTATAGTATGTAAACTCAAGCCCTAATCTATTTTTAAAGAACTTCAAATCAGCACCATACTCCTGCGCCTCAGTAATTTCCGGAACCAATTGTGTGTTACCTCTCAACCAATCGTTACGTACTCCAACCCCTTGACCTTGATTATATAATGTATACTCTGCACCCGCCACATAGGTGTTGGTCACATAAGGATCGGCATCCTTTCCGACTCTGGCCCAAGATGCCCGCAACTTACCAAAAGTAAGATTATCATTTTTAGGCAACAGCTCAGTGAAAATCAAGCTACCTGAAACGGACGGGTAAAAATAAGAGCGATTTTCTACCGGCAATGTGGAAGTCCAGTCATTTCTTCCTGTGACCGTTACATAAGCAATGTCTTTATACCCAGCTCTAAATTCACCAAATCCACCGATCAATCTTTTCTTAACTTTGGACTGAGCAATGGCTATATCTGTATTTTTAGCATTGGTCGGCACGTAGAAGCCCGGAATAATAAAGTTCCATGCTTTTCTACCATTATACTCAACTCCGGTATTTTCCAGCATCGTACCGAGCATTAAGTTAAAATCAAAATCGTTTATTTTCTTTTTAAAATTGGTCATGAAGTTTGAACTAACGTACTCATAAGTACGGTCGTTTTCTGACAACATACCATTTTTATAAAGAATATCAACACCCGAACCTGCAGTCGTCAACCTATTTGTATTGGTGGTATACCGATCAATACCTACTGTATAATTGATACTCCACCATTTGGTAATATCTAGATTGGCATTAAAACTTCCTGTAAAACGTTTCGTTTTATCTGTTCTTGGCATTTTATTTAAGATCCAATAAGGATTATCGAAATCATTTTGAACAAGCTGAAAATCGAAAAGTCGATATTTAGAGCCATCATCATTTAGCCAATGTTTCATATCTAAATTACGCGGCCATATATAAGCCCCCTGGACAGCACCTTCACCACTGGCACCATATAAGCCTCCAGAAGTCAAAGAACTCAATTGATCCGCAATGGAATAGGACACGTTACCCGCTACTTTTAAAATTCCATAACGCTGCTCTCCATTAAAGCGAAAAGTAGACTTATCAAATTTAGAATTTGGAATAATCCCGTTTTGCCTGAAATCAGAAGCAGAAAAGTAAAAGCTCCCATTTTTTGATCCCCCCGAAATACTTGCCGAATTATCCCAAGTACTAGAAGATTTAAAAAAATCCTTTATGTTATTATACATGGGTTCATCTTGGCCAGCTCGTGCTCCCCAGGACCCCATTGTAGTGGTTGCATCTCCATCCAACAACTTACCATCGATTTGATATTCACCACGTTTGTATCTGTTCTGTTGCTCAGGCAAACGATTTGCCCAATTAGAAATGAACCGCGAACTGATACTAACAGAAGCAGTTCCTTCTTTACCTTTTTTGGTCGTAATCAAAATTACCCCCGCTGCTGCTCTAGACCCATAAAGTGCTGCTGCTGCGGGCCCTTTTAATACAGAAACATTTTCGATATCCTCAGGATTTATATCCATTACACGATTACTATAAACGGAATTTGTTGACTGAGCACCATCAAAGCCACTATCGCCATTGACATTAGTTGAATTGTCATAAATAACCCCATCTACAACGAAAAGCGGCTGGTTGTCTCGCTGCAAAGAGGTCCCGCCGCGTAAAATTATACTTGCCCCCGCACCTGCACCTCCACTTGTCTGCGTCACATTTACCCCAGCAATCTTTCCCGCCAAAGAATTAATCATATTGGTAGACTTATTCTTCATCAATTCGTTACTGCCAATTTCCTGAACAGAATAACCCAGCGCTTTTTTCTCCTTTTTGATCCCCATCGCAGTGACCACAACTTCATCCAGAGTTTCTTCGCGTCTCACAAGCGCCACATTGATTACATTTCCATTCCCCACCAACTTCTGGCTCTCTGAAGAACCCAATGCACGGAAGACAAGGATATCTCCTGGCTCCGCGCTAATAGTGAACGTACCATCTGAATTAGTTTGCGTAGAAATAGATTTTCCTTTGATTGCAACGGTAACGTTAGACATTGAAGTTCCATCGGATGCATTGGTCACTTTTCCCGAAATAGTTTTCGTTTGTGCCCAAAGACTCGATGAAAGCATCACACCTGAAAGAATTAATAGTAACTTTCTTTTCATGTTAGGTATGTTTGGTTTGTATAATTGACTTAAAGTGAATCCTCCACTTTAAGCTTAAGTTAATTCACGTTAAATGTATAACTATTTTTCAACAGATGCAACATACCGCAAGCAAAATCTTACAAAAAAATGCACAAACCTCCTAAAAAAACTAAAACTCATGCACTTTTAAAGCAAAAACGCATAATTCGACATCAAAAAAAATCATTAAACATCAACAGAACGGCACAAAACGCACATAAAAACACCCTATAAAAGCATTTAGCTAGACAATTTCACCACATTTTACATCAAATTCTAATACAATCGCAATAAAACTACCAATAGCAGGCAACAGCAAACAGACAACAGCACTTTTATGCAAAAAAACGCCCGGTGTTTACATTATTTGATAGAGATTATTTCCTAAGATCCCTCGGTTCTTATTCGGTGCTTCTTCGGTACTTGTTCGGTGCTTCTTCGGTTGAAAGCGAAGAAATACCGAATAAGTACCGACTTAGTAATGTGAAAAGTCCGACAGAATATTGGATTTGGTGTTGACAAATTATTATTTATTTTGTAATTTAAATACATAATTTATCCCAGTTAACTTATAGTATGGCAGTCATTAAAAACGGTGCAAATGGTGCACTCTCGGGTAAAGCAGGATCTGTGGTTTTCGTTACCGATGGAAATACAACCTATGCAAGGGGCTTACCTAGGAAAAGCAGAAAAAAACCTTCTGCGGATCAAATCCAGTCACGTTCGCGTTTTTCCCTCATCCAAAAATTCATCTCCCCAATGAAAGTCTTATTACGGGTTGGATTTAAAAACTATAACCCTAATAAAAAGGCTTATAGCAACGCCATGTCCTACAACCTCAACAATGCTATAGAAAAAACTGCAACTGGCTATGCCATCAATTATGAAAACTTCCGCGTTAGTAAAGGAGCCCCTAACCCGATTACGTCCTGTACATTTGAGGTAGATAAAGAGACAGAAACATTCACGCTCTCCTGGGAATATGATGCAGATACTGCATCACAACATAACATCAGCTCGAGTAATTGCCGTTTGCTGCTATACAATCCCGATGAGTGCGCTTTCACAAATGAAAGCATGAATCCTCTTACGCATAAAACACAGACAGCTATCCTATCCCGACAGCAAACCGTCGGCAACTATCATGTCTATGTATTTTTCTACAAAACAGACGGAAGCGATGAATGCACAGACAGTAAATATCTAGGGACATTTGAATGGTAAGAAAGGAAAGAAGACCTAGGAGCTCAGACTGATCTTCACATCAAAATGCTGCTTGATATAGGCCTGCTGCTCCGCAGAATCTGTCTCCAGATCATGAATAGCACGGTCTCTTTCTTTGTCGACTTCCATCTTCACCACACAGCGGTAGAAACGAAATACATCTTTTTCGGTCTCCAAAATCAGGCGGGGCACACGGGTAGGCCTGCCAGTTTCATCTTTGGCCACCATCGTAAAATAGGAGGAATTGCAATGCTTGGTTTCGCCCGTCTGAATATTCATGGCCTCTACCCGAATACCGACTTCCATGGAAGAGTTGCCTACATAATTCACAGAAGCAATTAATGTAACTAACTCCCCCACCTCAACAGGTTTCAAAAAATCCACCTTACCTACTGAAGCAGTCACACAATAATGTGCAGAGAATTTGGATGCTACAGCAAATGCAATCTGATCCATCAAAGATAAAATATAACCTCCGTGTATTTTGCCTCCAAAATTTGCATTGGATGGCAACATCAGCTGTGACATCCGAATCACCGATTCGCTTACCGTTTTATAGATTTCTTCCATACCTATAAATTTACCTTGGATAGATTACAATTCAAAACAAATCCTTCATGAAATAGCAAACAACAATAGTTATAAAGGCTGCTTAAAAATTCTTTCCAACCAATAAAGACAAATACATTCTTAAAAAAAGGGATATCCAACATACAGATATCCCTTTCTCTTGCGGTGCCTAGGCAATCGCCAACTATTTTATCTTTTCAGAAGCATAAGGCCCCTCGTTACTCAAACGGTCAACAGCTTTAACGGCAACATACTCCAATTTTTTGTTGTTCAATGTCGTTGGAATATCCTTACTTGTGACTCCAGGCTCCAAAATCTCATATTGCCATACACCACCGTAATTGAGATACAATACCCATTTTGCGACCTGATCAATTTGCTGATGTTGCCATTTCACAAAGACATGACCGCCTTGTGGAGTGACCAGCAAAGTCGGTTTCAATAAGGGATTAGCACTCAACCATGGGCTAGTAGGCACCAATGCTTTAACCTGATAAGGGCCATTAACCAAAGCTTGTGTCATAGCCGGATTTTTAGTCAACCCAGCCAGGCTCCAGTGGATAACACCTTCCCGGTTATCCGGCAATAGTGTCCTTGCTGCCTCAACTTGATTGACAATTTCCTGAACATACTCCGGACCACGTCTGCCTACCGTATTGATGCCCGGCCAAAGGTGGCGTCCCAAGGTGTTTTCACTTTCCCACCATTTTAACAGCGCCGTATAACTCTGTTTAGCTGGCTGTATAGGCCAATATAGCTGTGGGGCAAAATAATCAATCCAGCCTTTATTCAACCATAATTTAGCATCCGCATAAAGCATATCATACTGGCTGGAGCCTTGGATACCTGACGGATAACCCGGTTTCCAGATACCAAATGGACTAATACCGAATTTTACAAAATTCTTCTCTTTCTTAATATCCTTATAAATACGTTCGATAAAGGTATTTACGCTATTTCTACGGAAGTCTCCGCGTGATAGATCCCCTCCATTGCGTTTGTATTCATTGTAACTATCCGAGTCTGGAAAATCCTGTCCGCCATTATATTCAGCATAAGGGTAGAAATAATCATCAAAATGTACGCCATCGATATCGTAACGTTTGACAATATCCATAACCACACGTGCGGCATGATCCTGTGTCGATTGTTTGGATGGATCAAACCAATAATACCCTTGTTTCAATTTGACAACCGATTCGGGCATTTTGCGCGCCATGGAAGCTGATGTAACAGCACCGCCAGCGGTATGATGCGCACGATAAGGGTTCAACCAAACATGCAGCTCGATTCCTCTTTTATGCGCCTGTTCGACCCAAAAATCGAGTGGATCGTAGTAAGGAGAAGGAGCTTGCCCTTCTGTACCGGTCAAAAAGTACGACCAAGGCTCAAGATCACTTTTATAAAATGCATCCGCCGAGGGACGCACCTGGAAAATCACCGCATTAAAATTATTGTTTTTCAAAAAATCCAAAATACCAATTGCTTCCTGTTGCTGTTCAGCTGTACTCAGATTGTTCTTGCTAGGCCAATTGATATTGGCAACAGAAGCAACCCAGGCCGCCCGAAATTCACGTGGTAACTTGGGAAGATCGACGACAATTTCCTTCTTTTTTTCAGCAACAGGCTGCGCTTTCGTTTCAACTGTATTCTTTACCCGTTCTCGCTTGGGTATCGAGGGCGGATCTTTTTTTACAATTTCGACATTTGTAGTTGTGGTATTGACAGGCTCCTGCTTTTTATTTTTCTTGGATGAACAAGAAGACAAAACAAAAAGAGCCGTCGCTAAAAATAATAGGGAACGTTTCATCAATCTATAGAATAGTGTTTTTTCAAAATAACTAACGAAGATACATATAATATTAGTCAATCTGGGTCAAACGACCGATCTTGTCGGAAATAGGATCAGAACTTTAACTCACCTTTGAAGATTACCTGCTCCAACTTAAAGTCGTCGTTAAAGACTATGACATTCGCCATGCTTCCCTTATTAAGGTTTCCAATATCCACTCTCTTTAAAAGGTTTGCCGGATACAGCGTAGCCATTCGGATCGCTTCATCGAGTGGTATGCCAACCTTTTGAACAGCATTTTTTACCCCCTCAAGCAACGAGATTGCGGCCCCTGAAATGGTACCGTCAGGCAGCGCATAATAACCGTCGTTCAAAACATGATGATAAATATCTTTATCACAAGCGGCCACAGCATCTGTAATCATAAACAGGCGGTCTCCCATCTGACGTTTTGCAATTTTCACGGCTTCAAAGCTTACATGATGCCCATCGACAATAATACTCGCCTGCGCTGTCGGATGATTAAAAATTGCGCCAACAAGTCCTACCTCGCGATGGTGTAAAGGCGACATTGCATTAAACAGGTGCGTACTCGTGGGGATTCCCAGATCGTAACCACGGGTACCCTCTTCGAAAGTTGCATCACTATGCCCAGCACTGAGCAGCAAATTGTAGCCCTGTAAGTGCTGTAGCACATCGTCCGCTATACATTCGGGTGCTATCGTCATCATCTTGACAACCTGATTCCCTGCCAAAAGATCGTCAATTTTTTCCTTCGTGGGCCTAACAATTAAATCCGCCGGATGAGCCCCTCTTTTTTTCGGATTCAGGAAAGGACCTTCCAGGTGCAGACCTAAAAATGCATCGTGCTGGAAACCTTCTGCTACCCGAATGGCATCCTTAAATACAGAGATAGTATTGGTCGCTAAAGTCATCATAAAGGAGGTTGTCCCTTTACGGACCAAACCTTCGGTGATACGCTCCAGAGAGGCTACACTTCGCTCTGCCGAATAAAGGTCCGAGCCGTCACCATACAATTGAAGATCGATCAGCCCAGCGCAGATATTGGCTCCATTCACTGGATAACTCTCATAATCTGAAGGTATTTCATGATCATGGACGATCCCATCAATCTTACCTTCGCTGATCAGTAATGCCTTTTGCTCAAAAATCGCGTCACCTGAATATATTTTACCCCCAATTAATGCTACCTTATTCATAAAATTTCAATTTCGTTCACCAATTTACTAATATTCAAAAAATCTCAGCCATTTGTACAAGATTTTGTTTCACAGCTCAACAGAAAACCTTTCAAAGTTTTTAATCTTTTCATTTTAACTTTCTAATTTACTGTTGTAACTTAGTTCCATGTACTTTTTTAGAAAGCGTAACGCAGATCGCCCGACAAATGGAAGCATAAAAGCGATGCATATCATTAATGCAACGGCCATTATTGTCTTTTTATTGGGCCTGATCTACAAAATATGTTTTACCTCCTAAACACTGTAATCCATGTCAAAAAAAGAAATCTTAAATACCGACAACGCTCCTGCAGCAATTGGCCCCTATAACCAGGCAATCAAAGCCGGTAATACATTATACGTCTCTGGACAAATTCCTCTGATCCCAGAATCAATGGAGTTAATTTCATCAGGTGTAAAAGACGAAACACATCAGGTACTGAAAAATATAGAAGCTATTCTGACAAATGCTGGCTATACTTTTGAGGATGTTGTCAAGGCCTCCATTTTTCTGAGCGATATGGGTAATTTTGTCTTAGTCAATGAAGTCTATGCAGAATATTTTAAAGAAGCGCAACCAGCACGTGAGTGTGTTGCGGTAAAAACCCTTCCCAAGAATGTAAATGTCGAGATTTCGGTCATTGCCTGGAAAGATTAGTCCGTGGAAAACAGCAACGAAACAGCAAGCCGCGGAAAATATCTTTTCGCGGCTTTTTTGGCCCCTTTCATCTGGGGATTTATGTCTATCCCCGTACGGTGGATAAGGGATTATCCTGCCGAAGATATTCTGTATTTTAGAATAATCACTGCGCTCCTGGTACTCTGGATTTATCTTTTGCTTTTCCGCAGAAAAACCATGACTGCTGATATCCATAAGTTCCGGCTCCTACCTCGGACGGGCAAGCTTCGTCAGATCTGCCTTACCCTGCTGGCCTCGGGATTAATCTTTGGAAATTGGTTTACCTATATCTATGCCGTCAACCATATCAGCATCCAGTCTGCCGCATTGGCTTACCTGACCTGCCCACTCATCACCGCAGCTGGAGCCTATATCATACTCAGGGAACAATTGACCCTTTGGCAAAAAATAGCGCTTTTTATTGCTTTCGGCAGCGTCTGCCTGCTGGCTAATGGCTCGTTAAACGATGTCCTCTGGGCGGCTACCATTGCCACCTGTTACGCTTTCTATCTAATTGTGCAATGGGTTTCCACCGGGTTTGACAAACTCCACCAATTGGTCGTCCAGCTCAGTATATGTGCCTTGTTTGTAATCCCTAAACTGATCTATAATCATCATGCAATCCCTGCTGAACCTCTGTTTTGGGGCACAATATTTCTTATCGCGTCTTTATTCACGATCATCCCCCTTTTCCTGAGCATGTATGCACTCATTGGTATTTCATCGACAACAACCGGTGTTCTCCTCTATATTAACCCACTGATCGCATTTACTTTAGCAGTAACTTATTTTCAAGAACCTGTTTCACCAATTAAGTATGTTGCATATGGAATTATACTCCTCGCAATTATCTTATTTAATATCAAAAACATCAAAGAGGCTTTTTCCATATCAAGGGTACATGCTAAACGATAGATCAACGCATATCCGGCAATAGCTTTTTAGTCAAGTAAATGGTCTGAAATCACATAGGGCACATCTTTCTTATCGTGAAAGACAAAATCACTATCGCTGTTCAAAAAAATGACAAACCGCACATTTCAGTGACTACAAGCAAATTACACCAAAAAACCTTCCGACATGTATCATTTTTGTTTCATAAAATTTTTGATTTTTGCTCAACTATAGTAAATTAGATTTTTATTAAGGGAAATCACACCGCTCTTTCTTCCTATAACTAGGTATTGAATAGCTTATACTATTATAAATAATCACTTATTTCGCCCCCCGATTATTCAATATCCCCCTCTTCTAACCAAAAATGCTAAATGGAATTAGCCCATTTCATTAGAAATTTCACCGTTATGAAAATATGTATATAAAAACTGAATATAACACATATACTATATGAATAACAAATTATACTCTACATTAAGGGTGTTAGGTATTGTTCCAACAATGCTTTTTTCAGCATCTTTATTGCACGCGCAAACCAACCAGATTAAGGGAACGGTTGTAGACGCTAAAACCAAAGCTCCTATTCCAGGTGCCACGATCAAAGTATTGGGCACTTCCAACGCAAGTTCTACGGACGTTAAAGTTGCATTCCAGATCAATGTCGATGACAAAAACCGCATATTAAACATCAGTACGGTCGGCTATGAAAACAAAACGGTAACTCTTGGTCCTGGCGAAACGACAGTGACGGTAAGTCTGGACGAACAGACACAGCAACTGGAAAGCGTGGTCGTTACTGCTTTGGGTATTAGCCGTGCACAAAAATCATTAACATACTCTACACAACAGGTCAGTGGTGACGAATTAAACAAAGTTAAAAGCACCAACTTGGCGAATAATTTAAACGGTAAAGTTGCAGGTGTTAACATTGCTTCCAGCTCTTCTGGACCAGGTGGTTCAGCAAAAGTTATTTTGCGTGGTAACAAATCGGCTTCTGGGAACAATCAAGTACTTTATGTTGTCGATGGTGTTCCGATCAACAATCAGACATTAGCAAGCCAGCCAGACAACGTTTTCGGCGGACAACGTGATGGTGGCGACCCTATTTCATTGATCAACCCAGAAGACATCGAAAATATCTCCGTATTAAAAGGAGCATCCGCGGCGGCATTATATGGTAGCCAAGCGGCCAACGGCGTTATCTTAGTAACAACGAAATCAGGTAAAAAAGGCCGCACAACGATCAACTTCTCCTCAAGTGCACAGATCGAACAGGCTGTATCGACACCTAAATTCCAAAGCCAATATGGTCAAGGTTCAGGTGGCAAAAACAGTAACACCAGTGTATTTAGCTGGGGCGACAAAACCAATGGTGCCGACTATGATAACTTAGGTGAATTTTTCCGTACGGGTAGCAACTTCACCAATTCATTGACTTTGTCAGGTGGTAACGAGAAAAACCAAACGTATTTTTCTTATGCCAATACCCTTGCAAAAGGTATTCTTCCAGAAAATGACCTGATGCGTCACAACTTCAATCTCAAGGAAAGTGCTTCATTCTTTGATAATAAGCTGACCGTTGAAGGAAGTGCCAATTACATTACGCAAAAATTAGATAATGCACCTACTTCAGGTTTCTATTATAATCCATTAGTGGGAACCTACCTATTACCTCGCAGCTTAAATATTGCGGATTATAAAAATTTCGAAACGTTCAACACAGGCCGTAATCTTTATGATCAAAACTGGTTTACACTTTCGGACGACGAAACCACCCAACAAAATCCTTGGTGGATTATGAACCGTAATTCAACACGTTCAACACGTAATCGTTTGCTCTTGAATGGTAGTGCGAAATACAAAATTGCACCTTGGATCAGCGTGCAGGCCCGCGGTAGTGTAGACCGTACCAGCGAAGTATGGGACCGGAAAGCTTATGCCGGCACACAGCACATTTTAGCGCGTGAAAATGGAGCTTATAGCTATACCAATACCACGATCACCCAACAATACGGTGATTTAACGGCCAACATGAACTTTAATATTGGCGATAAATTACAAATTACAGGATTGGTTGGAACGAGTATCACCGACTGGAAAACAGAAGGTACAGATTTTACCAGCGGCAAAGATGGACTCAAAGTTCCCAATCAGTTCTTTATCCAAAATACGACAACTCCGGTCACTTCGACATTGTCTGCAAACCGAAGACAATTGCAATCGGTATTTGCATCGGCTAACTTAGCCTATGACAACTGGATTTATTTGGATCTGACTTCACGTTGGGATTGGTCGAGCACATTGGCCTATACACCACAAAACCCATACGCTTATCCATCGGTCGGTTTGGGCATCGTCTTGAACGACAAGCTTAATCTACCTGAATTTGTGAATATGGCCAAAATTCGGGGTTCATACGCAAAAGTCGGAAATGATCTTCCTCCTTACACTACCTTGCTTACCAACCGGGTAGACCCATATGCGGTACTAACCGTGAATGATATTGCCTTTTTGAAGGAATTAAAACCAGAAAAAACGGCTTCCTTGGAGATCGGTACGGAATGGCGCATGTGGAATAACCGTTTGAATGTGGATGTTACTTATTACAAAACAAACACCACCAATCAGTTTTTCAAAATTGCAGCTGGAAATGCATCCCTCAACAACATGTATGCAGTTAATGCCGGCGACATTCAAAATCAAGGGGTAGAAGCATTGGTATCATTGGATGCGATCAGAAATGACAATTTTAAATGGACAACCAGCCTCAACTTTACGTATAATAAAAACAAAATTGTAAAACTTGCAGACGGTATTTCTGAATTTACCCTAACAGGTGAGGGACGTAATAATTTTGCATCTAAATTGCAAGTTGGTGGTTCTTTCGGAGACATCTATGGGCAAGATTTTATACGTGACGACCAAGGAAGGATTCTTATTTCCGAGGACGGTATTCCGCAGAAAAACAACACCTATACCAAACTCGGGAATTCAAACCCAATTTGGCAAATGGGCTGGAACAACAGTTTCAATTATAAAAATTTCAACTTAAGCTTCCTGATCGATGGTAAATTTGACTACGAAGTGATGTCCGTGACGCAAGCGTTGCTTGACGGTTACGGTGTCTCGAAAGCGAGTGGCGACGCCCGTGCCAATGGCGGTGTTAGCATCAATGGGGTTACACCAAGCGGTAAAGCCGTAACAACAGTGGACGCCGAAAAATGGTACACTTCCACGGCTGGTATGGGTCCGGTTAGCAGCCAATATATTTACGACGGAACGGTTGTGCGGTTGCGTGAATTGACTTTCGGTTATGACTTCAATATTAAAGACAGTTTCTTCAAAAAACTTCGCGTAAATGCTGTAGGAAGAAACCTATTCTATATTTCGAAAAAGGCTCCATTCGATCCTGAAGTAACGATGTCTACAGGTAATTCCTTAAGTGGGGTGGATATCTTTATGATGCCGGCAACACGTAATTATGGTCTTACACTAAATGCGACTTTCTAAACGACCAACAATGAAATATCCCTCGTTAAAAAACACATATATCGGTAAAAATGAGGAGGATATTTTATATAGTCTTAAAATACAAACGATTAAAAGATGAAATTTAACATAAAAAACATATCCAAGTTCTCACTCGCTTTTTTAATGCTTGGCGGCACCTTAAGTAGTTGTACCAAGAATTTTGAGGACTATAACAAAAATAACATTGGCGTTACGGATGAGGATTTAAAAGGTGATGGCCAAGATCTTGTCATTTTCTTGCGAAATGCACAGATGTCTATTTACAATTTCTCGGGCGCGGGCGATCCCAATTCCTATCAGGTACAACAGAATCTAAATGCGGATGTATTTTCAGGTTTCTTCATGTCTCCTACTCCGTTTAATAGCGGGCAGAACAACCTGAATTACGCCATGGTAAATGGATGGAATGGAGAACCATTTAAAGTACTCTATTTGAATGTTATCAAATCTATTGAAAAGCTAAAAAGCAATGGACTTGCAGAGACTTACCCTGCATTATGGGGTTCGGCTTTGGTGATCAAAGTAGAAGCTGCCAGCCGAGTGACAGATATCTATGGTCCTATCCCCTATAGTAAAGTAGGCACCTCCAATACTGTTCCATACGACAAACAATCCGATGTATAAAGACGCAACAACAACAGCTTTCGCGGGAAAATATATCGGAATCCGTGCAGGAGCAGACGGCATCGAAAAGGATAAATACCAAAAGCTATCCGCATTGAATACTGAAGGTACAACGCCAACTTTCGTAGCGACTACAGCACCGATATTAATGACTGCTGCTGAGGTTTACTTCCTCCGTGCTGAAGCAGCATTGAGAGGTTGGAACAATGCTGGGGGAACAGCGCAATCACTTTATGAAAAAGGAGTGGAAACGTCCTTTACACAATGGGGTGTATCAGCTGGGTTAAGCACTTATCTCAATGATAATACAAGTAAGGCAGCGGCTTACGAGGATCCTTTCAACGCGAAGAATAACGCAGCTTCACCTAGCGCACTGACCATCAAATGGAATGAGGGCGCTACCAACGAAGAAAAATTGGAACGTATCATTACGCAAAAATGGTTGGCGATCTTCCCTGAAGGACAAGAGGCCTGGAGTGAATTCCGCCGTACAGGATATCCGCGTCTATTCCCTGTTGTGGTCAACAATAGCGGTGGACTGATCGATACTAAAATACTGATCCGTCGTTTACCGTTCCCACAAAATGAATACAATACAAATGCACCTGAAGTACAATCTGCAATCTCCTTGTTGGGCGGACCTGACAACGGCGGTACCAGACTTTGGTGGGATGTAAATAAGGGTAATTTCTAATCGAGAGATTAGCCGAGATAAATCTCAAAAAGGGGCAATCCATAACTGGATTGCCCCTTTTTTATGATGTCTTGAAAGTTAATCAAAGTTTCCAGATTGTTGTAACTATATTACAAAGTCAACTAAATAATGTTGTTTTAAACCTACAATACAACAGAAATCAACCACAAAAGATTTCAAAATCAAATTTCTCTTAACAAAAACTTAATAGAAAGTTCCTGTAGCAGAGATAAAGAATTACCCGTTCAATTAAAAAAACCAAGAAGAATATTATGAAAAATCTCTCAATCCTGGGTTTTATCACCCTCCTGGCATGTTGCATGCTATTTGTTGTTTGTAAATCAGAATCACATTTAGAAAATCCCTACAAGGACAAAACAGAAAAGGAACTCGAATCCCTATCCGATGAAAAATACAGTAAAATCATTGCCTTTGCGAGCCCTAAAGCATGTAGTGATGCCACAGAATGGGAAATGATAGAAATACGGACAGTATGTGGAACAAGTTACCTCCCCTATCATAAATCCGTTGACAAAACAACCTTGCAAAACATGATCAATGACAACAACCGACTAATGGAAATATACCAACCAATGATGGCGCCCAAAATAAATTGTATATCTTATCGCAAACCATTGGGCGTGATCTGTAAAGAAGGAAAAGCGGACATTAAATATGAAGAATCCGCTTCAAAATAGTTACTCGAGCCTAAGAAACAGCTCCATAAACGCATAAATTTTTCGTAATTTAGCCATCAAGAAGAATGGCTGAATTACGTTTAATTACCCCGATAGAATACCTCAAAGGTGTAGGTCCACAAAAAGCAGATGTACTCAAAAAAGAGCTACAGGTATTTACCATTGGCGATCTATTGACACAATACCCTTTCCGTTATATCGACCGTACGGAGTTTCATAAAATCCGGAAACTTCATCCCGATATGATGGCTGCACAGGTGCTGGGCCGTCTGGTTTCTTTACAGCTCGTGGGCGAAAAGAGAACGAAACGTCTTGTTGGCTCATTCAAAGATGAGACCGGCTCCATGGAACTGGTCTGGTTTCAGTCCATCCCCTGGCTTCAAAAATCATTGAAAGTCGGATCCGCCTATATTATATATGGCAAGCCGAGCGAATTCAATGGCCAGCTATCCATTACCCATCCCGAAATGGATCTGTATAACCCGCAGGTAAAACAGATCGGCAATATGAGTTTACAGCCGGTTTATTCATCGACAGAAAAACTCAAAAAGTTTAATCTGGATACCAAGGGAATCCAACGCTTACAACAGACTGCATTGGAAACCGTATTCCGTAGTATTGACGAATCGCTTCCCCAGGATGTGCTTGCTAAACATGGTCTCATTTCCAGGCAACAGGCTTTTGCTTCCATCCATTTTCCAAGCGATCAAAAGGAGCTGAACCAGGCCATCAAACGCATCAAATTTGAAGAGCTATTTTTTATTCAGCTGAAGCTGCTCAACAACAAGCAGCTCAACACACAGAAATTTAGAGGCCAGCGGTTCAATAAAGTCGGTGAAAAATTCAACACGTTCTTTAACGAGCGCCTTCCATTTCCTTTAACAGGAGCGCAGAAACGCGTTGTAAAGGAAATCCGCATAGATACCAATACAGGTGCGCAGATGAACCGCCTGGTACAGGGCGATGTAGGTTCCGGGAAAACAGTTGTTGCCCTCATGAGCATGCTGCTTGCTGTCGACAATGGATTTCAGGCCTGTATGATGGCTCCTACAGAAATCCTGGCGACACAGCATTATCATGGACTAAAGCAGCTCGTGGGCGATGACATCGTCAATATCAAGCTACTTACAGGATCCACAAGCACAAAGGAACGCCGTTTGATCCACCAGGCACTGGAAGATGGCAGCTTAGATATTTTAATTGGCACCCACGCCCTGATCGAGGATAAGGTACAGTTCAAGAACCTGGGCTTCGTTGTTATTGACGAACAACACCGCTTTGGCGTGGAACAACGGGCCAAACTCTGGCGCAAGAATGTCATTCCACCGCATATGTTGGTCATGACAGCGACACCAATTCCACGCACATTGGCCATGACCATGTATGGCGACTTGGACATCTCTGTAATTGACGAATTACCTGCTGGGCGTAAACCGATTAAGACTGTTCACTTTTTTGAAAGCTCCCGTTTACGGATGTTTGGTTTTATGCGTGAGGAGATCGCCAAGGGAAGACAGGTCTATGTGGTATATCCCCTCATCAAGGAAAGCGAAAAACTGGACCTGATCTACCTTGAAGCAGGTTTGGAGAACTTACAACTTGAATTTCCATTACCACAATACAAGATCAGTATTGTTCATGGCAAGATGCCTGTAAAGGACAAGGACTTTGAGATGCAGCGCTTTGTCAAACACGAAACACAGATTATGGTTGCCACTACCGTTATCGAGGTGGGCGTTAATGTTCCCAATGCATCGGTGATGGTCATTGAAAATTCCGAACGATTTGGACTATCCCAGCTGCATCAATTACGTGGCCGTGTAGGCCGTGGTGCTGAACAGTCTTTCTGTATTCTGATGTCGGGCAATAAGCTGAGCAAAGAAGGACGATTAAGGCTGGATACCATGGTGCGTACCAATGACGGATTTGAAATTGCAGAAGTCGATCTACAGTTACGTGGCCCGGGCGACATCTCCGGCACGCAACAATCGGGTGTACTTGACCTCAAGATGGCGAATCTGGCGACAGATCAGGCATTGCTTACAGAATGCCGCAACACGGTCATTGCTATCTTCAAAGAAGACCCAACGCTACAAAGCGAAAAGAATCAGTTGCTGCGAAGCTTCCTCGCCAGAAAATCAGATGGCATTGCCTGGGACAAGATTTCTTAATCGCATGTCATTTTCGAAATAAAAAGCGGGGCCAGCAAATAAATCGATAACGTGTTTAAGTGAATAAATAGAGCGCATTGGGATCTAAAGGCCACTCGTCAACATAAATAGGATACGAATTGTTTTTATTAGTTCTTGAAGACAATTTATCTTTTTTGTATATAAAACCAAATTTATTTACTTTTGCATCATTATGAACATGATATAGAAAAATATCCCTTCTTTTACTAGGCAAAAGATGGCGACCGAACGCTTACATATTTTGAGTTGCCCTGGTAAGCAAATCACAGGAAATTTATTGGTTAATGGAGAATTATGTCATAATCGGCATCAGTCTTGTGTGGTGTACAAACGCATAAATTCTTAAATTTACCTTTTCAAACAAAAACCGGGCTTACAAGCTCATTGAAAATAATTTAAAAAGTGAACGTATAACAAGAGGTAGGCAATAGCATACATTGCAAAGCTTAATGACCTCCCTACTTCACTTGAAAGACTTAATAGTACAAAATGGCCAGAATTAAAATACACGATACAGCAATAAAACCCGAAACAGCCGTCTTGGTGAGTGTGATCACGCCAAGTGTGACGGAGACAAAAGCAAAGGAATATTTGGAGGAACTTGAATTTTTGGTACAGACTGCCGGTGGCGAGACCAAAGGCATGTTTACACAGAAACTGGGCTTCCCAGATCGCGCTACATTTGTCGGCAGTGGAAAGCTGGAAGAAATAAAAGCATACGTTGAAGCGGAGGAAATTGACATCGTTGTTTTCGACGATGAGCTTTCACCTTCGCAGCTGCGTAATATTGAGAAAGAATTGAAACGCAAGATATTGGACCGCTCCAACCTTATCCTGGACATCTTTGCCCGACATGCCAAAACTGCACAGGCAAAGACACAGGTCGAATTGGCACAGCTGCAATATCTATTACCGCGTCTGACCCGTATGTGGACCCACTTGGAACGTCAGCGCGGGGGTATTGGTATGCGTGGTCCGGGTGAGTCACAGATCGAGACCGATAGACGGATCATCCTGGACAAGATTTCCCTGTTCAAAGAACGCCTAAAAGCAATCGACAAGCAAAACGAGACACAACGAAAAAACCGTGGCGAGATGATCCGTGTAGCTTTGGTAGGTTACACCAATGTCGGAAAATCAACGATCATGAATATGATCTCCAAGTCTGATGTACTGATCGAGAATAAACTTTTCGCAACATTGGATACGACGGTACGTAAAGTTGTGATCGACAACCTTCCTTTTTTGCTTTCAGATACCGTTGGTTTTATCCGCAAACTACCGCACCATTTGGTGGAATGTTTCAAATCCACATTGGATGAAGTTCGGGAAGCCGATGTCCTGATCCATGTGGTCGACATCTCGCATCCGAATTTTGAAGATCATATCCAGGCGGTAAACGAAACATTGAAGGATCTTAAAGCACTTGACAAACCGGTGATTACAGTGTTCAACAAAATTGACCTTTATAAACCGGCCGTCGAAGAAGGACACGATGGTGAGGAAATCGAGGTCACGTTGGATGATTTTCGTAATTCCTGGATGGCAAAAAATTCTGATCCAGCAATCTTTCTATCAGCAACGAATAAAACGAATATCGAAGAGTTCAAACAAAAACTTTACGATATTATTGTGAAAATGCACAATGAACGCTACCCTTACAATAACTTATTGTATTAATTTTGACAAACAATGCTGTGAACGGGCCTTACACCTGTTCACAGCTTAATAAAATACGAAATGAACAAAGAGGTGCAGTTTCAAGATTGGGGCCTTGTCGATTATCAGGAAGCCTGGGACAGACAAGAATCCATCTTTAAGGGCGTATTGGACATCAAACATGACAATAGAGTCAATGCAACAGCAGCAAATACCCCAAATTACTTGATCTTTACAGCACATCCCCATGTTTACACCTTAGGGAAAAGCGGGCACGAGGAATACCTGCTCCTAGATGAGAAAGGACTGGAAGAGAAAGAGGCCAAATTCTACAAGATCAACCGTGGTGGCGACATTACCTATCATGGTCCGGGACAGATTGTCGGTTATCCGATACTGGATCTCGACAACTTCTTTACGGATATCCATCTGTAATCTGCGTACACTGGAAGAAGCTATCATATTGACCTGTGCGGATTATGGTATCGAAGCAGGGAGATATCCCGGGTTTACGGGAGTATGGATAGAACCGGATAAACCAACTGCACGCAAGATCTGTGCAATGGGCGTGCGTGCTTCACGCTGGGTGACCATGCATGGCTTCGCATTCAATGTCAATACAGATCTTGATTATTTCGGCAACATCATTCCTTGCGGCATCGACGATAAGGATGTAACGTCTTTAAAACGGGAGCTTGGCAAAGAAGTTGATATGGAAGACGTGAAAGGGAAACTTAAAGGCCATATTGCCCAACTCTTTGAAATGCAAATAGTGTAATTTAAGTTTTCAATAACATACAAAGGCCCTTTGAAAGCGGAATTTTAATCTCCTTTCAAAGGGCCTTACTTTTTTGAGCATCCCTGTTCCTCATGGTTAATAAAACCCCTACTAAAGACACAAACGAGGGACATTTTCAGACACTTGGAGGTCTTTACGTGACCACGACGCTATTTCCGAATATCAACAATAATACATACACTCATAGCTGGCGAGTTTCCCATCAACAAATCTGAAAATAAATAATCCTGCATCGCCATTTTGAATATAGAAAGTATGTGGCGTTGAAATCCAGTCTGCCGAAAGCAGTTCACCAAAGTGGTTTACAAAGTCTCTTTCCGCATAATTGGCATCCATCCGCTGGTCCCCCAACACAATAGCTTCACCCGCACTAAAAAATAGCTTATACAAGGTTCCGACCACTTTGCCTTTATAATTTTCTTCAAAGGCAACGATCATATTCGGTGTTTTATAATAATACCGCGGCTCCCAGCCACATTCGGGCATATCGGGGATTTCGGTAACCCCTGCAGCGCCAGTTGCTTCATTTGTCCATCTGTGATTTTACCATCAAATAAAGACACTCCTTTCCATTCGAAATGGAAGTTTAAGGCCTTCAGTTTCTTTGCGTACACTTCGGACTGGAACTCATGTTGAAATTTATCGGCCATTAACAGTTCAAAATCGATATCAACCTTGGGGTCCACTTTTCCCGCTTTGTCGTAAGATTCCTTCCAATAGGTAAGCGCCTGTTTTAACTTGGAATACTTCGTCCAGCCGATTTCACGTAGACGGCCTGCCTGTATCAGTTCTTCCTCCTGGTCCTTCCCTTTGACAGCCAAATATTCTTTAAGGACCTTGTCATAGCTTAACTCAGCACCCAAAAATTTCATCTGAATGTACTCCGGATTTTCATGGAAGTGGTCTCCGATGTAGACCCATCCATCTGTGTAGAGCGGCACATAATCGATACATACCATTTCATTGAGCCCCGCCCTACGCACAGCGGTACTTGTGGTATTGGGTGCCTTACGCACGCGCAATTGCGAGACCTGTACATAGAAATGTGGGCATTGAGCGCCTTCGGTTCCGCGATAGAAATATTGTTGTGGTTCTCCGGCAGACCTTTTTCCATCCATGGCACTTTTCAGAGGCTGACGGTCTATAAAACCGATATCCCCATTATTCACCTGCACTTTGTAATGCGTGTTGGTGGAATCCAACAGATACACAGGTGCCTCTGTTGGAAAAACTCCCAAGAGGTCTTTATTATTTCCTGCTTCACGGAAAAGGTGCCCCCATGTTGAGGTATAAAGTGGCCGTTGACCCGCTGGCTGTCCTACTGCGTGATGCACAAACCAACTAACAAAAAAGCAGAGTATGAGTAATCCTTTTTTT
The DNA here is from genome assembly GCF_900457465.1 of Sphingobacterium multivorum. Classification (GTDB taxonomy): domain Bacteria; phylum Bacteroidota; class Bacteroidia; order Sphingobacteriales; family Sphingobacteriaceae; genus Sphingobacterium; species Sphingobacterium multivorum. Next base: position 486,393 of record NZ_UAUU01000009.1, read on the forward strand.
GGCATAAAATTAATTCTTTGAATACATGACCAGTGGTCGCTCCATTGCGATCAACAGCAGGGAACGAGACATCAATAAATGCAACAGAAACTTTTCCTGGCTACCGGTCAAACACGCACCGTTGCAATAACGAAATTAAAACAAAAAGGAGGCCAATGAAATCACCGGAATCAGGTATCTTTTTTTTGGGCAGGAGATTGTTTGGTTTCTAAACTACGCAATGTGGCTATTTGCGCTGTAATAAACTTACCTGACCTTCCAATGAGAGGATTGTTTTTTCCTGTGCCTTGACCGTTTGCTCTAAGGCATTGACCAGCTGTTTATAAATACCAAGACCTTCGGCAGTGACATGAGCTTTTTCGGCAGGTAGAGCACTGAGAGCCCCCTTCTCATCCTTTCGCATCATAGTCCCTTCACCCATGAGCAACCAAGCTGGGCTAATGTCAGGATGTTTGGACAATATAGCCACCATAGCATCTGAACTGAGTGCAGTATTTTTCTGCCCTCCCTTAAAGTTTGCATAGGAAAGTTGCACATCTTTGAAAAATTCGGTCTTACTGATGCCTTTGGTTTCAGCGATCAGCAGCACACGTTCCTTTACATTCACTTATAGCTTTTTTAAATGTTGGCTGTTTATTTATTTCTTAACGATTTTATTTCTTGCTCTTGAATTGACAATAATCGCTCCAACGAAATAATTGTCTTCTCCTGAGATTTAATTGTGATATTTTGTGACGATATAACCTGTCTTAAGGAGTTGACAACGGCATTAGTAACGCCCTCAATTTCATTTGTCACATAACCCTCCTTTTCTTCTTCCTGAGCAAGAACGGGCTTTAGCATCTCACCTTCGCCTTTTAACAACCATTCGGAAGAATATGCAGGATATTTTTCAACAATACTAACTAACCATTTCGCCTGTACATCTGTATTGTTGGTTAAGGCACGTGTAAATACTCCTCTACTAGCTCCAACGGCAGTTTCAAAGGCTGTCACGCTCAGTCCTTCTCGATCTGCAATAACTTTAATTCTCGTTAAAAAAGAACTCATAATCAATAATTATCAATATAAAATTTGATTAATTGAAAATTAGTGTTTAAATTAGCTTAACTATTGATAATTATAAACACATCATTCACCAAAAACTAACAAATGAAACCAACAGGGCTATAGATCAGTGCACAGATCATTATGAACCCAAGCAGCAGTTTCATCAACTTTAAAACATATAATCTGATGAAAAATACGCAAAAGAAACTAAAAGCGAAACATTTTCGCTATTTAACCCAAGAACACATCGACGATCCGATGAAATATCTCATTGGGTTCTTTGAAAGCGAAACATCCATACGTGACTGGTTAGCGGACCTAAATACGCTAATTAACGCGGCTTCAAACGCAAAGATGAACCCACCACGTTCCTCTACCGGATATCTCACTAGAAAATTAATTGAACAGGTGGAATTGGCCTATGTTATTTTTAGGAAATGTAAACTAAAAACAATAGAACAACCGCTGAAGTTCAACAAAGGCGTTTCAGACTACTGGAATCAGCTATTAGCAATAGACTCATCGGCAAGCAATATTGATACTGCAGCAGACAGCATTAGCCGTTTTTTTTCTTACGAGTCTTTACAACAATGGTACAGCATTCTTGATGATTTATGGATAAGTTTAGGAGACCGAGATAACGGCTTTTTAGGCAACAACGGCCATGAAATTCTTGCTGTAAAAGAATTCTTACTACGTCTAGCTGCTGCTCTCGGAAAGATCTATGAAGATGCAATTCTGCCGAATACCCCTGAATCTTATCAGGAAAAAAATGTAAAGAGCGAAATTTCTGAAAATTTAGCGGAAGAAACTCCAACATCTGAAAAAATCAACACGTTGACAGGTGAAATAAAGAAAAGTCCACAAAAGACCGAGACCCTCCAAAAAATCAAAAACATTTTGGGAGGAGAAGATCTACAGGACTGGCAAGCATTCATTAACAGCCTATATATATCAGCAGAGAGGGACTTTAAAAGCTGGGATAATGCGTTCAAAGTATATATTCCTGAAAGTAGATTTTGGCTATTTACCCAGTCAATAACACTCTTAGATATTTTATACGAGGAAGTCTTTTGGTTTGTTGATAGAGATGCAGAAATAGCATTAACTCCACGCCGAGAGGTCTCCTTATATTATATATTCCGGGACAAAAATACAATTGGAAATTTCACAGCTCTATCACTACTGGAAGCGAGTTATCCAGAGTACTATCTCATTAAAATGCTATTTACCTATCCAATTTTCGATTGGCGCGACAACCTTACAGATCTCATGCACAGAGGATTCGTATTGAACAAAGGCACAGTATACTATGGGGATCTGGATATCCCTGAATTCCTCCTCAACTTTCAAAAATTGATTGAGCTCTGCTATCTCCTTACCAATAAAGATGAAATAAAATTTACCAAGGCGATCGCTTAGGAAATTTGTAAAACTAAATACAACCATTTATTCAACCCATATTATGAATACCGATATTAACCCTATTATCGAGGCAATCCTTCGTGCTGTTGCTGTCGATGAAATCTACCAATGGACTTTTGACCACGATGGTAAAAAGTATCAGATGCTACAGGTCAATCTTACCTCAAATGCCGGAATTCGATTTTCCGACGCCAACAGTCTGATAAACAAAACTGTTGGCTCCTATCCCAATGTGTATATCAATGTGAACTTCACGCACGAAATACAACAAAAAGTGGATCAAGGTTTAGGCCGGGCCTATCTTATTTGCCAACCTGAAAACCGCATTTATCAGAATCCTGTGCAAGAGATTCCCCTTGTCTTACCCAATAATAAAAGTGATGAAGTCATCGAAAAAACACGGACATATATCGAAAAGGAAAAGAGCAAGATTCGATCTTTTATTGATGGCTACAATTTCTATTTTGAGCATAAAAATTATGCACACGCAGCATTCATGCTACATCAAGCTTTGGAGCTTGCATTTCGAACATCCGAAAATATCCTCGTTGTTGAGGATAAGAAGTCCCATTCCTTAAAAAACCATATAAACTATCTCAGAGCTTTCGACGATCGCCTCGGTACACTAGCCGATAATAACGAAAAAAAACAAGCTTTGGAGAAAATTAACAAGGCTTACATCGACTATCGATATCACTTTGATTATTTTATCGATGAAGATGTATTAGAAACAGCCTATCAGATTGCGATCAATACATTAAACTGGATATACGATTATTCCAATCTTCTCTACGAAGAAATAAGGGTAAAACTAACCATTCTTCAAAATAGTAATAACGAAGTTGAAAATTACAAAAATAACAATGATATATACAAAAAAAATTATTGTAACTCCAATTTTCGGGATCTTATTCTTAATGCAATTGAATGTTATTGTACACCTGCTTTGGTTGCTTGTTTTGGTTATGACTCTGATTATCACAGACACCATAATGCGCTCCAAAGAGCCAAAAAGGACCACATCACCCATTCCTACTATATTTTTGTTGCTTATGAGACTTTAAATGGCGAACTCAATAATTTAACACAATTCATTGCGGATATGCTTCCCAACAATGTGTCGCTCACGCTGGCCCTGGAAAACTCAGCCGTTTTCAGCAAACAGTTTTCAAAGGGTCATCCCTTTTTTCTTTCACTCCTGAAAGCAGGTGACATCTGGTTGCAAAATACATCCATGGCCAATATCGATCTGGAAAGCATCGTTGCCCCACAGCTAAATCTAGATTATGTACGTCAACAATGGAAGACGCGCTATAATAATGCGCGCACATTATACTTGCCTTATGAGGAATACTGCTCGGCAATAAGTATAGAGGCAGTATATTTTATGCTATCTCAAGCGCTGGAACAAGTTTGTCTTGGCGTAATCAATACCGTACTTCAATACAAACCGCAACGGGTCAACCTTACTTTCCTCATGCAACTCTGCAAATTGATAGTTCCTGATGCCTACTTCATTTTTTGCTTGGATCATCAAGATCAGCTTAACGCCTTCAAAAACATTACGGAAGCACAGCAGGAATTTAGATATAATGCAAATTATAAAGGAAATCCACTAACAATTATAGAATTGCAAAAACGCACAAAAACGTTTATAGAAAGGTGTAACCAAGAGATGGAAAGCTATTTCGAGAAAATTTCTAGCCAACAGCTGGTCGAACAAGTTGAATAGAAGGCCGATTATGAAGGAATAAACCAATTATAATTATGTCAAATAATTTGCAAATAATCAGGATTATTCAGATTACTACATAAATATTTAACAAAGCGGTCAAGCAAGGGCCCGAATATCTTTAATCTCCAATATATTCTTAACGTTATCTCTTTCCACGGCATGTATCATGGCACGTCCGACTTCATGTAGGGAAAGTACTGCTGAAGGGGCAAAAAATTTGATTATTTTGGCCACAAAAGCAAAGGGATTGGCATGCTTTTGCCCTGCAACAGTCGTCATTGCTCCTGGTCTAAAGTTATACTCCTTTTTGAACGGTAATTTGGCAAGATCATTCTCTGTTTTACCCTTAACCCTAGCCCACATCACTTTGCCTTGCTCCGTACTATCGGTGCTTCCTCCGGAAACATAAATAAAACTGATCTCCGAATTGATTTCCAGCAGGGACTTTGCAAAAGCTAGTGTTGTATCATAAGTAATATAACGGTACTTGTCTTCTTTCATTCCCACAGAACTCACGCCAGCACAGTAAAAGCAGGCATCATAGCCCGCAATCGCATCTCTAAATAGCGAAAGTTTAGTAAAGTCTTCGACCAAAAGTTCCTTTAATTTTGGATGCTGAATGGCAGCAGTCCGGCGGGAAATGCTCAGCAAGGCTGTTACCTTTTCATTTTGTAGACATTCCAGCAAAACGCCTTCGCCAACCATTCCGGTGGCTCCTGTTATAATTACCTTCATATTTCAGCATGGCTCCTCATTGGAACCTTTAGTTAAAAATACATTATTGCCCTGAGGCATTTATAAAATTCTATGACTAAATCCGCCGCAACCGCTCTTCTTCCAAGTCCAGTTGATATAACTGCGAACGAACAATCCCCTCGTCAATGGTCTACTCGCAGTTTAGCTTCTGAAGATACTCCCTTTGTACATCCAAAAGCTCCATAAATATCACTTTCGTTTTTTCATTCATCCACGAATCATCGGCCGCATTCACCTTTTCCTCCCAATGTTTCAAAATGCGGTCCATAACATCACGATTGTGCAGCTCTTTCTCATGTTTATCTTTTAGAAATTGGTAAACATGATGTTTCAACCCTTGCTTCATGCGACTACGGACCTGCTCTTCGGGCTCTTCTCCAAAAGTTTCAAATAGTCTAGTCCTTTTGATTAAGTAGGGTAAAGTAAGCCCTTGTATCAAGAGCGTGGATAAGATCACGACAAAGGTGATGAATAAGATCAGGTTTCGCTGCGGAATATCCACACCATTCATAAAGACAGGAATGGATAATGCTGCTGCCAATGACACCACACCACGCATGCCGGTCCAGCCCAACAAAAGAGGCATTAGAAAACGCTGTTTGGTAGATCTCGATCTTGGCGCCACACCCGGGCGAAAAATAAGGGTAGCAATCATGGCTGCATACGAGCTGATAATACGAGCAAGGATCAATACTCCCGTTACCAAAAGACCGTACCCGATGGCTTCTAACAGCGACGTTCCATTGGACCGCAAACCCGCAACAATCTCCGGAAGATCTAATCCAATAATAAAAAATATGATACCGTTCAGGATAAATACAAAACTCTCCCAGACACTCAGCCCCCGCACCCGGCTCGTACTATTGAGAAATGTCAGCCGCTGACCGGACATCAAAAGGCCACCGGCAACGACAGCCAACACCCCTGAGCTATGAAATTGCTCTGCGATCCAATACATAAAGTAAGGTTCAATCAAGGTAAGTGCAATATCCGAGGGCGCATCTGTCGGTAGACGCTTGTGTGCCTGTATAAAAAACCAACCCAATAACAGGCCAATACCCACACCACCGACCAGCATCCAGATAAAGGATACCGCAGCTTGTCCCCATACAAATTGACCTGTCCCAACAGCAATAAGAGCAAAACGTACAATGATCAAGGAAGAAGCATCATTTAATAGGCTTTCGCCTTCCAGGATCGCAGAAGTAGCTTTGGGAACTTTCACAAATTTCATAATCGCTCCTGTGCTGACAGCATCTGGCGGTGACACAATGCCTCCCAGCAGAAAGCCCAACGCTAGTGTAAACCCCGGTATATAATAATTGGCAACAACCGCGACAGAAAGTGCCGTAAAGAATACAACCAAGAAGGCAAAACTCCCGATAATACGCCACCATTTCTTCATCTCCTTAAACGAAATTGACCAAGAAGCCTCGCAAAGCAAGGGCGGTAGAAAAATGAGAAAGATGACGTCCGGATCAATCGTCACTACGGGCAAAGTGGGAATAAAACTAATGAATAGCCCCGCCAGAACCAAGAGAATGGGATAGGCTACCCGTAGTTTGGTCGCCCACATTTCGATCAATACGATGATCGCAATCATTGCGATAAATAAAGGAAATAAGCTGTGCATACTACTTCATAATCTATAGATCCGGAGATATCCTTTTCGTAGTGTAAAGATCTCAAATGGAAATTACAAAAATCACCGGGCAACCTAATTTTTTTCTGTACCCCTATTTTAACGGCACTCTGTACCTAAACAGCATCCTGTACCCTTCTTAAATTAGCAAAAAGATTTATTCTTATGGCGACAACTGCACATCAACCGTATCTGATCAGACAAGTGGATCTTTCTGATTTAGCGCTTATCAAAGAAATACAAAACAAAAAGCAGGTAGATACAGCACGCATAAGCATGCCTTTCCTGGTGCTCGACCAAGGCAATCAATTAAAAGCCTTTTCGTCTGTAATACTCTGCAGAAAGAATTTACTGTCGGTCGAAATGACCTACGACGGTCCTATTTCGGATACGCTTTCCAACGTATTTATGAACAAAGCGCAATCCTTCTTTGAGCAACAGTTGATGAACCTATTTGGTTCGGAAGAATCGCTCAGAAAAGGAATCCGCCGATATAATAACTGGTTAAATCAAAACAGAAACAGTAAATTAGCATAAGGATGGAACAGCAACTGTTATATAAAAAAATAGCCAATATTGTTGAAAACCAGATCAAAAATGGTTCCTTGGTCTATGGCGATCGTTTACCTTCTGTCCGCAGCGCTCAGAAATTATACAATGTAAGTTTAAATACGGCAAAAAGTGCCTATATGGAACTAGAGAGTCGATCGCTCATTGAATCACGCCCCAAATCAGGCTATTTCGTTAGCCGATCCGGGCTTCGTCGGATGGCTATCCCGTCCATTTCTACCTTCAAAATCGACGAAAAGAAACAAGATCCCGCGGCATTGATCGATAAAGTTTTCCACTCCCTGGAAGACAAGGAAATTACACGCTTTTCACTGGGTTTACCCAGTGCATCATTACTTCCGATTCAGAAACTTAATCGATGCATTATAGAGTCGGTTCATGAGCTGCATGATTACGGTGATCAATATGGACAGGTACAGGGAAGTCCGAGCTTACGGAAAGAAATTGCCAAATGGTCATTGGTACTTGAGGGAAAAATAAGTGACGAGGATCTTATTATCACGTCGGGCGCCATGAATGCCATCTACAGCTGCCTTCGTGCCGTCACTAAACCCGGCGACACCATAGCGGTAGAAAGCCCCCTTTACTTTGGCTTTATTCAGGCTTTTCAACTACTGGGCCTCAAAACCATCGAGATTCCGACCCACCCTATTACGGGAATTGAATTGGATGCCCTGAAAAAAGTTATTCATAAAATTGATGTCTGTTGTTTTGTCACCAACTTTAGCAATCCATTGGGCGCACTCATGCCTGAGGAGCACAAGAAAGAGCTTGTCAAACTGCTCGCACACCACCATATTCCATTGATTGAAGAGGACCTATATGGAAACATCTATTTCGGTTCGTCACGGCCCAAACCATGCAAATATTTTGACGAAGAGGGACTGGTGATGTGGTGTGGATCATTTACCAAAGTATTAGCCCCAAGTTTTCGGCTCGGTTGGGTTGAGCCCGGGCAATACAAAGATAAGATCCTAAAACAAAAGCTCATACAAACGATTTCGCAGCCTGCAATTTACCAGGAAGCTGTTTCCAAATTCTTGCAGATCGGCCGGTACGACCATCACCTCAATAGCTTCAGAAAAAAACTGTACAGCAATTATGTCAATTTTAGAAACAGCATTGAGGCCCATTTTCCGGAAAATACCAAAATGTCGCAGCCCGAAGGTGGCTTTGTACTTTGGTTAGAGCTGGACAAAAAGATAGACTCAACGGTGCTCTACGATTATGCGCTTAGGCAAAAGTTGAGTTTTGCTCCGGGAAGGATGTTTACACAGCACGATCAGTTTAAGAACTGTATTCGGCTAAACTATGCTGTGGACTGGAACGAAAAGACAGCACAGGATCTGATGCGCCTCGGCCGATTTTTTAAGGCTGTATTGTAAGAGGAAATTTCCGCGATCATCAGTATGGTATCCTTGGATAAGAATTGCTCTGCGCCATGAGGCGTTGTCTACCAGGATCTGACCTTAAAGGTATTTAAGCCGTACCCTATAAACGTTCCAAGGGCACCTTGTGAGCACCCTTGGAATCAAAAAACAAAGTGTATACACTTCGCAGAGAGAAAAGAATCTTTGTTAACGAATCGTCTCAAAGAATTTTTTAGTCTTGTTATAGGCGATTACACCAATTATACCGATCATCAGCCATAAAAAGTCGACGACGAAAATATCCCGCTGTCCATTGCGGAAGGTATCCCAGATCCAGTTACCAGTCATAAAACCATTGGCAAGTGGAATAAAAAATGCCAATATGCTTCCAACCAGCAATGTTTCGCGATTGGTTCTGCGTATGCTTCTCCGGATAATGTAATACAGTGAAAATAGGAGCCAGCTATAGAAATAAACGCGGTATATAAAATCCTGATTGACCTCAGGGCTCAATTTAATAGCAATGAAAGTCAATGCAGTGACAGGTAACATCGTCAAACATATTGCCGTGAAAATATTGGCCGCCCAGAAATTGAATTTTCGTTTTCGTGGAATTACGTTGTTTTTGTCACGCGCTACCAACCAGATCAATATACCCGAGATAATAACAAGACACCCCATAACTCCCAAAATAAAGTACACCATCTTGAGCGGATAGCCTCCATAATCGCCATAATGCAACCGGTATATAATGCTGCGCACCCCATCTGCATAGCTAGCATCGCTAACTGGTGATTTCTCGGCAACAACTTTATTGTCGGCCGCTCGCACAGACAACAGCCCCGATCCAGCAAAGCTTTTGTTAAAATGCGGTTCCAGCTCCATGATAACATGCATATTGGAGTCTGCGTAGTTTTTGATCGTAATACGCTGAAAATCGGCTTCCGGCCATTTGTGTTTTGCCAGATCTAAAAATGGAGCGATATTAATGTCTGCATTTAAAGGTTTGTAGGTATAAGGAAAATTGGTTTCGGCACTAACCCCCATCTCCTGATACATTTTTTGCTGATCACCATCATACAACAACTTGCTCAGCGGCAAAGCGAGTACTGAATTGATGATCAAGAACGTACCTGTTACCGCGAAGATAAATTGAAACGGAAAACCAATGACGCCCAATGCGGTGTGCATATCGGTCCATACCGTTTTCCATTTACTGAAGGGTCTGAACACAAAGAAATTTGAGACGATCTTATCCCAATGCAGCAATAACCCGGTAATAAGGGCAAACAGAAAAATAAAAGCGGTAATACCTGCAATAAGATAACCAAATGGCGCTATGCCTACCCGAATCGGCACCTGATTGAGCTGGGCCAAGAAATGCAAACGAAATAAAAACTCGCCCATATCGTAATTCTGCACATAGTCTCCAGCCTTTTTATTGGCAAAATTATAGGTAAAGTTCTTTGAATCATCATCTCCACCCCTTCTGCGGCTATTCTTTTTTGCAGCTTTTTGTTCAGGCGTGATCTTCGCCAGGTTTTCTTTATTGAGTATACTATCGTTGGATGCACTCAAGCCCAAGTAGGCTGAAGTCCCTTCCCGGTGCATATAAAAGGTAATATCGCGTCCATGCAAATTTGTTTGTCCTCTGAGTGAGTCGAGCAAATGATCAACGTTTTTATGATCTTCGCGATAGGCCTTATACGACGTGTTATTCTGCCAGGCAGCGATTTCGTTTCTAAAAAATGCAAATGATCCCGCAAAAAATATCACATAGAGGATGGCGCAGATGATAATGCCGCTAATGGTATGTGTATTGAAGTAAATATTATAATTTCGGTTATTCATGATGACTTACAGTTTGAAGAAATAGGGCAGGGAGAAAAGGACAGCCAACACTAAATATATCCCCCATATTTTCCATCCACTCTTAGCAAGAAAGGCCAATAAGAGCAGTACTGCCCATAGGAGATAGCCCGTGAAGCAAGCCGTGGCAACAACATCCTTTTTCTCAAAAATATGAGTGACCAACACGTGGAAAGAGATCATGACGACATAACCACCGATAAATCCGGCTGTAATTTTCAGGAATCGCTGAAATGGCGTACTGAGGTATTTTTTATTAGCAGGCATATTTAATCGGTTAAGAAATCAATAATTCAACACAAAGGCTAAATACATACAATCCCATAATTGGGTATAATTTGAAATAGCGATAAGGATTTAATAGGACCACAAGACACATCATGCACATGAAATAGGCAAAAAAAGCAAAAAAACCTGCTCCAAAGCCTTGCAGATAAAGAACAGCTATAAATGGAAAGATCAATAGCAGCATGCTCAATGTGCGCACAAACTTCGTTTGTGCGCACAATTTTTCGAGCCATTGTGGTCTAGGGCCAAACTTCACCTTTTTGCTCGTGTTGTAAAAAAGATAGGCTCCCATGAGTATAACGATTAACAGTGTACTATACATCGATTCTATAATTTATCTGGATCGGTCCGTTAAAATTTATAGGTCACTCCCATGCGGAAGTTACGTCTGGCTTCGACGATATAGGAATAATAATCCACACCACCGAGCTTCTGAACGGCCGCACTTGCTTTGGAGATCGATCCAGCAGTCAGCAATTTGCGGTTGTCCAACACATTATTGATTACGACCGAAATGGCATACTTCCCTTTTTGATAGCTGATGCCTGCATCGGTACGCAGATAATTCTTGAAATTACTTTCTTTTGTTGTCCCAACTGCACGGTCAAACATTCCCTGAACACTTCCCATAAAGCCAAGTCCACGCACTTTCCCATCCTGAATACGATAGGATACAAATGCATTGGCTGTATGTTTGGCCGTATTCGGAGTGATATTACCTATATTTTCTTCTTTGGTATCTTTGGAGATCTTCGAATCTGTCAAGGCATAATTTGCATTCACATTCAGCCCCTTAATAATTTCACCGGTGACATCAAATTCGATACCCTTGCTTCTGGTTTCTCCCAATTGGGTCTGGAATGACACACCATTAACGACGTGACTCGGATCGGGGTCAGCTACCAGCGCATTTTTACGGGCAATAGTGTAGGCACTTAACGTGGAGATCCATTTTCCACCCATCCACTCTTTCTTAACACCTGCTTCTAAATCATTTCCGCGTATTGGTTTGAAAGCATTACCTTCCCAGTCGGTACCAGCGACAGGAACAAAAGATTGATCAAACAAGCCATATACACTCATGGATTTATCGATCGAATAGCTCAACCCTACCCTCGGCGTAAATGCTTTATCGGTTCTGTCAGCTACAGACGTTTTTCCTATGGTCTCATTAATTGTATAGCGTAAGCCAAGCGATAAACGCAATTTCTCTTCCAGGAACGCCAATTCATCGTGCGCGTAGAATGACATATAGTTTGTTGAAGTCACGTAGTTGCTACCGCCCGCACGGACCTTTACACTCTGCGAACGATCCAGCGTAGGGAATACACTGCCTGGAATACCGTATTTAGGATCATAGACGTTGAGCGGAGCTGAAGGAATCGAATCTAAAATCGTTCTAAAATCGCCCCAGAACTTCTTATTACCATAGTCGGCTCCCACCAAAATCCGATGACGAACGCTTCCGGTATATTCTTCTCCGTTTAAAGAAACCTGACCAAAACTATTTTCACCATGTTCGTCGGCAATACTGTAATAACGTGGCATATCGCCATTGGCTTTCATGTAATTCAGCCATGTACTGGTGGCTTTCATATCAAAATTGAAATAGGCCATCTGTGCATGCAATTTCCAGTTTTCGTTTAGTTTGCGATCCAGGTAAATATAGGCACTATGGTCTTTTAGCTTTCCGGGCTCCATGGAGGGATCACCATAGAAGAAGTCATTGGCAATACCCGGATCGGCAAATCCTTTGGGTGAGAACGTATAATTACCATTTGATAGGTAGGTAGACCCTTGGTAGGTGTATTCAAATGTTAAGTTCGTCAAAGAATCTACTTTATAGGTAACCACTGGCGCTATAACAAGACGGTTACTGTAATTATATTTTGTAAAAAAATCTTTTTGTTGTCCGGCCACATTCAGACGGTAAAGCAGTTTGCCATCTTTGCGCAATTTACCATCCAAGTCAACGGCAGCGCGATAGGTACTGAAGCTCCCTGTATTCAGGGTAACAGACCCCTTGGTATTACCGGTAGGTTTTTTTGTTACCACATTATAAAAGCCGCCAGGTTCGCCATTGGCAAGCATAAAACCGGCTGGTCCTTTTACAAATTCGATCCGTTCGATCATACTTGCATCTTCGGCTGTAGGCCCCCAAGAAGCTTCAATGTTCATCCCATTACGGAATGCAGGGATCTTAGAGCCACGCATACGGATATTGGCATATTGGTTGTCCCAATGGCCCTGACGTGTTGCGCCACTAACATTACGCGTAATACCATCAACAATGTCGAAAACCTGTTGATCTGCCATTAAATCGGAAGAAATAACCTGTATATTTTGAGGCAGCTCTAGGATTGGTGTTTTAAGGCGTAACGATCCGGAGATACTGTCAAACTTATAATGCTCATAGTATTTACCATAAACCGCAACTTCGTCAATAGCTTGCGATTGGTCCTTTAAGATAATGGGACCAAGGTTTGCCGTCTCATCTGTTACGTTCACTTCCATCGTATGCTTACCGTAACCGATCGCTTTAATCTCGATATGGTAGGTTTTGGATGAAAGCTTATGAAAAGCGAAATGCCCCTCACTATCTGTGCTGGTGGTCACACCTGTATTAGTTAATTTTACTGTCGCTCCTGTGATAGGTTCGGATTTTTCATTGATAAGAATTCCTTCAATGACTTTGTTCGTCTGTGCTTGTGCAACAGAAAAGACCGAACTAATCATAGGAATAGCCAAAAAGGATAAAGTTTTATTCATGAATGTAGTATGGTAGATGTTTTATTATAGTAGATTTTTCTTAGATATTTTTTTTGTAAGGACCCATTGGTGTTGCCATCGTTTCAGATTAGACCCTTATGCTGTCTGCGCTGTAGCTGCGGTTATTTGACAGTAATGAAAGTCGTACTTCCCTGCCATGTCGAAGCATAGGCTTTCCCTTCATGTTCACCTGCAGTTTCAGCAAACGTACTTGCTTCCAAGACGTATGGACCAGCCCATATTGCGTCAAATGTCAGGATGCCATGCTCGTCCGCAACAAACTCTTTTCCCCAACCGGTAGTCGAAAAAACAGAAACTTTGGCCTGTGGAACAGCTTTGCCGAAGCTGGTGATCTTTGCTTGTATACGTTGCCCCTTTTTTGCGTTAGCCGCACCAAGCAACTCTATTTGCAATGGGCTTTTTACATTTTTATAATCGAGTGTTGCAGACTTTCCTACGATAACAGGCACTAAGGAAGAAAATTCATATTTCGTTTTACCGCCTAGATCTTTAGGTGCTTTAACAATGGATAGGAAATAGGTTCCGGCTGCTGTAGGTTGGAATGAACCGCTAAAGTGATCGCCTTGATTCGTCAATTGAAGCTTGACGGGTTCCTGTCCCGGGACATGCAACATTAATGAGAAGTCCTTCATGTCGGAGTACCATTTGTCGACCTGATCTCTTTCATTCGTTGCAAACTCGCCGTAATATACCTTGACTTCATGGGATTGGTTTAACGTTCCATAAGAAGATGATTCAATCCAAAGGGCATGGGCATGACTAGTATGACTACACAGTAATACCGTAAGGAATGTAAAAAATGAAATTAAAATTTTCATAATATGTTGATTGATGTTTAGTTTTCTTCAACTTATTATGGGAGAATTTGCAGGTTTTGCATATGCTTAACAACGAATAAAATAATAAAATTCGTTATCTTGCAAGTTCTTCCATATCGTATATCGGGAGTAACTGACACAGCGTGCTGTTTCAGTCATCTACATGCAGTTGCCGCTGTATGTAGATTAACGCCATGTGATAGATTGCCGTCTATTACATGGTGTTTTTTGTTTCTTGTTGTCCAAATAAGTATAAAAGATATTATTTAGACTGATTAAAAACAAAGCAAATATAACAGGAAATCTTTTTAAAACAACTAATTTTTTTCATTTTACAGTATTCTTACGCTTTAACTGAAGAAATACAGCGAACAAAAAGAGCGTTGTTAGTTAGGAAGAGAGTGCGGAAAGGATTGAAAAAGATGCCACATGGTTTTCCAGCACAAGTTTCAGGTCGAATAATTCTGTTTCCTGGTAACGTGTCGCGACATGTAGCTGGATACGTTCGCAATGTGGTTCGAAAGTTTGCTGTACCAGATCGACGGTATTATTTTCGCCGGAGAGGTGAGTGAGGATAAGATGTTTAAGACGGTCGGTTTTGTAGGCGTTAAACAGTTCGACGGCAACACGATTTGACAAGTGTCCCCAACCACTGCTGATCCGATTTTTCAGAAAATAGGAATAGCGTCCTGTACGCAACATCTCCTCGTCATAATTTGATTCCAGGAGCAAAACATCCGAATGTTGAATAACATGCTGCACATTTTCGCAAGGTCGTCCAATATCTGTCAGGACACCGATATTGTATGTTCCATCTGAGACAAGAAAGCTGCAGGGTTCTTTGGCATCGTGATATTTGGGAATACCGTACACCTTAAGTCCTCCAATTTCAACAACCTCATCAGGAGAAATGATATGGACCAAATGGGATGGAAGATGCAAACGGGTGCCATCGTAACTTCCCTTGGTAATATAAACCGGTAAATTATATTTTTTGGCAAATACAGATAGGCCTCTAATATGATCAGAATGTTCATGGGTAATGAAAATTGCTTTGATCTGAGTCGGTAAAATACCCAGATTGTACATCCGCAGGTGTATATGCTTGCTGTTGATTCCAGCATCTATCAAGATAGCAGAATCATCTTTAGCGACATAATAACAGTTCCCATTACTTCCGGAGGCGATTGCACAATATTTCATTCGTTTATGCTCTTTATAAGAATAGATCTATTTTACCGCGTCAAAGATACGAAAAACGAGAAAACTTCGGCAGTCATTAACATTCCGGCAAACTCAATGGAATATTGACGGCCAATCCACCATCTGCTGTTTCCTTATATTTGGCATTCATATCCAAAGCAGTCTCCCACATAGTTTTAACCACTGTATCCAAACTTACTTTTGCTTTATCCGGATTCGATTGCAGTGCCAATTGTGCCGCAGTAATGGCTTTAATGGCTCCCATTGTGTTGCGTTCGATGCAAGGAATTTGTACCAGTCCACCGATTGGATCGCATGTCAATCCGAGGTGATGTTCCATGGCAATCTCGGCAGCCATCAGCACCTGGCGCTGTGATCCGCCGAGTACTTCTGTCAGCGCGCCGGCTGCCATCGCTGATGAAACGCCAATCTCGGCCTGACAACCGCCCATTGCGGCTGAAATGGTTGCATTTTTCTTAAATATCGATCCGATCTCGGATGCGGTAAGAATAAATTGGATAATTTTATTTTCAAGCATTCCGTCGTGGAAAGTAATGTAATATTGCAACACCGCTGGGATAACGCCTGAGGCCCCATTGGTAGGAGCTGTAACCACACGTCCGAAAGAGGCGTTCTCCTCATTTACGGCAAGTGCAAAACAACTTACCCAATCCAGAATATATTGAAAGTTTTGGCCGCCCTCGCGAATGGCCGCTACCCAGGACTCATAATCTTGATAACTTCGTCCCTGCATTAACTTCTTGTTTAGCTTGGCTGCTCTACGTTCGACATTTAAGCCCCCAGGTAATGTCCCGCCAGTATGACAGCCGCGGTAGATACATTCATGTATTGTTTTATAAATATTCAAAACGCCTGCCACGGTTTCACTTTCTTCACGCCATGCACATTCATTTTCAAGGACCAGCTCCGAGATTTTCAGACCCGTTTTCATCGTCCAATGCAAGAGTTCCTGTGCAGTATCGACAGGAAACGGAAGGTCCACTTCAGACAAAACACCTTCAGTATCATTTTCCTGCACCACAAAACCGCCACCTATCGAATAATAGGTTTCAGTAATTGCCTTACCATTGGATAGGAATGCCTGAAAGGTCACTGCGTTGGGGTGAAAAGGTAAACTTTCCGCGTATAGAAACAAGAGGTCTTCCGGATAGGAAAAAGGAATCGTCCGTTCGCCAGCGACTTCCAGTTCGCCAACTGTCTTAATATGCTCGACTTTGGGCATCACGCTATTGACATCAAAGGTAACCGGATCATCTCCACTTAGTCCCAGGAGCACAGCAATATCGGTACCATGTCCAGCACCGGTTTTGGCCAAAGAACCATACAGCAGGATTTTGACTTGTTCGACTTCATGCAAGACACCTTTTGACCTAAGAACAGCTGTAAATTGCTGGGCTGCACGCCAAGGTCCCAAGGTATGCGAACTCGAGGGCCCTATACCAATCTTAAACATGTCAAAAACGGATATTTGTTCTTTGCTCATAATCTTTTTTATTGTGATTAGCCGATCAAGCCATTGCTTTTGTGAAAACCGCATCTAAATTAGCACAAATAAAGTACAATGTTACTTGTATTTGCATTATTATCAATTTGAAAACCAAGCTCAGGTTCTTTTAACAAGTATCCAACAAACATCTTACATTTTTTAGGGAAAAAGTAAGAAATGCTTCCCTATCTTTGTTGGCTATAATTTATAGAATGACGGGAAAAACATATTTATATTCTTTTTTTACCATTGTTATCTGTTTATTTTCGATTAGAACGTATTCCCAGCAACTACCTAAGCGGGAGTTTCGTGGCGTGTGGGTTGCAACCATAGGTAATATTGACTGGCCATCTGTCAAAGCGGGCAATAATGTCGCACAGCAAAAACAGGAGTTTATTGATTTATTGGACCAGCACCGCAGCGCGGGACTGAATGCCATTATTTTGCAGGTACGTCCAGCTGCCGACGCATTTTACGCGAAGGGCAGAGAACCATGGAGTAGATATCTAACCGGGGAAACAGGGATTACCACCTTCGCCATTTTATGACCCCTTGGAGTTTGCCATCACCGAGGCCCACAAGAGAGGAATGGAACTCCATGCCTGGTTCAATCCGTATCGTGCTTCCACAACATTAAATCCGGCTCATTTTTCGGATGAGCATATTACCAAGCGTCACCCGGAATGGTTCTTCACCTATGCTGGCAAGAAGCTTTTCAACCCCGGTATTCCGGAAGTTCGCAAATATATTATTGATGTCATCATGGATGTGGTCAAAAACTACGATGTAGATGGCATTCATTTCGATGATTATTTTTACCCCTATCCCGATAGCAGAAATACACCGGTACCGGATCAGATTACCTTTGGTCAATATAATAATGGGATCGAGAAAATTGACGACTGGCGACGCAACAATGTCAACGTACTGGTGCACGATCTTGGTGTTGCCATCAAAAAGATAAAACCATATGTCAAATATGGCATTAGTCCTTGTGGGGTATGGGACAACAAAGAAAATAACAGTGCCGGATCAGATACCCGTGGTCTTAGCGCTTACCGGGAACTGTATGCTGACGGTGTCAAATGGATGCAGGAAGGTTGGATCGATTATATCAATCCACAGATCTACTTTCCATTCAAAAATCGCGCAGCAGCCTATGAGATCTTGGTTGACTGGTGGCAGAAACACACCTATGGCCGTCACTTTTATGTCGGGCATGGAGCTTATCGTGTTACCGAAAATAAAATCGGCTGGACAGACCGTAGTCAGATCCCCAGACAGGTACGCCACTTAAGGGAGGAGCACGATGTGGAGGGAAGTATTTATTTCAGTTCCAAGTCACTCACGGACAATCTTGTTGGACTGCAGGATTCCATGCGAAATGACCTGTACCGTACACCGGCTTTACCCCTACAATGCCTTGGTTAGATAGTATCCCACCCAATGCCCCCTTCGGTCTTCTGGTGAAAAATTCGGCCAATGGTAAAATGAATACCTTATTTTGGCAAAAACCCGATGTGGCCAATGATGGGGAGTCGGCTTATGGCTATGTGATCTATCGCTTCAACCTCGATGAAAAAGTAAACATTAAAGACCCTGGAAAAATCATTTTTATCACCTTTGATGGGGATAAGCTTCAATATACCGATGACGATATCAAACAGCATCAAAAGTATAAATATGTCGTGACGGCGATTGACCGTATGAAAAATGAAAGTAAGCCATCCGATAGCAGGTCCGCCCATGAAGAGATTTAAGTGTTGCTAAAAAAAATACCCCTTCCGAAATGGCTTTGCAATTGCAGGAGGGCCATTTTTGGAAGAGGTACCGTGTTGGTGTGATTTTATAATGCTTTATTTCCCCTGTCCGTATTTAAATTTTTTGTTTATCGTAACAGGGAGTTTTCCTTTCGGCGTATTTTGCCCTAAAATAGTTTTCACTGCCGCTTTCTGCATGAAAGCATCATTTTGATAGGCCAGCAAATTGTTTTTGCTTTTTTGGATGCTTCAAATCCATCCACAGCATAGGCATTGGTAAATAAAGTCAGGATTGATTTTTTTGCAAATTTCTTCATCAGGCCCTGAACATCTTTATTTAATACCATGGTCGGACGTGGACGAAGTCTCGTATCGTGTACGGCAATAATAAATTGTTTGTTCTTCTTGATTTCTTTGGTAAGACGTTTGATATCTTCCTTACTTGTGCTATCCGTGATGAAATATTGTGTTTCATTTGTGAGTGCACTAGCCAATTCATTTTGGAAGGTCTGATTGGCTGTAATACCAATGTTGATAATAGCCGTAGGTAAATCCTTTTTGAAGGATTTTAATTTTTCTGTCGAGTTCAAAGCGGTGATCGCTGCATCGGACAGTTCGTCAATGAGTTGAACAGCTGAAGCACGATGTAAATCATGGTATAGATTCTGTTGTACAGTTGCCTGATATTTATCTAAACCAAGCCAGAGCTTAGCGGCAAGCACTCGTTTTACCCGCGCATCAATATCGGCCTGCGTGATACGTCCTTCTTCAATAGCTTTTACAATCAAATCGATCGCACGCTTGCTATTCTCCGACACTTCAAGTAAATCATGCCCTGCGATAATCGCCTGTACGTCGGCTTCTCCATTTGGAAAAAACTTCTTTACACCTTTCATGTCCATTGCATCAGTAACTGTTAGTCCTTTAAAGCCAAGTTCATTACGCAAAAGATCGGTTACAACCTTTTTAGAGATGGAAGATGGCATATTAGGCGTGTCATCTAAACTCGGAATATTCATGTGGGCCACCATAACAGCAGGTGCACCGGCTTTAATAAGCTCTTTGAACGGATACAACTCCAGGGTATCCAAACGTTTTTTGTCGAAAGGTAGTTGCGGCAGATCATAATGAGAATCCACATCTGTATCGCCATGCCCCGGGAAGTGTTTAATGGAAGCCAGGATACCACCATCCACCATACCGTCCATATACGCTTTAGCTTTCTGGGTTACATTATATTTATTATCACCGAAGGAGCGGATACCGATAACGGGATTTTTAGGGTTATTGTTGATATCCACATCAGGGGCAAAATTGAAATGCATACCTATACGTTGGAAGTCTAAAGCAACCTCACGTCCCATGCGATAAATCAGCTGATTATCCTGAACGGCCCTAAAGTCATCTGATAAGGGAACGACAAAGTAGAATCTGGCATACGCATGCCTAATCCCCACTCGCCATCAAATGTCACCATCAATGGGACCTTGGACAGGGATTGATACCGATTGAACATATCAACATGGCGGACAGGACCGCCCTGAAAAACAACGAGACCGCCCAAATGTTGGTCCTGTATAACCTGAGCTACGGAGTCAATATATTTCTGTCCTAAATTGGTGTGTGCCCTAACCAAAAATAACTGTGCAACTTTTTCTTTTGGCGTCAACGTATTGAATACCGCATCGACCCATGCATGCTGGGAGTTGATGTATTTCACAAAATCTTTTTTGTCCTGAGCTTTCAAAAAAGAAATTGTGCCGACTAATGCCAATATTCCCAGACCGAGTTTTTTGAACATAAATTAGTTTGTATAATGTATTTAAAATAGAAATACTAAGGACGTTATTATTTTGGACAATATGAAATTGTTTTTGCAACAATTTCATATAAACACGCATAAAACAGCAATTCGTAAGGTGCAGAGCTGAAATATACCGCATGTCAATTGGTGGGAGCAATACTAACACTTAATATATAGAAAAATAACAGCGCCGGAATACAACTGCCATCCAACGATTACAATTCAATTATCGGTTTGATAAGCACGAAAGAACTTTATCAAGGAATAGATGTTTAGAAAAGACTATAATTCAGCTTTTTAAGCTAAATCAGGTTATATTTTTTCTCTAGAAACAGCGTCAACTCCATCACATTTTCCAATTCACCTATCGCTTCCTTTTTCCACAGCTTGTCGATAATCAACAAGAGAAATTGTGTTTCGAGATCTGGATTTTCATAGTTCAGATCTTCAAAAGCACGATGGATAATGGGCTGCACAGGCTTCATAAACTGCTCGTGCTGTTGTTTGGAAAAGGGGTGATGAGACAAACGCTCCTGCAATTTCCAAAATAAGGGTTCCGCGGTAACCAATTTATTGGGTAGATTGATCATGGTGCGCAGAAATTCCTTTGGTTCACGATAGGTCATCATTCCGCGGTGGTGCGTAAGAACCTTACGATAACCTGATTTAATCAAATAAACCAACAGTGCGTCTTTATTCCCAAAATGTTTAAAGATTAATGCTTCGGAAACTCCTGCATTTTGGGCAATCGTTTTGGTAGAGGTATTCGTATAGCCTTGATCTGAAAAAAGCAACAAGGCTTCTTTCATAATACGCTCTTTTCTACTCAAAACACTTTCTTTCATCTTTTATTTTTTTAATCTATATCCGCATATCACTCGATCGTTATACGGACTTGTTCAGTTGATTTTATAATTCTACTGCAAATATATCTAATCTTTCCATTCACTTGGGGTTATTGTAACTAAAATGATAATAATTCGTAACAAATAGTGCCATATTTTTGGGAAATAAAATTATATAACCGTCAACAACACATTAAAACACATTTGCACCTCGACCGATGAAGATCAAACTTTGGACCATCTTGTTCTTTTCTATCTGCTTATCGCTATTGGGGAAAAACGGGCAAGCCCAACAGTATATTACGGGCAAGCTGCTTGACAATACGACTTCGCAGCCTATCAGAGGTGCAAGCATCACCATTATAGCGGTAAAAGATTCCAGTAAAGTCCAGGTTCCGACAGACATTTTGGGCAGATTCAGCAGCAGTACACTTCCCAACGGAGATTATTTGGTCAGTACACAGCCGATGGGATACAGCATGGATCTTCGGCGTGTAAAACTAATCGGGCAAACAATCGATTTAATGTTTAAACTCACTAATGCCGAGATTGTACTGGATGAAATTAACATTTCTTCGAGCAGTATACAGGTTAAAGGAGATACGCTGGAGTTTGACACCAAGAAATATATCACGCAGGATTTTGCAGATGCTGACGAATTGGTCAAACAGATTCCTGGTGTTGAAATTGATGAAGATGGCAATGTAAAAGCGCAGGGCGAGCCTGTCAATAAGATTATTATTGATGGTCGGGAGTTTTTTAGCACCGATCCTAAGATTGCCCTAAAAAACCTTCCGGCCGATGTTATCGCCAAGATCCAAATTATCGATGACAAAACCGAGCAGGCCAAGTTTAGTGGTTTTGACGATGGAAAACGCATGAAAGTGATCAATATTGTCACCAAGCCTGATAAAAGAAAATCCTATTTTGGCAAGCTCTCCGGAGGTGCGGGTCCCGACCGAAAATATGCCGTCAATACACAGGTAACCAAAATGAACCCCAAACGGCAATATTCAATTGACATCAATACCAACAATGTTAATCAGCCCAATGGTTTTGCGACCCGCGGAAACACCAGAGGACGTACCGGACAAGGGGTGACGACGCGCTTTAACGCCGGTTTCAACTACTTGGATCGCTTTTTCGATGACCGCATGGACTTCAATGCGAATTATACCTACAACTATACGGACAATAACATCGTCAGCCAAAATAAAACAGAATATACGGCAGGTAACCGGGCCAACCAAATCAACAATCAAGATCAATTAAACAGTACTTACGACAACAATCATGCTTTCTCTATCCGCGCAAACTGGAAGATAGATTCGATTCAGAAACTGGACTTTCAGCCTAATTTCTCCTATCAAAGTAACGATAGGAATACAAGTTCCACAGGCAATACCTTGTTAAATCTAGCAGAAATGCTGAATAGTTCCGACCGCAGGAATAAGAGCTTTGGAGAAAACTTCAACTGGAGCGGAGACCTCACTTACATGCGGAGACTCAACAAACCTGGGCGCACGATCAGTTTTAATTTCAATGGCTCATTTAACAGCAACAAGAGTCATGCGGAAAATTTTGCACTAAACTCTTATTATAAAGAGGGCTTATTCAGCCGGGTCGACACCGTCAACAATAGGAACTATACCATGGGTGACAATAACGGCTTTCGCTCAAAGATAGCCTATACCGAGATGCTCGGTAAGTATTCCCGGTTGCAAGGGAATTATACTTTTCGGAATACGGCACGCTATTCGGACCGCAGGACCTATGAATTTCTAGCCGAAACAGGCCAGCTAGGGGAATTAAAAAATCGTCTTTCCAATGAATTCCGGAATGATTTTGTTTACCATAGTGGTGGGGTTTCCTACTTATTTAACAAAAAGGATAGCATAAGATTTCAGATTGGTTTAGATTATCAGACGGCTTCACAGGTCAATGATAAATTGTTTCCGAATATACTGACCACAAAAAGCCGCTTCAATAGCCTACTACCTAACCTCAACTTCCAATATAATTTCAATAAGGATACTCGGGTCGAGTTTCGGTATAATGCAAAGACAAATACCCCTTCCATCGAGCAATTGCAAGATTTTATAGACAATCAAAATCCACTACGCATTAGCTCGGGAAATCCGGATCTTAAGCAAGAATATGACCATAACCTTGTGGTACAATTTAGATCGATCAATAAAGGCTCGGGCAGAAGTTTCACCTCTGACATTACAGCAGATTTTATTGAACATAAAATCTCCAATACCATTTTCACCACAGATTCAGCATTTACGATCGCAGCGGATGTTATACTCGGGCCTGGTGGGCAATACATCAGGCCCGAAAATTTCAATGGGGTCTATAATCTCAAATGGCAAAATAGCCTTGGATACCGCCTTGAACCATGGAAACTTAACTTCAACCTAAACAATAACCTCTATTTCAACCAGAATTACACCTTATTGAATCTCGAAAAGGTCAATGCGCAAACGTACGGCCTGAGTCAACGGGTCGGTGTAAACACGGCATTCAGTAAGGATGTCATTATCGGACTGGATTACAATGGAAACATCGCCTTCTCCAAGAACTCAGCCAGCGAAAAATCGAATTATTCGGTCTATAAACATACCATTGGTAATTCCATTGCATTGACTTTATTAAAAACTTGGACGCTCAATTCAACGTTCAACTACCTTTACAATGGCAGCATCCTGAATTCACCAAGTACGACAAGTTTGTTGTGGAATGTCTCTATCGGCAAGAAATTGTTCAAACGTAGGAATGCCGAGATCAATCTCACGGTATTTGATCTATTTAATGACAATAAAAACATCAATCAGCAGGTCAATGATCTTTGGGTACGTGTATCCCAATCAAATGCAATAACACGCTACGCCATATTAAGTTTTACCTACCATATTCGGGGACTCGGCAGAAAAGGAGAAATGAAAACCCGTCGTTAATATGCACCATTGCCAATCCACGTGGAACACTCCGATCAATCAATCAATCAATCAATCAATCAATCAATCAACAGTAAGCATATAGCCAACTCCTCTGACATTGGTAATCTTGATGCGGTCATCCTGACTGAGGTATTTTCGTATCCGGCTGATAAACACATCCAAGCTTCGTCCCGTAAAATATTTATCATGACTCCAATAGGCTCGCATGATATCCTCGCGTGGGATGACCTTATCTTTTTGTTCGTATAACTTCCGCAGCAGCTCACTTTCACGGAAAGACAGCTTAAGCACCTCACCTTGATAGGTCAACTGATGTTTTAGGCTATCGAGGCTATAGTCTCCTATCATCAGCTTTTGGCCGAACAGCATTTTGGGGCTATTTTTTAACAGGGACTCTATCCGCACAACCAATTCTTCAATCTTAAACGGTTTTTTGACGTAATCGTCTCCGCCCAAACGAAATCCCTTTACAACATCCTCTGTCTGCACTTTGGCCGTCAAGAAGATAATGGGTATCTGCGTGTCTGATTCGCGTATTTTTGTTGCCAATGTAAAGCCATCCATCACGGGCATCATGACATCTACGACCAAAATATCCGGCCGAGCCGCTGTAAATGCTTCCAAGGCTTCATGACCATTGCTACAATGGGTGACATTAAATCCATTCGCCTCCAGGCTATCGGCAACGATCATCCCAAGACTTGGCTCATCTTCTACATATAAAATTTCAATCATAGCGTTGTCATTCAATCAAAATATATTTCGGCTTTGTTTCTAAGAAATCTTTAGCATAAATCAGCCTAATTACTGTCCGATAAACGGCCCTATTTTCTTTCTGAAATATAAATATTGCTTTTTATTTGTAAGGTAATCGGATATTAAAGGTACTCCCTTTTTCCAGCTCACTGTCCACTGTGATCTTGCCCTCGTGCCTTTTTACAACCTGCTTGACATAAGCAAGCCCCAAGCCAAAACCCTTCACATCGTGCAGATTACCGGAAGGAACCCGAAAGAACATATCAAAGATTTGATTATGGTATTCTGCGGATATTCCGTTACCATTATCTGTAATACGAATATGGACATTTTCTTTCATTTCCTTCACTTCTACCTCGATATAAACGTGCTGTCCAGCATATTTTATCGCGTTTTCCAGTAAATTATTGATCACATTTTTTAAGTGGGCTTCATCGCCATTGATCCTTATCTCACTTGGAACGGCAATGAGCTTAAAGTCCACTTGCTTGGACTTATTCAGCTGCGCAACTTCAATGGCTCCTTTCACCATCGCGACAAGATCAAAATCAGAACGCTGCAGCACAATCCCTCTCGTTGCATCAATATCCATCTGAAGCACTTTTTCAATCATATTGGACAGATGCTCCAGTTCTTTTTTGGAGATATTCAGATAACGATTCATCTTTTCCCGGTCATCCTGCACACCATACAACTGTATCGCTTCTATAGCTGCCATCACAGTGGAAACCGGTGTTTTTAGTTCATGCGTCATGTTATCGACAAAGTTCTTACGCAGCTCGGCCATCTTATTTTGGTTGAGAATGGTTTTCATCAAATAGAAGAATGTCCCAAGCAGCAGTCCAATCAAAAGCAGTGAGATCAACAGCTGCCAACTTAAGCTATACAGCAAATACTTCCAATCCTCCTGAAACTTGATAACAAGAAATTCATTTTTTATGGGATTAACCATCATGGGTCTCGTCCAAGCAAGATTTGCTTCGCGGTATTTGCGTCGTACATCTTTGATTTGATCGTGTGGAATCGTGACAATAGCCATTTCAAATGGTACTGCTATGCTCTTATTGTTCAGGGATTCTTTAAACTTCCTTTCGATCAAATCCAGATTAGCTTTGTTCATCTCAAAGTCCCGGAACAGAAAGGGCGGGATAATTGCGCCTTGCCCTTCGCGGTCTTTGGGAAACATTTTCTCCCGCCTACTGTGGATCTCGCGATCAAATCGCTCGTTTTTAGGTCGTTCGGCGCTTACACGTTGTAAAGCCTTATCGAGTTCAGCAGCTGGCAATAAGCCCAGAAGCTCTCGTTTTACATCTTGGAGGAGGCGATTCCGATCAGCCTCGGGGCCATCTAACTTCCGATCACCATTGCGCGCTTGGTATGCCTCCTGAACAGCATTGAAGAGTGAACGCTCTGCGGTAGAAAGGAACAGGTCGCGACGATTGGTATAACTTCCATAAAGCCAAAAGCCTAGCACTACAGTAATTCCTGCCCCTATTAAAACGATCAAACTGATCAGTAATTTAAATCTTCTACCCATAACTAAAACAAATTTAAATTACTAGATTTGCAATCGCTGTGGTAATTAACCATATTTAACAAAATATAACACTGATTAACAGTTCGCATTGATTACTTTTGCACTATTCAAAAATTAATATGATTAAAGACTTTAAGAGACGTAGTATTCAACTTTTACTTCCACTTTTTACATTGGCCGCTTTTGTTGGTTGTAATAAAGACATTTCGCTCTCATTGGATAGTTCAAGAGATGAAACAATCGGTTTAGTACCAATTGATACGGTTTCCGCCAAAGTTTCGACTTATCAATTGGACGATATTCCGACTTCTGCTACTGGAACAATGCTCGTAGGAAAGAATAGCAATGCTGTTACGGGTAGCATGAAGTCTACAGCTTATATGCGCCTAGGAGTAGGAACGATAAGTAATGCTTCTATACCTGATGATGCTACCTTGGATTCTGTAACCTTGGTATTAAAGCCAAACAAATATTTTTACGGTGATACAACGAAAGTACAAAAGATAGCAGTACACCGTGTCACAGAAGAAATTACGCAAACACAGATTGATTTAACCAAACCTGTTGATGAACGTCCTGTTTTTGTAAGTTCAGCAGCGATATTCAGTAAACAAAAGTTTGCCTATGAAAATACCCCACTGGCACAACTTTCCTTTAAACCGCGTATACAATCGGCAGATTCCTTATTTTTTAGATTCAACAACAGCATTAGCAATGAGTTGTTTACAATGATCAAAAATAATGATAACCGAATTCAAAATAGTACAAGTTTCCAAGAGTATTTCAAAGGATTGGCACTTGTCCCTGACAATAGCAATACGGCAGTTATTGGATTCAAAGACACTGTATTTTTACAGGTCCATTATTCATTCCTGAATAATGAAGGAACAAAATCCGTTGGCAAACAATATTTTTCCATTGATAACAAGGCTTATCAGTATAATCAAATTGAAGCAGATCGCTCTGCAACAAAATTTGCGCCGATGACCATAAAAAATCCGCAACTTGCAAGTCAACAAACTGATGGAAATGTATTTTTAGAAGGCTCAACTGGTGTTGTAGCAAAAATTGAATTTCCAACGTTATTAGAATTGGTGAACAATCCATCCATTGCAATCAATAAAGCGGAACTGATCATCGAGGTAGAAAATGGAGCCAAAACAAATTTTGCGCAACCCAAGAATGTAATTTTGATGATTGCCAGTCCAAACGGGAACCCAATTAGTATGTTATTAACACCCTATGCGACTGATTCTAGAAGTGTGCAAGCACCTACATTAGTTCCTGGCGATGATTTTGGTTCCAATGGAAAATATACATTCAATCTGATTGAATATTTGACAAAAATTAAAACAACAGCATACAAAAACACTTCATTATATCTATCTTTACCGACATCGAGTTTGTTTTCAACTGGAGACAGGTTAATATTGGCAAAAGATAATGAGAATGATCCGAAAATTAAATTAAACATCCTTTATACTAAATTTCAATAATTTATGAACAAGAAAAATTGGCTACTCGTTTTATTAGCTTTTGTATTTACAGTTACAACTATCTCTTCTTGTAAAAAAAGTGACGACAGCACAACCAAATCAGATGAATGGTTTGCAAAAGCTGCTTTTAAAGGGCCACAAACTTCATCTGCTGCTAGCTTTTTGATAAATAACGTTGCATATGTCACTACTGGTCTAGCAAGTAATGCTGGTGGTAAACCATTCCGCGTGAAAGACACGTATGCGTATGACGCAGCATCAGATACTTGGGCTGAAAAAGCACCTTTCACAGGTGTTGAGAGAAACGGTGCCATCGGCTTTTCCATTGGTAATGTCGGTTATGTTGGTGGTGGAAATGACGGAACAAACAACCTAACAGATTTCTACAAATTTGACCCTACAGCTAACGGCGGAAAAGGTGCTTGGTCAAGCATTGCTCCACTTCCTATTGCTTTGTCTAATGCAGTAGCTTTTACTTTAAACGGTGCGGCTTATGTTGGAACCGGTGAAACTGTAGTTAGTGGTGGAACAACAAATACCAATGAGTTTTACAAATATGATCCTGCTGCTAATACTTGGCAAGCAATTAGTGATGCTCCTTTTTCAGCGAAAAGAAAAGCAGCTTTCTCTTTTGTTGTCAATAATGTAGCCTATGTAGGTGGTGGTATTTCTAACGGTTCTTACCCAAAAGATTTCTATAAATTTGATGGTAGCAAATGGACTAAATTGAACGATATCAATAGAGCTGATAATTCATATACGTACGATTTGACTCGTTCAAATGCCTCTGCGTTCGCGATCAATGGTACACCATTCGTTGTTGGTGGTTACAAAAATGCAGTAATCAATAGTACATGGAAATATAATATTTCTGGTGACTACTGGACAAATGATAACGGCGCTTTCGCTGGTTCAGCACGCCAAGATGCTGTTGGTTTCGCTGTAGGAAACAACGGTTACATCACGACTGGACTTAACGGTTCATCTCGTTTTGACGATACTTGGATGTTTACTCCGATTTATTAATCGAAATTAAATCAATATAAAAAAAGGAATGGAGTTTCAAACTTCATTCCTTTTTTTGCTTTAACTATTTTGCTCCTACTGGTTCAAAGGGGTTTTTAGTTTCCTTTTATAACTGCCTATTCTAGCGAAATCAGCCAACAATAATAGCATACACCCATCAGCTATATTGATGTCGGGTAAACTCTGCTCTTCTTTATTAGAGAGGCACGCTCCCGGAGATCTGCTCGCCATAATGTTTCATTCACTCCATACACTTCTAAAAGCGATCTGTCTCAGCCCTTGAGGCATCATTATACAAAAGATTGAATTGCATGCCTCATACGATAACATCCATACTTCAAAAAAGAATGGGGCCAATAAAAAAGAAAATGCTCAAAAAGCCAAATCAGACCCGTTGAGAATTGAATCTCTAAAATGATGTGGCAGCGGAATACGTATAAAATTGCATGAAAAGGGGGTATCCAATCTTTTGGATACCCCCTTCTAATTTTACACAAACTTGCAATACTGTCGACCTTACGAAGAAGGATCAAGACTTGAAGTTCATTTATTTTTCAACTGTCTTGATCTCAAATAATGTATTCCATAACTTCCCTGTGGTAAAAAGACGTTTTCCAGCTTGATCGTAAGCAATTCCATTCAATTCATTGTCATAAGCGGAAGTATGCTCATAGATACCAACAAGATTAATCCGTCCTTCTACCGCTCCTGTTTGAGGATTTATAATAACAATAACATCCTTTTGATAGACATTTGCGTAGACTTTGTCGTCTATATATTCCAGTTCATTAAGTTCATCCACGGGTCCAGCTTCATCGTAAACTCCGATAGCATTTAGCTCTTTACCGGTCGTTGCATCTAAAAAGAACAATTTATTGGATCCATCAGACTTTATCAAATGCTGGCCATCGTAGGTCAAGCCCCAACCTTCTTTGCTATTTTCATATTTAAAGGAACTTTCCTTGACAAAAGAATTTTTATCAAAGACATATCCTTCTCCCTGTTGCCAAGTCAACATAAATAACTTATTACCAACCAATGTCATTCCTTCGGCAAAAGTCTTTTCATCAAATTTGATCTCCTGTAGTACTTTGCCTGTTTTTAGATCGACCTTTCTCAAGTTGGACTCTCCATAACGGCCATTGGATTCGTAGAGAATACCATCCGCAAACTGTAGCCCTTGTGTAAAAGCTGTGGTATCGTGCGGGTATTTGTTGACAACCTCAAAACCATAGTTCTTCGCATTTTCAGGTACAACATAAAATGTACTTGAAACAGAATCGGGTTTTCCAGCATTGTATACCAGGGCGGAAATATTACGTGTACCATAGGCCATGTCTTTGGTATCAACCGTAATTGCCGTTGTATCTGTTGATGACCCTACATGTTTATCATCTACAAAATAAGCCACAGAGTCCATTGATACAGATTCAAATTTCAATTTCAATTGGACCTGAGCACCTTTTAAAACAGCTTGATTTGCTCCAGGAGAGGCAAATTCCAAACTTGATTTTTTTTGACTTACAAGAAGCAAAAGCTAGTGCTGCAATTGCCATAAAATAAGTTTTTTTTCTCATCTATGTATAGTTATTTATAAGTACGTATCCTCAACTATCCCAAAACGCATCTTTGATATGATTGAGTGCTGTTTTGGGAGATTTTGTTATTGCGACAACATCAAATCTGACTTCACCGACATAACCTGTTTTAAGAATATAAGCCTGAGCTGCACGAATCAGTAGACGCTGTTTTTTGCGATCCACAAATTCGTAAGGTTCGCCGAAATCCGTTCCCGACCGCGTTTTTACTTCAACAAATACCAAGGTATCCTTGTCCACGACAATCAAATCTACTTCTAAATTCTTAAATCGCCAATTTCTTAACACTATTTTATAGCCTATCTTGACGAGGTATTCCATGGCCATTTGCTCGCCCCATTCGCCCGTTTCAAGATGCTTTGCCATATCAAAGATTACTTTACAATAGTGTTGCCCAGAAAGCCGCCCAATAGGCGTTCGGCTTCTTTTAATTTCTGATATTTAAAAATAAGGACTTCCAGGTTGGCCACATCTTGTTCATGTTTCATTTCTTCACGAATATGATGCATTTCAGCTTCAATCTTACGTTTCTTGATCCGATAGATCGCTGTAACGACAAGTTGTTTTAGATGTTCGTATTCTTGCGTTACATAAATTTTACGCTTATCGTCATTCCAATTTTCGCTGAGCGAATATTTACTGGCAACGCAATTGATCGCCAAATCTGCTATAGCAGGGTCAGAGTTTGAATAGAATTGTTTCGTATCTGGAATTTCGTATTTTTCCGCAGCTTCTCTATAGACGTTTAAAATATAAGCCGCAGCTTTATCCTTAAATTCAATGTCGCTGATATTTCCCAATAGCAATCCTGCAACTGGAATATCACCGTCACCTTCCCAGGTTGCCAGATAATCACCATAGTTGATTAAAATTCGGACGATCTCACGTTCCTGGAGAATTTCCGAAGTCAGCTGTGCAGGCTGTTCTACAGACTCTATGGGAGGTAATCCCGCCCTTTCATCATCTGTCATAAAGAAATCCGGCGGTGGCCCGTCCATTCCGAAAGGGGGCATCCCTGTATTTGGCGGCGGACTCTGAGTTTTACGAGCAGCATCCTTATCCGCCTTCTTTGCTCTATTGAGCCTAATCTTGTTGAGTTCAGCCAACAAAATACGCTCTTCGATATCCAAAAGGCTGCTACATTCGCGGATAAAAACAGAAACCTTAATTTCATCGGGAATCAATGCAATACTTTCGACCACATCGCGAATAACCTCGGCCCTTTTTATGGGATCGTTATTGGCATCGCGAAGCAGAATATTCGTTTTGTAGAAAATGAAGTCCTGCTGATTGGATTTGACATAATCTTTAAAAGCCGTGGCACCAAACTTTTGCACATAAGAGTCGGGATCATTACCGTCGGGAAAAAGCAGCACCTTCACGTTTAAGCCTTCTTCGAGCAGCATATCTGTACCGCGTAGGGAGGCTTTGATCCCCGCTTCATCCCCATCATACAGTATGGTCACATTTTTGGTGAATCTGGAAATAAGCTTGATCTGACCTGTTGTCAACGAAGTTCCCGAGGAGGAAACAACATTTTCGACTCCAGCTTGATGTACCGAAAGAACATCTGCATACCCCTCTACCAAGTAGCAATTATCCTCTTCCATAATTGCTTTTTTGGCAAAATTCAATCCATACAGTACATCGGATTTATGGTAGATTTCGCTTTCAGGAGAGTTTACATATTTGGCGACTTTTTTATCGGTCTTTAGTGTCCGGCCACCAAAGCCAATGACACGGCCTGTAAGGTTATGAATCGGAAACATGACCCGGCCACGGAAACGATCATATAAAGATTTATCATCGCGTTCAATAGCCAAACCACTCGCGGCCAAATAATCTGGGTGAAAACCCGCTACCTGTGCTTTATCGACCAATGCCGTCCATTCCTCAGGCGAATAACCCAATTCAAATTTTTTGATGATATCCTCACGGTAGCCGCGCTCCTTGAAATAGTTGAGTCCGATCACCTGCCCCATTTCAGTTTTCCAGAGTTGCTCGGCGAAGAATTTACTGGCCCAAGCGCTTAGCACATATAGATTTTCCCGTTTATCCTGCGCGGCAAGCTGGGCTGGAGAACGCTCGACTTCTTCAATTTGAATGGAATATTTATCGGCTAAATAACGAATGGCTTCGGGGTATGAGAACTTTTCCAGTTCCATGACGAATTTGAGGGAATCCCCACCGACACCACAACCAAAACACTTATAGATACCCTTCGAAACAGAAACGTGGAAGGAAGGTGTCTTTTCATGGTGAAAAGGACAATTTCCGATCAAAGAAGTTCCCCGTTTCTTTAAATCAACGAAGTCTCCCACCACCTCTTCTATCCGTGCTGTTTCCAGTACCTTATCAATAACTTCCTGCTTTATCAAAACGTTTCTTTTTTAATGTAAAATTAGAATAAATCTTTTGCATCTCCACTACGAAATGGCTTCTTTAATAGCATTGC
Organism: Sphingobacterium multivorum; assembly: GCF_900457465.1. Classification (GTDB taxonomy): domain Bacteria; phylum Bacteroidota; class Bacteroidia; order Sphingobacteriales; family Sphingobacteriaceae; genus Sphingobacterium; species Sphingobacterium multivorum. Next base: position 519,656 of record NZ_UAUU01000009.1, read on the forward strand.
ATAAGGGCAATTATGCAAATAGAAAGCAGAACAAGTGATGAGCCAGCTCCTATAAATAAATTGTTTTGATATGCTGTGCTTTGTATTGCATATCAAAAGCAATTTATCTAAGTTTGTTCTTCAATTTATAGCTGATTAAGATAATCAAAATGAGCAAAACAATCAAGAAAATATGCTGTATCGGTGCTGGTTATGTTGGTGGACCTACCATGTCAGTTGTTGCAAAGCAATGTCCACATATTGAGATTACGATCGTCGACGTCAATGCAGCCCGTATCGCGGCTTGGAATGATGAAAATCTCGATAATCTTCCTGTATACGAGCCCGGTTTACAAGAGATTGTTGCGGAAGCGCGTCATCGCAATTTGTTTTTCTCAACCGATATCGAAAAAGCTATCGACGAGGCCGACATGATTTTTATTTCGGTCAATACACCGACTAAGAATTACGGAAAAGGCAAGGGGATGGCTGCGGACTTAAAGTATATTGAACTTTGTGCACGGCAGATCGCAGCGGTTGCCAAAAACGACAAAATTGTCGTTGAAAAATCGACTTTACCCGTTCGCACAGCGGCAGCTTTAAAAAGTATCCTGGATAACACGGGTAATGGTGTTAATTTCCATATTCTTTCCAACCCTGAATTTTTGGCTGAAGGAACAGCGATACAGGATTTAATCAATCCGGACCGCGTGCTTATAGGTGGAGAGAATGATGAAGCTATTGCTGCATTGGTCGATATCTATGCACATTGGGTAAGTCGCGACAAGATTCTCACAACAAACCTTTGGTCGTCTGAACTGTCAAAACTAACCGCAAATGCCTTTTTAGCACAACGCGTCTCCTCCATTAATTCCATCTCGGCACTATGCGAGAAAACAGGCGCGAACGTCGATGAAGTCTCCAAGGCAATCGGTATGGATTCCAGAATTGGATCCAAATTTCTGAAAGCTTCTGTAGGTTTTGGAGGCTCTTGTTTTCAAAAAGATATCCTCAATTTAGTTTATATCGCACGGAGTTACGGTCTCACAGAGGTTGCCGAGTATTGGGATCAGGTGATTTTGATGAATGATTATCAAAAACAGCGATTTGCGGACAACATTAACCAAACATTGTATAATACTGTATCGGGCAAAAAGATTGCTTTCTTAGGCTGGGCATTCAAAAAAGACACGAATGATACGCGTGAATCTGCGGCGATCTATGTGGCTGATTATCTATTGAGTGAACAAGCTGAAATCACGGTCTATGACCCCAAAGTTTCTGCTGAACGCATCTATGCCGACCTCGATTATCTGAACACCAGATCTTCGGAAGAAAACAGGGCCTTGGTAAAGGTGGTCAATACCGCCTATGAGGCTTGCAATGATGCACATGCAATTGCAGTATTGACTGAATGGGATGAATTTAAGAACTATGACTGGGCCAAAATCAAGGAGCACATGAAAAAGCCTGCATTTGTGTTCGATGGCCGTAAACTATTGAACCGTAAGGAACTTGAAGACCTTGATTTTAAATATTACGCGATAGGCGAGTAATCAATATATAGGTAAAAAAGAACCCTCAGGATACAGTTGCGTACACTTATGCAGCTATAACTGAGGGTTTTGTTTGTGCCTGTTGTCAACGCATAAGGAAAGAGAGATGAAACACAAGCGATGCAACAGGACTTTTTATCTTAATTATTCAGCATTCCATAAAACTCATTCATGTAATAAGATTCTTGGAGCGCATCTCTGAAATTCTGCCATTGTTCTTCGTCAAATGAAAATACGATATCTGGATAAGGTGTTTTCATGATCAATCGAAATTCACCATCTGGAAATGTGCTAAAAAAGAGTTCATCACCATTACTTTTCGTAATATTCAAGAAGTCGAAGAATTTTTTCTTCGTAAATGTCAGTACAAAACTTTGTTGCCAGATATAATAGGTCTGACACTTATGGCAAACACTAATATGGGTATCTCCTCTTTGGCTTAGAATTTTTGTGTCACACATAGCATCTTTATTTATTTAGACTCATTATAAATAATATTCAAATGTAAGAATAGTTTTTAGAATAACAAGTACCTTAACAAAAAAAAGGCGATATATTTCTATATCGCCTTTTTTTGATTAGTGAGTATTAGTTCAAACCTCTCTTTTTCAATAGATATTTTGGATCTGGATCCGCACCTCTAAACGTACGGTACATCTTAGCAGGATCATCTGTACCTCCTTTTTCAAGAATATTCTTACGGAAAGAATCTGCTGTCACTTGATCGTACAATGATTTTTCCTTGAAAGCTGCAAAAGCATCCGAATCCAATACTTCAGACCAGATATAAGCATAATAACCTGCAGAATACCCACCTGCGAAAATATGTTGAAAATATGTACTTCTATAGCGCGGAATAATAGCATCAATAATACCTATTTTTTTCATTGCCGTTTTTTCAAAGCCATTAATATCTTTTGAAATTTCTTTTGTGGTAGCATGATAATCCATGTCTAACAACGCAGCAGAAAGGTATTCAACGGTTGCAAATCCTTGATCAAAGGTACCGGCCTTTTCCATTTTCTGAATCAATGAATCTGGCATCGCTTCTTTCGTCTTATAATGCTTAGCATATGTTTTTAATACCTCTGGATCTGCTGCCCAATTTTCCATCACCTGTGAAGGTAACTCAACAAAGTCACGTGGTACAGAAGTTCCGGCCATTGAGCGGTATCTTACATTGGAAAGAAGACCATGCAACGCATGTCCAAACTCATGGAACAAGGTAGTTGCTTCATCAAATGTCAACAAGGCAGGATTTTTTCCCACTGGTTTTGTGAAATTGCATACGATGGAAATTACCGGAGCAACACGTTTTCCATCTTTTGTCGACTGATTACGATAAGAAGTCATCCAGGCACCGCCTCTTTTTGATTCGCGCGGGAAAAAATCAGCGTATAAGAGACCTAAATGTGAACCGTCTTTGTCTTTAACTTCATACACTTCTACGTCTTTATGGTAGGTTGGGACATTGTTTAAGGCTACGAATGTCAAACCATATAATTTATTGGCGACACCGAATGCTCCTTCACGAACTGCCGGAAGACTCAAATAAGGTTTAATTTCGTCTTCATTCAATGCAAAACGTTTTTTGCGAATAATCTCTGTATAATATCTCCAATCGTAAGGAGCGACAGCAAAATTGCCGCCTTCAGCTTTAATTTCCTGTGCGATATCAGCCTCCTCGCCTTTCGCTTTAACAAGTGCTGGAGTCCAAAGTTTATTTAACAGTGCATAGACATTGGTCGGATTCTTCGCCATGGATTCCTCGAGTACATAAGCTGCATGTGAAGAATAACCCAATAATTTTGCTTTTTGAAGACGGAGATTAACAATTTTTTGAATGATTGCCTTGTTATCGTTGGTGTTATCTTGATTGCCACGCAACTGATAGGCTTCCCAAAGCTGTTTTCTCAACTCACGATTTTTTGCATACTGAAGAAAGGGCATAATGGACGGATTCTGTAAGGTAAAGACCCATTTGTCTTTCTTTCCTTTTGCTAAGGCTTCTTCAGCCGCTGCCGTTTTCAACGATTCCGGCAAGCCTTCCAATTGGCTCGCGGAATCAACGACCAATGTATAAGCATTGGTTTCAGCAAGCAAATTTTGTCCGAATTGTGTTGTTAATGTTGAAAGTTCAGCATTAATTTTTTTCATTTTTTCCTTATCCGCATCCTTTAGATTTGCGCCAGAACGAACAAAACTCTTATAGGTTTCTTCTAACAGTTTATTATCCTGTTCGTCCAGTCCAAGTGTATTTCGGCTGCTCCAAACTGTTTTGATACGGTCAAATAATTTGGTATTCATCGAGATTTCATCCGAATGACTCGATAAGATGGGGGCCAGATCTTTCGCTATTGCCTGAATACTGTCATTCGTATTGGCACTATTGAGATTATAAAATACAGTTGATACATTATTCAGTAATCCACCCGCATTTTCTAAGGCGACTATCGTATTTTGAAATGTTGCTTTATCCGAATTGTTGACTATTGTGTCAATTTCCAAATTGTGTATTTTTATTGCTTCATCAAACGCTGGCCTAAAATGCTCTGTTTTGATCTTGTCAAAAGGTGGTACATTAAATGGGGTTTCGTAAGCCAATAAAAGAGGATTATCTGTCATCACTTTTTTTTCCTCACAACCAACAAATGCAGTTGCCACTATCGCAAAGAATGGCAAAAGTTGTCTTTTCTTCATATTATCTGATTATTCCTGATTTTTTTCAAAGATAATAAAATTAGGCAAATGCTGTGTCTTCTGGGGGAGGCGTTACAAAGGAGCATGAAAACAGTCATCCTATTGTAAAACAAAAACTTATTCATAAATCTTGTTAAAAATAATCTGTCAATTTGAGTAAAAATATATTAATGAGCGATATTAACCGTTTCTTTTGGAGATGTGCGGGGGTACATCAAGAAACTCTTGAAAAATATCCGGAAGAACATAGTAAGTACACAGCCATAGGTGCTACTATTTTTTTTACGGGATTGTTTGCCAGCCTTTCGGGTGGTTATGCCATGTATTTCGTCTTTAGTGGGGGAACATTTGACTGGCTTTTAGCTATTGTATTTGGTATTATTTGGGGTTTAGCGATATTTAACATGGATCGCTATATTGTGCTCAGTATTAATAAATCCAAAAGTGGCTTTATGCAGCTTCTGCAGGCCCTGCCGCGAATTTTATTGGCTATTTTGATCGGGTTGGTTATCTCTAGGCCATTGGAGTTAAAAATCTTCGATAAAGAGATCCGGGAAAACCTCCGTGTACGGTTTCTTGCCGACCAACGCGCTAAAATTGACACGCTCAACAGTACTTTCAATAAGAAATATGCCAATGAAGTTGCACTTTTGAAAGCAACCACGACAGAACGTGACTCATTGGAATCCAGCATTAAAAATGACCGTACAAAATTGAACTACGAGATATTCGGTAACAAAACAACTGAAACGTCCGGTGTCATGGGGTATGGCCCTTATGCCAAAATGAAAGAAGAAGAGCTGAAGAAAAAAGAGGGCTATTTGGACACTTTACGGAACAAGATAACGACCCAGCAAAACGCTATACGCCAGAAACAGAAATTTGAAGGGATATTGGACCAAAAAGTTTTATCCAACGCTTCTTTGGACAGCGCCGTCAATGTCGCTGGTTTTGCAGACCGCAACTCTGCGCTGGGCAATCTAAGGTACGATGCCAATGGAAAGGTTAACGAGTCCAATGCAAATGCTGTATTTTTTATTGCGTTGCTTTTTGTCTTCCTCGAATGTCTTCCGGTAATCGTCAAACTTTTGGCAGGAAAGGATCCTTATGATAATGAAATCCAAAATCAAAGGACTATTCATGATTATGAATCAGACACCAATGTCACTGTTCAAAAAGAAGCCGTAGACCGTTTAAAGGATACGTATGTTGATGTTTCCATCAATAAGCGCATGAAAGAGCTTTAGTAGAACCGCTAGCAGAAGTTAGCAAAGTAGGTTTTGCATTTCGAAGCTAAAAATTATAAACGGGCTTACCTTTCGGCAAGTCCGTTTTTGTTAATCTTCCTCATCGTTAATCTTCCTCATCTAAAAATTTGGAATCGATCTGTTTATTTGCTTTAGCTCCTAAACGTTTTAATTTCTCTACTTTTCCAATCACATTCCCAGCTCCTGTAGAAAGTTTTTTAGTTGCATCTTCATGGCTTTTTAATGCGCGCTCCAACTGATTCTGCACCTGCTCCATATCGTTCAGAAAGCTCACAAATTTATCGTAAAGGCTCCCGGCTTCCTTTGCTATTTCAATTACATTCCTGGTCTGACGTTCCTGTTTCCAGATACTTGCTATGGTACGCAGGGTTGCCAATAATGTAGAAGGACTTACAATAACGACTTTTCGATCCCAAGCCTCACTAAACAAATCCGGTTTTTGCGCCACAGACATACTCAAAGCCGATTCTATAGGCATAAATAGCAATACAAATTCTGGCGATTCTATACCATACAACTCGTGGTAGTTTTTTGCGGAAAGTTCTTTCACGTGATTTTCCACAGACTGTACGTGTTGTTTTGCGAAAATTGCACGATCCTCATCCGTGTCGGCGTTGACCCAACGTTCGTACGCAATCAGCGAAACTTTTGAATCCACAATCAGGTGTTTATCTTCAGGAAGGTCGATAATCGCGTCGGGCTGCATTCTTCTTCCTTCGGCATCCATAAGAGACACCTGTAATCTAAATTCGCGATCGCGCATCAGTCCAGAACGCTCCAGGACCCGCTCTAAAATTACCTCGCCCCAATTGCCTTGCTTTTTGGTATCCCCTTTTAATGCCTTGGTTAGGCTATTGGCTTCGTCTTTAATTTTAAGACTCTGTTCGACCAGCTGAAGGACAACTCCCTTTAAAGAATTTCTTTCCGCTGCCTCCTGATTGTAATTTTTATCGACTTTCTCTTCAAACAATTTGATTTTTTCCTTCAATGGGTCCAAAATCAACCCCAGGGAACGATGATTGGTCTCTGTAAACTTTTGTGTCTTCTCTTCCAATATTTTATTGGCAATAACCTGAAACTCATTGTTGAACTGCCGTTTAATCTCGGCGATTTCATTCTTCTGTTCCTGAAATTTATCGAGCTGCGCCTCATAAAATGAACGTGTACTTTCTAAAGACCGCTCTGCGACCAGAAGATTCTCCCGTTCCTTATCCAATTCATTTTTTAGCATAAGGCGTTCTTCCAGCAAACTTTGTTCCCGCTGTTGCGATCTGGCAAGCTCAATTTTTAGTGTTTCAACCTCTTTATTGTATGCAGGACCAGCACTGGAATCGGTATTCTTTTTTAATACCAATACGATCAAAATGACCAATAACAATACGATTCCCGCAAAGAAAAATATTTCCATGATTTGTATTTTCTGAAGATGGTGTATGCTTACCTGAGCAGGTCTGTTTAACCATCATTGCATTTAATTAAACCTATAACATCTCAAACTTAATGGATCTGCACGACTAAAAACACTTATAAAAAGTCTGTAGTCAGTTGGCAAGCTGTTGTCAATTTACAAGGTGCATCATCCGCTTCGCCATCGAAGCAGAATCAGAGCAATGTACCGTTCAACGAAGCTTTATTGCAATTTTTGGTGTGTTTTCCACCATAGATCGGGCATTTCACCTGAGACAGCCAATTGATAGTCTTCATAACGGCAAGGCACGAGGTAATAGCGTTCGTTGACTGATTTAGATCCAAAATAAGGCACTTGAATCCACCAGCGGTCTGATTTTTTACTTTTCACAAAGACCAATTCATGCTCCTCGTTTTCCAGTGTGGTGCGATAAATGATATAAGATGATTTGGGATACAACGGCGTATCTTGTTTCCGATTATAATAACCATCAATAAAGCACCAAATCATTTGCGAGACCAACATAGCCGTCTGTTCCATTGGATCAAATGTTGGATTGAATTCATAAAAACCGATGGAAGAACATTTATCCGACATCCCCGCATAGCGGGCAAGTTGACAAGCTTCATCGCCAAATAAACCATTTGGCATTGCATTGGCATTTCCAGGCGCCTCAGAGGCCCGAATGGCTCCTATGTCAAAACTAATCAAATCCGCTGCTCGGATCAAAGGCTCTGATTGGTCCATTTTACCCGCAATCATACCGACTCGTGTTGCATTAAAAAATAGTTTATCATACATATGGATAGACTCTTTACTGACGAGGTAAGTTTGATAAGCTATGGCATTTAAATTGAATAAATAGTCAGGCTGATGCAAAATAATATGGTTCACATAAGATCGGGAATTCAGGCTTACATTTTCGGCGTTCTCCTCATCAAGGTCAAACCGAGCATCTATAATCGCTAGCTCGATCTTTCGTTCTAAATTTTGATACCCCAAATATTGTGCATAGGTAAGGTCCTGTCCACCGCCAATGATAATCGGAAGAATATTCTCTTTGACCAGTTCCTCCACGACAGATTTTAAAGCGATATAGGTATCTTGAATCGTATTACCTGCTTTGATATTTCCCAAATCAACGATATTCATCGTATAATCGCCCTGATATAGTGCATAAAGATGTTTTCGAACAGCATCCGGCGCTTTATCCGTTCCATTATTATTGATGGATGCACGATCTTCCTCCACACCGACAATAGCCAACTGAGGCTGTTTATCCGTTTCCCAGCTCGGAAAATCTGTTTCATAGGCTTGAATAACGTTTCCTAGTTGAGAACTCAAGAACCCATGCTCAGGAGCAAAACCTGTAATTGAAATCGGGCTAAAGAATACGGACAGTGATGACATAAGCTATAATTTGTAAAATCTCCTATTTGTTCTGAAAGCGACTGTTTTAATTGGACTGAAAGAATCTACCTTGGCTTTCATGGTATTTGATACACGCGAAAGCATGAAGGTTTTTTCAGGATGCAATTCACACAAATATCCATTTATTAACTAACTTTTGAAAACATTATTTTTAACAGTATCTTTATCAAGTGATATTAATAACTGGAGGAACAGGTTTTTTAGGGTCTACACTAATCAGACAGTTGATAGACCAAGGAATTGACGTCATAGCCATCAAAAGAGCTCAATCGACTATTCCGGCCTCGTTGTTATCTTCTTCGTTGGTGCAATGGATCGACGCTGATATCAACAATTATTTTGAATTAGAAGATGCTCTTGAAGGCGTTACTAAAGTGTTCCATTGTGCAGCATTGGTTTCCTACCAAAAGAAAGATGCTAAAGCGCTTTTTAAAGTGAATGTGGAAGGAACGACAAATGTGGTCAATCTTTGCCTTGAAAAGGGCATTCGCTTACTCCATGTCAGCTCAATCGCAGCTTTAGGGACAAATAGAGACAACCTGCCGGTATCCGAGAAAGACCACTGGGAGCACAATGCACTAACATCCAACTATTCGTTATCAAAGTATCAGGCGGAGATGGAGGTATGGCGTGGCATTACCGAGGGTCTAAATGCAGTTATTGTCAACCCCGCCGTAATTTTAGGTGCTTCGGCCAACGACAAAGGCTCTGGAGCTATTTTTTCAATGATCAATAAAGGGCTACGATTTTACCCAAAAGGAAGTGTTGGTGTTGTTGATGTAGAGGATGTTGCCGCGATCATGATTCAATTGATGGAGCGAGACGATATTACTGCTGAACGCTATATCATTAATCATCTCAATATAAGCAACAAGGATCTGTTGAGCGTTGCAAGTGTATTAATGAACAAGCCAGAACCGACAATCGAAGTTTCCGAGACCTTACTCCAAATTGCCTCTACTGTTTCCAGCATGCTTTCCGTATTTAAAAAATCGGATTCAACATTGACAAAAGAAACTGCGGCGGCTTCAAGTGCCAAATTGCAGTATTCCAACGCTAAAATCCAGGGGCTCCTAAACCACAGTTATCGGCCTTTGGAACAAACGCTGAAGGAAATTGCAGATTTATATAACAAACAATAAAACGATAACATAACAAACAACCGAACCTTGAAACCATCGGCACCTACCGATATCGGAGATTAGCATTCAGCACTCTCACGATCGTTTCATAAAAAAATAACAAGATGAAAAACTATTACATCATTGATTTTGATAGTACATTTACACAAGTAGAGGCACTTGATGAACTTGCACGAATCTCTCTTGAGAACCATCCGGATCGCGAATCTATCTATCACGAAATTGAGCGGTACACCAATCTTGCCATGGAGGGTAAACTATCTTTCCGTGAGGCTTTGGCTGGTCGCGTAAAACTATTAAATGCCAATAAATCTCATCTGGATAAACTTGTTTCACATCTTAAGAAAAAAGTTTCAACCTCTTTTTCCCGAAATCGTGAATTTTTCAAGAAACACGCCGACACCGCATGGATCGTTTCAGGAGGTTTTAAGGAGTTTATTACACCTGTTGTTACACCGTATCATATCAAGACCGAAAATATCTATGCCAATACATTCAGATTTGATGAAGACGGTAATATTATCGGTTTTGACGAAGAGAATCCATTATCAAATGAAGGTGGAAAAGTGCAATTATTAAAACAATTAAATATTGAAGGAAGACTGTTTGGCATTGGTGACGGTTATTCAGATTTTCAACTGAAGGAATCGGGATTAATTGAAAAATTCTTTGCATTCACAGAGAATATCCAACGTAAAAGTGTCACTGAGAAAGCAGACTTTATCACACCTAGTTTTGATGAGTTCTTATATGTAAATGATCTGCCCCGTGCCATCTCTTATCCTAAAAATCGTATCCTTTGTTTGATCGTGGGAGATGTACCAGAAATAGCGGCTCATATCTTAAAAAGAGACGGTTTTTCTATCCGCACAAAAGATACATTCGAAGAAAAGTATGTAAAGGATGTAGGGATGCTGCTCTTGGGCGACAATATCGACATCAGTGATGAACAGCTTCAACAGGCCGACAAATTAAAAACAATCGGATATTTGGGCGATATCAAAGGGCATATCAATAAGGATATCTGCAATGCAAAAGGTATTGTCGTTTTCGACGACAAGAAAAATAAAAAGAAAAATTCAGAGTTTATTCCGCGTCGAATGGCCGATTTTATCAACAATGGTGATACTTATTTAAGTCGCAACTTCCCAAATCTAATTTTACCAAAAGTAAAACAGGTCACAAGATTGCTGCATATCCACCAAAATGTTCCCGGAATTATGGCTCAGATTAATAAGGTCTATGCCCAAAATAACATCAATATCGTTGCACAATTTCTAATGACCAAAAGTGACATTGGCTATGCGGTAACCGATATACAAGGTGAATATGATAAAGATCTATTGAAACAACTCAAACAGATCGACAATACAATTAAGTTCAGAATATTGTATTAATAGCAAGCGACGGTAAATGTGGGGCAGCTATTGCGTACATAAACTCCGGCTGATGAAACGAGCAATTTATTCGGGCACACTGACAGCGTGCCTGAATTTTCGCTCAATAACTCTCTTTACACTAAAACACACAGATTATGTCCTTACATCAAGATGCCGAACTAAAGAAAGCTGTCCTTGACCTACCCCAAAAGGAAAAAGACAAACTCCTCGTACGCCTGATAAGCAAGGACAAAATGCTGATCAAGCAATTGCATTTCCAATTATTGGAGAATGCGGAGGATTTAGAGGAACGTATTGAAAAACTACGAAAGCAGCTGCAACAATTGTTCGATAGTGGTTTGAGTCAAATTGGTAATACGCCACAACACAGTAATTTTATTGCGCTTAACAAGCTTATCAAAAAAGCAAGCGGTTTAGTGAATGAGCACGAAAAAGTCACGAAGGATAAAATCAGTGAAGTAGAATTCAGATGCTATATCCTAAAGAGAGCCATCGCTGATTACGACAGGCTTTTCGCCTCCTCCTATCAGTCTGCTGCCCATAAATTACATAAATATATAACAGGGCGTATCAAGCATGCGGTGGGCAAATACAGTAAACTTCATGAAGACTTTCAATTTGACTATCGGGAAGATTTTCAAAATACACTGGATGCTTTTGGTAATACAACACTTAAAAGCTATATTAGTGAACAGAAGATTGACCTCGACCTAAATTAGTTATGAGAAACAGCAAAAATCGCGTTAAAATTGGATCCTTTCATGTTACAGCTTATGAGCAATATAAATTAATTTACCTGGCCACCTTATTGGTGTTGCTCGTTTTTGCCTATACTTTTTACCTCGCGAAATAAGCCCCTGCACAGATTCATCTATTATAGCTTTTGAGCTTCACAAAGTCATCTCCTTCTTAACGAGCAAGTCAGCTATTTTTTTACCAAAAAATTTAGTACTTCATACCCGATACTTGATACTATTTCGTTAAATTCGCACTTATTCGAAATTTTTGCTCGTGGGAATTCAAGAAATATTAGAAAAATACAGCCAAAGCGAAACTGTTCAGTCGCTTACCAAGGCTTTACAATCCAAAAACCCCAAGATTCAGTTGAAAGGGCTTATTGGTTCTTCGGATGCATTCATAGCCGTATCTTCTTACAACTTACAGGAACGTCCAATGGTCTTTATCTTACCGACTCATGAAGACGCTTCTTATTTTTTAAGTGACCTGGAAAGCCTGTTGGATAAGCAGGTTCTTTTTTTCCCTTCGTCTTATCGCAAAACATTTGATTTTACGCAAACGGACTCCGCCAATGTATTGCAACGTGCGGAGACATTAAGTTCGCTCAATCATACGTCGGAATTACCGAAAATGGTTGTTACTTATCCAGAGGCTATCGCGGAGAAAGTGATCAACCGCAACGACCTGGATAAAAACACCTTAGAAATAACAGAAAACACGGCGCTAAGTATTGATTTCATCAACGAATTTTTGATCGAATATGATTTCGAACGTGTCGACTTTGTGTATGAACCAGGACAATTTGCGATACGCGGTGGCATTGTAGATATCTTTTCTTTTTCGAATGACCTCCCATACCGTATTGAATTCTTTGGCGACGACATCGAAAGCATACGTACATTTGACATTGAATCGCAGCTGTCTGTCAAAAAAATCCACAAAGTAACCATTGTACCAAATGTTCAAGCGAAGTTCCTGACATCCCAACACATTTCTTTATTGGAATATGTAGATCAGGACGCTACAATCTGGATCAAAGACGCTCAATTTACGTTAGATATTGTGAAAGATGGGTTAAAGAAAGCGGAAAAATTATGGGCGGGGTTAACCGATAAGCAGAAAAAGGATAATCCGGAATGGCATAATCCAGCCTATGAATTTACAGACGAGAAAAACCTCAATGCGTTATTTTTTGAGTTTCCCATCATCGAATTCGGCAAACAGTTCTTTTATAAAGCTGAAGCCACGTTCAAGTTCGATATACATCCCCAACCTTCATTCAATAAAGATTTTAATCTCTTAATCCATAATTTCAAAGAGAATGAGAGCCAGCGAATTCAGAATCTGATCTTTTCAGATTCGACCAAACAGGTCGAACGCATCTATACGATTCTGGAAGATCTCGATAAATCAGCCACCTTCATTCCGATTCATAAAGCGTTACGCGAAGGTTTTAGAGACGACAGTTTAAAGTTAGCCTGTTACACGGATCACCAGATATTTGACCGTTATTATAAATATAAACGTAAGAAGGCTTACGAGCGCTCACAGGCAATTACGCTCAAAGATCTACGAGATCTTAAACCGGGCGATTTCATTACACACATTGACCATGGTGTCGGCCGCTACGGAGGTTTGGAGAAAGTAGATGTCAACGGTAAGTCTCAGGAAATGATCCGCTTGATCTATGCGGACAATGATCTTTTGTATGTGAACATCAACTCTTTAAACCGTATTTCCAAATATTCCGGTAAGGAGGGAACTGTTCCCAAAATGAATAAATTGGGTACCGACGCCTGGGACAAACTCAAGAAGACGACCAAGAAAAAAGTCAAGGATATTGCGCGCGACTTGATCATGCTTTATGCCAAACGAAAGGCACAGCATGGAAATGCGTTCTCACCGGATAGCTACCTACAGAATGAGCTGGAGGCCTCCTTTATTTATGAAGATACACCCGATCAGGAAAAGGCTACTGCCGATGTGAAAAAAGATATGGAATCGCCACATCCGATGGACCGATTGATCTGTGGGGATGTAGGCTTCGGAAAAACGGAGGTTGCCATCCGTGCAGCCTTCAAAGCTGTAGCAGACAGTAAACAAGTTGCTGTCCTGGTACCGACGACTATCCTGGCATTACAGCATTACCGGACATTTTCGGAGCGTCTAAAGGGTCTTCCGTGCACGATCGACTATATCAACCGTTTCAAGACGAGCAAACAGATCAAAGATACCTTAGCCAGGCTCGCTGAAGGAAAAATAGACATTATCATTGGTACACACCGCCTTGTTAGCAAAGATGTCAAATTCAAAGATCTCGGCCTGATGATTATCGATGAGGAACAAAAGTTTGGGGTCTCGGTCAAGGAAAAATTGAAAGTCATGCGTGCGAATGTAGACTCGCTAACATTGACAGCAACGCCAATTCCAAGAACATTGCACTTTTCATTGATGGGGGCCCGCGATCTGAGTATCATCTCGACTCCACCACCCAACCGGCAGCCCGTACAGACCGAACTCCACGTTTTCAATGAAACACTAATCGGAGAGGCCGTCAGTTACGAACTTGATCGTGGCGGGCAGGTATTCTTTATCCACAATCGTGTTGCAGATCTACCGCAGCTGGGCAATTTGATCCGCAAGCTGGTTCCTGGAGCACGGGTCGGTGTTGCACACGGCCAACTGGAGGGTGATGAGCTCGAGGATGTGATGCTTAAGTTTATCAATCACGATTTTGATGTCTTAATTGCAACAACGATTATTGAAGCGGGTCTTGATATCCCAAATGCGAATACGATCATTATCAATCACGCCCATATGTTTGGCCTGAGCGACCTGCACCAAATGCGGGGTCGGGTGGGCCGCTCCAATAAGAAAGCTTTTTGTTATCTACTGAGTCCGCCATTGTCGACCTTAACACCGGAAGCCTATAAACGACTTTCTGCAATAGAAGAGTTTTCGGAACTGGGCTCTGGATTTAATGTTGCCATGCGCGATTTAGATATACGTGGCTCGGGAAATCTCTTGGGAGGCGAGCAATCGGGCTTTATTGCCGAGATCGGTTTCGAAATGTATCATAAAATCTTAGACGAAGCTATTCAGGAACTAAAAGAGGACGAGTTTTCGGCAGTATTCGCGGATGAGAAAGAACGAAAATATGTGTCCTTTACGCAGATTGACACTGACCTTGAGGTATTGATCCCTGATGAATATGTAACCAATATTACAGAACGGTATAATCTGTATACTGAACTCTCCAAATTGGAAAACGAGCAGCAATTGGCAGCCTTTGAAAAAGAACTTGAAGATCGCTTTGGCCCTATCCCACGCGAAGTCTTTGAATTATTCAATACACTCCGTTTACAGTGGTTTGGGAAGACGATCGGGTTTGAAAAAATAGCGTATAAAAAGCATACATTGAAAGGTTATTTTGTCAATAACCCCAAATCCAGCTACTTTGAATCAGATCAATTCGGCCGTGTGCTGTCCTTTGTACAAAGCCATCCCGAGATCAGCAACCTCAAAGAAGTCAAAGGCCAGCTTCGTTTAGCGTTAAACAATGTGAATACCATTGGGTATGCGTTGAGCCTGCTGAAAGAAATGTTGTAAGACGTATTAATGTTGTAAGCCATATTGATGCACCCGATATAAATAAAATCTACATATTGAGTAGATTTTATTTATATTTGAGATACAAGATAAACCGTCTTCGCGCTATTAGCACCAACAATGCTTTCAAACGAGCGAAGGGTTCCTTACGATCAAAGATTCGACAAGATCGAATTATAGACTCTTAAGGCAATACAAGCATCAATCAACATTATTAGTATGACTACCAATACCGAAACGATACTCGTCCATGAAGGACAGCAATTCAACCAGACATCTGCAGTAACTACGCCAATCTATCAGACATCCACCTACATTGCAGATCCTGATCCAACGGAATACATCAAAGCTGCTACCGAACCGAAACACCCTTATTTTTACCATCGTCATGGCAACCCGACGAATAGCCAAGTAGCCTCCATCCTAGCAAAATTGGAAAAAACGGAGGATGCACTGGTCTTTGCAACAGGTATGGCAGCGATCAGCACGGCCATATTGGCCATCGTTAAATCAGGGGATCACATTATCGCCCAACATGCACATTATTCCGGAACAGCTATTTTCTTTAAAGAGTTCTTAACAGATTACGGCATCACGGTTACCGCCGTAGACCAGACCGACGTTTCAGCGTTTGGCGAAGCTATTCAGGCAAATACCAAGCTGATTTATATAGAGACTCCATCGAACCCTAATCTCCATATCACAGACCTAAAAGCGATCGGGGAACTCGCTAAACAACATGGGATTCAGAGCATGGTCGATAATACATTCGCCTCCCCTATCAATCAAACACCGACAGATTTTGGAATAGACGTCGTTGTCCACAGTGCCACGAAATACTTAGGTGGACATAGTGACCTCACTGCTGGTATCGTCTGCGGTACGCAGGACTATATCGCCAGCGTATGGAAACGATCCGTCGCTTTGGGCGCATCACTCGCACCGCTTGATTCCTGGTTATTATTACGGGGGTTAAAAACATTAAGTCTACGCGTCAAACAGATCAATACAAATGCGCTAAAACTAGCCGAGTTTCTGGATCAACATCCAAAAATCAATAAAGTCAGTTATCCTGGATTACCCAATCATCCACAACATGAGCTCGCAGCCCAACAAATGAGTGGATTTTCGGGTATGATTTGCATCGATATCAATGGTAAAGATGAAGAGGATGCATTTTTAAATGCACAGAAACTCATCAATGGACTGCACATATTTATTAACGCGGCCAGTTTGGGGGGTGTCGAATCGCTTATTGTACACCCTGCGAGTATGTGGGGAGGTCACCATACGAAGGAACAGAAAGAAGCTTCGGGAATCACGCTAGGGATGTTGCGTATCTCTGTTGGTATCGAACATGCCGATGATCTCATCGCCGACTTAAAACAGGCATTGGATCAGCTTGACTAGGACTTATGTGGTAAGTCCTTATCAAAAAAGGCAAAAAAAGAAGGGGAATAGCACGTGAATGTTATTCCCCTTACTGCACACCTATTTTTTATTAAAGTACGCGGGTACCATCGGCAATCCTGACCTGAATGACCGAAAGTTCTTTATCAAATTTCTCTTTGTATTCTTTTTCAAGTGTTGGCAAAATTGAAGGTAGTACGCCTTCTTTTACGATATTGATTGTACATCCACCGAAACCGCCACCCATCATTCGGGCACCGATCACCTCAGGAAACTGCTTGACGTAATCCACTAGATAATCCAGTTCCGGACAACTGACTTCATACACTTTACTTAATCCCTCATGGCTCTGAAAAATATACTGTCCAAGCTGAACAACATCTCCCGAGCGTAGTGCATCACAGGATTTCTCTACGCGTTCATTCTCACGAACCACAAAGCTTGCTTTCGCATAGATATCGGCATCTTTATCTTTCACCAATTCATCAAGCATCGCTATGGTTACATCGCGCAAGTTCTTTACAGCGGGGTACTTCTCCTGCACCCATGCAGAAGCTTGTTCACATTGTTCACGACGTGTATTGTAAGCTGTGGAAGCTAATGAATGCTTTACGTTTGTATTCAATAATACAACTTCATAACCCTTAAGATCAAGTGGAACATACGCGAAACCCAAGGTGCGGCAATCCAGTTTGATGACATTTTTTTCTTTACCAAAGGCTGAAGCAAACTGATCCATGATACCACACATCACACCAGCATACGTATGTTCGGCCTTTTGAGCAATCTGTGGAATATCGAGTCGTTCGACCTGCAAATCGAACAGTTCGCTGAGTGCTAAGGTAACGGCACATTCAACGGCTGCTGAAGACGATAATCCAGCACCCAGTGGCACATCACCATCAATATACAGGTTGAAGCCACCTAGTGTTGCCCCACGTTTCAAGTACTGGTCAACAACACCCAAAATATAGTTTGGCCAATGTTTCTCAGAAATAGCAATAGCCGCTAGCTTGACCTCATGACGTTCCTTGTAGTCTTCCGCGTAAAGCACAATGTTATCATCCGATCGCTTGCTTACAGCAACATATATTGCTTTGTCAATTGCAGCAGGCAACACAAATCCATCGTTATAATCCGTATGTTCTCCAATGATATTAATCCGGCCGGGTGAAGTAACGACAAGAGGTTCTTCTTGGTAGAGTTCTTTAAATTTATTTACAATTGTATCTTTTGTTATCATCTTATTTAGCTTTATAATGTACTGTCGAACAATTTCGCAACTGTTCTGCGGCAACCTCCGGTGTGATATCACGTTGTGGATTCGCTAGCATTTCATAACCAACCATAAACTTTTTAACGGTAGCAGAACGTAACAGTGGTGGATAGAAGTGCATATGCCAGTGCCATTCCGGGTGGTCACCGTCATTTACTGGGGACTGATGCATTCCTGCAGAATAGGGGAAGGATGTTTTGAAGAGATTGTCATAACGCGTCGTCAGCAACTTGAGGATAGCGGCAAAATCCGACTTTTCCTTCTCGTCAAAGCCGGCAATGTTTTGGATAGATCGTTTGCTCACAATCATCGTTTCGTAAGGCCAGGCGGCCCAGAAAGGGACTAGCGAAACAAAAGAATCATTTTCGTCAATAATGCGCTCTTCTTTTCTCAACTCCGCTTTAACATAATCTGACAGGATGGTACGTTGATATTTATTGAAATAGTGCTGTTGCTGAACGCATTCTTTCTGGATTTCTACAGGCAAATGATTTTGTGACCAGATCTGCCCGTGGGGATGCGGATTACTACAGCCCATAATCGCACCTTTATTTTCGAAAATCTGAATGTATTTGATCCAGTCAACCTTCGAAAGTTCGACAAACTCTTTTTGCCAAAGATCGACCACCGATTTGATTGCAGCCTGATCCATTTCGGGTAGTGTAAGATCGTGCCGCGGGGTGAATGCAATTACTTTACAGATTCCTTTTTCGGTTTCGGCGATAAATAATTCATCTTCATTAAATTCCTGCTGGCTTGTATCTTTTAATAAAGCTGAGAAATCGTTCACAAAGACAAAACTTTCTTTATAATCTGGATTGATATCACCATCTGCTCGTTTATTTGTCGGACACAAATAGCATTGGGGATCATATTCCGGTCTATTATCCCCGGGAAGATCTTCTACTTGCCCTTGCCATGGTCTTTTACTACGATGCGGAGACACAAGTACTTTTTCCCCGGTAAGAATATTAACACGTGTGTGGGGAGAGTCCCCAAAGTTTAAAGTTGATTGCATGTTATGTATAACTGGTGTACAGAATACACAATTATAGCTATATTAACTCAAAAGTCAAAGGGGATTTTTTAGGCTTTAAACTTTGGGTCCTGCGCTTTTAGCAATTCGAATATGGTAATTTCAGGCAGAATTCCAACACGTCCTGGATAACCCAAAAAGCCATAGCCGACATTAACATATAATCGTTTGTTCTGTTGCGCACGATAAAGCCCTGCCCATTCCTTATAGATATATTGTACCGGACTCCATTGCAACATCTCGGACCTTACACCAAATTGCATACCATGTGTATGTCCGGCAAACATCACATCCACGTCGGTATCCAATACCTGAGCCCGCCAATGCGACGGATCGTGCGATAACAGCAACTTAACAGGTTGCTCTTCGGTACCCATTAATGCTTTTTTGATATCACCATGTTTCGGAAAACGACCTGTCCCCCAATTCTGGACCCCGACAATACAAAGCTCTTCACCGTCGACCTTAATCTTACGATTTTCATCCATTAAAAGATCCCAGCCCATGATTTTATGCACATCGATAACATCCTGGAGGTTCTTACGCTTTGCAGGAGAATCTTCTTTACCATAATAATAGTCACCATAATCGTGGTTACCTAATGTAGAAAACACACCTAAATCAGATTTCACACGCGCAAAAATATCTTGATAACCACGCATTTCAGAAGCTTGGGCATTCACGATATCACCGGTAAAAAATGTCACATCCGCTTTTTCCTTTAAAAGCATATCAATACCACCGCTGACAGCCTTTTTATTATAGAAAGATCCTGAGTGCACATCTGAAATCTGCGCAATGGTCATTCCATGGAATGCTTTGGGCAAATTTGGCAAATACAAGGGGACTCTCCTTACACGATAGTCGTAGGCTCCTGAAATAATTCCCCAGCTCAAGGGTATCAAGGGTGAGGCACCAACTAGAATACCAGCTTTGGTCAAAAATTCGGATCGGCTAATCCCTTTCACTGGATTCTCTGGTAAAGGGTCTCCGGCATCGTCGACTAAATCCTCAACAGATCTCTTTTTTGCGAACAGACGCTTCAACCATACCCCCCCACGTCGGATATCATCAATCAACAAAATCAAAAAGAAAAATATCTTTGACGCCGCTGTCAGAAAAAAGGCGACTAAAATAACCGACCGTACGATTAAAGGAATACTATATTGTGCTGAGATAAAAACGCCCAATAGCAGTAAAACAGAATAAGACCACCAGAGAATGGAAAATACTTTTGTTTTGGGAAATTTAATCTTCGTTGCACGGAGCGCAAAGAAAATATAAAAATCCAATATGAGTAATACACACGCGTTTACTAACAACATCTTTTATCGATTTTAGTTTTAGGCATTAAGCGCCAATTGTTTTAAAGATTCGATCCATTTGGGATCATCATTAAGACTCTCTACCAAACACACTTCCTCCCCCCCTAAATGTTTAAATTCATTAGCATATTCCACGCCAATTTCATCAATGGTCTCGATACAATCCGCCACAAAAGCAGGACTAAAAATTAATAACTTCTTATAACCCTTAGCGGCAAGATCATGCAGTAAATCGGAGGTATAGGGCTGTATCCAGGGTTCTTTACCCAAACGGGATTGAAAGCAGAGCGAATATTGTTCTTTTTTCAACCCGAGCTTGGCAGCTATCGTCCGTGTTGTCGCATAACATTGCGAAAGATAGCAATATGAATTGACTGTCATTTTACAAGAATCACAGCCTGATTCGGGGCATTTAAGCTGACCTGTCGGATCTACTTTTCCAAGCTGCCGCACAGGAAGGCCGTGATAACTAAAGACAAAATGGTCAAAACTTTCCAAATCGTGCCTACGGGCATGATCCGCATAAGTTTCTGCCATTAAGTCGTCCGTACAGAAATTGCTTACGAAACTGATTTCTGGCAGATAATTCCATTTGCGAATAAGCTCCATGACACGATCGATGACCGAACCCGATGTTGCTGAAGCGTACTGTGGAAATAAAGGAATGACACGAATGGACTCCAAAAATAGACCCTCCATATTTTTCAATGCAGCCTCAATCGATGGGTTTTGGTAACGCATCGCTAATTCCACATGGTATTCTTCACCCAACGCTTCTTGAAGCAGATTGCGTTGCAAAATACTGTAGTGCATCAAAGGTGATCCCGTTTCTTTATCCCAAATCGTTTCGTATACTTTTGCCGATTTGGGCGCACGTGTACGTGCAATGATTCCCTTGACCAATAAGGTGCGTTGAAAATAAGGAATATCAATAACTCGCGGATCCATTAGGAACTCCGTTAAATATCTCTTTACATCTGGAGTAGTGGGACTATCAGGTGTACCCAATTGTACTAAAAGAATACCTTTTTTGCCTTTATTGCTCATAGCTTACAAAGCTACGCAAAAAAGAATGCACTCCGGATCTAAACCGCGGAATTATGAAATATCTGTGACGGGTAATTGTGCTTATAATGCTTCTAAACTTGCTTTTACATCTTTCATTAACCACATTGGCGTTGAAGTGGCACCACAGATACCAATACGGTCATTTTCAGCAAAGACTGATGCATCTAATTCAGCAGGATCAGAAATAAAATAACTAGCGGGATTGGCATTCTGACAAACTTCAAACAGCACCTTTCCATTGGAGGATTTCTTACCTGAGACAAAAACGATCTTATCATATTGTCTGGCGAAAGCGCCAAGATCTTCGTATCGATTGGAAACTTGTCGACAAATGGTATCATTAGCTTTCACTTCATACCCTCGCCTGATCAGTTCGTCTTTGATGGCATAAAATTTATCCACGCTTTTTGTTGTCTGGCTGTATAAGGTAAATGAGACGGGCAATTCGACTTGATCCAATTCGGAAATATCCTGAAAAACTAAGGCTTCATTATTTGTCTGCCCCTGCAAGCCGATCACTTCAGCATGCCCGTGCTTCCCAAAGATTAAAATTTTCTCCTCTTGATCGAACGACGTTTTTATACGGTTCTGTAGTTTGAGCACTACAGGACAAGAGGCATCTATCAAGGTAATGTTATTTTCCAAAGCAACACGATAAGTCTCGGGGGCTTCACCATGAGCACGGATCAATACCTTTTCATTGCTCAAGGTCGGCAGGGCGGCATGATCGATAATGCGTAAGCCTTTTGCTTTCAATCGGGCAACTTCTTCGTCATTATGAACGATATCTCCCAAACAATAAAGATAACCCTCTTCCTCCAAAATTTCCTCTGCCATATCAATAGCGTATACCACTCCAAAGCAAAAGCCTGAATCTTTATCGATGTCTACTGTTAGATTTAATGCCATAATAACACAAAGTTACATATTCGTATTGAACTTAGATCAATTGTTTTTTTACTTTTCTATAAACGGCCAGATACAAAGTTTTGTTACATACAGAGAAAAACATTGGGCTGGGAACAAAAGGAAACATCTATTTCAGTAGAGGCACAAATCCGGGAACAAAAACCAATAATTTAGCGATAAGGGTGACATCAGCTAGTCGGCTTATCAATAATTGTGTCTATATTGAGGCGTAATGATATTGCATATGAAAAGCAATTTATCTAATTTTGCAAAAAAATTAAAATAATGGCAACTAACAGAACTTTTACGATGATCAAACCTGACGCAGTAGCGAACGGTCACATCGGTGCAATCTTGAACGATATCATTGCTGGTGGTTTTAAAATCATTGCAATGAAATACATCCAACTTTCTCAAGAGACAGCAGGTGCATTCTATGCAGTACACAAAGAGCGTCCTTTCTATGGTGAGTTGGTAAACTTTATGACTTCAGGTCCTATCGTTGCTGCAATCCTGGAAAAAGATAATGCTGTTGAGGATTTCCGCACATTGATCGGCGCGACTAATCCTGCTGATGCAGCTGAAGGTACAATCCGTAACAAATATGCTAAATCTATTGATGCAAACGCTATACATGGATCGGATTCAGATGAGAATGCTGCTATTGAAGGAAACTTCTTCTTCTCTCAATTTGAAAGATTCTAGTCGTTAGAAACAACATAAAAAAAGCGTTTTACAAATTGTAAAGCGCTTTTTTTATGTATTGCTTCCTTCTCTCGAGTAAAATAGAATCTTCAGTCGGTTCACCGAACTGTGGGTCCTAATGAATGCACGAAGGAGTATATTAAAAGTTTCTTTTACCGAGATACTCATCCTCCTTGGCGGTCATCTTGGCTTTATCTGCCGGCTTTTTATCCGGATAACCGCACAGATGCATTACACCATGAATGATCACCCGATGAAGCTCGTCTCGCACATCAACCTTAAATTTTTCGGCATTCTCCTGAATACGTTCCACACTGATAAAAATATCGCCGGCGATGGTGTCCTCATATTCGGAAGAATCAAAAGTAACGATATCAGTATAGGTGTCGTGATTTAAATATTGCTTATTGATTTCAAGCAAGTAAGCATCCGAGCAAAGGATAAAGCTCAATTCGCCCACACGCTTAAATCCTTCGCCTTTGATGGCATCAGCAATCCATTGACGAATCTTTCCCTTTTCTTTTAATTTGAAATCCGTATCCTCGGTAAAAAATAATATGCTCTTCATCCTTCTATTTTTTATTCATTCTTATTTTGACGTATTAGTCGCTGTGTATCTAAAAATTACGGCTATCCATGTAGCTTTGCAAAATAATCGTTGCAGACACCGTGTCAATCAGCCCTTTTTGTTGACGATCCTTCTTTTTTTTGCCACTTTGTGCGATCGCTGCAGAAGCCATTTTAGAAGTAAAACGCTCGTCTATTTCAGCGACAGCAATTGTGGGATAAGTCTTTTTCAGTTTTCGAATAAACCCGACAACATGCTGTGCGGATTCAGAGTCGGTCCCATCCAGTTGCCGTGGCTTGCCTACAACAAAAGTTTCCACCTGTTCTGTCTGTAAATAATCGGCTAAGTATGTCCAGATATCCTGCGGGTGTACCGTCGTCAATGCTGTAGCAATAATTTGCATTGGATCGGTCACCGCAACCCCTATTCGTTTTGTACCGTAATCAAAGGCCATCAATCTCATGGATATATATTTTTCACAAAAATACAAAGTAGTCCTGAGTATTACACAGGAAGATGTAATATTTCAATTGGACACTTCTTTTCAATACATGCCCTTTTCATTTTTGATCTTTTAATTCTGACTTTTTAATCAAAAAAAACTATAACTTTGATAGACTATTTAACAAAAGCAAACTAACTTGCTTTTTGGGGCAATAGATCACCGAATTCAATCCGATCATAGCGGGTCTACCGACTTACCCTATAAGTAAACGGATCAAAATAACAGCAAAAGCAACAGGGCATTGGGCTGTATGAAATCGGGCAAATAAATATGCAAACAAATGAAAAAAACACTTATTGCCAGTTTCCTTTTGGCCTTATGCTTGAATACGCATGCCCAAAGTAAATACGAGCAACACATTACTGCTCTTCGTGAAGAAAAAGCCGCTGAATTGGCGAAAGAACAATACGGCCCATTGAAATCAGATCAGGTAGCGTTTTTGGATTACTTTCCTGTAGACGCCAGTTATAAAGTCAACGCCAAAGTTGAAGTCCTATTTGATGAACCGGTATTCCGGATGCCGACCTACGACGGCACAAGCAACGAATACAAACGTTATGCTATTATAACATTTACGCTTCATGGAAAAGAACATACGTTGAATGTCTACCAAGTGTCGCATTATTTCAAAATCCTGCATACAAAAAACATTTATTTTTACCATTTTTAGATTTAACAAATGGTCAGGAAAGCTACAGTGGGGGCCGGTATATTGATTTATCCACAGACGACATTAAAGGAAACGATGTTGAGATAGACTTTAACAAAGCCTACAACCCATACTGTGCCTATAGCAACGGGTACCGTTGCCCAGTACCCCCAGTCGAGAACAATTTAGAAACAAAAATTATGGCCGGAGAAAAAGCATTTCATAAGTCAAAGAATGAAAGACCAGTCAATCTTAACGCAGGACAGGAGTTCAGTGCTGCCGACAAGAAAATCATTTTATCAGGAGATGAAAATGCAATTCTTCGCGTATTGCAAACAACAGACGATAAAGATCTGAGAGTTTTAAAAGCGACAAGCAGTGATGTCAAATACAACGACCCATTGATTGAGTCTCTTTCCAAAAGAATGTTCGCGACTGTACGTGATCCCAATCACCCCGGTGTAGGCATCGCAGCGCCACAGATCGGAATCAATAAAAATTTAATCTGGGTACAGCGATTTGACAAACCGGATCAGCCATTTGAATTCTATGTGAATCCTAAAATTCTATGGCGCTCCAAACTGAAGCGTAAAGGTGCAGAAGGCTGTCTTTCTATCCCCAACCGTAAAGAAGATGTATTACGGAGTTATGCGATCCGCCTGCAATACATCAATAAAGAAGGTAAAGTTATTGAAGAAAATATCGAGGGTTTTACTGCTGTTATTTTACAGCACGAAACGGATCATCTTTTCGGCATTCTATTTCCAGATCGACTGGAAGAGCAAAGCAAAGAAAGCTATGCTCCGTTGAATGACAAGATTGAATTTTCGATCCACCCCACAACATTGACACCATAATTTATAGCCCCGACATCAAGGACCAAATCATAAGTATCTAAATTGTGATTTGCTAATGGAACAAAAAAGAGCCCCCATGAACGAATTCATGGGGGCTCAATATTTATTATGGAATCTACTTGAGTTAGATCAATCCTTTTTCAGCCAATAACTCCGCTACCTGAACTGCATTTGTTGCAGCACCCTTACGTAAGTTATCCGCTACTACCCACATGTTGAGCGTATTTGGCTGAGATTCATCACGACGGATGCGTCCTACAAAACCTCATCTCTACCGTGTGCATCCTTCGGCATTGGATATTGTAGTGACGCAGGATCGTCAACAACAATACAGCCACTTTGCGCGGCTAAAGCTGCACGTACATCATTCAAATCAAAGTCATTTTCAAATTCGATATTCAATGATTCAGAGTGTCCTCCCATAACAGGAATACGCACTGTCGTTGCAGTTACTTTAATAGAATCATCACGCATGATTTTATTTGTTTCCAAAATCATCTTCATCTCCTCTTTGGTGTATCCATTTTCTTGGAAAACATCAATATGCGGAATCACGTTCAGATCAATCTGATAAGGATAAGCTTTTTCACCATCTTTTCCAGCACGTTCATCCATCAATTGGTTAACGGCCTTAACACCTGTACCTGTTACAGATTGGTAGGTAGAAACGACAACACGTTTGATTTTATATTTATCATGTAATGGCTTTAAAGCCACCACCATTTGTATAGTTGAACAATTCGGGTTTGCAATAATTTTATCTTCAGCAGATAACACATCACCATTTACTTCTGGAACAACCAACTTTTTCGTTGGATCCATACGCCATGCTGAAGAATTGTCGATCACTGTAATTCCAGCTTCTGCAAATTGAGGGGCAAATTCTTTCGAGGTATCACCGCCAGCAGAAAATAACGCAACATCAGGTTTCAAAGCAATAGCCTCAGATGGTGTAACCACCTTATACTTCTTTCCCTTGAATTCAATTTCCTTACCCTTACTACGCTCTGAAGCTACTGGAATTAATTCTGTTACTGGGAAATTTCGCGCCGCCAACACGGTTAGCATCTCAGTACCTACAAGGCCTGTTGCGCCGACTACTGCCACTTTCATTTTTGTCTGTGTTTAAATTGTGTATATTAAAATTGTTATTTGATTTTGTTTTTAGTTGATTCTCGAAGAATGAATTCTTCAAATTTAAAAAATATTCCCCAATTCCACTATTAAAATAACAAAATATTAAGCGCTTAGCTAAAAATGTCACAACATTTAGCATTTCCCCTCCTAAATTGCTAAAATGGAATCGTTAAGTTCTTTGATTCATGCCATAAAATTAGAATTAAAGCAATTCAAAAAAAATAAAAATTTTCACCGCTTATTCAAAAAAAAGAACAAACGATTGAAACAGTTTAAAATCTCATAAAAACAGTCCAAAGAGTCTAAAAATTAACATTTTTTCCCGGCTTCCTAAAAGACCACAAAGTTGATAGATACTGAAAAGCCTTTATATTTGCATCATAAACCGCCATGGTTGAAATTTCATTTTTCATTACATGATGAAACGTAAATTATGTCAGGCTAGATCCTATCATATCGATAGGAAGAAACGAGCGAAGCGATTCATTTATATTTTTGAGCATAAACACTCATTATAGTGAAAGCAGGAGCTTCCTAAAATAAAACTTACAAATGAAAGAAAGCATTATTATCATTGGTGCAAATGGCCAGATCGGCACAGAATTAGCTATCGCCTTGCGCAAAAAATTTGGTGCAGAGAATGTTGTAACCACTGACATTAGAGAACCACAGATTAAAAGCCCTGACGAAAATTTCGAAATCGCTAATGTCCTTGACAAAAATGGACTCGAGACATTATTTCAACAATATAAACCTACTCAAGTATATCTATTAGCTGCCATGCTTTCAGCTACAGGTGAAAAATACCCTGAGAAGGCTTGGGAATTGAACATGAATGGTCTGTTGAATGTGCTTGATCTAGCCGTGAGCTATAAAGTTTCAAAGATATTTTGGCCAAGCTCGATTGCTGTTTTTGGACCGCATTCTCCGAAAACAAATACCGAACAATATTGCGTAATGGATCCGAACACAATTTATGGCATCAGCAAGCTTGCAGGTGAGCGCCTTATAGAATGGTATCAAGAACACCGTGGTCTGGATATTCGCAGTGTCCGTTATCCAGGTATCATTTCTTGGAAAACAGAACCAGGGGGTGGCACAACGGATTATGCAGTCGATATTTTTTATGAAGCATTGAAAACCGGGACTTACGCCTGCTTCTTATCTGAAAACACGGCCTTACCAATGCTCTATATGGAGGATGCCATCCGTGGTACACTCGAATTAATGGATGCACCCAAAGAAAGCCTAAGCATTCGCCACAGCTATAACCTTGGTGGAATTACGTTTACTCCAAAAGAACTTGCGCAAGAAATTAAAAAAATTCTTCCTAATTTTGCAATCTCTTACATCGAGAACGATCCAAGACAACAGATTGCCGATTCATGGCCTGCTAGTCTAGACGATTCTTATGCAAGAAAAGACTGGAACTGGACGCCGGAATTTGACATCCAGAAGATGACAGTCGACATGATTGAAAATCTTAAAAACAAAATATAACAATGGGAAGAGCTTTCGAATTCAGAAAAGAGCGGAAATTCAAACGCTGGGCCAAAATGGCCGTTCAATTTACACGTTTAGGTAAAGAAATCGCTATGGCGGTTAAAGAAAGCGGCCCTCACCCTGAAACTAACTCGAGACTTCGTACAGCAATACACAATGCCAAGGCAGTAAATATGCCAAAGGATCGTATCGAAGCCGCAATCAAACGTGCTTCGGAAAAAGATTCAAAAGGTTACGAAGAATATGTATACGAAGGCTACGGCCCTCATGGCGTACCTGTATTAATTGAAACTGCAACAGATAACACCAACCGCACCGTAGGAAACATCCGTAGCTATTTCACAAAAGCAGGTGGTTCATTGGGGAAAACAGGATCATTGGATTTTATTTTCAATCGTAAATCCATTTTCCGTTTTGCTGCAACAGAGGAACTGGACCTAGAAGAGCTTGAATTAGAGTTGATCGATGGAGGCTTAGAAGAATTGTACGTAGAATCTGATGAAGAAGGCAATGATATTGCTGTCGTTCAAACTTCCTTTGAAGACTTTGGTAATATGCAAAAATTACTGGAAGAAAAGGGAATTGAAGTAACATCTGCAAAATTGGAACGTATCGCATTATCGCATTCAGATATTACGGAAGAACAAGCTGCTGATGTATTGAAGATGATCGATAAAATCGAAGAAGATGACGATGTTCAAGCAGTTTACCATAACATGGCTTAAGCTATTGAACCTATAAAACTATAAAAAAGAGCGCTTGTCGCTCTTTTTTATTTAAAGCACCGCCTAGCCCCGTCAGAAAAATTACTACATTTGTAATAGACTAAATCAAACTCGTACCAGAATGACTTTTGAAGAATTTTTCATAAAAAAGAAAATTGATTTAAAAGCTTTAAAAGCTGCAGATGAACCTTTATTTGAAGAGTTCAAAGCACATTATTCTGCTATGGGAGAAAAGAGTTTTGACCACAGCAAAAAGTTTTGGTTCAACAAGCTTCGAAAAAGTTTCCATTTAGCAGAGGAGGAAACTGTTATTGCAAAACCTGTTGAAAAGCAGGTTACCCCAGATGCATCATCCGAGACCTCCAGTATTCCTACGGCAAAACCAGCAGGCTTTAAACCGCGATTCAAGGCTCCTTCTGCCGCTGTAAAAGATGAAGCTCAAGCAACATCCAAACAGGAAATAGCTGATTCAGCGGAATCCACTCCAGATTCAATACCGACAGGCTTCAAACCGAGGTTCAAGGCCGGAGTTACCAAAGCTCCTGACGCAGCGGCAAGCACTCCTGCATCCGAAGAAACGACCGACGAAGCGACGACGGCGGCTCCAAAACCAACGGGTTTCAAACCGAGGTTTAAAGCTGGAGTAACCAAAGCTCCTGACGCAGCGGCAAGCACTCCAGCATCCGAAGAAACGACCGACGAAGCATCGACATCGGCTCCAAAACCTACAGGATTCAAACCAAGGTTTAAAGCTGGAATAACCAAAGCAGAAACTGCTGACCAGACACCGCTGTCCGATACGAAAGACGAACTTAAGTTAGATGCGAGCATAAAGGCTGAACCTGAAACAACAGCACAGAAACACAGGAACCTGCTGCCAGTAAACCTACGGGTTTCAAACCGAGGTTCAAAGCCGGAGTAACCAAAACAGAAACTGATGAACAAACACAGCTGCCCGATACCAAAGAAGAAATTAAGTTAGATGCGAGCGTAAAGGCTGAACCTGAAAACAACAGCACAGAAACACAGGAACCTGCTGCCAGCAAGCCTACAGGCTTCAAACCGAGGTTTAAAGCCGGAGTAACCAAAATAGAAACTGCTGAACAAACACAGCTGCCCGATACGAAAGACGAAATTAAGTTAGATGCGAGCGTAAAGGCTGAACCTGAAAACGACAGCATAGAAACACAGGAACCTGCTGCCAGCAAGCCTACAGGCTTCAAACCGAGGTTCAAAGCTGGCATAACAAAAATTGATAAAAAGGAAGAATAATTTTCACTACATTTAGACTGATTTCTCAATTAATTTTAAAATTCCGATTAAAAACCAAAAGACCAATGTTAAAGGAAGAAAGACAAGCATTCATCATACATCAGATCAACCTACATAATAAAGTTTTATCCTCAGACCTCAGTGTTCAGCTGAATGTGTCTGAAGATACAATCAGACGCGACTTGAACGAACTTGCTGAGAATGGTAAAGTTCTAAAAGTCTATGGTGGAGCATTATCAAAATCATTTCAGTTCCCTTTTCAGGATGGAAACGTATATGCCAAGGAGGCAAAGAAAGAAATTGCCAAGAAAGCAAGCACTTTAATCTCCAATGGAATGACTGTTTTAGTCGGAGGCGGGACAACCTTAATTGAATTAGCGAGAACAATACCCGATCATCTTCAGTGTACGTTTTTTACTATAAGTCCATTAGTTGCACTAGAATTGGCCGAAAAGCCAAATCTTGAAGTCATTTTAGTTGGCGGAAAACTTTCACGCAATACAAACATTGTTTCGGGAGCCCAAGTCGCTAATGAACTGGCCGATCTTAAAGTCGATCTTTGTTTGTTGGGAACAAATTCTCTTTCCGTAGAAGATGGGGTGACCGATTCAGACTGGGAAGTGGTGCAAATCAAACGTGCGATGATTAAATGCTCAAAAAAAGTAGCTATTCTGAGCATTGCGGAAAAACTTAATTCAGTTCAAAAAATGAAAGTTGTACCGTTACGTGATATTTCTTATTTGATTACCGATGTCAATCCAACTGACGTTTCCCTAAAAGAATTTGCGAATACAATTGCAATACTTTAATATTGCCGCTCATTTAATTTAGCATGTCATCGCAAACGAAAAATGACTCTTTAAAATCAAAAACAACAAAAGGACTGCTATGGGGTGGTATGGCCAGTATCATCCAGCAGTTTTTGGGCTTCGGCTTCGGCATCTTACTAAACCGTAAGCTAACAGCAGAAGACTATGGTTTAGTCGCTATGATCACCATCTTTTCTGTTCTCGCTTCTGCTTTTCAAGAAAGTGGATTTGTGTATGGGATTGTCAATAAAAAAGATGTTGAACATAAAGATTATAACGCGGTATTCTGGACAAGCGTAGGAATTGGAACATTTATTTATATCGTTCTATTTTTTGCAGCTCCTCTTATCGCTTTATACTATAATCAACCAGTACTAGTAGAGCTCAGCAGATTTACCTTTTTGTCCTTTTGGTTAGGTAGTTTTGGTATTGCACACAATGCTTACCTCTTCCGGAATTTAAAAATCAAAGAAAGGGTCATCACGGGAACCTTTGCTCTTATCGCATCAAATATAGTCGGCGTTTATTTAGCCTATAAGGACTATGCTTATTGGGCATACGCGATCCAAATTGTTTCCTATAGTGGTTTCAATATGCTCGGATTCTGGTATTTTTCCAAATTCAGACCTACTTTCCAGTTCGATCTTAAACCTATTCGTGACATTTTAGGATTTAGCAGCAAAATATTGGTCACCAACATTTTTATCAATATCAACAAAAATATATATGCAGCGATCTTAGGCCGGCATTATACCGCTGAAGAACTGGGGTATACCGTGAATCCAAATCGTTGGAGCATCATGGCCCAGAATATATTGACTAATATGGTCAATAATGTGACACAGCCTATTTTAAAAGAAATAGAAGATGATAAGGATAGACAAGTTCGGGTTTTTCGCAAACTGATTTCCTTTACAGCCTTTTTAGCCTTTCCAATGTTATTGGGTTTAACCACGGTAGCACAAGATTTTATTACTATTGCGATCACCGACAAATGGGCGCAAAGCGCCATATTTCTTCAAATATTTTGTATTGGTGCCGCATTTGATTCTGTAAGCAATGTTTTCTCTAACTTAATCATTAGCAAGGGGAAACCTGAAGTTTATATGCGGAATATCATTGTTTTTGGCCTACTCCAAATTGCCATCCTATTTTTCGGCAAATCATTAGGCCTAGAACTGCTCATTGGATTGACCTCGGCATTAAATGCCCTCTGGATATTCGTTTGGTACATATCAGCCAAACCTTATATGAACTATTCATTTCGTTATCTGCTAACAGATATTTTTGCTTATGCACTATTGGCAGCGATAAGCTGCTTAGCAGCACATTATGCCACCGCAGCCATCGCCAACCTCTATCTTCGGTTTGCAAGTACAATTGGAATTGCAGTATGCAGTTATATCATCGTAAATAGAATCTTTAAACCCAGTATTTTGTTGGAATTATACCACTATTTCCTAACAGTTATCCGAAAAAAATAGATGGCCAGGATTCTCACCATAATCGTCTCTTATAATTTTGAGCCTTGGATTCACAAGTGCTTACCCAGCCTATTGGATTCGAGTTACCCAACAGATATTTTAGTTGTCGACAACAACTCGGGGGACAATACAACACAGATCATAAAAGAAAAGTATCCATCAGTAAGACTCATAGAAAGTTCCGAAAATTTGGGTTTTGGAAAGGCCAACAACATTGGACTTGACATCGTTTTGAAAGAAAAGTATGATTATGCATTTTTGGTCAATCAGGACGCCTGGCTGGATCGGGACTGTATTGCCAACTTAGTGAAAGTCAACGCAGACAATATCGGAATTATCTCACCTATTCACTACGATGGAACCGAAACAACACTGGACTATGGTTTTGCTGTCTATACAAAAAACGCCATCATCGAAAATTCTAATCGAATTTGCACGTTCGTCAATGCTGCATTTTGGTTTATCCCCAATCTGGTGATCCGAAAAGTCGGTGGTTTCGCACCGATCTTTTTCCATTATGGAGAAGATAAAGATTATGCCAACCGCATCAAGTACTACGGATTAAGCATTATTCTCACTGAAGGAGCCAAAGCCTACCACGATAGGCAACAACGTAAAACAGACCGCAAGGCCTTTCTGAAAAGCGAATTTGTCTATCATTTGACAGAATATTGCAATATCAATTATACTTTTGTAAAAGCTTTTTCCATGGCAATATTGGCAAGTCTAAAGAAAATGGCGTCTTCATTTTTTAAAGGTCATGCTTTTGAAGCAAAAAGCTACTTAAACATTGCTTTTAGATTGCTGGGCAAAACAGGAGCAGTTTACCGTACCCGTGTGACCAACAAAAAAGCCTTCAACAAAATCTATTGATAAATGAACAATACTGCTCCAGTCATACTTTTTGTGTACAATCGTCCTGATCATACAATAAGAACACTCTCAGCTTTAGAAAATAATATATTAGCAGACCAGACCACGCTATATATCTATTCGGATGCTGCAAAAAACGAAAAATCTGTTCAGGCAGTTACTGAAGTACGAAAGATTATCAATAAGCAATGGAACTTTAAAGAGGTTATTGTTGTAGAAAGGACAGAAAATTGGGGTTTGGCAGCCAATGTGATCGATGGTGTTACAAAAGTGGTCAATGCCCATGGAAAGATTATTGTTTTGGAAGACGATCTGGAAACTGCGGTGTTTGCACTAGACTATTTCAATCAGGCACTGGAGCGCTATAAAGATCAAGATCGGGTCATGGAGATCAGCGGTTATGGTTATCCGTTAAAAGATTTAGATAAATTGCCGGAGACTTTCTTTTTTCGGGTCGCCAATAGTTGGGGCTGGGCAACCTGGGACCGCGCCTGGCAACATTTCAATCCCAATATTGATGAACTTGTATCGGATTTTACCGCCGACCAAATACACCAATTCAGTATCGAGGGAAAAGAAAACTTCTGGAAGCAAGTGCAAGAATTTAAAGCCGGAAAGATCAACTCTTGGGCCATACGCTGGTACGCTTCTGTATTCAAAAAAAATGGATTAGTTTTGTATCCAAGGAATTCAATGATACAAAATATTGGTAACGATGGATCGGGTACACATACAGCTGCAGAAGCTACGTATCAGGTTACACTAGCGGAAAGTCCTATACGGTATTTTCCGACGGAAATTTCAGAAAACAAGCAAGCTTATGAAGCCATCAAGTATTTCTACGCCCATCGGAAAGGATCTTTATTCAACCGTGGCATCCGATTCCTGAAGAAGAAAATAAATAAATTCGATACATAAAAAACATGTCTGCTCATCCTAAATTTTCGATTATAACTGTCGTTTACAACAATGTGCGTGACATAGAACACACCCTGAAATCTGTTGTCAATCAGAGCTATGGTCATATAGAGTATATTGTCATTGATGGACAATCAACCGACGGAACGTTAGAGATCATCCAAAAATACAAGGATAAAATCGCCGTCATCCTCTCCGAAAAGGATAAGGGTATCTATGATGCCATGAATAAGGGTTTAGCCTTAGCAACAGGCGATTATGTTCTTTTTTTAAATTCTGGAGACGAGATCTATGATCTGAATAGCATTGAGAACCTCGCCAAACTGAGCGATAACGCAGATATTCTTTACGGCGAAACAATCCTCGTGGACGACAACAGGAATATTATTGGTGAACGGCGGCACAAGGTTCCGGCTCATTTCGACTGGAAAAGCTTTCGCTACGGTATGAATATCTGTCATCAGGCGATCTACATCAAGCGGGAAATCGCCGAGCCATACGATCTCAATTATAAATTATGCGCTGATATTGACTGGGTTATCCGTTGTGCCAAAAAGGCAAAAAAAACGGTCAATGCACAGCAATATGTTGCCCGGTATCTTGTTGGCGGGATGTCAAAACAAAGACATCAGGAATCCTTGAAAGAGCGTTTTGCGATATTCAAACGCTACTATGGAGCCATTCCCAATTTATTCAATCATGGCATCATTGCGCTAAAAGCAGTTTGGTACCGTCTCAATTATGGAAAACCTCAAGACTAATGTTGAATCCTGAAATTTTAACCGAACTTGTTACAGTCAAGATGCCATTTGGCAAATACCAGGGATACACCTTATGTAATCTTCCTGAGCCCTATCTCGTGTGGTATAACCAAAAAGGCTTTCCAAAGGGAAAACTAGGCCAGCAGTTAGCAACACTCTATGAAATAAAGCTGAATGGCTTGGAATACCTCCTCGAACCTTTGAAGAAAAGGTGACGAGGGTCATTTTATTCCACTTATTATTTTTCGTAGCTTTGCACTAAATTTATTTTTAGCATTAAACGCCGTTTGCAGCGGTATCAATGAATATCATGACACAATATCAAACTTTGCTGTACTATTGTTACAGCCCTATCGAGGATGCCGAAAAATTCGCATCAGATCATTTAGAATTTTGTAAATCACTGAACTTAGTCGGCCGTATCATTGTAGCTGATGAAGGTCTTAATGGAACTGTTTCGGGTACTGTAGAATCCTGTAAAAGCTATATGGATGCCATTTATGCCGATGGTCGTTTCAATAAAACAGAGTTCAAAATTGACGATGTAGATGAACCATCATTCATTAAAATGCATTGCCGCTACAAAGCCGAAATTGTTCACTCTGGTTTGAGAGATCCAAAAGAAATTGACCCCAACCGTCAAACCGGTGTGCACCTTGAACCGAAGGATTTCTTAGCCATGAAAGACCAAGAGGATGTGGTTGTATTGGATGTACGCTCAAATTACGAGCACAATGTTGGTCATTTTAAAAATGCTGTTACCCTAGATATTGACAATTTCCGCGAGTTTCCGGAGAAAATCAAAGAGCTCGAACAATATAAAGGAAAAAAAATATTAACGTACTGCACAGGCGGTATCAAATGTGAGAAGGCATCTGCTCTCTTGTTAAAAGAAGGCTTCGAGGATGTTTATCAATTACATGGCGGCATTATCAAATACGGAAAGGAAGCAGGTGGTGAAGATTTTGAAGGTCAATGCTACGTCTTTGACAATCGTGTTACTGTCGATGTAAATTCTGTCAACCCATCCGTGGTATCAACTTGTTTTAACTGTGGCAAGCAAACCACTAAAATGATCAACTGCGCCAACCCAACTTGTAATGAACATTTCACACAATGTGATGAGTGCGGCTGGGAGATGGATGGATGCTGTTCGCCAGCATGTAAGGAAAATCCCAATAAACGTGAATATGACGGAACAGGATATTATGTCAAGGTACCTCAACCCGTCAATATTGACAAAATCAGCAAAAGAAAACATAAAAATTTTCCACCGAAAGTATCGGCCGAAGATTAATACAAATTGAACAAACAGAAAGCGGTCGGAAGTGTAGAACTTCCGACCGCTTCCTGTTTAGGATCTGCACCATCTTAGCTTCATCCCATACTAGCTTTTTATCAAGAAAAATAATAACCGAACACAGCTTACTTGCCAAACATACCGGCGATTGAATCAAGAATATTGCCCTTTGCCTGCCCATCGTTATTTTTATCAAAAAAACTGCCTGCCAATCCACCCAACATGTCGGTAACACTACCTCCCGATGCCGGCTGCTCAGTTGCTTGCGCTTGTTCTTCTTGGCTACCGCCTAAGAAAGAGCCTAATATACCACCCAACATACCGCCACCTGCATTTTGTTGTGTTCCACCACCAAGCACAGAGCCGATCAGATCACCAATCCCACCGCCGCTTGAAGCCTGCTTTTGTTGTCCTAGATACCCCATTACTATCGGAGCAAGTGTAGCCAATACTCCGGTGACCTGAGAAGAACTCAAGCCTGCTTTATCTGCTATATGCTGTGTCACGACTTCGGTATTTTGGCCGAACATATGGTTGACAATTTTATTGCCGTCTTCAGAAACATTTTGCTCACCGCCCTGTTCTGCTCCACCCTGTCCAAAGAAATCTCCAATTTTATCGAGTATCCCGCTATTGCTATGCTGGTCAATAGCCTTATCAATATTTTCCGCCTGCCCCTTGTTTTTGGCATTGTAATTCAATGCTGCAATCATCAAAGGAACTGCCGCTGCTACAATCCATTTTGCCTTGGATTCGCTGATACCAGTAATTTTTGAAATAGTCTCTATCGCTTTAGAGCCTACTCCACCTGTAACTAAATCTGTTAAGTTCATAAGTCTTCGTTTATAGTTATATAATGAAGATAACGATTTTTTTTGATGAGTTGAGATAATAGCTGATGATAAAAAAGCCCCATTGGATTACACAATCCAATGGGGCCATTTGAAAATCAATTTTTCAAATTAATAACTTTTATAAATAGCAATATCGTCCAATCCCAACCTTCCGTTATTAATCACATTGTTACTTGTCCCTAATCCAAGTTTGGTAACTCTAAAACGAACCGGCCCCTGAATATTCATTAAGAATACAGCCTGTTTTGAATTCATGCTCTCTGTCGTTGTATGCGCGTCCGAAATAGGCTCGCCTGTTTGCTTCCATGTCGTTCCTCCGTCGGTCGAGTATTCCAACTTGAACGTACACGAACGATCGGTGTAATACGAACCATACCAAAGCGTTACTTTTGAGGCCCCATTCGGCACATCAAAATTCATTTGCACATAACCATCAACACTTAAGTTCTGCTGCATACGGATGGCATTTTTTCCAGAAACGATACGATCACGACCAGCAGTTGTTCCTAGAATAGCCTGATACAGGTTCCATTGCCCCGTTGGAAAGGAGACCGCGTTTTTATCCTTCATATCATAGCTACCTTTCACACTCGCATCTACAGCATCAAAAGTTTCAGGCCAACCTGCATATAACTTACCGCTGGCATAAGCCATATCAGCATAACTCTGCATCCTAACTTGTAGCTTTTCGCCCTCCTTGAATGCAATTCCTCTGAATGATGCACTTGGAGCGATGGACTCCCCAGCAAATGTCGCATTATCTTGTGTATGCAATATAATCTCATTTTTATCACCATCCATTAAGATTTTATCTCCTTTCAACGCTGTCCCAGCTGCGGGTTCAGGTTCAACATCGGCTGTAATATCGATATAGGTTGATTCAAACTCATCAAACTTCGACTTTAGACTGGAAACAGCAACAGGTAATGGGGCAATAGTATTACCAGATGAGTAGACTTTAAGCTGTTGATTATTATCGACTGAAAGAACTAATAAGCCATCTTTTTTAATCAGTTTTGAACCGCTAATATTGATCTGAACCGAATCTCCAAATTTAAATTCAGACGCATTGGGTACCTGAACTAATATTCCACGGCGTTGATTTCGCCAAATATTCTGTACAGCAAGTGTATTTTTCTGGTAAATTCTTATTTTCCGCATGCGAAACGACCACTACTTTGATATGTTCTGCCCCTTGTAGCGAAGACGCATTAAGCTGTAAATCGGCATTTTTATATAGACTGCGTAGCGCATACAACGATATTTCAGGATTTAGCGTCCCTATCGATTCATTGACGTTGTCTTTGATACAGCCGGACAGCAATGCTGACATCGCCAACATACTGCATAGTATTGATTTTAACTTTTTCATTGATTAGTTGATTGAAGGTTGCCACCACATTTTTTCATTTATCCCGTCTCCCCCCATACGACTCACAGCATCCTGATAATTTACTTTGTTTAAAGATTGTACAATTGTTGGATAATTTAAACGTACTGGCATTTTCCCTTGATTCAACAAGCCCGGACCTTTGTATAAATCCAATAATTGGGTTCTACGATATTCGTACCACTGTTGGAAATCCGTAAATAGCATCGCATAGTATTTTTGCAAATGCACCTTTTTCAATTTCGCATGATCACTATCTGTGGGCAGCAACTGAACCTTTGCACTGCTTAGGTAAGATGCTGGCGCTGTTAGCCCCCAGTATTCCATAGCCGCGTTCACCCCCTTTAAATAGGCTCCAGGCGCATCAACCTGAGCATACCCTCTCATACCACATTCAGCAATAATAAATTGCAACTCGGCGTAATTCATGATATTCCCCATATGCGAGTCGGCTTTTAGACTTGTTAAAAGCGTTGATTGTTGCTCGGGGACATTTCCTCTCTGGTATCCGGACTGCATACCGCCATATACTCCTAATGTGGCTTCAGTGGCCCAAATTTTTAATCGTGGGTCTGAAAGGTCCAGCAGATTATTGATAAAAAACTCTGAATAGCCTTTGTTTCCATTAAAATCTATGTCACGGCTATTAAAATAAGGATTCATATAAGGCTGTACATTGGTGTAGTATAAAGCAGCCGTTTCTGCATTGCTTTGCATCACCGGATATTCAGCGGCATTCGTTTCTAATATTTCTTTGATCTTTGCAACGGCATTGGTTTCTGACTTATGTGCTATACGTAGCAATAATCGGAGATATAAAGAATTACCAAATTTCTGCCATTTTCCAGGATCTGAATTAAATATAGGATCCATCGCTAAATTGGTCGATTCGACAGCAACCTTACCTTTCAAAAGCGTATTGGCCTCTTCTAATTTTCTAAAGATATCCGCATAAATATCGGACTGTTTATCAAATACAGGAGTTAAATTACTATCACTATACCCTTTATTGCTGTCTGTATAAGGTACATCACCATACATATCAGTTATTAACGAACTCACCCAAGCATCCAATATAAGCGAAATACCCTGGTATGTCTGGTAACCCTTCTGCTGCCCTTCCCCTGCCTTCTGATAAATGTCGCGTATATTCGTCAACTGTACGTACCATCCGGACCAGGTAGATTCCGCTTCTGACGGTCTGATTTCATACCGTTGAATCTCCAATGCATCATTCACCGTTACAGTCACTTGCATAAGCTCGTTGTTGATGCGCATATTCCGTGATAAATTTGTGTTTAACACATTGAGTAAAGCTGGCGCGATGAGACTTTGTGGCGCTGCCGCAGAAATTGCATTTGGATTTGTATTTATTGCGACAAAATCTTTTGTACAGCTCTGTAGTATCCCACAGGCTGCCAACAAAATAAAAGCTTTTCTTATATTCTTTTTCATAATACGCTGGATTTAAAATGAGAATGATAAATTGACACCCATTGTGCGGGTTGAAGGGAACTGGGCAATCTCTGCGCCCTTCTCAATACCGCTTGAATTTAGCGATCCAAACTCTGGGTCAAATGAAGGCCATTTGGTCATGACAAACAGATCTCTTCCGTACACGCCAATTGATGCGCGCTCAATTTTCAAGCGTTCAACAAAAGACTTAGGTAATGTATAGTCAAATCTGACCTCACGAAGCTTTATAAAGTCCGTGGAAAACGTATTTGATTCTATATTATCCCGGTTAAAATGTTTAGCATAATAATCTCCAGCAGACGCAACAACTGTATTCTTGCTGTAGCTTCCATCACTATTCTTCACAACACCATCGCCGATAATACCATTATATCGTCCCGGAATTGTCTTTTTTAATTTTCCCTCTTCCATCAATACGGCATGCGTCAACGAATATCCCACTCCGCCGAATTGACCATCAAATAAGAAATTAAATCTAAATCCTTTGTATTTAAATTCATTCCCCCAACCAAATTTGGTCGTTGCATTTGGATTACCGATATACATGTTCTGTTGGGACAATACAGGAAGTCCATTTTCATAAATAATTTGACCATCCTGATTTCGCTCATATCCGAGTCCATAGATATCACCAAATCGTTTACCAGGTATGGCCACAATTGTTCCTCTACTTCCAAACAACGTGGATAGCACTAATTCTCCTTGCAGATCTGCAGGTATGGAAATAACTTTCGAATCATAGCTCGTAAAATTTCCATACATATTCCAATTTAAGCCATCTTTCTTCTTGATAATATCGCCAGAAAGCGCAATCTCTATCCCCCTATTCCGTACCTCTCCAGCATTCGTAATCTGATTTCTGAAACCGCTTGAAGGATCCAGCGGAGACTCAATAATCTGATCAAATGTCGAGTTTGAATACAGAGTAAGATCTAATCTAAGTCGATCTCTGAACATTCTAAAATCTGTTCCTACTTCATAAGAACGCGTACTTTCGAACGTCAGATTTTCATCTGGAACGGTGGTTGGATTTGTAAGCCCTCCAGTGGTCCCCTCAACACTACGGTAACCATAAGAGTTTAGATAAGCCCGTTTTCCTCCACCTCCGACTTGAGCAATCGATGCTCTGACTTTCCAAAAATTTATCGCTTTTGGCAGGTTTAGCAATTGGGAAATAACAAAACTTGTATTAAGCGAAGGGTATATAAATGGTTTAACTTCATTCCGTTTCGGAGATGCTAATGTACTCGCCCAGTCGATACGATTCGTTGCATCGACAAAAATCATATCCTTATAACTATAATTTAGTAAGGCATATAAGCTATTGGCTGCATATTCCTCGCGGTAAGGTAAATAAACGATTTTTTCCCTCGCATTGGCAAAATTATATTGGTTTGGATAAATAAGACTATTAGCGTAAGCATCATCTTTAATATACTTATTGTGCATCAATGAACCTCCAACCGATGCGCCAAATTTGTGAAGATTGTTCCGTTGATTGTTATATTGCAATAAAAAGTCGGAAGTAATTTCCTGGTTATTGATGGACTGCTCCCGGTAATAGCCATAAGCGTACTTATAGGTATCAAATGGTCTCGATTGTTTGCGTTTATCATAGCTCCAATCGATTCCTGTCCGCACCATCAAATTCAACTCCTTATTGAATTTATAATCGGCCTGTAAATTTCCAATAATATTGTTTTTATCCTGCGCATTGATCATATCATAAGATATGGTTCTTGGATTATCCAACAGGTTTGAAAACGGAGTCATCTGTTCAATTCCTTCCTTTCCTAGAATCCAATTCTGCTCTAGCCAAGCTGCATTCACATTCGGCACAATGCCCCGTACAAAGTACATGTAACTTTGATTGTTATAACCGCTATTTGGTAAATTGTCTGATCCTCTATTATTAAAATTAATTTTTGTTGAAAGACTCAACTTATCCGTAATCTTATTATTGAACTGCATCGCGATGGTATTCCGATTATAGCCCATGTTGGGAATAATCCATTTATTCGTCACATTCGTATAAGAAAACCTTGAGCTGGTCTTTTCTGTGGCACCAGAAATACTGATCGAATTGGTAGACGTGAGCTCCGTTTGGAAAAGATCCTTTCGGTTGTTTTCATAGGGTCTCCATAAAGTCCGCTCTGGAGGTGTCAAACGATAGAAATTAGGATCGTACTGGTAATAATACTGTCCATCAAATTTGGGTCCCCAAGCAGAAGACGTACTTAAAGTACTTGCACCATCCTCTGACTGTCCGTAGGAATAATAAAGATCCTGATCAATCGCACCTTGACCATATTCGTATTGATAATCGGGCCATCTGTTAATTGTCCCAATTGCCGTATTCGAATTAACGGATACACCAATTTTATTTTTAGCCCCTTTTCCCTTTTTTGTGGTAATAATCACCGCGCCATGTGCGCCACGGGAACCATAGAGCGCTGAAGCGCCTGGTCCTTTCAATACTGAAACGGACTCGATATCATCCGGATTAATATCCGCCAATGATGTTCCAAAATCTACAGGAGAATCACTATCCAAATAATTGGAACTACCATTACCGGTCATCCGCGTCCCTCCTCCCATGACAACACCATCCACAACAATCAATGCGGAATTATCGCCCGTAAAAGATGTTTCCCCTCTTAAAATAATCTGATTGGATCCCAATGGCCCCGCACCCGACTTTACCAAATTCAAACCAGCGACTTTTCCTGTTAGAGCATCCGTCCAATTGTTTGAAATTGCATTCGTCAATTCCTCGCCTTTGACCGTGCTTATGGAATAGCCTAATGCCTTCTCTTCTCGCTGTATGCCTAGTGCTGTCACAACGACTTCATTGAGCGCCTCCGATCTCGAACTTAAAAAAATTTTAGCATTCAATTGGGCTGACGAAAAAGTTTGCGTTTCCGCTTCGTAACCGATTAGCTGAAAACGGATTGCTGTCCCTGATTCTACTTCAATATCGAAATTACCATTTCTGTCCGTCGCTCCTTTAACTACACCCGCTGCAAGGATTGATACGGATGCCAAAGGTTCTTTCGTCTGATTATCGACAACTTGCCCTTTTACTCTAATCTTGGTCTGCTTAACTGCATGCACAGCTTGATCAGATCCTAGTGGAGCCGCCATTGCTGTAAAATCCATATTACAGGCAATTGCTAATGCCACAAATAGCACTTTCGAGGAGGAGTGCCTTAGATTAATTTGGATAGGGTTAATACTAAACATAGTTATTGGTGTAAATTGTTAATTTTCAATTTGGCACAAAAATATATTCTTAACAAAAAGTTTGTTTTAACTTAATGTTTTCTTTTTGTTAACAATTGTTTCGAATAGCATTTCCTTTTATCATACTATTACCGTTTTAATAAAATGCTTTGAAGTTCACCCTGAAGGGATTATCATGCATTAGGCACGCTTTTAAGCGATCTTTCTTTGGTTATTTTATATTTACAAATCGAAAATAATTAATAATATTTAAAAAACGAAATAAATCGAAATTATTTAAAAGCCCATATTAAAATAAAAAAAACAAGAATTACTTAGTCTTTTAGGAATTATAAGACCGTCGGAAAGGGCCCGAAAGGAGGATTCTAGGATGTTTTAAGTAAATTTACTCCCCCCTTTAAGTAGCTATTTAGTATTTTACATAACTACTATATCCATGCTAAAACAATACCGTAACTATACTGGAAGTATACGGTAACTTTCATGTAAAACTACGACAAGAGTAAATAACCGTAGACACAGCTGCCAACTGGGGTAAAAAGTGGGTGATCAAAGCTTCAGTATCCGCAATACTGAAGAAAACAAAAAGAGCCCAAACTTTCGTTGGGCTCTTTATTACAATAGAAGCGTTAAGGCTTAAGCCTTCTCGAAACTCCACTTCACATAGTTAATGTTCTTGTCATGCGCCAAATACTTCCGTTCGTAATATGTTTTAATGGATAAAACGTTATCAACCAAGTCTGAATGGTAAAGATCTGTCGTTTCCTTATATTTTTTCAAACCCTGTAAATCGATCTGCTCTAGTGTGTAAGCATAAAAACCGTCATTGTCTGTTTTCAGATTCATCATTCCTTCAGGCTTCATAATGATTTTATAACGTTCCAAAAACTTTGGCCCGGTCAATCGTTTCTTTTCTCGGCTATCTTGCGGTTGCGGATCCGGAAAGGTAATCCAGATCTCATCAATTTCATTTTCAGCAAAATGTTCAAGGATAGTCTCAATTTGTATCCGAAGAAAAGCAACATTCCGAATTCCATCCTCCAAAGCTGTTTTGGCTCCTCGCCAAATACGATTACCTTTAAAATCGATACCGATGAAATTTTTCTCCGGAAACAATCTCGCTAGATTAACAGTATACTCACCTTTACCACAAGCAAGCTCCAAAACAACTGGATTATTGTTACCAAATTGCTTCTCAGCCCATTTTCCTTTATAT
The DNA here is from genome assembly GCF_900457465.1 of Sphingobacterium multivorum. GTDB lineage: Bacteria > Bacteroidota > Bacteroidia > Sphingobacteriales > Sphingobacteriaceae > Sphingobacterium > Sphingobacterium multivorum. The sequence goes on from NZ_UAUU01000009.1 coordinate 564,156, forward strand.
TCTTTGCCTGCGTCGAGTTGGATTACATTTTCAAAAGTAGCAACTTCAGCAAATTTACGTAGTTTGTCCTTTCCCATTTTTTAATAAATATCCCGCAAAAATAACCTTATATTCCCGCTAAAAAAAATAAATCTGAGAGACAGCACGAATACCGGTAATTACAGAACAATCTGAAGTCCTGTAGCAGACACAGGAATGCATAAATTGCATCCACACGGGCGAATTATATTGCATATAAAAAGCAATTTATCTAAGTTTGCAGGAATCAATAACTTATCGTGGAGAAAGACGCTAAAATTTATATAGCAGGCCATCGTGGAATGGTCGGATCGGCAATTCATCGCAAACTATCGGAGCTTGGGTACAACAACATTGTCACACGCACATCTTCCGAATTAGATCTGCGCAATCAGCAAGCAGTGGCTGATTTTTTCGATCAGGAAAAACCGGACTATGTTTTCTTAGCCGCAGCCAAAGTTGGCGGGATCATGGCGAACAACACCTATCGCGCTGATTTTATCTACGAGAATATGGCTATACAGAATAACGTCATCAAATCTTCCTACGATAATAAGGTTAAAAAATTAATGTTCTTAGGCTCAAGCTGTATCTATCCAAAAATGGCTCCGCAGCCTTTGAATGAAGACATGCTACTCACGGGTACTCTGGAGCCTACAAATGAGCCTTACGCAATTGCTAAAATCGCGGGAATAAAAATGGCGGAAGCTTTCAGGGATCAGTATGGATGCAATTATATCTCCGTTATGCCAACAAATCTTTACGGAATTAACGACAATTACCATCCGCAAAATTCACATGTCTTACCGGCCTTGATCAGAAGATTTCATGAAGCTAAAATCAATCAGCTCCCTGAAGTTATGATCTGGGGAACAGGGACCCCCTTACGGGAATTTCTTTTTTCCGATGACCTGGCAGATGCCTGCGTTTTCTTAATGAATAATTACGACGAGAAACAATTTGTCAACATTGGCATTGGCGAAGATTTAAGCATTAAGGAACTTGCCGAATTGATTAAAGACGTCATTGGTTACCAGGGAACTATTTCCTTCGACAGTTCCAAACCTGACGGAACACCGCGAAAACTCATGGATGTCTCAAAACTACATGCGCTGGGCTGGAAACATCGAGTTAACCTTCGGGAAGGCATTCAACTAGCTTATGCGGATTTTTTGAAGAAAGAAGCAAATGCTTTTGAATAAATCCAACGCGATCGCATTAGTAGGTCTCGCTATAGGAAGGAATTCCGTACTCGTTAACCTCATCCTTGATCACTGCATTTTCAGCTTCCGCAGCTTTATTTTTCTTCTTTTTCTTGGGACGAATAAAGCTCGTTAATTTACCGATGAGGCCGGTGATTTTATCTTGATTGATCTGGCCGACAGCACGCTCTGATAACAGCAACATCAGCGCTTTCTTTAAAACGCCCGTATTTTTTAGGAACAACCTATTCATAACAAAGGGAACCCCAATACGTAAGATCTTCGTTAACCAATCAGAATCTGGATTATTACTTTTGGCAAACATCTGCTGTATAATATTCGCACCCGGGATATTATTTTTTAAGGAATTAAAAAAACGGATGGGGGCCTCTATTTTATTGTTAAGCAATGTAAATTGAGCCTTTAGATATAGCTCCTGCTCATTCTTTAATGTCTTTAAGCGCAATATTTCAGCTTTAAGTTCCTGTAAATTACGTATTTTGGTCTGTTTATTGTTCATTTGTAGCCCTTTCTCTATCAAGTTTTTCTTTATGCAGTTCTTCCTCTTCTTCCTCAATTTCATCGTTCCATTTAGCCAAAAAACGTCGAATGGAGAGATCCATAAATTTTGATTCCAGCATAGGCTCAAAAACGCGGATTAGGATAATGATCACTAAGAAGATACCTGCTGTTGCCAAAAAACCTAATGAATAACTACCCAATAACTCTCCCAGCCAAAAACCTAGTGCTAAGCATAAGAAAAACAGAACAAATAAAGTAAAAATAAGCTTAGTTGCATCTACCACTAAGCTTGCAATTAAACGAGATGATCGTTCAATTGTTTTTAATTTAACAAGTTTAAATTGGGAGTCAATATACTCCTTGGTCTTTTGAAACGTACCACTTAGTGAAAATTTTTCTTCTTCCATGCATCTAAAATTTATTCAGGCTATTTCAGCCCATAACTAAAAAAACGAAAACGCTGTATCTTATAACCGCAACACAGCACTACTCTATACCCATGAAGAGCGCGCAGCTATCGTAAAAACAACTATCTCGCGAAATAGCCTGATAATATGTACTCTACACCAATTATTCTTTTGAATAATCTGCGAACTATGCATGTTCGATGATATCATCATCCAGCACTTCTTCTGCCTGATTTAACTTCCCTTTTAACGTAGAAACAATCTTCTCTTTGAAATCATTCAACTGATCAAATTGCTCCTCTGCTCTTTCCCGAATAGCATCACTCAAATCGCTTAATGAATCATTTATTTTATCTCTTGTATCCGACCCTTTGTCTGGAGCAAATAAAACTCCCAAAGCTGCACCCGCGGCAAGACCGGCTAATAACGCCAAAGCTACTTTACTTGTGTCATTCATTTCTTTTTCTTTTAAAGTTCTAAATCTATTACGAAGAATCTAGTCCTCGTTAATAATACAATTAACAAAGCAAATCGTTTGCCAAACAATGCTTTTTATCCTTTATTAATAAGGAACTATATTAACAATATAATCATTTTTTTCGGTAATCTTAGATCCTCCATCAATATTTCACCCGACAATTATTAACTTACTCAATTTTTTAGTATCTTTAAATCAGTCGATTATGAAAATTATGCTAAATAAAACCTATTGCAGCGCCGTCTATGGGATAAATGCCTGCACTATTACCGTCGAGGTAATCGTATCTACTGGCCTCCATTATTATATCGTTGGCCTGCCTGACAATGCCGTTAAAGAAAGCTTAAGACGTATCGAAAGTGCCATTAATTCCTGTCAACTTCACATGCCACGCCAAAAGATCGTTGTCAACTTGGCACCCGCAGATATTCGTAAAGAAGGTTCAAGTTACGACCTATCAATTGCAATAGGCATATTAGCATCTTCCGGCCAAATCACAAATATCCGTCTGGAAGACTATCTTATTTTAGGCGAGCTATCATTAGACGGAAGTATTAAGCCCATACGTGGTGTTCTACCAATTGCATTACAGGCGCGCAAAGAAGGGTTTAAAGGAATAATATTACCTAAAGCCAATGCAAAAGAGGCAGCTATCGTCACTGAAATCGATGTTATTGGTGTAGAAAATCTGACCCAAGTAGTGGAATTTCTCAATCATACTGTAACAATCGAGCCTACAAAAGTTAACATACAAACATTTTTTCAGGATGATACGGCCATTTATGACGTCGATTTCTCTGATGTACAAGGACAGGAGAATATCAAACGAGCGCTGGAAATCGCAGCATCTGGTGGACATAACCTTATTTTAATAGGTCCACCAGGAGCAGGAAAAACCATGTTGGCAAAAAGACTACCAACGATCCTTCCCCCACTCAATATGACCGAATCGCTGGAAACGACCAAAATACACTCTGTGTCTGGAAATCTAAAGGCGAAAGACTCCCTCGTCACTGCACGGCCCTTTCGTTCTCCACATCATACAATATCCGATGTGGCCATGGTAGGGGGCGGCTCAAATCCATTGCCGGGTGAAATTTCTTTATCCCACCATGGCGTATTATTCCTTGACGAATTGCCAGAATTCAAACGGAGCGTCCTCGAAGTCATGCGTCAGCCACTTGAATCGCGTCAAATTACGATATCAAGAGCTAAACTTACCGTCGAGTACCCCGCAAGTTTTATGCTCATTGCTGCCATGAATCCCTGCCCCTGTGGTTATTTCAATCACCCCGAGAAAGAATGCATCTGCGGCACTAACACCGTTCAGCGTTATCTAAGCAAAATATCAGGACCACTTTTAGACCGTATAGACCTCCACATCGAAGTCACCCCCGTGCTATTTGATGAATTGAATACAACACGTTCTATAGATGATAGCCGCACGGTACGCCGTCGGGTCATTCAGACACGCGAAATCCAGAAAGAACGTTTTAAATCCTTCCCAGACATCCATTGTAATGCCCAGATGAGTACACAATTGACCCGAGAAATATGTCAGATTGATGAGCCCGGAAGGAAGTTACTTAAAACGGCTATTGAACGTCTGAGCCTATCTGCAAGAGCATACGATAGAATACTCAAAGTTGCTCGAACAATCGCTGATATGGAGCAAAGTAAAATGATCGAAAATCATCATCTCGCCGAAGCGATCCAGTATAGAAATTTAGATCGGGAAACCTGGGGTGGAAAATTTTAAAACTGAGCCAAACAATGCTTAATAACCCAAGGGAAACAGATAATCGTCAAGATCAGACCCGACAATGCGCCAAAGAAATGAGCATCGTGATTTATACCATCTTGCGCTTTTTTTGACGCCCACACACAGTAACCTAAAAACAAAAATGCAAACAGATAAGCCGGCATCGGTATAATCATCATCACACCAATGGTAATTTTCGGATCGAAAAGAATGTAGCTAAACAGAACCGCACAAATCGCACCTGAAGCGCCTAAACTATAGTAACCGGGGTTATTTTTTTGCTGGATGATTGTTGGAATATCGCTCAAGATCAAACTACCGACATAGATTACGGCAAATAAAATATGACCGTATGGACTTGCTTCTGCAAGTATGCGCTCCAAACCAAATGCAAAATAATAGAAGGTAAGCATATTAAACAGCAGATGCCCCCAATCTTTATGCACAAAGCCACTGGTAAGGATGGTATACCATTTTCGATTACGTGCGATACTATACGGATGCAACATCAGTTTACCGTAAAGTTGTTCATGTGAAAACGTATAGATACTGGTAGCGAGCGTAAAAAAGAAAATAATACTCGCAATAGGCATTTCTGTTAGATAATATAATAGCATAGTAATTCCTAGAATCGATCCTCTAAAAGTAAAACGTAAAGTTCTTTTGGTCCGTGTGCACCCAAAACCAATCTTTTCTCAATATCAGCCGTCCTGGAGGGGCCGGTAATTGTCGAAATCATTGTCGGTATTTCCTGACCGTAACGCTTCTGCATATAGGCTAAAGCATCCTTTAGATCCCAAACCAATTGCGAAGCTTTGGCAATGACAATATGAATTGGAGGATATATACTCAACCTGCGTCCTGAAGCATTTGCATTACTCACCATAACACTTCCATTACGTGCAACCAATGCTTCACATGAGGTAATGCTCGCATTTGCTGATTCAAAATCTTCCGCTGTTTTTAAAAAAGGGAAACCATATGGACTGAGTAAATTTTGAACACCTTGTTCCCAAGCGTATATATTTTTGATATTATTCTCCTCGGTCAATAAAATCAGATTTTCAATCAGACCGATCTCGCCATCACAATACAGAAACTTGCCTCCCGCAGCAGTCAATTCGCGAACAAAAACAATATCCACCAACTCATCCTCTTCTTTATAAAGCGGCGTTTCTTTGAAATTGGGATGTGGATTATCGTTTTTCTGTAGTAATGCCTGACGTACCCGTTTTAACATTATCTCTTTCGCTGTTGCGTTCTTCACGTTCATGGCGCAAATATATATAAATGCAGCGCTAGATCACTCTAGCGCTGCAGCATTCAAATTAATTCAAATTATTGGAGGGTGTTTCTGAACTCTGCCCTTCGTTAGATCGCGCTTCGTCCGGATGAACATCCAACGGTAAATCTGTCTGTGGAACTCCACCACCATCAGCACCATTCACAAACTCCTCGTAAGTAGTCTTGGTTTCAAATGGACGTTTACCTAATATCTCTTCCAAGTCCGACTGAAAAAGAATCTCTTTTTCCAATAGCTTTTCTGCTATTTTAATCAAACCCTCACGTTTATCCAGCAATAACTGTTTGGTACGTGCATAGACGTCATTAATTAAGTTACGTACCTCTGCATCAATCAGCTCTGCCGTTTTGTCAGAATACGGCTTTTGGAAAGATGCCTCAGAACTATCTCGGAAGGAAACATTTCCAACTTTATCATTCATACCGTAGATTGCAATCATCGCATAAGAAAGTTGCGTGATACGCTCTAAGTCATTTTGAGCACCTGTTGAAATTCTTCCAAAAGTAATATCTTCAGCGACACGACCACCCATAGTCATACATAAACTGTCTATAAGCTGTTCTGTCGTATATAGGAACTGCTCACGGGGAAGATACTGTGCATAACCCAAAGCAGCGACACCACGTGGTACAATAGACACTTTTACCAAAGGATCGGCGTGCTCTAAAAACCAGCCCGCAATAGCGTGCCCAGCCTCATGATAAGCAACAATACGTTTCTCTTCCGGAGAGATGATTTTGTTTTTCTTCTCAAGACCACCGATCACACGATCAACGGCATCCTGAAAATCCTGCATATCAATCTCGGGTTTATTTTTACGGGCAGCAATAAGGGCTGCTTCGTTACACACGTTGGCAATTTCAGCTCCCGCAAAACCAGGTGTCTGCGCCGATAATTTTTTTGCATCGACCTCAGCCGATAATTTCAACGGCTTTAGATGCACTTTGAAAATTTGCTCACGGCCAATCAAATCCGGTTTATCAATAGAAATTTGACGGTCAAAACGTCCTGGACGCAACAATGCTGTATCCAGTACATCGATACGGTTAGTAGCCGCTAAAATAATAACGCCTGAATCCGTACCGAAACCATCCATCTCCACCAATAATTGGTTCAATGTATTTTCACGCTCGTCATTACCGCCCATCATCGAGTTTTTACCACGAGCACGACCTATAGCGTCAATCTCATCGATAAAAATGATACATGGCGCTTTCTCTTTCGCTTGCTTAAACAAATCGCGAACACGCGATGCACCTACACCCACAAACATTTCGACAAAGTCAGATCCGGATAGCGAGAAAAATGGCACTTGAGCCTCTCCGGCTACAGCTTTAGCCAATAAAGTCTTACCTGTTCCTGGAGGCCCTACAAGCAAAGCGCCTTTCGGAATTTTACCCCCTAGATTGGTATACTTACGTGGATTTTTTAAGAAATCCACAATCTCCATAACTTCTTGTTTCGCTTCTTCAAGACCAGCAACATCATTAAATGTGATATTGATCTGCGATTCTTTATCAAACAACGTCGCCTTGGATTTACCTATATTAAAGATCGCACCGCCACCGCCGCCAGCACCACCGCCCATACGACGCATCAAGAAGATCCAGATTGCAGCCAATACCAACAACGGCAACATAAACGTGATAAACCAGCTTGCCCAAGGGTTGGAACGATCATCATAAGTCAACTGGACCTTTGGTGTACCTGGCGTTAATTCCGCTTGCGATGCAGCTAATTTCTTTTCTAAAACATCGGGAGAGGCATCCTTAAAAATATATTGTGGACCCTTGTCTTCCTGTCCTGATAGACTTGGAAGCGGATCAGCAGCTTTTGTAGCGTCTTTAAAACTTGGGTTATCTTTCCAGCCCTTTTTTAGATAGACCTCCACTTCGACAAGATCATTCTTTTTATAGGCGACGAGACGCTCTACAGCGCCTGTATTCAACATACGTGTCTCAAAATCACTATAGCTAACTTCCTTAGCTGGGCTTTCTCCAAAAACGTACTGTAAGGCAAAAAAACCTAAAAACATGGCAATCATAAGCCACACAAAATTGAATTTTGGCGGTTTCGGGCTTACCTTACTACTCGGGATTTTTTTCATTATATCGTAATTATATTTTCTTTATAAATTTTTTCGTTGAGGACAATTAAGCGCTTTGGAAATGCTGTACTTCTGCATCTCCCCATAAATCCTCGATACCATAATGCGCTCTTTTTTCGGTCTTAAAGATATGTACAACCACATCCACAAAATCCAAAATCAACCATTCACCATTGGATTGTCCTTCTTTATATTGGGGTTCTTGACCAAATGCCTTATAGACTTCTTCTTCGACACTCTTTGCTATCGCATTCACCTGAATGTTAGAATCGGCATGACAAATCACAAAATAATCGGAAACAGAACTGTGAAGATCTCTTAAATCCAAGCGAACGATCTCGTTTGCTTTCTTTTCTTGCATACCATAAACGATAATTTCTGATAGACGTTGGGACAATTCTGAACTTTTATTTTTACTCATTAAAAAATGTGATAGTTTTGACTTAATATTTATTTAATACTTTCAGTTTGCAAAATAACAATATTTCGGGACTTATCATCGGTCAAAATACAATATATCTTGACAAAGTCGCCTCTACAAACGATTATCTCAGGGAATTATTGTCAAATTTCAAGCCACTAGCTGAGGGGACTGCCATTTTAGCAGAAGAACAATTTCAGGGCAAGGGGCAGCGTGGAAGCTCCTGGGTCAGTGAACCAGGGAAAAATCTAACAACATCGATCCTCTTAAAGCCTCATTTCCTGCCCATAGCGGAACAATTTGCGCTTTCCGCCACAATCGCCATTGCAACCGTCAATTGGCTGAAAAGCAAAACCGAGCAGCCTGTAGCCGTGAAATGGCCCAATGATATTTACGTCAATTCAAAGAAAATAACAGGCATTTTAATAGAAAATAAATTAAAAGGCAGTAAAATAGACCACGCAATTATTGGCATTGGTGTAAATATTAATCAAATTAATTTTGACACAGCAACAACAATAACCTCGCTCGCCTGCCTGACCGATCGACAGGATTACAACATCAAGGAACTGGCACAGGAGTTATTCCAAGTGATCCAACAGGAGTACCTGAACCTGTATAAGGAGGGGGCTCAATATCAGTTAAACCGCTACAACGCGTTATTGTTTTGGAGAGGTGAAGAAAGACCATTCCTAGTCGACGGCATCAAAAAAACTGGCATTATTCAACAGGTGTCTAATGACGGGAAGCTACTGGTTCTTTTGGAAGACACCTTGCGCGAATTTGATATCAAAGAAATTACACATCTTATTACTTAATCTTTACAAAAAAAGGATAACCCATTTTAGGATTGTCAAACCTTTGTTCTAAATTTGTCAACAGCGTGATTAAACCTTTATTCACCCGAAGTATCAAAGAACAAGAACACACTGCAATCATTGTAGTGAAAAAGGAAAGAACAAATTAAATTCTGATGAAAAAGTTAATACTGTTAATGACTGTGGTAATTTTTGCAGTTACGGGAGCATTCGCTCAGATTCACAAACCGGTAAAATGGACTGTGGCGAGCAAAAAGTTAAATAACAAAGAAGCTGTAGTTTATGTAAAAGCTACAATCCAAAATGGATGGCACATATATTCACAAAATGTGAAAGATGGTGGCCCAATTCCAACTTCTTTCAACTTTGCTAAAGCGGCAGATTATACATTGGTAGGTAAAACTGCAGAGCCGAAACCAAAAGTAAAACACGAGGATGTATTTAAGATGGATGTTGGTTATTTTACAAACGAGGTAATTTTCCAACAAAAAGTAACTTTAAACAAAGGAACTGCCACCGTTAAAGGCACTGTTGAATGGCAAGCATGTGATGCATCACAATGTCTTCCTCCAGACGAATATGCTTTTGCTGTGACAATCAAATAGTAAAAATGATTCTACACGGATAAATTAATAAGGCGATTCTCATCGCCTTTTTTTATTTTTGACCATAACATCAGAAATTCATACGCATGTTAAAAAACACATTCATTCTACTTTTAATTGCTTTTTTCAGTCTTTCTTTAACGACAGCAACTTTTGCCTCCGCACAAGATAGTTTAACAAGTACAGAAGGACTTCAATTTGAATCATCACCGGATACAGCTACCGCTGTTGAAGCGGTACCTGAGGATCTAAATTTTACAGCTTCACCTGACACAATGGTTAGTCAGGACAGCAGCAAAATAGCTCCTGTTAAGGCAAACGCTCCCTCCGGGCAAGAATCAAGTAAAAAATCACTTTGGAGTATCTTTATCGCAGGATTAGTTGGCGGCTTCGCAGCGCTACTCATGCCATGTATATTTCCAATGCTCCCACTTACCGTAAGTTATTTTACAAAACAGGCTGGAAGCCGCGCAAGCGGTATCAGCAAGGCACTCCTCTACGGTCTCTTTATTATTGTGATCTATGTCGCTTTAGGAATGATTATTACCATTTCCTTTGGTTCGGATGCATTGAATGCTTTATCCACAAATGGGGTATTTAACTTCCTATTCTTCCTCTTATTAGTTGTTTTCGCCGCATCCTTTTTTGGTGCTTTTGAAATCACGTTACCGAGTTCTTTTGTCAATAAAATGGATGCCAAATCCGACAAAGGCGGTCTCGTAGGGCTTTTCTTTATGGCATTCAGCCTTTCACTGGTCTCCTTCTCCTGTACTGGCCCCATTATTGGCACCTTATTGGTCGAAGCGGCCTCAAAAGGAGAACGCCTAGGTCCCGCAATCGGTATGCTTGGCTTTTCTATAGCACTTGCAATTCCTTTTGGCTTATTTGCGATGTTCCCTTCGATGTTAAAATCCCTGCCAAAATCTGGTGGCTGGTTAAATTCGGTGAAGGTTGTACTCGGCTTCTTAGAGCTTGCACTGGCACTGAAATTCTTATCAAATGTAGATTTGGCCTACCATTGGAATTGGCTGGATCGGGAGGTGTTCTTATCGCTATGGATTGCCATCTTTAGTATGATGGGCTTATATCTTATTGGAAAGATTAAATTTTCACATGACAGTGAATTAAAATTCCTCTCCGTACCGAGAACTATTCTCGCTATCATTGTATTCTCCTTCGTTATCTATATGGTACCGGGGCTATGGGGAGCTCCCCTAAAATCAATTTCAGCTTTCTTGCCACCCTCGGCAACACAGGACTTTGACCTGTCGGCAGGAATAGCAGCCGCTCCCGCACACAGTGATGGTAAAGTCAAAAAATACGCGGAGATTTTTCACGAACGCGGTACACCAAAAGGATTTGATCCATATTATGATTATGATCAGGCCTTGGAAACAGCAAAAGAACTGAATAAACCTGTATTGATAGATTTTACAGGTTGGAACTGTGTTAACTGTCGGGAGATGGAAGCAAATGTCTGGACTGATCCTGCGGTTGCCAAACTATTGAAGGAAGAATTTGTTATGGCCGAATTGTTTGTCGATGATAAAACAGAATTACCTGCAAACGAACAATTCGTATCAAAATACAGTGGCAAAAAGATTAAAACGATAGGAAATAAAAACAGTGATTTCCAAGCATCGACGTTCAATAGCAATTCACAACCGTTATATGTTATTGTAGACGACACTGGAAAGGTATTGGTACCTCAGTCTGGTGCAAATAGAAATATTGAACAATATAAAGCGTTTTTACAGAGCGGAATTGATGCATTTAAGGCAAAAAAATAGCCTGTATACAGCAGAAGGTATCCGTCGAGATTAACAGCAGAGAACAAGCAATTATTAAATTTGCATTATCTTTAGCTCACACTTAGATGAATTGCAGTTAATAAAGCGATTGCTTGTTCTTAATAGCGATATTGGCGACTTCTAATAACGGAAATATAATTGTATATACGCTTAAAAATAGCTAAGTTTGAGTACGTATGAGTAACATTAAAAAAATTGCTGTTTTGACATCTGGAGGAGATGCTCCAGGAATGAATGCTGGTATCCGCGCTGTTGTTAGAGCGGGGATCTACAATAATCTTGAAGTATTTGGGGTACGCAGAGGTTATGATGGTCTAGTTAATGGTGAGATTATCCCTATGGATGCTAAATCTGTAGCCAATATCATACAACGTGGTGGTACTATCCTAAAAACAGCCCGCAGCGAGGCTTTCAAAACAATTGAAGGACGTAAGCAGGCTTATGAAAATTTACGCAGCCACGGTATTGATGCCATGGTTGTTATCGGTGGCGATGGTACATTTACCGGCGCATCCAAATTTATCGAAGAATTCGATTTTCCTATCATCGGTCTTCCGGGCACAATCGATAACGATTGGCCGGCACAGACTTCACTATTGGCTATGATACAGCCATTAATACAGTTATCCAAGCCGTAGACAAAATTCGCGACACCGCCGAGTCTCACGATAGACTTTTTGTGATCGAAGTGATGGCCCGCGACTCTGGTCTTATCGCCGTCCGTTCTGGTATCAGTACCGGTGCTGAGGCAGTTCTGGTTCCTGAGTTCGAGGTAGACTATGATGCGATTATGAAAAGACTTGACAAAAGCCCGTAAAAATAAATCATCCCGCATTATTATTGTTGCTGAAGGCCGACAAAGAAGGCGGTATGGTGGTATCGGAAAAAATCAAGGAAAATTTCCCGCATTACGACGTTAGATTATCTATTTTAGGACATATTCAGCGTGGCGGAAGCCCTACTTGCATGGACCGCGTATTGGCCAGCAGGCTTGGAGTTGCAGCGGTAGAGGCTTTACTACAAGGCCGCAGAGGTGAAATGGCCGGACTGATCTGCAGTGAAGTAAGATTCACACCCTTTAGAGCGCCATCAAGCATAACGTAAAAATGAATGAAGATCTGCTTCGTATCATTGAAATCCTTTCGTTGTAAATGATCTAGTTTATTCTTGACTAACAATAAAAAAAGAGGCTGTCTCAAAAAGGCAGTCTCTTTTTTTGCATTATCTAAGGTTTATTATTTGTTTTAACTGTTTGATTTTCATATATTTATAGTGTAAACAAAAAGGATATATGCCATCTCAAAGAGCTACTTTTAAGCCTTACTATCAGGACCAGATCATGGCCATTCCTCCAACTTTGGACGAACTGGTGTCCAAAGGTCATCCGGTACGTATCGTTAACGATGTAATCAACCGGATCAACATCCCAGTCCCTATTGGACGCTTATAAGATAAAAGGCTGCTCCCAGTTATCATCCGCAGATGTTGTTGAAAGTTTTGGTGTTTGGCTACGTAAGCAATGTCTACAGCAGTCGCAAATTGGAAACGGCGTGCCGGGAGAACATCAATTTCATGTGGCTGAGCGGCATGAGCTATCCCGACCACAATACCATCAACAGATTTCGAGGCGTTCGTTTGAAAGAAGCACTTCGTAGTGTATTTGAAGAAGTTGTCAAACTCCTATCCGAAGAAGGTCTGCTGAGTATAGAAGATGTTTACACCGATGGCACCAAGATTGAAGCCAATGCTAACAAATACACCTTTGTCTGGAAAAAAGCTATCCAGACCAATAAGGAGAAGATGAAAGCTGCCTTAAAAAGATATTTGGGAATACGCCCAAAGTATCGCCAAAGCAGAGGACAACCTTCCGGAACCTCCCGATCTGACAACAATTGACCGCGAAAAAGTTCAGGCTACGGTCGATAACCTGAACCGGGTCTTGTCCGATAAACCTTCGGTAAGCAAGAAGATGAGGGCAAAGTTGCGCTATGCGACTAAAAACTACCCGGCCAAGATTGTTCAATATGAAGAGCAGGAAGTAACGCTTGGAGATAGAAATAGTTATAGCAAGACAGATCCCGATGCTACTTTTATGCGCATGAAAGAGGATCATATGAAAAATGGCCAGCTCAAAACCAGGTTATAACATTCAGATATCTACTTCCAATCAATACATCGTCAATTACACCATACATCCCAACCCCACAGATACCACAACGCTACCCGGTCATCTGGCACAACATGAGGCGAGCTTTGGGGAAATACTGAAACCATTACCGCAGATGCTGGCTATGGCAGCCAGGAGAACTATGCGTTACTAGAAGGGAAAAACATTGGGGCCTATGTGAAATATGGTATGTTTGACAAGGAGCAGAAAAAGAGTTATTCGGGCAAGAAGCCATTCTCCGTTGATAAACTACATTATAACCCTGCAAAAGATTGCTATATCTGTCCAATGGGACAGGAAATGAACTGCATAGGTCTATTTACACAAAAGACCTCCACAGGTTTCGAGCAAAAAATAAAAAGATATCAGGCAAAAAACTGCACAAACTGCCCATTGAACGGTGCTTGCCACAAATCACAGGGCAATAGAATCATCCAGATAAATGAACAGCTTGAGGCTTATAAAGATAGAGCATACGGATTGCTTAACAGCGATGTCGGTATAGCCAAAAGAAAACAGCGATGTCACGATGTCGAACCAGTCTTTGGAAACATAAAACAGAACCACGGGTTCCGAAGATTTATGCTCCGCGGTAAGGAAAAAGTGTCCATAGAATGGGGGTTATTGGCTATAGCGCAAAATCTAAGGAAAAAAGCAGCTTAAAAAGCTACTTTTTGTTCTTTTTCTTCCCAAATGAACAGTTCTGTGAAATAATCAACAAACAACTCACAAATCTATCGCATAGCCATATTTAATAAAAAAGCTGCCTCAATAAATTTGAGACAGCTTCTTTTTTTATGCCTTGTGTTTCTTGATTTGTTCAAATTCTTTGTAAAGGCCTGATACCCGAACGGTCATATTCCATAAGCGTACATGAGCTCCATATCAATCCCAGTTGTTATTTAAGCAAATTATTGCGGTATTCTTCAGATACCGGCGGCAACTGAATGGCCTGACCAGCTTTGGCCATCGAGTCCGCAAAATGATTCGTATTGCTGATCGCCTGTTCATATGCCTTAATAACCTGTTCCGATAGGTGTAGGACCTTTGGATCTTTAAGATCAACACGGTATTGATTATTTTCCAGTGTAACATGCTGATAAAAACGATATGCCGCAGCCTTTAGTTGACCCAGCTCCTGTTGTGACAACTGATCGATCCGGGCATTAGGCGGCAACGTAACATCGATAAATGTCGTGTCTTTAGCCAATTGATCAATCGGGTGATCCAAAGGTATGGCATGCAACGCCTCTAGGTTGACAACAGGAATTCCCTTATCTTGATCGCCACCGCAGGAAGCAATCACCGTCCCCAAGAATATACCCAAAATTACTGTTTTCTTCATCTTTACAATTTTATAACCCCAATAGCGCTAGAAATCCCATTGATCACCATGTTTAAATACCTAGGATTCATCATCCCTAATCCCGCTGTTACGAGGATATGGCGGTTTCATGAAATCATTCGCTAGAGCAGCAGACGAAGTTAGCGAATTCATTCAATGTTTTGCAGTCGTCACGCTATTCCCCTTTTAGAGTCGTCAATTAGTCGCGGCGCCAAAAAGCGATTGGATGAGGACGACTATAAAAAGAAACCCCTAATTGCAGACTCAGTTCACATGAGTATAACAATTAGGGGTTATTCATGCCCAATGGCAACTAAATATCAGTTTACTTTAGCAATTCAGCTAACTTCGCATCCAAAGCCTCACCTCTTAAATTTGATGCGACAATTTTACCAGAAGGATCAATGAGGAAGTTTTGCGGAATACCACGTACTTCGTACAATTTTACCGGAGCTGATTTCCAGCCCTGTAGATCTGAAACGTGTGGCCATTGTTGTAAATTATCATCATGGATAGCTTTCACCCAAGCATCTTTTTTACCGGGATTGTCTAAAGAAACACCAAACACGGTAAATCCTTTATCTTTAAATTTATTGAAAGCCGCAACGACATTCGGGTTCTCATGACGACAAGGACCACACCAACTTGCCCAAAAATCCAACAAAACATATTTTCCTCTTAAGGAAGATAAGGAAATATTCTTTCCTGTTGTGTCTGGCAATGTGAAATCAGGAGCTACCGAACCAACAGCTACTGCTTTCAATTTCTGGATACGCTCAGCCAATTCCTTCCCTTTTTCAGAATCTTTCAGTTCAGGAGACATTTTCTCAAAAGAAGCTACATATTCATTGACGTTTTCACCGCTGACATTCTCAGACAACAAATCCAACGTATACCAGCTTTTTGGGTTTTTGTTAATAAATTCAGCATCTGCTTTTTCCATTTTTTCGGAAATCTCACCAGCTTGTTTTTGTAAGCCTTCGATGAATTTAGGATCCTGTTTTTGCGTCTCCGAAGCCGCATAATATTGTTGGTTCAATGCCTCGAACGCATCCGTATGCGGTTTCACAAAAGCCTTGTACTGCGTCAGATCGTCATTAAGCGCCGTACCTGAGACCGTTGCATTTTTAAACCCTTTGGTAGCATCGACTTTGATAACGCCTTTAGAAAGATATAACTGTGCTGTCTCAGGTTGCTTTTGACTATTTCTAAGTTCTGCAAAAGTTAAGCCCTCCGGCGAATAGATCATCATACCTTTTGTTGGTGTAGCTACCTGTCCGTTGAACTTAAATTCGCCTTTTACGACCGTTGCTGAATCAGTCTGACGAGTGCCATTCGCAGCATACTGCATAAACACTTTCGCTTTGTCTGACGTCGTGTTTACTTTTCCTGTAACCGTGAAGCTTTCTTGTGCCATTAACAAGGCTGGTAAAAAGCTTAAACCCATTAATATTCCCTTTTTCATAATTATATACTTCCCATAAATGTAAAACATTTCCGTTTCACTGTCGTCCTATTTAACATTATTTAGCAAAGATGTTACCAACGTCCGGAAGCACCGCCACCACCAAAATCACCGCCACCGAAACCGCCAAATCCGCCACCAGAGCCTCCGCCGAAGCCACCGCCGCCACCTCGGCCGCCACCGCCGCCAAGACCATTCAGCAATGTCCACCAAAAGATATCAGAAGCGCCGCGTCCATTCATCACACGGCCACCACCGCCACCACCTCGTCCACCGCGATTGGAGAAAAGAACAACCAAGACTATCACAATAATAACAACAAACATCACCGAACCTGATCCCTTTCCTTTCGGTTGTTTTGGATCAGCTTTGTACTCACCTTTTGTGTAGGAAATTAAGGAACTGGTCGCATCGTCCACTCCTTTGTAGTAATCGCCCTGACGAAAAGCCGGCTTGATATCATTTTCAATAATACGATATGCAATGGCATCCGGGACAGCGCCCTCTATGCCATAACCTGTTTGAATAGTCACCGCCCGATCTCCCAGAGCGACCAACAACAGAATACCGTTATTATACTTTTTATTCCCAATACCCCATTTTTTCGCTAAACGAACCGCATAATCAGAAATATCATAGCCACCGGTAGAATTCATCATAACCACTGCAATCTGCGTAGATGCGGAATCCTCAAATGCCAATAGCTTCTGCTCCAATAATTGCTTCTGACTTGCGGTCAATGTGTTTGTATAATCATTGACAAGCCTATTTGATGTTTCTGGGAAATCTTGACCCAATACTGTGGCTACCGACAGCAAACAAAGCAACATAGCCATAGCAGGGATCCGAACCCGAGAAAATAATCTCGATACAAATTTCATCCTATAATTCTCTTTTATTCATTTTTATTTGCCTTGAGCAGTTTTCATGCAAATGGCGTTCGGTGAATCCCGAAATCGGGTTTATCACGATCTTTATCAGTTTATTTGTGAGACAGGAAATAGCTTTTCGGGACTGTTTCTAGTCACTTAACAACTAACGGTCTCCAAAAACAATATCATTTGGAAGCTCGTTGATGTCATCGTGTTCACGCGGGAAGAATTTTGCCAATTGTTTACCCGCATGTTCGATCCCCTTGACCAAGCCCTCAACAATGCGATCCACCCGAAACTCCGCCACCATTAGATCTTTGGTACTGTTCCAAAAATCACCTTCTACACGTTGGTGAATTCCCTTATCGCCGATAATGGAAAATTTATGGTCTTCCAGCGCGATATAGATAAGAACACCATTTTTCAATGTAGTCTTATGCATGCCCAATTTGGAAAAATAATAGGTTGCACGATCATGTACCTCGTCGGGGCAATGATTTTCGACCACTACACGAATCTCACCAGAAGTCTCATTTTCAGCTACATTAATAGCGTGAACGATCTTCTCTTGTTCTTCAGAATTTAATGCCATAGTTTGTATACGTTTGCACTCCAAAACTAGATTACCATACCGGTTATTCCAGATTCAAAGGGTCTAAACTAATTAAAACACGATAAAAAAATGGATGATGTGCTTCTACGAAAGCCGCATCATCCATCATCCTGTTCATTCCTAACAATTTGCTGTTAGAATGATACCGTTGGCGCTTTATCCGAACCTGGGGCCGCAGTAAATGTACCTTTTGCCTTAAATCCGAACATCCCCGCCATTAAATTATTCGGGAAGCTACGTACGGTGGTATTATATTGCTGTACCGCTTCATTGTAAGATCTACGTTCTGTTGAAATACGATTTTCAGTACCTTCCAGCTGTGCTTGTAATTCCAAAAAGTTCTGATTGGCTTTCAAATCAGGATAAGCTTCAACAGACGCCAAAAGACGACTCAACGAACCGCTGAATTCATCCTGAACTTTTTGAAACTTGGCAATATTCTCCTCAGACAAGTCATCGGCATTAATCGTCACCGAAGTAGCTTTAGCTCGTGCCTCTACAACAGCTGTCAATGTACTTTCTTCGTGTTTTGCCGCTCCTTTTACCGTATTAACCAAATTTGGAACTAGATCCGCACGACGTTGATACGCATTTTCAACTTGTGCCCATTTTCCTTTAACATTCTCATCTTGTGAGACCATCGTATTGTAGCCACAGGAGTTTAATGATACTAATGCAAATAAACCACATAGGGCGACCAAAAATCTTTTAATTTTCATTGTTCAAAGAATTAAATACTATTCAAATTATACGGTTACACTATCAAAGCATATACCAAGCTCTTACTAAGATAAGAATATTTTTATTTCCAAATCTCCAAATAGCCAATATTCATTAACTTTGTCCCGGTTTTGGGATAAAAACCCAGCCCTTATACTATGCAAAAAGAAATTGAAATTGCGATACTTCCAGAAAGAATCGAGGACGATCAGTATATTCTACAGCAAGGGATCAAAGCCCTGAAAGTCCAACCTCAACAAGTCAAAGGTTATAAAATCCGCAAACGTTCCATTGATGCCCGAAGCAAGCAGGTTGTTTATCGAGCTCGGGTTATTTACTACATTGACGAGCTTCCTGTTCCAGAAATCTACGAAAATAATTTTAAGTCCGTTAAAGACGGAAAACCCGTTATTATTATTGGCGCGGGCCCTGCCGGCCTGTTTGCAGCAATACGCTGTATTGAACGTGGTCTCAAACCAATTGTAATCGAACGCGGTAAAAAGGTCCAAGACCGTAGACGCGATCTAGCTAAGTTGAACCGGGAAGGCATCGTAAACCCTGAGTCAAACTACTGCTTTGGCGAAGGTGGAGCTGGAACGTACTCAGACGGAAAATTATATACACGTTCCAATAAGCGAGGTGACGTAGACAAAGTACTCAGACTTTTCGTTTCCCATGGGGCAACGACGGATATTCTGGTCAATGCGCGCCCACATATCGGTACAAATAAATTGCCGCATATTATTGAAGCCATGCGCGAGAGCGTCCTTGAATTTGGGGGCGAATTTCATTTTGACCAACGTGTCGATGACATTTTAGAATCCTTCGGTCAAGTACGCGGTGTCAAATTAGCCAATGGTGAAGAAATTAAGGCAGATCATGTCATTGTAGCAACAGGGCACTCTGCGCGGGATATTTTCGAGCTTTTTCATCGCAACAATTGGCTGATCGAAGCCAAAGCATTTGCTTTGGGCGTGCGTATCGAGCACCCGCAGGCAATCATTGATCAGGCGCAATACCACTGCCAGGTAAGAAGCGAGCATTTGCCGCCAGCCTATTATAGCCTGGTTGAACAGGTGAATGACCGTGGTGTATTTTCATTCTGCATGTGCCCAGGCGGCGTCATTGCTCCCTGTGCAACAGATTTAGATGAAATCGTTGTCAACGGATGGTCACCATCCAAACGAAATAATCCGCACGCCAATTCAGGCACCGTTATTCAGATCAACCTTGAGGACGTTGCCAATGCACATAAGGATCCATTTGCATTACTGAATTTTCAGAAAGAGATCGAACGAAAGGCTTTTGCCGTAGGTGGCGGTAAGCTCGTTGCTCCGGCGCAACGCATGGTCGACTTTGTCGAAGGACGTGTATCTA
This sequence comes from Sphingobacterium multivorum, assembly GCF_900457465.1. Taxonomy (GTDB): domain Bacteria; phylum Bacteroidota; class Bacteroidia; order Sphingobacteriales; family Sphingobacteriaceae; genus Sphingobacterium; species Sphingobacterium multivorum. The sequence continues at coordinate 584,169 of NZ_UAUU01000009.1, forward strand.
TGGATCTGCCAGAAAACTCGTACAAGCCCGGAACAGCATCTGCAGATCTCACCGAAGTGCTACCTGTTTTTGTTCACGAAGCATTACGCGGTGCGTTGCCCATCTTTGGCAAAAAGATGAAAGGGTATTATACCAATGAAGCCATTTTAGTCGGTGTAGAGTCACGTACATCTTCACCGATTCGGATTCCTAGAAATAAAGAAGATTTACAACACCCTCAGGTCAAAGGACTTTACCCTTGTGGTGAAGGGGCAGGTTATGCCGGCGGTATCATTTCGGCGGCTATAGACGGTATTAATTGTGTTGATGCGATCAATTTAAGTTAATATTTTTTGCTTTTCCTCTTGCAGAATACGAATAAATGCCTTACTTTTGTAACATCAACGCGAAAGTAGCTCAGTTGGTAGAGCACAACCTTGCCAAGGTTGGGGTCGCGAGTTCGAATCTCGTCTTTCGCTCAAAAAAGCTTCCAAAATTTGGAAGCTTTTTTCGTTTAATAGTGCTCTGTTATTCCCTACATTTCAGCCCTTCATCACCTTTATCTTTGTTTGATTTTAACTAAAATTGCCGAAAAAATTATTAGCACAATTTAAAGCAAGTACCAAGAACGGATTAGTTTCAACGTTGGTTCCATTCGAAGCTTCCTCGGTGCTTCTTCGGAGCTTGTTCGGTACTTGTTCGGTGCTTCTTCGGTTGTGAGCGAACAAATAGCGTTGTAGCTCCGATTAAGATCCGTTGTTATACCGTGAAAATGACGAAGTTGATATCCAAAATTACTAGGGTCTACCCTACAGCAAACAATGATAACTTTAAGCGCTTCTCCCAATACGATTAAACGCTCTTCCGTCCAAGCAAGAGCAACAAGACGCAACTTGGCGCTTGATACGAAGGCTATGATGTATTGGTCTATGAAAAAAAATGGCGTTTACCTATTCAGTAAACGCCATATTTAAAAGCTATATGATCCTAAATGGATTTAATTTGTTCTTAGGTTTTCTTCTACAAGCTCTTCAACATATTTGCGAACAACCTCATTTGAGAAACGTGTCGTTACGTCAAATGCAAATGCGTGCACCAACAGGATACGGGCAGACTCTTCGCCAATTCCTCTTGCTCTCAGATAAAACAGCGCTTCATTATCAAACTGACCGATGGTACACCCGTGTGAACATTTTACGTCATCGGCAAAGATTTCCAACTGTGGTTTGGTATAAACCGCCGAATTGTCTGACATCAACATATTATTATTCTGTTGAAAAGCATTCGTTTTCTGCGCATCCTCGCGCACAAAGATTTTTCCATTGAAAACCGCAACGGACTTGTCCTGTGTAATATTTTTATACCATTCATAGGACTCACAATGTGGTTTCAGGTGGTCTACGATGGTATGATTATCGACCAATTGATCGGCAGCCGTTAAGTTGATTCCATATAAATGGCTCTCCACATGCTCGGCATCCAAACGGACGTTGATATTGTTACGGATAAACGAAGCGCCTGGAAAATTACAGTTGTAATTATTGTAAAGACTGTATTTTTCTTGATATACCTCTGTATGATTAAAGTAACGGCTTACAGATTCCGCGAGCTGCAAATAATAATGTTGTACTTTAGCATTCTCTTTGACGATAATCTCAGAGACCTTATTGTGCACATTATTTGCGGTACCTTCTGCAGTGATAAAGCTTTCGATCAATTCAAGTTCTGCATTTGGCTCGACAACGATCAAATTACGTGTTTGTGCAAAGAAATCCTCTTTCCCTGTAGCGACGTGAATAATCTGTATTGGTTTATCAAGTACAACTCCCTTTTTCAAATGGATAAAAACACCATTGGTAAAAGCAGCCGTATTCAAAGCGACCATAATATTGTCTGACTTATCCGCATATTTAGCAAAATGGGACTCAAATGCAGGCTCTGAAGTGGCTTCATCCATTGGAATAACCGACAGTCCCTTTACATTTTCTAATTCACTTACTGCTAATACATACTGACCATTCACCAAAATAATGCGGTAGGCATCCAACTGCGGAATCTCACCTGCACTAAAGTCTAAGCCTTCGATATCCACATCGACATCAAGCGCATAAGGCTTATTGATAATACTGTGGATGTTTGTATATTTCCATTCTTCATTCTTAACGGTGGGAAAGCCTGCTGCTTCGAAACGCTCGAATGCAAGTTGGCGGGCTTCCACGAAAAACGAAGGTTCGTCTGAAACGCCTTGCTCTTTGAAAGCTCCCAACACTTGTTGAAGTAATGATTCTGAAACTAATGTACTCATGTTATTTTTTAATCAAATCGCCAAAATTCTCCTCTAATCCTATTTACTCAGGTAAAAGATTAGGCGTTTTGTGTATCATATTCTTTTAACCAATCGTATCCTTTTTCTTCGAGCTCCAAAGCTAATTCTTTAGGTCCCGATTTCACGATACGGCCATTATACAATACGTGAACAAAATCTGGAACGATATAATCCAACAAACGTTGGTAGTGTGTAATAACAATAAAAGCATTGTCTTTAGAGCGCAATTGATTCACACCATTTGCAACGATACGAAGTGCATCGATATCCAAACCAGAATCTGTCTCATCCAAAATAGATAATTTCGGGTTCAACATCGCCAATTGAAAAATTTCGTTACGCTTTTTCTCACCACCGGAGAATCCTTCATTTAAAGAGCGGTTAGCCAAATTAGCTGAAAACTCAACCAATTTTTGCTTGTCTTTTACCATTTGTAAAAATTCCTTCGCTTCCATTGGCGGAAGACCTTTGTACTCACGAATATCATTTACAGCCGTTTTCAAGAAATTGATATTCGATACGCCCGGAATCTCAACAGGATATTGAAAAGCCAAAAACAGCCCTTCACGCGCACGGTCTTCAGGGGAAAGATCCAATAAATCCACACCGTCCAATAGTGCGGAACCTTCACTTACCTCATAGGATTCACGTCCTGCTAATACATTCCCTAATGTACTTTTACCAGCACCATTTGGTCCCATAATCGCATGAACTTCGCCAGCTTTTACTTCTAGGTTTAACCCTTTTAATATTTGTTTGTCTTCTACAGACGCATGTAAATTTTTAATGCTTAACATTTTATTCGTATTGAGTATGGTATAATGTAGCGACTTAAACTACATTCCCAATGATTTTTTATCTATCCTACTGAACCTTCTAATGAAATTGCCAATAATTTTTGAGCCTCTACAGCAAACTCCATCGGCAATTGATTTAATACTTCTTTTGCATACCCGTTGACAATTAAACCAACAGCTTTCTCAGAATCGATACCCCGTTGATTCAAATAGAATACCTGGTCCTCACCGATTTTGGAAGTAGTCGCCTCATGCTCTAATTTGGCCGTCTTATTTCTATTTTCGATGTAAGGGAATGTATGTGCCCCACATTTATCACCGATCAATAAGGAGTCACATTGTGTAAAGTTACGCGAGTTGTCGGCATTTGGACCGATTTCACTAAACCTCTATAACTGTTGTGGCTCTTACCGGCGGAGATACCTTTAGAAATAATTTTAGATTTTGTGTTTTTACCCAAATGAACCATCTTCGTTCCTGTATCAGCTACCTGATGATTACGCGTCATGGCTACAGAGTAAAACTCACCAATAGAGTTATCACCCTTTAAAATCACACCCGGGTATTTCCATGTAATTGCAGAACCGGTTTCTACCTGTGTCCAGGAGATTTTACTGTTATCGCCCTTACAGATTCCACGCTTGGTTACAAAGTTATAAATACCACCTTTTCCTTCTTATCACCAGGGTACCAGTTTTGAACGGTAGAATATTTAATATCAGCATCACGTTCGGCAATCAATTCAACCACTGCCGCATGCAGCTGGTTTTCATCACGCATAGGTGCAGTACATCCCTCCAAATAAGAAACATAAGCCCCCTCATCCGCAATGATCAACGTGCGTTCGAATTGCCCAGTATTCTGTGCATTGATACGGAAATAGGTAGACAATTCCATTGGACATCTAACGCCTTTTGGAACGTAAACAAAGGATCCATCCGAAAACACTGCAGAATTTAATGCTGCATAAATGTTATCTGTCTGCGGAACCACTGTACCCAAATATTTTTTCACCAGGTCAGGATGCTCTTGCACGGCCTCACCAAATGAACAGAAAATAACTCCTTGCTCTTTTAATTTCTCACGAAACGTTGTTTTTACAGATACCGAATCGAAGACAGCATCTACAGCCACAACTCCCGCCAATATTTTTTGCTCATCCAAAGGAATTCCCAACTTTTCGAAAGTGGAAATCAACTCAGGGTCAACCTCATCCATCGAATTAAGCTGCGGTTTTGCTTTCGGGGCTGCATAGTAGGAAATCTCTTGAAAATCAATCTCGGGAGCTTTGAAATTCTGCCAAGTAGGCATTCTTAACGTCAAGAAATGACGGAAAGCTTTTAACCTCCATTCCAATAGCCATTCAGGTTCATTCTTTTTTGCCGAAATAAAACGAACCGTATCCTCAGTAAGGCCTTTGGCTGCAATTTCCATTTCGATATCTGTCGTGAACCCGTATTTATATTCTTCGAGCTCTAGCTCTTTTAACAAATCGTCGTCTTTAGTACTCATATTGCGCTCTCACGGTTTAACTAATTTGGGAGGGCTTCACCTCCGCACCTATCGAACTGCAAAGTTACAATTTCAAAGCCAATAAAACAGCATTTAATAGCACCTTACGAAGGCATTTTTAATAAAAAAATGACATTTATCACTCCATTTCATTAAAATGAGCACATTTCAATCGATTATGACAGTCAAATGATTTTGCATCGATTAAAATTATAATTATAAAAACACGATATAACTAAAATCTATTTATCACCAATAATTTTGTATATTTTTAAATTTCCAAATATAATTTTGTATATTTACAAATACTATTGATTATTAAGACTTAAGATATGCCCTTTGCACCGGATAAAACAGATTTAAAAATTCTTAAACTATTACAAGAGAATGGTCGTATAACTAATTTGCAACTCGCATCTAGCATCGGACTGTCCCCCGCGCCAACCTTAGAGCGTGTGCGAAAACTGGAAAACTCAGGCTTCATCAAAAGTTACCATGCCTTTGTGGACGAGGAGAAACTGGGGCTTGGGATCAAGTCGTTCATACAGATCTCACTCGATTTCCATACCCACAACGCTATTCCTGAATTTGTAGCTGCAGTCAAAATGATACCTGAAGTAACCGAATGCCATCACGTTACAGGCAATTGTGATTTCATCCTCAAGGTTTACGTAAAAGATATCAAAGCTTATGAAGGCGTCATCATGGAAAAAATATCCAAAATACCTTTTGTAAAGACATTCCAAACCATGATGATTATGTCGACCAGCAAAAAAGAACCCATTATTCCTTTAGAATATTAAGCGAGGGAATTAAGCCCAATCAAAAATATCATTACCGGAATCTCGCTCTTGGACGCATTTGCGCCATGCGCGAATCACCGGCAATGATGTTTATCTACTTTAGCTATTGGACAGCAAACGCTTCGCAAAATTTAACCCAAGCCACAACTTAAATCAGGCGCCAATCAATTGGGGTTTTACCATGTGCCGTCAAATACTGGTTTGCGCGTGAAAAATGCTTACTACCAAAAAAACCACGATAGACAGACAACGGTGAGGGATGAACCGCCGTTAGAATAAGATGCTTCTTCGCATCAATGAGCACACTTTTCTTTTGGGCATAACTTCCCCACAACAAAAACACCACATGTTCACAACGCTCCGAAATGGCATGAATAATACTGTCTGTAAAAATCTCCCAGCCTTTCTTTTGATGAGAACCAGCCAAATGCGCCTGAACTGTCAAGGTCGCATTTAACAATAATACCCCCTGCTTGGCCCAAGAAGTCAAATCGCCAGCATGCGGCGCAACAAAACCAGGGATATCATCTTGCAATTCCTTAAAAATATTTTTTAAAGATGGGGGCAAGGCAATCCCTGCCGGAACTGAAAAAGACAGCCCATGTGCCTGCCCGTCATTGTGGTAAGGATCCTGCCCTAAAATAACCACTTTCACCTGATCCAATGGCGTCAGCTTAAAAGCATTCATCACCAGATCTGCCGGTGGAAACACTTTCGTTTTCTGACGCTCTGCTTGCACAAAAGTAGATAACTGTTTCATGTAGGGCTGAGCGAACAAAGGCCTTAACACAGGAGCCCAAGAATCATCGTATTGCTTTTCCATAATTCAAACATAGACAAAGTTGCATATAAAGGCAAATTTATCCGGCTGCCCACCTATTCGGCGTTATACCAAAGCAAGATTATCAGAACACATCGATTAACATAAAAGCTACCATTTTCTAGAAAAACACATTTTTACAAAATAACAACCTGAACGAGTTGCTTAAACGGTGAAATTAACGGATATTTGCAGAATTAAATTGAATACAAATATTTTAAACAAAGATTTATGTCAAATCTCGTTAGAATCATTATTTGCAGTGCATTGCTTATCGGAACAGTTGCCTTATTCTGGACCGGAAATTGGGGATGGGGAATTTTAGGGATCTTGATCACGATCTTAGGCTTCGTTACTGTATTTTTCCATGAATATATGCTGATTGCGCAATGGCATATGCGTAAACAAAATATGGCCGCAGCTGAAAAATGGCTAGGTAAAATCACCAACTACGAAAAGCAATTGATCCCACAACAGCATGGTTACTACAACATGCTGATCGGACTGATCGAATCACAACGTGCACCTATGCAATCTGAAAAATATTTTAAGAAAGCATTGGCATTGGGTCTACATATGGACCATAACATCGCCTTAGCAAAATTGAGCCTAGCCGGTGTAGCCATGGCGAAGCGCAATAAACGTGAAGCCGAAAAACTTCTTCAAGAAGCTAAAAAAGCAGATAAAAATAAGTTGTTAGCTGATCAGATCAAAATGATGAAAGACCAGATGGGCATGATGGACAAACAGCAGATCAGATACAATCGATAATATTGAATAATCAAAAAAAGCTTCGAAGTTATAACTTCGAAGCTTTTTTTGTCAAGAGACAAAATCAATTATTTCTTTAATGAAATAGGAACCTCCAAAAACTCCCCCTCTTCTGTACTGCTCTCAAAGACCAGTTTAACCATAACCGGTTTATCCGTTTTCTTCCAATCCTTTACAACGACCTGTATATCCACAGGCTTATCTTCTTCTAGCAAATAGTGCAGATAATTCTGCTTATCTTCAAATTTAACCAATACATTTCCCATCTGAATCGTGGAAAAGAAATGGGGCTGTTTCTTCTGATCCAACACTTGCGTGGAAAAGGTGTTCATTTTATATTCCCGAGGATTCTTACTATACGATATAGCAAACAAATTGATCACCAATTCATGCTTAGGCTCATCTACGTGAAATTCCTTTACATCGAATTGGATATCGTCAACAACCAACAATGAATCTGCCGACTGCGCCTTTACAAACCCACTGACAAGGAAGAGCATCAAGACAACAACATATCTAAAAAAAACGTTCATATCATATTATATTTAAAAAAGCCACGGTCTTCGTGGCTTTAACTATTATTGGATTATTCTTTCAAATTTATGCCCTCAATCGATCGGCAGACCGGATCAACTTTTCATCTTTACGTACACCTCCCATGGCTAACGCACAGAAAATAATCGAGATAGGCAACAAAAAGAATCCTACGCCGATATTCCCAGCACCCAAAAATTGGTTCACCGTAGCGAGATGAGTACTTGCAGAAGAATATAGCCACACTGCAAATAAGATAATTGCGACAACCTCTACCCAAATAAGCAAAAGTTGGACTTTACGCTTTTTAAATTTAAATATCGTGAACAGGGGAAGCCCGCCTAATAATACGGTGGCCACAGTCTGGAGAATATAACCAAATCCCCCCTCGTGTACCGGCTGACCCGCAGCAACACTATACACACCGGTCACCTTCACATTCTTTCCTAAACCAACTAAATCGCTATAATTAACATAGGGAAATAGAAACAAGCCGAATATGACTAATCCTGCTATCAGCAGATAAACAGTTTGGATACGTTGAATCATAGTTTAATTTTTGTATACCAACAAACTTAGATAAATTGATTTTTATATGCAATATCACATGTGTCCTAAATAAATTTTAGGGAGCTGTTTCTGTGTTCCCAACATAGATTTTTTCCTCATTTGAATTTTGACCCTACTTTTCATTCCTGGAAGATGTGCAGCTGTCCATTTTTCCCTTTGACCGGAGGCCTTACAAAGGGATCATCTATCCATTGCCAGATATTAATTTTTACGAAGATATTCATTCTGATAAATGCCACCAGATTGGAGAGGTTCCAATCATATCTGGCCTTCTTTTGCAGATATTTTAGCAGTAATATACCGATCAGGGAAGTCCAGATCTGGATCATCACTGCATTTTCAGAAGTCCCTATGAATGTCGATACTTTTAAGCGCTGCTTTAGATGCTTGAAGAAGACTTCGATATGCCAGCGCTGTTTATATATATTAGCCACCACAGAAGCCTTCCACGCAGTATTATTGGTCAAAAAATGGTACTCATTGCCCGTGGTGCTGTCCCAAAAGTGAACCAGGCGTAGCGGCTTGCCGTTGTATTTATTGCAGGCAGGGCCAGAAAGCTCAATGAGCTCATCTTTAATGATTCCCTTTTCCAGGAGCGCTTCACTCTGATATGATTTGATAACCTTGTACTTCATGCCAGTTTTACTCCTGGTAACGAAGTAACAGCCGGTGCTGTCCAAATCCCCAAGCCAGCTATAATCCACGTAACCGCGATCCACGACCACGACGCTTCCTTTTGGAAAACTGTAGCTACCCGCACGCTGGCTCTCATGCACTTTTCCATCCGTAATCTGCATAAAGACAGGTAGGCATCCATCATAATCCAGAACGGTATGAAGTTTTACCGCACCTTTGGTGCTCCTGAATTTAGCCCAGTCAAATAGAGATAGACATAATGGGATCACGCTGGCATCCATCAGATAAACCTTTCGCTTCAATTGGGTAAGATCTTTGCGAAAATGCGTATCCTTTTGCCAGAGCTTGTCCAAAAGAGCAAAGTATAGATCTTTAAAGAGTTCATGGGGGCGATGCTTGTTGATATAAGAAATATTAGACTTACTAGGAGCTCTAATCACACCTAAATGATTCAGATTACCAGTTGTACTGCGCAAGCCATTACTGATATCCCGAACTGAATCTGCCGAGGAAAAATGGCAGAATATCATGCTCGCAAGATGCGTCCAACTGTTGATCCCTTTGCAATGTTTATCACTCTTATGTTTAGCCACCAAATCCTTGAATAATTCGCGGTCGATAAGCGATAAAATCTGACTAAAAACGTTTAAATTTACCATGGCGGTGTAATAAAATTTAGCGATTTAAATATAGCAACTTTGCTATATCAAAACACCGCCGCTTTTTTAACGTTTAGGACGCAAGTGATGCAATATAATTGCGATCGAAAAAACAATCAACCTTACAGCTCATTAAACAGCAAAACAATCAAACCCTATATTTTGTTGCATTTTTTTACACGATACTAAAGGGCTTCATTTTAGAAAGTTTTATCTTTGCGAAAAAAAATACCATGTTATATATATACGGTGCAACTGCTCACGCTAAAACTGCGGTAGATGTAGCAGAAGATTTAGCGATTGAAATTGGTGGTCTTATTGACAAATCATTGCTCATTGAAGATGTATTCGATTATGAGGTTCAACTTCACCATCAAGTAAAAGGCACGGAGGAAGATTTCTTTATTGCAGTCAAGAACCCAGGCCTTCGCCAACGGATTGTATCGGAAAATGCAGACTGGAATTACCAGACCCTCATCCATCCCAAAGCCTACGTATCAAAACGAGCGGAGATTGGTGAAGGCACCATTATCCTCCCCGGCGCTTCCATCGCCCCTGATGTACAGATAGGCAACCATTGCGTTATCGCCGGTTCTGCTGTTATTGAAAGCAATACCATTATTGAAGATTTTGTCAACATCGGACCAAATGTCTCAATCGGAGCAAACGTTCTCGTAGGGCGAGGTTCAGAGATTAAAGCAAATACACGGATCGAAGATGAAGAAACGATCCCCAAAGAGAGTATAATCGCTTAATTAAATCCCCGCGGAGTGAAATTGCAAGTCGTATAGTTTTTTATAATACCCATCAAAAGATAGCAATTCCTGATGCGTTCCAATTTCCTTGATTTCGCCTTTATCCAACACAATAATCTTGTCCGCCTTCTGAATGGTGGACAAGCGGTGGGCAATAACAATCGATGTTCTTCCTTTCATGAGGTTATCGATTGCATGCTGGATCATTTCTTCCGTTTCGGTATCTACTGAAGATGTCGCCTCGTCTAAAATTAGAATCCGGGGATCGTGTACCAAGGCTCGTATAAAAGAAATCAATTGGGCCTGCCCCGCGGATAAGGTTGCACCCCGCTCTTTCACATCATAATCATAGCCCCCAGGTAGTCGCATAATAAAATCATGTGCCCCCACTTCTTTTGCGGCTTCAATGACCTGTTCTCTAGATATCGCTGGATCACCTAATGTGATGTTATTGATGACGCTATCCGAGAAGAGGAATACATCTTGCAATACCGTCGCAATGGTATTTCTCAGATAATCGAGATCATAATCGCGGATATTACGGCCGTCCAACAGAATTTCACCTTTATTGATTTCATAAAAACGGCTTAGAATATTGATGGTAGAAGATTTTCCAGCACCAGTAGCCCCAACTAAAGCCAGCGTCTCACCCGGATTAACATTAAAGTTTACATCCTTTAGGACCCAGTTTTCCTCATTATAGGCGAACCAAACATCGCGAAACGCAATTTCACCTTTGATGTGTGCAGGTTTCAATGTACCCAAATTTGGAGTCTTTTCATCGGTATCCAACACTTCAAAAATCCGTTCAGCGCTAACCATGCCCATTTGAAGCGTATTGAATTTGTCAATAAGCTCCCGAATGGGCCTAAAGATCATATTGATATACATGATAAAGGCCACCACTACACCCGGAGAGATCACATCACCCATAATTTGTTTGGAACCGAACCAGACCAACAATCCCAAAGCAATGGCCATGATAATTTCCAAAACAGGGAAAAAGATGGAGAAATACCAATTGGTCCGAATATGGGCATTACGATGTTGCGCATTAATTTCCTTAAATTTATCCATTTCCTGCTTTTCACGCGCAAAATATTGGATAATACCGACTCCCGTAATGTGTTCCTGCAAAAAGGTATTTAAGTTAGAAACCCATTTCCGCACATCGATAAAGGCAGACTTCATCGCCTCTTTAAATACGTAAGTCGCTGCCACCATCAAAGGCATCGGAATTAAAACAATCAATGTCAGCTTCCAATCGGAATAAAACATCACAACCAGAATAACGACCAACTGCAATAAATCGCCGATAATCTGAATCAAACCTTCAGAAAAAATATTGGAAAGAGTCTCCAAATCAGAGATGGTACGGGTAATCAATTTTCCCAGTGCTGTGCGATCAAAATACTTCAGCCTGAGTTGAACAATGTGGTTAAATACCTGAATCCGAATATCACGGATAACCGACTGCCCCAGAGTATTTGTCATTAAGGTATGGTAATAACGGATCAAAGTCTGCAGGATGACCAATGCCAACATTGCAATCAGCATGAGGGACAATCCATTGGTATCGAAGTTTAGGATATAGTTATCCAGCGTATGCTGGATCAGCATAGGCAAAGCGGGGGCTACTGCAGCCAGCAATATCGTTAGGACGACCGATATCCAAAATGCCATATGATATGGACGCATATAGCGACTCATGCGTTTCACCAAATTGATATCGTAGGTTTTACCAGTTATTTTATCTTGACTCACGTTAAATTCTATATATAAGGATATGCTACTTCTGTTAAATACAACCCATGTGCCGGCACGGAAACACCTGCCTTCCCCCGGTTTTTGCTTTGGATAACCTCTTGCATAAATGAAACAGGTTTGCCTTTTATGCCTATTTCCAACGATGTACCCACAATAGCACGCACCATATTGCGCAAAAAGCGATCAGCGGTAATATGAAAGACCAAATGTTGTTCGGTATGCCATACCCACTCGGCTCTACGAATATCGCAAATATTTGTAAACACCTGCGTATGAGACTTACTAAAGCATTCGAAATCTTGTTTACCCAATAAAAATTGTGCAGCTTCATTCATCTTTTCAACATCCGGACGATCGCGCATAAAACATGAATAGGGATAGATAAAAGGATCTTTATGAAAATGAAGATGGTATTCATAGGATCTTTGTGTCGCATCGAAGCGAGCATGTGCTTCGGGTTCCACTTCGATCAGGCGCTTTACGGCCACATCAAAGGGCAATAGTGCATTGAGCGAATGAATAAAACGATCAGCTTTTTGTAGAATACCCACAGGGGCTGCATCGAAATGTGCATACAATTGCTTGGCATGAACACCTGTATCTGTACGGCCAGCTCCAGTTGTTTCAATGGGTTCCCGCAACAGGGTTTCAAGCGCCTTATTCAGCACTTCCTGCACGGAAATTGCATTATTCTGAATTTGCCAACCATGATAAGCCTGTCCAAAATAGGCTATTTCTAAAAAAAAACGTCTTTTATCCATTATATGCAACAAAGGTACGTTTTTCCAAATGAGCATCATTTCTCCGTAGAACGAATTTGCTCATTTTCCTTATTATTTAATCCTTACATGACAAAACTGTTTGTTTTGCACTTCCTTTCGCTCGATGCTACTGGGCGAGTCATTCGGGATTCAGTGGAACGAAGGTTTCCGCAACATCCTATCAACTTCGTCCCGCAACCACGGTAAGTCCACAGTGAGTCCACGTTGAGTCCAACTTTTTAAGTACATTCAATGCGGGAGCACCATGGTCGCCATATGTTCGCACCCCGAACTTATCCCCTCGTTGTGCATAGCATAAAGCTAAAAAGGCTACAGTAGTTCGACCAGATTTTCAAAGGCCATACCCCTTGACGCTTTCAATAAGACCGTGCTGTCCACAATAGGATTTCCGCTGATTGCCTGTTTTGCTTCGGCAGTAGTTTCATAAAATGCTCCACCTTCATAACGATGTGCGAAAAATTCTTTTCCTACAAAAATTTTGCGATCTGCAGGAATAGCTCTTACGTTCTCGACAATTTTTTTATGTTCTTCAAATGATTCTGTCCCCAATTCAAACATATCACCCAATACAATAGCCTTCTTATCCGCTTCAATAATCCGAATATTATCCAATGCAGCAGCCATGCTTGTTGCATTTGCATTATAATAATCGCAGATTAGCGTATTGTGGGCAGTTTTCATAACCTGCGAACGATTGTTCGTAGGGGTATATCCTTCAATACCCCGATTGATTGACGCAGAAGAAACGCCAAAATGCAAACCTACTGCAATAGCTGCAAGAAAGTTTTCGGTATTATAAGATCCTGTTAAATGGGTATCGACAACATAAGATTCGGCCGTGCCTTTCTTGTGCCATTCAATTTGCAAAAGGGGATTTGCCCTAAGAAGCTTTCCAATCACATCATTACCTTCCGAAAAACCATAAGTGACAATGTTGGCTATCTTGCGGGCGGAAGCCATCTCTTTAAGATGTGGGTTATCTGCCTGCAAAAATAATACCCCTTGATGGTCCTGCAGCCAATCGTACAGCTCGCCCTTGGTTTTCTTTACTCCTTCAAAAGATCCAAAACCTTCTAGATGTGCTTTGCCAACGTTAGAAATCAAACCATGTGTCGGTTCGGCAATCCCACACAAAAAAGCAATTTCTTCCAAATGATTTGCCCCCATTTCGATGATTGCTAGCTCAACAGAATTATCTATGGCCAATAATGTCAATGGAACACCAATATGATTATTCAAATTTCCTTTTGTTGCATAGGCCTTGTATTTCTGCGAAACAACAGCGTACAACAATTCCTTTGTCGTGGTTTTTCCATTGGTTCCCGTCACTCCAATAACTGGAATATCCAATTGCTGTCTGTGGTAATTCGCTAGTTGCTGTAATGTTTTTAAAACATCATCAACAAGAATATACGCTTCTCCTTTTCGGTAGGTCTCGTCATCAATAACAACGTATTTAGCACCCATTTCAAGCGCTTTCTCGGCGAAAGTATTCCCATTGAAATTGGCCCCTTTTAAGGCGAAAAATAGACTATCTTTTTCAATTTTACGTGTATCTGTTGTAATATTCGGATACTGTTTATAAATCTGATAAAGTGATTGGATATCCATGTTGAGCAATTTGTTGAACAAACTTAGAGAAATTGCTTTTTATATGCAATACAATTACGCTTTAGCAGATCATATTATTCGCGACTTATTCAAAATTTCAAGCAATCTGCGATAGCGAAAACGTGCTTAGAAAACGTAGAAAATGCGGTATAACCCGATTGCCTTAAACGCTACCGATAACGTTTGCGCATTTATTTTATTGAATTTCCTTTAAGTATGACCTGAATATTGGTAATTTCATTGACCATTTAAACAGTTTGGGAAATTCAGGCGACCGTACTTTCACCCCTTTTTGCATTTTTTATGTCCGATTACTTCAGCAATAAAAAGTTTGACAAGCAAAAGAGGATAGAAAACAGATGAACCTACAAATCAATACATTGTATGAAAACTTTTTTAGACGACAACTTTTTATTGAACACAAAAACGGCTGAAGAGCTGTACCATAATTATTCAAAACATCTGCCGATTATTGATTACCATAATCACCTAATCCCGGAACAGATTGCAAATAATGTCAAGTTTGATAATATTAGTCAGGTTTGGTTACATGGTGATCATTACAAATGGAGGGCCATGCGTGCCAACGGTGTCAACGAACATTATGTGACCGGAGACGCTTCAGATGAAGAAAAATTCATCAAATGGGCAGAAACTGTCCCTTATACCTTGCGTAATCCACTACACCATTGGACACACCTTGAATTACAACGCTATTTTGGCATAACAGATGTATTGTCTCCAAAAACCGCGGCCAAGATCTATGCAGATACCAGTGCTTTACTGCAACAAGATAGTCATTCTGTCCGCGGACTACTCAAGATGATGCATGTTGAAGTCGTTTGCACAACAGACGACCCAATCGATAGTCTGGAATTTCATCAGCAGTTTGCGAAAGAGCGTGAATCATTTAAAATGCTTCCGGCATTTCGTCCGGATAAAGCAATGAATTGCGATGACCTGCCTGCATTGAACCAATACATCAATAAGCTTGAAGAAGTCAGCAATATGCAGATAAGCAGTTTAAGCGACTACCTCAAGGCCTTGAAGGCAAGGCACGACTTCTTTGCGACCAACGGCTGTAAAGTCTCAGATCATGGTTTGGAACAGATCTATGCTGAAGATTACACCGAAACTGAAATCGCATTCATCTTTGATAAAATTCGTGCAGGCAAAGAAATAACTTTTGATGAGAGCCTGAAGTTTAAATCGGCCATGTTAGTCTATTTTGCAGAATGGGATCATGAAAAAGGCTGGGTGCAACAATACCATTTGGGCGCTTTACGTAACAATAACTCCCGCATGCATCGCTTGATCGGTCCTGATACAGGCTGGGACTCCATTGGGGATTTTAGTCAGGGACGTGCATTATCAAAGTTTTTGAATAAATTAGATAACCAAGATAAACTAACCAAGACAATTATCTATAATCTCAATCCAGCCGACAATGAACTTATTGCGACAATGATTGGGAATTTCAATGATGGTTCTATCAAAGGAAAAATTCAGTTTGGTTCAGCTTGGTGGTTTTTGGACCAAAAAGACGGCATGACAAAACAGATTAATACCTTGTCGAATATGGGTTTGTTAAGTCGTCTTGTAGGCATGTTGACCGATTCCAGAAGTTTTCTTTCTTTTCCAAGACATGAATACTTCAGAAGATTGGTCTGTGACATCTTTGGACAGGACATCGAAAAAGGAGAAATACCAAATGATATCGAATGGGTCGGGAAAATCATACAGGATATCAGCTACAATAACGCAAAAGAATATTTTGAATTTTAATAAATGAACATGCAGGGTAAAGTTTTAAGCTTTGGGGAATTGCTGTTACGGATCTGTCCGGATATTGAAGACAATTGGATTGAACAGCACCAATTGCCTTTCTACGTTGGAGGAGCAGAATTAAATGTCGCTACAGCTTTGGCCCTATGGAACGTGCCATCATCCTACTTATCTGCGATACCGCAAAATGCCATTTGTGAAGGTATAGATGTCTATTTGAAACGTAGAAACATAGACACATCGGCGATGCAATGGGGCGGAGAGCGCTTGGGCATTTACTATCTCCCCAAAGGTAAAGATCTAAAAAATGCGGGGGTTATCTACGATCGCGCCAATTCATCTTTTGCAAGCCTCAAAGTCGGCAGTATTGATTGGGACAAAGCCTTGAAGGATGTCAAATGGTTTCATTTTTCAGCTATCTGTTCTGCAATTAGCCAAGATATAGCAGACCTATGCCTGGAGGCGGTAAAAAAAGCACAAGAGAAGGCAATCTTTGTATCATTGGACCTTAATTACCGCGCTAAACTCTGGAAGTATGGAAAGGCACCGAAAGAGGTTATGCCTCGGATTGCCAAGTACTGCAATTTAATTATGGGCAATATATGGGCCGCGCATCAGATGCTGGGCACGCCGCTTGACGAACAATTCTTAACAAACACGTCAGGATACACCGAAGAAGAGTTACTCGCGCAAGCAGATCGAACCAGCCGAGAAATCATTGCTTCCAACCCCATGTGCCAGTATGTCGCCAATACCTTCCGTTTTGACCACCATACCAAAGGGATAGAATACTACAGCACATTATTTGATAAAGACCGTTTGATCAAATCCACAACCTATATAGCGGAAGAGATTTTGGATAAAGTAGGAAGTGGCGACTGCTTTATGGCGGGTCTGATTTATGGATTGTATTCCAACCTTTCGCCGCAGGAGACGCTAGAATTTGCAACAAGCGCGGCATTCGATAAACTATTTATCGCCAGCGATGCAACAACAAGTACAGTGGACGATATTAAAAAGAGATTAACAACATGAATTTAAAAGAGATTGTATTAAATAAAATTATCGAACAAGGAACACTTCCTTTATTCTTCCATCATGATCAGGAAGAAAGTATCGATATTCTACGAACATTATACAGAGCGGGTGTACGCGTTTTTGAATTTACAAATCGTGGCCCCGAGGCGTTGGCTGTTTTTGAGCGCCTTGTTGCAACGAGGGACCTTGAGATGCCAGACCTCTACTTGGGTATTGGCACCATCAAATCGGTGGACGATGCACAACAGTTTCTCCAGGCCGGTGCTGATTTTATTGTGGCCCCCTTAGTGAATCCTTTGGTTGGCTCGCTTGTACATGAGCACCATAAGTTGTGGATTCCAGGCTGCATGACACCGACCGAAATCTACACGGCTCAACAGCAACAGGCCGCATTGATAAAATTATTCCCTGCAAATATTTTGGGACCAGCATTTATGTCATCTATTCGGGATCTTTTTAAAGGTCAGAACTTTATACCAACGGGGGGTGTAGACATCGAAATAGAAAATCTAAAAGCATGGTTCAGGTCAGGTGTATGTGCGGTAGGTATGGGCCAGTAAACTGATTGATCCAAAGGACACCAGCAATTTATTCGAAAATACACAAAAAGCACTTGATCTTGTCTCAAAAGCACGTTAAAAAACAATAAGATTGCTTGTATGCCTTCCACGAGCATCGTAAAAGGAAGGCATACAGCGTTCATTATTCGTCATTTGAAGCGATAGGTTCAAGAAAAATAAACAATTAAACCCATTATGATTAATACAGAGAAAAAGGGTAATTACCGTTGGGTAATCTGTGCCCTCCTATTTTTTGCTACCACAATCAATTACTTGGATCGCCAGGTATTATCCTTAACCTGGAAAGATTTTATCAGCCCTGAATTCCACTGGACAAATACGGACTATGGAAATATTACCGCTTTGTTTTCTATTTTTTATGCCATCAGCATGCTTTTCGCGGGACGTTTTGTCGATTGGATGGATACAAAAAAAGGTTTTCTATGGGCGATTGCTGTTTGGTCCATTGGCGCCATATACATGCTTTTTGTGGTATTGCAACCTCAGGAATTGTCGCTGGCGAGTGGTTTGTTGGATTTGAGGGTGCAAAAGAAGCTATTTCTCATGTGAACAATGCCGGTTTAATCATCAGCGTTAGTGTAAACTTATTTATTTTCGCCCGGTTTGTATTGGCGGTCGGGGAAGCTGGAAATTTCCCAGCTGCCATTAAAGCGACCGCAGAGTATTTTCCAAAGAAAGATCGTGCTTTAGCGACGAGTATCTTCAATTCTGGAGCGACCATTGGCGCCCTAGCAGCACCGCTGACGATACCAGTTATCGCCGCACATTGGGGTTGGGAGATGTCTTTCATCATTATAGGTGCCCTTGGATTTGTCTGGATGGGTTTCTGGATCTTTCTTTATAAAAAACCGCACGAAAATCCAAAAGTAAATGCGGCTGAATTGGCTTACATTCACAAAGATGATCATGAACATCAAACGGAGCAGTCTAGCGTAACAAAACAGCCCAAGACCACCATAGCAGAATGCCTTAAGTACAAACAAACCTGGGCTTTTGTCTTCGGAAAATTCATGACCGACGGCGTCTGGTGGTTCTTCTTATTCTGGATGCCAGCCTATCTATCAGCCGTTTACGACATAAAGTCTTCTGATACAGAAGGGCAATTGGCCATATTTGTTTTATATGCGATCACCATGCTGTCAATTTACGGCGGCTGGTTGCCGACGTATTTTGTGGAGAAAAAGGGAATGAATGCCTATGAAGGTCGAATGAAAGCTATGTTGCTGTTTGCTTTCGTCCCGTTGGTCGTACTCTTTGCACAACCCTTGGGGCATATTTCCTATTGGATCCCCGTTATTTTAATTGGTTTTGCAGGTGCGGCACATCAATCGTGGTCGGCCAATATTTTTTCCACTATTGGCGATTCTTTTCCAAAACGTGCCATTGCCACTGTTACAGGAATCGGCGGGCTTGCGGGCGGTGTAGGAGCCTTTATTATCAATAAAACTTCGGGCTGGCTATTCGACTATGCCAAAGAGACTCAACTTGTCTTTATGGGTTTCAAGGGAGAAGAAGCGGGATATTTTATTATTTTTTCGTTCTGTTCAATCGCATATTTAATTGCATGGATTGTAATGAAAACACTAGTACCTAAACTTATTTTAATAAGAAATTAACAAATATTGTAATATTTACAGTATATTAGCAATATCTTTATAAATATCAATCTAAACCACTTTTAAAAACAATGAGCTTAAACTTAGAAGGTATCTTCTACGAGGAGAAAGACATTCCCGCAGAATTTACGCTAGACGAACAGGTCGATCAAAGAGAGTTCCTTTCCAATGGAGAAATGATTTCTTGGACGGGTCAAGTAAACGAAGTATTTTCACCTATCTGTGTAAAGACTAAGGACGGCTTGAAACGTAAGCGCATCGGTAGTTTCCCTGTTTGTACTGAAAAAGAGTCCATGGAAGCCTTGGAAGCTGCTGTAAAAGCATACGACAATGGCCGTGGAGAATGGCCGACAATGAGCGTTGCCGATCGTATTACTTGTGTTGAAAATTTCACACAAAAGATGATTGCCAAGAAGGACATTGTTGTCAAGCTTATTATGTGGGAAATTGGCAAATCCTATGCTGACTCTGTTAAGGAGTTTGACCGTACGGTAGAGTATATCTACGCAACGATCGACGCATTGAAAGATATTGACCGCGATTCTTCCCGTTTTCAGATCGAACAAGGTATTATAGCCCAAATCAGAAGATCTCCACTAGGAGTTGTTTTATGTATGGGACCATTCAACTATCCATTGAATGAAACCTTCACAACGTTGATCCCTGCTTTGATCATGGGGAACACGATGTTGTTCAAACCACCTAAACATGGTACATTATTACATTACCCTTTATTAGAGGCTTTCAAAACAAGCTTCCCGAAAGGCGTTGTCAATACAATTTATGGTCGTGGAAACAAGATCGTTCCAAGTCTTATGCAGTCTGGAAGATCAATGTGTTGACGTTGATCGGTTCAAGCCGTGTTGCTGACGAACTTAAGAAATTACATCCTAAAGTTAACCGTCTACGCGCAATTCTTGGTCTTGACGCAAAAAAATGCGGCAATCATCACGAAGGATGCCGATTTAAATCTTGCTGTTTCTGAAACCGTACTGGGTTCTCTTTCATTCAATGGCCAACGCTGTACCGCACTTAAAATTATCTATGTACACCGCAGCTTGGCACAAGAGTTCCTAAAACGTCTTTCTGCGGAAGTTGCTAAACTAAAGTATGGTATGCCTTGGGAAAAAGGCGTGTCTTTGACACCTCTTCCAGAGGTTAACAAACCAGCTTATCTGACGGAATGTATCGAAGATGCAAAAGCGTATGGTGCAAAGGTGATTAACGAAAATGGTGGACAAGTAGCAGAATCTTTCTTCTACCCAGCGATCGTTTATCCGGTCAATTCTCAAATGAAACTTTACAGAGAGGAACAATTTGGTCCAGTTATCCCTGTTGTGCCATTTGATGACCTTGAGGAACCTATCGAGTACCTGATCGGCTCTTCGCATGGACAACAGGTCAGTATCTTTAGTAACAATGCGGCTGTTGTGTCGTCTTTAATCGATCCATTGGTCAATCAGGTAAGTCGTGTCAATATCAACTGCCAATGTCAACGTGGTCCAGATACCTTCCCTTTCACCGGAAGAAAAGATAGCGCTGAGGGAACATTATCCGTTGTGGATGCTTTGCGTTCATTCTCGATACGATCGCTGGTCGCGGCAAAGTTCACCGATGAAAACAAGAAATTGTTGAATGACATTGTTAGTGAAAATGAATCGAACTTTTTAAGTACCAAATACATTTTCTAATAGCATTATCTCTAAAAAAAGCGACACCGCAGGATGATTTTAGATCATCTCGCGGTGTCGCTTTTTTTAGAAAATTCAAGGGCCTATAGCGCTCTTTCTTTCTCCTCATTACTTGTATCTTTCTTACGATAGTTGTTTTTTAAATTTCCGAATTTATACGAATAGGTCAATCGAACCACGCGACGATCTTGGTATTGCCTGATACTGGAGTCAAAATCGCCGAAATTGGTTTTCAGATTCTGATTCCCTGTATTAAACAAGTCGCTCACCGCCAGCTTCAACGAACTACGTTGATCTTTAAATGTCTTGGTCGCTCCTACCTCCATATCCCAACGGGCCTTCATATCGTATACATTATAGTTGAACGGCGAGAAATACCTCAAATTGACATTAGCGGACAGACTTTTCGCCAGTTTTAAATTGTGCATCGATGTAGCCTGCAAAAGAAAGGAGGTCCTTTTCAGCGGATAACCACTCACCATGCCATCAAAGTTAAAGTGGATGCCTGTAATATTGTTATTCATGCTCCAAATCTTGGATACCGTAACCGGGATGTTCAGATTCAGATAAGCCGTCAAATTTTTACCTAAATTTTCACGTATAACCCACGTTTGTTTTAGCACCGAATCTTGCCCCATGCTCTCTACAATCGCATCCCGCACATCGTTAATACCCAATGTCACATTATAACGTTGCATCAAGGTATAGTTTAGGGTGAATTCATTGGAAAATTGCGGATTCAGATAAGGATTACCACGTTCAAAGGTTAGTTTATCAATAAAATAATCAAAAGGATTCAACTGTCGGTAATTAGGACGCGTGATCTTCCTTGCGTAACCTAAGGAAAGGATATGATTCTCATGGAGTGTATACGTCAGATTTGCATTCGGAAAAAGTTTAAAGTAATTCCGTTTCACTTGCTTATTTAAGGTCAACGAGTTCCCGTCAGAAAATGTATATTCTCCCCTCGCGCCGACCTTCAGGCCCCATTTCCCTATGGTATTATTATAGTCTATATATCCAGCGGCGATCTGCTCCTTATACACAAAATGATTCGTACGCTTTTCATTATTAATCCAGGAATTGTTCAAAAAGTCTTCAAAGGTTAAATCGTTATCCGACGTAACGTTAGAATATTTAGCCCCCATCTCAAGCTTGGAGACCTTCGATAACGGTTGTTCATAATCCAGTTTGGCGACATAGATATCGATTCCGATAGGCATTCTACTGCGTTGGATCTCTTCGGGCGTAATCGCATCCATCTGACCATCAAAATATTGGTTATTATAACCTACGCGTTTGCTGCTTTTGAATTTACTCCAATCCAGGTCAAGGGTAAGTTTTCTGCCATTCGAATCAATTCTAAACTCATTGTTTAAATTAGCGGAGTAACGATCAAATAATTCTTTGAACTGCGATGTTGAAATCAAAAGCGAATCCAATGTTGTAAAAGACTTTCCTACATTGGTTTTACTATCGTTATCGTTGTATTCGATATTATTCGATCCATTAAACTGCAGGGTTAAGGTGTTTCTGGCCGATGTCCTTTGCTCAACACCGAAGCGATAGGAATGGTTCTGTTCCTTTTCGTCCAATATCGACCTTTGTTTAAAATAGGTCTTTTCACCTTTATTCTGAATAACACGATCAAGCAGAAGCTTCCGGTGGCTTTTCTCATCCGAACACGCATACGATCCAAATACTGTCGTATTGTTCTTCTTATAGTTTAAGGATAAGGAGCTATTCCCTCTGAATTTTTCTCCCCTCCCTGCCGTCATGTTAAAGGTTCCGTTAAAACCTTCCATCCGATTTTTTTTGAGTACAATATTAATTGTACCCACTGCCCCCTCAGCGTCATCTTTTGCTGCACGCGTAGTAATCACTTCGACGGACTTAATCTGATTGCCATCCGTACTCTTCAAAAAATTCACCAACTGTTCACCGGACATATAGGTCTGCCGACCATCAATGGTCACGGATACACCAGATTGCCCCATCAACTGTAGGTTATTATTGTTATCTAAACTCACTCCAGGAGCCCGCTGTACAATATCTAAGGCATTATTCCCTGCGGCCAAAGGCGAATTTTCCACATTTAAAACCAGTTTACCAGGCTTGCTTTCAACCATCGGCCGCTTACCCTCTACGGCGACCTCTTGCAATTTTCGTGTATCCGTGTTCAGCAGGATCGCCGGGACCTTGTGGTCTGATTTGCTGATATCAAAAACATTGCTCTTATTGGTGGTATACCCGACCATTTTCGCCTCGACATAATAACTTCCAGCTTGTATATCCGAAAATTGGTATTCTCCATTTTCATCAGTAACAACGGCTTTCAGAATGACAGTCGTCTTTGCCTTCATCAGATAAGCAGTTGCCGAGACCAAAGGCACATTATTTTCCACATGTACTTTGCCTGTAACTTTCACTTGCGCATAGGCAAATGAAGTAATTAAAAAATTTAAGAGTAAGAGGTAAAAATATCTTTTCATTCGTTTATAAATAGGTGTAATAGCATTTACTTTTAATGGTATTAAATAGGCTTATAACACGAAGGTCAGTACTGATTTTCGATTGGTTATAGCGGTAATAATTTGTCTTCCGCCTTCAGGCGGAAGATTGGTTTATGTTATTTCTTTTTTGTCTCTATGGTAACACCATCTTTTTTGAGATTAATAATGGTATCCCGACGGATGACAACAGACGTATCATGTGCAACTACCTCATTCCCCTCAGTGGCTGTTTCGTCACTGTCATCTGACTTTTTGGGCGGCAAGGCACATTTCAACCCAAGTGATGTAACTACAAATTCGACTTCTTTTATATCCCTTAGATCTTCACTATAACGGTCACGACATTCGTAAAATGAAATATCCCTTAATTTATCTTCCAAATTATCATTAATGATCAACTTGGTACCTACTGGGAGAAACAACGTAATATTGACTTCTTGATCCCGATAGAGCTCACCTTCATTCAATTGGAACGCATTGTCAAATGTTAATGATGTACTATCTTGTCTCAATGCATAGTTAATTTTACCAGCTCTATCCGTTGCGACTTTATAAGAATTTCCTTTAGCCGAATACTCATAACGTACATATGGTTCTTGCAAAGAGTCAATACGCTCAATTCGAATACGGATATTACGCCTCAAATAGGTTGAAACGTTTTCATTTTTAATACCGATACCACTTCTCACACCATTTTTTAAGCGGATTACCCGAATATCATTTTCATTTAAGTAATAAACAGCCTGTTTTTGCAGTGGCTTCTCTTCAACAATCGTACTAGACTCTTTGAATTCCTTTGCTACCGATGTAGCGTAGTAGATGATACCGCCTATCGATGCCAACCAGACTAAAAACAAGGTGGTTGTCAAATAATTGTTCATTGGTTTTTTCTCGAAGAGAACACGGAGAAGCAAATAGAACAAGCCGGCGAAAGGGATAAAAATGGCCAAGAAACCCGCGATCAAAGCGAAAGGTACATCGCTCGGATTCATGAGGTAGAAAGGACCAGAATCGTCCATGACGTCAGGAATTACGTTCACAATAGCCAGTGCAAAGAAGATAAGTCCAATGATCAATCCGATGAGCGTTAACCCGACGATAATAACAAAGAATACGCCGATAACTTTCACAAAGACCTGCAATAATTTAGCAACACCATCTCCGGTGCGGTCCATTCCCCTCGAGAACGAGTCCCTTACCCCGCTCATTTCTTCATCAAAAGAACGTTTGAAGTTCTGAATATTCGGTGCTTCACCACGCATTTCCATCTTATCTGCACGGGTTACAGCGAGCGGCATTACGATCCATAGGATAACATAGACCAATACGCCCGATCCACCGATCACAACAAATAAAGCAAAGAGTAAGCGTACCCATTTCGCCTCAATACCAAAAAAGTGCCCCAATCCACTACATACTCCACTGAAAACTTTGTCATCGGGATCGCGCATCAGCTTCTTCCCTACTTTAAAACCATCTGCATTTGGCTGGCGCTGAAAAGACGCATAACCATCCTGATCCTCAGACTCGAAATCGCTGACGCTCCCCATTTGCTCGATAACGGCATTAACATCGTCCATATTCAGAACTTCTTTGCTGCCAGCCTGAATCTTCTCGGTAAACATTTCAGAAATACGATTTTCGATGTCCTCCAAAATCTCCTTACTATCTTCCGATTGTCCAAAGTGCTTCTTTATATCAATCATGTAGGAGCGAAGCACCTCATAAGCATCCTCTTCAATATGGAAGACGATACTATTTATGTTGATAATTATTGTCTTATTCATCGTTATTATCTTTAACTGGTTTAGTTGAATCATTGTTTCTACCCACCAATGACGTGTTTACAGCAAACACGAGCTCATTCCAGGTAACATCTAGTCGCGAAAGGACTTCTAACCCTTCTTGGGTAATTTCATAATATTTTCTAGGCGGACCTGAAGTTGACTCCTTCCATATATAGCTTAACAGTCCATTGTTTTTTAGACGTGTTAGAAGCGGATATAAGGTTCCTTCCACAACCAATAATTGAGCTTTTTTCAGTTCGCTGATAATATCGGAGGCATAAATTTCTCCTCGAGAAATTATGGATAGGATACAATATTCAAGTATCCCCTTCCTCATTTGGATTTGTGTATTTTCAGCTATCATAACAATACAAAGATATATGTATTTTATGGTACCATGCAATACATAGTACCATACAAAACAAAACAATCCAACTAAACAACTGATTTACAGTGAAATAATTTTTAAATAAATAATATTTTTATTTCTATCAGGAAATTTTTGGATATTTATCGCCATGATTAAAATCTTATTAGACTATAAGTGGTGTTTTATTTGGGCCATAATAGTTATTGTTTTATGCACCCTCCCGGGCAATAATTTTGATGCAGTTCCCGCCTATCCAGGTATGGATAAATTAGTCCATTGTGGGATGTTCTTTGTTTTCTGTACATTGCTATACAACGGTGTAATCCAGCAATTCCACGGTAAACCGACCCGTTGGCTTCCAATCTTTGTCGTTTCCATCCTTGGTTTTTTATTTGCAGGACTGACAGAGTTACTTCAGCTTTATATTTTTACGTATCGCAGCGGTGACTGGTGGGATTTATTTGCAGACAGCATCGGAATCGGCATGGCAGGATTTGCCTATCTCCTAAACTATGTCAACCGACGTCGCAAATAACGTGTTGAATTCGTTTTGACCTGGTCATTACTATTGAAGGCATGGCCTGCTCGTAATAGTGGTTACCGTAATTATTGAATTTGCTTTATCCGGACGGAGAAGGGTATAAGTTATGGGATAGACTTTCGAACTAGGCTCTTGCCAGCGTAGCAACAGATACCCTGCAATCAACTGCATCTAAGAGTGTCAATGCTGCTGAAACAACCGTTGCTCCCGTGGTCAATACATCGTCAACCACAAGGATATGTACGTTAGCCGGCAACATAGTGCCTTTGTAATCGAAAATATCACTTACATTGTCGTACCGGTCGATCCGCCCCTTACCCGTTTGGCTCATTGTCGCTTTCTTCCTGACCAAAATATCTTCCCGCAGGGGGATTCCCATTGCTCTGGACAACCCTCTTCCGAAGTAAGTGGATTGGTTGTAGCCTCTTTTTCGGAATTTGCTACGGTGCAATGGCACAGGAACAATACAATTGATATCCTGATAGGCCTTTGTTTTGATTAATTTTAAGCCGTATAGATAACCAAAATATTCTGCAAGAAAAGGTTGGTTGTTGTATTTAATCTGATAAATGAGGCGCTCTACGCGACTATCCTTTTGCAATAATAAGAATGAACAGGCCTCTTCCACCGGAGCTTTCCCCCAGAGCTGTCTTGCGGTATCATTATCCGAATATTCGTGAAAGTTAGTATAGGGCAAATGGAAATCGCATGCTGTACAGACAAACTTTTCCTGATATTTTAGCACACAGCCGCAACAGCCACATTCCCTTGGAAAAAATATGGCTATAAAATCGCTAAACACCTTATTTAATTCGGATTTCATCTGGTTAATTCCCCTATTAAAGATAGGAACTATCCTTCAGATTATGCTTCGGATTCCTCTTTTTCCTTATCCTTGATTGCTAATTGTCCGCAGGCTGCATCGATATCTTTACCACGGCTACGTCTCACATTCGTGATGATACCTTGGCTTTTTAAATAATTTGCAAATACCTCGATTTTATCTGCTTCAGCATTCAGGAAATCGGCCAATGCGATAGGGTTGTATTCAATCAGGTTGACCTTACAAGGAACATGTTTACAGAACTTGGCCAGTTCTTTTGCATCCTCCAGCTCATCATTGAAATTGTTAAAGACAATATATTCAAATGTAATGGGGTTCTTTGTTTTCGCATAAAAATATTTGAGTGCTTCGGCCAGTGCCTTTAGTGAGTTCTGCTCATTGATAGGCATAATTTCATTCCGTTTTTTGTCATTTGCCGCATGCAAAGAAAGTGCTAGGTTAAAACGTACCTGATCATCACCCAATTTCTTAATCATTTTTGCGATACCCGCTGTGGACACCGTGATCCGCTTGGCGGCCATATTCAATCCATCCGGCGCTGTAATGCGCTCAACAGACTTCATCATATTGGCATAATTCAACAAGGGCTCGCCCATCCCCATATAAACGATATTTGTCAGTGGCTGCCCATAGTGCTCTTCGGCTTGCTTGCTGATAAGAACGACTTGATCATAGATCTCATCGGCATTGAGGTTACGTTTACGATCCATATAACCTGTTGCACAGAACTTACAGGTCAAGCTACAGCCCACCTGTGAGCTGACACAAGCGGTCATTCGTTCCGGAGCAGGTATTAACACCCCTTCAATGATGTTGTTGTCATAGAGCCAAAAACTACTTTTAATTGTTTTATCTGAGCTGATCTGAGATTCTTTGACTGTAACTGCATTGATCGTAAAATTCGCTTTCAGCTTCTCACGAAGGGGCTTACTCAAATTACTCATCTGATCAAAATCTACGCAAGATTTCACCCAAATCCATTCATAAATCTGCTTCGCACGAAAGCCCTGCTCCCCCAACGCGGTAAGTTGATCTTTGATCTCATCCAAAGACAAACTCCTGATATCTATTATTTTACTTTTTTCAATCACGGTACAAAGATAAGAATAAATAAGTGACAAAAAATCCCGTTCTAAGAAATAGAACGGGACAACTGTTATGTATGTGTTTTAAAATAGGTAGGAGCGAGGTTCAATTAGCCATGAATGGCTTCTTTACTTCCGTACGACTGAATTAGCTTCCCTTCAAATTCCAACCACTCCTTCCAACGCTTTTCTACGTCGACGTCTACGGAATATTTGCGTGCAAAATTTAGAAATGTGGTATAATGATTTGCCTCAGACACCATTAAATCATAGTAAAACTTCGCAAGATCTTTATCTTGAATATTTTGTGAAAGCACTCTAAAACGTTCGCAGCTACGGGCTTCAATCATCGCCGCGAATAATAAACGGTCAATAAAAGCCATATTTCTACTGCCATCTTTTTTAGAGAATTTCATCAATTGACCGACATAATCATCTTTTCGTTCACGACCCAAGGTATAGCCACGTTCTTTGATGATATCAATAACCATCTTAAAATGTTCCATTTCTTCGATTGCGATTGCTGTCAGCTCATGCACCAAATCTTCGTGTTCTGAGTTGTTGGTAATTAAGGATATGGCATTTGAAGCAGCCTTTTGTTCACACCAGGCATGATCTGTCAAAATCTCTTCTAAATTTCCTTCTGCAATGTTTGCCCATCGCGGATCTGTCAACAACTTTAATCCAAGCATCTTACTCTCTAAAATGATTTACGACACAAAGGTAGCGAATATCTGAGCGTTAAAAAAATGATAATCGCTCTTTAGGCATCTTTATGAAGAGCCTTTCGAATTTCAGGTGCTATTTTCTCACCAAAAATCTCAATAGAACGCAGCATTTCTTTATGCCCAGGGGCGCCCACATCCATATGTGCAGAGAAGCGTGTCAATCCAAATTTCTCCTGTATTTGCAATATTTTATCTACGGCATAAGCAGCATCCCCAACAATAAGGTGTCCTCTGGAAGATCTTCCGAAGTCATATTGTGTGCGTTGGTATGGCGGCCATCCACGACTTGCACCGATACGATCCATCTGTGCCGAATAAATCGGATAATAGTAGTCTGCTACCTGCGCGTTGTTATCGCCAAAGAACGCATGCATATGTACCCCGACCTGAAAATTAGCCATATCATGCCCATTATCCTCATATGCTTGACGGTACATGTCAAATAAATGATCGAAGCTTTCATACATCCCGCCGATGATGGCAAACATAACCGGTAAGCCCAACTTTCCGGCACGGATCACAGAAGATGTTGTGCCACCTACTGCAACCCAAATCGGTAGTGATCCATTTTTAGGTCTTGGGAAAACTTCCTGATTGATTAATGGTGCTCTAAAATTACCGCGCCAAGTAATTGGATTTTGCTTGTTCAGACGAAGCAAAAGCCCTAGTTTTTCCTCAAACAACTCGGAATAATCTTTTAGATCATAACCAAATAAAGGGAAAGATTCAATGAAGGATCCTCTTCCTGCCATGAGCTCAGCACGTCCATCGGATAAAAGATCGACGGCTGCGAAATCCTGAAATAATTTAACCGGATCGGCAGAACTTAATACCGAAACTGCACTGCCCAATTTAATATTTTTGGTAACGGTAGAAGCCGCAGCCAAGATAATTTCGGGTGCTGCAACCGCATAATCTGCACGGTGATGCTCCCCTATTCCAAAGAAATCCAATCCTACTTGATCCATAAGCTTGATCTCTTCAATAATTTCTTTCATTCTATCTTGTGCTGCCTGGATTTGACCTGTAACAGGATCTATCCTCGAGTCGCCAAACATTCCTATTCCTAATTCCATTTTTATCTATTTTATAAGTCATTCAAAAGTAACACCTTCTTTCCCTGAATTATTTGATCTAGGATAAGAAAATGATACCGCACCATACCCTGGATCACAAAAAAATAAAGAGCTGTCTATTTGGTCGCTTACTTGATCTGGCCATCAACAAAGTTATACTAGGCTCCTCGGCTAAAAGAGTGCAACAGTATTCTTCGCGACCTGGTCTGCATTGCCACTAAAATGATGCCCGCCGGAGAGGTATTTTTTTGTAAAATTCTTAAGTGTTATCTTCTGTATCGGGAAATCAGCTTCATCATCACCAAGAATAACGCCCGTTTTGACTGCACCCATTCGATTGATTTCCGCGATCACGTCAAGACTCCGTTTTGTATTACTCCGACCCAAAATATCCGCTATATGGATCTCCAAATCTGTTGACACAGATGGTTCCAGCAGGACAACACTCTTTAGGTTCTTCTTAATGACGGGATCCAGGCGATTAATAATAAAAGGAACCGCGTCTGCGCCAAATGAATACCCCACTACAAAAAGATGTATATTTTGCCGTGCTAAGAGTATGTTTTTCAGTGTATTCGAAACATCGGCAGCAATCTCACTCGGGCTTTTCTTCTTCCAGAAATAGGTTTTCGAATCGATCGCTGCCACAGTATATCCTACTCCAGCAATCAGCTCACAAAGCTTGTTAGAGAATGAATTAAATCCACCATCGCCACTCAGATAGAGAACCAAAGGTAATGCAGCTTTATTGTTCCAATATTTCATGTCAATCAAACGCTGTTGTGCAAACGCATGAAACGCCATGCCAGCAATTATTAATAAGGTAGCTATTTTTTTCATCTGTACAGCATCTACATGAAGCTATTCGTTCGGTTTCATGACTTTGACCAGTGCTACAGGAAGTTGTATGAGATCAAAATCATTATCAAATATAAGGTATTTATTTTCCCAAAATGTCGCATACTTCTCTTTAAAGTCGCGCAGGCTATGGTAATGTTTAAAGTTACCCAATCGTGTTGAGGCAAATTTCATAATCTTTTCTGCGGGACTATCTGTCGCCCCCAACCCCGTCATCGGTACCATGCCCAAATTTAGATAGACGTACTTTTTGGCCTTAGCATACGCAATAAGCTCAACAATCAATGCATCCATGCTACCACCCGGTGCATCAAGAGACTTCCGAATCATATCGTAGGTGCACTCATCTTTCGCATAGTCGGGGATGATATTCAGAAAGGCTACGATAGTATTCTGCTCATTTTTCAGTACAATGATATCTTGCAAAATAAGCTCATTTTCATCAAACATCCCTTGCGAAAAAACCATTTCCTTTTTATCAAATTCTTTTAACCATTCGTTGGAAATTATCCTTAACTGATCTATAATTGCCTTTTCCTGCGGCGCTTTCAACACTTCTGTTGTAAAACCCTTTTTTTGAATTGCATTAAGTCCATTGCGTAATGACTTACGTTCTTTTCCTTCGAGCTTGAATGTTTCCAATTCTAATACAGCCTCTTGTCCAATGGTGATCTTCTGTTTACGTAGGGATGAAAAATGAACCAAACTATTTTCATCAACACGGTAATAAATGGCCTTTAAACCATTCGCATAACAGTATTGATCGAATTCCTGGACCAACTCTTCCTTATCCCCCTGTTCACAGACAGGCTCATCCAATACAATAGCAAATTCATTCGCCAAGCGATAAGCGGTAAATCCCTCCGAGACTTCTGAGAAAAACAAACTCTTATCTTTTCCCAATTTAAAGAAATCCATGGGAGACTGACCAAACTCAATCAATAATTGTTCTGCACGTTCCAATTCAGATTGGCTGGAGTCTTCATCTGCGAGGAGACGGGGACGAGCTAACGCGTAGATTAGTAGGAGCCAACAAAAAAGTCCAAGTACTTGCGTAATCCGCAGGAATTCTTGTCCAAATGCCGTTTGGGGCATCAAGTCATCATCAGCAAACAAGAGGAAGCTTCGTGCTGTATGATAGATAGATTGTCGCCAGGTGAAGTCGACACCGAAATGCTGTTTATCAATGAAGTAGAAGCTCAATACGTCAAACAGGCATATGGCTAGGAGAGCAACAAAAAATGTGATAAACCCGATTCGCACCCAGCGAATATTACTCTTGATCCGATATTGCTTATAGCTCACGGCCAGTAAAATCAAGGTCAATAAAGCAACCGAAGCTTCTTCATAGTCCAATGCCTTAAACACGTGCCCAAAAAGCGACAAGGCGCTAAACGCCACGGCGATCCAAAATGCAATTCGGAAACCTTTGATCAAGTACGCCGAGGTCACCAACAGCCCTAAGCCTAACACTAACACCATAAATTTGGACGCGTGAATTGCTTCTAAAGGCAAATAGAAACGATCAAGTTTCATCCGGTCGGCCAAAGGAGGCGTCAATACAGATACGAGATTTACCATGCCCAAGAAGAAGATAAGCAGCGCTGGGCCAATACGTGCCAGCAATTGTTTCCCACGCCATGCAAAAGCCAGAAGCCCCAGGACTAAAGGTAACCAAAATTCGAATGCCCGGTAGAGAATTGTAATGCCCAATCCTTCTGCCTGCGAGTAGCCGTACGCTTTAAAAATATACAGCATAGTCAACTCTACAGCCCCAAGCCCCCGTAGAAAAGGAGAAACAATCATCAATACCACCGAAACAGTATAGGCAATAGCCGCAGCCTCGAAAGAGTGGTCCAAACCAAGGGCATACATACTTACAAAAGCATGGGCAATACCGCAGCATTCAACGACCATCGATGCCAGCATGGTACCCAACAAATATTTTAGCTTGACCTCTCCTGAGAATATTTCATCAATATTAGAGGCTACAGCAGGAAATTTTAGTTCAACCCAGCGATAGACGCCTTTGTGTGTTCTAAAAGACCAAACGAGCCAAAATACGACGCCCAGAAGCAGCCCCAAAACCACCAATGAGATCCAGGCATCACCAAAATTTTTATTGTGCCAAATCGTATACAATATAACAGGTACACCGATCAGAAAGACCGTCAGTAGTCCGACATAGCCATACAGCGCCCCTGCTTGATGAATTTGCGTCGTATTCAAATTTCTTTTTCGCAACTGCGTCGTTGTATATGCCAAAGAACTAATCCCACCCGCAGGCAGAAACACACTGAGTAAATTTCGCTTGAGGAAAAGATCAATAGCGATTCTCAGGTTAATAGAAAGGCCTATCGCTTTAAAACTCTGCACATACATCAATCCCTGAAGTACAATATAGACGAGAGTAATTCCTACGCCGACCAA
This sequence comes from Sphingobacterium multivorum, assembly GCF_900457465.1. Lineage (GTDB taxonomy): Bacteria > Bacteroidota > Bacteroidia > Sphingobacteriales > Sphingobacteriaceae > Sphingobacterium > Sphingobacterium multivorum. Next base: position 617,434 of record NZ_UAUU01000009.1, read on the forward strand.
AACCCAGGTTAGATTGGCCGCACACAAATGTGGAATGATGGCAGCAAGCTCTTTTCGTTCATTTCTAAAAAATACAAAGGCCAACAAAATAACCAAAACAGCTATTAGTTCCTTCCAATAGGTCTTTGGTGAAAAATGTCGAATTCGTTGCGCAATAGTTTTGGCCATATAATCGTTTAATGATGAATAACCTTGAGATATAGTATAAACACGAAATAAAGCTAATCGTTTGAAAATGACTAATTGTTAATTTTTCGTCAATTCTTTTCACATTAATCAGTAATTTTCCGGCATGAAAGAGAAAAAGGTTTTGTTCATCGGACTGGTGTGGCCAGAGCCAACATCTTCAGCAGCGGGCTTCCGTATGATGCAATTAATTGAGACGTTTATTAATCGCTCTTATCAGATTACATTTGCTTCTGCTGCTGCCAAATCGCCGTATAGTGCACCTTTACAGTCTCTCGGGATCCAGGAACAGACCATCGTGCTGAATAGCAACAGCTTTGATGAATTTATTGCGCAACTTAAGCCCGACATTGTTGTATTTGACCGCTTTATGGTAGAAGAGCAATATGGTTGGCGTGTTGCACAGCATTGTCCAAATGCACTCCGCGTACTTGACACGGAAGATTTGCATTTTTTGCGTCAGGCGAGACCAGACATCCGTCAAAAATAACGGTGATTTTTCCTTTCAAGAGTTATTTACCGATACGGCCAAACGGGAAATTGCCGCGATATTGCGCAGTGACCTCTCGTTGATCATTTCCGAATCCGAAATGAAGATTCTGATCGAAGAATTTCGCATTTCACCCGATATCCTTTATTATCTCCCTTTTCTCGAAGATGAGATCACTGCTGCAGATGTGGAGCAATGGAACACCTTCGAAGAGCGCAAGAACTTATTATTTATCGGAAATTTTATCCATGAGCCGAACTGGCATACGGTACAATACCTAAAAACACAAATCTGGCCGCAATTACGGAAGATGCTCCCCAAAGTGGAATTACACATTTATGGCGCCTATGCAACCCAAAAAGTACTTCAGTTAAACAACCCAAAAGAGAATTTCCTGATCAAGGGCCGAGCGGAATCTGCTCGTCTGACCATGGAAAGTTACCGTCTACTGGTGGCTCCAATTCAATTTGGTGCCGGTGTGAAAGGGAAGTTTATCGACGCCATGCAGACAGGTACCACCATCTGTCACCACGAAAGTTGGTGCAGAAGCCATGAAGGGCAATTTGGACTGGAATGGCTTTATCGAAGACGATCCCGAAACGTTCTGCCGAAAGACTGTTGAGCTCTACGAAAATGAAGATCTTTGGAAAACGGCCCAAGAACATGGTATCCGTATTATCAACGAACGTTATGAAAAACGAAAGTATCAGTCCGATTTTATGACTAATCTATCTTTATTAAAAGTACAGATTGACAGGCATCGTCAACAAAACTTTATTAGTCAGATATTATTGCACCACACGATGCAGAGCACAAAATATATGTCTTTATGGATCGAGGAAAAAAATAAATAGATCCTTAGTTAACTTCCCGCCACCAAGGGGCGTATACGGTATCTAATTTATTCAAATGGATCATTTCCCCTATTTTTGGCGTAAGCAGTGTGATCTGTTCTTTGTTCGCCGTCTCGTAAAATTTCTCCATGGGTTCTTTCCAATCGTGCCATCGCCAACGCGAATTTAGAAGAGTGAACGGGTAAAATAGCTTTGGCCTTCAGATCCTTCGTTTCAGCAGCCCATTCATCAGGTAAAGAATGGATATAATGCCAGGCATCGTTATACTGGCCATTTTCCAAGATCGCTAAATCAAATGGACCAAATTGGTCACCTATTTTTTTGAAGTGCTTACCATACCCACTATCTCCCCCCAAGAAAATGCTGTACTTAGAAGTTTTTAACACAAAAGATGTCCACAAGGTATTATTCCGTGTAAATCTACGTCCCGAAAAAGTGCCTTGCGGGGTGTGAAGGTTACTTGAAAATCGGGCGCCAGTTTTATCTGGGTCATACCAATCACCCTCGATGATCTGATCGGCCTTGTATCCCCAAGATTCAAAATGCGCCCCTACTCCGAGACCACAGATCACCTGACCGACTTTATCCCGCAATTTCACAACAGTCTCATAGTCCAGATGATCGTAATGATCATGCGAGATAAACAAATAGTCAATTTTCGGAAAAACCATCGCCGCATAGTCGACCGACATCTTAAATGCTTTATTGCTACCTGGTATGGGAGAAGCATTTGAGCTGAATACTGGATCTACCACTATTAATTTTCCATCTAACTTCAATAGATAGGAGGAGTGACCAAACCAAATCAGTACGTCATCTGCGGGAAGATGTGCTAAATCGCATTCCATAGCTGGCAATACACTGATAGGTTTAAGTGGGGATTCTTGTTGAAAAGGAAATCCCACAACAAAGAGACCATATTCACATCGCCTTTCAACGATGGCGTTACTTCGAGGTTATGAAAAATACCATTTTTAAAATTGGGGGACTGTTTCATACGTTCAAGCCGAGCTCCTTTGAAACTTCCGCCAAACATTGGATGAACAAAATAATAAAGCACGCTACTGATGAGCGCAATCAATAGCGTCGCTAATACAATCCATCCAATCGTTTTCATTAGAAGTTATTCTTCCACATCATCGACTCCACCGGACGGATGGTCTTGCCATTGTATTTTGCGTTACCTTTGGTGTTATAAAATGTCTCGATATCGCCTTCTACAGCAAAATAGATCAATTGTCCAATTGGCATTCCCGCGTAAACCCGAACAGGCTGAGCAACCGAAATTTCCAAGGTCCAGGTATTACAGAAACCGACATCGCCCTTTCCTGCAGTTGCATGAATATCTATCCCTAAGCGACCAGTACTCGATTTGCCCTCTAAAAAAGGAACATGTTTATGCGTTTCGGTATACTCTTGCGTAACACCTAAATAAAGGGTGTTGGGTTCCAAGACGAAACCTTCTTCCGGGATTTCAAAATGCTGAATTTCATTGTGCTTCTTGGCATCAAGTACACGGTCTGCATACGTTGCCAAATATTTCCCCAAATGCACATCGTAGGAATTTGTTCCTAAACATTTACGATCAAATGGTTGAATGACAATGCTGCCATTTTCAATCTCTTCGAGAATTCTTTTATCAGATAAAATCATGTGTATCAAAATAGCAAAAGCATCAGGCAATGCTATACAAATTCAAAAATACAGTTCTCCCACTAATTTTACTTCATTTTTCAAAACAAAAATCTGCGATTTGTTTTTTAAATTTGGGTATGAGTCTAGTGTATCTACGTGAAATTGATAGCCAAACCAAATTTGCAATTTGGCGAATTGAGGAATCGGACGACGATTTACTGTCGAAACTTCAATTGGATGAACGTGAAAAAGCGAAATTAGGGTCTTTCAACAAAGGGAAAAGACGGTTACATTGGCTTGCCACCCGTGTGCTGTTGCGCACCTTATTAAACACATCCCGTTATATAGAATGTCCATCTGATGCAAATGGCAAGCCTTATCTCGCCAATTTCCCCCAAAAAATATCACTTTCACACTCATTTGATTATGCCGCAGCTATGATCAGTACAAAAGGAGAGGTGGGTATCGACATGGAAATCATCAAAACAAAAGTAGAGCGTATCCAACATAAGTTTCTAAAACCTGCGGAGCTTGCATTCATCGCACAGGATGAGAACCGATATGAGCAGCTTTATGCTTGCTGGTGCGCTAAAGAAGCGATTTATAAACTTCAGGGAAATGCAGGGGTCTCCTTCTTGAATAACATGACCATACAACCATTCGACTATCAGGTGCAGGGTATATTAAAACTCGAACTCCACAGCGATCAACATACACATCTATATGACGTACATTACGAGAAGTTCAATGAATATATGCTCGCCTACGCTGTAGAATAGGTCCTTTAAAAAAATAATTTTTCTCAATTTCAATGAATTAGCACACAGACAGCACTTTTTTTTTGTGCTTTTTGAAAAAGCTTCTATATTTGCATCATCGAAAACGATATGGCCCGTTCGTCTAGGGTTAGGACGCAAGATTTTCATTCTTGAAACAGGGGTTCGATTCCCCTACGGGCTACAAAAAGCGACTTCAAAAGAGTCGCTTTTTTTATTTTAGGAACAAATATTAAAAAAGCAAAAAAGGTACTGTTATAAATTCCAAATATTTAGACAAAAAAGTATTTTTGTATTCTAAAGAAGTTCAGCTACTGAACTATCTTGCGTAGTCTCGGTTTTCGGATCGAGACTACCTCTTTGGTAGTTTTCAATAAATTCAGTATCGTTTTTCCAAAGCGTATAAATCAACACTAAGAGTTTCCGCTGTATTGCCACCTGTCCAATCATTTTCGATGCCTTATTGTTTTTATTGATTCTGATATAAGTTTCTTTTAATGCTTCATTGTACCTACAGGCCACCATCGCTGGGAAATAAAGTGCATTTCTGATATATCTGTTTCCTTTCTTGGAGATCCTAGTCTTGCCTTTAATCGAGGTGCCAGATTCTCTTTGCACTACATCATAGCCTGAATAGCTAACCAATTGTTTTGAACTATGAAACTGCTCAAAACCCATTGTTTCAGCTAATATCGTTGCTACCGTAATCAATCCTACACCTTTTATCGTCAAAACCTTTCTGACATGCTCCTTCAGTACATCTTCCTTTTCGATAGCTTTCTTAATTTCTTTCAGGCATCTTTCGATTTCCTTATCTATCTCAGTAATGAGTTTTTTGTTGCTCTTGGTAATAAATACTTGGATATCATGTGCGCAGTCCTTGCTGTGACTAATATTGCCAAGTGTTGTCTTTTGTTCCTGAAGCTGAACATAGTAACGAGTTAGATTCCTGAGCTGCAAGAGTGTGCTTGGTGGTGGGGACCACAACTTATGAACTCTCTCAATACCAAACTGACTTAGAATTCGCGCATCAACTGCATCTGTTTTTGTTTTCACATTAAGACTAGAGAAATAGTGTTTTGAGGTGTTGGGAAGCACAACATGAACCCTTTTTTTGATTTTGTATAGATGGTGGGCCAGGTTCTCATAATAAACGCCTGTGGCTTCCATGAGAAATACTAGCTCCGAATCTGATACAATCAGACCTTTCACCCAACGTAATAATTGATTGAAGCCTTTACTATCATTACCAAAGTCCAGGACCTTTGAGAACGTTAATTTGCCATCTTCCGCCTGTTGACATAAACAAGCTGTAAAGGTTGATTTTGAGATATCTATCCCAATGCATTGCTTTCTAATAGCCATAATTAAGAATTTAAATCATATTGACTCAATTCTCCTTCGTCTATCCTTTTGTTTTATTCAAGCTCGCTTCGCGGCCTTAAGTACTGTTCAGACTCCTGAGAATAAAATCGTGTGGGCGAAACCTTTTTTACGGTATAACTCAAAGTTTACCTAGCCACTTCTGGCCTCACACGAACAGCCAATATATTTTGCATAACAACAATATAATGACCTTTTTAAAATTCTCAGTAAAAATAAAAGGCACTCCGGAAAATGGAGTGACTTTCAGCTCTACCAGATTGCAAGCTAGACTATACTTGAAGTTGTATTACGTCTAATCTCGGATGCATTTTATAATCCTTTGACATATACTTCTGCTATAGCGGATGAAGGCGGACGATTACTTGCTGTTACCGTACATTTTAAATAACGGGCTTTTGTCGTCGGAACATTCACGGCCAAAGTCGATTTGGGACTGTTTGTTCCGAAATCAATCTTCCCTATTGGATTATATGTTTTATTGTCATTACTAGTCGAAAACTCAACGACTTTTAGGTCATTATTCCATAACCTTCTTGTTAATTCAATCATCATCACATTATATTCCTTTCCAAAATCTATTATGACATAATGCGGTAATGGGGGTTCTCCTCCCATCCAGACATTATGCCAGTAGGTATCGGGATTCCCGTCCAATATATTTTCCTTTTCACCACCGCCAATCCATTCGGAAGAAGCCGCAATTACTTTCCAGCCACTACGGGGGATATCTGGCGGTTGAAAGGACACTGGAACCAATATTGTCGAAGCATCGGGGTTAATACCATTTTTTGAAACAGACTTAATCCGTAAAGGCAACGCATACTCCCCAAATAAATTGGTTGTTCCATCAATAAGTCCTTTTTTCAGAATAGTGTATGAAAAACTCGTTTTATTCTCCTTCGCAGCAATTTTATACGGTGCAGGCAGAAGCTGATAGGCCGCTTTTGGTAGTAATTTCAACTTCTTATCGTCTGATACCGTTCCGTTGTAATTATCCAAAATCACGGGATCCACTTCAATTTCATAGTCAAGATTCCATTGATTGGGATAATTGGTGACCAATGTCGCTTTTCCTACGACCTGTTCAGCTCCTGTGGGGCTCAGTTTGATCTGATCAAGCTGCAGACCCGGTGAAGTGAATTCCAAAAATGGGTCTTTAACGTTAGGAATCAACAATGTCGTTGCCATTTCAGGTTTCAGCGCATGTAACACCCCTCCCTCTGCTTCAATGCGGCACGGAAGCACATATAATTCCTTATATTTTCCTTGCAGCACTTTTATGCGCTCAGTATCAAAAGCAACTGCAATATCCTGCAGATAATCCTTTTTTTCAAAGGCTAGTGTTGTATTTACAATTTTATAGCAGTCAGCAGGAAGCAGCTTATAATTTGTCCCTTGCTGCGCGTTATAGGCTGCTAGGTACGCTTCGTCAATCTTGAAGTTTATCTTTGCTCCCTGTTGTCCAATTCCAGCCTTAACAACAGTTACATTATAATCAAATTTTCCCCAGTCAAATACCGTTATTTTATTCTCTTTGAAATCTCTGAAATAAATGGTGTCGTCGACCATGTTGTTCATTCGATCCTCCTTTTGACATCCATTCATCAGGAAAAGTGTCAACAGGAGAACACAATAGGATATATAATTTCTCATCGTTTTCAGTATTATTTAATAAGTACTACCATCCATAGTTCTGTGTAATGTTGATCATCTCGCTCAGTTGCTTTTGCTGTATCGGGAAGAAATAATGTTTGGCCTGAAAACTTCGCTTTCCAGGAAAAACATCTTTGCTCCGTTCCCAAGAGGATTCATAATAAGTTGCGGCAACATTACGGGTATAAATAGGGCTCATTCATTTCTTCCTCTGCAATCATCCAGGTTCTCAGATCGGGGTAACGATGGCCTTCAAATGCCAATTCGACCATTCTTTCTTTTCGCAGCAATACCCGCAGGAGTTCTTTATTTCCCCGAACCTCTGGATAAGCAACTTCCAAGTCGTTCAAGCCGCTCCGTTTACGTACCAGGTTGATATATTTTAACGCCTCCACTTCATCACGAGCAGGTTTTTCATTGCAAGCCTCCGCGTAGTTTAGATAGATCTCAGCCAAACGATAATATGGCCATGCAAACTGCCCCCAGTTACCTGCTTCGATATCATTTGTTGGATCACTCATTCTCCGCCACAAGTAACCTGACTTTACGCAGTCCCCTGTTTTCGTATACGAAGATGTTCCGCCGTCAAAGAATGTCACCTGTCTGGGTTGAGGTTTTGGATTGGTCCAATACATTCCATTTGCCAAAATGGATGCGTAGAAACGTGCATCCCTTCCGACACAACTGTTGTGCGCCTTAAAGGCGGCAAAATTGTCTAACGGATGTACATAGTTATCTGTAAATCCCGTTTCTTGGTATCCTGATTTTTCATCAATTATAGGCTGTCCATTGCTACTGTAACCTGTAATCGGGTAGCGTCCTGAACTTGCCATCGGATAGCTGTCGACCAGTTTTAGCGAAGGTGCATAACCGCCCCAGCCCATCGTCACAACTCGCGGTGGAGCCGTACGGACGTTATAATTGAAGCCGTCATCAGACCATCTTCCCCAAATAATTTCCGAATTCCACTTATCAAAATAAATACCCATGTAGGATTTAATTGCACGTCGAAAAGAGTTCGTCTCTTTGTTATCTTGGTAAAGTGCATACACATTCAGGTCAATCAACGCTTTGGCAGATTTGGCCGCAAGCTCCCATTTATTGGGATCTGCGGTTTGTGGAAATAAGAATTCACCGCTTTTATTCCTTATTCCTATATAAAGTTTCGCTCCGTTAAATAGCGGCCTAGCCATATACAGCAGTAATTCAGATTTTGCGGCCATCACAGCCCCTTTTGTCAATCGACCATACCAGGCTTGATCAGTTATTTCCTGTGGCAATACGGCACTTGCTTTATCAAATTCAGAAACTATGAAATCCACATTTGTCTGCAAAGACATACGATCTACTGTTGTTGGATCAATTTTACTATCGGGAGCACGATCGCCCCATACAAATACAGGTCCATATCTTTTTAAAAGCAGATAATAAAAATAGGCTCTTAAAAAACGGGCTTCGGCTTTCATAATATCTTTAGTAGCAGCACTCAATTCCACATTTCTATCAATATTTTCAATGAAAATGGTTGCCTGATTAATCCCTTTATAATTCTGTTCCCAAGTTGTATAATCCTGGGTTGTCACGCCCCATGCCCCATTCGCAAAGTTAAGCCATGGAACCCAGGCTACCCATGAAAATAAGGCTTCATCACTCAGCGGAACATTTCCGCCTTCACCATTGAACATATCATGTTCTATAGGCAAATAGCCATACACCTGAGCCAGATACTGTTCCGTGGTTTTCCGTTTATTAAAAACCTCTTCTAAAGTCATTTGATTTTCTAGATCCACGTCGAGATATTTGCTACATGCCCCGAGGGAAAATACCAGTAATAGGCAGGAAATCGAGTATATATACTTTTTCATTATTATCTTTCAGATTAAAGTGTTACACTTAAACCAACATTAAATACACGCATTTGGGGATAGCTGCTTCCTGAAACTGTTTCCAGTTCAGGATCCCACAACTTGAACTTACTGAATGTGAACACATTTACGCCTTGTGCATAAATACGCACGATTGACATTTTCCATTTTTCCGTGAGCTGCTTTGGCAACGTATAGCCCAATTCTAGATTCTTCAAACGGATAAAGCTCATATCGCGTTGCCATAAAGTGGAAGCCTGAGAGTTATTGGCAATATTAAATGAGAGCCGTGGATAAGTTGCATTTGGGTTAGGGTTGTCTGCACTCCAGCGGTGATCAGCGACATCCGAATAGATCTGTCCATAGCCCCAGATGTTGCCAGTTTGACCATATAGAGGTCCTCCCGCTATAATCCGGGATATTTGTCCAACGCCATGGAAAAAAGCCGATAGATCAAATCCTTTCCAAGATACACTGGCGCCAAATCCATAATTCCATTGCGGCATATCTGTATCACCTATCGCTACTTTATCTTCTTCTGTAATTTCGCCGTCTCCATTGATGTCCCGATATTTTACATCACCGGGACGTATCACATCGCCATAGCGTTGAATCGGGCTATGCGCGATTTCCTCTTCTGACTCAAACAGCCCCAAAGCAATTAATCCGCGCTGTTGTCCCCAGCGTTGTCCTATTTCAGACTGATATGCCCATCTTGGAATCGGCTTGTCATCAAATAATTTTTTATTTCGATTGTAAGTTAGATTACCCCGGACCTGTATGCCAACTTCTCCCTGGCGATGATTAAACTCCAAGGATCCTTCGGCCCCTTTATTTTGCATCTGTCCAATATTAACATAGGGTTTTACATTAATTCCCACGATGGAAGGCACACTTTCCTGAAGAATGTAAATTCCATCACGTTTCTCCGCAAAATAATCGGCCTGTATGGTCAATTTGTTGAAAAGGCTTAACTCAAGCCCGATATTACGCTTTAATGCACTTTCCCAGGCAACCAGTGGATTCCCCGGATAACCGGTTGCTATACCCTGAAGATAATTTTTGCCACCAATGCCGAAAGAATAGCCACCATCGAGCTTCATTTCTGAATTGTAAGCAAATCGACGTGAACCACCGATTTTATCGCTACCAATCCGACCAATTGATCCCCGAATTTTCAGAAAGTTAACGACAGGCAATAGCGACTTAAAGAACGCTTCATTACTAATAACATAGCCCATAGCCAGGGAAGGAAAGAAACCAAAACGTTTCTTTGGCGCAAAGTTCTCAGATCCATTGTAGCCAAAGTTACCTTCGATAAAATAGCGGTCCTGGTAGGAATAGGTCAAACGTGAAGCAATCCCCGTATTACGATAGGGGAATGCTGCGATATAATCCCGTTCTGGAAAGTTATTTGTCCGCTCGCGCATGGAGAATAAAAATAGTCCTCCGACGCGATGCTTGTTTCCAAACAACTGGTCATACATCAGGGAACTTTCAAAATTAGTCGCACGCTCTCCCGAATGATAGTCGGCTAAAGCAAGATAATCGCTGCCATTACCGTTATCTTTTAAAATAAGATTCCCTTCGCTGTCCCGCGGTTTTGTTTTGTCAACATAATAGGTGGTTGGTGCCTTTCTTTTGTCTAATGTCGAAGAGTTCTTTGCATCCCAGGAAAATTTAACATTCGCTTTTAAACCGGGAGTTATCAACTCCGAAAAATCTTGAGTGATACCAATCAACGACTGCGCATTATTCCAGAAATCCTTCGAGAATCCAGTAGTATTGAGCGAATAATAGGGATTTTGTCCTCCTTGTGGCTGCGCATAGGCGCCATTTGAAAACTGGGTAGGTGTTGCCACTGGTGTGGTGTGGAGCACAATATCATACATATCACCCAAATTTACACCTAATCGGTTTTTTGTTTCGTATTGATTGGAGAGGTTTAGGTTTACTTCAGTCGATCGAGACAGTCTAATATCAACATTCGATCTAAAATTAATCCGGTCGAAATTCACAGATGGATCATAATTCGATGTTTTTCGAGGCTGAAAGATCCCATTCTCTTTCATATAAGAACCCGAAACGTAATATTTAATAAAATCTCCTCCTCCAGTCACATTTACATTCAAACGTTCATTTGATGTTCTCTTTTTAAAGATCTCTTGCATCCAATCCACATTTGGATAAACATCTGGATCTACTTTATTCACATATTTATTTATCTCTTCTTGTGTCAATGGGGGCTTTTCCAGAAGCTTCAAAATTGATATCGTTATAATAATCTAACCATTGAGCAGCATTTGCCAATTTCGGTAGGACAACAGGTTCCAACATACCGCGCTCAACACGTGCATTGATACTCGGTTTAACACTTTTCTTTCCCCTTTTTGTTGTAATGATCACAATACCATTTGCTCCCCTTACGCCATACACGGCTGTGGCAGTTGCATCTTTCAAGACAGAGAATGACTCGACATCCTCGGGGTCTACGAGGTCCATGGGACGTTCGATCCCGTCCACCAATACCAGTGGACCGGTCCCCCCCGCAAAACTGCTCACCCCACGTATCCAAAATGACGTTGCAGAGCCGGGCTCTCCCGAACCTTGAACCGTAACAACGCCCGCCATCTGTCCCGCCAATGCGCTGCTGATCTTAGCAACGGGAGTTTTTAATTGTTGCGGGGAAACGCTACTAATTGCACCCACTACGCTAATTTTACGTTGCTTTCCATAAGCAACAACTACAGCTTCCTCCAGATCGCTTACCGCAGGCTCCAAAGTGATCTTCAGCTGATTTGACGCACTAATATTCCGCTCAAACGACTGAAATCCTACGAGCGAAAACTGCAGCACCTTATGCTGATCTTCAATTTCCAAGGCAAATTGCCCCTGCGCATCGGTCTTCGTTCCAATAGTTGTCCCCTTAACCGAAACCGTGACACTTTCCAATGGCGCTCCCTTCGTATCAGACACAACTCCTGTTATTCTACGCCGCTGCAAGAACACCGCGGTGCTGGAAGCAACTTGCGGAGAACCCACTTTGGCCATAATCAATACCGTGTTCAGATTCAATTCGTAAGTCAGGTTTCTTTCCGACAGAAACTCTTGTAGGACCTCTTTAAAGTTTTTGTGATTTGCTTTAATGGTCACTCTTTTCTGTTTATTAATCAAACTGTTATTGTACAAAAACTCGTACCCCGTTTGTTTTTGAATCTCATCCAGGACGTCCACCAAACGTCCATTTTTTATATCCAATGTCACTTGTTGACCAAAGCTAGATGCATGAACATGCACCATGGAGATGATGAGGATTAGTATGCATACTTTCATCCTGATAAATGCTTTTACAAAGAATTTTTGTGTAAAAAAGCAACTTTTGCTATTCCTTTTATACATTTGTATAGGTTTGGTGTTAAATGGTTTATAACTCAATTAGGTTTATTTAATTGCTAAACTACGATCGGGAGTGTTGCGAGCACTTCCGATTACTTTTAGCTCAAAGTCTCATTGTTACATAACAAGGACCCTCCCATCCTGAATTTTAAATTTATAATTGGATATTTTTTCCAGCTGCCGGAGTAAATCCGAGAGCTTTTTGGTCCGCTTTATCATCCCCGTAAATTTATCGGTGGACGATGAATTCACCTTCACTTCTTTGATATCATACCATTCGCCCACTTTTTGCAAGACAGTCTCGATATTATCTTCTGTAAAGCGGAAGAAGCCATCCCGCCAAGCGAGAACCTCTTTTAGGTCGGCTTCCTGTACGGAAATTTGTTTCGTATGCAGATTGGTTTGTGCTTGCATTCCAGGGCTTAAAATCTGCTGATTATGCCCCGCACTTACAGCAACCTTACCTTTGATTAAAGTGGTCAGGATTTTAGTTTTGCTGAGATCAGAGGCAATATTGAATTGTGTTCCCAACACTTTGACCTGGGTTTGTTTCGTCTGAACAATAAATGGTTTTCTACTGTCATGAGTGACATCAAAATAAGCTTCACCATCCAAGAATACCGTTCTGGTATGTTCATCAAAATGTGTTGGATAGGTCAAGCTCGCGCCCGAGTTTAGTTGAACCTGTGTGCCATCAACCAACTTCACGGTCAATGCGCTACCTTTTGGACTCAGGAAAGTTCTCATCTCAGATTTGCCCTCGACATTATTTTTAACTTGATATACCACTGTACCATCTGTTGCTTTAATGATGCTCAGACCGTTTTTATCCAAGGTTTCAGGATGATCTTCTGAAATTGAATATTGGTCACCATTGGAAAGTTTAAGTATAGGCGCACCGTTTTCTGGCAAGGCGATTTCCCTTGGTGAGACGGCTTGTTGAGAAGTTCCTTCCTTCGCGCTTTGTTGGACCAGAAACAGAATTGAAAAACAAAAGACAACAATTGCGGCAGCAATCCCCCCCCATTTGATGTAGCGCAGCTTTGATTTTCTTCCATCTCCTATCTCTTTATGATGTCCGCCTATTCGACTTGAGATCTGATTTAAAACCTGATCCCTGTTAAATAGCTCCGAGCGTTCAGGAACTCTTTCGCCCATACGTTCAAAAAGATCGGAGAACTCAGCTTCTTCCAGCTGATCTAATTGATCGAGCATCTCTTTCAATTCCGAACGAGAGATTGTATTCCTAAAATAATGGGTTAGCAAATAGCGTAGTCTTTCTTCTTGCATGGTCAAATTGGTTCGTACTTTCTAAGTATTTATTTCAGTACACCGCCAAAACAGAAAAGGACTACAGGAAGAGATATTTTTTTTATTTTTTTTTAGATCCTTATGAAATTGTTATAGGTATAAAATTTCCAATGGAACTTCAGTCCAACTGTTTAGCATATCGATAAGCAGTTAGGAGGATTCCATCAATCCATGAAATCCTTTTCAAAAAAAATAGAAAAATAAGGATAATAGCCGATTTCGTCCAGAACGGACTTGTTTTAAATGTTTCGATGCTCTCGCAAGATGGTTTTTTACTGTGTTCTTAGAAAGATTGAGTTCCGCTGCGATTTGATTGTGGGGTATTCCTTCAATTCGGCTTAATGTAAAAACAAGTTTTTGTTGTTCAGGAAGTTGAGCAAGGTAATTTTCTATTTCATCGGCAAGTTCCTTTCGTTCTATTAAACCATCGGCCCTATCCGAATGATGTTCAATATGGTAATATAGAAGCTCAAAGGCCGAATGAGAACGTTTGATGCTTCTTAGTTTATTGAGACACTCTCTTTTAGTCAATACATAGAGGAACGGCCAGAGATCCACATCCTGTTTTATAGTTTCTCTATTGGTCCACAGTTTCACGAAAACTTCCTGCACAACATCCTCGCTCCAACCTGTATCTTTAAGCAAGTGAAAAGATACATCGAAAATGCGGTCTGCATATCGTTCGTAAAGTTTTGGTAAAACAGCCTGCTTCCCTATAGAGAGCGCTTGGATCAAATTGGCTTCATCATTTTCTTTTCTCATAACTAAAGCTCCCAATCTTCAGTTTATTGGTCATTGTGCTTTTCAGGTAACAATTAGATTACAAGGCCAAGTTAACAATTATTTCTACATATTAATCAAGCATATTAAATTTTTCCAAAGCGATCTTATCGTTAATAGATCGCTTTAGGTTCGGATTTTTCCTGTGCTTCTTTGTAGCGTAATACCTGCGATAGTATAGCTGGATTTTCGATCACTTTAGGCCTAAACTTTGTACTGTTCATATACGTTAAGATAGAGCCCAACAGCTGTCTTGCAACGGGTCTGTTGGCTAGATCTGCCTCCAGATCAAACGAAGCAATCATCAGTTTGCCCGCTCCGACTGTCCCTTCAAAAAGAGATGCTAATCTCCTATTATTAGCAAAGTTGTCAATGAGCTCTACAATTGCATTTCCGCCTTTGATCTCATCCGTAATTAGCGTAGTCGATTTAATTTGGAGATCCCACCATTGCCAGTCTGTGTGATTATCTGTTGGGAAATCGGCAAATACAGGGTGTTTAGGGTCACAAAGCAATCCCATGGTACCGGCCTGTTTTGGAAAATGTACGGGGCTCCAAAAAACAGGAACGAACTTCCCTTCAATACCGTTTATTTTCTTCCAATCGGGATTTAAAAGCACCTTTTTCCCATCTTTCAGCAAGCGCATCGCTTCCGCCAGATCGCGCGTATAACTCACGTCCCCAAAATCAACAGCGAGCTGTTGAGGGTATACCCAAATATTCCAATGATTTTCATAGGATGTACCTTCCAGTTTAAGTTGAATTGTCAATTTCTTCGCCTGTCCAATTGCTTGTAATGGCACTTCTAAATGCCCCACATGCCCTTGATGTCCCTTTCCAATGGTCGACTGGAAATGTCCTTGTTCGATTATTTTCCCCCCATCCTTCAGGAACCAGCTAATCCCCTGATTCTTCAAAACCTCTTGGCCGTAATTACTCACATCGATAGAAGCTTCGAACGTTTCATTGTTGGTATATACAGCTTTCGCAAACTGGAGCAAAGGCACTACTGGAGCGCTAAATTGTCGAAATTCTGCCGCAGGAAGTATATCTTTACTGTCCCAAAAAGCATCTAATAAGCCTACCAGCGCCGTTCCCTGACCAGGGAAATCGTGAAGATCAAGGAGCTGATACCCGCTGATACCAGGTGTCTTCAACGCTCTTTCCATCTCCTCCTTATATAGAATAGCAGCCAATTTTCCTGAAGACATCGTATATGCTTTGGCCTTATGTAATAATCCCTTTTGTTTCAGATCTTCTGCTACAGAAATGAAGTTTAGCGGTTTTAAAACACCTTTATATTTTTTGATTTCGGCGAGATTTGGATAGACAGCATATTGTCCAATTTCATGCGTCACGACCGGAATCGAAATTCCTTCCAAAGAATTGCTGTAATTTTTATTGAATGTGGGTGCTTCGCTATTAAATACACCTTGTCCCCGTACCCAGCCCTTAGCTGTCCACTGGGTAATCAGATAATCATCATAAGGTTCTTCCTTCACACCATGCCCTTGCTGGAATGTAAAAGAAGTTGCCGTATAAAGATGCCGTCTGTCTTTCTGCTTTAGGTGTTTTACCAAAGTATTCAGCGCATTGAAATCACCACTCAACTCATTACCCATACTCCAAAAACAAAAGGACGGATGATTTCCGTAAGTCTGCATTATTCGATCGGCCTCTTCATAGAGAAAACTCATCACTCCTTCATCTTTACCAATATTATTCTCCCAGATTGGCAACTCAATTTGAAGATAGAATCCCAATTCGTCGGCAACAGCAAAGGCCGCCTCCGGAGGACACCATGAATGAAACCGGAGATGATTTAGTCCCCATTCGCGCGCTGTCAGAAAGACTTTCCGCCAACCGGCCTTATCCATTGGCGGATGTCCCGTTAACGGGAAAATACTGCATTCCAATGTTCCTCTCAAAAATAAAGGCTCACCATTGACTTTTAGGATTGTCCCATCAGTAGAAAGCTCACGCATACCTATTGAGGTACACAACGTTGATACGGCATCTGCAGCTTCCAATTCCAGACCGATGTCATACAAATGCGGCGAAAATTCGCTCCAAAGTTTCAGTCTATCCCCAAGAAGGTAGCTTAGGTTGATCGTTGAATCCCCTGGCGAGAGCTGAATAGTTTTTTCAACCGGTGGTAGGGAACCCCTATTGTCTTTTACCGCTATTTTCAGTTTACCGACAATGCCTTTTGCTAGTTTATTACGGAGATTGATCTGCAGATTGATTTCCTTCTTCGCTAGTTTAGGGCTAGCGTACACCGACTTCAGACGCACCGCATCATAGGCCTGAATAGCAATCTTTCCAAGAATACCATTCCAGATAATTTGGGTGTGATCGGTATAAGCATGCGCCATATCATCAACGCTGATTGGAAGCTTCTTTCTGTTATCTACGCGGATTGTCAACCGATGTTTCTTCCCAGTTTTCAGAAGTGAGCTTAGGTCAAACTCATGCGGACTGACAAGGCTACGTTGCTTTTGTACCACTGCTACCCCGTCGATCCAAACCATGGACTCCCAAAGAACACGCTCGAGGGTTAAGATCATCTCCTTACCAGCCCAACCTGCCGGAATTGAAAGTTCCCGCGTATACCATGCTGCCCCAACATAACGATGTGCTCGCGTTAAATGCGAAAGCTGAGGTTTGGCAAGAGCAGGTGTCAACGTATTTAAGGTTCCTAAACCCGCATCATCTGTTGTTCCTGGTAATTTGATCGATGTTTCGAACGATTTACCAGCCCAGCCCTGCTCGATACCGACATCTTCGGGATCAAGCCGAACTTTCCACTCACCTGCAAGGTCAAGCCGATTTAGTCCATCTGCCGAGACCATGTAACTTTGAAATAGAATGACGAATACTATGATATAGCGATACATACGAAATTAATTCTTTAAAGAAGTTTCACCTAAGAAAGAATGCATGATAGCCTGGCTCCCCTGGTGATTGGGATCCAACTGCCGAACTTGTGCAAAATAATCCATTGCCAGAGCACGATCCCCATTCCCCAAATACCCCAATCCCATGACATACAGACAATGTATTTTATTCTTATCATCCAGATTTTCCTCCCAAATATCCATATCAGGTAAGGAAACTGCAAAATAATCTATTTTAAAGGGCTTGTCAATAAATAACTTTCCATGATCTATTAAACATTGAAAACGTTGCTCAGCTCGCCCTGGATCACCAAGCTCATGCCAGGCTAAACCTTGATAGAATATCTTATCTGGTTGTGGATCATTATAGAAAAGGGCTTGCTGGGGTTCATCAGCACCTTCTGTTGCTTTATAGAAATAAACCTTAGCTTCTTCTTCCCGACCCAATAAACGATAGACAAGCCCTTTATAATAGTGAATGTCGTTTTGCTCCATGGTAATCAGCTTACCTTCACCAAGATTATGTGGATAATAATCAATTGCCTCTAGCAAGGAAAGCGCCTGCTGCGGTTCATTTTGCAATATCGATTTTTTGGCCAATTCCAGCTGACATATCGTGTATTGACGAGAGACCTTACCTTCTCCTCCTTCCCAGGGCTTAAACTGCCGGGAAGCAAGCAACGTTTTCGCGCGCTCGTATTCGCCCAACAGATTAAACAGGGTGATCCGCTCCAAGAATAGATCATCTCTAAGCGTCACCAAATTTGGATATCGATCGAGTAACGCCAACCTCTCTTTGTAAGGACGGCCCTCCTTTTTGTAAAGCTGATGAAGCTCCATGAGTAAACGTGCATCAGTTTCATCCAATGAAAATGCCTGCTCCAATAAAGTCACGGCTTCCTTCTTCTTACCTATCCGATTATAATAAGCTAAAGCCAAATTGCGAAAAACGGTAGGAAACTCTCCATCCAATTGGATCGCATGCTCCCAACAGTCTGCCGCATCCTGATGCTGTCTTTTTCCATACCAAAGATTGCCCAAATAATACGAGGCTTTTGCGTCAGCACTATTTAAACCGATGGCATGTCGGAGAATTGCAATCTCTTCCAAACGATTTGGAAAACAATAGGTAGGATCCATAGTCATGGCCTGATCACAGTAACTCTTTGCCCTGTCGCGCAAGCCTAACTGGGTCGCAAAATAACCTAGTGTATAATATACCATAGGGTATACTAAGCTTACGTCTTCAATGGTTTTTTCCAGCAGTAACGATGCTTCTTCATACAGACCGGCATGCGCAAAATCCAATGCGTACTCCATCACACTATGAATATTTACACGCGCTAAATCGAGAATAGGAGAAAAAATGGATTCTTCTTTATTTAACAGGTACCATTCGAATCGACAGCCCATATTAAAGGGATCCAATTCCATTGATTCCTGAATAAATGCTAAAGCGGCATCTTTTACCCCAAGTTTTCTTAAAATAGAGGCCTTCAGCTGTCGTCCTTTGTGGTGATACCAGTTTCGGCTCAATGAGTGATCTATTTTTTCCAAAGCAGCTTTCCAATCGCCTCTCTTTGCATCAATTTGTGCCAAACCAAAATAGCCAGAGTCCTTCCAGGCTGCATTCCATGTTGCTTTGTAGAAAGCTGAATAAGCTCCATTCAAATCCCCAGATAGTTGCAGAGCTACACCTAGGTTGTAATAAGGTTCTCCATCATAAGGATTGGGATTACGCTCCGTAGCGCGTGCGATAGCGGTCTCAAAATAAGGAATAGACTCCTTTATCTTACCGCTTCGCAACAAGAAAACACCCATTGCATTATTACATCGGATATCGTTCGGTTCACGTCGCAGCGCTTCCTTATAATAATCCAATGGATTATAAGTTGCATGTCGGTACTGTTCCAAATGCTGTCCCGTCAAAAACAATTCTTCGATAGAACGAATATCTTCGGGTAGCAATGCTGCCTGTGCTGGTTTGGGTATGTCTTTAGCATCCTTTGCCTCCTCTTGCTGGTAGAACAATATTTCATGGTTATTTTTATCGTACACAGTCAATAGGAGTTCGGTTGGATCACTGTCCAATCCAGCAACACTTTGGGTATAAATATTCCGAGGAGAACAGTCCGTTTGTTCGTCCAAATAGATTTTACCTGCCGTATTGCGTAACAAAATACGTATACCTTCATACGTCCCCGTTGTATATAAGACAATGCGAGCGGTCTGCTCCCTAACCTCCATATTGAGCACCACACCTTTTGTTGCATTTTTCACCTGTCCGACTTCTGCGTAAGGCATAAAATACTGAGACCAGGATTTCACTTCATAAGGTTGTAACCAAGCAAAATCAGGCTGATTATCGGTATATACACCGGCCATCAATTCAATGTACGGTCCATTTTCATCGGTCAAATTTCTATCCCAGGCGACACCAAAATCACCATTTCCCCAGGTCCACTGTTTTTTCCCGGGTGAAATGTGATGATCGGCCACATGCAACATCCCCGCATTGGTCTCACCGGCCTCATAGCCGCCAACGAAATTGTATTTCGATTGAATGGCCATATAGGATGTCGGAACAGGAATATTCTTGTATTGTGCTATATCAACACCAGCTGAGTAGTCGTACTTGTAGTAGGTCCCCGTAGCAATCGGAAAAGAGGAAACCTCTCGCTTTCCATGATCAAAAACGGCATTGACATCGGGAGGGAAGACGGAAAAATAGTCATCATTCACAACAACAGCCGGATTGGCCCACCACAGAAAGGTTTGTGGCAATGCTGTCCGATTATATACCTGAACCTTAATTTCTAGATATGCTTTATCGGGATGCAAAGTAAATCCCTGCATGGCCTTCATCCGAAACATACGTTCGATTTCGTTGCACCAAACCGTAATGCTTCCGTCGCTATTGTGTTCGATTAAATGCTCTGTTGGCATAAAAGTAGTCGGTCGATGATGCTGTGGCCAATTAAATTCAATCCCTCCCGAAATCCAAGGGCCAGTAAGCCCTACCAGAGCCGGCTTGATCACTTCGTTATAGTATACAAAATGCCGTTCTCTGACTTTATCATAAGCCATATGAACCCGCCCACCTAAGGCTGGAAGAATCATCACCTTGATATATTCATTTTCAAGAAATAGCGCCTGATAGATCTTGTTTCGCTTCTGATCGCTAATTTTCTCTATGATTGGATAGGGATATACTACCCCTGAGCTACCTTGATATACGCGTTTTTCTGCAAATATGGGATTCTTCTCCATCGTTCCAATCTCGTATGTTGGAATAGCAACTTGCTCCTCCCATGCTTTTACGATCCCTTTTTGATCCACTGTTGATTTTATGAGGTAACGAATCAATTCTGTCATTTTCTTAATACGCTAATAGGTTTATATAGGTCGAGTTGATTCAGTTGATTATCCGGGTGCCAATTATCCTTCCAGTTCCTGTTCAATTTCTTCTAAGCTTTTTCCTTTGGTCTCTTTCAATCGGCTCCATAGAAACAGACAACCGATAAAACAGACTCCACCATACAGCCAGAATGTACCAGCTGCTCCCAGGTTTTGATTCAGTAAAGGAAACGTATAGGTGAGCACAAAACATGCAATCCATAATAACGATGTTGCAATCGCCATGGCCTGCGCCCTTACAGCGGTAGGGAATATTTCGGCGATAATTACCCAAGTTACAGGAGCCAAGGTCATCGCATATACCGCAATTCCGGCCAGTACAAGGAGAAGCACAAAAATGCCCCTGCAATTGAAATAATAACATGCTCCTAAGGCAATATAAATCACAAAAAGGCCTGCTGATCCGAAAAGCATCAATGCGCGACGACCAATTCGATCAACCAGATACATGCCAATGAATGTAAAAATGACATTGATCACGCCAGTGATAATAATATTGAAAAGCATCCCCGAAACCGTATATCCAGCAGCTGTAAAGATTTCCTGGGCATAATTAAAAATAACATTAATCCCACACCATTGCTGAAAAACCGCAATAAAGCTTCCTAGCAACAACAACCGTAGCAGCTTCCCCTGAAATAAATTTCTCTTTCGGGATTTAGCCTGACTTAGTTCAGCCGCCTCGGCAATAGAACGTATATTTTCTGCTGCATACTCCTCTCCACCCATGCGTAAAAACACACGTTTTGCCTGTTCGTGCTTCCCTTTTGTATATAACCAGCGCGGACTTTCAGGAATCAGGAAAAGTAGCAATAAAAAAATAACCGCCGGGATCGCTCCTGCCCAAAACATCCATCTCCACCCCTCTTGCGCATTCCAGGTTTCTAGCATAGATTCTCCGCCTAAAACCGGCTTTGCAATGAGCCAATTGACCACTTGTGCTGCAAGGATGCCCAGTACAATGGTCAACTGATTGATCGATACAAATTTCCCTCGACTTTCTGCGGGGGCGATCTCAGCAATATACATCGGTGCCAAATTGGAGGCTACACCAATACCTATCCCGCCCAAAATCCGATAGATAATAAAAGTGTCCAGTTCGGACGCCATACCGGTTCCCACTGCAGACATTATAAATAAAATTGCAGCAGTATAAATCAGCGGTTTTCTGCCATAGCGATCGGCCAATCCCCCCGAGAGTAGTACACCAACGAAGCTTCCCACAATCGCCGAAGACATGGCCCAGCCCTGCAATGCAGGATCGGACTCCAAATGAAAATAAGCCTCGTAAAATGGCTTTGCACCACCAATAACTACCCAATCATACCCAAATAGAAATCCACCGATAGCAGCCACAAAAGTGATCAATAGCAGATAGGTCGTCGCAGTCTTTTGCATAAGAGTTTACATATTTAGATTTACTTAGGTAAAATTAATGGAATACTTGGGGAGAATCATGTAAGTGAACACGATAAACATGTAAAATATTACTATTTTTATACGAATAACCAAAAATAAGCCCGATTTATGAAACAAAACCAAGATGTCATCGCTGAAGGATTCAAAGGAGAAAAGGCGATTGTCCTTCCCTATGCCGTATGCAATTACCTGACAAGCAACAACATCACATCAAAATTACACATCACACATATCGGCTATTATCCCAATGCTAAAAAACACTACCGTGATCGTCAAGAAGGATGTAAGGAATATATTCTGATTTATTGCGAAGAAGGAAGCGGTTGGATAAAACAGGATAAAACAACGCACAACCTTAAAAGAAACGATATATACATTATCCCGAGAGATAGCGCTCATTGCTATGGCGCAAAATCAAATGACCCCTGGAGCATCTATTGGATTCATTTCGACGGCACAGATGCAGTTCTTTTTCAACATATCATGGGCGAAGTGATTCATATAGATGACGCGGATTCAAACAAACATGCCAACCGCATCCAGCTCTTCGAGAGCATCTACAAAAACCTGGAAATGGGGTATAGTCCAGAAAATTTGGAGTATACGAGTTTTTGCTTTCAATATTTTTTAGCGTCCATTCAATATCAGGCTCAGTTTAGAGAAGGTAACCGAATTCAAGTAGATAATATCATACAGGACATCATTATATTTATGAAAGACAATCTGGAAAACAATATCAACTTGGATGATATTTCAGCACATTTCAACTATTCCAAGTCACATCTTATTAACTTGTTCAAGCAGAAAACATCTTACCCACCCATGGTGTATTACAATCAACTCCGTATGCAAAGGGCTTGCTCCTATCTGCAATTTACCCTACTTAAGATTAAAGAAATCGCATTCAAACTCCATTTTTATGACCCCTTTCATTTTTCAAAAGCGTTTACACGGGAAATGAAAATGTCGCCACAGGAATATCGCAAAAAATATCAAAAATAATGTCGGTTAAAGCTTTCTGATTCAGATTCATGAGCCATCTTAACCAATGCCGCAAAACGATTGGCGCTCAATCCGAACCTCCTTTCTTGGTCTTATTTTACCTCTTCATCGATACTCAAACCTGACAATACACGGCGTATGGCGTTTCACGAATTACAGCGGCATTATTCAAAATTGGGTGTCCTTTTCGCTAAAAATGCGGAAACACCTTCTTTGAAATCTTCTGTTCCGAACAGATGTCCGAAAGCATCCATTTCCACCTTACTCCCGTTTTGTTGTTTATCTTCAGCAGCGTTAATAGCAGTAATAGCATTTGCCACTGCAACGCGAGAGCGCGTAAATATCTTATGGAGTATTTCCTCCGCACGGGCAATTAGTTTATCCTGTGCGATCACCTCATTGACCAATCCTAGTTCATAGGCTCGCTGCGCGTCAATCATATCACCCGTTAAAATCATTTGCATAGCCTGTCCTTTTCCGATCAACTTGGGTAAACGCTGCGTACCACCATAACCCGGAATCAGTCCCAAAGAAACCTCCGGCAGTCCCATTTTTGCATTGTCAGACGCTATACGAATATGGCAGGCTAAAGCCATCTCCAGCCCTCCGCCTAAAGCATACCCATTTATTGCAGCAATAACTGGCTTCGGAGAACCTTCAATAAGGTCCGAAAAAATAATATGTCCTCGTTCACTGAGCCACCGTGCTTGAATTACAGATAAATCCATAAATTCCTTAATGTCTGCCCCTGCAGCGAATGCTTTAAGCCCAGCGCCTGTCAGGATAATACCTCTTACGTGGTCATCGGCATTGAAATGCATGAAGATATCTTGCAATTCGTCAAGGGTTTCCTGATTCAACGCATTCAGCTGGGGTTCGCGATTAATGATAACATAGCCGATGCTATCTTTAATCACATAATTTAAATTTGAATATTGGACCATAATTGCTAAAAATTAAAATGTAAGGATGCTGTAAA
The DNA here is from genome assembly GCF_900457465.1 of Sphingobacterium multivorum. GTDB lineage: Bacteria > Bacteroidota > Bacteroidia > Sphingobacteriales > Sphingobacteriaceae > Sphingobacterium > Sphingobacterium multivorum. Next base: position 641,480 of record NZ_UAUU01000009.1, read on the forward strand.
GGTATCAGAAGGTATGCCTTCACCACCACTATAGCTTAATCTCTTTTTATACTCTAATCTAATCAATTTAAAGATATTATCCACCCCCACTAGCCCTTCTACATACGGTTTGTTACGCACTGCTTTTGTTTGGATAATACCATTTTTGTCCGCTTCAAACTGAATATTTTCGGGCGTTACAAAGGGGTTGTTGGCATCGCTTAACTTTCCATAAAAAGCCTTAAATCCCGTCACTTCACGCCATTTTAACCGCCTGAACAACGGAATTCTATTGAAAAAGAAACCATTCCAGTTGTGGTAATAGGTCAGTTTCAAAAACTGGTCTGAAACAAATTCCGAGGTAGCCATCAAGTCAAAATTCACCAACGGTCCCTGCTTATCTCTATTGACATCAGGGAGTTCCAGTAAGGTATAAGGCAGATGTTTCCCCCAAATTCTTCCTCCTGAAAACTCAAAATCCGCCTGCCCCGCTGGGGATAAAAATAGTCGTTTGAAAATGCTAAAGCGTAATGCATCATAACTATAGTCTGCGCCCCAAAATCCTTTCAGTCCTTTATTATATTGCAGGGTAAAAATGGGATATTTGTTTTCTACGGTTCCTCTGTCGAGATTATGATAAGTAAATTCTTCATTCGGAGCCCAACGTAAAATCAGCTGTAGGTCATTTGTATTGACTTGTCGGACAGTATCAGGTAAAGGTAGGCTATTAATATAAAACAAGTCAGCGCGCGGTTGTCTGCGGGTATGCGTAAACGCCGTTCCTACGCTAACATGGTTCCCAAATTCGATCAGATGATCGATACGATAGATATCATTAAATTGCCATTTATTAGGCCTGTTTTTCCCAAAAGAACGGAAGAAACCATCCCCTTTTAAAAAACCCAAACCTCGCCCCGGTTCCATGACGTCATGCTGTACTGTAAAGCGTAAATAATTTGCCGGAAACTGAACAATACGTTCTCCATTTAAAGTAAATGCCGTACTCAGGTAGTACTTTAGCTCTTTGTCCTTATCGCCATAGGCTGTGTATCCTTCAATGTAGGCTTTTTCCGAAAATAAACGCGTCGTCCGACCACTCAGGCGCACACGATTCCCCTCGTAATTATTGCGGCTATAAAGATATTCCAGTGGACCAAATTCAACTTTCCCGGCATTATAATATCCCTTTGCTAACAAATAACCCAATGCGACCAACTGATTAAAAGAACGCATATTCTGTACCGAATCAACCTTTTGATAGGCTCCTAATTCAGCATGGCTTAACGGAGTTGGTCTAACCCCTACAATGGGTACCTTCGGTGCGGACGGGAGGAGATACCTCTTTTCAACTGGTACACCAGCAAAATTCTCATTCGAAATAGAATCTGTGCGATGTCCCAAGTATTGGGTTTCCCTACGTCCATACAATACATCTGACTTGCTCCCACCAAATAACATTTTTAGATCTGCACGAACAGGGAGCATGCTACCATTTTTAAATTCACTATAGCTGAGATCTATTTGCACGTCATTGATCCAATTGATATTTGCAGAACGTCCGATATTCAAAGTTGCGCTATGAACAGCATACCTTGTATCATCTGAGATCAGAAGATCACCGTAGAAGAGCAGATCAATAGCCGATTTACCTTCAAAATGGAGCTCAATATAATCCTTGCCTTCGATCTTGACCGTATCTTGAATTTTGTACCTATAAAACGCTGTAGCACCTGCAGCAATTGGGCTCAAGACTCCTTTGTTTGTGATCTGAATTGTATTATCATAGAGATCAACATCACGGAGTATCGTTTGAAACCGCGTCTGCCAATTGTCATTGTTAAAAAAGCGTGGATTTAATTCGGTCTGGTTGTGGCTGATGACAATCTTCTTACTACGATCTGGATTATGGGATGAATAGACATTTGCATAGTTTTCTTCCAAATAAAAGGGTGCAATGGTTTGCCCCCGAAAAGCGGTAGAATCTATATTTTCAAAGAGGAATCGGAATGGTTTCGGAAATTTCTTCGCTTTATCTTCAGGATTGACAAAACCAAACTGTGTCTTTTCATACTCATCAAAACGAATTTCAGGTATGCGGGTGTAATGATTTTGTGGTCGATGTGCAATAACCTGTTCAATCAGTGCTATAGCAGGATCTTTGGTTTTTTTGTTTTTTCGATTAACCACGACCTCCTCTAATGTGTTATTTGAGGCAATTAAGTGCACGGTCAGCATTGAATCCTGTAAACGACGAACATCCACCGTACGCCGCTCATACCCCACCGCTCCAAAGACAAGCTGTCTGTATTTCTTGATATCCAGAATCTTAAAAAACCCAAGGGTATCGCTGCTACCACCGCTATCTCCATCAAGCCAGTTAATTGAAACCCTTGAAATACCCTTGCCTGTTTTTGCATCAATGACCTTTCCACGAATAAAGTCCTGTGCAATTACTTTTCCACCCATACAGAAGAATAGTAACACACTTAAAACACGAATCGAAAAAGATTTAACACACACTTTAAACGCCATCTGCAATTTGATAGGATTTCTTTTTTACAATATACAATTTGTATGCAAGAGTTATACCAATAAAAATAAAAAAAGCACAGCGAAATCGCCATGCTCTAATAAACAACAAGCATTTTAACAGAAACTTTATATTAATTTTAAAAGGCAGTCTGGATATACCCCAATTAAGATTGTAAGCGCTACGGCAAGGAATAACACAAATGAATAATTCCACTGTACATTGACACAGGATTCGTCACTGTCTCTAAAGTACATCGCAACAACAACCTTCAAGTAGTAATACACTGCAATTCCTGCATTGATTACAGCCAATACAAGCAAAACAATATGATAATTTTCCATAACAGAAGAAAACATCATAAACTTACCGATAAATCCAGCTGTCAGTGGTATACCCGCAAGAGAAAGCATTGCTATCGTGATGGCAAATGCTAGCAAAGGATTTCGTTTGCCCAGGCCATTGAAAGCTTCAAAATGTTCAGAGCCGGTCGTTTTCTTGACTAGGATCAATCCTGTAAAAGCAACAATGGTGGCTAGAGAGTAGGCAAGGCCATAAGCAAAGATACTATTAGCCGAGGTAGCCCCAACTGCTACAATCGCAAATAACATATACCCGGCATGCGATACGCTCGAATAAGCAAGCATACGTTTGAAGGAAGACTGCATTAATGCAGAAATATTTCCAACAAATAAGGTGAGAATGGCGATCACTAAGAAAACCGGCGTCCAAAAATCTTGTAAAGGCAATAGACTATAACTGAATAAACGTAACAATCCAGCAAAAGAAGCAACTTTAACCACGGTGCTCATATAACTCGTAATCAATATCGGAGCCCCATCATAAACATCTGGTGTCCAAAAATGAAAGGGAACAGCGCCCACTTTGAACGTCAGTCCTACAATGAGAAGCAATATACCCCCATAAAACAACGGTGAAATTGCCTGCGGGTTATTGACAACATAGTCTTTGATTTCACTTAAATCAAATGATCCTGTGGCACCGTACAAAAGGGCAATACCAAACAATAGAAAGCCCGTAGAGAAAGCCCCCATCAAAAAGTACTTTAATGCAGCTTCATTTGATGCTTTGTCTCTTTTACGTATCCCGACCAAAATATAAAGCGCTACAGACATAATTTCAATACCTAAAAAAAGCATTGAAAAATTATGATAACTATTCACAAGAACAGCACCTGTGAGGGAGAAAATCAATAACGAGTAATACTCCGCAATTTGTCCCTCCTCATCAAAATATCCCTTTGAGATTACAAAGATACACAAGGTAACCGCGATACATAAGACCGAGAAAGCAATAGCGTAATGATCAAAATGAACCATCCCACTAAAGAGAGGTCCGCTGGTAGAAGTCCAGTCATTCCATAAGAAACCAATAGCGACCAAGAAGCCAAGAATAGAAACAGGCAGCAGCATAGATTTCATCTTGAATAAGCCAAGGTAAAGGACGACTAATGCTAATATCGAAAGTGTAATTATTGCACCCATACAATTAAATATATCTATTATCTGCCTAAAAATGTACTTAAAACTTCCACAGAACCTGCAGAAAGGTTCAATAGGAAATTAGGGAATATACCAATATAAAGGATCAAGACAGAGACCACCGTCAATACAATAAGTTCCGTTCCTTTTACATCTTCAAATTGTATAGTTCTTTCGGTCGTTTCTCCCAGCATCGTTCCTTGATAAAGCCTAAGGATATAAACTGCACCCAGAATTAAGGTTAAACCCGCAAAAACAGCAAACCAAAATCCATATTGAAAAACGCCTTTCAATAATAAAAACTCACCAATAAATCCATTCGTTAATGGTAACCCCACTGCTCCCATACAAATAATCATAAAGAAGATGGCCAACCGAGGCGCCTTGCTTGCTATTCCACCAAGCTCAGTAAGACGACGTGTCTGTGTGCGCTGCTGTATAATATCCAACACATAAAAAAGTCCTATCACAGAAATACCGTGATTTAACATTTGAATAGTTGCTCCACTCAGGCCATTCGTATTCCATGTGAAGACACCAGCACTAATTAAGCCAACGTGAGCTATTGATGAATAGGCGATCAATCGCTTCACATCATCTTGTTTAATTGCAATAATGGAAGCATAGACGATCCCAATAACGCATAAGATCATTGCAAAATGTCCGTACAGCGCAACACCGGCTGGTGCGATGGGCAATAGCCAACGCATTAAACCATAAACCCCCATTTTGAGCATGATACCCGCCAATAACATCGTGCCTGCTGCAGGTGCGTTTGTATACGTATTGGGTTGCCAAGTATGAAAAGGAAAAATTGGTATTTTGATGGCGAAAGCAACAAAAAAAGCCCAAAATAACCATCGCTGTGTGTTTTCCCCCAAATCTAATACAATAAATGAAGTCCATTCAAAATCACGATTGGGCACTTGTTGATAGAGATAAAGAATACCGATCAACATCAAAAGGCTACCCAAGAAAGTATAAATAAAGAATTTCAAATTTACGCGGATACGATCTCCTTCACCCCAAAGTGCACAAATAAAATAAATCGGAATCAAGGCAATCTCCCAGCCCACATAAAAAGTAAAGGCATCCAAGGCCATAAATACGAGCAATAAGCCCGTTTGCATAAAAGCCATTAAAGCATAGAAGTTTCCTTTATAATCCTTCTTAAAGGTTGTGGCAATAATTAAAGGCATTAGCCCATTCGTCAATAAGATCAACGGCAAGCTAATTCCATCAACGCCGATATGAAAATGAATATGCAATGAAGAAATCCATAGCCAATTTTGTTCAAATTGCATTCCGGCATTTGCGTCAAAAGTACAAAGGAAAGGAATAGTCAAAGCCAAAGACAGTAATGATAAAATCAAGGCAATAAACTTTGCAGCATTGGTCTTTAAGAACGTTAGAATCAATGCGCTTATTAACGGCAATAAAATAAGTAAAAACAAGTTATCCATCGATTATACCAAAATTAAAGACTCAACAATCCATAGATGAAAATGGCAATCACCCCAATTACCATCATCAATAAATAAAAACCAACATTACCATTCTGGAGCAAACGCAATACTTTTCCCGTATCAAATGTTGCTTTCCCGGCACCATTAACAACGCCATCAATACCACGTTGATCCACAACATTCCCGAAGAAAGCTGAGAGCCAATTGATGGGACGTACAATGATACTATCATAAAGTTCATCCACGTAAAACTTATTGTAAGATAAATTCGCCAAGAAACTTCTGGTACCTTCTGCCGCTTCAGGTAACTGTTGTCGTTTAACATACTTATTAAAGGCTAAAGCAACCATAATCAATACCCCAACAACAGAAACGGCCATTAATAAATATTCAGTACTGTGTTCCAAATGATGAGTTGCAGGTATTATCGCTTTTCCATCTGAGAACACTGGCGCCAGGAAATCCTCAAGCCAATGATTACCTCCCAAAACAGCTGGTAAGTTGATTACACCTCCAACCACAGAAAGTATAGCCAATACAATGAGTGGCATGGTCATACTCTTTGGAGATTCATGCAAATGATGTTTTTGCTCTTCCGTACCACGGAATGTCCCAAAAAAGGTCATAAACAGCATCCTAAACATATAGAATGCCGTCATTAATGCACCAATAAAACCTAAACCCCATAAGACCGGACTAGCGGCAAAAGCCCCCGCCAATATTTCATCTTTGGAGAAGAAGCCAGAAAATGGTGGAATTCCTGCAATCGCAATTGTCCCCATCAACATCGTCAGATAAGTAATAGGCATTGCTTTCTTCAAGCCGCCCATTTTACGCATATCCTGTTCTTCACTCATACCATGTATGACAGATCCGGCACCGAGGAAAAGTAACGCCTTGAAAAAGGCATGGGTCAATACATGGAAAAACGCTCCCGTAAATGCTCCGACACCTAGGCCAAGAAACATATAGCCCAATTGTGAAACTGTGGAATAAGCCAATACTTTCTTAATATCATTTTGTGTCAATGCAATCGCAGCAGCTAACAGGGCTGTACAGATAGCTATGACAGAAATGAGCTGCAACGTAAACGGTGAAAGAATAAACAATACATTGGAACGTGCAATCATATAAATACCGGCTGTAACCATCGTTGCCGCATGGATCAGGGCCGACACGGGGGTCGGGCCAGCCATGGCATCCGGCAACCAGGTAAACAAAGGTATCTGCGCCGATTTACCTGTTGCAGCAATAAATAACAAAATGGTAATGCTAACGACTGTGATATCACCAACAGCAAAATTCTTGGCCGCTGGAAATACAGTCGAAAATTCTAAGGACCCAAAAGTTCCTAGTATTAAAAATACCGCAAGCAGAAAGCCCAAATCACCTATTCTATTCATCACAAATGCTTTTTTTGCCGCATTCGCATACGAACTATTCTTATACCAAAAGCCAATCAATAAATAGGAACATAGTCCTACACCCTCCCAGCCGATGAACATGACCAGGTAATTGGATCCCAATACCAATAGCAACATAAAAAAGATAAAGAGATTCAAATAGGCGAAGAACTTACCAAATCCATGATCATGATGCATATAACCAATGGAATAGACATGGATAAGGAAACCAATTCCGGTAACGATTAAGAGCATGATCGCACTTAACGGATCTACCAAAAAGGACAGACCTATCTTGAGATTGCCCACTGCAATCCAATCAAATACATGTTGTTCAATGATGCCTGCTTGTCCAGCTTGTCTCGCTTGGTAGACTTCGGAGAACAGAAGGCAGCTACATACAAAAGAAATAAGCACAACAGCGCTGCCAACAGCGCCTATCATACCTTTGGAAAAGGTATTCCTACCCAATCCATTCACTATAAACCCGATTAAGGGCAAAAGGGGAATCAACCAAACTAATTCACTCATCGTATTTATTTCTTAAGTTCTACCAACGAAGTTTATTTAAGGAATCGATATCCACAGACTTCGTATTCCGATATACCATAATAATAATCGCCAAGCCAACGGCAACTTCTGCCGCCGCCAATGCCATGATAAAGAAGACAAAGACCTGTCCTGACGAATCGCCATGCTGCACTGAAAAAGCAGCTAAAAGAAGATTCACCGCATTCAGCATCAACTCAATAGACATCATAATAATAATGACGTTACGGCGAATAAGAACACCGATAACACCAATAACGAAAATAATCGCACAAAAAATCAGATAATGATTTATTGGCACCCCCTGCAACTGTTGAACAACTGTTTCCATTAGATTTGTTTAGGTTCTTTCTTAGCTAATAATATTGCTCCAATCATTGCCGTCAATAACAATAATGATGATAATTCGAAAGGAAGCAAAAATTCGTTAAACAACACCTTACCCAGATTCTTAACCAACCCGATTTCTGGATTAACAACAGTCAAGGGATTAGAAATATCAAATACGCGGTATACACCGAAGAAAGTCACCAATAGGCAACAACCGGCGATAACACCCATAAACTTAACCAAGTTGGATTTCATGGGTTCGGTATCCTTATTCAGGTTGAGCAGCATCAATACAAATAAAAACAAAACCATGATGGCTCCCATATATACGATGAAATTCACCACTGCCAAAAACTGTGCATTCAAAAGAATATAATGTATTGTAAACGTAAAAAACGTAATGACCAAATACAGTACACTGTGTACAGGATTTTTTGTAAAAATGGTCAGCAGCGCAAAGAAAATAGACAAGAAGGCTACAAAATAAAATACTGTCATAATTTCCTGGTTTAGCTCTTTAATTTGGTAATATCAAAAGTTGGTTCTACCAATTTATCTTTTCCATAGATAAAATCCTTACGGAGATAATCTGCTGTCACATGTGGTCCATCCAGGTAGATCGCTTCTTTCGGACAGGCCTCTTCACATAGACCACAGAAAATACATCGCAACATATTGATTTCATATACTGACGCATACTTTTCCTCGCGGTAAAGATTTTCTTCACCTTTTTTTCGCTCGGAAGCAGTCATTGTAATCGCCTCTGCAGGGCAGGACAAAGCACATAATCCACAGGCTGTACACCGCTCACGCCCTTCCTCATCACGTTTGAGCGAATGTTGCCCCCTGAAGTTTTTCGAATAAGGTCTTATTTCCTCAGGATATTTAATGGTTGGAATTTTCTTAAAAAAATGCCTTAATGTAATGCGTAAACCTTTGATAATAGCGGGAAAGTAGATTCTTTCCGAAAATGTCATCGGTTTTTGTTCAATTACTTTTTTACGATTGGTTAGTTGCATAAAAAGTCCTTTCTTATGAGAAATAAGTATCTTTAATCAATGTAAATACACCTGTAAGTACAATATTGGCAATAGCCAATGGAATCAACATCTTCCAGCCTAGATTCATCAATTGATCGTAGCGGAAACGTGGTAAAGTCCAACGCACCCACATAAAGAAAAAGATAAACAGCAATATTTTAATGAAGAATACAACCACCCCGATGATCGTGACCATATTGGCAGACAATCCCATATCATTCATAAAAGGGAAATTATATCCGCCAAAATAGAGTGATGCCATCAATGCAGAGGAAACGAACATGTTAATATATTCGGAAAACATGTAGAGTCCCAATTTCATGGAGGAGTACTCCGTATGGTAACCACCAACAAGCTCCGTTTCACATTCCGGCAAATCAAATGGAACCCGATTACATTCGGCAAAAGCACAGACCATAAAAATGATAAAGCCCAGCGGCTGTGCCCAGATATTCCAATTGACAAAACCCGACTGCTGCGCAACAATTTCTTCGAGTGTCAAAGTGCGAGTTACCATCAATAGCGCAATAAGTGATAATCCCATTGCAATCTCATAACTGATACTCTGTGATGCTGCACGAATTGCCCCCATAAGTGAGAATTTATTATTGGAAGCCCATCCGCCCAACATGATACCATATACACCTAATGCAATCACACCAAACATATACAACACCCCTACATTGATCCTTGTGCAACCTGCAAAGAAATCGTTCGGTCTCCAATCTGTAGCTCCTGCCCCCAGGGAATAACGGCTGAACTAATACATGCCGTTATAATCGCAATTGTAGGCCCCAAAATAAAGAGCACCTTATGTGCGCCTGCCGGGATAATTTCCTCTTTAAAGAAGAATTTACCACCATCACACAGTGGTTGCAAGATACCAAAGAGACCAGCCCGATCAGGACCATATCGATCTTGCATAAAGCCTGCAATTTTACGTTCCGCAAGTGTCGAATACATCGCGATCACCAAGGTGATAACGAATACAATAGACACCAGTATTAATTTTTCTATGACAAAAGACCACTCCATGTTTGTGATTATTTCAATTTTTCTGTTCTAGCCAACTGTTCGCGATTTTGTTCCTGTAGTATCGGATTCTCCTTAACAATTTTCGGCGGATTAAATAACTCGTAGTGATTGGCAGAAATGACGGAATGTCGGTCTATTTCTGTTGGTTCCTCCAACACCCAATTGCTCGTTTTTTTCTGATCAAAGCGACAGGTATTACAGATAAACTCTTCCACTTCACCAAACTCATCCTTTCGAGCAGTTACCCGAATGACCTCTTCTCCCTTATACCATAAGGTTACCTTACCCGAACATGTCGGACAATCGCGATGTGCATCGACAGGCTTCGTAAACCATACCCTATTCTTGAAACGGAAGGTTTTATCTGTCAAAGCTCCCACAGGACATACATCAATAACATTTCCGGAGAAATCGTTATCGATTACATTTTCGATATAAGTCGATATCTCGGCGTGATCTCCTCGTCCTAAGATACCGTGTACACGCTGGTCGGTCAACTGATTTGCGACATAAACACAACGGTAACATAAGATACAACGGTTCATATGCAATTGGATCTTATCGCCCAGATCAATGCGTTCGAAGGTACGTCGATCGAATTCGTAGCGTGTATGAGCACTACCGTGTTCATATCCAAGATCCTGCAATTTACATTCACCAGCCTGATCGCAGATTGGACAATCTAAGGGATGGTTAATCAATAAGATTTCAACAACACCTTTTCTTGCTTCCACCACCTCTGGCGAAGTAATATTTTGTACTTCCATACCGTCCATCACCGTTGTACGACAAGAAGCCACCAATTTTGGCATCGGCCTCGGATCTTTTTCAGATCCCTTGGAGACTTTGACCAAACAGGTACGGCATTTACCGCCACTTCCCTCCAGTTTGGAGTAGTAACACATTGCCGGAGGGACTATATCTCCACCGATCTGTCTCGCTGCATTTAATATGCTTGTCCCAGGAGCAACCTCTACCGGTATACCATCGATGGTGACCTTAAACTTTACATCTTCCGCTTCTGCCATGATATAATTAATTTATCGTTACAGCTTCTATTATGATACTATTGGTTGTAAAGGATCAGCATAATGTGCCAGTCCATAATTCCGTGTTTGTGACTCTTCCGGATGAAGGATATGCCATTCAAATTCATCCCTAAAATGTCTTATTGCTGCTGCCACAGGCCATGCCGCAGCATCCCCCAATGGACAGATTGTATTCCCTTCAATTTTTCGCTGCACATCCCACAGCAAATCAATGTCTGACATCGAGCCGTGACCGCTCTCGATCTTATGCAGCACCTTCTCCATCCAACCTGTTCCTTCACGACAAGGCGAACACTGCCCACAGCTTTCATGATGATAAAAACGTGCAAAATTCCAGGTATTACGCACCACGCACTGATCCTCATCAAATACGATGAAACCACCCGACCCGAGCATTGTCCCTGTTTGGAAACCACCATCCGCCAATGACTCATAAGTCATCAACCGGCTATTTCCTGCCGCAGTTTTCAAGATCAAGTTAGCGGGTAGGATTGGAACCGAAGAGCCTCCAGCTACGACAGCTTTCATTCGTTTCCCATTGGCAATACCACCACAATATTCATCCGAGTAAATAAACTCTTCCACAGGCAGACCGAGTTCGATCTCATAGACCCCTGGTTTTACAATATTTCCGCTAGCGGAAATTAATTTTGTCCCGGTACTACGCTCCACGCCGATTTTAGCATATTCTTCACCGCCCAAATTGATAATGGGCACTGTGGTCGCAATAGACTCCACATTATTCACCACTGTCGGGCAGTTATATAAACCTGCTATCGCTGGAAAAGGCGGTTTAATACGCGGATTACCCCGTTTACCTTCTAAAGATTCTAATAAAGCTGTTTCCTCACCACAGATATACGCTCCACCTCCCGGCTGAACATAAATCTCCAGATCATAGCCCGAGCCTAAAATATTTTTACCCAAAAAACCTTTTTCCTTGGCTTCAGCAATGGCCCGCTCCAGAATTCTGATTTGCGGCATCATCTCTCCACGCACATAGATATACGATGTATGAGCTCCTAAGGCGAAGCTGGATACAATCATTCCCTCAATGAGCGCATGTGGGATGTGCGTCATCAAATAACGGTCTTTGAATGTTCCTGGTTCAGACTCGTCGGCATTACAGACCAAATAGCGTGGCACCCCTTCAGGTTTAGCCAAAAAGGACCATTTCATGCCCGTAGGAAAACCAGCTCCCCCACGTCCACGTAATCCAGACTTCTTAACCTCTTCAACAACATCCTCAGGAGACATTGTCTTTACTACTTTTTCAACAGCAACATAACCACCTTTTTGTCGATAGACCTCAAAGGTATTGATGCCAGGAACATCGATATGAGTCAACAAAAGTTTACGTGCCATATTATTCTGTTTTAGCTTTTAAATTATCAATCAATTCGTCGACTTTATCTTCTGTCAGATTCTCATAGAATGTATATTCAGGGCCGATCTGTAAGACTGGTCCAAAACCACAGGCGGCCAAACATTCTACACCCCGCCAAGAGAAAAGCCCGTCAGCGGTGACCTGACCTTCCTTTACGCCGAGCTTTTGCTCTAAATGCCCCATGATACGCTCTGCACCGACCAAACAACAAGGTCCGGTACGACAAATCTCCAGTACATATTTTCCTTTAGGTTGCAACAGGAACATGGTATAGAAGGTTGCCACCTCATACACCTCAATAGGCAATATATTCAGGTAAACAGCAACCTTATCCATCGCATCTGCGCTTACCCAGCCATATTCCGCCTGAACCAGATGTAAAATGGGCAATAAGCCTGATTTTTGCTTTCCTTCGGGGTAACGACTTACCACTTCTCCAAACTTGGCTAACAATTCTGGAGAAAAGTTTACGTTTTCATTATGTTGTTTTACACTAAGCATCTAATTCTCCGGCTATAACGTTAAGACTACTCATATTTATAATGGCATCTGAAATCAGCATTCCTGCACTCATTGGCGCGAACATTTGATAATTGACAAAAGAAGGTCTTCTAAAGTGAAGACGATAAGGTGACCGTCCACCATCATGAATCAAATAAAAACCGAGTTCACCATTTGCCCCTTCGACCGCATGATAAACTTCAGCTTTAGGTGTATCCACCTCACCCATGACGATTTTAAAGTGGTAAATTAGAGCTTCCATATTGGTATACACCTGTTCTTTCGGAGGTAAATAGAAATCAGGAACCTCCGCATGGAAGACGCCTTTAGGTTCTTTCTCAATTTTCGCTAATGCCTGTTCAATAATCCGAAGTGATTGCCACATTTCGGCGTTCCGAACCATGAAACGATCGTATACATCACCTGTCGTGCCAACAGGCACATCGAAATCAAATTCTTCATACGAGCAATAAGGATTCTGTACACGCACATCGTAATCTACACCTGTCGCCCGTAAAATAGGACCAGACCAGCCATAATCCAGGGCATCTTCTGCTGTTACAGCAGCAACACCCGACGTTCGTTCAATAAAAATGCGGTTACGAACAAACAACTCTTCAAATTCTTGCAACACCGGAGGATAGCGTTTCAGAAATTCACGTATTTTCTCAAAGGCTATAGCATTGAAATCACGCTCGAAGCCTCCAATACGACCAATGTTCGTTGTCAAACGAGCGCCACAGATTTCTTCAAAGATTTCATAGATAAACTCGCGTTCCTGCATCACATACAAAAAGCCGGAAAAAGCACCCGTATCTACCCCCAAAATACCATTACAAATAATATGATCCGCAATACGGGCAAGCTCCATGACGATAACACGCATATATTGCACCCGCTTAGGAATCTCTATCTTGAGCAACTTTTCAACGGTCATATGCCAGCCCATATTATTGATTGGAGACGAGCAATAATTTAGACGATCAGTCAAAGGCGTTATTTGATAAAAAGGTCGATGTTCAGCAATTTTTTCAAATGCGCGGTGAATATAACCGATCGTGGACACACCACTCACAATACGCTCGCCATCGATTTGTACCACGTTCTGAAATACACCATGCGTAGCGGGATGCGTGGGACCAATATTTAGGGTAATCAACTCGTCTTGCGGATCGTTGTCTTCGAAGACAGGCTGATTAGATGTTATCTTGCTTATAAATTCGCTCATATCGTATAAATTAACGGCCGAAATACAAATCTTTCTTATCTACGCGATTTGGATCTTCCAAAGGATATCCCTTACGCATTGGAAACACCTCCATATCATCTACATTCAAAATCCTTCTCAAATCGGGATGCCCTATAAAATTGACACCAAAAAAATCAAAAGTCTCACGCTCCATCCAGTTCGCGCCTTTCCAAACGACGGTTGCTGTTGGAATCTCAGGATTCGGCCCATACAAAAAGACCTTCACTCGGATTCGGATATTATGAACGAGACTATGAATATGATAAACCACAGCAAACTCCTTTTCTAAATGCGGATAATGCACTGCCGTAATATCCGTGAGATGAATAAACTGCAACTCCTTATTCGATTTCAAGAAACGAAGTACATCAATCACATCTTCCGTATCCACGACAATCGTCAATAAATTGTGTGCATCTTGAATTTCGTTAATCTTTGCCGGAAAATTTCCTTGGAGCTTATCCAATAAAAAACTGTTTTCCATCATCTATTTGTTTGTATGTATTCCGTACTTCTCAAGCAGCGCTTTGTATTCGGGTGTATTTCTCCGGTTCAATGATTCATTCTTTACAATATCCTGTAGACGCAACACGCCATCCAAAATTGCTTCTGGACGGGGAGGACAGCCAGGCACGTACACATCAACCGGTATAATTTCATCTATTCCTTGTAAGACAGAATACGTATCGAAAATACCACCACTAGATGCACAGGCCCCTACAGCAATTACCCAGCGCGGCTCGGCCATTTGCACATACACCTGCTTTAACACCGGAGCCATTTTCTTAGCAATGGTACCCATTACCAATAGCATATCTGCCTGACGCGGTGAAAAGCTCGGGCGCTCGGCACCGAATCTAGCCAAATCGTAAGTAGAGCCCATCGTTGCCATAAACTCGATACCACAGCAGGATGTGGCGAAGGGCAAAGGCCATAACGAGTTGGCTCGGGCCAAGCCAATGGCTTTGTCCAAACTTGTCGCAAAAAAACCTGCGCCTTCTACTCCCGGAGGAGCTTCTGCCAATTTTATATCACTCATGAAAAGTCGATTTATAGGTTTAAGTATTGCTGGCCCAAAGAGCCAACCATCACGGGAATATCTAATCCCAACTCAATGCTTTTTTCTTGATCACATAGATAAAGCCCAACAAGAGCAGTCCCATGAAAATAAACATCTCGATCAAGCCTTGTAGTCCCATTTCCCGGAAGTTGACTGCCCATGGATACATGAAAATAACTTCAACATCAAATATGACAAACAGGATAGCGACCAAAAAATATTTTATGGAGAAAGGCTGCCTGGCATTTCCGACAACTTCAATTCCCGACTCAAAAGCTCCAAGCTTGTTTTCCGTGCGGACTTTCGGTCCGATAAGATGTGTAATAATTATGGTACCTACTCCAAATCCAACAGCAACAAGAAGCTGTATAAATATAGGCAAGTAGTCTATCGGCATACTATTGGCTTGCTCCATCTCAATTAAAATTTATATTGGTAACTATCTCTAAATATAGAGATTTCAAGGTAAAAATCAAAACAAAAAAGGCGTAGATATTACTATCTACGCCTAATTTAGAATGATTTTATTTAAGCTTATTTCAGGCCCTCTAAGTAACCTTTAACAGCTTCATTTGCCGGATCTATAGCCAATACTTTTTGGAAGCTCTCCTTCGCTTTAGGAAGATCTTGCTTCACGTAATAGTAAAGTCCGATATATGTATTTGCATCGATCAAATAATTTTTATTCTTCTCTTGTGCGCCACGTTGATTGATGGTTTCGATCAATTTTTGGAATGGTGCAACGAAATCACCTTTAGGTTGCTCCAAGTTGTCCGCGGTTAAGGCAGCAAAAGCTTTATAATAAAGCGCATTGATCAAATATTTATCTTGTGCTTCTTTATTGTCTGTCGTTTCAATAACAGATAAGAAAGTCTGTGCTTTTTGCAAATCAGCAATTGCTTTATCTCTCAATTCTTGATTAACGACTACTTGTTCTTCATTCTTACTAGCAGCATCTTCCTTTGCACCGATTTGATAGTAAGCTTCACCTGCATAGTAGTTTGCATCGTATAAATACGTTTTATTATCTTTGTAAGACGCCACCAATTCAAATAAAGAGGCTGCTGTCTGCAATTCTTGCTCTTGGTATTTAGCAAATGCCAACTCAGCTGTTTCGCCCAACAATTCTTTGTCTAAATCAATTGCTTTCTTAATATCGGCAATACCCTTTTGAATATTCGCCGTATTCTCTGCTGTCAATACCGGAGCCGCAGTAGCCGTGCTATCTGCACCAGCAGCCGCTGGCTTAGGGCTATTTGCTGCAATCTCAGACATACCTAGATACATATAATCCAATGGAATTACACGATCTTTTTCCATTTTGCTAAACATCTGGTTTAAGTACTCCAATGCTTTCGGATAATCTTTAGCTTTTTGGAAGGCGATATACCCCAAATAACGATAGATTTTTGGATCTACAGACGGGTTTTGAGCTAATTCCTCAGAAACTACCTTCAAATCGTCGTATTGACGCGCGTAAACCAAGAAATCGGCATAACGGATTTTAGCTTCCAATGAATTATCACCCGCAACTTCCAGGTATTTTTTGTATTGCTCAACACCTTTTTTATTTAACTCTACATATTTCTCGTCAGAAGTACCCGGCAATCTAGACCATTGGTTATATGTTTCAGCCAACTCACGGTAAGTAGGTGCATATGCCGGAGTTTCTGCTGCGATAGCTTCCAATTGTGTGATAGCCTCATCAAAAGCTTGTGCGCCACGTACGATCACAGCCTGTCCAACTTTCGCTTGTACTGAATTTGGATCGATATCAGTCGCTTCACCATAGCTTGTATAAGCTAATGAACCTTCTTTTAAACCACGGTATGCATCACCTAATGCGATAGGAATTGCAACATCTTTTTTGTTTTTTTCTTTCGCTTGCGTTAGGTATTCCAAAGCTTTCGCATAATCGGGCTCAGGCGTTTTTATATATGCACGTCCAATTTCCAATAATGGTTCATAATCTTTTTTACCTAATTTTGCGGTTGCCAAAGCGAATTTAGATTCAGCGCTCGCTTTATCCTTTTTCATTAAGTCAACATAGCCCAAACCTACATTGTTGATTGTAGCCTTTGGATCAGCAGCCAAACCTTGGTTGAAAATCGCAGCGGCAGAATCCGCTCTGTCGTTTACCAAATAAATTTGACCCAAATAGAAATAATTATCTCCATTCTTAGGTTGCTTAGTCACTAACTGTTGAAGGATAGTTTTCGCTTTACCATAATTTTCAGCCTCGATGGCTGCTCTAGCATCTTTCAAACTTTGTGCACTTACTGTGCCCACAGATCCCGCCAATAAAAGACTAAATAATAATTTACTGTTTGTCATAATCTATTTTTGTACTATTTATTATCTATTTAATATAACTTTCATCTCTAATAATAATCTCTCGTCCAGGCATTGTAGCAGGAACCAATCCAGCTTTCAATACAATACGTTGTCCACGATCTCCCGTCAAAAAGGCACTGAAGCCCAAACCTAAGCCCATATTCGGCTGATAGTTCATAATGTAGACAGGTCTTACAAAAGGATATAAGCCGTCGGCGATAGTAGATTGGGATGGTCTATAAAAACTGACCTTTTCGCCCTCCTTACCAACACTTTCGATGCTCAATGTACGAATTTTATCCAATAAATTCGAATTTTTTTCTACAGCTTTTAAATACCAATTATAACCAATAACGCCTACTGTATTCGCATTCTCGCTCACATATTTCATCACATCCTCACTATCTTTCAAAGCAGAAACAGCTTTCGGATCGATTTTGTTCAATTTAAAATAATCTTTCAAATAGCGCAGTGTGCTTGAATTGGCGTTGTCAAAGATCAGTCGTTGTCCTGCTAAGTTACCTTCCAACAAAGACTTAACGTCTTTTTGAGGCATTATAGTATCAGCACTGTTACGATTATTGATCAATACAACGGCATCCGACGCCATTTGGAATATTTTAGGTTGAATACCTCGCTTTTTAAAGTAGCTATCTTCCTCATTTGTCAGCTTGCGCGTCAACACAACCACATAGGCCGAATCGCCAAGCAATGCATTCACCGCTTTAATTTCAGGACGAGCAATAAGCTCCAAACTCGAATTTGGATAAGAACTCTCAAACACATCCGCAGATTCTTGGATAATAGGCAACAAAGTTTGATCCACAATAACGGGTAGCTTACCCGTTAGAATATCATCGCTCTCTTTCGTTTGCTTTGTTTTATTTTCGCAGGAAACAAAAATGCCCATACAGATGCCAAGCATCACAAGAATCATTTTATATTTTCTCATATGATACATCATAAAATAAGACAGTTTAATTAAAAAATAGTTTAATTTTTGAAGAGAGAATTGGTTTTAGCCAAAAAGAAGAGGGCAGTTAATTAAAAATTATTTTGCCAAAGCCGCACAAATCGCATAAAAGAATACAGGATCAATACGACACCAAAGATTGTTTTGTAGGTTGGATTAATCTCAATGGGAAAATTGTCCCAGAATATAATCAAAAGGCCCAAAACAAAATAAAAGCCAAACATAAATAGTCCCAAAATAGACAGAAACCGCTTCAGAGGCGATTTCTGTCTATAATTTGAACTATTATTCGAATTAAAATTTGTCATTCTAATTTTGAAGGTTCAATCGAATTGGTAAAGTGTACGCTACACGAACTGGACGACCATTTTGAATACCAGGTTTCCATTTCTTCGCTTTCTTAAGCAACCTTACGGCTGCATCACCAGTACCATATTTCAAATCGCGTTTGATATTGATGTCTGTTAAGCTACCATCTTTTTCTACAACGAAAGATACCTCAACGACACCATTTACACCATTTTCAGTTGCCGCAGCTGGATACTCGTAGTTTGAACCTACCCAAGACATAAATGCTTGCATACCGCCTACAGGCATTGGCTGAACCTCGATGGCATTAAATGGAAGAATTTCATCTCCATTACCATTTGGATCGCCTTTTGCAGCACCAGTGATTGCGCCATCTTGTTTCTTCGAACCAAATTCACCACGTGCAACAGAAGTACCAGTCGGGCTACCTTTCAAAGTAATACGCGCTGGAGTTTTATTTGGGTCTTTCAACTCTTCCTGAGAAGCAACTTCTTCCACAACTTTGTTTGCAGGAGCTACTTTAGGTTCAGGGAAACGAACCAAATCTTCTTTCGGTACATCCATAGCCACTTGTTGAGGTTTTTCTTCCGGTTCTTGCGGAAGCGGCTCCTCTTCTTCAGGCTCTGGTGGTTTAATTTCTTCAAGGTCTTCCAAAGTAACTTCAGTTACTGCAGGAGGAGCCTCAACGGCTTTCTTCGGGAACAGCTTACTTCCATAAACACTAAGGAAACTGGCTATGACTACAATGCCGATAACGACAAGAAGTCCCCTGTTAGTCGCTTTAGGCGCTAGCTTACGAAGCTCATAAGCTCCGTACTCCTTATTGCGGCCTTGAAAAACGACGTCAAGCCATTCTTTCTTAAAAATATCTAATTTTGACCCTATCATATTATTTTAGTTTTTTGTGTCAATCTAATAACTAATCATTATAGATATTGTCACGTTTTAACACGTCCACTTCCTCTGGAGTAATCTTTCCGATCATATAGCGTTTTACGTCTACAATTTTCATCTCGTCAAGAATGTCAACAAGATTACGTTGTGTACATTTATCACTCGGTCTTATGATTACGATCATGTCTTTACCGCCTGAAACGCGAGGTACATATGCCTTTTTCTCCATCAAAACCTTACGAATCCCATCCGCACCGTAACCAGCAACAGTAGGACCTTCGATCGGACGAGCAACTTGACCATATACCCAAGAGACTTTATTGTCAGAACCCAATAAAATTGTAAGTGAACGATTATCTGCTGTAAGCAATTCATCGCTTTGTTGCTCCTTAATTTTATTTTTGTCTGGCATAGCCACATCCATCGCTTGCGGTTTATTTAAGGATGTGGTCAACATGAAGAAGGTAATCAACAAGAACGCCAAATCCACCATCGCTGTAAGGTCGACCTTACCGCCATTCTTCTTGGATCTTACTTTCCCGCCTTTGCCTTTTTTACCACTATCCTGATTTAATTCTGCCATTGTTTGTTCTTATTAAATCGTCAATTATTTCTCCTCAGCACGCATGCCTGTTATGAAACTAAATTTGTTTTGCTTTTGATTGCGCAACGTTTCAATAACTAAATTAACCGAAGGATATTTTTCATTCGCATCTGCTTTGATAGCCATCTTTAAAGGTCCTGGATGCACGAAGTTTTTATCAGATGCTTCCTTTTCTTTATTTACTTCCTCAGCTGCAAGACGGGCATTTTGAACCCAGTAATACAACTCATTTGAAGTATTCTCTGTACTATCAACCGGGATACCAGTTTGCACACCTTTTTCCGTACGCTTACTTCCATCCAGAGCTAATAATCCTTTCAATTTAGACATTGGTACACCAAAGTTTTCCATCAATTTGAAACGATCATAATCTTCTTGTGAAAAGCCAACGCCATATTTTGCTGACATTCTTTCTAGTGCTTTTACGCGAACCTGTTGATCAGTCGTACCGAAGAAAACTTTACCTTGATCGCCTATTGTGATCATACCTACATTTGAATCAGGTAACTTATCTTTTGTAGTCGATGCTGGGGTATCCACCGTCAATGCTTCCGGTTGGCGCGCAGTCGCCGTTAAGACGAAGAACGTAAGCAGTAAGAACGATACGTCACACATCGCTGTCATGTCGATCGACGTACTGGCTCTTTTTACTTTTGCTTTACCCATTTTAAATTCTTCTTTTTAAATTAAAAACTCAATCTTCTATCCTATGATGCTTTTGATTTTTGATTTCCATAAAATAAAATCAAAAACTTTCATCATAGTTCTTATTTGTGGTTTGCAGCGTATGTTTGTACGATTGAGAAACCAGCTTCGTCGATAGAGTAAGTTAATTTATCGATTTTTGCAGTAAAGATGTTATACAATACGATAGCGAATGTTGAAGTCGCGATACCAGTTGCTGTATTGATCAAGGCCTCAGAGATACCGTTTGCCAATTTAGCTGAATCTGGAGCACCACCTGTTGCCAATGCCGAGAAGGCTTTGATCATACCTGTTACCGTACCCAATAGACCACATAATGTACCGATAGAAACTAATGTAGCGATAACGTTTAAGTTTTTCTCTAACATTGGCATTTCTAATGCTGTAGTTTCTTCGATTTCTTTTTGAATTGCAATAGCAGCTTTTTCGGTGTTTACTTCAGGATCTGCAGATACTGATTTGTATTTCAATAAACCAGCTTTTACAACATTTGCTACTGAACCTTTTTGTTTGTCACACTCAGCGATAGCTGAATCGATGTTTCCACCATTAATCAACGTTTGAATTTTACGAACGAAGTTTCCTACGTTACCATTACCAGAAGCTTTGTTAATAACGATAAAACGTTCTACTGAGAAAACCCATACCATCAAGAATAAACCAAGCAAAACAGGTACGATAGCCCCAGCATGGTAAACCATTCCTAAGTAGTTACCTGGATTTGGAGCATTTTCAGGATTGTTGTCAACGAAGTTAGTTGGATTGCCCATCACAAATTTCCATACACAGAAACCCACGATGAAACAGATGATGATTGCAGCTTGAGCAAAGAAAGATCCTCCGTTGTTGCTCTCTTGTTTTGCAGCAGTTTTAGGTGCGTTTGCCATTTTTCTAATTTTTAGTTTTTTACTGTTGTTTAAATATATAATGTTGTTTAAATTATATGCACTCTTATTCGCTTTTGAAACCAATTTTGCAAAGCAAATTTAATATTTAATGTCAAATTTAAAATATTCATCTCAAATATATAAAAAAAATCAAATTTGTTTTTTCAAACTGAACACACCATTAATCAGTGTTATTTTTCTCAGCAGTTCCCGTTATATAATCATTATTACTCTATGCTAAATCGCTTATTCGCAATAATTATTTTACAATGAAAGCCATTTTTTTTTTGATATGCAAAAAAATCAAGGATTTTAAACGACAAAAAGTAAGTGATTACTCATGTTTCTGAACAACTAGGCATCCTACACTCAAAGCATACTTGCCTAATAGACAATTCATTAGATTTACCACTATTATCCCTGATATACTTGTTTAACCACCAACTAATTTTACGCGATACCCCTCTTTAAGTAACAAATCATAGATCTTTTGTTTAAACTCTCCCTGAATGATGACCTCCCCATCCTTCACTGTTCCACCCACTCCGCACTTCGTTTTCAACAATTTACCTAAATTCTCCAAGTCTTCCGCTTTTCCAACAAACCCCGTAACCAACGTAACAACTTTCCCCTTCCGCATTTTCCGGTCAAGCTGCACTTTTAAGTTTTGCTGATTTACAGGTAACGTATCTGCTTCCTGAAAAAAATCAGCCAGCTGATAGCTGAAGCTGTCGTCTGTTGAATATACAACGCCCTCATAGGACTGTTTCTTATTTTTACTCATGATCTTAACAAATTATCTTTAACGCTTTTGGCATAATGGAAATATCCAATTTATCGCCAAGTTCGATCGGCTCCCCATCCACATGAACCGGTGACACCTTATCAATCTCGATCTGTATGTTCTTTCCAGGAATGATCTCGACATAACTGGATTGATCTGCCGATTTATTAAAAAGATGGAAAATCATCTTTGGCAAAATGTAAAGCGGAAATTTGTGCACGATACAGACATCTAAAATGCCATCGTTAACCGAAGCCTGTGGTGCGATATAGGCATTATTTCCATATTGGGGAGAGTTCGCTACGCTGATCATAAACGCTTGCCTTTCGTATACCTTTCCATCAATCGTCAATTTGTAATGTGCCGGCTGATACTTGCTGAGCACATTAAAAACGGACTTCATATAGCCCAAAGGTCCGCGAATATTTTCATTCGCAAAATTTTCACTTACAGAGGCATCAAAACCTAAACCCGCGATATTAAAAAATCGTCTATCATTAATTACACCACAATCCACCTCTATCGATTCAAAACGATTAATCCGACGGATAGCAGCAGCTTCATTCATTGGAACCCCCAAGTAAAGCGCCAGGCCGTTACCAGAACCTTCAGGAATAATCCCCAATGGAATTCCAGATCCTACCAAAGCGGAGCCCAGTTCATTGATCGTCCCATCACCACCGACCGCGATAACTGCATCATAGCCTTCTTTGACCGCTTTCAGCCCAATTTCGTAAGCATGGTTCGGTCTCGCGGTCTGCTGAAAAGTAGGATCAAACTTCTGCAGATCAAGCACATCCAGCACTTGTTTTTTAAAAGAAGTTTTATTTTTCCCCCCTGAAATAGGATTAATAACAAACAGTATTTGTTTACGTTCTGACATATCCAAAGATAGCGGAAATTACCAATTTCTTAAAATAATGTAATCTTTATACTAATTAACGCACTTCCCTATGCTTTTAAAAGTTAAAATATAAATTTGATTTTAAATAATCCTCAAAGTATTGTAGCTTTGTCGCACAAAAAATAGAATGTGGACTGATTTGCGTGCTGTTGCGTTACAAGGCAACGACAAGGAGATTGCAACCACAGTAAAAAAGTGCTAAAAACCCTTCGCTATCACGGCTCTTATCACTTTGCTGTTATTTCATTCTAGCGCAAATCCAATATTAAAAATTACGTAAAGCATGGCTTATTTATTTACGTCAGAATCTGTTTCTGAAGGGCATCCAGACAAAATTGCGGATCAAATTTCAGATGCATTAATAGACAATTTTTTAGCATGGGACGAGGATTCTCGCGTCGCTATTGAAACACTAGTAACCACAGGACAGGTTGTCCTTGCCGGGGAAGTTAAATCAAACATATACCTCGATGTTCAGAAAATAGCCCGTTCGGTGATCCAAAAGATTGGCTACACCAAGTCTGAATACATGTTCGAGGCAAATTCCTGTGGCGTTCTTTCGGCGATTCACGAGCAGTCTGCTGATATCAACCAGGGCGTAGACCGCAAGACAAGGCAAGAACAAGGTGCGGGCGACCAAGGTATCATGTTCGGTTATGCAAACAACGAAACTGAGAATTTTATGCCTCTGGCATTGGACCTATCGCATCGCTTACTTTATGAATTGGCCGAGCTACGTCGCGAAAATAACGAAATCAAGTATTTGCGCCCGGACGCAAAATCTCAGGTTACCCTTGAGTATAGTGACGATCACAAACCAAAAAGAATCGAAGCAATCGTAATCTCCACACAACATGACGACTTCGATACGGAACAAGTTATGTTGGATAAAATTACACATGACATCAAAACGATCTTGATTCCTCGTGTTAAAGCACAATTGAAACCAGAACTTCAGTTGTTATTTAACGATGAAATTAAGTTTCATATCAATCCAACTGGAAAATTTGTTATCGGTGGACCTCACGGAGATACAGGACTTACCGGTCGCAAGATCATTGTCGATACCTACGGCGGCCGAGGTGCACATGGTGGAGGGGCTTTCTCAGGAAAAGATCCATCTAAGGTAGACCGTTCTGCTGCATACGCAACGCGCCATATTGCCAAAAACTTAGTGGCAGCAGGTGTTGCAGATGAAATTCTCGTACAGATTTCCTATGCAATTGGTGTAAAAGATCCGATGGGAATCTATGTAAATACCTATGGAACGAGCAAAGTAAATTTGACCGATGGTCAGATTGCTGAAAAAATTGCTCATTTGTTTGATATGACTCCCTACGGAATTGAAACGCGTTTGGGTCTGAGAAATCCAATTTATTCAGAAACGGCTGCCTATGGACACATGGGAAGAACACCAAAAAAAGTAACCAAGGAATTCGAGAGCTCAACTGGCGAGAAAAAGCAAATTGAGGTTGAACTTTTTACTTGGGAAAAACTGGATTATATCGATAAAGTGAAAGAAGAGTTTGGTTTGTAAGAACCTACCCTCCATAAAAAGATAAAAGGAAGACATGATGTCTTCCTTTTTTTGTTTGTTAAAAACGCCTATTTTTCATTAAACACAAAAAACCTTTTCTCACGATGAGCGTCATTGGTATTGGTGAATTCACGAAGGTTTTGTATCTTAAAGCTTCTAAACCGTTTCAATCATGAAAAGACGCAACTTTCTTCTAGCACCCATGGTGCTCGTAACTGCTCCCACATGGGCAAATACAGTTCAATCGGATGAGGCTATCGAGTCCAGCACCATTGTACACGTTGTCAATTTTTGGCTAAAAAAAGATCTCAGTGAAAAAGAAAAAAAGAATTTTGTTGGATTTTTTGAGGACCTTCGAAAAATCGACATCATCAAAACGCTCAATTATGGAGTTCCGGCGCAGACAAACCCGAGACCTGTCGTAGACAACAGCTTTGACTATACATTGATTGTCACTTTCAAAAACCTTAAAGATATTACAACGTACGAGACACATCCGATTCATTTAAAAGCGATCGAAAAATATCAGCATTTGTGGACAAAAGTAATGGTCAAAGATACCTCCATCATTAAATAAGGCCACGTGCCTTAATTTCCAAATATTTGTTGATGGAGTTAATGGTCAGGTTTTCCGGTGCTGTATAGATTGTCTGAAACCCATTGCGAATCAGTTCCTGTACGATAAGTTGTTTCTCATAGATAAACTTTTCAGCAATGACCTGGTTGTAAATATCTATTGTCTTTTTCGGCGTACTCTTCGCTAAATCCTCTATTTCTACGTTTTTAAAAACAACAACGACTATAATGTGGCTTCTATTTAACATCGACAGGTAATTTAGCTGACGTCTTAAGGAATCTAAGGTCTCAAAATTTGTATAGACAAAAATCAGCGAACGTTTATTAATATGTGCATTGGCATAACTATATAATCTTCCAAATTCCGACTCCTCAAATTTGGTCGACACCTGGTATAGTGCCTCCGAAATCTTGTGCATTTGATTATTCCTCTTCTCAGCGGCTATAAATGCATTGATATCCTTTGAAAAGGTTAATAATCCGGCTCGGTCCTGCTTTAAGATGGTCGCATTGGAAAGGACCAGCGCAGCATTGATCGAGTAGTCCAATAAGGTAAGACCGTTGAATGGCATACGCATTGCCCGACCTAGATCAATAAAAGAATAAATTGGTTGAGACTTCTCCTCTTCGTACTGGTTGACCATCAGCTTCTTTACTTTTGCAGATGCCTTCCAGTTCATGTGTCTATAGTCATCCCCCTGCACATATTCTCTAACATGGTCAAATTCCATAGCCGAACCAATCCGTCGAATACGCTTGATCCCCAGTTCATTCAATCGGTTACTTGTTGCCAAAAGCTGGTATTTTCGGAGTTGAATATAGGACGGATAACAGGGTATTTCCTGTTCTTGATTGGTAACAAACCTTCTTTTGAAAAATCCAAAACGCTGAACCAAAGCCATACAACGACCAAACTGATAAACACCCCTTTGTGTGGGTCGCAGGGAAAACGAAATTTCCGAGCGCTGAAAGGCCAGCAAACTTGTCGCAAAATCTTTATCCCGAATTTGAAGCTGTACCGGAAACTCCTCCAAAATATCAACTTTTGTCCCAAACGGGTAAAAAGAATTCACAATCAGACGCATCGGGTTTTCATCGCCATTGGATAATTTTTCAGGATATACCCTTGTGACCTCAATTCGCCCCTTTCCTGAAAATAAGACAATAAAATCAAAAGCCAAAACAGCCAACCAGATCCAAAAAACAATCCAAGCCACAATCAACAATCCTTTAACGAAAAAAGAAAATGTAAAGAGTGTTGCTACACCTAATAGGGTGTAGAAGAATTGATTTGTTAGAAAAAGCTGCCTTAATTTCTTCATTATCTTGGAATTTCTACAGAATTAATGATTTGGTCGATGACATAAGCGGTGGTAAATCCTTCCATTTCCCTTTCTGGAGTCAACATAACACGGTGGCCCAGTACGACAGATGCCACCCTCCGAATATCCTCAGGAGTAACAAAGTCTCGGCCTGTCAAGGCAGCTGAAGCCTTTGCTGATTCCAACAAAGCAATAGAAGCCCGCGGTGATGCCCCAAGGGTCAAACTTGGATTCGTTCGTGTCTTTATAATAACTTGAGCAATGTAAGTTAACAACTCTTCGTGAACAAAGATAGATTTGATCAATTTCTGGAATTCTAAAATTTCTGCGGCCGAAACGACAGCCTGAACCTGATCCTCTTTATTCTCTGCTTTTTGGGCATGGTGCTCCTTTAATATTTCCAGTTCCTGTTCAAGTTCAGGATAATTCACATTGATCTTAAACAAGAAACGATCGAGCTGAGCTTCCGGCAATCGATAAGTACCTTCGTGTTCGATGGGGTTTTGTGTCGCAAAAACAATAAACGGTCCTGGCAATCGATAGGTCGTTCCATCGACCGACACTTGTTGCTCCGCCATACTTTCAAAAAGTGCGGCTTGTGTCTTTGCCGGAGCACGATTGATTTCATCGATTAAAACAATATTTGCAAAAATAGGTCCCCGACGAAATTCAAATTCATTACTTTTCAAATCGAGTATCGACGATCCCGTTACATCCGAAGGCATTAAATCCGGTGTAAATTGAATCCGCTTGAATTCACTGTGAATAGTTTTGGCAATCAATTTTGCGGATAATGTTTTTGCCACCCCCGGCAAGCCCTCGATCAAAGAATGCCCCGAAGCCAAAATTGAGATTAAGAGCATGTCAATCAATTGATCTTGCCCAACGATTACTTTTTTCACCTCCGACTTTACCTGCGCCATTTTATCGAATAAAACGGACACATCTATTCGATTTTCAAAAGATATATATTTATCGAAGTCACTCATATCATTTTTGCTTTATGTTTAAATTCTTCTATTGTATCATTAATCAATTTGAGATCAGCCACATCATGTTGTTTAGCATCTTGCATACGAACAATCAGCCTGATTAAAGACTGTGTCTCTGCGAGCGAAACCCCAGACCGCTCTGCCAGTTCCTCAATGAACTCTTCTTCCCGCAACATCAGCGTGTCCAAATGAAAGCGCATCCGAAGATCGTGCAGGAAGTAATCTATTTTTTTTGCGACCATATTACCTGGTGCACCATTTTCATAATATAAAGTAGCGATGGTTCCACAGAACTCCTTCGAGAGATTTGGTTCCGGACTCACTACCGCCACAGCCCGCTGCTCACGTCTACTTCTAAACACAAGCAAAAGGACTAGCCCCGCTAACAAAACATACCAGGCTTGCCGAAGACCATCATTCATAAGCAATACACGCAAAGGTGTCCGATATTGCTCCATATTCGCTTTAAAATCATACCAAGCGATCGGCTTATCATTTAGATAAGATAACGACTTAGCAACATAGGCATATTGCGAGGCGGAATTCAGCAAGTAATAGTTCCCAAATAAATCAGGGGTCAGGTGAAGATAGAACGTTCCTTTACCAAATTGAACCGCGATGAAGTTCGGTAGCCCAAATTCCTTATAGGTGATCGAGCCCAAAATAGTCGCATTTTTAGGAAGTTTTTTAAATACTTCGCCAAGATCTGATTTACTGTAATGAATTTTATTGTTATCGTTCATCAACCGCACGCGCAACTGACTTTTTATATTTACACCTTTTTTAAAACCATAGAAATTATCTGCTTCCAAACCCAGGGAATCCAATAGGTAATTATCAATATCCTCGGCTACAATCATTGCTTTCCCACCTCGGTTTACATAATCCAGTAACTTATCTTCCGCTGCTTCACCCAACGAAAAATAGGACGTATAAAAAAATAAGTTAGCGTCTGTTTTCTTTGTGCTATCCAGATACTCATACAATGGTCGCTCAATCGTTGTATTCTTTTGATCAATGATATGCTTCAGTTCTTGACGCAATACATAAGCTCCAAAGGGATTTTTATCCTTTGCATCAAAAGTCCGATCCCAGATAATAGGTTTCTTACTTGTTGCATCGATAAGAGCTATTAGCACTAACACAACAGTCAATAATATCAATCCAAATTTTACCGATCCCTTCATTTAATCTGTTTTTGATATTGGTGAAACAATTGCTGATATTGACTAAAATTGTCTTCTGTTAATTCAAATTGACCGAACCAGACATAATCAAATATTCTTGTACATTCAGCAAATCCACGACGGAGCTCCTCGTTTTGAATCTCTTCTGCAAATTCAGCATTTGTTTTGCTCAGCTTCCATTTTATATGATCTGATTGCGCTAGTTTCTGAATATTCAATAGCTGTAAGTATCGGATTCCCAACGCATAATTCCTTTGGGCAATAGCCTCCTGAATATAAGGTTCTAGGTTGCTATTCATCAGATTTCGCTCTACATACGCTAAAACGTCAAGTTCACTCTCCTCTTCACTATGTTTAATAAAATATTGTTTTCTGTTGTAGAGCACTTTATAAAGGATAAACGCTAATGCAATAACAGCTAAAAAGGCAAATACATAACCAAACTCTTCCCGAAATTTATAGGGATTATCTGGCATGATACTTCCAATCCACTCCGCGAGCCGCGCAAGGATGCGCTGTAATACGCCTACGCGATCTTTAATATTTTCTGAATAAACAAAATCGTCCGTCTCGTATCTTTTGATGATATCCTGATAAGGATCCATTTTAAACGAACGTTCTTCGGTATATTTTGGGATTGAATCAAATAATGTTGGATCCCACAGGTCAATTTCATCTTTTTCCTGCTGGCCATTAGGAGCCTTTACGGCTATTGAGTCAATAGCGACAGAATCGGCTACCACTAAGGTCGAATCTATTTGCACATGAAGTGAATCAATCCTATCGCTGTTGGATTCTGTATTTCTTGGTTTGGGATCACAGGCATACATAATCGACAAACAGGCAATGCAGAAAAAAGACAAGAGTTTATTCATCTTTTCCTCCTATCTTTTCGATCATGCCATAAATACGTTCCCCAAATTTGAGGTCCTTGGCCGTTTCATAAATAATACCATTGGCCAAAACTCCAGACATATACAGAAAGAGGGTGAATAACGTGATAAATAAGCCTCCCAATGTCATCAACAGTTTTCCCCAGGATGAATCAAAAAAGGCGGTATCTATACCTAAGAAGTTGAATGATAAAAGCCCCATGATAATCAATGGCACAATGGAAATCATCATGACCGCCATTTGAAAAATAAAATTCACGATATAGGTGGCAATACCATATTGAATCAATTTTTTGCTCAGCATGACATAGGCATCTGTAAAACAGCTCCCTAAATCCGAATAACCTTCCCGATAAAATAAAAATGAGCAAAATAACCAAATGCCAACCATAGACCCCAAAATACCGATCGCAAAACTTCCGACGAAAGGGATAAAAGCACAAATTGCAGCGACGATGGCCAGGGGAATAAAGACAACAATTAACGCCAATATCATGGCAATCAAAAACATAAAGTATTTCCCGAGGTTTGATCTGAAATTCTTCAGCACCTCCGCTCCCGAAAATGCCGTACTTTTGCGTTCTTTGAGCAGTACAAAATATTCGATAGAAATACCATAAACGTACAGCCCCAAAGCTATCAGCGCCAGAATGAGTAATCCAGCCCACGTAAAAGCATCGATATCCTCAAAAGAATCACTGTTGGCAGAGAATGTGATTTTTGTAGACAGAAAATAATAAACCAAGGCAATCCCCGCCAGTGGCAGAGCAGATAAACCAAAAATAGTAGAAACAAAGTGCTTATAGATCAATTTAAAAAGATCTATGAAACTTTGGATAAAGTCCCCCACCTTCCGTTCTTTTTGAAACTCAAAATCTATTTCCATTGAAATCGTTTTGCTAGTCGATAAGGATTAATAACATAAAAATAAAGGATAGCCAGTACGGATAAAACGATAATTATTAAACATAACCAAATTGACATATTATAATACCGTGTTACAAAACCTTCCAATGTTCCGGCTATAATAAAAAAAGGAATCGTGCTGACGAGAACTTTCATTGCAAT
The DNA here is from genome assembly GCF_900457465.1 of Sphingobacterium multivorum. GTDB lineage: Bacteria > Bacteroidota > Bacteroidia > Sphingobacteriales > Sphingobacteriaceae > Sphingobacterium > Sphingobacterium multivorum. Next base: position 672,529 of record NZ_UAUU01000009.1, read on the forward strand.
CTTTGCTGTACGGACAAACGATGTCAAACGTGTAAACGATTTGGGAAATAGAATGCTATTACCGATGGCCAATCCGCATCCTCCTGCCACAATAATTACCGAAATCTCAATAGTGCCATGAATCCAAATCGCCGACATGGCTTTCCCCATAACGCCATACTGGAAAAACATATGGTGAAATGCACCAAGCATAATACCATTGCTAAACAGCACATAACCTGTCCCTACACTGAAAAATAGTCCGGCAGCAAAGGCCATAAAAGCAACCCGCACATTATTAATCGTAATCCAAATCGCTGATCCAAAGTTGCTCCCCTTCCCATATACTGCAGCAGGATCTCCTGCTTTTATACTTTCTATCGTCGAATCGACATAGTAGTCACCTAAAATAAGCCGAATAAAATCCATATCGTATACAGACGATACAAAACCAATGACTGAAGCCAAAACAAAAATTAAGAAGGAGTACAACAAAGGTCTACGGATTGACCAGATCGCCTGCGGTATCTCTTCATTGATAAAAGATTTAAACTTATTATTGGACGCTTTCTGATCTTTATAGATTTTCTGATGCACGGTCACTGCCAGTTCATTCAGGTAAGCCTTTACCTTACTTTCAGGATAAAAAGTTTGTGCATAAGCCAGATCATTAGTGAGCTCAATGTAATTTGAGGCCAGTTCATCTGGATCAACCGGCATATTAATTGATAAATTATTTTCAATTAACGTCCATTTTTCTTTATTTCGTTCTACAAAGGATGCTTCTCTCATTAATTTTTTTAACTGGCTCAACCAAATATAGGAAATATCCATCATTGAAAAGCACAAATTGGAGCTAAAATGACCCAGATATGCTATATTGCTATTAAATTCAAATAATTTACATATGAATAAGCTTGAGATCAATACAGCACAAAATGTAAAAATCGAATATAATCTTGCCAGTCTTGGTTCAAGAATGATCGCTTTTGCAATAGATTATTTTATTATAGTCTGTTATTATTTCTTTTGCTTTTTCCTATTGGACAGTATAAATAGCACCAGCGGAGATCCTTATCTCTTTTATGGTATTATGATGGCATTGACGTTGCCCGCGTTTTTTTATACATTGATTACCGAAACTGCCTTTGGCGGTCAGACAGTAGGCAAGAAGATCATGAAAATAAAGGTCGTTAAACTTGACGGTTCGCGGGCCAACTTTTATCAATACTTGTCCAGATGGAGCCTATCTATCGTAGATATTTGGATGACGATGGGCGGTGTCGCCATTACTTCGATCGTTTTATCCAAAAATGGACAACGCATTGGAGATATTGCCGCGGAAACTTCGGTTATAAGCCTCAAACCTACTTTAAAATTGAGCGACACAATCTACGAAGAGACTTTTGACAATCATCCAATTTTATTTCCGCAGGTTATCAAATTGAGCGACAAGGATGCCAATTCGGTCAAAGAGATCTATCAAACAGCTTTTGACAGAAGAGATGTAGGAATTTTAACAGCTTTGGTACAGCGTCTTGAAGCGGTTATGGAAGTCAAACATCCTGAAAAAATGACTCCCAACGACTTCGTGCTGCAGGTCATGAAAGATCACTATAGTATGTTTAAGGACAAATAGTTTTTACGCTCCTAGTTGATTCTGCATTCTCTCGGTTAAAAAACGGATATCGATCGGAGCTCGTTCGGTGTTTCTTCGCTTGCAACCGAAGAAGTACCGAACGAGCACCGAAGAAGCACCGAAGAAGCACCGAGTAATCTCCGAAACTGATCGCTATGTCTTATCCATTTTTACAGGTTAATTCTTGAGGTAAAGTAAGAACCGTATTAGACCTTTTGTAAACATTTTTCAGGGATGGACAGGTAATTCTTGATGTGATTCCGATTTTTCGTTCATAAAAAATGCCCTCAAAAAGTTGGACACTTTTTGAGGGCACAGCAAAATAATTCCTTTTTTTATACTGAATATTTTGTTACGCGGTCACTGAAGCCGCAGAAGTCTGCACCTGACGGTCAACCTTCTTAACCAATCCCTGCAATACATTTCCTGGACCTACTTCTACAAAAGCTGTTGCACCATCGGCCAACATATTTTGTACTGTCTGCGTCCACCGTACAGCGCCAGTTAATTGCGCAATAAGATTTTCCTTGATAACCGCTGGATCTGTCTGTGGTTTGGCATCTATATTTTGATAAATCGGACAGCGAGGCGACAAAATGTTTACAGCTTCGATAGCCGCTTGCAATTCGACTTTGGCAGATTCCATCAATGGTGAGTGAAATGCTCCACCCACGTTTAATTTTAATGCTCTCTTAGCACCGGCCTCGGTCAGCAAAGCACAAGCTTTGTCCACACCTTCAATAGATCCCGAAATCACCAATTGTCCGGGACAGTTATAATTCGCTGCCACCACTACGTCATCAACTTTAGCACAGATCTCTTCCACTATAGCATCTTCCAGACCTAATATCGCAGCCATCGTTGAAGGCTGAAGCTCACATGCTTTTTGCATCGCGTTGGCGCGTTGTGCAACCAATTTCAAGCCATCTTCAAAGCTCAGTGCGCCCGCTGCTACCAAAGCCGAAAACTCACCCAATGAGTGACCTGCAACCATGTCCGGTTGAAAAGACTCTCCCAATGCTTTTGCCAAAATGACCGAATGCAAGAAAATAGCCGGTTGGGTTACGTTGGTTTGTTTCAACTCCTCGTCTGTACCGGAAAACATGACATCCGTGATGCGAAATCCTAAAATATCGTTAGCCTGTTCGAACAAAGCTTTCGTTTCATCATTTAAATTATACAGGTCTTGCCCCATTCCAACAAATTGGGCCCCTTGACCAGGAAATACATATGCTGTTTTCATCCCTTATATTTTTTATTCGTTTATTTGTCTGCTACAATAGGTATTGAATCTGCTTTCTGCAGTCAATGGTTGATGAGAACGAATTCCCGTAAGCGCAAACTTAGATAAATTGCTTTTTATATGCAATATAAATTCATTTCAGCCAGCTATATTCCCATCTTCGGCCGTTCGATCTCATATTGTTCATTTCCTCAGAAGGATCTATCGATCCTTAAATTCAGTCTTCGGGAACAAAACTTAGCGACAACATCTTCTTCGGGTCAAATACATCTTGCGCTATTTCCAGCAGCCCTGTATTAGTCAAGTCCTGAATTTTTTCAATTACTTCGTCCAATAAGATGACACGATCATAGTCCATCACGTTTTTCGCGGCAGAGATAATCATACTCATACGGTTCTCTTCGGTCAAAGCAATCTGACCAATAAATTTCTGCTTCGCCTTTTTTACTGCAGTTTCGGATAGCGGTTGCTCGGTTAGCTTCGCTAGTTCTTTAAAGACGAGTTTTTTAGCTTTTTCAACTTTTTCTTCATCGGTACCGAGGTAAATACTAAATAACCCTGTATCCGAAAAAATAGTATAATTAGATTCAATGGTATAGGCTATTCCATATTTCTCCCGAATAGAAAGATTCAGAATAGAACCCATTCCCATGCCGCCAAGCATATTGTTCAAAAGCAACAGCCCTGTCTTACGCTCATCACGATAACCGTAAGCCAAAGATCCAAGCATGTAATGAACCTGATTAATTGGTTTTGCAACTGCAAGATGCTGTTCAATAATTGGATTGACATCGTTTCTCATCCGCATAATTGTATTTGCTGGAACACCACCAAAGATCTTGTGCAACAATCGCTCAACTTCTTTTAGCGTATAATTACCTGTGATACCAATAACCATTTCATTTGTATCATAGTTTGCCTGCATAAAGTCGACGATATCGCCCTTTTGTAGTGCGAGAAGCTGATCTTCCAGTCCCAAAATATTGTGTCCTAAACCCGACCCCTGAAAAACCAGATCCTCAAAATCGTCTACAATAGACTCTTCTGGGCTATCCAGGTAAGACGCCATTTCATCTACAATGACAGATTTTTCTTTATCCAATTCTATATCGGGAAAAGTGGAATGAAAAAAGATATCTTCAAAAAGATCTAAGGCACGACTTAAATAAGGCTGAAGAATAGAGGCATGTACACAGGTATATTCCTTCGTTGTATAAGCATTCAAATCTCCGCCAACGGATTCCAAATGATTTATAATCTGTTGTGTCGAGCGTCTTTCTGTTCGTTTGAATAAAAGATGCTCAATAAAATGGGCTACACCATATTTTCCAGCAGACTCATCACGAGACCCCGCATTGATGACCATGCAGACATGTGTAACCGGTAAATTCTGATATTGAAATACTACGCGTATTCCGTTTGAAAGTCTAATAATTTCGTATTCCATGCAGTATAAACTAGCTGTAACTTCTTTAGTCTATCTATTTTGTGTGCCCGTTAGCCTTGACTATCTCCTCCAAAAAAATATACAATCGTACATTCTTTCGCCACTTTGCTCAATCTTCAAATCATAGGGCACATGAAGTGATCACAAAACTAGGCATTTTTAAACGCAAAACGGTCATAGCGAAATCACTATGACCGTTTTTATATCCTATAGCAATAAGATTATTCAAATTACATACGCGGTGGTCTCATTCCGCCTGGGAATCTGTTCTCGCCTTCAGGGTTCCCCATAGCGAATTTTTGGAACTTGTAAGTAAACAAAATCATAAAATATCGTCCCAAACGGTTGGTACGGCTATCTGTAATCATAGATTCGCTCACTGTCCGGGAAACATTCGTTTGCTGATTCAATAAGTCAAATGCTTGTAAACGTACTGTACCACGTTGTTGACTCAAGAACTTCTGCTCAAGGTACGTATTGATGACAAACGGGTTTGCATTGATACCGGCTCCATAACCACTATTGAATTGCTTCGATAGATCCGCTCCGAAAATTGTAGTTTTTGTGATGTTAACAGAGCCAATCAATGTGGGTGTCCAAGAAGAAACATTCGTCGTACGATTTGTCAATGAATTCTCCGTATGATTAAATTGGTAGCGTACTCCCGGATTGATTTCCAAATTCTCCGAAGGGTTGTATCTAAACATCAAACCTTGATTTAAAACAATATTCCGGGCAACGTTCTTTTGACCGATGTTATCATCTTTCTCCGTAGAAACATATCCAATATTTTTGTTGTAGGACACCCCGCCCATTAACATAATATTATATGTTTTTTCTTTCAATGACTTTCCGTAATGATAAAAAGAACTCACATTAAATGGTTTATCGCTTGTTTCATTCAAGTAGCGAGTTTCGGATACTAACGTAGAATTTGTTTGTCCAGTTTGATAGTCCATTAAATCATCAAAATAGCTTTTGCTCAAGCTCACAATCTTGTTGTTAGTCAAACCGGCATTAACGAACGCAAAGAAGTTATTTCCTTTTTGAAAATCATTTTTACGGAACCGCACATTCAATTGATGGCTAAATTCCGGATTCAGATTGGCGTTACCGATTACGATACTGGTCCGATTTGTACTCATATCAAAGGGCAAGATCTGCGTTACTGAAGGCTCATTCGGTGTTCCCGAATAATTGACAGAGATATTGGACTGTCTCGAAAATTTATACTCAAAACGTGCAATAGGCATCCAGTTCATATTGTTGCGATGAATTGGAACGACTAAGCCTGAACTGATCGCATCTCCTCTTAATTGGGAAGGTTGAGCTGCTGCTCCAATGGAATAGGTTATTTTATCGCCACTATACAAATAGTTCGCCCCTATTTTATGTGTTGTGAAGGAATAATCGTAATTGTAATCAAAATTCAACTTCGGGTCTTCTGCTATAAGGTTTCCATCGCGGTCAAATCCTTGTTGTTTGTTCGAATTATCATACTTATTTTTGTTGAAATCATAGGTAAACTCTACTTTTCCTTTCTCGGAAACAGGCTCAGTATAATTCACCGAGGCCCCTCCATTCCAACTTTTATTATTAGCTTCCAGAATCGTCTTTTCATAGATCGAGTCTAATGGAGCATTTGCATTGTTGGGATCCGCCAACAACCTATCTAGAATGGCATTCTGATCTTTCGTTGTTTTTGCATTATTGAAGTTCATGTTTACAAAAACATTCCTTCCTTTATCATTAAATTTATGATTGTATAAACCGCTAATCCCAAATCTCGGTGCAGTGGAATTGGCAACAATATCTTGCGCCTGAGAATTATTAAATACACTACTACGATACGTGAGCGAATTCGTACCTGTCGTTGCATCGCTCTTGTCGTAGCCAAACTGAGGCGATATTTTGATATAATCTTTCGTTGTAGGCTTCCATTCGACATTTGCTTCGAAACGATGGCTATCACCAACCGTGTTCGAATTGGATGTCACACTGTCCGTCTGCATTATATTAGGCAGTGTATTTTCCTGAAAACGTTGGGATAGTGTTGTATTGTTGCTATGGCTAAAACTATAGCTACCGTAAACAGTCAGTTTATCATTAAAGTCTTTGCGGTAATTCAGTCCTATGGAACCAATTTTTGTCAAACCGTCCGAGCCACCAAACATACCACCACCTCGGCGGCCGCCACCACCCTGGCCACGGCGGGCGCCACCACCTACAGTACTAAAATCGAATAAGGGGGCATTGGTATTGTTCAAATTCCCCAGCACCGAAATTTGTTCACCTTCACGCATCCCCATCCACATACCGGTAGCCTGATAGCGATCTTCTGTTCCCACGCCAGCCCGTAGGGTAGTCATATGCCCAGTATTGTATTTGGGATCTATCTGAATATTCAACACCTTTTCCGAATCACCGTTTTTATTGCCAGTGACATTGGCCATATCACCATAATCATCGATGACCTGCATCTTTTGGATAATATTTGCAGGTAAATTTTGGGTAGCTGTCTTTACATCTCCACCAAAAAAGTCCTTACCATTAATACGAACCCGCTTTACGGATTCACCTTGTGCTGTAACGTTACCATCTTTATCCACTTCGACTCCCTGTAACTTTTTCAACGCGTCTTCCGCAACGGCGCCATCGCGGAGCTTTAGATCTTTCATGGTATATTCCAGGGTATCACTTTTAACAACGACAGTAGGGACTCCATCAACCACAACTTCCTGCAGCATCTGTGAATTCTGTTGTAAAGTTAAACTTGGAATTATATATTTTGACTCGCCTTTAGGAATACTAAATTCCTTTTCAAAGCGCTCGAAGCCTAAGTTTGAAACGGTAATTTTAAAGGTATCGGATTTGATCTTATCAAAGATAAAAATCCCCGCCATATTGGATCCTGTAGTCATAGAATCCAACTTTGACGTCAGCTTAACCGTCGCCCCGGCAACAATTCGATTCTTGTCATCTTTCAAGATTCCCTGTACGCTCTTCGTCTGGCCATAAACAGTCCATCCCATCAGCATACTAAACAACAAAAGCATAAAGCCTCTCATAATATGTATTTTTATATTTCTATAATTGTTAAATCTTTGACACCAAAACTATTGCCCAAGTTTAATATTGAAACAATATGGCCCAGACCGGAACAACTTCTTATTTTGCTAATGAAAATTATTCCATCATATTAATAGTCTAGTGCTCTAAATCTTTACAAAAGAAGACATTATTAGTGTTAATTAATGTAAATGGCCAATATTCACACAGAAGTTACAATAAATAACTCCAAATTTATTTGTAATTTCGGCTATTTTAAGAATCGCATATGCTATTATCATATTATCAGGAGCAGTGGATTGAAGCCGGTTGTGACGAAGCTGGAAGGGGCTGTCTGGCAGGGCCCGTTTTCGCTGCAGCAGTGATTTTCCCAACAGACTATTACCACGATCTCCTTAACGACTCCAAACAACTTAGTGAGAAAAAAAGGATGATGTTGCGGCCAATTATCGAACGCGAAGCTCTCGCATTTGCAGTTGCCAGTGTTTCAGCCGAAGAAATAGATCGCATAAACATCCATAATGCAAGCTACTTAGCCATGCACAAGGCGCTTGATCTCTTAAAAACCAAAGCGGAGTATATCATCGTTGACGGAAATAAGTTTATTCCCTATCAACAAATTCCGCATACATGTATCGTCAAGGGGGATGGCAAGTATCTGTCGATCGCAGCTGCTTCAATTCTGGCCAAAACTTATCGGGATGAATATATGGACAACATTGCTGTGGATTATCCCCACTACGACTGGCTCAACAACAAAGGGTACCCAACAGTTAAACACAGAACAGCTGTATTGGCGCATGGGTCTACGCCACATCATAGAAAAAGCTTTAGAATAACTGATCCACAACTCAAATTATTCTAAAGCTCACACAATAAAAAGAAACAGCAGCTAAGCCGCTGTTTCTTTTTTATTCCCTTTAAAGGAGAAATATATCGCCGCGCCTATTCCCAATACAAGAACAATAGACGAGATTAAAGTCAATACATTACCCAATTTGTGCGACTCTGGATCAAAAACAAATTCTACCTTATGCGTTCCCGCAGGTAACTGCAGTGCTCTTAAGATATAATCCGCACGAATAATAGGCGTTTCCTTTCCATCCACATAAGCTTTCCACCCTTTATCGTAAAATACTTCAGAAAATACAGCAAAAGCGTCATTGGCAACTGTATATTCATATTGCATTTTATCGGGATGGTAGGAGGTCAACTTAATCTCCCCTGTCGTTGAAGCAGTCGATGTTTTAGCCTTAATCTCATTTTGATATTGTTGATTCACAAAGGCCTCCTTATGTGGGTCAAACGAACTGATTGCCTGCATTTCTTCGGCATTTCCTTTCACAAAACTTACCCGATCTACAAACCAAGCATTTCCTGCAGCTGTACTTCTTCTTACAATACGTTGTGACTGATTCTGAGGATCTGTCGTAATCAAATAACGTACGTTGAACATATCCAATACATCTTCGTTCAGGGCGCCATTAAATTGATTTTCCAAAATTTCCTGGAAACGCATTAATTTTGCTGCATGGTATCCGCCTAAGGATTTATGGAAGTAGGACGGACGGGCATCCGAAAACGGATCTGAAGTCAAGTCAAGTACGCGGTAGCTTGGATCTTTATCCATTAAGATCAATTGATCCACTTCACGTTGTTGGAATACTTGCTGTGCTGTAGCACCCTTCTCCATAAAAGATTTGTCATTCAAGAAGCGCTTATCTACACTCCATAAATCAAACAAGAATAAGACGAGCAAAGCCCCTAATAATACACCCTCGCTCAGTTTTTTCTTTAAAAAGACCCAAACAAATCCAGAGGTCAGCAGAACAATGAAAAAGGAACGGTAGGCATCTTTACTCGCGATATCTTTGCGATCCAGAACCAACTGGTTTGCCAACTCTGTCGCAAAGGCCTTATCTCCGATCTGATGCTCTAACATTTCTACCAAATTGCTATGCTCCGCATTTCCAAAATTCAAAAAGAGATCCGGCGTTACGGCAATCAACAGACAGACTCCACCGACACCAATAAAGGTATACAAGATTTTTTTATCTAAGTTTGGTATCTCCTTAGCACGTGTTAACAGTTCGTTTACTGCCATAATCGCCATCATTGGCACGGTAATGGAAACCACAACAAGAATAGATTCAACAGCCCTAAACTTATTGTACATGGGGAAATAGTCAAAGAACAGATCCGATACAAGAGTAAAGTTTTTTCCGAATGACAAAAGCAACGCTAAAATGGTTGTTGCCAAAATCCACCACTTGAAGCGATCCTTGACAATAACAAGCCCCAACACAAATAGGAAGAAAACTCCTGCCCCAAAATACCATGGCCCCGAAGTAAAACGTTTGTCGCCCCAATAGGTTGGCATGCCTTGCGCCATCTGGCCAGCTTGAATCTCCGACGCCCCTCCTCGTTCCATTAGGAACTTAGCGACATGTGATTTCTCGTCCAATTGTCCTCCAGTTGAACCACCATAGGCATTCGGAATTAAAAAGGTTATGGTCTCACCAATCCCTTGGCTCCACTCATAGGCATATTCTTTATCAAGCCCTTTCTCTTTAGCATTGTTGTTATCAACCTTCGTGATATTGGCATGTCCACGCGTGCTTAATTTACTATATTCCCAAGTCGGCAATAAAATAGATGCATTTACCATCAAAGCGATGACCACTGCGACAATCTGCCTTCCTGAAGCGATAAAAAAACCTTTTAATTGCTTTTGTTTAAGCGCATCGATGAACGTGAAAATCACGTATACCATGAGGACTATTAACAGATAATAGGTTGTCTGTAAGTGATTGACGCGAATTTCCAGCGAAAGGAACAACGCCAATAATACAGGCCCCCACAATTTACTTCCCCGATAACACATAATAACCGCAGCAATAACAGGCGGAATAAATGCGATTGCATTGGCCCTTGTTATATGCCCAGCTTCAATATAAATAAAATTATAGGATGTAAATGCAATGGCTATTGCGCCGACTGCGGCAAGCCAGGGTTTGATCCGTAAGACACTAAAAAGGAAATAAGCCCCCAACAAATAAAATAGCACCGTATCCATTGGGCTCGGAAAGGCGAACTTAACCGCTTTTAAGAAATAGGTACCAATGTTATTCTCATTTTCTTGCCAAATTTGATAAGTCGGCATTCCGCCAAACATAGAATTAGTCCATAAAGGCGCTTTACCATCCTTTGCCTTAAAATCAAATAATTCCTTCTGCGCCGCCTGCGCCTGTACCACATCCGACTGCGCCAGTGTTTTTCCTTGCCAAACAGGGGTAAAATAAAAAAATACGAGCGCAATAAATATCGCAATAACGATCAAATGTGCTGAATTCGCCTTAAACCAATTTTTCATCCGTATAAATTTGTCATTTTAAGGTGATGAATATATCTAATTTATTCAACTTACCAAATAATCGTTCATTCATAACTTGCTTTTCGTTGTATCTATGAACACATTATTCGCGGTTTGATAAATCTCGATGATTTCATTTACCTTCTTAGGTTGTTTAAAAGTCTTAAAAGCCAAACTTAGATAAATTTGTTTTTATATACAATTATAATTATCGCTCAGTGTCCTGTTAACAGCAGGGTATTAACTGTATTGACTCGGCAATCGATCGCTCTTCCTTTTAAATACATAAATAGAAGGTGTCTAGAAAAATCGGGGCAAGCCTTTGGGTACTCAATAGCTGAAATGTTGCCTTAGCGAGGGACACATAAAAAAGGGAGCAAAATTTTTTGCCCCCTTGTAATTAAGATCTCATTTTTACCGCCGTTCCCGTTGCACCCACCATCATCATTCCGCCCGTTCCTACCGTTTGAAAGTCTAGTCGCACCCCAACGACGGCATCAGCACCCAATGCGCGTGCACGGTCTTCAAGTTCACGCAACGCAGCTTCACGTGTTTCCTGGAATGCGCGTTCATAAGAATTGGATCTTCCGCCAAAAAAATCACGAAAGCCCGCCATCATATCCTTGATTGCGTTCGCTCCCAGAACCACTTCGGAAGAGACTATCCCCAAATAACGTTCAATTTGGTGCCCCTCAATAGTACCAGTTGTTGTCAATAACATATTTTATTCTCCTTTTTGAATTAACTTATTAATATTGGATAACTCCCCAAAAACAACCAAAATATCACCTTCTTCCATGATCGTTTCCGAGGCAGCAATTCCAGAAGCTTCCTTTTGTTCTTTGGTCACACCGTCCTTCTTCGTTTCTGTGATCTTCACAGTGGTCAACACGATAACCTTGTATAAATTGGTCAGGTTCGCTTCACGTAATGTCATGCCCACATAACGAGCAGGTACTTTAGTCTCCACAATGGAATATTTATCCGAAACCTTAAACGAATCGACAATATCAATATTGTCCAAGCGCATCGCCAATCGTTCAGCAGCTTCTTCTTCGGGCATAATATATTCATTGATTTCCATTGCTTCCAAAACAGTCTTTTGTAAATCTGAAACAATACGACCAATGATACGTTTAACCTTCAACTGTTTTAAAAGGGCTACGGTCATGAGCGAAGCTCCCTCATCCTCTCCAATTGCAACAATGACAGCATGGGCATCTTTAAGGGGTAATGACGATACCGCTTCTCGGTCGGTTGTATCTAGGCATACCGTGTGCGTTATCTTGTCCTTGAGTTGTTCAACGATACTGAGATTTCGGTCGGCACCAATCACCTCATGCCCGAGTTCAGTAAGATGTACCCCTAAAGAACGTCCAAAATGCCCCAATCCTAAAACAATATACTTCATATCTCAAACTAAAATAAATTTACCTTTATTTCCAAGCTATCTTTCAATTTATATGCTCATATTCCGCTGATAAAGCCATCAAATTTAGCCAAAACGGTCACTTGTCTGCTTAAAACAAGATCTTTTCTTCCGGAAATACAATATTTCTCCGGGTTGTATTTTTAATAAAAGCCACCAATAGCGTCAACATCCCAACACGTCCAACAAGCATTGTCAACGCAATAATTAATTTCCCCCCCATACTGAGCGAGGGTGTAATCCCCAAACTTAATCCACATGTTGTATAGGCTGATAGTGCTTCAAAGAGGAGTGCTTTCATACTCTTATCTGGATCAGTAAAAATGAGAACAAAAAAAACTGAATCCAACCACAAAAAACGACAATAAAATAATCGCAAAAGCCTTGTTAACAGATTCGCCGGCTATTCGCCTTTTAAAAATCTCTATATATTCTTTTCCTTTAGCCAGCGAAACAATATTCAACAGTGAAACAGCAACGGTAGTTACCTTTACTCCCCCACCAGTAGATCCGGGAGAGGCCCCGACCCACATCAGCAGCATGATCAAAAAAACAGTTGGTGGCCCAACAAAACTCAAATCAACACTATTGTAACCTGCCGAACGTGCGGCATTGGCCATAAAGAAGGAAGTCGCCCATTCCCCATCGATTCCCTTTTCAAGAGAAAGTGTATTCCCTCGCTCCAAGAAATAGAAAAACAAAGTGGCACCTACAATAATAATCGCATTACAGACCAGCACCAATTTAGAATTAAAGCTAAAGCTCCATGCTTTATGCTTATAGTTTTTCTTTGTGATCCATCGGTGATAATAAAGCAATATGGATTCTTTCATATAGGTGTAGAAATTCAATACTATTCCAAACCCCAGACCGCCCAGAATGAAAAGCGAGGACAATGCCAATTGGAACGGATAATTGAATTTATAGGCTTCATGGGTAATTCCTCCAGATAAGATCGAAAATCCAGCATTACAGAATGACGAAATGGAATGAAAGATCGAAAAGAAAACCATGCTCCCCAAATTTGGGAAATTAGCACTTTCCAAGGTACTAAAGATCAGTATCGCTCCAAGAAATTCAAACAGCAGCGTAATAAAGATCATGGTCAATAGGGTTTTAATGACGGAGGCTACTTTATTTTCACCTAAAATTTCACCAAACATCAATTGATTCTTAAATGAAAATCCGCCCGAAAAAAAATAACCAAAAAAACCTGTAAATGTCATAATACCTAATCCTCCAACCTGTATCAAGACGATGACCACAGTTTGTCCAAACATGCTAAAATTGGTTGAAATATCGGCAACCGACAAGCCAGTGATACAAACAGCGCTTGTTGCCATAAATAAGGCGTCCACAAAACTTAATGGAGCTTCTACCGTGGTCCGTGGCAACATCAAGAGTACCGTGCCAAGCAGGATAAGAGCGAGGAAACTGATGACAAATAATATGGTCGGATTAAAATAAAAATTATCAAAGAAAAGTGTGCTCTTCGACAGCTCCGCGATAAAAATTAGATAGATTCCGAGATAAACCCACTGTTCTCTTGAAAAAACAGCGAGTGCTCCAAACCCTGCAAAACGGGCAATAAGAATAAATACAAAGTAAATGAGAATAACCAAGCCCGAGTAATGCTCCACAGCAATTTTTTTGAGTGCGTAAATGGAGGATGACTCGCGGAGAGCAATCATGAAAAAGAGCACAAAGAATAGATAATGAATTGTTTTACCCAGCAATTTCCCTAGTGCAGGATCAGTAACATAGCCTACATTAAATATAACGATTGCAGCGCAAATCATGCTCACATAGAACATGATTTTGTCTACAAGCCCATTTTTATATTTGAAAACAAATCGGATAAAACTTAAAATCGAATCTATCATAATGTCTCAAACTAAGATAAATCTGTCAATAAATGCAAATCTATCTCCGTTGTGTTTTTTGGCGCGCCGACTTAACCAAGGCAACCTTTTCACGTGAAACGGATCTTTAATTTCCCGCCCCTTCTTTCTCGAGTTCCTTTTCAGCCTTTTCACGGTCACGCTTCCTTTTCTCTTCAATCTTTGCCGCCTCTTTGGCCTCATCTTCTTTTTCTTCCTTCAGCAACTCCTCAGGCGTTTTGTGCTTCTTAAATATACTTGAAATCATTTTCTTGGCCTTGCTGATTCCCCCAACGACTTTTTCAACTTTTCCAGCTGTGTTCATTAATTTAGCTTCCCGTTCTGGACCAATGCCGACACATTGCTTAATTCCAACCAACAAAGTCTGCCACATCGCTTTAAAAAATGGATGATTGGGGTCCCTGCGCTTATTGATATGCCCTACCGTATATTTCCCGTATAAATCCGGATTGCTCGGATTAAACAACACCTGATTAATCATAAAAGACAGCAGCCCCTTTTTTTCTCGACGACCATCATCACCTGGCTCCGACAGGATATTAACTTTGAGATCATCATAATCCATTTTAAAGGTTCCTTTACTACGGTAATCGTTGGCCCATATGTCAAATGTAATCTGACTGAGATTGCCCGATTTAACCTCAACATTTAACAATGGCCGGATCATTTTATTAACGACTGTTAGATCCATTTTCCCAAGTGTGCCCTTGTAGGTATAGGCCCCAACTTTAGAGGTCATATCAAAAACGAAGTTGGTAGAAAGCTTGCCTGCATTCATAAAATTGCTGCTCAAATTTGCACGCATGAGCTTCTGCTTAAGCAATTTTGCCGAATCATTTGTCACATTCAATATCGTACCATACGTGTGATCAAAAGTAATGGTACCGATTTGACTATACTCATCACTCATTTCAGCATACGTAATTCCTATATTATCTAAAATCAATGAATCAATTCCCAAGCGTGTCGACATCTGCATTAATTTCATGTGCGGAGCATTTCCAATCTGACTGGTGGGTGGGCTTTTATAATGTTTATCACTATAAATCGAAAGAGAACCATTTTTTAAGCGTGCATTTTGTGCATATATTTTCTTATCACGGGAAAGCTCGGCAAAATTGAATCCCGTCAAAAGCAGGGTATCCATTTTCAGCACCATATAGCTTCCACCTTCACCTTTCTTTCGGTAATATGCAGCCTTATTCAGCGTCGGCTGATAAGCAACTTTAGTCAACAGGACATTGCGATTTTTACTATTGATTTTCAACTGATCAAAGTTTATCTTATAAAACCCGTCTGGAGTTTTATAGGTAAAACCAGGCACCTCAATATCAATCATTTTCGTATGATAAAAGCGCTGTTTGTCATGCTCAGAAGTCGAATCGATTAAAACGTCATCTATACGAACCTTGACCTTCTTGACTTCGAAATCTTGATAAACCCCTTTTTGGACCTGCGTATATTTAAAATCGATATCATTCAAATTGACAGCCCGAACCTGAATTTTTTTCAGATTATCCTTTATCTTTTCATACAATGGTTTTTTAGGTCCCCTACTCACCGTATCGTTATAACGGTGTACCTCATTGATGACATGAATCGTTGGTGTTTCGACGGTGATATCATTCAAAAAAAGTTCCTTTTCCATCAATACCCTTCGGATACCAAAGCTTTTTATTTTCAGCCTATTGATGGAAATTTCAAAGCGGTTATCTGGTGCTTTTTTGACCAACTCCAACTTTTTATATACGGAACTGTCTGAGACGAGCTGCAGATTGTCTATTGTTATATTGCCTAATAATAGGTTGACGTGGATATCGTCGTATGTAATAGTATACAAATTGTCCGTTGCTTGAGACACCAGCTGCTTGATTTTAGTATCTAAAAGGGGCTTCCACTTATTGCTAAAATACCAAATACCACCACCCAACGCCAGTAGGATAAACGCTACAATACCAAGAATCCATTTGAAAATAGGCTTCATAAAGTCACAATCTCTTTGTAATTTCGTCTTTATTTTATTGAATAACAAACAAAATTAAGCCCATTTTGTTTGAATTATGACTAAATAAGGTGAATATGCTGCGTAAAACACAACTATTTTTATTTTTTGTACCGCTATCTCTACTTTTTTTAGTTTCCTGCACCAAAACAAAGCATGAAACGGGCTTCTATTTTTGGAAGACCGTATTTCAGGTAGATACCGCAGAAAGCCGATCCTTAAAAGAAATTGACGCGAAATCTATCTATGTCCGCATCATGGATATTGATTTCGATCCATCTGGTGTACAAGCCATTCCTATTAGTCCCATTACGTTTACGCAACCTATACCCAAAGAACAGCAATTGATTCCTGTAGTATTTGTCAACCAACGTGTTTTTGCAGAGATGGATAGCCTGCAGATCAGGGGATTGGCAAATAAGATTGTTCCGTTTGTGACGGCTAAAATACAACAAGCCGGAAAAGAAAAATTTACCGAACTCCAACTGGACTGCGATTGGACAAAGACATCCCGTGATAAATTTTTCTATCTGCTCAGCTATTTGCAGCAATTACCGGCATTAAAAGATGTTATCGTGAGCGCTACGCTGCGGCTCCACCAAGTCAAAAATACGGTTACCAGCGGAATTCCGCCTGTGAAAAAAGCCATGTTGATGTGTTACAATATGGGGAATCTCAGACAATTTGGCAATCAGAACTCCATTTTAAATCAACAGGACCTCAAGACTTACCTAAGCGGAACATTACGCAATTATCCGATGGAAATGGATATTGCATTACCGCTATTTAAGTGGTTTGTCGTTTTCAGAAATAATAATTACATCGGTATTTCAAAGCATATCAACGAAGAGGATATCAAAGACTCCGCCTTATTTACCCATAACCCCAATACGAACCTCTATATTTTAACAAAGGATCTCCCAAAAGCAAACCTTAAAAAGGGAGATGTTATACGTTTTGAATCCATCAATCAGGGTGAGCTCCTACAAACGGCAAAATTTTTGAAGGGAGAGCTGAAAGGAAAAGAACACCGGATTATTTTTTATCATTTAGATCAAGCTACACTAGCAAACCATGGCAATGCCGAATTACAAAAATTATTGCTGCTTTCTAGCACTACATTAGCTTTCTTCTTTGGAGAGATTGCAACCAATATCGCCTGTGGTCCTGAAGTGGATCCTTACGACAATCAAACGACATATTATCTCCCCAATCTGGAGGACAATGGATTTTCTGCCTTTCAATTCATCCCCTACCAATTTCTTTATACGGAGGAAGCACCAGCCAAAGAAAGTTTAATTAATGCCGAAACTTGGGTGAAGCACCTCGGTTCACAGGTCAAGGTTAAGGATGTCGAGCAATTGATGTACAACAGCAACGCTGCAACCGCTAATTTAGCCAGCAATCAACAAAAATCGGCTTGGACCAGCCTGCCAGATTCCATTAAAGGAAATACGTTCTTAAGCACATTGATTGACGGAAAACATGAAGCTGAACGTGCTTATTTTATGTTCACCAAAAAGCAGGAACCCATTACGAATATTCAACATAACTATTGGGATCCGGATACCCGAAATTTCAAAGAAATCACACAATTAGCTGAACTCGCCGAACAGCAGATCTCCAAGTACCCCAAAAATAGCTTTCTCTATATCCGTTATGCATATCAAGCCGCCCGCTTATATCTATTTGGGAAGGAATACGCCAAGAGCATGACGATTTATGAAAAGTACCTGCAATCTGCTAAGGGAGACGAAGCTATCCTCAATTGGGCACTATCCAACTATGCGGGGGCTGTCCGCAAAAATGGTGATCCTGCAAGGGCAGCTTATCTCTTTTCCAAATTATTCACCGCCAGTCCGGAAAGACGCATCCTCGCGTATGCTAATTTCCATTATATTACAGCCAGCGATGCCGAGATATTTCAATATGCAAAAAATGATGCCGATAGATTCAACATCAATGCGATCATTGGCTTCGGGACAAGTGACTATGCCCTGAAATATCTGATCGACTGCTATCAGCTCGATCCTGCCAATACCGTCAATGCGGTACTATTAGGACGCGAAGTCAATAAGATAGAAACAGAAATGAACGAGTCTTTTTACCTCAGTAGCGATAATTATAATTACTACAGTAAAAATGACGATAAAGGAAAGGTTAAACTACATCTGGATTCGCTCCGCAATTTTGCGCTAAAACTTTATCGCGACAAAAAATATGTTCAACCCCAATTGGGCCTTATTACTGCTGCCTACCTAAGTTGGATGAATAAGGAAAATGCTTTAGCAAAAGAATACCTTGCTGGAATAAAAGAGACTGACCTCAGTCCAAAATTGATTGATCAGCTTCAAATTACCCGATTGCTCACACAATTGACGGACTGGCAAAGCAGTAAGCAGCTGGATGAAGTTCAATTGACCAAAACCTTATCGTGGTTAGAAGAAAAAGCAAAACTAGATGGTAAAGAAGATATCCGCAAACAAAACTGGGGTTATAGTGCTTTTGAATACAGCAACTATAGTTTAATCTGCCGGAACATTTTACAAAATCTTGTTGTAAAACACTATTTGAACACACAAGACACCGCTATGGCTAGTTTAGCTGCTGTAAAGGCAGATGCTTTTTACAACTATGGCTTTGTGAAAGACTCATTGGAAGATAATATGCAGTGGACAACAATGCACTTTTGGGAAAATAGCCTTACACCTAAAACGCTGTTAAAAATAAGGAATTTATTGTCGGACAATTCCCAACAGAACACCCTGTCTAAATTCTTATTGAAAGATATCAAACATTTTAATAGGGATTATCTCACCGAATTACTGGGTACAACTTATTTGCGCGAACTGGATTTCCAAAAAGCAGCAAAAACATTAGCAGCACTTCCTAAAGACCATAAAATAAACGAAATTAAAAACTGGTATAGCACGGATGAAGATGACATCAAACCCAACCCCTTTATTGTGACGATAAATGACTATCCAAAAAAATACGGAAAGGAAAATACAACCAAACTAAAATATGCTGAACGGATGGCGCGGTTGGAAAATGCGATAAAAACGGAAAAAGACAATCAGAAAAAAGCGGAATATTACTTTCAAATGGCTACAGGTATCTATCAGACAAGTACCTACGGCAATGCATGGTCCATCGTATCCTACGATTGGTCATCGACAGATAACCATGCTCCCTCAACACTCCATTGGCAACGAAACTACCTACAGACTAAATCGGCAAAGGAATGGTATAGCAAAGCGCGCGCGCTCAGTTCCAATAAAGAATTCAAGGCTAAATGCACTTTTATGCTGGCCAAAAGCGAACAAAAGGATTTTGTTTATACCAATGAATCGCGTTGGCAGTATTATGATTCACCTTTGAAAAATCCTTTTTATCGCTTTTCAATGCAAAATAGGTACTTCAAAGAATTGAGCACACAATATAAAGATACCCCATTCTTTACCATCGCGTCAAAAGAGTGTACCTATCTTCGCGACTTTTTAAACTTGACACAAGCGATACAATAAGGGCTGCCGCCTACCTTGCTTTATAAAAATATAGCGCCTTCCTGATGTAGGAAGGCGCTATATTTTTATAAAGATTAAGATCTACTATCTTCATTATGATATATACTGAGGTAGCTATCATAGCGGGAACTCTCAATATCGCCTTCTTCCACAGCTTCCATAATGACACAACCGGGTTCATTGATATGCCTGCAATTATGAAATCGACATTGATTCATCAACGCGCGCATCTCTGGAAAAAAATGGGATAGCTCCTGTTTTTCTATATCGACAATTCCCAACTCACGAATACCAGGCGTATCAATTAACTTCCCTCCAAAAGGAAGATCAAACATTTCAGCAAAAGTAGTTGTATGCTTTCCTTTGTCAGACCAATCGGAGATTTCACCAGTTTTCAACCCGTATTCAGGAACGATTGCATTGATCAACGTTGATTTGCCAACCCCAGAATGACCTGATACCAAGGTTATTTTATCTTTAAGCAGTTGCTTGACAACGTCGATATTGGTACCGGTTAACGCAGAAACCTCGAAACAGGGGTAGCCAATATGTTCATAAATAGCTTTATAGTCTGCCAATATCTCCAACCCCTCATCACTAAAAAGATCCAATTTATTGAAAATAATTACGGCAGGAATTCCGTAAGCCTCCGTTGTTACTAGAAAGCGATCGATAAAACCTAAAGATGTTGGCGGCGAGGCAAGTGTCACCACTAAAAAAGCTTGATCCAGGTTTGCTCCGATAATTTGAGTTTGCTTAGACAAATTGACGGATTTTCGAATGATATAATTTCGACGAGGTTCCAGTTCGTGAATGACCGCACTTTCCTGATCAGGTTCCACATCAAAATGTACCCAATCCCCCACAGCAACAGGATTAGTCGTTTTTATTCCTTTAGTACGAAACTTTCCTTTAATACGACAATCGTATCTTTTATCATCTTCGCCCAAAACTTGATACCAACTCCCTGTCGATTTAGTTACCAGTCCTCTCATAAATCCTGTTGCATTAAATGTGTCATAGTACAAAAATCGGAAAAATTTATTAAACTTACCCTTTGATGAATTTCTTACCTTTGTAAGGAGACTAAAATTCAATTTTGTGAAAAAACTATTTCTTCTAGATGGAATGGCTCTTATATATAGAGCTTATTTTGCATTGAGCAAAACTCCCCGAATTACCTCAACAGGGTTAAATACGGGAGCAATCATGGGATTTACCAATACCCTATTGGATGTATTGAAAAATCAGCAACCTTCCCACATAGCAGTAGTGTTCGACACGGCGGCACCTACCGCACGACATATTGAATTTGAAGCTTATAAAGCACATCGCGAATCTATGCCAGAGGACCTTGCGGCCTCTATCCCCTATATCAATCGCTTAATTGAGGGCTTCAATATTCCGATCATCACCATGGATGGATACGAGGCCGACGATATTATCGGTACGCTGGCAAAAAAGGCTGAAAAGCAAGATTTTCAGGTCTATTGCATGACACCGGATAAAGATTTCGGGCAACTCGTGTCTGAAAATATCTTTATCTATAAACCTGCACGCATGGGTAATGGAGCAGAAGTACAAGGTGTCAAAGAGATTCTTGAAAAATGGGAAATTTCTGACGTTTGCCAGGTCATCGATATCCTTGGTCTTTGGGGCGATGCCGTGGACAATATCCCTGGTATACCTGGAATTGGAGAAAAAACAGCGAAAAAACTTGTTCAGGAATACGGATCTGTCGAAGGCATTATCGCTAACGCGGATCAGCTTAAAGGAAAAATGCGCGAGAACGTGGAGAATTTTGCAGAACAAGGGCTTATCTCCAAAAAATTAGCCACTATTTTATTGGATGTACCCATTGAACTTGATGAAAAATCGCTAGAACTGGAAGACCCAAACAAAGAAATCCTTGAACCACTATTTGCAGAATTGGAATTCCGAACACTTGGAAAACGAGTTTTCGGCGATGAATTCTCCGTACTTGACAAGAGCATTCCTACAAATGGGCAAATGGATTTATTTTCGACAACAACGA
Source organism: Sphingobacterium multivorum (assembly GCF_900457465.1). Lineage (GTDB taxonomy): Bacteria > Bacteroidota > Bacteroidia > Sphingobacteriales > Sphingobacteriaceae > Sphingobacterium > Sphingobacterium multivorum. The sequence continues at coordinate 694,173 of NZ_UAUU01000009.1, forward strand.
CGACAATTACCACGACCGAAATTGTCACTGAAATCAGTGTCGAAAATGTCGCAATAAATAATATACATAATACAACACATGAGTATGTTTTGGCCGACACAGCGGAAAAACAAGTAGCGCTAGCCGAACAGCTTGCGTCTTTAGATAGTTTTTGTTTCGACACAGAAACAACAGGATTGGATGCAAACCTTGCCGATATTGTGGGCTTATCATTTTCTTTTGAAAACGCTAAAGCGTATTATGTCCCAACACCTGCCGATCGTGAGGGTGCTCAAGCTATAGTCGATATTTTCAAGCCAGTTCTAGAAAACCCAAACATCGAGAAAATAGGACAAAACATCAAATACGATATTTTGTTATTAGCACGCTATGGTGTAAAGGTACAAGGTTCCCTTTTTGACACCATGCTTGCACATTATCTAATTGATCCAGATACCCGCCACGGGATGGATGTACTTGCAGAAAATTACCTGAATTACAGCCCGGTATCAATCACCGAACTTATCGGTGAAAAGGGAAAGAAGCAAGGGAATATGCGCGACGTTGAAGTCGAAAAAGTAAAAGAATATGCTGCTGAAGATGCAGACATTACCCTACAGCTAAAAAATGTGTTTCAACCCCTTCTTGTCGAGACCAACACCATGCAGCTCGCTCAGGATGTCGAATTCCCATTAGTCTATATACTCGCTGAAATTGAACGAAACGGTGTAAAAATAGATGTTCCGGCACTTGAAGAGTTTTCAAAAACACTGGATCAGGACATTAAAAATCTCGAGGAATCCATCTTTGAGAAAGCGGGCGTAAATTTCAATATCGCCTCCCCTAAGCAATTGGGAGAAGTCTTATTCGATAAACTGCAACTGGATCCTAAAGCTAAAAAAACAAAAACAGGACAATATAAAACAGGTGAAGATGTATTATTGGCATTGGCCCATAAATCAGATATCGTCCAAGATATCTTGAACTTTAGGCAGATGCAAAAACTCAAATCTACCTATGTTGATGCGCTACCTGAATTGATAAACCCCGAAACAGGGCTCATTCATACGTCATATAATCAAGCGGTTGCCGCAACAGGCCGTCTGAGCTCAACTAATCCGAACTTGCAAAATATCCCGATCCGTACCGAACGGGGAAGAGAAGTCAGAAAAGCCTTTATCCCAAGATCTGAAAACAACGTGATCCTCTCAGCCGATTATTCACAGATTGAACTCCGCCTGATTGCCGAACTCAGTAAAGATCAGAATATGATGGAAGCATTTAGTCAAGGTCACGATATCCACCGGGCAACAGCCGCGAAAGTCTATAATGTGGATTTTGATGCCGTTACTTCTGAACAACGTCGCAACGCGAAAGCAGTTAACTTTGGCATTATCTATGGCCAGTCGGCCTTCGGCCTTTCCCAAAACCTTGGCATATCTCGTAAAGAAGCATCCGATATCATCAATGAATATTTTAACCAATATACAGGAATAAAAAAATACATGAGTGATGCCGTCGAGTCTGCAAAAGAGAAGGGTTACGTTGAAACAATTTTAAAACGAAGACGTTATTTGAGAGATATCAATTCTGCAAACATGACCGTTCGCGGATTCGCTGAAAGAAACGCAATTAATGCTCCGATCCAAGGATCGGCAGCAGATTTGATCAAACTTGCCATGATCGCGATTCAGAAGGAAATTGAACAGCGAGGTTTAACAGGTAAAATGATCATGCAGGTGCATGATGAATTGGTTTTTGACGTACCTAAAGACGAGATCGAGGTATTCAAAAAAATTATTTTGGACAAAATGTCCAATGCTATAAAAACAAGTGTTCCTTTGATCGTAGAAATTGGAGAAGGCAAAAATTGGCTAGAAGCACACTAAAGTTATGATAAAAAAATTCATCCATATCTTATTATTATTGTCTGTGTGCAGCTTTACAAACCTGTATGCACAGGATGAAAAACCTGTATTCTATGAAAAATTAGACCAGGGATTGATTCGTTTTTATTTTGACAAATATTATTATTTGGTTTCAAAAGAGTGCGAGTTTAAAACGATTGAACGTGTGAGCAAATTTGATTTTGCAAAGCAAGTCTTTGACGGAGAGTTTCGCGATTTTGCGCCAAATGGAGCGAGAATACTCATTGGCTCCTATAAAGATGGCAAAAAAGAAGGCGTATTTCAAGCCTTCCATCCAAATGGAGTGCTGAAATGGGAAGTAAATTTCCAGAATAACCATCCGATCGGTGATTGGAAATATTACTATCCGGACGGAAAACCACTATTGACCATAACTTATAGTGAACAAGGCTACTTTATAAAAGATTACTGGGACAACAGGGGCAAACAGGAAGTAATAAATGGCGAAGGCAATTATGAATTTTCTATTCCGTTTGAAGGATTTACTGAATTTGGGTTTGATTTCTATCTACGCAAAGGAAAGGTAAAAAGCGGCAGGCCACAGGGAAACTGGAATACATATTTCTACAATGTGGGTCAGCAACCCGTTTATGCTATGACACAACGCTTTGCAAATGGTGTACTCACAATGACATATGACGACAATGGCGACCTAAATAATGAGGATTTCATGTCGCTAAGCATCCTCCCTTATGACTATTTTATACGAGCGGAACTATTTAACGGTAAGTCTTGCAGCTTTGATGATTATTCCAATTTTTATGCTTTCTTAACTAAACGTTTTAATGACAATCTCAATAAAACCGGACTAGATATCACCAAGCAGGTTAATTTTTCTTACCTCGTGGAAGTAAAGAAAACCGGAATGGCTAATCTAAAAAGTCTCAAGTTAACATCAGATTCCGGAAACGAATCTTTCGATGGCATTTTGAGCCGTATTGCTAGAAGTATTGACTTCTATTTCCCTACGTATAAAGACAACCAGCCTCAAGACGACCTCATCAGAGTGTCTGGTGGGATCACACAGGGTAACGATGGAAAAATCTATACCCATTCAATTAAAATCGAAAGACAAATAGACAATTCGAGTAAATAATTATCTTTGCAGAAATAAATAGATATGAAATTTCATAAAGAAGGATACACCACATTAGCGATCGCTGTACTTTTTATCTTCATTATCAATGCCGTTGCGGATTATTATGACGCTCCGCAATATGCCAAATGGTTTATTTATGCGCTATCAGCATTCCTATTCATTACAGTTGTCCAGTTTTTCAGAAGTCCCAAAAAAGTGGTCAACCCGCAGGATGACGTGATTCTTTGTCCAGCGGATGGAAAAGTTGTTGTTATCGAAGAAACTGAGGAAAATGAGTATTTCCATGATAAGCGTATACAGGTATCTATATTTATGTCTCCTGTCAATGTGCATGTCAACAGAAACCCAATCAGTGGTTTAGTCACGTTCTTTAAATACCATCCCGGTAAGTTTCTGGTGGCTTGGCACCCCAAATCATCTACAGATAACGAAAGAACAACAGTCGTTGTCAAAGATAAGGCTGGTCGGGAGGTTCTTTTCCGCCAAATAGCAGGAGCCTTAGCGCGCCGCATTGTATGGTATGTAAAAGAAAAAGACGAAGTCGTGCAAGGCAATGAGTTTGGTTTTATCAAATTCGGTTCCCGCGTAGATTTATTTCTTCCTTTAGGCACTGAAATCAATGTTAACATTGGTGACAAGGTTACTGGAGCAAAAACGATTATCGGAAAATTTTAACAATTTATTAATATCATTATAAGTAACTTAGGCTCCAAATCAGGGGCCTTTTTTATTCTGCAAATGAACTTTAAACAATTACTACTGGCAAACTCCGCAGCTGTCGGCATTGCAATATCTACGATCAGCTTTTATTATAAACATGACCTACAGACAGCGCTGATCATTTTCTTTGTTGCTGTGGTAACGAGTTTCCTTCTATTTAACTATCTATTTGAAAAATATATATATCGTAGACTCAATACGATGTATAAATTAATTCATAACCTTAAACTCGGTAAGGATCTTAAAGATGCTATCGGAGAACATGTCAGTGAGGATCCTATCACAGATGCTGAGAACGAAGTCAAAGCATGGGCAAAAGATAAAAAAAATGAGATAGAGCAGTTAAAATCACAGGAGAAATTCCGAAGAGAGTTTTTATCCAACATTTCTCATGAATTCAAGACGCCTTTATTTGCCACCCAAGGTTACATTGAGACCCTGCAAGATGGCCTGATGGAAGAAGACATGGAAATGGCCAAGAATTTCTTAGATAAGGCTGCCCGGAATCTAGACCGGCTAAATTACCTGATTCAGGATCTTGATGAAATATCCAAACTAGAATCCGGAAAAATGGTCCTGAATATAGAAAAATTCGATATCGTCGACCTCATTAAAGACACCACCTACTCTCTTGAAGACAAAGCTAAACAACACAATATCAAAATAGAATTCAAACCCAAAGTGGGTACACCCCATTGGGTTAAAGCTGACCGAAATAAAATTCATCAGGTATTATACAACCTGATAGATAATTCCCTAAAGTATGGAAAAGAGGGCGGGACAACGAAAATTAAGATTTTCCCACTGTTTGAACAGGTTCTTATCGAAATTACAGACGACGGTTATGGCATCGAAGAAAAAAATCTGAGCCGTGTATTCGAGCGCTTTTTTCGAACTGATAAGAGCCGATCACGCGATATTGGAGGATCAGGATTAGGATTGGCTATCGTAAAGCACATTGTCGAAGCACATCAGCAAAACGTAAATGTGCGTAGTACAGAGGGCATTGGAACAACATTCGGCTTTACTTTACAAAAAGTTCAGTCCGGTAATTAAACAATTGATGACACTTTTGTGTTTAAACAAAATCAATGTTAACATTAACTTAACATTAAGGTATTATTTTTGCAAAAATAAATTTAAGATATGTCTTTAAATAGCATTTTTCAATACTTCGTTCCAAAGGATAAAAAATTCTTCCCTTTGTTTGAACAAGCCGGCAACAACTTGATCGAGATGTCAAAGTTGTTAAAAGATATTGTTAACTCAAGCAACCCTGAAAAGAAAAAGGAATTAACACGCAAAGTGGAAGATTTGGAACATAGAGGCGACAACATCACGCATCAAATTCATTTGGAGCTGGGAAAGAACTTTATCACTCCTTTTGACCGCGAAGATATACACTCTTTGGCAAGCTCATTGGACGATGTCGCAGATTTTATCCATGGAGCCGCCAATAGAATGGACCTTTACAAGGTTGAAAAGGCCACCGAGCCAATGATTGAAATTGCTGACTTACTAGTCGAAGCTACAGAACATGTATCAAAAGCTATTCATGAGCTTAGAGATTTGAAAAATATCCGCAATATTACGGATTCATGTGTTCGCATCAATAGCGTAGAAAACAAAGCGGATTATATTTTCGATAAAGCTGTAGCTGACCTTTTTGAATTTGAAAAAGATGCAATTTCATTAATTAAACACAAGGAAGTGTTATCTGCAATGGAAGATGCAACCGATAAATGTGAGGATGTTGCTAACGTATTAGAAAGCATTCTGGTTAAAAACGCATAATCATTCGATTTAAGTGCACAAAAATTCTACGAGATTATGATGTCAACATTACTCGTTGTTGTAATTGTCCTTGCGATTGCTTTTGACTACATCAATGGATTCCATGATGCCGCCAATTCTATTGCGACAGTTGTATCAACAAAAGTTTTAACGCCAGCAATGGCCGTTTTATGGGCTGCGATATTCAACTTTGCAGCTTACTTCTACTTTACAGATCATAAAGTAGCCAATACCATTGCAAAAACAGTATTGGAAGAATACATTACCTTAGAAGTTATTTTTGCGGGGTTACTTGCAGCAATCGGTTGGAACTTATTTACATGGTACTATGGTGTGCCATCCAGTTCATCCCATACGCTTATTGGAGGTTTTGCAGGATCGGGAATGGCTTACGCGTTCATCCTTGGCGCAGATCCTATCCACGCCATCAATATTGATGCAACCTTAAAGATTATTGCATTTATCGTACTGGCCCCTATTATAGGTATGACGATATCGGTTATCATCACATTGATTGTAATCAACCTGGCAAAAAACTCCCGTCCAAGTGTTGCCGAAAAATGGTTCAAGATATTGCAACTTGTTTCTTCTGCCGCCTTGAGCTTTGCACATGGAGGTAATGATGCGCAGAAAGTCATGGGAATTATCCTTGTAGCGATGGTTGCTGGTGGCTATGTCCCAACGACTGAACACATGCCTGAATGGATTCCATTAACTTGTTACGCAGCAATCGCTGCCGGAACAATGAGCGGTGGGTGGAAAATTGTTAAAACGATGGGAACCAAGATTACAAAAGTAACACCCTTGGAAGGTGTTTGTGCTGAATCTGCAGGAGCTGTCACCTTGGGTATCACAGAACATTTTGGGATACCAGCCTCAACTACGCATACCATTACAGGTGCAATCATCGGTGTTGGTGTTGTCAAACGTGTATCAGCAGTACGTTGGGGGGTAACAATTAGCTTGTTATGGGCTTGGATATTAACCATTCCGGTTTCAGCTTTGTTGGGCGCGTTGTCGTTATTGGTCGTACATTATTTGCTTTAGAAAAAAATACTTAATTTTTTTCTTAAACCTATTGAAACAAAACAAAAATTTGGTACTTTCGTACCGGATTTTTGTTTTGTTGTTTCACATTAAATACTTAATTTAGTACAAAATATAGCAAAAACAAAATTTTAACATAACTTTAAGACTTTGGCACGGCAATTGTACTATTCCATGTGTTAATACGATAATTAAATTTGAAAACAATTAAAATTAATAATAACCTTAAAAACAAGAGTATGAACTATTCTACAATTAAAAAAACAGCAGTTGCTGCTACATTAGTTGCCGCTTTAGGTTTCGCTGGTACAGCACAAGCTCAACAAGTATTCGGTGGTAGATCACAATACAGAACTTGGTCTATCGGAGTTCAAGGTGGTATCACTACACCAAACACAATTCTTCCTGGATCAAATGCTTTTGGACAAAAAGTAGGTTACTTCCAAAACAAAGTTGGTGAATACTACGGATTAACTATCCGTAAACAATTCTCTCACACTTTTGGTTTAGAATTAGAAGCAAACCGTGGTAAGATCAAAACTTATAACAAAGCTCTTGACGGATTTGACGGATTTGAAGCTGGTTCTGGAACTAATCGTAATGGTGTTGCTAAATCTGCACAAACTGATGTAAATTGGGCAGCTAGCATTAATGGTGTATTTCAATTAGGAACTATTGATTTCTTAAGAAGAGAAAATGCGGTTAACTTCTACGCTAAAGTAGGTTTAGGAGTATTGGCTAATAATCCTGTTCAATTTGGAAATGAAGACTTTTCTGGAACAGAGGTTTATAACAATAAAGGTAATTGGGGATCTGAAATCTTCGGTGACCGTGAATTCAAAGGTGACCGTGATAACAAATTAACGGCTTTCGTTCCTGTAGGTGTTGGTGCTAAATTCAAATTATCAGAAGTTGTTGCCTTGAATTTAGGTTATACAATGAACTTTACTGATGATAACTTATTATATGGTCCCGCTCGTACAGATTACAAAGGTAAATTCTCTACAGTGATGGCTGGTTTAGAATTCACTTTAGGTTCGAAAGACAAACAAAACTTGACTTTTGCTAACCCAGTTGCTACATTGTATGATGAGTTGAAAGATCCTTCATTGAGAAACGAAGTTGAAGCGTTGAAACAACGTGTAAGCACTTTAGAAGGTACTGTTAACACATTAAGCGCTGACGCTGATGGTGATGGTGTATCTGATAAATTTGACAAATGTCCTGGTACTCCAGCTGGTACTCCAGTAGATGGTTCAGGATGTCCAATCAAATTCCCAGAGCCAGTTGCTAACAACGTTACTTCTAACGGTTACTACGCTCCAATTCAATTCGAATTTGATAGCTCAGTATTGAAAACTTCATCTTACTCTACATTAGACAAATTGGCTAAAGAGTTACGTGATAACAATTCATCTGTACAATTAGATGGTTATGCTTCTGCTGAAGGTTCTGAAGCTTATAACTTGACTTTATCTAAAGACCGTGCGAACTCTGTAAAACAATATTTAGTAAACGCTGGTGTTTCTTCATCAAGCATCACTGCTAACGGTTACGGAGAGAAAAACCCAGTTGCATCTAATGCTACTGAAGAAGGTCGTGTTCAAAACCGTCGTGTTGAGATCAAAAAATAATCGTATATAACTTATACCATTATATTAGAAGCCGGCTTTAAAGCCGGCTTTTTTATTTTACCCGTATTTATCCTTAACTTTGTGGAGGATATCCGATTTGTGGAAAATTAGTTCGAACAAATTAGATAAGAAATTAGTATTTTGAATTAAAGAACAGAATACTGGTTTTAAACTTTTGAGAATGGAAGAGGATTTTGAATTTGAAAACCCCGAAGAAAGAAAAATCTCGGTGGACAGATATGAGGAAATGCTTCGAAACGAGGATCAGTATTTTTTTGACTCCAAGGCTTTTGAAGGAATTATTGATTACTACACTGAAAAAAATGACCCTGTTAAGGCCCTACAGGTTACCGAATATGCGATCAGCCAACACCCTTTTGATATTACCTTCCTATTGAAACAGGCACAACTGTTTTCAACGATTCAACAATATCAGAATGCACTTGCAGCGCTTGATAAAGCGGAATTATTGGAAGCTTCAGAAGGAGACATTTTCTTGATCCGCGGCGGCATATTAGGCAGTATCGGCCAGTTTGATAATGCTTTGGAACAGCTCTTCAAAGCACTTCCGCTATTAGATAATAAAGATGAGGTCTATTTCCATATTGCGATGATCTTTCAAGCGCAAATGAATTATGACAAGGCTATAATTTATCTAAAGAAAGCCCTTGAGCTCAACATGGATTACCAAGAAGCACTCTATGAATTGGCCTACTGTTATGATGTATTGGATAGACAAGAGGAAAGTATCTCCTTTTATAAAAAATACATTGATTCAGATCCATACTCCTACTATGCTTGGTACAATTTGGGAAATTCTTTCCATAAAATCAGTCGGTTTGAGGAAGCTTTAGACGCATACGACTATGCTATATTAATTAAAGAAGACTTTTCTTCAGCTTATTTCAATAAGGGGAACGCTCTTGTTAATCTAGATCGCTATCAGGAAGCATTGGACGTATACAAACAAACATTTGAATATGAGCAACCAAGTGCTGACACCTATTGTGCGATTGGCGAATGTTATGAGAAACTTGAGCAGATGGAGGAAGCCCGCAATTATTATAAAAAGGCAGTCAAATTAGATGCGGAGCTTGCTGATGCCTGGTTCGGTATTGGGGTCACCTTAGATTTCGAAGAGCGTTATTTTGAATCTCTTCATTTCTATAAAAAAGCATTGGAGCTGGAAGATACAAACCCCGATTACTGGTTTGCGATTGCCGATGCCCGATACAAACTACAACAAATAGATCTTGCAGAAGAAGCCTATAAAAAGGTAGTCGCTTTGAACCCAACAGATATAGATGCGTGGCTCGATTATTCCTCCATTCTATTTGAACAAAGTAAAATTGAAGAAGCCATTGATGTAATATCCGATGCCATCACACAAAATCCAGATGCTGCAGAGCTATACTATCGTGTGGTTGCTTATCTATTTGCCAATGGACAATACAATGAAGCGCTGAACTTTTTAGAGCTTGGTCTGGCGACGAATCCCGATAAGCATCATATTCTTTTTGATTACCTTCCACAGCTACAAGGGAATCAGATTATTACTGAAATTGTAAAAAAATATACAAAGCCGAAAGATTAACATGTAAGAGGCTCATATCCGGTCATTGCATAGCAATGACCGGATATTAAATTGAAATATATTCCTGTTCCACAACGTACTTTTCGCAATTCAAATGAAAAAATTAGGCTTAATAGGATACCCGTTAGGGCATTCTTTTTCAAAAAATATTATCTAGAAAAATTTCATCAAGAGGGTATTACCGATGTGGATTATGATTTATATCCACTTGCTCAAATAGCCGATTTTACAATAATTGCTTCCAATAAAGACTTTTACGGTGTCAATGTGACCATTCCCTATAAGATAGAGTTATGGATTATTTGGATGAGCTCTCGGAAGAAGCTCATGCAATACAAGCTGTAAACTGTATTCGAATCAGCCATACATCAGATGGCATAACACATCTTAAAGGCTACAATACAGATGCCTATGGTTTTGAGGCATCGCTAAAGCCGCTATTAAATCCCCAAGCGGATAAGAAGGCTTTGATTTTAGGTAATGGGGGCGCTGCAAAAGCTGTCATTTATGCCCTGAATCAACTTGGAATAACACATACTTTAGTAAGCAGAACCAAACAGGCAGGCCAGCTCACTTATGATGAAATTGATCGTGCTATCCTAGCTGACCATACTTTGATTATCAACTGTTCACCGGTTGGTACATTTCCCAATACAGCAGAATATCCGAAAATTCCTTACGAATTCTTAACTGAGAATCACCTCTGTTATGATCTCATATACAACCCAGAGGAAACAACGTTTCTTCGAAAAAGCAAAGAAAAAGGTGCCAGAATCAAAAACGGGTATGAAATGTTGGTTCTACAAGCAGAAAAAAACTGGGAAATCTGGAATAGTTGACCTTTCAATAGTAAGAAATCAATAAAAACTGTAATTTTACCACTATGCTTACGATCAAAACATTCACTTTCAATCCCTATCAGGAGAATACTTATCTACTTTATAACGAGTCAGGAAATGCCATTATCATTGATCCTGGGATGTACGGCGAGCAAGATCAGCAAGAACTCCTAGCTTTCATCGCAAACAATAAACTCAAGCCGACACTCCTATTAAATACACACTGTCATATTGACCATGTATTGGGGAATAGTTTTGTCCATGAAAAATTTGGCTTGCTTCCGCAGTTTCACGAAGGTGAGGTACCAATTTTAGTAGCGGTTCAGAATTATGCTCCTCAAATGGGCATCCGATATGACATTTCCCCAATTGGGGAAACATTTCTAAATGAGGATGATACCATTCATTTAGATGATGATGAGCTAACGGTCATTCTTGCGCCTGGACATTCCCCTGCACATATTTGCTTATATTCAGCTGATCAAAAATTCTTGATCGGAGGAGATGTTCTATTTCGCAATAGCATTGGCCGTACTGATCTTCCTGGGGGAAATCACCAGCAGCTTTTGGATAGCATAAAAACAAAACTTTATACCTTGCCCGACGACACGATCGTCTATCCGGGGCATGGCCCATCGACTACGATTGGCTTCGAAAAAAATTCTAATCCATTTATCCAAGGATAAAAGTCATGAACCTGCCATTTCTATTTGCAAAAAGATATCTGTTTTCTAAGAAATCAGTTAATGCCATTAATATCATCTCTTCAATTAGTGTGATTGGCGTAATGGTAAGTAGTGCCGCATTAATCATTTTGTTATCATCATTCAATGGAATGGAACAGCTGATACTATCCATGTACAGTAAGTTTGCTCCTGAGCTGAAGATTGAACCCAAGAAAGGCAAACTTTTTGATAGCAAACAGGCTATCTTCAGCGAATTACGAAAAGATTCTAATGTGGTTCATTATACGGAGGTTCTACAAGAGAAGGTATTGTTACAATATTCAAATAGACAATTTATTGCAAATATAAAAGGTGTCGAACCTCAATCGCTAAGTAAGAAGACCGGAGACAGTATCCTCGTAGATGGCCAATACAAACTTACTCATGACTCGACTAACCTCGCAATTCTAGGGGCTAGCGTACAGGCAAATCTGGCGATTCCTATGCAGAACTCTTCGGGACAAATTCAAGTGTATTCACCGAGAAAAGGGGTAAAAAATTCCTCCAATCCTGCTGAAGAGTTCAACATCCGATCCATAACTCCTGTAGGGGTAATGCGCTATCAACAAGATTTTGACAATTTGATAATTACACCGATTTCATTTGCTAAAGAGGTTCTCGGAGAATATGACCGCGTTTCATCGATCGAATTTTACCTAAAAGATGGTATAGATGTCAACTTATTTGGGCAGACATTACAAAAGAAAATAGGACCAGATTATATTGTAAAGAATAGAGAAAAACAAAACCCCACCTTATATAAAAATGTACGTGTTGAACGCTGGGTCGTCTTCTTTATCCTGACCTTAATCAGTGTGATTGCAATCTTTAATATTGTAGGTTCCTTAACCATGCTTGTACTGGACAAACAAAAGGATATGACGATCCTGAAAGGTTTGGGTGGGGCTGATAATCTAATTCAACGTATCTTCTTTTATGAAGGTCTTATGATCGCTATTATCGGTTGTGTATTAGGTCTATTGATAGGCGGCATATTCAACTATATTCAGTCAGTCTATGGAATCATTCGTGTAGAAGATGGAACGAATACCATTATTGACAGCTACCCTATGGTAAGTAAGTGGAGTGATTACATTTTAGTATTCATAACAGTCATTGGCATCTCTGGTCTAGTTTCCTATTTCTCCGCTAAATTAAGTGTGAGAGAACTCAATAAACTGAAATCGACTGATTAATAACTTGAACTTTTTCGGCTTTGACTTCCTTTTGTAATCTGTTGGATTAAACTGCCCCATGCAAAAGGATTTAACAATGGATTAGCATAACGTTGGTTGATGACTTTATTATTCATGGTATTAAAGCTCTGCGCATTATTAATTGAACGCATTTCATTTCCGTCACGTGGTATTACAGCTGCCATTGCAGACAAGGACTCATACGACAAGGATCTTCTTACTCTAACGATGTTATCTTCGGAAACGTCTAGATTCATAAATGCAATGTTAAACTCTTCTATACTTGCCCAAGGATAGGGCGTTACCATCGGAAGTTCCGTCACTAGATTTTGCATAATGATATTTGCGGTATATTTATCTCCAGAAACCTCAGGAATAGTGACAACTAAAGGATCAAAACCGACAGAGGTAAAACGAATTGTATCGCCTACATGTGCCACAAAAGAGAAATAGCCCTCGTTATTTGCAGCAAATGCTTCATTTCGGAAAGATAAATTAGTGACAGTCGCATAACCTACAGGAAGTCCAGACCCAACCGTTGTTACGATACCGGAATATTGAATAATTTTCCTTTCCTGCGCTTGTAATGCAGCGGAACAAAAAAGTATAAATACAGCAAATAATATAGAAACCAGCAACTTCATAGAACAAATTTAAACAAAAGTAGCCGAACTAGCCGTTAAATTGTGTTAATAGAAAAACTAATTAACAGAGGGTAAAGTTGCTTCTGGGGAATCTGGATCTGTTAAATTAATAGCCTCTACTGCTGTAATTTCAGGAACAGCTTTCTTAATTGCCTGCTCTAAACCAGCTTTAAAGGTCATAATGCTCATTGAACATGAAGCACATGCTCCCAATAATTTTAAACGCACGACATTATCCGCTGTAATCTCTTCAACACTCACATTTCCGCCATCAGTCTCCAAATATGGTCTCAAGGTATCTAATGCTTGCTCAACTTTTTCTTTTAAAGTCATACTCTTAATGCTATTCAATGATTGTAATATGTAAAGATAATCAAATATTTTAAAATGTGTATTTTTAGGCTTCGCTACCATTGGAAAAACAACAAGTATATGACAATATACCCTCTTCCAAACTACAATCGAGTTAAAGAATGTTAATAAGAAATGTTGTTTTTGCGATCAAATAATTATTAAACTATATTGCGCAGTAAAATTTAATTGATTAGTATAACAAATTCACTTATCTTTGTAAAATGTTTTTAAATAGGCGTATAGCGGCTATCTGTGCCGGCATGATGTTTCTATTGGTATTTACTGGCTGTAAAAGTAAATTTGAGAAATTGCGCGCAAGCAATAACATCGCTCAAAAGTACGAAGAGGCCGTAAAACTTTATGAGAAAAAGAAATATACAAAGGCGTTAGTTTTGTTTGATGACTTGCGGACCAAATTCCGTGGACAAGCTGAAGCAGAAAATATTTACTATTATTTGGCATTTGCCAACTACCGTCTGAAAGATTATACATCTGCAGCATTTCACTTTAAAGATTTTGCGGATGTTTATCCAAATAGTGCAAGAGCAGAGGAATGTCGTTTTATGCATGCCTATTGTTATTATTTAGATTCTCCGAGATCGACGTTAGATCAAGCAAATACAAGAAAGGCAATTGATGCTTTACAGCTCTTCGTCAATCTCTATCCCGAATCGGAACGGTCCAAAGAAGCCGCAGATCTTATTCAGAAATTAAGAGATAAACTTGAGCTTAAAGCATTTGCTAATGCAAGACTGTATTATGATATGGGTCTTACGGATGATTATAGGGCAGCTGTCATCGCATTACAGAATGTATTAAAAGAATACCCTGATACAAAATACGCAGAAGAGATTGAGTTTTTAACCTTAAAAGCACAATACATCTATGCGTCAAAAAGTTTCTTCCTGAAACAAGAAAGCAGATTTGATGATGCCTTGGATTATTACCGTAGCTTCGCAAGTAATTTTCCGAATAGCAAACATATGAAAGAGGCAGAATCTCTTCGTGAGAATTCTGAAAAAGGGATTAAAACCGCCCTCTCTCAAGTGAAGGATTATAATAAGGCCGTTGCGGAGCAGGAAGTGTATATTAAAGAACAAAAGGCGAAAAAAGAAAAAGAAAATACCCAAAAAGATGAGTCAAAAAAATAACAATTCAGTTCCAAACTCTACAGTCACACGTGACTTGAGACAATTGGACAAAGGCACTGACAATCTCTATGAATCTATTGTAGTTATTTCTAAACGCGCGAACCAAATTGCAGTAGATATTAAAGAAGAATTGAATGGAAAACTTGCTGAATTCGCGAGCAACAACGATAACTTGGAAGAGGTATTCGAAAACCGTGAACAAATAGAGATTTCAAAACATTACGAGCGTATGCCAAAGCCTACTTTGGTTGCTATTGATGAATTTTTACACGATAAAGTGTACTACAGAAATCCTTCAAAAGAGCAGGACTAATACTTAAACAATGGCTTTAGCTGGGAAAAATATTGTAATTGCTGTATGCGGCAGTATTGCCGCATACAAGATTGCATCCCTTATCCGCCTTTTGGTAAAAGCGGAAGCCAAAGTTAACGTAGTCATGTCAAAAGAAGCGACAGCCTTTATTACCCCGCTTACGCTTTCCACACTTTCCAAAACCCCCGTTTTAATAGATTATTATCAGCCGAATACCGGGGAATGGAACAATCATGTCGAAATTGCTTTAAATGCAGATTATATTTTAGCCGCACCAGCAACGGCAAATACCTTGGCCAAAATGGCCAATGGGATTTGCGATAACCTCTTAACAGCCGTGTATCTATCAGCAAAATGTCCAGTACTATTCGCTCCAGCAATGGATTTAGATATGTGGAAACACCCTTCAACACAGTCCAATATTAATAAGCTTAGTTCTTATGGCAATATCCTCATTCCCCCGGGAAAAGGGGAACTGGCAAGTGGTCTAGTTGGTGAGGGGCGTTTGGCGGAGCCGGAAGAAATAATGGATTTCTTAATTAAATTTTCGGAGCGAGGACTGCCCTTAGCAGGAAAGAAAGCATTAGTATCAGCTGGCCCTACTTATGAAGCTATAGACCCAGTCCGCTTCATTGGCAATCATTCAAGTGGAAAAATGGGCTATGCCATCGCCAAAGAACTTGAAGAACTTGGCGCAGATGTCACGCTAGTATCGGGACCGACTGCCCTGAAATTACCCGAGCGCGTCTATACGATTTCAGTTACCTCGGCAGCTGAGATGCTGAGCGCCTGCGAAGAATATTTTGAAGCAGCAGATATTGTTGTGATGAGCGCTGCTGTGGCAGACTACACTCCAGTTGAAGTCGCTACCCAAAAAATAAAAAAGAAAGAAAACGAATTCGCTATCGAGCTGACGAAAACCGCCGATATTCTAGCTACTTTAGGTGCCAAAAAGAAAGAAAACCAGTTACTCGTTGGGTTTGCATTGGAAACCAATAATGAACTCGAAAATGCAAAAGACAAATTGGTTCGAAAAAACCTGGATTTTATTGTGCTCAATTCCATGCAAGATAAAGGTGCCGGCTTTGCCACGGATACGAATAAAGTCACTATAATCGATCGGTCTGGAAATACCCGTGAGTTTAGCCTAAAATCGAAAGAAGAAGTTGCTAAAGATATCTGCTCAATTATCGTGAGCCTATCCTAAGCAAATTTTATATATACTCCCCTTGGAGTACAATGTCTCCAGCTCTTATAAATTTGCAATCCTCAATTCCTTTGGATAATAGTTGTTTATTCGGTTGGTCAATACCTTCATCCAGCCCAAAGGTTTACCTTGAAAACTTGCTATGGCCCATCCTTGAATATTTTCGCCAATCGTATCCACAGCTATATTTTCCTTTCTAAGATAATTGCGGGCATCCTCAAGCGACAATTCCACCAATTGGAAGTCTTTGGTCAAATGAATGCTCAAAGCCAGCGCATGGCTTGGTATTAGCTCCTTTCTGTTAAGTTTCCCAACATTAGTTCCCGCGTTCTTAAGATAAAGTACATTTTGGAGATACTTTAGATCATGTTCATACATTTTTGGAAAAATATATACATCCTCATGATGAAGAAAAGTATGAAAACTGGCACTATCCAAAATCCAATTATCTAGAATTCCTCTAGGTACATCTGATTTTTCGGGTTTAATTCGCTTTCTATTGAGCGTTTCCTGTTCGCCAATCTTCTTAAGGACAGCAATAAAAAAGCCCTCTCCACCTAATTTATGCGGGTAAAATCGATAACCGTGTGCACGATGCTTATTAGAACTTGTATGATCAATTCCCCAATGCTCTTCAATAGCTATTTCAATAGATTCGAAATCACCGCTATCCAGTAACCAATCGACAATATCTTCATTTTCTTCCGGAGAATAAGAACACGTTGAATAGAACAAATATCCGCCCTTATTTAAAGTCGCCAAGCTTTCAGCCAAAATTCGCTGTTGTCTTTCGCTACAAAGCTTAACATTAGCTTCGGACCATTCATCGATGGCATCGGTATCTTTTCTAAACATTCCAGATCCAGAACATGGGGCATCAACAAGCATCAAATCGAAGTATCCTGGAAGGCGATTAAACGCTGCAGGATCATTATTTGTCGTTACTGTGTTAGCATTTCCCCATTTCATTAAGTTATCTTGCAGGACGGTAACCCTAGTTTTAATAATTTCATTTGCAACCAAGAGCGATTCCGGATGCAAACTACTGTTTAATAAAGTAGACTTTCCTCCTGGAGCGGCGCATAAGTCCAACGCCCGAACACTCCTTTCATTTAACTTCAAACTTCGAATAATATGATCTATGAACATGGAAGAAGCATCTTGTGGATAGTATGCTCCAGCATGAAATAAAGGATCTAACGTAAACACTGGACGATCCTGAAGATAATAAGCCACATGACACCAAGGAACTTGTTCTGCATTAGGAAACGGACAATCTTCTAATTTATTAGGGTTTAGGCGTATTGCCGTCGCCCGAATACCTTCTTCATGTATCTTAATAAATGCATCAGTATCAAATAATGGATTCACTCCTAACTTTTTCACTAAAGAATTTGGCAGAAAATTACTCATGTTGTCCTAATAGTTTGCGATAAAATTAAGATAAATAAAAATGAAGTCAAAATAAGTGGTAAATTACAAGAAAGAGTAACTTTGCATCATGAAAGAATTCAAGAAATATGCTATTATTCCTGCAACTCCAGAGGAGCTGTATCTTGCATTAACGACCGAAATTACCGCTCGTCTTTGGACAGGAGACCTAGTGTCCATAGACGCTACTATCAACGGAGAATTCTCCTTATGGGATGGTGCTATAACTGGCCGATTCTTGGAACTGGAACCTTCGACAAAAATTGTGCAAGAATGGTACTTCGGTGAAACAGACAACCCTTCGATTGTTACATTAAAGCTGCATGAACATAAAAAAGGGACATCCTTGGAAATTAGGCAGACAAATATACCGGATGAAGACTTTGAAAATATCTCGGATGGATGGGAAGACCCTTATATTTCCTCGTTGATCGACTTTTATACAGAAGAAGATTAAAGCAATGCAGCTATTCTTCCAGGGTATAGTGTAATAGCCAAGAACATCAGGTATTTGTATTCCATATAGACCGTTGGCAATACAGATACCTCCTTACTGTGCCCGACTTTCCACTTTCCAATATATAATAATTGATATTTCACTATTATACAACATGTGAGTCGTTTCAATATCTCAAATAGAACGGATTATAATTTCTATATGCTCCTTTAATCCCAATCTTCATACATATAAAATATCCCACAATAGTTTCAAACACCAAACTCAAAGCTCCTGCCGATATATTCATCCTTTACAGGCAAAGGTGTAGCAATCTTACAACATAAAATCGGCAACAGCGAAAATTATGGTGTTAAAAAGTTTTCAATCCTATCTAATAGAAATACGAATGATATATCCAAAAACCGAGACTTTCTCACATCCGTAAACCATTGGGGTAATAGCTGAGACAGGACATGCTGCTAGTGATTACAAGTAGCTTGTGTAGTGACCGCCGAATATTTGATTTACAATAAATGCTGACTATAACGATGCGTCACACTGCTGCGGAACAGCGCCGGTCGGGGGGTACGGCAGATATGCAATAGCTTGTACAGGGAAGTACAGGCAGGTATCTAAACGCAAGAAGCCCTTGACTGTTTCCAGCAAGGGCTTCCGTGTAAAAAAAGGCACCGACCTACTCTCCCACCTGTTACGGCAATACCATCGGCTCTGGCGGGCTTGACTGCTCTGTTCGGAATGGGAAGAGGTAGACACCGCCGATATAGGCACCTAAAAATCTTTATTGGATGATCTATGATATTCTTATCATGTGATTCATGCCAAATGACATATGTATTGAGAGAGGTTCGTTTCTGTTTGTTTCAAAAATTAAAGAGGAAGACAACAGTGTCTGTCTGCTTGAGAAAGCTTCGGGCTATTAGTACCACTTGGCTTTGGTCTCTCAACCTTTACACCTATGGCCTATCAACGTAGTCATCTTCTACGACCCTATAAGGAAGTCTCATCTCGTGGCTAGTTTCGCACTTAGATGCTTTCAGCGCTTATCTATTCCAGACGTAGCTACCCTGCCGTACACCTGGCGGCATAACAGGTTCACCAGAGGTCTGTCCAACCCGGTCCTCTCGTACTAAGGTCAGATCCACTCAAACTTCCAACGCCCACAACAGATAGGGACCGAACTGTCTCGCGACGTTCTGAACCCAGCTCGCGTGCCACTTTAATGGGCGAACAGCCCAACCCTTGGGACCTTCTCCAGCCCCAGGATGTGACGAGCCGACATCGAGGTGCCAAACCTCCCCGTCGATATGAGCTCTTGGGGGAGATCAGCCTGTTATCCCCAGCGTACCTTTTATCCTTTGAGCGATGGCCCTTCCATACAGAACCACCGGATCACTATGTCCGTCTTTCGACCCTGTTCGACTTGTCGGTCTCACAGTCAAGCAAGCTTATGCCATTGCACTCCGCGTACGGTTACCAAGCGTACTGAGCTTACCTTTGAAAGCCTCCGTTACCTTTTTGGAGGCGACCACCCCAGTCAAACTACCCACCAAACAATGTCCTCGGAAATACCGAGTTAGAAACCGAATACAGAAAGGGCGGTATTTCAAGGTTGATTCCATGACTCCTGGCGAAGCCACTTCAACATCTCCCGCCTATCCTACACATCCTGTACCCAATCTCAATGTTAAGCTATAGTGAAGGTGCATGGGGTCTTTCCGTCCCGTTGCGGGTAATCGGCGTCTTCACCGATACCACAATTTCACCGAGCTCATGGCTGAGACAGCGCCCAGATCGTTACACCATTCGTGCAGGTCGGAACTTACCCGACAAGGAATTTCGCTACCTTAGGACCGTTATAGTTACGGCCGCCGTTTACTGGGGCTTCGATTCAATGCTTCTCTTGCGATGACATCCCCTCTTAACCTTCCAGCACCGGGCAGGTGTCAGGCCTTATACTTCATCTTGCGATTTTGCAAAGCCATATGTTTTTGTTAAACAGTCGCCTGGGCCTTTTCACTGCGGCTGCTCCTCTCAGAGACAGCGCCCCTTCTCCCGAAGTTACAGGGCCATTTTGCCGAGTTCCTTAGCCATGACTCACTCGAGCACCTTAGGATTCTCTCCTCGACCACCTGTGTCGGTTTGCGGTACGGGTCTTCATAACCTGAAGCTTAGCGGGTTTTCTTGGAAGTCTGTTTACCTACTCTATCAGCGCCACCGGAGCTTTGCTGTACTATTGGGTTTCAGCTAGAGTTGCGGATTTGCCTACAACTCCAATACCTACGCCTTTCAACGAACTATTCCGTCAGTTCGCGGCAGTGTCACTACTCCGTCACCACATCGCAGTTATGAAGAGTACTGGAATATTAACCAGTTGTCCATCGGCTTGCCCCCTTCGGGTGCGCCTTAGGTCCCGACTGACCCTGATCCGATTAACGTTGATCAGGAAACCTTGGTCTTTCGGTGGGCGGGTTTCTCACCCGCCTTATCGTTACTTATGCCTACATTTGCTTTTCCATAACCTCCACACAGCATTACCACTGTGCTTCCCCGGCGATGGAATGCTCCCCTACCAGATGCATATCTTTCAATGCAAATCCATAGCTTCGGTACCGTTCTTGATGCCCGTTTATTATCCACGCCCGGCCGCTCGACTAGTGAGCTGTTACGCACTCTTTAAATGAATGGCTGCTTCCAAGCCAACATCCTAGCTGTCTGGGCAACCGGACCTCGTTAGTTCAACTTAGAACGAATTTGGGGACCTTAGCTGATGGTCTGGGTTCTTTCCCTCTCGGCCTTGGACCTTAGCACCCAAAGCCTCACTGCCGGCTATATTTGATAGCATTCGGAGTTCGTCTGGATTTGGTAGGATTTGACTCCCCCGCACCCAATCGGTAGCTCTACCTCTATCAAACTCTACGCCGACGCTGTTCCTAAAAACATTTCGGGGAGTACGAGCTATTTCCCAGTTTGATTGGCCTTTCACCCCTACCCTCAGGTCATCCGGAAACTTTTCAACGTTTATCGGTTCGGTCCTCCATTACATGTTACTGCAACTTCAACCTGCCCAAGGGTAGATCACAAGGTTTCGCGTCTACCTCATCTGACTATGCGCCCTATTAAGACTCGCTTTCGCTTCGGCTGCGTCCCTGAAGGACTTAACCTTGCCAGACAAGAGTAACTCGTAGGCTCATTATGCAAAAGGCACGCTGTCACAGGACCTGCCTGCTCCAACCGCTTGTAAGCACACGGTTTCAGGTTCTTTTCACTCCCCTGTTCGGGGTTCTTTTCACCTTTCCCTCACGGTACTGGTTCACTATCGGTCTCTCAGGAGTATTTAGCCTTACCAGATGGTGCTGGTGGATTCCCACAGGATTTCTCCGGTCCCGCGGTACTCAGGATACCACTATGTCAACATTCTTTACCTGTACGGGGCTCTCACCCTTGTCGCGCAGTTTCCCACCTGCTTCCAGTTCATAGCGCTGTACAATGTCGTGGTCCTACAACCCCGTCTATGCCGTAACATAAACGGTTTGGGCTCTTTCCCGTTCGCTCGCCACTACTTGGGAAATCATTGTTATTTTCTTCTCCTACGCCTACTTAGATGTTTCAGTTCAGCGCGTTCGCGTTTTATACGACTATTCTTCAAATAGTCAGGTTGCCCCATTCGGAAATCTACGGATCGGTTCGCATTTGCCAATCCCCGTAGCTTATCGCAGCTTATCACGTCCTTCTTCGCCTCTGAGAGCCTAGGCATCCCCCGTGTGCCCTTATTTACTTTCTTCACCGGCATAGCCTTTTGCTACTATGCGGCTGCTTTTGATATATATACCCATATGCTACGCAGAGATTCGTTCGGCATTCACCGAGGGTCTCCTCTCTACATCAAACACATACACGTATTGTCTCTATACTGTTGTCTTCTCTTGTAATTTTTTTTCTCTTTCAATATGTCAAAGAACTCTTTTTCCGGTTTGTTTCTTCGGAGCATCTGTCGATGTTCCTCCCGGAGATGTGGAGAATAACGGATTCGAACCGTTGACCCCCTGCGTGCAAGGCAGGTGCTCTAGCCAGCTGAGCTAATTCCCCTTAACTTTTCGTAGTCCCGAGCAGATTTGAACTGCTGACCCCTACATTATCAGTGTAGTGCTCTAACCAACTGAGCTACGGGACTAGCTATTTCCTGTTCATCTATCTCTCTCGGTCCTGCTCCTTTCGGGGCGGGCACTTTCTTCTGATGTTTTTCTTCTTGCAATCATATGTAACGTGACGAGTACCGATCTTCGATACTCTAGAAAGGAGGTATTCCAGCCGCACCTTCCGGTACGGCTACCTTGTTACGACTTAGCCCCAATTATCGGTTTTACCCTAACACGCTCCTTGCGGTAACATGCTTTAGGTACCCCCAACTTTCATGGCTTGACGGGCGGTGTGTACAAGGCCCGGGAACGTATTCACCGCGTCATTGCTGATACGCGATTACTAGCGAATCCAACTTCATGGGGTCGAGTTGCAGACCCCAATCCGAACTGTGAATGGCTTTTAGAGATTAGCATCATATTGCTATGTAGCTGCCCGCTGTACCATCCATTGTAGCACGTGTGTAGCCCCGGACGTAAGGGCCATGATGACTTGACGTCGTCCCCACCTTCCTCTCTGTTTGCACAGGCAGTCTGTTTAGAGTCCCCACCATGACATGCTGGCAACTAAACATAGGGGTTGCGCTCGTTGCGGGACTTAACCCAACACCTCACGGCACGAGCTGACGACAGCCATGCAGCACCTAGTTTCGTGTCCCGAAGGACGAGTGCGTCTCTGCACTCTTCACTAACTTTCAAGCCCGGGTAAGGTTCCTCGCGTATCATCGAATTAAACCACATGCTCCTCCGCTTGTGCGGGCCCCCGTCAATTCCTTTGAGTTTCACCCTTGCGGGCGTACTCCCCAGGTGGATAACTTAACGCTTTCGCTGGGACGCTGGCTGTCTATCGCCAACATCGAGTTATCATCGTTTAGGGCGTGGACTACCAGGGTATCTAATCCTGTTCGATCCCCACGCTTTCGTGCATCAGCGTCAATACCAGCTTAGTGAGCTGCCTTCGCAATCGGAGTTCTAAGACATATCTATGCATTTCACCGCTACTTGTCTTATTCCGCCCACTTCAAATGGATTCAAGCCCATCAGTATCAAAGGCACTGCGATGGTTGAGCCACCGTATTTCACCCCTGACTTAATAGGCCGCCTACGCACCCTTTAAACCCAATAAATCCGGATAACGCTCGGATCCTCCGTATTACCGCGGCTGCTGGCACGGAGTTAGCCGATCCTTATTCTTCCAGTACATTCAGCTAAATACACGTATTTAGGTTTATTCCTGGACAAAAGCAGTTTACAACCCATAGGGCAGTCATCCTGCACGCGGCATGGCTGGTTCAGGCTTCCGCCCATTGACCAATATTCCTTACTGCTGCCTCCCGTAGGAGTCTGGTCCGTGTCTCAGTACCAGTGTGGGGGATTCTCCTCTCAGAGCCCCTAGACATCGTCGCCTTGGTAAGCCGTTACCCTACCAACTAGCTAATGTCACGCGAGCCCATCTCTATCCTATAAATATTTAATCAACCGAACATGCGAACTGTTGATGTTATGCGGTGTTAATCTCTCTTTCGAGAGGCTATCCCCCTGATAGAGGTAGGTTGCTCACGCGTTACGCACCCGTGCGCCACTCTCACCATCTTCGAGCAAGCTCTCCGATGGATCCCGTCCGACTTGCATGTATTAGGCCTGCCGCTAGCGTTCATCCTGAGCCAGGATCAAACTCTCCATTGTAAAATGAAGTTTTTGATTCCAACTATTTATAATAATCAGAATTCTTTTTTTTATATCTCTGATCTTGGATCGAATTGAACGAATTACTTGAATTTGTTCATGACTTTCGACTTTCGTCTGTCTACTCGTCACGCTTACATGATTGTGTTTTCTTAAAGAACTTTGTCGCTTCAACTTCCGTATCCGCCATATTCCGATAGGCATTGCGCCTCTCTTTATCGTTTTGTTTTTCCCTTCGTTTCCGTTGGGACTGCAAAGGTAGAAATCTTTTTTGAACTTCCAAAAACTTTCTGAAGTTTTTTTTCTTTTCTCTTTTTCCGATTTCCGCGCTCAACTCTCGTTAAACCCTTCTTTTTTCATGGTTCCCTGCTCTCGCGGCAACCGTCCCTCCCTTGCGGAGTGGTGCAAAGATAGGGAGTTTACTAACAAACTTCCAAGCCTTTTGTTCTTATTTATTTCATTTTCCCCTTAACTGCCTGTAACGGTGCGAGATTCTTTTTGTAAAACAGGTGATCGGAAGGCTGGGAAGGCCGGTTCCGGGACAGAATGGGGACGGGAACCGGGACTCGATACAGGCTCCGCAGCGGAAACATGGATGAACATTGTATTGCTCGATCTGCTTAAGCTCGGGATCTCTTTGGTAGCCCGCTCGGCTCAACGCCCAATCGAAGACGATGCGCATAGGCGCAGCCTATAAACTGGTGAATATTGATAAGACCGGAAAATTGTGCCGTCGGAAAGAAACAGCAACGCAGGATATAACAGGGGACGGACGGATATCGGTAGGGCCAGAACAATGGCAGAACACAGGCTACCGGAATACCTTCTTCTGTAGCTATACTTTTCTACCTGTTTACTTAGGTTTAGTTTAGGGTTTGGTTAGGTTTAGTTTAGGTATAGTATAGGTTGTAGCTAAGCAAACCCTAACTTATTACTAAGCTAACGATAAACAAAAGCTAAACTAAGAAATAAAGCATCCTTAACTCTCCCTTATTTAGGGAAAGGTGGTTCCGCTCGGGGACAACGCTAAGGCTGCTGACAAAGGTCTGCGGAAACCTCCGACTGCCCTCCCAGCCTCCTTCGTACCATGGTCGGGGCTGGTTTAGCCCCTGAACGTCCTGCGTCCGTAGTGAGTCCGTGTTGTCTCCGACTCTAAGCCCGCACTCACCCCGCTGCCAGCACGGACAAATGACGCTCCGAACGCGGCCATATCCCCCGGATGCCCCTAAAAAAGGCCAATACCAGACTGAACCGTAGCCGAACAACTCCGTAGCAACGCAGCAAACACGAAAACAACTCGGAAAAACATACTATCAAAGGCGCAAAAAGAATTTGGGAGCAGAGCAGCGTAGGGGAATGTCCCAATTTAACGATGGAGCGGAGCAACCCTTGTTATCTTATCTCCCTTGGTTTAAAGCAACACATAAGCTGTCTTTATTTATCAGTGATACACCGCGAATACGTGCTAAACCCGAGGTGAGTCTGCGTTGAGTCCGAGTCAGGCACGCAGTAAGCCCTGTCACGCTATGCTCCCCCCTTGAACTGTCCTTAGAGTGGCTTTCGGAGCGGAATGAAAACTGGATAAACACTGGATAATGACTAAAAAGCGCTATATGCCCGAAGAAACACAGCATAAAAAGGGCTAAAAAAGCATTTCGCCCTACTGATTTCCCGCATCGGCCTCAGCATAGGATCGAATCAGGATCCAGTTTAGAAACCTATTTCGAATTCTGGACGCCCTATCTTATCGTTTTTACCTATCGACGGTATTAATCTGAAACATGCTCAATGACCGCCTTAGTAAATGTTTGCTCGAGTATTATAGGCTTTACCTAGGTTTCCTTGATTAGCATTAGTCTGGGTACTCTTTTAGTAAAAGCTAAATATTTCATCCGATTAGCGGTCTGCTTTAAGAACAATTCATCTACTTATATAACAGTCAATTTTACAACTACTGGAATAACGCTTTTTTCAGTAAATTTGATCTAGGTTAATAAATAACAAAAAAGAAGACCTTATTTTTAAGAAATTAAAGATATTAAATACTTTTATTGCAAATAAAACCATATTGGTCCATGATAGATTATGCTCAGCTTTTAAAACAGGTAGAAGAATATGCTGAAACTTATATTACAGAAAATATTTCAGTTTGCCATTGTTTTCACAATACGATACACACACGTTCTGTTGTACGTGCGGCGGAGGAGATTTCATCGTACTATAAACTAGGAGAGGAGGATCACTTTATTGTCATTAGTGCCGCCTTCTTTCATGATCTCGGCTACGTAAAATCTGACAATGCTATTGGTCATGAAAAGAGAAGTGTCGAAATTGCTTTAAATTTCCTCCAGGACAAAGGCATACCGGAAGCCATACAGGAAAAAATCAAAGGTTGTATTTTAGCAACGAGAATGCCTCAGGATCCTACAAATCTGCTGGAGCAAATTCTCTGCGACGCAGACCTATTTCATTTTGGGAATGAGGATTTCGTCAACAGAAACAAACTGATGAAAGCCGAAGCTGAAGCAGTACTAGGGAAGGAGATCGATAAAGACGTATGGCGGGCCGGCACAATCAAACTATTAATGAGCCATCATTACCATACTGAATATGCGCAACAAAAGCTTAATGCCAAAAAGGAGATGAATCTAAAAGAACTGGAGAAAAAACAGGAGAAATCTATCTCAAAAAATAAAGAAAGTAAAAAGGAAGACAAAAAGGAAAAAGAGAAAGGCAGTAAGCCAGAACGTGGGATAGAAACAATGTTCCGGATTACGTCCTCAAACAATCAGCGACTAAGCGACATGGCAGACAATAAGGCCAACATCCTCTTAACGGTCAATTCTATTATCCTTTCTGTCGTGATTGCTGTCTTATTTCGGAAACTAGATGCCAACGAGCACCTGATTATCCCAACAATTATCTTAACTACAGCCGTGGTAGCAACCATGGTCATGGCCATACTATCAACGATACCCAAAATTCCGTCGGGTAAATTCTCAAAGGAGGAAATCGAACAGAAATCAGTCAATCTTCTCTTTTTTGGAAATTTTTACAAAATGAAACTCGACGATTATAACGATGGTATGCAGAAGGTAATGGTCGACTCGGAATTTCTATATGGCATGCTCACCAAGGATGTTTATTCGCAAGGTGTGGTATTAGGACGAAAATATAAGCTTCTACGATACGCCTATGGAATTTTTATGTTTGGACTTGTTATATCGGTTGTTTCTTTTGTCGCCGCAACCATATTTTAATGCAATACTATAAAAACAGTGAAATATTTCAGCATCATGTTTTCCAAACTTTCTTTTTTATTTAAAAAGATGCCGCCTTTAGATCAATCATTAGCTACCAATAGATAGCATCATTATTAATGTTGTTGTAAGCACGTTGCCATAACCATAAATTTATACGGATGAAGAAGAAAGATCTTTATATCAACAGAGACATCAGCTGGTTATCGTTCAATGACCGGGTACTTGACCAAGCCGCTCGTGAGGAGGTACCTTTACTGGAAAAACTACAGTTTCTCGCTATTTTCTCATCCAATCTGGATGAATTTTATCGTGTTAGAATGCCTGTACTAATGGCTTGGAAAAAAATAATGAAGCAAAATCCGGGACAGCTCATTCCGAACATCGATATTGGCACATATAAAAAAGCGTCAAAAACCATCAACAAACAACAGGAAAAATTTGGCTTAATACTAGCTGATATTATCCAAGAATTAGCAAAAGAAAATATATCCTTTATCTACAACCAAGCTATTCCAGCAGAAATAAAAGACCTCGCAGCTCAATATTTCTTTAGTACAATTGCCTCCTACCTCCAAATTATACCAATTGATGATACTTCTTTTTTTCCGATCAACAATCAGCTCTACTTCGTCGTTACAGACGACAATACTGGAGTGGTATTCTTTCTAAATGTCCCTTCAAATCATATTGGCCGCTTTTTCACCTGTGAGATCAATGGGAATAAATATGTCGTACTCATCGATGATATTATCAAAGCATTTTTTCCTGAAGCCATAAGAAATACATCATTAAATTTCTATTCCTTTAAAATCACAAGGGATGCGGAATTAAATCTCCAAGATGAATTTGAGGGTGATATTGCCAAAAAAATTGAGACGGAAGTCAATAAACGTGATCTTGGCTATGCGACACGCTTTCTATTCCAGCCAAATCTGCCAAAACAGCTGATTGAAACATTGGCAACACTATTTGATCTGCGAAAAAGTAGCATTGTCGAAGGCGGAAACTATCACAATCTGAAAGATCTATTTTCATTTCCGATTAAAACAGCAGAACTTTCTTATCCAAAACAGCTGCAAATCAATAAGAATCAGAATTTCAGGGAATCTATCTTTGACCAAATAGACCGAGAGGATCTGTTGGTCTGCACGCCCTATGAATCGTTCGATCCCATACTACGTTTTTTTAATGAGGCCGCAATAGATCCAACCGTAGATGAGATTTACACGACCTTATACCGTATCGCCGGTGATTCGCATATTGCACAAGCGCTGGCTACCGCAGCAAAAAATGGGAAAAGAGTCAATGTATTTGTCGAATTGAAAGCGCGCTTTGATGAAGCGAATAATATACATTGGGCTCGATTAATGAAAGAACAGGGCGTCAAAATCACGTATAGCATCCCCAATTTAAAAGTACATGCCAAAATAGCGCTCGTCAAACGCAAAGAGGGTCGAGAAAGTGCTTTATTAGGCACAGGAAATCTAAATGAAAAAACGGCGAAGGTCTACACGGACTACTTCCTTATGACCTCAAATAAACTATTGACCAACGAATTAGACATGCTATTCGAGTTTTTACCAGCTCGGAGAAAACCCCATCATCCAAATGAGCTGTCTTTTAACCATCTATTAATTGCACAGTTCAATCTCAAACATACATTTTTATCCCTGATAGACAAGACCATCCAAGCAGCTAAAGACGGAGACAGCGCTACAATAAAAATTAAATTAAACAATCTGGAAGAAGAATCGTTAATCAATAAATTGTATGAGGCGAGCCGGGCAGGGGTAAAACTGCAATTATTGGTCAGAGGAATCTGTAGACTAAAACCACAAGTACCCGGATTGAGCGACAACATTGTCGTGAAACGGATTGTAGGACGATATTTAGAACATGGCAGAATATTTATTTTTCAATATCAAGCACAAACGAGCGCGTATCTGGGCTCTGCAGACTGGATGAACCGTAACATCTACCGACGTATAGAAACTTGCTTTCCATTGCTGAATCTAACATTAGCACATCAAATACAAGAGCTATTCGATATTCAGTTTGCAGACGACACCGAAGCAACTTTACTGGATGAACACGGACAAAATCAGGCAATAGAAACACAGCAGAAAAATGTTTCTCCAGCAACAAATCCTTCATTATTTGAAAGGCAACATGAGACAATAGGGCTATTCAACAAGGCAGCTCATTACAACAAGAACAGCCTAAAAGCCCAACAATATAATCATTGAACGTAAGCTCATTCAGAAACCGGATGGCTTCCTCAATTTAAAATTTAATCATATAATGATGAAAAATCCCACGATATTGACAACTATGGCATTAGGTTTTGCTTCTGTTATTTTTCTCGCCTGCAATCCGAATAATACAACCAAGGAAAATAACAACAAGCTCGCTCATGTTCAAGCTGAAAAACAGCAACAAATACCCTATACATTATCTTCGGGCATAAAGATGAGTTTGCCCGACGAATTGTTAGAAATATCCGGAATAGCTTTTCTCGCGGGACAGGATGACGATATTTATGCCATTCAAGATGAGCAGGGCTTTCTTTATAAATTTAACAAACCGACACAAAAAGTTACGTTCAACCCTTTTGGAAAAGATGGCGACTATGAGGACATCTCGATAAGCAATACACATTTCTTTATTTTAAAGAGCAATGGTAGCATCTATTCCTTTCCCATTGCCGAAAAGGACGATATAAAAAACGTGGTCGAACAGAAAAATTTACTTCCAAAAGGAGAGTATGAAGGGCTTTTTGTTGACCGCGAAAGCAACCAGGCATACGTATTATGTAAAGAATGTAAGGTCGACAGAAAACAATCGCAAACCTCGGGTTATGTCTTTTCAATTGACGAGCGTGGTCAATTTCAGCCGAAGGGAGAATTTGCCATCCAGCTTGATGAACTTCATGCATTTGATGCTAAAATTAAGAAAACGTTCAAACCCTCGGCGTTAGCTAAAAAAGCAGACAGCAAGGAATGGTATATCTTATCTTCTGTAGACAAAGCTCTTGTTGTAACCGATGAGAATTTTCATGTGAAATCACTCTCTCCATTAGACCCGAAGATCTTCCCTCAACCTGAAGGCATTAACTTTGATTCAAAATTTAATCTTTACATCAGCAGCGAAGCCGGTAATCAGGATAAAGGGATCATTTATAAATTTGAACAAAAATAGGCATGCAAAAGGTAGTACCATTCTTTCTTATTTTTCTTGCTAGTCATGCTTATTCACAACAAAAGCATACACAGTCCCCTGCACATCAGGGCAAATCCTTTGCTCAAACCGTTATCAAGGACAGTTTAAGCATCGTTGCAAATGCAAAATATGGTAAAGCCAGTAAATTCAAGAAGTTCTTCCTTGGCGAAAATTACCGCAAAGAATGGGCCGCGGAAACCACCTTGCCTTTGCTTCAGCTTTCAACCTTGTACGGGGGACTGCATCCTGTCAAACAGGGCGGCGGGATGCAATCGGTTTCCCTACGACTTACGGATTCAATCGGTCGGGAATGGGCACTACGTTCGGTCAATAAAAGGACTGAATCCCTCATACCTGAAGAGCTCCATGGGACCTTTGTACAGGATGTCTTAGACGATGCCACCAGCGCCCAGCATCCCTATTCCGCACTTATGATCCCTGCTTTGGCAAATGCCGTGAACGTCCCCCATGCCCATCCCATCATCGGCGTTGTTGCACAAGACAGCATATTGGGGGAATACGCACCGCTTTTTGAGCATACGGTGGCTTTACTAGAAGAACGCGAACCACTTGGTGATTCAGACAACAGCCCCAAAGCTGTCCGAAAACTACAGGAAGATAACGATGATAACTTTAAGGCTAAGGCATATCTGCGCGCAAGAATGCTGGATGTACTGGTAAGCGATTGGGATCGACACGAGGATCAATGGCGTTGGTATAATGAAAATCAGGATAGCACAGATCACGATAAAGACTACATTCCTATTCCCCGCGATCGGGATCAGGCGCTGCGTGTCACACAAGGTTTTCTGATGAAAGATATCTATCAGCAATTTGTCAACCCAGTCATGCAAGGTTTTACGACGGGTATTCCCAATATTCGCTATTCTTTATTTAAATCGCGTTTTTTAAATGCCCATCCGAGCAACCAGCTTTCTCACAAGGAATGGACCAAAGAGGTCAAGCAATTTGTAGCACGTCTCACAGATTCGGTATTATGGGAGTCGGTACGTAGCCTGCCACAGTCGTCCATTGCTATTCGTGGGGAACAAATTTTTAAAACACTTCAAAGCCGTCGTGATGCTCTACCCTCAGCGATGGAAGAGTATTATAATTTCATCAATAACATTGTCGATATTCACCTCAGCGACAAAAACGAAAAAGTAGAAATACACAGCACGGAAAATAAAAACCTGAAAGTCAAAGTTTCGAAGATCAATAAAGATGGTAAGGTCACCAAAGCATTGATGGACAAAACCTATAAAGAGCGCCTAACAAAAGAAATTCGTCTCTATTTAGGTGAGGGAAAAGACTCTGTTGTCATCGATAACGCAAATTCTCCGATTAAACTCCGAATTATTGGAGATAGCACGCCAAAGACTTATGTTATCAACGAAAGCAAATCGAAAATACAGCTTTACGAGAATACCAAAAACTCCACTTTACTGGGTGAGAAGAACAAAATAAAGCTTCATTATGCACAAGATAGTACCAACACGCAATTTGTTCCTGTAAACCTATATAACACCTGGCTTCCTCTGGTGACTGCGGGTTATAATGCTGATGACGGTTTTTCGCTCGGGCTGGGGGCTGCTTATACACATCAGCGTGGATTTAGAAAAAATCCTTTTACGTATAAGCAACAACTGACTGTAGCAACAGCCTTCCGGACCGGAGCTTATAAAATTCACTATAGAGGCGAATGGATAGCTGTTGTCGGGGATGCAGATCTTGTTGTCGATGCGCTAGCAAAAGCTCCTGACAACACGCAAAACTTCTTCGGTGTAGGTAATAACTCGCTCTTCTTAAAGGAACAGTATGGTGCAAAATATTACAGAAGCAGATTCAATATTTTCAATATCAATCCGCAGTTAAGATGGAAACCTTCATCTACGTTAAGCTTTGCCGTAGGTCCGCATATCCAATTTTACCACTTAGATCCGATTGAGAATGAAGATCGATTTATTTTAAATCCCAAAGCTTTACATTCTTACGATAGTTTATCGATTACCAAAGACAAAACTTTTGCAGGTATCAATGCATTTTTAACACAAGACTCCCGTAATCGAAAGATTAACCCAAGTAAAGGGCTATATATTGAAGCCGCTTTGAATTCCTATTTTGGACTCAATCCGTACTCAAAAAATTCAGCGCAGTTAAGTGCCGCAATAACCGGCTATTTCAGTGCATTCAATGAAGGCATTATATTCGCCAATAGAACGGGAGGGGGGATCGTTGTCGGGAACCCTACATTTTATCAATATTTATTTCTAGGTGGCCATGAAAATCTCAGAGGATTTCGCCAATATCGATTTGCGGGGCAACAGATGCTGTATAATAACCTAGAGGCCCGTGTTAAAGTACTTGATGTCAAAAGCTATGTTCTTCCAGGTGAATTCGGACTAATGACCATGTATGATATTGGAAAAGTATGGGCAAAGGGCTATAACAGTGACAAGTTTCATCAAGGTGTGGGTGGGGGTATTTATTACATCGTCGCCAATGCACTTCCTTTGCATTTTGTCATGACGAAATCCAATGAAGGCTGGTATCCCTATTTCAGCACAGGTTTCCGCTTTTAAAATTTCGATCCATGGAGATAAAGAAAGTACAACTCACAACGGCAAAAAACGCCAATACGTATACAAATGGCAGGCTAGACTTTGAACCATTTTTCAAATACCTGGAATCTTTTATTGAAAATGGCACTTCATCGGATGAAATGATTCCTTTGTTTGCGTTGGAACGCATCAAAGAAATTGAACATCTCAACGGCAAACTCTGCAAGCAGAATCTCAATGCCTATAAAGATATTCTGCAATTGATTTATAGCCTCTCCGTATCGTTGATTGACACTGCTCCAAAAAGGTACTGGGCACTCACAACAGCCTTAGCAGAAGAAGCCTTCTATGGAACCGAAGCCTTTTTCGACCTATCTAGCCATCAGCTTGTGGAGCAAGAAATGCAAGGGAAGATGCGTGCCGGAAGCCTTCTTACGAATCAAGAAAAGCTCTTTTATACCCTCATCTTCGATAGACTCTATGGCTTTTCTCCCAATGAAAACAGCAGCATTGTTTATCATCACCTCGATGATCAGGGGGAGATTATTGATTATTACGATTTAGACATCGATTTTAAATTTGTTGAGATCAAAGCAAAAAAAACATTGCCGGCACTTGATATAGGTCGTTTATCGGAAAACCCCAGTGATTCCATTTTTGACTGGAATACCGTTATCAACACCGTTAAACTGGAAGATTTTGAGTTATCGGGCTTTAGCATGGTGACTTTCAGAAAGACCAGTACAGAACATACCTTACGGCGAATCCAGTCCATCCTCCTGGATTTGCCTACATACAATTACCACCTCTTTTTAGCTGATTTAGAAAAGATCATCAAACCGCTATTAAAGGGGCCTGATACCGTATTTAGTCTATTTCCGCTGTTCCAATTAAATGGGGTACCATTTTTCGATTATTCAATCACCAATAAAAGCATCTTGTTTGCTGAAGCGTATACCGCCAATAAAACCTTTAAGATCGATCCTGAAATCGCAGGTTACCTGAAGCATCCGCATGTGATATTTTATACAAGTAATGCGACGAATGGTATCCGGAATACCACGTCCGTTTTCGACGAGCGGATTAGCTTGTCGGGGGTAACGACCTATTTGTGTATTCCACTTATTCATAATCATTCTCTTTCAGGCATATTGGAAATATACAACCGTGAACAAGATCAGCTCGACAATGAAACTATGCAAGCCTTAGGTTCTCTGGTTCCGCTTTTATCACAACTAGCTCAGGATATCACCCTGGAATTTAAAAAACGTATCGACGATATCATCATTAACCGATTTACGACAATACAGTCCTCGGTTCAGTGGAAATTTAACCATATCGCGGCCCAGTACATTCAGGAACTGGAAAACGATAGTCAGGATGCCCATATTAAAGCGGTTGTATTTGAAGAAGTCTATCCGCTCTATGGTGCTGTCGATGTCAAAGACTCTACGATCATACGAAACGCCTCTATTCTCAAAGACTTTAGCTTCAAGGTCAAACAGCTCGCCATGCTTATTGATGAGCTCTCGTTAGACGGAAAGCACAAATTGATTATGACTTTTTCAGCACGGGTCGATCAAATTACAGAATCTCTTGACCATATCTCTTTTGATGAATCGATGGTCAAGATCATTGAGTTCTTCAGAAAAGATGTGCAGCCATTTTTAGAAGAAGCCAGAAAGCAATTCCCATCAAAAATAGCGGTGATTGAGCATTATGCGAAGCATTTTTTCACCAATCGGGACACCGGGGAGTTTTATCGGAATGAGTTTGAAACTTCTCTACGTCAGATCAATCAATTGATCAGTAGAGAACTGGATCATTTCAATAGCTTCATCCAGGGAAATTATCCGTCTTATTTTCAAAAGTTCAGGACAGACGGTATTGAATATGACATTTATATCGGCGAATCCATTACGCCCCAACAATCGTTCAGCTACGAATTCATCAATGTATTTAGGCGTCAGCAAATTGTTTCGATGGCCAGAATTGCGCTGAAAGCATACCATGCGAAAGATACGCTGCCACTGGCTTTAGAAACAACACAACTGATTTTCATCAACCCACATAGCATTGATATCAGCTTCCGGGAAGATGAAAGGAGGTTTGATGTCGAGGGATCGCTCAATATCCGTTATGAAATCATCAAAAAGAGGATAGACAAAATTCGGATAAAGCGAACCAAAGAACGACTTACCCAGGTCAATAAAATTGCTATTGTCTATTTATCGGATGAAATCCTGGAGGATCTCATGCTAAGTATACAGGCAATCTATGACATGGGCATTATTGAGCATACCATCGAACATTTAAAATTGGAAGATGTACAAGGAATTGCGGGGTTGAAAGCAATTCGCCTTTCGGTGAATTTAAACTATCAAGATTTCTCCTAAATTTGTCCAATAAAGGGAAGTTTATCCCCGTTGATATAGGCTAAATGGGACAATGTCAGATGGAGGATTTAACATATTGATTTAAAAAGGATTACCATGATTACTGATGCCAACTATTTTTATCTAAGCGATTTGCTTGGCACTTTATTTTTTGCAATATCGGGTACCCTGTCGGCAAAACGTAAAGATATTGATATTTTTGGGGCAGCCTTTTTAGGGTTTGTGACAGCCATTGGCGGTGGATCGATGCGGGATGTATTTTTGAATCTACGCCCAGTATGGGTCAATGATAGCAATTATCTCATCGCTATTTTCCTCGGAATTTTAATTGCCATTATCTTCAATAAACAGTTGTATGGTTATTATCGTACGTTGACACTTTTTGATGCCATCGGAATTAGCTTTTTTACCATCCTTGGGGTACAAAAATCACTCAACTACGAAAGCAATACCTATGCTGCCATTATCTTTGGAATGTTCACCGCGGTATGTGGGGGGATGACACGCGATGTGCTACTCAACGAAACCCCACTAATCTTTAAAAAAGAAGTATATGCTACGGCCTGTTTAGGTGGAGGGCTCACATATATCTTGCTGGTGCACCTTGATCTCGACCTCTCCTGGGCGGCATTTATTGGGGCTGCTGTTGTCTTTTTAATACGAATGACAGCCGTTAAATATCGTTTGTATTTACCCCGCTTGGATTGAGGAAAGTCCCTCTTAGCACGTAAACTTTCTAGAACACGTCACACTGGATGACCGAATCCATATTAAAAATGGATTAAAAGACGGACTAGAAGGAAGCGACAAAGAAAAAGCGTTAGTATGAACTAACGCTTTTTCTTTTGCTGTGGGAATTTCATTTTATAACCAACACGAATATTTCCTTTCGCGATAGCATCCAATCGACCTTTTAGCATCGTCTTCTTCAAGGCACTCAATTTGTCGGTAAATAGTTTACCTTCAATATGATCATAT
This sequence comes from Sphingobacterium multivorum, assembly GCF_900457465.1. Lineage (GTDB taxonomy): Bacteria > Bacteroidota > Bacteroidia > Sphingobacteriales > Sphingobacteriaceae > Sphingobacterium > Sphingobacterium multivorum. The sequence goes on from NZ_UAUU01000009.1 coordinate 730,527, forward strand.
TCGTGCTGTACCACTCGGGCAGCCAAACCTGTTAAGTCTACTTCATGCTCTTCAAAGTTCTCATCTAAGTAATTGATGCGAATATTCCGGTGACGCAATACGTCCTCATTAATATCTGGGATACTTAGACAGCCTTCACCGAAAGCCCATTTTTCACCAGACTCCTCAACCATGATGGGATTGATGAAAACTTTTTTGAACGATTGGAGCATTTCTTTGTTTTCTTCATCATCTTCTGCGAAAGAAGTTGCATCGATAACGAACATACGTATAGGCAAACCTACCTGTGGAGCTGCCAAGCCAACACCATGCGCTGCATACATGGTATCGAACATATCATCAATCAATTTCTTTAAATCTGGATAGTCTTCATCTATTTCTTCAGCGACCTTTCTTAATACAGGATCGCCATACGCCACTATCGGAAGTTTCATATGTATTATAATTATTTATAAGTGCCGATACTCATTTCTACCTGAGCTCGTTACACGCTGTTTGCTTTTAAAGTCACTTGGCGCCTGTTGTAATTTTAGCACGTTTTTATTTTAGATCATGTCAGGCTAATTGCTCATCCTGAGTCATTGTACTTTTTTAACAAGGATACGCTGTCGCTCCATTATATTCTTGGGTACAAAGGTACGGATAATTATTAAAAGTGAATATTTCGTCAAAACTTCCATAAAAGTTACTTTTGTTTTATGAATCCTTCGTTTATAAATTTGTCGACACAGTTCAAGCTTAGGCTAGAGCAAGCTCTTGAAGTTTCATTAGCGCTTTGTCATGTTGATAGATTTATACAAATATCATCTCCGGAATTAACAATTAACATTTTACTATACCCTCACGAGAAATCCGTGAGACGTGATACTTCCGATCCTTGTATTCATATCGATGAAGACCAATTAATAACAAAGTTTGATTTGATCGTCAGGCGCATTGTTTCTAGAACAAAAAATGACAAACGCATTTACGCCCGTAATACTGTCGTTGCCCGGATCGACAAAAGAACGAGTTTACAGTTCCTCGTGGAACATCATTTACAAACCGCTCTTCCCGGCAAGTATCGTTATGGCCTTTATGAACAGGGAGAGCTTGTTGCGGTCGCGGTATTCTCTGGAGGGCGCCGAATGTTGGATAAAGATGAAGATTATCGCTCATTTGAACTATTACGCTTTTGTAATAAAACAGGTATTAATGTCATAGGGGGCCTTAGCAAATTAATTAAAGCCTTTTGTAGCGATTTCTCGCCAGGAGACATTATGACTTTCACCGACCGTGATTGGAGCCAACATTCTTCGCTCGAAAAAATTGGGTTTGTTGCGAAGGAAATAACTGCACCTATCAACTTTTGGATAGCAGAGACAAAAAGATATGTTTATCGCAATACAGAAGAGCTAAAGATATTAATGGAACAATATCCGAATGGCTTTCCAAAGGAAAATATGGGCAGCATCAAGATGATTTTATATGTAAAATAAGCTAAATTGTGTATATTGTACACTGTAAGGGTTTGAAAAATAAATAATCAAAAATAATAACGTTATGAAGAGAAAACTTCGCATGGGTATGGTCGGAGGCGGAAACGATGCCTTTATTGGCGCTGTACACCGTATTGCTGCTTTTATGGATGGCAAGATTGAACTGGTTTGTGGTGCATTTAGTATTGATCCACAGATTTCAAAACAATCTGGAGAAGACTTATTTGTAGCTCCTGAGCGTGTCTATCTAAACTATGAAGAGATGATCGAAAAAGAATCTTTGCTTCCTGAAGGCGAGCGTATGGATTTTGTAACGATCGTAACCCCCAATTTTCTACACTTTGCTCCAGCTAAATTAGCGCTAGAAAAAGGTTTTGATGTTGTTGTTGAAAAACCAATGACAGTATCTGTTGAAGAAGCAAAAGAATTACAGGAAACAATAGAGCGCACAGGCCGCACACTGTGTCTTACGCATACGTATTCCGGCTACCCGATGGTTAAACAAGCCAAAGCGATGGTCAAAGAAGGCCACTTCGGTAAGATCAGAAAGATTGTGGTTGAGTATCCACAGGGTTGGTTAAGCCGACTAACAGAACGCGAAGGTAATGCCGGGGCCGCTTGGCGTGCAGATCCGAAACGCTCAGGTAAATCGTTGGTTATGGGTGATATCGGTACCCATGCTGCGCATTTAGCGGAATATGTATCGGGGTTAAAAATCCAAGAACTATGTGCAGACCTCACAACATTTGTTGAAGGTCGTCTATTGGATGACGATGGCTCGGTGCTTTTGCGTTTCGAAAATGGTGCTAAAGGTGTATTAATGGCTTCGCAAATTTCAGCCGGAGAAGAAAATGCCGTTCGTATCCGTATCTACGGTGAAAAAGGTGGATTGGAATGGGCAAATGAGGATCCGAACAATTTAATCATCAAGATGCTTGATCAGCCTCGTCAGCTTTATCGCACAGGAAATGCTTACGCAGCGCCTTATACGTTGAGTTCTTTTGCAACACATAATACCCGCGTACCAGCAGGTCACCCAGAGGGCTTATTGGAATCATTTGCGAATATCTACCGTAATTTTGCGGCAACAGTTACGGCAAAACGTGAAGGACAAATTCCGACAGCTGAACAACAAGATTTTCCAACAGTTTACGATGGCGTAAGAGGCATGGCTTTTATCGATACTGTCGTAAAAAATAACGAAGGAACAGAAAAATGGACTAAATTTGTTCTGTGATAGACAGATTAAAATATACACTTTCTCTTTTGGAACAGCAAACCGTTCCGAAAGAGAAAGTTATCGTTATCTTAGGACCTACAGCTTCAGGAAAGACGAAACTAGCCGTTCAACTGGCGCAACGCATCAATGCTGAAATCATCAGTGGAGATTCCCGCCAAATCTATAAAAGAATGGACATCGGTACGGGAAAAGATCTATCGGAATATCAAGATATTCCCTATCATCTTATCGACACCCATGAACCGGGAGAACGCTATCATCTCGGAAACTTTATCGCTGACTTCCATCAAGCTCGACAATCCATTCTAGAAAGGGGAAAACATACTATCCTTTGTGGTGGTACAGGCTTATATATCCAAAGTGTAATCCAACAAAATCCATATGCGTTGATCCCATCGATCGAAGGGCTCAAGGAGTCATTACTTCCCCTCCCAGAGACAGAGTTGTTAAAACGCCTTCGGGAATATACACTACCCGCGAATTTCCAAATCGATCTTTCGACCAAAAAACGTATCATCCGCGCAATAGAAATATTAGCATTTTTAGATACTCACCCCGATCACATCGCTCAGCAACAAACGGTAGATAGCATCGTTATCGGATTAAATCCGTCAGTGGAAATCCGACGCGAACACATTAGCCAAAGATTAAAACAACGATTGAATGATGGCTTATTAGCAGAAGTGGCAAAACTCCTGACCGAAGGGATTACACACGAACAGCTTCAATACTATGGTTTGGAGTATAAATATGCTTCTCTCCATCTCCTTGGACAGCTCGATTACCCGGCCTTTACCAAAAAATTGGAGATAGAAATACATCGCTATGCCAAAAGGCAAATGACTTACTTCCGAAAAATGGAAAAAGACGGTATAATTATCCATTGGGTTTAAAAAAAATAACAATTGTTCTCTATCATAAAAAAAATTTCATATTTTTAAAAGAACCTTATAACAATTGTGATGAGAACATTATCGCTTATTTTTGCACTGCTTGTCTGTGCCCTATTTTCATTGAAAGCACAAGAAAAAGTTATCGCCGAAGTTCATTATCAATTTAAACATAACAACGATACGACCAAAAATGCGGTACAGCTAACGGATGAAACAGTCACCTATCTCGGTAAAGAAAGTAGTCTCTATAGAACCTACTCAGATATTCTCGTCAAACAACAGTTAGATGCCAAAACTGCAGCTCAAGATTTTGACGGCAATTTAACGTTAAAAATGCCTGCTAGTCCCCCGGTTCTGGATGGATACATTATTTATCCTTCTTTAAAAAAGACCATTCATATAGCGGGAATATCGTCTCCGGCAGATGCTTATTCATGCGAAGCTCCCTACGAAAGCCAGGACTGGGAAATAACAGATGAAACTAAAACTATCGGTGGATACCTTTGTCAAAAGGCCACATGTCGATTTAAAGGAAGGGATTACACGGCTTGGTTTACGACAGAACTGCCATTTTCTTTTGGACCATGGAAGCTACATGGACTACCGGGGCTTATTCTTTCGGTACAAGATTCCAAAAACGACGTCAGCTGGGAATATGCCGGCTTTCAAAAACAACCTTCGGACCAATCACTTCGAATTGAGCCTTCAAAAAGTGTTATACCCGCAAAAAAAGAGGAAATTCAAAGACTAAAAACGGCATTTAAAGAGAATCCCAGCGCCTATTATGAAACACTTGGGGCAACTGGTCGCGCAAACCCTTTTCAGATCGATTATTCTAAAGTTCAAATCAGCTTCGATGTTCAAGGTCAAGCCCCTTCAACACAAACAAACAATCCTATCGAATTAGCGCCATAGTTTATGCCCAAAAATTTTGTGCTGTTTGTCTGTTTTTGGCTATGCGGCTATTTCTGTTATGGGCAACATCAGATCTCCGGGGTTTTATTAGATAACACGAGTAAGCAAGGTATTCGCGCAGCAAGCGTTAATCTAAAATCTAGTGATGGAAAAGTAATTTCCTTTAAAATAACGGATGCTCTTGGGCATTTTGAAATGATAACATCCAAGGATCTAACAAATGCCTACATAGAGATCAACCATATCGGGTACAAACGTTTCAGCCAAACACTTGGGAGCCAACTACGCAACCTTCAAATCATACTCGAACAAACCACTATTTTATTGGAGGAAGTCAAGATCAAAAGTGCGCCTAAAATAGCACGCAGCGGGGACACACTCACCTACAACGTGGCTGGATTTGCTGACCCCAATGATCGAACTATCGGCGATGTATTGAAGCGAATGCCTGGGCTGGAAGTCCTTGAAAATGGTGAAGTGAAATACCAGGGCAAATCCATTTCAAACTTTTATATCGATGGGGATGATTTGCTGGCTGAAAAATACGGTTTGGGGACAAAATCAATATCCCCAGATTTAGTTAAAGACATACAAGTCATATCTCATCATGAGCATATTAAATTGCTCAAAAATAAAAGGTATAGTGATGATGTTGCGCTAAACCTGGTAATAAAAGAAGAAGCTAAACTAAAGCCGTCCGGTAGCATAATGCTCGGATTGGGAACTCCCAAACATTTCGATGGAGATCTAAACACGATGATGTTTAACAAAAAAGTGAAATTTCTCAATGCCCTGAAAGCAAATAACATCGGTCAGGATCTTGCTATTTACATGGAAGAAACGAGATCACAGGCAAAAATTGACAATCTACTTTCTTTAGGAACAATCGGCAGCCCTCCTTTAGAGAAAAGAGATTACCTCCAGAATAAGACCGGCCTTTTCGATTTCAATTTTTCAAAACCGATTAAAAAAGACTGGTCGCTACGTACGAATATCCAGGGATTATATGACAGAAACAACATTCATTATGAAGGGAAAAACACCTATTATACTGAAAAGGGGGATATTTCATTCCATGAGATTCAGATTGCACAAATTAACACTAAGGCCGCGACCGGGCAAGTGACAGTTGAGCGCAATACCGATCATTTTTACTTTAAAAATTCCTTAACAATGGGGCTAAATAGTGAGGATTCCGAATCGAGTATCTCATCAGATACAATACCGATCGACAACAATATTCATCATAGGTCCAAAACGATCAACAATCAACTGATTTATGTGCCGGAGCTTAAAAATGGAAATATTATCCAACTTCAATGGTCTAGTAAATATTATACAAAGCCCCAGAGACTACGCAGTTCTACCGAAGTATTCAATGACCTGTTTTATCCAGTCATATTTGATAAGATAATCCAACATGTCAATGTACCGACCTTCAATACTGTCGCTTCGCTGGGATATCGCTTCCCCAGCGGTAAAATAAACCAATACTACGGTATAAAGCTCGAATTAGAAAATCAACGCCTTGAATCTAAAATCGAACTCCTACAGGGAGAAAAAATTTTCAATCCGTTGCTAGATTCAACAATAAATAGAATGAATTGGTTACGCACATCCAGTGAATTCAATGCACATTATGCTTGGAATAAAGAGCGTTTTAAATCAAATTTATCCTTGCCTGTCGCCTTTATCCATACCCGTTTTGAAGACAAAAATTATCAGCTCAATAATTGGAAAAATCTCATCCAATTTACACCCAGCTTTAGCGCTCGATACCATATTGGCTATGATGATGAACTTGCATTTTCCTATAAAAATAGCAACAACTTGGGAAATATAGATGCTGTTTATCGCGGTTTGATTATCCAAAATTACCGAACTAGATCTTATAATAGCTCAGCCAATCCAGTGAGCAGAAATAATGATTTTTTCTTGAACTATAAATTGGGACAATCGGTTAAATTACTGTTTTTTCATTTTGGACTAGGTTATGAAATTCACTCAACAAACAATATAATAGCCACTACAGTTACAGACTCATTGACGGCGACACAACTGATTGCAAAAGAAAATTCTATGCACAGCTATACAGCTACCATCGGTCTTGATAAATATATATTCAAGCTAGGGGCCCTATTCAAACTGAAATTCAATTGGAGACGATCAAACTACAATCAGTTATTTAACAAGGAAATATTACCCATTGCCATTACTTCTTATGAACTACAACCTGCTTTCAACAAGAAATTTTTCAGAAGGATAGCACTAGATTATAATAGCTCCATTAATCTATCATTTTCTTCCCAGGGCAATGCATCGTCAGATCGTCGTATTCTTTTTATTACGCAATCGATGAACTTCCCCATCAATATCACAAAATCAGTATTACTTAAATGGAATCTTCAGCACCTTTTTAACAAACAGCCTGATTATAAGAATACAAATTATTTATTCTGCAACGTCATGACAAGATATAGTCGATGGGGAATGGATTTTGAACTGGATATACGCAACCTAGCCAATATAAAAAGTTTTGAAACAAACTCCATAACAGCCAATGTACAGTCGCAGAATCGTTATGAACTGCGGGGACGAACGGCTCTCCTTAGGGGAATTTACCATATCAAATAGGTTTCTTATAGGAATTTAAATGCTATAAAAACAAAAAAGGGTTAGTATCACTACTAACCCTTTTCGTTAATCTCTTTCTATTATAACTTAATTTCTTCATCCTTCGCATTGAAGAAATGGAATTCAGTTAGATAATATGACGTCATTGGATTTACTTTAATCCATTTTCCGTACTTCATGAACCATTTCATTCTTTTAGAAATCAAACCAGACTTAATGTAGGCGTCTATATAAGGGTGAACACATAAGGTCACCTTCTTTTCGTTCTGTTCTTGAAGAATAAAGCTCAAATTATTTTCTATATCATCCATAAGGACAATACTTGATCGGATTTCACCTGTACCATCACAAGCCGGACATTTTTCGTTTGTGACAATATTCATTTCAGGTCTAACGCGCTGACGTGTAATTTGAACCAATCCAAATTTACTTGGAGGCAAAATCGTATGTCTCGCTCTATCCGCTACCATACATTCTTTTAAGAACGTATACAACTCTTTTCGATGATTGGGTTTATGCATATCGATAAAATCGATGACTACAATTCCGCCCATATCACGCAAACGCAGCTGTCGCGCAATTTCTTTTGCTGCTTCCATATTGACCAGCAATGCATTGTCTTCCTGATTCTCCTTATTCGCAGAACGGTTACCACTGTTGACATCAATGACATGCAGGGCTTCGGTATGCTCAATTACGAGATACGCACCACCAGGCAATGTTACCGTTTTGCCAAAAGCTGCCTTGATTTGCTTTTCAACTCCGAAATGATCAAAAATTGGCTCTTTATGTTTATAAAGTTTGACAATTTTCTCCAAATCTGGAGATATATCGTGTATATATGATTTTGTTTCTTCGAAGATCGAAGGATCATTAACATAAATATGTGAAAACTCGTCTGTCAAAATATCCCGTAGAATAGTGGATGCACGATCCATTTCGCCAAGAACCTTTTGAGGCGGTTCAGCATTACGAAGACGTTTGGTAAATAGTTCCCATTTTGAGATCAGGTCCAATAAGTCACGTTGTAGTTCTTCAACACCCTTACCTTCGGAAACTGTACGAATGATAACACCAAAATTAGCTGGCTTAATCCCTTCGACAATCTTTTTTAGGCGGTTGCGTTCATTACTACCTTTGATACGCTTGGAAATGGAAACAGTACTTGAGAAAGGTACCAAAACGACAAAACGACCTGCTATTGAAAGGTCTGAACTCAGACGCGGTCCTTTTGTTGAAATGGGTTCTTTGGCGATTTGTACTGGCACGAGCATATTTTTGCTCAAGACATCAGAGATCTTACCAGCTTTATCGATATCCTTTTCAAGTTTTAAACTATTGAGCAGTTTCTCTTGATAACTGCCATTCTTCACTATACGCGTAAGCTTTAGCAAAGATTGAACTTGAGGACCCAAATCTAAATAATGTAGAAAAGCATCCTTTTCGTAGCCTACATCTACGAAAGCTGCATTAAGCCCAGGCATAATTCGCTTGATACGTCCAAGATAGATATCTCCAACAGCGAAGTTATTATTTGCGGGCTCGCGGTTAAGTTCAACAAGCTGCTTATCTTGTAGTAAAGCAATAGTTACCCCTTTATCAGGAGTTGAATCGATAATTAATTCCTTTACCAAAAGCTACTCATTTTTGATACCTATGCAATATCCTATCGCAATCTTGGGTATCCGATTAAACATTTAAAGAACGTTGTTACGAAAAAAACAATCTACATCCCCTTCACAGACATGTAGATCGTTTCGTAAAGCTATCTCAGCAAAATGGGCCAAGATGTTTAAAAGCTTATCACAAGACTATTTTTTCTTGTGTCTATTTTTTCTTAAACGTTTTTTACGTTTGTGAGTAGCCATCTTGTGTCTTTTTCTTTTTTTTCCGCTTGGCATAGCTAAATTTTTTAATGATTATAAATAATAAATTAATTACTTGCTCAATTCGGCAATCTTTCGATCGATGAATTGTGATAGGGAAGGATCGGCTGCCAGTTCCTTACTTTTTTGAAAAGCTGTAACGGCTTCCTTTTTCATCCCAATATTTTCATAGCCTGTGGCTAAGTAAAAGTATGACTCAGCATCGGGTTTTTGATCGATAACGGTCTTAAAACGCTCGATGGCTTTGTCAAACTGACGGGATTGTAATGAAAACAATCCCAAAGTTTTGTTTGCTTCTAAGTTTTTAGGATCGGCAGCAACGACTTCTCGCAACAAGGCAATACCTGCCATAGGGTTGTTCGTTCCCGATACCATTGCGGCACCCAATCCTGTTTTTGCATCTAAACTACTTGTATTCGCTTTTAACGCAGCCTCATATGCATGAATAGCATTTTGATTCAACGCTTGAGCTAAAGTAGAATCCTGCAAATTTGTATAAGCGGCACGATAAGCATTACCTGCTTTCAACCAATACTCAAACTTCGGTGAAACCTTCGCCATTTCCTCATAGATGAAAGCCTGAGGGGCTGGTTTTGCGACATCATCCCACTTATTTGCCAACTGTTGCAACAGCTTTATCTTATCCTCTCCAGAAGCTTTTGCAACTTGGCCCTCAATATCGGAAATTTCTTTGACTAAACTAGCATCTAAACCTTGTTTTGTCATCGAAGATATATTTTCCAAATTTACTTCATTGGACGGCTTCGACTCAGATGCTGCAGCAGTTTGTTTTTCTTTGTTCACCAAACCTTTAATAGGCTGCGCTAAAAGCACAGCAACCAAGGCTACTACTGATCCTATGACTATTATCTGTTTGGTTTTTGCCATTTTAATCTATTTTAAAGATTATTTATTGCCATTCTTTACTTTCTCTACGAAAATTTTTGCTGGCTTGAAACTAGGAACAAAGTGTTCAGGGATAATGATTGCTGTATTTTTTGAAATGTTTCTTGCAGTCTTCTCAGCTCTTTTTTTGACTACGAAGCTACCAAAACCTCTTACATATACATTTTCTCCTCCGATCATTGCGTTTTTGACAACTTTAAAGAACGCCTCTACGGTTTCTTGAACATCTACCTTCTCTAAGCCAGTTTTGGTAGAGATTTCTGCAATAATTTCTGCTTTAGTCATATCTATTTTACTGTAATTATTTATTTTTCAACCCTTAAGCCAACTAATGTTTGGGGATGCAAAAGTATTGTTTTAAAATGAGTAATGGAAATTATTTAAATACTTTTTTGATAAATAAGCTTCCAAAAGCCAAACATTTACAATCAATTAACGAGACATTACGTTCGACCAACCCTTAAATAAACCTCAAAAATAAAAACAATTATCTAATTTACAAGATGTTGACTTATTAGTTGTCATATAAAAATCAATATATGCCAATTGCATGACTTAGCTGATCCAAATCCGCCTTGGTATGGTGTGCATTTACCACAATCCGATTTAATAGGGGATCTGTAGCAAGGGGATAAGGAAAACTTGACACCAGTACTCCCGCATTCATCAGCCTCGCATAAAGGCCCGTATCCGTTGATGAAAACACCGGAAAATTAGCAACAGCGTTTAATTCAGACCCCATATGTGCTTTGAAGGAATTAATATTATACTGCAACTTTTCGAATTGCCGTAAATAGATCTGCTCTCCATGGATAAATGCATATAAGCTCGCTGGCGAACTTGGAGAAGCCCCTGTATAAAAGTTTGATCGCTTGAAATACTTAATTCGTTCCTCATCGGCCAAAATCAATCCAGCATCTGTTGCCAGGCCTTTCGCCAAGGATGCGACGACAATCAGCTCAATATTAACCTGTTGAAAACTACTCTTATCTAATGAAATGCCATTCTTGCGCAAAACTCCTATTCCGTGAGAATCATCCAAGAGCAGTATAATTTTTTTGCCCGGATCAATACGATTGAAAACAGTGAAATCGTATAATTCCGGGCGCATATTGTCCAAGCTGTTACTAACGATGATAAATGATTTTTGGGCTGAATGATTGATATACTCGATCGTTGCATTGGCCCAGTCAACAAAATGTCCAGTTGCTGCAGGCTTTTTATCTAACCATAAAGAAGGGTGACATGCGGGTGCGTACAATACTTCGCCTTCAGCCGCCAAGGTTCTTACAAGAAATTGCGTCGCCAGATATCCACTTGAGAGCAACAGACTTGCTTCAAAACCAAAACGCATTGCAGCATATTCTTCCGCTTGATCAAATATGGCCTGTTGCACATTATTATTTCGTGAAGTGCCATTGTTAATACCATATCGCTGTATACCTTCTATGAAAATAGCAGCATATGCTTGATCTGTTGCCAGCCCTAGATAGGAAGTTCCACCGAAAAAAAGATATTCCTTACCGCCGACCACAATAACTCGACCTGTTGGTTGTTCTAAATGTGTAAAATTATTCATCTATATATAGCCGATTCATTTAATTAGCGGGTCAAGACTTCGGGGTTAGCGATATGCTGTGGATTACCCTCGGAAAAGGCTACAATATTCTCAAAAGCAAGTCTAAATAATCGTTCATAACCATTCTTCTCCACATAGCCAATATGTGGCGTACAGAGCACATTTGGTAGCTGCAATAAAGGATAGTTAGGATCAAAGACTGGCTCGGACTCATAGACATCTACCGCAGCCATTCCCGGAACACCTGTTTCGAGCGCGGTCAATAGTGCACCCTCTTTAACCAACTCTGCACGGGAAGTATTGACAAAAAGTGCAGTCGGCTTCATAGACCGGAGATCTTCGAGCTTTACGATACCTCGCGTCGCAGGCACTAACCGAAGGTGTAAAGTAACAACATCTGAAAAATGAAAAAAATCGGATTTACTTGTTGCAGCTAAAAAACCGTCTTTTACAGCTTCTTCTCGGGAATTTTCGCTTCCCCAAACAATTACTTGGGCACCAAAAGCCTTTGCATATTGCGCTATTCGCTTCCCTATTTTTCCATAACTCCATATCCCTATTGTTTTTCCGGAGACACATTCTCCTATGTTCGTTTGCCATAGGCCTTTGTCCATATCTGAAAGAGCCTTAGGTAAACCTCGGAGTGCATTCATGATCAAAAGCCAGGTCAATTCAGCTGGAGCGACAGGAGAACCCATACTTTCAGCAACAGCCACATGAAAGCTGCTACAAACAGCCAAATCCAAATGATTTGAAATTTTGCCCGTTTGGCTGATCAACTTTAGTTTGGGAAGCTGGGACAACAGATCTTCTGTAATCTGGGTCCGTTCTCTGATGAGCACTAGCGCTTCCGTATCGCTTAATTTTTCCGCCAGTAAAGCCGGATCTGCATAGGACTGTTTCAATATTTGGACATCGTGACCATCAAGAATTTTGAAACAGTCCAACTGTCGGACAGCATCTTGATAGTCATCTAAAATGGTTATTCGCATTTTTTTGACTTAATTTTAAACTCTCATTTTCAATATCCAACGAAAGTAAAAGGCTTTTATATCCCTATAACTTCATCGCATATAAAAGCAATATAGTACGTTCCCATCTTTCCATTGCGGAACTTATTTAGGAAGGAAATTTTGCTTTTCGATATCAATTTACAGCATAAAGTTGGAATCCTGCAATTCGTCATGATATTTTGACATTCCATCCACTCTTTTTCGCAGAAGCACTTACAGCCGCTGATATTTGAATAAAAATAAAGAAAAATGAAGCTGTTATTAACCTTACTATTTTTAAGTATTACCATCGTATCGGCACAGTCTATCTTAAAAGGGAAAGTACTGGGCAAAAACGGCAAACCGATATATTTAGCCAATGTTTTTATTGAAGGCACCTATGATGGCGGCACGACTGATTCGCTTGGAAACTTTATGTTTGAAACTAGTGAACAAGGTACTAAAATGCTGAAAGCGTCTGTTGTGGGCCTCCCAACATATAGTAAGTCTATCCAGCTTCCTCAGAAAGAATTGCTTATTATTCAAATGCAAGAAAGTGAGAATCGCCTACAGGAAGTCACGATTCAGGCAGGGGTGCTACAAGCCAATAGCTCCGGAAAAAACACGGTAATGAGTCCATTGGATATTGTCACTACGGCAGGCAGCATGGGAAACATCATCAGCGCATTAGCAACATTGCCCGGTGCACAGGTTGGGGGAGAAAATGGACGTCTTATGGTTCACGGTGGAGATGCCTCCGAAACACAGACCTACATCAATGGAATCAGAGTAGCCCAACCTTACACCGCAACACCAAATGAAGTTCCTGTAAGGGGTCGATTTTCACCCATGCTCTTTAAAGGCGTAAATTTCTCTACAGGTGGTTATTCGGCAGAATTTGGTAATGCGCTATCCAGCATTCTAGCCCTAAACACCGAAAATACCATAGAACAACGCAAAACAGAGTTTTCACTATCTTCCGTTGGACTAGGTTTGGGACATACCTTACAATGGGGCAAAAACTCCCTCACCTTCAACAGCAGTTATACCAACTTAAAACCTTATTCCAAAATTATTACGCCAGATATCAAATGGACAAAACCCTATGAAAACGCCTCCGGAGAAATGATCTATCGCCATCAGTTTAAAGAAGGCTTTCTAAATATCTATGGGGCATACAATTTCGAAAATATGGGACTTTACCAAGCAGACATCAATTATGAGCAACCTGTCCCATTGAAAAAGAAATCCAACAATGCCTACGCCAACATTAGTTACAGTCAGAATCTGGGAAACCGATGGACTTTCCAGTCCGGCATTGGCCTAGGCTACCTGACCGATAAGCTGCACTACGATGACGTTTACCTACCTAATGAAGAAAAAAGTCTTCACTTAAAAGGAATGCTAAGTAAGGTCTGGAACAATAAGATTAAAAGTATTGGCGGAATAGAATATTTCGACACCAATTATCAAGAAGAATATCACCGACAAACCATTGGTTATCACTACGGGTATCATAGCAAGATGACCGCCGTATTTACGGAAACGACCTTCGGCATCCTCCCGAACTTAATCGGGAAAATCGGCTTACGAGAAACCTCCTCCAATTTGCAGTCGAAGAACACTTTAGAACCAAGAGCTTCGCTGGGCTACGCATTAAATAAATATACGCAGCTCTCACTTGCCTATGGGAACTTCCATCAGCAGGCACCAACACCTCTATTAAAATATGCCCCTCAGCTTGGCTGGATGGAAGCCAATCACTATATCGCAAATTATTTCTATGCCCGTGGAGGGCACTTACTTCGATTAGAAGCTTATCATAAAGAATACAACAATTTGGTAAAATACAACAGTGCGACGCCAAATTACGACACCCAATATGACAATAACGGAAGCGGTAAGGTCAAAGGCTTTGACCTATTTTACAAAAACAACAGCAGCATCAAAAACCTCCAATACTGGATTTCATATTCTTATACGGACAGTAAGCGAAATGACGCGAATTATCCGACAACAGTTACTCCCCCTTATGTCTACAAACACAGTTTCTATATCGTTGGAAAATACTGGCTACCCAGTCTACGTTCACAGCTCAGTGTGACAAATTCGTTTGTATCCGGCAGAAATTACAATGATCCCAATCAAACAGTATTTATGAATAGCCATACAAAAGGTTACAATAATCTTTCTATGAGTTGGTCGTTCCTTTATAGCCAGCAAAAAATTATCCATTTCTCCGTCAGTAATGTTCTTGGCGCTAGCCCAATCTATGGCTATCAATATGCAGACCGACCAAATTCACAAGGAATCTATGACCGTAGACCGATTGTCCCTACCGCCAAGCGCTTTGTGTTCCTAGGTTATTTCTGGACAATTAGTAAAAATGAAAAGGACAATCAATTGGACAATCTATAATAAGCATCAACACATCATCGAAATATGTCGGTCCATCCAAAATTATTTCTGTTTGCAGCGAAGGATTGCCAACTTCAATAACAATCAATAACATATACATCAAACACAACAGCAATAACTTAGAAAAATATTTAAACTAAAACGAAAGATCATGAAATCATTTATTATCGTCCTCATCTGCCATATAAGCGGCAGCGCGTTTGCACAAGGCAATTTTGAAAAAAATATGGGACAAGCCATGAGTCTATGGCAATCGGGAGAGACACAAAAAGCGGCCGCTCTTTTAGAACGTATTGCACAGGCAGAAAAGGACAATTGGATTCCTGCCTATTATCAGGCAATGGTACTGACAACAGCATCCTTTAGGGAGAAAAATAAAGAGACACAGGCAAAATATATTCAGTCTGCAGAAGAAATACTAAACAATAGCTCCCAGGACAACAATTCAGAATGGCTTGTACTGAAAGCGATGAACCAAACAGCATTGATGATCACAGATCCCATGACAAAAGCCAAAGAGCTTTCGCCTAAGATTATAGCTCTATATAAAAAAGCCATCTCCCTTGCGCCAAACAACCCCCGGGCTGTATTGGGACTAGCGGAATTCCAAATAAACGCAAAAAAATATTTTAACCAGGATACCAACAAAGAATGTGAGGATGTAAAGAAAGCACTATCTTTATTCGGTGAAGAGAAGATTACTACGCCATTTGCACCTTCATGGGGCAAAGATCGGGCAGAACAACTCGTAAAGGAATGCAAATAACACGTTGTGAAAAAAGCACTATTTAAAGCGATTATACAAGCACTACTCGCAAGCCTGGTCGTGACCATCTATTTTGTGGTTGTGGCCAAGCTTGACCATAATGATGTCCCTTGGGTATCCATCATCTTTCACCCTAATATGGTCCGAGGTTTACTATATGGATTTTTTCTCTTTCTGGGTCACAGCTATCTATCAAAATGGGTCGGAAAAAAGTACCCGAACAGTAAAGATTTTGGGAAGAAGATGATTGTTTTTTACAGTATCAGTTTTTTCTTGACCGTACTGGTCGTTTTTATTGTCAATGCTTTTTTCTCCGGACTTTTTAACCCTGGTGTTCCCAAAAATTTCGCTCAGCGTTTCCACCAATTTATTCATCAACAACGTGTTGCATATTATTTTCAAACCGCGATGATATCTTGGTGCATTTCAATGATTTTTTTTGGTTTCTATTTCTATAAAAGATTCAAAGATTACCAAATCAAAGAATCTCATCAGGAAAAACAACAAATAGCAGCACAATTTGAGTCGCTCAAGAATCAACTCGACCCACATTTTTTGTTCAACAGCCTGAATGTATTGAATGGATTAATTGAGGAAAGCCCTAAAAAAGCCAGCATGTTTACGACAGACCTTTCTAAGATATATCGCTATGTATTGGAACAAAGGGACAAAAGCCTCGTTTCTTTACAGGAAGAGCTTACTTTTTCAAAGGCTTATTTAAACCTCTTGAGTCTGCGCTTCGAAACCGGTATACAGATCGATCTACAGATCAATGCGGAACAGCATACTGGTTTTATATTACCGCTTTCCCTTCAATTACTGATCGAAAATGCAATCAAACACAATATTATTTCGATCAGGAAGCCGCTTTTATTGAAGATTTATAGAAAAAATAATTACCTCTATGTTGAAAACAATCTTCAAAAAAAGAAAGTGCTCCATGATCATTCGGGAATCGGTTTGAAAAATATTCAGGAACGTTATGCTATACTGTCCAATCTACCTGTGTATATTCAAGAAAGTGATCTATTATTTTCTGTCGGACTGCCTATTATCCATGAAATAGTCTTTTAAAAGTAACCTGCTCTTAATAAACATGCGGGAGCTAAGCACAGCAAAAACAATAGCATGGGCACAACGATTCAACAAATTAAGCAATACAACGGTCTGATGATCGATAACCACGTAAAAAAGTAATGAAAATAGTAATTATAGAAGACGAACTTCCATCGGCGAGATTACTTCGAAGAAAACTTGAGGAACTCGGTTACACCGTATCTGCTGTACTGCAAACTGTGGAAGAATCCATTGAGTGGTTTATGTCAAACAGTGACCCAGACCTCCTTTTTTTGGATATTCAGCTCGCGGATGGGATTTCATTTGACATCCTGGAGCAGGTGAAACCCAGTTCGGCCATTATTTTTACCACCGCATACGATGAATATATGTTGCGTGCTTTTAAACAAAATAGCATCGATTACCTGCTGAAGCCAATTGAAGATGAAGAATTGGAAAATGCAATTGAAAAATTCCGCCAATTTAGACGCCCCAATCCCCAGTTTGATCTGGCATCGCTTCAAGCGTTGTTTAGAAACCCTGCCCCAACATTTAAGGAACGCTTTACAATCAAAATCGGCCAAAGTCTAAAAGTTGTGACAAGCCAGCAAGTTGAATGCATTTACAGCGAAAACAAAGGCACTTACCTTTATACCAACGAAAATGGAAACTATCTTTTGGATCAGACATTGGACGCACTAACACCGCAACTGTCACCCAAAGCATTTTTTAGGATCAATCGAAGCACGATTATTCAATTTGATGCCATCAAAAATATTGCTGTACATTCCAATGCCCGGCTAAAAATATACCTCAAGCATTATGAATCCGAAGAGCTCATTATCTCCCGGGAGAAAGTCTCAGCCTTCAAAGACTGGCTGGACAACTAATTCAGGAAAAACCAAAAGACTTCTTCCGAGCAGGAGTTAACGCGGGCATACTGATACCGTAGCGACGACATAATCATGCGGTAAGCAAATATCCCAGAGAAAATATACAAGCTGATTGAAGAATCTGAGCTACATATTGATCCGATAATTTAGCGGAATACTAAATCGAAGAGACACCGCAAAACCCTTTATCGGATTATAATCTTTTTTTTCATTGATGGATAATCCATAACCAAAATCAAGATCCACCAATGTAGCCAAGCTCAATCCAACTTTGGGGGTAATGGTATATGGAGTAAGTTCTGTACGAACAAAAGGAGTCAAGACATATGTTTGGGGATAATACGTTATTCCGGCCTCAGGGATTACGGCAAACTTTTTTTGTGTCCATGTAAAGTTAGCTGTAGCATCTGCTCGCAGTATATGATCTCCACTAAAAGGAAATGCGAAATAAGCGCCGGTTTTTAATATACTGCCTTTTTGGAACTGATAACTCAGTGAAGGACCGATTAAATAATCTTGCGCTTTTAGGTTGCTAACCAGCGCTAACAACACAACAAGTGACCCCAGGAGTTTATAAATCGTCTTACTGCGCATTTTTCAATTAATAAATATGAAAATTGAGCGGAATATTTACCCCTACTGAAACGGTAATTCCGTCAATCGGCTTAAAATTTTTCTTCGTATTGTAATCAAATCCATAACCTATTCCCAGATCCACAATGGAGAATAGACTGGCCCCCACTTTTGGCGTTATAGTGTAAGGTGTTAACTCTGCTTTCACAAAAGGGAAAAGAACAAAATCATTTAGATAGTAAGTAAATCCCAGCTCTGGAATAACCGTCGTTTTACCTTCCATCCAGCTGAAATTAGCTCCGGCATCAATTTTCATATATTGAAAATCATTCGGGGCAAATAATCCCCAGCCCGAAACTTTCAGAAAATTACCACTTTGATACTGATACCCTACTGAAGGACCCCAGATCCATTTATTATGTTGTTTCCAGGGCTTATCTTGTGCTTTAGACAACGTAGTAAAGAGAAAAAGGATAGTAAATAACGATAATATTCTTAGTTTCATCCAGCTAAATTACAAACTATAATCTATTTTATGGAATACAACAGGTGCATGCCAGAATAGTTTTACTTAAAACAGAAAAATAGTAAATATATACGCCTACAGCAAATGAATAAAAGTACAGTTTATGCCCGTCTTTAATTATATAGATCTTTAATAAGGTAATATCCTTATTCGGATAAACTGTGATCGTTCGTTCAACGATCCTTCATCGCCCCAATAGCCATCAATATGGTTGGCAGCAGTATATATGCATCCATCTTTGCCCCAAAATATCAATTCCTCTTTCCAAGTTGGCATCCACTCTTTAAAACTAACAAAAAGCATCGGCGTCACCTTTCCTTGTTTCACGTGGAAGAGCTGCAAGTCACCCGTCGATTCATAGGGATCAGCGTGTAAAGTCATCAGATAATTTTTATCGGCAGAAAAGAAGGGATAATCTCCACATTCCACAATAAGATGACCGTCTTGTTTATCAAAAAGCCGCACATCAGCACTTTCCCAGTAATTCCCATCAACAGCAAAAGCATTTAGAAAATCATAATGTCCTTTATACGAATAACTGGCTTCCAATTCATTATCGATATCCTTATCTGTAAAAATTAACTTTTTTCCATTGGTCAAAGGCAATTCTAGGGTTTTTCCGTTTTTAGGATAAGACAGGGTATCCTTGATCAAGTAATTTTTAGCCGTATTCTGAGCGGCTAGGAACGTTTGCTTATCAATCAACTCTAACTGGAGATACTTATCTAAAGAATGCCCCTTTTCATAATACGTTTCTTTACCATTTATCGTAAGTGAGACGATTGAATTTAAATCCCTGGGGGAAATTGTAATCTGATCCTGTTTCCCCAGCTTGGACTTCGCTACATACACCTTTTCCCATCGTGTAATATCACCTGTTTCGCCATTTCTCCCTTTGTAATCGCGCTGTATACGGTCCATGACAGCAACCCATTCTCCTTCTTCACCGATCACATCGAGCTTGGCCATAGGGATATTTTCCTAATAGCGGAGCCGCTCCATCTGCACCTTGTCTAAGTTCGACTCCAGCACGATCAACAACATAGGTGTTTTTTAAAACCTTTGTCCTGTCATAGTCAATCGGCAAAGGAGGAAATTTAGCAGCATCCATCGTATCCTTCACGGCAATGGTTTTAAGTTCAGAAGAATCCTTTAAATCTGTATTATTAACCCTCGTATTGTGACCACAGCTCAAAATTCCCATGAATAATGTCGCTCCAAGGAATAAAGATAGGGGTGAAAATAGTTGTCTATTCATAAAGGTCAAGGTAGCGATTCCCATGCCAAAAAAAAATACTGGTTTTCAGGGGTTCTCCGAGAGCAAATACGATTATCCAAAGGTTCACAGTTTTAGCGAAGTAAAATCTAAAGCTCATTCCAAATTTGGACTAGATCCTTTGAATAGGATATCTATAGCCACAAAGGCTCGTTAAAACCCCGCGGAATTTTTAATCTTTTAGCCATAAATTTTTCCCTTTAATTTGTAAACCGGCCTCTGACTTCCGTACATGAACAATTGTACTAATGATAGCGATAAAGATGGTCAAGAAGCGGAAAAAATTGCTCCATCCATTTCCTGCAGCATTGTCTGCAACATCAAAGATCATCCATGCCGAATTCATCAAAACATGAAGTGCTATCGGTATCCAAAGATTAAAACTCCATTCGGCATACAACCACGAAAATAGGATAGAGCCGAAGAAAGTCGTACAAAAAATCAGGGCCAATTCTCCCAAATCCTGACTCTGATAAAGATGCAGTATAGCAAAAAGGAATGAGGTGGCTAAAATGGATGGAATAAAACCTAGTCGGGTATAGCGATAAACTAAACCAAAAAAATAGGCCCGAAAAATCACTTCTTCAAAAAAACCCGATGACACATTATTTATTAATAGCGTGTTCGGATCTATTTTGCGGTTGAAGGTAAAAACAAGGGCATAGCCCAAGAACATGGGTAAGGTGGCTATTATTCCAAAAGATAGCCCCTGTAAAAAAGAGCCCTTTAAACCAAATTTTTCCAAGAACTCATTCGGCACTTTAGGTTTAAGCAGCGTTGCCCCCAAAAGCAGTGGTCCAAGGCTAATTGAATACGTCAGCACATGCCCCAAAAATCTACTGTGGACATAATTGCTCATCGTGGGTTGAAGCCTAGCAAAAAACAAATTATCAAGGATAAAGTATATTCCGAAGAACAGGAATAATACCAGCAGGTTTAAACTTTTTGTGCTCATCTTTTTTTTGAGCAAAATTATGCCCCTCATGATGAGTAAACAAAGTTATGTGGCGTATGGCAAGACTTAGGGCTGACTGACAACAGCGAGGCGATCTTCTGCCCTATAAATACGGTCTAACTGATTCCATAGCAGACCTTGAAATAACAGCACAATCTTCAGTATCTGCAAAACGTAACAAGAAACCTTGGGCATTCCCTTCCTTTGCAATTATTTTTTCAAAGTTAACAAGAAACGACCGATGACATCGGTGAATAGACATTGTATTCAAGAGTTCAGACAATCGGCTCAACGTAATTCGTACCATCTGCTTCTTTACCGTACCATCCTTCCTAAAATAGATCATGCAATAATTATCCATTGATTTTGCAAAAATAAAATCGCTTGGCAGTAACTTTAACGATTGATTACCATTGGGGATATCGACCAGCCCCAAATGACAGTCATTCATTTGGCTCAATATGATCGCTGGCTTTATCGATAAACGTTCAATCGACGAATTATTCTTTTCATAATACGAATGACGCTTATCAACTCGAAGCAAAAAATAAATCGTAGCAATTGGGCTGTAAAGTGAAAGTGTGTAAAATCCAATATAGGGGAGGTTATTCCACTGTAATGGGGCCTGATTGATGAACCAGCCATGATAGACGAAATTTAAAAAAACTGATAATAGGAGCACAAGAAAAATACGAAATAGTTCTATCGCAATTGTTCCTCTTTTTTTACGTAAGAGGACAGAAATTAAGGCATATGCAACGAATAATATGACCCCATATCCGGATAACAAGCTAAATTTATAGGCATGCTCAAAATTATACGTTCCAAATGGCTGAAAAACCAGTAGGAATACATAAGCGGATAAGCCGAGTAAAGAGGCATAGGTGAGCAGCTCTCTTATGGAGACAATTTTGGGAATTACGCTATTTAAATAATTTAGAACAGGCTTTTTATACATCATGATCGGATAAATTTAGCGTTTTTGGCCGGCAGAGTGAAAATTTATAGCGAAAAAATTGAAATATATTGAATTTATGATTTAACTTAGAAGATATTTTTTCAAGCCAACATTAGTCGCTCGAATTAAAATTGATTTGTCATATTATATATTAACGTAATTCTCCAAATTATGCGTTTAGGTCAACTACTTACTTTATTTCTTTGCTCGGCTTTTATCCATTTCATCCAAGCACAGGAAAAGCAAGTTTTAATAGAAAATGTTAAACTGCTCGATTATAAAACTCAAATGTTAACTCCGCCAAAACATGTTTTAATAAACGGTAACACGATTCAAACCATTAGTACATCTCCTATTGACGTGCAAGGTAAGAATATCGTTAAAATAAACGCTAAAGGCAAAACCCTAATGCCTGGATTGATTGATGTACATGTCCATTTGGTATTTGGAGCTTTGACAATGCCTCAAATGATGACAAATGACCTTTCCGAGGAATTCTTGATCAACACGGTGGGGCTCTCGGCGCAACAGATGTTAATGCGGGGTTTTACAAGTGTACGAGATGTCGGTGGCCCTATATTTCCATTAAAGGCGGCGATCGACAAGGGTAAGCTTCTAGGGCCTAGAATATGGCCTTCTGGTGCTGTTGTTAGTCAAACAGCGGGGCATGGAGATTTTCGGACACAGGAGGAAAAATCGCGTCGTTTTTTTGGCATTGTCTCTCGTGCGGAGCGATATGGAGCAACATTCATCGCCGATGGTCGTGATGAGGTTCTGACTGCAGTACGAGAGAATCTGAGATTCGGAGCAAGTCAGATTAAACTCATGGCGGGTGGAGGAACTTCTTCAGCATACGATCCTGTGGATGTTACCCAATATACGCTAGACGAAATGAAAGCAGCAGTAGAAGCAGCCGAAGACTGGGGAACCTATGTCACCGTACATGCGTATACGCCAAGAGCAATTCGAAGAGCGATCGAAGCTGGTGTAAAATGTATAGAACATGGACAATTGCTCGACGAAGAAACTTTACAGCTGATCGCAAAAAAAAATATCTGGCTTAGTTTACAAAACCTGGTGGAAGATACACCCGATATGGATCCACAACGAAGAATCAAGCGTAAACCCGTCATTGAAGGTCAGGAAAAAGTATGGCCAATGGCTAAAAAATATGGAGTAAAGCTAGCTTGGGGTACAGATTTCCTTTTTGAGCCGGAACTGAATAAAATGCAGAATGCTTTTATTTTGCGACTTCAAAAGTGGTTTACAAATGCCGAGATCATTAAAATGATTACTCAAGACAACTGTGAGCTTCTGCAGCTTTCGGGATTAAGAAGTCCTTATCCTGGCAAGTTGGGAATAGTAGAAGAAGGAGCTTTGGCAGATCTGATCCTTGTAGACGGAGATCCGCTTAAGAATTTAAAACTATTGGCAGATCCAGAAAAAAACTTTTTGTTGATCATGAAAGACGGTCAGATTCATAAAAATAGCCTCCAGAGGCATTAATATTTACAAGGTGAAATTTATTGTATCTCGAAAATCCGCATCTTAAGATGATAAAATGTATTTTCGATGACATCAGTTAAAACGGGCTATTTTGGCTCGTCAAGGTGAAAAAGGAATCAAACAATTTTACCATCACATGGTGCAGGCGGTTGCATTACGGTATAATTTATTTGAAGAGTAAACACCTTTGCATTTAATTGATTAGTTTTGCGTTTAAACGATAAATCAAAGCATTCGGTGGCATTATTATTCAACGACGGGCGTCCAGTAGTAAGACTAAGAGCATTTCGGGCTATCGACGATCCCCAAACCTGTGAACGTTTCATAGAAGGACACGCGCATGTGTTAACTGCTATAGGCGTAAAGAAAGTAACTTCTTCCAAAAATGACTGGATGTACAATCCCGCATCATTCGTACTGATCGTAGAATCCCTTGATGGTGATAAAGTCTATGGTGGAGTACGTATACACGTATCTGGAGGGAGTGAACCACTTCCGATTGAACAGGCCACGGGAGCGATGGATGCCAAAATCTTAGACCTTGTTTATGATTATGCGCAACAGGGAACCGGTGAAGGTTGTGGGCTTTGGAATTCCCGGGAGATCGCTGGATATGGTATTGGCAGCATATTTTTGACGAGGGCTGGTGCCGCTATCAGCACACAGGTTGGCATTAAATCGCTCTTTGCTTTATGTGCTCCTTACACGGTGAAATTAGCAGAAAGTGTTGGCTACCGCATTGATACAAGTGTTGGAAATAATGGCACGTTCTATTATCCTAAGCTGGATCTGCTGGCTACGGTAATGATTATGCGTAATCTTGACACCTTGACCGAAGCCGATCAAGAAAACAAAGATGCAATTTTATCACTTCGGAATAATTCCAATATTGTCCGCATAGAAACTTTGCGGAATAAGGAAATTGAAATTCATTATCAAATCGATATTCCGAATCTCAATCAATGGGATTTAAATGAAATTATTAAAAACCTGAAACATACATCATTAGATCACAAACCAGATGATCGTAATTTAAATATCTTATAATGGACACTAAACATTATGGTGCCGGCTATTTAATGGATACCGGTGATTTTCTTAAACAATTAAAAATACATTCATATACTCCTTTTAATACGATTAAAGAGGGCGTTGTCGTCGATCTAGGTTGTGGCACTGGAATGGATGCCATCAATTTAGCTAATATGCTAGGCCATAACGTTCTTGTCGTTGGATTGGATCATGATAAGGCTTTAATCGAACATGCCAAAACAAGCAGTGTGGAGGTAAAGAACGTCGACTTTGTTCAGGGTGAAGTTAATCAACTTAGCTTTACAGATAATTCCATTGCTGGCATCAGAATGGAACGTGTTGTACAACATCTTCCGGAAGCACCGAAAATGTTTGCTGAGGTTCACCGTGTTTTGCGTGAAGGTCAACCCCTAGTCATCGTCGAGACGATCTGGAATAGCCTGACATTTTACAGCAAGCATGTGGGTATTGAGGCTAAGATATGCCATTATTTGACCGAAGAAAAAGTCAATAATGGCTGGGCTGGGAATAAATTAACTTCAGACCTATTGACTCAAGGCTTTAAACAAGTTCAATTGCAAACATTCTGTATGGTAGCCCGCTCGAAAGAAGAAGCCAACCGCTATCTTTTCTTAGATAAAATTCTTTTGGAGATGGTCGAAAAAGGGAAGTTGAGCACAGCTGAAATGGAGGAATTTCAAAACACATTGGACCAAGCTGATGAAGCGGGTTGTTTCCTTGTTTCTATGAATTTAGTTATTGCCGAAGCAAAAAAATAGCATATAGTGATGAAATGCTGGCTTAACTTGATCTTCTTATTTATTTTTACGTGCAGTTCAACTTGTTTTGGAGAGGTTATTATCGATCAACCGACGCAGCGTGTATTGATCGGATATGGTCTCGAGCGTTATATGGGGAAAGGAGAGCCTAACTTTGCGGATACTTCAGCTTCCTCCTTCCAGTCGTTAGAAAGCAAGGTACCCAATTTGGGCATATCACCCACTGACATCTGGTTCCGATTGCCTGTGACAAATAAGGGAAAAGAGAAACTTGAACTCTTGCTCGAAATTGCCTACCCTCTCTTGGATGAGGTCGAACTTTTTGTACCATCATCAAATGGGCATTATAAATCGATCAAACTGGGCGAGCATCAATCTTTTTCGGCTAGAAAATATAAGGTTCCTAATTACGCATTCGACATCCAATTACCCGGATATGAGAAAACGATCTTTTTTCTTCGTGTAAAAAGTACGGAACAGATTATTCTCCCGATCTATTTAAGTAACGAGCGCAGTTTCTTAAAAGAGATGAATGACGACAGTTTGATAAGCGGGATCTATATTGGTATTGTCGGGATTATGGCGATATACAATTTATTCCTGTTTTTTTCAGTTCGTGAAAGGGGCTATCTGTATTATGTCCTTTATGTTCTTTGTGCAGGAATAACACAAATGGGCATTAAAGGTTATAGTTTTCAGTATCTGTGGCCAAATTGGACATATTTTGCAACAAAAGGTCCTATTATCTTCGGATGTTTATCAGGCTTATGCGCCCTGCTTTTTGCAGATTCATTTCTTCAATTACCGAAAAACGCTCCTCGGTCAAGACGTGTGATTACTGCTTTTATCATCCTTTTTGTCGTTGGTAGCCTTCTTACACTGCTCAACCTTACACAACCAGCGTTCATGGTTATGCAGCTAACAACAGGAGCAGGCTCTTTATTTGTCCTTTACTTATCCTATCGGGTAATGATAAATGGCTATAAACCAGCTAAATATTTTGTTTACGGTTGGACAATTTTACTATTAGGTTCTGTCGTCTTTTTATTGAAAGATTATGGCATTTTAAAATATAACGATTTTACGAGTAACGCCGTACAAATTGCATCTGTTGTGGAGATGGCCTTATTGTCCTTCGGTCTAGCTTATAGTATCAATATCTTAAAAGAAGAAAAAGAAGCATCACAAGTCAGGGAATTAGCGATCTCATTAGAAAACGAAAAGTTGATACGCGAGCAAAATATCGTATTGGAACAAAAAGTAGATGAGCGGACACGTGAATTAACAGAATCTAATGAGTCTCTACAAACCACTCTTACCCACTTGAAGGAAACACAATCTCAACTTGTCGAAGCCGAAAAGATGGCCTCTCTTGGTCAACTGACTGCGGGGGTTGCGCACGAGATCAACAATCCAATCAACTTTGTTACATCCAATGTCGCTCCATTAAAGCGTGATATCAAGATGATCTGGGAAACGCTGGAGGAGGTAGAACGTATAGCTTTTAAAGAGGGGATATCCGAAACGGAAAAGCAATTGCAGATCAAAAAATTCAAGGAGGACCTGGATATTGATTATCTGAAAACAGAGGTAGATTTTCTATTAAAAGGGATGCATGATGGGGCCCATAGGACCGCCGAAATAGTAAAGAGTTTGCGGATCTTCTCGCGCGTAGACGAGGATACATTAAAATTTGCAGATCTAAACGAGGGGTTGGAGTCAACAATGGTTATCCTCAATAGTTTATTAAATAACACGATTGAAGTTGATAAGATCTATGGTGATATGCCAAAGGTCGAATGTCATGCCGGCAAACTCAATCAGGTCTTTTTGAATATTGTGACAAATGCTATTTACGCCGTGAATAAGAAGTTTAATCACGATGTTGGTGGTAAAATATGGATTGAGACCGGAGTTCACGCGGATAATACCTCCGTCTTTATCAAAATCGCAGACAATGGTATAGGTATTCCAAAAGAAATTCATGAACGGATATTCGAACCATTTTTTACAACAAAAGACGTTGGCGAAGGTACTGGTTTGGGAATGTCCATAGCCTATAATACCATTGCGAAACATCATGGTAAAATTATCGTAGATTCAGAAGTGGGACAGGGCACAAGCTTTACACTCCTCATTCCAATTCAACAAAACAATTAATACCACTATAAACTTAAAATAGTTCAATTAACTATTATTTTTTCATATCTTTTGTAAGGGATAAAACCATATAATAAAATTATGCAGAGGGAGCTTGAAATATTATATATCGATGACGAAGTAAACAATTTGGTTAGCTTTAAAGCGAACTTTAGATACGATTACGCTATCCATACAGCATCCAATACGAGTGAGGCCGAAACGATCCTTCATGCTCATCCTGATATCCGTATTATCTTCTGTGACCAACGTATGCCGGATGAGATGGGCATCGATTTTTTGCACCGCATTAAAAAAGATTTTCCAAAACCAATCCGTATTCTTTTAACGGCTTATGCCAATATGGAAACTGTAATTGATGCAGTTAATAAGGGCCATATTTTTAGGTTTGTCCGAAAACCCTGGATGAATGAAGAAATCGTTTCCGCAATAGAAGAAGCTAATAAGTTTTATGTTGCAAACTCCATGCTAGAGGTTAAGAATCAAGAGCTACAAAAAGCTTATGATGAATTAGATAAGTTCGCTTATAGCGTTAGCCATGATCTTCGTGATCCATTGACCGGGGTTCTTTCTGCGGTGAAACTTGGATTAGAGTTTGACAGCATAGATCGTATCCATGAGTTGTTATCACTAATGGATAGTTCCTTGGTCAGCTTAGATGCTTATATTGACAGTCTGCGCGACTATTATCTTTTACGAAGAGGAGAACTCATGTTGTCAACGATAAATTTCGAAGAGCTCTTTGGCAACATACGCCAGTTTTACAGCAGGTATACGCAAAATAAGGATGTGGCTTTTGAAATTTCAGTGGATCAAAAAGAAATCTTTAGCGGAGACAAAGCACTTGTAGAACTGATTTTGCATAATCTTCTTTCTAATGCTTTTAAATATCAACGTAAAGGGCAGGAAAACCAGTACGTCAAACTCTCAGTATCCGTATCAGAACGTAAAGCTAAAATTATGGTGAGTGACAACGGAATAGGCATATCTCCAGAGTATGTTGAAGATATCTTTAAATTATTCTTTAGAGCCAGTGATCAAGCGAAAGGCATGGGATTTGGGCTCTATAATGTTCAGAATGCACTCTTAAAACTACAAGGGAAAATCGAAGTACAATCACAACCCAATCAGGGTACAACCTTTACCGTCGTCATACCGAGCAAATAATCCTTTCACTTTCGGCAATCCGATGCGATGGCAGCGAAGAGCATCACAAAGCAAACAGACATTTTAAATAAAAGTTGACTTTCCTAAAATTATAATCCTTTAGGAAAGTAGCTTTTGCCGAAGCAAAAACTCCAACTGATCATTTGAAGTCTCAAGTTGAGAATTAGTCTCCACAATTTTTTGGCGCTCAGCATAGACATCATAAGCGCGTTGAATCGTTTGATCGAGCTCCTCTTCACTCCAAGGCTTATTGAGGTAATGAAAGATTTTTCCTTTATTGACCGCATCAACGACAGCTGCCATGTCCGTATATCCTGTCAAAAGGATACGCATTGGGGCTGCATTGATCTTAATAATCTCTTCCAAAAACTCTACACCGGTCATTTCCGGCATACGTTGATCAGTAATGATAATATGTATCTGGTTGTTTTTGACAATATCGATTGCATCGGCACCACTAATTGCCGTAAACACTTTATACTTTAGTCGAAATGTCGCTTTAAAAGAAAACAGATTGTTTTCTTCGTCGTCAACGTACAATATCGAAATCTTCTTGTCTTCCATAAGCTTATCGTCTGAAATACAAATTTACGTAATAAATTCGCTGAATTAATAACAGATTAAAGAGTTTTATGTTTTCCTAGCAGAAATAATACGGGATAGCTGATAAAAATAATGGATTCGTTATCCGATGATTATAACATTGAACATTAGAAAAAAGATTTAAAGTTAATAGCTGCCTAGGGAAAATAATCCAACTTGTATTGAAAAAAGCCATCCTACATTTGTAAAACGGCTTTTTTGAAAGTGACCCCGCTGAGGCTCGAACTCAGGACCCACAGATTAAGAGTCTGTTGCTCTACCAACTGAGCTACGAAGTCATTCGATAATCCAAATGTAAGGTTCACCGTAGAAAAAGTCAAGTGGAAAAGAATATTTTTTTGACTTTTATGACATTCAAGCGAGATTTTTGGCAGCTGTCCCATAAGAAAAACAGACTCAAATATGTCATTTAAACAAATTATTCTTTCGCTCCATAACGTCTTATTTCCTTGCCACAGCAATCTTTCCCATAATCATTGGCTTAACTTCCATTTTTATTGGTTTATCCAGTTGTATTTTACTCCCCTTTTTGATTGAAATCACAACCGTTTTATAGCCTAACATCTGTGCACGGAGCTCCTGATCTACCCGAAACAGAGATTGCGGTACCCAAAGTTGAAAATCTCCATTTTCATCCACTTGCGTACGGTAATTTCCCAAGGACACCTCTGTTCCCATCATACTTACATCGCTTCCAGCACAAACTACTTTACCTTTTATGCTTACTTTTGTGCTATCGGGGCTTCCTTTTAATGTTGAATTATCATTTGTTGATGAGCTAACCTGCCCCTGCTGCTTTATCTGATCATTTTCTGTTTTTGTTTGGACAACGACAACTTCTCCAGTCAATTTGTTTTGTGCTTGAGCAGCATGAAAGCTCAAGGATCCAACCAACAAGAGGCCCGCAGCGATCCCCGGCCATCTTCCTTGCCAAATAGGGTTTTTAGAAAAAGAAAAAGGGACATCCAATTCACGCATCAACTGATCTTCATAAAATCGACCACATAGCCCTTTACCGGCTTTTTTTATTTGATCTACAATTTCCTGATCATCCATCTGTGAAAAATCTACAACCATCTTCTCACATTGACCACAAAAACGCCCTTGTTCTTGTGGCGTCATCTTATCCCACTCTGCAGAGCAAGAGTCCTTCACTTGTAATATAATCTTTTCCATGTTGTCTCCTTTTTTTATATTTT
The DNA here is from genome assembly GCF_900457465.1 of Sphingobacterium multivorum. Lineage (GTDB taxonomy): Bacteria > Bacteroidota > Bacteroidia > Sphingobacteriales > Sphingobacteriaceae > Sphingobacterium > Sphingobacterium multivorum. The sequence continues at coordinate 760,917 of NZ_UAUU01000009.1, forward strand.
GAGAAGGGATGCAGGAAAATCGACTATTGCATAATGAAACAGCACAAAAATCACTAAACACTGATAAACAGGTAATTAATAACACACCTTAAAATTATATGTTGACTTTTTAGGGAAAGGGTGGCCCGAATGAAGTACATCATACGCTGAAGAGCGATATAGCAGAAATCGGAAGATCAGGTTCATAAAAATGCCCCCAGAAAGTGTCTAACTTTTTGGGGGCACTGCAACTTTTGACAGTTTATTTAAAGTAAGTAATGTTAGCGCTAACTTCTTTATTTTATACTGTCAAGAATTTCTTTTATAGCTCTTTCCAACTGCGGATCTTTATTTTCCATCCGATCTTGTACGGTATTTTTTACAAGAATATCTGGGGCAACTCCAGTTTGTTCGAGATCCTGACCATCAAGCGTATAACATCCCCAAGACGGAAGTCGATAGTTTGATCCGTCGACTAAGCCTTTAGCAGAAGTAAAAATAATCCAGCGATAGGTCTCATTACCGATGATTTTGCCCAACTTAAGTGCTTTAAAGCCCGCTGCAGTCATTTCAGCATCACTCAGCGATTGCTCATTAATCAATAAAACAATAGGCTTGGCAGATGGTGCAAAATTACTTTGTGGCGCACGTTTACCACCTCGGTATTGCCACTGTAAGTAAGGGCGTTGTGACAGGAATCTTAAAACCTCATCGTGTACATTTCCGCCTGTATTATAACGCAAATCTAAAATAATCCCTTGTTTGTTATTCTCCTGTTCGGCCATGTCGATCAAGAACCGCTGTAACTCAGTATCCGACATATTTTTCATATGTGAATAGGCTATCTTATTGCTACTCAACTGATCAACTCGACTTCGGTTATCTCTAATCCATTGGTCGTAGAGGAGATCTCTAAACACGGCGCTTGATACCGGACGAATGTTTGTCTGAATTTCCTTGCCATTACGATTCAAGGTCAATTGAATTTCTTCTTCCAGTGAAGGCCAAGTAAAATAACTATCGCGGTCTGCCTGCGTATTCAATTTTGTTCCGTTAATCGCGATGAGGATATCACCCGCATGAATATCAGCTTCTTTCTTTGCCGCGGGGCCATTCGGAACAATATAGCTGATCTCGTAAGGATTGCTGGAATCATAGGTCACACCGATTTCATTCGTTACAAAACCAAACGGCTTACGTTCTTCCTGTCCCATTGAACTGAAACCCAGATGCGACGAATTGAGCTCGCCCAACATATCATTTAAGAGGATGCGCAAATCTGTCCTATCGTTGATACCTGGAAGATACTTTTCATATTTCTTTTTTATCGCAACCCAATCCACTCCATGGAAGTTGCTATCGTAGTAATTTTCCTCCAGATTGGCCCATGTTTCATAAAACATTTGATTGAACTCTTTCTCGAGATCTCGATTGAATTTAAAACTCATTGTAACCGCATCAAGCTTATTCAAGTCAAGATTGTATTTCTGAATCGTTCCTCGGGTCAATACGAAGTATTTTCCCGCCGACTCTACAAAATTCTCCATGCCGCCGTCAGCGACTTTTTCGGTTTTGGTCGGTGCAAACAACTCATATACGGTACGATAAGTACTATATTTCCCTTCATGATTGGATGAATAGAAAAGATAGGATTTATCCCCTTTTTGTATCACCAAAGGATTAGATTGTGTTCCAAATGCAGGACTCACTTGCTCAATTCGATCACGCAGTCCTTCTAAATCCAATTGAACCAAACCAGCTTTCTTGGGTTCGGCTATTGGTATCGCGGTTGGCTTGCCCTTATCGACATCATTTTTCTTTTTATCCTTAGCGCCAGCTTCCTTCTTAGCTGTACCAGTTTTATTTACTGTTGTATCTTTCTTTTCGGGTGTTACAAATAATTCATCAAACTTTGCACTACGGTAAGGTTGGTCAAAGTTGGTCAATGCCATTCGGAAAATGCTGGAGTTTTGCATACCGGTAGGATAAGAAGGCTTAGTCCTATTACTCGCAAAATAAATATATTTACCATCAGGAGACCAATATGGTGCTGCTTCTGTGACTCCTGTATTTGTCAAATTAGTCGTTTGCTCATTTTTCAGATTATACACAAAGATATCCTGTTCAAAATTGCGCATAGCTGTGAATAAAAGATAGTTTCCATCAGGGGAGAATGAGGGCGAAGAATTTTGAAATGCCCAGATTTCATCTTTAACTACTGTTTGGCTCTTCAAACTTGTCAAATCCAATATACGTACTTCATCACGACCACTGAGGTACACAGCTTTTGTCCTATCTGCATTGCATGTAATATCACGGTTGTTACGCAGATCTAGTGTCAATTGCTTTACCTCACCTTTACCGTCTGCCGTGCGTGAAAACCAGTTCTGGTAGCCTTGATACGTTTGGCTATAGAGTAATGTTTTACTGTCTTTAAGCCATTTAACCTCCATGACACGTTCTCCCTGACCGGGCATCTGACGAACAAACTTTCCTTCAATATCCGAAACGAACAATTCGCCACGTGATACAAATGCCATTTTCTTTCCGTCCGGAGAAACGTCGAAATTACTGATGTTACCTGAAATGTTAAACTCTTTCAGCTTTCCTAGCACTTGATTGCGGTTAAGTGCGATGTTGGGCTGTACGGTTTTCTTTCCATTGACATCATAAATATAAAGCTGATAGCCCTTTTCAAATGCCACTTTAGTACCGTCTGCCGCGACAAACGGACGTTTGATTGATTCTTGGAAAGAAGTCAATTGAGTTTTCGACTTTCCCGTTAGTTGATAAAGGTTGTACTCACCATTGCTTTCATCGGACACATAGAATATGTTTCCTTTTTGGTCCACAGTGGGCCAAAAATCCTTACCGATATAATCTGTATACTGTTGAAATGCCTTTGTTTTGGGATTATAAGACTTGATATCTGGATTGAAAGCACCTTTATATCGCTTGCGGTTCGCCGAGCTATAGCCTTCCCAGCTGTCATTGAATAACAATTCTCCCGAAGGAGTTGGCACCACGTTACTGATATAATTAAAGACATGTGGAAATAACCTTGTCGCCGTACCTCCATCCAAAGCAACTTGATAAGCGCTCATTCTATTGTAACGCGATGATGTGAAATAAAGCGATTTGCTATCCCAGCTCCAGCTGTCCACTTCGTCCGAAGCATCATGCGATGTCAGCTGCCTTATATCTCCACCCGCCAAGGGCATTACATAGACATCCATATTACCGTTTTGATTGGCGGAAAAAGCCAACCATTTTCCATCTGGGGAAATTCTTGGATTGATCTCATTTCCTTCCATTCCTGTTAACCGTACCGCAACACCACCTTGACTTCCAACTTTCCAAAGGTCACCTTCGTAGCTGAAAACCATTTCCTTTCCATCGGGACTTAAAGTCGGATGGGATAAAAACGTGGGTTGTTGGGCAATAACACAGGTTGTTCCAGCATAGGCTAGAACTGTACTTAAAATTAGTTTCTTTATCATGTTATCTAGGAGGCTAATAGTTGTTTGCCAATACAAAGGTAGAATAGGTATTGAACAAACCACCATGAAATAGCGAAGAATTTTATATTTTTATTCCTTCACTACATCAACATTTAATTGTTGACTTTCTCCCGTTATTTCACTGCTATTATTTTCTAATGATATGGAAGCCCAAACCTCTTCTATTTTGACTACCACATCGAATATCTTCTTAAATTAAAGTATGCATACAAATAAACTGAAACAAATGTGTCTATTTTCGGTTCCTATACAAGGAATGATTACGTACAATATATGATATTGAATAAATATGTTTAGCCGAATTCAAAAAGCACATCGTATTATTTTCTTACCGGAAGATTGAGGCAGATGATAATTATCGAAACTAGCGCATATAATTATCATCACGCCGATATGCTATTTAAATATAGGCATATTTCGTATCCCTATTGTAACCTAAACATGCAAATATTTTTTGAATCATTATATTTTTTAATGGGATACTTATCCTTAACTTTGCACCCTCAAATCAGAAACTATGGACGCAACGTTAACTCACTCAGAAGAAGATCTTTATAAGAAACGAAATCGCATAAGAATTGCGGTATCGCTTTTCTTTTTTTGCCAAGGTATCGCGTTTGCATCTTGGGCAAGCCGCATCCCCGTTATCAAAGCTCATCTCAACTTAAGTGAGGGTCAATTGGGGACAATTTTATTAATGCTTCCAGTCGGACAACTTGCAACGATGGCTCTTTCAGGAAAATTGGTTACAAAATATGGAAGTGCTAGCGTTTTGCGTATCGTACCCATCGCTTACACCTTGGTCTTGTGCTCCATCCCCTTTGCGCAGAATGCCTGGCAGTTAGGAGGCATACTATTTCTATTTGGTGTAACCGGAAATATGTGTAATATATCTGTTAATACACAGGGTGTCGCAACGGAGCAGGTTTTCAAAAAATCAATAATGACTTCCTTTCATGGAGCCTGGAGTATCGCTGGTTTCACAGGAGCACTAGTAGGCTTGTTAACGATGAATTTTGGACTGAACACCTTTTACCATTTTTTAATCATATTAGTCATTGTCACAGCGAATACACTAATCAACCAAAAGTATTTGGTTCCTGGCAAATCTCCTCAAAAGGAAAAGCGCAGTTTTTTCTCTAAACCAGAAGGTGGCTTACTTCAGCTCGGCATCATCGGCTTTTTCAGCATGGCAACTGAGGGGGCAATGTTCGACTGGAGTGGGGTGTATTTCAAGGAGATCGTTCAGGCGCCAGAGAAATTTGTTGTCGTTGGCTACGCTTCATTTATGATCATGATGGCTACTGGGCGCTTTGTTGGTGATGCTGTCATTCGGAAATTGGGCCGAAAAAGGACCCTGCAGTACAGTGGCCTACTGATGTTCATCGGGATGATGACATCGGTTATTTTTCCCGAATTTATCATCTGTACCCTAGCTTTTATGTTGGTCGGTATCGGTGTAGCTTGCAATGTCCCCTCCATCTACAGTATTGCCGGACAGAACAAAAATGTGCCCTCTGGAGTGGCTTTGGCCATGGTTTCAAGCATTAGCTACTTGGGCTTTTTAATGGGACCACCTTTAATTGGGTATATTGCTGAAGTCTTTAGCCTACGCTATTCCTATGGTATTTTTGCCTGTTTCGGACTGTTGATGTTTATAATGGTTGGACGATTATCTTTATTCAAAGACACAAGCCAAACCTAATCGAACGATGGAAGTATCTTCTTACTGAATTTAAAGTTTGACCTGAAGAAATCTCGTGCTAAATGACATGCGTTTATTTTTCAAGACATAAGGCATGGCAAGTAAATAAAAACAAGCCGTACCGCTTCCTAAAATTGATCCAAACCAAACATCTTCTACGAAATGCTGTCCCAAATACACCCGAGAGTAGGCTGTTAATGCAGCGAGAATAAATACAGTTATACCAAAAGCTTTATTTTTTGAGAGAATACCTAACGTAGCCGCCAGCGCAAAGGCCGAAGTTGTATGTCCGGAAGGGAAGGAGTTAAAGTGCGCTACACGCAACCAAGAAACAACATGGAATGTAGGATTTCCATGAAATACGGTTGCCGGTCTATCGGCATCGAAAAGGTTTTTCAGTATACAGCAGATCAGCCCCGAGAAAATATATGTCCCCAGGATAGCTCGGGCAAAATTCCATTGCTGCGTACAGCAGTAGGCAATAAAAACACCTATAACAAAAAGACCGTCTCCAAAATAAGTCTGTATTGTAAAAAGAATATCAGCCCAAAATGAATGACGAGTATTCACAAAATGGAATGCATCTTCCTTCGGAATAAATATAACAACAGCTGTCATTAAGACTATCCAAATGCTAAAGCAAGCAAAAAAAGCAGGGTTAGCTGCATATACCTTTCTAAATTGGTATAATAAAAATTTTCCCATTCAATTTATATTATCGGATTACAGGCCAAAAGTAAAATTGCTGTAAATAATTATCCGAAAATAATCATTCCAATAAAAATTTACAATTCTATTACCTATTTATTTTGATAAGAAAAGGAAAAGTTTTATTGAATAAACAAAAAAAGCGATGGAAATCCATCGCTTTTCTCAGTAGCCCCGAGCAGAATCGAACTGCTATCAAATGTTTAGGAAACATCTATTCTATCCGTTGAACTACGGGGCCTTTCAGAAGCCAAACTTAGGCTTATTTTATATATAAGTCAATAGCTAGTCTAAAATCCTGTTATATTTTTTTAAAAAAGAGAGGTAGCCACTATATAGACTCATTATACCAAAGCGATTAACATTGACCATAGCCAAAATATATATCAAAATCGTTTCACGTACGATGGAATAGTCACGATCAACCGCAAATTTAGAACCTGTAAAATAGACTGGATTTAGAAAAGAAAAAATGGTGGAGGGAGAAGGATTCGAACCTTCGAAGCCGAAGCAACGGATTTACAGTCCGTCCCATTTGACCGCTCTGGAACCCCTCCAGCATTGTGCTGTTCTAGAATTGAACGTCGCAAAAGTAGCTTTTGATTTGCAAAACTGCAATAATTTTTGGGTATAAATCTGTAACTAGCGCAGTATGAATTCATTTATTTTCATGCAACATATAAATGGTCTGTTAATCATCAGATCAACCTATCATTATTATAATAAAAACTTATTGTTATAATCTAGTCATAATAGATTTTGACGATAGTGTATTGGTAAAATCAATTCGCTTTTTGGATCGAGTTGCTGTATCTTTGTGTCAACAAAAAAAAGAAAGATATATTATGAGTTTCACAGGTAAAAGTTTTCCAAGCATTACAGTAGATGCAATTGATTATTTAGGCGACAATTTACAGATCAACATTTTTGAAAAAGCAGTTAAAGAAGGTAAAAAAGTGCTTTTATTTTGGTATCCAAAAGATTTCACTTTCGTATGTCCTACTGAATTACACGCTTTTCAAGAAGCAGCTGCTGAGTTTGAAAAACGCAATACAGTCTTAATCGGCGCTTCTTGCGATACAAATGAAGTACACTTTGCTTGGTTAAACACAGCAAAAGATAACGGTGGAATTGAAGGTGTTGAATATCCTCTATTGGCAGACACCAACCGCAACTTATCAAGTATATTAGGAATCTTAGATGTTCAAGAAGTTGAACACCCTGAATACGGAACATTGGCACAAGGTTCTGCGGTTACTTATAGAGCAACATATTTGATCGACGAAACTGGCCGTGTATTCCATGAATCAGTAAACGACATGCCTTTGGGTCGTAACGTTAAAGAATACTTACGTTTGATCGATGCTTACGCTCACGTACAGAAATTTGGCGAAGTGTGTCCTGCAAACTGGGAAGAAGGTAAAGATGCAATGAACGCAGATAGAAAAGGTGTAGCTGATTATTTAGCTAAACACTAACAATACAAGACCACAGTGTCTTTTCGACAGGAGCTTTTCCCGGCTCCTGTTGATTTCTCCAACAATCACCTTAAAAATAAAATCATGTTACAAGAATTAGAAAACGATAATTTACAAGAAATTGTAAACAATAACGATATTGTAATGGTTCAGTACTCCGCAACTTGGTGTGGTAACTGTAAAATCATGAAACCGAAATTCAAAAAATTGGCTGGCGAAAATGATAGCGTACCTTTTGTTATTGCTGATGCAGAAAAATTCCCTGAATCCCGCAAACTAGCAAATGTCAATAACCTACCCACTTTCGCTGCTTTTAAAAACGGTAAATTAGTCAATCAGGTACAAACAAATAAGTTAGACGCATTAGTAGAATTATTCAATGAAACTACCAGTAATTAAGCATTTGACAGAGTTCATCGAGCAGAATGATGTAGATTATGTCTTGGAAACAATCGAGACACTGGAAGCTTTAACCGAAGCTCCTTTGAAAGATGAAGAACTTGACGTTCTTGGTGAATTGATTTCAAACCTATACGGAGCTGTAGAGGTAGATAAATTAATTAAAGAAGGTAACTCCAAAAAAGACGCGTTAAATATGTTTATGAAGCGTGTTCTAGGTGCCATTGATAAATAGTGTTTGGTCCCAAAAACATTCGCGTGAAACTTTCTTTAAAGGTTGCTCCTGTCGTTTTTGAGCATTTGAAACATAGAGACTAAAATCGATTGAAATTTGTCAAACAAATATACAATTGGCTTTAGACCAATACAGATTTTTTTGAAGGTAGCGGAAAACCTATCTTACCTTAAATATCGCTGTATTGCAGCATCTTAAACGCATGACGCCGCTATATTATATGTTTTCCAAAAGCTAAAATGTTGACAAAATTTAGCAATGTGGAAAACTAATTAAGGTAATCTGACAGAACTAAATATTTTCTACATATATTTACTTATGTTAAAGGTTGCCACTTGGAGCGAAGCGACAAAATAACTATTCTCTAAAAATTCGTTTCAGGAAAAAATATTTTAATTGTTAAACGGAAATTCCAGCTTGATTGGGATTTCCGTTTTTTATTTATGCCTATATTTTACCATTTAGTGATCTATCCCTCTACCTCGTCACTCAAACTAGCTTCCTTTTATGGCCCTAAGTTTAATTCGCCTAATATCCATAAGTCAAAGCAATATACCAACGTCACAAGTGGGCTAATTAAAGACTGTCAATTAAAAAGACACGCAATAAAATTACAATCTCCAACAATCCGTTGTTCATCAAAATTTTTATCTTTAAACATGCGAAGACCTTTTCTCTCTGTTATCATTATTTTGGCTGGCATCTTGTCAACTTCAATCGTTAAAGCACAGAATCCACAGTGGAACGCTGCTGAAATTAAACTTCATCTAGAAAAACTGAACGTGCTGGGGTCGGTACTCTATTTTGCAGCACATCCCGATGATGAAAATACCCGGCTAATAGCTTGGCTAGCGCAGGAAAAAAAATATAAAACAGGCTATTTATCCCTAACTCGAGGTGATGGGGGACAAAACCTTATCGGAACAGAACAAGGTATTGAACTTGGATTGATTCGAACGCAGGAATTACTGGCAGCTCGAAAAATCGATAAAGGTGAGCAATTTTTTTCATCAGCATACGATTTTGGATTCTCGAAGACTCCAGAGGAAACTTTCGAATTCTGGGATAAACAGCGTGTTCTCCGCGAAGCCGTATGGATTATCCGCAAATTTAGGCCCGATGTCATCATCACGCGTTTTCCTCCCGATTCAAGGGGTGGCCATGGTCATCATCAAGCCTCGGCCATTCTAGCACATGAAGCCTTTAAAGCTGCTGCTGATCCGAATATATTCCCAGAGCAACTTCAATTTGTACGCCCCTGGAAAGCTAAACGCTTGCTTTGGAATACAGCTAACTTCGGAGGTCAAAACAATACACGTGAAGATCAGTTAAAAATAGATATCGGGGATTACAATTCTCTTCTAGGAGCCTCTTATGGAGAAATTGCCGCACACAGCCGTTCATCACACAAAAGCCAAGGCTTTGGTTCGGCAAGCCAACGTGGCTCTTCAATCGAATACTTTGAGTATGTAGACGGTGCACCTGCAAAAAATACACTCTTGGATGGAGTTGACACCTCATGGAAAAGAATTCAAAACGGCAGTAAAGTTGAGTCCTTAATTGACCACATCAATCAAACATATCAAATTGATAAACCCGAATTGATCATTGCTGAATTGATCCAACTGTACAAAGCACTGGATCAAATTGATGATGAATACTGGAAAACTGAAAAGAAAAAAGAGGTTGAAAAACTAATTCTTGCCTGTGGTGGAATTTGGTTCGAAAGTATCGCTAAAAATCCATCCTATGCCTTGGAAGATCAGATCAAAGTAGAACATTCCATTATTGTTCGGCGTCCAAATGTAACCGTTGAGCTGACCCAAATAAATGGAAATAGCATTCATGAAACACTAAAAATAAACAAGCTACAAAGAGACTCGGTTCTTATACATGCCGACAGGACGACACAACCATACTGGTTGATTGATCCACATGGAAAAGGCAAATTTAATGTCAGTGATTTTAACCTGACAGGCTATCCAGAAAACCCCTATGCTCCAGAGGGATCATTTCAACTCCGGATCAATGGTGAAAATATCACACTCAATCAACCCATAAAATATAAATATACCGATCCTGTTCGTGGCGAAATCTATGACCCCATTGTGATCGTCCCACAGTTGACGGCAAAAAGTTCCAGCCCTTTGGCACTTACACAAAATGCCCACACTGTCAAAGTGAATCTGACTTTTCAGAAAAACGGACAAGCAAACACAACCACATTTAACGTCAGACCGCATGTACCTAAAGGCTGGGAAGTTTCACCGGCATCTTTTGACCTATCTTTTGACAAAGGCGAGCGTACAATTTCCAGAGAGATCAGCATAAAACCATCAGATGCTTCTAAATCTTCCATTGATACCCTTGGGTTCCTCTTGGCAGACAAAGAACGTTTAAAGGAGATAAAATCCATCGACTACAATCATATACCTAATATTGTTTATTTTCCAGATGTCGCTATAAAAATGAGCAATATCAACCTGGTCAACGACGTAAAGAGCGTGGCATACATCCATGGGGCAGGGGATCTAATTCCTGAATCATTGACGGCCATTGGTATAAAAGTCGATGTGTTAAGTAACGAACAAGCTTTAAAAACAGATCTTTCTAGCTATGACGCGGTAATTCTTGGTGTCCGAATATTCAACGTTAACAAACAAATTGTTCCGCTCCAAAACAAACTACTCGCGTATGTCAACATGGGCGGAACAGTTTTAGCGCAATACAATGTAAACAATGGACTGATCTCAAAAAACTTTGGTCCTTTTCCTTTTAGCGTCGGAAGAAGCCGGGTAACAGATGAACTTGCGACAGTACACTTCGATAAAAATGATCCGATTTTCAATTACCCGAACAAGATCAGCGAAGCTGACTTCGAACACTGGGTACAGGAGCGGGGGTTATATTTTGCAGAAGATATTGATAAAAAGTACCGCACTCCGATCAGCATGCAAGATCCCGGTGAACCCTTGCACAACGGCTCACTACTCATTGCTCAATATGGAAAAGGTAAATTTGTTTATACATCTTTATCTTTTTTCAGACAATTGCCTGCAGGAATTCCCGGAGCTTATAGATTATTCGTAAATTTGTTATCAAAATCAAAATAATATAATAATGGAAAATCAGATTGACAACAGCTGCACAACAATTGATGCTGGCAAAGCAAAAGGAATCATTCTTTTAGTTGCTGTAGTATTTGGTGCATTAATTGGATTCACTGCAAACGAGACATTTCTAAGCATCTTCGGTGGTGCTATTGTCGGATTGATTATCGCTGCTATTTTTAATAGTGTTATCTATCCACAGAAGCCTTCAGATAGATAAAAAATATGAATAGCTGGAAGCGTTTCTACTGGTTAGTCGTTATCTGGCTATTTTTATTCATCCTTTTTCTGTACATTTTCACGAACCACTATTCATGAGTACAGCAGATTGGATTGTTTTATTTCTGACACTCTTATTTATTGTCATATATGGCATTTATAAGAGTAGGGGTATAAAAAATATTGATGGATATCTTCTAGGTAATCGTTCTTTACCCTGGTATCATGTCGGATTATCAGTAATGGCGACGCAAGCGAGCGCCATTACTTTCTTATCTGCCCCCGGACTAGCCTATTCTTCTGGAATGAGTTTTGTCCAATTCTACTTTGGTCTTCCGTTGGCCATGATTGTGCTCTGCATTACATTTGTCCCTATTTTTCATAAGCTAAAAGTATTTACAGCCTACGAATTTCTAGAAAAACGTTTTGACGTCAAAACCAGAGGACTCACTGCTATTCTTTTTTTGATACAGCGGGGGATATCAACAGGTATTACCATCTTTGCACCCGCTTTAATTATATCGACCATTCTTCATATTGATCTTACCTGGACCACATTGGCCATAGGGATTTTTGTTGTTATCTATACGACCTATGGAGGAACCAAAGCCGTATCTCATACGCAGTTGCTTCAAATGAGCATTATCTTTGGATCATTACTCGTAGCAGGCATATTAGTTATCCATCTCCTGCCAGAGTCAATTGGATTATCAAAAGCACTTCATATTGCAGGAAAATCAGGAAAAACCAACGCGTTGGATTTTACTTTTGACCTCAATAATAACTATACGCTTTGGACAGGACTAATCGGAGGTTTTTTCCTACAGCTTTCCTACTTCGGGACCGACCAAAGTCAAGTAGGCCGTTATTTGACAGGGGCTTCGATCAAGGAAAGTCGCATAGGGTTGATTATGAATGGTCTACTGAAAATCCCCATGCAATTTGCGATCCTGTTGATTGGAGTTCTGGTATTTACCTATTATCAATTCCATCAGCCACCCATTTTTTTCAATCAAGTCGAGATCAAGAAGCTTAAAGAAAGCAAATATGCTCCTGATTACCAGATTCTCGAACAAAAGCATAGCGAGCTGTTTAAAACACGTGAATCTGTTGTTCAGCAGCTTAATACAGCATTGGATCACGACGATGAAAAAAGAATTGCTGATCATCGATCCTCACTCGGTCAACTTAATGCAAAAATGCAAGCGGTAAAAGAAGGGACTTTGGACTTAATCAAAAAAAACAACCCAACAGCGGAAACGAATGACAATAATTATGTCTTTCTTTCTTTTGTGACGAGCGTCTTCCCAAAGGGCCTAATTGGGCTACTCATAGCGGTCATTTTTCTCGCATCCATGGGGTCTACAGCAAGTGCTATCAACTCATTGGCTTCAACAACGACCATTGATATCTACAAAAGATTTATTAATCCTACCTCATCTGAAAAACAAGAACTTTTGTGGTCGCGTTTATTTACGTTGATCTGGGGTACATTTACTGTTATTGTTGCTTTGTATGCGAACAGATTGGGTAATCTCCTCGAAGCGGTCAATATCCTGGGCTCACTATTCTATGGTACTATCCTAGGGATCTTTATCGTCGCCTTCTACATGAAGAAAATTCAAGGCAAAGCTGTTTTTCTTGCAGCCATTCTTTCCGAAATTATCGTGATAGCGGTATGGACGATAAATAAAATTCCTTTTCTCTGGCTAAATCTTATTGGCTGCCTAGCTGTCATGTTAATCGCCTATATCGTACAACTGGGGACGAAAGTACCTCGTCCCATGGAGGACAATAGTGATCTTAAATAAAACCTTCATGACTTCACAGACACCAACAGCAATGAAAGCGAGCTGAAGGTTCTTTTTGGCCAATAAGATCATACTTTCAGAAAAAATAAAAAAGCCTGATTGCTCAGGCTCAGTATTTTTTATAGATATTGTACAATACACTCTTATCGTATATGGTCAATTCGGGGGTTGTATCTCGAACGACAAACTTTCGTTTAAAGGCAACGATAGCGGCTTTTAGATTGGATGTATCATAACCAATAATTTTAAGCGCATCTATCGCATTAAAGCTATCAGGAGGGGCCACAAGCTGTCCTTCATCATACCATATTCCAAAACCCCGTTCTGCAAGCTTTTTCCACGGGAAAAAAACGCTTGGATCATTCTTGCGTGATGGAGCGATATCAGCATGGCCAATAAAATTATTTGCTGGAATTAAATAACGCGATTTCAAGGTATCAAGCACAGTCATCAATGAATTAATTTGTGCCTCAGGAAAAGGCTCCCTACCATTATTATCCAATTCTATACCTATAGAACAGGAGTTCATGTCGACAATAGAACCCCATTTTGCCACCCCCGCATGCCAAGACCGAACATAATCGTTCAACATTTGTATAATCTCCCCATTCCGGCCAATGACATAATGTGAACTCACTTTAGTTCTTGGAATCTGAAAGGTTTTGATCGTCTGCCCAATACTATCTTGTGCTGTATGATGAATAATGACATAGTTAGGTTTACGAACATCATAATGTATGGCTTCCTCTTGGCGCCAATAAGGATGGTTTCCAGATTTCTGTAAAAAAACAACCTTTCTTTCCTCAGGTGTCAATAAATTGGTATCTGGCTTAGCTTCGACTTTCTCTTCCACAACCAATGCAGAAGCAAATGACGCAACTAGCGGTTTTGCAACCACCGGCTGTATCTTCGACTTGCAGCTTGCCAAAGACAGCAATGAACAAAGCAATATCCCTATTGACACAGACCTAAACATTATTTTGGTAAACTATAGACTATACCCATTGCCAGCGACTGGCTCAACTGTACTCTTGAAATAACATCTGGATCATAGATCATAATACCATTTAAGTTCACATTGATGACTCTCGTGACTTTTGCCGTTACAGTTACATCCAGACGGTGTGTAGGATTGGAAAGTTTCTCGTAATCAGCAAAAAGGTTATAACGAGCCTTTACATTCAGTTTATCTGTGAAGTTTTTGTCTAGGTTACCCGTTAGCTGGAATGCCAGTGCATTGGCAAAAGTGCGGTCTTCCTTTACACCAAATCGTTCACCAGTACCCGCACTTGGATTGTTAGGATCTCTATAATAGCCATATTTCTCAAAGAAACCTTCTCCAGAACGAGGCTTAACACGCTCATCCAAGATAAAAGTCTGGCGTGCAGTACCTGTACCGAAACGTAGGGAAAATTCGTTACTAGGCTTATACTCAAGACCGAAAGATTCTGTCAGATAAGCTGGTGCCATAAACGCATTCTCAATATAGTCTATTGTATCTCTGCCGTTAACCGTTTTATACTTATAACCCGCATCAAATTGCGACTCAAATGTCACCGACGTAAACAATGCCCAATTGGCAGACAATTTATAAGAAAGCTTATTATCCCAAAATATACGGTCATTATTCTTCTTCGCAATATTATTGGTATTCTTTATCTTTCCATAACGTAAATCAACTTCGGTCACAAAATTGAAATTGTCCTTCGTATAATCCGATTTATGATTCGCATTCAATCCTACAGCAATAGAACCAACACCGCCACCTTTCCAATTATCATTAAATGACGCCTGATTTAAATTGATCCCAAATTTTGTCCAATGTTTCCAATAGTCTACCTCTAAGTTTAGTTTTGGAACTATAGGACGAATCGTTTTAATATTTAATGGTTGCTCTTTCTGTACAGAAATTACGGTATCTGGCTTAGCGCGAAGATCTTTCAGATCCTGTGCTTTTAAGCTGGTAATAGAAAGGCAAAGCAGAGCCATGCCGACAAAATTGAATAACTTCATTCTGAAAACGTCTATTTTTTGTTTACGGTACTAATTTATAATTAATTGTTGGAAAAGGCTCAATAAAATATTGCGAAGGGTTCAATTGATACTGTGAATAACAATCCTTGATATAATTCGCCAGTTCATAATCACTCGCTGAGAGAACAAAGAAATAGGAGGGTCTAAATATCCTTCTAAATCGTTCTGCTTCATCGCTATTTAGTCCAGTAATCTTGCTGATAAGCTCTTTCGAAAATTTATAATCGATCACATTTTCCTTATAGTCATTTTCAATGGTTTTAGTTAGTCGACGTGCTCTTTTGGCCTCCTTGCTAAATAAACTATAGATTGAATTGATGCTTAATCCAGCACCATTTTGACCAACAGAAAATACGTCACCATAACCCGCAAGACGATACGCTTTCTCGTAATCCTCCTTTGCTTTTTTCAGAATTTCTTCTGGCGTCTTGCGTGCAAAAACCTGAACTTCATCAATATAAAACGATTCACGTACCAAATGAAATAGCAACAATCCACGCTTATCCACCTGAAGAGTATCTGAAAAATAGCCTTTACATAGCGCAACAATATGATCTCCTAGCTGTGCATTAAAGACAAATTCTCCTTTAATAGTATTATAATTGACCTCCCCGGTACGCAAGTTCGCCAGCTTCACATTTCCAATACGTTGTTTGGTATTTTTATCAAAAACAATACCCTCGACTTTTTTATCTTGGCAAAAAAGTGAAGAAGTAAAGCCAACAAGGGCAATAAGTAGAAAAATATATCGCTGTAGTATCACTTTCGTAAAACTACTATATCGCTGTACAAAAGCGAAATATTTAACATCTTTTAAAGCGTAACTATTTAGATATAACCAATAGCTGACCTAAAGATAGGGCATCATCGGTAAGACCGTTTAGGGATTTGATCTGATCAACGGATACATTGTACAGCTTACTGAGCGAATATAACGTATCCTGCGCTTTAACCTCATGAATACGCATAGCTACCGGGCTCTTGATTTCTTCTGTCTTTACGACGGTAGGAGGGGTTTCTTGTACATTCTGTACGATCTCGACCTGAACAGTCTCTTCACGTACAACCTTTTCACGTGGCGATTCACCGCGATCGTATTGATCAAGATGATATCTTTCGATCATTTCGATCAGCAATTCAGGATAACGCGGATTGGTGGCGTATCCAGCCGCTTTCAAGCCTTTGGCCCAGCCTTTATAGTCGTTCTTATCCAACTTAAAGAGTGCCGCATATCGCGGTCGTAACAGAAACTCTGAGTGATCCCGAAAAGATTGTTCGGGATTTTCATAAACCCGAAAACAGTCATTGATATTATCATCGGGACGAGTCACGGATTTTCCTTTCCAAACTCCGCCACATTTAATACCGAAATGATTATTAGCCTCACGCGCAAGATAACTGTTACCATTACCGGATTCCAGTAAAGCCTGAGCAAGTTTAATGCTCGCAGGAATACCATATTTATTCATTTCTGCAACGGCCACATCTTTGTAATGAGCAATATAGTCGTTGCCAGCCATGGTAGGTCGCCCCACAGAAGAGGATGAAGAAGTTTTTGAATTGGAGCCAGATTTAGAGGAGGAAATTGTGCCTCTCCGGCTTGAACATGATGTAATCAACATCATGAATACAAACATGCCATAAAAAAACTTCTTCATGCAATACTATCGCGCTTATTTTTTTGTTGACGAGAATCTATTTTGCTTAGCATCATTATCAAACATATCCAAATGATATTGTCTAATAGTAGCGAGTACTTTTGCTGTCCAACCTTTACTCGTAGAGTAGCCCGAACGAGCAATCGCTTTTACCCAAGCTTCGTATTTTTCACCGGGATGTTTTTCAAAAAGACTCTGAGTAGTCTTTTTTCTTTTTACTATTCCTACAAAATCATCATACGAGTCCATTACAGACCGATAACCTTTGTAAGCTGACCGAATAACGGTACTGTTGTTTTTTCCTTTGACACCAAAATGGTTATTCAAATTTTTTGCTACCCTGCTACCACCATTTCCGCTTTCATGCATAGCGATGGCTAAGATAACCGATGCTGGAACACCATGTTCCTCCATCATTTCTTTTGCTATTGGACTGTACTTATCGACATATGCCGCATTACTTTGAGCTGAAACTTTTGTTAATCCAAAAGTTCCCAAAGCTAGTAACAGTACAAAGCTTTTTAATTGTTTTAAATTCATGAAGAATGTTTTAGTTCACAAATTACTTCTTGCGCAAGGCAAAAAGTCCGTCTCGAATCGGTAATATTACCTTTTCTACGCGCTTGTCCTGAGCTAAACGTGCATTCAAATCAATGATCTGCTTTGTTTGGTTGTCTGGTTTTGAATCTAACACCTTACCTTTCCATAAGACATTGTCAATCAAAATAAGTCCCCCAGACGGAACTTGATTTATTATCGTTTCGAAATAATATAAATTTCTCTTTTTGTCCGCGTCGATAAATACCAGATCAAATGTTTCATCTAATGTAGGTAGTATTACCGCTGCATCTCCAATATGATAGTTGATTTTATCAGCAAATGCCGATTCATCAAAATAACCTTGGACGCGTTCTTGTTGCTCTGCATTGATATCGATAGTATGCAATATCCCATCTTCCTGCAGCCCTTCTGCGAGACACAACGTTGCGTATCCCGTAAACGTTCCTATTTCCAAAATACGTTTCGGAGCAACCACTTTACTCAATAAAGAAAGAACTCTTCCCTGGTAGTGTCCAGATAACATATGGGGCATTGTTTCCTTCAAATATGTCTCCCGATTTACCCTTTTCAGTAACGAATTTTCCTCGTCTGTAGTATGTTCCAAATAGGACTCTAAATCGTCGGCAACAATTTCCATAACCACAAAGGTACCAAAAAACATTTTTATGATAAAAACTTTTTTTTACAAAAAACTGAATATCAATTAAATACAATTATCCTTTTGTAAAGAGCATTTTTCGGAAATCGCGTCAGATGCGTAAAAAAGCCATATTGCCATTTTTTGATTTTCTATTTTGTTTCCAAATTTCATCAAAAAAATAACCCACTAAAAGGTGATATTTTAGCGGGCTATTTTTTATTATTAAACAACAAATATATTAAGCAAGATCAGCAGTGATCAAGCGTAAAAATTCGGATCTTGTGACATCATTTTGAAATGCTCCAGTAAATGCAGAGGTGGTGGTTACAGAATTCTGTTTCTGAACACCACGCATGGCCATACACATGTGCTTACATTCCATGACCACAGCTACGCCACGAGCGCCCAAAGTTTCTTGAATACAATCTCTGATCTCATTGGTAAGACGTTCCTGAACCTGCAGACGACGCGCAAAAATATCAACGACACGTGGTATTTTACTTAAACCTACAATATGACCATTGGGAATATATGCGATATGCGCTTTACCAAAGAAAGGCAACATATGATGCTCGCAAAGAGAATATACTTCAATATCCTTGACGACGACCATTTGACTGTAGTCCTCCTCAAACATTGCTCCCCGTAACACTTCCGCAGCATCGATATCATAGCCATGTGTCAAAAATTGGAATGCCTTTGCGACACGTTCTGGTGTTTTCACCAAACCTTCACGTTTTGGATCTTCCCCCAGACATTCCAATATATCTGTATAATGAGCAGCGATGCGATCTACCTTTTCAGTATTGTATTTGTCGATCTTAATATATCCATCCAACTCTTCGTTGTCAAATGAGTGTTGACTCATAGTTTCTACTATTTAAATGTATTAAAGATTAATCGCCAAAATATTCGACGTAATTATTTTCTGTTTCATGCAAACGGACACTATGCAAGATCACACCCTGTTCATCAAACAGCGGTTTTAAGATCTTAAATATTTCGATTGCGATATTCTCCGTAGAAGCCATGACTCCCTTCATAAAATCAACATCTAAATTGAAATTACGGTGATCGACTTTGTCAATGATACTACGATTGATTATTTCTTTCATGATCTTTAAATCGATCAAAAAACCAGTCTCCGGATTGACTTTTCCTTTAACTGTTACATAAAGATCATAATTATGTCCATGCCAATTTGGATTGGAGCAAAGACCAAATACCTGTTCATTCTGCTCTTTACTCCAGTCTTCACGATAGAGCTTGTGCGCAGCACAGAAACGTTCGCGACGAGTTATAAATACCATAATGATACAAAGATAAGGCATTAAGAGCAATTAAAACATCTCAATTTAAGGAATGAAGTCAGAATATAGTAATATAATGGAGTGCCTTCCGCCTTTTGTCATCACACAGGGATAAAAAGCTCCTTATTCTTAGCTGTAACATGATTTCGGGAATTAATTTGCTAAGACTTCGCAGTGAGTTTTTGTATGCACCCTGTTGACAAAAGTGTTGCCGGATAATGCGGATACTTTAGCATGATATTCTTTGTGTTTAAATTAGGTTTTACTTAGGTTTTAGTTAGGTTTTGTTTAGGTTTAGTATAGGTTTGACCTAAATTAAACCTAACTAAATTCTAAACTAAAGGTATATAAAAGCTAAACTAATATATAAGGAGGTCATAGCTGTTTCTGATTTCAATAGGCTAAAAATGGCACCGTTCGGACTCGATGATCAAAAATGATTTCGTAGCAACTAATCAGTTAACCTTATTATTATAATCAAGCTCAAATTTGTAAGCAGGACGAATTCCTAGCTCGCTATTTTTATGCTAAAAAAGGTATGCCTGCAATATAATTTGTAATTTTCCATCAAAAACGAATTTATCATGCAAATATTAGTGATTGCGGCTACTTCATTTGAATTGCAGCCTTTTCTGGAAGTGGTGCCAAATTACAGTCAATGCGATACCCTAATCACTGGTGTGGGCATGGTGGCCACAGCCTTTGAGCTAGGAAGAGTGCTGCATGAAAAAAAATATGATCTCCTCATTAATATAGGGATAGGGGGATGTTTGGACCGACATATTAAAATAGGCTCAGTTGTTCAAGTCGTTTCGGAATCATTTGTTGAACTGGGCGCGGAAGACGGTCATAATTTTATTCCAATAGATCAATTGGGCTATGGAAAGTCTAAATTTACTTCGTGTTTCCTGAATGACAAGGAACTTAGGCTTCCTTTTCTACAACAGGGGGAAGGAATTACTGTAAACAAAGTCCATGGTAGTACAGAAAGTATTGAAAAAGTTCAAAAACTGCATCCTGATAGCCTTATTGAAAGTATGGAGGGAGCCGCTGTTTTCTATGCTGCCGACAAAATGACTGTTCCCGTAATCGAGATTCGTGGAATTTCGAATTACGTGGAGAAAAGGAACCGTGCCACGTGGAACATTCCATTGGCGATAATGAATAGTAATAAGGCACTTATAAAGACATTGGACTATCTGAACAACTTCTATTCAAAAATTTAATACAAAAGTCATTTACTTATTAAAAAATGACATAAAACTATAGAATTAGCAGGTTCAAATCTTCAAAATATCAATTTTAAATAGTAGATTTGTAATCTAAAAATTGACACTATTTTACAACTGATGAGAGAAATACAATTCAGAGAAGCACTTCGTGAAGCAATGAACGAAGAAATGCGTAAAGACGACAAAATATTTTTATTAGGAGAAGAAGTTGCTGAGTATAACGGAGCTTACAAAGTAAGTCAGGGTATGCTTGATGAATTCGGTGCAAAGCGTATCATTGATACACCTATTGCTGAACTTGGTTTTGCTGGTATTGCTGTTGGTGCGGCAATGAATGGTTTGAAGCCAATTGTTGAATTCATGACATTCAACTTCTCACTTGTTGCAATTGACCAAGTAATCAATGCGGCTGCTAAAATTCACTCGATGAGTGGTGGACAGTTCTCTATTCCGATGGTCTTCCGTGGCCCTACAGGAAATGCGGGTCAGCTTGCAGCACAACACTCTCAAAACTTTGAAAACTGGTTTGCAAATACACCAGGTTTAAAAGTTGTGGTTCCTTCTAATCCGTATGAAGCTAAAGGTTTATTGAAATCAGCTATTATCGATCCAGATCCTGTTATCTTCATGGAATCTGAGGTCATGTATGGCGATAAAGGACAAGTTCCTGAAGAAGAATATTACTTGGAAATCGGAAAAGCTAATATTATCCAAGAAGGTACAGATGTAACTATTGTATCTTTCGGTAAAATGCTTCCTCGCGTTGTCATCCCTGCAGTTGAAGAATTGAAAAAAGAAGGTATCAGCGTTGAATTAATCGATTTGCGCTCGGTACGTCCTATCGATTATCCTACAATCATTGCGTCTGTGAAGAAAACAAACCGTTTGGTAATCGTGGAAGAAGCATGGCCATTGGCATCTATTTCTACGGATTTAGCATTCAACGTACAACGGAACGCATTTGATTATTTAGATGCCCCTGTTATCCGCGTAAATTGTGCAGATGTACCTCTTCCTTATGCTCCAACATTGATCGAAGCTGCTTTACCTAGCGTTGAGAAAGTTGTGAAAGCTGTGAAAGAAGTATCTTATATCAAGAAGTAATACGAATTACATTCTTAAAAAATTAAAATCCCTTTTACCCTGTAAAAGGGATTTTTTTTTATATTTAAACTGGCCGATTGTTGCTTATTAAAAAAATTAAAATTCCATATATGAAAAAATTAAGAATTGCCTCTCTGATGGCGGTATTTGCATTTTTAGTGATATCTGCTTCCGCACAAAAGAAATACACACTACGTGTAAATCCCGATTCAGGGAAAAAAATAACGCAAAACCTTGTGATGACAATGGATATTGATGCTGCTGGCCAAAAAATGGTTACAGACCTTAATATGGGTTTTGATATCACCAATACAACGAAAAAAGACAATATCTTCGCGTTCGACCTTAAATATACCGGAATCAACATGAAAATGAATATGGCGGGAATGGACATGTCCTACGACTCGAAAAACCCCGAAGCCAATGAGTTTTCCAAACAGATGCATGCTACCTTAGGCAAATTGCTAGAAAATAGCATTAGCTTTAATGTTGATCAACTTGGCAAATCTTCTGATATCAAGTTACCTGAGGGCATTAACATGCCGTTTGATAAAAGTATGTTTGAAAATATAAGTACCGTATTACCTGAACAGCCTGTTAAAATCGGTGACTCGTGGACTTCCAAAACGGAATCTGATGATTCAGGCATTTCGGTGGAGACCACAATGACTTTAATAGAAGCAAATGAACTAGGCTACAAAGTAAATGTTGAAGGTAAAATGTTCGGACCGGATGCAAATCAGGTAGGCAACGTACAGGGTTTCTATGTCTTGGATAAAAAAACCTGCCTTACCAAGATAACAGAAATGACAAGTGCCGTGGATATGCCTGAAGCAAAAATAAAGACCACCTTAAAAAGTCAATAAACGACTATAAAAAAAATAGGGGCCAAAAGGCCCCTATTTTTTTTGTTATATATCAAATTTATGCGTAGATCTCTTCTTTGTATTGATCAGCAGATAACAAAGCATCTACATCAGCAACATTGTTCAATTTAACACGAACAATCCAACCTTCACCATAAGGATCAGAATTGACCAATTCAGGAGATGCATCAATAGCTTCATTCACCGATAAAATCGTAGCTGCTACAGGTAAAAACAAATCAGAAACTGTTTTTACAGCTTCAATTGTACCGAAAACTTCATTAGCGGCAACTTCCTCACCTACAGTGTTTATGTCAACAAAAACGATGTCACCCAATTCACGTTGAGCGAAATCGGTAATCCCTACAACTGCTTCATCACCTTCAACACGAATCCATTCGTGATCTTTGGTGTATTTCAATTCTGCTGGAAAATTCATTGTATTTAATTTTTTGATTCTTAATGCCGTGAAGTTACAAAATATCTTTAATTGTCAAAAATGATATTCATCATAACATTTTTGTGTTTATTTTTAAGCTATGAATCCTCAAATCGAAAGACTTTACCAAATTTCACAAAAGAAAGATCGTCGTATTATTGGCCTGATGTCTGGAACGTCCCTGGATGGACTTGATATCGCAGTATGCCGCATAGAAAATGCAGGTAAAACAACAAAAATACAGCTAGAGCATTTTACTACAATGGATTATGAGGATGATTTTAGAGCACGAGTCCGTGAAGTCTTTGCAAAACGAAATATCGACCAACAATTATTTTCGGGGCTTAATGCTTATATTGGTATCACGCATGCCAAATTAATCAATACAGCATTACAACAATGGAATCTATCAAGCAGTGAGATTGATTGTATAGCCAGCCATGGGCAAACCGTATACCATGCTCCTCAATCGTTGACCAAAGACCGCAACTGGCCCAACAGCACTTTACAGATTGGAGATGGAGATCATATCGCGGTAGATACAGGTATCATAACCCTATCTGACTTTAGGCAAAAACATATTGCTGCAGGAGGAGAAGGGGCACCTTTGGCAGCCTATGGCGACTACCTTCTTTTCTCGCATGCAACAGAAAATCGATTCTTATTGAATATTGGCGGTATTTCTAATTTCACATTTATCCCAAGCCATCAGACAAAATTAAAAGCCTATGCGACAGATCTCGGTCCAGGCAATACAATGATGAACCAATACATGAAGGCTAATTTTGATCAGGAGATGGATAGAGACGCCTATATGGCTAAAAAGGGACAAGTAAATGATGTTCTTTTGAATCAACTATTAACGGAGGAATTTCTAACACTACCCTTTCCAAAAACCACCGGGCCAGAACTATTTAATCTCGCTTATCTCGAAAAGGCACAAGATCGTTCGAAAATAACTCATATTCCACATGAAAACGTCATGGCAACCCTCAACCGCTTTGCGGCTCTTGCAATGGTCAATGGCATTCGAAAGCAGTCAGAAGGACTATCTGATGTGGCAGTATACATAAGTGGAGGTGGACTGCACAATCCATTGCTGTTTGATCACATCAAAAGGAGTTTACCTACCTGTAAGGTTGAAAGCTTTGCAACATTAGGTATCAATCCAGATGCAAAAGAGGCCGTCCTCTTTGCTTTGTTAGCAAATGAGACCTTGGCAGGCAACAAATCCAATGTAGCGCAAATTAAAGATTCGCCCGCTATCTGTATGGGCAAAATCAGCTTACCGGAATAATTAGTCCGTATCGATGGCTTCTTGTAAAAACTCTTTAAAAGGAAGCATACTTTTATAAGAAGCCACGATATTATCTAATGCATTTTTTGCAGATAACTCCTTTATCGTTAAAGATCTATCCAACACAAAACTTTTCAATTTGATAAAGTCAATAAAAG
The DNA here is from genome assembly GCF_900457465.1 of Sphingobacterium multivorum. Classification (GTDB taxonomy): domain Bacteria; phylum Bacteroidota; class Bacteroidia; order Sphingobacteriales; family Sphingobacteriaceae; genus Sphingobacterium; species Sphingobacterium multivorum. Next base: position 785,381 of record NZ_UAUU01000009.1, read on the forward strand.
GATTGTCCTCACTATAGCCAGCAGGCGCACGCTTCAGCAAATCTTCTTTGAAAAGTGCAATATTACCGCCTGTCAATACAGTGTTTAAAATTTCATCCAATTTATTACCACTGTAATCAATTTCTTGTCTTATCGCCTCTAAATGTTGCTTTTCTGGTCGCCAATATCCACAGGCAATAAATGAATTTTCTGCTCCAATATGAATATAGTACTCCGGTCCCTGCAGCTTTCTTCCATCAACTGAAATTCCTGCCCCAAACCAACTTTTATAAGGTGTTTTATCATTTGAAAAGCGTGTATCACGGTAAATACGAAACAAACATTTACTTGCCTGTATGGAGGTATTGATTTTAGGGTCAAACTCGCTTAAAGCGGCAATTAAATCTGTCAAAAAACTTTTCACATCGGCCAATGCCGCTTCGTATTTAGCTCTGTTATCGGCAAACCATTCCCGAGAATTATTGGCTTTCAATTCCGTTAAAAAATCAAATGTAGATTTTTGAATGTGACTCATAATACAATCAATTGATTAAAATTAAGAAAACATAGACCATAGGTGCCGCTAGTAACAATCCGTCAAATCTATCTAAAAAACCACCATGTCCGGGCAATATATTTCCGGAATCTTTCACGTGCAAACTACGCTTTAACATCGACTCCACCAAATCCCCCAATGTTCCAACGATACTGATAATTGCCGCAATACTTACCCATTGCCAAAGTGGAAGATAACCAAAATATTTTTCCAGATTTACAGCAGCAACAATAGCCAAAATTAAGCCCCCAAAGAAACCTTCCCATGTTTTCTTTGGTGAGATCCGTTCGAATAATTTACGTTTTCCAAAGCTTCGTCCAGCGAGATATGCCCCGGTATCGTTTGTCCACAATAAGATCAAAAAACCTAAGGGCAGTACATAGTTAAAAGTACCTTGCAGAAACCCTAATTTGGAAAATAGGAAGAAAGGCAATGTAACATAAGCAATACCCAAAAAAGTATAGGCAATATCATTGAAAGGAAAAGTTCTCTTCTGAAAAAGTGAAATAATATAAGTCGCACTTATAAACGGAATAATCAGTGCTAAAAATTTTACCGCAAGCAGATCCATCGAAACTAATGAGCCCAAAACAAATAGGAGTAAGGCCATTGTTATGCCTATCCACTTATTTGGGGCGCGTTCTTCGGATGAAACGATTCCATAGAATTCATAAAGACACCATGTACTTAGCAAGGTAAAAAAGATGGAATAAACATAAGCTCCCAAAAGAGTAGCCACTATCATAACAGCCACAAAGATTACTCCGGTTATTGCTCTTGTTTTCATAAACTAAAATCCCCCTCCGATTCCTCAATTAACCTTTCGGCTGCTTCGATAGATCCTTCGCTGACATAAAGTTCAATTTTTCCAAACAGATAAGAAGAATCTTGTTTATTCAACGCGACAGCCGGAATACCATTCTCTTCCAACATTTGTTTGACTATCTCGGCTTGAATAGCATTTGTATATGTTTTAATTTTTTTCCAATCGTTCTCCATTGTTTTCTTTTTGCGTTGATCGATAAAATAAGAATACAAAAATAAGAGTAAAAATGAAGGCCACAAGATATATCCACCAAGATTGTAACTCAAATGCATTGAGTTCATCATAACTCTTTCCCTGTCTCATGTAGTAAAATGCTCCAATTGTGGCTCCGGCATTATTGACAAAGTGCCCAAAGATGGACAATATGATGTTCTTGCTCCATACATAAAGATAGCCAAAAAAAGCGCCCAATAACATGCGGGGAACAAAACCAAAAAATTGCAGATGTATCGCACTGAAAATAATAGCAACGAGCCATATAACCACATGCTGATTGCTCAACCATCTTCCTATTATTTTTTGCAAAATACCACGAAACAACAATTCTTCACCTATGGCCGGAATTAAGGCCAGTACAACAATATTATACAAAAAGCCGGATATACTCGAGTCCATAATGATACCCTTGATTAAATCACCCGATTCCTTTTCGCTACGCTCCATCCAACGCTGCAACGATTGCATATTGTCGGGTAATTGCAAGGATTCATTCCAGTGACCGATCAGACTCATCAAAGGCATAAACGAAAGCATTGCCAAAAATATATAGCCAAATTGCATTCCACTAGGCCATTTCTTCAGTTTAAAATACGTAATGCCATATCCTTCGCGTGTATTCATCAGATAAGATGGCACAACAAAAGATCCCAAACTACTCATTAACAACATAAAGCGCATCTCATTGGCCGATCCATTCATTAAGGACTCCAACGAGAATACCTGCCTTGTGTATGTATAATAACTTGCAATAATCAGAATAGCAATAATCTGCGAAAGAATGCCAAAACCGATAACCATTAAGATTAATCGTAACAAAGATTGAAACGGATGGGGTGTTTGTTCAGGAAACATAGCTATTAAATATCAGTTAAAGATAGCAATAAAAGCAAGATTAAAGACCGTTGCAAAATAATGTTGATATTTTCTGATCGGTTATTTTTGCTTTTTTTTGCAGTTTTTTCCGATTTGGATTCGGAAATCTAGTTGCGTTTTCTTGAAAAATCCTCTTTTTGAGGCCTTTTCAACTGCTTAATTTGTGTTTTTTATTGCATTGGATACAAGTATCCCAGGTGATCTGTAAAGATTGTACGCCATGGCTTCCATTAGATTTTGTGTATGCATTTTGGCGATCCCCTTATACCTTGCACAGCTTGAGTTGAACCATCGCCGGATACTCCCGAAGGTCCGTTCAACTTTGAACCTGATCTTGCCGATCAGTTTGTTTCTTAACTTCTCTCTTTCGGTTAACGCTGTTCCTTTCTTTGCCTTATGCAAGATCCTGCTTTTTAGCTTTCCTGATTTGATCAATTCCTCATTTTTAGAGGAACGATATCCCTTGTCAGCATAGATATGGATGCCCTTTGGAAGGTCAGCCGAAGATATTACCTGTTGAAGATTGGCAATTTCATTTACATTTGCTGGAGTGGTTACCACGCCCAGAACCAGGCCTTCTGTATCGGTGACATAATGCTTTTTATAGCCATAACGTGTTTTCCCAGCCTTCTTTATCCAACGAGCTTCATGGTCAACACCCGGGCTCTCTTGTTGGATCAATAACTGTTCACTATTCTCTTTATCCAGCTCAGAATCTTCGCGAGGATGTTCACTACGGTCACTTTCGATCTCGTAAATAACTTTGCCTTTTGGTTTTAGCGGAGAATCAACAATACTGGCATCAACGATAGCTCCACGTTTTACCAATATTTTATGTTTATTCAACTGCTTGTTCAGCTCCTTGAATAGATTCTCATAAACACCCTTTTCTGTCAGCGAGCTGCGAAAACGGCTAATAACACTGTGATCGGGAACCGAATCGTCCAAACTGATGCCAACAAAGCGACTAAAGGAGATACTGTCGTTTATACGGTCTTCTACTTCGTAGTCACTCAGACCATACCAGGTCTGTAGAAGTGTCATTTTGAAGAGGACAAGACCAGAATAACTAGGGCGTCCCATTTTGCTTTCCCCTTTGTGGTAATGCTTGTTGATAATATTTGAAATCGGACGCCAATTTACCAATGTATTGATCTGATCGAAGAATTCCTGCTTGATTTTCCGTCTTTGAACCATGTAATCAACAAAGCTAACTTTTTCTGTCTTTTCCATACCTTAAATATAACGAAAATCAACAAGAAACAAATTAAAAACCTGAATATCAATAAAATAAAAACCAAACACTTTTGCAACGGTCTTGATTAATTAAAATTGTCGCATTCAATCAAATTCTGCCGTATCGTTTGTACGAGCCGAATAGTAAAGAGCCCTACAATACAAGTAAAGTAAAAACTCGACCGGAGGTATTAGATCATCCCACATATGGTTTCCTTAACACAGAATATAGAATCAAAAAAAGAAGCTGTCTCAAATTTATTGAGGCAGCTTTTTTATTAAATATGGCTATGCGATAGATTTGTGAGTTGTTTGTTGATTATTTCACAGAACTGTTCATTTGGGAAGAAAAAGAACAAAAAGTAGCTTTTTAAGCTGCTTTTTTCCTTAGATTTTGCGCTATAGCCAATAAACCCCATTCTATGGACACTTTTTCCTTACCGCGGAGCATAAATCTTCGGAACCCGTGGTTCTGTTTTATGTTTCCAAAGACTGGTTCGACATCGTGACATCGCTGTTTTCTTTTGGCTATACCGACATCGCTGTTAAGCAATCCGTATGCTCTATCTTTATAAGCCTCAAGCTGTTCATTTATCTGGATGATTCTATTGCCCTGTGATTTGTGGCAAGCACCGTTCAATGGGCAGTTTGTGCAGTTTTTTGCCTGATATCTTTTTATTTTTTGCTCGAAACCTGTGGAGGTCTTTTGTGTAAATAGACCTATGCAGTTCATTTCCTGTCCCATTGGACAGATATAGCAATCTTTTGCAGGGTTATAATGTAGTTTATCAACGGAGAATGGCTTCTTGCCCGAATAACTCTTTTTCTGCTCCTTGTCAAACATACCATATTTCACATAGGCCCCAATGTTTTTCCCTTCTAGTAACGCATAGTTCTCCTGGCTGCCATAGCCAGCATCTGCGGTAATGGTTTTCAGTATTTCCCCAAAGCTCGCCTCATGTTGTGCCAGATGACGGGTAGCGTTGTGGTATCTGTGGGGGTGGGATGTATGGTGTAATTGACGATGTATTGATTGGAAGTAGATATCTGAATGTTATAACCTGGTTTGAGCTGGCCATTTTTCATATGATCCTCTTTCATGCGCATAAAAGTAGCATCGGGATCTGTCTTGCTATAACTATTTCTATCTCCAAGCGTTACTTCCTGCTCTTCATATTGAACAATCTTGGCCGGGTAGTTTTTAGTCGCATAGCGCAACTTTGCCCTCATCTTCTTGCTTACCGAAGGTTTATCGGACAAGACCCGGTTCAGGTTATCGACCGTAGCCTGAACTTTTTCGCGGTCAATTGTTGTCAGATCGGGAGGTTCCGGAAGGTTGTCCTCTGCTTTGGCGATACTTTGGGCGTATTCCCAAATATCTTTTAAGGCAGCTTTCATCTTCTCCTTATTGGTCTGGATAGCTTTTTTCCAGACAAAGGTGTATTTGTTAGCATTGGCTTCAATCTTGGTGCCATCGGTGTAAACATCTTCTATACTCAGCAGACCTTCTTCGGACAGGAGTTTGACAACTTCTTCAAATACACTACGAAGTGCTTCTTTCAAACGAACGCCTCGAAATCTGTTGATGGTATTGTGGTCGGGATAGCTCATGCCGCTCAGCCACATGAAATTGATGTTCTCCCGGCACGCCGTTTCCAATTTGCGACTGCTGTAGACATTGCTTACGTAGCCAAACACCAAAACTTTCAACAACATCTGCGGATGATAACTGGAGCAGCCTTTTATCTTATAAGCGTCCAATAGGGACTGGATGTTGATCCGGTTGATTACATCGTTAACGATACGTACCGGATGACCTTTGGACACCAGTTCGTCCAAAGTTGGAGGAATGGCCATGATCTGGTCCTGATAGTAAGGCTTAAAAGTAGCTCTTTGAGATGGCATATATCCTTTTTGTTTACACTATAAATATATGAAAATCAAACCGTTAAAACAAATAATAAACCTTAGATAATGCAAAAAAAGAGACTGCCTTTTTGAGACAGCCTCCTTATATTTATATTATTTAATTCACTCGAATTGGATCAGCAGGTTTCTGCAGATTTTTATACGGATATGTTTTCATTTCTTCCAATAATATTTTTCACCGTTCTTTCAAGTTGAGGATCACGACCCTCCAAAAGATCTTTAGGCAATTGTTCGATAAATACATCAGGAGCCACACCTTCATTTTCAATAATCCAATTTCCTTTGAGGTCATATACACCGAAGTTTGGCGAAGTAATACGGCCGCCATCCAATAAAGGAGGATAGCCACTTATGCCAACCAAAATCCCCATTGTCGTACGACCAACCAATTTACCTAGCCCTTTAAAACGGAACATATAAGGCATCATATCGCCACCTGAACCTGCATTTTCATTAATGATCATGGCTTTAGGTCCATAAATACCATTTCCTGGTGTAGTAAATCCTTTTCCATCACGAATTCCCCAACCAGCAATCAGTTCACGGGACAAAAGATCAATGACATAATCGGCCACCCAGCCACCACCATTGTTTCTTTCATCCATCAGAAGAGCCTTTTTATCCATCTGAGCGAAATAATAACGATTGAAATAGGTATAACCTTCAGCACCGGTATTTGGCATGTAAACATAAGCTATTTGCCCATTACTCAATTCATTTACTTTCTTACGGTTCCTTTCAACCCATTCCATGCTCCGCAAATTCATCTCGTCGCTAAACGAGATCGGTTTAACGATTACTTCACGAGCGCCGACCAATGAAGGTTTTGAATTGACCTTCAACGTAACTTGTTTACCAACAGTATTGTCAAATAAACTATAGATATCCTTATCTTCAGTCAATTCAGCACCATTAACAGCAACAATATAGTCTCCTTCTTTGATGTTTAATCCCGGTTCAGCCAATGGGGCTTTGAACGATGGATTCCATTCAAGACGCGTAAACAATTTAGCAATCTGATAGTAACCATTCTTTAACGTATAATCTGCTCCCAACACACCAACTGAAACCGACGGCGTGGAAGGTTGATCTCCGGGATAGATATAATTGTGTCCCACGACCATTTCTCCCATCATTTCATTCAATAAATAACCAAGATCAGAACGATGGTTTACAAAAGGCAGGAATTTTTCATATTTGGTTTTCATCGCTTTCCAGTCAGCACCATGCATGTTTTCAACATAAAAATAGTCTTTTTGCATTGACCAAACTTCATTGAATACCTGTTTCCATTCGGCAGCGGGATCCACCAATTGCTGAATTCCGCCTAGCTTAACTTCGCCAGCAGTAGGAGAGGCTACTTTTTGCCCAGCTGTTACAATATTGAATCCATTTCCCGTTTGATATAACATCTTCTTACCATCGGCGCTAATAACAAAACTACGGGCATTTTCCACTAAGGTTTTGTTTTCGAGATCCTTAAAATCATATGCTCCGATTGTTCCCCCGCGTTGGTAAGTCAATTGATTTGGCACTAAACCATTCAAATTCCAATAAGGTCCAGCAGGTAAAGGGAGGGCAACTATTCTGTTTTCTATACGATCGAAGTCAACTTGAATAGATTTATCAATGGGCTTACTTGTCACTGCCTCTTCCTTTTTATCCTTTTTAGGTGATTTTTTATCGTTTTCTTTTACACGATCTTTTTTATCACCATCTCCTTCTTCTTTTTTATCCACCTTATCCTCACGGATTTGTTCCTCATCACTATCATTCTTAAAGAATGATGGCGTTTTGCTGGATAAAATAAAGCCATATACGGCATAATCAACATTACGCTGCACCGCGGACATATGTAAGCCAGAATTTGTCAACCCTGTATTTGTACTCGCTGTAAAAAATAGATATTTACCATCCTGAGAAAAAGCTGTACTACGTGCAGAGCTCATACCATCCGTAATTTGCTGAGTTTTCTTTGTATCCAAGTTATACATAAACACAGCGGGTACCCCATTTTCCAATGTACGTATAAAGGATATCCATTTTGAATCAGGAGACCAGCTTGGTTGGAAATGATTGGATACACGGCCAGTTTGACCGCTCAATTTATCGTCTGCAACTTTAACAATGGCCTTTGAAGCGATATCAATATAGAACAGATTAAGATGTGCATCATTGTAAAACAACTTCTTGGAATCCGGTGACCATGTTGGCTCGAAATAGAAGTTCGTTTCTCCTAAGTTAAAGTACAGAGGTTTATCTTTTCCAAATTGATCCATCAGCACCAATTGATAAGATCCATTTTTGTCTGAAATATAAGAAATCCATTTTCCATTTGGAGACCAATCCGGAAAACGCTCATGAGAACCCGGAGAATTAGATAAATTTCGGGCTTCACCTTTCTCCTTAGGTACCGTAAATATCTCTCCCCGCGCCTCTAATAATGCCCGTTGGCCTGTTGGCGATAGGGTAGCATAACGTATATCGTCCTTAATGTCTTTATAATACGGTCTTTTGTACATTACATCTGTATTCACCGTAATATGCAAAGGAATGACTTTATTATCGCTCAGATTTAGCGTATTTAATACGCCAGCATATTCAAAGATCAACTCAGTCCCATTTCCATTCAGCGAACGCACATCGTAATCTTTAAAATCCGTTAGCTTTTCTACCTTTTTGGATTTGGTATCATAACTATAGATGTTAACAATTTTATCACGATCGGAAAGGAAGTAGATCTTATTTCCCAACCATAATGGTTTAACATCATTACTTTTAACCTGCGGAATAGCTTCTATTTGTTTGGTTTTCGTATCGAAGATCCAAATTGTCGGCATACCACCACCCCGGTAGCGTTTAAAGGCAACTCGATCTCTTTCAGTAGGGTCAGTGTTTTTGATATAAGCCCAGTAACGACCATCAGCAGAAGGGCTTCCCTGAGTCGCTTCAGGCATAATAAGCGCCTTGTCCATTCCTGACATTTGAATATTGGAACTGTATAATCGTGGACTTAAAGCATAGGTGAAATCACGAGATGTCGTATAATATACTTCATCATTATTGAGCCATCCCCGCAATACATCCGAAGAAGGGTGATAAGTGATCCGTTTGGGCTCACCACCCGTTACAGGGATTACATATACGTCTGTATTTCCGTCATAATTTCCTGTGAATGCAACTTTCTTGCCATCTGGAGAAAACATTGGATTCTGTTCCACTCCAGGATTTGTTGTAAGGCGTCTCGGATTAGCTCCGTTTTTTTCGGCAATCCAAATATCTCCACCATAGACAAAAGCAATATTGTTGGCGCTAATACTTGGATTTCGAAGCAATAGTGTTTCTTGCGCTTTTGTTTGCAGAAAGGATGTACCGAGCAAAAAGGCAGCAAATAACTTGAAATGAGTTTTATTCATAAACGTTTAAAGGTTAAATTTACCACACACAAAACTACACTTTTGTAAGCGGACCTAGTTAGTATATCAACAAAGTTGCATAAAAAATATGACAAAAAAAAAGTCCTGCTTTACAGCAGGACCTTCCTTTATTTATTGAGGATTAGAAACCGTACTCTTGTTCGATTTCTAACACAATTCCTTCATCAACCAAAACGCGACCACAGTGTTCACAAATGATGATTTTCTTACGTTGACGTATTTCTGATTGCATTTGAGCAGGAATCTTATTATGACATCCTGAACAGCTATCACGATCGATCGAAACAACAGCAAGTCCGTTTTTAAACGAGTTACGCAAACGGTAGTATACCTTTACCAAACGTTCTTCGATATTCGCTTCAGCCTCAGCAGCTTTTGCTAACAATGCATCTTCTTCTTTTTGAGTTTCAGAAGTAATTGTTTCCAATTCTTTCTTTTTTCCCTCAAGTTCGCTTTTGCTATACTCAAGATTTCCTACAGTAGTATCGTAGTTTTCTGTTTTGTTACGAATCTCAAATTCTGCTTCTTTGATTCGTTTCTCGCAAACCTGAATCTCAAGACCTTGGATTTCTATTTCTTTCGAAATAGCGTCGTACTCACGATTATTCTTTACCTCATTCAGCTGCGACTCATATTTTTTGATAGCAGCTTGGGCATCCTTAATCATGTTTTTACGCTTAACGATCGAATCTTCTAAATCGTCTAAGTCTATTCTGATCTTCTCAATACGAGTCTCTAAGCCCGCAATCTCATCTTCAAGATCTGCAACTTCCATAGGCAATTCACCACGAACTTGGCGAATTTTGTCTATTTTAGTATGTACGGCTTGTAACAGCCATAATGCTTTCAATTTTTGTTCTACGGTTTGTTCCATCAACTGTAGTATTTTATAGGATTTGTATCTATTTCTGTTGTTAAGGTTGCAAAGTTAGGAAATTTTTTCGTAATAATGTCGTACAATAATTCTTGCGTAAATTGTTCGCTCTCAAAATGTCCCGTATCTGCAATCACGATTTCACCTTCAGCATCAAAAAATTCATGATATTTATAGTCTGCTGTAACAAAAAAATCAGCACCAGAACGTTTGGCTGCACCGAGTAAAAATCCCCCCGAGCCACCACAGACCGCTACACGACTAACTTTTTTATCTAATAAGGCTGTATGACGAATGACATTCAACCTCAGTTTGTCCTTAAGATAAGCTAAAAATTCCAATTCAGCCATTGGTTCAGCCAAATTTCCAATCATTCCTGCACCGATTTCAGCAGCCGTATTTTGAATATCAAACAAATCATAAGCTACTTCCTCATAAGGATGAGCTTCATAGAGTGCCAAAAGTAACTTTCTTTCAATAGATTTCAGGTAGATAACCTCAATTCGTGTTTCCTCAACACGCTCTTGAACACCAATCTCCCCAAGGGTAGGATCGGCCCCTTCTAAAGGTCTAAAACTACCATAACCCGCCGCATTAAAACTACATTGATCATAGTGTTTTCCGATTTTACCTGCGCCCGCATCAAACAATGCCTGTCGGACATCTTCAACATGACTCCTAGGTACAAAAACGACCATTTTTCGCAATACATTTGTTTTAGATTCCAGTATAGCCTGATTTTCTAATCCCAATTTATCGGCAATTTTCGTATTCACTCCACCGGTAACATTATCTAGATTCGTATGAATGGCATATAATGCAACTTTATGTTCAATTGCTTTAATAACCGTACGCTCCACATAATTTTTCCCATTAAATTTTTTTAGCCCCCTAAATACAATGGGATGGTGCGAAATAATTAAATTACACCCTTTATCAATGGCTTCTTTTACAACATCTTCTGTGCAGTCTAACGAAATGAGCACCTTTGTAATCTCTCTATTGGCGTCGCCCACAATAAGGCCAGCATTATCATAAGACTCTTGCAAATCTAAAGGAGCCAATTGCTCCAAATAGTCAATGACTTCTTTAATTTTCATGGTTTACAATTACCTCTTTTTCTCTAAATTTATTATGTTCCTCTAAAATTCTTCTATTCGCGTTAATTTCAAACCAGTAATTAGCCAATGTCACAAAATGCATAATGATCAGTACACCGGAAATAGAAAGTGGGAGCGGAATATTTGTCGCCAGGTAAATCCATGCATATAGCGATCCTTTCCTAAACGTAGGGTTTTCCTCCACAGCTATTTTTCGATCATAAAATTCATTGATCAAAGAATCCCTTAGACGCGAAGCAACCTGAAAATTCCAATAAATATTAACCAGCGGAATTGCAGCTAACCACGATTGGTTGGGCTTCATTAATCTATTTTCTTTGGCGACCAATTTTAATGTCTTTCGAATTGTATTTGCAAATAGAAGCCATACGATAATACGTATGACAACAATACCCATAGCGGTATAAATTACTTCAGGCTTACTTAACTCTCTTATTAATTCCTCTTGCGTCATTGAACTATTTATTGCTTATTTATTATTCCTGTTCCAACAAATCTACTAATTCTTTCAACTTTTTTATTTGTGGATTATGATCTCCAACAAATTCGACTGTTTTAAAACCTATATTTTTTGCCTTCCTATAAAACGGGTAAAAATCATCATCCTCAATTGTTTTGCCATCCTCATAAGTCAAAATGTAAGTACTTGGAATTTTAAGTCGTTTCGGATTTTTTAAACTGATCTTGTCTGTCATTGTTCTTAACGGGTGGGGGACATCCCTAGGAAGCTTCTTAATGTCCTTCACCCAGAAAGGAAAAATATAACCATCCTTTTCTAATTTTAACAGTCCATTTGCTGCACTGGATTTACCCATTAAGTTCATTACAGATTGTTGATCCTCCGGTAGTATAGCATCCAAGTAAACCAATTTACGGATTCTATCCGGAAGACTATCTGCCACAGCCGTGATAATCATCCCACCATAACTATGTCCGACCAATATAATATCATGGAGATCCTCAAACAGGATCGTATTCACAACATCATCGACATGCGTTTGTAATCGGATAGAAGTATCTGCTAAATGATAACGCTCACCCAGGCCTGTTAGTGTGGGTCGGTACACCTCATTTCCCTTTTTAGCTAACTCAACCGCCGTATTTTTAAACTGCCAAGCACCACCCCAAGCTCCATGGACAATAACATATGTAGAAGACTGTGCAGCAAGATCTTTACTGAATCCAACTAATGAAAACAAAAACATAATAGACAATAATCTACAGTAATTCATCTTGTTATATATTAAATCATTCTAGACGGTTAACAAACTCTATTCAGCATTTATTCTGATACCCTGGTTTACATATTTATTAAAAAAACAAAATGTAAGCACTCATTTACTTTATTAAAACATACTTCACTCATGTAAAAAGAGCTTTTAATTTCATTATTAAACTTCATCAATGAAAATAGGGTAGGGGGGAGCTCTAAAAGCATCATGCATAAAGTAAAAAAATAGTCGGCTTTTTATGATAATCATACGATCGTTTTCGCCACTCACCAACTGTCAAACTTTGTATATTTTCGTCGGCAGCTGTTACATTTGACGCAACACAGAGTAAGGTGGAAGGTTTACATATTTTTAGTAGATCGGCTAAAAGCTGATTATTTCTAAATGGAGTTTCAATAAAAATTTGCGTCTGCTTTTCACGTGCTGATTGCTGTTCGAGATTTTTAATCTCCTTAGCTCGATCAATTTTATCGATAGGCAAATAACCATGAAAGGCAAATTTCTGACCGCTAAATCCGGAAGCCATAAGTGCCAGTAGAATAGAGCTTGGTCCAACAAGAGGAACTACCTTAATACCCAATTGATGTGCCCGCGCTACAATAGAAGCACCAGGATCAGCAACACCAGGACATCCCGCCTCAGACATTAATCCAACACTTTTGCCTTGTTTCAAGCCTTCAAAAAAATCATTTATATTTCCCTTGTCCCGCACATGTTTTCCATAATCATGGATCGTTAATTCGCTCTGCGGAATCTTTAAACCTGCAAGTTTTAAAAACTTGCGCGCCGTTTTTTCGTTCTCTACAATATACTCGTCCAATGAATTGATTGTTTCCACTAAATACGGAGTAAATGACTGGAAAGCTGCGTCATCACTCAATGGAACAGGAATTAAATATAAGATACCATTTGCCATAATACAAACCTACTAATTAAGGTCCATTTGGTTATACTAATTTTAAACTTAGCATTATTTAACCTTTTAAAATGATTATAATTTAGATTTTTAAACTCATTATTAGTATTTTAGCGTAAACATTCATTGCAACAATAAACATCATTCAAATGATCACACAAATTACAGAAGGCGTAAAAAATCTCGGTTGAAACCATCTATCAATCGGAGTATTCGAATCCGGACCGTGAACATTTTATGTTTGCTTATCATATCAGCATAGAAAATCTCAGCGATTACACGGTTCAATTGATAAGTCGCTATTGGAAAATTTTTGATGCAAAAGGAGACTATAGGGAGGTATCTGGAGAAGGAGTAGTAGGCGAACAACCTATTATAGAACCTGGTCAGACTCATCAATACACCTCAGGTTGCAATCTCAATAGCGAATTCGGATTCATGGAAGGATATTATAATATGATCCGAACACTGGACAACGGCAGCTTTCAAGTTGAAATACCACGTTTCAATCTGATAGCGGATTACGCATTGAATTAATTTTATCAGGGCAGTATCATTATTGCCAATTAATCAAATAACGAAGCTTTTTTCGCATCGAATAAGAAACTATTTCTTTATTTTTGCGAGCATTCCAAATGAACAAGCGAACCTTTGGGACTTCGAATTATCATTTTACCCAATAGCAAAGGCTAACATTTGATCGTATGCCACCCAATAGATTACATTAGTCAGCAATCAAAACGATTATTGATTCAATATATAAATAACTGACAATCAATAGAAATATAACTAAAATATTGATTATCAACACGATATAAACTACCAAGAGAAGAAACCTACTGGTAGTGTTTTGGCGTGTAAATTGACTGAATATAATTTAGGGTGATATAACGTGAGTATTTTAGCTACAGAACAAGTAAGCCATTCCTTCCATGATCGATGGCTTTTTAAAGATTTACATTTCGGTCTCCAAAAGGGAGAACGTGTGGCCTTGGTCGGAATCAATGGCACAGGTAAATCAACCTTACTCGCCATTTTAGCAGAGCGAATCTTACCAACCTCAGGAAAAGTTGTAAAAGAAAAAGGTATAAAAATTGGTTTCTTAGAACAGGATCCTGATTTCACAGGATTAAAATCAATCAACGATTTTATTTATAGTACAGACAACGATCAACAACGTCTTATCCGTAAGTACGAGGAGCTGTTATTGGAAACTGATATCGATCAGAAAAAAATTAGAAGATCTTACAGAAAAAATAAGTTCATTGAATGCCTGGGAGTATGAGCATAATATTAAGACGATTCTTAATCGTTTAAACATTATGGATTTCCATCAAGATATCAAAAGTTTATCAGGGGGCCAACGAAAACGCCTTGCGCTAGCCAAGCTTTTGATAGACGAGCCGGATATTTATATATTAGATGAACCCACCAACCATTTGGATATAGAGACTATTGAATGGCTTGAAAAACTACTAACAACAGGTAGCAAAACCGTTCTTTTAGTAACGCACGATCGCTACTTCTGGATAATATCTGTACGGAGATTCGAGAGCTGGATAGGGGCAATCTCTTTACCTATAAAGGCAACTATTCTTATTTTCTAGAAAAGAAGTCCGAACGTGAAACTATTGATGCGGTTATGGTTGAGAAAAGCAGAAACCTACTTCGCCGTGAATTGGAGTGGATGCGTCGTCAACCACAGGCACGTGGTACCAAATCCAAATCACGTATTGAAGCATACTATGACTTGGAAGAAAAATCTAAAGCAATTAAAGGAAACGACTCGGTACAACTCAGTGTGAAAGTAAGCAGGCAGGGCTCAAAAATACTCGAACTAGAACATGTTGCCAAAACGTTATGGAGCAAAAGAAATCATACATGATTTTTCATACACCTTTAAAAAAGGTGATCGTATTGGTCTAGCGGGAAAAAATGGTACTGGAAAATCAACCTTTCTTAATTTAATCACGGGAGAAGAAAAACCTGATACAGGGTCTATAGCGGTAGGGGAAACCACAGTATATGGCTACTATAAACAGGGCGGATTGGAAGTAAATGAAAACGATCGAGTATTAGATGTTGTAAAAAATATAGCAGACTATATTGAAATGGCAAATGGGGAAGTAATCACGGCTTCACAGCTGCTAACCCACTTTTTATTTCCTCCTGAAAAACAATTTGGTTTCGTTAATAAATTAAGTGGGGGGGAGAAAAAAAGACTTCAATTAATGCGTGTTTTAATGAAGAATCCAAATTTTTTAATTCTGGATGAACCATCCAATGATTTGGACATTGATACATTAAACGTGCTGGAAGATTTTCTTGACAACTACAAAGGAGTACTCATATTAGTATCACACGACAGGTATCTATTAGATAAATTGACGGATCAACTTTTCATTTTTGAAGGAAAGGGGATCGTGCAGATATACAACGGAAATTATGCCGACTTTAAACTTGAACAGGAAGAAATCCAAAAATTAGAAAAGGAAAAACAAAAAAGGATAACCCAAGAACAGGTAAAGCCAATTGTAAAAGAGGAAAAGAAAAAACTCTCGTACAAGGAACAATTGGAATATAACAAACTAGAAGAAGAAATCGAAAAACTGGAAACACAAGTAGCGTTAAAAACGGAGGAACTAAACCAGGTAACAGATCATCTAAAACTTTCTTCCTTAGCGGAAGAAATTCAATCTATCCAAAAACAGATAGACGATAAATCCGAAAGATGGTTATATCTTGCTGATTTTATGTAAAATTTCACCACAGGTTTCACGTGGAACACAAAGAAAACGTAAATTTACAAAGAAATAAAAACACCACGTTTCACGTGGAACAAGAATAGAAAAATGTTTAAAAAATATAATGTAATTGTCGTTGGTGCGGGGCATGCCGGATGTGAGGCAGCGGCGGCAGCAGCTAACTTAGGTTCGTCCACTTTACTCATCACAATGAATATGGGAGTAATAGCGCAAATGAGTTGTAACCCCGCTATCGGTGGAGTAGCCAAAGGACAGATAGTAAGAGAAATTGATGCTATGGGCGGATATACTGGTATCATAGCAGATAAATCAACCATTCAATTCCGAATGTTAAATCTTTCGAAAGGTCCTGCCATGTGGAGTCCGCGGACCCAAAATGACCGAATGCAGTTTGCAGAAGAATGGAGATTACAACTCGAGTCTCTTCCTAATTTAGATATGTGGCAAGATACCGTAAAAGAAGTTATCGTAAAAAACGGAAAAGCTTGCGGTGTCATCACTTCGATGGGCATAGAAATAGAATCGGACGCCGTGGTACTGACCAATGGAACTTTTCTAAATGGTGTAATTCACATTGGGGACAAGAAATTTGGAGGCGGTAGAACAGGAGAGAAGGCTGCCACAGGTTTAACCGAGCAACTTGTTTCCCTTGGTTTCGAATCCGGGAGAATGAAGACAGGAACGCCACCACGTATAGATGGAAGAAGCCTCAACTATGCATTAATGGAAGAACAGTGGGGCGATGAAAAAAGAGGGCGGTTCTCCTATACAGATGTAGAAATACCAACTGAACAACGCTGTTGTTGGATTACCTATACAAACGATAAGGTCCACGAAATGCTACGCACTGGGTTTGAAAAATCACCCATGTTTACGGGACGTATCAAAGGATTGGGACCACGCTATTGCCCTTCAATAGAAGATAAAATAAATCGTTTTGCCGAGCGTGAAAGACATCAGATATTCGTGGAGCCCGAAGGCTTCAAAACAGTAGAAATTTATGTCAACGGATTCTCCACCTCATTGCCAGAAGACGTACAATTGAAAGCTTTGCAATTGATCCCAGGCTTTGAAAATGCGAAAATGTACCGCCCAGGTTATGCCATAGAATACGACTACTTTCCACCAATGCAATTGGATCTAACCTTGGAAACCCAATTGGTGAAACATCTATTTTTCGCAGGACAGATCAATGGGACAACTGGCTATGAAGAAGCCGCTGCTCAAGGTTTCCTAGCCGGGATAAATGCGCATCAACGCATCAATGATGATAAGGAACTTATTCTTAAACGATCCGAATCCTATATAGGTGTATTGGTCGACGACCTCGTAACAAAAGGAACTGAAGAGCCGTACCGCATGTTTACATCAAGAGCAGAACATCGTCTACTTCTACGCCAGGACAATGCTGATATTCGCCTAACCCCATTAGCTTACAAATTGGGATTGGTAGGAGAAGAAAGACTCAAAAAAGTGCAAAACAAAATTGATAACTCCAATAAAATAATCGAGTATCTCAAACAAAATTCGACCAATGTCGAAAAGATGAATACCATATTAGCCGAAGTTGGCTCAAGCGCACTTCCACAAAAAACAAGGTTGAGTAATGTTCTTGCAAGACCACAAGTTGGTATCCAAGATATTCTGAAAGGAGACGAAGGCTTTGCACACTATGTATCCCAATTCGATAATGATACCATTGAACAAGCAGAGATCAATCTCAAATATGAAAGCTATTTCGATAAAGAGATGGAAATTGTCAATCGCATGAAGAAGATGGAAGATAGAGAAATTAATCCTGATTTTGACTACAGCCTATTAACATCGCTATCAATTGAGGCAAGACAAAAGTTATCTAAAGTTAAACCACGTACACTGGGGCAAGCTTCAAGAATCTCAGGCGTTTCGCCCTCTGATATCACGGTATTGATGGTCCATATGAGTTAAACAACTGAAAGTCAAATACTTATACACTAAACATCACAAAGCTTAAAATAAGCGATTTAAGACAATATTCTATTTTTTATGAAAACTTCTTTAAGAGAAAATAAAAGTGGTTCAGAAAGGCTAAAAAGTAGCTTAAAAACAAGATTACTTATTTTAAGCATGTTTATTATGCTTATTGGCTTGTCCATACAATGTGCGAGCATACAACAGCCCACGGGGGGGCCAAAAGATTCTATTCCTCCGAAGATACTATTGGAAAGCCCTACGAATTTTTCGAAGAATTTTACAGCTAAAAAAATAGTGATCACGTTTGACGAGTATATCAAGCTGGCAAATCAACAAAAGGAATTCAGTATTACGCCAGACATGGGAAGCAATCCAGAATTCAAGGTGAAGAAAAAAAATCTAGAAATTACCTTACCTGATTCCCTAGAAAAGAATACAACCTACAGCATATACTTCGGTAAAGGACTAGTTGATTATAACGCTGGAAATGCATTGGTCAATTATGCTTACGTATTCGCGACAGGAGATAAAATAGATTCACTCAGTATATCCGGTAATGTAAAAAGTGCTATAACGAAAGAGGTCCAAAAGGATGTTAAAGTCTTGTTGATCCCCATTAGCCAAGACTCGATTTTTGGTAAAAAGAAGGCGAATATATTCACGACAACGGATACTGCAGGTAACTATAAACTAAACAATCTAAGAGAAGGAACTTATCGCATTTACGCACTTCAAGAAAAAAATAACGATAGAATCTATAATGGTGCTGATGAAGAAATAGGTTTCCTAAAAGACTCTATCGTGCTAGAGCGAGACTTAAGCAATATCAACTTGGAGATCTTCAAAGGAATCCCAAAAAAGTTTAGAACCCAAGAGAAGAAATTTGAAAAAAATGGAAGTATACTTCTTGTTTTTAATAGAAGAGTCGACAAGCCCAAACTTGATATCCTTAATGACGAAGTAAACAACAAGGATAAAAAAGTACGTTTTTCAAAGACATCAGACTCGGCTACTTTGTTTATTCCAAATTTAAAAATAGACTCCCTAAAGCTTGTTCTGACAGAAAATGAAAGACCATTGGATACCATTCTCATTAGAAAAGGGAATGTAAAAATAGAGCAGACAATTGAGCCTATTTTTACGCCAAATAATGGACGGGTCGATCGAATTACACACCTTCAGGTATCTGCTTTCACACCGATCAAAAATATCGATAAAACCAAGTTAAAATTCAAAGAAGACTCATTGGTCCGGACCAATTACCAACTAGCTGTAGATACAGCAAATACCAATATCTACCATATTCGCTATAATTGGAGAAAAGAGAAAAAGTACCAAATTGAGTTTACAGAAGGCGCTATAACAGGCTATTTTGGCGAACAAAACAAAGAGAAAAAGCTCGATTTGACCTATGACGATAGTGAAAACTATGGGGATCTGACATTTGATTTTACAGATCTAGATAGCAATACAACCTATTTGGTTGAGTTAATCAATGAGAAAAAAGATAAGGTCTATCGCGTCGACAAAATAAACATGAACAATCCGGCTGTTGTATACAAACAGTATCCTGGAGGAAAGTATAGTATACGTGTGATACGCGACGACAATGATAATGGAATCTGGGACACTGGAGATGTCGAAAAGAAAACTTTTCCTGAACCTGTTGTATATCTGAATAAAGTATTTACGATACGTGCTAATTGGGAACAGAAAGATAGTTTTTCATTGAGTGGCCTCAAAAAAAATTAATTGAGGCCATTCTAAAATAACTTATTTAATATTGCTAATTCGATTAAGCTAAAACCAGGAACTGTACAGAACATAATTATGTGGTAGCTTCTGCAATAGATCTTTCTGCTCTTCAGTAAGTGCTTTTATCTTTTTGGCAGGTACTCCAGCATATAGAAATCCCGATTCACAACGAGTATTTTCCAAAACTACTGCACCAGCTGCTACAATAACATTCGATTCAACAATCGCATTATCCATAACGATAGCTCCCATACCAATGAGTACATGATCTTCCAAAATACATCCATGTACCATAGCCTGATGCCCTATACTTACATAATTTCCGATCGTAGTACCGCATTTCTTATAGGTACAATGTATAACCGCTCCATCTTGAATATTAGTATAATTACCGATACGAATATAATTGACATCTCCGCGTATGACAGCATTAAACCATACCGAACAGTGATGTCCAATCTCCACATCGCCTACAATCGTTGAATTGGGTGCTAAGAAGCATTCTTCGGCTATCACCGGAGATTTATCCAAAACAGATAAAATAAGTGCCATATTCCTTAAAAAATTGTATCCTGTAATACTTCCGAATGTTTCGGATAGTCCGTTGTATAATGCAATCCCCTACTTTCTTTCCGTAACATAGCTGATTTTGTCACGATATAAGCTACTTGAATAACATTACGTAATTCACACAGTTTAACAGAAAGCCTTGTATTTCGATAAAATTCTTCGGTCTCCTCATACAAGAGATGTAGCCGTTTAAGAGCTCTTTCAAGCCTAAAATCGGAACGGACAATGCCAACATAGTCACTCATAATCTTTTGGCACTCGCGTAAATTATGACTTACTAAAATATCCTCATTTGAAAGAGAGGTTTTAGAGTCATCCCATTCGGGGACATCAACAATATGGTTAATCAATCCTATCGACTTTGTGGCGTCCAGGAAAATACGATGTGCATAAACAAGTGCTTCAAGAAGTGAATTAGAAGCTAATCGGTTTGCCCCATGCAGGCCAGTAGAAGAACACTCTCCGCAAGCATATAAGTTAACGAGGCTACTGCGTCCAAAATCATCTACATAAATGCCTCCACAGAGGTAATGCGCAGCCGGTGTAACTGGTATAAAATCCTTCGCCATATCCAGTCCGATCGAAAGACACTTTTCATAAATATTTGGAAAATGCTTGATAATATCTTCCTTATTCCGATGCGTGATATCAAGGTACACATAATCTATACCAGATTTCTTCATCTCGGCATCAATAGCTCTAGCAACGATGTCTCTTGGTGCCAAAGAAGCACGTTCATCGTACTCCTCCATGAAAGATTCACCATTGATCCTTCTTAAAATACCCCCAAATCCACGTACGGCTTCAGATACCAAAAATGCAGGAGAGTCCTTTGGATTGTATAAAGAAGTAGGGTGAAATTGCATAAACTCCATATTACGTACCTTACCTTTTGCCCGATACACCATAGCAATACCATCTCCAGTCGCAATAGTTGGATTTGTTGTACTTGAATAAACATGCCCTGCTCCTCCAGAAGCCATCACAGTAACCTTACTCAAAATCTTATCTACTAAATGTGATGAGGTATTAAAAGCATAAATTCCATAACAGGTAATGTCTTCCCTGTTCTTATCCACGTATTCCCCCAAATGATGCTGTGTAATCAAATCAATGGCAAAGTAATGCGTTACGATTTCAATGTTGGGATCACTATGTGCTTGCGCCAATAATGCACGCTCAATTTCATAGCCAGTTATATCTTTATAATGTAAAATACGATGAGCGGAATGTCCCCCCTCTTTTGCCAGATCATATAACCCCGATTCCTCCTTGTCAAATGATGTTCCGTATGAAATAAGTTCTGCAATCCGTTCCGGTGCTTCTCTCACTACGTTTTCCACAATTTCAACATCGCATAAACCATCCCCAGCAATCTGAGTATCAATGATATGCTTCTCAAAGCTATCTGACTTATCCACAACGGCAGCCACTCCCCCTTGCGCATATTTTGTATTAGACTCATCCTCATTGGACTTAGTGACTATCAATACTTTACCGAATTTCGATGCTTTTAAAGCAAAGCTTAATCCAGCAATACCTGATCCAATGACCAAAAAATCTACCTTTCTATCTGCCATATAAATTAAAATTCACAAACTATCCCCAAAAGTGACGATTCAAATTAACGAAAAATGTGGAAAACGTGTAAATAAAAGGTTAAATAAAAATGAAAAGTATTTAACAATTCACAAATCCCCTATTTGCAAGCCTTATTTCTAAAATTTTTCCGCACAAAAATCTAGAGATTTCCACATTTTCTAAACAAAAACTATTCAACAAAAATATATGGAAAATAAAAAATAAGATAATTTAGAATTTTAAAAATCAGGTCTTTAATGAATAAATTCTGTTGAAAAATTGTTGAAAACTCTATAAAAACCTAAAATCAAAATCGAAATAACCTAATTTATACCACTTTTCCACACCATAATAAACAATAAGAGATTTTCTATTTTAAATAATTGGTATTTATTGAAAAAAAAGATTGTGGAATACGTTCGAAAATCTTTGTTTAGTTTTGTCAAGTTCGATTAGAAGCGGTTAGATTTCGATATTCGGGAATTATAAAGTCCCCTATTGAAATATTTAATTCTAATTGAGTTTATTTTATTTTTTGAATTTCCTATTGACTTTTAAAGCGCTTTAGGATTGACTATTTATTTTATTTTTTTTTGTATATGGATTTAATCTAGTTTCAGCGCGTTATTTATAATTTTTTTAAAAAAAATATAGGTTTAAGTCGTTTTATACTTGGATATTTTCCCGTTTGGGATCTTATTTCAATTTTATCGCTTTGTAACCGATAGAAATCGGATCAGAAAAGTTTTAATTCTAATATGGATGCTATGAGATTTTAATATTTCTGTCTTTAGAGCAGATAAATTCCTTTATTGAATTCTAATAGTTGCTAATCTTTGCTTTTAAAATTGATATGAAAAAGGCAATTTAATTGATTTTGATATTTGGATTTTAAACTGTTTGAGGTTTGCTTATTTGCGTATTTTTTTCAAAAATATGTGAATTTTGCTTTCTCAACGAGGTAAAATTGGCGTCAAAAATTTCTGTACTTTATAAGCAAAGTTTTCAAAAATGGAAATTGAGAGGTATTTGGTTATTGGAATTTTTTATTCCTGGATCTGCCTGTTTATATTCAGATTTGGCTACGATATTTGTTTGGTTTTCGCGGGATTGAATTTTAAACAGAATCTCAAGGCGATTGTTTAAAAATATACCTGTTTAGAATTGGATATTTTTTAAAAATTTGTTTTCAGGGCTTTTTAATACATTCTATGGCCTTAAATAGTAATTTTTTAAGATCTAAGTGAAATTCGAAGATTGACTTGTTAATAATTTTGGAATGCAGATAATTTCTTCAAATAATTTATTGCAGAACAAACAATCTTACTATATTTGCAGCCCAACATCGGCTAAATGGAGGAAATATCCAAATTTAGATCAGTGACATTAGAATATTTTGGATTATTGCTATCTGGCAATTTTTTAGATCATTCTCAGGGTTTATTTTTCTAAAATAAAGCTCTTATAGATTGAATATATTTTGTTGATTCGTTATTTGTATGGGATATTTAATTCTAAGCGAGTTTGTCGTTTTTAAAGCGCTTTATCAGTTGCATATTTAGTATTTTTTTTAATATTATCTATGTATTTGAATGTCAAGTACTATAATCCGCAAATTTTATAATTGCCTAAATTTTGAATAATTTATTTTTATTTTATATGAATTAATATCTTTTAAGTTATATATTTTTAGTTTATTGTATTTTATGCGATAGTTATTGCCAGATGATTATTCTAGCGGGATATACGCTCCGATTGTGTTATATTGAGTTTAGAATAGAGCTATTTACAGGATTTTTATCCAGATACAAGGTATTAATAACTTTATTTTGTGTTATTTCGACTGAATTTGTGATTGCTGTAAAATTTCCTGTAATTAGATAGCAAAAAAAGTTTTATTAAGCTTCTTAGAATTAAATAAAAGCACTACTCTAGATCACAGCGGTCAATTTTTAATTCTCATCCAGTTTATTTTGGATACTATACACATTATTTTAGTCGGATTTCAATTTGCGGGAATTAGTGCCTTTTAAAGTCGCTTCTACTCGACTCATTTGATCTTTTTATAAATATCTAATTCTTATCGTGTTTATTCTGAATTATTTTATTCAACCCTATTAGGCCTGATCCGATAAATTTATCCCTGTTATATTCCTATATTCATTTTTACAGGCTAATAATTCTTATATATGCTATTCTCGACGGGTTTATTTTGGAAATAATGCCTTCTATTGGTTATTTGCGGCGTATTATGATTTAGGAAAATTGATTTTGGTCCTACGCTGGTCATCGTTGCTGTATGAGTTGGCAAATGAGAATATATAAACTTCAGCTACTCGCGATTAGAATGCCATATATTGGTTAGGCAGTGATAAAATATGCTATAGACGATTCTAAGAGCCTTTATTTCATTTTCGGTGCTATTTATATGCTTTCCGTGCTGCACGTATAGACAATTCTCTCAAAATTTGCGAAAATAAACTCGCTGAGAATTTGATATAAAATTATACATCAATCCAAGATTTATTAATCTATCCTATACGGCCTCAAAACCGTTTTCTTATCTGAAATGTTAATAAATAAAGCTTCCTTTTGTGCCATATTTTTCATTGTTTTGTAATATGCCTAAAAACGTTTCTTAGGCTACGAAAGTAAGTTATGGATGAAACTGATTTTCGAAGATCGAAATAATGTGAAATAAACCCTTTCAGTTTTTGTTATAAACGAAGAGCTTGAATAGTTTTCCAAATATCCAAGTCTAAAAGAGTTTATATGGGCATAACACTGTATAATTAAACTGTATATAAATTAATTTAACTATTAAAGTTTGTTAATGTTTGTTTTGCATGATCAAGTACATATATTGCTGTCAGTTCTACAAAATCATGTAATTGGACAAAAGTCGCCATTGTTCGATCAAATTTACAAACTTACATTATCCAATGAGCTCGACTTAAAAAACACGTTGTAATCTGTTACTAATTAATAATAGGTTTTATATCAGTGTTTTATTCACTATAATCTACTAATGGATCAAATGGAAGCGAGAGCTATATTACCACGACTTGATTAATTTGCTTTTAATTGACTTTTATATATATAACAATGCTTATTTTTGTTGCTCATAAAAGTTGAAACTACTCGCATGGAAATTGTAAATTATGAGCTTCAAGCAAAAGGTTATATCGATGCTCCGATTGATCCCTCACTGGATTTGATTAAAGAGATCCAACGCTTAAAGAAAGAAAAGAAGGCTGTCATCTTGGCTCACTATTATCAAGAGTCTGAAATACAAGATATAGCAGATTATATAGGAGATAGTCTTGGCTTATCGCAGGAAGCTGCGAAAAACCGATGCAGATGTAATTGTTTTTGCTGGAGTACATTTCATGGCTGAGACGGCTAAAATACTTTCACCGACGAAGAAGGTTCTTTTGCCAGATGCTAAAGCCGGTTGTTCATTGTCAGATTCATGCCCACCACATCTTTTTGCTAAATTTAAAGAGCAATATCCTGATCATTTGGTGATTACCTATGTAAATTGTACGGCTGAATTGAAAGCTCTTTCAGATATTGTATGCACATCAAGCAACGCTGTTCAGATTGTTGAGAGTCTTCCGGAGGATCAGAAAATCATTTTCGGTCCAGATCGCAACCTAGGTGCATATGTTAAGAAGAAAACAGGACGTGACCTGGTACTTTGGAATGGAGCTTGTATGGTGCATGAAATTTTTTCTCAAGATAAAATTGACCGTTGAAAAGCGAGCACCCCGAGGCTAAGTTTATTGCCCATCCAGAGTGTGAAGATCATATACTCGCGATAGCTGATTATGTGGGATCGACTGCTGGAATGCTTAAATTTACCCAAACAGATAAAGCCCAGGCTTATATTGTTGCTACAGAATCAGGCATTCTTTACCAAATGCAAAAAGCGAGTCCACATAAGACTTTTATTCCTGCTCCTCCTAATAATGCCTGTGCATGTAATGATTGTCCGCATATGAAGCTTAATACGCTTGAAAAGCTATACAACTGTCTAAAGTATGAGTCCCCTGAAATTCTTCTTACTGAGGATGTGATTCTTCGTGCACAACGTCCTATTGAACGTATGTTGGAAATATCAGCGCGCTTAGGACTATAGATTTGTTGTATTTTGCTACGATTAGCTATCGTAGATTATTGATTTTTAACGTAATACAAACAATTTTTATGAATGTTTGTCCTAGCTTGTAATTAAGACGCTTAGCTGGATAAGCATATAAATTCATTGGACTTATAGCTATACTTGTTTTGTAATGCCATCTTAATGCATCAGTCAAAGATGATTATCCGGCATTACCTATATTAAACTTTTAAACTTTTTAGCATGTTTGATTTTGATAATACCGAGCGGACCAATCTAGAGGAAATGGGCGAGTTTGGACTGATTGATTATATAAGTAAGGCTGTTGAATTGACAGAGAAATCCACTGTGAAGGGGATTGGGGATGATGCGGCTGTTTTAGATTTCGAAGGTAAGAAGACTTTGGTATCGACTGATCTATTGTTGGAAGGGATTCATTTTGATCTTAGGTATGTACCATTAAAACATTTAGGTTATAAAGCTGTTCAAGTCAATTTGAGCGATATTTATGCGATGAATGGAATAGCTTCTCAAATTACCTTTTCAATCGGTATGTCCTCTAAATTTCCATTAGAAGCCGTAGAGGAAATTTATCAAGGAGCTTTGATTGCCTGTAAGAAGTATAATGTCGATTTAATCGGGGGTGACACTTCGGCTTCAGCACAGGGGCTGGTTATTTCTGTGACAAGTATAGGCTATGCTGATGCAGATCAGATCGTTTATCGTAGTGGAGCACAGGAAGGAGATCTATTGTGTGTGTCCGGTGACCTCGGTGCAGCTTATATGGGCTTACAACTCTTGGAACGTGAGAAAGAGATTTATTTAGAAAATCCGAATGTACAACCTGATTTGGAAGGAAAGGATTATATCGTTGAACGCCAATTGAAACCTGAAGCCCGGAAAGACATTGTTGAATTATTTGCCAAGCTAGGGATCAAGCCCACAGCGATGATGGATATTTCGGACGGGCTTGCATCTGAAATTCTTCATATTTGCCGACAATCAGATAAAGGATGCCGATTATATGAGGAAAAAATTCCATTGGATCAGATGACTTATGATACGGGGCGGGAATTTGGCATTGATCCAACCGTAGCTGCACTTAATGGTGGTGAGGACTATGAGTTATTGTTTACAATAGCGCAATCGGATCACGATAAAATTAAGAATTTACCTGATATTAGTATTATTGGTTATATGACGCCAAGATCGGAAGGTTGTGAGATGATTTCCAAATCTGGGAATCTTTATCCGATAACGGCACAAGGCTGGAATGCATTTAAGAAAAAAGATTAATACGAAAAAGACCTGTTCAAAACAGGTCTTTTTTTATGCTTCTTCCTCCTCAAACAGGAGTTCCTCCGTCTCATTTGGATCTCTTTCACCTACATTGAAATTGTTATAGCCTAAGCCCACTTCGATCTGTAATAATCGCTGCTGGAGCATTTCGAGAATCGCTAAAAAGTTATAGACGAACTGTATTTTATTTTCTGAGTTTTTAAGAATTTCTTGAAAATCTAATTTTTTATTGATTTCAATCAGTTCGGCAATTGCTTTCTTCTGTTGTTCAATGGTGTATGGGTATTTGACAACTGTATGGGTTACTTCAGGGGGACGATTACGGAATTGATACATCATTTGCTCGTAAATCATCATTAGACCATAGAGGTCGAAGCTATCCAAATTTTCTCCGGTAGAATCTAATTTTAGTCTTTGTTGGATATCATAGCGTATGTTGCCTCGATTGTATAGTTTGAGACGATTTTCTTCCAAGACCCTCAATTCTTCACAGGTCTCTTTAAATTGCTTATAGAGAATAAGTTTTTGAACAAGATCTTCTCTAAGATCGATTTCATTTTCATTGTCGTCCAGATCCAGACGAGGCAAGAGCATTTTAGCTTTAATACGCATCAGTGTCGAAGCAACAAAGATAAACTCGCTTGCCATTTCCATATTGAGCGCTTGCATTTGGCTCACATACGATAAAAAATCATCTGTAATCTTTGAGATCGGTATATCGTGGATATTTAGTTCATCCCGTTCGATAAAAAATAATAATAAATCAAAAGGTCCCTCAAATTGAGGAAGCTTGATTTCGTAGCCTTCTTCTACTTGCATATCTTATACAAATTTACATATAAAATCTTTTGGAATAACTTCGATACAAACTATTCATTATTTTATTTGTTGTTCATCAATATGTAAATGCGATTTATTTTAAAGATTAAATAAAATTGTCGTTACTTTGTACGAACATATCATGTAAATAGCAGTACTATGCAGTTTGAGGCTGGAGAACTATTAAGTAAAATAAACGATCCCTCTGATCTTAAAAAGCTAAAGGAAGACCAATTAGAACAGTTAAGTCAGGAATTACGTCAATTTATTATTGATCAGGTTTCGGTTAATGGTGGTCACTTTGCAGCAAGTTTGGGAGTCGTCGAGTTAACGGTGGCGTTACATTACGTAATGAATACCCCATACGATCAATTGATTTGGGATGTAGGTCATCAGGCTTATGGGCATAAAATCCTAACGGGGCGTCGCGATATATTTCATACAAATCGAATTGAGAACGGAATTTCGGGTTTTCCTAACCGTTTTGAATCTCAATACGATGCATTTGGTGTTGGACACTCGTCAACATCTATTTCTGCAGCATTAGGCATGGCAGTCGCTTCCCAAATAAAGGGTGAAAAGGATCGTCAGCATATCGCGGTTATCGGTGATGGTGCCTTGACTGGTGGAATGGCATTTGAAGCACTGAATCATGCCGGTATTTCGAAATCAAACCTTTTGGTTATTCTGAATGACAACTGCATGTCCATTGACCCTAATGTAGGCGCATTGAAGGAGTATTTGACAAGTATAACAACCTCCAAGCGCTATAATCGTTTTAGAGACGATATCGCAGCTGTATTGACCAAGATTTCGGAAGTTGGTCCAAATGCACTTGGTATTGCCAAAAAATTGGAAAAAAGCATAAAGGGAACTTTATTAAAAAATGCCAATCTCTTTGAATCTTTAAATTTTAGATATTTTGGACCGGTTGATGGGCATGATGTCAAGAAATTGGCTAAGACCCTTGAAGACCTTAAGCATATACCGGGGCCTAAATTATTGCATGCCGTCACCATCAAAGGAAAAGGTTTTGCGCTAGCTGAAAAAGATCAGACGAAATGGCATGCTCCAGGTCTATTCGATAAAATTACGGGTGAGATCAAGAAGTCTTTGAATGATAAACCGGTAGCACCTAAATTTCAAGATGTTTTTGGACATACTTTAGTTGAGCTTGCGGAAGAAAATGATAAGATTGTGGGGATCACGCCTGCAATGCCTTCTGGTTCTTCCTTGAACATTATGATGAAAGCTATGCCTGACCGTGCATTTGACGTTGGTATTGCTGAGCAGCATGCAGTTACATTCAGTGCGGGACTCGCAACACAGGGATTATTACCATTCTGTAATATCTATTCGTCGTTTATGCAACGCGCTTATGATCAAGTCATCCATGATGTTGCATTACAAAATCTGAATGTTGTTTTCTGTTTGGATCGTGCGGGAGTGGTCGGTGCGGATGGTGCGACACATCATGGCGCTTATGATATCGCTTTTATGCGCTGTGTTCCAAATATGACGGTTTCTGCGCCGATGAATGAGGAAGAGTTACGAAATTTAATGTATACAGCGCAGTTACCCAATAAAGGTCCGTTTGTTATTAGATATCCTAGAGGAAATGGTGTTATGCCAGACTGGCGTCGCCCATTTACAGAAATAGAAATAGGAAAGGGGCGTCTTATATCAGCAGGTGAGGAGCTTGCTATCTTAAGTTTTGGAGCGATAGGAAATGAAGCTGTTAAAGCGGTACAGCAGTTAAATGAACTGGGAATACATCCAGCGCATTATGATCTTCGATTTGCTAAACCATTGGATGAAGCTTTGCTTCATCAGGTCTTTCAGAAATTTGATAAAATTATCACGGTTGAAGATGGAAGTTTACAGGGGGGCATAGGTTCGGCTGTATTGGAGTTTATGGCCGATCACGGATATCATAGCCAGGTTGTTCGTTTGGGTATTCCGGATAAGATCATTGAGCATGCTGAACAAAATGCACAGTGGAAGCATGCACACTACGATGCTGATGCTATCGTATCAGAAGCCAAAAAACTTTGCAATGGAAAATTGACCAGCTCAATGGTCGGATAAGAGCTATACATTTGAAAAATGAAAAAGGAGATCAATTTTGATCTCCTTTTTTCATTTTTCAAGGGTAGGATGTTTGAATTTAGAACTCATCTCATCTGTTACAATTTGTTTTTTTCTGTCCTATAATCCGCATTGATTTTTGTTTTAAGGTTGTGCGTAAATAACTTTAATAGTCCTCTGACAATGATGTTAAGTTGGCTTTAAATTCTTATAAATTTAAGATTAAAATATATGAACTAAAGATTGTAATTAGCTATTATTTTGGTTAATTTAGATTTAGACCTTAAGGACTGATAGGTAGTAAGTTTGCTACTTTTTTTGTTCTTTTTTTTGAAATAAATTTGGAATGTTAATAATTATTTTTAGAGATCAATTTTAGCGCTAGTTTTCCACAATTTACACGGTAAAATACTGATATATAATGTATTATCAATTATTTTATATTTTAGTTTTTTAGCTGATTTTTTTTTTGTCATCTTCGTTCTCAGAGAAAGTTATCAACATATTTTTTGTCGCGTATTGTAAATCAACTTATTAACAATTTTAGAATGGAAAAAACGTATTCAAGTGTCTGGAATAATTGTCTTTCGATTATCAAAGATAATATACCAGCACAAAGTTTCAAGACCTGGTTTGAACCTGTGAAAGCAGTCCGTTTGGAGGGTGACGTTTTGACTATTCAAGTGCCTAGCTTATTTTTTTATGAGTGGTTGGAAGAACACTATGTAGGAATTCTTCGCAAGACCGTAAAGAAATTCCTAGGAGAACAAGGTAGATTGGAATACAATATTGTAGTGGAGAAGTCTTCAGCTTCTCATCCTTATACGACTAATCTTCCATCGAATGGCAATGGAGCAGAAGGGAAAAGGCAATCTATCCCTGTGCCGGTATCTTTAAATAGGGATATCAAAAATCCGTTTGTTATTCCTGGATTGAAAAAATTGCAGGTTGATCCGCAATTGAATCAAAACTATACATTCGAAAATTTTATCGAAGGTGAGTGTAACCGTCTTGCTCGTTCTGCAGGATATGCTGTGGCGAATAAACCGGGTGGTACTTCATTCAACCCTTTGATGATTTATGGTGATGTTGGTTTAGGAAAGACACACCTTGCCCAAGCAATCGGAAATGAAATCAAGAGAAATCTTCCCGATAAACTGGTCATTTATGTGTCTTGTGAAAAATTCTGTCAACAGTTTGTGGATTCATTGAAAAATAACACAATCAATGACTTCGTTAACTTTTATCAAGCAATGGATGTCATCATTATGGATGATGTGCATAATTTTGCTGGTAAAGAAAAAACACAGGATATTTTCTTCCATATTTTTAATCATTTGCATCAATCTGGAAAGCAGATTATTTTAACTTCAGACAAGGCGCCTAAGGATTTAGCTGGTTTGGAGGAACGTTTGCTTAGTCGTTTTAAATGGGATTATCTGCAGATATTCAGATTCCTGATCTTGAGACGAGAATGGCAATTTTGAAGAAGAAGATGTATTCTGACGGTATTGATTACCTGAAAATGTAGTGGAATATGTCGCAACACAAATCGATAACAGTGTTCGTGAATTGGAAGGAGCTATGGTTTCATTATTGGCTCAATCTACATTGAACAAGAAAGAGATCGATTTGGGTTTAGCAAAATCGATGTTGAAGAACTTTGTGAAGAATACCCATAAGGAAATTTCAATGGACTTTATTCAGAAATTGGTTTGTGAATATTTTGAAGTTCCTGTAGATATGGTAAAGTCGAAAGTTAGGAAGCGTGAAATCGTGCAGGCCAGGCAAATTTCGATGTATTTAGCAAAAGCTCATACCAAATCTTCACTAAAATCGATCGGAGCTTTCTTCGGAGGAAGAGACCACTCGACAGTCATTTATGCATGTCAAACCGTAGAGGATTTAATTGAAACTGACAAGAAATTTAAGACTTATGTAAGTGACATTATGAAAAAATTGAAATCTTAATGTCAATTACCGTAAGCAGTAAACAAAAGGGGCTGTCCAAGATGATTGGATAGCCCTTTTTAATGCATTTAAGCTCTTGTAAGGTATTAAAAAACCTCTGGACATAATCTAGTCCAGAGGTTTTTCATTCTTAATAGAACGATTGTTGTTATTGATTGCTCTGTCCGTTGCCGGATTCGTTTTGTTCAGTTTTTTCTTGAGTCGCAGGAATACTTACTGGGGGTCTCTCTGTGACATATTTCTGATAAGCTGTCTTTTGTTCATCGGTGAGCAGTTGTGCTATCTTAGTATCGGATTCACCTTGAATTTTGGTTATGCTTTCCTTTTTGGCATCAGCTGTAGCTGTCGCGTCCTGGATAACGGCTGCAATAGCCTTTTCTTGGTTTAATACGATGGTTGACACAGCTGTTTTTTGCTCTTCGTTTAATGTTAGCTTTGTCACTAATTCGGTCACCACTTTGGTTGCATTCTCTTCTGGGGTTGTTTGTTGTGCAAATGTTAGGCTCATTGCTAGAAAGAAACCTATACCTGTTAAAAATAGCTTTTTCATGATGTTTAATTTTAGATGAAATTATTCAATGTTTATTCTCTATTTTTTTCACTATTAACGCGTGGGGTCAGTTGTTACTGGTTGTTTTGTCCCAGGGGCTGATTTCGCCGGTCTCTCAGCAATTATTTTTTGGTAAAGTGCTTTTTGATCCTCGGTTAGCAGCTGGCTGACTTTGGTGTCTACCTCGCTTTGAAGCTTATTTAGTGCTTCATTTTTTACTTCAGCAGAGGAGCTACTGTCTTTTGTTATCGTTTGCTCGGTTTTTGCCTGATCCAATAATATAGTTGATACTGCAGTCTTTTGCTCATCATTCAGATTCAGTTTCTGAACAAGTTCAGTTGTTGCTTTTGCCGCAGTTTCCTCCGGAGTACCCTGTTGGGCAAATGTTAGGCTGAGGGCCAAAAAGAATCCGATTCCTGTTAAAATTAGCTTTTTCATATCTATTGTATTTAAAAAGTTACAATTAAACTGTTTTACTATAAAACTTTGAATTGGTATTTATATTGTATTAAAGTTGTTACTTTAACAAATTTTTAACACAGGATAATGTGTTAATAGATTGTAAAACAATACGTTGGTTTTGTTTTAGGATAAACAAAACAAGGTAACGATGATTTATCCGATGCCGGATATCTTGTTCGGCGCGATCACCTCGTGATGATTAAAATATACTGCATTGACTAAGACTTGTATGGGTAAATAATGGTATACACAAAATAGATACAAGCAATAAAAAAGGCCCCTGTACATAAAACAAGAGCCTTTCTTTAAAAGAATTTTAATCATTAATTATCGGAACGTTTAGACATTCTTTCCTTAATTTTTTCTTGTTGTTCGTCAAATAACTTACCTTGTTCGGGACTAAGCCAAGATTTGATCTTAGCTGTTTGTATTTCCTGAAGCTGTTTGAATTTTTCCATATTTGCCTTGCGATCTCCGCCATCGTTTCGAAGAGCAGCCCGTTGTTGCGCTTGGGTCAATGTAATGTTATAGATCGAATCCTTTTGTGTTTGATTGAGGCTAAGTAATTTGTCAAGATGCTCTACACGCATTTTAGCTTGTTCCTCAGGACTGCGTTGTTGACGTTGTTGCGCAAAAACTCCTGTAGCGCTTAATAATAAACAGGCTACTGCATTAAAATTTTCTTTTTCATCTTTGTATAGTTTATATCATGAATGCCAATCATTGTAATTGTGCACTCTATTTGTTTATTGTCCATCCCTATGGACAGAAAAGACTTTAAAGTAGTTTCGTTTACCTATTGAATATAAATTTGAGGAAAAAGTCTAGTATAGCAATTTATCTTAACAAAATTTAAGGTTGATTAACACTTTGAGCTACTGCATTATGGATTGTTTTAAGGAATAGTTCTTTATGGATAGGATCATGAAATTGTAGGCCTATTGGAAGATAGGCCAAATCAATAGCCGCCAATTGTTGTTGAAATGGTTTTAACCGCTGAAAGTCTTTTTCGGTAGTCAACAGCATTTTGTTACTACTAGCTAGGCTTCGGTAGGATTTTGTAATTTGTTCAATATCTGATTCACTAAAAGTATGATGATCCCCAAAAGATAGGTGTTTGACCAAATTTGCCTTCTTTTTGATATAATCCACGAGCGGTTGCGGTTTGGCAATGCCTGTAACCAAAATAACATCGTTGTCGTTGAAATCGATCGTATTTCCGACGCTGTCAATGGCTTGAAAGTAATTTATATGGCTAAAAGTAATTAATGCGTTCTTATTATAGCGTCTGATTTTATGTTCTATACGCTTTTTATCAGGGTTCGAGAGATCTATTGGACATTTGGTAATTGTTATAATCTGCGCCCGTTTGGCTTCAATCAGTAAGTCCCTAAAGTTTCCTGTAGGAAAAACAAACATGGGACTACCAAATGATAAAAAATCAAACAATAGAATATTAAAAAGCGGCGATAATTTTCGATGCTGATAGGCATCATCCAGAATAATCAGTTGATGATCTGATTGAAGTTTTTCTATTCCCGTACAGCGGTCTTCACAAACCGCAACGGTAACCGATGGAAATTTATTTTTGAATTGTAAGGGTTCATCGCCAACATTGTTTGCTAGCGAATCGGTCTTTACCAAATGAAATCCGCTAGTCACCCGCCCATAGCCTCGACTAAGTATTGCTGTTTTATACTGATCTTTGAGGCTCGAAACAACAAATTCAGTCATTGGGCTTTTTCCTGTACCTCCGACAGAAAGGTTACCGATTACAATCGTGGGAATTTCAAATGACTTTGAGCTGAGCAGCTTGAAATCGTATAGTCTATTTCTTAGCCATACGATTAAGCCGTATAGGATCGAAAAGGGGAATAATAGATAACGTAAAAAAGCAATCATTTTGGAATAACCGTTAGTCCGACGTCGGTGATTTCTTTCAACGGATTTTCTTTCATATTCTGCATGATGGAAATAGTATACATACCTGTATCCGGAAATAGGTAATCTTTATGGATTATGGATTGGTTATTATATAAGCTCCCTGAGGATTTTCCGAGCCATTTTCCATCGGATCGAGCCATTTTTATTTCTTTGCGGAAAATAGATTGCTTCTTACCTGGACCACGTTGGTAGATCAGGATAAAAAGGTTCGAAAAGGCATATTCCGGTGTATGACGGACATCCATTAATACATCATATCGTTTGGTTTTATCACTAATATGAAATTGAAAGCTAGGCGGTGATGTATTCAACCAAGCTTTATTATCAATGGGTTTGTTATCATTTATAATGGAAGTCTGTTCACAAGAACCCCCTATGCAAATACATAATATACCAATAAGAAATGGTGTGCGTTTGAGTCTCATGTTTATTTATAAAAAGAATATGCCTAATGGGTTAAAATAAGGCATATTTTTTTTTATTCTGCTTTTGGAGCAGCATTGTTGTTATTACCTTTGTTTTTATTCCGATGGCGGTTAAAACGTTTCTTTGGTCTATTCCCACCTTCTTTATTGTCTTTATTCACCGTAGGTGCTGTAGAATCGTTCGCTACCTGAGGTTTTCCCCCTTGTTTGGGTGGATTTGGGTCCGACTTTTCAGTCTTTTGTCCAGCCTTATTTTCCGGTTTGACTGTGTTGCTTTTTGATTTTCTTTTTTTCTTTCTTTTATTCCGATCATCAAGTCGCGTTAAGCTATCTTGGCCGACCACATTTTCATAATCGTAGTTGATATTTTTCTCTTCTCTGACTTCATCGTTATCTACTGCACTCGAAATAGCTTCCGGTTTGATTCCCTGCTTATTCATTTCGACAAGCTCTTTGACTTGTTGAACGGGGATGGCAATCCAATTTTCAGCTCCAGGAAAAGAGAACCACATCATTTTCTTGAAGATATCGGTCTTTTGAAGATAAGCAACTCCTTTTTGTGTTTCGATGCGGTCGATATTATTTGGGATGTCTTTTAAAGCATCCATGTAGCTATCCAATTCATAATTGAGACAGCATTTTAATTTTCCGCATTGGCCCGCTAATTTTAACGTATTCAACGAAAGATTTTGATAACGTGCTGCCGATGTAGAAACCGTTTTGAAATCCGTTAACCAGGTTGAACAGCAAAGTTCGCGACCACAGGAGCCGATGCCACCGAGGCGGCTAGCTTCTTGTCGCATACCTATCTGGCGCATTTCTATGCGTATCCTGAAAGATTCGGCCATTTTTTTGATAAGCTCACGGAAATCCACGCGGCCCTCAGCTGTGTAGTAGAAGGTAGCCTTGGTTTTATCACCCTGGTAGTCAACATCAGAAATCTTCATGGACAAACCCAGGTCCAAAGCCAGTTTACGGGCTTTGTGCATCGTTTCCCATTCGAGATCTTTTGCTGCGTTATACTTCTCTACATCCATTTCATTGGGCTTCCGATAGATTTTTTTAGTTACCATTTCTGGGGTAACATTGTTCTTTTTTAATTGTAGTCTGACCAATTCACCTGTTAAGGAGACATGTCCGACATCATAGCCACCGGTAGAAGGTTCTACGACCACCATTTCCCCCATTTCTAGGTAGGTATTGTCTACATTAATAAAGAAATCTTTTCGTGATCCCTTGAATCGTACTTCGACGATATTAAATGGTTTATAGTTTGAAGGCATATCCATATCGGAAAGCCAGTCATATACATCTAATTTATTACATCCGCTAGTCATGCAAGAGCCATTGTTCTGACATCCTGCTGGTGTACCATTTGTCGTGGTAGTACCGCAACCTCCGCCGGATGAGCAACTGCCACATCCCATAGTTTTCTATTTATATATATTGAGTTCCTTTCGGAAACGTTTTGTACTTGTATATTAATGTTAACTGCAAAGATAAATCTAAAAATAATATTTTGGGATTTGCATTTCTTTCTACAAAATA
The DNA here is from genome assembly GCF_900457465.1 of Sphingobacterium multivorum. Taxonomy (GTDB): domain Bacteria; phylum Bacteroidota; class Bacteroidia; order Sphingobacteriales; family Sphingobacteriaceae; genus Sphingobacterium; species Sphingobacterium multivorum. The sequence goes on from NZ_UAUU01000009.1 coordinate 822,432, forward strand.
ATGTGTTTCCTCAAATAGATTTATTGTTGCTTCAATTTGTTCAACGGTATAGTGTACTGCAAATTTCTGAACAAAATCCAATTCTTTGGCCGGTAAGAACACTAAACTGGAAAGCCCTTCTTTGATTAATATAATTTGACGCATCATATTAATTGCATAAAAAAGAAAGCTTTTTTGGTTTTCTCGCCCCATTTTTGAGAGTTCTTCTTCCACTAACGAGATCATATTGGTTCCAGCATCTGAAACAATGAAACGCAACCAATTGACTAAAATGCCAAAATGATTATTTGTTTGCGATTGAATTTGATTCATGGCTTCTTGCAGGTTTCCATCCGCTATAAACGCAATTTCAGCTGATTCCTGATCCGAAAGATGATATACGCTCTTGAGATGTTGTGCGACCTCCATGTGATCCAACTTCTTTATTTTGACCAATTGCGTACGTGATATGATCGTATTTAATATTTTGTCCTGATTTTCTGCAACTAGAATAAAGAGCGTTTTTTCGGGTGGTTCTTCGATTAACTTTAACAGCGCATTGCCTTGTGTGTCCAAGTATTCGGGCAACCACATAATTAAAACTTTATATTCCGCTTCAAAGGACTTTAGGCTTAATTTTTTGATGATACCATGCGCCTCTGCAATATTGATATTCACCTGTTTATTGTCCGCATCCAACTGATTGCGCCAATATTCCAGTCCCATGTAGGGATTGGATAGAAAAGATTTTCGCCAGCTGTCCGCATAATCTGTTGCTGTATCTTCCTTATGCTTGGCTATAAAAGGATACGACATGTGAAGATCAGGGTGGATCAGTTTGCTATATTTTCGACACGATGGACATTCGCCACAACTGTCTGTCAATTGCCGGTTTTCGCAATTCAAAAACTGCGCATAAGCATAAGCAAGAGCAAGGCTGCCTGAACCCTCAGGACCAAGAAATAATTGCGCGTGACTCACACGGTTTTCTTGAACTGTGCGAACTAAATGTTCCTTGATGTCTTTGTGCCCAATGATCTCTTTAAACTGCATACAATACTGCTATTATACAAATGTAATAAATATTGTGATTTATTGGGCCCAATTTGCTTTCTATACTTTTGGCGCTGTGCTTATTAATTGAAATACAATTGCTTATTTGAACGATTGAAATCGCCTGATGTGGAAAGAAAGGCGCCCATAAAACTGAAAAATATTGATTAATTTGTGTATTATTGCACATAATAATTAGTATTCAGGAAATGAGATTCATTGTATCAACATCAATTTTATTAAAGCAGTTACAAGCTATCAATGGTGCATCCAGTACAAGTACTGTTTTGCCAATCTTGGAAAACTTTCTTTTTGAAATAAAAGACAATAACTTGACTATTTCTGCTACGGATCTGCAAACAAGTATGGTTACTTCTTTACAGATCGAAGCAAAGGAAGAGGGAAGAGTAGCCATGCCGTCGAAGATTTTGATCGAGACATTAAAAACTTTGCCAGATCAACCAGTAGCATTTTCAGTAGACATGAATACCTTGGCTATTGAGATCAGTGCCGGTGATGGGAAATATAAATTGAGTGGAGAGAATGCTGACGATTTTCCTAAAATTCCTTCAATAGATAATGGTTCAGTCATTCAGATGCCAGCGCCTATTCTGTCTGAAGCAATCAGTAAGACGATCTTTGCCGTCAGTAATGATGAGTTGAGGCCTGCTATGTCTGGTGTTTTGGTCCAATTAGCTGAAAAGAATGTGACTTTTGTCTCTACTGATGCGCACAAGTTAGTGCGTTATTCAAGAACGGATATCGGAGCGGAGAAACCCGCATCCCTTATTTTACCGAAAAAAGCACTTTCTTTACTTAAATCTTCATTGCCATCCGATGATATTACAGTATCTATTGAATATAATCAAACCAATGCATTCTTTAGCTTTGGTAATATCAATTTGATCTGTCGGTTGATTGATGAGCGTTACCCAGATTATGCTGCTGTAATTCCTCAAGTCAATCCAAATAAGTTGACTGTCGATAGACTATTGTTTTTAAATACATTGAGACGGGTGGTGATTTTCGCTAATAAAACCACACATCAGGTTCGCCTAAAGATCTCGGGTAGTGAATTGCATATCTCTGCAGAAGATCTTGATTTCTCGAATGAAGCGCATGAACGTTTATCCTGTCAATTTGAAGGCGATGATATGGAAATTGGTTTCAACGCTAAATTCTTGGTCGAGATGTTAAATAACTTGGAAAGTGAAGAAGTTGTTTTGGAGATGAGTACACCAAATCGTGCTGGTTTATTGATTCCGGCTGTATCTGAAGATCATGAAGATATTTTGATGTTGGTGATGCCGGTTATGTTAAACAACGCTTAATCGTCTTTTCGCTTTGGAAATAGTTACGCATCTTATTGACTTTATTCTCCATATCGATAAACATTTGGTTGAAATAGTCAATGATTATCAGACTTGGACATACCTTATTCTGTTTCTCATCATTTTTGTAGAAACTGGAGTGGTTGTAATGCCTTTTTTACCAGGAGATTCGTTGTTGTTTGCTGCAGGTATGCTTGCCGCACAACCGAATGATCTTAACGTATGGTTGATGATTCTCATTTTATTGATCGCCGCAGTTTCTGGAGATTCCTTAAATTATGCTATCGGTAAACATTTTGGTATGCGCCTTACAAGATTTAAGCTCTTTGGTAAACAGGTTGTCAAAGACGAGCAAATTGCCAAAACACATTCTTTTTATGAGAAATATGGCAGTAAAACAATTGTTATCGCTCGCTTTGTACCAATCGTACGGACCTTGGCGCCTTTTGTTGGTGGTATTGGAAGGATGAATTATGGTACTTTCATTACCTATAATGTCGTAGGTGCCGTCTTGTGGGTGGGAGGTATAACCCTAGCAGGATACTTTTTAGGAAATATCCCTATTATAAGAGATAACTTCTCGAAGGTCGTATTGATTATTATTTTTATATCCATATTGCCAATAATCTTCGAGCTTGTAAAAGAAAAGATAAAAACTAAAAAGGGAATCCAATAAGATTCCCTTTTTTTATAGATCAAAAAAATGGAATTCATTTCACAGCTTATTGATTTTATCCTGCATATCGATCAGCATCTATTGCAACTGATCAATAGTTATGAAAATTGGACTTATCTGATTTTGTTTTTAATCATTTTTGCGGAGACAGGATTTGTTGTTACCCCATTCCTCCCTGGTGACTCCGTTTTATTTGCCTTGGGAGCAATCATTGCCCGTCCGGATTGTCAGCTTTCCTTACCATTATTTATAGTCATTCTTATTTTTGCCGCTATCTTCGGTGATTTTGTGAATTATGAAATTGGCAAATATTTTGGAGTTCGGGTTTTTAAGCCTGGATCAAGGTTATTTAAACCGGCTTATCTGCAAAAAACGCAAGATTTCTATGCTAAGCATGGAACAAGGACTATTGTATATGCCCGATTCGTACCGATTATAAGGACTTTTGCACCATTTGTGGCAGGCATTGGCCGTATGCCCTATACAACCTTCGGGAAATATAATATACTTGGGGGCATATTATGGGTTTCGTTATTTATTTTGGCTGGCTATTATTTTGGACAAATACCATTTTTTAAGCATAATTTTTCCCTTGTTATTTTGGCGGTTATCTTTATTAGCTTAATACCCATGCTTATACAGTTTTTTTCGCAGACAAAAACAAAAAAAGATTAAACGTTACATACTAAATGTAGTCTTTTAAGGTTAAAGGATTGGTACGAAATATCCCTATCAAAAAGTACAAACATTGCCTATAAACAAGAGGTTAGACTCTATAAAAGCGAAGGGGAGACGATAGTTTGGATATCTCGTCAGCTCACTCAAGAAGATATTATTTACGTATGAACTATTTGGTTTTAGCATTTACCCTGCTTTTTACACAGTCTATTTTTGCCCAACGTATCGTTGTCGATCATCATCAGGCGACCGAGGCCTATGAATTACTGAACAAAATCCGTACGAATCCAGAACGGTATAAGAAAGAGCTGAAGCTCTTCAACTTGCAGAAGATTAAACGGACCAAACTCAATTGGAATAAGGAGTTGGCGGAGGTTGCAGTTTATCGGGCAAAAGATATGGCCAAGCGCTCCTATTTTGACCATGTTTCACCTGAGGGGTATGGACCAAATTATTTCATTGACGAAGCCGGATATCAACTTAACCCAACATGGCTGTCCAAACGAAATGCAAACAATTTTGAGTCTATTGCGGCCAACCGATCTAGTGCTACCGCTGGCATTAAGGCTCTAATTATTGGAAAGGAAGCTCCGGGTTATCATCATCGCACACATTTACTGGGCATGGATCAGTGGAATGCTTCGCTATACGATGTCGGAATTGGTTACGTCGAGTGTAAAGGTGCCAAACCTTATGAAAGTTATTTAGTTGTTATCATAGCCAAGCACGACTGGTAGATAAATGAAAGGTAATTTGGGGAGTATCAGCAATTAATCGACGCAGGGTATTCAATTTTTACTGAAAAGTCATACCTTTGCATATGATAAAATCCATGACAGGATATGGCACGGCTTCCGCTGATAACGGTAAAGTTAAATATAGTGTCGAAATAAAGTCCTTAAATTCAAAATTCCTTGAATTAAATCTTCGCTTGCCCAAAGTTGTTTCGGACAAAGAATTGACCCTGCGCACTGAGAGCAGTAAACTTATTGAGCGTGGTAAAGTGAACATGAATGTAACTGTTGAATACACGGATCAAACGGCGAAGGCATCTTCTATTAATGCTGATTTACTCAAAAAATATTACAGTCAATTGCAGCAGATCGCTTTGGAACTTAACGATACCAATGTCAATCTGTTTGAACTGGCGTTAAATATGCCTGAGGTAATTACCAATAATGATGATTCCGTTGATGATGAAGAATCCAAAGTATTGATGGATGCTTTCTATGATGCGGTCAAACGTTTTACTACATTTCGTGAAGACGAGGGTAATGTGCTTGCTGGAGATTTAAAGAAGCGCGCGGAGCTTATTTTAACTTACCTTGGAGAAGTAGAGGCCTTAGAAGTAGAACGTATTCCTTTGATCAGACAGCGTATTGAACAATTTTTAAATGATACGGTGGGTAAAGATAATGTGGATCAGAACCGATTTGAACAGGAGTTGGTTTACTACATTGACAAATTGGATGTGACCGAAGAAAAAGTCCGGTTGCGCGCCCATTGCAATTACTTTTTAAAGGCATTTGATTCTGCGGATTCAAACGGGAAAAAATTGGGATTTATTTCACAAGAAATGGGGCGGGAGATCAATACCTTAGGTTCCAAAGCTAACCATGCCGGCATTCAACAGATCGTGGTCAGAATGAAAGAAGAATTGGAAAAAATAAAAGAGCAATTGCTCAACGTATTATAAGAATGAGCGGTAAATTAATTATATTCTCGGCACCATCGGGAGCTGGAAAAACGACAATAGTAAGAGATCTTTTAAGTAAACACGGTGATAAGATTGAATTTTCCATTTCAGCAAGTACACGTGATCCAAGAGGGCAGGAGGTAAATGGAAAGGACTACTATTTTATGTCGAAAGAAGAATTTTTGCATAAGGTAGCAAAACAGGAGTTTATCGAATTTGAGGAAGTATATTCAGGGACTTTCTATGGTACTTTGCGTTCAGAAATTGAGCGTATTTGGAAAGAAGGTAAACATGTTATTTTTGATATCGACGTTGTCGGTGGATTACGTTTGAAATCAAAATTCCCAGAACAGGCAATTTCTATTTTCGTACAACCGCCATCATTGGAGGTGCTTAAGGAGCGTTTGACAGGACGTGGAACGGATTCGGAAGAAAAGCTGAAAGAGCGTTTTGCGAAAGCAGAATTGGAACTTACCTATGCCAATAAATTTGATGTCATATTGAACAATTTTGATTTAGCTACAGCATGTGCCGATGCGGAAGAAATTGTCATGGGATTTATCAATAAATAAGTTCATGCGAAAGATTGGTTTGTTTTTTGGTTCTTTTAATCCGGTGCATATAGGGCATTTGATTATAGCTAACTATATGGCCAATTTTACTGGACTTGACGAAGTTTGGTTTGTGGTCTCTCCACAGAATCCATTTAAAAAGAAGTCTACCTTAGCAGACCCTTATGACCGTTTGGAAATGCTAAATCTGGCTTTGGAAGACTGTGATCATTTGAAAGTAAGTGACATTGAATTCCATTTGCCAATACCATCGTATACCATCGATACCTTAACGCATCTTAGCGAGAAATATCCAAACCGGGAATTTGTGCTACTTATGGGACAAGACAATTTGGAATCGCTGGAAAAGTGGAAGAATGCGGATATTATCTTGCGTGATTACCAGATTTATGTTTATCCTAGACCAGGGTTCGATAATGAAAAATTTAAAGATCATCCCGCTATCACGATGACCGACACCCCACTAATGGAATTATCCTCTACCTTTTTGCGAAATGCAATCAAGGAAAACAAGAATATTCAATTCTTTACACCTAAAAAGGTGATTGAATTTATTGATAAGAAAGGTTTATATTCTTGATATATATGGAAGTAAATGAAGCATGATATCCCCGGGTTTTATTAAATCCGGGGATTTTTGTTTGTAGGTATCTCAAGAAAATATTAAGGAATAATTTTTGCAGGAATAATATTTCACTTTTAAGCTCAGATAAGACGATCTTTAATGAATAATTAAAATAGCCTGGAAATAAAAGCAATCATTCGTGAGAACCTGTTTTTTTACCTATCAGGCTTGTTTAGTTAGCGGTATGAGTCTCAAGTTTAATTCTGGGCTTTTTGGGGAGGTTTATGATAGAGAAAAATATATTAATTCGTATGCTATGAGAAAAATCGTTTTATTGTTTATGTGTTTCGTGTATTGGGGGACCGGTTTGGCACAGACGGATAGTGCGGATGACAATAGTCTTTTTATGGATCCTGCTGCTATTGAGCTGCGGAGCAAAATGACCATACCGCCTTACGGTTTGGACAAAGTAAAAGCATTAATTTCAACAATAATCCCCGAAGAAGATAAGGAAACAACAGATGCGGGAATAAATGCGATTTCAGCCGTTGATTTTAAACAGCTAACGCTGCGTGAAAAGTTCACCTATACCATGATTCATGCTGAGCTATATGCGCAAAATTGTGCTATACCCGAGTACCAGACACAGATCGACAAAAAAATATTTGCTACATTATTGGACGGCTTTAATGAATCCTCTTGGTCGCAAAGACAGACTGATTTTTTGCAGGAAAATAGGGATTCGGTGATGAAGCTTATTCAGGAATCTGTTGTCCGGAGCAAACGGATGGGGGTAAATTATAAGCATGCCATAGTGGAGATTAATGGCTGGCAGATGATCCCTTTTATTGTTGATTATGCCAAGAAAACACCAAAGGATAAAGATGCACTGACGTTGCTGTTATTACTGATGAAACGTGGTGAATACAGTGAATTTATAAAATCCAGTTCATTTAAAAAGTTGTATGGAGAGGACAGTAATTATTATTCGTATCTAAATTACAACAAAGAAAATGAGGCGCTGATCTTTAGTCGGGCGCTTAAATATTACGATGAGAAAAAAAGCAAGTAGTGCAGTTGGATTTTTAGTATTCGAAACGTCAAATTTGTATTATAACAAACGGCAAGGAGGATGAGCAAATTACTCTATTTGATAGGATTGATTGTTTTACATCTCCAATGTGAAGCCCAAGCTGGAAACTATATCCAAATTCCAGCTGGAGACTATCATTTGGGCGATACAGCAAGCTTAGATAATCCCAAAAGAACAGTGCATATCGAATCGTTCTGGATCTCGAAATTTGAGCTGACGAATGCCGAATTTGAAAAATTCGTTCAGGCAACGGGTTACAAGACATTAGCAGAACGCTACCATAATGCCATGGTCTTTGAGCCTGGCCTGGCGGAGTTTCGCTGGTTGCAGGATAGTACGGCCTATTGGCGCTTTCCGAATGGTGTAATTCGTGGCGGAATTGCGGCCAAGATGGATCACCCAGTTACCTGTATCTCTTATAAAGATGTGCTGGCCTATTGTACATGGGCAAATTGTAGATTGCCATCTTTTGATGAGTGGGAGGTGGCAGCTAGAGCCGGAAGCGAAGACTATTATTTTGAAGGTTTCAGTAAAGAGAATATGGGCGATTATGCAAATGTATGGCATGGTAGAGATCATTTGAAAGCTGATTATTCCGATGGTTATCTCTATACTTCTCCGGTCGGAAAATTCAAACCCAATCCATGGGGACTTTATGATATCTTTGGTAATGTATTTGAATTTTGCACCGGAAAGCTCGAAAGAGATGGCGACCGCTCTATTGCACATGCCCGTGGAGGGTCCTGGTGGTGTAGTAAAAATAGCTGTGCCGCTTTTAATACCGTATATATAGGTTCAGTTAGTCCCAATGCATCTTTTAGTAATCTGGGATTTAGAATTGTAAAAAAAGCCTTTACTCCTGAGAATAAAGACTTTTAAAACAAACTCATCGTAAAGATTGACTTTTATCTTCCCATCCAGCCACCATCGACTGTTAGGATGGTTCCATGAACATAATCGGAAGCTTTTGAAGCGAGGAATACAGCTGGCCCCTTAAAATCTTCTGGAGTTCCCCAACGTCCTGCAGGTATACGGTCCAAAATGGACTTTGAGCGTTCGGGATCGTCTCTCAGAGCCTCGGTATTATCCGTGGCGATATACCCCGGAGCAAACCCGTTTACGTTGACACCTTTGGAAGCCCACTCATTTGCAAAAGCCTTTACCATGGATCCTACGGCACCTTTTGAAGCGGCATATCCTGGAACATTGATGCCACCTTGGAAAGTTAATAAAGAGGCTGTAAATACGATTTTTCCAGTTCCACGTGAAATCATGTCCTTTCCAATCTCGCGCGTCAATATAAACTGTGCATTTTGATTGATTTCGATGATTTCATCCCAGTATTCATCAGGATGCTCAGCGGCAGGTTTTCGAAGTATATTTCCGGCATTATTAAAAAGTATATCAATCGCAGGATGCGCTGATTTTACCTTTTCAATAAACGCGTAAAGCGCTGTCCGTTTGGCGAAATCACACTGGTAGGCATAGAAATTTCTGCCTAATGCTTTTACGGATTTTTCTACTGCGGAGCCTTCAATTTCCAATGACGCCGAAACGCCTATAATATCTGCCCCAGCTTCAGCCAATGCTTCGGCAATTGCCTTGCCAATTCCCCTTTTGCAGCCTGTTACCAAGGCTACTTTCCCACTTAAGTCAAAAGATTGCAGTATGGACATTATTTTGAATATTTTATTGTTAATGGTTGATCTAAATTGTTTTTGAATGTTTTTACATAAGACTGCCATTGCTCAAAATTCCCTATTTTGCCAGCTTTATTGAACGCAGCACCCGCAAAATAAACTAAGGGTTTATCATTTTTGACGGTGGTTGCCAGTAAAAATTGTTTTGGGCTATCTTTGAACACATACTTTACTTTTGGTAAAATAACGGCTGTTCCTGTAATTTTATCTCCTTCTGCAGGCTCCCAATAGGCTAAAATGCCATTCTTTACATCATTTAGAATTTGAGGTTTTTCCTCTTTTCTTTTAGCGATCCCCACAACAATTGGCGTAGCGGCAGCGGTTGTGTTTTTGATGGAATAGCTTATCTTGTTCAATTGACTCCCAGCGTCTAAAGAAACTGTTTTTTCGACTTGTAGCTGTTGACCCTTTACATTTTCCGGTTCATAAATAAGTTTGAATGTGGATCGTAGCGGACCATTGTCCAAGACCTCGTATTGACGATAATGCTTATGGTAAACGACCTGTTCGTCAATGAATGGCGTTGCATCGCCGACACCTAAGGTTTGTCCGACGGAATAATAATCTAATCCTTTGCCATGATCGGCATGATAGTCCCCAGTTTTATACCATTCGTCAACAATAAGATCATTGCTACGTTTTGCCCAGAAATCAAAACCTTGTGCATCCTCAGAGCTGCCTTCTAAAGCTTTTCCATAGGCTCTAAACGCTGCAATATCGTTTTCCCATGCAAAGTCATCTTTTCGTTCAGGGACGTATCTCGCATAAGTCTTTGGAGTGACAGTTGCGGGTTTATTTCCATTAACCCCAAAGGTTGTTGAGCTTCTAGGAGCAACGGTTATTTGAATCAAAATATTTTGTGCCGTCGGTTTTCCTAGTTTTTCGAGCTGATAGGCCAGTTCCTTTTTATCCTTGTCCACAATAGTAAATACACTGTTTTTTAATGCGAAGTGTTTTTCAAATGTGGTATAAGGGATACTGATCAACTCTGTTCTTGCGCTAGCGGAAGAGTTGTTTACAGTAATGGTTTTGTTGTTCTGCGCAAAAGCAACCGTTGAAAGCCCTAGCGCTAAACTCAATACGAGTGTTTTTTTCATATTACTTCAATTCTGTGATGGCACATTTGTCCATATCATCATAATCTAAATTTTCACCTGCCATTCCCCATATAAATGTATAATTGGACGTTCCAGCTCCTGAGTGAATTGACCATGGCGGTGAAATTACAGCCTGATCGTTGTGTATCCAAATATGGCGGGTTTCATCGATAGGTCCCATAAAATGTGATACAGCCTGACCTTCAGGTAATTCAAAGTAGAAATAGACTTCCATACGACGATCGTGGGTGTGGGATGGCATTGTATTCCATACAGATCCGGGTTTTAACTCAGTCATGCCCATCTGTAATTGGCAGGTTTGTACCACTTTGTTCAATAACATCTGGTTGATCGTACGGTGGTTGGCAGTTTCCAATGAACCCAATTCTAGTTTATTCGCATCTTCTTTCGTTACCTTTTTAGTTGGATAGCTGCAATGTGCAGGTGTAGAGTTTAAATAGAATTTTGCTGGTTTTGCAGCATCCTGGCTTGAAAAATAAACTTCCTGAGCACCTTGACCGATATAAAGGGCTTCTTTGGTATTGAGATCATAAATAATGCCGTCAACTTCGACTTGACCGTTCCCACCGACATTGATAATACCCAACTCTCTTCTAGAAAGGAAGTAAGGTTCTTTTAATAATGCGGGAATGGTGTCTAATTTGATTTTTGAGCTTACAGGCATTGCTCCACCGGCCATATAGCGATCGTAGTGGGTATAGACAAAATTAATTTTGTCTGCTTCAAAAACTGTTTCAATTAGAAAATTCTCCCTTAATCCTTGTGTATCTAAAGTTTTGTATTCCTTTGGCCCTATTGCATAGCGGGATTCAAAATTAATGCTCATAACTGAATTATTATTTTTGTTTGAATGCTAAATTTAGGGCTAATATTTGTCAATTGCGATACAATCTTACGCAAACGATGTCGTAGTGATCGGTTGGTTTTCCGAAAGCGGTAGCAACTTTAAGATAATCGACATGGCTATTATGACTGCAATATACTTCGACCAAATTCTACTTAATAACAGTTTTTAACCAATTTTTAAACAGTAATCAGTCAGTATTCCTTCAGTGTTCACTGAATGATCACTGAACAAGCACTGAACGAGCACTGAACAAGCACTGTCAAAACATCGAATTTGGTCACCATCTGATCCTCATTTGATGCGCCCAAATCTCATCGCTCTTTTCCGACTTCCATGTGTTCGTTTGAACCGCTGTTTTCCACAGTTGCTTTTACTGTTTGGCGTCCTAATGTGCGGCCTTTGCAGATAATAATTACCTGTTGTGTCAATATTATTTACATCTCGGTTTCAGATTTACTAACTTCGTGTATGGTAAAGAAGAAATTCCCATATTCTAAACGCATAAACACGGACCGAGAGGACTGGGGGTCCCTTATGACCATCTAAAAAGCAAATTATTTACATATGAAACCCAATATTTTAGTTGTTAACGATGACGGTATTACAGCGCCAGGTATTAAGGTGCTGTTGGAAGAGATGCAGAAAATCGGAAATGTAGTTGTCGTTGCTCCTGATTCGGCACAATCTGGAATGGGGCATGCCATTACACTTGGTAGGCCACTACGTTTGGATAAAATCAATTTATATGAAGGGGTTGAAATGTACCAGTGTTCAGGAACGCCAGTAGATTGTGTAAAACTTGCTGTAAATAAAGTTTTTAAAGGGCAAAAGCCTGATATATGTGTATCGGGGATCAATCATGGGCTCAACAATTCAATCAATGTTTTATATTCCGGTACGATGTCTGCTGCGGTAGAGGGGGCCATTGAAGGGATTCCTTCTGTGGGGTTTTCGCTTGATAATTTTTCTCACGATGCGGATTTTAGCTATTGCAGACCCTACGTGATTTCTATTGCCGAGCAGGTGCTGGCTAACGGTCTCCCTAAAAATACATTGCTGAATGTTAATTTTCCCCAAACAGCAGGTTTTAAAGGTATTAAAATTTGCCGACAGGCAGGAGGACATTGGGTAGAAGAATTTGATGAACGTATTGATCCACACAATCGTGATTATTATTGGACAACGGGTAAATTTGTCTTGCAGGACAGAGGAGAAGATACCGATAGTTTTGCATTGGCCAATGGTTATGTATCTGTCGTTCCGACACAGTTCGATATGACGGCACATCACGCCATTCCAGAATTGAATTCATGGAGCTTTGATCATTTGGGAAATACAAGGGGAGGCGATAAACGTGAAAAATAATAGCTGGATCGGATTGGGTATCGGTATTGTATCTCCAGTATTGGCTTATATTTTAGTACGTTTTACGGATCTTGAACTTCATTTTTTACCCGAGAAGCCTATGGCCATCTACACTATAGCTGTATTGGTTAATTTAGTGCTTTTACGTTTTGCGTATCGATCGGGGAAAGATCACCTGGGAAAAGGAATTATTGCAAGTACTTTTTTGGCTATGATACTATACCTGATCACGCATAGAATTACAGTTTGATTAAAATTCATAAACCCCATCTGACCCACGGGAAAAATTTTGTACAACATGAAATTAACATTAGGATTTTCTCCATGTCCAAACGATACATTTATTTTTGATGCATTGATTCATCATAAGATAGATACCAAAGGACTGGATTTTGAGGTGGAATATCAAGATGTGGAGACCTTGAACCTGAAAGCTTTTCAAGGCGATCTTGACATTACCAAGCTGAGCTATCATGCCTTTGCCTACGCTGTTGAAGATTATGAGTTGCTCGATGCAGGGAGTGCTTTAGGATTTGGTGTAGGGCCTATGCTGATTACGAAGGATCCGAAATTAGCAAAATTGCTGCAGCAAAAATTAGATCGGGCCGAAAGTTTAGATGGGTTTGATCAATTGAAAGTAGGGTATCCAGGGAAATATACCACGGCTAATTTTTTGTTAAGCCTGGCATTCCCCGAATTAAAAAATAAAGTAGAACTTGTTTTTTCGGATATTGAAGGAGCTTTACTGGATGGATCCATCGACTTAGGGTTGATTATTCATGAAAATAGGTTCACCTATGCCGAAAAAGGACTGCATAAGGTGGTGGATCTGGGTGAGTATTGGGAGAAGACGACAAAATTTCCGATTCCTCTTGGAGGAATTGTCGTAAAACGTAGTCTGCCACAAGAAGTGAAGGAGACGTTGAATACGATTTTGAAAGAAAGTGTAGAATTTGCATTTGCCAATCCGAAATCTGGGCTTGAATTCATTCGTGCACATGCACAGGAAATGAGTGAAGAGGTGATGTACAAGCATATTGAACTTTATGTCAATAAATATTCAGTAGCATTGGGGCTTGAAGGACGTGATGCAATTACGAAGATGTTTGAAAAGGCACAGGAACTGGGATTCATTCCGCATTCAGACCGTAAGTTGTTTTTATCATAAATTGACTGTCGGTTTAAAGCTCATATTGCTCAGAAAAACTTCACGTCAAGATGGCGTAAAAGGGGATAAATAGGTAGAGGATTCTTGCAGGCTGTAAGGAACTGACATTTTCAATAAAAATAACGTAAAAAAAATGGATGTAAGCTGTTAGATATCATATCTAATAACTAAATTTGCCCGATTAGTGTCAAATTGTCTGCAATTTTACTTTGGAGTCATTATTGTACAAAATCTTAAGTTGAGATAGAAAAAAAATTATGTTAAAGTTTTTAAGTAAATTATTTGGAAGTAAATCCGAGAGAGATATCAAGGGAATTCAGCCTGTGGTAGACCAAATCAAAGCTGAATATGAGAAGCTTTCAAATCTAACCAATGACGAGTTACGTGCCAAGACCGTTGATTTCAAAGAAAGAATTAAAAATTACCTAGCCGATATTGACCAAGAAATTGACACGCTTAAAAAAGAAGCGGATCAAGACGAGGACGATATGGCAAAGAAAACTTCTATTTACGAGCAAGTGGACAAATTGTCCAAAGACCGTGACAAGAAGTTGGAAGAGGTATTGAAGGATATTTTGCCGGAGGCATTTGCCGTGGTAAAAGAAACTTCAAGACGTTTGACAGAAAACGAAGAATTAGAAGTTACTGCCAACGATTTTGACAGAGAATTGGCTGTTTACAAATCAAACGTTATCATCAATGGTGATAAGGCGATTTGGAAAAACAAATGGATGGCTGCAGGTACTGAGGTCACTTGGAACATGGTACACTATGATGTCCAATTAATCGGTGGTATTGTATTGCACAGTGGTAAAATTGCCGAGATGGCAACCGGTGAGGGTAAAACGTTGGTAGGAACATTACCGACCTATCTAAATGCTCTTTCTGGTCAAGGCGTACACATTGTAACGGTGAATGATTACCTTGCTCGTCGTGACTCGGAGTGGAATGCTCCGTTATTTGAGTTCCATGGGCTATCTGTTGACTGTATTGATAAACATCAGCCGAATTCCCCGCAACGTCGTAAAGCTTATCAATCGGATATCGTATATGGTACGAATAACGAGTTTGGTTTCGATTATCTACGTGATAATATGGTTCAGACTCCGGACGCATTGGTGCAAGGAAAATTACACTTTGCCATGGTCGATGAGGTTGACTCCGTATTGATTGATGATGCCCGTACACCATTGATTATCTCAGGTCCGATTCCTCGTGGCGATCAACACGAATTCTACCAATTAAAACCACGTATCGAGCGTTTGGTGCATGTACAGAAAGCGTACATCAATACCGTCTTGAATGATGCTAAAAAAGCGCTGGCGGCAGGTGATTCTGACGTTGAAGGCGGCGGTTTGGCATTATTAAGAGCGTACAGAGGTTTGCCTAAAAATAAAGCATTAATCAAGTTCTTAAGCGAAGGCGCTAATCGTTCGATCTTACAAAAAGTAGAAAACTACTATATGCAAGAGCAAAATAAAAATATGCCTAAAGTAGATGCAGAACTTTATTTTGTGATTGATGAAAAGAACAACCAAGTAGAATTGACAGAAAAAGGTATCGAGTTGATTACAGCAACAGGCGAAGATCCTTCATTCTTTATTTTACCGGATGTTGGTACTGAGATTGCCGAAATTGAAAAGTCTTCGTTGACTTTGGAAGAAAAGGCAGCTCAGAAAGAAGATATGTTGCGCGATTATTCGATTAAAGCAGAGCGTATCCACTCGATCAACCAGTTGTTAAAAGCATATACCTTGTTTGAAAATGATGTTGAATATATCGTTGATGAAGGTAAAGTGAAAATTGTCGATGAGCAAACAGGTCGTATCATGGATGGCCGTCGTTACTCAGATGGTCTGCACCAGGCGATCGAAGCAAAGGAGAATGTGAAAGTAGAAGATGCGACACAAACTTACGCAACGATTACATTGCAAAATTACTTCCGCATGTACCACAAACTTTCGGGTATGACGGGTACAGCGTCGACAGAGGCCGGTGAGCTTTGGGAAATTTATAAATTGGATGTCGTAGAAATTCCGACAAATCGTGGAATCCAACGTGATGATCGTCAAGATTTGATCTATCGTACGGCCCGTGAAAAATACAATGCTGTAGCTGAAGAAATCCAACGATTAACAGAGCAGGGACGGCCAGTATTGGTCGGTACCACATCGGTTGAAATTTCGGAGTTATTGAGCCGTATGCTTCAATTACGTAAGATCAAGCATAACGTATTAAATGCGAAGTTACACCAAAAAGAAGCTGATATCGTCGCTGAAGCTGGACGCCCAGGACAAGTAACCATTGCGACGAACATGGCTGGTCGTGGTACGGATATTAAATTGACCGAAGAAGTTAAAAAAGCTGGTGGTCTTGCCATTATCGGTACCGAAAGACACGAATCTCGTCGTGTTGACCGTCAGTTACGTGGTCGTGCCGGTCGTCAGGGAGATCCAGGTTCTTCGCAATTCTTCGTTTCTTTGGAAGATAACTTGATGCGCTTATTCGCTTCAGAGAGAATCTCTAACATCATGGTGAAAATGGGTGTTGAAGAGGGCGAGGTGATGCAACATAGTATGTTGACCAAATCCATCGAACGCGCACAGCGTAAAGTGGAGGAGAATAACTTCGGTATCCGTAAACGTCTATTGGAATACGATGATGTAATGAACTCCCAACGTACCGTAATTTATTCGAAACGTAAAAATGCTTTGTTTGGAGAACGTTTAGACGTGGATTTGAACAACATGATTTTTGATGTTGCAGAAGAAATTGTCGTTGAAGCAAAAGAGCAAGGTAATTACGAAGATTTCCAAATCGAAGTAATCCGTATTTTTGCGATCACACCAGAAATTACAGCAGAAGAATTTGCACAGGGTAAAATTGAAGGCTTGACTGATCGTCTTTTTGAGCATGCAATTAACGCTTACCACCATAAAATTGAGGCCGTTGGTGCTTTGACAGTTCCTGTATTGAATAATGTATATGCGGAAAGAGGTCAGATCGTCGAAAATGTCGTTATTCCATTTACGGATGGTATCCGTGGCATTCAAGTTTCGGCGAATTTGAAAAAAGCCATCGAAAGCAACGGTAAAGAAGTTTTCAAATCTTTTGAAAAAGGAATCGTATTGGCATTAATCGATGAGGCTTGGAAAGAGCACCTGCGTGAAATGGATGATTTGAAACAATCGGTTCAAAATGCTGTTTATGAACAAAAGGATCCGATTATCATTTATAAAATGGAGGCATTTGATTTGTTTAAATCGATGTTGGCTTCAATGAATAAGGATGTCGTTAGCTTTATTTTCAAAGGAGAGATCCCTGGTCAAGAACCGACTTCTATGCAAGCGAGACAAGTACAGCAGGCTCCAGTAAAAACGATTGAAACGAAAGCTGAATTGGCTTCGCCTACAGGTGTGAGTGAGGAGGATGTGAATGAAGGTCCAAAAGAACCTGTTCGTAACGAGAATACTGTTGGACGCAATGACGAATGTCCTTGTGGTTCAGGAAAAAAATATAAAAATTGCCACGGCGCAAATAACTAATCGATAAGAAAGGTTAAACTATGCTGAAGAGAGGATTGATTTTCATACATGCACTTGTGTTGTTTGCGCTAGTTCAGGTAAACGCACAAGAAAAAGGTGGAGTAATTGTAACCAAAGATTCATTGATTACACAGCTTCAAAATTTCAGGGCAGCTATGGGGATCAATCCTGTCGAAAGCAAAGCGACAGTAGTTCCTGCTAAACCCGTTGTCCGCTCAGCGGCGACGCGGGTCAAAGTAAGGGGATTCCGTGTACAGATCTTTGCTGGATCGAATCGGAATCAGGCATTTTCGGAGCAGACACGTTTCCGAAGTATGTATAAAGATATTGATACCTATATCACCTATGATGAACCCAATTATCGCGTCAAGGTAGGTGATTTTAGAAGTCGCTCTGAAGCAAATGCCTTCATGCGCGAGTTACGTCAATATTTTAGCAACGTCTTTGTTTTTTCAGAGAACGTTTTTGTATATCAATAAATCAATCAACCTTATGGCAAGTACGAAAGAAAAAGTCCTGGCCTTAGCTCATCAATATTTTGAAGATACGGTTTCCAACCGTAGACATCTTCATCAGAATCCTGAACTTTCCTTCGAAGAATACAATACCTCGGCATTTGTAAAAAAGCAATTGGATGAATTGGGAATTCCTTATGAGGCTAAAGCTGATACGGGGATTGTCGCTTTAATCAAAGGTGACCTACCCTCAGATGAAGTTATCGCGTTGCGCGCAGATATGGATGCTTTACCAATTCAAGAAGTGGAGGGGCGTTCATATGGTTCCAACACCCCAGGAGTGATGCATGCCTGTGGCCATGATGTACATACCTCCTCACTTTTGGGGACAGCTAAAATATTGAATAGCCTAAAAGCCGAATTTGGAGGAACGATCAAATTGATCTTCCAGCCTGGCGAAGAGCGCTTGCCAGGAGGAGCTTCCTTAATGATCAAAGAGGGCGCTTTGCAGAATCCTGCCCCCTCAGCCATAATAGGTCAGCATGTGATGCCCTTTATTGAGGTAGGCAAGGTTGGTTTCCGTGAGGGAAAATATATGGCTTCCTGCGATGAACTGTTTATGACAGTCAAAGGCAGGGGCGGGCATGGTGCGCACCCGCATCAAAATATTGATCCAATTGTTATTACAGCACAGATCATTACCGCTTTGCAGCAGATTGCTAGTCGTTTTGCAGATCCACGTACACCGACTGTGCTATCTTTTGGAAAGATTATGGCCAACGGAGCTACAAATATTATTCCTGACCAGGTTTATCTGGAAGGTACATTTCGCACATTTGATGAGGAGTGGCGTGCTGAAGCACATGCGCGCATGGTAAAGATTGCTGTGAGCATTGCTGAAAGTATGGGAGCGACTTGTGAATTTGAAGTCCGTAAGGGCTATCCTTTTCTAATCAATGAGCCCCAATTGACTAAAAGTGCACGGACATTTGCAGAAGAGTATCTCGGTAAGGAAAATGTGGTAGACTTAGATCTATGGCCTGCTGCGGAGGATTTTTCCTATTATTCACAAGAAATTAATGCTTGTTTCTATCGTTTGGGTACAGGTAATGCAGCACGTGGTATCTCTTCAGCTGTCCATACGCCGACCTTTGACGTGGATGAGACTTCTTTGGAGATTAGTACGGGGTTGATGGCATACATTACCTTGCGTAGGCTCGGTTATTAAATTATATATGTCATCTCATCACATTGTTCGAGAGAATCAGGAACCTGCATTACTGATTGAAGACCTTTTCCTCATCGACGAAGAGGGCTTGGGGCAGCTGCTGGAATGGAGCCCCACAATTGTCATTGAGGCGGAAACCATCGATTTATTGGATGCGCGTGGTTATAAGTTCGATATCGTTTTTACAAAAAAATCCATTAACGATTCACAGGAAAATTTAAAGATCATTTCCTATGATAATGATTTTCTAAAGACGGCTATAGAATACCTGATAGCACATCAATACAAAGCGGTGAATATCCTGACTGATCAGCTTGATGTGGCTTATTACCAGCCCTATCTGGAGCAGATTAATATTGTGCTTATCTCTAAAGGAGTTCGCTATTGTTTTGTGACAACAGGCTTCACCAAATGGAAGCCTACAGGGGAAAGAATCCGAATTGAGGGCCTTGATGCTGATGAAAAAAACACGCACGAAGGCTTGATTAAGATCAATGACAACGAATACGAAATGGAAAAAGACGGCTTATTTGTCCTTAAATTTTCCCATATAAAATACATTTTAATAGGAGAAAAGATTGCATGATAACAATAGAATTGGCAGAACAAAGCGATATCAGAAGCATTTCAAATATGGCGCATAGTATTTGGCCTGTTACTTATGGAGAGATACTTTCACAAGATCAAATTGACTTTATGCTCGAAAAAAGCTATACCGTTGAGGGACTTGCAGAAAGTATGGTTAATGGCCAATTTTTTTATGTCTTGAAAGAAGATGGTATCGGTCAGGGATTTATTGCCTTGCGAACTCTTGAGGATCGTGTACGTATTGAAAAGCTCTATTTGATGCCCAATGTGCAAGGAAAAGGCTTCGGAAAGGCGCTGATAGACTTCGCTTCAGAAAAAACCATCTTAAAGGGTAAAGGGATTCTTGAATTGAACGTAAATAGAAATAACCCTGCTTACCATTTCTATTTGAAGCAGGGCTTTGAGATCATTGAAACGATTGATATTCCTTATTATGATTATGTTCTAAACGATTATGTCATGCAAAAAGAAGTAAAAGCTTAGGCCTGTCGCCTAATCTTTTAGTTTTTCGACCCGTGAAGGTGTTTGTTTGCCTGTTACAATTCCGGAGGTGCCTATGGCGATCGCTTCTATACTGGAAATGATATTCTGAACATTCAATGTAGACACTTCATCTTTTACGGTATGGTAATATTCATCCTTATCCATTTGGGATGTTGAAAATGAATGCGCAGGCACACCTTTGGCTGCCAATACCGCATTATCGTTTCGATAAAAGAGATTTTGTTTGGTATATGGATCAGGATAGAATCGGAAATTTGTATTTTTTAAATTTTCCTGCATTAATTCACCAAGATTCGACTGATCGTATCCTGTAATATACACTGTATTGGGACCGAATTTGGAATCTTTTCCGATCATTTCCATATTGATCATAGCGACTACCTGGTCAGCATTGATGTGGTTGGAAAAATATTTTGAGCCATACATGCCCAGTTCTTCTGCCGTAAAAGCGACGAAAATAAGGGTCCTTTCATTATTATTTTGTTTTTTGTAGTAATCTGCCAGGGTTAACATTGCGGTCACACCTGAGGCATCGTCATCGGCGCCATTGGCAATAGAATCTTGGCCTACTGCCTTAAGGATGCCAATATGATCGTAATGTCCCGAAAAGATAACGTATTCGTTCGGTTTACTTTTCCCGGGGATTATTCCTGCCACGTTAAACAAGGGGAAATTTTGAAGCTTCCGTTCAATATGAATTTGAAAAGTTTGGGGTTTCTCCGCTGTTAAAAGGTAGACAATTGATGGTTTTTGTTTGGAGGGGTCCTCTATAAATTTAGGAGAGTTGAGCATTTGACCAAAACGCACAAAATAGCTTTCAAAGGAGGGGTCTACCAATACAAGTGTATTTTCTTTGGCTAGAGAATGTTCTCTAAATACTTTCGCAAAATCATCGCCCGATTTTATTTCGACGATGTTAAGGCTACTTCGATTATCCCACTGTAAATCAACGTGGTTTCCAAGTGAAATAACATGGTCAGCTGGGATCAGCTGCTTATTGATGGTTGCGGATTTGCTTACCGGAGAGATTTTATCCAATTGGAATGTTTGCCTGTAATTTTGTTCTGCGTAGGGGCTAAGGCCTATTCTCTTCATTTCGGCAGCGATAAAATCTGCAGCTGGTTCGATGTCTTTTGTCAAAGCCGATCTCCCACGCATATCGTCAGCGGCTAGGGTATTGAGTATGCGGCTCACATCTTGGCGTTCCTGCTCGGAAATAACTTGCTGTCCATAGCTTACTGCCGAGAGTGCAAGTAAAGATATAGACAGTATAATTTTAGGTATTGAATTCATATAAAGCTTAGTAAAGTCTGGGTGAAGATAAGGAAAATTCTACAAGCGAATTGTGCAGACAATAAACTTCCTAAAATGATCCATTTCAAATGATCCGATGACAGGCAAAACCCATCTAAGATTTCTAATGCCGTTAATACACTAAAAATTGAGCCTACTCTTAGCAACATCGACTGATTTTGAGCATCCAGGAAAGCGAACACTTTCGGAAAAAATGTAGTATATTTGACTATTAAATTGTTTGAAAATGAAAGAAGTATCTGTACAAGAATTAAAGAATAAAATCGATAACAACGAAGATTTTCAGTTGATAGACGTTCGTGAATCCTTTGAGTATGAAGTATCCAATTTAAATGGATTGAATATTCCACTTTCAGGTATACTGATCGAAGCTGATAAGATTGCGAAAGATAAACCTGTTATCGTACAATGCCGTTCTGGAAAACGTTCTGCACAGGCGATTATGTTATTGGAACAACAGGGTTTTGACAATCTTGCAAATTTAAAAGGCGGAATTTTAGCTTGGAAAGAGGAAATCGATCCAGAGTTAGACGTTTATTAAGATGAAAAATTTGGAGCATCAGACTAAGCAAGCTTTCTTGTTTAGTCTTGCTTTTTATAGCGTAGCTATTTTAGCGCGATTATTTAACCTTGGTATATTCCCCATATTAGGTAGCCTTTCCATTCTATTGTCTCTCCTATGGGTAATATTGGTTCTACGGGAAATCATGCTTTCGAGGACAATTTCTAACACAGAAAGGATGCTGATGGCTTTGACGATTGTTTTATTAAACATTGTTGGTGGAGCATTCTATTTCTTTGGCGGATGGAGACAGCGGGTATTGGGATTAATAAAAAAGTGATATGTTAAAGTATTTTTTTCTAAATATAGTGTTGAGTTTGGCTATTGTATTTTTAGTTTACAGTGGTTTTGAAGGGTATAAGGCCGGCAACATGCTGGTAACGGGATTATCCATCGCCTTTTTGGTGGTTTTGATCTATCTCCGTGTTGTTTTAAGCAAACGGGTTCGATCACTTATTCAGCAAAAAGAAAGCGGTAAACAACAACTTATTACAAAACAAAAGAAGAAGTAATAAAAAAAGCCTGCTTTAAGCAGGCTTTTTTTATTACTTCACAAATGGTGGTTTTGTTACTTTTGCTTTTATTTTTTGATTACGGATCAGAATGAAGATCTCGGTGCCGTCTTTTGAAAAGGCTGTGTCCACATAACCTAAACCGATTGATTTTTTCAATGTTGGTGATTGTGTACCTGAAGTCACACGTCCAATTACATTTCCATCAGCATCAACAATTTCGTAATCATGACGAGGAATGCCTCTGTCAATCATTTCGAAACCAACTAGCTTTTTCTTTAGACCAGCTTCTTTTTCCGCTTTAAGCGCCGCAGAATTCACAAAGTCTTTTGTAAACTTCGTTACCCAGCCTAAACCGCCTTCTAAAGGAGAGGTATTATCGTCGATGTCATTTCCGTATAGGCAGAAACCCATTTCTAGACGTAAAGTATCACGGGCACCTAAACCAATAGGTTTGATTCCATAAGCTTTACCGGCTTCGAAAATAGCATCCCATACTTTTTGGGCATCTTCATTGGCCACATAGATTTCAAAACCTCCAGCTCCCGTATATCCTGTTGCAGAAACCAACACATTCTCTACGCCCGCAAATGTACCTTTTGCAAAGGTATAATATTCCATTGGAGCTAATTCGATGTCGGTAAGCGATTGAAGTGCATCTGCAGCCTTAGGACCTTGTACCGCGAATAAGGAGGTTTGATCAGAGATATTCTTCATCTCCACACCAGCTGTATTGTATTTGGAGATCCAGTTCCAGTCTTTCTCAATATTTGACGCATTCACAACCAAAAAATATGTCTTATCGTCTATACGGTATGTTAGGAAGTCATCAACTACACCGCCAGTTTCATTGGGGATATAAGCATATTGAACTTTGCCATCGTATAATTTTGACACATCATTGGAAGAGATTTTTTGAAGTAGATCCAGGGCTTTTTCCCCTTTTAGGATGAATTCACCCATGTGGCTTACATCAAAAACTCCTACACCTGTGCGAACTGTTTCGTGCTCATCATTGATGCCTGTGTATTGTACGGGCATGTTGAAGCCTGCAAAGGGAACCATTTTTGCTCCTAAAGCAATGTGCGTCTCCGAAAGGGCAGTATTTTTTAACATAAAAATTAAGTTTTAATCAGCTACAAATTTAATAAAATATACGTGATTCCTCACTGTGAATCCATTTTAGAACAATCGATTTAATTGCTTACCCGGAGCGAATAGATGGTCATATGATCATCTTCGCTATCGGTATCTTCACATAGCAGGAACATTAGGCCTTGGGCCGTTTCCTCTTTCAATGTGATTCCTTCAAATTTATGCTTTTCGGGAATTTCGAATGTCTCGGGTTTGCCGGAAAGATCGGAAGGTATTTTTCCAAGAAGAGAACCACTGATCTCTCCATCCAGATAAGTCGATTTTGCATTTTCGGCGGTAGCAATAAAATAGATTTCATTTCCAACCAGGGTCGCATCTGAGAAACCTGTCGATATGCCATTGAGCTTGGGTAGTTCAATCGGGATACAGCGGGATTGTTCGGCAGCAAGCGGATGATACTCTAAAATGGCATTTATGCCTTTAGGGCCATTTCCCCGGTTAAAAAATAAGATCTTATCTTTTAAATGAACTACGCCTTCAATATTGAAGTCTTCTTTGGAAATATTGAATTTTTCCATTAAGGAAGAATAGATGTTACTGTAGTCTTCCTGAAGGACTGTTTTGCCGTCCCAAATAAAACGAGTGTTTCTGTTTGGGGTAGAACCAGAGCCATAAAGATAATAGCGGCTTCCATCGAAAGTGATCGATTCCAAATCCATTTTAGCTGCTTTAGCCCTATTTTCCATCGGATCAGACTGCCGTAGTGCCGTTTTAGACAACTTTTGGTCTGTGATACTATAGCTGTAGATATAATTGCTATTGTCAGAAACGATATGTATCTGCCTGTTCTGGTAGACGATACCGGAAGCTGCGGTAATACCGGATATGCTGATAAAGGCTTCGAGAATCAATTTTAACATATCGCGTTGAGGTTTAATATTTCCAATACCCGGATGAAATCGGGTTGTAGGGGTGCTTTGATATGAACGTCTTCGCCCGATAATGGATGTTTAAAGGTCAGTTCCGACGCATGCAATAGCATGGTATCCATTTGGTAGGCTTCTTTCCAGAACCTGTTTTGTTTGTTGCATCCGTGCGGACGATCGCCGATAATGGGATGAAAGATATGTGCAAAATGGCGACGTAACTGATGCATACGACCCGTAATTGGGTTGGCTTCGACGAGACTGTATCGTGCTGTCGGAAATTTTCCGAAGGGAACGGCCAACTCGCCTTGAGCAAGTAAGCGAAAAGATGTTTGTGCTTCCTGAACGGTGCCATCGTCCCTTTTTAAGGGATAGTCAATCAGGCCTTCTGCTGGCGCGAAGCCCCTCAGAACAGCGAGGTATTTTTTGTCGATCTTACGCTCCTGAAAACTTTTTTGTAAGTATTGGTCCGTCTCCTTATTTAATGAAAATAACAGAATGCCTCCGGTCTTCCGGTCCAAACGATGTGCGGGATAAACGGTTTTTCCTAATTGGTCCCGAAGGAGCTGTAGGGCAAACGCTGAAGCATCGCGCGCAATAGCAGATCGGTGCACCAATAGTCCATGTGGTTTATTGATTGCAACGATGGATTCGTCTTGATAAAGTATTTCTAAAGGCATGTTAAATCTTTTTCAATGCAGCAATAATTTCGTCGGCCTTTTCATCAATTTTTGGGCTCAGCCAGATGTATTTAAAAGCTCCGCCACCGATAATCTGTTCTGTACCCTGCCATTTTATTTTGGTTAGCGAAAACAAATAGTAGTTGTCGACCACAACGGAACTTTGGATAAATTTATCGACGATGTCATTTCCGAAGAGCTGCATCCCCAATCCGAAAAACTCTTGATCTTTCGCATGAAGCTGGCTTTTCAATAGCTGTTCAGCTTTCGCGCGTACAACCTTTTCGTGTTCCTCTTTGCTTGGGTTAGTCAAAATTGCGGCCAGCATGATGACGATCAAAATCAGTGAAAATATTCTTTTTTTGCTCATTTTAAATTTGAGATTAAGTTCTGGATGTCATAACACGATGACTATCGCGATCAAAATTATTAAATAGATATTAGATATGGGCAACTGTTTTAAGAGAAATGCGAAGGATTCTGCCCTATAGGTGAAGCAAGGAGGTTTATTTAGAATCCGAGGGTATTCAATAGCGAGAATGCCCAAGAGAACAACGTCCAGATAAGATAAAATGTAACACCGATGAATAAGAAGAAGACCGTTAGAATACTGATGATTATACCGATACCCGAGCCTGAATGCTTGCCTTCGTAGTAATGTTGTCGTAATAATTTGATGTTCTTTTCATTGGCCTTGCTAAAAAAATCAAAAAAGTTTCCGAGGAAAGGAATGCTACCCAAAACAGCATCAATCGAGATATTGAGTAACATGCGTATGACTAATTTTGGACTGGCGCCATTACGCCACATGGCTATGACAAGAACCAGAGAGGTTCCGAAGCCCGCTATCGCGCCACCTAAGGGGATGAGATTCAAGACTGGATCAAGTCCGAAGCGAAAGGTTCCAATCTTGAATTGATTATCCATTAACCAAGATATTCGGTCAATCCAACCGAAATCTTGGTCAATTTGTTTTAATTTATCTGCTGGAGTTTTTTCCCTATGCATGATTACAATAACTCAAATGAAGCGCTGATTTCACTCGTAACTTTCATCGGTCTGATATTTAAATCTAACCCACTGTCACCAGCGCTGTCTGCTGCTTCGGCCATAGCACCTTTATACATGGCATTACGCATCATCGGTTGTACGCCAAATATAATTTGTTGTGGTGTTTCAGATAATACGATCGCTTTACCAATTTTTTGGCCTGCGGCTTCTGCCAAAATTTGAGCATTGACTTTTGCATCCAATACCGCCTTGGTTTTTAAACTTTTTTCCAACTCCTTTTTCTTCGAATAATCATATTCGCTAATATAGGTGCTTTGGATACCGGCTTTGTCAACACCGTCTAATAGTTGGCCCAAATTGTTCAAGTTGGTTACCTTAATACGGTATTGTCTGGAGAGCAAGATATCGGTGTCTTTTTTCTTTTTATCCGGAACATTATAGCTCCAGATATTCTGGATGGTAAAATCTTCTTTTTTTACACCCGCTTTTGTCGCCGAATCGAACAGATCTTTTTCTAGCTTTTCTATTGCGGCCTTTTTCTTCGTGTTACCGTTCTCATAAAACTCTTTTAGGGTAACATCAATATAGATAATATCTGGTGTTACTTCTTCTTCTGCACGGCCTACCGTAGATACAAATTCTTTATTAACCATTTGTTGCGCGTTTACTTGGGTCATCAAACCTAAAAAGGCTAGTCCTAATAGTATTTTTTTCATATTTTTCGTATTTAACTTTTTATAATAATACGATTGCCATTATCGCATTGCTACAAGATTGGAGCCAAAGTTTATGAAAAAGTTTAACGGATAAAAAAAATAAAAAGGTTAAGATTTTTGATTTTATTTCTCTACCTTTAGGGAAATTAATAATATAGTGCCATGCAAGAAGGTAAAGTAAAATTCTTTAATGAGACCAAAGGTTTCGGTTTCATCATCCCTAACTCAGGCGAGAGCGAAATTTTTGTTCACGTTTCTGGATTAGTAGACAAAGTTCGTGAGAATGACAATGTATCTTACGAAGTTGAACAAGGCCGTAAAGGTCTTAATGCGGTAAATGTAAGAGTTATCTAATTAGATTCAAGATATATTTATTGTGAAAAGGCCTATGCGAACAGCATGGGCTTTTTTATTTTATGGGAAATCTGCGCCCTTAGAAAAGGAAATTTTAGGGCAGGGCGTATTTATTTGCTTCAGTAAATAATTTGGACTGATAATTGTAATAGGGTATTTAAAAATAGTTAGTGAAGATGAAACGTATTATAGTATTGGGGCTGTCTGTTGTTATCGCGCTATCCATGTCGGCCTGTTATTCTGCCCATCATCACCATGGTCATGGCCGTGGTCCGAAAAGAATGCCTCCTGGGCATGCTAAAAAATACTATGGTGAGCAGTCGGCACGTGATTTTGCTCCAGGACAACAAAAGAAAAAGCATAGACATTAATTTTTTATTGGATTGCATTCGACGAGCGTATACATGTTTGTAGGCTATCGAATATTTTCTTTTGACGACCATTGATGTGGTATAGAGAAGAAGCAAAATAATATAAAAAAAGCTTTCACAATTGTGAAAGCTTTTTTTATGCTGTTAGCATCTAAGCAAAAGGATCTTTATCAGGTGCTGGTGGCGTAGGATTTGATGGTTGTGAACTTCCAAATGGGTCCTGTGGCAGAGAAGAACCGAAGGGATCTTGGCTTTGAGTAAAAGGATGATTTGTTACGTTTTCCAGCGCTTTGGGATCTGGACCATATTGATTTGAAGCCTTGTCGCCTTCCAGTACCAATAAGTAAAGCAGGTAGATCCAACCAATAAATGGAATCAATGCAACTAATATAAACCAGCCTGATTTATTGGTGTCATGTAATCTTCGGACCGTAACGGCTATTCCAGGAATTAGTAAAGCTAAACTTACTAAACCTGAGACATACGTAAATAAGCTTGCAATTTGTCCAAGTATTGCAAATATTGCGCTAATGATGAGATTTGCAAGGAAAAACATCCAATATTCCTTACGGCGAGCCCTTCCTTCAAAGTTGGCATAGTTGTCTCGAACAACCTTTAAAAAGTTTTCTTTAAGTTCCATATTTTAAGACTTTTTTAGGTGAAAATGATGCTAGTAAATCAAAATGTTATTTCAATTTTGTTACAATAAATGTACCAAGAATTTATCTGGGAGGATAGTTTATGTTGGCAAGTGGTTGATTGCCAGCGCTGTGTTTGCCCTGTTTTTTTGTTTAGGATGTTTCACGTTTCACCGGAGATATTTATTCCCCGTTATCCAAGGGGCGCCTATTGGACCTTTTAAATAGAAAGCTGAAATTAATTTATCTAAAAATCTCTTCGAGGATATAGAGCGATTTTATTTCTTTAAAATTTGTGCGGTGGAGACGATAGAAGTCGAGCACTTTTTCCAGCAGGAATTGTCGATCAGAAGCGGTCATTTTTATGCGGTCACAATTCGAATATTCGGATTCGATTAAATTTCTGAAAATTGACGTATGTGGTTCCTGTAATACAAGCGGGTGTTCAGGAAGGCTATCGGAGAAGGTAGCTTCATGAAGATTAAAATAAGGGTGGGCCTGTTTTGATTCAGCGGGATAAAACCCGAGAAAGCGGGTTAGCTTGATTAAAAAAACAAGATGGAAATTGGCCAGATTTAAATGCGTTTCATCTAGCCAACGTACAGACTGATGGATGAATTCAAAAAGATAATCGTCATTTTCTTGTTCCTTCAGAATTTTATAGAGTATTTCATTCAGAAAAAGTGCGAGCGAGCTTTTAACAATATCATAAGGTATT
This sequence comes from Sphingobacterium multivorum, assembly GCF_900457465.1. Taxonomy (GTDB): domain Bacteria; phylum Bacteroidota; class Bacteroidia; order Sphingobacteriales; family Sphingobacteriaceae; genus Sphingobacterium; species Sphingobacterium multivorum. The sequence continues at coordinate 851,490 of NZ_UAUU01000009.1, forward strand.
TCTTGCAAGACAGGGACTTGACGCGCTTCGGAGATCCGCTGTAAAGAACCATTATCTTTATGTGTAGCGACAATTTCCAGTAAATGTAAGGGTTGAAGAATATTGGCCTTGATCTTTGCTTTGGGCTTCCTTGCGCCCGTAATGAGATAGGATTGCATACCAAACTGTTCGGTGTATATCTGCGCCACAAGGCTACTCTCCGAATAGTTGGTTGTTTTTAAGACTATACCCCTAGTTTTGTTCAGCATCTCCTTCTTTATCTTTTTTATGCGATTCTTCACGCATCTCCATAATGGCATTTCGGTCTACCTTACGAATCATGCGATAGATTAAAGTCAGGACACCGATACTAAATGCAATAACTCCGACAAGCATAGCAAGTTTATACCAGTTGGAACGCTGTTCCATGAGATAATATCCCAAGATCACAAGTACGACACCAATGATTATTTCCCTTAAGCCCTTGCGAAGATATTTGTTCATAAATGTGAATTGTTGAAAACTATTTTTCTTTACAGAGCAAATATAATACAATAAAATCCTTTATTTTTGCCCTTACCATTCCTATGTAGAACTATTTTTAAAAATAATTCCAATTATCTTGTTGCTTATCCAAAAAAAAATATAGATATTTGCAAACTCTTTGCAGAGAGTGCAAAGGATTAACATATTGTAATAAAGACAACAAAAAAATAATATCATGTCAAGAATTTGTGATTTAACAGGCAAAGCGGCGTTAACAGGAAATAACGTTTCTCACTCAAACGTTAAAACTAAACGTAAATTCTATCCAAATTTACAAACGAAACGTTTTTACATTCCAGAAGAAGATCGTTGGATTACGTTGAAAGTATCTACTTCTGCTATCAAGACTATCAATAAGAACGGGATTACAGCAGCGATCAATAAATTTATCGTTAAAGGGTCAATCTAATTGATTGTCGCGCCTGTTACATTAAGATTATTCATGAATTTCAATCCTATAATAGGATTCAAAATAAAGTAAAACAATGGCTAAAAAAGGAAATAGAGTACAAGTTATCTTAGAATGTACTGAACACAAAGAAAGTGGTCTTCCGGGAATGTCTCGTTACATCACTACTAAAAACAAAAAGAACACAACTGAGCGTTTGGAATTGAAAAAATTCAACCCAGTATTGAGAAAAGTTACTGTTCATAAAGAAATTAAGTAAGTCACACATCTTAGCACTTGAAAGAGAGGCTAAGTAAAATATTAATATACCATGGCAAAGAAAGCAGTTGCATCGTTACAAAAAGGTGGCGGTAAAGAATTTACAAAGGTTATTATTACTACTAAATCTGCAAAAAACTGGCGCGTATACTTTCAAAGAAGGTATGGTTCACAACGATAAAGTGAAAGACGTCGTTGCTGCAGCTCAAAAATAACGAGTAGCATTTTCCTTTTTTAAAGTTTTTCTTTAAAAAGAATTCGATAAAAATAGCCGTTTTGGTATCCTACCGAAAGGGCTTTTTTTGTTGAGGACATTTGTTTATATTTGAACATCAATTTTCACTACTACACTCCATGGGATTATTTGATTTTTTTAAGAAAAAACCACAAACACAAGAAGAAGAACAGGCCTTAGACAAAGGTTTGGAAAAAACAAAAGAAGGCTTTCTTTCCAAGATTACAAAAGCTGTCGTTGGTAAATCAACAGTAGATGACGATGTGCTGGATAATCTGGAAGAGGTTTTGGTTACTTCTGATGTTGGGGTTACGACTACCTTAAAAATCATTGATCGCATACAGGCCCGTGTTGCCCGAGATAAGTACGTTTCTACTTCTGAGCTCAACAATCTCCTGAAAGAAGAAATTCAAACGCTACTGGCAGAGAACAATAGTGCTGATTTCGAGAATTTCAATTATGGCGATCATAAACCATACGTTATTATGGTTGTAGGTGTCAATGGGGTTGGCAAGACAACGACTATTGGCAAACTGGCTCATCAGCTGAAACAAGCTGGAAGCAAAGTTGTATTGGGGGCAGCGGATACCTTTCGGGCGGCTGCTGTTGATCAACTTAAATTATGGGGTGAGCGTGTTGGCGTGCGTGTTGTCGCTCAGGCCATGGGCTCGGATCCTGCTTCAGTGGCTTATGATACCGTGAAATCGGCAGTAGCAAATGGCGAAGATGTGTGTATCATTGATACCGCAGGCCGTTTGCACAATAAGGTTGGGCTAATGAATGAGCTCACGAAGATTAAGAATGTTATGCAAAAGGTTGTTCCAGGTGCACCACATGAAATCTTGTTGGTCTTGGACGCATCAACAGGGCAAAACGCCATTGAGCAATGTACGCAATTTACACAGGCAACCGATGTGAACGCTTTAGCATTGACGAAACTCGATGGAACGGCGAAGGGCGGGGTGGTTATTGGTATATCTGATCAATTTAAGATCCCGGTGAAATATATTGGTGTAGGTGAAAAAATTGGTGATCTTCAGTTGTTTAACAAAAAGGAATTTGTCGACTCCCTTTTCAAATAGAGTCTACCGTCTAATCATATGAAGACAAAATACGCGAAACCAGCCCCTTTGATAAATAAACCACGTGTCAATGTGGTAACCTTGGGCTGTTCGAAAAATATTCACGATAGTGAAGTCCTGATGGGCCAGTTAAAGGGCAATCAGATGGAAGTCGTGCATGAAGCATCCAATATACAAGCGAATGATATTGTCGTAATCAATACCTGCGGTTTTATTGATAATGCCAAACAGGAGTCAATTGATGCGATCTTACAATATTCGGATCTAAAAGATCAGGGTAAAATCAACAAAGTGATCGTTACAGGTTGTCTTTCTGAGCGATATAAGCCGGAGTTACAGGCTGAAATCCCCAATGTTGATGCCTTTTTCGGTACGAACGATTTACCGGAGCTATTGTCATCCATTGGTGCTGATTATCGACACGAGTTATTGGGTGAGCGCTTATTGACAACACCTTCGCATTTTTCTTACTTTAAGATTGCTGAAGGATGTAATCGTCCCTGCTCTTTTTGTGCAATTCCCCTGATGCGTGGTAAACACGTTTCTAAATCCATTGACGATCTTGTCAAAGAGGCAAAATTTCTTGCGTCGAACGGCACGAAAGAATTGATTCTGATTGCACAAGACCTGACCTATTATGGCTTAGATATTTATGGAAAGCGCAATCTTTCTGATTTAATGCGCCATTTGTCAGATGTTGATGGTATCGAATGGATCAGACTGCAGTATGCCTATCCTTCGGGTTTCCCAATGGATATTTTGGACGCAATGAACGAACGTTCGAATATCTGTAATTACTTGGATATGCCACTACAACATATATCTGATCCGATGTTGAAGTCTATGCGAAGAGGTACAACAAAACAGAAACAGATTGATCTTGTCAACGCAATACGTGACAAAGTTCCAGATATCGCTTTGCGTACAACATTAATTTGTGGTTATCCAGGTGAAACTGAACAGGATTTTCAGGAGATGTTGGATTGGGTTGAAGAAACCCGTTTTGACAGATTAGGGTGTTTTACCTATTCTCATGAAGAAAAGACGCACGCACATTCTCTGGAGGACGATGTTCCACAGGAAGTAAAAGAAGGACGGGTGGAAGCCATCATGGAAATACAGCAAGGTATTTCGTACGATATCAATCAGTCCAAAGTCGGTAATACCTATAAAGTACTGGTTGATCGGGTAGACGGCGATTACTTTATTGGCCGGACAGAATACGATTCTCCGGAGGTCGACAATGAGGTCTTGATTCCCGCGGTAGATTCTTATGCACGCATTGGTGATTTTGTTCAGGTAAAAATCGACCGAGCTGAAGATTTCGATCTATATGGTGAGATTGTAAGGAAATAAGTATAAAAGCTTATAGATGATACTATAAACAAACGGGCCTCCCTTAGTCAAGGGAGGCCCGTTTGTTTATAGGCAATTGTCAGTAAAATGATATAATTTAAAAGCGGGACAAGCTTTTTGTGAAAATTCACTATTTTGTCGGGGCAAACTAGATACATTTGTAAACGTACAATCCCCATTTTAAACAATCTATAGCCGTTTAAAATCAGATTCAAGAAAGCCTGTAGTTTCAGGATGAATCAGCCTTCTGATTGAAATTGAAAATAGGTTCTATTAACGGAAAAGATTCACTGCCATGTCAGGTTGCTTTGGGGGATTTCGTTATCAATTAAGAATAGAGAATAATTAATAAAATTTGCAGATGAAGGCAACTTATATTGAATATAGTGAAACAAATAGCTTCTCCAAGACTTTATTAGCCTATTTGGCACATGATGAAGCCTTAAAACCTTTTGTTGGGAATTGGCCTACCTGGGCTGGTTTTGAAAAGCAATTGAACGAAAAGAAGAAATTTGAACACAGGGAAATTCTTGTTGAGCGTCTTAAAAAACAATATGGCGAACTATTAAAGGATTCTCCTGCTGTAGCGGCCAATATAGAACTGTTGCTCGACCAAAATTCCTATACCATTACAACTGGGCATCAGCTCAATATTTTTACAGGGCCTTTATATTTTATTTTTAAAATCATGACGGCAATACGTTTGTCTGAAGATTTACATGCCAAGCATCCTGATAAAACGTTTATTCCAGTATATTGGATGGCAACTGAAGATCATGATTTTGAAGAGATCAACCACACCAAAGTCTTCGGTAAGAAAATTGCTTGGGATACTCCTGCTGTTTCTGCTACGGGGCGAATGGATACCGCAACAATCGTTGATGCTGTGAAGCAGTATACCAATATTTTAGGGCTTTCCGAAAATTCGACCAGGCTGACACGCATTGTAGAAGAAGCCTATTTGAACCATGATCGATTAGCAGATGCAACACGGTATATGGTCAATGAGTTGTTTAAGTCTTACGGTCTTTTGATCGTCGATGCAGATGACCGGGAATTGAAGGAACTGTTCAAGCCAATTATTAAGGAAGATATCTTCTCTGAAAAAAGCTTTAAGGCAATAACAGCGCGATCGGAAGAGTTGGAATCAAATGGTTTCTCTACCCAAGTGCATGCCCGTGAGATTAATTTCTTTTATTTGACGGACGAATTTAGAGAGCGTTTAGTACTGACTGCTGACGGCCGATACGAAGTATTGCACCAGCATATTTATTTTACCAAAGCAGAGCTGGAGCAGGAGATCGAGCGTTATCCAGAGCGTTTCAGTCCAAATGTGGTCATGCGGCCGATGTATCAAGAAATTATACTTCCCAATCTTGCTTATATTGGCGGTGGCGCCGAAATGGTCTATTGGATGCAGTTAAAATCCAACTTTGACCAATATCAGGTAGATTTTCCAATTTTGATCCCTCGTAACTCAGCAATGATTACCGAGGACAACGTTGCAGCTAAGTTGTTTCGTGTTGATCTTACATTTAAGAGTATTTTTCGGCCGGCAGAAGTGCTGAAAAAAGAGTATGTTCGACGTCATACCAAAGAACGACTGAATCTCAATGACGAATGGATGGAGCTGAACGCCATTTTTGGTAAGATAAGGTTAAGAACTCATAAAATAGATCCAAGTTTGGGTCCTAGCACTGAAGCCGTAAAAGCAAGGTTAAAGAAAGCGATCAATAATTTGGAGAAAAAGCTGATGAAAGCTGAGAAGCGGAACCATCAGCATGCTTTAACGGATATTGATAACGTGAAGGAAAAGCTTTTTCCGGGTGGAGGACTGCAGGAGCGCTCTGAAAATTTCGCTTTGCTTTATGTCAAATATGGTGATAGCCTCTTTAGGGACCTTTACAAGTACTTTAATCCATTGGATTTTAAGTTTACAATTTTATATTAGAAAGTCAGCTTCGGCTGACTTTTTTGTGATATTATTGGCCAGAAAGAATTTTCAGTTTGCGTTCTTTTTGTTACTGTCTGCTAAATCATGATGTTTGCAGTATCGGGATATTTCTATCCCTATATTAAAATACTTTTGTTGCCTTTTCCGATATTGTCTTTTTTTCCTAAAGAAGTTTCATTTTGTTTATATACACGTTGAAATGCTTTGTTTATAATTTCATAATATTTCGTTTAGCTTCTGTTTACAGTTCCGATGTAGTTTTGCTTTCATTATCACAACCAACAACTAAATGAAAGAATTTCTACTTACAACGTGTGCCATCGCACTTGGAACAGGGTTGTACGCACAAACGACCCAAGCCGGGTTTTCCGGAAAGATTACGGACGAGAACAACAAAGGGGTTCATGGTGCTTCCATCGAAGTACGGAATGAATCGACCGGTTTCACAACGAAGACCTCAACCAATGCAAATGGTGATTTCAACTTTAAGGAGTTGCCTTTAGGTGGTCCCTATACCGTCAAAGTAACTTATATAGGTTATGGCGAACAAGTTCGTTCGGGATTTAATTTAAATCAGGGTGATATTGTACGCTTGACCATTCCTATTCAAAACACGTCGAATGTATTGGAAACTGTTGAATTAACAGGAATAAGTACGCTGAAGAATAAAATAGAAAATCTAGGTGCCGCTACCGCGGTTACAGCCAGGGATATCGCGAAGTTGCCTGTCAACGGCCGGAATTTTACGTCGCTAATGGATTTGTCTCCTTTGAGTAAGGGAGATAATATCGGTGGCCAGTTGGGCTCTTCTACCAATTTTACCATCGATGGTATGAATGCCAAAAATCCGACTTCTGCAGGTTCGACAACCAGCCGTAGCGGCGCACCTTTCTCCATTTCGATAGAAGCAGTCCGGGAATTTAAAGTGGTCACCAACCAGTATGACGTAACCTACGGAAGAGCGGGCGGCGGAACCGTTAGTGCGGTGACCAAACAGGGAACAAATCAAACGCACGGAAGCGCTTGGCTTTATTCAAGGGCCGATTGGTTGTCCAGTCCCTACGATATCAGAGGAAACAAACGAAGCAATGATTTTTCTACCTATCAATATGGATTTACATTGGGCGGTCCGATCATTAAAGACAAATTGCATTATTTTGTTGCATGGGATCATCAACGGGATGCCCGCCCACTGATTATTGCGGATATCAATTCTGAGGCCGACGAGAAGAGATTTAATGTTACTAATGCCACCTTGGATGAGTTTGTTAATATTGGACGTAACAAGTATGGATTGGGCAATGAACGTCAATATGGCGCTTTTGATAAAAAGCGAGGGTCTGACGCGATTTTTGGAAGAATTGACTGGCAAATTAATGAGAAAAACTTATTGACGATCCGAAATAACTTTACAAGTGATAATAATAAGTTGGGATTACAGGATAATAAGCCAATTACCTTGTATGAATCTTACGGAAATGATAAAAACATTGATAACAGTCTATTGGCAACTTTGCGTACGACTATTTCACCTAAGGTAACAAATGAATTGAAAGTACAACATCTCTATACCTATCAAAAAAGTAGTCCAGGAGATCTTTTACCTAGTCAAAATATTCCCCGTGCAATTGTAGAGGATGCAGTATCTAAGGTCGCTGGAGAAGATAAAAAGACCACATTGCAATTGGGCGGACATCGTTTTGCACAGGAATCTTTTAAAAATAATGTATTTCAGCTTGTTAATAATATCTATTACAGTACCGATAATATCAATTATACCTTTGGGGTCGACTTGATGTATACCCATGCAAACTCGATTTATGGAAGTGAGGTCAATGGACGCTTTCACTTTAGGCCGAGTGATGGAAAGACAGCCATGCAAAACTTTGACGACATGAAGCCATATGCTTATTATCGTGAAGTTCCTTTGGTAAGTGATCCAGCTGTGGTCGGTAAGATATTCAATGCCGGTGCATATGGTCAGTTACAGACCAAGTTGGCACAGGGGTTGGATCTAGTTGCGGGATTACGATTGGATTATGGTCATTATCCAACCTCTCCTTTGAATGAAGAATTGCTGAAAGAAGTTGGGGTACGTACAGATCATAAATTGAAATCTTTTGTTGTACAGCCGCGTTTCCAGATGACTTGGGATGTGAATGAAGAACGAAAGGACTTTTTCCGGATAGGAGCAGGTGTTTTCGCTTCAGATATTAACAATTATATGACCATCAATAACTTGACTTTTGACGGTAAGCATTTTGCGACGGTTGATGTCCGAGGTAATGATGTACCTACACCTAATTTTGTGGGCTATAGAAAGGACCCGTTAACAACACCAACATTGGCGCAGTTTCAAGTACCTACGATCAATACCTATGGACCCGACGCTAAAATTCCAGTAGTCTACAAGGCAAATGTATCTTATACGCATTTCTTTACCGAAAAGTTAAAAGCGAGTCTTTCAGGGTATATGAATCTTGGGCGTAATAACTATATGTATGTGGATCGTAATATGGTGAAAGATCCGTTCTTCAGATTAGCGAATGAAGACAATAGGGGAGTTTTTGTTCCTGCGGCATCGATTGTTGATGGGGCTCCGGATTGGAAAAAAGGAAGGATTTCCAATAAATTCGGCCGCGTACTAGAATTGAACTCTGAAGGAAAAGTGAATCAGTTTGCAGTCGTATTGGATGCAAGTTATCAATATTACAAAGATGGATCTATATCGGTTAGCTATACCTGGAATGATGCGAAAGATAATACTTCTTTCAATGGAAACGTGGCGAATACAGCGACCTTATCTTTGGCAGTAAAAGATGATCCGCGCGATTTGAGCAAGATGAGTTATTCGAACAATCAATTCCGCAATAAGATTGTGATCTATGGCACTTTACCAACATTTTATGGTGTCAGCGTGGGAGTACGGTACTCCGGTATTGGCGGTACGCGATACAGTTTGTTGGCCGGCGGAAATATAAATGGAGACTTTGTTGCTGGGGACAATGATCTGGCCTTTATCTTTGATCCCAATAATCCCAATACGTCAAAACAGCTGATTACTGGATTGAATAATTTGTTGAATAATCCAGAAGCGAGTCAGAGCCTTAAAGATTTTATTAAAAAATATCAAGGTAAAATAGCTGAGCGTAATGGTGGAGTGAATGGTTTTTATGGCTTGATCGACCTTAGAATCGCTAAAAAATTCAATTTATATAAAAACCATGCATTGGAGGTATCGGGAGATCTTTTCAATGTTGCCAACTTATTTAAGAAGACTTGGGGCGTAAATGAGTCTTTGGGTAATCAAAATCTATATGCTTTAGGCGGAAAGGATGCCGCGGGAGAGAAATTGGTGCCTTTTGATGTTACGAAACAGCAGTTTAATTATAATGTAAACAACTCTGGAATTGTATCACCTTCGGGTAACCCTTATCAATTCCAATTGGGATTAAGGTATTCGTTCTAATCACATAAAACGATATAAAATACACTTTTCATGGCGAATCCCTCAAAAGCAATAGTTTTGAGGGATTCGTCTTTTATATTCATTAGATCTAAGCTTATCGAGGTCTACATGCAATAGGGTTTGTAGGCAGATCTTTAATCGCTATACAAGGACTTTTTCTTTCGGAAGAAAAACTTCGGCCATCATGTGACGCACACTTCCGCCACCACATGTTTCGATAACATGAAGATCCTGATGAATAATTTTGCCATGCTTTTCTAATTGCGCTGTTTGGTATAAAGTCAATGAGGATAAAGCCTGATTGCTCAGGACAATAAACCGATTCCCATATTTGTTTCTCACTTGGAGGCAGTTTGCCGCAAAAGATTCGAGTTGGTTCTCGTTGATTTCAATGATCTCCTTGCCTGTATCTTTCAAACTTTTCAGCAGGGTTTTGAGCTCGGCGGGATCGTCAATTGCCTGCGGACATAAGATAGCGAAGTCTTCGCCTACGGCTAGCACCACATTGGTGTGATAGATAGGTCTCCGCTCTCCATGGACAGTTTGGAAGGCGTGAAATACAACAGGTGTATAGTTTTCAGTTCTGCAATATTCATCGAGCATACTTCTGTCTGCCCTTTCGGATAAGGCACAGTAGGCTATACGGTGCGCACGGTCCAAAACGAGTGCGCCAGTGCCTTCCAGATATTGTTTGTTGTTTTCGGCTTCACTGAGATCCTTAGTTAGTTTTACATAATAACCGTTTTGCTTCAATGGACCTTCGAAATCCAATAAATGTTCTTTTCGACGATTTGGAGCAAACATAGGATAGAAAATTATTTTTCCATCCTGATGAAAGGAGACAATATTATTGGGGAATATACTGTCGGGGCTTTCTGATTTTTCGTCGTCCTGAATGACAGTCACCAAAATTCCATGTGACTTCAATTCATTTACTAGCGCGTCAAATTCTCCTTGCGCTTCTTTGTTGACTTCTTCTGTACTGAGATTTTCGATATCCTTTTGGAAGAAGTTGTTGACCGCAGTCTGTTCATTTTTACGGAAGACAGAGGGTCTTACTAAAAGAACGCTGTCTGTTACCTGTTTTCTCATGGTTTATAATCGTTACTTCGCTGTTTTATATTCGTTAAAAAGAAATGATATTCGTTTTTTGTGATAATTTACATTTGTCAAAAGAGATGCTTCCCTAGCTGGATAATGTTTTCTTTGTTAAGATTTCTGATCGCAACATACCCTTGATATCAGTTGTTCTTAGCAAAAAAGTGTATATCGTTATTTCGAAGTCACTTTACAATTGGTACATATACTAATTTATTGAAAATTCATGGGCATTGCAAAAAGGATAGTGAAGTAATGAAAGAAATGCGGGGGTGAAATAGCAGATAACCCTATCTTTTTTTAAAATTGTGGCAAGCGATTGTTGTATTGTTTGTTATATTTATAATGAACAACCTGTATGTTTGAGGTTATTCCAAAAATTAATTGACAAAGACAATCGATTGCATTTCGGTAGCTCAGTAAAACTGACTTTTTATCCACTTTTTTGCTTCGTTTTCAGTCATTTATTTTGCTATCTTTGCTCATCCAAAAAACGACTGTTTATAAGAGAGTTAATTGCCTAATTATTATGTCGCTAACTATCTATAAGCGTTAACTTTTTGCACACATGAGCAATATACACTTCCAAGAAAAATTCGAAAGTCGCCACAATGGCCCAAGTCCAGTTGAAGCGAATGAAATGTTGGCTAAATTAGGCGTTTCGTCAATTGACCAGCTTATTGACCAAACGGTCCCTTCTCAAATTCGTGCTCCAAAGCCTTTAAATCTTCCCAAAGCATTGTCTGAGGTAGCCTATTTAAAGCGTATTGCGGAAATCGCTGAGAAAAATAAAGTTTTTAAATCTTTTATTGGTCAAGGTTACTACGATGTAATCCTTCCGGGCGTCATTCAACGCAATGTATTTGAAAACCCAGGATGGTATACGCAGTATACGCCTTATCAGGCGGAGATTGCACAAGGTAGGTTACAAGCTTTATTGAACTTCCAGACTGTAATTTGTGATTTCACAGGTTTAGAAATTGCCAATGCCTCTTTGTTGGATGAAGCTACGGCTGCAGCTGAAGCCATGTTTATGCTTTATTCAGCTCGGAAAAATAAAGATGCTAATGTTTTCTTGGTGTCGAACAATGCCTATGCGCAGACGATTGATGTATTGAAGACCCGTGCTTTGTCTTTTGGTATCGAGCTTAAAATTGCGGCTATTGCTGAATCAGAATTAACAGACGATGTATTTGCTGCATTTGTTCAATATCCTGCTGCTGATGGCTCCATTGTCGATTATAAATCATTTGCGGCTACAGCTCACAGTAAGCATATTACCGTGTGTGCGGCGGCAGATTTGATGAGCTTAGCATTATTAACGCCTCCGGGAGAATGGGGTGCAGATGTTGTTGTTGGTAATTCCCAACGTTTTGGTGTACCGATGGGCTTTGGTGGTCCTCATGCAGCCTATTTTGCGACACGCGACAGCTTTAAACGTAATATCCCTGGTCGTATCATCGGTGTTACTTCCGATTCAAATGGAAAGTATGCATTGCGTATGGCTTTGCAGACTCGTGAACAACACATCCGCCGTGATAAAGCTTCTTCAAATATTTGTACTGCACAAGCTCTTTTAGCGATTATGGCTTCTTTCTATGCCGTGTACCATGGCCCAGAAGGAATCAAAAATATAGCATCACGTATCAATGCTTTGGCCAATCTGTTGGATCAAGCATTACAGTCGTTGGGTTATACGCAATTGAATGCGGCTTATTTTGATACTTTACGTGTAGACTTAGGTGCACATGCTGGTGCTTTGAAATCTGAAGCATTAAATAACGAATTAAACTTCTATTACAATGGTTCGGAAGTTTCAATTGCTATCGACGAAACAACCACATACGAAGATATTAAGACGATCGTCAAAGTATTTGCTAAAATTCAAGGTAAAACATTGAATGACGTAGATTTCGATGCATTAGAAGAGAATTTAGGTTCTTCAATTCCTGCCGATTTAGTACGTACTTCTGCCTACTTAACACATCCAAATTTTAATAGCTATCATTCTGAACATGAGATGTTGCGCTATATCAAATCGTTGGAAGCAAAAGATTTATCGCTTTGCCACTCGATGATTCCATTGGGCTCATGTACGATGAAATTGAATGCTACAGCTGAAATGGTGCCAGTTACATGGGCGAGATTTGGTGGTTTGCATCCATTTGCTCCTGCAGATCAAACTTCTGGATATATGCAAATGATTGGCGAATTGAACGATTGGTTGTCTGAGATCACTGGTTTTGCGAAGATGAGTTTCCAGCCAAATTCAGGAGCACAAGGCGAGTACGCTGGTCTGATGGTTATTCGCGCTTACCATGAAAGCCGTGGTGATCACGGACGTAATATCTGTTTGATTCCTGCTTCTGCACACGGAACGAACCCTGCTTCTGCTTCTATGGCTGGATTGAAAGTGGTTGTTGTGAAATGTGATGAATTGGGAAATATCGATATTCCAGATTTAAGAGCAAAAGCGACTGAACATGCTGCAAACTTGAACTCACTGATGGTGACTTATCCTTCTACACACGGTGTATTTGAAGAGTCTATTATTGAAGTCTGTGAAATTGTTCATGCAAATGGTGGTCAGGTTTACATGGACGGTGCTAACATGAATGCACAGGTTGGATTGACAAGCCCAGGCCATATTGGCGCTGATGTTTGTCACTTGAACCTCCATAAAACATTCTGTATTCCTCACGGTGGAGGAGGTCCAGGTATGGGGCCTATCGGTGTTGCAAAACACTTGGTTCCTTTCTTACCTAACCACGAAGTGGTTTCTACTTCTGGTGAAGAGGGCATCTCTGCCGTTTCTGCAGCTCCATTTGGTTCAGCATCAATCTTGCTTATTTCCCATGCCTATATTTCGATGATGGGTGGTGAAGGTTTGACAAATGCGACAAGAACAGCAATATTAAATGCAAACTATATTAAAGCGCGTTTAGAAAATGCATATCCAGTACTTTATTCAGGTACTAACGGACGTTGTGCACACGAAATGATCTTAGATTGCCGTGGATTCAAAAACTTTGGTATCGAGGTTGCAGATATTGCAAAACGTTTGATGGATTATGGTTTCCACGCACCAACTGTTTCTTTCCCTGTTGCAGGAACATTGATGGTTGAGCCTACTGAATCTGAGTCTAAGGCTGAATTGGATCGTTTCTGTGATGCATTAGTTGCTATCCGTGAAGAGATCGCAGCGGTTGAAGCAGGAGCGGTAGATCAAGCTAACAATGTACTGAAACATGCACCACATACTGCTTCGGTTGTAACCGCAGACGAGTGGGATAGACCTTACAGCCGTCAAACAGCCGCATACCCATTGGAGTATGTAAGAGAACGTAAATTCTGGCCTTCGGTAGGACGTGTAAACGACTCTCAAGGTGACCGTACATTGATTTGTTCGTGTCCATCAATTGAAGAGTACGCCGAAGCATAGTCTCGGTAGCTATAATATAATGAAGGCCTCTATATTCGTATAGAGGCCTTTTTTTGTGCAATCTGTTCAGGTGCGTGTGTAAAAGAAAAATAGAACGGTACTCTGGTTAAATTCTACCGGCGAAGGATCGTATACAAACAGATTTTAAAATTTAGATTAATTATATTATTTTGTTCTTTTTGGCGTTTTAATTAAAACTGATAATCATGAAAAGACAATGGAAAGTAATGCCTGTTCTCTTAGGACTGGGCCTTTTGGTCGCGAGCTGCGGCAACAGCAAATCCAGTGAAGGGAGTGAAGATGCTAAGGAGAAAGAGGCTGGGATTTCGGATGTAGTTAAAGGAGTATCCAACTTGGATAACCTGAGTGATGGAGCAAAAAAATTGGAAGACCTTCAAGCCAAACTTAAATCCGAAAAACCATTAAGTTCGGAAGAGTTGAAGGCTTTTTTACCGGAAAGCTTAGATGGTTTAAAAAGAACTTCCTATTCTGGCGGATCCATGTATGGGGCAGAGGTTGTATCTGGAGAGGCGACATATACTGTAGATAACCAAAAGGAAATTAAAGTCAATATTATTGATGGGGCGGGCGAGACAGCTTCGGCAATTGTGGGCTTAGCGCAAATGGGCTTCATGGTAGATTCAGAGAAAATTACAGATACTGAAATAGAAAAAACTGGCGAGTTTGAAGGCAAACGGGCAAAAACAACGGATAGCAAAGGAGTGGAAGGCTCAACGGCGAAAAGTTCCGAAATAAGTTATCTCGAGAAAGATCGCTATTTAATTACCCTTCGGGGAAATGGGTATAGCCTGGACGAGCTAAAAGGTTTTTTGACAAAATTAAACCTCAGCGCACTAAAATAATAAAAACGTAATTATACTATAAAGAAGAAATGCATAGTTGATAGGGAAAAGCTCAAACATTGGTTTGGGCTTTTTTTTAAACTGTATTGTCCCAGTTTAACAACCAACATTGTCCCATATATGCATGAGAAAAGAGCGTTTGGAAAATATCCCGGACAATAAGATGGACTTAATAAATTTGTTTTTATTGGCAAATTTGCCTTAGTTTGTGCTGAAACATTTCAATATGAAGATACTAAAATTTTCCATCAATCTTTGTGTCGCAACGGCATTATTGGCTTCCTGTGCGGGGGGGAAATACGCAAAGACTGAAAAGGTATATAAGAAGCAAGCAAAAGAATTGTCAAAACTCTATAAACAATCGCCTGTTACCGGTCAATTGGAGAAGGTGAATGTCAAAGATCAACAATGGATCGCCTCGATTAATTTCGGTATCCGTAAGCCCAATTTTGTTGTTATTCATCATACAGCACAGGATTCCTTGGGACAGACCATCCGTACATTTCATTCCGCGAAAGCAGGTGTAAGCTCCCATTATGTGGTTGGTCGGGATGGACAAGTAGTGCAGATGGTCAATGACCTCTATCGTGCACATCATGCGGGCTTGGGGAAATGGGGCAATGATACGGACCTCAATTCTTCTTCCATTGGTATCGAGCTCGATAATAATGGGACTACTGATCCTTGGACCGATGCCCAAATAAACGCCTTGACGCAGTTGTTGACTTATTTAAAAACGACTTATAGAATTCCGCAGGCAAATTTTATTGGACATATGGATCTGGCACCAACCCGAAAAAATGATCCGTCACGTTTTCCTTGGAAAAAACTGGCTGATCAAGGATTCGGCTTTTGGTATGAGGACTATTTAGAGGTGCCTCCAGCAGACTTTAACCCAAAAATGGCATTACGTATCATCGGATACGATGTGAGTAACCTGGATGCAGCAATAAAAGCATTTAAGATTCACTACGTTCAGCAGGACGTAAATACAGCGTTCATGGGAGAGAATGATCTTAAAATTCTGTATTCCATCTATAAAAAATTCTTATAGCGATTCGCTAAACTAAAGGAAAAAAAAGATCCTGCTTTTTAAAAGGCAGGATCTTTTTTGTATGGTATATGACCGTTATAATTTGTTTTTATATATACTGAAATACGTATCAAAAGCACGTTCATAGATGAGTTTGAACCAGGGCGTAAACTGCTGGGGTGCCTGTTGTATTGCATCTTGAATTTCCCGTTGATTCATGTATTTTGTTTCGGCAACTTCTTCTTCGTTAAATTCTGGAGTTCCATTAAATTTTCCAAATAAGACATAATCGAATTCATGCTCCGTAAGTCCGTTGTCAAATTGAGCCTTATAAACGAACGAGAAGGTATCTTGAAGGTCCATTGCTGTAATGCCCAGTTCTTCCATTAAGCGCCTTTTGGCGGCCTCTACGTTAGTTTCTCCCAGACGCTGATGCGAGCAACAGCTATTGGTCCAAAGTCCGCCACAGTGGTATTACTTAATGCTCTTGTTGCAGGAGCAATTCGTCTTGCTCATTGAACAAAAATACACTAAAAGCACGGTGTAATAGCCCTTTTCATGGGCTTCATATTTCTCCATGCTACCAATCATCCTGTCATTGCTGTCAACCAGTATTACATTTTCTTGCTTCATAAGGCACAAAAATAAATATAGCCCAATTTAAGAAAATAGGGCTATATAATAAATTATAATTTGGAGATAATCTGCTTATACGGTTTTTACAAATTTTTCGTCGTAATTTTCAATATCAATGATGTAGCCGTTTTTAATTAAGAATTCAAATAAAGGTTTGGCTTCTTCAGAAACCGGCATATTGTGCGTCGTAATAATCTTATTTTCTTTTTCAAGAGATAAGGATATGCATAGAGTTTCACATTTTGTTGAACATTCCAGAGATATAGGAAAGGAGTTCATTTGTGTATAGCTCTTTATTATAATTATCTGAATTGAAAATGTTCTTTAAATTGTAAACGTTGGTTGCAATTCCAATGTTTTTGGGCTTAAAGTTGCTTATAAACTCTGCTAAATGATTATTTCTTCTAAAGTTGCTCACGATAATATTATTGCCTGTTGCACATAATTCGTCAGCTCTAGAAGCAAATTCCTGAAGGTCCTCACCCGTAATTTCATGCGTGTCTTCCAGGACATTCCCATCAGCACCTCAATTAATACAATGGTGTCTGCGTCAGTTGCACCCGTATTTTTTTTGAACTGTTCAACGGCAAGATTGAAGAGATCAAAGTTTGGAAGGGATTTCTGACGGTATTTGGTACGAAGTAAAATAATGTTCTTTTTGTACAGATAATCTTTGATTTGTACTGCTTTGCCATCAGGCTGGAATATTGCGGCTTTAGCAAATCCCTTTGCGATCAGGTATAAGTTGATGAGACGTTGGTTGACGTTTTCAAACAGCGGTCCGTTTAATTTAACCAGGTCAATCTCAACGGAACCAACAGAAAGGTTATCGACCAATGATTCGATCATGGTCTGCACATTGTCTGTATAATAATAAGCTGCAAATAACAGGTTAACACCAATGATACCTAAAACTTTTTGTTGTAATTGGTTGTCGCTGTCTAGCAGTCTTACATGGACAATAATATCATTTGTAGGGCCTCCCACTTCATGCTGGAAGCGAAGTCCGATCCAGCCATGAGGTTCATTTGTCTTCGTGAAATTGAGCGTTGTTACGGTATCTGCAAAGGCAAAGAATTTTTTGTTGCAGTATTTATCGCCATGAAGCCGTTGGGTAAGAAGATCGAATTCATGGGAGAGCATTTTCTTTAAACGTGTTCTGCTGACGTAACGACCATCAGCCTCTTCACCATAAATCGCATCACTGAAAGCCATGTCGTAAGCCGACATTGTTTTAGCAATTGTGCCTGATGCTGCTCCTGCGTTGAAAAAGTTACGTGCGACTTCCTGTCCAGCACCGATTTCTGCAAAGGTTCCATAAATCTCTGGGTTCAGATTTATTTTCAGGGCCTTTCGTTTGGTTTCAAAAATTTCTCTTGCCATGACGCAAAGGTACAAAAATCAGCATGCTAGTGAAAATTAAAAGTATGAATGAAAAAAACAGAATAAAATTAGGCTTGTTTTATAACAAGCCTAATTTATTAAAAGCATAGAATAGCGCACTCGCATGGAGTGCCTGGTTGAATTTGTTGTCCAGTAGCATCCTTTTCGCTTCTTCAAGCGGTATACGATAGACATCGATTTCCTCATGTTCATCCAATGCCTGTTCCTGAACTTTTTTGCCGCCTGTCATCAGATAAGTATAAGTGATATTGCCACTTGTCGCCGGATTGGCATAAAGTGTGGCGATCTCTTCAATCTGATCAAATTGATAGCCTGTTTCTTCAAGCATTTCACGCACAGCGGCATTTTTAGGATCTTCTCCCGCTTCTGTTGTCCCTGCGGGAATCTCCAATGCAATAATGCCGGCTCCATGGCGGTATTGCTTAATGACCAAAAGCTCGTTCTGCTCAGTAATTCCGATCATATTGACCCAATCGGGATACTCCAGTACGTAATAATGATCGTTGATCCGTCCATCCGGAAGCTCACAAGTATCTCTACGTAGCGTGGCCCAAGGCTCTTTACAGATATATGCAGAGGATAATAGTTTCCATTTTTCCATTAGCCTACGATATCTTTCATCATACGGTCAACCTTCTCTTCCAAAACAGTTTGCACATCTACATAATCTGCCGTATCCGTTAAGTTTTCTTTTACAGAACAGTAAAATTTAATCTTGGGTTCTGTTCCTGAGGGTCTGGCAGAGATCACATCGCCATCTACTGTTATAAATTGTAACACATCAGACTTCGGTAACGAGATTGCTCTTCGCTCCCCTGTACTCATATCTGTGGTTTGGGAAAGTTGGTAGTCCCTGATTTCTTTGACTTTTATTCCTCCCAGTGTCGTTGGTAGATTGTGACGTAGGCCATTCATCATGGCTTGAATTTCTTCGGCACCAGCTTTTCCTTTTTTTGTAAGAGAAATGAGCTTTTCTTGATAACAGCCAAATTCTTTGTAGATATCTAACAGGACTTCGTAAACTGTTTTTCCTTTTGTTTTGAAATAGGCGGTCATTTCGGCTAGGAAAGCACAAGAGTTCGGCGCATCTTTGTCCCGCACGAGATCACCTACTAGGTAACCA
This sequence comes from Sphingobacterium multivorum, assembly GCF_900457465.1. GTDB lineage: Bacteria > Bacteroidota > Bacteroidia > Sphingobacteriales > Sphingobacteriaceae > Sphingobacterium > Sphingobacterium multivorum. Next base: position 870,377 of record NZ_UAUU01000009.1, read on the forward strand.
TAACTTTCCTCCCCGCCCACCAGATACTGTGCTGAATCACCTAAATTTGTGATCAATTCACCGATATATTTGAAGCCTGTAAGGGTTTCATAACAAGGGACCCGAAAATATTTTGCGATTTCTGACTCTAGATTTGTTGTTACGATAGTCTTTACAATATAAGGATTTGCCCCTAGCTGCTTTAGCTCATTTTTTGCGCTTAAGACATAATATATCAGTAGACTTCCGATCTGATTACCATTGAGCAGTTGGAATTCGCCCTTACTATTTTTTACGGCAATACCTACACGATCGGCATCAGGGTCTGTTGCTAATACAAGATCAGCATCAATTTCTTCTCCTTTTTTCTTTGCTAAGGCCATCGCATCTTCCTCTTCGGGGTTTGGATAGATTACTGTTGGAAAGTTGCCATCAGGGGTGGCTTGTTCAGCAACGACTGAAACATTTTCAAATCCCCAGGCTTCCAGCATTTTAGGGACAATAGTAATTCCGGTTCCATGTATCGGCGAAAAAACAATTTTCAAGTTTTTTTGAGCGAGTACCGCTTCAGGATGAATACTTAATTTTTTATTGGCGTCAATATAGAGCTGATCAATTTCATCGCCGACGGGAATGATATTGTGTGTGTTCCCTTCAAATTTAATGTCGTTCACAGCATTGATTGCGTTTACTTCATCGATTACATTTTTATCATGTGGCGCAGTCAGCTGGCATCCATCATTCCAATAAGCCTTATAACCATTGTATTCCTTTGGGTTGTGCGAAGCCGTTAGCATAACACCGCTCTGACAGCCGAAATGGCGGATGGCGAACGACAGCATTGGGGTCGGGCGCAATGCCGTGAACAGATGTACCTTGATGCCGTTGGCTGCAAACACGTTGGCAACCAGCTGGCCAAAAGCCTGCGAATTGTTACGGCTGTCATAAGATACCGCTACTTTAATCTCCTGATCTGGGAACTGTTTCTTTAGATAGTTGGCTAATCCTTGAGTTGCTTTGCCGATCGTATACTTATTCATACGATTAGAGCCAACGCCCATAATGCCTCTTAAACCTCCGGTTCCAAATTCAAGATCCTTGTAAAAAGAATCCGTAAGTTCCGTCTCCTCATTATTGTCGATTAAATCCTGAACTGCTTTTCGAGTTCCTTCATCATAACTTGGGGTTAACCAATCTTCGATTTTCTTTTGTATGTCCTTATCTAAATTTTTCATTATCGTTAAGTTTGGTTAAAATTTACAAAATACTATGCGTCACATCCGGCATAAGCGCGGTCTATGACTGTAATATACCATTTTTCTCCCTCTTTTGTCACATGAAAAACAAAAGGTTCCTCATGCTCATTGGAGGTCATAATGGCTCTATAACTTCTGGATTCTATGTTCCTTAGTCGCTGTAATTCAGTATTACTAATTTTGGCATCAAGAATTTCATTCATGAACTTTGCTGTTTGCGATAGTTCATTAGGGCGGGACTTTTTATCATAATAGAATCCGGATTTATCCCACTTCATCGTACCACAATCAAAAATAGGTAGTTTTCCGGACTTCAAAGGGCCCTTGTACGTTAACTTTTCATAAGAATGATATTCTGGCACAGGTTTAGAAAAATTAAAGCTATTTTGGTGCACATAGGAGTCTAGCGCGCCGGGACGATAGATAATATAAATTCCCAATTTGGGATGTACATAGGAATTTATTGTTTTACTGTCCTGTTCTGCATATGCCTTGGCAAGTTTCTCCAGTACCTCCTCCAGCGTTTCGGAGTTCTCTTTCTTTACTTCCTTTTCAGTCGTGTCACGTTTTTGTAGGGTATCCACAGGAATTGAATCCTGAATGATTTTTACAGCCTTATCCTCTTTTTTGCTATTTCTACAGGAGATCGTGCTAGCAGTGAGACAAATAAGAATAAAGAAAAAGAGATTTCTCATGATGATTTTGTTTAATATTACTTCTTTGAAGTCAAGTTTTCAATGATTGACTTTAAAATAGAGCGTGTTGACGGAAGCCACCATTGTTCGAGGATGCGCTGGATTGTCTCTTCCCTATTCTCGCGCAATTTAAGGATTATTTCCTTTCGGAAGTTCAATTTGGATGTCTGCCATGTCTTTTGGTTGAACTGCGTGATCTGTTTTAATTTTTTTGCTGCGGTATTGAAGAGTATATTAGCGGGAACAATGTCATCTATAAGACCCTGTGTTTTTGCTTCTACAGGAGAAAGCAATTTACCTTCGAGCAAATTCTGATACGCATTCCGTTTTCCGATCCAAAACGCATAAAGCTGAAATATACTTTCAGGGACGATTAGTCCGACAGGAATCTCGTTAAGACCAATCACAAAATTCCCTTCGGCCATAATCCGATAATCGCAGCAGAGCGCAAGTACGCAGCCTCCTGCGGGGCTATGACCAGATATTGCCGCAACTATTGGTTTTGGAAAAGCGGCCAGTAGCGATGTCGCCTCCAAGAATAAATTCCAGAATTCCTGAATCTGTTCTTCATCGTATTGGAATAAGGTAATTAGATCGAGTCCTGCGCTAAAGAAGTTTTCCTTGCCAATCAATAGTGCACCATAAATGGCTTCATTTTGCTGGGAAGATTCCAAGGTGTCTATCAGTTCCTTCAATAGCTGAGTGTCGATGGCATTTGACTTCCCCCTGTCGAGGAAAATACTTAAAATATGATCTTCTATTTTGGTTTTAATATGTTGCATAACCTTGTTTTTAAATATAACGATTTGTTTGCGCTGCTATTGTGGTTTTACCGCTATTAAATACTCCAGATGAGCAATTTTTCCATCCATGCTTATTCCCTCAACGGTTAGTTTGTAAGTCCCAGGTTCGTCAGAAGTAAAGAAATCGAAATGTGTTTTTCCTTCTTTCTGTGTAATCAGATTTGGTTCCCATGCGATTGTTGTCCGGAGATCGCGTGTAAGCTTATGTTGGATTGTTGCATCATATTGGGGTTTGAAAAAGGTTCGGGGTACATATAACCCTTTTGGCGTGATGGTTACAATGCCTGTGGGTGTATAAGATGAAGCAATTGCATCTCCGGATTTACTGGTAATCACAATAACACCACTGCCTCCATACATGCCATAAATTGCCGTGTTTCCAATGCTACGCAAGACTTCAACACTCGCAATGTCCGCAGTATTGATCATATCTATTTGCTCGGGTTCAATATACATTCCATCGAGAACAACTTGCATCGGACTATTCATCGATCTTGTGCTGTAAGGGATTCCATTTCGAAAAATAACACCATTTAGCCGTCCATTGAGGCATTGAGCAAATGTAGCACAGCCAGATAATTCGTCTGCAGAGATCACTTGATCGGCATTTCCTGGCCCATTGAGGTTTCTGGAGTTCTTGTCAGCTTTATTTGTTCGTACTCTATTGACCTGTACCTCTTCCAACCGAATGCTCTTTTGGATTATGCCCGCCGCTTCCAATTCGCCAAGGAATTGTTGGCTATTTTTCAGTTGTGTAAGCAGCGTGGTATTGATGTCGTTGACCAACAAGGGTTGATCTTTACTCGGATTTAGAGGAGGGGTAAGCGGGTTGTCGATAACAATATCAACTCTTTTTTTCTCTTTAGGGCCATCACCTGTCACAATAAACTTGACGCTGTCTGCAAATAAAAGTTCGTCAAATGAAAATCGGCCATTATTGTCTGTCAGCGTATCTACACTCAGCAACATATTGCTCGTCGGTATTAGGGTTACTTTAGCATTTGGAACCACAGCCTTTCGGGCCGTTTTCTTGATGGTCCCAGCGATGGTAAGTCCTTTTTCAGGAAGGAGCGAAGTTGTTGATGTACTTATGTAATTCTTCCAGTCCAACTTGCGCCAACCTTGGATCAACATAAGATTGTCCAGCTCTGTCAGTTTAATGTTCGTTAAATCCTCAAAGTAATAATTGGGACGTTCAATAAAGCCACGAAGATCAGATTTCAATAGGAGCTCCGAGACAATAGATGAATAATAACGGTCTGTCGTAGAATCAACCTTACTGAGGTTTACCACTGATGCAGAAAGCGCGGCAAACCTCGTGGTGTCACTATCTTCATAGTTAACGGAAAGATTTGCGATCACTTTATCGCGTGTTGAGAAGCTGGGTTTGTTGAGTTCTACGGAGACAGGAAGTAAAGTCGATGTCGTATTGTAGTTAAACACGAGTCTTTCCACAATAGGAATCATTTGGTCTGTTAAGATAGACAACTGTAAAACTCCGGATGGCAGGTTTTTTTTGGGAATATTGAATAGGATCTCCGCTCCGTTTAGTTTCTGCTTGGCGGCATGAAGTACAAGGCCATTGTATTGGGCTATTAGATAAATATCTTTGCCATTGACCAAGTCTGCAGTAGCGGAAAGTTGCGCTGCAATCTTATCCTTTAGTACCGAATTTACGGTTAGAACATATCCGGAATTCTGTACAGGCGGTAATGACGCACTTGTTGACGATCCATCTTCGAAGAGGGCTGTAGCGACGTATTTTTTTCCTGTCTGTAAGACGAGCGGGATACTTCCCATTCCCAGTGCATTGGTTTCAAAATCGGCAACTGTTGTTTGATTTTCCTCCACAACTTTTATTTTTGCTTTTTTTCCTAAACCATTAGGGCTAAGGATTTTGAACCCAGTTTTGGATAATATGTTGTTGACTAGTTCGCCACTTTCGGGGAAAATTTGGATGCTATTTTGGTTGTTTGGATCCGGGATGACAAAACTTTTTAGAATACGTCTTTTATCCAGCGAAAGAAATTGTAAAGACAGTGTCCCGCCTTTAAAATCATCTTTCAATTCCAGCGCTATTGTTCCATTATCGTTTGATTTCAGTCGGCCGGATTTCTCTTTATTGTTGTTCGGTTGTAGGGTATAACTGATGTTGTTATTAATCAGCGGGGCTCCCTGAATGGTTTTCAGATTAATCTGGAACATGTTTTCTGTTCCGTTTTTGACCAGTTCACTTTTCGTTATGATATGATCAGATCGACCATTTGTAATGGGGACGACGCGTTCATAGAAATTGGCTACAGAGTCATTTTGCATCCATCGGGTAAATGATCTAACGCGGTAGGAGCCTTCTTCCAAAGTGTCCGGCAGATTGAAGTCGCCTATACTTAGACCGAGTGTAATAGGAATTTTGATACTCTTAATGATCTTATTGGTGGGAGAAATCAATTCTACATTAGCAATTTTACTGATGTTGCTCAAATAATTAAAAGGGGCGGTGGTACAGTAAAGTTTAAACCACATAGTTTCGCCAGCCGAATAATCATTTTTGTCCAAATGGAGATAAATCTTTTCCTTGATGTGCCGTTCATGGTAAGTATCCAGTTTCTGCAAGGTCTGATCGATCTGGGCCGACGCCAGCAAAGCGAATAACAGGCAGTTTACTAACAGCAGTAATTTAGCGTACATATGACTAATGTTTTATGAAAATTAGAAAATATTTTTCCTTTAATCAATTTATAAATCAAAATATTAGTCTCATTTTAAACGATCTGATACCTTAAAATTAGCATAAAAAAAATATCTTTGTGTTATGAATATCCTAATAATCGGTTCAGGAGGTCGTGAATCTGCCTTCGCCTATAAGTTGTCGAAAAGTCCACGTTTAGATCAATTGTTTATTGCTCCAGGAAATGCTGGAACAGGTGCGTATGGTCAGAATGTAAATATTAAAGTTACTGACTTTGCTGCTATTGCTTCCTTCGTTTTGGAGAATAACGTGCAAATGGTGCTCGTCGGTCCCGAAGAGCCTTTGGTAAAAGGTATTCATGATTATTTTTTAAATCGGGAAGATTTAAAAGATATCCCGGTAATAGGGCCGCAACAGGAGGGGGCTCAATTGGAGGGCTCAAAAGATTTTTCAAAGCAATTTATGGATCGCCATGGCGTACCTACGGCTGCTTCAAGATCGTTTGATGCAACATCGTTGGAAGATGGATTGGCTTACCTTGAAACGCAAAAATTGCCGATTGTGCTTAAGGCCGATGGTTTAGCTGCAGGCAAAGGAGTGTTGATCTGTGAGACGCTGGAAGATGCTAAAGCAGAGTTAAAGGCGATGATCGCAGATTCAAAGTTTGGAGAAGCTAGCCGAGTTGTGGTTGTTGAAGAATTCTTAAAAGGAATTGAATTGTCTGTTTTTGTTTTGACAGATGGGAATTCATATAAAGTGCTTCCTTCTGCAAAAGATTACAAACGTATTGGAGAGGGGGATACAGGCCTAAACACGGGTGGTATGGGATCGATATCTCCGGTTCCTTTTGCAGATGAGACATTTTTAAATAAAGTAGAAGAGCGTATTATCAGACCAACAGTTGAAGGACTTAAAAAAGATGGCATTCCATATAAAGGATTTATTTTCATCGGTTTGATGAATGTGGAAGGAGAGCCTTATGTCATCGAGTATAATGTTCGTATGGGAGATCCAGAGACTGAATCTGTATTGCCGCGTATTGAATCGGATCTGTTAGATTTGCTGGAAGGTGTTGCACAGGGTAATCTGGAGCAACGTTCCTATACGGTATCTCCTAAAACTGCCGTAACTGTCATGTTGGTTGCGGGAGGTTATCCTGGAGATTATGAGTCGGGAAAAGAGATCGCCAATATTGAAAATGTCAAAGAATCCATCGTATTTCAAGCAGGTACGAAAGAAGTAGATGGTAAGATTGTTACTGCAGGTGGACGTGTAATTGCTGTTACCACATTGCAAGATTCGCTGTTCGAAGCCCTTCAGCAGGCAACTGCAGATGCCGGAAGGATATATTTTGAAGGTAAATACTTCAGAAGAGATATCGGTTTCGACCTTATTTAAAAAATATTTAAAATTATTTTTGGAATACTGATTTTAAGGTCTATATTTGCAACTCCAAAAACAACAATGTTATTGGAGTTGCATTAAAAGGCCCGTTCGTCTAGGGGTTAGGACGCAAGATTTTCATTCTTGAAACAGGGGTTCGATTCCCCTACGGGCTACAAAAGATAAAAACCTGCAAATATTTTGCAGGTTTTTTTGTTTGAACCCAAGCGAGCAGCAAATGATACAGCTTGATCCATAAGATCTCCGAATAGCGGGCTAATTCTCCAGTCAGCCAAAGCAAAATGCTTTTCACATGCCAACCTTTTTTCAAAATAATATCCAAGAAGTGGTGTGTACGCAAGTATGTGGTCATCTTTATTTGCTGTGATACAAATAAGCAGTTTATTGAGATAATTCTATAGTATCAGAATCTTTACAATCCCTAAATTTGAGTAATCAATTATAGAAAGAAAACCTTAGAGAAGCATTTAGAAAGTTAAATCAGAAATCATTCGTCCATTTTCTTCGTGAAGAAAAAATAGTGTAGAGCACGGGGAATGAGAACCGTTAAGGTCGATAGCTATTGTGAGTTTAAAATAGAAAAATAAGTAGAAAAGTAATTTTAAAAACCGGAAGACTTTGAATCGATTGTCAGAAAGTCTTTTTTTAGCTTAAGATAGCTAATACCATTTAGCTTTATATAAAAGTAACCAATTATGTGGAAATTAAAACTAATCGTTCGCTCGATGATGAGGCGAGCCTCAATCCGTTCGTCCTAAAAATACCCCCTGAAATAGCTTTTATGCTGACGAAATTTTAATGGATGTATCAGAAGATCAATGACTCTGGGATTCATTGGCGGTTATATGTAATGTTTATAGAATAAATTCTAACCAATAATAATATCTTATGAAAACTAAACAAGCAGCAAGCGGCTGCTGGCTATTGTATCGATTAATCTGGGCTATTGTCTGGCTAAGCTTAAGCGTTGTAGGTTGTAAAGAGGATAAGCCTGCCGCTGTAAATGAAGGAATTCCTTTTGATCCTTCTCAGCCTGTAGTTGTGTCTGATTTTGCACCGACATCCGGAGGTGTTGGCCAGCGCCTTGTTATCTATGGCAAAAACTTTGGAAACGATCCAAAGAATGTTTCGGTCCTTATTGGCGGAAAGAAAGCAGTCGTTGTCAATGTATTGGGTGAGTCTCTGTACTGCCTTGTGCCTAAACAGGCTTTTAGAGGGGATATTGAGGTTCGCGTGGGTAATCAGGACAAACAGATTGTTGGTAAAGCAGAAAGGCTGTTCGATTATCAACGTAAGATGGTTGTCTCAACGCTTGCAGGCTATAGAAATGCGCGTGGTGATGAACCCTGGCGGGATGGAAAATTTAAGCATGCTGATGAAAATAAAATGGCCAGCGGTTTTTGGGAACCTTCTTTTATGAAGTTTGATCCTGCCAACCCCAAACATCTCTGGATGACCTTTGATAACAATAATGGCTTATACCTCGTCAATTTCGAGGATAGTACCATCACCAAAAAACGTTCGGATTTTGACCGCCCCCGTAGTGTTGATTTTACGCTCGATAAAAAGTATATGATTATTGCAGAGGATCGTGGCGGAGAAAATGATCGGGCGACTTATCGCTTATCTCGTGACAGAAACTGGCAGGATAGAGAAGTTCTAACGACTTATAAACAGTGTAATGGTGCCTCAATCCATCCTGTGAATGGAGAAATGTATTTCAATAGTTATGAAAAGGGACAATTTTTTCGATTCGACCTCAATAAATATTTTAGCGAAGTGCTGGGTGTTAAAGATTATGAGACATTATTTGTGGTGCATGATCCACAGTGGGAGTACAAGATTTTCATCCATCCGACGGGCAACTATGCCTATATCGTTGTCATTAATCAAGGCTATATTCTCCGGGTAAACTACAACTGGGAAAAGAAACGATTTACACAGCCCTACCTCGTGTGTGGTCAAATTAGAGCTTTTGGTTATCAAGATGGCGTCGGCTCTTCAGCGCGCTTAAATAATCCCTATCAAGGTGTATTTGTAAAAAATCAAGCCTATGTTGATGCGGGTAAGAATGATGCGTATGATTTCTATTTCACGGATCAGATGAACCATGCGATACGGATTTTAACCCCTGAAGCAAGCGTTACAACCTTTGCAGGTAGGGGAAGTTCTAGCCTCAATAGTAATCCTTACGGTTATGTAAACGGGGACCTGCGACTAGAAGCGCGTTTTGATCGCCCTTCAGGTATTGCTTATAATGAAGCGGAAGGAGCGTTTTATATTGGAGATCAAGCCAATCGTCGTATTCGTAAGATTGCGCTAGAAGAGATGGACCAAGCTAGCCAAAACCAATAAACTAAAAAGAATTATGAAAAGATTATTACTGCTATGTACGCTACTGCTCACGGTAATTGGCTTAACCATGGCCCAAGAAAGCGTGGAGGTTATTGGGCTAGTCTCCGACGCTCAGAAGACACCTATGATCGGTGTGAGCGTGTCGGTAAAAGATGCTCCGGGATGGGGTGTGGTAACCGATAATAATGGACGATATAAAATTAAAGTCGATCGCTATAAAACACTTATTTTTTCCTCTGTTGGCTATCAAAAAAAGGAGGTTTTGGTAAAAGATAACTTGACTATCAACGTAACCTTGCTGGAGGCGGAAACGAGTGTGTTAGATGAGGTTGTTGTAACGGGTACTGGTACACAAAAAAGGTTGACATTAACAGGGGCTGTCAGTACAGTGGATGTCGAGACCATGAAATCAAATCCTACATCCAGCATTACAAATGCGCTCGCCGGAAATGTACCCGGCGTGATGGCGATGATGCAATCTGGCCAACCCGGTAAAAACATTTCTGAATTTTGGATACGTGGGATCTCAACTTTTGGCGGTGGGACCGCTGCCTTGGTCCTCGTTGACAATATTGAACGGGATATCAATGATATCAACATCGAAGATATTGCTACCATTACAGTGCTCAAAGATGCCGCTGTAACGGCGATTTATGGATCTAAGGGGGCTAATGGTGTTATTTTAATTACTACCAAACATGGTAAAGAGGGAAAAATCAGCATTAACGTAAAAGATGAAAATATTTACAACACGCGGACCATTACGCCCGAGTTTGAGGACGGTGTAACTTATGCAAACCTACTGAATGAAGCGCGTATTACGCGAAACAATGCTCCGGTCTATCAACCTGAAGAACTCGAAATCTTGCGATTGGGCCTAGACCCCGATCTTTATCCGAATGTGAACTGGAAAGATATGTTGCTCAAAAAAGGAGCGATGACCTATCGTGCGAATTTAAATTTAAGTGGCGGCGGACCAACTGCCCGTTATTTTGTGTCAGGAAGTTACGTTGATGAGGGCGGGATGTACAAAACAGATGAAGCCCTGCGTAAAGACTATAATACAAATGCGAATTTTAGACGTTGGAACTATCGCTTAAATACGGATATCAATGTGACCAAATCAACTTTGCTTAAAGTTGGTGTGGCTGGAGATCTCAGTAAAAGGAATAGCCCCGGATTAGGTGATGATTTCTTTTGGGGAGTACTATTTGGATATTCACCCATAAGAACCCCGATAATGTACTCTGATGGCCGGGTTCCTGCGATCGGTGAAGGTAATATGACAAATCCATGGGTAGTAGCAACACAAACAGGGTTCAATGAGAACTGGACCAATAAAGTGCAGACCAATATTACCCTCGAACAAAATTTTGATTTTATTACTAAAGGCCTTCGTTTCCGGGGAATTGTCGGCTACGACACTTTTAATGAGAATAATATTCAGCGACGAAAATGGCCTGAGCAATGGCTTGCCGAACGTGCAAGAGATGAAAATGGTCAAATAGTTTATCGGCATATATCAGATCCGAGAGAAATGTATCAATACAGTTTCTCCAAGGGAGATCGACGTGAATTCTATGATCTGATGTTTAATTATGATAGAAATATTGGTGATCATAATATCGGAGCGGTTGCTCGATTTACACGCGATGCTCTTGTAAAAACGGTAGATCTCGGCGATGATATAAAAAATGGTATAGCAAGACGTAATCAAGGAATGGCCGGTCGAGTTACCTACAATTGGAAATCACGTTATTTTGTTGATTTTAACTTCGGTTATAATGGATCAGAGAACTTTGCCATTGGTCAGCAGTATGGATTTTTTCCGGCATTTCAGGGGCTTGGAATGTTTCAGAAGAAACATTTGTCAAAGAAAATATGCCTTGGATGAATATGTTCAAGATCCGCTATTCTTGGGGTAAAGTGGGGAACGATCAGCTAAAAATTGGAAACGATCAAGAGCGTTTCCCTTATTTATACACAATTTCTGGAATTTCTAGTGTTTACAAGTGGGGAGACTATGGCGTTGATCGGAATTATACGGGCTTAAGATATAGCCAAGTTGCTTCGCCATATGTGACCTGGGAGATGGCTGTCAAGAAAAATTTAGGCTTTGACCTCGCCTTGTTTAAGGATAAAGTTATTGCCAACTTGGATTTCTTTGATGAAAAACGGACCGGAATTTATATGGAACGTAGGTATTTGCCAAGCTTGGTGGGCTTGGAAAGTACACCAAGGGCAAATGTGGGGGCGGTTAAATCACGTGGTTTCGATGGACGGTTGGAGTATAAGGGAAAATTGGGCGAGGTGAATCTGACAGGGCGAAGTAATATTACCTATAGTAAAAATGAAATTACGACAATCGATGAAGAAAATAATGTGTATGGTTATCAAAATCGAAAAGGCTACCGTGTAGATCAGGCGGTTGGATTGATCGCTTTAGGGCTTTTTAAAGATTACGATGATATCCGCAATAGTCCAAAACAAACATTTGGGACCTACCAACCAGGTGATATCAAATACAAAGATGTAAATGGCGACGGCGTTATCGATGATGGCGATCGGGTCGCTGTCGGAGCAACCAGAAGACCCAATCTAATCTATGGTGTGGGCGCGTCGGCAAGCTGGAAAAATTTGGATATCAGTGTGTATTTTCAGGGAGCAGGTAAATCTACTTTCTTCACCTATGGAAAGACTGTATATGCCTTTAGTGAAGGCGAGTGGGGGCAAGTGATGAAAGGTAGTATGGGCGATAATCGGTGGATTTCAGCCGATATTTCTGGAAATCCAGCGACGGAAGATCCGAATGCTTCGTACCCGCGGCTGAGTTATGGCCCTAATCCGAATAACTTCCGGGAGTCTACCTTTTGGCTGCGTAATGGTCAATATCTCCGACTTAAAACTGTAGATATTGGTTATAGCTTGCCCAAACATCTGGCCAATCGTATCCGGGCAAATAGCATTCGATTTTTTGTCATTGGTAGCAACCTCCTGACTTGGTCAACATTTAAATTATGGGATCCCGAATTAGCAAGCCCAAGGGGAGAAGATTATCCATTGCCAAAGTCGTTCACTTTTGGTGTCAATGTTAACCTTTAAAATTTAAAGAAATGAAAAATAAGAAATTATATGTTGTATTGATGCTTCTACTTGGCACAGGCGTCATTTCTTCCTGTACAAAAGATTATTTAAAGTCTGATCAATATTTCAAAGACCGCCTCACAACCGAGAAAGTCTTTAAGAGCAAGCTCTATTCGGAAGAGTGGCTTGCCAATGTATTTTTAGAATTCAAGGGTGAAAATGCAGATGTAGCAAGTAAAGGGCTTACTCCGCATTGTTTTGCAGATGATATGTACTATGGTGATCGCGATAAAGATTATGATCCATCAAAAAATGAATTGTCTTACAACATGTTTAAGATGGGCCTTTATACGGAGAATGATAAACAGGGGACATGGGCGCAATGTTACCGTGGGATTCGGAATGCAACCACCTTTATTCAGCATATTTATATGAATACTGAAATGTCTACTGCTGAAATTGCGGATTACCGCGGGCAAGCGCGTTTTGCACGGGCCTATTTATACTGGCTTTTGCTTCGTAAATATGGACCGATTCCATTGTTGCCAGATGAGGGCTTAGACTATACGGATAGCTATGATAATTTGGCGGTTCCACGTAATACGTATGAAGAGTGCGCTAACTATATTAGTGATGAAATGTTGTTGGCGGCAAAAGAAATGGAAGCTTTGGGTATGAAAAGGAGCCAAGATGGCTCTGCCCGTCCGAGTGTAGGTGCAGCTTTGGCAACGCGAGCCAAAGCCTTACTGTATGCTGCAAGTCCGCTGGCCAATGGTAATAATGCAAGTATTGGGGCAAGGTTGGTTGACAATCAAGGAAAACGTCTCCTTTCCGCAGAATATAAAGAAGAGAAGTGGGCTAAGGCTGCGGCAGCGGCGCGGGATGTTATGGAACTAGGCGTGTATCAACTGTATTGGACAGGATTACAAACAACAGGAAATGATGCCACAGTAATACCGCCTAAAGACAACAATTTCTCGGAAAAGAGCTGGCCCGATGGCTGGGCAAATATCGACCCGGCTAAATCTTATGCCCAGGTATTTGACGGTACGTTGCCAGCCTCTGGAAACCCTGAGTTAATCTTCACACGTGGTACCAATCAGGAGAACGAAGGGATTGATGCTATGGTTGCCCATCAGCTTCCACGTTCGGCAACTGGATGGAACACACACGGGCTGACGCAAAAACTTGTAGACGCTTACTATATGGATAATGGTTTGGATGTACCGGGAATGGATAAAGAAATCGGTCGTGGAAATGGTTCAAATCGCTTGAGCGGCTATGTTTCACAAGAAGATTATGACAAGGGAAAATACAAGCCCTTGCGCCCGGGAGTCTCTTTGCAGTATGCGAATCGCGAACCTCGCTTTTATGCTTCTGTTGCTTTCAATGGTAGTTTCTGGACATTGTTGAACGAAACACAAGAACGCAATCGGAACCAACAGGTGTTTTATTACCGCGATAATGACAAGGGGAATGGGTTTAACTCGTCCAATGCCTATTGGCTCCGCACAGGTTTCGGTGTTAAAAAGTTTGTTCATCAAAATGATACTTATGAAGGAGGAAGTATGGCTCGTATCGTGCCAAAAGCGGAGCCGGCAATTCGATATGCGGATATTTTACTCATGTACGCTGAAGCATTAAATGAGCTGGGCGGATCCTATAGTATTCCATCTTGGCGAGGTGGTGTTTACACCATTAGCCGAGATATTGCAGAGATGAAAAAAGGAATACAGCCTGTACGGATTCGCGGTGGCGTACCAGATTACAGTGTAAGTGTATATAGCAATAAAGTCGAGCTGAGAAAAACATTAAAACGCGAGCGTTTTATCGAGCTTATGGGAGAGGGGCAACGTTACTATGATTTACGCCGTTGGATGGATGCTCCCGTCGAAGAGGCTCTGCCTATCTATGGTTGTAATATCCTCATGAACCAAAAAGATCGGGATCTCTTTCATCAGCCAGTTGCGGTATGGGCTTTGAAAACAACTTTTGCAGATAAAATGTGGTTTTGGCCGATTAGTCATAGCGAACTAAAACGCAATAAGAACTTAACACAAAATCCAGGATGGACTTATAACGATTAATCAAATAGATATCTTATGAACAAGTTATATATACAATTCTTTCTATTGCTGATTCTCTCCATTTTTGGAGCATGCAATGATGAATGGAAGGAAGAACAATATGAACATTATATTTCCTTTAAAGCTCCTTTAGACAACAACGGGGTCGCTAATATTCATGTTCGTTATAAGGATGCTGCTAAAAGCACCTTTTTACAACCTTTGATTGTGAGCGGATCGACCAATAATGAATCAAATTTTTCGGTTCAGGTTGGAGTGGATGCGGATACTTTGAATGTGCTGAATTTTGAAAGATTTCAAAACCGGAAAGATTTCTATTATCAACAATTAAGTAGCAATTATTATTCGTTCCCTGCTACAGTAAACATTAATGCCGGGGAAAATACAGGCTTACTGGCTATAGATTTCTCTTTAAAGGGCATTGATATGACTGAAAAGTGGGTATTGCCGCTTACGATTATGGACGACCCTTCAGCGAATTATAAAGGACATCCGCGTAAGTACTACAGGAAAGCGATTCTTCGCGTTAATCCCTTCAACGATTATTCGGGTAATTATTCGGGGGCTGCCCTCTTAACCAGAATGGAGGGACAAGAGAATGAAACCCCCGTAGTGAAAAGTGAAATTAGGAGCTATGTCGTCGACGAAAATACTGTTTTTTTCTATGCAGGAAATATTGACGAAGAACGACAAGACCGACGGAATTACAAAATATATGCAACCTTTACCAAGACTGGCACAGTGACCTTCCGGTCGGATAACCCGAGTATTAAATTTGTTGTAAATAGTCGTTCCTTAACAAAACCCACTATTTAATTTATTTTTAAAAACAGGATTAGAAAACAGCATAATTTGTATCTTATAAAATAAGAAAATAATTTTCTGTTTCAGTAGTTCCATCATTTTCTTCATGTTCCAAGCGGTTGCAGCTAGTAATGCATTGATTTGTGGTCCCGTTTCTCCCATGAAGTAATTTTTTGCCAGCCTAAAATCGGTTTTTAAATGTCCGATGATAGGTTCTATTGCCGCTCTGGTTCTAAATTTTTTGCGCTTTGTCTGCTTTTGATAAGCAGTGTCTTTTTTTCTTGGAGTGCTTGGGATGGAGATTTTCACGCCCTTTATTTCTGATTTTCCTCTGCCACCTCTATCGTAAAGGAGTTCTTTTGGGAGCTTTTGACCACCGGTTTCCATCTGTTCCAAAAGTGGTTCTATGGTGTGACCATCGTAAGGAGTTTGCAAAAATGCTTTAATCCCGAGAATGATTTTCTTGCCTTTGTTGGCGGTGGTTATCAAACCTACCTTATTCCCAAATTCATACTGGCTATGCGCTTTTCCTTTGGCAATACATCGGGTAAAAGGCTTGTGAATGCTGTAAATTTTATCGGCATCGTTTCTTTTTTGTGTGACAACCTTGGTGTACAATGTCATTAAATCTTTATAAAATTCTTGCTGTTCTGCATTAAAATTCCGTTGCAATTCACGAATCAGTCTCATGGCGATGGTTTTGAGCTGTCTTTGAGATTTCCTTGCCGCTTTTGCCCGCTTGGGATGTTTTCCGTTGTAGGTGTTGCGCACCATTTGTTTGCTGACTTTTGTGTAGCGTTGTCTTTGTTTTATGCCTTCATTTCCGGCTATTTTGTTGCAATAATCGATCACTTTTTTGCACAATTTTGCATCGGTAGGAAAAGAGGTATTATTCTCCTGAACGGTAGTATCGGACAAAACAAAATTTGAGGTGTTCGTCTTGGCATCGTGCATTCTTACGCTGTAGGCAAAGATTTTTTCGATACCTTTTTCGCCAATTCTTTTTCGGAAATGAACAAAATTACTCGGGTCACAAGGAAATTCGTGTTCAAAGAAAACCCTGCCACAAAAATGCTGCATATAAGGATTCATGATCCAGGCTTTTTCCAACGTCTCATCGCCCAAATTATACAAATGTTTCAGTAGCAAACAACCCACCATAAACCGAATCGGATGGCTCGGATTGCCCACTTTGGAATACAAGGGCGAAAATTCTTTCTCAAAATAATTCCAATCTATTTTTTCTGAAAGTAGAACAAGTTCATGCTCGTGGTCAATAAAATCCACCAACATTGGGCGGAATAATTCTGGCTTCTTTTCTGGATTTTTCCCCAACATATTTGCAAGGTTTTAAAGCTCGAAGATACAAATTCTTGCAATAAAAAACAAGCTATTTTAAACCCAAAATACTAATAATCAGTAAATTATAGGTGGTTTAAGGAGAGACTAAATAAAGACGCAAGTTATACCATCTCAGAAGCAATGGACAAAGTTCGCCCCTATTTGAAATGGCGTTGGCTTACGATCAATAATATTGATTATGAATTTACGGATTATACCATGATTCCAAATGTGCCGATTCGCTATAAAGTTGCTGGATCGCTTACTTTAGAACGAAAGTTAAATACGCAGATTCCTGACGAGGACCAAGCGATAGAATGGTAATTTCTACAAACCATTTGTAAGACTATTGGTTATATCTATGATATAAAAATAGTTTTATGATTGGAATAGTAGGTGGACTAGGCCCTTATGGCGGCTTGGATATTACGAAGAAAATTATAGATGAGACGGCGGCAAGATCCGATCAGGAACACTTGCCGCTCTTGTTATTCTCATGTCCAAATTTGATCCCTGACCGAACGGCGTATTTATTGGATAAATCCAATGTTAATCCAGGTAAGGCTATTGCTGCAATTTTAAGACAACTTGAAACGGCTGGAGCGACCATAGCCGCGATTCCGTCCAATACAGCACATGCAGAGCCTATTTTTTCCGTCGTTCAAGATGAAATGGCGCGTGTGGGGAGTGGGTTAAAACTATTGCATATCGTTCATGAAACGGTTCGGTTTGTAGTGGAAAACTATCCCGACACGACAGTCGGGATTTTGTCTACCGCAGGAGAACAGATCTGCAGTTTATATCGGGAAGCATTTATTCGAAAAGGTTTCGTTGTTCTTGAACCAGAAGGATCGCAGCAAGAGAAGGTAAATAATGCAATCTATGATGAGGATTATGGAATAAAGGCCCAACCCGTACCGATTGCGAATAAAGCAAGGGAAGATCTATTGTTGGTTATGGACGACCTGAAAAAGAAAGGCGCACAGGTCATTATTTTGGGTTGTGCAGAGTTGCCTTTGGCTATTCCCGAAAGGGATCACAATGGGATGATTCTTATAGACCCGAATAGAATTCTCGCTCGTGCACTTGTTCATTCGTTCGCTCCGGATAAATTAAAGCCACTGTAGTCCTCTCTTTTGACAAATTGTCAGATTTTGTGTTTATATTCCTGTTGGTATGGGTTTTGTCCTTGATAGTTAGAAGCTTATGCAGTAAGGAGGACAACATGCAAAAGATTATACATCGGGAAGGTGATCGTGGCCACGTCGATTTCGGCTGGCTGAAAAGTGCGCATTCATTCAGTTTTAGACAATATCTTGATCCCGAAGGGATGATTTTGGTGCCTTGAGGGTATTGAACGATGATCAGGTGGAAGGTGGTCAAGGTTTTGATCGGCATGGACACGATAATATGGAAATTGTTAGCATACCACTGGAGGGGGCGCTGGCGCATCAAGATAGTATGGGCAATGGCTGTACGATCCAAACAGGAGATGTGCAGATCATGTCTGCAGGTACAGGTGTGCAGCATGCCGAGTTTAATAGCAATCAGAAGGATCTTGTTAAATTTTTACAAATTTGGGTAATTCCCAACGAAATAGGGTTGGAGCCCAGATGCGATCAGAAATCCTACCTTCAACTGGATCGACACAATAAATTTGCAACGATTGTTTCACCGGATAAAATGGATAACAATGCTGTACACATACATCAGGATGCATATTTTAACTTGGCAGACATCGAGGTGGGTAAAAAGATAGAATATACTGTTCATTCGGAGCAAAATGGGCTTTATCTTTTTGTTTTGGAAGGAAAGATCGCCGTAGCAAATGAAATGCTATCAAGAAGAGATGCCATTGGTTTATACGAAACTGAAAAAATAGCGCTTGAAGCTTACTATGATACATCATTACTGCTAATTGAAGTACCAATGTATTAGGTCGATGAAAATGAAGGTTACTATGATATATCGTTATTGCTGATTAAAGTTCCGATGTATTAGATCGATAAAAAGTTATTCTTGAATAGGGGGGTCATTTGATAGATCTCCCTATTTTTCTTAAATTGGATGAAGAAGAAATAAACTCATGGATAGCCTATTACAACCTTTTGAATCGCGTGACGTTTTACTTATCATGTTATCAGTCTTAATAGGTCTGCTGATTGGGATTGAACGTGAATATCGCAATAAATCCGCGGGTTTGAGGACGTTTATATTGGTGAGCTTTGGATCTTGTCTTTTTACTATTCTTTCGTTAAAAATTGGATTGGCAAATCCAGATCGATTGGCGGCAAACATTATTACTGGTATCGGTTTCCTAGGAGCAGGCGTGATTTTCAAAGAAGACAATAAAGTAAGTGGTATAACAACCGCTACGACAATTTGGGCTGCAGCTTCTTTGGGCATGTGTGTTGGTGCCGGATATATATTTTTAGCGTTTATTGGTGTAGGCTTGGTTCTGATGATTTTAGCGCTGCTAACTTATTTGCAAACCTATATTGACAATTACCACAAGATAAAAGACTATGAACTGCAGACCTCATCTGAGGCAGATTTTGAACATACCGAGCAGTTAATCAGACGGATGGGTTTTAAGGCTGTCATTGTAAGTCAACGCTATAACAAAGAATGTTTGAATACCATTTGGCGATTGACGGGTAATGTTACCCAGCATAGAGCGCTTGTAGAAACCCTGCGGCGCGAAAGACAGGTGGTGGCTTATCAATATTAAGGAATTACGACATTATCTGCTTTATTTATTCGTCATCATCCGTTTCCTGAGCAGGGGATATTTTCTGTAATAAACTGTTTACCTCGTCCTCCGTCGCTGTTAACTTGGCTTTGCAGACTTGAATGAGGTCGGAAGCCCTTTTGATTTTTCCCGCGAGCTCATCAATATTTGTTGTGCCATTTTCAATTTCCCTTACGATTGTTTGCAACTCGTTAAAGGCGTCTGTATAGGTATAATTTTGTTCCATTATGATATGCTTTCTTTAAAATTTTGTGTACCGATGGCCAAATTAAGCCTGGTTCGCATCCAGACCTTCTTTCGGAGATTTATCCGTTACAGTACTGGTAAGTTCACCATATTCGAGTATCGTCTGTATCACATCGCCCGGTGATACCTGTGTCACCGACTGCAGTAGTTTTCCGTTAACCTTAGTAATTGAAAAACCTTGTTTCAATAACCGAATTGGATCAGAGAGTTGAATAATTCGCTCGGTATGAGCCAAAGCCGTCTTGTGCTCGTAAAGCCGTAATTTTATCAAGGAGTTCAGCTCATGTTGAAATTGCTGAACAGCGGCTCTCGAGGTCTGAATTTCCCTTTTGCCAATCCATTGTATATGTGTTGCGAGCTGAGATAGTACATTGCGCTCTTCTTTAAATCGGGTAAGAATGAGTTGCTGTATACTTTCCGCTGCCTTATCAACCGGAATAGCAAAGTTATGAAACTTCTGAATCAGAAAATCGGCGAGCTCACTGGGAGTGATCGCGTTTTTATAGGCGACCATTTCGCTAACCGTGTAATTCGTCGAATGTCCAATGCCCGTCAATACAGGGATTGGAAAGATAGCGATAGCACGTGCCAATAAGTAGTTGTTATAACTGGAAAGCCCAACCTCACCACCCCCTCCACGTATGATGGCGACGACATCGTATTTGTCGATTTTTTCAGCAATAACTGTAAGCTGATTGATAATAGAAGGTACTGACTTGTCTCCTTGTAATAATGCCGGAAAGAGCGTGCATTCTATGCGGTAACCCCAAGGGTTTTGATTAATAATTTTGTAAAAATCAGAAAGTCCCTTACTTGTTTCTACTGAAATAATCGCCAATCTTTTGGGAACCACCGGAAAGCCCAATAATTTATTGGACTCATATATGCCCTCTGCTTTCAGCTTTCGAATACTGTCTAACTTCTCCTTTTCAAGTTCACCTAAGGTAAAAGTCGGATCAATATCAACAATGCGCAAACTTAATCCGTACATGGGATCATAGGAAATACTTGCCTGAAATAACATCGTGATCCCTTCTCGCAAAGGTTCTTGGGCGACTTTAAGAAAATTGTTGTTGATACGATTGTAATCAGCTTTCCATAGGATCGACCGAATTTCAGCGACAATTTTACCATCCTGTTTTTCTACCAGCTCAGGGTAACAGTGGCCAGAATGCGTATAATGATTGAGCTTGTTCATTTCAGCTTTGATCCAGTACAAACTCTTATACCGCTCTGCAAGTGTCTTTTGGATACTGCGGCTGACTTCCAGCAAGGAAAATATTGTTTTATCTTGAATCAATTCTGGCATTAGTCAAACTTACAGAAAAAACCTTCATGATGCAATCCGGGGATGGTTGAATCTGCTATGACCAAAGGGAGACAGAATTTATTAACCCCGATAGTCAAGTCGAGTAACAAAATTGATTTTTTTTCGAGCGAGTATATTCCTTCGTTATTTAATTCGTATTTTTATTTGATAGAACCTAAAAAACGATAAAAGCAGAATGAAAAAACGATTTTTTGGGGCTTTATTTGCAGGTTTGTTCTGTATTAGCCCCCTGTTTGCTCAATATAAGTCTACGATTAAGAACGAAACGATACTGTTTAATAACCTCGATCAGTTGCTGCCTTTAGAAAACCTGGATCAACTTCGTATTGCAGTTGTCGTTCCTAACGCTGCAAAATATGCGATGTTCACAGAACAGTTGGCCCGCTATGCAAACATCAAAATTTTTGATTTTAATAAATTTGATGAGGACATCAAATATTATAACACCATTATTGTGGCTGGAAAGGAAGATGACTTAGATGCAGATTGTCTAGCACAGTTGAAGCAGGCCGTATTAAACAATAAAAAAGTTATCCTTTGTCATTTTTTTGAAAACGAAAAGAACAAAAAGAGTTTATCGGAGCACCCACAGTCTGATTTGATCGAATTACTTGCTCCTTTTTCAGAAATGGGACAGCGTCAGATGGCAATGTCTATTTTTGGTGGGATTCCTATAACCGCCGGTCAGGTCAAAACCACACAGACAAGGCTGCAATATGGCGCTGCATCAAGTTCTAATCTGAACCTGACCAAATTGACGAAGAAAATTGATGCCATTGCACAAGAAGCCATCGATAAGCAAGCAACACCGGGAGCTGTTGTCATGATCGTGAAAGACGGGCAAGTACTCTTGGAGAAATCTTACGGATTTCACACGTATGCGAAAGCTATTTCCACAAAAACAACTGATATTTTTGATCTCGCATCTGTCAGTAAGATTGCCGGTACTACTCCTGTGATTATGCGTCTTACCGAGCGGAATATTATTAATTTGGATAGTACCATGGGACATTACCTATGGCAGGCAAAGTATACCAATAAAAAGGATATCAAGCTTCGTTCCGTCATGTTGCATGAAGCAGGATTTACACCTTTTATTCCCTTCTATAAATATCTGAAAGTTGGAGACGTTGTTTCAGTCCGCGATGATAACCATCAAGTAAAAATGGCCGACAATAGCTATATCCTCAACAATTATTACCGCGATGTCATGTGGCCCGAGATGCTAAAATCACCTGTAAAACCCACTGGAAATTATGTGTATAGTGATATCAGTATGTACGTGATGAAGGAAGTTGCAGAACATCAGACCGCTGAACCGCTGCAAGATTATGTGCAGGAGAACTTTTACAGGCCATTGGGGATGACGCGTGCGGGTTACCTTCCCCGAGAGCGTTTTGCAAAGGATGAAATCGTTCCTACCGAGCAGGATACCTCCTTTCGGAAAACATTACTAGAAGGCTATGTCCACGATCAGGGTGCGGCAATGGCTGGCGGTATTGCCGGGCATGCCGGATTATTTGCTACAGCAAATGATTTGGCAATCTATGGTCAACTGTTATTGAATAGAGGAGAGTACGGGGGGGAGCGCTACTTTAAAACCGAAACAATAGATTTATTTACCTCCAGGCAATCGACAAGCAGTCGTCGAGGCTTAGGTTTTGACCGTTGGGATCCAAACCCAAAAAATGAATATCCATCTAAGTTAGCAAATAGCTCTGTATTTGGACATACTGGCTATACAGGGACATGTATCTGGATTGATCCACAAAATCAACTGATCTATATCTTTTTGTCTAATCGCGTACATCCTCAGGTGAGTACTAGGCTGTTGGATCTGAATATCAGAAGCAGGATTCAGGACGCTATTTATGAAACGATCAATGAAAGTCAAAAATGATAAAAAGCCTCTTATTACTTGGACTAGCAATGACGACACTCAACAATGTTGGATATAGTCAAGACTATAAACAGATACACCAAGATTTGGTGGTCGTCGACGGACACAATGATGTGATTTACGAATCCATTTTCCCAGGGAAAAATATTGGTCAGCGAATAAGTACGGGAGCTACTGATTTACCGCGACTGCGGGAGGGAGGTGTCGATGTGCAGGTATTTGCTGTGTGGTCCGATGATGCGAAGTGGAAATCCGGGGCATTTAAGCACGCCAATGACCAGATCGATGCATTAGAAAAGATGATTGCAGCAAATGCCGATAAAATAAGTTTGGCAAAATCTTCAGGTGACATCGATGCGATCTTAAAAACAGGTAAAATAGTTGCGTTGATCGGTGTGGAAGGTGGAAATATGATTGAAGGAAGTGTTGACCATCTGGTCCGGCTTCATGAGCGCGGCGCCAAATACCTCACTTTGACCTGGAACTACAATTTGCCTTGGGCAAGCTGTGCCGCGATGGAATCGGGAGATATGCGTTCCAAAGATAAGGGATTGATAGCGCAAGGGCGAGCAATTATTCGCAAAATGAACGAATTGGGGATGATGATTGATCTGTCTCATGGAGGAGAGCAGACTTTCTATGACGTGCTGGCGATAACGACCAAGCCGATCTTGGTTTCCCATAGCAACGCCTATGAATTATGTCCACATTTCCGCAATCTAAAAGATGCACAATTGGAAGCTTTGAAAAAAAATGGGGGCGTTGTTGGTGTAAATTTTTATTCAGGTTTTTTGGATCCGGCCTATGAAACAAGGCTTAAGGATTTGTATGTGGGTAAATTTGGTGATACCGGGGATACAAAATTGAGTACTTGGTCTATGTATGAAAAGTTGCCAAAAGAACTTCAACGGCAAGCCGATGCTCCACTGTCGAAATTATTGGATCATATCGACTATTTGGTCAAAAAAGTGGGTATTGATCATGTTGCCGTAGGCTCGGACTTCGATGGCATAGAATCCTCACCCCAAGGTCTGGAAGATGTTTCTAAATTTCCACTACTGACCAAAGCGCTGTTGGAGAGAGGTTATACAAACACAGATGTTGCGAAGATCATGGGACAAAATTTCTTGCGGATCTTAAAGGAAAATGAAGAATAGACACTTCCTTTCTTTAAAGTTTGTCAGTAAGGTTCCAGTATATACACAGCAGTGTTGAGGTATTGTTAAAATACTGATGTGGTATCTAGTAATGTAATATACTGTATATTGACTTAAGCCGCCATAGGAGTAGCATTATGGGAAGGCTGATCATTCCTTGCATAATATCCTGGGTAATATAATACGTATGGGGCATGATATTACGCTTTTAACAGCTATAAATTTGTAATTTCGTAGCATGGCAAAATCAAAATCAGCATACTTCTGTCAAAACTGTGGCTACGAATCGCCCAAATGGATGGGACAATGCCCTTCTTGCAAGCAATGGAATAGTTTTGTTGAGGAAGTCGTCGAAAAGGCGAGTTCAAAAGTGCCCGAATGGCGTAGTTCTACCACAGGCGGAAGCACGAAAAGAGCGAATAAAGCTGCGATCATCCACGAAATTGTCTATCAGGATGAATTACGGATATTGACTCCTGATCAGGAATTTAACCGGGTTCTTGGTGGTGGTATCGTTCCGGGATCCTTGGTACTTATCGGAGGCGAACCCCGGTATTGGGAAGTCTACGTTGATGTTACAGCTCGCGTTATCGATCCCACAAGTCAAGACACTTTATATTTCTGGGGAAGAAAGCGAACAGCAAATTAAGATGCGGGCAGAGCGATTGTCACAATCTTCTAAAGCAAATTGTTATATCCTTACCGAGACATCGACTCAAAATATTTTCAAGCAGATCGAGACGGTACAGCCGAACGTCATTGTAATAGATTCTATACAGACTTTACATTCCGCACAAATTGAATCGGCGCCAGGATCGGTTTCTCAGGTACGCGAATGTACCGCAGAATTGCTGCGGTTTGCAAAAGAAACCAGTACACCAGTTTTTATTGTAGGACATATTACCAAGGACGGATCTATTGCAGGTCCCAAGGTTTTAGAACATATGGTGGATACGGTGCTTCAATTCGAGGGTGATCGTCATCATGTATACCGAATTTTACGGGCCGTAAAGAATCGTTTTGGATCTGCTTCAGAACTAGGTATTTATGAAATGCAGGGGTCGGGGCTTAGGGAAGTGTCAAATCCTTCGGAGATTATGATTTCCCAGCGCGATGAACCTGTTAGTGGCGTTTCCATTGCGGCGATGCTCGAAGGAGTGCGCCCTATGATGATTGAAGTGCAGGCACTGGTGAGTAATTCGGCGTTTGGAAATGCTCAGCGCTCTTCTACAGGCTACGATACGAAACGATTAAATATGCTGCTGGCTGTTTTGGAGAAACGCTTTGGTTTTAGGTTAAGTGCACAGGATGTGTTTTTGAATATTGCCGGTGGGTTACGTGTCGAAGATCCTGCGATCGATTTGGCTGTTGTTGTGGCGATTATTTCTTCACAACAAGATATCGCGATTCGATCCAATCTGACTTTTGCCGGTGAGGTTGGTTTATCGGGCGAGATAAGGGCCGTAAATCGCATTGAACAGCGTATACAGGAGGCCGAGAAGTTGGGCTTTGATGGTATTTTTATTTCTAAATTCAATACCAAAGGATTGGATGCTAAAAAATATGATATTGCCATTCGTCCGGTTGCCAAATTGGAGGACATCTTCAGTGCTTTGTTTGGCTAAACGAGAAAAAGGGGCAATCAATCGTTTAATATCCTAATTTACTGGGATCATCTTAAAATATATTTTTTCAGAAAAATGGCCTTCTTCAAAGAATAAAAATTAAAAGACCATGCTTTTACTAAAACATGGTCTTTTTTATGGATCGTCTATAGTTTACTTTTTCAAGACTTCTTTCAATTTTGCGCGTAAAGCATCACCATGTAAATTCTTGACGACGATTTTCCCATTGGGATCGATCAGTACATTCTGAGGAATAGATTTTACGCCATATAATGTTCCGACATCATTTTGCCAACGTTTGAGATCCGAAACATGACGCCAGTGCAATTTATCTGCATGGATGGCTTTAATCCAAGAATTGCGATCCTTATCAAAGGATATACCCAATATTTCAAAGTTTTCACCTTTAAATTGTTGGTATGTTTTTACAAGATCTGGGCTTTCGACACGGCAATCCGGACACCAAGATGCCCAGAAATCAAGGAGAACATACTTTCCTTTAAAGTCCGAAAGCTTTACAGGGTTACCAGTAGTATCATTTTGCGTAAACGCGGGAGCTGTTTTTCCAACTTGAACCGTTTCCAATGTATTTAAGTAGTCTTGGAACT
This sequence comes from Sphingobacterium multivorum, assembly GCF_900457465.1. Lineage (GTDB taxonomy): Bacteria > Bacteroidota > Bacteroidia > Sphingobacteriales > Sphingobacteriaceae > Sphingobacterium > Sphingobacterium multivorum. Next base: position 896,492 of record NZ_UAUU01000009.1, read on the forward strand.
CTTTCCCTTCACTTGAATTCTTGACATTTTTACTCAAGGTATTATAAAGCGCCTGAAGCTCGGGGTATACAGGGTCATAACCGCCGACTCTACGCAAGTCAACCAATGTCGATATAGAATCCGGGGCGGCCTTAACGCGTGCAATATACTCCTCTTTGGTAAGTTCTTTTTTTTGTGCAGAACCAAAGAATGGCAGAACTAAAAAAAGTAGTGTGATGTATTTTATCATGTTATTATTCTTATATATATTTACAAATATAAGAAAATCCACTAATTTAGTAGATTAATAAAATGTCAAAAAATGAACTTCAACCTAACTTCTAAACTTCCACATGTCGGCACGACGATTTTTACCAAAATGACGATGCTTGCCAATGAGCAGCAAGCCTTAAATCTGTCGCAAGGTTTTCCTGACTTTGAGACTGATCCGAAGTTGGTTCAATTAGTGTCTAAGGCAATGGAACAGGGGCATAACCAATATGCGCCAATGATTGGGGCACAGGCATTACGTGATACGATCGCTAAAAAATATCGTGAAGTTTATGACGTGGCGGTTGATGCAACAGCGGAGCTTACTGTGACATCTGGCGGTACACAAGCAATTTTTACAGCTATTGCCACAGTTGTTAGGCCACAAGATGAGGTTATTATCTTTGAACCGGCATACGATTGTTATGCGCCGACGATCGAATTGTTCGGCGGTAAAGTTGTTCCCGTGCGATTATTGGCTCCGGATTTTCAGATTGACTGGTATTACGTCGCTACGTTAATTAATTCCAAAACCCGTTTAATCATCATCAATAATCCGAATAATCCAACAGGCAAAGTACTTGGTAGAGAAGAATTGATTAAACTTGGAGATTTGTTATCAGGTACCAATGCGTTGTTGCTGAGCGATGAGGTATACGAGCATATTGTTTTCGATGGTGCTTCCTCACAATCGGTGCTGGAAATCCCGACTTTGCGCGAGCGAAGCTTTGTTATTGCTTCCTTTGGAAAGTTGTTGCATACCACGGGTTGGAAGATTGGTTATTGCATTGCCCCGCCGCAATTAACGCAGGAATTTAGAAAAGTGCATCAATTCAATGTATTTAGCGTAAATACACCCATGCAATTCGCTATCGCGGAATATTTGGAGGATATAAGCTATGTCAAAGGCCTATCGGATTTTTTTGAGCGGAAAAGGAAATTGTTGAAGGACGGATTAAGGGGATCCCGGTTTAAGATTCTTCCTTGCGAAGGAACTTATTTCCTTAATATAGATTATAGTGCTATCAGTCAGGAGAAAGAATTTGAGTTTGCTTGTTCGTTAACCAGGCAACACAAAATTGCAACAATCCCACTTTCGGCGTTTTATAAAGAAGCTACAAATCAACACGTTTTGCGGGTCTGTTTCGCTAAAAAGGATGAAACGCTATTAAAAGCCGTCGAGATTTTGAATAGGGTATAATCGTATTATTGACCTAAAAGAATAGCTAAAAGGTTTTATTTAAAATATTGCTAAGAAAGAACCACTTTATTAAAATTTTACTTCAACTTGAGGTACTAATTTTATAAATTTGTAATTCACGTTTATCAACATACCCATAAAATGGCTAGATTAAATTTATTGGAAGAAACGCGCTTCGAAAAAGTCCCTGTGAGCGTCTATCCAGATCAAAATTCAGCTTCGAAAAACGTTGCAAATCGTATTGCTGAAATTATTCGTGCAAAGCAAGAGAAAGGTGAGAAAGCTGTTCTGGGCCTTGCTACTGGTGCCACACCGGTAAAAGTCTATCAAGAATTGATTCGTTTGCATAAAGAAGAAGGTTTAAGCTTTAAGAACGTGATTACCTTCAATCTTGACGAATACTACCCGATGCAACCTGATGCTGATCAGAGCTATGTGACCTTTATGAACAAAAACTTGTTCGATCACGTAGATATTGATGCGGCCAATGTAAATATTCCAGATGGTACCTTAGCTCCTGACCAAGTAAATGCATTCTGCGAGGCGTACGAACAGAAGATTACGGCAGCTGGAGGTTTAGATATTCAATTATTAGGTATTGGCCGTACCGGCCATATCGGTTTCAATGAGCCAGGTTCTGCACCTAACTCAGGTACACGTGTGGTAACGTTGGACGATTTAACTCGTCGCGATGCTTCCCGTGCTTTTGGTGGAAAAGAAAATGTACCAACAAAAGCGATTACCATGGGCGTAGGTACAATTTTCAAAGCGAGAGAGATCATTTTGATGGCTTGGACCGAAACAAAGGCTGAGATCATTAAAAAAGCAGTTGAAGGTGAAATCTCCTCAGAGATTCCTGCAACTTATCTACAATTATCGGATAACGTTGAATTTATTCTTGATGAAGCTGCAGCTTCATTGTTGACACGTTTTGATCTTCCTTGGTTGGCAGAAGATGTTACTTGGACGCCTTCGTTAATTAAAAAAGCAGTTGTTTGGTTAGCTTTAGAGATCAAAAAACCAATCCTGAAACTTACCGACGAGGATTATAATGCACACGGAATGGCGAAGTTGGTTACAGAAACCGGTCCGGCATATAATATCAACATCCGTATATTCAACGAACTTCAACATACGATCACGGGATGGCCGGGAGGTAAACCCAATGTTGACGATTCACAACGTCCTGAGCGTGCCAATCCAGCGAAGAAAAATGTGATTGTATTTTCGCCGCACCCTGATGATGATGTGATTTCGATGGGAGGTACATTTATTCGTCTGGCAGACCAAGGACACAATGTCCATGTTGCTTATCAAACTTGTGGTAATACAGCTGTTTGGGATGATGATGTGGTACGTTATCTGGAGTTTGCTGAAGATTTAGCAAAACAAATAGGGGCAGAGGCGGAAGCTTCTCAGATCGGTCGAATTTATGATGAGGAAAGAGCAATTTTTGCGACAAAAAAACCAAATCAGATCGATACTGAACTTGTCCGTAAAATCAAAGCATTGATCCGTAAGGGTGAGGCGATCGCAGGAGCTCGTTTGGTTGGTTTGCCAGATGAAAATATCCATTTCCAGGATCTGCCTTTCTATGATAGACAAAAGTTTTCAAAAAATGTATCTTTTGAAGATGATATTCAACAAACAATGGAATTGTTGCGTCAGGTAAAACCACATCAGGTATTTGCTGCAGGTGACTTTGCTGACCCACACGGTACGCATAAAGTATGTTTCGATATCTTGTTTGAAGCATTGAGCAGATTGAGCAAAACAGATGAATGGACCAAAGATTGTTGGTTATGGTTATACAGAGGTGCATGGCATGAATACCCAATCCACGAGATCCAAATGGCCGTTCCATTATCTCCACAAGAAGTTTATCGCAAACGTTTAGCGATCTTCAAACACCAATCTCAAAAAGATTTACCTGTATTCCCTGGAGATGATCCGCGTGAATTCTGGGTACGTGCTGAAGACCGTACAAGCGAAACCGCAGCTTTATATGACCAATTAGGTCTTGCAAATTATGAAGCTATTGAAGCGTTCGTAAGATGGAAATTTGACTAAAATAACTATCTGACTATATAATAACTGTCTGACGACATAAAAAAGTCCTGAGCCTGAGGTGGTTCAGGACTTTTTTGTTTTTAATCATTCTAAATAGGTTATTTTTTATACCTTTGCGCTATTATTTAGAATAATTAAAAATAATTACCAAAATTATTAACATGGACAAACACTTACGAGCTCTCGCTTCTACATTTTTAATCGGAGGTGCAGTATATGGTCAAACCTCGGGAATCGTCAAAGGTAAAGTCGTCGATACACAAAATAATCCTTTAAGTTCAGTAACCGTTTCAATCGGAGATAAAAAGGTCCGTACAGACCATAGAGGTCATTTTAGACTACATGGCATCGACCAAAATACGGTCATTAAATTCACTTATATGGGCTACCAAACAACCGTTATTGATTATGTTTTTAGCACGAAGAGCCCTGAAGTGATTATTGATCCAATTATCCTGGTGAGCAATGAGCAGGCGATTGATGAGGTGGAAGTGTTTGGTGAACGCAACAAAAAGCCAAAAGGCTTGGAAATGATTACACGTATGCCATTAAAACCTTCGGATCAAATTCAGAGTATTTCTGTCATCTCCAATAAGGTCATTCAAGATCAGGGTATTCTTACGTTGACGGATGCTGTAAGAAATATTCCGGGTGTAACCTTGTTCGGTTCTTATGGCGGTGTTAAAGAATCTTTGTCAACACGTGGTTTCAGAGGGGTACCTGTCTTGAAGAACGGTGTGCGGATGGACTCTCAATTTCAGACTGCATCTGGAGTCGTTGATATGCAAGGTGTGGAGTCTATTCAGATGATTAAAGGGTCTGCTGCGGTTACGCAGGGTGTTATTACGGATATCGGTAATGCAGGAGGGGTAATTAATGTGGTCACTAAAACCCCTAATTTCACGAATTCTGGAGAGATTGGTGTCCGTGCAGGAAGCTGGGGGCAATTCCGCCCAACCTTTGATTTCCAAACGGTACTAGATAAGAAAGAGACCGTTGCTTTTCGAATGGATGGCGCTTATGAACGTAGTGATAGCTACCGCAAAAGTGTATCCTCCAACCGTGTTTATCTAAATCCATCCTTAGCTTGGAAACCAACGGATAAGACGACAGTTACTTTGGAGGGTGATTATTTTAATGATAATCGTACGCCCGTTAATTCCGCAGTCAATTTAAATCCTTCGCAAGGGGTGAATGCGCTATATGTTATCCCGAACAATAAGTTTTTGGGCTTCAATTCCGATAATAATAATACAGAGATGAAGAGCTTTATGGCCCAGATCAATCATGAATTGACCGATCGCTGGAGCATCAGAGCTTCTATTGCAACGTCCTCTTATCAGGTTGATAACCAGTCATCTTCTTCCACATTGATTAAAGACGATGCAAAACAATATAATACATTCTCGCGCTCAATGAGCAAAAGCCTGCGCGATGACAAGAATAAAACTTTTCAGTTTGACTTGATCGGAAAAGATCTTTATACGGGTAAAGTAAAACATTTGGTTCAGGCAGGGGTGGACTATCGTATTGCTGATGCGACAACAACTTCTTTTGCCGGAAAATTAAGTCCACTGGAGAAAAATGTTCTTTTGAAAAAAGCCGATCAAAATAGCAATGTAATTGATATTATTGATATCCATGGTGATTGGGTGAATGATCTTTCGGAAGTGGTATACGTCGATTCGTTGGGTAACCAGCGGAAAGGAAAGCAAATTGTCTATACAGCAGGAACTCCTGTACGGAGTTATTATTCTTCTATAGGATTTATGGGGCAAGACGTTATTGAATTTAATAAATACATTAAGGCTGTATTAGGTTTACGTTATTCCGAAATTACAACAAAAGATTTCACATCAAACGGTAATAAAAGGGAGTCTGCATGGAATCCAATGGCGGGGGTGATTGTTACGCCATTTGAGAATTTTAATGTATTTGGGTCTTATACAAACTCAACGAATTTAAGGAATGCTGCAAATCCATTAACCGATGGTACAGCAGCAGGTGCTTCTAAAACCGAACAATTTGAAGGGGGGATTAAATCCGATTGGCTGAATAATCGGTTACGTTTCAATTTAACCTATTTCCATATTTATACCTCTAACTTGACCAACGCTGAGTATACACCGGGCACTAATGTTGCTACAGGATTATACTTTAAGGCAGGGGATCTGGTACGCGATGGTATTGAGGCTGAGTTGAACGGTCGTGTATTGGAAAATTTGACTGTGATGTTTGGTTATGCCTATTTAGATGCGCGATATAAAAATTCACCTTCCTATATGGATGGATCGGCACCGATGAATGCGCCAAAACATACGGCAAATGCATGGATACAATATGTATTTAATCAAGGAGCTCTTCGGAACCTGAGTTTAAGTGCGGGTGTTTATTATGTTGGAGACCGACCTGTCAATGAATATAGCTTAACACCAAATGGACATGGTGAATATTATGGTACAGAACCTTTCAATATGCCAGCATATACCACATTAAATGCACAGGTGGGATACAAATGGCGCAAATTTGATGCGAAAGTCTTTGTAAATAATATCACCAATGAGATTGGATTGAATTCATACTTCCGAGGTGGTTTTATTAATCAGATCGATCCAAGAAATGCTGCTGTTGCATTGAGTTATAAGTTTTAAGGATACAATATCGATATAAAATAGAAGGGCTGTCCAAAGAAGTTTGGACAGCCCTATTTTTTTCTGAACGTGTCTGATCTTATTGGCCAGAAAGAACCTTCTGTCGCTTTCATCGCTGTTGGTGTCTTGCGAAGTCATGAAGGTTTTATTCTATTTTGCCTTTATCAGCTTAAGTGCCAGTTCAAACAGCCGATTTTTGAAGTGACTGATGTTATTTTAGGCCGCTTTTTTTTATTGTCAATGCCAATAGCGTTTATCATTTTGCGGACCAATGAATTAATAGCTGATTACATCACCTGATCGTCCTTTCGCATCAAATACTTTAAATAAGTATTTCTTTCCAGTCTGAAATGGTATCGGACCGTTCACTATTTTGGATTTCAAAGTTGGCGTAGTGCTGTTGTCGCTGTAATAGACTTTGAAACCAGGATAATCGGTATTGATAAGGAGTTGGCTACCCTCTTTCTTGATTCCAATTTTAGGAAGTCGATAGGTATAGCCTCCATTTATCCTATCCAGTTTTCTCAATTCATCCTCACCTAATTTTTTGATAAAGGAGGTATACGATTTACGATAAGTGGCCTCGTCAAAAGAATTTCCTTTTTCCCAGGTTTGTTCGGGTGCCCACGCGCGATCAGCAATTCCTATTAAACGTGGAAATATCATTTCCTCAAGACGCTGGTCAGTAGATACCTTTTCTGCCCATAAGGCGCCTTTGATACCGAGGAGGTTTTTCTTCCCTTCCGCTGTAAGCTGTTCTTTATTGGTGTATGCCTCAGGTCTAAGATCTTTTCCGGTGTCATCTTTGCGCAGATTGATGAAGAAATTTTCAGGAGAAAACGAATAAGTTCTATTCAGATTAACCGTACCGACCCAACTGTGTCCTGGATCAGCAAAATCACGGTCCCAAGACATATCCAGGTAGTTGTTTGCAGCACTCGTATAAACAACTTTATATCCTGCATTTGCCAATCGATAAGCGAGGTCTTCCTGTCCCTGGCCAGGGAGATTGTTCCATACGTTCAAATAGATGCCGGATTTTCCTAGATCGGCATTGACAACCATGCCTTTTCCTTTATTGCGCATACCCATTTCTTCCCATCCAGACATCGTTAACCCTTTTCCTTGAACAAGGGTATTAATTTTGGTAATATACAGCGGCCATACGTCGAGTACATTGGCGATATTATTTTCCTTCATAAAGGCCAATACCTTTGGCGATTTTTCCCAAACACCACTTGGCGTTTCGTCGCCGCCCAGATCGATAATTTTCAACGGAACTCCAGCTTGATCATGCATCGCTTTGATTTCATCGATCACTTTGCTCAGGAAGTGATAGGTTGACGGTAGGGCAGGGTTCATGACATTGTCATTCCAGTTTTGTGCAGAATTATAAACAGATTTGTCCTCTGCATCGTCAAGCAGGAATTCCTCCGCCTTTTGTTTATCACCAAGTTTTGAGTAATGTGCAAAACGCGCGCGCATCGCTTTGATCGCTGCGCGGGCATGACCAGGAGTTTCTACCTCGGGTATGACGTCTATATGTCTTGCCTGAGCATATTTTAAAATTTCTATATAGTCAGCAACACTGTAGAATTGATGCGGCTTAGCGGTAGCGCCAGATCCATAAGCAGACTGTATTGCCTTTCCATCTTCAAAATTGGCCGAACGGTTGGCTCCGATAGCCGTTAATTCGGGTAGGGCCGGAATTTCCAATCGCCAACCTTCGTCGTCAATGAAGTGGAAATGGAACTTGTTCAACTTGTAGGAAGCCATGAGATCCAATATTCTTAAAACCTCGGCTTTGCTATGGAAATTACGGGCAGCATCCAGCATAAATCCACGGTAGCTATAGCGCGGGCTATCCTCAATGTTACCCAATGGTAATGTGATCGATTTTGCGGCTTTATTCCATTGGCTGTGATTGATCAACGATTTTAACGACTGTATGGCATAAAATGCACCAGCTTTATCTGATGCTTCTATTCGCACACCTTTCGCACCAATCGTCAAGTGATAGGATTCGGGCTTTAAGTTGTTTGCTTTGACAATTTCAATGCCGCCTTGTGGACTGGATGAAGCTGCTAGCTTAACGCCTGAATAGCCGTTCAGGAAGTCTGTCAGAAAGCCTCCTTCGCTAGCAAATTCATGGTCAACAAACAGTTTTGTACCTGTCGATAAGTTGAATTTTTCGTTATTATTGATGCTGATATTGCTTGGTAAAGGGATGATATACTGTGCTGCTATACCGTCTACCAGCTTATTTTGATCGTATTTATAAGCAAAGTAAGCTGTTTTTTCAGCGTCCGACTGGGGAGCAATTTTAACCGCAGCATAATCCGAAATATTTGTTGCAAGCCCAGTCTTATTATTTTTTAGGTATAGACCAATTGGTCCATCCGTATAATTGACCAGTCCAGTCGTGATAAAATCGATGTGGACTGTATCTTGCGCATTTAATAAAAAGTTATTTTTCTTAAAGCTAACCTGAAAGAGATCTCCGTTTCGGTGGTCTATCGCAAAACGTTTGTCGACCTTATCGGGATCAATAGAGCGAATAAAATTAAACCAGATGCTCCAGTCGTTGAGTTGAACAGCACTTTTCCCCTTGTTTTTTAAAATTAGGGTGGATACCGGATTTTTACGGATATTCTGTCCGTCTTTGACCTTCCAGGTGAGTTGCAGTTGATCTGCGATAGCGCTCGATTTCTGGCCATAGGCTTCCTGACTTAATAAAGCCAAGCCTAGTCCGGCATAGAGTAGCGGTTTTTTGATTTTTTTAAAATTAGTCATGTTGGTTACTTTTTCAATGACTCTAAATATAGCTATTCTAGAGGGTTTTATGATCTATTTCAAAAAAAATGAATAAAAAAAAGATAAAAATTTTGACACATTTATAAATATTTCTATATTTGCACACCGAAACAGAAAACGGCCCGTTCGTCTAGGGGTTAGGACGCAAGATTTTCATTCTTGAAACAGGGGTTCGATTCCCCTACGGGCTACACGTCTAAAAGTCAAAACATACAAAAGCCTGCAAATTAAACGTTTGCAGGCTTTTTTGTTTTTCAGTATCTACAAAACTTACACGAATTCCCAATAAAAAAGTGAGTCATTCAGTGAGTCATTTTCTCCGACATGGTTACTCACTGAAACATATTTAATATTTTGATTATCAGCTTATTCAAATATTAAACATCTTGATCCGTTTTAGTTGCAAGGCTAATTTTGTTTCACTTAAATGATGTTATCATGAGTACAAATTATTCCTTACTCTTCTATTTGAAGAAACCCCAAAATTATGTTAGCGGTCCTAGGCCGATCTACATGCGGATTACTGTAGAAGGTATCCCAAAAGAAGTTTCCACAGGACGGGAATGCGATCCGTCGAGATGGAACTCCAAAGCTAATCGTATGAAAGGTACTATCGAAGCTGTCAAGACTCTAAACTCTTACCTTGACACTCTCGTCAGCAAAGTAAGTGCGATCCATACCGCTATGACAGCTGCAGCGGAGGAAATTACAGCAGAATCCATCAAGTTGAGGTATCAAGGAAAGGATATCAAACGAAAGCAATTTCTTGATGTTTTTAGAGAACATAATATGCAGATGGAAACACTTCTGGGAAATGGATTCAAACCCAATACACTCAAAGGGTATAAAACCTCGCTTTCACATATTGAAGGGTATTTAGAGAAAGAATTTAGACTAGCAGATATCGACACAAGGAAGATTGACCATGCTTTTGTCACAGGGTATGAATTCTTTTTGCGTGCCGCTATGGGCTGTTCAGCCGTGTCGGCAGCAAAATATATGAAGCATTTGCGAAAGATTATCAAGATCTGCATTGCGCATAGATGGATAACGGACGATCCATTTACTTTTTATAAGATCAAGGCGAAAGCTAAAGAAAAGGAGTTTCTGACGGATGCAGAACTTCGGAGGATAGAGGGGAAATTATTCAAGATACCGCGTCTAGCGCATGTGCGTGATATTTTTGTCTTCTGTTGCTATACCGGTCTGTCTTATGCCGATGTAAAGAAATTAAAATGGGCCGATATTGCTGAGGGAGTGGATGGAAAGCTCTGGATATTCACTAGCAGGGAGAAAACTGAAACTTCATCGAATATTCCATTGCTTCCCAAGGCGCTTGAAATCATTGAAAAATATCGAGACTATCCACCATGCGTGGCAAAAAATATTGTACTACCTGTTCTGAGTAATCAAAAAATGAACAGTTATCTTAAGGAAATAGCTGATCTGTGCGAAATCTCCAAAGAACTGACCTTTCACAAGTCTCGCCATACGTTCGCTACGTCTGTGACGCTTGCCAATAGTGTTCCAATAGAAACCGTTTCAAAGATGCTTGGACATACGGATATTAAGACCACACAGCATTATGCGAAACTTTTGGATAATAGAGTTGCTGTGGATATGGATAAACTGGAGAGAAAGATTGAGAATAAAATAGAGCAATTTAAAAAGGCTAGAATAGCAGACCTATGTACTCCTCAAGCTTTTGTCTTTTTAAGAACAGATCATTGTTGATCGGACCATTGCTTAAATTTTACTGGAAGCAATATCTAAGACATTGCTTCCTTGCTTTGGCGACTAATAAATCGAAAATCAGCCATAAATATGTTTCTACAAGTATATCTGCTTGTCAGTCAATTCTTGGAGAAAACTGTCCGCTTTATCGACCAGTTCACTATATAGCTGTGTGTTTTCTAGCACATGATGGATCTTTATATCATACCGGTCACTCTGATCGACAGAATACTTTATGCCTACTTTCTTTAAGAACCACTCTACACGATTAAGCTCTGCATAAGAAGGATCTCTTTCCAACTTATAATATAAAGTGATGTTTGTTTTCCGCAATTTACCATTCTTTGACCATAGCAGATAACGATTGTTCCTGTCATTGATATATCCAATTATTGCATCTCCTTTAAAATCAAGCGATCTGGTGAAATAATTTTCTTCTTCGATTTGGTTAAAAATAGTCTTTGTCAGTTTTTTGTTTCCGATGGACATTTGATTTATAGTAATATTAAGTGGGTGGAGTATAAATTCTGACATATTTTTAAGTATTAATTATACGAAGATAGCCACTTTCATATCTTGTTATATGTGCTGTTGAATTATTTATAAAATAATCTATGTTGAAGGTTTCTGATTTTTGGTCTTATTGCCTCGAGATAACAATTTTGGATACTTGAACCTTTTTGGAGGCATTGCTACTGAAGCAGGTAATTCTGTCAGTTATTCTCCATGTGAACTAATAATTGCTGACATACAAACACTTAAATAATGACAATGTGTCAATTGAAAATCTTTTTAAAATCATCAATTATGTCGTTATTGTGTTTATTTCATTAAAAAGTGAAATATCCGTATAAAAAGGAGAAATCTCAAATTGGGGGTTGGCATGGACTATGATCACATTAATTGGCTTAAAAAGCCCCTTGGTACAGCAATACTTCGGGGCAATGATTTTTAAAGCTTAGTATGCTTCTTATGTTCAATTATAACGGCGTAAAACTAAAAAAAGTATTTTAAACAACGATTTATAGTTTGTTCCTTATCGCAATGCTAAGCTGGGGTGGTACTTCCTGCCAAACACTGGTACGTATCAAGCCCCCGCCTTTCAAGAAATGGGCGGGGAATTTTTTAACAAATTTTCAGTTTATGCAAAAATTAAAACAGTTCATTCTGGCACTTCCAGAGACAAACGGGAGGGCTGCTGGAGCAGTAGCCGGCTACAGCATTGATTATCTAACTATAATTGGAAGGGAGGTTTACTATGGCACAAAACTATAGAGAACTCACACGGCAGCTTCGGAACAGACTTGACCCAGAAAATCAGATCCTTGAAAAATCAATTAATGAAGAATTATCAAGTATCAGCTATTCGGACGTACTCGAATATGTCCGTTACGCAATGAACGGCGTAGAGCCTGCTTATACTCAACGTAGCAAAGAGGCGGGAGAAAGAGTGAAGACCCACCTTTATAATGGTGGAATAACCAGTGCTACTTTTCGTTATCAGGGATCAGTTATGACCGATACACATATCCGTGGATACAGCGATATAGATCTATTAGTTATTTCAGATTTATTTTACACTTTTGACAGTATTGGGGTAACCCAAGCTTTAAATGAAAGCGATTACTATCAGCCTTCCCAGCTTCAAAAGCTCCGTACTGAGAAGGAAGTGGGTAGCTATACCGGCAATGCACTCGATGATCTTCGCCGGTTACGGCTGGATAGTGAAGAAATCCTCCAGAGAAAATATATCGCCTGTGATATTTCTAAACCTAAATCCATTAAAATTGAGAATAGAGATCTAAAAAGGGAAGTTGATGTCGTTATTTCGAATTGGTATGATGATGTTACCTCGATCGTCAATGATAAAGGTACAAACAGAGGAATTCAGGTTTATAATAAAGAACTTCATCAAAAAGGAAAAGTAGACTTTCCTTTTGTTAGTATTGACCGTATCAACGCAAGGAGCGCAGAAACGTTTGGTCGGCTTAAAAAAATGATACGCTTTCTTAAGAACCTGAAGGCAAAATCAGACCTGCAGATTGATCTATCAAGCTTTGATTTTAATGCAATATGTTATGATATTGATATTTCAGACTACCGCCATGCGGCTTTTTATGAACTTGTACCTGTGCTATATCAGCAGCTGACGAGACTGGCTAATAATACGAGTCTGGCAAACAATCTGTTATCTGTTGATGGGCGAGAATATATCTTTCGTGGTAAACCTGATAAGATGAAGAGTCTTCAGAATCTGCTCATTGAAATTAATGCTATTTTATTAGACCTAAAAAATGCGCGGCTATTATTATGAAAAAAAGAATATTTATAGGATCATCATCCGAACAGCTAACAACATTAAACGAGATTGTAGATCTTTTTGGGGATCGTATTGAATGTATCCCATGGACAGATGCTTTCGCTTTGAACAAAAGTGGACTGGACTCCCTGATCAAACAGACGAGGCTGGCAGATTTTTCAATTCTGATTGCAACAAAAGATGACCTTACCAAACAGCGCGGCGAATCTTTAACAAAACCACGCGACAATGTTATTTTGAATTCGGGTTATTTTTGGGGGCTGCAGGACCGGAAAAATGTTACTTAATCGCAGAAGAAGATACAGACCTACCAACGGATCTCGATGGTATCACTGTCGCTAAATTTACACGTAACAATGGCCAGTACAATTCTCTTGATAAAATTGTTGAGTCCATAGTGGCTCAGGTGGAAAGGGTCGCCGAAACGAGTCAGCTGGGCCTATTGCCATCAACGGCATTGGCAATAGGTTATTATAATAGTTTTATCAAGCGTGTGTGTGAGGAAATTCACAGCTCTGAGTGTATTGAACTTGAGGGGAAGAAAATGAAAGTTAAAAGTTTCAAGATCGATGTTATCATTCCGGAAACCCTCGACGATAATGGTGTAGGGAGTTTTACAACGCTTTACAATAAGCGTTATGGGCTGAGTAAGGCAACAACATGTACCAATCCTGCTGTATTAGGCACTAGAGGTTATCCTTTCCATTTTAAGGTTGATCCTCCGGATGCTGATCAGGAAAGTCCCTTAGATATTCATCTATCGGATATTCCTTCGACCCTGAGTACTATTGTTGAAAGCCTGAAGCTGTACCTACCATCAAACCAGATCGGACAGGATTTTGATATGGATTATCTTGAAATGCGGGAACTGGAAAATTTCGCAAAAGCGCTGAAATATCTTATTGGCAGAAATGCAGCGACCAAAGGCTATGTGAATGTTGTGACAAATGTCAAATTGTAAACTAAACCAAGATAATTATATGAATATTATAATCACTTATGATATAAAAAGAAATCATACCGAGATAAAAGATGAACTTAAACGTTTGGGCTATAAGGATACAATAAGTGGAGTAAGTCTTAACGATCGAACTCCGGTTGATCAAAAGCTACCAAACACAACTTTGATAAAGTACAATGCATCAAATACATTAGATGTCATGAATTTTGTTGTTGGTGTAATCAATGAACACAACGGTGGGCTGGACAATATATTTTGTGCCGAATTGGCTGTAGATTTTAACTGGAACGGTAGATAATCCCCTATTTGTTTTTTAGCTTAGGACCCTGGTAAGAAAATTTAGATTTTGTACCGGGGTCACTTTTAATTAAACCTGAGATTCAGAATCAGATGTCCAGTTATTTTCATAGAAAATTTTATGGGAGAATTTATGTTTTGAAAACTCCCTGGAAAAAAGTAATTTGACACGGTTTTTCAAAACACCCTATTTAAATTTATGAGCGGCCGTCAATTTGACGGCTTCGCTTGTTAATAGGCTGGTTAAAAGCTCTAATAAGCTATTCTCCAGTTTCTAAATTTATTCTAACATAGCCGGAGATCAAAAAATCCAATTAACTAACTAAAGTATACAAAACACACCCAGTATTGTTGATAATCAACAAGAAATTAAAGTATTTGGTTTGTTTTTACCTACCTGTGATCCAATCCATATCCTGAACTTTACTATAGCTGACAACGACGATAAAATATAAGCCAGTTGTTCAATTTTTGCCATAGGTCATTTTCTGCCTATCGATAGGTACGTTTCTGCCTAACGGTGGTTTGCGAATAGCTTTAATTTAGCATTATAAATCTTTTGTCTGTAGACTCCCAAGTTTAGGGAGCAAGACATTATAAAAGCAAGGTTATGAAAACAGGAAAGATAATAAAAGTTACTGCTCAGTACAGCTTTATATTGCTGTGGGGGATCACTGTCACGCTGAAACTCTCGGGCTGGGAGCAGACCAAAAGTGAGCTGGCACTGCAGTCATTTCCACAATGGTTGGAACGCAGCCTTTTGTGGGGCCTTCCAGCTCTGTATATAGTCCTGATCCTACTGCTGCTCTATAAAGCAACTGTACAGCTCGGGGTCAGACTATCGACCATCGTGATGACTATTTTTACATTGTATCTACTGGTCGGCGTGTCTGGGGTACTCGGTTACACGCCCTGTGCCTGTGCAGGCATCTGGCCGACAAATAATCACTGGCTGCATATCGCACTCAATACTCTGTTTATCCTATTAGGTTTAATATACTGGATATCGGACCATAAAAGCCACACGGAAAAAGACGTCATTTCCGGGGTTGGCAGAAAGGAGGATACGGTCTTATCATAACACGACTGAACGTGCAGGGTAAAGGTTCCCCTGCCATCATCTGCGAACTACCCCAAAACCGGGACCTTATGAAGGTATAGGGGCAGGCCATGCAATGGGCCTGATGAAATCAGCGCATGCTAATCCTTAAATTTTTTGTTATGAAATCATTACTTAAAAATTTGAACTTCGGCGCACTAGTGGTCTTGGCGTCGGTTGTGACACTTACTGTTTCATGGAAGAACCATGAAAGTAAAAAGGCAACCCCAACCTGGTATCAGGTGAGCCTGATCAACCCTGCAGGGGGAAATATTGCGACCAATCAGAAGATTGACGGTTTATATCCGGGTGGCGCACCGAGCGGTAGCTGCAACACTTCGCCGGGAGCTACCTGTGCTGTTCAGCTGAGCGACGCCCTTGATCCGACTGATATGCCCGCGACAGTCAAGGAAGCGAACGATGACGGTTTCACTTCCCAAGCTTTCCGCCAGCATCAATAGTACCTATTAACTAATTAAAATTCATCAAACCGGTTCATATCCAAAAAAGGGAGGCAAATTTGCCTCCCTTTCCTATCTCTGGTTCTGCTCGATTCCATTTGCATCAATTTCTGACTGCGGAATTGGCCAGACCCATTTTTTACTATTTGGCGCCAACGAGTATTTTATACCATCTAAAATCCTGGTAAAAGAGACCGGATATCTCCCTTCTTGGTTCAGCCTTCGGGCATCTTCCCATCTTATACCGCGCATGTATAATTCCTTTCTTCTTTCAGTCAGAACATAGGTTAATATATCGGACACATCGGAAAGTTTATGTTCATGATATGCGTCAGCGTCAGTTCGGTGTTTTCTAAGTAGGTTGATGTCATCTAAAGCCTGCTGATCCATACCCGAGCGGGCCCGACATTCTGCACGGATCAGTAACATTTCCTCTACGCTGAGTCCTGTAAAGGATTCATTCGCCCCATAACCACAGTATGAACCGGTATATGCCTGGGTGCCATCGGGCCGTTTGAAGAAGTAAATTTTTTTCCTGAGATCATGCTGGTCAAGAGAACGAGAAAACATGGTGTCTGCGGTTCTTCTTGTAGCTCCCAATACACCACCGACAGCTGCAGCCGAGTAGAAAATGATAGCCGGATTATTTTTGCCATAAGGCGCAAAATAGCTTCCATAGATATCAGTGACTGACCCCGTCAGCTTATTATAATCTATCAGCACCTTTTTCTTTTGTAAAACAATATCTGCATATCGGAGTGCCATATCAAACTTTCCCTGCTGGAGATAAACCTTTGCCAAAAGTGCCTGCACTGCGGTGGTGCCCGGCATATAGGGGTTGGTATCGTCTACTATTGGAATATTCTCTGCTTCCGTCAGGTCATTGATTATCTGGTCGTAAACCTCTTTCAATGATGAGCGGTCATATCTGACTGAAACATCATAATCTAGTCGCAGGGGTAAACCTGGATCCTGTGCAACAGTTGGTTCATTATATGGACTGCAGAACAGCTGGGCTAGCTGATAAAAATTCCATGCCCGGTGAAAGCGGGCGGCCACCCTTGCCCTGTCCCTGTCAGCGGTCTCACCCTGACCGGCTGGGGCAGACTCAACATCCAGGGCGAGATTGGCGTACATGATCCTTTCATATGCTAAATCCCAGTCCTTGATATTTCGCTGGTTTCCATAGGGATTGTCCTGCCAGGTATAGGCATACTGATGGAATGGTGTATACTGTGAGCCCGCAACAAGGTCTGCGGAATTTTTGACATAATATTCGTCGGCTCCAAGATAGGCCAGATCGCTTGAAGTATAATACATGTTATCCCTACTCAGGATCGTCAGATAATCCTTAGCAGTCTTGGGCACAACCTGATTGGATGTCCGCTTCGCATCCAGAAAATCTTTTCCGCAGCCTGTCAAAATAATGGCAAGGCAAAAAATCAAATAGTTTCTTAAATCTTTCATAGTTTCCTTATCAAAAGTCCAACCTCAGCCCAAAAGCAAAACTTTTTGGCGCAACATAATCTGCATTAGGATAATCAGGATCTATACCGTAATGGTTAGCTTTCCAGATTATCCCCAGGTTCCGGGCATATGCATAGAACTGCATATTCTTAAACACCGATTTTGGTAACATGGATGCAGGGAAATCATAGGAAAAGCTGAGATCCTGGAGCCTCAGATGATTGCCGCTGGTCACAAAATTTTCATACTGTTCAAACATGCTGTACATATTGTCTGAAGGGTTAGGCGATGTTGCCGGTATGTCTGTCCAGCGTTCGTCCCCCGGATTTTGCCATCGTTTTAGATAATCCATATGATACTGCAACCTATATTCTCCGTCGGGAACAGTTGTCGAACGTCTGAATACATGCCCCATTTTCCATGAAATAAGAAAAGACAGGCTCATTTTCTTCCATCTGATCTCATTCCGTAAGGAGCCGTAAGCGGTCGGAACGGTGACGCCTGCGCCAATCAGATCTCCTGGCGAAAGACTGTTATAATATTCCACTCCGTTCCGGGCACGTTGTCCATCTATAAACATGAGCACTGTACCATCTTCAGGATCGAGCGAATATTTAGGTAAGGCATATAAAATATCTTTGCTTTTACCGACTACGGGAAAAGAAGGTGGAAGCAGATAATTGTATAATCCTATATTATTATTTGCTGAATATCGGGTGACTTCATTATGGACGATATTAAAAAGAAGCATACTGTTCCAGTTAAAAGCCCCACGGATATTTCGGCTGCTGATCTGTAAGTCCATTCCTTTTGTTTTCAGGTTCGCATAGTTGACAAGATTCGAGCTTTCAGCAAAGCTTTCCGGATAAATTCCGCTACTGGGTGGAAGTACGCTTGCTCCGATCAGGTCGTTTGCATTTTTTACGTAATAATCGGCGCTTACCGAAATGCGATTATCTAGCAATCGTGTATCCAGCCCCAGGTTAAATGTTTTTACCTGTTCCCAGCGCAGGGATGGATTTCCGATACTTCGCACAATCGCCTGTGGAAGCCCGGTGTTTTCATTGGTTGCAGCATGTTCAATAGTTGGAAGGGAACTTACATTTTTATTGACATTTCCTGCGACTCCATAAGTTGCTCTCAGGCGTAGATAATCCATGGCAGGCAATCTGAACCAGGGTTCTTTGGTAAGCTCCCAGCTTCCGCCCACGGACCATAATGGCGTTCCTTTCTGGTTGGTTTTTACTCCGAACAGATTTGACCCGTCCCATCGGAGTGAACCGGACAGAATATATCTGGCTTTATAGGTGTAGCTCGCATTTCCAAAATAGGACAGGTAACGGTCTGTAAGCTGCTGTTTTGCAGAAGGAGGGGCAAGTAGTCTTGACCTGCCGCTGGGCCGTGTCTTATAATTTTCGGTATAGTTGTAATTATTATCCCCGATCATCAGATCGGGATCATAATTGTAGAGCGTATAGCCCGGGTCGGTAAGCTGTATCATTTCCCTGATCTCAGCACCTGCCAGTGCCGTTATCTCATGTTCTTCGCTAAATTTCTGTGAATAGTCCAGCTGTGCGCGTGCGGAATGGCTCCGCGAAAAGGTGGACGGCAGCTCGCGGAATACTCCGCCATAGGGGATAATCCGTGTGCCGTCGGCCTGTGTGAAGCGGTTGACGATATTGCGCGCGTAATAGCTGTCTTTATCATACTCGGCTGTACTGGATGAGCTTCCCCTTATGTATTGATAAGTAGCGTTGATGTTGAAATGCCGGAGAAAATCGTACCTCAACCCAAGGTTTGCCCTGAGCTCGTCGCTGTTTCCCCGTCTGTCCATAAGACCTCGCTCTTCCAGTGGGCGATATTGCCAGTCAAGTAAGCCGTTAGTCGCTGCCTGGTCCACATAAGGCTGTCTGTACTCTTTAATGACAGATGCAGGATTTCCGTTTTCATCAAATAAGCGGGTGTAAGGAGAAAGACCAATATTGGTGGCATTTCCCCTGAGATCGTCCAATGTGATCTGATTGTTCTGATTCGCCTGTCTGCTGTACCAAAGTGCTGTGGACAGTTCCAGATGGGGAAATGGCCTGAAGGTGTTTTGTAGGTTGAGATTTATTCGGTCATTGAAGGCTCCAACTTCGCTGGAGCGATTTTTGTCATATCCGCCCGAGACATAATAGGTAAAACTATCACCACCTCCACGTGCATTAAGCGCATACTGCTGGTATATGGCGGGCTGGTAAAGATACTTCATCGCTTCTTGACGAACCTCTGTATTTTTTAAAATAGCTTCTTGCCGCGCAAATTCTTCGGGGCTGAGTGTTCCCTCATTCCGTGCGATCAGCATTTCCACATACGCTGGAAAAGCAGTCTGCTGTGCATTTTCCAGATAATACCCTCCTTTTTCGTATTTCTCTTTTTCAATCGCCATGACAGTCTCAGAGGGTAGACGGTTCCGGCTGTACATCAGGTCGGGTTTTTGGCCAATAGTTACATTGCTATTGATGGAAAGCTGCCCTTTCTGTCCATATTGTCCTTTTTTTTGTTGTGATCACGATCACACCATTTCCCGCGCGTGCTCCCCATATAGATGCTGTGGCACCGTCTTTCAGGATCGTGATGTTATCAATATCATTGGGATTTATGGAGCTGATATCACCGTCATAGGGAAAGTTGTCGACAACAATGAGCGGGCTCGCATCCGACTGTATGGTCGCCAGTCCTCTTACTCGGATGTCGGATGCTTTGGTGCCATTTGGTGTGATAAACTGAACTCCGGGAGTGACGCCGTCGAGCCGCTGGAGGATATTGCCACCCACCGAACGGTTCAGCAGTTTATTGTCAACGACTGTAAAAGATCCCGTAGCCCTTTCTTTTGGGATACTGTAAAATCCGGTATTGACAACCTGTACCTCCTCAATAGTATGGCTACTTTTCTGTAGAACAATAGATATGTTGCCATTGGCTGAGGTAACCGCTATTCTCTGCGTGTTATACCCCATAAAGCTGATGGTCAGGCTGTCCGGTAGCTCCATTTTACCAAAAGAAAAGAAGCCGTTTTTGTCTGTCTTTGCCGAAATACCTGACCCCTTTAGTGCCAGTGTGGCACCGTGCAGGGGAGCACTGTTTTCATCCCTTACGTGGCCCGAAACCTGTGCTTCTACAGTTAGAATGGACAGAATAAATAGGATCGTAATAATAATTCGTTCTTTCATATCTCCTCTCTGTTAAAATGGTGATTTCCACATATACTTCTCGGGAATGGCGGTAATTTCCCCTGTATCCATTTTTTCGAGGATGGGCTCGATATTGGTTGCCGCATCGGTAATACCGACCAAGATTCCGTCTTTTATCCATGCCGAGGGGCCCGTAACCGGTGTGCCGCAGAAATAGGCATTTAGCAGGTATACCTCGGGGCCTATAAGCTGTGGCGAAGTCCAGTCCCTTTTTCTGGCGGTGAGTTCAGCTTTATAATCATAGTCAAGCATGAGACCGACAGACTGAACATGATCGCCATACTTTGGCTGTAGCTGCTTCCATTTGTCCATCGAAGCGAGACAGGGAGCACACCAGGTTGCCCAAAAGTCAAGAACGAGCATCCTGCCCGCAGAGAGTTCCCTTAGCGTGACACTGTCCCTGCCGTATCTATCGCCAGCTATGCGTATAGGTAGATCAATAATATCGTCTGGTACCTTTTGTCCTATTTTAAGCGGAGGTATCCGGTCCATCTTCACATTATATTCAAACAAGGGATATTTGGCCAGGTTGGCATCAGGGTTAAAATGTAGTATCTGCCCCCGGATATCATCCTTATCAGTGGTTGTAACGAAATAAGGGATAGTCTCCCGTGTTATCTTCGTGGTAGTCTGCCCGGCATCAGCCCGTGTTTCCACGGACTGTGCTGAGCATAAACTAAACATAGAAACGAAAATTGCCGTGAGCATCTTTAACAGGTTGTTCCCCCTGTAAAGGCGTGTTTTTAGGATATCTTTTAGTAGTAATAGTATAAGTGTGATCATAATAGGGTCTGTTTGTGGTCGAAAAAATCAGGGTATGGTTTGCCCGTTACGCTGATAGCGTTCATTTCTTCGATGAAAATTGGTCTGTTTTTTTTAGGGCTATAAAATAGCCGCTCCCAGCCCTTGGAAAATTTATGACGGATTCGGTCGGGACAAAGAGGGAGCGGTATAGGGTTATCTCACCTGATTATTCGGGGGGACAAGCTAATTTTTGAAGCAGTTGCTTTTTGCTAGAGAAAAAAACAAGATAAGCGCTATTGGTGCCATTCTTTGATGGCATACAATAATGCTTATCTTGTATTCTTGTTGTTCTCATCAGTTCTTATTTCTAAGAACTCTCGAAAAGCTAAAAGTGGGTTGACTACTTGCCTTCCTTTTGCATCTGAGGCTTTGGCGAAACCTTTACTCACTACTCTCAGGGAAGTAATTTTCAATGTATAACCCGAAGATTATATTGCAATGCATGGTCTAAGCAAGCGTCAACCCTACCCTGAGAAAAGATTTCTCAAAGATAGGAAAATTGACGCAGTACTCACACTCGCATTGCAAATCGCCAAATTCAGATACGAGAGTTCGTTAACTTCAATTGATCCAATCTTATTGATTTAATTCTATTTTACTCCATTAAAATCAATAAAAAAATAGTTTTACAAACACTTTATATTACAAATATAAATAAAAATCAATATAAATCAACTTATTTTCAATTTTATTATCAACATAAAGCCTGCGTATCTTTATATCAATTGAGATAATATTTTTTGTGAGAAAAAAGAATAGCAGAGTAACTGATAAAGAATATATAGGGAGAGGATTAGCTTTATATATCGCAGTGTCGTTGAGTACAGATACGAATGAGAGTATCGCTCAAAGAGCTGGGTATAAATCTAATACATTGTATAATCATTTTAAAAAGGAATTTTTATCCGATTCAATCATGGTAAAATATGGGAAGGCTATACCTCATGATTTCTCCATTGATTTCCCTGAATTGGCACCCTATTTCCGGTCCAATCCAGTTGGAGGTGAGAAGAGTTATACAGAGTTGAAATTACAGTTTGAAGGAGTTCAACAGAAATATACTAATCTGCTTGAAAGTCATAATGAATTGTTAAGAGCGCATACAATTTGTAGAGAGGAATTATCTGAAGCAAATCGAACAATAGAAGAGTTGAAAAAAGAGATTCGGTCTTTAAAGACTAATTAGACAATATCTTCATTTCAAGAAATTTAAAATTGAGAACTTGGTCTCTATCTCTCGGGGTGGGGGCCTTTTTTCTTTACTGGCATTAGCCTGTCTGATAAGTGCTTTACTAATTTATCTGCTTACATGCCTAATAACAAAGTTACCTATTATTGGACTAGCTTATTGGCTATCTAGGCATCTGTTCTTCACATGCTCAATATGAATCCTTATGCTAGGTTTACTTTAGATTTCGCCCAAAATATTATTTATGCTTACTATCCTCCCTCAATCCAAAAAGTGACACCAATTTAGCCACAGTCCACTTCCGCCTTCTAATAGTTGGTATTATACCCAAATTTTATTAACTTAATGAGTATTTATATCACACCAAAAGTGAAAATAAGCTATCTGCTTGTCAGATAAAAAGAAATGCGTATGAGTAGATCCAGCCACAGAAAAACCAATTTTGGCCAAAAAGAACAGGCCCGCCGGCAGGTGTTTTACCATCGTTTACGCATTATCTGTGAGAAAATGGTCGGTATCGGATATTTCGAACTACTGCCAGAAAGTAGCCTCCGTCTTTTATACCTATACCGTTATCCCGATATTAGGGTGATACCCCACGGCAAACGTGTCCTGAATGCCGAAGAGCTGAGAAGCTATAAACAGACTCTGGCTGAGCTGCTCAGTGGTCAACATATCGAGACCTTATTGGGCGAGAAGATTTCCTATGCCCGTTTTCTGACCGATGCATTGGTACTCCTGCATTATATCCAGTATAGGGTCGGTGGCAGGATAAAAGGGTTTTCCAGATTAAGGGAAGTTTTCGCACCCTATTTTACCACTACCGAATGGTTCGCCGAGCAGCGGATGAAGATTATCCAGATCATGAGCCTCAATGACCTGCAGCTCTATGATTTTTATAAAGGTACTGTACGGTTCAGTTTTGACCGGATGGCGGTTGAACAGTTCGGCGGGACAAACGAAATCCATGTGCACAGGCTGTCCCATTCCACCGCCCTGCAGGATGTTGACGGAAAGAAGAGAACGGTTGTCCGCATGGGAGTGCCCTCAGCGACCAAAGTAGATGAGTTTGACTGGATCTCCATCAGACCGAGCCAGCTGGGATTAATCAATGTCGACGATGATATCGCCCTACCAATATACGCCCAGCAGCATGCACTTGAACGTTTCGAAGAGCGGGCAGTTTTTTGGCGGGGTTATGTGCAGGCCTATATTGGATATGTCATACGGGAAGGCACGGCTAAAACCATTGTAAAAAAGGATTATGTACTGCTGGAATGTTATCTTGCTACCTACAAAGTGGGCTACTTTATCATCTCGCTCCAGCGGGACAAGTGGCTGATCCGGACTTTTCTCTTCCTGACCAATTCGGGAACACCGGAGGGCAATAAGCTGGAAGAAATGACCAAGCTCAAACTGCTGGACAAAAAACACCTTATGATCGACTGCATGGATGCTTTTCTGCTTTATGATATTTCAGGGGATAAAGGTCTCCGAAAACTCTTTAATAAAGCCGGCTGCGGGTCACTGATGCAATATGCCGACCAGATCAATAAATATGGTAAAGAGCGGCTCAAGAGCCCCGATTTTATATACCGCTATATGTCACAGTTGAAGTAAAAAGAATTAATGAACCTGTCTGAAATACTATAAGGAAGCCTTATCAATGTTGATTTCCTCTAGGCACATTATTTCACCCAAAATAATACAATGAATAATATGGCAATACTGTACCGGGAAAAACAAAAAATTACCAGCTCTTTATTCTGGATCATCCAGATTGGTTTAAACATTCTATTTGTCGCGGAATTTATAGTCCAGGTTGTATTGGGGCAGCCTTTTGGCAATGTTCCTGCCGGTAATATTCTTTTTATTGCAGGTGCCCCGTTGTCAGTCCTGTTTACCGTTTATTTTCTTCTGATCAAAATGGAATTACGGATCACATCCAGGGAGATTCAATTTCGGTTCTTTCCGTTATACCCGCATTTCGTGATTATACCATGGTACGCGATAAAAGAAGCTTATCTGGTGGAACATAAACGGACAAAATTCTATCGGATCTATGGCTTGGATCTGCTCCGTAACAGAAACTATTTTGTTCTCCAGGGGCGATATAGTTTAAGAGTTATCCTAAAAAGTGGAAAGATTCTTTATCTGGGACAAAAAAAACAAAAGAGTTAAATCACATTTTAGCTGATTTTTCGGATTGTTTGAGTGTCACAGATGATGTATAAAATTGAAGAATTAAGAACTTGGGCCAAATAGGTTGGGACAATCGATACTATTGTCATCGCTAAGGCAACCAAAAGGTAAGATGTCTCAGTTGGGGCAGGAGTGTAAACAGATGAAAATAACAAAAAACGATCCGTTCGATTAATTTATAGAGATACGAAAACTAAAAATAAACTATGTTTAATCGTTCTATGCGTAATACGCAGTTTTCTGCCAAAACCCTGTAACAGTGATGAGGTTTATCCGTATGCCGATACAAGCTCTAGTTCAAATTGGATTTGAGGAATGTTATCAAGGGTTCATAATATTTTGGCTTTTTAGTGACACCGACATCATCATTGTAAACTCCGTCGTTATTCACGCTCGCAGAACGAATTTTTTGTTTAAGGTTGGCCTGAATATATATCCGTGTACCTTTATCTTTGTTTTCTCGTAAAAGGAGATTGTATTCGAGAATCTCTACCTTTAGCTTTGTAAAAACTTTGCTGTCATCGTTAACGATTTTACATTGTATAAGCCCCGAGCCTTTATCCGCCGAAAGGACAAAATAATCGCTCGAAAGAAAAAGCTGTAATACGTTCTCAAAAGTCGTTTTCGGATCGGTTGAAGGCAGGTCGACAAAGTGGTTTTCGGTTTGGGCACTACAAATTCCTATTCCAATCAATAGGATAAATACTAATGATTTTAATTTTTTCATGCTTTAAGTTATTAATAAGTTGGTAGCACCAACTTAACCTGTGAAATTGAGCAAATAAACCTAATATACGATTTATTTGGTCTATTTGACATTTTTATATGTTGGGGCGTCTATCTTTTTTATTGTTTTCCCTCTATCGGTCTTGATCATGGTCAGCTTTATAAAAATAACATTCCCTATTCATCCATTTTCGATTGTTACTCTGAAATAGCTTATTACTGTTCTGATAAATACATATTTACTCCCCCCTTGTTGCCCGATGGTCGGGACACACCATTCCATCCTCACCGCTTAGGCCACCAAAAACCAAGACGGCACAATTGGGTCAAGGGCGCAAGCGATGGATGCGTGCGTAGGGGCGTTTAATATACCCTTGACCTTTGTGCCATCTTGGGTAAATTTGCAGAAGCGGTGAAGATGAATATCCATATTGCCAGCAATATGTAACCGTAGATATGTGTCTATATCTTTTACTGTATATAAGTTTTTGGTTATATTCAGTAAACTATATATCTATCCTACATTTGCCGAAAAAATGAAGCGTGATAGCTTGGGGAAAGCCGAAATAATGATCCAGCAGATAATTTTTGTATCATGCTGGATCATTGTTCTATCCACTTCCATAATTAATTGAATAGCGTTTTTATCTCCGCAGGCCCCTTTTTTTCTTCTTTCGTTTTCTTCTTCTTTCTTCCTCATCAGTGACCGTTCCCTGACCGCCAAACTCCTGAACAGGATCAAGAAGCATATCCAGGAGTCCAAGGCCATTTGTGGCAAATGAGGATAATATATCCCCAAGTACGGTAGGTCTGTCCTGAGCGGGCTTAGCAAGTAGCCTATCTGTCCAGCCATCTTCCATTTTTGGGATAGCCCCTCTTTCCAGGAGCCTGTCAAAGGTATGAAGCCTTGCCTTCTGCTCCGCATTGCCATTCTTCATGATATTCGCATACTGCAAGGTTTCTTTCAGTTTTCGGTCAAAACCAAACATCCTGTCAAATACAGTTTCCCCGCACTGCTTAAAGGCCATCTGGTCAAACTGTCCCAGCTTTTTGGAATGTTCCACATTCCTGCCCCGGGACCTGTTCTGTGGACTCAGTTTGATACGATTGGTGATGTCTTTTCGGCTGACAATGACCTGAATGTGCATCTGTGGACCTTCCTTTCGTTGCCCCGCTTTTCTCGTGCCATTCTTGACCTCACGATCTTTATGGCTATAGTACCGGTAGTTTTCAAGTTTGGCGAACCACAACAGATCTTTGTTGTTTTCTATTCCCGGGCGTTTAAAATTACGCGCATATTCATCCATGATCCGTGCAGCATATTCCTTTAATTTTTCTTTTGCACCATCCTCACCATAAGTAGCCAGCAGGAAATCGATCTCCTTTCTGCTGGGACAGATATTGAGCAGGAAGAACTTACTGTCCTGCCTGCCCAGTTTGGCAATATTGCCATCAATCCCGATGCGCACCTCATGGGGTTTAATATCGTTCCGCTCTCCATTGAACCAGTGTTCCTGTTTTTTATTATCGGTCAAACGGTTTTCTTTTTCCAGATAGCCGACAAGATCGCCACAACTTCCTTGATTGTTTCCTGTTTCGGAATCCGTGATATTGATATACATAACGGCTAAAGTTTATCCAGTGCTTCCCTGACCTGCCTTGCCAGTTCTTCTTTCTTTGTGGTAGATATCGGCCAGCCCAGTGTTTCCCGCTGGGCGATGTAATGTTCAAGGATCCTCCTGAAACCATCCTTTAATTCCTGTCTTTGGGTAATCCCCAGAAATATCTTTTTAAGGACTTTATCCAGACTCCCGAGATATTCCGTATTTGCCTTTAGAAATTCGGACGATTTCTGCTGTTCATCGGAAATCAGATCAATTAGACCGGATTGCTGTTTGGTGACAGCACCAAGTTCGTCCAGCATGGAATACAGGGGAACCAATAGATCGGTCTCCTGTTTTCGGATAAAGGAAAGGATACGGTTTACCCCACTGGAGAGTTCTTTTTTCAGGACTTCATCATTCAGATCAGCAGGGTCTTTCTTGCTCCTGTAAAAATAATCAACCATCTCCATCACCAATTGCCGCTTGGTCCTGCCCAGTTTACGGGAGAGCAGTGCCAGACGGCCATCCACTTCCACTGGGAAGCGGACTGACCGTATATTCTCATCTGATCTAGCCATTACTGTCGGGATTATCGTCAATGATAAACCGGAACTTGCTAGCTTTTGTCGGATGCCAGGAGGGTATGTAATCCACATATCCATAAAGGATGAGATCAGAAAGACATTTGTGATAGGTCGCAATCGACTTTATACGCGAAAAATGCATCAGTTTTTTACGGCTGGAATGAAAGAATTCCCCGGGACGCTCTTTTCGGTGATAATAGAACATTGCCAGGAGCAACCCGATGTGCGATGGAAGCAACCTGCTATCTTTTGCTGTTTGCTCCAAATATGAGCTAAAGTAATGATCCTGCATACCGTTATCCATTGCCATTACCTCCCTCCATCATTTTATCGACATCATTGCTGCGATAGTACATGCTGCCCCCGATCTTTTTAAAGGGTAGGATGCCCGTGATCCGTAGGTTCTGCAAGGTTCCGGGAGATATGTCCAGTTTCTTTCTGACCTCCCTGCTACGGAGCCATTCCTTATCTCCGCTGTTCCCTGGATTTTCTCTTTTTAAAACCTGTTTGATCTCTTCAAGCAGTTCTTTCTTGAACTGCTGTAAATCTTCTTTTGTCAGGATATCAAATACCATAAGCATACCAATTTTGTGAACAATACCGGCTCGACATTTGTGCTCTGCCACCGGTACAAAATTGGGTACACGAAAGGCTGTTTGGATGACCAGCGGAGTCCGCTGGTCATGTTCAACATTCGAACAGGATCGCTATTAATCCTGTTTTATGGGGATTATCTGGAACAGTTTTTTATCATCAGGAATTTTGACGCCTTTCATGGAATCTTTTGGATCTTTCTGTACGAAATAATTCCGGGCGGTATTGACAGGTATATCTTTGCCATTGTAGACGAAATATTTCGATACCATTTTGTAATAAGGGCTTTCGTAGTCGCTGACCAATAGCTTCCTTCCATTCGGAAGTGTCAGGTTTTTCATCTGTTGGAGCAGGTCGATAAAAGTTGGAAGATGCTCGTCTTGAATCATCGGTTTGACGGACACTTCGTATTTTTCAAGATCGGCCAATTTCTTTAGCAGGATTTCCAGTTCTGACTGCAATCTCGAGATCTGTTCATCCTTTTCCTTAATCAGCATATCGTTTGGCCTGATATTCCATTTGTCCAGCGGTGAGAGAAAATCCAAGAATTCATTCAGCTTTCCAATATTGGAAACATAGAGCGGATGTTTGGAGGAATAGGGACTCTGGCCTTTAAAATAATCGATCCTATCGGAAACGATATGCCACACATGGGAAAAGAACTTCTTTTCTGAACGGTTTTCACTGGAAATATAATATTCCAGATGGTACTGATAGTAATCGTCAAATACCTCACGTTTTAAACCATAGATTTTAAAAGAAAATGATTGTCTTCATATCCTCTAGGAACTCCTTTTATAGTTCCGATTGAGAAAGGATGTGACTTAAAATCAAGTATTTTTCTTGCTTTAAAGTAGTGTGCTGACATAGATTTAATTTATTACAAATGAATTTATATACACTTCCTTTCGTTTGGAATAGAATAAATGCAGGCGGGTTTAGCACGAAAAAGGCTTTAGACTCTAGAGTATTTTTATCTTGTCTTTCCGAAAAGATCTCACAAGCATCTATATTCTTATAACAAGTCCTAAGTGATAAAAATTATATTCATCAATTCTCGATAAATTGTATTTTATTAACCATAAAAGGTTCAAAATTTTTGCCTTCGTATAATACGTAAAATTCGCAATTTTCAAAGACACCCAATACAAAAGCACCTTTGAATTGTTTTTAACTACTTTTCTGAAATTGTTGACTTCATTTAAATCACAATTTAAGTGCGCTCGAAATACATCTTTAGAACTTTTACTATCACTAGCTACTAGATCTACGCACATTCCTACTATATGAAGATTAAGAATAAAGTCGACATCCTCTAATTTCAGCAATTTGCTTGCGGTCAAAGGTAATTCTCGATTTGAAAATCCAATACCCAAAGTGGGGATTTCGTTTTTATGGGTTGGAGGAGGAATGAGCAAGTACATCGCTTGCTTGAAAATTTTATTTATATCATTCATAATCAGTTGAATTAAATGCTTCGTCAAGCTTGGAAAGATCAACATGAAAATCAGATTGGGTTTCCGCCTGGCCAGAAATCATTGTATAATCATATAGATGAGCTATTTCTTGGCTTAAAGACTTTGCGTATTTCCAGATAATATTCTTTTTGGCATGGTGGAAATGTCCGATAAGTTCATTAATCAATGTTCGGATAAAGTAGAAATTACATTTGTTCTCTTCTTTTTCCATGAGATCTGAAAAAGACTCAAAGTCATCATTCACAACGACAAAAAGAGGTATCGTATAGTCCGGTCGATTTAAGATCGTTACTTGTATGAAATCATCAAAATTAAATGACGGCACTTTAGTGTTACCTAAATGGGATATAAGTGTAGAGTAGTTAATCATGTTAATCTTACAGAACGATTCCATTTTGTTTCCTTTAAAGCATAGACACTTTGGAAGTGAGTATAAAAATAATATAAAGTTAATAGTCAATTTTATGTTGGTCAATTCGTCTTTTAATACTCCTATTTCAATATTGAATCCTTCTTTCAAACTTATTAAGAAAATTATCTCAAATTCTGTTTCCCTCGCAAAAAAGCCCTCTAACTGTTGGTCTAAAGATTCGATGACGTCCAATAAATCTTTCCGGTTTAATAAATTGCTTGATTGCTCGATGAGGACAGCAAGATTCGCTTTGATATATTTGTTTGTGTTTACATTTTTACTGAGCTGAAGTAATAAATTTTTAAAATCCTTACTGCTGACCAGAGGAGTTCTTTTGCAATATTTTAAATAATTGAGATATGACTGAATTAAATTTGGTGCATTTACTGACTCTGTTGCCTTTTTACCTATTCTGAGGAAATAATTATGTACATCGATATTGATTCTGTCGTAATCGGAAATCCCTCCAAGGTCGATGAAACGGCTGGTTTCCAAGCTATCCAATGAAAGATTTATAAGTCCTTCGAGCCGGTCGGATTCTTCGGATTCCATATAACATAAGATTGCATTCGTGAGACAATTTCTACTTTCCCTGACCATGTCGTCCATTGAATTGAATATATGGAATGCCTTCTCGTAGCTAGCACCGGCATCACTCATTCTCTTCATTTCTGAGAGTAGTGCTCCCTGTTCATCTAGTCCATGTGCCATTCCATAAAGATAATTGACCCTCTCGGCCATCGAGATCGAAACCGCTATAAATTCTAAGCTTTTCGTCTGTTCGCCCTGCTCAGCATAGATACTTGATAAAATCCAGCAGACCCTTGATTGTTCTTTAGGTAGATCGAGCTTAACACTATGTTCTAATGCCTCTTCATAGATTGCTATTGCTCCCGTTAGATCTCCGGTATCCCTAATTACATTCCCATAATTGGTAAGATTCAAAATTGCTTTTTGTTCAAGTTTATAATGCTGGCAAAGGTATACTGCTTCATACCCATACTTTTTTGCTGCTTCATAATTCCCGTTCTGACGGTTTAAGGATGTTAAGACATTTAGGACAATCAACTTTGTACCATAATTTATTTTTTCCAATGGGAGTTGGAGTAATTTCAGCGCATATTCCTCTGCAAGTTTTTTCTGGTCATCTGTACATCCCAATGCAGAGGCTAAATTTGAAAGGCTTGATATCAACCCATGGAGATGGTTTTCTTTTGCAAACGAATCATAGGCTGTTTTTGCTGCAACCGCAGCTTTTTTGAATTGGTGGAGGTCAACATATATCTTGGAAAGGCTAACCAATAGCTGGCCTTTAAACAATTCATCTGAGCAGGATTTATCTGTTAGAATAGAATCTGCGAGATCGATTCCTGTTTGATGTTCTCCTCTTTCAATAAGGTCAATAGCCTTGCCCATTAATGCGCTTAAATAAAGTTTGCGGTCTTTTGCTTTTTTTAGAAGTTTCAGTGCTTCTTCGAGAATATCATCCGCCTTTCTTGCTCTATTCAGCAAGCGGAGATTCCCGTAAAGATGGTATTTAAGGTAGCCTGTAACATATGAGGATTGTTTTTTAGTAAGCAGGATATTTATGAGACGATTGGCAAGCTCAAGATCACCCCTGTTTACAAGCCCAGGTAAAGCTTCAAAACCAAATTCATGTATTGCATCCGGTTTCTCATCAATTAGAAGAAACGTCGCCTGAATATAGTCGTTCTCTTCCTGATAATATTCTCCTAGCCGAATTTTATAAGTTTTTAAAGTTGAAAATCTTGCCAGCTCATCTGAAATAAAATCTCTAAATGAGGGATGGAATATAGATAAATGCCCATCATCTGATATTGTTGCCAAGCGTAATCTGCTTATAAATTCGCTGGCTTCCTGCAAGCTTTCAAAAGAAACAAGTGAAACCAACGATGTAATTGACATGGGAAGATAAGAAAGTGAAATAAAGATGAGACATTCTTTTTCCTTGTTAGAGAGACTTCCCCATATTGATCTGTGGTAGTTTGCAAGATCCTTAGGGAGAGGATTGACACTATATTGGCTATAGTAATATAGGTAAAGTGCATTCCCACATGAAACATCGTACAGCTCATTAAAAGTTAAGATATCAAGGATTAGCCCCTGTTGATTTAAATACTGTCGGGATTCCTCAATGTCAAATGTCCCAAGTGTAAAGATTTCAATTCTGCTATTTGTGAATGGCAGGTTATTCTGAGAAGTGTACAGAAATTTATTTTCAAATTTATTGAGCAGCAGTATTCTCTCAAATGAATCAACTGCTGCCTCGCACTCATCAAGAAAGAAGATCATTTTGCTTTTGATCAATAGGCTCTGCAATATTTCCAGGCAAATATCAATATCATCTATAAAGGTTAGGGGCTGACTGTTGACTTCATTAATTTTATTGATAAAATACAGCAGGACTGTCTTGAGTGATTTATTTTTTAGATTAAGATAAACGACATTTACGTATGATTTTGAAAGTTCATACATCATGCAGCTTTTTCCCACGCCGGGTTGACCGATTACAGCCAATTCCTGTTTCGTATCCAAAAGTTCCTCGATTTCTGTGCAGGCAGAACGTTTAATAAGATTCTTACCTTCAAAGTTTTTTTGAAGAAATGTGAGGTAATTTATATTGAATTGGACTTTCAGGGCAGATTGATCGGATTGCGTAAATGCTTCTACTTGCTTCCCATCTACATTTAGATACACCGTATTGATGCGGAGCTCTCCTGAATTAATAAGATTTCCAGCAATGTTGACTATCGTGTCTGCTTCCTGTTTATTGATCTGCATCAGAATCCTTAGTAGCCCTGTAATCCCCCTGTATATTTATAATATCTCTTGCAGCATTTTGTACTCCGATATTAAAGCCGCTTGAATGAGAAATTTGTATGTTGTTTATATTTTCAATCGCGTGTTTATTTTCTTTAAGCCAGTCTACTAAGAGCGATTGTATATCCAATGGGGCTTGACTGCCCGTCGTTTCCTGGTACAAAGCCTTTATGTCACTCTCAACATTATTTGACGCAGGTCTTTCACATAGATTCTGTATGAAAATTTCGGTCTCTTTTTCACTCCTGAATAATTTCCCTATTTTAGTTTTTAGGCTCTTGAAATTAAGCGTGTTTTTTAAGAAATCATAAGAAGCACTGGCGATCACTGAACTGGCGATCCCAGTCGGATCCTGATTTAGAAAGGCAACGATTTCACTTAAAATTGTCATAATTATATATTATTAGTTTGTTTCTTAAAATACTGTTCATCAAGGCGTATCTGTTTTTCTATTTTTTGTTTATTGAATATACTACTGTCAGGAAAGTAACTATTAAAGGATTCATAATTTTCTGATAAATATTTGATTAATTCAAGATCATAGCCACTTCTAGCTGTGTCGATTTTTATTGTATCATTTTGTTTTAACCTTTCCATAAAAATTAAATTACTAACAGCCTGTATAACTTGATCCATTGAATATCGCTTATTGATTTCAGAGACAACTTCTGATAACCATCCTTCATTCATTAATCTTTGATATGTTTACAGGGAAAAAAATATTTAAGCTTTTTATTCCTATTGTCAATGAATTTCCCGATCATCCCTTTTTTATTTTGGGTGGTTTCGATCGTTTGATGTTACGATTTAGTATGGGATTTAATTTAGATTCATCGTCTAAATTGTTTTCTATTGAAAATTTGAAACTCAGTCTTCACAAAATATTTTTCACTTCTTTTTATAATCACATGTGTCCTAAATAAATTTTAGGAGTCGTTTTCTGTGTTACAACCATTGATTTTTTGCTCATTTGAATTTTGACCCCTACTTTTCATTCCGTGAAGATGTTCAGCTGTCCATTTTTTCCTTTGACCGGAGGCCTGACAAATGGATCATCTATCCATTTCCAGATGTTTATTTTCACGAAGATATTCATTCTGATAAATGCCACAAGATTGGAAAGATTCCAATCATATTTGGCCTTCTTTTGGAGGTACTTTAACAGTAATATGCCGATCAGTGAAGTCCAGATCTGTATCATCACTGCATTTTCAGAAGTCCCTATGAATGTCGATACTTTTAAGCGCTGCTTTAGATGCTTGAAGAAGACTTCGATATGCCAGCGTTGTTTATAGATGTTTGCCACCAAAGAAGCCTTCCATTTAGTATTATTGGTCAAAAAGTGGTACTCATTACCAGTGGTGCTGTCCCAAAAGTGGACCAGGCGTAACGGTTTGGAATTGTATTTATTGCAGGCAGCACCGGAAAGCTCAATGATCTCATCTTTAATGATTCCCTTTTCCAAGAGTGCTTCACTCTGATATGATTTGATAACCTTGTAATTCATGTTGGTTTTACTCCTGGTAACGAAATAACAGCCCCTGCTGTCCAAATCCCCAAGCCAGCTGTAATCCACGTAGCCACGGTCCACTACCACCACGCTTCCCTTAGAAAAACTGTAACTACCGGCCCGCTGGCTCTCATGTACTTTTCCATCGGTAATCTGCATAAAAACAGGCAGGCAGCCATCATAATCCAGAACGGTGTGCAGTTTTACCGCACCTTTGGTGCTCCTGAATTTAGCCCAGTCAAAATACAGATAGACATAAGGGGATGATGCTGGCATCCATCAGATATACTTTACGCTTTAGCTGACCAAGATCTTTGCGAAAATGGGTGTCCTTTTGCCAAAGCCTATCCAAAACAGAATAGTAAAGATCTTTGAAAAGTTCATGGGTACGGTGTGTGTTGATATAGGATATATTAGACTTACTTGGAGCTCTTACTACACCTAAGTGGTTCAGATTACCAGTGGTACTGCGTAAACCGTTACTAATATCACGAACCGAATCTGCCGAGGAAAAATGACAGAAAAGCATACTGACTAGATGCGTCCAGCTGTTGATCCCTTTCTGATGTTTGTCACTTTTGTGCTTTGAAACCAAATCTTTGAATAATTCGCGGTCGATAAGAGATAAAATCTGACTAAAAACGTTTAAATTTATCATGGCGGTGTGTTATAATTTTGCGATTTAAATATAGCAACTTTGCTATATCTAAACACCGCCACTTTTTAAACGTTTAGGACGCAAGTGTTTTATAATCTGATTGTGTTCGTTTACAAGAAAATATCGTACGGCAATGTTTCTCCCCTTTAAATAGTTTTCTTTAAAATTTCTATAATTTTGGCTAATTTTCATTCCTCCTTTCCCCTGATACATCTGGACTACAGCTGGATCAACGTGGTCCCTAAGGTGGTCTGGAATTATACTTTCAATTAACAGCTTTACATTTGGTGATATTGAGAGAAGGTAATCTCCATTCTCGTATTCGAAAAATTCTAAATCTATAGCTCTACTATCGTCTAATTTCTCTTTCCAGGCAATTAATGAATCAAGAAATTTTTCAGCATACCGTTCTTCTTGCATCATAAAACCAAACTCGCAAGGCATTTCCTTTCCTGTGCTATCTGGACAATGGACGTAAACTAAGCCTTTGCATTTTGCTTTATCATAATTTTCTTGAAAACTGATATCACCAATTATTCCGAATTTAGGCTTTAGCCCATAGTCTATTCCAAATTGTATTAGCATTCGTTAATGTTTTAATATAAATTTACTAAAAAAAATATCATTTCACAAAGTGTTTTGCATTGAAGAGGTAACTCTCAACTTCTAAGAATCTATTTAGTTTATTTTTTATAAAATTTGATATATAGCTATATGAATAAATTTAAGGCTAGATATATTGCCTATTTGATATACAGCCTATTATTTTCATGGTGGAATGGATTTAAAGTATACTGTCCAGTATACTAAAAAGTGGCTTGATGCGAGCATTAAGTGAAGAGAGTATCCCTGGAGGATACTCTAAACCCCATTTTAGGCAAATGGGGCAAGAAAAGTAGGGCTATGCCCAACTTCTGCTTGCTCTATAATCGCTTGATAGATGACTAGTAAACTTTGTTCATTGCATTGCCAGTGTGCTTATATTTCAATCCTATTTTATCTAAAACTCTATTTTTAAAATTTTTGACAACAATTTTCCTTGAATTGATCTCTTTTTCCAATTTTGGTTCTTGATTAACTATTATTATTTTTCCTGACACCCTATTTTCTACAGAGATTAGCAATAATTCAGTTGGAGCATCAGATGCAACTGGAATTAAAACCCAATAAATATCATTATTTTCTATATCATTAATATAACCTCTGTAGAACGATGGATTTTTATCACTAATTTTAAATACTGAGTCTTGAATACTTTTCTCATTATAAGCAGTTATCTTCTTTATAAGAGAATCCTGTGTTACTTCAAATTTATAGCGTTCTGCCATTAAATTACTGCCGGCAGCGATGAAATCACAAGAAAAAAGGAAGCTGCTTAAAAGAAGTAACAAAATTATAGATCGGTGGAATTTAGTTCTTTTCATATTTTTATTTTTTACTTTTGTTCTTTAACTTTATTCTTATTACTTGCAGGCTGAAAAATGCCATTAAAAGCCTTATCTACGCCTTTTTGTAGTGTTTTTGAAATGGAAATCCCTAAAAATGCCGCTCCTACAAGTGCCCCTTTTCCAGATTCATAATTATTCATTGAATTCATCAATGAAGAGTATCCCAATGATCTTAGTGTCAATTCAATATCTGCATCCAACGTTTTCGTATTTAACAACGCATCAGTAGGCCCTTTTGCATCAACTTTGTCGTACTTACGATCATGAATTAATGCAAAGAA
This sequence comes from Sphingobacterium multivorum, assembly GCF_900457465.1. GTDB lineage: Bacteria > Bacteroidota > Bacteroidia > Sphingobacteriales > Sphingobacteriaceae > Sphingobacterium > Sphingobacterium multivorum. The sequence continues at coordinate 933,380 of NZ_UAUU01000009.1, forward strand.
ATCAAGCAATGAAAGGGGGTTAGGATCATAATTATCTTCCCCCCGTTCATCTTTTGGATTATTCGGACCAATATAATACGAGCCAAAGTAATTTCTAGGTTTTATCTCTAATTTCTTTTTAGGAGGATCATCTTGATCATTTCCTAATTGCTTCTCAGCCAACACCTCTTCTTCACTATGGTCTAAATAGTTGGATCTCCACTTGTAACCATCTTACCTTCGTCATAGTCAAAATATTTATATTCTCCTCCTGCATAGCTCTCGGTCGCATTCCATCAGGATCGATAAAGCGTATTGGATTGTTAAATGCATAATTATATACCGATTGTCGTCTCATTGTCTCAGCCAATGGATCAGCAACATTCCACCGACCTATCTCTGCGTCATAAAATCTAACTCCATAATCCAGTTGTCCCTCCAATATATAAGAACTTCCCAAGGTATGCGAGCCACCATTCAAGTCCGTCTGCATTTCCTTACCATTATAAAGATACTTATTATTTATTCCTGTCAATAGAGACTTGGTTTTACCAAATGGATAATAATCCTGCCTTTGTACAATCGTAACTAATGGAGCCGTCGATGTGCCATCTTTTTTGAGGGCCACACGTACATTTCCTAGGTGATCCGTCAAATTATAGTAGTAACTATATGTTCCTGCATTGTTCAGTAGAAATCCATCTTCTGTCGCAATACGTTCAATAGTGGGGGCAGCGCTGCCTGTTCTACCGTATTCAATAGCATCAATATAATCCTGCTGAGCCATAGTTCCATTAACGGTAGATTTCCTACTCAACTTTTTACCTGAAGCATCATATGTGTATGCTATATTTTTACTCGTATTAATGACCGTTTTGGGCAGGTTCAGGTAATTGTAAGTTAAGGTCATACCAGTACGGTCTTTCGTCGTATTCCCATTTAAATCGTATATAAAGGTTCCAATAAGTCCGCCTGACAAAGTCGCAAGGCGGTTACTTTTATTATTGTTATTATAGCTATAAGTAATTGCCGTACCGTTATCCCGTATGAGTGTCCTTATATTGCCCATATCATCATAGGTCAAAGCCTCGCTCATGACCGTACCCGTGCTGACACCGCTTTTTAACCTATTCAACACATCGTAAGAGTAGGTAAATGTGCTGCTTGTAGTAGCTGCATGCCCCCAAAGTTGCTGCGCTATATTTCCGTTATATTGCGCATTACTTAGCACTGCTGTACCATTGACATTATAATTCAGCTGCGAGGTAAATTGTACCGAACTTACCTTAGTTTGCCAGCCTCTTTCGTTGTAGGTGTAATTTAGGCTTGTCAGAAAGTTGGTGCCACCATTTTCACTATGTAACGATTTGCCCTTCAACTGACCAATTTCATTATAGGCCAATAGGCTCTGGAGCACCTCAGCCTGGCTATTAATTTTCTTTTTGGTCTGCGTAAGACGCCCTACATGATCATATTCATTCGTAGTTAAAACTGTTGTCACAGAAGGTGCACCATCAATCCTATGCTGGCGTTTACTGGTGAGAAGATCTCCCGAAAAATTATAGGTGTTTGTAGTTCTATCAACTCCACCAAGGTGGTTTTCTGATACCGTTTCAAGAAGGCGTCCCCTTATGTCATAGTAATTTACTGCCAAAAGCGGAAGTGTGCCATCATCTTTTGTCGTTTTGGTACCGGTCAACAGTCCCTTTACAATCAGAGTATTTCCGATGCCGCTCGTTACTGGTAATAATGTGGTTGCCTTAAAATCGTAATTATCATAATAAGACACCATCCTTTCAGATAGCTGGCTTCCGTCATTTGGAAAACTCGTCAGCGAATATGCTGTGCCGCTATTCCGGTTTTCCCACTGCGAAATTACAGCATCAGCCAGTGCCTGCACTTGGGCACGGGTCGTTTGGCCTGTTGTTGCATTGGTATATATACCAGTAGAAACAACTCGCCCAAAAGCATCATATTTTATGTAATTCCATTGTTTAAGCACGCGCTGATTTGCATCCTGACTCAATATTACTTGATCATTTTTATTGTAGACCAGATATTCCCAACCTTTTCCCGGAAGCTTCTTTTCAATCAGCCGGCCGCGGGTGTCATATTTATAAGCGTACATCAATTCATGAAAATCTCCCGTTGTTGATTCTGAAACTGAAGTCGTATCTGTATATCCCGGTGGCAGGACAAACCTCAAGTCACCATAGTCATCGTATACATATTGCGTTTCCAGTTTCTTAGTATCCGTTTCCCAATGCCTCCTCAAAACGACATTTCCGGAAATGTCTTTAAACTCCTCAACAGTCCCCATTCTGCCATTTGTCTTGACCCAGTTTTCGTCCTTGAATACAATCTTATTAAGAACACCCATGGCATAATAGCTGGAAGTTGCTCCGGTATTGGCAGTATTCATTGCCCAGAGGCGTACGTCATTTTTATTATTCGTCCCATATTCAGTTACTACAGTTCTCCCTGAATTTGTTCCCGATGTCACATTGTCCCGGATGGAAGCAGGTTGCCATGGAACTCCCGGTGCTCCCTGTTCTACCCCGCGGTTTAATGGACTTTTTTCAAATACTGTTACAGCGTAAGGCTTAGTTGTTTTTACAATGGATGGATCCCAGGTATTTGTTGTCGCATAATAGGCCAACTGATCGGCTTTAGCGGTTGTAGTAAACAAACCAGTTGTAACTCCAGTCTTTACATGAGGCAGGTATTTTATTCCTTCCCTTCCTACCGCATCATATTCACGATATTGGACAATATTATTTTTTAATGGGCTACCCTGCATCTGGATAGCTTGGACTTCCCTCCCTAATCCATCAAAATATTGAATGTTAACGTTCACATTTTCCACAGGCTTTCCGTCAAGCAATCCCGATGAACCATAAGTGGTACGGGCCGTACGGGAGATCAGATAGTTTTGATTCAGACTAGCTGCTGTCTGTCCATAAATTGATCCAATCTGAAGCAATAGACAAGACAGGATAATATTTCTTAATATTCTTTTCATAAAAATTTCTCCTTCGCTTAGTTTGGTCTGTAATGATATTGATAATCCTGCAGGATGTTTTTCTCAAAGTCATATTTACTTTGAAGCCTCTGGAAACTATCGAAATAATATAACTCTGGAATACCTCGCTCGTCCGCGGCACTTGTCATTCCCACAAGTGGTTTGTGAGTATAAGTCGTCATTTTCGCGTCGATGGGATGAATCCTAACATCGTCAACCATAATACTGCCGGAATTGGGATAAGCGACTGTAATCGTAGGGGCATCCTTAACGATATAATGGTATTCTGTCCAGATCGGTCCGACGTGACTGTAGCTTGAAACAATAGTTCCTCCTCCCACCTGTGGAGAACTACTCCCTGCTACGGATAGTGTTACTTCGTAAGATTTTGATACATCTAGACCGCTCTTACTTAGAGAGTTTGAGCTATTTAATGCATAAGCTCTGGAACCGGTATGGGTGACAGCGGGATTTGACATACCTGTATATGTCCAATTGCCCTTTTCATTAGTTTCAAACCCTGTATAAGCCATATCCAGAGATCTTGAATTTTCTACCCGTGCAATTAGTGAACGTCCATTGTGATCCCATAGAAATGATGAATATCTTCCATCTTTTTGTACTTCTAGTGGATTTCCATATGTATCATAGTTTAGGTAATTTGTAGTCGATGTGACCGTAGAATTTCTTCCATAATTCAATACTGACTGAAGTCGGGTTTTTGTTCCAAAAAGTCCAAAGTTTGCTACCTCACGGCCCACCTGCTTGCTATTTGCATAACGGTTTATCTCCAATGGCGCCAGATAATTCACCGAAGAAAGACCTGTATAGACAGATCCCGTGCGATCGAAAGCATATTTGTAATCTGTATATGCTGTTTTGCCATCGCTTTTTTCTACGATTTCTTTACGGATATTCCCTAATGGAAGTGTCGTATATTCAAAGCTCCTTTTGCTTCTGGCACCGTCCTTTAAACTTACAATGGAATCGAGCTGTGTATAAGTACTCAATTGCTTGTAATTATAGAACATATAGGCTCCATCCTGAACTAGTGTAATTGCCTTGATGGAAGGTACCTCCGCTAAAACCTGATGTTTATAGTATCTGTATTCGGTCTCAATAGCTTTATTTTCTGCATTAAATATGGATTTGCTGATCAGATTTCCATTTTTCCAGAGGTCATTGGTCAAATAAGGCCCCATCGGCCAACCAAACCTCCCGTAGGTCGGATACTGGTTGGTAACTGTACCCTGGGGTGTACTGTTAGACATTAACAAAACTCGTGTATTATTAATATCATATTGTTCATTATAGCCGCTTTCAGCATAATAGTTGTATACAGTCCCCCCGCCATCGCCTTGATATTCGGTTACCTTTCTATAGGCAATCTTCGGAACAGAATTAAGATATACATCATCTCTAAAACCTGGAAATAACTCAATGCCTATTCCATACCTCACGGGGTCTCCAAGAGATGGTATTTTCCATACAAAATATTGGATATTCTGTGGTGAACCGTTGTCATAAAACAAAAAGCCATACATCGGATAATCATTGTAACCCAGTACGGGATCTTCATACATGAAACTACGGCTTTGGGCAAGCACTGTACCAGCTGTATAAGATTTTATAGTTTTTATCCGGAGTCCATCGGTTATCCCTCCATCTAAAGGCGTAACATTTGACTCGTAATCGAAAATATCCCGTCCACCTGTTGGATAGGTTATGGATTTCAGTGTTCCATATTTACGAAAACTATTATTGGGTCTTCGATCCGCTCCTGGAAGTTCAAGTGGAACCATTGGAAAAGATTCATCTAAAAAGCCCCACATTTCTGGCAAATTCCCCAAAAAAGGATCAAGGCTTTCATATATCTTGGGAATCATAGTTGTATTTGTATTTATTCCGTTATAATATCCCCAGTAATCCTGCGCGCAACTTAGCCTGTTTGGGAGCGAATCTCTCCCAGAAGAGGATCTTCCGAAATATTCCATCCGATATTGCATTGAATCTGTTCCTGCACGGAGCACGACCCGACTAAGATATGTCCGATAGTTCAACTGAGGGTTCTGTGACGCTGAAGGATATTCAGGAGCGGTCTCGACATAAGCATTCAATGTTTGGACCCGATCCACCTGTAGATCTACATGTTTTATTACTTCTCCCTGCGCGGAATAGTACTTGATATTTCTCAAGCTCGGACCTTCAAGAGAAGTAGATGCTCCATATCCAAATACAACTGAATCGCCTGTAGACACGGTTATCTTTTTGATCAATCTATCATTCTTTTGTATTGAATACATATCAGAGGGAGTATACAAAGAATGCCCTGTAGGATTGGTTCCCACAAACCAGTATCGCTTCGAGTTACGGGGGGCTACAATGGAAGACTGGCCTATTATATAATCAAATGTTACTACTACTGAGCCGTCGCGACTAGTAATTTTTTCAAGATACCAGTTGACATTGTTATATTCATAAGTGTTCTCAAGAGACTTCAAAACATATGTATTACCAAATTCATCATACATCGTAAAGGTTCCACTCCCAGTTGCATCAAAGTTAAATTTAATACGTGGATCATGCTTTTGCATAACCACACCAATATTGTCAAAAAAAAACGTTCCTGTATAACCGTTTATGTTAAAATGTAGGATATCACCCTCTCCGTCTATTGCACCTGTTGCAAATTCGGATACATTCCAAAAATTATTTTCGGTTGGGCTAGTGGGTATTGAAACATCCTCTAATCTAAAACGCTTTAGATTTTCCTTTCCGCGAATATTTCTGGTGATCATGCCACCAACGTTCAAAGCCCAGTTTGTCCCAACAGGTGAATAACTCGTCTCAACTTTGACTCCCTGAGAATTGTAAGACAAACTTATAGGAATTTTGATCATGTTGGCATCAACTGTAAGTAGTTTAATGTCAGGGCTTATCGTTCCTGTATGATATCCCACTGGAACAATATTTGCACGCATAATTTCAGCGGCCCTAGGTGACGGCGGCGTGACAGGCTGCAATGCCAATTGTGCATGTGACAATACTGAAAGTATCATCAAAAGCGTGAGCACAAGAATGCTTTTTCGAAATTCATTGAATTCAGTCATGGTCTCTTATTGGTTATTTATATTAAATGATTATCATTTGAATGAAAATAGGACTAAAATAAATAGCATTAACTCAAGGAAATACAGCTCTTTTGTGTAAAAGTTAAATATTGAAATAATTCTAAAACAGCTTTTTTATGTATTAAATTAGGTTACTACTCTTTACGGCATGAGGAAATTAGGTATACTGCTATTATAAATGTCGATATGACATATATAAAATTATTTATTTTATATTAAAAAAGCAACAAAATTATCACTACCGTCCAAAATAAAATTTAGGTTACGAAAAAGGGCGGTTCTGCTTGTCTAGAAGTGTGTTATTTAGACGCCGCTACTAGCGATCCCCTTTATTTTTTAAAAAACGCCAAACTGCCTGTTTTTATTAAACGTTTTTTTCTTGATAAATGGGTCGTTGGCCCATTGCCAAAAGTTAGTCTTAGCAAATATGTTCATGCGTTTAAAGCTCAAAGGATTGGAGATATTCTACTTGTAGATGACTTTTTTCTGTATATTTTTCAGTAAATGTATTCCAATAAGGGCACACCGTATCTGTATTTGAAAGGTATTTTGCGATATTTCCACAAAACTTGTGAACTTAAGATGCTGTTTGAGGTGTTTGAAAAAGATTTATTCACTTATGTTTGTTTTTATTTGCATTTATGATTGCTTCGCAATTCGATATGGCGGCGTTGTTTATATATTATCACTACCATCGAAGGTTTCCAGTGAGCATTGTTAGTCAGGATCTCATATTCATCGCCCGTTGTGCTGTCCAAAATATGCATCCAGTTAAATCAACATAACCTAGGCCCTTCAAACTATGCTGCCCTTGGGGAAAGAAAACTGTCTTCCTTTTTACTTTCGTGCACTTTACCATCGGTAACTTCCATAAACACTGGTAGGCAGCCATTATAGTCAAGTACGGTATGCAGCTTATCTGCCCCCTTATTACTTCGGAATTTACCCCAGTCGAACATTGACAATCATATGGGATCATGCTGGCATCCATCAGATATACCTTACGCTTCAATGCTCTAAGCTAGTTTGAGACGGTCGGGCTTCTTATTCCAAAGGTTGTCCAAAATGGCAAAATAAAGGTCTTTTAACAGCAGATAGTCGCGATGTTCATTCATATATGAATGCTCGATGAACAGGAAATTCCCATATGGTTCATGTAATTGTGGTACTACGAAGTCCGTTACTGATATGCGGACCTAATCGCTGGAGGAGAGATGACACAAATACTGAAGTGGTGTAGTTGTGTTTTCAATATATAATTTTTTGACATTGCAATTTGGTACTGTCTTTTCGCTTCTGTTAAATCGTTTTGGATGATACTAACAATTTATTTAGAGTAGATTTTTAATTCCTATCGCTTTGTAAAAATAAGTTTTCGATTATGCTTTCCTACCACGATATAATAGATGCTGTATATTTGATATTCCTATTAATGGAGATAATATGGCTATTAGGACCAAGAATTAAAAATTAGGAGAGTTAGGCGAAAACTTTTATATTAGTAATGCCTAAATAAATAGGGAAGAAGTCGAATTATGAAAAGATTCTACAAAAAGCGGTTAAAAGCCTATAGTCTTACGGAAATCCTTGTGGTTATGGTGATTATCGGTATACTGGTATTGTTAGCGTTACCTAACCTGATGCCATTGATTACCAAAGCCAAAAGCACCGAAGCTAAGGTGCAGTTGCAACATTTGCAGACCTTGGAGAAAAATTATTTTTTCGAAAAGTCCAAATACAGTGGCAACCTGGATGAGATCGGTTTTGTACAGGAAAAATTAAGTACCGACGGGAAAGACGGGAAAGCCAACTACCGCATCGAAATTGTGCGCGCCGATCAGAACACTTTTCTAGGAAGAGCAACTGCCGTAGTGGATTTCAATGGCGACGGTAAGTTCAATGTGTGGGAAATAGACCAAGATAAAAACCTAAAAGAGGTTACCGCAGATTAACATGTGGTGGACCATATCCATTGTTGTTCTTTTAATTGGTATAGCTTATCAGGATTTTAAACAACGCGCTGTAAGCATTGTTCTCTTTCTTTTACTGGCCATACTGCTTTTGGGACTTAAGTTGACACAAAGTTATTGGCAGGACTGTTATCCGGATATGTTGGCGAGTAGCTTGTTTTTGGCTTTTCAGATGGGGGGCATCCTGATCTATTTCCGGATCAAAGATGGGCAATGGGGACGGATCATGGATCGAAAGTTGGGTTGGGGGGATATTGCATTTTTGCTCTGTATATTGCTCTATATGCCCTTTCTGAACTTTTTTCTTTTCCACATCGTCAGTTTGATCACCGTATTGTTGGTTGCTATGGTCAACAAAAATTGGCAGGATCCGCAAAAAGGTATTCCACTGGCTGGTTGCCAGGCTTTACTTTTTTTAGGGTATTTTACCTCCGAACGGATGAATTGGATTGATTGGGATTTGATCGGTCAATCGTTTATGTCATAGCATAGAAAAGTATACCGAATTATTAACAAAGAAGCGTTGTGGGGACAGGTTATCATTTTTCAACAGAAATACTGCATGCAATCTCCCGGGATATCGCATGGCACTACCGTATTATTCCATTTGACCGGAATAGCAAGGAAATTCATTTTTATACAGATCGGTCCACGGACCTTTCCGGACTGGAGAATGAGTTGGCTATTCTCTTTGATGAACATATTATCCTAGAGATTACTTCATCGGCCCAGATCGAAGAATGGCTGGGTAAACATTACTTTGGCGAAAAACAGTCGGAAGGAAATGAAGCTGTCAAAAACTTGGTCTTTAATGCAGATTTTCTTGATAATTTAATCTACGAAGCAAAACAGCTCAAAAGCAGTGATATTCATATCGAAACTTATGAAAGCCGCTGTCGTGTACGCGTTCGTATCGATGGAATGATGGTGGAGCGGTATGTGCTGAAAAGAGAGGACTATCCGGCTTTGATCAATAAGATCAAGATCATGTCCAATCTGGATATTGCCGAAAAACGCCTTCCGCAGGATGGGCGTATCCATTACAGACGTAATCAGGATCAGTTTGATATCCGTGTATCGGTGCTACCCACTCTTCACGGGGAAAAGGTGGTGCTGCGTCTGCTGAACAATAATGCTACCAATATTCAGCTGGATAAATTGGGGATGTCTCCGGAGGATTATGAAAATTACCTCCACGGAGTGAAAAAGCCCAATGGTATTTTGCTGATCAGCGGACCTACTGGTTCGGGTAAGACAACTACCTTATACGCTACATTAAAACACTTAAATAAGACCACAAATAATATTCTGACCATTGAAGATCCTATCGAGTATACGCTGGAGGGCATCAATCAGGTGCAGCTCAAGGAAAATATTGGGATGAGCTTCGGTGCAGCACTGCGTACGTTCTTGCGTCAGGATCCGGATATTATTATGGTGGGGGAGATCCGTGATCCCGATACCGCCAATATGGCTATACGGGCAGCGCTAACGGGACACTTGGTATTGTCCACCATCCATACGAATTCTGCATGGGGAACGGTATCGCGTTTGATCGATATGGGGATTCCCAATTTTTTGATCGCTGGTACCCTAAATACTTCCGTAGCTCAGCGTTTGGTGCGTACGCTTTGTCCCAATTGTAAACGGGAGGAGGAGCTGACAGCCGATCTATACCCCAGACAATTTAAACCTTATTTTACGGTGCATAGGCATGCCGTTGCCGTCGGCTGCGCATCTTGTTATTTTACAGGTTTTAAAGGGCGAAAAGCGGTCTATGAGATTATTCCGATGGATCATGGGCTGGTGGACGAGATCAAAAAAGGGAATATGCGGGTGGACGAGCAACTGAAGGAACGAAAAATAAAAACACTTGGCGAAAATGCATTTGAGCTTTTCGCTGCCGGGGAAACAACGATAGAGGAAATCTATCCATTACTATTCAATTATTGATGATGAGTTTGAGAACATTATATTTAACCTTATTGCTATTACTGTCTTTTAGCATCAGCACTTTTGCTCAAAATGCGACAGAAAACTATGCACGCGTAGAACAACGGCTGGAAGCTTTGGCAGGAACGGTACCTGGATTACAAAAGAAGGTGAAACTTTCCGTTTCGGGCGTTACGGCGCAGGAATTTCTACGGGCCCTCGCGCAGTCCAATGACTTGAATATCAATGTTGACCCTACGTTGAGTTTTTCCATCGTCAATAACTTTACAGGCGAAACCGCTAAAAACGTACTGCTATTTCTAGCGAAAACATATGGTCTGGATATCGATGTGATCGGTTCGATTATGACGATCAAAAAATTACCGGAGCCTGGGCCTGTTCAGATCGAGAAGGATATCAAAGTACAGTACAATACCTCAAGCGATGGATTGGGCTATGAACTGCAGAATGACCCCTTAGGCAAAGTGACTCAAAAAATCAGTTCACTATCGGGTAAAAATTTAATAGTGCCCACACCCTTGCTCCAGAAGACCGTGACTGGATTTATGGCTGAGGCGCCATTTGAAACAGCATTGGAAAAGTTGGCCTATGTGAATGGGTTGAAATACCGCAAGACCAATGATAATGTGTATGTATTTGAGTCCTTGATCCCCGGAGAGGAACTGTTTATCAACGACGACAGGCAGACGGATGTTCGTTTTAGACCGGACAATGCAAGTAATCCTGCAAATGGAGCAAATGGAGCGAATGGAATGAATCCGGGCATGGGTGGCGGGCAGCCAGGTAACTATGCACTTTATGGAAAAACGGAAGAGGGTAGAGGAAAGCGTTTCACAATTCAGGCAACCAATACGCCAATTATCGAATTGATTAAACGTGCTTCCGAGGAAGCTAACGTTAATTATTTTATCTATAGCCAGATTGACGGAAATATTACGACCAATGTAAAAGATATTTCTTTCGACCAGTTCCTGACCTCTATTTTTCAGGGAACACCGTATACCTTTCGGATGGACAAGGATACTTATCTGATCGGAAATCGTCGCAACGAAGGACTGCGTGATAGTAAAATCGTGCAGCTGCAACATCGGTCGATCGATACCATCATGATGATGATTCCGATGGAATGGCGGAAAGATGTTGAGATCAAGGAATTTAAAGAACAGAATATGTTATTGCTTTCTGGATCGGGACCACAGATCCGTGAAATTGAAACTTATGTGAAGCAGCTGGATAAATTGGTGCCGATGGTACTGATTGAGGTGACGCTACTGGATATTCAAAAAGGCAATACATTAAAAACAGGTATTAAGATGGGGGTAGCTGACTCCATTCCAAAAACTGGAGGAAGCCTGTCCGATGGTTTTACATTCGGCGCCGGTTCCGTCAATCGCTTTTTGTCGCAGATCGGGAAAAATAACTCATTCAACCTCGGCCGTGTAACTCCAAATTTTTATGTACGGCTGCAGGCCTTAGAGGAAAATAAGAATGTTGAATTACGTTCTGTACCTAAGCTATCTACCTTAAATGGTCATAAAGCAACACTTAGTATAGGAAGCAAGCGTTATTACAAGATTGAGACACAAAATGTTTTTCCGGGATTGACTAACACAAATGTATTCACTACGCAGTATAATGAAGTAAATGCGGATTTGAAGATCGAAGTTGTCCCGGTTGTTTCGGGTGATGATCAGATTACAATGAAAATCAAAGTGGATATCTCCGACTTTATAGGTACACCAAAAGAAAATGAGCCGCCTCCCACGTCCAACAGTAAGTTTGAGTCCATTATTCGTGCACGCAATGAAGATATGATTGTATTGGGCGGGATTGAGCGTACCGAAAATAGTAACAGTGGAAGGGGAATTCCGATATTGTCCCGTATTCCAATCTTGAAATGGTTGTTTAGCAGCCGGGAGAAAAGTACACAGAAGGTTGTGTCGGTCGTCTTTATTAAACCAACGATATTGTATTAGTACATGTTGAACAGGATCAAGGAAAAATATCGACTGAATGCTTGTCTTGGAATTTCCTTCCGACAGGATGCCTCTAGCTTATCCTTTCGGTACTGCAAGGTGAAGTTAGAGAAAGACCAACTTGAAATTGAAGATACCTGGGAGGTAGATGACTGGGAACTTATCGCAAACAACAAATACAAAGATACGCCTGTTGCACTTCACCTTGATTCGAGGCAGATCCTTATCAAAGAGACTGCGCCTATGGATCTGGATGAGGAGCGGTTAAAGACTATATTCCCCAGCTATGATGCGGATCGTTTTTATTATGGACAGCTACAAGGAGAAACAAAACAATGGGTGGCTTTTGTGCGAAAGGATTATATTGTGGAGATGATCGACAGATTTGCAGTAAGCGGATATCAGGTTATCAAAGTGTTTATCGGTCCCTTTGTGCTCGACGCAATACTTGGCCAGATCAATAGTTACGGTGATGCCTACACTTTTGACGGACATTCCATACGGATCGGTGCTGAAAACAAACAATGGCAAGAATATCGGTATGGACAGGAGTTCGAGAGCCGATTTGCCTTAAAGATTGGCGACCATCCGATTAAACCGCAGTATGTGACCGCTTATGCAACTGCTTTTTCAACTTTGATGGCAGGTTACGTTCCCGAGTATGGGCTGCTTATTCCCGAAGTGGAAGAACAGCGTAAAAGCTGGCTCGAAAAACAAAAGTTCAACGTAAATCTGCTGATTCTAGTTGCTGTTTTTTTTCTTTTACTGCTAGCGAACACGTTCTTATTTAGTCATTATTATCAGGAAAATATGACCTTAGGAGATCGGGTAAATAGTCAACAGAGCACGGTGCAGGATTTAGGGAAGTTAGAAGGGGGAATAAAGAGCAATGAGCAGCTATTGGCAGAACTAGGTTGGAATGGTGGTGTTTCCAAAGCCTGGCTACTGGATCAGATCGGCTATTCCATCCGACAGTTTACGCAGATCAGTCTGGCACAGATCCAGGTCAATCCGCAATCAAAAGGACTGGGGAATACAGTGATCCAACAGGCTGACCAGATCATCATTAAAGGGAATAGTCCAACTTTGGAAATGCTCAATCTGTGGCTGCGTGAACTCAAGAATAATCCCTGGATCGCAAAGGTCAGTATCGAGGAGTATGGCAACAAGCAACTGGACGAAACGATGGATGCCTTTACCATAAAGATAAACTACAATGATAAAGTGGAAGGAAATTGATTATAAAAAACGCAATAAGCTATTGTTTGTAGGTGCCGGGACTCTCCTGGTGCTTGCCTGGTTTTTGGCCTTCCAAAAGACCTATCTAGCCTATCGTGAAAATACGCGTCTTAATAGTCTGATCGGCAGTGACATCAGTAATAGTACACAGTTTGATTTTACAAGAAAGAGTAAAGTTTTGGATAGCCTGAGTAAAGTGTATCAAAGTGATTCGGCAACCTGGAATGATAATTTCCTTTCAGAAGCAAGCCGGGCAATTAATTCACCGCGTATTCAGGTTTATTTTAATAATCTTCCAAAGAATAATGCGATGCAAGTAGATAGCGCTGCTGTAAAATCCAAGAGCTTAACCTTAAAGGGAGATTATCGCTCTATAGTCGCATCCGTTGCCGAACTGGAAAAGATCAATACTTTGGGCTATCTGAGCACAGTTAACTTGAAGTTTGACAACAGGAGGGTATCAGCCAACGAGCGTAAAGTGATCGAAGGGGAAGTGGGTTTAAGGTGAAGTTGGAAAAGTAAAAATATAGAAGAATTGATACAAATGGAATAATTTAAAAATTATTTTCCGAGTAATGCGATAGGTATTAATTTATATTTTTGATACGGATAAATCTATTCAATATAAAATATTACACAATTGTTGATATTGTGACTTTAAGGGGTAATATTTGTTTCTTTTTTTTAAATCAATTGTTTATGATTATCAGATATTAGTTATATTTAGCAAAAGGAATTTACTCTAATGTAAGCTCTGATAATAAATGTTAACCGATATTTATGAAAAGAAAGTTTTTATTAACCGAAAACGGCCTGTTTTATTATTTTTTTCTTGGTTTAAGCAGAGATATTGTCGTTCTTATGGCGACCATATTCTTTATACTGATGCAGCCTATGTCTGTTTATTCCCAGATGGCTAAAAGTACACCCTCGGGAGAAGGGCACAAGCAGATGCTGCGAACAGATGTGGTACAGCCGTCCCCCAATGCAGCAAGTCTTTTGGCTTATACGAATGTGGGCAATAACTTTGCTAAAGGTACCGTTAACCTTTCCATCCCTCTATTTGATGCCAGCAGTGATGAAATAAAGCTGCCAATTTCACTGAATTACAGTTACGATGGCTTCAAACCGAACCAGCAGATCGGATCATCAGGTATGGGCTGGAATCTAATTGCCGGAGGATCCATATCAAGAATCCCTTTTGGCCACTTAGATGATACCGACGGAGCCGGAAATAATTACAAAGATAGTTATGTTCAGTCGAATATCAATCCTAATCCGACAGAGCAGTTCATGTTAGCTGTTGTCAATGGTAACTATGACACCGAGCCCGATGTTTATGAATACAGTTTTGCTGGATACAACGGTAGATTCATTGCCTATAAGGGCAAATTTTACTGCATGCCAAACAATAAGTTTAGGATTACCGGAGGTTCCACGAGCTTTACCATTGTGACAGAAGACGGCACCCGATATAGTTTTGGCGCCTATGAATCGACGTCCCACAAGGTGAATGGTGAACCTTATACCCTCCCTAATTACAATTCCACCTATTACCTGACGAAAATCGAGAGCCGTTCAGGTAAAACAGCTGTTTTATTTAATTATGTCTCTGATGGACAGGTTGAACAGGGCGGCGGTATATCGCAGACCTATATGAAGTTTGAAATGCCTTATGGTGGTAATTCTGTTTTGTCTCCGGTTTCGACAACTTTTGCTTCAAGAGTAAATACACTCAGGCTTTCTTCAATAATAACTTCCGACTACAACATTAGTTTTTTGCCGGGCGACAATCGTGTAGATATACGAAACAGTTTGGGCAGCTCCTCCACACTTGGAGGGATTACAATTTCAAATTCGGCAGGTGATCTGATAAAGGGTTACCGATTCAAGTATGAGTATTTTGGCTATGGGATTTCCAATGGAAATAGATATCTCAAACTTAAGTCAATCACGGAGCTGTCCAAATCAAATGTACTACTGACTCCGGCACAATTGGATGCGCTCAAGAAAAATAGACACGTTTTTTATTATTATAATGAAGATGTCAACGTCAATTTTCCAGCGAAAGGTGTTGCCAATGTTGACGTAAATGGATATTATACCGGAAGGGGAGAATTTAATGGAATTATCGTGCCTAATATCTATTATCCGGGTGGTCCGGACCGTTCACCTGCATTAGAAGGTACAATTATGGGCGCTCTAAAGCGAATTGATTACCCAACCGGAGGCAAGTCTGAAATTGAATATGAGTTGAATGATGTTGGACTGGGATTGAAATATAAGGATGTGGTGACAGGTGTCCAATTGCAGGCCGGAGGTTTTCTGGACGAAAATATGCCACCGATCCGTAAACGATTTGTAATCAACCAGGCACAGGATATTACCTTTTTTATACAGCGGAAAGCATTTTCTCCCTATGCAGACAACAATTCACGAAATACGGTACCTGATCTATATATCTATTCGGTAGTGGGGGGAGATGGACTGAATTTACAGAATTCAATTAAGTTGGGACTGGAGTCCGACGGCGCGGGTTACAATTGGACCTTGCATCTTTTGCCGGGAGAATATGAAGCCCGTGTCGAGAATGACATAAAAGAGGAATACATTAAATGTGAATTTAATTATACTAGCCCAGGTACCGAACAGATCATCGGTGAAAAAACATCTGGATTAAGAATGAAAGCCATAGAAGTAGACCCTTCAAATGGGCAAAAAATGCGCAAAGAATATAAATATCTAAATGCTTTGGGATATTCCAGCGGCTCGGATATGCGTCCCAATTTTTCTGCCAAAGGTTATACGCAGTTGGTCTGGGAGAATGGATCACCTACGGTTACCATTATGCCGGGGATAATATATGGTTCTACAATAGCGTCATCGGGTGCTTTTGGACAGACCTATTTTTATAGTGTGGTCGACGAACTACAGGTTAAAGGAACAGATACTTTAAAAACACGCTATAGTTACAAGGACTACGATAGGGTATTTAATCTCGATGCTGATCTAGATTCGGTTGTTACCTACCGTAAGGTGAACAATAAATTTGTGCGGCTCAACAAAAAGGAGATGGAGTATAAAATTAAATACGATACCATCTTCAATTTCTTAAGGGTTGAGCAAACTAAGGGCACACTTGGCATGAGTGGGCCATCTGCCGAACCGCCCTACGCTTTCAATCCAGAATTAGGGGTTCACTATCAGGTCTGGAAATCCCTTTTTAAGGAAAGGGAGTATAGTTACGAAACTGGTGAACCGATACTCAGCAGCAAGGAATATATCTATGATAACAATCATCGAAATCTAAAACTACAGCGGAATACAACCTCCGATGGCAATCTTTTGCTGTCCAAATATAAATATCCTGAAGACTACATTGGAAGTATTTCGACTGGATTCTTAAATGCAAATGTGAGAAATGTCGTACTGGAGGAGCAGATATGGAAAAAGCGTACTTCGGATTCCTCCCTTGTGGATATGACGGTTACACAGTATGACAATAGTCTCTTTAAGCCGATTAAAATATTCAAACCTGATGGGGCTATCCCAGCGCTGAATGCTGAATCCAGAACCGGACAGCTATTCAATAATCTGCTAAGTGATACAAGGCTTTCTGATCGGGTTATTTTTACCTACAATATAAACGGGCAGCTAATAATACAAAAATTGAAGCAAGGGTCTTCCACTTCCTATAAATATGGTTATGCGTCGAATCCTTTGCTGGTAGGATATCCTTCAGTTGGAACGGAGGTGATTGGGCAGATTGTAAACGGGGAGGAAAATGAACTATTTTATGAAGGTTTTGAAGAAAATGGTACGGTGGGAAATGCACATTCAGGAGCCAAGTATTTCACGGGGTCATATGCACTATCCTGGCAACGTCCCAATAGCAAATCGTATCTTCTTGAATATTGGCTGCTACAGGGGGGAGTATGGAAATATATGAAGCAGGACTATACGGGAAATGTCACTATTGCCGCGCCGAACGGAATTGACGATGTCCGCATATATCCGCAGGATGCTTCTGTTACGACCTATACGCATTACCCGGGAATAGGCATACGCAGCATCATTTCGCCCAGTGCTGAAACCAGTTATTTTTCCTATGATGATTTCAATAGATTGAGATCGATCGAAGATGATAACCATCATATAAAAAGCGTGTATGATTATAACTATATTGATGTTGCTGACCCACCGGTCATCGTACCTCCGGTGACACAGCCTTCTGTATTGTATGCAAAGCTGACCACCGGTCCCCAGACAACATCAGATCATAATGGAGTGATGAAAACTGCCACACCATACATTGTTTCCTTTTATTCGGATGCGGCTTGTACAATTCCTTACACACTTATAAATCCCATACAGATCAAATTCAAGGAAAAAACGACCATTACCTCTAATGTGGCATCCACTCAGATATTGGAATATGAATATCAGCTTCTCCTCGAGGCGGGCGCATCCTCCCGGAGCTTCAGTACGGGTTGGAGCTATTGTGAGGGCGGCCCTATCGAAATATCGCGGGTAGCCCAGGGGGATATAGCCACGAGGGGGCTTCCACCTGGAGAGGGTGGAGATGTCACGACCTGCTATAACAGCGTGATAACTCTTTCCAATAATGACGGATATATTGTTAAATAAAAGATTGGACGAAATTATGAAAAAGAACTTTTTAACCATATTATCTTTATTGACAGCCGGTATTGTACAAGGTCAGAATATTGTGAGCATACCCACCACGGGTCAGAATTATATCCTGACCCGAACTTTTAGGGATACAGTAAGGATAGCTCAGTTGGCAGCACAGCGTACCATTGGGAAGGAAAATCAAACAATTCAGTATTTTGACGGTTTGGGGCGCGAGGTACAGCGCGTACAGCTGATGGCGAGTCCGACGTATAAGGACATTGTTCAGCATATTGAATACGATGGGTTTGGCAGGGAGAATACAAAATATTTGCCTTATGCAGAGCAATCTGGCAATGGAAGTTTTAGGAGTGCAGCAAAGACTACCCAAGCTGATTTTTACAAAGTAGGTGGTGGCTGGGATCTCACAGTGATGAAGACCGGTAATCCCTATGCTGTTGCCGTATTTGAAAGCAGCCCTTTGAATCGTGTGCAACAGCAAGGAGCTCCAGGTACGGCCTGGCAACCTGCTGCTGACCGGAATACGGTGCCTTCGGGAGCAAATGCAGGGCGTACTGTAGCAACCGAATATGGAACCAATGGTGTCAACGATGTCCGTTTATGGACTATCAATAGCACAAACAATGGTGCTGCAGCTACTTACTACACGGCAGGTAGGCTTTACAAAACTGTGTTGAAAGATGAAAACTGGATCAATAAAAATGGGACGGGACTTCCTCCGTCTAAAGAAGGCACTGTAGAGGAATTCAAAGACTTTGAGGATCGTGTGGTTCTTAAACGAATTTGGGAAACAGAATCCAAAGCATTAAATACATATTATGTATATGATGATTTTGGTGATCTTCGCTATGTACTGCCGCCAGGATTTACGGGTACCACATTTTCGGAAACGGTTAGCGGAGATTTTTTTGAGCTTATTTATGCTTATAAGTACGATGCGCGAAAACGGGTTGTCAGGAAAAAAATACCGGGAAAAGGCTGGGAGTATTATGTGTATAACAATAATGATCAGATCGTCTTCACACGTGATGCCGAACAGCTAGCACGTGGGGAATGGAGTTTTACCAAATATGACGCGCAAGGCCGGGTAATATTGACAGGAATAGAGAAAGGGCATACCGGTGATGACCAAAGCAGCCTACAGTCATCGCTGTCATCCTTTACAGGCCCCCTTTGGGAACAGCGCGGATCGGCTATGGAAGGATATACCAACAATACGATCCCACAAAATATAGGCAATATTACCGTTCAGGCAGTCAACTACTATGATAATTATACTTCCATACCGGGTTTACCCTTTACGGATCATAGCACCTATAGTATCCGGACACAGAGCCTTCTGGTTGCCAATAAAGTGCTTGTACTGGATTCAAGTCCTGCAAAGTGGTTATGGACTGTCAATGATTACGATGATCAGGGCCGGATTGTGAAAGTGAGTAGCACAAACCATCTTGATGGCACCGATATCGTCACCAATGAATACAATTTTTCGGATCAACTGGTTAAGAGTACCAGGGTACACACACCGTCCACAGGGACGGCCGTTACCCTTTCAACGGGCAATGATTATGACCATCAGGGACGTTTGGTCCAGGTCAGAAAAAAGGTGAACAGCCAAACCGAGATTATCCAGAGTAAATTGGGCTATAACGAGATCGGCCAGCTTACAACCAAATCGCTTCACAGTGAGAATGGCGGTGGTAATTTTATGACCAGCATAGCTTATGCCTACAACGAACGTGGCTGGCAGACCAAAGCCAGTTCGGCACAGTTCACCTCATTACTGAACTATAATGTCAACGGTACCACAGTTCTTGCAAATGCACAGTACAATGGCAATATCGCACAGCAGCTGTGGGGATATGCCGCTACCACAAACAGTACTTTTAATTATAGTTATGATGCCCTGAACAGGTTGAAGAACGGTGTGAGTACGGGAACAGTGATGAGTGAGGCAATGACCTATGACGATATGGGCAATATCCGAACACTGGTCCGGGACAATGGTACAGCGATCACGTATGGCTATAACAATAGCAACAAGAGTAATCGGTTGAATACATTGTCCGGTGGTCTGACAGGATCGTTTACCTACGACCAGAACGGTAATGCAACCAAAGACCGTACTGGTATGCTATTGAGCTACAATCAGCTGAACCTTCCTAAAACAGTTAGTGGAGGAGGAAAGACTATCTCTTACACCTATGATGCCCTTGGAACAAAACTAAGCCGAACGTCGGATGTAGGAGGAATCAAGACACAGCGGGATTATATCGGCGGGATAGAATACAGTAAGACTGGAACGGGTAGTCCGGTCATTGAACGAATTGGTATTGAGGATGGTTTTCTGTTGAACAGTTCGGGGGCATATAGCTATTACTACAATCTGACGGACCACTTGGGTAATGTACGTGTAGTATTGAAAAAAGGAGGTACATCTACGGTGCCAACTGCGGCAGTAATGCAAAAGCAGGATTATTATCCATTTGGGAAGACGAAGAGTATTGCAACGAGTATCGATAATAAGTATCTTTATAATGGCAAAGAGATGCAGGCTGACCTAAATGGCGGTACGCATACTTTGGGAAGTACATACACACTGGAAGGGCAGTTGGATTATGGGGCGAGGTTCTATGACGCGGAGATAGGAAGGTGGAATGTGGTGGACCCGTTAGCGGAGAAGATGAGAAGGCATTCGCCGTTTAATTACGCTTTTGATAATCCGATACGTTTTATAGATCCCGACGGAAGAGTGCCGATAGTGCCAATTATTTTAATAATAGGATATTTGACAACATCTCAACCAGCTGTTGCCCCAACAAGGGATCTGGCAGGAGATGCTGCAAAAATTCAACAGGCATATGATAGTTACAATACGTCAATAGTAACAAATTCACTGCCTGGTGGGCAGCAAAGTCAACCTGTTTCGAAAGTTCTTTATCAAGCTGTTAAAAAGGAAGTTGTTAAGAAAGTAAGTACTGAGGTCAAGAAAACGTTTCAAACGTATTTTAAAGATGCGTTAGATCCTAAAAAAGATGGAAAGTATTCAGGTAGGACGAGTGGGACTAACACTCCTGAAAAAAACATAGCTAAAAGGGACAAAAACCATCATATGAATGAAACTCATGGACCAGCTTATTTGGATAAAACCTCAACAAACTCTGATGCTATTAGAGGACGAGAGCAGGTAAATATAACAAATAGCGGTGGGGCTATATCAGGTGGCGGGACGTCAGGAAATCGTATCAATAGTATAAGTCCCCATAATAAGAAATTAGAAAAATACATGCAGGAAGCTTTAAAATTGAAATGAAAAGACAAAGAATAACGGAAGGTGCTATATTAGAGATTAATATAGAGAATGAGTATTTCATTTATGCTCAGGTTTTGTTAAAGGGGCTGGGGTATGCTTTTTTTGACTATAAATCAAAAGATAAAATAAAAAAATTAAATGATCTTCTCGAATGTAAGGTACTTTTTATAATAGCTGTATATGATGATGTCGTTACAAAGGGGGTATGGAAAAAGATAGGAAAGCTCCCAATTAGACATGATCTACTTATTCAACCAATGAAATTTATACAGGATCCTTATGATTTTAACAAATGTGAATTATATGACCCTAATACAGGAGAAGTTACTCCTGCTACAAAAGGAGAATGCACTAATTTAGAACGAGCCGCTGTTTGGGAAGCTAACCATGTCGAAGATCGAATAAAAGATTACTATTTAGGCAGACCAAACGTCTGGGTAGAAAGACTCAAACTGAAATAGATTTTGAAATCTTTCGATATAAAGTGCTCGAATAGCTTTTTCTTTTTCGAATGATGATATTAAAAATAGATAAAATTATTTGTTTTTTTCTAAGATACGGATGACTTGGTTGCCAAAGGAGAATAATATTAATATGAAAACTATAAAATCAGGAACAAATTTGGACTTATAAAACTAGGGTTAATGAATATGATTATAACGTTACAGTTCTTGCGATTGAAAAGGGGATTGATGAGCAAAACATTATACATGTTAAAATTGATAATTTAAGACTTTTTTATAGTTATAATAACTTAATAAGCGATAATGTTGATCATCTTCCCGTCTCTGAGAGCGCTTTTTTAGAAAGTGTGCTATTTATGGAAATCGGATTTTGATATCGGTAAAGGTGTTATATGGGATATCCACTTGGAGCAGGTGATTTCTTCAATAGAGAGCAATTTTTCTTGTTATGAACACTAATTTGATTCTTTAGTATTGCTCGAAAACAAATGTAAATTTAACGATAGAACAACAAGTGTACGTCTAGGCGAGGCCGCTCGAGGAGCTATTGTAGGTAGCGCTGGGGAGGCTAGCGCTCAAACAAATAGATGATTTTAATATGGATTATTTTTTTGAACTATCAAAAAAGCAGTTACTAAAAGACAGAAACGATATTTTTAAAGAAGTTGGTATTCCATTGCTATTGAAAAATGGTTTTGAAATGTCAGTATTCAATAATGATTCCAATGGAGAATTTGATCCGGCTCACCAAGAATTTAACTACAATTTTTGTCGTCTTACTGAAAATACTTATTTAGAAATGCTTTATGTGACAATTAATAAAAATGAAAATAATATATGTTTTTACATCTGCGCATTCAAACTAGTTCCTAAAATTGATTCACTTATTTCTATGAAAGGAACTGATGGAATGCCATTTTATATGACAATTAATAATAAGAATAAGTATATGCAATTAAGATGTGACGATTATAAAGGTTCACCACTGTATCATATGCTTTTTTCACCATCCTATGATATAAAATGCTATTTCACTAAATCTGGTTATGAATACAAACGTCAAAGATTAAAACATCTGGTCAAATCAGATATGACAAATATTGATCGTTTTGTAAAAAGATGGTACGAACTTCACAAGCCTATCATCAAAGAGCCCGATTGAAATAATATCAGCATTTGAGAATGATAATTGAAAGTAACCAAATCAAAAAATAGATAGTGACATAGCTGCTTTTCAAACTAGGCAAAAGAAAATAGAGAGAGTGTAACTAAAATTAAATATGCTGCTAAAGGTTACGTGAGTAAAGGTAAGGCAAACGTTGATACAGGACGAGCGACAGCCACGGGACGTGTTCAGGTGGCTAAATACGATCATAAAATGAAAAACGTATTTACGCGTAAAGAATTGACGGTGGAAAGTAAATTTAATACATCTTCTTTGACACCTAATCAAGTGGCTGCAGAAGGCAATGTTCAGACTGCAGGAGGCTTGATTGTCGATAGGACAACCAGTAAAGGATTGGGTAATTCAGCCCGAGCTGTGACGACTGGTGCAGGTGCAGGAGTAGGTTCACAAAATAATAGATAAATGGGATTAACATACAACGTGTCTAAAAAAGAGCTTTTAGTTATAAGACAAAAAATCTTCATGGAAGAAGGTCTGCCAGAGCTTGAAAAACAGGGGTTTAAAAGATCTCCATTCAGCACTTCCTGGTTTGGCTGGAATGGTGGAATAAACTGTTATATTTTTGAAATCGGTCGTTTATTGAATAATTCAATATTAGAAAATCTTAATGTTTATATAAATCGGGACGATAGATGGATTCAGATATATTTAAATATTTTTAAATTGTCACCAATGGTTGAGAATATTGAACAGCTAAAAGAGTTAAATGGAATAAATTTTGGAATCCCTCCTAGTAGTCTTACTAAAATGAGGTTAAGAGAGGATGGGAATAAAGGTATAGTTTTGATAAATGAACTGTTCTCACCGCATTATAAATTGGGTATAAGTTTTTCTTCAAATGGATTTCAACGGGAGGTAGAAAAATTGAAAAATTTAATTTCTAGCGATATGCAAAATATAGGTTTTTTTATTGAGAAATGGCATTCAATTTATCAAGTAAGCGTAACTGATTGGAATGGAAATAGAAAATAAAATCATCTAAAATTTGTTGCCAAGCTATATCTTTTGAAGTGAAATTTTTAAACCTCACAAGGTAATCGTATTTCACGTAAATGTTTATGTGTTTTATGGCGCCGGAGATCGATTCAAATTATGTATTGATAGCTAGTTTTAAATATTAAATTGAAAATGGAAATTTCAATGAAAAGTTCTTACGGCCTAACAGTCATTAAATTTTTTTGAAAAATGATGATAAATAAAATTTATGAAGGAGATCCAAAAAACAACTAGGTCCAATCTAGTATTAGATTGGGCTTGATTGTTTTAATTTATCTTTTAGGATCTTTACTTAGTTAGAGGAGACACTCATAGAATTCTATGACCTTCACCAGGGAATTGAAGTTGAATTCTAAATTGTAGGCGTGGGATTTTGATCTCGGTAAAGCTGTTATATGGGATATCGGCTTGGAGCAAACGTTTTCTTCAATAGAGAGCAATTTTGTTCGTGTGACACTAATTTGACTCATTAGTATCGTTCGAAAAAAAATGTAAATTTAACAATCGGATATTTGAAACTAGATAACCTTGGTTGATGGCTTTTTTTTCTTGAAACTGTCTCATAAAGTGTATTCATTTACAAATCATCACTGACGATGGCTTCACAATTATGTGGTGGCAACAACTTTTGTAGATATTGAGAAGCTATCTAGAGGATATTATGTCTCATATGAATTAGTGCGAATAATTTATTGAAGTTTACTACTCGCACTAAGATTTTTATTTGCGATGGAAATTAACGTTTCTGCGTTTTCAAAGCCTGAACTTCATTTTTCAAACTTTTGATTTCTCGACTTTGGTCAATTAAGTAAAGCGTCATTTCCTCAATTTTCTGAAGTAGCTGGCGGTTCAGCTCTCCTAAGGCAATACCATTCTCCTCTACAGATTTTGCGGGAGCTATATTGGGTAAATGCTTATTTTCTTTTACAAAACTTGCAAGTGAATCCAAGGGCATTAGTTGATGATTTTCATTAAAGACATAGTCAGGCCATAGATTGGCTTCAACCTTGATTTCTTTTGCCCGAATTGTTCCATTTACAGCCAGTTTTTCTGTAGGATTTGGTGTGCCTATACCGAAATTTCCATTTAAGGCTGCTTTGATGGCTAAACTACCTTCTGAAGAAGTAGAAGTGTTTCCAACAACCAAATCCCAATCATATGTCATAGGTAGCCTTTTTACTAAATTAGGCTCATTTCCAGTTGTCAGATAAGTATTGAAACCAGTGTTAAAATTGATAGAACGTATTTTGATATATACAACTAAAGGCGCTGTAACACCAAAAGTTTCGATCGCTCTAACACGAAAGGCTTTTGTGTTAGGATTATGGTCTATCGTGAAATTTACCGCACCTGTTGTATATACATTATTGTTGACACGGCCGGCCTCCTGCCAACTTGGACTATTGGCATGGGAGGATGAAACTATATGTGTCGCTGCTGCGGCCATATTGGCTCTCGCATAGGTTATTGATACTTCATAATAAGCCGATGCACCGGCCGAGAGCGGTTTTGATGTTGCAAATTCAATAAAATCCCCAATCTTATAATTCGCTGGGAAAGTGACATTAGTTTCCAAATAATCATTTGCATTTTGTGCTTTGGCATAGTAACCATGGCCTAACATGAATAGGGTGAAAAATAGAATAAATGTGTTCATAAAATATACCTTTTTGGTTAAAAAATTGAACAGAGGTGCTTTATCTGTTCAATTTTAATACATCAATTTCCTTTCTTAAACTTTCAATTTCTTGATTGAGCGTTTTCATACCCTTATTTTGTTGAATCAGGTACAAAGTCTTTTCCTCAATTTTATGAAGTAGCTGGCGGTTCAGATCCCCTAAGGCTACACCATTTTCCTCGACTGCTTTTGCAGGAGCTATATTGGGCAAATGCTTGTTTTCTTTTACAAAACTTGCAAGTGAATCCAAGGGCATTAGTTGATGATCTTCATTAAAGACATAGTCAGGCCATGGATTGGCTTCAACCTTGATTTCTTTTGCCCGAATTGTTCCATTTACAGCCAGTTTTTCTGTAGGATTTGGTGTACCTATGCCAACATTGCCGTTAGATATTGCTTTAATTGCCAAAATCCAAGGTCCATAAGTAAACGTGTTTCCAACGATTAAATCCCAGTCGTAAGTCATAGGTAGTAGCCCGATCTCATTTGATTCATGCCCAAATATCTGAAAAGTGCTAAAGTTTACATTAAAATTAATAGAGCGAATTTTGATATCAACACTGAGCGGTATGGGGGCTCCAAAAGTATTGACTGCCCTGATTCGAAAAGATTTCGTGCCAGGATTATGATCAATCGTAAAATTTAGACCTCCAGATGTGTATACGTTATTATTTATTCGACCAGCTTCAAGCCATCTCGAAGGATTAGAATGTGACGATGAAACGATGTAGGTTGCGGCAGCTGCCATGTATCCTCTATCGTAAGAAATGGAAACTTCATAATAGCCTGATGCACCGGCAGCAATTGGATTAGCAGATGCAAATTCAATATAGTCTCCAATTTTATAGTCAACTGGAAAAGTAACTGTAGTCTGGAAATAATGATTCGCATTTTGCGCTTTGGCACAGTAGTTATATCCTAAAAGGAGTAGGACAATTGAAAAAATAAACTTGTTCATAAAATATATTTTTTGTGGTTAAAAACTATTGCTCATTTGGAACATCGGCAGGTACATGGCGATGAGGATCAATCCAACGACCAAGCCCAAGAAGATAATAATAAAAGGTTCAAGCAAACTGGAAAGGGTTGAGGTCTTGTATTCGACTTCTTCCGTCAGCTGGGTTGCTATCTTTTCAAAGAAAAAATCCAGTCTGTTCACCTCCTCGCCAACACGAATCAATTGTACTGTTTTTGCTGGATAAAAAGGATATTTGGAAAGCGCCGCATGCAGGGATTCTCCCTGTAAAATTTCCTTTTCTGCTCCTTCCAATGAATGTGCTATCGGGTAAAAATCGGTCATTTGTTGCACCAGCTGGATAGACTGCAGCAGCGGCGTGTTGGTGCTGACCAATAGACGCATGGTATTAGCGAAACGCGCCAAATGGACCTTGCGGATAATATCGCCAAATAGTGGAAGTCGCAACATAATTCTGGAAGACCACTTGCGCCACCACAGCTGCTTTTGGTTGAAACGGATAAATACAATAAGACCAATAAGGACTAATACACCCCACCAGAACGTACGGTCCATAAATTGGGAGACTTTTAAAATAAAGGCAGTAATGGCCGGGAGCTCGCCGCCGAAACGTTTGAAAATATCGGAAAACATCGGTACCACAAACTTAAGCATAAATAGTACTGCGCCCATCGATGTGCTTAAGACAATGACGGGGTAGGTGAGTGCCGAAATAATTTTACGGCGCTGGCCAATCTTACTTTTGTAGAACGAGGCCAGTTCTTTCATAACCTCGCCAAGTTTCCCGGTCTCTTCTCCAATCCGTAAACTGAAAAATTCGTAATTGCTGAACTTTCCGCTTTTACGGATGGCATCTGATAGGCTATCCCCTACGAGGACGTTGCTCTTGATTTCCTGAAACAACTTGTTGTCCTTGCTGTTTTTCTGATCCAAAAGAACCAGATCAAAAGCTGTTTTAAGGTCAACACCCGATAAGAGCAGGGTACTGAATTCGACATAGAACTCTTCTTTTTTCTTGTCGGGAAGCTGGCCGTTTCCAAAGCTGATGTCTTTGTTCAGAAAGGCCAAAATATCGCCAGCCCCCTCTTTTTTCTTAGGGGAAGTAGGCTGTTCAGGCTTTTTCTTATATTTTGAGATATCAATTGAAGGCATAAACGAAATACATTAATTAGTGATCCCCGATTCAAGCTGTAAAAGTTGTTGAGCTGAATAGATCTTATGGTAATCAAACCCGTGTTCTTTATTTTCAAACCGGATATTCAGGTTAATATGGTCTGTCAGTTCTTCCGATGGAAGATGCTGTATCCTTGGCGTCATATCCAGGTTGACAGTTTGGATCAAAAAAGTATCTTTTTGTACGGTATTTTGATTTCTCACAATGAATTTAGGGGCAAACTCATAACTGATATTTCCGAACTCATTTTCGCAGATCAGACCATTTTCGCTTGTTTTTAACCAGAGCGATCTATTGATGTCCTGTTCCAGCAGATGTTTGAAGAGGCTGTAGGAGAAACGCTCCTGTCTTTGCTTTTGCTGCCGTAGGAAGAGCTGTTGAAAATATTGAAACATATAGAAAGCCATACCGATACTGATGGCTGAAATCAGCATGGCAATGGTGAGTTCCATGAGTGTAAAAGCCTTTAATTTTTGTTTGCTCATTGCTGATCCCTTTCCCCTGCTTTATTCTCAATATAGCGTACTAGGCTATCTGTCACTTTGCCTTCTTCGGAGATCACATAAACAGCTAGCCGCGAACGGTCGGGATACCCTTCGGTTTCCTTGAGCTGGTAGCTCAATTTTATACTATCCTGCAAGCTTTCCCCTCGGTGTTCCCATCAAACCCATTGGCTTCTAGCTGGCGGCTCCAAAGCATCATCTGCTCCGTTGTGCTCTTTCGTGTTTCACTTCTAGAGGCTTTGGTCAGGTTGACAAAAATAAGCATGCCTATGCCGAAGACGATCAGGATAATCACCATGGATACCAGAGTTTCCACCAGGGAGGAGGCTTTGAGCCGAAGAATGTTAACTCCCATAATTATACCACTTTAAAGGTTTATTGATCTGTTTTTTTTGATCGGAAATCAATAAATAAGAGGTTAGGAAATGTGGGGATAGCTTGCTGCGGTCAAATTTAATATTGACCAAAAAATTCTCGTACATGGATGAAGGGCTTTTGTAGAGAAACCGGTAACAGGCTGTGCGGCCTACTACTTCTAATCCTTTGCTGTAGTCTAAAAGACCATAGACAATGAGATCCCCCTGAATCTTGCAGTCTTTTCCGAGGCTTGCAGCCGATGGCATATCGGAGCGTTTGGGTTCATATAAGAGAACAGTTCCTGCGATATTGCAGTTGTTTCCTATGCTTAAGCTTATTCCTTTGCCTTCTGCGCCGATTACTGCTGCGGTCGATGGATACTGGAGGGAAACATTATCTTCCAGTATCAATGAGTCGGTGGCAAAGAACTGCGCAGCGCCTTTAAATCCTTTTTCGATCCGTATGCATGGCGCGATCACCAAAATATCCTGTAAAAAGGCTGCAGCGGGGATGACAATTGTGGTGTCCGATAGCAATTGAATATTACCCATCAGACTATCGCTGATCTGTCCCTGGCCTGCACGTAGATGGTAACGTAGTGTGCGCTGATGGAAAGGGTTTTTATTTGTGGTACCTATAGGCATCATCTCGCCCCGCAGACTGTCTTGTTTGAGCAAGGCTTGCAGCGCTGTCAGGCGCTTGGTGTTCAGTGCCTGCATCTGCCGGTCGCTGTCTTTACTCTTTCCTTCAACGATCTTCTCATTGCCTTTAAAATATTCCCCATCAACATAAGATGGCCTAACCCCAGATTTGGGGATGAATGCTGTTCCTTTAATAACCGTTTCACCACTTACAGAAACTGGCCGATCTTCATCCGTGATATAGAGTACTGTTGAGTCTGTGGGCGCTGGACCTAATAAAGCAGTCTTCATCAGGGAATCGCGTTGCATATGTGCGCGGACGACGGCAATATCATAAAGTCCCCATTCGTATCTCGATAGATAGACCGAATCTCCCTGCTGGGTGATATTGGTCAGTGCGGTATCCAGGGCGTAGGGGAAATTGGTGGAGGTAACCAGACTATATCCGGCATCAATCTGCTGTCTCAGCTGTTCTTTACGGTTAAAACGGGCATCTTGATCCCGAAAAAAGAAAGCAAGATAGATCAAACTCCCCAAAAGTACCGACACGATAAGGGAAATGACCAACACCAGATATAATGCTGCCGCCTTGAGCATAGTTTTATGAATTAGGGTGTTACAGGTTCGGGCTGATTCTCTTTCTTTTTAAACCATTGATTGATCTGGTCACCGATCAGCTTTCCAGTCTTGCGGAAGATATTGTTATTTTGGAAAGCTTCTTTGGAAATTTCCTTTCCCAGGTCAAAATATTGGTAACTAATGACATCGCTTGTTTTGTTCTCTATGCTACCGTGCAATTTACCCTCTTTTAGATATCCGCGTTGGATCCAATTGCCCTGCTCATCGTAACGTACAAAAGTTCCTTCTTCGATGTTTGCCATCCATTGGGATTCGCTTTTGAGGTTCCCATTTGGATACCAGTGGCGCCATACCCCCTGTTTGAGTCCTTTCACATATAATCCCTGGTCGGAAAGATTCTTGTTGGGAAAATAGTGTGTGAACTGTCCATTGAGAAGTTTCCCCGAATAGCCACCCATAGTTTGGTGCAGCTGATTGCTTTCGTACCAGACGTAGGTTTTGTCACTATTAGGGCTGATCTTGATGTTGTCGGCATAGCATATTGTCTTGCTTCCATCATTGGACGAAATGGTGAATCTCCGAAAGATGGCGAGTTCTTTAACCTGAGCCTGACAGA
Organism: Sphingobacterium multivorum; assembly: GCF_900457465.1. GTDB lineage: Bacteria > Bacteroidota > Bacteroidia > Sphingobacteriales > Sphingobacteriaceae > Sphingobacterium > Sphingobacterium multivorum. Next base: position 963,786 of record NZ_UAUU01000009.1, read on the forward strand.
TGATAGAAATCATGAAGAAAAAGATCGTATACAGAATTTTTTTAGTTGTCATTTTTAAATATAGTCTTGTTTTTACCGTGGGCTTTGATGGTAATCTGCCCTTGGTTAATAGCTGTCAATTTAACCCCATTCTGTTCATCACCGACATTCATCATATATTGTTTGTCCATGATCGCGACGATGGCCGTAGGTTTCTTGTCGTTTAGATTTTCGATAAACCCGATATAGTGCACATTGATTTGCGGTTCGGGCTGATAAGACTGAACAGGTGGCGCGACATAGTTGTTTACGGCGGACGTTACTGGTGCTGAAGGGACGGTATCGGCAACGACATTTTTTAACATGGGATCGGGATAGTTTAATAGCAAAGCGGTTGTTTTCTTTTGATTGTAAAAACTGAGGTCGCTCACATTTTGAACAAAATTCTTTTGTGCCTGCCGAGGGCCCTGATCATCATCAGAAACGGCCGCAAAAATCCTATATATAATATAGCCCCAAAGTCCAACGACCAAGGAGAGCAATATATATGTCATCGCTTTGTTTTTCATCTTTATTTCAAGCTCGGCAAAATGGTGATCTGGCGTTGTTTGAAAAGACCTACACTGCCCGAATTTTCCGGTCGCACGCGCCAGGTATATTTTCCTGGACTTACTGTCAGATTAAGGTGATCCAATGTGGTTACCGTGTCTACTATTACTTTTTGAATAGAATCAAAGTTTGGACGTGCAATTTGAAGCCGATATTTGTCTGCGTCCTGGTGATTTTTCCAATAAAAGCTCACGACACTGTCCTGTGTGGAAAGGCTGTCCATCGGCGCCAATAGTTCGACACTTTCTTTCTCCAAAGGATATTCTATAAATTCGGAACAGGCGGCAAAGCAGCAGGAAAATAGTAGAAATATAGCTAAAAATCTTTTCATAATTTATCTTAATGAGATATCTAAAAGTAATAAAAATTTGGATATTTAAGGGCTTCATTTAATAATATGAGGATTTATTCATCTACACAATATGCGTCGGCCAAATAAAAAGAATACATACTTGTCATTATGTATAATCCGGTAATAGTTGCATAAATACGCTCCCATTTTTTTGACTAAGAATAAGCAGATTTTGTTTTGATTGAATATACATATCGGCCAACAATATTTTCTATCTTGATAATATACCAGTGAAGTTCTTTTAGTTTTTGAGATTGAAAATCCTGGATCAGGATCTTATGGCTAATGTTAATTATTTTTGAATAGGGTGAAATTTCTGTTTCACATTTCATTATGTTTCATTATATTAGTGTAACAAAACCATTTATTAATTAAATTGACAATCTGATAGCCTAGTTTTGCTTCAAAGCTATTCTAGCTTGCTCCGTTGAGTATATCAGTTTTATTAGCCGGATTTATGAGAAAATTAACCTATGCTATCCGTTATTTGCTGGGCATTATGCTTTTTATTGGAGGTTCAACTCCGAGTTCAGGGCAGATGATCCGTGATTTCAATGCATCGATACAAAGTCCATCGTTTCGAGTTTGGGACTTTTTAAAGAAATGCCTGTTTCACTGTTTACCGGACTTCCCAATGTTGAAATACCTATTTATAATCTGCATGAGGGAGAATTAAATGTTCCCGTTAAGCTCAGTTATCATGCTAGCGGCTTTAGATCGGACTTAAAACCGGGGATTATTGCTCCTAACTGGAGCCTACAGTCCAGTGGCGTAATCCAGCGGAAAGTAAAGGACAGGGCTGATGATATGAACTATTATGGATATGATGGCATTCCAAATCTCGGGATTTCCAAGTATGAAGCAGAAAGGTATAATTATTCGGGATTCTATTTCAATAGGGATACGCTGAAGACGATGATGGGAACGCGCTGGGGACAGATCAGTTTCCTGAATGACCTTGCTTTTCCACTATCTTCTTCCAATCCGCTGACCAATACACTGCTTGGCTACCGTGATACGGAACCGGATGAGTTTTCCTTTAGTCTTCCCACGGGCGGAGGAAGCTTTTATCTGGATATAGATGGGAACTGGGTAGTTGCGGCGGATAAAAATTTCAAAGTTGAACTCAATAGCACGTTTCTTGAAGTTCCCTTTAAACTACCGGTAACGAGCAAGGATAAAGATGGGTATTCTTTCAGTGGAGCTTTCGGTAACAACTGGAGGGCACAATATGGCAGTTATAAAACCTTTGGAGGTTTTACGATAATCGATGAGGACGGTACGAAATATGTATTTGGGGGCAGCAGTAACTATATTGAATACAGTATTGATTTTGTTAATCAGGATAGGGACTTCTGGCAGGCAGATGCCTGGCATCTGAAACAGGTAATTCACCCCAATGGCGAGATAATCGACTTCAAATATACTAGGGGCGCTTTCACGGCGCAGCTTTCAGAATACAAATATTGGAATATACAGACTAAATATAGCAATACCAATACCTCTATCTTTAATTTTCTAGGAGCAATTTCATGTGGAGGAAACAGCCAGTCACTGCAATCTACATTTACAGGAAGATTAAATGCACCGATCTATCTTTCGGAAATCATAAGCTCCAGCAAGAGAATTACGTTCCAGTATGAAAATAATCCGACAAAGATTGCGGCCACATGGGTAAATCAGGGGATATTGCAAGCCGTAAACCCGTTTACGAATATGCATAACTTTTATTTTCAGAGTCTAAGTTATCCTTCTGTACGTCTGAACGAGGAAAATGATAGCGCCAATTTCCCTTATTATTATAATACATTAGCTCTTCCCTATCTGATACAATATTATAATAACTTATCATCCTCATATGGCTCTGCGGGAACAATTCCCTATAATTTCCGGTCCGCTGATTTTTCGTATTTCTATTCGAGTTTTCTTGAGGATCTGAGGCTGTCGAAAATCGACATTTTCAATAATGTAAATAGCGGGGTTAATGCGGACGGCACGCTCACAGTGCTTCCATCAGATGCCCTGAGCGACATCTCGAAAATACAGCATATCGACCTGAACTATACGACTTCCACAGCAAGCAGTAATAGGTACAATCTGACCGGAGTGGTTTTCAGCGATGGAAATAGCTCAAAAATCAGTTCCTATGCCATGGATTATAATGCGTTGGACGGTAACTGTTATTTTTTCAATGGACGGACAGACCACTGGGGCTTCTATAATTCGAACGCGATCTACTCGGTGGAAACCAATGATCTTAAAAATAATCCTGCAAAATATTATAACGCCCGCAATCCTTCTCTGATGCATACGAAAATGAATATGCTAAAGTCAATCACCTATCCCACTGGTGGAAGGGCGGAACTGGATTATGAATTGAACGACGCATATTTCTCCGTTCCGAAAAATCGTACAGACTCTTTGAACCTCTGGAATAAATCTGTGGGAGGATTGAGAATAAAAAAGCTGAGCTTCTACCCGGAAATAGGCTCCCCGATCGTTAAAACTTATCATTATGTGACCAATTACAATACAACTGGTCAGCAGAGATCCAGTGGCGTGCTTTCCCATGAGATACAGTACAATTTTCAGGACTTCAAAACCAAGGCGGCCCAAGGAGATGTATATGTGACAAAAACAATATTTTCCAATAATTCTGTAATTCCCGCAGCTAGCAGCAGTCAGGGAAGCCATATCGGGTATAGTGAAGTTGTCGAGGAGAATTCCGATGGAAGCTATATTAAGCATTATTTTACGAATTTTGACAATGGACACAAAGATGAATCAGGACTGTCAGTTATTGCAGATTTAAGCCCGTATAATCCCTATACATCTAAAGAAGCAGAACGGGGGAAAGAGTACAAGACCGAAATCTATGATAATTCCAAAAGGTTGGTAAAGAAAGTGGAGACAACTTTCATAAATCTTAATCCTGCCCAGAATATATCTAAGGCAATTTATGTAGAACGAAATAAATTGTGTGCGGGGGAATGGTATGAGTCCACTGCAAAATATTATGTGAATTACACGTATTCCGTCCTTCCCTCCAAGGAAAAAGTTACTGAGTATGTCTATAACGGAAGCAGTTCTACTACAGCGGTAAATACAACAGAATACAGTTACTATGAGCATAGAAAACCAAAAGAGATCACGCGAAATGACAGTAAGGGCAATATTCTGAAAACTGAATATAGATATTCCATTGATATGGCTTCAAGTGGTTATTCCGATACTTTTGGGCAGGCTATAAATACATTGGCCCAAAAAAATATACTGGTACCCATTGAAAAGATCAACTACAAAAATGGGAGTCCAATTTCCGCGGAAATATATGAGTATAAATCATATGCCGGACTTAACAATCCCGCACAGATCTCTAAAGAATTTCAGTGGAATAAATTTCTCTCTGCATCCTATCAGAAATTATATAAGTCCGGAACAACGCTGACAAAAGCGGGTAATATCGATGAACTTGCACGGATAGAGTCTTATAATAAATATGGAAAACCGACTGAAATACTATTCAAACAGGCTGACAGGATCAGTTATGTGTGGGGATTTTACAAGGACCGTCCAATTGCAGTAGTAAAGAATGCTGATTATGCTACGATCAAGTCCCAGTTTGGCGCCAACATTGATCTCGCTGAACGGTACTTTTTGACAGAGTCAAAAATAAATGATCTTGAAAATAGTATCAGGAGTTATTTCAACAAGACGGATATCTATTTCTACAATAGCAACAGTCTGGGGCTTCTCTCCAAGATAGGCAGCCCACAGGAAATTAATGTTTTTTACGCATATGACAATGCTCAGAGGCTAAAAACTGTATATGATGCCAACCGAGATATAGTTAAACGATACGACTATGGTTTTGCTGATATTAACTACATTCCTCAGGCAGAACCTGGGGCGATAGTTTATGCGAAACTGGTCTATGAAAACTGGAATCCCGGTGCTGGAAATAACTATGCGGATGTTATTGTGAAATTCTTTTCCGATGAGGCATGCACCAGACCTATACGTGTTGAAAATATGACCGTCAATTATAATATAAACTTTGGGTGTGCGAATATTCCCGGTCTGCCAGTGGGTGAACCTATTGCAGAGCCAGTTGATGGAATGTATGGTGGGGACACATACGGCAGCGGAGGTTTAATTGATGGTGGGGAGGTACCGGAGCCTGTTCCACCCGGCCCGGTTCCGGCAGGTTATTATCGCACAGCGGTTGCCAGTGGAACTTCTGTCGTTCTTGCATACCAGGCAAAAATATATGGCTCCTATGAGAGTGACTGCGAATGGATCTATGAGCCTCCAACATTCTGTCCTGAATGTGGTCCGGGCGAAGTGCCGGGTCCGAATTATCCTGGGGGTACCTGGGTACAGATATGTCTGGTCGAGCAATGTGCCGATAATTATTTTTTACAGCCGGGGACCAATTATCGGATTACCTTTTATTAAAATTTATTATGAAGATCTTAATATTATCTATTATTCTCGTACATGTTGGGTTTTTCACATTTGCGCAGCAAAATGCCCAGCCAAGGAATGAACACTTACTTCTTAGCCGGATGGAAGAGTCAATAAAAAACGGGCTTACATTAACGGAAGAACAATCCGATGTTTTCTTTAAACTGGACAGGGAACGCAGCAGACTGGTCGACAGTATCTATTTCAATTTTAAAGGCAATGGAGATGATCTGGGAAAGAAACGTTCGGAAAAGATCAAGTCTGTACAACGGGACTTTAGGATTAGAATGAAAGCATTGCTTGATCCAAGTCAGTTACAGCGTTATGATTCTCTACTGGAAGCAATGAGAAAGCGTTCGGATAAAAGGATGGAGGCAATTAACCATCGGCGTGGAATTTCTGCCGGCAGTAAATAACACATATTTTGGAAACAGTGTAAATATTCTTTTATGCAGCTTAATTTAAAATATATAGCGTCATTTTTAGTCATGGCCTTTTTATCCGGGGAAATGAATGCCCAGGTGATCCCGACCCCTTATCCAAATTATATCTTTACGCGGGTGATCATGAAAAAGGGGACAAAGACAGATTCGGACCTTTTGGTACTTCCTTCGGATAGCATGCGTGCTGATGTTCAGTATTTTGATGGTCTGGGGAGGCTCTTGCAGACTGTAAACGTAAAGGCGTCATCAGACAATAAAGATATTGTCACCCCAGTCAGTTATGACGCGCTCGGAAGGGAGACAAAAAAATATCTGGCTTATGCGTCAGCTGGTAGTGCTGGATCTTATAGAACAGGTGCCCTTGATCTGGCCAATTATAATAATAGTGCACAATATAGATTCTATCAGCAGGAAACAGGCGCGGTGGCAATGATTTCAAATCCATTTTCGGAGACTGTTTTTGAAAGCTCATCCCTCGACCGTCCCTTAGAGCAGTCTTCCCCTGGTGCAAGCTGGGCCATAGGCAATGGGCATACAATGACGACTGCCTACCAGATCAATATAGCTGGGGAAGTAAGGTTATGGAATATAAATTATAATGGTACATTAAGTACGGGAGCAACGAGCACCGGTTCATATAATGCCGGACAGCTATATAAGATTGTATCGAAAGATGACCAGCAGAACCAAGTTCTTGAGTATAAAGATAGGGATGGGCTGCTAATCTGTAGAAAAGTACAGAATGGCGGTACAGATCAGGCACCTGCTTTTGCGACAACGCAGTATGTCTATGATGATCTTGGTCAACTTATATATGTTATACCACCTTCACTGGACAATATTTCAACTTTTACGGAGTCGGATGCCAGCTTTTTAAATTTTATTTATGCCTATCGTTATGATGGTAAATTAAGGCTTATTGAAAAAAAGGTTCCGGGCAAAGGGTGGGAATATTCCGTATACAATGTCGCCGGACGGGTTGTCTTTTCCAGTGATCAGGCGCAAAGAGATCGCGGTAAATGGGGATTTGTTAAATATGATGCACTTGGAAGGATCATCATTACAGGAGAAGCGGCAATTGCCGTGGGGACAACCCGAGCAGCTTTACAGCAGACAGTCGATAATACTTTAAAACCCACAGGAAGCACACAGCTATATGAATCGTTTGATGCGACCCTGACGGCTACAAAGGGATATACAAATATAACGATGCCAACCAGCGGAACTACCATTTTTACGGTCAGTTATTATGATGACTATGCAGTACTCGGTAATTCCTCGCTGAATCCTTACAGTACATATTTTACCCTACCAAATGGGACCGCCAGCGAAAGTCAGCATACAAGAGGGCTACCCACAGTGACTGCGACGAATATATTGGGAACCAGTAAATTTCTGATCGTGGCGACATACTACGATAATAAGGCGAGAATAAGTAAGATCGTAAAGGAGCACCAACTTGGCGGAGTAGATATTACCACCAACAGCTATAATTTTGTTGATGAAGTAGTTTCCACAACCAGAAAACATTATAAAGACGGAGCTCTGGCTCTGACACTTAAAAACAGTTATAAATATGACCATGTAGGACGGATATTAACAGTGGGGCATAGTGTAAACAGTCAGAATGCAGTAACTTTGGTCAGCAATGAATATAATGAGATCGGGCAGTTAAAGAAAAAATCTGTCGGAGGAGATGGCTCGGGTGCAAATTTTCATAACGTCACGGAATATGGCTATAATGCCAGAGGCTGGCTGAGATCCGCTAGCTCGCCTTACTTTAGCTATGGGCTCAGGTATGACGACCCTGAGCAGGGAGCAACGGCACAGTATAATGGTAATATTTCTGAGCAGTACTGGACCCGTCAGGGAGAGTCAGGATCCAAGTTTTTTACTTACAGCTATGATAGGTTGAACAGACTAAAAGATGGAAATTCGGCCTCTATGCGCGAGCAGGTAGATTATGATTTGATGGGGAATATCACCAGCCTAAAGCGGGATAATGCAAATGCTATTGTATATGCCTATATCGGAAATAGACTTGATTCACTGAAAGGGGGGCTCTCCGGACGCTATACCTACGATGTGAACGGAAATGCCAAAACAACACGCATGGGTATGAACTTGAACTATAACCATCTTAACCGTCCGGATTCCGTTTGGTTCGGCACAATGAAAGTTGGATACCTGTATGACGGATCGGGAGGGAAATTAAGGAAAATAGTCAGTTCCGGCAACACTACGACATTGCGAAATTATATTGAAGGGATAGAGTATAATAAGGTTGGTTCTGCAAGCCATACTATCGAAAGGGTGGCGACAGAGAACGGCTATCTTGTCAATAGTGGAGGATCATATGTTTACCACTATTTTCTTGAGGATAACCTTGGAAATGTACGTGCGGTTTTAAAACGTAATGGATCCAATGTAGAGACGGTACAGAAACAGGATTATTATCCATTCGGGAAGACGAAATCTATTTTGGCAAGCGCAAGCAATAGATATCTTTACAATGGAAAGGAAAAACAGGACGAAATCGGAGATCAGCTGGATTATGGTGCAAGATTCTATGACCCTGAAATCGGTAGGTGGAATGTTGTGGATCCTCTGGCAGAGAAAATGCGAAGACACTCACCATATAACTATGCTTTTGATAACCCGATTCGTTTCATAGATCCTGATGGGATGGCGCCGTTATGGAAACCGAGGGTCTATAATAATAAATTGGTACTTCAAAAAGAACAGGGTGACAATGCTCAGACATTGGCAAAATTTTTAAATGTTGACCAGAATACTGCTAACAGGGAATATTCAAATACAAGCAAATATGGTCTATTGAGGTTGTCGGACAAGATATCAGGTGTTGCATCTATTAATTCAGCATTAAATGATATTGTAGCGAATAAAAGCCGTTATGCGGAATATACACCGTGGTATAAGTTTAATCAAATTAATTATAATTGCTATGAATCAGCCATTGCCACTTCCATTGGTGATACTCCCCGTTTCCTTTCAAGCCGAGCTACTGAGAACGCTGATTTTGCAAGCATTATTAGTTCAAATTATCGTGAAGTTACTGAAAAGAAAGATGATTATATTTTTGGTGAAACAGTTGTGAGTTTTAATGAGGAGAATTCCAATTTTTTTGATGGAAAGTATGAGGAACCTATCCACGCAGCAATCTATTTAGGTGTGTCCAAAGATGGGACTTTGTATCTTTGGTCTAAGAATGGATTTAAAGAGACACCAAAGGTTCAAACAAAAAAGGAAGTGCATAGGATATATGATAGTGCTCCGAAAATTAGGTATTACAATTTGAAAATGGATGACGAGGATGAAGAATAAAACTGTACTCTATGGTATTGCTATTTTTTTATTCTTTATAGCGATATTACAATTAACATTACTTTTAGAAAATCACAGGTTTAAATTTGACCATTTTCTTATAGTTATTCTTCTTATAATCTTATTGCTCTTTAGAAATAAGGTTTCATGGAGTTTTTTATTGATTTTTTGCTTGTATGGCGTGTATAATATGATTTTTAGACAGCAAATTTACAGTGATCCTACTTACATGAACTTTACAGGATCTTTATACAATAAAATACGTTCGTTTTTTGAGTATTACCAAAATAATTATGTTTGGACCTTCTTATGGGATTTCCCTAGATATTTTTATATATTGATGGTTTCTCTAATTGTAGCAAATCCTATAAGAAATCTATATTGGAGTAAAACTTCCAGAGCTAAATAATAATATATCTTACTGAAAGAAACAAATGGTTATACTTTTATCTTTTAAAGTGAATATCTTAGTTTTTTGCGTTATCTTTATCTATAGGCACTTGCAGCTAAAACGTATGTCAAACCAGTGAGTTATTCGGTGAGTAGGGAAATGGAAGGTTTGTAAATAACTGATAAATAGACTGATGCAAGTAGGGTTCGATTCCCCTACGGGCTACAGATCGAAAGATTAAAACTTAAAAAAAGCTTGCAATATGAATTGCAAGCTTTTTTTGTCTTTTAGTATCTAAAAAACCAATACGAACTTCCAAAAAAAAATGACAACATTTCCGGTTATAGCCTCTACTCTTTCTGCCAGACAATTAGGAGATTTTGTGAAAGATAGATATGGCCTAGACGACAAATACAATTGTACCTTATTCAGAACAGGAATGAATCATACGTATTTTCTTTCCAACACCGAAACGAAATATGTTTTGCGCGTTTATAGTCATAACTGGAGGTCAAAAATCGAAATTATTGAAGAGCTTGAACTTCTGAAATCATTGAAGAATAAAAATTTAAGTGTTTCTTTTCCAATTGAAGATAAAGACGGAGCATACATTCAAGAAATAAATGCTCCTGAAGGAATCCGATATGTTGTACTTTTTTCCTTTGCTCAAGGGGAGAAAATTCGATTTATGGACAAGGAAACTTGTTTTCGAATAGGTTCTCTAATGGCGAATATGCACAACCATACCGAAAACAAGAACATTAACCGAGTATCTTATCATAAGGAGTCTCTTATAGAATCACCCTATGGGTATTTGAAACAATTCTTTTCGGACAAGTTGCCAGAAATGGAATTCATTAGGGAATTTGGAGGAAATTTTCAAAATTCAGATTTCGATAATACGAAAACCGGAATTATTCATATGGATATATGGTATGATAATATGGCCGTTACGGCTGAAAAGGAGATTACGATTTTTGACTTTGACTTTTGTGGAAATGGATGGCAAATTTTAGATGTTGGATATTTCTGCAAACAACTGTTTTTCATAGAATCAGATAAAACGCAGTATGAATTAAAAATGCAAAGCTTCTTGCGGGGATACCAGAGCAATAGATTTTTATCTGAAAAAGAGCTCAGCTTAATACCAAAAGCTGGCGCTTCTATTTTTATTTTTTATCTGGGCGTACAGGCACAAAGATTTGATTGGTCCAACATATTTTTGACAGAAAACTATCTTAAAATGTTTGTTGGAAGAATTAAAGCTTGGATGGATTATTACACAAAGAACGAAGTTACTGGGGCTGTATAAGAAATTACAGGTATTTTCTCCTATTGGTAATTAAAATGTAACGTATTAATTTTACCTTTAATATTCCAAATAATAAAATTTTATGAAGGCACATACGTACGAAACACAATCGACGATTACACCTGAAAAAGCATTAAATTTCCTGAAGGAGGGAAACCAGCGCTTTGTTAATAACCTGAAAGCTAACCGAGATCTACTTGAACAGGTGAACGCTACGCGTGAGGGACAATGGCCATTTGCCGTGGTGTTAAGCTGCATCGATAGCCGTACTTCAGCTGAACTTATATTTGATCAGGGATTGGGCGATATCTTCAGTATCCGGATTGCCGGAAATTTTGTCAATCAAGATATTTTAGGTTCGATGGAGTTTGGTTGCAATGTGGCAGGTTCTAAACTTGTTGTCGTTCTAGGGCATACCAAATGTGGAGCATTAAAAGGAGGATTGGATGCGGCGCAGATTGAGGGTATGGGAATGGATAACCTAAATCATTTGATAAATCATTTCGACCCAATCATTAATGAGGTGATCGATAAGGGGGAAGAACGTTCTTCTAAAAATAGTGTGTTGCTTGAAAAACTAAATCAACAGAACATTAAACATGCAATCCGTGACATTCGCAGACAAAGTTCAACGCTTCGTAAACTTGAAGAAGAGGGTAAAATTAAGATTGTTGGCGCAAACTATGACGTTGAGACCGGTAGCGTAAGTTGGTTGTAAGTTGTAGAGACAGACAAATAGGTTTTGTCGTTTATAAAAGATGAACAACCGCAGCTGACTTGACTACCGATTCAACATTGCCGATGGGATATAGTTGTCAATACTAACAAAATCTTGATCTACTTATTACAAATTTAAGTAGATCAAGATCTTATAAAGTAACCAATGTAATCAAAATAAATTCCTTATAGACGAGCATCTACAAATTTTCTGTCGAGTATGCCCTTAATATCAAAAACAACGGATGGGTTCTTTTTTAAATTATTGAGATCTAAATGTAAGAACTCTCGGTGTCCCACAGCCAGAATAACACTGTCATAATCTGCAGATTCGGGAAGATCCGATAATAGTTTTAAATTAAAATGTGATTTCACTTCATCTCTATTGACCCATGGATCATAAATGTCGACTTTTAGACCAAATTCTTGAAGATCCTGAATCATATCTATAACTTTACTATTTCTCATATCAGGACAGTTTTCTTTGAAGGTGATGCCCAATACTAACGCTTTTGCCCCTTCAAATTTGATGTTTTTCTGAATCATCAATTTCACCACTTTTGATGCGATGAAGGAGGCGATCTGATCATTTACTTCTCTTCCAGATAAAATAACATGTGGGTGATAACCTAGTTGAGTTGCTTTTTGAGCGAGGTAGTAGGGGTCTACAGAAATACAATGACCGCCCACTAGTCCTGGTTTAAAACGTAGAAAATTATATTTTGTGCCCGCAGCATCTAACACATCCTGTGTATCTATTCCTACACGGTCGAAGATTAGCGCGAGCTCATTCATAAAGGAGATATTTACATCGCGCTGCGCATTTTCGATCACCTTGGCAGCTTCGGCAACTTTGATTGAGGGCGCCAAATGTGTCCCGGCTTCAATAATATTCTTATAAAGTCCATCTACCACCAATCCTGCCTCAGGTGTACTTCCAGAAGTCACTTTCATGACCTTTTGAAGTGAATTTACTTTATCGCCTGGATTAATACGTTCTGGTGAATAACCAACAAAAAAATCTTGGTTAAATTTTAATCCCGAGCAACTTTCCAAAACAGGTATACACTCTTCTTCAGTACAACCAGGATAGACGGTAGATTCATAAATAACCAAATCGCCCGGATTTAATAATCCGCCAATCATTTTAGATGCCTCCAACAATGGTGACAAGTCTGGTGAATTATAGCGATCTATCGGAGTTGGTACAGTGACTATGTATACGTTTGCATCAGCAATGTCTGCGGTAGAATTACTCGCATCATATCCCTTACTTTGGTTTGATGTGATAAATAGCTCTCTTGCACGTTCCAGTTCTTTTTTATCAGCTTCCAGTGTACGGTCAACACCGCGCCTAAGTTCATCAATACGTGTTTCATTAATATCAAATCCAATCACGGGGAAATAATCGGAAAATGCTATTGCTAACGGCAATCCGACATATCCTTGACCAATGATGGCAATTTTTTTTACCTGAAAATCTCTCATATATAGCTGTAAATATACGTTCTTTGCTTTAAATTTAACCTCTTGTCAACCAACCTCTGCGTCCAGCTGTTGCTATGGCATAGGGTGTAATCCAGAATAAACTGAAGGCGTAGAATATACTGTAACTATATGCCCAGAAAGCTTCTTTGGCATCCGAGTTTTTGGAAGCAAAGAAATAGGCCTGGACGCTGGAAAATATTAAGATACCGACCAATGTTGAGCTTAAGAACATCAGTGGATAATGAAATACGGTCCATAACATCAGTAACATCATCGGATAAGACAATAACACTTTTTTCCATTGCATAAGCAATAAGATACGTGCTCCCCATTTAGGTCCCTGACGGAAATTCTTAAATGCAAATTGACTCATCGCAATGTTTTCACGCACGTTGCTTCGTTCCCAACGGATAAACATCTTGTACAGATTTTTGTAACGTACAGGTGTGTCGGTATAAACGTATGCGTTGGATTGAAATAGAACATGATACCCCTGTTTCAGGATCATATTGGTCATCGCGCGATCTTCACCGATATCAGACGGTTGTCCCATAAAAGTCTGGTTAATCCAATCTTCCAAACAGTTCATGACAGCCTCTTTACGATAGCCAGATAATGCTCCTGGTGTACACATGACAGTACCCAACATACTTTGTGCAGAACGCACAAACTCAAAACTGAATACGAAGCTCACATTCAACATACGCGGTATAATCGCTTTTTTAGTATTCAATACACGCACATTACCCGCAACTGCCCCACATTCCTTGTTTGTTACAAATGGACTGGCCATATTACGTATGGTATCCTTTTTAACAATAGAGTCACTATCAACCGTGATGAAAATCTCTCCCGTACCTAACTTAAATCCACGGTACAAGGCATGTCTCTTACCCATATTCTTGGGCTGCTGATAAATTTCAACACGATCGCCCAATTCCATTTTGGCACGTTGTATCCAAGCAAAGGTATTATCTTTACTACCGTCGTCGATTGCAATAATCTGCAATTTCTTCTCCGGATAATCGCTGCTAGCCAAACTATGTAAGGTATCATAAACTAATTGTCCTTCGTTATAAGCTGGAACGATAATCGTACAAGTCGGTAGCTCATCGTCCGATACTGAAGCAATGGGTTTATATTTACGATGCAGTACAATCAAAAAAATCAAAAAGCTGATAGCAACAACAGCAAGAAATATTCCCAACGCAATTAAAAATGTTCCGCCGATGCTGTCTAAACGTTGGAAACGTAATGCGTCAAAATCTGGTTGAAGCATGTATACGCCAAAAACTGACGCAAATAGTATAAAAAAAGTGGCTCCAAAAATACCATATTCTTTTGGTCCAAAGTTGCTTTCCTCGTTTTTGCTCACTGTGTGATCAGATCGCTTTTCTCCTGCATTTACATCATATACCGCAGGCTTCCATTGTTTGGCCATCTGCTTGGATACGATCGAGTTGTCTTTCATGTAATTCATAACCGTTCTATTTTAGATATACATTCTTTCGTTCAGTGTTTAAAGAGATACCGCTGTCGGTATCTTTTGTAATGAAAATATTACGATTCCATAAACGCAAAAGACATGCCTTTATTTCGTGCCAAAAATAAGCAATCCCTTCTAATTGTAACGTTCTTGATACAAATAATATGTAATTAATCTGTTGATTTGTAGTGTTTTGTGATTTTATTGTAACAGAATTATGCCAAAATATAACGACGATCGATTCAATAGACTTTTAAGGTTTTTTAACATTTGCATGCAGATTGTTAAAAGAAATTGACAGTTTTTGTGACAAACTGTGTAGGAAAGGGGGCAAAGGATAGTACAAAAAAAAGACGCCTCCAAAGGGGGACGTCTTCAATATCATCAAGTTTCGGAATAGTCTTTATCCACCAAATTCCATTAGATAATTTTTTAGAAAATCATTTAGATCACCGTCCAGGACAGCTTGTGTATTGGAGGTTTCGTAATTGGTCCGTAAATCTTTAATTAACTTGTAAGGATGGAGGACATAATTTCGAATTTGGGATCCCCATTCGATTTTCTTTTTGTTTCCTTCAATAGCAGCGGTAGCTTCCTGGCGTTTACGCATTTCAATCTCATATAACTGTGATTTCAATAAGCGCATCGCATTTTCTTTGTTTTGTAATTGCGATCTGGATTCCTGATTTTTAATAATAATGCCAGTAGGTTTGTGGTGTAATCGAACAGCTGTTTCCACTTTATTGACATTCTGACCTCCTGCACCACCCGAGCGGAAAGTATCCCATTCGATTTCTGAATCCTTAACATCAATCTCAATATTATCATCAATCAAAGGATAGACATAAACAGAAGCAAACGAGGTATGGCGTTTTGCATTGGAATCAAATGGAGAAATCCGAACGAGCCTGTGTACACCATTTTCGCCCTTCAGATAGCCATAAGCAAAATCTCCGGATATCTGTAACGTTACACTCTTGATACCTGCAACATCACCTTCCTGCGAATCTTGTTCGGTCACCCTATACCCATTTTTCTCGCCCCACATAATATACATCCGCATCAGCATGGCAGCCCAGTCACAGCTTTCAGTTCCTCCGGCACCAGCTGTAATCTGTAAGATTGCATCCAGCTGATCCTCTTCGGCACTAAGCATGTTTTTGAACTCGAGCTCCTCGACTTTCTCTAAAGCTACTCTATATTGATCGTCCACTTCTTTTTCACTCGCGTCGCCAGATTGGAAGAATTCATACATGACATAGGCGTCTTCAACCGCCGCTGCAACTTCGTCGAAGTGGTCTGTCCATACCTTTTGGTTTTTTATGGCCAAGAGTATTTTTTCTGCAGCTTTGGAATCATCCCAAAAGCTTGCTTCAAGCGTAATAGCTTGATCTCTTTCTATTTCTTCTTTGCGTGCATCGATGTCAAAGATGCCTCCTCAGGGAAGTAACACGATCCCTCAAGTCTTGAATTTGTTCTTTTGTCATATCCGCTAAAGTAGAAATTTTAATTAATAAATTCGCGCTTCTAGCTTAATAACTTCGCGTCCTAATAGATGGTCAAATAGAGATAATTTGACCTTTTTTTTTTAGTTTTGGTATTGTCAACAGAATAAACCTTCATTTAAGGATCTACACGATGTGTAACAATGAAATACAGAAGGCTCTTATTGATGTTTAAAACAACTAATTTCAGTAAAAACAGTATGTTCCCAAAAATTAATTTTACAAAGACTGCGGCCTATACGAATCTAGCACAGCATTTTGGTTCTTTATCAGGGCTATCTAACAATAGCGAAAAAAATGATTTACGCACACTTTTCGCCGCAGATCCCGCACGTTTTGAGAAGTTCTCGATCGCTTTTGAAGATATACTTTTGGATTACTCCAAAAATCGGATTACTGCAGAGACAAAAGCGCTCTTGGTACAGCTGGCTAAAGAATGTGGTCTTGAAGAAGCGATAGCGGCTATGTTCTCGGGCGAGCGGATCAACGTGACCGAAAACAGACCGGTGTTACACACCGCTTTGAGAAACCAATCCGGCCAACCCGTATATGTGGATGGAAAGGACGTCATGCCTGATGTTAAACGAGTGTTGGCACACATGAGAACTTTCACCGAAGAGATTCTATCTGGCCAGTGGAAAGGATATACAGGAAAAGAAATTACCGATGTAGTTAATATCGGTATTGGAGGTTCAGATCTCGGCCCTGTGATGGTAACAGAAGCATTAAAAGCTTATAAGACGCGGTTAAATGTCCATTTTGTTTCCAATGTAGACGGTACACACATTGCTGAAACATTGAAAGCTGTGGATCCTGAAACAACGTTGTTTTTGATTGCCTCAAAAACTTTCACAACACAGGAAACGATGGCCAATGCTCATACCGCTAAAGATTGGTTTCTGGCCAGTGGTGCCCTGCAGGAAGATGTCGCTAAGCATTTTGCTGCATTGAGCACCAATACAGAAGCAGTACGTGCCTTTGGAATAGATACCCAGAATATGTTTGAGTTTTGGGACTGGGTGGGCGGACGTTATTCCCTGTGGTCTGCAATAGGTCTTTCAATCAGTTTGGCAATAGGCTTCGATAATTTCGAGGAACTGTTGAAAGGTGCCTATGAAGCGGATGTTCATTTTAAGGAAACCTCCTTTGAATCCAATATTCCCGTGATATTGGCTTTGCTTGGTGTATGGTACAATAATTTTTTCCAAGCGGAAAGTCACGCAATTCTTCCTTACGATCAATACCTACACCGTTTTGCCGCTTATTTCCAACAAGGGGATATGGAAAGTAACGGTAAGTATATTGATCGCAATGGTCAACAGGTGGATTATCAGACTGGACCGATTATCTGGGGTGAACCTGGTACGAACGGGCAGCACGCCTTCTATCAGTTGATTCACCAGGGCACCAAGTTGATTCCTTGTGATTTCATTGCACCTGCCAATAGTCTTAATCCGATCGGAAACCACCACCAATTACTGTTGTCTAACTTTTTTGCGCAGACTGAGGCTTTGATGAATGGCAAAACGGAAGCCGAAGTGGTTGCTGAATTTAAGAAAGCCGGAAAGTCGGACCCGGAAATTGAAGCACTGAAAGCCTATAAAGTTTTTGAAGGTAATCGCCCAACGAATTCCATCCTGTTCAAAAAAATGACGCCACGCACTTTAGGACGACTTATCGCATTGTATGAGCATAAGATTTTTGTCCAGGGTGTGATCTGGAATATTTATAGTTTTGATCAATGGGGTGTCGAGCTCGGTAAACAATTGGCCAATCAAATCCTCCCGGAATTAAGCGACGCCAATCCGGTTACAAGTCATGATTCTTCGACAAATGGATTGATCAATGCGTACAAAGCTTGGCGGGATTAAAATTGCTCTCTGTGATCTAAATTAGATCCGGGATGAAATAGAAGAAACGGGGCTGTTCAACTTTTGGACAGCCCCGCTTTTAGTTAGACTTTTTTCTGCTGAATTCGAATGGCATTTAAAATAGCCAAAAGTGCTACCCCAACATCGGCGATAACGGCTTCCCAGAGCGTTGCAACACCACCGGCACCAAGAACCAAGACAATGATTTTGATCCCCATCGCGAGAATGACGTTCTGCCAGACAATGCTTCGGGTAATTTTACCGATTTTGATGGCAGACAGGATCTTGTGGGGTTCATCGTTCTGGATCACCACATCAGCCGTTTCGATGGTTGCATCGGCTCCGAGTCCACCCATGGCAATGCCGACCTGCGCCAAAGCTACTACAGGTGCGTCATTTACGCCGTCACCTGCAAAGGCAACACGGCGACCTTGATCGATCAGTTGTTGTACATGATTTACCTTATCTTCCGGAAGGAGGTCCCCATAAGCTTTGTCTAGCCCAAGTTCTTTGGCAACTTCATTTACTACCGCTGTTTTATCCCCAGATAGCATGACGGTATATAAACCTTGAGCACGCATGGTTTGGATCACTTCCTTGGCATCGGGCTTAATCCGATCCGCCACAGTGATATAACCCGCATATTGATCTTCGATGGCAAGCAATACAATGGAGTAGGCCACTTGCCTTAGCTCTGCAGGATAGCTTATATTGAATTTGTCCAGTAACTTGCTGTTGCCTGCGAGTGTACGTTTTCCATTAACAGTGGCGAGGAGTCCGTGGCCTGCTATTTCCTGGGTTTTCTCAGCTTGCAATGCGGGCCTGCCGGGATGATAACTTGCGATCGCCTTTGCGATGGGATGTGTTGAATGTGCCTCGACAGCCTTAGCGTAACTCAGTAATTCCGTTGGATCTCGATGGACAGCAAAAACTTCCGTTACTTCAAATACACCCGCTGTAAGTGTCCCCGTTTTATCCATGACAATGGTATCGACAGCGGTGATGGCATCGAGGAAGTTCCCGCCCTTAAATAGTATGCCATTTCGGGAGGCTAAACCTATACCACCAAAATACCCCAAGGGAATCGAAACAACCAGGGCACAGGGACAGCTGATCACCAAGAAGACCAAACTCCGGTAGAACCATTCTTTAAAACTATAGTCCTGAACAAAAAACAGGGGTAAAATAAGAACCAAAAGCGCGAGGCCGAAAATAATAGGAACATATATTTTGGCAAATCTGGCAATAAACAATTGTGTTTTGGACTTCCGTGCGGTAGCATCCTGGACCATTTCGAGAATTTTGCTCAATTTGCTATCCTCAAATGTATTGGTTACCTCGATCTCAACAACCGTTTCCAGATTAATCATGCCTGCAAAAACAGCTTCGTCCTTATATTTTGTATCGGGTTTACTCTCTCCAGTCAATGCTGCGGTATTAAATGCGGCTTTCTCCGTTTTCAATTTACCATCCAGCGCCACTTTTTCTCCTGCTTTTACAAGGATAATTTCACCGATTGTGACGGTTTTTGGATTTACCTGCTGCTGTTGCCCGTTGCGCAGCACCGTTACTTTATCGGGACGGATATCCAATAGCGATTTAATTGATTTCTTGGCGTTATCGACGGCAGTATCCTGAAACCACTCTCCGATTTGGTAGAATACCATTACCGCGACACCCTCTTCAAATTCTCCAATGGCGAAAGCACCCAAGGTTGCAACGGTCATTAAAAAAAATTCATTAAAAATATCACCACGGCTTGCCTTGCGAAATGCCATTTGAATAACGGGGATTCCCGCGAGAAGGTAGGCAACGCTATTTAAGGTCAAGCTGATGCCAAAGGGAAGGCTGATCTTAAACGCATATTTCAATAGGAGTAAAGTAAGTAAGATGACGAGAGCCATGACCAGCTTACGCTGGGTAATCCACCAAGGCTGTTCCTTTGTTGTAAGACCATGCTCCGGTGTGGCATGGCTATGCTCGTGGTTGTGTTCGCACATATATCAGCGGTTCTTTATGAGAATTAAATTTACCGAATTCTGCCGTAAAAAGCGAGGGAATGGGGATAAACTCATCCATAAAGACGACTATTTTAGAGGAATCGGACCGGTAAAAAATATATTTCAACTGATAGGTTATTTCAATGGAGGAATGTGAAAAAGGGCTATCCAATTTTTTGGATAGCCCCTTATGCTATGTAATGAATGTACTCTTAATCTTTTGACATACTGCCAATAATCATTTCCAATATGGCAACGACAATGGCAAACAGCGCTGCGGTCCAAAATCCATGTACATCAAATTTGGAGCCGAGAAGTGAATCGGTCAACAAGACCATTAATACGGTAATAATAAAGGAAACTAGACCCAAGGTAATCCAATTCAATGGGAAAGTAAATAACCTTAAAATCGATCCCACAGTGGCGTTGACAAATCCAATGACAAGTCCTGTAACGATCGCCCAGCCGAAACCAGCAACTTCCGCACCAGGGACAACCCAGCAAGCAATTGCGACTACCAGGCCAGTAACTAAAAGACTAATAATAAATTTCATAATATGTGCTAATTTATAACGAGTAAATAAAGTAATAATATAATAATTGTCGTACAAACCCAATGCCAAACTTTGTTTAAATTATCGTTTTTAATCTTTGGGGTTAGATGGATGGATGGATGGATGGATGGATGGATCGTTAACTTGTATTAATAACTGGGGCTGATTGATAAATAGCAATACTGGAATAAAAAATATATGCAAGCATAGTAAATATTTTGTATATTTATTCAGAAGCTATGCATGCTCTAGCCGTATGGTCATCAACGATTATGCGTGTTATGTATGACGATTGCCGATGGTGGAAAAGAATTGAAAGACGTATTTAAGTCGTTTAAACAAGCGATCGGATCGCCAATAGCGGGGAAATTGAAAGAATTAAGTTCATAAAATAATAGACCCATGAAGAAAATTATGATGTCATTCATAATGCTGCTGACTACAGTGGCATTATTTGCGCAGACCGATCCCATCATCGGAAAGTGGGAAAACCCAAGCGGCGAAGGTCGTGTTGAAATTTACAAGAAAGGCGATAAGTTTTTTGGAAAACTTTATTGGCTGAAATTTCCAAATAATGAAGCCGGTCAGCCCAAGAAAGATATAAAAAACCCAGATAAAGCATTGCAGGGCAGAAATGTGCAGGGCCTCGAAATCCTGACCAATTTTGATAAGGATGGCAATACCTATGTTGATGGCAAGATCTATGATCCGAAGTCGGGCAAAACGTATAGCTGCAAGATGACCTTAAAAGGAGATAAGCTTGATATCAGGGGTTATGTTGGTGTGAGCCTGCTTGGACGCACCGAGACATGGAAAAGAATTAATTAAGGCAGAAAATGGCCGCAAAATCAACATAATCCGCTTGCATGGATAGGTCAGATTCCATCCAAAAGGCAATTTATTTCTTGGAAGTAAATTGCCTTTTTGGTTTTGTGCTGGAATTACAGTATTTTCATCCCTACAAATTATAAATACCAGCTCTATGGCCGTAAAAATGTCTTATGTTGAAAATGTCAAGCTTGCACTACAGTCCATTGTAGGGAATAAGCTGCGGACATTTTTAACAGCACTGATCATTGCCATAGGAATGATGGCTTTAATAGGAGTATTGACCTCGATCGATGCCATGAAAAACTCGCTAACAGATTCCTTTTCATCCATGGGATCAAATTCCTTCAACATACGCAACAGGGGATTAAATGTCCGGATCGGTAATGAAGGAACTCGCTCAAAAGTCTTTGCTAATATTACCTATGCACAATCTGCAAGATTCAGGCAGGATTTTCACTTTAATGCGCTGACATCGATCAGTGCCAATGTAAGCTGGAATACGACCGCAAAATATCAATCCAAAAAAACAAACCCCAATATCGGCCTGATCGGGACAGATGAAAATTATCTGCAGACATCAGGGTATGTTGTTAGCGAAGGCCGTAATTTTTCTACGCGGGAGGTTGAAACAGGTAGTGGCGTGATCATCATCGGTAGTGAAGTGAGTAAAATGCTATTCAACGAAATTATTGATCCAATAGGGCAGTTTATTACGGTTAACAATATCCGCTATTTGGTGATAGGAGTCTTAAAAAGTAAAGGTTCTTCTGCCGGGATGGGCGGGGATAGGGCCTGCTTTATTCCACTGATCAAGGCCCGGGCAGTGATGCAGGGTACCGAGCCCTCCTATGTGATAACTGTTTCTTCCAATGATCCGATGCGATTGGAAGCCGCAATCGGCGAAGCTACCATCGTCTTTCGGAATATCCGCGGATTGACATCACGGCAGTCCAATGATTTTGAAATCACCAAATCCGATGCGGTTGCCCAGATGCTGATGCAAAATATGGCTATGGTTACTTTGGGAGCCGTGGTGATTGCTTTTATAACCCTTGTGGGAGCTTCAATCGGATTGATGAACATTATGCTAGTCTCGGTTACTGAACGTACCCGGGAGATCGGCATACGCAAGGCGATCGGTGCAACACCGAGTGTTATACGGAAACAATTTTTGATGGAAGCCATCGTGATCTGTATGATCGGAGGTGTGGCCGGAATCTTTATTGGTATCCTGATCGGTAATATCCTGGCGCTACAGCTCGGCACATCCTTTATTATACCTTGGGGAGCGATAATTTTAGGTTTTGCGGTATGTGGACTCGTTGGTATGCTATCGGGCTATTACCCCGCCTCAAAAGCATCTAAACTGGATCCCGTCGATGCGCTTCGTTACGAGTAAATGACATTGGCCCCCCTGTCGCTCTATTTTTACATTCACCCTGCTTGCAGCCCCAAGATGTCTCGCGATTGTCTCCCTGTTGGTCGCTATCAAAGCAAGAGGAAAAGTGCCCTTTTCTCGCAAGGTAAAGCAACTTATTCCAATGAAAACCATCAATAGCATTGCGAAAAAATTATGCTATTGATCGCTTCATTAGCCATTGAAAAACACATTATCTCAATGAAAAACTGTAATATTGTATAAAAAAATAAAATCGAATTATGTACAATACATTACAACCAGTTTTAGAAAAGGAATTGGAAGCAATCAAAGAAGCGGGATTGTATAAACAAGAGCGTGTAATCGTTACGCCTCAAGGAGCAGACATCAAAGTGAGTACAGGACAGGAAGTTGTCAATTTTTGTGCTAACAATTATTTGGGTCTGTCTTCGCACCCCAAAGTAATCGAAGCAGCTAAGAAAGCGATTGATACACATGGTTATGGAATGTCATCCGTACGTTTCATCTGTGGTACCCAAGATGTGCATAAAGAGTTAGAAGCAAAAATTTCAAAGTTCCTCGGAACAGAAGATACTATTTTATATGCGGCAGCATTCGACGCGAATGGTGGTGTGTTTGAACCCTTATTTGGTGCTGAAGATGCCATCATTTCCGATGAATTGAATCACGCCTCTATCATTGACGGTGTTCGTTTGTGTAAAGCACAACGTTTCCGTTATAAAAATGCAGATATGGCTGATTTGGAAGCACAATTGCAGGCTGCATCTGGTGCTCGGCATAAAATCATTGTTACAGATGGCGCATTTTCGATGGACGGCTCTGTCGCGCCATTGGATCAGATCTGTGATCTAGCAGACAAATACCAGGCGCTAGTGATGATCGATGAGTCGCACTGTACTGGATTTATCGGTGCAACGGGACGTGGTACACACGAGCTTTTCAATGTTATCGATCGTGTAGACATTATTACGGGCACTTTGGGCAAAGCCTTAGGCGGTGCTTCTGGTGGTTTCACTTCCGGTAAAAAAGAAATCATCGATTTGTTACGTCAGCGTTCACGTCCATACCTATTTTCGAATACCCTGGCACCAGCAATTGCAGGGGCTTCTGTAGCGGTTTTAGATATGCTGAGTGAGACAACTTCATTGCGCGATAAATTGGAGTCAAATACAACTTATTTCCGTGAAAAAATGACGGCTGCTGGATTTGATATCAAACCAGGTTTCCACCCAATCGTGCCTGTAATGCTTTATGACGCGAAATTGGCACAGGAGTTTGCAGCCAAGATGCTGGACGAGGGAATTTATGTGATTGGTTTCTACTATCCTGTTGTACCTCAGGGAAAAGCCCGTATCCGTGTGCAGATTTCGGCAGGACACGAAGTTGCTCACCTGGATAAAGCAATCGCCGCCTTTACCAAAGTAGGTAAAGAATTAGGTGTAATTAAATAAAATACACATAGTTATAAATTTTGTGGTGCAAAATGTTTATCTTTGCACCCTAAAATTTTATAAAAATATTCTTGCTCAATGCAAAACATTAGAAACATTGCGATCATCGCTCACGTCGACCACGGTAAAACTACGCTTGTAGACAAAATTTTATATTTTACCAATCAATTCAGAGAAAATGAAAATGCTGGTGAATTAATCCTAGACAATAATGATTTAGAGCGTGAGCGCGGGATCACTATTGTATCTAAGAACGTATCAGTAACATATAAAGGTGTTAAAATCAACATCATCGATACCCCAGGTCACGCCGATTTCGGTGGTGAAGTAGAGCGTGTATTGAAGATGGCTGATGGCGTAGTGCTATTGGTCGATGCTTTCGAAGGACCAATGCCTCAAACACGTTTCGTTACAGGTAAAGCTTTGGGATTAGGTATCAAACCTATCGTCGTTGTCAATAAAGTCGATAAAGAAAACTGTCGTCCTGAAGAAGTATACGAACATGTTTTTGACCTATTCTTCAACTTAGGTGCTACTGAAGAGCAATTGGACTTCCCAGTATTGTACGGTTCTTCAAAACAAGGATGGATGTCTACAGATTGGAAAAATCGGACAGAAGACTTCACGGACTTGTTGGAAGCCATCATCAAATATATCCCTGCACCAGAAGTATCTGAAGGTACTTTGCAAATGCAGGTAACATCATTGGATTATTCGACGTTCGTAGGACGTATCGCTATCGGTCGTGTTGCGCGTGGTACGATCAAGGAAAACCAACCGGTTTCTTTGGTGAAACGCGATGGAAAAGTTGTGAAATCACGTGTAAAAGAACTACAGGTATTTGAAGGCCTTGGCCGCATCAAAGTGCCTGAAGTAAGTGCCGGTGATATCTGTGCCGTAGTAGGTATCGAAGGTTTCGATATCGGTGATACCATTGCAGATTTTGAAAATCCAGAGCAATTGGAAGTTATCAGCATTGATGAACCAACAATGAACATGTTGTTTACCATCAATAACTCTCCTTTCTTCGGTAAAGAAGGTAAATTGGTAACATCACGTAACATCTACGATCGTTTACAAAAAGAGTTGGAGAAAAACTTAGCACTACGTGTCGTTCCTACAGAGTCTCCAGATGCTTGGTTGGTATACGGACGTGGTATCCTTCACTTGTCGGTATTGATCGAAACAATGCGTCGTGAAGGTTATGAATTGCAAGTGGGCCAGCCACAAGTTATCATCAAAGAAATTGATGGTCAAAAATGTGAGCCAATCGAAGAACTTGTTGTTGACGTTCCTTCTGATGTGTCAGGAAAAGTAATTGAGTTGGTGACCCAACGTAAAGGTGAGTTGTTGATTATGGAAGCTAGAGGAGATATGCAACATCTTGAGTTCTCTATCCCTTCTCGCGGTATCATCGGTTTACGTAACAACGTGTTGACAGCAACAGCTGGTGAAGCTGTTATGGCACACCGTTTGAAAGGTTACGAGCCTTGGAAAGGTACAATTCCTGGTCGTTTGGCTGGTGTATTGATCTCTTTGGATACAGGTTCAACAACAGCATACTCCATCGATAAGTTACAAGACCGTGGTCGTTTCTTCGTAGATCCAGGTGTGGATGTATATGAAGGACAAATCCTAGGTGAACACATCCGTGACAATGATTTAACGATCAACGTTACCAAAGGAAAACAGTTGACAAATATGCGTGCTTCTGGTTCTGACGACAACGTACGTATTGCACCAGCAATCAAATTCTCCTTGGAAGAATGTATGGAGTATATTCAAGCTGACGAGTATATTGAGGTGACACCGCAATCAATGCGTCTGCGTAAAATCTATTTGACTGAAAACGAGCGTAAAGTAAACGCGAAGAAATTTCAATAGTCAATAGTTAAACGCTATATAAAAAAGCCATCGAATCTGATTCGATGGCTTTTTTCGTTATTGATAATTCAAAGCGCGGCCTTAGCAAACATTTGTGAATCTGTTACTTTTAGACCTATTTGTTATCATGCAGGGGCCAATGAACTCACCGAGGGCGGCTAATGGATAGAAAGAATTCGTTATCATTGCTATTGCTGCATGCGAGATCATAAACTTTTTTTGAAATTTAGGTGATAGAAAACCGAATAGCTTTTTAATTCGCAGGAATATAATCAGCCAAGAATACGTAACTTTGTGTGAGATAAGGATTATTATGAGTAAACAGGTGGAGCACACTCCAAAAGAATATATTCAGATAAAGGGTGCAAGAGTTAATAACTTAAAGAATATTGACGTTGATATCCCAAAAAATAAATTAGTTGTTATCACTGGAATGTCGGGCTCAGGAAAATCCTCCTTAGCTTTTGATACGCTCTATGCCGAAGGACAGCGACGTTATGTCGAAAGTCTTTCTTCGTACGCAAGACAATTTATGGGACGGATGAATAAACCGGAGGTGGATTACATCAAAGGTATCGCCCCTGCAATTGCCATTGAGCAACGCGTCATTACGTCCAACCCCCGTTCGACGGTGGGGACATCCACTGAGATCTATGATTATCTGAAATTGTTGTATGCCCGGATCGGCAAGACAATTTCTCCTATATCAGGTCGCGAGGTGACCAAAGACAGTGTGAGTTCAGTGGTGGATTTTGCCTTGAATTTGGAAGAGGGGACAACGGTGACACTTCTCGCGCCACTTATTCCTGCTCATGGACGTAAACTTAAGGAAGAACTGTCGCTCCTGTTACAGAAAGGTTTTGTGCGTGTCGTCTTTGGGGATAGCATGCAGAAAATCGAAGCTATTATCGATGATAAGGCCGTCGCCAATAAAGACCTTCAGGATGGTGAAGTGCTTATTGTCGTCGACCGGGTCCGTGTTGAACAGGACGATGATACCGTCAATCGACTTTCTGACTCTGTCCAAACAGGTTTTTTCGAAGGTAAGGGTGAGCTCTATATGGAAGAAAATGGTCAAAGACATCATTTCTCCCATAAATTTGAACTTGATGGAATAACATTTGAAGAACCTACACCAAATTTCTTCAGTTTTAATAACCCCTATGGTGCCTGTCGTCGATGTGAGGGCTATGGAAAGATCATTGGTATTGACCCTGATCTTGTTATTCCAGACAAAAGCCGCTCGGTCTACGATGGCGCAATTGCACCTTGGCGAGGAGAGAAAATGGGCGAGTGGTTACAAGTGCTTGTTAAAAGTTCGTTGAAATTTGATTTCCCAATACATCGTGCCTACATGGACCTGACTGCGGCGCAGAAAGAGCTGCTGTGGACGGGAAATAAATATTTCGCAGGTCTTACTCAATTTTTTGAAGAGCTCGAAGCTCAGACCTATAAAATTCAATACCGGGTGATGTTATCGCGCTACCGCGGGAAGACAGATTGCCCGGATTGCCGCGGTACCCGTTTACGCAAAGATGCGACTTACGTGAAAGTAGGGGGCAAGTCTATCACCGATATCGTTTTGATGCCGCTTGAGGAAGCCTTGGAATTCTTTAAAACCCTACCGCTGGTGGGTAATGAACTGGTCATTGCCAAAAGACTTCTTGCTGAAATTAATAATAGATTGCAATTTTTGTGCGATGTTGGATTAAGTTACCTGACCTTGAACCGGCTATCGAATACCCTTTCTGGAGGGGAATCACAGCGGATCAATCTGGCAACTTCATTAGGAAGTTCACTCGTAGGTTCTATTTATGTGTTGGACGAGCCAAGTATTGGACTTCATCCACGTGATACACAGCGTCTGATTTCTGTGCTGAAATCCCTGCGCGATGTTGGTAATACGGTTGTGGTGGTCGAGCATGAGCAGGAGATGATGGAGGCGGCTGATTACCTGATCGATATCGGACCGGAAGCCGGGATCAATGGCGGCGAAATGGTCTTCGCAGGTACATATCAGCAGATTCTGAAAGATACAAAGAGCCTTACGGGGCAATACCTCAGTGGTAAAAGCCAGATTGAGGTACCCCAAAAGCGCCGCTCATGGTCCAATAGTGTGACCATTAAAGGAGCGCATGAGAATAACCTCAAAGGGATTGATGTACAATTTCCATTGAATACGTTTACTGTGGTGACAGGTGTTTCAGGGTCAGGTAAGACCTCCTTGGTCAAACGTATCCTTTACCCAGCATTGCAGAAGTCGATAGGCAATTACTCTGGTGAACAGACTGGGGTCTATGATGCGATCGAGGGGGATATTACCCATATAGAACAAGTTGAAATGGTCGATCAAAACCCGATCGGTCGTTCTTCGCGATCCAACCCGGTGACTTACGTGAAAGCCTGGGATGAAATCAGGGCCTTATATGCCAACCAGGCAGCAGCCAAAGCTGCTGGACTGAAACCTGCGGCATTTTCATTTAATGTTGAAGGTGGACGTTGTGATGTCTGTCAGGGTGAAGGTGAAGTTAAAATTGAAATGCAATTTATGGCCGATATCGTTTTGCCATGTGAGGCCTGTGGGGGCAAGCGATTTAAACAGTTTGTGCTTGATGTACACTATAAGAACAAGTCGGTAGCAGATGTTCTCGAGCTGAGTGTTGATGAAGCGATCGTATTCTTTGCAGACCAGCCTAAAATATTAGCGAAATTGCAGCCTTTACAGGACGTTGGACTAGGCTACGTTAAGCTCGGGCAATCGTCAAGTACATTGTCTGGCGGTGAAGCACAGCGGATTAAACTCGCCTCCTTCCTCATTAAGGGAAATAATAGCAAGAAGACACTTTTTATCTTTGATGAGCCAACAACAGGCTTACACTTTCAGGATATTAAAAAGTTATTGAAATCATTTGATGCACTGATTGCCTTAGGGAACAGTATATTAGTGATCGAGCATAATATGGATATGATCAAATCGGCAGATTGGGTAATCGATATTGGTCCTGAGGGCGGTAATAAAGGTGGAAAGCTCGTCTTTGCGGGACTTCCTGAAGAACTTATTCATTGTAAAGATTCTTATACAGGTCAATTTTTAAAGACACATTTAAAAGATTAAATCCTACTTTAGCGAAGTGAAGTAATCTGTCTCAGGGCAACTGGACTGCCAATAAGTTGCGCTTTATTGTTCCTTTTGTTAAGGTCTGATAGAATAGTATACAGTAAATAAAAAACTAATATTTCAATACTTAATACGATTATGATTAAAAGATTTTTTTTAAGTGTCGTCCTTGGAATAGCGGCGCTTTCGTCCATGGCGCAACAACCGGAAAGACCAAAATTGGTTGTCGGCCTGATGGTGGATCAAATGCGTTGGGATTATTTATATCGTTTTGCGGATCGATATGGAAATGATGGTTTCAAACGACTTTTGAAAGAAGGATTTTCCTGTGAAAATACATTGATTAACTATATTCCGACATACACAGCCATTGGGCACAGTTCGGTCTATACAGGATCCGTTCCCTCCATACATGGCATTGCGGGCAATGACTGGATCGAAGAACAGACGGGTAAAAATATGTACTGTACGCAGGACGATAATGTTGTCGGTGTAGGGACTACCGCCAAGGAAGGGCAGCAGTCTCCACGTAATTTGCTTGCATCGACTGTAACGGATCAATTGAAACTCGCTTCTAACTTTAAGTCCAAAGTGATCGGTATTGCCATCAAAGACCGCGGTGGTATTTTGCCAGCGGGGCATTTTGCCGATGCGGCGTATTGGTTTGAAGCTAAATCAGGCGATTGGATCACCTCTAATTTCTACATGGATAAATTACCAAAATGGGTGGTGGACTTCAATAAGCGTAAATTAGCTGAAAAGTACCTAAAAGGCGACTGGAAGCCTATGTATGATATTAGTACCTATGCTGCCAACAGCATTGCAGATGATAATATTTACGAAGGTAAATACCCTGGCGAAGAAAAACCGACTTTGCCGCGCGCAACTTCTAAGCTAATGAAAGACGAAGGCTATGAGCTAATCAAAACCACACCAATGGGAAATCAGTTTACGTTGGATCTGGCTATGGAAGCAATCAAAAATGAGCAGATGGGAAATAACCCAACTAAAAATACCGACTTCCTTTGTGTGAGTCTTTCTGCAACAGACTACGTTGGACACCGTTACTCATTGACAGCAGTGGAGATTGAAGATATCTATCTGCAGCTCGATAAACAGCTTGCCGATTTCTTCAACTACCTCGATAAGACGGTGGGCAAGGGTAACTACACGTTCTTCCTGACAGCAGATCATGGCGCTTCTTATAACTCTCGTTTCTTTATGGATATGAAAGGAAATGGTGGTTATTTCTATTCTCGTCAGATTATCACAGGACTTAACAAAACCCTTAAAGAAAAATTTGGACAGGAGAAGCTTGTTAAAAGCATGATGAACTACCAGGTGCACTTAAATAATCAATTGATTGATTCGTTGAACTTGGATCGTGATAAAATAAAAGAGACCATCATTCGTGAACTTCGCCATACCGAAGGTGTCGCGTATGTTGCTGATATGGAAAAAGGGGAAAGTCTGATGATCCCGGCGCCTATTCGCGAAAAAATGATCAACGGTTACAACTTTAAACGTAGTGGTGCTATTCAGATCGTTTGTGAGCCACAATGGTATGACGGCACACCGCGCTCCACCGGGACAACACATGGTACCTGGTCTGGCTATGATTCCCATATTCCTTTGGTATTTATGGGTTGGGGAATTAAACCGGGTGTATCTAATACAGAGGTACATATTGTGGATATTGCACCGACAATTTCTTCACTACTTCACATTACTGAGCCCAATGGTAGCATCGGAAAACCGATCACGGCGGTATTGGGGCAATAAGGAAACTGTTGCTGCATGCGTGAAATCATGAAGGTTTTATTCTATTGAATAAAAAACGTAAATTTGCAATTCAACAGGGGGTTAACAAATTATGCTGTCCAAAAAGACAAAATATGCAATAAAGGCACTGATGGTGCTTGGTCGTAATTACGGTAATGAGCCGATGCAAATCTTGAAGATTGCGCAGGAGGAGAATATTCCAAAAAAATTTTTGGAACAAATTCTACTTGAAATGCGAAATGCCGGAATTCTCTATAGCAAAAAAGGTGCTGGAGGTGGTTATAGCCTCAATAAGGCTCCCGAAGATGTTTTTTTATCGCAGGTGATGCGTCTAATTGATGGCCCCATAGCCTTGCTACCCTGCGTGAGCTTGAACTTCTACCGCTCCTGCGAAGAGTGCACACAAGAGCATGCCTGTGGCATACGCGATACTTTTGTCGAGGTGAGAAATGCCATGTTGCAGATTTTAAATGATACAAGTATTGCCCATTTAATCAATAAGGAAAAAGAATTGAACCTAAATGTAGATTAAAGGAAATAAAATATATTTTTCTATTTAGATTGGAGGCGTAACAAATAAGTTACGCCTCTTTTTTTATGCGGTAAAGTTATTGGTATAAAGTGAATTACCGTGTTTTGTTTGAGGAGTGTAAGCTTAATTTATTAATTATATAATTATTTAACATTATTTTACGAATTTTCCGTAGCAACATTTATATATTTACGTCGACAATATATAAACGAAAATTTATGAAACTAACCTATTCCCTAGTTTTGTTTCTTTTACTTTCTGTCCTGAGTTCCCATTCTTATGCGCAGCATAAACTGGTCGGGTCGGTGGTAGATGTTAAAGATCTTGCAAAACTACATCAAGCTTCAGTCGCGCTGCTTAACCCAAAAGATTCGATTCTGGTAAAATTTGGTCGAACAAAGGAAAATGGATCATTCCAAATCGCTAATCTCGATACCGGTACCTATAAAATGGTGGTTTCCTATCCCCAATATGCAGATTTAGTCAAAGATATTCGTATCGATGCTCAAGACATGGATCTTGGTATGGTAAAACTGTCTAAAGCGGCTTTGCTCTTGGAAGAGGTTCAGGTGAATGGCAAAATTCCTGTGGTTATTAAAGGCGACACCATCGAATACGATGCCGGTAGTTTTAAAGTAGAGAAGGATGCTAAAGTAGAGGACCTATTGAAGGTCTTGCCGGGTATTACGATGGATGGATCAGGCAAGATCATTGCTCAGGGCAAGGAAGTCAAAAAGGTATTGCTTGATGGGGAAGAGTTTTTTGGTGATGATCCAACCCTGATTACCAAGAATATTCGGTCAGATATGGTTAGCAAGGTACAAGTGTATGAGAAGAAATCAGATCTTGCTGTACGTACCGGAGTAGATGATGGCGAACGAACGCAGACAATTGATATTAAGCTCAAAGAAGATAAGAAAAAAGGAATGTTCGGCCAAGCTGTTGCGGGAGCTGGTACCGATAAATATTATGGCGGAAAAGTCATGCTCAATAAGTTTAAGGGATCGCAGAAAATTGCAGCTTATGGCATTCTCGCCAATGATGGAATGGTCGGATTAGGATTTGAAGATAGCCAAAAATATGGTGTGGGCGGAAGCAGCAATGTACAGATGATGGACGGCGGCGGCATTATGATTTCTTCTAGTGGTGATGGCTCCGACGGTGGATGGGATGGTAAATACTATGGTGGTGGCGTGCCTAAGGCCGTGAACATGGGCGCAAGTTATTCCGACAAATCCAAAGATGATAAGCATAAGATCAATGTCAACTTCAAACGGAATCAGATCAATGTCAATAATACAAGTACCTATAATGCGCAGAACAATCTTCCTGAACGTGCGCAGGTCGATAATAATGTGACAGCATCTGAAACCGAAACACAGGCCAATATCGCGAATTTAAGGTATGACTATAAGCTTGATTCGCTCGCAGACTTGACTGTCACTATGGGCTTTACCAAATCTAGCCGCGACAATTTATCCAATTCCGAAGCAGACCAGCGTAAATTGGATGGCACATTGATTACACGGACTTCGTCCAAGACAGATTTAAATAACGATCAGGATAAGTTTAATGTCAATGCGATGCTTACACGTCGTTTTAAAAAGGACCGCCGCTCCATTACTTTCAATGTCAATGCGAATACAGATCAAAATCGTAACAAGACACAGTATTTTTCGGAAAATTTCTTCCAAAGTTCCGGAGATACAACCTTGATCGATCAATATAAAAATGATAAGTTGGCCAACAATACGTATGGTGCTTCAGTAACCTATTCGGAGCCTTTGTCTAAAAGGTTGACTGCTGCAATAGGTTATGCATTCAATCAAAATAAATCGGAAACACTCAATCAGTCATTTGATAGAGATCCGGTTACAGGAAAATATACGGTATTGGACCAAGACCTGCTCAACGATTTTGATTTTAACAGTTTAAAAAATGGTGTCAACGCCTCCTTGAACTACAAGTCCAACACATTAACTGTAAATTTGAGCAATAAGGTTGATTTTGAGCAGGTCAAGAGAACCTATAACAACCTGAATACAATCCTACAGCGGAACCAGACTTCTGTTGCTCCAGTCCTTTCCGTCAACTACAAAATCTCGAAAAGCAAAAATGTGAGCTTCCGATACAGTGGCCGCACGAGCCAGCCATCGTTGACGCAAATAGAGCCGTTGAAACAAAATGCCCAGCCACTCGTCGAGTATTTGGACAATCCAGATCTGGAAGCGGGCTTTAACAACTCCTATTCAATTAATTTCAACAACTACAAGCAGTTAAAAGACCAGAGTATTTATTTTTATGTCAGTGCAGATCAAGGAAAGAAAAGTATCAACAATAGCGTACGCTATGATCTAGATAAAGGTACGCAGCAAATTTCCTACGTGAATATTGATAAAGACAATTGGCGTATGTATGGCGGTGGAGGATACAGTTTTGTATTGAAGAAAAAATGGGGATTAAAAATGAACTTGGGTATGAACGCGCAGTATAACAGCCAGTTTAGCTATTTATCTACTTACAACGAAGATCCTGAGCTCAATAGAAATCAAACATGGAGTGTGGCGCCGAGCCTTGGCTTCAGTCGGTACAAGGCAAATAAAATGGATTTTTACATCTCCATGAGCCCTGGTGTGGAGCAGATGAATTCCTATTTGCAACCTGAATTAAATCGCACGACTTTTAAATTTAGGACGTTCTCGGAGATTACGTATTATTTACCAAAAGACTTCAAAATTTCCCTGTCGACAAACCAGAATTATCAGGCAGCGACGAAAACATTGCAATCCATTAATATCATTAATATGAATGGATATGTTTCCAAAAAATTATTGAAGGATAAGTCTTTGGAAGTACAGGTATTTGTCAACGATATTTTAAACAAAAATAATGGGGTGTACCGTTATCAAAATGGAACTTCATTTATCCAGACCAGCAACGATGTACTGCGTCGTTATGGAATGCTAAAAGTAATCTACAATTTTACAACAATGAACCGTCCATGATTAAATTAACGATTTTTTTTTCAATGATTTCCATGAATTTAATCATGGTAAGCTCCATCTGGCCGATGGAAAAATTAAATTATTTACAGATGAAAGGAGATGCCAAATGAGTAAGTATATCAAGTTGATGGTCTGGGTACTATTGCTGAGCACAGGAGCAGCCCATGCACAACACGCGTATTTTCCAAGTAGCGGAACGGTGACTTATGAACGGAAGTTTCATGTGCAGAATTTCTTAAAACGTAATTATCTCAGCAAACCCGATCTAGATACCTGGGATAAGCTGATGGTCGACAATGCGGTGAAGAATGGGCCTGGAGAAGTTGTGACCCATCATATCCTTAAGTTTTACGATAATGAAACCCTGTTTGAAACGGTACAGGAAGATTATCCTGCGAATTATCGTAATGTGACCCACTATAATTCCATTCTTCCAGACTCAAAAACTTACATTAATTTCCAGAATCAGGAGTTTTTAAAATTGCTCCCCTTTGGAGATGAACAGCTGCTGCTTAAAGATTCGCTGCCGGCTGTAAAATGGAAGTATACCGATGAATACCGTAATATTGCTGGGTACGATTGCCGGAGAGCCAATGGTATTATTCAGGATTCGGTCTATGTTGTCGCTTTTTTTGCGGGACAAATTCCCATCTCGGGCGGCCCGGAACTCATTCATGGCCTCCCGGGGCTGGTAATGGGTGTATCCATCCCAAGTATGAATGTCAATATGTTTGCCACAAAGGTGGAGATTACCAATACAGCATTTTCCAATGTGCTGACCAAAAAGAAAAAGGTGGTTGCGGAATCCAGAGCGGAGATCATAAAGAAGCTGAAAGATACCGTCTATGACTATATGGATGAGAAGGCCTTTAAAAAACGACTGCAGAGTATACTCTTTTAGGGGATAATCTTATACCGTTCTTGTCCCGTCGAGATGAAAAAAAAAGCCTGTTCATACGAACAGGCTTTTTGTATAAAAGAAATACCGGTTTTATATTAACGTACCGTACTTCCTACTTTAATTGTTGTATCTGGTTTGACAAAATCAAGTCGACCATCAGCGTCTTCTGCCATCAGGATCATTCCTTGTGACATAATTCCTTTTATTTCACGAGGCTCAAGATTGACTAAGATGGATACCTGACGGCCTACGATCTCTTCCGGACTAAAGAATTCTGCGATACCCGAAACGACCGTGCGTGTATCTAAGCCGGTGTCTATCGTCAATTTTAACAACTTCTTGGTTTTGGCAACTTTTTCAGCGGCTGTAATGGTTCCGACACGGATATCCATTTTGACAAAATCATCAAAGCTAATATTTTCTTTTGCTGGAGCAACCTTGGCATTATCGGCTAGGTTTTTTGCTTTTGCTTCGGCAAGCTTATTCAATTGGAAGTCGACTTGTTCATCGGTTATTTTGTCGAATAACAATTGCACTTCACCCAATTGGTGTCCAGCTTGGATCAAAGCATCTGAACCTGCGTCGTTCCAGTTTCCTTGTGGAAAATTAAGCATTTCAAATAATTTGATCGCTGTTTTCGGTAAAAAGGGCTGTGCAAGAACGGCAAGATTGGCAACGATCTGTGCCGCTACATTTAGGATTGTTTTGACACGTTCCTCATCTGTTTTAATGATTTTCCATGGCTCCTCATCGGCAAGGTATTTATTGCCCAGACGAGCTACATTCATAAATTCTGCCAATGCCTCACGGAAGCGGAATTGCTCCAAAGACGATTTGATCGAAGTAGGGTATGTTTTTAATTCATCCAGTACCGCTTGGTCTACAGCTGTTAGTGGCGAACCGTTCAATACCTTGCCATCAAAATATTTGTGAGAAAGTACCAAGACACGGTTGACAAAGTTTCCAAAAATAGCAACGAGCTCATTGTTGATCCGAGCTTGGAAATCTTTCCAGGTAAACTCGGCATCCGAAGTTTCCGGTAATATGGCTGTCAATACATAGCGCAATTCATCCTGCTTATCAGGAAATTCCTGTAGGTATTCATGTAACCAAACCGCATGGTTTCTGGACGTGGACAGCTTATCGCCCTCCAGGTTAAGGAATTCGTTGGCGGGAATATTTTCTGGTAAAATATAGTCGCCGTGTGCATGAAGAATCGCTGGGAAAATAATACAGTGGAAAACAATATTATCTTTTCCAATAAAATGGATCAGCGTAGAATCGTCTGCTGGGTTTTCATGGGTTTTCCAATAGTCTTCCCAGTTTTTACCATGGTCTAAAGCCCACTGTTTTGTTGCTGAGATATACCCGATAGGTGCATCTAACCAAACATATAGTTTTTTACCCGCTGCTTCAGCCAAAGGTACATCGACGCCCCAATCCAGATCTCTTGTCATTGAACGCGGCTGTAAACCGGATTTAAGCCAAGATTGACATTGGCCAAAAACGTTGGACTTCAGGATATTTTTCTTTCCTTCGATCAGCCATTTTTCAAGCCAAGGCTGGTATTTATCCAAAGGTAGATACCAATGTTTCGTTTCTTTCAAAACTGGCGTTTTTCCGCTTAACGTTGAAATCGGGTTGATCAAATCTGTTGGGCTAAGTGATGTCCCACACTTTTCACATTGGTCACCATAGGCGCCTTCGGACTTACAATTTGGACAAGTTCCCGTAATGTAACGGTCGGCCAAAAACTGATGGTATTCCTCATCGTAGTACTGCTCCGAAAATTTCTCCACAAATTCGCCTTTGTTGTAAAGGTTCAAGAAGAAATCCTGCGATAACTGGTGATGTATGGGCTCCGACGTACGGTGATATATATCGAAAGAAATACCAAACTCCTCAAAGCTTTCTTTGATTTGTTTATTGTATTTGTCAATGATTTGTTGCGGGGTGATGCCCTCTTTTTTTGCACGGATGGTAATCGCCGCACCATGCTCATCTGAACCACATACATAGACTACATCTTTTTGATTCAGACGCAAATAGCGGACAAAGATATCCCCTGGGATATAAGCTCCGGCAAGGTGTCCAATATGTAAAGGACCATTGGCATAAGGTAATGCCGATGTGATGGTATAACGTTTTTTATCTAGAATACTCAATGCTTGAAAGTATATTAAAGTGTGTACTTGTTTTCTTTGGCAAACTTAGATAAATTGCTGTTTATATGCAATATAAATGCGTGTCATATCGAACAATTTATTCTTGAATTCTTGTTTTGACTTATTTCTACGATTATTTCAACTTGATTAAAATGCGCTTCCATTTAACAGCTTGTTATCGTAGAAATATTATTCAACATAGCGGTAGAAAACTTAGATAAATTTACGTTTATTTGTACATATAAGCACCATATATCAAGTATATTTCTAATCGGACTTTGCAAAGTAGCGGTCCTTTTTTTTGAAAGTGTTTGATGTTATTGGCCAGAAAGATTCTTCAGTTCGCTTGCATAGCTGTTGTTGTCTTCGAAGCCATGAAGGTTTTGTTTGATCATTAGCGATAAAAAAGATGTCCAAAATACCTGATTTTCTGAAAGAAGGCGATAAAGTAGCTATCGTTTGTCCTGCGAGTTTTATACGTGGCTCTATTGATGTTGGCATAAAAACATTGGAGAACTGGGGGCTGGAGGTTGTGGTTGGGAAGACTGTTGGGACATCGTTCCATCAGTTTGCCGGAGATGACAATTTACGCGCTGCCGATCTGCAGTGGGCACTGGATGATCCGTCGATTAAAGCGGTTTTTGCCGCGCGCGGAGGTTACGGTTGTGTTCGTATTGTCGACGAAATCGATTTTTCAAACTTTGAAAAAAATCCCAAGTGGTTGGTGGGTTTTAGCGATATAACCGTATTGCATAGCCATATCCAACGCAATTATAAAATTGCTACAATACATGGACAGATGCCCAAGTCTTTTGAAACGGGCACAAAAGCATCGTTGGAAACGTTAAAAAATGCATTGTTTGGCCATAATATGGATTTTGACTACAAGCAAACGTTATTCCCCAATCGTGCGGGTAAAGGCGAAGGAAAATTGGTCGGCGGAAATTTAGCAATCTTACTATCTGTACTTGCTTCTAATTCGGATGTCAATTACAAGAATAAAGTTTTATTTATAGAGGATGTCGGTGAAGCCTATTACTCCGTAGACAGAATGCTAAGGGCGTTGAAACGCGCGGGGAAATTAAAAAAATTGAATGGTCTAATTGTAGGTGGCTTTTCTGCGATGAAAGACAATGATCCTGCTTTTGGGCAGCGTGTGGAGGAAATTGTGTGGGATATAGTTAAAGAATATGATTTTCCGGTAGCATTTGGCTATCCTGCCGGGCATATTGATGATAATCACGCCCTGGTATTTGGGCGAAAAGTAAAATTGCAGACTACAGCTGATTCTGTTCAGTTAACCTATTTGTAGGGGAAGCTGAACAGAATCTCGTTGTTTTATTTATTGATTATCCCGTTTATTGATTATCCCGAATGTACAGGGATGACCATCATGGCAGCCTGACTCTTCCAGGCCATCTTTTGCGCAATGCTCGTATTGAAAATTCGACTTAATAAGCCCTTGTCCCGATGGAAAGTGACCATCATGTCGATATGATTTTCGTTGATGTATTGGTTGATCCCTGCAGCAATGTCTGCGTTGAGGATATAACTATAGATGGGATGATAAGGAGCAAGTAAATCCTGCATGGTTTTTATTTCGGCATTTACCGCCTTATTTGCAGGATCTTCTTTATTCACATGGACGACATAGACCTCACTTTTCCGTAATACTTCGGACGCATTCACCAAAAGACGGTTTAATTTTAGTTTTACCTCTTTGAGATTGGTGGCGATCAACATCTTTTTGGGTACCCGAAATTCTGCTCGTGCGGGGACCACCAGTAATGGTGTGTGACAATTTTCGATCAGCTTGAGGGTATTGCTTCCAAGAAGCAGTTTCTTTAAGCCACTTTTACCTGCAGTTCCGACGATAACAAGGTCAATGTCCTCCTCAGCACAGGTACGATTTACACCATAGCTAAGTTCATATTCTTCAAGAACTGATTTCCAGGCAATGCCCTCAGGAAAAAGCAACATCAGTTCCTGTTGCCAGGTATTAAGGTCCTTTTGTTTTTCTTCCAAGATTTCTGAATTGCTGATGACAACAGGTTCAGTACCTACGGTAGGGATTACTTCGTATGTGTGGTATAGGACAACCTTTTCAATGCCCCAAAGTTGAGCTAATTGTGCGGCATATCGAGCAGCAGTATAGGCATTGTCCGAAAAGTCTGTTAACAAGAGTAGGTTTTTCATCCTTTAGTTATTTGTTGATCCATAATCCGTGGCTAAGGTCTTTTACGCTGTCTTAGCCGTTCCAAAGCATTATAATCGGGTCTATCGTCATCAAATTACGCATTAAGTATTATAAATGCAATAGCTTTATTTATTATGGTGAGTACGGTGAGCTGTTCAATTTAAATAATTTCATTAATTTAGGGAGATCGGTAATTCAAGTTTTAATAAATTAAACGTTTTTTATGGCAATTTGGAATTCATTGGGTAAATATAGGGATACGGGACTTTTGGTCTTGCGTGTTGGACTTGGGGTGATGATGATCATGCATGGTCTGCCCAAATTGCAGGGCGGTCCTGAGCTCTGGGCAGGTGTCGGAAAATCAATGGGTAATATTGGTATTCATTTTATGCCTACTTTTTGGGGCTTTATGGCAGCTGCTACCGAAACTGTTGGGGGGCTATTTTTACTGCTGGGGCTCTTTTTCCGACCAGCGGCATTATTGCTTGCATTTACGATGGTCATCGCTGGATTAATGCATCTTTCTAAAGGAGATGGTATCGCTGGTGCATCACATGCGATTGAGCTTTGCTTTGTGTTTTTAGGACTTATCCTTATTGGGCCGGGTAAACATTCGGTTGACAAGAAATAAGAGATTTCTCGGGAAGAGATTTCCCGGAGGAACAACGATACGACAAAAACGCCGCAATTTAGCATACATTGCGGCGTTTTTGTCGTATAATTTGTTTCTATTGGACAAGGAGTCCATCGCTGTGGATATGTACAAAGCACAGATTTCTACGATCTATCCATGGGAATAACCAATAAGTTGGCCGCGCCATTCCAGGCTATTTTTTTAGAAATGCTTGTTTTGAATAGGCTCGCTAATAGTCCTTGCTTTTTATGGAATGAAAGTATGAGATCAATATGTTTCTCTTTGGCATATTCTTCAATACCTAGTGCAATATCATCATGGCTGATGTAGTCATAAATCGGATGATATTTATCTAGGCGTTCATGGAGGTGCTTTAATTCCTGTGCCAAGTCTGCGGCTGAACCTTCTTTTTTAGCAACATTCAACACATACAATTGTGCATTGAACGTATCTAACACCTGATCTAAATTGAATGAATCCAGCTTTCTGTCTACCTCCTTCAGATCGGTTGTCGCCAACACATTTTTGGGGATGGCAGGATTTACCTTATGGGAAACGATAAGCATGGGCTTAATGCAGATGTCCATCAGTGTAATAGCATTACTTCCGACCAAGATCTTAGCAAAACCTGTTTGTCCGGTGATACCCAATGCGACAAGGTCAATGTCGTGCGATTTACACATGTCATTGACTCCCAATGGCAGATCAACATCTTCCATCTGATGTGTTAGTTCCACTTGTGGAGGGAACAATAATCTAATTTGGTCAAACCATGCTGTCAGTTCTTTCTCTTTGGCCTCTTTTACCTCATCATTAACAATGACTATAGGTTCGTTATTGACAATGGTAACACTGTTGTACGTATGGTAGATAATAACCTTTTGCGTTTTCCAGGCTTCTGTACATAGGGCTACTTGTTGTGCTGCCAGAAGAGCATTTTCTGAAAAGTCAGTTAACAGGAGGATACGTTTCATGATGTTCTTTTTTATACGTTTAACTTCTATAACCTGGTTGGTGCATCCTGTCCTGCAAAATCTTTAGCGTATGAGCTATGGGAATCATTCGGACTTTAAGCAGTACCGGTATATTACTAAAACAATGAATGTAGCGATAAGTTACAAAGAAAACGTGAATTTAATATTAAAAAAAAAGCAACCGCAGTTACGGTTGCCTTTCATTTTCTAGCTTTTGAAACGTTGAAATTACAACGGTTTTTTTGTTCCAAAGTTGATGATATAATCGGTCATCACTTTGGCACTTTCATCTTTCACAAAGTCAAGATCGATTTTAGGTTGGGACTTACCTTCCTCCCAAGCTGGTTTACCCTGCAATTTCAATAAAGCGTTGATGCGGTCTCTATTTTTCTTGAGGTTGTCATCTTTCTCTTTCTTGAATTTGTTTAATTCCAATGGAATTTTAACATCCTCATCTTTTTGAGCTTCTTCAATATCCTCTTTCAGATACTTATATTCCAATGAGTTTTTAATGCGTGCCTCATGCATTGCTTCTAATTTTTTGTCAACAGCACTTAGATCAGCTACTTTTTTGAAGTTGCTCGATTGGATCTGATCCCAAGGGAGTGCTGATTTTTCTGAGCTCTCGCCAAATTTCTCTGCGGAGAACTGTGAAGGGAATACGATATCTGGTGTAACCCCTTTATGTTGTGTACTACTACCGTTTACACGGTAGAATTTACCGAGGGTAATATTGATCTGTCCATATTGCGGTGCACCTTCTGGGGTATCCGGATCTTTTTCTCCTGATGCTTTTAACAACAGGCGGCTGGTCGGACTGATAACACGTGACATATCAATTGCCGATTGCACGGTTCCTTTACCATAACTTTGAGAGCCTAAAATGATACCTCTGCCATAATCTTGGATAGCACCGGCAAAGATTTCAGAAGCTGAAGCCGAGAAACGGTTGATCATGATGCCCAAAGGACCATCCCAGGATACGCCTGCGTTTTTATCTTCTTCGACATCGATGTTATCCTTTGTATCTCTTACTTGTACAACAGGACCTTTATCGATAAATAAACCTGTTAAATCAATAGCTTCCGGTAAGGATCCACCACCATTGAATCGTAAATCGATAACCACAGCATCTACTTTTTCCTGTTTCAACGTGTCTAAGATTAACCTAACGTCTCTCGTTGTACTCTTATAGTTTGGATCGCGTCTTCTGTAAGCTTCAAAATCCATGTAGAACTTCGGAATATTGATGATACCCACTTTGTACGTTTTTCCGTCTGCACCTTTCACGTTCATGATCTCTTTCTTCGCAGACTCTTCTTCAACGACGATTTTCTCCCTTACTAAGGAGACGATGCGTGGATGAGAGTTCATGGGCTGACCAGCAGGTATAATTTTAAGGCGAACAATTGTTCCTTTTGGCCCTTTGATTTTTGCTACAGCAGCATCAAGTCTCCAGCCAATAATATCTTCAAATTCACCATCTTTTCCTTGGGCTACCGCAATGATTTTGTCGTTGACATGAATGCTTTTGTCTTTGAATATTGGTCCACCGGGGATAATTTCATTGATACTTATGGCTTCATTGTCTATCATGAGCCGAGCGCCAATTCCTTCAAACGTATTGGCCATTCCTTCATTGAATGCCTGTGCAAAGGATGGATTAAAATAAGAGGTATGCGGGTCAACAGCATCTGTCAATGCTTGCATGACCACCTGAAAGGCATCGTTTGCATTTGTTTTCTTGGCCTGTGAGATCAAATTGACATAGCGTTTCTTTAGTGTTTCCACCTGTTTGGTCCTCGCACTGTCGGTAGACTTGCCACTCGCGGTTTCCAAGTTGAGCAGATCGTATTTTACGCGTTTGCGCCATTGGTCGTTGGCCTCGTTTGCGGTTTTGAACCAGCCTAGTTTTTCACGGTTAGGTTGGTAATACTCGTCCTTGGTATAATCCTGTTTCTTATCGATTTCTGAAAGCGCATATTGCATTCTGTCCAGGTATCTCTTCGAATAGACATTAAAAATATGGAATGCCGCAGAAAGATCTCCATTTTTGATATCCTGTGCAAGATTGCTTCTGTACGCTTGAAATGCATCAATATCCGATTGAAGCAAGTAATTTTTTCCCTGATCCAGACTTTTGATTAGATTATCGTATATGATACCCGATATCGAATCATTCATTTTGACCTTTTTGTAGCTCACATTTTCCAATAAACCAGAGACTTCCTTCGCGATGATCTGATGTTGTGTACTTGGTTTAAGTCCCCCATCTTCAGGCAACGCTACCCGTGGTTTAGAACCACAAGAAACAATGGATACAACAAAAAGTGCAAATATGAGTTTCCTAAACATATTTTCGACGGTTTTAATAATCATTCTTTTTTAAAAAATATTCAGCTCTTATTGATAAGCGTGCTAAATTTAGTGAAATTCATAGCACATTACCGCAGAATCTAAAAATTTATTTGATTTATCCTTTAATATTTACAAAAAGCTTAAAATCGCTTTGTACACTGCTCTTTCAACAGACCACTGAATGGGGTAGATTGTTTTAAATGTTTCAATTATACAGTTCATTTTTTAACTGCGTATAAGCCTTGTAGGTCTGATCAGCAGATGGATAGTCCTTTAGCACAAGATACACTTCACCAAGTTTGTCCAATATCGCGAGTGAGAGCTGTTTATTATTTTCACCCGAAGCCAATTCTGCCGCCTGC
The DNA here is from genome assembly GCF_900457465.1 of Sphingobacterium multivorum. Lineage (GTDB taxonomy): Bacteria > Bacteroidota > Bacteroidia > Sphingobacteriales > Sphingobacteriaceae > Sphingobacterium > Sphingobacterium multivorum. The sequence continues at coordinate 1,007,898 of NZ_UAUU01000009.1, forward strand.
ACAAATTCTTTGATCGCTACCTTATAATTACCATCTTTTTGCTTGGATGAGGCCAGCAAGTATTCGATTTCAGCGAGCTCGCTACTTAGTTTTTTGGCATTGGCCAAATCACGGGCCTGGAGCAGAAACCACTGCGCCTCGGTAAATTTATTCTGTTTAAAATAAATCTCAGCAAGCATTTCCCATGCAAAAATTTTCCCTTCATAGGCTTTGGCCTTATTGAATAGGGGGATTGCACTGCGGATAATATTATTTTCCGCCGCTTTATAATTTCCCTGACCGGCTCGAGCCATGGCAATTAACAGCCAGGCATTGGCTTGCTCCGCATAGCTTTTGCTCGTCATGGCATAGGTATGGTAATTTTGTGCACTTTCTTCTGCACGGACAAAGTCGCCACGATACAACTGGAAATTGCTGATGTTCATATTGATGGTCGCGATATCATCCCGATTATCCGTACGATTTGCCAAAGAAAGTGCCTGATATAAAAACTTTGACGCATTGCTGCTATCGTTATTTTTAATGGAAAATAAGGCCGCTTCATTCGATAGGGCATAGCCCGCCATCCAATTTTGCGCTTTTTTCTGGGCTTCAATTGCATCGTTCCAGTTATTCGCCGTAGCTGGCAAGGGATTCATTAAATATTGAAAATGGCCCAGGTTATTGGTGCTCCGCAGTTGCAATAGTAGTCGCTGGAGCAGGAGTTGCCTTGCAATTTCTTTGCTGAACGATTTCTTGTCCGCATAATTCTCTGCCAGTATTTCATTGGCGGATTTTGGGGGCGGTAAAAAATAGACCTCGGGACCAATGCCTTTGAATGAAGTATCGTATTTTTTTATTGCGCCGGTATAATCCTTGTCTACGCTTTGGGCCATAACCTGACTAGGTATATTCATAGAAATTGCCAATATGGTAAATATAGCGATCCAGTATTTTGTCATTCTCATAAAATATTACGTTATCATTCACGTCTACATAAATTTAGACTATGTGGCTTGTTCGAGCAATCTACAACGCTCTTCGATAAACTTACGTGCTCAATGATATTCTGCCAAAAGCAATTTACATATATCATAGCGCAAATGTGCCGAAAAATTGTGTGAAAAAATGTTAAAGTAATATCGACAGGCGAATGCTGGGCGCTGAAACTATGCTATTGAAAGCTTGAAGCTTATCGCTTTGAGAAAATTTAATGGAACAGTTTTGCTGATTAAAGCTAAAATATTTAGTCGCTGTGCCGTTTAATGTTTAACTTTGTGTTATGGCGACACGAATTCCATTAGCAGAACGACTTAGACCACGGCAATTGAGCGATTACGTGGGACAACAACATATTGTCGGCCCAGATGCGGTACTCTACCATGCGATCCAGCAAAAAAATATTCCATCCATGATTCTGTGGGGCCCTCCGGGGGTCGGAAAAACAAGTTTGGCCTTGCTGATCGCAAGAGAACTCGACAGGCCGTTCTTTTCATTAAGTGCCATTCAGGCCGGGGTGAAAGATATTCGTGAAGTGATTGAAAAAGCCGAACGGCTGATGAACTTCAACCAAGATCAACCCATTTTATTTATAGATGAGATTCACCGTTTTTCCAAGTCCCAGCAAGATTCCCTTTTGGGGGCTGTTGAGCGTGGTCTGGTGACACTTATTGGTGCTACGACAGAAAACCCTTCGTTCGAAGTCATCTCCGCATTGCTCTCGCGTTGTCAGGTATATGTATTGGAACATCTTTCGGAAGAAGATCTGATTGGATTGATTCAAAAAGCATTACATGAAGATGAATATCTACAGCAACAGACTATTGTTGTCGAAGAATATGAGGCCTTATTAAGGCTGTCGGGCGGCGATGCACGTAAATTGTTGAATGTGCTGGAACTGGTTGTCAATGCGGCAGTATTGCACAAAGAGCCGATTACCAATGCTTTTGTCCTGAAACAGGTGCAGCAGAACATGGCTATTTATGACAAGGCGGGGGAGCAACATTACGATATTATATCCGCTTTTATCAAATCCATCCGTGGGTCAGATCCGAATGCTGCAGTCTATTGGCTTGCACGGATGATCGAAGGGGGGGAGGATCCGTCCTTTATTGCCCGAAGGTTATTGATTTTGGCTTCTGAAGACATTGGCAATGCCAACCCCAATGCCTTACTGTTGGCCAACAACTGTTTTCAGGCAGTGAATGTGATTGGATGGCCCGAATCACGTATTATTCTCTCGCAAACGGTGATCTATCTGGCGACTTCGGTTAAAAGCAATGCTTCCTATGAAGCCATCAATAAGGCACAGGCCTTGGTGAAGCAAACAGGAGATCTGTCTGTACCGCTGCATATCCGTAATGCACCGACCAAATTGATGAAAGACCTAAATTATGGCGCCGAATACAAATATGCACATGCCTATCCGGGGAATTTTGTTGTGCAGGAATTTCTTCCCAAGGAAATCAGTGGCGTCAAATTGTATGATCCCGGGCAGAATTCGCAGGAAGAAAAATTGAGGCAAAGTCTCCGGGACAAATGGAAGGAAAAATATAAGTATTAAATCAATATGTCATAAAAAAACAGCCTTAGCAGGTATTTTTTAATTTTTTTTAAAACTATCTCGTACCTTTGCTTGTTATCATAACGTTTTTCAATAGGTAGTAAACACGCTGGCACTCCCCATGGTCAGCGTGTTTTTTTATTGCGGATCAACTTAAATTATTTATGTTTGTTTTACAAATGTTTCAACTATGAACTTAGCGCCTTTAAAACAAACAGGACGTTTGGCCGTCCTAGCATGGACTGGACTTTTTTTCTTTTCTTGCAAAAAGGATACCCCTAAACCTGAACCCGAGCCAGAACCCGTCGAGCGGACCGAAGCGCAGCTGATTAAGGATGATATCTACAAGTATTATAAATTATATTCACTTTGGGACAAATCGATACCTGATTATACCAGTGATCCATCCAAATTTACAGATCAATACAACTCTGCTGATGCTGTTCTTGCTGCCCTCAAAGCGCTTACCCCGGCGCACGCGGCCTATTCAGGCGGTGTATTTGACCGGTTTTCCTATATGGAGGGAATAGACGGCTATAACACCGGAACAACAGCTTCGGGCAGGCTTAAAATGGATACCAACGATGGATATGGTATCTATGTCCAATTGGGTACCGAAGATGGAAAAACGGCGCAGCCCATTATTTATTTTGTAGAAGGTGGTTCACCGGCGCAAAAGGCGGGTCTCAAACGGTCTGATTTTATTACAGCTGTCAATGGAGATTCCGATTACTCGATCGCTATCACTTGTACAAATTCCGGTTGTACCATCAATGATGCAAGTGCGCGGGATAAAATGATGAACAAACTGAATGCAGCACTGGACGCAGGCCCGCTTAAGCTGCAAGTGAAACATCAGGACGGGACAACGGTGACCAAAGATCTTACTTATGAAAAGGACTATACCATCAACCCGATTTATAAAGACACAGTCTATGAATCTGCGGGCAACAATGTAGGCTATTTAGCATTGTCTTCGTTCGAAGAAATAGAAAACAATAATGTCAATCAACAAAATATCGACGCCGTCTTTTCCAAATTTCAGGACAAGCAGATTAAACATTTAATTGTTGATCTACGCTACAATGGCGGTGGTTATGTGGATGCTTCGGCCTATATCGCCGATAAGATCGGTGGTATCACCACAAAGGGGAAACTGATGCTTACCTATGAGGTAAATGATTATATCAAAGCGACGCCGAGCATCAATAAAATGTTTCAGGATACAAAATTCGAAGGAAAAAGTAATCTGAACTTGACTAAGGTATATTTTTTGGTTAGTGAAGGTACTGCTTCGGCGGCTGAAATGCTGATTAATGTGCTCAAACCTTATCTGCAGGTACAGCTTATCGCCTCTGGTACCCGTACATACGGCAAACCGGTAGGCTTCTTTGAACAGGAAGTCCAGAATAAGGTCTCTTTCTGGCCAGTTTCCTTTCTTTTGAAAAATTCTGCTGGTTTTTCGGACTATTGGGATGGACTTGTCCCCGATAAAAGAAATATAGAAGATTATGTATTTGTTGATGTGGGTGACAAGAAAGAAACGATGTTGGCGACAGCCTTGAACGATGCTGCACCGGGTATCACCACCAAAGCTTCCATCAATGCCATAAGCCGGAAGGGATATCGCAGTCTTGATGGAGGCGAGTTCAATATACGACCAGACCGCGGTATGATCAAGAAACGTTAAAACTCTTTCTGTGACGTATATAATGGGTTATAATATTGGATTGTCATTTTTTCTTACCTTTGTTTGATTGAATGAAGATTGAAATGGAAGCAGATTTAAGTTTTACAGCTATTGATTTTGAGACTGCTACCGCAAATCAAAATTCCGCCTGTGCAATAGGTTTGGTTTTGGTAGAAAAGGGCATTATTGTCGAGGAGTTTTATTCGCTGATCCAGCCACCACAAAACCAATATATGTGGCAAACCACCCGCGTTCATGGGATTAAACCTCGTGATACCGCTCAAGCGCCAACATTTAAGGAGCTTTTTAAAGATATAAAGCCCCTAATTTCCAATCGTATTATGGTTGCTCATAATGAACTTTTTGATCGAAATGTACTTCGTAAGACGATGGGATACTATAACTTGTCTTACGAGAGCTTAGGTTTGTCTAATCTGTGGGAATGTACATTTAAAATTTATCAAAGCAAGGGTTTTAAGCCAGCTCGTCTCAATGCGTGTTGTGACGTGATGGGGATAGCGCTTAATCATCACGAGGCACTTTCTGATGCCAGAGCATGTGCACAGCTTTTTTTGAAACATCGGTTGGAACAAGATAAATAAGTCATTATATTTGAATGCCAGGTTGTTTAGGCATACACTTTGCTGTTTAGCTAACACACATTATTAGTCATACATGATAAATACACCTTTAAAAGAGATTCGGGTCGGCATTACATTCAGTGCATTCGATCTATTACATGCTGGTCATATCAAAATGCTTGAAGATGCCAAGCGCCAATGCGATTATTTGATTTGTGGGTTGCAGACGGACCCTACCTTAGATCGTCCAGAAAAAAATAAACCTGTACAGACCGTCGTGGAGCGCTATATCCAGCTCAAGGGATGCAAATATGTAGATCAGATTGTTCCGTATGCAACGGAGCAAGATTTAGAGGATGTTTTGCGTTCTTTTAAGATCGATGTGCGTATTGTTGGTGATGAATATCGGGAGAAAGAATTTACTGGACGTCAATACTGTGAAGAGCAGGGTATCCAACTTTATTTTAATAGTCGCGACCATCGGTTCTCCAGTTCAGGTTTGAGACGTATAGTTGCAGAAAAGTCTGAACAATAATCAATTTTCAACGTTTTATATTGAGACAAACAGCCGGTTCTTTTAAGAAACGATGCTGATTTTAACTGACAAATAAGTTTATTTTTAATGAAAATAGGTATTACATTTGGTGTATTTGACTTGTTGCATGCAGGCCATATTATGATGCTCGAAGAAGCAAAGCGCCATTGCGATTATTTGATTGTTGGATTGAATACCGATCCTTCTGATTTTTTTCCTGATAAAGCCAAACCTACGCAGACTATCGTAGAACGCTATATTCAATTGGAAGGCTGTCGTTATGTAGACGAAATTATACCTTATGAAACTGAGCAGGATCTGATTGATATGATCAAAGCCTTGCCAATCAATCTCCGGATTATTGGCGAAGAATATCGTGATAAGGATTTTTCAGGCAAAAAGTACTGTATAGAGGAAGGAATAGATATTTATTATAATAAGCGTACACATCGCTTTTCCAGCGCGCAGCTGCGTAAGGTAGTATTCGAAAAAGAAGCACAAAAAAACATAAAATGAGTAATATTATCCACGTCATTCTAACCGGAGGAGTCGGGAGCCGTCTGTGGCCACTCTCTCGTAAAAGTTATCCTAAGCAGTACTTATCCCTTTTTAAAGACGGTTCTCTTTTTGAAATGACTGTCAAACGAAATCAATCCCTATGCGGGCAGGTTATTGTTGTTGGCAATCGTGACAATCATGACTTAAGTAAGGAAGTGATGCAAAATCAAGGTATTGACTATACGGATATTGTTGAAGCTACTCCACGAAATACGGCTGCTGCGATCGCTTTTGCTGCTTTCGCAGCTCAGTCAGATGATATTTTGATTGTAACCCCCTCCGATCATGTTATTGTTGGAGACAAGGCTTATCAGGACGCTATCGGTGAAGGAATAGAAAAAGCAAAAAAAGGCTATATTGTTACTTTTGGTATCAAACCAATACGGCCAGAGACAGGTTATGGCTATATTGAGTACAAGGATGATAAAGTATTGTCGTTTCGCGAAAAGCCCAATCAAGATACTGCTGAGGATTTTATCGAACGCGGCAACTTTTTGTGGAACTCTGGGATGTTTTGCTTTCGGGCAGATACGTTCCTTTCCGAATTGCAGACCTTTGAACCAAAAGTTTATGCAACGGCTTTGGCGGCATGGCAGCACCGCAAGGAGGGTGAACTTGATTTAGATCTGTCCAAAGAAATTCCTTCCATCTCCGTTGATTACGCCGTTATGGAGCGGTCTAAGAAAATTCGCGTAGTGGCGACTTCTTTTGATTGGTCTGATTTAGGATCCTTTGAATCCATGTATGATTATCTACAGACCACAGGACATCCAGTGGACGAAAATGGCAATATGGTCATTGGTACAGATGTTTATACCGCATTTGTTGGTTTAAAAAATGCAATTCTTGTGTATACTAAAGATGCCGTACTGGTACTACAAAAAGAGAGGTCACAGGATGTCAAAAAAATCTATAATACATTGGAACGCCACCAATCAAAATTGATTGATTAAAATCCTATACCGTAGTGAAATATTAATCTAAGCCGCATTGACTTTTAATTTTAATCTTTTTCATGGCCTTAGTCTATTGTAGGATGTTTCTAATATACGATGTTTTATTCTTGCATATTGATAACCGTATTATTTTTAAATAAAATTATATTAAAGAAGAACTAAGTTAACATGCACATTTGTTAATTTAGATCTATAGGAGTACTTTTGTTGCTCAATAAAGCTATCCAATGTTAGAAACGCTTATTACTTCAAAGACACGATTGAAGTTGCTGATCAAGTTTTTTGTATCAGCCACGAACAGAGCGCATTCGCTATTCAAACCTCTTCAGCATCTGATTCATACGTTTTTAGAGATTGATCAATTGGTTGAACAAGTATTGGATCAGGCCGGTGATATCCATGAGGTAAGCCTATTTGGGCGACTATGCGAAGGGCCTTGACAGTGGAGCTATTGAGGTATTTATTTTGGGTGAACGTATAAATGAGGCATACTTATTGCTGTTAGCCGAGAGAATTGGGAAACATCTCGGTAAAAAGGTATGTATCTATTTTAATAAAGCTTACAGCGAACAAAAGATTAAACTTTATTTGAATAACGATTTAATAAATTAAAAGATTTTAAGCTATATGAATAAAACAATTATCATTACCGGCGGAGCCGGATTTATAGGTTCCCATGTGGTACGTGAGTTTGTTAATAAATATCCTGAATATCATATCATCAATCTGGACGCTTTGACCTATGCGGGGAATTTAGAAAATTTAACGGATATCGAAGCTAAACCCAATTATAAGTTTATAAAAGCCGATATTACCGATGCTAGTTTGATTTTTGCTATTTTCCGTCAGTACCAGCCGGATGGCATTATTCATTTGGCTGCAGAATCTCACGTCGATCGGTCGATTACTGATCCGACCGCCTTTGTGATGACCAATGTGATTGGCACGGTTAATCTATTAAACGCTGCGAAAGACATCTGGAAGGATAATTATGAAGGTAAGCGTTTTCATCATGTTTCTACCGATGAAGTCTTCGGCGCACTAGGTGCAACAGGATTATTTACGGAAGAGACCAAATACGATCCACATTCGCCTTATTCTGCTTCGAAAGCTTCTTCCGACCATTTTGTACGTGCCTATCACGATACCTATGGTCTACCAATCGTGTTAACCAATTGTTCGAATAACTACGGACCGAATCATTTTCCGGAGAAATTAATCCCCTTGTGTATTCATAATATTTTAAACAATAAACCTTTGCCTATTTATGGTGATGGGAAATATACGCGTGATTGGCTGTTTGTTATTGATCATGCCAAAGCGATCGATTTGGTCTACCATAATGGTAAAAACGGCGACTCCTATAATGTAGGTGGATTTAACGAATGGCAAAATATAGATCTAGTGAAGGAACTTTGTAAGCAGGTTGATGAAAAATTGGGACGGCCAGTTGGTACTGCTACCGAACTTATTACCTTCGTTAAAGACCGTCCGGGACACGACTTACGCTATGCCATTGATGCCAGCAAGATTAATCAGGAATTGGGTTATCAGCCATCTGTAACCTTTGAGCAGGGACTTTCCATCACCATCGATTGGTTTTTAAATAATCAGGAATGGCTAGATCGGGTTACTTCAGGCGATTACCAAAATTATTACGCAAATCAGTATAACTAATCTAGTTGATGAAAGTTACAGAAACAAAATTAAAAGGCTGTTTTATTTTGGAACCTGCCAAATATGGTGATTCAAGAGGGTATTTTATGGAAAGTTTTAATGAGAAAACTTTCAATGAGCTGACGGGTACAAATACCCATTTTGTGCAGGATAATCAGTCCTATTCAACACGGGGTGTTTTGAGAGGTCTGCATGCACAGGCAGGTGAACATGCTCAGGCGAAATTGGTACGAGTGCTGCAAGGAGAAGTGATTGATGTTGCGGTGGATGTAAGGCCAAATTCGGGTACTTTTGGTCAATATGTAGCGGTTAACTTGTCTGCTGACAATAACTTACAGCTATTTGTTCCACGTGGATTTTTGCATGGTTTTGTGGTGTTAAGCGAGACGGCGACGTTCTTTTATAAATGTGACAATTTTTATCATAAAGAGTCCGAGTGCGGAGTACATCCTTTGGATACCGATTTGGCTGTAGATTGGCAGATTTCAGTTGGTGAAATGATTCTATCAGAGAAAGATCAATCAGCCCCCACTTTTAAAGAGGTTTTTAGTCTATGAGAATCGTTGTTACCGGGGCCAATGGTCAGCTTGGATCAGAACTGCGAGATCTTCTAGCCGGACAGACGAGTAGAGACTGTTTTTTCTTGGATCGTAAGCAACTGCCTTTAGAGCAAACGCTTATTATACAGGATATCTTGGCACAATATCAACCCGATATTATTATTCATGCCGCAGCCTATACAGCTGTCGATAAAGCGGAGTCTGAACCCGAACTTGCTGATCGAATCAATCATCTGGCTAGTGAGGAGATCGCACAATATTGTCGTATTCATGGCTCAAAATTGATAGCTATTTCGACAGACTATGTTTTTAATGGGGACTCAGCTATCGCACTGGCTGAAGATGCGCCAGTTGATCCTATTAATGTATATGGATTGACCAAATTTAAGGGCGAGCAGGCAATTCAAAAGTGGTTGCCTGAGGGTATTATTATTCGCACATCTTGGGTCTATTCGACCTATGGCAATAATTTTGTGAAAACAATGATCCGTTTAATGGGAGAGCGTGAAGAAATTTCTGTTATAAACGATCAGATTGGTTCACCGACCTATGCAAGAGATTTAGCCAATGCTATCTTGGCTATTATTGACTCAGGTGTATGGGAAGGTGGAATATATCATTTCAGCAACGAAGGAGAGATTTCATGGTATGACTTTGCTGTTGCAATTCGGGACTTGGAAAGTTTATCTTGTAAAATCAACCCAATTCCGACGACACAATATCCTACACCTGCGCGAAGACCTCATTATTCCTTATTGGATAAATCAAAAATTAAAAATACGTTCAGCATTTCTGTTCCTTCTTGGAAAGACAGTTTGAAAATCATGTTGCAAAAATTATAATCGACAGTACATTATGAAAGGAATTATATTAGCCGGAGGATCCGGTACACGTTTACATCCATTGACTTTAGCCGTGTCTAAACAGTTGATGCCCGTGTACGACAAACCCATGATCTATTATCCATTGTCGACATTAATGTTGGCAGGGATCAACGAGATCTTAATTATTTCCACGCCACAAGATTTGCCGAATTTTCAAAAGTTGTTGGGTGATGGATCGCAAATAGGCTGTAAGTTTTCCTATAAAGAGCAGCCCAGTCCAGATGGTTTGGCACAAGCCTTTATACTGGGCGAGGAGTTTATCGGAGATGACAAAGTAGCCCTTATTTTAGGGGACAATATCTTTTATGCTTCGGGGATGTCTAAGTTATTGCAAGACTCATCAGATCCCGACGGCGGCGTTGTTTTTGCCTATCAGGTTTCTGATCCTGAACGGTATGGTGTGGTTGAGTTTGATCAGGATAATAAAGTTGTTTCTATAGAAGAAAAACCGAAAGAGCCTAAATCCAATTATGCGGTGCCAGGATTGTACTTCTATGACAATGATGTTGTGGAAATTGCGAAGAATATTAAACCTTCTCCGCGTGGAGAATTGGAGATCACGGATATTAATGCGGAGTATTTGAAACGCGGAAAGTTAAAAGTTGGTGTTTTTGATCGTGGAACAGCATGGCTGGATACGGGGACTATCAATTCGCTGATGCAAGCAGGGCAGTTTGTACAAGTGATTGAAGAGCGTCAAGGTATGAAAATTGGGGCGATTGAAGAGGTGGCTTATCGCATGGGATATATTGATCAGCAGCAATTGCAGAAGATTGCGGAACCTTTACGCAAGAGTGGGTATGGAGAGTATTTATTGAAAATTAAAAAATAATTCTAGGCAGTTTATGAAAGGCGAAGCTTCTAGAACATCTAAGAGTCTGAAAAATGCAAGATATGCGATCTTGTTTTATTTTCTTTATCTTTTCTTGCAGTTTTTTTCCAGAAAGGTTTTTTTAGATAAATTAGGGGCAGAATTACTTGGTCTAAGTACGACAATAGCAAATATTTTAAGTTTTTTAAATTTAGCGGAATTGGGGGTTGCAGCAGCGGTTTCTTTTAGCTTATATAAACCGTTGCTGGATCGTAATGAAAATGAAATAAACAATATCATGTCCATACAGGGCTGGCTTTATCGAAAAGTAGCCCGAGTTGTTCTTGTTGTAGCATTGTTTTTGCTCCTAGCTATTCCCTTTATATTCCGTAATACGTCTATTTCGTTGGGAATTATTTATGCAACTTTTCTGATCTCTTTGGCAGGGGTTATTTTGAGTTATCTAGTAAATTATACGCAAATTCTTTTGGTTGCTGACCAGCGGGAATACAAAGTTAATAGTATCACCCAAGGTGCAAGAATTCTCAAGATTATACTACAGATTATAGCGGTTTACTATTTTCAGAATGGTTATATATTATGGCTGACATTGGAATTGATTTTTTCTGTTCTAACAGCCTATTTTTTGCATAGGATTGTCTTTAAGACCTATCCTTGGTTAAAGATCCAAGTTGCAGAGGGGAGTTCCTTGAGAGAAAAGTACCCACATATTATCGCTAAGACAAAGCAATTGATCTTCCATCAACTTTCACAGTTCATTTTAAATCAGACCACGCCGATTATTATTTTTAGTATTTTGTCTTTGACTACAGTTGCTATTTATGGTAATTATATGTTAATTGTAAATGGTATTTTGTTGTTTATCAATGCTATGTTTTCGGGAGCACAGGCTGGAATCGGAAATTTGGTAGCTGAAAATAATAAAGGTAAAATTTTAGCTTTTTTTGGAGAATTTGCGGTTTTAAAATATTGGATAGTTTCAGTGATCTGTTTTGTCATGATATTTCAGACGCAAGGTTTTATAGCGTTATGGGTGGGGGAAAAATATGTTTTGCCAATGATAGACTTATATTTATTAGTTGCCTATTTGTTCATTTTAGTAGTCCGGGTGACAGATGGATTTATTTATGCCTATGGTCTGTTTCAGGATGTTTGGGCCCAAATACTGGAAATGTTCTTAAATCTTGGATTATCAACATTTTTGGGTTTTAAATTTGGTCTTACGGGGATTTTGGCTGGAATATTGATAAGTCAATTTTTATTAATGATGTGTTGGAAGCCATATTTCCTTTTTAAATTTGGAATAAGAGAAAGTTTTGCAATTTATTTGAAAAAGATCTTTATATATGTTTTTTGCATTGTGCTATCTTTTTGTTTTAGCCGCTTGTTATATTCCTTTCTACCTTATTTTGACAATGTTAACTATTTTCAATGGGTCAAAAATGCACTATTATTATCGATTGCTTATCTCTTAGTCAGTATATTTGTATTTGCCAGTATCAGCAGTGATTTTCGTAAAGTAATAGTTAGAGTCAAAAATATAGTTTTATCAATAATGCAAAAAAACACGTGATATGTTGAAAAAAAATAGTTTGAAAGCTGCAAACGTTTTGTTGCTATTTATTTTTCTAACAAGTTTATTTGGATCTTTTTTTGGAGGGATACTTTTATTTATCTGCGCTAGTCTTTTATTTAAACGAGTCCCCATATCGTATTTCCTATTCGTTGTTTTTGTGTTTTCTGTTGTTGCATTCACGCAGTTTACGACGACAACACAGGGCAATTACGATATCGTGCGATATTATATGTACTATAACTTGTTTGCCAATACTACTTTGAATGAATCTTGGTTGTTTATTCTTGATGCCGGGGATCCTTTCTTTCATATTTTGCAGTATGGTATCGCTCGGGTTTTTCCGACTGATCCACGGATGTTCAGTTTTATTTTATCATTTCTAAATGGTGGGCTCATTCTCTATGCGGCTTTAAATTTTAGGATTTATTCGATGAATACAGGAAGTAGAGAACTGGGGCTTAGAAATTTTTCCTTGTTATTTTGGTTTCTAGGTTTCTTTTTATTGATCAGTTTCCCAAATTATACAAATGTGTTGCGTCAGTATTTGGCGATGGTGCTGTTTTTTGTTGCGATTTCCAGAAAAGCAATAAATAAAAGTTCATGGCAATTTTTTGTACTTGCAGCACTAAGTCATTGGAGTATTCTCTTTTATATTCTTGTTTTTTTTCTCTTCATTTGGCTTAAAAACAAAGATCGTATGATTCTTACTATTTCTCCTTTTTTTGGTGTGATTTTACTCGTATTGTTGCCCGTGCTTCCTCTGACATTGAAGATGAAAGAATATCTTCTTGGAGAAGAGATATTAGGAATTGATAAGACCATGTTGTTGATCTGTTTGGTAGTACAAATTTTTTTAGTCTATATTTTAAGGCAAGTAAAGAGTGCAGATAAATATTTGTATATCTTGAGTTTAATGTCGCTCTCTTATGCCTTTCTCTTTTTATTTAATTCGACCATATCTACTCGACATTTCTATTTTTTAGGGATACTTTTGGTCATACTGTTTTTCGTAATCCAGAATAATCAAACGATATTGCTAAAAAATAAGGTAAATAGCTTTCTTTTGATGATGATATTCCTGTTATTCTCCTTTTATAACGTTAAAACGTTACTTTCCGGAAATTTTGAGTATCGGATTTTTAAAGACAGTCAATATATGAATTCGGTGATAGGTATTTTTGATACGGATTTCCCAGCAGAAATGATAAGATAGCTTATGATAACAGTAATTATTCCCTCATATAACAGAGCACATTTATTGAAACGCACCATTCCAACATATTTACAAGAAGGTGTAAGTAAGGTAATATTGGTAGATGATTGTTCTACTGATGATACCGAGGCTGTAGTTAAAGAAATGTTATTGCATATTCCTGAATTAGAATATATTAGACTGAGTGAGAATTCCAAGCAGGCTTTTGCAAAAAACGTTGGGATCAATATGGTTGATACACCATGGATTTATTTTGGGGATGATGATAGTATTTTATATGATAATTGTATACCAATCCTTTATGAGACTTGTTTAAAGCATCAGGCCGATATTTGTGGAGCTAAAGCTTTGTATATGGATCAAGAGGATGAACGTATAGAATTCCATGAGGTGGTCAGAAAATATGATATTAATCTACCTACCGGTAAAAAACTGTGTGATTTAGAGCGATTGGAGGCAAATTTTATATATTCGGTAGCGAATCCACAGGAGGTTCCTTTTGTGCAAGCCTCAGCCTTGGTAAAGGCATCATTAGCAAAAAATGTGATGTTCGATTCTGGTTATTTAGGTAACGGTTATAGAGAGGAAACAGACTTTTTTGTTCGTTGCATTTTTTTAGGGGCGAAAATCATGTTTAACTCTAATGCGGTACAAATCAATTTACCTCGAAGCGTTTCCTCCGGAGGTTCGCATGCTTCAGGCAGATTAGCTTGGTATAAATCGACAATTAAAAATAATCATCGGTTTTTAAAGAAGAATTGGGGGCAAATTCAGAAGAAGTATCAGATTTCAAAATCCAGCGTTGTGGTTGAATTACAATTTGTTTCTGATTTACTATTGGGTGCAATAAAAAATATTTCAAAATCATTATGGAAAAGGTAGACAGGAAAAAATGTTTTTTGGTGTCCTACAATGGACTGTCCAACTCTGGTGGTGTTGAGAAAGTGTGTTTTTATCTTAATAAGATAATGACAGACAAGGGGTTCGATGTGATTGTTGTTGACAGAAATCTGATTGAAAAAACTAAATATGCACAAATATTTATTCGTGTTTTTGGAAAGCTTCACGTCATAGCATTTACTTTTTTTGCATCATTATTTATAAGGAATAATAGAAATAAAGGGGATGTGAAAATTGCTCATGGCTTTAATGCTCCTTTTTTCAAAAACGACTATCTCTTTATTCATGGTACATTGAAAGGATACTGTTTAAAAACTAAGACTAGAATAAGCTGGTCTCATCGCATTCTTTTTCAATTGGAGCGTATCGCTGTAAAAAATGCAGACAAGATACTTGCGGTATCCCAGAATGCTATCGACGAAGTGAAGCAATACTATACAAAGGCCGAAAGGCAATTTTTTGTTGTACATAATGGAGTAGATGACACCACTTTTTTACCTCTAAACGAAAAAAAAGGGAATACTTATATCAATGTGTTATATTGTGGAAGACTTGACGAAGGAAAGGGGCTTCAAAAACTTTTGGAATTGGCGAGGTTGGTTGAGAAAACTGAAAACTTTAAGTTTTCAATAGCTTGTAATAATTCAAATAATGCAGACTTGTTCGACGGCTTACAGAAAACCTTGATTTGTGTCGGTTTAAATCATGAAAATATTAATACCTTTTATAATTCTGGAGATATATTCTTTTTCCCTTCCCATTATGAAGGGTTTGAGATGGTAACATTAGAAGCACTGTCAGCAGGAATCCCGGTATTAGGCAATAATGTTGGAGCTGTTGGTGAACTTAAGAATAATAATGATCCTGGAGTAGACATAATTGATTTTGAAAATATCTTGCAACAAATAAAAACTATGATTGAGACTTACAAAGATAGAAGTACTTTTCTTCACGATTATTATAAAAATAGCTATGGTTTGGATTGTTATATAAATAAATTAAACAAAATAATAGTATAAATATGTCAAAGTTGCTTTATGTGGGTGAAGATATTGCAAGAATTGATTGTGGATCAGATTCAGTAAACAAGCGGAATATCGATATCTTGAAGAATATTTTTGGAGACCAATTTATTCTTACGCCATTAAAAAGGGGGAATTCAGTCAGCGATAAATTGAAGTTCTATATAGGCGGACTTGATTCAACGATTGAACGGCAGGTATTAAAACTATTGGTCAGTGATACTTCAATCCAGTTTGTTTTTATTAGCCAGTCGTTGGTGGGGCGGCTTGCGAAGGCAATAAAGCGGAAGGTCAAAAGGGATATTGTTATTATTTGTTTTTATCATAATATAGAAAAACATTATGCTAAAGAATTTTTAAAAACTTCAGGTTTGAGGCATTATCCCTTCTATATATGGGCTTCTTTTAATGAAAGTAGAGCTGTAAGATATTCCGATATTAACATTGTTTTAAATGAAAGAGATGGCCATGTTTTAGAATCTATTTATCAAAAAAGATACGATTTAATATTACCAGCTGGATACCGTGATCAATTTGAGCAATCTAGGGCATTGACCCATGCATTGGAACAGCCCATTTATCTTTTTGTGGGAACGGCATTTTTTGGTAATTTGGACGGGATAGAGTGGTTTATAGAAAATATATTACCCAATGTTGAAGGCAAATTAATTATAATTGGAAAGGGGATGGACGCTTATAAAGAGAAATATCATCATGAGCGGCTAGAAATATATGGTTTTATGGAAGACTTGTCTACATATTACTATAATGCTTCGTTGGTGATCGCACCGATATTTTCAGGTGGAGGAATGAAAACTAAAACGGCAGAGGCTTTGATGTATGGCAAGACTATTGTTGGTACAAAGGAGGCTTTTGAGGGATATGTGAGGGACGATCGTGCAATGATCGAATGTAATAAGGATAACTTTCTGAAAACGTTGCAACGGCTAGAGAAGAGTAGGATTTTTCCATTAAATGATTATTCTAGGGGTATCTTCGTTAATTATTACAGTAATGAAGCAATTGAATCTGCTTTAAAAGATAAGTTTAAAAATATAGATATAAAGTAATATTTTCAATCGATGTCAATAGATGTTTCAGTAGTCATTCCGATGTATAACTCGGAGGATACAATAGTGCGGGCTTTACAATCTGTTGTACAGCAAACATATCAAGGAAATGTAGAAATAATTGTAGTTAATGATGGGTCTCAAGACAATTCGGAGAATGAAGTAATAGCTTTTAAGCAAGCATATCCTCAGGTGGATTTAAAGTTGATCTCCCAGCCAAATGGAGGAGTATCTAAAGCTAGGAATACTGGATTAAGAAATGCAAGTGGAATGGTAATAGCTCTACTCGATTCAGATGATGAATGGCTTGCTAATAAATTAGAATGGCAACTCCCGTATTTGCGTTCGGATATTGATTTTGTGACTTGTTTAAGGAATAATGATAGGATAGGGTTCCCGTATAAACTAATTGATGATAAATTTGCATCTGTTACATTAAGGAAGTTAATGATCAAGGTTGTTGGACAAACATCAACAGCTGTATTTAAAAGAAGCATTTTGGAGCGTATTGGGCTATTTGATGAGAATCAGAAATATTCAGAGGATGCTAATTATTGGATGAAAGCTTCAAGAGTCGCCAATATGGTAATTCTTAATAAAAAATTAGTAATAACAGGAGGTGGAAAACCTTCAGTTGGTTTCAGTGGATTATCAAGTAATATTGCCGGGATGGAACAAGGTGTCCAAAAAAATATTAAGGAAATGTATACCTTGCGATATATAAATATTTTTGAATATTTTTTCTTTAGAATGTTTTCGAGATTAAAATATGTTGTAAGAAAATTAAAATATAAATGATCTGTAAATTATTTTGGGCGGTAAGAGCTATCTTATATAAATTTTTCTTTAAAAAAATTGAATTTCCGTCATATATAGGAAAGCCGGTTTTTCTGCATGGGATTAATAAAATAGCCATTGGTAGAAGAGTGAGGATTTTTCCAAATGTACGACTTGAGGTACATGGTGATGATTCTTCTTTGACTATTGAGGATAATGTAGCAATAGGGCAAAATGTACACATTACGTCCGGAGGCAATCTTATTATTGGGGAATCTACAACAATACTGGCAAATGTATTTATTACTAATATAGATCATAATTATACCGAAATTGATCGACATATATTAGAGCAGGAAATGTTGATTAAAAATACCCAAATTGGAGAAAATTGTTTTATTGGAATTGGAGCCGCAATCCAAGCTGGTACTATTTTGGGAAGACAATGTGTAGTTGGAGCGAATTCCGTTGTAAGAGGTGTGTTTCCTGACTATTGTGTGATTGTTGGTGTTCCTGCGCGTATTGTTAAGAGGTTTAACTTTGATACTCAGCAATGGGAAAAAATAATATAAAAATGAAAAACATATTAATTACTGGTGGAGCAGGTTTTATTGGCTCCAATTTAGCATTGAAGCTGATTGAGAAAGGCTATAATATCACAGTTTTGGATAATCTTTCCCCGCAGATTCATGGTAATAATCCGACTGAAACCTCACCTCTTTATTTGAGTATCAAAGATAAGGTGAAATTTATTCATGGCTCTGTTACTAATCAAGACGACTGGAAGCTGGCTCTGGAGGGACAAGATGCTATTGTCCATTATGCTGCTGAAACTGGTACCGGGCAGTCAATGTATGAAGTGAAAAAATATATTGACGTTAATATTGGTGGAACTGCAATAATGCTTGATTTATTGGTGAATTCAGATCACAATATTAAAAAAGTTGTTGTCGCATCCTCACGGTCTATATATGGGGAGGGAAAGTATATAAGCCCAGAGTTTGGAGATGTATATCCGACACAACGTACCACCGAAGACATGGACAAAGGCGACTTTGAAGTGAAGTACCCTGGCTCTTCAGCATTGGCGTTAGTGGGAACGGACGAAAATTCAAAAATACACCCATCTTCGGTATATGGTATTTCCAAGCAAAATCAGGAGCAGATGGTTCTCACCGTTTGCCCAACTATTGGTATTGCGGCAGTGGCATTTCGCTATCAAAATGTTTATGGCCCCGGCCAATCTTTAAAAAATCCATATACTGGTATTCTTTCTATTTTTTCTACTCAAATAAAAAACGGAAATGGAATTAATATATTTGAGGATGGCAAGGAAACACGTGATTTTGTGTTTATTGATGATGTTGTCGATGCCACAATATTGGGTTTGGAAAAAGAAGCTGCGAATAATCAAGTGTTCAATGTGGGTACAGGAGTGCCTACTGATGTACTTACCGTTGCGAATGAATTAAAACAGAACTATGGTGTTGAAGTGCCAGTAACAGTTTCAGGAAATTACAGGTTGGGAGATATTCGACATAATTTTGCCGATCTCATTAAGATTAAAAGCATGCTGGAATTTGAACCAAAAGTGTCTTTTAAACAAGGCCTCAAACAGTTTACATCATGGGTGAATACGCAACAGGTCCAGGAAGATCAGTATCAGCGTTCGATCGATGAAATGAAAGTCAAGGGATTGTATAAGTAAAAGCTATGGCAGAGTGTGTTCTTGTCAATAAAAGAGTATTGCTGGTCTCGGTAAAGTTTTTTAATTACGAATGTCTGATTAAGAAACAACTTGAGGAAATGGGGGGCATTGTTGATTTATTTGATGAACGCCCATCAAATTCCTTTTTTAGCAAAGCCATTATTCGTATAAAAAAGGAGGTTTATGCCCAAAAGATCAATTCCTATTTTAAAGGAGTAATCGAAAAAATAAAGTCTAATCGATATCATTATTTTTTGCTGATTAAAGGTGAAGCGACGCCGCAGTTTTTTATTGATTTTTTGAGAAAAAATAATCCTGATATAAAACTTATATTTTATACATACGATTCTTTCAAAAATAATTCGAATGGACTTGCAATATTGCCAAACTTTGATTATAAATATACTTTTGACAGTGAAGACTCCAAAAAGTATAATATTGGTTTCAGACCGTTATTTTACGCAGAAGACTACAGTGCGCTCTACACACAAAAAGATGCGATTTTGTATGATCTGGCCTTTATTGGTACAGCGCATTCTGATCGTTATTTAATTGCTGAGACAGCACGATCCTGGTGTCAGAATAATTTTCTTAAAATGTTTACTTTCTATTATTCGCCTAGTAAAACCTTATTTAAGTTTAAAAAGTTGGTAGATAAGAACTTTAGGAATTTTGACTTTAATAAGATTTCGTTTCAAAGTCTCTCGCATAATCAAATTATTGACATTTATAGATCTTCGAAAGTGATATTGGATATTAATCATCCAGGTCAAAATGGGTTGACTATGAGGACTTTCGAAACCCTTGGTAGCGGCAGAAAGCTTATTACAACCAATCCCGATATAAAAAAATATCCATTTTTCGATCCGCAAAATATTTATATCATTGATCGAGATCATGTTGATTTTCAACTAGATTTTTTTAGAAGTGAGTTTAAAGCTATTGACCCGGAGTTATTAAAGAGCATGTCATTGCAGGGGTGGGTGGAAGAAGTCTTTGGTATAAGAAATGTAAACTATTGGAATGATATATTAACGTAGTATGAAAGATATTGCCATACTTGGCAGCTCTGGTTTTATTGGCCAGAACCTGTTGGAAAATATTGAGGGATCCTTTGGCGTTTCATTAAGAAATGATGATTTGCAAGAAAGATTGGGAAGTGCAGAGGTTATTGTCAATCTGGTTGGGAAAGCTCATGATCATAAAGGTGACGCTACAGAGGAAGATTATTTTTATGTAAATTTTGAGTTGACAAAGCAAATTTTTACAGCATTTAATAATTCAAAAGCAAGTGTGTTGATTCACGTGAGCTCAATTGCTGCGGTAGAAGAGTATGAATCAGTTTCTCCGTTGGTGGAGACTGATTCTTGTAATCCATTATCTTGGTATGGAAAATCTAAGTTGATTGCTGAGCAATGGTTATTGGAGCAAGAGCTAAATGAGGGAAAGAAAATCATTATCGTTCGTCCGCCTATGGTTCATGGTGTTGGAGATAAAGGAAGTTTGAGATTGTTATATCGTTTGATATCTAGAGGAATTCCTTATCCACTATCTTCATTTAACAATAGCAGGTCATTTATAGGTATTGATAACTTTATTTTCTTTATAAAAGCGTTTATTGAGCGTAGACATTCAATCGATTCCGGGGTTTATCATATCGCTGATGATGAGTATGTCTCCACTTCGGATATTATCGCTATCATGAAAGAAGTAACTGGTAAGAGAATTCTGAATTTATCAATACCTCGCTTTTTGGTGAGATTTATTGCAGGTCTGGGTGATCGAATACCAATTCCGCTAAATACAAAAAGATTAAAGAAAATGACGGGTACTTTATTGTTATCGAATGTAAAAGCTAAGTCAGTCTTAGGAATCAGAAAATTACCAACAACCGCGAAAGAAGGTTTATATAAAACAATCAGATCATTTGGGTAGATGATCTGATTGTTCAAGAGATCAGATCAGCCCTTCTTTTACATCTCTAGTATAGTCGTTAACAGTTCTTCCCCATTCACTGACGACGTCAATTTCAAGCTCCTTACATAGTGCCTGGAATTCGTTAAGGATGTCCAGTATGTTTTTTTTGTTTCTCTTGAAGTAGCCTACAAACTGCTCAGAATAAACTGAGTTTTTCTTGTTAGCGTACTTTGTTGCCGTTTCAATTTCAACAAATTTTAAACATAATAGTTCCCGCTTGATCCGAAAATAATATTTCGTTCTTCTTGTTTTTGATAATGCAGCGTGGATCAATTTATAATAAGCTTCGAGGTGTTTTATACTAAAAACTTTCGAATTCTCCATATTGGATTGGGGATTCGCATGTTCGATCATTGATCCTGTCGAAGACATTACTTCCCATTTGTGGTCATCAGCTTTCATAGCATTTTCATGTAGTAAATCGATATATTGTTTCATTTCCATCGCACCAGCGCCATAAAAATCCGCGCAAAACCTTGAGATTAATTTATCCAGATCCTGATTGTGATCCCAGAATAATGAAGAATAAACAAACGTTTTTAACTCTTTCATGGAGCACCACTCAACTGCCGTTAATTCCATGAACATTGAGGCTGTGCCTTTGCTTTTGAAATATGCTAGATTATCTTTAGCGACATGAAGGGTAGGGAAAGGAAACAATATATACGAATAATTGACACCATAATCCCATATAAATAACCTTTTCGTTGATTTGGTCCAAAGATCTAATTCCCTTCTTAATAAGATAGAACTTTCATCGTTTGCCGTTCTAACTGCTCTGATTTTGTTGTTATTCGTCAATGTGTACATCACCTCAACATTGGATACACACCTTCCTCCTGGAATCTCTTGCGAAGATGAAATAATTGTTTTTGCTGTATGCGGCTTGGAGGTAATATTATAAGCCAGCGTACGTATAATCTTATCTGGAAATTTTAAGGCAATCTTATTTACAAAAGGGAATAGGGTTTCCGATAGGCCGTTACCTCTGTCATGTTTCGGCTTACATAGATTACAGGAGCAATAACCTGAAGAATCTAGAATTCCATCTGGTTGGCTGACATCCCAAATTTTAAAGTTCGGCTCATCTGCAATTCTTTTTCTTAAGTTTGCCACAATAATGTCAAAGACATTATTATTGGATAAACAGGGCATAATATTTTCCCCATATTTTCTTTTTCCGGCGATAAGTGCATAAAATTCAGAATTGCTTTTAAAATATTTGTCGTGTCCCAAAAGCGGTAATATACTGTGTGATGGGTTTCCTGTGTCTTCAAATGTTTTATAGTTTGTTTGTGAGTCATTCCCAAATAGGCTTGCAAGGTTATGGTTGCTATAATCTCTTGAGAAAGATAAACTAGAGTAGACTAGTCTGTATTCAAAATCAGGTTTTTGTAACTCGTTTTTAATGTTGTTGATTAAAAGTATATTTTGTGTAATATACGATATGTCATTCTCCACAGTCATAATTACACCTAAATATTTTTGAATAAAATAAGCTACCCCTAAAACATTCGCCCGGGATTTGCCGGCAATAAAGATTTTCTCATTTTCCCGAAAGATGACAAACGAGTCTTTTGCTACTACCTCATTTTCGAAATTTCTGATTGTTTTTGATCCAATAATCAATTCATGATTTTTCGATTTTTCATTATTGTTAACAATGGGGATAAAAGCGCCAGTAATTCTAAATAAAGAAGTTTTCAATAGTTCTGCTGCTTCCAACTCATATTTGTTTTTTTGATCACTGATTACAATTTGGTAATCAGACCATCCAAATTTTGCGATATCCATTTCTAGCAAATTTTTATTTGAAATATACAGATTATCTTTGAAAAAAAGTATGAGATAAATGCTATATTTGTAAGTTGGATTTTTTTTATGATGTATTTTATTGTTACCGCTCTACTGTTTGTCCTTGAATTACTGTATTTTAAATTTGCTGATCGATTTAATATCATAGATAGGCCAAACGAAAGATCTTCTCATACCAATGTTACCTTAAGGGGCGGTGGAATCATTTTTTATTTTGGGTCAGTGACCTATTGTATATGGTCAGGATTTCAGTATCCATGGTTCTTTTTAGGGTTATCTTTAATGGTTGCGATTTCTTTCTTGGACGATGTATTTACGTTGTCCAACAAAATAAGATTGTTATTTCATTTTTGTTCAGTATTATTAATGGCTTACCAGTTGAATATCTTTTCAATGCCCTGGTATTTTTTACTTGCCGCCTTTATTGTTGTTGTTGGCGTTATTAATGCATACAATTTCATGGATGGGATAAATGGAATAACAGCTTGTTATAGTATCGCAGTGGGCGGATTGTTGCTATTAATTAACAAAAAAGTGCATTTTGTAGAAGATGAATTTCTAATATTCCCTATGTTGGGTGTTGTAGTATTCGCCTTTTTTAACTTTAGGATAACTGCAAAATGTTTCGCCGGTGACGTTGGCTCCGTCGCAATCGCTTATATTCTTTTATTTGCTTTAGGTGCGTTAATAATAAAGACTGGTAGTTTGATATATATGCTGTTTTTAGTGGTCTATGGAATTGATGCAGTTTGGACCATTGTTCGACGTTTATTGCGGGGAGAAAATATTTTTGCCGCGCATCGTTCGCACCTCTATCAGTATTTGGTCAATGAAGCTGGTTTCAATAAATTATGGGTGTCGTTTTTGTATGCGATTATTCAAATTGTTATTGGCTATGGAGTGATCTGGTGTTCAGAAAAAGCAATCAATATACAGGTCACATTCGCTATAATTTTGTTGACCAGCTTAAGCGGAATTTATTTTATATTGATCGGCTATCTATTAAGGAATTATGCATTACATAAATAATGTACGTATCATATGTGTCCTAAATAAATTTTAGGAGTCGTTTTCTGTGTTTACAACGATAGTTTTTTGCTCATTTGAATTTTGAGCCCTACTTTTCATTCCGTGAAGATGTTCAGCTAACCATTTTTTTCTTTGACCGAAGGCCTGACAAATGGATCATCTATCCATTTCCAGATGTTTATTTTCACGAAGATATTCATTCTGATGAATGCCACAAGATTGGAAAGATTCCAATCATATCTGGCCTTCTTTTGGATCTACTTTAACCCAGATTACGCAGTAGATCTTTTCATTTGAAGATCTATAGGGCAATCCCAAAGTCCACGGAATCATTTTCTAGGTTTATTTGGTTAGTGCAATTTTGAGTTTGAGTGTATCACCTACCTTTTCAAAATAAGCTCCAATAGCAAAAGTTCTGTAACGTAGTGTTGATAGTGTTTTTTGCGTTTTTTCCTGCAAGACGAATATTCTGAATAGCGACATTAGATCATAGGCTATCATGGAGAATATTAAGACAGCTTCTGTTGTATAAAATGCTTTCAGGTTAAAGCTCTCTGCTCCAAAATCAGCCTTCAATTCTTTGATTCTGTTTTCTGCATCCCTACGTTGGCTATACATCCGCCATACATCAGTTGCAGCAAATTCATTATTGGTAAAGTATGCAGAATAGCGATAATTTCTGTGGATTTCATCCTCAGGAAATAAACTTAAATTCCTGCCAGGTGCATTGGGTCTATTGGCTATCTTCTGTCGGACGCTTACCAGTCTAGGTTGCTTGTCCCAAGTGATAGCGCTTGTCGCAGATATCAATTCCCTCATCCACCATCAACCTGGGATCTTGCTAGTCGATTAAATGTTGTACAGGGTGGGTAAACTTTGCAGCAACAATATATTTTAGCGATTTTTGTTCCAAATGTTCAAAAATATCTTTTTGACAAAAGCCACTGTCTAATTGGACTGATGATAAGTTCTATCAGGAAATTAAAAATGTATCATAATTATATCTTAGTTTAGTAAAAAGTTGTCCAGCAAATAGCGAGTATCATATACTGATATCCCGAACTGAATCTGCCGAGGAAAAATGGCAGAATATCATGCTCTCAAGATGCGTCCAACTATTGATCCCTTTGCTATGTTTATCACTATTATGTTTAGCCACCAAATCCTTGCATAATTCGCGGTCGATAAGCGATAAAATCTGAATAAAAACGTTTAAATTTACCATGGTGGTGTAAGAAAATTTAGCGATTTAAATATAGCAACTTTGCTATATCAAAAGATCGCCGCTTTTTTAACGTTTAGAACGCAAGTGATTTCAATTTTAAAATACTCCGATGGAAATGCAGTATGGTCGATAAGTGTGAGAAACGAAATTTTAAAAGGTCGGTTTACGCAAGGTGTTGATCAATTAGTAAGTTGAAAATTTCAGTCCATTAGTATATAGTGTACACATTACAGGCGGACAAGATTACGGTGGGAGGGTATTGAATTAGGATTTTTGTTATATAACGGAAAAACTTTTCGTTTTATTCAGTATTTTTGAAACCGGTCTACGAAATGGATTCATATTGTGTTTTGTAATAGAAGATCATAATATTTTATAATAGTCTACATGGGTAATGTATGGAAAAAGGGCTTGTCGATTAACAAGCCACGTTGGATCATTTTAGTGTTGGATATGCTCATAGTCGCTATTGCTTTCTTTGCGAGCTATGTGCTGATTTTTAAGCATAGAGGTGGTATTAATATCAATGCAACGCAACAGCAATGTATGTTGGTGTCTGCAATATACCTAATTTGGTTCTGTACGTTGGACACATTTAGGGGCGTGGTTCATAAAACAGGTATACGTGAGCTGCAGCGCATTGTGATGGCTATTGTACTGTCTTATTTTTCTACGGTATTCGTCTCTAAAATATTAGAATGGTCGCAGCCTGACTTTTTAAAAACAATCTTTCCTTTTTCAGATACACAATTGCTTTTTCATGCCTTGATTGCTGGTTTCAGTATGACCTTTAGCCGCGTGCTTTACCGTGCGCTATATCACGAACTGATGTGGGGTAATGAAGACAACCGTATTCCCGTTATCTTGTTTGGTGCAGGAAATATGGGTAATACAGCCTTTCATTTTATCCATACAACATCACGCAACAAATATCGGATCGTAGCTATCATGGATGATAATCCACATCGTATTGGTAACCGTATCCAAGGTTTCAAGATCCACGATATCAGTGAATTGAATGAAGCATTTGTTCAACGGCACGGAAATGCAGCTGAACTTATCGTAGCTATAGATAATAGGGCTCCCGAGCGCCTGAATATGATATTTAAACTGGCAGAACCAATTCCACTTATTGTAAAGATAATTCCTGACACGGCTAAATTACTTGCTGGAGAAGTTGCCACGAGGCAGATACGAAGTCTCCGAATCGAAGATTTGCTTGGGCGTAAAGCGATTGATCTCGATAATCCGACGATTGCATCGGAAATGAAAGGCCAAATTGTATTGGTAACTGGTGGCGCGGGTTCTATAGGCAGCGAACTTGTACGGCAATTGGCACATACCGATCTGTTGAAACTTATTGTTGTAGACCAGGCAGAATCTGCACTTTACGAAATTCAGCAGGAACTTAGTTCCAATGTGAATTTCGACCGTTTTACCTTTATTGTTGGGAATATCCGGAATAGGCCTTTTATGGAAAACGTTTTTCAAACATTTTTGCCTACTTATGTTTTTCATGCAGCAGCTTATAAGCATGTACCGCTCATGGAGGCCAATCCTTATGAATCAATATTGACCAATGTGTGCGGCTCTTATACCTTAGCTAAGTTGGCAGATAATTATGGGGTCTCCAAATTTGTTATGGTCTCCACGGATAAGGCAGTGAATCCCACCAATGTCATGGGGGCAACCAAACGTGTCGCGGAGAT
This sequence comes from Sphingobacterium multivorum, assembly GCF_900457465.1. Lineage (GTDB taxonomy): Bacteria > Bacteroidota > Bacteroidia > Sphingobacteriales > Sphingobacteriaceae > Sphingobacterium > Sphingobacterium multivorum. The sequence continues at coordinate 1,034,734 of NZ_UAUU01000009.1, forward strand.
TGCTATATCGACGGTGAATATAAACTCCAAAACCAACTTTATCGTCACGCGTTTTGGCAATGTATTAGGTTCCAATGGTTCTGTCATTCCATTGTTTGAAAAACAAATGCTCAAAGGTGGACCGCTGACAATTACCGATCCGAATATCACCCGTTATTTTATGACCATACCCGAAGCCTGCCAATTGGTACAGGAAGCCGCGGTAATGGGTAAAGGAGGTGAAATATTTGTCTTTGACATGGGCGAGCCCGTTAAGATTATGGATCTCGCCAAGCAGATGATCCGCTTAAAAGGATATAACTATCCAGAGGATATTGATATTAAGGTGGTGGGGTTGCGGCCTGGGGAGAAAATATTTGAGGAACTTTTGGCAAATGGGGAAAATACCGAGAAGACGTATCATGAAAAGATTATGATTGCCAAAGTAAATACCGCTGACTTAGCTATCCAAAAAAGTAGAGTAGAATATCTTTGTCAATTTGTAGAAAATGCAAACCCTCGTGTAGATAAAATGGAACTTGTAAGATTGATAAAGCAAATTGTGCCCGAATACCGATCACAAAATTCAGTATTTCAAACATTGGATAAATGAAAAATAGGATTAATATAATACAAGGGGGAGTCGCCAAAGACCATAGAGGACAAATAAGATTTGTCAATGATTTTGACATGAGTCTTGTTAAGCGCTTTTATATTATCAAGAATCTAGATACAGAGCTGGTAAGAGGTTGGCGCGCTCATAAGATTGAACAACGTTGGTTTTATGTACTCTCTGGATCATTTTCCGTAGATTTGGTGAAAATTGACAATTGGGAAGTAGCCTCCCCAGATCTTCCTGTCGATAATATGGTTATATCTGCGGCCAATTTACGCGTACTTCATGTTCCTGCAGGCTATGGTACCGCGTTCAGAGCTTTGGAATCAGAAAGTGAATTGCTCGTATATTCCGACTATGCAATTGAACACGCAGCAAACGATGACCATACGTATCCCTTGGATTACTTTAAAAATAGAAAGCAATCATTTGATATTTAGTGCCCTTTCTTTGGTTGCGAAGTAGTTCCTCGGACTTTTCGGTTGATATATCAACTTTGATTTCAATTGAGCCGCCTCTTATGGTAATTCTGTACCTCTACTGATCGAGGAGGTAATTAAAGTGCAGTCCAATCTACGACCGGCTTCCCCCTTTTGACCCAAGTTTCCAAGTTGAAGAAGTTTTTTTTAATTTGGCAGATTCTCCTGGTCATAATTTTGTGACAATTTCCTAATTTTTTTATTCTCCGTAAATTTTAAAGGTTTTCTTCCTGATTTCGAGGAAATAAGTGCATTTTCTCGTGCAAATTACGGTCTAAATAAGCTCAATTTTTAAAGGAATTGTGAAGTAATTGTGAAATTTTGATAAAAACATTAAAAAAGATAAAGATTATTAAATTTTGTTGTCTATATTTGTCATACTACAATCTACAATTATTAAAACACGAGAGTATTTGACTGCATGATTATCCAAGCGGATGATGCAATTTGTGCGGAAAAATCCAGTCAACTAAATTCTGAAGAGAAGCCTTATTATTTAAAAAAAACAATTATTGAGATCTGATCATAAACAGATAGAACTGACATAGAAAAAGTGAATTTATTGCTCTTCGGCTTCATGGGGAAGTCAATTTGAGCTATAGTTTTCTCAAGTATAGGTAGTTACCTGTACGGGTACTTTGCGCCGCTTATGTTTCTTGTTGGGAAAAATGTTTAAAATTAGGTTTTTTAATTTTTTATTAACTATTTTATGCATAAGTATGTTCAAAATCGCGTTTTAGCTTATTTAAAAATGCTGCTCGCTTTGACAGATGCAGTGTCTTTGAATATCCTATTTGTGCTTGCCTACTCTGTCGTAGCCAACAATGGTTGGATGGATGTGGGGCAGGAGGTGCCGGCTAGTTTTTACTCATTGTGGACGACTTTTAATCTTGTTGCTATCATTTCGTCGCTCTATATGCGGCTTTATGCTGATGCGACCATCGAGCGGCTTGAGAATGTATTCCGTATCACGTTGCGTACGGCACTGTTACTAGTTGCAATTTTTGCGGGCTGTATCCTGATCGGCCATCATTTTAGGGGAGTTTGGGTTTTCTTTGTCGTGGTGGCAGCAGGTATGTTTATCTACCTTGCTCTGTCCCGTTTTGTGTTGACCTATGTCTATACGGTATTGCCGCGGCGCTTAGGTTGGAGCAAGCAAGTAGCCTTGATCGGCCACAACGATTACATGGCTGGTGTGGCAGGGATCCTTGCCAAGGAGCATCCATTTTATCATGTCAACACAATCGCTTACCGCGACGATCCTGGTTTGCCGAGCAAAGATGATACTTTGACTAGGTTCAGACGTTATTTTGAGGAGGTCGCCAGTTTGGGGATCTTTGATGTGTTTGTCGTCAATTCCCCCGATATTTCGAGCTGCAGCAGAGAATTGATCATGGCAGCTGACAGCAAATGTGTGCATCTCAATTTTGTGACTGCTCCGGCTGAAATGATGCCGTATTCCAGCAAAGATGGCGTGCTGACGGTGGAGTTGCCCGTGCTTCGCTCGCATGACGAATCGCTTTCGACGATGGAAAACCGCATCAAGAAGCGCATTGTCGATCTTGTCATTTCTACTTTCGTGATCGTATTCATTTTATCCTGGTTGATTCCTATTATCGGTTTGATTATCAAGATCCAGAGTCCAGGTCCGATTTTTTTCAAGCAGCCGCGTTCCGGACGTAATAATCAGACTTTTGATTGCTATAAGTTTCGGAGTATGGTTGTCAATACGGAGTCCAATGCAAAGCAAGCCGTCAAAGGCGATAAGCGTATTACGGCAATAGGTCAGTTTTTAAGAAAGACAAATCTGGACGAATTTCCGCAGTTTATCAATGTGTTTCTGGGGCAGATGAGTGTTGTCGGTCCACGTCCGCATATGCTTGCCCATACCGAACATTATAGCCAGCTGATCCAGCATTATATGGTGCGTCATTTTGTAAAGCCCGGAATTACGGGCTGGGCACAGGTCAATGGCTGCCGCGGGAGACTAAGGATCCTGGAGCAATGGCCAAACGGGTCGAATATGACCTGGATTATATGAATAACTGGTCGGCCATGCTCGACTTTAAAATTGTGTGCATGACCGTTTTGAACATGCTGCAAGGAGAGAAAAATGCTTATTAACGTTACTATTAAAACTGACAGATTATGAACAAAAAAGTTGCCAGATTAACCGTCCTATTGCTCGGCATGTTTATGCTGTTCAATATCTCAGTATCGCGGGCTAATAGTGATGAGCGGGATAGCATACCCGAGACAGCCTACTCTTTCGGCTACCCCTTGGGGCTTGGGGTGCATTTTGGGTCCACAGGTTTTGGGGCTCAATTTTATTATCCGCTGAGCCAACAGTTTGGCATGCGCCTCGGTGTAAGCTATATGCCGTTCACCACAAACATTGAGGGTACGTATAGTAACCGTGCGACACGGAGTGAGGCCAAGGCCAAATCATCCAATGCCTCTGCTATTTTCGGTTGGACACCCTTCTTGGATAATCGGGGCTTTTTCCGCAGTTTCAACGTGCAGGTGGGCGGCGCCTATTTCTTTAAGCTCGATGGAACCCTGACCACCCGTTTGGCGGATCCCTACCGTTATGGTGATATTGCCGTTGATCCAGAAATGGTCGGTACGATAAAGACCAATGTGGCCTGGAAGAAAACCGTTAATCCCTATGCGGGTATCGGCTGGAGCAATATCCTGATCGGACAGCCGCTTTTCAATGCATGTGGACTTGGGCTGCTATTACCTTTCTAAGCCTTTCTGTGACGATGGAAGCAACAGGTCTATTGGAAGAAAATGTCAATAATGCCGCCACCATCGAGAAGAACATCAAGAACTACCGCTATTTGCCCCGTATCGAAGCAGGCATCAGTTATCGGTTTAAATAGGTAAATATATAAAACAGAGTCATTATGAAAATCAAAAAAATCGCTATATATAGTGCCTTAGCTTTCTCATTGTTGGGCGGGGTATCTTCCTGTGAGAGTCCGCTGAAGGATTTCAACCTGCAGGTAAGTACAGAAGTTATTCAAAATTATGCTACCCTGAAGGTGGTAGATATTGATGGTAAGACAATCAGCGGGGTGACAGTCACACTGAGTTCTGGAGACACTCAGGACATTTACAACATGAATGGCTATAAAGATTTTAAGCTGACAGATAACCTGATCACTTTTGGTCTTGATCCTAAGCGGACGGCCAGTGCTGCAAATCCGATCCGTTTTCGGGTGCAGCTTGCAGCTTCGGGCTACACGACACAGGAAGTACCTGTTGCCATCACAGATGCATCGAGTGGTATACAGACGATCGTGCTGACAAAACCGACAGTTGTTCCGGACGGTGCGAAGGAAACGGTCGCCAATGTTGACCTCAGTTCCAATGGGTCCACAACAGCCGCAACGACAGTTACCGTACCCTCCGCTGTAGGCGGCGGCAATATGGAAGTGACGATTCCGACCGGTACCCAGTTTAAAGATGCCAATGGCAACGTCATTACAGGCGGCAACACTGTTCAGATTATTTTGACCAGCATCGATGCCGACAATGAGGATGCTGTCGAATTACTTCCGGGCGGGGATGTCAAAAGCGACAAAGTCGTATTGGCCAACGGCAGTACCGTTGCAGGTACGTTCAGCCCGGCAGCCGTTGCTGAAATCAGCATGTTGGTGAATGGTATAGCGGTGAAACAATTCAGTCAGCCACTTACGGTGAGTATGCCTGTTGACGCAGCTTATGTGAGCCCGATATCCGGTGCATCCATTGCAGCGGGGCAGGTATTTCAGATCTTTTCCAATAGCACCGATGGCATCTGGCGTTACGAACAAAACAGTACAGTTACAGGCTCGGCAGCTGCCGGATTTAAAGTAAGTTTTCAGGTTCAGCACTTGTCATTCTATATGGCTGGTGAATTTGGTGAGGCCTGTCCTTCGGCACGCGTTATCACGTTCTCGGGCGACTGGATGACGAATGGGTCGACCTATCCGATTATTGTAGAAGCCATCTGGGGCGGCAAAGTGATTGCCACAGGTGAATATTCGATCAATAAGAATAATCCAAGTATCAGTTTGGTTGATGTGCCGTCTAGCGGTACAAGTATTGTGGTGCGCAACAGTGCCGGTAATATATTGGAGCAAAGTCCATTGGCAGCCTGTGGTCAGGTGACAGCGATGACATTGCCAAATCCGGGTGATGCTACGGGAACTACGTCGACGCTGCAGCTGTATGTACGTTGTCCGGACAAAACAACGACTATTACCCTGTTGCCAACATTCCAGTTATTCTACCGGGTAAGCGGCACAGGAACGTATCAGTTCCTAGGTACAGTGGACAATGGATTCTTGCGTACGACACTTTTAAAAACAGACGGTACCAAATATGATTTCAAAGCGATCTGGGGCCAACGTGTGAAAGAAGTCAACGCGAAAACTATTGCAGCAGACAATACAGCCACAGTAGGCATACAGCCGGGTGACATTATCGGAACCAAAGCAGGAGCGACCAATCTGGCTATCCTGACCGAAGAGTGCGGCAAATTATAAAAGCATTTAAGAACTCAAGTGTAAAAACTTGTGATTGTAGATTTGGGATATTCCGGCCGGGCGAGCTGGCCGGATATTCCTTTATAGACGAAACACTATCAATTATTATCTGCCAAAAAGATGTTAACAATTTTTAACCGAAAAAAGCGGAATTACGATTTAAGCTGGATGGATACGGATATGCATTCGCACCTCTTGCCGGGTATTGACGATGGTTGTACGGACGAGGCTGAGAGCATGGACCTATTGGGCCGTCTAGTCGATTTGAAATTGCAACACTTTTATTTTACACCACATATTTTTCAAGAGATGTACCCGAATACGCGAGAGCGTATCGAGACATCATTTGAGAAAGTCAAGGGCAAGGGTTTTGATAAAAAATTAGGTGGCTACGCGGCCGAATATATGCTCGATTCTAATTTTGAGCAGCTTCTGCGTCAGCCCGATCCTCAATTTCTTGTCCTTCCGAATAACCATATCCTGATCGAGATGTCATACATTCAGGAAAATAAGCAGATCGAAAAATTGATTTTTGATCTGTTGATAGCGGGATATTATCCGATACTGGCACATCCCGAACGCTATATTTTTTATCATACCGATATGCAGAAGATAAGCCGGCTAAGGGAGATCGGCTGTTTATTGCAGGTGAATTTGCTGTCCATTATCGGTTATTACGGCACGCATGAAAAGCGTGTCGCCAAGTATCTTGCTGGCGCAGGTCTTGTTGACCTTGTCGGTACAGATGCCCATCATGAGCGTCATGTGAAAGCCCTGGAGCATGGGCTGCAACGTGAAGATCTCAAAAATTATTTTAAACGATGCGAATTACTCAACCCTAATCTTTTTGATCCATCATGGACATCGGGTTAGCCGGACCATATAAAATAAAAAAACTACAATTTACAAGTATATCACAATGAAAACACACTACAAAAAGCAAGCAGGGCACCATCGCGTATGGCTGTATTTCTTGCTGATGCTATTGACACTGAGCAGTTGCTCGGTCAAGAAAATCGTTTATTTCAACGATCTGCAGGCAGATTCTCTCCGGGTATTGAAAGAAGCTGCGGCCTTTACTGAGCCTACCATCCATCCCGATGATATCCTCAGTGTCACCGTACAGACGTTGGATCCCACGACGAGTTCTGTGGCCAATCAAGCCGAAGTCATTCAGGCCATTGGTGCCAGCTCGGCTGCCACGGTTGGCAATCAGGTGATCAGCGGTTTTTTGGTCGACAAAGATGGGTTTATTCAGATGACTTTATTGGGCAAGATCAAAGTCGGCGGGCTTACGACCTATCAGGTCCGGGACAAGATCACGGAGCTTGCCTCGCAATATTATAAAAACCCCACTGTTCAGGTCCGTTTTGCCATTTTAAGATCACGGTATTGGCGAGGTGACTCGGCCGGCGACTTATACGGTACCCAATGAAAAGGTGACCGTGCTGGATGCACTTGGGCTGGCCGGCGACCTGACGATCTACGGAAAGCGTGAAAATGTATTGCTGGTAAGGGATCAACAAGGACAAAAGGAGCTGGTGCGGCTCAACCTGAATGACAGCGAAGTCTTCAGATCCCCCTATTTCTATCTGCGGCAGAATGACGTGCTGTATGTGGAGCCGGGCAAGGCCAAAGCAGCGGCCAACAATGCGGCACGTACCCAGACTTTTGCCATTATCGGTTCGTTGTTGTCGGTGCTGATTGTTGCATTGACCCGTTTGTAATTGATGAAGGCTAAATAGCCTTTTTAGCAAGGTGCCCGTGTTCATTGTCATTAGTCGACAGCTGCACAGGGCATCTCCATAAAAATATTGAATAGTATGAGTAAAAAAAATATAGACTGGGAAGAGGAGTTTGATTTTGAGACTGAAAAGTCCGATAACAAAGACCTGTTGCGTTTTTTTGGACGCTTGATGGCCAATTGGTACTGGTTTGCCCTTTGCGGTTTTTTGGGCCTATTGTCTGCTTTCTTTTATCTGCGCTATAGCATTCCCAATTATAAGGTCCATGCCAAGCTATTGGTGTCCGACGATAAAAAGGGAGGCGGCATGTTTTCCTCTTCTGCACTGGGCGATCTATCTAGCCTGATGGGCACCAAGAACTCCGTTGATAATGAAGTGGAAGTCCTAAAAACGGCAGATCTGATGCGGGAGATGGTGCTGTCCGAAAAGGCCTACCTCCGTTACTTCAAGGCCGGCAGGGTACATAATGTGCCTGTGGGCAACGCTCCCTATACTTTGGAGCTGCTGAGCGAAGTAGATTCGGTTAGTGAGCCTTATAGTTTCAAGATCCATCCGCTGAATGCCAATGAACTTGAACTGAGTAATTCCGATACCAGCTTCCGTGTGCGTATGGGACAAACCTTTAGCCTGGCGCCGCAATGCAAGCTCAAGGCTGTTGCCAACCCGGCTTTTGACCAGTCCAGGGAGGACGATTATGGCTTTGTGCTGAGTCCTGTCCGGGATGTGGTGGACGATCTGGCAAAGCCCTTCTGGTAGACGTGACCAATAAAAATGTATCCACCATTGATCTGACACTTGAAAGTACCTTGCCCAAGTATGGAGAGCAGCTGCTGACCACGCTAATCCAAAAATATGTGGAGCTGAATCTGCACGATAAAAATGTCATTGCCGATTCGACACTGTCCTTTATCAATGCCCGGCTGTCGAAGATCACCGATGAACTGGCCGGTGTAGAAGACCGGATTTCGGGTTACAAAAAGAGAAATCAGCTGGCCGATATATCCGAGCAGGGCAAGGTATTGATTGCCAGTTCGGCAGATTTTACCGTTAAGCTTGCGGAAGTTGAAACCCAGCTGGCCGCTTTGGATGCTGTGGCAGGTTATCTCAACGATACGAAGCATCCGCGGGTAGTGCCTTCGGCCGTTATTCCGCAGGACATTGGGTTCAATGCCCTAATTCAGCGCTACAATGAGCTGGTCTTGCAGCGTGAACGCCTGCTTCTGGCCAATACCGAGGATAATCCACTTGTACAGAATATTACAACCCAGATTGCCGGTGTGCGGCAAGACATGATTGCCAATGTGGCCTCCACGCGTAAGCAGCTGGCACTGGCCAAACAAAGCCAGCAGGCGCTGGCCAATCAGGTGACCTCGCAGATCCATCAGGTACCCACGATTGAGCGGGGCTATATAGATCTATCGCGTTTGCAGCAGATCAAACAGGCACAGTATATCTTTTTGCAGGAAAAATGGGAAGAGACCGCCATCGGCCGGACCGCCAATGTGTCCAATTCCAAGGTGATCGATTCGCCAAAGGCTGAAAAGAAGCCTTTTTCACCCAAGGGAAAGATGATCTATATCTTAGGCCTGCTGTTTGGCTTGGCCATTCCATTGGCTGTGATCTACCTGAAGGGTCTATTTAACCTGCGTATACAGGGGATGGACGATATTGAAGCTGTTAATAAGCTTCCTATCCTAGGTATGATTGCCCATTCCGATGAGATGGAACAGGTCGTTGTTACCAAAACCTCGCGTTCACCTATAGCCGAGCAGTTTAGGGCGATGCGGACCAATCTGGAGTTTGCCCTCAACGGCGGAAAGCGTATTCTTTTTACTTCATCGATGTCAGGTGAGGGTAAGTCGTATGTGGCTTTAAATCTTGCCGTTACTTTGGCTTTATTGGACAAAAAGGTTCTGTTGATGGAGTTGGATTTGCGGAAACCATCCATTACCTCCAAGCTAGGGCTTCCGGCGGGCAAAGGATTTTCCCACTATATTGTACGGCCCGATATGCGGCTGGATGAAATCATTATGGCTTCGGGGGCCCATGAAAATGTACATTTGATTCAGGCGGGTGCTATACCGCCCAATCCTTCGGAGCTGCTGGTTCATCCACGCACACAGGAGCTGATGGACGAATTGGCCAAGCGCTACGATTATATATTGATGGATGCGCCGCCTGTGGGGATGATGACCGATGCTCAGTTGCTGTCGCGCTATGCCGACTGCTGTCTGTATCTGGTGCGTCAGGGATTTACCCTCAAAGAGCAGCTGCGTATTCCGAATGATTTGGTTGCTAGCCATAAGATTAAGCCTATACAGTTGATTGTCAATGATATTAAGGCCAAGGGTGGGTATTACAATAATTACGGTTATGGCTATGGCTATGGTTACGGTTATGGCTATGGAGACTACGGTCAGTCAACCAAAAGGGGTAAATGGTGGATGTTCTGGAGAAAAAGTTAGACATGAAATATAAAATTGGTTTTATTGTATTTAATTAAAATTATCTTATTATGATCAAGATATTAGATTGCACTTTACGTGATGGTGGTTACTATACCAATTGGGATTTTAGTGATGAGGTTGTCGATAATTATATAAAATGTACGAATAATTTACCAATAGAATATTTGGAGGTTGGTTATAGAAGTACACCTATAAAAGGCTATTTGGGTAGATATTTTTATTTGCCGATTTATGAACTCGAAAAGATTAAATCGTTGTCTCAAAAGAAACTTGTGATTATTCTAAACGAGAAAGATACTAGATTAGAAGATTTAAAGGAGTTATTGCAACCTTTGCAAGGGATCGTATCCATGATTCGAATTGCACTTGACCCTCAAAATCTCTTGAGAGCAATTAAGCTTGCAGAAGGCATAAAAGTCTATGGATTCGAAGTCGGTTTCAATGTAATGTACATGTCCAAATGGAAAAGTTATTTGGACTTCCAGAGTAATCTTTCTAAGGTTTCTGGAGTAGCCGATTATTTTTATATGGTTGATTCTTATGGAGGTGTATTTCCCCAAGATGTTATCGATACAATTGCTTTGGTAAAATCGCACTTAAATGTTAAGTTGGGTTTCCATGGTCATAATAATCTAGAGCTGGCTTTGATCAATACTCTTACCGCTATTGATCACGGCGTAGAGATAGTGGATTCAACGGTGACTGGAATGGGTAGAGGTGCGGGAAATCTGAAGACAGAGCTGTTGTTGACAGCTTTCAATAACAGATTTAACTTTGACGTTGATTTTAACTCTTTGGGAGACCTTGTTAATACTTTCTCCGGTCTACATCGGAAATATGAATGGGGAACAAATTTGCCATATATGATTTCTGGTGCAAATTCATTACCACAGAAAGATGTTATGGACTGGGTGACTACCCGTTTTTATTCATTTAATAGTATTATCCAAGCGCTTCAAAATCAGAAAGAAAAAGTAAAAGATAATGAACAGTTACCACTATTTAAACCAAGTATATCAAAAAAGCGCGTCGTTATTATTGGAGGAGGGAAGGGAGCTTGTGAACATGTAGAGGCCGTTAAAGAATTTATCCGTACTGATGCTGAAATTACAATTGTTCATGCAAGTTCAAAAAATGCATTTTCTTATCAAGATCTTGAAAATGAACAGATTTTTTGTCTAGTTGGTAATGAGGGACACCGTATGGAGAAAGTATTTAATGATTTAGGAAGTTTTAATGGTCAAACAGTTTTGCCTCCATTTCCAAGAAAAATGGGTACCTATATACCTGCTTGCGTAAGAGATAATAGCTTTGAGTTGGAAAATGTAGATTTTACAGATAAATATCAGGATTCGCACACAGCATTAGCACTCCAAATTACTTATGAGCTAGGTGCAGAAGAAATTTATCTCGTGGGTTATGATGGTTATAATGAATTTCCAATTACAGAAAAGGAAAGACAATTAACAGCCGAGAATGAATTTTTATTTCATCGGTTTACTGTTTTTAACAATAAAGATGTAATTGCTATTACGCCCACACGTTACGAAATACCGGTAAATTCTGTTTATAGTATGATTTATGACAAATAAAGTTAGTTTTTTTCTACCAACTCGAAAAGGCAGCCAGCGAGTGATTAATAAAAATACCAGACCTTTTGCTGGTAATGAGGGAGGACTGTTGTTACATAAACTTCGACAACTTTTGACAATGGAAATGGTAGATGAGGTTGTGCTTTCGACAAATGATGAGAATTGTATTGAAATTGCCGAAACCATACTCGATGATTTCAAGAAATTGGTCATTGACCGTAGGCCAGATTACCTTTGTCTGGATAGTACCAATTTGAGTGATCTTATCGCTTACGTTCCGGAAGTTGTTTCAGGTGATCATATAGTTTGGGGACACGTTACTACGCCATTTGCGGATGCTAGAATTTATGATAATGGAATAAATTGTTACTTAGACGGTTTGAAAAATGGATTTGATTCCCTAGTGAGTGTACAAAGATTTCAAAATTTTCTATTAAATCAACAAGGAAAAGTAATAAATAATGCTAGTTCACGCCCTTGGCCGCGGACGCAGGATTTGGAATCATTGTATGAAGTAAATCATGTAATGTTTATAGCAAGTAAAGACATTTATGTACGAGAGAAAAATAGGTTAGGTAGTAGGCCTTATCTTTTTGAGATGAATAAGATTGAATCATTCGATGTTGATTGGGAAGAAGATTTTAAAATAGCTGAATTAATGCATGGACATTCTAAATAAATATAAAGTGATCCTTTGGGATTTTGATGGCGTAATCATGGATTCCATGCCCACGCGATCTTTAGGATTTGTGAAGACACTGGCTGACTTTCCAAAAGAACAAGTTGACCAGTTGTTGGAATTCCACAATTCAAATGGTGGTCTTTCTAGATATGTCAAATTTAGATATTTCTTTGAAGAAATCCGAAAAGAGGCTGTATCTGAATCGAAAGTAATGGAATTAGCACATAAATTTTCAGAAATCATGCTAAGTTTATTAATCGATGAAAAGCTTTTAATACAAGATAGTGTTTCTTTATCAAAGAGAATTATCAGAATTTTACTTTTCATATAGTTTCTGGATCTGATGGAAAAGAGCTTAACATAATCTGTAAAGAATTAGGATTATCTAAATATTTTCAGACAATAAATGGATCGCCTACAGCTAAAATTGACCTTGTTTCAAATTTATTGGAAGTTTATACTTATAGTCATAGTGAAGTTGCATTGATCGGGGATTCCGTTAATGACAAGGAGGCGGCAGATTTAAATGCAATTTCTTTTTTGGCTATAATAATCCTTCTCTTAGTAATGCTCAATATATATATCAACTTAATAATAAATATAAAGTCTGAGATATGTATTTGAATAATTTAAGACTTAATAAAATTTGGACTTCGCCAACTATTATGACATGGTTAAGTTATGCAACCAAAGCAATTAGTCTAGTTGTTGTTATCCCTTTAATTTTAAATAGATTTAATCCTGCGGAAATTAGTTTGTGGTATCTTTTTAGTTCAATTTTCGTTTTGTTGTCTCTAGCAGATATGGGATTTAGGCAGACTTTTGTGCGGATTATTTCTTATGCGTACGGTGGAGTAAAGGATTTTTCTGCTATAGGAACAACAAAGGAAGATAGTGACAATTTGGACGAAATACCTATTAATTGGGCTCTTCTGGAGGATATTTTCTCCGCAATGAAGACAATATATAAGTATTTAGCAGTGTTGCTTCTTGTATTGTTATTGTCAATAGGTACTTATTTGTTAATAAAACCAATTTCTTTAGTGGAAAACCATAAAGGAGCATGGATTTCATGGGGGTAATTATAATTGTTAACGTTATCCGTTTCTATGGAACGATTTATGAAAATTACTTAGAAGGGTTAAATAAAATTGCTTTAGTCAGACGGATTGAAGCCTTAATGTCCTTAGGGAGCATAATTACAAGTATCGTTGTACTTCTATTAAATAGCAATATTTTATATTTAATTATAGCGAACCAAATCTGGCTTGTTTTTAATGTAATAAGAAATTGGTATCTAGCAAGAATGGTAGAAGAAGGTAAACTAAGGTCTTTTGTCCATAAGAAATTTGATAGGGAGTTATTTAGTTATATTTGGAAACCAGCATGGCGTTCTGGTGTTTCAGGTTTAATGTCTAATGGTTTAACAAATTTGAGTGGACTATTATATGCTCAAATAGGGGATCCGAAAGTGGTTGCTCCTTTCCTTTTGTCTATGAGGTTAATCACCCAGATAAGAGAAGTTTCTATGGCTCCATTTTATAGTAAAATACCTTATCTATCTCAATTGCGTGCGCAAAATAGAATAAGTGAATTAATAAAAGTTGTACGTCGCGGAATGTTTATGAGTCATATCGTATTCGTAATCGGAGTCATATTTGTGAGTTTTTTTCTAAGTATTTGTTGGGTTTGATTGATAGTAAAATTGATTTCGTAAGTTCTTCTTTTTGGTTAGTTCTATCAATTGCCTTTTTATTCATAGATACGGTGCAATGCATATGCAAATATATTTAACAACTAATCATGTTATTTCTCATATTGCAGACGGGATCTCTGGTGTAATATTTATTGTTGTTAGCTTTCTATCAATCAAATGGCTGGGTATATATTCTATCCCGATTGGTTTAATATGTGGATATCTTGGCTTTTATGCATGGTATGCTGCAAGTTATTCCTACAGATCATTGCCTGTCAAATTTTTTGATTTCGAAAAGAGAACAATAGTTCTGCCTTTGATGCTGTTTATATTATATTCTCTATTACAGTTAATTTTTAACAAAACGATACCAATATGAGAGTTTTCTTTTTTAAAGATGGCATAAATGAAGTAATTGATTTTCTTAACAAACATACTCAAGAATCTTGTGCTTTTTGGTACGCACCAGGACTTTTGTCATATAGATATCTTGAAGATTATATAGAGGTTACGGATATCTTTGTACAAGATACAATAGCTGAAGATTTTAAGAGAGATTATCCAAATTTGTCCAATAAAATTGTAAAGACCTTTTTTGGATCTCTTTCTTGTTTGAATAATAAGAATAAGAAAATTTGTTTTTTTGCATCCAGCGATACGATTGTAAGTTCTTTCGTGCCAATACTGAATTTAATGGACAAGAAGGATTATAAGTTATTTTGCAGAGGTAATGAAGCGGCTCAAGAAAGTGCTCTATTGAACAATATTAATGCTGAAGTGACCAAAACTAAGGTTAGTAACCAAAGGGATTATTCTGTATTTATTACTGCAAACGATTGGGGGTTACTGGAGCAGAAGTTAAATAGTGATTTTTTAATTAAAGGAAAGAATACACTGGCATTACAAGAATCAAGTATAGATTTTAACCCAAAATTTGGGAAAATGAGAAATTGTAATTTTCCTGTATTTCAAGGTATAGCTTCTTTATCAAATTATGATGTTCGTGGTAGAATCATGGCGGTAATTGGAAATCCGAGGTTCGAACGCCTAAAGCCAAGTTTAAAAGTAACTCATAATTTAGCTCTTGTTAATGTCAATTTTACATATGGAATTTTTGAGGATGTTCGTGAAAATTGGATAGAAGATGTAGTTACATCATGTTATGATACCAGTTTTGATTATGTAATTTCGCAGCATCCAAGAGATAATGCTGATTTAAGTAGCTATAAGGTTTTAAAATCTAATTCCTCTCTTATTCATGATCAATTGAAAAATTCTTCGGTTTTGATATCGAGATTTAGTGCCTTATTGACGGAAGCTATTTGTTTGGGAAGACCTGCAATTTATTATAATCCGCATAATGAAAAATTCCATTACTCGATAGTAGCTGACAATCAGATGCTTTTTTATGCAAAAAATAGGGATGAATTAAGGCGTATATTAAAGCATATATCGACTCGAGATAATACAGAAGGAGAATTTGATTCAAAGTTTTTAAATACCCAGATAGGTGCTGCTGTGGAAGGAAACGCATCATTATTTATTCTTGAATTCTTAGAAGACTTTATTAAATTTCCTTTTTTAGGGCGAAAGATTAGCCGATGGAATATGATTATATTAAACCTTAAGATTTTGAAAAGAAGATTGTTTGGTAAAAATATTTAGCTATGGGTCTAATTGATGTTATAAAGGCTGATTTTGAGGCAAACAAGGGTAATTTTTATGGTAAATTTATTGTTTTTCATTTTAGAATTGCCCAATATTTTTCCACACACGAAAACAGATTTTTTCGTTTGATAGGATACCCGATTTATAAATTCTATCGAATTTTCTTTCCAATATTTATGTCCGTTGAAATCCCCGATTTGGCAATTATTGGAAAAGGTTTTTGTTTATGGCATGGTATGGGACTTGTAATTAATCAACAAGTTATAATCGGCGATAATGTTCTCTTAAGGCACAATACAACCATTGGTAATAAGTATGAAGGGTCTCCTTGCCCCATTATCGGGAATAACGTTAACATAGGGGCGCATTGTGTGATTATTGGAGAGGTAACTATAGGTGACAATGTTATTATTGGGGCTGGTACCATAGTTACTAAATCATTACCTTGTAATAGTATTGCATATGGAATTCCTATGCTAATAAAACCTAGAAGTTTATCATGAAACAATTGATCAGATCAGATAAATTTTTTTTAAATAACAATGATATCTATATACTATTGTTAATAGTACCAGTGCTCACTTGTATTCAATTTTGGTATAATATTATTTTACATCAAAATATTCAGATTGGTGCTTATTTTCAATTAATTTTAACTTTTTATCTATATTTTCTTATTGTTAAAAAGAAGGCATTTTTGGTTTTATCAAGTTTGTTGACATTTTTATTTCTCTCTTTTTTTTATTCAGCTTATACCAATACAAGAATTAATGAGAATTTATCATATTTGATAGTTTTACATAATATTATTTTACTTTTTTTGATCCTACCATCGTTTAGTTACAAGCGGGTTAAATTAGTTGAACTAAGAGAGTTTCTTGTGTATTTCATAATTATTTTTATGATTATTTTTGAAATCTCATCACAATTTGCTAGTAAAGTAATCATAGATGAATATTATGGTATAGAAAGAAACTATAAGGATGGATTTGTTATTTCTCACTTAGCGGCATATTATTTTGGAGTATCTGCTTTTTTTTTATGGAAATTTAAAAAAAGATGGTTATCAGTAATTCTTTGTATGTATATTCTAACATTAGGAGCTCGTATAGGTTTAGTATATATACTCATTGGTATTATGGTTCTTTTTTTATATAAAGTAAACCGTCAATTATTAAACTTTATTTGGAAATATAGAGTTCTAATCTTTAGCAGCCTTTCATTTACTATTTTCTTACTTATAGCCTATTCATTGAGTTCAAGTAATATGGAAAACTTAATGGTTTTTACCTCTGGAAGAAGTTATTTTCAAGCTAATGGTATTTTACATATATTAAATGATGGTATTAGTATAGATAATTTGATAGGGAGAGGTCCAAAGGCATCAAATAGGTTAAATGAACAGTTTATAGGTGCGCCTATTTGGATGCATAATGACTTTTTAGATATAGCATTCAATCTTGGGGTTATTGGTTTATTAGCATATCTTATTTCAACATTTAATTATTTCAATAATGTAAAAAGTTTATACTTGCTAATTATTTTATTTTTAACGGCATTTTTAAATGGATTCATAACCTATGATCCGCTTTATATTTTATTATTATCAGATATTTGTTTTAAGAAGAGTTTTAAAGTTTGACAAAATATGAATCCATTAATTTCAGTTATTATTCCATGCTATAATGTAGAAAAATTTGTAGAAGAAGCAGTCAATTCGATTACGAACCAAACCTATAAAAATCTTGAAATTATCTGTATAGATGACTGTTCGAAGGATTCGACATTTACTATTCTAAGACGTTTAGCAGATGCAGACCCAAGAATTAAGTTATATAAAAATGACGTAAATCTTAAGTTAATAAAAACGTTGAATAAAGGTATTCAACTCGCAACCGGAGAGTTTATAGCAAGAATGGATGCTGACGATATATCGGGTTTGAAAAGGTTTGAATACTCACTTCGTGAATTTCAGAGAGACCCTCAATTATCGATAGTTTCAATTATGCCAGGAAAGATTTCTGAAAATGGCAGTATTCTCTCTCCTAGTAAATACTTTGCTAATACATTGCATAGGTCTTGTCAATTTATGTCCTTATTAGCAACGCCGCTATCTCATCCATGTGTGATGATTAAAGCTGCAGTCTATCGACACTATTTGTATTTAGAAAATGAACAATTCTTACATGTAGAGGATGGAGAACTATGGACGAGAATGCTTTATGGAGGAGAAAAAGTCTTTGTTTTAAGCTCAACAGATCAATTTTTTATTCGAATTAATAGTGGAAGTGTTTCACGTCTATTTTCAGACAAACAATTTTGCAATTTTCTTGCTCTCTCTCAAAATAACATAAAGAAATACTTAAAATTAGACATTGAAAGTACTTTTCTTAAGTTATTAACTGGAAGTAAAGATAAATTTTCTTTTGATGTACTAAGAAATAGCATTTCCTGTCTTAAGATGATGATGAAGAAGTTTTTAGATATCTACCCTTCAAATGAGGCAGAGAAGAAAGAAATAGAGAGTTGGGTACAGCAGAGGACCCTTTATTTGCTTGGGAATGTATTGTTTAACAGTTCGATAAAAACAAAGCTGTTCATTTTCTTTTATGCGTTATATAACCTTAATCTATTTACAAACAAAAAAACATGGATTAATATTTATGCAAGAGTTAAATTAAATCTTTATGAAAAGCAAGTATAATTATGTCGTCTTAAATTTTTACGTAAATTTTAGACGGGTTGGGGGCGCTGAAAAAGTTGCTGTGGAATTAAGCAGATTATTGGCTGGTGATGTCTTTTCTTCAAAAATAATGGGATTGAATAAATTTGAAGAAAATAATAAATTTTATAATATTACAAATAGTGAGTATTTGAGGTTTAGTTTTTTTAGATATTTAACTGATGGAAAGTCTGTAATTATTTCCAATCACAGAAAATTAACGACTTTATTGCTGATTTTAAAAAAAATATTTAGACTTAAAACTAGGATTATTCATGTTTCTCATAACGAGTTCTTCAATCTTCAGCGATTAACATTATTTCCAAAAGATATTGTAGCCGTATCAGAGAAGGTAAAGCAAAATTTAATAAAAGAATTTAAAGTCAAACCACAAGACATTACAGTTATTCATAATGGGATTCATGATCCATATTTGAATACTTCGTTTGTTGGCCCCAAATTATATAATACCAATGAAATAAAAATACTTTATCCAGCTAGAATCAATACTGTGAAAGGTCAGATTCGCTTGGTAAATGCATTGAAAGACCAGATATCAAAATCAATTATAATAGATTTTGCTGGTGAAGGTGAAGATTCCGATAGTTTGGAGAAGTTGATTGAGGGTGATTTTAATTTTAGGTATTTGGGACATGTAGATATTGGCAAAGTTATGGTTGAATATGATTATGTGATGCTTTTTTCAGAAAATGAAGGTTTGCCTTTATCTTTAATTGAAGCAACGTCCTATGGCAAACCTATTATATGCAACAGTGTTGGAGGAAATGAAGAAATCGTCGTTAGCGGTGTAAATGGGTATGTTGTTAATGAATATGAAAAATTAATTGACTTAATAAATTATTTGGACAAAATTACAATGAAAGAGTATAAAGAGATGTGTTATTCTTCAAGGAACCAATTTGAACAATTTTTTAGTGAGAAAGAAATGTTGGATAAGTATAAGGACCTTATTCTGAATAAATCATAGTTATTCAGTATCTATTATGTTGTATTATATTCTAATGTGGAATCATAAATATAACAATTTGTTGTTTTTTTAATATCATTAACTTTCTTTTTAATTTGCTTTAAATGATGAACGAAACCTACGATAAAGTTCAGATATTGAATATGGATATCTTGTCACTAACAAGTGATGAACTTTTAAAATCGTTAAATAAGGGAATATTATTTACAATAAATGTAGACCATTATATTAAATTACAGAATGACTTAGATTTTTATGATTGTTATAAAGCAGCGGATTGGGTTGTTTGTGATAGCAGGATAATATTTTTGATGGCTAAATTTTTAAGGCGTCCTTTACTAGAAGTTATCCCAGGATCTTCTTTTTTTTCGAAATTTTACCTTTACCACAAAAGTAATCCTGATATTAAAATCTTCTTACTTGGAGCAGAGGAGGGAGTTGCAATAAAAGCGATGAATAATATTAATGCCAAAGTAGAAAATAATATGGTGGTTGGAGCGCATTCCCCAACATTCGGTTTTGAAAAAAATGAAAACGAATGCTTTGATATTATTAAGATAATTAAAGGAAGTGGTGCAAATGTATTAGTTGTTGGCTTGGGAGCTCCTAAGCAAGAGAAATGGATTGCAAAATATAAACAGTATTTGCCTAATATAAATTTATTTATGGCTTTAGGCGCTACAATTGATTTTGAAGCTGGTAATTTGAAACGCGCTCCGAAGTGGGTTCAAAGATTTTCATTAGAATGGATGTATCGTTTAATAAGGGAGCCCGGTAGATTATGGAAGAGATACCTTGTGGATGATGTGGCAATTTTTCCTTTGATTTTAAAGCAGAAATTTGGGCGCTATAACAATCCGTTCAAATTAAAATAGAATTATTTTAATAATTAATTCTGTAAATCTTTTTAGAATGTTATGTTATTAAATGGTGATGTAATACATGTATTCAAAATTTTTTAGCAGTATTCCACTTTAAAATACTTATTATACTGTTTTAAATGTATAAAATTTTTAAGATTCATACTATACGGAGTATAAATACGTAATTAATCTTTAAAAAGATACAACTTCATATAAGTTGTCTTAATTTTAATATTATACATTTGAGACAATTGTTTTTATCTTTATTACATTAGTCAGCAATACTCGTTTAACGTTTCTTGCGATGCCTAATTTTATTTTATGCAATAAATTTTTATATGAAAAATCTGGCTAATATTTTTTTTTATATTTTATTTATAAATCTACTCCTTATTGTTTCTCATGATAAGCTGTCTGCCCAGACAGATACGATAAAGCAATATGTGCAGGTAACTGTGGATGCTGGGTACACTAGCAATAGCACTGTACCCTTTTGGATGCGGTCTAACCAGTTTGGATCGATCCCGCTAAGCGGCACTTCAGGAATTGTATTGTTGCGTGCTGCACGCAATTACGGCTATACAGGAGAGTGGCCGGAAATAAAAGATAAAGCTCCAGCCTGGGACTGGGGCTATGCTGTGGAAGCTCGTGCCAACATGGGTTCCAAAATCCAAGGTCAACTGATTGATGCACATGCCAAATTGCGATTCAAGATGTTTGAAGCCAAATTGGGACGTACCAAAGATGTGACTGGGCTCAACGGGGATACCTTATTGAGTTCGGGTAACTTTGCTGTGTCGGGAAATGCCTTAGGGGTCCCTATGCTGGATATCAGGCTCTCCGAATATTATCGGCTCCCTTGGTTTGACGGCTTATTTTCCTTTAAAGGTAATTTTGCCAATGGCTATATGGGGAAGATGCTGGTCGATTCTGGCCAGTTTCAAACACCGCCACGCGATAATAATATGCCCACATTGCTGCACCAGAAATCGTTGTATGGACGCATCGGTAAAAAGGACTGGCGCATCAATTTCTATGGTGGTATCAGTCATCAGGTGCAATGGGGGCTGAAAAAAAAGTCTATGGGAGTAATTACACCTTAAATGATTTTCAGTCTTTACTGTATGTGATGTTTGGAAAGGCTTATGGAGCCCCGGGTGTGCCAAAATCAAAACTTGGGAATCAGCAGGGGTCAATTGATATGGCTTTTTCCTACGATTGGGACAATTTGCAACTCATGGCTTATCGGCAAAATTTCTATGATGTGGGTGCACTCTCCAAATTGGCCAATATTGCGGATGGACTCAATGGCATCACCTTGACCAATAGACACTTTGGTCGCTCGTTAAAAAATTGGGACTGGCACAAGTTTTTGGTCGAGTTTTTTACTCTAAAGATCAGGCGGGATACCCTTGGTCAAAGCCAACGAAATCGGGCGATGAAGATTACTACAACAATTACTATTATCAACAAGGATGGTCTTACAAAAGCCAAGGCCTAGGTTCTCCGTTAATAGTGACAGCACACAGCGCACGTGCTGGACAGGCAAATTTTCCCGGTGACTATTTTATCAGCAATCGTGTCGTGGCTGGCCATATCGGAACGAGGCTTCAGGTGTATGGCTGGAATGTGTTCAGCAAAATGACCCTTGCAAGACACTACGGCACTTTTGCTACCAGTATCTACGGGAAAACTACAGGGGAGATCAAAAGTGAGCCCTACGAGAAACAATTTGTCCCTGTATCTCAGTTCTCCGCAATTTTATCGGGTGAGCGGCAGCTCAAAAATAAAATGTACCTCGGGGTATCGCTCGCCTTGGATCAGGGGCAGCTGCTGGACGATAGTTTCGGAGCACGTGTATCTTACGAAAAGTGTACGGAATAGCTAAAAAATAAGTTATCTTTCATAGCACTATAATTTATTAGATTCAGTCAGCGTTAATATTGAAGAGCAAAGGCGATTAATCTTTTTTGCTGAAAGACAGTCTATTAAAAAAATGAAGTGGTATGGCAACGGACTTTATTAAAAATAAACATTTGGCCATTCGCGCAAGTTTCGGAATCAGCCTTGCGCAGGTCGAAAGATTAAACCATCTTCATCCAGAAGAGTTTTGGAAGGAACTTGCACAGAGCAGACCCTTCCGCCCAATTAATTTTACTCCCCTGAAGCTCGATTTCGATGATCTGCCAGCATCACAGCTCGATGCCGAACAGAAAAAACAGCTTCAGCGACGAAATCAGAAACAGATCAACGAAATTAACCTCAAATTCCTGCAGGAAATGGTCAGCTCTGAAGATCAGCTCCGCGAAAAAATGGCTTCTTCTGGCACGGCCATTTTGCTTCAAGGAGCGGCAGCCCGCAGTTTAATGAGCTGTTGCTGAATAAAATCAGGGAAAATGCACTCGGCAACTTCAAAAGCCTCCTTTGGCAGTTTCCACATCACCTGCAATGCTCAATTTTCTCAATAATCAGCAGAACAGCAAAGAACATCCCAATGAAAATTTGCGCGTGAACTCATGGAGCTTTTCACAATGGGAGGGGAAACTATACCGAACATGATGTGCGTGAAGCCGCAAGGGCATTTACTGGGTGGTCCTACAACAAGGATGCTGTTTTTATACAAAGGAAAAATATCCACGATGAAGGGAAGAAAACTTTCCTTGGAAAAACGGGCAACTTTGACGGCAATGCTATCCTTGATATTATCCTGGAACAACCTGCTGCAGCTAAATTTATTGCAACTAAAATCTATCGTTTTTTTGTCAATGAAAAAGCAGATGACAAGCTCATTCATCGTTTAAGTGAAAAGTTGTATGCTACGGGTTATGAGATAATGCCCTTGCTCGAAGATATATTCACATCGCCCTGGTTTTTCAAAAAAGAACATATGGGTAGCAAGATTAAGTCGCCCATCGAATTAATGGTGGGCATGATGCGTATATTGGATATGAAAGTAGGTGTTCCCGAAAATTTGATTACTTACCAGAAGCTATTGGGCCAGATGCTACTCTATCCGCCAAATGTGGCTGGATGGCCATCAGGAAGATCCTGGATCGATAGCTCTACACTATTGCTCCGTATGCAGATGCCGCAAATATGGACTGGTCTGAGGCCGCTCGATCTGAAACCCCGGCCAGATGACGACCTCGAAATGGGACTTCCTCAAAAACAGAATCTAACAAGCACATTCAAAGACCCCAAGATGAGTATTGATTGGAGCAAGGTAGAAGCTTCTTTTGCCGGTAGAAATGTTTCCGAAATCATTTTACAAAAAAGCTGGCCGAAGGCCATAAGGTATTCCAGCGATCTCGGATGGTCGTGTCCGCACGGATATCATCGATGTCATGAGCACGCCCGAATATCAGCTTTGCTAACCTTTAAAAAAATATAGCTATGATTATTAAAAGGCGTGATTTTATAAAAATGAGCTCTCTGGCTACAGCTTCTTTGATGCTTCCCAATTTCTTGAAGGCGATGGCTCTGCCCGAAGCACTTGGAAAGGATAATAAAGTATTGGTGGTTTTGCAGCTCAACGGAGGGAATGATGGGCTTAATACAATTATTCCGGTACGAAACGATATCTATTTTCGTGAACGAAAGGTGATTGCGGTCCATGATGCTTTGCCTCTGACGGACGAGGCCGGTATAAACCCTGCTTTGAGTTTCTTTAAAGAACTTTTTGATAGTGGGGAGATCGCTGTGCTGAACAATGTTGGCTACCCTAATCCTGATAAATCTCATTTTCGGAGTATGGATATCTGGCAGAGTGCCAGTAGGAGCGATGAATATCTTGAAAGCGGTTGGATAGGCAGATATCTCGATGAGGCTTGTTACCAATGCGAACATCCCACACAAGCACTCGAAGTCGGTGATATGCTGAGCCTGGCGATGAAAGGGAACAAGTCCAAAGCCTTTGCATTTCAAGATCCCAAGAAAATGTATCAGACAAGTCGCGATGAGTACTTTAAATTTATCCATCAAGCACATCGTCATGATGACGAAACCGTAGAATATCTTTACCAGACGTTGGGCTCAACCATCAATAATGCAGCTTATATCTTTGATAAAGCAAAACCAAAGCAAATAAGATGCAATACCCCGATTCGGCCCTGGCAAAGGACTTTAAGACCATAGCTTCTCTTATCAAGTCAGATATCAACACCAAAGTTTATTATCTTCAGATCGGGAGCTTCGATACACATGTCAATCAAAAGCAGCAGCAGGAGAACCTGTTTAAGATTATTAATGATGCGGTGAGGGCGTTTGTACACGATCTAAAAGAAAATGGACTGTTTAACGATGTGCTGTTGATGACTTTTTCCGAATTTGGGCGGCGGGTGGCTCAGAACGCGAGTAACGGAACCGATCATGGAACTGCTAATCAGCTGTTTTTTATTTCAGGTGGTCTAAAGAAGAAGGGATTATTGAATGCACTGCCTGATCTGCAGCATCTTAAAGATGGCGATCTCATCTATACCGAAGACTTCCGTAAAGTCTATGCAACTGTATTGAAAAACTGGCTCAAGGCGGACGATAGGAGAATTCTGGGCTGGAAAAATGGTATCTATGACTTTATATGAGAGAACGGTGAGTCCAGTGAACAGGTAAATTTTTGATTAACCTATTTTGCATAAAAACGACCTATTTAAAGGTGTAGTTATTTATTATGGGTGCAATCTTATATTCCAGCCAGCTCGGTTCACAATCTTCTCAATTATGGTTTAGGATTTCTAAAAAAAGTCGATGAAACCGTTCTCAAGCTGATGCGCTAATCCGAAGCTTAGATTTAAAATATTTACAAAAAGAGCTTATGGAAGCCAAGTAACGAACCAAGCTAATAAAAAATATTAATCCATATGAGTAAATAAAAATAATTTTATTATTTTTAAAGTATTATATACTTAAGTAAAATTTTCAATTAAACTATTTCGCTAAAAAAAACGTCTTATTTAATGGTGTAGTTATTTATTATGGATGCAATCTTATATTCCAGCTCGGTTGTGATCCTAGTGAAATTATTAAGTTTATCGCCGCCGCCGGCTTATTTTCCTTACTTTTAACATCTGGTCAAGTGATCCATTTTACTCCCTTAGATCCTGTTCATTTTAGATCATGGCTGCTTAGTTATGGTGTACAGGACATTAAGTGCAATTACAATTGTTTAAATCTGTCAAAAGCTTAATATGGCCAAGCCTGATGGTGAGAAATATTTCAAAAGAGTATAGAAACTGTAATAGAGTAGTTTGAAGTTTGTATTTATTTAATTATTGAAGCCACTTCCCAAAGGGAGT
This sequence comes from Sphingobacterium multivorum, assembly GCF_900457465.1. Taxonomy (GTDB): domain Bacteria; phylum Bacteroidota; class Bacteroidia; order Sphingobacteriales; family Sphingobacteriaceae; genus Sphingobacterium; species Sphingobacterium multivorum. The sequence continues at coordinate 1,060,058 of NZ_UAUU01000009.1, forward strand.
GGCTTTTATTCTTGAAAGATGCTGTGTCCTAAATAAAAAATCCTCTTTTATCATCGATAAAAGAGGAACAATTTAAATATTAATTACTTTATGAAAAAAAACTTTTTGATTTTAAAGTGTCCTAATAAATTAGGACACTTGGCTAAATGCTATGTTTCAACCGGCATATCTAAGATAGGAATATTTTTTTAAAATTAAAATAGGAGTTAATATCTTTTTGATTTTTATTTTTAAGGGAACTGCCTAAGATGAACCAATTATTGGACGATTGCCGTTACCATAGAAATAGTCGAAAAGGTGATTTGGTTAAAATTGATATGCTTTTGCTATAGCCTGCATTTGAATGGGGTAAAAATCGGTTTCATCATTTGCATTTCGAATTCTGGTTATTAGACTGCCACAGGCTCTAATTGCAGATGTGGTCACATCTGCAGAAAGGTTAATACCTTAGATAAATTTTGCAAACTCCGTTTGATCTTTTGTCGGAGAATTGATCACTAGATACGTATAGTCGTGCAATAAATTTTCACAATGCTATTATTTACCAGATAGAGATTCAATTAACGCTTTCTGAGTATAAATCAATTCTTTTTGTGTTTGTATTGTTTCCTCCTGCATAGAGATTAATCGGTTGGCTTGATCGAATTGTTCTTTTAGAGAATTGATTTTTTCATCCCATTGTTTATATTCTTCTTCTCTATAGCTTTTAAATGGCTCGTCGTTGTAGTAATATTGTATGAAATTATGGTCTAATGCCTTTGAATAAATTAATAGTTTATCAAAGGAAAGAGAGGATTTTTTATAATCATTTCCAACATTTTGCTGCTTTTCATTTATTAGATCACCAACCATTTTCTGCGACAAGTTTTTTTTATCTGCTATTTCCTTTATCTTCTGTCCGATGTTCATCAATTTTATTTGTTGTTTTTACAAAATATTTTGTTAAAAAAATTTATTTAATTATATTTGTATCATAATCAGTTAATCTGATTTAGTCTCGAATATCGAAACGGCAAATTTCAAATGACACGAGACGTAGGGTTTGCGAACCCCCTAAGCTTTTTGTATCTTTACAACAAGGAGGGGCGAGCACTCTCTATTGGAAACTGTGTCAAGGCTCTTTGCCGTGCCCGATGTTCAGTGGAAGATAGTGAGGCTCGCCTCTTTTATATTTAGACATCCTCTTCTAATTTCCCTCCTCGAGACTCTTTTGTTAACCAAATGTTAGATTATGAAGCTAATTGAGTCAATCACGTATACAGCAGGGAGGCAGATCAAGGATCAGCTGAACCAGCTTGCAGTAATGCTGCTCTTCAAAAACAAATATTGTCCGCCTGAATAGCCTCTCAAAAGCTTAAAATCAGCAATGTCCTTTACCACGGTAGAGGATTGTGCATACTAAAGCCTGCAAAGGCTTACCGATAGCACCGCCACTGCTGATTTTGCCGACCTGTACTTTTTCTAAGTTCTATGCCCCAATATTGCACAGCGCCCTTCTCTTTTTTATTCGCACTTTAAAAGTAGGGATTTTGCAATTCAAAAGCAAAACTTTAGAAAATTACATTTATAGATTATCTATATATAAGGTCGGTTTTTTATATTATATCGGATGCGGTATCGTCTATATCAAATCACGTGTAACTGTCCTGCACCGCGCCCGAAGACCTATTAATAGTTCTAGTTATTTACCGGAGTGACTCAGGTCAGAACCCTGGGATGAAATTGCTGATTCCGATCGGACAGGATTGTCTCTGCTTGGGCCGCTCCATTAAAACTTAAAAAATGACTCATTTTTTTAGGGCAGGAATGCTCTTGCCCGATCCGAAGAAAACTTGTATATATAGTGCCCTGCTATCTATCCTATGTTTAGTTTCTATGTTTAGTTTATCGGCCCAGACGCCCCGCAAGGACAGCGGGGCCAATGGGCCTACAGATTTTATTTTGCAAGGGACTGTCATTTCAGCTGTTGACGGCAGGCCATTACAGGGTGTATCGGTAAGTATCGGGGCAGAGGAGCTCCGGGTGTCATCCAAAGGGAATGGCTCTTTTAACCTACGGGTAAAGAGCCCTAAAGGAAAGGTCAAATTTACCTATGTGGGCTATAAGCCTCTTGAGACCGAATACTCGGCTGCTGTATCATTGATGATTAAGATGTTACCGCTGGAAAATCAATTGGAAGAGGTCGAAGTGGTCTCCACAGGTTACCAGCAGATCCCCAAAGAGCGCTCAACAGGCAGTTTTGAACTGATAAATAGAGAAAAGTTCAATATCAATAAATCAACAACATTCTGTCTCGTCTGGAAGGGCTTTCTCCGTCATTTATTTTTGATAAAAGATCTACAGCAAGCACGCTGATGCAGCAGATGCGCCTGCGAGGACGCACGACTTTCTATGGCAAGGCGAGCCCATTGATCGTATTGGACAATTTTCCTTATGAAGGGGATATCATGAATATCAACCCCAACGATATCGAAGTGTCACGATCCCTCAAAGATGCTGCGGCTGCTTCCATATGGGGATCAATGGCCGGAAATGGTGTCATTGTCCTGACAACAAAGAAGGGTGCGACAAATGGAACAACAAAGGTCGATGCTAATATTAACCTGCAAATGACAGAAAAACCGGACCTGTTCTATAGGCCTGATGCGAGCAGCCGCTCGTTTATCGAAATGGAAGAGTTTCTTTTTGATAAAGGATTTTACGACTGGCAGCTGAATGCTCCCGAGCGTACCTTGTCTTCAATTGTGCAGCTCCGGGACCAGCTGAAAAGGAACATTATTGATCAGGATACTTATGACAGTCAGAAAGTTGTTTTTTCAGCACAGGATGTCCGAAAAGATTACCTGAAATACATCTACCGAAAGGGATTCAATCAGCAGTACAATGTTAATTTTTCAGGTGGAAATCGTCTCATGGATTTTGTAGCTTCTGGAGGATATAACAAAAGTCTCAATTCGTTGAAGTCCTCTTCCAATGACCGCTATAACGTTCGTGCCGCCATTAATGCACGGCCGACAGATCGCCTGCAGCTAAATTTGAGTACCGTAATGAGCCGTAGCAGCGCAAGGAACCTTGGTAGCGAGTCTTCAATAGCATATGGTGCCTTGTATTCCGGCGATGGGAGGTCCAATTACCCTTATATCAGCTTAGTGGACGACGGCGGAAATTTTAGAGACCTGGAAACAGTGACGTTTAAAGGTTCTTTTATCGATACGCTTTTTAATGGTCAGCTGCTGCCGGCAAAGTACAACCTTGGGAACGAATTGCAGTCTAGTGAAAATGTGAATACCACAACCGATATCTTGCTCAATCTGGGCGGGCAGTTTAAAATCAATGAATATCTGCAGCTTATGCTGAACTACCAATATCAGGAGTCAACAAATAAAGTTACAAACTGGCAGGGTCTGCAGTCGTATTTTACACAGAACTATATTAATCTATTCTCCCAATATTCACCTGCTGCGGGACTGAAACACATTATCCCGATCGGTGATATTTATACCATGCAGGATGGAAGGGTCCATGCCAATAATCTGCGTGTGAATGCGCAGCTCGATAGACCGTTTGGCAAAGGAGATCTTTTTCGTATCAGCGGCATCCTGGGTGCTGAACTAAAAGATCTGCAGAACAGGATCGATGGCAGTAGATTGTATGGATACGATAGGAAGACACTCAACTACCAGCCTGTCGACTTTCTTAGTACATTTCCGCTGCTGGGTGGACTCGCCGGATCGGGTGTTATCCCAAATGGGATCATGCTCGAGGAATATAGGCAACGGTTTTTATCTGTGTTTTCCAATGCTTCGCTGACCTACAAAAATAGATATGTGCTGAGTGCCAGTGCCCGACAGGATGCTTCTAATCTCTTTGGTGTATCGACAAATGACAAATGGCAGCCGCTATGGTCGTCCGGACTGAGCTGGGATATCTCGCAGGAGCCATTCTATAAAATTTCTTTTCTGCCATACCTCAAGCTAAGGATGACGTACGGTTATAATGGTAAGGCTGTAAATGATTATTCTGCTTATCCGACCATGGAATATGGCGGTACAAACAGTATCACAGGCTTACCATTTGGATATATGGTCAATCCACCCAATCCCACATACCGGGCGGAACGTGTAGGAATACTGAATTTTGGGATTGACTTTGCCTCCCGCAATCAGCGTATTTCTGGGGGTATAGATCTTTACCACAAAGAGGGTAAAGATATCGTGGCAAGGGCAAATGTGGATCCCACTGTCGGATTTGATAATCAGGTGCTCAATGTTGCCAGCTTTGTCAGTAGGGGATTGGAAGCTTCCATCAGATCGGTAAATATAAAAACCAGAGGCTTCCAATGGTCAACCGACTGGATCATTAATTTCAATAGGAACTTTACAAAAAAATACAACTATAGGGCTACGTCCGTATCAAGCTATATGGACAACGGAATTGTGCCCAATCCTATTGTCGGCAATGATCTGTATGCTATCTACGCCTATCGCTTTGCCGGCCTTGATCCCGAAACAGGTGCGCCGCAAGGATACCTCAATGGTGAGGTAAGCAAGGATTACTCCAAGCTAACCTCGGTATCGATAGAGGATGTGCGTTTTATGGGGTCAGCTATACCGCTCTATAATGGTTTTTTGAGAAATACTGTCCAGATAGCTGATTTTAAGCTGTCATTTACCCTACAGTATAAGTTCAAATTTTTCTTTAGGCGCACAGGGATGAGTGCGCTGGCATTTGCAAACTATTGGATATCGAATGAGGATTATGATAGACGCTGGCAAAAGCCGGGTGATGAACGCACGACGGATGTGCCGGCTTTTATCTATCCGCTCAACCTGGCGATGGAGAATTTTTATAAGGCCTCGGATGCCCTGGTTGAGCGTGGGGACGCCGTCAAGCTGAAGGATATCAATCTTGAGTACAACCTTAAAGGTAAAATACCGGGAGTGAGGCAAGCATCCTTGTTTTTAAATGCGGACAATATAGGTCTGATGCTGTGGAAGAAAACAAAATATCGGATAGATTCCGATTATGGTACGGCAATTCCTTTACCGGCTATCTATACCTTGGGGTTAAATATTTCACTTTAACGAACCTATCATGAAGCTATCACTACTTATTCAAATACGTTGGTGAATGAATAAATCTGATAGCTTCATCACAATTGAAAAATAAATTTATACAGATGAAAAAAATAAATCTATTGAAGGCAGCAGTATGGATCTCGCTCTTTACAGTATTCTTCGGCTGTAAGGAGTATCTCGATATAAAACCCGATCTGCGCAAGGCTGTGCCCACGACTTTAGAAGACTGCAATGCTCTTTTGAATAATTACAGTGTCCTTAATCAGGGCTATCCCTATATAGGCGAACTGGCATCGGACAATTTTATGATGACCACTGCCAATTGGCAGTCTGTTTCCATCCTTGAGGATAAGGAACTGTTTATTTGGAACACGGACATTACTCCTCCAGCCACGCAGTGGTCCGCACAGTATAAAAAAGTGTATGTGGCCAATCAGGTGCTGGACGTGCTGAAAAACCTGGATGAAACACAGCAATCCAAAACATTAAAAGGTGAAGCTCTTTTCTTTCGTGCATATGCGCATTTTGCGCTGGCTGAATTATTTGTGCCGATACCGTTAGCCAATGGTACAAATATAAACAATGAAGCTATTCCGTACCGGAAAACGCCGAATATTGAGGACCGGGTGGAACGGTCGACGATAGGCGAATTCTATAAGCAGCTATTGCAGGATGCGAATGACGCGGCAATATTGTTGCCAGCTACTGGAAATGTGCTTTCTAGTCCCACCAAGATTGCCGCCAATGCTTTGTTGGCGCGCATCTATCTTTACTTGCAGGATTATCCAAAAGCTGTACAATATGCCAACGCTTGTCTGCTTGAAAAATCTGACCTGCTGGATTTTGAAACGCTCAACGCTGCAAGCAATAGTCCCATAGCAAGATTCAATAAGGAGGTGATTTTCCAGGCTATTGCTGTAGGCAGTGCAACGTATACCCGGACACGATGGAAACTGGATAGTACGCTGATGGAAAAATATGACGATTCCGATCTGCGGAAAGCGGTTTTCTTTATTAAAAATGCCGACGGAACCTATTCCTACAAAGGAAATTATGACGGTCAGCTCAATCAGGCCCCTTTCAGTGGTCTGGCCGTAGATGAAATTCTGATCTCGCGTGCCGAAGGTTACGTAAGGACAGGGAAGGTCGATTCCGCTTTAATGGATCTCAATAGGCTACGCAGGTCTCGCTGGGTCAAGTCTCAGTTTAACCTCATCACGGAGAAAGATCCTCAAAAATTGCTGGATATCATTTTAATGGAGCGTCGGAAAGAGCTGATTATGCGACAGCGTCGCTGGTCGGATCTGAAGCGGCTCAATCTGGATACGTCGACCGCAAAGACTCTCTATCGAAATATAGAGAATAAGGAATATGTATTGCCGCCAAATGACCTGAGGTATACGATGCTAATTCCGCTAGCTGTTTTAGAAAACTCCACGCTACAACAAACAAAAAGATAGTTATGAAAGATATATATAAATTAATAGTGATAGTAATAGGCATCCATTGTTCTGTGGGGAAAGCGGTGGCCCAACCGATATCCGTGCAGGAAGTTAATCTGCCCAAAATTGGGCAGGCTGTTGAGGATCTGCCTATAGGGACACTGCTGAATGGTAAACAGGGTAAGAAATTGTCCTCTTATAAAAGAGACCTTATTGTTCTGGATTTTATGACAAGTACCTGTACGAATTGCCTGGCGTCCATTCCTAAGCTTAAAAAGCTCCAGGAGTCATATTCTGGGCAATTGAAAATTATTCCCGTTGCTTATGAAAGCGGGCAGGTTATGACAGAAGCATTAAAACGTTCTGGAAACTTTGATAATTTATCATTGGATTTTGTTGTAAACGATACGGTTTTCAGCCGGTTATTCCCCCACCGTACAGTGCCTCATCTGGTCTGGCTGTATAAGGGGAAAGTAGCTGCGGTCACCTATGGCGAATATCTTAATCAAAAAGTTATTGAAGAACTGCTAGGTAATAAAACGATTGACCTGCCCATAAAAAACGATTATCTGGAATTTGATTATACGATACCACTCTTGCCCAGATATACGGACAGTACCAGATCATATTCAGGTATAATGGGATATCTGGAAGATGCTGATACAAAATTTGGCGTTCAGGTGGACTCTTTGGATGGAACTATCCGTGATTATGCAGTAAATGTAACAGCACTGCCGTTTTATTTCTATTGCTACGGAAAAATACATAAAATTCCCTTTATGAAACCTTCGCGGATAAAACTGATAGTCGGCGATAAGGATCGTTTTATTCACAATCCGGAGGTCGAACTTTTCGAAGAGGACTGGAAAATCAAAAATAGTATTTCCTATGAGCGGACGAGCCGATTAACGGACAAACTTGCCAGTCGCATGGCGGCCATTATAGAAGATCTGGACAATTGGTACAATGTGCGGACAAGTTTTGTCAAGCAAAAGATACCGGTATGGATCATCAAAGAAGGCGGGGCTGCCACCGAACAACCTGAACAGATGCGTTCTTTTGTGTCTGATTTTGCTTTTATGGCAGACTTAAACGTGGATTTTCCACCAATTATTAATGAGGTGGATAAAGATAGGAAGATGTATGCCGGAAAATGGGATTCATTCGAGTCTCTAAATACGCTGCTGAAGAGGAGTGGTCTTCAACTGATTGCTGAGGATAGAGAGACCACTGTTTTTTTGATGGAGGAAAGGTTATAGTCAAAAAAGGGGCCACGCGTGGCCCCTAACTGCTTAATGCTTCATTCCATTAAGATTTCAACTGAACGTTTGTAGAAGAAGTCCGGGTGTTGAGTGCTGTAAGCATCTCATTTCTCAGATCTTCCGTGATTTCAGGATGACCACTACCGTCATTATTGGCCTGAACTGCACAGATCTGATTATTTCCGGAACAGCTTGGCGATCCCACCGGTTGGTAACTTGAAGGTTCTCCGGGATTGATAGGATCGTTTAATTGAAACCATGCCATAATTGTCTGATTTAAATTGTCTAATTTAGATTTATGAACTGATCACAATGCCGCTGTCAATATCGGTCAAAAAGTTGGACAGCGCATTGGCCCCGAGTCCGCCCTTAGCGCACTCTATGATCTGACGGTGGGACTCCTTATTCTGTCAGACCTTTAATCTTCTTACCGCCAGGGCGGGAATACAGCAAGCTTACGCCTGTACCGCTTGACGGTAAAGCCTTCGCAGGCAAAGCCGAGCGGCAGAATCCATTGATCCTCCGCAAGGTAATAAGCACCCGCTAGCAGCATAGCTGCATGGCCCCTTAGCTGATTGCTCATTCGTGAGCAGCTGGAGCATTCTGTCAAGCGATGTCCGTCACCTTGTCCTTTGCCGTTTATCTTTGCCTGCTTCATAGTTTACATTTTGTTCCATTCCAATGGTGTTATAATGCTATTAAAACTAGATGTTGATCAATCTTTCAATCACCGACGGGAGAGGAGACATCGTAATTGTCAGCACGATCAACTTTGAGTAAAGTTAGCAGGCTCAGCGGCTGTTTAAATTTCATATTTATGAGAAAATGATCTCATATTTCTATGATTTTTAATTAACTTCCTTCTTTTGGGCTTATAAGCCTGAATATGTATTGGGGTTGATCCCCAAAAAGGAGCAGATATCTTTGATGCGGCAATAGCGTGCCGCAAGTGGATAATGACGCCAGAATGCTTCTTTTTTTTCTTTTGAGCTCATGTTGATCAGCCCGCCCCGAAATGTGCGCTCCGACAGCAGATGGGAGAGAAAGGCATTCAGCTGTTCGGAAAATCGAGGGTGATGCTGAATAATATGGACAATATCGGACTGACGGATCAGAATGGCTATGCTGTCCAGTTCGGCCTGAAAATAAATGTCTTCTTCGGTGGCTGTATGATAGATCGCCTCATTTGAACCGATGAAATCCAGGACTTCCGAGCGAATAGCATTACCGGCTGTGTAATCGCGGCGTTTTATGACCATTCCCTCGAGTATGATATGCAGATCAAAAGGCTGTGCCTTCAGTATTTTTCCTTTCTTGATGGATTGGATCTGTATAATGCTTCGGAGTGTATGACGGAGTGCCGGCCCCAAAGGGCCGGTCTTTTCCAAAATAGCATAAAACTGGTTTTCATAATTTAGGTTTTCCATTATCCTAGCTGTAGTAAAACTTGATTATTAATCGCCTGCCATATATCATCGAACTTCCGTCTACTGGTATAAAAACCTGTGTAACACTGCCGGTCTTGCTATTGCCGATACCTTCTTCGGCTTCTTCGCGTTCTAGCACAATTGGCGTGCGCAATGAGATCGCTTCGGCTATCTGCGATGCAAAATAATCCTGTGCAGCACTGCCTAAATCGGCTGCAAACTGCAGTTGTGCCCCGGTCAGCTTAAAACGCTCGGAGAGCCAGTCCGAGAAGTTGGTCTGGATAAAGATTCTTTCATCTTCGATCACGATAGTATCTTGCGAATAAAGATAATTTTGCCAGCTATTGACACCTGGTCCATCGAAACTAAATTGTAGATTTTTCATACTTGTATAAATTTAAAGTACCCAATATACACCTTGAACCACGTTTTAATGGCTTTTTTTAAGCAGTAAAAAATCCAAAAGCGATTTTTTACCATCTAATCCCCTCGATGTTTCATCCAATCGGGTTTGGATAAAGAACTATTAATAGTTATATTGTGTTCTTTAAAGTGGTGGTAAATTAATGTGTGTGCTGTCTAACTAAATTTTTTTGTTATCCATGAGTACCTCTATTAAGTCCTATATAAAAGTTTTTCCGGTGCTGTGGTGGTGCAGTTTATTGCTGATCGCATCTGGAGCAGTGGCACTGTTTCCTTTTGACAATATGTCCTTCGGTTATCTAATTAAACCTAATGTGATGGCTGTGATCGCTAATACATTGGGCATAGGCTTTATCATCCTATGCCTTGAGTTTTGGGTGGGGTATCAGATTTTCGTGTCTGGTTTTTGGAAACGTTCGCCGGGAAGGGCCACGTTGATTCATGCCCTAGTAGGAGTTGTCCTGCCCGCTATCATTACATTTGGATTAATATTATTCATTTATCCGGCATCCATCGTCGAGGATGACCGCTTTCAATGGGATATCCTGTTTATGGTCCTGCTACTGATCATACTGAACTACTGGTTGGCCAACCGTTTACTTCAGAACGAACTTAAAATGATGGTGGATATCAGGCAACAATTAGCCAGCGGTAAAGAAAAATTAGTACAGCAGGTTGAATTTTTAAGGGCAGAAATAGCACATTATGAAATTGATGCACAACAATATAAACAACTGGTCGCCACGGCCGATAAAACAGTTAATGGCCTGCTGGAAGGAAAAAATAGGCTCGCTATGCAGCTGGACGAATTAAAGAAGGAAAACAAGCGCCAGATACTTCTTGGACAGCAATTGGAAGCCGAAAGAAACCTAGAGGCAAAGGCCCGTATAAAGGCCGAGAGACGTAACCAGGAGCTACAGCTGGAAATAGTAGAACTCAAAGCATTGAATCATCAGGGAAGTGAGATGGGTACCAATCTCAATTGCCGGTCAGATGCGGTATTTCACTTTAAGGTTAACGGTATGGAAATAGCTATTTTTGAACGGGATATTGCCTATTGCTATGGTCATCACCGTAAAGGAGAAGATTCTTTTCAGGAAATCGTGCTGATGGATGGGACCAAATATCATCCGGGCCTGAAATCATTGAGCGATCTGGTCAAGGCATTCCCCTCTCTTAAGCCTATTTCGCGCAATTTTCTGATTGCAGGACAGGCAATAATAAAATACGAGATACTTGCAGCCAATACACCCTTACTGACGATTTTACACCATGGCGAACAAATTGAATACGGCGAATCGTACCGTAAAAAACAGCCAGGATGGAAAAACTGGCTGGCTGAGCAGAGTGCCATTAACCAGCGGAGAATTATGGCGGTGCCCACCGGATCTATACCGCTTGTCTAGTATGTCCTTTGACAGGTAACTAAAATCAGCCCTCTCCTGCTGATTTTATTTTTTGTTAGATCAGGCTGCTCTGCACCTGCTGTGCATCCAGATAAAAATATTCGGCAAATAGTTTTATGGGGATAGCGGTCTTTGCTGGCAGATTGTAAGCTGCCCGGATATCTTCAAAAAGGCGGTAACACTGCCGCTCAGATTTGCCCAGCAGGGGAGCCGCCTCCCTTGGGTAGATCAACATGCGATTGTTTCTTTTCATTTTTCTGATTTTTGGAGCCCCAATAGTCATATCAGACGCGGATTGTAAAGAGGATAGGGCATAGATAAAGTATCGATCAGGCGTTGCCTAAGCGTAGATACAGTGCTAATAGTGCGTTAAATGCGTGCTTATAACCTACTCGCTACACACTTAGCTCATTGCAAAATGGTATATGGCGCCATAGCGCTTATCAAATCTTTGGTATCGGTTTATCTACGCTTGGTCTATGCTTTACGGCTACTTTGAATAGGGCTGCGGCTTTTGTGTCTGATTCCTCTCCATGGTTTCAGGAGGCCATGTAAACAGATTCAAGGTAACCTTTTTTTGTCATTTATGCCTTTTTCTAGCCATTTTTTCCATCCATTGACATTTCTTCCTGACCTTTTTAGCACATCATGCATCTTCGTATTGTCAACATCAGATAATGTCATGGCAAAACAAGTAAGTTTAATCAAATTAGAAGGGAACGTCGGGGACCTTTCCTTCTTTAAATCAAAAACAATCGGTTTTCAGGCTCGAATGAAAACCGGCGTCTCAGGCGACAGGATCGCCACCGACCCTGCATTTGCCCGTACCCGTGAAAATGGCAGCGAATTTGGGCGTGCACAGCAGTATGGCAAGCTACTGAGGGATCTGCTGCGCGATGTGCTGTTCCAGAATTCGGATAGCAAATTCAGTCAACGCCTGGCCAGCAGGTTTCTAAAAGTGATTCAGAGCGATACGAAAAGCGCTCGTGGCGAACGTGTCCTGACGCCCCAAAATTTAGTCATGCTGCAGCATCTCGAATGTAATGACCGAACAAAACTAGGGGATATTTCACTGGTACCGATTTCACTGGATTACGACCGGGTCAGCGGTGATGGGATACTGGAAAGCATGGGACTTATTCCGCACCTCAACATCGCTAAGCTACAGGGGGCCACACATGTGCGCTATACGATTGTGCTGCAAGAATTTAATGGCGACGACAGTGATCAGCGCCCTGTTATAAATAGGTCTTCCTACATTTCGTTGCGCGAAAATACGCCGATGGATCTGCAGCTGGTTGCCAATTTGCAAGCCGATTCGGACAGATCAGTATTGCTATTGGCAGGAATGGAATATTTTCAGTTGGTCAACGGGGCATATTATCCGCTTTCAAATGGGCAATACAATGCCCTTACTATTAAGCGGGTCTACGTGCCTTAAAATTGGCGCAAACTGGCAGAATACGAGCCAATAATACTGAGCGGCGCTAAATCGGCACCTGCGTGCAAAGACTGTAGACAGCGGGGATTACGGCCCAAAGTCTGCGGTGCTTTGCTGGCTCGGTCCCTGCAATGTATTGGACGAATAGTTATTTCAAACAAAGATTACCTGAAAACAAAAAAAAATGTCTATCAAACATACCTTGCGGCTCCACCGGACTTATGGAGCCCAGGGCACCAATGGAACTTTATACTATAATAACCAAAAGATCTGTCATACTATCGAGCTGCCAGACCGAAACAATTTGCGCCGGTTGAGCTGTATTCCGGCTGGTACCTACAGGCTCAAGAAACATCAGTTCAGTAAAAATGGCGAGCAGATCGCCATCACCAACGTGCTGGGGCGTGAAGCTATCATGTTTCATCCAGCAAATGATGCCCTGCAGGATTTGCAGGGATGTATTGCGCCAGTGACAATGTTAACAGGTGAAGGGAAGGGGACGGAAAGCCGAAAAGCATTGATAAAGCTCAAGGCGCTTGTATATAGTCTTTGGGATATGGGGGATGAAGTGTTTATCCAGATCAGCTGATCAATGGAATGTCAATTTGAATAAATTTTAGTGAATAATGCCTTAAAGGGCTAACTGTCGAACAAATAAACAATTTTAGACGAATGAAAAAAGCGATAAACAAAGTAAGTGCTATGCTACAAGTGCTGCTGCTGGCACCCATAAAATTGCCGGGCAAGTTGGTCAATGTATTAAAATATATTGCCGTCGGCGTTGGCTTGTTGCAACGTGTATTGGATGAAGATAAATCAGATGCGCCGCCGCCGGCTCCTGATGTGCCGAAAAATTCAGCTGATCTGACTGAACGAATGGGAGAGAGGAAACCGGACAATGAAAGCTAACGACATGCGTGTTGCCGCGCTCGGCGGAACACTTTGTTCTGTATGGGCAAGCATCTCATTTGGCGAGATTATCCAAACGATTCTGATGGCAATGCTAGGTACAATAGTCAGTTTCGCTACGGGATATCTGTTGGGCTGCCTGCGGCGGAAATGGTGTAAAAAATAATTTTTGGCAGCTGTTTATCAGGCTGTTTGCATGGCCGGGATTCACATGTAATACAGCACAAAGCCAGCCTGTTTCATGCAGCAGGCTGGCTTTATTTGTAATACATTATTTAACCGTTAATGACCGCTCTCCTTCAAAGATGGCGCATGTCAATTTTAGTAACCCGGATTCTGTGCCAGATTGCTGTTGCCGGCAATAGCCTGGTTGGGTACGGGGAAACGATTCAGATGCGCGGATGTACTAGGATTATGGTCCCACCACTTTTCGGAGGTAAAAGCTTTCCAGCGGATTAGATCTGTACGTCGTCGACCTTCCCCTAAAAACTCAATACTCCATTCATCCAGAATACGGTACTTGTCGATATTGGCGCTAGTCACGGGATTGGGATCGGCAGCATTGGTAAAGTTCCGTTTTCGAACGGTATTGAACAGTTCTGCCGCCTTTTCCTTGTTGCCTAATCTGTAATCACATTCGGCAAGCATATAGTAGACTTCTGCGAGTCGGATAATCGGCATATCGGCTCCCCAGCGTAAAGTATTGTTGGCGAGATTTGGGATCGGCACTTTCACTAGGCGTACGCCTGTATTTTCTTCTCCCTCAGACATTTTGGATGGCAGCTGATCTATAGAACTATATTTTTTTCCTGGCCCAACTTCCGAAAAGCGACCGACCTGATCGACAAAGTTCAGGGGCTTGTCTTTATATTCCTCACCGCCAAGAATAGCCTCGCCGGTAGGTGTTTTATGTGGACCTACGATAAACATGCCCTCGTATTGGTCTGTACTATGATAGACGTAAGGTGCCTTGCGCAGATCACCCTGGTCGAAGGTTTCAAAAGGTGAACCTAACTTAAAGTCTGTAGTATAGAGCGAGCCGTTTGGTTTCCTGGATGGCGTCAGGTGGGCCCCATTATTGCCGCCCATGTCCTGTGCAAAGAACTGCTTGGTATTGTAATGGTAGAAGTCTGCGTAAAACCAATTGTACTCCAGCATCTTGAATTCGGAAGGCATAGACCAGATAATCTCGGGCGATTCATTGTTTTTAAATCCATGGACTCCGTTCCATTTTGTATCTAGCGCATAGTCGCCATAAACCTTGTTCACAATATCCTGCGCTAGCTTTTGGCTTTCAGCATACATCGCTTTGCCAATATAGGCTTCTGCATTGAAGTAGAGCTGCGCCAGCATGGCTGCCGCTGCCGCTTTTCGGATAGCCCCTTCTTCCTTGTCGCCCGCCTTCTTTGCCGGAAGATTTTCAATAGCGGCTTTGAGCAGCTTTTCGATATGTGCAAACAATTCCTGATCAGTATTGCGCGGTAGGGATTCCTGGTCTAAGGATTCGAAAATGGGCATCCCGCCGAAATAATCCAATCCACGCAAATAGAAATAAGCGATCAGTGCATCCAGCTGGGCGAGGTCTGCAGCTTTGCGTTCTTCGCTCAGTGCAAATTTGCCGTAGTCAAATTTGCTCAGGTCGCTCTTGGTATCAAGTGCCAGGGCAACCCCCATCAGGGTTCCGCGCCAGCTTCCCGATACCCAGCTGTCATCCGCCGTCCAACAGTGGTAATGATAACGTTCATTCTCCCCGCCATTATACCAATGCCGGCCCTTGGTGGTAATGGCAAAATTGTCTGCTGTATATTCCTGTAGGCGCCAGCAATCTTCGCCCATATACCATTTGGCATGGGTAAATGGTCTAAACAGGGCCGCCTTAATATCTTTCTCACTCTTGAAAAAAGTGTCCGGTGTGACCGAACTATAAAATTCTTGATCCAATTTGGTGCATCCGGAAAGCAATAATGCTACGGATAATGTTGCTATGGAGATGTATTTTTTCATGTTTGTCATGCTAGCTTTAAAAATTTACTTGTAATCCCATCATAAAAGTCCTGGTCTTCGGATAGACATTGCGCTCTTCAAATCCCGGTTCAAGGCCATTGATATTGACTTCTGGATCCAGGCCACTATAGTTTGTAAACACAAAAAGGTCGCGTGCAGTGGCATAGATACGCATTGATTTCAATGGTTTGATCCAGTTTTGGTTAAAGCGATAACCGATATTCAGTGCGTCAACTTTGAGAAAAGTACCTTTCTCTAACCAGTAGTCGCTCAGCTCTTTTTCACCCTTGATATTCTTATGTTTGTCGTATGCCTCTTCCAGTACATTCTGTCCTTTTACATTGGGTAGGCTGTAGTACATATTGATCATATTGAATACATCATGGCCGATCCAGCTGCGCATATAGATGCTTGCATCCCAGTTTTTATAGCTGAACTGGTTGTTCCAGGAAAGCTGTAAGGTTGGGATGGCATTGCCGACAAAGGATTTGTCAACTACGGTCTTGTTGCGGTCCCGCACATCAAAGGCATTTCCGTCCTTATCATAGAGTTTCCAGTAACCGTCGTCCGTAAATCCGGCAAATTTCCAGAGGTAGAACTGGCCAATATCCTCGCCGGGATATAACCTGACAGCCGAACCTGGTGAGCCGGGAGCCGGAAAGTCCTTCCGGTCAGTAAAGGTCTGGCTTCCCCATAAGGTATTGAGCCTGCTTTTATTATGCGAAGCGACAATGCTGGTGGTATAGTTGAAATTGTCATTGTCTACGGCTTTAAAATTCAGTTCAAACTCATATCCCGTATTTTGCATGCTGCCCACATTCATGGTGGTTTTATCGTGGATTGCTGGCGGCTGGGATACGCTGATATCGTAAATCAGATCATCGATCTTGCGTTTGTAGATATCAAAACGGCCGCTTAAACGATTGTTCAGTACCGTGAAATCTAAACCAAGGTTGTATTCTTTTTTGACCTCCCATTTGATATCAGGATTTTGGTTGTGCATTACACCGTAGGTTCTGAACCATTTCCCGTCCTGCAAAAACCAGGTGTCGGCGCTATACATCCGTGTGGCAACTTTTGCATCGAATCCTTCATTACCCGTTTCGCCGTAGCCTGCACGCAGTTTTAAATCATTGATAAATGTAACATCCCTTAGGAAAGGTTCTTGGGCCAGGACTTGAAAGCTCGATTTGGATCTATCGTGGATCTTTTTTGCCAGACTTTCAGGAATACATCTTGCACGATCTCTTCGCTGACCTGTCTATCTTTAACCATTCGAAAGATAGTGGAAAATAAGGCGTGGCTATACTGGTCATATAAAGTAAAAAAAGCGTGTTCGTCTCCATCGGAAAGCGCAATCAATAGCTTATTATTTGCAGTGGTGTCCATCGTAAACTTTTCAAAAGGGCAGATAGTATGCTGTTTAAACAACTAATCAGCGATCAAATTTACAAATTTCAACTTAATATTAAGGGCGATAGCTTTCATACAGGTATTTATATGCAGTTAGCGTTTTAAGATTAAAATGGTATACGATATGAATGCCTGTGTAGAGAATCCACCCCAAGCTTCCGATCAAGTAATAAGGGAGTTGGGGAATAAGGTGGAAGTTTCAATCCTTATACAACTGACCATAGAGATCGATAACTTTTTTCTGAAGCTGGATTATTTTCTCCTCCCGTTCTTTCAGCTTTTGCTGAATTGAAGTTATTCCGTCAACATAATCATTTAACTGATCTGTTTCTGAAAAAGATAAAAGCTGCACCGCTGTCAAATTAAATAACTTGCCGATCTGGATTAATCTCGAGAGATTAATATCGGTAATGCCTGTTTCCATTTTTGAAAATGCGGGAATGGAAATTCCTAGTTTGTTTGCCACATCCTGTTGGCTCCAACCTTTTTGGTGGCGAAGTAACCTGATTTTTTTTCCTACTTTATTCATTTTAAACTTTCTTAAAGGTTAAGATACGAAAAAAGGCCTGAAAGAATGGCATCATTTCTGTTGCATTAATTTTTTAGAGTTCTCCTATATTTATTCATTCACGATTGCTAAATTTCTTTCTGTATGCCTTTTGATGAGCACTTTTTGCTGTCGGTTCTGGAACGGTCTCCTTTAGCTACGGTTATTTATGATAGTGAGGACCTCAATATTGCTTTTGCCAACAGGCAATGCTGGATACATGGCATGCAAGCAGCTCAATTTTAGGGCAAAAATATCTTTAAATTTTTTAGCAAAGAAATCCTTATTTAAAATATGATGATTATTTTTAAATAAGGATTTCTTTATTTAATTTTGTAAAGCCAAATTTTAATAAGTATTTATTCTATTTAGTTTTTATTGTAAACTTAGTCCATGAAAGATTTCAAATCGGGAAATTATATCAATCAAGGCTATTATAAAAGTTTTCAGCCCACTGAACTTAATAAACAATGGCTATTGGATGATATGGAAATACAACAGTTGCTTTCAAATGCCGATCGGCAGATGGGACGCTTAGATATGTATTCTGAATACATTCCTAATATTGATTTGTTTATTAGCATGCATGTGGCTAAGGAAGCAACACAAAGTAGTAAGATTGAAGGTACACAAACTAATATAGAAGATGCTTTTTTAGATAAAGAAGATTTAGTAGTTGAACGTAGAGACGATTGGGTAGAAGTTCATAATTATATTGATGCAATGAACCAAGCAATTAAAAAACTAAACGCATTGCCTTTTTCATCAAGATTAATTCGTGATACCCATCGAATTTTATTGCACAGTGTGCGTGGTGAGCATAAATTACCTGGGGAATTTCGAACGAGTCAAAATTGGATCGGTGGAGCGACTATCAACGATGCCACTATTATACCACCAGTGCATTCTTCTATTCCTGAATTAATGAATGATTTGGAGAAGTTCGCACATAATGAAGAATATTTTTTCCCTGATTTGTTGAAGGTTGCATTGATTCATTATCAATTTGAAACTATTCACCCATTTCTTGATGGTAATGGCCGTGTAGGGCGTTTATTGATTACGCTTTATTTAGTAGATAAAGGAATTCTTAAAAAGCCTATTTTATACCTCTCGGATTTTTTTGAACGGAACCGAGGGTTGTATTATGATAATTTAATGCGTGTTCGTACGCACAATGACATCAAGCAATGGTTGAAGTTTTTTCTGGTAGGCATCATAGAAACTGCAAAGAATGGAATTGCAACATTTGATGCAATTCTCAAATTAAAAAAGGAAAAAGAAGAAATAATTCAGAAGAATAGCACAAGAAGTCACCATATACTCAATATTTTAGACCACTTATATCAACGCCCAATCATTAACGCGCAACAGGTGTTAGAGTTTACTGGCGTATCTATGCCAACTGCCTACAAAATAATTGATGAAATGAAACAATACCATATCTTAAAAGAAATGACTGGGGGGAAAAGAGGACAAATATTTATGTTTGATCCATATATTAAGTTATTTTAGTAGGAATATTGAAGATTAAATTCAATAAAATCGTATAAAGATTTTTTAGTTTTTTTAGGAGTTTTCTTATTATAAAGGATAAAGAAATTAGATAGTAAATTTCCTCTATAAATTGTTGTTCTGGTAGAGGAGTGATCGATAAATTGCTTTTTGTAGGCAATTTATCTAAGTTTGAAAAAGAAATTAAAACAAAAATAGGAAGGAGCGATACAATGGGCACTCAAGAATATTTATTAGATAAAGCTGAAAAAAAAGGAATTCAGAAAGGTAAGCTTGAAGGCAGAATGGAAGGTAAGATTGAAATGCTTAGGGAGTTAGGTTTTACTATTGCTGAGATTTGCCAAAAGCTCTGCCTGGCTAAACCTGAGGTTGAGAAATATTTCAAAGGAGTATAGAAGTTTTAATAAAGTACTCTTAAAATTTATAGATATTTATTTTGAGCCATTTCCGGAAGGGAGTGGCTTTTATTTTAAGGATGATTGCTCAAAAAAACTCCCCTTTCGTCGCTGATAAAAGAGGAGAAACTTTATAAATTTAAATTATGAAAAATCTTATCGTTAATAATAACGCGCTCTAATGAATTAAGACGCTTCGCTAGATGTTGGTATATCTCAACCGGCAAATCCAATTTAAGAATAATTTGCTGAAATTGAAAAATTAAAATATCTTTTTGCTGTGTATTATTTTGGATCTTTCCTAGCTTAATCCAATTACTGGACGCTCTCCCTCTCCGTAAAAGTAGTCGAAAAGTTGATAAGATGTGCTTTTAAAGACGAGTAAAACTAAATTACCGCCATTAAGTTATCAAGACCATTTTCTTTAAAAGCTTGCTTATCAATTTTATTCGGGTAAAATTTTGACAATAACATTTGAATCAAAGAAAAGCTCTGTTCAGATTGGACCTTGGGAGCGGCAAGTGCATCTATGAGCTGAGCCATTAATTTTAATTTCTTTGCTTCATATTGTGAGGCCATAAATTCGTTACTTTCTACATTTTTGTGCAATAGAATAATGGCGTCAATTCTCTTGATTTCATCAACAAGGTCCATCAATTTATATAATTCTATATTTTTCATTCTACCTTCAATTAACGATTACAGAATAATCTCAACAAATCCCTTTGGAACTTTTACTCCATTCCTATTTCGTTTATTTTTATCAAATTTGTCCATCCAATACATCTCGTCTCCAATATAAAGTGGATATTTAGTATGAGTTCGCGGATATACTTTTACGATATAAGCATCTAACCCAAATTTAGCTAAAGAATTTTGGATATTTAAAATCCTGCAAAAACTGTTCCTTTTGATCAATAATATCATAATTAATGAAAGTGACCAGATCCAAATCGTTAGGCTCTTTCTTCTTGGTCGCAAATGAACCATTTATCCAACAGATCAGCTCCGCACCATCTATTGTATCTTGCAGATTTGAGGTGTATCTTGAGAAAGATTCATATAGAGACGCTCGAATTGGGGTGGCGATTTCCTCAACAAAAACCTTGTGAAACAGCTCTAAAGAACATCTAATATTGCTGTTGGGCACAAGATTGCCTCTCGTGTCAAAATTTAGTGTCATAATAGTAATCTTTTTATTTTACATCCTCAGCAGCGGGTAACATGTCTTATAATTGGTCTTTGCTGCTGTCATAGAAGTATTTAAAAAATCATTAATAATTTAACCTCCAAATTTAACTCAGGAGGCTTTGCTAAAAGTTGGTTTTACTTTAACCGGCATCAGTAATTTAATGATAAATATTTAAATATCAAAGCTTGTATTGGGTTTTCTGTTTAATATCGAGCTGCTACTAGTGGTTTATGATCCAATAGCCAGAGTTGCTATCCGTAATGAGACGCTAGTAAGGCGCTCGGACTCAGGATTAATGCTCCAACTGCCTGATTACATGCAAAATGTCGGTCTCGATGTCTTTATCTTGATGCGCGACCGGAATCGAAATCGCTATTCGCGCAGTCAATATGTAGGTAAGGTATAACTCGTTTTTATCATTAAATTATATCACTATGAACAGTGTAGAAATGAAAGGACCATGGTATGGTTTAACACAAAAACTGCCGATTGAGCCCAAGTATCTGATCGGTATGGCAAGTATATTTCTGGTAATTATTTTCCTATTTGTTGGGAGTATATTACAATTTTTCGACCCGGCATCAGCTGCGCTCGATCTGGGGGTACTGTCCCTGCTTTATTTTGGGCTAATGGCCGGACTGGTCTTTATATGTTGCTGCATCTGGTTGCTGGAATACCTATGGAGACCCATCAAATATTATAGACAGGATATTTATTACCATTTTAATCAATTGAACTCATGGCAACAATCTATTCTTTATTTCTCGGTATTCTTTCTATTGCTCTTTGCATTTCTGCTGCTACTGGAAATGCTGTTTTAGAGGAAATGTATAGCAATGCTAGTGTACGAAACACCAATCTGCTTAGGCAGCAAATCTATGAAATTGCAGCAAATGAAATTGGGGTAAGGGAGATCGGAGGCGATAATAAGGGGCCAGAGATTTCTAAGTACCTGGCCTATGTGGGCCTAGGTGATGGTTATGAATGGTGTGCCGCATTTGCCAGCTGGTGTTATGGGCAGGCTGGTCTTCAATACCGCGCAGTGCATGGAGTCCTGCGCTCTTTCCGAAAGCACGTCGTCGTCCACAAAGCCAAATCGATAAGGGATATGTCAAGCAGGCTGATCTATTTGCTATCTATAGCAGCCAATTGAAACGGATCCATCATGTAGGCCTAGTTAAAGCGCTGCATGGTCCATTATTGATCTCGGTAGAAGGCAATAGCCATGACCGGGTAGAATCGCGGCGGCGTCCACTTGCTACTATTTATGCTATCGCAAACTGGATCAATTGAGGAGGACGCTGTCATGAACAAATACACAATTTCAGTCTTTGGCAGCCTAGTGTTTTGCCTCTTAGTTATAAGCATTGTAATGGTCATAAGTTGTAGCGTTTTCCGGGGAAAGCGGCAAAGGAAGAGAATTTGCAGCTGCGGGAGGCAAACAGCGAAGCGGCAAGCGTTTCGGATTCGCGTGTGAAGCGAGAAAATAAGGTGGTGTCAGCTGAATTTTTTGCGATAGGGGGCGTCATGCTAGCTGTGCTAGGGTATTGGATCTGGTGGCGGCGGAGAAAGTAGGTTCATAGATTTGAGGCTCAAATTGAAGTTCGCCTTAAAAAACGTGTGTTTTTAAGGCGAACTGTTTTTATAAAATAAATTTATGAGCAACTGGGAAATGCCAAAGCGACAATAGGCTGTCTACAGGGGCGAAGCATTGTGATACCGAACCAGGGCTGCACTATTAAATTGGAATTTCATTAGCAGTACACTAAAAAAGAATAAGAAAGATCGTATTTTTGCTTGCATATGTTTATTTATCCCGTTAGCTAGTCTCAAAAGTGCGGCATAAAGAACTGGTTTCAAGGTGCTTTAGTAATTAAATCGGGATTTGTTTAATAGGATTATACTGCTTGAAAGCAGAATTAAAAAATTAATAGACTTTAAATGAAAAAGCTGCTGCTTACTTTGCTCCTCTGTTACTCAGCTGCTGCTGGAGCGCAAACCGAACGCGTGAATGTCTTCTTAGGATCTTCCGGTGACCATGGCCAGCTTTCGCCGGCAGCGTCCTCTCCTTTTCACCAATTGAGTATCGTACCTTATACTAATCCTACAACGCATACAGGATACGAGTATCTGGCCAAAGAAATTAAGGGGTTTACCCACAATCGCCTGGAGGGGGTGGGCTGTATGGGCAGTGGAGGATTGATCCTGATTAAACCATTTATAGAAAATGATACAAAACCTTTGAATAAAGTCATTGAGCAGGCCAGCCCGGGTTATTATACGGTAAATACAGCAGAAGGCATTCAAGTTGAAGTCGCTGTTGATAATGATTTTGGCCGGGAACACTATAGCTTTCCCGCGGGGAGAAAAGGTTTTTTTATTGATTTGGAACATGCTTTCAATGGAGCTTTTGTTGACAATGAATTTATTCAAGCGGGTAATCTCCTTGTAGGTAAAATGCGTGCGAAAACGACCTGCCATGTTGGTGTCTATACTATTTATTATGCGCTGGAGATTCCTAAAGCCAGGGGATGGCGAAAAGAAGGAAATAAGATATGGGTGGATCTAAAAGAGGAAGCTTTAGTCGCAGATATTAATATCGCTTTTTCCGCTGTGAGTAAAAATGATGCAAAAATGGCGATCTCAGCATACGCTAAGCTAGATTTTGAGACCATAAAAAAACGCGCGGCTGATCACTGGAAAAATTCCCTTTCAGGGCTCAAAGTAAAGGGCGATCCGGATAAAGTAGATCTTTTTTATTCCTTACTATATCGCAGTTTGCAATCTCCCTATAGTATCAGCAACTCGCAGGGCGATTTTTGGGGAACAGACGGAAAAATGCATCGTTCAAAAGAGAAACGTTACCACGGCTGGGCCATCTGGGACAATTACAAAACACAATTACCACTTCTGGAATTGCTAGATCCCCATATGTATCAAGGCATCATCACGTCTATAGCCGACCTTTATCGTTATGGGAAATATGATTTTGCTGGCCCGCATGAACCTGCCAATTCAGTCCGGACAGAGCATGCCGCAGTGATCCTGCTGGATGCGGTCAGAAAGGGATATGAGGTTGATCTTGCTGGTATTAGAGACTCCTTGGTAGGTGATACCGCCCGCTTTGATTTTAAGAAACCGGACAAATACCTTGAAGCATGTTATGATATGTGGGCAATGGCCAAACTTTTTCCGCAGGAGCGCAAGACCTACCTGGGACGGGCAAAGTCATATCGAACTATTTGGAATAAAGATTTTAAAGATCTGACAAAACGGGATGTAGATCGTATGTCTGCGCGTGATATGTATCAGGGCACAATCAGGCAATATCGATGGAATGTACCCTTCGATGTCGCTGGATTAAAGCAGCTCGCAGGTGGCGAGGAAGACTTTCTGCGGGAACTAGATGAATTTTATGACGGTTATTATTTCAACAGGGCGAATGAACCGGACATGCAATCACTGACTTTGTATAATGCGAGCAAGTCGCCTTGGCGTTATCAAGAATGGATACATCGCATCGCTTTGGATACCACCATTCAATATTATTTCAACGACAATAGCCGAGGAATCGGAGCACATATCGATCGGATTTATAAAAATGAGCCCAAGGCTTTTGTGCGGACGATGGACGACGATGCCGGCGCGATGTCCAGTTGGTGGGTACTTTCGGCCATCGGATTGCAACAACCCTTGATCGGTGAGCCTATTTTCTATGTTAGCGTACCTTTTTTTGAACGGATTATTCTAGGTAATGGTTCAAATCCGCTGGTCATTGAGGTGCCTAATGCGAGTGACAAAAAGCGTTATATTAAATCAATCCTGCTCAATGGTAAGGATTTAGGGCGTTTATGGATAACACACGATGAGCTCAGAAAAGGGGGGACGCTCTCTATTGAATCTACGGAAAATCCTACAGATTATGGGGTGGCTAATAACTGGATAAGTAATGTCAACGACTAGTTTAATCACTAAAACGGCTCCTCGAAATGGAGCAAGGATTTTGGCACTATTTTATCAGCTGTAAAAATAAAATAATTATATTAGCGTATATGAAAATTGCAGCTAATTTTCTGATGTCTGTTTTGGAGCAGTGCCCTAGTGCGATCGCAATTTTTGATAGCAAAGAGCTAAATATTGCTTTTGTTAGCCAAGGGATGCTGGATATCTGGTGTGTGGATCGCTCCATCCTGGGGCGTAGTTTTTGTGCATGCTTTCCAAATTTTAAGGAAGAAGGTTTTTCATCCATTTTGAAAAATGTATGGAAAACAGGAATTGTCTATCAGGCTGAGGATACACCCGCTTATATTGTTCATGATGGCACGAAAATACTGCGATATTTTAATTTTGAATATAGACCATTGCTTGACGAGGATGGGAAAACCTATGCTATTATGCATACTGCAAGTGATGTAACGGACCGGCATCTTGCTTACAAAAATGTGAAAGAAAAGCAAAAGCAGCTTATGTTGAGCCGCGAATTGGACGTGCTCGCCAGCACATTGGCACATGATCTGAAAAATCCATTGTCTGTTTTGAAAATTGGGAATAGTTTTCTGAGTAAAAATGTGGGTGTTTCCGTTAAGGTAAGTAAAAAATGGTTTGAAACCTTTGCGGCATCTATTCAAAATATAGAAAGTATTATAAATCAGACATTGCAGCTTGGGAAGATACGCCGTGCCGAGAAAGAAGTTGCGTGTGTGGCAATGGATAAAAAAATAGGCAATTGTATTGATGAAATTAAACTGGTATATCCCGACAAACACATGGAATTCATATTAGGAGATCTATTTCCTTTGTATACGGATGGTGGAATCGTTTATCAGGTTTTTATCAATCTCATTGGTAATGCCGTAAAATATGCAAAAAAATCAGGAGAGGCTTTATTGCATATTTACAGTGAAAAAGCTGACAAGGGGGTCGTATATTATATCGAGGATAATGGCATTGGAATTCCCGGAGATGAGTTGCAGAAGGTTTTTCTTATGAATGAACGGGCGAGTAATACGGCCAAGGTTGCTGGAACGGGAATCGGACTGGCGTTGGTCAAACATCTCATGGAACATATCGGTGGGACGATTCATTTGTCGAGCGAACTAAACAAAGGTACCGTAGTTCGCCTATTTTTCCCGGTTTCATCGCGTTAACCCGTTTAGCGATCGCTTGTACCGCAGCTTTGGTGCTCCTGATTTAGCCCAGTCAGAAAACTACTGTACAGTGCATTGACTGCCTTTGTCGGGACACTCGTCAGCCTTTTAACCACATCAGACTCTGTGTTTTGTGCTTCGGTCTATATTTTGGTCAAAATCGTCATTGCTGCGGTCAAAGGTGTACAACTGGCAAAATTAATTTCCTCCCAGGATTTTTTGCCGTTTACAGCCTTCTCTGGGTCTTTCGCCTCCAACGAGAAGGAAACCATCTTTAGGCTAAAAAACATACCAGAAGGCTATTCATCACTACCGAAATATTTAGATATTGAGAATTTAAGTTATAGGGATGAGGTTCTTGGGTATATTTCTGGTAATCAGCTGGAGATTGATTGTATCTTGTTGTAGAGAGTGCTCAAAAAGTACATTTTTGATGGAAACATGTGAAATAAAAAAAGGTTTTCAGTCGGGGAGAATGAAAACCTTCAAATAACCAATTATAAACCTATTAAGGTGATGTAAATATATGGATTTTTTATTTCTTTTTCAAATTTAATCTGTTTTTTTTGATAATTTTTTAGATCAAAAGGCATTTTTATGGATATTTTAATTTATTATGTCTTTTATTTCTGAGTTTTCTACTAATATTCTGTGTTTTTTTGTTAAAATGTGTACTTATTTGTGTCGGGTAGGTGATTTATTTGCTTTTTTTACTTCGAATGTAGTGTGTGATGATATTTTATCTGGTTGTAATCGTTTATAAGGTGTTAAATTTTGTCTTAAAGCGAATTTTTTACGCAGGTAAATGCTCATCTATGTCTAGTACATGCGCAAAAATAATTTTAGGACGGGTCAAGGCATGGCTAAAAGTTCAGCAGATGGCATGGCGAAGGGTAGCGATTTAATCAGCTACTCCAACTTGTATGTAGAGTAGCTGATTTTTTAAAAACGATTTATCGCTTCACAAATCCAATACCACTGATGCTTGCGGATCCGCCTGCCGTTAGGGGTTTAGATACTGTATTCCAGACCACGGGGTTGAATTGGTCATTGGTGATCGTCTTCTGGACCATAACACTGGTGGTGCCACTGTTTAATACAAAAGCATCATGACTGCCTAAAGCACCCATCAAAGCAGAAACATCATTTAAACTGATGCCAACTGAAAAATTTGTGTCGCCACCATCAACAACCAAGGCATACATCGTTTTATTGTCTGCGGACAGGCCAATGGCTGTTACCGCTTGAACAATAGCTGCTGTAGTCAAAACGTTATAACCCCGGTAACGAACCCAGTTGGTACCGGATACCAGTCCGCTAAATTGATTCAAATCATAAGGCTCAAAAGCAAACTTGGTGGTATCGGGACAATTGCCAATATAAGGCGAGCCATCTTTGCGTATGGCAAAGAAAGGCCTGGTCTTTTCTTTGGTTTTTATATTACTGGTCGATACATTGATCTGCCGACCATTTTTAATGTAAGAGTAGGTCGTAGATAAAGCGGCATTGATAGCCGATAGAATCTGCCCCCCCGCCCGCGGTTCATTATACTTTGCCATATCGCCAATTGGCTGACTAACATATAAATAATCGTCAAATGCACTCATAATTGAAGGGAATACCGCTTTGGATGAAAGGTCTACTGTTAGCAATTGAAAACTCACCCGTTGATCGAGCTTATTCAGATAACGTATATGGGTGCGTGTAAGTCCATCCGTTACTTTGACGGATGAATCGACCAAAAACGTTTTGATCAGGTCAGTCCGTTCCATAATCGTTTTGGTGACCGCCTCCATCTGTGTATCGTTGGGGATTGTGTCTGTGATCGGATTTTCTACGACCTTATCATCAAAGGAGGGATAATCATCCCTCTGTTTGCACGAATTAGCTATACCCATACAGAATATGCATAGCAGGGCAAAACTAAAAATTGTTTTTCTTTCCATATCTATCGAACTAAGAAAAATGAAACATAGGGCTTCATGATGGTACTGGTAAATCCATCATAGCCTAAGGCATAAACAACATACGACCTGCGGTCAAGTATCGCTCCGGCATTGCTATAAGAGGCGATTACTGTACCATTTGTTACAGGTGATCCGGCTTTGCGGATCTTCCATGTCCGTGTCGCAATACGGTTCAGTTGGAAATAGGGGCTGGTCTCTAGGTATTTTACATCTTTTGCTACAAGCGAGTCTTGGACAGCAATAGCAGTTGCGCTTCCAGTTGCTGCAGCGCCATAATAGAGATCAATGGACGGGACATTGGGCATCAGATTGGTAAATCGGTATTTTGCCTGTGTACTGTCGGGCCGCGAAAGATCCTCTTCATTTAAGATCATTTTCGTATTCTGCGCTGTATCTGTAATATGCAGGGTATAGCGCTTGCCGGCACCAAGGTTTACGGATGATTCGGCCAATATAATGGAGTCGCGTCCATCATCGGTTTTATGTGGAAGGGCAACCTGTACTTTCACATTGCCGGCCTTCCATTTTAAAAAGTCGGGTCTGGAGTCCCCGCGGGTGTTGTACCCGCCGCCGGGAAACGGCTCACGTCCCCGGATGAGCGAAGTGACGCGCTGGTCATCAAATTTGACATACATATAGCGGTCATCGGGATAGATAGATGCCATATTTACCTTCACAATGACATCATCGGGGCCGAGAAACTCTACTTTTCCAAAGTCTTGAATGGACTTCTCGCAAGAATATAGGGCAAATGCACCTAAACCAAGAAATACTATTTTTTTGAAATTCTTCATAATTTTTTCTTTAATCCGTTAATAAGTTGAAGTGACAAACCAGGTGGGCTTAATCACATACTCCGGCTCTAGGGCGCCCCATCGTTCAAGCTCTGAAGCGTTCCATACGTACTCCGAATTATAACGCGGCCGGACGCGGTAACAATAATCATTGTAAGTCAGCTGGCTGCCGGCCAATGGAATAAACTGTTTAAATATTTCGGTGCTATAATGATATTTCCTTAAATCACACCATTGTTCTAAACCGCCCCATCCCCACTGGACAATATACTTTTGTCCCATAATGTCGGCTAGGGTTAGATCAGCAGCAGATAGCGGTACTTCTCCTCCTTTGATGTAATTATCTATTTCAACAGCAGTAATGGATTTTTCGTTGGTGGTATTGATGTACTTATTGACGAAGTTCATGTGGGCATAGATACCTTTGATATAGGCCTCATAGGCCTTTGCTGCATCGCCTTTGATAAATAGTGCTTCGGCCTTGACCATTTGCAGCTGCGCGTAGGTCATCAGCGGAAAATCAGCTGCGTCCCTAAAGATAAATTTGCCCACGCCGCTACTGACGTCTCCAAGGATGTTTGGAACTGTTGTGTTGGATACATTGGGATCGCCGCCGATGTAGATGCTGTCAACCGGATTGTTGATCATTAACATGCGCGAAAGACGTGGATCGGTCGATACTTTCGGGTTTTCAATGGGTTCACCGCGCAATCCTCCGGTGAGGTAGCGTACGATCGGCTTGCCTGCCCTGTTATAATAAGATGTGGTGTAAAGACCAAATCTGGAGCTTACCACATTGGCTGTTTCCGATTTATCACCGTCAAATTTAACGCCAGCATCATCGGACGGAGAATCAAATGAACGGTCCACAAAATAGGCAATGGAATCGGCATATTTTTCTTTAAAATCGGGTTTGTTGACCAGGTGAATGTACTGAAGTGCTTTTAGGCCGTAGACAAACTTTCGCCAGCGGTCCATATTTCCCCGAAATAGATTATCGCCTTTTTTTGAATTCAGGTTGGCACTATAATCGACAGGGCTTTTTTGATCCAGATAATATAAAGCCGAGTCACACCATACACGTACTTTAGCATATACTTCGGGCTGGTCATTATATTTGAAAGATAACTGCTGTGTACGCAAGGCTTCATCGAGAATAATCGGGCCGTGGTAATCGGTGAGCATCTGATAGCCCCAGGCCTTTACGGCATAGCCGATCGCGGCGTATTCATATTTTTGATTGACTATTGCATCGTTGATCATCAGCTGCAGGTTGAGTCCATGATCAAAATAGACCATACGCCACATCACACCGCCAACATCACTTTGCTGCGGGAAACCATGACGTTCCCAGATCCGGGAGGATTCGTCTGTGCTCGCGCCCAAGATGGTTTGATTGAATTTGTTCATCTGCCGCTGGTCATTGGCATAACCATTGGCCATCTGATAGATGATCGGAGCTAGAAGCAATTCGGCTTTGACTAGCTGCGGGTTGGACGGATTTTCATTGATGTCCAGGTATTTTTTACAACTGCTCAATCCGGCAAGGACTGAAAAGATGAGTATATAAAGTTTTGTTTTCATGATATATTCCTCCTAAAATCTCAAGTTAAGACCAAAATTGAAACCTCTTGGCTTAGCCATGTTTCCGTAATCTATACCATATCCGCCGATGCCGCCAAGGCCTGCCGTATTACTATTGCTTTCCGGGTCAAGTCCTGTATAATTCGTAAAAAGAAAAAGATCGGTAGCGGTAAAAAATACACTTAATGCAGCTTGTGGCGAAATACGCTGTGTGAGATGCTTGGGAAGTGCATAGCGGAGTGTAACATCGCGCAGTCTAAATGCATAGATGTTTTTCTCGATAAACATCTGCGGTTCTATATTGGTCATATAGTAGGCTGAAGCTGAATAAGGGGTTACCGCAATACGGTTCGTTGTTGGATTGGCTGTATTTTCGAGTCCGTCCTCGAGTACCCCCTCAATCACCCGAGGGTTTTCCCGATTTAACGTCTTAACAGACTGCCCATAGGTATAGAGCCTATAATCCAGTCCATTGAGCACATCGCCACCTTTGCGGAGGTCCCATAAAAAGGTGAGGTAAAAATCTTTGTAGTTGAACTTATTGACAATGCCCAGCGTGAAGTCAGGAATACGATCTCCAATAGGATAATATTTGTCGGTGCCGGCGATGGGTAGACCGGTTTGAGGGTTTATCAAAATGTCTCCGCGACCGTTTCGCTTAAATTGTGTTCCAGTTAAGGTACCGATACTATAGCCCGGCATGACCGAAGACCTTACGCCGCTCAGTACCCAGGTGTCAGAATCATACAGTTCGGGCAATTCTTCCGCTAATGAAAGTACTTTTCCTTTGTACTGGGTAAAATTAAAGGTCATGTCCCAACTGAAATCGGTTTTTTTGATCGGGTTGACGTTGACTTGCAATTCGGTACCGTAAGTCTTGACTTCACCGCCGTTCATCATCCGTAAAACGAAGCCTGAGCCATAACTCAGTCGCGGTAGAATGATCTGCCCGGTGCTTAAACGGTTAAAATAGCTGAAATCAAATGTAAGGCGGCGCTTAAAAAAGCCAAATTCGAGTCCTGTTTCAAAATCGCGGGTTTTTTCGGCTTTCAGATCGGGATTTCCGCCATTCACACCATAGGCAAATCCACCACCTGTGGATAGCTTGGGCTCGAGATTAGATAACGTGTAATAGCTTTTAAAGGGCGCTTTTCCCGTTGTTCCCACAGAGATGCGGTATTTTCCGTCGCTGAGCCATTGCACTTTATTTTTGAAGAAAGACAAGTCTGAAAAATTGAAGGCCAACGAAGCCGATGGATAGCCAAAATACGGATTATTGGGCATCATTCGGGAGGCTGCATCCAGTCGTCCGGTTAAATTTAGATACAGCAGGTTGTCAAGATATCCAAATCCAGCCTGTGCCAAAAATCCGACTGTACGAAAGTTATTGGCAACAGATCGCGCCAGGCGCGTGCTCGGAAAGGTGTTGTTGATGCTGTAAAAGTTGGGATCGTAAAAGTCCTCGCCATATTGGGAGTTAGTAAGGGTATTGTAGTCTTTAAATTCTGTTCCCAAGTTTGCCCTAAAACTAATGTCGCGCCCGATTTTTGTATTGGCCGTCGCCATAAATGATCCCGAGAGCACGCGTGCATTGACTTGATACTCATTCATGGAGCCATTGCGTACATTGGTCGAAGACCCTGATCCGGAGTAGGATTGAGGATGGTAAACGCTTTGCCCCCGTGTGTTGGCAAAGTCGATGCCGATGATCCCGTTGAGGCTTAGCCAGTTCGTAGCGCGATAGGTCATGTTGGAAGTGGCAAGGAGGCGGTTTACATCATCATTGGCGGTGTTGCGGTATACATCCCAAAAGGGATTATCCAGCTCATTGTAAATATCGGTGCTGTGGAGTACACGATTCCCTTTTTCATCGATCCAGTCGCGAACATCGTACAGCGGGTTGAAGCGCATCAGGGTAATCAGGTAGCCTGTATTGCCTTTACGGACTTTATCGTTTTGTGAATTGATATAGTTGAAAGAGGTGTTAAATTCGAGTTTGTCGTTAAATTTTGCTGTTCCATTGAGGCGGGTCGAAAACCGCTTATAGCTGGTATTGGGGACGATACCAGTATTGTTGCTGTATTCATTGGACCAGCGGTAAGTCACTTTTTCTGATCCGCCTTCGAAAGAAAGATTATGCTTTTGATTATATCCGGTGCGGAAGAAGTTGTTGACATTGTCTTTGTAGAGCGTGACTCCTTCTGCATATTTTGGTCCCATTGAATAGACCGAATTAGCGGCGTATACACCATTGGTTCCCTGTGCATAAACATATTGCCGCTCGGGGTATTTATTGACCGTTTCAACACGTCCTGAGAGCGAATAGTTGACGGTAAATTTACCGGCTTTTCCTTTCTTGGTTGTTATGAGAATGGCTCCGCCTGCACCTTGGCTGCCGAATTGGGCTGTCGCCTCTGGGCCTTTCAGGATGGTATAGGTTTCGATATCGTCTGGATTGATATCCATTGCCCGATTGGAGTAATCGAGATCTCGATTTGCTCCATTGCTAGCCAGGTCATTTTCATTCAGTGTGGAGTTGTTGATGGGTACGCCATCGACAACGATAAGGGTATTGTTGTCGCCAGAGATGGAGGCAAAGCCGCGCAGTACGATTT
Source organism: Sphingobacterium multivorum (assembly GCF_900457465.1). Classification (GTDB taxonomy): domain Bacteria; phylum Bacteroidota; class Bacteroidia; order Sphingobacteriales; family Sphingobacteriaceae; genus Sphingobacterium; species Sphingobacterium multivorum. The sequence goes on from NZ_UAUU01000009.1 coordinate 1,092,619, forward strand.
GTGCCGATGCACCTGGCATACCGCTTGTACTATTGATTGAAAGGCCCGGTACACGGCCTTGGAGACCTTGGAAAAACGATTCGCGTTGGGTTTCGGATACATCTGATCCGGCAACGATAGGTGTGGAGTATCCGAGGGTTTTTCGATCACGTTTGACTCCGAAAGCGGTGACTACCACTTCGTCGAGGGACGAACTGTTTTCGGATAGGCTGATGTTGATTACCGACTGCCCCATGAGCGCTTTTTCGATTTGGTTATAACCGACATGTCTAAAAATTAAGGTGGCGTTTTCTTGTACGGTGATCTTGTACATTCCACTGTTGGTGGTGATGGACTGGGTGTTTTTGCCTTTTTCGAGAACTGTTACACCGCCTAATGCCGACCCATCTGTCGTAGTGACTTTACCGGTAACGATTTTTTGGGCCAGGGCGACACCATACGTACTCAGTAAACTCACTAGTATGAGCATACTTCTTTTCATAATAAAATTGTGTTTGATTAGTTTCGTTCAACTTAGGTTTTGCCAATACACCTGGTGCTTGGGCAACATAAATATTGTGCTATTTCATAAAAATTTATAGCGGTTAGAAATCGGTTTGTATATGTTTTATATCAAATATAGCATAAAAATGCATTTTTTCAAATTATTATACAATTTTTGGATTGAAATATTGTATTTAAACGAATAAAAATGCAAAAATACGCTTTTTTAAAACGAAGGGTTTAGCGTAAAATTGAAGAGCCCAGCCTGTTTACTAAATCAGACTGGGCTCTATTCGTTTAAATCGGTTTTTTACGTCCTTTAGCAACCTGGATTTTGTGTCAAACTATTGTTGCCGACGCAATGAAGGTGGTATTGCCTAAAGTGCGTAATAGTTGATGGACTACTTACCTAATGCCAGCTACTGTTGAACGGGTATCGATCGTAAAACATCTTTTGTTAAGGGTTTTGAAAGATAAGAAAGCACCATGTTGTTGTCTGCTGCGCGACTCTGGTCTCTTAAATCTACGGAAGAGGTTAACATATGTATGCGCAAGTTGTCCTTATTGGGAAAATCTTGCATCGCTTCCAGAAATTGCCAGCCATCCATAATCGGCATATTGATATCCAAGAAGACGAGATAGGGATTTTGTTGATTTTGCTGTATGTATTCCACCGCTTTCTTTCCATTTTCTAAAATGACCACAGTCGCATCGGGATAGACACTAGCAATGATTTTAGTATGTACAAAATTGATGACAGCGTCGTCATCTATAAGTAGTATCTGTTCCATTTTAATGATGAATAAGGTTTGTTTTAACGGTGATTTGCGCAATCACCGCATCTAATTCTTTTGCGGAATCCATAATCAGATCCATAATTTCAGCAGTAGATTTTCCGCCGCCATCTAATTCCTTTGAAAGGTAAATTAGGCTCATGATCCGTGTTAGTGGAGCGCGGATACTGTGAGACTGCAGCCAGGCGATTTCACAGAGGGTCTCGTTCTGTTTCTTTATTTGATCCATAGCCTGATGGGAAGCTGTAATATCTTGTATTGTGCCTTCAATTTTAATCGTATTACCCGTTTCATCAGTGACTAATCGCACTTCTTGATGCACCCATTTCAACTTTCCCGATAAGGTGATGATTTCATGCTCAAAGCTTTTGATAATTCCAGGCTCTACGTGAAATAAAGGATCATCCTCGAGCATATGCTGGTCTTTGGGCTGCAAAGTTTGCTTGATATTTTCTAAGCTGGGGATAAAGGTGCTAGGCGAACACTCATAAATTTTGTACATCTCCTCACTCCATTCCGTGACATCCGAATCTATAGTTCTAAACCAGTACCCGAGCTTAGCAATTTTTTGGGCTGTCTTTAATTGTTCATAAGCTGTTTGTAACGCGTGCTCGGCAAGCTTTTGTTTGGTGATATCCTTCCCGACAGCAACAAGCGTTTTGGATTCTGCTGCTACAGTAGCCGACCATTGCAACCATTTCATATCACCGGAGGATGTTAAAAACCGACCCGAAAAACGCTCGGTGTTATGGCCGCTCATCAATAACGAAAACCCTTCTTCTAAACGCTCTCGATCTTCGGGATGGATGAGTTCAAACATGGGGGTAGCATATAGATATGTTGTAGGATAACCCAGCACTTGGCTGAAAGCTTTATTGCATTTTTTGATATAACCATCGAAACCAATTATGCACAGCGGATCTGAAGAAATATTGAAAATAGAACGATACTCTTCTTCTGTCACTTTTTGTTTGACGAGTGGGCCAAGCTTTTCGCTGACATTGGTCAGTAAATTTATCGTTTCGACAAGATTCTCTGGCGCAGACGTCGAAAAACATACGATGCAGCCCAGAAATTCATCGCCATACATAATCGGTAGTCCGATCCCCGTGGAAAGACCCACCGCCCTGGCTGCTTCTGCGCGTAGAAAATCTTTATTTTCGCCGAGATCGTCCCAAATAACCACCTTTTTTTCTTTCCATACTTTACCTGCGAGCCCGTCCTCTTCTTTAAAGGAAGTCAATTCCTGCGTCTGTTGGTGAAATAGCGCGAACTTACTTTGCTGCGACGATTTTGACACAAGGTGTAACTCGCTGTGGTCTGGAGCGACCAACCAGATCTCGCTGACACGTATCTTGGGAAGCAACACCAATCGTTGAAGGGCTTGATCTAGTGAGGATATCAGGGAAATAGACTTTGCAAAGGTTAAGGTCAGCTCGGTAAAAAGATCGTTGACGATCTTCTCTTTGATTTCGGCGGTGACCTCCTGCGTATTAGCAATGATGCCCTCAATAAGGGGCGTGTTTAGGTGGTTGGATAATTCGGTTTTAAACCAGCGCAGATCGCCGTTTGCATCGGGAAACCGATATGCGCCAATGGAAGCCGACTTCGATACCTTCATTTTGTCGAGCTGCGCCTTGACCTGGCGAGCATCATCTTCATAGATGAATTCAAAGGCACTTTTGCCCACAAAGGCTTCAGGATCCATCCCCAGAACGGTAGTGGATGTAGGGGCTACATACTTGTATTTGCCGTCGAGGTCGATAATGGCCACAAGATCCCGACCATTTTCGATTAATGATCGAAACCTTTTCTCACTGAATGAAAGCTCCTTGTAGGCCTTGTCTAAGTTGCGTTCTTTCTCATAGAGCTCGGTCAGTTCGGTGGCGGTAACGATTTCGGCTTGAATGCCGTTGAAATTGATGGTGTTGCCTTTAATCTGTACATACATAATACTGCCATCACGTTTCTGATGCCGAAAAATACTTTTCTTAAATTTTTTTAGCCGGCTTTTGGTTCTTTCTACAGCTTCCTCCAATTTCGGTATATCCTCTTGCGGGCGAATATCTCTGATTGTCATTTGCTTAAACTCTTCCTCGCTATATCCGTAGTGATGGATGGCTTCTTTATTTACAGCAAGAAAACGTAATGTATCTAGGTCATAGATCCACATGGGTAGCGGGACTAGGTCGAATATGGCCCGGTCAAAATCGGATCTTTCGGTAGTTACACTAAGCATATAGATTCATGGGTATACTTATACACAGTAAAAAGTTGTGTATCTAAAAATAGCAAAAAAATAGATAGATTATATCAACCGCGGAAATTAATGGCAGGCTACGGGCTCTGGGTAATCGGCTTTCGCCATTCCTTTGACCAGCTCACCACACTTGCGCATCGACGCTGCATACGGATTTTCTATCGTCTTGTCGTAACTTAGCCAATAGCCTTTTTCCATAGGGCAATACTGCAGGTACATCGCCTCATCGGTACATTTCATCGTCTCCATAATGGTAAATAGGGATTGTGTGACTGCAGAAAACGACGCTTTCATAGCCGTTAGATCTTGTGCGGCTTTCAGGCCGGCTGCATCGGCCTTCATGGTTTGGCTTACCTTCTTTAGACGCATCATATCGTCGAGCTGCAATCCTTTCAGCCGAAAGTTCTGCACTTCTTTTTCCAGCTGAACGGAATGTGCTTTGCCGCTGGCAAAGTTGTCTGGATTAAATCTGTAACCAGCTGTCAAATTTACAACTTTTCGGCTGAATACTTCCTATTGGGGGCAATAGTTTTCAGCCGACAGTATGTATGCTGCGCTGTAAGTTTTGATAATGAGTGCAAATGAGGAAGTTTTGAGTATGTTTCCTCAATATATTAGTCCTTAATGGCAGAGGAGAGATCGATAAATTGCTTTTTGTAGGCAATTTATCTAAGTTTGAAGAAGAAATTAAAACAAAAATAGGAAGGAGCGATACTATGGGCACTCAAGAATATTTATTAGATAAAGCTGAAAAAAAAGGAATTCAGAAAGGTAAGATTGAAGGTAAGATTGAAGGTAAAATTGAAGGTAAGCGCGAGGAAGCTATTGCCATTGCATTGGAGTTTAAGAAAATGGGTTTACCTATTGCTGATATTGCTAAAGGTACCGGGCTTTCTATCGAAGAAATCGAAAAACTGTAATCAAATACTTTTAAAGTTTATAGATATTTATTGTGAGCCATTTCCGAAAGGGAATGGCTTTTTCATTTTCAAGATGGAGTAGCTCTAATAAAAAACTCCCCCTTCATCGCTGATAAAAGAGGAGAAACTTTATAAATCTAAATTATGAAAAAATCTTATCGTTAATAATAAAGCGTCCTAATAGATTAAGCCGCTTCGCTAGATTTTGGTATATTTCAACCGGCTAATCTAATATAGGAATAATTCTTCTCTGAAATTCAAAAATTAAAAATATCTTTTTGCAGTTTGTTTTTCCTGGTTTTTGCAATTGTCTTAGCTAAGTCTAATCATTGAGCGCTTACTGTGCCGTTAATGTAGTCGAAAAAGTTGGCTAGGGGGCGCTTGCTAATCTATTTCACTTAAATAGCATAGAGAATGTTGTGTCACGAAATCAATTAAGCATTTTTCTTCTTCACAATTGTATTACTCTTGTCTTTCAATTCCTTGGCTTGGCGTCGCATTTTCTTTAAGGAAATGCTGGACTTGGTTGAGTTTGCTTGAACTGCCAATAGGTCCATCTCTAAGAATGATATTTTGTAGTTCATCTTTAAGGTCCTTCATTTATATCTAGTTCAAAGACACTTATCTATATGCAGACTAGGGTGTGTTGCTATATGCCCTTTTCTAACCCAATTATTGGACGCTAGGCATCACCTTAGCAGCAGTCGAAGAGTTTGCAGTATTATTCGTCTCGCTCTTTTCGTTGTTTAGAGATAGTATAGAATTCGTAAATAGTTATTTGTATAATTGTTCAGATACATCTATCAGTTTCATATTTTGAGATTTCGCAATCGAAAAAACTTCATGAGCATAAAAATCATCTGCAGTTTGATTTAGTACTTTCGTGAATCTTGTATTTTCTAATTTTTACTAATTAAATTAGTTTTTTTATATTGTTATTTCGTATCTTTGTACTGTTAACCAGTTGATAAATAATTATGAGTCCAAAATCAAGGCGTGTAGACGACCCTTTGTGGAAATCTATCTTAGAACAAACGTTCTCGCATTTTTTACGATTTATCTTTCCGGATGCGGATGCCGTTTTTGATCTGAGCAAACCCTTTGATTATCTCGATAAAGAGTTTGAGAGTTTATTTCCTCCGGAAAGCAACGGCAGGGGAGTCCGTTATGTAGACAAGCTTGTGAAGGTATTTTTAAAAGGATGGCCGCGAACAGTTCGTACTCTGCCATGTAGAGATTCAGAGCAATAAAGGCAGGGGAGATTTGGCCGAGCGCATGTTTCGCTATTTTTATAGAATATGGGATCGTTACAAAGTTCCAATTACAGCTATTGCAATTTTGGCAGATGAAAACAAAGGCTATCGACCAGTGGTATATAGCCAGGAGTTTATGGGAACTTCATTACGCTACGATTTTAATAGCTATAAGATCCTCGATCAGGAAGAATCGGAATTGCGAGCAAATGAGAATCCATTTTCAGTGATTGTCCTTACTGCACTTTTGGCTGTAGTAAACAAGAAAGTGACCGATGATGGACTGAAAGAAATAAAACATGATCTGTATGATGAGATGATGAAAAGGAAGATGGATAAGGATACCCGACAGGGGCTATATGATTTCCTTACTTACTACGTAAGTTTTGATAATGAGGAAGTTTTAAGTATATTTGAACAAGAAATTAAATCAAAAATAGGAAGGAGCGATACAATGGGCACTCAAGAATATTTATTAGATAAAGCTGAAAAAAAAAGGAATTCAGAAAGGCATTGAAAAAGGTCTTAAGACTGGTATTGAAAAAGGTAAGCGTGAAGAAGCTATTGCCATTGCACTAGAGTTTAAGAAAATGGGTTTACCTATTGCTGATATTGCTAAAGGAACCGGTCTTTCTATCGAAGAAATCGAAAAACTGTAATCAAATACTTTTAAAGTTTATAGATATTTATTTTGAGCCATTTCCGGAAGGGAGTGGCTTTTCATTTTAAAGATGTTATATGCTCAAAAAAACTCCCCTTTCGTCGCTGATAAAAGGGGAGAAACTTTATAAATCTAAATTATGAAAAATCTTATCGTTAATAATAAAGCGCCCTAATAAATAAGCGCTTCGCTAGATGTTGGTATATTTCAACCGGCTGATCTAATATAGAAATAATTTTTTGGAATTGGAAAAATAAAAATATTTTTTTATGTCTGCTTCTCCATTTTTTTTGGCTGGCTTAGCTTAACCCAATTATTGGTCGCTCGTCATCGCCGTGGAAGTAGTCAAAAAGTTGACTTGGTTTTATTTGTAATATTTTTGCTAAAGCATACACTTGATAGGGGTAAAAACCGGTATCATCATTTTCATGTCGGATTTTTCTTATTGGGTACACTTGAGGTCCAATTTTCCGGTGTCATATCTTTATGTTTACGGCTGGCAACGAAAATTACCTTAGCGAATTTACTTAAGCTTTCATTGGTTTGTGAATTTTTCCGTACCCGTCATTGGCTAAGCCTACACGTTCAATACCAAGTGATGTGTTTCTATTTTTTATCAGATAGGGCCTCTATCAATATCTTTTGTGTAGAAATTAATTCCTTTTGAGTGTGTATAGTTTCATCCTGCATAGAGATTAATCGATTAGCCTGATCTAATTGCTCCTTCAGAGAATTGATTTTTTCCAAAGAAGTATTATTGTCATTTTCGTAGAACGATTTGAAAGGTTCGAGATCAGTATAATATTTGAGAAAATTGTGGTTTAATGCTGAGGTATAGAGTGCTAATTTTTGTACCGATAGTGTTTCTTGCTTTAAATCATATTCAATGTTTTGGGAATTTTTCACTTTAATTTCTTCCATCAAACGCGCATTGCTCACACCTTGATTTTTTGCTTCTCTTTTAATTATATGTCCGATATGAATTTTCATAAAATTATTTCAAGATTTGACAAAAATATTTTGGGTAAAACCAATTTATTTTTGGTTTTTAATTTCTGTTAACTTATATTTGTATCATAATCAGTTAGCTGATTACTGTCTCGTCAACTGAAACCAGCAATTTTATCGACGCGAGACCTTTAGGAGCATATTGTCCCAATTTTGTATATTTGTACAATTTTTGGGAAAAGCTCCTACTGGAAACCGTGTCAGGTCCTTGCTGGTACCATGTTGGCGGTGGAAGGTAGGAGCTTTTCCTTTTGTAAGTTCTTACTTCCCGCCTCGAGACTCTTGTTGATAACCCAACTAGTAAATTATGAGACAAAAAAAGTCATTAACCACAACAGAACGACGGCAGATAAAGGATCAGCTTCGTCAGCTTGCAGTATCACTGCTCATCAAGAACAAATACTGCCCGCCAGAATAGCTTCTCAAAAGCTTAAAATCAGCAATGGCCCTTTACCTCGGATGAGGAATGTGCATACAAAAGCCAGCAAAGGCCTGTGGATAGCACCGCCACTGTTGATTTTGCCGACCGGTACTTTTTTAAGATCTATGCCCCAAATTGCACGGCTCCCTTCTCTTTTATCTTCGCACTTTAAAAGTAAGGGTTTCCGAAATCAAAAGCAAAGATTTGAGACAAATACTATTATAGAAATTCTATAATAAAGGTCCATTTTTAATAAGAAAGCTTGATTTTAAGGATTCTTAAAAGTTTGGTTTTTTATGACCTTATAAATAAGATCGGGGTCTAGATCACATAAATATGCGATCTTAAATATATGGGCAAAAGTGAATTTCTGTGGGTTATTTAATTTATCAAGATAGGAGTTATATTGAAGCCCTAAAGCTTTCGCCATCTTTGTGGGACCTTGCTTTTCCAATAACCTCATCGATTTTGATGATCTTGGACTCAAATAATGACTTTACTGCAAGGAAATCAGGATCAGCACTGCTGGATTTAGTCGACGCATTCATTTATTGAAGTTTGATTTACTAAATGTTGCTTTTTGCAGACTAAATGTGTGTTATAATTTATTATTCATAAATAATAATTTTTATTTTATAAATTTTATGACTATATTTGAATCAATATCCAAGATGAATAAGGTATTAAACTAAAGAGTCTCGACAGCAAATTCCGACAATTTGATTTAGAACGAGACGATAGGATAATGCCTATGATTGCTTTATTTGTACATTTGTACAGCTATAGCGTCATGGGCCCTATCGTAGACCGTTTCTAAAAGGCGTCGGAACCTTGCTGTACGGTGATAGGGCCTGCTATAGCCATTTTCCCGAATAAGACTCACAATTATAAACGTGAGTATGAACCTTAAAAAACAGACAACAAAAAATCTTATTTCAGCTCCCGAGTAGCTCGGGTAGCTAAGTCAAACATGATTTGACCCTACACTGCTATGGATTGCATCACGCCAATATGATAACCTTTGTGATAACCACTCAAATGCGATCTAGCTTCCCAATTAATTTATTGTTTACCTGACCTAAGCAAGCTCAGGCTCCCGCAAAAAAAGCTGATTTCGGTCGGACAGGGAGAGCTATGCGCTAAGGTCACAGCTAAAAACTAAACACATGAAAGCCATTTATGAAGATCTCCTGCATCTTGACAGGCCATTCTACGAGATTCATGAAGACAGTTACGATCCATTGAAATGTATCGAAAACTTTTGGGATAATTATCCGCTAGTCACGATACGCGAGTATCTCTATGCATTGGACCTCAAATGCAAAACCCTCGGCGAAGTTACCGAAAGCAAATTAGAGGCTGTACAGCAAACGCTGTTTTTGGCCGATATTCTACGTGCTCTGGTGGCGTATTTCCTAACGCATAGCCGCCATTTAGATACAACCCAATTAAAACTGTCAACTCTGGAAGCTAATATGAAGGAAATCCAGCTGACCAAACAAATCAATGATTTTTTTCAATCCATTAACCCACCAAAACCTTAAGATGATGAAATCAATACTATATAATTTGTACAAGGCTTTTAAGAGCAAACGAGCACGAGCGATAATGCTGTGTTTGGTTTCTATGTTTAGTTTATCGGCCCAGACCCCCCGCAAGGACAGCGGGGCGGATGGGCTTTCTGCAGTTGCACCGATCAATGTAGGCGATCGGGTGCCCGAAGATTTTTATACCCGACAGTATAAAGTTTACACGAATGGTAAGGCTATCACTACAGATCTAAAACATCTGAAAGGTAAGCTGATCATCTTGGACTTCTGGGCCTCATGGTGCGGAATGTGTCTCACTCAGATGCCAAAAGGGGAGAAGCTGAGCCAACAGTATGCAGATACGCTAGCCATGGTACTTGTCAATACCAAACATCGCCGGGATGATCTCCAAAAAATCAAAAAGACCTATAGCGAAACCTTAGCTCGGATAGGAGGGAGCGCGCTACCTACTGTTTATAATGATGAATATCTAATAAGCTTGTTTCCGCATGCTTCAATTCCGAGATATGTATGGATCTCGCCACGCGGTACCGTGCTGGCAATTACAGGTCATACATTCGTAAATAAAGAACAGATTGATAATGTAATCGACTTGTTGAGGGGGCAAGGTAATTATGAATAGATGGTTAACTTACGCGCTGTTCATTACATTATGCTTCTTGCAGATGGAATTAAAAGCGCAGCACAACTATACTGGAACAGTAGTAGATGAGTCCGCCCACCCAATTGCTGGCGCAAGCATTACGCTGTTGAAAACAAAGACGCAAACGAGGACGGATCGCGAAGGAAAGTTTCAAGTATCGGCGACTGATCTTAGTGAACGGCTATCTGTCAGCTACATGGGGTATGAAACGCGTGTACTGGCGCTTGCTGAATCCAAAAATAGGAACTTTTGGATCGTTCTTAACAAGAAAACAAATCAGCTTGAGGAGGTGATGGTCGAGACAGGCTATCAGCGCATTCCCAAAGACCGTGCTACCGGGGCTTTTGCACAGGTAGATGAAAAGGTCATAACGCAGAGACTATCATCGGGCAATATTCTTGACCGCTTAGAAGGGAATTTTTCGGCTCTGCAGATGGATCGGCGCGATGGTACCAATCAGATCAATATTCGCGGTATCAATACGCTTTCCAGTGCGCTCATGGGACCGTTAATTATTGTCAATGATCTGCCTTTTGAGGGTGATATCAACGCGATTAATCCGAATGATGTGGAGACCGTTACGCTGCTTAAGGATGCTGCAGCAACATCGGTCTGGGGGGCACGGGCCGGAAATGGTGTTATCGTAATCAAACTAAAAAATCGAAATAAACAGGAGGGAACAGCGGTGGATTTTTCGTCTAATCTAACCATTACCGCCAAACCTGACCTGATGTATTTACCTAAAATGTCTTCGGCAGAGTTTATAGATGTGGAAAAAATGCTTTTTGATAAAGGATTTTACAATACCATATTGAACGGTACTAATTCGAATAGGGGTATTGTATCTCCAGTTGTTGATGGCCTGTATGATCTTTCCAAAGGATTGATCACGCAAGGGGAAATGGATGCGCGTATCGAACAATATATGACTCAGGATTATCGAAAAGACCTGCTCCGCTACGTCTATCGCAATGGTATATTAAGCCAAAATAATATTGCGCTGTCTGGTCATGATGAGCAGAGTGGTTACCGAGTAGGGATCGGCTACAATAGAAATATGCTCAGCAAAAGGGAAAGTAGTAATCAGCGGCTGGTGATCAATGGAAGTTATCAGCTGAATTTCTGGAAACGCTTTAAGCTGGAGAGCAACCTGCTTTATTCCAATATGAAGAATAGCTATAATCCGGACCTCATTGATTATCCAATTGGTGTGGGCGGAGGTAGGACAAATCTATATCCTTACGCACAGTTGATGGATGATGCCGGTAATCCCCTAACGATTCCATCACAATATAATTTTAGGTATATGGAGACTGTAGCTACGCGCAATGAGGGACTGCTGGACTGGTTTTATCGACCGTTGGACGAATTTGGTACATCCAGATCCGATAATAATACCAATTATTGGAATGCAGGGCTTAAACTGTCGGTCAAGCTGTGGAATAGTCTAGATATTACAGGCCAATACGGCTTTGAAGGTCAATTGGGTGCGAATCGAACCTTACGCGGGCAGGAATCCTTCTTCACACGTGATCTGATCAACCGTTTTACGCAGATCAATAATGGGGCGGTAAAACGGATTGTGCCGCTGGGAGGGATACTGACCAATGGTAACAATGATTTCACCAGCCATAAAGGAAGAGTACAGCTCAATTTTGCACACAAATGGAGTGACCTACATGAACTGAATTTTTTTGGGGGCGCTGAAGTGTCGGCACGCAGGGAAGAAAGCAACCTGTTTACAACCTATGGTTTTGACGAAAATCTGTACAATAGCCAACTGATAGATCCAATAACTGCCTATCCGATCTATGATGGTCTGAGTGGATTGAGCCGTATTCCCTATACAAACGGGTTTGATAAACGAATGCGTCGATATGTATCGCTATTTGGGAATGCTTCCTACACTTATCGGGGGCGTTATATCTTTTCGGTAAGTGGCCGAAAAGATGCCTCTAACTTGTTTGGGGTAAATGCCAACAACAAATGGAATCCATTGTGGTCGGCTGGATTGGCGTGGAAGCTGTCAGATGAAGCCTTTTTTCCGAAGAATAAAATGGTTAATAGTTTGAAGCTGCGGTCTACATTGGGGCATAGTGGTAATTCGGGTGGTATGACAACTAGTTTGCCTATTATCAGTTATATGTCGGGACTAAATACGGATGTCAGCACTTTTCCACGTGCCATCGTCTCGTTGCTGCCCAATCCATCGCTCCGTTGGGAAGATGTCCGCATGTTCAATGTCGCGTTGGACGCTTCCTTGATCAATAATCGGATTGTACTTTCCGCGGATGCTTATTTTAAAAAGTCGACGGATCTTTTTGCATCGGATCCCATCGACCCTACTTTTGGTTTTAGTACGCTGCGACGGAATGTGGCTATTACTTCGGGAAGGGGTATTGATATTGATCTCAATGCAAAAATATTGGATGGTAACTTTAAATGGAATGCGACGGTACTGTTTACCATAAATAAGGACAAAGTGAACAAATATTATGGCGGTACCTGGCGTGCTTTGACTTTTACCTCTTATGCAGGGCAAAGTATTTCTCCAGTCGAAGGTAAGGCACTCTATCCTGTATTCTCTTACCGCTTTATGGGACTTGATCCTGAAAATGGCGATCCGCAAGGATCGCTGCAGGGGGCTATCTCTAAGGATTATACCAAAATCCTGGCAGACTCTATCCAAAATTTGGTGTACCACGGTTCGGGAATCCCTCCCTATTACGGATCGCTCAACCAGACTTTCAGCTGGAAATCGTGGCTCTTGAGTGTCAATATCGCCTACAAGTTTGGTCATTTCTTCCAAAAGGAAACAATCCGGTACCTGGATCTTTTTAATGGTTGGCGCACCCATGGAGATTATGCAGAACGTTGGCAGAATCCAGGAGATGAATCTCAAACAACCGTTCCATCGATGACTTATCCAGCCAATTCAAACCGTGATGATTTCTATGCTTACTCGGAAGCCAATATTGGTAAAGGGGATATTATACGCTTGCAGGATATTCGTTTGCAATATCAATGGCTGCTCATGCGTAAGTTTCCCGTACAGGCTTATGCTTCGGCCAACAATGTAGCGCTGTTATGGAAAGCCAACAAATGGGGCATAGACCCCGATTTTAACAATATGCCTCCTGCTCGAAATTATAGCTTGGGGTTATCTATTCATTTTTAATAGAAAGGAAGAAATTATAATGAAAAATATGATGTGGATAGGCATCTTCCTATGGAGCCTTTGCTGCCAGTCTTGTACTAAATTTTTGGATGAAAAGCCGCAGTTGTCTGCGGCTACTCCCGACAAGGAAGAGGACTTAAGGGCGCTATTGGATTTTGAGTCTCAGATTAATCTATATTATCCGGGACTAATTGAACTGGGGACAGATGATTATTATCTGAACCATGATAACTACAATAATATGCTCGCCAGCTTTCAGGAGGCTTATCGATGGGATAAAGAAATGATTACAACGGATGTTGCTTATTGGAGAGCCTGTTATAATACCATTATGATCGCCAATATTGTGCTGGAAGGTGCTGAGCGTCTGAAACCGATTAAAAATAAAGATATTGAGGGCGAAGCCCTATTTGTCCGTGGGCTGGCGCACTTCTATGCGGCCCAGTTGTATTGTCCGCTTTATAATAAGACTGCGGATAGCCCTTTCGGACTGCCGATACGGCTGACTTCTGATTTTAATGTTCCTGTTACACGTGCTACGGTACATGAAACATACAAACAGATCATTGATGATATCAAAGGGGCAATTCCTAATTTGAGGGACCAGGCCGCTGAGATCAATCGACCGGGCAAACGAGCGGCTTATGCGGCATTGGCAAGAATATATCTGAGTATTGCAGACTATGAGCAAGCACGGTATTATGCCAATGAATGCCTGAAAATAAATGCAGATTTGATGGATTTTAATACCATTGACGCTAAACTTAATTACCCCATTACACCAAAAAATGTAGAAATGATCTACTATGGATCGACTATTTCCGGGAGTGCTGCACTGAACAGTAGCCGGGCCAGAATACCTATGGAAGTATATAACCTATTTGATGCTAATGATCTCCGCAAGGTCATTTATTTTAAATCAGTGAATGCAACAGAATATGCTTTCAAAGGTTATTACTCTGGACGTTCGGCTACTTATTTTGCGGGTTTTGCCAACGATGAGCTTTTTCTGATCCGGGCAGAATGCAATGCCCGTTTAGGAGCTACTGAGACGGCCTTGGGCGATATCAATAAACTGTTGGAAAATCGGATTCGAAAGGGCTCATTTGCCGCATTGAAATTATCTGATCCGGAAGATTTATTGCGCTTGATCCTAAATGAGCGACGTAAGGAAATGTTATTTCGGGGTGTAAGGTGGTCGGATCTGAAGCGATTAAACCTCGAACCCAAGCATGCCGTAAATCTGGTACGGGAGGTCATAACTAATGGAGAGACGAAACGATATGAGCTACCGGCTAACGATGCCCGTTATCTATATCCCATCCCCGCCGAAGTGATTAGTCAAAGTAATATTGAACAAAATCCGAGGTAAGAAACGGAAGCAGGCTTCCGATGAGGGAAGCCTGCTTTTTTGTCTACTGGTTGGAGCGAAATGCTTGCACAGTAGTGTTGGTGTTAGAACTGGATACTGCATCTTCAATCTGATCTTCAACTGTCACGCCGGGTGTTACTTGATGCGACATATCGGGCTGACCCGAACCGTTATCTGGTGCTTTGATGGAACAGATCTCCTGGTCATCATCACCACACTCAAATTTTGGTGTCAACGCATAATTCGCTGGATTGGTTGGATCTGAATTGACCAGCTCATTATTGTACCAAGTCGGATCGTCAAGTGATCTTGATACTGTTTTCTCAATTTTCACTTCTTTCTTTTCGGTGAAACTTTGGGTACCGTATGCAAGGCCCAATCCTAATACGGCTAATGTGCCGGCACGTAGCCAGCTGTTTCTTTTTGTAAGCATAAGCTTAAAGTTTAGTTTATAAAATGTTTATTAAAGCCAGCACTTTCGCTAGCTCCTTATACAAAGTTGCATGCAAAATAAGTCTGATATAGGCCTGTACCATAGGAGCTATTTTTGGGCATATTTGCCCGTGAGCAGAAAATACTGAGCCTGCTGCACCGTGTGGCGGGAGATGCCCAGTAGATCAGCCTGCTCAACCTGTGTGGTAGCAGCTTTAATTTCGGGCAACAGCCGGGTAAAGTTAAGGTAACGCTCAAAAGGAGAATAGCCCAAGGTGGCCTGTCTAAGCAATACCAGCTGCCTTTTCTTTTTATTGCCCAATACGTCAATCAACGTATCGATGGATTTTTCCTGTTCCTGAAATTGCCGAAGTACCGAATGTGGGATCGCAATAATAATTCCCGAACGGAGCGCCACAATATGCCCGCTGTGTAGATGATGCGTATATAGGTGATTGGTCGTCATTAAAGCCATGTTCGGAATAGCAAGGCTCATAATCCTGCGTTTGCCGGTTTCAGTGTTCTCTTCAACCCGAGCCAGGAGGCCTTTCGCGACAAAATAGGTCATCTCCGAATGACGGTCAGCTGGACTGAGTTGCTCGCCTCGTTTGACGATCTTGACTTTGAGGTTGTCTTTTGCCCACTGATAGTGAAAATGATCTATTGTGTGATATTTCCCCCAAAAATCAAATAATAGTTTGAATCCCGCCTTGGCGTTATGCTTAATTGACATAATAAAGTTTTTTTGTTTACATGGCTTACTGTCAGTAATATATGTTACACTAACAAAATTACGACGATTGAAAATCATTGACGAAACTACCCCTATAAAGCCTTTTGCCTCTAGAAAAACCTCTTTTGCCACCCAAATTATCTACAAAATGGAAAGTTTAGGGACCAAATGGTAGATGAAGGCGATGTCCTTTGGCTATCCAATTATTAGTTGAAATTTTACTCCCGATCGATCCACAGTCTTCAGTGCCTGAAGCCGTAATGCTGTTGCGAGAACAGCCTATGGTTTTATCTTTTACGAGAAACAACGTGGAAATAACAACACTTTTGGCCCAATTTGGTCTATACAATCCACATCCTCTGACCATCACTGACTTGATGTTAGGTATTGATGAAGAGGAAGATGGAGGGAAATGCAATATCGTTTTCCCTTAAAAGCATAATATAATAACTGAGTATGCTGTGCCTTATCCTTGGGCATAGCATATTCCCAATATTAACCCTAACGTATTTTTATATGCAATTTACTTGGAGAGCCGCTATGCAGGCTTATACCGAAAAGGACTGGCGGAACTTTGTTTTTTTCTCGGCCAATGTGCAGCATCTTTTGGGTATCCATCAGCTCGATATCCAGCAAAATCTACACCGTGAGGTGATCAATTTCTCAAGGCGGCAGGCGCAAACGGACGCCACTAAATTTCTGTTCGCGGACAACATCTTTTGGCTCTCGCCGCCAGAGCGACCACAAGTTATCCTGAGCTTTCATTTTGGTTACTATCGGGCTGTTCCTGCCTTTCTGCTTCAGCGTGGCTATAAACTTTGTATACCTGTGGCTAAAGAGGTTATATTGCAGCAGTCACAGCATTACGCAGCTTTGCTCGGTGATCGTTGGCAAAAACAAGTTGTATTTCTAGACGCCGAGGATCCTTATCTTTTCTTTAAGTTACGGCAGCAGATGGATCTTGGCTATCATATATTCTGCTACCTCGATGGAGGGGCAAGTGCTGCAAAAGATTTCCAGGCGCAAAAATTAAGCGAAATCCCTTTTCTAAATGGCAGCATTAAGATAAAGCATGGGATTCTGCATATGGCTTTTTTGCTTCAAAAAAATATAACAGTTCTAATTGCCAAAATAGCGGCAGAAAATGAGCCCATTGTTATTTGCACATTGAGTCATTGGTTTAAAAACTGGTTTCCGAGCGCCAGGCAGTTTACGGACTATTTTAGCCGCATCATTTATGGGGATTTCGAAGAGATCCTATTGGAATATCCGGAGGCCTGGGAAGCTTGGTTTTACCTACACAAAAGCATGTCTCCAAGCTCAGATGAAGCAACCTGGTCGGCAACTAATCGTATAATTTCATTTAGCATGAAAGAGAAACAGCTGCTGCTCGACAAGTTTACTTACCTGAGTTATCCTCTTCCTGTAACGATTTTATAAGAAATCGATTGGAATACTTGTATAAACATAATGTTGTAATTATCTTTAGGTTATCAATATAAACCAATAATATGAATAGGTTCTTTAAAAGAAAGTGGCTGTCGCACTGCTGTTTCTGGATAGGATATAGTTTTTATTTTTTTGTTGTAAATGCACTAGGCAATTCCAGACTGAATCTGGGAGCTTCCTTCATCACCGTGTTTTACTGCGCGATCATCTTCTATGCGATATATCTGATTTTGAAGTATGTTTACGATCGGGGTCATATACTGGGAACTACCGTGTTGATGATAGGCTTTTATTTACTCTCCGGAATATTCGTGTACTACGAATTGTATGGAAAATTTGGACTGGAGATTATAAATAACAAGTACGTTGTCGTTCATCATGCCTTTAGTTGGACGAAGTATTCTCAGACCTTTCTCGTCATGCATAGTAATTATACGGTGATGGCGGTGGGCTATTATTACTATAAGAGTAAGCTTCGCGAATCAACTGATAAACTTGAGGCAGTGAAAGCACGCCTGAATGCAGAATCTAGCATGAAATCTTTTCAGTATACAACCTTATCTGCACAGGTGCATCCGCATATGATGGCGAATATTTTTAGCCATTTAAAAAATAAGGTGGATCCCTATGATCGTAAATTGGGCATGCAGCTTGAGGAAATTTATCGCTTAATGAAATTCTACATGGAGGCCCATCAGGTGGAAGGGGCAACCCATATATTATTAGCAGATGAAGTGAAAGCACTGGAGCAGTACTTGTCCATCCAGGAGGAAGTCGAACCGAATCCTTTTTATATAAATGTTTGCTGCTCGGGTAACCTGATGCGATTTAGTACTGCACCTACACTATTGCAGACGCTCGCTGGTAACTTATTCAAGCATGCGGACCTTTGGGATAAAGATCACCCGGCCAAAATCGACATTCTTGTCGGTAATACCGGTTATCGGATTATGGTTCAAAATAAAAAACGAAGCGGCCCTCAGATGATGCCAAGTCACGATGTGGGGCTTCGAAATGTACGAACACGCATGGAATACCTCTTTGGAACGGACTTTTCGATGGAAGAAAAGCAGGACGCTGAGCATTATGAACTCACGTTATGTGTGCAGCGCTACAAATAATTTAAGGAACAAAAAATGACGGAAAATATGAATAGAATATGGATAGGAATCATCATCGATGACCAAAAGCCGCATATAGACCATCTGCTTGAAATGGTCGAAGAGATCGGCTATGTGCAGATTGCCAAAACGTTTAGTGATCCGCAGGAAGCCCGGATTTTTCTGCGTGCCAACAAAGTGGATTTTATGATCCTTGATGTCGAACTAGGAAAGACCAACGCTTTTGATTTTTTAAGAACTCTGCCCAGCTCAAATCTAAAAACAATTCTTTATACAGCACACCGCCAATACGAAGACCCGGGATATGATTTTGGTGTCGTTGATGTGCTACTCAAAGAGGTGTCTAAGAGTCGTTTCTATGCCGCATTGCGCCGGGTAGACGAAGTGCTCGCTAAATTGATCCCCCTCGCTGATCACGATTCACTGGAAAATTATACCTATTATTTTATGATCAAAGGGCCGGTTCGTTATCAACGTACGGAGGTTCGTATGAAAGAACTTGTTTATGTGGAAAGTACCAATGGCCAGGTTAAATTTCACATGATCGGAGGTAAAACACTGAGCTGCAGCAGTTCCATGCGTGAAGTATTGGGCCGACTGCCGGTGAAGTGGTTTAAACAATGCCATCAGAGCATTATTATTAATATCAATTTTTTTTACAGTTATGGCGTTGGCGGGGTACTGATGACTGAAGGAACGAAAAAAACGCTCCCCGTAGGTGACAAAAAACTGTATCCGGAATTCTTTAGCTTTATTAATTCCAATACACTTGGTGGATAATCCCATTTGCCATTATAGACAACTAAAAATATGAGAAAAAATTCGTACAACAACCCAAGTCCAAAGACAGATGCGCATCTCTTGCAGGCCTTACATATCCTTTTTACAGAAATACAAAAGTTGAAAACTGCAGTGCTGGATAGCATTCAGGCTGATGACGACAAGGTGGAACTTCGTGACACGGTATTTGTCAAAGATACGGTAGGCGTATCGGACCGTACGTTGTTGCGGTATCAAAACTTAGGCCTTATTCAGGTGTATCAGCGCGATAAAGGGGGCAAAAAGTATTTTAAGCTTGACGACGTGCTCCGGCTCAAACGTTATCTAAATAGCTGATGTTAAATTGCAGCGAAGTTCTTGGCCATCGGGCCGGGCTTCGCTGCTGTTTAAGCGCTCGTTCGCATCTGCCATAGGCTTGGTTCATCCCTTTCATGCCCTTTTCTCGCCAATTTTCCTAGCTAACTCCTAGTTGAGACCTTGTGTTTACCTATCGAACTAGGTCTTAAATAGGTTCATCATCGGTATTTGATAAGTCAATCCCAACTGGAGGCCATAAGCAATCCGGTAGCAGATCATTGTAGGGTTTTCTACTTATCGATTGGCTGCATTCGGACAATTGATAGGCAACCTTCGGACAAGCATCGGACAATCTGTTTTGTGTTGTATTTTTCTGTTAATGAATGTTTTATGTTTGTTCTGTCAAGCAAAAATACCGGTATAAAAATCTTGGCGATTTATTTTTTAACCCTTAAAATTTTTTAAAAATGGGAACAATTGTAAACGGAGCAAATGGGGGCTTTAGTGGTAAGGCCGGCTCAGTGATCGGTGCCAGCTGGAAGAGCATCAACTATATCAGAGGGCTCGCTAAAAAGAGCAATAAGCCGTATACGGAAGCACAGCTCATCGTGCAGGCAAGATTTAAGACGCTGATGCGTTTTCTGCTGCCGATTAATAACTTTCTAAAAATCGGTTTTGGCCAGAAAAAGGCAGACCGCCTCACGCCGCTCAACTATGCTTTTCAGCTAAATCAGGATCTGGCTATTCAGGGTGTTTATCCTGATCTGAGCTTGGACTATAGCAAGATCAGAATTGCCGATGGGATCTACGGCGGGGGCGGAACAGTAGAAGCTGGTTTTGATGCAGATCAGATTACAGTGGCTTGGTCGACGGGCAATAACGATGTCTACGAGACAAAAGGAGACGATCTCTTTTATGTGATCTGTTACCATCCGGCAAAGGATGAATTCATGACTTCGCCAACTTTGCCGAAAAGGCAAGATGGGGTGATCACATTTGGAGTACCTGAGCATCTGCTGGGGGATGCTGTACATATCTGGTATTTTATGTCCGACCGGACAAAGACCAAAATCAGCAGAAGCAGTTATCTCGGTGAAATAATGCTCGCCTAAGAAGCAGAAAATTGCCAAGGGCATACCTGCCCTTGGTATATTTCGGTATCGTGAAAAGGATGTTATTCATTAATACATTTCAGATGAAAAAAAGAAAACAAAAGAAGACAATAGGTATGCTGATGACGCAGCAAAAATTTTATCTGGCCAGCCAATATCTCTTGCCATTGGCATCGATTATTAGGGAGGGATTTGCACAGTACGTACGTCGGGAAAAAGCAAAACATCTTTCTGCCCGAAATCTGGCAATGGCGCATGCGGTCAAATATGCGGTCAAAGGTGAATACCCGGATCAATATATTGATCCTGCTCTCATTCTGCTCTCCGATGGTTCTGTGCAAGGGATAAGCGTAGAGAGTATGGCGCTGGATGATAATGGATTGTGGTTAGACTTTGACGGTGGTGAGATCACGGCCATGAACCACGATGACGAGCTGCTGTTGGTGGCTTATGATCCGATAGCCGGAGTCGCTATCCGTAACGAGCCCCTGGTTACGCGCTCGAGTTCAGGCTTAAGACTCGAACTGCCTGATTATATGCAAAATGTCCGGCTTGATGTCTTTATCTTGCTGCGCGATCGGAATCGAAACCGCTATTCGCGGAGTCAATATGCTGGCAACGTATAACTATTTTTTACTATTAAATTATATCACTATGAACAGTGTAGAAATGAAAGGACCATGGTATGGTCTAACACAAAAACTGCCGATCGAGCCCAAGTACCTGCTCGGTATGGCAAGCATATTATTGGTCATTATTTTCCTATATGTTGGGAGTATCTTACAATTTTTCGACCCGGCATCAGCTGCGCTTGATCTGGGGGTACTGTCCCTGCTTTATTTTGGGCTAATGGCCGGATTGGTCTTTATGTGTTGCTGCACCTGGTTGCTGGAATATCTCTGGAGACCCTTCAAATATTATAGACAAGATATTTATTATCACTTTAATCAATTAAACTCATGGCAACAATCCATTCTTTATTTCTCGGTTTTCTTTCTATTGCTCTTTGCATTTCTGCTGCTACTGGAAATGCTGTTTTTAGACGGAAGGTGTAACAATGATTATGCTCGTGTACGTAACACTGATCTGCTTAGGCGGCAGATTGATGAAATTGCAGCGAATGAAATTGGCGTAAGGGAGACAGGGGGTGAAAATAAGGGACCGGAGATTTCCAAATACCTGGCCTATGTAGGCCTCGATGAAGGTTATGAATGGTGTGCAGCATTTGCCAGCTGGTGTTATGGTCAAGCTGGTCTTTCCATACCGCGCAGTGCATGGAGCCCCGCGCTCTTTCCAAAAGCGCGCTGCTATACTAAAGTGCAGTTCTTGAAAGGAGATGTGCGGCAAGCCGATTTATTTGCGATCTATAGCAGCCAATTAAAACGGATCCATCATGTAGGCCTAGTTAAAGTTATAAAGGGATCCCTGTTGATTTCGGTAGAAGGCAATAGCCATGACCGGGTAGAATCGCGGCGGCGTCCACTTGCTACTATTTATGCTATCGCTAACTGGATCGATTGAGGAGGGCATGGTCATGAATAAATACAAAATTTCGGTAGCTCGAAGCCTAGTTTTTTTCCTCTTCATGATAAGCACTGCTGTAATCATCAGTTGCAGCGTTTTCCAAGGGAAAAAGCAATTGGAAGAGAAATCCACGCAGCGTTATAATCAATATGAACATTGGGATCTGGCCTATCATCAGAAGCAGCAGGATAGTTTATCTTCCTATTGGTATTTTAGTACGGATAGTCCATTTTTGTTTCATCCGGATAGCGGATTATGGGCTAAGGGCGGAAGACTTTTCGCAGAGCAGTCGAACATAAAACAAACTGAAGAGAATTTGCAGCTTCAGCGTGTAAACAGCGAGGCGGCAGCGGCTTCTGATTTATATGTGAAGCGGAAAAATAAAGTCGTATCAACTCAAATCTTTGCGATAGGGGCAGTTTTACTAGCTGTGCTAGGGTATTGGATCTGGTGGAGGGGGAGAAAGTAGGCTCAAATTATTGTTCACCTTAAAAGATGAGTGTTTTTAAGGTGAACAATAGTTATAAAATTATATTTGAGTGAGGCTCAAATTAGTGTTCACCTTAAAATGTATTGGTTTTTAAGGTTCATTTTTTGTATATTCGTATATGACATATAGGATTAACCCTGATAGAGCAGCGCCATGGAATGGGCTTCCTGAATTGCCGATAGCTCCCGAATACTATCAGACTGTCGAAATATATGAGCAACTGGGAAATGCTAAAGCGGCAATAGGCCGTCTACAGGGGCGAAGTATTGTCATACCAAACCAGGGTATTTTAATCAATTCCATTAGTTTGTAAGAGGCTAAGGCGTCCAGTGCGCTAGAAAATATCTTTACGACAGACGATGAATTGTATCAAGCATTCAGTGAGTCTCAGCAGGAACAGACACAGGGAGCTGCTAAAGAAATTTTAAATTATAGGGAAGCATTATGGGACGGTTATCATTATCTGTCCAATGGGGGAATCATTGACCGCGATTATTTTTATTCGAATGTATCGCATCGTTAGCCAGTTTTCCGCACAGTAGCCATCGAACCGGCTGTTTTACCAGCAAACTTGGCAATAGGGTCTGGAATGCGATCATCCTTCGTCTTGGAGTTTCTCTTCTTAATGCCATTGTTTTTGATTTAAGTGATACAAGAATTAATTACACACGCGGCTGATTCATCGCGCTCAACATGTTGCCATAAATGGCATTCAAGGCATTGAGGTTTTTCGCAAGCTTGCCCACTTCATCTTTAAATGCTTTGGAATCATCCAGCGATTCGTTGAAGTTTTGCATAGTAAAGCGTAGGTTCTCATAAAACTTGTTCATCGATTGTAAATGTGAGGCCGAATCGCGTAGTTCACGCTCGTACATTGCATTCAATTGACTTAGGTTGGTTGGTAGACTTTTTACCTGTTCGTGGTAATTGGACGTATCGCCAGAGGTATTCGACATGGCGACTAGGTTTTGCGAAGCTTTTTCAAACGCTAGGCTCAGGTTATCAAACTTAGACGTTGCTGTTCGGAGCCTATTGGTGAATTCTCCTGTCGCAAGTGAAACATCTGAGAGCTTATTCATAACAGATACTTTTTCGCTGAAATCACGCAGCCCAGTGAAATTATCGTCCAATTTAGGATAGACACATGTCCAGTCTGGTTCTGCAGGAGGGGGATTAAATCCCATTAGAAAGAATAGGAAGGCTTCTACAGCCAAACCGATTCCGATCATATAATTGGCTGTGGTGCCACCGATATGTAGAATCTTTAAGTTAAGGGGATCAAGTTCTTGGACATATTTGTGGTGATTTGCTAGAGATTGATAGGATTTTGCTGTAAAGAATGTTCAAAGAACATATTTTTTGATGGTTAAATATAAAATAAAAAAAAGGTTTTCAATCGGGGAGATGAAAACCTTTAAATAACCAATTATAAACCTATTAAGGTGTTGTAAATATAGGGTGTATTATTGTTTTTTCAAAATTTAATCTGTTTTTATTTGCTTTTTTTTGGTAAAAATTTATTTTTATTTGATTTTTAACCTCTTTTTGCCTCTATTTCTTTTGTTTTAGCATATAATTGCTGTTTTTTTCATTTTATTTTTCTGTTTATGCTTATTAATATTGCTTTTTTTTGTTTTATCACTTTATATTATTGTGTAATACTGTTTTTTTTTAATTTTTATTTTGAAGAATTCTTGATTTTTGGTATTGTGAATGCCTTTTTATTATGGCGCATCAACACTCATGTGCTTAGCAAAGTGCATGGCCGTATTCTTTGCTGTTTATTTAGCCAATCTTTTTCAAAATAAAACAAACGTTAACCCTGCTGAGCAGTTATACTTTAATAAAGACAAGTGTTAACACAAAGAAAGAACAGTATGATGAACGAAACATTAATTCAACTTTCACAGAAATGGCCCGCATGGCTCTGGAATATTGCATTAATTCTATTTTCATTTTTGATTGGTATTTTGATTAAGCTGATATTTATTCCTTTATTGCGCAGGCAGGCCATTGAACAGGAATCGTATTCCCTTTTCCGTTCCTTTATCCGTCGCTTTAACCGTGTGCTGAGTGTATTTATCCCATTAATTGTCTTTAACAGTTTGTTGCCTTTCGCACAATTTAACGAAAGGACCCTCCGCGTCGTGACCAAAACCAATGAACTTTTATTGGTCGGTTTCTTTGCTGTTGTGCTGATACAGGGGATTAAGGTTTTTGAAGATTATCTCTATCATCGTTTTGATATCAATAAGGAGAATAACCTGCGCGAACGAAAGATTAGAACGCAAATCGTCTTTATCCGGAAAGTGGTCGTCACCCTCATCATCGTAATTTCTTTGGCGATTATCCTATTAAGCTTTGATAGCATGCAGAAAATCGGTGCAGGCTTGCTTACTGGCGTGGGGGTTGGCGGTATTATCATCGGTTTTGCTGCACAGAAGTCCTTGGGAAATTTACTTGCTGGCTTTCAGATTGCTTTTACACAGCCTATCCGAATGGATGACGTCTTGGTTGTTGAAGGGGAATGGGGGCGTGTGGAGGAAATCAATCTCACTTACGTAGTAGTCAATATATGGGACAAACGCCGTTTGGTATTGCCCATCACCTATTTTATCGAAAAACCGTTCCAAAATTGGACACGGACGACTTCTGAAATATTGGGTACTGTATTTATCTATACAGATTTTACCGTACCTGTGCAGCTATTGCGTGAGAAATTGACAGCCTTACTTACCGGACACCCCCTTTGGGACGGTAAAGTCAATGTGCTTCAGGTAACTGACTTTAAAGAGCGTACCATGGAGATCCGCTGCCTGATGAGCTGCCGCAATTCGGGGCAAGCTTTTGACCTGCGTTGTTTTATCCGCGAGGAGATGATAGCGTATATCCACACGAACTTCCCGAATGCGCTAGCCAGGACAAGGGTGGATTATATGGAGAGCGAGCAATTGGGTATTTAATAGCTGAGGAGCGCTTGATAAATGATGGTCTCTTGAAAATAGTAGGGGTAGGTGATGGATGATCTAGAAATGTGTTTTAAATGCTCTACTCATTAATTCTTTTTCTGCTCTTGATATGCCAATCTTATCTGCAAATCAATATCATACAAGAAGGGGGCTTTTCGTTCCGCCCCTTTGCCAACTGAGCATCGCGTCTTTTCATGAGTGTTCGCCCCCAAGTGTCGGGCATACTGTCTAGAAATATACCGAAGTTTCCTTTTTCGCTAGCATATTGTGTTCCTGAAAAAAACTGTATTTCAGGGTCTAAGATTTGAAGTTGCTCCGATTTCAACCATATTTTATCGTATTCAAAACTGAATGCCTTTTTACCTTTAGCAAAATGTGCTGAGAGGGTCCCTATAAGTTTAGGCTCCGCCATCCCTTTCCAGTGCGCATATACGTATATATCAAACTTGTTGTGTGCCATTGATTGCTACTTCAATAATTCGAGATCTTGTAGTTTTCTTCCTAAATCATCGTCTGCTGCTAATTGCAAGACATCATTTTGTAGCCCCAATACCCGGAGCACATTTAAATATGCGCCAAATGCGACGCTTGTATCTCCTTTTTCAATAAGGTATAAGGTTGAACGCGCAATTCCAGCTCGCTCTGCAACTTGAATAGTTGTTAATTTACGACGCTTTCTTGCTAACTTAATATTTTCGCCTACTTGTTCCATAAGTTTGGCTAACTTAGGGAAAATGATTTGTTTCTTAGAGCTCATATATTATTTTTGTTCGCTATTATAAACAAAAGTAGTTAAAATGATTGAAATAGCAATCATTTTTTATTTTTAGCTTTGTTTTATCTAAGCTGTTATATTCGGGAACAAATGATTGCGTATATCCACACGAACTTCCCGAATGCATTAGCCATGACACGCGTGGATTATATGAAGGGCGAGCAATTGGGTATTTAATAGCTGAGGAGCGCTTGATAAATGATGGTCTGTTGGAAATAACGGTAATTTGTTTAAGTTTGTTTAAAATGTTTGCTCGAACGATATGCTGATTTTCTATACTGTTTTCTCAGGGTTATTAATTTTACTGAGTATATTACCCTTTGCCCAAAGCCAGCATTGGATCTTTCGGGTAGCTGAATTTGTGAAGCTGCAGCTGTTGGTATTTCAGGTGCCCACATTGGCTTTGGGCTTTTATCTTGTGACTGAAGACCCCTGGATATGGTGGTTGCAGGGGGGACAGCTGGCGCTGATTGTATACCACGCCTATATATTGATACGTTACACCAAATTTTGGCGTCGCGAAAAATATGAAAAGGGCAAAGATGCATCTAATAGTATCAAAGTGATCTCCTGTAATGTGCTGCAATTCAATACGGCTTATGATCGCTTTATTGACCTGATTCAGAAAGAAAAGCCACATATCTTTTTGACCATGGAAAGTGATGCTGCTTGGGAAAAAGCACTACGTATATTGGAAAGCGATTACCCCAATTTTGAGAAGGTGACCCTGGACAATACCTACGGTATGCATTTTTATACCAATCTGAAGGTTAACAAATGTCAAGTGCATTATTTTGTAGCAGATGATATTCCCAGTATTGAAGCAGAGCTGGAAACCGCCGATGGGCATCGTTTTATCTTTTTTGCTGTTCATCCACCACCACCAAGTCCGACAGAAGAAGAAAACTCCAAAGAAAGGGATGGTGATCTGCTCAGTGTGGGTAAGCGGGTACGCGATTATAAAATGCCAGTCGTTGTCACAGGAGACTTTAACAATGTGGCCTGGGCCAAATCTTCGCTCTTGTTCAAAAAAACCAGCAGATTGATCGATGCACGCATCGGGCGAGGTATTCTTTCCACCTTTCAAGCCAATTATTGGTTTTTCAGAGTGCCTTTGGACCTGCTGTTTCATAGTCCGACCGTATTTATTGACAAATTGTTTATTTATCCTTCTGTTGGGTCCGATCATTTTCCGATGGGCTGTACATTCTTTATTGATCGCTACTCCGAAGAGCAGGCTGAAGATATTGAACACTTGGAAGCTGGGGATATGGCCGACGTCAATGCGATGATTGCTGATGGAAAAGAGGAAGTAAGTGATAATCGGTGTTAACGGTTAATCGTGCCAACATTTTGCGCTGCATTATTGTATGTTTGGTCGGGCTTATGATCAATATATCTTAAGGAATTATACATTGCTATTTCTTTACTGAAGCAGGAAAAGAACATTCCCAAGTCTTTCCATATTTCACATCGAGGTTTGTGATATGGAAAACAATAAACTTACTTCTCGGTGCTTGCGCGCATGTTTATTTATATGTGCCCTCGCCACTTCAATTGCTGGCCTTGCCCAAGAAAATAAATCCCTGCCCGATAAAATACATCATGCCGAACCTTTATATAATGATCTTGTACGGGATCTTGGCGCGCGGAAGGGGGAGAAGGACAGACAGACCATTTTATCGGTATTGAGGTCAATCAGGAAATTTCTTCCGATGAGATAAGAACAATTTTGCATCCCCAGATTAAGTTAGGACTTAACAACAAATTGGCTATCGGTATGGCTGTGGGATTGCCTCTTAGTGGCTTTTGGAGGCTGATCTATCAATTATAATTTGTGAAAAATAATGTATGAAATGTGCTTCTGATGACGTGAATACCTGCTTCCTTACCGTAAGGTTGCCTTGAAAATGAAGACAGATAAAACTGTGATACAATATGAGGCGAGTTTTTGTGTTCGGGATTTATTTACTAAATTGCTTCACGCCTAAGCACGTAAAATGTTTTTCAGGCATTACATGCGGTAAATAATTATTATGGAATTTGGAGTTCATCGGGTTATTGGTGTAGAACGGGAGTCTTCGGAAATTAAGGATGCAACAGCAAAAGAGAACTATGTCGTTCTTTTTGTGTCAAGTGGCGGCTGTAGCATGCAGATCAATAAACAGATCGCTGAGATTGAGGAATATAGTCTAGTTTTGATTCCGCGCGGGATACAAATCGAAGCCAATACAAATGAACAGCGCCCATTTTTGATTATCTATTTTTCGGAAAGTTTTTTTGTACGTACCGAGGTTGATACGGCCTTCCTTCGAAACTTCAAGTCATTTAACAAAAGTGAATATACCTATCGAACACTTAGCGTGCCCAAAGAATACGCGACCTACTACGAATTTGTAGGCATGCAGCTGAAACTGTCCAAGCAGAATTATAATAAGGCAATTTATCGGGATTTGGCACATAATATCGTGAAGCAGATTGTGCTTCTGGCGGCTATATATGCAGAAGATCGTCAATCGGGCGAACTGCTGGGGCAGCGGACGGAAGTATCATTGGTGCGACGTTTTCAGGAGCTTGTTGAAAAACATGTAAAAAAGGAAAAACAGGTTGCTTTCTACGCGGATCAATTAAATATAGGAAGTAAAAAATTGACCAATCTCACCAAGGAGACGCTGGGTACCACACCCAAAGAACTTATCACCAAAGAATTGCTCCGTGTCAGTAAGAAGCTTCTTGTGGAATCTTCACTCAGTATCAAACAAGTAGCTTGGGAATTAGGGTATAAAGACGTGAATAACTTTAGTACCTTTTTTCTGAAAGAAACATCCCTCACACCAACAGAATACCGTAAGCGCTGGCAGCAATAACTTTTCTGTATTAAAAATATTACATGTTTTCCTATTAAAAAGAATTGTTCTTATTCTTTCGTTTTTTTTATAAAAGGTATATTTATAGTAAAGCAACGAAAGCGTATGAAATATTTACGCGGTGAACATTCACGTTCTTTTGGCGTCAAAATTTGATAAAGATTCAATAAGAAATGATGCTGTAGGACAGATTATCATAATATCATGGATGGTTCATGCGATTGTAAGGATAAGATAGTAGGCTATGAAAAAGGGAATATTGTTTTTGGGATTGGTTCTTTTAGGAGGTACAGCCTTCGCACAGACTGGCGTGAGATTGAATATTGAGCTCCACGATGTGCAGCATCTTGTTATTAATCCAGATCAATCGATTGTTACCTTGGCCTACCATACCTTAGCCGATTATCAAAATGGCGTTGAGTCTATCCAAAAAGCACATCTTTCGGTATTTAGCACGTCGGGCTATGAAGTGAAGGTCAAAATGGCCAATCAAGATTTTATAAAGCTCGGTCAGGCACAGACAGAAAAAATTCCCGCACCATTGATTCGCGTTAGAGCTACTGCCACTCATATAGGGCAAGCCGTAAATACAGCTAGTAGCGTCCTTTCTACCAATAAGGAAACCATCATTTCTTCAGATTCACCCGCCCTCAACGGACTGTTCGATGTTACCTACACTGGTCCCGGAGCTGACGACTTAATGCAATACGTAGAAAAAAATAACACGGTTACTTTTACAAACGATGTTATGTATAGCATCGAAACAAGATAATATTCCCCTTAATTCAATTCTTTTGCCGTAGACACCCCGCGCTGTAGTGATCACGCTACAAGCTTTTGTAGCTGTACAGCTACAACATTTCACGCGCTCCCTTTTTTATACTTTTTGGACTCAAATTCATACTTTTTGCCTCATTTCCTGCTGTACTTTTGTTTTGTCCAAAGAGGATAAATAATAACGAATAAGTCATATTAAATTATAAAAACAAAATGAAAAAAATTACTTTCTTCGCAGTAGCAATCGTTGGTTCAGTAACTGCAGCAAACGCTCAATCTCAATCACAAGCAAAGGTAAAAGTGAATGTTGAATTGAATCCTTTTCAATCTATCGAAATTGGTAGCGGTGCAGGACAAGATGGTCCAGTTACATCGGGTTATAATGACGAAGTAACCTTGAAATACGAAAAGGCAGCTGACTATACCAACGGGGTAAGTAAATCGATTGCAAAACAATTGAAAGTGTCTTCGGTAGGTTCTGGTTACAAAGTAAAAGCAACTTTATTGACTAATGGACAATTCAATAAAGTAGCTGGAAATGGTGCTAATACGTACGATGCTAAAAAATTAATCGAAATTCAGGTAGATGGTAAAACTGCTTCAACAGATGTCAACATGGAATTCGGTCCTTTTGGAAGTACAAGTACAGCAGAAGCTTCGGTATTGAACAAAGAGTTGGATGTAAAATATATCGGTAAACCACTTAATGAAGCAACAGTAAAGGAATTGTTGGGTAATGGTGGTAAAGATACAAAAGCAAAATATACCATCGATGTGGTGTACACTATTGCAGCAAACTAGTAGATCGTATACTACGCTATGAAAATCATATAGATGCAGGTATCGGAAGATACCTGCTTTTTTATGTATTTTTATCCCAAATATATTTTTATGAAGAACCTGATTGCCTCATTTTTTTTGCTTTTTATCGCTACAGTAGCCTTTTCTCAAACAGGATTGACCGTTGGGCCGCCGCGCTTGTATTTTGTGGGTGATGCCGGCCAGGCACAAACGCAATATGTTGATGTGACCAATCCTAGTAAAGATTATACGCTCGAACTGGGTGTTTCTTTTGAGGACTGGTCTTATTCCGAGTATGGTGATAATGTATTGAGTCCAAAGGGAACCTTGCCGACGAGCTGTGCAAATTGGCTGTCGGTATCTGAGTCTTATTTCTCGCTGAAACCCGGTGAATCAAAACGATTGCAACTGAATATGCAGGTGCCCAAGGATGCAAAATTCACGGCCGAAGTACCCGTTCATACGGCAATGCTCTTTGTAACGCAGTTGAACCCTAGGGCAAGAGAAAAACAGGAAGGAGCTAATATCCGTTTGGCCGTTCGTTCGGGAGTAAAAGTTTATCATCGTTTCAATGGGAGGGAAACGCCGGATCTTGAAATTACAAATCTGGTTTATAAAGATGTGGATTCTGTTGGACAGTTTCTGGAGGTCAGTTACGATGTGACCGGCAATATCTGGTTGGAAGGAAGATTGCGTGCCGAGTTTTTAAATCAGGAAACAGGTGAAAAAGAAGTGGTGGACAATCTTAATTTTTACTGCTTGCCCGGCGATAAGCGTAAACAGTATATTGCAATTCCCAAATCGTTGAAATCTGGGAATTACCTCGTTTCAGTATTGGCATTTTATGGCGATCAGGATGTGGTGAAGATCGCGGAATTGGAATTTAAACATGTGGCAAAGAACTAAAATAGCAGTACTCTTGATTTGGGGCTTGTTTTCAGCCTTACCTCTTGTTGCGCAATTGCGTTTTTCAGTCTGGTCGGACAACTATTTCGAAGTGACATCCTACTTGGGCAAAACAACGCCGGATCGATTCAATGTTTTTCAATTTGATTTGAATGGTCTCAATGTAAACGAGAAAAATTGGTCGCTCGCCGTGCGCCTGCTAGCTCCAATACGGACCATTGCCGGTGGGAAGAATCGCAGTGGCAATACATTTCCCGTCGACAAGATCAGTCTGCGCTGGACCGGAGACAACAATGAAGCGAATTTTCGTCTCGATGGTATCGGCGCAAGCCGTACGCCGATTATTTTGCAAAACAGTAACGATGTGCTGCTGATTAATCGGGCGAAACAACCCATTAGCTCCAATGGAAACTATTACCAGCAATACCAACTTTATAGTGCGCTGACTGTTGCGCAAGGTAAATACCTGGACGACTATCTAAGTCCTGATCAATATACGTACCTGAAGTACCGCATTCCTCTGTTGTTTACCCTGTATAGTGAAAGCGGAAAAGTGCTGGGGACGCAGGAGATTAATTATGAAATGCAATTGCCGCCGCGTCTGACGGACGGTGGGATGGTCGATATGGAGCCTGATTACAGCTTGGAAATTGCCGCAGATGCGACAAATGCCACCTTGCAGTTTTCGACACAAAAAGATTATATGCAGGGAGTGAGTTCGTCGGTGGCAAATGCAATCCGCGTGAACTCTATAACGGACTACGAGCTCCGTGTTAAGTCGGTCGATAGTGAGCTTGTGCGCAATGGTGGTGGAACACTTCCGCTGTCGACACTGTCACTTCAATTAACTGCAGGAACGGGAATAAACAGGATAAGATCCAACCCCAAAGTATTTTTAACGACACAGGAACAAGTTGCTGTATCGGCGGCTTCGGTGGATAAAAAGCAAGCGCAAACCTTTAATGTGGAGTATAAAGCGAATCTGACGGCTGATCAGGTGTCGGCTTCTAAATCTGGAAGCTATAGCGTGTCCCTCCTCTATTTATTGATCCCACAATAGTTTGACCCCCATCGCGTGTTTAAATGCTCTTCTCATAAGATTAGATTTACAGTCTTCGTGCTGTTATTGCTGCTGATCAGGTTCGTTTGGGCACAGCAGGAAAAACCTGTGTACCTGATTTTGCCTGATCAGCTGCGTTTGGAAGCAGGTCTCAACAGTATTGATCTGCAGCTGGTCAACACGAGTGAAAAGGATTTTACTGGAGAAATCAATTTGGTGTTGCCTCAAGGTTTACGCGCTCTTGGTTCGGATCGTTTAGCGTTTACCGTACCCGCGGGAAAAAAACGCTTTATTACCCAACGTTTACAAAGTCAGACACCTGCACAGCTCAGGGGGCAGGCAGTAGTTGTTCAGCTTCGGGATCCACAGGGGCATATAGTTGACAACAAGATAATGGCTATCGATGTGCCACCCAAAAAAGCAGTGATCTTGCAGGATGTTTCGGAACCGCAGTATCTGAAGCACGTGGGTGACTCCATCTTTATCCGGACACGGGTGATAAATAATGGTACAACGGACGAACAGATCAAAATCTTGTTTTCCTCCCCGGATCGAATCGGCAATACCAAATTTAAGGAACAGGACCTTTTCCTTCCAGCCGGGCGTGATACGCTTTTCATACTCCGTTTTGCTGTGGAGAAATACATGTTAAACCGGGCGCAGTACACGGTTAATGTCACCGGTTTATACGAGAATGGCGATGTATTTGGGAATCTATCGCTGCTCTTGTCCAATATTGCAGCCGATCGAAATTACCAGCAATTATTTGACAACCGGGGTAATTTGGCCGCGTATTCGCGTAATTTTTTTGATTTGCAGCTCGATAACCTGCTAAGTGAACAAAAATCATTTTATTTAAGGTCGGAGGGGGAATATCGTCTAGCCGGTGGACAGCTAAGATACAGTGCTTATCTGACCAAAACGGGTGGGATGGATCGGCCTACGCTGAGCAATACTTTTGCTAGCTTCCAGAAGGGGAACAATATCTACACGGCCGGAAATTTGCAGGAAAGTATGGAGGCTTCGGCCTTTGGAAGAGGTGTCAAATTTGACCATATCGATACGGCAAGGGCCGCCAATTATACGGTTGGTGTTTTACAGCGCTCAGTCGACTTATTGGAGTATAATAGGTCAACGGATCCGGGCTATACAGCTTTTGGAAAGGTGGTGTTGGGGGAAAATAAGCCTGAGCACCGGCGTTATGAAGGTCAGCTTTTTTACGATCGCAATGGTTTGGATAGTACAACGAGCCTGCTATGGGCAAATTCTTTTGACTTTCTGAAACAAAAATATGCAGGCAACACCGTGCTTCGCGGTTTTGTCGCCGCTGGACTTCAAAGCCAAAATGGCCAACACGTAGGACGGGACTCATCCATGCCTTCATGGGCATTGGGTATGCGAATGGACCAGCGTTTTGCCAAATGGAGTTTTAGCTCCGATAATTTTTATAGTTCTCCTTATTATACAGGGAATCGTCGTGGTTCTTTGCAGTTTGTCGAACGTGTAAATCGAAATTGGGGTAAGTTATCGGCGGCGCTAAGTTATACCTTTTACCGCTATAACCCAAGCTACCTGAATACACGTTTTCTCAATTACGCAAGCCAATCTTCGCGCTGGGATTTAAGTATGTATATGCCCTTGAGTTCATTTGTAACGCTTTCCGTATTGCCAAACTATAATCGTGAGATTGGAACCTATATGTTTGCCGCAGGTACCCGTGAACTCAAGTCGACCTCATGGCGCCTGTTGTCAACGGTAAATGTTCGGTCGCGTAACCTGCAGCACAACTTGAATGTAACTACTGAGACGGGGCTTGTGTCAATGAGCGATGAAGCTGCGGGGCTATTCGCAGTACGGACAGATTTAAATTACAACTACAAAAGTTTGGGACTTTCAGCTTCTTACCAGCAAGGCGCTTTTCAGATTTCAGATCTGGTAAGTGCACTATTAATAGGACGTTCGTTTGGAAAGCGTTTTTCTTTAGGACCCCGTGTAAGTGGTACCTTGTTGCAGGAGAGATTACAGTGGGTGGCCAATGCCCGGGCGAATCTGAGTAGTAGTTACGGGAATAGTTTTGGAGGGAACGCGAGTATAAATTACCGTGTGCTGAAAAATACCTTACTCACCGGTCTTTTTCAGTACAATTATAGTGTTATGAAAACCGGATATGACTATGATTTTAACAATTTACGCATTGGTGTTCGGCAAAACTTAAAAGGATCAAATCTTGATCGTCCAGCAATCAAGACAGGGAATGCACGTTTTTTCTGTTTTCATGATAAAAATTTTAATGGAATATTTGATTAAGGGGATATTCCGATGGCTGACCATAGCTTTACGGTAAAAGGGATTTTGTTTGTAACGGATAAAGCAGGATATGCTTCCTTTAAAAAATTACCATATGGATCATACTTGTTTTTTTCGCCAAAGCAGGGGCAGTATATGGCGGTTTCGAAGGTGATCGCGATACAGCAGTCAAATCTAGAAATCCAAATTCCGCTCCAGCGCGGTGGAATGGTACAGGGAGCTGTTCGTGTCGAGTATACCCAAGGACTTAGCTTGGAGACTGATCTGAATTTAGATATTTACAAAGTGTTGGCAAAAGACAGGAACGGAAGGGTGATCGAAATGTATACTGATAAGGATGGACATTTTGAGTTTGGCCTGCCAGAGGGTGCCTATAGTTTCTATTTGGATAATGCGAGCTTCCCGGTAAACGTATTTACCGATCAAGAGGCGCAATCGGGAACGGTAAAACTTGATGCCGACTTGGTCCTTGAGCCTTTTGTTTTAAAAGTGAAGTCAAAAAAGGTCAATGTCAAGCGCTTTGGACAATAAGTTTCCTATCCGGCGATATGCTGAGACTTGACATCGCTGATATGATCTAACAGTGAATGGTTTAAAATGGGGGATGTTTTTAACATTTCTCGTATAGGATATTTTTCAGCAATATCTGTAAGGGTTTTAAGATGTTTTTCATGGTGAAGGTCAGTGCCCACAAAATCATACATACCTGATTTCAATAAAGTCATCGCGATAGCTTTGACGTCGACACCATAATAACGGCATCTGCGTTATGCGATTGATGCCGGGAAGATCAATCAGGAGTCGCTAGGTCGGTATAATAGGTGCTCCATTCAAGTTTATCTACCTTGAGATAGAGGTAGCTCAATAAAATGTAGGTATTGAAAAGATCAACATCCTATTTCTTCTCTCCATTTAATGCGTTTTGGGCATATCTATATTCCCAATATTGGTCGATATATTGGCTCGATTCCTCGTTTCGAGCAGTTCCTTTGCAAGGTCTAGTGCGCGTTGATAATATTTTAAGGCCTGATCGGGGTCGTAGCTCTTATTAAACACATTTCCTATATTCAGAAAAGAAAGCATCATGCCTTTTTTGTCGTTGCGTTCTTCTCGTTTTTTGAGTACGTTGAAATGGGGTTTTTATACTTTCATCAAATTGGTTTAGTTTTAGTAGTATGACGCCTTTTAGATTAAGGAGGTCAACTTCCATTTCACTCATGTGATGAAGTTGAGCTAGCGAAATCCCTTTTTCTACGATATTTTGGGCCTCCTTTGGGTCACTGCGATATATTTCTTTTGCTTTGTTATAGTACTCTTTCACCTGTGAGGAATCAATTTCGATAGGAATATGCTGTTGCTGATGGATAAATCTGCAGTATGCTCTAGCCTGCAATTTTTGTGGATAGCTCAAGACAAGCTGTAAAAATAGGGGAAATAACAAAAAGATTAATCTATTCATGTTGTATTATGATTATAACCTTGAATAATAATATAAGATCCTAGTATACGATCGGGGCCGAAAAATATTATTCTACTCTTAGTGTATCGAATTATTAACAATGGAGAAGGATTTACGTAATATAATTAAAGAATTGAAATATTTTTTGCAATTTAACAAAAAACAATGTAAAATAAATGTTGAAATGTGAAATATATGATTATATTTGCGATATGTAAAAATATAAATTTCATTTTTGAATAAAGCCAATAGTTTTTTCAAAATCGGAATGCTTATGATTTACAGTTTGAAAAGCCTAGCTTTATGCTATTAACTTATAATAATCGAAGATTGAATTTTTAAAATAGCCTTTCAGTTTATTGGAAAAGGAAGGTGAACAGATTATCTCATTTTAAAAATAGCTTTTATTAGAATATATATTATCTAAATTGAAATTTGAGGTTGTTTGGAATCTAAAAAGATAGAACATGTGTTAAATTTTGATTTATTACTGTTGATAGTTTTTGCGGATGATTTATTCTCAGGTAGGATATTCGATTCAAAATGTCGCCAAATCTTTTATCTGAAATATTACAAAGGCCTCAAGTGTTAAGCTTGTGATTGTAGATGAAATGCTCCGGTTGGTTGGACCGGCCGGAGATTTCAGAAAGATGAGTAAAAATATTTAATTTGATATAAGTTAACAATTAATATAAATCCTCATGTGGTCTATTTTTAACAGAAAGAGTCAACCTTATGACCTCAGTTGGATGGAGGTTGATATGCATTCCCATATTTTGCCTGGATTGGATGACGGTTGTGCCAATACAGCGGAAAGTATGAAGATATTGAGCCATCTAGCTGATTTAAATCTGAAGCAGCTATATTTTACACCCCATGTGTTCAAGGAAATGTATCCCAATACCGTTTCACATATAGAACGAGCATTTGCTCAGTTATCTATCGGAGAATTCGCCGGTTTTCTTGGGGGATATGCCGCGGAATATATGGTTGATAGTCACTTTGAGCAGCTTTTAAAAGCTGAGGAGAAATTGTTAACATTGCCCACTAATTTGATTTTGATCGAAATGTCCTATGCGCAGGAATATAATCAAATTGAACGAATGATTTTTGATTTGTTGATCGAGGGATATAATCCCATTTTGGCACATCCTGAACGCTATAAATTTTACCATGGCAATGTGAATCAAATCAGGCGGTTACGTGAAATTGGTTGTTTATTGCAGGTTAATCTTTTATCTGTTACGGGCTACTATGGGATGCACGAAAAGCGTATGGCAAAATATCTGGCCAAAATTTAACACAGTAAATTGGAATACAACAGGCAATAATACAGTTATTATTAGTCAAAAGGTGGATGGTAAGACTGTTATCATCGGTACTGGTAATGGTCGCAAGATGATTTCCTGTAAGACAAATTAAGGTATGATGAGAATCTTGTAAAACAAAAGCCATTCACTAAGAATGGCTTTTGTTTTTGTTTAAAGATAATTAAATCTTATTGGGCGATACATCTAATAGTGAAGCCGAATGATTTATTATTAATTCCAATTCCAGTTACTGCACCGGCGTCTGGTTGAGAAATTACAGTTCTATAGCCTTCAGTTCCAGCGCTGCTCGCTTGGGAGTTCCAATAATAACCAAGGTTACCTCTATTGGCTAGCGCACGAGCATCTGTGTAATTTCCTGCCGCTGGTAATGTCAATTTTACATTGTAATCACGCTTGCTGCGAAGTACTTTAGCACTCGTGTATTTCGTGTTGCTTGCAGTCCAATCTGTTCCCATATTTTGTGCCTGTAGTGCAGTCGTATTGGCAATTAGGTCATCCCATTCTTTTGTGGTAGGTACACGCCAACCTGTAGGACAAGGATCAGTTGTTGTTTTTACAGGTTCAGCTTCGGTACCTGTATTCCATGCTGTAGTTCCAGCAGCACCAGTGCCCCATGTTCCAGTTGGTGCTGTTGCTCCTGTTGTAGCATTAGCGACAACAGCTATTTTACCCCATTGATAATAATTTCCAAACAGATTTTGGAAATTTCCTCCTGTTGGAGCATCAGGATCTAATGTCGTGGAAGCCCCTAAATTATGACGCATCCAAACTTTACCGTTGATGCGCACTGCAGGAACGCCTAAGAACGTAATATTTTGATCTAAAACGGTATTGGGGGTAATCTTCAATACTAAATTATATTTCACACCAGGCTGTATACTTATGTTGTTAAATGTGAGCGCAGTGGATCGGGTCAGCGGGCCTACCGTTAAGCTGGCCATTGAAAATGCTCCGGTCAGCGTATTATTGTTCATTAAAAATGCGGTTGAGTTTACAACAGCGGTATTTAATGTTGGAAATGCAACTGTTTTGTTGCTAAATGTTCCTCCTGGCGTAACGGTGCGCGTAGCGAGGTTTAGGCTGGCCGTAGACCCAGATGTACCCAACGTCGTTGCGCCTATAGCCGAAACAAGATATCCATTTGTAGGTGAGGCATCCACAGTTACCGTTACACTTGTCAATAGGTGTTTGAGAATGATATTTAAGTTACTTGTTGATGAGCTCCCAACCGTGATTAAACCAGAGTTGTAAAACATAAAATCTGTATTCGGGTCGATGCTCATTGCTGTCGTAAGGGACGTACCAGCTAGGCTCATTGTCGGAGCAATATTGGTGTTGAGTGAGAATGCAAGAAATGTATATTGTCCTGAAAAGACAGATAAAGCGACACCATCGTCCGGAGTAACGGTTCCGGCTGTGCTAATGCTATAAATTTTATCTTCCTGAAAATTTCCAGCCTGGTTATACACGGCTAATCTGAATTTTATCGCCCGATTGATCGGCGTTGTGACAACAGCGGCTTTATTTCCTCCTGTACTGCTCTGTGATGCAGCAGAAAGCGCCGTTGTCGACTTATCACGGCTAAATTCGGCCACAATTTTAAAATCTTTGTCAAAAGGAAACTCTTGCTGCTGCACATCTGCTACGGCTGTTGTTTTTGTTGTTGAACCTTTGATAGCGATATCGCCCTCATCATTATATTCTTCTCCCCCTACTGCAACATTGAGGGTAACCAAACCTTGTTCAGATGCACTCTCTTTTTTGTTACAGCTGGTAAAAAATGTTGTGGCAGATAATATTAAAAGAACCGTTGCAAGTTTAAATTTCAAAATATTCATAATAAAAATTTGGTTTAGGAGACTACCAGGTGATTGTACGTTCATCAGTTTGTTCATCCCATTCCTCTCTAATTTCTCCGGTGGTAGATGTGGGGGAAATGGTAATGGATCCTGCCGCGATGCCTGACTCCATCTTTAACCAGATGGTCATAAGGTGTGGTGCAACATAGGTTTGCTTAATTTTTGTTTTTTTCATTGCATTATTTGATTATTATTTTTGGTAAAGGTGCATTTATAAAGAGCTAAAGCGCCTATAGATACCTATTTTACAACAATTTTTAATGTCTTTAGTTTTAAAAAAATAAAATTTTTACTAAACGTAAAACGAAAAGAAGGTGTCTAAAAAGTCACTGTAAAAAAGGAATCCCCGATACACAAAAGTGTCGGGGATTTATATTGTTTGTCCTAAAAAAACAGTTAATTTTAGGTGCACCCAAACAATATGGCAAACATACTATTCAAAGCATTACCGTCCAATAGTCCGAGTTTATTTCCGGAAGATATTTTTGCAAAGATCCCAGAGAACCACCCGGTACGCCTGGTGAACGAAGTGGTTGATAAATTGAACATTGAGCACATCATAGGGCAATACATAGGCGGCGGGACGAGCAGTTTTCATCCGCGGATGCTGGTGAAAGTACTGTTCTACGCCTACCTGAGCAATATCTATTCATGTCGCCGGATTGAAAAAGCCCTTCAGGAGGACATCTATTTCATGTGGTTGTCGGGCCATAGCACACCGGACTACCGTACGATCAACTACTTCCGTGGCAAGAGGCTCAAAGGCCATATCCAGTCGCTTTTTGCCGATGTAGTCCGTCTGCTTGCCGAATTGGGCTATGTAAGCCTAAAGGTCCAGTACATAGACGGAACGAAGATCGAATCGGCAGCCGGTTGTTACATGTTTGTATGGAAGGGATCAGTGGAAAAGAACAAAGCCAAACTGGAGAAGAAAATAGAATCGGTCCTTTCGGATATCGAATCCCAGATCAAAGAAGACCAGTCGGAGCTTGGCAGGGATGAAACACCCCTTCCCATTGACAGCACAGCGCTCAGGGACAGACTTTCCGCACTGAACGAAAAACTCAGGGAAGCAGGAAAGTCTACCCTCAAACAGCTTAAAAAACTAAGGGAAGAACATCTTCCAAGGCTGGAAAAATATGAGAAACAACTGGCGGTACTGGGAGAAAGGAACAGTTACAGCAAAACCGATGTGGATGCCACCTTCATGCGGCTGAAAGGCGACCACATGCAGAACGGGCAGCTGAAAGCAGCCTACAACACCCAGATCAGTACCGAAGAACAGTTCATCACCCATTACAGCATCCATCAGAGTGCAGGGGATACCACTACGCTGAAAGACCACCTTGAGGGATTTGAAGAAAACTACCATCGCCGGAGTGAGGCAGTGGTGGCCGATGCGGGTTATGGCAGTGAAGAGAACTATGAGATGCTGGAATCAAAGGGGATAGATGGTTATGTCATGTTAATTCTCACTAAAATACCCCCATATATTCTCACTAAAATGCCCCCACCTTAAGTTTTTAATTAAGGTTTAACTTGTCGGAGTATTAAAGTCCGACATTATGTATAAAGTGGCAATGTATAATACGATAAAAACACTGCTGTCCCACGGGAAATCCATACGGGAGATAGCCTCAGAACTTGGGATGTGCCGCAAGACCGTTTCCCGGATACAGAAAGCCCTTGAGCGTGGCTTAGAGGAACCTTTGCCCCAGGTAAGACCAAAGCTGCTGGATGATTATCTCGATGACATTCAGGTATATAAGGAAATGGGGCTGAGCGCGATACTTATCCACCAGCGCCTGCATGAGCAGCACGGTTTAGATGTATCTTACCCCAGTGTTGCCAGAAGTATCGAGCGATTAAAGAAGCAGGAGGTTTTTGTGCCGCTGCACAGCGATCCGGGAGAAGAAGCACAGGTAGATTTCGGATATATGGGTACTTTCCGCAGGAATGGCCGCCCTGTTAAAGTATGGGTGTTTTCCATGGTTCTCTCCCATAGCCGCTACAGCTTTTATAAACTGGTG
Organism: Sphingobacterium multivorum; assembly: GCF_900457465.1. Taxonomy (GTDB): domain Bacteria; phylum Bacteroidota; class Bacteroidia; order Sphingobacteriales; family Sphingobacteriaceae; genus Sphingobacterium; species Sphingobacterium multivorum. The sequence goes on from NZ_UAUU01000009.1 coordinate 1,134,241, forward strand.
ACCAGCCAGCGGGTGGACGAATTTCTGGACTGCCATATCAAAGCTTTCGAGTATTTTGGGGGTGTTCCGCGTACTGTCAAACTTGACAACCTGAAATCTGGGGTGATCACTCCGGATCTTTACGAACCGGAGCTCCAGCGCAGGTATGCTGAATTTCTTTCCTACTACAGCTGTGCAGGAATTGCGTGCAGGCCACGCCGTCCACAGGATAAGGGCAAAGTTGAATCATCTATCAAATATGTAAAAAACAATTTTTTAAAGGGCTTCGATGGCAATAGCTATGAAGATCTGCTGTGCGGTCTTAAGGTCTGGAACGAAGAGACATGCAATAAGCGCGTACACGGAACCACGCGCCGTATCCCGCTTGCCGTATTTGAGCAGTATGAAAAGCATGCACTGCTTGCATTGCCCCCGGTGCGATATGAGATCCTGGAGGTCGGATCCAGAAAAGTCACCCGGCTGGCACACGTGAGCTACCGCCATAATTACTATTCGGTGCCCGCTGCCTATGCGGGCAGGACCGTCAGGCTCGAAAGCAACGGTACCTGCCTAAAAATATTTGACGGCAGCACACGCATAGCACTCCATCAGGTAAGCGCACAGATGGGCATGTACGTTTCTCTGGAGGAACACCGTCCGGATTATAAAAAGAATATCAGCAGAGAAGAATATAAGCGGCTGATGGGAAGTATCGGACCTTCTGCACTGCTCTTCTTTGAACATCTTCTGGCAGAAGTCCCTACCCACTGGAGCCCGATGACCCGCGGGATACTTAACTTAAAAAAGCGGTTTACCGACGTGCAGATCGACCTGTCATGTAAACGCGCGCTCCATTACAGAGCCTTCAGCTACCAGCAGGTCAAACGGATCTGCGAGAACAAGCTCTACAAGCAAAATTACGAGGAAATGGTTCCTATGGTGTATTCCAGCGAATACGAACACGAACTCGGGCTATACGACAGATTAACAAACTGAAATAAATAATATGGAAACATTATTAGCAAATTTACGCCAGCTAAAATTGGCCACGATGGCCCAGAACCTTGAAATGAGGAACAGGCATGCCCTGGAAAAACAGATCAGCTACCTTGAATTTCTGGAGCTGCTCATCGAAGATGAAACAGTAAAAAGACAGTCCAATGGCTATCAGTCCAGACTGAAGGAATCCCGTCTGGATACGCAAAAGATCCTGGACTGTTATGACCTGAGTTACCAGCCGGACCTGGACAGAAGGCTATTGTTTGACCTGGCTTCCTGCCGGTTCATAGAACAGCGCTCCAACGCTATATTCATGGGGAAACCCGGTGTCGGAAAAACCCACCTGGCCCATGCGATCGGGCTCGAAGCGGTCAAAAGAGGTAAAAAAGTACTGTTTGTACACACAAATGAAATGGTCGAAAGACTGTTCGCATCAAGGGCAGACGGAAGTTACCAGTCCGTATTGCAGCGTTATCTAAAGCCGGACCTGCTGATACTTGATGAGCTGGGCTTCAAAAAAATGCCGCAGAACAGTCTGGAAGATTTCTTTGAGATCGTTCGCAGGAGGTACGAAACCGGGTCTATGATCATCACCACAAACCGAAACTTTGAAGACTGGGGAAACCTCTTCGGTGACAGGGTAATTGCTTCTGCTATTATAGATAGGATTGTCCATCATGCAACAATTGTAAAACTTAATGGGAACAGCTATCGCGTAAAAAATCTTATCGAACTACAGGATCTTTTTCCTGGTGAAGATACCCCAAGGACTAGAAGAGGACGGCCTCGAAAGCAGGAAAACGAAATCTCAGATGATCAGGATAATGAATGACAGAAGATGGCCTTTGCCGGTAAAGGAATACGCAAAAGCACCAATGGATATAGTTCCAGGGTGAGCTATTATCAGGCTAAGCGTTGTGATGCATATTCCGATGCTCCGCACGGTACTCTTCCCAGAGCAGTTTGCGGGTAACGTGTTTGCGGCCGAGTTCTTTTTCCAGATATGGTATAAGAGGCTTGAAGTCTTCGAAACGGTCCTGTAGGTAGGCGGGGGTCCTGCCGTAAAAAGCCTCTCCAGAACAGGTTCTTCCATATCCAGCAGTTCTCCGACAGGGCGGCTGATGACCTATAACTTCTGGACATAACGGTTCACCGTACCCTTATAAAGACCGATCTGCTCGGCAATCTTACGGTTGGACAGCCCCTGGAGATGTAAACGGAGTAATTGTTTTATCGTGCTCATTCTTTTTGTTTTTCCTGCCATATGCCTTTTCTTGATGGAATTGGCAATTAAACAAAAAGCACAGAAAATAATAGGGTCCAACTGGGTGCATATCCTCCGGAATCGCTGTTTATGTAGATCAAAACAACGGTTATCGTGCCTTTTCTGGGTGCACATGCTCCGGAATCGTCCCGGATCTATACCCCGATCCACCTGCTGGGTGCATATCCTCCGGAATCACGACGGAGCAGCTCCGAATTTCTCCCTAAACAGCTCCCTTTACGCTGTTTTTGGGTGCATAAATGCCGGAATGGCAGAGATATCAGCTCCTTTTCAGCCTGGATTAACAGCCGGATATTGGGTGCATATCCTCCGGATTATGCAGTTGTGAAGGGTGCCCACTGCGGGGGCAGTGCCATAAAGCGCAGGGAAACAGGCTGATCGAAGTCAACCACCGGCTGAACGAACTGAAAGCTAAGGCCCGCCAACGTCTTACCTCAGAAACAGGATTATACCACCGGAGTAAACGCCCCATAGAAGTGGAAGTGGTCTTCGGACAGATGAAAAGCAACAACAAATTTAACAGGTTTACTATGAGGGGACTTGAAAAGGTAGATATTGAGTTTGCCCTCATGTGTATAGGACATAACCTCAGAAAATGGTCGAAAAAGCTCCTGAAAACAACTTCATCAGGGCCAGATGATCAACCCAAATACAATAATCCGCTTACTTATGGCCTGCATTGGGTAAATTATCCCTATGAACCAATGGCAGCATAATCTAACCTCCTAAAAACAATAGAGTCTTAAAAACGAACAAAACTAAAGAAGGCGCCCTTTTTGGACACCTTCTTTTGCACTGGGTATGTTTTTTATGCGTTAATATTTATTTGTTAAATACTTTTTTCCAAAAAGATTTCTTATCATCACCGTATCTATAGCCATAGCCATAACCGTATCCATATCCGTAACCGTAGCCTCTTTTGCCACTATTGACACCGTTAAATAAAATAGCCATATTGGACAATTTTTTTGACTGGTATATCTTCTCAATATCGGGAAGTTCGCGTTTATCCATTTTGCCTGAGCGAATGACAAAGATGGTCAGTTCGGAAACTCGATCTGTGATATAGGCATCTGCAATAATTTCCACGGGAACGCTATCAATGATAATATAATCGTATTGTTTTTTTAATTCGGCAATCAAATTATCCAAGCGATCGCTATGAAGCAATTCGACCGGGTTAGGTGCAATAACGCCAATTGGTATGATATCAATATTATCCGAGACCTCTGTTTTATAAATGACTTCCGATAGGTTAAGTTCCTTGTCCGATAAATAATGGGTGATCCCCTTTCGGACAGGAACTGGAATACGTGAACTCAATGTCCCTTTACGCAGATCCAGATCCACCATGATGACGCGTTTATTTAAGAAGGATAGTGTTGTGGCGAGATTTATGACACTAAAGGTTTTTCCTGCGCCAACGCGGGCCGACGAAAATGTAATCACTTTGGGAGGCACACCACCACGGGACATAAAGTTGATGTTCGTTCGTAGGATCCGGAAAGCCTCTGTCAAGGCATCCCTTCCGGTCTGACTAACGGATACATTGCCAACAGTATGTTTGTTCTTTTTTGCTAAGGGAATTTCGCCCAAAAATGGAACCGATAAGCCTTCCTCCAGGTCTTTGCGATTGCGAACCCCACTATCTACCACAAGCATTAAAATCAAAAGTAGAGAGGGAATTACTAGTCCAATAGCCACACCTAAGCCTACTTTCTTAAATTTATTCGGATATACAGGCGCGAAAGAACCAGATGCGGGATCAATTACCTTGATGTTATCGTCGGTCATAGCTTGGTTAATGGCATTTTCCTCGCGTTTATTTAACAAGAAAACATATAAGCTTTCTTTCACTTTCTGTTGGCGCTCGATGGAAAGCACAAGTCTCTGCTTTTGCGGCATTTGACGCGATTTGCCGGAGGCTCTATTTTCCTCTTTGACCGCATTGTTCTTCTTTACCTGTAGACCGGAAATGGTATTGCCAAGTGTGCGTTCAATGCCCGAGCGCATGGTATTTAAGGATTTGTCGATCTCCTTAACGATGGGGTTTTCTGAATTCCCATCCTCCATCAGTTTATTTTTCCGTATCTGGAGGGTATTATAAGCCTGGATCTGACCTTCAATATTTCCATCAATAAGGCCTGTATTGTTCGGGATCAAGGCTGTCTGCTTGTCCGATTTGCTGAGGTAATCACTCATCATTTCGGCTAGCTTGAGGTCGGTGTCAATTTTAGTCGCTTCTAGACGGTAAGATCTACTGTCTTCAATGTACATACCACCCACTTCGGCGACATCCATACCATTGTTGTTGACCTTAATTTTTTCAAGATCTCCTTCAACAGAACCCAGTTCCTCACTTAGTATAGCTACCCGATTATTGATGAAATCGGCCGTATTGCGTGCGATTTGATTTTTGTCATTGATGGAATTGATATTATAGATGCGGATCAGGTTGTTGATAATGTCTGCTGCGCGCTGTGGGTTGCTGTCTTCCATGGCGATCTGCAGAAGTGAGGCATCATCGGTCGTCTGTGTAATACTGAGTCTACCCAACAAAGCATTGGCCATATCGATTGAAGAAAGCTTATTGACCGAAATTTCCTGATCGTAAGCCGCCTTGGTATAATAGGGTGTTGCCAAAATACGGATTCCGCCAAAGCTCGTTTTAATTGCTTTATTTAAAGGTGCGATGTAAACTTTTTCTTTGTCTTTTCCTACATTTTCCACTACGAGTACAGATTTGTTATCGCGCGGCGTAATGGTGAAAGAGAAAGATCCACTCGGATTGTAATTGACAAATTGGACCAGAACCGGCGATTCATTATACAGTTCGTAGTCCCTTAGCTGTCGACGAACGACATAGCTTACATCGGCTTTGATGCTTTCCACCGTCTCGCGCATCAGCTCTTTAGACTTGAGCTGCAGCATTTCAGTGGCTAAATTGACCGTATTGTAACTCATTCCCGATCGAGTGAGGGTAGCCGAACTTGGTGTATTGGCTGGAGTTTTGATCATTACGGTACTTGCCTGTCTGTAACTAAAAGTGGTTTTGCTATACTGATAATAGTAATAGCCGCCAAAAATGCATACGGATAGTAAAAACCAGGGCCAGTGAAAAAGTAGGTATTTTATAATATCCAATACATTGAATGTACTGTTATTCTTTGCCCCGAAGAATTGGTTATTTACAACTTCTGGTCTATTTTCCATAAAAATTATCGAGTTGCTATAGCTACAAATGAGACAATAAGAGAAACAAACCCAGTCATTATACCGATTACCCGCCAGGTATTGTCCGATTTAACTGTGACTTGACCATCGCGGGGTTGTACATAGACGATATCATTTTGTTTTAACTGAAAAGTTGGCGAGTTGAAAATATCTTTGGATTCAATATCATTGACATACATTTTTCGGACGCCATTTTCTTCCCGGATGACCATAACTCTGTCAGTCGCGGCATTTTTACTGACCCCGCCTTGTTGGGCTATGGCTTCCAATAGATTAATGCGTGAGTCAGGGACATTTAAAACACCGTTTCCAACTTCTCCAAGCATATTGATTTTCATATTCATCAGTTCGACCTTGATAATTGGATCTGCAATATATTTTTCATCTTTTAACCTTTTGGCAATCATTGTTCTGATCTCTGCCAGAGACTTATTTTCTACTGCCAGATTACCAAAAACGGGAAATTCAATATTTCCTTCATTGTTAACTAAATAACCTCGTTCGATTAAGGCACTTTGGTTAGTCCCTGTCATTACTTCTCCATTGTTACTAACGCGGTATGCACCCAAAGCATCATTAAAAGGTGCCGCTAATTCGGCTTTTTTTGCGCTGATGATAATACTTAAGCGATCACCTTTTTGGATCTTCAACGGGGTAATTTCCGGAATTGCATAGGCCGCATTGGGCTCCATATCCTTCACATAGACGATTTTTCGAATTTTACAGGAGTTAAAAACCAGCATGCCCAATAGACAAAGTCCAAGCAATACTTTATTCATAGCTTATTGTTTTAGTTTTTGATTTTATTTCTTTATAACATAGTAAGGCCGCTGCTTGATCTGGAAGACAGTCCAATAGGCCAATGGGAATCTGATCGATAATTTCAGATACGGTGTTGTTCATCAGGTCGAAAAGTCTTCTATTCCAACGAATGGAAGAGGTACTGGGCAGGAGGCCAATAAAAGCTTGTGTGTCGGATAGCCAAGCCAGTTTATTTTCTGGGGCCTGGCGTAATCGGATAATAGCCGTTAGATTGGATTTTTCATTTTTGTAGCAGGGCGTCTTTCCGCTCCAGGGCGTACCAAAAATCTCGACCTCATTGTTATCGTTGATCCTGATGACCGGATTATCATCATTCAATAGACTCGTGCCCGGGATATGCTGAAGCCAAAGACGACTATGTGTACTTTTACCTGTACCGCTCTTTCCTAAGAATACAAAAGCTTTATTACCTTGTTTAATCACAGAACCATGGATCATGATGGTGCGATAAGGTAATACAGCCTGGCCATAAGATACCATCATAAGCCATGACAGGATGCCATTTTGTTGTTCTTTGTCGACAATGTTTGCAAATATTTTAGCTTTTTTAAAATCTTTGCTGCTAAACATTTTCCAATTCATCTGGCCCTTCTCACCCAAGACTGTCGTAATATAATGTTCTTCCGATTCTTCAAAGCAAAACCGATTTTCCCATAAGATCGAAATATCACTCAGCAACTTTGACTCGAAAGGCGATGGTGGGGCTTTTTGTAGGATGATATCCGTATGAATTAAGATATTTTCTTTATCATCAGTCGGATCGCAAATAAAAGGTTCAAAACTCGGCAAATAGTCTTGCAAGATAATTTCGTCCGGGAAATTAATTTTCAATAGATGTCCCGCGATCCGATAGTATTGGTTTTTATTGGATTTGGAAGCTATTATATGTTTAGTTTGACTTTTCACTTGGTTAAATTTAAGAAATAAAGATACGCTGTGTGCACCGTTCTGTCAAATTTAAATCATGGGTCACAAAAATTAATATTTTATTTTTACCAAACTGGATCAGATTTTCCATTAGCTTTTCTGCGGTAGCTTGATCTAAAGCAGAAGTGATTTCATCAAAAAGATAACAGCTACGGTCGCATAAAACAGCCCTAGCGATAGCAATACGCTGTGCCTGTCCTTCGGAAAGGCCGTAGCCTGATTCACCTATTATGGTATCCAAGCCCAATGGCAGTTCATACACAAAATTGGCACAGGCAGTTTCTAGGGCCGATTTATACTGTTTTTCGTTGTACTGTTTCGTTGAAGAAAGCAGGTTTTCGCGTATCGTTCCCGAAAAAAGTTTATCACCTTGTGGGACGTAACCAAAATTGATGCGATGACGCGCTGTTAAAGGAATCTGTTTTTCTTCTGTAACAATATGTACCGATCCAGCCGTCGTTTTCAAAAGTGCGAGTAGAATTCGGATAAGGGTTGTTTTGCCCCGTCCGCTTGGTCCAATGAGTGCCGTGGGTTCATTTTTTTTGAACATAGCGTTAAAAGCATTTAAAACCGGTATCTCATCGTATTTAAAACTAATGTTCTGGAGCAGCAGGCTTGTCGGAGCGGAAATGACTTCTGCATGATCTATTTCTTCTATTTCTTCAATTTCCAATACCTGTAGGCGCTCTACTGAGGTGCGAAAACGTATGAAGGCAGGTACAAATCCAAGGAGTTGTAATACAGGTCCCTGAATCCTGCTGACAAGTTGTAGAAATGCTGTTAAGGTGCCAAAGCTGATCAAATGTGCCTGCAATTGAAGTACCCCCCATACAAATGTAAATAAGAAGCCTGCATTCACTGTCGATTTCATAATGCCCTGTGATAAGGTAGAGAAGTTTAATAATCGTAGCTTTAGACGGTATGTGTTATTTTGTGCCGCATCAAGTTTTTGCCATCGGATCTGATGTAGACCTAATGCCTTAATTGACATTCTAAAGCGCAAATTCTCTTGCACGACATGACCAAATTCACTATCTGCCTGCTTAAGCTCCTGTGTTAATTTGCGATATCTCCGGAAATATAATTTGGAGAGCGCCACGAGTGGTGAAATAGCCAGAATAAGGACAGCGAGTTTAGGATCCAATAACCAAAGAAAGGTGAAAGATGCCAGAAGTTTGATGCAAGTGAGCATTGAATTCCAAAAAGTATAACCGACCATTTGAACGATTTCATTACAATCGCTTTGAATTCTAACCTGGATATCGCCAGTGTGCCATTTTTTGATTACTTGCCAGGTGGACAATAACTGCCTATGCATGATTCCGTTCTGAAGCTTAATCAACATTGACGCGCGCATTTTTTCGTTTGTGCGATTCGAAATAAGCTGTACCATAATGCCCAATAGAATACTTCCTCCTGTCCAGATCAGGGCCTGCTCGACCTGTAATCTCGTCCCGTGTATTGCATAATCGACAGCCTTTTTTGACCAATAGACAAAAGACAGGGAAAAGAAGATTCCTACTAATTCCAATAAAAGAAATATCATCAGCGGTAACCGATAAGGTTTGAGTAGCGCTATTGACCAGTGCAAATAATGGCTTGGCGATTTTTCCATTTTTATTTTTTAAGGCCTGATAAAAAATGAACGATTGGAAACCAAATAACTTCCTGTGTTGCGTATGGAAGGTAATTTTTCATGTTTCTAAGCAGGCGTTGACGGCGCTTGCTCCGCTTCAAACCGCTCTGATCAGAAGTACCGAAGCGGTTGTCATAAAAACCGAAATTGCCGGCATACAAAATTTCTTCCATCATCCAGTTTGCATTATTGGATCTGTCCAATTGGATTGGAAGGTTTTCTTTTGGAAGGCCCAAGAAATCGTGTAATAGTTGATGGAGTAGATGTACCCAGGGTAATATTCCCAGTGCACGGTATATATTCAATAACTGAGTTCCGTCGATATTCTTTGCCTCATTAAAATATAGCCTGGCTGCATCGCACAATTGTCTGATCCCAATTCCAAAAGAGAGCATATGCTTAAGAATATGGCTATTGACCTGTAGCATGTTTAAGATCGGTGATAATGTTAGCACAACTTCTCCATTAAAGCGTACTTTCTTTTCGATCGGATAGCGATCAGTCAGTTTCCGTAGATATGCTTTTTTTAAGGGATTATGGATGTCAAAGATATGGCGATGGTGTTCTGTTTCTACACCTTCCCAAAAATAAAAACAACTGCTTCCAGCTTGGCTTGTAAGGGATATCATGCTGTTTTTTATCACGCTATTTGCACGATCAAAGTCCTGCTTTCCGTTAAAACACCAATCGATGTCGCCACAAGAACGACTTGTTGGCTGATGATAATACTGCGCCAGCCCCTGCCCTTTGAGCAATACTGCATCAATTTTATGCGCTTTAAATAAAATCGCCTGCTCGGTTATCGTTTTGTTCATTTTTGTGTGAAGCTGCTCTAGCTGGTTGATGCGTATTGTCCAGCGGACGTGTAAACTTCGTGGAGGTAGCCATTCATCCCGTAATTTCTGTACGCCATAATATACAATGCCATCCACGGTCTGTTGAATCGAAAGATCAAAAAGCTGCTTCCATTCCTGATCTGATAAGGGGGGAAAAGATGCAGGAACATTTTCCTTTTCCCAGAGACCAGCTCGAAGTAAAAAGAAAAAAGCTTGTATAATTTTCGGAATCCAGCATGTAACTAGATCGTCAGATTTCCATTTTGTAGCATCTCGATCAGCTTAATACTATCTTTTTCTGCAACTTCACGTTCGGTTTCATAGTTGTCAAGCAACAAATTGATCATATCCTCAAGCTCGAAATCTATGCCCTGAAGTTCATTCCATAAAAATGCTGCAGTTTCATTTAAAGTAAATACTTTTGACATATCGACCATATCTTGACTGGGATCTACAATAATATATTCTTTACCTACTTTACGTAGCGTAATATCATTTCTTAATTTCATAATTGCGTTGTTTGTTTAATTTACGCCATATTTTGCGCAATGGTCTCAAATAATACCATAGCATACTTAACCCTATATTTATTTTAGCGTTTAAATGAAGATCTCTACTATTGCGTGAAGCTGCTATTGCTATTGCTTTTACATCAGATGGAGATATGATCTCAATTTGATGTGTATTACCATCCCCAGCTAAACATATTTTTCTCCCTTTTATGCTGATTATTCGGTGTAGGACAAATTTATTTCTGTAATTTGCTAGAACAACCCGACCTGTTTTGAGCTCATCGACTGTACAAGTAGCAAGAATAACCTGATCGCCATTACATATAAATGGACGCATACTATTTCCCACAACATTGATCTTTATGGGTTTACCTTTTTCTAAAAATGGCAATAAGATGTCAAAAAACTGATTATTTGAAATCTGTATGGAACCTGTTGTATCAATGGCCATATTTAGTTTTTGATTTAGCAATAAACTAAAGAATAAAACACTTATCGTAGGACAAAAATAACCATTAGAAAAGTATTCTTCAAATTGTATGGTATAACTGTAAACATTTATCTACCATTATCGTTCTTGTAAAATTTGACTCAAAGCGTTTTTTGCTCCCCGCAGCTAATTTATCGTACAAGCCTTCTTCATTGAAGAGTCTATTCACAGCAGCTGCAATGGCTTGATCATCAGTGATCGGTATGGTTAAACCTGATTCTTCATGCTGATTTACCCAGCTTACGCCCGACCCCGGTATTTTTGTGGAGATAAGAGGTTTATGACAAGACATGGCCTCGAGCTGAACAATTGCAAAAGCTTCAGTTTTTAGCACAGAGCTTAAACAAAATACATCACAAGCCGCGAAGTAGTTTGGAAGATCATCGTCCGCGACATAACCAATCAGGGATACTTTATGTTGTAATTTTAAAGTGGTAATCAATATGCTGAGCTCATCATGAAGCGGGCCTTTGCCTCCAATGATGAGGTGGTAATCGTCAGCTAATTGTGCCATGGCTTTGATCAAATATTGATATCCTTTATACTCGACCAGCCGTCCCTGTGAAAGAATTATTTTTTTATTAGGGTAGCGTTGTCTGATTTTTGCCACTTTATCAGGAATAGATACAATGGGCGTTATTCCTATGGGGATATGACCAATTTTATTGTTTACATTGGTTAAGAACGGAGATTCCTGAACGTAGACGGGACTTGTTCCAACAATTTTGTCGGCACGTTTTATCAACCAATTTTGCAAAGGTCTATAAAGCTGTAACAATCGTTTTTGTTTGACAATATCGGAATGCCAGTGTAAGACAACTTTTCCCTTGTATCCCGATAGAAAGAGCGCCAGTGCAGCCATAGGATCGGGATGATGAATATGTATAATATCATAGTTTTTGGCTATTTTGCGCAGCTTAGTGATCATGCTTGGTGCAAGCATTGTTGCGGCAGCCTTTATTTTCGTAGGTACGATGATTACACGGCCGAAATTATTCAACTGAATTGTTTCAGCAGGATGATTTTCTGTTGAAGCGCATAGCATATCGCACTGTATGTGCTGTTCTGATAAGCCCACTGTCAGATCGAACATGACTTTTTTCGACACCACCCCTGATCGGGTAAAATTTTCCAATTTGTAATATTTTCATAGTTTGGTTTGCGAACGATTTAGAAGGCGATGTAAAAGATCGGAACTGATTATAGTCAGTAAGAAAATATCAAAAATGTATATATAATCCGATCCTATGTAAATATGTTGTCCTCTCAGCAAGTAAATCCAAAGGCCGTGGAGCAAGTATACTTCATAAGAAATTTTTCCCAGATAGGTAAAGATCTTTCCCCCATTCCAATTTAAGAAACTGAGCAGGTTGACGATTAAAGCCGGAATAATAAAGTAAACGATGGAAAATAAGATTTCAATTTTCGTCTGGACCAGTAGATATATAACACCACAAGCGATTGGGGTAAGTATAAAGTGAATCCATTTTTTGTGGGTAAAAGTAATGATGTGCTGTTCATTATATCGGTAAATTAATCCCGAGAGAAAAGCCATAGAAGAAACCCACCATGCACGTTCGTAATCAGTTGTTAAAATAATCAGCATATAACCTATTGCGAGGAGGCTTATGAACAGTATCTTATAGGATAGCGTAAGATTTTTCCAACGAAAGGAAATAAAAAAGAAGGTATAAAAGATAATAATTGAATAGGCGAACCATGAAAATGGCAATGGCGTAATGCCTTTATTGATCAGACCGGACAGTTGGCCAGTCTCCACACGACCTGTGTCGAGATATTGTAAAGTGAGGTAAATTATTGTAACAATAAAAAGTGGCTCACATACCCGCCAAAGTCTCTTTTTTAGAAAGCCTTTTAAGTATTGGGCGCCTTTTTTTAAATAAGAAGCCATTAAACCATATCCGGAAATAAACAAGAAAATAGAAACAACAGGCGCGCCCCAATTGCTCGCAAAGGCGACTATGGGAGTTGACACGTGAAAATTTAGGTGATAGCAGATAATGAGAAGACAGGAAATACCTTTCAATTTTTGAGAAATTTCATTATTGAAAGGCTGGTACACCTCTTTGTAAAACGAAGTAAACAGGGAAAGACTATAAAGAATTATGATAAGGAGCGCAAAGGAAATCATGATTATCGGATATATTGTATTAAACGGATTAATTTTTTTCCACTATTTTCCCATGAATAGCTATTTGCCCTATCGTAACCTTTTTCGATCAATTCTGTATCAATATTTTCTAATGCTATATTGATTTTGCTGGCAATATCATAGGCATCCGTGGGATTGGCATAAGATACAGTGTTTGCATATATTTCTTTGAATACAGGTATATCTGATACGATCACAGAGCAACCAAAAAGCATGGCTTCAAGGGGCGGAATTCCAAAGCCTTCATATAAAGAAGGATAGATAAAACAAGCGGCATGCTGGTAGTATTGAGCAAGCTGCTGATCTGTCAGTCTTCCAAGCCAACGAATCTGAGCTTCTCCTTTCGTCGTTTCTTGAACATATTTAAACGAATAAATTGTATTCTGTGCGCCTATTATGCAGAGATCTGTTTTTTTATTCTTTAAGAGAAAAAAAGCTTCTATTAATTTTTCAAAATTTTTTCGAGGGTCCATGGACGAAACCGCTAAAATATAGGGGGTGCTCTGTGGTCTGGGGTATAGATTTCTGTGTAATTGCAGAAAGATACTAGGCAATGCGTTGTATATTACATGGATACGAGATGGGGCGATTCCCAATAACCGCTGGATTTCAGTTTTAGAGAACTCACTAACCGTGAGTATTGCTTTTGAGGTTTTGGCTGCCCAGGGAGTTAAACTATTGTAAAGCCAACGGTAGGATTTTGTGTACCATTTGGGGGTGTACATGAATGCGAGATCATGAATTGTCATTATTTTTTGAGAAATCAGGATAGGACCGATTCCCGTAAAGTTGATTAAAAGGTAAGGATTTTTTTGAAATATAAAGAAAAGGGGGAATAGTAGCTGTTCCCAGATATGAGAAGGCCCATTTGACCAGTATTTTATGTTCCAATCTTTTATATCATAGTCGTTATGAATATTTTTTTTAGGGCATATTATGGTAAATGCTATTCCTGCTGTTAACAATGCTTGGCATAACTCATAAGCAAAGCGATTGACCCCTGTAGGGGCTTGCAACAGAAATCGTCCATTAATAAAAATTTCTTTTTTTTGTGGTTGCATTCTATTTTTTAGCTTTCTGATTCAAAAAGTTTTATCCATTTATGCATTACGAAATCAGGCTGAAATTCTTTGACTTTGTGTAATGCTTCTCGACTCATCGACGTTCGTAGCGATTCCTGCGCTATTACTAGCTGTAAATTTTCAGCAAGTTGGTCGACATCTCCCGGGGCTACCAAGAAACCATTTTTGCCATGCTCAATGAGATCTCTTGGGCCACATTTGCAGGCAAATGCGACAATGGGAAGCCCCATAGACATAGCTTCCAGGAGTACCATCGGTAAACCTTCATAGCGGGAAGACAACGCCAAAATGGTTGTATTTTGATAGACTTGACCAATATCTTTTGTGGCTGGCATGAGTTTAATCTTATCCCGTAGATTTAGGTCATCAATCTGAGCTTGATAAGCTGCTTTGAGTGCGCCATCACCATAGATAAAGAGCTCCCAATCTGGATATTTTGCTGCGACTTTTTGCCAGGCATAAATTAGGAGATCAAAGCCTTTTTGGAAATCATATCGACCAATAGCAGTGACACGTTTGATACTTAACGTGCTAGGGGAGGTATGCAAAGGCGTTACGGCATTTGGTATAACCTCAATGTTGTGCAAATTTCCCCAGTCGGCACGATCTTCCGATGTCAAAACAACAAACTTATCATAGCGTTTTACAAGTTTATAATCCAGGTGAGTTAACCAGAGATCTGCGAGTCTAAACAGACCTTTGCGTTGATAGAGCAATCTTTTATATCGGCTAAAATGAATTTCGAGAAACTTTCGACTATGATCTTTTAACTTCCATAAAAAAGAGACATCATTGCCATACATTGATATTGTAATATCAGGTTTAATCTGCATTAGTACAGCTTCGAGGGCGTTACGATGTTTTCTTTGTTTTGCGGGATAATGCCTTATTTTATTGATAAAGCTTTGATCGTTATTTTGTTGATAGTTTATCTTTAGATCAATTTGTTGAATACGGTGATCCAGGGGATAAAAAGGTGGTCTGTCCATTTGGTCTGAAGTGACAATACAGACTTCATAACCATGCTCTACCAAGAAATTAGCTTTGTTGGCCAAGACGCGCTCCATCCCCCCTGAGTTGAAGGTGCCATTGATACAATAGACTATTTTCATGTGAGCATCTCCTTCTTCTCGGGGTCTAAACAGTAAAAGAGGGCATAGATCAAGAATAAATCTGTGGGTACTTTATACCAAATCACAAATGTTAAGCAGAGCAGCATAAGGAAGAAAAAGGAATAACTTGGGAATTTTAGTGTACAGGCAATAGCGTTGTATACAAAAAATAGCGAAAAGATGACCATACCTACGAGTCCGCTGTAGAATATAAAACGTACATACCCCGGGTCAGGGCCAAAGTGAGCCCAGCTTCCCCTGCCGATAATCCAAGTTTTGGTATCTTCGGGCCATACCCACATATTGTTATTTAATTTGTCGGTAGAGTCTGTCTTGAAGGTACCTGTTTCGTACCAATTGAAAAATCCTTCAAAACCATAGCGAAGAAGTTTGTAAACATAGTCATTGGTTTGATACAAATAATAAACGACCAGAGATCCAACAAGTAGCATCAACAGGAAGCGCCCAATCATATAGACGGAAAATTTATTGATTTCTACTCTTAATAAGCCTGACAGTATAAAAAAAGAAAACAAGCCCATTGTCATCCCTACTAGGGTTGTTCTAGAGATCATATTTCCAACGACACTAATAATGATAAAGGCAAGCCAATAACCATAAGACTCTATCGCACTTTTCTTGACATTGATATTATTTCCCATAATACAGCCCATCGCCAAAAGAACGATTGAAAAACGAGTTCCTGCAGGGTCTAAAGCAGCTCCAATGCCATAAAGCCGTTTCACATCATTGAGAAATTTGACATCAGCGATAGTATCCTGAGAAATATAGGCATCTACAACCTGCTTTACAGCTGGTACGTTGTCTATAATGAGGGCAAGTATACATTGGACTACACAAACGAATGCCAGGTAGTTGATAATTAGTTTTATGGTGACATTGGGGTGGAAAAATCTGATGAAGCAAAAAGTCGCGTAAGCAGCACTAAGCCATGTTCCGAAGGAAGCGATGTAAGAAGCATAGGCATAATCTGCGGTATGGTTTATATCACATGCAATGAAGCCTACCAATCCAAAAATAAAAGCAATAGAAGCGGCAATAGCCACTTCTCCATCTATCTGGACTGAACGTCTGATCGCACAATGGATGCCGACAAATGCAATACCAAGTACAGCCAGTCCAATTTTTGTGTTAAAACTCTGGGGTAGGAAAGTAAATCCAAAAGGGAAAAAATATAAGCTAACAATAATACTCAGAAATAATATGCTGAAAATTGAAATGCCATTACTTTTCGAAAAATCCATTGCGGTCATAAT
This sequence comes from Sphingobacterium multivorum, assembly GCF_900457465.1. Lineage (GTDB taxonomy): Bacteria > Bacteroidota > Bacteroidia > Sphingobacteriales > Sphingobacteriaceae > Sphingobacterium > Sphingobacterium multivorum. The sequence continues at coordinate 1,150,605 of NZ_UAUU01000009.1, forward strand.
ATTTAAATTTAACAAAGTTAAATCAATTTGCGTTATAATTCTGTTTTCTTCGTCAAGCGGTTAAAATAGACTTTGAGTGTAAAATTTAAGAAAAATGCCCATCTGATTTTCCAGTTTTTTCTTGCCACTTTCTGGTAGAAAAATTGTTTTCCTTCCAATGTATGCTGTTTTCCTTCAATGATTCGATGGACATCTCGTGTTAGCTCTTCTTTAAATTGCTGATACCAATTCCATACCTCGCGTTGTTTGTTTTTCAATTTAATCGGATCATTGATTAGTTCTTGTATCTGAAGAGCAACTTCTGCCCACGTATCAGCTATAATAAAGGGATGGTCACCGTATAAGTATTTATAACAGTCCTCTCCCAGAAATTTAATTGACACGGGAATGCAGCCCCATTCGAGTGCATCCATCGTGCGATTACATTCAAAATAGATATTTCCTTTTGGGGACGGTATAAATAATGTGTTTTTATAATATTCGATTACTTGAGCAGGTGTTTTATTATCCTTATCCATCCATCCCTTGGACTGAAAGTGGAAATTGGGCTTAAGTTTGGATAGTTCATTGTACATGATTTTTCGGTCACCTTTTAAACTTCCAAAAAAACACCAGATAAGTTCCCGTTCACCGAATGATGCAGGATGGGTGTTTGCTGCATTAAAAAATTCGGACTGGAAAGCAAGGGGGACTGAAAATACGTTTGTTTTTGTAATATTTGGATCCCATCCGCCAGATCGTAAAACCGCCTTTGCTCGGCGATAATAGAATGTATTGTGATTTAGGCTTTCATTTGAGCAATGTAACAGCACGGGATATTTTATTCTGCTGATATAATTGACAAAATCTTTATCAATAAATGCCTTATTCGATGAATATACAATAATAGATTTGTCTCCTACATGTGTCAGGGTTTTATTATCGAAAATATTCTGATGATTAAAACCAGCAAACAATACATATTCGTTAAACTTGAACTCGAATTCAGTTTTTGGTCCTTTTTCTGTTTGATATATAACATTGTAACTTTGCATGTTATTTAAGCTTTTGCATTTTCACGTTTGCGGTTAATAATAAAGACAACCCACTTTGGGTATTTAATAAGTGCAAGAGATATTGCATAAAATCGAACAAATCCTTTATTTTGGGTTGCAATTTTTAGATAGGCATTTGCGAAGTATTTTCTTAAGACTTCTTTATATTGCCTTGCGCTGTAAAATGATTGAGCACTATTGATCGCACTCAAATTATTTTCAAATTTACTAAGGTGTTTGACAAGTTTCAACGATATATTTGACCATTCTCCAATTTCCATGCGGGCATGTAAATGAAGGTTTGTTTTGTCGATCGGATAGTTTTGTTGATTTTCATGATACATTGATTCCAGTAGTAGAAGCATTTTTGATTTATTATTTTCACTAATGTTATGATCATGTATGCGATACTTTACTGTATATAGATCAAGTGATGCCGCTTTGTAGCTCTTTAAACTTCTAATCCATAGCTCATAATCTTCAATGAGTTCCATTTCTTCCCTATAGCCGTTTAAGCCTTTTATTACTTCAGTCCGCATTACAACAGATGATTGGAGAAAAGGGCAGGCAAATATAGCTGATTGTTCGATCCAGTCCGATTCAATTTCGTAATTCCATTTTCGCCTAAAATTTCCTTGACCGTCAATCGTAATCACTTGGCTGCCACAAATGTCTACATTGGCATTTTGGTTTAAATAGGATATCAAATATTCAAAGTGATGCGGAAGTAAGATGTCATCGGAATCAACCCGAGCGAAAAAAGGGCTTTCGACAAATTGAATTCCCTTATTCATGGTTTTTGTAATTCTAAGATTTATTTCATTGTTGATCAGTTGTATGCGGCTATCTTTATTTTTCCATTCTTCAACAATTTGCTGGGTGTTGTCTGTACTGGCGTCATTAATTATAATAAGTTTCCAATCAGTAAATGTTTGATCAATAAAACTCTTTAAAGTTTCATTTATATATTTTGCTGCGTTATAAGCAGGCATCACGATGGTTAATAAACTCATGGCAGTTTGCTAAAATAGTACTCGAAGATGATTTCACTTTTTTTTCCAGAAAAGTAAGCTCTTAATAAATAGTTTTTTCTTATACTCTTTATCCAAGTAGTGTACAATACTTCTCTTATTAAAAATAAATTTTATTAACATAAGTGGCGTATATCGTAGACAGTTCTCGTGCACATATACAACATACCAAAACCAGGCGGCATTTTTTGACAAGGCATTTGAGAGGTAAGATTTTGTTGTCTTATTTTTTTTCGACCAATTGTATCAATAGTTTATCCATCGCTATCATTTCGCCTATTCCAATATTCCGAAAGGCTAATAGCTTATCAAACATTAGTATCCAAGATTTTGCTTCAAGGGATTCGGTTCCCCAAAATTCTTGGAGGATAAGTTTTCTGATTTTATTCATACTATTATATTGTTCGGTATTGAATTTCATGGATATGTTATCTCCGTGCATCCTATATTTTAAGAGTATCTCATCGAGATTTGCAATCTCGCCATACTTTGTCAATTCATACCAAAAGGCATAATCTTCAGCATGGGGGTATTCACTTGGATAAGTCAAATGATTTTGTTGGACGATATCATTTCTAAATATGGCGCTCGGGTGATTGATTGCGGTATCGAATACCAGCTTTGCACGGGTGATGAGATTATCACCTCCGCGTCTGTCTTCAAACGTATATGACTCTGAAAATTTGATGATACTAGTGCCACAGAGCACTATTTGTGGATTTGCTTCCATATACTCCCATTGTCTTTGAAGTCTTTCAGGCATACAAATATCATCCGCATCCATACGGGCGATGTATTTTCCCCGACATAGTTTAAGTCCGTGGTTTAATGTAGCAACAATCTTTAAGTTGTATTCATTTCTATAATACCTTATACGGTCATCCTGCTGTGATTGAATGATGTCAGCTGTGCGATCTGTACTGCCGTCGTCTACAATGACTAGCTCAAAATCAGTAAATGTTTGATTCCATAGGCTATCGAGTGTCTCTTGAAGAAATTTTTCTCCATTATAGATTGGCATGAGTATTGAAATTGCGGGCAACATAAGATCTGCTTTAGTATTTTAGTTCGTATTAATTTTCAGGCGGAACCTCATCCATGTTGTTATAGGCTATTAAGGAACTTCCCATATTTGTGAAATTTCTTCTGAAAGAATAGCTCCAATTTCGCCAAGCATCAATTTGCTGCGGATGAATATGCCCTTCCAAAAAGGACTGAACATAGTCTAGGCGCATGTCTTTTGGAAATTGCAGCATGCTATCTAGCTTTTGTTCATACCAAGCTTTGTTTAATATATCATTTATAAGATCCATATCAAAGCCTAACTTATCTTTATTGCCGGTCGCCGAAGAAACAAATGTGGTGAGACATGCTTCATTTTTTGATTTGGCAACTTTTTTGTTTTTATGCGTTCTGAACCATTCGGCGGCTTTCCCCAGCTGTATCATTTCTTGAATAAAATTTTGATTTTTGGGCCATACATGAAGATAATATTCTCTTGAAAAAATGATACCGGCAACATCGTAAATCGAATACATCTCTAAGAAATAGTTTTTGGGCATAATTTTTAGTAGAATAAGCAGACTATGGAGAAAATACCTGTTTTTAACTAAGGTTTCAGAAGCAAACTTCATTTTTGGCAGCAGTAGCTCATTGCTATCATCGAGTGTAACGGTGGTACCATTTACTAGTTTTTCATTTCCCCACCATTTTAGTTTTAATATAGAAATTTCATTTGCTTTGCATAGTTGCTCGGCATTTTTTAAATCAATTTCCTGGTATATCCAAATATCATCTTCAATTAACAAGAAATAGTCTGTCGCTTTTTCAATTTCTTTCCGCCAAAATTCGGTAGGTGCGGCCATTTTGGCTCGTTCTCCCTGCGCTTTTCTTTCGTAATCGGGAGAATACCTGAATTGTACAAATGGAAAGTCTTTCTGAATACGATCCAGGTAAATCTTTGGAGTGCCATCCTCCAAAATAACGACTTTATCAAAACCTTTGACGTAGCGAACAATACTTTGTAATACGCGTTCAAGCAGATACGGTCTATTGAATGATTTAATATATATATCCATAACGATAATTAAATTACCAATTTTTTGCCCAGGATCTCGCTAAGCGCCAGCGAAATATTTCGCGGCCTAATGCATTGCTGCCTTCTAAAAAATTGTGTAGTCTATATCTATATTTAAGTACAAAGAAAAAGAGTGTCCAATCAAATTTTCCACGCTTATGATTTCGCATGATAGCTGTCATCTTATCTAATAAGATTCCATCTTTTTCTTTCATTAAGGGGCGGAAAATTTGAAATTTTTCTAACATTTGGAGCCTACCCAACAAACAATCGCCTATCATATTGGGATCTTTTGCTCCAGTTGCGTTATTTTCATGTTTCCTTTGCGCGACAAGTTTTTTATCTATATAATATACCCGACCTATGCTGGCAGCAAGAACCTGTATCCACCAGTCATAAGAGGTGGATATGGCTGGTAGGATATATTTTTTCAGTTCACCTTTGAACATCATCCGATGTCCTAATATACGGCAGTGCCAAAATAAAGAAACAGGATCAGTACCTTGGAATGTTCCCCAGTGAAAATAATCTTTTTTTTCAACGATTGTTTCGTTATCTCCTCTAAATTGGATAGCATCGTGATATACCAACGATGCGTCGGGATTTTTTTTGAATGTTTCGACCATGGCGGATATCTTATCAGACATCCATTTATCATCTTGATCACACCAAGCGATAAATTGTCCCTTCGCATGCGAGATCGCTTCGCCAAAATTTCTACTCCAGCCTATATTTTCAGGGTTGCTAAAGATTTGGATTAGCTTAGGGTAGGCTATTTGCCATTTCTGTAAAATTTGCCATGTCTGATCGCTACTGTGATCATCACAGACAATGATTTCTATATTCGGATAGTCCTGCTCAATTAATGTTTGTAGCTGTTCCTCCAAAAACTGCTCACCATTATAGGTCGACATTGTAATTGAGACTAATGGATAATTTTCTAAATTTATCTGTGGTGCCATATTCTCTGTTTATAAATTTTTATTTCAATAATTTTAGTTTATAGAATAGGCTTAAAAGTAATGGATCTGTTTTTAGTAAAATTAAGAAAATAGCGCTTCGCTTGTGTCCATAACGCCATAAAATGCTTATGTTGCGCGCAGGTATACATTTCTTCCAATAACGATGTAATGCAACGGCCTCATATTGACTTTTGGATCGCACAAAAGCTTCCCGACTAATACGCATCAGATATGTAGTTCTAAAATACACAAATAGGGGATATAATGAATCTTTAAAATTGCTGTATAACTTTTGTTCCATTACATTAAAGTTAGGGATGACCTCTTTAAGCTGAGGGTGGAAAGATCGGCTTATTGAGCCTTCCCTCACATAGTAATGGTAAATTGAAGTGCTTAGATCAATACTTACCTTTTCAACTGATTTTAATATATAAGGAAGCGTAAGCGCGTCTTCGTATACAGCTCCATTTGGGAACTTTATTGTATTAAAGATTTCTTTTTTAAAAACATACATCCATATATAAGCCAGATATGTACCTGTATAAAGTGCTGCTAAAAAATCAGATGAACGGCTGGCAATAGGATTTTGAATGTTGAGCATACTCTTAAAACCTTTACTTCCGAATTCGCTGTAGGAAGCATTGAAATACAGTACATCAGACGAATCAATTGCTATTTTACTTTTGATTTTTTCAATGGCGTCTAGGGGCAATGCGTCATCACTATCTACAAAAAAGATATAGTCGCTGACGGCATTTTCAATGCCGGAATTTCGAGCTGCGGATAATCCACCATTTTGACTCCTATAAATGACTTTATAATCCAAAGTGGAGTTGGCCAATATATCCAATGCTTTTTGAATTGAATCATCCTGACCGCAATCGTCAACTAGGATGAGTTCAAAATCAATGCAGGTTTGTTGAGTCAGGGACGTTACACATCGTTCTATGTAATCTACGACATTATAAACAGGTACTATTAAACTAAGAGTCTTATTCATATGGTTTATATTTTACCATTTTGAAAATGCGCGGCATAATCGAACTAAAAATAATTGTCTAACTAATCCTTTCTCATCAGTATGGAAATCTTTAAAAAGATAGTTTCTTTTTCTCAGAAAGAAGAGAAACAATTTGAAATCAAACTTTTGAGCGGTATGATTCTCATACAATGCGATCAATTGGGTTAAATTATTTTTATCTAATTCATTGATTCCATCTATTTTAGAAAATGCATTCAATGCTATTTTAATGGGCGCTGTGACATGCGTTAATTGTTTGGACACATCGGAGAAATACGCACTGTTACTGTGCATACGGTAGTCCATTAATGGTATGTCAATATATTTTGTTTTTCCTTTTATTGCTGCAACTACAAAAATCCACCAGTCATAAAATACCTCTTCAGGAATTGGCAAGATATATTGTAGGAGAGTTCTAGAGAGTACAACTTTATGCCCTGTGAGCCTATTGAAAACAAATCCAATGGATACTCCTGATTCTTGATAAGGTAACCAGAATCGCCTTTCTTTGATAATGGTGTCATTCTTTTTTTTCCCTAGAATATTTTCATCGTGGTGAAATATGTTGTAGGTTGGGTTATGTGTAATATACTGTTCAATTATTTCTAATTTATTTGAATACCAAATATCGTCCTGGTCACAGATAGCGATATAATCTCCTGTAGTTTTAGACAATACAAAGGCAAAGTTACTATTAAGACCAATGTTTTTTTGTTGCCTATGGGCTTCAATGATCGTAGGGTATTTTCTTTGAAATTCCATAATAATTGACCAGGTTGTATCATCGGAATTATCGTCACTTATTACGACTTGATCCGGTGCACGCTGTTGAGTCATAATAGAATATAACTGTTCTTCAAGGTATTGAGCCCCATTGTATGTACAAATTGCGACAGTGATTTGCATATTTTCTTGATTCAAATGCTTTTATACAGTTTTTTTCCAAATTATTTTGGGAGAGATCTTTAATTTTAACAACCAAAAAAGGCTCCTTATACTTTTTTGCGAGATCATATTTATTAGTTGATCTCTGGCCAGGCTATTTCTAAAGCTTTTATAAAGTGGCTTTGCGGCATTAAAATCTACATTATCTGAATGTAATACATTAGAAACAATGTTATAGGTGGATAGAAACTGAAATCTGGTCAAGTATTTGGTTGCTATATCTTTTCGTGTATTTTTAATAAAGACGACGGTTTCGGCTATTGCATTAGGCATATTTAGAAAATTACTTGTTCTAACTTTTCCTGTTGTTGCGGAAGATTTTCTGATTTTGTATAGATAAAGTGCAGGAAATGGGATAAAGAAAATTGAATTTGCCCTTGCGTATAATCTTGGAAGTATAATGGTGTCTTCCATAAAATTACAATCTTTCGGAAAGAGAATATTTTCAAACAATTGCTTTTTAAACATGCATTTACAGAGAAAAGATCGTTCTTTATCTTGTAAAAGGTTTTGTAGTGCAATTTTTGCATCAATTTTACCGTTAAAATTTGCATTTTTCTGGTTTGTAATAATGCGCGAGGTTTTTGATTTGAGGTCTACAATTTCAAATTTGCACACGGAAATATCAATATTCTGATCTGTGAATGGATGATATAGTTTTTTAATAAAGTCATCTGACACAAAATCATCGGCATCTACAAATACTATAAATTCTCCGTTTGCATGGGCAATGCCAACATTTCTGGTAAAAGATATGCCTTTATTAGACTCATTATCTATTATTTTAAAGTCTATTTTACGCTGGGCACTTAGTAGCCGATGTGCTATAGCCCTAGAGTTGTCTGAAGAAGAGTCATTGATGAGAATTAATTCAAAATTAGTAATAGATTGCGACAATAGTGATTTTATTGTGTTCTCAAAATAAGGCTCCACATTATAAAAAGGGACAATGACGCTAATACGATTTCTCATTTATTTTTCAAATTTTCTTCTAATTTTTAGAAATGCTTTGATTGGTCTAGATCTCATAATATTACTATACTCTCTCTCAATTGAAAGTAGCTTATCGAAGCTTGTTGCGAAAAGATCTGTGAAGTCCTGTATAAGTACATTTAATCTTTCTAGTGTGATAAGATTTCTATTTTCGGGTTTAGAACTTACACCATTTTCAATAAAATTTGCTGTTACAAAAGGTATATGTTTTATTCTAGCATTTTCTTTTATTATAGAATTGATAAAAAACTTCCAATCAGATACAATTTTAAGATTCTCATCATAAGGGAATTGTCTATTTTTTAAAAGTGTACTTTTTATAAAAGAGGCCGGATGAGGCAGTGTATCTCTCATTAAATATTCGAAATCTATAATATCATTGGTGTAATCTCTTACCCATTCATTGTCGTCACTTATATATTTTAAATTACCATAGAAAATATCTGAAGAAGAAGATAGGTATGTTGAAACGTCTTGAAGCGTATCCTTACAAAATAATGAATCTCCCGAGTTTAAAAAAAGTAAAAAATCACCTTGGGAAATTCTTGTGCCTTTGTTCATTGCATGGTAAATACCATTGTCTGGTTCACTTGCTGAATATGTAAGATAAGTTTTATGTTCGGCTATGATATCTTTGCTACCATCATTTGAATTACCATCGATAATGATGAATTCATAATTGTCGTAAGATTGTTCAATAACACTCTTAATTGTCTCTAACAAACCTATTTTATTGTTGTAATTTATTGTTATTATTGAAATCTTTGGTTTCATGATAAAATATTAACTTGTGTAAGTTTTATGTTGATTTAATGCTACTATAGCAAGCATTTTAATAATTTTAGAATCCTTAAATAGTATTAAATTTTAAGGTCATTCTTTCAAACAAATAATGAATTTAAAAGGTTACTTTATCTCACGCTCCGTATATTACTTTATAATATTTTCTAAATTAGTTTTGTATAAGTTTTTTAGTATATTTCAGTTAAATATGTGAATTTTCTAAACTTCGAGTTGTTATTCCAAGATAATCAATCCTCTTTCCTTGTAATTTAATGGATTTCCATTTATGGTGTTTATGCCTGCAATATTTAATTCTAATTTTGAGCTAAACTTATAAATGTATTCAACATTTGGATGCGTTAGTGCTATTTCAACTAAAAATAGTCCAGAGGTGAGATTGTCTGGTATTTTGATGTTGTGCGTAATCGCTTGTATTCCCGTAGTAAAGGTGTTTAATTCTCCTTTTAAATGAGCAGGACTATAAAATGCCAAAGGGTTCTCGTTGAGATCCAAGAGGTTTAATTCGAGTGCTACAGGTCTTTCAACGAAATTTTCAAACTCAATTTTAATTTCTAAAAAATCACCAGCTTTAATTTCGAGCTGGGATTTAATGGAGCCGTTAAAAGTGATGCTTCTCAAAATGACACCATTTATATTGTCTTGTTTGTAAACGAATATTTCTGATTGATTTGATAAATTGGAGATATTGTAACGCTCGATTACCTTGGTAATATCTCCCTGCATGTTAAGCGTTCCATTTTCCATGAAAATACCTGTTTTGCAGAGACTTTTCACAGCTGTCATATTATGACTAACAAACAAGACCGTCCTTCCTTCACCCTTAGAGACATCGCCCATTTTTCCGAGGCATTTTTTCTGAAATTCGGCATCGCCAACGGCAAGTACTTCATCCACAATTAAAATCTCAGACTCCAAATGTGCGGCAACTGCAAAAGCAAGCCTCACATACATACCCGACGAGTAACGCTTCACAGGGGTGTCGATATAACGCTCTACTCCAGCAAAATCAACAATTTCGTCAAACTTGCGCCTGATCTCCCGTCTAGTCATCCCTAAAATAGCACCATTAAGATAGATGTTTTCACGACCTGTCATCTCTGGATGAAAACCTGTGCCCACTTCCAATAAAGAAGCAATACGACCTTTTACCTTAATTTCGCCAAGTGTGGGCTTTGTGACTTTAGATAGCAGTTTCAATAAGGTAGATTTGCCAGCACCGTTGCGGCCAATAATGCCTACAGCATCTCCCTGCTCAATTTGAAAATTAATATCCCGTAATGCCCAAACGTAATCGGAATCGCCCGATTTTGTCCGGTCATTGGACTCGCCAATTTTTAAATAGGGATCTTCTTTGCCGCGAACTTTGTGCCACCATCGATTGAGATCGTGACTGATGGTGCCGGTACCTACTTGCCCTAATCGGTATTGTTTTGCTAAATTGTCTACTTCAAGTGCTATATTCTTCATTCTGTTTTGAGCAAGCTTCTTTAAATGGTGTCCATAAATCCTTTTTGTACCCGGTTGAATACCAGTGTTCCAATGGCTAATAATATAGCGATAACCACAGCGGAATAAAGCATCATATAGCCGTTGAAATCGCCTACACCTAAATAGGCATATCTAAAACATTCGACGATAGCAGTAAGTGGATTTAACTCGATATAAGATCGGTATTGTGCTGAAATACTGGAGACAGGATAGATAACGGGAGTAGCATACATAAATAATTGTACCCCAAATGTTAACAGCATGGTCATATCCTTATATTTCGTTGTCATACTGGAGAAAATCATACCCACACCAAGGGCAAAGGATGCCATTAGTACTATTAATATTGGGGTAAATAGTATCCATATATTGGGATGCAGCTGACCTAGAAAACTGTAATAGATCACGATAGCGATAAATAACGAGAATTGTACGCCAAATTGCATTAAGTTTGAGGTCACAATGGCCAAGGGCATTACCAACCGTGGAAAGTAAACTTTTCCGAAAATGGTGGCATTGACGGTAAATACGGTCGCTGTCTGATTGAGGCTAGTGGAAAAGTAATTCCATAGTACGACACCGGATAGATAAAACGCAATCTGTGGTGATCCGTCTGTAGAGAGCCCCGCGATATTACCAAACACTAACGTGTACATGAGCGTGGTAAAGATTGGATTAACAAAAAACCAAATAGGGCCCAAAACGGTTTGCTTGAAATAGGTCACAAAATCCCGCTTGACCAGCAATATCAGCAGATCGCGGTAACGCCATACTTCTCGTAGGTTTAAATTCAACAAACTACTCTGAGGTTCGATAATTTCGGTCCAATAACCGCGTTCTATCTTTTGATCTTCTTGTTTTATATCTTCCATCGGAAAAGGATACGCTACTTCTTAAATTCTTCTTTTAACATGAGGCCCAAACCCTCCTCTAAAGTAAAAGGTGGGACAAAGCCTGTGCTCATAGCTTTTGTTGAATCATACTTTGTCACTGCACAAAACTTTTTGACACGAACTGAACTGATGTTTAGTTTTTTGCGTGTTATAAACGCTAATACATCAAAGCAATAACCGCCCATCATGCCCAGCCAATAGGGGATCCTGGTGGTGGGGATGGATTTACCAAGAATATTTCCCGTATGATAAACGAGATCATTGGTCGTGAAATCGGGCTTGTCTACATAATTAAAAACCTGATAGCCTGAAGGCTGATGCAAAATCAGATAGTGTATAAAGGCGATAATGTTGCCGATATAGCTCATGGATTTTTGATTGTTGCCACCTCCGATCATCATAAATTTACCATTTGCAATCTGATTGAGCAGATTGAAAACATTACCACGATTGCCTTCTCCAAAAATCACTGTGGGACGTACAATATTAATATTCCAATCAGCGTGTTTTTGATGCCATAGCTGGAGTACCTGTTCGGCCTCCCATTTACTCTTACCATAGTGGTTGAATGGATCTGCAGGAAAGGTCTCGTCGGGGTTGTTTTTGTCTAAACCATATACGGCTACTGAGCTGGTGAAAATAAGTCGTTTAACTGCATTTGACTCCATCGCTTCCAACGTATTACGCATACCTTGTACATTGACATCGTAATAGAGCGATACTGGCGACACATCGTCACGATGCTCCGCAGCCAAAAGAACGACTAAATCTACCCCTTCCAAATGTTGTTTCAATGCTGAAACGTTCATGACGTCGGCAATGACACTGATGGTTGGATGATCGGCGCTGGGGTTTTTGTCTATGTTGATCAGGTTCAGTTCTGGTGATCGTTGTAACAAACGAATAAGTTTTGTACCTACAAAACCAGAGCCACCTATTACTGCTATTTTCATTATAATATGGTGTGGTGTTAATCGGTAACTAAATTAGTGCTTTATTTAATTTTTTTCGTTCTATCTGATTAAAAATATAGTGGAACGCGATCCATAAAAGCACGTCAAAGAAAATAATGACATTGTTACTGATATATTGTACACCAATGATATTAAAAAAACAGAAAAACAACGCGAGTGCCAAGATTGAAAGCAGCGTAGCCCGATGGGATAACCCTGTTCGTAAAAATTTATGGTGCAAATGGTTGCGGTCGGGTCTGAATAGTGGCTTTTTTGAATAGATACGAATAGCCATGACGCGTGCAACATCTAAAATAGGGACGATAAGTATTGAAAATGCGACAACAATGGCCCCTTCTGAAAAAGGCTTAATTGCTGAATTATTCATCGCAAAACTGATCGCCAAAAAGGCAACGGTAAAACCGAGTGTGAGGCTGCCTGTGTCGCCCATAAATATACGTCGCTTGCGTTTATATGTTCCAAATACATTGTAATAGAAAAATGGTACAAGTACACCTACGGAGATCGATGCAAATAGTGCATGTAGCCAAGAGCCGTAGTAAATAAATAAGGTACCCAGTACAATGCAGCAAACCATGACAAGCCCCGAACATAATCCGTCGATGCCATCAATCAGATTAATCGCATTAATAACCAAGACAACGGCAAAAATGGTCAGCGGTGCGCCAATCCACATGGGTAAAGGCCCCTGAATAAAAAAGACACCGTACAAATCGTTGATCCAAAGACCAGATAGTGGGAATAAGGAGCCTACGAAAATTTGTACGACCAGCTTCCAACGGGCCAATACGCCTACAAGATCGTCTGCGATACCCACAATAAAAAGCATTAACAGCCCACATAACAGTACATAAAACATGGGGAAAAGCTCCCAGCTTTTGATCTGAAAATCGACAAGACGCAATTTGTATACGATTACAAGTGTCAAAGCTAGCGTAAACACCTGTATAGGGGCGAAGGCCACGCCGCCGAGTCTCGGTATACTGCGCTGGTGTAATTTGCGGGAATTAATAGGGTCGAATAATTTCTTTTTGTAGGTGATAAATATGATAAAGGGAATTACAAAATTGCTAAATAGCATGGCAAAAAAGGACGGCACAAATACAATAAGTAGCTTAATAAAATAATCGAATTCCATTTAATTTGAGTTTGTAAGTTGACTTTTCATCGCCCTATTTTAACAATAGGCCGATTGATTTGTTTTTAGTTCTAATGAAATATGGCTAGTATTTATTAAATCTCATATTGATATGCAAATATAATGTATGCAATCGTTTGAGTAAAGATATAAAAATATATTTGTAGTGTCATAGCTACATTTTTTCTAAAATTTGTAAAACAAGCTGATAGTCGGGATCTTTTAATAAGATTTTACCCGCTTTGTCCAGTAAATAGATGGTAGGATACGCGTGCAGGCTATAGTATTGTTTTTTTATCAATATATCCTCGTGATCAAAACCATTGGTCCAGTTGGAGGGGATAAAGCGTTGATATTCCTTCCACAGTTTTTTATCCCCTAGGGGGTCAATTGCAATAACATTTAAATGCTTGGAAGAAATCAGCTTGTTGAGTAGCTCCGATGAATTGAGCTGATTGAGAATTTCTTTACAGTGTGGACATGTCGGATCATAAAAAAGCAGCATGTTTACGTTGCCTCCTTTGTCGGATAATCGCTCGATTTGGCCTTGAGAAGTAAGGTAACTAAAATCTGTTATTTGCATGCCGACTTGATTTTTCTTGATCATTTCCAATTGTAACTTATAGCGTATCCGATCCGTGTCTGAACTTGCTTTGGACTGAGATAAATAGGAAAGGACGTACTCGTAGTATTGGTCGTTGCGTACTGGGGAATTGGGGTCTGCCAAGTAGTGTTCATATTGACCTTTAAAGAACTCAAATACTTTTTGATTCGGCTCGGCTTGCTTTAGCATCGATTCAATGCCGTCTTTTACTTCGTTTAAGGGGTGTTTGGGAAGCTGGGCAAGAAAATTTACAAATCGTTGTTCAGCAATATTGGGGTTTTTAATGGCTATGGTGTCTGTGAAAGGATAGTCGTTCCAGTATGAATTGAGATTAGTGTTGTTTGTCTGAAATTCTGTTGAGTTTGCTGGTTTATCATGCTCTCTTTGTTTGGCACCTTTTCGATGGCATCCAGCTAGTGTAAGCAATAAGAGGAGCTGTGTTATTATAGTACTGTATTTCTTGAAAGAAGTCATTTCTATATCTGTATTACTAATATGCTACTATCGGTATCCGCATTTGTTATAGACGAATATAAGGAATTGTTGGGTAAAAACTGTGTCTTATACTGTATTAAATATTTTTTAAATAAAAAATGTAACTTTTTTTTATGATTTATACTTTTAGGTAGTTGCATATGAAATTTATTTTTACTGTTATTTTTTTTTTGTTTTAAAATGTTCTAATAGTTTAAATATTTTTTTTGAATTTTTGACTTTATTATTCCTTTGCACGATTTTGTTTTGGAATTTGGAATCTCTTATTTGCTCTGTGTTGTATTTATAATGTGCTGTATTATTAGTTGTTATGTTGTTTTTTTTTTTATTTCGTTATTATCTTATTAGTTATTTGTTTTTGCAACTGATGTGGTAACATGTTTTAAATGTATAGTGATGTTGTTTTGTTAAAAATTATTTTTAATAGTACATTTATTGTTGTTAAAATGGAATATATTATAACTAAGTATTTAAATGTAAGCCGTAATTGCAAGTTGTTAATAAGTATTGGTGCTCACTAATCCACTTATAAAATGAAAAAAAATGAAAAGAGAAAAGTATATCGCCCCCATTTTGGAAATGGAGTTGGTAAATAAAGAAGAAGGTATCGCAGCTGGATCTGCCTTAGTAACAGGTGGTACTGTGAATGGTCAGTATAATCCCGATATCGAATCCTATGGTGCTGAGTTGCCTGGAGGCTCTTCTTCGGGTGATTTCTAAAACTAATTATAAGTTCATTTCAATGTTAATTAATTATGAAGATATTATTTTATAAGGATAATAGCATATTTGCTGTTCTTTTCTTGTTGTTTGTTGTGTGTATGAATATCGGCTGCTCGAAAGACAAAGACAAGGGCACAGAGTCGGATGGAAAAACAAAGTTGGTTGTAAGTGTGTTGGGAACGGAAGATTCGGGTGGAGGAAATACGGCTAAGGTGGCTCCGGGAGTGATTGTCGCTGAAAATAAAGTATTACCCACTGAAATTGTGAGTCAATCGGCGGGTTTCGACACTCGTTTTTCAATGGTAACCGAAGAAACAAGTGCTGCGCATGTGGTTATGGTAAATGATGGTACTAGCAAAGAATCAACCGCTGTGCGTGCTGCAGCGCTTCCGAGTGATATCGTATATCGCTTGCTGCTCTATAAAGCATCAGATAACTCTTTTGTAACAAGTATAAATATGACGTCTGGTAATCCATTAAGTATCGTTGTCGACGGTGGTGTTCAATATAAATGGATTGCATTTTCTTATAATACCTTTAGTGCGGCTGATCTTCCAACGATTGCGAATAACGCTGCCCCTGTTGTTTCTTTGGGTAATAATCGTGATTTTCTCTATTCGAGTGGTACCATTACCCCTGCTGGTCAACAGACTACGCCGCTTGGGATTGTATTTAAACGTAAAATGGCACGTATAGGGGTAGAAGTGAATACGGTGGGCATGTTTGCAGACTTGAATCAAGCCACATTAACCAATTCCGGCCAGCTAAAGACAGGAAATATTGATCTGTTGACAGGGAATATTTCTAATACATTGACAACTGTGACGACGGCCACGGCTTCTGCAACAAATAGTATAGATGGTTACGCATTTAACGATAGGAAGGTTGCTTATTTCTATACAGCAGATCCGACGACATTAGCGAATTTAAATGTAACATTGACCAGCCTGATTGTCAATCTGGATGCATACGCTGTTTCGCAAGGTCAACCTACTCGAAGCTTTGGTACCTTGTCAACGGTGTTTAGTTCGCCGAACTTTACGCCGGTATTGGGGCAGAGTCGAACTTTTAGGATAGATATGTTGGAATCTCCGATAACGACCGTGTCCAATACTCCTCTGGGAGGATCGCCAATTACAACACGATGGGCGCGTGCAAATCTGTATTATGCAGGGGATTCAGATCATAATCCCTATCGCTTCCATCACTTAAATCAATTGACCCAGGCAGGAAATACATTTTTCTCTGCTGGTGCAACTAGGCCACAGATTTATCAGACATCGGGTTCTGAGGCTGATCCTTGTCTGTTGGTTTATCCGGCTGGAGTTTGGCGACAGGCGACACAAAACGATTACGAAGGATTGGTAGGGCGTTTGCTCCTAACTGCCAAAACTCCAACTTACGTTAATGGACAGTATATTCAGTATACGGCTACTGGGACAGCTGCCCCGTATCCGACAAATAACTTGAGGTTTAATTTAAATGGTTCTGCTGTCGGTTTGTCGCTCGTAGCCGGATTGATTGATCTGAGTCTGGGTTTTTATGGGCAAAATGCGGAGTATTGGACAAGTACTAAGCTCCTGAATATTCCACCTCTTTTAAATGTGGGGCAAATTCATTTTGATGGGTCAAATTCGAGTGCTGGTCTTACAACTGCTCTGCTTGATATCTCTCTGTTGCCGGGCTTAGGTGGAGGGCTGAACGTAGTGAAATCAAATTTTATGAATGTCCGCTGTGTAAGAAATTAATATATAGTTAGGTTTGAATAAGTGATTATTATGGGCTGCTGTTGGGGTAATAGCGGCCCTTTTTTATTTAATGTGTCAAACAGTAAATTATTTATTTAGTAATTTGATCATACCCCGTTCTGGTATATTGTTTTCGTTTGTTGGGATGGTTATCTTCTTGATTTTGTGTTTTGCCGTTTTTTCGGAAGCTTTAAGTGTTCTGTTTGGAGCGGCATAATCCAGTGCAGTAGCAATCATCGATTCTGTTGGATCGCCAAAATCACTGAATCCATAGTCATTTACGCCTATTTTATCTGCGGCAATTCCATTCCAATAGTCGGATATTCCGGCAGAGTTGATCAGCTTAAAGGAGGCTGGCCAAAAAGAAATTTTATTCAGAATCTTCTTTTCGAAAAAACCTACAGGTTTCCCGTAAGTAGCACTTTGTTCGGCAATTAATTTGACGTTTAGATAGGGACGTAATACGTTGATCAGTAACTCTGCTGCCGAGGCTGTGTTTTTTGAAACAATAAAATAAACTGATGTTAGCTCGAGGTTGTTTCTTTTGCTGTAGTAGATGTCTTGAAAGTCTGGGTTGCCATTGTTCTTTTGGGTAGTCAGATACTTGTTTAGATCATACTTGAACATCAGTTTGCCGTCTCCAGCTGAATTGATAATCTTATCGGCTAAGTAGGCTGCGGCATCCACATAGCCTCCACCATTGTAGCGCAAATCTACAATAAGCGATTTGATATTTTTATTTTCGAAATGGTTAAATGCAGCGTCAATTTGTCGCTGATTCAGATTGTTTGATTCAATCTCCTCAAAGGAGCTATAGGCTAAATATCCTACATTGTTGTCCGTAAATTCATAAACCTGCTCTTTGAGCAGAGGGTCAATTTCATAGCTACGCTGATAGTTTATTGTGACAGATTCTATATTTCCATCTTCGTGTGCTACTTTTAATACGAGATTAGATCCGTTTAGCGCCTGCAGCCAAAGATTATATACTGCACTGTTTCGGGTGGGGTCGCTGTCCCAGCTTTGAGTGCTTTTATTAAAGCTGACGGGACTTCTGCTGATTGTCCGTTGATTTCGAGGATAAGGTCTGACCGTCTAAGGCCCGCCACATAGGCTGGTGAGCCTCGCTCTACCATGTATAAAAGTGGATATTTATTTTTACTGTCAGGAATACCCCAATTCCAATAAAGGATGCCATATCCGCTGTTTGCATCAGCCTTTAATTTTGCAGTGTTACTGCTCTTTGTAGAAATGTCATAAAAGTAAGAATAGCGATCGTACGGTGTTTTTGATTTTAAAGCATCTAAAACTTCTCGAGGGGAATTATATTGATCTGAAAAAATTGATATATCCGAATAATCTGGGATGTAATCGTCGCTCCAATAGGAATATTTATTATAATAATAGTATAAACTATCTTTTAAAAGCTGTTCTTCATTGCGGTTTTTTAAAGGCGGAATATCTTCCTTTTTTTGCAAGAATAGAAACCTAAAAATAAGGCAAGATAAAGACTTGATTTAATAGTACGATTATATGGTCGGGACATAGTGGGTATTGTATAATCTACATAAATACTAAGATAGTAAAAAGAAATCATTTTCTTGGAGCTATAATAACAGATGGACTTGTAGATGTATCATCATATGTGTCCTAAATAAATTTTAGGATTGGATTTCTGTGGTACAGGCATAGCTTTTTTCATCATTTCGATATTGACCCCTATTTTTCAATCTGCGAAGATCTTTAGCTGTCCCTTTTTTCCTTTTATAGGCGGCCTGAGAAAGGGATCATCTATCCATTGCCAGATGTTTATTTTCACGAAGATATTCATTCTGATGAATGCGACCAGATTGGACAGGTTCCAGTCATATTTGGCCTTTTTTTGTAAGTATTTTAACAGTAATATGCCAATGAGTGAAGTCCAGATCTGGATCATCACTGCATTTTCAGAAGTCCCTATTAATGTCGATACTTTTAATCGCTGCTTTAGATGCTTGAAGAAGACTTCGATATGCCAGCGTTGTTTATAGATGTTTGCCACCAAAGAAGCCTTCCACTTCGTATTATTGGTCAAAAAGTGGTACTCATTGCCAGTGGTGCTGTCCCAAGAGTGGACTAGGCGTAGCGGCTTGCCGTTGTATTTATTGCAGGCAGCACCGGATAGCTCAATGAGCTCATCCTTAAGGATCCCCTTTTCCATGAGTGCTTCACTCTGATAGGACTTGATAACCTTGTACTTCATATTAACTTTACTCCTGGTAACGAAATAACACCCCCTGCTGTCCAAATCCCCAAGCCAGCTGTAATCCACGTAGCCACGGTCCACTACCACCACGCTTCCCTTGGAAAAACTGTAACTACCGGCCCGCTGGTCTCATGTACTTTTCCATCGGTAATCTGCATAAAAACAGGTAGGCAGCCATCATAATCCAAGACAGTGTGCAGCTTTAACGGCACCTTTGGTGCTGCGAAACTTTGCCCAGTCAAATACAGATAGACATAAGGGGATGATGCTTGCATCCATCAGATATACTTTACGCTTTAGCTGACCAAGATCTTTGCGAAAATGGGTGTCCTTTTGCCAAAGCCTATCCAAAACAGAATAGTAAAGATCTTTGAAAAGTTCATGGGTACGGTGTGTGTTGATATAGGATATATTAGACTTACTTGGAGCTCTTACTACACCTAAGTGGTTCAGATTACCAGTGGTACTGCGTAGGCCGTTACTAATATCACGAACCGAATCTGCCGAGGAAAAATGACAGAAAAGCATACTGACTAGATGCGTCCAGCTGTTGATCCCTTTCTGATGTTTGTCACTTTTGTGCTTTGAAACCAAATCTTTGAATAATTCGCGGTCGATAAGAGATAAAATCTGACTAAAAACATTTAAATTTATCATGGCGGTGTGTTATAATTTTGCAATTTAAATATAGCAACTTTGCTATATCCAAACACCGCCACTTTTTAAACGTTTAGGACGCAAGTGATGTATCATTACAATTTTTTTTTAAAAAAAATTTTTTTCCAATTTAAGAACAATTTCAGTACTTTTGCGTTATTGATATTGATAATCAGAATTTTGTAAATTTGATAATGAAAAGTAAATCATATTATTAATCATTATTAATCGTTTTTTATAAAAGTCATATTTTAAAAAAATACTTATTAACTTAAATCGTCTCTATGACTAAGAAATTTTTTACACTAATTTTCGCGGTGTCTCTTTTTATTGGGGCTAAAGCCCAATCTTTTCAATTGAGAAAAGATACCACTATTGTGGAAAGTACTGATCGCTATAAATTCGAAACAAATAAATTCTTTGGTAACTGGTTTATCGGTGCCGGTGCCGGTGCTCAAATTTATTTTGGAGACCATAATGACGAGATGAAATTTGGTGATAGAATAACACCAGCCTTTAATTTTTATATTGGTAAATGGTTTACGCCTGGTATTGGTGTTCGTGCGGGGTATACGGGGTTTAAAGTAAAAGGCCTTACTCAAAATGGAAGTCATAGTGATGGTACTCCGTACAGCAAGCTTCCTTGGGAGGGGTATTGGTTGACAAACCAGGAATTTAAATACAATCATGTGCATGGTGATGCGATGTTTAATTTGATGAATATCTTTGGAGGTTATAAGCAAAACCGTTTCTACGAATTGATTCCTTATGCAGGTTTAGGCTGGATGTGGACTAAATCTGATGCTAAAAATCCACAACAACGTGAAGTGAGCGCAAACATAGGGGTTTATAACACATTTCGTCTAAGCAATTCATTCGGTCTTACATTGGACGTACGTGGTGCGATGGTGAATGATAGATTTGATGGTGAAGAGGGAGAGAGACGTAATGAAGGGCCTTTGTCTGCTACATTGGGATTGGTTTATAAATTCAAACAGAATAGCTGGAAAAAATCTGAAACCGTTACTATCGGATACGATGAGGCTCAACTTAGATCACTTGTGGATCGTGTGAATGCTTTGGCTTCGGATAATGCAGCATTGAAAACTCAATTGGCAAATGCTAAAACGGAAGTTATCACTGATATCAAAGTTGAAAATAGAGTGATCGCTGCGCCTGTATTACTTACCTTCCCAATTAATAAGAGCACGGTAAGCAACGAGGCTCGTGTGAACTTAGGATTTTTAGCTAAAGTGATCAAGCAAACAAATGCAAATGTTGTTTATACGATTACAGGTTATGCAGATAGTGGTACAGGTTCTCCGAAAACTAATGAGCGTTTGAGTAAAGAACGTGCAGAGGCAATCTATAATGTATTGGTGAAAGAATTTAATGTGAACCCTTCTCAACTAAGAACAATATACAAAGGTGGTGTGGATAATATGTACTACGATGATCCTCGATTAAGTCGTGCTGTAATTACCATAGCGGAAGGCTTGTAAAATCCTTTTAACAGATCTATAAAATCTCCTCAATAGCAATTGTAGGAGATTTTTTTATTTCAATACTTCCGCTATTTTTGTAGCCAATGTCTGAGTCCAAAAGAATTTACCAAATTGATCTGTTTCGCTTTATCGCAGCATCCGCCGTTGTATTATACCATTACTTATATCGGGGGTATGCAGCCGGAAATATGTCGCTATTGGGTTTCGATGGAGTCGGAGAATATTTTAAATATGGCTACCTGGGCGTAGACTTATTTTTTATCATCAGTGGTTTTATGATCGCTTTTTCCATTAAGCATCTTTCGTTGCGTAAGTTCTGCTATTCCCGTTTCAAGCGTTTGTATCCGATGTATTGGATTTGTTTGCTGTTGACTTTTATCGTTTCTTATTTTTGGGGCGCACCGCGTTATCATGTCACATTTACCCAACTATTAGCTAATCTGACTATGGTGCAAAAGCTATGGGGACAGGGGGATGTCGATGGCGCTTATTGGTCACTCTATGTGGAGTTGAAATTTTACCTGATCATCGCTTTATTTCTAATTCTAAATCAATTTAAAAAAATAGGTTTAGATTATCTGGTGTATTTTTGGCTGCTATTGTCCAGCCTACGCTTTTTTGTTGGGCCTTCGGAAATTTATGACGCAATCCATGAGTTCTTTTTACTCGATTGGAGTGCATACTTTATTGCTGGAATTATATTTTGTCAGATCTTTTTGCATGGAGGAAAAGTTCAGCATTTTGTGGCCCTACCTTGGTGTTTGTACATTTCCATCGATGGTGCTGTGGGACGTATTCATTGGTTGGAACGAACCTTCCACAGTGACTTTTCACCTTATATTATTGGTGCGACCATCGTTGTGTTTTACCTGCTCATGTTACTGGTTTCCTGTAAAAAACTGCAGGCGATCAATTCGTCTGGATTTGTTAAAATCGGCATGTTGACCTATCCGCTGTATTTAATCCATCAACACATCGGCTTTATTATTTTTAATCACCTGTATCTGAATAAATACCTGCTCCTTTCAGGTGTTATCATTCTTATGCTTGCCCTGGCTTATCTACTGAGCGATCGGATTGAACCGCGGATCATGAAGTATTTTAAATCATAAACAAAAGGTCCGAAGGCAATGATTACCCCGAACTTTTCTGGTTTTCATAGGAGATGTTTTTTTGCCTGAATCGTTTATTGGCTTGTCTTACGGTTAAAAAACAAGATTTCCTTGATAGATAAGTGATTTTACGGGCGATATTCTTGAAATAGCTTCCGCTGAGCAACTTGCGTCAAGGAATGCAATGTCTGCACTGTCTCCGACTTTTGGCCATTGCATATTGCCTTTGTCATCCAATGGAGTAGGGCCTGCAGTAGCAAGTTTCAGCATACGGGATAGTGCATATTCGGTAGCCTGGCCGTATACCTGAGCTGCAAGATTGGCTTTTTGTAGCACGCTACCTGTTCCGAAAGTATTCCAATGATCTACAATACTGTCATTCCCCGTCATGACTTTAACATTATTTTCCATGAGCGTCGGAATAGGCATAATCAACCCTCCAAATGGGATCGTAGAAACTATACCGATTTGTGCGGCGCCCAGTTTTTCGGCCATTTCTTGTTGTTTGGGTTTTTCCAGTCGACCAAGCACAAAACAATGGCTGAGGTAGGTTTTGCCTTTGAGAACAGGGTTCTCGTTTACTTTATTGATTAAGTATTCTACAGTTTTCAAACCGGATTCTCCAGACTCGTGTAAGTGAATGTCAAGTCCTTTGTTGTTATCCAATGCCAGTTGAACCGTAAAATCCATTGTCTTTTCAATAGCGCCATCGATGGAAAAAGGATCGACCCCACCGATAAAATCAATATTGGTTTTAGCCGCTTCCTTGAGATAAGGAACCGAATCGGTATAGAAGACACCGTGTTGTGGAAAAGCAACCAATTCAGCTCCAAATCCATTTTTCTTGTTTTCAAGTGCCAGTTGCAGATGATGTAAAGAATCTAGTTTGGATGTCGGTTCAATATTGACATGGCTACGTGCAAAGGCAGTTCCCTTGGATTGTAACAGTTCAATTAGTTTTTCTGCTTTATGGGTAGAATTTTGAGCAGTTCTGGCAAAATTTTCTGTTCTAGAGCAATCATACCCTTTACACCTCCGGGGCCACGTCTTACTGCCTGCCATTTGTCGCCATAATAGGTCTTATCCAAATGGATATGCATATCTTTAAAAGAAGGCAGCATCAAAAGTCCTTTTGCATCGATCGCATCAACACTGTTGCTGTTGGCACTGATATTTTTGATTTTGCCGTTTGCTATCTGAATGGAAAAAAGACCGGTCTTTGTTGCGGTTACATTGCCATCACCATCGTACTCAAATCCGGTTTCCAACAACACGTTTTTCAACGTATAACTTTTTTACCTTGGTAGCCGCTCAAAAGTCCTTGATGAACCACATTAGGTTGATTTTCTGCAAATAGCATTCCCGGGATAAATGTTGCACCCGCAAGAGCCAGAGCAGAGTTTCTGATAAACTCCTTGCGTGTAAGGGCCGTTGATTTCATTTGATTTCCTATTATGTTATTTTGTGACCGGAATAAAAAGTCTACCAGTCTTTTACAAAGTTACATAGCTGGTACCCTATTATTGCTGGGAGATTTCTGCCATTCTTTGTGTGATTTATCTTTTTTTCAAGTTGTTTTCAAAGGACTTGGAGTTTCCCCCACATGAATATTTTCTCTAAAGTCACTTGGACTTGCCCCCGTTTGCTGTTTAAAAAAATTTGAAAAATAAGCTTGATCTGCAAAACCCAATTCAAAGGCAATTTCTTTAATGGATCGCTCTGTGCTTTGCAAAAGACGTTTGGCTTCAATGCTGATCCGTTGGTGAATAAGTTGTGTGGCTGATATTTTCAGATGTTTTTTGCACAGTATATTCAGGTAATTGGGCGAAATATGAAGCTTTTCGGCATAAAAGGCGACGAGCTTTTGCTCCCTAAAAAATTCATCAATGAGCATATTGAACTTTGCAAGTCGTGGAACAGACTGATAGACTTTGAATTCGGTGAAGGCAGACTCGGCCTCTCGACTTACAATCGCTGCGATCACTCCCGCTCGGGCAGTTATCAATGGAATAAGTGAATTTTCTCTTTTTAACTCCTGCTTCATAGATTCAAATTCATAATGCAATTGTGCAAAAGCATCTGCGGTAAGATCAATGACGGGATGGTTTTGGTAATTGGTGAATGAAAAGCGAAAGAAAGGGGCGAAGTGCTCAAAAAAAGATCGTTCAATCATGAGTTGATAGCCTATTGTACCCGCATAGACATGCCATTTGTGCATTTGCCCCGGAAAGAGCACATGAACCTGATGGTCTTTGATGATATGGTCAATCGAATCGATCGTATGGACGCCGGATGCTTTATCGAACAGATTTATGATAAAGAAGTCATGTTTATGCGGTTTGTCGATGAGCCGTTCGCCATGCAGTTCATTAAATAGGAGTTCGTCGCGCCCTGCAGTCTGTTCCTTGCGGAAACCATCCAGACTGATCACTGGTGCCCAAATTTTTGAATTTCGTTTATCCAAAGTAGATCATATCGAATCTAAAATACAAAATACCGAGGAGTAATCGGTCATGGCGGGCTGAGTTTCCATAGGTTTGTATGGGGATCGTTATAGTGGTGTTGGTACCTGCTCTTAGTATGGGCATAGTATAGTGGTGGTGTTACCTCTGCTAGGGGACAGGAGGAGTTGTGGGCCCGTGGACGACAGTAGACTCGATGGACAGTAGTTAAAATCTGGAGAATATTGGCTAAAATAAACCTATGTATAATGATGTAGAGTCATTAATTTTATAAATGTCAAATAGACAGCAATACAGAAAATATTCTTCGATTTTGGAAGCTTATTAATAGGGATTGCTTTTCTTCTTGTTCGTCATCTGTTGAAGACAATCAAGGAAAAGGATACGGTAATAGCTTTCACCGGGCTAGAGGGTGATCTTTAAACAATAAATCATTAGCGAATAAAAGATAGCGATATGAAAAGATATACGATATATTTTGCAGCAATTCTCACAATTTTTATCAAAATGACCGCTGTAGCTGTGGCACAGGGTGGGGATCAGATCTTAGATGGTATCGGGGAGACAGGCATGGTGGCCCGCTATGTCTTTGATGGGGATTTTAAGGATTGGTCGCGCAATGGGCTACATGGTAAATTCCAGGGCACAAAAGCTTCATTTGTATCAGATAAGCAATTTACAAAGGTGCTTTATCTCGCTGGAGGAAAGGACGATTTTGTCGTACTTCCAGCGAAAGTACTCGCTGATCTCGAGTCGATCAGCATTACAGGTTGGATATATTTGCGTGCAGCGCAGTCTGGCCAGTATTTATTCGATTTTGGACAAGATATCACCAGGCATTTTGCAGGGACACCAACAGGTACAGCGCTACAAAATGGCTATATAGGGATAATCGCGCAAAAGAAGGCCGAAGTAAAAAATGCGGTCTCTTCGGCTGTGCCTTTAAACAAATGGGTGCACTTGGCCATCGTAGTTGATATTGCTACAGGGACCATGCAAACATATTTAGATGGTATGCCCGCTGGAGAAGTTAACGACATCCCACAGGAGCTGACCGAGGTTTTTGGACAGGCAGGTAGCAAGAGGACACTATACATCGGAAAATCCCTGTCGGGTGGCAATGTAAGTTTAAATGCACTGTTGCATGATTTTCGCATTTATCGTGTGCCACTGAATCAAAACCAGATCGGCATGGTGTATAGAAATTTGTTGAAGGGTGTGCGTGAAGATGTTGCTTCTAAAGGTAAGGCTGAGGATGACCTACCGCGATTTCCAATGAATAAAGCAGCGCTTTATAATGCGTTCTTAACAGGGGTTGCAGATGTCACCGTAGAAACAGCGATAGGCGAGCTGCCTCGATTGCCGAGTTATGTCGTCGGTACATATAAAGACGGTATGGTGGGACCAAAAGTGCGTGTGTTGTGGCCTGCACCAACCGACAATAGTGCCGTCGCGCAGCAAACAGCTTACACCGTCACGGGGCGTGTTCCCGGGACTGATCTGAAACCCAAAGCAATCATTGCCGTTAAAGGGCGGGCAAAGTCCAACTTGCCTAACTTAAAATTGGAAGCATTTCATTTGGATCAGGTTTCCCTTAATACGGATGTAAAGCATCATCAAACGAAGTTTATTGAAAATCGGAATAAATTCATTGATACATTGGCAAAATCGGATCCTAATTCATTCCTCTATATGTTTCGTCACGCGTTTGGGCAGAAGCAACCGGCAGGTGCGCAGCCTTTGGAAGTGTGGGACAGTCAAGATATCAAACTGCGTGGTCATGCTACAGGACATTACCTGACGGCAATTGCACAGGCGTATGCGAGCACAGGGTATGATAAAGCGCTCCAGTCAAAATTTATGGGGAAGATGGATACCATGGTCAACGTGCTTTATGCCTTGTCAAAGTTGTCGGGCGCACCGAGACAAGGGAAAGAAGCGGGGCAAGCCTATGTCGCAGATCCTGCTGCGGTACCTTATGGCCCCGGTAAATCGGCTTATGATTCTGACTTGAGTGACGAAGGAATCCGTACAGATTATTGGAACTGGGGGCTAGGTTTTATCAGTGCCTATCCCCCGGATCAGTTTATTATGCTCGAGCATGGCGCAAAATATGGCGGACAGAAGAACCAAATTTGGGCTCCTTATTATACCCTGCATAAGATCTTGGCCGGCCTGCTGGATGTTTATGAGGTAAGTGGAAATAAAAAAGCATTAGAGATCGCTCAGGGAATGGGCAACTGGGTGTATACGCGTTTAAATCAAGTCCCGACCGACACACTGATCAAAATGTGGAATACCTATATCGCCGGTGAATTTGGTGGGATGAATGAAGTGATGGCAAGGTTATATCGTATAACGGGTGAAGAGAACTATTTAAAAACCGCCCGTTTATTTGACAATATTGATATGTTCTATGGCAATGCAGCGCATGCACATGGACTGGCCAAAAATGTAGATACTTTTAGAGGGCTACATGCCAATCAGCATATACCTCAAATTGTGGGCAGCATGGAGCTATATCGGGTGTCCAATGAGCCTCAATATTATAAAATAGCGGACAACTTTTGGTATAAGGCCACCAACGATTATATGTATAGTATCGGTGGTGTGGCTGGGGCAAGAAATCCAGCCAATGCCGAATGTTTTATTAGCGAGCCGGCGACATTATATGAAAATGGATTTTCTGCAGGTGGGCAGAACGAAACCTGCGCAACCTATAACATGTTGAAATTGACAAGTGACTTGTTTATGTTCGATCAGCGCGCAGAGTTGATGGATTATTATGAACGTGGATTATACAATCACATCTTAGCTTCTGTTGCAGAAAATAGTCCGGCAAATACCTATCATGTGCCTTTACGCGCGGGATCTATCAAGCAGTTTGGAAATGCGGATATGAAAGGCTTTACCTGCTGTAATGGTACGGCTATTGAGAGCAGTACCAAATTGCAGAATACGATCTATTTTAGGAGCAAGGATGATCAGGCGCTGTATGTCAATCTGTATATTCCTTCTACTTTACATTGGACGGAACGCGGAATCAGCGTCGAGCAACAAACAAGTTTCCCGAAAGCGGATCAAACATCGCTTAAGATAAAGGGGAATGGCAAATTTGAACTTCATGTGCGGGTGCCAAGCTGGGCAACAAAGGGATTTTTTGTTGCAATCAATGGTGTCGATCAAAAAATCAAGGCTGAGCCCGGAACTTACCTGACCTTAAACCGTAGCTGGAAAGATGGCGATGTGATCAACTTAAAAATGCCATTTCAGTTTCACCTGGAGCCAGTTATGGATCAGCCCAATATTGCCAGCCTATTTTATGGGCCGATCTTATTGGCAGCCCAGGAACCTGCAGCAAGAAAAGACTGGCGTAAAGTAACCTTAAACGCCAACGATATTGCTACGTCGATTAAAGGGAATCCCGAAACATTGGAATTTTATATTGATGATGTGCTTTATAAACCGTTTTATGATACCTACGGACGTCATTCGGTTTACCTGGATGTCAGCTTAAAATAGGAGACTAGCAGTGTATTCCTAAATCTTTCCCAAATTCAAGGTATCTTTGTCAGAAACAATTGTGTGTGTAAATTGTCATTTAGAGTTGGCATATCGATGCTGTTTACAAAGGTTCTCATTGTGTTAAAGAAGGTAAGATGAAGCGGATAAAATGGCGCTGCTGGCAGAAAAGGAGGTTTTTAAGAAAGAAAAGGATTCCGCAATTTTGATCTCGGCGATTAAACTAGCAACCTATTTTTCCTATGCCGATAGTGGTAAAGCCAAGGAATGGATCGAACGTTTTTTACCTTGGGCCGATGGTCCCGAAAATAGATCCATGTTCCAATTGGCCTGCTACATCGCCGAAGCCATGAAGAACTTCGGTCCCGACGAACCTTTTATACTTGAGCTCGGCAATCAGCATAATCTTTTTCAAGGGAAAAATACCTACACCGCAAGTGAACTGGCGACCCATTATGGGAAACTAGCGGATCAACTTGCAGACCGTTTTGATCAACGCAATGGCAATCACAACTTTCGAAATCAGTTAATGTCCCTTTAGCTTGAATGGCCCCGGAAATCCCTGATTTCCGTGATGAAATCCCGATGATTTGAAGACTATCTTTGTGTAAATGAGCATTTAATGCTGAAATATAAAGAAAAAATAGATCAACAATGATTAAACAAATTATTACAGGCATGGTGACCGTAGCGGTATTGACTATGTCAAGTTGTAGTACGGGAGAAAAAGATCCTGCAGCATACAACAATTCGATCATTACTGTTATCAACAGTAGTGAAACACATGTGACGGAGATGAATGCCGCAATGAATAGTTCCGATTATACGAAAGCCGAAAAGGTACGTGCAGATTGGGAGAAATCTCTGAATGATGATATCAAGAAAGTAGAAGATCTGGGAGATTTCAAAGGCGATGCGACATTCCAAAAAGCAGTGCTTGATGGCTTAAATGGGTATAAGAAAATCGTTACGGAGGATTATCCCAAATTGATTGAGCTCCGAAAAAATAAAACACCAGATGCGACCAAAGAGTCTGCATTGCTTGACAATATTAATAAAGCGTTTGAAAATATGAGCAATGGTGTCAATAAAGCATCTACAGCATTTGAAAGTAAATATAAAAGTTAAAATCATTGCATGCGCAGTTCAGTAAGCCACATCAGCAAAAATGATGTGGCTTTGTTTTTTGCCGTGCAACTGTTGTTGCTTGAGAAACACGGGGTCCTAAAATCTCTGCGCAGTATCGTAGGAAAGCACCTAGCAAAACAAAATGCTAACAAACGTTAAAACTCCTTAGGCTGAACTTGAATTTCATATTTTTATGTAGTTTTACGTGAAGCTTGGCGGAGAGTGCCAAGTATAAGTGAATACAGTCAAAGAGTTTATGCGATCAAAAGCTATTGACAAAAACAGATTTCAATGAAAGCCATATCAATTTTAACTGCTGTGATTTTGTCTTCCTGCGCCAGTATACTAATGACAGCCAGTGCCCAGGAAGCCGCGAAAAAATTGGATTACGTAGTGCTTATGAACGCAGATACCCTTTATGGAAAAATCTCCTCCATCAAGGATCACCAACTCAAATTTGAAAATCAACAGAAAGAGAAACTAACTTTTACCCCAGATCAGGTATTTCGTGCTTACTGGGAATCAAAAAGAAAAGTCTATGCACCCTCTTATGTCGAAAATGGCTTGGAACCTGTTCAGGGAACTTCTCCACAAGTATTTCAAATAGGTCGATATTATACAGAGGAGCCAACTTTTGCTGAAGTGCTGGTTGATGGAGAAATAATGGTTTATTATGTGTCTAATTTGAATCTCGGTGGTGGCGGCGGAATGATGTTTGGTACAGGCGGTGGAGGTACGATGTTATCCATTGGAGTAAGTAAGTCTAAATATGCCTATGCATTAAAAAAGTCAACCGGTGAGGTGATTGAAATAAATAGCAATACGAATGGACTTTTTAGCAACAGCAAAAAGAAGCGTACAATTGCTTTGGGGCGTTTGATCAATGACGAACCGGAGCTATTTGCTGAGTTTGAAAATGAAAAGAAGTACGATTATGATCTTTTTATAAAGTACGTTATGCGCTACAATGAGCTTCAACTTTCCAAAACCTCTTCCGAGGAGAGAAAGAAACTTATTATTTATTGATATTTTTTTTTTACTGATTCTGCAATTAAACGAATTTATGATACTTACAATCTTTATTGTACTGACTATAATCGCAGCCTACGGCTTTTGGTTGCTCTTTGAAAAAGCAGGACGCAAAGGCTGGGAGGGAGTTGTTCCCGTCTATAGTCAGTGGATCCAATCACGTATCCTGGGCAAGAAGACCTGGCAGCTGATCCTTTTGCTGGTTCCGATCGTCAATATTTTTGTATTTTATAATCTCTACCTCGATTTTATTCATTGTTTTGGTAAAAGAAGATTTTGGGAAAACTGCGCCGCAGTACTGGTCCCTTTCATCGTTCTGCCGCTTTGGGGCAAAGATAAAAATGTGCAATTTCTAAATGGGCTATACGCCAAAAATCTGAAAGCAGCGCATGCCGAAGGTCGCGGGGCGACAAAGGAAGCTGAGTTGGAGATCGCACATCAATCTTATATGGATTATAAGAAGAAATATCCCTATAAAAAATCAATGGTGCGTGAATGGGCCGACGCGATTGTGTTTGCAACTGTCGCAGCAACGCTAATTCGTGGATTTCTATTGGAAGCATTTATGATTCCATCGGGTTCTATGCAGCAGTCTCTACTCATTGGCGATTATCTTTTTGTGAGTAAACTAAATTATGGTCCCCGCATTCCCAATACACCAATAGCCTTTCCTTTTGCACATCATACGAT
Source organism: Sphingobacterium multivorum (assembly GCF_900457465.1). Lineage (GTDB taxonomy): Bacteria > Bacteroidota > Bacteroidia > Sphingobacteriales > Sphingobacteriaceae > Sphingobacterium > Sphingobacterium multivorum. Next base: position 1,181,885 of record NZ_UAUU01000009.1, read on the forward strand.
GCCATTAATAGGAGGGAAAGCCTTTTCTGAACTCATTAAAATTCCTTACAAACGATTGCCCGGATTTCAAGAGATCAAGCGGAATGATGTAATCGTTTTTAATGCACCTGCCGGTGATACCGTTGCTGTGGAAAATCAGGACTTGCCCTATTATGATTTGGTGCGTAGCATGGGGCGTGAAGCTGTACACCAACAATTTACGATTCAGACCCGCCCAGTAGATAAACGTGAACATTTGATTAAGCGATGTGTGGGAATGCCGGGAGATAAAATCGGTATGAAAGAAGGGGTATTGTTTGTGAACGACAAGCCAGGTTTTGTTGCTCCGGAAAGTCAAATGGATTATATTGTGATGACCGATGAGACTGGTCTGGACGAACAGCGCTTGAAAGATATGGGAATAGAAGTCTCTCCCATTCAGCCCGGCGCTTATCTCATCTTTTTAACCCAAGAACAGGCGGCAATGGTGAAATCCTGGTCCAATGTCAAATCCATGCAAATGAACTTGGAAAAACCGGGAGTTGCCCAAGCAAACACCTTTCCAAACGATCCACAATACAAATGGAACTACGATAATTTTGGCCCCTTTGTCATTCCTAAGAAAGGCATGACTATTCCTCTAAATGCACAGACCTTTCCACTCTACGAACGAGCTATCCGGGTGTATGAAAATAACCAGTTGGAAAAGAAATCGGATGGGATTTATATCAATGGAAACCGAACAGATTCCTACACCTTTAAAATGGATTATTATTGGATGATGGGCGACAATAGGCACAATTCGCTCGATGCGCGGGACTGGGGATTTGTTCCGGAAGATCATATTGTCGGAAAAGCATTGTTTACCTGGATGAGCTGGAATGCAGATGGTAATGGACTTTCCAAAATACGTTGGAATAGAATTTTTAAAGGTATCCATTAACTATATTTTGCAGCTGGCAGATGTAGCCGAATTCTATCACAAAATTTACTCAATCGATTGTGTTATTTTTGCGCAATCGGTTGACTGTTGTTCTCTCGCAGATTATTTATTGCAAACGTTATTTATCCAATTATGGACGCAAAAGGTGAGCATATTCAGACGGCTTATCCAATAGAGGCATTGAAGCAGTATGCTTATGGAAAAGGCGTGGAGCTAATTCGTAATTACGATTCACTGGTGTATAGACAACATCGCTTAATGGGATTGGAGAAGTATAATAAAGTACCGAAGAATCGTATTCTCGCGCGGGTGAACTATAATTATTACATGTTTCATGATGGTGATGGGGTTGCCTATATGGGCGATAAAGTTGGTTACGCGATGAAGATGGTGGTAACGCCGGAATCGGTGATTAAAGGAGATCTTTGCTGGGGTTTCAGTCATGAGGTGGGCCACGTACACCAGACACGTCCAATGTTTAATTGGGGTGGTTTGGGTGAGGTGAGCAACAACCTGTTCTCCTTATATGTAACACGTTCGTTTGGTAATAAAACTCGGGTTTCAGAGCAGAACAATTTTTAGAAAGCGAGGACCAATATTATTGAAAAACGAATTTCTTATTTGTCCGATCCGGATGTATTCGATCGTTTGATTCCTTTTTGGCAGTTACAGCTCTATTTTGAGGGTGAGGGAAAACGCCCCGATTTTTATGCTGATCTATTTGAGGCTTTCCGTCAGCAGAATATGAGTAAACCAAGAAGACAGCGTTCAGATTGGAGTTCAGATCGCATGATGGGTGAGCGTAATCCTGCCGTCCATCAGCTGAATTTTGTTAAAACAGCCTGCGAAGTGGCCAAATTGGATTTGACGGATTTCTTTGATAAATACGGATTCTTTTTCGTTGGTACCTTGGAATACGACGATTATGGAAAGTATACCTATGCCATGACGCAGGAAATGGTTGATGGCTGTCGTCTGGCAATTAAAAACATGAACCTACCCAAGCCTAAGGCTGATCTTACAGCATTAAGAGACTAGGATAGGTAAACTGGCGCAAATGAAGCTCCGAATCGCAGTGAATGATTCGGAGCTTCTGTGTTTAGTGAGTATAGCTTGTGGATCTCGTTATTGTCTTGACGTTTTAAAAACTGAATGAACTTCCTGTGAGAAATTCTTTCTATCCTCTTTTAAAGTGAATAAGATGTTTTTAGCTGTGATTCAATTATACCTTGATACCTACCTTATGATAGGACATAAACTTTTAGGGGAGAGGCGAGTTCTAAGTGTGTATTTATGCGTTGCTGAGCCCTAGCATTCTTTTGTGCCTTTATAGCGTGTTTTTCCGAGTTATTTTCACGAGGCGGAACCCTAGTTTTCCCTAAATGAGCCATGCTTCCCCAGTAAATAAAGAAGAGTTAAGGATGCTTTATTCTTTAGTTTAGCTTTTGTTTATATTTAGCTTAGTATTAAGTTAGGTTTAGTTTAGCTTTAACCTATACTATACCTAAACAAACTCTAACTAAACCCTAAACTAAACCTAAGTAAACAGGTAAGAAAGTATAGTTGCAAAAGAGCGTATTCCAAAACCTGTGTGCTGCCACCTTTTAGACCTTACCGATATCCGTCCGTCCCCTGTTATATCCTGCGTTGCGGTTTCTTTCCGATGCGATCTTTCCGGTGGCACAGTTTTCCGGCTTTTCCGATATTCTTCCGTCCATCAGTTGCGCGCGGCATTTCGTTCCCGGTATTGGCTGCTTATGTTTGCCGCTGCGGGCGGTGCTGAAATCCCCGGGGAGCCTTTTTCACGGTGCCTTGGGCTTCCCCGCATCCGCCCGGGCTGCCGGATCCGGCCTTCCCAGCCTTCCGATCACCTGTTTTACAAAAAGAATCTCGCACCCTTACAGGCAGTTAAGGGGAAAATGAAATAAATAAGAACAAAAGCCTTGGAAGTTTGTTAGTAAACTCCCTATCTTTGCACCACTCCGCAAGGGAGGGACGGTTACTTCGCAGGAAGAAACCATGAAAAAAAAGAAGGGTTTAACGAGAGTTGAGCGCGGAAATCGGAAAAAGAGAAAAGAAAAAAAACTTCACAAAGTTTTTGGAAGTTCAAAAAAGATTTCTACCTTTGCAGTCCCAACGGAAACGAAGGGAAAAACAAAAAAGATAAAGACGGCGCAATGCCCTCGGAATATAGCGGATACGGAAGTTGAAGCGACAAAGTTCTTTAAGAAAACACAATCATGTAAGCGTGACGAGTAGACAGACGAAAGTCGAAAGTCATGAACAAATTCAAGTAATTGTTCAATTCGATCCAAGATCAGAGATATAAAAAAAGAATTCTGATTATTATAAATAGTTGGAATCAAAAACTTCATTTTACAATGGAGAGTTTGATCCTGGCTCAGGATGAACGCTAGCGGCAGGCCTAATACATGCAAGTCGGACGGGATCCATCGGAGAGCTTGCTCGAAGATGGTGAGAGTGGCGCACGGGTGCGTAACGCGTGAGCAACCTACCTCTATCAGGGGGATAGCCTCTCGAAAGAGAGATTAACACCGCATAACATCAACAGTTCGCATGTTCGGTTGATTAAATATTTATAGGATAGAGATGGGCTCGCGTGACATTAGCTAGTTGGTAGGGTAACGGCCTACCAAGGCGACGATGTCTAGGGGCTCTGAGAGGAGAATCCCCCACACTGGTACTGAGACACGGACCAGACTCCTACGGGAGGCAGCAGTAAGGAATATTGGTCAATGGGCGGAAGCCTGAACCAGCCATGCCGCGTGCAGGACGACTGCCCTATGGGTTGTAAACTGCTTTTGTCCAGGAATAAACCTAAATACGTGTATTTAGCTGAATGTACTGGAAGAATAAGGATCGGCTAACTCCGTGCCAGCAGCCGCGGTAATACGGAGGATCCGAGCGTTATCCGGATTTATTGGGTTTAAAGGGTGCGTAGGCGGCCTATTAAGTCAGGGGTGAAATACGGTGGCTCAACCATCGCAGTGCCTTTGATACTGATGGGCTTGAATCCATTTGAAGTGGGCGGAATAAGACAAGTAGCGGTGAAATGCATAGATATGTCTTAGAACTCCGATTGCGAAGGCAGCTCACTAAGCTGGTATTGACGCTGATGCACGAAAGCGTGGGGATCGAACAGGATTAGATACCCTGGTAGTCCACGCCCTAAACGATGATAACTCGATGTTGGCGATAGACAGCCAGCGTCCCAGCGAAAGCGTTAAGTTATCCACCTGGGGAGTACGCCCGCAAGGGTGAAACTCAAAGGAATTGACGGGGGCCCGCACAAGCGGAGGAGCATGTGGTTTAATTCGATGATACGCGAGGAACCTTACCCGGGCTTGAAAGTTAGTGAAGAGTGCAGAGACGCACTCGTCCTTCGGGACACGAAACTAGGTGCTGCATGGCTGTCGTCAGCTCGTGCCGTGAGGTGTTGGGTTAAGTCCCGCAACGAGCGCAACCCCTATGTTTAGTTGCCAGCATTTAAGGTGGGGACTCTAAACAGACTGCCTGTGCAAACAGAGAGGAAGGTGGGGACGACGTCAAGTCATCATGGCCCTTACGTCCGGGGCTACACACGTGCTACAATGGATGGTACAGCGGGCAGCTACATAGCAATATGATGCTAATCTCTAAAAGCCATTCACAGTTCGGATTGGGATCTGCAACTCGACCCCATGAAGTTGGATTCGCTAGTAATCGCGTATCAGCAATGACGCGGTGAATACGTTCCCGGGCCTTGTACACACCGCCCGTCAAGCCATGAAAGTTGGGGGTACCTAAAGCATGTTACCGCAAGGAGCGTGTTAGGGTAAAACCGATAATTGGGGCTAAGTCGTAACAAGGTAGCCGTACCGGAAGGTGCGGCTGGAATACCTCCTTTCTAGAGTATCGAAGATCGGTGCTCGTCACGTTACATATGATTGCAAGAAGAAAAACATCAGAAGAAAGTGCCCGCCCCGAAAGGAGCAGGACCGAGAGAGATAGATGAACAGGAAATAGCTAGTCCCGTAGCTCAGTTGGTTAGAGCACTACACTGATAATGTAGGGGTCAGCAGTTCAAATCTGCTCGGGACTACGAAAAGTTAAGGGGAATTAGCTCAGCTGGCTAGAGCACCTGCCTTGCACGCAGGGGGTCAACGGTTCGAATCCGTTATTCTCCACATCTCCGGTGAAGTATATAAAGATATACTTCAGGATACCGGAAAAAGAGTTCTTTGACATATTGAAAGAGAAAAAAAATTACAAGAGAAGACAACAGTATAGAGACAATACGTGTATGTGTTTGATGTAGAGAGGAGACCCTCGGTGAATGCCGAACGAATCTCTGCGTAGCATATGGGTATATATATCAAAAGCAGCCGCATAGTAGCAAAAGGCTATGCCGGTGAAGAAAGTAAATAAGGGCACACGGGGGATGCCTAGGCTCTCAGAGGCGAAGAAGGACGTGATAAGCTGCGATAAGCTACGGGGATTGGCAAATGCGAACCGATCCGTAGATTTCCGAATGGGGCAACCTGACTATTTGAAGAATAGTCGTATAAAACGCGAACGCGCTGAACTGAAACATCTAAGTAGGCGTAGGAGAAGAAAATAACAATGATTTCCCAAGTAGTGGCGAGCGAACGGGAAAGAGCCCAAACCGTTTATGTTACGGCATAGACGGGGTTGTAGGACCACGACATTGTACAGCGCTATGAACTGGAAGCAGGTGGGAAACTGCGCGACAAGGGTGAGAGCCCCGTACAGGTAAAGAATGTTGACATAGTGGTATCCTGAGTACCGCGGGACCGGAGAAATCCTGTGGGAATCCACCAGCACCATCTGGTAAGGCTAAATACTCCTGAGAGACCGATAGTGAACCAGTACCGTGAGGGAAAGGTGAAAAGAACCCCGAACAGGGGAGTGAAAAGAACCTGAAACCGTGTGCTTACAAGCGGTTGGAGCAGGCAGGTCCTGTGACAGCGTGCCTTTTGCATAATGAGCCTACGAGTTACTCTTGTCTGGCAAGGTTAAGTCCTTCAGGGACGCAGCCGAAGCGAAAGCGAGTCTTAATAGGGCGCATAGTCAGATGAGGTAGACGCGAAACCTTGTGATCTACCCTTGGGCAGGTTGAAGTTGCAGTAACATGTAATGGAGGACCGAACCGATAAACGTTGAAAAGTTTCCGGATGACCTGAGGGTAGGGGTGAAAGGCCAATCAAACTGGGAAATAGCTCGTACTCCCCGAAATGTTTTTAGGAACAGCGTCGGCGTAGAGTTTGATAGAGGTAGAGCTACCGATTGGGTGCGGGGGAGTCAAATCCTACCAAATCCAGACGAACTCCGAATGCTATCAAATATAGCCGGCAGTGAGGCTTTGGGTGCTAAGGTCCAAGGCCGAGAGGGAAAGAACCCAGACCATCAGCTAAGGTCCCCAAATTCGTTCTAAGTTGAACTAACGAGGTCCGGTTGCCCAGACAGCTAGGATGTTG
>NZ_UAUU01000002.1 GCF_900457465.1 Sphingobacterium multivorum
AAATTAGAAATGAAAGAGCTCATCGAAGCCGCTAAAAAACCTTACAAAGGGTAAAAAAAGGGGGCGTCCAAAAAGATCGGACAGCCCCTTTTTTTTTAATATCCAGCCAACTATAATCCAACCAACTCCCGAGCCTAAAAGAAGAATTTTTATGGGCTTTAAGGCTTTCTTTATATTGTGGATCGGATGAATCCGCCGAAATGAGCCATACAGCACATAAATTTGAGCTATCAGCAAAAATAGATCTTTCTCAGCAGTCTTATCTTTGTTGTTATACAATATGCAGATGGCAACAAGAAACAACAGGAAGAAGTGGCTTCTATTTTTGAAAAGAACAATCTTAGGACTGGCAGTTCTCATCGCTCTTATCGGACTATATATGATGCATCCACAATTCGGCAAAAGACCCTCGGGTGAAAGACTTCAACGCATACAGCTATCGAAACAGTTTAAAGGAGGAAAATTCCAGAATAGCAGCCCTACACCACAGCTCACGCAGCCCTGGACGGTCGCCCTATACGATTACTTTTTTAAACGCTCGAACGAAACAAGTCCCAGACACACTATACCAACAGTGGATATCGACTGGGAAAAGTTGTTACGTCAGTCGCATGGCCTTGTTTGGTTTGGTCATTCTTCCTATTTCCTTCGTCTCGATGGTAAGAACATACTCGTCGATCCAGTCCTTAGCGGCAGTGCTTCGCCTATCCCAGGAAGTGTAAAAGCGTTTAAGGGAGCCGATGTCTCTACCGTATCTGCCCTACCGCCGATTGACTATCTATTCATATCACATGACCATTATGATCACATGGATTACAAGACGTTAAAGGCACTACAACCCCGGGTTGGAAAAGTCATTGTTGGTCTTGGTGTTGGCTCCCATCTTGAATATTGGGGATATCGTCCTGAACAGATCATCGAAAAAGATTGGTGGGACGAAATCAACTTGGGTGATGGTTTCAGTGTAACAGTTGCACCCGCCAGACATTTTTTGAGGCCGCAGCATATTTTCTGCCAATACATTATGGGCATCCTATGCGCTCCAGACACCTTCCATGCGGCTCTATTTAGGCGGGGACAGCGGTTACGATAACCACTTCAAAGAGATAGGTAATCAATTGGGTCCTTTTGACCTGGCTATATTGGAAAATGGTCAATATGACCTTAGCTGGAAACATATACACATGATGCCAGAGGAGGTTGTCCAAGCGGCACATGATCTCAAAGCCACCTTGCTATTTCCGGTTCATTCGTCCAAGTTTGTATTGGCCAATCATGCCTGGAATGAACCTTTAGAACGTATTTCCAAGGAAGCAATACGACAACAACAGCCCTTGCTTACCCCCATGATCGGCCAGGTCATCGACCTCGATCAGCCCCCTTTAACACCTAGTTATTGGTGGCGGAAATAGTTTTAAGCAACGGAATTGATAGTCGCTGGTGTTATGCCAAACTTCTCCTTGAAAGAGGCATAAAAATGAGAAAGGTTTTCAAAACCCAGATCAAGATAAAAATCTGCAGGTTTTTGCCGCTTATTTTCAATTAGATAATAAGCCTCAGAAAGACGTCTTTCTTGCAGCCATTTTCGGGGCGATGTCTGGAATATTTTCTCAAAATCACGTTTAAAGCTTGCTAAACTCCGCCCTGTTAGTTTCGCAAAGTTTTCTAAAGGTACATTGTACCGATAGTTTTTAACCATAAACTGCTCGAGATCAATTTTATGCGGCTCTGAAAAGTCAAAAAGCAGGTCTTTTAACTGTGGATAACTTTCCAACAACAAGGTGATCAACTCGTAGATCTTTATGTTTTCCATCTGCGGACTTACTCGGTCGATGGCTTCTGCATAAGGGGTCAATGACTCAAAATAACTTTTTATAAACAGGTTACTTTCCAGTACAACATTGGACTCACCCTGATACTTTTTGTCTGAACTGAGGTGATGATCCATTGCGTATTGCTTCAGTCGATCCGCTTGCAACAAGACGGAAACAGATTTATAGACATTATTTTCTGCAGGATATTTAAAAGCTTTGGCCAATTGGTTTCTACGGGCAACCACAATCTGCCCTTCTGTTGCTACCAATTTTCCTTTTTGATGATCCAGGTGCGTTTCGCCAGACATCTGGAAAAAGACCACATGTTCGGAAATAAACTGTTCATGCCCAAATGCTTTCTCGACATAACAGGAATACAAAAAGGCATTCCCAAAATCTCTCTCTTCCATGCTCAATACGATTTATTTTAAACGGCTATGCGACTATGGGTACCAATCGCTAAAATCAGTCCCAGTCTAAAGGTAGCAAATATCTCATACCTTTTGCAAAGTCTAGTTGTCCAAAAGCTCAAAATATATTTGCCGCACAGCTCAAATCAAATCGCAAAAAATGCCACACAGAAATCCACCAATTTTAATAAAGCCTGCGGTTCAATCAAGACACTTCTCGTCCATAAAAATTTGTATTTCATTACGAAACCATTCGGACTGATTACTATTTCTTCCATTAGGCTTAAATAACACAAACATGGCCTACCTTTACAGCATAACAACTTCATAAATTATGTCCAAAATTTCACATGCTCTACTTTACTGCCTATCTTTTCTTTTACTGGGCAACACGCTATTTGCACAATCCGTTTTTTCAAAGAAGGTCCTCGAACAGAGTCAGCTCGACTTTGTCAATCTTGGATTCGGTATGTTCATCCATTATGGCATGCCGACGTTTATGGAACAAGATTGGTCGGATCCCAATGCCGCACTTGAACTGTTCAAATCGCCAAAGCTCAATGCAGTTCAATGGGCGAAGGCGGCCAAATCGGCCGACATGACCTATGGTTGCCTAACCACCAAACATCACAGTGGCTTTCCGATCTGGAATACCAAAACAACAGATTATAATGTAATAAATACGCCTTTACATCGTGATGTTGTTAAAGAATTTACGGATGCTTTCCGTAAAAATGGTTTGCGTGTTATGCTGTATTATTCCATTCTGGATATGCATCAAGGTATACGTCCACATACCATTACCAAAGCACACATCCAATTGATCAAATATCAGCTGACGGAATTGTTGACCCAATACGGGGAAATCGACGCCTTGGTCATTGACGGATGGGATGCCCCTTGGTCGCGTATTTCGTACGATGATGTTCCTTTCGACGACATCTATTATCTTGTCAACCGAAATGTTTGTTGATGGATCTCAATTCAGCAAAATACCCAGGTGATGCGTTGTTTTACACCGATATTAAATCCTATGAACAAGGTGCGGGTCAATTTATTTCTAAGGAGCACAACAAACTTCCGGCAATGGCCTGTCTTCCTTTACAACAAAATTGGTTCTGGAAAACATCATTTCCGAACACCCCAGTTAAAAACGTCAATGAATTGGTCGAGAAATTTGTCATTCCGTACAACAACGCGTATTGCAACTTTATGCTGAATGTAGCACCAAATAGTGATGGTCTGATGGATCAAAATGCACTTGATGCACTGAAGACAATCGGTACATTATACAAAAATAAACCCAACTACATTACCAAGTTATCAGGCACCAATAGTCGACCACAATATGGCCAAACAAGTACCTTCATACAGTAGCTGGAGCGAAGATATGAACATTATGGATTTTGCCAACGACGATAACTTTGGCAGTGCCTGGGTCTCCAATCCGGCAGTCAAAGGTGAAGTATGGTATGAAGTGGATTTTGAACGTAGTAAACCTTTCAATAGTGTTGTTATTACCGAAGGAAAAGACAATCCTTCACAGTATAACTTATCCTATCTGAAAGATGGAAAATGGCACCCTATCGAGGTTACAGCGGTACAACAGGGCCGCATCAAGATCTTCCGCTTTGATGAAGTACTGGGACAAAAATTACGCTTTAGCATCAAACCTGAAAAAGGCCATGCGGTCGTAAACGAGATTGGCGTTTACCAAGAAAGACGTTAACAAGCCAAAAAACTTTCATCACACTAAACAATACACCCTTAGTAGTAAAAAGAGGCTCCTTGCAATGCAAGGAGCCTTCTTTTATGGGGACTAATAAGTTAAATTCCTATTTACTCCAACCTGGGTTTTGTGTCAGATTTCCGTTCAGCACAATCGCTGCAGACGGAATTGGGTAAAGGTATTGCTTGTTGTTGTCATCCCAAGTACGCTTCACAGCTTTAAACCATTCCAGGTGATTGTCCGAAGTCATTGTCTGGAAATTGGTACTTTTACCCCCTATAGCCACCTTGGCTACTCCTGCAGGAACAGTTATCGAAGGAGCTGATTTACTTCCATCATAGTACACAACATCTGGAGTTCCATTGTGGTCGATATCAATCAGCTTATCTAAAGCAGGGATATAAATTCCCGTCCAAGGCAAATTTGCCATAAGCGGTCCAAGTTTCCATCGCTTCAAATCATTGAAACGGAAACCCTCCAGGGCTAATTCCACCTGTCTTTCACGACGTATTTCTAAAAGCACGGGGCTATTGACTTCGGGGAAGAATGTGTTTTTCAAGTAGGTATCCACTTTGGTTGGCAGTGTATTCGTTCCACTTGTTATTCCAGCCCTTGAACGTAATGCTCCAATAGTTTTCGACCAATCCGCATCATTGAAAGTACCTAGTTCCTGTTTCGCTTCAGCATAGTTTAATAATATTTCCGCATAACGCATTAAAGGAACCGCATTGGTATTGTAACCGCCATTGTCATAATAGGGATCGTCTAGAGTATACTTGATCGGTTGATACCCCGTATAAGTAAAACTTGCAAAATTTGGGGGAGCAGGCTGTCCATTACGGGAATATCCTGGCGTCCGGATCAACTGCGCCAAGCGCAAGTCGCGATTTTGACACTCCTCATAGAATTCCTCAGTCTGAAAGTTCGGTCTATCCGTATAAGGAGTACCGTCAACATTCAAAAAACTATTGATAAAAGGCCTTACCAAACTTAAACGTGGACCGTAGGTTGCAGATGTCCACCACCAGTTGGCGTCGTTCAAAAGCGCAAGATCTTTACTGAAAGTTACGGCCAACATAACCTCTTTTGTCACTGGCGTATTACTGATAAACAACTGTCGCTGTGATATTTTAGGGTCTGCGGAGATATTAAGCCCATAAGGACCATTTTCCATTAAAATCTTGCCAGCGTCTACCGCCATCTGGAAAAATACTTCCGGCTGTGTAGCCAAATTGAGCTTTTGGTATTTACGAAATGTTCCTTCGAACAGCGCAATTCGGGTCTTCAAACCCAGTGCTGTCCATTTATTAACCGTACTACCGTCGCCCGCCGTATTTGTGATATTGGCGTAGGCAAAGTCCAGATCTTCCATGATGTGTTTCATGACCACTTCGCGCGAATCCCGTGGTGCTTTAAGAATATCCGTCTCATCAACCGCCAAAGGGTGATCTACCCAAGGCACATCGCCAAAACGAACTACTTTCTCATAATAGAACCAAGCTCTGAAAAAGCGGGCTAAGCCGATATAATTATTTTTGATGGCATCGCTCAATTTGGGACTATTACATTTAGCTATCAATTGGTTGATATTACGCAGGGTAGTCCAGGACCACCCCGAACTGATCTCAGCACTGTAAGCGCCGCCGACCATAAAATCATTGAGGTTATTTACGGCCGAATAGTCAGCCATAGCGTCACCTTTATAAGCGTCACTACCAGAGGTAATATTCCGATAGAATGAGTTGCTGTAATTTTTTAATCCACTTTCGCTCCCGAAAATATCCTCCTCGGTGGCACCTGCCTTCGGCAGCTCGTTTAGTTCACAGGAGGAGAACAAAAGCGCAACAATAGGTATATAAAATAATTTTTTCATGATAATAAAAAACTATAAGCCAATAGATAAATTAAAACTAACACTCTTCATAATCGGATAGTTAAATCCGTCGCCAGAACCCGTTCCGATCTCCGGATCAGATTTGCCCAGATTACCGACATCGAGATCCTTCGTTTTTTTGTAAAGAGGCGACCAGGTCCATAAGTTTTCGCCCGAAAGTCCAGCCCGAAGACTACTGATTTTTAACCTGTTGGTTACAGATTTAGGAAAACTATATCCGATCTGTATATTTTTCATCCGTATATAGGCAACGTTCTGAAGATATCTTGTCTGTGGCGTTGTTTTGATAGATTCATTGTACCCAGCATAACGAGGAAAATAACCGTTTGGATTGTCTTCAGTCCAATAATTGTTGAGGTGCCATTCCGGCAAATTGTTGTAAGGTCGATTGTATTGTCCCCAAAAAATAGATTCATTGCTCGGGTACCAATTCTGTTTACCCACCCCCTGGAAGAAAGATGAGAAATAAATACCTTGCCAATCCAGATTAAGGTTAAAACTGTAGATATATCGTGGATCGGCATTACCGATTACAGTTCTGTCACCATGGCTATAAATCGTATTATTTCCATAATCAATTACACCATCACCATTTAGATCCGCAAAACGTACGTCACCTGGATATATTGTACCATTGTTTGACGATTTGATCAATTTTTGTTTTGCAGCACCATCAATTTCCGCCTGATTCTGAAATAAACCCTGTGTTACATAGCCCCATATTTCGCCGATGCGCTGACCTTCATAATACGATCCATCTTTGATTAAACCCTCTTTATTTTCGTAACGGTCTATATTGGATCTATAATCAGCCAAAGTACCCCTTACGGACCAATTGAAAGGACTACCGTTCACATCGAATCTATCCTTATAAGACAAGCTCACTTCAAAACCTTTTGTGGTCATGTCAGCATAGTTCCCTTTCGGCGACTCCGCACCAAAGATATCAGGCAAAGCTACACCTAAGGTATACATATTTAAGGTCTTGCGTTGATAGATATCGCCCGTAAAAGTCAGTTTTCCATTTAAAGACGATAGATCAAGACCTAAGTTTGCTGTGCGCGCTGTTTCCCAAGTTAAGTTATCCGGGATCACCTTAGGCACCGAAGTATATGCCGGCTTCTGTCCGTTCAATACCCGATCCATAATCTTGATCTCGTAAATATCCAAATAGGAATACGGATCGACATTACCATTACCCAATGAGCCATAGGACGCTCTTAGCTTTAGATCAGAAAGTGCTCTTTTGTCCACCTGGAAGAATGGCTCTTCAGAAATACGCCAGCCTACGGATGCGGAAGGGAATAGTCCCCATCGTTGGTTTGTCGGAAATTTGGACGAACCATCGTAGCGGCCATTGAATTCAAAAAGGTAACGGTCCTTGAAAATATAATTGGCACGCATAAATACCCCGACATTACGGTACTTGTTATATCCCGCTGTCGCTGTGGTATTCTGCCCTACTGCGAGGTTGATATTTTCAACATCATCATTGAGTAGACCTGTTTTGGTAATATAGGTTGAATTGTAGGTACGCTGCTCATAATTGTATCCGAGCAAACCTTTAAAATAATGATCGCCAATTGTGCGTTCATATTCACTGTAGAGATTTCCAAACAAGTAACGGTAGCGTTGGTCTACTTGATAAATATTGTCGTTCATACTTGTTTCCAACCGCAACATCTTTCCCTCCTGTGTGCTATACGGAACAGGTACACGGACTCTTACCGAATTAAAATCGCGATTTCTAAAAGTCAGATCCCCTTTAACGCGGAACGTGTTGTTGAAAAACTTAGTCTCGAAAGAAGTTGTGTTGCGGAGATCCTGATTTGCCGTATTCGTACCATTTTTACCGTAGATAAAATCCCCTACTGTATAGGCTGCAGAGAAGCTCATAGATCCATCAGGGTTAAAGATCGGCGAAGAAGGGTGTCCCTCATCGGCAATATTGCGCCAGATATTTCCACCTTCGCCAGCAGTCGATGGGTCTCTGTATTTGGCATAATTAAAATCGATGTTATTGCTTATCCGTAACCAGTCGGTGACCTGAAGTCCCGCTTTTGCACGTGTATTATAGGTCTTATATTTATCACTGTTGTAGCGGTACATGCCATTGTAGTCGTAAGCACGTCCAGAAATATAGTAATCCATTTTTTCTGAATTACCACTGATGGACAGGTTGTGATCCTGGACAAACGTATTGTCCTTGATCAACGTACCGTAATAATCTTCATTACCGTAGTATACATAATTACCTTTATCGTCGACAGTGACCTGTTCGGTAATGCCCTGTTCTTTTCTTCTCTTAAATTCTTCCAGCCAATCTGTTGTAAAGATCTGTGTCTTGTTGAGCTTGCTCGGAATCGATGAATAATTGTTCCAGGCATTATAGGCTGTAAAGAAATGCGAAGCATATTCGTAACCATCTGTCACGAATTTAGGCAAGGTTACAGGTTTTTGAAAAGAGCCACTTCCTGAATAGTTGATCGAAGTTTTTCCGGACTTGGCACGTTTCGTTGTAACCAAAACTACCCCGAAGGTACCGCGGGAGCCGTAAATCGCAGATGAAGCCGCATCTTTGAGTGTAGTTACACTTTCAATATCATTGGGATTGATCGCCGAAAGGTCACCCTCGACACCATCAATAAGCACAAGTGCACTTCCACCCTGACCAATGGAAGTTGTCCCACGGATATTGAAACTTGGTGCACGATTGGGCTTACCATCTGCTGGGGTTACATTCAAGTTGGGAATTACACCTTGGAGCATTTGGCTTGCATTACCCAGTACGCGTCCCTCAAAAGCTTCCGATCCCACTTGGTCTACTGCACCGGTAAGATTCACTTTTTTCTGCGTACCATAACCGACCACCACAACTTCCTCCAGTTCGGTATCTTTAGATTCCATGATGATATCGATCTGCCCTGCCGTCACGCTGACGATCTTTTCACTATAGCCTATCCCTGTCAATTTGAGTCTTTGCCCTATAGTGGCTTCAATCGTGAACTGACCCGCTACATTCGTCGAGGTTGTTTTTTGGCTGGTTAAATTGGTAATGGTAATTCCGGACAAGGTTGTTCCGTTTTTGTCTTTTACCACCCCTTTTACGGTAGACTGAGCTGCAACACCGTGCGTCTCTTTGGTCAATTTAGCATAATCACGCTCTACATTAGCCCAAGTTGGGTATGAGAGACCCAATGCCATACTGATTAGTAATGTTTTCTGCATCTTTAGTCTAGTTTAGAATTTTGCATCAAAGTTGACGCTTTGACTTGGTTTATAATTAACCGTAATGTTAACAAATATTTAATTAACATCAAAAACATCAACGACTAAACAGGTTTTGCAGGTAGATATTTAATAGAAAAAAAACTTTTATATAACATAAATCATAAGAACAAGTATTGACACACTTAAAAGTTAATCTATTCAATTCAAAAACCTAAAGTCCCATTTTTCATAATCCAGAAATACGCTAATTGACCGCGAAGGGCAACAGATCATATTCAATTAAATCCATCAAGCGGGATCGCATTAACGGTACTCAGCCTATTTCCGCATTTTTCTTAGGGTCAAACCTACAAATTAATTCGTTTCGAGGTCTCTGTGTACGTATCGATAATAAATTTAAAAATCCTACCACCTGTCAGTTTTGCTAAGCAGCTGATTATACTTTCTAGCATAGCAATGCTCATCTGTTACTTTCCTTCCCGCCAAAGTGACCAATAGAAATAGCTCTAAGATAGGATAACAAAAAGATGCTGCCTTGATAGTATATCAAGGCAGCATCTTTTTGTTATCGCTTTTTGTTGTATGCGCTTATTTTCCGCTAATAAAATCCAAAATATCCTTATTAATGGTCTCCGCTTCTGTAGTAGGCATTCCATGTGGAAAACCGGGATAGGTAATTAAAGTACCATTTTGGACTAACTTAGCCGCTCTTCTACCCGTGATATCAATCGGTACGATCTGATCATCTTCACCATGCAATACTAAGACAGGAATCTCGACTTTTTTAAGTTCTTCTGTAAAATCAGTTTCAGAGAACGCTTTGATACAATCATAGTGTGCCTTAATACCGCCCATCATCCCTTGCCGCCACCAGTTGTCCATCACGCCTTGCTGTACATTCGCTCCATCGCGGTTATAGCCATAAAAAGCGAGGGTAAAATCTTGAAAATACTGTTGTCTGCGTGTTGCAGTATTCAATCTTATTTCGTCAAAAACCTCCATTGGTACACCATCGGGATTTGTAGCACTCTTAGCCATGGTCGGGGTAACCGCACTGATCAATACAGCTTTTGAAACCCGAGAAGTACCGTGATTGGTTATGTAGCGAACGACCTCGCCACCACCTGTTGAGTGACCAATATGGATGGCATCTTTTAAATCCAATGCTTCTACCAATTGTGCAATATCCGACGCATAGGTATCCATCTCATTTCCCGTTGCCGTCTGTGTCGAGCGACCATGACCCCGGCGATCGTGTGCGATCACACGGTATCCTTTTTCGAGGAAGTACATCAACTGCGCGTCCCAATCGTCGCTGGATAAAGGCCAACCATGATGAAATACGATCGGTTGTCCTGTTCCCCAGTCCTTGTAATAAATTTCTGTTCCGTCTTGAACTTTGAATGTTGCCATGATGAATAGTTTAAGAATTTTATTGTTTACATGATATGTTAATTGGATTGCAATTCATAGTCCAACAAACATATACAACTGTATTTAAGTATATTAAAAAATTAAAAGTCAATTTAAAAACAACGATATTTCGTTATTTATACAACAGATTCATTCGTTTTTACCATATGATCTATTATCCTGCAAGAGACTTCTCGTCGTGTGCTCACCTGTGTTTAAATAGTATTCATATATTCAGTTTTCACCTAATATTTGAACCAGATCTTCCGCTCCACCGTCAAATTTCTGTCCATTAACAAAAAATGTCGGTGTCCCATTAACGCCGCTAAGCATACCACTTTCAAAATCGCCATCCACGCGATCCTGCAACGCTTCGTCCTGCAAATCAGATTTGAACTTCGACATGTCCAAATCCAGTTGCTCGGCGATATCCAGCAGCAATCTTTCGCTCAGCAAGTTTTGGTTTTCAAAAATGGCATCATGCATCTCCCAAAATTTCCCTTGCAGTGCTGCAGCCTCCGCCGCCAATGCTGCGGGTTTTGCATAGGGGTGCATCTCCGAAAGCGGAAAATTGCGGAATACAAACCTGATCTGGCTTCCCAGTTCGGCCATCATTTCTTTTATAATTGGATGAGCTGCACCACAATGCGGACATTGGTAATCCCCATATTCAACAATGGTCAGATCGGCCTGGCCATTTCCCAATATATGGTCAGCAGTGCTGACCTTCGGTTTCAATGACATAATTATTTTGATTTAAGATTCTCCAATGCTTCGATAATACCGTCTGCACCCGGATTGACCGCAGTCGGAGACAGATAACTCCAAGCGATAACGCCCTCCTTATCAATCACAAAAAGTGCACGCTTGCACTCCCCTTCCTCTTCATCGTAAACACCATACTTCTTGGCGACCTCGCCTTTAGCTTCAAAATCGGCTAAAAGTGGAAAATGCAGCTTTCGGGATTGCGCAAAGGCCATATGGCACCATTTGCTGTCAACGGAAATACCCATAATTTCGGCATCATATTTTTTAAAATATTTGAGCATTTCATTATATAAGGCCATCTGATCGCTACATACCGGACTCCAATCTGCCGGATAAAATGCCAATATCACATTATGCCCTTTGAATTCAGATAATTTAATTTTTTGATCCGGTGTCGCATACAAAGTGAAATCTGGTGCAACATCATTTTTTTGTAACATACTAATATCTTTAAAGTGTAAGCAATATTGGCATTCCAGTCCGCCAGTTTAATATTTATAAATAGATCTGTACCACCATAGTATAAAGGTGTGAACAGTTAAATTTGTTTTATTTAGTTTCAGGTTTGATAAAGATCTGACTTTTCGGAAGTCCCTCACGGAATGAATTTCCGAACCAAAAACCATTTTAAGGTGTCTCTCTTATACATCATAAATTATTTATATTAAGAATTCCTTGAAAAGGCAGAAATTATCGTTCAACACAGCCAACTTTAGACTATTTATTTAACCATTTTCGAATCAGCTTAGTATATTCTGGCATGACAACATAGACCATCAAAAACACAATCGTACCAGAAATCAAGAGTGCATCCGAAAAGTGATTGAAGGATAAATTTAAGGCGCGCAATAATGGCACGAGTAACATGGGTATACAAATGGATAATGGATAAATAGCAGACCAAGTGACAAGATATTGTTTCCAGCGAGGAGGGATTTTTGCGCTATTCTCTGGGGCCTCAAAAAGAAAATCCAAACCCGACCGGATCTGATAGTGATCGTGGCGACGAAATAGTGGCTCAACCTTTTCAATCCAGCGCTTTCGCTCCGTCGATTCTAGCCACATTTTGAGATGGTCGACCGTGTCAAAACGAATAATGACCGTATATACAAAAGTCAATTGAGGAATAGGCTTTACGATCTGAAGATCAATAAAACCCTTTGCATGTCTAGTTAATGGCATAATCTCTTCAAGCCATTTTTCATATTCATAGATTTTATCATCCAGAATATGATGTGTGATTACAGCGGAAGCGCCTTGGTTTTCCATAGGATCAGATGAAATTAAAATGCACGTTTGTATTGCCAGGGTATTGCTATTTCCTCTCCGAGTATTTTTGCTGCATGTAAGGCAAAATAAGGATCCCGAAGGTGCTCACGAGCAATTAGTATAAGATCGGCCAAACCGTCGGTAATAATAGCATTGACCTGCTCAGGTTCATTGATCATTCCTACAGCACCGACTAAAATCCCTGTATGATTTTTGATTGCCTCTGCAAAGGGAACTTGGTACCCCGGGAATACGCGATCTTTACTTACGTTTGCAAATCCGCCGCCGGAGGCCGTAATCAGATCCACGCCATGTTCTTTCAATACCTGGGCTAATATCAGGCTATCCGCTAAGGTCCAAGCATCGGCGGTATCGAGATAATCAACTGCAGATATGCGTACCAGCAGCGGCATTCCTTCAGGAATTACCCCTCGTACCAAGTCAACCGTTTCGATAAGGAACCGTATGCGATTAGATAGAGACCCACCATACTCATCCGCTCTTTTGTTAATAACAGCTGAATAGAATTGATGAAATAGATAACCGTGTCCCGCATGCAGCTCAATTGTATCGAATCCTGCACCGACAGCGCGAATTGCTGCTTCGGCAAACTGTTGCTTTATTTCAGTGATCTCATCGCGTGTCAATGCCTTAGGAACGAGCTGATTGATCATTGTCGCCGAGGATGATTTCAACTGCCATCCCCCTTCTGAAACAGCCAAAGGCAGCATCCGTTCCTTTGGGTGCTTTAGGCTTCCTTTTGCGCCTGCGTGCCATAACTGTATCCCTATTTTTGCACCCTGCAGATGCACAAAATCTACAATAGCTTTCCAGCTTTTCTGCTGTACCGCATTCCAAATACCGACATCACTTAACGTCGCCATTCCTTGGGGCGAGACAGCAGTACATTCAGTGAGTAGCAATCCTGCTCCACCAATCGCACGGCTGCCCAAGTGGACAAGATGCCAGTCTCCTGGTATACCTTCAGTCGCACTATACTGTTGCATAGGCGATACCACAATCCTGTTTTTTAAGGTAAGATCGCGTAGTCTTATTGTTGAAAATAAATTCATACTATTAGTTTTTTGGGTTCTTTTGCACATAATTGATCTACTATTTTTTTATAAATTGTAGTTGTTAAGCAGGAAACTTTACCATTCATCGAGGCGGTCGATCCTTTTTTCTGGACAATCAGGCTATTGGTTTTCATAACATATTGATTTAATGAAAAAGCGCTATTAGTCTTCCTTCGTTTAAAATTACCCAACATTTTTTTTAAGCTGTATAAATTTCGTCGAACGGGCAAATTCAGTCGTTGAAAGGATAACAATCCACGATTTGACTACAAGATCCGTTGATCTGCCTACATCCAAACTCGATCGATTAGCCACCTTTGTAACATCAATTTATTTAAAAAAAGAAATACATGAAATCACAAAAAGTATGGTTTGTCACTGGCGCTTCCAAAGGGCTAGGTCTCAGTCTCGTTAAAGAATTGCTCGCCCAAGGTTATCTTGTGGTTGCCACATCACGAACAAAACAGGCCCTAGAAGATGAAATCGGCGATCAGGAAAATTTTCTGCCGCTTGAAGTGGACATTACCGATGACAAAGACGTTGCCCGGGCAGTACTCTCGGCCATTGATTATTTCGGAAAGATTGATGTATTGGTCAACAATGCCGGATATGGTCAGACCGGCACCCTAGAGGAGCTCAGTGATCGGGAAGCACGCCGCAACTTCGAAGTGAATGTCTTTGGATCACTTAATGCCATCAGGCATATCGCCCCCCATATGCGACGCCAACAAGCGGGACATATTTTCAATATAGCATCTATCGGCGGACTCGCAGGAAATTATCCAGCCTTTGGTGTTTATTGCTCCACCAAATTTGCTGTCGCAGGCTTTACCGAAGCCCTCGCTGTCGAAATGGAACCTTTTGGTGTACACACGACCTTGGTGTATCCCGGTTACTTCAGAACTGATTTTTTATCCGAGGGATCCTTACACACCGCAGCCAATCCAATCGCTGCGTACGTCACTGCCCGAGAAAACGAAGCTACCCATCTGCATCAGATCCATGGCAATCAGGCAAACGATCCCCACAAAGCAGCAACCTTATTAATTGAGTTAAGTACGCTCGCACAGCCCCCAGTTCATTTTTTAATGGGCGAGGATGCGTATGAGCTGGCAAAAAATAAGATCAATATGCTTATGACGGAGATCGAAAAATGGAAAAGTTATACCGTGTCAACAGCTTTCGAGCAATCCGTATAACAGCTTAGTTCAGTATAAGGAGCTTCCTAGGATATTTCACAATAATCAAATTAGAAATTCATTAAATTTACAACATGGAGAATACATTTCGCTTTCATTCGCTTTCGGAATTCCACAGCTTTTGCGGACTACCTAAGCCCGAACATCCATTGATGAGCTTGGTTGATTATAGTCAAGTACATTACCCCATAAATGACAGCAAATTGAATTGGATACAACATTTTTATTCGATCGGTTTAAAGCGAAATGTAAATGCCCGGTTCAATTATGGACAGCAGCACTATGACTTCGACTCGGGCATACTCACTTTTATCTCGCCCCTACAATTTCTACAAGTGGAGATCAATCAGCAAGTGCAGGCACAACCCAGCGGCTGGATTTTGTTGATCCATCCCGATTTTCTCTGGAACAGCGAACTGGCAAAACATATTCACTCCTACGATTTTTTCCAATATCAGGTCAATGAAGCGCTTTTTCTTTCGGACAAAGAAGAAGCCATCATTGTCGATATTCTGCAGAATATAGAAAAAGAGTATCAGTCCAATATCGATAAATTTAGCCGCGAACTCATTATCAAACAGATCGAGCGCTTGCTGATTTACGCCGAACGATTTTACGAACGTCAATTTATCACCCGCAAACGATCGACCCAAGAGCTGGTCACCAAGTTTGAGCAGTTACTGTCAGCACAGTTTCAGCAACACATACTTGTGGAGCATGGCGTACCAACCGTCAGCTTCCTGGCGCAGCAGCTCAATTTATCACCAAACTACCTGGGCAGTTTGCTGCGTATCTACACCCAACAAAACACCCAACAGCATATTCAGCATAAAATGATCGAGTATGCCAAATTAAGGCTAAGCACGAGTTCCCTTTCCATCAGTGAAATCGCCTATGAACTGGGTTTCGAACATCCACAGTCGTTCAGTAAAGTGTTCAAAAAGAATACCCAACAAAGTCCCGTGGAATTTAGGCAACAATTTCAGTAGGTTATTTATCTTTACTCCGCGTAATATCCCGCTACCCCAATGCCAATCGTCCAAAAGAACTTTGACTTTTTAAGGTCCTCCAGCAGCATATCCGCATTGTCTTCGTATTCGCCATCGGCTTTGATTTCCTCAATCTCCTCCTGAACATCCTCTTCAGTCATCTGTCTCCAGACGCCCACAGAGCTATTTAAAAATGTATAGCAATATCCCGCTTCGGCATCATCAACCTCACCCTGATTTTTATCCGTTAAGAGATTGACCAGTTCAGCTGCTTCGACCTGAAATGGATTAACACCATAGATATTGATTTCAGTTTTTTCTGGATAGGGTCCATTGATGCTTTCTATAAATTCCAATGTTCCCTGATCATTAAAATCAAGTCTCAATTCGAGTTCATCATAATAATATTGGTCGTCCAGCGCATCTGAAGGAGCACCAAGCACACCTTGAACTTCAGCACGGCCCGCACCAAGATTAACTTGACCAATACCTTCAATTTGAATCCCAACAAGTGGGACTAGTTCGATCTTTTTCATGCGTATTCAGTAAATTATAAAAAGGATACCTGCATAAATAACACTTGAACATCTGCTATCGTTTTATCCAATGATGAACATAGCTACAGCGTTATGCTGACATAAATTTACACTAATTCCCATTAAATAATTATTAACATTTTTAACTTTTCATACGATCCATAGCGCACATGATAATTCGCATACTCAGGCAATTATGACTAACTTTATGAATGCATCAAAAATCCACCATTATGCAACAGACACTAGCCACATTAGACAGTTATATCCAAAATCTAAGACCTGAGCTGTATATCGATCTACAGTCCTCGTTATCGGCAGAAGAGTTTAGGGCCCTTGAACAGCAATATGATATGGAGATACCTCAGAATCTTAAAGCGCTCTATCGCTGGAAAAATGGGCAATGCAATACAAGTTGTGAAGCCTTTGTTAACAATTCGACTTTTATCCCGCTGGAAGAAGAGCTGGATACAGCGTAGGAACTGACCAATATGATTGGTATGGACTTGGAAATCGAAAACTGGTGGAATGAGTATTTTTTTAGCCTAGATAACACCGGCGAATATCCCAAACGTTTTAAGGTGGGCTAACAGAAACTCATCGCCCTCATTTTTTTCTCTCGATGAATTTTTGAATTACACTCCTGTCGTTAAACATTACTTTTTTCACATAGTAACCTTTTCCACTAGAAGCCAGAGCTGCCGAATCTGCCGAAATGTAATTACAAAAAAAAGAAATCAGTTCAGGAGAAGCCTCATACACCAAATAATTCAGTCTTAAAGTTTTATTATCTGGATTCAAACATAATTGACATAAGGATTTTTCATGATCAAAAAACTCAATCTCTAGATTCGAGCAATAGTTATGTTTATGCCCTATATCATTCTTTTCAGGTTTGTACCGCTTTAACTTATCTAATTCATCGAGAAGAATGTCCCATTTCGCTAATGGAAAGGTATCATTCTTGGCCGCAAAAAAATCAACCGCATGATGTTTATAAGAATCACTCAAGTATCTTTCTTGACTATACTGTTCATCAACGAATTCTCGACTGAACAAAATCCGTAATTCCTTTTCCCGCTGTTTCTCTTTGGAACCACAGGATAAAAACAGAGGCAACATGCAATAAAGAGTAACAAAAATTAAATAAGTTCTTTGATTCATAATACTATTGGTCTTTACACTAAATCGAAGAAAACAATACATGCTGGTTTCAAATAACCGCATCAACAAGATGCCGACATTATGGAGATGCAAAATTTCATCCAGTTCCACACATTAATAAGTTAAAATCAAAAGATATACTGTTTTTATAAAAGGTAAAATAGGAATTTAAACGAATAGATAATAACTTTGGACAGATAACACACCGTCCATTATACGAATCAGACTTTGATGAAATCGAAGAAAACAAATCCTTGCGATCACTCCTGCCTTATGTGCCGTTATGTCTTACAAGATTGGCTCGGACAGATCGACCTTCATCGGAAGAATATCAAATTAAAAAAAGGTGAACAGTTTATCTCCGAAGGAGAATCCGTTCGGGGAATTTATTTCATCCAGTCGGGACTTGTCAAAGTTCACCGTAATCTGGGGGATAAAGAAACCATTGTACGATTTGCAAAAAAAGGAGATATCGTTGGCCATCGCGGAATCAGTACCGAACAAACTGTCTACCCTATTTCTGCAACAACCCTGGAAGTGTCACAGCTCTGCTTCGTCGAAATGCCGTTCTTCCTGTCCACGCTACGCATAAATCCAGAGCTGAGTTACCGGTTGATGTTGTTTTTTGCCGACGAACTACATCTTTCTGAACAAAAGATGACCCGCCTGACACAGCTCGCTGTTAAAAATCGCCTTGCCTGGAGCCTATTGTTACTTCACCGTGTTTTCAGCGACGGACATAAGGATGGATATATTGGATTATCCCTAAGCAAAAAAGACTTGGCTTCCTACGTAGGCGCTACGTACGAGACCGTATATCGTACGCTGAGCGAACTTATCGAATTAGGAGCCATCATAATGGACAAAAAAGATATTTTTATTAAAAACCTCCAGCTTTTACAGGATTTATCAGAAGAAAACAATGGGGAGTTAAACTAGCTAGAAAAGCCAACGACTCCCCAAATCATATATTCCCTTAAAAATACATCACCTTAAAATTTAAAGCCCATACCGACTCCCAATCTCCATTTACCATCAGCAGCACTCGTTTTTGCGGTATAGAATGCTGGCAGCTGAATGGCAATATGTCGGAATACAGCCGTTAAACCAAATCCCAGAGAGGGCGTGATCCAGGAGTTCTTTGGCTTCCCCGATTCAACCTTATCTTCTTTCAGTTTTAAGCTAGGTAATAGACCAAGCAACAGGCAGCTTTTGGGTGCGAATATGTATTTCACAGCTGGCCCGGTACAATTGAAGTAAACACCCCGATCGACGTAGCCCGCTACCGCAATGCCTTCAAACAAACTGCCTTTTATTATTTTTTCCTGACTATAAATTCTATCGCCAGCAATCAGCAACAAGATTAGCGTCAATAGTTTTTTCATTTGATCCATAGAAATTCAATTTTGTGAAGTTGATACCTTTTCTTTTTGATGATAAGTATAATAGATAGCCATCCCCGTAAATAGCAGACCGCCAACAATGTTTCCAGCGGTTACGATCAGCTGATTACAAAGCCACCAGTCGGAGATCGTCACTTTTGCACCAAACATCATCCCGGCAGGGATCACAAACATGTTAACAACAGCGTGCTCATAACCTAATGCAAAGAATATAAAGATCGGAATACCCGCAGCTAGAATTTTACCAAGGGTAGACTTAGAAGTCATGGACATCACCACGCCCATACAGACCATCCAATTACACAGAATAGCTTTGACAAAAGCCGAAAACAAACCCGCCGCACCATGACTGCTGTATCCAAGGGTTTTCTTTTCACTGATCAGAATCAGACTATGTTCGATATTTCCGAGCTGGCTCGACTGCCCGGTCTCTGTGCTAGCCGCCCAGAACAAAATCGCAAAGAGCACACTGCCCAACAAGTTGCCCAGAAAAACCCAGAAAAGATTATTGGCCATCGCCTTAAAATTGATCTTACCTTCAAACCAGGCTAAAGGCACCAGCGAAAAGCTTCCCGTCACCAGCTCCAGACCAAGGATAACGATAATGACAAAACCCACCGGAAAAACAAATGCACCGACTAAGCTCAGTCCCGTCTGGGAAGTCGCCAATAGTGCGAGTGTGACAGAAATTGCCAATAAGGCTCCTGACAATGCTCCCCGTATCAATAGATCTTTGATTGGAAGCGTAGATTTGTAGATTGCGGTATTCATCATTGCACCAGCAACCTCTTTTGGGCTAATATAATCCATGGTATTTTTGTTTTTAAAAGGTTTTAGATTCAGTTATTTATTAGCTTAGCTAAGCAGTCATTCCAATAAAAACACTTCCGTTTTCAACCTTCACCGGGTAAGTTTTAATCGCACATTCATCACCCGAAAGACATTCACCTGTGTCTAGGGCAAAGGTTTTTTTATGGAAAGGACAAGCGACTTTCGGCGTCTCACCCAAAGAGCCCAACATCCCGCGGCTTAAAATCATCTGCCGTTTGTGCGGACATTCATTCTGCGTGGCATACCACTCATTGCGGCGGGCAAAATAAAACAAGGCCACCTGTTCGTTATTCAATTTAAGACAGACTCCGCCGTTTTCAATGGCATCTTCAATCCGGCAAGCCTTCAGCCACTGCATGTCAATTTGCATATTCATATGATTTCAATTAAAAGGTTTAGTGATTCTATATTTAATAAGTATTGATGTTCCAATCTGCAGCTTTCTTTCTGTCCGCGAAAGCTTTCGAAGCGAACAGTTTCATCCTTCTCCTCTGGTGCATTTACAAAATGAACAAAGCGTTTACGAATTTCCGGATCCTCCACAGCGACTTTCCATTCACAGCGATAACTATCAACAAGCAGCTGCATATCCTGTTCCCAGGAATCACCCATCCCCAGACTATCCTGTACCACAACATTTCTTAGATAATCTATTCCGCCCTCCATTTTATTGAGCCAGGTAGCAGTCCGCGTTAACGGATCCGCGGTGCGGATATAAAACATCAAAAAACGATCGATATAACGGATACAGGTTTCACTATCGATATCCGAGGCTAATAATAAGGCATGCTGCGGCTTACTTCCACCGTTGCCGCAAACATAAAGGTTCCAACCTTTTTCGGTTGCAATAATTCCAAAATCCTTACTCTGCGCTTCAGCACACTCGCGAATACAACCACTAACGGCCGACTTGATCTTATGCGGAGCACGTAGTCCACGATAGCGTTCCTCTATCCGTATCGCAAAAGAAACACTATCGTGCAACCCAAACCGACACCAGGTACTGCCTACACAGCTTTTAACAGTCCGTAATGCCTTACCATAAGCATGTCCACTTTCAAAACCCGCAGCAATAAGTTCTTCCCAAATCAATGGCAGATCATTGAGATGTGCACCAAATAAGTCAATGCGCTGTCCACCCGTAATTTTTGTATATAACCTGTATTTCTTGGCCACCTCCCCAATAACGATCAGTTTATCCGGGGTAATTTCACCGCCTGGAATACGCGGGACCACCGAATATGTCCCACCCTTTTGTATATTAGCCAGATAACGGTCGTTGCTATCCTGAGCCACATCATTACCCTTGCCAAGAATCATCTCGTTCCAAAGACTGGCAAGCAAGGAAGACACCAAAGGTTTACAGACTTCGCATCCATGGCCATGGCCCAGCACATCCAATACATGATCATAACTTTTGAGCTCGTGGATCTTGATCAGATCATAAAGCTCCTGACGGCTCAAATCGAAATGTTCGCAGATGGTACTCCGGATATATTTCCCTTGCTGTTTCATGGTGTAATTAACAAGGTCCTTAATCATCGGCACACAGCCGCCGCATCCTGATCCGGCTTTGGTACATTTCTTTACGGCGTCCGCATTTTCACAATTTTTAGTTGCTACAGCATCACAAATCTGTGCTTTAGAAACTCCTTCACAACTGCAGATTAGCGCCGCATCAGGAAGAGCCTCTAGACCAGAAGAAGCCGACCTACTTTCACGCTGCTGGTCGAAAAGGAGAAGTTCTGGATGTTCTGCTAATGGGAGGTTATTGTTAACCATCTGAAGCAACATGTTGTAACTTGTCGCTTCCCCGACAAGTATTCCGCCCAATAGCCGCGTTCCATCTGTACTGACGTTTAGTCGTTTATAAATACCCTTATTACGATCCTCCAATAAGATCGTTCGAGCATAAGGTTCACTGATAAAAGGATCTCCAAAACTTGCCACATCAACTCCCATCAGTTTCAGTTTAGTGCTCATATCAAACCCTATAAAAGATTTTTCTTCTCCTATGATTTGAGCTGCCGCAATTTCAGCCATCTCATACCCAGGCGCCACCAGACCATAAATCATATCATTCACCAAGGCGCATTCACCGATGGCATAAACTGAAGGGTCTGAGGTCTGCATCTGTGCATTCACCAAAATTCCACCCCGTTCACCGACAGCTAGGCCCGACTTCTTGGCGAGTTCGTCACGGGGACGTATACCAGCCGATATCACCAGCAGATCTGTCGCCATGGAGGTGCCGTCGTTAAAGGCGACTCCTGTGAGGCGATCATCACCTAGCAGTTGACTTGTGGATTTTTGCAATAAGCAACGCAAGCCCAATTCCGCGAGCTTATGCTGCAAAAGCACACTTGCACTATCGTCGATCTGGCGTGGCATCAGGCGCGGAGCAAATTCAATCACAGCAGTTTCTTTTAGGCCAAGATCTAGGAGAGCTTTAGCCGCTTCAAGACCCAAAAGTCCGCCCCCCATGACCGTACCAGTTTTGACCTTTGCCGCATAAGCCTTAATCAACTCCAAGTCTTCGATTGTACGGTAGAGAAACACCCCTTCTTTCTCAATCCCAGGAATAGGAGGAACAAAAGGGGAAGAACCTGTCGCAAAAACCAAATAGTCATAATTTAATGTAATCCCTTTTAGAGACTTCACTTCCTTTTTCAAGAGATTTATAGCAATAACAGGATCATCTAAATGGATTTTTACATTATTCTCTATATACCACTCATTTTTTAGCAAAAAAAGTTCATTAATGGACGAAACTTTGAAGTAATCTGTCAAATGAACACGATCATAAGCACGAATTGACTCCTCTGCGAATACAGTTATACCTAGGTTATTAGATTTTTGCTTTAATTTTTCACAAATCTTATTACCAACCATACCATTTCCGATAATAACAACATTTTTTCTATCCATAATCATAATTTTTATTGAAAAAAATCAATTTACACTTTCAATAACACTAATTTATGGAATAAAAAATCAAAAAATCAAAATAAATATGATTTTTATAATATTTTTTCAAAAATAAAACATAAAAATTAACACAAAACATGATTTTAGTCATATTTTTTTAATACTTTTATATAAAATAAAAACAAAAAAAAAGGATATAATGAAAGAAATAAAGAAAAAAACCTTATTTATTGTAGGTTCTGGACCGGGAGACCCCGAATTACTTACCATAAAAGCTTATAAAGCGATAGAAAATGCTGAAGTGATCTTATATGACAACCTAATTAATCAAGAAATCCTTCAAATAGCAGACAAAAACTGCTTAAAACACTATGTTGGCAAGCATCCTTATGGAAAATACGTTCCTCAGGAAGAAATAAATGAACTTATCCTACATTACTGCAGCAAATTCGACAGGGTGCTACGACTTAAAGGTGGTGATCCCTATCTTTTTGGCCGGGGTTTTGAAGAATGGCTTACCGTGCAAAACAGATCCATTGACATCACCTATATTCCGGGTATCAGCAGCATGCAAGGCGCAGGCCTTCATAATATTCCATTAACACATCGCGGTGTAAGTGAAGGCGTATGGGTATTGACAGGCATGAAGAAAGATGGAACCCTTTCATCCGATCTGCAACTAGCGGTTCAGAGCAGATCTACAGTAGTTATCTATATGGGCATGCGTAAGCTCGACGAAATTGCACGTACTTATGTGTTACACGGTAAAGGAGAAACAACAGCCTCGATTATACAGCACGCAAGCTTACCTCAACAAAGACAAGTGCATTGCAAAGTCAAAGATCTCGTAAAAATAAGCAAAGAGTATAACATGGGACATCCAGCCATCATTATCATCGGCGACGTCGTGAATCTACAACATACATTGACACTGGCTACCGAAAAAAGGCACATCATCTAACGCTATCTGCCCGTCATTCTGCCGGACACAACAATACCACTTCGCAGCAGCACGTAAACAGAAGAGCTTGCCGCAGGGATGAATATTCGCTGAATTCGACCACAATACAAGGCCAAAATAGTCAGGCCGTCTATACAATCTGCAGATCCATATTTCTAAAGGGATTCAGTTCGGAATCATTGGAGTCCAGGTCGGTGATTAATGCCGTGAGCGAATCTATTGGACATACCCTAAACAGTTCCCCTTGATAAAGCTTATTCTGGCTGGCTAAGGCTATTGTTTTCTTTGCACATTGCACCATCATCTTTTTTGTTTCGCCATCTGCAGCTGACGTTGCCGATACACCGAGCTCAGGATCTACAGCACAAGTTCCCATAATAAAGATATCGGCGTTATATTTAGCAACTTCCATACAGGTTGTGATGCCTGAAGTTACAGCCAGATCGGGTTCAAAATTACCACCCAAAAAAATAAGTTCTACATTTTTGAACTTCTCGAGCAGCGGCACTATGGAAAAATTATTTGTAACCATCCGGATCAGGATATCCAATGGCATCGCATTCACTACGGCCCATGTCGTAGTGCCACCATCCACAAAAAGGGTCATGCCATCTTTCAGAAACGGCTGTACTTTTAATGCAATAATATCTTTTTCTTTGGTCAGAAACGATTGCCTATCCTGGAAAGTCAACGGATCTTTTTCGCGAAGCATAGCCCCACCCCTGGTCTTGGAAAGCAAGCCGTTCCGATAGAGAAGATCTATGTCGCGACGGATGGTATCTTCCGATACCGCCAACAATACCGCCAGTTCTTCAAATTTCACCTTCCTCCGACTCGCCAATTCGCGGAGTATTACCTCAAAACGCTCTTCTTTTAACATGCTACTACTTCCTGATTTTATAGATAAGGGCTACCACTAGAAAAAGTAAAGCTATTGTTTCGAAAGCAATGATCAAAGAAAAATGCTGTGCAATAGCACCCAAAAGCGCCGGTCCTGCCAGCTGACCTGCATAGCCCATGGTTGAAATAACCGGAATGGCTACTGTCGGTGAAAGTCCTTCAATCCGGCCACCCTCGCTAAAAAATACAGGGACAATATTGGCGGCTCCCAGTCCCAACAGGACAAATCCAACAAGTGTAACAGAAAGCCAGGGACTAAATACCAGGATCAAAATACCTAATGACGCCAATAGGCTCCCACCGATCACCACCACTTTACTATTCAGCTTGCTTACTAATCGATCTCCCTGCAATCTCATCACCGCCATCGCTACGGAGAAGGCCGCATATCCAATTCCCGTAAATTCCGGAGATACGCCTTTGTGATCCCGCAAGAATATGGCGCTCCAATCCAACATCGCTCCCTCCGACAGAAAGGCGATGAAACACATCAGTCCAAGTACCAGCACACTCCACCTGAGCCATTGAAATCTTTTTTTGGAAACCCGAGTCTCATCAATGTGGGAAAACTCGACAATGATTTCCTTTTCCTTATGGTAACCCAGCAGCTTTCGATATTGTAAGATCAATAGCAGTATTAAAAAGATAGCGATAGTAACTGCCGCATAAATCGGAATTAGCCCCATCTTTATCAGAAAACCCAAGCCGATCGATCCAAATAGGCCACCTACGCTGAACAGCCCATGTAAAGATGACATGATCGGTTTACCCATGGCATTCTGAACCTGCACACCATGTGCGTTCATAGCCACATCTATACTACCTATACTGCAGCCAAATATAAAAAGAACACAGGCCATCAAATAGCTATTTGTTACCATCAACAGAACAGGGAGCACAACGGCAGCAATTATACCTGAGATCAAAATCACTTGTCTACTCCCAAGTTTCCCGATAAAAAAACCAGAGAGAGGCATCGTTAATAGTGCACCACCACCCAAACACAGCAGTAAAAGCCCCAGTTCTCCATCGTTAAGACCAAGACGGTCCTTGGCGAAAGGTACCATCGGTGCCCAGCTTGATAGCGCGAGGCCACATACCAAAAACATAACCTGTGTCGCTGTTTTTGCCTTAATTATCGATTCGTTAATGATCGGTTTGTTCAACATTCTGATAAATTTTACATTGCAATATTATGCAAATTTGCATAATATTGCAATGTAATTAAATAAAAAGATTTGCCATGCGAATAGAACACCTCGCCCTGTGGGTCGATGACCTCGAGAAAATACGTGCTTTTTACGCCAAATACTTTGGTACTGTTAGCGGAGAAAAATACCATAACCCGAAGAAAGGGTTTTCATCCTACTTTCTTAAATTCCGCGAGTCAGACGCACGTTTAGAGATTATGAACCGTATTGATATCACTGCAGCAGCAGCTGACAGAAGCCTGAGCAAAGGTTATACCCATCTAGCCCTAAGCGTCGGTGGAAAAGATGCTGTCGATAAGTTGACCGAGCAATTACGGTTGGATGGATATATTATCGAAAGCGAACCCCGTACGACGGGCGATGGGTATTATGAAAGTGTCATACTTGATCCAGAGGGAAATCCAATAGAAATTGTAGCTTAAACGAAAAAAAATAAAGCATCTCGATGGTGTTCGAGGTGCTTTACCTTAATCCGTATGAAAAGAAAGTCCAAAAGGCCTATTTAAGGGATTCAATTACGATTTTTTATAACAGGATCGATCCAGTAGTAGTCGTGGTCGGTATGGGAAAAGAACTCCATGGGGGTGACGTGACAATCAATGGTGTCGCTGAGCCCATCGTCGGTATAACTGACTACCTCTTCGGAGGGAAGCACCATACCGCTCATAATGGAACCATAGTCCAGGCAATGAAGATCCGACATCAGTACATTGACATGATTCGATACGACCCATTGTTCCATTTCTTCCTTACTGACACGTTTTACACGATCGGCCAAAAAGCGAGCTTCCTCCAGCTCTTTTTCAACGCTGTCCGGAAAAAATAGTAGTAAAAATGCCTCATACTTTTCAACGTCTTTATTTCGAATTGCTTCATTCCGTAGAAACAGCTTCTCGCCCATCTGTCCATACTGGTCCGCATATTTTTTCAGTTCCATCTGCGCAAGTTCCTGATCCGACCATTTTTGCAGCTCGGATAAGGCATACACCTCCGTACCTTGTCCGTCACAGCGGTTGAGGTATTCCCAGATATCGCCCTGCACGACTTTAGGTTTCTTCTGCTCCAGCACATTGTAGCCTTGGGCTATCCATGCGTCTATTTGTTCCCTTCTCATGTTCTGCTATTCTTTTAAAAAGAAACAACAGCGCAACTGCAATGGTTTGCTTTTTTCTATTTGAGATTCCGGGCTTTCAACTCCGCATCGACAGCCTTTTCATTTTTACCAAAATATTTATAGGCTAGGACCGCCAGAATCAGGGGAAAAATTGTCGGCCAGGTTATGCCTGCGACGAATACACTGTAGGCAGCTATCCCTAAACAAAAGCCAATGATCGATGCATTGATGATTTTCGTGGGTTTGGCTTTCTTCTTAAGAACCAACAACTCTTCATTACTGAGTTCATTTAATTTCTTTTCTTCCATCATGTCTATACTTTTATAGGTTAGTTATTTTGTATGTTGATGCGAATATAATTATTTAAATGGGCAATAAAAAAACAGAAAAGGTTGGAAATTAGCAAAAATAATAGCGCAAAAAAATAAAAAAGGTCGGATGAAAATGGAACACCCGACCTTTTTAACTAAGTTACTCCTTACATGGATATCTATAGGACAACAGCCGCAGGCAGATGGTTTGTTTTTTTTCCAATTTGTATCAGCTTCTGATCGACCAGTTTTCACCCAATCAGCTCTTGCTTGTACTTTGCAATGCCCAGGCCACCAATAGGGGTTGAAAAAATAAACGGGCGAGCCGCTTTCCATCCGTATCCAATCCAAAGCCATCCCGATGGTCTGTATATTGGGCAATATTTCCGGGAAACACGGCTGCAAAAAATGCTGCTGCAATTTTTCCAACGTTCGATCGCTGTTTGGCAGGTGCTAAAATCAATGTAGCACCAAGAGCAATTTCCGCAAAACCCGAATATACAACCGTATCATCTTTGGAGATCGGAACCCAGTCTGGCACCTGAGCCTGAAATTCCTTACGGGCAAAGGTCAGATGTCCAATACCGGCAACAACCAAAAAAGCACCTAATCCAACCCGTGCAATCTTCTGCATATGTGATTTATCCATAGCTTTTTTATTCAAAGTACATCATTCGACGTAAAATTGTTTGACCTATTGCAACGCATCAATGTCATAGCCTATGATCAGAAAGAACAGCAACATATTACAAGTTTACTCAACGAGGCTGTCGTTATGCCCAAGCGTGTTGATTTGATGTGCTATCCTACCGATGATTTTTGGGTGCGGAAAGGAATGGGGATCGAAGGAATAACAAAAAGCGGCCGATCTCCTCAGAGCAAGGCCGCTTTTTCAGATAGACAAATGGTACGTCACTGCATCCTGGCTCTTTCCTGTAGTGCAGATCGGTATCACTAACGGAACAACTGCCGGCACTCAAACGTTTTCGAAGAAATATAAGAACAGCTGCCTTTCTCAAATCCAAAACCTGAGCATGTTTCCCTATATTTATACCCATGCTCCTAGAGCTACTGTTATGTCAATTTCTTAATACTCGATTAAACGGGTTGAAAAAACTTACAAACAGGCAGTTTGAGATCAGGAGCCGGAGCTCGCAAAAAGTAGTCTCAACATCAAAAGTTTAGCGCTTCTCGGGCGTTCCTCAAAGGTGAAATGGACACAAGGAAGAGATACGCTACAGCTGTCTTTACCCACTGTCAAGAACCCAAAAATCCCGAATTACGTGTATAAGATCGAATCGAATTAGACCAACGCCTATTTCACAAATCGTCTTACTCCCTTTAACAAAAAGCTCCTTGATCATTGATTGATCAGTGAGCTTTTACAATCAACACACTATTCTTACCATGATGCTATCCGTCGGACGGTATTGTAAAAAACTATTGCTTCAGCTGCAACGAATCGTAAGCCAAAGCGATCGGATATAAATCCACAGAAAAGACTAGTCTTAAAATGTACATCTTTGCTTTAACGACAAAAGACAAAGTACACACATGAAAAAATATATTATCGTATTCAGTCTATCCTTACTTACGTTAAGCGTCTCGGCGCAGAAGAAAAAGAAAAAATAGGGCCCGCCACCCGTGGTGAACTTCCTTATTCACGACAATAGGCACCATACCGATATCTTTAGAAAACTGAATAATTTCTTTCTTGATATTTTCATCCGTTTTAGGATGTGCCATGATTTCAGCTGTATTGCGCAACCATATTTGATTGGCAAAATGTAGATTCAAAAACTGTTGTGGCCTACCCGTACTATCTGCAAATTGACTCGGCAATAAGGTAGAAGAATTACTTGCAAAAATCGTTTTGTCAGCAGCCAATTGCGCTGCCTGTTTGTAAAAATCCTTTTTTATTTGGATTTCTTCTGGAATAGCTTCAATAAGCAAATCGGCATCTTTAAGCGCTTCCTCCAGATTACTCGTATAGCTCAAATGCTCCTTTGCCGCTGCTATTTGCGCATCGGTAGCTTGAATATCGATACGATAATTTTTTGCTAAATCATCAAATTTTGATTTTGCTCTATTTACAATCTCCGCATTGATGTCATAAACGGTAACATCAAAACCGTGAAAAGCAGTCTGAAAAGCGATTTGATAACCCAAAACACCACTACCCGCTACGGTGATTTTTTTATTGAATTCATTTGTACGACAATTAAAGTTTATAAAAATTAGGGTCAAAGGCTTCTTGCAAATTCGTTGGCTCTCTTCTTTTTTTATGATTAAGATCGTGCCTTGCCGTGGAAGAAGTGACGTATGCCGATTGCCTTGCTCTTTGCAAATTGCCTATAGGCGCATTTTCTTCCAACGTGCGGAATGGTGTAAAAGATAAATTTTCCATCACATCAAAATTGCCATCTACAGGAACCTGTTGTTTCGGAATTCTAATTTTTGCAACCGTTTGAAAAGGCGATAATTCCTGCGACCATTCTTCGGTCAGATCATTAATCGGCATCTTTTTTAGGTCTTTGCACAACTGAATTTGCAATTCAAAAGTCAAATCGTTTTTCGCAATTTCTTTGATAATCCCCTTGCGGTAAGGCCAATCGGCACTATCTATATCAATATCTTTTTCGGTAATAAGATTTTGAGTTTCGACAGTAGGTGCAATTCGAATTTTCGCCATATAATCGCCATGACGAACAGCACCCATACTGTAAAATTCATACAAAAAACTGTTTATAGAAGGGATTTTTTCAAATGTTTTTAAAGCGCCCAATTCCTTTAATGCTTCAAAATTTGGGAAAGCTTTTTTGTTTTCAGTCACCCATAAAGTGGCAAATTCCAACTTACCCAAAGCACCTCTTTCAAAGAAATCGTTTAGCTGTAAAAATAACTTCGAAATAAACACATAATGTGCTGCCGTGTTGCAGAAAAACACTGGATTATTAATCAAATTATAATCAACATTAGGTGAATCTTCCTCACCCGGAGCTAATTTTTTACCTTTAATACCAAAAATTTTCAACGCAAAACCCTGTGCATTTCCGCTTAATTTATCGGGCAACACACGAGATGATCCGTTCGAAAACCGCACGACAGCTTCGTATTTTCCAGCTTGCTTATAAATGCCTTGAGCCAGTTCTTCGGGTAGATTGGTTAAAATTTCAACCTCTGCTTTTAGTGCGGCATAGCCATTGGCATGCGCATCACGCGTATGGTGTGCTATTTTACTAATCTCAGGCGTATTTCTGATATAATCTTGAATATCTTTATTAATCTTAGCTATATATTTGTCAAAATTCGCAGGAATTTCTTCTAAATCATAGCTGTATTTTACATTTTCGCTCATGCTTACATTTTTAGCTGTTACAATTCACTGATCCATTTTAGAGCGGACATACTCGGAATAAAACAATATTCACCACCTTTTACTAAGTTGAACGTTTGCAAACCACGGTATCTTTTCACCAATGGATCGGCAGGCATCGTAAACAATCCCTCTTTATCCTGAACGCCAATCATTGGGTCTTTTTCGGTTCCCAAATTCTGAGAATTCCCATCATTTGCCCATTGTTTTTGCAAAAATTCAAGCGTTCCCATCGCATCAGCACTGATACCCATGAAATATTGACCCCGCTCTTTGCCATCATCCTTGGTAACTTCTGGTGGAACAATGTCCCCAAAAGTCACACTACGTCGAATAATGCGGTGCAGACGCTCATCTTCCAACACAAATGATTTGGAATCTCTAGGATTCATTCTTCGGATATGCGAACTGAAAGGACATTTTTTACCATCTTCATCCCCTTTGAAAGAGAAATGATTGTTCTTGTTCATATCCTCACCAAGCTCTTTATCGTCTTTATCCGCCGACAAAACCAGCGGAGCACCACTTCGCCAACGTCCCACCATTTTCGCAGCCAAAAGTTCGCCCTCTTCGGCAGAATTGGTATTTTCTTGAATGTATTTATTGAAATCGGCAACTTGACTTTGGTATTTTCTAAAAATCATAAACGAGCTGTTCTTGCCCAAAACATCGGGTTGCGGATACGGTTTCGTAATGTCGCCTTCGCCAGGGTAGCCCAACACAAATTCGCCAGCTTTCAAGGGTCTATCAAAACCTGGAGGAACATCAATACCGCTGCCTTCAATTTCGGGATTGCTGATGCCATCGCGGAATCCAAAGACATTTTTCACTTCTTCGGTCGCCCCAAAATCGTGACTAATTAAAACCTGAACGCCAGAACTATCGTGTAATTTGGATTTAAACTCTTCAAATTTTGCCTTCCAATCGGTTTTGTTATTGGCAATAATAGCTGCCGCAATATGGATGTTGGCATTTTTGAAATCCCTCTCCCAACTTTTAGGATCATTAACCCCGATATCATTTAAAAAACCAGCCCTTTTAGCCATTCCTTCCTTGAAAGATTCAGGAAAAGAATCCAAAGAATCTTTGGGAAGGCCAATTTTCTCCAATCCTTTATAGGTGAAGGTAATAGAAACCGAAGAGCCGTCATTTTGATCCCAATTTTCTGCTGAATTCACCAAAGGAATTAGGTTTTTCAACGTCTGTTTTGCGTTAGTCGCATCTTTAATCTCCAAAAGAGCCACTGTACCGTAATAAGGAATTGGTCTGCTTCGGAGTACCAAAGCCTGAATTTCTTCTAATGCTATATTGACTTTATCCCTATTGAAAATTCTTTTTAAGAAATCTATTGCCATAATGAATCTATTTAGTAGGGTTATTTTTCAATTTTGTTCGCGTCGTCAATAGCTTTATTTAGACCAGTGATGATTTTGTCGTTTCTGCGAATATCATTCACCGTTAAGTGCGGAACCCCCACATACCAACCTGTAGCCGTGATTTGTTTGCTTAAAATAAAATCTTTAATCGTAGGATCTTTGATACCCGGCCAGCCTTCGATATTCCCAAAAATAATGTCCATCAACTGTGGAATTTTTGTAGCGAAGTCGTTGATATAAGCATCCCAATCGCCGTCATAAGCGGTACAGAAAAGAATTTTTTTATCATCATCGAACAATACAATTCTCAAATCGTGAAGCGTACCTACTTTGGTTGCTCCTTTCAGGTTTCCGTTGGCAATTTCCATGATTTTACGCAGGTTGTCTGCACCTCCTGGTTTCAAATCTGCCATAGCGGTAAGCTCTGAAACACGACCCGAACGCAATCCTTTTCTACCTGCCGAAGTGGTAGAATGATCGTAACCATCTTCAATTCCTTCGGATAAATTTGCTTTAATAAGCTCTGCTGTAAGTTTTAAATTATCAAATAGTGACATAATATGAGTGTTTTTAATTTATAAATTCATTCTTGCTGATTGATTTGAAATGACACGAATAGATTTCTCATTTCAGCTTAGGATGCTTTTAAATTCTATATATTAACAATAAGAAAACACATATATAATGTAGTTGATCTTGTTTTTGTACATATCTAATTTCATATATTATAGACCTTAGTAGCATTAAAACAACGTAGTTAAGAAATTGTTTTTTGTGATTAAAATATATCTACATATGTGACTTAATACAAAGCGCTTTGTCCTTTTATTTTGTAGTCATGTAGTCACGTGTTTTTTAAAACTTTTCAATTACAATGAAAAATCGGAGAAAATACTCAACAAACAGAATTCACCTCATTAGCTCCTCTTATTGCATACTCAAGGTTTAGTTGACTATCATGCCTAAAATAAGGCTCAATATAAAATAAAAGGACACAAATGATATATTCAATGATTAATAATAAAAACCCAAACGATACAATTCGCACACCTCTTTTCATATTTTGTTAAGCTAGTCTACTATAAATTACTTTCATACTTGTTCCTCTCTCAGAAATCATACTCACATTAAATGATCCAGAATTAAAGAATGAAGTGTTTTTTTTGGCCTTTTTTTTACTGAAGCAAATATATAACTTTATTTACTTGGAAATAAAAATTGTAACCATTACTGAAGATCTAGCTCAATTCACCAACAAATAATTATATTCTCCATAGTTGATAATATAATATACCAGTTGGCGATCCTAACCGCTTCAGCAGATTGGACGATTGATATGGCAAAATTAGCGATAAGCACATGAAAAACTTCGACAGAAACGGAAACGAGTACAAAATGAAACCCCAATTAGGAACCTATGTTCCTTTGGTTGCTATATTTTCTATTATGACCCTAGTTGGGTTCATCAAAATGCCGGAATCCCCTTTCAAATGGTGGATGCTGGGAGTTGTCGTAATCTTGATGATTTCCCTGCTTAGAGCCTATTTTATCATTGACATGGACAGAAGGGAAATGCGCGTCCGCAAGGGACTTTTAGGCAAAGAGGTGACTGTTCCGCTGGAAAGCCTACAGGGATTTACAATCCATAAACTCAAGCAGTACGGCCTCATCACCGTGAGCGTATCGCTTCACGCCCGTTATCGAAATGAAGATGGTAAAGAAAAGAAGGTGCAGCTCGCACAGCATTATTTTACAAAACCGATACAGCGAATATGTAATGAGATCGACGAAATCATCGCTGAAGAGAATAATCGGTGATCCGCTTATCCATAATCCTTAAGCCTGTTGAAACCCCACTCTTTCGATTATGCCCGATTTAAGAATCCTAAAACGACAATTTCTACATGCACTGAAACGCGGAACAGGTGAAGCATATCTGATCGTAAAAGAGCATCCGGAAATTGACTTTTCAAATCAAATTATACAAGGTGCATTAAACATTTTCGCCTATGACGGGCAATGTGAAGGCGACCGGGCAACTTATATTTTTGAGATTATTTCTATTTCAACACAAAAAGACAAAATCCGTAGAGCCGTTTTGCAGGGCTTGGCAAAAGAACAGGATGACACCTGGAATCTGACACATTTGTTTGCCCTGGCAAAACTTTACGCGCAGCAAAATGACACCGAGGCAAAACAAGCTATTTATGACCGGTTTTTAAACAATCCGATCGTCGGCGCTGATTGGGTCGGCGCTCATGAAATACTAGAACTTGATGGACTAAACGGCTTATTTTACGTAGCCGAGAAATTTGGAAAACACATTGAACAACACCCTGACGATTGGCAAGACGATGGCATAATTCAGCATTTTCAAGCAAAAAACCAAAGCATACAGGTTGCTGAAGAACTTAAAAAGAAAGCCCAAACCAATAAGTTCATTCGATTTTACCTTGACAACATACAGCGAACAGAAATAAACCAGAAAACACAGCGGACAAAACCCCAAAAATACAAAGACATCATTGATGAAGTGTTAAATAGCAAAGCCCGGATTTCTTTTGCAAGAATGAGAAAGCTAACAGAAGAAGAGATAAACACCATTGCAAAGCATCTTTTGAAAGAAACGGACCAGGGAAATATTGAACGCCTTTTGGATATTTTTGACTTTCACAAATTTCCTTATGATAGCCAATTCATTTTAGACTTTGCTAAACAAAAGGGAACAGGCAAAAACAGCATAGCTGAAAATGCCCTTAATGCACTAAAACATCTAAAAAGCAAAGCCATTAGAGACTTTGCTCTGGAGAAAATACAAACAGCCAAAAATCCGATTGACTATTTAGAATTGCTGATTTCTAATTACAGAAGTGGCGACTCGAAGCTACTGACCGAAATCGCCGAAAAGGCAAAAAATGAACACGAAATTGAGCGATTGGCAGGGATATACACAGCTATTTTCAAAAAAAACAACACCAAATCCTGTAAAAATCCCCTTGAAATCCTGTATAGCAAAATGAATTGTGCGCTTCACAGAAAAGATATCATAGAAGTCCTGCTGCATAACAACGTTCTCTCCGACACGATAGAAAAAGAACTTCACTATGACTGCAACCTGGAAACAAGGATGATAGCTCTTCAAGCTGGGTTGCAGCATCCTAGTGACCGTAATTTCTGATTAAATTCTCCAGCACCTTATTGTTCAAAGCCGTGAAATACCTAAATATTATTATCTTTTATTTCAAAAACAATTCATTTGGCTCAACAAGGCTATAAATCCCGATATAATCATCAAACTGCAAAAATTTATTATTGATAAAGCAATAGTAACTTATAGACATCAGCTGTGATTTAGCATATCCATCTTTAAGTCTCCAACTACTATTTTCCTTGATGAAGTATTCAAGTAGAAAATCTTCTAAACTATGACTTTTATAGTAATTAGCTACTTTTGAATCCAATAAAAAGCAATCAGCGCCACTTAAAATACGCGTATCATCTACCTCTATCTCTTGGTTCAAAGCTAAATCCAAAAATTTTTCATAAGACCATCTTTTCGGATTTTCACGATGAATTTCCCACAGAGCGGGTTCGTTTAGCACAGTGACCTTGTCGTTTTTGCATCGAACAAAAAAGTCAAAATCAAATCTTGAGGGCGTTGTTCTGTCATCATAAGCCATTTCATAAATTATCCTTGAATCAATGCGCTTTGTATTCTTATTTCTAGAACAAGAGCTTAAAACGATGAACGCTATCAATATAAATTTTAACATATTTATTCAGATCATTCCGGATCAATCCCAACTATTTTCCTATCGCTAAGTTTGCTATTATCTGATTAATTTCTTGTTGTTCTTCAACAATCTCCGGATCAATCTGGGTACCAGTGTCAATAGTATAGCTGCAATAGACTATTTTATTATCAGCTGCAAAAATCCAATTAAAAATAGTTAACGCTTCGCCGCTATTTTCCGATGACGAGATATAATAAAGATAATATAAATCAAATGACTTGGATAATTAAATTTTGTCCACCCTCGGTTGGAAACAAAATGATTATACTTCATAGCGGTTAATTTACAAAATTCTCGCCGCTTCCGATCATCAGATTCAAAGAACCTTTTTCTACTGAGATGTTGCATTAAGGTCGTTAGACCTCATTCCTTATCTCCTCCGCAAACTTATTACCCTTTTCGGAATAAACAGCATGGAAAATGCAATGATGACCGTATTTGGACTTAGGAAAATGAAAAAGTCAACAGTTAAAAAAGCCACATCTCCCGACGTGGCCTTCACTTAAATAAACATAAACATATGAACCATCACCTAATCTAGCGGTTCCAACTAACTCTTATTTCACATTCACATTAAATGTAAACGTCGCCTGCACGGTTTTCGCTCCTTCGTACGTATACACCAGTGCCTGCTTAATGGTATATTTCTTTTCAGCTGCCAGAGCTCCCGGATATTGTCCGATCGAGAACGTTATCGTACTTGCGTTAAATTCCGAAAACAAGCCCGCACTAGCGCCCCAGTTGGTGACGGCCCCGGCAGGCGTAAACCAATGCCCGTAACCCGTGGCCGTATTGTTGGGATTTAAACTTCCATTCGGCTCCACAGCATAGAACTTAATTTTTCCACTGCTCATCAAACCCGCCAGGTCTGCCGAAGGTATGGCCAAGGCCTCCCCTAGCTGCGCTGCATTGACGCTTACTTGCGTACCCGAATACCCTGTAGCATCTGCCGGGAAGCTCAAGTCATAATTCAATGCGATATCTTTCGGCTGACTGCTCACCTCATTGTATCCCGTAGCCGTTGTACCCTGAATTTTGATTTCGTAAGGCCATTGCTCATCGTTGCTGTCGTCATCATCCCAGGCATGTGGCTGGTAAACAGATGGGGCGCCTGTGACAACAAACCAGAGGTTGCTGCAATTGGCCGGAACAGTAAACGCGACCGCATTCTCCGTGCCCTCCGTCCTGTCACCGTATACCCGCGTGCCATCTTTCAATAATGCCACATAGCCATAGCGCCATCCGGCACGGCTGGCATCCACCGGATTGAATCCGGCAGCATTTGGTAGGCCTTTAAAAGCTACCGAGACCTTGGTTCCCGCAGCCGGAACTTCCAGCGGAATCACATTGTAACCCGTAGTGCCCGGACAACGATCATAGGCAACGCGAAGACTACCGTTGGATTGACGCGTAAATTTGGTCGTCAGCTTACCGATATAATTCTTCCCATACTCCCGGATGCTGTTCAGGTCCCAGGTCACAAAGCGGGTCGCCGCATCATAGATCTCATTGTTGAACTGCTTCACATCGATACCCGTTATACGCATATAAGCCTGCACCGGATCTTCGGGTTTTAAAGCTTCGCGCCAGATGCGGCCAATCATATCGATCCCATGTTTGCTGGTCCAATACCAATGGATGAAATAGCTGGCATAACGATATTTCTCGTGATGAATATGGCGATGATAATTTTCGGTATAGACGGGAAAATCGGCTCCCGAAAATGCCTGTGCGGGATAGGTTTGGTAGGCCTGCCATTGCGCGGTCTGCTCCCAGAACCCGTTGCCGCTGGTTCCGCCGT
Source organism: Sphingobacterium multivorum (assembly GCF_900457465.1). Taxonomy (GTDB): domain Bacteria; phylum Bacteroidota; class Bacteroidia; order Sphingobacteriales; family Sphingobacteriaceae; genus Sphingobacterium; species Sphingobacterium multivorum. The sequence continues at coordinate 37,499 of NZ_UAUU01000002.1, forward strand.
AGCCGTAACGAAATCCATGTCCGCCTTTCAGATCGGCAAATACCTGATATTGAAAACTGTGCCCGATCTCGTGCGCAATTACAGAACCCACCGGTTTACAGGTCGCCGGATTAATCCACAGTGCCCCGATTGTATCGTCGTAACCGCCACCATACGCCATCCATTCTGTCGTATAATGCACAAAAATCATCATTTTGTATTTATCCAGATTGGAACGGTTCACTTTGCGTTCTGCAAACTTCAGCGTGCCGACGTTCAATGCGTAGAACTGTTCGGCCTTGGCCAAAAGATCATCAATATCGACCCGATATTCTTCAGGGACGGTGTTCGCATTGGGATCGTTCTTCCCATAGCTTGCACCCCAGAACACAATAAAATGCTCCGACTGACGGCTGCGCGAATAGGACCATTTGCTCCCTTTATCGTTATAATCCATGCCTTCAAATTCTTTGGGCTTATAAATCTTCAAAGAATCTGTTCCCACAGTAACGGGCGGCGTGGTGACCTCTTCCTCGACAGGAAGCGCTACTTCTTTTTTGCTGCATCCCTGCGAAAGGAAAACAAGTGCTGAAACCAGCGTCAGCAGGACTTTATGCAATACGATACTTTTCATCATTTGAGCGTTTAATAGGTAGAGATCAACTATGTGTAATGGTCAAAAAACGGAAGCGAACGGTATAGGTACCACTTCGGTAGAATTTGATGGTCGATACGGGGTTAAGATTACGTCCCAGCGTAGTCGCCGTACCAACAATACGGTAATAAGAAATGGGATCACCCGACCAAAATTCTGTGCCTACATAAGTACCGTTCATGATGGGATACACCAGACCCGAAACATCTGGATAGCGATACACCAAGCCCGTATCGGTAACTTCCTCCGGATAGTAAGGCGACCAATTTTTGAATGTCGGCCGGTCTCCACGTTTGATGACCTCGCCTTTTTTAGGATTGAAGGGCTTGCCGTTTTTATCTTCCCATTGATATACAATTTTGTTTTCTCCTTCCGCCTTATGCTCTACGACGATCTCATAGTCTGTATACGGTAGAAAATTGGATTCGGCCCCGTAGTCCGAACTCGTGCACGACTTAAATAAAATATCTTCCTTCTTAGCACCGATGACATTAAAGTCCAGTATATTCTTAAATTTTTTCTGTCCGGCGACATTGCTCACCTCCACATCGATCGTGTATTGTCCCGGGGTCACGAATTGCGTCGCCTGTGTAAAACCCACGCGACCACCGGTCGCATTGAGCATCATCGGTGGATATTTAGCTTTGCCGATCTTGGCATTCAACAGATCCAGGGTGGTATCCCGCCAGGTGATCTCCGCCAGGTAGGTGGATATCTCATGCTCTTTTGAAAATTCTGTTGAGAGCTCGCCAGTTTCCTTGTTTCTTACCGCAAGCAGATTCACGGTCAGCGGGGTTGTGCTTCCATTGGCAACAATGGCATCCGTGTACACCACTGCCCCCTGATTGACTTGCAGATTCTCCACATTATAGCGTATATTTTCACTTAAATAACCTATTTGATCACTCTTGCAGGAATCCAATAGCCCGAGGGACAAACCTGCTAAGCCGATTATAAAACTTCGTTTTTTCATCTGTTTTATTTTTTCATGTGTGACGAAACCATCCGGTTGATTCAGCACTGCCGCGGAATCCATCCGGCTAGTTTCATAATTTATTTGATCTTAATGTTGAATACAAAAACAGCATTCAAATCACCCTTTGTTTTCGACTTGTACACGAGGGATTGTCGTACCGTATAGGTACTACCCACCGTTGTTTGCCCTGGATATTGCAGAATATTGAAGGTCATCGTTGAAGTTGCCAGCTCAGATACAATGCGTGCATCGGCACCCCAGGAGCAGGTTTGCCCTTTGGCATCGAACCAGTGTCCTGGTGCATTTGCCGTACTGTTTGCATTTAAGTTACCATCAGGCTGCACGGCATAATAGGTGATGTCCTTGCCTACCAACGCGGATATTGCTCCGCTCTCTAGGCCATAAAAGCGTGCTAAACGCGGAAGCAAAACGTCTACTGTGGTGCCAGTATAACCGGCGGCATCGTATTTAATACTCAGGTCGTAGGTAAAAGTCAGCGTAGCACCAGTTTCCACAATTTTAGGCCCCGTCAGGATGCGCGGCACAAAATCTCCGATAAACGTATGTGTATTGGCCAATACATTCAGCGTTGTTCCTGAAGCCGTTTTTATCCCGGTTGTCTGACAATACACCCGCATATCGGCCTGATCATCTTCTTTGACCGTCACAATACCGTCGGGACTGATCTGATCGGCCTCGCCACGCACTTTCACGTAATACAGATAATAAACGGGCTGTGAAGACCAGGCTGCTTTGGGCTGCTTTTGCTTATGATAGAAAAATCCACCCACATTGGCCGCATTGCTGATCGTCGTATACGCTGTGCTGGCCGTTTCCAAATTGTAAGGGGCATCGTTGTAGATGTATGCCCTCACTGAATCTACAGGGATCTCGTTGAGAAACTGGTCAAAAGAATACTGTGCATTTTCATCCACATACTTTACCGAGTCCGCCTTCTGCTTATAATAACGGTTGACCGAATAGTCCGAAGGCGCCCAAAAGGTTTTCGCCTTGTTGATTTCGTCTTTGAGTTTAAAATGGTCAATCACCAGCAGCAGGGTATCAAACATCCCATTGGGATGAGCCGCCAGGTAGTCGTAAGTAGACAGATTGACTTCGGCTGTATGGAGGCCGTCATCCGTCAGATAAGCTGCTTTCTTGCAACCGATCACGGTCAGTCCAAAAGCCAGCAGCAACGCAAATCGATATAAGGTTTTCATTTTTTTTAGGTTTAGTGGTTTACATATTGACAGTTCCCCAGTATGGTGTCTGATTCAGCATAGGATTGGCAGACAACAACGATGGATCAAATGGCCAAAAGTATTTCTTCGCATTAAATTGCGACTGGTTCATTTTGCCTTCCGGAAATTTGTAGACGTTAAAGTGTTTATACAACCGCACGAGATCGTAATAGCGATGGCCTTCCAGAAAAAGCTCGCGCGCTCTTTCACTAAAGATGGCCTCAATAAGCGGTTCCTCGTTTGTGTAGGCAGACAGTCCAGCTTGCGTGCGGATTTCATTTAAGATGGTTTCTGCGGAGCTATTTTTACCCGTTGCGGCCAATCCCTCTGCCATCAGCAGCTTAATATCGGAATAGCGAAAGATGATGATGTTATTTTTAAAAATCGCATTGGCATTTGACGCATTACTCGAAAACTTAACATTTGCATATTTCGTACACAGCGCATAGTTACCGTTATATACCATATCAAACACACTTTTAAATCGTTTATCGTTACTGTCTTTAAAGAGCGTTTTAATATAATCCTGACTGATTCTTAAAATCGGATCTGTTAAAGACCGAAAATAAGGTCCGGCTAGTGAGAAGTATCCTATTCCCGAGTTTGTACCTTCGTTTTCCCCATTTTGGGAGATCTCAAAAATACCTTCATTGGATTTTCCCTGATAAATACTACGGTAGTTCAAACTATCCCTTCCCACAAAAGAATACTCGCCGCTTTCCAATACCGATTTAGCGGCCTCGATGCAGTCCGCATATTCACCGCGCCATGCACTCAGATGCGCCTGCAGGGCAAGCGCTGCCCCGGTATTTGCACGCAGGGCAAAATCATCTTGGTCGATATTGCTCCATTTCAGTAAAGTCAAAGCTTTAGTTAAATCGGCCTGGCTCTGATCCAGCACATCACTTTCTTTACTTGCTGGGAGATTTACAGCATCGATGGGCACCACAGACTCTGTGATAATCGGCACTGTTCCCCATACCCTCGCCATATAGAAATAGGCAAATGCACGCACAAAGTAAGCTTCGCCGATATAGTAATCCCTGGTCGATACATTGTCAAAGGCATTTTCATCCATCTTAGGGAGCTTTTGGATCACGCGGTTGGCCTGATCAATCGCCTGATAAAAGACATCATAGCGCCGCAGCTGATACGCGGGCCGCCAAGTTTCCGAAGCTGCTACAGCTGTGTTGAGCTGCATATTGACAATTGGATTAAAGTCTGTATTGGTCGAAGAAGTAATCTCGTCCGTTAGCAAATCGCCATAAGCATAGTAAGCCATACCGCTGGCTTGATTGAGGGCCTTGCGCAGCAGTGCATACATGGCGTTGGTTGCGCTATTGGCATCTTCCTGCGTTTTCCAGAAGTTCTCGTCGGTTGCCGAACTGACAGGCTCAATGTCCAGAAACTTGGAGCAGCCTGAAGCGAGATACATGAAAGCACTCAGCATTAAAAACAATATTTTTCTTTTCATCTCTAAATAATTTTAAGCCACCGTTATGCGATGGGACTGACATGATTAAAAGGTAACATCCAAGCCTATTGTCCATTTCTTCGGGATCGGATATCCATTACCCGTTGAATAACCATTGGCTTCCACTGCTTCAGGGTCCGGCACGGAAGACCAGGACTTGACAGCCACATTATCCACCACCCCATAAATGCGGAGCATTTTCAACTTAAGTTTCTTAATCATGGCCTGCGGGAATGTGTAGCTCAGCTGAATATTTTTCAGGCGTACAAAACTGGCATTTTCGACAAACGTACTGTTGGCGATGTGCCAGTTGTCTACCGTATTGCGAAACAAAGTCGGGTATTTGGTCTGATCGCCGTCTTTCATCCAAAAGTCGCTGGGCTTAAAATCCCCTGCAATAGCCGAATTGGTACCCCAGGTATTATACAAGGTAGATGAACCGGCATCCTGTAATTTATCCGACAGGTAACCGTTCCACAAGGAGCGTCCAAATACAAAACTCACGAGTGTGGATAAGCTAAAATTCTTGTAGGAGAACTGATTGATAAAACCGCCTACGAGGTCAGGATTTGGATTACCCATATCAATTTTATCGTTGTAATCGATCACATAATCCCCATTGACATCCCTTCGGCGCGGATCGCCAGCCTGATATAAATTCCCCCTAAAATGCGTGAGTCTTTTTCCTGTCAAAGGATCAACAGGTACGTCTGCATCGGTTGCATATACCCCATCCACATCCCATACTTTGAATGGAAAAATAGGTTGGCCTACATTCAGTGCACGCTGCATCCATACATCCCCCACCTGTATTTCCTTTCCACCGTCAGGCAGGCTGGTCACATAATTTTTATTGTAAGCGATATTGAAATTGGTCGTCCACTGGAATGCCGACGAAGGAGCCATATTTCGGGAGATAATCGTCATTTCCACACCACTGTTTCTCACGCTGATAAAATTATTGGAGACGGTGCTATATCCTGAAGTAGCGGGCATCGTCAGATCGTAAACCAATTCTTTGGAGTCGCGCACATAAAAATCGGCAGTTACCGTAACTCGGTCGTGCAGCAGGTTCATATCGAATCCGGCATTAAACTGCGGTGAACGCTCCCATCGGATCGTCGGTGATGTTGCCGCCGCCGCATAATTAGGAGATACTGTCGGCTTACCGTTATACGAGAGTACCGAACCAGCAATGCCATTTTCCAGCACCGCCCCTGGATAAGATGCGTCAAAAGTCAGTCCTGTGTAGCGCGCATAGTACGAGCCCGGATCACGACCCGTAATACCATAGCTACCCCTTATTTTGAAAAAGGATATCGCGTTTTTGACTCCCTGGAAAAACGGTTCTTCCGAAAGCACCCAGCCTGCAGATATGGATGGGAAAATACCCCAGCGGTTATCCTTGCTGTAGCGCGACGATGCGTCCATCCTGTAGCTTGCAGAAAGCAGGTATTTGTCCTTATAATCGTAGCCAAAACGACCGAATACCGATACGCGCGAGCGCTCATTGATGGAAGTCGTTGCATAGAGATCAGGCCCGGAAGGGATACCGGTTACGGTTTTCACATAATTTCCATTGTCGTTGTAGCCATACATATAATTTTCATTGGACGTATTGCGTTCAATACCAGTACCCAAAACGGCACTAAAATTATGGATATTGCGAATGCTCTTGATGTAGTTAAAATAGGTTTCCCATTCCCAGCGCTTATTTTGGTTCACCCAATTCTGTGCAAAGTTTCTATAGCCCGTAAGCAGTTTGGGGCGAAAAAGATCGCGTGTATTATTATTGACATTAAACGAAAACTGCGAGCGCAGGGTCAGGCCATTGATCAGAAACTTTTTCAGTGTCCCTGCGAAGTTTCCATTCAGGCTGAAGGAGTTATCGCGATCCATCAAACCATCGTAGCGCCCTGTATAAATCTGCTGGTCTACATCCGTAAGCTGATAGAAAGAAGAAGGAAATCCCCAGGTGCTAAAGGGATATTTCGTATCGTCACCCGAACCATGTTTCGCTTTAGTAAAACCTGCGAACAAATTTGTTTCAAATTGGAAATTGTCCGTCGGGTTAGCCTGTAACATCAGGCGCGGGGTTAGGTTTTCATTTTCAAAGCCCATCATTACGCCCTGCTCATAGTAACGCTGTGCCGAGAAACGGTATAAAAATTTCTCCATGGTGGCACCGATACTCACATTGACATTGTTGATGTTGGCCGACTGCAGAAAAAGCCCCTGCCAATCGGTATTGTTGTTAAAGGCTGGATTTAAACTATCTGTTAACATGGGGCTAATGGATCCGTTATTGAACCAGTCGTACGATCCACCCTGATAGAGCAAGTTCATTTTCAGCCTGCGCTCGGCTGCACCAACGGTGATGGGCTTCATTGCCGGACGGCTAGAAACTCCGTTGTAAGCCGAGATCCGTATTTCGGGTTTACCCTGCGCCGGACGTTTGGTTTTGATGATAATGACCCCATTTGCAGCACGGGCACCATAAATGGCCGATGCCGAAGCGTCTTTCAGGATGTCAACCGATTCGATGTCGTTGGGATTAATGGCCTGCAAAGGACTTGCATTACCATAAGCCGACCGGATATCACTCACGTCGTAAATAATATTGTCGATCACATATAAGGGCGCCTGCAGTTGGTTGTCTGCTAAGCCCAGGTTGCTCGTCCCGCGGATGTTGACAATGTTATTGGTACCGGGTTCGCCCGAAGTACTCAATACCGTCAGACCAGCCACGCGTCCCTGCAGCATGGCATCGAAGGTTGCATAGGGCGTATTTTCAAAATCTTTCCCTTTTACGGTAGCAATAGCTCCTGTCGTCTTCCGCCGCTGCACATCCTGATAGCCCATCACGACCACCTCATCCAGCCCCGTTCCATCTTCCTTCATGGTGATCTGAAGTGTATTTTCGCCGGCACGCAGCTGTTTCTCCTGCCGTACATAACCGACGTAACTAAAAATCAAGGTCGGATTTGCCGATTTAAGCGGTAGGCTGAATTTTCCATCCGCATCTGTTTTGGTGGCATTGCGGATGCCTTTCTCTAAAATACTCAGATCAGACAAAGGTATGCCTTTTTCGTCTTTAACGATCCCCGTGACCGTTCTCTGTTGTTGCGCATATAGCTGTTGACAGACCAACAGCAGCAACATAAAAATACCCGTTAAGCATTTTTTTGGAAGATTTTCATACATAGTCATAATTTCGTTAAGCAGGTGTTCAGTTTAGCATACTGTCAATGACACATCTATCCCTGGGATAAATGAATTCCTTTTGCAAAAAAGGCTGTAACAGCATGTTAAAAAATTGATTAGTTCTTCTTTCTGTAACAAAATTAGTACTTCGGAGTAGCGGTTTTCGGTCAGATCTTACCCACTCATTCTAGCATTTTAACAAAAGAAAAAGAGGCCTATTGGCGAGCTGTAGGATTGCAGCATAGTGCATAAAACAGCAATTCCGTCCAATCCTATCGGGAATATTTTCCCCGTTATGGTTAGACGGAATTGAATCAGAGCCGAAATCGCGCAGGAAATTGAGCGACCTTCTGCCAGATGGGATCAAATAGCCTAAAGTGATTAAAAAGTTTGTTAATCGTATAGATAATTTCGGTAGTTGCGCACATATATTTTGGGCGATATCCCCAATATACTTCGAAACACACGGTTGAAATTGGTGATGCTATTAAAGCCGGCATCATAGGCGATTAAAGAGATCGAGTCGTGCCTACCCAAACCCAATAATTTACAGGCTTCACGGATACGCAGTTCATTTAAATAGGCGACAAAAGTTTTTCCGGTGCAATTCTTAAAATAGCGGCAAAAGGCATGCGGCGTAAGGTTTGCCTTTTCGGCTATTTCATCCAAACTGATATCCTCTTTAAAGTGCTCTTCCAAAAATTTACATAATTTTTCGATTCTGAAAGGTTTGGAGATTTCCCTTTTGGCCAGTTGAACACCAGAAAGCGGCTCCAATTCGGCGAATACTTTGCTGAGTGATTTTAACAGATAAAAGAAATTGACGAGCTGATCCAGAAAGTCGGACTTTTGCAGGATTTCAATATAATAGCATACCTGTCCCTGATGTTTCGGCGGAACCTTAAATCCCCGCTGGCATTTATGCACAAAATCAAGCAGATTACGAAGTTCGGGCATGGTGGCCATGGTAGACAGTGCTCCTTTCGGGCTAAAAAATAGTGAGACAGACCGCACAGATACTCCTGCGATGAAACTTTTAAACACATGGGCCTGGTTTGTTCCCAATAGAAAAATGTCGCCGGGCTGAAACTCATGTACATTATCGTCCACGAGTAGCTGGCCGATACCTTCTTTAATCCAGATTAATTGATATTCCTCATGACGATGCATATACGGATAGAATTTATCCAGTACATCTTCTTGAATATAGATAGATTTATCCTGAGGGGCAGGAACTTTAAATTGAACTGGCTTCATAACAATTTAGATTTAAATAAATGTCAATATGACATTAAATATACAATAGCCAGTTTAGTATTACAAAGCTTAACTAAAAGAGGTTAAAATAAGGTGATAGTTGGTTATAATTTGCACATGAATGCAGCCACTACTAGCTGTTAGCCAGCCCCCAGCTCTTCAGCCAGCGATTGTAAGCCTTGATTAGCTTCTTCAAATCGTTTGAGTTCGACCGCATAAGATTCCGTAACCGTTTCGAGCAAGGCACTTCCCGCGGTAAAGTCAACATAAGCCATCACCGTATCACCACCCCACATCCAGTCAAAAATCAGGGCATAACCCTCCAAAACAAAGCCTTCCAATTGTTTTAAAAGAGCCAGCATCGGCAATATTTCAAGATAGTTTTCACTGAAGTTCAGTACGGCGAATGTCCAGTGTTGCTTTTCCTCATCGTAATACTCCTTCGCACCATAAAATTGATCCTTGAGCAGATTATCGAAGACTTCACGAATGCGCGCCTGTGAATAACTTGGAATAATTTCCAACGTTGTTTTGCTGTACATCTGCCGACTCTCCCACCACTGCGACCAATTATCATCTTTGTTCGGGGAAATCGGTTTAGAAGAAAAATACTCGTTTAATCTCGATTTTTCTATTTTAATACTTATGTAAAGGCTATCCAGTTCCATACGATTGTTCTAAGCTATTCTTAACTTTTTTAAACGTTACCAGCTCGACAGTTTGATCTTACCATCGCTATCAAAATCGGTATTATCGGTCACTCTTTTGAGGTTCAGCTGCTTCAATGATAGGCCTTCTTTCAGGGGCAAATCGGCAGCTTTCATCCGAAATAAGGGATAAGATAGCGGCTTCTCATTCCATTCGAGCACAAAATGATAGCCATCTACGATCTTTTGCTGGTCGTCGGTTTTGATGATCAAGATATTGTGGAAGGTTTGCTCCGGCTTGGCCGGATCACTATCTGGTGAGATCCCCCTTGCTTTATAGGTGGCGATAAACTTGTAATAATGGTACTTGCCATTTACGGGATTGAATACTAATTCGCGGCTGTTGTTTTCCTTGATTAAAGCTGAAAAAGACTGCTCAAATCATCCAGCAACTTATAATTAAAATCAGTATTGATCTTATTGGCGACCAATATATAGGTCTTTTCATCTTTACCGGCACTATTTCCCTTCGCTTGGTTTTGTGCAGCGACCGAATAACAAGTAAACCAGCCTAACAATAGGACTATTAAATATCTCATCCTACTAATTTATTAAAAATCAAAGAATAATACCTTAGTTGGCCAACAATCATTTTATTTTTCGATTTCTAGGTGACACAAGCAGGAAACTTTTACACTACTCCAATAAATTTTCCACTAGCTTATTATGTATTGGTCAATTGGGAGCCATTATTCTCGCAAATGCCCAATCATCCTGTAACCAAATTGCAGCTTTTAGCGTCTGGAGCGAACTATTAACTTATATTTATTAAGTTTGTAGCATAACGCATATTATTTCCGTTTGCAATAGTATAGTATCAAAATAAATTATGAAAAGACCTATTTTAACGAAATGCGCAGTTTTATTGATTTTCCTGTAAGACTTCTTACTGATCTATTTTACATTATTATGCTAAACATATTTCAAAAAGTGAATAAAGGACAATGGTTGCTCTTTATCCTACCATTCTTTCTATTTGGGTGCGAAAAAGATGAGCGCGATGGCACAACCTGTGCGCAGAATTGTATTGTACTATCGGGAGTTGTTGTGGATACTCCTGCGAACAAATTATTATCTGATGTAGAAATAGGGATTTCTTTCCAATATTACAGTTCGTTCCTTAAACCATCTATAAGTTTGGGGAAAACAAAGACAGATACCAAAGGCAAATATAGTTTTCGATTTGATGCCAGCAAATACCTATCCCGAGAAGGCTTTTTTATAGTTAGTGTCAAAAAGAATGGTTATTATCTTAATGCATACCATCCAGATTCCTATCAAAGCGTAGCTTCTTATGACTTGGACGAGCTCAAGTATGACACGCCAACTGATGAACGAATAATGCTTTTCAAAAGGGGGGAAATGGAGTTGCATCTCAAAAATGTCAAAAAACTCGATTTGAAAATGCTCTCGGTTAGCTATGGTCCAGAGAAATCCAATACTGGTTTTTCTATCGCTCCTGTCCCTCGTGATTTGGATACCATCGTTAGGATAACGATTCCTGCCGATATGGAATCTGTATTAAAATGGCAAGGCTATAATGGACCGAACCCCTTACAACTCGACAAGGCCGCCACTGTTAATTCAGAAAAAGGAAGCTTTACACGTTATCAGTTAGATTTCTAGTGAGAATTAGCGCCAATTAAAAAGAGAAAACAATTATAAAATCTATAATCATACATTCATATGCTTAAAAAATTACATTGCAGAATATTCCTTTTCCTTTTAACTTTATCAGGATCCTCCCTCTATGCGCAGCAAAACAATAGTGGCAGTTATGACATCGAACTTTCTATTACTCCCCTAGCTGAGAGTACTATTGGACCTCGGAAAAGCCTTATGGGAGCCGGTAGCGACGACAGTAAGAATTATATCGCTGGATTGCTCCGCGTAGGCTATCACTATAATGAAACATGGTCGTTTGGTGCAGGTGTGGGCTATTCCCACCAGAACATCACGACAACATCGGCAATAGTCGATCCATCGGTGGAGCGGATGCAATATTCCTCGGAACTTTCTATTTGGGAATTCCCTTTAGATGCCAGGGTAAAATTTTTGAAATATCTCTACGCAAATGCGGGACCGCTGTTACACTTCCAGCAGAACGCAAATAGTTATGTAGACAAGCAGCATGGCATAGGTTTCCATATTGGACTAGGCGCAAAGGTTCCATTATCCCAACAGTTTGCTGTCTTGCTGTCGCCAAATTACAAAATGTACTCCCTCATCCCTTTCCAATCGGGAAGAAATTATGATCGCGTGCAGGCTTTGGGAATTACGGTTGGGGTGAATTATAAGTTTGCAAAATAGCATTTGCCGGATAAAGGAAATACGGCTGACCTATCAGCAAACTACTGACATAGTCCACCTGTAAGTCAGCCACAGCTATATCATGAATGATTTAGCAATATTGCTTTTAGGCCTTCTCAAACCAACGTTTAAAATCAGCAGCATGGTAACGGCTTACCAATATATCATCTTGCTTCTCAAAAGACGGCTTTAGTTCAATCGTTAATATACCATTTTCTAAAGCACGATATTCTTTGATGATACTCCGATTAACGATATAACGTCTGTACATCAGGTAATATTGATTATGGTCGAGGACCTTCATCAATGTCTCGAGGCTATAGTTGTGTGTATATTCCTTACTACTCGTCAAGGTCAGGAGCTTCTTATCATTCGCCGAGCTTTTGATAAAGGCAATGCCGTCAAGTGCGACATAGTTATCTTCATAACCGTATTTCACCCCAAGACAAGGAGCAAGCTTGATCGCATCGGAAAGGTCCTCACTCCGCTCATCCTCCAATTTCATTTGCAGTGTTTCATAACTTACAACTACCTCCCTGAGAGCAGCCAACTCAAGTTCTGCCTCTAAGTATTGATCTTTCACAAATCGGGCAAATCGCATAACGTATATCACCAGAAATAACATGTTCAAGATGCTAATAAACAATAACACAAACCTAAATTCGTGCCGCATGTAAGGTATGATAGCCCCCCAGCCTTTTGCAGTGAAAGGAAAAAATACCAGCATCACAAAAACCACTGTAAGTAGTGCAGGCAACAGCAGTCCGTAGAGAATTTGCCTGATCAGACGAGGCTTAAAATCTGTCAGCCACGATAATCTGCTATCCATATACCGATTAAAAATATGTGCCCCACGAAGCACAGCCATAACGATCAGCGAAGAAAGAAACCAATAGAGATAAAATTTGGGCATTGCATACCTCACATCAAAAACAAGAAATTTGTTGGGCGAACAGAAAAAATTACCCAACAAAACAGCCAACAATAGCTGAACCCTAATCGGGATGTAGTTAACCTGAATCTCGGAATGAAATTTCTCAATAAGTTTTTTAGTTTGCATAAAGTTTAATCGGTTAAGGCAAACTAAAATAAAAATTTTCCGGATAAAAAATTAAAAATAGCGTTGCAGGATTCCGTCAAAATTTACGGAATCCTGCTTTATTTTGCTTGCGTACTTAAATACGCACCACCATTCATGCTATAATCTCATTTTTACATAAGACACAAATAACCGCCTTAAACAACCTCAAAGCGATATTCTAGTTCAATCTCACTTACCATTCGTCTGTTTTTCCAACATTTCACCTTGTCTTCAACGTAAGACCTTCATAATTTTACAATAACGCAATTAATTATTGGATAAACAGCTACATCCAGGCCATTTGACAAAAGCCATACGACTATAGACCAAAAAAAATGATTATGAGAAAACTAAGAATAACCTATGGACATTCTTTTTATAGTTCCTCGATAGAACAGTGTTTCTATTGCGAACGCCACTTGAGTGACCATAACAACTGGACCAACCTCCAGCGGTGCAATGACCTATTTCGTCCATCGACGAAATTGTGCGGCAATAAGATCAGAGTTGTCGTATGCCATACCTGCCAAAGAGCCAAATCACGGCTTGAACCCGAAGAGTTTATCGAAATACTGCAAGCCAGCTTTGACAAGATACAGGAGTTTAAATATATTGCTCTATCGCATATCCAGACCATCATCAGCAATATTCTTTACATTCTGGATCATCTGGAGCCCGATCTCAACGGACGGAATCTTACTGTGCTCAAGAGAACTGACTCCGAAAAGCCTCAATTAAAATACCAGGCTGTATCCAGCCCTCTTTCTATCCAACAGAACGCATCCCAGATTAACACAAGTCTGACCTGCTATTACTGCAATACACCATTAGACATCTCACGGCAAGATCCCAGCCTTCAGATCACCCGCGATCATGTACGCCCTATTTCCAAACATCCTGAATCCAGAAAGATTGTATTTAGCTGTCATAGTTGCAACAACAGCAAGGCGAATGATGAGCCTGAAATTTTTCTGGCAAAACTAAAAATTGCCCATTATCATAAACAGAGCTATAAGAAAATACCCTATCATCTTCTAAGCACTATTATTGTTAATCTACAAGATTTGATCCATAAGTCCCTGAAGCCTTTTGCGCCATACCCGGTACTAGACATCCTCCAACGCTACGACCTTTCGCTCCTGCGACAACAGCTTCACGATAAAAAGCGGCAACTTTGGCTCGAGCGGATTGATGACTACGCCTTGCTAGAATTGCTCTTGCTTTGTCTCGGTGCTCAAAACAAACGTTCAAGGGATGGCTTAGCACATGATGCTGCTTTTTTTAACATCACACTTTGTCAAGAGCGACTTGAACTGGCATTGGAGATCGGATGGATATCCGCATTTTACCGCATCGATACGATCGATTTTCACGCGCTGATGGAGGAGCAGGAGTTTGATCAATTTTATATTCTAAGCGATCGAGGCCGCGCGGCCCTACAGCTGGAGACAGTCTGTAGTCAACAACAAAAAAAGTAAACATGATCCGATCATTAAACCAATTGGAAGACGCAATCCATGCGTATGGCATACTGCAAGATAGTGGGACAGAAAGCTCCATCCCGAACGACAAATCCATTATAGTCGCTTGCGAAGCCCTGATCCGCGATTCGGAACAGCTGTATATCAGCCATGAAAAATCAGGCATGGCCAAGGAATCTTTTCGACGCTACTACACCAAATTCAGGCTCCTTTTCGATAAATTATATAGGTACAAATCTTATCAGCCAGATCATACCGTTGCAAAAATTCATGAAGGTATCTGGCAGAGTATTCACCATTTTAAAGAACATATGAATCCACTGGAAGAGCTCCCCCTATACGATCAGCAGCTGCTCAAGGAGAGCAGTCTCAAAAAACTTGCTAAGCTATCTATGGATTTAAACGCCAAGCAACTGGACGAAGAATATCTTTTAGAAATCAACTATGGACTACACAGTCTTTTTGACGAACATAAGCTGCCGCGGCTACTTTTTTATCATTGTGAATGGCTAGCGACCTTCCTTTCGGCACTGGAAAGCCTCGCGCAGGATCAGCGTGACAAGCACTATGCGAAGCGCTTTATTGAGTTATTGATCCGTTACAATTTTAATTATCTCGGCCTACGCAACCGGTGGCACGAGCAGCTCGAACGGAAACTCGCCCCCCTTTCAAAATCGGACCAAATATCCTCGCTATTGCTGCTGGAAAAGGAGATCACACACTACCGCCCCCTCCCCATGAACAACTATGATATTGATCAGCCCAATCTCAAGACAATGATGAATGAATATATCGGAGCTGAACTAGATTATCTTCAAAAAATCTCGAAACTAGAATCGGAGGAAAAGGATACGCGCCAGGAGATCTCTGCTTCTTCTAACGGAATCCATATGACACTCACAGGAGAAGGAATCACCTGCCTATTCCATTATTCCAGCAAAGTCGGTCTTTTTAAGGACAAGCATAAGAGTGATGCTGCCATAGGAGTAGCACAACATATCGTCACCAATCGTGGTAACCATATTACTGCAAACCAGCTGACAAAATTCAACAAATTTGAACATATATTAAGCCTCTATCTCGTCGAGGACAAACTCAAAGAAATGCTACATTTCATAAAAAAAGACATTGAAGACGTTGAGCTAAGAAAATAATTCAAAAAAACACCTGCTTTATTACCTTAAAAAAAGCCTTTTTAGAAAAACTTGGGGGATTCCAGTTTATCCCCCTCCTACCCTCGGTCTACGAGATAACCTCCTGAAGGCGAAAAGGCCGAATACCTATCATGAGGTCATTTTGAGCCCGCTATGCACTCCATCTGTGCCATGAGCAAAATAACTATCGCTTATCCCCTATTCTATCTCTAACAATCGCTTGAGACGTATTAAAAGCCGATTTCTTTCAAAAATCCTTCTACATGGAATGAAGTGATGTTGTCCTTACTTTGCTTTCAGACTTACACAGTATAAACAATGAAAGCGACAAAGATTATATATCAGATCATCCTCATTACACTGATGGCACTTTGGATCCCGATCAGTCTAGACAAGTTTATGAACTATGAACTATTCAAGTCTGCGATGATACAGCAGCCCTTTAGTGATCAGCTGGGTGAGTTCTTAGCCTATAGCTTGCCAGCACTTGAGCTTGCGGTGGGTCTACTTTTTATCCTACCAAAGACAAGGTTATGGGCATTTAGCTTGTCTTCGCTGTTGATGGCAGCTTTTGTGGCCTATGTAGGCTTAGCTGTCCTAAAAGTATGGGGCAAATTTCCTTGTGGCTGCGGCCTGGTCTTCCATCAGATCGGCTGGATTGCCCATCTCTGGTTAAATATCGGATTTTTACTTATTAGCCTGCTCGGCTTATCGGCTTGAGCTATATTTTTATAAAAATCAAACCCCTAAAAATAAAATTGCAAAAAATAGTGCTAACACAGCTGTTTCAGCAAGACAATCGGCTGCTAAAATAGAGGTTCCAGCGGAACCGAAACCCAGTCCTAGGTTACAAAGAGAATAGTGTACCAGATCAACAGCGGAACTTGGATTCAAGGCTGATCCAAATGAAGGGCGCGTCTGCCAAAAGACACTTATGGTATTCCAGCGCTGTTGTCGATGGCTACGTACAGAAAACCGACGCATCGAAGGGATAAAAGAAATTTAAAAACTGAAGTAAAAAAACTTAAAAATTAAAAACATGAAAAATTTAGTAAATTCCATTAAAAAACACGGCTTATCCATATTTGCTATGACACTTTTATTAGGTTATGGAGGTTATAGTTATGCAAAATCGATGTTCAGTACGCCTTGGTATGAAATTACAAGTATGGCATCTAATCCAAACGACGACCAATTGGGAAGTTCAACCCCCGATCCAACTTCAGGGGGAGAGTGCGACTTTCCTGAGGAAGACATCCGTTGTGCTGTACAATTCAACAATCCGAACAATCATGATCTTACAAACCAAAACCGTTGCTCAAGCTTTAGCATTATCAGGTGTAACCATCAGTGATTACACGTATAGAGACGATCCAAACAACTAATTTATGTCAAATTGAGGCTGTCTCAAAAAAGGGCAGTCTCTTTTTTTTGCATTATCTAAGGTTTATTATTTGTTTTAACGGTTTGATTTTCATATATTTATAGTGTAAACAAAAAGGATATATGCCATCTCAAAGAGCTACTTTTAAGCCTTACTATCAGGACCAGATCATGGCCATTCCTCCAACTTTGGACGAACTGGTGTCCAAAGGTCATCCGGTACGTATCGTTAACGATGTAATCAACCGGATCAACATCCAGTCCCTATTGGACGCTTATAAGATAAAAGGCTGCTCCAGTTATCATCCGCAGATGTTGTTGAAAGTTTTGGTGTTTGCTACGTAAGCAATGTCTACAGCAGTCGCAAATTGGAAACGGCGTGCCGGGAGAACATCAATTTCATGTGGCTGAGCGGCATGAGCTATCCCGATCACAATACCATCAACAGATTTCCGAGGCGTTCGTTTGAAAGAAGCACTTCGTAGTGTATTTGAAGAAGTTGTCAAACTCCTATCCGAAGAAGGTCTGCTGAGTATAGAAGATGTTTACACCGATGGCACCAAGATTGAAGCCAATGCTAACAAATACACCTTTGTCTGGAAAAAAGCTATCCAGACCAATAAGGAGAAGATGAAAGCTGCCTTAAAAGATATTTGGGAATACGCCCAAAGTATCGCCAAAGCAGAGGACAACCTTCCGGAACCTCCCGATCTGACAACAATTGACCGCGAAAAAGTTCAGGCTACGGTCGATAACCTGAACCGGGTCTTGTCCGATAAACCTTCGGTAAGCAAGAAGATGAGGGCAAAGTTGCGCTATGCGACTAAAAAACTACCCGGCCAAGATTGTTCAATATGAAGAGCAGGAAGTAACGCTTGGAGATAGAAATAGTTATAGCAAGACAGATCCCGATGCTACTTTTATGCGCATGAAAGAGGATCATATGAAAAATGGCCAGCTCAAACCAGGTTATAACATTCAGATATCTACTTCCAATCAATACATCGTCAATTACACCATACATCCCAACCCCACAGATACCACAACGCTACCCGGTCATCTGGCACAACATGAGGCGAGCTTTGGGGAAATACTGAAAACCATTACCGCAGATGCTGGCTATGGCAGCCAGGAGAACTATGCGTTACTAGAAGGGAAAAAACATTGGGGCCTATGTGAAATATGGTATGTTTGACAAGGAGCAGAAAAAGAGTTATTCGGGCAAGAAGCCATTCTCCGTTGATAAACTACATTATAACCCTGCAAAAGATTGCTATATCTGTCCAATGGGACAGGAAATGAACTGCATAGGTCTATTTACACAAAAGACCTCCACAGGTTTCGAGCAAAAAATAAAAAGATATCAGGCAAAAAACTGCACAAACTGCCCATTGAACGGTGCTTGCCACAAATCACAGGGCAATAGAATCATCCAGATAAATGAACAGCTTGAGGCTTATAAAGATAGAGCATACGGATTGCTTAACAGCGATGTCGGTATAGCCAAAAGAAAACAGCGATGTCACGATGTCGAACCAGTCTTTGGAAACATAAAAACAGAACCACGGGTTCCGAAGATTTATGCTCCGCGGTAAGGAAAAAGTGTCCATAGAATGGGGGTTATTGGCTATAGCGCAAAATCTAAGGAAAAAAGCAGCTTAAAAAGCTACTTTTTGTTCTTTTTCTTCCCAAATGAACAGTTCTGTGAAATAATCAACAAACAACTCACAAATCTATCGCATAGCCATATTTAATAAAAAAGCTGCCTCAATAAATTTGAGACAGCTTCAATAACTAAGGGTTTTGTTCAATATTGCTTTTTAGCATCACATCTTTAGGAATTGGGAAAATATATCGCACACTATTGGGCGGTAGTTCGTATTCCTGATCGTTTACCTTCCGCTTCAAGATCACAACATGATCTTGTTCTCTATTTAAGCGCCTTAGATCAGACCATCTTATCCCCCGCAGCAACAATTCTTTTTGTCGCTCCAATAAAACCAGTTCTAATGCTTTCTGCTGGGAGATACCTGCCGTCGGCTGAAATTTCCCCGAAATAAACCGCTTAGATAGCAACTCGTTGAGTGCATTGATCCCTTGGTCAGCGCGCCCCAATCGAATCGCACATTCAGCCTCATTGAGCAACAATTCATCCCAAGCATATCCGACAAAATAAGTTGCATTTCCCAGGTAAGAGCCTTTATAAAGAATATTACCTTTGGCATCCTTTTCAAAAAGCAACTTTTTTCGAAGGTCATTATCGTCATAACTGTTATAAAATTCTACGGGTATTAACGTCTTTGTTTTACTGGAAAAATTCGAGCTATTTGATCCGTCGAGATAGATTATTTCTGAATTCCCTTTACCATAGGTAGGAAATGGATACGCTTTGGTGCCCGATACCGTATTGTAGTCTAGTACAGCTCACCGATAGCCCTAGCTTTGGCGGCACAATCTAACGATTTTTCGTAGTCGCCAAGTTGCATATAACAACGCATGAGCAACATATATGCGACCACTTTATTAGGCGAATACACATCTTCACTTCTTTCAGGCAAAATTCCTATGGCTAAAAGGAGGTCGCTGACAATCTGATTGTAGGTCTGTGTTACGGTAGACCGTGTTGTTACCAAATTAACATCACTCTCCAATTTGATCGGTATCCCAAATCGATCCCACTCCGGTATACCTGCAGGCGCAGCGAACTGTTGGGCAATACTAAAAAAAGCATCCGAGCGAATAAACAATGCACTTCCCTTTATTCGATTGTAGTCTACATTATAATTGGGGACTTGCATCTGATCCAATCTTTCAAGGATCACGTTTGCGTAGAGGATCCGCTTATAAAGGTTGTTCCAATCTGGCACATTCTCTTGCGTATTCAAGATCTCATCTGACCAAGTATAAGCAAATTTTTGCAGCTGGGAGCTCGCCAAATTCCAGGTGTTATCCTCCACATAAAACTCACCTGCCGCAATTGTCCCCAAAGACTTACCTGCACCGACATTGATGGTCGCATAGTCATTCAATAAAGCATCCAAATCATCCAACGATTGCGGAATTACCTGAGACTTATCCCTTTTCAGTTCCAGAAAATCAGGATTGCAGCCCATTAAAAAAAGTAGCAAAGCTAAAATCATATTTCTCATACTCATCATCATTAAAGATTAATCTGAAAACCCATAATCCATGTCCTCGGATTCGGATAGGTAACATTAGGCATGTCGGGAATTAGTCCCAAAGCATTAGCCCGATAAATCCATGCAACATTTCTGACCGTTGCAAATAGCCGACATTCTTTGTTTTTTAAAAAGCCCGGAAATGTGCGATAGGAAAGCTGTAAGTCGGCCAACCTCAAGAAATCACCCTTTTCATACATCAATGCCGAATTAACATAGAGTCCATCACGACTGATGTTTTTATCGACTGGAAATACGGGTACAGACGTCACATTTTCATCGCCTGGCACCTGCCACCTTTTTAAATAATCCATATGCCCTACTCCACTGGTAAACAATTGACTATAATTGATTGTATTACGCTTAAAATAAAAGCCAAATTTATAATCCATACTCGCGCTCAAGGAAAAGTTCCCATAAGAAAAGGTATTCCTAAATACGCCCGCATAGGGTGGAAATTTTAATCCCATATCTACTAGGTCATCCATTTTTGCATTATTCAGATAGGCAGTATATTCCTTCGTACCATCTGGAGCTAATAGTTCGCCTGTCGCGGGATCCAAACCACCTGATTTCCATGCATAATTCAGGTCAAGACTTTTACCAACAATTGGAATAGGCGTCGAAACCATTGTTGACATCGTCACATTTGAGTTTGCCATATAATCAAGTACTTTGTTTGCTGTATAGCTGAATGAAAGCGAGCCATTCCATTTCAAACGGTTCTTCCCCAGGTTGGCATTCACTGTCAGATCCACACCTTGAGTGCGAAGCTTCGCATAGTTTATCAGGTTATTGATCTGATAGAAACCAGTTGTTTCAAAAATACCAGTCGTCGGATCCATAAAGTTAACCCCTATCAGATCGCTTGCATTTTTCTGATAGTACTCTACAGATCCGGAAAGCAAATTATTAAACAGTCCGAAATCTAGTCCGATATTGACCATACGCACCTTTTCCCAACGCAGTCCCGGATTGCCAACACTTGTTAGTTGCGCATAGCTTTTTTGAGTAACAAAATTGACATCACTGGAAAACGATGTAATTGGATAGACACTAACGGTGTTATTGACATTGCCGCTTATCCCATACGTTGTTCTGAACTTTAGGTTATTTATCCAGTCTGATTTCATCCAGTCGAAACGATCCAGATTAATCGCAGTACCGACAGACCACAGTGGCACTCCTTTTTGATTGGTCTTGACACCGAAAAGGTTGGAGGCATCCCAACGCAGGCTAGCTGTAAGCGACAGCTTGCGGTCATAGGTATAAGCCCCATTGAAAAAATACGATAAAAATCGATCTGTCAATGAAACCATCCCGGTTGGCGCAGAAGGTACAGTCGCTGAACCCAGAGGCCTCAGTGTATAGAATGTGGTATAATCCAGGTTTGATTGCGCTGTCAATACCTCATCGTTGTAGCCATACAGTCTATATCCGGGGTTGGAGAAGCTTTTTGTCTCGCGAAGCTCTGCTCCTGCAATGGCATTGACTACATTCATCTCCCCATATTGCCGATTAAAATCCAACTGCATCCTTCCTGACTGCGATGATATTTCGTTATTAAGCCCTTCTTTGATGGCACCCACGGGAATAATGCGTTTTAGATCGGCTTGCGTGTACTGATTTACAAGATTCCGGACATAATAAGAGTCAGCATCATACACATTGGTTTGATCCGTACGGAGCCGTTGATTTTGATATTTAAGCGAAAGCTTCATGCCATCCAAGATGGTATAATCTAGCCCCAGATTGATCAAAAGATCTTTTGTAGCAGACCTTCTATCTCTCATTTTGACTTCCGCAAGCGGCACATAGTTCCAGTCTAAGAGACCATTGCCTACCGCCTGATCCACATAATCTTTGGCATATCGTCCTGTAACAGACACAGGATCTCCGTTTTCATCGACCAATGCAGTATAATTGGGGAGTTCCCGACTCCCGACCTTTAGTCCCTGCAAAGTCAACCCGTTATTCTTTGCTGCCATCCAGGCGTAATTGAGTCCAAAGGAAAGATCTAGCCCTTTTGTCAGTTTGATCTGGTTACGTAGATTCAGCGTATTTCTCCTATTACCGTTCCCCTGCACATTAGCGTTATTCTTCGAGAAAGATGAGGAGAGCCAATAACTGTATACAGAACCACCGCCATTAAGTGCCAGATCATATTGCTGCAATAGAGCGGGCCTATAGAGATATTTGCGCGCATCCTTTCTCAGGTCACGCTGTTCAAGCCTATCCCTTTGCACACCAAATTCCTTTTCAGAAATGGCATTATTTTTACGATCCATCAACAAAGAGACATATTCCGGCAAAGCTGAGTAATCCGAAGCATCAAAATTATCCAGTTCAAAGAGCTTATCTTCTACATCAAGCATCGATGCCGAAGGAAGATAATCACGGGAATACGAAAGATCAGGCCGCTGGGACAACTGCCATGTGCTGCCAAATACCAGATTATTAGACTGCTCAAACTTTCCTTTTTTTGTCGTAATGACGATTACGCCATTCCCTGCTCTTGCTCCCCAGATGGACGCTGCTGAGGCATCTTTCAGTAAAGTGATGGATTCCACATCATTGGATTAATCGAATTCAATGAACCCTCATACGGAAAGTTATCCAAAATGATCAATGGTTCAGTCTGAGAATTGATCGTACTCAGTCCCCTCAACCGCAACTTAGGTTCTGTTGAAAATTCTCCTGAATTAATAGACCTGTCAAACTGTAATACCGAGCTTATCCCTTCGAGCCGCTCAATGATATTGGGATTGGGGTTTCTGTTCAACAGATCCCTGTTGATTACTTCAAAGGAGCCCGTTACACGCTCTTTTGGAATGCGATAATATCCTGTGGAGACTTCAACTTCTTGAAGCACGTTGACACTTTCCTGTAGGACTATTTCAAAAAAATGATTTTTAGCGGGGTCGACAAATAAGCGCTGCGCTATTTTTCCCGTTCGGGTCACCACTAGGGTATCAGGTCTGAACAAAGAAAATTCGAATTTTCCCAAGCTCATCAACCCGTATAAACTTCCCTGTTCCGACAAGCTTCAGGCTTACATGACCGAGCGCTTTTCCCGCCTCATCTTTTACGATACCACTCACCTTTTGTTGCCCATAGGCATGCCCTAAAGTCCATATTCCAACTAAGAACACAAACAAACATCTACAGATTTTCATGGCCAGTAGATTTGAATGATCAGCAGACTGACCTATGTGTAAATAAGGAACTGGTTTCTCCTCGATGAGGATCTGTAGGCCATATTGTTTCAGCAGATTTTGAATATTTTTCAAACTTTTGCTCTTGTGCCATAGCAACGGGAAAAGAAAACTTAGCTGGAAAATCAGGTGCTATTCCGGTACGGTCCCAGATCCTATATTCAGTCAATTGCAATGACTTTATATTCTTGAGCGCAGTCTCAATGAATAACTTAAAATGTGGTTGGTCGCTAAAAGGAACAGCATAGTTTTCGTAGCCTTTCTTTGGCCGACGCTGTAGTTTTTGGGATAATTTGATCTCTGCTCGCCGTCTGGTATTTAACGGTTTTAAAATAGGGTAACGTATCGTTTCACCATCTTGTATTTTTGCGTCAAGACCAAATTTTTGTTCGACCTGGTCGGCCAACAACTTTTGCATTTTTCTTCTCGCCATGCTGATGCCACTATCCCTTGGAACACTCACCATAATGCTTAAATAATGCTGCCTCTTCCATTCCTCCAGCTGCTTGTCTTTATGGAGATCACCAGTCCAATTTTCTCTTGGTTTACTTTTTTCAAGATAGGAAGCAAAATCAATCCCCACATCCCATCTAATTGCTTTCTTTTTAATTTGGTAGGGATATATTTCGTCTTTATAAGCTTCTTGGTAAATGCGATCTATTGTCGAATTAACGGCATATAGCGTGAGCGAATCTCTGGTCTTAAACACTTTAAAATTAGCTTCGGTGTAACCAGGAATATATCCAACCAGTTTACAGCCTTGGCTATCGTAAAAAACATGATCAGGTAGCCCGTTATCTTTAGTAAACAAAGCTTTGGTCGTATCAATAAGCTTAACTTCAGTTTTATTAAAAACTTCAATCTTTTTATCGGTTAACACTGCATTTATATTCTCTGTCGTAGCGTAACTGGTTTTCGGGGTGGCTATGACACGGCCATCTTTGATCCATACCATAAATGGTAATGCTTGATGGATAAGTCGATCCGAGAGGTAACTATCGTCATATATTGATTGGTAATCCCATTTAAAAATAATTCAGTGTTCGCGTTATATCTTTCAACCCATTGGTGGTAACAGGTATGATAACCACTTTATTTGCGTCCCAAGTTTTTTTTAGCGAATCAAGCTTTTTTAAAGAGCCTAAGCAGGGACTGCACCATGGCGCCCAAAAGTCTAATATAATCAGCTTATCCCTGTGCAATGAAAGATTGGTCTGTGAGACCGCTTTGGAGCTCCAGTCAACGGATTTGTGCATGTGACTGTAAAAATCATCGCCGACAAGATCACCGACCTTTAAACCTTTTACCTCGGAGAGCCCATCGGCCCCGCTGTCCTTGCGGGGCGTCTGAGCTGATAAACTAAACATAGAAACTAAACATAAAAACAAGCATGTCAAAATCATACGATACACACGCTTATAATCTGCAATCAACAAAAAGCATTTTAAAGCCCGCTGAACAACTAAACTTACTGATCCAAGCAAAGTGTTGGCTCGCAACACCAAAGCCTTGCAGATCGACTTAAAGAACCATAAAACAGATCGTTCAGATTCTACTCCATACGTCAATCTAAAATCTCCCATCTGCTGAAATGCTTGCTTTTGTTGTGTGGGTCTTGTGCAATCCTTTAGTTGTCCTTGAGTATAACAAGGGCTTAGCAAGGGTGAACCTAGGGTCGCGCTATAGTCAAGCTTGTGTGTTTCTTGTGCCAAGCTATAGTCGACCATCTTTTGAGCAATTCCTGCCGAATTTTTACATTTCATCGGATTTTCATCGAGTCCGCATCGGGTTTTGATCGGTGTAGCCTGATGAGATCCCGATGAAAACTCGATGCCAATGGCATGAAAGGCAGACGCTGAAGCGAAGTTGATCAGGCAAAAGTCCGAAGAAGATAATACCTCTCCCGCTCGTCGACTCGCCTCTGGCTCCGCTTTGAGACTTCTTCGGGACACATTCGAGGCATGTTCGGGAGTTCTTCGGCTCGGCTTCGGCAGGGTTTCGAGTACGCTTCGACTCGTACCCGAAGCGCAGTCGAACAACACTCGAAGCGTTCCCGAAGATGAGGCGACGCTGGTCCGACGCAGTGTCGAACGATCCTCAAACAAAAGCCGAAGGCTGCCCGAAGAATCTGCATTTTTTAAAAGGTTTTGAGCGCCAATCGTCCAGCGCTTTTTTAGCAGGACGGAAGTACCTTTAAAGTACGTTTTTCCTTGTCTAATTTTCTTACGCAAATTTTGCGTAATTAGTACTATATCTGTGCTTAAGTAGTGCTTAACACGTACTTGAAATATATAGGTTATATAGCCCCTTAAAAAGGCTAGTAATTGTTGGCTATTCATCATTTTTTTGTTAGTGGTTATTTCGACAACCGACCGAAAAACTCAGCGACTTTTCTGCTCAATTCTAGCTCTTTTCCGATGCGCTCTTCAGCTTGTGCTGACAGCTGCATTTTACGCAGGTCTATATTGCGATGATTGGCGATACAGTAAGCTATCAACACCCGATACAATGCGGTTGCAAATTCCTGCATTTCCTCATCTTTTAGGAGCCTATTTTCTCCTAAGCCACCATTAAGATACGTACTCAATAGCTGGAGGATATGAGCAGAAATAGTATCTAAGACATAATGATTCCAAAACGCCTCAATCTCCTTTATAGGATCGTAATCGACCTTATGGACATCATAAATCATCAAGTCAAAAGAAAGTTGTAGCGCTAAAATCCCGTTCATTTTTCAGTCTGTAATCTTTAACCGAAAGTACATAGCATCCCCTCTCCGATCGAAATCAGCTTTTTTGGGAGCCTGATGTTACTCAGTTCACATTAGTAATAATTAATTCATTCTGGGAGCCAGATCGCGTTTGAATGAGGGGTCACAAAGGTGTATAATATTGGCGTTACGCGGTCCATGGCAAAGAGAAGCCAAATCCTATTTGGCCACACCAGCCGAGCTACTCGGGGGCAGTGATGATGTTCTTTGATTGTTGTTTTTTGTTCATAACTCGTTTTTATAAATAAACGAGCCTTATAGAGGCGAGGCAAAAATATATGGGGCCCACCTTCTTCACCTCTCCGAAAAAAGTTTCTGACGCCTTAACGGGATGAAGTACAGTGGAGCCCCATACAATTGCAAATATAGAATATTCCAATAATGTATGGGGATAATAATTCCACTGCCTTACTCCGATGCGTCAGAATGGAGAAGTAAGACTCATTAATTACTATCCTAAAAGCAGGTAGTTCATTCTAAAAATCAAAATAAAATGAGTACATTTACCTTAGCTTTTTCAAAAATAACAAACTGATTTCTATATTATTATAATGAATTCTTATAATAACATAGACATAGCCTATAAAATTTTAGCCATGAGTACCGGAACAATATTAAGAGCCCTCAGAGACGAACATGCGTGGTCACAGGAATTTGTCGCGAATGAATTAAACATTAGTCAACCTTCTTATTGCAGCCTAGAGCAAGACAAAACAAAACTTTCAATAGAGCGTGCCACCAAATTAGCTGAACTGTATAATGTTCCAATAGCTATCTTTTCCGAGGATAAAGATTCAATCATAAACTATAACCTTGGGAGAAAAAGTAGAACAATAATCAACTCTAATATCATAAAAGAAAGCTTATCTTTGAAGGAGGAAAATCTTTATGAAGAAATCATCGAAGATAAGAATAACCAGATTCGACATCTAAAATCCGAAATTGCGGAATTAAGAAAGAATATTAATTTTTTACAAAAGCAATTAGAGAAAGCATTAAATTAAATAATATTTTAGAAGACTATGGCACAAACCTTACTTGCGGAATTGCGAATAAAAAAAGAACTGATACAAGAAACTGTTGCTAAGGAAGCGAATATTGATATTGAAAGATATAAGGACCTAGAAGCTGGATTAGCTTCTTTAAAATATGAAGAAGCAGGTTCACTTGGGCAAATACTTGGTATTAATCCAATCCATTTACTGGAAACTGCCAAAACCGTCAATTACAACATTGGCTCCTATGCAAGAACTATTTATGCAGAAAAATATTACGAAGGGGAAGAAAAAGAAAGATAATACACTAAGCTATTAAAGTTATCTACATATTTTTTATTGATTTGGCAAACGAGCACGAAGGCAGATAAATAATAAAAGTGTTCTTAAAAAAATCGTTCAGTACGATGTTATTAAGGAAAGCGATTTTAGATTTGATTAAGGCAATTGCTGATTTAGTGGAAGAGATGAAGGAATTAGAGGGAGGAAGTTGAGCCTCTATTCCGAAGATGTTTATTAATAGATTGAAGATGAGTTCAAAAAATACTGAGTTAGGTAATGGCAATTAATGAATTTGATGAGATAGATTGGTTAATCGGATTTCTTAAAAATGCTGATGGGCTAAAAAAAGAGGGGATATCTCGAATAAGGAACTTCTTACTACTTTGGAATTTACTAGAAGATGTAACACTGGGAAAGGACGCTAATATTGCTAAAATTAGACATCTGGTTGATCAAATCCATCAAAATGTTCCCCTTGTAGCAGGTGAATTTGATGAATTTGTTGATTATTTCTCCAAACGCTATTTTGATCCTACTGGTCAAAGTCCCTATTCTCTGGACGGATTGAAATTTAGATCAGGTGCAAATGATCAGGGCGCAAAAGCCGAAGTTAAAGCAGTCTTGACTAAAAGTGAACAAAATCCAGTAATGGTTTTGAAAGCTTTGCTGATAATTTGTTATCGTTTCCGTAACAACTTATTTCACGGAGAAAAACAACTAGTTATTTTAGATGGACAAATCAATAATTTTATTGTCGCTAATAATATATTAAAGCTCATACTTGAAAAAATGAAGGCTGCCGGAATTCTTAATCTATAATTTACAAACTAATAAAATATCTCGAGACTGTAACCTGAACTGTGTCAGAGGAATAATCCAATAAGATTATTTAAACTAACTTAAAAAGGCATAATGAATAACCCCATTGTTTCAGCTAGATCAGCCACTAGCTTTTCAACAATTTTTATTGTATTTTCAACTGTAGCCTTATCAATTGTATGAACATCACCCTCATTAGATTTTCCATTGCGATGCACAAGATCATGACGCACTTTCACACATCGCATAACATCACCAATGAATGGGAATGTTATATCTAACGTTGTTGAATACATCATACGTACTTTTACAAGATCATGATAAATAGTTTCTAACATAGTTTTCTTAGCTATATCTCCAATAGAGTTGTATTTATCGTAAATTTGATCTAAGGTGAACTTTCTATCTTTAAAAGCTGGGTGGGATCTGACAAACTTTTCCATAAATAATTCGCTATTTGTCACCACTTTAACAAATGTTTCCGACAGAAAAGTTTCCATGGTAGTAATTGCTGCTATATAAACCTGACGCCTTAATATAACTTCTAGATCTTTATTTCCAAGATCAAGGTTATTCAATCGACGCAAATTAACTATTTCCTTTTCAAAGTTATCTAAAAGTTTGCTAGTCTCTGTAATAGCTTCAAACTCATACTCATAAGGCTCCGCATCTATAATTACAGAAGCATCTACCTTCACTTTTCGGTCATCGACACCAGGAATTCTTGTCAAAAATTCTTTTGGAACATCCCTATGAAAGTTGACAGTAAATCCAGTAATCAAACCATCCTTAGACTGATTTTCTATAAGATCATATTCATATTTAGCCAATTCATAATAGTCTATCCCCCAATGCTCAGCTAATGCATCAGTCACATAATCATTATAACGTTCAATCATTAATTCGCTAAAATATCCCATATTTAATTTATTTTTATTTGACGCAAGTATAATGTCGCAGACTCATTTAATCGCCATTTTGAAAAAATTATTATTTTGAAAAATTTTACTTCACGTTCTTTTCCTATAGAGCTGCATTAGCAGTTAATTTTAATTAGATAAAATATTCATCAAAAGCATACACAGTTTTTTTTGAAATGCCTTCCAGTCCTGGATAAATAGAATCATAAGAAATCCCTAATTGATAAAGATCCTTTTTTATTTGTCTAAAGTGTTTATAAGGAATTACTATTTGTTTAAGAAAATCGCTATCAAACGGATGTAGCTTTAATCCATCCAGTTCATGTCCAAACAAAGTAAAACATGAATTTTGACTTTTCATTCGATCATCTATATAAAATGGTTTTAACGCAATTGGATATTTAACTTCGTTAGATTTGGCCTTTAGTAAATCAATATCAAAATAGCTCAAAACTTCTTTCTCAGGGTTTATTGAGGGATATAATCTTAATTCTTCGACGTCAATGCCACTTACAAATTTATTTGTTGATGAATTTAATTTAAAAGGATCTAATACCCATATAAAAGCATCATTATTACTATAAACATTCTCAACAGCAAAAAATAAAGCTATTAGTGAATTCTCCGTCCAATCTAAAAGTCTAGTATGCGAACTATAATGCTGCATAACGAAAGATGTTCCAAGATCATCATTTATAAGGTCGAATTTCCTTAAAAAAGGGTAGGCTTCATTTCGGAAAACAGCTCTGAGATTCCATTCCTTTATATAAAACTCTACAGTAGCGGCAGGCCCAATTATATACTCCCGATACAAGTTTGGTATGAGATAGGTTTTATCAAATTTAGAGTTTTCTGCCCTGAACCATAAATTATGTCCATAGAAATTTTCATTAAAATTTATTGACTTTACTTCATCAATATATTGAGTTATCGAACTTATATTTTTAGTGATCATTGTTCTAGTGTATAATTTTGAATGCTATCTGTTTCCACTAATTTTACCTTTATAAACCTTGTGCTATTTTTTGCCATTCTGCATTGTTCCTCCATAATTAAGACTTATAAAACTTCTCCAAAAGTTTTAAGCCTTCTTAGCTTTTTGATTTGCTTCTTGCTGAAAGTTTATAGTTCATACCCATCTATATCAAAATACCAAATTGCAATTAAATTTTTCTATATCTCGTAATCGCTTAAACTTTTTTGCTAATACTTTGTCTTATTTAACAGAAGTTCTTACATTTGATAAGACCTAGAAATTAATAGAAATGTTTGTCTTCATTATTTTTGCGTTTTGTGTAATAGCGATAGCATTCTTCCTATTTTATAGCCCTTTATATTTTATTGGCTATAAAGTATTCGCTTTTGACAAAAAAATAGGTGACAAAAGTTTAGCTTTAGCTATATCAATAATGGCCTTGGTCTTATCTATTATATTTTTTAAAACTTTTTCGTCAATCCTTCTTAATCTGTGCTAATGACTTTTCCGAAGATTCAATTGGTTCAGTTTGCATATGTTTTGATGAATCCGCAAGTTCTTTAACTGCCGTTTTGAGAGTATTATTTTGTATTTTATTAAGTGAGTCTTGTAACAGCTGGACATCTATCTTATGACGAAGTTGTTCTAATTCACTTTTTCGAGCAAGAGAATCCTTTTTATAATCTATATCCAGATCCTCTGATTTATATTTGTTGTAGGCATCAAGCGCGTTCCCATCATATTTTATATCTATGTCTAAAACACTAGCGGCCTTTGCTTTTAATTCTAGATTATTGGAGAATAAACTGAGATACATAATAATTGCTGTAATTGCACCAACACAGCCCCCTATTAAGATTGCGCTTCCTCTAGATTGAACTTTTATCTTTATGTATAATTCTTCATCAACTTCATAACCATTTTCTTTACAAAGTTCAGTATATAGGGTAGTGATCGCATCTAAGAATCTCTTCAGTTCGAAGGCATTTATATTCTCATCTTGATTGATATAAAATGTCCCATATGTCATTTCTTCTTTAACAAATACACTTGAAAGATTACTTTCAATAAAATCGCCATATTTGTCAGCATTAGTCAACCCTAGGCGAGATGAAAATAAAGAACGTAGATCACCAACAACCTCACTTTTTGGTAAAATCTTTTGCCATTTTACCTTTCTAATTTTCTCAGGATAAGACTCATCTTTATCGTTATGTTTTACGATCCCAGTGGTTTTTTCTATTTTTATATCCGAATCTATTAAACCAATCGCAATATAGTCACTATCAGCTGATGGCATCATTACAACATCCCCAATCTTCACATCATGATAAAATCTTAACAGTTGATTCGCTAACTTAGTAGCTTCACTTTGATTTTCTTGTACCTCGTTTTGATATATATATTGTTGAAGTGTTGTAAAAGTGGTATTATCATATCGTCCATTTTTAATGTACTCCAAAGGCACTGAGTTCCCAATTATACCGACCTTTTCTCGTTCATAAAAATAACTAAATAATTGCCCCCCAAATGTTCTTATAAACCAATATTTTCTACTGGAAGGGACATTTCTCGCCTCTTGTATTTCCAGTCCAAATGTATTTCCCATATTATTAATTTGATTCAGTTTTTAATTATCTGTAATTATTTTCCGCTAACTTAAACACATGTACAATAAAGCTATATCTTTGACAAATGTTTATCTAAGAAATTTAAATGACAGAGGTTATACTTTTCATTAACAATATCGATCTACTCAATATTGCTACGGTAATCAAACATCGGAATTTGACTTGAGTTTTCCAAACAATAAATCTACTTACATGAAAGTAGAAACTTAAATTTTGGCATATTTGATGATTAAGTAGATTTTTTTAAAATCATTTCCTCAACCTACTTCTAAAATACCGTTCATTCTCCTGCATACGTACGCTGGGACATGCTCTCGGAATATCTGCGCGACGGGAATCTGCAGATTGACAATAACCTTATCGAGAATGCCATTCGCCCTGTTGCTCTGGGACGCAAAAATTGGTTGTTCGCCGGAAGCCATGAGGCAGCAAAGCGATCAGCAATGATCTACTCTTTCTTCGCTATCTGCAAAAACCATGAGGTGAACCCATTTCTGTGGTTAAAACATACAATAATGAATATAGCGTCAATAAACCACAAGAATATAAAAGAGCTTTACCCACAGAACTTAAAAAAATCAACTGAAATGTAGTTCATAGGCCGGATACATAATAAGGTAAAAAAGAAAACCCAACGCCTAAAAAGAGTTGGGTTTTATAAATTCTTGTTTTAAAGTGCTGCTCTATAGCAATAGAGTATAGAGGGGCACTAACTACGGTACAAATATACAAACTTTTCTATTAAATAGCAAGATCAAAAACTATATGTTGATCAATCATTTCATTTACAGCTCCATTAGTTCTAGCACTAGCGAACAGAGCTATGAGTTCTCTCTCTAAATCATCAGCTCTATTTTGAGAAACTTTACTCAATACAAAAAGAATTAGACGAATTGACGCATTAAGATTCGTTTGATTACGTGTTCTTAATCTATATCGTTTGTTGGGAATTCTTCGGATACCTAAAGGTTGATTACAATCAAATAAAACACCACTGTGACTACAAATATTTCGAATATTGATTAGGGCTAAAATATGATTTTCAAGCACATCTATGTCTCTTATTTGATATACATCTGAAACTTTTTGCTTAACAATATCTTCTTTCAAACTTTTAAAAAGGGTATATACCTGACCAAATGTAAAAAATTCCAACGTTTTCCAGGTCGGGGCATAGATATCGTTAATATATTTAGCATGATGATCTCGTATAGGAACGTTTTTAGATTTAAATTTATCGTTATAGATCTTCGGCAACTTTTGAATAAATGGGGCATGCACTACTCTAGGATCATTGAACCAAGTTGGAGATTGTAGATAGTGATTAGAAACATGATAGACTACCTGCGTTCGAAAATGGACTTCAATTCTGTATAAATATTTTCCCAAAAGATTCCGCAAATCAACGTCGAAATAATAGAGTTTGATAATATCATCAAGACTGATCCCCTCACGAAGATTGTGATTTTCATCCACTTCAAAGTAATGCCAATAAAAACCCAGCCGATAATACCCAATATCTAATAAATATTCTTTGGCTTTTTCATCGTCATCAATATACAGCCCTCTATCCTTGAGTAACTGAATTTGTGCGTCCACATCTGTAGCTTGT
Organism: Sphingobacterium multivorum; assembly: GCF_900457465.1. GTDB lineage: Bacteria > Bacteroidota > Bacteroidia > Sphingobacteriales > Sphingobacteriaceae > Sphingobacterium > Sphingobacterium multivorum. The sequence continues at coordinate 70,800 of NZ_UAUU01000002.1, forward strand.
CTCCCCATTTTAATTTTCTGAAAATTAATAAATACTTGCTAATTAAAAATACTGCTCACTACCTCTCCAAATAACGTTGTGTACTATTCCGAAATTCCTGTTTAAATTGATCATCCATTAAACGTTTCGCAAATTCCATCTGAAACTTACGCATGGAAAGAGCTACATCATCAAATATCTTCTTATAGGCAAGTTCTCGCGTATAAGGGTCCAAATTATCTACATACTTTTGCTGGTAATCCGGATGATCTGCGATACGCTGGGTAAATGTCTCGTATACCTGACGCTTATCCTCTGGCGTTGCTTCCCAATCCGCAAACCAGCGATCATTAAAATCGCGAATAATCTTATCCAAAGCATCGGTCTCATCATCACCATGCGCGCCACGCGGATTGGCATTGGCAGGATCTAACGTGCTTTCACCCTTGTCAAGTAGTAGCGATTCATTGAGGCGTACACGCTCAATACCATATGTTGACAAATCTACTGCATCCAATAACTCATCCAACAGTTCATCTTCTTTGCGCTTTATGATCATCTTAGGAATAAGGAATTTTAGGAACCAAAATAGCTTTTCCCAAAACATATTTTCAAAACTGATCACCGCAGCCACTTGCCCATACACTTTTACAAAATGCTTAGCCTTGATCTTGAGATCCGCTTTTTGCTCTTCATTTAAATCCAGAGTATTATTAAATCGTAATGCAGCTTGGTCAATAATAGGGCTCAATTGATCTGCCGGTACACTTTGAAAAAACTTGGTATTGAAAATCTCAACCTCATGCCACTCGTAAATACCGGAATCATCAAGGCTATCTTTGAGATCATGCAGCACATTGACGTCGGTAGCACCACTCAGGGATGTCGCCGTATAAAATGGATCAAATGCGGCTTTGATATCAGCACCATCATTGAAGAAATCTAATACAAAAAGATTTTCTGTTTTCTTTCCGTATTTATTGGCTGAACGGTTAAGTCTGGAAAGTGCCTGTACACATAATACGCCCTGCAATTTCTTATCTACATACATTGTGGTCAGCTTGGGCTGATCAAAACCCGTAAGGTATTTATTGGCGACCACAAGGATACGATTGTCATCCTCGTCAAATTTGTCTTTGGTCTCTGAATCTGGAAATCCATTCAAAGATGCTTCGGTATACTCAATACCATCCACAAGCTTTTTCCCTGAAAACGCAATAACAATTTTAAAAGGATTGTCGTATTCTGCTAGTATAAGCTTCAAGGCTTGATAGTAGCGTATAGCCGATTCGATACTCTGCGTAACGACCATCGCCTTCGCTTTTCCTTTGAGCAGCTTTTTGTAATAAACCTGCTGTAGAAAATGCTGTAGCATAATCCGTGCTTTGGCCTGTATGGTTCGGGGATCACGCTCTACAAAGGCTTTTAAACGTTTCTGTGCCTTGCTGGTATTGAATTCAGGATTATCCTCAACAGACTTTTGTAATTGGTAGTAGCTGCGGAAGGTGGTATAGTTCGCCAATACATCTAAAATAAACCCTTCCTCTATCGCCTGCTTCATTGAATACAGATGAAAGGGCTTAAAAGATCCGTCGGCTTGTTTGGTACCGAAACGCTCTAGCGTAGCATTTTTAGGTGTTGCTGTGAAAGCAAAATAGGACGCATTTTGACGCATCTTACGAGCTTCCATCGCACGCAGGATTAAATCCTGTGCATCGACCTCGCCCTCTTCGTTCGTATCCAACTTACCCAAAACCTGATTCATCTTATCCGCTGCTGAGCCACCTTGGCTACTATGCGCTTCGTCGATAATAATAGCAAAGCGTTTATCGCTCATGTCATCGATATCCTCAAGGATATGTGGGAATTTTTGTATGGTGGTAATAACGATACGCTTTCCGCTTTCGAGAGCCAGTCTCAGATCGCTGGAAGAAAATGCTGCACCAATAATATTTTTCACCTCGGAGAAGCTCTTAATGTTATCGCGCAATTGCCGATCCAATACCCTTCTATCAGTAACTACGATAACGGAATCGAAAAGCGGCATACCTTGCTGGTCTTCCACTTCGATAAGCTGAAAGGCTGTCCACGTAATGGAATTGGATTTACCAGAACCAGCGGAATGTTGTACCAAATAGGTGCTACCAACTCCTTGTTTACGTACATCAGCTATTAACTGTTGCACCACATCCAACTGATGGTACCTCGGAAAGATGTAGAACTTCTTACTAAGCGGATCGCTATCTTTACCCTCTAACAGCATAAAATGCTGTATAATGCTAGCCCAGCTTTCTTTGCTAAATGTTTCTTCCCAAAGATAGGCTGTCCGGTGTCCATTAGGATTTACAGGATTTCCCTTGCCCATATTATCGCCTTTATTAAAGGGCAGGAAGAAGGTGTCCTTTCCTTGAAGTTTGGTTGTCATATACGCTTCGTCCGTATCAACAGCAAAATGTACTAAACAACGCCCGAACTGCAATAAAGGTTGATTACTATCACGCGTATGTCTATACTGGTGTATTCCTTGCACCGCGGCAGTCTGGCCGGTCCAGGTATTCTTTAGTTCAATCGTACAAAGTGGTATGCCGTTGACTGTGATGACCATATCAATTTCTTCCCCTGGATTGAGATTGGAGTAACGCACTTGTCGGGTTACAGCAAATTGATTATGTTCAAAATTATTCTGTACAGCCTGCGCACTGCTAGCACTGGGTGCTTCATAGAAAAGGGTAAAATGTGCATTATCCACATCTATTCCTTTCTTAAGTACACGCAATACGCCATACTTTTTGACCATACGATCATAACGTTCCAAGATCTTAAGTTTCCAATCGCCATAGACTTGCAATTTAGCAAGTTCTTTGGCCTGCGTAGCCTGAAGGAAATTCCAAAACCGGTGTGCATCTAATGCATAGCTCTTGTCGAAATCGAGTGGATCGCCCAGATAGTACCCTTTTCCGGACAGATATTGCCCATATTTATCGTTGGCATCTGCAATGGTTGTCCCCTGCTCTTTCAGATCTTCCAATGATGATCCTGTAAGTGCCTTTTCAATAAGGGATTCTAAAGCTTGTTCGTTATATTTTGAGGTCATGAATTGAATAGTTATTGGCTAATAAATTTATTAATCTTTTAAATTAGCAAAAGGTCGCTTTCCGTAATAGCGCGTAAACTCTTTTATCAAATTTGTCTCTACCGTTGTTGGTTCAATACCTTCTATAGTTTTCCAGCACACAGTGAGTTCTTCGGCCTTTTCCAATTGCCAGATATATCTGCCGCCTTGATGTCCGACGGCCTTTCCTTGGCCAAACTGAAAGTATTGTATTAACCTTGATCGCAAAGTTGATAGACTGGTAGTTGAACCCGCTTTTCCAACATATACAATGTGACTATTATCTACCCAATTAGCTTTTAATTCATCCAGCGATACATTAGGATCTTTACCCTTAAAATAACCACCGGAGCCTATTTCCCGAAAAGTGTATTTTTTTGCTGTATTTAATATTATATACACGCCCTGTGTTTGAGGTATTATTTTATTATTTTGTCTAACATGATTAATAGTAACAAAACCTTGGAAATCAAAATCTTTTAGTTGAGTAATAATATTCTCTGCATGATTGAGGCTTAACATTTCAAAACTACTTTGTAAAATTGGACTTTTCGCCTTCTCCTTCAACACGGTCTTGATTGGAGCTTGATCTACTAAAGTCGCATCCTTCGTTTCAATGATCTTGGCCACACGTCTAAAATCATTTACAGTGTAGCCGTTGCCTACGCCGAAATCACTCGCATAAAATCCTAACGTACGAATCTTAGCCCGAATGCCTTTCTGCTTATCCGAAGATGCATTGCATTTTTGCTCAATGAGCTCCTCAATTGCCAACGCTTCTAGTTTTGTAAAAATAGTTTTCCCCTTCATTCAAATTTTGATTTAAAATTGATTAATAAGAACTATCCTGTTACTTTTATCTTTCCTGTTACTACCTCGTTAATTAAACTTTGCTTGTATTCTTTGAGTTTAACAATCTGTTCTTGCCTTTGACTAATCGCTTTATCAATTTTTGAGGTTTGCTCTTGTAAATGGGTGATTATGGCTTTTTGTTCTGATACAGGAGGAATTGGTATCCACAAACAGCCTAAATCAGTAGAATTGATTGCTGGATAACTCATTCCCTTAGATGCAAAACTAACTTGATCGGTAAATACATTACTTCTAACCACATTAGCTAAATATTTCGGCGAGACACCATTAGGAGTTAAAATTGCAAAGCCAGTAGAAAAAATAAACTTAGATTTGCTCTCATCAATAAAATCAATTGCTTTTAAATACGTTCTTACAGTTGAAATAATTGTATCATTCACACTTGCAATTCTTCTTGCTCTTGATGGCGAATTGCCAAATAAATATGATTCAGTTTTTTCAATTCCATGCGTTAAAGAAACGCTACCTATATCAACATAATCAAGTTCCTGATTTTTATCCGTTGTTTCCGACAATGATTTTTGATTGATTAGACAAGTATATTTTAACCTCTTCACTTCCCAATCCTCTGGCACTTTCCCAATCCATTCGATTCCTGAATCTTTCATTTGGACAACCTCTCCCTTAGAATGTCGAACTCCCTTAGTGACAGCATTGTGGATGGTAATCTGACGGAATTCCTTAAGCTTTTCAATTTGTTGCTCTTTGAAGTGTATAGCTGAATCAATTTTCTCACATTTGTCGTCTAGAAATTTAGCGATAGCTTCTTGTTCACTAATTGGAGGAAGAGGATATATTAGATTAGAAAAGTCGTTAAATCTAAAATCAGTACTTCTTTCTCTAATTCCCTTAGCTAAACTCGAAATTACACCAGCTAAAGCCATTGATCTAAGATAATAAGCATAAAAGTAGTTCGAAACGTTGCTAACTCTTGGTGAACACACTGAATAAACTGGAGTGGATTTACCATCTGAATCGGAAACACCGATTGCACCAGCGAAAGCATCCATTTGATGGATCACCAAGTCTCCTTTTAATACTCCTTGGTAACCAATTTCTTTTAATGAATTGGTGAATCCATCCTCACGTCTATTTTTTCTTAGAGTAACTTCTCCATCTCTAAAACATGTAATAACGTCGTAATCGGCTAGAACTGGCCTCTCATTTTTAATAAATAACCATTTTCCTTTTTCTGTTTCCCAATTTACAGGAATCTTCCCCAACCAGTCTATCCGGCTATCTTTATATTTTTCGTATCGCTGCATGCTACTTCTTCTTTTTACTTTCTAGACTTTTGGCTGTGGTATCAATGAAGGCGACAAAATCCTTCTCCACTTTGGATAATTCATTTTTGGTCTTCTCCTTGTACTTAGCATATTCAAGCTCCGCCTTTTTCACTGCTTGATCATGGCTTACTGCTCCGGCATGTTGTAATACCTCATTACCCACCATACGTAGAAAATCATCTAGACGCGTAATCCAGTCCTGCATATACATCGGCTTACGATTGAGTGCCTGCAATTCGGCTAACTCCAAATAGGCTGTTACCGTACGATTGAGAATATTAAGTTCCTCCTCTGTCAAATAATTTTTAGCAACCTGTATTTCTTGTTTGCTTGGTTGTTCGCCTTTGAAGTTCGTTAGTCCAAGATTCGGTTTATCGGCATCAATGCGTTTGTAAATAATCTCAGCGGCTGTATTTCCATGCGTAGCAAAATGCATCTTGTTCTGTACAGTTTTGAAAAAGTGCTGTGAGACCTCCGTCTTAGGGTCGTAATCAATACTCGTGGCATAGATATCCAACACTTTGCGCCAAAAGACTTTTTCGGATGAGCGTATATCACGGATGCGAGCCAATAACTCGTCAAAGTAATTGCCTCCTCCAGCTTGCTTCAACAACTCATCATTCATGGTAAAGCCTTTGACGATATATTCGCGTAAACGCGCCGTAGCCCATTGGCGGAACTTGGTGCCCTGATGACTCTTGACACGGTAGCCTACGGAGATAATGACATCGAGATTGTAATAATTAGTAGGCTTGGTAGAAAAATCGGAAATTCCGATTTTTCTCTTTACCTCATCCTCAACCAGTTCCTCTTCCTTGAAGATATTAAGCACGTGCTCATTGATTGTGGACTTAGATTTTTGGAACAGCTCGCTCATCTGTTCCAATGTCAGCCATACCGTTTCGCCCTCTAAACGTGTCTCGATACGGGTAACACCGTCTTCACTTTGATAAATAAGTAGATTACTTTGTGGCTCCATAACCTAGAAGTTTAAAATATCTTGCAATAAGCCATCTGCCTGTTCTTCTAATGCCAAGAGATCTGCCTTGACTTCTTCGATAGAGCGTAATGGTGTATGCTTATAGAAATATTTGTTGAAGGAGATCTCATAACCGATCTTGACAGAATCCAGATTGATCCAGGCCTCCTCTACATGCGGAAGCACCTCACGCTCAAAATAGCTGATAATGGATTCATCCAATGGAATTTGTTCGCTGTCTCGCAGATCACTCTCGGTCTCGTATACGGTATACTCCCCTGCTTTAGCAGTTGCATAATACCCAAACAATGGCAACTGCTCCTCGGAGCAACCTAAATGATTAAGCAATTGGACTTTTTTATCACCCGTAATCTTTTCGATCTTTTTGATCACTTTCTCTGCTTCGGCATCGTAAGTGCTTATCGCCGATAAGATCGCTTTCTTTTCCGTAGCAGCAAGGGTAATCTTATGCTTTTTGCAGGTATCGTCCACCAAACTTGAAAAGGCATTAAAATCCTTAAACTCATTATCGCCAATATGCGACCACAGCACAAGAGCTGCGTCATATAGTGCTTTGGGTTTATTCCAGGTAGCTGCTTCGATCAGCTTAGCCAACTGCTTTTTGTTGAGTCCCCAATCTTCTTTCTCAGCACGCTGGTTGATCTCTTCGCTTTTGCTAGCAAGGTCGGTATAAACTAGGTCGCCATAGGTTTCGTACAGGGCCTGCATCGGTACTTGAGGACTTTATCAAAACGTAATTCGTCCAAAGCAATTGCTGTAAACTGTGACTTAAGTCTTTTTGGACGTTCGATATTGACTTTATAGTAGCCAAAGTCTGTGTTCTTAAAGCGTTTAACTTGAAGCAGATCATTCTCCGCGCTCTCGGATCGGTTCTCAAGATAATTTTTAACGATCTCCCCTATCTGTGCTGGTGAAAACTCAGAGTTCTTGCTCCCCAGGTTTTTACGTAATTTTTGAAACAGCTTATTGGCATCAAGCAATTGTACATGTCCTTTTCGCGCAGCTGGCTTATTATTGTTTAATAACCAAACATAAGTGGTTATACCCGTGTTATAGAACAAGTTATTGGGCATCTGAACAATTGCATCCAATAGATCGTTCTCGATAATATACCGACGGATGTTGCTTTCACCAGAACCTGCATCACCTGTAAAAAGTGATGAGCCGTTGTGCACAGATGCAATACGGCTACCTATCTTATTGGAAGTAGGAGCTTTCATCTTATCCACCATTTCCATCAAGAAAAGGAGCTGTCCATCGGAACTACGCGGTGTAGCATCTACGGTTTCCCAGTTGCCCCAATAGTCTTTAAGTTTGATCTGAAAACGGGTATCGATAACATCCTTACCATCTTTGATGTACTTCTGCTCTGAAGCCCAAGATTTACCATAAGGTGGATTGGACAACATGAAGTCGAACTTCATATCCGAAAACTCATTGGTCGATAATGTAGAACCGACACGAATATTCTCTGGATCCTTGCCCTTAATCATCATATCGGACTTACAGATGGCATAAGTCTCGTCATTGATCTCCTTACCATACAAGTAGACATCCCCTTTATATTTAAAGGCGTCATCTTCGACAAGATAGTTTTCACTTTCGGTAAGCATCCCCCCACTTCCACAGGCAGGGTCATAGATGGTAATAATATTGGGTAGATGATCTTTTAAAGGTTCGAAGACCAAGTGGGTCATTAACTGAATGACTTCACGTGGTGTAAAGTGCTCTCCGGCCTCTTCGTTATTCTCTTCGTTGAATTTGCGGATCAGCTCTTCGAATACATAACCCATTCCCAGGTTGGACAACGCTGGCAATAGACGTCCCTCGGGATCGTTCTTTGTTAGCGGTGTCAGGTTGATATAAGGAGAAGTAAACTTTTCCAGGACATCCAACAATACATCTTTGGTTGCCATGTGACGTATCTGCGCACGCAGATTAAACTTCTCGATAATCTCTTGCACATTGGCAGAAAAGCCAAGCAGATACTCTTCAAAATTAGCCACCAATTTTTGTTGCGAATTGGTCGCTGTGCCTTTGAGCTTCTCCATTGTCCACGGTGATGTGTTATAAAACACATACTTGGATGCATGTCTAAGACCATCGGGATCGAGTTCGATCTGGCCTGCATCCTCCCGCTGATAGCGCACTTCCTCTAGTACCGCATCTTTTGTCGTTTCCAGCAAGGAATCGATACGCCTTAATACAACAAAGGGCAAAATAATATCACGATACTTACCTCGTACATATACGTCGCGAAGGCAATCATCGGCAATGGACCAAATAAAACTAACTAATTTATTATGAGCAGTATGAGTCATCTATCTATTTATCTAAAATCTCTATGGCTTAACCTACAAATTAACATTTTTTTTAACTGATTAGCAATAAATGTTATTAACATTGTAAAATAGCATTCTTTTTAAGCTGTCACAAGGATAAAATGGTAAGATAAGGTCAAGGCTGTTCAGTTTATTAATGCTTGATCTTTCTACTAATGTGCGCTGATGGATATTCTTAAACACCAAAATCAAGCTCCTGCGAAAGACTGATCGTGAAACGAACAACTGTAATCTTTTTTGAACAGTTAAATATCAAACAGGTCCAAAACCAAACAGTACCACAAACTTTCTGCGGACGTACTATTGGACTTAGTTACCAGTCCAGTTTCTAAGCACTGTCGGAGTTTTTATTGTTATTTGTCCATTTTGGCTTCTTTTAACATAAATTTTTAAAATTGAATTCAAAGGCCTACTGACATTACCCCGAATCGCAGCTTTCCATTTTGAGGTACCGTCGCCAAAATAGTTCGTATTTTTTTCAGACAATTTCTTTTGAAGCGCTTTAGAATACGAAGATTTATTACCATATACTGGCTCTACTTCCTCTAAGTCGCCTTCTTTTGATATTTTTACTTTAAATAGAAAAACACTATCTACATCATTTTTTGACAGCTCAGGACGACTAATTGAACTTAGATTTTTTTCAAGTTCTTTCGTTCCTCCAACATACCTGGCAGCAAACGCCCATACGTTTTCTGTAAGATAATCTCTTGTACCCGAAGAAATGGTAGCACTAAATAATGATAGATGAAGTTTTTTTCTTTCTATAGTAATGGATTTTATCCTCTGAATCTTTTCTATTCTTAAACTGGCATTGCTATTAAACTCGTCCGATTGTAAATCCAATACTTCAATCGAAGGGTATGCTTTTTTTAGAAGCCATAAATCTCCTTCAAATGTCAGGTCAAAGTGCTCAGTCTTGGTGCCTAACGAATCATTCTTAAAATTTAATAAAATGTAATAAGGTTTTAAATCCTTATATCCTATAACAATTGAATTTATTGAATCATAGGATTTAAAAAATGTCTGGTTGGTGGCAATATCAAACTGTATATCATCAGTCCAAAAGGCTGGATCATTGTTACGACTAGTTTGAGCTATACTCGTGGAAGTACAATAGAAACATATTATAATTCCTAATAAGAATGAAGAGAATATTCGTGATGTTTCTTTTATCATAACTGATTATTTAAAATATTTAATTGAATAGCCTGGTCCCTAATAATAGGGATCTTCATACAGTTTAAATAAGCCAAGCCAATTTATAAAAAAAATCACTCCGATAAAACTATTTCAAATTGGCTATTGTTCTAACAATACAAAACGGCTACAAGCTGCCTTTCGAAAGAAAGGTTCAACATAAAAATTGGCGTCGCACAGTGAAAATCCAATAGTCTTTAAAAACATTGGATGACGAAACAAAAAAGAGGAAACGATAGGAAACATAAAAATTGCTGTACAAATAAACGCTAAGAGAAAGGGTCTGATGAGAATCAGGCCCTTTTGACGTAAAAAGCCACATCTCACGATATGGCTTCTAAACTAAACTTAAACATATGATTCACTAGTGGTTTGTCTCCTTTTACTGACAAACCACTAGTTATTGGATATTACTTATACGAATTGATCGATTTGGATACTTTCCAGTCATTGCCCACACGCTCCAAGGTAACGAGGTCAGTCTTGATGAAGTTTTCAAATTTCAAAGTCACTTTAGCGACCATATAGTCTGCTGATTCTTCTAAGATATCAGTGCTTACTGTACAGTTCAGCTTCTCTCCTTTTTGCTTTTTCAATAGTTTGAGCACTCCACTACGGCTGTTAGATTGTGCATTAGAAGATTGGATCTTTTGGTTGAAATCTTCAGCGAATAACTGTTCTACTCCTGCTGATTCTCCCTCTGTCGTTACCGCAACGTAGTGCTCTAAAGCAAAGTCTGCTGTGGAAAGGTTAACGTTAGCTTTTGTTGCTTTTGCTCCTGGTCCTTCAGCTGCAATAGCGAATGTTGATATGGCGATTAAGGCTGCTGCTGCAAATGTTTTTATTAGCGTTTTTTATCGAAATTATTTGTTTTTTATTTGATGATAAAGCTATCATGAGTGTCCTTTGAATACACTCATGATGGTTCATAATATCTTTATTTTATAATGTTAGTTCTGTTGTTCTTATTTGTTGACTCAAAACTACAACACATTAGGCCCCTAGCCTACGGGCTTTAGACCAACGATCGGGAAAACTCGGTGAGTGGCGGGAAGAGGGAGGTAAGTCTGCCTCATATCACATTCGTACCACGTTCGGATCATCAATAGATATTGTACAGACACCCAGCAGACCTTGTCCAGTCTCTGTACAGGGAAAAACTGGTCAGATACTGGTCAACAATCGAACCCTAGATGTCCTGATCCGAAGGCTATACGAAGCAGGTACGAACACAACCCCTATTGAAGTTATTTAAACTTATCCCTAATTAGCAGTTTTTAGCAAATAATGCCTAGTGCAGCGACGAAATCCGTGAGTTCGTGTTGGAGCGATCACCGAGATACCATGTCTTTGGTCATAACCATGCACGCTATGGTAAGAGGAAAACTAAGGCGATCCAGTTTATCAAAGCTTCGTTGTATGAGCTGTTGTAGGGAAAGGTGTGATTAAACTACACGATCAACTCAAGTGCATTCAAGATCTATAAACGAGGCGATACTACTATCTTTCTACTAATTCTTCTACTTTCTTTCTACTTCTTCTTCTCCTAATCTTTCCCTAGTTCTTTCCCTAAAATATTTACATTTTTCCTTCTGAAATAGCTCACAGCCCATTGTACGAGCGTTATAACAACTCTATTCCTTTAATCTCTTCTCCTAATTCTTCTCCTAGATTCATCTATTCTTTCTACTTAATTATTCTAATTGAGCTCCACTAGCTGGCTATCCCCGAGGCAACTCGCTATTTTAAATAGATCATGAAAAAGCCACATCTCCCGACATGGCTCTACAACATATATATATTTATTTGAGATGGCTCTTATTTATACGAATTGATTGATTTAGATACTTTCCAATCATTACCTACACGCTCCAAGGTAACCAGGTCAGTCTTGGTGAAGTTTTCAAATTTCAACGTTACTTTAGCCACCATATAGTCTGCCGATTCCTCGATGATATCTGTGCTTACTGTACAGTTCAGCTTTTCGCCCTTTTGTTTTTTCAAGGATTTAACCACTTCGCTACGGCTGTTAGACTGCGCATTGGATGCTTGAATCTTTTGATTAAAATCAGCTGCAAATAACTGCTCTACGCCTGCTGATTCTCCCTCCGTAGTGACCGCAACATAGTGCTCTAAAGCGAAGTCAGCTGTGGAAAGGTTAACGTTTTCTTTTGTTGCTTTTGCTCCAGGTCCTTCAGCTGCCATAGCGAATGTAGATACTGCGATTAGGGCTGCTGCTGCGAATGTTTTTACTAGCGTTTTCATAATGTTTTTTTTTATTGTGTTAGTACTTTAGTTCTTATTTGTTGACTCAAAACTACAACACAATAGGCCCTTAGCCTAAAGGCTTTAGACTAACGATCGGGAAAACTCGGCGAATAGCGGAAATAGGGAGGTGAATTTATTCTTCAAGAAATCATTCTCGTTCCAATAGGCTCTTTCCCTCTTCGCTGATCCGATCGGGAGTCCAAATAGGATCCCAAACGAGCTCGATAATTATTGCCCGCTGTGGAAATTGCTGTTGCAATGTTTTTTCAACGCCATGAACGATAGAGTCGCCCATCGGGCAATAGGATGAAGATAACGTCATGGTAACAACAATACGACTGGGATCGGTTAAATTAATATCATAAATTAAGCCCATATCTACGATGTTGATCCCCAATTCGGGATCCATCACAAGCATCAATACCTGAACAGCTTTTAACTGATCGGAAGCCTCCGGTTTTGTTAGATCAATTTTCATGGTATCTTTCATTAAATATATAGGCGAGGTGCGTAGTTTATTTACTTTTTCTTTGATGAAAAACTACTTTTCCGACATTGACAACATAAACAGCAGCAAGTGCTGCCCAAAGCCAGGCTGCACAGTATAATGCCCACCTGAATTGACCGGCTACAGCAACCGCCATGACGACAAGCGCCACTAGGTAAAGATAATATTGTATAGAAAGTAATCGCTGACTATAAAGTTCCTTGGGCAAAGGTATTTTTTTGATGCCATTGAGATCTTTATAGCGCCAATTCCAGATCATAAAAGGCAGGGTCTTATAGGTCATCCCTAAAATAATACCCGTTATCCATCCAAAAAACACCCATACGGCATATAAATTCACCCAATTACCAGACTCCTGCCGGACAACCATAGGTAAGGTGAGAAACGCGAACAATAAACTCAAAAAGGAAATGAAACTATGTTTCATCGGAATATCCAGTACCTTACGAGCCCGGTGCACTAAACAATCCACGACAAAAACGGCCCAGCAAACTACTCCCAATAGCACTATTGCTCCAAAGGTAAGAGATCTTAATCCCACAGGATGGCTGTATCCGTCCAATAAAAAAAGTACCAATCCAAGGTTTATCAAAATGACCGAAACATAAAGCCACTTTGTTTTGGTGGATTGTCCCAAGAGAAACATCGGCAGCATCTTCGCTCCCGCTCCCAGGATCAACTGCAAAAACCAACCAACAATACCGACGTGGGCATGTAGCTTTAGGATATCGAGGTGACTTTTTGTTAGAAAACCATGGGCTAAATTAATGGCAAGCAAAAGGCCTAAGGTGGTTGTAAAACAAAGCCAGAAGGCCGAGAACGTAAAATAAAGGCGTAGTTCAAATAGATGCTCCACATCTTTAGTCGTCATCCACAGCAAGTAGAAGTACAGGTAGGAGCTGAGCGTAATCAATAGCCCTCCAACGCACATGAGTAAACCGATCTTGAAATACCAGAAACTATAAATCAACACACAGGTTCCCGATGTCAATAAGATATAACTGAAAAATGCCAATTTGGAAGAGCGAAGTGAACGTTCAAAAATAACCGGCACCAGCTGATACGCCGCTCCATAAATCACCATCGTGCCCCAACCTAGTGCTAGGCTATGGACGATTGCCAGCACTTTTGGTTGAAAATGGTGCCCAAAGAGCTGCCCCCCGCTAAAAACCAAGAGGAAGCTGAACAGTAGAAAAAAAATGCCCGCAGTGATAAAAAACGGCAATACAGCATACGCTTCTGGGCTCTTATGAATAGCAATATGTGCCATTTTATTTAACGGGGTAAATTAACAGATGGACATCTCCAGGATGTTGTTCATGGATGAAAATCCGATAAGAAAAATGATCCAGTTCTTCTAGTAAATGGAGCGGAACCTTCCGATGTTTTACATAGACAACCTCATCGGCTTTCAGTTGAGCAAGGGCCTCAAGAATTGATTCCATGGGCTGCGGCATAGGCAATGTCCTGACATCCAATGTAACAAGTTGAAGCGCGGAAAGTCGCGCTAATTTCTGCTCAAAAAGTCGTTTCGGCACAAATGAAATATGATCGCCCTCAGCAGGCTGAACGGACAGCACTGTATCTTTTTTATAAAAGTAACTTCTGAATTCGCCCTCCGCCCATTCGTGGCTATAGCTTGGCACTCCACGCTCCTCCATACGCCTAATCAATGGAATGGGGACAAATGAATTGCTGATGCAAAGAATCCCTCCTGCGACGAGTGAGCGATACAACTGAAAAATATCTTTTAATGGATCTTGCCCCATTTCCAATAGGGGTCTCACATCGAATACAACCGTCACTGCTGCATCATCCATCCAACTTGGCCGCTCTGCTGCATCGAATGGATCATTGACTTTCTCAGCTCCATCTGACATCCAAATAAAGCCGAGCGGTACCAGCGCAGCACGAAAATCTGCAACCGAACATCCGCCAATTTTTGCTGCTTCGCCTATGGAGACCCGAGGGGCCAGTATCCGACGCAACACCGGGATCCGGATCTTACGCAAGGGTTTGGCAATAGCTGCAATGGCTTCAATGCTTAAGTCATTATAGCTGATCAGTTCTGAAATCTTGGTATGCTGGTTTATCCGCATGGCTTTTCTAGTTTTTAATTCATTTGAACACCGTAGCTCGTGAGCAACTTTGGAAATAAAATATTATTCTCCAGGTGGATATGCTGCAAAAGATCGGATTCGAAAGATTCGATCTGTGAAAATAATGACGTGTAGGAATTGCAGGCATTGGCTGGCAATGTGTAATTTTGGGTAATTTTGCGCAACTGCTGAAGTTCCTTTCCTGAATCTTCGTGTTCGGAAATCAAAAATTGAATGAGCTGATCTACCTGTTTGCTGGTCAATTCTTGTTCATTCTTGGTTGCCGGAAAGAGCTGCTTCTCCTCTTTATCCAAATGATGGTAAAGGTCATCAAGAAAGGCATCGAGTTCTTGGGACAAGTTGACCAGCTCGGGATGCTGCTGTGCATGCACATCGGCCACTTTATGTGCAAGTTCCTGAATAATCGGTCCTTTTTCCCGGACATACCGATGATGAACATTCTTAATATAATCACTTAAAAAATCGATATCCCAATCTTTAAAATTTAGCGGTGGGCCGGCTATAGGAAGCTCTTCGGATTGGTTTAACCGTCTGCGCAATTCAATTTCATCGAGACCAACACTATGAGCGGCCTCCTTAAGCGTCTGCTTACCACCGCAACAAAAATCTACCCCAAGCTGTTTTAAAACTTCGGCCTTGCGGATATCCTTGGCAGCAATATGGCCAACGGTTTCCAGTGTTTCGCTTTCGAGCGGTTTGCCAAGGCGAACCTGCCAGTATTCGGGCCCCGATTCAAGATAATTCCAAATGAGATCCTTTCCACGTTCACCCAGCAACTGATAATAGAGCGGTTTAGGATCATGATCGTTTTTGATAATAAATGACTCGCCCGAATCCAGGGCATCGAAGTGATCAAATATGGTCGGGTGTTTAAGTCGAGGTTCCATATTGAAAACCTCCAATAACGGTGATTTAATCATGATAATAGTATTAAATGGTCAATAAATTATTATAAATCCTTTTTCTTAAAATAGCGAATAGATAGCCCTAGAGGAATGAGGCACCAGAGCAACATGACCAACAGGGTGATCGCAATGCCGAATGTATTACCGAAGAAATTCCGAAATATCGCCCCTGTATAGCCCATCATCGCGGAGAGATCGACCTGTAATAAAATAAGGATGCGACAGATATCGATGGGATTGAGCATGGACAGTGCAACCATTCCATGTTCGATGGGATAATCCGCAAACTGAAATAGGATGAAAAGCACCAGTGCGTCAAAAAGCAGCGTGAAATAAAGCCAAAGCAAAATTGCCAATCCTATCCCCTTCGACTTATCTCTGATCAATACAGATGTCCACATCGCGATCGAAACGAAAATCAAAGAAAGTAACAGTCCGCAACCGACCAAAGTAATTCCCGAAGAGCTAAATGCATAGATAAAAGTTGGTATGCCAACGCCAATAAAAAAAGCTAAACTAAGTGCACCTGCCAGACCCACATACAGGCTGCCCCAAATGCTTTGCCGTTGCAAAGGCTGACTGACAAGGCAATTGATAAACTCGGAACTCTGGTAGATATAGATGCCTGAAAAAATGATACTCATCAGCGGAACTACAAACAACACAATATTCAGTAGACTGAGTAATCCCTTTTCATAGTTGTCCTCCATGCTATAAACCGTCATGGAAAGTACAAAGAGTAATATGGTGTAGCATAAAATGGTCTTGTTGCGCAAGAGATCCACAAAAACGTAGCGTATAATTTTATTCATCTTTTCTCTAATTAGACAGGTCGCGGTTCTGCATCAAATAAGCGATTGCTTTAGATAGCTTTTCAGTACCTGTATCTTCTTTTAATTGCTGCAAACTCTTATGAAACTTCAGCTCTCCTTCCTGCAGAAAGACAATCTGCGATACAAATTCATCGAGATCACTAAGCACATGGGAACTGATGATGATCAGTTTACCGCGTCCGATTTCTTTTTTGATTTTATCCTTGAGAATTTCGGTAGACAGAGGATCCAGTCCTGCTGTAGGTTCATCCAGGATGAGTACTTTGGGGTCAAACATAAATGCGATACAGGCACTTACTTTTTGTCTTGTGCCACCGGAAAGCGTTGCCATCCGTTTTTCCAACAGCTTGTCCACGCCAAAAGCCTGATAAAGATCCGAATCCGCCTGGGGCTGTTTACGGATATCTTTGATCATATCCAGGACCTGTTTGATGGACATATTCTCAGGATATTGACCGATCTGCGGCATATAGCCGATATGGTTCCGATAAGCCCATTGCTGTCCAATGTCCTGTCCTTCAAAAGTGATCCGTCCGGCACTCGGCATGACCATACCTAGGACAGACTTGATCAAAGTAGTCTTACCACTGCCATTGGGGCCAATTAAGGCAACGCATTCGCCGCCATTCAAGGTCAGATCAATGCCCTTTAATGCATTGAATTTTCCAAAGCTTTTCGTTAACTGCTGGATACTAATCATACTTTTATTGATTTCATGCGAGGCTTATCGTCTTTAAGCCCCTCGGGTGTCAGACTTGGTAATAGCTTTTCAGTCCGGTCGAACAACATGGCCATAAAACTTCGAAAAAGTAACATCGCCGAAGGATAGCGCTCAACCATCATCGAGAATAGGCTTACGGGACGAAAAGGGATATCCCCAAATCCGTCTTTGTTCAGATCGTATCCCTCGTATTTGTCCCAATAGTTATGCACAAAGCTGTTGAGTGTAAGGGTACCATTGGTGGCAACATCAAAGGTATTCTGAAGAAAATTATTGTCTTTAAGCACATTGTCCATACAGCTCGACTGAATCTTGAGCCCCCATCCGTTGCTCTTAAAATTGTTATGTTCAATATGGATACGATTCGATCCTTCCATAAAAATACCCGTGGTATTGCGGCTAAACTGATTGTTGATGATCTGACTATCGGAAATATCTTTGAGCAACAATCCATAGGCGGCATCGCCCCAATTCTCTTCGAAATTATTGTTTTCCATATGGACATGCTTGGTATACATAACAGCTACACCTGCACCATTGCTGCGAAAGGTGTTTGAGATGTAACTGTTCTCATGGGAAAACATAAAATGGAGACCATAGCGCAGATTTTTTTCAGAAAGATTGCCCTGTACTCGAGTATGGGTCACAAACTCAAGATAAATACCGTCCCTATGTCCAGACACTTCATTATTTTCAACACTTAAACTATCTGATTTCCAAGCATGAATACCATTACCAATCAGCTGCTCCGCTGTACCAAAAGCTTTGAGGATATTGCCCCGTATTTCAACGTTTGTAGCATTCTGCGCATAAATCCCGAAAAAATTGTCCACGAGCTCATTGTCAAAAATTTTGATATGCGCTGTATTGTAAATTTTAATACCGGCAATATCATTCATGGAAGAATGTCCCGAATGCTGTATTAAAAAGCCTTGAACAGTAACCTGCGGTGATTTGATCGAGAGCGGTTCATATTTTTTCTCGCCGTCCAGCACAGGTTTTCCCAGGCCTTTCAGGAAAATTGCCTTATCAATAACAATATTCCCCTCCTTATACACACCCGCCGCTACTAAAACGGTATCACCTGATTTCGCTTGTGCTAAGCCAGCCTTTATTGTTCTGACCGACTGCCCCTTTCCTACCTGGATGGTTTTCGCCGATACAGGCACGTTTACGAGCCAAAGACAAGCCATTGCACAGTACAACGCTAAAGCTAGATTCTTCATTGTTATTCATTTATTTCCACAGATCATTCCAGGTCATCACCGTGCCACCGATCTCTGCTTTGACCTTATCCAGTTCCACCCGTTTTTCAAATACAGCAACATTGCCTCGCATTGGGCTTTTCAAGGCTTCACTTTTGAGATAATATGCACCTTCAGCCGGCACGAGCTTATGGCTAACATAATCCGGCAGGTAATAAACGGCAATCTCTTCTTTTTTGACCGAGTTCCCTTTGACAAAGGCGATCATACATTGTACGTCATCAAAATTAAAGACCCGTCCCTTTTTTGTCTGCAGCTGCGTACCAAAACGCGCGTCCGTTATTGTCATCTTACAGTGGGCACATTGCTCGCTACCGTATTTAATAGGCTTGGGTTTATTGTTGCCCTGACAGGCCTGCAAACTACATAGAACCAGCAATATACTACTACAGATCAACGCAAATAATTTATAGTTTCTCATATGATTTTAGTTTTAGGGTTTTATTATTTTGCCACTCCCGCACTGTACAAAAGGCCAAGATAATTCCACAGAGTATAAAGATCCATCCCCCGATATCAGGTATAGAATAGGCGCCAAAATTTAAAAGCTGTTTGTATCCGATCAGTGGTGGCTGATAAGACATTCCGGGAACTTTTATCGGTGCAGATGGATCGAGCTGATGCCCATAGTTGTATTCCCAGATATAAAAGTCAACTAGGGCTGCGACTCCAAAAAGCAGAAAACAAAAGAATAAGCCATAGAGCAGTTTTCTATTCTGCACGAAACCGGTAAGCAAAAAAGCAAGCGCAAAAAATAAGATGATATAGGGCAAGACCTTAAATTCTATGAAATCTTCCGCATGTAGCGTTTTCATCCCGATATAGTGGTTCAGTCCATTGATAATATCAACTTGTCCGGCCAACTTGTTGCTATAGATCTGTAGTTCTAGCCCTTCTGGGTATTGTGCTGCGTCGAGCTCAATACGCCAGATGGGTAGGAAGATGACCGCTACCAGGGCCAGGCCACTCAGGATCAAAAGAATCCGATGTACTGCTGACAGGTGACTTGTAGTTTTCATCATTGTAGGTTATATTAATTGGTCTTCTCTTGCGGTTGATTGGTTCCCAGACTATAAATCAACGGAACATTGTTTCCTTTTTTTGAGATACGGATATACCCCTGCATCTCTTGGTGTAACGCGCTACAAAAATCCGTACAGTAGAACGGGAATACACCTACTCTATCTGGAACCCATTTCAATGTCTGTGTCTCTCCCGGCATAATGAGCAATTCTCCATTCTTTGCGCCTTTGACAGCAAAGCCATGCGGCATATCCCAGTCCTGCTCAATATTGGTCACATGGAAATAGACTTCATCGCCTAGTTGTACACCCTCGATATTGTCCGGAGTGAAGTGTGAACGGATGGATGTCAGGTATACATGTACCTGGTTACCTTTACGTTCAACGCGTGCATCTTTGTCTCCTTTGGCAACAAATGGGCTGGTATTTTCTTCAATTTTAAAAATCTTCACACTTTTGTCTTTCACTTTCTCCGCTTTGATAGCTTGCGCATAATGTGGTTCACCAATGGTCGGAAAGTCTAACAACAATTGCATTTTGTCTCCCGAGATATCAAACAATTGGGCACTCTGAGCCAACTCCGGTCCTGTAGGGAGAAAGCGGTCTTTCGTAATCTTATTATAGGCGATGACATATTTGCCTTCTGGATTTTTGGTATCTCCACCAGGTATCATTAAATGGCCTGTTGAGTAAAATGTTGGTGTACGGTCGAGCACCTTTAAATCCTTAATATTCCATTTCACCAATTCGGAAGACACAAAGAATGACGTGATTGCATTTCCTCTGCCATCAAATTCTGTATGCAGTGGGCCCAAGCCAGGTTTTTGGACTTCGCCGTACAGCGCAGATTCGTATTTGATAATTGGGATACCACCGAATTTTCCTTCGAATTGTTTTTCCTGGATTGCTTTCTGCATCTTAGCGAACGAGAATACAGGTATGACCGCAGCCAGTTTACCCGACCCTACAATATATTCGCCTGTAGGATCAACGTCGACACCGTGCGGAGATTTTGGGCAAGGGATATAGTAGCATAGCCCCTCCAGCTCCTCTGCCTTCAATACGATCGTTTCTGTATTAAAAGATGTTTTTGCGGTATGTGATTTCTCGTCGTAAGTGTTATGGGCATACTTCAACCCGGTAACCTTTTTCCCTTTTCCGGCTTTCAAATACTCTTCGGCTTTTTTCCAGTTGACGGCCAATATAAAGTCTTTGTCATTTTTGGATGCATTGACCTCCAGCAATGTATTTGCCTGTTCGGTATTGTAGGTGGAGAAGAAGAACCAACCATGAGAAGTCCCTTTACCGGCTCGGCTCAGGTCATAGTTTACACCGGGTGTCTCAATCTGAAAAGCCAATTCCATGTTGCCATTATCCTTATTGACGCTGACAAAGCTCAATGTTCCGCGAAAATTCTTTTTAAAGGTATTGATAGGTACATCGCCCGACTCACCGTCCAGCGGAACCGAAAATCGCGTTCCTGCAACAACATATTCGGTATTTTCAGTAATGTACGGCGAAGAGTGGTTTCCACCGCTGTTGGGGAGTTCGAGTACTTCAGCCGTACGAAAAGTTGTCAGATCCACCCGGGCAATACGGGGTGTATTGTTGGCATTGACAAATACCCAGCGGCCGTCGTAGTTTCCATCGGTTTTCGAAAGCTGCACGTGGTGTAAATCATCCCAAGGTACATTGCCATGGGACGTTTCGAGCATCGGTTTAGTTTCTTCACTAAAACCCCAGCCCTTTTCGGGATCTAGTGAAAAAACGGGTATTACACGCAATAATCTGCCGGATGGAAGTCCATAAACGGAGAGCTGCCCACTAAATCCCCCGGATACGAAATTGTAGAATTCATCGTATTTCCCTGGGGCAACATATACCTTCTCAGCGGCATCACCACTCACGGCGGCTCCCGCTCCTTTGGGTTTACAGGCATGGAAAGTCGATAACATCGCGCTCGCCATTAGGCTCGTCAATATGTATTTTGTTAAAGTCATTCTATTCTTATTTTAAGGTTAATACCTATGCAGCTTTGTTGATTCTTATTCAGCTTTTATTATTTTACACCATCATTTTGTCGCATAAACTCCAATACCTTTCGGGCTTCCTCGTCCGTTAGATTTTGGTTAGGCATCCGGACCATGCATAGTTCAAGTTGCGCCTGTAATTCCGGATCCTTATCGATCATCGGATCAGGATTAGTGATAAAATTCATGATCCACTGTGGTTTTCTCCGTTGTGTCACACCTTTCCATCCTGGCCCGACTAGTTTCTCGTCGGTTAGCTTGTGGCAGGAAGCACATTTCAGGTCAACAATCAATTTTCCGGCTGCGGCCATTGGTGCATCCAAATGGTCAGCGATTTCCACTTTGTCAAATTTTCCCTCACCGCGGTGAGGATCATATCCACTGGCGTCATTTGCCGAAGCCCCAGATTCATTAACACTGTTGGCAACGGTCTTTTTCTCACCATTGTTTGAGGAACAGGAATAGATAAATAATCCCATCAAACAACATACAATTAGCTTTCTCATCTTATTTTGGTTTTGTGTTCAAACTTGATTGTGTTTTACTTAATCCAAAGGTATTATCGAAGCGTGTAGCCATTTTATGAGGCAAATCATAAAATGATTCCGGTGAGAACAAACCATCAATCAAAAACAATAAAACACTATATATAAACACATTAACACCATATTGATTTTCATCACTCATTCCCGTGATCAACATCAAGATCTATTTTGTGACACTACTATATCTTTACGCTGTGTAGTAAAAACTAACTTATATCGAACGATGATTCCAACCGCAATACTTCTCGAAAAGGGAGCGAGCAGCCTACATGCCGATATTGGTGAAATACTTTTTCATGAGGATAGCATGGCCACATTTTATTATCAGTTGTTAAGCGGGCGAGTTCGTCTTTCTAATTTCTTATCAGACGGTAGGGAGGTCCTCCACAATGTTATCTGTGCCAATGAGGGCTTTGGAGAAGTAGCGATATTGGACAATGGCGTTTATACAGTGACGGCAATTACCGACAGTTCATGTACATTACTGAAGATCAGTTCGAAAAAATT
This sequence comes from Sphingobacterium multivorum, assembly GCF_900457465.1. Lineage (GTDB taxonomy): Bacteria > Bacteroidota > Bacteroidia > Sphingobacteriales > Sphingobacteriaceae > Sphingobacterium > Sphingobacterium multivorum. The sequence continues at coordinate 93,316 of NZ_UAUU01000002.1, forward strand.
CATCGAAATCATACATGAATATGGTAACCTACATCGTTTGGTATCACAAAAGATGGCGCGCGAACTACACTTTAAACTCTTTATGATCAAATTAATTTACAATCGTTCACCGGAGGAGATCCTCTCCAATCTGATCCAAAAGTTAAATGAAAGCAAGAGACTCGTTTGTCAGGAATGCAACCGACTTATGCTTACGCGCCAACAATTGGCTAATATGACCGGGTTAAGAGTAGAAACAATCATCCGGACAATGAAGCAAATGGACAAGGAAGATAAATTGAACATTATCCGCGGAAAAGTTTTTGTTCCGGCCGATGGTATTGATTGAAGCTTGAAACAACGATGTTTCAGCTATCGGAAAGAAATCAACGTATGAATAAAATCAGTAGCTATTTAAGTATCAGGAAATGGATCGTCATCACCCTATTCAATTTACTTATTGTAGGTATTTTCGGGTTGATTATGCGCTTAAAATTTTTATTTCCCATTCCTTGGATCGACCAGAAAAACCTCATGCATGCGCATTCGCATTTTGCTTTTTCCGCCTGGGTATCCCAAGCTCTTATGATTTTTCTCATAATGACCGTTCTGGGAATAAAAACCAATCAGATTTTGTGCAGGAAATATCAGCATATCCTATGGGCTAATTGGACGGTTTCGATAGGCATGCTTATTTCCTTTTCAGCTGCTGGCTATAACCTATGTTCGATTATATTATCCTTTTTATCGATACTTGTCTCTTATTGGTTCTGCTTTCAATTAGTGCGGGATCTTAAATCATCGACGCTTCCTCCGGCCATTTCGATCTTAATTAAGTCGGCACTATTTTTCAATATATTTAGTTCACTAGGGACCTATTTTCTGGCATATCTCAAAGTGAGCCACCAACTGGATCCATTAAAACAGCTTGCATCAGTCTATTTTTATCTTCATTTTCAGTATAATGGCTGGTTTTTCTTTGGCTGTATTGCTCTGTTTGCCAGTTGGCTGTATAAACGTACTGGTAAAATACCAATAAGTCCGCGTTTTTCGCTCGTGTATGTCATGACTGTTATACCAACCTATTTCTTATCTGTTCTATGGTGGAAGGGTTTACCCCTGTGGCTATATATTATTATAGTCATTACAGTCGGATTGCAATTTGTCCTGTGGGGAACATTAGCACAACGAGTCGTCCGACTGGTCCGAAGCAATATTTCACTCCGCTTAAGCCCCGATACATCTAAAATTTGGTTATGTGTCCTGTTTGCCATTTTTCTCAAACTGATATTGCAAGGCATATCGGTCATACCTGCTCTGAGCCAACAAGCTTATGGATTTCGACCAATTGTTATTGCTTATCTTCACCTCGTCCTTTTGGTGGTAATATCACTCTTTTTAATTGGGTATGCTTTTCAGATTTGTATGTTAAAAATCGAAAAAGGCATTCACTATGGCGTTTATGGCTTACTTGTTGGAATCTTTTTGAATGAATTTGTGTTAATGTTGCAGGGGCTCGGTGGATTTATACATTATTCTATCAGGGGAACACATCATGTGCTGACGGTCGCTGCAGCTATTATTGTTGTCAGCCTCTACAGGATAACGCAAACCCAATTACGCAAATGATGCTATTAGCATAAGCCATGAGAGATGATCGATCATGAAATAGCTAGAAAATAAGCCACATCTCTCGACATGGCTCTACAACATTTATATATTTATTTGAGATGGCTCTTATTTATACGAATTGATCGATTTAGATACTTTCCAGTCATTACCTTCACGTACAAGAGTCACTAGGTCTGTTTTGGTAAAGTTTTCAAACGTCAACGTCACTTTGGCTACCATATAATCCGCCGACTCCTCAAGGATTTCGGTGCTTACCGTACAGTTTAGCTTTTCACCTTTTTGTTTTTTCAAGGATTTAACCACTTCGCTACGGCTGTTAGACTGCGCATTGGTAGCTTGGATCTTTTGACTAAAATCAGCTGCGAATAACTGCTCTACTCCTGCTGATTCCCCTTCAGTAGTTACCGCAACATAGTGCTCTAAAGCAAAATCTGCTGTGGAAAGGTTAATGTTAGCCTTTGTTGCTTTTGCTCCAGGTCCTTCAGCTGCCATAGCGAAAGTTGATACTGCGATTAAAGCTGCTGCTGCGAATGTTTTTACTAATGCTTTCATAATGTCTTTATTTTATTGTGTTAGTTCTGTTGTTCTTATTTGTTGACTCAAAACTACAACACAATAGGCTCCTAGCCTATCGGCTTTAGACTAACGATCGGGAAAACTCGGTGAATGGAGGGAATAGGGAGGTGAAGCAAGTTGCATTTCAGGATAATTTTGTTCATCTTCATCCTCCCAACAATTCGACTTCCAAGCTGAATGATTGGACTTTATTACGCATTAAAAAAAAGAAAATGGTCACATATCTAGATTCTGGAAATATATTCAATTTACCTGATGTAAAAAATTATGCTCATGGTTGTAATTGCGCTGGAGCAATGGGGAAAGGAATCGCTTTACAATTCAAAGAAAAATATAATCAAATGTATTTGGAATATAAAAAGCGTTGTAAAGATGGTGATTTCTCTCTTGGGGATGTTTTTTCTTACGACTATGGTGAAGGCACTGTTTTCAATCTTGGCACTCAAAAGACCTGGAAAACCAAAGCAGAACTTAAAGCAATTGAAGATTCTCTTCTCAAAATGCTTGTATATGCCCGCCAAAATGGCATCGAAAAAATAGCCCTGCCAAAAATTGGGGCCGGGTTAGGTGGTTTAGTTTGGGACGATGTAAAAGCTACTATTAACAGGGTTGCCAAAGATTATGATGATATTGATCTTATCGTTGTAGAAAATTATAGAAATATTTAAAAAAATAATTGACAATTAGTAGCAAGTGGACAAAACTAAAAAAGCCACATCTCACGACGTGGCCTTAAATAAACATATGATTCACTAGTGGTCTGCCTTTTTATAATTGACAAACCACCAGTTATTGGATACTACTTATATGAATTGATCGATTTAGATACTTTCCAGTCATTACCCACACGCTCCAAGGTAACTAAATCTGTTTTGGTGAAGTTTTCAAATTTCAACGTTACTTTAGCGACCATATAGTCTGCCGATTCCTCAATGATATCTGTGCTTACTGTACAGTTTAGCTTTTCACCTTTTTGTTTTTTCAAGGATTTAACCACTTCGCTACGGCTGTTAGACTGCGCATTGGTAGCTTGGATCTTTTGATTAAAATCTTCGGCGAATAACTGCTCTACTCCTGCTGATTCGCCCTCTGTAGTTACTGCAACATAGTGCTCTAAAGCGAAGTCCGCAGTGGAAAGGTTAACGTTTGCTTTTGTTGCTTTTGCTCCAGGTCCTTCAGCTGCCATAGCGAAAGTTGATACTGCGATTAAAGCTGCTGCTGCGAATGTTTTTACTAGTGTTCTCATAATGTCTTTTTTTATTGTGTTAGTTCTGTTGTTCTTATTTGTTGACTCAAAACTACAACACAATAGGCTCCCAGCCTATCGGCTTTAGACCAACGATCGGGAAAACTCGGTGAATGGCGGAAATGGGGAGGTGGAAGTTCTCGTTCAAAATATCGCTTCAATTGAGCTATATTTAAATAGGGAATTACAAAAGTCAATGGAGCATAAAACGAAAGGTATATTTTTAATAAGTCCTTACCTGCTCACCAATTGGACAGTTAAATAATAAAAAAATATCATGCGCAAAATAATAATCTTATTTACTTTCTTAGCCGTATTAGCCTTCCAACTTATTGGTAGCTGCTTTGCTCAAACCCGATATGTTGTATTTGATCAAGACAAACTAACCGATTCACTGGACGGGCATTTACTCTGCAAAAGAACATATGCAGAAATCAGATCCGACAGCACCAATTTCCCAGATTTAACTATTTATAACTTTCTGTTCAAAAAAAGCATAACTGATTATGATTCAAATCAAAAAGTATTTCAGAATTTTATAAGCTTTGAACGTGAAGGGAAAAGTTTACCCGTTGATATCTTAGTTACAATAACGCCGTTGACAAGGTCTAAATTTGAGCTAAAAAATATCTCGAAAGCCATTGTTAACAAGGATATAAACGTAATTTCTTTGGATAGCCTATTGCGAACCTCAGCAAAAGATATATTTTATGCGACTTATGCTCCTTTAGGTATTTTTTCAGAGACGCCATCACTCAACTTGAAAAGAACGGATTATAAAATCGTGATAAAGCGAAAAAATGAATATTTTCTAGTTGACAACGAGACCTTAACTGAATCCTATTTTATTGGTAATGGGTATATGGAGCCTTATAGAACCAATGCGGCGGGAATATATCCGCATAGTAAGAATTTTCAAAACAAAATTATCTTTCTGTTGAAAAGTTAAATACGCTAAAAGGGGGAATAATAAAAGATACTACCATAAATTTAAATAATCAAGGCCAAATTATAGCTATAGATAGATTTTGGACAAATGAACCTCACATTCCTTTTACAAAAAGTGCAGGTTTAAATAAAGGTAATGATTGGCATGCAGTAGAAGGAATTGGAGATTTTGAGTTCTATTGGGGCAATGGTATATTAAACGGTAATTTTTGGACTATTTTAAAAAAGCCAAGTTAAATTATATGCCCGATAAACAGCTCAATAGAAAACTGAACCTTTGGTATAAAACAAAGAAAATTAATGGGATACCATTCGAAGATTTTTTTAAAAACAAAGGTGTGAACAACTCAAACTTGAAATCAATGTTATAGTTATCAATACCCAATGTTTCATTGGCGTTATACATTGTAAATTCAATTATCTTAAAAACATTTGGTGACGAAACAAAAAGAGGAAACGATAGGAAATATAAAAATTACTATACAAATAAACGCTAAGATAAAGGGGCTGATGAAGAATCAGGCCCTTTTGACGTAAAAAAAGCCACATCTCACGACGTGGCCTTAATAAACATATGATTCACTAGAGGTCTGTAGTCTGCCTGAGCTGACAAACCACTAGTTATTAGATACTATTTATACGAATTGATCGATTTGGATACCTTCCAGTCATTGCCCACACGCTCCAAGGTAACTAAATCTGTTTTGGTGAAGTTTTCAAATTTCAACGTTACTTTAGCCACCATATAGTCTGCCGATTCCTCGATGATATCAGTGCTTACTGTACAGTTTAGCTTTTCACCTTTTTGTTTTTTCAAGGATTTAACCACTTCGCTACGGCTGTTATTTTGTGCATTGGAAGCTTGGATCTTTTGATTGAAATCAGCTGCAAATAATTGTTCTACCCCTGCTGATTCTCCCTTTGTGGTTACCGCAACATAGTGCTCTAAAGCGAAATCTGCGGTAGAAAGGTTAATGTTAGCTTTTGTTGTTTTTGCTCCCGGTCCTTCAGCTGCCATAGCGAAAGTAGATACTGCGATTAGGGCTGCTGCTGCGAATGTTTTTACTAGTGTTCTCATAATGTCTTTATTTTATTGTGTTAGTTCTGTTGGTCTTATTTGTTGACTCAAAACTACAACACAATAGGCTCCTAGCCTATGGGCTTTAGACTAATGATCGGGAAAACTCGGTGAGTGGCGGGAATGAGGAGGTGAAAAGTCTTATAGCAGTATTTACTTTTTTACGGTTATAATAATCTTATCGTCTGCCATATTTGAATATCGGTCTCTTGCTGAAAAAGTGAGTTCAAAGTCCCCCTCGACGGTTGGCAGCCCAGATAATTTCATTTGTTCTCTATCAAAATGCAGCCAATTAAGTTGGTTTTGGTTAATACTGTACACCAACCGTTCATCATCTATATCTTTAAAATAATTTTTTGGGACGGATATCTCGAATTTCCTTCCTATTTGAATTGTTGTATCAGAAAGAGAATTATAGACAAAAGGCTTAAACAGTTTTGAAGTATTAACCCAATATATATCAGATTCGGTTACTCCGCTTTCTCCAATTTGCAATCGAGTAAAAAACAGGAACTTATTATCAATAGTTACAAATGGTCTTCTGTCCCAATCTTTTGAATTTATTGTTGAATGAACAATTTGCGGCACAATCCAATTATTGTGTATATCGCGGTAACTGATATATAGATCGACTTTACTTTCATCGTTTGTATATCTACAAAAAATTATGTAATCCTCTTTTGGAGAAATAAATACACTTTCCTCATCATTTGGGGAGGCAAATTCCGGTATGATATCTGCGCTTGGATGCGCATTACCCACGAGCTTTGAATAGAATAAATCAGCGTTGTGGCAATTTTCCTTTCCCTCGCAATTTCTGTTGGATGAAAAATAGATTGTACCGTCATAAGTCATGCAGGCGTTTGCTTCCCTACTTGCCGAATTTATTGGAGCTTGTATCATATTTGGAATCCCCCACTCACCTTTAACTTTCTCAAGTATCCAAATATCTGTGGAGGCGTTGTCCTTTCCAGCATTACTTTGACTAAAAAGTAAGGATGTACCGCTAGGTGAAAAATAGGGTAAATAGACACACTTATTTCTTAATGGTTCGAAAACTACAGGTTTAGTCCACTTTTTGTTGATTATTTTAGCATGAAATATCGCTCCACTGAAATCTTCTTTATCGAGTATTCCAAATGCTAATTCCCCGCCATCAGGTGTAAATGAAATACCATGTTCCAGTCGGCCTTTTACTGAAATGGTACCTGGGGCAAAAACAATAGGGATAGAATCAGGGTAGGTTTGCCCAAAATAATCTACCGAATCGGTAATCGATTTACAACCAATTAATAGAAAGATTAGAATAAGAGGAATGATTATTTTAGTCATATATCCGAATTTACGAATGCTCAGGAATCATGCCCAACCAATCTATTCCATTATCTTTATGTACTCGCATCTTAGCATATTTTCTTCTTCTTATAAATACAGGTACATTTTTATTTCCGTTTTATTGCGGGTGGCAGCTCTTCGTAATAATCTTTTATATAACGACTAAATGGATCTCCTGTAAGACCGATACTATATTCAAATAAATCAAAATCAAATGTGAAAGAAACTTCCTTATCCAGAAAAACCTTATTCTTCTGGTAGAGCTCTTCGTCTATAAAATAACTGACATCTTTAAACAAGAAGGTTTCAGTAGTCACTTGATCCTGAAAAAGTTCATAAAATTTTTCATAAGGAATATGAGAGACATTTAAATAGCCAAAAACGTAATCGGCTCCTTTTAAAACAATTTGTAAATAAAGTTTATAATAATACTTTTCGGTCATAATTAATATATCCTTGTGGCAATACTCACTTCATAAAGAAAACTCATCATCACCCATGAATACTTAAAGTTAACCAAAAAGTCTGTCTTATACTTGAGCAAAAGAAAAAAGCCAGATCTCGCGACCTGGCCTTTAAACTAAACTTAAACATATGATTCACTAGTTGTCTGCTACCGAGCAGACAACTAATGATTAAATACTATTTATACGAATTGATCGATTTGGATACTTTCCAGTCATTCCCTACACGCTCCAAGGTAACGAGATCCGTCTTGGTGAAGTTTTCAAATTTCAACGTTACTTTAGCCACCATATAGTCTGCGGATTCTTCGATGATATCTGTGCTTACTGTACAGTTTAGCTTTTCGCCCTTTTGTTTTTTCAAGGATTTAACCACTTCGCTACGGCTGTTAGACTGCGCATTGGTAGCTTGGATCTTTTGATTAAAATCAGCTGCAAATAACTGCTCTACTCCTGCTGATTCTCCCTCTGTGGTTACCGCAACATAGTGCTCTAAAGCGAAGTCTGCTGTGGAAAGGTTAACGTTTGCTTTTGTTGCTTTTGCTCCAGGTCCTTCAGCTGCCATAGCGAAAGTTGATACTGCGATTAGGGCTGCTGCTACGAATGTTTTTACTAATGCTTTCATAATGTCTTTATTTTATTGTGTTAGTTTTTTATCTGTTCTTATTTGTTGACTCAAAACTACGACACAATAGGCCCTTAGCCTACGGGCTTTAGACTAACGATCGGGAAAACTCGGTGAGTGGCGGGAATGGGGAGGTAAAAAGAGAAAGTTTTTTGCTATCTTATAGTAACCCATTAGAAATATATCTTTATGCAATCTTATTTAAGATCTTTTTGGAAAAGTATCCTCGATTTCAATTGGAAGTTTGGGTTATTTCTAATTCTAATAATTTGTGTACCAAGATTTATTATGGTGCTCCATGCTAACCAATATGCCGATTATCGTTTTATTGGTTTAATAATGCTGGTATCATTTATTGTTCCTTTCATATTCTTAAATAAACAGGGAATTAAGGCTATTGGCTGGAACAAACCTGAAAGTTATAAGTGGTTATCCATAGCTTTTATTAGCGGTTGCTTGTATGCTTACCTGTTATTCCTCTTGGGTAAATACCTTTATCAGGACAGTTATCAAAACTGGTATGTATATATATCAAATTCCTATAAAATTCCCACAGATTTAACTGTAGAGGAAAAAAGGCAAATGTTCTTCATCATGGCTGGCACAGGAATGTTATTTAGCCCTTTTGGCGAAGAACTTTATTTTCGAGGAATAGTTCATGAAACCTTTGTTTCGAGATTCGGGAATCGTGGAGCATCAATACTTGATAGTTCGGCGTTTGCCTTAACCCATATCGCACATTTTGGATTAATATTCCTGCTCGACGGCTGGCATCTTCTTTTTATACCTACTCTCATATGGTGTTTTTCGATGTATTTTGTAAGCAGACTGTTTTACTTCTTTAAAGTGAAATCAGGAGCCATTTGGGGCGCAATAATTTGCCATTCAGCTTTTAACCTTAGTATGATTTATTGTATATTTTACCAGTTATAATATCAAAAGCGTCTAAAAATTTAGTAGAATCATATAGATTGTTGTAATATGTAAAGGTTATTTTATCGTGACTATATTTCTTAATCGCTTAGAATATTTCGTTATTCTGCCCTTTAACGATTCATGCTATCTTGAATTTTTCTGATACTTATTAGAAGTTCCTCCCATGTTAGACTTTCTCCCACTATCATATTTTCACGCATGGTTTTATAATCCGCTGCCCACTCTTTTATTACCTCGTCAGTCGGAAGGATACTTAACCTCCCTTTTCGATGGTTGGAATAGTCAATTCCTCGTATTGGAGTGACTGTTTTGCGATGCTGAACTATTGTGTTAAATAATTCTTCGTCAGCAATGGCTTTTTCCCCAAAATCAGTATTCATAATCCGATCTATATCATAGAAATGCCTAGTAAGTCTATCTGTCCTGATTTTGTCAACCGGCTTCGAAAACTCTTCATGTAGTAAGAGAACCTTTTCTATAAAAGTCCGCGTAGGAATTACGACCCGAACATTAAAGGCTGGTTGAATAAAGTCTTGATCTTTATAATGGTTGTCTATAAAAGATACGACCTCTTGCGTTTCAAATGGTTCTGTCAGTGATCTCGCTCCCATTTCGAGCAGGACTCTCTGTTGAATGTAAACATTGCCAACAGGGGTCACAGGCTGATAATAAATTTCCAGCGTATTGGGATCGCTGGTATCGTCTACATGGGCATTATAACGAATTTCATAGAACTCTTTGGAAACTCCCAGTTTTTCCAATTGGATGATCAATTCTTCCCTAAACTCATTAACGATAAAACCTCCAGAAGCCTTCCTTAGTTTTTTGATTTGAGATTTCGAATCTAATTCATCGAAACCTAATAGATGTCGATCGATAATTAAATCGATATCTTCTGAAAAACGGTCTATCAACTGATACGCTTTGCTTAAAGACGTACCGCCTTTAAAAATAATAGACTCTGCATATCTTGTTGCAAAAACAGCCTTCAGAACAATACACACCCACCAATCCTTTTCAATAACAAAAGCTGGCAATCCCATTATATTGCTCAATTGATCCAATACAAGCCTCTTTTGTTCTGTCTTAAGATTTAACCACATAATTTTAGGATTGGTAAAGCTTAGTTATTTCTTTCTGGATCCATACTGGAGCATATTTCAACTGAGAATCAAGAATTTGTTTTTCTATCTTTTTGACTGAATGTTTGATCATGCTTAAGAATTCTTCAGAAAGTCCCTCTTGACCTTGTTCTTTAAAAGCTGAAACAACCAACTGTAATAAATCATCTTTTATCGCAAAGCTTTTGGGTACAGTACGTTTAAATTTGATTGTACGCTTACCTATTTTAATATCCCGCTGTGAACCATCTGTTAAATAAACGGCTTTTAGCGGCACCTGCGTAGTCAGCCCTAATAAATACAACGCTAATACACCTGTCGGAGCAATACGAGCTTTGTCTCGCCTTGCAATTTCTTTAGCAATTTCTTCAACACTAGGATATATTGTACCCAATAAAGGGTCCTTTTTAGGTTTAATATAAATACCATGAGCCAATCTTTCAATAAGTCCATCATTCTCCAGGCGGAAAAGTGTCAACCTGATATTCTCTGGTGTCCCATAATTCTTAAAATCAGCTGCGAAAAAAAATTCGCCGCGAGAAGACTTAAAAATCTTTGTTTCTATCTTATTTCTAGATGTTTCTGACATTAAAAACCATTTAATCTGTAACAAATTTAGCAAATATTTGTTACAACAAAACAATCTATCGTATAGTATTTACCTTCGATTGCGCCAAATTAAGTGGTATGTCGGAAATTCTGAGCAAGCACTTACAACTATTTCTTTCCCTAAACCTTTTCCTAATCCTTTTCCTAACTTGAAGTTCCTGTCATTTACAGTCAGATCTTCGGGCATTGACCTCTCCCTAAAAACTGGAGCATTTAAAAATAGAGAATTCAGTCTTGAATTAAATTTCACATCACGAGTCTCGTTTTAGCCAGAATTGAACAGTGCGGAGTGTAATTTTAAAACAACTTACCTAATTGTAACAATATCAGAAATACCGTTTCGTAAACTATCTTATTCAACCATAAAATAACAATGAATTCAACGCTAACAGTCAATGTAACGTCACTAACGCATGGGATGGTTCAAAAGAATGAAAACAATACTATCGTGGTGCCATAAAAAAGATAGGAGGAAATAATTTTTCATGAAGCTTATCATCCGAAAAAACATGCATATCCATCATGATTTATTTCATCCAACAATAATTGCAGATTAGTACTCTCGGGCTCCGGTTCATAAGCCTCCCATTTGCCCGATCTTCGCATCCAATAGAGTTTCCAAATTTTAGATGCTTTCACAAAGCGAAGCTTTGCAAACGGTAATTCTAAAATATTCGATGGGTCATTCCATTGTGGTCTAATTTCAAACAGTAAAGCCGTTTGTCCATCCCACGAATAACCAAAATCCAATTTTTTGCGCACTTCTACATCTTTCGGTCTTTTGGAATCTATAAAGCTTTTCAACTGAATTTCAATCATTAAAATAAGTTCTTTTTTATCCATCATCATTACAAATTTAAAATTATCGGCTTATTCTTCATCTCATACCAATCATCTAACATACTTTTTTGAACTAAAACCTTGATCGGCAATCAACGAGTAACGCACATTGCATGACAAAACAAAAAAGCCAGATCTCAAGACCTGGCTTCTAAACTAAACTTAAACATATGATTCACTAGTGGTCTGTAGCCTGCCTGAGCTGACAAACCACTAGTTGTTGGATACTACTTATACGAATTAATTGATTTAGATACTTTCCAGTCATTGCCCACACGCTCCAAAGTCACCAAGTCTGTCTTGGTAAAGTTTTCAAATTTCAATGTCACTTTAGCCACCATATAGTCTGCCGATTCCTCGATGATAGCTGTGCTTACTGTACAGTTTAGCTTTTCGCCTTTTTGTTTTTTCAAGGATTTAACCACTTCGCTACGGCTGTTAGACTGCGCATTGGTAGCTTGGATCTTTTGATTGAAATCAGCTGAGAATAAATGCTCTACTCCTGCTGATTCTCCTTCAGTCGTTACCGCAACATAATGCTCTAAAGCGAAATCTGCGGTGGAAAGGTTAACCTTTGCTTTTGTTGCTTTTGCTCCAGGTCCTTCAGCTGCCATAGCGAAAGTTGATACTGCGATTAAGGCTGCTGCGGCGAATGTTTTTACTAGCGTTTTCATAATGTCTTTTTTATATTGTTAGTTCTGTTGTTCTTACTGTTGTTCTTATTTGTTGACTCAAAACTACGACACAATAGGCCCCTAGCCTATGGACTTTAGACTAATAGACAGGAAAACTCGGTGAATGGCGGGAATAGAGAGGTGAGCCTGCTTCGTATCAGATTCGTACCACGTTCGGATCAACTACAGATAATGTACAAACACCCAACAGACCTTGTACAGTCTCTGAACAGGGAAAAACTGTTCAGAGACTAGTCAACAATCGAACCCTACATGTTCTGATCCGAAGGCTGTACGAAGCAGGTACGAACAAGACCCCTATAAAAGTTATTTAAACCCATCCTCGAACAATAGATTTTCATAATTGCTAAAATCAGAATTTTATATTTTACAACATGGACAAACAGAAGCCGCTAACCATAATAGTCCAGGTCGAACTATAGTGATCGGTAGATGTTGAACGGATGAGCCCAGCATTCTCTTTACAAAATTGCAGGTCTAAATAAAATTACTAATTGTTGGGGAATCAATTTATAAGCTTTCTCCATAGCTGAATTATAGAATATAAGCCATTTTCAATCATCCTGACTTTCAATCAAATCCCTAATGCTATTCGACCGGTCAATTATTTTTAGCCAATTTTCTTTTGCAAATTCCTCTTTCATGGTAAATATCCTGTTATAAAAAAAAATCACTCCAATAAAACTATTTCAAATCGACAACTGTTCCTACTATACAAAACGGCTACAAGCTACCTTTCGAAAGAAAGGTTCAACATAAAAATTGGCGTCGTACAGTGAAAATCCAATAGTCTTTAAAAACATTGGATGACGAAACAAAAAAGAGGAAACGATAGGAAACATAAAAATTACTGTACAGATAAACGCTAAGAGAAAGGGTCTGATGAGAATCAGGCCCTTTTGACATAAAAAAGCCAGATTTCAAGATCTGGCTTCTAAACTAAATTTAAAGATTTGATTCACTAGTGGTTTGTCTTTTTATGATTGGCAAACCACCAGTTATTGGATACTACTTATACGAATTAATTGATTTGGATACTTTCCAGTCATTGCCTACACTTTCCAAAGTAACTAAATCAGTCTTGGTGAAATCCTCAAATTTCAAAGTTACTTTAGCAATCATATATTCTGCCGATTCCTCGATGATATCGGTGCTTATTGTACAGTTTAGTTTCTCGCCTTTTTGCTTTTTCAAGGATTTAACCACTTCGCTACGGCTGTTAGACTGCGCATTGGAAGCTTGAATCTTTTGATTGAAATCAGCTGCAAATAACTGCTCTACGCCTGCTGATTCTCCTTCTGTCGTTACCGCAACGTAGTGATCGAGTGCCAAGTCTGCTGTGGAAAGGTTAACGTTTGCTTTTGCCGATTTTGTTCCCGGTCCTTCAGCTGCCATTGCGAAAGTTGATAATGCGATTAGGGCTGCTGCTGCGAATGTTTTTACTAGCGTTTTTTTATCGAAATTATTTGTTTTTTATTTGATGATAAACCTATCATGAGTGTCTTTTGAATACACTCATGATGGTTCATAATGTCTTTATTTATTGTGTTAGTTTTTAGTTCTTATTTGTTGACTCAAAACTACAACACAATAGGCCCTAGCCTATGGGCTTTAGACTAACGCTCAGGAAAACTCGGTGAATGGCGGGAATGGGGAGGTGAAGTAAAATAAGAGCATTTTTTACACCTAAACAAAAAACAGGAGTGCTTTTTTACTATTTTTACACTCGTAACACGCACAGAAGTAAAATTTACACTCGACTGTAATTAAATCAAGCCACATCTCCCGACGTAACCTTAATAAACACATGATTTACTAGTGGTCTATAGTCTGCCTGAACTCACAAACCACCAGTTATTAGATACTATTTATACGAATTGATTGATTTGGATACTTTCCAAGATATCCAAAACCTAATTTTTACAAACGGTCTCAATCCCCGCTTTTACAGAGAAAGGTTCTACTTTCTTCGGAGTTGAAAATAAAGTAATAGACCCTTCCGTCTTTTAAGATCACTTTAGTAATCTCTCCGCTTTTCAAATTTTTAATGATATCAATATCTTTTACAGTAAATGGTTTTGATAGTTTCGAAGTAAAAAAACACATCGTTTTCATAGGATAAATCATCCAATTTATAATATAATCCTAACTTCTTGACAAGAAATACATATAAAAGGAATATCAACACGAAAAAAATTACGACTAAACTAAACGGATAGCCGGCCAAAAAGCCGATACAAATTTGAACAAGGCATGTAAAATAAACCCCTATAGGTAATAATTTAATAAATTGCGTATTTTGATTAGTTAACTTCATTTTATGTACTCATTGCTTATTCATTCGCATAAGTGCTTTTGTAATGGTCTTAATTACTTTTTTTATTAAAAGTACAGAATAATTTCTCCTATTTAATCCGATATCTTCGAATCAGCCTTTTCATAAAAAAAATTACAGGTATCATCCAATACAATATTGATCTTATTTCCAACTTTTTTTATTTCTAACTCATTTGAGACCGTCCCACCTGAATTGCTTAAAACTAATAGTGTTCTAAAAAAATCATATTCTATACGATATTCCCCATTTCCCCAGTAAGAACTTCTATATTTATTTTCATCAAGCAAAGTAAGCATATCATCGCTTTTCGGTAAATCCCCCATAGCAGTACATTCGTGATATTTAAAATAATATTTCCCTATAATCATCGAATGAGTAATTAACCGTGAATATACAATTGCCAAAACCAATAAAAATACAATAAATAAGAATGGCCAATTTTTAGTTTTTTTCACTCTTAAACCGACATTATACTGTTGATCATTATTGGTTGCATAAATTAAAACATGTTAATATGGTCAATTATTGCTCACAGTACCTATAGGTTTTTTGATCAGAAAGCCTATTTAGATATAACCTTCTTTCGCCATAATAGCTATCAATCCGGTTAATCACAGCGATTGGGGAGTCAATAACCAGCCTGCTATAGATGGTATCATTCCGTACGAAATTACTCGTATCATTAAACACAAGGATATCCTGTAGGTCACTATTATCGCCACAATTTTTCCAAATGGAATTTGTTAAACTCTTGTTTTTGCAAGAAAAAAGCAAAAAGCTTGGCCCCAAAATAACAAGGAGAAATTTTAGTCTCATCGTAAAACTACTTTGCATAATATGTACGCTAGCAATAATACATAATTTTCTAAACTATTTCAGCCTCCAATTTTGCAGAGAAGTCTTCTACTTACCTCAGACTTGAAAACAACATAAAATAGAAAAAGCCACACCTCACGACATGGCTTCACAACTTATCTATTTGTAAGGGATGGCTCCTAATTTATACGAACTGATCGATTTGGAGACTTTCCAGTCATTACCTTCGCGCTCCAAGGTAACTATGCGCTACGCCTGCTGATTCTCCCTCGGTCTTTACCGCAACATGGTGTTCGAAGGCAAATTCAGCGGTGGAATCCAATTTCTAACAGATTAATTTTGAAAGCAGGATTCAAACTAATATATTAGTTATAAAACTAAAAAACTAGTTATGAAGATATTTTTCACGCTATTCCTACTTATAATTAGCGACTTAGTCTCAGGACAAATCACAACGCAAAAATTATTTGATCTCAATGACCAACTTTTTAAAAAGCATCCAGAAAACTACCAGATAGCTATCCAGGAATTCAACAAGCTAACAGTGGATAGCATGGATGCAAGAACGAAATCTCTTTTTTATCAACTCCAATCTACCTATCATTCTTTTATCGGCAACTATGATAGCTCCAGATTTTATTGGGATCAGCAATATGTCCACGCGCTCAAAAACGATGAAATAAAATATGATAGCAAATTTTATAAGCAGCACGACTTTGTCGATGCCAGAAAGTTCATCCTAAAAAAGGCCAAAAATGAAAAAGTAGTCATGATCAACGAAGCTCATAATATTCCCTATCATCGCACATTTGCAGCTCAATTATTAAATGGGTTTCGCAAATTAGGTTTTAAATATTTAGCTATTGAAGACCTTGCTGATCAAAACATTAACACGACACGAACCGTTACAGATACAACAGGCTATTATAGCCATGAGCCCCTTTTCGCAGAAATGATCAGGGAAGCATTGCGACAAAATTTTGTATTGATAAATTATGACGCCAACAATACAAATAGTAATCGCATGCGCGACTCATTACAAGCCGTCAACCTAGCAAAATTGCTAAAAACTGATCCTGATGCGAAACTGCTTGTGTATGCAGGATATGACCATATCCATGAAAATACACGAACCAACTGGAAAAAAATGGCTCAGTTCTTTAAAGAAATGACCAATATCGACCCCTTAACAATATCACAAACTCGACATATTGAACGATATTATTCCCAATTTGAAACGGACGAATTCCTTACCGTAAACAAGTTTGTTTCGTTTAGCTTTAGCAAACCTGTCGTCGCTTTAAAAGACGGTACAGCCTGGCATGATGACTTCGTGGATATTTCACTTTTTTACCCTCGCTATCTAACTCCAAATAGTCGCCCTGAATACTTGTCAGATAATAACCTTACAAAGTCAATACAGCTAGATACGCACGGACAAAAAGGGATTTTTGTTCAAGCTTATTATGCAGACGAAAAACAAGGACATCGAATACCAGCAGACCAGCTTTTCATCAAAAACACAAAGGAATTTCTATATTTAAGGCCTGGCAACTATATTCTTGAATTTAAAAACACAAATGATCAGATTGTAAATACAAAAAGATTAAGTGTTCGTAAATAACAATCAAAAAGCCAGATTTCACGACCTGGCTTCTAAACTAAAATTAAATAGATGATCCACTAGTGGTTTGTCTTTTGTTACTGGCAAACCACAAGTTGTAAAGTTCTATTTATACGAATTGATTGATTTGGACACTGTCCAGTCATTACCCACACGCTCCAAGGTAACTAAATCTGTTTTGGTGAAGTTCTCAAATTTCAAGGTCACTTTAGCGACCATATAGTCTGCCGATTCTTCTAAAATGTCTGTGCTTACTGTACAGTTCAGCTTCCCTCCTTTTTGCTTTTTCAATAGTTTAACTACGGCACTACGGTTGTTAGACTGTGCATTGGAGGCCTGGATCTTTTGATTGAAATCTTCTGCGAATAACTCCTCTACTCCTGCTGATTCGCCCTCCGTAGTTACCGCAACATAGTGATCGAGTGCCAAGTCTGCTGTGGAAAGGTTAACGTTTGCTTTTGTTGCTTTTGCTCCAGGTCCTTCAGTTGCCATAGCGAAAGTAGATACTGCGATTAGCGCTGCTGCTGCGAATGTTTTTACTAGCGTTTTTTCTCGAAATTATTTGTTTTTTATTTGATGATAAAGCTATCATGAGTGCCTTTTGAATACACTCATGATGGTTCATAATGTCTTTTTTTATTGTGTTAGTTCTGTTGTTCTTATTTGTTGACTCAAAACTACGACACAATACGCCTCTAGCCTACTTGCTTTAGACCAACAATCCGGAAAACTCGGTAAATGGCGGAAATGGTGAGGTGAAGGTTAGCAGTAGATTTTTATTTAAAAATAATATTAAATTTAGATCTTTACTGATAAAGCATTCAATCTTAAATTCTTCTCAAAATATGGTTAATAAAAATGTTATTAGTAAACTATCAGATAGAGAACTCGAAAAATATATAGAACCAGATAGTCGATCTGTTTCAAATGCTGTAAAATATGCCTACGAGATTCTACAGGAACGTGGGCGAACTTTTACTCCTTCCGAAACAGCACGAATCGAAGCTTTAATTGCCAAAAAAAACGATAGTGAAAAAATAGTGGACAAAGGATGGGACAAAGGGCTCACAGAGGACGTAAACGCTATTGAACTATATACAAATACACTTATTTGGATGCTTTCCGTAATATTTGGTGTCTTTTTTGGTGGTGTACTTCAAGTGCTAAATTTCATAAAAATAAAAAATATAAAAGGAGCTGTTATTACTACTTTTTATAGTATTATTTATATAGGCATTCAACTAATTATTATAAATTATATTCGAAATAATTATCCTGAAATGAGCCAGAATATATTTTATGTTAACTTCATCCTCTCGGGCATAGGTGCAACTGGTCTATTTTTTATCAGACAACAAATGTTTCCTAATGATCTACAGTATAGAGCCAAATCTTCCATTGTACCATTAATTGCATCACTAGGAATTTCTATTGCGCTATTCTATTTATCTTAAAATAATAAGTGCCATATCTTATAACAAATTGACTTAATGGGGCGAAGTTTAAGGCTCGATATATTCATGGTAACTTTTTTTGATGTACAGGATAATATCATAGTCGGACATGTATTTAGCGGCGTCAATATTCGGACGGTACAACTGCATGAAAGTTTGTAGAGAATCACCTTTAAGGCCCGTCAAATTTTGAACCTTACGCTTCGAAAAGGTATTATCAAGATACTGTTCTTCTTCTTCCTTTATCAATTTCTGTTGGAGCTTGGATTGAGGGGTCCTATTTTTCCCTAACATAGAAATAACAGAAAGCACATCAATACTAATCAGCGAGGCGGTACTATTGCTA
The DNA here is from genome assembly GCF_900457465.1 of Sphingobacterium multivorum. Taxonomy (GTDB): domain Bacteria; phylum Bacteroidota; class Bacteroidia; order Sphingobacteriales; family Sphingobacteriaceae; genus Sphingobacterium; species Sphingobacterium multivorum. Next base: position 111,978 of record NZ_UAUU01000002.1, read on the forward strand.
GCTTGATTAGGGTGTCTCGGGACATTTGAAGAATAATTTTTGCTGATGAAAATGTCTTTAAATTTGGGTTTGCTATAATTGAAAGTCTTGGCAAATTCTTCCCGAAACTTTAAGGAATCAGCCTTATAATTTCCTAAAGAATTGATCTTGACTTCATCCAACAATATCGTTGTTTGCTTCATATATATGACCAAATTATCAAGATTGCTATTATCAACTATATATTTTTCCTCGCGATATCCTATTGAAGAAAAGGTAATTGTATCTCCAAGCTTAATGCCTGTCAATATAAATTTGCCATAGCTATCGGAATAGGTGCTGCGTGAAGCTACTTTGATCGAAACACCTATAAGAATATCACCCGAATACTTATCTTTAATCGTGCCTTTCAGATCTTGTGCAGAAGATAAGTTTGCGATAAAGAGCAATAGCAACAACAACTGCAGTCTACTCATTTTCAATTAGTTTTACAATAAAAATATTATAAAACCAAACATCTAGCAATGTTATTAACTCTTTTTAACGCGCGACGCTTAGAGGAAGGAGTAAACTATAGCGACACCACTCGGATTTGTACACTTAAAGACATCCCTATCCTGACGTATCATGGAACGGATAACGAAATCGCCATACACGAAACAGAACGTATAGCCGAATCTCTAAAGAAGTGCAATGTAAATATGATCTTTCACCGCATCGCAGGTGAAGGTCACGGCACCCAATACCTTTATGAAACTGAGCCCTGGATTTATGAGTGGTTGCTGATACAAAGGAAGACGTCGAATAATAACACGCCCATCAAGAAAATTTCAAATAATTGAATTTATCGTATTGTTTTAAATAGCGTAGTTCATTATTTTTATGGAGATACAAAATTTAACAAAGGCCATATAAATGAGATATCAAGACATGGGTATCAGAAAAACACTTTAACCTTTAAATTATACCATGGGAATGACACAAAGCTATCTACGTGTAGATAACGAAACACTTAATAACTTTATCGCAGATAGTAGACGTTTAGAAGATATTGCATTCAAACAAAATAATATTGATAGCGAAAACTTTCTGTATTTAGATAAAGCTTGGGAAGGCATTTTTTTCCTAATTACTGGACAAAGCTTGGCAGAAGCAGTTGAAGAAGAAGCACCGCTTTTAGGTATACTTATGGGGCCTACAGAAATTGACCCCGATCAAGATATGGGTTATGGCCCGGCAACATATAGTACAGCTGAACAAACCAAAGAAATATATAGCGCGATAAAAGATCTTACAAAGGAAGAGCTTTCAGCAAACTATAATCCGAATAAGATGATAGAAGAAGGTATCTACCCTGACATCTGGAAAGATGATGAAAATGCCTTGGAATATCTTCTCGATTACTTCGATGATCTCAAAATCTTCTATAAAAAAGCTGCGGAGAATGGAGATGCTATGGTGATGTATTTGAGTTAAAAATAATTAGGTTTTATTCAAAACTTAGAAATAACTTATATTGACAACAACTCATGTGAATTAATCAACATGAAACAATTAATATTTACTGTCCTTTTCGCATCATTATTTTCGTTAGGTTATGCCCAGACTACAGTGCAGCTCTCAAAGACATCAAAAGGAGCACCTATTATATTGATAGCGTACAGATAGGAAAGAGAACTGTTTGAGAAGTTTTTGAGGTGAGAAATATTCTTGAAAAAATGAAGTTAACAAAAGCAAAATTAATCACTAAAGTCAAGGCTCCTTTAGCGACATTGGGGTACCTCTATTTTAAAGACTCTATATCTAGCGCACAAGGATTTTTTTCAAAAAAGCTAGAAAACGGTTTTTATTTATCCTTAGGACTAACAATTGACAGGTATATGGAGAGTGAGTTTACTGGATGTTTTTATTATTCCAAAACAACCCGATGGGCTTCCGTTTGGGGTGATATTCCAACAGAAAGTTATGTAAGACCAGGCTCCTTAATGTCAACAGAAGAACGAAGGGTTTATTTTGACACTGAAAATGAACAACTACGTGATTATTGGTGGGATGGTTTTGATGATTCGTCGGTCGCTTCTTTTATTGAAGTCATCAAGCTCACCGAATCGAGATTGTATGAGGACCGATTGTTGACAAAAAGGATTGAAGATAGCCTCAGCGTGTCACAACTGAAAAATTACGCCGATGAAGTAAAGAAATTGGTCTCCGACATCGAAAAACTGAATTTCATTTATTCTTATTTACCAGACAAAGAAATAGATGGAATACCGATGCAGTGGTTTAAAGCTAGTGAATATATCTTAAAAGAACAGAATGGTATACTCAATAAGAATACGGTTAAAAATTTAGCGTCTGATGCTTTTATTCAACGTACAATAGACGTATCCATTCTACCAAGTACATATTGACTTAGGTCGGCTCAGTGGTTAGCTTTGCTGTTATGAACAACCTTCAAGAAAAACGTGAGCGTATGCTGTCTATGATAGCAGACTGGCAACAGAGCGGAAAAAGCAAGAAAGCGTATTGCACGGAAAATGGGATCAAGGAAGCGACTTTTTATTATTGGTTTTCGCGCAGTAAAGAAAATGACACTACCGGAGGGAACTTTATCACAATCGACAACGCGCCCCGAAGGAACGATGTTGAGATTATCTATCCCAACGGTGTGCGTATAAAGGTCGAAAATGATCTTGCCCTTGTATCACAGCTGATCCGTCTGTACTGATGTTTGCACTGGGGTCATCGCACCGCTTTTATCTTTACGATGGGTTTTGCGATATGAGAAAGTCATTCGACGGGCTCTGTGGATTGATCAGTTCGGGGATGGGTCGTCAGGCTACCAATGGTGAGGTTTTCGTATTTCTGAACCGTAGCCGTACGCATATGAAACTGCTGCACTGGGAACAAGGAGGCTTTGTCCTTTATTATAAGCGTCTGGAGAGCGGAACATTCATGCCGCCGAAGGTAAAAAACGGAGAATTGTCCTGGAGCGACCTGGTACTGATGGTCGAAGGGATACAGGTGGTAAAAAGTATTCAAAAAAGACGTTTTTCTTTACCTTAAAAATGGACTTAAAATAGGAATAAAGGTATCTTTTGAGTATCTTTAGGGTATGGAAACAGCACTGGAAAACCTATCAAAAGAAGACCTTCTGAAAATGGTTTCCAGTATGTCCAAACAGAATGAACTCCTCCATCAGGAGCGTGAGATTCTTTCACAGGAGCGTGATTACCTGAAAGCTCAGGTGGAGATGCTTCAGCGTATGCAGTTCGGACAGAAGCGTGAGCGCTTTGAAGGCGATCCTGATCAGACGATGCTCCCTTTTAATGCAGAGCCTGCTGAAGCAGAGCAGCAACAGGAAGAAATCAAAGAAAAGATCGAGTATGTCCGTAAACGTCCCAATCATAAAGGACGCGCTAAATTACCTGCCCATCTCCCTGTAGTCGAGATCGAGATACACCCTGAAGGAGACCTTTCCAAAATGGTCTGTATCGGCAAGGAAATTACCGAGGAACTGGAGTGCGAGCCTGCAAAGTTCTATATCAAACGTTACATCCGTTATAAATATGCAGCTAGAAACGGAAATGGCGTATCCATCGCCGAACTGCCTGAACGGGTCATCGATAAAGGAATTGCAGGGCCGAGCTTACTGGCGATGATATTGGTAGGTAAATATCAGGACCACCTTCCGCTATACCGGCAAAAACAGATCTTCGCAAGGGAAAACATACAGATCCCATCCTCAACCATCGAAGGATGGACCAGACAGGCCCTGGAAAAACTGGAACCATTATATGAACAGCTGGTCTTCGATACCAAATCTCAGGGCTATCTGCAGGTTGATGAGACCCCTATAAAAGTACTGGACAGCGATAAAAAAGGAGCTGCCCATCAGGGGTACTTTTGGGTCTACCATTCGCCTTTGGATAAAACGGTACTGTTCGATTATAACCCTTCCCGTGGTGGTCATGTACCTAAATCCATGCTGGATAACTTTAAAGGATATCTGCAGACGGATGGGTATGCGGCCTACGAAAAGTTTGGCAAAAAGAAAGACATCACCCATCTGGCCTGCTGGGCACACGCACGCCGTGAGTTTGAGAAGGCCCTAAAGAATGACCCGGCAAGGGCCCAAAAGGCACTGCTGATGATACAGGAACTTTATAAAGTTGAGCGAAAAGCCAAAGAAGAAAAGTTATCACCCGATAAGATCAAGGAGCTGCGGCTGAAAGAATCGCTCCCGGTTATCAACGAGCTGGGCAAATGGATCTTTGATGAAATAAAGGACACCCTGCCCAAAAGCCAGATCGGGAAGGCTATGGCCTATGCATACGTACGTTGGGACATGCTCTCGGAATATCTGCGCGACGGGAATCTGCAGATTGACAATAACCTTATCGAGAATGCCATTCGCCCTGTTGCTCTGGGACGCAAAAACTGGCTGTTCGCCGGAAGCCATGAGGCAGCACAGCGATCAGCAATGATCTACTCTTTCTTCGCTATCTGCAAAAAGCATGAGGTGAACCCATTTCTGTGGTTAAAACATACGCTAATGAATATAGCGTCAATAAACCACAAGAATATAAAAGAGCTTTACCCACAGAACTTCAAAAAATCAACTGATATGTAGTTCATAGGCCGGATACCAATAGACAATCTGTCAGCGATAGGAACCCGCTAGCCATTATAAGCGTTAACTTGCGGAATATGGGCGAACAAGAATGACATTAGAATAACCAAGATGTTCATACAGTTTAAATAAGTCAACCCAATTTATAAAAAAAAATCACTCCGATAAAACTATTTGGAAATGGCAGTTGTTCTTACAATACAAAACGGCTACAAGCTACCTTTCAAATGAAAGGTTCAACATAAAAATTGGCGTCGTACAGTGAAAATCCAATAGTCTTTAAAAACATTGGATGACGAAACAAAAAAGAGGAAACGATAGGAAACATAAAGATTACTGTACAAATAAACGCTAAGAGAAAGGGTCTGATTTAACATCAGGCCCTTTTGACGTAAAAAAGCCACATCTCCCGACCTGGCTCTACAACATATATATTTATTTGAAATCGCTCTTATTTATACGAATTTATTGATTTAGATACTTTCCAATCATTCCCCACACGCTCCAAGATAACTAAATCTGTTTTGGTAAAATCTTCAAAACAAAAAAAGACCTTGATCATAGGTCCTTTAAGTCTTTTAAGAAGAAATTTTGAAAAACACAATCCCAATCGTTAGAACCATAAACGAATAGTTCCAAATTAACTAATTTAAAATTTTCAATATTTCCAATGAACCCAATCCCGATTTCCAATCCTTCTGTTATTATGATTTTATCAACTGAGAGAATATCTTCGGAAATTGGGAGAATATCATTTTCATCATAATATTTTAAGAATACGTATTGCCCCATACCGGTACATTCTCTTTCACCTACATATATTTTATCAATATGAGTATACAAAACCGGGTATTTCTCTGCTAAGGCAAAAAGCAGAGCCATTTCAAAAACTGTCAATTTGTTCATTACAATCCTTTTTTACTAAAAGCTGATATTTCTATGTGTAAAGTCTCCTAATTATCAAGCCTGAAAACAATCAATTTGATATATATATTTATCAAATTCGAATTCAATGTCTACATATTTTTTTAGAATTTCAGATTCCGCTATATTAATATCATAAGGATTGTACATTAAAGGATCTTCAATCGGAGGTCTAAAAGTCTCCTTCAAAAGATCTAAAGGTATAAAGTCTATATTAAATTCACCAATAAGCCTCTCATCTCTTCTATCAAACCAACTAATAATACGCCCTATTTTCATAAAAAATCAATTATTTCGCAATTTCAAAGTTCTTGTACATGAGTAAAATCTCGCTCTATAAGTCTAAATTTTGAATTATCTAGCTTGTATATGGAGTGTTTATAATCCGTTGGTGATGGAAAATCTATTAGCTCTTTATTTTTGTTTAACTTCCTCCGCTTTATAAATATCTTCGAAGCTAAAGCTACTTCCGGTTTTATATCTAATAATTTCTCAGCACTTTTATGTATTCCAATAATCCTACCTTTTATTTGAACTCCGAGGATCTCTTTTGAATTGCCCAACAGATAATCGTATAATAAATCCCTTCCCATGTAGAAGATATTTAAAGTAGAATCAGCTTTCTCAAAAGAGACAACCGCATCCAAATTGAAGATACTCGAATTTACTTCAGTTATTTCTTTAAAAAAAACTTTGTCAAGTTGATCATTGTTGTGCTCAATTACTGGAAAAATAACATTGGATTGAGATTTCACCATAAAGCATGAAAAGCAAAGCAAAACTAAGATGTGGATTTTAAGGGTATATTTTATCTTTATCATATTGCGCATAAACTTGGTTATAAACTCTGAATAATTTTAAAATGGTTCGTGGAAAATATCTGCTCATTGCTTTAGAATAAACTCCTCAATTTATTGCAAAAATGACAGAATTTGAAATACTATTTTGACTTTTCTGGATATTAATATTTCCTATATTTCAACAATAAGGGAAAGCTCAAGGAAACACATTTTTTTGCAATAAGAAATAGGCCTTCCATTTTTCGGAACCTGTTTGGGACAGTAAATATTGAACAAGATACTCTTAAAATTACTGAAATGGAAGCTATATTTAAATAGGAAATTACGGAAGGCAATGCAGCATAACATTAAAACTTATGCTGGGGACGGGTTTTTATTTATACAAAAGTTATTAAGTTCATTCGGTTATAAAGCCAGAAGTCCAGTTATCCTTATCTATTTTATATTCTGATATCTCAAAACCCGCTGTATGATCCCGGAAACCTTCTACTTTGGACATTCTTACTAACGCATTTTCAGCAAGTTCCTTGGTACTGTAAACTCCTATCAATTTCACGTCTTCTCCTCCATCTAATGATTCGTCAAAGTGGGTGTGCCATAGCAAAAATACATTCTCCATATCATTGATTATTTATTTTCATCATCATTTTTATTAACTCCAATGCTCATTTTGGCAACAATCCTCTAGATTACTTACAATATCAAAAAGAAAATCTTTACTATAGAAATTATAGCCTGTACTTCCCTTGTTTTATTTCCCTTTCAAATATTTTCAAATTTGCTTTTGCAATAATTGACCCGAGTTCAGCCCCTCTTTTATATAATGCGTAACTCATCTTTAAATCTTGCTGAATCCCTTCGCCTCTTTCATAAAAATCCGCTAGGTTATTATAAGCCTCTGCATAACCACCATTGGCCGCCTTTGTATACCAATAGATACATTTCTTTGGATTGTATAATGGATTATTAACACCTAAAAAATTAATTGAATCAAACTGTTGCGCATAATCATATTGACCTTCCGGATTACCGCTATAAGCACTTTTTTTTATGTGATCAAATGCCAGCCAATATAATTTGTACTTTTCTTCGGAAGAGAGAGAAGAAGGATATTCTTGTATCTTCCGACTAATTTCCTTCGCAATTTCAAAGTTCTTGTCCTTTCTCAAAATCTATGGTTTATTTCTTATTTCCCAATGGGCTCCCTCTGGATTATCAATAAGGGGATTCCTAATTTTAGGCCAACACAATTTATAAAAAAAATCACTTTGATAAAACTATTTCAAATTGGCTATCGTTCTTACAATACAAAACGGCTACAAGCTACCTTTCAAATGAAAGGTTCAACATAAAAATTGGCGTCGTACAGTGAAAATCCAATAGTCTTTAAAAACATTGGATGACGAAACAAAAAAGAGGAAACGATAGGAAAAAAGAAAAATTACTGGCAATGTTGTGCCACAGGTCAGACTGCGGCACAACATAAATGTTAGTTATTTTTTGTTACGAAAAGATCATCAGCCCCCTCATTGATAGGGATATACAATCTTTCCCAGCTTTTTGAATGAACCATTTCCCAGCTATGCCCAGTACCTTTCAAATCTTCAGCCAAAAGAATCGTTCCAGGTTCAATTAAAAAAGTTGAACCATCGCTGACTTTAAATTTGATTTTACCTTTCAGCGTAACCACGTATTGTCTTCTTGGAGCTGGATGAGCGTTTTTCTCCCATTCTTCTGTTTTATTGCTTGTCCAAAATGTACTCGTATTGGCGTGTTTCAATGTTGGAATAAAGCCTTTTTGAAACGAGCAGGTTCCATCCGGATTGTTGATCAATCGCACTGCAGGCATTTTACCTTCGGCTTCCACGTTGACCTCCTTAATTTTTCCATGACCTTCTTGCGCTTTCACAGCGGTTAAGCTTGATGCTGCCAATACGCAAGCAATAGTTAGTTTGGATATCATTTTCATTTTGTAATGTTTGAAATTATTATTTTGTTGTTTTAATTTTAGAATTCATAAACCGTGTCGTGCACCATCATCCGTTCAAAATAAGGTTTGTATTTAGCGACAAGGGCGAGATGTCCCGGCAGTTTACCATAAGCCTCTAGTTCCTCCAATGTCGCAAATTCCATGGACGCATTGTAGGTAAACGAGTTGTCCAATACCGCTCTTGGGGAAGAAGCAGCTGGCTTGCCATAACGTACATTTTTGACATAGGGAAGCTTTTTAAGACCTTCAAAAAACTGTTTAAACTCTTCTACCTGTTCAGCAGACAAATCAGGTTTTAGCCAAAAAAGCAAATAGTGGAAATACACTTTTTTTGTTTTCGCTTTTTTCTCTTTTGCCATCAGTGAGGTGGCCGCAAAGCTCATTACGCCAGCAGTACCTAGTGTAAGGATAAAATCTTTTCTTTTCATGTTATTGCTATTTAATTAAAATCAATTCTATATTTAAGCACAAATGCCCACTTGTGATCTGTTACCACAGCTTGATCCGCAGCATTTAAATTATAGATCGGACGATTTTGCGCATCAAAAGTCAGCCGGCTGCTATTACCGTGCATCAGTAGCGAGATACCTGCATCATAAATTAGACTTTTGTCTTTCAATGCCTTGTAGTCCCCTACTTGTACAGAAACCGCTGGCTGCAGCTGTAAATTATGTTTGGATGGATTGAAATAAGGGAGTGTACCGCCGACCTGTGCGTAAAATGTATTTCCCGTGCCAGCATTTGGCAAGCTATTTCCCGCACCATTCAGGCTTGCATTGGCCGCATCGATACCTGTCGCGGGGTTGTTTGTCCCTGCAAAGCGGAGATAGTTAGGACCATAATCGCTGTGCATGGCCATACCATAGGCACTAATCGAAGTTCCTTTCTCTTTGTCGATGGGCGCGTCATAGATGATATCCGCTGCAAAATTGCGCATATCGTCATTTTTGGTCATCTGCCGTTCATCCAGATGCCAAAGGGCATTGTGCATATACTCAAATCCAGCCCCTATGCTGAGCACATCTTTTTTACCGAGGTATGTACCCGAATTGAATGGCGTTTCGTTACTTTCTTTATCGTGAAATGCGTAGCGGAAGTAACCTGACACATCTTTGCGTGCTTCATTTTTGCTGAAGGTGGCTTTATTTAATTTTGGATCAGCACTGGCGGCGGAATATGGATCAGCCAGTACCACCCGATAGTCAAATTTTCCAAGCTGCCCTTTTGCATAGATGCTCATTTCACGCACGACCATATCAGTAGCTCCAGTATTGGATGTCGCATACAGGGGCAAGTCGTAAAGCAGCGTATTGAGCGGTCCTGTTGTAAAACGGGAAAGACCGCGCCAAGTCGAACGGCCGCCACCGATCGCAAATTTGGGGCTGAAACTATATTCCGCATAGGCATCCAAGAGATCCATATACGTATTAGTCTTGCTGTTGACGTTTACGTTAGTAGGCCCCATCTGTAATACAAACAGTAAATTTTCGGTAGGCTTATAAGTCATCTTTGCCCTAATACGCCGCAAAGAAAGATCAGATACATTCGAAACGGACTCGTTGTTTACCAAGCTTCCCGGATTGAGCTGGCTATATCTCGCCCACAGCTCAGCGTATCCGCTGAAGCTGATATAACGTGTATGCTCCTTATTTAAGAAATGAGTAAGTTTTGGATTTCCAAAATCATTGGTTTGCGCCTCGGCGAGCTCTGCGCTACCTAGTCCCAAACTGAGGAACAATGCCAAGGTAAGCTGTTTTCTATTCATGATTCAACCTAATTTTGTTTTTTTGATAAGTCAAAATTAGGCTGAATATGGAGGTGATATTATTAGAAAACCATTAGAATTTTTAGCTTATTCAAGCTCCTTTGGATAGGCCAGTTTAAGTTCGACTGAAAACACAGTCCCTACATGGAGAGTTGAATTAACCGCTACGTTACCCTGATGCATCTCAATAATTCGCTGAACAATTGAGAGACCGATGCCATGTCCCTCTTTTGAAGGCGTACCCGCCACACGGTAAAACAAATCAAAGATATGCGGGATATCCTTGCTGTCTATTCCGATACCATGATCTATTACCTGCACCTTCGCTACGGTTTTATTTCTGGAGAGCAGTACCTGGGCATGCCGATCGGCACTATATTTACAAGCATTCTCGATCAGATTAGCAAAGGCCACTTTCAAGAGGTAGGCATTTGCAGATACCAAGATTTCCTCTTCGTCGATTGCAGCATTAGCATCAAAAGAGATGCTTACCCGATAGTCTTTATTTTTCTCTAAGACCACTAACTTTGCTTCAAGCAGTATTTCATCCAGTCTGATTTCTTCAAAATTTACCTGCGAACTATCGTAGTTTGCCCGGGCAAAATCCAGCAAGGCTGTCGAAAGTACCGTAGCCTCCTTCGCATCGAGCAATGCCCTATCAATAGAGTTAAAATACTCATCCACATTGGTATTCAGCTGCTGCGCCAATTCCAGTTCGGCGATCATAGCTGCCAAAGGTGTTCTAAACTCGTGTGAAATAATGGATACAAAATGGCGCTGGTTATTGAAAGATTTTTCCAACCGATTGAACGTATTGTTGAATGTTTCGATAAGTTCTGAGAGCTCATCTTTTGCATTACTATAGGAGACACGCGTGCTCAAGTTATGTTCGGACACATCCTTGATCTGATGTATAATGTAATTGATTGGCTTAAGAATATAACGTGCAAATAGAAATGAAGAGAAAAAAATAAAAAATAGGGCAACGATATAAATCGTTATCAAAATATTTTTCAGCCGTTCCATATGTGCAAAACCCGTTACATCGTACGCATGTCCGATCAAGAAAAAAGGCTTACCCTCAAATTGATAGTTTAAGCCCATATACAGTTCTTTGCCTTGCTCCCATGTAAAAAAATTAGACGTTTTGAAAGATTCCAATTTAACATCGGGATACGTCGGTTCGCCTATATCGGAAAAAACAACCCTATTCTGCTGATCGAAAACAGTAATCTGGGCTTCGTTGATCAGCTTTTTATTTTGTTCATGAATTCTTCTTATCTGATGTTCCTGCACCTGTGCATCAAAAATAAATTCTGCGCGCCAGATGATCTTATAGCGCAGCCGATCCACAAATTCTTCCTGCCGATTTAATTCCGAAAAGAAATAAACCGCATAGGCGAATAGAAACAAGATGATAGCCGAAGAGAGCGTAAATACCCAGGAAGTTCTATTGACAATCTTCATTCTTTATTGGATAAAATAAATCCATGTCCGGATTTCGTATGAATCAATTTAGGTGAAAAATCCCGGTCTATTTTTTTACGCAAATAATTGATATATACATCAATATAGTTTGTTCCGGTATCAAAGTTTTTGCTCCATACATTACGTGCTATTTCATCCTTGCTGAGCATGGTCTCACTATGTTTCAAAAAGAAGTGGAGGAGATCAAACTCTTTGGGAGTCAACTTGATAAGTTGACCCTGACTATGAACCTGCTTACTCCGGAGATCAATACTGATACGATCATAGGTCAGCATCCCCTGAATCTCTTCTTCACTGATTTCCCTGTGCCGCTTGAGCAAGACAGCGATACGTGCAAAAAGTTCACGTATTTCAAAAGGTTTCACCATATAATCATCGGCTCCCGCATCAAAACCAGATATTTTTTCATCAATACTGCCCAATGCTGTGAGCATGATGATTGGGATCCTCGGGTAAGCCGCACGCATCTGTTTACTGAGCTCAATCCCATTCATTCTTGGTAACATGATGTCTATGAGAAGTAAATCATAGTCAACAGATTTGGCTTCTTTGATCGCTGATTCCGCATCACCAAAAACATTGACCAGGTAGCCCTGACTTGCTAATCCTTTTTTCACACTCGAAGCAACGCGTTCATTGTCTTCTACGACCATTATTTTCACCATTCTAGCATGCTTGTATGTATCTACTAATACTCCTGGACAAAGTTAGTTATTTTTCAAAAAGGCTGGAGAGTTCGGTTTCAACTTATTAAATGTAACAGCAGTATAGTCAAAATCCTATGCGCTCCTCATAGTAGCGCAGCCTCCATGAACTTTAGACAACGGTCAGGAAAACTCGGTAAATTTACCGTTATCGTTATTGCTAAAATGGCATGGTTACAACTCGTGCATTATATGTACCTTTTTTAATCTCAAATAAAACTGCATACCCACCAGCCCCATCGCCGTTAACAGTACTGATATATAAAATATCATTTGAGTCATCATAGTAGCATGTTGCAAACTCGTTGTTTACATCAAATAGGCTTTCAATTTCCCTTGCCGGGATCTGGATAAATCTTCCCTTTATAGTAGCTTCAATGGAGGTATAATGGCTTGTAGGGATTTCGCCACCTGTTCCCCAGACCTGCTGCTCTCTAAATTTGTCTACAACGGTATAGCCATCATATTGAGTCGATGAAAAATCACCTTTATTTTTTTCATAATCGGAACTATCTGAATTTATTTGCACGGTTATATCTTTTGCCATAAATTTTGCTGTGCCTTCATCAGAAAATACAGTAGGGATCTGCTTATAGGATTCGATATATTTAATTCTTGAATGGTGTACATAGCCAGTGATACTCTTGTTGCTTTTGTCTGTATAATCTACAATTACCCAATCGCCGAACTGGTCATCAGGAAATGCATAAACAATTTCATCAGCAGCAATTTTTGAAACAACCGCACTATTCACTGTAGCTTGTTTCCTCACATTTACATAGCCGTCTTTATCAATGATTTTTGCAAATTGGGCCGAGGCCAATTGGCATACTGTGAGAAAAAGTAGTACTAAAAGATATCTGTGATTCATTTGGTATAAAGTTATTACTAATAATATTTTGCCCTCAGCTTAATAAGGTCTTCGATCATTTTATCTTCTTTAATTGAGGTACTGTATACAAATTTAAACTGAAAGCTGATAATTTCGTTACTTTTATTTCATTTGCTACTTTTTAATTACTCAGCTCATAGCGATAAATTTCCCTAAACTTATTACATTCAAAACCCAGCGCAGCATTACATATTATTTCACTGGCAGAAGAATTGATTTCAAAAAGTTTTGAAATAACCGTAAATTCATTTTAAAATAATAATGTTGAATTAGAATGATGAGATACTTTATATTGACAATCGCTTTTTGTGCATTCGTGTTTGTATGCTGCAGTAATGAAAAAAATGGTAAAAGTGACATTAAAAAAAATGACCAAACCGACACGGAGGGAAAACTTCCTATGAAATCTTATATGCTCAATCACGAAATAAGAAATATAGACTATGAAATATATTTAAATGATTTTCTTATTGCCCATTCACAGGAGAACAATGGTATCCCTGGCCCTTACAAGTTGAATCAGTACATTTTTTCCAGTGGAATACAGGAGGTGAAAATCAGGATCTCGTCAAATAAGAGCCAAAAATCGATAACTTCTGATATGCTCAATGAAATAAGTAGAAACACAGGGATCTACCTGCTTGAAAATAAAGATTATGGTAATATTAAGGAGATCAAAAAACTTGAATTTCCAGCGCTTGAAAAACCGCTAGATGCTTATACGCATACCTGGGATTTTGAAGCAGAAGCGCCAACTTCGGTCACAAGTCTGAACAATTCCCAGGATCTTTCAGAAATGAATCAAAATAAGCTACAGGTGGAAGTATTAGCAAAATATGATCAACTACGTAAATTTTTGCTGTCAGGACATACGGATGAGTTTCTGCGAGAAATCGCAAACGCGAAAAGTAATCTCTTTATATCCGAAGGTTTTTCGGAGGCCGAGCAGGAAGCATACAATGACAAACTTAAAAAGTACCTGTCTGCACATAGCGATCTACTTCCCGACCTTAAGGAATCTGCAATAAAATTATTCGGGCACGGAAAAGCCGTTGCACTTGAGCAAAACCTCACACTGTCATCTGGAGAAAACAAAAAGAATGACGAGCAAAATTCTAATTATATAATTTTCCACAAACCTCATGGATCTGATTCATTTGAAGTGTTTCGCTACTTTATAGCTTATTCAGGTGGAAGGTAGGTGTGGCATGCTGAAGCGGTGACAAGCTACCTTTCGAAAGAAAGGTTTAACATAAAAATTAGCGTCGTACAGTGATCCAATAAACGTTAAAAACATGGCATAACGAAACAGCAAAGTCTACCCGAATTGTTCGATTTAATTTTATGTATAATGTAATTGGCTAAATTCGGCATGTCAAAATAGCTTGATCAATCTTTTCATGAAATGGGGACATTCCTATTTTGAGCTAATAAAAATCCATCCATGAATAAGGAGGAGGATAGGTCAGTTGATATATCGTTTGTTCCCTTTCAGACAGATTATCATAATAAGTACCGAATTCGCTCAAATATTCCTCACCCAATCCCATTCTCCAAAACATATCCCTACTGTCCTTATCGGAAAACTTCGACCAAGGCGGTGGCATAGCGTTTTGAAGTGCTTGAAATTGCCCAAATTGACCTAGAAAATCTCGTACTTCCATCAATGCAAAGCCTAATAAATTTTGACCGCGCCAACAATAGATGTTTTCAATATCGACGTCATCTTGTGCAAGTCCAATACCCCATATGGCATCAACGGGGCTTGCCTCAACAAGAACTCTATTTTCTGTTTTTAACAGATATTCCGCCAACGCCCAATATTGATTAAACTTATGAATATTTCCGTTCCTAACAATCTCAAATTTGCGTTCATTCCAAATCTGATCATCATAGCCTACAACTTGCCTTCCCAACTCTTTGACCTCACCCGGTTTAATACAGTTGATGATTTTCTCAAAATTCTTCTTATCATCAAAAAGCAATGCTTTTTGGGCCATCATCCAATGTTCCGCAGTCCTATAGGTAATATTATCTACTGTAAACGGACTCTCATACCATTGACTGAAAACAAATTTTCCAACTTCCTGATTATGCTTAGCTGTATGTCCCCAAAAGAAAAGAAATTTGAAGCTATCTCCATTTTCAAATCTATCGGTTAGCCACTTGATAGTATATTTTACCATATGCTCAATTCAAAATTGATCGCCTATTATCCATCGACATACAATGATACGCAAAAAATTGAAGCCACATCTCTCGAAGTTGCTTCACAACTTATCTATTTGTTAGGGCTGGCTCTTATTTATACGAATCGATTGATTTGGAAGATTTTATAGCATACTTTGGAATGAACTGTGTATTTATTAGCACCAAAACAGCTACAATCTAAGTTAACAATTATGCTACATATTTATTTGCCATCTAAAGCCTTATACTTCACGAAATTCTACAGATTGAATATTAATGAAATCAATAGAAATTTTAGTTTCTATTAGCTTTTATGACCTTTTGAATCCTCTACATATAAATCTAGAAAAATACAGCCACTTTTATATCCGTGTTCGAGATATGGCTTATATTGAAAACTGTCTTTTCTTCCTTTAAATTTATAATCATATCTTAGTAAGGTATAATCATTATCCCAAAGATAAATTTCGATATCTGTTCTAAGAGCTCTTTTAACAGCAATATAACGATGTAACAAAAGTAAACTAATGCCCAATGTTGCTACAGCTAGATAAAATGTTAATTCATTTAAACTCATTTTTATTTTCTCTAATAATAGTATCTACAATTCAAGTAATAGCATAGTGTTCCATAAAGCATTCATAACTTGGGTATTCATTACCCAAACGCTCGCATTTTTGTTAATTTTGATAAACTCCTATGTTGCCATTTGTCATTGCAGTTGCCTGTAAAATACATAAGAAGTCTTTAATGGGGAGTTTTTCTTGTACCATTGAAGGGGGCATGTAGTAAATCGTTTTCTGTGCCAATTAGCGTATAAATGCCGTCCTTCCGTTCGATCCCAACCAAAATATCTGCTCCTAGATTATTTAAGTACTGAATTATTTCACTATGCTCATCTCTATAGTTTTCTGCCGATAACGTATCCAACATATTCCGTTTTATTCTCGCTTTTAGATTGATACGTTTCATTTTATTCTCTCATTGAACTCAGCTAAAAGTATTAAAAAAATACGCTATTAAAACTATTTGTAAACGACTATTGTTCTTACAATACAAAACGGCTACAAAATTCCTTTCGAAGGAAAGTTTAAATATAAAAATTGGCGTCGTACAGTGAAAATCCAATAGTCTTTAAAAACATTGGATGACGAAACAAAAAAGAGGAAACGATAGGAAACATAAAAATTACTGTACAAATAAACGCTAAGAGAAAGGGTCTGATGAGAATCAGGCCCTTTTGACGTAAAAAAGCCAGATTTCACGACCTGGCTTCTAAACTAAACTTAAATAGATGATTCACTAGTGGTATGTCTTTTATTATTTGTAAACCACTAGTTATTGGCTCTTATTTATACGAATTGATTGATTTGGATACTTTCCAGTCATTACCCACACGCTCCAGAGTGACAAGATCAGTCTTGGTGAAATCCTCAAATTTCAAAGTCACTTTAGCGATCATATAATCTGCGGATTCTTCTAAAATATCTGTGCTTACTGTACAGTTTAGCTTCTCTCCTTTTTGTTTTTTGAAGGATTTAACCACTTCGCTACGGCTGTTAGACAACGCATTGGTAGTTTGGATCTTTTGATTAAAATCAGCTGCAAATAACTGCTCTACGCCTGCTGATTCGCCCCCAGTCGTTACTGCAACATAGTGCTCTAAAGCGAAATCAGCGGTGGAAAGGTTAACGTTTGCTTTTGTTGCTTTTGCTCCAGGTCCTTCAGCTGCCATAGCGAAAGTAGATACTGCGATTAAAGCTGCTGCTGTGAATGTTTTTACTAATGCTTTCATAATGTCTTTATTTTATAGTGTTAGTTTTTCATCTAAATAATTTGTTCTTCAATTGTGATGAAGCTATTATGAGCATTTCCATCGATGCTCATGATGGTTTTTGTTCTTATTTGTTGACTCAAAACTACGACACAATAGGCCCCTAGCCTATCGGCTTTAGACTAACGATTAGGAAAACTCGGTGAATGGCGGAAATGGGAAGGTGAATTTTAATTATGTGATGTAGGTCACGTTAAATTACGATATGAAATCGAGAGATTTGTTCCAACAAAAAGAAAATCTCAACGATATGAAAGCAAAACAACTCTTTATACAAATAGGACTATTTTTGACTTTATTCACCCTAATAGTACCCCATTGCTATGCAACAAATCGAAAACCGAAAATTCTATTTGTAGTAACTAGTCACGATACAAAAGGTAATACAGGCGAGAAAACAGGTTATTATCTCGGGGAAGTCTCACATCCCTGGGAGGTTTTAACAGCGGCTGGATATGAGATTGATTTCCTTAGTCCACAGGGAGGGAATCCACCTGTGGATGGATTTGACCTGACTGATCCTGTTAACAAAAAATTCTGGGAGGATAAATACTACCACAATAAAATCACCCATTCCCTTAAACCTTCTCAGGTAAAACCGGAAGATTATAAAGCCATTTTCTATGCCGGAGGACATGGTGCGATGTGGGATCTGCCTTTCGATTCGACAATCGCAAAGATTGCAAGCAAGATATACGAAGCAAACGGCGTTGTCGCAGCTGTGTGTCATGGTCCTGCTGGCTTGATCAATATCAAACTGAAATCCGGTGAATATTTGATAAAAGGGAAAAAAGTCAATGGCTTTAGCAATGAAGAAGAAGAGCTTGTAAAGCTCAGCAATGTTGTTCCCTTTCTACTAGAAGATAAACTAAAAGCTATAGGTGGGATTTATGAAAAATCAGAGCCTTGGCAGTCGCATGTCACCATTGACGGCAGATTGATCACTGGCCAAAATCCTCAATCAGCCAAGGCCATAGGCATGGCCATCGTCAAGGCATTAAGTAAGTAGTAAGGTATACTTCTCAAGATAACAACATTGGCCTTTGAAAAACCATAGGGTCTTTCAATATTATTGCGGAGAATCAACTCAAGAATATTATGATACGTAATATAATTAAACCAACAACAACTAAACAGATCATAAGTGGAGCAATGATGCTTCTCTTCTTATATTTTATTCCTTTCAAATATTGATCCCAAAACCCAAACTGCAATATGGCGGCACCTATTCCATACAACAAAATACCAGTGAATCTACTCTGATCAAAATAATCTTTAAATTCATTGTATACTAAAATTAACGCTAGGGTATAACCAAATCCAAATAGGAGTGTTGCCCATGCTTCTTTTTTCTTGGATAATGTGAATAAGTTAATCGCTAACAATATAGCGCCTGTAAATAATCCGAATAGTATACTAAAATACCATATTGCTTTTTGAGAATAGAAACTGACGGAAGCTTTTTCAGCATCTTCATCAATATCCCATGTGTTAAGGGATTTGTAATCAGGTTCCTCTTTTTTCCTTGATGCTATAAGTTGATTTATCTTAACAATTTCTGTTTCGGAAAAAAAATAGCCCCTTTTTTTGAGAATGTCGAAAGCCATTTCTATAGCTTCAGGGACTGATCGGGTATCTTCTGAAGTATACCGCAACAGGTCCTTATTGGATAGTTTTTCTAAGACTGATCTTTTTACCATAAACCTAATATAACCAAACTACCAATTACAATTATCACACTTTTAAAATAAGGGTACTAAAATATTATTATCTGAAAACAAATGTTTCTTAATCATCTCGCAGTTTAGATCTAATATTCCATTGTAGCAGTAATTTCATCAAAGAAGTAAAATAACTGACAGGTGTATTAAGTTAATTTCATATAACATTGCAATAGCGATACAAAAATTAAGATATTACTGGCAATAAAACAATATACTATCCACTTAATTTTAAAGCCATAATAGAATAATCCCAATATCCATGGATTCCCAAAAAGATATATTCTAAAAATTTGAAAGCCATCAAATTTTTGCCCTAAATGAAAAAAATCAGCCAATAACTGACTAAAACATCCTTTAATTGCCTGGTGCTCTATCGCAATAAAATTCATCACGATCAAACAAACATAGGTCAGAATATAAATAGTTGGAACAACTTTTTTATTAATTTTCACTTCTTAAACATTTATTGATTTGTACGTTGTATAACTTGAAAACAGGTCCATCGACCACCTCACTGGAGATAGAAATTAGCTAAATTATCAAAGGTCATTTGAGAGCCTTAAGTTAACAAATTCTTTGGGAGTTAAACACTAGATTTTAAATCGCATTGCAATCAAAAACTGTCTTGGCCTGAGTTCGAAATAACTCTGTATAAGCTCATAATCTGAGGAAATTGCTGCAGATAGTTTTTATTATCCAAGAATTGGTTGCTGTCAGCTCTAAATCGGTACGCCAATGGCTTAGCCTGAACCGATAAGTTGCGTCCATAAAATACTGACTTTTTTGTGCCTTGACATTATTGCATATAATGAATTGGACAAGGTGATCAAATGTCGATCATGGGGCGAATTACCAGATAAAAAAATGATTGTTATATAACAGCTCATTGCGCTGCCCAGCAGCCAATCTATTGTGGGTCCGCCCCATGGCAACCCGGTAATCTCCAGAAATTAACGCTGAAGACGAATTGATCAGCTCAAGTGTGAACGACTGACTGTTTACATGTTGCTTCACCAACTGCTCATTCAGCAAATAATCTGAATTACTCCAACTGAAATTACCGTTTAACTTTGCTACAGTTTTGATACGGACAAATAGTTTGGAAAGTCCACCACTGATCCCATGCGATAAACTCTGTGCATTTTGATTAATAATACTGGTCGAGCTACGTCCCATACTGTCCAATACTGTACTGAACATATAGTCACGCCAACTTTTTCTAAAATTATAACTCAGATTGGCAAAGCTTGCCTTCAAGGTGTTTTTATACGCATAATGTATTCCTGTACGCAGCTCTTCATTCTTGAGTAAGCGTGCATCATACTTTTGGATACTGCGATACTGACTAATGATGTAACCATTGTAGAAATTGTCGAGTCCACCAAAATTTCGACCTACACTCAGATTTGTACTGATCGTATTTTTCCCGTTAAACAGATAGCTCATCGAAGCAGAGGGATTCCAACTGCTCCGCAATTCATTTTTCAGACGCTGTATGCCTTGCTGTTTGACATTATAGTAATATTGACTGAACGGTAGATTGAAACTGTATTTAAACTTGCGCACTTCTTTCCCAATTTGGAGCGCCATCCGCAGCTGCATCTGCGCGCTATTCATAGCATTGAAATAACCAGTATCCAGGACGCGAATATCATGCTGATCATGCAGCTCGATATAGCTGTTTAACGTACTGTTGTTGTAATTCAGATTGATGCTAGGTGAAAAAGTCCATGTTTTGATCTTGCGCGATAAACTCAGGCCATTTTCAAAATTAAAGCTCTTAAAACGAACGATCTGTCCCATCTGATCATAGGGCATCCCGCCGTTGAGCAACGATTCAAACTGACCGGGATTGACCGTAAGACGTTGAGGTGTACTGTGCCACTCTAAAGTAGACGTGATATTGACCAACTGCTTGCCTATAAAACGGCCGAGTGAAAAGGAATTGAGAAAGGCTTCGTCTGAGAACTTTTTGTCCTGCTGTATAGGGATGTCTTCATTAAAAAGAATATTACCGGCACTGTTGTTCCAATGTTTACGATAATTGGTACTGTTACTAAAAAAAACGTTTGACTCGTTCTTTTCGACCAGCATCCCAATATTCAACTCATCGATACCATAGCGATTGTCCACCACCTCCTGGTTGTGGATCACTTCGTTGTTTGTAAAATATTGTGTCGACGTTGTTCCTTGCAATTTTCGATTATCGTGGAAATAAGAAAAATTACCTTTGACTTCCAAACCGTTCTTTAACTTTTGAATCATATTGCTACTCATTAAAAAGATCTGGTTGTTCAACCATTTTTTCTGATCGAAACCCGGAGTGGCTACCTCCCGAATGGAGAGATAGGACGATCCATCTGAAAAGCGAGATCGCGCTGTAAAATAACCAGTACCTGAATAGAATGGTTTTAACTGCTGTGACACATCATCACCAACATTGTTCGTCTGAAATGAATTGAGCATTTGAAAGGTCTTGGCAAATGTCATTGGCGTAATATTAGCATCCCAAAGCGCAGGAGCTGCTCCAAGACCTAGTTTACCGGTACCTGTTGTGGTAAATTTCTTAAGCTGTAAATTAAGGGTGGCGCGGTTGGAAAAGACCAACTTATCCAACATTTTGATGGGTTGATGATTTTCAAGGATCTGGACTTTCATAACCGCATCTGCTGGAAGATTTTGATTGATAAGCCCGTAACGTCCGCCCATCATGTCCAATCCATTGACCCGATACTGTTGAATAGGTTCGCCTTGGTAAAAGATCTGACCGTTACGCATCTCTACGCCCGGAAGCTTTTTGATGATATCACCTATTACACGATCTTGCGTTCCTGTAAAAGAAGCTACATTATAATTGATCGTATCTTTTTTTTTGTACACTGGCACATCCGACACCTTTACCTCTTGTATTTTCCGCACCTCACTTTTTAAAATATAAGCATAGTTTGCAGTCGCATTGGCAACATGTACGCTACGTTTGGCATAACTGAGATGATTAAAATCCAACTGTAGTGAATCTACATCGCTAACTTTAACAGTAAGTTTGAAGGCTCCACTAGCGTCACTTTTTGAAAAGTTCAACAAGGCTGCAGAACCGATTTTTTTATAAGACACAGTGACATTGGCGATCGGTTTTTGATTTTCGTCGAGTAATTTGCCTGTAATAATGGTTTGCGCAAAGGAATGGCCACCTATCCAGATAAATATGATGGTGAAAAAAAGTTTAGCTAGCATAGCGTCTGTTTGCACATCTCATTATTGCCGCTCGATAGGGTTATTATCTGTTTTCATTTCTGCACGGATATTTATTTTACTTTCGTCAGATAATATAGCTCCGGTCAACAGCGCATATTCAATCATATTATCCCTTAATTTTTGCCTTTCCTTATAAAAATTAGCTTTTGTTGTCTTTTGGATAATAAGGTCTGGGCGTAATTGATCGAAAGTGGCCGATACACTGTTTACTTTGCTTATGGAGACCATATCGAATGTGAAATATTTATCCTGATCTGATATGGATAACACTAAACCGGGTAGTCCACAAAACTTATACGGACCATCTGAAATCGGTATATCCACGGTGAACCACGCGATCCATTTTCGCCCGCCCCAGTCCGTCGTCGCTTTTTGACAAACAAAATGGTGAATATGAGCAGTGTCCGGGTGTATTTCCCATTGCATATCCGTCTTATTTTCCTCGTAGTAGGACAACTCATTATTTCCACTAAACCCCACCCCGTTTATAGGATCGTAAGTGGAAATGACATCTCCCCGTTTTACAATTAAAAAATTATTGGGTGCTATACGACCATAACTGTAGAAAAGCATATTACTGCCATGTTTGAGTGCCAATGCTGAATCAGCTCTAAATTTTGACAGGGTCTGAAAATGACTTTCTTGCTCACCGATCGTCAATTGTGTAAAAATACTTTTCCGCGAAACACTGGATGTACTATCGTTCTGATAAGTAAACTTATACATGATCTTCATATCGAATGCCACCGGTTTGACCTGAGCATGAACGGTAAATTGAAATAATAAAAAAAACAGTGGGTAAAATAGTATTTTCATAATTAAAACGGATTCACTTGAAGAGGATTATAGCAGTTTTGATAGGCTGTTTTTATTTGGTCCGATGTAGGATTAACATCTATTTTAGTATACGTCACCGTAATAGGATCTAGCAAAAATGCACAAGTATAATTTAGATCACTATTTTTACCTTTAAAAAGAGCAGATTTACCCATAAATTAAGCGTTTCGTTTGGTTAAAAAATTACAAATCATACTAACTAGCGTCACCAGAATGCACATTTACACTTCAAGTTATATATACATTACCGAATATTAAAATATTAAATCAAATCAATCGATTGCGTTATTTTAAACGGAAAATAATTTACGAAAACCCCACATTCCTAGCGAGCTATTTTAGTGATCTTCTTTCTTTTCGATGTTGCAATAGTCTCCATATCTTGTACGATGCATCGTTTCGATATGGCAAAAGAAAAAAAGCCACATTTCCCAAAGTGGCACACGAGTATGTTAGCAGCGGCTGCATACACTTGCTTATAATTAAATTTTTGATTATTTTTAATTATAAAACTTTTAAAAATGAAATTTTCTTTGATATTAATAGCTTTATTTTGGCTTATTAGTTATATAGTAGTGGTCGTTCAAATAGCTAAATCAAAAGGGAGAATACCTTTTTTGAGTATTATACTAATGTTTTTATTTCCTTTTTTATGGGTGTTTTTTGCACAACAACTGTCTCGTGTCGAAGAAGTATCTAAGACTAAGAAAAAGAAATATATCTAATCGTTATAACTTCTACAACCTAATAGAACATTAGGTTGTAGAAGTTTTTTAGTTCCCTCTAATTTCCCATATGTCCAATTGCCATAAAACGAGTTCTTCTGTGAAGAACTACTTGATGGATCGCTTACTTTAGCATCGGTGGCATTGTATAGTAATAATCTTTTTTATAACGATCTACATTCACTGATGCGAAACCCACGCTATATTCAAATAATGTGAAATCAAAACGAAAAGGAATAGATTCTTCAAAAAAAACTTTAAAATCTTCATATAACGGTTGCTCTATGAAATACGATTTTGGGAGGTAAAAGCCAAACAAGAGTAATTTTACGATTATTGCTATTGCTAAAATGGCATTGTTACCACTCGTGCATTATATTGACCTTTTTTAATCTCAAATAAAACTGCATACCCACCAGCCCCATCGCCGTTAACAGTATTGATGTATAAAATATCATTTGAGTCATCATAGTAGCATGTTGCAAACTCGTTGTTTACATTAAATAGGTTCTCAATTTCCTTTGCCGGGATCTGAATAAATCTTCCCTTTATAGTAGCTTGAATAGAGGTGTAATGGCTTGTAGGGATTTCGCCATCTGTTCCCCAGATCTGCTGCCCTCTAAATTTGTCTACAACGGTATAGCCATCATATTGAGTCGATGAAAAATCACCTTTATTTTTTTCATAATCGAAACGATCTGAATTTATTTGCACGGTTATATCTTTTGCCATAAATTTTGCTGTGCCTTCATCAGAAAATACAGTAGGGATCTGCTTATAAGATTCGATATATTTAATTCTTGAATGGTGTACATACCCAGTAATGCTCTTATTTCTTTTGTCTGTATAATCAACAATTACCCAATCGCCAAACTTTTCATCAGGAAATGCATAAACAATTTCATCAGCAGCAATTTTTGAAACAACCACGCTATTCACTGTAGCTTGTTGCCTCACATTTACATAGCCGTCTTTGTCAATGATTTTTGCAAATTGGGCCGAGGCCAATTGGCATACTGTGAGAAAAAGTAGTACTAAAAGATATCTGTGATTCATTTGTCTAAAGTTATTACTGATAATATTTGCCCCCGACTAATAAGATCTTGGACCATACGATCTTTCTTACGATGACTCATAATTACGAATTTAATTGAAAGATAACAATCTCGCTACCTTTATATCATTTGTTGATTAAAAATATTTTAAAATATATGCTCGAACTAGCTATTTACGAATTTATATAATGAAGATCCTTTTACCCGTTTTCTGCTGAAAACTCGCTAGGATTAATGAATTTTTGTAGATAAATTTCATCACTAAACAATTCTAAATGTTCTTGCAGCAATCTTTATGTCGCTAGAAGTGGAAGCCGTTTTAATAACAGAACAGTATAACTTACTAATAAACGCTATTTTTTGATTTTTCGAACATACGCTTAACAAGACAAAAGCTATCATCGTAAATCTAAACATAATTAGTATTTTCATGAAGAGAATTTAAACATTAAACTACTGGAATATTCATTTCGTGGCCAGCTGTTTAAAACAGTAGTTATCACTTGATCTTTAGTAATAATAGCGTGTTCCGGCTTTGAAATCCTGGATGTACGCAGAATCTCAAAACCTTAATTAGAAGTTTGTAAGAACCAAAG
Source organism: Sphingobacterium multivorum (assembly GCF_900457465.1). Lineage (GTDB taxonomy): Bacteria > Bacteroidota > Bacteroidia > Sphingobacteriales > Sphingobacteriaceae > Sphingobacterium > Sphingobacterium multivorum. The sequence goes on from NZ_UAUU01000002.1 coordinate 137,369, forward strand.
GAAACCAAATTAGTTAAAAAAATGAAATTTTTGATTAGAGTAATTTTATTGACGATAATTGATTTTGTAATTATTTGGATATGGGTTAGACAGGTGAACCCTGATCCAAGCATTTCTATTGGAATTTTAATACTTATTCCGCTTGTAGTCATCTTGAATTTGATTATAGCGTTGATTTTATACTTCACGAAAAAGGAATTTGTTGCCCTTTTCATAGTTAATTCAATTATTTCTGGAATATTAATGTCATACTTATTTGGGAAAGGAATTGATAGATACCAAAATAATAGGCTTGAAAGCTGGACCTTTAAATTGAAAAATGAGACCTACACGATTACACATTGGAAGCTCGAAAACACTTTTAGTATCAGTGAAAGTAGCAGACCTGGTTCATCAAGTGAATTTTTATCGGGGAAATTCATTAAAAAAGGAGATAAATACTATCTGTCAACAGACACAACTGAGTTCATCATCAAAAAAGGATATCTGTATAAATTTAGAGATGATAGCGACAGTATAAAGTTGACTAAAATTGAAAGATAGTTACTTAAATAATAGTTATAACTATATTATCAATTTCTGTTATCTTTATAAAAACATGATGATATGGTCGACCTAGAACGCAGAAAGATGCTTGCATATCACCTAAGACATTTAGTCATCGGGCGTATTAGCAATGATGAGTTTGAAGAGGAAATGCAAGACAATGTATCTTTTGGTTATCTTCCTGAACAATATTATTCCTCAAAACAAGCGAAACTTGATGACCCTATTATAAGGCCAATGCTCGAATTAAGCTGGTGCTTATATAGCGACTTAGGAAATCATAAACTTACAGATAAACACCAACTCGCTGATGAAGAACTAAAAAACATTGCTCGGATTATTTTATTCTTAAATTCAAATTTAGAGTACGAATGGCCTTACTTTGATCGTATAAATCCACTAATACGGTTTTCATTTAAAGACTTGTTATTTACTATCCTAAGCTTGGGGCAACATTATAACGTGAAATTAAATGAATGGAAAGTACAGTTTGAAAAATTTAAGAATACAGGAGATCACGATCTATGGCCCTTCATCAGCAAAGAACAATATGAACAGCAATTGAAAAAACAACCATTTTTATGGGGGCGTAAACCTGACTGAATTTAGCAAATCATTCTTCCCTTTTGATCGTAAAAAAATCGGTGTACAGTCTTTGAAAAATGAGAATAATAAGCTTTGCAAAAATTCACTACACTTCTTAATAAAAATCACTTCGAACACTTGTAAGAATAACCAATAAATATTTCATATTTTAATCTCTTTATTTTTAATAATATGATCAAACTAAAAAGACTTTTCTTGAATATCTAATTTGGTTTTCCTTATTCAGAAAACCCTTATTCTTCTGATACAGTTCCTCATCTATAAAATAACTGACATCTTCAAATAAGAAGGTTTCAGTTGTCACCTGATCCTGAAAAAGCTCATAAAATTTTTCATAAGGAATATGAGAAACATTCATGAAGCCAAAAACGTAATCCGCTCCTCTTAAAACAATTTCTAAATAAAGTTGGTAATAATACTTTTCTGCCATAATCAATTGATCCTATTCCATTCAAACATAGCACGCTAAAGCGAAACCTGCATTAAAAAGGTTAAAATTCCTCAAAAGAAATCGTTTCTATTTGATTCTTATCCGCACGATTCATATCAACCCTTGTAGCCATAAAACAAAATCCGTCCGATATTCCCATACCAACTTGATTTTTAAGATTACGAATATATTGAGTGTTCCAGTTCTTTACCTTTTCAACAATATGAGAGGATATCTCCACATTAGCCTTTTCCAGATCAGTGTTACTAAGCAACAATTTAACAATGTGAAGTTTTTTACTACCAGCCTGCCGATGATAACTATAGGCTGCTCGATCATTCCAGATTAACCCAACATAATCTCCCCAAGCAAGATTAAATCCCTCTAAAATCGTAAAACGATCTGATGAAATCACATCGAAAGCCTCTTTTGCCAATATATTTCGACCTTGCTTTCCAAAATAGATAATACTTGCATAATCGTCCTTTTTATCCATATTATTGAAATAGATTAATTGATCCATATGAACTTTTTCCAGCACCCCGATAGCCTTTTTCGTTATAACCATATTTCCTGAGCAGGCTGTAAATAAAAAACAAATTAAACCAATTTTCAAATAATGTATCATAAGCTAAATTTTATGTTATATGCAATTCAGCGCCTAATAAGAAAGATCCTTTACCATAGAAGAAGATATCTCAATCCCTACTCTTGAATAGTGATCATCCGACTACTATAATGCTTTTGACCTAAAGCTTGAAGAGGATAAAAATCTTTTAATGATACATTGTTATAAAACCTATTGCTCTCAATTTTAAAAATAGAATCTTTTACAGACATTAACATGGAAGTAGTGTCAATACAGATAGCACATTGCTGTATCTCCTGTTTAAAAAAAAATAATTTGCCATTTTTTACAGAAATTGAATTCTTTTATATAAGGATTTTTTCTTGGCATAATACGTTATTTTTAGATGGTCTAGATCGTGAAGAATATCCGCTACCCGGCTCGCTTTCATTGTTTTTGCACGACCAATTGAAAAAATTCGAACTATCCTGGTAGAAACCGCTTAACAAATCATCCATCTGCCATGAAATATCGTTTACATAGGACGTATCCGAAGAGAAAATCATCACCTTGTCATATTGGCTATTTTCTTTACTACTGTTTCCGCAGCCCAACAATACGGGAAACAATACATATATAAGTCGTTTCATATTTTAGGTTTTTGAGACATCACAGACGGTTACCTCTTCCTTACTTAACCAGCGAAATGTAGCAGGTTCATCCGAAAGCACCTCAATTGCATTTTCTAAATTATAAATAACGAAATGTTCAATATTTTTTTCTTTCTAAAATATCATAGCTGCCCTCAATAACTGAATCCAATAAGCCGAGCATGTAGATCTTGCAAATCCCCGAAAATCGTCGTTCTCGTTAACCATCTTCATTAGCGCCAAGTCGATCGTAACTTTATACGAAACAAAATACTCAAATTTTATTTCGAGAATTTGAGTGTGATCAACTAAGTTTTTTAAAAGAATAACTATTTCACTGTATTCCACATACATTTATAAAAAAAATAAATCTTGAGGAAGGGATAAATCAATAGCCCATTTTTCATATTTATCTTTCATCGTGTAGTATCTAAATTTTGTTTCTATTACTTTTTCGTCCAAATTCAATATGGGGCCGCTGATGTTAGTCCTACAGGGCCAACCTGACTACCTATCCAAATTTTCAATTTCATTTTTTGAAATTAGCTAATAGAGAATAAAATCGAGTTTTCAATAGCTCACTTTTTCTTTTATTATCTATAACAATTTCATTAAAATAGATCGCATCAACCCAAATATTTAAATTATTAATATTCGTTTCGAGCATGAAATCATAGGCCTTTTCGATATCTGATAATTCGAAACTTGAATATATATCCTCAGATTTGGATAATTGCATAGCTCTCAATAATAGCTGACTTGACCTTGAATCCATTTTATAGCAATTATTCAATTGATCAAAATTTTCCAAAAACGACAGGTCATTACCAACTTCACGCTGAAGTTGATTTAATGCTTGGGCTAAAGAATCTTCAAAACTTTTTAACGCCAGTAGGTGCTTTTTAATATCCATTACTTATTCTTTTTTACCCCCAATAATCTAGGTAACTGATCGCTCTATTTTTTCACAATATGATCAGCCATAGTTACGAATCTTGAGGTTCTAATCCTATTTTATTTCCTGTTCATAGAAGGCTTGTCACTGAAGATTTAGAGGACAATACCAGTACCATTATCAGTTCTTATCATAAGCCCAGTCCGATTAAAGGTTAATCCAGGAAACTTCAGGATCTTGAAGAGTAATTACATCAATTATATTATCACTAGTACATACCATATAATGATACTTCAGTAAGTCATCAAAGATTCCATAACTCTCCTCATCAAACCATTCAAGAAATTTTGAAGCATCTGTTTTACAAAATGTATATATTGAGGGATTATCCAAAGTTTTCATTCGTCCTGATTCAATCACTATTCTATAGGCTAATGGATTGTTAAATTCTATTTTTAAACACCTATCAACGAGATCAGATTGTTTTAATAAGACAACCTGTTTCCCTTTTTTAAAATACATTTCATAAAAAAACGGATTATTTGGTAGATCCATTATCGGATCCCATCGCGTATACTTTTCTGTCATAATTACTATAATCTAGCAACCACACGCTATTTGCACGAAATCTCAGCATGAATGGTGAATACCTAAAGTTAATTTAAAAGTTCCATAATTGATATATCAAAAAAGCCACATCTCTCGACGCGGCTTTTAAACTAAACTTAAATAGATGATTTCAGTAGTGGCCTGTCCTCCACTCGATCTGGCAGATTACTAGCTATTAGATTTTATTTATACGAATTGATTGATTTCGAAACTTTCCAGCTGTTACCCTCGCGCTCCAAAGTAACCAGATCAGTCTTGGTAAAATTCTCAAATTTCAAAGTCACTTTAGCCACCATATAGTCTGCAGATTCCTCGATGATAGCTGTGCTTACTGTACAGTTTAGCTTTTCGCCTTTTTGTTTTTTCAAGGATTTAACCACTTCGCTACGGCTGTTAGACTGCGCACTGGTAGCTTGGATCTTTTGGTTGAAATCTTCTGCGAATAACTGCTCTACTCCTGCTGATTCTCCTTCCGTAGTTACCGCAACATAGTGCTCTAAAGCGAAATCTGCTGTGGAAAGGTTAACGTTTGTTTTTGTTGCTGTTGTTCTAGGTCCATCAGCTGCCATAGCACATGTTGATAATGCGATTAGGGCTGCTGCTGCGAATGTTTTTACTAAAGTTTTTTATCGAAATTATTTGTTTTTTATTTGATGATAAAGCTATCATGAGTGTCCTTTCAATACACTCATGATGGTTCATAATGTCTTTTTTTATTGTGTTAGTTCTGTTGTTCTTATTTGTTGACTCAAAACTACGACACAATACGCCCCTGGACTACGGTCTTTAGATCAACGTTCGGGAAAACTCGGTGAATGGCAGGAATGGGGAGGTGAAAATTTGTACGGATATTCAGTCTAATTTTTGAGCGGCTTTCAGTTTACTGGGCAAACTAAATATCAACTAAGTAAGAGCGAATATGAGATCAACTCTCACGAATACGAATCGCTCAGCCTAGTCCAATTTCTTGTGATTACTTTTATTCTCAGATAATTAAAACATGCCCAAAAGGCATACATTATTTAACAAATAAAACTTAAAAACAATGAAAAAGTTATTGATGAGTTTGGTAGCCCTAGCTGCGCTATCGACAGCGGCTTTTGCAGGCACGGACACAAAAGCACCCAAAGAAAATGCAGAAGTAAAAACAAGTACTTCGACAGCATCCGAAACCACAAACAAAGTTGAAGTTACCGAGTCAACAAAAGAAAGCAATGCAAAATTTCTAAAAAAGTGTGTTTACACGCTAACGGTCTACAATACTAGTGGCCAAGTGATTGACACCTTTACTTCGCAAACCTATGTTGAAAATTCCTGTTCAGGATTCTTCGACAACTGCAGAACGATTTACAGACATATGCTTGCCCATGGTGAATTAGGAATATAGTCTGCAACTTATATTTCATTCGAATTATAAGTACTGAAAAATAAGCGGGGCCAAGGCCCCGCTTTGCATTGATTTAAAAGGCTAGGTCAGAAATAAAACATATTTAACTTTTGTCTGAAAAAAGAATACTTTTAAACGTATTGAAAAAAACTTCGTAAGCCTGGCAATCGGGCATTTAGGTATGTTTATATAACACTTCCCAATGAGGCTGAAACTCCAAACTATTGAAGTCGAAAGTATGCAAACTTTCTTCCTTGTATAAAACCATATAGGTATCCTGAATCTAGTTTAGGAATTTCCAGTCGCCAAACTTTTCGGGCTTTCCCCATCTTCGAGTCTTGAAAATGGTAGCTTTTGAGTCTATTTTTTCAGAAAGTTCTTTAAGTATTGATTTTGAATCAATATTTAAGTTTTTCGCAACTGCAATCACCATAAAATAGCCAAACTCAATTTTATATCCATTTTGAAAACTACGTTGATTAGTTATTGTTATATAAATTTCTGGAGGCACATCTCTTCTTTCACATATTGTCCAAATTGGCGACCAAAGTTCAAACCGTTGAAAGTAATTTTCTGAGTTATCGGAAATAGTCCATTTTTCATGTGATTTTTCATCCCATTTTAGTCGTCCAACTTTAATGGGGGCATGATATATAAACGTCTCATTATTATTTTTAGATATCCTTCTTTCCAAATTGAATTTGTCTACTCTTATCCCCGTTTCATTTGAATTATTCACCTGCTTCAATAGCAAGTCAAAGTAGGGCTGAAAGTCCCGTTTCCAATTGGTCTGTATCCAAGGTGCTTTAAGCTCGTCTGTAGATCCAAAAATAAGATAAAAGTCATAGCGTCTATTTGTCCAGCTCGAATCAGCATCGCTTAAATCGTTGTACAGATTTACAATCTTTTTACCTAACCCCTTTATTAATTTCATTTTTTCTATCCCCTGCGTATTTTCAATTTTTTGTAAAATAATTATTCCTACTCATCAATTCCAGCAGCAGTCAACCCAACAAGACTACCCTCAAAATATTCTAGACATTAAGATCAGGCCTATTTTTATGATGAATTTATCAAAAAACAATCTATTAAACTACTTTAAGTCACCTAAAAACTGGTATTATAAAGTAAGTATCATACTGACTTAGATTACCTTTCTTATTTCTGTCCTCAAAGCTTGTCCCCAGACTCCATCAGACAATATCAAAATCAAAAAACACCTTCTATTGAAAGATTGATGTCGTAATTATTTTTAGACTATAAATCCGAATATAAAATGGTATTATTGGATATACACTAAAATTTAAGCCATATGGGAAGGAGCCTTTCCTTACTATTTTTTGCCAAGATACTGTTGACAATCCATGTCAGTTGTTCGGGTCAGCCGAATCAAAAAGAGACTGCTATTGATTCAATTAGAAATACAGACAAGAATTCTGATAAATTTCAGGTATTCCCTAAAAGAATAACGCTTGGAAGTCCTGTTTCCAAGGAAATAGGATTATTAAAAAAAGTAATTCTTGAGAATAAGAAAGTAAATACGAAGGAAGAATATGAAAACAACTCATTTTCAGGGGTAAGATATTTTTTCGACCCTAAAAACTATACCATTTTAAAGGTCAACACAGATTATCCAGCAATTTTATTCGAAAAATACAATTATAACGCTAACCTTGATTTGACGAAAAACTATCATCAGTTCTATCAGCATCCAATGGTTGGTTTTATGCAAAACCATCAAATTTATGTAGGCGTAAATGCAAATACTGCTTTTGAAAACCCCAGCTTGTTTCCCATCAAATTTAACGGCCATAGTCATAGTCTCGTTGAAAAAATCGATGACAGACAAGTCAATAACTACCAATTATTAGATGAAGTTGCTGTTGATAGCTTGGAATTAAAATACGGTTCCAGTAGAGTTTATTTTAACAACGACTGGAACCTTTTAAAAGAACCCAATCCAAAAAATGAATTTTATGAAAAGGTAGTGCGCTTAAAAAATTCACTTAAAGCTGCTGCTCAAAAAAAGGATATTAATCCCGAAGATATTGATTTATCCATTTCAATGGTAATCGATAAGAATGGAAAAGTTAATCATCTAGAGGCTTATATGGAATATTCAATTCCGGAAAAACAATCTGTTCGAGTAGAAGATTCGGCATTAAAATCCTTTGTAGAAACTTTAAAGATTGATCTTGTCAACAATTATTCATTTTTTATTCCAGCTCTGAACAAAGATAAAAATCCAGTGAGTGCATACTTTTTAACCCGATTAAACATTGGATTACCTTATCGAAATTTTAAATAACGAAACAAAAGAACATAAACCCGAAAAAGTCACATCGCTCGACGTGGCATTAATAGTTCAAAACGGCTACTAGCTACATTTCAAAAAGAAAGAATCAACATAAAAATTGGAATCGTACGGTGAAAATTCAATAGTCTCTAAAAAAGCAACCAGCGCTTAAGCCATGATAGGGAAAACTCGAAAAATAGCGAAAACGAGCGTTAAAAAAAACACAGTACTAAGCAATAAAAATACTATTGCCATTGATTAACTTTAGTGAATATTAACAAATTCAAAAATGAATTACTATTTTACATTATTATTTTTAGTTGCTTTGCAGTACGTTAACGCACAGGAATCCTTTGTCTTTAAATACCTTCCTCAACCACAATTAAAGTACGAGACAACGGGTATATATCAAACCAAAGCAGCAGGCAAATTGGAGGGACTATTCCCCTTTACAATGAATCTGGAAGGAAATAATAAGGTCCAATCGACCACCTCTACAGGCGCAGAAGTCAAGCAGATAATTCCCTATAAGACAGAAATACTTTTTGTAGAGACTAGCATGAAATTTAACGAGCAAATAACTCCATTAAAGGCTCCGCTAAGTGGCTCTACGATATATGGCTATTACGATGAAAATGGCAAAACAAAGATTGATTCAATAGTAAACAACACGCTAGATTCCCTGGAAAAACAACATTTAAAAACCGAAATGGAACAGAATCAGTTTGAAGATAAAACGCCAAATAAACCAATGAAAGTTGGTGATTCAGTTGAAAAAACAGAAACAGTGGCATTTCCAGTCTTAGGAGCAGATCAACAGGAATTTTTGGTAAAAACCAAATACACCCTACAAAAAATTGAAAATGGGACTGGCTATTTAGATGCTACGCAAACATTTCAATTAAAAAGTCCAAATGAGCAGATCGAAGTCCTACCCAACAGCAATGGTTCAGGAAAAGTCGAATTTAATATCAAACACACTTACGTAAGCAAAAAAGTAACAAGCGCTAATCTGTACCTCAAAGTCAAACAGGATGGATATGTCATGTCCTGTATAATTTCGTCAAATAACTCTGATATCACAACCGCCTCTTCACTGATACGATAGGCGGTCTAAATCATATTGCAAACTAGATCAAAGTTTAATCGCTATTGTTTTTTTATCAAATCTATTGAAGGTATAAAAAGAATACATTACGGAAACCATAACTTGTTGCCTCAAAATTCAGTTACATATAGGCCCATAACTCGCGACTTAGCATATAAAAATTGGATAATAAAACTAAAAAAGGGCGCAAAAGGATCATAAAAATTACTGTACAAGTACACGCTAAAATAAAAGGCCTGATCAATATCAGGCCCTTTTGACTAAAAAACTTTCGCTAATTTTGGCTTTTAAAACTTATGCGAATGATCTCACTGTACCTGCACCTCCAATAGTTTTAACCATCCGGAATCAGTTATATCGCCATTTACGGCAAGCCTTATTCCCGGCTGATTTTCATTTGTTGTATCTACAATAGCGACGGCCCAGGTATAGTTTCCAGCAGCTACATCGACATTAGCTTTCAACTCGTATGCGACTGGATTATTCTTAAGCCAGGCGGAAGGTTCTCCTTTATCATCAACAAAAACTTTTTTCACCCTGTTTTCTTCGTCCAGGAGTGCAAAAGCTACTTTATATTTATAATTCCATTGAGGAATATTATTCGGGAAATACCCCCAGCCCATATTCCGCCAGCGGTGGTTAATTGTCGTTTCAGTACCCGAATTGACTTTCTCCGGTAAATAAATACGATCGGGATATAAACGATAGCCACCTTCAGAAATAAAACGCTGGCATAAGGTAAAAGATTTGGTGAACCAGCTTTCAATTTCACCGATACGGAAATCCATCATGTTTACAGCAGCTTCCAAGGAGCTGTCAAATTCGCCCTGCCGAACATCTTCGGGATGGTCTTGCCTGTATTTACCGCTTGGATCAGTCCAGTAACGGTGTGTACCAGTCGTAATCCAACCACCTTCCATAATAATCGGGCGTTTAAAATTCCAGACCTTGGCAAAATTCTTCTCCCAGCTTTGATAATAATCGGTCATTCCAAAGGCATCCTGACGCAGGCTGTACCCTTTATTGATCATCTTATTCAATAGCTTCTCCGAATTAGGATTGGGAGCTCCATTGCCCGCAGGGTCGCCAACTAAGCGGTGATAATTGATCAGCAAGGGCACTTTTGTAAAGTTCTTGGAATACACATCTGAAATCCAATCAACAACTTCTTCTTTGATTACCTCAATATTTTGGCCGGAAGGATTATTAGGATCTTCGTAAATGACGCTATGTCCCTCCCCCCACAAACCGAGTCCATAGGCATCGACAAAGGAGGTTTTATTTAAATCATTAAAATCCTTCGCCAACTCTTCGATCAGCTTGCTATAATATTTCCGAAAAACAGGATCTTGCAGCACGGGTGTTTTTCTATCCGGAAAAGAAGCATTGGCAACATAATACTTGGCGCCTGCATCGAAAACAAACTGCGGCGTATTTGCTCCTTGATCGCGACCGTCGACGACGATACGAAAGGCGATTGGCAATCCTTTATCTTGTGCCCCTTTGATCATTTTATAGATTGCCGTGCTGGGATCCCTCCAGGCATATACGCCATCTACAGGATTAAAAGTTCGCCAGCTGGTACGGATATAACAGGCAGATGCATAGTCAATTGCTTTGACCGTTTTACCTAAGTCAGGTACATAGAATTGGGTGTCCCAATAGGAAGGAGTCCCCGAAGCTGAAGCATACATGACCCAGCCGTTTAAAGGGTTACGAAACATGGAACTGCGGTTGTAGCTGGGTTTCACCAAGGTCCCTGCTATATCTTTTTCGTTATCAGCACTATCTTTCTTGCATGAAACCGCTAGAAAGCAAAGCATGATAGCAAATGCGCTGAGGCAGGCTTTTTTATAGTTTATATTGTTTTTCACTTCCAGAAATGTTAAAGTTAATTTAAATGCTTTGATACAATTGCTTACCGTTTTAGCCCCAGAATTGTCATGTTCCTTAGATCAAAAATCAGCACATTGGTCGTGGCAGGAATGGTAAAATAAGAATTGCGGTTGGCGCCAACGGTACCTCCGCCCAATTCTGCTACTTTTCCTAAAGTAAGCGTCAGGGTCTGAGCCACACCTTCACTCGTAGGCGGAGCACTAAAAGCATAAGCCAGGTTTTTGTTATTACTGTTGTCTCCGGTCACGATAAACTTGGTGGTCCCGACTTTACCCCCGGTATAGACCAAAACCTGCGGATCCGCCAAACTTACCTGACAATCCATTTTTACCGGAGTTCCCCAGCCATTGATACTTCCGTGCATCCACAAATCCGTCACCGTGGTCGTATAAGGCTGGTCCCCTGTCCATGTCACTATTTTAGGAGCAAGTGCTTTCGCTGGAGAATAAATGGTTGCTGTCGCTTTTTGCATATTGACCACAACGCGATACTCGCCCGCAGTTGCTATTTTCCAGGAGAATACGTTTTCTCTCATTTTGATGCCAACGGCATTTCCATCGTTTAGTTCAGCGCTTCCATCGGAGGTAACAACATAATTGGTTTCACCGTTAAATTCGACCGGAATTTCCAGTTCGCCAGGCTGCAAATTCAATACATAAGCATACTGATCCAGATTTTCCAATGTTTTTGGCATCTCCACTTTGCTCCCGCCAACGGCACTTCCGCTCAAGAACACTTTATCGGCATCAAAAACAACCGTCTTGATCGGATTTACTGTAATTCTTACGGTACGTACTTCGGGTGCCTCAAAAGTAGCACCGCCCTCCCATTGTGCAACGACTCTAAACTCCAGCGTAAAGCTCTTATTTGCTGGTATGCCCCACTTTTCATTTGCCCAATTTTGTAATTGTTCGGAAGTAAAGCTTCTGCTCAATACGTTATCGTCTTCATAGTTAAATATGGCTGTACCGGTACCAAAATTGTTCCCCACCACATCTAACATCGTACTGTAGCTGACCAAATGATCATCTGATTGTACCCTAGCGGGCTTCCAGTTAAATGTGACGATATCTTTGGTCAGATTGACCTCGTCCAGCGTAATGTTTTCCGACGAAGGCTGAAGGTCCATCGTTTCATTGACTTTAGGTATATCCTGAATTTCCTGTTTGCAGGATAACTGGCAAAGTACCATGCTTAAGAAAAATAAGGTTTTGTATAAATAATTGATGATTTTCATTGATTTATATTTTTGCTAACGTTTGGATAGAATCATGCGCTTGACTAGCGCAACTGCTTTTTTGTCATCAGATGGGAAAGCTGCCGAAAATACGATTAGGATTCGGACAGCCTCCCATAACCATTAATTATAACCCGGATTCTGTGGGAACGGCGCCCCTGTATTGGCATCCCTGATCACCTGTGGAATAGGCCATAAGATATTGTTGTCCGTAATTTTATCCTTGATCGCATTATTATATTTTTTGACCCGCTCCACCAAAGTATTGGTACGCACCAGGGTAAATCTTCTGCTTTCTTCACCAACTAATTCACGGATACGCTCATCGAGCAGGAAATCCATATTCATCTGAGCGCCGGTAATTTCGGACGCTCCAGCTCTTTTCCGCACTTCATTGACGGCTTGGGCAGCTTTATCCGGCATATTTTGCCCCAAATAGGCTTCAGCAAGCAACAGATAGGTTTCAGCCAAACGGAATTTCATACGATCTTTATAACTACCGGTCAAACTTAAATTTTCAGTACGTCCGTAAAAGAATTTTGTAATCGCTGGAAATAAGCTTTTTGTCGTAAACCAGGTCTGTTCGGTAATATTGGCTTTTTTACCATATAGCGAGGTCTCATTCGCGTTGTTGTAATACCAGTTGCGTTTAATGTTATAACCTGAATTACGGATATCATTTGCTTCGAAAATACCAGCGACATTGCCTGTAGCATTGGTACCTGTGGTGCCTACCCACCACTTCATTGGCACTAATTGTGCAATACCACGGCCGCCCAATGTGTCAGCCAAAACAAATCCTGTAATCGTCGAGTAATTTGGTATCCAAGCCCTACGCGTCCAGTCATCCGAATTGGTACCACCACCGATCGTGTTAAACTGGAACTGCAATACCCAGATACTTTCTTTATTGCCACTTTTTCTATTTTGGTTATTTTCCAGAAATAAATCGCTAAATACATCGCCTGGTTTGCTGCCATTTACGCCATATCTGTTTTTCATAAGGTTATAATACCCACTATTGATGACCGCCAATGCGGCCTTTTCTGCTTCGGCATGATTGCCCTGCAATAGGTAGATTTCGCTCAGCAAATGACTTGCGGCCCATTTGGTCAGCTTTCCTTCTTTTACGTCGTCCGGATTTGTAGGCAGGTTATCCACCGCAAACTTCAGGTCGTCTACCATGTGGCCGATGACTTCGGCCTTTGGTGTACGGGTAAAATTAAGCTGAAAATCATACAGGATAGTTTCTACATAGGGTACATCGCCATAGAGATAAACCAAGGTACGGTAAGCATATGCCCGAAAGAAGCGGGCTTCAGCCTGAAAACGTGCTTTATCTTGGGGCGTATCCCAATTGGTATTTTTTTCGGAATAAACCAGCATCAGGTTTGCCGATGAAATGAGGTTGTAAGCCCAATTCCAGTAAGTACCCACAAACCGTTCTGAGGCAGTAAGTGTAAGGTTTGCAAAAGCCGTCAGTGAGCCATCGCTATTAATGGCATCGGCGATATCTGTAGATACCTGTAAAGCTTCATATGGGCAGGCACCATTATGGATGAAGGCGCCACCTTCGCCATAGGTATTGTATTCTGAACGTGTGAGTGTATACAAACCAGCGCTCCCCACCTCGAAACCGTAGGTGCTGGTATAGGTATTGGATGGCGCCAGTTCGGTTTTTAGCTCTTCTTCCAGAAACTTTTTACAGCCTCCTAAGGTGAACAATACGATAAGCCCTAAACTTGTTGTGATAATATTTTTCATTTTCATGTCCTAATCGATTAGAAGTTTACATTTAAGCCAAACATATACGAACGTGCCGTCGGATAGGAGGCCATCCAGGTGTTGTCGTAATTGAGGACCTCTCTGATATTAGAAATCGTATTCAGATTGTTGACGCTGGCGTTTATATCAATACCATTTACACCTACCTTTTTAGCAATTTTGTGTGGCAATTTATAACCAAAGGTGATGTTCTTCACCTGTACGTAGCTCACCTTTTTATAGTACCCGTGCCCCAATGGATTGAGATAGCCGGGTGAAACGATCGTCGCATTGGGATTCTCCGGTGTCCAATAATTAGCATCGTGGACGTAGTTGGTAATCCCGAAAGTCCAGGCCCCTAGATTGGCCATGTGATCATCGCGCCATACATCAAAAACCCCGGTTACCAACGCAGATGCATAAAAATTTTTGTAAGAAAACCGATTGGCTAAAGATGCTGTATAGCGTGGATTTTTAGATCCGATGACCACCCTGTCACTCGCTTCTATCTTGCCGTTACCGTCGCGGTCGTACAGCTTGGCAGCTCCGGGTGCTGCCCCATCCACAGTAATGGTTTCTCCATTTTGCCATACACCGATCATTTTATAATCGTAGAATACTCGTAATGGCTTACCAATAAACCAGTTGTTGGCAATATCATCGATACCGTCCCCCCTCAACTCGACAATTTTGTCTCGGTTTAAGGAAAACACAGCGGTCGTATTCCATTGAAAATTTTCCCCTTTCACGTTCGTCGAGTTTAAGGTGACTTCAATACCTTTATTTTGGGTGGCGCCGATATTGTCCCAAATGCGATTATACCCGTTCATGATAGGTACGGTGCGGGTCATCAGTAAATCTTTCGTTTTAGAAAGATAGGCATCGATAGTTCCTCCCAATCTGTTATTAAATAACTGAAAGTCCAGCCCCAGGTTGGTCGAATAGGTGGTTTCCCATTTCAGATTAGGGTTGCCCACACCATCACCGGCCAAATAGGCTGTCGTAACGGCAGTACCATCATCGCCCCAGATATATTTTACATTGGAGTATAAGCGGTCTAAAGTGCGGTATGGTGTAATCGCCTGGTTACCGTTGGCACCATAAGAAAGGCGGATTTTCAGCATGTCCAGCCATTTGGCGTTATCTTTCAGAAAACGTTCTTCTCCGATTTGCCATGCCGCCGCCGCGACAGGGAAAAATGCATATTTATTGTTAATACCAAATACAGAGGCTCCATCTGTACGTCCTGTCAGGGTCAATAGATACTTGCCTTTGTAGGCATAATTTATCCGGCCCATGTATGACAGCATCGCAGATTCCGATAAGGAAGCGCTGTTGGAAACAAGACGGCTGGCCGAACCGATCATAAAGTATTCGGTATCATCGGTTACAAAACCTGCACCGCTCTGGGCTGTTGACCAGCTTTTCGTTTTTTGCATACTGAATAAACCCGTCACATCAAAACGATGATCGCCGATCTGCCGCTCGTATTTGAGCAGGTTTTCCCAGGTATAATCGTTATAGTTGGAATTATTAATGGAAGCACTACCTCCGGCCTGCGTACCCTGATCCCTACCTTCAAAGGTATTGCGCCCGTAATAGGTTCCGGTAAATCCGTTCCGATAATTATAACCAAAATTTGATCGTAAGGAAAGACCCTCCACCGGCAGCAAAATATTGGCATAGCCAGAAAGAAAGAAGTTGTTATTATACCTATCCTGAATCGCATTGACGTTGCGCATCGGATTGACGATCAATGAATACTCCATGGGTTCGGGCACATACTTCCCCGATTCGTCTTTATAGCTCCCATAAGGACTTTGTTTTATGGCATGTTCCAAATTTGGCGTAATACCACCGTCGCTTTTCCGGGTATATTGCAGGCCAACACCAGTGGTTAACCATTTATTAAAAGTCTGATCCACATTTGTGGTAATATTTAGACGGGACAACTTAGAATTGTATACCACACCTTCTTGATCCAAAGCTGCAAGGGCAGCCATATATTTTGTATTCTCTGTACCACCGGAAATGCTCAGCTGATGATCCATGGTCATGGCTTTTCGAAAGACGTAATCCTGCCAATTATTTGTAATACCTTTCGCGTAGTTGCCGCGCTCTGTTACGCTAATAATATCCCCGGCGATAGGATCTAATAGCGCTCCAGTATAGCCCTGCCTAATTCGGGCAATATCTTGTTGAAAACGGATATATTCATTTGGTCCCATCACATTGATGCGTTGCATAGGCTCGGCCATACCGATCAAACCTTTATAGTTTACCTGAGCTCTACCCAGCGCCCCCCTTTTGGTTTGTATCAGAATAACCCCATTGGCCGCACGCGAACCGTAGATGGCCGAAGCCGAGGCATCTTTTAAGATCGAAAGGTTTTCGACGTTGTTGGGATCGATATCTGCCAGGGATCCGCTGTAGGGAATACCATCTAAAATAATCAACGGACTATTGTTGGCCGATATCGAATTTTCACCCCGTATCAACAAGGTCTGTGATGCTCCCGGCGCAGCCTCGCCGGTCGTAATGGAAAAACCGGCAACCTGTCCCACCAAGCGATCCATCAGGTTTGAGGTAGATACCATGCTGAGCTGCTCTTTTCCGACCACAGCCAAACCTCCTGTTAAATCTTTCTTCTTGGCTGTACCATACCCTACGACCACAACCTGATCCAGGACATTATTTCCTGACATCTTCACATTGATGATTCCTGATGGATTGACCTCTAATTCCTGGCTATTGAAACCGATGTAGGTAAAAAGTAGCGTAGCCGTGCGTGGCGCCAGAATGGTATAACGGCCATTTGCATCTGTCTGAACACCGGTTTTCGCTCCTTTAATCATGACCGAAACACCTTTAAGGCCTTCTCCTGCATCATTGGTGACCTGACCTTTGACATTTATTTGATCTGTTGCTTGCGAATAAGCATAATTAGTCGCCACCACCGATAGGGTAGCACTCATTATCCAGCTCCTGAGCCAGATATGTATCTTTTGTATCATTGATTTATAATGGTTAGTTTAAAATTTACTTGCGTTCTTTACTTTCCCTTTCTCGTAAAGAATATGAGTTTAATATAGGTCAGTTCGGATTACCCTGCGTGAGCCTAATCACGTGGTCGGGAGGAATTTTCATACACATATTTTGCTTTTTTAAAATTGGTTAAGACAAAACTATTATCATCACCAATTCGTAGGGTTCGTTTTTGTACAAAAATGGTTTGATTTTGTACAAAAGGCAAAAACATGTGTTTTTCGCTGTAAAATGGAGTTTAGGAGCGCTTTATTATTCGTTTTTTATACACATTAGATGATCTAGGATAACGGTATCGCTTGGTTGCACATCGATAGCTTCACCCTGACCTTTATATATGATATCGCGGAAACTGGCCTGCGAGATACCTTTGGCTTTTATCGGTTGATGACTGATTAAATTTCTTACAAATAAGCCCTGCACATGCTCGCCATACTCGACCACCAAACCTTGTTTTGCTAGCGGACTGATGACCATATTCTCGATAGAAACATGACTTATACGGAGCTTACCCACAGGCATAATCCGTATGGATCGGTGTGAAATTGAATAGAAGTCCTGCCAGTTCTGGAGATAAATAGTTGAAATGTTGTCGATTTCGCCCCGATATATCGAACCACTGACCACATTGACATTTTCTTCGCCTGCTCCCACTCCGGTATCTGTCAACCCTATATTAATAAAGTCGTCACCGCTTTTACCTTTGCAGTTCGCAATAATAATATTTTTACAGCCAAAACGTACGCCCATGCCGTCTTGATTCAAAATCTGTTTGTCTACTCCATCAACAGTGACGGCCTGCCTTACGTTAAAAGTAATATCGCTTACCTTACCGTTTGTACAGCGTTCCAATACCAGTCCATGCCCATGATAATCCTTTAATGTAATGCCGCTAACCTCAAATACATCAGTGTGAGCCAATATAATGGCGTGGTTCCGCCATCCACCTTTTTGGTTCTCTCGGGGCTTACCTGCATCTGTACCATAAGATTGTCCAAATCCGCTGGGATTTAAGGACAAGATTTTATTATGGTCACCGGTAGCTCTGGGATGATCAGCTCCTTCTAAAAGAACATTTCCTTTTCCGATAATCTTGATATTCTTTGTGGGTGCTATATCTTTAATTGCCAACCCTGCATTTGCCGAACGAATAAAATTATCCCGGCATTTATCCGATAGCTTAATGGTACAGTTATTCAATTCAAGTTCAAAATCGCCCGGAAGCAAAATGGCCTGATCGATGAGCCAGACACTTTTTTTCGTTACCGCATCGTATTTAGGGATCACTACTTTCCCAGTCGACTTTTTTGCTTCATTTATGGCTTTTTGTATACGTTCTGACTGGGAACCACTTTTGTATTTATTGGGGCTGATCGAAGTCTCATCTACCTTTTGGGCGACAGCCGCTGTCAGATAAATTACGTTAAACAAGCAAAAGCAATATGTAAGCAGAAACGTTTTTCTAAAAATTGTCATTTTCATGATCGTTAGGATTTCAAAAATATAGAATTGCCTTCCTCCTATCTGAAAGGGTAAATCGGTAAACTATTGGCTGTATTTTTATTTCTTTCCACTGGAAACCTTTTTCTTAAACTCTGAAGGGCTCAGTTCAAACTGTTTTTTGAAACAGACGCTAAAGTATTTGGCATTGTTAAACCCGGTTTGGTAAGCAACTTCAGCTATCGTCAAATCCGATTTTTCTAACAGATAAGCACTTCTTTTCAGTCGCATATTCAAAATAAATTCTTTGATAGACATTCCCACAATATCATGTATTTTTTGATAGAGAATGGTTCTGCCTACGTTCATATCAGCCACAAAATCTTCTACGGAATAACTTGCATTGTCAATATTTTCTTCAATGACCTGAATGGCCTTAATCAGCAGTTCCTCGTCCATGGAGGTAACGGTTACATTGGAGGGATCTACCTGAATGTGTTTGCTGTATTTTTCTTTTAGTTCCCGCTGATTTCTTAGAATGGTTTCCGTCTGTTGCAACAGGTAGTCAACATGAAACGGCTTATCAATAAAGACATTAGCGCCATATTCCAATGCTTTTATTTTATGCTGGTTGTCATCTCCCGTACCCGAAATCATAATAATAGGAATATGGCTAGTCTTAAAATTTTGTCTAAGGCTACGGCATACTTCCAAGCCATTGCGATTTGGCATGATCAAATCGGTAATAATAAGTTGCGGATAAATTTTTTCGGCTTTAATTAAACCTTCTTCGCCGTCACTTGCTGTATATACATTATATTTTTCGGCCAGACGCTGCTCCAGATAGACACGCAGCTGTTGGTCATCTTCAATGAGCAGGATATTATCTGTCTTTTTTATAGGGATCGATCTTGTTTCTGGGGCTGCAGTATCCTGCGTGATAATATCGTCGATTTCAGAAACGGTATAATCATAAACGTTAGGCTGCATATCGCCTGCCCCGGCCTGTTTTCTTAACGGTAGTGAAATGGTAAATGAAATTTTATCGGTCTTATTGACCATCCATATTTTACCCTCCAGCACATCTACCAGTTCTTTCACAATGGCAAGTCCAAGTCCTGAACTTTCTTCAAAAGTTGGCCGATGAGAAGATAAGCGGTTGAAAGAAGTGTAAAGCGTCGCGATCTGTTCTTCAGAAAAACAATCGCCGGTATTTATAACTTCAATGGAGATGTATTCGATTTCCGTTGGATTTAACGAAGGAAACCGTTCTTTTTCTTCTGCCGTTGCACTATAGATACGTACGCCCACATACCCATTATCTGGTGTATATTTTAGGGCATTGGAAAACAGATTAGTCAATATTTTTTCGATAACATCATAGTCAAAGGCCACATATAAATTGTCCTTGTACGCAGAAATATTGGTTTCAACACCTTTTTTATTGGCATAGAGTTCAAAAAGGCTAAATATATCCCTTACAAAATTGATAAAATCACCAACCTGCGGATTGAGTGTAATTTTTTGGCTTTCTATTTCGCGAAAGCGCAGTAATTGGCTAATCATCCGCTGTATTCTAGATACATTTTTCTCTATTAAATCCATGTAGACCAAAGCAGTATCGTTGGCCACAATCGTATCTTTGAGTTGCTTAAGCGGTTGTAAAACCAGGGTTAGCGGTGTTTTTAAATCATGGGAGATATTGGTAAAGAAGTCGGTACGCGCCTGGTTCAGCTCTTGCATATTCTGTTCTTTTAAACGCTCGAGTGCTAATCGCTCTTTAAACACTCTTTTATTGCTGTAATATCTCATAATGAAAAAGAGCAGAGCAGAAACAAGTGCTGCATAGCAGCAATAAGCCCACCAGGACAAGAAAAATGGTGGATCGACATGAATATATAATCGTGAAATTTGATCGCCCCATAGCCCATCATTGTTGGAAGCCTTGATTTCAAAGGTATAATCTCCGCCTGGAAGATTGAGAAACTGTACAGATTTCTGATTGGCATGACTGATTTGCCAGTCTTCACCAAGCCCCAACATCCGGTAAGCGAACTGGTTTTTCTCTGCGGATAGATAACTATTTGCCGAAAACTTAATTTCTACATTAGACTGGCTACTGGAGAGTCTTATCTTGTCTTCTTTTCGATTGGAAAGACTACCAATGTCTTTCGTTAAAACTGATGAGCCATCCGCTGGTTTCACGAGTTTATTGTTAACCAGAAATCCTGTAAAAAACACTTTCGGTTTTTGAAGATTTTTATTGAGGTACGCCGGATCGAAAAGTAGAAATCCATTGGTACCACCAAACAGCATTTCACCCCTGGAAGTTTTGTAAGCGGCATGAATATAAAATGAACCAATGTTATTTTCCTGATAAAATCTCGCTTTCTCAAATTTACTGGACTTCCAGTTGAAACAAAAAAGACCATCACTGGTACTTAACCAGATATTTTTCGTGGCAACATCTTCTAATATGCCAAATACCATTTTCGCCGGAAATCCGTTATTTACACTATAGTTGACATATGTCCCATCTCTTCTGAGTACATTTACGCCTTTACCCAATGTTCCCAACCACACTTCGCCATTTGAAGTCGCTGTATAACTACACAGGTAATTTGCTGAATAGGAAGCATCTTTGAGCACGTAGTGCTTCAATACCTTTAAGGTATGGGGATTTACAACAAAAAATCCTTGATGGCTAATTAAACAGAGCTGATCTTGGTTATTCACATATAATGCTTCGACTTCGAGTTCCATTTTTTTGCCCTGCGCATTAAGGACGCTCACCATCTCTATAGAACCCAGAGGCTTCCTTCGATATAAAAATGATTTATCGGGATCTGTCATCCACCAGGTGCCTTCCTTATCGTTTACAAAATCATAAACGGTGAGTGGTTGCTGGCTTTCCGGAGAGCGGAAATTGAAACTGCTGAAATGCTGATTGTCTACATCATAACTGCCAATACCGCCGTTATAGGCTGAAATCAACAGTTTTTTGCTCATTCGGTCAAATTTCAGGCGTTTAATCATATGGGGACTTGACGAACTACCCTGCGATTTTTCTAGGGGGGTAAACTGATCCTTTTTTCTATTCCAGTAATTCAGGCTTCCCCCCTCGGTACCGATCCATATATTTCCCAGATGATCTTCCTGAAAACTACTGACTATGGGGTGATTGAGTCCCCCTGGGCTGGGCTTGAAGTAACGCACTCGGGAATCGTAAAGCGAGCAATAAGCTATTTTACCACCGTAAGTACCTATCCAGGCCCCTTGGTCCGGGTCTGGATAAATCGTCCATATCGAGTTATTAGGTAATGAATAGGCATCGTTCAGGTTCATCCGTAAGGCACTGCTACTTTCAGTCGCGGGACCATAAAAAAATAATCCGGCCTGTGTAGCCACCCAGATTATGCCGGTTTGGTCCAGATAAAGTTTTTTGGTTAAAACAGATGAATTTCCCGCTACGCTTACCGGGATCTTCTGTTTTAAGGTACCTGTCAAATCCGTTACATGGATTCCCCCTCGTTGTGTTAAAAAGTAATATAAGCCCCCATACGCAACCGCATCGTTCACCTGATTTGTCGTACTACCAAAATCCGCAAACTGGATTAAGCGTTTTTTCGTCATTTCAACTTGATACACAACAGCGCCTTGGCTTAGAAACACGTGATCTTTAGCACTCAATATATTTTGGAAAGACTTGTTTTTGGGCAATAAAAAGCTTTCTGTCAGTTTATTTTGCGGATTATAGCGTAGTATGCTATTGTCTGACAGCATGTAAACCTGACCATCGCTATGTACACAAAGCGAACGGATCATTCCGGGAACCACGACATGAAAAGAAAACCGTTCGTAATCGAATTTTAATAAGCCTTGCCCAGAAGCTAGAAACAGATTTCCCTTTTTATCCCGAATTAAAGAACCATAACCCCATTTTTGTGCTGGTTTGATCGCAGAGACGATATCATTTAACTGATAAAAACTGTTGCCATCGTACATGAAGAGCGCATCGGGTCCCGTGTACCAAATACGTCCTAAACTATCTTTTGCGATGCTCTGTATACCGCCATAATAGGAAGTTTCGGGCATCAAATGAAATCTATACCTCGAAAGATCGATACCGAGAGCACATTGCCCCCAAAAAATGACGAAACAAATTATCAGACTGTATTTATTCATTTACCGATGCTATTAAAGCTGTTTAAATTTCAATCCAAGATTTACGCGTGCCAGTTCCAATCAAAATACCTGAAGCTAATTGTTGATCAGTGGTTCTATAAACTTCGATTATCATACTATTAGGCAAAGAGCTTCGTCGAAATTCTGGCCTTAGCTCTTTTTCAGCTGTTCAGCTCCATGCGAAGCCAACAGTACCAATTTACTTAAAAACAGGCGTTGGGGACAAACTTATCTTCTTTTGCTGATTATTTTTGAGTTCGAAGATTACAAGTTCATTTTTTCCGGGTATTAAATCCGCCGAAGGAATTAATATCGACTGCTGTTTTTCTTCCTCCCAGTAAGATCCCAAATATTTTTGATTTAACCAGACCTCGCCCATTCCCCATCCTGTCATATTAAGATACTTGTTTCCGGACAGATTGTGTTCGAACTGACCTTTGTAAAAACCGGGGCTGTCATTAGCTGGTCTTTGTTCAAAAACCAAATCCCTCAGTGGATAATTACGAACCGTCAAGGGGATCATTTTCCAGTCTTGAAGGTCGTTTTCATCTAAAGTAATGGTGCCAAATAGCCCTTTTGAATTATCTGTAATTTCTGGACCGTAAGTGATCCGACCAATATTCTCGACATAAAGTTGAAGCAAGTGTTTGCCTGGATTTGCTTTGATGGCTAGTTTTTTACTCTTATTTGTCAGGCTACCCTGTATCTTACCGTCGACATAGACCACGGCATAATCGCGTACGTTTTCCAATTCCAGCTCTTCGCTTTCGGCATCAGTGTTTATCTCGGTCTGATAAAGTACATAGCCCGATTCGATGTCCAAATCGTTAAAAGATAATGCCCTTTCTGCCTCGACAGTCTTATTATAGACCTGGTTTACGGATGCTTTCTCTTCTAACATAATTTCCTGTGCTATGAGGATCTGACCCCAAAGAAAAGTCATCATAGACAATATCATTGTTCTTATCATCGTTTAATCCTTTTTATTTCTCTAAAAATGACTGAATAAAGGTCTCTTCTACGGCCACTTGCGGCGAGAATTTCTCACTTTTTACATAATTATCGATACTGTACAACAATTGTTGGGTAGCGGGACGGTTATCCATATCATTTTTGGTATCCAATGCCAATACTAGCAGTTTCCCGCCGTTCATTTTGGCTTCGAAACCAATGCCCAATTTCTGGTTGTTGTCGTAACTGTCGATGACCTGTATAAAGGGACGCAGTTGTTGTGGTGCATGTTGCATTTCGATTACTTTTGCATGGTTTAGGATATCCCACCATTGCCAATCGGTATGGTATGAAGTAAGAAAATCCTTAAACATGGCCTGTTTATGATGGACCAGGTTGCCGATGGTCATCGGTGCCCATGCAAACATAATGGGATTCCAAAAATGATTGTGAAACAGTGATTTTCGACCTTTTACCTGGTCTGGCGAAGGATAAAGAACCACGGTTTTGCCCTGGGCCAACTGCCTTTTTGCAACATCATCGTAGACATCGGTGTACAACACATTTGCTGTAGATTGCATCAGATGTTGATGCTTTGGATATACCCAAATGTCCCAGCTATTCTTAATGCTATCGTTCACGGCAAGATGAACCGTAACTTTTTGAGTGCCGATGTTTTTCAGGGAAATCTCAAATTCACCTACCGGCGATACATTTTCGTTGGCAATGGTTTGCTTTTTCAGCGTTCCCTTTTTCAATACGTTACCAGCGGTATCAGTTAACCACCATTTAATTTTCGCATTTTCAAGTGCAGAATTGCTAAAGTTATATACCTCGGCTTTACCCTTAAATGTTTCTGTGTTGAAAAAACTGCTTTTGTTATAGCGTAGTAGAGCGACTGTTGGCGCGCAAAACTCCCTGAATTTTTCTGCCGTAACCAATCCTTTCGAATCCCAAAAAGGATCGAATATCCCCACGGGTGCGTAACCTTGTCCCGGAAAGTCGTTCATCGACAAAAGCTGAAATCCGGCAGATTTACCCGATCGTAACAGGGCTTCAATCACGGCTTTGTACTCCAGCACGGTCAGCGCACCAGATGCTCTGAAGAAATCCTTTGCCTGGTCCAGCATGCCATTTTTTTGCAATAAATCGCTAAATACTTCAAAATTACGGGCCTCTACGGGGCTGTTGGCATATTTCTTTATTTCATCAAAATTTGGATAGATACAACGTTGTCCCGACTCATGTGAAATGACGGGCACATCTACATCAGACTCCGCATTCTTGTCCCAATCAGTACCCGGTTGACCTTCGTAAACCTTTACAGCCCCTTTGTTGGTTTGCTGGGACACGTAATATTGATCTGATTTAACTCTTGTCCGTGCAGTAGAACCGCTATAAAGATGACGAGGATCAGCTTTTCTGCCTTCGGCGGTAAGTTCCTCAATAAAGTCGAAGTTCCCTGTAATTTCATTGCCGTTGCAGTACAGAACAAACGAAGGATGGTTGCCATATTCTTTCAAAATAGCTTTAATTTCACGGCGGAAGAAGTTATATCTGGCCTCATCGGGTTCGGCGTCTTTGCCCCACATAGGCATTTCCACCTCAAAATATATCCCATGTTTGTCTGCCATGCGAAAGGCCGCCGCCGGGGGCACCAAGAATGGAAACGTAAATGGTTCATGCCGTAGTCCTTCATCAGTATCATAATGCGTTCCCAAGAGGCATCATCGAGCGGAGCATGCCCTGTTTTTGGGAACACTGCATTTTCAACATTGCCTCTTAAATGGATCGGATGATTATTGAGCAGGACATGGTTTTTTCCTTGTTTTACTTCACGCATACCAAAGGTGGTCGCTTTTTCATGCTGGTAGCTATTTTTACCGTCGGAAGTATTCAGCTGGCAGTTAATCCGATAAATATTTGGGTTAAACTCATCCCACAGTTTAATCTGTTTACCTAAGGGAATTTTTGTCTCTATATACGTGACCGAATCGGTACTTAACAAAGCAATTTCATTTTTAAGACTGTAGTTTGTTCCGTCGATAGCAAAGGAAACCTTTCCCTTTACCTTTTTTTTTGTTACATTATTGATCCGTAATTTTACTTTTATGGACTGATCGGTGATATTTGGGTATACCTGAAGATCTTCCAGATAAACTGGGTCTATGGCCAACAGTTTTATTTCTCCTAGAATACCGTTCCAGTTAATCTGCGTAAATTCAGTATGCGCATGGTTCCATTTATGTGTGTTATACTGAAACCGGTTATCGATACAAATGGTAATACGATGCTTTTTTCCGGGTTTTAAGGAAGTACTCAGATCGTGATTGTGAGGCACACTCACATAATCTATGCTGCTAACTTCCTTGGTATCTACGAAAATTGAACTTAACCAGTGGGTGCGCTCAAAATATAGGAATATTTTTTTTCCCTTCCAGTCAGCAGGAATATCGATATCGCGTTGGTACCATGCCGGCCCCATGTATTCGTATTTTCGGGTCAGACGGTCAATATATTTATAAGGATTTTGATATCCTATCTGATAATCGTCGGTAATACCCGGAAGTTTAATTGTTCCTTGTAAACCGTGATTATAGCGGGGAGACAGGGAGCCCCTTCGAAAATCCATCACGTCAGTTTGGAAGCCCCAAGTACCCGATAAATCGATGACATCTTGCGCCTTTAAAAAGGTTGCTTGCACTAGAAGCCCCAGTAGGCATATTATTTTAACGTATTTGTATATACTTATCTTGTATTCGTCCATTTTGTATTTCGATTATTTATGTACTTTCATTCTCTTCACAAACCTATTCTTTGCGCGCCAGGCCGAATAGCCTTTGTCAGTGTGAAATTGTCTTTAAGGGCTGTTTTCGAAGCGCTAAGATTGAAGTTCTATTTATTCTCATAATAATTCTTCATTAGAAACCAGGCTTTCTTTCGGTAGCCTTGGTCTGAGATCAATCCTTTGCGGTTCCAGCCATCTTGGTTGGTCGGATGAAAACGGAACGGCGAAAGGAAATCAAATAGCAGCCAAGGTGAAGTTCCGCGCAGGTTTGGAATATGCTTAAACATTTCGAGGTTGTTTTTGTACAAAGTCGCTTGGTAATCTTCACTCCAAGAACTGACGACATCCTTTTCGCCCGTTTTGCCATACAGCGCCTCGCCTCCAAATTCAGAAATAATTAAAGGCTGGCCTTTTGCCACATCCCATACTGCTTTATCAGGAGAAACTGGCCAGGAGTGGTACCAACCTAAATATTTGTTAACAGCTACGACGTCCAATTCTTTCGTAAAAGGATCATCCATAACAAAGGTTTCCTTCTCCTTATTGAAACGAACAAGATCAAAAGCAGCGGTTATAAGCCTGGTCGTGTCAATGGATCTGCATGTAGCAATCAAATGCCTGATAAAAGCATTTCTAGGCTCGGATGGTTGGGTTTCATTGGCTACTCCCCAAAAAGCTAGTGCGCAACGATTTTTGTCTCGAGCAACCATTTCCCGCATCATTTTACCGGCTTTCTCTTTGGTCGATTCATTTTCAAAATCGATGCCTTGCCAAATGGGAATTTCTTCCCACAACAAGAAACCCATTTTTTCGGCCATTCTCACGATATATTCATTTTGTGGATAATGCGCCAAACGAATCATATTACAGCCCAAAGCTTTCGCTTCTGAAAGCAGCATCACTGCATCTGCCTGTGAAAAAGCACGACCTTTGCGCTGAGGTATTTCCTCATGAAATGAAATGGACTTGAGAAAAATAGCTTCGCCATTCAGGAAGATATCTTCCCCTTTTACCCAAATATTGCGAAAACCTATTTCCTCTTCTATTTGATCGTCGCGCGTTGAAATCTTCACGTTATACAGTTTGGGTGCAGTAGGCGACCAACGTTTGATTTTTCTCGATAGGAATGAAGTTTTTACTTCCCCCTGAGCATCTGTTTTAAGCGTTTGTTTTAGTTGTAGTTCCGGTATTTCGATAGTTACCGAGGAATTGGCCATCGTTTCCGAAAGTTTGACCTTCGCATTGATTTTATCGGCTTTGGTTTTGTCCAATTGCACAAAATAATCATCGATAAAAACTTTTGGCGTGCTTACCAAAAAGACATCTCGGGTAATACCGCCATAGTTCCACCAATCAAAGGCCATTGCCGGAATGGCATCAACCTGCCGGCTATTATTTACCTCAACTGCCAAAAAATTATCGTTTTCTTTAGCTGCATCTGTTATTTCAATCTGAAAGGGGGTAAAACCACCTTCATGTTGTGCAATCTCTTGTCCATTGAGATATATGCGACAACGGTAACTTACCGCAGCGAAATACAAGAACAGCCTTTCGTTATTTTCTTTCACTACATCGAACTTACGGCCATACCAGATGGTACCTTCGTAATATTTAAGTTCAGGCATTTGACTGTTCCAATCTGAAGGTACATTTAAACGGAGACCATTCTCGAAAGCGTATTCATAAAAATCAGTCTTGCTTTCGGCTTTTTTATTCAGATAGATTTGGTTTTTTCTTCCCTGGTCGTATAAGTCTACAATAGCGTCCCACTTTCCATTTAAGGATTGAGCTCGCCTACCATACACATTGGCCATATTTTGCTGTGCAACAAGGTTGGAGGTTATCAGGCTAAAAAAAAGGGACAATATCAAAGATAGATTGATCAGCTTTATCATAATAGGTGTTAGTTGTTAATAAAATTTTCTATTTTACCTGCAATGCCGAAAGCTTTATCCAACCCTGAGCCGTCAAATCTCCATCAAGGGCAAGTTGAATAGCCGGCTTATTTTCCTTGGTCGTATCAACAATGGCGACTGCCCAGCTATAAATTCCTGCAGGTACATCTACTTTTGCATTTATTTTATAACTCGCAGCAGCACCTTTCAACCAAGCAGACGGTTCACTCTGACGATCTACAAAAATCTTTTTAACATTCCCTTTGGCATCTAACAGTGCAAAAGCAACTTTATATTTGTAATTCCATTGTGGAATATTATTAGGTAAATAGCCCCAGCCCATATTCTGCCAACGATGGGAGATTTGCGCTATCTTTCCCGACTTGATATCTTGAGGGAGGTTGATTTGGTCTGGATATACACGGTACCCCCCTTCTGTAATAAACCGTTGAACCAAATCAAAGGATTTAAACCAGGATTCAGTTTCTCCCCCCGCTCTAAAGTCCATCATATTGACATGGGCTTCGGCCGACAGGTCGAACTCACCTTTCCTCACATCCTCGTCATGACCTTCTCTATATTTTCCACTGGGGTCTGTCCAATAACGGTGCTTACCTGGGGCAATAATCCAGCCTCCTTCCATAATGATAGGACGCTTAAAATTCCATTTCTTGGCAAAATCCTTTTCCCAATTCTGGTAATAGCCAGTCATGCCAAAAGCATCTTGGCGAAGGCTATACCCCTTATCAATAGCTTTATCCAATAAGCGTTCACTATTCGGGTTGACTGCGCCCCAACTTTCGGGATGACCGACCAGACGATGGTAGTTGATAACCAAAGGAACTTTTGTAAATGTGTTAGCATATAAGCTGGTCACCCAGTCCAGGGTTTCTTCCTTTATTTTTTCAGTACTTTCGGGCGTTGCCATTTTGGGGTCTTCATAGACAACATAATGTGCTTCGCCCCATTTCCCCAAGCCATAGGCATCAATAAAAGAGGTCTTTTCAGGATCATTAAATTCCTTGGCCAAAGCTGTGATAAATTTGGTATAGTATTTTCTAAATACCGCATCCTGAGGATAAGGTGTTTGCCCATCGGGATGATTTTCATTTTCCAAATAATATTTGGCTCCGAGGTCGAACACAAATTTGGGTGTATTTTGACCTTGGTCGCGACCATCTACCACAATACGGAGCGCTATGGGCAACCCTCTCGTTTGTGCGCCTTTAAGGAGCTTTCCTATTTTAGAGTTTGGATCATCCCAGGCATAAACACCGTCACTGGGATTCAGCGAAGACCAGCTCGTGCGTACATAACATGCCGAAGCATAATCAATGACCTTTACCTTTTTACCCAATGCTGGCACAAAATATTCGATATCCCAATACGTATCATCGGCATTACGGGGAGCATACATTACCCAACCATTTAAAGGATTGCGCAAGACTGAATGACCATCGTATTTTGGCTTTAATAAAATATACCCGGTGTTGCCCGAACCGCTTTTCCCTTTATTTTTTTGAGAAAAACCAAGCAATCCAGAAGTGCACAATAAAAGCGTTAAAAAAAAAATTTATTATCCAATTTGAGAATAGCTGTTTGTTTATCATTTCGTTTTTGAACATATTTTCAAGTCTATTGGTTATTTTATTCCTGTTGTGCCAGCGACTTCTATAGTTTATCATTTAGTGTGCTGATTCAACAAAACTGATTTATTGGGATACGGTACAAAATTAGCCACGACAGGCTACCGCTATGGTATTGATTTGTTCAGAAATGGTTCGTTTTTGTACAAAAATTAGGATTTAATCCGCTATGAAGGACGATGTGAATAAAATCATTCACTTATGGAGACTAAGTGATAAAGAAATAGCTCTTCTTCTTGGATTTTATACCGTTTATAACTATTAGGGAGGTTTCTTATCAGATTTATAGCAGTCTATTTAATGTAAAAAGCCCGATTGTTCTCGGGCTTTTTAGGTTCATGTTCCATACGATTCTCTTCATTCGAAAGAAATGAAAAATTCTATCACATCTGGCGTATGCCAAATTTTCAGAAGTATTACTTCAACTTCTGTAAGCGTTCTTTCGCTGCAGGCACGATATCATCGTTTTTGTCATAATTGTCAATCACACTTTTCAAGGTACTCTTCGCCTGGAAAGCATTGCCTTTGCGCGCATAGGCATCAGCAAGTACCAGGAAGCTCTTGGCAACCCAGTATTCTTGCGCTTCCCTATTGTTAATCACATCAAAGGCTGTTTCCAGCGCCTTATCATATTCCTTGTTATCGTACTGCAAAAGCGCTACGCGATACCGTGCTTCTGCGCCGATAGCCGATTGACTCTTCAGCGCAGCCAGGTTGAATTCTTTCATGGCAGACGCTACATTTTTCTCTTTCAACAAAGCTTTTCCACTGTACAAATGCGCTTTCGCTATTTCCTCCTCGGTTGCCCCCGTTGTAATTTTTGACCAGACTCACATACTTAGCCATTTGCTCCATATCGCCGAGTTCGAAGTAACACACCATCAGGTTCGTTACCGCATAGCCATAGTTCTTTTTTATATTCTTCGTTGAGCTCCAATTTCTTGAGGTGCACAATGGCTTCATTGTATTCTTTAAGATCCAATATAGCGCAGCAACCGTCAGCAAGGTATTCTCTGAATATTTACTCGTCCAGTCGTTCAGGATGATATTCAGATCATGCAGTGCTTCCTGTGGATGCCCGGTGCGGTACGAACTCACTCCACGGATATAAACGGGCGAATTTTTCTTGTCTGGGTTTTGGAAATTTATCAAAATAGGCGTTGATCGCTTCTACAGCCGCCCCATATTCTCCCCTGGCGAATAGCGACTGCGCCGCCTTGGAAGCCATGTTATCTAGCTCTGCGGGACTCAGATTACTGACATTGGTACCGACAGCGTAACGAATATAGCTCGAAGCATCCCCTTGATCGAGGTAGATGTTTTCAATGAAACGCATCGCCTGCTCCGCCTCGGCAGTTCGGGTGTATTTCTCCACCACCTTCTGGAAAGTCGCTTTCGCC
Organism: Sphingobacterium multivorum; assembly: GCF_900457465.1. Lineage (GTDB taxonomy): Bacteria > Bacteroidota > Bacteroidia > Sphingobacteriales > Sphingobacteriaceae > Sphingobacterium > Sphingobacterium multivorum. Next base: position 168,711 of record NZ_UAUU01000002.1, read on the forward strand.
GCTTCGGGCTCATCGTTATTGTACTGCACGAGTCCTATGGTCATTAAGGCGCGGGGAATATAACTACTGCGAGGGTACTTTTCGACCATTGCCTGTAACCCTTCGATCGCACGGCTATAATCACCCATCGTGAAATAAGTATAGGGAATTTCAAAGGCCGCATCATCTGCATAGTTCGAAGATGGAAATTGTTTCAACACCGACCGCAGCGTACTGAGCTTGGTTTCATTGTCGCCTTGCAGACCAAATAAAACACCACGCTGGAAGAAGGCATAATCCTGGTTTGGCGCTTTGCTATTAATCAGCTGGTCGTAGTACTTGTTTGCCCGACCATAATCGCGCAGACACAAATACGAATCACCTAGACGTGCAATAACATCATACCGAATATTTTGATCCACGGTATTTCCTCCGGCAGTCAGAAAGCGTTCAAAATATTTGGCCGCCAACTCAAAACGGTTATTTCGGTATGCCGCATACGCCAGCCCGTAATTTGCATAATTATAGACATCAGTATTCCGAGCGACGGGCAGGCTTAGAAACTCGGAGAAGTTTTCTACAGCTTCACCAAATTTGCGCACTTCATACATGGCTTCTGCTTTCCAATAGGTCGCAAGAGCCGCCATTTCAGCATTGACCGGAAACTTTTCTGATCGCATAAACATAGATATGCTATTTTCGAAAGCACGCTCATTATAAAACTCCAATCCGCGGTAGTAGGTTACCTTTTGATAGATCGCATTGACTTCCCGACCGCGCTCTTTTAACGATTCCAGCATACTGACACCAGCATGGAAATTGGTCGTCCCCCGTAGAATTTCAGCGGATAGTGTTTCCGCACTTTCCTTTCTTTTTGAACCCGGATCGACAGGTTTCACTTCCTGGGCGATATATTTCTCGAGGACTTTTTGCGCAGCCTGGGTGGAGTCCATTGCAAACAAGATTTTAGCATAGTTAAATAGCGCATCGGCCTTCACTTGCCGGTCCAAATCCAGCTTTGTAGCTTTGACAAAAGCATTTCGTGCAGCTTGCTTGTCGCCCGTCTCCAATGCGATATGACCTAAGGTCATGATCGCCCCCTGATAAAAGGCATCCGAAGGTTTTATGGCCTCCAACATACCGCTCGCCCTTTTGTATTCGCCGGCACCGTAAGCTAGGTAGCTGATGCGATAATTATCGACATTGCTTTGTGAAGCGTCTGGATGCCGTTGCATCAATTCGTGGTAATAGGCCTGTTTATATTTTTGCTGTGCTAAATAAGTGGCAGTGGCAATCTGGCGCAGTTCGGTCTCAATAGCATCACGGTTGATAAGCGTCATATCCGGGCTGCGGCGCACCTTAACGGCATCAGCCAGCATGGGCCGGTAATCACGTACGACATCAATGGAATCCATGGTTTGAACCTCACCGGCGCCACTTCGCACACTTTGCTGTTGTGGTTTCTCTTTCTTATCTTTCTGCTGTTTCCCCACTTCCTGCGCATAGCCTGTAAGCAGTAAAGCCGAAAGCGTTCCTGTAAAAAGGTATTTAAGATAGTTGTAGCTCATTCTTTCTTTCAATATCATTGTTCGTCCGTATTTCTGAGTTTTTCCAAACGTTCTTACGCCAAGGAGGCTGTAGTGCAATATTTATCTAAACAAATAGCCAAAACTAAAGAATTCTAGCCACATTCAGTAAATTATCAGCCTGAAAACAGCCGCATTAGCTAATTTTTACCTTACCGTTGTTTGATTTTTACGATTTAGAATAACATAAGCTATTCCCAATGCGTCCTCGGCAACCGAGTTGATTACAATAATGAAGCCACTTTCTATAAATCCAAGAGATAATCGCATGGGCGACCTCAACGGCCAATACTGCCCGCATCTTGGCCTAGATGTACATTTTTTCTACTTCTAAAAAATAGTTCTTTGATCGGAATAAAGTTCTGAGGCAGGGAAAAAATCAGTAAAAAAGCGAGTGTTTAATAGGGCCATTTCAATAGGTGCTTATTTTTCCAATAGGATAAATAAAAAAACATATTCTTATTATTAATGACAATATAATATATTTAGGTATATAAATATAAACATATGTTTAAGCCATTTCTTATTCTCTTCCTAATTTTCATTTCCTGCCACGTGAAAGCTCAAAAAAGCAGTTCTTATTTTTATTTAAAGAATACCGCAGATAGTTTAATTTTTGAAAAGAAGACACCTGAAGCTTATTTGTTATATCGAAAAATGGTCAAGATTAGTGATATAGATCCGTTTATTGATATAGAATTGGTAAAATTAGCACTAAAAGTAAAAGACAGTAAAACAGCGGAAAAATATTTAAAGCAATCTATTTTAAACGGTGCTTCTTTAGGGATGTTAGAGGTTGACAGTAATGTAAATAGTTTTTTAAAACATCATACCAATTGGAGAAAAACCTACGATTCACTTCGTCAAAAACATCTAAGCAAAATAGCTCATTTGGAGGACCGCACAACTTTACTTAATATGTTGGAAAAGGATCAGGCATTGCGTTCCTTATTGGGAGTTATTGAATACAAAAAAGCTGATTCTCTTATTTTCGCTAGTGACACGGCTAATATGGCCGTGATAAAGGAGATTATAGTGAGAACAGAGTTTCCAAATCTTGAAACTGTTGGCATGGATGGCGTAAACGCTATCTTTATATTATTATTACATACTTTAAACAATGGGATTGAGGATGCCAAAAATATTGAAATTTTGACACCATTGATGAAAAAAGCGGTTATAGACCTCAAGTATCCACCTTTCAACATGGCTTTAGTTATCGATAGACACCGGGCCATAATCCGTCAAAAACAGATTTATGGATCATACTGGGAAATGGGTAAACAAAACAAAAGAATTGTTACACCGATTGAGAACATTGATGAGGTAGATGTACGAAGAAAAGAAATTGGGCTACCACCGCTAAGTCTTTTAAGGAACCAAAGAGGGTATGAATTACCTGTGGATTATAAAAACTAAGTGATAATTTCAATTCAGCCAAAAAAAACATCACCTTGATTTAATCTGCCTTTTCATAAAAAAAATCGCAGGTATCATCTACAACAATGACAATACTATTTCCCCGTTTTTTTATGACTAATTCACACGAAGCAGTACCTCCAGAATAACGCAAAACCAATCGCGTATCAAATACGCCGTATGCTACATGGTATTCTCCATTGCCAAAAAAAGAACTTCGATATTTATTGTTATCCAACAAGGTTAGCTCATCATCTCTATCCGGCAGCTCTGCACCTGCAAAGCATTCGTGATATTTGAAGTCATATTTCCCTAATACCATCGAATGCGTAATCAATCTTGAATAAATAATAGCTGTAGCGATTAAAAACAAGATAAGTAAGAATGGCCAACTTCTAGTTTTCTTCATTCCTTTAAATAAAGATATTATTGTTCTTTGGATTTACGATTAAATTTAGAGTTAAAACTTAAAAGAACAAATTTACAATCATAAAAATCTGTGATCATACAAAAAGCCACATCGCAGGATGTGGCTTCTAAACTAAATTTATAAACATGTGATTCACTAGAGCTCGGCTTTTGCTATGACTGAGCTGGCCTCAAATTATGAGCTACTATTTATACGAATTGATCGATTTGGACACTTTCCAGTCATTTCCTTCACGGACAAAGGTTACTAGATCGGTCTTGGTGAAATCTTCAAATTTCAAGGTCATCCTGGCCACCATATAATCGGCTGATGTTTCAAGTATCTCCGTACTTACCCTACAGTTTAGTTTCTCACCTTTTTGTTTTTTCAATGATTTTACCACTTCACTACGGCTATTTGACTTCAACTTTGCTGTTTGAACCTTTTGATTAAAATCTTCAGCAAACAATTGTTCTACACCAGCCGATTCTCCTTCAGCCATGACAGCAACATAGTGCTCTAAAGCAAAGTCTGCGGTTGACAAGTTAACAGTTGTTTTTGCTGTTTTTGATCCTGGGCCCTCAGCTGCCATTGCACATGTTGAAATTGCGATTAAGGCTGCTGCTGCGATTGTTTTTACTAGCGTTTTCATAATATCTTTATTTTGTCGTGTAAGTTTTTCTGTTCTTATTTCTTAATTCAAAACTACGGTTCACTAGAGCTCTAACCGACAGATTTTAGACTAGTTCCCCACAAAACTCGGTGAATGACTGAGATCAAAAGGTGAACGTCAAAATACATTAAGAACATAAGATCCATTTTATTAACTCCGTGCCAAATACTATACCAGCTGTCCCTGTGCGTTCAATAACGCCCCCGATGACCTATTAAAGCACATTTCGTATCTTTTTTCAAAAAAAGTAGATGTACGGGTGCGAACAGTTTAAAACAATATCGTTCACATGCGTACACTATATTAAATGCTGGCAAAAAGATGAACTGAAGCCATAAGAGATAGATAAAAGCTACGAGCATCGATACAATAAAGCAAGGTCAAATGCTCTTAATTTTTGCCTTGTTGTCTATCGTTATTGCCTGTTTAGGGCTATTCGGTGTAACCACATTCGCTATTCAATTGCGGATAAAGGAAATTGGTATACGTAAAACATTAGGCGCAACATTAAGCAACCTCGTTTATCTACTATGCTCTGATATGGTTAAACTGGTCGGTATAGCACTGTTGATTGCACTGCCGCTCGGATGGTTATTGATGAATCAGTGGCTGCAAGAGTTCGCTTATCGCATTTCGGTCAGCTGGTGGATACTTGCTCTCGCAGGGATTATTGCACTGGTAATTGCTATTCTAACCCTATGTACCAGAGCAATAGCCGCTGCAAAAGCTAATCCGGTCGACAGCTTAAAAGTGGAGTAAGAATTTGAAAACAACCTCTTTCTCAATCACGCCATTCTACTACCCGTATTGCTGTCGCGGGAGCATCAGCGAGTCCCTCGGCATCCTTTTGCACTGTAGACTGCACAAATAAAGCAACTTTACGTTTCTTTTGCCACAACTGGGTATCATATGTAGGTTCCCAAGCCCCTACGGACTGCTCACAAAGATCAATAATATCATTTGCCTCTTGATGCATGCCATTCAACCTCAGTATCGAAGGTCGGTAACCGCGCTCTTGATCCCGAAAGACCAGCGTCAACATTGTTTTATGATCTTTTCCGCGAACCAATAGCTGCGGCCTGGCAATTGGAATATCCTTTGTTCCACCACCACTCAGCGTAAAGGGTGTTTTTCTAAAATCAAAAGACCGGATCTTCCATTCACCCTCTTGTAAATAGATGACCTTGTATTGTGGGATCTCTGATCCTGCGTCACGCCAGTAACTGGCGATAAAAGGATTCCCTTTTTCATCTGCAGCGATAGAGGTTTGATTAATCAATTCGTGCTGTTGTGGGATACGGGCTGCGTATTCAACGGTAGATTCTTTCATAGGTAGCTCGTACCGCATGCCATTACTCTTTTGCCAGGTTAATCCGCCATCGTTTGAACATGCATAAGCCATATCATGATTGCTTTCCACATTGGTACTTTCCCGCCACACCCAAGAAAGATGTATCGTTCCCCGACGATCCACATAACTTTGCCAATAGGCATTTCTCCGCCCCTCGCCATCAATCAGATTGCTATGCATCCGCTCCCACTTCTGTTGTTTACTGTCGTACCTATTAACCACAAGATTACCATGACCGGATCCGCCATCACGATATAAAAACAGCAACTCACCACTGGGCAACTTTAAGAATTCAGGATAGGTCACCTTTGATTCATTTTGTCCCAGCATGGCTTGCTCATAACCTAGCACAAGACTATTGGGGTGAAGGGTACGTGCATATCTCAACTTGCTGTCATGCTGATCCCAGCAAACGTGGAGATATCCTGCCTTATCCACCATAATACTGATCACATTATGGGCATCCTTCACATGCCCAGTATAACCCGAACGTCGCAACTTCCAGACCTTGCCAGAAAGTAACCGCAGACCTAGAACTACATATCCAGCTTCGTCATAATAAGCGATATATTGGTATTTACCATTGCTGGTTAATGAATTTTTACGAAATACGGTTGTGTTGACTGTGTTCTTTGCCCAACCATTTCCGACAAGCGTATTCTTAATTTTCTGCCCTTGTGCATTGTAAATAAACAAGAGACACGCGCAAGTGAGCATCCCCACTCTTACTAGTTGATTTAGATATTGTTTCATTGAATTTTTTATACACTTGTTGAGCCCACCAGATCCTTTTGAAAGGAGACTTATTCCCGGAATTTGGGGTTATTGAATGGCTTTACCCTGATCTTTATGCCAGTCCTGTCCTGACCAGATACGCCGTGCACTCCAGTCGCTCGCTTCACTTGTCCAAAAAGAATCTCTGTCGGGTAATCCCAAAGGCAAAAAAATTACTGAACATAAATAGGGGCTCCCCTGATTATTGTATGGATCACCCAAGCCCGGCTGATTACCATACATACCCAGCGTCAACCAGCCATTTTCATACGTATTTGGGTTTTCGGTCGATTTTTTCAATACCGCAGACAGGGCAGCCTTCACCTGTCCTTCGCTAAGTTCCCCAGGGAGTCGTCTCTTGAACGCCATATCTGCAAGATGATGGAAAGCTGCCGCGCGATAGATTACGGACCTTCCTGTCGGAGGAAAACTACCGTCGGCATTGATCAACCGCTCCTGAATAATGGCATAGCGCTCATTTCGGAGCTTGATTTTTGCAAACATCCCATCATAGTTTTTAGTTTTCAACTGTATGAAATCCATAATTCCGGCCAAGAAGGGATGGATAACATAACTATTATAGTAATCAAACGCATAATGCGGACCATCCATATACATTCCATCTCCAACATACCACTGTTCCAATTGCTGCAGCGCATAATCAACGCGCATCACATCCCAATCATCCGAATATTTCGCTAAAAAAACTTCATTCATTGCTGAAAAGAGTAACCAATTTGAATAAGCCGGTCGAAATTGGCGCGTAATTTTTATAGATGCTACCAAATTCTTTTTTGTCTGATTGTCGATATGATCCCACAACCAAGGACTACGCATAAATCCCAAAGCGATAAACGAGGCATCAACAAGCTGTTGGCCACCGAGATCAAAACGCATAAAATCACGCGCATTGCTGTCCAAAGCATTTTTAAGTGCTTGAACAGTCCATGCTCTATATTGATCGCGTAACTTTATCTCCTCAGCCGAACCGCCATCCAAGGAAAGCCAGGGTGCTATGCCTGACAATACCCTTCCCAAGACTTCAACATATTGTACTTTGATGCGCTGTTCCTTATTATCCACGTGTATAGAAGTCATTTGTGGCATAGTTAACCGCAGGCTATCATGGGCCAGACTGCGGAGAACGGGACGCAGCATATGATCCATTTCTTTAAGCCAAAAAGCTCTATCCGTCTCTTTTGTTGATGCAGGTTTCTTCTTCACGCCCTGTCCAAAGACAGTATGGCCTATCAGAAGAATAACAAAGAACAATAAAATCTTATTTTTCATTTTCAAATCCAATCTATTTTTGAGCTAAATAACGATACATTTCCGAGCCGGCTAATAAAAACGCACCTACACCAAAAGGAGCTGTAGAGTTGGTATCCACCACCTGTCCGGGGATAGCTTTTTCACCAATAGGTTGTACATACCCAATTCTGCCATCGGGTTGTAAAGCGATCTCACTAAGATATTTCCAGCCTTTAACCGCAGCATCTTTAAATTTAAAATCGCTTAGCAAGCCATTATTTATTCCCCAGAGCAACCCATAAGTAAAAAAAGCCGTTCCGCTTGTTTCCCTGCCGGGTGCATGTTCGGAATCTAACATGCTTCGAGTCCAGAATCCCTCCTGCTGTTGACAACTCATGATAGCGGCTGCCATTTCCTTAAAACGCTCCTGATAGTAGGTATAATGTTTATCCTCCTCAGGTAGATCTTGAAGAACCTTCGCAAATGCCGCGAAAACCCAGCCATCGCCCCGGGCCCAAAAATCCTTTTTGCCGTGTAAGCTCTGGTGTTTGGGGAAAACATATTTTGCATCACGGTAATACAATTTCGCTTCCTGATCAAACATGATACTATCGGCCATATTGCAAATAAGTATACATCTTATCCAGATAAAGTGAATTCCCCTGTCAATTTGTACATTTTAGTCATCACCGGCATCACCATATACAAACCATCGGCCCACCACCAATAGTCCTGTTTATTGGAGTGGATCTGATATTCCATGACTTCTTGAGCACGTGCAATCTTTTCAGGGCTTGGCGATAAATGATAGAGATCGATATAGGTTTGGAAACAGATTTGCCAATCACCAAAAAGAACGTGTTCGTCTGTTTCCCCATAGTTGTATTTCCACAGTTGCATATCGGTAGACTTGGCTCCTTTCCAATCATTGTATATCGCCCAATCCGTAGAATATTTTAAGTCTCCTGCTGATTTTGAAATCTTATAGAATTCCATATTTCCGGTATGATAAGCTGCCTGATCCCAAAACGCCCAAACTTCGGGCTTATGATGAGACTGCCAGTATTGGTTTGCCTTACTTAGCTGAGCTAGTACGGTCTTTTTGTTCAATTGCTGTCCAAATGAAAAATGTCCTACAAACAATAGACATAAGATTAAATTGATCCGCATATATTTAGATGTATCGTATTTTTTGATAAACTAGCACATAAGCTGCTTAAATTGGTTTGTACACTATTTTAATAGAGACACTTATTACTTTCATCCCGTCCTCTTTTTGCTTTATGAAGCAAAATCTTACTCGTAAAAACTGTTCGCCTTAAATAAACGTACAATATACACTTATTTTAAAAAACAATCGTATCTTTAACCATATAATCTTCAAATTGACTTTTTCTGATCACAAAAGTTGTTTTCAAGATAATAACCTATGATAAGGAAGAATCGATAAATTATCTGATATCGGAAATACCATACTAACATCGCTGCTAACATGCCTAGTTTGAACAGACTCCTACATTCACGTCAGGCCTTGATCCTGATATTCGTTCTCATCCTTGTTCACACAAGCACGCTGACCCACGCGCAATTCCCCAAGGAGATGAATAAAGATTTATCCAATAGTTCGGTGAAATCTATATTTCAGGATAGCCATGGCTTCATGTGGTTTGGTACCTACGACGGGCTAAACAGATTCGACGGTTATGATATAAAAACCTACAGAAATCAGCTAAATAACGAAAATAGCATTCCGCATAATTATATCTATTGTATAGCAGAAGACCATAATAAAAAATTATGGATAGGAACTGGTCAAGGAATTGGAGTCTACGACCGAAATTTTGATACTTTCACGCGTTTAAATTATATAGACCAAAAATCTAAACGGTCATATCATCTCAATGCCGATACGAAATCCATTCAAATCGATAGTGATAATAATATTTATATCGGCACAAACGGCTGGGGGCTATTTTACAAAAGTCATCAAGAAGCATATGCCATACAAATTGCTTTTAAAGATTATAAATCGAACCTATCCACCTTATACTACCACGTATCGGCCACGCATATTGACGCGACCGGCATGGTATGGGTTTTTATAGAGGGACGCGGTTTATACGCTTTCGACAAAAAAACTCAGCAGTTGAATCTTGTATCGAAGGCTATTACGAGTACAACCTGTATGGCTAGCACAAACAGCGGTGAACTCTTTATTGGTAATTACGAGGGGCTATTTGTTTGGAAAATCAAAGACCATATGCTTTCGTCCTTGTATCCACAGGAGCTTAAATCGAGCCAGATCAACATGCTGACGCTGGAGGGGCAAAACAAACTTTGGTTAGCCACCCAAAACAATGGCATTTTTATACTTAACCTATCTCATGGAAAAGCAGCAAATAAAAATGTTCTACAGCCCGTACAATTTTCACTGAATAGCAAAACCATTTATACGGTTTACATAGACTCCCAGCGTAAAATATGGATTGGCACCGGAAAGGGCGGCATTGAGACCATTGATAACAATGGCTATAAATTTAATTATTTACAGCAGAAACATTATGCGGGATTTAACTTAGCGCACAAATTTGTACGTTCTTTCGTTGAGTATGATAACAAGATCTGGATTGGTACCGAAGGTGATGGCCTTTATGTATGGGATAACAAGACCAATCAGGTTCAATCTTTTCAAAAAGGGCCACAGCAATTGCCAGACAATACGATAAACCATCTTTTGACCGGAACTAACGGAGATCTATGGATCGCAACCGAAAGGGGCATTGCGCGTTATGCAAAAGGTTCGGGTTTAAAATATTATGTTTGCAGGACGCCAAATGGGGTCGTAAATAACAGTGTACAATTACTTTTTAAGGATCAGGATGAGAAGATCTGGGCAGCGACATTTTCTGAGGGAAGAGTGTATACATATAATCCGACAAGCGACCAATTTGAAGTCTTCAGCGAAGACATCTATGATATCAATTGCATGATTGACGATAAACAAGGCAATATCTGGATGGGGAATTACAATGAGATCATACAGCTAAACAAGAAGACACGAAAAAGCGCCAGGTATTTAATCGGAAAACCTGTTCGTGCCATTCGGCTCGGAAAAAATAACAGACTTTGGTTAGGAACAGAAGGTAAAGGGCTCTTGGCATTTGATAGCAAATCAAAAAAGATTGTCGAAAATTATTCCACAAATGAAGGTTTGAGTAACAATGCCGTACTTAATATTTTGGAAGATAAAACCGGGAAACTATGGTTAAGTACCTTTAATGGCCTCTCGAAGTTCGATCCTTCCACTAAAAAAATTGTACGATACGAAGAAACGGATGGGCTTCAAAGCAACGAGTTTTCTTATGGAGCAGCATTTAAGCTCAAAGATGGCCATCTTCTTTTCGGAGGAAACAACGGTTTTAACATCTTTGATGCAGATAGTATCAAACTGAAAATTTATGAACCTGCCTTAGCAATCACAAGTCTTAAGATTAACAATAAAAAGATTGCCGAACTGAGCGACCGGGTCGATATTGGAAAAGATAATACTATTCACAAATTGACCCTTCCCTACAATCAATCTACTTTTTCGCTGGAGTTTGCCGCCTTGGAGTTTGATTCGCCACAAAAGATAAAATATAGATACCGCTTGGAAGGTTTAGACAAGCAATGGAACGATGCCGGGTCTACCCGATCTATCAATTACAACGGCCTGCATGAAGGAAATTATACCCTGCTTATTCAATCGACCGACTCGGAAGGCAATTGGACAAATAAGCAGATTAAGCTCGAGATTCAAATTCTCCCGCCTTGGTATAGAAGCTGGTGGGCTTACCTGCTTTACACGCTGGCTATGATCTATACGGGGCTATGGTATCTGCGCTATCGGAGGAGGCAAATCGCTTTAAATTATGAAATACAGCTTTCAAAATTCACCATCCAAAAGGAAAGAGAACTCAATGAAAAGAGGCACGCATTTTTTACCAATATATCGCATGAATTTAGAACACCGCTGACCCTAATTATTAATCCGATTAAAGATCTGCTGAAGACCAATAAAGAGTCTGAAGACAGGGCTTCCCTTCAGGTAGTACACAGGAACGCCAAAAGGCTTTTGAGCTTGGTGGACCAGCTGCTTGTATTTAGAAAAACAGAGGACGGTGCCGAACAGCTCAAAACCAGCATTTTCGACTGTCAAAGCTTTATGAAAGAAATATTTCTATATTTCGCTGCCCAGGCAAAATTACAAAAGATAAATTATCAGTTCCAGGAAAATTCCGATCCGGTCTTTGTCAATGCCGACAAAGAAAAAATTGAGATCATCTTATGCAATCTCATATCAAATGCCTTTAAATTTACGCCTTCCGATGGCGCTATTCATATTGCTCTATCGCAACAGGGTAGGGAATTAACCATTCAGATCAAGGATTCGGGAAAAGGTATCCCCGAACATCTTGGCGATAGAATATTCGACAAATATTTTTCGGATCCACTGACTGGCCCCAAAAAACAAACGGGATTCGGGATCGGCATGTATCTGGTCAAAACTTTTGTTGAAATGCACGCCGGAAAAATAAGTTATACGAGTTCAGCAACAGCGGGAACAACATTCGACCTCGTTTTGCCTATCGTGGCACAACAAATGCCGGCCGAAGAACCATTGGCAGATGTAGCGCACCGCAACGAGTCGGGGATTCAAATGCTATACGATGCACAAGTGGTGACAGAAACAGCTCCCACATTTCCAACGGCCATATCAAGCAAAAAATTCAGTATCTTATTGGTTGACGACGACGATGCGATCCGCAGCTATCTTACCGACATTTTTAAGGTAGAATATACTGTCTATGGTGCCCGTAATGGCGTTCAGGCATTAGCTATGATCAACGAAAAACAACCTGATCTGGTCATAAGTGATATTATCATGGAAGAGATGGATGGATTGTCACTCTGCAAAGCCGTAAAATCTAATGCTACGCTCAACCATATTCAAATCATCCTGCTTACTTCAAGTACTTCCGACGGCACGAAGTTAGCCGGAATTCAATATGGTGCCGATGATTATATCCACAAGCCATTTGATTCGGAAATATTGTTGCTTCGGGTCAAGACATTACTGCAGAACAAAAAGAACCTTCAGGACTTTTTCCTTAACGCTATCACATTACAGTCGAATGAGCTAAAGATATCGATCACAGACAAGCTATTCATAGAACGGTGCATTGAGATTATTGAAGAGAACCTACTGGAAGAATTGACTGTAATAAGCCTTGCCGAAAAAACGGGGATGAGTCATTCGTCACTTTATAAAAAAATTAAAACAATTTCAGGCAAATCGATCAATGAATTTATCAGGTCGGTACGACTCAAAAAAGCAGCAGAAATGCTTATTTTGACAGATTCGAAAATTAATGAAGTAGCTAACTTAACAGGTTTTTACGATCAGCGCTACTTTAGACAACAATTCAACAAATTGTTTGGCGATACACCATCCGACTATGTCAAAAAGTACCGAAAAGCATTTCAGAATGAATTCCATGTAGACCGGCCTTAGTCTGAATTGTTAAAAAGTAAAATAAGTCCTGTACAACAATCACGAGCTCTTTCTGCTGTACAGGACGCTATAATTATTCGACTGGTTTTAAAACGAAGGAGAATGAATAATCTTTGTACGGCAATGTATATTTGTGAAGCGGCCATGCTCCCCAGCTATTGATTCCGCCTACGCCCATTTGTCTGAGGTCAATATTAACTTGCGTTTGTTTCCTTTTGACAAGGTCAGCGGCATGGCGTTGTTGTCGCTTGGGACCGTCGTCCAAATCCTTATCAAAATAATGCAAAGCGCTCATACTGAAAGTAGAATCTGCCGTAAAAAACAATCCCTCACCTTGCTTATTTCTTATTTCCATCCACCTGACATCGGTCTTATTACCTGTCTCCTGTGGCATTACATAAGGAAAATACTGTTGATCGACGGTCTGTTTATAAATTCCGACATGCGATGCAAAATTACGGTCGATGTAGTTCTCCTGTGGTCCCCTACCGTAGTAATTAATGGCCTCAAAGCCAGCAGGCATGATCCATTGCATGCCGAAACGTGGCAGAACAGCAACCTTTTTTGTGGTGTCAGCCGTGAATGATTGAGAAACGCGCATTTCACCCCGTTGATTAATGCAGTATTTCATTGCTAACTGTCCATATACCTGAGGCATTTTGTAGGCCGTATAGACATAGACCAGGCTATCGATTAATTCGGATCTAATTTCAAGTAATTCAATAGAATCCGTAACCTGTTTCCAAGATTTCAGTTTTTCAGGTGTATTTGCACCGAAATCGTTATCATTCGGTGCACGCCAATAATTAGTCTTAAATAAAGCATGCTCATCCATTAAATCCCGTCCTTTGTAATGATATCTGGTCAGCCATCCTGATTTAAGGTCAAACTCCATCTGCAGCTGTTTTGCCGAGATAATCAGATTTCCATCTTTTCGCTCAGTCTTGATTTTCCCCTGTGCCACAATGGTTGTCTTAGGTTGAAAAACACCACCTAAAGACAACTGTTCGGTTGCAATAATATGCCCCATAGGAAGTAAGGGTTCGGCTTTTTTCAATCGATAAGTCAGATTCAGAAATTTCTCCCCACGTGCATCTGTTTGATAAGGGATAGACAGCACACCATATTGTTGCGGCAACACATTCAAGTGACTGATTAAACCAGATTGGGCTTTCTTTCCATCAACAATAAGCTCCCATTGAAGTTCAACATTGTCAAGTCCGGTAAAAAAACGTTCATTGTAAACCTGTATCTTTTTCTCCTTCATTAGGCTGCTATGGATATCTTGATATACTTTCTTCATTTCCCAGGCATGCGGATAGGGTGTCCTATTAGCATAAAAAATGCCTTTGGAAGCATAATTCCAGTCCGTTATGGCTTCCTTAGGCTCATAGTCTCCACCATAGGTATAAACCGTATCGCCTTTAGCGTTGATTTTAATAAAACATTGGTCCACAAAATCCCAGATATATCCGCCTTGGAATATTCCTTTATTTGCCCGAATGATGTCCCAATAATCCTTAAAATTTCCTAATGAATTTCCCATGGCATGGGCATACTCACATTGAATAAAGGGCCTTTGGGGCTTAGGGTTGCGCGCTGCATAATTTTTCATCGCCGATGGGCTTGCATACATGGGAACAATCAGATCGGTATTCCAATCAAATCTTAATTCCCCATAATTATTCACAGCCCTTTCGTATTGTACAGGGCGACTTTTATCGAGCTCTTTCATCCGGAGGTAGGCCCGATAGAAATTGTAGCCATTTCCAGCTTCGTTGCCCATGCTCCAAATAATTACGCTGGGATGATTCCGGTCGCGCTGAATAAGACGTTCAACACGGGCAACATGTGCCTTTTCCCAGGTCGGCCTATTGGCCATCGTATAAGACAGATCATAGCCCATGCCATGAGATTCGATATTAGCCTCATCAATCACATACAATCCATATTGATCACAGAGTTGCAACCAATATTCGGCATTGGGATAGTGGCTGGTACGGACAGCATTGATATTGAACTTTTTCATGAGCTGTACATCACGCAACATATTTTCTTTGGAGATCACATGCCCTGTTACAGGATCTGTTTCGTGCCTGTTTATTCCCTTGATAAGTATAGGCTGTCCATTCACGTGCAACTGACCTTCTTTGATCTCAACCCGACGGAAGCCCACTTGCTGGGGAACGACCTCGCTGAGTTTACCCTCGTGGTCTATTAGCTTAACAGTCACCTGGTATAAATTTGGCATTTCGGCCGACCATAGTGCAGGACGCTCTATGGTCTGTGCAATATCCATCTCTTGTCCCGAGACTTTAACAGTTTTAACTGACACAAGACGACCATTTCTATGTAATGAAACCTCTGCTCTTAACTCATCTTGACTGCTCTGGTTAAAAATCAGCTTAGTATTTAGCTGTCCTTCATCAAAAGAATCGTTGAGGGTCGGTGCCAACTGAATATCACGTAGATATATCGGTTGCCGTGCCAGCAGATAACAGTCTCGTGTGATTCCACTGAGGCGCCACATGTCCTGATCCTCCAAATAATTTGCAACTCCCCAACGCATGACGCGCATTGTGATTAGATTTTTTCCTTTTCTCAAATATCTTGTTACATCAAACTCGGAAGGTAATTTGCTATCCTCCCCATACCCCACATATTGACCATTTACCCAAACAGATAGATTTGATTTGGCAGCCCCAATATGGAGGATAATAGGTTTGCCCTGCCAATCCTCAGGAATGACTACCTCTCGGCGGTACACAGCCGTGGGGTTGAAATCCATCGGCACAATTGGTGGATTTGGTTTTCCGATCAAATAAGTGAATTCAAAACCGGAGGTCGTATACATCGGGAAACCGTATCCATTGAGTTCCCAGTTTGCAGGCACCTGAAAATTAGCCCAAAGATGATCATCATAAGTCAACGATTCAAAATTGGCCGGTAATTTTGACGGACTATCTGCCCATTTAAATTTCCAGGGACCATTCAAACTTAAATAAGCGGAAGATTCACGCCAATCGCTATTGACGATCTGAGACGTATTCGGAAAGGTCACAAAATCGGTATGCATGGGCAGCCGGTTTTCTTCGGTTATCGTTTCATCCAACCAAGGGATTCCTTTTCGGACAAGAGTATCTAGCTGTTGCATTTTACGCGATCCATGTGTCAAGGTAACACTGGACTGCGCATGTCCAAAATTGAATATCAAACTATAGAGTAGAATAAGCACCAATTCATTCACAAACTGCATGTTTTATTATTTAGCGATTAAGAAATCAATTCAAAAAAGAGTGGTTTGTTTCACAGAATGTAGGTTAAATACGGCCATACGGCAGGCCTAGTGAAATACACTTAAATCCCATTGATCCTTCCAATTTATCTGTACTTTTTCATTCTGGAGATCTACCGGTAGCCAGATATATCTGCTATCCATAAGATCTTTGGGGTTCCAGCGGTCGGCCATAAAGATAAAGGCATCTGTTTTTCCTGCGACAGGAAGAATAAATGTGGATTGACCGCCATAAGTCAAAGCCGAATTTGGCCCTTGCATTGGATCCCCTAGGGATTTCCAGGGGCCAAAAAGACTCTTAGCGACATGGAGCTCTGCACGATTTGGAGCCCAGCCGGTGCATCCGCTGGTGATCAGATAATACTGATCTTTATGCTTGAATAAAGCTGGGGCTTCCCGATGATTCCGGAAGAGTAAGGAATCTTTTGCTGTCACATGCAGGTAATCATCGGTTAATTGAACCAGGCGTAAGGCATAGTTTTCGTCCGATGAATAGATTTGGTAAGCCCTGCCATCGATGTCTACAAATAAACCCATATCACGTGACATATTGTTATTTGGCCGGAAGCTGTGGACAAACTGAAACGGCCCAAGCGGAGAGTCACTGGTAGCAACGGCGGCCCTGGCTGCTGCATAGCCTTGCCCTTTCAACTCAAGATGGAACCACATCACATATTTCTTCAGCTGCTCATGATAGATAACCTTTGGCCGTTCCATAATACAGCCCCAGGCAATATCGCTTGTAGAATCTGCGCTAGGTGTGAGAGCCAATCCTTCAAACTTCCAGTTATACAAATCATTGGATGAGTACACATTGACGCCCTGGGATGTCGTTCCGCCACGTTTCTCACCATACCAATAATATTTTCCATTTTGATGAAGTACGCCGCCGCCATGGGCATTGATCACATCACCGGATTGGTCTTTCCATATTTCCCCTGGCGTAAAGCTATTCATTTCAGCACGTTCTACTTTTTGATAGACCCGGATATAATCAATTTCATATTTAGCGGGAAGTAATTTATCAGCTATCGTGCCACCGTTTATTCCACCGAGGGCCAAATTTAACAGGAGATAATGTGGTTGGGTAAATGGATTGAATCCTGTACCGTCCCGATTGACCAATTGATCCATAGGGACGTGAAGCATTTCCATATCATCCACATAAAGCGTAATGGCATCTTCATCCCAAACCATGCGCCAGATATGAAATTGATCTGCCCAAGCCTTTCCGCCAAGATCTTTGACTGCTTTTGTCTTACCGAACCAATGTGCTTTCCACCGTTGGTCAGTGCCAGTTGCGATATTGGCTAATATATTGCCGCGATAATATTCCATGATATCTATTTCACCATTGGATGGCCATTCCTTGCTCGTGCCTAAAGTCCAGAATGCGGGCCAAAGGCCCTCTCCAACAGGGATACGCGCGCGGATTTCAAAAATTCCGTATTTCCAGTGCTGCTTTCCTAAAGTATTTATCGAAGCCGAAGTATAGGTTATCTTTTTACGGCTGGCAATCCAATCAGAGCTGCCCTGAATAAAACCCGGATGATTACGTTGTTCTTTTTTTGCTTCAATAACCAACAGGCCATTACGACAGGAAGCGTTTTCCTTTTGATACCACTGCTCTTCCCGGTTGCGTTTGAAACCTTCTTCGTAACTCCATTTAGTCGTGTCGGGTGCACCATTATAATCAAATTCATCCGACCAGACCAATTTATACTGCGGTAGGATGGGCTGTTGACTATAGGCGATAAAACAACTTGACAGCAAACTAAGACAGACAGATAAAAGTTTTTTCATGATTTAGTTTAAGTTTCTTTGAGTTAACTGCTCGTGATGATCAGTAAACAAAAATATCCCCCTTTTCCTACGTAGTCAAGGGGGATATTGAGTCAAAAAGAGGGATATATTCGTATTTGTGTAATAATGAGATGACACATATCCCTTTTTATATTTCTACAAGCCGGTTGGGGCAGTTCCACTGATCAGTGACCATCCTGGATTCTGATAAATAACGGAATTTTCTGCTGTTCCATCATCCGAAGCCAACTGGAAATGCTCGACGGCAATAGGTGCAAGATAATGCGCCATGGCAAATTTCACCCCAGTATAAGACAGGGCATTGCTTCGGACCTCCAATGGTCTGAGGTATTCACTCCGTGCAGGATCTGAAACGACAGATTTATCATTGGTAGCGCCATAAATCAGCTGTTCGGGTTTGTACCAATCTTTCATCGGCCCCCAGAGTTTAAAGCCTTCAAAATGGTCTGCTGTTGTAATCAGCTGGTCCATCGCACGCCAGCGCTTGAGATCCATCCAACGTAGACCTTCCGCCATGAGTTCGCTTCTGCGTTCGCGACGTATATTGTACAATGTAGGTGACACAAACTGTCCTGCAGAATACGCGCCCCAATCTTTCTTCTCTTTCTCCATTTGTGTTGCAGCAATGGTTGCATTGAAATCTTGGTCGACCTTAGCACGTGTACGCAATGAGCGCCAATAGGCCTGCGCCTTCGTATCTAAATTTTGATTCTTTTCGAAACAGGCCTCCATATAATTGAGGTAAGCTTCGGTAGCTCGGAAGGTAATACTACCCGTAAATCCCTGTCCGTTTAGCGTTTGTAAACCGTCGTATGAAATACCTTTACGTATAGTATACCCCGTTGTATAACGTCTTTCCCAATCGGTATCGTAAACAGTCGGTGTGGGTTCAATAAGGGTATAGTGCGTACCTTGTCCAATATTGACCAATACATTCTTTTGGCCGGGCTCTTTTAAAAACAATTGTAAACGACCATCGCGATTTTTCCGAACATCTGCGATGTAATCATCGCCCGCATAACCACTGCCGGAAGCGTAAATAGGCAGTCCATTGGACATCAGGAAGCTTTCAACAAGGCCGCGTGTCAAACCAACCGCATAATTGCCACGCTGTGCATATACCGGTACATTGTGTGTCACCAAACTCTGGTTGTATTGTCGCCACAAAAGTACTTCGCCATAGCTGGACATATCCACGGCACCAAACATACTGAAGTAAGGATTCTCATTGTTGGCAGATTCTATTATTCCGGTGTTGCTCACCAGCGGCACATTGTCAGCAACCGCAGCTGCCGATTCCATGGCCTGCGTTAAAAAGTAGTCGATCTCTCCGGCAATACTTCCCGTCGGAAATGCATAATTGCTATTGTATGATTTTGCCGCACCAGGCCATCCTGGTCCTTTAGGGACGAATGCGGTTCCGCTAAAGTATTTGAGCCAGGTACCTTCGTACAAAGCTACTCGGGACTTGAACAGCTGGGCTACATTTTTTGAGATCCGCTGTTTCTTGCCATCGGGAGAACTTTGGTTCAGCAAGGTAATGGCCGAATCCAAGTCTGAAAGTATAAAACGCGCGACTTCATTTCTTGGTGAACGCTTGCTCGCTTCCACTAAAATACTCTTATCCTTATCCGACATCACATTGCGAATAATCGGAAAATCGCCCAAGGCCTGCAATTTCCCAAAGTAAACATAAGCCCGTAAAAAATAGGCTTCACCGATATAATGTGCTATGTTACTGGAATTTCCGAGAATACGATTTTCCTTCCATTTGGGAACCACCGTATTGATAAAATAATTCATCTGATAAATACTTGAAAAATCCCAGTCACCGCCGTTCGATCCAACGCGCCATTGGCCTGGAATAAACTTATTATCGAGTGTTGGAGTAGCCATATTGTCTGTATTTCCGTCGATGCCGAACGTGCCAAAGGACCAGTTGCCATGCGAAGGAAACAGTCCAGCATATTGATTTACGGTATAAGCAGCAAGTTGTGATTCCTCATCCAGATACGCTTCAGGTATGATGGACGAAGGGGGTGCAATATCCAAATATTTATTGCAGGAAGCTAGGCCTACCAAAGCGACAAGGCCCAATTGCATCAATCTAAAAATAGTACTATTGAATTTCATAATGAATCGACTTAAAATGTAACACTTAAACCTGCAGACCATACTTTTGTCAATGGATAAACCGTTCCGTTGCTTCCGCCATCAATAGTTTCGGGATCAAACATTCCCGCTACACTTGAGGCCGGTCCAGATATTTTCTCCGGAAACGTATACGCGTAGACGCTCCACACCAAAAACGTTTGGTTGTTTCTTTCGGTAAGGTATAGCCTAGCTGAATATTTTTTATGCGGATATAGGCTGCATTTTGCAAAAAGCGCGTCTGCGTCTGTTGATTTTTGGAGGTTCCAAAAACAGGACGTGCGTAATACGCATCAAGATTTTCGCCCAATGGATTGTCTGCGGTACGGAAATAATCAAGATGATCGACCAAGCCCGTTGACCACCATTTTGAAGTTGCTCCCCAAAAATAATAGCCACCTTGCCAATAGTCGCGTTTCATGACACCTTGCATGAAAACACTAAAATCAAAATTTTTGTAATCCGCATTCAGATTCAATCCAAAGGAGTAACGCGGCGTGCTGTTTCCAATCACACGACGATCACCAGGATCGGCCTCTGTATTGCTTCCACCATCTATTTTTCCGTCGCCATTCAAATCCGCATACATGATATCGCCTGCCCCCCATTGTGTTCCTAATGCATTTTGTCCACCATTGGGCAAGCTCGCCAGATGTTGACTCATCTGTTCCTCTGTCTTTGCGATACCAAGGGTTTGATATCCCCATATTTCACCTAACTTTTGGCCTTCCCGATAGTTTGATAATGACCCTATTGCGTTTGGATAGCGTGTTACTGTTGTGGTATAATCCGACAGGAGAAACTTTGCTCCATATGCGAAACCACTGGCTGTACGGTCATTCCAGCCCAGTGTAGCTTCAAACCCTCTTGTTTTTAAGTCGGTATTATTTGTTTGAGGAACCTGGGTTCCTAATGTATTAGGCAACTGTGGAGCTGGGCCGACCATATTAAATGTTTTCCGTTCGAAGACCTCAAAAGACCCAGAAAGTCGGCTATTTAAAAAAAGCAAAATCGACGCCTAAGTTTTTGGTATTGATGGATTCCCAGGTCAATAAGGCACTTACCAAGCCTGGAGCCGAAGCAGAATTTGGTCGAGCATTATTAATTAGCCAAGCGCCATTGGCTGTACCCGTTGGTTGCGTGACATAAGTCGGATACCAGACATCGGTATTTTGATTACCCAGTTCTCCGTAGGAAGCTCTTAATTTCAGCATATTAATAAATGGTGCCGACTCTGCAATAAAGTTTTCTTTGGCGATGTTCCATCCTGCAGAAACTGAAGGAAACCAGCCCCAGCGGCTATCGCTGCGGAAGCGTGATGAACCGTCATAACGCAAATTAGCTTCCAATAGGTATTTTTCTGCATAATTGTAATTCAATCGGCCGAAGAAACCCGCTGTTGCCCATTTTTGATATTCGCCAGATACAGAAGGCACTACTGCTTTTCCATTGATGTCTGTGCCGGAGGTCAGATTCAATACCGGTTGATCCGGGATAATGATTCCGTCGCGTTGCACACCGAGATTGCGATAGGCCGTGTGTTCAATCTGACCACCGACCATAACTTTAACATGATGGTCGCCCCAGCTCTTATCGTAATCAGAAAAGATATTAATGTTATAGTAGTTTTCCTTTAAACCAAATTCGTACACATTGGATGAGTTTTTATACAGATACGGATCACCATTCACGTCATGGTTGTAAAGACGCTGCGAGTCCCAATGACGAAATTGAGTTGTGGTTCTATAGTTAAAATTACCAGTTGTACGCCATCCTTTAATAGGTTCGAGGATGAGTTGTAACTGTTGGTAAATGTAATCCTTACTTGATTTATCCTGTCCGCCTTCTTTCATGGCAAGTGCAGGTGAGGGAGAACTGAACAAGTATCCATTTGGATCATACAGAGGCAGCGTTGGCCAGCCCTGTCTGCCTAAATCATCATAAAAACTATTGGTCAATGCAGCCGGACGGTCGTAGTCTTCACGCACCAATCGCGCGTTGTAATTTACCTGAAAGATGTCAGATACTTTAGAATTGATTTTAGCAGCAACAGCGTAACGGTCGTAATGATCCGTATTGAAGGCCATCAACCCTTGTTGTTTCATAATATTACCTGAAAGGTAATAAGTTGTTTTTTCGGTTCCACCATTGAGGCTTAGGTTGTGCTCCTGAGCAAAAGCCTGATCCCGATACATGACATCGAACCAATCGTTGTTGTCGTTACCATAGGCATATCCTTCAGCCCAATACAATTTATTGTTTGGATCGACTATCGTCGAATTTTTCAGGCTTCCGTTTTGATAATCCAGGATGCGCTGCAGATGCTCCGCGGAGAAATGTGGTGAACCACCTGCGTTGACTTCGGCCTGATTAAAGTATTGCGCAAATGTATAAGAATCCATCATCTTCGGCATTAATGTTGGGGCATTCATACGAAAGCTATTATTATAATTTACCGATGTACGTCCAGCCTTTCCAGATTTTGTAGTAACTAAAATAACCCCAAAGGCAGCTCTAGAGCCGTAAATTGAAGCCGCTCCAGCATCTTTTAATACAGATACGCTTTCAATATCCTGTGGATTTAGTGCCGCCAAAGACCCTTCAGAACCATCGATTAAAATCAGTGGTGCCGAAGAAGAGGTTCCGATGGTGCCCGTCCCCCGGATATTAATGGATGGATTGGTTTCCATCGTTCCCGAGTTTTGGGAAATATTTAGTCCTGGTGCCAGTCCTTGCAGTGCCTGGATCGCATTTCTTACCGGCCTATTTTCTAGTTGCTTGGCATCCACCACCGCAACCGAACCGGTCAGGTTTGTTTTTTTCTGCGAACCGAAACCGACCACCACCACTTCATCCAAAACATCTCCTTCGGAAGCATCAAGTTGCACGTTAAGCTCGTAGTTCCCTTGGCTGATCTGTTTGAGCTGACTGAATTCAAAGCGCTGTTTCGCATAACCTAGAAAGGTAAATTCTAATGCCGTGACTGTGGCAGCACTGATCGTATATTTTCCCTGTGTATCTGTTTGTGCTTGCACTGTGGAACCGATATTTTTGACGGTCACTCCGGCCAGTGGCCTATTATTTTCGGTAACCTGGCCCCGTACAGTTATTGACTGCGCATAAGTCTGCTGTAAGCTTAAAAGTAAAAAGCAGATACAACAAAGCCAGCACGGTGTGAATACTATTTTTCTTTTCATAAGTAAAACTGTTTAGTAATTAAAATATTTTGATGAAGCGTAGTACGGCAATATGAGGTAGCATTATTGCGTTTCTTTGGGAATTCAAGGATCAAACAATCCACTTTTGATTGGTAAATTCATCATAATTAAACTTGGTTATTTAGCTGTTTTTGAGTTTTAGCCAGCTTACTTTTCCTACACCTATTTTTTATATGATTTGGAGCGGGTATTCAGCTAATCAGGCAAACACTCTTGGTTATTTAATATTGCCAACACCATAAAATGTCGTATTGACACTTGCAATATTATCAAAAACGTTACAACGGAAGGGGGGTAAAATCTTCTTATTTTAAGGGGCAAATTCGTCAAATCAGGCTTTTTGCCCTCAAAAAAAGCCGCATCTCCCGACGCAGCTAAACAACCTATATATTTATTTATAGTGAATGACTAAAATGAAAATTGAACTTCAAAATGCATAAAGAACATAAGATCAATTTTGTTAGCTCCGTGCCAAATACCATACCATAGGGTCCTCTAGTTCATTTATACCTTCTGAAGCGCATTATAGCCTAATTTAGGATCTGCTTCAAAAAATGAAATGTACGTATGCGAACAGTTATTATTCGAATTGTTCACATACGAACAGCACATTAGAAATGAAATAGAAGATTAGTACGCCCAGAGGCGCTCCCTGATGCGAAGCTGTACCGAACATGCCCCAAACGAAAGCCGAGCGATTCCGCATTACAAACTCATTCCCAAGGTAAACGCAACGCCTTTAGATTCCAGATCTACATTTCCGTAACCTATCCCTGTCAAAGGCATTTTAACAAAAGGTTTTACGCCAATATTAATTTTATCGTTAATTTTCTTCTCAATGGAAATCGAGAAATCGGCAACACCAAAGATATGCTGGTTCTCTCCATTCACTTCATAGACGGCACTTTTCTGAGATCCGCCATAGCTACCTCCACCTTCGTAGTCGAAGGTATATTTTTCCTTTAGCATAAAATAGCTCGAAAGTCCTGCACTGACATTGAACTTCACTTTTTTACCTTTCAAAACCGTATAACTCGCTGTCAGTGGTACATCAAGAACATCACATACAGCGCTCACATTGCTCGGCAATTGTGCCATTTCCGGTGGATTTGATGGCGCATAAAATTTATACGCTGACGTATAATTCTTTTTAGCGTAGGTAGCACCCACAGACACACGCAGTGCTTTTGTGAGGGGATAGGAATAGGCCAAACCGATATTTTCACTAAGGGAGGATTTACCTGCCCCCCGCACGCTTGTCAGATCTGGCCCGGCCAAGAAACTAACAACCGACCGCTCTCTTTCCTGCGCATTGGATCCCACACTTTCTTTAGGCTGATAAATGGCTGCCAGACGCTCCCCTGTCCCTTCAACCGGTTCTTCTCTTAAGTTGAAATGAGGCAATCTTTGATTGTTATATTCCATGGTTGGAATTGTGAATACAGTATTTAGTTTTCTTTCTTGCCCGACTATCGGATTTGCATCGGCTATCTTCTCCAAACGGATATCTTGCAGTACGATGGTTTCATTTGAAATCTGGAACACATTATTCGCACGTTTGTTCGGCTGAAATGCAATCCAATCTTGATCCCGTTTGGTTTCGTCTGGCGAATACTCCTTAGGTTGAACAGTTTTGTTCTCCGGAACCTCCTTTTCAGGCGAAATACCGGCTGTATTTATTTCACCTGGTAAATTATTGGTTTTAAATAACGCGCTATTCCAAACAAAAAAGATCGTTAAAACTGCTGCAAGTGTAGCTGCCAAGCTCGTTAAGACGACGATCTTTCGTCTCTTTACACGCCTTTCATTGTCCAATCGCGATTCTATATCTTGCCAATGTGATTCATCAAAGTCAAAGTTAGCATCACTTAAGCCCGACCTAAATAGCTCATCAATCTTATTCTTATCCTTTTCCATCATCTTTTCTCCTCCGTTTTACCAAATTTTACCCCTTGAACTTCCACCATTTCCGCCAGTCTACCACGTGCTTTATGCAGATTAGATTTTGATGTTCCAATGGCAATTCCCAGCATGCCACTAATTTCTTCGTGTCCATAACCATCGATCGCATAGAGATTGAACACTGTTCTGTAGGCAGGTGGAAGCTGCTGTACCATCGCTAATAAATCTTCATAGTTTAACTTTTGACTGATGCTATCATCCTCAATAATGGTATGCTCATACATGGATACATCTACCAAGATGCCCTGTTTAATCTTTGCCCGATAAAAATCAATTGCAGTATTTGTCATGATTTTTTTGATCCATATGGAAAAAGGCTTCTGAAAATCATATTTGTTGATATTTTTAAAAACCTTGAAAAAGCCTTCATTTAAAATACTGATAGCATCTTCCCTGTTATTAGCGTAGCGCAGACATATCCCTAAAGACATAGCGTAGTAGATGGTGTAAAGATCTTTCTGAGCCCTGCGGTCCTCATCAATACATCCTTTAATAATATGGATAGATTTTTCGTCAACTTCTGTTATCGCCACTCGATATTGCTTCTTTCTTTTGATAAATATAGTATTAAGTCTTATACGAGAGGATAATCGAAAAGGTTGCCTCCAAAAAATATTTTTTTTCAACTCAATTTCCAAGCAACCTTTTCACTGACCTGATCGTAATATCAAGACATTATTTTAAAACATACCATTATGAAATCAAACCAAAAACAAGTCAAATTAACTTTTATAGGTGGTCTATTGACCTTAACATTGTTTTCTGCATGTTCAAAAAGCGATGGTGAACCTGGCAATGTCGAAAATAAAAACAAGGGCGTGCAAATGTCTGCCAATACCCAATTTGGTAATATTCTGACCGATGCCGACGGTAAAACACTCTATTTCTTTTCGAATGATACAAAAGGAGCTTCGACCTGCAGCGGTAATTGTCTGGCCACTTGGCCGGTTTATTACAGCAGTGAAACAAGCACAGACCTAAAAATTGACAAAAGCCTGATCGGTGAAATAACACGTGAAGATGGCTCGAAACAAAACACATTTAAGGGCTGGCCGCTTTACTATTATGCAGGCGATAGTCAATCCGGTCAGGTGAAAGGAGATGCTGTCAATAAAATATGGTACGTGGCCAAACCTGATTATTTACTCATGGTTGCGAATGCGCAACTTATCGGACACGATACTAAAAACTATTTAGGCGACTATACCGAAGGAACCGGAAAAACAATTTACCTGACCGATGATAAGGGCAGAACGTTGTATGCCTTTAAACCCGACAAATTCAACAAAAACAATTATACTGCTGCAGATTTCAGTAATGATGCGATCTGGCCTATCTTTCAAAAAGAGACTGGAGCTCTGCCTTCGCTTGTTCGTACGGCTGACATCGCTGTCATTACCGTCTATGGAAAGAAACAATTAACGTTCAAAGGATGGCCCTTATATTACTTCGGCCAGGATACACAGCGTGGAGATAATAAAGGGATAAGTTTCCCACGCGTTGGCGTTTGGCCAATCGTAAACGACAACTCTACCGTTGCCCCTGCTAACTAAACCAAAACTAACTATTCAAACTTATGGCACAAAATCTAAAAACCGTAAATCCTTGCCTCAGAGCACATCGTTACCTAGTCATTTTTTTCTTTACCTTAACAGTTCTCTCCTTCTCCGCCTGTACCAAAAAGCAGGCGCAAGAACTTACGAACAATCCGGATAACGGCACTGAAACTGTGACGGTACTAAATGTGTCTTACACGAATTTTTCTAAAGCACTCTTTGAAACGAAATGTAGTTCGTGCCACGCGACAGGACGTTCGGCAAGTGGACGATGGACGTTCAGTGGTTATATCTCCGTCAAAGACAATATTGCAAAGATTAATAATGCGGTACTGGTGACCAAATCCATGCCACTAGGCAGCTCACTCTCCGCAAAAGAAATAGAACTGCTGGATGCATGGATCAAAAGGAATTCACCTGAAAACTAATGTTAGGCATATGAAAAAAATCAACATGTACATAGCGCTCTTCATGATGCTCATCGCTATGACGACCTTTGCGCAGCAAAAGGCTTCTTTTGTTTCAAAAGAGACCAGCATCACCTTTTTTAGTAATGCGCCATTGGGAGACATCGAAGCCAAAAGTACCTTAGGCGCTTCGGCGATGAACCTTCAAACCGGAGATATCATCTTTCGGGTAAAA
Organism: Sphingobacterium multivorum; assembly: GCF_900457465.1. Classification (GTDB taxonomy): domain Bacteria; phylum Bacteroidota; class Bacteroidia; order Sphingobacteriales; family Sphingobacteriaceae; genus Sphingobacterium; species Sphingobacterium multivorum. The sequence goes on from NZ_UAUU01000002.1 coordinate 196,355, forward strand.
AATACATCTTTTCAATTTGACAAAAAGCTCATGCAGGAGCATTTCAATGAAAATTACATGGAAAGTGATCAATACCCCCTATCAGAATTTAAAGGCAAAGTCGACAACGCGGACAAATTAACAAAGGATGGCAGCTATACGCTGAACGTAAGAGGCACACTTCTAATCCATGGGGTTACTAAACCTTACAGTACAAAGGCAACATTTACTGTTACAGATGGCACGATAAAGGCGGTAGCAAATTTTCAGGTCAAACTTGCAGATCATAAAATTTCTATTCCTTCCATCGTTGGAAAAAAAAATTGCTGAAGTAGTCAAAATCACCGTTGATGCGACCTACAAACCATAATACGAATTCATTACAAATGAGAAAAATACTACTTATACTCCTTTGCTTTCCTTTCGCAAAGTCATTTGCGCAGGAAGATCTCGATAAATTAATCCATATCGATGCACCCAAAAATGAAAAAGTCACGGCGACCTTTAAATCCGGCAATTTGATCAATCTCAAGACCACAGAAACAATTCATCGTAATGAAATGGACTTTAGAGTAGATCACCGCTTTGGCGATATCGCGGGCAGCGCGGGTGGAGGTAAAAATTTCTTTGGCCTCGATAATTCGACCGACATCCGAATAGGTTTTGATTATGGTTTATTCGATAACCTGAACATTGGAATCGCCCGCGCGAAGGGCGCAACGGCTGCTCGGCAGCTATTTGAGGGTAATGTGAAATACCGATTTATCGAACAAACGGTCGACAATAGCATACCTGTTTCCGTAGCTTTTTTTGGAAGCACTACCCTATCCGCGATGGAAGCTAGTACGGATAAGTCTTCAGCAGCAAGCTTTGAGAACTTCAATGACCGATTGAGTTATGTAACGCAGCTCATCATCGCCCGAAAATTCAGCTCAGATCTTTCGCTCGTTGTAGTTCCTTCTTATCTTCACCGAAATTATACGGCTTTTAATGATCAAAATGATGTATTCGCTATCGGTATCGGTGGGCGGGCTAAGGTTAGTAATCGAATTGCGCTAGTCGCAGACTATACATTGCCTTTCCGAAAAGCATCGAACAAGAAGTACCGTGAAGAAGTGGGTGGTCAACGTTACTATAATGCTTTGGGTGTCGGTCTAGAAATGGATACCGGAGGCCATATCTTCCACCTCAATTTTACCAATGCGACCGCAATACAAGAATCTCAGTTTATCAGCGAAACAAATAGCTCATGGGGCAAAGGGCAATTTCGCTGGGGATTTAGTATTGCGCGACGATTCAATTTTAACAAAAAATAAAAGGTATTGCGCTGTTGATGATTTGTAACGAAAACAATCCGTACAAGGCAATAGGAATTCAACAAGCATAAAAGTTCATTGAGGAAATTGTTATCAAATTAAAAAAGCGGATAACAATGCTGTTATCCGCTTTTTATCACACAATACTAAACCTACAAATCGTTCAACCACTTATTTACCTCATCCTGTGTTTTACCGGTCTTCTTTTGAAGCTTACCTACCAATTCGTCTTCTTTGCCCTCAGCATACAATAGATCATCGTCGGTAAGGTCTGCATATTGTTGTTTTACCTTGCCTTTGATTTCGTTCCAACGGCCTTTCCATGTTAATTCGCTCATAATTACTTTCGTTTTATTGTTTGTTAATAGAACAGTATCGCTCCGCAAATCGTTTAGAAAATAATGTTATAAAATGTTAAACTCACAACATTCACCTGGCAAACAGGCGCTTTCTATTTTTCGCAGGACTATTTCCGATTACAATTGGCCGTCCATGCCTTGCCGTCTTTTGTATAACCAATTGTCAATTTACCGGCATCAATACGGATAAATCCCGTACCTGCTGAGCCGATATTAACTAAGACGTTATCCTTTTTTTCAAAATCTACTCCATTGAGATTAGGAATGCCATTTCCAAAAGCAAAATTATAGGTATCGCCAACTTTTGTTACAGTAACCGTTCCTTCTCCCGAGGCAACATCGTTATCATTGTTGTTCATGTCATCAAAGCCAATAGTGCCTTCATATTTTCCAACAAAAAGATCGTTATCAGCCGGATCATCATCTTTGCTACATGATGTAAAGCCTACTAATACTGTTAAAATAAGCATACCTAGTCCCAGTGTTTGAATTAATTTTTTCATACGTCGATGTGTTATTGTGAATAATTTATGTATTACAGCAGGGTAAAATTCAAACTTTGTGCCAGTCCAAATACAAGATTCGAAACATACGTATCAAAACGCCCAAGAAGAGGTATAAATACAGTCTAAGGGTATTAATACAATCCGACCAAGACGAAACGCCCAATTGAGAGTCTATAACCGTACATCGAAGATCATTCAGAAAACAAATCTCATCCACTAAGAAAAGAGGCAAAATATTTTTTAAAAAACTTGGAGCGAAAGCGCATTATCGCTAAATTCATTTATTCCAAGCCTACACTATGGAAATCAATTATGCGTCTATTGTCCGAAGATTTGAGGAATACTTTGACGTATGAAGTTCCAAAGTATACCAATATGCGCTCAACAAAACCAAATCTTCTTATCTAGCCGAAGAAACTGTGCAGCGTGTATTTATCAAACTCTGGAAAAATATGCGTGACAAAAATATTGATTCCAGCATAGAATCCCAGATATTCTGTATCACCCGAACAGTAGTGATTGATTTGGTCAAAGCAGAGTATAATCGAAAGAAACTTTTGGATCACGATCAGACAATTGTCTTGCGGCATAGTCCTCATGATGATTTTTATGCCAAACAACTTTCATCCACACTCCATGAAATTGTCGATAAATTACCAAAGAAACGCAGCTGCCCTTTACCTGTTTCAATATATGCTTCTAAACTTTTCACAAATTGTCGCCATCCATCTGTACAAATATCATAGCATTCGATTTCAGGGGATAAGCCAATATGTTCAAGTTGCAACACAATCCCTTTTTCTTTTTCTGTGATGTCCCAAACGATCGTTGTGCCAATCCATTCTTTTTGATTATTCAATCCGGGAAGGGCTATCAATGAATCTTCGACATGCCAAACAACTTTTGCATTTTCATGTAAGTCTTCCACTTGCATTACTTTGTAAATAAGATCTCCAAATCGAATTGTAAATCTATCGTCCTTCTTATTGGAAGAGCCCTCAAACATGACTGTCCACCAAAATGGTATTTCATCGGTTAGTGCTTTAAAGACCCGATCCTTTGTTACACCCAACTGGATAGTTTGACTATAATTTTCCATTGCCAATTTTTTTTTAATATTAAATACGGCCTCGATTTTCCGTTATTATTAACGAATTTATAGATAGATTTTCCAATCGATCTTAGCATAAGACAAGTTTTTCTTTAGTTTTAGGGTAGTACATGACGCTTTTATAAAATTTATAGCGGATAATAGCTATATTACTTTTATACTCCAAACAACACGTTACTAATCAAATATAAAACCATCTATGAAGACTATGCTTCAAAAATTAGGATGCTTCAAAAATTAGGAATATTAGGATTTCTGATCGTACTAAATCTCTCCACATAAAAGCCACGTCTCACGACGTGGCCTTAAACTAAACATATGAAACAATTGTATTTTCTGTATAGCGCTGATCATAGCGCAAAATATACTCTTTCGGTGTGCAGCCGATAATCTGTTTAAATACGCGGTTAAAATTTGTAATGCTATTGAAGCCGCAGTTGTAAGCAATAAATGAGATATTTTCCAAATGTAAAGGATCTTTTCCCAATTGACTACAAACTTCATTAATTCGTATCCGGTTTAGATAACCAACTAAGGTGATTCCACAGTGTTTTTTGAAATAACGGCAGAATGCCTGTGGCGACAAATGTGCTCTTTCTGCTACACTTTCTAAAGTAAGCCCATGTTTAAAATGTGTATTGATATAATGACAAACCTTCTCTATGCGGTTATTTTTTCCAGTGGAACCGACTACAGTCTCCATCGGTTCGGGACAGAGCGCATCTGTTCTCTTTGAAATTTGGGCTAGTGTCCGGAGCAAATAGAAGAAATGCATCATTTTATCGATCTTTTCCGATTGTTTTAATAACAGCATACGCTTAGATACCATGTCGAAATCCACCTCCGGAATCTTAAATCCCCTGGAATCCTGACTTAAAAATTGCTCCAAGGATTCAAATTCACCCAACATAAAAAGTTGTTTCAACCTCCCTTCCGGATCAAAAAAGATCGAAATGGATCTAGCGGCATCACCAGCCTTATCCTCGGATACAGATTTAAATACATGTGCTTGGTGAGCAGCGATGAAAAATATATCGTTTTCCTTAAAGGGATGGAGGGTTTCATCCACAAGCAACACACCTTTTCCTTTCGTAATCCACATTAACTGGGCTTCTTGATGACGATGCAAATGTGGATAGAACGATTCCGAGATATCCTCCTGGACAGTGATGCTTTGTCCTTTAATTACAGGAATATTAAATTGTAACGTTTTCATAGCATGTTAGTATTAGGTTACTCAACATTGGTTTTACTAAATATAGACAACAAGCGTAACATATTGAGAAATGTCAATCGCACATCTAATAAAATGTCAAAATTTGCTCATAATTGGTTAATTTTCGCACTGTGGGCATCTAAGTTTAATATAGATCTGGGTTTAATAAAGTGTGGGGAACTTACTATGCTCCCCTAATCTTTATTGTGTAATACGCGTTACCGTTGGCAGTTTTACCTGAACCTCATAAGTACCTTCCATCAATAGCTGGAATCCAAAAACAGGGTTGACATTATTAGCACTTAAGCCGTCGATTTGGGCATACTTCATGGGGATGCGATAGTAATTGAGAAAACCCCAATCTGTTCCATCTTTTCCAATTAATTTAGCAAGCGGAAAAGGTGCAACCTCAAAATCACAGATCAACGAATTATCTGTCACTTGGACTGGATTAAACTTCACATGAGATTCAAACATCGGTCGATCCCCCCGTTTGATCACTTCTCCATTTTTAGGATTGAATGCATTTCCATTTTTATCGACGATCTTTAGGATAACACGAGCGCCATCGTTTGAAATTTTTGTACAAGTCACTTTTGGGGCTGTAATTCCGGTAAAAACTTCTGCAGCGCTCGATCCACTTGCCGCTTGATAGGTTACTTTAAACATATCATCAATCGTAGGTTCTACAATCTCGATGGTGGCCAATTTAGGGAATACACGCTCTCCTCTAGGGTTGGTCATTTTGACATCAAAATTAAAACGCCCTAAAGGTAGATTGGCAGAAGCTCGATTAAAAACCAGCTGTCCACTGACTGTATTAAATTCCATCGGGGCTTTCTTTACTGTTTCTCTCTTTTTATTGAGTAGTTCGACCGTGGTATCTGTCTCGGCATTGAACACTAAACCAGGCTTAAAGGTTAGAATGTCAAATTCTTTAAAAAAGACATCCGGTGCGGGCTGACCTGTTGCTTCATCGTTTAAGTTTAACAATTCGAATGTATAGGGGGGCGTAGAACCATCTGTATTAATACGGTCAGACATCGTTAGGGACATTCCACGTTTGCAAAAAATGGTATTATCTTTATATCGTATACCTTCGCTCAAAAAGCCGTTTTCAATTTTCTTGCAGCCAGAAGTTAGCGCAAAAGCAAATAGCAAGCTATATAAAATTTTTAAATTCGTTTTCATATCAGTCTTTAATCAGCCATTTTTCCGGCGTTAAAAAATAAACGATGTGTGTTTTGCAATACATGCAATACACCTGTCGTCGTCCTAATTCCCGAGGTTTGACAATCATAGGATTTATCAAGTTGATCTTTTGGAATCGCATTATAATCGGGTTCCTCAGCATCAAGAGTACCGATCACCTTTGTGAAATTGAGATAATCTACATAATCCAGATAATCGCTGTAGTCACGTGTTCTGCGCAATTTGATATTGAACCTGACATTGGGAATTGCACCAAGCTTGCTTACAAAATATTTGTTGTCAGGGCTGAGATTTTCTCGTGTGATCTTTCCATCGAATAGGTAGATCATCATCGAATCACGTAATTCTTTGACTGGGATGTTATTGATCCCGAACTGAATATTTTCGTTTCCCACCTCAATGATCCTTTGTTGTTTTTTGGCGGCTACATAATCCCGTACGCCATAATCGCTCGTTGCAAAGAACGTGACATCTGAATTCACAATATCTTTAATACCGGCACGGTCTATAATCTTAACCAACGAATCAAAGCTACCATGCTGCTTCAAAAAATCATAAGTTGTCTGGTTCACGTTGGCATCGCTCTTTCCACCATCGACTTTATAATTATCCTTCTTACATGCGAAAAGAAAAATTAATATTGACGCAAACAATCCTGTTATCTTTTTCATAATTCTTTTTTTAGTGCTTACACCTTTCCTCTCCAGTATGAGGTCTGTGTCAACTTGTTATTATTTTTGAATAGGGCTGGATTAATTGGCCAATAGAATCCTTCCTGACGGAAGCGGGACTCCGAGAGCCATGGAACAAAATTGCTGTATTGCCTTGTTCGCAATAGATCATAAAAAATATGCCCTTCGAGATAAAGTTCTTTTCCTCTTTCAATAATATATTCGTACATGACATCGTCTTTACTCGATGTATTATCCACGAAGGCAGATTCATCGGCGCCATTCCTTTTTCTAAATTCATTGATGATGTCTATTGCTTTGGAAACTTGATTTCTATAAAGTGCAATTTCGGCTTTCAACAAGCGCATATCCGCTAACCTAAAGACAATCAGATTATTGCTAACATAAGCATCTTGCTTTTGTGAGGGATTACGGTAGACAACACTTTGATATTTTACGCAAGTAGGTTTATCACTGTTTAGATCGGTAAAATTACGTCTACAACGAATATCACTATCGTCGAAGACCTGTGAAGGCATCGCCTTCCACTCCCACTGCTGCAAACTTGTATTCCAATACCAGTCCCAAACCTGGTCTATTTTATAAAAATGATTTGTCAGATAATCTGCATTGACATAACACCTCGAATTTGTTCCAGAAGTTGCCAGCTGCGCAGTTCTCAAAAACATATTGGCAATATGTTGATTGGTTCCTTCGCGTGTATTTTCACTCATTGCAATTTCAAAAATACCTTCACCCGAAAGTCCTTCGAAAGTCTTATAATAATTAGATGTGTCGGTCAATGAATACATACCATTATTTAAGATTTCATCGATGGCTTTATCTGCTTTGTCTACCGTTTCGAGATCAGGTTGGTTTGAATTGACATCACTCATTGTTGCCTTCCAAAGGTAGAAATGAGCTAACAATGCATTCACCGCGCCTTTATTGGCTGTGACTTTGGCGTTCCCAACAAGTGAATATTGCCAAGGCAACAATTCATGTGCCTGCAGTGCATCCTTCTCGATCTGCGCCATAACCTCTTTTTTGGTACTCCGTGCTAATTCTGGAGCAGAAATAGGGTCGTCGTATTCTTCCGTTACCACGGGCACGTCTCCCCACACGCGTAGCATCATAAAATAAGTGAACGCCCGTAAAAAATAAGCCTCTCCAAGCATCTCATTTTTGAACTTCGTTGGATTGGTCACATCGGTCAGTAAATCGTCCGCCACCTTAGGAACTCGATTAATAATGATATTGCTCATCGTAATCGCTTTATAGTACTTGGTCCAATCTCCAAAATTCTCTACATTGTATTGAAATGTAAAATCTCCATTTTGGATCCCTTCGAGTCCATCACCATTATATTGGATTGTAAAATAATTCTTGGCAATTGCATCGCCATACATAAAGTATCGTGGACTCGGATTCCAGTTACCCGAATTCATCACATCCCGTACCAAAGCATAGTTACCTGCCATAGCACTCCGTAAATCCCCTGAGCTTTTCCAATATGCGCCCGCGAAAGTCGAATTGACGGGTTCTTCCACCAAAAACTTTTTACATGACCCTAGCAAGAAAACCAGCATCAATAGCACCGCTAGTCTATAGTTTAAAAAAAATCTTTTCATCGTCTTAAAAAGTTAGTTCAAATCCTAATGTATATTTTCTTGGAATCGGATAACCACCACCGTTATACTCTCCATATGGGTTTACAGCCTCGGCATCCGGCAATTTTTTTGATTTTTGCCAACGGGCAACATTATCCACTATACCAAAGAATCTCACTTTGGAAATACTCCATTTCTTGCTGATCCGTTCAGGGAGGTTGTAAGAAAAAATCAGGTTCTTAAATCGCATATAGGAACCATTTTCTAAAAAGAAAGTCTGCGCAGAGGTGTAATAGTAACGATAGGTGCCGATATCATATTTTGCGTATTCGGCCTTGTCGCCGGGCTGTTTCCAGATATTGAGTTTGTCCAGATCCCGTATCGAATAGTAAGCAAAATTTGAAGTCGCATCGCCCGAAGTGGAGTTACTGAATTGATCTGATTCAAAAAGATTCAGTACATCCCTCCCAAAACCGTAGGTAAAAAACAAAGTAAGCGAAAAGTCTTTATAACTAAAGACGTTATTCCAGCCTCCGGTCCACTTAAAATTAGGATCTCCAATCGCCCTTTTATCTGGATTAATACCACTATTAAATACGTCTACAAAATAATCGCCATCTATATCTTCAAAATAAAAATCTCCGGGATTGAATGTTCCATTGGAATTTCGATAGCGTTCGCCTGTATATGGATTGACCGGAATATCGTCCAGGGTCGAGAAAACCCCCAGAGTTTTATAGAGATAAAATGCATTGATCGGGCTGCCCACCGAGAGGATATGAGATTTATCAAATCGATCGCCATCCATGACCATATCGCGGCCGCCATTTGGCAGATTCATGATCCGATTCTTGACATAGGAAATATTTAAATTGGACCGCCAGCTCAATGTGGAGCTACGTGGGAACATATCAACAGACAATTGAATATCGACACCTGAATTGCGGATTCCTACCGAATTTGTTTTGGCGTAATCGTATCCGGACGTGACGGGAAGCATGACGTCAAATAGCCCATCATAGTTTTCCTTATTAAATACATCTACCATAGCTGTAAAACGTCCCTTGTACAATTCCATATCGACACCTAAATTCCATTGCCTATTGCGCTCCCAGCTGAGATTTTTTTGGGCAACGCCATTATTAAAGTTTGGTGTAATAGCCACTTGGCCATTATAGGAAGTTGCTCCGGAATTACCCTGATACCCCCCATTATTGACATTATAGAGATTATACTGCAAATAGTTACTTTTAGGGAGAGATCCGGTCAATCCATAACTTCCTCTAATTTTAAGTAAGGTGAATATAGGATTGTTTTTCAGAAAATCTTCTTCAGTTAAAATCCAGCCGACAGATGCGGACGGAAAATATCCCCATTTGTTGTTTTCTCCAAATCGGGACGATCCATCCGCACGGACAGCCCCTGAAAACAGGTATTTACTATCAAAATCATAGGAAAAGCGACCGAGATAGGACAGCTGTGACCACTTTTGCAAATCGGAGTTGGCACCGATGTTATTTTGCAGAAATCCTGTAACCACTTGGATCTGATCCGATACCCCCTGACTACCCCATGCGGATACATTTTGCATTTTATTTTTTTCCGCTTCCTGACCCAGTAGTACATTTAAAGAGTGTTTTCCAAACTGTTTGATATAAGTTAAAAAGTTCGATATCCTGACTTGGCTATTCTCATAAGAATAAGCTGACGAATAATTACCGGCACCGCTCATCAAAGCTGATGGCCTATTATAAGCCCTATTGGCCATATCTTTGATATAGGCGGATTGGGAAGTAAAAGTTAATCCTGGTGCAATATTGAAAATCAGATTTAGATTGGTATTCAGATTAGAAGATTCATTGTTATCTAGACTACTATTATAGGTACCCAAAAGGTAAGTTTTTTTTGCATCTGAAAGATTAAAAAGTGATGATGGCATACTACCGGCACTCAAGGCAATTGGGCTCACGTCACTCCCGCTTCCTCGCGCTCGCTTATTATACGAATAGGCCACAATGGGATTGATCGTTAAACGTTCATTGATTGCCTTACTGGACAAATTGAGCCTTCCAGTATAGCGTTTAAATCCGGTTGCTTTAATGATTCCCGCCTCATCGTAATAGTTCCCACTAAAACGATATGAACTAATCGCTGACCCGCCGCTAACAGAAAGATCTGCACTCTTAATCTTTCCTTTTTGGTAGAATAGATCCTGCCAATCTGTATTCCCATTGAATGCAGGGTTCAACGAATCGGTAAGCATAAAGGGCAGATTTCTGAAATCGTTGGAAGAAAGCTGATTCTTTAGTATCCTCATCTTCTGCTCACGCTCGGTTCTTCCGAGTGTCACTTCACGGAGTTCGGGCCGTTGCGTTAGACCACCATATCCGGTTAACATAAAACGCGGATCTCCGTTACGCCCTTTTTTCGTCGTGATCATGATCACCCCATTTGCTGCCCTAGAACCATAAATTGCGGCGGCAGAAGCATCTCGGAGCACATCCACAGATTCGATATCATTCGGATTCAGACCTGCTAGATAATTTGTTCCTGTTCCTGTATTCGGGCCTACAAATTGTTCCGTTGGCTGCGGAACTCCGTCAATAACATAGAGTGGATTACTAATGACATTGTAATAATCGTCATTGGAGTAATTCAGGCTAACGGCCGATGTACCACGAACAGCCAATGTCGGCGAAGCACCTGGAGCGCCAGAAAAATTCTGAACGTTGACGCCGGCCAATCTTCCCTGAAGCAACATATCAAAACTGGCTGCCGGAAGATTTTCCAGATCTTTACCCGAAATACTTGAAATCGCAGCGGTCGCTTTTTTGCGGGAGGTACTCTGGTAACCGATCACTACGGCTTCATCTAGAATACTCAATGTTTCGACCAGGGTAAAGGTCATTTTGCCTGCCTCGGGAATGGGTTGACGAGCCCGCTCGTATCCGATAAAACTTGTCTCTAAGATATCTCCGGATTTACCTGAAATCTTAAAATTCCCCTGATCATCGGTCTGTGTACTGTTGGAAGTACTCGTGTTTCTCAAAGTTACTCCGGCCAATTGTTTACCATTTTTATCACGTACGGTTCCCGTGATCTGCTGGCCCAGTGCAATTAGTGAAGTTAGAAACACAGATAAAAATAAAACTATCTTTTTCATTTGTGTTTGATTAGGTGCTCTTACTTAGGTTATTCCAAATATAAGTGCCAAACACAGGTCACATTTTCTTAATTATTACCTGTTTACAGCACTTTTTTAGCAAAAAACAAAACGAGACATCTTTTAGTCTAGCAAGACTGTTACATTTCAATCCATAGCTTGTTCACACAATTTTATATCTTTAGCGCAAGAAAAAACCGATTTAGGTTCCAAAATCAATTATAGACCCAGGTAATACAATGACTAAACTAAAATGCATCATCCTATTGTTGTTCTTCAATTGTTTTATGGCAGTTGGTCAGGATGCGATCAGAATAAATCACTTACCTTTCATTCAAGGATTAACAGAGCAATCTGTTTCCATTATTTGGACGACAGACAAGCCTGCTACTGGCTGGGTTGAGCTGGCCCCAGATGACTCCAGTCACTTTTACTTTAAGGAAAGACCAAAATATTATGCGGCTGCCTATGGCTTCAAAAAAGTAGGTACGTTGCATCAAGTTACATTGAACAACCTAAAACCTGGAACACGCTATAGATATCGTGTGTATAGTCAAGAAGTCCTCAAACATGTTGGCGTCAATGTACAATATGGAAAAGTAGTAGCCAGTGATGTTTATCAAAAGGCTCCCTTATTTTTCCAAACCTTTGGCCATGCCAGCTCCACCCATTTTACAGTTGTCAATGATATTCATGAGCGCAATGAGGTACTCGATAAGCTACTGGATATCGGCAATCTAAAGACAAGTGACTTTGTGGTATTCAACGGTGATATGGTTAGTAATCTACTCAGTGAAACACAACTGTATGAGGGGTTCATGGATACCGCCATTAAAAAGTTCGCCAGTGAAAAACCAATGTTTTATGCAAGAGGCAATCATGAAACACGTGGACCTTTTGCCATTGAATATCCCAAATATTTCCCAACACCAACAGGTAAACTATATTACCAATTTAAGCATGGGAATACCGGTTTTATCGTCTTAGATTGCGGTGAAGACAAGCCCGATACCGACATTGAATATAGCGGTATTGTAGACATGGATAACTATAGAAGCGAACAAGCGGCCTGGTTAGCTCAAGCAGTTGAAAACCAGTCATTTAAAGATGCTAAATATAAGATCGTAATCTGCCATATGCCCCCTTTTGGTGGCTGGCACGGGGAACAGGAGATTTTGGAGAAATTTGTTCCTATCCTCAACAAAGCAGGGGCACAGATCATGCTCTCGGGTCATTTACACAAACACATTATCAAGGAAGCAACAAATAGCGTACAATTTCCAATTATTGTGAACTCCAACAATAATGTGCTACGCGTGGATTTAAATGATGAAAAAGGAATTTTTAGAATTCTCGACCAGCAAGGAAAAATGGTCGATCAGGTGGTCATCAAACCGTTAAAATAAGCGATATTGCTTATCGCTAATGAGAACAGCAGACAAATTCATAGCTGGTGAAACGAAATTAGGGCACTATATCCTTTATTTATTTTATTAAAATTCTATTAATTGTGGTATAATGCAGGAAACCTAATCATTAATTAGAGGATTGATATAACAATTTCAGATACACAAAGTATTAAATAATGATCAACTTAAAACCACTTTCTCTTAACGATATCTCACCATTTTATGAATGGATCAATGATGATATGTCTATTAAATATTCGCTTTCACTTTTTCAGTCATTGCACACAAAGGATCAAATCGACCATTGGTTTCATTCGGTTATCAATGACTTAACTAATTTTAACCGGGGAATTTTCCTCAACGACTCAAATAGATTGATAGGCTATGCCGGCATTTGCAATATTTCCAAAGCAAATAGATCGGGCGAGTATTTTATCTTTATAGGAGATCGTCAAGAGTGGGGAAAAGGGATAGGTTCAGAAGTCACTAGATTAATCCTCGGTATGGGATTTGAGGAACTAGGGCTCCACAGGATTATGCTCACTGTATCGGAACCAAATTATGCTGCAATAAAAGCCTATCAAAATGCAGGTGCATATTCCGCACCATACTACACCACCATTCCGCTCCAAAGTGGTTCTTCGTCAATTTTGGTGAATTATGCTGATTTTGCAAGTATCATTTTCCTCAATAGCTGAAATCCTGCCCTTCCGTACATTTTTCTTTTTATATTTTTTATTCGATTCACTTGTCCCTCAACCTGGCCGTTACTTACTGTTCTTACTACTGCATTATTCACTGCTTCATAGTCCCTTAAAAGGTTTTTAGCGAAATTTTTAAGCCCGCACTCTGATGTTGATGCCTCCTGAATCCATTTTTGTAACATTCCTTCTTTCTTGATAAGAAACAATTGTTTAAAGTCCTTTATCAACTGCTCCAGTTGTTTTATTTGAGGAAGCTTTTCAAATAATAATTCTAAAAATTCTTTATCATCTTCCTTAAGGTGTTTTGACTCCCTATAGAGCATTAAGGATAATTTGGTTGGCGACCAAGTTTTTGCTACCACCACCTGCGCCTTATATTTCATTCTACTAAGCCCCGGCATATTATAAACTTCATTCATCTTGTGGCAAAACTGGGTATACTTACCATTGAATCCCATCTGAACAATAGTGTTATGTAGTTCTCTATATGTTTTTCCGTGGTTCTCTTCGCTCAAAAGATAATTAATGAAGGATTCCAGGTTGGTGGAGTTTCTGGACTGTCTTTTCTCAAGTTTTTCCACGGATACATACCTTGCGACTGTTTTTCGATCCAGGTTTGTAATTCTGGCAATTTGTCTCAGCGTAATACCATTGGCATATAGCTCTTTAACCTTGTCGAATAGATATTGTTTATGTGCACCAATGTTTGCTGTAGAAATCGTTGCTAGAACTTCTAAATTTGCTTCAACAGGCCCGGTAACTTCCGTTAATGTAGGTTCTTTTCTTTTGGGATCATTATAAAGCTTAAATATTTCCTTCAATTCTTTTGCTTTTGATTGTAAGACTTTTTTAGCTGCTTCCCCTAAGTTCATAATTAGGTGAAAGCGGTCGGCTACCTGAATGGCATCAGGGGCCCCTGTTTTTATACCCAAAGCATATGGGCCATAGCGATCTCTGGATACTACTTTTATTTCTGGATGATTCTTCAGCCACTCTGCCAGCGTATCCGATTCACGATCCGGAAGTAAATCTATCACTTCTTTCCGTTCTAAATCCACAATAACGGTTCCGTAGGTACTTCCTTTTTTGAATGCCCAATCATCTACGCCAATTACCCCAGATGTCAAAGCCTTAGGTTGTATATCTACTCCCTGAATCACTCTTAACATAGTGGAGGAGCTAACCGGCAGTCCAACATAGCGACTAATTGCTGAACCTCTATTTCCTCCCAATTCAAGCCCCATTTTAAAAAGAAGTTCATTTGAACGAATCATTCTTCTATAATATGGCCTGATTTCACAATCGAAGCGTTCAGTAAAAACCTTTCGATGACAGACTGAATTATCACAAAAATACTTCCTAGCCCTGAGCTTGATTTTTACTAAATATCCGGAAACAGGAAGGTCTAAAAGAGTTCGGAAATATCTACTATGAACCCTATCACTCGTAATGCCACAAATAGGGCATGTTGAGTGTTTTTGATAAGCGTACGTACTAATATAAAGCTCTCCTAGAGAGGTGTACGTTGTTTCAGCTTTTAACTGTAAATTGGGAGGAAGTACAAATTCTGGAATCATAACTAAAAGTATAATATTAAATTACACATAATAATTTATATATTTGTTGTTTAGAAAAAATAAATTACAGTGGGAAAATCAGTCTTACAAATTCAGCGATCAGACGCAACAGAGATAAAGAAATTATTAAATACAAATGATGCTTATACCGTTGGTATAAGGCTATACATGGTATATCTTGTTGCATTAGGCTATTCGAGCAGACGGTTGTCTGAACTACATAATATCAGCTTCAAGCAGATAACAAATTGGGTTCATAGATTTGAAAAAGAAGGTATTGAAGGATTAAAAGATAAGAAAGGGCGCGGTAGACGGAGCAATTTATCAAACGAACAACTCGAAAGAATCAAAAACTTGGTCATAAACGAAAAACCCTCGGATCATGGATATCAATCAGTAAAGTGGACAGGCCCTCTTTTGGCTCAATGGATTGATAAAGAATATGGCTTAGCATATCAAAAGGCACAAGTCTATAACTTGCTCGAAAAGGTTGGAATTGTGTTTGAAAAGAAAAAAGGTTTAGTTTATAAAGTGTAATTATTTAACGTACTTTCACCAAAATTGACGAAGAACCTCCAAAGTACACCAGTGATTCCGCTGCAAAATACACCACTTTGGTGTAAATTTTTAGCAGTCTAATTATAGGTTGACGGTCTTTTACACTGTTCTAGAAAGACTGCCATTCCGACACAAAGTGCACCAATAATTCCGCGGCAAACTACACCACTGGATATTTAAGAAAAAAAGATTGCTAAGTTGGGCCTGTATTAGACCTAACGACATGGCAAACAGACCTCTAAATATGCAGAAGATAAGACAGATATTGCTGTTTTTGGAACGTGGCTTTTCCCAGCGTTCCATCGAAAGGGAGACCGGTATCAATAGACGTACCATCGCAGGTTATTTGCAGCGGTTTGCCGACAGCGGATTCAGTATTGCGGAACTGCTCCTTTTTTCCGATGCCGAGCTGGAGGCTTATCTTAATGCGGGCAAAGCGGAACAGATAGAAAAAGATCCCCGCCGGATACATCTTGAATCGCAGTTTTCCTATCTATTTTCCGAACTCCGTCGTGTAGGTGTTACGCGTCAGCTGTTATGGCAGGAATATATCATTGAATATCCCGATGGCTTTGGCTATTCCAGATTCTGTGAGCTTCTTCAGGAACATATCCGCAAACAGGGAGCTACCATGCGTTTTGAACATGAGCCCGGGAAGCTGCTGCAGGTAGACTTTGCTGGTGATATGCTGCATTATGTGGATACCGACAGTGGTGAACTGATAGCCTGTCCTGTTCTGGTGGCCGTATTGCCTTTTAGCGGCTATAGTTATGTGGAAGCGCTCATTAATGCATCCCTGCCGCAGGTATTGCGGGCGCTTAACAATGCCCTTGGCTATTTTGGGGGCGTACCCTTATCGGTAAAGTCGGACAATATGAAACAATGGGTCGTGCGCAGTAACCGTTACGAACCAAAGTTCGCCGATATGCTGGAGCAATGGGCCAATCATAATAACATAGCGCTTCTTGCCACACGTCCTGCAAAACCCAGGGATAAGGCATCAGTGGAAGGTGCTGTTAAAATAACCTATCAACGGATATACGCTCCACTCCGAAATGAGACCTTTAAAAGTATCAGCGAACTGAATCTGGCGATAGGTCTACAGCTTAAAGAGCACCATCAGAAAAACTTCCAGCGCAAGACTTTCAGCAGAACAGAGCTTTTTGAAAGTAGTGAGAAACCGATCTTAAATCCGTTGCCGGAAAGTTCTTTCATAATGAAACACTATACACGTGCAAAGGTGCAACGTGATTATCATGTGGTACTGGGTGAGGACTGGCACTTCTACAGCGTACCTTCCAAACATATCGGGAGCACGGTAAATATTATTTATTGTACCGATACCGTTGAAATATACATCGGAAACGTCCGTGTAGCCCTTCACAGGCGCAGCTATAAAAAACACGGTTATACGACCGACAGAAATCATGAACCACCACATCACCGCCAATTTCGCGAGCGCCTGGCCTGGAATCCCGATGACTATCTTTCAAGGGCAGAAAAATACGGTGTTGCCACCCGCGAATACTTTCAAAAGGTAATGGATAGCAAACTGATCATAGACCAATCTTATCAAGCCTGTCAGGGACTCCTCAGGCTGGCATCGCTTTATCCAGACCGCATAGAAGCCGCCTGCCAAAGAGGGCTAAAAGGCCACCGCTTTAATTATATGGCCATAAAAAATATCCTTGACAACAAGATGGACATGCTGGAAAAAGATGATCGGCACACTGCCGGTTATAGCATTCCACTACACCGGAACATCCGGGGGGCTGATGAATACAAATAAAACAGACACATAAATCAACAACAGAAATGAACACAGATCAAACTATCGAACAGCTCAGATCAATGCGCCTGACTGGCATGGCCCGCCGCTATGAAGCAGTCGCCTCCTTACCAGTACACGAAATCCAGGATGTCCATGAACTATTGGGATCCATGGTACAGGCCGAACTGGAATACCGTGACCATACCAGAACCCAGAAATATCTCAAAGCCAGCCGGCTCAGGTACAACGCTCTTCCTGAAGAGATCATCTGCAATGCAGAAAGGGGCATCACACGTGAACAGGTACTTCGACTTTCAGACGGCTCTTTTATACATCGTGGAGAAAATGTTCTTATCACAGGAGCTACAGGTTCAGGTAAAAGCTTTTTGGCCTGTGCGCTGGGAAGGTCGGCTTGTCTGCTGGGCTTTAAAACGCTATACTTCAGTATGAACCGCTTTATGGATACCGTTGTACAGACCAGGCTTGATGGTACTTATCTGAAATGGATAAAGGGAATTGCAAACCAAAAGTTACTCATATTGGATGACTTCGGGTTAAAATCAATAGACGCTGACACTCGGCTTGCACTGCTAGATATATTGGAAGACCGATATGGAAATAGCTCTGTTGTCATAACTTCTCAGCTACCGATTGAAGCATGGTACAACTTTATTGATGAGCCAACACTTGCGGATGCGATAATGGACAGATTGACAGCTTCCGCACACAGACTCTCGCTACAGGGCAAGTCGTTAAGAAAGAAAAAAAATCATTAAGTTTGAAAAGTTAATACAATCCAGTTGTAAAATAGCTCGGGTTATTGGTCACTAAATCTGGTGTACTTTCGTCCGGAACCCGTGGTGTACTTTTGTCGGAATATTCAGCAGGCTTTAAACTCGAAGGGAGAATGCGTGAAGCCTGTTTTAGAGACAATCAATTTCACGATAAACTATTCATGTCAGTTTTGGAAGAAGAGTGGAACAACGAAGTACAGCTAAGTGTAAAATGAAATTAAACACCGTATAACCAGACTACTCCTTTGAATAGACAGTTTTTGGATACAGTTTCTTAAAAGCATTGTAGACAGCTTGATGTATTACTGTTGAATGCAATTCATCAGGTATGTAATCAAATACAAAATGAGTCTTATTATTTCGTTTAAGAATCTCAGATAACGCTATAGCCTCATCATACATTCTTATGTCTTCTTCCTTGTTGGGGATACCGAGATAAACCTTTATATTTTTTTTCAAATTAGTTTGCAGAAACTTCTCCCCATGCGTCAATAAAGACTCTTCTCCCCACCATAAACTTGGACTTATAATAATATAATCATCAAATAATTCGGGTTGTTTAAATAATATTTCTGATGAAAAAAGTCCTGCCAATGATTCTCCAATTAAAGTCTGTTTTCCGTTCGATTTAAAATTGCCATTTATATAAGGGATCAATTCATTTTTCAGGAATATCCGGTATTTTTCTGAACCACCATACGAAGGAAAGCTCGCTTTTTGAAAACCTTCCTTTTCTATAAAATCTGTGTTTTCAACAGGGAAGGTAAAATCTCTCCTTCGTGTGTTTCCACCGATTCCAACAACAATACTTTGCGGGAATCTATCGATCCAGGGTTGTGTACTGAAACGTACAATACCGGCTATATGAAAAAAATCTTCATCCATACTACCATCAAGAACATATACTACTGGATAGCGAACAGAATCATTGGGGTTATAATTGTCGGGAAGATGAATGTTGATCATTCTGTCTTCAGCCAAAACTTTTGAATGCAATATCTCTGATGTGCCTATCGTTAACGGTGTTCCATTTTGTGCAAAACAGTCTGTATTAAGAATAAAGAGCATTAAAAAAATGAGCATGCTATTGCCTATCATATCCGATATATTACGCTTACCAACAATGTTTTTTTGAGTAATCTTATATTGAAATACTTGACTATTAGACATAACATCCTTAGGGACTGCCAACAGTTTTGTTCAACAAATTACCAGCGCAATTTACAACGAAAATTAATATAATAGTTAGCTTTTTATTTTTTATGAATGATTAAATGATTCTTTCGCAACGATAACCCCACTCAAACATCTTTCTAACAATGCTGTTGGTCTCAATTTCCAATTGCGAAGATTCAATTCTTAGAATACGTTCTTCATCTTCAAGATCGAAGTTAATTTTATAAGATGAAAACAGGCTGACAAGAGTTGCAACAATTTGCTGTGCATCTTTCATTCGATAAACATTGGTTTTAAATATTTCGACTCGTTTCATTAGATCTGATTAAGTTCCATTCAAGAAATACGGTATTAGTCCTATTCCGTTTACTCATTCTAAACTACAATACGGGGCGTGCAACAGCTACAAAATTTAGATAAAGACAGTAAAAAACTCGGTAAATATGGGAAATTAAACGGTGAACATCGAGTTGCTATTTAATAACTGAATTGTAACCGTTCATAAATCCCTGAATAAGTTCTGGTAGATTCAATAATAGAAATACGCAAATGACAATAGCAATAATGGCATAAAAAAACCACGACGAACTTTTCTTTTTCATAACAAGCTATTTAAGAATAATCAATTTAAAAATATAGGCTTCCCAAAGCTAGAAATTACGCTAGAGCTCTACACAAATGAACAGATGCCGTAACATACCCTTTGGATTTTTCACTATAACTCAATATACGAAATTAATCTATATAACAAAAAAGTAATTTAAAAATTATATTTTTCAAAATAAAAACAGCAGCTTCAAATAAGAAAGTTCATGTTATAAAATGGAATCTTTGCAGTCGGTATATAAATGAATCTTATCTTGCCGCATACTGTGTAAGGTATTAGGCTTTACAGTGCCATTGATTGAAGATTTATATTCTACCATCGTGTCTCCAATATTGGCCTGGGAATCTTTAGTTTTCACATTGGTAGAGAGGCTTACCAATCCTACTATAGTTAAAATTGCCAATGAATTAAAGAAGTGTATCATAAATAAAGATTGAATAGTTTATCCGCCCAATTTCAAAAAACAAACTGTAAAACACCATAATTTTTCGGTGAAAAAACAATTTTCATCGGTAAACAACAGAGTTTTACCTATTAACCGATCACCCCTTGTTATAAACGATTACAAAGAGTATTCCGTGCAAAATTTTCTGATCAGTCCTATATTACAGATTTTCAGAGGCCCTTGACCATACTAAAAAACAGCGCGTCATCACCTACACTAAGTTCGCGGTCCAATATTAAGTTTTCTTTAATTTTAAAGCTTCCTATTTAGTCTGACTACTCAATTTCGTAAATATGTCCCATGAAAAGAATAGGAACATTTATTTTGACAACGTGTATGTTTGCAACCTCACAACTCACATTCAGTCAAAACAATATACAAAATAGGATTAGTTCAATTTTGGAAAGCAATAAAGTTGGACTACCAAATGGCTGGACACTAACCCCTGTTGGGAAACAGATAGAGCTCGGAGATTTACCGCTGAACTTAGTTATCAGTCATCATAAAAAGCTTGCAGCTGTCAGCAACAATGGACAAAGTACACAAACAATAGATCTTATCGATCTCGCTTCACAACGAAAAATCGATAGTATTGCTATACCAAAATCTTGGTATGGATTGGCTTTTTCGAGCGATGATAATACACTGTATACTTCTGGGGGACATGATAACATGATCAGGATCTATAAAATCAACGGTGGAAAAATTGCATCCAAAGATTCTATTGTTCTTAGCAAGCCATGGCCCAATAAAATAGGAATAGCCGGATTGGCTGTAGATGATAAAAACAAACAACAATTATATACTGTCACCAGAGAAGATAAAAAACTATATGTCATCGACTTAAAAACCAAAGCAACGAAAGCAACTTATGATTTGGGAGCTGAGGGGTATACCTGCCAGCTAACACCTGATGCAAAACAACTCTATATCAGCGTCTGGGGCGGAGAAAAGATTTTAGTATGGGATGTTACACAAAATAAGATAACCAAAGAGATCCCTGTGGGTAGCCACCCAAATGAAATTACGTTTAGTAAAAATGGTAAATGGCTTTTTGTCGCCAACGCAAATGACAACTCGGTATCCATAATCGATACTAAAACATGAGCAGTCGTAGAAACATTGAATGCAGCATTGTATCCTAATGCTCCAAGTGGATCGACCAGCAATGGTGTTGCTTTGTCCACAGATGGTAAAACCCTTTACATAGCCAATGCAGACAACAATTGTTTAGCAGTATTCGACGTAAGCAAGCCTGGGAGATCTATTTCGAAAGGATTTATTCCAGTGGGCTGGTATCCAACGAATGTAAAAGTAGTCGATAAAACAATTCTGGTTACAAATGGTAAAGGCTTATCATCCAAAGCTAATCCACAAGGTCCCAATCCGACAGACCAAAAGGAAAAAGTCGATCGTCATGCAGGCGACCTCAACAAACCAAAAGAGATACAATATATTGCTGGTCTTTTTAGGGGAACGTTAAGCTTTATACCTGATCCTAAACCAGAAGAACTCGCCCTATATTCTCGTGCGGTATATCGGAATACGCCCTATTCGAAAGAAAAAGAGCTGCAAACAGAGGGTGAAGCCGGCAACCCTATTCCAATGAAAGTTGGAGCCCCCTCTCCGATCAAATACGTATTTTATGTCATCAAAGAAAATCGTACCTACGATCAAGTTCTAGGTGATGTTAAACAAGGAAATGGAGACGCTTCACTTTGTTTATTCGGCGAAAAAATCACGCCTAATCAACACAAAATTGTCAATGAATTTGCACTTCTAGACAATTTCTATGTCGATGCGGAAGTTAGTGCGGATGGGCACAATTGGAGTATGGGTGCTTATGCCACCGACTATCTGGAGAAAACCTGGCCATCAAGCTATGGCGGTCGCGGCGGCACTTATGGAGGAGAAGGGGAACGAGAAATAGCCAACAATAAAGGCGGATTTATTTGGGATAATGCCAAGCGACATCAGGTATCTTATCGCACCTATGGTGAATTCGCAGATAAAGGAAAACCCAACGTAAAATCTTTGGAAGGGCATGTTGCCACTGGATATACAAGTTATGACCTGAGTGTTGCCGACACCACACGTATAAGACAATGGAAAGCTGATTTTGATCAACTCATCCAAAAAGGAGAAATGCCCCAATTGACAACCATTCGAATCAGCAACGACCATACGGAAGGGATGCGTGCCGGCAAAAAGTCCCCTTATGCTCATGTAGCGGACAATGACCTCGCTGTTGGGATGTTTGTTGACCATATCAGCAAGAGTCCAATCTGGAAAGAATCTGCGATCTTTATACTGGAAGATGATGCCCAGAATGGTCCTGACCATGTGGATGCACACCGTAGTCCTGCCTATTTGATTAGCCCTTATGTAAAAAGAAGATCTGTAGATCACACCATGTATTCAACCTCAGGGATGATTAGAACGATAGAGCTGATTTTAGGGATGAAACCAATGACGCAATACGACGCTGCTGCAACACCCATGTGGCGATCGTTTAGCAATAACCCCGATTATACTCCATTTGATCATGTCGACGCAAATGTAGATCTCAATGAGCGCAATCCAAGTAAAGGGAAACTAGCTGTATGGAGTGACAAATATGATTGGTCGAAAGAAGACGCGGTACCTGATTTGGTATTCAATGAAATTCTATGGAAGGGACTTAAAGGTGAATCTGCTCCAGCTCCAAAAAGAGCCGCCTTCCTAAAGGTAAGCGAACAAAAAGAGGATGATGACGATTAATGTATATTTATAAAACCACAATGGTCAGCAATAGTATCGGGATTACTGCTGGCCATTGATGAGTATCCTACCTACTCTCCTTTTTTCAGAATCCCCCGAGCAACTCCAGCATCAATCAATTTTTCTGCATATTCCCACAATACTGCTGAGCCATCCTTAATGACAGATTTTTTTTCATAAACCTTTTCATAATTTACACCAGGTTCATTCCAGGTTCCACCATTATTGGAACTATTCTGTAAAAGTGGCTCCAATCGATCCATCGCTCGTGCGAACTGTGCTTCCGGCGTTTGACCAGCTTCAAATTCTTCCCAGATCGCAATGAGTTCCTCTGCTTGCTGCCCAGGCAAAATTCCAAAAATCCGCTGAGCTGCCAAACGCTCCGCACTTGTATTGGTATGGTTTTTTCCTGTATCATAGATAGTCGTTCCTTAACAAAACCCACTATTTAATTTATTTTTAAAAACAGGATTAGAAAACAGCATAATTTGTATCTTATAAAATAAGAAAATAATTTTCTGTTTCAGTAGTTCCATCATTTTCTTCATGTTCCAAGCGGTTGCAGCTAGTAATGCATTGATTTGTGGTCCCGTTTCTCCCATGAAGTAATTTTTTGCCAGCCTAAAATCGGTTTTTAAATGTCCGATGATAGGTTCTATTGCCGCTCTGGTTCTAAATTTTTTGCGCTTTGTCTGCTTTTGATAAGCAGTGTCTTTTTTTCTTGGAGTGCTTGGGATGGAGATTTTCACGCCCTTTATTTCTGATTTTCCTCTGCCACCTCTATCGTAAAGGAGTTCTTTTGGGAGCTTTTGACCACCGGTTTCCATCTGTTCCAAAAGTGGTTCTATGGTGTGACCATCGTAAGGAGTTTGCAAAAATGCTTTAATCCCGAGAATGATTTTCTTGCCTTTGTTGGCGGTGGTTATCAAACCTACCTTATTCCCAAATTCATACTGGCTATGCGCTTTTCCTTTGGCAATACATCGGGTAAAAGGCTTGTGAATGCTGTAAATTTTATCGGCATCGTTTCTTTTTTGTGTGACAACCTTGGTGTACAATGTCATTAAATCTTTATAAAATTCTTGCTGTTCTGCATTAAAATTCCGTTGCAATTCACGAATCAGTCTCATGGCGATGGTTTTGAGCTGTCTTTGAGATTTCCTTGCCGCTTTTGCCCGCTTGGGATGTTTTCCGTTGTAGGTGTTGCGCACCATTTGTTTGCTGACTTTTGTGTAGCGTTGTCTTTGTTTTATGCCTTCATTTCCGGCTATTTTGTTGCAATAATCGATCACTTTTTTGCACAATTTTGCATCGGTAGGAAAAGAGGTATTATTCTCCTGAACGGTAGTATCGGACAAAACAAAATTTGAGGTGTTCGTCTTGGCATCGTGCATTCTTACGCTGTAGGCAAAGATTTTTTCGATACCTTTTTCGCCAATTCTTTTTCGGAAATGAACAAAATTACTCGGGTCACAAGGAAATTCGTGTTCAAAGAAAACCCTGCCACAAAAATGCTGCATATAAGGATTCATGATCCAGGCTTTTTCCAACGTCTCATCGCCCAAATTATACAAATGTTTCAGTAGCAAACAACCCACCATAAACCGAATCGGATGGCTCGGATTGCCCACTTTGGAATACAAGGGCGAAAATTCTTTCTCAAAATAATTCCAATCTATTTTTTCTGAAAGTAGAACAAGTTCATGCTCGTGGTCAATAAAATCCACCAACATTGGGCGGAATAATTCTGGCTTCTTTTCTGGATTTTTCCCCAACATATTTGCAAGGTTTTAAAGCTCGAAGATACAAATTCTTGCAATAAAAAACAAGCTATTTTAAACCCAAAATACTAATAATCAGTAAATTATAGGTGGTTTAAGGAGAGACTAGATAAAAGTATCACCTGCATCGATTTCGACGATATCATGTATCAATACCATTTTGACTACCTTCAATAAATCCACTGATTGATTTGCATGTTCTAAAAGCACAATAGCCATTAGGGCAAGATGCCAACTGTGTTCAGCGTCATTTTCGGGACGGTCACTATTGAAAAGTTTTGTCCTGCGCTGGATATATTTAATCTTGTCGATCTCCTTAATAAACTCGATCTGTTGTAATAATTTGTCTGAAAGCATCACTCTGAATCACTTATACAATTGAATAATACATAAAATTACTCTTTTTGAGCCACAGCCTACTTGTCATTTGGCAAATTCATTCAAACCATATATTATTGACACCCATCGGACAATCCAAACTACCGATATAATCGCAACATTTATTAAATTTGATTGACATCAAATCCCATTGTGATTTATGAAAAAAATAGGCTTTTTATCTTTTGGCCATTGGTCCAAGCATCCCGCATATAGTACGCAGACCGCAAGCGATACTTTATTGCAATCCATAGATCTAGCAGTAGCTGCTGAAGAAATAGGCATAGATGGTGCATATTTCCGTGTACACCATTTTGCGAATCAGCTAGCATCTCCCTTTCCTTTATTATCGGCCATTGGAGCCAAAACCTCAAAAATTGAGATCGGCACCGGTGTCATTGATATGCGCTATGAAAACCCCCTTTATATGGTGGAAGACGCTGGAGCTGCAGATCTAATCTCCGGGGGCAGATTGCAGCTCGGCATCAGCAGAGGATCGCCTGAACAAGTAATAGATGGTTGGCGTTACTTTGGTTACAATATCAACGAGGGCGAAACAGATGCTGATATGGGAAGGCAAAAAGCATTGGAATTTTTAGAAAAACTTAAAGGAATTGGTTTCGCTGAACCAAATCCCTATCCAATGTTTCCAAACCCGCCCGGTCTGCTGAGGCTCGAACCCCATTCGGAAGGGTTACGTGATCGTATCTGGTGGGGAGCAGCATCGAACGCCACGGCTGTATGGGCTGCTCAAAACAGAATGCACCTGCAAAGTTCCACTTTGAAATATGATGAAAATGGCAAACCTTTTCATATTCAGCAGGCCGAACAAATACGTTTATATAAAGAGGCCTGGAAAGCAGCAGGGCACCCTGGTGAACCCCGCGTTTCAGTCAGTCGATCCATATTCGCTCTGGTCGATGATTTAGATCGTTATTACTTCGGGCAAGAGGCTGACAAAACAGATAAAATTGGGGTAATCGAATCGGACAAGCGGACGATTTTTGGGCGAAGTTATGCCGCAGAACCAGATCAACTCGTGAAAGAATTAGCGCAAGATGAAGCAATACAGGAAGCAGACACGCTATTATTGACCATTCCAAATACGCTAGGGGTCGACTACAATGTCCACATTCTTTCAGCCATTTTGGAACACGTAGCTCCCGAACTTGGTTGGCGTTAACTCCTCTTTCGTATGATAAAGAACATTCGCTACAAAACAAAAATTGCAGTCATTGGTGCGGGTCAGGCTGGACTTTCTGCTGCTTATCATTTGAAGAAGCTCGGACTTAAAATCGGGCCGGATTTTATCATCCTGGATGAAGCCTCTACACCAGGAGGAGCCTGGCAATTTCGCTGGGACTCCCTTACCTTAAGTACAGTCAATAAAATACACGATTTGCCCGGCATGTCGTTTGAGGAGACTTTATCAACAAAAGGGGCGGAAGTTCAAGCCAACACCGCTGTTCCCCATTATTTTAAACTTTATGAAGAAAAATTTGGACTTCAAGTATATCGACCAGCTAAAGTAGAAAAAGTCTACATGTACCAAGATCGCTTTCATATCGATACGGCAGAAACTCTTTTCTCAGCACTCGGTATTATCAACGCCACTGGAACATGGGAAAACCCCTATATTCCTACCTATCCAGGTGCAGAATTATTTCGGGGCGAGCAACTCCACACAAAGGATTTTAAAACTGCAGAGTATTTTCGTGGCAAACATGTTATTGTTGTTGGAGCCGGTATTTCTGCCATTCAGCTATTGGACCAAATTTCCCAGGTTACAACGACAACTTGGGTAACACGACGACCGCCTTTATTCAGAGAGGGGCCATTTGATGACATGGCCGGGCATAATGCGGTTGCTATGGTAGAGGAACGTGTACGATTGGGGCTTTCACCTTTGTCTGTCGTTTCCGTTACGGGCCTCCCCTATTCTACAGAAATCCAGGAGATGGAAAAACGGGGTGTCCTTCAACGTTTTCCAATGTTTCAAGAAATAACAGAAAAGGGGATCAAATGGGCCAATGGAACAGAACAACAAGCAGATGTTATACTTTGGAATACAGGCTTTAAAAGTTCATTGAGCCATCTAGACGCAGTGCTACCAAAAGAAAAACAGGGTGGCATTCAAATGGCAGGCAGACTAGCGACCATGGTCGCTAAAGAACCAAGAATTCACCTCGTGGGTTATGGTCCATCAGCATCGACAATCGGTGCAAACCGTGCAGGTAGCGCCGCAGCTAGAGAACTTCTAAAAACGCTTTCAGCTGCCGACCTGAACACAAATAAATTTAGTGGGAGCCAACTATAATGGTAGTTTCAATTTTGAGTACAATAATAAAAAGTCAAAGCAGTGGATTCGGTCGTTTTAAAAAGTGACCTGAGTCATTACAACCCTTCATTGGATTCAAATTGGATTGCCAATTATTGGCAAAATAATTATGTTAAATTACTGGAACATGCACAATTATTTCAGGTGAGAAGAAAAAAACCGCTCTACTATTTCAAATAAGTTGAATCAACGACATATACTTTAAACACTACGGGTCACAGTAAATCCACTAATCGAAATCCAACGATTATCCATATATTCTTATTTCATATTTCTGTATATTTAAAATTATAAAAAGTCGTAAAGCAAAGCCAAACAATTTATAAATGAAGCCTCAGATTATCAGTCCAGATACATCCATTGCATTATTCGTAAAGGCGATCCTAGTGTTTGAAAGTCAGACGAATGATTGCGTAAACTTACCTTTTTATGCTGATGGTTACCCTGGTTTATTGTTTCAACGATGCTATGGTGATTTTACAATCAAGCCTCATGATAAAAAAATGTCAAAGATTTTCCTCTATGGTCAGACAATAAAACCGATTTCAATCGATGTAAAAGGCCCTTTTCAGATTATCGTTTTTCAATTTTACCCATTTGTATTACGGACATTTTGGGGCATCTTGCCCGAAAGCATAAACGACGACTGTTATGATCTAGATACTCCTTCAAATACAACCTTCCACCAACTTACCGGCACATTATCCTCATCTTTAAGCACTGAAAACAGCATCCAACTATTGACACAATCGCTTCTCAGCTTTTTCGATAGCAAGAAAAATAAACTTGATTTTTCGATTCAGCGAGCAATCCTTGAAATCATCGAAAACCAGGGCCAAATCATTATTAAAGAAATTGCAAAAAGAGAAGCATTGAACATCCGAACTTTTGAAAGAAGGTTTCTCAAGGAAACTGGGATCCGCTAAACAATTCGCTAAAATGGTACAATTTCAGGCCGCTTTTAAACAGCTCAATAGCAAAGACTTCCGAAAGATAACGGAAATTGTTTATGAAAATGGATTTTCCGACCAATCGCATTTTATCCGTGTCTTTAAGACTTTCACAGGCACAACTCCAGCGTCATTTAACAAAAAATAGATTACTGTCGTTTTTATTCTATATTGACTCCCTGATTATCACAACTTTTGTATTGTCTAAGGTCGAGTGCAACGAAAGTGTGTATTTTTTTAGCCTCAACTCCTTCGAAAAATTTACGATAAGAAAACAATGCTTTGATAAATCAGAACGCTTAGACAATGAGTTCAGCAAAACATGATACATCAAAAAAATATAGACATGAAATTACAAAACATCCTTTTAGCGCTGGCAACAATATTTTCGGCTATCATATCAGGCTTATTTTTTTCGTATACCTTTTCGGTCAATTTGGGACTCCATAAACTCAACGATAAAGCCTATCTGACCGCCATGCAAAATATTAATAAAGAAATACTAAACTCAGCTTTTTACTGCTGTTTTCTGGGCGCCCCAATTTTATTATTGATGGCTACAATATTATTTTTTGATCTATCGTCACCAAAATTTTATCTAATACTAGTAGCATGCCTAAGCTATATCATTGGTGTATTTGTAGTCACAGGCACACAAAATGTCCCCTTGAACAATCAATTGGCCTCGATCGACCTATCGATATCTTCAGAAAAATCTTTAAGACTTGCACGGGATGCCTTTGAAAAACCCTGGGTATTTTGGAATAACATCCGAACTTGCTGTTCTTTACTTACGCTCACTTGTTTAATTATTAACTTGGTCTTTTTTAAATCAAGAAATTGATCATAATATGAGGTAATAGTTTAGGATCAATTTCCATATAGCCCGTTTACTGGCATTTCCACCGAAAAAAACTTGCTATTATTTACCGACCTCTTTTAGACGAAAAAAAGTCCAATGTATGCGAATTTAAATCTATTCCCCCGAATTTAAATCAAGTGCTAAAACCTCTTCCTCAATACCTTACTTTTATAAAAATTAATCGACGGATGTTATTGAATGTGAGTGTAAATCAGCATGAAGGCAGGTATATCGAAGATTCCAAAAAATCTTCGATAGATTACCAAAACATTAATAAGCAGAAGTTGTCTATCAATAAAAATAGTCTTTACAATTAATGAAATTTTTCCCCATGAAAACTAAACACTTAATTTCAACATCATTATTAGTATCTTCAGCCATAGGATTGTTCTCATCTTGCAATGGTAGTTCTGTCGATACGGTAAAAGCGATCGAATCAAACTATGACAACCAAAACAAAACTATTACGTTAACAGGTGAATTTGATGCGCCTTCTTTTACATTCTCATCAGGAAAATCAAAAACTATGGCCATGAATTTCGTAGTTAAATCTCATGCGTTTAGTTCTGAAAAGTTCACTGCATTCAGCGTTATATTACCTGTAGGGACAGAAAAGAACAATGTTTTATTTGAAATTCCTACAGATCAGAAAAATTATACGCTTAAGAACTTTTATGTATTTGACGATAAGGGAGAAAAAATCAACCTAGATTCTCATACAACATTCAAGATGACAGGAACAGTACACTACAATGAGATGGAAAAACCTGTAAATGAACGGGAAAAAGATAATTTTTCCTATAAAATAACCGATGTAAGCTTTGTCAAAGATTAAAACTAACAACAATTGATAGCATAAGAAATAAAAAAGCCAGATTTCGAAACCTGGCTTTAAAAATAAACATATGATGATTAGTAAATGGCAAGTCCATAGGTACAGCTTAGTAGATAGTTCAATTATTCGAAAATTCCTCCACCCCGCGTTGATAACCTACGCACATGTACCTATTATTTCAATTGAACGCTACGAACATGCCTGAATAATGAGCAACCAATATTCTCGTCACGTTATCAGTCTTCTTAACGTTAAATATATACTAGGAGCGCCAAGATAGGACGCAACAACATGTCCGCATACGTTCAATTTATAGCCAAATATAGAAATAAAAACTAATATAATTAGTTTTTATTTCTATATTTTTTAGTAACACCATACAAACTTGGTACGGATAACTTTCAATTAACAGTGCGCGAT
Source organism: Sphingobacterium multivorum (assembly GCF_900457465.1). Classification (GTDB taxonomy): domain Bacteria; phylum Bacteroidota; class Bacteroidia; order Sphingobacteriales; family Sphingobacteriaceae; genus Sphingobacterium; species Sphingobacterium multivorum. The sequence continues at coordinate 226,863 of NZ_UAUU01000002.1, forward strand.
TGGGTTAATTTATCGCATATATAGCTGAAGCAAAAAGGTCCATCTATTAACTTTGGTATGAAAAGATGAACCGTCAAACCGAAAATAATCCGAGCTAGGCTATTCCTAAAGCGAACGGCTGATATCTACAACATTAAAAATTTGGTCAACATCATCCAAACTTACTGCAAAATCTGGGTACCTTGTTTTATCAGCGTTTAGCGAACGAAGGGTAAGAATTCCGTTATTGACATCATGATGAGCAATTTCTTTAATAATAACTCCTTCATATTTATGTACAACAACCCAATACCGATATTTGTGGGTATGAAATTTTGATTGCCATAACTCTCTTTTAATCAAACGTCCAGTCACAATATCACCGTCCAATACACTTGCGTCTGTTCCATCGGTCATACTATCACCACTAACTTCAAAAGAACGATAGGCACCTTTATGAAACTCAGTGACTGTAATAAAATGTGCCGGTAAATCGTCCATATATTCAGCATCAGAAAAGCCAGAAAGATACCCGGCTTTAGCTTTCTCTGTGACAAGTTTTGTCTGCATCAAATATCGTCCTGGGGAAACTTCAAAAAATATATTATTCTTATTTTCGTCAATAAACTTGACGTCCTCCGAAAAATATCCTATTGACTTACCATTACCAATACTAAGCATGGCTATCGTGTCGGGTTGCACTAAAGGAGCTACCTCCATTCTTTCACCTTTTCCATACAGCAACCAGTCATACTGAACATGAGGAAAAGCCGCTTGAATACGTGTTTTCATCGTAAGTCCAATAGGATACTCTCCTTTTTTAATACGCGAGTACACCTGCTCGCGTACCCCTAGTAAAGACGCGAATTCACGGTTAGTAACGCGCATCTCCAAGCGTAAAACTTCAAAGTTATTATTTGGATAAGTTTCCATAGTCGATCGGGTATTTAACAAATGTTACACAAATATATAACAATCTGACACTAAGTTACACAACTTATTAAACCTAAACAAATAGACAATCAAAATAAAACAATAATAATCTAATTATCAATATATTACAGTTAAACAAATAAGTTTACAATTTCATATAAAAAGTAAAAATTAGGTTTTAATAAACTTGCAAGATTAACAAATTTGTTTAACTTTGTTAAACAATAAAAAAATATAGACCCCTAGAATAGATAAGCCGGGCAGTAAGCAGATCAGCTATTCGTAGGATTTGCAATTTGCGAGACGAAAATCAGTTCATACTTAAAGATAAAAGAAAATGGAACAGCTCATGTCACAACAACTCAGACAACCCACTGTATACACAGTGGATTATTATCAACTACAAAAAACCAGCAATATTTTACGAAAAGAGGAAAGCAGTATAGTAACCGACAAAAATCGTTCACAACGTATGAACACATTATATTATTCATTCATCATGAGTTTCTTAAAAGAAAATCATCCCGAGATACTAAAATCCATCGATAAGATCTATGAATCTGATCTTTCCAAAATCAGCCAAGTAATTGACTGTTATTGTCAATTTGTGGGCATTTCTTCTCAGCAGATTATGGGAGAATATATCAATTACAAGGACATACAGCATCGTTACAAAGCTATCGCCGTTGTTCTACGTATCTTTCAGCCGGAAAAATTAAATAATCTGAAAACAAAAGTAAAAAGTAGCATATACAAGGAACTTGGTCCTTACTTAAAAATAAACAATGACACATTACAGAAATCTATCATCTGCGCTTGCAATCAATTTGACCTCTATCGTGATTTCAAAAAAAAGATTAAACAGATTGCCAATTATTACCTTATTGACCGGCATTTCGATGGGGATTAATATTATTTTATACAATCACAGCAGCTCTGCTCATTCAGCAACTGTATCCAGCTCTACAAAATAGTCCTTGAATTTTATACTCAAGGACTATTTCGTGTTATTTACTGAATTTTACTAAAATATAATGGTAACGATCTTTTTAATGGGTAACTACCAAATTCTGATCAACTTACGTTTATTTATCCACCAAATAATCAAGCCGACCAATATACTGCACCCCATTAAAAAATAAAGAAGACTTGACACTGCTGGTTTTGCAACCTCTTTTGATTGTTCTTTAGTTAGCTCCGTTTTCGTTTCAATTTGCTGACTACTTTTTGCTTTGTGATCTTTCCAATTGGTATTTAACCTTCTTTCAAGCTGTAGCTTTTCAGAATAATGTTCCTTTTTCGCATAGACTTTCCCCTTATGTAGCTGAACAACGCCATCCTGCATAATCTGAATCCCTTCACCTTCAATTTGCATCACATATTCATCTGTTACCAAAGCCTCTTTAGCTAATCCAACAACTTGTATATGTCCTGTCTTCTGTGCTATAGTAGCAGACTCGGTATTTTTTTCTTTGATGCCAAACTCTTGTGATGCCTTGGTTTTCTCAACCTTTTTAAACAAACCGCAGCTGCTAACCAGTAGCAGCATTGCGATTATCTGTAGTGTATTTTTCATTTTTAACGCGCTTTAATTCAATCTGTAGCCTATTATAAAGTTTCATAAGATCATCATATTTTACCTGCAAATCCGCTAAAGTCTTAGCACAAGACATACGTTCATCATTTGCCAAATGCAACCCTTCATTAAGATCTTCAATGATCGTCCGTAAATGCTCAATATCTTTTTCTAACCTATTGGCATAGCCTTCCCATTTTTCAATTACCTTTCCGGCATTCTCAACATTTGTCGCCTCCACCTCGGCTTGCTGCTTAGGCCTTCCAACAAGATACCCCCCTACAGCTGTCGCTACAGGGATAATCAATTTCTCTAAAATCTCAAGTAATTCCATTATAATTTCCTTTTGTTAACGGTTTAAATTTTTCCCAGGGAAATTGTACCCCTGGATCCTCCTTTCTTTCAGGTGCAATATCCGAATGCCCTAAAATCTCTCGAATCGGATAAGTACGGATAATTGCTTTACATACTGCTATCGCCGCATTGATCTGCTTTTCAGTGTAACTCTCCATCCCTTTATTTTGCAATTCGATTCCAATGCTACAGTTATTCAAATTTTTTTTGACCGGCCCAAGTACTAAGGCCTGCATGCCAACATTTTGTATTAAAAAGCGCCAATTGCGTTATGATACCATCACGACTAATATGAAGATGAGCGGAAACCTTGCTCCGGGAATCGGTCATCCAATCAATTGCACTTGTAGCATTGGACGCACCGTCGTAATGCATAATAATATAAACGGGTTTAATAATCCCACCTTTGTTTGGTGTTTCTCTATAAGAAACACCGATAAGTTTGTTTTCTTTAATTTCCATATCACGATTTTTTTATGAATTAATCTGTCTTACACTAAAAAACTTGTATTGAGAGAAGGGAAACACACTTTATTAGAGTTATTTAGCTTCTATTTTATACAAAGTTAAGCGTGATCCTGCGCAGTGAAGCGCACTATTAGCTGGATGTAAGCGGTAGGTTACAGATACCGAATATTGTGCAAAATTTTCATCGATGTACGTATACACCAAAAGCGAGCTTAACAGGACTTGCTCTTCATAGCACTCTCAAAAGCGAGAATAACACAACAAAATACTACTATAATTTATGGGAATATGTTGCCAAGACCGTGATATCATTGTCAAGCCATATCACAACAGACCATCCTTGAAGAGACATCAAACATTTCCTGTATTCCTTTGTTATTTGTTTGTTATAGCATAGGATGAGTTATACCGTGAAGGCTAGGAAGTTGGTTCGCCTAGCCTTTTTTTGACGAATAAAACCAACATATTTGACTGATCCGTCCATCGCAATGACGTAGCCATTTTTTACAGAAGTTTCAATTTACATCACATTGTTTCCATGCGGTATATAATGAGATTAAGAACGCTTTCGTCGCTGTGGTCATGTACAAAATCCTTCGATTTTTTATTAAATTCGTATGGAAGAAATCTAAATTCAATCGATTAAATGTTATATCAAAAGATGCGATCGATTGACATCTTCATTTAACTTTACAGACGTAAATCTTGATTTACAATACAATGAACAAGTTTGCTTTATTAGTCGGGAACGACATTAATAATATTTCACCAGGGATAAACTGGAGTGATTTGCTACACAACATCAAAGAAAAGTATAAAGTTAGCTCATTGGAAAATGGACAAAAACCGTTCCCTATGTTGTATGAGGAAATATTCCTTAACGCAATTCGAGAAAAGCATATTAATGAAAGAGAACTTAAAAGCTATATATCGGATTGTGTCTCTCAAATCAATCAAAATGAAATCCACCAATTAATTCGGGATCTCTCGATCGAAAATATCATCACAACTAACTATGAATTCAGTTTAGAAGGAGAAACCGCAACAGCAAATGCTGGCCTTATCCGTGAAACAACCTACAGTGTATTTCGTAAACACCAAATCGGCAACACGAACTATTGGCACATCCACGGCGACTGCCTAAATCCCTCTTCCATTAACCTCGGTTATGAACATTACTGTGGTCAATTGCAAAAAATGAGGGATTATGTCGTTAATGGGACAAATTATAATTCGCAAACAGTCTACAAGGCTGCATTAATTAAAAGATTAAGTCGAAAAAAAGATACTAAACTCCAATCATGGATTGATTTATTTTTTACAAAGGATATCCATATCCTAGGCCTATCGCTTGATTTTGTAGAAATAGACCTTTGGTGGTTGCTAACCTACCGCGCCAGAAATAAGTTTTATAGACGAAGTACCTTTATTGAAAATAAACTCTTCTATTATACAACAAAAAAATGGTACGCGCTCTCCAAAGATAAAATGCAATTACTTCAAGCAAACGATGTTGAAATTGTTGTTATTGACGAAACCGATAAAACGAAATACTACAAGAAAGTCCTCGCCAGCATCAAAAAAATATAGGTTATCCAGCAAAATATTAAGTTGAACCTCAAAGCAATTTATAGATTTCTAGCTTGTTATCATGTCATTAATTGAAAAAGAATTTCGCGTTGCCAAACAAAATAAATTTACATTAAGCATTGAAAGCTTGGTGAATCGTCCAAAATCTGAACAGCAAGCTAATTAGGCACATTATCCACTAGTTTATTTCATCTAACGAGCCCCAAATAATGAGACATCCTTACGCAACCGTTATTTCATGCTGAAAACGATTGGCGACCAAAGTCAGTGAAACTACGCAATCAGGCCTTTACCAACTGATGGATCAAACAGGGGGATAAAGCCGGGAACAGCCTTCATCGACACAAGTCAAAAAGACACTTATAAATCAGAAAACCAAATATTTATAACATATAAAAGTATTTTATTAAATCGATTTTGAGAAATAAAAAAAATAAATCATTTTTGCTATCATTTAGCTAAGATTAATAGGAAAAGTCATACCGTAAGGGATTATCATTTATATTTTATTTTTATTGATCTATATGTCATTTAAGAGAATTACCTATTTCTTTTTAGGCTTTTTGTTATTTATTGGTTGTAAAAGAGATATTCATCCAGGAATTGTACCACCGGATCCAGAAGTCATTGAAAAAGATAAATTACCCATACCTACAGGTTTCACAACTGACCTCGGTTCAATAAAAATTAATACAACTGCCAATGCAAACCAACCTGGCGAAGAGTTGCCAGGCTGGATACGCGATATCTCTGGCAATAGTGCGAGTTATTGCCACCCAGATGTTGAATATTTCCCTGCCGGTTTTAAAGGATACAAATATTGGATGGTATTTACGCCATATTTTGGCATAATAGGGTCAGATCGTACCGCCTCACTCTATGAAAATCCGACTGTGGTAGTTTCTAATGATGGAAAAGAATGGATCACTCCGGCAGGATTAATAAATCCTATTCAACGACGTCCGGCACTAGAAGATTCTTTCATCCAAAAAGATGGTAGCCCCAATCAAGGTTATTGGTCCGATGTAGACTGGAATTTCAACGGTGAGGAATTCGAACTATATTATAGAGGTTGCTTTTTCTCAAGCAAAATTTTAAAAAAATGGGGTGCCAAAAGCGCAAACAACAATAAAAAATTAAATGAAGAAGCTGAACGTGTTATTGTAAGGCAGACATCAAAAAATGGGATTGACTGGACACCGCTGGAACTCGTGTATAATAGTAATGAACCAACATCTTTCCAAGATAACCACATCCTTTCTCCAACATTTGTGAGAAATTCGACAAATTTAACGACCAGTTACGAAGTGGATTTCATGCCTAGCTACAAAGCACCAATTATGACCAATATCCTATCGCGTATTTCTACAAATGGATTAGATTTTACAGCATATCGCGACAGTAAGAAAGTTGAATTTATGAACAAACCTTGGCTAGAATTCAGCAAGGGGTATTCGACTTGGCATCTGCAAGGTTCCTATATTGATGGATATTATTTTTTATGTCTGGCAATTGGAAACGTCGACCGATTTACCTCAGATATGAATTATCTCGCCTATTCAAAGGATGGTATACACTTTCGTGTATTCGAAAAACCTTTAGCTGCGGCCAATGTATACCGCTCTTCTGTATTCCCAAAGACATCTTCCTTAAAAAGCATTGAATTTGGCGCCGTAATTGGTTATAAATCCGGAGCCTTTGGCTATCGTGAATTCACCATCAGCAAACAGGTATTGGAAGATGGTTTAAAATAAAATAGTTATATTTAGGTTCAAAGTCATTTCGATGGAGTTATTTCCAACAATAGATATTCAAGAATTTAGAAAAGACCAGCTTGCGGGTAATCAAGGATATTTATACTCGGAATTACGTGGTGAACATCATATAGCGCGTCCACACCAGCATCATTTTTTTTTATTGGTACTTTTTGACCAAGCAGAAGGTGTTCATACGATTGATTTTAAAGATTACCATATTGATCGTCATCAAATCCATATCCTGTTTCCAAAGCAAGTTCATAGTTGGAAATTAGGGGCCAATACAACTGGTTTCCAATTGATGGTCGATAGGGAACACTTCGAGAAATTTTCGCCCAATTTCCATTTTTCATTTGCTTACTATCAACGTACTCCTGTTATCTCACTCTCTAGCGAAACATTTGCTCTGCTTTATTATGAATTTAATGCAATAAGAAAAGAACTTGAGGATCACAATTGCGTTCCTGCAATTATCTACTCTCGCACAGCTGTCGTCGCATCTATAATAAGCAAAGAGGTACAGAAAATAGTACAAAATGAACAAAATAATGACTCCAATCCACGTCTTTTAAAGTTGCAAGAGTTAATTGACATCCATTTTCAGCATGAGAAGTCGGTATCTTCCTATGCGAAACAACTTAATATATCCACTCCGCACCTTACTAAAATCTGCCGTCAAAAGCTCGAAGTATCTCCGAGCCAGCTCATTCAACAACGAACTATCTTGGAAGCAAAACGATTGTTAAAAGCAACCGACTTATCTATCAAAGAAATTTCGTTCAAACTTGGTTTCGTTGACTCCCCTTACTTCTCTAATTTCTTCAAACAACATACAGGTCTGAATCCAAAACAATTTAGAACGCACTGAGGTTCATCAATACTTCGTATAAATTCATCAAGGCTTCTTTTAGTTTTTCCTGCTTAGTTTGGATTGCAATTCTTATTTTTATCTTTTGACTTTAACGCGCTAAAAATGGCAATAAAAGATATTAAAATTGTAAAAACTGAAATTCTATCAGACAACTGGTACACTTTAAAAAAAGTGACTTATCAATACAGCAAACCCGATGGGACGATACAGCAACAAAGTCGAGAAGCTTATGATCGTGGCAATGGAGCCGTCATTTTACTCTATAATACCAGTGCTCAAACAGTCATATTAACAAGGCAATTTCGAATACCAACTTACATCAACGGGAATGAGTCAGGCATGCTTATCGAAGCTTGTGCAGGTCTACTTGATCAAGATTCTCCCCATGACTGTATACGAAGGGAAACAGAAGAAGAAACAGGCTATCAGATCAAGGAAGCAAAAAAGATCTTTGAAGCTTATATGTCTCCAGGTTCTGTAACTGAAATTCTACATTTTTTTATAGCAGAATACACCAATAACATGAAAGTTGGTGATGGCGGTGGTTTAGAAGAAGAGGAAGAGCATATTGAAATTCTAGAAATCAATATTGAAGAAGCACTACATATGATTGATACAGGTGAAATCATAGATGGAAAAACCATTATGCTACTACAATATATTCGATTAAAAAATATACTGTAGACCCCTAATTTAGATGATAAGAGGCTAGTGATTAACTTTCTCAAAGATAAACTTTGGGTCTTGGAAATTGATGGTTGAAGGTATATAATGTGGAATTCCCATATACACTTGCTCCGTACCTGTACCTAAAATATACAGAGACCCTTTTTTTAATAAAGCAAAGGGTCTTCTTTTTTTCTGTCCCCAGCCAAATGGCGTATAATAATAGTCCCCAAGTAAAGTGTCTTTTTGGATATTGCCGCGAATGTCTCCCGAATCAATCTCACCTCCAGGTCTATAAAAGAACAATTTACCATGAAAACGGCTCTCAAAAAGATTAAGATCCAAACGGGCACTGTCACGTTCACTATGAGCCATATAACTCAATACTTTAGTATCTCGCCTCCCCTCTTCACAGCTTATCAACAGCAGAGTCGAAAAAATAAAATAAACAGCAATCGAATATAAACGCATTTTTCTTTTGATCTACGATAATTAATCCCGTCTCAAGATAAACACAAAATTCAACAATATACAAGGAATTTGACATAAGATGCTTTTTCCAAATTTGATTTACTTAGATTCTCTATATAATCAAACTTAATGCGAACTACACTTTATCAAATCTTTTATTTTCTTCCTTCCATTCAACATAGTTCGCTTTTAAGCAGTGCCCACAAGGGCGATATTGATGTTTTAGCGCTTCTTGCTCAGTGGAAAAAAAGACCCTGTTCTCCCGCTTCATCCGTTTTCCCGAAATACAGCAAAGCAATCCATAAATTTTTAGCTTTTCATTGCCACCAAAGTGAATTTCTCCCGCTCGAATCTTGGCGCGCAATGAAGCATCTGTAATATTTTTATGCCATTCCATTGTGTGGGATTTATTTCTCGGCATCATGAAAAATAATACCCAACGCATGGCGTTCACCGGCTGTGACTTCACTCACCCCATGTTTCATATTAACCCTAAAATAACCCGTTCGTCCTTTCTCAGGCCTAAAATTTGTTGCGAATAAAACGAGATCACCTTTTTTAGGTTTCAAAACAATTGCCTTTGATTGAGCCCTCGGAACTTGTTGTGTTAATACAAATTCTCCGCCCATAAAATCGACTCCTGGCTCATTTAACATCAAAACCACCTGCATCGGAAAGTAAACCGCTCCATACAAGTCTTGATGTAGCGTATTGAAACCTCCTTGACCATATTTCAAAATCAATACTGTTGCTTTTTCTTGTCCTTTCAAACGGCAATCCGTCAAAAGGTCTTCATGTTTCAATGAAAATGATATATCGATTTTCAGCGCACGAAACCAGGCATTAGCAATGACGGTAAGATAGGGATAAAGTTGAGATCGAATCGTTTGAATCAACTCAGGTAGAGGGTAGTCAAAATATTTATACTCCCCTAATCCGAATCGATGCCTTTCCATAACGACAGTTTTACGGTAGAGCGTCGAATCGCTATACCCTTTTTTTAATAGATCGCATTGTAAAGCTGTCAACAGGTTTGGTATAACCACATAACCATGCTTATGCATCTCTTCTGTAATCAAAGGCCAATTTAGATCTTCTATCTTTTGAATGATATTTTCCATACCACGAATCTCCACATTACAGTCGTATGAAAAAATCCGAAATATGCTAATATGATGTATAATAAAAGGAACGAGAACATGTATCGCTCAAGACAATCCATAGCACAAAAAAAGGATTAAATACAGGCAGGTGTATTTAATCCTTTTTTGATTTCATATCGTATAAAAACTAGCTATTCCCAACATTATCCACGATTTTTTCTGCCAAAGCTTTAAGCTGAACCATATCAGTATAGTCGAGCTTAAGCGCTTCAAAAATCTGCATGGGAATACAGCTCGCCTTTTCCTTCAATTGCAATCCTTGTGCTGTAAGCTGTATCTTCACGACGCGTTCATCTTCTTTGCTTCGTGTTCGTGTAAGCAAAACTTTAGCCTCCAAGCGCTTCAATAGTGGTGTAAGCGTTCCATTATCTAGAAATAACTTAGCCCCCAATTGATTTACTGTCTGCTCATCATTCTCCCATAAAGCCATCATCGTGATATACTGTGGATAGGTCAAGTCAATCTCTTCAAGAATAGTTCGATATTGCTGCATAATTTCTCTATGTAGCACATACACGGAAAAACAGAGTTGTTTGTCTAATTTTAATAAATCATCCATCTTGCAAATATATTGAGTTTCTGAGGGATTGAAAAAGTTGTTTGCGGTTTATTTGAATTCAACAACAAACTCTTCCTTAGGAACCCGAACCTTCTTCATCGTCGAAATCCAATCTCTCGAAGAGTCCGCCACGCCAACATACATCAATGAAACGCTTTTTAGTCCATGCTTTTCTAATTGTAGAACCTCATCCACGACTTGGTTATCAAAACCCTCGGCGGGTGTGGAATCGACACGAAGTTCAGCTGCCTGAGCCAACGCCAAACCTAAAGCAATGTAAGTTTGTCTTGCAGTATGTGCAAAATTTCTTTCGGCAGCTTCACTCAAATAAATAGATTTCAACTTGTCCGTATAAGAACCAAAGCGTCCCCTTGGCAAATCCCGCTCATCCGTTGTAAAATCATAAACTTTATCAATACGTTCTTCCGTATAACGATCCCAGGCAGCGAAAACAAGCACATGTGAACATTCACGCATACAGTCTGGATTTAGTGCTCCTTTTGCCAGTTCTTCTTTCAATGCCTGATTTTCAACAATCAATATCTTAAATGGCTGTAAACCCGAAGAAGTAGGTGCAAAGCGTGCAGCCTCAACGATTTTATCTACATTTTCCTGACTAACTTTTTTTGTCGGGTCGTATGCTTTCACAGCATGACGCCATTGTAAATCTTCTATTAATGACATATAATTATAGTTTTATTTTAAGAGAATAACGGATAACCACGCCAACAATGCAGGAACTCCTTGTACAAAAAATATCTTTTTGCTCGCTGTAATTCCGCCAAAAACACCGGCAACAAGGACACATCCTAAAAAGAACAGGCGTACATTGTAACTCCAGATGGGGTCATTGATTAAAAAAGACCAGGCTAAACCTGCAACCAGAAAGCCATTGTAGAGCCCTTGATTTGCAGCAAGCCCCTTCGTTGGCTTAAATAATTCTGCCGGAAGAGCCTTTCCAAAACTACGTTTTCCCGCAGTTTCCCAAGCAAACATTTCCATCCATACAATGTATACATGTTCTAAAAGTACGAGTGCTGTAAGCACGTTGGCAATATAATTCATATATTATTCGTTAGTTGATACCGTCAATTTGACATCCATATTACCCCTTGTTGCATTTGAGTAGGGACAAACTTGATGTGCTTTTTCAATCAATTGTTGCGCTAATTCCAGGCTTACGCCAGGTATATTTGCATGTAATTCTGCAGCCAAACCAAAACCACCATTATCCAATTGTCCGATACTCACATGGGCTGTTACCGAAGTTTCGCCCGCTTTTACTTTTTCTGATCTAATCACTAAATTCAAGGCACTATCAAAACATGCCGCATAACCAGCCGCAAAAAGCATCTCTGGATTGGCATAATCATCATTGGCCCCTCCTAGACCTTTTGGCATACGAACAGCTAAATCCAATACACCATTTTCGCTTTTTACCTGACCATTTCGTCCTCCCCTGGCTGTCGCGCCGATGTTATATAACGTTTTCATATTTTAATTTGTTTTGTTTGTACAAATGTATGGCAAGAATTTATATTGTGCAAAATATAATTTTGCAATTTACATTAAAATGAGAATAGCAAAATCTCAAAAAAAGTACAGTGTTACCGAATGTAATCTAAAAGCACTACATTTGATTATTGCAAATAGGGCTTAAATGAAAACAACTTCCATCGAACAATTTTATCGGGAGATCAATGCGAGTATCCCAAAAGAGATCGCAAGAGAGATTGGTCATTTTAATGTGTTCAGTTATGAGGAACTTGCCGCTAAGTTGAAAGATAAACCGATCATGCCCTACAATAAGCGAACGTATTATAAAATCAGCTTAATCACAGGAAAAAACACGGCCGAATATGCCGACAAAGTAATCGAAATCGAGGAATCGGCACTTGTATTTGCTACTCCTAAGGTTCCTTACCATTGGATACCGAAAGATGAGCATCAAAAAGGTTATTTTTGCGTTTTCACCGATGAATTTCTGGCAAGGAATAAAAGTGGTGTGATCATAGATGATTTGCCGATCTTTCAACCAGGCGGCCTTCCTATTTTCCAACTATCAGAAGAACAACGCATTGAAATAGAGGGAATCTTCCTAAAAATGAATAAAGAGCTATCTTCGGATTACGTTTTTAAATACGATCTGTTGCGAAATTATGTGCTTGAAATCGTCCATTATGGCCAAAAGCTGCAACCCAAAAGTATAACAAATCCCACACATAACGCCTCCAATAGGATTACTTCATTATTTGTAGAATTGCTAGAAAGACAATTTCCACTTGAATCTCCGATGCAACGCCTACAACTACGAACAGCTAATGATTTTGCGGAACGACTGGCCATACATGTCAACCACCTGAATAAAATTTTAAAGGAAAATACTGGAAAAACAACCAGCCATGTCATCGCAGCCAGAGTCACACAGGAAGCAAAAATTTTACTGCGACAAACCGATTGGAATATATCTGAGATTGCTTATTCACTTGGCTTTGAGGAGATCGCCCATTTTTCCAATTTTTTCAAAAAGCAAACCAGCTTTGCCCCAAACATTTTTCGTTCCCAAACGTTATAATTTGAATTTCGCAAACATCCATTTGCATTTCGCAAGGAAAGGCTCAACTTTTCGGCGGATCTTTGTGCTATTGAATCTTTAAAACAAATTAAAATGGCTACAAACAAAATAGCATTGGTAACAGGCGGAAGCCGTGGTTTAGGTAGAAACATGGCTGTTAGCCTTGCAAAAAAAGGAATCGATATCATTTTAACCTACAATAGCAATCAGGAGGAAGCGGATCATGTGGTTGCTACGATACAATCTTTAGGGCAACATGCAGCTGCATTCCAATTGGATGCAGGAAATGTGCAGTCCTTTAATGGCTTTATTGAACGGGTTACGCAACATTTGCTACAACAAACGGGAAAGTCTAATTTTGATTTTTTGATCAATAATGCGGGCACTGCCTTATATGCACCCTTTATAGAAACCACAGAAGAACAATTTGATACAGTTTATAATATCCATTATAAAGGGGTATTTTTTCTCACGCAGAAAGCTCTTCCCTATTTGAATGATGGCGGACGTATTATCAATATTTCCTCTGGCCTCGCCCGTTTTGCATTTCCGGGATCATCTGCCTATGGCTCGATGAAAGGGGCAATCGAGGTACTCACGAGGTATCTTGCCAAAGAACTCGGTCCTCGAGGTATTGCAGCAAACGTCGTTGCTCCTGGCGCAATCGAGACTGATTTTGGTGGCGGGCATGTGCGGGATAACAAAGAAACAAATGCGCATATTGCAGCTGTTACAGCTTTAGGACGTGCTGGTGTACCCGATGATATCGGTGGAGTGGTGGCCTTCCTTTGTACAGAAGATGCAAGATGGATCAACGAACAACGCATTGAAGTATCGGGCGGGATGAATCTTTAGTAACGCATCACTTAAATAAGCACATATCTGAGGCTATTCGATATGTGCTTATTTAACAGTATTTCTTCACCAATCCCATCCAGTTCCTCCTCTTTTAGAATAAAAATTATAATGCTATTATCATTTTCTTCTTTACCTCTTAAAGTGTACGTTGACTGACTATCCGAATGATTATGTTTGTAGCATAAGAATATGATACAACTTGCCATAATAAGTGACATTCATGCCAATTTAATTGCATTGGATGCGGTATTAACAGATATCAAAAATAAAGGATTAACACAAATTTACTGCTTAGGTGATCTTGTTGATTTCGCTCCCTGGGGCAATGAAGTCATTGACAGAATACAAGAAAAAAACATTCCATGTCTACTGGGAAACCATGACCAAAGAATTGCTTTTGACGAAGCCATTATCCCTTTACCACACCATGATGTAATAGAGACTTCAAATCGAGAAATCGCCATCAAGCTAAGTAAGAAGGAGATATCGGCCCCTCATAAAAAATGGCTAGCAACATTACCCTACACCATTGAACTAACCTTCAAACTTGGAACGAGTTTTAGGAAAATACTTCTTGTCCATGCCAGCCTCCAAAGCAATGACGAATACATCCATGAATCAACCCAAAAATGTGCTCTATCAACTCAATTAAAGCAAAAAGCAATCGATATTCTGGTGATGGGACATACACACCATTCTTATATTCAACAGGATGGAGATGTCTTGTTTATCAATTGTGGTTCCGTCGGACGTAGTAAAGAAAAAGACAGAAAAGCAACTTACACAATAATAACCTTATCTGAAAAAGAAATTAATGCCGAGATCATTAAAGTAAACTACCCAATAACAGCTGTCGCAAATGCAATTTACGACAGCAATATCCCCGATTTCTACGGAGACTTTTTACTTGCGAATAATACACTTTAATCATTGTCAATTTGCTAGAATAGCTAAATCCCCGACATATACTCTGCATTATTTTCAAAGAGAGGGTCTCCTAAAAAACAATACGGTTGCATCGGGGATTTGTATAGTTATTATTTCAGAAACAGTTTCCGAATAGCTTTATTACCAACATCCAGAAGATAGATATTACCATCTTTATCTACGACTATGTCTTTTATCAGACCAAACCGCGCTGTAGACAAAGTTCCATCCACATATCCATTCGTTCCCTTTATCAAAGTAGTCACTTCCCGTGTTGACATATTGACCTCCCGAATAGCATAGTTGTAGTTATCAGCAACAATCAATCTGTTATTTAATCCTGCTGTGATACCGCCTATTCCGTTGAAATATGTGTTCGTTCCAATCCCATCTTGATAACCTGCATCCGAACCTCCTACCCAACGTTCCCCACGTGTAACACCCGGTCTTACAATTTCAATCCCGTTATTGCTGCTCGTATTCTGATCCGAATAATACAAAACTCCTTGACTATCTACAAAGGGCTTTGCCATTACCCAACTAGGTCCAGGTACCTTAGTATAACCTCCAGCCAGGTTGACTTTGTTTATTCCCTGCGCAAAACCAGCTACTGCCACATATAAATTCCCTGACAGATCTAAACACATTGCACCCGGAGAAAATCCTTTTGCGTGTATAGTGCGTTTGCCCGCAGCTGTAATTTTAAAAATCTGATTTGATCGCTGATCGCTGACATAAATATTATTTTGCGTGTCAACAACTATTCCTGTAGGATAGTCGAATACAGCATTGGCACCATCTACCTGCAAAATAGATACACTTCCAGTCGGAGATACCTTTTTAACTTGTTTATTCTCTGGATCTGCGACATATAAATTTCCCTGCGCATCTATCGCCATTCCAGCTAGGTTATTGCCGAATACTGTACTTCCTGGCCCCCCTACGAATGTCATTACACCTGCGCGACGGAACGGTTGCGGTGCTAAAGCATCCTGACCGCCAACGATTACCTTCACCTCGCCTGTTGCAACACCCTGTGGTGCCTCTATAACCAACTTATTCTCACTAGCACTTGTCACAGGGGCCGAAACACCGTTGAAATAAACCCTATTTTCGGCAGCATTTGTACTAAATCCAGTGCCCAATAACGTTACACTTGTTCCCGCCAAACCATTGTCCGGACTTATAGAACGAATACCAAGCGTCTGATCTTTAAACTGTGGTCCTTCCACGGATTGATCGTTGACTACAACCCTTACCTTTCCAGATCCAGTTCCGCCAGGAATGATCAACTTCAGCTGATTTTCACTACTTGAAGAAATAGCAACTTGCTTCCCATTTATAAAAACCTGATTTTCGTCAAGTTCTTTACTAAATAATAGCCCGCTTATTGTCATTTCAGCCCCTTTAGGGCCACTCAAAGGAGAGACAGCGCCGATTTCAGGCTTGCCTACAACCGTAAATTTTCGGACCCGAAATCTTCTGTTCATTGATATTCACGGATAGAGGTCCGGTACTGACACCAGCTGGAGCCACTACCACAATTTTTTCAGGACTAGACTCCAATACGACCGCGATCTTTCCATTGAAAATCAACGATATTCCCCGAACTGACTTTTTCGAAGCCTTCACCCATTAGGGTAACTTTGGTTCCCGCCCCACCTGTTAATGGTTTAATACTGCGGACGACCTGATAAGTAAAATTCTGTCCTTGAGACTTTTTACCATCCACACGAACTTCTACAGTACCATACCCCGCATCTTCTGGAATTTCTGCAACGATTAATTTATCTGTAACACTCACAACTAAAGCTTTTTTGCCATTAACATAGACTTCTGCAGGTTTATCTGTACTACCAAACCCCTCCCCATCAATCCGTAGCTGGGTGCCGCCTGTACCATTTGTCGGAAAAATTTTTGAGACTGAAAGATCTTGATAGGTATACGTACCGACATCAAAACTATTACTTCCATACTTCAAGACAATTCCGCCACTTTTGTCACCTTTTGGCACACGTAAAACAACCGATGTTGAAGTAGCGCTAATGACCTCTGCTGCCCCCCTGCAACTGTTGCAGAAAATTCTGTATTTGCCCCGCTGAAGCCCTGTCCTTCAATCGTAACTAGTGTGCCAGCTTTACCAGAATTAGGGTAATAACTATCCACTTTAACCGGAATTTTATCGACCAATTCTTCCTTTTTACTGCAACTGATCGTCGCAATAGCCATCCATATAGATATGATGACTAGATTAATTGTATTTTTCATTGGAATAAATTCTTTATAACTATATATCCGCTATCCTTTTAGGTTTTTGCCAAATGACCAAATTAGAATGTATATCGAACCCCACATTGTATTTGTGCTCTTGAGTTTAAAATAATCGATGCTATAAGGCTGCCCAGGATCACTAAAGGTAAATACGGGCCAGCTATCAGCATTTTGCCTCGGCGGAAATAATGATGGGGTAAGTCCCACACTACTCGTCGAATTAAATGTATTGGGCGAAAAATATTGAATACCCCATTTCTTGGAGATTAGATTAGTCAAGTTCATAACATCCACCGAAAATGTTATAAATCGTTTCTTTGACTTCTGAAGAAAGAGATCATGTGCAATTCGTAGATCTGCCTGTACATTCCATGGCGTACGTCCCATATTACGCTCTGTAAAATCTCCTCTACGAGAGCTTAGATAATCATTACCATCAATGAACCGATTAAAAGCATCTGCTTGCTGCTGAGCAGAAAGACCATTTGCAAGATCTTTAAAGTAATGAATTGTTTCCGTCTGTCTTGGAATATAAACCAAACTTACTTGTTGCGGCAAACCTTGTATGCTATTATTGACGATACCATAGGTAAATGGACTTCCAGATTGCGCACTGATATACAAGGTAAAATTCGTACGTCCTACATTACGCCAAATTTGTTCGTAATTTATACTCGAAACGATACGGTGACGGATATCGAAATTACTGTAAGCTAACTTTGGATTATTAGGAATAAGTGACTGATTTAGTTGCCAGTTACTTTCCATAGAATTACGTACGCCATTACTTAAATCCTTCGATTCTCCATAGGTATAACTCAGTGTAGCATTCATTTTTTCTTTGATCGTTTTTTCCAATGGTCCCTGTTATACTGTAGCGGTAGCCTTGATTGGTATTACTCAGAAGATATACATTCGAGAAACGATTATCCACAGTACCGCTATAAACAGGTTGTTGTTTGTTGACGTCATATCCATACCATAATGGGTTATCCTTGTTGTTCAGCTGCTGAAATAGAACATCTTTAATATTCTTTGTATAAATACCTTCAACCGTAAATTTCCAGCTTTCAACCTTGTAATCTATACCCAAGCTGGACCGCAGCACCTGCGGCAGTACAAAATTGTTATCGACCAGATCAACCTGCGTTTTTCCGGTACTTGGATCATTAATGACAGCGCCATTCTGCGCTATAAACTCACCTATTCCATTCGGACTTGGCTTTATAGGGTCAGACCCAGGTGCAAATGGTTTCTGATCTGCTTTTTGATCGAAAGCGCCGTAACTGTTCCCCGTATTATAGTATGCATAAGCCAGCCAAGCAAATGGTATACGCCCTGTAAACAAACCGGCACCACCCCGGACAGTCAGTTGTTTATTGTCCATTGCCTCCCATCGAAAGCCAATTCTCGGAGACAACTGTATCCTATTTAGAAACTCATTTCTTAACCGATTCGGCGGTGTATAGGTGTAGGTTGTACCAAAAGTGGGGTCAGACCACATGTCATTGACTTTATCACTTCGTGTCGGCATTGTTGGCAAAGCTGCCAAATCCGCACGGAGTCCAGGTATGATTTGAAAACGATCATTTATACGGATTTCATCCTGAATGTAGAGACTATACATATCAACGGAGAAGTTAGCCGCGGGATGATCCAAAATGTAAGAGTGTGAATTATCCTTATAGTTGTAACTTCCTCTTACGCGATACGGAACATTCGCGACGAAATCTGCAATACTATTGTAATCAACCCGGCCATTCCAGCTGTTAACAAACCCATACCGAATGCGATAAAGCTCATTATGTGTTCCAAATAACAATTTATGCCTGCCTTTTGTCCAATTTAGATTGGCCGTAATCTCCCAGGTACCTTGTCGCATGTTAAATATACTAGCTTCACGATCAGTTCCAAGATAAATTGTTGTGCCCGGTGTACGCCCTTGTATCTGTACTTGAGGTAAGGAGGGATCACTTAAAGGGTCACGTCGATCATTTACCTGTGTATATCCCAACACAATATTGGAAGAAAGATTATTACTGAATCTACTTTTCAATTCTGCAACGGTACTTGTTTGGTTGTTTTCTTGTTCAAAGGCCATACTACTGAACCGAAAATCCTGTTGATCCCGATCCATATGAGTTGCCTTACTAAAGATTGTATTGTTACGGATTGCCAACTGATGTTTGGCATTTATATTCCAGTCTAAACGATTGAAAAACTTGGTTGACCGGGACCAATTTGTATAATTACCTGCGGTTCCAATATTAAAAATATCACCATAGCGTGAACGAGCGGCTTCGGCTATTGCTTCTACATCGCGCTGCTCCAAAATATGAGCTGTTTCGATAGTCCCAACACGCAACTGCGTAGGATCTTGGCGCCTGGTAAACTCCTCATTACTGAAAAAGAATAATTTATCTTTTATTAAAGGAAACCCTATTCGGAAACCTGTTTGATAATCATAAAAATCTTTATTCATTTTCCCCAAAGTTCCCACCCGGTCCTTACCCGTTAACGCGGCATTCCGTCCATAGGCGTAAACCGATCCTTCAACTTGGTTTGTACCACTTCGCGTGACAGCATTGACCGAACCGCCTGTAAAATTTCCGATCTTGACATCGTAGGGAGCCAAATATACTTGCATATCCTGAATGGCGTCTATTGATATGGGGTTTGTTCTTGTACTGCTCCCCGCCATTCCTGAGGTCCCGGTTTGTCCGCCAAGAGAGGGGCTAAAACCTATTGCATCATTATTGATGGCACCGTCTATCGTGACATTATTATACCTAAAGTTTGTACCACCGAAACTATTATCGCGACTTCCTTGCGGTGTAAGCCGAGTTACATCGGTAATCGAACGGTTGACTGTAGGCATATTCCTTACTTGCGCGCCACTGAAATGATTTCCTGTCCCTACTGTCCCAGCCCTTGTATCACCTTTCCGGCCAGTCACAACGACCTCACTAAGTGTTTCATTACGCTGTTGCATAATAAAATCCGTCTGCAAGGTTTCTCCCAAACGCACAAATATATTTTCTTTACGTTCTGTTTGTAATCCAATGCTACTTACATCAACTGTATATGGACCGCCAATACGAATATTATTTAAAGTAAAACGTCCATCTTTATCAGTCGATTGCACATAACGGGTCCCTGTTGGTGTGTGTATCACAGTAACGGTCGCCTTCTCCACAAGAGTTCCACTGCTACTTTGCACCTTTCCGTTAATTGTACCCGAAGTTTCCTGCGCAAAAGAATTGAGCGCTTGCAAAAGAAACAAAAAGAGTAAAATTAGCTTTAGTATTGACATTATAGGGTAGAAAGTCATGGTTGGCCTTCCTATGCATATACTGTCATTTTGATATCTATTCATTGCTATGTTTCATTAATTCGTTAGATAAATCTTCTTATTACTGTGTTAGCCGGAGCCCCTGATCAACAATATGTAGTACCCCATCTCCGGTAAGGATATCCTGTTTCTGTAATAAGACATCATTTGTATTCCCCAAACCCCGAAGTGTTATGCCGCTGAAAGAGCCCGGAGAACTGGTATTTGGAACCAACTTAATGTCAACACTGTTACCATCTAGCATGGTTTGCTTAGACATATTTGTATTACCCGTACTCAAGATATAGTCGTACACAAAACGACGGTCATGGAGAATATGATAGCGGACTATTTTTTTCAGATCATCTAAATTGGCCAGCTCCACATCCTGCACGGATTGAAATCCCAGCAGATTCATAGCAGCATTATTCGGTGCAAAAACCGTATAGGCTCCCTGATTTGTTTTTTCGGATAAAATGCCGGTCCTTTTTATAGCACGAGCAAATATGCTGATACTCGCATCTGCGTTGATAGCATCGACAATCTTATCATGTACATAGGGAGTCATAACGCGGTCGAGCACTTGAATCAGTCCATTAGATGCAGGCAAATTTTGTGTCAATATACGTGCTCCATTCAGTGTCAGTACTGTATCGGCGCCTTTGACCCAGTGTGTGGCATAGACCTTACCGCGACGTGTTTTCAATTCTTGATTAAACAGAAAAGGAAGCTTATTGAGCTCATATTTTCCATCCAGTATGTGATAATTAGCGATATTAGAAACTATTGCTGCGCGTTCAGACAGCATGCTCACCACAGTTGGATAACCCGCCTTTCCAAAGGCATTGTCGGATGGAACAAGCAAAGTATAGGGACCTTCGCCCTTTTGCAGCTCTTTATCCATATTACTGACGCGCAATGCAGCATTAAATACCGATAAATTAAAATTATCGGCAACGACCAAGTTGACCTTATTATTGTCAAAATTCGTCGTGTTTTCTTCCTTTTTACAAGCAAATAATAGATTGATCGTCAGCAAAAATAGGCTACACTTGCTATAACTAAAATTATGTCGTCTCATCTTTTATTTAAGTTTAAATCCTTTTGGAAGCAGTAGGTTATCAACAACGTGGATCGGTCCATTAACCGTATTTATATCTGTCTCAATAATATTGATCGGTGCTTGCTCGGTTTCTTTGATTTTCATTTGGATCTGGTTTCCATTTTTAGAAAAAGCTAAAGGCATCTTATAAGCGTATTGAACCTGACTACTCCCCCCTATATTCACATAGTAATCGTTTAACAAGGCAGGATCCAGATCATTACTATAAAAGACTGTATTATTGGACATCGCTATGCCATAAGCAGGATCCTCAGTTGCAAACACTCTGCCCCAATTGCGATGAAAACTGAATAAAGTATCTGTCGGATATGATCCACGTGGTTCAAAATACAAGTCGTCGTATCTTACGTCTCCCCGTTTAGCATTAAAAGCTAGAATATCGGCCACGCTATTAAACCCTGCTTTTCGAAAGGCATCATCTGTTGGTGCAAATGTGGCTGTCAGGTTGAGATTAGGTAACTCATTGTAAAATGGATCCCTATCGATATCCCATCCTCGTTGATAGGAAACTCTGGCCTCTGGATAATAGCTCAAAAACTCCTCTTTACTCATACGATATCCCCATAGAGGCTCAATATCATCCAACATTTTTTCATAAAACATTTCCTCGGATAAACGTTGGGATTCCACAAAAAAAGTAAACCTTCCGTCGGCTATTAGCGCCTCCAATATGGTCATAGTAGGCTTTTCGATCACTTTTTCCAACATATAGATACCGCCATTTGTCGCGGGCTCATAAGCTAATTTTCCTTTAGACTTACCATTGACTAGCAAATCGCCATCTTTCACAGCGAGATAATGACGATAAGCATAGATGTCGTAACGTCTGCCGACTGGCTCGGTATTATCATAAAAAGGTACTCGATAATTTTGATTTTTTAACATCGATCGAACCATGAGACTATATTTACCAAGTTTAATTTGGTTAAGATCTCCTAAAAAACTGTAAAATTGAACGAAATCGGCAGCTTCCTCAGTAGTCATTTTTTGAATAGTCTCTAGTGTTATTCCAACTTGCTTTAACGCATTATCGGTTGGCGCCAATACGGTCACTTTTGTATTGACTCCAGCAGCCTTACTCAGTGCTACAATGTTACTTTTCTGCCATGCTGCTAAAAAAACTTTTGCTTCGTTATGCGTTGTCAATAGTTGCGTAACATCCTGTGAAGCTTCGTTTTTATAGGGAACTTCCTCCCCCACAAGCTCCGGCATGAACTCAGTTTTTTGGCAAGATAGCAGTACAAACACAGCAGTAGTACATAACAACAGTATATACCAAACGGCATTTATTGATTTATTTTTCATCTTTTCCTTTTTTTATCGCTTGATCTGGGCTTACCAGCCCTTGATCTAAATCATGTACCAGACCATTACTACACAAATAGTCCATTTTAGCGCCGACAGCATACGTTACATCGGCGAGTATAACCGAATAGAAAGTATCATTGTCGCGGAGTCTCATATTATAACTCAATTTCCAAGTCGGATAGACTTCATTGGCAAAATATTCCATATAATGTACTTTATCTTTCAAGTGGTATTTGTAATTACCGTTCGAATTAATGATCGTAAAAACCTGTGAATCCGATATAAAAAAATGTTTATCGTACATGATGTAGGCACCAAACAATACCTCAGGGACGTAATTCTGTGGAACAGCACTATCCAAAAATTCCATCGTAATCCCTCTCTTTTCTAGGGCCTCATTTGTTGGTGCAAATACCGTAAAAGGGCCTTTTCCAGCAAACTGATCCCACAGACCAAATTTCTTCAGTCCAGCCACAAAAACGGTATAGTCTTTCTTGTCACTGAGCCAATCCTGAATATTTTTTTCAAATTGTGGTTTCATAACCTTATCCAGCACATGCAACACCCCGTTGGATAAAACCACGTCTTTGCGGATCGCTTTCGATCCGCTAAAAAATAGCATATTCACGGGATTAGTAGCTCCAGGTGAGATAGAACCGATTGAGGCATACAATTCGGAACCTTCGAGTGTTGCATACCTAAAATCCACTGAGTTACTCGGAATATCGCTCACATAAAGTCGCCTTGGGAGAATATGATAAGAAATCAGTCTCCGCAAGCTATCCTTATTCATTCGATCAAAATCGGTTGGGCGAAACACACCGATCTCATTAAAAGCGAGATCGTTTGGAACGAGAACTGTAAATGGACCTTTGCCATTTAGTTCGACATTCAGACCAGTTCTCTCCAACGCTGCATCAAAGAGGCGCATTTCATAATTATTACGAATAAAATCGGCTGCCGGTCGTATATTTTCATTAGGTTGGGGCACCGTGAGATTATCATGTTTGCAGCCTTGTAGCAACAAAATAAATAAGCACGCAGAAAACCAGCCTATAGCATGAAGCAGTGAAACCTTCTGTTCTATTTTGCTATTATATTGAATCATTTCTGCTAATTTTAGTAAATAGGTGGAGCATATTTTCGTTGTATAGTCGTTAGGTAGACGCGACCATTGACAATTTCGATCGTATTGACCGTTGCGAAAGTGCGTGGATTATCCTTTCCCGAATGTACGTTGACCAACAAATTTGGAAGCAGTGTTCCGTTTTCATTACTGGTCAATCCTACTTTTCCATTTAGGAGACAATTAAGTACAGCCCAGTTGCCACCTGTATTTGTCTCACTGTCATAAAATGGATTCGCGACGGGATCCATTCCAGGTGTAAAAAAGTCAAATCGTTGCCAAATAGCTGTGCGGATACCGTTGGATTTACTACTCGCCCATAACGGAAAACTTGCATAGGCGTTCACTTCATTTGAACTTGTATTACGTTTAACGGACGTCAAAAAACGCCCTTGGTAACCATTTACTTTCGCAGCATAATGGCTGAGCTCTTCCTGACTTTCATAAAGTGACAAAAATACATTCATATCATCCTTAACACCATTTTTGAAGCTTTTCAACCGATAATCATCATCTTTTAAGCTTGCATCGGCTTCCCAGAACCCTTTTGCACTCATATTGTAAAAGTTTACGTACACCAATGAATCTGATAAAGGGAGTTTATAGAAATTTTCATGTCTCAATAAGACTCCATGATCCTTCTTTAAAAAATCCCTTTGCAAAAGATGGAGTGTATAAACTTCTTTGCTTTGAAGATTGATCACCGTATCGATCAGAATGTCATTTTTCAAACGATCTTCCAATTCGAAGAAGGGTACCGTATTTTTTGGACGATACGCAAATACGACCCTTACTTCGCCTGAAGGCACCTGAGCCCAGCTACTTAAGTCAAATCCGTTTAAAATAGGACCGACTAGGACATTTTCCTTTCCTGGATATTCGGGATTGCTTGGGTCTGTACTGTTCCCGATGTGAGAAGGATATGGGGGAGCATAAGGATCTCGTTTATCCAAGAAATCACCTATAATTTCCGCTCCTGTAAATTTTCCATCAGAACCTATTTTTGGATTGATAAGCATACAGAAATAGGGTACTTTATCATCTTTGCTACCCATAGTCTGTACGTAATTGACATTATTAAAAACACGTAGATAAGCCGGCTCGGCAATCTGTGTATATTCAATTTTCGTACAGGAAGCAAGCAATAGTATAAAAATGGCCAGTAGCCAAATACGACTTGATATATTTTGCTTTTTCATTATTTATTATGTTTGATAATGATCATTCGCGCTTTTTCTTTATCGGACGATCCCGAACCACTTTTTCCAATCAATGCTACAGTATAAATCCCTGGCTCAAATGCTGGCAGAGGCCTTCCAATGGTTGTATACAGCGATTTATTTGCTATAAACTCCGTCGATTGCAATACGTCAATATCGTCGGCCCAGATACCCGGTATTACGTCTGGTTTAGAACGATAAGCCATTATTGCGTAGGGATTCGCCATAATATTTACATTGGTATAAGGCATATTAATCGAAGGGATCCCAGGTTGCAGATTTACATTGCCACTGTTTCCGAAAGGCTGTCCGTTAGGTAGCGTAAAGGTGATATAAGGATTGCTTGCCGATAGATTTAAAAAGCGATTAAAGAAGAAGAATTTAAAAGCTAGCCGGCTGTATGTCCCATCGTCTTCAGCCGGTAAAGGGAGCGTACCACTCAGATCATTGGAAATGAGAAGCAACTGAGCCTTTCCATTTCCATCAGGATAGAGCCATAACGTATAATTTTGATTGCTCCGCAATTCCTGTTTAATCGTCGCAAGTACGTTTCCAGTTGCATCTATAGCCTCAATATCATATTGCTTCTGGGTAAACACACTATAATTACTTCCTTTTCCAAATCCGATACCACTGGCAATAACCTTTCCATCGACCCTAAACCCTATCGATTGATCCTTATATGCATTTACACCTTGTATCCTCAAATAACTTTGATTCGTTGGCGCAGCAATATCTGTAATGATCTGAAACGAATTTTGATAGGCTGAAACTGTCTCATTCAGCTCATTGGAGAAATAATTAAATCGCTGTGGAGTGACTACGATCGTATAAACACCACCAGGTTGAAAATCCTGAATCGGAGCATAAGTAAAATTAGTAGACTTCGCATAATCTTTTGGAATGGTGGAAGTCGGTAAATCAATGAGCCCGTACTCAAACCGACCTGAGCCCAAAGAAGGAAGGGGTCTGCCATCTGCTACCAATATCTTGAATTGATAAGTCCCATAAGGCAACTCGATGTAATCAGAACTAATCTGAGAAGCTGCTATTGCACTGGTTTTTTGATTCACCAATGTACCATCGGCATAGGCTAAAGAAATTGGACCAACGAGATTTTCTTGCGGACCATTCATTCCAATAGCTGGATTTTTAATTGTCCCACCGAGATTAACAATGCGGATTTTAAAATGGTCTGGCTTAGTGGGACTAGTCATAGCACGCGTTAGTGCAACAACTTCCGGTTGACCATTCATGAATAAGGAAGGAAGCAAAAAATAATCCTTAGGTTGCTCATAACTATTGTCAACCTTGACTTTAAAATCATGGTTCAAACCAAAACCCTGATAAAAGCGAGCTGCAAACGTAAGGTCTGCCTCTTCTTTCTGGTCAAAAAGATCTTGTGGAACTGTCCATATCTTTGTCAAACGTCCGTCTATTGGGAAATATGAGGTTCCGGGATATTTATGATTCCCCGGATTTAACGGATGCAACACAACAAAACTTGTCAAGCTGTCGCCATTAGCAATAACCTGATTAAAGTCAGATAGATTAACAATTCTAGTATTTGAATTTGGCCGGTTTTCAGTTACAGGACGATTGTCATTAATCACATCCAGTTTTTCCTTTTTACAAGAAACAAAGGATAAAAAACATAAAGCTGTAACAGCAAAAAACCGACAACTCACGCGTTTACACATACTGATTTTCATTGGATTAAAATAAGTTATAGGTAAAACCGATCATAATTTCCGCACCGCGCTTATAACTTCTGTTGATATACTCATTTCCATACCACTTTCCTCCGGTTTGCGGATTCGCATAAACAGTTTTAATAGCAGGATTCATTATATTTTTGGCATAGCCTTTAAACAAGATCCGTTTATTTAGCTTTTGGGAAAAAACAAAATCAAGGTAAGGCACGGGCTGTGTATACAGATCTGGTTCCCCTGTCAGATTAATTTGGACTAAGCGTTCCCCAACCATATTAAAGGTCACAGTGAGATCGGTTCCTGATTTGTCGTTATCATAGTTTAACCAAGCATTAATCGAATAAGGAGCCTGCTCAAACAACGGACTATTTTTTGGGGTATATCTATCCAGTGAACGATTTGCTTCATAACGCTCCGCAGATTTTTTAATTTCACTTTGAGCCAATAAAAGATTGGTACCCAAAAACAAGTTTTTTAAAGGATCATATAATGTTCCCAAATTCTTGACAACTTCAAATTCCAATCCCCATACCTTACCAATATTACCGTCATTCTGAAATTGGATGGTTGGAAATTCAGGATAAGTAGCAGCTAACCCTTGGGTTTTTAGATTAAAGACCTTAACCAATTGATTTTCTATACGCTTTCCAAAAGCCGACACGGCAATAACCTCTCCTTTAGCAGCAAACCATTCCCATCGAAAATCCGCATTTTGGGTATATTGATTTTTCAAATTGGGATTACCAACAACTAAGCCCATTTGAAAGGCATCAAATTCAAATACATTGGTAATCTCACGCAATTCGGGTCTCGCCAGAGTCGTGTTGAAGGCCCCACGAAAATTCATATTGTCATTCAACGTATAGGTTGCATTGACAGAATAGAATGGTTTATATTTTGTTTTATAGACAGAATTGGGATTAATCGGATCCAGAGGAATACGTGTACCATCTGGAGATGTTGCGGTCAGTGCAGGGTCTAAAAACACATTCGCAGTATCCACTGTCGAACCAATATTTGTCATCTCAAACCGAACTCCTCCGGCCATGCGGAATCGTTCAGCAATCTTGAGATCCAGCATACCATATAATGCATTGGTTTCAAAATAACCTTTGTAGTTATTTGGCGATTTTTGGCTATTGTATAGAAAACCACCTACTGGCATCATACCTTCACCCTGCCCCGCTTTTGGTAATACAACACCTACAATTTCATTGCTTACCAAACGGTCTAAATTGCCCTGAACATCATATAATGGAATTGATTTATTGCCAGTGAAATTAGACCCTGGCAGAAACAGCTGGTTTTCTGTAAATTTACGATCCCTAAATAAATAATTGAACCCCGTTTTAAACAACTGCTTTTCACCCAATAGCCTGAAAGGAAAACTCAGATCAGCTTTAGCATTAAAATTATCTTCGTTCAAATTTCGCCATCTCCGACCATTAGGTTCAGCTTGAATAATACCATAATTTCCGAATCCGTTTACATAGCCCGATGTAAGTGCATAGAGATGTTCAGAATATACATAGTCATCAAAATGAGCCTGCTCACCTATAATGGGACGCCGATACCATCCTCCACCCCGAGGTTTGTAGTCTACAAGACTAGCAAATCTAAAATCCGGATCATTCTGTGTGGACTTTGAAGTTGCAACATTATAACTCAAACGAGGCGAGAGCTCATTTTTCAAAAACTTATGTTCACCCTGTAGGTTAAAGGTATTCAGATTACGGAAGGTCTGTTTAAGCGAATGAATAGTACTTCTGACTTCGCCAGGCAAGCCCGAATACTCATAGCGTCCATTTAAATTTGTTGCAATAGACTCTCCTCCCCAGCTTCCCAAATATTGCATACTGACCTCATGCTGTGGATTAAAACGGTAGGTGACCCCTACAAGTGTACCATAGTTTAGTGTTTCGGTTCCTGTATTTTCGCTATAAGTTTGATACTTCCCCATAAAAAGACTATTCGGTGTAATATAATTAGGGATATTCCTAAAACTAAAAATATCAGGATTACCAGTCACTACCCCTTGATAGATGCTATACTGGGTCAGTTCGCCCTGATAAATATCAGCGGTTCTTCTATAATAATTTCCTCCGACAATAAGCCCCAGTTTGTGTTTTCCAAAAACATCATAACTATTACCGAATGTTGCCGAGTAAAGCTGATTCATAGGTGCACGGCGGTATCGAGTTGTCATAACAGGATCGAACCCTTTCATAATTTTATTAACCCGGTTTACCTCCTGGTATCCTGAGGGACTATAGTTGCTATTGGCGATCATATCCTGGATGGAACTTAATCCATTGGGATATTGCGTTGCAAGATTTAAAAAATCCGAGGAAAGGTCTTTTTTATTGATTCGTGTCCCCAATAATCCCATCTCACTGTTCCAAAAGCTGTTGTAATTTCCTCCCAAACCGATGTTCGAATTGAGCCCGGTTTGAGCGATAAGCTCAAATGTCATTTTCTCAGGTACAGATTTCGTTTTGAGCTCAACGATACCCGAAGCAGCATCGGCAGGTTTATCTGGTGTTACTGTTTTATAAACGGTAATATTATCCAATAAGGAAGCCGGAACAAGGTCCAATGGGATGGCACTACGGTCAGGATCAGAAGAAGCCAATCTTACGCCGTTCAACTGACCGATCACAGATCGATCACCTAGCCCTCTTACCGCAACATATTTGTCATCAGTCACCGTAACGCCCGTGACGCGTTGCAATGCTTGTGTCGTTGTAATACTTGCGGTACGCTCGATCAATTCGGCCGAAATAGCATCCTGTACAATAGAAGCGCGTTTACGTTCTTCCAGCACGGCCGTTTCAGTGTTCATTTTACGCCTTGCCTGAACGGTGACCTCTTCCAATGCTGTAGCAAGAGGGCTCAATCCAATAACAAGGTTTTCCTTTACATCATTAATTTCAATTTCCTTGGTCTGATAGCCCAGATAGGAAAGAACGAGAACAGTAGGAATTTTAGAAATCGATAGCGAAAAGTTTCCATTTGTATCAGAATTCGTTCCTCCAGATGTCCCTTTAACACGGATAGAAACGCTGGCCAATGTCCTTTTTGTCTGTTGATCAATAACTCGACCAACCAAGCGCTGCTGCAATACATCGGCGGGCTCTTCCAGCACAGTCCGAAGCGCCGTAACAACAACCAGTTTATTTTTCACAACATAACCGAACGGTTGTCCTGCAAAACATATATTCAATGCTTCTTCAACAGTTGCATTGTTTAGATTGACATTAACGGGTTTTGCTCGGTTAAAGAGCCCATTATCGTAAAAAAAGTCATAACCGCTCTGCTGCCTTATTTCTTTTAAAATAGCTGGGATATGACTATTTTGTTTGTTAAGTGTAATACGTTGACCGTAAGTAAACGCACTGACTTTCACCAACAAACAAGTTAAAAATACCATGGTGATTTTCATAACACGCATGCATTGATAAAAACTCATATATTTGTTGTTGTTAATATTATTTGATGATCATTGAATCGCAACATGATCGATAAGCTTAACACATTGACCAAAGGTGTTACCAGCACCTTTGGTTGTTTTTATGCGGCTTATCGTAAAAATTAGATAGGTCAATCTATCACAATAAGCCTCCTTCCATTTAGCGTTAATTTTACTTTTCCTGTTGTTTGCAACATATCAATAATGGTAGATAGCGGCTGAGAACGCGATACCATACCATCAAATTTCAACTTCTCAAGTCGTTCGGGACATGCTACATCCACGTTGTACCACCTTGAAACTTTACGCAGCAGACTTACTAACTCTTCTCCTTTAAAAACAAAGTCACCATTTATCCAAGCTACTTCCTGAGAGATATCGACATTTTCTACACGCAGGGCTTCATTTAACAAGGCCCGCTGCCCTGGTTTTAAGAGCACCGATTCATTTCTTTTTTTCGAACTAACGCGTACAACTCCCTCCAATAAAGTTGTTGTTGTATAAGGTTCGTCATCATATGCGTTCACATTAAAATGCGTACCAAGCACCTCAATTTTTTGATTTGCTGTCTCCACGTAAAAAGGAATTCGCCCTCCCATTCCCGTCTCAATTTTTGCAATTTCAAAGTAAACCTCTCCGGTCATGTGAACATGCCGTTCGTTTTCACTAAATTTCAAAGGATAGGTCAACGTCGAATTTGCATTGAGAAATGCTTTGGATCCGTCGGGCAATATAATTTGATATTGGTTTCCGCGATTGGTCGTTATTTTATTCACAGCAGTGCTGGCTGCTTCCCCTTGTTCAACGGCTTTATAAACCAATTCACCGTCTTTATTCTTTTGTATTTCTACCCCGCCTTGCAGTGCTACCACACTTCCATTTTTTATATCAGCTAATGAAACAACGGAGCCATCTTTTAGTGTTAATAGGGCATCATCCTTTCCTGGAGCACCAATATGCTGCACGTTTTTTGGCTGTTCTTCAGCAAGCTGTTGTTTAAATAGAAACAGTGAGATAGCGCCAACAGCGACTAGGAGCGCCGCAATTTTTAACCAGACAGCCATACCAATTTCTGTAAAGCGGTGTTGGTTAGCGCGCTTTTTTATTTGAGACTGCAAACGATCATAGTTTGTTTGAACGGATAGTTCACCCGCATAATGTCCCATTGCCACAATGGTCTCCTGCAACTCCGCTATGGACGCTTTATGTTCAGGATGTTTTTGTAACCATTTTTCCCATTTTTCGATATCCTCTTTATTCGTTCCCTTGCAATAGTTCACAAAAGATTCGTCCAATAATAACGCTTGCAAATTAAGTTCGTTCATATCACTCTAATCGTAATTTATACAATAGAGTGGTCAGGGTCATTTTTTCACTACTCGTTTTTAAGAAAAAATCAACAAAAATGAAGAAAGTAGCCCTACGGCAACTTTAAGAAAGATTTCTTGTTCACTAGAAAGGTTATTTTTTATTTTTTCTAGGGATTTATAAATGGTATTATAGATCGTATGGATCGAAACCTGATTGGCATCAGCGATTTCCTGATAAGAAAGATCCAAAAAAAATCGTTGGTAAATCACCAGCCGTTGTTTTGTTCCCAATTGCTCCATATGCTCCTCAACCAACTGTGTTACGGTATTTGTTGTTACCGCACGTATATGTTGTTCTTCAACAGAGTGATGGATTGACGGATCATGGATTTCTTCCACAAAATCCAAATCTGTCAGTTGTAGTGTTTCCTTGCGAAAAAGTTTTTGAAAGAAAACCGTAATAATATAATTATGATGATTGCGTATTTTTTGATTGTCAGTCTTCTTTTCCCAAAGGTGTAGAAATACATCATTCACACTATCCTGAATACGCTGTACCGACATTTTCTTTTTCGTTCCCAAATAGGAAAGATAATGGTAATAATGTTTGTATAAAGCATAAAATGAATCTTCACAGTCCTCTTTCACAAATTGGTCCCAAACATTTTTTAGATCTCTTCCGGTTAGTGTAAACATAGTTTCGTGGTAACAATGACTTTATACAAAAAAAGAAAAGTCTTATTAACAAGAGGTTAACTGAAGATGAAGAATCGGAAAATTGTATGTAAATTGGACAGATAGTCGATTATAATTCCTCGACGATGCTGTATAGTGTAAACGTATAATAAAACAAAAGCAGTAGAACAACTGATTATTAGAAAGATAAATTACAAAATGGAAAGACGTATATTTATTGCAGACAGGCTTCGCGAAGTTTTTTTTGAATGGACGTTGGATTGCCAACACCAACTATCAGGAACAACTATTGAATACGATCTGGGAACAGGCCATATTCAAAATAAATGATCTGAATTCCATCGCTGCGCTAACCTATCATATCAATTATTACCTAGAAGGTCTATTAGCTGCATTTACGTATGGAAAATTGGAAATTAGTGATAAATACAGCTTTGATATCCCGCCTATCCAATCCAAAGCAGACTGGGATACACTAGTAGATCGATTCCTGAAAAATGCCAAATTATTTTGTGACTGTATCGCATCGTTCGATCAAAACCTCTTCGATCAGCCATTTATTGATAAAAAGTATGGATCTTACCTCAGAAATATCGAAGCTGTAATCGAACATAGCTATTATCACCTTGGTCAGATTTCACTGATCAAAAAGTTAATTCTTCAATCGGAATAAATTGTTATTTCGTTAATGCAGCGAGTTCTTGTTTCACTTTCTCTCGGTATTCCAACCCCCAACTGACCAGTGATTCGGTAACGGGGAATACACTTTTACCATAGGCGGTAATTTTATAGAACACTTTCACGGGGTCTTCACTGGGCTGGCGGGCGACTAACAAGTTTAATTCAAGGTCTCGAAGTTCTTTTGTCAACACTTTTGCAGAAATTCCCTGAATCTCCCGTTCCATTTTTTTGAAATAAATTTCCTGCAACTCCCGATTAGCCAAATAACGCAATATCATCAATTTCCATTTTCCGCCCAAAATATCCAGCGCGTCACGTATAGCGCGCAATTCTTCTGTACAACTCGCCTCCCGCATTTGATTTCCTTCCAAAACTTGTCCCATATTGATTTCCAACGACTAGTTACCACTTGTTAACTACCAACAAATATATAGCAAACGAAAGGTAGATTTGTCATATCAACTATATAAGATGAAAGAATGCTGATATAACATACATTATTTCGGCAGGAATTTTTCATAGGGATGCCATCATTTAAATAAATAGCGATATGAACGCGGTTATACTGGATAAAGACAATCAATTGATAAATGCGGAGGTTGAGCTTCCTCAACTGAAGTCCAACGAAGTGAAAATTAAAATATTAGCTTCAGCACTCAACCCCATAGACTACCAGATGCGTGAAAATGAATTTGAACGACGTTATATTTTTTCACCCATACTTGGTAGAGAAGGGCAGGAATTGTCACAGATAAAGGTTCAGATGTAAGTGAATACGCAATTGGAGATGAAGTATTTTTTGCCTGTGGCAGCATGGGCAGTAACGGAACCTATGCAGCATACATTCAGTTACCAGCCGGCCTCGTTGCCCCTAAGCCAAAAAATATTTCGTTTGAGCAAGCAGCAGCACTTCCTACCGCTGGCATCACCGCATTGCAGGTTTTCGACCGAGCAGCAATTAATCCGCAAGATCATATTTTCCTAACCGGAGCGTCTGGAGGCGTGGGTCTTTTTGCATTAAAATTACTCCTGGCTAACGGCATTAAAAATATCGTTGCGACAGCAGGAAGTATGGGCAGTATTGAAAAATTACGCCAACTAGGACTGCAAAAAGACAGTGTCATCAATTATCGAAATGAGAATTTAACGGAAATAATCAAGCTTAAAAGTAATCAGCAAGGTATTGACGTCGCTATTGATGCGGTGGGGCAGCATCTCTCGGAAGTCGCCGCCGCAGTATTAAAACCCTATGGAACTTATATCGACATCACACATTTTACGACCGCGGCAGCAAGAGACCAACTATTTAGTTCGGCCGCACAGATCATCAATATATCCAACTTTATCCATGCGCAAAGACTGAATTATCCCTATTTCAAAAAGGGGTTGGATCGAATCAGACACACTATTGAGCAAGAAATTATTCAACCTGCCCCTATTTATCTTATCGGTAACTTAAGCCCGAAACAATCGAAAAAGGGCATCTAATGCTCAAAAACAACCAGACTCAAGGCAATAAATTAATTATACAAAATCAATGAGAACTATACCTAGACGAATCGTGACAGGCATACGTGCCGGCAAATCCTTTATCGAAGCGGATGCATTGGTTGATAATGTATCAGAGCACTATCCCAATCTTGTTATTTCAGATATCTGGCAAACCAGCCAAATGCCGGCCAAGTTTGAGAAAGAGCATCCCATAGAAAACAGCGCTATACCCCAAGTCATCAAAAATGGCACGTACTTCCGCTATGTACAGATCCCACCCGATCGGGAACTTGGTATAGAAACGACGATTGGTACCCCTCATCCCCTCATGCATCAGACAGCAAGTTTAGATTACATCGTTATTCTTTCAGGAGAGATTTACTTGATTACAGACACAGAAGAAACGCTTTTACAAGCCGGCGATATTGTCATCCAACGCGGCACCAATCATGCTTGGAGCAATCGCTCCGATCAAATGTGCCTGCAATTGGCCATTCTAATTGATGCGAATTAAAAATCTACCCTGTTGCTCAATCGGCAAACTAAACATTGAACCGATTAAAACACATCGAATTTATCTTGTAGGAACACCGCAATTTTTCTAAGTTTGGACTTCATGATAGCAACATATTTTCGGTCTTTGCGTCTGTTCGACGAAGAAGAGATCAATCAGATTGTTCAGCTTTTTGAATACAGAAAGCTGAACAAAAACGACTTTTTTGTTAAAGAGAATCAACCTTGTCATGAGGTTGCATTTATACAATCAGGGATCTTCCGTTCTTATTATAGCAGTGCGAATAGGGAAGATATTACCTATTGTTTCCGCTTTCCCAATACATGGATAGCGGCCTACTCCTCCTTTATCACGGGCGGGCCAAGCGTGGAGACCATGCAGGCCCTTACCCCTGTCGAACTGTGGACGATCAAAAAAAATATGATTGATAAGCTTGCTAAAAATAGCCTAAAATGGACAAAATACCTTAAAATGATTGCCGAGGAACAATATCTTGAACTTGAAAAACGCGTCTTTCAATTACAAAAAGAAACCGCATCACAACGTTATGCCAATTTACTCAAAGATCATCCTGATTTTATCCAACAGCTTCCTTTACAATACCTCGCTTCCTATTTAGGCATTACACAACGTCATTTAAGTCGTATTCGCAGCGAAATTTCTTTTTAGACATTTGTCCTGTAAAGACGGTAGCCCTATTTCTATTTTTGTGATGTAATAAAACATCATGGAGAAAAAAATACTGATTATCAATGGCCACCCGAATCGGGAATCTTTCAATTTTGGCATCGCAAATGCCTATCAAGAAGCTGCGGCAGCGTCCGGAGCTACAGTACGA
This sequence comes from Sphingobacterium multivorum, assembly GCF_900457465.1. Lineage (GTDB taxonomy): Bacteria > Bacteroidota > Bacteroidia > Sphingobacteriales > Sphingobacteriaceae > Sphingobacterium > Sphingobacterium multivorum. Next base: position 262,700 of record NZ_UAUU01000002.1, read on the forward strand.
ACAATCCATATTATTGACCTAGATTTCAATCCAAACCTTGAATTTGGTTATCGTAAACGGACAGAACTTGAGCAGGACCTACTTCTTGCCTGGGAAGACATCTTATGGGCCGATCATTTGGTCTGGATACATCCCGTTTGGTGGGGCGGTCTTCCAGCCTTGATGAAAGGCTTTATCGATAGACTTTTTTTACCTGGACGGGCTTTTCAATATCGCGAAAACTCTCTTTTTTGGGACAAATTACTCAAAGGAAAATCTGCTCGGATCATTACAACACTCGATCAACCAAGTTGGTATTATGCTTTAGTTTACGGCAGACCAAGTGTTAATCAATTAAAAAGATCAACCCTCCAATTTTGTGGAATATCGCCTGTGAAAGTCACTTATATCGGTATTATCAAAACTTCCGATCCTATTAAGCGAAATAAATGGATACAAAAAGTACAACAGCTCGGACACAAACAAGCTTAAGCGCAATCCAAACGCATTAAGACTGCTGGCCAAATGATAATGAGGAGCACTTTTTGCCAAATGGCAATTGGCCTCCGCCTTGCAAGCCCTAGCTTTGACCATAATTTCAAGACAAACGCAACATGGACATTCTAATTGGGCTCCAATGGGGAGACGAAGGTAAAGGAAAATTCATTGATCTGATCGGAAGCGACTATGATATTATCGCTCGGTTTAATGGCGGCGCGAATGCCGGACATAGTATTTACTATCAAGGTAACAAAGTTACGCTTAAACTACTCCCATCAGGCATCTTTTCACCGCATGTCAAAAACATTATCGGCACCGGTGTGGTGGTTGACCCATTAGCATTTAAAGCAGAAATCGAAGAACTAGCGCACATTATGCCAGATCAAGATCTCGTTGATAGAATTTTGATATCCCAAAAAGCGCATCTCGTTTTACCGACCCATCGTTATTGGGATATCTATATGGAACAGTCCCCACTGTATCGCACGATAGGAACGACCAAAAATGGAATTGCGCAAAGTTATTCCAATAAAATACTCAGACAGAACCTTCGCGTTGGTGATATTCACTCGGATAGTTTTGATACTGACGTATATCAAAATTTAAACCGTCAATACAAAGAACTACAGTTTTTGGGGCAAGAAATGCCTGCATTCGAAGAGCTCTACCACACTTTTATTCAAGGATGCACTTCCTTAAAACAAGTGCCAATTATAGATACCGAAATCTTTTTGAATAAGGCAATCCGAGATGGGAAGAAGGTATTGGCGGAAGGCGCGCAGGCAACTCTGCTTGATATCGACCATGGAAGTTATCCCTATGTGACCTCATCAAATACGATAGCCTCCGCAGCCTGTGTAAGCTTGGGTGTGTCGCCTAAAGTGGTGGACAAAATTTATGGCGTTACAAAAGCCTATTGCACCCGTGTGGGGAATGGCATTTTCCCAACAGAGATCACAGGGCAAGCTGCCAATGATTTACGGGACAAAGGAGCTGAATTCGGTTCCAATACCAAACGTCCCCGGCGTGTCGGCTGGCTGGATCTACCAGCATTAAAATATGCCATCATGTTAAACGGAGTTACGGAACTCGTTCTTACGAAAGCCGACATTTTGAACGAAATGGCTGACATCCCCGTCTGTACCCATTATGAAATAGATGAACAAAAAATTTCGTTAGCATTTCCCCAATCTTCTGAACAAAAAATTAAACCGATCTGGAAATATTTAAAAGGTTGGAATACCGATTTCTCTAATATCAAGCAGGCAGACTTACTTCCAGAAACCTTGGGTACATTTATCTCCTTTTTAGAAGAAGAGTTACAAGTTCCCATAACGTATCTTTCAACAGGACCACAACGTGAAGATTTGATTAACTTAGCGAAGTAATACAAAGGTAACATGGAGCAATTACTGGAATACATCCGAAAATTTGGACAGCTCGATTTGCGTGAAGAGAATTTAATTCGACAGGCATTCGAAAAAAAGAATATTTCAAAGTCAAGCTATTTTGTCGCTTGCGGTAAAGTAAACAATAGCATTGCTTTTGTGGAATCGGGGGTATTCCGTTCGCTCTATTACAACAGTAAAGGCGACGATTTTACGCGTTATTTTATTTATGAAGGTCGTTTTATTGGGGATCTTCAGAGCTTCTTGGATCGAACACCTTCCAACGACTATATAGAATCCCTCACAGATAGCGAAATCTGGAGCCTTGATTTTGAGAATTTTACGCTTCTTGAAAAGGAAATTAAAGTTTGGCCGTTGTTGATGGCCAAACTTTATGCTTTTGTGGTGGAAAGTAAGCTAAAAACGGCAAATACCATGATGAATCTCGATGCCAAAGAACGCTATCTCCTGTTCTTGAAGCTTTACCCGGGTTTAGCCAATCGTGTTCCATTAGCCATGTTAGCGTCCTATTTAGGGATTACCGCATCATCACTGAGCCGGATTCGGAAAAACATCTAAGTGTCGGGAGATCTCTAAATCAAATGGCCTAAACAACCTACTATATTGGTCAAACTAAATATTGATCCTCCCCCTTAACACCGATACTCGCGAAAAAACAGCACTGAGCCAATTTACCAACGATAAAGCAGCCTTGTAGTGAAAACATTATCTTTCAGATCAGCCGAAAAGTTTGGTAAACTTGTGGTTTCGTTCGTTACATGCTCATTATATACAGTCAGTTTTATCCTATTGTTAATCTGATATGCAAGACCATAGCCCAGCGTACTAAACTTAACATCGCCATCGGCCGTAAAATTATCAGGCATGCCGATTGTCGTGCCACTTGCTTTCGTATTTGGATCATATACGTCATACGCTATCAATGCAGTAATACCGGTCTTCGCAATCTCCTGCGTAAACCAAAGATAATATCCATTAAATTTACGTTGATAAAGGTCTGTTGTCGGCTGGGTTGTAAAACTTCTGCTGGCGTAGGGTCCTTTAATATCGACACCACCGGCAACTCCAGGCTGGTCTCCTGCCACATATTCGGTTTTGAAACTGGATTTCCCGAAGCTATTATCAAACTCTACCTGTAAGTTTGCTCCATAATAGTTCCTGCCGATGGCTTTACCTTCATTCTCATCACTGGTATGCGCTGTATAACCATTGCTATTGGGCGTATAGTACGTTTTCGTATCATTACGCACTGAACCTTTATAGAACGAGCCGCCAAAGCCCAAATGAAGTTTTTTATCGGCTAAACTATCAAATTTAAAAGCAAGATTACCGATCAGGTCCTTTTTAGAATCATAGTCCTTAGCGGAGTGACCACTACCGTTCACCAGGGCTAAATCTAAATTTAAGAATTTAACTTTACCCCCAGGATGATAACTTACCATCCCTCCAAGATCACGTTCGCGTGGCATCAACGTCTGGAATACACGTGCCCGTTCCGGAAAGTCACGATAGCCCGATGAGTATACAATGGAATATCCAAAAGGTCTATTGAAAAGTCCCGCAGTTAAACTAAGGCCTTTTTGACTTGGGTGACGCAATTGAATAAAGGCATCCATTAGTTGTACACCGTCTTGAGTAGCATCCAATTGAAAGACAATACTCGAGTAAGTATCCACCCGATCAATTTTAAGACGTCCCCTGCGGATCATAAATCTGTTATCCGAATTCTTTGAAAAATCCCCACCTGAAAAGGACGTAATTCCAGGAGATTGTGCCTTTTGAAACTGTGTTTGAAGATACCCCGTAATCTTGATATCATGTGGATCATAGCTGGAGGGCGCATTATTATTTTGCGCAAGTGCTACAACGGGTCCTATCAGAGCTAAGAGTAAAAGTGCTTTTTTCATGAGAATTTTAAATAAATTATCCTTTTCGCTTGTGGTGATATGATACGAGCAGAATCATTTTTCCTTCTTCTATTCCATCATCTTTCAACGGCGTAAAAATAGATTCTCAATATTAAGTTAATATTAATAAATTGTTAGTCTATTAATTTATATACATAAAATTAACGATTTAGTAATATATCACCTTGGAGGTCGTTTCCAGACATTGAGAACTCATACGATCTCGATTATATTTTAAAATAAAAATGGCCGATACATGAAATTCACGTATCGGCCACCTAACTATTGATTCCTTCTTAAAATTATTCCAACCCCTTATTATAATCGCTTTCACGAAGAGGTATAGCCCAAGTCCATTTATTTTTATCTTCTGGCTTAATTGTAGTAACCAATGAAGTCAAGAAATTACCACCGCTAGCAAAGTCTTTTCTCACGATAGTATCGCCCCAACGTTTCATATCAAACCAATCGAATCCTTCGCCCCATAGTTCAACCGCGCGATAAAGTTTAATTTCATTAAGTAGATCTGTACCTGTTTTTGTACAAACATAATTCACATCCCTTCCTGAAGTAGCGTTTAATGCATTAAGAACACCTTGAACTTCGCTTGCTGCCTTATTTTGGAAAAATTTTGCTTCAGCTTCAATGAGATACATTTCGGAAGCCCTAAAATGATTCACATGGCCGATACCAGGTATATCATTTGCTTTAAACTTGAAATTCATATACGCAAAAGGAACTGCAGTAGCTTGTAAATCTGGAAACAATTTAAATGCCCTTGCTTTCATAGCTGTCCCCGCAACCCCAGTCGCAGTAGTATAAGCTTCGCCCTTTGGATCCAAAAACAAATCTCTACGAACATCAGTCGTCGGGATCTTATCGAACAATTCTCTACTGATACATTTTGGTGTTGTTCTTACGGCACTAGCTGTTGAGTTATAAGCAATGTAAGACTGGAATGAATAGAAGTACAATGTTTCGTCAGAGGCTCCATAACTACTCCATATCCACTCGCCATTTGGAGTAGAAAAACCGTTTTTATAATCAGCGTTACTCATCAATTTATAATTTTTACGAGCAAGAACTGCATATTTTTCTGCATTAACGTAGTCCTGTTTGTTTAGTGCTGCCCTTGCATAAATCGCGTAAGCCACATCCTCATTCACTTGGAAATTTTTATCGGATTCTCTATCCAATTTAGACGATTCATATAGCGCTATCGCGTCATTCAAATCTTTATAAATTAAATCATATGTCTGTCCTAAAGTAGATAAAGGCATGTCTCCTGTTGATACGTCGGTTCTTAGAACTAAGCCTCCAGTTTGACCATTATTGGAATCCTTCCATCTATTTCCGTAAATCTGAGCTAACATCATATAACTATAAGCTCTAAAGGTTAATGCTTGTGCTTTTATGAACTCTTTTTCAACGGCTGGTCCCTCCGCCCCATCAATACTAACGACAATTTGATTTGCATTACCTATAATCTTGTAATAATAATACCAAGGATAATAAAGGTAAATACTCGTTAAATTTTGATTGTAATTTGCATTAATGATGTCAGCCCAACCACTTAAGTTAACAAAAAAGTTATTTCCGGGATAATTCCCGTAATACATTTTGATTGTTCCTTCTCCATTAAAGCCCTGACTTCCCAAATATTGTTGGGTCATCATCTTAGCTAAGCCATTTACAGCTAACTTGGCATTTTTTGTTGTTTCAAATACCGTAGGAGTACTTACAGAGTCTGTAGGAAGTGTCTCTAAATAGTCCTTTTTACAGGAAGCTAGCAACAACACTCCTGCAAATAATACTTTAATATAATTTATATTTTTCATCCTTTTATTTCTTATAGTCCAACTTTTACTCCAAAAGATACAGTACGCGGAGTTACCCAAGCATTTGTACTAGTACCGTTCCATTGCTGTTGCGGGTTCATTCCTTTGCGTTTCGTCATTGTTGCCAAGTTTTCGATCCCCGCAACAATTCTTACTGAAGACAAATCTATTTTACTAACCAATGTTTTTGGCAAACTATAGCCCACCGCAATATTTTTGATAACTAAATAAGAGCCATCCGTTAAAAAACGATCACTTGAATAGTTGTTCATATTGCTCTGTGAAAAGTTAATTGCTGGAATACCATTCGGATCCAATCTATTTATAGAAGTCGCAGTCATACCTTCAGGAATTCCATTCCATGACTTCATAATATCTGTATGCATAGCACTTGGCGTACCAGACATAGACATTAAACCTGCATAAGACGAATCAAATACTTTACCTCCGATAGCGTAAGTAAATAAAGCCGAAAAACTAAAATTCTTATATTCAAAGTTGGTATTGAAACTTCCATTCATCTTAGGAATAACAGATCCCGACCAATCCCTTACACCATAATTGGATGGATTGGTAACATAATATTTTCCGTTAATCTCGATTAATTCAGCAGCTGGTATAGCTGCCTTTTCAGGAGCTGAACCATTTACATTAAATCTTTGTGTATCTGGAAGATACAGAGAACGCCCGGTCATTTGATCTACACCTGCAAATTTAAACATCCAGAAATCATATCTTCCACGTCCTTCCATCCATTTAAAATTACCAGTGATAATACCATTTTCTCTATTCTCTTCTGGTAATGCTAATATTTTGTTGGTCAACCATGTTGCATTCGCCCCAATATTCCATTTCCATCCATCACCTTTCAAAACATCGACATCAAATGTTAGCTCAAAACCGCGATTTGACATTGAACCGATATTACGTGTAATTGTGGAAACAGCAGAAGAAGTAGATGTCGCACCGGCAGATAGCGGCAAATTAACGTCAAATATCAGATTTTGTGACTGCTTATTAAAGTATTCAAAGCTTAAATTTGCACGCTGAAATAAACGTGTCTCAATAGCTGCAGAAAAAGAACTTGAAGTTTCCCAAATCAGATCCGGCGACGCATTTTGTTTTTTATAAAGAGCCGCCATATTTGCATTTTGATCTATATCATACAAAGCTAAGTGCGCATATTTATTAGCACTTTCATCATTTCCAACTTCTCCATAAGATGCTCTTACTTTCAAATCATTGACGATATGAAGTGCATCTTTGAAAAAGTCTTCTTTGGAAACTATCCAACTTCCACCTAATGACCAAAAGTTACCCCAACGATTTTCAGGACTGAATCTAGAAGATCCGTCTCTTCTAAAGGAGGCCTCAGCAAAATACTTACCATCATAATTATAGCGAGCGCGAGACAAGAAACTTTCGACGCGATAGTCTTCTTGGTAATCATACAAAGAAGTAATCTTGGTAAAGTTAACCATGTCAGTTTTTCCCGCAAACGTCTCATCTGTTTTATAACCATACAAGTAGCTCCAATTATCGGAATAATTTTCATGGCCCGCTAAAACATCAACGTGATGCTTTCCAAAGTCCTTATTCCAACTTAACAGTTGTTGTAGCGTATAATTTTTGTACCGATAAATATTTCTAGCAGCGCGACCTTGTCCATTACCATCTCCTATCACTGCATTATTATAGGTACGGCGTTCCGAATTACGAAGATTCAAATCACCATTTAGCGTGAACGTAAAATCTTTCAGGAATTTAAATTCGAGGAATCCTCGACCGTTTACAGTATTTCTAATCGTTTGATCGCTGTTCAATTCATTTTCCCAAATAGTATGCCTTCCAACATATTGTAATCTTGTGGATTCACCATTATCGAATTGTTTATCTCCTAAAGCATCTAATGCATAGGTACCATCAGGATTATGTAAATGAATCGGATAAATTGGTGCAATTGAGCGTGCATAATTAAAAGGATTTGTGAAAGAACCAGCATCATCCGTGGAACCGCTTATTCTATCTGAAATTTGGTGTGATCCTGCTAAATTGAAGCCGTATTTAAACCAATTTTTAGCTTGCAATTCCGCATTTAAACGACCTGTAAACCTCTTTAAACCTGAATTTTTAATATAGCCCTTTTCGTCCAAATATCCAGTAGAATAAAAGACTTTTGCTTTATCCGTGGCTGTATTCCCATCAATATTATAATTTTGACGATGTCCTATACGATCTACTTCACTAAACCAATCCAAGTCATCTCGATATCCACTTTTAATTTGCGCATCGGAAACTAGCTTACCATTCGCGTCAAATAATTTATCATCATCTTTATCATAAATGTTTAGTTTAAGATAGTTACTTACCAATGACTTTGAAGCCTCATCATTTGCAGATTGGTTTGTCGGATATTTGGTTGAGCTACTTGTCAATAAGTTATTTCGATACCCCATCCACATAGCCTCCATGAATTGTCTATCATTCACTCGGCTATATTCTGCAATACCTCTTGAATAAAACCCTTGATCAGTGGAAACATTCACTTGTGAGCGTCCAGCTTTTCCTTTCTTTGTTGTAATAATAATAACACCATTACTTGCCCTACTACCATACAAAGCTGAAGAAGAAGCATCTTTCAATACCGATATACTTTCTACGTCATTCGGGTTTATATCGGAGATATTACCACCAAAAGGAACACCATCGACAACATAAAGAGGGTCATTCGAACCATTTAGTGATGAAAATCCACGAATCCTTATACTAGGTTCTGCACCTGGCATACCAGAAGTATTGTTCAGTTGAATACCAGCAGCAGATCCTTCTAAAGCTGCAAATGCATTGGTAACCGGTCTCTTTTCGATATCCTTCGCAGAAACAGATGTTACTGATCCAGTTAACGATTCTTTTTTTGCAGTACCATAAGCGACTACGACAACCTCATCTAATGCTGTATTCTGATCCTCTAGTGACACGTTGAATAATGACTGTCCATCTTTAACGATTATACTCTTATCAGAATGACCGACATACCTGAAAACCATCACTTTACCAACAGGAACTGATAAAGAATATTTTCCATTTGCATCTGTTTGAGTAGCAATGTTTGATCCTTGAACAGCAATTGTCACACCGACTAATGGTTTACCATCAGCTCCAGTTACACGACCGCTTACTTTCTTCTCTTGCGCAAAAGCAACAGAAGAAAGGATCATACTCCCCACGAAAAAACTGAGTAGTTTGTGTTTCATATGTTTATGTTTGTTTAATAGTAAGTAGTTTATCTAACTAAAAAAGATAAAAGCACCAAAAGGACTTTTAATATATGTTTTTCTAAAAATTATGAGTCTATTAGACTAATACAGTTAGTGTGCAAAACCAAACATGAAATGTTAAAATTTTGTTAAAAGCAAAGATAAAACAATCTTTTAAAGATGCAACAAGAAGTTAGAAATAGAATTAAAAAACTGGAAAACAAACGATATAAATCATAGTATTTCACACAAAAAATAACACACAAAAACACTAAATACCAAACAATTACACAAACAACTCACCTTAATCCAAAAAAGTAAATATTTTTTTCATGAAGTAACAATAAATACTGCAATATTTTGTATTTTTCATCATAAAACTATCATTACAATCGATAACAATATAAAAAAAAACACATAACTACTATCAAAAAGACAAAACAATAGTTCAAAACAATCAAAGGCAAATAAAGATGAACTACAAAAGCTTAAATCCAATATTATATACAAAAAACTTAGATCAAACTATTCAGTTCTATACTGAAAAACTCGGGTTTACATGTGTTGAAAAAAACGAAGCATTGGACTGGATTTTATTGCAAAACGGAACGATAGAAATCATGTTCTCCCATCCTGTTGAAAGCATTGCTTTTGAAACAGCACAATTTACTGGTTCCTTTTATTTTAACGTAGATGATATTGATAATTTATGGGAAGAATTGAAGGATAATGTCAAAATATGTTACGAAATACAGACTTTCGAATGGGGAATGCGAGAGTTTGCTATATATGATAATAATGGATATGTATTTCAGTTTGGGCAGGAGATAGCATAAAAAAACCACTTTAGGATATAAATGAACTAAAGTGGTTTTTTAACACTACTCTAACGTGCTTTACATATGCCCTTTGTAAGATTTAAAGTCAAGAGACAAGGGGTAAACCACTTCAGACACAACATCTACACCTTTTTCTTTTGCTGGAATCCATTTTCCTGATCTCAAAAGGGCTCTTTTTGCGTTCTCCAAAACCTTATAGCCCGGGTCATTTTCGAAAGCAACATTGGAAATCACACCCTTTGTATCTACTGTAAAACGCAAATTAAAAGTTCCTTTTACCCCAGCGTTTAATGCCTCCTTAGGATACTCAAAAGTATTAGAAAAGTTTTTATTAAAAGCTTTCATTCCTTTTTCCGGAATAGCGACATGATCCTGGCTATCAGCAATTTCTTCTGATGAAAGAACATGATATGGCAATCTAACCCAAGAAGCCACTTCTTTATTATCCTTAACCGCAGGTGTCCATTCTCCTGAAACTTTCAAAATACGGATAAGACGTAATGCAATTTGGTCTCCAAGATCTTTAACGATATCTGCAGAATCTATCTTCCCTTTTTCATTTACACGAAATTCAACGATCACATCACCAGAAATATTCTTATCAATTTCGGATGTTGTCAACACTAGGTTCTTACTTAGATCTTTTACCAAATTATCGTATCCAATCTTTGGTGTAGCCTCTTTATTTTGCGCCTTGCATACCAGCACCACCCCAAAACCCATGAATAAAGTTAAAAAAGACTTTTTCATAAGATAAAAATTAAATAGTAAAAGCAGAGGAAAAGACATTACTCTTCCTCTACTTATTAATTGATTAACTAATCTCTCGGTCCAGTGTAGACAAATTTCTCTTCAAAAGTACGTCCGCCTCCATTTGAAGTCCAGTTTACTGTAAGTGTTTTAGTCGCTGGATCGTATTTACTTGTTGGCTTAGTAGCAATTGGTAATAAAGTTGTCATTTCTACTGTAATATTGTTCGTAGCTTGATCAATAGTATAATTTACAACATTTGAATATGTTCCCAAAAGTCCTGGTTTCAATTGACATTTATTTCCGCCAATTGTTACAAGTGTTACTGTCTTATTTGCATTTGGAACAAGAGCAGTGTTTGCAGAAGTTGTATAGGCATAAGTTCCGTCGAAGAAATTTTTACCAGAGATTCCAACAACCATTTTACCAAAGTTTCCAGAGATATTTCCAACTGAAGCAGATTCAATAGAAAATCCAAGCGCATAGCTTTTATCAAAAGTAAACATACTGGGCTTTAAATCAACAACAAACTTACCTACTCGTTCCCCCTTCTTTATGACAACATCGAATGAAGAAATACTATACTGTGAAGTAGGAAGTGCTACAAACTCATCGTCCTGATCATCATTGTATTCGTCAATTAATGAATTATCTAGCTTAACCTTCACATTAATATCATTCGGGGCAGTATTTGAACCTGCATAATTTACTTCTAATACCAACTGCCCTGTTGGATTCATATCAAATGATAATAAATATAAGGGTAGCTTACTAGTAGTACTTGATTGAATAAAACCAGGATTCTTAAATTCGATAATATTTGATATTGCCCCTGGAGCATCTGGCCCAATCAAAACTTCATCTTTCAAACAAGATGAAAATATAGTGGTAATAACCAATCCTAAAGAAATATATTTTAATATTTTTTTCATGTTATTTTAAATTTATCTAGCCCAAAAAATCTTCGAAGTATATTTATCTATTGAAGGAATATTTGCACTATTATAGTTAAACTCAGTATTAGGATACATCACTCGCGTAGGCAACTTATCTGTAGCTGTAGCTTCAGAAGTTATTGAAACAAATGTATTATTTCTGTTTGCAATATTATTAGGATAATATGCATTTGTATTCGGGTTAATCAATGAAGGATACCCTGTACGGCGATATTCGTTCCATGCCTCATGTCCAAACAAAAAATTGAAAGCAACATATTTCTGTGTAATTATGGCTTGCAATTTTTGTACATCCGAAGTGGCGCTTGCTATATTTACTAAATAGTTATTGGCATTTTCTGCTTTATAATTTGTTAAATAAGCTGTTAAATCGGCTGCAGAAACAGTTGTTGCATCCGCTTCATTTCTATTTAAATAATTATACGATGCTTTAATCCCCTCATCAAATAAAGTAGCCACAGTACCAGAAGTTATCCCTTTCAAAGCAGCTTCCGCTTGTAAGAAATAACTTTCCGAAGCCAACAAAATTGGCTGACCAGCCGCGGGGCCTTTTAATATTCCTTTTCCTGTATAGGATGTTGAAGAAGTACCTAAAAACCAAGAACTTGGTGCTTGACCACGACCAGCATCAGATTGCTGGTATCCCAACTGATTTACAGGCGTAGACACCCCTGTCTTATAAATTAAATTAGCGCGAGCTGCATCAGATATTTTAGTACCATTATAAAATGTCATAATATAGGGCGTTGGCGCATATTGACTTGCAGCTCCTACAGCCGCTCCATCATAGGAATAAGCCCAAGCATTCCACATTGGATTTTGCTTACCGTCATTTTTAGTAAAGCCAGGATTAACAATCACATCAGCTGTTACAAACCCAACATCATCTAGTGTTGTTTTCGTAAATTGAACTTTATCTTTAGCACGCAATAACATTTTTAATTTCAACGTATTGCCTAATTGCGCCCATTTAATACCATCTCCTTTATATAAAAAGTCTGTATTTTTAAATAAAGTTGAAGATGTGCTCGTCTTAAAATAAGCTACCACGCTATCTAATTGTGTACCCAAATCCTTATAGATATCCGTTGCTTTATCATAGGCAGGAGTAAGACTTGCTTTCCCTTTTAAGGCTTGTGAATAAGGAATATCATTATAAGTATCTACCAGATTCACATAGTTATAGACTTTCAATAGTTTTGCAGCAAAATATAAATCCATTTGACCCTGTGGCTTGGCCGTATTTTCAACATATTGAAGATCATTCAATATATCATAACTTGTTGACCACAAGGAGTTAAAATCAGTCGTAGTAAAATTATAGGAGATAATTGATCCCCAACCAGAAACTCCACCACCGTTTGCACGATAACCGACCAGTTGTGTACCATAGCTATTATATGTAGGTACAAGGCGTGCTGTAGCTACTAAAGCCTGTGGAAAAACAAGTTGAGGAGTAGACTCTGTAGGATTATTGGGGTTATCATTGATATCCAATGCCTTGGAACATGAGGCTAAGCTCAATCCCAAGCAAGCGTATAGTAAAAATTTATTTCTTTTCATTTTAAGATCAAATTAGAGAGTTAAGTTCACAGAAAAACCGACATATCTTGATGGAGGCGTTTGACCCAAATTAGTCAAACCAATTGCATTACCATTTGACGAGCCATTTCCATCAGAATATTCTGGATCGGTATAAACATTTGATTTTGGCGTCCAGATAAATAAATTACGTCCTTGAACACTTACACGAGCCCCTTTAATTACGTTTTGACCTGCCAAAAATGATTTTGGGATACGATAACTCACAGACATTTCGCGAATTTTCCAAAATGCCGCAGAAGTAATATAATTTTCTTGGATACCCGTACGAGGCCCAGCAATTGACCAATATCCTGGTCCACCGTCGCGTACTGTAATATTTGTATTTTCCACGTATGATTGAGATGCCTCATCCCAATATGAAGAATTAGGAATAACAAAGCGGTCTCTGTTATAAATTCCGGTGTTATAGCCTGCGCCCGAAAAATCAAATGTACTACCACCCGCGTTATAAATATAATTACCTGTACGGTACTCTGCTTGCGTATGGAATGATAAATCTTTCCAAGTCAAATCTAAATTAAGGCCAAGTGTGTGCGTAGGCATTGCTTTACCTAATATTTTGAGTGTACCATCTGATGAAGGATATCCAGTAACAGGGTCAACGATAATTCGACCTAAATCATCACGTTTGTAATAGGTACCTCTCAATACAGGGAAATCTTCTCCAGCTACCGCGTAAGAACCGGCACCAGCACTCGACCCACTAGTATAGGCTCCCAATTGTAAAACTTCAAGTCCTTCTGCAATAGATTCAACTTTATTATTAAAATATGCATAATTTCCACCTACACTTAATTCCCAATTATCTGTACGAATTGGGATTACATTTAATTTAGTTTCAACTCCTTTACCTGTTGTTGTACCCGCATTTACAAGATAAGACCCATAACCTGTTGCTGTAGAAATTCCCGTCGGCACAACGTTATCAGTTGTGCGATTATCGTAATATGTGAAATCCCAATTGATGCGTCTTTTTGCCCAAGCAGATTCAAAACCTACCTCAAAAGAACGCGTCATTTCAGGCTTCAAACCATCTTGTACTAACTGATTACCAACAGTATGCCCTCCAATTCCATTATATGGATAACCTGCTCCTTGTGAAAATGTTGGCAAAAGACGATAAGCACCAAAGTCTGTTGATGACCCTAAATTCACTTGTCCTACTTTAGACCACGATGCTCTCACTTTTAAGAAATCTAAAGCTTTAAAATCTTTCAAACCTTCGAAGGCATCCGTTGGGATAAACGATAAGGCTGCTGACGGATAGAAGAATGAACGGTTATTTGGCTCCAAAATAGAAACCCAATCATTACGTCCTGTTACGGTCAGGAATAGGTAATCCTTATAGCCAACGTCAATTTTACCCGTTAAACCAAATGTACGTGCCAGGTAATTCGCTTGATTAGCACTTGGGTTGTTGGTACTATTACCCAAATTATAAATCTCAGGAACAGCTAAACCAGATACGCCCGCAGACATTCCAGAATATTCATTTTGAATAAATTGAAAAAGTGCAGTATAGTCAATTTTGAAGTCCCCAGTTTTATTATAGGCATGCGCTATAAAATCCGACACAATTCGAGTAGAATAATTAAATCCGTCCGTAACGCCACCTAAAATATTTTGATATTTATAGGTAGACGTTCCAGCCCAAGATTTTGTAAAATCTGAGAAGGTATATACGCCAGTCGTATTTTTATAGGATTGATTTGATGTAGTAACACCGACACGTCCCAAAACATCAAACCATTCAATTGGTTTATATCTTAATTCCAAGTTACCAATAAAATAATCATTTCTAGTCCGGCTACGATAATTATCTGCCATAAAATAAGGATTATTATAATAGGCATTGAAATAACCATCAGGGGAAGCAAATGGATTATTTTGCCAGTCTTTATAATCGGTCAATGGAATTTGGCCAGGCGTATTTAAAACTCGCTCATAAATATTTGCTGCAGCAGAAGTCGTGTTGTACCTATTTTGAGCGTAATATGTCGAGTAGGTCAAATCAAGTCCTTCCACCAATCTACGCGTTCCAGAAAGCCGTGCCGAGGCTCTATTGTATTTATCACCTGGAATTGTACCCGTTGAAGTCAAATATTGACCTGACAAACGTAATGAACTATTTTCACTCTGCGAAGAGATCGACAAGTTAGTCATATTGGTTACACCTGTATCCCAGAAACCGTCTTTTCCTTTTTTACCTGCATAGCTATACGGAATACTTTGGATGCTACCATCTTGTAATGGATCCCCAATTGGTCGAATTACGCCGTCATAAATTGGACCGTATTGCTGATTTTCATGCGGGTTATAGATCTGCAAATCATTGTCAGCTCCCGATCCAAATTGCTTTTGCATCTTCGGAAGAAAGTTTACAGATTCGAATGTAGTCGTATTCTCAAGATCTATTTGGAAGCCTAGACTACCTTTACCTTTTTTAGTTGTTACGATCAAGGCCCCGTTGGCCGCTTGAGAACCATACAATGCTGCAGCATTTGCACCGTTTAGTACAGTAACATCCTCGATATCATCTGGATTTAAGTTACCCAAGATCGATGAAGGGACGATAACGTTATCAACAACGATGAGGGCTTCGTTGTTACCTGTAAGTGAGCGCATACCGCGAAGCATAACCCTAAAATTAGGATTAACCCCCGATGTAACACCTTGTACCAGTAAACCGGCAACTTTACCGGTTAAACCCGTAACGACATTGGACGGCTTTGCTTGCATTAAGTCTTCAGCCTTAATTGTAGTCTGTGCAACACCGACAGAACGACGGCTAGCAGTTAACCCCGCACCAGTTACAACGACTTCATCCAAAACAGACTCATTGTCACTAAGTTGTATATTATACAAACTGGAACCTTGTGCAACTGTGATTGTTTTGTCTGAATAGCCTACAGAACGAAAGACTAAAATTTTTCCAGTAGGAACATTAATGGAATAGTTACCGTTTGCATCGGTTTGTGTGGCTTGGTTAGTACCTTGAATAACAATAGTAACGCCTGGCAACCCCTCGCCATTTGTACCTGTCACTCGTCCACTAACCTTCTTTTCTTGGGCGAATGCTACCGAAGTGAGGATAGCACCACCCAATAAAAAACTGAGTAGTTTGTGTTTCATATGTTTATGTTTAATTAAGTATGTTTATTTAAATTCTTGGCAATAAAGCACCTTGGCTAGCGAATTTTTTACTTCTCAATAATTATTATAAGCTATGTTAGTTAGTCATACATCTTTTAAGTCAGCAATGTCAGCTGTTAAAAAATGTTAAATACAAATTTATAACTTTTTTTAACTTTTGCAATGCAAGCATAACTTTGTGATAACATTTATTTCACAATAAAGTATAAATAATTGAAATACAGGATTTTATTTTTCAAAATACATTAACACAAAGTAACATACTTATCATACCAATTCTATTTATGCATGTTAATTAATTCATTAATTCACTTATTCAACCTCATCCTCTGATCAGACTTCCATTTTTAAACATAAATTTCTCGTAAAATTCAGTCCAACCTTAATCCCCTAAGCCCCCTTATCTGTACACTTTACCTGACTCATAAATACCTCTCATTTCATCGCCGTACGACTTTCCTTATGATCTTCAGGGCAAAAACTTATCATCCCTTTTTTCTCATACATTAACACCCCAGCGTCGCGTATCACAGCATAGACCTTTTCCCGACTGGTCTTGTAGCACACAGTCGTACTTATGAGCTTATTCGGTATGCAGTTCATATTTTTGACCGTAAATCCATGCCAGCGGCTCATCTGCCAGACAAATTCTGTCAGTGGGACATCTTTGTATTCCCGGACAGCATTCGCCCATTGCGAAGCTTGTTCAAAATCCCCATTCGTTAAATAAAATAAACTATCCCTTCGTATTTCTTCACCCTTCGGTAAATAGGATTTGATAACCGCAACTTCATCCAAACATTGAAGCACCTGTCTTTTGCTTGATCTGCGATCAGAAACTAAAACTTCTCCATATGATACCGTTGCTCGCGTAAACTGGGCATAAGAAGCTAATTCAAACCTCCCGTAATCACTCAAAATTTTCCCATTGCTAGTTTGTATTACCATCACGCCCCCAAACAGTTGTCCAGGAATATCTATAAGCGCCTCGCCCTCGATAAACAGATGTGTACTATCTCCTTGCGTCAACGGATAACGAAGAGTTGATTGGGCATTTAGCCGGACCCGCATACCGTACGGAAATTCTATAACACATTGCTGACGAGCAGCTGTTCTGATCACGATATCCGTCTCGTTGGCATTTATTTCCCGCCCACTGGATGATTTATCAAATTCCAATACCCCCTCGGCGGTCTTGGCGAGCGAAATACCGTTTAAATCAAGCAATACTCCGGTTGCATTCGTATCCAATCGAATGATAGATGAATCAGCAAGCATTATTGTACCTGCAGATTCAGACAATGGTATTTCCGTACCAGAGGACATACTAGCACATTCCAGACCGATTTCAGCCCTATAATTCCTGTGTTTTGAAATCAAAATTACACTCGACACTAAAACAAATAAAACCGCTGCTGCAGCACACCCCCACCATAATTGCCTTTTCTTTTTCCTAGCTAACCGATCTCCCGCAGCCCGGATCTGTTCAAAATCAGGCCGCCAATCGAATGACAGTTCGTTTGACCGATCATTAGACATTTCTTCGATCACCTCGGCAATCATTGCATCAAATTCCTCTTCACTAAAAATTTTCTCCGCTGCTTCTAATTGATCGGATTCTGTCAAACTGATACTCGCGTCCATACGATTTCTGATCAGTTCTTTTACATATGTTCTGTTGTAAATCATTTCACCATGTATTAAACAAATAAGCCCATAAGATCTTTCAGCTTTTTTCGGATCACCTTAAGTGCCCTCGACAGTTTATTTTTCACCGTCTGTTCTGCCATTCCATAGGCTGCCATTAATTCTTTATTACTCCTGCCTTCAAACTTCGATTTAATGACGAGCTCCCGATCCTGGGGAGGCAATTCTTCACAAGCCTCCAAGATCAGCATCTCAAGTTCGTTGTAGGCAAATCTATCGTCTGCGCATTGACCACTAGCCATGTCCAGACCATTATCGAGCGAAATCTTATTATATTTTGCCTTATCTCTAATGTAATAAAGAGCTTTATTTTTGGCTACGCGTTGCATCCAATATACAGGTGCTTCTAGCTTTGCGACCAATTGCCTTTTTTCCCAGATTACAATTAATGTCTCATTCAATACATCCTTGACTAGATCGTCATCATCATAAATAAAACGACGGATATACTTTTCCAGACTCCCGCCATAATGCGCAAAAATCTGCTCAAGCGCTGCATTAGGCTTTGAGTCTAATAATTGAAAAAAGTAACGATCGTACATATTTGTTTCTTTTGCCATTCGTCTATCCTCTCTAACATCATTTTCAATAAATTAAAAACTTAAAAATCAGATACTTATAAAAAACACAGCGTATTAGCAGGTACGAACTAGCCTTTATTGCTAGTAGTATATAGAAGAATTAGAAGATTAGATTTTAAATCAGTAATAAGACAAAGGTAATAAAAGCTATATAACAAACCAAGAAAAACAACATACAATATACTGATTATCAAATAGTTGAATTCAAAATTCGACCAAATACTCTTATGCTTCTTTTATAGATTAGGAAAGACAGTAACAACTAAAAAAATGAACGCAAGAACAGCACATATCACAATGGAAAGCATCCGAATCGGATTTATGGTCTTTTGGATCTATGTGGCTATAGACAAGCTCATAGAACCCAGTGCATTCCAGGATGCTCTTCTCCGGCAACCGTTACCAAGCAGCTGGGCAAAACCTCTTTCTCTTGCACTTCCTACTTTTGAATTCACTACCGGAATCCTTTTAGCCGGTCGGTATAAAAAAATAGGATTACTGCTATCTATAGCTTTATTATCCTCTTTCAGTGTCTATATTGCATTGGGACTACTCAATCTATATCCGCAGAAACCGTGTGGCTGCGCATCCGTATTTGAAAGTTTGTCGTGGGAATGGCATTTGGTGGTAAATATGGTCCTTTTTACGTTATCCATATTGGGATGGTACTTGACTGGCCCAACCAGCCCCATGGAAAGGCACGAGAAAAGGAACCTATCAATTGCCTTTACCTTTACACCGCCCGTTCATTTAGGTATTGTCATACACTGTCTTTATCACACTTCTCAAAAACGCTTTCCGCGAAAATTTGCACTATTTCCGGCTTAGCCGGTATAGAAATAAATTATGATACGTGATGGACAGCCCGTAAAAATCGATCCCGAGGTATAAAACAGACTAAAACACCTCGTTAAAGCAAGGTTTCAGTCATCAATAAAAAATTTGAGTTTTTTGTGGAGGTAAACTTTTTTTGCTCTTATAAAAAAGGCCTCGGTATGAAAGCAATATCTTTCATCAAAAAGCATGCAACGGTGATGTTAGCCGGAGCTGCAATAATTGGATTCAGTTCTTTTAAAGTAATTAAACTAAATAACGAAAATAAAGATACTGATCTAATATTTACGTATGTTCCGCCAGCTGGTTCTCCAGCCCCCTATTCGGATACAAACGTAAAAAATACTGCAAATTGGCAGAGGAGTTCTACCAGCTGCTCAGATTCGGAAGATCAGGATGTCGCTTGTTCAATTGCCGTACCATCTACCAGCACGATGAATAGTGGAAATAATATCGATCCTTCCAAAGTAACGATCGAGACGTTTCAGCACAGCACCAACAACTATGGTGTGTCTCCTTCTTCAGCGTCCACACCGGAGTACAATGATCCATTGAACAAACCTTTGGATCCATAAATCGAAAAGCCCATAGCCCCTAATTTCGGCTATGGGCTTTCAGCACAATGATACATTGGATTGATTAAGTTCTTATCTTAGAAAAGCATCTAAGTCTGTAGGAGTATTTAAAATTAGCTTTGATGAATTCGGACTAAGCTCCACCCGCTCCCCTTCTATCATCCGAACCATTTTAATGGCTGTTCCTTCGAGGTTCAAGCGTTTAATATCTGATAAACGAATTCCCCTCATCAACAGTTCTTTTCGTCTTTCCAGCAATACAATCCCCAAAGCTTCGTTGTTATCCTGTGCTGCTTTTGGCACAAATACCTTCGTACGATCCCACCGATTTTTTAGCAGGAGATTAACATCCTGCATGCTCGCTTTCAAAGTACCTTTCCGGGCATTGCTTTCCGCGCGTATCAGAAGCATCTCTGCCGTTGTTAACCCCGAAAACATCCACTGTATGGAATGGGAATAAGTTCCTTTAAATTTAAAATACTTGCCGGAAGCACTAAAAAAAGCTATCCGTCTCAGATCGGCACTGTCATAGCTATTCATTAAATTAGAATCGATTAAAGCACGCGTTGGGATATAGTTCTGAAACTTTTGACCCATTTCAGAATAAAAGATCGTTTCCTTCGTAAACTTCGAAAAGGGCACCGAAGCGCTAATCTTTATTCCGTCTTCAGGCTGATTATAATCCATTAGCTCATTGAACAGCTTCAACGATTCGTCGGCGGCATTTCCTGCTTGTTCGTAAAGGCCCATGGACAGGTAAGCCCGGGCTAATAGTGCATATGCGCCTGCTTTTGAAGGCCGTGATTTCAGCAATGGGACATCATCTAAATTTTCCGCGGCCGTTTGAGCATCTTTCAATACTTGCTGATAGCATTCACCTACCGTAGAAAATTCACTCTTCACATTGAAATCAGATTTAAAACGCAAGACAATGCCTTTCTCCCCATTCTGTCCCTCCGGATCAAACGCTGGAGCGTAAGTCCATAATAACTGAAGTAAATAGTAAGCCCTGTAAAAATGGGCCGAGCCATAGACATTTTTCCAGTCACTGCTGTTGACATCGGTCCTTTCAATTTTGTCCAATATTTCCAGGCAAAAGTTGGCATTATATATAGGCAGGTAGGCAGAAGACCAATCATTGGGATATGCATAATCGAAAGCTTCCCATTTGTACAGCAACTTCATTTCCGGTAAAAGAGCCTTATAATTGTTGTCCAGCAGAAAATAATCATCAGCTGCCGATTCAGCATATGAAGGTGTTCTCCGCTCATTCATATAGCCAAAATCATCCAGTATCTCCTGCAGGTCCCGTATCGATGCCGGAACCTGATAGGCATTGCTATTCTTTGGATCAAGGTAATGGCTGCAGGAAGTACATGCAACCAGACAGCATAAAATAAAATATATCGTCAATTTCATACAGCAAATGGTTAAAAGCTGGCACGAAGGCCAAGTGAATAATTTTTCTGCAAAGGAATCGCTTCGGGATTATCTGGATCAAGCCCGCGCCGGTTTGCACGCCAGATAATTCCTAGATTGGCCGCATTGGCAAATAATTGTATATTATTGATCCCTCTGTTTATTTTAGGCAAATTATAGGTCAGGTTGATAAACTGGAGTCGGATATGGTCGCCCTTTTCAACAAGGATCTCACTAGCGCCATAAAACGCATCCCGCCCGGGCATAGTCAATGGAAATTCAAAAGATGGCACGTTGGTATGGTCTCCTTTTTGCTGCCAACGATCATAATAATCGGGATGAACCGTTCCATAATTGATAAGAGCACTTGAAGTGAACGAAGATCTCCGAAAGTAATAGCCCATGCGATAACTCAAATTGAAAGACAGACTCAGATTCTTATAGGAAAATGTATTCAACCAGCCACCATAATGAACAGGTATGGCAGAACCAATAAAATAGGCTGAACCACCCTCCCCCGCACTTCCTATTGAACCTTCATTAATTGCAGTATAGTCCGTCGATATTTCCCCATTCCATACTCCCTGCGGATTTCCGTTATCGTCAAGTCCTTTCCAGATAAATGCCGCAAGACCATACAGTGGATAGCCAATAACCGGATTGATCTGAGTGCCAGAAGCATTTACCATACGATAGAGCTGACTTTGGTCATTGGGGTAGTAATAAGCAGTTGTTTTGTTATTATTGTAATTATAGATCAGCGACGACTGCCATCCCAATATACCTGATTTTAGGTCATAATTTAGCTGTACATCCAATCCTTTTCCTTTCATTGCCGCTACATTCTGGATGATCGTTCCCCTAGCGCCCCAGCTCGTATAATCATAATTGGTCTCGCCATAGAGATCGGATCCATTTTTAATATAGTATTCTATCGAACCAGAAAGCGGGAAATCTTTTAGCGCGAACTCCAGTCCCGTATTCAGCTGCATCACTTCTTCCCAGCGCAAAGAAGGGTTGTTGATTGTTCCGATCCTTCCATAAGGCAACGAACCATTGATGGTTGAATTTGTCGCCGAACCGCTAATCGGTAAGGCCGACCTGCTCAAATCAACATTACCACTATAACCCAATGTTGCTTTAAGCTTTAGATAATTTAAAGGAAGTTTCTCGAAAAACGATTCTTTGGACAGCACATAGCCCGCGCCTAAAGACCAAAGCGGCTTCCATTTGTCATTCGTCGCTACACCATAAATATTCGAGCCATCTCTTCTTATATTTCCACTGAGCATATAACGATCTTTCCAGGTATAATGAAAATTTCCGTAAACACTTACAAATCTATTCAGTCTGGTTGGAGACAAATTTAGACTTCCCATTATTGTACCCGAACTTCCGAAAGGTTTCTTGAGATAACTCGTTGTAAAATCGACTGGAACCATTGATAGCGGATCTTCACGATAACCATAATAGACCATGCTATTGCCCCATGCCTTTGTTTGCCGCATCTCCAGTCCGACCATCGCAATGAAAGCATGCTGGCCTACCTTTTTATTAAAATCAAATTGACTTCTAAAAGCATAAGATTCTTGGTTATTGCCTGTTTTCCATAAAATATCCCCATAAGGTACGATGTAAGTTACCTTTCCTGTGGTTTCATTGATCTGACTGAACGCATTCACCATATCGCGCACAAAATAACTTTCTTTCATATAATGATTATCGATCAGTCCGTCTTGACGCTGACGCTGGTAATTGGCTTTAAACATGCCACCCGAAAAAAGCTTAATACTGATACCAATATTTGCGATATATTCCTGGATCGTATTCGTTTCTGTATTGTATTTAAAATCCTCGACAGGATAGTAATTCCAGTCGAATAACCGTCCTTTTCCTACTGTATCCAACACTGTTTTTCCATAGTTTTCATAAAATGCCGCTGGGCTGCCGTTCTCATCAAACAAAGACAGATAGGGTACCACATACTGGTTGCCCACACTTGCAAGTGTAGCATAAGATGGAATATTGCTATTCCTGTTTTTTTTATTGGAATAAGATGCTGACACATTGACGGTCAACCATTTGTTCAAGGTCATCGTATTGGCAAGCCTAATGGTTGTACGTGCAGCCGGCCGGCTATAATTATCTTTCTGCCAGTCCTGCCCCAGCGCAAGAGTCCAGCTATTGGATGCGCCCCCTCCTGAGATATTTAGTCCCAATTGCTGCGTCTGTGCAGGTTTATAAAAATAGCTGCAATACTGCTGCCTCAGGTCAGACTTTAGGTAAAACGCTTTACGAGACTGATATACATCATCCGAGATTTCATTTTTACGCCTTTTATCCAACCAATAAATGATAAGCGAAACAGGTGGCCCATCCCAGCTGTTCAGCCGGCTATCAAACTGGCCAGCAGCAAACAGCATTTCCTCTAGGTCAATATAATCCTTATTGCCCACTATAGCCAATGGAGAAAGATCAGGCTTTTCCTTAACACTGGTGTTGAAATTTAGATCAAGGCGTGTCTTTCCATCCATTTTTGACCTTTTTGTAGTTAGTACAATCACTCCATTTCCACCCCGGGCCCCATAGATCGAAGTCGCCTCAGCATCTTTCAGGACTGTCACGGATTCAATATCGTTCGGATTGATATTATTGATATCCCCTTCATAGACAGATTCATCCAATACGATTAAGGGATCCAGTGGACCGTTTATGGTACCATATCCACGTACGGTGATTCCCAGTTTATTCTGCGGATTGAGATTGGTTTTTCCTTTTTGGAAAACAAGTCCATTTGTTACCCCTTCTAAGCGATCCAGGATATTCATTCCAACCTGCTTTTCCAGCAGATCTTTTTTCAGTACCGTCACTGAGCCATTGATCTGGTTGACCTTCAGTTTCTGATAGCCTGTACTTATCTCAACTTCCGCCAATTGATTTGTTAGCTCTTTTAGCACCACAACGAGGTTATCATCGTTTCCGCGAGCTATTATAGTTTCCGGCTGGTATCCGATCAGGGAAAAGCGTATCGAATCATTTAGTCCGGCCTTTACAGTAAATTTCCCGGCATTGTCCGAGCGCACAGAGCTACTTTTTGAAACCACATTTACATTTGCCAGCGATGTGCCACTGGAATTCAGAATCTTACCTTTCCATAATCTTTCGCGAGTCTGGCCTGCGGCAAAATGAAGGAGGATAAGAATATAACAAAAGACTTTTAGCATATATTTCATTTTCCACTCCTTTCTTTTAATGCTTTTGCGTTATTTTTATAAAAAGAGAGATCCAATATTTCTATCATCGCGTTAAATTCGCGAATAGAACCTAAAGACAAGACCCTGCCCTTTGGAGAAATAAGGACATAATGGGGAATGCTTCGATGTTGAAAATATTGATTTAATATAGTGTCTTGATAAATCTTAGGCATATCCATTGCGTACGGAAAACGACTATGATAGCGTTCAAAGAAAGCTGCAATACTTTCTTTGGTATCCCTATTGCCTTTTTGATTAACTAGGACAATCGCCACATTGTCTTTCAAAGTTCGATGTAGGCTATCAATTTTTGGGAATCCCTTAACACAGACGTTACACCAGGTCGCCCAGAAATCCAGTAGGATAAATTTCCCTTTTGATTGATGAAAGTTAAATGCAGCAGTATTACCATCTTTAAGTCCGAGATACGAAGTAGACCAAAATTTATCCGGTAACCTATCACCAACCTGGAGCCCTTTTATTTTATCCAGCCCATCGGCCCCGCTGTCCTTGCGGGGCGTCTGAGCCGATAAACTAAACATAGAAATCATCAGAGCTAGTAAAGCTAGAGCTCTGATGCTCTTCAATGCCTTAAAAGAAAATTTACATGATTGAAAAACTAGGCTTAAAAACATCCATGTCAAAATCATTCGATATGCGCTCTTAAAACTTGTACCTATTGAGAAACATTTTAAAGCCTGCTGAGCGACTTGACGCACCAAAGCAAGCTGAGTACTGGCCCGTGTTACTTTAACCTCACAGATCAGATTAAAACACGTTAAAATCAATAGCTTCAATCTCCATCCATCTATCGATTCGAAATCTTTCGTACGCTTAAAAGCTCCATTTTTCTGCGTGTGGCTTGTGCAATGCTTTAGTCGTTCTTGTGTATAACAAGGGCTTAGGAAGGGTGAACCTAGGGTCGCGCTATAGTCAAGCTTGTGTGTTTCTTGTGTCGACCTATAGTGGAGCATCTTTTGAGCAATTCCTGCCGAATTTTTACATTTCATCGGATTTTCATCGGGTCGGCATCGGGTTTTGATCGGTATGGCCCGATGAAATCCCGATGAAAACTCGATGCCAATAGCATGAAAGGCAGAAGCTGGGGCGAAGTTGGGCAGACAAAAGTCCGAAGAAGTCTCCATCTGTGTTAGGTATTGAAAGTCGCTCGTGTAGCGCTTTTCTAGCAGGATCGAAGTCCCTTTAAAGTACGTTTTTCCTTGTCTAATTTTCTTGCGCAACAGATGTGTAAATAGTACTATATCTGTGCTTAAGTAGTGCTTAACAGGTACTTGAAATATATTGGTTATATAGGCCTTTAAAAAGGCTAGTAATTTTAGGGTATTCATAATTTTGTCTGTTAGTGGTTATCCCGATAACCGACCGAAAAACTCAGCGAGCTTTCTGCTCAACTCTAGCTCTTTTCCGATGCGTTCTTTTGCTTCTGCAGACAGCTGTACTGTACTTAGCTCTATATGGCGATGATTGGCGATACAATAAGCAATCAATACGCGATACAAGGCAGTTGCAAATTCTTGTATTTCCTCATCTTTCAGAAGCCTATTTTTCTTCACGTCACCATCAACATAAGCAATCAATAGTTCCGAAGTATTAGCAGATACAGTCTCCAGCGAATAGTGATTCCAGAATGTCTCAATCTCTTTTATAGGATCATAATCGACACTGTGCACATCATAGATCATACGATCAAAAGCAAATTGTAGCGCTAAAATCCTGTTCATTTTTCAGTCTGTAAATCCGTAACCGAGAGTACATAGCATCCCCCTCCGATCGAAATCAGCTTTTTATTGGGAGCCTGATGTTACTCAGTTCACATTAGTAATAATTAATTCATTCTGGGAGCCAGAGCGCGTTTGAATGAGGGGTCACAAGGTGTATAATATTGGCGTTACGCGGTCCATGGCAAGAGAAGCCAAAACCTATTTGGCCAAACCAGCCGAGCTACTCGGGGGCTGTGATGATGTTTTTAAATTGTTGCTTTTTGTTCATAACTCGCTTATTTATAAAAACGAGTCTATCAGCAGGTAGAGAAACCAACAATGGCGTGACATCCAACCTACTGCTTATGGGGCCGTGAGAAGCCTTTGGAACGGTAAGCGGACGCCACGCCATTGCAGACGGGCGTTTGATTCCACTTATCGCCTTGTTCCAAATTGAAATTTCTCACGTTCCATAAACAAGACTCATAAGTGCATCCACCTGTATGAGATGGAGCAAATCTATTGTTTTAATTAACAAAAGACAAATTATTTACGCAAAAAACAGCTTTAGACTAATCATAAATCTGTTGTTATCTACAATAATTTGTATCTTTATATGCAAAGGTAAAAAACCAATTATTTCAAAAAAAATGGTAAAAAACCGGTAAAATACCAAACTTATAAAATTCTATAAAATGGGCGTTGCATTTCAAGAAGAGAAAATACACGAAGGAAAAAATCTAAAAAGAATTCGTGAAATCATGGGTGTGAAACAGGAGGCTTTAGGGCAAAAATGCGAAAGTAAATTTGATCAAAGACGAATTTCTGAGTTTGAAAATTCATGGACTATTTCTGAGCCAAATTTAAAGGAATTAGCGGATGCGTTGGGTGTAACCGTTGAATTTATTCGCGCCTTCAATGAAGAGAAAGCCATATTTAATATCCAAAACAACAACACATTTACCGTTTCGGAGAATTCGTTTGGGCTTAGCAATCAACCAAATGTTACCTATAACAGCCTTGGAAAAGTAGAGATGCTTCTAGAAAAACTCGTTCAAGATCATACTGTTAAGACTAAAGCAATTTTGGATTTGACTAAAGTGGTTTCTGATTTGGCGGAAGAGGTGAAGAGGTTGAAGACCCAATAGATTACACTTTACAAAGTACCAGTACCTTATATTGTTCATCTTTTGTAAAATTCATCAAAAGAAATAAACCTATAAGTTTATTTAATGAAAATTGTTGATATATTTGCCAGTAGACTATTTGCTATTCATTACGCTGATCAAAAAGATAATGAATACGATAGATTGATGGATTTGTGGAATGATATTGATTATATAGTACAGTTTTTAAAAGAAAACACACAAGACATTCCTCCGAAATTGGATGTATACCAACTAGCGGAAGATATACTGGATAACCGTGAAGATATTGAAGACAATATACTATACAATCTAGAGCGATTAGACGGGTTTTTCAAACCATTGGATAATAATCAAATTGGTGAATTTGATTTATTAAGAAGTAAGGGAAGAAAAAATGTATTGAGATTGTATGCGCTTAGACTATCAGAAAATGTCTATGTAATTACTGGAGGAGCCATTAAATTACCGCTTCAACACTTGATGCAACATAGAGAACATACACGTATTGAATTGATTAAAATCAACAAATTCAAAGACTATCTGTCTGAACAAGGAATTTTTGATGAAGATGCTTTTTATGAATTTATTAATGAATAATTAACCGTAATGATGAGTGAAGTAAATTTTGACAAGTTTTTAACTATAGTCTCTGATGAAAAAGTTGACAGTATTGAACGTGCAAAAGCGAGGCAAAAGAGAAGAAAACACTTGCGTGCTTCTCAACGTATAGCACTGCATATTCTGCGACAATTGGATCAATTAGGCTGGTCTCAAAAGAAATTAGCTCAGCAGATGGGCGTTAGTCCGCAATTAGTCAATAAATGGGTGAAAGGAAATGAAAACTTTACCTTGGAGACACTGTATAGTCTGAGCGAGTGTTTGAATATTGAATTGATCGAGATTAAATCTTTAAGAGAAAACAAAGAAATAGCTGATATTCTCTCTATCCCTTCAAGCCATTATGAACGGACTGCAAAGATTATAAAACTTCCGGTGCGGACTTCAATTACGCAGAAATCACCATATACCAATCAATCTATTGCACGATAAAATGAAAAAGAAAGATGAGTCATTTTCTTTTAAGCTAGTTCGTATTGAGGAGAAACAGTTCTCTGTCTTTGAAGATGGAATTAATTCAGAGCAAATTAACCAAAAGGTCGGTGTCGGATTCAATGTTGATATAGAGAACAATATCATTGCTTCGGCTATACACTACTTATTAGAGGCTGTTGATAAACCATTTATCAATATAGAAGTGGTGTGTTACTTTGAGCTAACAGCAAAAGATTTCAAAAAACTATTAAAATCAGATAAACGTGTTGAGATCCCTAGCGGCTTTGCAAAGCATCTTGCGAATATTAGCGCAGGAACAACCCGTGGCATTCTATTCGCAAATACTAAAGACACACCTTTTAACAGCTACTATATGAGCCTCATCAACCTCACAGAATTTATTGAAGACAATATTGAGATAGAGATTGAATGATAAGTAAAAATCTAACCGCCCGAAGTAGCACATGTTAAAAGAATCTATAAGGGATAATTATGGCCTTAAGATAGCTTCCCGGCTTCCAAGGCCCGATACCCTGAATCGCTGATGTGATTTGGCTTCTGATCTTAATAGGAATATCCTGATCATATTAAAACTTACTGAGTCTACCATCCTTATTTACCATAAATCGTAAATTAATTATGGAAGACTTTAATTGAGCAATTAAATTGTCCGGCATATCGATCTTCCGATAAACTGCTTCATTTTAAGAGAAAAGTCGGCGCCGATTCCTTTTTCTCAGCATCGTAGGAAATCAATTCGCCATTGGCACGAAACCTTTTTCCACTTTGGAGAATACCAGCTAAATATTGCTCCTCATAACGGCTCTCCTTATTCCAGCCCTCCCATTTCCCTTCTCTTTCATTATCTTTTAGCTCACCTTCAATATATTCACCATTTTCATAATCGAAGCTAATAAATCCATTCCCCCGCTTCAAAAGATAATTTCCCAAAGAATCCAAATATAATAGTTAATATGGTTTGGTTATAGGCTACCAGTGAATGGATTTTGTCCTGATTCAACTTGTGTAACTAACATTTCAGTCTGTCCGTGGGATAGTAATAATAAGATGAATCAATAGCTGAACCATCGATATCGAATTTTTCCAAGCTTTTTAACTGTCCATCAGGATAGTATACTGTTGACTCGCCGACATACTTCCACCCGAAAATCCCAACTGTGCTATCACGGCTATAAGCTAAGGATTTTATTGCAGTAGCAATATAATAGCTAACTATATTAAAAAATCCATTCGATTCATCTCCTTCAGGAACAATACATTGATAAGAGTAAGATGCTAGTTTTGTTCGTACCGGATTTCCTGATTTATCAAAGTAATTAACTACCTTATCGCTAACAAACACTTTCCCCTTGCTTTAGAAGAAAAAGCTTACGTATTAGCTCCTATAAAAACAAGCGCAATTAAAACTAAAATCGATCTTTTCATAAAATATACCAGCGTTAAATAAGGACGAAAACACAGCTTTTCCCTCAGTATATTTCCTATAACAAAAGTGGCAATTTCTTTAGAAATTGCCACTTTTGTTATAGGAAACATCTAATTAGATCACTATCAACACTTTAATAAAATGGCAAAATTTCCTTAAAACATTAGATTATTCATAAGATGGGACAACTTCACCATTATATTCGGGTGTATTTATATCAAATATAGCTATGCCATAAGGTGCATTTTTATCAATAAGAAATTTTCCTGGCACTAAAATAATACCATCCGTTCCACCACCAACTTTCGAGACATAATCAGATACAGCGGGAATAGTGGTTTTAAACTTCTCTAGGTAATCCTTAGTATTCATCTTGTAGACTAACCCCCCTAAGGCGGTCCCCAAAACCGCAATAAATTTATGTCCATCCATTCTAAAATCAATTAGATTGGAATCACCTATTGGAGTATCAAATGTAGGCGTAAATCTTTCATACCACTGATAATCATTTAGATTACTTGGATACGTAAACCAATTTCCAAACCTTAGCCCGCCTGCATATCCGGCATAAAACTGTCCATTACTAAGCTTAACAACATGTACACTTCTCGTGCTACCAGGAGTAGACTCACTTCCTCCATCTGGCAAAAGCGCTTTTTTTGACTTAATCAACTCAGAATTAACCACATCTACACCTTCTTTCTTACAAGAAATAAATAATCCAATACAAATTAATACTGGGAAAATACTGTACTTTAATCTCTTCATAATTACTTACGTTTAATAGTTAATTAAATATATAAAATAAATTAAAGAATAAAAAATATAAAAACAAAAACGCTCCCTCAATTTATCGTTTAACCATAAATTTAGATATCTAAAAAATATATGAAAGAAAATACAACGAATTCAGCTCCTTTAATTTAACTTTAAAAAAGCGGCAATTTCTTTCGAAATTGCCGCTTCCATAAGCATATAATCTAAGAGACTACTTAACGTCCCACCATACCGGTGTATAGATTACAACGTTACCTGGATAATTGCTATTTGTTGTTGCTTCACTAAGTGCGTAAGGCATGCGCAAAGGCATTCTGTCTTCACCTAAAGTTGAAGCTGCAGATTTAACAAAGAAGGTTGGATACCCCGTTCTTCTCCATTCAGTCCAAGCTTCGAAGCCTTGGAAACCACACATTGCATAATACTTTTGTGTGATAATAGCTTTTACCTTAGCCTCCACATCGCCAGTGAATTTAGCATCTGGCGCATCAGCAATATACTTAGCCGCATCAGCTGCATTACCTGTTGCTTTAAAGCTCTCTGTAATACCAGCACTATATAAGCTCTGTGCATCTCCCGTTCCCCAACCTCTTACAACTGCCTCAGCCTGTAAGAACAAACTTTCGCTTGCAGAAAACAGTTTTACCGGTGCAACGGCAGATGTTTGACTCATGGCATTACCTCCAACCATTGGAGAAGGAGTAGATACTAATTTTTTTGAATTACTTGAATACGTCCCTTGAGCAATGTAAGCAATTGTATCTTGTATCTTTGGTTCGTTCGTTTCTGGATCTGTGTATTCAACTTTGTCATAGAAAGCAAATCTGCGAGGATCATTATTTTTGACAAAAGCTTGCACAACGGTTCCACTAGCTACAACATTTTGAGTTTTTCCTAAACCAACCATTTCATTGTAGAAAGGATTTTCATTACCCCCTGTTGTTGTATAAGTGATTGTCGCATCTTGATTCAAGAAAACAGCATTGCTCGCATAAAGTGCTTTAATACCTGCAGAAGCTTTAGCTGCATTCACATTGGAAAGACGCAAATAAGCTCTCAATTTTAATGTATTGGCAAAAGCCTTCCATTTTTCAAGATCGCCATTGAAAATCATATCTTGACTTGCTACTGGAATGGCTTGTTTCACAGCTAGTAAAGATAGTCCTTTATCAATATAATTGAAAATTGAATCGTATACAACTTCCTGAGCTTCATATTTTGGACTCAAATTTCCATCAGCCTTTGATGCTTCAGAAAGCGGGATATCGCCGAAAGCATCGGTTGCAACCTGATATGCATAAGCTTTCAAAATATGAGCGATACCTTTATAATTTTCGTTATCCGCCACTTTTGAATTGATAATCAATTCAGCGTTGTTTAAAGTTCCCCTGTAGATATTACCCCAAACTCTATCCATAGAAGTATTGGTGATTCTATACTGATCGATAACTCTATATTGAGAAGACGTTGGGTTTTGCGTCCAATACTGTCCCCAAATGTTACCAAATACCTGAAAAGAATTTCCAACCACCTGACTGATTGAGGCTTCTACTGTCGGCAATAATAAACTAGGTGTTGCTGACTCCGGGTTATTTGGATTCTCATTGATATCCAAGAATTTATTACATCCAGTCAGACCCATTGTACTAACTAAAGCCACAACGAGGAATTTCTTGGCATTATTAAATTTTATAGTTTTCATACTTTATTCGCTTTTAAAATGAAACTTTAACATTGATACCATAGTTACGCAATGAAGGTTGTGCCGTAAAGTCAAAACCTTGTGCATTACCAGCACCTGATGAGTTCACCTCTGGGTCAGCATATTTATTTTCGCTTGGCGTCCAGATAAACAGGTTATTTCCAAATAAACCAATAGAAGCTGCTCCAAAAGGCGTATTTTTCAATTGATTTTTCGTGAATTTATAGCTCAGTGTCAAGTTACGAAGCTTAATGTAAGTTGCGTCCACTACATTCATTCCAGACTCCAGTGAACCATAGTAATTTTGCTTATCGTAGGTTACCGATGTATTTTCAATAGAGTTTCCGTTATCGTCCAAGTAGACAGAATTTGGGAAGATCTGTGCAATGCGCTCACCACCGGTTTCAGCAGATGTTCCAACAAAAGCCATGATATCTTTTGTTCTTGAATAGAATACACCACCTTGTTTTGTATCGAACAAAGCACTCATTGACCAATTTTTGTAAGTCAAATTGGTACCCAATGATGCTTGGAAATCTGGATTATAGGTACCCAAGTATTGTGGTTTTTCAGTAGCTAACGGCATACCTGATTCCTGATCTACAATCGTACGACCTTGAGCGTCTGTAGCATTTGTAACACCATAAAACTCACCATATGGACGACCTACCGCTGCCACGATATTCATTCCTGAGAAACCACCGACAGAAACTTGCTCTACACCCGGCATCAATTCAATAACTTTACTGTTATTTTTTGTGAATGTACCGAACAATTCCCATGTCAAATTCTCTGTTTTCACTGGCGTTCCTCTTAATGTCAATTCAACACCATTATTTTGGACTTTACCAGCATTTACCAGGGCAAATCCATAACCTGTTGAAACTGGAATTGGAATACTTAGGATCTGATTTTTCGAATTATTTTTGTAATAAGTAAAGTCTGCATAGAGACGGTTATTTAAGAAACCTAATTCAGCACCCAATTCAAATGATGTTGTTATTTCAGGTTTCAAACCCGCATTTCCGATCGTATTACTTGACATCAATGCGGATACGTTTCCAAATGGAAAAGTTGTTGAACCAAAACCGCCAGCAATCGTACTTCTAGAGAACGTTGTAATCAATTGATATGGATCTGTATCAGAACCTACTTGCGCCCAGTTCGCACGTAATTTTGCATAATTGAACTTGCTCTTCAACTCTGGCTTGAACAATTCAGAAAGGACAAACGATCCACTTACACTTGGATAAAAGAAAGAGTTATTTTGCTTTGGCAAAGTGGATGACCAATCGTTACGTGCTGTAGCTTGCAAGTAGGCGATATTTTTATAGGAAACGTTCAAATCTCCATAAACACCTACTAAACGACGGTTGCTCCAAGTATCTTCGATTAGATCCAATGGACCATTCGAGTTAGCTAAATTATACCAACCTGGTACTACAAGCCCTCCACTTGAATTGGTAGCAGTGCTATTATTCGAAGTTTTGCGTTGACGAATATTATTACCAATCATAAAGGATGCGTCCCAGTCCTCATTAAATTTATGATTAGCGGTTGCCATGAAATCATGGACAATTTCATTCACATTAAATTGATCGATTCTATAACTCCCAGGATCCGTCTGAACGTTTCCTTTTACATAATTACCTGTAGAGTTATCAGCAGGCAGGTAACTATATTTTGGAGACTGCGCTCTTCTACGATCGGTATAATTGTCTAAACCTACACGTTCTTGAAATGTTAACCATTCGGTCGGCTTATAATTCACATTGAAGTTCCCCATAATGCGGTTCACATCATTGTAATTATTATAATTCGCTAATACCCAATACGGGTTCATCGTATAAGCACCGTAATAACCGTATACATCATCATGCAAAATACCGTTTGCATCCGTATATCCATACGCATTATACGGATTTGAAAGATCTTTCAATCCTTTAACATC
The DNA here is from genome assembly GCF_900457465.1 of Sphingobacterium multivorum. GTDB lineage: Bacteria > Bacteroidota > Bacteroidia > Sphingobacteriales > Sphingobacteriaceae > Sphingobacterium > Sphingobacterium multivorum. The sequence goes on from NZ_UAUU01000002.1 coordinate 297,063, forward strand.
AATATCGCGCGGGGTCTGCAATAGGTTGTTATAAACAGAACCGCCACCTTGACCACCACCGACATTGTTACTGTTAATACGGCTATAATTTACAGAAACACCGGCACTGAATTTATCAGAGAATTCCGTGGTTCCATTAAATCTGACACCATATTTATTGTAGTTATCTTTCTTCCCAGGATAAACACCATTTGAATTCAAGGCATTTAATCCCAGATAGAATGTAGACTTTTCTGAACCGCCTGAAAAACTAAGGTTATTGTCAGAAGCAATACCCAGATCAAAGAAATCGCGTACATTATCTTTTACTGCAGAATAAGCTTTCTTCTGGCGAACGCCATCTATCGCCTGTCCCCATTCTTGAACATTGCCTGTAAAAGGAGCTCCCCACGACCCATTTTCCCTCGGATCATTCACATAATCAACAAAGGCTCCTGTCTTTTCATCAAATGCAGCATAGCCTTGTCCGTATTCATTTTGAAATTCAGGTAACTTCAAAATAGAAGACAATGTATTGGTGGAGCTAAATGTAATGGCACTTTTCGCACCTTTTTTTCCACTTTTCGTTGTAATGATCAACGCACCATTCGAAGCTCTTGAACCATACAATGCCGCCGCCGCAGGGCCTTTTAATACGGTCACGGATTCGATATCATCCGGATTGATATCATTACCACGGTTACCAAAATCCACACTTGAAAGATCACTTGATCCACCAACTTTACTTGTATTATCAATCGGCGTACCATCAACAACAATCAGTGCTTGGTTATTTCCAGCAATAGAAGAACCACCACGTAAGACAACACGAGATGAACTACCCGGAGAATTTGATGTAGAAGTAATATTTACCCCTGCTACTTTACCAGCTAAAGAATTAATTGCACTTGAATTACGACCTTCTGTCAATTCGTCGCTCTTAATTGTTGGCGCAGAATAACCTAACGAACGTTTCTCCCTCTTAATTGCATTTGCTGTAACAACAACTTCTTCCAAAGCATTGTCATGATTTACTAAAGAGACATTGAATACAGTACTGTTGTTATTAACAATAATAGTTTTATCATCAAAACCAACGGAACGGAATACGACAACCTTACCTGCCGGTACATTCAATGAATAATTACCATCAGTATCAGTCTGCGTTGCCTGATTAGTTCCTTGTACAACTACTGTCACCCCTGGTATTGCTTTACCGTCAGCAGATGTAACACGACCACTAATCTTCTTTTCTTGAGCGAATGCAACCGAAGTCAAGATCATACCGCCAACAAGAAAACTTAGTAATGTTTGTTTCATGTTTTAGTTAGTTAATTTTATTATTTTTTCTAATCCTATATATTGATATAAATTATATCCGTTATCATAACCGTCTAAACATAAATTGCCTAGACAATAAACTGCAAACAACATAACATGCTATTGCAGTTTATTCAGTAACAGTTGAAAATATTTTTGGAAAAGCGGGCCCCAGGTAGATGCAGGGTCAGTCCTTAGATAAATATCCAGCTGTAAAATTTGCTCTTTTCAGCATTTACAGTAAATAATAGTTAGTGCGATTTTTATTAGCGGTGTCAAATATAGAAAGCCAAAGTTGCTTTTACAAGTTTTTTAACATAATCTCCAGAAAACAGGAAATACCGCAATAATAAGTTCACAATTTTACAAATTGTTACAAAAGAATCATTTTAGAATAAAAACTCTTCAAACAATTTTCAAACAGAATTTTATACGGAATGAACCATAATTAACAAAACATTAACAATGTTATAAGAAAACGTTAACATGTTATTCTATTATTTTTCTGTATTAAAACCGCATGTAATTTATAATGATTCTAAACATTTTAAAATCGAGTTATAACAAAAAAAAGACGCTCTACCTTCTCAGGCTGAGCGTCTTTCACTGTGATGTTAAATAAGTGCAAAAGCAACTTATTTATTGATATTTAATCGATATACTCAAATTTGGTGTACGGAACCAAAACCGCGGGAACCTTAATTCCTTTTTCTGTTTGGTTATTCTCCAATATCGCTGCGACGATACGCGGTAAAGCCAATGCCGAACCGTTCAACGTATGTGCCAGTTGCATCTTGCCGTCAGCATTCTTAAAACGTACTTTCAAACGATTCGCTTGATAAGTTTCAAAATTGGAAACGGAAGATACTTCCAACCAACGTTTCTGAGCAGAGCTATATACTTCCATGTCATAGGTCAATGCAGCAGTAAAACTCATATCTCCACCACAAAGGCGCAATACACGGTAAGGAAGCTCTAACTTCTGCAACAGCCCCTGTACGTATAAACTCATTTCTTCAAGCACTTCGTAGGACTTTTCAGGATGTACAATCTGCACCGTCTCCACTTTGTCAAATTGGTGTAGCCGGTTTAATCCGCGTACATGTGCCCCGTATGAACCTGCTTCACGACGGAAACAGGGTGTATATGCACAATGTTTAATGGGGAATTGTGCTTCTTTCACAATCTCGTCTCTATAAATGTTGGTGACCGGAACCTCAGCTGTAGGGATCAAATACAGGTTGTCGTTACCCACATAGTACATCTGCCCTTCTTTATCCGGCAATTGTCCCGTAGCAAATGCAGAATCTTCATTGACCAAAATAGGTACCTGTACTTCTTCGTATCCTTCTTCGGCAGCCTGATCCAAAAAGAAATTGATCAAGGCGCGTTGCAATTTAGCCCCCTTACCTTTATAGATAGGAAAACCTGCTCCCGCAACTTTTACGCCAAGCTCTAAATCAACAATACCATATTTGTTCAACAATTCCCAATGCGGCAATGCATCCTCCGACAAAGCTGGGATTTCGCCATGGCTCAAAACAACTTCGTTGTCCTCAGCACTTACACCTGCCGGAACGGATTGATGCGGTAAATTAGGTAATTGCACGATCTTCTCATTCAATTCTGCCTCAATTGTACCCAATTGATCCAAAAGTTGCTTCACTTGCTCCTTATACCCCGAGGATTTGGATTTAACGGTTTCAGCTTCTTCTTTTTTACCTTGGCGCATCAGATCTCCAATCTGTTTTGCTGCCGCATTAGCCTCTGCCGAAAGTGCGTCCGATTCCGATTGGATCTTACGGCGATCTTCATCTAAACTGATGATTTCGTCGACCAATCCAATTTCCTTGAAATGCTTGACAGCCAATCTTTCGATTACCGTATCCCTGTTCTCACGGATATAATTTAATTGCAACATAATATAAATGTGTTATTTAAAATAGTGAACAAACTTAGATAAATTTGCCTTTATATACAAGCTATTTTATTCCTAAACCACCATTCAAAAGGCTTTTTGACTGCTTTACGGCACTCTATTTCCATCGCACCGCACCGGCGAACATCCACCAACTCATCGAAGACTGATCTTCAACGGGATCGGTTTACAAACTATGATCCATAGAAAGAGCGTATCCATTAGACTCCTAATCGATACGCTCTACAGTTTGGTCTGTACTACAAGCGCTGTTGTGAAATTTAATCTGATGAACTCAGGAGTCGCGTATTTGCTAAGCTATGCTTACTTCGTCGCATAAATAAACATCCTGAATGGCATGTAATAATGCGACACCTTCATTCATTGGTTTTTGAAAGGCCTTACGGCCGGAGATCAAACCTGTTCCACCTGCGCGCTTGTTGATAACCGCTGTTTTTACAGCTTCTTGTATATCATTCTGCCCCGAAGCCCCGCCAGAATTTATCAAGCCTGCCCTGCCGGCAAAGCAATTAAGCACCTGGTAGCGGCACAAATCAATAGGATGATCGGAAGAAAGTTGGGTATACATGCGTTCATCCAGCTTTCCATAACTACTTTTACCCATATTCAGCGCTTTAAAGCCGCCGTTCAATTCGGGTAGTTTTTGCTTAATAATATCCGCTTTGATCGTTACGCCCAAATGATTGGCCTGTCCGGTAAGATCCGCAGCCAAATGATAATCTTTATCCCCGACTTTAAAAGCCGAGTTGCGCAGATAACACCATAATACCGTCGCCATTCCCAAGGAATGGGCTTCTTCAAATGCTTTTGCTACCTCTATAATCTGACGGTCGGATTCCTCAGACCCAAAGTAAATCGTTGCCCCTACAGCAACAGCCCCCATATTCCAGGCCTCGCGAATTGTTCCGTACAAGATTTGATCGGCTCGATTAGGATAGGTCAATAGTTCATTATGATTTATTTTAACCAAAAACGGTATCTTATGTGCATACTTTCGGGCAACAGCGCCCAAAACACCAAAGGTAGAAGCCACGGCATTACAATTTCCCTCCAAAGCCAGTTTGACGATATTTTCTGGATCAAAATACTGTGGATTTGGCGCAAAAGAAGCTCCTGCACTGTGTTCGATTCCCTGATCAACAGGCAATATCGAAAGATAACCGGTATTGGCTAATCGACCCGTTCCAAAAAGTTGCCCCAAACTACGCAAGACCTGAGGACTACGGTCACTCGAACTATATACTTGGTCAATAAATGCTGCTTGTGGAAGATGAAGCATTGTTTTGGAAACTGCGGGTTGATCAAATTCTAACAAATAACTCGCTTCAGCACCCAGATGTGCCTGTATTTTTTCAATGTATTGCATAATTTATTTAAAATAAAGTGATGGAGTTTACCATAATCTTTAAAATAAAACTCCAAAAAGCACAGAATGTTTTAGCGCATATTATATAGTAAAAAAAACTTAACTTTGACCATGTTATATTTAGTTCCAACACCTATTGGCAATCTGGAGGACATGACGTTTCGTGCGATCAATGTCCTGAAAGAAGTGGACCTCATCTTAGCAGAGGATACCAGGACCAGTGCTCCGCTTTTAAAACATTTTGGAATCGACAAAAAAGTATTTGCGCATCATCAGCACAATGAACATAAAGCGGTATCTGAAATCATTAAATTTCTGAAAGAAGGGCAAAACATTGCTTTAATTTCGGACGCAGGGACACCGGCGATCTCAGATCCGGGTTTTTTACTGGTACGTGAGGCCATCAAAGAAGGGCTCGAAGTACAGTGCCTACCAGGTGCAACAGCATTCGTACCCGCGCTTGTCAATTCGGGGCTTCCCAACGACCGTTTTTGCTTTGAAGGCTTTCTACCCGTAAAAAAGGGAAGACAAACACGCTTAAAAGCGTTGGCAGAAGAAAAAAGAACAATGATCTTCTACGAGTCACCACATCGTATTCTCAAAACCATCGAAGAATTTATCACCGTTTTTGGACCAGAAAGACAGGCGTCGATATCACGTGAGTTGAGCAAACTCTATGAAGAAAATGTTCGGGGAACATTAACTGATTTAAAATTACACTTTGAAAACAATCCGATTAAAGGAGAATTTGTATTTTGTGTAGCGGGATTGGAATAAATTTTGACAATCTTTAGGTATTAAAAAGTATTTGACATGAACATGGAACAATTTGCACAGGATGGGCAGGACATAAAAATCATTGAAAAATTGGTGACTAAAGTCCAAGATATGCTTACTCCAGGAGAAAAAATAGATTATATCGCAGTTCAAAAGAAACCTGCTGTAACCATTTTACCGGATAGTATCACGATTAGTAATAAACGCATTTTTATGTGCGAATTTACCAAACTGGGCTTGGCCACTGATTTTGAAATCTTCGGCTGGCAAGACATCAAGGATATTGCTTTTAAGGAAGAAATATTTGGTTCAAAAGTGACTGTTATCCCTTTTACAGGAGAAAATCTGAGCATAGATTATATCCCGAAAGTTCAGGCGAGAAAGCTTTATCAATATATCAAAGCTGCACTTGAAAATTATAAAAAAGCCGAACTGGCCGCCGAAAAAGAAAAAATAGTCATTGCTCCAACAGTTGCAAAGGAAGTGATCATCGAGCGACAAGAAAGTAATACAGCAGTTCAGCCAGCAGTTACAGCGCCTGCTCCATCGGCGCCACAGTCCTATATATCGGGCCAGCCAACTCCGGCGGCGCCAATTCAGGCACAGCAACCGACCGGATCAATTCCTGCTGTTCCTCCAGTTTCAGCAGCTCCTATCGTCCCACCTGCTCCCGCCAAAGAAGAGGAAGATGATGAGATTACCTTAAAGCTCAAAAAATTAAAAACACTCTTCGACAAACAATTGATTACCCAAGAGGAATACGAGAGTAAAAAGAGAGAAGTTTTATCCAGTTTATAATCATAAATGGGAGAAAATATATAGTGAAAAACAACTATTTACTGGCACTTTTAAGTGCCTTTTTATTGTGGTTGGGCTGGCCTCCAATCCCCTATTCCAGTCCATTGTTATTTATTGGGTTTGTTCCACTACTCATTGCAGTGGAAAATATTATCCGGAGTGAAACATTCAAAAAGAAAGGCCTCAACATATTTCTTACTGCAGGACTCACCGCAGTTGTCTGGAATACGGCCTCTATTTATTGGGTATACAACTCCATTTCGGCAGTTATGCCGCCTTTTGCAGCTGTTATCATCAGTCTGATCCCTTTTTGCCTTGGCGCCGCTTTAATGGCGCTAGCTTTCAGGCTTTATGGGCAATTACGACGTAAAACGAACATCCTGTTATCCCTTTTCGGATTAATGGGATTCTGGATAAGCTATGAATTTCTACACGAATCCTGGGATTTAGCCTTCCCCTGGATGACTTTGGGTAATGGTTTCGCCAATTTCCATCAATTGATCCAATGGTATGACATCACAGGGGTTTATGGCGGAACAATATGGGTCTGGCTGGTCAATATCTTAGTATTTACACTTTACCTCAATCGAAAAGGACTTTATCCGATCAAACGTAAGATTGTACCAATTGCTTCTTTGGCTGTAGTATTGTTAGTTCCCAGCACCTACTCGCTGGTACGTTACTTCAACTACGAAGAACATCAGAATCCGGCACAGATTGTCGTTGTACAACCGAATATTGACCCTTATATTAAATTCAATTTAAGCCCTGAAGAACAATTAAACACCTTACTTTCCTTGTCGAGTTCGGTCGCCAAGCCCAATACAGAGTTTTTTATCTGGCCTGAAACTGCACTTTCACAGAACGGCTATTTTGACGAGGAAAACTTTAGGGAAACTTATTCTTACCAGCGCATTTTAAAATTTTTAGATCAATATAAAAATGGCAATGTACTTTCCGGTATTGAAAGTTATCAGCTGTACAACTATGCAAAAACACCTACTGCGCGTGAAATAGCTCCTAATGTATATCAGGATAATTTCAATGCCGCAACATTGATCGATTATTCCTCCAAACTTCAGTTTTTACCATAAGTCCAAACTCGTTCCGGGCGTAGAGCAAATGCCTTTTGGGGCAGCGATGAACTTCCTGAAACCTTTATTTAAAGCATTCGGTGGTACGACGGGTGGCTACGGAAAACAGGCTGAACCTTCCGTATTCTATGCCCAGAGCGGTATTGGTGCCGCACCCGTTATCTGTTATGAATCCATCTGGGGCAATTATGTTTCCAAATACGTCAAAAAAGGTGCTCAGTTTATTGCCATTATCACTAATGATGGCTGGTGGGGCAATACTTCCGGTAAAGACCAGCATTTACAGTATGCAAAACTGCGTGCGATTGAAAACAGGCGCTGGGTTGCCCGATCGGCAAATACAGGGATTTCAGGCTTTATCAATCAACGTGGTGATATTGTACAACAGACTAAATGGTGGCAGCCTGCGGCCCTAAATCAGGAAATTAATTTAAATGAAGAAATTACGTTCTACACGCAAGCAGGTGATATCGCTGCCTATTTGGGTTTGGCGCTCGCACTAGGAGGAATTGTGATACTCATCGTGGTCAGACCAAAAAAGAACTTGTCAAAATAGAAAAGTAGCGCCAAACTGAAGTAATAGATTGGCGCTATTTTTTTCATCAGAACGGAAAAATACTCATCTTATTCCTTTCCAGGCAAAAGAGCCTAATTCTGATGAGACCCGCTACGCCAGCACTGTCAGCTACAATTAGGAAAATAAAATGATAAAAATAAGTCATTTAATACCTCTAATTTACTTGAGAGATTTGTAATTTTGCAGCATGCAAGTATATTTTGATAATGCAGCGACTACAGCCTTAGATCCTGAAGTAATAAAAGTAATGGTCGATGTGATGAACAATAACTTTGGAAATCCATCTTCTATCCATAGTCACGGACGACAAGTAAAAACAATTGTAGAAAAAGCACGTAAAACGATCGCCAATCTACTTCATGTATCTCCAGCAGAGATCTTCTTCACATCGGGTGGAACCGAGGCGGACAATATGGCCATCGTTCGGTCAATCGCCGACTTTGGAATAACCCATGCCATCACCTCGCCTATTGAGCACCATGCGGTATTGCATACGTTAGAGGAGTTGGAGAAAGCTGGTAAGGTACACCTTGATTTATTGGAAGTTGACCAGAAAGGTAATTTAAATCTTAACCAGCTGGAAGAACTTTTAAGTACCAATCCGCGTACTTTTGTTTCCATTATGCATGCCAATAATGAGATCGGAAACCTCAACGATATTCAACGTATCTCCGAATTATGCCAAAAGTATAATGCGATATTCCACTCGGACACTGTACAGACCATGGGGCATTATCCGCATGATCTTGGCAGTCTGAAAATAGATTTTATAACCGGGGCTGCACATAAATTCCATGGTCCAAAAGGAGTTGGCTTTCTTTACATCAATGCGAATAACAAGATTAAACCTTTAATCTATGGCGGAGCGCAAGAACGCAACATGCGTGGCGGAACAGAAAATGTCTATGGAATAGCGGGTCTTGCCAAAGCTTTGGAACTTGCCTATGAGCATATGGAAGAACACCACGCTTATATTCAAGGACTCAAATCTTATATGATCGATGAGTTGCAAAAAGCAATCCCAGAGATTGATTTTAATGGTGTTATAGAACCCGAGAAATCACTTTATACCGTACTGAATGTTTCTTTCCCATGTAGTGACCTTGCTGACATGCTTTTATTCAACCTGGATATTGCAGGGATCTCTTGTTCTGGTGGCAGTGCCTGCAGCTCGGGAACAGACATCGGATCGCATGTATTGGGTGCAATCAAATCAAGCTCGGAGCGTCCTTCGGTTCGTTTTTCATTCTGCAAGCATAATACAAAGGAAGAAGTCGATTTTGTGGTAGCAACCTTGAAAGAACTTTGTACAAAGAACAAATAGCATTTATAGGTAAAGCGTCAAGCATGCCCCGCAAGTGAAGAAAAAATCTCAAGCTTGTAGCAAGAAGAACTTATTCGATAGCCGAAAACAGCTATACATCCAAAAACATAAAAAAGCCGAAAGTATACTTTCGGCTTTTTTATGTGTTAATATAGCCCTTAGGCTATATATCAATTTTTTGTCAAGACATAATATTTGGAAATATCACCCGTAATATCATTTCCGGAAAGATCCAGCTGGCTGAGTATCCGATTTCCTAATTTGAACTTATAGTCGACGCCGTCCAATGTAATAATGTTGCCATCCAATTTCCATTTTCCTTCACGCATAAACACATCATCACTTTTATTAAGGTATTTAGATGAATATTGGTAGGTGTTGTCTGCATGCAATGAAATAAGCGTTTCTATACCATCACAATCCGCACAAGGCATGACACCTCTATATTCACCAATCACTACTTCCGCCTTATCCCTACCTTTTAGGTCTTGTAAATTATCTTTATAGACCGCAACACTTTGTTTGGGATTATCACATCCCACCATTCCAATTGTCAATAACAAACCCACAATCCAAATATACCTTTTCATCTCATTCCAAATTCAAAAAAATCAGCATCTAACAGTTACACCAATAAATTCATAACAAATTAAATACCAAAAATTTAGAAAAGATTAAAAATCATCTTCATCATCGTCTGTCAAGAATGACAATGCACCTTGTAACTCGCCCAAAGCATGGAAATTACGCGTCTTGCGAGCGATCTCAATCCCGGATCTATAGGTATTAATCGCGGACTCCTGTCTATTCAATTTTTCGTACAATTTACCCAAATGATAATACGTTCCTACATAATCTGGATTCGTATGTACTAAATTCTCAAATCTTACCATGGCCTCTTGTTCATCTTCCTGCTTGAGATATTCAGCCGCAATCGCATATTTTAAAAATGGATCTTCAGGGCTCTCTTTCAAAAATTCATTCAGTTGATCCAATCGTGTCGACATATCTTTTTTATTTCAAACTTAGACAAATTGCATATTATATGCAATTTAATTGTATATCCACTAAAACAATTCCCCGTCTCTCCATATCACACAAAAGGTTTTTATAAACAGGAACCCCGAATGAGCTGTGATGCTTTATGAAATTACTATGCTAGCATATAAAATGACAATTTACTGACGTAATAAATCTATTGTCAAGAACCGGCTATTTAAAATAAAAAATTACAAAAAAGACAACAAAACACCTCAATATTATATCACATCAAAAAAAAATACAAGAAAACAACTGGTAAAATTACAAATTCATCAAAATCTCAAGACGACTTTTTAACAGCATTTAAAACGCCTTAGCACTTTTTAATTGAAAGAAAATATGGTAAGTTTGAGTAAAACCAATCGTATATGAAAATATTAGTTTGTATAAGTAATGTCCCTGACACTACATCCAAAATCACTTTTACAAATGACAACACTGCATTTAATACAGCTGGTGTACAATTCATTATAAACCCATATGATGAAATTGCTTTATCCAAAGCAGTTGAGTTGGCCGAAGGTGGAAAAGGAACCGTAACTGTCATCAATGTGGGCGATGCATCTACTGATGCAACCATTCGAAAAGCATTGGCAATTGGTGCAGACAATGCTGTACGGATTAACGCCGTTCCGCGCGATGCTTGGTTTGTTGCGAATCAGATAGCACAATATGCCAAAGACAATGCATTTGATTTGATCTTAACCGGCCGCGAATCAATCGACTATAACGGTGCTCAAGTGGGAGCAATCGTAGGAGAACTGCTGCATATCCCTTCTGTTTCCATTGCCAAAAAAGTTGACATTGCGGGCGACGCAGTCACAGTTGAGCGCGAGATTGAAGGTGGAAAAGAAGTATTGACAGCAAAGCTACCCATCGTCATTGGCACTGCCGAAGGTGTTGCCGAACCTAAAATACCGAATATGCGTGGTATTATGAGCGCACGGACCAAACCATTGGATGTGCTGGAACCCTCCGCAATAGACGTTCTTGAACACATTGTCAGCTATGAGACGCCTGCTCCACGGGGTACGGTCAAACTTGTTGACGCTGCCGAGGTAGAAAAATTAGTTTCTCTTCTTCACGACGAAGCTAAAGTTATTTAATCTTTAAACGCTAAAACACTATGTCTATACTCGTATATGTAGAAAATACTGATGGAAAATTCAAAAAATCAGCTTTTGAAGTTGTTTCTTATGCAAAATCCATCGCCGATAACATACAGACTGATCTTGTGGCTATTTCAATCGGAAATGTCGCTGAAGACGAACTTGCTGGTTTGGGCAAGTACGGTGCTTCCAAAGTATTAAATGTCAATAATGAACAACTTGCTTCTTTTGTAAACCAAGCGTACGCAAGCATCATTGCTGAAGCCGTAAAAAATACCGGTTCAAAAATACTTGTGCTGTCCAACTCATTCTCAGGTAAGGGACTCGCTCCACGTATTGCAGCCAAATTGGAGGCTGGTCTGGCCGATGGCGCACTCGAATTGCCGACCATTAATGGCGACAAACTGACTGTCAAAAAAACAGCGTTCTCCAATAAGGCTTTCGCTACGCTCGAACTAACCTCGGATATAAAAGTCATCGCACTTAGTCCAAATGCATATGAAACAAAAGAGACCGGTGGTAGCGCAAATGTCGAAACTTTTGCTCCAAATATTGACCAAACAGATTTTACAACTATGGTCAAAGAGATTGTTCGTGCAACAGACAAAATATCCCTACCGGAAGCTGAAATCGTCGTCTCTGCCGGCCGTGGTCTAAAAGGACCTGAAAACTGGGGGATAATTGAAGAACTCGCCGATGTGCTTGGCGCGGCTACAGCCTGTTCAAAACCCGTATCCGATGCTGGCTGGCGCCCGCATTCGGAGCACGTAGGCCAGACAGGTATTGTAGTGAGTCCCAATCTCTATATCGCAATCGGTATCTCCGGAGCAATCCAGCATTTGGCTGGAGTAAGCTCATCCAAAACAATCGTTGTCATCAATAAAGATCCAGAAGCGCCCTTTTTCAAGGTGGCCGACTATGGAATTGTAGGCGATGCCTTCGACGTCGTTCCGAAATTAACGCAGGCATTGAAGGCTTACAAAGGTATTTAAAGCTTTCATCCGATATATTCTCCCCATTTATCCAAAATGAATGGGGAGTTTTTAGTTGTTATAATTGCATATAAAAGCAAATTTATCTAAGTTTGTAGACCGCTTTGGAATTAAAATGAAGAAAATCAGATTAGATATCGTTGGTTTATCCTATAGTCAAACACAATCTGGCGCTTATGCTCTTGTATTGGGAGAAGTGGAGGGCAACAGAAGATTGCCCATCATCATCGGCAGCCATGAGGCTCAAGCTATTGCTATTCGGATAGAGAAAATGATTCCTAGTCGTCCGCTCACACACGACCTATTTCAATCTTTTGCAGATTCTTTTGGTATTAAACTCATTGAAGTACTGATCTATAATTTGATTGAAGGGATATTTTATGCTAAAATTATCTGTTCCGACGGCAACAAGATTGTAGAAATTGATGCCCGCACATCCGATGCAGTTGCACTGGCTGTACGGTTTGAAGCTCCGATCTATGCCTACGAATTTATTATGTCCTCTGCTGGAATTATCATTGAAGGACATGAGTTTGCATTTTTGGAAAACCTGGACAAATCCAACAAAGTTCAGGATCCAAGTGTTGTTGAGGTCGAAGAAAAAACACCTTCAAAATCCCCACAAAATCCTTTCTCCTCGTTGACAGATGAGCAACTGGAGCAAGCACTTAATCAGGCATTGACCGAAGAAAACTACGAGCAGGCTGCCTTGATTAGGGATGAGATTTCCAAAAGAAAATAACTCCTTTCATTAAAGCGAAATAAAAATTTTAAATAACATCGATTTATGTCTATTAAATTAAGATTGACCATTATGAGCTTCTTTCAGTTCTTTGTCTGGGGAGCATGGTTGATTACAATAGCAAACTATTGGTTTGGCACAAAACAATGGGATGGTACACAATTTGGAGCTATTTTCGCAACCATGGGGATCGCTTCTTTATTTATGCCTACCCTGATGGGAATTATCGCCGATCGTTGGATAAATGCCGAAAGATTATATTTTATCCTTCACTTATGTTATGCGGGTGTTTTATTCTATTTACCGCAGGTAAATGATCCAAACACTTTTTTTTATGCAATGCTAGCGGCGATGTGTTTTTATATGCCCACTTTGGCCCTATCCAACTCCATTGCATATACGGCATTGAATGAAAATAACTACGATTTGGTCAAGGCATTCCCCCCTATCCGGGTATTCGGAACGATAGGCTTTATCGTCGCTATGTGGATCACCAATTTAACCGGCAACAAGGCTACAGCTTATCAATTTTATATCGCCGGAACCGCAGCGCTGGCTTTAAGTCTCTATGCTTTTACGCTACCTAAATGTCCACCAAAAAAGTTACAACAGGAAGATGCTTCCTGGACACAACTATTAGGCTTAGAGGCATTTAAACTTTTCGGAAATTATAAAATGGCTTTATTTTTTATTTTTTCCATGTTCTTGGGGGCCGCACTCCAACTGACCAATGCCTACGGTGATGTATTCTTGGATGAATTTAAATTCTATCCTAAATTTGCAGAATCTTTCGTTGTGAAATATTCGACCATCATTATGTCGATTTCCCAGATATCCGAGACACTATTTATTTTGGCTATTCCATTTTTTCTCAAAAGATTCGGTATAAAAAAGGTCATGCTGATTTCGATGTTAGCCTGGGTATTACGTTTTGGATTATTCTCCTTTGGTGACCCTGCAGGCGGACTTTGGATGATTGTATTATCCTGTATCGTCTATGGTATGGCATTTGACTTCTTTAATATCTCAGGTTCCTTATTTGTCGAAACTTCGACAACATCAAGCATACGCAGCTCGGCACAAGGTTTGTTTATGATGATGACAAATGGTTTTGGTGCCGTTGTAGGCAGTTTTGCATCGGGTTGGATCATTGACCACTACTTTACCAAAAGTTTTCAAAACAGCAAAGATCTCGCACAATATTTAGATACAACAATCGACAACACCCATTTTCTACATTTTCTGCAGGAAAAGAGTATCTCAATCTTACCTGACGGCATGTTAAGTGGTAACCTCATGCTAAAAGACTGGCATGACATCTGGCTAGCTTTTGCCATCTATACCTTGGTTATAGCAGTCCTTTTTGCGGTCTTCTTCAGACATAAACACGAGCGCGAACCGCTCAATTCAAAATAACAAAAAGCCGCTAATTGCGGCTTTTTGTATATTTGTAACATGCAAAGCACAGCAACGGAATTATTCAAAGATTCTCAATCCCACATCTATAATTGGACATTTCAATGGATTAAACAACTTGGCCTTGATAATCAGGGGAGTCATTTTGTTAACTCGATCCTTTTACTCTTACTGGTTGTCTTGTTTTTGATCATCATTGACTATTTCACCAAAAGAACATTACTCCTGTTAACAATTAAAGCGATCAGACGTAGTACAAACCGCTTTGATGATCTGTTGATCCGTAATAAAACACTGAAACTTGTTGCTCATTTTGTTCCGATCTTAGTGGCACAATACATCATGCCCATAATTTTCATGGGGTTTCCAACCTGGAAAGAAAACAGCAATAAAATACTTGACATAGCCACGACTGTCGTCAGTTTATTGATTATTCATTCGCTCCTGAAAAGTTTGCGGGATATGCTGCGCATGAAGAAATCTTTTGCAGACAAACCTCTGGAGAGTTATTTACAGGTCTGTCAGATTATCTTATTATTTATCGGCGGAACGATCTGCTTTTCAATATTGACAGGAAAATCTCCCTGGTCTTTCTTATTATCCTTGGGTGCCGCATCCGCAATTCTGATGTTGGTATTCAAAGACACTATACTAGGATTTGTTGCCAGTATTCAAGTTTCGGCCAATGACTCCATCCGTGTCGGAGATTGGATAGAGATGCCCAAATATGGCGCCGATGGAACGGTCAAAGAGATTAACCTCAATAATGTAAAAGTACAGAACTTTGATAAGACCATTACGACGATACCAACACATACGCTATTGTCGGATTCGTTCAAAAATTACAGGGGCATGCAGCAGTCGGGCGGTAGGCGCTTAAAGCGGGCCATAAATATCAAAATTTCCACGATTCGATTTTTAGAAAATGAAGAAATTGAAAAACTCAAAAATATACAGATCCTGCGGCCGTATATCGAAGAGCGAGCCAAGACAATTGACCAATTCAACACCCAACAGCAAATAGATCAGTCAAGCCCCATAAATGGTCGCAAAATGACAAATTTAGGGATGTTCAGAGCTTACACACTCACCTATTTACGTCAAAACCCCAATATCCACAAGACCATGCCCTGATGGTGCGTCAGCTTGCTTCAACCGAACACGGTGTTCCAGTCGAACTTTATTTCTTTGTAAACGATATCCGCTGGGAATATTACGAAGGAATTGTTTCGGATGTATTCGACCACCTATTTGCCGCCACAAAATACTTCGACCTGGAGATCTTTGAAAATCCGGCATCGGATGATTTTCGGCGTGCTATCCGGCATAAAAGCCTTCATGACTTCGCAGACCAACAACAATAAAAGCGAACGGAATGTTCTTTCTGGCCAATAACGTCAGACACTTTCAGAAGAAAATATCGCTGTCGAACTAAGTGTTCAGCCGAACTATGTGTTCATATATTGCTAAGGTTCATACCAAACGAATTACCAGGCAAAACCTTGTCTGCATAAATCAAATGAACTGTAAGAACAGGCCAGCCGAGAAGCAGTTAAATGCTGGTATCGTAAGATAGCCTAAAAGGTCTAAAACAGTGAAAGGTAATCTGGGGAGATTACCTTCACTTTAAAAACAAACTAAATTTTCAGACGTGTTTCACAACAGATCTACACATTAACCCTAACTCTTTATGAATCAAAAATTACTCTACACAAATATAGGATCGTTATGTTAAGTGCATCTTAAGCTATCTTTAAACTTAAAACAACTCTACAAATGGTTATTTATCTCACCTCAATAGTCTTTGTTGCCAGGTGTACTCTATTGAAAAGATCAACCGCTTGAACCTCAATCTGATATTTACCAGCTTTAAGTTTGGGCAAATTAGCTGTCCACAGATGACTGGATTTTTCGGGGTTCGAAGGTCTACGCGTATTCTTTAATTCAGTTGCTGTATCGTATTTAGCAAGAGAATTTAGGAATGCCGGATCGTTTTCATTGACAAAATCCATTTCCTTCCATTCGCCCTGATTGATTCTATACGTTACCTTGTCACCTTCCTTTCCAATGAAAAAATTAGCGTATATCGGATATCTCTTTGTGTATTTTTCTGGAACGACCGATGCGCCATATAAATCGATCTGATACGTTGCTGGCTTACCGACAACCTTATAATCAAAACTGTATTGGTTACCCTCGATTTTTAAGATGGCATACCCTTTTGGTGTACCGTCCCGCATTGTAGAAACAGGAATTCCCTTTTCATTCAACTCGCCCGAATACCAGTCGCCCGAGGTTGTACCCACATTATACTCGTGATGTGGCTTTTCTTGTTTCCATCCTTCGTTTTGCCCATAAAAATATTGCCGCTGAAAGTGTGTATGCGCGGATAAAGACAAGGTATGCTTAAATGGAGCCAAAATATCGAACAGACGTTGTCTATCTTCGTTACGAAAGACATCCGAGTTTTGATGGTATAAAGGAATATGAAATGCCAACACAATCAATTTATCTTTAGCAACGTTTTTTAAGTCATTTTCCACAAAATCAAGCTGATCTTTACGGAATCCGCCTAAATAACCTTTACCTGTCCGTGGATTCGGATAAATGATATTATCAAGAATGATAAAATGCGTATTTCCATAGTTGAACGCATAATTATTGGGGCCAAACGTCCGCTCGAACGATTCATCGGAGAGGCTATCCACTTTAGCATCATAGTTCATATCGTGGTTTCCCATGACATTATACCATGGCAAGCCCATCGTGGAAATCACCGATTTATATTTTGGCTGAAGTGAAAGATCGTCTCCCACCAAGTCGCCTAAGCTTATTCCGAATTTCGCAATTGTCTTATCGGAAATTTCATTGATCACACCATTTTTGAAATAGGCCAGTTCTTCCTCCGTGTAAGCCTGTGGATCCCCAAAAACAAAAGCTGCGAAGTTAGGATTCTCATCTTGCTGGTACAATGCAAAGTTTACAGCCGCAGGGATTTTTCCTGTAGCAGCAACAGCAGGGTATTTTGAAGCTGGACTACCGTTTACCTTATGGATATAATAGAATTTTGGGTGGTTATTTTCATCCAAGGGCAAAGCATAGCCTGTTGGTTTAACCACAAAAATGATGTTGTCATTTCCAACGGGCAATTGGTAATTACCATCTTTATCAGTCGTTGTCACTTCACGCCCGTTACTAACAGAAACAGACGCAATACCTTGTTCGTTTTTATCTAATTTTCCGTTCTTGTTTACGTCCAGATAAACTTTTCCTTTTGCAAAATCTTGCGCCTGCACAGCGTTTACGCATGCCCAGGAAATTGCTAGTGCCAAAAATGCTTTCATATGAAATTTTGTTTTGGCGCTAAAGTATTCGATTCAGGTTAACGGAGTATAAAGAGAATATAAAGAATTTATCAAAAAACAAAGGAAGCCATTTAATACTCCTGTATTAATTAATCCATATTGGCAGTACGTTATAGGGACCTTATCCGTGTTTTATACGTATTCATCCGAATGAGGTCCCTATCAGGTCCCTATTAGTCCCTATAAATCCCTACTAACATATATGTTGTTGGCGGGTTAAATCCTTCTTCCATCCTTTGTTTACAGACGGATATTCGGCACAAAAAAAGAGAAACCAATGACTTGATTTCTCTCTTTACCCTTAGGGCCTATTTCTTAACTATCTGGCTTGCGCAGTTGCCAACATGCGGTTGACTTCATCGATCATTGATTTTGCTGCATCGTGCATCCGAGGGTTGCCTGCAAAATCTGCATCCAAAGTGATATGCTTGGACTTATCTTTATAGTTGAACTCTAAATAAAAACGTGGGACTTTAGAATTTGTTGAATCCTGCTGCCATTCAGGACCGGTCATATCGGTATCCAAGTTCCAAAAGCCGAGCTCCATTGCTTTGCGATGCAGGTATAATAAATCGTCTTTTGTAAATTTTACAGTATCGGTAATTAGAGAATCTTTTTTGTCTAAATATTTATAGATACGTGTTTTTGAATTGTATTCGTTGACCATGTGGTTCGGCTCGCCATATTTGAATTCAATGGATTCAAAATCGGCAAAACGAAAAGGGGCATTTTTGATCATATTACTGTAGTAATAAACACAATACATCAAAAACGGCACAATAATACAAAGGCCCAAAAAAATCTTCTTACTCTTGATTGTCATTTCTATAAAATTTTGACAAAAATAAGGATTTATACAGGGTATAAAAGTTTATATCAAGATATGACATAAAACCTACATGAAATTCACGCGTTTAGATATTGGGAGAGCCCGCGTCAACAAAGGTCTTCGCATACCAACTGTCGGTAAGATCAGAGATAATAACACCTTTCCGTGTCGAAACATGAACGAACTTATTATTATGCAGGTATACACCAACATGATCTATTCCATTTCGTCCGAAAGAAAAAAACACGAGATCTCCTTCTTCAAGTTTATCGACCTTTTTTCTCTTTACTATTCCTTCCATGTCACGCGAAGTCCGCGGCAAATTCCCTTTGTATACTTCAATATAGAGCAGATTAACAAATCCCGAGCAATCTACCCCCGATTTGGTCTGTCCACCCATACGATGCGGTATCCCCATCCAATCGTCAATAAAGGAATAAAGGTGCGGATTTAGTTTTTTGGTACTCACATTGAGCAAGTCTGCATAATTGTCAAGTTTGGATCCCGAAAAAGTTTTTCCACGCGCTGAGCTCGCATCTGTCAAAACCGAACCATTGGAAGAATGTGTTTTGGAGCTAAGTACCTTTTTCTTCGTTGAACAACTGCTCAAAAATAGAACTGCACCTAAAAAGAAGATAAAATAAGATCTGACACCCATGCTGTTCGATTTACGTTCTTGCTTAACAAACTTACTTGCATGACAAACTTAATTAAATTGCTGTTGATATCCAATAAATTTGCTTGCCCCCGGAGATTGCTTTTCTTGATAAGAACGTCAGATAAGAAAAAGAATTGTTCAGAAATCGTAACTTTGACGCCTAATTTATTTGAGAATGGAAAAATTAAAAGGTGCATTAGCTGTCTTTTTAGGTGCGAGTAGTTTTGGGATACTATCAACGTTTGTTAAAAAAGCCTATGGTAAAGGGTTGAATTTAGGAGAGGTAACGGGAATTCAGGTATTGTTTGGCATGCTTATCCTTTGGCTTATCTATATCATCATCAAACTCTTTTCGGCAAAGTCATTTCACTCTTCAAGCAAGAAATCTTCATGGATCAAGATATTAATCAGTGGTACTTCGACCGGTTTGGTGAGCATTCTCTATTACAAATGTGTACAGCTCGTCCCGGCTTCGTTGGCCATCGTACTGCTCATGCAGTATATCTGGATCGGTGTGGTAATCGAATTTATCTTTTTCAAGGCAAAACCTTCAAAAAACAACCTGATTGGTATCGGCATTGTACTCATTGCAACATTATTAGCGACTGGACTTCTTGAAAAAGGCTTGCAACACCTCAACCTAACAGGTGTCTTATTTGGTCTTTTAGCAGCGACCGCCTATTCGGTCTTCATGATCGTCAACGGTCGTGTCGGCAATGACTATCACCCCATTCAAAAAAGCGCTATTATGGTAACGGGGGCCTGTATACTGGTCTTCACCTTGTTTCCACCTGCTTATTTATGGAATGGTCAATTTGATGGTAACTTCCTCTATTTCGGCTTGATCCTCTCGCTATTTGGCACGGTCATCCCGCCTTTATTATTTGCCTATGGCCTACCGAAAACGGGCTTCTCCTTAGGCGGAATATTAAGTTCGGCGGAGCTACCCGTAGCCACCTGTATGTCGTTTTTTATACTTCATGAAAGTGTATCCACGATACAATGGCTCGGGGTACTTTTGATCTTGGGTACCGTCATCTGGTTAAATGCAGCAAAGAGCAGTACGCATTAGGCGACCGATCCACTTCTGGTCAGAGTACTGCAGTCAATTTGATCAGGAACACAACTGTGTGCTGCAATCAATAGGGAAATTATGGAATTCCCGTTAACGAAAAAAGGCAATCTTCTCTAATAAGATTGCCTTTTTTATATGTTAAACCTTAGTATGTTATAAATCTTAAAAAGGTTAATGTGTCAGTGTCTCCGGAATTTCTTCTACTTCCACTTCACAGGAATCCGTTACTTCTATAAATTTAACCGGCACAACCTCATTCACCAATAATGGATCGTATAAGGTCCGTACTTTGACATAGTTTTTAGAAAAACCATGCATATAACCATCTTTTTCGTCTGCTTCAAACAAAACATCACCAGTCTCACCAAGCTGTGACTCATAAAACGCACGGCGCTTCTTCTCCGAAAGGATGTGCAACATTTTGCTACGGTCGCTGCGTTGAGCTCCCGGTACAGCACCGTCCATTTGAGCAGCAATCGTATTCTCCCTTTCTGAATAGGTAAAGACATGCAGGTAAGAAATATCCAAATCATTCAAGAAATTGTATGTATCGATAAAGTCTTCACGTGTTTCTCCCGGAAATCCGACAATAACGTCAACACCGATACAGCAATTAGGCATCAATGACTTGATAAAAGCGACGCGCTCTGTGTAAAGCTCTCTTTTGTACCTTCTGCGCATTAAACCCAGAATTTTATTGCTTCCAGACTGCAATGGCATATGGAAATGTGGAACAAAACGTTTTGATTGGGCCACAAACTCAATAATATCATTGGAAAGAAGATTGGGTTCTATCGAGGAAATACGGATTCTATCAATCCCTTCGACTTCATCCAGTGCTTGTACCAAATCCAAGAACCGGTCTTCGCGCTTACCATCCCGAATGCCAAAATCGCCAATGTTTACACCTGTTAAAACGATTTCTTTGACGCCTGAAGCTGCAATTTCTTCTGCTTGACGCACAATATCTTCGATCTTGCCCGAGCGACTTCCGCCACGTGCCAAAGGAATCGTACAAAATGTACATGAATAATCGCAGCCGTCCTGTACTTTTAGGAACGTACGCGTACGATCGCCAATCGAATAAGCCGAGACAAATTGATTGGTCTCATCGATTGGACCATTATAAACGATCGTTTTTTCCTGTTTCGTCAAATCATTGATATGCTCAATAATATTAAACTTTTCAGCTGCACCTAAGACCATGTCCACTCCGGGAATCTCTGCAATCTCTTTTGGTTTTAGCTGCGCATAACAGCCAACAATCGTAATATAGGCGTTGGGAGAGTGCTTTAAAGCTTCCTTCACTACTTTTCTACACTTCTTGTCAGCATTATCCGTTACCGAACATGTATTGATTACATAAACGTCTGCACGGCTATTGAACGCTGTGGTATCATAGCCCGCATCTTTAAATAAACGACCAATGGATGATGTCTCCGAATAATTCAGTTTACATCCAAGTGTATAAAAAGCTACTTTTTTATTCTCCATAATATTTTGCAAAATTACATTTTTTTTCAGTAACCCCTCTTATCATTTTAAGTTTTGACTTTCTCGTTATAAGGATTTTCCTTAGTTTTGACTATCTTGAAAGGTTGAATGCACCGGCGGCTTATTACGGACAAACTAAATTAGAGCCGGACATGATGTATTCAAATATTCCCCGATTGAGAATCAGACACATAAAATAGTGCTAGTCGTTCTGTCCAGTTCGATTATAGCATTGATATTTGGTATTTAATAATTACTTTTTACAGATGAAACAATATTTAGATTTACTCAGACATGTATATACGAATGGTGTTGTAAAGACAGATCGTACGGGCACAGGTACCAAAAGTGTCTTTGGATATCAGATGCGTTTCAACCTTCAGGAAGGTTTCCCTTTGGTAACGACGAAGAAATTACACCTGCGATCCATTATCCATGAATTGATCTGGTTTCTTAAAGGTGAAACCAATATTCAGTATCTCAAAGAAAATGGCGTAAGCATTTGGGACGAGTGGGCTGACGAACAAGGAAATTTAGGCCCTGTATACGGATCACAATGGCGCTCCTGGCCAACACCCGATGGCCGTCATATCGATCAGATCACACAGGTTATCAACCAGCTAAAAAATTCACCGGATTCACGCCGTATTATTGTATCGGCATGGAATGTTGCCGAAATAGAGCATATGGCATTACCTCCTTGTCATGCCTTTTTTCAGTTTTATGTCGCTCCGGCACAACCTGAAAAAGGTATCTTAAAGCCGCAATTGTCCTGTCAACTCTATCAACGTAGTGCCGATATATTCTTGGGCGTTCCTTTCAACATTGCCTCTTATGCTTTATTGACGATGATGGTCGCACAGGTTTGTGACATGGAAGCCGCAGAGTTTATCCACACCCTTGGCGATGCACATATCTACAGTAATCACTTCGAGCAAACGGAGCTCCAATTGAGCCGCGAGCCAAAAGCGCTACCCCAGATGAAAATAAACCCTGAAGTAAAAGATATCTTTGATTTTAAGTTTGAAGATTTTGAATTGTTAAACTACGAATCCCATCCACATATCAAAGCTCCGGTGGCCGTTTAACAAGAAAGGTACCTGATTTTGTAATATATTTTAGCGAACGAATAATCACCTTATATCAAAAATGAGCAACCCAACGATCACATTAATCGTAGCTGCGTCGGAAAACAATGCCATCGGAATCGACAATCAGATGCCTTGGCATTTACCCAACGACTTTAAATATTTTAAGAGAAATACCGTTGAGCACTCTGTCCTAATGGGCAGAAAGACTTTTGAGGCCATAGGCAAAGCATTACCAGACAGAAGGAATATTGTCATTACACGTAACGCGAATTTCCAGGGAGAAGATATTGATGTTGCCAACAGCATCCAAGAGGCACTCTTGTATTGCCGGGATGAACGTGAGGTATTCATCATTGGTGGCGCAAACATTTATCAGCAAGCGCTACCCTTGGCAAATAAAGTGCTTCTGACGCGCGTACATACAACTATCAAAGGTGACGCTTTCTTTCCTGAATTACCGTCAGAAGAATGGGAATTAGTTGCCTCAGATTCGCATCAGGCCGATGACAAACATGCATTTGCTTATACCTTTGAAGTTTATACGCGAAAATAATTCCATGTTTACGAATAGCAAAACGCGATAGGATCATGGAGCTTTTTGCTTCATGATCCTATCACCATTAAAAGCTATAGAAGAGCTTAATCGACAAGACTAAACAGGCGCGACACTTTGATCTAAAGCACATGCAAAAATACCTCACCCTAATTCTTACTCTATTCATGTCAGATCTATACGCTCAGAAGATAGATACTGTTTACCTGGAAAAATTACTCCAAAGTCATCCCGATCTATTTCAAAACATATTAAGTCATCCGACGAAAAATGAAATACAAATTCTGTATACACAGATTGATCGTGACAAATCCAATAAGCTACATTTCAGGTCCTATAGCTATCGACTGAATTCGAACTGGTATTTTTATCCCGCAAGTACAGTGAAGTTGCCGACAGCAATTCTGGCTTTGGAAAAAATCAATGACCTGCATATTGCCGGTCTCAGCAAAGATACCCCACTACGCATCGATTCTGCTTTTGAAAAGCAGACTAAGGTTCTTGTGGACGAATCCGCCGCCAATGGCCTTCCATCTGTTGCTCAATATGTTAAAAAGATCTTATTAACCAGCGACAACGATGCCCAAAACAGGCTTTTCGAATTTATTGGCCGTGCAGAACTGAATGCGAAACTAAAAAAATACGGCACTAATTACAGCCGCATTGTCAACCGTCTTGCTATTGGCGACAAAGGCATATGGGCCAAACATACTAACCCCGTCACCTTTTATAAGGGGAAGGATATTATTTATAAACAAGAAGCACAGTTCGATCCCAAGGATTATACCATCGAGCTGTCCAATACGCTTCAGGGGAAAGGTTACATGAACGATAAAGATGAACTTGTTCATGAACCCTGGAGTTTTGAAGGATTAAATGTATACGCTTTGCAAGATCAACAGCTGATATTGAAGAAGCTGTTATTTCCCGAAGCATTTCAGCCTCAAGAAAGATTCAATCTGAAAAAAGATGACTACGCGCTCCTCTATGATTATATGTCGCGCTATCCCTTTGAATCGGATTTTCCAAAATATGATCCAGCAGAATTCTGGCCAACGTATAGCAAGCTCCTTTTTTATGGCCGTGAAAAAAATGCGATCTTAAATCCCAACATCCGGATCTTCAACAAGTATGGAGATTCCTATGGCTATAATATTGATAATGCCTATATCGTCGACTTTGAACATGGCGTGGAATTTATGCTCGCCGTTGTTGTGCAGTCCAATGAAAATGGCATCTACAACGATGGACGCTACGAATATGAAACAGTAACCTATCCTTTTTTAAAAAATATCGGTCAGGTAATTTATCAGGAGGAGCTGAAAAGGGTTAAAAAGTTTAAACCCGATCTATCGAAATTTGATTTCAGAAAATAAAACACAAAAAAGGCTCTCAGAAAATTGAAAGCCTTTTTTGCGCATCGTCATCGTGGCGTATTTTTATCCCCCTTGGCTAGAAGGCTGCTTATGCGAATGATCAGCGGGCTGTGGCTGGGAAATGCAGTATGTCATCATCGGAATGTATGCTTATCCGCGCTCCAGCCATATAGTCCCTGCCTCAAGTCTTACTGAGATAGAACAAAACTACTTCGATTGTAGAGCCGTTTCGATCAACTCCCCGTAAAAATCCCCCTCCTTCATTCCAAAAGCCCGTACCTGCTGCGGAATAAAGCTTTGTGGAGTCTGCCCGGGAATGGTATTAATTTCGATAAAATAAAATTTATCGGTATCGTTTTCTAAAAAGAAGTCCACCCGAACCATACCCTTACAGTTCAATCTCACATAAATTTCCCTTAAAATACGTGCAGCGCGCTCCTGCTCTTCCGTAGTCAGGTCTGCTGGTGTAATCTCTTCGGTCAATCCAGGTACATACTTGGCTTCATAATCAAAAAATTCACGTGTAGTACGAACTTCGGTAGCCGGCAAAACAACGAGTTCGCCTTTTGAATTCCTAAAAATTCCCTCGGAAAATTCGCGTCCAGTCACAAATTCTTCAACAATAACCTGTTTCCCGGTATTCTCTGCATCAAAAGCTTTATCAATCGCTTCCTGCAGTTGTGCCGATTCCTTTACTTTGGTCATTCCGATACTACTTCCACCGGCATTAGGTTTCACAAAATACGGCAGCGAAAGATTGCTTTCGACGATTTTAACCGCTTCCGGGCGTTGCGATTCAAACAATAAGACCGATTTTGCCAAATGCAATTCCGGGATATCCGATAAAATCGCTTTTGTATACCCTTTATTCATAGTCAATGCCGAAGTCAAGGCATCACATGAGGTATATGGAATATCTAATAAATCAAAATAGCTCTGAAGTCTTCCATCTTCTCCAGGCACACCATGCACCATAATAAATGCTAAGTCAAAGCTTAAGATATCTCCGTTCAATGGAAGTGTAAAATCTGCTTTTGAAATCGGATGCCGCTTACCGTCCAAATCTTCATAGTACCATGCTTCTTTGGTCACTGTAATCAAATATATATCGTATTTGTCGTGATCAAGTTGAGAATTGACAAAGGCAGAACTTTTAAAAGAAACTTCAGCTTCTCCTGTATAACCTCCAGTTATTAATGCTATTTTTGCTTTCATAAATTTTAGCGATTCGAATAGCAAATATAATTTGCTATACACGGAAAAACGAATAATTTTGTGAGGAATAATTTTATTTAATCATTCTGCAAACTTGGCTTTAATATTGCGGTTCTATGCAGAATTAATTTTTATCAAAACAGAGAAATGTCCAAAGTCGTACAATATCTTCAGACCCCCACTTTTAGGAAAAATCTTATTGCCGCTCTTATCGCGATAGTATGTTTATTCCTTTTCGTTTATGTTGGACTGAAAATATATACCAAACATGATGAATCTATAGCCGTTCCAAAAGTGAAAGGCCTTCATATCAGTGCTGCCATCCAGGCGCTGGAAGACGCGGGGCTGGAATATCAAATTGACTCCGTCTACCAGATGGACGCCAAACCAGGAATGGTCATCGAGCAGGATCCCGAACAAGGATTTCATGTAAAATCGGGGCGGACTATTTATTTGACCATTATCACACAAGTTGCACCTGAAGTTGCCTTTCCGAATATAAAGGATAAAACATTGATCGAAGCAACGGCTATTTTGAAAAACCATAACCTTAGAATCGGAGACACTTCTTATGTCGCCGATATCGCTAGGGACATCGTATTGGATGCTCAATTTGCTGGACAATCAATCCGTAACGGGCGCATGATTCCTAAGGGTTCACGTATAGATCTAGTTTTGGGAAATGGACTCGGTGCTAATGAAGTGGAAATACCCAACTTAATTGGTCTTCCATTAAACGAAGCGAAGTTTGCCCTATCTGGAGCTGGTCTAGGCCTAGGCACAGTGACTTATGATCCCAATGTAACGGATACAGCCACCGCAGTAATCAGTGTACAATCACCAGGAATAGAAAAAGGCTTAACCAGCTTAGGGGCTAAAATAGACATAACGCTCTCATTGACGGCACCAACAACAACTACAGGTGCTCCAGCTGGAGGTACGCCAACTCCTAAACCACAGGCAAACCAAACACAGGTTACTCCGCCAGCAGCAAAAGCTCCGGTTCAGTCTAAGCCCGTTGCTCCAGCGAAAAGTACCACAACAAATACGCCAGCAGCTAAATCGACAACAACAAATCCAACTGCAGGGCAGAAAAAAGAAAAAGAAAGTAAAGGGAATAGTCTTGGCTTTTAAGTGTATTGACTTAAAAATGAAGCTGCATGGCATAATCTCCATTATGATGGATTAGCGTTTGTTGCAGATTCAGGAATTGTATAAAATATAAAGATGAAACCGATCCATATCTGGGCGATTTCATCAACCATTGACCGCTAAAGGCTGTATGAATGCCCTTAATAGCGAACAACAAATGAATAAAAAATTTTAGCATGGAAAATAAAAAAGGAATACCAAGTTGGTTAAAAATCATTGCCCTGATCGTTATCGTTGTCGGAGGTTATTTTGCTTGGACATTTTATAAAGCATTTTATGCTTCCAATGTATCGGGAGAGAAAAAATACCTGTACATACACGAGGGCGAAAAATATGAAGATGTATTGAAATCAATCAAGGATTCAAATCTTGTGGATGACATCGCTTCCTTTGAGCGTGCCGCACAATATAAAAAATATGAGCAAAGTGTAAAACCCGGACGTTATCTGTTAAACCCTGGTATGAACAATAGACGCTTAGTTGGCAATTTGATTGGTGGCTACCAAGAACCTGTAAAATTCAGATTTTCCAATGTGCGACTGAAAGAGAATATGGCCGCACTCCTTGGTAAAAGTTTTGAGGCAGATTCTGCAGAATTTATCGCGGTACTAAATGATGAGGCTACAGCACAGAAATATGGATTTACAAAAGAAAATCTGATTGCTATATTTATCCCCAATACCTACGAAATTTATTGGAACACCAATCCCGAAAAAGTAATTGCTCGTTTTGATGATGAATGGAAAAAGTTTTGGAATGCAGATCGCACGGCAAAAGCAAAAGCGCTTAACCTGACACCGCAACAAGTCAGTACATTGGCTTCTATTGTCAAAGGTGAAGCCTTACACCAGGATGAAATGCCCATGATCGCCGGATTATATTTAAACCGCCTCAAAAAAGGCATGTTATTGCAAGCTGATCCTACCGTGATCTTTGCCAACAACGACTTTACCATTAGAAGGGTATTGAATAAGCACCTTAGAACAGACAATCCTTACAATACTTACATCTATAGGGGCTTGCCTCCAGGTCCTATTTCAATTCCAAGTATTGCTGCAATTGATGCGGTCTTAAACTTTAAGCAACATGATTATATTTACATGTGTGCTAAAGATGATTTTTCGGGCTATCATAATTTTGCAAAAACAGAGGCTGAGCATTTGATCAATGCACGTAAATTTCAACAGGCATTGGACGCCAGAAATATTAAAAAATAATGTTTGTATTTGACCATCAGATTCGTGTCCGCTATGCAGAAACAGACCAAATGGGTTATGTTTATTATGGAAATTATGCTGCATTTTACGAAATAGCGCGGACTGAAATGCTGCGGAGCACGGGGATATCGTATAAGGAGCTGGAAGAAATGGGGGTCATGCTCCCCGTTACGGAGATGAAAACAAAATACCTGAAACCGGGCAAATACGATGATTTGATCACAATACGGGTAACAATCCGCCAGAAACCTGCCGTCCGTATTATTTTTGAATATGAACTGTTCAATGAAAGCGGAGAACTACTCAACCAGGGTGAGACAACTTTGGTCTTTGTCAACATGGAAAAAAATAGACCTTGTATGCCGCCACAGGTTTTCTTGGATAAGATGAGTAACTATTTTAATTGATATGGGGAAAATCCACCAATGGCTATTAAATATTGAACCTTATTTTAGATTAATCGAATGGAGTAAACGTGTCGTATTACCTGGCTTTGGCTCGCTACCACTCTATACTGTGGCCGTATTTTTCTTTCAGGAGCTATCGAGAGATTCCATTGTCAGCAAGGCTTCTTCCCTTTCCTATAGCTTTTTATTGGCCATTTTTCCGGGTATCATTTTTTTATTTACATTGATCCCTTATATTCCGATCAATAATTTTCAGGAACAGTTGCTGGACTTTCTGGCCGTGGTTATTCCCAAAAATGCTTTTTTGGTTGTTGAAACGACTTTGGAGGATATTATTAAAAACCAAAATGGTGGATTACTTTCTTTCGGTTTTTTATTTGCGGCCTATTTTGCAACCAATGGTATGGCCTCTCTGATGAATGCCTTCAATAAGGCTTCCCTCATGACGGAAAGAAGGCCATGGGTCAGAAAACGTTTGCTAGCCTTAGCCTTGGCTTTCCTAATTATTTTTGCGTTAACAGTTGGGATGACAATATTTACCCTAGCTGGCATTACCATAGACTACCTCAAGGAAACAACAGGTATAAAGTCGAGCTTCTGGGCCATTCTACTTAAAGTAGCCCGATGGTTGATAATATTTGCTATTTACTTTTTCACGGTAAGCTGTATTTACAAATTTGGTCCTTCCAACTCCAATAAATGGAAACTCTTCAGTCCCGGAGCTTCTATGGCTACCATTTTAGCGATATTGACGTTTTCCATATTTACCTTTTATATAAATCATTTTGGTGCATATAACAAACTCTATGGATCCATCGGGACACTGATCGTCATTATGCTCTGGATTTACCTGAATACGCTTATTTTATTATTGGGCTATGAGCTTAATGCAGCAATAGCGCTGTCTAAACAAACCATTGTTATTGCCAAACCACGCATTTTCAACTCTTTTAAGAGAGACGAATAGGTGTATAAAATTATTTAAAGCTTCATTTACCCCGTCAGGTTGGCAACAAATGAACGGTAGAAGACGCTAAACGAGCGTTCGAACAGGCAGCTTTACATGTCTAAAGCAAAAGGCCTGTATAACTGAAAGTCTTTCAATAAAATAAGAAAAATAAAATTTTGCATTTAAAGTTTTTTTGTACCTTTGCAACTCCTACAAAGTAGGAAAAAGGAGAAAATTAATTAATGGCAAAAAAACAAGAAGCAGAAAAAGAATTAGCAGCGAAAAACGCAGAGCTACAAGGTGCTGACACTAAAGTAGTGAAAGACACTGAAAAAATTGAATCAGAAGCTGATTCAAACTTAATCGACGAAATCAAATCAAACACTTGGATCACACCAGAAGGTGAATTTGACTGGGATGCAAATGATAAAGGTTTCGGAAATTATAGCGAAGCTGAACGCGCTAAACTTGAAGCACAATACGCAGATACTTTCAACCAAGTTAACCAAGGTGAAATTATTGAAGGTACTGTAGTTTCTATCAACAACAAAGACGTAGTCTTAAATGTTGGTTTCAAATCTGACGGTTTAGTTTCTTTATCAGAATTCCGTGACTTACCAGAATTACAAGTTGGTGACAAAGTTGACGTATTCGTTGAATCTCAAGAAGATGCTAACGGTCAATTAGTACTTTCTCGCAAACGTGCTAAAACTCAAAAATCTTGGGAAGCTATCAATGAGGCATTAGAAAATGATGCAATCATTACTGGTTTCGTTAAGAGCCGTACTAAAGGTGGTCTTATCGTTGATATCAAAGGTGTTGAAGCATTCTTACCTGGATCTCAAATCGATATCAAACCTATCCGTGACTACGATGTATACGTAGGTAAAACAATGGAATTCAAAGTTGTGAAAATCAACCACGAATTCAAAAACGTTGTCGTATCACACAAAGTATTAATTGAAAACGATTTAGAAAACCAAAAATCTGAAATCGTTGCTAAATTAGAAAAAGGTCAAGTATTAGAAGGAACAGTTAAAAATATCACTGATTTCGGTGTGTTCATCGATTTAGGTGGTGTTGACGGTTTATTGCATATCACAGACATCTCTTGGGGTCGTATCGAGCATCCAAAAGAAGTTTTATCGTTAGATCAAACAATCAACGTTGTTGTATTAGACTTTGATGACGAGAAAAAACGTATCGCTTTAGGCTTGAAACAATTATCTGAGCATCCTTGGGAATCTTTAGATACTGCATTAGAAGTTGGTTCTAAAGTTAAAGGTAAAATCGTAACAGTTGCTGATTACGGTGCTTTCTTAGAAATCATCCCTGGTGTTGAAGGTTTGATCCACGTTTCTGAAATGTCTTGGTCACAAAACTTACGTTCTCCACAAGAGTTCTTGAAAGTTGGTGATGAGATCGAAGCGCAAATCTTAACGTTAGATCGCGATGAGCGTAAAATGAGCTTAGGTATCAAACAATTGACTCCAGATCCTTGGAAAAATATCACTGAGCGTTACCCTGTAGGTTCTAAACAAACAGCTGTTGTTAAAAACATGACTAACTTCGGTGTATTTGTTGAATTGGAAGAAGGTATCGATGGTTTGATCCACATCTCTGATTTATCTTGGTCTAAAAAAATCAACCACCCTAACGAATTCACTAAAGTTGGTGAAACATTAGACGTAGTTGTTTTAGAATTGGATGAAGAAAACCGTAAATTATCTTTAGGTCACAAACAATTGGAAGAAAACCCTTGGGATACTTTCGAAACGATCTTTACTGAAGGTTCTATCCACGAAGGTACTGTGATCAAAGTTGGTGACAAAGGTGATATCGTAGCTTTACAATATGGTGTTGAAGGTTTCTGTCCTTCTAAACACTCTGTTAAAGAAGACGGTTCTTCATTGAAAGTTGATGAAGTTACTTCATTCAAAATCATCGAGTTCAACAAAGAGAACAAACGTTTGGTAATTTCTCACTCTCGTATCTGGGAAGAAGAGAAAGAAGAAGCTCGCAAAGAAGAGTCTAACAGCCGTAAAAAAGACGCTAAAGCTGAGTCTTCAGCTGTGAAAAAAGTAAAAGATTCTGTTGAGAAATCTACTTTAGGCGACTTAGACGTATTAGCTCAATTGAAAGAGCAAATGGAAAATGATAAAAACGCTAAGTAATTAGCGATTTCAATCCATAAAAAGCGGCTGTTCCAAAAGAACAGCCGCTTTGCTTTTATAGGGATGCTTTTGTAATTTTGTAGCAATAAACTTTATTGTTATGTCATTCAAATCAGCCTTAATCAACCCCACCGAACTTCTGGAATCATTGGGACAGCATACAGACATTGTCCTCCTTGATTGCACCATCGACAAAGTTGGCCAATCCATCAAGGACGCCAAGTTCGAAGTACTACCGCATTCTCAATTTTTTGACATCGAAGGGAAACTTTCGGATTCTACTTCTAAATTACCACATACCCTTGTATCGGCAGAAGTATTCGAACGGGAAATGCAACGCCTAGGAATCAATCAGGATAGTACCGTCGTGTTATATGACAGATGGGGTGTTTATTCAAGCCCAAGGGCATGGTGGATGTTTAAGGTCATGGGTTTTGAGCAGGTATTTATTTTAAATGGTGGCGTCCCCGCTTGGAAAAAAAGTAAATTACCCCTCGTAGACCAGTATGCAGCTGCTGTAAAACCCGGTAACTTTAAAGCCCAATTTCAAGCCAACCATTATGCTGACAAAGAATATATCTTAACACATTATCGGGATGCTCAAGTGAATATTTTTGACGCCAGAAGTAAAGGTCGATTTAGCGGTTTAGTCGCTGAACCCCGAAAAGGCCTTCATGGTGGGCATATCCCCCATTCCAAAAACCTCCCTTTCGAAGAATTATTTGATGGAATCGTTTATAAACCCCTTGATGAATTGAAACAGCAATTTGATCATTTTAATACTACCGGAAATGAATATGTATTCTCCTGTGGATCGGGTATCACGGCCTCAATCTTAGCATTTGCTTCTCATCTTGTTGGTCACGAGCAAATCCGCGTATACGATGGCTCTTGGTCAGAATGGGGTCGCGAAGAGCTCAATCTACCCATCGAAAAATAGTTTAAAACAAGGTATTCCAAGAGTAGAGATTATCCTCCAAGCGGATTTTTTCCGCATCCAGGAGATCGCGGATAATCTCTATTCTTTTCTTTTCTGTACCTATCGTCAAACTAGCCACCAAATCGTGAATGTTTTTAGCGCCAGCGAGCAAACTACTTTTGATTTCTGCTTTTATATCTGCGCGCTGCTTTTTCTGATGATTACGGATCAGACACAAATCGCATACTTCACAGAACCCCGCATTTTTTTCTCCAAAATATAACAACAGCGACTGACTGCGGCAATTGCTACGTTCAATATAACCGATCATGCCATTGACTTCTTCTTCTTTCACCTGATGGCGATCGCGAATAAAAATATGATCGATATGCAGGTGTTTGTAATCGACGCGGTTCTGCAAAAAGGTCAATTGTGGCGCATCTGTAGAAGGCAGATAACTCGCTATTTCCAATGACTCTAACGACTTCAATAGCTCGACAACACGATCATAAGGCAGACCCAACTTACGTGCAAATTCGTATTCATTAATGAGGATATAGTTTTCAAATACACCACCATAGCTGCGTAAAATAGCCTTAATGAGCTTATCATATTTTACATACTGCACCTGAACTTTATACAATTCGGCGCTATCAATTTCAAATTTAAACCGTGAGGGGATTGTGACAGCTTCGGACAAAACCAACCAAGTGTCCCGCTCCAGAAACTTCAGCGCATTCATAACAGGAACCAATGGCAGCTGATATTTTTTGGCAAAAGCAACAACATCAAAATCTACAGTCACTCCTTCTCCAGCACCATAGGGAATCTGAAAATGATTACACAGGTAATGATAGGTCTGTTGAATAAATGGAATATCAGGGAAGCTAGCTTGCAAATTATCGACAAGCTTCTGCTCATCTGTCTTTTGATAAAGAATAACGGGATAGGCCTTCTTGCCATCTCTTCCTGCCCTACCGGCTTCTTGATAATAGGCCTCCAGTGAATCGGGCAAATCGAGGTGAATCACAAAACGCACATCAGGTTTATCAATTCCCATCCCAAACGCATTGGTAGCTACAATAACGCGAACAACATTTGTCATCCACCCTTGCTGTTTCTGATCCCGTTCCTGCCCCGAAAGTCCGGCATGGTAATAATCTGCCGAAATGCCGTTATTGACCAAAATACGGGCTATCTCCTGCGTTTCTCGCCGGTTTCTGACATAGACAATACCGGATCCACCCAACTTATGTATAATCCGGACCATACGTCCCATCTTATCCTCTTCTTCAATGGCCATATACGCCAAATTGTCCCGGAGAAAGCTTTTGACAAATACATTTTCTTTCGGAAAGCTCAGTTTCTGTTGTATATCGCTGATGACACGCTCCGTTGCGGTCGCTGTAAGGGCCAGAAAAGGCACCTTGGGATGCAGTTCCCGTAATTTAGCAAGTTCTAAATAGGGCGGTCTAAAATCATATCCCCATTGAGAAATACAATGTGCTTCGTCTATCGCAAATAGATTTACATTCATAAATCGTATGCGCTCCCTTACTACATCATTGTACAATCTTTCAGGAGAAAGATAGAGAAATTTTATTTGCCCATAGACGCAATTATCCAAGGTAATATCCACCTCCCTCTTCCGCATTCCAGCATATATTGCGACCGCCTGAATTCCATTTTTTTTCAAATGTTCAACCTGGTCTTTCATCAATGCGATAAGCGGTGTAACGACAATACAAATCCCTTCTCGCATCAAGGCAGGTACTTGAAAACAGATCGACTTCCCTCCGCCAGTTGGCAACAAAGCCAAAGTATCTTTACCTGAAATGACCGATTGAATAATTTCTTCCTGCAGGGGTCTAAATGAATCGAATCCCCAGTATTGCCTTAAGATTGATATACTATCTTGCGTCATAAATTCTCCTTATCCCAAACATACGCAAAATTATCTTTCATGAGATAATTCTGTATCCCCAAACTATCTAACGTACGTTGTATATGCTTGGATTTTTCCTGTGAATTGGATCCATCCAGTATAACAAGTTTTGGTCTAATTTGCCTCAATAATCGGGGTAAACCATTTAATAAATTTTTCCTAACGATAACGAGGTCAGCATGTGGCATAGTTTCTACGGCATGGCACAGAATAGCGATTTTACCCAAGGGGAGCGTAACAAGATAGTTTTTACGCTCCTGGCCATGCAAAGCCACAAACTGAACTTCTTCTTTCGTCAATAATTGAATTTCTCTTCCACATGCATATTGCAAGCCCCGGGCTTGCAAAGAATCAAATGTGCTGTAAATGATACCGCGCCCACCTTTGAAATAACCGATCGTCAACTCTTGTTTCGTATTATAGACCCGAAATCGTTCTGCATCTTTATTTTCTAAGCGTTTTTGCACAGTGATCAATAGCATTCCAATTGCACAGCATCCCCCTAACCAAACGTATTTTTTATCTTTCCACTGAAAAGCATATAAACAAGAAAACAGTGCAAAATAGGTCAAAAATAGGAGTTCAAGCCCCATAGGATCAACTTTTATTGTTGAAAAAGCCCAACGGTCAATACATTTCAAACCGTATAAGATGAAAGCAATGAGATGCTCCAAGAGCAAACCCATTAAATCGTTAATCCCCTCCATTGGATTAATTGTCATGATAAAACCGAGATACATCGCTAGGGTTGAAGGAAAATCGACTAATAAGTTGGCTACCAGAAAATAAGTTGGGAATTGCCCAAAATAATAAAGGCTCAGTGGTGTCGTCAGTATTTGCGCAGCAACGGAAACAGCCAATGTATCTCTCAAAAGCCGTAATATCGGTCTTTTGACCGGAAGGAATGCTTCGACAAGCGGCGAGCATATCGTCATACCCAAAACAGCTAAAAAGGACAGCTGAAAACCCACATCAGCAACCGCCCTTGGAACGACCAGCAGAATCAACACTGCGGCAATAATAAGCGAATTGAGCGTTGAAAAGCCTCGTTTAAAATGCTGTGCACAGAGTACAAAACTAATCATAATAGCCGCCCGCGTAATGGGCGGATCAAGCCCTGCAATAAAAGCATATATCCAGATCATACTCCATAATAAAATTAGGGGCAGCCATCTGAGATAGGAAGGCCAGGCAATTCGTTTGAAAATAAGGGATAAAAACCCGAATAAAACAGCAACATGCATTCCCGATACACTTAACACATGTATCGTTCCCGTATTGGTGAAGGCCTGTATGCTTTCGGCACTGATATCGCTCCGCGAACCATATAATAAAGCTGACACAATAGCAAAGTTCTCATCCCCTTTAATATGGGGTCGAAGCTTGAGCAAAAAATATCTTCTCATTTGTAAAGCGAGCGCAATCAACGAAAAAGTCGTTGTTTCTTGCCGGCTGATCAGCTTGTACTGACCAGAGACTGCGAAAAGTTCATGGTAGACATGCTGCCTTTTCAAATACGCCCTATAATCAAACTCCATTGGATTGAATGGCGGAGCTATTTCCCGGGGCTGACCTTTTAACCACAATAGGTCACCAAACTGCAGCGTATTCTTCTGGCTGGATTTTA
This sequence comes from Sphingobacterium multivorum, assembly GCF_900457465.1. GTDB lineage: Bacteria > Bacteroidota > Bacteroidia > Sphingobacteriales > Sphingobacteriaceae > Sphingobacterium > Sphingobacterium multivorum. The sequence continues at coordinate 333,583 of NZ_UAUU01000002.1, forward strand.
GGGATAACATGAGTCTACCTGTCGTTTCTATAAATTCACCTTTTTGGTAAGCCCCTATTATCTCTGCCGAAAACCGAATGATACCCCGCTTCACTTTGGGCTCTTCAATAATTTTGACCACATAACGATCTGTCATTATATGGGAGAAATGACCGATTGCAACCAAAGGGTCCTCGCGCCAAAATTGGAAGATCCCAAATAATACAATAGATACATAATACCCGCAGGTATACCCGTATTTGCGAATTGTACCATTAAAAAAATAACTAATTATCGTTAACAGAGTCATCACAACCAATACCTGCTGTATATATTGAAAAATAGGGCGCGAAATCGGTATTTTAGGAGCGAAAAGAAGTGTCGCAATATATAAAATAGCTATTTTAAGAATTGGCAGCCGCTCTAATCTTTGTGTAAAACTTAGCTCTTTCATAACTGCCACCGCAACTGTACCTTAACCTCGGATTTTCTATTGCCCTCAATTTGGTCTAATCCAGTCCCGATATGCTCTCGTCGCGGATAATAATAGACCCCATATTTGGTCCATACCTGAAGATGGCGACTTAATCGATACTGTAGGTTGAAATACATTCTCCATCCCCTTGTATTGTACATTCCAAACCCAGAGGCATATAATACGTCTCGCTCATAAGCATAGATCCGATTGTCATAACTTGCCGCTTCGAAATACGCAATCCGCATATTCGACTGCAATTTTCCAGTGGTAGACTTCCAAAGTATATCCTGATAATACATATATCCGAAACTATTTTCCTGATACTCTTTTTGGAATAAATTGGCTTCTACCCGGGAGCGAATAGTCCATATTGAACTTAGGCGGTATTGAAATTCTATCCTGAACTGCTGTTTGCCGGTATTCACAAGCCCATGCTCGGTTTGCCCCTCTCCCTGGTAGTTCACTTGTTTCAATCGGTTGCGATAGCGCAACGAAAGTTGGCCTTTTTTGTACCACATGTAACTCAGCTGGCTAAAGAAATCGGCGCCTGTAGATAACGTATCAGCCTGATACTTTGCTCCTGGAAAACGAAATACATCGGCATAATTCGACCAGAGCAATTTTCTTCCCAGTTGATAGGTAAGTCCGCAATAAACACCCTGTTCGTTGGAGCTGTTATCCGATTCACCAAATCCTTGTCCATAAAAAGTATGAAAATTCTTCTTGTAGTCCCGAAGCAATATAACCGATGATAAACGTGGATGTAAACTTATGATAGCTCCTGTCAATAATGCTGAACCGCCATCGATACTATTGGCATATTCACCAAATAAATACGTGTTTCGAATCGTATAGTTTACATATAAACTTATATTTCGGAGCAAATCACCTTCAAAGTCCGCCTCTTGCTGTATAGCATTGCCTTTTGTTTTAAAGGCATTCAATTGAGTCTGATTGAAATGAATACCCATTTTGATCCGTTTATAGCGCCACAATAGATTCAGTCCATAGGCTAGTTGCGATGCGGCATGACGGTATTGCTGTTCGGTTGCTGTCCGATGCAGTCCGGTACTCGCGATTGTTGAAATCGTAGCAGGAGAAGCGATACGGTTAACTTTTCCATCAATGGATCGATAGGAGATATAGGGTGTAACCTCAAATTGACCGATCTGTAGTGTCCCGGCAATGCCCCGCATAAAATTTGCCTCATTTAAGGAAGTATATGACTTTACTCCAATCCCTTGTCTTGCTGTATGCTGTACCAATCCCCCTTTTCCAAAATTCAAACCGTTCCACATACTGAGCCCTTGTCCGAATTGCAAAGCATAGTCGCCGATTACGATATTCCTGAAACGGCCAAAATGCTTTATCGATACACTTAGGCTATAGAAATCAAATCCCATTTTTTGTTTATCCCTAAAAAAGGGCTCCCCGGCATCTTTCTCCATATTGACCGCTAATTGAACCACAGCGTTCAATTGGGCTCTATACCTAAAAGCATAGCGATTGGCATCGCCGAGATAATGGGATTTCGTCGTATCGACAATACGGTACCCTTTTGCTTTTTCGAGTGTCCGGGCATATCGTACCGTAAATTCCTGTTTAAAATTTCTCGATTTCAGGGTTTCAAGAGGAGATCCGGGGCCTACCCTCACAAAAGGTAACAGTAAACTGATTACACGCTCATTAAATCCTTCAATAGACTGTAGTTCAAGCACGTCAATAAAATTTCCTGAAATGGTCCTATGCTCCAGTAGACGCTCGATCAATAAAGGGTCCAAAAACTGTAATTCTGTGAGTTCTCTTCCATCCGTTTTGTTGAGATCGATCGGGTGTTTGAGATAATGATACCACTTTTCAGTGAATTCACTCAAATCAGCATCTGCTGCGAGCTCATCCGATAAGCTTTCAAATAAATCTTGGAGATCGATTTTTTCATTTGTTTGCGCCAAACAGGTTATTCCAATAAAACAACCTATAAAGAGCAAAATTTTGCTACAATATTTCATAATAGGTTTTAATTAATATTGGCTAAATGCTAGGCGATGAACCCTTTATCCCGGCAGAAAAACGATTCACTCCTATGAAATTAGGAAATATAAAAGAATAAAAAAAGCCTGATGAAAAAATTTCATCAAGCTTTTTCTATTCTTTTATGATCAGATCAATTAAATATCAATTTTCGCATAACGTGCATTTTTCTCGATAAATTCACGACGCGGGGCAACTTCGTCACCCATCAACATCGAGAAGATACGGTCACATTCAGCTGCATTTTCAATTGTCACCTGTCTTAAGGTACGCGTTTCAGGATTCATGGTTGTATCCCATAACTGCTCAGCATTCATCTCTCCAAGACCTTTATAACGTTGTACGTGTACACTATCTTCTTTACCTGATCCTTTCAAACGTTGAATCGCATTGATACGTTGGTCTTCATTCCAAGCGTACTCATGCTCTTTCCCTTTTTTTCACCAAGTATAGCGGCGGTGTAGCGATATATACATATCCTCTTTCGATCAATTCCTTCATGTATCTGAAATAGAATGTCAGGATCAAAGTTGTAATGTGGGACCCATCCACATCGGCATCGGTCATGATGATGATGCGGTGATAACGTAACTTTTCAAGATTCAGCGCCTTAGCATCTTCGGCTGTACCCACACTGACGCCTAAAGCTGTAAACATGTTTTTGATCTCCTCATTTTCGTAGATCTTATGTTCCATTGCTTTTTCGACGTTCAGGATCTTACCACGTAAAGGCATGATCGCCTGATGTTTTCTATCACGACCAGACTTGGCAGTACCACCCGCAGAATCCCCCTCGACAAAATAGATCTCACATTTTGTAGGATCATTGTCTTGGCAATCGGCCAATTTACCAGGAAGTCCGGAGCCTCCCATAACGGTTTTACGTTGTACCAAATCACGGGCTTTACGTGCAGCAGCACGTGCTTGAGCCGCAATGACAACCTTTTGAACGATAGATTTTGCCTCACGTGGATTTTCTTCCAGATAAACGCCTAAGATCTCACCTACGGCAACATCTACAGCCCCCATGACTTCAGAGTTACCTAATTTCGTTTTGGTTTGCCCTTCGAATTGAGGTTCTGCAACCTTCACTGAAATTACTGCTGTCAATCCCTCACGGAAGTCATCACCTGTAATTTCTACTTTTAAGTTCTTAAGCAAACCTGACTTGTCCGCATACGCTTTCAAGGTACGAGTCAAACCACGACGGAAACCTGCAACATGTGAGCCACCTTCAATCGTATTGATGTTATTCACATATGAATGGACATTCTCCGAATAGGTATCGTTATACTGTAAAGCCAGTTCAACAGGGATACCTTGTTTTACGCCTTCAACATAAATTGGTTCTGGAATCAACGACTGACGGTTACCATCCAAAAACTTCACAAACTCTTTCAGACCGCCCTCTGAATAGAATGTCTCTTTCTTTTCAGAACCGTCTTCATTTGCTTCACGCTCATCATTCAACGTCAAACTCACACCTTTATTTAAAAAGGCAAGTTCACGAAGACGATTGGCCAATGTATCGTAATTATAAACCGTTGTCTGCGTGAAAATCGTCGCATCTGGATGGAATGTTACAATAGTACCCGTCTTATCCGAAACACCAACTTCCTTCACATCATATAAGGGTTTACCTATTTGGTATTCTTGCTGGAAAATCTTTCCATCGCGATGAACCTCGGCCTTCAAAAGAGTAGACAGCGCATTCACACAGGAAACACCGACACCGTGCAGACCACCAGAAACCTTGTATGTATCTTTATCAAATTTACCTCCGGCGTGCAATACGGTCATTACAAGCTCTAGAGCTGATTTATTCTCTTTTTTGTTGATGCCTGTAGGGATACCACGACCGTTATCCCGGACAGAAATCGAATTATCTTTATGGATAGTAACGAAGATATCTGTACAATATCCCGCTACAGCTTCATCGATTGAATTGTCAACTACCTCGTATACCAAATGGTGCAATCCTTTTACACCGGTGTCACCAATATACATGGATGGACGCTTACGAACCGCCTCTAAACCCTCTAATACCTGAATATTATCGGCCGAATAGGTGGATGCATTTTTATTTTCTTCGCTCATTGAAAACCTCTTAAATGTAATATTCAAAAATACGAAATTTTGGCCGATTTATCAAGTCCGTGAACAAGTATTGAACCTATATTCCGAATTATAATACATAGGATAATTTTACTTTTTTATTACTAAAAACTAGAATTTCGATTTTTTTATGTTAGGTTTGTTTTCAGTAATAATTTGCAAATAACAAAAAAATGAACACTATATTTTCAATTGTATCGAAAGTTTCCTTTGGCCTTTTATTGGTTGGAACTATTGCATCATGTAACCAAGGTGCAAAAACAACAAACGAACCTGCAAAAAATGATTCCAATACGGTAAGCAAGGAGAGCCAGGGAAGTAACAAAGATAAAATCGTCTATTTAAACTCGGATTCACTTTCTGAAAAATATCAATATTTTAAGGACATTAAATCAAAGCTTGAAAACAAAGTAAAGAAAGCACAAACGGATCTGCAATCTAAAAGCACTGCATTCCAACGGGAAGTTGCCGAATATCAAAAAAATGCAGCTACAATGTCTGCCCCTGATAGACAAGCTACTGAACAAAAACTAGCACGTAAACAAGATGAGCTTGCACGTTTAGATCAAACAGCTTCTTCCTCTATTGCAAAAGACGAGTCTGAAGAATTCAACAATGTTTATAATAAAATTACCGAATTCCTGAAAAAACATGCTGCAGAAAATGGCTACAAACTGGTGCTGACCTATTCAAAAAGCAACCCAACTGTATTGTATGCTGACCCATCTCTGGAAATCACGAATGAGGTAATCAAACAGTTAAACGAAGAATATAAATCTTCAAACAAATAGAAGGTTATAATAATTTAGGAAAGCCATCAACTGAGTTGATGGCTTTTTTTATTTTCTTTCTTATCTTGTCCTTACTAAAATTGGATTTATGGTCAGAACGATTGTTGAAAAAGAAATCGCAAACTACGAATGGATAGATATAGCTGAGCCAACTTCAGAAGACTTCGCCTTCATCAAAGAGCGCTTCAATTTGAATGAAGCTTCGATCAAGGATTCCAAAGAACCAGAACATCTACCTAAAATTGAAGAATTTGAGAATTATACTTTTGTCATTCTTCGTGTCATGTCGGACAATTTCAAAGAAAATTCAGACAGTATCGGAGAAATCACCGATCGCCTGACCATCTTCTATGGAAGTGATTTTGTGATTACGGTGCACAAACGTCGCATCGAGTTTTTAGAAAAACTTAAAAATATTGAATTCACGTCCATCAAGACAAAAAATAGCCGTAAACTGGCTGTATTTATCACGACTGCAGCTGTATTTACCTTTAGCCAAACGTTAGAGCAACTTTCCACACGAATCGATGCTTACGAAGAATTGATATTCCTCAAACGCATGAAACAACAGCCGATACTGAAAAATCTTTATTTTATCAAAAGGCAGATTGATGTTGCGCGAAAGGTCATCTTTCTCTACAGGGAGGTCGTCGAGCATTTTCATTCTTCGTCAAAAAAAGATGTCTATACCCGGGATTTAAAAGATCTGCAGGTCCGGACATCAACCTTGTACGAAAACTTATCGGAAAATGTAGCTCAACTGCTTAATGTGTATTTCAACATCTCATCTAATCACACCAATGAGATTATGCGTATCCTGACAATTTTCTCCGTATTTTTTATGCCCATCACTTTTGTGGCAGGAATTTATGGAATGAATTTCAAAAATATGCCCGAACTTGAATGGTACTATGGATATCCAGTAGCCATGGGGATCATGGTGGCCATATCCCTTGCCATTTATCTGTGGTTCAAAAGAAAAGGTTGGCTATGATAAGCCAACCTTTTTCTTTGCCGTAGTAACCAAAAAATCTTTAAGATAGAATGGCTCGAAATAAGCAACATCCTCAAACTCTTTCCGCTGAAATTTATCAAAGGCCAACGTCGACAGAAAAGCCGCGGAACCATCAAATCCGCTCAATACATTGACTCGATCCGTTACGTTGAACAAATCTTCAAATTTATCGGCACCCGAACCAAATAAATGGACACGATTGTAGTTCAGCAATAATTCATTGAAATAATCGAAATCGATAATTTCTGCTGATGTTGCTTTCACTAATGCAGCATTATGGTCATAAACAGCCGTATACACTTCCATACGACGGGCATCGATCATGGGAAGATAAGCATCACCTGCTGTTAAACCAAATTGCTCCTTATACCCTAGAAACAAAGCTTCTAACGTATTAATAGCGATTAAAGGTATATCTAACGCATAACAGAGACCTTTGGCCGTAGATACCCCTATACGTAAACCTGTATAAGAGCCCGGTCCCATGCTCACCGCCACAGCACTTAAATCCCGCATCGTTCGGTTTGTCTGCTTAAGGACTTCCGCGATCAAAATAGTCAATTTAGCCGCATGAGCATTAGGTTCAACGAGATCAAGAACCTGTAACGTTTGACCATTTTCACTCAAAGCAACCGAGCAAATCGTGGTTGAAGTATCAATTTGTAAAATTAAATTATTCATCGTCATTATAGAAATCAAGGTACAGGATCATGCCCGTGGCCGCCCCAGGGATTGCAACGTGCAATTCGTTTCAAAGCCATCCACCCACCTTTGAAAGGACCATATTTCAGAATCGCTTCCTTACCGTACTGAGAACAGGTAGGTGTATATCTACAATTAGCGCCTAAAAACGGTGAGATAAAAACTTGGTAAAAACGAATAATAGCCAAGAAAATAAAACTAAACAAGGGTCTAATCCCCTTTTTCCAAATAAACTTCAGCACATTCATCCTGCAATTTTTTCAGCATTTTATTCATTGCGGTGCTAAACACATCATACGCTAAGATCTGCTTGCCTACATATTGAATAGCTAGATACAAAGTTACATTATGTTTCAACAAAAACGGAATCAAATCATTCGATTTTTGTAAACGGTAACTCTCACGCATCATTCGTTTAATCGAATTGCGATCAACTGCTCTTTTGAACCTACGTTTGGATACGGAAATAATAGACTGACTGGAGGGAATATCGTCAGCCTCATTGTTTTTCTCGAAGATAAAAACAATTCTAAATGGATACAAGACAAAAGAAGAACCGCTTTTAAAAAGCGTATCAATACGCCTTTTCGCACATAACCGTTCTTCTTTTGTAAATGTATTTTTCATACGATGACTTAATCTTATTAGAAAAAGCTCTTATAAGCGGCCACCGATACTTGTCAAAGATTAACCTTTGTGACGGTATTCGTCAGACACTGTAAGACGTTTTCTACCTTTAGCTCTACGTGAAGCTAATACTCTTCTACCGTTTGCAGAGCTCATGCGCTCTCTAAAACCGTGTTTGTTTCTTCTTTTTCTTTGCGATGGCTGAAATGTTCTTTTCATGACGCTATTATGCTAATTTGTTCTTACTTCAATTAATACAAAACTCCCCAAGAGGAATGCAAAAGTAAAGTTTATTTTAGACAAAAACAAACAATATTACGAACATTTAAAGTTAATGTAAAACGGATAAGCTAATTTATTCAGCTACAGCTTCAAAAAACAATTTTTCAACTACCGTAAAATAAAAATCAGCACAGTTTGACTGTGCTGATTTTTATAAATGAAGTATAAACCCTGCCCTATTTATTTTTCAGAATATCTCTGATCTCAGTCAAAAGCGTTTCTTCTTTTGTCGGTGCTGCAGGGGCCGCCGGAGCTGCTTCCTCTTTACGTTTCAATGAATTTAAAGCCTTAATAACACAAAAAATACAGAATGCTACAATTAAAAATTGAATAACCACATTAATAAAGTTTCCATAATTAATAGATACTTCAGCTTGTTTAGTCGCTTCATCAGCAGCTTTCAAAATCAATTTTTTGGATGAAAAATCAACACCCCCAGTTAAATAACCAATGGGTGGCATGATAATATCATCAACCAATGAGGTAACAATTTTACCAAAAGCTCCACCAATGACAACACCGACAGCTAGATCTACTACGCTGCCGCGCATTGCAAACTCTTTAAACTCTTTTAAAAATCCCATATTTAAATTTTTTAGTCCATGAATTATGACAAAACTAATAATTGTCACATAAATCTAATTAAAATATGCTAATCTTTTATCGTTAAACTCATATTGTGCTATATTTTCTAACCCATATCCTATTTTATAAAAAGACATGTACCCCGCACCCCACTAATTTTTATTAACTTTAATTTCTTATATTTGCCCGTTAACTAGTAAAATATCAAGATATATTGTATCTTGTTAGTACTTTATTTCATACAGTAATTAAAGCCCAGCATCAGATAGCATATCTATGAAAAAGATTCTTATAGCAGACGACCACGGCATTGTACGATTAGGAGCCTCCGTTATTATTAAAGAAACTCTTCAAAAAGCAGAAATATTCCAAGCTGAAACCTTTGACGAGGTTCTTGACAAAATAAAGGTAGAGGATTTCGACCTATTATTATTGGACATTAATATGCCGGGAGGAAATAATATACGTGTCGTTGAGGAAATCCTTCAAATTCGGCCAAGCATTAAAATTTTGATTTTCTCATCTTATGACGAATCACTTTATGCTTTACGTTATATCGAAGCCGGAGCAGTAGGCTACCTCAACAAAACAACAGCTATGGCTGAACTTTCCAATGCTATTTTGGCTATTCAGGATAGAGGAAAGTATATGTCGAGCAACGTACAGGACCTATACATTCAGAAATTGACGCAGAGTAAGTCTGAGCTGACAAAACTAAATCCGTTGGCACGTTTGTCAAATAGAGAGGTGGACGTTGCTAAACAATTGATAAAGGGACTGGGGATTATTGAAGTATCTAGCTTGTTGGACTTAAGCCCTTCAACAGTGAGCACGTATAAAAGCAGAATCTTTGAAAAACTCAATGTTTCTAATATTCCTGAACTTATCGAACTGTTCAGAATACACTCCAACAACTAGTCATTTTGTTGGAGTGTATTTTTATCATACTAAATTAACTCATCCATCGTAACAACAGGAACATCTTTTACGTTCAGATCTTTTAAAGGTTGAGATTTCTTATAAGAATACCCCACCTCTGCTTCTAAATCCCATAACATCGGTGCCAAAAAGTTAAGACAGGTTGTAAAACCTTGAACCGTTGCAGAAAAATCACCCGTGTCTTTCGAGTTTTTAGCTTCATTTTCGATCTCAAAGGGACCACTGAAACCACGCTCTTGCAATAAGTCAACAAACCCGCGCCAATCCATACTGTCAGATCCGCCAAAGCCTGGCAACATAGCTTCGTAATGATGTCTATCCCAGTCGTGGCCCGGTATACTTACATTCGCTTTTTTAGCCAATTCGGCGTCAACATGCTGCATGGGATACATCCCGCCCCAATCAATACGTGCAGCAGTCTGTAGATTACGCGTAGTCTTCACATGTATACGTTGTAAGCGCGTGATGTCCGTATTACGAATAACGTCTATTGGGTTTGTATTTTGCCAGACATCATGTGAAGGATCATAGATCTCACCATGAGCCTTACTTGGTATCATCGCATACATTAATTTACGAGCAGCAAGCACTGCTGGAAGATTGTTATAGGTAGAGCTATAACGTGATGAGCGCCATCCTTCCATTGGGCAGTTCTCATAAAGGATCGTTACACCTAAACTCTCTGCGTAATTAACAATGGGCGCAAATACACGCTTGTATTCTTCAAGATTTTTCTGAAATCCATCAATTTGATTGCCCAATTCATGATTGTAGCCCACAAATGTCCCTACCTTAACGTTATTTGCATCACCTCCCAGCAAATGTGCAATACGGATCAATTTCAATAAATGATTTTGATTCTTCACTCGTTGCTCAGGATCTCCGCCAATCATATTTTCAAAAGCACCAAGCGAAAGTTTTAAATCAGCCTGATTGAACAGCTCAATGATTTCCCTCGCTTTTGCAGGAGTAAAATCATCATAATCCAAATGCGTTGCGGTATGATCTTCACGGGTACCATCTTTTCTAAACACACAAAGGTCTATCCCCCCTGCTCCGATTCTTTTGGTCGTCTGAATCAACTCTGGTAAGGATAATTTATCAAATGCAGAACTCATTACCCATACAGGGTTATTTAATTTTGTCGTCATAGCTTGTATAATTGTCTTATTTCGGTATTTAAAGATACTAAAAAAGCCATCCGATTGGATGGCTTTTTGTTATTTTATGGTGAATCAATTAGTCTACATTATCATGTAGGAAAGAATTGTTCGGTCTAATTTCAGTATTTCCGTCTTCAAAGGAAAGTGTAAAACGAGACACCTGAGATTGCGAAGAATGCGGTGTATCTTCCAATGACATTTGTTTCCGCTTATAAGCAGGCTCGTTTTCCAACTCATGTAGACCATTAGAAGATTTTAGTTTCATGCTCAATTCTTTAAGACGCAAGATGCGTTCTTTTGTACGAACCAGCTGATCTTCAAACGAAACTTGCTCTTCTTCTACCTGAGGGACTTCTACTTGCTCATTTGTTGTACTTGATGAAAATGTAGGTTTTTCCTCATATCCTGACGCAGAAGGAGCTGTGTAAGAATCAAACACTGTTGGCATCTGGAATTGAAACACTGACGGTGAGGTTTTCAATTGAAAATCACTATCTCCAAATGAAGTTTCCTCTTCATAACCACCATCAAAACCCAAATCATGACGTATTACTTGTGGTTCCTCAACAGCTACCTGTTGTTGTACCGCATTTCTGGGCGAAGTGAACAAGTCAGATTGCAAATTATTTGGAGTAGAAGTATTTGTAGAAGGTGCTGGTGTATCCACACGTTGAACCGGAGTTACGAAACTATTCGTAGCTGGAACTTCTCTTGGAGCTACCTGAGAAACAGGTTTGATAAAAGAATTAGCCGGTTCAGCAGTTAAGGGCATAGACACCTTTGTATTTTCACGTTCTTTATCACGTTCTTCAGATGTTTGAAAACCAGTGGCAATAATTGTTACTGACAATTCGTCTTCAAAATTCTCATCAATACAGTTACCCCAGATCAAATCTGCTGACAAACCAGCTTTTTCCTGAATGTAATCCGTAATGATCGCAACTTCATCCATAGTTACTTCTTTCGTTCCAGAAGTAATATTCAATAAAATATAGCGAGCACCTTCAATCTCATTGTCTTTCAACAATGGAGAAGCTAAGGCACCTTCCACTGCACGTAATGCACGATCTTCACCTTCGGCAACAGCATTTCCCATTATGGCAACACCACTATCGTTCATAACAGTGCGAACATCTTTAAAATCGACGTTTACATAACCAGGGATAGTTATTATTTCGGCGATACCTTTTGCCGCGGTAGTCAATATATCATCTGCTTTTGCAAAAGCCGCAGTCATCGTCAAATTACCAAAGATCTCACGAAGGCGGTCATTTGAGATCACAAGATAAGAGTCTACATATTTACGTAATTCCGAAAGTCCTTCCTCCGCTTGTGAACGACGGCGTTTACCTTCAAACGTAAAGGGCGTAGTTACAATCGCAACAGTTAAAATACCCAATTCTTTGGCAGCTTTCGCCAATACTGGACTAGCACCGGTACCAGTACCACCGCCCATACCAGCTGTAATAAACAACATCTTGGTATTGGTACCCAACATACGTTTGATATCTTCAATACTTTCGATCGCTGAATTTTCACCTACATCAGGATCTGCTCCTGCTCCCATTCCTTCGGTCAGACTTATCCCCAATTGAACTTTATTTGGGATCGGGCTCAATTCCAATGCTTGCGCATCAGTATTACACACGATAAAATCTACCCCACTAATTCCTTGTTTATACATGTGGTTTACGGCATTGCCACCACCACCACCAACCCCAATAACCTTGATTATTGAAGATTGTTCTTTTAACATTTCAAACTGTATTGACATAACTTATCCCTATTTAACTTACAATGAAGATGATATCAAAACGAATCAAACCCACTATATGTAATGTAATAATAATATAATTTCAACAAAAGTTTTCCACATTTGTTAAATTGTGGAAAACTTCAACTATTGTGGAAAACTTACTTCTTATCTAAAAAACTTGCGTCATCGATTTCATTACCGTCTTTGATAAAACGTTTGAACCATGACAATAATCCTTGCTCCTTTTGTTGCTGTTCAGAAACTTCTTTTGTTGTCACCGTAGCGGCCTGCACTTTTTTAGATGGGGCGTGCATTTCTCTCCGGCTATCTTCCTCTTCCTCGTGCGACTGGATTCCCTTGATCAACAAGCCGATACTTGTTGCATACAACGGACTTTTCAATTCTTCAAACAACGGTTTTGGTAAAACCTCATTCTTAGAAAGATATTCATTCGGAAATCCGATACGACAATCTATTCCAGTAATATATTCAACAAGTTGTACCAAATGTTTTAATTGAGCACCACCACCGGTAATCACAATACCACCGATCAGTTTATTTTCATATCCAGAAGATTTGATTTCATAATACACGTGCTCAATAATTTCCTCCATTCTAGCTTGGATGATATAAGCTAGGTTTTTAACAGAAATTTCTTTTGGTTCACGACCTTTTAATCCGGGCACGCAAATCACCTCATTTTCTTTGTTTTCATCAGCTAAAGCTGATCCAAAGCGAGTTTTCAACAATTCAGCTTGGGAACGCAAAACAGAACATCCCTGACGGATATCTTCTGTGACGATATTACCACCTAAAGGAATCACGGCTGTGTGACGAATAATTCCTTCATGGAAGATGGCAACATCTGTGGTTCCACCACCGATATCTACTAATACAACACCAGCATTTTTTTCGTCTTCATCCAATACAGCTTCTGAAGACGCTAAAGGCTCGAGAATCAATTCAGCAACTTCCAGATTGGAATTATCAATACATTTTTTGATGTTTTTAATATCAGTTACACGTCCCGATATAATATGGAAATTTGCTTCAATACGACGCCCCGCCATACCGATAGGTTCGCGAATCCCCGGCTCGTTATCTACCGTAAATTCCTGTGGTAAAACATGTATAATTTCTTCTCCTGGAGGCAGTACCAGTTTATACATATCAGAAATCAGTCGTTCGATATCGCGTCGAATGATTTCGTCGTCACCATCGGTTTTGGTAAATATTCCACGGTGTTGAATACTTTTGATGTGTTGGCCAGCAATTCCCACATTCACCACTTTAATATCCACATTGGACTGTGCTTCGGCTATCTCAACAGCCTCTAAAATACTTCCCACAGTTTTCTGGATATTAGCAACTACTCCGCGGCTTACACCGGCAGAGTCCGCTTTCCCCACACCTAATAATTCAATTTTGTTTCCTGAGCTACGTCTCCCAACCGTAACACAAATTTTGGTAGTACCAATATCGAGTCCCACGATAATTGGGTTTTCTCTTTCAATTTCTGCTGCCTTTGAGTTCATAATTTCCTGTATTGTTGCTGTATTACTATAATGTATTATTTGCTACTTTTTTTGTTTGATCGCCTGAAAAACTCCAGTTTCCTCGTTTTTCACAGATGATCTGACCTCCATATTTCACATTGACAACACCGTAAGCATTTATACCTACCTTTGGCATGATCTGCGCATAAAAGGTCTTTAATAATTCAAATTTTTGTTCCAATGAATCTGCCGATCCAACAATTAATTGCTGTGTCCCTACACGAGGTACAAGTTCAATATCCTTATCCGAGTTCACATATATCTGCACAACCTGATTACTCCATAATTCGTCATTTTTGATAAATTCAACGACCTTAACCAAATCTTTAACCAATGGTGTTGCTATGGTATCCAATGCTTCATTATATCCTTCTGCAATATTACCTGTAGCAACCATGATGTGCGGTATATACTTCAACGTTGTCGGTATCTTCAATCCTTTGGGGTCTACATAAAATTCCTTGCCATTTTTGTTGATGATCCGCATGACAGCCTCGCGCTGATTAATGTTAATTCTGATCGTACCATCCATATCGGCATGTATACTGGCATCGGAAACATACGGTAATTTGCGCAAGGTTTTTTCAACCTTCTGAAAGGGGATTCCATTGACTTTCTTCCCCACGAAACTACCATAGTTCTGTTCGATCAATTTGGAGATATCAGCCTGATCAATAAAAGCTTCTGTGCCTTCAATGACAATCTTAATATCTTTACAAACCTGCTGCTCATCACGTTTCCCAACAATACTCATAATCACGACGACGACTATTACGCCGATAAAAAACAGCGTAAAGTAGAGGACACGATTCCATTGTATGTTACGTAATTTTTTAAGCATGCTCTAAAATCGCCTGTAACGGTTTAACCAATTTGTCAATATCACCTGCCCCAACTGTAACAATCAGTTCCGGCTTTTCATCGCGTGCGAATTCCAGGACTTCTTCTGCTGTTACAAGCTGTTTTTCCGTTGCCGTAATTTTATCCAATAACCAACTCGAATTGATCCCTTCAATGGGGAGCTCCCGTGCTGGATAAATTTCCATTAACAACAGCTTGTCAGCCATGGACAATACCTCGGCGAAACCATCCACAAAATCCCGAGTACGCGTAAATAAATGCGGCTGAAAGACCACATTTAACTTTTTCGTAGGATACAATTTCCGCATCGAAGTTAAAAATGCACGCAGTTCCTCTGGATGGTGCGCATAATCATCAATATACACCGCTCCAGGTTTACGGACAATATATTCAAACCTTCTTTTCACGCCTTTAAATGTCGTTAACGCTTTCTTAATAGCTTCGTCTGCAATTCCAAGTAAACGGGCTACCGCAATCGCAGCTACCGCGTTTTCAACATTGTGGATACCAGGGATACCCAAATGAATATCATCTATTCGTCCGTTGGTATCTTGGTAATCAAAAAAGAACTCTCCATCGCGTACATGCACATTGGAAGCATATGCATCAGCGATTTCATGGCCTGAATAACTTATTTGCCCCTCAAACTCGAGGCCTTTTTTTATAATACGTGTACCTCCTTCAACAACTTTATCCAAGAACATTTGGAAGGATTCAAGCAAATGGCTCCGATCGCCATAAATGTCCAGATGATCCGCATCAGAAGAAGTTACTATTGCGATATTGGGGTGAAGCGTCAGGAATGAACGATCAAACTCATCAGCCTCAACCACAACTGTATTATTATTTCCATAAAGCACATTGGTACCGTAGTTAGAACTGATTCCACCCAAAAAGGCCGAACAGTCGTAGCCCGAATCTTTCAATACATGTGCCACCATTGTAGAAGTTGTCGTTTTACCATGTGTACCAGCAACCGCTACTGTAAATCTACTTTCACTAATGATCCCCAAAACTTGAGATCGTTTATAGAGCGTATGTCTTTGTGATTCAAAAAAAGCTTTAATCTTCGAATCTTTAGGAATAGCCGGTGTAAAAATGACTAATGTCTCCGTCGTAGGTACGTTAAAAATAGCATCAATCGTGTTGATATCATCCTGATAGGAGATCGCGATCCCTTCCTTGACTAAGGTTTTAGTCAGCTCAGTTTCTGTACGGTCATATCCATTCACCTCACAGCCCAAATGCTTAAAATAGCGTGCAAGGCCACTCATGCCTATACCACCTATTCCGATCAAGTAAACTTGTTTTATTGCATCTAGATTCATACTTCGTCTATTTTTTTTTAACCAATTTATACACCTCCTCGGCAATCTGCACGTCAGCATTCAACTTACCGAGTTTTTTAATATTCCCACTTAATTGTGCGACATGAGCTGCGTCTTTTAATAAAGTTAAAGCAGCAGGTATTAAGTCTCTTTGTGCATCACTATCCTTCACCAGTAATGCAGCGCCTTTATTGACCAATGCCATTGCATTTTTGGTCTGATGGTCTTCGGCCACATTGGGTGAAGGCACAAGGATAACAGGTTTTCCAATCACACAGAGCTCAGAGATGGTACCGGCTCCAGCACGGCTAATAATCAAATCTGCCGCAGCATAAGCATAATCCATGCGCTGAAGAAAGGCCAGCATCTTGATATTACCTGGAAGTTTACCTGTCAACTCCGCGTGTAGGTTTTCAACATAGAAACTACCGCATTGCCAAATCAGCTGCACTTCTTCCTCCTTTAGCTCATTCAGGTAAGCAACAACACTTTCATTTAATGTTTTAGCCCCCAAACTACCGCCAAGTACCAAAATTGTTTTTTTGTGTGGATCTAACGCAAAGAACGCTAAGGCCTCCTCTCTTTTTCCTGCTATCGCAATAGACTCGCGTCTTATTGGATTGCCGGTGAGCAATACTTTGTCCGCAGGAAAAAATTGCTCCATCCCCTCATAAGCCACACATATTTTTGCTGCCTTAGCACCAACTTTTTTGTTGGTTACACCAGCATAGGAATTCTGTTCTTGCACGACTGTTGGCACCTCCAGCTTATTGGCCATCATTAGCAATGGACCTGAAGCAAAACCACCTACCCCTACAGCCACATCCGGTCTAAAATCCTTAATTATGCTTTTTGCTTTATTTAAACTTTTCATAAGCTTAAACGGCAAAAAGATATTCTTCCACAGCTGCTTTCTATTGATTCCCTGAATGTCGAGTCCAACAATCTTATATCCTGCTGCGGGCACTTTATCCATTTCCATCCGGCCATTGGCACCCACAAATAGAATTTCATTTGCAGGATCCATTGCCTTCAACGCATTTGCAATTGAAATCGCCGGAAAGATATGTCCTCCGGTTCCACCACCACTGATAATTACGCGAATTGCCATGCTTAATTTATTATTATGCAGGAATAGATCCTATAACCACTTTTTTCGGTTTAGGCTTTTCATCCAGCTCTTCTTTACCTTTTAATTCTTCAATATTTCTACTCACACTCAGGATGATTCCCAAGGCGACACTCGTAAATAAAATCGAGGTTCCTCCCATACTCACTAGTGGAAGCGGAACCCCCGTTACTGGTCCCAATCCGACGGCAACAGCCATATTGGCCAAAGCCTGAATTGTCAAACTAAATCCCAAACCCGCAGCCAGAAAAGTACCAAAAGCTTTGGGACTCATCGTGACAATACGTATACATCGATACATAAATGCCAAATACAGAAATAGCAGAATTACCCCCCCGACTGTTCCATATTCTTCAATGATAATCGCGTAAATAAAATCGGAATAAGGGTGCGGCAACACATTACGTTGCACACTATTTCCCGGTCCTTTTCCAAAAAGCCCACCAGTTGCTATAGCAATTTTCGCATTGTTTGCCTGATAATTTTTATCATCCTGGAAGGATACCGTTTTATCCACTTTTTCAGTATGAAAAAAAGATTTTACCCGGCTGATATAAGTCGTTCTACGGGGACCAAAGAAGATAACCATCATAAGGAGCACCCCTCCGCCACAACAAACAATGGCAATCTGCTTAAAACTAATCCGTCCGATCAAGAGCAATAAAACACTCACGCCAAACAGCATCAATGCGGTAGATAGATTGGCCAAGGCAATCAGAATAAACACACCACACACCGACCCCATAATGGGTAAGAACGATTTTTTCACATCTTTGATCTCTTCCTGCTTCCGGGATAACATCCTTGCAAGAAAGACGATAAGTGACAACTTTGCTAAATCCGATGTTTGAAAGGTCAAACCTATACCAGGGATAGTCAACCAACGACTAGCTTCATTAACTTTACTTCCGAACAACAGCGTAAACAACAATAAAGGGATTGTAATACCCATCATTATTTTGGATATACCCGCATAATACCGATAATCTAACTTGTGAGAAAGATACATCAGGACAAAGCCTATGGCAATAATAGAGAAATGCTTTAACAGATACATTTCAGTCCCTTTCCCTTCTTTATAAGCCAAGGTACCCACCGAACTGTATACAGCCAAAAGTGACCATCCCGATAAGATAATCACAATGATCCATATCCATCGATCACCCTTCAATTTAGACATTATATTCTGTAGCATATCCTTCCTCCTCTTATTGGGTTACACCATTTATAATTCCATTACAGCAGCCTTAAATTTATCGCCACGATCTTCATAATTCTTAAACCAATCAAAACTAGCGCAAGCAGGAGACAATAAGACGGTGTCACCTTTTTGAGCTAAGTGGGACGACAATACCACGGCATCTTGCATGGAGGTACTGTTGACAATAATCTCCACATCTTGTTCAAATGCTTTATGAATTGCAGCCGTATCTTTTCCTAAACAAACGATAGCGCGCACCTTGTCTTTGACCAAATCAGCAAGCATACTGTAATCGTTTCCTTTATCCACGCCACCCAACAACAACACGATTGGTGTAGAGAAACTTTCCAAAGCATACCATACCGAATTTACATTCGTCGCCTTTGAATCGTTAATGTAATTTACACCGCCGATACAGGCTACATGTTCAAGGCGATGTGGAATATTCACATACGATCCCATACTTTCTTTCATCACTTGATTTCTCAATTCCTGCACTTTCGCAATTAACCCAGAAGCCATGCTATTATAAATATTATGCTTCCCCTGCAATGACAATTCCTCAGCTCTCATAGTGAATGTATCGTTATTTGGTGTATTAATAATTATTGTTTTGTTGGCATTTAAATAAGCCCCCAATTCAACAAGTTGTTCTTGTGTAAAAGGCAAATAGGTCCCTTTACTATGATGTCTTTCCAATCCTTTAACTGTTTCCGGATCGTCCAGGCAGTATATAAAATAATCCTTCTCCGTTTGATTCTGAATCATTCTGAATTTTGAATCCACATAATTTTCCATTTTATGGTCATAGCGATCCAAATGATCAGGAGTAATATTCAGTATAACAGCAACATCTGCTCTAAAATGGTACATATCGTCCAGCATAAAGCTCGATATTTCCAATACATAGCAATCGAACTGTTCTTTAGCCACCTGCAATGCAAAGCTTTTCCCGATATTACCTGCCAATCCGACGTTTAAACCGCCATGCTTAAGCATTTCATAAGTCAACATCGTCGTCGTAGACTTTCCGTTTGACCCTGTAATACAGATTAACTTTGCATCCGTATATTGCGCCGCAAATTCAATTTCTGCAATCACAGGTATATTCTTTGCTCTCAATGCAACGACCAATGGTACGGTCGCTGGAATACCAGGGCTTTTTACAACCAGTGCAGCATTCAAGATACGGCCTTCGTCATGTTGACCTTCTTCGAAAGCTATTCCCTCCGCTTTTAGTTGTTCCTTATAGTGGTCTGCAATAAGCCCTTTATCTGACACAAATACATCAAATCCCTTTTCTTTCCCAAGAATCGCCGTTCCAACACCGCTTTCGCCTGCCCCTAAAATGACCAGACTTCCAGATTGAGGATAATATGTTGTTGCAATATTTGACATCATTATCTAATTTTCAATGTTACAATAGTAAGAATGGCCAATATGATTCCTACAATAACAAAACGTGTTACAATTTTCGCTTCATGATACCCCTTCTTCTGAAAGTGATGGTGCAATGGTGACATCAAAAAGATCCGTCTACCCTCACCATATTTCTTCTTCGTGTATTTGAAATACGACACCTGAAGAATAACCGAAAGGTTTTCCAACAGAAACACACCACACAAAATTGGGATCAATAATTCTTTCCGGATCAAAATAGCAAAGGCAGCAATAATACCGCCGATCGCTAAACTTCCCGTATCACCCATAAAAACTTGAGCAGGATACGTATTATACCATAAGAAACCTACGCAAGCGCCAACAAATGCTCCAGCGAAAATCACGAGTTCTCCGGAATTGGGGATATACATAATATTGAGGTAATCTGAAAAGATCACGTTACCCGACACGTACGCTAAAATGGCTAAAGTAACACCAATGATAGCGGATGTACTCGTGGCTAAACCATCGATACCGTCCGTAATATTTGCGCCGTTTGAAACTGCCGTAACGATAAAAATAACAACAACTAAAAAGACGATAAAAGTCAGATAATCGCTCTGTAGTCCAAATATTTTAAACACCTTGGCATAATCAAACTCATTATTTTTATAAAACGGAATATTCGTCTTCGATGATTTTACGTTTTCAGCGTAGGTCTTCTCACCTGTACCTTCATTGATAACCACTTCAACAGGCTTGGTAGAGGTTGGTTTATCGACCCCTTTTCGAACTACGATATCTGGATGAAAGTACATCGTACAAGCAATTATTGCTCCCAAGCCAACTTGTCCAACAACTTTAAACTTACCAGCTAAGCCTTCTTTATTATGTCGAAAGACCTTGATATAATCATCTAAAAATCCAATTGCGCCCATCCAAAGTGTTGTCACAATCATGATAATCACATAGATATTCGTCAATTTAGCAAATAACAAGGTAGGGATAAGAATACCTGCAATAATGATGATCCCACCCATTGTCGGCGTACCAGCTTTCTTTTTTTCTCCTTCAAGCCCCAAATCACGAATTGTCTCTCCAACTTGCTTATTATGCAAGAATTGAATCAATTTTCCCCCAAAAACCGTGGTAATAATCAATGAAGCGATTACAGCCATAGATGTCCTAAAAGAGATGTATTGAAACAAACCTCCTCCAGGTATATGAATATATTCGCTAAGCCACGTAAAAAGATGGTACAACATATTTCTATTGTTCGTTAAATGTATTCTCTAAAACTTCTTTATCATCAAAATGATGTTTTACACCATTTATATCTTGATATTTCTCATGCCCTTTTCCTGCAACCAGGATAATATCCCCAGGATTAGCCAGCTGATATGCTGTCCTTATCGCTTCCTTACGATCAGCTATAGAAAGCGTCTTCGCCTTTTGGTCTGCTGCTACACCGGCTTCAATATCTTTAATAATCTGATAAGGATCTTCTGTACGCGGATTGTCGGACGTAATCAAAAATCGATCACTATAACGCAGAGCCGCTTCAGCCATTTCAGGTCGTTTAGTTTTGTCCCGATCGCCTCCGCATCCCAATACGGTAATGATTTTTTGTTCCGGACGTCGCAATGAGCTAATGGTCTTCAACACATTTTCAACTGCGTCAGGAGTATGCGCATAGTCCACAATTCCAAAAACACCAGAAGTCGATTTCATCGTTTCAAACCGCCCCTCTGCCCCCTTCAAGGTACTGAGTGCAGTCAATACTTTCACCGTTTCCTGCTCAAGCAAGATAGCGGCACCATAAACCGCCAAAAGGTTATATGCGTTGAAATCGCCGATCAATTTTACCCATACTTCCTGTCCATCAACACTCATCAACATACCATCGAAATGGCTTTCGATCACCTTTGCTTTAAAATCCGCTCCAGAACGTAAGCCATAGCTTTTCCGATGTGCCACTGTATTTTGAAGCATGACCTGACCATTTCTATCGTCAGCATTCGTCAAAGCAAAAGCATTCGCATCCAGATCGTCAAAAAACTTCTTTTTCGCTTTAATATAGTTATCAAAAGTTTTATGGAAATCCAGGTGATCATGCGTAATGTTCGTGAATATTGCACCCGCAAACACCAAGCCTGCAATACGTTCCTGAACGACAGCATGCGAACTAACCTCCATAAACGCATAATCACAGCCATCATCAACCATATCCCGTAACAATTTATTCAATTGAACAGGGTCTGGTGTTGTATGCGTTGCTGGTATAATCTTTGTTCCAATTTGGTTTTGTACTGTAGATAATAAGCCTACATGGTAGCCTAGCTCAGTAAACAGCTGAAACAACAATGTGGCTACTGTCGTTTTACCATTCGTACCGGTCACCCCAACAAGTTTCAACTGCTCAGCAGGATTTTCGTAGAAATTAGCCGCAGCAACCCCTAAAGCATAAGCAGAATCAGCCACCAAGATATAAGCGACAGAGTCTAACGTCTCTTCGGGCAACTCCTCTACAATAACGGCTCTTGCTCCCGAGGTAATTGCCTTGTCTACAAACAAGTGACCATCTGTTTGAACACCCCGCACTGCGATAAACAAACTTCCAAACTCCACTTTTCTGGAATCAAAGCACAAAGAGTGCACATCAACCTCTTCGAGGTTCCCTACAACCTGCTGTACAGGGATAGCATGCAATACTTTTTTTAAATCCATCATTTACTTAAGTTCTAAATTTATCGCCGTTCCAAAAGGCAGTTTTTGCCCCGCAGCTAACGACTGTATTCCAACTCTTCCTTTTCCCGTCACGTGCGCCTTAAATCCGGCATTCTCCACAACATATAAAGCATCCATCAAACCCATGCCAACCACATTCGGAACAATTCCTTCTTTATATTTTAAATCCATAAATGGCACGCCTCGTGTAGAGGTATCCACCTCTCCCCGGGCAATTGTATCCCAATTCACGGTATTAATTCCCAACCTATCGTACACTTTTTTACTAGCTTCCTTCGAACCCTGCAAAGTCAATGGCATTCTTCCGCCTACATTGACCGCTTTAAACGTCTTTTTCCCCTCCATTTCCATATCGTTTGCATATACCATGTCTGCAAGTTCTTTAAACACGGGCCCTGCAATCGATGCACCATAGTATCCATTTCTCGGGTTACGGATTACCACAATAATGGAATATTTTGGATCTTCCGCAGGAAAATACCCCGCGAATGAAGATTGATATCGTCTGGCACCGTACCCCCTCGAACCATCAGCCATCTGTGCTGTACCTGTTTTACCACCAGAGCTATATAACGGACTAGCAACACTTCTACCTGTTCCTTCAGTCATAACACCTTCCATCATTCCCCTCACCTCTGCTAAAGCATGATCCGAAGCGATCTTTTCGTTAATCACTTTCGCTTGAAAGGTTTGAATAGTATTTCCTAAATGCCGAATTTCCTTAACAAATAGCGGCGCTATCAACTTTCCGTTATTTGCGACAGCATTATAAAATGTCAACGTTTGCAATGGTGTAATTTTCATTTCATAGCCGTAAGCCATCTGTACCAACGATAACCCACTCCAGCTTTTGCTTTTCGACGTTTTCACCAAAGGCACACCTTCCCCGGGAATCTGTAGATCGAGCGTCTTACCAAAACCAAAAGAATGTAGCTTTGATGTAAACTGATCCGGGTTATCTTTATAGGCTTGATATACAAACTTCGTAACACCCACATTCGACGACTCCTCAAAAGCCCTTTTCGCTGAAATTATAGACTTCTTAGGCGCATGTGAATCACGAATCGTATGCTTATAAATTGGCCAGTTACCATTACCAATATTCACAGTTGTACTCGAGTCTATTTTCTTATCATCGATCAAAGCCAGATAAGAAGCCAACTTAAATGTTGAACCTGGATCTGCACTTTGTGCTATTGCAAGATTGAACTTTTCACGGTAGACTCCGTCTTTATCGCGCATAAAATTAGCCACCGCACGCACCTCGCCTGTTTTCACCTCCATCATCACAACACAGCCCTCATCCGCATTACTCGTAATCATCTGCTTCTCCAGAGCCCTTTGCGCCATATCCTGCATATTCACATCAATAGTAGAGATAATATCAGACCCATCAACCGGGGCAACCTCAATATCTTTGTTAACAGGAATCCATACCCCACCAGCAATACGCTGCATTAACCTCTTTCCGCTTCTTCCGTCGATATATTCGCCATATGCCCCTTCCAAACCAACATGAATATTTTCTTTCACATTTTTATAACCGATGGTTCTCGCAGCGAGATTGACAAAAGGTAAAATACGCTTATTCTGCCTATCTGTAATCAAACAACTTGGAAAACGTTCTTTATTGACACGTGCAGATTTAAGTAAAGGGAATTGTTTTACCCGCTTTAAATCTTGGTGTGACACATTACGTTTGAGCAACAAGTAGCGCTGCTTTTTATTCCGTGCCTGTTTTAATAATGTCAAATACTGCCGAGATGATTTATCTTTAAAAAAATCAGCAAGTTTAATAGCCAAGGAGTCAACTTTCAAATTGAAATACTCTTCATCTTCTTCGGGAATCGCCATTGCATCAAAACGAAGCTCATATTCAGGCACCGAAGTAGCCAATAAGCTTCCGTCATTTGAATAAATATTACCACGAGCAGCTTCCACCTCCCGTTCCTGAATAGAAAGGCTATCAGCTAAAGCTTTCCAATGCTCTCCATCGACATATTGCAACTTGGCCATTTTTCCAAATACCAAAAACGCAAGTAGTACGATAAGCCCAAAAGCAAAATAGACACGCACAAGAATCGTATTTCTGATACTCATAACTCTTCCTATTTATCTTCTTTATTCTCTATAACTTCAACCTTGATCGGTGGTTCCACACGCTCTTTCAACCCCAAAGAATCGACACGTTTGGCAATTTCTGTCTGTGTAGACATTTTCATCAGTTCGGCAGAGAGAGACTTATGATCCCAGCCCAATTCCTTTACCTCTTTACTCACTTTATCGATACTCCGAATAGTTCGCTCTGCAAAATGACGATTGGAAATATACAGTAACATCAGAAAGGCAATAAAAGCTCCGAAAGGCAAGTAATGCAATATTTTATTTAACGAAAGGTCTCCAACGGTAAAAAGCGTTTTAATAAACGCTTCTGTTTCTTCCGCCTTTTCCTCGACAGTTTCTTGCAGTTCCTCCTGAACTTCTTCACTCAATTCTTTCTGTCTTATCGTATTTCTGCTCATCCTCTCGCTCCATTTTTAAGACAAATTCAACTTTTCAGCAATACGCAGTTTCGCACTGCGCGATCTATTATTTATCGCCAACTCTTGTGCAGATGCCGTAATTGCTTTACGGCTCAACACATGAAATGGCTTAATTTCATTTCCAAAAAAATCCTTTTCAACTTCCCCTTTAAACTTACCTTTGGCCATAAAATTCTTAACCAAACGGTCCTCCAAAGAGTGATAGGACATCACAGCCAATCGGCCCTCAACACGGAGTACATCAACTGTCTGCAACAAAAATTCCTGCAACGCCTCCAACTCGCGATTCACTTCGATACGAAGAGCCTGAAATACCTGTGCATGGTACTTATGTTCTTTACCCTTTGGAACCATACGTTGAATCACCTCTTTCAATTCAGCAACAGTCTGGATCGGCTGTGACAAACGCGCAGTAACAATTGTTTTCGCAAGCGATTTAGCGTTCATGATTTCACCATACATACCAAAAATACGATGCAGATCCTCCTCCGAATAGGTTGCCAAAAGCGACTTTGCATCCAAATCGCCCACCTGATCCATACGCATATCCAAGTCTGCATCAAAGCGAATAGAAAAGCCACGATCTGCAGCATCGAATTGATGCGAAGAAACACCTAGATCTGCTAAAATACCATCTACAGAACGTACACCTTCCAAACGAAGGCTATTCTTTAGAAACCTAAAGTTTTGGTGTATCAACGTAAAACGAGGATCGTCAACTGCATTTTCCAATGCATCCGGATCCTGATCAAAAGCAAACAACTTCCCCTTCGGCCCTAATCTCTTCAGAATCTCTCGAGAATGGCCACCACCACCAAAAGTCACATCCACATAAATACCATCCGGCTTAATAGCCAAAGCATCCATGCATTCTTGTAACATTACCGGAACATGATATACATTCTCCATACGCTTATAGTCCAAAATTAATATCTCCCATTACCTCCGCAGCCAAAGATGATATATCCTCTACACCGCCATCACCCATCAATTCCTCATACCCTTCTTTTGACCAAACCTCAATCTTATTAAACTGACAAGCCAAAACCAGCTCAGTGCTTATTCCTGCAAATTCCAGCAAACTTTTGGGTAACAAAACACGACCCGCAGCATCCAATGTCAATTCCGTAGCGCCACGCGTAAAAGCACGGACAAACGCCCGAACTTTAGGATCGAATTGATTCAATTTCGCCAGTTTAGCCGTCATCAAATCCCACTCTTCTCTTGGATAAAATACAAGATGTTTCTCAAAACCGCGATTCACCACAAGACCATCCCGCTCTACATGAGGCATTTGCCTCTTGAGCGCAGCTGGTAACACCATTCTTCCTTTGGCGTCTAACTTGCATTCGAATTCTCCGATCAACTGAGTCATGTCGTCAATTATCCTATTCTAATTTAAATGTAAAAGTATACACTTTCTCCCACTTTCCCCCACTTTATAACATAAAAAAGTTTTCCACATCAACAAATCGCTACAACAAACAGAAGTCGACTTCAAAAAAAACACATGTAAAACCTTATTTACAAGCAGTTAAAAGCCAATTTTCCTGAAAAATAAGCTATTACGCCAGAAGTGATTTTTTGCTCTTTTTTTTATCAAAATCAGCAATGAATTGTAAAAATTTCCTCTTTAGAAATTTAATTTTAGCCAATTTTTGCCCCAAAAGGGGGCAAAGTGGGAGGAGTCAAAAACAGAAACAAAAGATGTGGCAGAAAGTGGGAGAAGGCTCCTCAAATAACCTGAACAGAATTCGTTATTGTCGAGTAAAACCAATAATTTTGCGTCAAATATAATTTTCATAACGATATGCACAGAACACACACTTGTGGAGAATTAACACTAGCTGACTTAGGGAAAACGGTTACCCTAAGTGGATGGGTTCAAAAATCGCGCGATTTGGGCGGTATGACTTTCATCGATGTTAGAGACCGATATGGTATCACACAATTAACGTTCAATGCAGATGATGATGCGTCCTTGCGCGCAAGTGCCCGTGAGCTCGGAAGAGAATATGTCATCAAGGTAACTGGAGAAGTTATCGAACGCTCTAATAAAAATGCTAAAATCTCCACTGGAGATATTGAAATCAAGGTTTCAAATCTTGAAATATTAAATGCCGCTAAATTACCTCCTTTTACAATAGAAGATGAAACAGATGGTGGTGATGATATCAGAATGAAGTTCAGATACCTGGATTTACGTCGTAATCCTGTACGTGAGAACCTAATTTTACGTCATAAGACCTCTCAAGAGGTACGCCGTTATCTTGACTCCCAAAACTTTCTGGAAGTAGAAACCCCCTATCTGATCAAATCAACTCCAGAGGGAGCACGCGACTTTGTCGTACCTTCCCGTATGAATCCTGGAGAATTTTATGCGTTACCACAATCCCCACAAACCTTCAAACAATTATTGATGGTTTCAGGTTTTGATCGCTATTTCCAAATTGTAAAATGTTTCCGTGATGAAGATTTGCGTGCAGACCGTCAACCAGAGTTCACGCAAATAGACTGTGAAATGTCTTTTGTAGAACAGGAAGATGTGTTAAATATCTTTGAAGGTCTTGCAAAACATATCTTCAAAACAATCAAGGGAATTGACCTAGGTACCGTTCCACGTATGACTTACGCAGATGCGATGCGCCTATATGGATCAGACAAACCAGATATCCGTTTTGGAATGCAGTTTGTCGAACTAAACGACGTTGCCAAAGGAAAAGGTTTCCCTGTATTTGATGCAGCGGAGCTAGTGGTTGGTATCAACGCGGAAAATTGCGCGCATTACACCAGGAAACAACTGGATGCATTGACAGATTTTATCAAGCGTCCACAGATTGGCGCAACAGGCTTGGTATATGCGCGTGTGAATGAAGACGGTTCAGTGAAGTCGTCCGTTGATAAATTTTTCACACCAGAACAACTGTCGGCAATTGCAGAAGCGTTCCACGCGAAACCTGGCGACCTATTGTTAATTATGGCTGGTGGAACAGACAAAGTTCGCAAACAACTCAATGAATTACGCCTTGAAGTTGCGTCACAACTTGGTTCCGCAACAAAGAAACCTTTGCTCCATTATGGGTTGTTGATTTTCCACTATTGGAATGGGACGAAGAAAGTGGCCGTTTCCATGCCATGCATCATCCATTCACATCTCCAAAACCGGAAGACATCCCACTTTTAGATACCAATCCTGGAGAAGTAAGGGCAAATGCCTATGACTTTGTATTAAACGGTGTAGAAGTAGGCGGTGGATCAATCCGTATCCATGACAGAGACCTTCAATCGCTCATGTTCAAACATTTGGGATTCAGTCCTGAAGAAGCAAAAAAACAATTTGGATTCCTGATGGAAGCCTTTACCTATGGGGCTCCCCCACACGGCGGATTGGCTTTTGGCTTTGACCGACTCGTATCCTTATTGGCAGGTTTAGATTCCATCCGCGACGTGATTGCCTTCCCAAAAACAACTCGGGAAGAGATGTTATGATTGACGCACCGTCAACCATTCACCAAGAGCAACTGGACGAGCTAAGCTTAAATATTGCGATAAAAGCATAAATTATTTAACTCGATTTTCGAGAAACAATTTATTAACAGTATATTTAAAAGTTGGTAATTTTTACCAACTTTTTTTTGTGAAAAATTAGCAGATTAGATGACAGAGAGTACCGCTAATACGTTTATTAAGGAAAGTGCGCAAAAAGCATTTGACACCAAACACCGCGATATTATCAATTACAATATCGACAAATACAGCATGGCTTTCGAAAAAGGCAAGAGCAAATTTGCGGACCTTGAAAATAGTAAGATAAAAGCGAACCTGATCAAATGGAAGGTCATGGAAAATCTCGATCGCTATTTGTTGCAATTTGAAGCAAACTTCACGGCTCGAGGCGGAAAAGTAATCTGGGCCAATGATGCTACGGAAGCCTTGGACGAAATCTATTCGATCATTGCACGTAAAAAAGCAAAATCTGTCGTAAAGTCAAAATCGATGGCGACAGAAGAGATCGAGCTTAATCATTTTCTGGCCTCCAAAAATATTGAAGCCATAGAAACTGATCTTGGCGAGTATATCATCCAGCTGCTGGATCAAAAGCCCTATCATTTTGTTACACCGGCTATGCATTTGAGCCTGGAAGATATTGCCAAGCTTTTTCACGAGAAATTTGACACACCACTAGATGCATCTGCGGAGCAACTTACAATGAAGGCCCGTGAATTACTTCGAGATCGTTACCTATCGGCAGAAATTGGGATTACTGGAGCCAATTTCTTAATTGCCGAAACTGGAAGTATAGCAATTACCGAAAATGAAGGAAACGCCCGATTGACATCGACCTTCCCCAAAACACATATCGCCGTCGTTGGAATAGAAAAAATCATTCCCAATGTACAAGATTTAGAAGTCTTTTGGCCACTCCTGTCCACACATGGCACGGGTCAAAATCTAACAGTATACAATACGCTACTCACTGGGCCAAAACAGCCTTATGAATCAGATGGGCCCGAAGAAATGTATGTTATACTGCTTGACAATGGCCGCAGCAAGCTCTTAGCGCAAAAAGAACAACGTCAGGGTTTGTACTGCATTCGTTGCGGAGCCTGTTTAAATGTATGCCCAATCTACCAGAACATCGGTGGACATACCTATGAAACGACTTATCAGGGCCCAATTGGATCGCTCATATCGCCACATTTAAATGGCATGAAGGAATTCAAACACCTGAGCTACGCCTCCACACTCTGCGGAAAATGCACCGAGGTCTGCCCCGTGGGTATTGACATACAGCGCATGCTTCTCGTTAACAGAAAAGATTCAGTTGATCAGGGTCTGGCAACAAAAACGGAACAAAAAGTCTGGCAGTGGTTCACCTACGGGATAATGCGAAGAAAACTGATTGATTTCTTTGGCGGAAAATTCAAGAATTTCTTCCTCAAGAAATTCTTTCAGAAAACCTGGGGAGATCAACGAGAGCTACCCAAATTGGCCGATAAATCTTTCTCTAAACAATGGAAAGAACATCAAAAAAATAAAGAATAACAAAAAAGAAAGAGGGAACCAATGGTTCCCTCCTCTACTAACACTCACCACTATTTAATATGAAAACTATCCTTGTTTAATTGTTATGAAGCTTTTACTTCAGCATCATTTGTTTTATTCACTTCTCCTTTTCTAAAGTCCTTTCTTTTCAGCTGTCTGTCTCTTTTCCAATGTTCTTTGTGCATTTTACGATTTTCAGCATAGGAATCCTTTAACGTTTTTTGTTGCTCTGGAGTTAACATTCCCATCATTTTTTCATGTTCTGCCACACGTTGTTTTTTCACTTTTGCTCGATATTCTTTGGCGTTCAGCAGCTAATTTCTGATGGTCCTTTGCTTGCTTCAAATTAAAAGCATAGATATCTTTACGCTGTTTATCTGTAAATTTCAACTTTTGATCCATGCGATCAGTTTTCATTTTAGCAACTTCCTCTGGAGTTTTATTTTTAAAACTATCGTGCATTCTTCCTGTTTTATGTTTATGCATAGAAGCTTGCACTTCTTTCATTTCTGGTTTAACATCTTTTTTTTCTTGAGCGAAACCGGCTAAAATCAATCCAGATAGCGCCAAACTTAACATCAACTTTTTCATTTCTTTATTTTTTATAAAACCAACAATCATTCTTTTTAATAAGTACTCATTTTCAACTTATTTATCAGTAAGAGTCGTCTCGGCTATCGAAAGTTTAATTGATGATCTGTTAAATAAAGTTAAGAAGCATTTATTGGGAGACAGCACTTAAACGAATCGGTAAAGTATACGCTACACGTACTTTAAGCCCGTTTTGCACTCCTGGTTTCCATTTTTTCGCTTTCTTCAATAAGTTTATAGCAGCATCTCCCGTACCAAATTTCATATCACGTTTAACAGCAATATCTGTCAGTGATCCATCTTTCTCAACGACAAAAGAAACCTCTATAACACCCGAAACTCCTTGGTCTAAGGCCTGTTGTGGAAAGTTGTAATTCTCGGCGATCCACTTCATAAAAGCAGGCAGTCCCCCCACAGGTGTTGGCATAATTTCTACTGATGTAAATGTATTGTTAGCATTATCATCAGTTCCGCCTCCCGATAATGAACCATCTTTATAACCAGTAATATCACCATCTCTTTTTGAAGAACCAAATTCACCGCGCGCAATATATGTCCCCGATGGACTTGCTTTCAATGTGATCCTTGAGGTCATTGTATTGGGGTTTTTCAACTCATCCTGACTCACAAGCTCTTCGGTAACTCTGCTCGCTGCGGTCACTTTTATATCGGGCATCCGAACCAAATCAAATTTGGATACATCTTGGGCAACCTGCTGCGGGGCTTTTTCCTGCATCATAACAGGTTCTTCAGGAACCTCCTCTTTTTCCTCCACCTTCTTTTGAATTTCTTCCAGCATGTCGGGTCCAATATCTCGTACTTCATAAATCACGGCCGGAACAGTTTGCTTAAAATATTTATTATATGTATAGGATCCTGCAATCAGCAAAACTGCAAAAGAAACAACAATTCCTAACCCCATATTTGTTGCTCTATCAGAGAGATTTCGCAACTCGTAAGCACCGTACATTTTGTTGCGACCAGCAAAAATAACGTCCAGCCATTCTTTGCGGTAGATATTCAATTTAGAGTTCATCATAACATTAAAGTTTAAATCTTTTCATTATGATGAGCGAAAGCCTTATATTTCACAAAAAAATTCAAAATACTTATGAAGTCACTTTTTTCAGCTATTTTTCTACTTACATTGTATGCTTGCGGGAACAATCAAAATCAATCCAAAACTGCAATCAAGCACGAAAACAAGGAAAAGACTATTTCGCCATATTTTGGTTTTTTAAGCCAACAAAAAGATTCGCTTATCGCTTTACCTATGGATCAAGCGATGGAAGGACCTGAAAAATACAACTATGTGATTGTGGAAAATCAGGTAAGCCCGCTAGAATTTGTTCAGAATAAAATGGACAACAAAGAGAGTAACGGAAGACAGACCGCCCAGAACTTTGCGAATAGTGAAGGTTCGTTATTTAAAATTAGTGACGCGATCAAGTCTGGCGAATTTGGTATGCTTGTCAACAAAGCTTTTATAGATCAGTATAAAATTGAGAAGTTTACAAAAGTTCAAAAAGAAACTTCTCCAGAGATCAAGGAGCAGCTTGAAAAGAAATACAATAGGAAGATTAATAAAAGTACGACAGTTGCGATCCTCAGTGATCAGTCCGAGTTTAATCTTACGGTGTTTGAAAATCAACAAGACTCTGCTTTAGCTGTATTTTCCTACGCAAAGGACGAACAGCTGATCAATTTGGATTTCCCGGCTTTATACGATGATATCAGCACTTGGCGTGTTGATGATGGCGGTCAGTTTGACAACGAGGCTTTTCAGATACTAACCGTATTGCGTTCTGAGCAAGGAATTAGTTTTATCAGCATTTTTTGGGGTGCTGAGGGTTATGAACTGAACTTTTACCAGCCAAAGAAAAATTTATTTACCTCTGCGGCACAAGCTTATGGGTACAGTTCCCCCTTATAAATAAACAAGTTTAAGTTTCCCCGGCACCGAAGGACAGTGTCCGGGGAAACTCATATACCCGTATTAACTACAGATGCATCCTAGCCATAGGAGCAACGTCCTGACCAACGAAATCTTTCTTTAAAAACTTGTGATAACCTGCAATAGCAATCATCGCTGCATTATCGGTACAATATTCAAATTTTGGAATAAACACCCTCCAATTGTATTTCTCGCCCATTTCAATTAAGCTTTGCCTCAGGCCAGAGTTCGCCGAAACGCCACCCGCGATGGCAATATCCTTAACACCAGTTTCCTTTGCTGCTTTCTTCAATTTATTCAGTAGGATTGATACAATACGCGATTGTACACTAGCACATAAGTCGGCCATATGGTGTGTCAGAAAATCTGGGTTCTGCTTCAATTGATCTTGAACCAAATACAATATCGCAGTTTTCAATCCTGAAAAACTAAAATTAAGACCTGGAATCTGTGGTTCGGGCAGCTTATAAGCGGCTGAATTACCTTCTCTTGCAAATTTATCGATAAGCGGTCCACCGGGATAAGGTAGATTCAGGATTTTAGCTGTTTTATCAAAAGCCTCCCCTGCCGCGTCATCCAATGTTTCTCCCAAAAGTTCCATTTCAAAATAATCTTTCACCAATACAATTTGCGTATGACCACCAGAAACAGTAAGACATAAAAACGGAAAATTCGGCTTCGGATCCTCAATAAAATGAGCCAGGATATGCGCCTGCATATGATTTATGTCAATTAAAGGGATATTCTGTGCAAGTGCAAATGATTTTGCAAATGATGTTCCAACCAAAAGTGCACCTAATAATCCAGGCCCCCGCGTAAAACTCACTGCATCTATTTGATTTTTGCTTACTTTTGCTTGGCGAATGGCTTCTTCCACTGTTGGAATAATATTTTGTTGATGAGCACGTGAAGCAAGCTCGGGAATCACTCCACCATATTTTGCGTGGATTGCCTGAGTTGCAATAACATTTGAATGAATTTCACCGTTAATACAGATAGAAGCGGAGGTTTCATCACAAGAGGATTCAATCCCTAAAATAATAGCCATAGCTTGAGGTAATAAATTTTAATACAAAAGTATCAAAAAAATAATTAAAATAGTGTCAATAGTCCTTGGTAGTATATTCATTATACTGCTTGCATTGGCGTTATCACTACAGTTGAAACCGGTACAAAATTATGTTGCCCCAAAAAGCTGTCGACTATTTATCCAACGAACTAAACACTAAAATAAGCCTCAAAAGCATCTATTTCAAACCTTTTAAATCTATTGTAGTAGAAGATTTTCAACTCTATAGTCCACAAGGAAAAGAAATATTAAAATCAGGAAGGTTAGAAGCCAACGTCAACCTTTCTCAATTCATTGAATTGAACAAAATTGTGATCAACAAACTAACCATTGAAGATACCGAAGCCACTTTTGAGCAATTTCAGGACAGCTCCAATATCTCATTTTTAATCCGTTACTTTAACCCACCTAAAAAAGAAAAAAAGAAAAGTTCAAAAAAAATCATCTTCGATATAAAGGAACTGATTATTAAGAACAATACATTTAGCTATGTTAACCATAGACGTAAGCATTACAATAAAGTGGTCGATTTTGGAGATTTAGGTATTTCCAAACTTAACGCCCATTTTGATAAGATAAAAATAGATTCCAATCAAATTTCGGCGAACATAAAGACATTCAATCTGCGCGAAAAGAAAGGTCTAGTGATCAAAGGTCTTCTTGGACAAACGACAGTAAGCAAGACAAGCATTGAACTCAGCGAGCTTATGCTAGCCACCAACCGTTCTACATTCAAAAATTACATCAAGCTTAGCTACAACAGCTTTGACGATTTTTCGGACTTCATCAATAAAGTTCATGTAAAACTTCGTGCTCGGGACTCCCGTATTCACTCCGAGGATATTGCTTTCTTTTCCTCTCCTATGCACCAAGTCAAATTTGACGTGAATATCAAGCGCGCAAATTTAGAAGGAACGGTATCTTCCATCAACGCATCACAGGTCGATTTAACAATTGGAAAAAAAACCAGTTTGGCAGGTAAGCTTCAGATTATCGGTCTACCTGATATTGACAAAACTAAATTTATTGTTCCCAGTGTAGTAATTTCATCTGAGCACAAAGACTTAAATGACGTTATTAGCGATCTCGGAAATCTAAAAAATTTTAAACTCCCTGAAATTGTCCAGATATTCGACAAATTTTCATTCAAAGGTAGCCTAAATGGCCTATACAATAAATTTAAGACCAAGGGAGTATTCACGACTGCAATCGGTAATGTTGAGGCGGACGCCTTATTGGATATCCAGAAGGAAATAAAATATGCGGGAAATTTTCAATCTAAAAAGTTCGATGTAGGTAGGATAACAAAACTAAAAGATCTGGGAACTACAGGCTTCAACCTACAGGTTGACGGAACAGGTATCGACCCCAAGAAACTGAGCTTAAAGATAAAAGGAGATCTCAGCAATTTCAATTTCAAGAATTACAGCTATCAATATATACAAATTGAAGGAAATACAGCTAAACAGTTAGTTCTTGCTTCAGGGCAAATATATGATCCAAATTTAAAACTACAGTTTACCACAGATATCGATTGGTCTTTCAAACCCAACTATCACTTGGATGCTGATATCCAACAAGCTAATCTAAAAAAACTCAACTTCTTTCAGGGGGATTCCATCAATATTATTAACACGAAATTCCACACCAGTTTAATTGGGGACAACATCAATAATATTACCGGTGAATTTAAATCAGACAGTGTCAATTTCACTTCCTCTAAGGGTCAATTCGTCATCCGCGATATCAATTTCCTTGCCGAAGGAGATGAAAATGCACGCTCCCTTACCTTGCAGTCGGCTATCGGACACATTGATCTCAAAGGAAGAATAGACCTCAATACAATCGTTCCTTATTTTAAAGCTTTAGCCATGCGATACGCTCCGGCAATCGGGTTTGAAAACAACATTTTTAATCGCCAGGACTTTGACCTGAATATTAATATAACTTCTTTTAAACCAATCGCAACATTCTTCCGAAAGGACATTGCTTTAGACAGCGGCGCTACACTCAATGCAAAATTTGAAAGTGAAAAACAAACGGCCAGTTTTAATTTTTACGCACCCGAATTCAAATACAATGGTATTCGACTAACTCACCTGATTGTGGATCAAAATGCCAATTTGAAAAATATGGAATTGCAGACCTCCATCGATCGCATCAATTTCACCGACAGTACCTATATTAAAAACGTCAATATTTCAAATACCTTGGCAAACGACAGTTTACAATTTAACATCAAAATGTCGGAACTTGAAGCAAGCAATAGTCTGGATCTTAATGGCGTCATACGCTTTGCCCATGCCAAACCTGCTTATATCAATTTCTATCCATCGAATATCTTAATCAATAGAGAGCGGTGGCTTGTCAATAATGATGCGCAATTGAAAATATCGAAAGGAAAATGGTACTTTGAAAAAACTGACGCTGAGTCATGACGAACAAAATGTTCATATCGATGGCATCCTGTCAAACGAAGTCAGTGATCAGATCAATCTCAAATTTCAGGACTTTAATCTTACATCCTTAAACGGTATTACCAAGCCCCATGGTATCAATCTCTCCGGCAACTTAAACGGAAATATTTGAAGTTAATTCTGTATTCAAAGCTCCATTTGTTGTAGCCAATATAAAAACTTCACCTATCCTCTATAACAATATTCCCATCGGCTCACTAGCCCTGAGTGCCAACTACGACCCCGAGAATCAACTGGTAAAACTAGACAGCAAGATAGAGGAAGGAAATAAATTAATTCAGTTACAAGGTTCCTATAACCATTTAAGTGAAAACAATAAGCTTAATCTCAAAGCTAAACTCGTAAACACAGATGTGTTTGTTTTCCAGCCCTTTTTACGAAGCCTGGTATCCAATATTCAGGGCAAGGTCAATGCAGACCTCGATATCGAAGGCGATATCCTGAACCCCAAAATTACGGGTTCCGGAAAATTGGATAATGCTTCGATGGTTATCAATTACCTCAAAACACCCTACCGACTTTCTGACGAAATTGCGGTTACCAATAACCGAATTTTTTCTCACAGGGCTAAAAGTATACGATCCCAAAAACAATATAGCAACCATTGATGGCGTTGTAGATCTCAACAAACTGAGTGATCCCGATATCGATGTAACTGCAGAGACGAAGAATTTCCTGGTATTAAATACCACAATAAAGGACAATAATGTATATTATGGCACTGCTTACGCTTCGGGCACTTTTTCAGTTTAAAGGACTAACGTCTGCCATGAATATCAATATACGGGCTAAATCCGAAGAAAACACCGTTATTAACATTCCCTTTAATAGTGCCAGTACAATATCAGATACGGAGTTTATCTACTTTATTGAGAAAGACTCGACCAAACGAAGAAAAAACGTTAAGAAACGAGATTTCAACGGTCTGACGATGAATATGGACCTCTTTATCAACCCGAATGCAGAAATAAATCTATTCTCCAGTATGGGCGAGTTATCAGGAAGGGGAAATAGCAATCTCAACATGCGGATATCTTCATTGGGAGATTTTGAAATGTTTGGGGATTTTATTATAAACAGCGGAAAATTCAATTTCACCGCTCAAGATTATATCAACAAGATTTTTGATCTCAAAGAAGGCGGAACAGTACGATGGGCGGGAAACCCAACTGAAGCGAACATTAATATCAATGCCATCTACCAACAAAGAACAAGCTTAGCACCGTTGTATAATGCTGCAGGCCGGGAAGAAAACCCTGAACGTGTATTGGCACAGGCCGATATGATCCTAAAAGGGCAGTTAAGTCAGCCGGAAATCACGTTTGACATCAACTTTCCGCAAAACCCCGGAGTTAAGGATGAACTGCAGGGATACTTTTCAGATGCCAACAATGTCAATCAACAGGCGCTTAGTCTAATCGTGAGACGAAGTTTTACACCTGGCACACAGACAGACTTTGGTAAAGAAGTCAATAACACTTTGCTATCTGCAGGAACTGAAATAGCATTCAACCAAATCAACAACATCATAGCCCAATCGCTAAACATCAATTTCTTTGATATTAATATCAAATCTTTAAATGACGCATCTGCCTCACTACGTTTATTCAACGACAGACTTGTTTTGACAGGCGGTATCTCCGACCGTAGAAGTCAGGCGCTAACAGATTTGAATGTGTTTTCGGATCGGGTCTCAACCGATGCCGAGGCTATGTTTTATTTAAGAAAGGATGGACGCTTGGTCCTACGTGCTTCCAATCGCCTAAATACACGCAACTTTCTTCTTAGCCCCAATGACGGCGAATATATTAGTGCTTTCGGACTACTCTATCGGCAAGAATTCAACACCTTCTCGGAGTTCTTGAAAAGGCTATTCCCTTTTGGTAAGAAGACGATTACAACAGCTCCTGTTGAAACAAAGAAAAGCAAGGTCAATTAAGCTTGCTGAATAATCCCTTTGCTATTTCAATAGGTCTCTTGCCATTCCAGTAGGCTTCTTTCAATTCTGGCAGTCCACCTTTAATCCCAACCGCATTGCCCCTATTCTGAGCTCTGCCTCGATTCCACCAGTCGACCTTTCCAGCTCCATATAACTGCCGACACTGGCGGTCGGTGGATAATCTGAACAACTATAAACGAATTGTGCATAAGCCGCTACCAGGCTGCACCGCAATAAAAAAAGTCCCTCCAAATAAATGGAAGGACTTTTTTTTATTTAAAAAATTCGCTTATGCTAATTTCTCGAATTCTTTGTATTCAATGTCCGTAGCGTTCAATTTCACTAAACCTTTCAAGTGATCAAATACTTTTAAAGCTTTAGCTTCTTCGAACAAACGATTACCTTGCTCTCTATCTTGCAACAATTGAATTGCAAATTGGTTCAACTGCTCATCAGAAGGTTCTTCGTTGATGTTATACATCTTGATTTGCGCGTAGATACGTTCTTTTGCTAAATTGATAACTTCATCATATTTAACTTCAAGACCATTTTCAGTAACAACGCGGTTTTCGATGATTGTCCATTTCAAGTTGTTCAAGAAGTCAGCAAAACCTTCGTTCAATTCTTCTTCAGAAATGCTTGGGTTAGTTGCTTTCAACCATCTTTTCAAGAATTCTTCAGGGAAAGATACATCAACTTTCTCCATACCAAAAGTATACATATCATTACGTAATCTTTGATCTGAATTTTGTTTGAATAAGTTCTCAACTTCTTCTTTCACTTTTTCTGTGAATTGAGCTTCTTCTGTTACTTCACCTTCTGCGAATAATTTATCGAAAAATTCTTGGTTAAGATCAGCTTCCTCTAAACGGTTGATATTCTTAACAGTCAATTCAAATTTAGTGACGTCTAAAGCAGTTGCTTCCTCTTCAGTGATACCTAAGATACGTGCTAAATCTTCAGTTTTGAATGCTTTTTTAACATCAATCTTAACAACATCGTCCTTTTTAAGACCAACTAATGATTTTTTGATCTTAGCATCTTCTACGATATCTGTGCGGATAGAAGTTGTTTTTTCTAGACCTTCCTCTTTATCTTGTTTCAATGTTGCATATAATACATCACCTTCTTCAGATACTTCTGGATTAGTCATTTTTCCATAGCTACGACGCAAGTTCTTGATACGATCTGCCAATGTCTCTTCATCAGCTTTGATTTCGTACGAAGTAAATTCAGTCTCAGCAGTAAAAGGCAATTCAAAAGCAGGAGCAAGACCAATTTCATATTTGAAGTTGAAATTGTCTTTATAATCCCAGCTGTATTGTGCATCATCTTCCAAAGGAAGTGGTTGACCTAAAACTTCTAATTTATTTTCAGCAATATAATTGGTGATTTTCTCATTCACTAATTTATTGATCTCATCAAATAAAATAGATTTACCATAAGTACGTCTGATATGTCCCACAGGAACTTGACCTGGACGGAAACCTGGTAATTTTGCTTTTTTAGCTTGCGCTTTAATCTCTTTGTCGACTTGAGGATTATAATCTTCAGGTGCTAATGCGACGTTGACTACCGCATTGATTGCATCTACATTCTCGTGTGAAATATTCATACTCTTTTTAGCTATATCGCATTCATAAAAAAATCCTCCCGAGGTTTTAAGTTCGGGAGGACATCAAGTGCGGAAGAAGGGACTCGAACCCCCACGCCTTGCGGCGCCAGATCCTAAGTCTGGTGCGGCTACCAATTACGCCACTTCCGCATTAGGATTTCTTTTGATGCCACAAAGATAGAAACCAAACCTATATCCTGCAAGTATTTTCTACTCTTTTTTTTATTTTTTTTCAATATTCTCCCAACCCCTTGCATAATTCATTATTATTCATTTACTTTGAATATCAAAGTACTTTTATGGAGCAGAAAGATTTATTTAGAGAACTTGGACAGATCAGATCATTAATGGAAAAATCGTCCAAATTTGTTTCAATAAGCGGATTATCAGGTGTACTCATGGGCTGTTATGCTTTGCTGGGAACACTATTGGGATACTATATTCTACAGCAACCCGAAAGTACCGCGCTACTCTTGGGCGAAAATCTGAATAAGCCCCTACTGTTTTTAATGATTGCGCTCATCGTCCTCTTATCATCCCTGGTAACCGGCTGGCTAATGGCACGTAAAAAAGCGAGAAAAAATAAGCAGTCGATTTGGAACATTACAAGCAAATCTCTTTTATTTGCAGTTTCAATCCCCTTACTAACGGGTGGCATGATTTCCTTGTTGTTTTTTGTCCAAGGCTACTACCAGCTGATTGCTGCTATGCTCCTGATCTTTTATGGACTGGCACTGACTGCGGGTAGCATATATACCTTTGCCGAAGCAAAAGGCCTGGGTATACTGGAAATCTGCCTGGGTTTGATTGGTATATGCTTCCCGGACAACGGCTTATTATTGTGGGGATTAGGATTTGGTGTGCTACACATCATCTATGGTTTTATCGTTTACAAAAAGTACGAATCGTGAAATTAGATCTTTCCTTATATGACAAAATATTTGAAAACAGGGTTCGCCTCCAAATTATGAGTGTTCTCGCTGCCAATGAAGAATATGATTTTAATTCATTGAAAGAATTGTTGGATGTAACCGACGGTAACCTTGCTTCCAACCTAAAAACATTGGAAAAAGAGGAATACATTAGTGTCGAAAAAAGCTTTGTAGACCGGAAGCCGAACACCCGATACAAAAGAACGACAAAAGGACTTAAAGCCTTTGAAAATCACCTTATTGCACTTGAAAATTTAATAAAGCAACAATACAAATAATTTTTTTATTCATTTACTTTGAAAATCAAAGTACTTTTAAAACATGATTAAATGAAAGGAATTCGATTAAAACTGATGCTGCACCTCTATAATTGGTCTTCCAAAGTATATGCAGACATCTTTAAATGGAACAAAAAAGCTTGGGGAATATCTAAGGCAAATTTTATGACCTACCCCGTTGGAAGCATTGGCCATAATCTGGGGCTCTTTTATGAAAGTAAAGGTTTCGATGTCATGCCCAAACTGGAAAATCACGATGTATTTCATATCCTGACTGAAACCGGAACAGAGATACAAGATGAAATTGCCATGCAATTCCTCTTACTTGGTAATGGAAAGATCAGCCTCTATCTTATGGCAATGATTTTTATTGGCGGAATCTTATTTCCCGAGCATTTCGGTTATTACAAAAGACATTTTCAGAAAGGTCGATCGCTCCAAAACTTCCATCATTTAGAATTTAAAGAAATCCTTCATTGGCAATTAACGGAGCTTCAAATTGCCTTATACAGTAAAAATATTCAAATAGATTTAAACAACTAAAATCATGGACTACAACAATTCATCACCGATAGAGCAATCGTCATTTTTTGAGAAAATCAGTAATTCCACTGTCCTAAAGTTATTTGTCATTTTCTTTCTTTCCCTGATATTGCTCATTCCACTTTCGTTAATAAGCGATTTAACAGAAGAACGGAAAAATAGGGAACAGGAAGTTTCTGGCGGTATTGCATTAAACTGGGGAAAGGAGCAGGTTATTTCCAGTCCTGTGTTGGCTATCCCCTATCGCGAGACTATACCACTTTCTGCCGAAAAAGCCGAAAAATCGAACCTTAGAGAGGAGCTGAAATGGATATTTGTCTCACCCAAAACATCCAATATCACAACCGATATAACGCCACAGCATCTCTCTCGAGGTATTTATAATGCCGTAGTTTACAACAGCAACATCACATTAGACGGTTCTTTTGACAAAATATCCCTAGAAAAACTCGAGATCCCAAATGAGCAAATTGACTGGAAAGGCAGTAAGCTTATTTTCGGCATCCAGGATTTTAAAGGCTTAGGCAAGCGCCCATCCTTGAATTGGGATGGCAATGAATTGACTTTCGACCCAGACTTTAATAATCTCAAATTATTTACGCAAAATTTAGTCTGTCCTGTACCTTTGGATCCGCAGAAAACAGACAATCGTTTTAAGATAAAACTAAATCTAAAAGGATCCAAATCATTGAATTTTCTTCCGCTGGGTGATCAGACAAACATCCAGGCTAAGGGTAACTGGGCTAATCCAAGTTTCACAGGTGCATTCTTACCGGGCAAACGTAATACCGAAACCTCCAATTTTCGGCTTCCTGGGAAATCCCTTCTTTCAGTCGGAAGCTGCCGCAACAATGGACAGGCGATGCCCGTTCGATCTTTCAGTTCGATAACAACCTCGAAAATGGAAATGAGGGCAATGAGCAAAAGCCAGCACAAGCCGTCAGCACTACAATTGCCTCTGCAAATAACCTATTGGATAACGCAGACATGATTACAATTAACTTCCTACCAGATATCAATAACTATCAAAAAACAACACGGGTCGCCAAATATGGTATTTTAGTTATCATCCTGACCTTTACTTCGCTCCTATTCACCGAGGTGATCAAGAAAAAACGGATCCATATCATCCAATATATTCTGATTGGAGCAGCGATGGTTCTTTTCTATACATTGCTGCTCGCGCTATCCGAGCATATTGGATTTAATCTAGCTTACTTAACGGCTTCAGTCGCTACAGTTATGTTGATTGGCAGTTTCATTAAATCAATTACCAAAGACCAGAAATCGGCGCTATTGCTGAGTTCTATTCTGGCTTTATTTTATCTTTTTATCTATATCCTCATGCAACTTCGGGATTATTCCCTTATCACTGGAACAATTGGCATCTTTATCATTTTGGCGATTTTGATGCGCGTTTCAACAAAAATAAACTGGTATCAATTTGATAATAGCCATGTGGATCAATAAACAACGTCTTCGACTTTATTGGGTATTAATTCAGATACTATTAAAAAAATAAGAATTTACAATTCTAATAGGCCATTTCTAAATGAAAGAGATGGCTATTTTTTTACTCGACTTAGCATTTATGACCAAATTCTGTAACTTGCGAAGAAATTTTTCAGCGGCATAGATATGTTTAAACAGATGAAAAAACTTACAATACTTACATTAGCGATTATGGCGTGTAACCTAAGCAATGCGCAAGAAAGCAAAGACGGAAAAAATAACTCCAAATTAGTGTCGGAATCGCCACAACCGATCAACCCAACTACACTTTGGGACCTTGGTCGTGTTTCGGCCGAAGGACTTTCTGCAGACGGCAAAACATTGGTATACGGTGTTTCCAATTATAATCTGGAGAGCAATTCAAGTGAAAAAAATCTCTATACAGTTTCACTCACAAACGGGACTGGCAGTCAGTTCACCGACCAAAAAGGTGGTGAAACAGTCGTTCAGATCGAACCAAATGGCGACGTCATTTATTTGTTAAAGGGGCAGTTATGGAAGAAGAACCTATCTAAGGGTGAAGCAGTTCAATTGACGAATGGCGATATTGCTTTAGAAAATGTAAAGTTTTCTCCTGATGGAAAACAAATACTCTTCAGCCAGTCCGTGCTCGTAAAAAAATACCACAGCACAGATAAATATCCCGAACTACCAAAGTCGGACGCTTATATCTATGACAACTTAGACTACAGACATTGGGATACCTTCAATGATGGCAAATTCAGTCATCCTTTTGTGGCGAGTTATATTGATGGTAAAGTTGGCGAGCCGGTAGACCTATTAAAGGATCAAGCTTTCTACAGCCCTCAGGCACCATTTGGTGGCGCAGAAGATTTTGCCTGGTCTCCCGATAGCAAGGCAGTGCTCTATGTCTGTAAAAAGAAATTCGGAACAGATTATGCTGTCAGTACCAATACCGATATTTATCGCTATGATCTCGCTAGCGGAACGACGTCTAACCTGACAGAAGGAATGAATGGGTATGATACAGCCCCAACCTATTCTCCCGATGGGAAAAGCCTAACGTGGCTCAGCATGAAGACCGATGGTTATGAATCGGACAAAAATGACATCATGCTATTTGATAAGAATAGCTCGATTCGACTTAACCTAACAGCACATTGGGATGGTACCGTCAATAGTTTTATCTGGAGCAATGACAACCGGAAAATCTATTTTACAGCTGCAACGAAAGGCACAGTTCAATTATTTGAACTTGAAGTACCGACCAATATCAAAGCTAAAAGTTTACCAAAAATACATCAAATTTCAGAAGGTGACTTTGACATCACCGGTATTGTAGGCCAAGTAGCTGACAAATTAATCGTTAGCTCGACAAAGTTTACCCGTGCAACAGAAATCTTCAGCTTTGATCTAAAAACCAAATCTTTAACTCCGGTCACTAAAGTCAACGATGCAAAATATGCAAGCATCAGCGAAAACAAAATTGAAAAACGTATCGCAAAGGCATCCGATGGAGCAGATCTGTTTTCATGGGTAATCTATCCGCCAAACTTTG
Organism: Sphingobacterium multivorum; assembly: GCF_900457465.1. Classification (GTDB taxonomy): domain Bacteria; phylum Bacteroidota; class Bacteroidia; order Sphingobacteriales; family Sphingobacteriaceae; genus Sphingobacterium; species Sphingobacterium multivorum. Next base: position 378,267 of record NZ_UAUU01000002.1, read on the forward strand.
ACCCTGCAAAAAAATATCCAACCATACTTTACTGTGAAGGTGGCCCTCAATCTGCCCTGACGCAATTTTACTCCTTCCGTTGGAATTTACAATTGATCGCATCACAAGGCTATATTGTCATCGCTCCAAACCGCAGGGGTATGCCTGGCTGGGGTGTAAAATGGAATGAAGCCATTTCTCAGGACTGGGGCGGTCAGCCAATCCGAGATTACTTGACAGCGATAGACGATATCTCCAAAGAATCCTATGTAGATACAACTCGTCGTGCGGCGATTGGAGCTAGTTATGGTGGGTACTCGGTTTATCAGCTAGCTGGCGTGCATCAAAACCGTTTCAAAACTTTCATTGCGCACAATGGTTTATTCGACATGAGAAGCTGGTACGGTACCACAGAAGAACTCTTTTTTGCCAACCACGAACTGGGTGGGGCGTACTGGGATAGCAAAAATGAGAAATCCTATACCGCATTCAACCCCATTGAAAAAGCAAATAATTGGCACACGCCAATTTTAATCTTTCAAGGCGGAAAAGATTATCGTGTTCCAATCGGACAAGGGTTAGCGGCATTCCAATTGGCTCAACTCAAAAAAATTAAGAGCCGCCTGGTCTATCTACCTGATGAAAATCACTGGGTACTGTCAGGACAAAACGCACAAGTTTGGCAAAGAGAATTCTTTACCTGGCTTAAGGAAACTTTATAACGAGGTGTGCAAAATCCGCTTGTAAAATCAGGTATTTTCGCAACTGACAAAGTCGGCCTTCACCTGTTTAAATTCCAAAAAGCGTTACTCAGGGAGTGTACATATAAAAACAAAAAGCCTGCAATATGCAGGCTTTTTTATGTATCCTATTTGATCTGATTGCTGAAATCTATTTCTCGCCTTTTTTTCCAAAGATGGAAAGTTTGATATATTTCCCGGGTTTCTCTTTCACATCCTTCATCAAATTATCCATTTCCTTTGAAGCATTATTGAGATTATTATATAACGCTTCGTCATTTAACAATAAACCAATAGATCCTTTACCACTATTGATTTTTCCCGTGATCTCCTGAAAATCATTGACTGCGGCATTTACTTTGTTCATGGTATGTTCAAAATCCAATCGGGCGGCCTTATCGGTAATATTATTCAGATTAGACATGATCGCATTGATTTTCTCGCCATTTTGTGAAAAATTGGATGTAATTGATTCGAGATTGGCCATGATTCGATTGAGTCTCCCCTTTTCATCCCCCACTAGACCTTCGACATCTTTGGTGATGCCTTCTACATTTTTCAAAGAAGTAGAAATACTATGAATACTTCTTTTAAAGTCATCCTGAAACTGTTTGTCTAAGACATTATTGACAACCGATAATGTTGAATCCAGTTTAATGGTAATTGTTTCGATCCGTTTTTGAATGGGTTCAACTTTATCCATAATATTCGGTTGGACACCTGAAGCTAAAAAGTCCCCATCCTTTGCCAATTCCTTACTGTTGCCCATTTCGAAAACAATGGCCTTACTTCCCAACAAATCTGTGCTTGAAATCCGCGCAATTGTATTCTTTGGAACGTCATAATGGGAGTGTATTTTGAACTCTGTCTTTATTTTGCCATCAGGTAGGAGAATCATTTTTGATACACGACCGATTTGATAACCATTTACTAAAACAGGTTTTGATGGAGTTAGGCCATCGACAGCTTCATAAGTTGTGTAATATGTGTTGTCGCTGCTAAAAACATCATTTCCTTTTAGAAAGCTATAGCCAATAAATAATAAAACTATCGCAACTGTTGCTAATATGCCGACTTTTGTCTCGTTTGAAATTTTCACAAATAATCTATTTAGTAATGATCATTAATTTAAGTTTAAAACAGCATAAAAGCAAATCTGTTTAGCGTTCTACAGAATTTTTATAAATTTTCAGAGCCGAAACTAAATTATTGACAATTTCCTGTTGCCCTTCATCAGACAATAGGTAGCTCTCTTCTTCTCTATTACTAATAAAGCCAATTTCTGTAAGCACAGCGGGCATACCTGCTTCAGCCAATACAGCTAAGCCTTTCTCCCAGAATCCTCTACTATATCGCCCTGCCTTCACATACTCACCTTCAATCATCTGCGCCAGACGAATACTTTTTTCACGGAATCGGTTTTTCATCAAGGAGAAGATGATAGCACTTTCAGGGTCTTTTGGATCAAATCCCTGATAATTTTCTTTATAGTTTGATTCCAGTAACAAGGACGCATTTTCACGAACTGCAGCATCTTGCTGTCCCAAACGATGCGAACCCGAGACCAATGTTTCGGTACCATGTGCGCTAGCACCACTGGAATTACAGTGTATTGAAATAAATAAATCTGCTTTATTGGCATTCGCCAAGCGAATACGTTTGTAAAGCTCAACAAATTCATCCGTCGTTCTCGTGTAGATGATCTTGATACCCGGAATATCTTTCTGAATCTGCTTTCCCAATTTTAACGCAACTTCAAGTGCTACATTTTTCTCCAACGATCGCCGCCCTTGTGCTCCGGTATCTTTACCGCCATGGCCCGCATCAATTACAATCGTTTTTATTTGGTAGTCTGGAGGCACTGCTTGCCCATTGTTTAATGTGAAAGAATTCAATAAAAAAAATCCCAAAGTAGCGAACACAACGCTACACCATTTTCTAATTCTTAAATCTGATTTCATTGAATAATTATTTGCTCTACTATAAACGAATCAAAATGCGTCAATATTATTTCTTTAATAGATAACGATATTTAACATATTTTCTATTGCTTTTTTGACTAATTTTGTCTCTCGAAGTTTAACATTATTTCACAAAAATAACATTTGTCTTTAATTTTGAAGTCGTTAATCAACATTTTAACACTATTTATCATTCTTGCAATGAGCAATGCTAGCTTTGCTCAAAGTAATATTCCATTAAAACAGAACGGACTTCAACGTAAAGATCCTATTTCGGCGACCAATAAATCGCAAGATACGAGTAAATCGAAAACTGCAGATACGACCAAATCTGTAAACGATACAACCAAGAAAAAAGAAAGTGGCTTGCAGGCCGAGGTGAGTATTATTGCGGTTGACTCGCAGAAATCTGAAGTTGCCAAGAATATCAGTCACCTTTATCGCGGCGCAAAGGTAAAGTATCAAGATTTTGAACTTTCTGCCGATTACATCCGTCTTGACCGAAACAAGAAAAAGATTTTTGCTTCGGGGATCTATGATAAAAGTGGTAAATATGTGGGGCGTCCGATCGTCATTATGGGAAATGGTGAATCACCGAAAACCGTAGATTCACTCTATTACGATTACGAAAAACAAGAGGGAAATACCTACGGTATTATGACCGAAGTTGATGGTGGATTTATCCAGGCCAATATTGTGCGAAAGAATATCTACGACGAAATGTCGATATACAAGGGATTATATAGTACCTGTAATCTACCCTATCCACATACCCATTTTGGCATTCATATCACCAAAGGAATTGTCACTAAAAACCAGATTATTTCCGGTCCGGCTTATCTTGTGGTGATGGGTGTACCTATGCCGGTGGCATTTCCATTTGCGTTTTTCCCAAAACCAGATAAAAGAGCATCTGGTTTTCTCTTCCCATCTTTTGGGGAAGATTATACCAGAGGATTCTCGATGCGGGATATCGGTTGGTATTTGGCCTTCAACGATTACTGGGACAGTGAGATTAGAGGTTCCTTGTATTCTAAAGGTTCATGGGAAGCGTCCATCAATACGCGCTATACCGTCAACTATAAATTTAACGGTGGTTTTAATATCCGTTATGCCAATACCAAAACGGGTATTGAAGGAACATCTAATTATGGCTCCAATAAGGATTTTAATGTCACTTGGAACCATACTCAACGCCAGGAAGCCAATCCAGGAACATCTTTCTCTGCAAGTGTTAACTTTGGTACAAGTTCTTTCTTTCAAAATACCGGAACCGGAAGTACACAAAACACCTATGAAAATCTTGCACGTAACCGTATGGGATCGTCCATCAGTTATGGAAAAGTATTTGCCGATGGCAAGGTAAACCTCACGGCCAGCTTAACGCATAATCAGGATATGGCTACGCGCAGTATACAGATGAGTTTACCCAACATCAGCTTAAACGTATCCTCTTTCAATCCATTTGACAGCAAAGACCGTGTCGGTGAACAAAAATGGTATCAACGCATCAATGTCGGTTATAGTTTCCAAGCACAAAACTCGGTAAGCACCATTGATACATTGTTATTTAAACCAGGGGGGTTCAAAAAATTCCAAAATGGTTTCCAACACAATATTCCAATCAGTTTATCACTCAATGCTTTTAAATATTTTCAGTTCAACACCAGTGTAAACTATACCGAGCGTTGGTATTTACAAAGTACACGACAAAGCATCGACAATACTGCCGCAGGTTATAAACAACGTATCGATACCGTTCAGGGATTCAATCGGGCATACGATTACTCTGTTTCGACCGGACTTTCGACCAAGGTTTATGGATATTACTATCCGAAAATCGGTAAGCTTCAGGAGCTCAGACACGTCGTTACACCGTCGATCAACCTGAACTATAGACCCGATTTTTCGGATCCAAGATATGGTTTCTATCAGCATTATAACGATCAATATGGAAACAGAAATGTATACTCAATCTTTAGTCAGGGTGTCTACGGATCTCCTTCTGCAGGAAAATCTGCAGGGATAGGTTTTTCCATTGACAATAACATCGAAGCAAAGGTCAAAAGTAAATCCGACACCACAGATGGTGGCTTAAAGAAAATCCCAATTCTTCAAGGTTTGACGTTCAGCGGAAATTACAACTTTGTGGCCGACTCGCTAAAGTTGTCCCCAATTACATTCTCTGGCCGTACAGCTTTTTTCGACCAAAAGATGAATGTAAACTTCAACGGTACATTTGATCCTTATTCGGTCAACGAAAATGGTGTCCGTGTCAATCGCTACGCCATTAAAGACGGTAGCCTTGCGCGCCTGACAAACTTTGGTCTTTCCTTTGACTATAGTCTGAATCCTAAGGCTGCGAAATCACGTAATAACAATATTGATTCTTTAAGAAAAGAAATGACAGGAGCGGGTATGACTCCCGAACAGGCACAAGCCTTAGCTCGAATCAGCTCAGATCCAAACGCATTTGTGGACTTTAACATCCCATGGAACCTTGCGGCATCGTTCAGTTTCACTATGGCAAAATCGTTCAACTCCAGTACACGAAGAATGCAGAGCCAGATCACAAGCACATTGAATTTACATGGCGACTTCAGTGTTACGCCAAAATGGAAAGTCACCTTTCAATCGGGGTACGATTTCAAACAGAAGGAAGTGGTCATGACCTCTTTCAATATCTATCGCGATCTGCATTGTTGGGATATGTCATTTGGCTGGATGCCTTTTGGGCGGTTCCGAAGCTACAACGTCACCATTCGTGCCAAGGCATCGATCTTACAAGATCTTAAGCTCACAAAAAGAGCCAGTTCAGGAGGCAGTTATTTTTAAAATAACTGCTTTTTTTTTGAAATGTTATATTCATATTGGCCAAAAAGAATTTTCAGTTTCTTTTCAAAAAACTTCTTCCATCAAATACATCTTAAACATTTCGTTGAGTCGCAATTTTATGTAAGTTTATATACTGAATCTTCTGGGATTGAATTTTCATTTTTTAGGCGCCAGCGTATGGACATTTTAACACCAGAAGATTGAGAAAATCAAACACGATACATACCCACATATGTATTTTTCACCGTAGGGATGTGTCGCATAATTATTTTAAAGATGAAAGCAGAGATTATTACCATAGGCGATGAGATTCTCATCGGTCAGATTATTGATACCAATTCAGGCTGGATTGCCAAACAACTGCTCCAATTCGAAGTCGATATCGTTCAAATGACATCGATCCCTGATACTGAAGAGGCTATTTCAACGACATTGAAAGAGGCTTCAACGCGGGCAGATCTTATTTTAATCACTGGAGGCCTGGGCCCGACGAAAGATGATGTGACAAAAAAAACCGCCGCAGCATATTTTGGAACCACCTTGATCCGCGATGAGCATGTACTTCGGCATGTGACCAACATATTTGAATCGCGCAATCTAAAAATGCTCGACATCAATCTACAGCAGGCCGATGTTTTAGCAAATTGTGAGGTCCTATTTAACGACTATGGAACCGCGCCCGGCATGCTGGTCCATCAGGACCAAAAGAAGTTTATTTTTATGCCTGGCGTGCCCTTTGAGATGAAATTTCTGATGGAAAAACATGTGCTGCCCCTATTAGCCAAACAGGATCCTGACTTATTTATCTGTCACGAGACCATTTTGGTTGGCGGAATCGGAGAATCATATTTGGCAGAAGAAATAAAGGATATCGAAGCAGAACTTCCTTCCAGCATAAAATTGGCCTATCTACCAACCTTGGCCTTTATCCGATTGAGACTCTCTGGAAAAAGCAGGAATAAATCTGACATTATGCTCCAGGTTGCCCTTTTTAAAACAAAGCTACTCCATCGTTTACAACACCATGTCATCGCGGACTATGACACAAGCATCGAGCCCTATCTGATTAAAGAGCTTGGCCGCCGAGGTGCTACATTGACTACTGCAGAAAGTTGTACCGGGGGTAGCCTCGCCGCTTCAATAACCGCTGTAGCGGGAAGCAGCACGATATTCCTTGGTGGTACCATCCCCTACTCCAACGCGTTAAAACAACAATTGTTGAACGTCGAGGAAGAAACACTAATCCAATATGGAGCAGTAAGTGAGCAGACTGCTATCGAAATGGCTTCCGGTTCAAAAAAGGCATTTTCTTCCGACTATGCTATTGCGACAACTGGAATAGCGGGACCAGGTGGTGGAACAGCTGAGAAACCAGTTGGCACTATTTGGGTGGCTGTTGCCGGGAAAAAAGAAATTTTAACCAAGAAGTTTCAATTTGATAACGACAGACTGATCAACATCGAACGTACCCGTATGAATGCTTTATTACTTCTATGGAAGTTGCTTGTAAAAGAAAAAGAACAGGATACACAATAAAGTAAAATAATATTTCAAAAAACACGTTATTTAAGGAATAATATTTTAAATTGTTGAAAGTAAACCACAATTTATTTAACTTCGTTTTTCTATAACGAGATTGCTAAAAAATATGGCTTTATATAAACTCTTGCTCCCAAAAATGGGAGAAAGTGTATCCGAGGCAACAATCACAAAATGGTTAAAACAACCTGGTGACCTGATTGAGGAAGATGACACTTTATTGGAAATTGCAACTGACAAAGTTGATTCAGAGGTACCTTCCCCTGTAAAAGGTGTTTTAAAAGAGCATTGCTATACCGTAGACCAGACTGTCCAAGTTGGTGAAGTCGTTGCAATTATAGAAATTGAAGGCGAAAATGAAGAACCTGCGATTCAAGCACAAGAAAATATCGCTCTTTCAGCGGCAACTCCCGAAGAGATCATAGCATTGAACATCCCAGGTGTAGACCAGCTGCCCAATGTAACAGCTGAAATTCCATCTTCTTCATACGAAAATACCCTTCGCTTCTATTCACCTTTAGTGAAAAATATAGCACGTCACGAAGGATTGTCCCAGGATGAACTTGACCGTATCCAGGGTACCGGAGCAGAGGGAAGAGTGACTAAGGAAGATATTTTAACGTATGTATCGCATCGGGATTCCTCCTCAAAATTGACAAAAGCCATTCCGGAAGAGCACACGAACACTAGCACGGGCATGGGTACGGATTCTCCAAAAATAACCTCCGCCGCTCCGTCGCATGTTCACACCGTTGCCAATGGCAGTGATGAAATCATTGAAATGGACCGTATGCGGAGATTGATAGCAGACCATATGGTCAAAAGCGTACAGACCTCTCCCCATGTATGTTCTTTTGTTGAGGCAGATGTCACCAATTTAGTTTTGTGGCGCAATAAAGTTAAAGATGCCTATAAAAAACGCGAAGGAGAAAACATCACGTTTACCCCTTTGTTTATCGAGGCTATTAGCAAGGCGCTCAAAGATTTTCCATTGGTCAATATATCGATCGACGGTTACAATATCATCAAGAAGAAAAACATCAATATTGGTATGGCTGCAGCATTGCCTAATGGCAATCTCATCGTTCCGGTCATCAAAAATGCTGACCAATTAAGCTTAGTCGGGTTGAGTAAAAGTGTCAACGACCTCGCACAACGGTCACGGGCGAATAAATTGAAGCCTGACGATACCCAAGATGGTACATTTACATTCACCAATATCGGCGCTTTCGGTAATATTATGGGAACGCCTATCATTAACCAACCGCAAGCTGCAATCTTGGCTGTCGGTACCATTACGAAAAAACCAGCGGTTATAGAAACAGAGTATGGCGATATGATTGGTATTAGACATATGATGTATCTGTCACTCTCTTACGATCACCGTGCAATCGATGGTGCTCTCGGAGGTACTTTCTTAAAACGTGTGGCCGACTACCTGGAAAACTGGGATAGCAATAGAGTAATCTAACAATCAGAATAAAAAAACGGCTCTTAACAGAGCCGTTTTTTGTTATTTAGTATATACGTTTTGTTACTTAAACATACTTTGTTCGAACTGTATTTTTTTCTTCTTAATCACCAATTGAAACCGCAGGTACAGTAAAAGCGAAGAGCTTAGCAGGCCCAGCGTTAACCCATACCAAATCCCCTTGATACCCCAGTTAAACACAACGCCCATGAGATAGCCGCTTGGTAGCCCAATAATCCAATAAGCGATAAATGTGATTAGGGTTGGTATATTCACATCCCCCATCCCACGTAAGACTCCCAGACCGACAACTTGCGTACCATCAAACAATTGGAAAAGGCCCGCAATAATCAACAGCTGAGAAGCAATAATCACCACGGCATGATCTGAGGTAAAGATATAAGGCAAATAATCATTCAATAGCGCGAACAAAGACGCCGTAATCACCATAAAGATCAACACCAATTGATACGACGTGATGGCAAATCGTTCGAGACGAAAAAGATTTCGATTACCATAACTATTCCCCACCTTGATTGTTGCAGCAGCAGCAATACCACTCGCCATCATATACGTCATCGCGGCCAGCTGTATGGCTACTTGATGAGAAGCTTGCGCTGTCGCACTTATGGTACCCGCTAATAAGGATGCCCCTGCAAAAGCCCCAATTTCAAAGACATATTGCATAGCCACGGGTGCCCCGATCCGTACGATCTTCAACAATCGCTCCCGATCGACCAATGTCACTTTAAAGTATTGAATATATCCTTTAAATTTCTGCGATCGCAAGACATAGGTCATCATCACAGACATCATTAACACACGGTCGATCAATGTACTGTATCCGACTCCCTTGACCCCCATTGGGCTGATGCCAAACATCCCTTTGACAAAGATGATCGCCAAAATAATGTTCAGTACATTCCCCCAAATAGTTACATTCATCGCTTGCTTAGTAAACCCCAGGCCTTCAGCAAATTGCTTAAAGGTGCTAAATACCATTAATGGAAGCATCGATAAACTCAGAATAAGCAAATAAGGCTTTGCCTCCTTCACCACAGCCGGATCTTGGTTGAGGTGATCGATCGCCAACATTGAACCAAAATAGACCAATGCGAATAACAAGAGTCCTGCAATAATATTTAACCAAAAGCTATTAGACAACAAAATGGCACATTCTTTTTTATTATCACGACCATTCTCCTGCGCAATCAACGGCGTGATGCCATACGCTATCCCCAAACCAATGACCATAACAACCATAAAAACAGCATGTACCAACGAAACTGCCGCCAATGGAATGGTTCCTGCAAAATGTCCAACAATCACACTATCTGCGGTATGCACCAGCGTATGTCCCAATTGTGAGATCACCACTGGCCCCGCCAATACCATCGTACTTTTGTAATACGGTTTAAATGTTTTAAATTTTCCCAACATAATCGATTTCCCCAAAAAATAGCCACAAAAATACGAAGATATTTCCGCCCTATCGTCATATTAAAAAATATTTAGCAAAAATATAACAATTTACACCCATCAAATAACCGCACTTTGTTAAGTAATTTTTATGTTTCAAATACCTTAAAATTATCTTAAATTTACTTTTGGGTCTAAGAACTATAGAAATATAAATGTACCTTAGCATCTAGTTAGTAATCAAAAGAAGAGGAAAAAGAGTATGTACAATCCAGTAATAGCATTTCTAAACATCGGAACACAAGAGATGATCTTAATTGTGTTTGCAATCTTGTTACTTTTTGGAGGCAAAAAACTTCCTGAATTGGCGAGAGGTTTAGGAAGAGGAATACGTGAGTTCAAAGATGCATCAGAAGGTATCAAACGTGAAATTTCAGATCAGATCAATAATTTCGAGAAAGACATAGACGTTAAAACAGAAGTAAAAGAAGAAGTTGTTCCTAATGATGTTCGTTTGGCTGAAGAGCAGGCTCAAGCAGCACACGAAGAAGGGGCTAAGCCCCAGGAAGCCGTAGAAGGTTCAGAAACAGATCAACCAAAGAAAAAATATGAATTCACAACACCTGCCGGTGTCGTCGAGCATAACCCACATAAACAACCCGATTATGGCGAAGAGCCATCTCACATCACGTACGGGTATAACGATCATTTTGCTGAAACGAAAAACAACGAGGTAGAAGATAAAAAAGTTCCTGAGCAGGACAATACCAGTAAACCTGCTTAATTTTACTACTTTAGTTTATAATTAGATATACTTAGAGCTGTTGAATCACCATTCAACAGCTCTACTTTTTAAGATTAAACCGACAATGAGCTTATCAACACACGAAATTACCATTGCTAATGAGCTTTCTATTAGCGAAAAACAAGTTCGCACGACTATAGCACTATTAGACGAAGGTGCTACCGTTCCGTTTATCTCACGCTACCGTAAGGAAATGACGGGTAGTTTGGACGAAGTTCAAATCACCACGATCAGAGATCGTTTCCAGCAGCTGCGTGATTTAGATAAACGTAAAGAAGCTGTTCTTAAATCGATCAACGATCAGGGAAAATTGACACCGGAGCTTGAGCAGCAGCTTTTGGGTGCCGAAACCATGGCCAGTCTCGAAGATATCTATTTGCCTTACAAACCCAAGCGTAAAACTCGCGCCAGTGTGGCACGTGAAAAAGGTCTGCAACCTTTAGCGGATCTCATTTTAGCACAAGAAATAGGAGATTTCCTCCCCCTTGCCGACAGTTTAATAGATGAAGAAAAAGGCGTTAAGAATACAGAGGAGGCACTAGCAGGTGCCCGCGATATCATCGCAGAGATCATTGCGGAAGATGCGACAGTGAGAGCCAAAGCGAGAGCGATATTCCTCGAAAAAAGCACATTTGTTTCACGGGTAGTTCCTGGAAAGGAAGAAGCTGCACTAAAGTATAAAGATTATTACGAATGGTCTGAACCGTTGAAAAATGCACCTTCACATCGTGTGCTGGCCATGCGCCGCGGAGAAAAAGAGGAATTACTCTATTTAGATATCGATATCAATGAAGAAGAAATTCTACCAGGTATCGAATCCATCTATATTAAGGGTTCCAACGATGCCGCAACTCAGGTAAAACTCGCCTTGGTCGATAGCTACAAGCGGCTGTTAAAACCTTCTATGGAGACGGAAATTCGTGTATTGACACGTCAAAAAGCCGATGAAGAAGCCATCAAAGTTTTTGCCGACAATGTGCGTCAACTACTTCTAGCCGCTCCACTAGGGCAGAAAAGGCTGCTCGCGATCGACCCAGGATTTCGTACAGGCTGTAAAACGGTTGTTCTGGACGAACAGGGACAGCTTAAAGAAAATACGGCCATCTTTCCGCATACAGGAGCCAATGGACTTGCAGAAGCAAAAAAAACAATTCAGTATCTAGTATCAAAATATGATATCCAAGCCATCGCAATCGGCAATGGGACCGCCGGTCGTGAAACGGAAGAATTTGTACGGAGACTCGGATTAAATAACGTTACCATCGTAATGGTCAATGAAAGTGGAGCCTCTATTTATTCGGCTTCCGAAACTGCCCGTGAAGAATTTCCAGATCAAGATGTTACGGTACGCGGCGCAGTATCTATTGGTAGACGGTTGATGGACCCATTGGCTGAACTGGTTAAGATCGATCCAAAATCGATCGGTGTCGGACAATATCAGCATGATGTAGATCAAAATAAACTCCAGACTTCATTGGATGATACCGTCATCAGTTGCGTAAATGCTGTCGGTGTCGAATTGAATACGGCCTCCAAACAAATTTTATCCTACGTTTCCGGTCTTGGTCCATCCCTGGCACAACAGATCATCAAATACCGGAATGAGAACGGTCCTTTTGCCTCCAGGCGCGAACTGAAAAAAGTTCCTCGCCTTGGCGATAAAGCCTTTGAACAAGCTGCAGGCTTTCTACGCATCCGCCATGCCGCAAACCCACTGGATTCGTCGGCGGTACACCCCGAGCGTTATGCATTGGTCGAACAAATGGCCAAAGACCTTGGCAAAAAAGTAGAAGATCTATTGACTGACGCTGACTTGCGAAAATCGATCCCTTTGAAAAACTATATCTCAGAGGAAGTTGGATTACCGACATTGAATGATATTCTCAATGAATTAGCGAAACCCGGATTAGATCCAAGGGAAAAGTTCGAACCATTCTCATTCACAGATGGCGTCAATACCATTGGGGATTTAAAAGTGGGCATGAAGCTGCCAGGAATCGTGACGAATATTACAAATTTCGGAGCCTTTGTTGATATTGGCGTACATCAAGATGGCTTGGTACATCTAAGCCAATTATCGAATCGCTATATATCGGACCCCCATGAAGTCGTCAAAGTACAGCAACACGTCATGGTAACAGTAACAGAAGTAGACGAAAAGCGTAGTCGTATCGCATTGTCAATGAAAACAGATGAAAAACCTGCGCTACCCAAAAACAAAAAAAATGAACCTAAAAAGCAGGCCGAGCCACAAACGGATATGGCCAGCAAGCTCGCTGCATTGGCGAGTAAGTTCAAATAGATAGTTGTAACATCCTATCGAAAAGCTGACCATTCGCCGGACTGCCCCTCATAAAAGTGCTTAACATTTTTTGGCGGCGCTGCGGCGACTGGTCAGCTTTTTTTTGATTCGATTAAATCCAATGTCCGTCATTCGTATCGCTGTTTTATTTTGTATCTTTAGAGGAAACAAGTTTAGACCCGTTATGAAAAATTGTACCTTACTATTCTTCCTATTTTTTGGAATTTATTTTTCTAAAATCCAGGCACAGCAACTTCACGACGGAGCCTATCTATACCAGGATGGCATCAATAAACACTTAATGCTCGTTAAAGATCATTATATCTCGTTCATAAGTTACGATGATGTCAGAAAACGTTTTCAACATACCTGGGGTGGGCCACTTGATAAACAGCCTAATCTGATCAATATCGCCATTGAGTATAATTCACAGGATTCATCTGCCATCGGCAAAACAACTCAATTGCCGTATCGGAGTGAAGCAGACTCCCTTCGCCTAAAAATAGCCAATAGCTATCATCTCTATATTAAACAGAAAAAAGTCCCGCAGGACCTGGACGCACTTTGGCGCATCACTGGTCGCCAACAAGGAGAAAAAATGCAGGATATTCCGAAAGCAGACCGTAAAACAATCAAAATATTGGTTGATGGCTATTTTCAATGGATAGCGATTAATCTTGCACAAAAAGGTTTCTATGGTACTGGCGGGGGCAATTATCAATACGATAACAATCGGTATACTGAAAAAATACAATTCTTTTCGAGAGACAATAATCGAGTTGGGCAAGAACTGGCCTTTGACGGTGAAATTGTAGATGGCAGATGGCAGCATAGAGGAAAAAGCTCGAAAGGAGACGATATTTATGAAATTTGGAGCAAAGAAATAACAGAATAAAAAAATATGACAATAGAAGAATTTCAATCACTTGAAAGTCCACTTCAGCATTGGACAGCGGTACAAAAGTCACTTTGGTATGATCTGAAAGGAAATTGGAAAACCGCGCACGACCTCATCGATCAATTGGGGGGAACTGACGCAGCACATGTTCATGCTTATTTACACCGCAAAGAAGGTGATCAATGGAATGCAGAATATTGGTATCGCCGCGCCAAACAAAATGTATACAGAGGCAATCTTGATGATGAGTGGAAAGAACTCTTCAAGTGTTACGTTGTGTAATAACAATTACCCTATTTTCGGACAGGGGCTGTTCTCTTTTATATACACATGCGGAAAGTTTGCCCAATAAAATAGGCGAAATTTTACCAAAAATTAACTCAATGCTTTTTCAAACTACTTAACATCTTTAAAAACATAAAAATATTACCAAATAAGATATAACATCAACTAAATCAAGTGATATTACGTAACAAAAATAACACAAAGAAAAATAGTATAAAACTAACGAGTAGAATGGCACAGATATTGAATATAGTCTACTATACTTGAGAAAGTATACTTTTCATAAATTTAGGTTAATAATTGGTTAGGTTAAACACTTGAAGTTCCCCACTTCAAGTGTTTTTTTTTAATCAATGCTTACCATCTTAACCCCACGCACCGCTTTTCTTTTTTAAGGGTCGTACCGCGTCACTCCCGCCATTTTTTCCATTAATTTCTGTCGGAACAAATGGGTGTCAAAGAGCGATCAAATTCGTCTTTTTCACAGTGCTTGTTCAGTGATTGTTCAGTGATCGCTCAGTGTAGACTGAATAAGTAATGATTAAAAACTGTATCAATACTGATTGAATAGTGGGATTAGGTATACGTTGGTATTTGCATGTATCAAGATTAATATTTACCTTAACTATTTGTAATCAAGCAATTGTGACAACCATCACAAATAGTTTGAGGCCCAAATTTTCACTCAAAGGTCCGGCAAAGACGAACACTATGCAGCATAACTTGCGGTCGTGGATGGAAAAGTGGCCTTTACTATTCGTCAGCGTTACTATTGAAACTCAGAAGTCTATTCACCATTAATTATGAAAAGAACCACCGTATTATTGTTCCTCGTAGGAACCCTATCAAACCCCGTCCTCAAAGCCCAGGAATTCACTCCTGTTCGTATGGATAGTCTCATGTCCGTCATGGACAAAAATAACGTCTGGATGGGCAGTATTGCGATCAGCAAAGGTGATCAATTGCTTTATCAAAAGACAATTGGATATGCCGATCTGGCGCAGAAAAAGAAAGCGACCATAGATACCCGTTATGGCATAGGCTCGATCTCCAAAACATTCACCGCAACACTTGTTCTAAAAACAGCTGAACTTGGAAAACTCCAATTAAACCAAACATTGTCCGTATACGTTAAGGGTATTCCCAACGCCGAAAAGATTACTGTTCGTCAATTGTTAAATCACAGCAGCGGAGTTCACAGCATCACGGACGACAAAGATTATTTGACATGGAACACTAAACCGCAAACAGAACAGGAACTTGTCGCACGCATCATCAAAGGCGGAGTTGAATTTGACCCCGGCAGCAGGCATGTATATAGTAATTCAAACTACATTCTACTTACTTATATTCTGGAAAAAGTATGGAAAAGAGACTATGCTTCTTTATTGAAAGAGTATATCAGCCAGCCACTAAAGTTGGAACAAACCACATTTGGCCGTCCACAAAATAACGGCAGTGATCTGAGCGAATCTTATCGGTATACACAAGAATGGACCCTTGAACCACACACGGACAACTCAGTTCCGCTTGGTGCTGGCGCAGTGTGGTCAACTCCGGCAGACCTGGCCAGATTTTTCAATGCATTATTTAGCCATAAAATCATCAATGCTGCAAGCCTGGAAGAGATGAAAAAAATAGATCAGGGCTATGGGATCGGCTTATTCCAATTGCCCTTCTATGAACATGTAGGCTTTGGCCACACAGGCGGTATAGACGGTTACTCTTCTGTCGCTGGCCATTTTGATGATGGCAATTATAATGTCGCTATCATTAGTAATGCCAACAATTATACTAATAATGAAATTTTAAAGTTCAGTCTGGGCGAACTTTATAAAAGGCCCTTTCCACTTCCTGATCTTGCGGAATTACAATTGACGGAGGAAGAAATTTCAAGTCTCATTGGCGAATATAAAAGCGAGCAACCTCCTATTCAGATAAATATTACGAGAGAGGGCAACAAGGTATTTGGACAGGTCGTTGGTCAATCTTCATTTCAGCTAAAAGCGAAGGATAGAAACACGCTGGTCCAACCGCAATTTGGTGTAAAGATCGTCTTTGAACGTAACGAAAACAAAATGACACTCTATCAAAATGGACATACACTCGTTTTAAGGAAATAAGGAGATACTGCCGTTAACTACCGCAACGATTCATGGCCCTTATTCGGCACTATCTGAAATTTTTAATTAGGTAGTTATGAAGTTATATCGACATCCTCCATGCGGACCGATGCCCTCGTCATCACGCAATATCGCTAAAAGAGCTGTGGCTGAACTAAAACCACTGCTCTTTCAACTAACGTGTCTTACAGTTTTTCTAAATAGAAATCATCACCATACACAGTACCGCTCAAGGGTTTATAGAAATAGACCGTAGCCGTAGTATTATTGGCGCCAGTTGTAAAAGTAACCGAAGCATTGGAATAGCTGGTCGTACCAATAGTCGCATTGACTGCAGTTCCACCAAAGTTTTTGACGCCGATACTAACTGACTGGCCAGCTGTAGACACTTTGGCGTAGCCACCGAACCGATAGGTCGTATTTGGCGTTAAACCGGTCAGGTATTGTTCAATGGATGTCTCCCCGCCCGTTTCGCGGATGCATCTGCTTCCTGTCCGGGCGTCGGTGAAAACGACCGATGATCCGCCACCCCATGTTGTCCATGGATAGATGGTACCACTTTCGAAATCGCCATTGCTAAATAAAGGTAGCTTATACACACGTACATAATCAACCTGCATACTAAAGGGCAGGTCAGCATTTGTGATCGCTCCTGGCCATCCAGCTCCACCGGCCTGATTTAAAATCAGATAAAAAGGTACGTCAAATGGCCATTGTTGCGTTCCGCCACCAGAAACCCTTGCGTAGGTATATTGCAATACATTGTTGACGTAAAATCGAATGTCGTTTGGACTCCAGATCATCGTATATAAGTTGTAATCTGTCGTATTATAAGTGGCCGCTTTTGAAGCGGTGCTTCCACCATTTGCATTAGTAACCGAGCTATTATGGATCGTATGATACATCACACTTTCGTTGTTGACATGCTCCATAATATCAATTTCACCACAGGCTGGCCAGCCTCCATACGCCGCAGCCGGTTCGGGCATCATCCAAATCGCAGGCCAGGAGCCTCTTCCTTGTGTAAACTTAGCCCTCACTTCAACTTTACCATAAGTCATACTAAATTTTCCCATCGACTTAACTCCACCCGCATGATAGGCAACAGGATCTCCGGCTACAACAGCATTATCCATACGCAATACAAGATTGCTCCCGTCTTGGGATGCATAAGCCGGCAAGGAGGTCATATACTTATTCCATGCGACAGTGCCCCTGTCTGCATAAGACCATTTTGTGGAATCAAATCTCCCGTTACTATTAAACTCGTCCGACCAGATCAGTTCGTAATCTGTTGTCGCTACGGCAGTAGCATTGAATAGCTTAGTCGAGGCCTTCGCCTTACTGACTTCCGGAATCGAAGTTTTTGTTGTTGTCGAGTCTTTTTTGCAGGCAAAAATAGACAGGCTAGTTGCGATTAGGCTCAACACCAGCCAAAATCTGGTTTTTCTCATTTAGTTTTGGATTATTGGTTTTAATTAAGTTTATAGCGTTATTTGACAGCCTGTGGAGCAAGCTGCATTAGAAACGAAGATTCATTTTTTCTTTCATTTCTTCCTTCCTGTTTTAACCAAAAGGAAGAAATGAAAGAAAATGTGTATTATTTCGATAACACGATGTGCCTGATTATTTAAAATTTACTGGCAGAAAGACAATTTTCCTGTAATTCTCTTTTTCAAATAGAACACCGAGTTTATTTTTATTTAAAAGTACTAAATCGGAATAAGCAGCATAATCCCCTTTCACACCTTCCGGAGCTTTGGCAACGACCTGATTGAAATACCATGTTTTGCCCTGATCTTTACTTAAACGAACGGTTAGATTGTCCCTTCTATGGGTTGATGCAGCATTACAAACAGCCAATACATATTTCCCTTTCTTTTGCCAGGAAAGTACCGAGCCCTGGTTGACTGGATCGGCCAGATTTTTATCATAATAGGTTGTATCCCAACTGACACCACCATCACTGGAATAGGACACAATCCTCGATTTTACGTTACCTTGTTGATTACGGGAATTCATATACAGTTCTGTATGCGATATTTGCGCGGCCATGGTTTCATTTGATCCTTCAAATTTCACGCTCGCCCCTATCTTGAAGGTCTTTCCATGATCGTCCGAGTAATACGAATGCGCAAAATAATCCTTGCCATTTTCTTTCGGATTTCCTTCAGAATGGTTGGCAGGAATATAAATGCGTCCTTTATACTTACCAGAATCAAATTGTAAAGCATGCCCAGGTGTATTCGCATAGGTTCGCCAATCGTCCTTGAAGGTATATTGCGCATTCACTGACGGTTGATTGGGGCGATGTGTCTCGAGCGTAATATTCTGTGGCTTGGACCATGTTTTACCGCCATCGGATGAACTAATTGACCAACATTCCCGCAAGCCATTCCCTTTGCGCACTTCTCCCTCATGATTATTCCCCGTATTGTAAAAAAGTAAGAGACGTCCTTGAGGATATGCTGGATCCAATAGATCAACTACAGGTGCCGGATTTCCGACCTGTAAATTATCGTTGTCCACAGCGACTTGCAATGGCCCCCAGGTCTTTCCATTATCCTTACTGGTTTTATAAACAATATCCACATTACCAAAATCGCCGGCATGATCCACCCGACCTTCGGCAAAAGCAATTAACTGCCCATTTTTATCCTTTACAATGGCAGGTATGCGATAGCTTTTATAGCCCTCTTCGCCTGAAACAAACACATTCACTTCCTGTGCATGGCAGATACTGGCTAACATTGCAAATACCACCATTGTTCCTAATTTCTTCATATCGATATAAGTTTATTGTTACTTTTCTTTAAAATTTCATCTGCATTCATGCATTGTGATATACGATTTACTGCTCCCTTTCAATCGGGAGGCAGGTAAACATCCATTTTAGTGGATTTTGCCAGTCTTTCCCTTGTAATTTCCCCACAGGCAGTTTGACTACAATGGTATTCCATCCCTTGCGCAATTGAATCATCGTAGGACTTCGGTAACTGTATCCCTCATCAATTAAGGGGACTTCCAAGTCTCCTTTTTTGCCCGCCTGTTGCCAATCTGGCGGAAGCACTTTATGTCCATTGACCCAAAGTGTGCTCATTCGATCGTCCCAGGTCCCCAAATGTGGTGAATCACTGGCATACGAACGCGAGAGATCATTAAAACCGATCCAAAAACCTTGGTTGCCCCCTTTTTCACTCCACACTTTGCTCAGGGCATACACGGTACTATTTTCAAGTGGACGGTCAATCGCCCCTTTAACAACATCAGCCCACCAATGGCGCAATACAATGGTACCTCCGTAAAACTCGCCGATCTTTTTCAAAGCGTTAAAATCTCCTGCAGCTTCATTTTTTAAGGCCATACCCAGATCGCCTTTATTTTCCACAGGCCCGTATAATATCCATTTTTGCCTACTTTGTTGGTGGTAGGGAAAGATAAGACCATTAAAATACAGTTGTTTATGTGCAAGTAAACGCTTTTCAAATTCGACAAAATCAGCCAATCCTTTCACATCCGTTTTGATATTACTACGCCATGCAAAATCCCCTCCCCCTCGCCAGCTGCGCTCCGCAAATGTCAATAAAGCGGGGTAAACTCCATTTTGACGAAATAGATCGTTTTCATTCTTCACCGCGCGATCGGGCCATGAACATAGCGTCGCACCCATTAACTTTTCATTTTCTGAAGACTGTCCGCCCAACTGCCTATAGAACAAGGTCGTCACCGTTTCTAAAGGATCCATGTGATTGATGTACAAGTGCTTTGAATCAATGACTTCAAAAGGCGAATCATTGGTAATAGCTTTTGGGCCACCCATCCAAAGCTGCCGGATTGTGTTTGGCTGCAAATTGCCGCCGGGTTCCCAACCAATAGTTTTTAGACCCAAATCCTCCGTCCATATTGTCATCATCGGTAAAAATTCTTGATTATGAATTTTCACCTCATCCCCCCCAATATGCAGATAAGGTAGTCCCGGATAAGTGTTTGCAAATTCCTTAACCAGTTCCTTGAGGATAGCTATGCCGCTATCGCTCTGCATATCAGTTTTAAAATAACGGCGAAATGCTGCTGAATGTCCCGGCAAATCAATTTCGGGTACAAGTTGGATATGCCGATCACGACAATACCGAATTAGTTCTTGCATTTCCTCAACGGTATAATACTTTCCCTTCCAACGCTCCATATTCGTCGAGTCGGTCAAACCGGGATATTTTTTGCTGATCAGTCGCCAAGCAATATCCTCAGTGAAATGAAAGTGAAAAATATTCAGTTTATAGCGCGCCATGACATCGATCTGCTCCTTTAGCACATCCATTGACTGAAAATTTCGTCCGACGTCTACCAAGTAACCGCGCCAGCGAAAGGAAGGATAATCGGTAATGGAGCAATAGGGCAACTTGCCATCACTGCGTCTGAGTTGACCCAGAGTTTGTAAGGCATAAAAAACACCGGCACTCGTTCTGGCTTCGATCTGTATTCCCTGTTCATCTACGTCGATCCGATAAGCCTCCAATGATGCCGAAGGTAAAACCAATTCGTGATCACAAACAATGGTGATATTTTTATTCTTGAAGTTGTCGAAAATAACCTGAGTTACATTCCAATCTTTCAACAAGAGGCTTAACATCTGCCTATCAGCATTTTCAACCTCCCCTTTGATATGCACATGGACAAGATCCGGCAAACAATAACGCCCTGTTTTCCAGCTCACAGCATGGGGCATAGGAAGCAAAGGAGGTTTGATTGAATCCGGTAGACAGCATAAAGGACTGATTAAAATAAGAATAACCAGCAGACCGGATAGCAATGTACATGTAATGGACTTTTGGTGCTCCATAATCTTCTACTTAAGGGAATTAAATTCCTTTAAAGTTTGCATACAATACCATTCTTGGCGAGGGAGATGGAAAGGACCTTTAAACAAATTCCCTTTTGCGGTTTGGGCAATCTTCCCATCACGATGGAGGTAACCATACCACTCACCATTGATTTTATCGTGAAAATGATCATAGGCATACTGATTGATCTGCTGATGCCAATTTTTATATTTCTCATTCCCAGTCATCAGGTAAGCGAGTAATGTTGCGATAATCGTTTCATTCTGCGGCCACCAAAATTTCATATCTTGCCAATATTCTTGTACTGGCTTTCCATAGACATCTCGAAAATAGAGTATACCACCATATTCTTTATCCCAGCCCCGTTCCCACATATAATCCAACATACGACAGCCTAGGTCAATCAAATGCGGATCGTTTCCCCGGGATCTAGCTTCATGGAGGATAAACCAAGCTCCTTCGATAGCATGTCCGGGATTGAGTGTACGACCGTCAATATGATCGACAATTTCACCTTCAGGTCCTACTTGTTCCATCACGCAGCGAATATCGTCCTTAACAAAATCACGTTCAATCTGTGCGATACAATCACTGATGACACGATCACAACGCGGATCCCCAATGGTCTCACGAATCTGCTGTGCCGTATTGATCATAATCATCGGCACACCTATTCCCTTCATTGGCCTTGTGGCTTCATACTTTGGTTCGATCAATTTTTCTCCATTTGCATACGCGAGGCAAATTCCCAGCAGATGTCGTGCTTCATCTGCTATCTCCTCATCTCCAGTCGCTTTTGCATAGGCTGCAAAGGCGATTGCTGCGAAAGTCTCCGAAAAGAAATAGCGACGCATACGAATAGGATCGCCTAGGCGGTCAACATGAAAATACATTTTTCCATTAGCGTCAAAACAATGCTCTTTCAAAAATTCATAGCCGATTCGGGCTCCTTCCAGCCATTCCTCTTTTTGTTCAACCGTATTGTAAAGTGTGGCCAGCAACCAGCATGCCCTTCCCTGTATCCATACGGCTTTATCGGTATCTATCAAAGTCCCATCCTGATCGCGCATGAACAAATATCCGCCATATTCATGGTCAATGGACCGTGGAAACCAAAATGGTACAGTGTCTTTTAAAAGCTGATCACGATAGAATACTTCCAAATCCTTCAAGTAATCCCTGTCTATTATTTTTGCGGTATCTTTTATACTTATCTGTTTCATGTGTTTTACTACTTACATCAATTCATTTCTATTTATTGAATCTTCAAAGCGAAAGTGGATACGGGTGTTCCAATTTCATTTTGAAGATTTGCTCTACTGAATGGTTCGAATCCATACAGGATTTTGGTGATTTGGAAATTCGGTTTAACGATCTCGATGGTATTATCTGATAGGATATTTGCGTTTACATTGAAAATCCGTCCTTTATTGTCCATCAGCTGAAACCCTCTTACCGCTGTATTTTCCTGAGTTTTTAATTTTTTACATTGATCAAATATCAATACCAGCTTATCCTCATGAAATGCACAACTGACCGGCTCAGGATGATCGGCATTCAGTTCAACGTTATAAAAGTGTTTCTGCACTAAATTTGCCAAGCGCTGGCCTACTGTAATCTTTTCACGGGGATGTACATCCAAAGAATCACCTACATCGAGCGTTACGGCCATGTATGTACCTTTAATACCCTTCTCCAATAAGCGTTGTGCGTTTCTAAAATCTCCCCATGAAGGCCTGTCTATACTTGAGAGCTGCGCGAAGAAAAAGGGCAGTTCTTGGTGAAAATTCTTCCGCCAGGAAGAAACCAATGTTTTAAAAAGACGTTCGTAAAGTTCTATATTATGCGCATTGCTTTCACCTTGATACCACAGTATTCCTTTCAACCCGGTGTTTAACCATTTGCTGACGCCAGCTTCAAAATTGTAAGCTGGTTGATACGGATGACGTTGATTTTTCACGTTCGAACCAGCGAGATTCTGACCCGCACGTTCCCGACAGAACTCCTGCACAAAATCAGATTTTTGCCAGTTATGAATATAAGAAGCCAGCAAATCATCGTTTTCCAATGATTTACGGTCAATCCACGATTCGGTATTGGATCCACCGACAGACAGATCAATAATGCCAATAGGAATATGTTGCTCATTGGCAATCTGTTCGGCAAATGAATAAGCAACTGCAGAGAACTGTGCTGCTTCATCTTCATTCGCTTGCCTCCAGCTGCCGTTGAAATAGGCCAAATCGTTTACTTCCCTTAAGGTTACGGTATCCCATGCAACGGCATTGGTCTCCACAAGGTTGCGGCACTTAAAAAGGCGCAGATTGTGGAGTCTACCGGCATTTCTGATCAACGGATCACTGTTTGTGGCACGGCGAAGTTGAAAAGCCATATTCGATTGTCCCGAAGCGAGATATACATCGCCAAAAAGAATATTTTTCAACACTACTTTCTGTTTGCCAGAACTTACTTCGATGTCATAAGGTCCCCCAGCTTCCATTTTGGGTAACTTGATTTCCCAGGAACCATCAGGATTGACCTTAGTCTTATAGCTTTTCTTATTGAAAACGATGTTGATCTCAGCGGCAGCAGTGCCCTTACCAAAGATGCTATTCTCCCAATTACGCTGGAGCACCATATCCGAACCGATGGTTTCGGCCACTTGTAGTTTTTGGCTAAGAGGTACCAGTGCATTAGCCACCTGTCTCGCAATCATTGTTGCTCCTTGCTTATTTGGATGCAAGTAGTCGTCGAAAAGATCTATTCGATACCGAAGCGGGGTGTTGAGATCAATCAGTCCGACTTGATTATTTTGAGCAATCTGAGGAATCAATTCCTGAATCTGGTTGTACCAATCGCGGGTTCCTGAGAGAAAACGCGGATGACCGCTAAAGATAGGCGTCAATCGACAGATGTAAATTTGCATTTTGGGATTAACGGATCGTATGGAATCAATCAAATCCGCGTAATCTGATGCAAAGGAGTATTTATAATTTGGCCAGTTTCTCGGATCGGTATCATTGAGTCCCAAATGTATAATGGCAACATCGGGTTTAAAATCCAAGGCCTTCTTGTATTCCTCTGTTTTAAAGTAAGGTCTATGCCCCTTACGTAAAAGAGTGGCTCCTGAATGGCCAAAATTCCGTACTTCAAACCGCTGGCCCAACAATGACTGAAGCTGCCCTGGATAAGAATCCAGCCTAGGATTGCCGAGGCCATAACCAAAGGTTACGGAGTTACCAATACAAGCTACCTTTGTCCGGGGCTGTCCCAAGGAAATTAAGATGGAAAGGATCAAACAAAAAAGTAGGCCTCCTTTTTTTGAAATACTGATAAGCATTATGTGGATGAAGGGTTTCATATTCATGATCTATTCATTCAGGATATAGCTGCGGTTACTTTTCCAGTGTTTTCGGTTTAAGAAATAGGATTTGCAAGAGAAGTGCTAACAGTACCGCAGCCCCCAATAATGCAAAACCTAACCCAAAATGGCCTTCATCCTTAAATCTTCCCAGCCATTGTGTGATGACAGCTCCAGCAAATACACCTACCATATTCATAAAGCCATAAGCGGTTGCCCGCAAATTTTTGGGAACAACCTGACAAAGAATAGGCATATTGTTGGCATCGAAAATACCAAAGCCAATTCCAAAACAGACTGCCGCCCCCACAACTGCAGGTAAGGTCTGACCTAACCCTAAAAACAATAAAGCCGGTATAGTCAGTCCAAGGCCAATGGCACTGGTATAGATGCGACCGCGGATATGTTTTTGCACCCATCGGTCACTGAGTATTCCGCCGACGATAACCCCGATAAAGGATGAGATCGCAATTGTGATTGTCGACAATGGACCTGCGCTGGCCATTGGAATATTTAGGCTATCTGCAAACAATGTTGGCAGCCAATTTTTGATGGCCCAACCCGGTAAGCTTGGAGCGGCGAAATAAAACAATAGAATCCAGAATGCTACATTGGAAAATAGCAGCAGTAAGCTTTTAAAGAGGGGTAATTGATCTTCTGAAGTACGCTCATCAGTTGACGGTTCGTGCTTCTTCTCCAGGAGCAAGACTGCAAGTAGGAGGGCATAACATATTCCGATAATTCCAAACCAATGAAAAGCAGTATGCCATCCTTTTGAAGCGGCTAATGTTGCACCAAAACCGCCTAAAGCCTGCCCCGTATAGAGTCCTGTCATATGTAGCCCAATGGCCAGCGATCGATTCTTTCCAGTATGGTAATCGGCGATCAAGGAAAGGGCTGTCGGGATATACAGCGCTTCACTAAACCCCATAATAGCCCGTAGTACCAATAGTGTTGTGTAATCGTGCGCCATCCCCATACCATAAGTTACCGCTGACCAAACAAAAAGACTGCCTACGATCAGCCATTTTCTATTGCTACGATCGGCAACGATACCCGCTATCGGACTCATAAGACCATAGATGTAAAGAAACACGGCCATCAATACACCAAAAGTCTCAGCACGCTGCAATTGTGGAATATCGACCTGCATGGCTTCGCGCATAGTTGATAGCATCTGCCGGTCCATATAATTCAGCAGGGCTACCCCCCAAAGGAGTGCTACAACGAGCCACGGGTAAAAAGATTTATGTCGTAAAGAAGAGATCATCTTAAGCTTTATCAGGGTTATATGAATTTTTTATATCTTATTTTTTCAATCCTATTTATTAGAAAATGTTGCTACTAAAATCTCAGGAGTACGAACGCCTGCCTTAATTTCGCCGCTAGGCAAAATGATCATGTCGTCCCAGACCACCGCTGTCGTGGTCACCGGCCCATCCGATGGCAGATCCGCCATCCGGCTCCATTTTTTAAGATTCAAATCATAGCGCCATATTGCTCTACCGAAACCAGGATGATTGATTTGCAATTTGTTTTTAGCATCAATAAGTTGCTGTCTCTTCGATGGATTCGCTTCCTTTTTAGCGTCAAAGATCAACGATTCCACCCGATGGAAGGTATCACCCCGATCTGCGCCCAGCAACCATATTCCTTGGTCGGGTAATAAACATGCGGTTCCTGCCGCAGCAGGAAAAGGAATGTCTGCCTGTTTAGACCAGGTACGACCATCATCGGTAGAGCACCATAATTCATGGTATAACGTTGAAGGGCTCTCAGGATGAGCCTTTCTTCCACCCAGTAGATAAAGATTATTTTGGCTATCAGACAACAATTGTAAATGGGAGACGGCATAGGGTAATTTTCCCACACAGCCCCATCCTTTTTCAAGATGCGCCAGATCCAATTGCAACACTTGGTCCGATACCGTATCCTGCTTTTCACCACCGACGATGACGAGTTTATTCCCATGAACTACCGCTCCCATATTGGCAAGCGGAAATGGGAGATCCGGAAAGTCTGACACCGAAATTTTCTTGTTAGAGCCATCGTATTTAATTAGTCGACAAGCGGCTGTTTTTCCTTCAGGAGTCTCTCCACCGATAACCAGCAATCCATCGGGTAGACTCAGGCTGGCAGCGTATGCAACCGCCATAGAAAGACTATCCTGCGCTGCTAAACGTAGTCTTACCCCTTCTTTTCTGTAAATAAATACTTCTTTTTGGATCTCTTTCGCACCGCCTTCCCAGGGTGGTAAATGCGGGAAATTCGCTCCACCGGCAATCAGAAGACAATCGCCTGTGACACCAGCTATTGGTCCTGCCAAACCAATATGCGCCTTTCCATCTTGCATAGCCGGCAACGTAATGCCTTTATGCCATTCCAATTGACCGACTTGCGCATCAACAGCTCCTGTAAACAGTATTCCCACGATAACTCCCATCCAATGTTGTTTTGTCATATCTATTTATTGTTGAACATACTCGCCAAGCTATTCTTAGTTATCTCCTGAGGGAAACACGTTAGCCCACAAGAACAAGTGAGCTAACTTAATGTGCGCAAAAACCCTGAAAGCCAACTTTTACCGCATCTTCCGTAAACAGTTCAAACTGCTCAACAGACATATTTTTCACGGGCAGTCTAAATGCTCCGCAGTCAAGCCCAATTAATTTCATATACGCTTTCCCTACTGAAATACCACCATACTTCCCTAACAACGTGATCATATCGATAGATTGCTGCTGCAAAGCATTAGCTTTTTCAAGCTCTCCCTTATCATAAGCCTCCATAAGTGCAAGGTATAAAGGTGCTGCGTAGTTATAGGTACTTCCGACCGCTCCTTTGTTACCTAATACCAAAGCGGACAGCATATTCTCATCTCTTCCCCATAACATATCATACTTGCGATCTGCATAATTCATACAGCTTAGAAAATCCATAAAATCTTCGTGTGTATATTTGATTCCCTTAAAATTGGGTATCACCCCATCAATCTGCTTCAACAGGTCGATCATCTGGAAATTTCCGCCGGTCAATACAGGAATATGATAATAATAGAAAGCCGTATTCGGTGCCGCTCGTGCAATTTCCACGCAACATTTTGCCAATTGATCCACATTAGCAGGTTTGAAATAAGATGGTGCAGTAAATGACACGACATCGACCCCTGCTTGCTCGGCCAGCCTAGCCAATTGTTGGCATTCTCTGATATTCGTTCCGCCCAGAAGCATCATGAGTGTAAATGCATCATCCTCTTTTGTCAATCTGGCCCAAGCTGTCATCACTGCAACTTTTTCCTCAAAAGTCAACGACACCCCTTCTCCGGTAGAGCCACAAATAAAGGCTCCCGTGACGCGGTTGCGCTTTAACATCGCATAGTATTGCGGAATCAGCTCAAGATTCAATTCTCCGTTTTCATCGAAAGGAGTAAATGGCGCTGCAATTAATCCTGAGATTTTTTGATTTAGCATATGGTATTTTATATAAAAAGTTAACAATATCCTGTCTCAGACCTTCGCGTGGGATTGAGACAGGATATTCGTTTTTAGGTTCCCTTATAACCTGGATTTTGCTGATCATTTAATTTGGGATCTACAGTAAGTGTCCCCAAGTCTATTGGCCATAAGATTTTATGTTTCTGACCATCAATATTGTTCAATACGCCGACTAAGTTCAAATCTTTACGAAACACCAATGGTTTTCCAGCAGAATCCTGCATGCGTCGCAAATCGAACCATCGCTTGCCCTCGGACACAAATTCCTTTGTACGTTCATAGAAGATCGCTAATTCGTTTGCCTCAAAACTGCTATTTATAAACAAAGGTGCTTTTCCAGCGTATGCCCGATTACGTACAGCCATGATTTCAGCAGTTGGATCCTCTCCCAATTTATTCTTAATTTCCGCCAACAATAAATAGGCTTCCGATAGACGATAAACAGGATAATCATCAGAATAGTTACGAACGCCGTCTATCAAAGTTCCCAAGAATTTTCTAAATACTATAGCAGATGTATTTCCTTTATTAAAATTAAGGAATGTTGCATTTGCCCTCGTATCAGCCTTTTCATATAATCTGTAGAGGTCCATTTTATACTCGTAACGGATCAAACCCGTGGATCCAGCCTGAAGAGGATCTTTTGGAATTGCCTGCCCATTATCATCTACATAGCCTGTGATATCATCACTTGCCGCATAAATGAAATTACTGAAAAATGAAGTCGCTTCTCCATTTAGATAACGAAGTACAAAGATCATTTCAGCATTACCTTTCATCGCTGGTACACTGGCAGATTTAAAGGCCTCTGCAAAATTGCTGACAAGCGTATATTTAGGAATTACTTCTTCTATAGCGGCTTTTGCAAGTTTTAATTCCGCAAGACTATTCTCTGGGGCCTTTCCATCCACATCAACTTTGGCCGACCATAAATATACCTCCGTTTTTAACATTTTTGTTGCCGCCAAAGACCATTGTGCTTTTTGATTTTTAGTCTCGTAGTTTCCTGAAAACGATTTTTCCGATTTATCAACTTCCGATTTGATAAAGTCTAAGGTTTCTTTTTCCGTTTCTGTTCGCGCCTTATATGCTTCTTCTGCCGAGGTCGGGGTATTAATTGCTGCTTGTGGTTCTGTCACCAAAGGCACCCGGCCATAAGTTCTAAACAAATAGAAATAATAAAAAGCACGCAGTCCGTAGGCTTGCCCCAAATAGTAGCCCTTTTGCAGATCTGTCAAATAATCGGCTTTCTCAACCTGATAAATAAAATTGTTTACCTGAAAAATTGGCGCGTACAATCCAGCCCAGCCCGATATGCCAGGAGAACTTTCACGAATATCCTGTGTAATTATCCCTGCTGAGTTCAATGATGCTGTTCCTGTAAAACTGGTACCATCTCTTAAGGCTCCCCCACGCAGTTCACCCAAATTCCATAAGTTTTGCTGTTGTCCACGTAACTGGGTGTGGAGTCCCAACATAGCACCAGCAACCTGCTCGTTGCTTTTCCAGAAACTGCCGCTGGCAAAGTAATCCTCGGGACTAAGGTCTAAGTCAATTTCTTTGCAAGAAGAAAACAGAAAAACTGCAAGACCTATATATATAAATATCTTTTTCATAATTTGGAATTAAAATGTTAATTGAAGCCCAAGTATAAATGTTTTAGGAAGAGGGTATCCGCCTCCATTTTGTCCCACACTTCCACTTTCAGGGGAGAACAATGTATTTTTTGACCAATAGTGTAAATTTTGGCCTGTGGCGGAGATGCTTAAATCTTCCATTTTTAATCGGTTAGCAATGGATTTAGGCAAGCGATAAGAGACATTAATCTCTCTAAATGCCAGATAATTTCCTTTATTATAAAACATGCTACTTTCCCGACTCGTATTATTTTTAAATAATTGATCTGCCCAATAATAAGTGGGATATTTTGCATTTGGATTTTCAGGTGTCCATGTATCAAATACACTTGTTGTCGTATTGAATGTTCCCTGCATCATTCCAAGAAACCAGGCTCTCGGTCCGTCATAAGCAACATAGCCCAATGCGTAATCAAAACGGGTACTCAAGTTAATATTCTTCCAGCGCAAAGCTGCACCAAATCCGCCCGTCCATCTCGGCACTGTATTTCCCATATACACCCTATCATAAGAATTGATTATACCATCTCCGTTTACATCCTTCCACATAACATCGCCTAAAGCTAATGGATAGTATAAATTCTTCTCACTACTGGACAACGCATTATAGACATCCGGATGTACCAATGTACGTGCACCGATCAGATCCTTCAATTGCAAGGCATAGCTATCCAACTGTTCTTTTGTCCGAATGATCCCGATGGCTTCATAAGCATAAGCAACATTCGGGTCTTGCCCCTCCTGATTGCCTCCTACCCAAATGAGTTCTTTGGATTTTGGATCATAAACCTGTAAACCGCCTTGTCTGTTATTTTCAACGCCATTAAAAGGCAATTTTAAGATCTTGTTCTTATTATACGCCGTATTCCAATTAAAGCTTAGATCCCAATCTTTCCTTCTCAGCATTTGATAATTCACCCCAATTTCGACTCCCTGATTCTGCATATCACCATTGTTGGTCGTAATTGTAGTAAAACCGGCTGAAGCTGGTAATGATAAACTTGCAATCTTATCTTTAGTCGTCCGATGATAATAGGCAAGACTCAAATCAATCTTATTTAAGATTCTGGATTCAAGTCCGACTTCTTTTGTAATCAAACTCTCCCATTTGAGGTTTGGAATTGAAAGCGTGGACATGGTGTACCCCACTTGCCCATCATACTTGTTTGTGCCATATGAACCTTGAAGTGTATAAGATCCGATTCCACTGACATTACCGTTCCCTCCATAACTAGCGCGTAATTTTAACGTATTTACGACTTTATCAGTGCCTAAATAATCCTTCAGGAAATCTTCACGGTGTAGAGCCCAACCGACTGAAACTCCAGGAAAGGTTCCCCATCGATTATTTAGTAATGTCGAATAACCATCTCTACGTGCAGTCAATGTCAAAAGGTATTTTTCTTTATAGTCATAGTTTACTCGTCCAAAATAGGACATGATACGTTGTCGATCATGGTATGAATCGATACTTCTTTTATTGGCCTCTGGACTCGTTAATCCAAGATCCATAAAGTCGTCTGTTGGAGCTCCACTTCCCGCAGCTGTAAATCCATTGTTATACGTATCAAAAAATTCCGACCCCAACATCGCGTCAATATGATGCGAACTCGCGATTTCAGTTCTGTAATTTAAGACTGCGTTATAGGTTTGATTATATATTTTATCATAGGAAGCCGAGGAATTTCTTGTGCGAACATAATTTCCTGGGCTGGCTATATAATCCTTATTAAAGGACTCCGAAGTAGACTGGTTAAAAAACCAGTTTCCACTGACGCGTAAGCTAAGATTCTCCAAAAAATTAATTGTAAAAGCTTGGGTAAGCGTAAGCTTCTGATTTAGATTTTTACGAATGAACTTATCATCATTTACCAGAGGGTTCCCATCTTGATAATCACGACCAACGAGCAGATCTCCATTGGCATTTGTACCACGCATTGTTGGAGGGGCCCCCAGTGCCCGCGTCATATAGTTTCCTTCTCCGTTAATAGCGTCACGCCATTTCGTATACGCGAAATTCACCCCTGACAATGAATGTAGCCAAGGTTTAACTTTATATTCGCCATTTAACACAAAAGTTGTACGATCATAAAAAGTATTGATTGGCATCCCTTTCTCGTTATACTTCCCCACACTTCCATAATATTTACCTTTATCGTTCCCACCTTGTAATGCGATATTATAATCTTGCGTCAAACTAGCATCACGAAGTGCATATTTAGCATAATCAAAATCTTTAAAAATTAGTTCTTTTCCAGTTACAGGATCAATCATGGTCTGCCATCCCTGTTGCAACAATTCACGATTGGTATCATCGAGCAACATGGTACTCCACACGGCATTGCTGGTAAGATTACCATCTAGGATATTTCCTTTATCATCCTTATATTTATTCCCCGTACCAAAGGGGCCCACACTCGTTAATTGATTCAATTGGGACGGTTGATATTGCCCAGATACCTGAACACCTTTTCTACTCCAGTTTAAGTAATCTTTGGCACTTAGGAAATCAAAAGGGTTGTTCAATTTATTGACACCAACTTTAGACGACAATGTAATATTGGAAACACCTTCTTTTCCCCTTTTTGTGGTTATCAATATCACACCGTTTGCAGCCCTAGCACCATAAATTGCTGTAGCAGAAGCATCTTTTAAGACATCTATCGATTCAATGTCATTTTGATTAATGTCATTAAATCCATTTCTAATCAAGCCGTCAACAATAACCAATGGCGTGCCACCGCCGCCATACGTAGTCCCACCTCGAAGCACAACCGTGGGTACAGCTCCCGGTCTTCCTGAAGTTTGCTGCACTCGAATACCCGGTATCGTACCCGCTAAAGCAGAAGCTGGGTTCGAGCGAACTCCAGTTTCAAGCACTTTTTTATCCAAGCTGCTTACAGACCCCGTTAAATTCGACTTCTTCATTTTTCCATACCCCACCACCACGACTTCATCCATTTGCTCAACCTTGGACTCGAGTTTGATATCCAATTGATTTAATTGCCCAACTTTCACTTCATATGGTCTATACCCCGTAGACGTGATGATTAATACGGTATTGGGATTCGTGCTGATCGAGAATGTTCCATCAGCGTTTGTCTGCAAAGATTGGCTGGACCCTTTGACTTTTACAGTCACATTGCCAAGCAATTCCCCTGTCTTTGCATCGGTAATTTTACCCCGCACGGCATGGTCTTGTGCTTGCGCTAAGAGCATGTTGCCCATCAAAATAGACAGGCTGAGAAGGGTTCGTAATTTTAGGTTTGAATACATATTGGTTTGTATTAAGTATTACATATATGCAAATATATAAATTACAAAATGTAAAAAACAAATTTTAATTAAATTATGTATAACATATTAATCACATTTATTAATTATCTTTGCCTTAACGCGCCTAATGCGCTATTATGTAATATATATGGAACCGAATTCTTCGCTCATAGAACATCTGAATACAATTGATACTTCTTCTCTTGTAGATCGTGCCGAAAAAGAAATCATCAATCTTTTTGTCAATCAAGGCTTAAAGGTTGGAGATGCTTTACCTAAGGAAATTGAGCTGGCAGAAACCCTTGGCGTAAGTCGTACGGTGGTTCGCGAAGCCATGTTGCGGTTGCGTATGGTCGGATTGATCGAGTCCAAAAAACATCGCGGAGCTGTTTTAACGAGTCCAGATCTTATAAAACCCCTACGCAAATCACTTTATCCGACCATTATGGAAAACAAGACCTTACAGGATCTTTTTGAAATGCGTATGGTTCTGGAGATAGGTATGGCGGATATTCTCTTTGAACATATACAAGAAAAGGACATTGAGGAATTGGAAGCGATCGTTGCAAAAGAACCTATAGATGCAGATAATACTATTTTCGACATTGAAACTGAAATTGCCTTCCATGGTAAGCTTTACGAAATAACTGGAAATACGATTCTCAAAGACTTTCAGAACATGCTTTTACCTGTTTTTCAGTATGTGCACAGCAGTGGCTTACTGACCAGTCCCAGCTCCTCGAAAAGCTTTATCTCACACCGAGGCCTAGTAGATATATTGAAGGTGGGCAATGCTGAGGTGTTTCGAAATGCCATGCGCAAGCATCTTGATAATCATTATCAGCGCCTCTTTTTATATAAGAAATCTATTGGATAATCTGTTTAACAGGATTGATTCACTTTACTATAGAAAGACCCGATTATATGATTGGGCTTTAAGCGTCTACTAAAGCGAAGAGTATACACTTAATATTGCCTTAAATCCCATAATTGTCCTATAAAAAAGATCTGATCTATCCTTTATTCTCATTGTAATCCGAATCAATACATAGCGGCAATGCTATGAAAAAGTAAATTCACTCATTTAATTATTTTATGTAATACATAATAATCATTATCTTAGTCAGCATTATAATGCTTCGCTAAAGCTATACTATTTCAAATCGCATAGCTTAAAAAAGCTTGATTCATTCAATTTAAACCGAAAACAAAATGAAAGTCAGGATCTTTTTATTTGCTGTAATCGCAACATTTCTGCATAAAAATACATTTGCACAAAAAAAGCCCAATATCATTATCATTATTTCCGATGATCATGCCTATCAGGCAATAGGCGCCTATGGTTCGAAATATGGAAAAACACCACAGATAGATCGCATCGCTGCTCAGGGTGCTCTATTTAAAAATGCGTTTGTAAACAATTCCATCTGCGGACCATCCCGGGCTACATTATTGACGGGCAAGTACAGCCATAAAAATGGATTCAAAGACAATGAAACTTCTGAATTCGACTTTAGCCAAGATCTTTTTGTGAAACAGCTCCAAAACGTAGGTTACAATACCGCTTGGGTGGGTAAAATTCACTTAGGAGACAAACTTCAAGGCTTCAACTATTATGATATTCTTGTTGGTCAGGGAACCTATTTTAATCCGGATTTTATCAGCAAAGAGGGCCGCAAACGCACTGAAGGGTATGTATCCGATATCGTAACCGAAAAAGCAATTGATTGGTTAGATACCGTAGATGCTGAGAAGCCATTTTGTCTAATCATCGGTCACAAAGCTACACACCGTACCTGGATGCCGGATCCAAAGGACTTTGGGAGCTATGATTCTGTAAATTTCACCTTACCGGCTACTTTCTATGACAATTACCGAAGTAGGCCGGCAGCAGCATTGCAGGAAATGTCCATTGACAAGGACATGAAAATGGGCTACGATCTCAAAATGTTCAATTCGTTGGAAGACATGATGGCCGACGGTAATTTCAAGCGGATGAACCAAGCTCAAAAGGACAGCTATATCGCCTATTACCGTCCTATTTATGAACAGTTGAAACAGGGTAATTTGACAGGAAAACAGCTCGCTGAATGGAAATTTAGACGATATATGATTGATTATCTCAATACTGCCCAATCCATGGACCGCAACATCGGGAAAGTATTGGATTATTTAGATCGAAAATCCCTCGCTGAAAATACAATTGTGATCTATCTTTCAGACCAAGGTTTTTATATGGGTGAACACGGTTGGTTCGATAAACGTTGGATGTATGAGGAGTCTTTTCGTACACCAATGGTCATGCGGTACCCAGCCCTATTACATGCAAAATCAACAATAAACGCTAAAATTGTCAACGCCGATATCGCTCCCACGTTATTGGAATTAGCTGCAATCAAAAAACCGAAAGACATGCAAGGTGAATCTTTTGTGCATGTCCTGAAAAATAACAAAGAGGAACATCGGAAAGATCTGTTCTATCATTATTTCGAAAATGGCGAACATGCCGTGAGCCCCCATTTTGGTGTTCGTGATGATCGGTATAAATTGATCCGCTATTATAAACGGATCGAAAATTGGGAACTCTTTGACCTTCAAAAGGATCCCAATGAACTCCATAATGTCTACAAGGATCCTGCCTATCAAAGCGTCGTCAAACGGATGAAAAAGAAACTTATCACGCAAATGCGCCAATTTGATGACAAAGAAGCAGAAGCAATTTACAAAATCAACATCGACCAATAATGCCATGAGGGTATCCGATCTACTGGATACCCTCATTTTAATACTATACCCTTCTTCAAATTGCTTATCGAAATGCTAGCTATATCGTGAAGCACAATATAATCATCGCAAAAAAGATTGCCCTTCAAACAAATATTGTAACAAATAAAATCCGCAATCGATTGTTTTTTTTTTTTTTTTTAAATAAATTTTCATTTATAGTATAAAATTCATTTCTTTAATATTGTATTAAAATGATTTACATTTAATCATTTTGACCCTCAATATAGCCAAGATATACGTACTTAAATTTTATGAAAATTTACTTATTTTTAATTTTATTACTAACCACAACTATAGTTATAGGCCAATCGAAGGGAAAAGTTCTCGGGACGGTATTTTCTCAAAACGCGGAACCATTAGAAAAAGCAACTGTAACGATTCTCAATTCAAAAGACTCTTCCGTGGTTTCCTATCTCCTTACTGATACAAAAGGTAAGTTTGAATTTGTTAAAATTCAAACAGGCACCGCACTAACACTTTTTATTTCACATGTCAATGCAAATCCCTTTCGTCAAGAATTCAATATTCCTAACGGAGAAAATTATGATTTCACTCTATTAAAGCTCGATTCCAAAAGTCTCGATGAAGTAGTCGTCAATATCGTTCCCCCCGTGCGGATGAATAAAGATACGTTAGAATATAACACCAACTTCTTCAAAACTCGCCCCAATGTCAACGTAGAGGAATTGCTCAAAGAACTACCTGGTCTGCAGGTCAATATGGATGGTTCGATTTACTATCAAGGAAAAGAGGTTTCAAAAGTAAAAGTAAATGACAAGGATTTCTTTTCGAGTGATCTCCGTATTGCTACACGAAACCTGGACGCTTCGCTTATTAAAACTGTACAGGTGTACCGTGATAAGGGTGAAACAAAAAAGGATAATGAAGACGAAGATAAACTGCCGATCACGATTAATTTAAAATTTAAGAAAGATTCGCTCAGAGCGAGCTTCGGTAAGCTCTATGGCAGTGCCGGTACCAGGAGTAGATATGAGGCTGGCGGTTTATTCAATACATTTAAGGATACACTCCAGCTGAGTTTAATCGGTTTCGGAAATAACATTAACCGCCAAAGTTTTGACTACAATGAATTGAACCAAGAAGCTGGGCTTGGTCGTTCCGAAAATTATGGTTTTGATAATTTTGGAGGTAGAAACTATTCAGGTAAAGCCAACGATATAGGCTT
Organism: Sphingobacterium multivorum; assembly: GCF_900457465.1. Lineage (GTDB taxonomy): Bacteria > Bacteroidota > Bacteroidia > Sphingobacteriales > Sphingobacteriaceae > Sphingobacterium > Sphingobacterium multivorum. Next base: position 415,206 of record NZ_UAUU01000002.1, read on the forward strand.
AGGATTTAACCTCAACAATGACTGGGGAAAGAAAACCAAGTTGAATATCATGTATATGCTGAAATATAATAAAGCCGAAAATCAGAATACAGGCAATCAAATTTCTTTATTCGACCAGGAAAAACAATATTCAGAATCCAATTACCAACAACAGGAGAGATCTGTAGGGCATAATATCAAAACCCTGCTCCGTCATCGCATGGACACCACAGCCTACTTTGAATTTACACCGAGTTTGGGTATCAATACAAAAAACAGCTCAACCTTAGGAAGGAACCGCTCCTATACGGATCTCAAAAAACTAAATGACGCAACAGGTACAGGAGGAAATAATGAAAATACACTAAACTATTCACATGGTTTCTATATCGAAAAACAACTCCATAAAAATCATATTGTATCGTTTAGAAATACGGTTTCCATCCATACCAATGAAAAGACCGACAGCTCTTTCCAGCTTACCAATATTTACGATACAGCGAATCCTCAAACTAGTCTATGGCATAAAAACCTAACACAAAATAATTCCAACAATCTCTATTTTAGTGCTGCCTATTACAATAAAACTATTAAAAAACTCAACTTTGATTATTATTTTACCTATGTCACCAACCGGCAGGGACCACAGGAGAGTGTGTACATCAACCGCGACAGTACTGGAGAAGTACATGCTGCTCCCTATGAAAATAGTTACCGTTACAAATACCAGGATTATATTACGGGGATTATATTTTACTGGAGACCAACCAAAGATTTCAACGTAAAATTTGGAACAGCCTATCAAGTAAAGGCAAATCATTTTGATTTACTTAAAATCAATTCGGTCGAGAAATCATCTTTAGGCTACTGGCTTCCCAATATTAACATCCGTTATAAAGATCTAAACCTCGGCTGGTACAAAGATCTCGAGTCTCCCGAACTCTACGGAATTCAACAGCTCGTCATGGATCTAAATCCATTGTACACGCGAAAGACATCTTTTATATTCAACAATATCGAAAAACAGAATGTTAGTATATCGTACTATAAGTATACCTCGAAATTGCAGTTTAATGTCAATGGGAATATCAATTATGTCAATAACAGCATCGGGAGCCGTAGCTGGCGAAACAACAATACAGGACAAATGACCACCCAGATGTTTCTCGCTGGCTCAAAATATAACTATAGTGCCTATACTTACCTGATATACAACCTAAAAGCTAATAAAAATTGGTCATTCTATCTATCGCAAAACAACAATATCTACACCTATGAAAATTATAGTTCCATCAATGATGTTGATAATAAAGGGACCAATATAGGGATTAATGCCAGCCAACAATTTTCCGCCACGTGGAAAAACCTGGTGACGATATCACCACAGTACACTTATTCTTGGAACAAAAACATAAATTCGGTAAAAGATAACCCCGACTTTATTGAATCAACCTATTCTACACATAAAATTGGCGCAGGATTGAATATTAATCCGATCCACGAGTTTTCATTGGAATCTACCTACTCGCTAGATAACCGGGCCAGCGGATTGAGTGGAAGAAAAAACTACCATATCTTAAATGCTTCAGTCTATTACACATTGAAAAACAATTCACAGCTAAAATTGACTGGCTTTGACATATTGAATCAGAATACCCAAAATTATTGGGGCAGTCAGGGCAACAGGACGTATTTTGGAAATTCACTAACATTAAAACAATATTTTATGGTAGGTTATATTCACAAGTTTAATATTGTCAAAACAAAGAAATAGATCAGGTAAAGAGCTGAAGCTTGTTCATAACAACGATAAAAATAATCATTACAATCTTTCAATATTCGATATCTTACTTTTCATTTCTTCAAGTTCAGCTCGTGATAAACGTTGCTTTTCAGAATAGCTATCTGCATGTTGCTCGCGCAATTTGCGTAGGCCCTTTCGGCTATCCGCTTCATAATCGTTTAGGTCAAAGGTAACAGAGTCTTTCGTTAAATTGGCGATGCGATAAAGCGTACGCATGGTTTTTCCATCTTTTGTATAGGAAACCTCATACACATCGCCAACCTTTGGATCTTTCAGGTATTTTTCCTTCTTTTTTGCGCCGGAAATTCCTGCTATAACAATAGCGGATACAAAAAGTCCAATCAGAACTAAGCCCGCAAAATATCCAATAGGTGTTTTACGGATAGTTCCCGAGGATATGGACTGAAGTGTTTGTGGGTCGATTTCACGTTGATAACTTAGCTTTTTGCAATGGGTACACATGGTAATAATCTCCGAGGCATATGGAAATAGGGGTATCCAAAAAATATGAATGTACTTCACTTGTCTGTATGCAAAAAGAGACTGAGCAGTACCACAATATGCACAGTTGCCAATCGCCGATTGCGATCTGTTAGCTAATACCTTTGTTCTTGTGCCAAAAATAATCATTGCGTTATACGTTTTATTACATGGAATGGCTGAACAAGAATGTTGCCCTTTCCTATTTAAGAATACAAAGATTTACAATTCGTGCGTCGCCGTTTATGAATCGTATCCGCCAATCAATATTCTGATAGGCAACATATTGCATAGAATATATGAAGGTATTCCGGAAAGAAAACGAACTTGATTATTTAGCCTCCCCGCTCCTTTAACGACCACATCTCATCATTCTGACTCAAAAATTACAAAAAACAAAAAAACAAAGTATAGTTATCAGGTAGATTTTATATATTTGCATTAACATTTTTTAACACATGAAACAGCATACAGATAATATCCTTGAAAAACGAATGTCCTAAGGGGATGTTTTTACAGGTAAATTTCAAATATCTCCTATAACCCAACTCAAACAATAAACTCACAATTATAATTAATATGGCAAAAAATAACATAAATTTTGTCGTAATGGCCGCGCTTTGTCTTAGTACTGGCGCGCTATACGCACAAACCACTATAAAAGGAAAGGTAGTCGACAACAACAACAATCCTATCCAAGGGGCTACAGTTACCGAAACAAGCAGTAAAAAGCAGGTTCAAACAGATGCAAATGGATTATTTGAGTTCCCTTCGACCGGAAGCTCACTCAACATCAGCATTCAATACATTGGCTTTGAAACTAGGACTGTTCAAACCAATCCTACAGGTTTCACGACTGTTCAACTTCTGCCAATGACTTCACAGCTAAATGAAGTCGTTGTGACAGCCTTAGGTATTTCCCGCGAAAAAAAATCATTGGGTTACGCCGTACAGGAAGTTAAATCTGTTGAACTTCAGACGCGTCCCACCAATGCCCTCAGTGCCTTGTCTGGAAAAGTTGCAGGACTTCAAGTAACGACCTCAGGTGGAAATATGGGTGGATCTTCCCATGTTTTACTGAGAGGTATTAACTCAATCGCGGGGAACAATCAACCTCTATATGTCATTGATGGTACCCCAATTGATAATACCGATCTAAACTCTTCTTCTACTATCAACGGAAGTGCCGGTAAAGACGTTGGTAACATGATACAAGATATCAACCCAGACGACATTGATAATATTTCGGTATTAAAGGGGCCTTCTGCTGCTGCACTTTATGGTTCTAGGGCAGCCAATGGAGTTATATTGATTACCACCAAACGTGCATCAAAAGGTGAAAAAATAGATATTTCCTTAAATACTGGGGTTGATTTTGAAAATATCGTTCGATTACCCAAAAGACAACATCTCTATGGTCAAGGGTATTCTACAAGCTTTCAAACCCAAAACATCAACGGAACAGACTACAAAATAGTCGATTACGCCGCAGACGAAAGCCTGGGGACCAAAACTGGACGGCACGCCTGTGCTTCAATGGTATAATCTAAACCCTGAAGATGAGGCCAACTATTTAAATCCTTCTCCGTGGATTTATCCTAAAAATGATGTTAGTTATTTCTTTCGGACAGGTGTATCCAACACCAACAATTTTGCCATAGCAGGAAATAGCGGAAATACAAATTATCGCTTTTCCTACACTAATAAAAATGTAACGGGAACAACACCTAACTCCAGTTTGGGACGTAATACGTTTAACTTCTCAGGAGGTACACAATTAGGTAAACTGAAGATTAATTCGAATTTCAACTATATCCGTAATGCATCAGTAGGCCGTCCATGGACTGGTGCTTCCAATAGAAATATTATCCTGGAAGCATTCCAATGGGGAGCTGTACAAGTCGATTACAAAATACTGGAAAACTACAAACGTGAAGACGGAACCCCGTTAGCCTGGAACCGAACGGGATGGCAAAATACGCCTGCCGCCGAGGCGACCCGCTTTATTGATAATCCCTATTGGTCAGCCTATGAGTCGTACATGGAGGACAATAGAGATCGTTTCTACGGTAATATTGGTTTACAATATGACTTAAACAATTGGCTAACTTTAGGAGCTAAAGTACATGGAGATATTTATTCATTCCAATCCCAAGATCGAATTGCGGTATACTCACGAAGCACTTCTCAATACGAAGAAGCGAACAATAAGTTAAATGAATACAACTATGAATTTTTGGCTACCGCCAAGAAAAATTGGGATAAATTCTCCCTTATAGGAAACGTAGGCGCCAATCTCCGTGACCAGCAGCGGAAGCAAGACTACGCGATTACACAGGGTGGTTTGATTATTCCTAATTACTATAACCTGAAAAATGCCAATGCAGTTAAAATTGACAACTTCCAATACCATAGACGCATTGCATCAATCTATGGTAGCTTTTCTTTGGGATACAACGATTTTCTATACTTAGATGGAACAATACGTAATGACTGGTCATCTACATTGCCGACCAACAACAATTCATTTATATATCCGTCCCTAACAGGTAGTTTTGTTTTTAGCCAACTGGAAGCATTTAAAAAATTGGATTGGCTTAGTTTTGGTAAAATCCGCTTGGGATGGGCTCAAGTCGGAAATGATACAGATCCTTATCAATTGTATAAAGTCTACGAACCCGAGCAATCCTTTGACGGACAAGCGTCCTATGGGCTTCCAAGCACTAAACCAAATGCTAATCTAAAACCTGAAATTACCAGCTCTTGGGAGACAGGCCTAAATCTACAACTATTCAAAAATCGACTAGGATTTGATATAACCTATTACAACAACAATTCGAGGAATCAAATCCTGCCAGTCCCTGTTTCTTCATCATTCGGGTATGCCGGAAAAGTATTCAATGCTGGAAAAATCAATAACAAAGGAATTGAAGTCGTCTTAAATGGTACCCCTATCAAACACGAAAATTTCACTTGGGATGCGACAATCAACTGGGCTAAGAATAAAAACAAAGTCATTAAATTGGATGATCAGGTCAACACTTTGAGCTTAAGCAATTCCTTGGTCGAGCTCGTTGCGCGTGAAGGAGAATCCTATGGCCAATTTTTGGGTTACGACTTTGTCTATGCTCCGGACGGACAACGCGTTGTCCAGGCAGATGGCACCTACATGAAAACATCACAGTTGGTTCCTTTAGGGTCAGTACTGCCCGATTTTACCTTCGGTATCCAAAATACCTTCCGTTACAAAAACTTTAGTCTAGGCTTTTTAGTCTCGGGTCGAGTGGGTGGAAAATTCTTCTCACAAACCTATAAAGTTGGTATGTATTCTGGTATTTTGGATAAGACAGCTGCAAATAATATTCGTGAAACGGGTGTCGTCCTGGATGGAGTTAAGGGAGATGTTGCATTCCATAGTGATGGTTCGTACGATGTGAGTAACATCCAACAGAATACCACTAATATTACTGCACAACAATGGGCGCGCAATGAATATAATGGTCCGACAACATTTTCAATCTTCGATGCAACATATGTTAAATTAAGGGAAGTTACTCTGGGTTACAATTTCAAATTGACTAATCCCAAAATTATCAAAAACATTGGCGTGAATGTATACGGACGTAATCTTTGGAACATTTATACCAAGAGTAAGTATATTGATCCAGAGTTCACATCCAGCGGTGGAAATGTTCAGGGTATTGAAGGTGGAAATATACCTCTTCCGGTTACTTATGGTTTTAATGTTAATCTTAAATTCTAGAAGATGAAACTCATCATGATTTACCCCATAATGTTAGACCGGATAAATCTGATCGTTCATCAGCTTTAAAAGATAACCCAAGTGCAACAGATTCATCGATAATCAGAACAAGCACTTATAAATAAATATACACAGATGAAAATATCAAACATACTACATACTTCATTCATCGGCCTATCGCTTATTGCTACTTCGTGCTCCAAATCCACATTTAGCGATATCAATACAGACCCAAATCGACCTGCTTCTGTTACAACGCCAACGATTCTAGTGACCGCCGAAAAACAGCTAGTCAATGCGTTACGAAGTGAAGAAGTAAGCCTACGAGGTGCTCAATTATTTGCACAGTATTTCAGTCAGAACATTTATACGGACCAATCTCGTTATCAAATACCAACAAGCTATTCAGACAACTATTGGACTGCGACCTATAAATCGCTTAATAATTTAAATGAAATTATTAAGCTTAATACCAATGAAACCACCAAAGCGATTGCCGCAGCGGGAACAGCTGGTACAAATACCAATCAGATTGCGATAGCAAGAATACTCAAGGCCTACGCTTTTCAATCGCTAACAGATGTTTTTGGTGATATTCCCTATGAATCCTATGGCAATAAAGATGCAGATTTTGAAGCGCTACAGCAGGATCCGGATAACCTAACGCCAAAATATGCAAGTCAAGAGAAAATCTACAAAGACATTCTCAATGAATTACAGCAGGCAGCTGATACATTAGCAAAGCATCCAACAGCCACGACTTTCGGAACAGCTGATATTATTTATAAAGGATCAAATAGTAGCTGGGCAAAATTCGCCAATTCGTTACGTCTACGTGTTGCGAATCGGATCAAAGGCAAAGATGCCGCTTTGGCAACGACACATATCGCCGATGCCATCAAAAAAGGTGTATTCACCTCCAACAATGATAATGCGGTATTTAAATACTCCAAAACATCACCAAATGAAGCACCATTGTTTAGAGCAACGGTAACTGCCAATCGAAAAGACTTTTGCAATTTCTAATGTGATTATTGAGACTTTACAGGGCAGTCGTGGCCCCTTTAAAATTGCAGATCCACGTCTATCAAAATTTGCTAAACCGACAAGCTCAGGAAATGTTTACTACGGCCAACCCTATGGTCTCCCCCTAGCAGCGGGCAATCTATTTCCTGTAGACAAAATATCACTACCGAGTGACATTATCAATGCTGCAGATTACGGGGAAGTACTTGTAGAATATGCGGAAGTTGCTTTCATTTTAGCTGAAAACAACAACTGGGATCAATCTAATTACGAAAAGGGTGTTCGGGCATCTCTTGAAAAATGGTCCGTGTCTTCTGATGAAGTAGCAACCTATTTGAGTAAACTTCCTGCTGCGAATAAGGAAAATGTGCTTTCTCAAAAGTACTTAGCACTTTTCAACCAAAGCATCGAATCTTGGTCCGAAATCAGAAGAACAGGGTATCCGTTATTCCTAATCAAAAAAGGTGATATTACATGGACCGGAACAGTAGAAGGCAAACCTGTTACATATACGTTCACTCCTGAGGTAGGAAACACAATCCCAAGCCGTTTGGTGTACCCATTAAAAGAACAAAGTACCAATAAGACGAATTATCAAAGTGCACTTTCACGACAAGGAGACGATGTGATAAGCACCAAATTATGGTGGAATAAATAAACTTAGTTATTTCAATCAGCTCACACCTGAGGCTTAGGCTTCAGGTGTTTTTTATTATTATATTTCTTATCTTCGTATAGCACTCTAAAGAATAAAATGTTATGGACGATCAAACATTAGACAGAATAGACCAACTTAGCGAGGAAGGAAACATCCAATGTGATGAAGGCAACTACCAGTCGGCGATCCGGGTGTGGACCGAAGCACTTGATTTAGTCCCTAGTCCACAACATGTTCATGCGGAAAGTCTTTGGCTCGAAGCTTCCATAGGAGATGCCTTTTTCTTACTGGACGATTTTGACAATGCCCTCTCTCATTTTGAAAAGGCAAAACAAAACATTATCGAAAATGCCTACGAAAACCCCTTTATCATGCTGCGCTTAGGACAGTGCTATTTGGAAGACAATAATAGCGAGTCTGCCCAGGAATATCTTCTTCGCGCCTATATGATGGAAGGAAGAGACATTTTCGAAGATGAATCGCCTAAGTATCTTAAATTTTTAGATGACAATATCGATTTGGATTGATCATAATCCGTTAAAACGAATCGATTACTTCACCGACTTCCATAGGGAGATCCGACTCAAGAACGGAGGCTCCTTCCGCAAATATGGCCCTATACTTTTCGGCGCGTTCTGTCTTTGTCTGCAACTTATCGTAGGTAGACGCCGCTGAAATCATGCACATCACACCTTTGTTGTTGAAGAATTGATACATCGCCTGATTGGAATCCTTTAGTTCTGGCCCAATATAGACAATCATACGGTCGTAGGGTAATCCAGAAGATTTAAATTTTTCCAATGCAGCCTGATCTTTAATATGCATGGACATATACTGTTCTCGATTCTGCGCCAAATAAAACGCTGCCTGTTCAGTATTATGTGCCGTAACCCATACCCAACTGTAGGCATTGTATTTTTTTAGTATTGCTGCTGTGGCCGCCAATGGTAAGTCTTTTTTATCTAAGTTGAGGATGGTTTTACCCTTTGCCCATTGAATGACTTCATCAAGTGTGTTAATACCATACCGGGTAATATTTCCAGCCTGATCCTTTAATTTCAGCTTATGCAGTTCATCCCAGGTATAGTCAGATACTTTTCCTTTTCCATTTGTGGTTCTATCCAATGTCGCATCGTGCATCAAAATAGCAACACTATCCTTGGTGTAACGCGGATCGATTTCAAAAATAGCCGGTGTTTTTCGTAATACGGCTTCAAATGCCGCAATCGAATTTTCAGGAAGTCCAGCCTCCATCGTTCCCCGATGACCACTTACAATTTTTTTATCTTTAGCATAGGTAAAATAATCACGCATCGCCTTTGGAGAAGCAAACTCAAGTGAATGGATTTTTTGTCCGACGACTACTGAATACGACGAAACAAAAAGAAAAAAAGCAAAAAATGTTCTACTCATTAATTTATAATTACGTTCAAATATATAAGCTTGAGCCACAAAAAATAACATCCTAAATTAATCAACCAAGATCAATAAATCGTTAACAAAACATTCAATTCATATCAACCACCAATCCACGTATAAACATAACCTTAAGGAATCAAGCTTTTACTGCAATATCAAATTCTCCTGAAAATCACTGTATACCATCTCTAAAAATTAAAAAAAATATAATATAGCTGTTGGCACAACTATAAAATAAACTATATTTGCGCATTAATTTATATTTGATCTAAATAAATTACCATGAAAAACAGAACACGATATATGATGTTCAGCAGTGGAATTCTTTTGCTTTTAAGTGCTCAGCTACATGCACAAGAATTATCCCTTATCGTAAAAGACAGAGACAATAAACCATTAAGCCAAGCGAATATCAAAGTTGACGGAAAAAGCGTCGGCTATTCTAATCAACTTGGACAATTCATTTTTGCCAAAAGACCTTCGAATAATCCGATTCAATTGCGGGTATCATATACAGGCTTTTCAACGGTTGAAAAAATGGTCAATTTAGATACCGTTCAACGTCCATTGTCAGTTCAGCTTAATTCTACCCAAGTGTTAGATGAGATTATCGTAACAGCAGGACGTAAGCCGGAAAGCATCTCCACTGTCCCTTCTTCAGTAACGATCTTGACCACAAAAGAAATTGAGGCCCAAAGCCAAATCAGCACCAATCTTTCAACAATTTTAGGGAATACTGTCCCCGGTCTTGGAACATCGACCAATAAAGCGACAAACTCCGGACAAACACTTCGTGGGAGATCTGTGCTTGTTTTGATCGACGGTATTCCACAATCAACGCCTTTGATGAATGGACAACGTGATCTTCGGACCATTGACCCGAGTGTCATCGAACGGGTTGAGGTTATCAAAGGTGCTACATCTATCTATGGAAATGGCTCCGCAGGCGGTATTATCAACTACATTACACGCAATCCATCGAAAGACGCAGCTCCGATACAAGGGATCACAAGTGTTAGAACTACTTTCAATCCAGTTCATAGCGCCGGTACCATGGGCTATCGCATAGGACAAACTTTATACGGACAAAAAAATAAATGGAATTATACCGTCAGTGGATCCGCCGATTACGTTGGTCTGCAACGCGATGGTGACGGGGTTCCCCTCGGTCAGACAGACGGTCTTTCGAACACCTATCAATACAATGCGTTTCTAAAAGTCGGGTACCGTATCGATAGCAGTTCCAATATTACGGCAGTATACAACTTCTACCGAAGTAACCAACACAACAGATACATCAGCCAAACAGGTGTATATGGTCAAACGCCAACGATAGGCGTGAAAGGCGAAGATCCAGGTAAACCTGCTGGAACTCCATATAACCACAATGCCATGTTGACCTATACTAAAAGTAATCTATTCGCGTCGACATCTTTAACTGCTTCTGCATACTACAATACATTTCGATCCATGAACCGTTATGTCGAGAAAGCTTCTGCATGGTATGGTCCAGGACAAACACAAATCAATTCGGAGAAAAAAGGCTTACGCGTTAACTTAAACACACCTTTTCAGGTATTGGGTTCAAATGCAGATATCACCTATGGTGTAGATTTACTAAATGATGTAACAGATCAAAATCTGACCGACGGCAGGGTCTATATTCCCTATATGAACATGTTAAACGTTGCTCCATACGCCCAGGTAAAAATTGATTTCCTAGAAAACTTAATCTTTAAAGGCGGTGTACGTTATGAAAATGCAACAGTCAAAATAAAGGATTTCAATACCATTGCTACAGGGCCCAACAACGAAGGAAGTATTGCCGTAAAAGGAGGTAATATCCCCTACAAAGGAGCGACCTTCAATGCAGGTTTGCGTTACAACAAATTCGCGATCTTTAATCCCTTCGTAAGTTTCTCACAAGGTTTCGCAATCAATGAACTCGGTCGTATTGTACGTCGGGCAACAGATAATGATTTAGATAGCCTAAAAACCGACCCTATTATCACCAATAATTACGAAATCGGTTTCTCAAGCAATTACAGCATTTTCCAGCTATCAGCATCTTATTACTACAGTACTTCCAAAATGGGCGTTGAACTAGTGGATATTGGTGGTTACCTGATGCCACAACGCCTTCCAGAAGATGTGTATGGGTACGAAATTGCATTGAGCGCTAATATTTCGCCTCAATTGACCATCGGTGGAACCTATGCCTATGTGGAAGGAAAGTCAAAAAAAGACGATGGATCAAAATCCTACCTCAATGGCTCACGTATCTCGCCAGACAAAGCAACGGGATACATCTACTATACTCCGATAAAACCCTTAACCTTTCAGCTTTTTTGGGTGCATACCGGGTCCCGGGATCGCTTTCTTCCAAACGATAAAGGCGTATACAAAAACAGCGAAGGCCCCGTTAAGACCGTTGACCTATTTAACTTAAACGGAAATTACCAAGTAAACAAACAATGGTCTATCGGCATGGGGGTAAAGAACTTATTCAATAAAAACTATTACCCTGTTGTCAGTCAATACCGTGCCTTAAATGAAGAATACGTCAAAGGACAAGGTATGCTGGCCTCATTTAACATCAACTACAAATTCTAATATGTTTAAAACCGTCATTCTTTGGTTGCATAAATGGCTCGGAATCATCACCGGAGTTGTGGTATTCATCCTAAGCCTGACGGGCAGCATATACACCTTTCAGGATGAGCTCAAGCTCTGGGCTTATCCTGAAAAATATTTTATCTCCGATACAACCAACCACTCAAAAACTCCGCTACCTTTAAGCGCACTTCTTTACAGCGCACAGAAAAGCCTCGAAAAAAATCAAAAAATCACGCGGGTTGATCTCTATCCTTCGAAGAATCGTACCTGGGTATTTCGTGCCATAAAAACGGACGAAAAAGCATTTGGCCATTGGAATTATTACCGCTATTACAAACGCGTTTTCATCAATCCATATACTGGTCAAGTACAGCAAGTAGAAAATTCAAAAACAGAATTCTTTCAACTGGTGCTTCAGCTTCACCTAAACCTCCTCTTGGGCAAGCAATATGGCCATCCTATCGTCGCCTGGTCAACGGCCATTTTTGTCCTTATCTTACTTAGTGGCATTGTTCTTTGGTGGCCAAAAAAATGGAAGGGCAAGAATCTTAAGCGCAGTTTTTGGTTAGATACCAAAGTAAAATGGAAGCGACTGAACCACGACCTCCACAATGTCATCGGATTTTACAGTTTATTTATCGGATTGATTTTTTGCCATTACGGGCCTCGCTTTTGCTTTTCCGGATTTCAAAAAGACCTATATCGCAACATTCAATTTATTGCAGTCGCCAACAGCTTCTTCCACACACAGCTCCCCTATCCCCTTGCCTCCTGTGGAAAAGAAATTTCAGGACAATGCGCTACGGTATGCCTTGACAAATTATCCGGATGCTGAAATGATGTCGATCCGACTAAAAAAAGAAACCGAAACAGCGATGGATATACAGGTGAGACATCATGAAAAACGAAGCGGTGTATTTGATTGGCTTTATTATAATAAAGAAGACAGCAGTCTTACGGCAGTCAAATCCAGCAACGAATTGCAGTATGGGGATAAGCTCGGTGCACTTAACTATGATATTCATACCGGTGGCATCGGTGGACTCACAACAAAAATTATCGCTTGCCTAGCTAGTCTCTTTTGTGCTTCCTTGCCCATCACAGGATATATCATCTGGATGAACAAAAGCAAAAAGAAGAAAAAGAAAGGTTATCAACATAATGTTAATAAGTACTGTTAATAACTGCATTTTTCTTTTAAACAGGTTTTCAACAGCGTTATTAACATAATGTGGAAAACTAACCCTTACCCTATTTACCGACACCATCTCTTGTGCAATTTATAGGAATGCGATACACCATCTGAAAAAACAACATACAAGACAAAAAGACGACAGTCTTTAAACCGAGAAGATCCCAACGCTAAGCCGCGCAAACAGGGCAACACTAAAAAAAGGAAGCATTCTTCAACAAAAGGAAGCAAAGCACACAGCCAAAAAAGAAAGTCGCGTGAGAAAAAAAGAAAATCCGATACACAGAAGTGCACCGGATCTCTTCAATAACAAACCAACAAAAACATACTAAAGATTCGGATTTCGCACCGTCTCTTCGTATGGTATAGCAAACAAATAATAAGGACTGTTTTCTACAAAATTAGAACCATCAGGAAATTTAATAATCCGGTGCCCTTGACCATTAACCAGCTTAGGCTTACCGTCTGCACCCACAATTTCTACTTGAATAGGTTTTCCCTCAGCATCAAGATAGGATTTACGCACAACCTTTCCCTGAGTCCGAAGAATATCCGACAAAGCAAATCCTTCACCCCAAAGTTCCTTGCGTCTTTCAACAAGAATGGCAGCAATTAATTGTCCATTATCATTTCCTGAAAACAGCTTAGCGTTTCTAGCCGTCCGTAATTTATTCAGCGCTGCTACCGCTTTATCGTTTTCACCAGCTCTTGCATAACCTTCAGCCGCAATCAAAACCATTTCAGAAGCACGCATGTATACAATATCTCCAATTAAATTGGACTTAAACTTAAACTTCTTATACCGTAGGAAACCTTCCCGACCAGGTAAATTATCCCATTCAAATAAAGCGTAACGCACATCACTGGTATCGAATAAATCTTTAAAATAAGGATCGGCCATAAAACTATAGTAATAAGATCCAGCTGACGACACATCCAAATAATGAAATGTATAACTTGCCACATTTTGCTCGTTAGTCTGCTGATGTCCCCAAATCCACTCGCTATTTCCAAGATCATTAAAACCTGCCTGATAATCTGACGGAGTCATTAAATTATACTTCTGAGCTGCTTTTTCAGCATATTCAGCGGCTAGCTTCCATTCGCCTACCTGCAAATAGGTTCTCGCAAGCAGACCATACACGACATCCGCATTGATTTCGTATTTATCCGCTCTACTAGCAGAAGCCAACAAGCTTTCACTGTCTTTGAGATCTTTCAAGATAAGTTCATACACTTCTTCCTGTGTTGACCTTGATTTTCCTTCAGTCGACAATGTACTGGGTTCGGTATAGATCGGAACAGACTTGGCATTTTTATCTTTCAGATAACTGAACTGGTAAAAAGTCGCCAGGTTTAGATAAGAAAACGCGCGCAATGCTTTCGCTCTTCCCTTCAATACATTCTTGGTTTCGACAGATCCCTCAGCTCCATCCACTTTCGCGATCACATTATTCATATTATCGATCACTTTATACAGCATTATCCAAAAAGAATTAACGCGATTAGAACGATTGTTTGTTAATTCGGTAAATGCATACGCATCGCGATAACCATATTTGGTCGTCACCGCAACATCACTTCCCATTGCATCACTTGTACGCATTACCGCCGTATAACCTGGATTGGCATAAGTAAAATAGGTATCATTTAAATACCTCCAGGTACCATTGATCACCGTAGCAACATTGTCGGTATTTTTAAACACTTCACCTTCCGGCACAGAAGTGGTCGGATCCAACTCAAGCGCATCCTTACATGATGCATTCACTAGAGAGAGCGCCAATATGATATATATAATTTTTAGTTTCATGATTTTCATTTAAATTCTCAGATTAACAATAAGGCATTAAAAAACAAGCTGAATACCACCAGAGATTGTTCGCATTGCCGGATAGCGAAAATAGGTCGCCCCATTCACCGTCTGTTCTGGATCCATTCCTTGATGACCATAAAATGTCAATAGATTTTCGGCAGTTGCAAAGACACGAAGTTTTTCTACACCTATCCGCTTCAATAAATCCGAAGGTAATCTATAGCCCAAACTCACATTTTTAAGGCGTGCATAAGTGCCACTGTAAAGAAAACGTGTGGACGAAGAAGTCCAATTCAAGTTATCTGTTGTCAATTTAGGCACATCGGTCTGCGTATGCTCAGGCGTCCAGCGCTCGAGGATCTCCTTGGACCAAGCACGTCCCGGATTATTACCGCTATGCATAAGCTGAATATAATCGTTATCTAATATCTGTCCACCCAAACTAAAACTCAACAAAGCAGACAAATCAAAATTTTTGTAAGTGAAACTGTTTTGAATCCCACCGACAAGATCTGGCAATGAAGTCCCGGCAATAAAATTACCGGCCTTACTGTATTCCGAAGTTTTTTCACCTGTTTTATTACCGTCCTTATCAGCGGTATACCATTGAGGCAGACCGTTATCTGGATTTACTCCAGCCCATTCCGGCAGATAAAAATCATAGATACTTCCGCCTACACGCAAAAGCTTATTCCCCGTAATGATCGGTTTGTTATCTTTTGGCAAAGCTGTAATCTTGTTTTTGTAATGCGAAAGATTGACGTCTAAATTCCATTTAAAATTTTCATTTCGAACCGGGACAGTACGAATATCCACGTCGATACCGGTATTTTTCAGCGCTCCAATATTTGCATCATAGCCCGTATAGCCTGTTGAATAAGCCATCGGCATGGTGAACAGCAAATCCTTACTCCGACGGTTAAAGTACTCCACACTCAATGAAACCCGGTTTTCAAATGCAGATACATCGACACCTACGTTCAAATTGAGGTTCGACTCCCATTTTAGATCTGGTGTAGCCAACCTACCGGTATACGTTCCGCCTTTACCCAAACTATTTGCAATGGTATAAAGTCCTTTATAAGCATAATAGGTACCTAAATTATCGTTTCCTTGTCCACCATAACTTGCTCTTACCGTCAGCTGATCAATCGTTGTGTTATCCTTCAAAAATTCTTCCTGTTTCAGCTTCCAAGATCCACCCACAGACCAGAATGTTCCCCAACGTTTTGCTGGCGAAAAGCGCGACGAACCATCAGTACGTAACGAAGTCGATAAATAATATTTGTTATCATAATTATACTCCGCTCTTCCCAAGAAACTCAATAGCCTATACCCAGCACTTGATCCCGTGAAGTTATTGAGTTGTGATGCCGCAGCAGGTTCATCAAAGTAAGGGAGCACAAATTGCTGTCTGCTACCGTTGATATTGCTACTATTAAAATCATAGTATTCCTGACCGGCCAATACATTGAGGTAATGTAAGCCAAACTGCTTCTCATAAGTCAATAAATTGTTCCAGGTCTGCGCTACGGTACGCACATTTGAACGATAAACATACCCGCCCGTATTCACACCGTCTCCCAACAAAGGATTGGTATAGTCGTGTGTATTCCCGTTGATATAATCAACATTATATGTCGACTTAAATTTTAAATTTTTGGAAAACAACACTTCCAGATAAGTCCGGGCAGATAGATTTTCCCGACGGATATCATTTCTGTCCAAAGGAAGAGAAGCAGCTAAATTATTACGTGGTGTTGCACCACTTGGACGATATTCTCCAAAATCGTAAATCTTATTTCCGGCTCCATCAAGCACAAATGAACCATCCGCATTGCGCTCATAGTATGGATAAAAAGATGGCACCAGTCTCGTAAAATTTATAATGTTTGCCGTATTGCTGTCCTCAGACTGCGGATATTTTTGTTGTGTACTGCTACCACCTATATTGAGACCGACATTTAACCAGGATTTCACTTTGCTGTCAAGATTTGCGCGCAGGTTGTACCTTTTAAATCCAGATTCAATCGCTATCCCCTGATCGTTCAGATAACCACCCGAAATATAATAGGTGCTTTTGGCACTACCACCACTAAACCCTAGATCTGCTTGTGTACGCACTCCCGTACGTTGCAATACGTCGGTCCATGGATCATCCCATAGTGTCTTAGCTCCGGCAACCAACTTACCATCTACTCCGACCGGCTGCGGGTATTGACTGCCATACGGATTGATATTTAAATCTGTCAATACGGTCTTACTTGCGTTGGACGCCGCTTGCTCTGCTGTAAGGCCATTTGACAGGTTTTTGTTTCTCAAAGCTTCCCAATAGAGCTGAAAATATTCATCGGTCGATACCTGGTCATAGTCACGAACTGCACGGGTTGAATAGCCCTGTGTAAAATTGAGATTAATCTTGGTGTTGTCGGAAGACACACCAGACTTAGTAGTAATAATAATCACACCATTCGCCCCTCTGGATCCGTAAAGTGCACTTGATGCTGCATCTTTTAAAACAGAGATAGACTGAATGTCATTCGGATTGATGGAGTTAATATCCCCGGCATAAGGACTACCATCCAACACGATCAGAGGTGAACTGGAGGCATTAATGGAGCCGATACCCCTAATACGGATGGCTGCTTCAGTACCTGGCTGTCCCGAGGACGCTACGGACTGTAAGCCCGGTACCTGTCCCTCCAGGGCCTTCGTAATATTTGATACCTGTCTATTTTCAATAGCTTTGCTGCTCACCGTACTGACCGACCCCGTTATGTTTGTACGTTTGGCAGTACCGTAAGCCACCACCACCACTTCTTCCAGATCTGTACTGGAGGGTTTCAAGGACAATGTTAAGTTTGTACTTGTTGCTTTTAGCTGTTGAGATTCATAACCTACAAAGGAAAATTCCAATACAGGTAATACGTCACCTGTGACATTGATTGTAAACTCTCCTTTTGAATTCGTTAAGGTTCCTTGATTTTGCCCCGAAATGCGAACATTTACTCCAGGAAGTAGGTGACCGGTTTTGGCATCAACAACTTTTCCTTGTATAGCCCGCTGCTGAGCATACAACCTGTTCATATTGACACCTGATAATGCTATCGCAGCAATAGGAATGTATTTAAGTTTTGCGTACATCGTAAGAATGCTTTACTAAATAAGTTAAGTGTGATTAAATACAAAAAACACAGTGGCTCCTTGCATTCCAATAAAATCTACTGAATAAGTAGTTTTTATTGGAACGCAAATATATAACAAAATCTATTGAATTAATAGATTTTGTTTCGCTAAAACACAAAACACTATAAATAAAGTACTTAAAATTAAAAACTAAGCTTATAAAAGTCATTTAGTAAGCTAACTTACTATTATTGATCAAGCCATTTTTGAAACTTCGGAGATCGTTCCTCACTAACAATGACTACAATTCCCGCTGGAGTTGAGGGCATTAACGCTAATTTGATTCTATTTCGACTAATTTTTAACATGGATTGAATCGCATCTATTCGAACAAGAAATTTACGATTGATCTGGAAAAAAACTGTTGGATCTACCTGTGTAACGAGATGAGTGATGGTATCTTCAATAATATATGCAATTCCAGATCCTTTTTCTACAGCATACAACTCTTTGTCTTCTGCCATAAAATAAGCAATATCAGCAATGGCCAGCGACTTTAAAAAATTACCATATTTCACTAAAAAACGCTGTTTGAGCCGAGGTTCTACTTTAGGTAGTAGCGGTTCGATACGTTTCATGACCTCAGTCAACTCGTCGCTGTCGAAAGGTTTTAACAAATAGGCATACCCTCTATTTTGGAAGGCCTCCAAGGCATATTGTTCGTAAGCCGTCGTAAAAATAAGCGGCACATCGATAGATACCTGCTTAAAAATTTCAAAGCTCAGCCCATCCATCAGGTGGATATCCATAAAAATCAGATCGAATTGATTTCTATTGATTGTCACCACCGCTTCCTGAACCTCTTTTGCATTGGTAAAGGTCAGTTCACTTTCTCCATAGCGCGCAGTTAACATCTCCTTTAAGCCTACAAAAGCCCAGTCTTCGTCTTCGACAATCAGTATTTTCCATCCCATGGGTTGAATGTAATAAAAAATCCATTTCCTAAAAAGAAAATGGATTAATATATATAGGATTTAAAAAAATAGATTATTTCAACAGATCGGGATTATTATTGATTGCTTCCTGTGGATAACGTATCACATAACGAGGATCGTTCTGCTGCAGTGTTACCGTTCTGCCGAAACTACTGTGTGTGATCGCCGGTCTTGTCGTCCGTTTTAGATCATACCACCGTAATCCCTCTAGCGCCAGTTCACGCTTGCGTTCCAGCAGAACCGCATCTAGCAATTGCTCCTTTGACAAACCTGCGTCAGCCTTAGTTTCTTTGGCATAGGCATCTGCGGTAAATCTGTTTTTCTTTAAAGCAGACAGATATTTTAATGCTTCTGCTGTATTTCCCAGACGAACATAACATTCGGCCAACGTCAAATAAAGATCAGCATTTCTAAAACTCACATTAAAACGGTTGTCCCCACCTTTGAGGGATACATAATCGCCCCCACTTTTTTGGAAGTAACGACCTTTTCTCAAATCGCCTGCAGAATAACTGTCTAACAAGGCCGGTGAAATAAAGGAACTTGTACGTACTCCAGGAACAGATACTTTTTCCAAAGCCATAATCATCTCCGCTGATTCAAAATCATTCGGAAGTAGGCTTCCAGCAGCATTGAGATCAACCAATTTGTCATTTATAACCAAAGCTTTTTTAGCGGCATCAATTGCTTCTTGCCACTCACCGCGATATAAATGAACGCGTGAGGCCATGGCAAAAGCAGCGCGTTTGCTAAAGCGATAATTAACACCTTTTGCCTGATCATCCACAGTCAGTAAAGCTGTCCCTTTTCCCATATCAGCCAGGATCTGCGCATAAGACTCTCCAATGGTCACAGGTACAAAACGTTGTTCCAGGTCAATCTTTGTCGATAAAGGAACGCCCCGAAGCCCTGCATTACTCGCCGAATAGACCTCGCTGTAGAGATTTAATAACTCAAAATGAGCATAAGCACGCATCAGATAAGCTTCTCCTTTGATTTGGTCCACTGCTGCATTGCTAGCCAACTTTTCATCGATTGTACTAATGACCTGATTGGTATAAAAAATACTACTATAAAATGTCAGATAGGGATAAGCAATTGTTGTCGGATCAGGATTTTGATCGTTCCAAAGATAAATATCTTTGGTTCTAGCGGCATCAGTCGAACTTTCATCCAACAATAGCTCATCTGTCCGCAAGGACAAATAGGACTTATGTGCAGGAAAGTTTGCATAACTGCTTGTCATTAAACCTCTAAAATCACTTTCCGAAGTAGGGATAACCGTCCCTACCGGTTTTATATCTAAATATTTATCGCAGGAATTCAATGCACTGGCTGCCATGATCATTCCAAAATAAACTATCTTTTTCATGTTATAAATCAATTAAAAGAATTAAAAACTCGCTGACAGACCGAAGGCAAAAGACTTGCTGATCGGTTGTGCATAATAATTACCGTAAGTTTCAGGATCAAAATATCCGTCATAATTTGCTCCAAAGACAAATAGGTTACGTCCTTCTACATTCACGCGTAAATTGCTTGTACCAATTTTTTTACTTAATGCAGCAGGGAGTGTATAACCTAAACGAATGCTATTGATGCGGACATAGCTCATTTTCTTTGCCCAGATATCATAGAGATTGAATGATTTAATTGGATCATTGCTTTCCAACCAAGCATAGGCCATCCAGCGATCATTGAATTCAGAACTTATGCTTCCCAAAGCAGGCATATTACCACCCTCTTGCAGTGCCTTCAAAAGATCTGTTGTATAATTCTGACCACGGTCTACCAGAGCCGGATTATAAGTCGGTGTACGGCTTACCCAACGCTCCAAATTAAACACAGCAGAAATTGCGAGATCAAAATTAGCATAACGGAAACGGTTGGTCATTCCGCCGATAAACTTCGGATCTTTACTACCCTTGTATTTAAATTTAGAACGGTATTCTGCAGCGGTCATATCGGTTTGCGAAATATAACCTGGCAAAAACTCCGCCCATGGATCATATAATCCAAAAAACTGTTCAAAGCTCGAAACGGATCCATCCTGATTTCTGAACTGCATCACCCCATCTTTATCCAAACCAGCCGTTTCCAATACGTATAGGCCATTAATTGGACGCCCTTCCTGTGTTTCAAGCGCATAGGCTTTTGGATCAGCGAGTACTTTTAATAATTTATTACTATTGTGTGCAATATTAAAGTCCGTTGACCAGGAGAATTTATCCGTTTGGATCTGACGGCTTGATATCGTCAATTCCACGCCTTGGTTTCTTGCTGAGGCCCAATTAACTTTTACGTTTTGGAAACCGTTTTCCAAAGGTATTGCACTATAATCGATTAAGTCGGTACTCTTTCTGTTATAATAATCAACCGTAATATTTAATCTGTTTTTCCATAGGCCTAAATCAATCCCAGCATTATAAGATTGGGTCTTTTCCCAGCGAAGTTTATCATTAGCAGGCATCTCAACAAATACAGTTCCTTCATTATTTCCTGGCAACATGGTAATGTTATTATAAAAACCAACAATAAAAGGATAAGTATTGCGATCAATATTTCCTTGCGTACCGTAAGACGCGCGCACTCGGAGATCAGACAAAGCGGTTTTTCCTTTAATAAACTCTTCCTCTAGCACATTCCATGATCCCGAAACAGACCAAATCGGTAGAAAACGATATTTGGGATCAACACCAAACATATTAGAACCATCTTGTCGAATACTTGCATATACATTGTATTTCCGATCAAAAGTATAGGTCGCATTCCCATAGAACGAGGCATATGAGCTTTCTACAAATCCTTTTTTATACTGTACAAACCTTGAGTCATTTGGTAGTTGCTATTTGGAAAACAAGTGTTTGCGTCGTCAATGTTGCCGGATTGTACCCGAATCCCTTCGTTGTTACGATTTCACTCTTGCTCCGTCTCAGTTCCGTTCCTCCCATCAATTCCAGCTCATGGCGATCGTTCCAGGTTTTGTTGTACTTTAAATAAGTTTTCCAATTGTATTGGAAAACGCTATTATTGGAATTTTCTATTGTCCCACCAGTAGGCAAAAAATACTTATTTATCTTGCTGGCGGCATCGTAGTAGCGGGTCGCAGCACGCAATTTTCGGGTGTTATAACTTTCCTGATCTGCAAATTTTTCAGTTTTATTTTCATCAAATTGCAAACCAAGCTCTGTTCTCAGGATAACTGTGGTAAAATAGCGTATTCCAAATAACTGATTGCTTTCAGTGCTTTATTTGTTAACGTGTATTTGGTATTATCGCGCTCTTCAATTGCGTTAAATGGGATATAAGTATCTCTTTCAAAGCCCTCGATATCTGGATCATAGTTAAATTTCCCAGATTGATCATAAACTGAAAGATATGGATTAACCGAACGCACATAATAACTTGGGTTCGTGAAAGCATCACGATCCTGAATCGGATTTTGTCTATTCGAAACTGATCCTAATATATTAATACCAGCTTTAAACCGATCGTTGATTGTAAAATCGTTATTTAATGTCAATGAATAACGACGAAGATCTACCGCTTTTGTAGCACCTTTTTCATCGTACAAACCTGTTGACAAATAATAGCGATGCCCATCATTACCGCCTGAAATAGACGCGGAATACTGTTGATTGACCGCCTGACGGTATAATTCATTCCCCCAATTCGTTTGTTGCGTGCGCAATTGACTGATCGACTGCTGTACTTCCGGTGACAAAGCTGCTAAACCACCGGTGCGATAAGCATCCAATGCATTTGCTTTATTTAGTATCCGCATAACAGCGCCCTTATCCGTACGATAATTGAGATCCGTACGATTGGCCATCAATAACTCAAAATTCACTTTTTCATTAGCATCCATCAGATTGAGTTTACCGAAATCCGGACGTTGCGTCACAAAGGTATTTGCTGACACCTGCAATTTTGCGGGACCAGATTTACCTCTTTTTGTGGTAATCACAATGACCCCATTTGCGGCCCGGGCACCATAAATTGAAGTCGCCGCAGCATCTTTTAAAACGGTAATATCGGCGATATCATCGGGATTGATGCCTGCAATAGGAAGATTTGTCAAGCTATTAAGATCATCTTTCTCTATTCGGTTTGGCATTGCCGTACCTTCAATCGGCAGTCCGTCAATCACCCATAAGGGATCTTGTGTGCCATTGAGTGATACAGTACCACGAATACGGATCTGTGGAGCACTATTGGGGCCGCCATTAAAATTGCTCAACTGCAAACCTGCCACCTGACCAGCAAGCATTTCATCGATCGATGCAACCCCCGTCTGTTTGATGTCCGCTACATTGATTTTATTGTAAGCCGTCGTATTCTTACGTTTTTTGATATCCGTATAACCTGTTACGATCACTTCATCCAAGGACTCACCACTTGGCTGAAGCAAGATTGTCTTATGATCCTGAAATACCGGCACCTGAATACGCTGGTACCCGACATAGCTAATCGTTACATACTTTAAATTACTAGGCACTTTTAAGCGAAATTCACCAGCCGCATCGGTCAATGAACCCAATGCCGACTGCTGCACCTGATTAGGTACACCGATATCTTCTGCTACTGCCGAACTTTCAACGACAACCGTCGCCCCCACGACCGGTTTTAACGTGACCGCATCCAAAACCTTTCCTTTCAGTTCCCTGGATTCCTGCGCATGCGCAACGTGCACACACATGAAGGTCAACGGTATTAAAAACTTATTCATTTTGGTAGATGTTAATATATTAGTTTAATTCTAAGGTATTTGCAATACGTAGTAAAGATCCATGTAATGCGATTTTGTAGTCGCGTCACCTGTCCGCTGCTTTTGCTTCAACAACTGGTAGATCTCATATAGTTCAGCACGTTTATAGGTCAACATATCGGAAGTGCGTATCATACCAGTGACATGTACATTCCGAAGTCCCGTTTTTGAAGAGGATGCATGTTGTGGATGTAAACATAGATCAGGTTGTATCGCTTCAACTAGCTGCTCAATGCCTGCCAGCTTCTTCGCATTTAATTTCTCCATGGATTTGTTTGTAGATACCATCAGAACATCCACATAGTTTTGTTGTAGCATCCGTGTTTTAAGGTCCAACGATTGTCCACTGATGGTTTTAGCAAAGATCGTCTGACGTACAGAAGTTAGAAACTCAGGTGCACTCCATGCTTTTCTACTTCCAAAAAGATTTTCCATCTCAACCATACGCAGCAAACGTTCATCATTGACCAGTTTATACAACATGGCATACTGAAATTCACGTTGTAAGTTATAAGGAGCATACTCAAATGGTCCTATTGGAGAATCTTTCAATGGAAAAGTTTTTGCCATCAGCTCTGGGACGAACAACCACTCGGGCATGTAAAAGACATTCTTCTTGAGGTATTCCAAAGCACGTACTTGTTTGTCTGTTGGTACTGGACTATAGGCATCTTTTTGATCGCCCAAAACAGCATTTTCCAGGTATATTCCCCCGATATTATTTAAGACATGGTCAGCATACGCATACCATTGTCCGACTACACCCATATATAATTTACCGGCACGGTAGTAATCATCACCTACATTAGTGGTCCAGTTGATAATATTAGGCATCATACGACGCAGATTCCGCATGCCATATTCACCAGCTTTCATCGCGTCGTCACCAAGATCTTCCGATTGAGCCCGCGGATCAACGATATTTTTAGAATCTTGCTGTTCACCGTAATGGTAAATAGGATCATGTACATGGCTGTCAATTTCCTTTCTCAGCAAAGGAATTTCATCCCAAGGTTGCGTTTTGCCATACCAACGGTAAGCCCAGCCAATGGCATACTTGTCGTAAGCACCGATCACGGGAGTGATCTGTTCCACACCATCTTCGGGTTGTGCCACATAATTGAAACGAGCGTAATCCATAATTGAAGGAGCAGTCCCCCCCATTTTAGCGGTGAAGCTTTTACTACGCAATGAATCAACAGGAAAACTTGCCGAGGAGCCCATGTTATGCATAAGACCCAAGGTATGCCCAATTTCATGGGAAGAAACAAAGCGAATGGCATGTGCCATTTTTTCATCCGAAAACACATTGGATCGTACCGATGTATCTACTATACCTGTTTGTATACGCATCCAGCTATTTAAAATCGTCATGACGTTGTGCCACCAGATCACATCGGCTTCAAGGATCTCCCCCGAGCGCGGATCGACCACAGAAGGTCCCATGGCATTAGCCTGAGCAGATGCTGCGTAAACGATCGAGGATACATTGGCATCATCGGGATCAAATTTGACACTATCCGGCTGTTGTTTGGCCAGAATTGCATTTTTGAAACCAGCAGCTTCAAAGGCAACCTGCCAATCATGAACTCCATCGATGATCGCTTGTCGCCACTGTTTTGGTGTCGCCGGATCTAAATAAAAGACAATCGGTTTCTTTGGTTCGACCAACTCCCCTTTCAGATACCGCGCTTTATCTTCGTCACGCGGCTCTAAGCGCCAGCGATTGACCAGATTTTTCTTATCCAGTTCCTGTTGTTTATCATTAAAATACCAACGTGGTGAAGTAAAGAAACCTACTCTTGGATCTGCAAACCGCGCAACCATAGGATTTTCAGGCAGTTCGTAAAGATTACTTGTAATTTCTAAAGAAACCGGTACAGATTCATCACCTTCAGTGACCTTGGTAGAGAATACAGACTTCACAACGATATTATTCGCATAGGATTTAATGTCTTCAACGGTAGATATACTCGTTTTAGGTGAAGTTCCCAAACCCAAAGACGTAAACACATCCGTAAAGCTTTTTTCTGAACCGTCAAATACTTTATTGACTTTGATCACCACGGCACTTGAATCCTTTGAATAGCTTTCAATCTTAAACGATTCAATATAAGAAGGGCGATAATTATCATATACCGAAGCGGCTATTGCGTCACCCTTAGGTACTTCGACCTGCGGTTTAATCTCCGAAACCCACACTTCTTTTTTCTCTTTACGATGGGTAAAACGAATGACCTTATTTTCATAATTCATCCCTTTGTTTACCCCAGCCTCATTCAAGGCCAACGGTACAGAAGATAGCTTTTGGATCAACAATATATCTTGCCCCATCTTTTTCAATGGAATTTCAAAGTAGTAGTTGTTTTCTTTACGGATCACAGTAAACATTCCACTATCCACACGCGCATCTTTCAACAATTTGTCGTATGCAGCTGTAGAATCTTTCTTTGCCGTAGAATCTTTGGCAGAAGTAACCGTCTCTTTTTTTCTTAAACCTACGGTTTGCAATATAGAACAAGATTGCATTAGACCCGCCGAAAATAAAAGACCAATGGCTAGCTTAGTATAAGTGTTTTTCATCAAATAATTATTTTTGAGCTCGCTTTCAAAGGCATAAATGAGCTCGTGGCATTCTATTTGTTTTTCACTGGTGACGACGTAACATCAACCGAAAATCCATTATTGATCCTAAGCCTGTTTTAGCTTCGGATTTTGTATCAGAAAGTAATTGCATCTATTCCATGGAGGTCAATCATAAGTTGCACTTTATAAAGACCTTGGCATTTTATGGGATAAGATTAGGCTAATCACAAACTAAAACCGCTGGATTAAGAGCCAAATTTGTTAAAAATATTGTACAGAATAATACATAAAGGGATGAACACGTAGTTCAGAATGATGAACACGCACTATAAAAACATGAATACGCAGACACCTCCAATTTCATTATTCATATACAGCATTATGCGAGTGGTAATCGCACAATAAATTGCCCCGACTCTAACCCGAAATGAAAACCTGCCATGGCATAGTAATTATAGATGGATGACAAATATTTGAGCCCGTACCCCTCACCTTCAAGCTCTGCCCCCTGTCTGGGCTGCCAGTTGTTGCTAACCTCCAGCAGGTTGGTTTCGGGTATATAGATTAAATGAATAGTAAGCGGATTCTCTTTCGAAATGCGTGTATGCTTTATCGCATTCTCGATCAGCATTTGCAAACCCAAACGTGGAATTTTCTGTTCTAATAATTCTCTTGGAATATTTATATCCATATCCTGCAATGCCGCGCCGAACCGCACCTGCTGCAAAAAGAAATAGGCTTTGGCCAATTCCAGTTCCTCCCTTAGCGTAGACCATTCTGCCTCATCTGTACGCAACATTTTACGATAAACCTTGGTCATCTTTCCAATAAAAGACTTGGCCAGTTCATCGTCTTTTCCGATCAGGTACTGAAGCGACCCAAATGTATTGAATAGAAAATGTGGATTGATCTGTTGTCGCAAATGTACTAGACGCATCTGTGTATATTCATTTTTCTGCTTCAAAGCAAGCAATTTCAATTGTTGAATCTTGCGTCGCTCCATAACATTGAAATAGATCAATACCATCGCCACCAACATTAACCCCACACCGAGCAAGATACTATAGGTCAACAATTCCTGGATTTCTTCTTCGATACTCAACAAGAGAACATACACCTTGATTTCACCACCAACAAACAGAATGTTACAGGGATAGGAATTAACCATCACGTCCAGCTGCAGAAAATCTGACTGGACAATTTGCCCCTGTTTTGACACAGCGGCAGTATTTCTCTTTCCCCATTTTCGATTATCTGGAGAATATACACAGATGCCGCGGTCATCATAGATCTCAAAATAAGCCCGCCTTCCGAAATTGAGCTTCGAAAAATAAGCATTCAGCCTTTCGATATCCATATAGATATGATATAGCCGATGATTTATTGTTCGTGTCCGTAACAATGTTAGCATCCTATGGCTTATATAATCAGGTTGGCCTACCGGGATAATGACCAATAAGGAATCACCACTTTCCTTTGGATCAAACGTGGGTTGTTCCAATATTTTTTTCTCAGAAAGGTACAGATCCTGCTGTAGCAATTCCAATTGCTTTTTGACAAGAAACATATTCTCATCCGCAAAATCGATCAATATTCTTTTCTTAAGACGATCAACTTTATGATGGATAACACCGAGCAATCCCCCTCCTACCAGCAGCAGCAACAACAAACAGACAATTAGGATAATACTATTTTTCTGTTCGGCATTTTTAAATCGAAATTTCACGGCGCAAAAATACATCAAAATTTTCAAAGCTTTAGCAAACAAGTTCATAAGAAAGCTCTAACCCAGCCTTTTGTCAATGAAACACGACATATTCCAAGAGCTAACCAAAATAAATGGGGCATTTAATAAAGATTAATAATAATTTTCTGATTTTTGTAACCACAAAAAATTACAAAGTGTCAAAAGCAACATTTATAAAAGTTGTGAAACGTATCGCTATCGTTTTTACAAGCATCGTCGTACTACTCGTTATCAGCATATTATCTATTCCCTATATATTCGAAAATGAAGTAAATAGCAAGGTCAAATCACTCGTAAACGAGCATATTACTGGTGAGTTAAATTATTCAAAAGTAAGATTAACCTTCTTTGATCAATTCCCTTTGCTTACTGCATCGATGGATGATGTCTTACTAAAAGGGGCCGAGCCTTTTAAAAACGATACGCTGCTTGCCGCGAAAAAAGTCAGTTTTGGCGTGGACCTTATGAGTCTCCTCAAATCTAAAATTGTCATCGACAAGTTTATCGTGAACAACGGAAAGATCAACATCTTGGTTGATTCTTTGGGAAATGCCAATTATTCTATTTATAAATCCACCCCGTCAGATTCAACAAAAACACAAGATAATGCAGAAAGTAGCGCTTTGGCTTTTCAATTAATTAAACTTGAAAAAACAAATCTCCATTATGAAGACCGCTCCATTCCGCTTCAGATAGAGGCAAAAGATCTCGAATATGAGGGTAAGGGAGATCTGATGTCAAATATTTTTGACTTGAACACACGTGCAAAAATTGCATCCTTTTCATTTTCCTTTGACAATGAATTATATGTGGACAAAAAGTCGATCGATGCCAATTTGCTAACACGGATCAATACCAATACGTTATCCTTCGTATTCGAACGAAATGATATTAAAATAAATCAATTACCAGTTCGTTTCCGTGGATTGTTGTCTTTTATTTCCCATGGTTATCACCTAGATTTTAAATTAAAATCACAGGAAAGTACCTTGGCCGAATTACTTTCATTAGTCCCAAATAACTACGCTTCTTGGATCAAGGACCTCTCCGTGAAAGGTACATCTGAGGTTTTTGTTAATCTAGAAGGTGATTATATTGTCGACAACAACAAAATGCCTAATCTTTCACTTGGGCTCATGGTCAACAATGGCTTTCTCGCGTATAAACAATCCACCAATCCGCTAACAGACTGGAATGCAAAATTACGGATAGACTTGCCGGCACTGAATCCAGACTCACTACAAATTGATCTTAAACAATTTGACTTTAAAGTTGCTTCAGGCTATTTCAATGCACAGGGCAACATTGCAGGTTTACACCCTGTAACCGTGCATGCCAACATAAAAAGTGATCTTAATCTCGATAAACTCCATGCCTCGCTACAGTTTCCCGATTTTTCTTTCGGTGGAAAGTGGAATCTTGACGCGAAAATCGACGGCACATACGCCAAAGCTATTCGTCAGGTAGGGCTCCAAAAACGCGAACAGGAATACGTCGCATCCATTCCTACTTTTGATATCAAAAATACACTCGTAGATGGTAAATTCAAATTGGCTAAGCTCCCACAGGGATTGGACAAAATTGCCTATCGTCTGGAAGCAAAGGATCCCGATGGCCAGTTAAAAAGTGCATCAATAGCAATACATGATATTTCTGTTCAAGCACTTAACAATTATATAAAAGGATTTATTTCAATAACGGATTTTAATAAAATTGCAGTCAATTCCGATTTAAAGGCATCATTTAATTTAGCAGATATCAAAAAATTCTATCCAATTAAACAAGTCGAATTGGCCGGATTGGTGGATGTCAACCTCATAGCAAAAGGTTATGTAGATCTCAAACGAAACATTTTTCCCGAAACCAATACGTCCATCGTGATGAAGAATGGATTGATCAAGTCAAATGATTATCCTATCCCGATGGAAAATATTCAGGTCGAAGCTTTTTGTCAATAGCGAAAAAGGTTCACTTCGAGATCTGAATGTCAAAATCCTACCGGTATCGTTTACATTTGCGGGTGAACCTTTTTTCTTGAATGCAGACCTCAAGAACTTCAATAACATCAAATACAACATACAGTCCAAGGGTAAGCTCAATCTCGGCCCTATTTATAAACTCTTTGCATTGGATGGTACCAATGTCGATGGCTTTATCTATACAGATTTCAGTTTAAAAGGCTTACAGAGCGATGCCACCAATGGTCATTATAACCGACTTCAAAATAGCGGTCGGTTAAGTATTGGAAATATCCAGGTTCAGTCCGACATGCTTCCACAGCCTATTGCAATTCGAAGTGGGAACTTCAGTTTTAATCAGGAGAAAATGAATTTCGATAAATTCCTGGTTGCCTATGCTAAGAATGATATTTCCATCAAAGGATATCTCAACAATATTATTAATTATGCAACAAGTAGTCAAGCACCGTTAAAAGGTCAATTTACACTCAGCAGCAAGAAAATCAATGTGGATGATTTCATGGTTTTCGGATCACCATCTTCCTCGACAGCTACAGGCACGTCCGAAAGCGGTGTGGTTCTTCTCCCCAAAAATTTGGACGTTCAGGTCTTAGGGCTTGTCAACGCCATATCATATAACAAAATGAATATCAAAGATTTCAAAGGAGACCTACAGGTAAAAGAAGGTAAGATGACACTTAATAAGACAAACTTTGAACTTGCGGGACTGAAAGTAGATATGAACGGAAGTTATCGTCCCATAAATCCACGTAGAGCAAGTTTTGATTATGCGGTGAAAGCCGACAGCTTTGATATTCAACGCGCTTACAAAGAGATACCGATGTTCAGGGAAATGGTTAGCTCTGCCAAAAATGCTTATGGTCTTGTTTCATTGGATTACAAATTGGGTGGCCTATTGAATGGCAATATGCAACCAGTAATGCCTTCTATCGTCGGCGAGGGATCCTTAACGCTAAATCAGATTAAGTTCAGAGGCTTCAAACTACTCAATGGAATTAGTCAATCTACTTCCAAAGAAAAATTGAAGGATGGCGAAGTAAAAAAAGTTGTTATTAAATCCCATATCAAAAATAATGTGATGACCATCGAACGCACGAAAATGAAAATGATGGGATTCAGGCCTCGCTTTGAAGGCCAAGTAACCTTAGACGGACGGATGAACCTGGGTTTTAGACTGGGCTTACCTCCTTTTGGAATCTTTGGGATACCTATGCGAATTACGGGCACTCCAGATAACTTTCATTTAAAAATGGGAAAATACAAAGAAGAGGATCTCGACATGGACATGGATGACGAGGACAGTAAAGTATATAAAGAATCTCAAAAAGTGCAAGAAACACAGGCTAAGTAAACGCGTAATTAGTTTTAGTAAATTCAGTCGACACAATAGTGCTGAATTAAAAACGTTATTAAGTTAACAGAAAGATTTGTTAACTTAATAACGTTTTTAATTGTTGAAAACTATGAGATATATACTAATTATACCGATTGCGGTTCTATCCATCTGCAGTTGGTCCAGTTTCAATACCGTTAACGATCAGAAAAACCCCTTATATGGGAAAGTATTCCGTGAGATCAATGAAATTGCTGAATTAAAATCTTATACCTACACAACTGGCGCACTTATTGAAACCGACAAGAATGCACAGGGCGATTATCGCTTTGCTGCCGGCTATTTTACAAATGCCAAAAATGGTGTTTGTATTTTAGAGGAATTGTTACCCGATGATAGCAAAGGTAAAGTCAAATACAAGATTTTGGATACCATCAATATCCAAAAACTGAAGTCCAACGAGCAGCTTAGCTTATGCAACTGCAAGCAAGGAGACAAACCAAACAGTGAAATTATAGCCATTAGCCGGGTCGATGAAAGCAAAGAATATTTCGACAAAATCGTCAAGGCATGGCGTATGGATACCAAAAGCCAGAAAATTATACCTTTAAAAGACACAAAAGGTATAAGCTGTCTCAATGAAGGCTATGGCATCTAGTAGCGACAGGGTTTTTAAATCAATCCGTCAGCCTTCAACTTGTCAAACACATGCAAAACGCCAATGACCTGGATCGGTTCTTCCTGGTACTCTTGGTGTGAAAAATAACGAACGGCACCAATCTCATTACTGGGTTCGATCTGCTCTGTTAATGGATACAGAAAACAATCTTGTTCCATGATAACCTCTGGCACAAGCCCGTATGCCGGGGCTGTAACATGGCAATAATAGGAGATTTTATCCGGATCCAGATTGATATTTAGCTCCTCCAAAATTTCACGACGAAGGGACTGCAGAGCTTCCTCCCCCGCATCAATCTTTCCACCCGGCAGATACCATGCCTTTCTATTGTTGCTATACGCTAATAATAATTTATCCTCCTTAATACTCACTAAACCCGCTGTAGGCAAACATTTTGTTGTTGTCATGAAATCTATTATAAACTATTACTGATTAAATACGCTAGATGTGAAATTACTTCTTTTACGACATTTATCAAAGCGCGACAGCTAATTTGGAGAATCCTTCATTAAAACTTTGCACAAAATCAATAGAGAGGCTAATCAATATCCCGAAACATCATAGGCTAGTTTCTCTTTGAGCACAAGCTTCCGTAGGCTCTTCAAAAAAGTCTCCGCATGATTCATGGTAAAACACAGCGGCGGTAATAAACGGAGCGTATAGCGTCCTGCATATCCTGTAAAAATCTTTTCAGAAAACAGCAGTTCTTTGCGCAGATGTCGAATATCGTTTTCAAACTCTACGCCAATCATCAAACCTTGCCCCCTAACTTCACTCACGCCATGAATTTTTCTTAATTCTGTCAACAAAAATTCACCTACAGCTGCGGCATTATCAATCAATTGCTCCTTTTGAATTACATCAAGTACAGCCAGAGCTGCCGCGCAGATCACATGACTACCACCAAAAGTAGTTCCCAATTGCCCTATGACCGGCTTTATCTTAGGCGAAATAATTGTTGCCCCCATCGGCAGCCCATTTGCAATCCCTTTGGCCACCGTAATTAGATCGGCTTCTATCCCTGCATGCTGATGTGCAAAGAAAAGTCCCGTGCGCCCATACCCGCATTGAATTTCATCCAAAATAAGCATGGTCCCAGTTTTCGTGCAAATTGCTCTTACTTCCTGTAAGAAACTAGTACTTGCCCGATGAATTCCCCCGACACCTTGAATAGGTTCAATAATGACCGCACAATATTCTTCCGTTTCCAATTGTTTTTTCAAACTGGAGATCTCGTTGAAAGGTGTAAAGACAAATTGTTCACTTTCATTTAATGGTGCACGAATTGACTGGATATCCGTTGCCGCAACCGCAGCTGAGGTTCTCCCATGAAACGCATTGGACATCGCCAATACTTTCCTCCTTCCCGTATGGAACGAAGCTAACTTCAGTGCATTTTCATTTGCTTCAGCTCCCGAATTACTGTAAAAAATAGCATAGGTCGGATAGCCACAGGCACTGCCTAAGCGTTCGGCCAAACGATCCTGAAGATCGTTTGTAACTGCATTTGAATAAAATCCGATCTTGTTCATCTGTTGTATAGTTTCCTCAACAACATGCGGATGGCTATGCCCAACAGAAATAACGGCATGACCACCATAGAGATCTAGATAGGCCTGCTGCTGTTTATCATAGACAAAGCAACCAAGAGCTCGTTCGATCGCAATATCAACTTTCTCAAAAACGGGAAATGGTTTCATGAATGACTTAGAATTAGTAAAACTCAAAAATCCACTTAAATCCCCTTTCATTCCTAGTCCAAGATGGTTATTTATTCCTAGTCCAGCCGACACAGGCAATAAACAAAATAACTCATCTTAAATAGAATAGCGCAGCACTGCTCATGCGCCATCTATCGAATGTATTTTAATCCTGCAGAACAATTGTATATTTGAACAATTACCCGATACAACAGCCTCATGCTTAGACCTTGGAATTTAACGATAGATATTGACAGATCCTCTTCAAAAGCGATTTACATCCAAATAGCGGATAACATTGCTGCTGATATTCAATCAGGTAGATTGCCGAAGGGAACGGCCTTACCGAGTAGCAGATCTCTTGCAGCCCAACTAAAATTAAACCGAAACACGGTAATTGATGCCATACAGTTGCTGTTGAGCGAAGGCTGGCTGGTTAGTCAAGCACGTAGAGGTATATTTGTAGCGGCCCAATTACCTTATGGCTCGAACCTATATGTTGCACAAAAGATCGAATTATCTGATCTTCAGCCTCCAACACGTATTATATTCGATGACGGTAATCCAGACAGTAAGATTGCCCCGGTAGAACAGCTCGGACGGGCTTATCGCCAAATTTTTAAACGCAGCGCACGTTGGAAAATGATGGGATATGCCGATCCCCGAGGTCATCTAGATTTTCGTGAAGAAATCGCCAATATGCTCAACATCGAACGCAACATGCACATCGATAAAAATAAGCTATGCATCAGTCGTGGAAGCCAAATGGCCATGTACCTGGTCGCCCAATGCCTATTACAGCACGATGATTATATCTTTGTAGAGTCCCCTGGATACCATTCAGCCTGGAAGATCTTTGAAAAAGCCGGCGCGAAATTGATTCCTATTCCTGTCGATGCCGATGGTCTTCTCGTTGAAGAACTGCTGCCTCATTTATTGAAAAAGAGCAATATTAAGGCGCTGTACCTTACCCCACATCGACAGTATCCAACCACCGTCACATTAAGCAAAGAACGGAGATCACAATTAATAGCATTATCCAACCAATATAACTTCACGATCATCGAGGATGATTACGACTACGAATTTCATTTTGAACAAGCTCCCTATTACCCGCTCGCTTCACAGCAGGAGCTGATCAATACAGTTTACATTGGTACGCTGAGCAAAGTTGTCGCACCAGCACTCCGTATCGGTTATCTTGCGACGAGAAACG
The DNA here is from genome assembly GCF_900457465.1 of Sphingobacterium multivorum. Classification (GTDB taxonomy): domain Bacteria; phylum Bacteroidota; class Bacteroidia; order Sphingobacteriales; family Sphingobacteriaceae; genus Sphingobacterium; species Sphingobacterium multivorum. Next base: position 450,088 of record NZ_UAUU01000002.1, read on the forward strand.
AACATTTGCTCCAGCAGATTACCGAACTTCGCTATATCATCGATATCCAAGGTGACAATATTATGGAGCAAGCTGTACTGGAACTCATTCAGGATGGAACAATTCGTAGACATATCCGAAAAGCAACACAGCTTTACAAAAGGAAACGTGATTTTATGATCGCCCAATTGGACAAACATCTGCAGGATCATGTGAACTACACTTCTCCACAAGGGGGATTGGCGGTTTGGCTATCTTTTAAACATCAAATCGACTGGGCATTTTTATTCCAAAAATTAAAGGAAAGATCAGTACATATACCGCATCCCGAAAACTACAGCAGAGAAAATGTTTTTGGCGGAATACGGCTTGGCTACGGATCCTTATCAGAGGAATTGATCGAAGAAGGAATAGTCATTTTGGCTGAACTTTTGGAACAGGCAAAACTCTCCACTTAATGGTTTGAAACACAAAAAGCAACTAGACTATTTTCCAATTCGGACGGACTTCATTAGATTAAAATTCTGAAAAAACAAGCACATTCAATATTTAATTCCGCCCCATAAAGACCGATTAAAAGATTAGTATAGGTAATACGTAAAAAACAGTTAAAAATGCTGATAAAACGTAATTGTTTTGTCAAAAATCAACTTTTTCACTTATTAATCGCATAAATTAACCGTAGTTTTACGGCGCAAAAGACACACGAGTAATTCCTAATAGGATAGCTATATAATAAGAGAGAGAATAGAGTACATTAATTTATGACTGAGAGAATACCCAGCAGGCCATATGCAGCAATAACTGGTATTGGCGGATATATTCCACCGAATAAAAGATCGAATACAGATTTGGAGCAGTTTTGCGATACATCCGATGAGTGGATTATCAAACGCACAGGTATTAAGGAGCGGAGAATTTTAGAAGAAAATCTTGCCACATCAGACATGGCTGTAAAAGCTATACAAGATTTGGCAACACAATATCATAAAAATCTGAACGATGTAGATGCCCTAATTGTGGCGACTTCTACACCTGATATGCCTATGCCGGCAACAGCAAATATCATTTTAGAAAAATTAGGTCTTACCAATGTTTGGGCTTTTGATGTCAATGCTGCTTGCTCAGGATTTTTATATGCCTTAGATATGGCTTCTGCTCTCGTTGAGACTGGACGTTATAAAAATGTACTCGTAGTCGGAGCCGACAACATCAGTACTTATGTCGATTTAAAAGACCGTTCAACCAATATTCTTTTCGGTGATGGCGCTGGTGTGATATGGCTTGAGCCATCTTTAGAAGGTGGAATTATGGATGCCTATCTATGTAGCAATGGAGCGGGAAAAGAATTTTTAAAAATTGAAGCCGGCGGTTCTTTGTATCCAATCGACAGCAATCTTCCTGTTAACGACAACAGATTCCTGAAACAAGATGGTAAAACTGTATTTAGACATGCTGTGCAGTCTATGAGCGATGCCTGTAATACGGTTTTGCAACGCAACAACCTACAGATTGAAGATATCAATTGGTTAATCCCACATCAGGCTAATCAGCGCATCATTGATGCCGTTGGGCGTAGTCTTAATATACCAGAAGATAGAGCGTTAAGTAATATCGAATACCTAGGAAATACCATTGCTGCCACGATCCCACTATGTATCTGGCAAAATATTAAAAAATTAAATACCGGTGATTTAGTCATGTTAACCGCCTTTGGTGCCGGTTTCTCTTGGGGAGCCAGCATATTTAAATGGATGATTTAAGCGATCAAAAACTTTAGTCGTCATAAATTCACACTAAAATAAAACCCCAGGAATCAATGATTTCTGGGGTTTTTCTTTATTTCCCGCCACCAAAAACAGGATCGCCATTGCGCAAGAAGAATCGAACCTATCCTCTTTTTACAGGCAGCACCGTGAAGAAGAAAGGAATAAATAATGGGGAGTTTATAGGGAGCTTATACGGACCTTATAGGGACCTCATTCGGATGAAAGCGTCTAAAGTCCGATTTAATTTCCAATGAAGTCTCAATAAAGTTTGTATCATTTCAGAAGATGTCCTCCATTTATTCTCTCTTTTAATGGCAAAAGAAAAGGGGGCTTTGCACTGCAAAGCCCCCTAACTCAAATAAGATCTACGCTTTTAATAATTTAATGACAGGCCCACACCAAACCCCATATCACTATCATAATGCGTTCTAAACGCCATATTTTTGGTGATGACATAATTTAGTCCGGCCATATATTCAAGGTCCGAGTTGACCATAAAATCACCACGGATTCTTCTAGCGATCGGAATATCTTCGCGCATCAGCTGCAATCTGACAATACCATCGTGATATACCTCCGCCTGAAAGTTGACCAACATAGGTAAAGTATACATAAAACCTAGACTCAAAGCTTTGCGACTATCTTTTTTATTGGCCTGTCCAAAGATATTTTTCTCATGTTCATCCTCCCCCATACGGCGATAACGATAATCAAAACCTACAAATGGCATAAACCATTGCATCTTCCCAAAGTATCTACCCAGGTGGGTTTCCACCTCATAGCCATGCATATCGTTATACCCTAATCGCCATTCGGAACCGAGCTGCCAACGCGCATTCTGAAACATGGCCTGACCGTCATTTCCATTGGTCGCAAAATCATTTTGCGCCATAAAATGGGTCATATTACTTTCCATTTGCAATTCCTTGTAGGCTTTGGCTTTGTCTGGAAGATTGGGATTTTTATAATCATCCACAGCAAACACACGATTCATCCCAGCCATCATATGATACAGGATGTGGCAATGAAAAAACCAGTCCCCTTCTTCATTTGCTAAGAATTCGATCGTATCCGTCTCCATTGGCATGATATCTACCACATTTTTCAATGGCGCTTTTGATCCTTTTCCATTCAACAGTCTAAAGTCAAAGCCATGCAGATGTATTGGATGACGCATCATCGAATTATTATAGATGGTAATGCGCAATACCTCGCCCTTTTTTACCGGTATCTTATCCGTTTCCGAGAGAATTTTATTGTCCATGCTCCATACATAACGGCTCATATTTCCCGTAAGCGTAAATTTAAGATCTCGTATCGGCGCTTCTTTAGGCAATTCAGTCGCTTGAGGAGACTCCAGCATCGCATAGTTTAGCGTTACAATATCGCCCAATGCATTGGCATTATAACGATTGGGATCTTCTTCCATCTTCATTTGTCCATGATCCATACCGCTATGTTTACTGTGATCTTCTTTTTTCTTTCCATCACCTGTAATTTCGGGATACATCACCACATTCATATCCATCTGATTCAGACTCATCTTCATACCCATATCATTGAGATCCCCATTCATCTTCATCATATCGTTCATCATCTTCATGCCTTCAAAATATTTAAGGCGGGGAAGTGGAGAAATCAACTGTTTAATACCATTTCCGACAAAATAACTTGCAGATTGTGTTCGATCTTCTGTTGTTGCCATAAATTCGTAAGCTGTTCCTTCATTTGGAATTGTTACAACGACATCATAAGTCTCCGATACGGCAATCATCAATCGATCGACCTCCACCGGTACCACATCATTCCCATCATTGGCAACAACGGTAATTTTGCCACCTGCATAGCGCAGCCAAAAATAAGACGAAGCACCACCATTGGAAATTCGCAAACGCACTTTATCTCCTGCTTTCAAAGCTTTACCGTTCACCGATTTTAAATCCGTGGAATGAGCCCCGTTCATCAAGACCTTATCATAATACACATCACTGACATCCATTGCCAGCTGACGTTTCCATTCATTCGTAACTTTAGTTTTAAACTTTCCTTCTTTAATAGCTTCAACGTACGATTGTGTAGCGCCTTTTTTTATCGCGGCCCAATCGTTGGCCGTGTGTAGCATCCGCTGAATGTTATCGGGGTTATAATTTGTCCATTCGCTCAATATGACCGGAATCGTGGGTAAATCATCAATTCCTTTGCGAAAAGTCTTATCATCTGCACGCTTGTTGAGAATAAGACTACCATACATACCGATCTGTTCCTGCAGACCGGAATGCGAATGATACCAGTGTGTACCGTGCTGGATTATCGGAAAGCGATAAGTATAAGTCGAATTCGGCTTTATAGGTTCCTGCGTCAGGTGTGGCACTCCGTCTTCTTTGTTCGGCAGAAAAATACCATGCCAATGTAGCGACGTGCTCTCCTTTAACTCATTGTGAACAACAATTTCCGCCGTATCTCCTTCAGTAAAAGTCAGGGTAGGCATCGGAATCTGTCCGTTTACAGCGATTGCCCGTTTTGATTTACCGGCATAATTGACAATGGTATCCCGTACATAAAGGTCATGACGAACCACTTTCTGGGCCAGCACTGTCAGTTGTGTCATCAATAATAAAACAACCGTTAATATATTACTCTTTTTACGCATGTTCATTCATTTAATTGATTAGTATTCCATTTCCCATCGGTCCTACGCCATATTGATAGACCAGTCTAGCCCCGTGATGTCCTGTGACAAATAGTGTCACCGATAAACTTATCAACAAAATCAATATCAAATAGTTTATCCAGGCACCTGTATCTTTCCGCAAACTAACAAAATGCAGGACTGTTGTACTACTTGCAAGCCAAAAGCTAGTTAAAGGTTTAGATTTTTAATGTAATTTCGATAGTTTGCTTCGTTTTCAAAATAGGAAACTTCACCCTGATCGCCGGTAATTGCGATGGAAGCCATCGCCTTATCCACTTCTTTTTTTGAAAAAGGATCAATAGCCACACGTATCGCAGCTTCTTGGGGTATGCGCTTTTTACACATTTCACAGCAGCCATAATAATCCTTACCCTCGTGTCTGACCAGCAATTGTTTTTTCCCCATAAAAGCATCATTCACCATGCAAACTTGTGCTGTAGGCACAAGATCGCCCACCTTGTATTGAACGGACTGTACAGGCAAACCGATAGCAGGATCAGTAGAAGCTATTCGATCTTCAGCTTTGGTATTCGTTTGTGAACTACCACAGGCCGTTAAAGACAACACAACAACCGATAGGATAGCTAGGAAATAATTCATAACTCAGCCGATTAGTTTAACGTTTCTACTGTACTTCCACAACTGATCATTTGTACGCCAAAGAATGGGTTTTTCACGGCATTCTCCTTACTTAACCAATGCGCTCCCTTGCCTTCATTAAACATGGGGCAGTGCTGATAATAAATAGGTCCATCCACTTTACTCACCTTCAGAAGCTCATACAACGTAGTTGAAAGAGATGCAAAAGCCACACGTTGCTTAGCCACATCTTTATTTTTAGTTATACCTGCCGCATCGGTTGCCAGCTTATTCATAACCTTCATCCATACCGTATGTTCATCATGGCTAAGTTTATTCATATCGACAGCTTTGATTGCTGCTTGAAATGCCTCTGCCTGAGCTGCAGCTGCCACCGCATCTGTCTTCACCAAAGCATCCTTTAGCGCAAAATAAGGATTTGTCAACAGCGCAAACGCGGTCTTTTCATCGGCTGATTTTGTATTCGCCGAAGGTTGAATTATCGTTTGTACGCCCTGGCTATGATTCGTATGATCGACCTGATGTTCAGTGCCATTTTTTAATGCGGGTTTTAAGATTCGTTCATATTGTTCAGCTTTTGCCAATTGAATATAAGCATCATCTGGAGCCAGAAATTTTTCATTGTCGAACCCCGCCAATGCAATACGCTTAAGGACCTCATCCGCGCTTGTTTTTGAAGAGTCGTAGGTAACAACCGCTAGCTTGGTTGTCTGATTCCAGTCAACTTTAGCAAATTGTCCGTCCTTACCTTCTTTTTCAATGATCGTTTTAACAGCCGGAGTATTTCCAAAAACCTTTACAGTCGCTGTCTTTGCATTTTTAATTTGTGCATGTGTATGTTGGGTGGATAGTAATACAGGGATTACCAAACCAAGTAATGAAATTAATCTCATGATTATGATATGTAGTATATAAAAGAATACTGACGAAAAACCCTTCTACAGCGATTTACTGTATTGGCGTATTGAATCCGATAGATTCAAAGGGGATTTTCATAAGCTAAATAAACGGGGTTTTGGATAGAGAAACCGATCCAAAAAGACATAGCATGGGCTAACAGTCTAACTTTAAGCGATCTGAGGAGGTTGCCAAATGGAAAAATAGGCATCTGCGCAATAAGGTTGTTTATAACGCGCATAAGCGTTTAATGCATCAGCATGCAAGGGTAAAATAAGCTGAGCTTCGATTACTGAAACAATAGGATTACATTGCAGCGAGGTGCGGCATGATTTTTCGCCACAATGTTTACCACAGTCATCCCCATGGTGATCAGATTTTGGCGATTCAGCTCTTTCATCTTTACAACAATCTTCTGTTCCGACATCTTTTATATGTTGTCTTTCATCAAGACAACAGGATTTTTCTTCCTGTTTTGGCTTTTCGGACGGTTCGTGGCAGGCAAATAACCTATGGGGTGCTAAAAAAAGCCCCAGCATACAGATTATAAATACGATATTGCGTTTTGCCCACATAACGGATTAAATTTGATAAGTAGAGATGTGCTACTTTGGAGGTAAATTTCGGTAGAATTTACGAATGTACAATTGTAATATTTCCTATTTTGTTTATAATATTTTGATTTGCTGTATTTCCGATTCTCGGCCTGACCACATAAAAACTATTTTTCGAGTCCTTTGATCCAGTTAAGCATCAACAGACAGCCGGGTGCATACACTCCTCCATGATCAAAACCCTGCAGTTGGTACAACGAGGTTTTGGGATGCCCAACCTGTTTTAAGATCGCTGCCAAATGTGCGTTTTCCTCAAACCGTGCGGCCATTTCCAATTGTTGATCGCCAGTGATCAGGAGAATTGGCGGTGCATCCTTCCGTGCAAAAGAAAGTGGTGCAAACTGATCAATCTGGGGGATCACCATAGATTGACCACGTTCCTTTTTAATTGTATAATGCGTATTTGTTTGCCCACTAATCGGCGCCAGCCCTTTTATATTATTTGCATCAACACCAAATTTTTGAAGGTAATGCTTATCCAAACCAACCATTAAAGCCAGGTATCCGCCTGCAGAATGCCCCGACACATAAATTTTTGAGGGATCTCCACCATAGCTGGCAATATGTGAAAATGTCCATGCAACAGCCTCAGCAGCATCTTCAATATAGCTCGGCGATTTCGCTTTGGGGCTTAGCCGATAATTTACCGCTACAACCGCTACACCTTTCTCTTTAAGTTCAAGTGGAATAAATTTATTTCCCTCCTCTAGTCCACCTCCATGAAACCATACGATGGTAGCAAAATTTTTACGATCAGTCGGGATATAGATATCCAATTTACAACGTTCTTTCTTATAAGAATCTGGTTCATCAGGTTTACAATAGGCAACGTCGGTTGTCGTTTTATATTGCTGCGCAAAAATCAAACTCGGTGAAAACAGAAAAAAGAAGATAACAAGCAATTTGGAGGACATATAAATCGTATTTAAGTGTTAAATAGCTTAAAGTTAACAAAACTCAATCAAAACTATTTAGTTGAGCTAAAATAAGTTTCAACTTTACACTTTTTATTTTATATTGATAATTATCTGGCGATAGATATAACAAAACCCAAATTTTCCTGTTATTAACTTAGAAAACATCATACATTATATGGAACAGATAAAGATTGAAACCCATATCAACGTACGCGTAGAAACGATCTGGAATGCGTATAACTCAGCCGAGGATATCATGCAATGGAACCATGCTTCAGACGATTGGCACTGTACAAGTTCAATCAATGATTTACGCATTGGCGGAAAGTTCAAAAACCGCATGGAGGCAAAAGACGGATCTATGGGCTTTGATTTTGAAGGCAGCTACACCGCACTTGAACCCTTTAAAAAAATAGCCTATGTTATGCCTGATGGCCGTCATGTTGAAGTCAACTTCAATGCAAAAAAGTCTGCTACGGATATCACGATAATTTTTGATGCAGAAACGGAAAATCCAATTGATATGCAGCGTAATGGATGGCAGGCCATACTCGAAAATTTCAGATCCTACGTTGAAAACACCTATGCAACGACACAACTCGGGTAATCGTATGAATGATGAACAAACTTAGCTTGTCTTTTCATGCGATCATCTTTTAAATAAAGGATATGCTTAGGATTCTTAAAAGTATAGTTATATTTAGCCACTAATTCATCTTCCCTTCTCCATTAAAAGCGGGGAACGATACCAACAAAACGCGATAAAAAGATTACATATGACAATAATTAACAATTATGAAGAGTACAAAGCCTTTGAAGGAAAATCATTAGGCGAATCCCAATGGCATGTTATTGATCAAAAACAAATTAATCAATTTGCGGATGCAACACTAGACCACCAATGGATTCATTTAGATAGCGAAAAGGCCAAAACGGATAGTCCTTTCAAATCAACTATTGCCCACGGCTATCTGACCTTGTCCCTTATTCCTTATTTATGGAAACAAATTGCTGAAGTAAGAAATGTCAAAATGGAAATCAATTATGGGATTGAAAACTTACGTTTTGCACAACCCGTTTTGGTTGACAATGCTGTACAGCTACATACACAAGTAAAATCGGTGGTCAATTTGAGAGGGGTTGTTAAAGTTACCATTGAAGCTACATTGAAAATCAAAGACAGTGCAAAACCGGCTTACGTGGGTGATGTTATCTTTTTATATCATTTCAATTAATTCCAACATTAGACTATAGGCCATTGGCGAATTCTTATACATGCGCAATAGCTTTCAAATAAAACTTATTACAAATCATAAGGATTATCCTTATGATTTGTTGCTTTTAGCAGACGAAACCATTCATGCAATCGACAAATACCTCTATGAATCGATGGTTTATGTTGTCTATGAAATGGTAAAACCTATCGCTGTTTTCTGTTTATATCCGGTCAATACGGAAACATTAGAGATTAAAAACATCGCCGTATCACCAGAGTTTCAAGGCATGGGCCTCGGAAGTCAACTACTTGATTTTATCAAGGAGAACTACCAGCAATACCCGAACCTGATTGTGGGTACCGCAGATTGTGGTCTGGCTCAAATTCGTTTTTATGAACGAAATGGCTTTGTTAAATACGCTATCCGTAAAGATTTTTTCATCGAAAATTATGAGCTGCCTATTTATGAAAATGGTCAACTGTTGAAAGATATGATTATGCTGAAGTATACGTTAAATGCCTAAAGGCAAAAATAAATATAGACAAGTACCGGTATTGATAATCCCAACCACAGCACTACTCCTTGTAGTATTGCTTTAAAACCTACTGCCAACAAAACCTCCCTAGACAAACTTGCTCCAATTAAAAACAAAGTTAAGGTAAGCCCCATCTTTGAAATATAGACGACATAGCCTCCTATATGCTGAAAAAAAGGGATATAACTTGTTAAGATAACCGCCAATACAAATAGACCAATAAAATATGGTATTTTAATGCTCGTCCCTTTGGTCTTGAATGCTACAGCACTTAAACAGGCGATCGGAATAATCCATAAAGCTCTAGTTAATTTTACGGTTGTCGCGACCTGTAGTGCTTCATTACCATACTTACTCGCTGCACCAACGACAGAACTGGTATCCTGTATAGCAACCGCGCACCATAAACCAAATTGCGTCTGGCTGAGATCAAGCAAATGACCGACAACAGGAAATACAAATAAAGCAATGGCATTCAGTACAAATATGGTCCCTAGCGCCACGCTTACTTGCTTCTCATTGGCTTTTATAGTTGGTGAAACCGCCGCAATAGCACTTCCACCACAAATGGCCGTGCCGACAGAAATCAAATAAGCGGTTACCTTTTCCAACTTGAGTAACCTACCCAATAGATAGCCCAATGATAATGTTCCGAGAATAGAAATAACGGTTAACACAAACCCTTGCTTACCCGTTTGGATAGCCGTATCGATATTCATTCCAAAGCCAAGTCCAATGACAGAAATCTGTAACAAAATCTGTGTTGCCCTGTGATTGACTGCCAGAAAGGGATGACCGATCCATTGTGCCACAATAATACCCAAAAGTAAGGCAAGCGGAGCTGAAACAAATGGGGTAAGACACAATACAAATAAGAGTATAAAAATGATTTCCCGAACGGAGATCTTTCGATTGAGTAGCTGCTTATAACGAATTGTCGTATTTATTTTTTTGTCCATGACAATGATACATTGATTTGGCACAAAATTGAATAACTCTCAATTATTTTAAAAGACACAATTATAAATGAGTCATAACAATTGGTTATAACAAACAACTACATTTTAGCCAAAATAGCTAAAGAATACGTTATAAAAATGAAATAATCCTTATTGTTAGAACATTAAAATATTACGATAAATGATTATATTTCAAATAGGTTACTAAACAGATGGATTAAACTCGACTTAATAATTATATACCGATGAAACTGACAGCCATTCACCCCAAACTGCCCATGCGCAACAAAACCCTCACAAAGGATTTTTATCTACATAAACTTGGATTTTCATTATGTGGCACTGCCGACTATGAAGGGTATCTGATGTTGAAGAAAGATGATATTGAAATTCATTTTTTTGAATTCCAAGAACTTCCACCCGAAGATAATTATGGTATGGTTTATATACGTACAGACGATATTGATTGTCTGTATGAATCTTTTCAAGAAAATAACGTTGAGATTCATCCCAATGGTAAACTTGAGATGAAGCCTTGGGGTCAGCGTGAGTTTTCGATTTTAGATCCCGACAGCAATCTACTAACCTTTGGCGCCGATGCTTAGACATTGAAAAGCCCACTAAAGATTGCTAAAAATAAGCGAAGATCCGTAGTGGGCTTGGTATTGTTCGTATGGGTTCTTAGCCAAAAAGGTCTGAACTCAAATAACGATCACCTCGGTCACAGGCAATAAAGACAATAAGGCCTGCTTCGATTTCATTTGCAATTTTAAGTGCTCCGGCAAAAGCTCCGCCGGTACTCATTCCGGCAAAAACACCTTCGCGCTTGACAAGCTCCCGCGCAAACTCGGTTGCTTCCTGTTGGGATATATCGATGACACGATCTACCCTGCTCGGATCAAAAATCTTGGGCAGATATGCTTCGGGCCAACGCCGTATACCTGGTATCGAGGATTCCGGAGTAGGCTGGCAACCTACAATCTGAATAGCTGCATTTTTCTCCTTCAGATAGATGGAGTTTCCCATAATTGTACCTGTAGTACCCATAGCGCTTACAAAATGTGTAATCTTTCCGTCTGTATCACGCCAGATTTCAGGTCCCGTTGTCTTGATATGTGCTTCGTAATTATCCGGATTTGCAAATTGATTCAATATAAAATAACCTTCTTTTTCGGCCTTTTCTTCTGCATAATCGCGGCATATTTCCATGGATTCCAATAAGGTGACTTTAGCGCCATAAGCCTCCATCGTAAGTGTTCGCTCCCGTGTTGAAGAAGCCGGCATCACAAGCTCAAGGTTAAGTCCATATATACCTGCAATCATAGCCAGTGCGATTCCGGTATTTCCACTCGTTGCCTCAATCAATTTGCTATCTTTTGTAATGTCACCGCGCTCCATCGCCGAGCGGATCATATTTAGTGCCGCACGATCTTTCACCGAACCAGCAGGATTATTCCCCTCCATTTTCGCAAATATCCGCACCTTGGGATTTGTATGAAATTGTGTTATCTCGACTAAAGGCGTATTTCCTATGGTATCTATGATATTTCCCATGGTATCTATATTATTGGTTTCGAATCTATAAATTTTGATGTGGCCTGATGATATACGGTGGTATAAGGCTCTACAGAACTTGTCAACCAAACATTCCCGCCAATGACCGAATGATGGCCGATGTGTGTTTCACCGCCGAGGATGGTGGCCCCTGAATAGATAATGACATGATCACCGATTGTCGGGTGGCGTTTTACATTGGAAAACACCTTATCAACACTCAGCGCGCCCAAGGTTACACCCTGATAAAGCTTCACGTAATTACCAATGGTGCAGGTTTCACCGATGACTAATCCGGTGCCATGATCAATATGCAGATGATGGCCTATCGTTGCTCCGGGATGGATATCAATACCTGTTTTAGAATGGGCATGTTCCGTCAATATGCGCGGTATCAAAGGAACACCCAAGCGATGCAGTTCATTGGCCATTCGGAAGATACAGATGGCAAAGAAACCGGGGATAAGTACGTACGACTTCTCTTTATTCTGTGCTGCTGGATCCCCATCCATCAATGCGTCTGCATCCCAGCACATCAATTCATAAAGCTGTGGAATCCGTTCAAAAAACTTGTGCGCTACTTCTGAGTGATTGCAGCTTTGACAAGCTTTGGATTTGCTCAGGAGTTGCTCCAGTTCTAATTCAAATTGTTCCAAAAGCGAGCTTCACATCATCGACCGATTTCATCTCGCTAGAATTTCGTTCGGGGAAGAGCACATCCACAATTCGGATAGCCCAGCCGCAGATCTTCTTGTTAGAAGGCATTTCTAGAACAGCCAATTGCTGTTCATAGATATGTTGATAAAAATCATGCATCTTCACTAGTTTATTAAAACAAATATACTATACAATATTGATAGATTAAGCCTTATTATCAAAACTTAGCCCCATTGCCGATCATTGAGCTCATTTGATGAGCAGAGCATATCTTTTAGCTTAGCGAACCAAGCGTTCAAACAGCTCGTTCAATGTTGCTTCGGGATCCTCACATAATCCGGGGTGTGATGCCGAGCATTGAATCAGGGTACTCCGCTTCGCTGTGAGCCAACGAAACCGTTCAGTGATATCTAACTCGGCAAGTTTACCGGCATCTTTTTCGCCGTGGCAGATTCGCTGGAAGGAAGACAGATGATTTTCGATCAACTCCAACTCGATATTCGGGCAAAGAGCACGCACTTTTTGTTCATTGACCAGATAAACCATCTTCGCAAAACGATACTTACGACAATAAAGAGCTACGCCTACATTGATAAATTCCTCTCGCTCCACTCGTGGTATCAAACGTACCACAGCATACTCATATACGGTCTTTTCTGGCATCTTCTATTTGTTTTTACAAAAATGGATGAATTGGCTACACGTTGTTTCAGGAAAGAAACATACACTTCGCGCGCATCGGCTGCGGAGAGCTCAACGTTCGGCATCTTCCAGCCATTCATCGGGTACCACCGCCAATATTCCACGAAATACCGCTTCCGTAAAAACGGAACGATATTCCTGATCTATTTTCTCCACCATACTCGCATTTTGAGCAGTACGTGATCTTTAATCTGAACAAATGGTTTTAGGGATTGTTCTTCCCAGTTATCCCAACTGTGATGAAAATATAAGGAAGCGCCGTGATCTATCAACCAAAGTTCTTTATGCCATATCAGCATATTTGTATTCCGAACGGTACGGTCAACATTCATCAAGAGAGAATCCAACCAGACAATTTTCGAAGCTTCCTCCGCGCCGATGGCATCAACATTCGCATCAAATGTGATGGCTCCACTCAGAAAATGAAGTCCCAGGTTTTTGCCTACACTAAATTTGAGCAGATCCTGAATTTCTTCATCGGGTTCTGTACGGCCAAAGGATTCGTCCAGCTCCGCAAATACAATTTCGGGAACCCTCAATTTTAGAAATCTTGCTAGCTCTCCACCGATCAGTTCTGCGATCAATGCTTTTCGTCCCTGACCTGCCCCTCTAAATTTTATAACATAACTAAAGCCGTCATCGGCATCGACTAATGCGGGCAAAGACCCTCCTTCCCGAAATGGCTGAACATATCGGATGATCTCTACATCTCTAATAACAGGTTGTTTAAAATCCATGAATTATATTTTTACGATCTTCAAAGTTGGCAATACCATGCAAACTGATCAAAACTTATCTAAAGTTACCTATATTTAAACGTTTGCAGCTATAGGAAACGAGAAATTCACGTCATGTACTTGCACAATGCCGCTACTCTTTGTCCCTGCGAACTATTAAGTGTGGTAATATCCAAAATTATTGCTTATATTTTAGCAATAAAGCACAAATTGTACATTCATTTGACCGTTGGAAGTATTATTTTCTAATTATATTTGTAGTGTAATCACAACTTGTCTCATCAAGTTTCTTCAATCAACGATATGGATACCATTCAGGAATATAACAATGTTATCAAACATTGTCAGGATTTATTTATTAAAAAAACAAAAGATTATGGAACGGCCTGGCGGATTATGCGCCTATCTTCCATTACAGACCAGATTTACATTAAAGCACAACGTATACGCACGCTAGAAATCAAAAAAGGTTTCCAAAGTTGGCGAAGGCATTGTCGACGAATATATCGGTATTATCAATTACTGTGTCATGGCCATGATTCAGATTGATTTGGGTGAAGATGGTGAAGAAAATCTGGATCCAACTTTTGTGAATCAGAAATATACCGAAAAGGTTACCGAGACCAGAGATCTCATGCTTGCCAAAAACCACGATTATGGTGAAGCATGGCGCGATATGCGTGTTTCTTCCATGACAGATCTGATCTTGATGAAAATTCACCGCGTTAAACAAATTGAAGATAATGATGGGCAAACCCTTGTTTCTGAAGGCATCCATGCCAACTATCAAGATATGCTCAACTACGCAGTTTTTGCATTAATTAAATTAGGAATTGCACAACAATAATCGGATTATGACAGCCACACAGCAGCGTACCAAAACAAATTATCTTTTAGGATTTTGCCGGATTTTTACGGGACTTTTGTTCATATTCTCCGGTTTTATTAAAGCAAATGACCCGACAGGGTTTGGCTATAAGCTTCAGGAATACTTTGAGGTCTTTCATCTCACAGCTTTTAATGAATACGCCACTGCCATGGCCGTGGTGATATGTGGTTTTGAAATTTTGTTAGGCGCACTTTTATTACTTGGGGTTTATGCAAATACAGTTGCCTGGGGCCTGCTGCTGCTGATCCTCTTTTTCACCTTTCTAACCTTCTATTCGGCATTTTTTGAGGTCGTGACCTCATGTGGCTGTTTTGGGGATGCCATCCCACTCACACCTTGGCAATCATTTTCTAAAGATCTGGTGCTCTTGGCCTTGATCCTTATTATATTTTTTAACCGCAAACAATTACGATCAATTATCAAAGGATCAGGCAATCAATTCGTTGCTACTGTGATTACAGCGATCATCTCCTTAGGTATTGGTGTTTACACCGTAAACTACCTTCCCTTTATTGATTTCTTACCCTACAAGGTTGGCAACAACTTACCTTCATTAATGGTATTACCTGAAGGCAAACAAGGCGATGTCTTTGAGCAAATCTATACCATGAAAAACAAAAAGACAGGCGAAACCAAAAAGGTCAATGACAAAGTCTATATGGCTGACAAGCTATGGGAAGATGAATCATGGGAAATTATAGGTGAGCCTGAGAGTAGATTAGTAAAAAAAGGATATGACATCCCTATTCCTGATCTCTTAATTACAGACGCTGATGGTGCAGATCATACACAGGAAATCATTGCCAACCCGTATTATAACCTTGTGATCGTTGCAAAAGATCTTTCTTCGACCAATATTGATGCTATCCAAAAGATCAATCAGACAGCCATTCAGTTAACAAAAGATTATAATGGACTGCGCGTTGTTCTATTGACTGCTTCTGCATCCAAAGACGCGCAATATCTGAGTGATAAAATGCAATTAATTGCGGAGATATTCTATGCCGATCTCATTCCTCTGAAAAGCATGGTGAGAGCAAATCCTGGTGTACTGCTCCTAAAAGGAGGCAACGTCGTCGGAAAATGGCACTATAATAATTTTCCGGATGCCAAAACCATTGAAGATAAATTTCTAAGTAAAGACAAATAGTACCTATGCCTAAACCTATATTTTGATTGGTTATATGGGAAGTGGAAAAACTACCCTGGGTAAGAAACTTGCCACCAAACTCGAGCTCCCTTTCATCGACACTGATGAGGAAATCGTCAAACAAATTGGCATGAGCATTACCGAATATTTTAGTCAGCATGGTGAAGACGCCTTCCGGACATTAGAACGCGAGCAATTGCGTAAATTTGCGGAGAATGCTGCCGTAATATCTACGGGTGGTGGCGCCCCCTGTTTCTTTGATAACATGGAATGGATCAAGGCGAATGGTTATGCCGTCTACTTACAGATGTCGCCCAAAGCACTTTTTGACCGTCTTTCTCAATCTAAATTACACAAACGGCCCATTCTGATCGGAAAATCACCGGAGGAACTAAGGCTATTTATTGAAGAAAAGTTGATCGAAAGAGAACCTTATTATACACAGGCACATTTGACGATTGACCAATTAAACACGAGTGTCGAGACACTGGCCGATTTGATTAATCAGTACAATAGATAGACAATGAATATACGTACCCCCCACTACTTCCTTTTATTGATCTGCTTTATCGTAAGCAGTTGCTTTCGTAATGGAGCCAATACGGATGGCTTGCCGGTGGGTAAACGTATACAGCTCCAAAATGTGGAGGAATTATATCAGTTTTTGACCTATGATGATAATCGTTATCCATTAGTCAGTTTGCATCGTGGGGCCCCGCATCCGGATACCCGGAGAATGCAATCGAAACTTTTTCCTATAACGCGAGCTTACAGCCAGTCCTTGTTGAATGTGATGTTCGTATCAGTAAAGACTCAGCATTAATATTAATGCATGATAATACGCTAAACCGAACAACCACAGGTAGAGGGACTGTGAACGCCAGCACATTGGCTGAGCTCAAAAGTCTTCGTCTATTGGACAATAACAAAAAGATAACGCCCTATAGGATCCCTACGCTGGAAGAAGCACTTGCTTGGGGAAAAGGAAAGGTAATCTTCACCTTAGACATTAAAAATGATGTCCCTTATGAAGCCGTTATCAACGCTATTCGCAAACAAAGAGCAGAATCCAGCGTAGTCATCATTACGTATAGTGCCAACCAAGCGGCCAAAGTGCACAGTCTGGCGAGCGACATCATGATTTCGGCTTCGGTCAATAACATTGAGGACCTTGCTCGTCTAAATGAAAAAGATATACCCGACAATCGCTTGTTAGCTTTCGTCGGAACACGTGAAGCAGATCCAGCATTAACCAAAATACTACATGACCATGGCATCATGTGCATATTGGGTACACTGGGGAACTTGGACAAACAGGCCGACAAAAAAGGCTTTCAAGTTTATGCTGGGTTTATTGATCGCGGCGCAGACATATTAAGTACAGATCGACCTACGGAAGCAGGGCGAGCGCTGAATTTCTACATCAAGAAAAGAGGAATTACTTCGAAATTTATTCAGTAAGACTGATAACATCATTTCTCCACCTCAAATCACTACAGAAATCATTTCGCCATCAAATATCGCACTTGACACTGCATCGCATCATGAGCTTAGGCTGCCTTTCAGCTAATCGCTGTTAGTGTAAATTTCAAATCCTAATCTTATATTAAGATTTATCAGATTTTCTTTGAACTGAAATTCTCCGGATCAATTTATAAACCTCAAACCATAAAACGGATACTGCAGCCACGGACAGCGCTATTCCCAATTCATATCCACTTAGGGCTGTTACAGCAAAAAATTGGGCAACAGGAGCAACATATAATATCACCGCTAAAAATAGAAGCACAGCGATCGAAATCCCAACGAGCAGCAAGTTTCGGTTTTTAAAACTCTCCAGGATACTATAATGGAAAGATCGATTGGCATAACTCAGTAAAATATTGGCAAAGATTAAAGTAGCAAAAACCATAGCCCTTGTTTTTTCCTCGGTTCCCCCTTCTGAACAGCAAATTGATAAACAAAAAGAATTCCTATGGTGATTATCAGGCCTTGAACAATGCTGATTCCAAGCTCATTTATACTCAAAAAAGTATCGCTCATAGCTCTAGGAGGCCGCTTCATGGTATCCTTTTCAATAGGTTCATTTTCATATACAATCGAGCAAGTAGGCCCCATGACCAATTCGAGGAAAATCACATGCACAGGGCTAAAAATCTGCGGAAATACCCAGCCTAAAAACAAAGGGAGTGATACGGTCAAAATAATGGGGATATGAATAGAAATGATGTATTGAACCGCCTTCTTGATATTTGCGTAAATTCTTCTTCCAGCGGCTATACCGATTATTAACTTTTGTAAATCGTCGTTTGTGATAATCAATGCCGCGGCTGATTTTGCAATTTCAGTACCTTTATTGCCCATTGCCACGCCGATATGGGCTGCTTTTAATGCTGGGCCATCGTTCACCCCATCGCCAAGCATCGCCACGACCTCGCCTTTCTTTTTCAGGGCATTTACAATGGCCAGTTTAGCATCCGGAAACATTCTGGTAAATAGCGTTGTTTGCTCTGCTATCGCCATAATTTCAGCTTCGGACTTGTTTACGATTTCACTGCCATTGACCGGCGCAGACAAAATACGAATTCCGGCCTGAGCTGCTATTGCTTGAGTCGTATCGGCATTGTCGCCAGTAATCACATTGACTTTAATCCCCGCATCATAAATATCTTGAAACACGTCCTGAATACCCTTTTTGGGCGGATCATAAAATACCGTCAACCCTAAAAATTGGAACTCAAATTCCTGTTGATTCGCAGGGAAATTATTGCCTTCGAATGTCGCTTTCCCCACACCTAATAAGCGAAAACCCTGCTCTCCATAGGATTTAACAATAGCCCTAATTTTATTTTTCTCCTTATCGGACAGATTGGATACGCTAAGTATAGCCTCCGGCGCCCCTTTGGCAGCAATAATCCGATCTTTTCTTGTATTTTCGAAAAGATGGGTCATCATCGGCGGTTTACCCTCTAAAGGATATTCATGAAATAGTGCATATTCCTTTCTGAGGTCCCGCTTTTGCGTTTTTTCATATATTTTATGTAACGTAATTTCCATGGGGTCGAAGGGCACAGGCTCACTGCTCCACATCGCATAATCGATAAGCTCTCTTAAATCGGATTCATCAAACCTTTCCTGATCATAAGATGAATCCGTAGCATAATTATAGAGGTATTTCAATTGCATGGAATTCTCTGTAATAGTCCCGGTCTTATCGGTACAAATAACCGTCGTACTGCCCAAAGTCTCAACAATACTGCTTCTTTTGATGATAATCCCCTCACGCATGAGCTTCCATGCGCCAAGCGCCATAAAAGTCGTAAATGCAACAGGAATCTCTTCTGGCAACACAGACATCGCCAACGTAAGTCCATTGAGCAAGCTCGCCACCAAATTACCACTATCAATAAAACTGTATATACATACGAATAAAAAAATGAGTATACCGACAATGGCCATTGCTTTTACAAACTTTTGGATTTGCACCTGCAATGGCGAAATTTCTTCTTTGATATTCTTTATCGATTCACCGATTTTCCCAACACGTGTCTCTTTACCGATTTCAGTAACTTCAAACACGGCTAGGCCCGAGACCGTAACTGTCCCACTGTAGACCAGATTATCCTCGGACTTACTGTCCTTAAAGACCGAAAAACTTTCCCCTGTCAGCGAAGATTCATTGACAGAAAAATCGTTACTATGTAAAATACGACCATCAGCGTTTATAATTCGACCTTCCTCTGTAATACAGAGATCGCCCACAACAATCTCATGTGTTGGAATTTCACTAACCTTACCATTTCGAATCACAGTGCTTAATGGTTCATTCAGCTTTTCAAGTTCCTCCAGGGCTTTTTTGCTACGATTGTCCTGATAAAAGGAAATTGCCGTAACGGCAACAATAGCGACAAACATAAATACGGCCTCTCCGTAATTCCCCACAAAAACATAAATCATCGAGATGATAATCAATAGAATCAGCATAGGCTCCTTCAAAATATCCACAAGCAGTTCAAACCATGTATTCTTGTGGCTATCGCTCAATTGATTCCAACCATATTTAGCTCGGGAGGCATGCACCTCAGTTGCGGAAAGACCTTTCAGATTCTCGGGAATATTATATGACATATCGAATGAACTAGGTTGATTAAATATAATGAATAATTCTGGTATACAGGGATTAAAACATCTGTCAGCTATCGTCTCCCTTATCCGTAACATCATGTTACAATCTTTAATTTTCAGCCTTTACTTTTTGTAAAAAAGGAAGGATACAAAACTCATCAACAACAGATTAGCATAAAATTTACCTTCTACTGCTTTTCTTTTATTGAATATTTCTATTACAATCCTATATTTGCGCAGAAATTCACTTGGGGACATTGAATTTCATATTAACCGAAAGCAATTTTGCGATCATTTTCCAATAATACCAGGACAGCTTCTTGCTATTGAAGTCCTTCTTTGCTACCTATGTTTTCAGACCATGTAAAACACAAACAGAAGCTGAAAACTAAACATATATTGTAAAATATTCTGTACCTATCGTCAGGATATGGAATAGGATCTAAACTTGTTGTGGCCTCCATAGTAGTATATTAATAATAAAAATAAGATGGTCATCTTAATTGCAGAAGATAATGAGTTGATATTACGGACAGTTCAATACAAACTGATCAAGGCAGGTCATGAGGTTATCACTACCACCAATGGAAAAGATGCAATTGAAAAGCTCAATACAATGGATCTCGATTTGATCATTACCGACATTATGATGCCGTTTGCTTCAGGAATAAAAGTACTTTCTTCCATAAAAAAGCTCGAGAAAAAAATCCCCGTCATTGTACTTTCCAACATGGGACAAGAAGAAGTCGTCATTGAAGCTTTTGATCTTGGCGCTTCAGATTTTATGGTGAAGCCGTTTAGCCCGGAAGAACTCCTATTGCGGGTCAATCGAGTGACAAGCTACAATCGCAACTAAATCCTTCCCGGATAGCTGGCTCTAAAGGGCAGGGTAGCTGTCTTTATTGAAACACCGTTTCAATTGACTAAATCCATTTCTTCAATAATTTAAAAACCTTGTTCTTTTTAGCATAGGGTGGATAAATCAACGTAGAAACTGAAAATTTAGACTGAAACATGACAGCTCTTTCATGTGAAAATGCCTTAAAGCCAAACTGCCCATGACAGCTGCCCAAGCCACTGCCATTGACACCACCAAAAGGCAAATGAGGGTTGGAAACATGAATCAAAACGTCATTCACACAAGCACCTCCAGAGGCCACCTGTTGGAGGAAATATTGAATATTGGACTTGTTATTGCTAAATATATACAAAGCCAAAGGCTTTTCAGCACGATTAATCAGTGCTAGAGCCTCTTCTTGGTCTTCATAGGTTATTATAGGAAGTATGGGGCCAAATATTTCTTCCTGCATAATGCTGTTATCGGCCCTCACATCGATCAACAATGCAGGGCTTAATGTCAGATCATCGGCTAATTGTCCGCCTTCGCGCAGTTTTGCCCCACATGCTATTGCATTGGTGATTAATGAAACAAGACGACTAGCGTGCCTTTGATTAATGATCTTCGCGTAAACTGTTCGATCCAGCTGCCCATCCCCGGTGAAAAACATACTTTTAACCGCCTTTAGATAATAGTTTACAAACTCATCCTGCTTATCTTTAGGCAAAAGAACATAATCTGGCGCAATGCAGGTCTGCCCCGCATTGATCAATTTCCCCCAAGCAACTTTGTGGGCAGTCATTTCCAAATCTGCAGTCTCATCTAGTATAACGGGAGATTTTCCACCAAGTTCCAGGGTCACGGAACTGAGATTGCGGGAGGCAGCCTGCATAACCAGTTTGCCTACCGCCGGACTCCCGGTGAAGAAAATATGATCAAAAGGAAGCGCTAATAGTGCTTCGGAAACATGCTGTTCACCTTCAATACAGGCCAATTCCCGTTGGTCAAATCCTTTGGTCAAGATCTCCCCAATAACTGCCGATGTGAATGGGCTATGTTCTGAGGGCTTTAAAATCACACAATTACCCGCTGCAATAGCTGAAATCAAGGGGCTCATGGTGAGCTGAAATGGGTAGTTCCAAGGCGATATAATAAGCGCTGTACCCTTAGGCTGGTAGGTAATTGTGCTTTTAGCAAGAAAATTGGTCATTGAGCGACCAACCTTTCTAGGCTTCATCCATTTTCGTAAATGTCGTATTGCAAATGCTATTTCACCGTAAATAAACAATACTTCGCTTATGACGGCTTCACTTCGTGACTTCCGTAAATCTTTTTCGAGCGCCGCATAGATTAAATCCTCATGACTTTCAATAAGCGCCCTTAGCTTGTAGAGTTTCTTTATCCGTTCCTCTGCACTGCTAGACCGTAATTCATATTTAAAAAGCTGCTGCTGTTCAAATATTAAACCGATCTGATCGGTTGATGTCTCTTTGTTCATACCAATTGAAGATCAATATTATTATTTTTTTGACGGCATATTATCGATCCATTGACGAATCAGATCCACACCTTCTTGATGTATTATACTTCTGGCCAACTCCGGCATAGCTGTACCCGGTTCGACACTATTCATCCGATAAAGCAGAATTGAATGCTTGGCATCTCCTGGAACCACATCAAAATCCAAGCCACCTGCTCCACCTCCAGCTGAAACAGGAGCTTTACCAATACCAAGGTGTGAAGGAATTTTCACATCATAATCCAGGAAAAGCCCTGTATTATAAGCGTCTCCCCCTTTGGTGTGGCAATGCGCACAGTTCACATCTAAATAGGCTCTTGCCCGTTGTTCCAAACTGAATTTGTTTTCATCAGTCCATATGGGCAATTGCGGTACACTCTTTAGATTGGGCATATTGACCATCCGACCAAGAGAAACCCATTTGGCGAGTTGATTGATCGAATCGCCTAATCGCACAAAATTGAGGTTTCGGGCTTTTGGACCTATGGGCATCAGCTTGGAGCTATTGTTATGGCAGCGTTTGCAATCGTTGGTATTGGGTACCATGTAGTTTGTCGTATGCTTGTTGCCAGCATGATCGATCAATGTAATCGGTAGTTTAGCACCACGAATGTGTTTCATCGCATCAGTCTGCGCATCATTCCACAGATAATTCATCACTTTCCAGGCATGATCAGCTGGATCCTTCACCAGTAAGCGCGTCTCTATCAATACTTTTTGCTTTTGTTCATTGATGTAGGAGAAATTCTTTATAATAATTGTTGAGTCGGAAAAATCTAACGGACCATGTTCTGTATAGCCCATTTTCCCCCCTTTTGGCAATACAATAAAGCGGTCTTTAACGGCATAATCAGAAAATAGAGGTGTACTCAGATCGTAGCCCAAGATATCGGCTCTTGCGATTAATTGATTTAGTTTTCCAGTAAAAAAGCCGTATTCGGAAAGTCGTTCTTTAAATTCAAAAGAAACAACCCCATGGTCTGATGATTTCTTTTGTCCCTGCCGACAGCTCTGTTGCAGCACTAGCAGGATCACGCTCAATATTCCGGTACAGACGAGGGCAAATTTTGTTGGTTTCACGGTTAATTGCATTGAAAAGGTTGTACATTACTTGAGGGTTTCCACTTCGCTGGTTGACCTGCGTGACTAAAATCTGCGGCTACAAACATATTCTCACCCGGCTGATTGATACAGATGGAATCTGGGTTTTGAGTGCGACCATTCGTGATCACATTACTGGTGATACCATCATACAATATGGCTGGAATTCGCTTATTTTTTCGATCCGGCTCAACGCTATTTAACTGGGCTTCGGTAGCAATAATCAATTGACCGATACGATGCTCATATGCTGCTTGCGGGAATTTATCCCCCATCTTAATGGTGTTTCTATAAATTTTAACATGTGTGGGTATTGGAGAGTAATTTGCATTGATTCGTTCTCCAGCTTTTTCATCGACTGCAAAGCCTGAAGCGATCGTAATCGCAGAGGTATTGTTTTGTTCGATAACGTTATCGTAAATTTCAATATTTGATGTCGAGAGAATAATGATACCACTTCCCGGTGATGCATTCCCTACCCCCCAGAAAGTTCCGAAGCTCCCACCTTTGGCAAAATTTTTAAAATTATTAGCATAGATTTTATTGTGATACGCCTTTACTCTTCCACCCCGCTGTGAAAGTTCAGGCAGATCAAAAATCAGAAATCCGGCTGTATTTCCATAGAATTCATTATCATAAACTTCAGCATCTGTTGTATTTTCAATTTCACATCCAGCCACATTTTTCGTTGCCTTGCATTTACGCACAATAACACCTTTTGTCTGTCCCACATAAATACCGGCATCTGAAGCCCCTTCGGCATAACAATTCTCGACAAGCACATTCTTACAGAGCACAGGATAAATCCCATATCCACCACTCGTAGAATCGGCCGAGCTCCATATACTATGAAGGTTTGAAATGACAACGTCTTGACTATTGTTTATCTTCAACAGATCTCCTTTTGAATCACGAATGGTCATATTTCCAATCGTTAAACCTTTCACATCGGTAACCCGTATTCCCTCTCCCCCCTGTGTCTGACCGGAAAAATCAATAATTGTCTTATCATAGCCCTCACCTTCAATTTTAATATGATTTACTTGTGCGATACTCAAATTATCGAAGGAGTATTTCCCGGCTTTTAGCACGATGTTGGTGCTATCTTTAATGGAGAGGAAAGCTTCCTCAATAGCCTCTTCCTGTCCAGGAGTAAACGTTAGGACTTTGTAACTGTCTTTCGATTGGTCGGCACAACTGTACATCAAGAGAGCTGTGACCGCAATACCGATCAATTGTTTTAGATATCTTTTCATGGTCTGATTTATTTAATTTTGATTAGAAAATATTATAAGCATAAGTGACATAATATACTGCACCTATACGTGGATTAGCAATACCTGTAGAATAGTATTTGTTTGTGATATTGGTTCCGCCAATGCGAATTCCGGAACGAGCCTTAACAAACTTATAGCTCACTTGTGCATCGATCACCGCCGAGCTTGGCACTTGGCCTGCGGCAAGCCCCCCAGACACGACATAATAGTAGCCCGGTTTATAACGTAAGGAAGTACTAAACGACCAAACTTGTTTTTTTCCAAAGCCACTATTCGCGAATTCAAAATTAAAGTGATAGTGTGGTGTATTGAAGTTGTTAATTTGACTATTGTTTTTATTTTTTAGGTAGTCAGAATAATAATTGGCCTTGGTTACAAAATTCCGACCTAGATCCAAACTAAGACTCGCGGCGTATCCATAGGTATTTACGGTCTCTCCGCCATTAAAGGCGATATTATACTGCACATAGGTTGCATGATCTTTAAACGCATTGTAATCATTGCTTCCAGGAGTATTAGCAACATTGGCATAGCCAATAAAATTCTTCCAAGTTGAAAAATAGCCTAACACATCGATCATCACCCGCTTACCCAACATAGCTGCATAACCCAGTTCGAAAGCATTAACCGACTGCGGTTTAATATCATCAAATTTAAATTTCTGAAGTACGGTTGGATCGTTCGATTGCTGAAACTTCTGCACGCTTTCCAAGGTATAAGGAGGATAGCGGTCAAACTGATAATTATCGATCAACAGCAGCGATGAACCACCGGAGGAATAGCTATTATAACCATTTAAGGTATTTTGTAAAGCTTGTATATTGGAGGGGAAACTATACGCATTCTGATAAGAAAGGCGTAAATAATTCTGATGAAACAGATCAAACACCAGTGATGCCCGTGAAGTTAATTTTGGTTGAGCAAACAACGTATTTTTATCGTAACGGAATGAGGTAGCAATATTCAAGCGATCGTCCAATACTTTTTTGGCGAGTTGCAGGTATGCACTGTACTCTTTTACATGAATTGGCTTATCCTTATCTGGGAATAATGTATTTTTTGAATTTAGATTGTACAAACGCCAATTGACACCTGCAATCACCTGCATAAATTTCACGAGATCTGAAAAATTATATTGTGCTTCGGCATTGTATAATTTACTGCGGTCCAAGAACAGCGTTCCGCCCTGCGATATTGGTGTATTGCTGATACTGTCTTTCAGTCTATTGAACAGTGGTGTTCCGAGTTCTGCACGTCCTTGGTCGGCTAGCGTGCGCGCTGCTAAATGAGCGTCTGTGAGTGAAGTACCCGAAGCAAGTGCATTTAAGAGACCAGCAGTATATTCAGGATACCAGCCACCTGTTCCTCCATCGTAACTTGTTTTCCAAGATTCATTGATATATTGTGCTGTCGGCCCTGCAACCAGTGTTCTCCCTGAATTTTCCTGGGTTGTGTACGTTCTGAAAAACCATTTATCCCCACGAAGTTCCAGCCGATATTGCCCAACTTTAAATCCTTTCAGCTAATAACGCGTATCGTTGGTATACACAATATTACCTGTACCAAAAGTGGCTGAAGCTACGGCTTCAATATTTGTGGAAACCTTGTAACGGAATTCACCATTGATTTTAAAGAGCTTGGCTCTATTATCGAGATAGCCATATTCAGGATATCCAGTCCGGGCAACATAATTCGGATTTTTCAGTAAGGGTTCGATTAAGGGGGCCAATTCCGGATTTCCCTGCTGTGCACCTTCCAAAAAGGGATTGATATCGGTCGAAGTCGCTCCACCATACAGGTTAACTCCATTATAGTTTGGATCTGTCAGCGCTGTCCCCGGACCATTTTTGTTGGTTTCATCGTTGGCTACCCAATCTTTTGCCTGTGTATACTGGCCATTGAGCTTAAAAGCAATTTTATTCCCCATTTGTTTTGCGTAGCGGATAGCCCAATCATAGTAAGGTGACGTAGGCACCGGATCATTGTTTTTTTTAGGATTAATATGGTTTACACCTTGAGTTACCAGTACACTTAATCCTTGATATTTAAACGGATTTTTGCCTGTGGCCACCATCGTACCATTCAATCCTCTTGAACCATACAGGGCCGAAGATGCTCCAGACAGCACCTCTATATTATCGACATCAAGCTGGGTTAGCCCGATGACTGACCCGAGCGGAAAATTCAGACCGGGCGCCTGATTATCCATCCCGTCTACGATCTGCGTAAAGTTGGTATTCCCACTGGTATTAAATCCCCGCGTTGTAACACTGGTAAAACCAATACTGGATACGGTAACATCGACTCCCCTCAAACCTTGAAGCATATCCATGTAATTTAATTGTGCAACATTACGAATGTCTTTGCTGCTCATTTGCTCAATTGTTACTGGAGCGGATAGTTTACTCTGTACGGTTCTACTTGCAGAAACAACAACCTCCTGCCCCAAAATGGGGGACAAATTCAACGAAATACGCAAAGGCGATGACAGGTTATTCACCAAAACTTCTTTCGATTCATATCCAATAGCGGAAATATAGAGCGTAATGGGTAGTAGTTTGTTTGTTTTCAGCTGAAAACGCCCTCATCATCTGTAAAAGTACCTTCCTTTCCGTCTTTTACGTGGATCGAAACGGCATAGGCCGGCTCGGATGTCGAGCTATTACTGACCTGCCCATTGATGATCTGTTGTGCAGACAAGCTAAATGGCACACAGATACAGAGAATCTGGATTAATAAGGCAATTTTTTTCATGTTTATATTGGTTAGCGTATTATTATCGCTTCAATGCTTCACCTTACCCACCATGATTCTCCTAAATGGACAATCGAGAATTAGATTCTAAGTCCCCTAAAAATTAGGCCGACTAGAAATTTGGTATCCCGAAGACTTTGTGCATAGTCAATTTCGACCTGCCGCTTCAGTATTGCCTGTTGTTCTGTACTATGTTTTAATGCATTAGCAAAATTTATAAGTACAGAAGCTATATTTTCAGGATCTGTTAGATCCAATTTTTCATGTGCAATGGCTTGCGTAAGAAGCTTCGTAAGAAAAGCTTTCTCTTGCACCATCATGGCATCATATAGTTCAAAAAAACGAAGGTAAAATCTTATCAAGTGATTTGACAGACACCCTGTTCATATTGAGCACATTGGTATAATAGTTCAATCTCGATTCTAAATAAAAAGAAATCTGATTCTCCACGCCCTTCTTTTTCAATGTACTTTTTTGTAATGTATCGATAAAAGATTGTCCCTCTCGTATGGCTACTTCAATAAAAATATCCTCTTTGTTCTTGTAATAATAATAAAGAGACGTTTTGTTCAATCCCACAGTTTTAGCAATGTCTTCCAAGGTTGTTTTTTCCAATCCATAACGCTCGAAACATTCCATGGCCGCCTGTCCAATTCTTTCTTTGACCTGTTCCTTTTTGTTCATCTAAAATAAAATTGAAAAATATATTATGATGCAAAACCAACACTGTTAAAAGTCAGCCACATACAGACTTAACATGTTACTCCAAACATAGATAAATCGATTTTTAAATAAAAGAAGTATGCGATCTTATTCAGATAATTCGCTATAAAACTGTCTTTACTGTCAATTTTTAAAGGTTCAGTCTTCTTTTCATCAACATATCTCTCGTTTTTAGGTTTCGAGAGCATAAGATGGTAATTAAATTAACCCAACTGTTAATTTAGCTAATGTACGCTGTAAGAGTCCGATTAGACTGAGAAATTATCCTACTATATCCAACTAACCGACTCTTTCCAATGTATATTGGAAGACTTCTGCTATAAATACAAAATACTACCACACATCACGATTTGATGCCTTAAGGCTTTCCCGAGCGTAATTCGCTACTTCATCATTTTCGTCTCCGGTTTTTAAACGTACCTGCAGATTTTCTAGCCAGTCGGCTAATGCATCTAAAGCCGTTTCACCGTTTCCGAAAATGCCTTGATGCGGATCGGGCCCCAGTAAACACCAATACGATGTTTCTTCTTTAAAAACAACAGGACGTAGCTCACGAATTTCAAAAGGTAATTCTTCTGAATCAAAATCCAGTGGTACAATTTTATCTTCAGGTATTTTCATCTGTTCCATAACCCATTTCTATTTTTTTTAAATCTTCCTCTGGCCAGGTAAGCAGCTCCTTCAACAAAAATATTTTTGGTCCTCCATCTGCTGTATCATCAGCAAACTGTTGTAGAAATCCCTGTAGATCACCTTCAACTTTAATTAATTTTCCATCCTGAAGAACATCATATCCCGCTGCAATCCATTCTTCAATCTTTTCGGTATTGATTTGTAGTTTCTCCATTTTCCGTATTTTGTAGCATCTTACATGCTGTCTTATAACATCTAATAATAGTTCATCGATAAAAAATAGTCCAGCGCACTAACTATACCTTGAAAAAAAACAGACTTTCTGTGATTAGAACACACGCTAGCAAAAACGGTTGGCTTTATTTTTAGATTATGCACAAAAAAAGACATTAAAAAAGAAGCAGTTACAGATCATTTATTGTTTATCAAAATATTAAAAAAATCTTTGGCAAACTATTTGTTTGAACAGCGAAAGTTTTCTAATCGAAAACGCACAACTAATATTTTTTTAAATTATCATGAAAAAAGTAATTCTACCTTTTCTAACACTTTTTACACTACTATTTGCTGCTCATCAGCAAGCAAACGCACAAACTCCCTATCGGACAGCCATTGGTCTTGGAATAGACGTCGGCGATGGTCAAACGCTATTCGGTCCACAGATAAAACACAATTTTGGCGGAAATGACGCCGGAAATGCACAAGTATTATTTGGAGACAATATTACTGTTATCGGTGTGGATTATTCATACAATAAACGTATTCCTGGATCTCGAGGTCTTTCATGGTACATTGGTGTTGGTCCACAAGTTTCATTTATTGATTATGGTAAATGGCACGACGACTGGTATGATGACTACCACTGGAAAGATGGGAAAACACATACTGACTTTGCGATCCGTCCAGCCTTGGGTCTAGAGTTCAAAATACCTTCGGCACCATTAGCCATGCATTTCGACTGGAAACCTTGGTGGAATCTTTCTCATGGTTCTAATTTCGAACCATCGCGTTTTTCTTTAGGATTTAAATTCGTTTTGAAATAGTATAACGCGGATACAAATAACAAAAATCCTGCTCATCGTTCGTATGGCAGGATTTTTTGTTTCACAACTGCAATTTCACCATTTCATGAATGATTAGATTAGCCTAGAAATCAGTATAACATTATCCCTCAACCTGATATTCGATCGGTTGTCCGGTAGCGATCTCCCGTTCCAATATTTGTTCCGGAGAAAGATGTTCCAAAAACATAATCAGTGCCCTAAGGCTATTGCCATGCGCAACAACAAGTACATTTTTGCCTTCTTTCAGTTTAGGTGCTATAAAATGTTCATAATATGGAATAACACGTTCGTATGTATCTTTAAGACTTTCCCCTCCTGGTGGCGGAACATCAAAAGACCTACGCCAGATATGCACTTGTTCGGCACCATATTTTTTGGCCGTTTCAGCCTTATTCAAGCCCTCAAGTTGTCCGTAACCACGTTCATTCAAAGCAGCATTTATAACAATGGGGACGGAAGGATTGCCCATTTCATGTAAAATAATCTTTAATGTATGCTGTGCTCTCATAAGCGCTGAAGTATAAGCTATATCAATTCGTTCATTTGCCAAAGCCTTTCCCGCCTGCCGAGCTTCCTGTTGTCCCAATTCGGTAATATCAATATCTTGCCAACCCGTAAAGCGATTTTCCAAATTCCATTGCGATTGTCCATGCCGTACTAAAAAAAGTTTTGCCATTATTTATCCTAAGTTTTTTTAAAACTGTCGCCCACCACAGGGCCAACGCCATATATAATAACGATACATTCCATTTTGTTTTATTTATACTTTGAATGCTTTTCTAACCGTCTAAACTAAGTATCAAACTACAGCTATAGGCTACCACAGATTCCTTAGCTGAAAAACTACAAGCACATATTCGCCCTCATATTTGTGTATACTTACCGTTTGTATATGCGAATTGACAACTAATTGTACGGCAAAATCATCCTCACCCTTAAAACAAATAACTTAAACAGCTATAAATCAACAAAATAAATTAATCTAAATTATTTAACACTTTTTAATTCTACACAATGTAGAATATATTCTATATTTGTAGTATGAATAAATTATCAGCTACGGAAGAACAATTGATGGGCTACATTTGGGACATGAAAAAAGCTTTTATGAAAGATCTTATGGAAGCGTATTCTGAACCTAAACCGGCGCCAACAACTGTTGCTACATTATTGAAGAGAATGACTGAAAAGGGGGCGATATCTTATGTGCTTTATGGAAATTCGAGGGAGTATTATCCACTAATCGATAAAGACAACTATTACTTAGCACATGTAAATGATATTGTAGAAACCTACTTCGACAATTCAGCATTAAAATTTGCTTCTTTTTTCACTAAACAATCTCAGCTGAGCAAAGAGCAATTGGAGGAACTGAAAAATATAATTGATTCCGAAATTAAAAATAAAGAGACATGATGCTATATATTGGAAAACTGATAGCCTGCTCGGGTTTACTGTATCTCATTTATTGGTCAGTACTACGCAACCAGAAGTCGTTGCTATTCAACCGCTGTTATTTACTTGGGATTATCCCCTTATCTGTCATCATTCCAATGATCCAGATCGCTGTCCCATATGATGTTTTTAGCTTATTGAATGACAGAGACAGCGATGCAATCCCGGTCGGACCGATTATTACACAGCCCGCAACGGATTCAGCACTCTTCAATAATGATTATGTCGATTGGTACAACCTCGCTCTGCTAGTTTATGTAATTGTCGCCATTGCATTACTCTTGAAACAGATTTGGTTGTACCGCAAATTCCTGTATTATATCCGAAGTGCCACACCGACTCATGAACAGTCTATTTATTGCATACGTGGTTTAAAAACACCTTTTTCTTTTTTTCAAAAAATTTATGTTCCCAAAGAGGCCTATCAACAGGGCGATATTGATCAGTCAATTCTAACGCACGAACGGGCCCATGCCAATCAACGCCATTCAATGGATGTACTTTTTATACAGCTCTTGGCTATATTTTTTTGGTTCAATCCCTTTATTTATCTCATTCAAAAATCGATCCGACAAACACATGAATACCTTGCAGATGATGCAGTAGTCAAGATTCATGAAAAGTTAAGATACCAACATTTAATTATCGAGTGGAGCATGTCCACCCCTGATATAAACACATTACCGGCCAGTAATTTTAATTTCTTAACAACAAAAAAACGATTAATTATGTTACAAAAAAGAACGACCCGAAGTAAACTCTTGTTAATGCCTGGGCTTACTTTATTACTGACAGTAGCGATATCCACGTTGTTTTCAACACATGTGGAGGCACAGAAAACAACGCCGACTACGCCAAAAAAAGCCGCGACAGCCAACACTGCAATAACACCGCCTGCATCACGGCAATCGGAGGCTCCTAAAACTAGTGGAAGAATTCCTAAATCACCAACAAAAGAGATGGCTCCACCAATAAAATCCCAGCAGAGGTCTTCTTCTCAACAGGAAGGTAATGTACGTTTCCCGGAACCTCGGAAAAAACCTGCCCCACCTCAAAATTCCCCAAAAATAATCGATGAGGTACATGTGGAGCGAATCAAATTTGCGGAGCCTCGAAAAGAGTCTACACCATCAAAAAGAGTTTCACCGATAGCCGAAGAAGTGCAAGTAGCCCCTAAAATAGAGGAAGTATGGGTCGAAGATATTCAACCGCGTCAACCAAAGCGGATCAATCTTTCTGCCAATGCCAATGTCAGTTCAAATCAAGATCAAAAAGACATTCAAGTTAAGGAGGAAAAGCCTATACGGATTTCCCTAAAAGTGAAACCCGAAGTGGAAGTAAATACAGTGAATAAAAAATAGCGAGCGGAATTCTTCGAAATGCAATAAGAGGAATACAATTCCTCTTATTGTGATATATCCACTTCTCTCGACTACACACCTATAAACCAACATGTTGTTTAGATTATTGAGAATCTAATCCAGCAACTCTTCTTATGGATAGTGATATCCATCTAAAATCAAAAATCACCATTTTCCAAAATGTATATGGATTGGATCGTAGTAAAAAAAACGACAAATTCCACCATGATTTATTTTTAAAGCAATCGTTTGCGTAAAAAAATTGTATAAAAACCAAATAACAAATCGGTAACATTGTAGAAGAGTACCAACAGTATACTTGTAGTATTCATCTGCTATCATTAAGATAAGACTACTGCTATACGGTACGATATCCAATTATTAAATTCCGATCAGGAGGAATTTGGTTATAAATACAAGTTTAAATTATGGAGGCATGTAAAAATGATGAGTTGGCGTTACTGCACGCTCTTAAGTCAAGCAATCATAAGGCATTTGAGGTGCTCTACTACCGCTATAGCCCTAGACTTTACCGTCATATACTGAACTTAGTCAAAGTACCTACCTGTGCAGAAGAAATTCTTCAGGATGTATTTCAGAAATTATGGGAGAGGCGCGGTGGCATAGACACTGAAAAGTCCTTTCAGTCTTATCTATTCACTATTGCTAAACACCTCGTGTATGATTTCTTTCACAAGGAGATCAAAAATCGAAATCTAAAAGAATTGATTATTTCCATTTCAACATCAGACTATTCCCACATT
The DNA here is from genome assembly GCF_900457465.1 of Sphingobacterium multivorum. Classification (GTDB taxonomy): domain Bacteria; phylum Bacteroidota; class Bacteroidia; order Sphingobacteriales; family Sphingobacteriaceae; genus Sphingobacterium; species Sphingobacterium multivorum. Next base: position 483,570 of record NZ_UAUU01000002.1, read on the forward strand.
GAAGAGGAATATGCATACAAAGAATCTAAAAAAATTGTCAATCAAGCTATTGAAAACTTATCTCCAAAACGCAAACTCATTTATACCTTATGCAAAATTGAAGGGAAAAGCTATGAGGAGGTCAGTAGCTCCTTAGGTATCTCCACTTCTACGATCAGTGATCATATCGTGAAGGCCACAAAACAGATTCAGAGTTTCTGTTTGAGCAAGGAAATTACACCGTCCCTGTTAATTGCTCTTATCAGTGCCGTGTTAAATCAAAAATAAAACACTCCCTGTTTTTATAGACAAACAGATCACCTCCATCAGTATTCAAACAGCCCATTTTAAAGCCTTTTAATTTTTTTACTTTTTTTTTAAAATTAGAGCAGAGGACAGGCTCCTATTTTCCGTATTATCTATAAATAGCCAATCAGTGAAAGATTCAAAACATATAAAATTATTATTTGAAAGATATCTCAATAACCGCGCTTCAAGAGAAGAGACGGCGGAGCTATTTCAATATTTTCAGGATACGAATAACAAGCAGGCGCTTGAACAGATGATCGAGAACCAACTTGAATCTCAAGATAAAGAAGAACTTATAGACAAGATGATTTTAGACCGTGTTTTTAGTAAAATTGATCTTGACGTCGAACCACAAAAAATCAAAAGCCCTACATGGTATAAGATTACAGGTGCGGCAGCTGCTATAATACTGGTTATCTCTATCTCTTATTTATTTCTTAACAGCAGCACATACAATGATCATACAGCTACTATCATCGAACCTGGTCGCGATAAAGCAACACTTGTGCTTTCTTCCGGTAAAACGATTGTACTGGAGGATGTTGCTAATGGAAAATTAACTGAAGAGCTCGGCACAACAATTGAAAAAACAGAAAATGGCGGAATTAATTATACGGTTGAGGGAAATACCGATGTACGCGTCGCCACGAATCTTTTGAATGTACCAAAGGGCGGACAATTTCAGATAACCCTTTCTGATGGCACAAAAGTTTGGTTAAACTCAAATTCCAGCCTCAAATATCCAAGCGCATTTTCAGCCTCTGAACGCCGGGTAGAACTGACGGGTGAAGCCTACTTTGAAGTCTCAAAAAATAAACAAAAACCATTTATTGTCGAAACTTCACTTCAAAAGGTCGAAGTTTTAGGGACTAAATTCAATATCAATGCCTACGATGACGAATCTTCCACACAGACATCCCTTGCAGAAGGATCCGTAAGAGTGAGTTGCAAAAACAATACAACCTTACTAAAACCAGGCCAACAATCTACTTTAACAGATCAAAATATCGCAGTAAGATCAGTAAACCTGGATCAAGTATTAGATTGGAAAAATGGTGATTTCAATTTTTCGAATAATAATTTAAAGGAAATCATGCGTAAAATTTCGCGCTGGTATAACATTGAAGTAATTTTTGAAGGTCCTATTTCACAGGAAACCTACTTCGCTCAAATTTCTAGAAAAAAACGATTAAACGATGTACTAAGAGCACTTCAGCTTTCCGGTTCCATCAAGTATAGTATACGAAACAATAAGCTGTACATATCGCAATAACTATAACACACATTAATAACCACAGATTATGAAAGAAGCCAGCCCAGCCTAAACATTTCTTCCAAAAAAAATAGCCGAAAATGCCTGCCAGCACTCTCGACTAATTTTTTACTTGGAAAACAAGAATTCATTTCAACATCAAACCAGTTAACCAATTTATAAATATATGCATTATTATTTATGTAGTAAGTATTGTATTGTCTTTTTTATTAAAGCTATGCGATACATCGGATCATTATGCAACACATCTACAAAAGTTGTGATCCTCTTAACAGCATTTATCTTTTTCACACATGTGTCCTCTGCTCAAAATGTTACCCTTAAACACAAGCAGATTACATTGTCCGAAGCATTTCAAGAGATCAGAAAACAGACAAACGTCGATTTTATCATTAAGACCAGCCAACTCGACAAAGTAAGGCCTATTCAAAATATAGATATCCAGAATAAGCCACTGAAACAGGCCCTTGAAAAGTTATTGGAACATCAGCCTTTGGTCTTTACAATCGACAATGGCATTATTGTGATTTCGGACCGAGAAAAAAAAACGCCCCTCGCCCCCGTCGTTCAAAAAAACGGTAAGGTTGAGATCGTGGGCACGGTGAAAAATGACGGAAACAATCTTTATGGTGTTAGTGTCAAAGTTAAAGATAGCCCGTCAATCGGGACAACAACAGATGGCAACGGAAGATACATTCTTGTGGTTCCCACAAATTCAACACTAATATTCTCCTATGTCGGTTATGCCAATCAGGAAATTGCCATTGCCGACAAACGTCGTATTGATGTGCAGCTAACTCCCGATCAGAGCTTAAGTGAAGTTGTTGTTGTCGGTTACGGAACACAGAAAAAAACCAGTGTTGTGGGCGCATTGGAATCTGTAAAACCGGAAACCTTACGCATCCCCACTGCCAACCTTTCCAATGCATTGGGCGGAAGACTTTCGGGTGTAATCGCGGTACAACGTTCGGGCGAACCTGGTGCAGATGGGGCTAGCTTTTTCATTCGCGGTGTATCGACATTTAGCGGAGCTACCAATCCCCTGATCTTATTGGATGGTGTAGCAATCTCTAAAGGTGACTTGGACGCATTGGCACCAGAAGTTATCGAAAGCTTCTCCGTCCTTAAAGATGCTACTGCCACCGCTGTGTTTGGTACTAGGGGAGCAAACGGCGTGCTAATTATCACCACCAAAACAGGTAAAGACCTCAATAAACCTCGTATTTCAGCGCGTGCACAATCACAAATCTCAAGACCTACTTCCATCCCAAAATTTGTTGATGGTGTAAGTTATATGGAGATGTTCAATGAGGCAGTTACAGGTCGCGGTACAGGTGAAATTTTATATTCCCAAGATAAAATAAACGGCACAAGATTAGGCTTGGATCCCTATGTATATCCTAACGTTGACTGGTATAATGAAATGTTTAAGTCCCATACCATCAACAACGAGCTCAATCTAAATGTGCAAGGTGGTGGCAGCAAAATAGGTTATTTTCTCAGTGCAACCGGCAACATTAGCAACGGTTTATTGCGCAAATTTGACCTCAACTCTTTTGACAATAATGTCTCTGTCAAACGTTATAGCTTTCAGAACAATATCAATGTCAACCTTACTTCAACTACCAAAATAGCGTTAAAGCTCAATGCACAACTTCGTGATTACTATGGGGCTGGTGTGGATGCTCCAAGCGTGTTTGGCGACATTATGAATGCTAATCCCGTGGACTTCCCTATTATGTTTCCATTTACCGGTATTGACAGAAGAGACGTTCAATACGGAGGAAAAGCTGGTGGTACAGTCAACAATGGATTTGTCAATCCCTTTGCCCGCATGGTCAATGGCTATCAAAATGGTTTCCAGAGTACCCTATTGACTACCATTGACGGTGCTCAAAAACTTGATTTCATTACAAAAGGGCTAGAATTTAAAGCCTTGGTTTCCTTTAAAAACTGGAGCAACACGACAACAAAAAGAACCAGTGGTTACAATCAATACATGATTAACAGTTATGCTCCCGATCCTGCAGGTGGATATAACTATGATCTAGTCATGGTGGGGCAGCCACAAAATCTTTCCCTGGGAACCGAAACGGGTACTAGCGGTGATCGCGAAATCTATTTTCAGCCTTCCATCGAATACAACAGAACATTCGGCAATCACACCGTATCGGGATTATTTCTTTACAATACTACCGATTTTAATGTCAATAATCCAGCTGATCTAATCAGCTCGCTACCACGTAGACGCGAGGGTATTACTGGACGTGCAACTTATGGCTTCGCCAATAAATATCTTGCCGAAGTCAACTTTGGCTACAATGGTTCCGAAAACTTTGCCACTGGGAGTCGCTTTGGTTTCTTCCCTTCCGTTGGTTTGGGCTATGTACTCAGTAATGAAAAGTTTTTTACCGATTTATTTCCTGCTGTCAGTAATTTAAAAATTAGAGGTAGCTGGGGTAAAGTTGGTAATGATCAGATTGGCGGCGGACGTTTCCCTTATCTTTCAGACCTCAAATTGGATGGAGCATCGTTTACAACCGGTATCGATCAGAATACAACTTATACAGGCCCTACATACCTACAATTTGCAAACCCATTGATTTCATGGGAAGTTGCAGAGAAGAAAAATATTGGTGTGGACCTGGGTATTCTTAACAATAAGTTTAATATTGTGTTCGACCTATACCAGGAAGATAGAACCAATATCTTCGTTGACCGTTCGGCAACAATCCCTAACGTATTTGGTACTGCAGGAACGAAAGTGTATGGCAATGTTGGTGAGGTAAGAAATAGGGGATTTGATTTCTCCCTAGAATGGAATAAAAGCGAAAAAGATTGGGGAATATCGATGCGTGGAACCTTTACTTATGCACATAATACCGTTCTGAAAAATAATGAACCGGCCTTTACCAAATACCGCAACCTATCTCAAATCGGGTATTCCATTGGCACAAACCTAGGCTATCTTGCCGAACGGTTATTTATTGATCAGGCCGAAATAGACAACAGTCCATTACAACAGCTAGGCGGTTTTGTAGCTCCTGGAGACATCAAATATAAAGATCTAACCAATGATATCGATGGTCTAAATCTGATCAATAGCGATGATAGAGTTCGCATGGGTTATCCAACAACACCTGAAATCGTCTATGGTTTGAGCACTTCTATCAATTACAAAAAGTTTGATTTTTCCTTTTTATTACAGGGAGTTGATAGAACTTCTTTTATGATCAGTGGTTTTCATCCATTTGGAAATCAAGGTGTGCGCAATGTATTGCAGTTTATTGCCGAGGACCGCTGGAGTCCTGAAAACCCTAACATATTTGCTGCTTACCCACGGCTGAGCAAATTGGACAATCTCAACAATACCGAAGCTTCTTCTTATTGGCTGAGAAATGGGGCATTCCTAAAACTCAGAAGTGCTGAGATTGGATATTCACACAAATTTGCACGCATTTTTCTAAGTGGTTATAATCTATTGACCTTCTCCAAGTTCAAACTTTGGGATCCTGAACAAGGTGGAGGCAATGGTTTGGGATATCCGACACAGCAAGTATTCAATCTCGGAGTCCAACTTCGTTTCAATTAGAACAACTTCGAGATTAAAACTATCAGTAGAATTTTAAAATGATTTATCAGATGAAAAGAAAATATATAGGCTACTTTGCATTATTTGCATGCGCGACTTTTTTGACCACCACTTCCTGCAGCAAATTCTTGGATATCGTCCCAGATGAGCGTCCTTCCGAAGCAGATGCCTTTCGTGATCCAAATTCAGCCAAAGGTTATTTGTACTCCTGCTATGCGTGGATTCCGAATTCACGGGTAGGGACCTCTTCCATTGATTTGATGACTTCTGACGAGGTAACGACTGCTTTTGAACATGAAACCTTCGCCCGATTTCCCCGTGGGCAATATACGGCCTCAAGTCCTGTCATTTCCTACTGGGATAACCTTTACAAAGGAATAAGACAATGCTATATCTTAATTCGCAATGTAGATAAAGTCCCTGGGATAGATCCACAGGAGGCGGCACAATATAAAGCTGAAGCCAATTTCCTGATCGGCTTTTATCATTTCTTACTGGTCCGGATGTACGGTCCAGTCGTTATTGCAGACCAAGAGTTTGACGTCAATGCCCCTTCTTCAGCGTATCCCAAACGTTCGACTTATGATGCCTGCGTTGATTTTATTATCAAAAAGCTGGATGAGACAGCTGGACAGTTACCTGCTCTTCGTGCTGCGGATGAGTGGGGTCGTGCTTCCTCGGTTATTGCCAAAGCGCTAAAGGCTAGGGTATTGCTTTATGCAGCATCACCGCTCTTTAATGGCGGTGGAGGTGATAAACAGAGCTTCTATGCCAATTTCAAAAATTTGGATGGCACAGCATTGATCAGTACTACCTTCGACAAAGAAAAATGGCGCCGTGCAGCCCTAGCGGCTAAAGAAGCCATTGATGCAGCTGAACAAAGTGGGGCTTCACTGTATAAAAACAGCACCTACAATACCGTACTACCAGCTAATCCTATTGAAAAGGACTTACGCCTTACTTTTATTGACAAAGCCAATACCAAAGAAGTGATTTGGGCGGAAACACGTCGGGAAGGTCTCTACGATTTTCAAAATAAATCTACTCCCTTTCTTAGCGGCGCACAAGGTGAGTCGTATAACGGTGTATCCCCGACCCTCACTCTGATCGAATCGTTTTATAGTAAAAATGGTTTACCGATTGACAAAGACCCTAATTATGATTATAATGGACGATACGCTGTAACAAGTACACCCAATGGCAATACATTATCGTTAAATCTAAACAGAGAACCGCGCTTCAATGCTTGGATTGCATATCACAACAGCTACTATGAAGTGGTTAGAGGGAGTGCCAATCAAATCCTTGTTCAGTTTAGGAAAAATGACAATTGCGGTATCCAAGGACGGTCTAATAACTACTCACCAACAGGATATCTCAACAAAAAAGGTATTGCACCTGAATTGAACCAAAGCAGATTGCAGGTCTCCGTCAATTATCCATGGCCTGTGATACGTCTAGCAGAATTGTACCTGAACTACGCGGAGGCGCTGATCGAATACGGTCAGGATCTGAATACGGCCAAACAATATATTGACCGCGTTCGGGTCCGTGCGGGCATCCCAACAATTGATGTCGCATGGGCTCCAATTGGCGGGGCAACGAATCAGGCAACACTACGTTCCATCGTCAGACAAGAACGTACTATTGAACTTTACTTGGAAGGCCATCGCTTCTGGGATTTAAGACGTTGGATGATCGCCGATCAATACCTCAACCAACAGGCGAAAGGAATGAATATACAAGGAGCTACCGATACAGAATTTTTCAAAATAACAACGGTCGTTTTTCCACGTAGTTTTAGTCAGCGTAATTATTTAATGCCTATACCACAGGAAGAGATCAATAAAAACGAGGAATTGGTACAAAATCCCGGTTATTAATTAATTTAATGAATTGCACAAGATGAAATACAATATCGGAATATTCGCTCTACTCTTTTTAGCAATAGCGTGTAAAAAAGACGAAATAAAAATGACCAAGCCACCACAACTGGTTTCGATTGAAGCTGAACCACGTATTGGCGGGACTCTCCTGAAATGGAAACTTCCTTCAGATAATAATTATCTTTATGGACAGATCACATATAAAAAAGTGGGATCAAAAGATCCCGATAAAATCTATAAAATCAATATAAGTTCTTTTGCCGACACCATGCGGATCGACGGATTGATCAACAAATATGAATATGTCTTCAACGTCCAATTGTTCAATCAAGACAAGAAAACAAGCATTGGTGGAGATATCATAAGCAGCAATAGTGTTCGGCCAATTGTCAGGCCTTCGGAAGTGACCTATTTCCCGAACGAGTTAATTAAAATACAGGTGACCGATAATATGGTAGAAACCTACACGCAGGAAAACAGCGAGGGACCCAAAAAGAATTTATTTGACGGCGATAAGAATACATATTGGCATACAGCTTGGTCTGCAAATACAGCCCCTCTTCCGCACTGGATCCAATTAAATTTTCCCCAAGAAGAAGAGATTGGCGCCATAAAGTACTTCTTCAGACAAAACAATAGCGACGAAGCCGGACGTCCGAAACAATGGGGAATAGAAATAAGTTCAGACGGCCAGCAGTGGACAAGAGTGTTTACATCAAAGGATAATCTTTCCACATCAAATGCAGCTGAAGAGCAAAGTTTGGCTTTTGATAAAAACTATAAGGCCAAATTTTTCCGGCTAATGATCCTTAAAAACGGCGGGAAAAGTTATACCCATCTGGGTGAAATGAATGTCTACCGGATGCGCTCTTCTATCATCGACAAAGAAAAGGAAGCTGAAGATAATTATTGACCATCATCACAAAGATTTTTTTTCTAATCATCAATGGTGCTCAAAAGAGCACAACGACGGAGGTAGAAATACCTCCGTTTTACTTTTCGCTCTAGTATATCATCAACATTCAAACAAGCTCCAAAATGCTCTGAGGTCAAATTTCCGCTATAGCATCAGCCTATGTGAAGAAGCGATCCCCAGCAAAAAAATAAAAAACTTTTTTATTACCTTAGATAAATAAATCGAACAAGAAAACAACTTGTTTTTTCATTAACTATAGTTTACATATATGAAATTATATGCCTTTGTATTGGGAGTAGGTTTACTTCCAGCCGTAGGATTATGTCAAAAGACCGTCACCCCTGGGAGCAGCGATATCAATACCAACTATATAAAACCAGAAAAATCACTGTATACGGTCTATTATGTTAAAGACAACAATTGGGACAAACAAGGATCACTGACCTACGATATTGTAGCGGCCAACAATCAGCTGACCTTAACCAATACCTATGTTCCGAAAGACAATGCCTGGACTTCGATACGCACGACGACTGCCGACGCAAAAACACTTCGGTCTATCAGCTATTCTAGCGATGGCAAGGAAACAAAAGTAAACCTCAACTTTGGAGAAACAATTACAGGTAATTATTATTCGAAGAAAACGAAAAAGGAAAAAAAGATCAACTTACAGCCAACTAGACCTTTTGTGGATTTTAACTGGACAGATCACCTGATTTCAACTCTCCCTTTAGACCTAGGGTATAAAGCGCGCATCCCGCAATTTTATTATAATAGTGATTCGGACATTTTCGTCGAAGACTATACCATCAAGGAAGTAAAAAGCTACAGTTATGGCTCCCCAAAAACAGGTAAACACGACAGTTGGCTGGTTACACTTTTAGAAGAAAGTACCGGAGCCATCTATAATTATGTCATAGATAAGAAAGATCGCCGATTATGGCAAAGGGAAATGTCCATGGGAAACGGCAAATGGGAAATTACCGTAAACGAAGAACTGGACTATCAACCTATTAAAAATAGATTTAACAAAGAACAGGCTGCCCAACAGATTTCCCAGGGTAACAGTGTTATTATCGGGACGGCTTACGCTCGATCTAGCTCCGGAAAAAAACTTGGCGGACTCGTGAATACCGCCAAAAAGCAATATGCCCCAAAAGGTACAGAAATTACGCTCTTCGCCAACTCCGCCTATTACGAAGAATGGCTGGAAGTCAATAAAAAGATCCGAAAACAGAAAAAGGTGCAGGAAGTTCCATTGGATCCCGATTTTGGCTATGCTATTAAAAAAGCAAAGGTGTATGATGATGAGGGGCATTTCGAATTTGCAGATCTCATGCCAGGTGCATACGTGATTATGGCGAGCTTCGATTTTACCAATTCTTACAACTATTCCTATGTATCAGGCTACACCAATTATTATAACTATTGGGGTTATACAGGTTCCACGACAAATTATGGTACGGCAAGATCATCCTATGTCGACAAAGCCAATGTTGAAAAGCACGTCACCATTGACAAAGACGGTGAAAAGAAAGAGGTAAATTTAAAGGAAATGTAATCAAAAAAATGGCGTTAAGCTCCTTTGTTTGACGGCATTTTTTATGCTTTTTAAAACGTATTTCTAAAACGATCAAATCTTCGACCCTTCAGTTACCCATCCATTTACTTTTTTCGAAGTTCAATATACCGGTCTATGCTAATGGGAAAGTTATCGGCAGTCCGCAGTAGAAAACAGGCAGCCGCTCCTACCCAGACCGAATAATCGAACGTCGATTTAATTCCTAACGAGAGGGTCATCACCACCCCAAAGCAGATCAGTAGAATCCCGGCAACGAATGCAGTAAAACGCAGTTTATAGCCGATCAGCAATAGGATTGCTAAGACAACCTCTAATAATGTTGCGCCGATAGCAAGTATATTACCGAAAGTTTCAGGCACAAAAAATTAAGGGTATTTGAATAGGCTACAAAATTGGCCCAATTTCCCCAGGAAACATGTGATGCCCCCGGTACCCCCCACAGCCCCAAACGATCTGCGACAGCAGACAGAAACGCTGTAGATACAGCTAAACGTACAAAAAGTTGACTATACATGGTATGAATTATATAAATAGGGTATAAACGATATAAACCAAATTTAAAAGAACAAAAACAGTCCAAACTTAAACCAGTTTAAGAAATTTGTTTCAACCATCCCATACTCACAAAGACTCCCCTCGCTGTAATACCCGTGTTGTACCTTCACTTCCTCGCTCATCGTTCGGCGATTACCTTTGGTCAAACCCATTGCACAGTTAAATCAATAAGGCTGCCAGCACTCATGTGCTGTACAGCCTTATACATCAATTAATACGAATAAGAATTTAATATCATGTGTCTACCCCAGTAAATGATAACACACTGTTATAATGACGACCAAGATGCTCAATAGTCCCAATGGAAATAAAAATTATAAACAAAAAAATAATATCGTCATAAGATGATCGATCTATCACAACTGCCATGTTTTACTGCTAATTGCTCACAATAGCTATATCGCATGTCAACAAACCAAAGTACAATGCTATATTTCAATAAGTCCATAGAAAATTTACTACAGCTGCAGGGTTAATTCCTGCTGCTGTTGGTTTCTAAAAATGAACACCTTCGGCTGGTCAGCGTGTACATGCTTTTTTATCGCTTGTTGCAGGTCTATTAATTGATTTATTTTCTCGCCCTGATAATTCAATACAACATCGCCGACACGCAAACCGCTTTTGTAAAGATTGCCTTTTTCATCCAACTCGAGCAGCAGCACGCCGTTTATCGCGGGTAGGCCTGCGGCCGACTGCTCCCCCAAAGTCTCCACTGATTTAAATACCCCCGACTTCCAGGACCATCTGCTCCCCTGCTCCTTTGCTTCGGATTGGATCAACTGAGGTATTTCAGGACTAGCGGCTAGAGTTTTAAGTTTTTTACTGGTAACGCCAAAATGCAGCATGTCAAAATTTTTAAAATCCTGATCCTTCCAGTTTTTCAACCGGAAATCACCATGTGCGGGATTCGTAAAGTTCAATTGAATAACCCGACCATGTTTTTCTATGCCTTTCGCTCGATCTTTGTCGAGGTCATCCTGCCGTCCGTAAATATTATGGTCTACCTCTTCCCCCCATTACTTGACCTGTATATCCTGATGGGACTCCATCACGATATTATTACGGAATACATCGTGACTATGCTGAAACCATACATGAGGATGAAAACCATTGTTGATCATCACGTTGTTGTACACTTTGCGATAAAACACTTCTCTTAGTTTTAGTCCTCCACTTAAACAAAGGTTATTGTAAATTTCATAGTTGGAAGATCCGTCATCCAAATCAATATCCCAACCGTGATCACAGCGAAATCTATTATCATGAATTTTGGTTGTTTTGACTGCGTCCAGCAATATTAAATTGGGATGTTTCCCCGTCAGTTCATCCATCTCCTTTCGATTGGGATGCCAAAATCGGTCGCGCCCCCATGAGTTGAAGGCACCGTGATCGCTGGTTTCCAGGACTGTATTAAAAACATCATTGTAAGCGATCTCATGACCGCCCCAAGTCCCATCACCTACATTAATACCTGCTCGAGAACATTGTAAATGGTATTGTGCAAAATTCGTAGCGATTCAGCCATGGAGACCTGTATACCTGCCACTTGTTTTTCGATCAAGCCAATGTCATGGATCAGGTTGTCACTTGCCTCACAGTCCATGGGGTAATTATTGGTTTTTGGCCCTTCGATGGTATCCATTTGGTCAAATGGGACAAATTTTTCATATCGAAATTCCGGTGAGCGTACTGCCGCTGGATCTCCTACAAAATTGATCGCTCCGGCACCGATCTGTTCAATCCGGTTGCCTTCGATTTTGACCCCGCGATTGTAATTATTAACAAATATTGCATTGCCGCCCAAAGCGATAAAATCATTCGCGCGGAAGATACAGTTTTCCGCACCTTCAATCTTTACTGCTCCCTGTCGATAGATCGTCCAATCACTACGTAAGAGTGGTTCGCTTGTTTTCATAAAGGTAGGAGCAGTATACATGAAGCGAAGGCCACTAACCTCAATATCATGCACTGGACTGAAAGATGAACCTGAAAGATAGATTAGATTTTCCAATTGTGGCGCTACAAACTTCAGCTGGTTGGGATTAATTCCTTTAGCAGGCATATAATATAAGCGTGCCTTCTCCACATCCAAATACCACTCCTGAAAGGTATCGAGTTTCTTCAAAGATATTTTCTACAAAGCGATAGGTCTCGTGCATTTTGCTGGGACGATTATTTTGCTGTCCACCTTCAAGTGTAACAGTTGATAATCCGTCTTTTCCTGTAATCTGATAATGGAACCCTCGCCAGCGACCAGCATGCAAAGCATGTACAATTCCCCCCTTAGGGTTCTTCCAGGTTGCTACACGTTCGGGACTTAATGCATCTGCAGCATAGCCTTGAAATGGCAAGACTGTAGGATCGTAGTTTGGATAACGTGCCCGGACAAGATGCTTATCATTTGCATATAGACTTTGGAAGTTTACTCCACTTGGGACCTTAGCCTCCCAAATACCATGATCGCCCTGTTTCCATTTGAGGTTAAGCGATTTGGCACCACTCAGCGTAACTTGTGCTCCTTCCTCAGCTTTGATCCGCAAGGGTTGTCTTCTTGTGCCCGATACCCCGGCAGACAATTCAATCGGTTTATCCAGCTGGTAGGTGCCCGCCATAAAGATGATTTCGATGTCTGGTGTATTTTTTCCTTGTTTCTGTTTTTCTACCGATCGCAGTGCGGCTTCAGCTGTGGCATAGGGACTGCCCATGGTTCCTTGGTTTCTATCACTTCCTTTTGTACTGATGTAAATACGTTTTACCGAGCCAGACTGTTGCCCATGCACGCTAAGTGAAGCGACACCGGTAAGGCCAATAAATAATAATTTTGGAAATAACATACAAGATATCTTCATAATTTTAATCGTTCATATAATATTAGCTGGATTATATCAACTATAAACCAGCTATATAGTAAGGTCTATAAGTCAATAAACAGCAAATTCGCTCAGATTAGTTCTTTTTTCGCTCTGCTGTTGCTTTCAACAAAATTTCTTTACTGGCAGCCGGCACATTTCCGTTAGCATCAGGTCCAATATTGAGCAGCAAATTCCCGCCTTTTTCATTTATCTCGCGCAGCTTAGTATTTACTTCTGTAGGAGATTTCCAATTATTATCTGATTTTTTATATCCCCAAGAATTATTCAAGGTATAACAGGCTTCCCAATCGTAATCCAGTAACGTTCCAGGATGTTCTTGTTCAGGCGTTCCAAAATCACGCTTAAATTGATCCCGCTTTGCTACGCGGTTATTAATGATTAGAGTGGGTTTTAATTTGCGTAGATATTGATAAAGATCTTCTCCCGCGGCCATATCCCACCAATTCACCCAGTCCCCATCAAACCACAGGATGTCAGTATCATACTTAACAACCAATTCTTTCAATTGATTTTTCATGTATTGAATATAAGCGGCTTTCTGTTCCGGCTTAATGAGAATCTGGCCCCAGTCGCCTTTACCATTGGGATCAACATATTGCGAATCGTGATGCCAGTCGATAATACTGTAGTAGGTACCAAATCTAATCCCAGCTTTCTTACAAGCTATGGACAACTCCCGCACGAGATCTCTTCCTTTCATTGGCGTCGAAGCGATATCATAATCTGTATAGGGGGAATCCCACAGACAAAACCCCTCATGATGTTTGGTCGTCAGGACGATATATTTCATTCCAGCATCCTTAGCCAATTGAACAATACGATCCGCATTGAAGTCCTTAGGATTCCAGGTGTTGATCAGTTCCGAATATGCTGCCTTCGGAATATTCATTTCCGATTGTATCCATTCGGCATATCCCTTGGTTGAATCCCCATTATACATCCCTCCAAGTTGACTATAAAGCCCAAAATGAATAAACATTCCGTACTTTGCTTCCCTAAACCAATGCATCCGTTCATCAAAATCCTTTTTGGATTCCAGCCAATAATTAACTTGGGCTTTTCCCATGTTCATAAACAACATGGCTAGTAGAGAAAGAATACAATGCGTTGCTTTTATCATATTTATTTTAATTGGTTAATCCAACAAGCTCAAGCAGCTGTCAAATCTTCTGTTGGTGCCACACATACATTCTGCAAAATGCTAAACCATTCTGCTATTGCAAAATAAATATAAAAAATATGGAGAATACTTTTTATTTATTTCAAATAAGTTACGCGTAATGGACAGGTCTATACCAGTCACAATTTTATAAGAAATAAATACTTTCAAAGCGGCTTATCAAACAAGCTATCTACTATAAAATTTAATGTAAATTCATTCCAAAAAGGATTTATATTTAGTAAATATTTCATTTAACACCATACTATAGATTAAAATTATGAGTTTAAAAACCTTAATCACAAAAAGTGCTGAATATAACAACTGGGTCGTTAATAAATACATCAATTGGTTGGCTGATAAATCAGATGACCAACTTAACCAAGAGGTACCTTCAAGTTTCCCGACCATTTTGAAGACCTTAAACCACATCTTGCAGACACAGGAATATTGGTGGAGCCACATTACGGAAAGCAATGATTTTGATTTTGAGAAAAAGCGAGCCACAAAAGAAGAAATATTTGAAGCACTACAAAGAAGTTCAGCTCAACTCGTGGATTACATACACAAACTAACCGAGCTGGATCTTGAAAAAAATATCAAAGTGGAATCACCATGGTTTCAATGCGACTTCACGAAGTATGAATACATACAACAGCTTATCCTCCACGGAACATATCACAGGGGACAGATTGTTACAATGGGCCGAGCTATTGGAATAACGGATACTCCAATGACAGACTTTAATTATTGGAATATTTATAAAGATCAACAATAGGGATTTGAACACTGCCATGGACAAAATTACCAGTAAAGTACAGATCCGAGAAATTGTCGCAGCGGCGAAACAGCAAGGACAGCAATCCGGTATAGAATCCTTTATGTTAAGCTTACAAGCGTGTTTACTGAAAAAGAAAGTTCGTTTTCCCCTTCTGGAGTTTGCGGCCAGGGAAATTATGCTATTCCTACCTGAAACCGAGCAGTTACACTTAACAGATCGTCTCATTGCCACAACAGAAATGGGAAGTTATGTTTTAACGGGAATAATTCTCCAGCAACGTCTCCCGGAACACTTCGAACAATCCATCCATAGAGCCTGTACCTATATAACCATAGGTAATCAATGGTACGTCTGTGATATCATCGGCGAACGCGTACTTGGTCATGCGCTGTTGACTTTGCCTAAAAAAGCAATACCTCTATTAGAAGAATTAGCTCATCATTCTGACAAATGGATTGTCCGAACAATTGGTGTAGCTACACATTATGCCGTAAAAAAAGGCCTATCAGCCACATACGTAAACATTTTATTGAAGCTACTGATTTCATTGTCAAACACAACAGATTTTCATGTAAAAAAGGGAATTGGCTGGGGAGCCAAAACAATAGCAAAATTCCATCCCGATCTTGTTGCTTGCTACAGTAAAGCAATTGAATCGCCAGAAACCAAACAATGGTTTCGGACAAAAATTACGATTGGTCTCAATCGCCACAACTTGAGAACTAAACAGAATCGGCAGGAGGATACGACGATTCATCTTAACCAATGAAATGAATGCGTGATTTTCTTTGCGATAATTATACATCAGGAAAGAACTATACAGCAGGAAAGGCGAAGTGTACAATTAAACCTCGCCTTTCTATAAACCTTTAGTCCATATGTAACCGCGCCCTCAGTTGTTGGTCTTTTTTCATTGTTCCTTTTTCACGGAGGTTGATATGCCAGCTAAAAGCCTCTTCTAACAAATGTGGTGTATGCCCCCCTCTCTCACAAGCGCGGTTATAATAATCTAATAGCTGCTCTTTGTAATCGGGATGTACACAGTTCGCTATAATTACTTTCGCTCGCTCACGAGGCGCTAAACCACGTAAATCTGCCAAGCCATAATCTGTTACCAAAATATCGACATCATGTTCGGTATGATCCACATGGGAAACCATAGGAACAATATGAGAAATTGCATCTCCTTTAGAGGCCGCCTGTGTGACAAAGATGCTCAAATAAGCATTGCGTGCAAAGTCACCCGACCCGCCGATACCGTTCATGATATTTGTTCCTGAAGTATGGGTAGAATTTACGTTTCCATAAATATCAAACTCTATGGCTGTATTAATTGCTATAATCCCCAAACGTTTGATCAGTCCAGGTGTATTGGAAATATTCTGTGGGCGCAATACAATTTTATCACGGTATCGATCCAAATGATCGAACACTCTTGAATAACACTCTTCGGAAACAGTAATTGAAGAAGCAGAAGCAAAATCCAGTTTTCCGGCATCGATAAGGTCAAAGGTGCTATCTTGCAACACTTCAGAAAACATCGTTAGATTACGGAACTTACTATGTATAAATCCCGTCAGAACAGCGTTAGCTACTTTTCCAATACCCGCTTGAAGTGGCATCAAGCTTTCTGACAAATGGCCTAGCGCTACCTCATTTTCGAAAAACTGCAAAATATGCTTCGCTATCGCTGTTGTTTTGGTATCCGGTTCAGCAATATCGGCAGGGCTATCAAGATCATTCGTAAACACAATTCCCACCACCTTGCTCGCGTCCAAAGGAATAGTTTTACGTCCAATTTTATTTTCTGGAGCTACGATTGGAATAACATTACGCCGAGGGTAATCTTCGGCTTGGTAAATATCATGTATTCCTTTAATAGTCACCGGTATCGCAGTATTGACTTCCAAAATAACCTGCTTAGCCAATGCAGCAAAAGTTGCCGAATTTCCCACAGAAGTCGTTGGAACAATACTTCCATCCGATTCTATTGCTGCTACTTCCAAAACAGCAATATCCACCTGAGGCAAATTCTTATTGTGCAGCAATTCGGCCGTTTCGCTTAGATGCTGATCAATAAACAACACATCTCCAGCATTAATTTTATGACGTAAAATACGATCCACCTGAAAGGGCATCCGCTTGGATAATGCTCCCGCTTCCGCCAATTTACCGTCCGTTCCGTGTCCCAACGAAGCCCCAGTAATCAAGGTTATTTTCAATGGATCCACTTTTGCACGTTCAGCCAAGGCAGGTAACACCACCTTACTGTCTCCAGCCTTGGTAAAACCACTCGACCCAACGACCATTCCGTTTTGAAATAGTTTAGCAGCTTCTTCTGCTGTAATCACTTTATCATGTAAGCTTTGAACTTTTATTCTTTCGTAAGCCATATTTTTATAGTTTGATTTTATTCCATTATTGTAAACTTAAGAAATTGAAATCTATATATTTCCCTTCGCTGAAAGTTCTTTGTTATAATTTGCAACCTCTTAACCAAACAATTTTAGTACTTTTTTCAACTGCATATTTATTATCATTTGACACAAAATTATCCAAAGGCGACTAAAAATACGCAACTAACTACAAATCAAAAATATACAACAAATCATAATAAAAAAATAGTTTATATCACACGCATATATAATATATATCACACTGAAAACAAACAACTTACAACAATAAAAATAAAACCAAAGTAAGTAAAGACTAACTCGCTAGTCGATTAATCGCCATTTTAACGTAAGCATACACTCACTTTCAAGAAGTAAAGGCGGGGTCTAGTAAAAAAGTCTTACCTTTGTGACATCGTATTATAGGTTAAAATGAATACACAAGATATAAGTACAGATGCCAAATATGTCAACCGTTATTATATGACGGAAGTAGACTCATTTGAAGATAGCATTTACTGTCACCACGCTATTATAGCAGAGAACCATATTTCCGAACATTGCCATGATAAGGATCAATTTCTATATACAGAAGGCGGTGTCGTATTTGTTAAAACAGAGGAAAAATCGTATTTTCTACCTGCCCGTCATTATTTGTGGATTCCTGCTGGCATAAAACATAGTATTCATCCAAGTACCCCTGAGGTCGTTATGCGTAATTTATATTTTCCCAAAGCCGCTAATGACGCCCCCTTCTACAGTAAAATGGGGATTTATCCAGTAAATGATCTTTTGATAGAGCTGATTATGTTTACCAACCGCTGGAATGGCAATATCTTTCCGGTCGAAGAACCTAAATATAGTATCGCTACAGCATTCAAGCTTATCCTGCCGGAACTATCGCTGCATGAGCTTCCATTAGCCTTACCCTATCCTAGTCATCAGAAATTAAAGGATATTGTAACTTACCTCGAAGAAAATATAGAGGAAAATGTCAGCTTTAAAAAACTTGCCGGATTATTTAACATTAGTGAACGCACATTGGCTAGACTATTTCAAAAGGAATTAAATATGTCTTTTATCCAATACTACACGATCCTCAGAATGCTGACCGCTCTTAAGCTCCTTTTGGACGAAAAACTAAGCGTAAATGAAGTTGCGCTCAAAGTTGGATACAATAGCCTTCCCACATTTAGTAACACATTCAATAAGGTCGTCGGCATCCGTCCAAGCGAATATGTGAAACAAAAAGAATTGCTTATTTAAAAATGTTTGCCTAATTTAGGTCAATAAACCTAATTCAGGATGAAATTCAAACATATCATTTACAGTGCTGGAATCCTATTGCTTAGCACTTCTTTATTTGCCAAATCTCAAGATAAGAAACCCAAACCCATTCAGTTATTTAATGGGAAAGACTTGAAGAACTGGACTCCAAAAATCAGAAACCACAAAGTTGGCGATAATTATAAAAATACATTTCGTGTAGAAGACGGTTTACTCAAGGTAAGATATGATGGTTATGATAATTTCAATTTTCAGTATGGCCATCTGTTCTACAATAAAGAGTTCTCAGCGTATTTGTTGCGCGTAACTTACAGATTTGTCGGTGAACAGGTAAATGGTGGAGAAGGTTGGGCTTGGCGTAATAGCGGAGCCATGCTACATGGACAGGATCCTAATACCATGGGTGTGGATCAAGACTTTCCAATATCTATCGAAGGGCAACTGCTGGGTGGAAATGGCAAGGACGAACGGACCACAAGTAATCTTTGTACACCAGGCACAAACGTTGTGATCGACAATAAGCTATTCACACCACATTGCATCAGCTCAACATCAAAAACCTATGCTGGAGATCAATGGGTAACTGCTGATTTCTTGGTGTTGGGAGACTCTCTTGTGCAACATATCCTTGAAAACAAGGTCGTATTACAGTATACTAAACCCCAAATTGGTGGCGGCAATGTAAGTGGTTTCGATCCCAAAGTGAAGAAAGATGGACAGCTTTTACACAAGGGTACTAT
Organism: Sphingobacterium multivorum; assembly: GCF_900457465.1. Taxonomy (GTDB): domain Bacteria; phylum Bacteroidota; class Bacteroidia; order Sphingobacteriales; family Sphingobacteriaceae; genus Sphingobacterium; species Sphingobacterium multivorum. The sequence goes on from NZ_UAUU01000002.1 coordinate 502,895, forward strand.
TTCACTTCAGAGTGAGAGCCATCCCATTGATTTCAAAAAAGTGGAACTTTACGATTTAGAACCTTACATGAAAGATCCCAACAAATTGAAAAAGATCATCGCAGAGCTACTTCCAAATTTACAGCAATAAATACACTGCAAATTTCAGTTTTAAAATAAAAAAGCATCGGTATTCGATGCTTTTTTATTTACTATTCGCTTGGAAAGAGAAATCCAAAGTATATAACATAAAGAAAAGGGATACAGCGAACTGCACCCCTCTATATCTATACGAAAAGCTTACGCTAAACCGTTAACAAATTTTGTTAACTTCGATTTGTTGTTAGAAGCTTTTTTCTTGTGGATCACATTTTTCTTTGCCAAACGATCAAGCATAGAAATTACGCGTGGTAACAATGTTTTTGCTTCTTCTGCAGAAGTAGTATGACGTAATTTTTTGATTGCGTTACGTGTAGTTTTTGCTTGGTAACGGTTTCTTAAACGTTTAGTAGCGTTTGCTCTAATTCTTTTGATCGCTGATTTATGATTTGCCATTTTTTTTAGCTAATTTTTATTCAATTTTTTCTTGTAATTCGGACTGCAAAAATAACACCTTATTTTCAATATTCAAAATCTATTTTATTTTTTAGGTTTAGTATATTTGCGACATGCAAAAATTATCGATGGATGAACTTCAACGTACAGACGTTGAATCGTTTAAAAAACAAGAAAAAACTCCTATCACAATCGTTATGGACAATGTACGGAGCATGCATAATGTGGGCTCGGCCTTCCGTACTGCAGACGGATTTGCTATTGAAAAAATATACCTGTGTGGCATTACCGGCACACCTCCTCATCGTGAAATCGAAAAGACTGCCCTCGGGGCAACCCAATCGGTCGCTTGGGAATACCACAGAGATACCTCAGCTGTTGTAGATCAGCTTCGGACAGAAGGCTATGTCATTATTGCCATCGAGCAAGCAGATGATAGTGTTATGTTACATCAGTTTGAACCAGAAAATGACAAAAAGTATGCGCTGATTTTTGGAAATGAGGTTAATGGAGTAGATGAGGATGTCATGGAAAAAATTGATACCTGCATCGAAATCCCCCAATACGGGACCAAACATTCCTTAAATGTATCTGTCGCAATTGGCATTATTCTTTGGGATTTTATCCAAAACGCAATTTCAATTAAAAATTTATCAATAAAGGTCACATTCCTATTCACATTGCTTCCATTTTAGAAAGCAAAATAGTAGATTTGTGTGCAAAATTTAAAGAAGAAATGAGTGTATTAGTTAATAAAGATTCAAAAGTAATCGTTCAAGGTTTCACTGGAAACGAAGGTACTTACCATGCTACTCAAATGATTGAGTACGGAACAAATGTAGTTGGTGGTGTTACTCCTGGTAAAGGTGGTCAACAACACTTAGACCGTCCTGTATTCAATACTGTGCAAGATGCAGTAGACGCTACAGGAGCTAATGTTTCTATTATTTTTGTACCTCCAGCATTTGCTGCAGATGCGATCATGGAAGCTGCCGCTGCTGGTATCGAAGTGATTGTTTGTATTACAGAAGGTATACCAACAAAAGATATGATCCAAGTAAAATCTTACTTGAGCGACAAAAACTCTCGTTTGATCGGTCCTAACTGCCCAGGTATTATCACTGCAGGAGAAGCTAAAATCGGTATCATGCCAGGATTTATCTTCAAAAAAGGTAATGTGGGTGTTGTTTCTAAATCAGGAACTTTAACTTACGAAGCCGTAGATCAAACTGTAAAAGCAGGATTAGGTATCACAACAGCAATCGGAATTGGTGGTGACCCTATCATTGGTACGACAACGAAAGAAGCTGTTGAATTATTAATGAACGACCCTGAAACTGAAGCGATCATCATGATTGGTGAAATCGGCGGTGGAATGGAAGCTGAAGCTGCTCGTTGGATCAAAGAACACGGTACTAAGCCTGTTGTTGGATTTATCGCAGGTCAAACAGCGCCTCCAGGACGTCGTATGGGACACGCTGGTGCAATTGTAGGTGGTGCAGATGACACTGCTGCAGCAAAAATGAAAATTATGCGTGAGTGTGGTATTCGTGTTGTTGAGTCTCCGGCTGAAATTGGAAAAGCAATCGCAGAAGAATTGGCTAAATAATTAGACCATCGAACATATAAAAAAAGGGAATCAAATTTGATTCCCTTTTTTTATACCTATATAATTACATTACAACATCAACTAGGCATTGCTTCGTCTGCCGATGGTCCATATAAGCCCGGTACAGCAATATCCAATAATCGCAAATAAACCGTCAACTCGCCACGATGATGAACAATATGATTATTGACAATAAAACGTATTGCTCCGGCTCGTGGTAAACGTGCAATGAGATAATCACCCGATTGTAACACCCAATCTTTAAACCAGTCTTCTTCCTTTATGTCTTCAATTGCGGCCTTATTATTTTCCAGGCCTATTGTTAATATCTCTTTTAATTCTTCTACAGAAGATACTTTAATGGGCTGATAATCCACTTTAAAATCAAATACATCTTTTGGTATTGCTTGGTGTACCCAATTATGTAGTCCAACAATGTGAGCAGCTAGTTCTCCCAGACTCATCGATTTTTCGTGTGGACGCCAATCCAATTTATCGTCTGGTATGCGTTCTAGAATACGTTTGGTATTTTTTGTTTCGTGATCCAATTCGATCAAATAGCTCTTTTTGATACTCATATAAATATTAATTCATGAATTGAAAATCTTTTAATACGGTAACAGCATAGGGTGATTCCACAGCCTTATGTGCTGCTGCTCGCGCAATTTCTCCCTCTACATAGGTTACCTTGAGCGGTAAAAATGTATTGTTGAGTACATTTTCATGAAATAACGCCTCGTACCAGGTACAGGCAGCAACGAAACGTCCGTAGTTCAGATTTAAGTGATAGCCATCACGTGTAAAATGATCACCTATAAAACTCGAACGCGCATTTTGAACAGCTGTACCCGAAGGAATCAAAAGATCGAAATTACCCCAGTTAAACACCTCCTGCGAAGTGTTGGCAATAGCCCTATACATGCTATCTTGGCTACGGTTATAGCGAACAAAACCTTCATGTGATGAACCGTTCTGATACGCCCAGGTTTGATGTAATATATACTTGGTTTCAGGAAATAAAATATGTTTTGTTACATAATCATATAAGAGCGGCAGATCCTTCGCATACGAATCATAATCTCCTGATAGCGGACTTGCTTGCTGAAAGCTAATATAATCCCAAGCCTCATCTACAAGCGCTTCAGATAAGCGCTCATTTGCTTTCTCCGACATCTGCCCGTCAAGATTGATTTTACGGTAGCGATAAGCCGGCTTATCCTCTTTTGCGTTGCTAACATGTAAACTTAAGGGAGCCCCCCCAATATAGAGATTGCCGATTACTATCTTTTTTTTCCCAGCTTTCGCCAATTCATATAAATTCTGTTCAATAGCATCTTCCGAGAAACTATTACCGATGGCCAATATTCGTAGCACACCATCATCTAAAGATTTATTTTGTGCATTTAATCGATTATTCTTCAAAAAAAACACGATTAAAAAACCGAACACCAATACCTGTCTTACTTTTATCATAATATAATGCAATAACAACTAAATTAGATAATATCTCGTAGAAATGAGAATGATATCCCCAGAAAGAGAGATTTTATCCCATTTGCAAGCTATCAGGATAACAGTTCGGACAAGGTAGGCTAATGGTCATTACAAGTAGCTTTTGTGCGACCGTTGTCCACTTGGCTTACAATACCCCGTGACTATGACGCTACAGCATACCAAATGTGGCCAATAATACTTCTAGCAATATAAAAAAAACTCAGATACGAAAGTTTTGAAACAGACGCTACACAGTACCGCTAGATCACAGTGACGACTGCATACCCCTGCTGGCTACGTCGATTTACCATACGATAGACCACGGTGACGGTTGCATGCCCCTGACTCCGAGGATGCTCCATACCATTACAGCACAGTTGTAAACTGAACTACAGTCATCGATGGTCATGCTACTGCACCATCCGCTGTTTTAACAATAAAGGCTAGAGGGCAGGGCTGGTCGGGGAAGTACAGGCAGGTAGCTAAACGAAAGAAGCCCTTGACTGTTTCCAGCAAGGGCTTCCGTGTAAAAAAAGGCACCGACCTACTCTCCCACCTGTTACGGCAATACCATCGGCTCTGGCGGGCTTGACTGCTCTGTTCGGAATGGGAAGAGGTAGACACCGCCGATATAGGCACCTAAAAATCTTTATTGGATGATCTATGATATTCTTATCATGTGATTCATGCCAATGACATATTTATTGAAAGAGGTTCGTTTCCTGTTTGTTATTCTTTTCGTTTCTAAAAATTAAAGAGGAAGACAACAGTGTTATCTGCTTGAGAAAGCTTCGGGCTATTAGTACCACTTGGCTTTGGTCTCTCAACCTTTACACCTATGGCCTATCAACGTAGTCATCTTCTACGACCCTATAAGGAAGTCTCATCTCGTGGCTAGTTTCGCACTTAGATGCTTTCAGCGCTTATCTATTCCAGACGTAGCTACCCTGCCGTACACCTGGCGGCATAACAGGTTCACCAGAGGTCTGTCCAACCCGGTCCTCTCGTACTAAGGTCAGATCCACTCAAACTTCCAACGCCCACAACAGATAGGGACCGAACTGTCTCGCGACGTTCTGAACCCAGCTCGCGTGCCACTTTAATGGGCGAACAGCCCAACCCTTGGGACCTTCTCCAGCCCCAGGATGTGACGAGCCGACATCGAGGTGCCAAACCTCCCCGTCGATATGAGCTCTTGGGGGAGATCAGCCTGTTATCCCCAGCGTACCTTTTATCCTTTGAGCGATGGCCCTTCCATACAGAACCACCGGATCACTATGTCCGTCTTTCGACCCTGTTCGACTTGTCGGTCTCACAGTCAAGCAAGCTTATGCCATTGCACTCCGCGTACGGTTACCAAGCGTACTGAGCTTACCTTTGAAAGCCTCCGTTACCTTTTTGGAGGCGACCACCCCAGTCAAACTACCCACCAAACAATGTCCTCGGAAATACCGAGTTAGAAACCGAATACAGAAAGGGCGGTATTTCAAGGTTGATTCCATGACTCCTGGCGAAGCCACTTCAACATCTCCCGCCTATCCTACACATCCTGTACCCAATCTCAATGTTAAGCTATAGTGAAGGTGCATGGGGTCTTTCCGTCCCGTTGCGGGTAATCGGCGTCTTCACCGATACCACAATTTCACCGAGCTCATGGCTGAGACAGCGCCCAGATCGTTACACCATTCGTGCAGGTCGGAACTTACCCGACAAGGAATTTCGCTACCTTAGGACCGTTATAGTTACGGCCGCCGTTTACTGGGGCTTCGATTCAATGCTTCTCTTGCGATGACATCCCCTCTTAACCTTCCAGCACCGGGCAGGTGTCAGGCCTTATACTTCATCTTGCGATTTTGCAAAGCCATATGTTTTTGTTAAACAGTCGCCTGGGCCTTTTCACTGCGGCTGCTCCTCTCAGAGACAGCGCCCCTTCTCCCGAAGTTACAGGGCCATTTTGCCGAGTTCCTTAGCCATGACTCACTCGAGCACCTTAGGATTCTCTCCTCGACCACCTGTGTCGGTTTGCGGTACGGGTCTTCATAACCTGAAGCTTAGCGGGTTTTCTTGGAAGTCTGTTTACCTGCTCTATCAGCGCCACCGAAGCTTTGCTGTACTATTGGGGTTCAGCTAGAGTTGCGGATTTGCCTACAACTCCAATACCTACGCCTTTCAACGAACTATTCCGTCAGTTCGCGGCAGTGTCACTACTCCGTCACCACATCGCAGTTATGAAGAGTACTGGAATATTAACCAGTTGTCCATCGGCTTGCCCCCTTCGGGTGCGCCTTAGGTCCCGACTGACCCTGATCCGATTAACGTTGATCAGGAAACCTTGGTCTTTCGGTGGGCGGGTTTCTCACCCGCCTTATCGTTACTTATGCCTACATTTGCTTTTCCATAACCTCCACACAGCATTACCACTGTGCTTCCCCGGCGATGGAATGCTCCCCTACCAGATGCATATCTTTCAATGCAAATCCATAGCTTCGGTACCGTTCTTGATGCCCGTTTATTATCCACGCCCGGCCGCTCGACTAGTGAGCTGTTACGCACTCTTTAAATGAATGGCTGCTTCCAAGCCAACATCCTAGCTGTCTGGGCAACCGGACCTCGTTAGTTCAACTTAGAACGAATTTGGGGACCTTAGCTGATGGTCTGGGTTCTTTCCCTCTCGGCCTTGGACCTTAGCACCCAAAGCCTCACTGCCGGCTATATTTGATAGCATTCGGAGTTCGTCTGGATTTGGTAGGATTTGACTCCCCCGCACCCAATCGGTAGCTCTACCTCTATCAAACTCTACGCCGACGCTGTTCCTAAAAACATTTCGGGGAGTACGAGCTATTTCCCAGTTTGATTGGCCTTTCACCCCTACCCTCAGGTCATCCGGAAACTTTTCAACGTTTATCGGTTCGGTCCTCCATTACATGTTACTGCAACTTCAACCTGCCCAAGGGTAGATCACAAGGTTTCGCGTCTACCTCATCTGACTATGCGCCCTATTAAGACTCGCTTTCGCTTCGGCTGCGTCCCTGAAGGACTTAACCTTGCCAGACAAGAGTAACTCGTAGGCTCATTATGCAAAAGGCACGCTGTCACAGGACCTGCCTGCTCCAACCGCTTGTAAGCACACGGTTTCAGGTTCTTTTCACTCCCCTGTTCGGGGTTCTTTTCACCTTTCCCTCACGGTACTGGTTCACTATCGGTCTCTCAGGAGTATTTAGCCTTACCAGATGGTGCTGGTGGATTCCCACAGGATTTCTCCGGTCCCGCGGTACTCAGGATACCACTATGTCAACATTCTTTACCTGTACGGGGCTCTCACCCTTGTCGCGCAGTTTCCCACCTGCTTCCAGTTCATAGCGCTGTACAATGTCGTGGTCCTACAACCCCGTCTATGCCGTAACATAAACGGTTTGGGCTCTTTCCCGTTCGCTCGCCACTACTTGGGAAATCATTGTTATTTTCTTCTCCTACGCCTACTTAGATGTTTCAGTTCAGCGCGTTCGCGTTTTATACGACTATTCTTCAAATAGTCAGGTTGCCCCATTCGGAAATCTACGGATCGGTTCGCATTTGCCAATCCCCGTAGCTTATCGCAGCTTATCACGTCCTTCTTCGCCTCTGAGAGCCTAGGCATCCCCCGTGTGCCCTTATTTACTTTCTTCACCGGCATAGCCTTTTGCTACTATGCGGCTGCTTTTGATATATATACCCATATGCTACGTAAAGATTCGTTCGGCATTCACCGAGGGTCTCCTCTCTACATCAAACACATACACGTATTGTCTCTATACTGTTGTCTTCTCTTGTAATTTTTTTTCTCTTTCAATATGTCAAAGAACTCTTTTTCCGGTTTGTTTCTTCGGAGCATCTGTCGATGTTCCTCCCGGAGATGTGGAGAATAACGGATTCGAACCGTTGACCCCCTGCGTGCAAGGCAGGTGCTCTAGCCAGCTGAGCTAATTCCCCTTAACTTTTCGTAGTCCCGAGCAGATTTGAACTGCTGACCCCTACATTATCAGTGTAGTGCTCTAACCAACTGAGCTACGGGACTAGCTATTTCCTGTTCATCTATCTCTCTCGGTCCTGCTCCTTTCGGGGCGGGCACTTTCTTCTGATGTTTTTCTTCTTGCAATCATATGTAACGTGACGAGCACCGATCTTCGATACTCTAGAAAGGAGGTATTCCAGCCGCACCTTCCGGTACGGCTACCTTGTTACGACTTAGCCCCAATTATCGGTTTTACCCTAACACGCTCCTTGCGGTAACATGCTTTAGGTACCCCCAACTTTCATGGCTTGACGGGCGGTGTGTACAAGGCCCGGGAACGTATTCACCGCGTCATTGCTGATACGCGATTACTAGCGAATCCAACTTCATGGGGTCGAGTTGCAGACCCCAATCCGAACTGTGAATGGCTTTTAGAGATTAGCATCATATTGCTATGTAGCTGCCCGCTGTACCATCCATTGTAGCACGTGTGTAGCCCCGGACGTAAGGGCCATGATGACTTGACGTCGTCCCCACCTTCCTCTCTGTTTGCACAGGCAGTCTGTTTAGAGTCCCCACCTTAAATGCTGGCAACTAAACATAGGGGTTGCGCTCGTTGCGGGACTTAACCCAACACCTCACGGCACGAGCTGACGACAGCCATGCAGCACCTAGTTTCGTGTCCCGAAGGACGAGTGCGTCTCTGCACTCTTCACTAACTTTCAAGCCCGGGTAAGGTTCCTCGCGTATCATCGAATTAAACCACATGCTCCTCCGCTTGTGCGGGCCCCCGTCAATTCCTTTGAGTTTCACCCTTGCGGGCGTACTCCCCAGGTGGATAACTTAACGCTTTCGCTGGGACGCTGGCTGTCTATCGCCAACATCGAGTTATCATCGTTTAGGGCGTGGACTACCAGGGTATCTAATCCTGTTCGATCCCCACGCTTTCGTGCATCAGCGTCAATACCAGCTTAGTGAGCTGCCTTCGCAATCGGAGTTCTAAGACATATCTATGCATTTCACCGCTACTTGTCTTATTCCGCCCACTTCAAATGGATTCAAGCCCATCAGTATCAAAGGCACTGCGATGGTTGAGCCACCGTATTTCACCCCTGACTTAATAGGCCGCCTACGCACCCTTTAAACCCAATAAATCCGGATAACGCTCGGATCCTCCGTATTACCGCGGCTGCTGGCACGGAGTTAGCCGATCCTTATTCTTCCAGTACATTCAGCTAAATACACGTATTTAGGTTTATTCCTGGACAAAAGCAGTTTACAACCCATAGGGCAGTCGTCCTGCACGCGGCATGGCTGGTTCAGGCTTCCGCCCATTGACCAATATTCCTTACTGCTGCCTCCCGTAGGAGTCTGGTCCGTGTCTCAGTACCAGTGTGGGGGATTCTCCTCTCAGAGCCCCTAGACATCGTCGCCTTGGTAGGCCGTTACCCTACCAACTAGCTAATGTCACGCGAGCCCATCTCTATCCTATAAATATTTAATCAACCGAACATGCGAACTGTTGATGTTATGCGGTGTTAATCTCTCTTTCGAGAGGCTATCCCCCTGATAGAGGTAGGTTGCTCACGCGTTACGCACCCGTGCGCCACTCTCACCATCTTCGAGCAAGCTCTCCGATGGATCCCGTCCGACTTGCATGTATTAGGCCTGCCGCTAGCGTTCATCCTGAGCCAGGATCAAACTCTCCATTGTAAAATGAAGTTTTTGATTCCAACTATTTATAATAATCAGAATTCTTTTTTTATATCTCTGATCTTGGATCGAATTGAACAATTACTTGAATTTGTTCATGACTTTCGACTTTCGTCTGTCTACTCGTCACGCTTACATGATTGTGTTTTCTTAAAGAACTTTGTCGCTTCAACTTCCGTATCCGCTATATTCCGAGGGCATTGCGCCGTCTTTATCTTTTTTGTTTTTCCCTTCGTTTCCGTTGGGACTGCAAAGGTAGAAATCTTTTTTGAACTTCCAAAAACTTTGTGAAGTTTTTTTTCTTTTCTCTTTTTCCGATTTCCGCGTTTAAAATAAAATCAGCGGGATTTTAAATCCTGCCCGACCTACTCAAACCCTTCTTTTTTCATGGTTCCCTGCTCTCGCGGTAACCGTCCCTCCCTTGCGGAGTGGTGCAAAGATAGGGAGTTTACTAACAAACTTCCAAGCCTTTTGTTTATTATTTTTTAATATTTAGGTTAACTAACTGTAACATTGAACGATTAATTTATGATAGCTATGCGTTAAGCCGTCCTATCAGGTAAAATCAACCAATTAAACGGCCAAGCTGCTTGCTATAAATTTCAGTTCGCCCCTTTCCTTAACAAGCAATTTCACCGCTAAAAGAGCAAGCTAAATATATTTTTACGACCTTCTTCAATATCAAATAAGGTCGCTATAGAAACAAAAAAGGTCCAGACGAATGTCTGGACCTTCCTATATAAAATAATCGAGTAACGATTAATCTTCTTCTTTCGAAGCCAACAATTGATCGTACTCCTCGCGAGAGCCCACAATTAAATTGCTGTATTGACGGATACCTGTACCAGAAGGGATCAAGTGACCAACGATTACGTTTTCTTTCAAACCTAATAAGTTATCACGTTTACCTGCGATAGCAGCTTCGTTCAACACTTTTGTGGTCTCTTGGAAAGAGGCAGCAGAAATGAACGATTTCGTACCCAATGAAGCTCTGGTAATACCTTGTAACAATGGACTTGAAGTTGCCGGAATTGCTTCACGAACTTCAACAAGTTTTAAGTCACGACGTTTCAGACTAGAATTCTCTTCTCTCAACTTACGTAAAGAAACAATTTGTCCCGGACGTAAGTTATTGGAGTCTCCTGCATCAACGACAACTTTCTTGTCAAACAAGGAATCATTTTCTTCCATGAAATCCCATTTGTTAACCGCTTCTTTTTCTAAGAAACGCGTATCTCCTGGATCTTCGATGTTAACTTTTTGCATCATTTGGTGAACGATCGTCTCGAAGTGTTTATCGTTGATCTTCACACCTTGCAGACGGTATACCTCTTGGATACCATTCACAATGTAATGTTGCACTGCTGATGGACCTTTGATCGACAAGATATCCGCAGGAGAGATCGAACCATCTGATAATGGCATACCAGCTTTCACAAAGTCATTATCCTGAACAAGGATATGCTTAGAAAGAGGTACCAAGTATTTCTTGATTTGACCATCACGAGACTCGATAGACATCTCACGGTTACCACGTTTCACACCACCCAATGTTACCACACCGTCGATTTCTGTTACAACAGCAGGGTTAGAAGGGTTACGTGCTTCGAATAACTCCGTTACACGCGGTAGACCACCTGTGATATCTCGCGTTTTACCCGTAGAACGAGGGATTTTAACAAGGATACCACCTTCTTTTACTGTTACACCATTAGCAACTGCAACGTGAGCGCCTACTGGGATATTGTAGGTACGAATAACCTCGCCCGATTTATCAAGAATCTTGATGGATGGGTTTTTCGTTTTATCACGTGTTTCAATAATTACCTTCTCTTTGTGACCAGTTTGCTCATCTGACTCCTCACGGAAGGTAACCCCTTCGATGATTGCATCAAATTCAACTTTACCGGCAAATTCAGAAATAATTACTGCATTATATGGATCCCATTCCACCAATTTATCACCTTTAGCTACTGTACCGCCATCCTCAACGAACAACTGTGAACCATAAGGGATATTTTGTTGGAATACAATTTTATTATGTGCATCAATAATCTTAACCTCACCAGAACGTCCTAAGACTACCTGATGTGTACCATTATCATTTGTTTGCGAAACAGTACGTACGTTTTCAAATTCGATTTTACCATCGTATTTAGAAATGATACTTGAATCAGCAGCAATGTTCGATGCCGTACCACCCACGTGGAATGTACGAAGTGTTAACTGTGTACCTGGTTCACCAATTGATTGAGCGGCGATAACACCCACAGCTTCTCCTAACTGAACACGCTTACCTGACGCCAAGTTGCGTCCGTAACAACAAGCACAAACACCACGCTTAGACTCACAAGTTAATACCGTACGAATCTCAATTCCTTCGATACCTGCTTTTTCGATAGTTTCAGCAATTTCCTCAGTGATATCTTCATTTGCGGAAACGATCAATTCGTCAGTATCCGGATGAAGAACATCATGCAATGGTGTACGACCCAAAATACGATCGAACAATGGCTCAACAACATCGTCATTATCTTTCAATGCTGTTGTATAAATACCACGTAAACCACCACAATCTTGTTCCACAACGATCATATCTTGCGCTACGTCATGTAAACGACGGGTCAAGTACCCCGCATCCGCTGTTTTCAATGCTGTATCGGCAAGACCTTTACGCGCACCGTGGGTAGAGATAAAGTATTCCAATACGGACAAACCTTCTTTAAAGTTTGACAAGATCGGGTTTTCGATAATCTCACCACCAGAAGTACCTGATTTTTGGGGTTTCGCCATCAAACCACGCATACCACATAACTGACGGATCTGCTCTTTCGAACCACGGGCTCCAGAATCCAACATCATGTAAACTGAGTTGAAACCTTGATTATCATTCGAAAGAATATCCATAACGTGCGCCGTCAATCTGTTGTTGATACGCGTCCAGATATCGATGATTTGGTTGTAACGTTCGTTGTTTGTAATGAAACCCATGTTATAGTTGTTCATTACTTCTTCAACCTCGTTAGTTGCTTGCTGAATCAATTCAGCTTTCGCAGCAGGAATGTTCAAATCTTCCAAGTTGAAAGAAAGACCACCTTTGAAGGCTGTTTGATATCCCAATTCTTTCATATCATCCAAGAACTGTGCTGCACGGGCCATACCCGTAGTCTTCACAATTTCACCGATGATATTACGCAACGATTTTTTAGTAAGCAATTCATTGACAAAACCCATTTCATCAGGAACAACTTGGTTGAAGATCACGCGACCTACTGTTGTTTCTAACAAGGTATCAACGATGCTACCATCTTTTTGTCTAACTTTTGTTTTTACTTTAATCCAGGCATGAAGGTCAATTTGCTTCTCATTTAAAGCGATGATAACCTCTTCAGCCGAATAGAAAGTCATATCTTGACCTCTTACGGTGTGATCGCCAGCAGTTCTACGGCCTTTAGTAATATAGTAAAGACCCAATACCATGTCTTGAGATGGTACTGTGATTGGAGAACCATTCGCAGGGTTTAAGATATTGTGCGCGCCTAACATCAAGATTTGGGCTTCCAAAACTGCAGCATTACCAAGAGGTAAGTGGACTGCCATCTGGTCACCGTCAAAATCGGCGTTGAACGCTGTACACACTAATGGGTGTAATTGAATAGCTTTACCCTCTACCAATGTAGGTTGGAAAGCCTGAATACCCAAACGGTGAAGCGTAGGTGCACGGTTTAGTAATACAGGGTGACCTTTCAATACATTTTCAAGGATATCCCATACCACAGGATCTTTACGATCCACAATTTTCTTAGCTGATTTTACTGTTTTTACAATACCACGCTCGATCATCTTACGGATGATAAAGGGTTTGTAAAGTTCAGCAGCCATATCTTTAGGAAGACCACACTCGTGTAATTTCAAGTGAGGACCTACAACAATTACCGAACGAGCCGAATAATCCACACGCTTACCTAACAAGTTTTGACGGAAACGACCTTGTTTACCTTTCAAAATATCAGATAAAGACTTCAATGCACGGTTACCTTCTGTCTTAACAGCGTTCACTTTACGTGAGTTGTCAAACAAAGAGTCTACCGCTTCTTGAAGCATACGTTTTTCGTTACGTAAGATTACTTCAGGAGCTTTGATTTCGATCAAACGTTTTAGACGGTTGTTACGGATAATCACACGACGGTATAAGTCATTCAAATCCGAAGTCGCAAAACGACCACCATCCAAAGGCACTAAAGGACGCAATTCAGGTGGAATGATTGGAACGATTTTCACAATCATCCATTCTGGACGATTCTCGATATTTTCACGTGAACTACGGAAAGCTTCAACCACATGAAGGCGTTTTAACGCTTCATTTTTACGTTGTTGCGAAGTTTCGTTAGCAGCTTGGTGACGTAAATCGTATGACAATTGATCCAAATCAATACGTTTCAACAAATCTTCCAATGCCTCAGCACCCATCTTAGCAACGAATTTTTGAGGATCGTTATCGTCTAAATATTGATTTTCTTTTGGTAGGGTATCTAAAATATCTAAATATTCTTCTTCAGTCAAGAAGTCCATAAAGTTGATACCATCTTCTTCCTTAATACCAGCTTGGATAACCACATAACGTTCGTAGTAAATGATCATATCCAATTTCTTGGTAGGAAGTCCCAATAAATAACCAATTTTATTAGGAAGAGAACGGAAATACCAAATGTGCGCAACAGGAACTACCAAGTTGATATGTCCCATACGCTCACGACGTACCTTTTTCTCTGTTACTTCAACACCACAACGGTCACACACAATACCTTTATAACGGATACGTTTGTATTTACCACAGTGACATTCGTAATCCTTTACAGGACCAAAAATACGCTCACAGAATAAACCGTCACGTTCCGGTTTGTAGGTACGATAGTTAATCGTTTCCGGTTTTGTAACTTCACCACTTGAGCGTTCCAAAATAGTTTCTGGAGAAGCCAAGCTGATCGTAATCGAAGTGAAGTTGCTTTTAATTTTATTATCTTTTTTGTAAGACATACTTATTCAAAAGTTAAAGCTTTATAAAGAAGCTTTGAAGGACTGAGCCCTTCAAAGCCCTAATTGCTTAATTAATCCAATGTGATATCTAGACCCAATCCACGTAGCTCGTGTACCAATACGTTGAACGATTCTGGTACCGATGGTGTCGGAAGGTTGTTACCTTTTACGATAGCCTCGTAAGTTTTGGCACGACCAACCACGTCATCCGATTTCACAGTCAAGATTTCTTGAAGGATGTTAGATGCACCGAATGCTTCCAATGCCCAAACCTCCATCTCACCGAAACGTTGACCACCGAATTGCGCTTTACCACCTAGAGGTTGTTGTGTGATCAATGAGTACGGACCGATTGAACGTGCGTGCATTTTATCATCAACCATGTGACCTAATTTCAACATGTAGATTACACCCACTGTCGTTGGTTGATCGAAACGGTCACCCGTCAATCCGTTGTACAAATATGTACGTCCTGATTTCGGTAAACCAGCTTTCGCAACCCAATCCTGTACCTGATCCATTTCAGCACCATCAAAGATAGGTGTAGCAAATTTCACACCTAATTTTTGACCAGCCCAGCCCAATACGGTTTCGTAGATCTGTCCCAAGTTCATCCGTGAAGGTACCCCGAGTGGGTTCAACACGATATCAACTGGTGTACCATCTTCTAAGAATGGCATATCCTCATCACGTACAATACGTGCAACGATACCTTTGTTACCGTGACGACCGGCCATCTTATCCCCTACTTTCAACTTACGTTTTTTAGCAACGTAAACCTTAGCCATCTGCACAATTCCTGATGGAAGTTCATCACCGACAGATACTGCGAATTTATCACGTTTGAACGAACCTAACTCTTCATTAATTTTAATGTTGTAATTATGAAGGGCCATTTTGATCAACTCGTTTTTATCTTCGTCAGTTGTCCATCCCATTGGGTTGATGTTGTTGTAATCTAATTCAGCTAGAATTTTTTGTGTAAACTTAGCTCCCTTAGCAACCAACAACTCTTTATAGACATTGTATACCCCTTGGCTAGTTTTACCATTCACTACAGTGAATAATTTTTCAACCAAGCGGTCTTTCAATGATTTAACTGCTCTATCGTGAGCAACCTCTAGTTTCTCTAAAGTTTTACGTTCAACCTCTTTAGACATTTTCTTCGCACGCGAGAATAACTTCGTATCGATAACAACACCTTTTAATGAAGGCGGAGTTTTCAATGAAGCATCTTTCACGTCACCAGCTTTGTCACCGAAGATTGCACGTAACAATTTCTCTTCTGGAGAAGGATCAGATTCACCTTTAGGTGTGATTTTACCAATTAAGATATCACCGCCACCAACTTCAGCTCCGATACGGATAATACCGTTTTCGTCCAAATCTTTTGTCGCTTCTTCAGATACGTTAGGAATATCAGCTGTTAACTCTTCTTCACCACGTTTCGTATCACGAACTTCAAGTTCGAATTCTTCAATGTGAAGAGAAGTAAACCAGTCTTCTTTCGCTACACGCTCAGAAATTACGATCGCATCCTCAAAGTTATATCCTTGCCAAGGCATGAACGCTACTTTCAAGTTACGACCTAATGCCAATTCACCATTTTCAGTCGCATAACCTTCACATAACACCTGTCCTGGTTCAACTCGTTGACCTTTCTTAACGATAGGCTTCAAGTTCATACATGTATTTTGGTTGGTTTTCTTGAATTTGATCAATTTATACGTTTTGACATCATCATCAAATGATACAAGACGATCATCGTCGTTTCTGTCGTAACGGATCTTGATTTCATCAGCATCTACATACTCTACTACACCATGACCTTCCGCATTGATCAATGTACGTGAATCTTTCGCAACACGACCTTCAAGACCAGTACCTACGATAGGAGCTTGCGGACGCAATACAGGCACGGCCTGACGTTGCATGTTCGATCCCATCAATGCACGGTTGGCATCATCGTGCTCCAAGAAAGGAATCAATGAAGCCGCAATAGATGTAATTTGGTTTGGAGCAACGTCCATATAATCAAGCATATTAGGCTCGATAATTGGGAAGTCACCCTCATATCTGGCTTTCACTTTCGCATCTTCGAAATTACCTTTGTCATCATACAAAGCATTCGCTTGTGCGATTGTTTTACCATCTTCATCCTCGGCAGATAAATATACGACCGGCTCATCAACCACAACAACCCCATCTTTTACCTTACGGTAAGGAGTCTCGATAAATCCTAAGTGGTTAATTTTCGCATGTACAGCCAATGAGGAGATCAAACCGATGTTTGGACCCTCAGGAGTTTCAATTGTACAAAGACGACCGTAGTGTGTGTAGTGAACGTCACGAACTTCGAAACCTGCACGCTCACGAGAAAGACCACCTGGACCTAAAGCTGACAAACGACGCTTGTGTGTAATTTCAGCAAGAGGGTTAGTTTGGTCCATGAACTGCGACAACTGGTTCGTACCGAAGAACGAATTGATTACAGACGAAAGTGTACGTGCATTAATCAAATCAGTTGGCGTAAACACCTCATTATCACGAATATTCATACGCTCACGATTGTACGGGCCATACGCGATAGACCTACACCAAATTGAGCATATAATTGTTCACCTACAGTACGTACACGACGGTTTGACAAGTGGTCAATATCATCTACTTCGGCTTTAGAGTTGATCAAATTGATCAAATACTTCACAATTGCGATGATATCCTCACGGGTTAATACTTTCGTATCATCCGGAGTTCCCAACTTCAATTTACGATTGATACGGTAACGACCTACATCACCCAAATCATAACGTTTGTCAGAGAAGAATAAACGATCGATGATACCACGAGCAGTTTCCTCATCTGGTGGTTCAGCGTTACGCAATTGACGATAGATATGCTCTACCGCTTCTTTTTCTGAGTTGGACGTATCTTTTTGTAAAGTGTTATATATAATAGAATAGTCTGCATTGTTTGACTCATCATCTTTCGCTAAGATAATCGACTTAACGCCAGCTTCGATGATCAAATCAATGTGATCTTCTTCTAGAACAGTTTCACGCTCAAGGATAATTTCGTTACGGTCGATAGATACTACTTCACCTGTATCCTCATCCACGAAATCTTCTACCCATTTTTTCAATACCCTAGCCGCAAGACGACGACCAACATATTTTTTAAGACCAGATTTACTAACTTTTACTTCATCCGCTAAATCGAACAATTCCAAGATATCTTTATCCGAATCGTAACCGATAGCACGCAATAAGGTAGTCACTGGGAATTTCTTTTTACGGTCGATATACGCATACATGACGTTGTTTACGTCAGTTGCAAACTCGATCCAAGATCCTTTGAAAGGAATTACCCTTGCAGAATAAAGTTTAGTACCATTTGTGTGTCTACTTTGACCAAAGAAAACGCCTGGTGAACGGTGTAATTGCGATACGATGACACGCTCTGCACCATTTACCACGAAAGTACCTTTAGGAGTCATATAAGGGATAGTCCCTAAATATACATCCTGAACAATAGTTTCGAAATCTTCGTGTTCTTCATCATTACAAGATAACTTTAACTTAGCCTTTAAAGGAACGCTATAAGTCAAGCCGCGCTCGATACACTCTTGGATATCATAACGTGGTGGATCAATGAAATAATCCAAAAACTCTAGCACAAAAATGTTTCTTGAATCAGAAATAGGGAAGTTTTCCGAGAATACCTTGAACAGCCCTTCCTGATGGCGGTTGTCAGAAGTAGTTTCTAATTGAAAAAACTCCTTGAAAGATTCCAATTGCACATCTAAGAAATCTGGATATTCCAATACTTTCTTACTTGTTGCAAAGTTTATTCTTTCTTGTTGAATATTATTGTTTGCCAAGGGAATATGAATTTTAGTTTTAAAAAAACTGCGCTTACATTTATGCTGTAAACCACGTGTCCACTGTGCCCAGCATATACACAGCATAGTGGCGTATTGATATAAATAGGAATAGACTCTGACGAAAAATCGTCAGAGTCTAAACCTTTTCGGGCTAATTAGTTGAGATTATTTAATCTCAACAACAGCACCAGCTTCTTCTAATTGTTTTTTCAAAGCTTCTGCTTCGTCTTTAGATACACCAGCTTTTAATTCTTTAGGTGCTCCGTCAACTAAATCTTTAGCTTCTTTCAAGCCTAATCCAGCTAAATCTTTAACCAATTTAACTACAGCTAATTTTTGACCACCAGCTTCTTTCAAGATAACGTCAAATGAAGTTTTCTCTTCTGCAGCAGCAGCACCACCTTCAGCTGGAGCAGCAGCTACAGCAACAGCAGCAGCAGCAGGCTCGATGCCATACTCGTCTTTTAAGATATCAGCTAATTCTTTAACTTCTTTTACTGTTAAGTTAACTAACTGTTCAGCAAGTTGTTTTAAATCTGCCATTTTATTTTGAATTTTTGAATGTACTTTATAAAAATTGTTAATTAAATTGTAACGAATGTTTCTGTTCTAGAGGATTCGTTAACCTCTTTCTTCTAAAGCTTTTACTAAACCTGCAACAGTATTTCCTCCTGATTGAAGAGCTGAAATAACATTTTTCGCAGGAGATTCCAAGGCTGCGATAACATCCGCAATAAGCTCGTTTTTAGATTTAAGATTAACTAATGCAGTTAATTGATTATCTCCAACGAATGCAGTTGCTTCAATGAAAGCCGCTTTTAACAACGGTTTTTCACCTGATTTACGCAATTCTTTGATTAATTTCGCAGGTGCGTTAGCGACTTCTGAAAACATCATTGTAGACGCTCCTTTAAGCGTTCCAAAGATTTCTTCTTCATCAACACCAGCTTCGATTAATGCTTTCTTGATTAAAGTGTTTTTTACAGCTTTAATTTCGATGCCTTGTTCAAAACATTTACGACGAATGTTATTCACTTTTTCAACTGACAACTCAGCAGTATCGGTAATATAGAAGTTACCGTAAGATTTAATCTGTTCGGCCAAAGCTAGAACAATTTCTTGTTTTTCTTCTTTTCTCATGATTAAATACCTGCTACTGATTTAGTCTCAATATGAATACCAGGACTCATAGTTGAGGAAATGTGAATACTTTTAAAGTAAGTTCCTTTAGCTGCAGATGGTTTCAAACGAGCTAGAGTTTGTAATACCTCTAGTGCGTTATCATATATCTTATCTGCATCGAACGACGCTTTACCAATAGAAGTATGGATGATACCGGTTTTGTCAACTTTGAAATCGATCTTACCACCTTTTACATCTGTTACAGCTTTACCAACTTCTGTTGTAACTGTACCAGTTTTAGGGTTAGGCATCAAGTTTCTTGGACCTAAAATACGACCCAATTTACCAACTTTAGCCATAACACTAGGCATAGTAATAATGATATCAACGTCAGTCCAACCACCTTCAATTTTGCTGATGTAATCATCTAAACCTACGTAGTCTGCACCTGCCGCTTTAGCTTCTTCTTCCTTATCAGGAGTACATAAAACTAATACACGAACAGTTTTACCAGTACCGTGAGGTAATGTTGCAATACCACGAACCATTTGATTTGCTTTACGAGGATCTACGCCCAAACGAACGTCGATATCCACAGAAGCATCAAATTTGGTCAATGAGATTTCTTTAACTAAAGCCGAAGCTTCTTTCAAAGAGTATGCTTTACCAGCTTCAATTTTGGATAGTGCCGCTTTTTGATTTTTTGTTAATCTAGCCACTTTTCTTAAATTGATTTCTTAATTAATTGTTCCAAGGAGCATTACCTGATACAGTAATACCCATACTACGTGCTGTACCAGCTACCATTCTCATAGCAGCCTCTACAGTAAATGCATTTAAATCAGGCATTTTATCTTTAGCGATTGTCTCAACTTGTTCCCAAGTGATAGCCGCAACTTTTTTACGGTTAGGCTCGCCAGATCCACTTTTTAATTTAGCAGCGTCTTTCAACTGAACTGCTACCGGTGGAGTCTTGATGATAAAATCGAATGATTTATCAGCGTAAACTGTAATGACAACAGGTAATACTTGACCTGGTTTGTCTTGCGTACGAGCGTTAAACTGCTTACAGAAATCCATAATATTCACACCTTTAGCACCTAATGCAGGTCCTACTGGAGGTGAAGGATTCGCAGCTCCGCCCTTAACTTGTAATTTTACTAACGCACTGACTTCTTTTGCCATTTTGTTTTGAATTTAATTTTGTTAAATGTCTGTTAGTAAGTTGGAAGCAAATAACGTAACATTCATCGGCCAGGACGTAACACCCCAACCGAGGTGCAAAGTTAATAAGAAGATTTGAATCCTGCAAGTATCTAACTTTTAATTTTTCAGGAATTTATGTTTTTTTTATCCCTACCTAGACCCGACATCCTATTACAAAAAAATAATCTTAGCACTTTTCTAAAAATTAAGGCTAAAAAAATCGGTTTTAACGAAGTCACATCAGCTCTACTGCCTTTTAATAATCTTCAACACCTTATCCAATACCGGATCTTTCCCTTTGAATACATCATCAACATTTCGTACAATGGAAACATCCGGCATAACACCCCGTCCAGCTTCGCTTACATGATAATAAGGCTTCACGTCCATTAAGCCAAAGCGCCACCTTAAATGGGAGTTTGGCAGTTTCAGTACAGGAAGAACTCCCGCAACAGTACCACTAGCAGCCCCGCCAGTCTCTTCACCAAAGAAAACAGCACGTTTCCCAACTTTCAGATTTGTAGCAATCAAACTCGCTGCAGAAAAAGTCCCGCCATCGATCAATACAAATAAATCACCGCGATAGCGATTCGCCTTTGATTTTTCAATTTTGCTTCCCGTAAGATGGGTATAATTTATACCATCTTTGGAAAACGTCTTTGCCCAAGATACTACAGCACTTGGTATAATAAATGGTGATAAAACGGGATAAGACCAGCCTGGCAATCCTTTTACCTGATAAAATGGCAAGTTGAACTTTGAGCTGATCACTGCCGGCTGAACAAACTGGAATTTATCCGCTTCTACCAGATAGCTATATAGTTCACGAACATCGGACAAACGTCCGCCCAGATTGCCACGAAGATCCAAGATCAGGTATTGAACCGAATTAAGCTCCAGTCGATCAAAAATCCTTCTATAGGCTTCTTTTGGACGCCCATAGGAAAAATCGACCACCTTCAATAAAGCAATACTGCTATCGCCTTTGACAGGGAAAGAGAGCTGTTTGCTCATTCTTTTTAGATTGGTATTATAGCCGAATATCTTGCGCTGCTTTTTCGTATCGGACTTCTTTTCGATTTGCTTATCCTTCTTTTCCGAAGGCTTTTTATTCGGTTTTTCCGTAGCCGCATGGTTTGTCCCGACCTTTCCCTTCTGTTCAGGTGCTTCAAATCTTCTGACAACAAACCGCTCATACGTACTATCAGCACGAGAAAACACCACAGCAATAGAATCTCGATACCCCAATTCCAATTGGTAATACCGCGGTAATAAACGTTCAAAAGCCTGATCTATAAATGTTGTATTATACCCATCCGAGGTAAAGGTTGGGCGATATTTTGTGTACAAATTTTGTGGCTGTATCCCTTCAATAGCTAGAATTTTTGAACCGACAATCAGCGTTGAATCTGCCGTTCCATTTTTTGAAAGATACAATGTATTTTCTTGCCAATGAAATCCCAATTGTGAGAAGGGGCCCTTACTTTTTTGGTAACGTACTTTATCCTTACCTTTCGGGTCAAATTTGGAAATAAGTGGGCTTAAGGTCATATGTCCCTGCCGAACTTGAGACAGAACAGCTGCTAATGCCAGCTGAAACTGGTTGGGCAGTAAGGGTTGACGGATCGTAGAACGGAGGCTATCAAACTTAGTCTTTAATTGATCTTCCCCTATATACAAAAAAAGGTCCGGATGCATTTTCCATAAGTTACGCTCAACATAGTTGATATCTTGCTGCATAGCTTCCACTGCCAGGGGAGTCTCGATAAATCGATTATACTTCTCGACATTTGCACAGCTCAGCAATGTCAGCACATAAAACAATGCGAATAGATAAATACCTGGCCTTTTCATTTATGGTAAGATACAAAAAAAAGCCTTCCAATTTTCATGAAAAGCTTTTCTCTATCGTTAATTACTAATCTTACTCTTTTTCTACTTGCATGTAGTTCAGTTCAAGTGGAGTCTTACGACCGAAGACTTTCACCATGACGATTAATTTCTTTTTATCTTCGTGGACTTCTTCGATCTCTCCAGTAAATCCGTTGAAAGGACCATCGTTTACTTTCACTGTTTCACCCACATAGTAAGGAACGTTAATGGTTTCACCTTGTTCTGCCATTTCATCCACTTTACCTAAGATACGATTCACTTCTGCTTGGCGTAAAGGGACAGCATTACCAGCTTTATCTCCCAAGAAACCAATGACGCTATTGATATTTTTGATGATGTGCTCCAACTCACCGTCAAGAGCTGCTTCCAATAAAACATAACCAGGGTAGTAGTTACGTTCTTTAGCAACTTTCTTTCCATCGCGCATCAAGTAGTATTTTTCCATTGGAATCAACACCTGAGGAATCAAGTGCTCAATACCTAAACGGCTAACTTCGGCATCAATATATTGCTTTACTTTCTTTTCTTTACCACTTACAGCACGAACTACGTACCACTTTAAACCTTGATCTGCCATAAATAAATACGATTGAAAAATTAAGAAGCAATACCGTACAAGAATTCTAACCCTACACTTGAAGCTTTATCCATTACAAAGACAACCAATGCAATAAGAAGAGACGCAACAAGCACAATAACAGCTGAACTTTGTAACTGAGACCATGTAGGCCAAGTCACTTTCTCAGTGATCTCTACATAAGAGTCTTTAAAAAAATCAAGTACTTTTGCCATTTTAGTTTATCTGTTTTTATAAGCACGGGCACCAGGACTCGAACCCAGACCAAAGGTTTTGGAGACCTTCGTTCTACCTTTAAACTATGCCCGTGTATTTCTTATTTTGTGATGCAAATATAGTGTTTTAAACCACTTTCTGCAAATCTTTTTTTACTTTTTTTTATTTTAATCCGATAAATCGCTTATCGAAAAAATAAGCTAATCAACCTCAGTCGATTAGCTTATTCTATGTGATTCTGAATCTTTATTAAAGACTAGATAATTTCAGTTACCTGACCAGCACCTACTGTACGACCACCCTCACGGATAGCGAAACGTAGACCTTTTTCCATTGCAATAGCAGAAATTAATTTCACGCTGATTGTAACGTTATCACCTGGCATAACCATTTCAGTGCCTTCTGGTAAAGAGATCTCTCCAGTTACGTCAGTTGTACGGAAATAGAATTGAGGACGGTATTTGTTGAAGAATGGAGTGTGACGACCACCTTCAGCTTTTGACAATACGTAAACCTCAGCTTTGAAATGATCGTGCGGAGTTACTGAACCTGGTTTACAGATAACCATACCACGTTTGATATCAGTTTTCTCAATACCACGTAACAATAAACCCACGTTATCACCAGCCTCACCGTAATCTAAGATTTTACGGAACATCTCAACACCTGTTACTGTAGATTTCAAGTTCTCAGCACCCATACCTAAGATCTCAACTGGATCACCAGAGTTGATTACACCTCTTTCGATACGACCTGTAGCAACTGTACCACGACCTGTGATCGAGAATACGTCTTCTACTGGCATCAAGAAAGGTAAATCAGTCAAACGTGGAGGAATTGGAATGTAGTTATCTACAGCATCCATTAATTCCATGATTTTCTCAACCCACTCAGGCTCACCGTTCAATGCACCTAAAGCAGAACCTTTGATTACAGGGATATCATCACCAGGGAATTCGTAGAATGATAATAACTCACGAACTTCCATTTCAACTAAGTCTAACAACTCAGGGTCATCAACTAAGTCAGTTTTGTTCATGAATACTACTAACGCAGGAACACCTACTTGGCGAGCCAACAAGATGTGCTCACGAGTTTGAGGCATAGGACCATCAGTCGCAGCAACTACGATGATAGCACCGTCCATTTGAGCAGCACCAGTTACCATGTTCTTAACGTAGTCAGCGTGACCTGGACAGTCAACGTGTGCATAGTGACGGTTAGCTGTAGAATATTCTACGTGTGCAGTATTGATTGTGATACCACGCTCTTTTTCTTCAGGAGCAGAGTCAATTGAATCAAATGAACGAGCTTCTGACAAACCTTTATCAGCCAATACTTTAGTGATAGCAGCTGTAGTTGTAGTTTTACCGTGGTCAACGTGACCGATAGTACCAATGTTTAAGTGTGGTTTACTACGGTCAAATTTCTCTTTTGCCATGTTTATGCGAATTAGTAATTATAAATTATTTCTATTTGTTATATACTCTTGCTTAACTTTTACACAAGTACGAGCCAAAGATGGGATTTGAACCCACGACCTCTTCCTTACCAAGGAAGTGCTCTACCCCTGAGCTACTTCGGCTTACTAAAAAACCTTATTTACGTATTAATGCCCCCACCTTTAGATACATTATTATCAAAGAAGATAGAGACTAAATTTAATACTTGAAAAATTTGAGCGGAAGACGAGGTTCGAACTCGCGACCTATAGCTTGGAAGGCTATCGCTCTACCAACTGAGCTACTTCCGCTTAATAATTAGAAACTAGAGTAAATCTAACACCCTAATTAAAATAAAGTGTGGAGGGAGAAGGATTCGAACCTTCGAAGCCGAAGCAACGGATTTACAGTCCGTCCCATTTGACCGCTCTGGAACCCCTCCAGACCTGTAACTTTCGTTACATTTAGAGCCTCTTATCGGAATCGAACCAATGACCTACTGATTACAAGTCAGTTGCTCTACCAGCTGAGCTAAAGAGGCTTCTAATATCTTTATTTAAACTTACATTCTATCAACGTCTGACCAAGTATTTCTACCTTTTCAGCGAGTGCAAATATCGAATTTACTTTTGATTTCTGCAAGTTTATTTTTTATTTTTTTTCATTTAAAGAACTAAGCAAACTTTCGTTGTTTTGAACCGTTGTTCCCTTGTTTGCTGATGCAAAGATAGACACAAAACTCACTTTACAAAAATATTTGTCAAAAAAAAAAGACAGTTTTTGGCAATTATACTGATATGCAGCACAATAATTTTTGATTGCATATTTACCTGTTTTGGTTATTTGGCTAATATACTATCTTTGGGCATGCAAATTTTACCGCAATCACTTTCAAAACTTACCCGATACTCCGTACTATTTACGGTACTTTTAATGGGATCGGCCGAATTGAAAGCTCAAAATATTATTCAAAAATTGAGTAAAAAATTTCTTTCCGCTGAAAGAGATTCTACACGTTCCGGTAGTTTTATGGTTTTACCGGCCGTTGGTTATGCGCAGGAAACGGGCGTTGAATACGGCCTGGCGAGCGCTTATAATTTTTATCTGGACAAATCTGATCCCAAAATCCGCACCTCTACGGTCATGGTCATGGGAACCTTTACATCCAATAGTCAGTCCAATTTCAAACTGCAGACAGATCTTTGGACTAAAAACAACGACTACCATCTGATTAGTGAAATGCGTTACCGTAATTGGCCCTTTAACTATTATGGCGTCGGTATGGACACCTGGAAGGCAGATGAAGAACGCATTGATCAAAAATTATTTCGCGTCAAACTCGAAGCTGAGAAAAAAATCAGCAACAACCTCTATTCGGGCATCAACATTCAATACGACAACTTCACCATTCGTACCGATAGTGCCGATCGTATTTTCAATCATTCCGATCTTATTGGAAAGCATGGCGGGCAACAGCTACTTGTAGGTATTTCGCAATTGTTTGACAATAGGGATAACGTTTCTTATACAACAAGGGGGTATTATGCTAAATTGCGACTGGCCTATGCTCCAAAGTTATGGACAAGTACTGATTTTACGGGGGCAAACCTCGACGTGGATCTGCGTGGCTTTATTCCCCTGCACAACCAAGTCACACTGGCCCTGCAAGGAATCTTTCGTTCCACATTTGGAAAAACCGTCCCATTTTACAACTACCGTGAGCTCGGTGGAGACATGATGATGCGCGGATATTACCTCGGACGTTACCGGGACAAGAATTACCTTGCCTCCCAAGCTGAACTGCGTTATCGCTTTCATCCACGCTTTGGTATTGTTGGTTTTTCAGGGCTAGGATCAACCTTTTCAAAGGAAAATAGCAGCCGATATGTCGCAAGTTATGGCGGTGGCTTAAGATATTTCTTTAGTCTCGAACACAATAGCAGCATACGCTTTGATTATTCCTTTGGCGAACAAAGACCTGGAGAAAAACGACAATCGGGTTTCTATCTGTCCCTAAGTGAAGCTTTTTAATAAACAAGAGCATCCATAAATATATGGATGCTCTTGTTTATTCTTGCCGAATGACAGCTACCTGTTCCTCTTCGCTCTCCTCTCCTGTATCCTTAAACTTCAGATAAAATATTTAATGCCTTAGGGAACGTGGCCCATGACTGCCTATCGACAGCCAAAAAATGGTCGAAACAGTAGCCTAAAATCGTATCAGAAAATGCTCTTTTCGTTGTTCTTTTCTAAAGTAAACCAACCCAATTCGGTATAGATCTATGGTAACCACAACACGATTATCCTGTTTCAGCTTGTTCCAGTAGGCTTCCCTTTTCGCTGACACATGGGGTTCGTTTATAATCAATAGATCTCGATCGCCAACATTTCCCAAAAAATTCAGGTCAAGATCGTCCAGGTCGATATAATAAATATGTCGGTACGCATAGCTTCCGCATTGGTCCTGCAGAAGACTCTGATAACTTCCGATCGGACGATCGGCCCAATAACTAAAATTGTCGTAGGCAAATGTGTTTAATAACCGATCGATTAATGCATACTTTTTCTGCTCTACCTTGCTTCCGTTTTGAATAGTTTGCGGTAATTCCGAAACGCTCTCCTTGGATGTCTTTTGATAGATCACTTCGTCTACCAATTTATAAACAAAAGGAGAATGGGTCCCATGGCGACTATGGGATACAAAATAATGCCGCCAATACTTAAGCATGTAGTTCATTTCGCTGCAAACATCGCTAAATTTTATGATTTTTCACATGGAACATCAGGTTTAATTCCACTGAATACATACGGTTAAATTAGCTAGGCTACATAATATCTTTAAAACTGGAGAACAAAAACACTCCCTTTTCCTTCCGTACTATTGAGGAAAATAGTACCCTTGTGCAAAAGCATGATCTGTTTACTTAGGGTCAAGCCGACTCCTGTACCCGTCTTCTTTGTTGTAAAAAATGGTGTAAAGATCTGCTCCTGAAGATCGGCAGGAATTCCTGCCCCGTTATCTTCAATCCGAATCTGCACCTTGCCGTCCACTTCAAGAGCAGATAAACTAATATAGGCTTCTTCCCTATTTTTAACCGCATCTATCGCATTCAACATTAAGTTAATAATAACCTGTTCGATCAAATTGACGTCGGCAGATAAAATAAGCCTTGTATTTTTTAGGATAATATCGACATCAATATTTTTCTGGATCAAGGTTGGTTCAAGCAGTTGATAGATATGTTCAAACAGCTGTGAAATTTGAATCGGTGCTAGCTGAGGCTGATCGACTTTATTGATCATGCGATAACTCTTCGCAAAATGCAAAAGTCCTTCGCTACGACGTTTGATGGTGGAAATGCCTGTTTTTAGATCATCAATATCTTCAGTTCCTTTGAAATGGTCCAAACGACCGTTTAAGGTTTCAGCCAGTGAGCTGATCGGAGCAATGGAATTCATAATTTCATGCGTCAGTACGCGCAATAATTTGTGCCATGCCTTTGTCTCAGTTTCATCAATTGCTTCATTGATATTTTGGTATACAACAATGCGAAACAAAGCATCCTGTGTCTCAAAGCTTGAGCTTTGAATCAATAATTTAATCTTCCCTTTACTTGACTGAACGGACTCCATCTGCTGCTGTCCGTTTTCAAGTAACATGGTTTTTTCATAAAGATCATTGTTTTTTTTCTTCAGTCCCGTGATGTTTCCAAGATGTGGCAAATGAAATAGCTGCTTGAAAGCATCATTCACCCACATGACCTTACCGCTATCCATCTCATAAAAGATAATCGCCGAATTCAGCATATTGATCACACGGTCCAGGTATTGATGCTGAATTTCCTGCTTAATACTGATCTCCTTATATGTTTCGTTGATCTGATTAAAGGCAAGGAAAAGCTTTCCTTCTACTGATTTTGTGTTTTTCACCAAAAAACGTCTGGTAAAATCACGGTATTTGACCGCTTCGGAAAATTCAATCAACTGCTTGGCCAAAAAATTATATTGTGCATATAGGTTAAAACCCAGGTAAAGCATCACACAGAAAATCAAAGCCGCCTGTACGTATTCACGTTTTAGTAGCAAATAAGCACTCACAAGAGCAGCTATCAACAGTAATATAATCTTGATCGCATTTAAGATTTTTCCGTGCCTCATCGACTAAATATCATATTTCTCCAAACGTCTATAAAGCGCAGCTCTTGTCAGTCCCAATTCCTTTGCTGCCTTACTGATATTTCCGTTGTAACGCTCAATCGCAGATTTGATTGCTTTACGTTCCAATTCTTCCAAATTTTGACTGCTAGCGCTAGTTTCAACAACGTGGTTATCTACTTGCTGTTCGATCGGTGAGAAGAAAAGGTCATTTCCGGCGATACTAAGCTGATCTGCCATAATAACAGCACGCTCGATGCTGTATTGAAGTTCCCGGACGTTGCCCGGAAAATGATATGCGCACATTTTTTTAACCGCATCCGGTTCAAAGCCTTCAATCCGTTTATTGTATTTTTTCGAATAGATATCGAGAAAATGATCAGCCAATAGCTTGATATCCTCTCCCCGTTCACGCAATGGTGGTACCTGAATTTCCACGGTATTGATCCGATAAATTAAGTCTTTTCGAAAACGGCTTTCATCTGCAAGCTGTTTCAACGGCACATTGGTTGCTGAGATTAAGCGAATATCCACCGGGATTGGTTGATAGGAACCCAACGGTGTCACCTGTCTATTCTGGAGTACGGTCAACAATTTAGCTTGTTGCTGCAAAGAGATATTTCCAATTTCGTCGAGGAACAATGTCCCTCCATTTGCCGCTTCAAATCGCCCTTGACGGTCTTCACGTGCATCCGTAAATGCCCCCTTTTTATAACCGAAAAGCTCACTTTCAAACAATGTTTCTGTCAGCGCCCCGACATCGACCTTGACATAAGTTCGATCTGAACGCAAGGATCTTCGCTGAATGGCTTGAGCAATGAGGTCTTTCCCTGTCCCATTTTCACCTAATATTAAAATATTGGCATCTGTCGGCGCTATTTTCTCCAATTTATATTGCAGTTCGTCTATAACAACAGAGTTACCAATCAAATCAGGACTGTTCGCACTACTGAGCAGAGAACTTTTACTTTTCTTTTCTTTGTTTTTTGATTCAGCAAGCGTGCTTTCGATCGTCGCCAATAAATGCTCATTTTCCCAGGGTTTCACGACAAAATCTGACGCCCCCTGTTTCAGCGATTTTACAGCGAGATCTACAGCTCCATAAGCGGTAATCATAATGACATGTACCTGTGGAAACTTTTCTTTAACCCGGGACAACCAATATAATCCCTCATTACCAGTATTAATTGTACTTTTAAAATTCATATCTAAAAGTACCAGATCATAAGGTGTCTTCTCCAGATGTGCGATTAAGTTCTCCGGATTGGGTTCAACTTGAATATGACTAACTTTAGGTTTAAGCAAGATTCTTGCCGCAGTTAATAAATCCTGGTCATCATCAACGACTAAAATAGATGCTTTTTTCATACTTACTGACTTCATTGAAGATACTAAGATAATTATAAATTCAATGAGCCTGCGTAATAATCATTGATATATTTTTGCAGCAGCCATTCATACTGCTTGACGACCAATTGAATCTGACTGTTGTCGAATTTCGTTTTTGCGGTCAAAAAAATCACTGAATTACTGTTTCCCAATTCGAAAACGACTTTGGCTATGCGAAAAGACTCCGCGTAGTTTTCATTTTGACTACGTAATTGTGTAATCATGTTACTTGCGTTCTGCAAATTAAAAACCGCATTGGACGTCGCCGACCGTAAAACATTTTGTTGGATCTCTTTCTGAAATTTAGCAGCTTGTAGATCTAATTTTGCCAGGCGGACGTTGTTATATACTTGCAAATGATTAAAAATGGGAATTGAGAGATTTAGAGAAATAGATTTTCCCACGTTATTACGCATTTGGGACCAATACGTTCCTTGAATCCCCAATTTTGAATAATTTGATCCTAAGCCAGCGCTCAGACTCAAAGACGGGTAATAGTATGATTTCGCAATCTTAATATCCCGCTCCGCCACTTTTATCCGATAATCCAAAGCTTTAATATCAGGCAATTGGTCGACAGCCATATCATATAATTGCTTCTCATCCAAACGCTGTCCTGTCTCATTTATTCCGATATTGTCCAATTCCCCTAATTGATTTTCCGCCATATTCAATAAGGCCGCCAGTTTCACCCGGCTACTGTATAGTAACTGACGATTATTTTCAATCGTGTTGACATCATTTGCCAGTTGTCCTTTCAAATCAAAATAATCCCCAGGGTTAATTGCGCCTTCCTTATGCATGCTCTCCGCACGTCTGACCTGCTCTCGGGTTACTTCAGTCTGCATTTCGGATTGCCGCAATATATCCTGGGCAGTCAAACTTTGAATATAAGCGGTAATAACATCTAGTTTTAGGTTATTAATCTGCGTATCAAAAGTCAATTTACCAGCTGTCTTTGCATCAGCACGCATCCGAATTTCGTTAAATAGACGAAACCCTCTAAATAACGGCAGGCTGGCTCCCAAAGAAAAATTCCCTGTTGAGTTGTTGGATGAAATATATTGAAGGGTCGAGTTATCCTGCGATCTACCTGAGGTCAGGCTATGTTGTAGGCTCGCATCGACATCGGGAAGTCTATTCGCTTTAGCCTGTGCCAAATTCACCTCGGCACGCTTCACATCGAGTTCATTCTGCAATAAGGTTGGATTGGCCTTTATGGCCAACTGGATACACTCAGCTAAGCTCCGCTTGGCAATTTGTTTATCGTCGACCGCTGCAATTGTTGCTGTCCCCGACACTCTTTCCGTTAGTTGCTGCTCCGTCTGTTGCGCCCCTGCCTTAGCATAACTCAATAAAAAGCATAATGTACTATATATATAAACTCTCTTCATATCCAGTTTTTATTCTCTTGCTGACCATCGCCATGCCAAACAACAAAAACACTAACTATCAAACAGATACAAAAAACATATTTTCAAAAATGTTCATTAATGAACAGTCGGTGTGCGTAGTTGGACAATAAAAATCCACAAGAGTATAAGTAGGAACATGATGGAAATCAAGTTCAGTATTTATTCGTTTATTCAATGGATATACATCGGAGTTTCTTCGGTTTTTATTCGCTTTCATCCGAATGAGGTCCGAATAAGGTCCCTATAAAGTCCGTATTAGTTCCGTGCAAATTAAGAGAATTGATATATTTAAATTGAAGATTCTTATCCGTTGCAACTTAATAAACTATACATAAATCAATGTGTACTCCAATAGAACTAACGTACCTTACCACAACCTGTGGTTATATTTGCTCAAAGCACTTCAGTTGCCACAATAAACAGCGAAAAACTTCCAGTTGTACGTCTTCGTACAAGAAGTGTCCGCTATCGAACACCGAGCGCCAAACAAAACAAAATAAACAACTATAAATCAGTAAATTAAATTATTGGCACAGCTTTCATAGTTACATACAAAATTGATATTAAATTATGGACAGACCTTTAGAAAAGAAGAAGTGGAATAGCAAACGTATCATGACTATTGTGGGGGTTGCTGGCTTAGTTGGCTTAATCAGTGCCAGTTTCTATTTTACCTCCGGCAAAAGCAAACTGAATGTTGAAGCTGACCGCATCTCTATTGTCGAAATAAAAAATGGAAACTTTCAAGAATTTATCCCGATAAATGGCACCGTGCTTCCTATTAGTAGTATATACCTCGATGCTTCTGTTGGCGGACGCGTCGAAGAAAAATTTGTAGAAGACGGGGCTATCTTAAAAAAAGGGGATGCAATCATGCGTCTTTCCAATACCGATCAGGAGCTTACCCTGGTACAACAAGAAACGCAAGTGCTCAATCTATTGACACAGTCACAAATTGCGCAGACCAATGCACAACAAGCATCAATTAACAACCGCAACCAAATGGCTGATGTAGAACAGGCCTATCGGGAAGCGGAGCGGATCTATAATCTAAACAGAAAATTACTTAACGAAAAAGCCATTGGTACACAAGAGTTCGAAAAATCAAAGAACGAATACAACTATCAAAAAGAACGGGTCAACTTGACCAAACAGATCCTGAAACAGGACGAAATCTCCAATGCACAAAAAACCAATCAGGACAAACAAACTTACCAACGCACGCAGAGTGCATTGGAACTGATGAAAAGGAAAATTGGCGACTTGATTGTTAGGGCACCTGTTGACGGGCAATTGACCGCCTTCGATGCAGAGATCGGGCAAAATAAAAACGCCGGGGAACGATTGGGACAAATCGACGTCTTAACAGGATTCAAAGTGCGCGCTGACATCGATGAACATTATATCAACCGTATTTTCCCAGATCTACAAGGGGAGTTTTCTATCGGTGAAAAAACCTACAAACTCCGTATCAAGAAAGTCTATACACAAGTCACCAATGGCCGATTCCAGGTTGACATGGAGTTTATCAATGATGTTCCCAAAGGGATCCGCCGTGGACAGACTTTACAAATACGTTTGGCATTAAGCGATGAAACCAAAGCGTTATTGCTGGCAAAAGGCGGTTTTTATCAACAGACCGGTGGTAACTGGATCTTCAAATTGGATAAAAATGGAAGTACAGCATATCGTGTCGATATCCAATTAGGAAGACAAAATCCGGAATATTATGAGGTTATCAAAGGTCTACAACCGGGCGATAAGGTTATCGTATCGAGCTATGAGACCTACGATAAGGTGCAAGAGCTAAATATTAAAAAGTAACATCCTAGCGGTTATCGAGCACATCATATCTCTCGATAACCGCTTTTATCATACGACTTAATTATGATTAAAAACTTTATTAAAACCGCACTTCGCAACCTTTGGAAAACCAAGGGGTACAGCTTTCTTAATATTTTTGGATTGGCGGTCGGTATCGCTGCGGCATCGTTGATTTTTTTATGGGTTGAAAGCCAGTTGGGCTACAACGATAATTTCGCCAACAAAAAGAATATCTATGTTGTCAAATCAAAACAGACTTACGATGGTGCTACTTATGTATTCGAATCGACACCTGGACCATTTGCCCAAAGCGTAGCAAAAGAAATACCCGGTATTAAGCATGCCGTTCGCATGAGCTGGAATTCGCCCATGTTATTTTCTGTAGGAGACAATAATATATTTCAGACAGGGGTATATGCCGATGGCTCCATTGCAGATGTGCTTTCCTTGGATTTTTTGGAGGGTGATCGAAATACCGCCTTCGATCAGGTCAACAATATCGTGTTATCAGAAACAGCTGCCCATAAATTATTTGGTAACCGCCCGGCATTGGGAAAAACCGTCAAAACAAACAATACTGAGCCATTTATTGTTGCAGGGGTAATCAAGGACCTACCCAAAAATAGCAGCTATGATTTTCAATGGCTGATTCCTTTCAAAAAGTTTGAAGCTGGTCAGGATTGGTTGGAAAACTGGGGAAACAATGGCGTACAAACATTGGTTCAGGTCGAAGATAATGCCAATGTTGACCAGATCAACAAACAGATGATGGATTTTGTCAAACGCAAAACCAATGGTGAAGTCACGTTCTCACAAAATTACCTCTATCCAATGGAACGTTGGATTACGTACAACCAATTTGACAATAGCGGAAATGAAATAGAAGGCGGTATTAAAAATATACGTCTATTTACCTTTATTGCTTGGGTTGTTCTATTAATTGCCTGCATCAATTTTATGAATCTCGCAACAGCAAGGTCAGAAAAAAGAGCAAAAGAAGTGGGTATGCGTAAAGTTGTTGGCGCAAGCCGCAAATCTTTAGTGACGCAATTCCTAGGGGAATCGCTCGTATTGGCAACCATCTCTTCCTTGGTAGCCTTGTTGCTGATTTACATCTTTATCGGTCCTTTCAATGCAATGATAGGCCAAGAGCTGAAGGTTAATTTATCGGCACCTTTACACCTCCTTTTTCTGTTGGTAATTACCCTTGCCTGTGGCCTATTTGCAGGTAGCTATCCCGCATTTTTCCTATCCGCATTCAAACCACTAACGACAATTAAAGGTGCGAAGCAAAAAGCCGGAAGCGGAAGTCTTGTACGCAAAGGATTGGTGATTTTACAATATACAGCATCCGTCGTTTTGATTATCTGTACCATTATTATCTACCAACAGATTCAGCACAACAAGAACAGGGATCTCGGATTTGATAAGAGTCAGGTGTTGACAACAGCGCTACAAGGCGATATGGCCAAACATCTCCCACTGATTAAAAATCAATTATTGGCAACAGGAGTTGTGCAAGAGGTCGGTGTCAGTGATATGAGTATACTCAATATCAACTCCAATACGTCCGGTTTTAGCTGGAATGGAAAAGATCCAAATGCTAGTATTTTGATTGGCATGTTACGTTCTGATGAAGGTCTTATTCCAGCTTTGGATCTAAAGCTTTCTGACGGTAGAAACTTCCATCAAAATTTTGTAGGTGATAGCACCTCGGTTATCATCAACGAAGCATTTGCAAAACTGATCAAAAAAGATGGCCTTGTGGCCGGTAATATCATCAGTTACGGTGAGGAAAAGTTCACCATCGCCGGTGTCGTCAAGAACTTCGTTTATAACAATGTGTATGCCGATCCTGAGCCGATGCTATTTCTACCGATGAATAGAGATAATGGCATCATGACCATCAAGACAAAGGCTGGAGTAGATTTACCAGATGCCATTCAACAAATCGAGAAGGTCATCGTCAAAAATAACCCGGGCTTCCCCTTTGACTATAAATTTTTAGATGATAGTTTCAATAATAAGTTTAAAGCTGAGCTTTTTGTACAGCAACTATCCAGTGTATTTGCACTGATGTCTATCATTATATCCTGCCTAGGCCTGTTTGGTTTAGCCGCCTTTGCAACAGAGCAACGCGCAAAAGAAATCAGTATTCGTAAAGTCCTGGGGGCCTCTGTTTCGGGACTTATCCAAATGCTCAACCGTGAATTTGTTACGCTTATAGCGATCTCCTGTATCATTGCCTTTCCTATTGCATGGATGATTATGAGCAAATGGTTAACCAACTATGCACATCATGTAGAGATTTCCTGGACCATCTTTGTCATCAGTGCTGTAGCAGCAATTGTAATTGCCCTACTGACGATCAGTTCACAGGCGTTTAAAGCAGCGATAGCCAATCCGACGAAGACTTTAAGAGATCAATAAACAATTAAATAAACAGAATTTAATAACAGAAATAATAACTGTCCAAGGCAATATCGCCAAGGATCCAAAACATAAAAACCATGAGCACAAAAAATATGATCAAGATCACAAACCTTCAAAAGTATTACCGCACTGAAGAAGTTGAAACCGTCGCATTAAACAACCTAAACATTCATGTCAAAGAGGGCGAGTTTGTTGCTGTAATGGGTCCTTCGGGCTGTGGAAAATCGACTTTACTCAATATTATCGGATTGCTGGATGATTTGGATGAAGGAAGCTATCTGTTCAACGAGATTGAAGTTGCCAAATTCAAAGAACGTGGTCGCTCAGATCTCCGCAAACATAACATTGGTTTTGTATTCCAGAGCTTCAATCTAATCGATGAACTAACAGTATTTGAAAACGTGGAACTTCCACTGGTTTATACCAATGTTCCAGCTGCAGAACGCAAAAAGCGTGTAGAAGAAGTTTTGGAAAAAGTCCAGATCATGCACCGCCGAAATCACTTTCCACAACAGCTCTCCGGAGGTCAGCAACAACGTGTGGCTGTTGCTCGCGCTGTCGTGAATAATCCAAAATTGATTCTTGCCGATGAGCCTACGGGTAACCTCGATTCCAATAATGGTAACGAAGTCATGCAACTCCTGACTGAATTGAACGAAGCCGGCACAACCATCGTCATGGTAACACATAGTGAACACGATGCAAAGTTTTCTGACCGTGTAATCCGCATGCTAGACGGGCAAGTGATTATGGAAACAACTTCGGTATAAAGACACACATATATAACCAAGATATTTATCCTAATAACCTGTAAATGATGAGCACGATTAAATTAATTTTCAGACAACTATGGCGTAACCGTCTTTTCACATTTTTAAATGTATTTGGGCTTGCCATCGGAATAAGTGCCTGTTGGCTTATTTTCCGTATCGTCAATTATGAATTTAGTTTTGATCAGCATCATCCGAAAAGTGAGCAGATTTACAAGGTCCATACCTCCTATGAAGAAAAGGATAAATTAGATCATTTCGATGGTGTTCCCGCACCATTACCGGCATATATTAAGGAAAACTTTGTTAGTGTTGAACTGACTGTACCCATCTTTAAACAATACTTCGAACGTGTCAGTAATATTGGCGGCACGCAGAAAATAGAGTTTGAAGATCAACCCGATATCATCGGTACCACGGGAGACTATTTCAAAATGACACCTTATGTTTGGTTAGCTGGCGACCAAAGGAATATACTAAAAAATAGCCATGAAGTCATCCTGACAGAATCGCGGGCTAAATTGTATTTCCCAAACAGGTCAATAGACCAAATCATAGGACAGACTTTGTCCTATGATAGTACATTATACAATGTCACCGGCATTGTAAAAGATCTAGCCCATCCAAGCAGCTTTTTGGGTAAAGAATTTATCCAGATTCCAGAAAAGGAATGGAATAGCACAAACTGGAACAATTCAAATTCAAATTGGCAGCTCTTTATTAAGGTAAAATCATCGGCTTCCCTTCCTAACCTCATAAAGACAGCCGATAAAAAGGCCTATGAGATGACGCATGCCGAATTTGACAAGTTTGGGTTTAAAATGCATGTAAACACAGTACCTTTAAAAGACTTACATTTTACTTCTTACGCGCAAAATAATGTTAATAAGAAAATAATGTATGGCCTAATCGGCATAGGTATATTTTTGCTTCTACTCGCCTGTGTCAATTACATCAATCTCGCTACCGCCCAAATCCCACAACGCGCGAAAGAGATTGGTATCAGAAAGACATTAGGAGAAAGCCAGAAAAGAATTACAAAGTCCTTTTTGTTGGAAACATTTTGCATTACAGCTTTTTCGGTGCTTTTATCTTGGCCTTTACTTATTCTCATTCAAACAGTTTTAGCCTCCTATATTCCCGATCAGCTCAAGTTGTATCCCGATCCATGGGGAGTATCGCTATTTTTAGCAACACTTACAATCACGATTACCTTAATTTCCTCAGGTTACCCGATTTTATTAACAAATAAAGTAAAGATTGTTGAAGTCATTAAAATCTCAAATGCGCAAAGTCTCAAATTTGGCAATCTTTCTTTTCGGAAAATGCTCATTATATTTCAATTTTTGATTGCTCAGCTGTTTGTTATTTCAACTTGCATTATTGGTCTACAGTTGAAACATGCGCTACAGAATAACTCCGGCTTCGATAAGGATGCGATTATTACCCTACGTTTCCCGAGTAAAAGCTACCAGGACAGTAATGTTGATCCTTTTGTTTTTAAGCAAGCGATTAAGCACATAACAGGTGTAGAGCAGGCTTCCTTGGGGCATCTGCCCATGAGTAACGATCATTGGGGAAATGCCTTGTTTGCGAAAAGTGATACGGGACAGGTACAAGCTGATGTACAAATGAAATTTGTCGACCAAGATAACTTTAAGCTCTATAATTTTAAAATGCTTGCTGGCCGCCCGCTGCAGTTGGCCGATACGAGCACTGGCATCGTGTTAAACTTAGCCACCGTTCAAAAGTTAGGCTTTAAATCTGCTGAAAATGCTGTAGGTAGCTTTGTCACGTACACAGACAAACAGCGGCAGATTGTGGGTGTAACCGACAATTTTCACACAAAAAATCTGCATGCAGCCATTCAACCTGTTGTCATGCTGAGCTCTATTAAAAAATGGGAATTAAACAGACTAAGCGTCAAACTCAATAGTAATTCAACTACCTGGCCGGAAACTTTAAAACAGATTGAGAAAGAATGGAAAAAATATTATCCAAAAGCCCCATTCAAATATGATTTCTATGATCAGCAAATCAAAGAACTCTATAGCAGTGATCTAAAATTCTCGAAGATTATCAATCTATTTACATCGACGACAATTCTCATCAGCTGCCTGGGATTGATCGGTCTGGTTACCATCACCACGGTACAACGTACCAAAGAAATCGGTATTCGAAAAGTGTTGGGAAGCACGGTATTGGGGATTATTGGATTATTATCAAAAGATTATATCAAACTTATACTCATTTCTATTTTGATTGCTACCCCAATTGCTTGGTGGGCGATGCACAAATGGTTGGATGATTTTGCGTATAAAATAGAGCTATCCTGGTGGATGTTTATTATTCCGGCTGCCGCAACCTTACTTATTACATTTTTTACGATGAGCTACCAATCCATAAAAGCGGCACGTGCAAATCCAGTACATAGTTTAAGAGATGAATAAGATGATAAAGAAGCTCATTAATGAACAATACAACTAACACCTGTCCCTATGATAAAGAATTATTTAATAACCGCAATTAGAGAATTAAGGAAAAGAAAATTCTATACCGCTATCAATATATTAGGTCTGTCGGTCAGTCTTACTGCAGCGATATTAATTATTTTTTGGGTACAGGATGAACAGAGCTTTGATAAATTTCACCCAAACTATGAGGCAATATATACCGTAAATTCCCATTTGGATCCAGAACATAACGGCGCAATTTGGGGCATAACTCCCGGCCCTATAGGCAACTATGCCAAAAATGCACCCGACGTAGAATTTGCAACGCGCGTTTCACAGGATTATAATGTTACCTTGGTCAACGATAAGCTGAAACGCCCTGTAACGGATATGAGTATCTATTATGTTGATGGCAGTTTTTTTAATATGTTTCATTTTCCCTTACAAGAGGGCTCGCTTGTAGGTTTTCAGGAAAATTATAAACAGGCACTGGTCACAGCATCAACAGCAGAAAAACTCTTTAGCAGCCAGCAGGCCATTGGAAAGACCTTCCGTTATGGTGCAGATCTGTTCACCGTAGCCGCTATCTTAAAAGATGTTCCACAAAATTCCTCGATGCAATTCAATGTGATCATTCCATTAGGTTATCATGCACAACGGTTTACAAATTGGGGCGGTAATGGAAAATGGAAAACAATCGATGAAGACTTAGGCAATTACAGCTTCGCTACCTACGTCAAAGTAAAACCAACGGCTTCTCCTACCCTCATTGGAAAATTTATCTCGGAGAATTATACCAAAGCCCGCGATGGTGAAAATTCAACCATCTTTGTTTTAGATCCTTTA
This sequence comes from Sphingobacterium multivorum, assembly GCF_900457465.1. GTDB lineage: Bacteria > Bacteroidota > Bacteroidia > Sphingobacteriales > Sphingobacteriaceae > Sphingobacterium > Sphingobacterium multivorum. The sequence goes on from NZ_UAUU01000002.1 coordinate 542,897, forward strand.
AAAACCATGCACTTAATCGCCCCGGACGGCAATAAATCGACACTTCGCATGGTGCAAATTTTTGGGATCATTGCAATCTTATTATTGGTTATTGGTGCAGTAAATTATGTCAATTTGAGTACTGCACGGGCATTGGACCGGGCCAAAGATGTTGGCATCCGAAAGATAATCGGTGCTAATCGTCTCCATCTATTCTTACAGTTTATCACCGAAACGGTTGTTGTATTCTTTTGCTCGCTCGTAATAGCTTTCATTCTTATCCTTGTACTTCATACTGGATACAATCAAATTGCACAAAAATCAATCAGCTACTCCTTCCAAAACAGTACAATATGGTTATATATAGGTGTTGCGATTATCGGCACACTAGGCTTATCCAGTATATATCCTGCGATACAACTTTCCTCATTCAATCCCATTCATTCGTTAAAAGGAAAATCAGTTAAAGGAGTTTCCTCAACGACCATGCGTAAAATATTGGTAGTTTTTCAATTTACACTTTCTGTAACACTGATTGTATGCACCTTGGTTATCCGCAATCAACTGGATTTTATCCAAAAGATCAACCTCGGATACGACCGAGATCATGTCATTACACTCGGTCTTCCTGAGGAGGCCTACAAACATATGGACGCCATACAGACCGAACTCAAAAATAACGACGCAATACAAGGAGTCTCTCTTTCAAGTGTTTACAACATGACGGATTTCGGAAATGCCACGGGCGATATAGATTGGCCTGGCAAATCCAAAGACAACAAGCTAATCGTAGCGCAAGCCAAAATTGACAAGGATTTTATTCCGTTAATGAATATACAGTTCGTTGAAGGGAAAAATTTCACAGGCCTGCCAGCGGATTCTTCCGGATATATTATCAACGAGACCTTAGCAAAACAAATGGGGTTAAAGCCGCCATATGTGGGATCCAATATGAGTTTCCACGATTTCCCTGGACAAATTATCGGTGTGGTGAAAGATTTTCACTTCAAATCCATCAAAGATAAAATAGGTCCAATGGTCTTCTGGACGCGCTGGGGATCGGGCACGCTTTATGTAAAAACAAGTACCACAAAAGCCGCTGAGGCCATCAAAGCCTTAGAGAAGGTTTATAACCGCTATCCATCAGACGCTCCTTTCAAATATACTTTCATTGATCAACAATTTGATAGTCTATACAAATCCGAACAGCGTACAGGTTTGTTGTTCAATGTTTTTGCAGGTATTGCCATTTTTATATCTGCTTTAGGTCTGTTTGCATTGGCAACTCACGAAGCGCAAATGCGTATAAAAGAAATCGGCATCCGTAAAGTTCTTGGAGCTAGCACCTTTGGTGTCGTCCGGCTATTGGGAAAAAATTTCGTGCTACTCGTTTCCATTTCCATTCTGATAGCCTGTCCCATAGCGGTTTACCTGATGAAACAATGGTTAAGCAACTTTGCATATAAAACAGATCTAGAGCTGCAAACATTTGTCTTCGGTGGTATTTTGGCCTTGCTGATCGCCATTGTTACCGTCAGCTACCAGGCTGTTCGGGCAGCTTTATCCAATCCCGTAGATAGTTTAAGGGACGAATAAAAACGAATATAAGAAATTGGATGATTGGCATGTATACATTGGCACTTAAGAAATAAAGCTATGATCAAGAATTATATAAAAATAGCCTGGCGCAATATCCAGAAAAACAGAGGATACTCGACCATCAATATCATTGGCCTTGCAATAGGTTTGGCCTGTTGCCTATTGATCGCAATTTATGTTCAGAACGAACTTTCCTACGATAAATATCACGTAAACAAAGAGCGGATTTACCGCATCGTACACGACTATAAAGATGTTAGCAGCACAGAGCAGCATCAAATCTGGGGCAATGGACCTATTGGTGAAGCTATCAAAGCAGACTTTCCAGAAATCGAGAAAGTTGTTCAATTCTCGGGTCAAACATCTATCCTGCTCAAACAGGGCGATAAAAGATTCCAGGAGGAAAATGTATTTTTCATGGACTCCACTGCATTTGATGTCTTCAGTTGGAAGGTTTTGGCCGGCGATCCTCATACAGCTTTAAAAAACGCCTATTCTGTTGTATTAACAGAAAGTACCGCAAAGAAATATTTCGGAGATCAAAATCCCATTGGCAAGACGCTGGAGGGAGGTTTAGCTGCGGGCCGTGCTGACGCAGGTCTATATACTGTAACGGCAGTAATGGCCGATGTACCTGCTAATTCACACTTTACGTTCGATGCATTGCTTTCGATGAGTACATTCCGAAAAGCACGGCCAGACGTATTTAATAAAGAAGGCTGGGATTATGTAGACTTCTACACGTACTTTCTCGCTTCAAAAGACTTTGATCCTGTAAAGTTCGACCAGAAAATACCGGAGTTTCTCAAGCGGCATCTCCCAACAAATGAAAACCCAAATGCAAAATACAATTTCCATATCGAGCCACTTCTGCAAGCTTACATGCACTCGTCTGCAGATCGTCAACCCGGTACCAATGGAAGCTATCAGAATTTATACATATTCAGCATTATTGGCGGATTCATCTTACTGATCGCCTGTGTGAACTTTATGAATCTGGCTACATCAAGGTCAATGGAAAGAGCAAAGGAAGTAGGCGTACGAAAAACCATAGGAGCAAGCAAAAGCAATCTGATCTTTCAGTTTATGTCTGAATCATTGGTTCTTGTATTCGTCAGTAGTATTTTGGCTATACTGCTCGTTATGGCCTTTCTCCCCTTTTTGGAAGCATTCTCGGGCAAACACCTCAATTATTCATCCCTGAAAAATGGGACGACCTGGGCAATATTCCTATTCACTACCATTTTTACGGGACTTCTTGCCGCCAGCTATCCCGCGTTGATTCTAGCAAATTTCAAACCGATTGCAGTACTTAAAGGAAGTTATAGCAACAGCAAAGGTGGTACATTATTACGTCGCGTATTAGTTGTTTTCCAATTTTGCCTTTCTATTGCGCTCATTGCAGGTACAGTCGTCGTCTTTTCTCAACTAGATCAATTACAGCACCGAGATCTTGGATTTCAAAAAGATCAACGGCTTGTGATAGATTATAATTTCGATGATAAGGTAAACAATAACCTGGAAGCGATAAAATCTACACTAGCAAAAGATAAAGATGTTTTGTCTGTCACTGCATCACGTACGGTACCGGGAACATTTTTTCCAAATGCAGGAACAGAAATCATGTCAGCAAACGGAACGATGAGTCAATTCGCTCCTTTCTTATATGAAGTCGATGTTGACTTTATTCCTAATATTGGTCTGCAAATGGCCGCAGGACGTGCCTATTCCAGAGATTTCCCAGCGGATACGGCCCATTCACTTGTTATCAATGAATCTGCTGCAAAACAATGGGGCTATTCAAATCCACAAGATATTATTGGCAAACAATTTCGTCAATGGGGAAGAGAAGGAACGGTTATCGGTGTAGTGAAAGATTTCAATTACCTTTCTTTACACCGTAAGATTGAGCCTTTAGCTTTGCGACTTGAACCAAGCAGCAGCCGGTATTTAACCTTGAATATCCAACATGTAAACCAGCCTGAGACCGTTGCCAGAATCGGCAAGCTGTGGAATGAACTTGTACCAAACCGTCCATTTTTATATAGCTTTCTCGACGACAATTTCAATCGACAATATGAAGCGGATTTTAATTTTAGAAGACTTTTTACAGCCTTCTCCGGACTGGCACTTTTTATTGCCTGTTTAGGTTTATTGGGACTTGTTACGTATACAGCCCAACAGCGTACCAAAGAAATCGGTGTACGGAAAGTTCTCGGTGCATCCATCTATAATTTAATCCTCCTGCTCTCTTCCGACTTCATCAAGTTATTGGCTGTAGCGCTCCTCATCGCGACACCGCTATCTTGGATGGCGATGAAAAAATGGCTTGACAACTTTGCATACCATATTGAACCACAATGGTGGATGTTTGTCTTTGCTGGTTTTGCTACAATCACTATCGCATTAGTAACGGTGAGTTTTCAAACACTCAAGGCTGCCAAGGCAAATCCTGTAGATAGTTTAAGAGACGAATAACAATATAATTTAATCCCATCACGATATTCCAGCTATGAACAACCTCCTATTAAAATCGGCAATTCGACAACTTTGGAAGAATAAACTATTCTCCCTATTAAATATTATTGGACTAGCCATCGGTATTACGTCATGTTGGGTCATATTTAAGATTGTCAATTATGAGTATAGTTTTGAAGCTGGAGTTCCTCAGCTTGAACGAACCTATAGGATCATTTCTCAGTTTAAAAATGATGGCAAGGATAATTACAATGGGGGATTGGCCAAGCCGTTTTATCAGGCCATCCGAAAAGAAATTCCGGGCGTGGAACTGGTCGCTCCAGCATTCAGAAATTATCAAATGGAATCTGTCACAATTAACAAGGGACAAAAAAATCAAAAACTTGTCGAGGACTTTGATGGGGCTGAAGGCAATGTGACGGAGACTACCAGCGACTACTTCAAGCTCGTTGGCTACAAATGGTTAGCAGGTTCACCAGAGAAAGCATTTTCAACTGCCAACGACATCGTATTGACAAAAAAAAGGGCAGCCATTTATTTCCCAAACCAGGCTGTCCAGGGCTTAATCGGCAAAACCATCTTTTATAACGACAGTATACCCAAAACAGTAACTGGCATTGTTGATGACCTTGGCTTCAACACGGAGTTCAATGGCACAGAATTCGTCTTGCTTAAAGAAGAAGTCTACCCACTGAATGTCTGGACGAATACCAATGGTACTGACAGACTTTATATCCGATTAAAAGATGGTGTAAAAGACCTTCCAATCCAGGCAGCTATCAATAAGATCGGACAAAAAAAATGGCAGGAATTCAGCCAGGAAAAAAAACCGAAGTTTGACTACAACCGTAAGGTCGTAGTCATGCCACTAAAAGATTCCCATTTTGCAGTACACATAAAAGAATGGTACGCCGAAAGAACAAGCAAAACCGTTATTTATGGGTTAATTGCCGTAGCTGCTTTTCTGATGCTTTTGGCCTGTATCAACTATATCAATCTTAGTACGGCACAAATACCAGCGCGGAGTAAAGATATTGGTGTCCGTAAAACATTGGGAAGTAGTCAGGGAAAATTGGTTAGCCAAATTATTTTTGAATCGCTTTTAACCATTGCTATTGCACTTGTTTGGTCGGTCTTTCTGACGAAACTGGCCTTTTTCTATTTTCAGGAAATGATTCCGGAGAAAGTAAAGGATTTTACAAGTTCGACGACATCCATGCTGTTTATCGCAATTTTACTGACCGTAACGACTTTAATTTCCTCGGCATATCCTTCTTGGTTAATTAAAAAGGTACAGCCTGTCAACTTATTTCGTGCCGGCAAGCAGTTCCAAATCGGAAAAACACAAATCAACCTTCGGAAAACATTGATTGTATTCCAATTCTTTATTGCTCAATTTTTTACGGTTTCAGCACTCATTATCGGTCAACAACTCTCCTATACCCTCAACAAAGATATGGATTCGACAAAGATGCTGTTGTTACCTTCGATCTACCTTCCAAGCTCATCAACAAATTTTATGAGGAAAAAACTGGATCAAAGTAAGAAACAAACACTCCTACATGAGATCCAAAAAATAAAAGGTGTTTCGGCAGCGTCAATCGGCAGCAAGCCCTTATCAAATAATTATTCATCATCTTGGTTTCATCGACAAGACCCTACGTTAAAAGAGAAAATTTCATCCGATATTTTCTTTAAAAATGCGGATGCGAATTATATCGCTGTCTATGACATGAAGTTAATTGCGGGCACCAATCTACCACAATCCGATACTGTCAATGCTTATATTATTAATGAATCTGCTGTCAAGGCGTTCGGTTTCAATTCGCCTCAAGATGCTATTGGGAAGTCAATTGGTCAAGAAGACAGTACCTTCCCGATCGTTGGCGTTATTAAAGATTTTCATGCCCAGGAATTCTATAAAGAGATCACACCTTTGGCTTTGCGCAGTTTTAGCCGTGGTGCCTATACCTTCAATATAAAACTATCGGGAAACAGCAAAGAATGGAAAACCAGTATTGAAGCGATCAACAAAGTATATACGCAGTTTTTTCCGGAACTCCCCATAGAAATAAAGTTCTACGATGAAACGATTGCGTCACTCTATCAAAAAGAGCAAAATCTGGCCAAATTAATTAACGTGAGTACAATTGTTGCTGTTTTGATCGGTTGTTTGGGCCTCTTTGGGCTGATTACCCTTGCGGCTTTCCAACGCAGCAAAGAGATCGGTATCCGTAAAGTTTTGGGTGCAAGTATTCCAAGTATCTTTCATTTATTGGCTAAAAACTTTGTACAGCTTATTTTAATCAGCATTCTTATTGCCGCACCCTTGACCTGGTGGACCTGTAGCAAGTGGCTGGAAGATTTTTACTACCGCATCGATCTTACGGCAACACCTTTTCTATTAGGCGCTGGGCTAGCACTATCTGCGGCGGTACTGACCATTAGTTTTCAATCGATCAAGGCAGCTATCCAAAATCCCGTAAATAGCTTACGGGACGAATAGCAACACTAGAATATCAAATTGGGGTTAACAAAAAACGAAATAACAATGATTGGAAATTCACTTGAAACAGCCTATCGTTTTTTAAAAAAACATAAGTTGATCACGTTTATCAATATCACCAGTCTCGCGATTGGCATTACGGCGACGCTGGTTATTTTCTTAATGATCCAATACGACTACAGTTTTGATAAACACGTTCCAAATCAAGAACAGGTCTATCGTGTTGTCAATAATGGTGAATTTAAAAATGCCGGTGTTTACGTACCATTGGTTCGTACCATGGAATCGGAATTACCGAACTTAGAAGCAGTAGCCCCCATTTATCGAAGCCATATTGCCAAACTAAAAGTTTCAACCGCGACGGATAAATTCCAAACTTTTCCAAAAGAGCAAAAGATGGCTTTCACCAACAGTCAATACTTCGATATTTTCCCTTCGAAATGGTTGGCTGGAAGTCCTAAGGCTTTGAATTCATCCGGAAATATTATCCTTACACAGAAAACACTAGAAAAGTTTTATGGAAAAGAACTGCCTGCAAATGTAATTGGCAAAACCATCATCTATGCAGATAGTATCCCACTTCAGGTCGCTGGTGTAATCGAAAATCCACAACATAATTCGGATTTTAATTTTGATAGTTTCATCGCTGATGCGACCATCGTCCAAGACAACAACCTAAAGAAGATGTATAGTTGGGAAGCTTGGAACAGCATCTCTGATTCACATCAGGTACTCATCAAGACAAAAGCACACAGCAATCCGCATCTTTTGGAACGAAATATTGCTAATCTCCTTAAAAAATATAAATACAAAGAAGGTGAAAAAATCAACGATAAACTTGAATTACAAGCCTTATCTGATGTTCATTTCGACACGCGATTTAATTATGAAGCGACTCATCCAGAAGCACTTCGCAACCTCATTTTACTGGCATTCTTCCTGTTAGCCCTAGGGGCGGTAAATTTTATCAATTTATCCACAGCACAATCCATCGAAAGAGCTAAAGAAGTGGGTATTCGCAAGACATTGGGTAGCTCTAAGGCAACATTAATTAAACAATTCTTACTAGAGACATTTCTGATTACCTTATCCGCGACAATACTCGCGGTTTTATTGCTTCCTTTGTTCTTACATGTCTTTGAAGGATTTATTCCCAAAAACTTAAGTTTAGACCGTTTAGACAAAACCGTTATTCTTTTATTCTTGTTCGGACAGCTTATCGTGGTCACCATTCTTGCGGGGTTTTATCCAGCTTGGGTATTGACAGGATACGCTCCTGTATTGGCACTCAAAAACCAGCTTGGAAAAAACACCAATCTTTCCCGAAGTGTATGGGTCCGCAAAGCACTGACTATTTTCCAATTTGTCTTAGCTCAGGCTTTTCTGATTTGTGTACTCGTTGTCGTGCGGCAGATCAATTACGTCTCCCATCGAGACATGGGTTTTCAGAAAGACGCGATCGTCAACATCAATATTCCTGGAGCTTTCCAAAATTCTACGAAAAGTCTCGTGCTTAAAAATGAGCTCAAAAAATTGCCGGATATCAAAGCGATTAGTTTTGGGAACATTGCACCCGCGATGAACGGCTGGATGACCACAGGAATCACTTATGATCAGTCGCCAACAAAGGAATCGCTAACATTCGATAGCCGCTCAGGTGATGAAAATTATTTGGAAGTCTATCAAATTCCACTTCTGGCCGGAAGGAATATACGTTTACTGGATTCAACCAGTGAAATGCTGATCAATAGAAAAGGACTTGAGCTACTGCATATCAAAGATCCCCAGGATGCCATTGGTAAAACTTTCGAAAATGGGCAGAATATCATCGTTGGTGTAATGGAGGATTTTGATCTAGCCTCTGCCCGACAGGCGGTTAAACCAGTCTTGTATACAGGCAGTAAGGAAGGATACGTACTCCATATTGCATTGGACCAATCGCATCCCGAAAACTGGAAAAATACCATTGATAAAATAACGGCTAATTATAAATCGGTCTTTCCAGACGACGAACTGGATCTGAAATTTTTGGATGATGTCGTCCAAAATTTCTACACCCAAGAAAAACAGCTTTCTAAGCTTCTATCATGGGCAGTAGGGCTTTCAATCCTGATTGCTGGCCTAGGTTTATTTGGATTAGCCATATTTACGGCAAATCAACGCACAAAGGAAATTGGAATCCGTAAAGTATTGGGGGCATCTGTTTTCCAGATAACCTTTCTACTGCTTCGGAATTTGCTATCATTGGTTGCAATAGCCTGTCTAGTAGCCTTTCCAATTGCTTATTATTTTATGCAGAGCTGGCTCAATGAATTTGTTTATCGAACCACGATAAGTCCCTGGATTTTTGGACTGTCTGCACTGGGCTTGATTGCATTTGCAAGTCTTGTATTATCAACCAAAAGTGTCTTTGCAGCAAAAGCAAATCCGATCAATAGTCTAAGGGATGAATAAATCAGCGGGTAAAAGCAATAAGCGTACTCCTGTGCATAACATATATTAAGAACTTAAACCCCCATAACAATGATAAAGAACTTCATCAAAACCGCGTGGCGAAGTATTTTTTCTAATAAATTCTACAGCGCCATTAATATTTTAGGATTAACAGCAGGAATGGTTGTGGGGATATTCTTATTGCTGTGGATACAAGACGAGTTGTCCTTTGACCGGTTCCATAAAAATCAGCATTCCATCTACAAAATTGGAATAGAAGGAGGAACTGGGATATCAAAACGAATCTTTGGATCCATCATTGCTCCCGTAGGAAGTTTCGCAAAAAAGGAAATTCCTGAAGTCCAGGATGCAGTCCGTATTTTCAAAATTGGAGATGCTGCACTTAAATATAAAGAGAAGAGATTTAATGAAAAGAACTTTGCATTTGTAGACCCCAGTTATTTTACGGTTTTCGATTTTCCACTACTACAGGGCAATTCAAAACAACCCTTCCCCGACAACAATTCCATTGTACTTACGCAACGTACGGCACGTCGGTACTTCGGTGATGAAAATCCAATTGGAAAAACTGTGACATTGGGTATCGAGGACCTTTGTGTTGTATCAGGTGTCATTGCTGATTATCCAGAAAACTCTACTTTTCAATTTCAGGTTCTGCTCCCCATTTCGAGATTTAACGAACAGGCTTACATTAAAAACAAAACGACCTATGATAATAAGACCTTTTTATCTTCCATGGATGAAGATTGGTCCAATTTTTCATTCGAAACTTATCTCCAACTGAGGCCTGATGCAAATCTTGCCACAGTTTCAAAAAAGCTACAGGCGATACACGAAAGGAATAAACCTGAGGATGCCCCTGTCCCCTACGTTACACAAGCACTCGCAAAGGTGCATCTCTACCAAATGGATGGTAGTGATGCAGGAATTGACAATGTTCGAGTTTTTATAGGCGTAGCGATTATGATTCTTGTTATCGCAAGTATTAACTATATCAATCTTTCTACTGCACGGTCGTTGTCGCGCGCAAAAGAAGTTGGGATACGTAAAGTTATCGGCGCTGGTAAAAAGGAACTTTTTTTCCAATTTATATTGGAAACAACCATACTATTTGTCATTGCATCAACATTGGCACTTGCGCTAGTATTTATTGGCCTCCCTTTGTTTAATAATTTCTCGGGGAAGCAGATTTCCCTACAGCTCTTTAATCCTACGTTATGGATAAGCGTACTGCTCATGCTTTTAGGAACACTTGTACTTACAAGTGTATATCCTGCCCTGCTTTTATCGAGATTTGATCCGATTAAAGTACTTAAAGGCCGGTTTACCATAAAAAATTCCAGTGCACGAAAAATACTGGTTGTCCTGCAGTTCACTGTTTCCATCATCCTTATCACTTTAACAATTGTTATCGGTCGCCAATTGGATTTTATAAAACATCAAAATTTAGGCTACGAAAAGGATCATACTATTTCCGTTGCTATGGCACCAAAAATGTCCAAACATTTTGATGCTGTCAAAACCGAACTTCTAAAAAACAAGGATATTGATGATGTTATCCGTCTTGGCCGGGATATGGTTTATGGTGGAGCTTCAACTGGAGACAACGATTGGGAAGGAAAGCCCAGCAAATCCAATCTCTGGTTCAATATGACCTATTCTGATCAATCTGCACTCAACTTTTTTAAGATAAAACTAACACAAGGTCGTAATTTCACAGGCTCCATAGCAGATTCAACACATTTCATTCTTAATGAAACGGCAGTACGGGAAATGGGTTTAAAAGATCCTATTGGCACACGTTTACGCATTCGAACAGTTCCGGGAACTATTATTGGGGTTGTAAAAGATTTTAATTATGCGAGCGCTAGACAAAAGATCGAGCCGATGGTCTTTCAATATAGCCCAAAAGATTGCTGGCAGCTATACATCAAAACAACAACTTCTGGTACAAAATCCGCATTAAACTCCTTGCAACACATCTGGAAAAGTTATTATGATGATATGCCAATGAACTACAGCTTCCTGGACGAAAGCTATCAAAAGCAATATACGAATGAGCAGAAACAAGGCTCTTTATTCAATTTTTTTGCCCTGATCGCCATCGTCATCTCCTGCTTAGGACTCTTAGGACTATGTACCTATACTGCACAAGTTAGGACCAAAGAAATTGGTATCAGAAAGGTCCTTGGCGCAACGGTATTTAGCATTATACAATTATTAAACAAGGAATTTCTACTCTTAGTCATTTTGGCCAATGTCATCGCAATACCAATTGCTGTATATTTCAGTATAAATTGGCTCGATGGTTTTGCCTTCAGAACGACGCTCCCATTCACCATATTTCTATATGCGGCGGGGATAACCATTGCTATTGCATTATTTACGGTGAGTTTCCAATCCATTAAAGCGGCATACGCCAATCCTGTGAAAAGTTTGCACGATGAATAGTTTATATTTGAGAACCAAAAACAACAGCATAAAATGATTCGATTATTCCTAAAAACAGCGCTGAGAAATTTGAAGCGCAGTCCCTTAAACACAACAATAAATATTTTGGGATTAGCACTGGGGTTTACTGTTGCCCTGATAAGTACATTATGGGTACTGAAACAATTTTCTTTTGATAAGCATTACAGCAATTATCAACATATTTATCAGGTCATGATGACTGGAACCTTCAATGATGAGAAATCTACTGATCGCTCCACCCCTATTCCTTGGTCAAAACAATCGCGTCTGATTTCAAAAATGAGATGGCAGATGCCACTTTGGTCACCAATATGGAAAGCAACAATCTTAAAGTAGGTGATAAAAAGCTTAATGCACCGGGATTCTATGCCATGGGAAAATTCGCCGAATTATTTTCCCTCGAATCTTTAGAAGGAAATAGTACCACACCGGGCAATCCATCGACCATCATAATTTCCGAATCCTTAGCAAAACGACTGTTCGATCAGACAAGTGTTATCGGGAAAACGCTCCAATTGAATGGTAAAGAACAATATACTGTTCAGGGCGTTTATAAAGATATTCCTGAAAACAACACTTTTTATGGCTTAGATTATGTATTGCCGTTTGTCGATTATCTTGCTAAAGACCAAGGTATTGAAGAAAGCTGGTCCAGCTGTTATTTCAGCACTTTCGCTAAGATCGAAAATGCTGCCTTTGTTCCCGCTTTGGAAAATAAACTAACAAATATCATCAACAAAAAACTGACGGATATAAAACCTGAAATCCTGTTACATCCGATGTCCAAATGGCATTTATACGATTCATTTAAAAATGGAAAGAACGTCGGCGGGCAGATTCAGTATGTATGGATGTTTGTTTGGATAAGCGTATTCATTATTTTATTGGCCAGTATTAATTTTATTAACTTGAGTACGGCGAGAAGCCTGAAAAGAGGAAAAGAAATCGGGGTTTTAAAATCGGTTGGTGTCAACCGCCGGCAGCTTATTGCAGGCTTTCTTGTTGAGTCAATCCTAGCGGTAGCCTGCGCATTTTTGATCGCTGTTCTATTCGCTACATTGCTGTTGCCTTGGGTCAAAACGATTACACACACTTCATTGCATATACCTTTTGCGGATATTCGTTTTTATGGCTATTCTTTATTAGGAATAGGCGTTATAGGGCTTTCAGCGGGTATGTATCCGGCATTATTTCTATCGGCCTTTAATCCTATTCTTGCACTTAAAGGTAAGATCAACAACCGAAAAGGCGGATCAAGAAGTAGAAAGGCAATGGTCGTCGTGCAATTTGCGATTTCTATTTTCCTGATGATATCCACTTATCTGGTGATTCAACAACTGCATTATACCAAGGACCGCCCAATAGGTTATAAAGGTTCAAATTTGATAAACATTACTTCATCCAATTCAACTATCGTCAAAAACTTTGATGTCCTTAGAAAAGAGTTGATCGGTCAGCGTTTAGTTAAAGATGCTTCCCTTTCTTCCAACTTTGTCAACCACCTATCCTTAACGGGTGGTGGCTTTAATTGGCAGGGCAATGATACCAGGGACGGTGCGATCATGGGGATCTTCACCGTGGATGAAAACTTTGCTAATACTGTACAATGGAACTTTATAAAAGGACGCAATTTTTCAAAAGATTTCAAAACAGATTCAACAGCTGTTATTCTGAACGAAGCTGCGGCCAAATTTATGGGAGTTACCGACCTAAACAGCAAACAACTTTCACGTGCCGGTATTGATTACCATATCGTGGGTATTATCCAGAACACGCTGTCCGAATCGCCGTTCAAATCCATTACACCGACGGCTTATTTTCTAAAATTTTTACCAAAGAATAAAATCACGCTTCAACTGGATGAAAATCAAGATGTCAAACAAAACCTAAAAGCTATTGCCACAGCATTCAACCGCATAGATCCTGATCTTATTTTTGATTATACCTTTACGGATCAGGAATATGCCAAAGAGTTTCAACAGATGGAAATGATCAAGAGCTTAACCAGTTTATTTACAGGGTTGGCCATACTCATTTCATGTCTTGGTCTCTACGCGCTGGTTTCCTTTCTTACGGAGCAACGAGAAAAAGAAATTGGCATTCGTAAAGTATTGGGCGCATCAGAACTTGGCTTGTGGCGACTACTTTCCACAGAATACATTTGGCTCACAGGCATTGGCTTTTTACTCGCAGCCCCTTTAGCCTATCTGCTAATGGAATCATGGCTCGAAGATTATGTCTACCGCATATCAATTACATGGACGGTCTTTGCTATCACAGGCTTAACCGCCCTAATCATCACCTTATTAACCGTTAGTTACCAAGCGATTAAAGCAACATTAGCAAATCCTGTAAAAACCTTAAGAAGCGAATAATACCAATTTGTTCGGGGACGGACAGTATAGTGTCCGTCCCCGAACATTTAAAACCGCTATAAAAACACAACAAAAACCTAAAAATCAATACATTATATTTATGGCAAACGAATTGAACTACTTGGCTTTGCTATTTTTCGAATAACGGAGCCTTCTACTAAAGCGAGCTAAGTGACAAGAATATAGCCTAATTAACAGTATAAATGCTCATAACCATGTTAAAGAACTATTTTAAAATTGCTTGGCGGAATATCAGAAAAAACAAAGGATTTTCTCTTTTAAATATGTTTGGCCTCAGCATCGGAATAACATGTTTCCTATTGTTGGCAGCGTACATCTATCATGAATCCAGTTATGAGCGTTTCCTTCCCAATGCGGACCGCCTGACTTATATTAGCCTCACTTATAAAGCACCCAATAGCACGGAAGAAGTAAATTCTGCGGTAACACCAACAGGTTTAGCTCCTGCTTTACAAGCTGAATTTCCGGATGTAGAACAGGCAACCAGATTCTACAGCTATTCCAAAGGCGGTAAAATAGAATCCAAAGAGGCACTAATAACTGAAAAAGGCCTACTTTATGCTGACCAAAATGTTTTTAAAACTTTAGGTTATACCTTTCTCGAAGGTGATTCACGATCAGCCTTAGCAGAACCAAATCAGATTGTCTTAACAAAAAAGCTCGCGGCGAAATATTTCCCCAATCAGTCGGCCATCGGTCAGACACTATCCATTGACAAAGTCAACTGGAAAATCACAGGTATCATTGCAGACCTGCCCACAAATACACAGTTGAACTTCTCTGCACTCCTTTCCAATAAAGGATTAGAACGCTACAAAGAAATGGCTTGGTCATCTGCAAATGATATAACCATAGCGCTCCTCAAAAACAAAGATCAGTTCGGTTCGATCCAACAGAAATTGGACCAAATGACAAAATCAAAATTCGCCGAAGCATCAAAACAAGGCTATCAATTTCGATTTATCCTAGAAAAGCTGACGGATATCCATCTTCACTCCAAAGCAGCAGGTACAGGAAACATTACTTATATCTATATTCTAATGGCGTTAGGTGCTGCGCTTATTATTTTAACCTGCATCAATTTTACAAATTTGGTATTAGCGCATGCGCTTGAACGCAAGAAAGAAATCGGTGTCAAGAAAGTTCTGGGTGCAGCAAAGAAAACGATATTCTTTCAGTTCTTTTTTGAATGTAGCCTCATGGTTTTTCTAGCCGTTGCTTTTAGTCTTCTGACGACAGTGCTTTTGTTACCCGTATTCAGTTCATTTATGGGTACCGAAATGAAATTAACCGTATGGACAGACCCTCGGTTTTATACGATTTTACTTGTTTTCATAGCCTTGTTGACGCTTCTGTCGGGTGGCTGGCCTGCCTATTCAATTGCTAGTTCAAAACCTATTTCCATTTTTAAGCGAAAACTAACTGAAAGACAACATGGTATATCATTAAGCAAGGTGCTCGTTACTTTTCAATTCAGTATCTCTATATTTTTTATTATCTGCACCTTATTTGCGGGTAGACAGATGGATTTTATCCAGTCTAAAAACACTGGATTGGATCGCTCTGATATGCTGGTCATTGATGGCCGAGGATGGCAAGATAAAGAAAGGCAGCTATTAAAAGAAAAGTTAATGCAGCTCAATAGTGTCCAGGGCGTTACCGCTTCGTATGACAATCCCGTCAATATCCAAGGAGGCTACAGCATTAGGGAGGTAGAAGGCCAACCCAATGATTTTGATATGGATGTCACTGCAATTCCGATTGAAAAAGATTTTGTATCCGTTTTTCATATTCCATCCGTCGCAGGTACACCGTTGTCAGATGCGGACATTTTACGCGCGCAAGACACTATTTCACCAGAATATGGGTTTGTAGTGAATACACTTGCGGCATCCGCCATGGGTTTTACTCCTGAACAGGCTATTGGAAAGAAAATCAACTTGAATGGGCGTAAGGGCAGCATGAAACAAGTCGTTGCGAGTTTTAACTTTGCGTCATTACATAACGAAGTCAAACCAATTGTGCTTTTTCCTGAATATGATTATTTCGGTAATATTTTCATTCGACTCAATCCGACGTCGCCGATAAAAGATGCTCTTGCGCAGATAAGAGCTGTCATCAAAGATATTGATTCAAAAAACAGCTTTGAATATCATTTTCTCAATGACGATTATAACAAATTATATCTCAAAGATCAGCAAACAACACGGGTAATGCAGTTATTTTCCATCATTACAATTGCTATCGCTTGTATGGGCCTTTTTGCCCTATCAGGTTATGCTGTACAACAACGCTTTAAAGAGATCGGTATCCGTAAAGTATTAGGTGCTTCAACGATCAAGATTGTCAACATATTGAGTGTTGACTTTATGGCCCTGGTCCTGTGTGCTGTATTGATCAGTGTACCCTTAGGCTGGTATGCCATGCACCGATGGGTAGAGAATTTTGCTTACCACATCACGCTAGACTGGTGGGTATTTATTGTGGCGGCGATAAGTGCATTATTGGTATCATTTATCACCATTAGTTTTCAAACCATAAAAGCTGCGATTCTAAACCCGGTTGATAGTTTAAGAGATGAGTAATTGTTTTAGTAGCTATTAAAATAAAGACACCTGATAAATAACAAGCTGGACCTTTAAAATTCAAGTTTTTTCTATTTAGCAATAACCAATACGACAAATATGCTTAAAAATTATATCAAAATAGCATGGCGCAACCTGATGAAAAACAAATCCTTCTCTTTGATTAACATCATCGGATTGGCGATCGGTATGGCCGGAGCATTACTTATAGCACTTTGGTTGCAAAACATGTTAACCATGGACCGCTTTCATGAAAAGGGTGATCGCCTGCATGTATTGAGTAATCGAGACGAATTTCAGGGCGATAAATCAGCTTGGGCCTTCACTCCTAAAATATTAGGTCCCTCCTTGTCCGCCGATTTTCCAGATATAGAAACTTTTACCAGATATAATGAGAGCGGCCAATTTCTAACGACATTCAAGGATAAAAAACTGATCGCAAATACTGTTTTCATCGATCCCGGTTTTTTCAAGATGTTTTCTTTGCCTTTTGTGAAAGGAGAACAGAATATTAGATTTGATAACCCTAAAGGCCTTGTTCTCACAGAAAGCTATGCCAAGGCTTTATTTGACAGCGAAGATCCCATTGGAAAATCAGTTCGGATAGACTCTGTTAATCAGGTCTCCGTACAGGCGGTACTTAAAGACCTTCCGAGTAATTCAAGTTTCAAATTTGATATTCTCCTGCCATTTGAATATGCAAAAATAATTGGTTACGTGGATGATAACTGGAGCAATAATTCATTAACCACCTATGTACTCCTAAAAAAAGGCGTCTCACTTACCGCATTTAACAGCAAAATCAGAACCTATCTGAGAGATCATATCAATGCCAGTAATAAAGCTGCCGGTTACCAATCGGCTAGAAATACGGGTGAGATCTTTGCTTTTCCCTATCCCGATTCGTTTCTTTACAATAGTGGAAAAGGAGGAAATTATACGTCCGGACGTATTGATATCGTCAAGCTTTTTGCCTGGATTGGTGTTTTTATTTTATTGGTGGCCAGCATCAATTTTATGAATTTAAGTACTGCACGTTCCGAACGCCGCGCAAAAGAGGTCGGTGTCCGCAAAGTAATCGGCGCGAATAAGACAAGCTTAATGGCGCAGTTCCTCGTTGAAAGCATATTGATCAGCATAATCGGCATGGTACTCGCGACGATTCTTGTTTTTATTGTCCTGCCATTCTTTAACGAGCTTGTCGGAAAACAGCTTAGCTTATCGTTATTAAACTTACCCACCTGGTTGTTTTTAATTGGCTTTGCTTTATTTACAGGTATATTAGCAGGTACCTACCCTGCCTTTTTCCTTTCTTCCTTTCTACCTATCAAAACGTTGAAGGGGAAATTCGTTTCTAAAACGAGGGGTCTTAGTATTCGCTCCATCTTAGTGGTCATTCAATTCAGTCTCGCGATTATATTGATTATCGCAACGGTCATTGTCGCCAAACAAATCCAGTACACTAAACAGCGCGACCGTGGTTATAATGAAAATGGGTTGCTTTACAGCAGTATCAAAGGTGACTTAGAAAAGAATTATAAAATTTTACGCGACGAATTACTAGCCAGCAACGCAGTTGTTTCTGTATCAAAAAATATGTCGCCGGTAACCGATTTCTATAGCAATGGCTGGGGATTTACCTCCGGCACACCAACGGAACAGGACAAACGCATTTCCTATAACCGTTTTAGTACCGATGCCGATGCCGTAAAAAATCTAGGCCTAACACTTATACAGGGGCGGGATATCGATATTTACAAGTTTGCGACAGACAGTACTGCCTTGATTTTAAATGAATCCGCGGTAAAAAGTTTGCACCTCAAAAACCCAGTCAATAGCATTGTGGATGGTGATGGAACAAAATGGACCGTAGTTGGGGTGGTCAAAGATTTCATAATGGGATCGCCATTTGGAGACAATAAACCTATGGTGATATTAGGACCGCAAGCCTGGTTTACAACGATCCATTATCGTTTAAATCCAAACAATGACATCGCAGACAACTTAAAAACGATTGAGTCCATCTTTAAAAAGTTCAACCCAGAATATCCTTTTGAATATCAATTCATTGACAAGACCTATGAAGAAAAATTTAAGGAGACAAAAGCTATAGGTACACTGGCCATGATCTTTGCTGGATTGACGATCTTTATTTCCTGTCTGGGTTTACTGGCATTAATCGCCTATATGGCCGAAACACGTATGAAAGAAATTGCTGTCCGCAAAGTTCTTGGAGCAAGTGTCACCCAAGTAACCTCTTTGCTTTCGATCGATTTTATTAAGCTTGTTGTGGTCGCAATTTTTATCGCCACACCTATCGCTTGGTGGGCCATGGATAAATGGTTACAAGATTACAGTTATCGAATTGAGATACAGTGGTATTATTTTGTCATTGCTGGACTATTGGCTATTCTGATCAGTATGGCCACGATAAGCTATCAAGCAATTAAGGCTGCATTAGGCAACCCTGTTGACAGTTTACGCGATGAGTAGCCCAAAGTTTAACAACATTGTTTCGTATAGTTTTAAACCATAAAGAAAGGAATGAATTCATTCAAACTTACTTTTCGCAGCCTCATTAGCAACCGACAATATACCTGGATCAATATCTTGGGCTTAAGTATTGGTTTTTCCTTGTGCCTTCTCGTATTTGCTCTTGTCATTGAAGAAAATTCGTATGACAAAAGCTGGAAAAATTCGGATCATCTCTTTCGGATTGTGACCATAGATTCAACGGCTGGCCTTGAACGCCAAATGTCCAGAACATTCGTTAATTTAAGTACGGAACTCAAACAAGTATTCCCGGAGATTCAAAATGAGGCTCGGATAGAATCCAGAAAATATTATTTAAAACCGCATGCAAGCTCAGCACACCCCATAGGCATACAGGTTTTGGAGTCGGAAATAAATATCTTGGATATGTTGAGCATCAAGGTTCTCGAAGGCAATCCCAAACAGCTGGTCCAAGGAAAAACAAACTTGCTCATCGGCAAAGAATTCAAAGAAAAGTACTTTAAAAACGAAAATGTCATCGGCAAAGTCATCCAAAGTGCCGACCCCGATACCGATAAACCATCCGATTATATCATTACGGGTGTTATGGATAATCTTCCTTATAATTCAACGCTTAGAGCTTCCGCCATTGCTTTAGTCCCCAAAATATCGATGGAATTAAGCAAAGATGGGTCAGGCTACTACACCGAACAATTTGTACAACTAAAACCCGGAACACCAAGAATAGATCTTGAACAGAAACTAAATCATTGGTATAAAGGATACCTCAGTCCCAACACAAAACATGTGACTTCCTTTCGCCTGCAGCCTATTCAGGATATATATATGGAGCCATTAGGCAGTGCAGATATCAGCGGCAACCAAAAAACAACAAATATATTTGTGGGTGTTGCCGTTTTGGTCTTTATTATTTCCTGTATCAATTTTATTAATATCTACGCTGTAAGAACAGTTAAAAAATTAAGAGCGCTTCATATACATAAAGTATTGGGGGCCAGCCGAGCCCAGATGATCAGACGAATGCTGTTAGAAACAATCCTACTGTTTTTTATTTCGGCATTATGTAGTTTGGTACTCTTTAGACTTGGATTGTCCCAACTGGAACACTTTATAGGCTATGATCTCGCTTATATTAAATCCATACAGCTCCCGTTGCTATTGGCCTTTATGACGACAGCAATTGCCCTTGGCGTGCTAATTGGTTTTTATCCAGCATGGCTGATCTCCGGTATTAAGAGTTCAGATGCCTTAAAAAATAAGCTATCAAAAATTCCCAATGCAGAAGTCTTTATCAAAAAAATGCTTATCACAACACAGTTTAGCATTGCCATTATCGTCATCATTGGCCTTATAACAATCAAGTCCCAACTCAGTTATATGCAAGCAGCTCCCTTGGGAATGGAAGTCAAAAATGTGCTAAACATCGATTATTTCAACAAGGGTACACAAAATACAAATATAAAAGATCGAATTGGTGAACTTACCGGGGTTGAATCGGTCAGCGTCGCTGCCTGGACGCCGACAATCGGGTCAGGCTACCTTGCCAAGACAATCGTTGACAAGGACGATCCAGGGAAAAATATCCAAGTCAGTTTCATCGGTGGCGATGTCGATTTGCCCAAGACTTTGGGAATCCAGCTGGTTAAAGGTCGATTATTGACTCCTGAAGATTATACGCATGTTGAAATGGATATGGGAGAAGACGAAGGTATCAATAATGCCCTTGTGACCGAAAGTACGGCAAAAAAGCTTGGGATAAACAAACTCGGTATCCTGTATAAAGACCTTCAAATTATCCCCGTCGGAATCATTAAAGATTTCCATAGTGAGTCTTTTCGTAGCAAAATAGTACCAACAGTAATTTTGGCAAAAGATTTTAACGGAAGCGGCAATATTCTGATAAAAGTAGGGAAAGGACAAGAACAACAAATCTTTCGATCGGTATCTCAAATTATACAAAATACCTATCCTGATAAACACGTTTCCTTCCATTGGATAGATGAGTTGATTGCAAAACAATATGAAAAAGAGAACAAGCAAGTGCAATTATTTATCCTATTCAGTGCATTGACATTGTTGATCTCCGCCTTAGGAATTACAGGATTGATTATGCAAAATCTCGAACAGCGTACTAAAGAAATTGGCATACGCAAAGTACTAGGCGCTACAGTGTTTGACATATCACGTCTCTTTTCAAAAGATTATCTCATCTTATCCACCTTGGCTATTTTTATTGCCAGTCCAATAGCGGGGTATTTTTCAAAAAAATGGCTTGAAGATTATGCGTACAATGTGGGCGTGCAATGGTGGTTCTTTATCCTTGCCGCGCTTGCCATCTTTTTGATCAGCATCATTACTGTCAATTTCCAAACAATACGTGCCGCACTAAACAATCCAGTAGATAGCTTACGAAACGAGTAAATATTCATTTATAGTAATAGAGGGGGCCTCAATATGATCAAGAATAATTTAAAAATAGCATGGAGAAATTTAACCCGCAATTTCTCTACCTCGTTTATCAACATCGTTGGGTTGGCCATGGGCATTGCAACCTGCCTTCTGATCAGCTTATATGTGACCGATGAATTTAGTTTTGATCGTTACAACGAGCATGCAGACCGTATTGTACGTGTTGTTTTCAGAGGAACAGTTAAGGGCGGAACGATCAATGATGCACATGTAATGCCACCTGTAGCTTCGACGATGAAGTCAGAGCTGCCCGAAGTTGAAGAAACTGCACGACTAAGAATAGGTGGATCGCCTCTATTTGTCGTCAATAATAAAGTTTTTCACGAAGAAAAAATGGCTTTCGTGGATGCTTCTTTCTTCAAAATTTTCACACTCCCTTTTATTAAAGGGAATTTGTCTACAGCTATTTCTTCCCCAAATTCTGCAGTGATATCCGAATCCACCGCCTTAAAATACTTCGGCACAAACGATGTTGTCGGTCGAGACCTCATCATCAAAGACAATACAAATATTCTCAAAATCACTGGCGTAATTAAAGATGTTCCTCAAAACTCCCATTTTCATTTTGATGTATTTACCTCTTTGGATGCACTGGAATTTTGCATACCGTATTGAGATGCAATGGTGGATGTTTGTACTAGCAGGCGCGCTAGCCGTTTTTATTGCTTTAATTACAGTAAGTTCACAAGCGATACGCGCAGCCCTAACAAAACCTGTCGACAGTCTACGTGATGAATAAAATAGACTCGTCTGTTCAGCTATGGACAAAGCACTGTCCGATATCGAACAGCGAGTAAAAGAATCAGGAATGCAATCCGTTAATGATCAACAGGATAATTACTTGGCCAAACATTTGTATTTTTAATTTTTTAAGTAGAGCACAAGCTATCAGCAGCTCCACGACCAAAATAAATTCATATTTTAAGACAATGAACTTTACAAACTTCAAGATTGCTTGGCGAAATATCGGAAAGAAAAAAGTACAAAATCTGATCAATCTAATTGGATTGACCTGCGGTATTACTTTTCTATTACTTGTAGGTGCTTATGTATGGGATGTACATCAAGTGAATAGCAATATCAAAAATATTGATCGGCAATTTTTGTTGCAAAGCAAGTATAAGAAAGAAGGATTTGGTATTGACTTAACTACATTAGGGGCACTCCCCAAAGCTTTACATGAGGAGTATCCCAACCTGGTCTCCAATTATTATCGGATTGATGGGTTGACCGGTATCGTAGCGAACGGAGCAACAATCCATGAAGAAGGCATGTCTCTTGGAGATCCCAGTCTATTGACGATGTTCGGATTCCAGATTTTAGCAGGCAATGCCAATACCGCTTTGAATAATCCCTTTTCAGTAGTCATCAGTGACAAAGCAGCCATAAAATATTTCGGAAATGAGGATGTACTTGGCAAATCGCTACAAATAAAAAATTTCAAGGGTGAAAAACATGATTTTGAAATTACAGCAATCATTAAATCTGATGTCCAAAACGCCATTATGGATCTCTCAAAGAATATGCATGCAGACATATTTTTACCGATCATCAACGAGCAATTCTTTGGCCGATCGATAGACAATTGGGATAACCCTTATATTGCCGGTAATATCGAATTGAAACCAGGTGTAAGTGTGGAGCGCGTAGATGCCGCCATCGAAACGCTGGTAAGAAAGAATACCGATAAAGAGTTTTCCAATCAATACAGCCCTAATTTAAAACCATTGAAAACCTATTATTTGGATGACAACCAAGGGGCCGTCCGCAAAATGATACAGACGTTGGTTTGGACTGCCATTTTCATCTTGATCATGGCCATCATCAATTTCATCAATTTTAGTATCGCTCAGCACATTACGCGATTAAAGGAAATCGGTGTTCGCAAGATGATGGGATCATCTCGCATGCAACTTATTAGACAACTGATGACCGAATATATCCTGATTGTGGCCATAGCAGCATTGATCAGTCTTCCAATTTACATCATCACGAGTCCAATCTTCGAACATGTTTTGATGCGTAAGCTACCCTCGTTGGTGGAATTGCCTATTTACTTTTTTGGTTTACTGATTATAATGACGTTGTTCATTGGTCTACTAGCGGGGCTCTATCCAGCCATTAAACTTTCCAATGTCGCGATACTTCCGGCAGTCAAAAGCCAGTTTTCGACGCTGGGGGGCAAACAACTGGTGCGAAAAATTCTTTTGTTTTTTCAATTTGGGGTAGCCTTGCTCCTGCTTGTCTGCACATTGATTATTTCCAAACAAGTGGACCTATTTCTCCATAGCAATCTAGGTTACAACAAAGACTACTTATTAACCGTTCAGGTACCTAGAGATTGGTCCGAAGATGGTGTTCGCAAAATGGAGACTTTACAACAGGAACTCAGCCAACAGCCAGAAGTAAAATCAGTAAGCTTATCTTATGAAACTCCTGGATTGCTGGGGTCCAATATGCAGCCTGCATTCGGGACGACAGACGACAGAGAAATCCAGGTACAACGGATTACAAGTGATAGTCACTTTTTGGAAACCTACGAGATACCGCTAATTGCAGGAACTTTTCTTCCTAAACATTATGCAACGAATGCGGATAATAGACCAGTTGTCATCAACAAGAAGGCTATGGATGATTTTGGCTTTAAAAATGCCGAGCAAGCAGTTGGTCAGCAAATAGCAATAAATGATCCTAATTACAAAATCACTATTGTGGGCGTTGCTGAAGATTTTGTAGCCAACTCACTGCATCAGGCATCTCCGCCTATTATCTGGATGGATGTACATGAGAGTCTTCAATATCGATACCTTAGCATTCGATTGAAGCAGGGACCTCTTTCCAATGCAGTACAACAGCTCGAAAAAAAATGGAAAACGTTGCTACCTGATGCACCATTCGAATATAAATTTATGGATGAACGCATCAAAAATCTATATGAAAATGAGCTGCAACTGCATCGCGCTTCCCAGATTGCTACGTTTGTTTCGCTGCTGATTGTTGTATTGGGACTTACCGGATTAATATCGCTTTCCATCCATCTGCGCAATAAAGAAGTCGGCATTCGTAAAGTACTAGGGGCTTCACTAGCACATTTGATGTTGCTCTTTTCAAAAGAGTACTACGGAATCTTCCTATTTGCTGCGTTTACGACAGTTCCACTGAGTTATCTATTGATGCAATACTGGCTACAAAATTACATCATCCGCGTAGAAATCAATGCATTTACTTACTTGTTACCATTGGGTACATTGATTGGATTGCTGAGTTTATTGGTTGGCATTATTGTATTTCGATCAACTCGGTTTAATCCCGTTGAAAAATTAAGAGATGAATAGAAAAATGAGCGTTGTACCCATCCAGTTGGTGTTCGTTGCGAACAGCTACTGGATGGGTAACTCCTTATTCCTTTAACCTTCATAGCTTTTCGATAGATAAACAAATCCATATTTTGATTCTTTCCGAATAAGTTTAAGCTCATCAGACCGATTGAGCAAATCTTCAAGTATCTTCATCAAGTTTTTAGGTTTTACATATGTATCGAGTATCATACAAACCAATTTATGTATCTCATAAGGACTCCTATTTTTATTAAAATATCCCGTGCCAACCTGCGCTTCGATGATTCTCTTGACCTTCCGAAGCTCATTCAACGTAGAAGGTTCATTTGGATCAAAATTATGGCGGATGTCCATTATCTTAAATTCGATCTCCTGTACCCCTTCTTCAATGGATAATCTATATAAATGGTAAATAACCTCCTCAGCCAATGTATTAACGTGCAACTCATAAGCATACTTTTGCTTGGATAAATTCATCCCTAAAGGCAACATGGCATGTATACTCCCCACTTCTAACACACACAAAAAATATAGTAATCAATAGCAAGAATCGTTTTAATTTTGAAAGACTCAACTTTGCTTATAAAATCCAGTGCTTTTCCCATTAAAAAAGATACTTCTTCGGGTGAGAGACCATTTGAAATACGCTGTAATATCATCCGATAAAAGAACTGCATTTCCAACGGTTGACAACGATGCTTATACACCCGTTTGAACACTTTAAAATTATTTCTCATTATAGCTCATATAGTTATTCCATACAAAGAAATAGAAATAATTTAAAAATTTAAAACATTTGTATAAATAAAAATAACATTTTGTATATTTATCTATACAAAAAAAAGAGCATACTAAATCATAACTATGACAAAACTAGGTGAATTTTTAGAGAAGAAATCCGTTAATAAATCGCGAATTGCGCGAAAAACGGGTTTAAGTAAGGCAAGAATCAATGAGTTAACGATGACCGAAACGGCCAAATTACGTTTGGATGAAATGTACCTGATTGCATTGGCTATTGATACAGATCCAGCTAAAATGATGTTCGAATTATGTGATCATCTCCAGTTGAAAGAGATTGAAGAGTAAGCAATTCTCCATTTTTCGCCAGTGCTTAGCTCGTCTGTGCGATACTGAACGCCAAACTGTTCGATATCGTACAGACGAACTTTTCAATTTTAAAACAAGAAACTAATTATCAACACATTAGCAAAATGGCAACGCAATTGATTTCAGCTTAAACGCCTGTTTTGATTATAACTACCAATCATTCAGGCGTTAAAAAATTCTGCTATGATAGGAAATAATCTCAAAATAGCTTGGCGGAATATGGCAAAAAACAAGCTATATTCATTCATCAAGATTGGCGGCTTTGCCTTTAGTATTGCCATCTGTATTCTTATTGTTTTATATATAAAACATGAGACGAGCTATAATAAGTTTTATCCGGCGATGGATAGAGTTTACCGTTTGGTCGTTCAGTTACCTATTGAGCATAAAATCGAGCGCTGGGTTTCACTTTCTGCCCCTGTGGCGCCGACCCTGAAAGCAGAAATCCCGTCCGTTGAGCAAACGGGACGCATTCTACCAAACCCTTTATTCGGTGCGGGCAGTAACCAATTGTCATTAAATAACAGCCCTGATAGCCATTATGATGATGGATTTGTCTATGTCGATCAGTCCATTCTCGACATGTTTCCTATGCCCATGGTTTCGGGCCAGCTGTCCCACGCACTTGACAAGCCCAACACATTGGTAATCACCAGAAGCAAAGCCGAAAAATATTTTAAAAATAATCCAATTGGACAAACGATCTATCTCAACAACAATAAGTCGAAAGCCTATACCATCACTGGGGTAATTGAAGATATGCCCAACAATTCGACCCTTGCCGGTTATAGTTTTTTTATGTCGCTCGCTGGAGAGCCTTTTTATCAAGGTGAACAGACTGCTTGGCTCAATAACAATTATACCGTCTATGTCAAATTAAAACCCAACGTAAATGTTGCACTGGCAGAAAAAGAAATTTCAAAGAATTACTTAGAAATACATTATCTCCCTGAATATCTAAAATCTGGACGTAAACTTAATCCGCTTTTCAAGCAGGCAAAAATAACCCTACAGAATGCCCTCGATATGCATCTAAAATCTGCGGATGTAAGCGACGATAAAGTGAGTACATTGAACAGAGGGGATATTCGCATGGTTTGGACCTTCGCAACTATAGCCTTATTTATTTTGTTCATTGCCTGTATTAACTTCATCAACTTATCGACAGCAAATGCAGCAACAAGAGCAAAAGAAATTGGTATCCGTAAGACTATTGGCTCCTCCAGGAAGCTGCTTATTGGACAATTTCTTGTTGAAGCAATCTGTTATAGTGTACTGTCACTGATTATCGGGCTCTTTCTAAGCTGGCTACTACTACCCGTATTCAACCAACTAGCCAACAAATCATTGACCATTCCCTGGATAGCGGCATACTTCTTTCCTTCTCTTTTGGCGGCTATATTGGTGATCGGCGTCCTTGCCGGAATCTACCCAGCATTGTACCTATCCAAATTTAAACCAATCACTGCACTGAAAAACAACGTCATTGGTGCCAAATCTTCGCTTTTTAGGAATAGTTTGGTTGTCTTTCAATTCGCAACCTCAATAATCCTTATCGTTGGCGCATTGGTGACCAATAAACAGATAAACTACATATTAGACAAAGATCTGGGATTTGACAAGGACCAAGTTGTTGTGCTTCGCGGAATTGGAACATTATCGAAACAGCTTCCAAGTTTAAAAAATGAGCTAAAAAGCCTCCCAGATGTTGCTTCAGTTTCCCTGAGTGATTTTCTCCCTGTACCCATCGATGGTGCCAAACGAAATGGCAATCCGTTCTGGATTGATGGTAGAAGAGATCTCGATATGGCTACACAGGGCCAATTTTGGGAAATCGATCAGGATTATCTGAGCACATTCGGTCTTCATTTAAATAAAGGACGAAATTTTGATCCCACGAGAGCCACCGATAGCAGTTCGGCTATTATCAATCAAAAGTTGGCCGACGAACTTCAATTAAAGAATCCCATTGGTGCAAAAATCACCAATGGCAATACCTGGACGATCATTGGCGTAGTAGATGATTTTATTTTTGAGTCGTTGAAGGAGAAGGGGTATGCAGGACTTTGTATGACATTACAAGGCAATCCTTCCCTACTCTCTATTAAGGTAAAATCGCAACATCTCAAAGAGACAATCGCTGATATCACAGCAGTATGGGACAAATTTGCACCAAATCAACAAATTAACTACAGCTTTTTGGACGAAGGTTTCGAGGCCCTTTATCAAGATGTGGAACGGACCAAGAATATATTTACTTGTTTCGCTCTTGTTGCCATTTTTGTCGCTGCACTCGGGCTTTTCGGCCTTGCAACTTATGTGACACAACAACGAACCAAAGAAATTGGCGTACGTAAGGTACTTGGAGCCAGTGCGATCAGATTACTCCGATTATTGTCTGGAGATTTTATAAAATTGGTGTTTGTAGCCTTGGTCATTGCCACACCTGTTGCGTGGTGGGCAATGAACCAATGGCTTACTGATTTTAACTATCGAATCGAAATAAATTGGCTATACTTCATTGTTGCAGGTATGAGTGCCATTTTAATTGCTTTAGGCACAATCAGCTATCAGACTTGGAAAGCCATTCGCGCCAATCCGGTGGATAGCCTGCGTGATGAATAAATACAAAAACTGTAAAAGAACTTTATTATGATAGGAAATAATTTAAAGATCGCTTGGCGAAATATGGCCAACAACAAACTTTACTCGATCATCAAGATCGGCGGGTTCGCTTTTAGTATTGCCATTTGCATTCTTATTGTACTGTACATTCGCCATGAAACCAGTTATGACAAAATGTATCCCGACATGGACCGTGTTTTCCGTCTTATCGTTTCGGCACCCGATGGTGATAAAGTGAGGCAAACCTTTGCCTTTCCTGCCCCAGCAGCTAAAACCTTTCAAGAGGAAATCCCAAGTGTAGAATTAGCCGGCCGCATTTTACCCAATACCTTATTTGGTGCCGGAAGCAATCTATTTACGGTAAATGGCCGCGCAGAGAATTACCTTGATAAAGGATTTGTTTATGTCGATCAGTCCATTTTGGAAATATTTCCACTTCCGGTCGTACAAGGACAGCTATCACATGCGCTGGACAAACCCAATGCGATAGTCATTACCAAAAGTAGGGCTGAGAAATATTTCAAAGGAAATGCTGTAGGGCAGACGATCTATCTCAACAATAATAAAAGTATTTTATATAACATAACGGCTGTCATCGATGATGTTCCGAACAATTCCAGCCTCTATGGTTATGATTATTTTATATCCCTTGCAGGCGAACCATTTTACCCGGGTGAACAAAACAATTGGGGCGCGACAAATTACATTACCTATGTAAAACT
This sequence comes from Sphingobacterium multivorum, assembly GCF_900457465.1. Lineage (GTDB taxonomy): Bacteria > Bacteroidota > Bacteroidia > Sphingobacteriales > Sphingobacteriaceae > Sphingobacterium > Sphingobacterium multivorum. Next base: position 572,144 of record NZ_UAUU01000002.1, read on the forward strand.
GAAGGAGAATGCAGCTATTGCCAACGCACAGGGTAGCATTTCAAAAAACTATATTCAGGACCATTATATTCTGATTAATAAAAAAATGGAATGAAAATATCGCCCGAAATGATGCAGTCAACCGTCTTACTTCAAAACGCCCTCGATATGCACCTGCGTTCTAAGAATGTGTCGGAATATGGCATGGCTACGCAATATCAAGGTGATATTAAGATGGTCTGGATATTTGCTGGCATCGCATTTTTTATTTTATTGATCGCTTGTATTAACTTCATCAACCTATCCACAGCGAATGCAGCAACGCGGGCAAAAGAAATCGGAATTCGCAAAACCATTGGATCCAATCGAAAGACACTGATTATCCAATTTATGACCGAAGCGATATGTTACAGTCTTATTTCACTTCTTATAGGGTTATTATTAGCCTTCCTGTTATTACCACTATTTAACAATCTAGCCAACAAAGCGCTGTTTATACCGTGGACAGTCTGGTACTTTGTGCCTTCGCTGATTTTGAGCATGTTGATCATCGGTATCCTCGCTGGCTTATACCCAGCGTTCTATTTATCAGGATTTCAGCCGATCAACGCATTAAAAAGCAAATCGGTTACGAATCCTAAATCTTCATTATTGCGCAATGGACTGGTTATTTTCCAGTTTGCAACATCTATTATATTGATCATCAGCGCACTCATTGCAAATCAGCAAATCAGTTTTATGCTTAATAAAGACATTGGCTTTGATAAGGATCAGGTCATTGTACTTCGTGGTGTAACGGGAATTGCCTCCCAGGCGAAAGAATTAAAAAATGAATTAAAAGCCATTCCAACAGTTCGTGATGTCTCTATTGGCGACTATTTACCGGTTCAATTGGATGGTGCAAAAAGAAATGGAAATCTTTTTTGGGCCAAAGGCAAGGAAGATCTTGAATTAGGTGAAGGTGGGCAATTCTGGAATATCGACGAAAGTTACCTTTCCACTTTTGGTCTGAAGCTAATAGCCGGCCGAAACTTCGATCCACATATCGCATCGGATAGTACAGGTGCTATTGTTAACAAAAGAATGCTTGCTGATTTAGGCATCAAAGGAAATCCCATTGGTACACAAATTACTAACGGCAGGACATGGACCATTATCGGTGTCGTCGATAATTTTATCTTTGAATCAATGAAAGATGAGGGCTACTACCCCGTTTGCATGACCCTTGCCAATAGTCCTTCCATGCTTTCTATCAAGACCAAATCGACGGACATGTCCAAAACATTAGCCGACATTAATACCGTTTGGAATAAGTTTTCGCCGAATCAAAAAATCGACTATAATTTCCTTGATGCCGGCTTCGCTGACCTCTATCAGGATGTCCAACGGACTAAAAATATCTTCAGCTGCTTTGCCTTTGTAGCCATTTTTGTTGCCGCCCTGGGACTTTTTGGACTAGCAACATATGTGACCCAGCAACGTACAAAGAAATTGGTGTCCGTAAGGTTCTCGGTGCCAGTTCCATCCGATTACTCAAATTACTCTCCGGAGATTTCATAAAATTGGTCTTTGTAGCCTTAGTCATTGCTACACCTGTTGCATGGTGGCAATGAATCAATGGCTGGCGGATTTCAATTATCGCATAGAAATCAATTGGTTCTACTTTGTTCTGGCAGGAATAAGTGCAATCTTAGTTGCTTTTGGGACGATTAGTTATCAAACTTGGAAAGTCGTCCGTGCCAATCCGGTCGATAGTTTAAGGGATGAATAAAGTCAGAAGATCTTAAAAATTGGTGTTTGTTGCCTTGGTAATTGCCTGCCTGTTGCGTGGTGGTCATTGAACCAATAGCTTAGGGGAATGAATGTTCGATTCTGGACGTAAACTGTTCGAAATCGAACATTCAAAAACAAAACAAAAACACGATAAGTTATTTATAATAAAACTATTACGACACTGGCAAGGGGATTGTAATTTTAATTGAGTGAAATAGATCTACTTGGTTTAAGCATACCTATCCAGCGTAAGATGACAAAAAATGATTTCAAACTAGCTTGGCGTAAACTCTTAAAAAACAAAGGATTTACTCTTCTAAACATCATTGGATTGACCTTGGGTTTTACCGGTTTTATCCTTTCCTATCAATACATCAATCGAGAGACCAGCTACGATAAATGGAATCCACATTACAAGGATATCTACCAAATTGGCCTTGAAGCAGAAGGTGCATTTACGGACGAAACTTCACCTTCTCTGGCTCCATTGCTAAAACAGAATTTACCTGATATCGTCTATGCAGGTCGAAAAATAGTTTACAATTATGGAAGTTATCCCCTTTTTGGTGAAAAAACAGTCCTTATTAAAAATGCTGCACTGATTGACTCCTCAGCCGCACGAATCTTTCAAATCGAAAATGCGACCCGGACCGCTCTACAAAAACAAGGATCAAAAGGATGCGACCATGGTCAAAAGCCATATTGCCGAACAACTATTCAAAAAAGAAGACTTAAATTTTGACAATCCCCATTCGATTCCAGCTCTAAGTCTACAAATTGGAATGAAGGAAACAATCTACGGTACCATCAAAAAGCAAGGTCTGTCCATGATTGACTACGATCTCCTTTTTATCCGTGAACCACAGGATCTCTTCGCCAATAATAATCCTTTTTTGTATCAAACTTATATTCAAGTACGTCCCGGTACGGATATCACGAAGTTGACCAATCGCATCAACGCGCTTTACCAGAAAGAAATTGCACCGAAAGATAAAATCCGCTCCTCGAGTTATGCCAAAGGGAGGATCTACCTAGACCCACTGTCCAACCTTCACCTTCGGCCAAAAACAGGAAGTAACACGGCTTATATCATCACGTGGATTATTGGTATTCTCTCCGTTTTGATCCTCTTACTCGCCTCTGCCAATTTTGCCAATATGATTATGGCACAAGCGGATCAACGCATTAAGGAACTCGCGCTCAAAAAAATATTGGGAAGCTCACGTTGGGCTATCGTCAGGCAATTGGTACTGGAAGTATTTATTCTGACTTTCAGTGCTGCAATTCTAAGTTTCGTTGCTTTGGCCCTCACAGGAAATATCCTCCAAAAATGGTTCAATGATGATCTTAAGGGCTATATTCTGCGTTCAGAAACAATCGTCCAACTTGCTATTGCCGTACTATTGACAACAGTTCTATCGGCAATATACCCAGCTATCGTACTCTCTGGCTTCAAATCCGTTAATCTCCTTAAAGGTGGACTGACTTCCATTCTCAAAAAGGGCACATTTCGAAACGCACTACTAACTTTTCAGATCAGTATGGCCATCCTATTTATATCGGGCATGCTGGTTATTAGGGCACAGCTAAATTATATGCAGCAGGCGGATAAAGGATTTGAGCCTGCACAGGTTGTTAATTTCAAAGGAATAGGCATGTATTATGATTCCAAAATTGATGGTTCCTATCAACAACTAAAACGTCGGTTAGAAAATGATCCAAGTATTGCCTCTGTTGCATCAGCGACAAATATTCCAGGGGAAGGCGAACAACCTCCCAAAATGGATTTTTCCTATGCTCAAAAAAACGTTTCGTTTGCACATGTCGGTATTGATCCTGGATACTTCAAGACGCTAAATATCTCCAGTATACAAGGAAACACCACTGTTTCAATAGATCAACTGCTTCACGATTCCTTGGCCAACTATGCTATTATCAACGAATCTGCAGCCAAAAATTTAGGACTCGAAAACCCGATAGGTGCTAAAATCAAAGGCTGTGATGTCACCTTTGAAATTGTTGGCCTAGTCAAAGATAGTAAAGCTTATGGCTTTGAAAATGTAGTTCAGCCGAGCCTATATTCATTTAAAAACGAATGTGGTACTATGCGCTTTCAGACAACCCTCATGGTCAAAACAAAACCGGGAATGGTTGATCAGGCCATCAATACAGTCAAAGCAGAATGGGAGAAAAATCCATCCGCAAAAGATCTGCCTCTTGATTATTCCTTTATGGATGAGCAATATGCTTTGCAGCACAAAAAACAGCAAGAATTGCAGACTGCTTTTAATAGTTTCACCAGCCTTTCGGTTATCATCGCGGCCTTAGGGCTATTTAGTATGGCGGCGTATCAGGCGGCATTACGAAAAAAGGAAATGAGCATCCGTAAAGTACTGGGAGCCTCGGTACAATTGCTCTTTATTCAATTGAACAAACCATTTTTCAAGCTCTTTTTAGTCGGGATCGGCATAGCCCTTCCAATAGCCTATCTACTCATGAATAAATGGCTTTCCAATTTCGCCTATCATATTCAGCTGTCCTGGTGGTCGTTTTTGATCCCAATATTTTGCATATTTATCCTCATATTGGTTTCCATCAGCTTCCAATCTATAAAAGTCGCAAAAACAAATCCAATAGATAGCCTGCGCGATGAATAAAAGATAATTTGAGCGGTAAAGGGCCCTATTCCCCAGTCGAACAGTAATTATGATGACTAATAAAAATATAAAACAAGAATATCTAAGATCTCAATACTAAAAAATGATACAATTAAAAAATTTATTCAAGTGGTATAACGTAGGTGGTACACGCTCATTCGTCCTTAAAGATGTAAGTCTCGATATTGCTGAAGGTGATTTTATCTCCATCATGGGACCATCAGGATCTGGAAAATCAACTTTATTAAATATTATCGGTATGCTTGATGAACCTGATGAGGGTGAATATATCTTTATGGGCGAGAATGTATTGGAAATGAAAGCAAAGAAAAGAACGCAACTATACCAATCCCACATAGGCTATGTATTTCAAGCTTATCATCTCCTGGATGAATTGACCGTGTATGAAAATATCGAAACACCCTTGATCTATAAAGACATTTCAAGCAAAGAAAGAAAAGCTATTGTTGCCGATATGCTTGATCGCTTTGGCATTGTCGGGAAGAAGGATCTCTTCCCGGCCCAGCTATCCGGTGGTCAGCAACAGATTGTCGGTATAGCGCGTGCATTGGCGGGATCACCGAAGTTATTGCTGGCCGATGAGCCTACGGGTAACTTAAATTCCAAACAAGGCGAAGAAATCATGGATTTATTCAAACAGCTCAACGATGATGGCGTTACAATTATACAAGTAACCCATTCTGAAAAGAATGCCGAATATGGTAAAAGAGTTGTCAATATGCTGGATGGTCAGCTCAAATAATTGTATGCCAATTTAACCTGGATAATCCCTACGCAGTACATCAATGACGGTAGGGATTTTTTTAGCTCATATCTCGAATCAATTAGTTAACTTCGTTATGATGAATGAGAGAGAGTTGAAATCGCTAATATCCCTGTTGGACGACACCGACCAACAGATTATTCAGGAAGTGGAGCACCAGTTAAAAAGCCAAGGTCCTGAGATTGTACCCTATTTGGAAAAATTTTGGGAGTCCAGCTTCGATCCTCACATACAGGGTCGATTAGAGAATATTATCCATGAAATTCAATTTGATCAGACCAAAAACGAATTACAGATTTGGAACCTGAGTAACTCATTCAATCTACTGGAAGGATTAATTATCCTGAATAATTATCAATATCCTTCTTATGAGGATCATAAGATTGTTTTAGCGATAGAAGACCTCAAAACTGAGGTATGGCGCGGTTTGCATTACGACATGAGCCCGCTGGAAAAAGTGAACCTGATGAATCATGTTCTTTTTGGCTCCTTCGGCCTAACAGGAAATACAAAGGATTATCATCATCCACAGAATTCCTATATTGGTCAAGTACTCGATACCAAACAGGGGAATCCCTTAACCCTATCCTGCATTTACAGTATCATTGCACAAAAATTGGACATTCCGATCTACGGTATTAATTTACCAAAGCATTTTGTATTGGCGTATATGGATTCGGATGAAGAAGGGAATGAAAATGTGCTGTTTTACATCAATGCCTTTAATCGTGGGCAGGTTATGCAAAAAAGCGATGTAAATTCATTTTTTAAGCAACTGAACCTCAATCCGGATAGAGAATTCACCTATCCCTGCGATAATGTGACCATCCTTAAACGAGCTTTGCGAAACTTGATGTCTGCCTACGAGGAACATGAAAGTTCAAACAAGCAACAGGAAATCAAAGCGCTTTTCCAGTTGCTTGCTTAAACTGCACGTTAGAAAATATTAGCTTCACGAGCATCTAAAAAGATATAATTCGGCGTCAAAGAGCCATAGGTTTTCGCTGCAATATCGGGTTTTATATTGCCTTCACCTAGCAATGGAAAACGCGAAACTGTACGATTCGTTAGATCAGAAACATAAAAGAATTTCCCTTGTTCCGTACGATCATCAATGGCTATCCCCCAAGGTTTTACTAAACCTGTATTAGCCCCACCGATGACGTAATCAGGCGCCACAGTTTTGTCCGTGCCTCCACTAAATAAGGTTTTTGGATCTTTGAAAAATAGCACTTCACTACCGGAAGTTACCGCCAACAAACCCTTTTTGGGTGCATAGGACACCGAGCCTAATCCCGTTTTACCATTGATATATACTTTCATCACTGGCGTAAATCTAGTGGAAGCTACAATGGTATCGCGAGGACGGTCGATGAGTTCTTGTTTGAGTTGAGAATATACAGCAAAACCACTTCTATTTTCTGTTCCTTCATTATTAAAACCAATCAGCACCAATTTCTCATTACTATCACTTGTATTGCTATTCAATAAAGTCAGTGAACTCGGAACCAGGTTCCCAAGGTTAATCTGTTTGTCAATGATTGGTGCTCCACCTTTTGATCCCACTTTTCCACTTGGTGTACTTATCGCATATAACATGGAATTACCTACTCCGCGATTTGTAACCGCCAAAAGAAATGGTGTTGTTACAGATCCAGATGTACCATTTTGTTGGGCATACGTATAATAGGCCAATCCCCTAACATTCGTAAAACCGCGGTATCCAATAGCACCTGCATTACCGGGAATTCCATAGATCTCATTGGCAAATGGAATCACCTGAAGAAAGGTATCCTGTGCCGTAACACTCGCCTGAAAGATAGCCCGGGCAGCAGCATCAAAAAGAATTGGTCCGCCCCCTTTTGCCGGAGAAAGATATTGATAGATATTATCTAAATTGGTCGTATCAGCCGGATCGATAATCATCATGTTTTTAAGCGCAGAATTGTTCTGGTCGTAATCCGAGAAAGAAACATATAATCTAGAGATCAAAGTAGCCCCCGTTCGTACAGGCTCATCATCCAGTTTCTTGCAAGAAGTAAAACCTATTACACTGGCAACGAATAGGATAATACAGGATTGAAACGAAAATTTCATATATTTTTTATTAAAAATAGCGTATTGCGTTAAACATACAAATCTACTAATATATGCAGAATATCAATGAATTTATATGATTCTTTTAGGGGCAAACCCGTTTAAGTAAAACGGAAATATTTGTCAATCCGCTACTTTTTGATTAAAATTGCCTTTGTTTTTGTTAGCACATACGATTATGGAAAATAAGGAATTTGTAAGGGAGACGTTGACATTACCGGGAGAGGGCAAAAAATTACTTTTACACTCCTGCTGTGCTCCGTGTTCTGGAGAAGTGATGGAAGCACTCATTGCTTCGGATATCGATTTTACAATCTATTTTTACAATCCCAATATTCATCCCCGCAAAGAATATGATTTACGCAAAGACGAGAACATCCGATTTGCTGAAAAACATAATATCCCTTTTATTGATGCGGACTACGATGTTGATCATTGGTTTGATTTGGCCAAAGGGATGGAGCAAGAGCCTGAAAGAGGCATCCGTTGCACGATGTGTTTTGATATGCGTTTTGAAAAAACGGCTGAGTATGCGGCTGCCAATGGCTTTGATGTGATTTCAAGTTCGCTGGGTATCTCCCGTTGGAAAAACATGGAGCAGATCAATGATTGTGGTTTACGTGCTGCCTCCCGCCATGAAGGGATGGAGTATTGGACTTTCAACTGGCGTAAGAAAGGTGGTTCTGCCCGTATGCTTGAAGTCTCCAAAAAGGAGAAATTCTATATGCAGGAATATTGCGGCTGTGCTTATTCGCTACGCGATACCAACAAATGGCGTATGGCAAATGGGCGCGAAAAGATAGAGTTAGGCAAAAATTATTATGAATAAGTCCTGTTACTGGTGTATATGAAGCTTTGCTTCGGAATATTTGAAAAAATATTTCTATCCTAATGATTTTATACATACCTTTGCAGGCTCAAATGCAAGATTGTGAAACATCTAAAACAATACAGAATTCCCTTTTCGGGGCTCAACGCTGGAAAGCACAATTTTGAGTTTGACATTAATAAAAAGTTCTTTGACTGCTACGAACATTCGATTGTAAAAGATGGCAATCTGAAAGCAGAAGTTGAATTGCAAAAACAAGAAAATCTTTTGATTTTGCATTTTGATATCCAAGGCGAAATTCAATTGACTTGTGATACCTGCTTAAAAGAGTTTATGTCACCGATTTCAATTCAAGAACGAATATTAGTCAAATTCACGGATGAAGATTGGACAGATAATACCGAAGAGGTGTTGATCTTATCCAAAAGCGACCATGAGTTGGATATAGCTGAGTTATTATACGAATACATTAATTTAGCTGTTCCCTATATCGTAAAATGTGAAGAGCAGGGACAAGGTATACAATGTGATCCTGAGATGCTCGCGTTATTTACAAGCGAGCCTGATTCAGAGGAACAAAAAGAAGAAGAAATTATCGACCCACGTTGGGAAGCATTGAGAAATATTAAAAATAACTAAAACAAGAATACGAGATGGCACATCCAAAACGTAAAACTTCTAAATCAAGAAGAGACAAAAGAAGAACACATTATAAAGCTGAAGCTCCAAGCTTGACAGTATGTAAAGAAACTGGCGCAGTTCATTTACCTCACCGTGCATATACTGTAGACGGAAACTTGTACTACAACGGTAAATTGATCATTGAAAATACAGCTGTTGTCTAAGGTAAACCTTTCATAACACCAAAACATCCCAGACAAGCACTATTTTAGAAATTTGCTTTACTTTGGGATGTTTTTTGCGTATTATTGATTTACTAAATAATAACGGATGAAGATTGGTTTAGATATTTTAGGAGGAGATTATGCTCCTAAAGCAACGATAACAGGTGCTATTGAAGCACAAAAACAGCTTACTGGAGACCAAAAAATAGTCCTTTTTGGTAAAACTGAAGAGACTAAACAATTAATCAATCAAGCCGGAGGAAATTCATCTGACTTTGAATATGTGGAGGCTCCAGAAGTCATTGCAATGGGTGAACATCCAACCAAAGCAATAACTCAAAAACCCAACTCAAGTATTGCGAAGGGATTTGAATATTTAAAAAACAAAGAAATTGACTCATTCGCTTCTGCTGGTAATACTGGCGCCATGCTTGTGGGCTCAATGTTTAGCGTTAAAGCTATCCCAGGCGTATTACGCCCTGCAATAGCATCCATTGTTCCCAAATTAAAATCAGGCTTCGGAATCTTATTGGACGTCGGCGCTAATGCAGACTGTAAACCAGAGATGTTGAACCAATTTGCAATCTTGGGAAGTGTCTTTGCCGAACATGTGTTTAATGTATCCAACCCTAAAGTGGGATTATTGAATATCGGAGAAGAAGAAGAAAAAGGAAACATCCTAACAACCTCTACCTACCCCCTACTTAAAGCCAACGACAAGATTAACTTTATCGGAAATGCAGAAGGCCGTGACCTGTTCAGTGACCATGCCGACGTTTACGTCTGTGATGGATTTACAGGCAACGTCGTCTTGAAACTCGCAGAATCATTTTATGTAGTGACGTTGAAAAAAGGTTTTAAAGATGATTTCTTCGACCGATTCAACTACGAGCAGTACGGCGGTAGCCCGATCTTGGGAGTTAATGCTCCTGTCATTATTGGCCATGGTATTTCGACACCTGAGGCCATTAAAAATATGGTTTTATTTTCAAGAGATATGATCGAGTCTAAGTTCATTGACAGCATCAGATCTATTTTCAATTAGAGTATTTATGTCAAAGATTCACGCCGCAATCACGGCTGTAAATGGTTACGTTCCGGATTATATCCTTACTAACAAAGAATTGGAAACAATGGTCGACACCAACGACGAATGGATTGTTTCCAGAACGGGAATCAAAGAGCGTCGCATCTTAAAAGGTGAAGGTCTTGCTACTTCAGATCTTGCTGTACCTGCAGTGCAAGGTTTATTGAAAAAAAGAGGTATAGCTGCTACAGATATTGACCTTATTATCTTTTGTACAAGCACACCAGATATGCTGTTCCCTGCGACTGCAAATATTCTGGCCGATAAAATCGGAGCTACAAATGCATGGGGATTTGATCTTCAGGCGGCTTGTTCAGGTTTCTTGTTCGGTCTGAATACAGGAACACAATTTATCACTGCTGGCACTCATAAAAAAGTCCTTGTTATCGGTGCCGATAAAATGTCTTCGGTCATCAATTACCAAGACCGCAATACCTGTATCCTATTTGTGATGGTTGTGGCTGTGTATTATTGGAGCCAAATGAAGAAGGCATGGGTATACAAGATGCTATTTTAAAAACCGATGGTTCCGGAGGACAGTTTTTGAATATCAAAGGTGGGGGTTCGCTGAATCCGGCGTCGCATGCAACTGTAGATGCAGGATTACATTACGCTTACCAAGAAGGTCGTACGGTGTTTAAATTTGCAGTAACCAATATGGCTGATGTAGCACATGAGGTTATGGTCAAAAAATAACTTAAAGTCAGAAGATATTGCTTGGTTGGTGCCTCATCAGGCCAACAAACGTATTATTGATGCAACGGCAGAACGTGTGGGGCTTCCAGAAGAAAAAGTGATGGTGAACATTCAAAAATATGGAAATACCACCAGTGGTACTATTCCTTTATGCTTGTGGGAATGGGAATCTCAATTGAAGAAAGGAGATAATCTTATCCTTGCTGCTTTCGGTGGTGGTTTCACTTGGGGATCCATCTATTTAAAATGGGCGTATTAGTTGTCCATTTTATGGTATAATTTATTACTTTTGACAGTTAGAATTTTTTAGAAACAAACAAAACCTAGAATACTATGGGTATGGATATCAAACAAATTCAGGACTTGATTAAATTCGTTTCAAAATCAGGTGTGAATGAAGTCTCAATTGAAGAGCAAGATTTTAAAATTACAATAAAAACAAATCAAGAGCCTACGTACGTAACAGCTACTGTTCCTGCTGTTGCTCCAATTGCTGCTCCTCAAGTTGCACAAGCAGCGGCACCAGCTCCAATAGCTAGCCCTGCAGCACCAGCCGCAAGCGCTGAAGCAAACTTGATCACAATCAAATCACCAATGATCGGTACATTTTACCGTTCGGCTGGACCTGGTAAACCATCTTTCGTCAATGTTGGTGATGATATCAATACCGGTTCTGTACTATGCATCATTGAAGCAATGAAATTATTCAACGAAATTGAATCTGAAGTTTCAGGTAAAATCGTTAAGATTTTGGTAGAAGATGCTCAACCTGTTGAGTTCGACCAACCATTATTCTTAGTTGAGCCTAAGTAATTTACAATTACGTAAATGAATACATGTAGCCTCCAAAGGGCTACATTTTTTGCAAACTTCATAATTCAAGACAATGTTCAAAAAAATATTAATTGCAAATAGAGGCGAGATTGCCCTGCGCATTATCCGTACCTGTCGTGAAATGGGTATTAAAAGTGTTGCAGTATATTCGACTGCCGATCGCGATAGTTTACACGTAAGATTTGCGGATGAAGCAGTTTGTATTGGTCCTCCACCGAGTAGAGACTCTTACTTAAACATTCCGAATATTATTTCTGCAGCTGAACTAACAAATGCAGATGCGATTCACCCAGGATATGGTTTCTTGTCGGAAAATGCTCGTTTCTCAGCTATCTGTGCAGAGTACGGTATCAAATTTATTGGTGCAACTGCAGAGCAGATCGAGAAAATGGGTGATAAATCCCGTGCAAAAGATACCATGAAAAAAGCTGGTGTTCCTACTGTTCCAGGATCCGATGGTTTGATCTCAAACGTAAAAGAAGGTATTACCTTAGCCAATGAAATCGGCTACCCAGTTATCATCAAGGCTACAGCCGGTGGTGGTGGCCGTGGTATGCGCATCATTTGGAAAGACGAAGAGTTTGAACCAGCTTGGGATTCTGCGCGTGTCGAATCTGCGGCTGCGTTCGGTAACGACGGTATCTACCTTGAAAAATATGTAGAGGAACCGCGTCATATCGAATTCCAAATTGTGGGTGACCAATTCGGTACAGTATGTCACCTGTCTGAACGTGACTGTTCGATCCAACGTCGTCATCAAAAATTGATCGAAGAATCGCCATCACCTTTTATGACTCCCGAATTGAGAGCTGAAATGGGAGAGGCTGCTGTCAAAGGTGCTAAAGCTGTAAACTATGAAGGTGCTGGTACAATCGAATTCTTGGTTGACAAACACCGCAACTTCTACTTTATGGAAATGAACACACGTATCCAAGTAGAACACCCGGTAACGGAAGAAGTCATCAACTTTGATCTGATCAAAGAACAAATTAAGGTGGCCGCAGGAATTCCGATCTCCGGAAAAAACTACGAACCAGGAATGCATGCGATCGAATGTCGTATCAATGCGGAGGATCCTTTCAACAATTTCCGTCCTTCACCAGGTAAAATCACCAACTTCCACTCACCAGGTGGACATGGTGTACGTGTAGATACACACGTTTATTCTGGTTACTCAATTCCGCCAAACTATGATTCTATGATTGCTAAATTGATCACAGTTGCGCAAACACGTGAGGAAGCAATTTGTACTATGGAACGTGCATTGAGTGAATTCGTCATTGAAGGGATCAAAACAACCATTCCTTTGCATTTGAGATTGATGCGCGACCCTAACTTTAGAGCCGGCAATTTCACGACAAAGTTTATGGAAACTTTCGACCTAACGGAATATCCTGCGGAAGATTAAATAAAATTATCTTTACATACATAAAAAATACCATTCTTTACAATAAGAATGGTATTTTTGTTTCCAAACAATTTTTATGAGTACACCTAATTCGAAAGATCTAATACAAGCTATTAAAGATAAAGGGAAGAATATAGAAGCGGAAATGTCTTTTTTTGACCACCTTGAGGTGTTAAGATGGCATTTGGTCCGTTCAGCAATTGCGATCTGTATCTTTGCAGGTATTGCCTTTACATTCTACGATTTCGTATTCAACGATATCATCATGGGGCCAAAGAATTTAAATTTTTGGACCTATCGCATGATGTGTAAGGCAGCAGATACTTTCAATTTAGCAGACTTCTGTGTCAAGAAAATTCCTTTTAATATCATCAATACCGAACTAGCAGGTCAATTTATGCTTCAGATAAACTCCTGTTTATTGATGGCTTTGATGATGGGATTCCCCTACCTCCTTTTTGAAATTTGGTTATTTGTAAAACCAGCACTGACCGATGTGGAAAGACGGTCTGCACGCGGGTTTGTTTTTTACTCTTCTTTATTGTTTATTTTAGGAGCACTCTTCGGATACTACATCGTTGTACCCTTATCCATCAACTTTCTAGCCAACGTATCCCTAAGTGATGAGATCGTCAACCAGATTACCATTGATAACTACCTTTCTACGATAGCAACGTTAACATTGGGCTGTGGAATTGTTTTCCTACTCCCGATACTGGTATTTATTCTCTCGAAAATAGGCATTATGACCCCTGAATTTATGCGGGCCAGCCGTCGTTATGCAACTGTAATTATTTTAGTGATAGCAGCTATCATTACACCGTCTGCAGATATCATCACCATGTTGACCGTTGCAGCACCAATGTTCTTATTATATGAGATAAGTATCATGGTTTCGGCCGATGTCAAAAGAAAAAAATTAGCACAAGAAAAATAAAATAACAATAAAATGAGCAGCGTAAAGAAAATTGCGATTGGAAGTGACCATGCCGGCTTTGAATACAAAACAGCTTTGGTAAGCTTTTTGAATGAACTGGGTTATGAAGTAACAGACTTTGGAACAAACTCTCCAGATTCAGTTGATTATCCAGATTTCGCACACCCAGTTGCATCAGCAGTAGAAAATAAAGAAGCTGATGCTGGAGTCTTAATTTGTGGAAGTGCAAATGGTGTTGCTATCACAGCTAATAAACACCAAAATATTCGTGCTGCTATCTGTTGGTTGGAGGAAATTTCGGCTTTAGCCCGTCAGCATAATGATGCGAACGTCGTATGTATACCTGCACGTTTTATCGACCTTGACCTCGCTAAAAAGATCGTCAACACATTTATAAACACGGAATTCGAAGGTGGGCGTCACGCTAACCGCGTAAACAAAATAGCTTGTAGCTGTTAGGTAAATTAACATATTTTAAGAAGCGGATGAAAAGCAAATTACACTTTTCATCCGCTTTTTTTTATATATTGTGCAGATAACGACACCTGTTATATCAATCAAGGAGATGATACGCAGCTGATCTGGTTAATTAAATTACAAAATAAGGTGCTGAAAGTCACACTAGTAAAAAATAAACAATGAAGAAAATATACAACCTACTTTGGATAGCATGCGCTCTGATGAGCTGTGCAAATGCACAGGACATAAACAGTAAATATGCCGATGAAATCACGGTAGAATCTACCCAGAAGCATCTGCGCACTTTAGCTTCTGTCGATTTTGAAGGCCGAGGAACCGGCCAAAAAGGCGGACGTCTGGCAGCAGAATATATTGCCAATGAATTTAGAAAATATGGACTTAGTGCACCTGTCAACGGATCCTATTTCCAACCCCTGCAACTAATTCGCAACAGCTTTAAAGTAAAGCAATTTAGTATTAACGACAGGCCCTTCCAGCATGGGAAGGACATTTTCGTCATTGGCAACAACGAGAACAAATTCTTCGAAAGCAATGAAATCGTGTTTATTGGTTATGGCATAGATGATCCCAAGTATTCGGATATCTCGGGCTTGGATCTCCACAATAAGATCGTTATGTTGATCAATGAGAATGAGCCAACAGATGAGAAAGGAAATTCATGGATTAGCAGCAAAAAGACTGCGTCGGACTGGGCAACAACCCGAAATAAAAAAGTCAAAGAGATCCTTAAACACAATCCCAAAATGGTATTAGCGATCAATAGTCAGCTGTCCCAACTTTTGGAGGATGCGGGAGACCGTGCTATTGAGGGTCGTTACAATTTGGCGGTGGACCAACCAGCGCCGGAAAAGTCGCCAATGATCCCTGTAGTCAACATTACAGACCATGCCGCAAATTATATACTAAACCTGGCGAGAACTAACCTTGCTACTGTTGTTGCAAAGATTAATCGTACGGGAAAACCTAATTCCTTTGTTATTTCAACAAATTTTAAAGCTGAGTTTGGCACCAATGCGGCTGCTTTAGCTGATCCAAACATTCTTGGCTATCTGGAAGGAACAGATAAAAAAGACGAAATCGTTGTGATCGGAGGCCACTACGACCACGATGGAATGGATTCCAAAGGCAATATCTTCTTTGGGGCCGATGACAATGCCTCGGGCACAACAGCCGTCCTTGAGTTGGCACGCGCTTTTTCGAAAGCTAAATCAACAGGAAATGGCCCACGTCGCAGCATTTTGTTCATCACCTATGCTGCAGAAGAAAAAGGTTTACTAGGTTCCAAATTCTATACAGAAAATCCGATATTTCCATTGAAAAACACCGTTGCTTGCATCAATATCGATATGATCGGCCGTGTCGACGACAAGCATCTCAAAGGCAATCATGATTATATCCACGCTATCGGTTCAGATAAATTGAGCTCCGAGTTATATGAGATCAATAAAAATGAGAATGAAAAACATACGAAACTGGAGATTGACTATATGTATGACAATCCAAAGGATCCTATGCGTTTGTACTATAGATCCGATCATTATAACTTTGCCAAGAAAGGTATTCCTTCTGTCTTTTATTTTTCGGGCCTGCATCCGGACTACCACACGCCTGCAGATACCTATGACAAGATCGACTTTCCATTAATGGTAAAACGCGAAAAGCTCGCATTTTACACGGCATGGCAAATAGCCAATAGGGAAAATCGCCTGGTCATCGACAGTAATAAAGAGTAAGGTCAAATTATCGGCTTTATCAAGGATTATTTTGTACAATATAAAAAGCAAGTAAATGATTGTTTACTTGCTTTTTTTATGTACTAAAATGACCTTTAGCATAAACCTTTTATTCACAATTATTGTTATCTTTAATACAAAACAAGTATAATTTATGGCTTTTGTAGATTACTATAAAGTGCTTGGCATTGATAAAACAGCTTCTGCTGATGACATCAAAAAAGCATATCGAAAACTAGCCCGTAAATACCACCCTGATGTCAACCCCAATGACAATGAGGCCAAACAACGATTTCAGGAGATTAATGAGGCAAATGAAGTATTATCCGATCCCGAAAAGCGCAAAAAATATGACCAATACGGTGAACATTGGCAACATGGAGAGGAGTATGAAAAAGCGCAACAACAATACCGTCAGTCACAATCTAACGGAGGAAATCCATTCGGCGCTGGAGGAAATCCATTTGGTGGTGGCGGTTCCCATGAGTACACTGGAAACTTTGATGATGGGCAATTCTCTGATTTCTTCGAACAGATGTTTGGTAGCAGACGCGGAGGAGGCCGCCAAAGTACATTCCGCGGCCAGGACCTTAATGCGGAGCTCAGCTTAACCTTACAAGAAGCTTACACGACACATCAACAGACCTTCAATATCAATGGAAAAAGTATCCGCATCACGATTCATGCTGGCGTGGAGGATGGTCAAAAGATCAAACTGAAAGGTTATGGCGGAGAGGGCATCAACGGTGGCCCAAAAGGAGATCTCTATATCACTATCAACATCACGCCTGATGCCCGTTTTAAACGTCAGGGGAATGACTTATACACAACACTTGATATAGACCTCTATACAGCTATTTTAGGCGGTGAAGCAACTTTAGATACATTCGGCGGCAAAGTTAAACTGAAGATTAAAGCCGAAAGTCAAAATGGTGCAAAAATGCGACTTAAAGGAAAAGGATTCCCCTTGTATCGCAAAGAAGGTGAATTTGGCGATCTGTATGTCACATTGAATATTCAAATGCCCAATAATCTGTCTGCCGAAGAAAAGGCCTTGTTCCAACAATTGAAGGATTTAAAACACTAATCTTATGGAAACGACACTCATTAAAGTCATCGACTTCTGCCAGTCCAGAAAGGTTGAAACAACATTCCTGCAAACCATGGAGGAATACGGACTCATACATATTGTCATTCAACAAGAAGAACAATATATTGATGAAGAGGAGCTCCAAAAATTGGAACGCTTTTCAAATCTCTACTATGATCTTGAAGTAAATCCTGCCGGAATTCAGGTTGCCAGTCACCTATTGGAGAAAGTTGAACAGCTCCAAAATGAAATTTCACATTTAAAGAATAAATTGAAAGCCCTGGATTATTGATCCAAGGCTTTCAATTTATTTCGTTAGAATTCGACATCCCGCTCTGTGTTCACCTTGGTCTGCCAAACAATCTTGTCTTGCAATGTGGTATATAGAATTTCATAATCCCCTTTACAAGTCACAAAGGACCCATAAAAATCACCAGGCTTCATCACGCGGTAAACAACCAGTTTTCGTTCTCCGCCAACTTCACCATAAGCTTTCATTAACATGTAACCTGTTTTATTCACCTTTTCTTCCGGAATTTTATAATCTAAATGCGAACGGCTACTACCATCATCAGGACATAAAATCTCTGTGCGGCTCGGGGTAAATTTATAACGATCGCGATACATAGCAACATTAGACATCACTACATCCTTCGCCCACGCGATATCGGTAAAATCCTCCGGGAAGAGAAAGATCAGCGACACCATTTTCTCTTGCCAAAGGCGCCCGTTAAACGGAATTACAAAATGAAGCAGCTTTTGTCCCTTAAAAGTTGTAGTCGTATAAAAATATCGTCCCTCCTTATTTTGCTCCCGTTGAAAAGAACTTAAATCAAGTAGGTGATTTTTTTTCCCTTTTACATTTGGCGAGTTGTTGACTACAGCAAGCATGTCATACTGATATTTTCCTTCCAGATGTCCAGAAAACAAAACCTGATACGCGGTATCTGAATAGCGTAAATGGCGTAATACACGACGAAATCGATTGTCAACCTGCTTTGCATTAATCGGATTAGTCTTACCTTGCCAATTTTTATCCTCCATAATATCATCCCCGAGGAATACGGTGAGCTCTTTGTTAATATTAACAAAATACTCATCTCCTTGTACAGCAAAACCGTTGGGAACCACTTTATAGGACTTACAGGAAGAAAGCATGGCCAAAACCACAATAAAATAGAAAATTTGAATGAATCTGCTCTGCATATTTATGATCTAATCTTTACTTCTTTAAATTTAAACGAATAGGCAATGTGTAAGCCACGCGTACCGGTTTACCGTTAACTAATCCCGGTTTCCATTTTTTCACACCTTTTAGGAGCTCCAATGCCGCCTCTTTGGTTCCATAACCAAGATCTTTTTTTACATCAACATGGGATAAACTGCCATCCTTTTCGACAATAAAAGCTACTTCAACAATGCCATTAACCTCCCGTTTAATTGCTGCTTCCGGAAAAACAAAATTATCGCCTACCCAGATCATAAAAGATCGCATTCCCCCAATAGGTGTTGGTTGCACCTCAACTTTATCAAAAGTTACTAAATCGGACTGAAAATCCAATGAAAGATTCCAGCGGTCGCTCTCATCTTCCGTCCTTATCGATTTTACTTCCTTGAGTTGTTTTTCCGTCTCTTCACCAGATTCAGCGCCCGGGAATGAATGAGATGACATCCGGACCTTTCTGCCCAATGTGTCAGTTTCCTCCCAATAGTACGTCGTTTTTCCGCCAACGGTAACGGGTAAGGAAAGCAGCGATCGAACGACTTTCCCATTGACGATTGCAGGTTTCCATTTCCCACTTGCTTTTACAGCATTTTCCACAGCGGATGCCAGGCCATAGCCCAAATCATTCTTAGCCTTTATATGGCTCAACTCACCATTTTTCTCCACGATGGCTGAGATGACAATTACCCCGATCATATTATTTTTGATTGCTTCATCACTCACGTGGATTCTACTGCTCAATCCAATGACATACTTTTTCATTCCTCCAACTGGAATAGCCATGATCTCAGGATCTTTGTAGACCTTACTGTCTTCATTTACCTGTCCATTTTTCAGCTCCTCAGACTGGCTCGGCAATGTCTGCTCATCAGTCACAGTTAAGCCATTAACGCTTTCTTCTACATCCGCTACCATAGCCTTGGCCCTACTCGTATTAAATACCAACGTAGACCCCGCTACCACCAATAACATGGGCAGCACAATCACATATAACAAGCGTTGTCTTTGTACAGATTTATCTTTAAATAACATCGTGATGCGCTGCTTTAAAAAAGAATGATTGGAAAACTTATGTGAAAAAGCCAATTGATCTGTACGTAATGCATGAGCAACCAGCATTTCTGCATAAGCCACTTTATCGGTCGAGCAAATTTCATCTACAATATACTCGTGTTGAAACCTTATTTCCTTTTGAAAGAAATACACAACAGGATTGAACCAATTGAAAATTTTAAGTAGCTCAATCAACAGTAAATCATAGGAATGTCCCTGCTCAGCATGAACCTGCTCATGCCATGCAATATTCTTCTTGTTTTTAATCGATTTCCCAATCACAACCCGATTAAAAAAAGAAAAACTCAGGTACTCAGGAGAAGAACGCAATACCCGAACAAGTTGCCTGATCCGTATCGCCAGGAAAAAAAAAGCGATTCCCACTCCTATCCAATAAATCTTGGCAAGAATATCCAACAGAAAAAGAGGTTTTTTTTTCGATCGGGCTCCCGATTTCGACATCCATATATGTTCCTAAGTCGACCTGTGGAATATGATTGGAAATCATTTCCGTCTTGGGTAATTCAATAAAAATACCCACAGGAGCTAATAAGGAAAATACAACCATTCCAATCAGATAGATCCGGTTCCATTGAAAAAAAGTAAGTTTTCTAAAAATCAGTTTGTAGAGCACAAAACTGATAATCAATGAAATATTGACAATCAATAAGTAAATCATAATCAAAAAGTTTATAAAAGGGTATTGGTTGTTATTTATTACGTTCGATGATCGATAAGATGTCATCAAGTTCTTTGATGTCCAGCCTATTCTCTTCCAAAAAATAAGAGAGCATACGCTTGGGCGAATTATCAAAATAATTCGTTAATAACTTTCCTGTGATACCTTTCTTATATTCCTCTTTTGAAATCTTTGGTAAATATTGATGACTTTTACCAAAAGATTCATGCCTTACAAAGCCCTTTGTTTCGAGAATACGAACGATGGTCGAGACCGTGTTATAGGCCGGTTTCGGCTCCGGAAGTCGATCAATAATTTCTTTGACAAAGCCACGGCCCATCTCCCAGAGCTCTTGCATAATCTGCTCCTCGGCTTTCGTTAACTCTTTAAAATCCTCCATAACTCCTCAGGAATAAAATAAATACCAGAATAATAAATCAATACACAAGTTATAACTAAAATCATAGTTTTACAACTAATAAATTAGTTTAAAACACAAAATACTGATAATTAAACAATTAATTTAAAACAACAAGTGATATTATCATCTTTATTCGTCGAAATTCTTTTTCCTTGAAGCTTTCAATTGAGACTGTTGTTTCTTTCGATCCAGTCTTTTCAGCACACTCGAATACGGAGTTTTGGTTTTTTTACGGGGTTTTGCTGGCACAAGTGCGCCTTCCACTATACGCTTAAAGCGATCGATTGCGATTTCTTTATTACGGATCTGCGACCGATCGATATCGCACTCCAATTGCAGTATTCCTTCTTTATTGATACGGTTTGCCAACGCGTTGAAAATCATTGCTTTTTCTTCAACAGAAGCAGCTGTGGATAGCGCAACATCCCACTGCAACAATACTTTCGATGACACCTTGTTTACATGTTGTCCACCTGCTCCACCCGATCTGGAAAACTTAAACGTAAGTTCTCCTATTACTCCTTCTAAATTCATTTATTTTTAAATGCTTCTTCTATTTTTTCCATCTTTTTTAATAGAAAGCTCAATTTTTCCACTTGATCCCGTTGTACTTCGACAAGTTCTTGTTCTTTGCGGATAATGAGATGATCTATTTTCTCATGCAATTCCCTGATTTCGAGTTCAGCCTTTAAGTTGACCATATAGTCATTTCTTGCACGTTCACGATCCTTATCTTCCTGTCTGTTTTGACTCATCATAATAACTGGAGCTTGCAAAGCAGCTACGCAGGACAAAATCAGGTTCAGTAAAATAAAGGGATAAGGATCAAAGCCTTTATTATTTAACCAAAAGATATTGGCCGCAATCCAGACAATCAAAAATAAGACAAAGGAAATAATAAAGGTCCAGCTTCCGCCAAACTCAGCCACTTTATCGGCAACCCGGTCTCCTACGCTGACTGGCTCCAAATTATCTCCATCCAAACTTGCGCTGATCACTTTATTTTCCTTAAAACTGTTGATGACCTGCTGATCCAATTGACTTAACTGTCCAGACTCATCTTTCAGAAATTCGGCGATATAAGTTTCTTTGAATCGTGTCAACTCGCTTGCGGCGATATACTTGTCCTTACTAAAACCTGGATATTCCTTTTTTATCAGCTTAAAAATGGGTTGTCGGATTGAAGCCCCCAAAATACGTTGTTCCGAAGGAAATTGCTGTCCTGAAATATCACTTATAAAGTTATCCATATACCGATTTAATATCTATTTAAAGATAGTGCTTTTTAACCAATCAAAAAATTCACAAAACTATGGCAATTGGTTTTTGTTATTTTACGCATAAATAGACGAAATTTGCAACACAAAATTCAGGAAAAAGCATCTTCAATTTACCTTGTTATCATAAAGTAAAATAAGAGGGCAATTGTCAAGCTAAAGAACTTCGTCGGTGCCACATGAATGAATAGCGTTTGTATGTAATGGACATTGCGAGTCTTGAACAACGACAATCAAAGTACTAACACGAGGTTCCCGGGAGCCTTTTAACAAAAAATAAACAGCGTTTATAACGGGATGCCGTTAAAATATGCGCTCAGACATAATTACGCAGATGAAAATAGGAATTGTTTGTTATCCCACCTTTGGTGGAAGTGGTGTAGTTGCAACCGAACTAGGAAAGGCCTTGGCCGCAAATGGACATGAGATTCATTTTATAACCTATCGACAACCTGCACGTCTGGATTTCTTTTCTGAAAACCTATACTATCATGAGGTAGCTGTTTCGCAGTATCCTCTTTTTGATTTTCTACCCTATGAATCTGCGTTAGCCAGCAAACTGGTTGATGTTGTTCGCTTCGAAAAGTTGGATTTGATCCACGTCCACTATGCCATTCCACATGCATCAGCGGCATTTATGGCCAAACAGATCTTACTCACTACCTACGGCATTAATATTCCTGTCGTGACGACTTTACACGGGACAGATATTACATTGGTTGGCAAAGACAAGAGTTTTAGTCCGGTCGTAACATTCTCCATCAATCAGTCCGATGGCGTAACCGCTGTATCACAGAATCTGAAAGATCAGACGCTTCAATATTTTGATATTACGCGCGATATCAAAGTGATTCCCAACTTTATTGACCTCGACAGATTTAGCAATAAAGATCGGTCACATTTCAAAAAAGCCATTGCCCCCGGCAATGAGCGTATATTAGTCCATACGTCCAACTTTAGAAAAGTCAAAAATACAGAAGATGTCATCCGTATTTTTAAGAAAGTACATGATGTTATCCCTTCCAAATTATTGATGGTAGGCGACGGTCCTGAGCGTCGAAATGCAGAAGAGCTATCCAGAGAACTTGATGTCTGCAAGGACGTCCGTTTCTTGGGGAAACAGGATGCAGTGGAAGAAATATTGTCTGTATCAGATCTTTTTCTGATGCCTTCAAGTTCGGAAAGTTTCGGTCTTGCGGCTTTAGAAGCCATGGCTTGCCAAGTGCCAGTTATCTCTTCCAATACTGGAGGGTTACCTGAGCTGAATGAAAACGGCGTCACTGGATTTCTCAGTGCTGTTGGTGATGTTGAAGATATGGCAAAGAATGCGATTTATATCTTGGAAGATGGAGAGCGCTTAGAAAAATTTAAGGAAGCGGCATTAAATCATGCGAAAAAATTCCAATTGTCCAATATTATGCCTTTATATGAACAGTATTACGGAGAAGTCATTAATCAAACAATAAAAGCACAATAAATATTATTTTAGGCTTAAGGGATAAAAAAAATATTTTATCTTTGACCTTTGGAAAATTTCCAAAAAAAACAATTATGAAATACAAACGTATCTTATTAAAACTTAGCGGTGAATCCTTAATGGGTGACCAAAGCTACGGTATCGATATTAACCGTGTATCACAATACGCTAATGATATCAAAGAACTTCACGATCAAGGTTTAGAAATTGCAATTGTTATCGGTGGCGGTAATATATATCGTGGTCTAAGCGCCGAAAAATCAGGCATGGACCGTGTTCAAGCAGACTATATGGGCATGCTTGCCACAGTCATCAACAGCATGGCACTTCAAGATGCGCTTGAGAAAGTTGGGAAAAAGACACGTTTGCTTACTGCGATCAAAATGGAGCAAATCTGCGAACCATTTATTCGCAGAAGAGCTGTACGCCATTTGGAAAAAGGCCGTATTGTTATTTTCGGAGCTGGTACAGGAAACCCTTATTTCACAACGGATACCGCTGCATCTTTGCGTGCAATCGAAATCAATGCGGATGCCGTATTGAAAGGAACCCGTGTGGATGGTATTTACACCGCAGATCCTGAAAAAGATCCTACTGCAACAAAATTTGAAGAAATATCATTCACAGAGGTTTATGAGAAAGGATTAAATGTTATGGATATGACAGCCTTTACCCTTTGTCAAGAAAACAAATTACCGATCATCGTATTTGATATGAACAAACCAGGCAACTTATTGAAACTTGCTAATGGTGAACATGTAGGAACTGTGGTTAAATAATTTAAATCTGTAAAAAACGTAATCTTATATGAACGAACTAATTTCAATTGAATTGGACGATTGTAAAGACAAGATGTCCAAAGCAGTTGCTCACACCGAATCCGAATTAACTAAAATTCGTGCGGGTAAAGCTTCTCCATCGATGTTAGATGGAATTTCAGTAGACTATTATGGTAGCGCCACTCCACTTTCACAAGTGGCCAACATCAATACAACTGATGCACGGACTATTGTTATCCAACCTTGGGAAAAATCGCTCATCAACGCAATTGAAAAAGCTATCACTGACGCTAACCTAGGAATCAACCCACAGAATGACGGTATCGTTATTCGTCTGAATATTCCTCCTTTAACAGAAGAAAGAAGACGTGATTTGGTTAAGAAAGTAAAAGAAGAAACTGAAAGAGGCCGTATTGGTGTACGTAATATCCGTAAAGATGTCAACGAATCCATCAAAAAATTAAAAAATGACGGCGCTTCTGAAGATGAAATCAAAACTGCTGAAGGTGAAGTTCAAAAATTAACAGATGCATTCATTGTAAAAGTTGATAAATTGGCTGAACTGAAAGAAAAAGATATCATGACTGTTTAAGTTTTCCTAATTGAATAGAAAAAAGGTCTGAAAAATATTCAGACCTTTTTTATTGGTGTGAAGAACTCCGCACTCCTCCCCTAAAAAGAACTCTTCCCAACCTACAAGACATTGACCTTCCAAAAATTTTATGGGTTAAGATTCAGCATACACTTCAAAAATATTCCCTGTTGTACCATTGGTTTCTGAACAAATAATTGTACATTGTACACTAACAAGTAATCAATTATATGATGAACAATTCTCGTCGTCAATTTTTAAAGCAAGCTGGAATAGGTCTTTCGGCAGCTTATCTGGTGCCCAACTTTATATCTTGTCAAAATAAAGCCGGTGCAATCAGCGACAATCCATTACAGAATATAGGCGTACAGCTGTATTCCATTCGCGATTTAATGGATAAAGATCCGAAAGGATCTTTGGAACAAATTGCCAAAATTGGGTATAAACATGTTGAGCTGTATGGGATAGACGCCACAGCCAAGCAGTTCTGGAAATTGCCTTACAAAGAGTTGAAGAAAATATTGGATGATAACGGTCTAAAAACACATTCAGGCCATTACGATATGTCCAAATACCTCAGTAAAGCGCATACCGACAAAGAAGATCTTGCGGCTTATTTTGATGCAGCAAAAGAACTTGGCCAAGAATATGTAATTGCTCCTGTAACACCGATGTTTGATCTGAATGCATTGAAAAAAGATGATTATCTCTATGCTGCCGAGCAATTGAATAAAGCTGGTGAACAGGCTAAAAAATTGGGTCTAAAAGTTGCCTACCACAACCATTTCTGGGAATTTAGGGATCTGGGCAATAATACGACCGGTGAAGAGGTGATGTTAGCATTCACTGAACCTGATTTGGTCGATTTTGAATTAGACCTTTTCTGGGCAGAGAAAGCGGGTAAAAACCCGATAGCCTTGTTTGAAAAATTCCCCAACCGTTTTAAACTCTGGCATGTCAAAGATATGGATAAAACAAAATCCAATCCCATTGAATGGCCCAAAGATGGAAAATTGCCGATTGAGCAAATCTTCAATGACATCAAGTATACCGAAGTGGGGACCGGAAGCATCAACTTCCTTGAAATCGTCAAAGAAAAGAATAAAGCCGGACTTAAATATGCATTTGTCGAGCAAGACAATATCTATATGCCAAATAAGATCGAAAGTCTCAAAAAAAGTTACGATTATGTTCAGGCAAATCTTACAAAATAAAAAAAGAGGCTGTCTCAAAAAGGCAGTCTCTTTTTTTTCATTATCTAAGGTTTATTATTTGTTTTAACGGTTTGATTTTCATATATTTATAGTGTAAACAAAAAGGATATATGCCATCTCAAAGACCTACTTTTAAGCCTTACTATCAGGACCAGATCATGGCCATTCCTCCAACTTTGGACGAACTGGTGGCCAAAGGTCATCCGGTACGTATCGTTAACGATGTAATCAACCGGATCAACATCCAGTCCCTATTGGACGCTTATAAGATAAAAGGCTGCTCCAGTTATCATCCGCAGATGTTGTTGAAAGTTTTGGTGTTTGGCTACGTAAGCAATGTCTACAGCAGTCGCAAATTGGAAACGGCGTGCCGGGAGAACATCAATTTCATGTGGCTGAGCGGCATGAGCTATCCCGACCACAATACCATCAACAGATTTCGAGGCGTTCGTTTGAAAGAAGCACTTCGTAGTGTATTTGAAGAAGTTGTCAAACTCCTGTCCGAAGAAGGTCTGCTGAGTATAGAAGATGTTTACACCGATGGCACCAAGATTGAAGCCAATGCTAACAAATACACCTTTGTCTGGAAAAAAGCTATCCAGACCAATAAGGAGAAGATGAAAGCTGCCTTAAAAGATATTTGGGAATACGCCCAAAGTATCGCCAAAGCAGAGGACAACCTTCCGGAACCTCCCGATCTGACAACAATTGACCGCGAAAAAGTTCAGGCTACGGTCGATAACCTGAACCGGGTCTTGTCCGATAAACCTTCGGTAAGCAAGAAGATGAGGGCAAAGTTGCGCTATGCGACTAAAAACTACCCGGCCAAGATTGTTCAATATGAAGAGCAGGAAGTAACGCTTGGAGATAGAAATAGTTATAGCAAGACAGATCCCGATGCTACTTTTATGCGCATGAAAGAGGATCATATGAAAAATGGCCAGCTCAAACCAGGTTATAACATTCAGATATCTACTTCCAATCAATACATCGTCAATTACACCATACATCCCAACCCCACAGATACCACAACGCTACCCGGTCATCTGGCACAACATGAGGCGAGCTTTGGGGAAATACTGAAAACCATTACCGCAGATGCTGGCTATGGCAGCCAGGAGAACTATGCGTTACTAGAAGGGAAAAACATTGGGGCCTATGTGAAATATGGTATGTTTGACAAGGAGCAGAAAAAGAGTTATTCGGGCAAGAAGCCATTCTCCGTTGATAAACTACATTATAACCCTGCAAAAGATTGCTATATCTGTCCAATGGGACAGGAAATGAACTGCATAGGTCTATTTACACAAAAGACCTCCACAGGTTTCGAGCAAAAAATAAAAAGATATCAGGCAAAAAACTGCACAAACTGCCCATTGAACGGTGCTTGCCACAAATCACAGGGCAATAGAATCATCCAGATAAATGAACAGCTTGAGGCTTATAAAGATAGAGCATACGGATTGCTTAACAGCGATGTCGGTATAGCCAAAAGAAAACAGCGATGTCACGATGTCGAACCAGTCTTTGGAAACATAAAACAGAACCACGGGTTCCGAAGATTTATGCTCCGCGGTAAGGAAAAAGTGTCCATAGAATGGGGGTTATTGGCTATAGCGCAAAATCTAAGGAAAAAAGCAGCTTAAAAAGCTACTTTTTGTTCTTTTTCTTCCCAAATGAACAGTTCTGTGAAATAATCAACAAACAACTCACAAATCTATCGCATAGCCATATTTAATAAA
Organism: Sphingobacterium multivorum; assembly: GCF_900457465.1. Lineage (GTDB taxonomy): Bacteria > Bacteroidota > Bacteroidia > Sphingobacteriales > Sphingobacteriaceae > Sphingobacterium > Sphingobacterium multivorum. The sequence continues at coordinate 599,832 of NZ_UAUU01000002.1, forward strand.
AAAGCTGCCTCAATAAATTTGAGACAGCTTCTTTTTTTATTTTGTAAGATTGTCAGCTTAGAATTCGGTATCTTCGACCTCTACTGCGGTCTCGATTACTTTTCTCGCCAACTCTTCTTTAAATTCGATGATATTCTTGCTGATTGTTTCATCATGTGTACCCAGAATCTGAGCTGCCAATATACCTGCATTCTTCGCCGCATTTAAAGCGACAGTTGCTACAGGAATACCATTGGGCATCTGAAGGATAGAAAGTACCGAGTCCCATCCATCAATGGAATTTGATGATTTTACAGGTACGCCTATTACAGGTAAATGTGTAATTGAAGCGACCATTCCAGGCAAATGCGCCGCACCACCCGCTCCAGCAATAATAACTTTCAAACCATGAAATGCTGCATTTTTGGCATAATCAAACATACGTTGTGGTGTACGATGTGCTGAGACGATCGTTACCTCAAATTCCACCCCAAGGGTTTTGAGCACATCTATCGCATCCTGCATAACAGGAAGATCTGATTTGCTTCCCATGATAATGCCTACCTGGGCCTTATTATTGACTGACATAGTATTGTTTAAGCTTTAACTTTTAATATTTCTTGTACTTTTCTTGCATTGGAGATCGCTTTCTCCCGGTCATCATTGATAATACAAACATGGCCCATCTTACGGAATGGCTTCGTATATTTCTTTCCATATAAATGGATATATACGCCTTCCATTGCCAACACCTCTTCTACACCCTCGTATTTGGCCAATCCTTCATAGCCAGGTTCACCTAACAGGTTAATCATAACGGCGTTCGTTCTGCATCTGGTATCACCTAACGGTAGATTGAAGATAGCTCTTAAATGCTGTGCAAATTGCGACACATAATTACCCTCTATGGTCTGGTGACCACTATTATGCGGACGCGGAGCCAATTCATTGACCAGAATATCACCATTTTTCGTTAGGAACATCTCTACAGCCAATATACCCACGATCTGCAGATCATCGGCAATCTTTTTTGCTATAGCCTCTGCGCGTTGTTGGATCTCTACACCATACAAAGACGGCGCAATCAAAAATTCCACCAAGTTAGCCTGAGGATTAAATTCCATCTCTACCATTGGAAATGTAGACACCTCACCTTTATCATTCCGGGCAACAATGACCGCAATTTCTTTTTCAAAATCTACCCATTCTTCAATTAAGCTGGGTTCTTCGAAAGCATCTTGTATATCTTGTTGGTTAACAACCTTCTTTACCCCTTTCCCATCATATCCATCCTTACGCAATTTCTGGATATAGGGTAAGTTTAACGAGGCATTCACTAAATTATCTTTATTGGATATCAATTGAAATGCCGAAGTGGGGATATCATTTTGTTTAAAAAATTGCTTTTGCAGACCTTTATCTTGAATCAGACGAATGATACGTGATTGTGGGTACACGATAACGCCCTCGCCTTCCAGTTTCTCTAAAGCATCTACATTCACCTTCTCAATCTCGATCGTGATCATGTCCAAATCCTTACCGAAATTATAGACCGTTTCAAAATCGCCCAATGAACCACATTCAAATTTATTGCACAACTTGCGACAAGGAGCATTCTTATCCGGGTCCAATACATGAACATTTACATTGTAATTAATGGCTTCCTGGATGAGCATTCTTCCCAGTTGACCACCGCCAAGAATACCCAATTGCAATTCACCATAAAAATCTTTTGCCATAATTGATTTAAAATCTTATAAAATTTATCTTTTAAGCTTTTCCGCTGAACAATTGCTCACCCAACAAGCTTTCTTTGTCTATCTTTTTTTGCAACTCAATAAAAGCACCAATTAATGCCTCGGGACGTGGCGGACAGCCCTGGACATAAACATCCACAGGGATCACTCGATCTACCCCTTTGACCACATGATAACCATGCTGCCAATATGGACCGCCACAGTTGGAGCAAGAGCCCATCGAGATAACATATTTAGGATCGGGCATCTGTTCATATAGTTTCTTGATACGATCGGCCATCTTAAAAGTAACCGTTCCAGCAATAATGATCACGTCGGATTGCCGTGGAGAAGGCCTTGGGAATACGCCCATCCGGTCTAAATCATACGTTGAAGCCATTGCCCCCATCATTTCAATGGCACAGCAAGCAATACCAAAGCTCATGGGCCACATTGAAGACAACCTTGCCCAATTCAGCAAATCATCTAATTTGGCAACAATAACACCATTATTCTGCAATTGACTATCTAAACTCATGCTTACTCAGGTTTTTTAAATCGAGGTTTAAAGGCTGGTTTCGGCGTCGACACGTGTTCATCTGTCGTCGTTTTGTGCGCGACAGCATCTTCTACAATCCGTGCATAATCACGCACCTGATACGTCCTACTATTCAGGCTTGCATAGGCACTATCCGGGATAGCCACAGGAACTTTAGGTAAGGACACATTCGGTTTAACCCATTCCAAATCGCCCTTTTTCCAGACAAAAACCAATCCTAAAATTAAAATGCCAATGAACATAGCCATTTCAATCATGGTAAACCACCCCCATCTTCCATCTGCCGCAATATATTCGGACTGTCCAAATACAGTGGCCCATGGAAAAATAAAAATAAGCTCTACATCAAAAAGTAAAAATACAAGGGCAATAACATAGAACCGTGGATTAAACTGAACCCAAGAAGAACCAATGGGATCCTCTCCACATTCGTAAGTACCAGATTTGATGGGATTATTCTTTTTCGGAGAGATTAAACGTGCTAGAAAAATGGTCGCACAGACTAACAGCGCCCCTATCAGCAGAATGATAAGGATTTTGCCGTATTCCGATAATTGCGCGGGGTCATCCATAATAATTACAAATTTAACAAATATTTCGTTTACTCGGGTGAGGAACTTGAAATTACGAATTATTTCTTTAAAAACAGTTCGAATTTTAAGGCACTAATGCCCCGTATCCGGTCTGCAAGCAGTCCCCAATTCATCTGGTGCAGCACTTAGCAGCAACCGAAAATTAATCGAAAGAGCAATGCCATGTTCAAAACCTTCATGACTTTGCAGACACCAACAGCAATGAAAGCGGACTGAAGGTTCTTTCTGGCCAATAAGATCAGACATTTTCAGAAAAAAAAAGAGAAGCTGTCTCAAATTTATTGAGGCAGCTTTTTTATTAAATATGGCTATGCGATAGATTTGTGAGTTGTTTGTTGATTATTTCACAGAACTGTTCATTTGGGAAGAAAAAGAACAAAAAGTAGCTTTTTAAGCTGCTTTTTTCCTTAGATTTTGCGCTATAGCCAATAACCCCCATTCTATGGACACTTTTTCCTTACCGCGGAGCATAAATCTTCGGAACCCGTGGTTCTGTTTTATGTTTCCAAAGACTGGTTCGACATCGTGACATCGCTGTTTTCTTTTGGCTATACCGACATCGCTGTTAAGCAATCCGTATGCTCTATCTTTATAAGCCTCAAGCTGTTCATTTATCTGGATGATTCTATTGCCCTGTGATTTGTGGCAAGCACCGTTCAATGGGCAGTTTGTGCAGTTTTTTGCCTGATATCTTTTTATTTTTTGCTCGAAACCTGTGGAGGTCTTTTGTGTAAATAGACCTATGCAGTTCATTTCCTGTCCCATTGGACAGATATAGCAATCTTTTGCAGGGTTATAATGTAGTTTATCAACGGAGAATGGCTTCTTGCCCGAATAACTCTTTTTCTGCTCCTTGTCAAACATACCATATTTCACATAGGCCCCAATGTTTTTCCCTTCTAGTAACGCATAGTTCTCCTGGCTGCCATAGCCAGCATCTGCGGTAATGGTTTTCAGTATTTCCCCAAAGCTCGCCTCATGTTGTGCCAGATGACCGGGTAGCGTTGTGGTATCTGTGGGGTTGGGATGTATGGTGTAATTGACGATGTATTGATTGGAAGTAGATATCTGAATGTTATAACCTGGTTTGAGCTGGCCATTTTTCATATGATCCTCTTTCATGCGCATAAAAGTAGCATCGGGATCTGTCTTGCTATAACTATTTCTATCTCCAAGCGTTACTTCCTGCTCTTCATATTGAACAATCTTGGCCGGGTAGTTTTTAGTCGCATAGCGCAACTTTGCCCTCATCTTCTTGCTTACCGAAGGTTTATCGGACAAGACCCGGTTCAGGTTATCGACCGTAGCCTGAACTTTTTCGCGGTCAATTGTTGTCAGATCGGGAGGTTCCGGAAGGTTGTCCTCTGCTTTGGCGATACTTTGGGCGTATTCCCAAATATCTTTTAAGGCAGCTTTCATCTTCTCCTTATTGGTCTGGATAGCTTTTTTCCAGACAAAGGTGTATTTGTTAGCATTGGCTTCAATCTTGGTGCCATCGGTGTAAACATCTTCTATACTCAGCAGACCTTCTTCGGATAGGAGTTTGACAACTTCTTCAAATACACTACGAAGTGCTTCTTTCAAACGAACGCCTCGAAATCTGTTGATGGTATTGTGATCGGGATAGCTCATGCCGCTCAGCCACATGAAATTGATGTTCTCCCGGCACGCCGTTTCCAATTTGCGACTGCTGTAGACATTGCTTACGTAGCCAAACACCAAAACTTTCAACAACATCTGCGGATGATAACTGGAGCAGCCTTTTATCTTATAAGCGTCCAATAGGGACTGGATGTTGATCCGGTTGATTACATCGTTAACGATACGTACCGGATGACCTTTGGACACCAGTTCGTCCAAAGTTGGAGGAATGGCCATGATCTGGTCCTGATAGTAAGGCTTAAAAGTAGCTCTTTGAGATGGCATATATCCTTTTTGTTTACACTATAAATATATGAAAATCAAACCGTTAAAACAAATAATAAACCTTAGATAATGCAAAAAAAGAGACTGCCTTTTTGAGACAGCCTCTTCTTATGATGTAACTATTCTCTAAAAATTACATTTTTCCTGGCATTTTGGGCATATTACGCATCAATTTAGCCGCCATCGCCGGATTAGACATCTGCTTCATGACTTTACGCATATCACCAAATTGTTTCAATAACTTATTCACTTCATTAATATCAGTACCTGATCCCTTGGCAATACGTAAACGACGTTTTTGATCAATGACATCTGGGTTTTCGCGTTCAAAAGGTGTCATGGAATCGATAATCGCTTCGATGGGTTTGAAAGCATTGTCATCGACTTCAATATCTTTCATTGCTTTCCCAACGCCAGGGATCATTCCCATGAGGTCTTTCATATTACCCATTTTCTTGATTTGTTGAATCTGGGATTTAAAATCGTTGAAATCGAATTTATTCTTACGGATTTTCTTTTGGAGCTCTGCGGCTTGCTTCTCGTCAAACTGTTGCTGTGCACGTTCCACTAAGGATACCACGTCACCCATACCCAAAATACGAGAGGCCATACGATCAGGGTGGAATACATCCAATGCATCCATCTTTTCACCTGTACCAATAAACTTGATAGGCTTATTAACGACAGATTTAATCGATAAAGCTGCACCACCGCGTGTATCACCATCCAACTTAGTCAATACTACACCTGTAAAGTCCAGACGGTCGTTGAACGTCTTAGCTGTATTCACGGCATCTTGACCAGTCATTGAATCCACAACAAATAGGATTTCGTCTGGCTTTGTCGCCTCTTTAACTGCTGTAATCTCCACCATTAAAGGCTCATCGATGGCCAAACGACCGGCTGTATCGATGATTACGACATTATTTCCATTGCGTTTTGCTTCTTCCACACCGGCTTTGGCAATCGCAATAGGATCGTTAGATTCACGATTCACATACACTGGTACGCCCACTTGTTCGGCAAGCACTTCCAATTGATCGATCGCTGCAGGGCGGTAAACGTCACCAGCCACCAACAATGGTTTTTTATTCTTTTTATCTTTAAGGTACAAGGCCAACTTACCGGAGAAAGTTGTTTTACCAGCACCATTCAAACCCGCAATTAGAATGACTGTTGGATTTTTTCCAGTCTCAAGCTCCGTAACAGATCCGCCCATCAAAGCTGTCAACTCATCGTTCATGATCTTCGTCAACAATTGGCCCGGGGAAATACTTGTCAGTACATTTTCGCCTAAAGCTTTTTGTTTAACATCGTCGGTAAAAGTTTTGGCAGTTTTATAATTCACATCGGCATCCAACAACGCTTTGCGAATTTCTTTCATCGTTTCTGCAACGTTGATCTCGGTAATACTACCCTGTCCTTTTAATACTTTAAAGGCCCTATCTAACTTATCTTGAAGATTTGAAAACATAAAATCTGAATCTTATTCTATATAAACAGCAAAGTTAAAAAAATTGTCTATAGTAACCTCATTAACACCCCATAAAAAATGCGACTATGAAAAATAATCGCATTTTTGTAGGATAAAGTTACAATATCCGTATTTAATCACTTCTACGGCCACCGAATAAAATAGACGCATAATACAAAAGTGTTACCAACGCACTTAACGCCGCTACGACATAAGTCATCGCTGCCCATTTCAAAGCATCTTTCGCACCGTCATGTTCTTCGCCATTATAGGTTACACCAGCATGGTTTAACCATTCCAGTGCGCGGTTCGACGCATCAAACTCTACGGGCAAGGTGATAAAAGAAAACAGGGTCGTAATAGCCAAAGCCCCCACTCCAACAGCTAAAAGCCAGGGGTTACCCCCTTTGGAAAAAGCAAATAGCATAACACCCAGCATCAATACCCATGATGTCATTTTAGAGGCCACATTTACCATCGGAACCATTGCCGAACGGAATCCCAACCATTTATAGGCTTTGGCGTGCTGTACAGCATGGCCACATTCGTGCGCCGCTACTGCTGCAGCTGCAACACTGCGGCCACTGTAAACTTCAGGACTTAAATTTACGGTTTTATCTGACGGATTATAGTGATCTCCCAAGCGATCTGGAATAGACACTACCTTTACATCATATATACCGTTATCATTTAACATTTTTTGCGCAATCTCAGCTCCAGACATCCCATTGCTCAAAGGTATTTCGGCGTATTTCTTAAATTTGTTTTTGAATCTTGTTTGGACAATCAGGCTTACCACCATTATTCCAATAAATAAAATCAAGTACATAGCTATTCAATCGTTTTATTTTATTATATGACTATCAAACCTTATTCCAATCGTCGAAAAAAGGTATATGCATGAATTTCTAAGATAAAAAAAGTCTTTGACCTGACAAAAAGAACAGGTTCTTCTGATCTCCACATGACATAATTGCCAGATCATTTGGGCAGATAACTCCATTATCAGCTTCGTACAGTGAAGCACCTGCGCTATTTAACAAGAATCCAAGATGTAGTCTCATCGGTGAGTATTGGAGATGCGTTTTATTTCAAGTTCGATCAGGGAGCTTATTATTGAAGCAAATGGCTTTTGAAAACACGATGCCCAACGGATTGTAGCCTTGCTATACTATTAAGACAAAAGACGAGAAACTATAAAAGCGTCAAGACTTCCTATAGCTCCAATTAGCAATGCAAATAAAAAGGGGCATTAAAAAATGCCCCCTTTATTATAAATAGCCCATTTGCAGGGTAAGATCAGTACCTTCAATCATTTTACGTAAATTGCTCAATGCGTAGCGCATCCTCCCTAAAGCAGTATTGATACTTACTTCGGTTATCTCCGCAATATCTTTAAAACTCATATCACAAAAGTGACGCATAATAAGCACTTCTTTTTGATCGTCCGGAAGCTTTTGAATCATTTTTTTAAGGTCGACATCAACCTGCTGTTTGAGCATTTTTGACTCTGCGCTTTCATCACTAAATTCGAGCACCTCAAAAATATCAAACCCGTCGGCATTCACAATATTCGGAGCACGTTTTGCTTTTCTAAAAAAGTCAACGATCATATTGTGCGCTATACGTATAGCCCAAGGTAAAAATTTACCTTCTTCATTATATTTACCGGATTTTAAGGTGTTGATGATTTTTATGAAAGTCTCCTGGAAAATATCTTCAGCAAGATATTCATCTTTTACTTTCATATATATGGAAGTATATATTTTCGATTTATATCGATTCAACAATGCCTCTAGACCGGACTCTTGGCCACCGACATACATTTGGATCAACTCTTGATCGCTTTTACTTTTTAAAAGTCTCATACGTCACTTACTTCTTTAGCAGTTCGCAAATAAATTATCAGTTCTGTGTTAAAATGTAAATGTTTGCCGTATAAACTATCCTTTCTTATTGTAAAACAATCAATTAATCTAAATCCAAATTACCGTAAAATAAATGAGTAATCAAATTATTACAATTTATTTTAAGATTTTTTAACATTTAAAAATAAGTTATCTACCTCATAATTCCAAAATAAAGGTTCTTCGACCACAGTACGCCCCTTCAGACAAGATGGAATAACAACCTCGAACAGCTCCAAAATAACAAGTTTTAAAGTTATTACTTCATACGGACTTTATAGGGAGCTAATAGGGACCTTATAGGGACCTCATTCGGATGAATACCTATAAAATCCGTTTAAAGTCCGTATAAGATTGTTGTTAATATCGTCTAAAAAGTTAAGTTGATACGAGACTGTAACGGAACTATCCTTTCTACAATGGCAGTAGAAAAAAAGACGGGATAAAAAAAGCAGACCCACCGCATCGGTAATTCCGCTTTTTCTATTCCTATGGAAAAAGTCTTATTTATACAATGGGAACTCAGCCATCATTGCTTTTACTTTACCATGGATCAAATCCAGTTGCGCATCATTAGATGCATTTTTCAATGCCTCATCGATCAATTCACCGATTTGAATAATTTCATTCTCTTTAATACCACGTGTAGTGATTGCAGCAGTACCAAAACGTACACCTGAAGTCACAAAAGGAGAACGTGTATCGAAAGGAACCATATTTTTATTTGTTGTGATACCCGCTTTACCCAATACAGCTTCGGCTTCTTTACCAGAAATATCTTTATTGCGTAGATCCACCAACATCAAGTGATTGTCTGTACCACCAGAGATGATCTTATAATCTCTTTCTACAAAGAATTGCGCCAATGCAGCTGCATTTTTCTTTACTTGAACGATATATTCCATATACTCATCGGATAAAGCCTCACCATAAGCAATCGCTTTCGCAGCGATTGTATGTTCTAAAGGACCACCTTGCGTACCTGGGAATACAGCTAAATCCAATAATTGTGTGATTGTACGGATTTCACCTTTAGGTGTTTTGATACCCCATGGATTTTCAAAATCTTTACCGACCATGATCATACCACCACGAGGGCCACGAAGCGTTTTGTGCGTCGTTGTCGTAACGATATGGCAATGTGGAAGTGGATCATTCAATAAACCACGCGCGATTAAACCTGCAGGGTGAGAAATATCTGCCATCACGATAGCGCCAATTTCGTCTGCAACTTTACGGATGCGTGCGTAATCCCAATCACGAGAATAAGCCGAAGCACCACAGATAATCATCTTTGGTTTTTCACGAAGCGCTGTTTCTTCCAATTGCTCATAGTCAATTAAACCAGTGTCTTCTTTTACACCATAAAATAATGGTTGATAGATCTTACCCGATAAGTTCGCTGGCGAACCGTGTGTCAAGTGACCACCGTGAGATAAATCAAGACCTAAAATTTTGTCGCCAGGTTTGATTGTCGCCAAAAAAACAGCCGCATTTGCTTGAGCACCAGAGTGAGGCTGAACATTTACCCATTCTGCGCCAAATAATTGTTTTGCACGGTCAATTGCGATGGTTTCGATCTCATCCACAACTTCACAACCTCCATAGTAACGTTTTCCTGGGAGGCCTTCTGCATATTTATTTGTCAACACTGAACCAGCAGCTTCCATCACTTGTTTTGAAACAAAGTTCTCTGAAGCAATTAATTCAATACCTTCTTCTTGGCGTTTAAGCTCATCAGCTATTAAATTAAAAATGGCTTGATCTCTTTCCATTGTTTTTAAATGTTGTAAAGTAAATTTTGTAGTTTATTTTAATGCCTCAAAGATAGCATATTCCATAAAGAATATCGACAAAAAGCCATATTTTATTAAATGTTCTTAGAAAAACAGCCTTATTAATGCGAATTACCTAATTAGGTCGGGATCATTTTATGGTACTATCGGACAAAATAAGCGGACAAAGAATTGAATGTTTCGAAAATGTCAAAAAATCCAGGTCAAGCAATTTGCCGTTAAAAAAATGTATTTTTGTATTGGATTGGCTAAAACACTATTAAAATGAGTACAGAACATACAGCAGTTGCTCCTGTTTCTTTAACAGAGGGGGCAATCAAGGAACTAAATAAATTAAAGGATCAACAAGAAATCTCTGATGATTTTGGTTTACGTGTCGGTGTTGAAGGCGGCGGTTGTTCCGGTATGAGTTATATCTTGGGCTTTGACCAGAAAAAGGACGGCGATAACGAATACGAAATTCAAGGAATCCGCATCTTTATGAACAAAGCACATGGCCTATATCTTGCCGGAATGGAAATCGACTTCAAATCGGGACTCGATGCAAGGGGCTTCACATTTAATAACCCCAATGCAACAAGTACCTGCGGATGTGGAAGCAGTTTTTCAGCATAACTGAATTTCAGTACAAATGAAATAAGAAAGGGACTGCCATAGGTAGTCCCTTTGTCGTAGTAGACACCACACTCATTTTTTGTCGGTTGATCGAGGAGAGATTTCAAAAAGTTCGACCTCGATTTAATGAGATTAGTACAACAAAGCCCTCTTTCATTTTCCATCATAAATCACTAAATTAGCGACCTTTATAAAAGAAGCATACAACAGTCTGATGTACAAAGAATATAAGCAGTTAAATTTACCCGAGATAGGTAAAGAGATTTTGACCCGTTGGGAACAGGAAAAAATATTCGAAAAAAAGTATCAATAATCGTCCTGAAAGCAAGACCTATACATTTTTTGAAGGTCCGCCTTCTGCAAATGGCATGCCCGGGATTCACCACGTGATGGCACGTACGATTAAGGATATTTTCTGTCGTTACAAGACTTTGAAAGGTTACCAAGTGAAAAGAAAAGGCGGCTGGGATACCCATGGCCTGCCCATTGAACTTGCTGTCGAAAAAGCCCTTGGAATCACAAAAGAGGATATCGGCAAAAAGATTACCGTAGAACAATATAATGACGCTTGTCGCAAGGAGGTAATGAAATATACCGATGTATGGAATGACCTAACCACCAAAATGGGGTATTGGGTTGACCTTGAACATCCTTATATTACTTACAAGAATGAATACATCGAAACTTTATGGTATTTATTGAAAGAACTTTACAAAAAAGGTCTTTTGTACAAGGGTTATACGATACAGCCTTACTCTCCGGCAGCAGGTACGGGATTGAGTTCACATGAACTTAACCAGCCCGGCACCTATAAAGATGTGAAAGATACCACTATCGTTGCAGAATTTAGACTGATCAAAAGTCAGCTTCATCCAGCTATAGAAAAATTAGTTGACGACGATGCGGAGGATGTTGCATTCATTGCCTGGACCACCACACCATGGACTTTACCGTCCAACACAGCTTTGGTTGTAGGCAAGAAAATAAATTATGTGAAGATCCGAACGTTCAATAAATATACCGGTGCGCCTGTATCCGTCGTATTAGCGAAAGATCTGATCAGCAAACATTTTAAAGCAGAAGGCGAAAATGCATCCTTCCAAGACTATAAATTGGGCGACAAAGTAATTCCTTGGGAGCTTGCAGCAGAATTTGTGGGCGAAGAGCTTGTTGGCTTGCGTTATGAGCAATTGTTGCCTTATATCACCAGCGAGGATTTACAAGAAAATGCTTTCCGCGTTATTCCAGGCGACTTTGTTACGACCGAGGATGGTACGGGTATCGTCCATGCGGCCCCTACTTATGGTGCGGATGACTTTCGTGTCGCAAAAGAACATGGTGTACCGGGCATCTTGGTGAAAGATGAAAACGGAAAAGAGGTTCCTACTGTTGACCGTACGGGACGTTTTGTAAGTGAAATCACCGATTTTGCCGGAAGATTTGTCAAAGAGGAATATTACAGTGCAGAGGAACGTTCAAAAGAAGATTTCAAACCTACGGATGTATTGATCTCTATCAAACTAAAAGAGGACAACAAAGCTTTCGATGTCAAAAAATACGAGCACACCTATCCACACTGTTGGCGGACAGACAAACCTGTTCTTTACTATCCGCTAGACAGCTGGTTTATCCGCACAACAGCAGTGAAAGAAGATTTGGTTGCCTTAAATAAAACCATCAACTGGAAACCTGAAGCAACCGGTACTGGACGCTTTGGAAACTGGTTGGAAAACTTGGTAGACTGGAACCTTTCACGTTCACGTTATTGGGGAACTCCACTTCCTATCTGGCGCTCAGAAGACGAAAATGAAGAGGTTTGTATCGGTTCCTTACCTGAATTAAAGTCTTTATTGGAAGCTTCTTTGACCTCCGACATTCTGTCTGAGGATGAAAAAGCGAAAAATAAAGCTTACTTGGATAAATTCGATACCGAACAATTGGACCTTCACCGTCCCTATGTAGACGATATCGTCTTGGTTTCTGATGCCGGACAAAAGTTATTCCGCGAACCTGACTTGATCGACGTTTGGTTTGATTCGGGTGCCATGCCCTATGCACAATGGGGACTGGATCACGAAAAATTAGCCAAAGGGGAACAATTTCCTTTTAAAGCTGGATTCGATCATGCATACCCGGCAGACTTTATTGCTGAAGGGGTTGATCAAACACGGGGCTGGTTTTTCACCTTACATGCGATTTCTACGATGATGTACAAATCGGTTTCCTTCAAAAACGTCGTTTCCAATGGCCTGGTATTGGATAAAAATGGAAATAAGATGTCCAAACGCCTGGGCAACGGTGTGGATCCATTCTCGACGATCGATCAATACAGTGCCGATGCAACACGCTGGTACATGATCAGCAATGCCGCTCCATGGGACAACCTTAAATTCAATATGGAAGGGTTGGATGAAGTCCGTCGTAAATTCTTTGGTACTTTATATAATACCTACGCTTTTTTTGCATTGTATGCCAATATCGATAAGTTCTCCTATGCAGAATCCGATATTGCGTTGGAGAAACGTCCTGAAATTGATCGTTGGATTATCTCCTTGTTAAATTCGTTGACCAAGGAAGTAGACGAATACTTGGCGGATTACGAGCCTACAAAAGCAGCGCGTGCTATTCAAAACTTTGTTGATGAACATCTCAGCAACTGGTATGTCCGTCTTTGCCGTCGTCGCTTCTGGAAAGGAGATTATACAGAAGACAAAATTTCGGCCTATCAGACACTTTATACATGTCTTGATACGATTGCGAAATTGATGTCGCCAATATCACCTTTCTTCTCGGACAGGTTATTCCTGGATTTGAATGCAGCAACGAATAAGGAACAAGTTGAATCCGTTCACTTAGCGAATTTCCCGGTTTACAATGAAAGTTTAGTCGATAAAGATCTGGAAGAACGTATGGCGTTAGCGCAGGACATCTCGTCTTTGACACTTTCCTTGCGTAAGAAAACCTCCATCAACGTACGTCAACCATTAAACAAAATTTTGGTTCCGGTACTTGATAGTGCCTTCCAGGAAAAGGTAGAAAAAGTAAAAGATCTGATACTTTCGGAGACGAATATCAAAGATATCGAGTTTATTACGGACACCACCGGTATCATTAAGAAAAAAATAAAACCAAATTTTAAAGCTCTTGGCGCGAAAGTTGGTAAGGATATGAAGTTAGTTTCTTCGTCTATCCAATCGTTGACTATAGATCAAATAAGTTCATTGGAATCAACAGGCGAATTGGCCCTAGCAGGCACGCCATATACGATTCTATTGAGCGATGTAGAAATTATAGCAGAAGACGTCGAGGGATGGCAGGTAGCGAACCTAGGTAAATTGACCGTAGCATTAGATGTACATATCACCGAAGAATTGAAAAAAGAAGGTTTGTCAAGAGAATTGATCAACCGCCTACAAAATCTAAGGAAGGATAAAGGATTAGAAGTAACTGATAGAATTAACGTAAAGTTAACAGCTGCTTCAGAAGTGGTCAATGCTGCCAACGAAAATTTATCGTATATTTGCACCGAAATTCTGGCCGATTCATTGGTATTTGAAGATTCACTAACTGAAGGAGAGACCATCGAGATCGATGGCAAAGAACTTAAGGCATTAATCCAAAAAAATTAAATTATGGCAAACAACAACGAGAAAACACGCTATAGCGATTCAGAATTACAAGAATTCAAAGATATTATCTTGGACAAGCTTAGAATAGCAAAAGAAGAGCTTTCCTCGTTGACCGCAACGCTAAATAACAGTAATGCTAATGGTACCGACGATACTGCTGGAACGTACAAGACATTGGAAGACGGTTCAGCTACTTTGGAAAAAGAGCAAACAAACCAATTGGCTGCTCGTCAAAAGAAATTTATCGACAACCTAGAAGCAGCGTTGGTGCGCATCGAGAACAAAACGTATGGTATCTGTAGAGAAACAGGAAAACTGATTCAAAAAGAACGTTTGAAAGCTGTTCCACATACAACGTTGAGCATCGAAGCGAAAAACAAACAATATTAATTTTAGGCATTAAATATATGGTCTTTGTTTAGGCAAAGACCATTTTTATAACACAATGAAGGGTTATACGAAACCGATCGCGCTTATTGTCGCGATACTTTTAATAGACCAATTGTCGAAGATCTGGGTTAAGTTATCCATGACAATCGGACAAAGCCACCATGTATTGGGCAAATTTTTCCAGATTCATTTTATTGAAAACAATGGAATGGCCTATGGGATGGAATTTGGCGGTGATTATGGAAAATTATTTTTGACGGTATTTCGTATTTTAGCCGTAGCGGGTATTGGATACGGCCTGCATTACATGATCAAAAATAAGTACAACCGGGGTTTCATCTTAAATGTTGCCTTAATTCTTGCCGGTGCACTTGGAAATATCATCGATTCTGCTTTTTACGGTGTCATCTTTAGTGAAAGCACCTGGTATGATAAAGCGAGTTTGTTTCCAGCAGGTGGTGGTTATTCTTCCTTCCTGCACGGGAAAGTAGTCGATATGCTTTATTTCCCATTGATTCAAGGTAACTTCCCTTCTTGGGTGCCCTTTTGGGGTGGTGAAGAGTTTCTCTTTTTCCGACCTGTATTCAACATTGCAGACTCGGCGATTTCTGTTGGGGTGGTTTTAATCCTATTATTTCAAAAACGGTATTTCAAAACCGAAAAAGAAGAAAAATCCAGCATACACAGCGAAATCGTTGAAGATTAACGAAATATTCCTTAAAAGCCTTGTTAATCGCAAGGCTTTTATTTTTTTTACATATAACCCAATACAACTTCTAAACTCTACTATTCGCATGAAAAACATTAGTCTACTTCTGACACTTTGCTGCCTACTAGGAATCCAAATAGCACAGGCGCAGCAGATCGAAGTTTCTAACTTAAAGAAACATATTTATTACCTCGCTGACGACAAAATGCAAGGACGAGGAACGGGCAGTAAGGAAGTCTTTAAAGCTGCAGATTATATTGAAAAGGAATTCAAAAAATACAAACTTGAGCCTAAAGGTGAAAAAGGCTACCGCCAATCCTTCAAAGCCAAAGTCTGGAAAGTAAAAGTTGCAGACAGCATTCGCAATGCAGATAATATCATTGGATTTCTTGACAATGGTGCCGACTTAACAGTTGTTATAGGCGCACATTACGATCACCTGGGAACAGGTCGTCAAGGAAGCTCAAAGGATTCTTTAGGAGTAGGCAAAATCCATAACGGAGCCGACGATAATGCCTCTGGTACCGCTGGTTTATTGGAGCTCGCACGTTACTTTAGCAGCAACAAGGAAAAAGAACCTTACAACCTATTATTTATCGCTTTCGGGGCAGAAGAATTGGGATTAGTAGGTTCCAAATATTTTACGGAACACCCTACGCTCCCATTGGAGAAAATCACAGCCATGCTGAATATGGATATGATTGGCCGTTATAATCCAAGCAATGGCCTTGCTGTAATCGGCTATGGAACAAGCAGTCAATGGCCGGCTATATTCAAAGATGTTCAAGCACCTATAAAATTTAATCTTAGTAAGGATGGTAATGGCGGATCTGACCAAACTTCATTCTACAAAAAGAATATACCGGTGTTATTTTTCCATACTGGTGGACACCCAGACTACCATATGCCGACCGATGATGCCGATAAAATTGATTACAATGCTTTAAAAGCCATTTTAGATCTAGAAAAAACAGTGGTTGAAAATATCATGAAACAATCCAGTAAAATGGACTTTATATGGACCAACTAAAACAAAAAAAGCGGATTTGTCTTTAACAGCAAGTGATAATCTAGCTTTTTATATGCTCAAATGCTATAACAGAGATTAGTCAACGAGTTTGTAGACATACACGAATAAACTAAACAGCGCACTTAAGTCCCTGCAAACGAGTCTTTATAAACGGGTGCTTGGATATCATTTAATTATTGTTGATGAAAAAAATACTAGTGACAGGATCCAATGGATTCCTCGGCCAAAAAGTCGTTGATTTACTTGCAAAAAATGACCAATATGATGTTGTTGCCATTTCGAAGGGTCCAAATCGCAACCCGAATCAAGTGAATTATACTTTCTATCAAGTAGACCTATCGGATCGGGAAAAACTGACAGATTTTTTAGCTGCACAAACTTTTGATGCAATTGTACATACAGCAGCCATGACAAGTGTGGAAGCTTGTGAAGCAGATCAAGCCGTATGTCAATCGCTTAACGTCGATCTTGTGGCCTATCTTGCCTCCTATTGTACTACACATCAGACTCAACTGGTCCACTTATCTACGGACTTTGTATTTGATGGCAAAAAAAATACGCCTTATGATGAAACAGATCTCCCCAATCCACAAAGTGAATATGGGAAAAGTAAATATGCTTCCGAACAAGTGCTTGCAAAATCGGGCTGTCATTATGCTATCCTTCGCACAATATTAGTCTATGGGATCAATGCTGACCCCAATCGTTCGAATCTCGTATTATGGGCCAAAAGTAAGTTGTCACAAAATGAACCTATAAAAGTAGTCAATGACCAATGGAGAATGCCTACCTTTGTGGATGATTTAGCTTATGCTTGCCAACTCGCTATTGACCGAGAAGCACAGGGAATATTTCATATTTCAGGAGCAGAGCTTATGTCGATCAATGAGGCTGTCTACAAAATTGCAGACTTCTGGCAACTAGACAAAGGATTGATTTCGGAGATCAGCGCTGCCAGCATTGGACAGGCAGAAAACAGGCCACGGCAGACAGGCTTTGACCTGACTAGATCTAACGCTGAATTGGGTTATGTGCCGACGTCATTTACGGATGCTTTGGCAATCATAGATCATCAATTCAAAACGTTTGGACGATAATGACAAAAAATGATATGATAGAGAAATTTGCGCGAGAGTCATACACAGAGATGAACGAATTGGTATTACCCAACGATACCAATACATTTGGAAATTTGATGGGTGGCCGTTTATTGTATTGGATGGATATCTGTTCGGCTATTGCTGCTCAAAAACACTGTAGCAATGTCGTCGTCACAGTATCTGTTGATAATGTATCTTTTAAGCGCTCTATTAAACTGGGTGAGGTCGTCACGATACAAGCTCAAGTAACACGTGCGTTTAATAGTTCTTTGGAAGTACGCATGGAAATTTTCGCATCTAATTTACCGGAAGGCACCCGTGTAAAAACCAACGAAGCTTATTATACCTTTGTTGCTGTTGATGCGGATAACAACCCCAAAGCTGTGCCGGTACTAATTCCTGAAACAGACATAGAACACAAAGCTTACGAAGATGCATTACAACGAAGAGAGCTGCGTCTTATTCTCGCGGGGAAATTAAAGCCTGAAAATGCAAAAAAATTAAAAGCGCTGGTTAGTCTTTTTAGCCAAAAGAATTAATACCTAATTTTTATGGCTTACATACCGTGCAAATAATAAAAAAGGGAAAACAGCTTGTTTTCCCTTTTTTGTTATATCCCCATACACTGGGTTTATTTATTTGCGGTAGTTTACTCGTTACCGAGCGCTAAAATCCGATCAAACTCCTCCGGCTTCAAAGGCATCACAGACAGACGCCCCTGTCTGACCAAAGCGATATCCTGCAACTGCGCATCAGCCTTAATGGTTTCCAACGTAACGGATTTCTTCAGCGTCTCTACAGGTGCCAGATCCACAACGACCCAACGCTCGTCATCTGTTGTCGGATCCTGATAAAATTCCTTGACGACTTTGGCCACGCCGACAACTTCTTTTCCTTCATTGCTATGGTAGAACAGGACCAAATCACCTTCTTTCATAGCTTTGATATTATTCCTAGCTTGGTAATTACGAACACCATCCCAAAATGTACGGCCATCTTTATTAAATTGTTCCCAGCTATATTTAAATGGTTCAGATTTTACTAAGAAGTATTGCATGGTCAAATTTCTGTTAAGCGTTTAAAACTATTGTTGTGGCATTAAAACTTCCATTTTATCTGCAAAATGCGCACAGTAATCACGCAAGTCGCCAATAACCTTTTCTGCCATTGGATCACCGCCTGAAGAACGGATAAAGGAGTCGCCCAATGTTTGAAGTGTTTCATAGAAAAAACGTTTCATCTCATCGTAAGGCATATCTTTAGTCCAAAGATCGATACGCATTGAATTTTTATAATGTGAATCCCATAGGGCTAAAAACATGGCTTTTGCAGGTAATTCCTCTGCATTATTTCCATCTGTAGACGACCACATGATATTTTCAGGCACGTTGTTTTCATCTAACGCTACCTGTAATTTTATTTCAGCTTTTTTCATTTTAATATTATTGAGCTATTTTTATTGAGCTATGTTTTTTGAAACAGAGACTATATTTGTCATCGATTTACAACCTAACTCGTCTTTATTTTTAAATTTTACCTTTTACCCAAAGGTAACTTTAACAATTAAACTGGTGACACAAACGACTATCAAAAATGCCAATTGTAATAACCACATTTTTTTATTTGGCTTTACAAAGATCCTAAATACAATATCAATGACGGTCAATATCAACAACAATAGTATAAATGCACCCCATGTAAATAAGGCCTTTTCATCATTGGGGTTTTCCATAACAAACCAGGCAACAAGGCATGCACTAGCGATATTTAGTGGTGTAAAGCGCACAATAAATTAACGTTTTTTAAAATTACGATTTGCTCCCCCCGATTTTCCACCTGCAGATTTACTTTTACTTTTTGCTCTTGGTTTAAATCCCGAAGCTCGTTGTGCCTCGCGCACTTCTTTCTGTTTGATAACGTATTTTTTCTCGTGAAAAGCACCTTGGAAATCAGGATCATCTTTTCGCTTTTGATTATCAATCTCGCGCGCAATATCCTGTTTTTCATGAAAAGGTGTTTTCTCTATAAAGACATCCTCTGGGAGTGCGTGCACAGGGATACTTTGCTTGATCAATTTTTCGATTTTGCGAACATAATATTTCTCGGCCTCATTACAGAACGTGATGGCGTCCCCCTCATTGAACGCTCGCCCGGTACGTCCAATACGATGTACGTAATCTTCAATAACAATAGGTACTTCAAAGTTGATCACATGGCTTACATTAGAAACATCAAGTCCTCGCGCCGCCACATCCGTTGCGACCAAAATCCGGATATTTCCTTCCTTAAATGCATTAATAGAGTTGATGCGTGTGTTCTGGCCTTTATTGGCATGAATAACACGAACCTCATCTTTACCATATTTGCGTTCCAAAAAGTGGAAAACATTATCTGCTACCTGCTTTGTTTTACAGAAAACAATCAATCGGCTAAACGCTTCATCATCTTTTAGGAGATGTTGAAGTAAATTCAATTTTGTCTTTTGGTTGGGAACGATATAGAGCGCCTGGCTTACCGTCTTCGCTGGTGTAGCTTGTTCGGACACTTCAATAACCGTCGGAAATGCTAAGAAATCGCCTGCAATTTTGCGGACAAGCTCACTCATTGTTGCTGAGAACAGTAAGTTCTGCCGTTTGCGTGGTACAATTTCAAGCACGCGATGGATCTTACTGATAAAGCCCATATCCATCATCTTATCGGCCTCATCTAAGACCAAAAATTTAAGTGACTTAACGCCAATATGTCCTTCCAGGTACAGGTCCAAAAATCGACCCGGAGTTGCAACGATAATATCCACTCCTTTTTCGAGTGCTTCTATTTGAGTTTTTGGCCCTAATCCACCATAAAGTACCACTGAACGCAAATCAAGATAAGTAGAAAACAGTTTAATATTTTCTTCGATTTGCATGGCCAATTCCCTCGTTGGTGTCAAAATCAACGCACGCGCATCATTTCCCTGAGCATATTTTAGCTTCATCAGCATGGGCAAAACGAACGCCGCCGTTTTTCCAGTTCCAGTCTGAGCGATACCCATCACATCCTGACCGGCCAATATTGGCGTAATTGCCTTTTCCTGGATCTCTGTCGGTTGTTGATACCCCGCCTCCGCTATCGCATTTAAGATCTGTTTATTGAATTTAAAATTTTCAAATGATTGCTGCATCTTGCAAAGATAAGGAAAAGAGTCCATTTGACTTTCCTTGACAACCAATACGGTACACATTTACTTTCAATTGACATAAAAATTGGCAAAAAGCATATTATAAAGTCTAATATTTTGGTTTTTAAGAGAATTAAAGCATTTTTGTACTGTATAAACAAACTTTTTATCAGGTTGATATGAAAAAATTATGGATGTGTTTGTTGTTCATCACAACAAGCTTTGCTGCATTTGCCGATGAGGGAATGTGGTTTTTAATGTATCTAAAGCGTCTGAATGAGTCAGATATGCAGAAAAAAGGACTTCGCTTAAGTGCCGAAGAAATCTACAGCATTAACCACTCGAGCTTAAAGGATGCAATCGTACAATTCAATGGTGGCTGTACCGCTGAGATCGTTTCTGATCAAGGATTGGTATTCACCAACCATCACTGTGGATATGGTGCTATTGCAGAACTTTCTACACCAGAAAATGATCATTTAACAAATGGTTTTTGGGCCAAATCCAAAAATGAAGAGTTAAAACCTAAGTCTCTATCGGTTCGCTTTTTTGTGCGTATGGATGATGTTTCAAAACGAATCTTAGGTTTGGTCAACAACAAAATGTCTGAAGATGAACGTAAAAAGATCATTGCTGCTGAGACTGCTAAAATCCAAAAGGAAAATAGCGAAAATGGCAAGTATGTGGTTGAAGTAAAATCGTTCTATCAAGGCAATGAGTACTATTATTTTGTATACCAAGATTACAATGACGTTCGGTTGGTGGGCACGCCTCCAAATAGCATCGGTAAATTTGGTGGTGATACCGATAACTGGGAATGGCCCCGTCATACCGGAGATTTCTCGATTTTCCGCGTATATGCTGATAAAAATGGGAATCCCGCAGAGTATGCACAAGATAATGTTCCTTTGAAACCAAAACATTTCCTACCTGTCAGCTTAAAAGGTGTTCAAGAAGGAGATTTTGCAATGATCTTAGGATATCCAGGTCGCACCAATCGTTGGATGCCTTCTGGTGGCATCAACCAAAATGTTAAATTCGCTTACCCAGCTTGGGTAGAAGCTTCTAAAACAGGTATGGATGCCATGAAAAAATTCATGGACCAAGACCAGGCAGTCAAATTGAACTACGCTTCGAAATACTCTCAAGTAGCGAATTACTGGAAAAACCGTCAAGGAATGATTGACGCTTTGACATTACATAAAACGGCGGAAGCGAAAGCAAAAGACGAAGCTAAATTTGACAAATGGGCAAATAAAGCTGCTAACAAAGCAGAGTACGGTGATGTCATCAAAACAATCAACGAATTTTATGCTTCGACAAACGAGAAAGCTAGACATGACAATTATTTAATGGGCATGCTGCGTTCTAGCGCAATGGCAGCGTTACCGTATACAATCGGATCCGGTTTAGAAGTTTATGCTGCTGGAGATGAAGCAAGAAGAAATGCTATTCTTCCTCGTTTAAAGTCGGCCATCGATGCAGGTTATGAAAAAATGTATATGCCGCTTGAAGAGCAGGTATTGATTGACGAATTGAATCTTTACGCTAAAAAAGCAGGAAATATTGCACCATATATTGCAGAATTGGCGGCTAAAAACAATGGCGATTTTACGGCGTATGTCAAAGAATCTGTGAAGAACAGCATCTTCGCTTCAGCGGAACGTTTGAACAATTATCTGGCTACCCCTAACGCTGAAATCTTAGCCAATGATCCATTGTATAAACTTTCTTCGGCCCTACTTAACAGATACCGTCAAGTAGATCCTAGCTGGAAAGCACAAGACGACAAATTTGAAGGTGCTTATCGCAAATATGTTGCTGGTGTATTGGCTTCTAATCCAAAAGGTAAATTCTATCCGGATGCGAACAGTACTTTACGTTTAACTTACGGCTCGATCAAAGGCTTACCACAAGACCCGCGTAACGATGCTGACAAGAACTTTTACACGACGTTAAAAGGTACTATTGCAAAATACAAAAAGGGCGACGAGGAGTTTGATTTGCCACAGCGTTTGATGGATCTGTACAATAATAAGGACTATGGTCGCTATGCGGACAAAAAAGGACATTTACCAGTAAACTTCCTAAGTGACAATGACATAACAGGCGGAAACTCAGGTTCACCAGTGATAAATGGCAACGGTGAATTAATTGGCCTAGCTTTTGATGGTAACATTGAAGCAATGGCTGGTGATGTGATCTTTGACCATAAGCTACAACGTACAATTTCAGTTGATATCCGTTATGTATTATTTATCATCGATAAATTTGCAGGTGCAACTAACATTATTGACGAACTTAAGATTGTTGAATAGTTTTTTTTAAGCTTTTTCGATAAAAAAAAACGAAATTTATTTTCTATTTGATTCGTTTTTGTATATTTAAGGAGTGTTTAGGAAAAACCATAAAAACTAAAATTATAATTATAAAAAAATGGAAAACTACGTAAAATTAAAAGAGTTAGTAGCTTCTATCGAAGCTGATGCAGACAAGTTCTTCAACAATGGTAATTCTGCAGCTGGTACACGTGTACGTAAAGGATTACAAGAAATCAAAACCTTAGCACAAGAACTTCGTAACGAAGTTACTGCTAAGAAAAACGACGGAAAATAGTTTTTTTTCGAAGTTAGACATAAAAAAGGCCTTTCAAATGAAAGGCCTTTTTTGTTGGCTGCTACAGAAATGTACAGGCCATCACCAAATTATAAATCTTAATACCCAGGTAATCACCGAAAGAGGACTTCAGTTTATCATAAACCTGCTGCCTGGTCAAGGGTTTATCTTTCTTCTTTAACAATGTTGCCGATGAAGGATTTACAGCGCCCAATTCCACCTTCGTCGCAAACATATTGTAATGTAGTTCCGGAACGGCCAAACCAAGGATCATTCCCGGTAGTCCATTAAAGGCCGAAGGACCTCCTGAAACAGGGATTTGATCCGTATAAAAAGCAACGGCATAGATGGAATCCAATACAAGTCCATTGGCCCTGCGGCAGGGATAACCTGCAATTTCACGGTACTCATTCGTAATTTTCCACTTGATCTTCAATGTCGAATCCGCCACGACAACCCTTTCCCCGCCTAACTCAAAGACAGAATTAAAGGCTTTACTTTTCAAATTTTGATAGCCACTTATCCCCGACTCAAAAATTCCAGAGCGCATCAAGCCACTAACAACGTCCGAATACTCTTCAGCAATATGCTCATAGAGCACCTCATCATTGGAGAAGGTCAGTTTCTTTTTCAACACCTGATTTTCGGGAATCTGCCCCATCATTTCTTTGATGGAGTTTCGTGTATCCTCGTCTTTTGCATAAGTTGCATAGCGTTTGAGGAGGTTTTTAAGAAACATAGTCTTGTCATACGTAATTGTTCCTTGTGTAGGAAAATAAGCATATTGTCCAACAGCTGTAGCTCCCCAGAAAAAGAACAGCAATAGGACGAGTAAATTTTTGATATCTTTCATTTTATTTCGATTTTACGAGCATTTTATTTATTTCCCAAGTGAGCTTAACCATATAATATCTACTGATTGTATTGTATCGGCGTTCCGTCAGTAGTGTTCCATTTTGACTTCTGTCAAAACCCACATTCTGTTTGAAGAGGTCATTAACCATAAAGGTCAATTCGAGCTTTTCATCTTTTCGGAATTTTTTTGACAATGCAGGGCTCAGCACAAATCGTTCAAATTTTTTACTGTACACCGCCGTGGGTGCCTGATACGTATAGCTAAAATCTGCCCGCACAATAAATTTAGCCGGAAGAAAATACTTTAGGTTTCCTTCAGATGAAAACGTAAATCCCTTACTATCTTCCATTGCACCGATGGAATTGTCTTGTATAAGATATCCTGGAGACAATTCAATACCAAAGTCCAAGCCTTTGGTGGTCGATCGCTGTAGACTATAATTGATCGCATAACGCTGCACTTTGGCATTCGCCAAAACAGTATTGACATAGTTATAATTGTTGCTGAAAGATACCGATGGACCGCCACCATGTCTCAATTGAATTTTTTTCCATAATTTGCCGTAATACATTGGCCTGATGCTAATTTGATTATTGCTGTTATGATTCAAATTTCCCCAGACAAATGTCGTCTTGCCCAATGAATCAATCGTTGTATTTTGCACCAAAGCATTGTTGGTACGTGATGCACTCAAAAATATACCTATAAACTTATCTTCCAATACGGAATACGTTCTAAAGCTTAGATTCAAATTATTGGTGTAGGAGGGTTTCAAATTTTCATTACCTAGATATTCATTCAAAGGGTCCAAATTCGACCGGAGTGGCTGGATCTGATTCAAAGAAGGCAAACCATTGGTACCCTGATATTCCAGATTGATCGATTTATTTTTTTGTATTTCATAATTAACATTAGCCACCGGATTATAGACAAAAAAAGATCGTGAGAGTCTCGAATTTTCCATCCGGTTTAACTGTGACAGATTACTGTTTTCGAACTTATTCGAGACATTGATCACTAGCTTTTCCAGGGGTTTATAATTAATTGCGAAATTATAGGTGTTTTTTATCGTTTTATATAAGAAATCATTGCTATACAAACTATCTAGCCTATCAAAAGTACCGGTATGCTGATTTTTATCGAAAGATCTAACTGCGTTGTTATTTCTGTTGAGATTCAATCCATATTCAAAAGAAAGGATCATCTTTTTTGAAATCGGTTCGGAATAAGCGAATTCACCGCCCGTGGAAAAAGAGCTGTTTTTCACAAATTTCTTCTGGTCGAGAGTCGAATCTCTTTCAGCATTCCCTTCTTTGTAAAATTTGAGTTTAGAAAACAAATCTTGCTCACCATCCTGTTTATTACCTGATGTAAAATAGTTGAATGATAACGAACGGCCTTTCTTTTTAAAACGTCTTACATAGAGTGCTGAGGCATTATACTGTTCTGACTTAGAATCGTTCGTAAACTTCCGCATGTTATTGTTGATCTTTTGATCAAATTGATTTACAGTAGTTGATTGTGTCTCTGAAGAACTATTATCATGTCTTTTGTTTGCACCTGCCCAGACCGTTAAATCCGACATGGAATCGACCTTAAATTCATATTTCAAACCAATATTATGCTTTCTGTTCTCATTTGACGCCAATGTGCTGCTATTGCTAGTCAATATCGTGTCGCGTGCCGCATTGCGCGTAAACACACTGCGATCCAGATCAACATCAGATCGGATATGCTTATAGTCGATCCGCCAAGCATGTTTTTTGTTAGCGGTTTTATCCGAATATAAAAATCCTGTATTCAAGGATTTGGGAATACCTTCGCCATTAAAATTATCGCCTCTATCGTAATCTCCCCCCATGCTTGATACCTCCTCATAACTGAGTCCACTCTTCCCTGTATTACTTGCAATCAAATAAGCCGAAGCTTTAAACGATTGATTAAAATAGTTCAAAAAGACCTGTCCAGCGTAGAACTTATCACTCCCTCCACCGACATCTACTTTTCCGAATATTCCGCGTCTGGCTTCCTCTTTGAGCTTCACGTTAATTGTCTGTGTACGTTCACCATCATCAATTCCTGTTTTCTCAGCCTTATCAGACTTTTTTTCATAGACCTGAATTTTGTCAACCATATCAGAACGAATATTCCGGCTTACTAAAATGGGATCGTCACCAAAGAACTCTTCCCCGTCAACAAGCATTTTCTTCACTGTTTTTCCTTGGGCAGTAATTTTTCCAGAGGCATCGACGGTAATCCCAGGTAAGACTTTCAACAAATCTTCAACTTTGGCGTTCTTTTCCACTTTAAAACTTCCAGCATCATATTCCGTCGTGTCCCCCTTAATACTAATGGGTACCCGCCCCATAACAATTACCTCTTCCAATAGGGTTGCGCTGCTGGTCATTCCAATAGATAGGTTATTGTAATGCTGCCCTGGCAAGATCTCTGCATAATATTCACCATACTTCGGATAGGTGACAATGATAAAATATTGTCCAGTATCAGGACGCTCAAGAGCGAACTTACCATTTTCATCCGAACGGGTAAAATTGGTCAAAATAGAATCTTTGGCTGTTAACAACATAATGGTTGCATTGTGCAGCTTAAGCTGATCTTTTACATCACTGATTTTTCCTTCAATTCGGGATTGAGCATGAACTATTCCGCAGAAACAGAATAAAAGAAGTAAAAGTAGTTGCCCCACTCTTTTCATAATATGGTTTTGGATAGTATATAATTATATAAATAATAAAATTCGTGCACAAAACTAATATTTTGTTTCAGTTAATTTTAGTTTATCTCAAAAAAATACAAGCAATAAAAAGGTATTAAAAAATAAAACAAACAATTGACTAACAATGCAATACAAACTAAAAACCATAAAAAAAGCTCTTCTTTTGAAGAGCTTTTTTATCTAAACAGTTAGAAATATGCAACATATTGTATAAACAGCATGCTGTGATCTTTATAAATTGCCAAGTTCCATAATAAATTGAACAGTTTCTTTATTCATGTGTTGAGACAGCACACTTGTAATCTGATCTGTCATGGCCTTTCTTGTCATTCGTTTGACTTTGGTATTCTCGAATTTCTTTTTGTCCATCACTACGGTGTTGCTGAGTTCAACTTTTGTTGCAAAATAGGAAACGTGCTGACTAGGTACAACCAAGCCTAAAATCATTCCGGGGAGACCATTGATGGACTCTGGGCCACCACTGATCGGAATTTCATTGCAGTAATATCCAATGACATAAATGGAATCCGGTGTAATACCATTGGCTCTCCTGCAATTGTACCCAGCGATCTCACGGTATTCATCGGTGATTTTCCATTTGATACGCTTCATGGAATCCTGAACAATAATTTTTTCACCTACAATATCATTGTATCTCAAAAAAGATCGGTTGGACATATTTGAAAGTGTGGATGCATCAAAGTCTAGCGCAAGCATCATAATATACTGCTTAATCTCCGCATCCAGGCTCTCGTCTTTTACCGACTCAAACAAAGTCTCCGTGGTTTTAAATTTCATAGACTTCTTTAACACGGCACTTTCTGGTAATCTCGGTATTATACGCTCAAAAAATTGTTTTGAGTTATCATCGGCTTTAGCGATGAATTTTTTACTTACGATATTCTTCATATACATCGTCTTATCGTAGGAAATAGTTCCCGATCGACCAAACAACGTATACTGTGCTTTAAGACCAAAGGCTGAACAACAGAAGAAGAGAAAAAAGATATATTTTAACATTGTATTTCGCTTAATATTTTATAAAAACATTTTTGTAAAATCCCATGATAGTTTAAGCATATAATATCTGCGTATCGTATCATATCGACGTTGCGTAAAGACAGAAGTCGATGCCGAACGACTAAAGCCCTTGTTTTGGTTAAGAACATCATTGATCATAAAATCCAACACCAACGATTCATTTTTCAGGAATTTCTTGCTTACACCCGGATGCAACAAAAACTGCTCAAACTTCTCATCAAAAGCTTTGGTCGCTGCCTCGTAGGAGTAGGTATAATTCGTGTAAACCTTAAATGTTTTGTTGAAGAAGTACTCCACACTTCCGTTGGAAGCGAATACGAAACCATTGCTATTGGTATTGCGTTCCAAACTTGATTTCATCAAACGATATTGTGGACTAAAGTTCAGGTCAAAATTTAAACCTGTCTTGGTATCTCTTTTAAAATTATACGTAAAATTAAAGTTCGTCGTATTTACTTTATTCAATTGGTGATTGAACATATTATAATTATCACTCATATTCACATAAAACTGTGGCGAGTTGGACAGGCCAAGTTTTTTGCTCAATTTGAAATAAACTCCAGACCATACGTTCAGGGAAGTATTGGTCTTACCCTCAACGTTATTCCAAGTATATGTATTGATCCCGTTCAATGTATCAATATTTTGTGTTATCGGGTTTCTTTCGGTAGAAATATTACCGCCGACATACACGTAATTCCCGGTCAACACACGGAACGAATTATAATTCAGATTTAATGAGTTTCTAAACGATGGTCTTAAATTTTCATTTCCTAAATAACGGTTAATCTGGTCTGAGTTGTCCAAAACAGGCTGGATCTGGCTCATGGAAGGTAATTGATTTTTACCGGTATAGTTCATCCATAAACCTTTTGTCTTTGTAAAAGAATAACCTGCACTTACATTTGGGTTATAGGTAAAATAACTTCTTGTAATCCCCTGACTTGTATAATTATTAAACTGCTTCAGTTTGTCATTATTAAAATTATTGGCTACAGTAAATTTGAGCTTTTCAGTTGTATGGACTATCGCAAGTTTATATCTACTGCTATTTCTATCAAAATCATAATTATTACTAAACTTTCGATCCAATTGATTATAATTTCCTTGCCCATCATTATTGAACGATTCCACGAGTGATGTATTGGTACTTCGTTCTATTCCAGTTCCCACAACAAGATTCCAAATTTTGGATAGGGGTTCGGTGTAAGATATAGAGGCTCCTAAAACATCACTTTTATTGTTACGGACTTTATCTTGATCCGTTTTTGTTTCAGTATTTAGATCATTATTTTTAAGAGAGGAATTTAAATGCCCAGTGCCATTCATCTCATTTCTTTTCCATTGACCATCAAATGTAAAAGAACGTCCTTTTTTCTTGAATTTATGTGTAAAATAGGTGCTAAAGTTTAATTCATTCACATTGTTTTTCACCAGCTCATCTGTTATTTCCGCAATTGAGATATCACCAGCCTTTGAGAACTGATAAGCTTCGCGTGTATTATAGGACCAAAGATTCTTTCTTGATGCTCCACCTCGTATGGTTAAGAGATTTAACGAATCTAATTTCAGGTCATATTTCAGATTCGCACGATGCTGGTCATTTTCAGTATCTACATTCTTCACCGATTTGTTATTGATCAAACCTGTTGTAATCGTCTCATCATTTCCATCACTGCTCAGTCTTCCGTATTTATAGTTAATGTTGACTGTATGTTTATCCTTATCAAATTTATCCGAGAAGTTAACGCCCGAATTTATGGCTTTAGGTACACCAATAACTCCTTGTCCAGAAAAAGGATCCGTAAAATTAGACCAGCTCATCGATCCGTCATCACCATAGGATACACCTGAATCACCACCATACTTTTGGGCATCCTGCCAGTTCATGCTCGTGGTACCATTATTACCGAAAAGCCCATAAACTGATATTTTTTGCGAACCCTTAAACTTGTTCAACATCAATTGCCCCATATAGTAGTCGTCGGTTCCACCACCAAGAAGCGCTTTTCCGAACATGCCATTTTTAGAGCCTTCTTTTAGCTTTACATTGATAGTTTGCTCACGCTGACCATCATCCACTCCTGTTCGCTCTGCCTGCTCGGATTTTTTCTCGTAAACCTGAACTTTATCCACCATATCCGATCGGATGTTGCGCGTTACCAGCGTCGGATCATCGCCAAAAAATTCCTCGCCGTCTACCAATACTTTTTTGACTGTTTTACCTTGTGCAGTAATCTTTCCAGATGCATCAACCGTGATGCCGGGCAAAGCTTTCAACAGGTCTTCAACTTTGGCATTCTTCTCAACTTTAAAACTGCCGGCGTCATATTCAGTGGTATCACCTTTAATAGTGATTGGGATACGGCCCGTAACGATGACTTCTTGTAATAATGTAGCTGTGTTTGTTAGACCAATAGCCAATTTGGAATAATCCACACCGGATTGGATCTCCGTATAAAAATCACCATACTTAGGGTAACTCACAATAAGCACATAAGATCCTGTATCGGGCTTGGCTAAGGAAAATAGACCATTTTCATCAGACCGGGTAAAGCCTGTTAATATAGAATCTTTAGCAGTCAATAGCATAACTGTTGCGTCTGATAACTTTAGTTGGTCCTTTACATCACTTATTTTTCCAGCAATCTTGGATTGACCCAAAGCCAGACCAGGAATAGCAAAAATGAAAAATAAGAGCATTTGTAAAACTCTTTTCATAAAATTGTTGGATAGTAAATTAATATCAATATAACATTAGTAGATAAAACCAATGTTTTGTTACAGTAAATTTAATTTTATTTCTAAAAAAACTAATTTTGGCCCACGCCCCCACTATTTGAACGAAATAGGAAGTCCTTTGTACAAAAACTCAGGTCCTATACCTTTACTCAAAAAAAGATTTTTTGCTAGACTTGATAATGTTTTTTCTGTTGCATATTGATCAACCGCCACAACTGCAGACAAAAGAAGCATATCAATAGGGCAAAAGATATTTGACAAGCTATCGCACTATAATTTTTAAGATCCGGGGTTATGTCTGCAACTTCAATTTTGGACATCAGATAATTATTTAACAGGATTCCGCAAACAGTCCCGAGGAGAAAAAATGTAATCGCATACTTTTTATTTGACAGGGCTTTTTCTTTATCTTTCTCAAGCGCTACGATGCTGCCCATGATCCGTTGTTCAAAATCGTCGAATGGCATTTCTATTTTGCTCATTTGCATAACCCTTCTGAATTTTTCCTGCTGCTTATCCATAATACTCTGCTTTTTTAATTAACTGACTCAAGATGATCTGCATATTTTTACGGGCCCGGTGTAAGATCACTTTTGTATTTGCCAATGTCCAGCCCATAATTTCCTGGATTTCATCCATAGACTGTTCTTCTAAATAAAATAAACGTAATGCAACAGACTCCCGGGCGGGCAGGATAGTGAGTGCATCGTTGATCATTTCTTTTCTTTCATGCGCGATTATTTCATCCAATACAGAATCCTCATGCGATGTGTCATGGTGGGAAAGATCAAAATTGACCAGGTCCAGTTTCTTATGTCGAACGGCATTAAAAGCCACATGCACCACAATCCGGTAAAACCAGGTACTAAATTTAGATTTCCCTTTAAAGGAAGACAGCGATTGATAGCATTTTATAAATGCATCCTGAACGGCATCTTCTGCCAAATGCTCTTCCTTCACAATAGAAAGAGCGACAGAAAATGCCATATCCTTATACGTTTTTATAAAATAACGATAAGATTCCACATCACCTGACAGAACTTTTCGAATATAGATTTCATCCATTGGCGGGTTAAATATCGCGTTTTTTATCCAATCGGTTAGCAATTATCATCGCAACTCCTGCAGAAATAATCAAAATTGCTACGGCAAGTGAATCTGGCAAGTCTGTATTGATATAGTTATCCAAAATCCCGACAATGAACAGACCTACTCCGATACCAAGGACCAAAATTCCGGGTTTTTGCCAATCCAAAGACTCCTTTTTCCTACTTTCGCTAGGTAGGTGTACTGTGGCACTTCGATAACGCATAATAAAATAAACACACAAGGTAATACACGTAAATAATCCGACGCCCAAAACGGCTGCTACTGATTGCTTTTCCATAATTATTTGAATTAGTTTTTACATTAGTCACGGCTATTCCCGAAAAGGTTACAACAAATTGAGTTAAATGTGTCGATTTGTGTAAATTTGTTTCAAACACAAACAATATGCAAAACATTAAAGAATATGTAGAAGCAAACAAGCAACGTTTTTTAGATGAGTTGTTTGATTTATTGCGTTTACCATCAGTAAGTGCCGATCCTAAATTTAAAGGAGATGTGGAAAAGACTGCTGACTTTGTTGCTCAGAAATTGCGTGAAGCCGGAGCCGACAATGTAGAAGTCTGTCCTACCGCTGGTAATCCAATCGTTTATGGAGAAAAAATTATCGATCCGGCACTTCCTACAGTGTTGACATATGGTCACTACGATGTACAACCTGCTGATCCTTACGAGCTGTGGGATACCCCTCCTTTCGAACCGACGGTCCGTGATGGCAAAATTTATGCACGTGGTTCTGCCGATGATAAAGGTCAGTTTTATATGCATGTAAAAGCCTTCGAATACATGATTAAAAATGATGCTTTAGCATGTAACATCAAATTTATGATTGAGGGTGAAGAGGAAGTAGGCTCAGTCAATTTGGGCACGTTTGTTAAAGAAAATACAGAGAGACTGAAAGCAGATGTTATCGTTATTTCTGATACCTCGATGATCAGCATGGAGCAACCTTCTTTAGAAACTGGCTTACGCGGCCTTTCTTATGTTGAAGTTGAAGTTACGGGGCCTAATAGAGATTTACACTCCGGCGTATATGGTGGAGCAGTAGCCAATCCGGCGACGATATTAGCAAAACTGATTGCATCATTACATGACGAAAACAATCATATCGCTATCCCTGGATTTTATGATGATGTTGTCGAATTGACTGCCGAAGAACGCAAAGCATTAAATGAAGCACCTTTTGACATTGAAGAATACAAAACAGACCTGGGTATCCAAAATATCTGGGGAGAAAAAGGTTTCACAACATTAGAACGCACCGGTATTCGACCAACCTTGGAGGTAAATGGTATCTGGGGTGGTTATATCGGTGAAGGCGCCAAAACAGTACTTCCATCAAAAGCGAATGCGAAAATCTCCATGCGTCTTGTACCAAACCAAAACTCTCACCGTATTACGGAGCTTTTCAAAAAACATTTTGAATCTATTGCACCAGATTATGTGAAAGTTGAAGTAAAGCCCCATCATGGTGGTGAGCCTGTCGTGACACCGACCGACAGCATTGCTTACAAAGCAGCAGAGAGAGCGCTACATGAAACATTTGGTGTTCAACCGATCCCAACTCGGGGTGGCGGATCTATTCCAATCGTTGCTCTTTTTGAGGAAGTATTGGGTTTAAAAACAGTACTTCTAGGCTTCGGTTTGGATAGTGACAACCTGCACTCGCCAAATGAAAAATATGGTATTGAGAATTACCTAATGGGAATTTCAACAATACCTTTATTTCATAAATATTACGCGGAACTAAGCAAATAATTTAGTTTTTCATTAGATAAAGGGTTATTTTTAAATTTTAGAAATAACCCTTTATCGTTTTATGGATTTTGATTTTCGTTTAATTGTATTTTACACTGCTGCTCAGCACCTTAACTTCACCAAAACGGCCGCTGCCCTTTTCATCTCGCAACCAGCAGTAAGCAAAAACATCCAAGAACTAGAAAAGAAACTTGGCGTACCACTCTTCGAAAGAAAGGGTAACA
This sequence comes from Sphingobacterium multivorum, assembly GCF_900457465.1. Taxonomy (GTDB): domain Bacteria; phylum Bacteroidota; class Bacteroidia; order Sphingobacteriales; family Sphingobacteriaceae; genus Sphingobacterium; species Sphingobacterium multivorum. The sequence goes on from NZ_UAUU01000002.1 coordinate 633,516, forward strand.
ATCTTAATTTAACCGATTCAGGTCAAATTCTCTATAAATATGCCCAACAGATTATTAATCTATACAATCAGGCGGGCCAAGAAATACAGGAATTGCAAGAAGGACGAAAAGGAAATCTGGTGTTAGGAGCCAGCACAACCATATCCCAATATGTTTTACCCGCTCTACTTGCTGATTTTCTATCCCAATACCCCAACAACCGTATTCAGTCTTTTCAATCCAATAGCCGCAGTATTGAGGAACAGCTTATTGATAAAACATTGGATTTAGGTATCACGGAGGGGTCTACCGACAACCGGGCCCTGAAATACATTCCTTTTATGAAGGATGAACTGGTTCTTGTCACAAATAGCCAAAACCCACTATTAGATCAATTAAAAAATCCAGTATTATCCGATATCACACGCTTACCCTTGGTACTACGCGAGCAGGGCTCGGGTACACGAACAATTATTGAGAACGCACTAAAAGATAACCGCATCAATCTATCCGAAGTACAGATAGAAATGATCTTACCTTCAACAGAGAGTATCAAAGGCTACCTTGCCCGTCGCAACAGCTTTGCTTTTTTGTCAGTTCATACGGTGCAAAAAGAAGTGTTAAATAATCTATTGACCATTGTCGATATTCCACCATTGACAATAGAACGTTACTTCTATTTTACCCATTTATATGGAGGACTTGCCGGTACGCCCAACCAGTTTCTGCAATTCTGTCTACGGCAAAACTTCAAGTTATAACCAAATGTTATGTCTCATAAACAAACTTCGTTTTAATTCCAGGTTGGAGCCGCATAGATTTGTACAAATGAATTAGCGGAATGGATTATAAAAAACTTACAAATTACTTAAAGGCACTCAGCTGGATCATCGTCGCATTGGTCATTACTTGTACAACTTTATGTGTGTTTCCACTCAAACATGAGAATCGGAAAAACCAAGCAGATGCTATTGATATACACAACGACTCCCTTATTACACACGTTTCCCAATTTAAGGAAATCTCCTTCAAAGATAGCCCCGAAGGTGAAATGGCCAGTTATGGTGAAAAGCTAATTAAAAACACATACGATTATTTTTATGATGGTGAGGTCAAGATTGGAAACAAGCTGGCCTGTAGCAGCTGCCATCTCAATGGCGGCACAAAGGCTTTTGCTGCTCCTTACGTCGGGCTCACCAATGTCTTTCCAACCTATATTGGACGAGAAAATAAGATTGAATCACTTGAAGAGCGCATCAATGGTTGTTTTGAGCGGAGTATGAATGGTCGAGCTATTCCCGAAAACGGCAAGGAAATGAGGGCTATTGTCACCTATATCAAGAACATCAGCGTGAATACAGTTAATAAAGGTCGGTTGGCAGGCCAAGGATTTATAAAAATGGATATTCCCAACCGTGCGGCGGACCTGAAACATGGTCAAGTGGTCTTTGAGAACAAATGTGCCAGTTGTCATGGACGCGACGGACAGGGGCTGCCTCAAACAGCTGGCAAAGGATATCAATATCCACCCTTATGGGGTAAAGACAGCTACAATGATGGCGCGGGGATGGCACGATTGCTTACCGCGGCCCGTTTTATCAAAGCGAATATGCCTTTAGGCGCAACTTATGATGCACCTCAGTTGAAAGACGACGAAGCCTATGATGTGGCGGCGTATATCAATTCTTTCGATAGACCTCAAAAAACAGATAAGCAATTGGACTATCCTAATCTAAGCAAAAAGCCCAAAGATAGCCCCTATCCACCTTATGCCGATAACATTAGTATAGAACAACATAAACTCGGACCTTTTAATTTTTAAACATACATATCCCTTTAAATCAATAATAAATATGAAAAAACAATTTACAATCGCTTGTATTTTATTAGCGATAATGACTATTCAAGCGAAAGCACAGGACAATAAATTGTTGCTCGATAACCATCAATACAGCGGTGCCGTTGCGAAGAAAAAAGCGTATAAAGCTATCTATCAACTGGACAGCAATGATCCAAAAACAATTGAAAAAGCAATTCGCAATATTAACAATGTCTTGAAGGACCCGCGATTAAAAGGGCGTTTACAAATTGAATTGGTTGCATTTTCTGGCGGTACCGAAGCTTACCTAAAGAAGAACAGCCAATACGAGAAACCCTTGAAAGATCTCGTCGAGAAAGGCGTTATCGTAGCGCAATGCCTGAATACGTTGGAAGAGAAACATATTGCCAAAGAAGAGCTATTTGATTTTATAGGTTATGTTCCTAGCGGAAATGGTGAATTAATCTTACGCGCAAATGAAGGTTGGGTTATCGTTAAACCATAGTATAATGAGAAATTTTCTACTGCTTGGTCTAACAATAGCATTATTGGGTGTCCAGGAAATTAAGGCACAAGAACATCGTTTTGATCCGCCCTGGAATACTCCACCAGAATCGGCGCTAAATTTTACGGTACCTGGGATAGACAATATTCCAGATTTATATGGTGATATCGAGAATCCGCAGCTTACCGTTTTTTTCGCTGGCAATCAATTTATGGTCGTCGATGATCTACTCGCATCATTCAAACAAGAATACCCACAATACGAACGTATTTTTGTTGAAACACTGCCACCAGGCATTTTAGCCAAGCAGATTAAAGGCGGTTCAATTACGATAGGCAATCTCCGCATTACGCATAAACCCGATATTTACACGGCGAGTAAACGGGCGATCAACGAAATGGCAGACTATTTTAGCCATACGCAGGTGTATTGCTATAACAATATCTGTTTGATGGTTCCAAAAGGAAATCCCGCTAATATCAGCACATTGAATGATCTGGGGAATGACAAAGTTCGTATCAGCATGCCTAATCCCCAATGGGAAGGAATTGGGGAGCAGATCAAAGCATCCTATAGAAAAGCCGGGGGCGAACAACTCGTCAAAAAAATCATGGAAGATAAGGTCAATGACGGCAGCACTTATCTGACTAAGATCCACCATCGCGAAAGCCCCATGCGTGTATTGTATGGACAGGCTGATGCGGCTCCAGTTTGGGCTTCTGAAGTCGTTTATCAAAAACTAATTGGCCATCCTGTCGAAGGGATTACCATTCCTGATGCGCAAAATACAACCGCAACTTACGTTGCTGCAAAATTGAAAAACGCACCGCATACGCAGGCTGCAGATGACTTTTTAAAATTCATGGACTCGCCAACAGCCAAGCGTATTTACAAGAAGTATGGTTTTACAGTAGACTAAAAAAGAAAATGGATAATTAATTATCCATTTTCTTTTTTTACTTTAGGTCAAAATTAGTTGACTTGTATGATCCTATTGCTCAAAAAACTCCATCGGTATTGGTATTTTATCAGCGTTCTACTTGTTTTTCTTCTGTTTTTCCCTTACATCTATTTTTTAGCACGACGTCCCGAAAAAAATTATGCTCGGATTGCCCGTATGCGACGCTGGGTATCAGTTGGTGGTTCGGCCTTAGCTGGTGTATTTTTTAAGGTGAGCTATGAATCAAAAATAGATTGGAACCGTTCCATGGTATTGTGTCCCAATCATACTTCGGTCTTGGATATAACAGCCCTTACCTACTTGTGCCCAGCTCCTTTTTCATTTATTGGAAAAGCTTCCCTGCTTAAAAACCCGGTTACACGCATTTTTTTCAAAACAATAGATATCCCGGTCACAAGAAGAAGTAAAGTATCTTCTTTCAAGGCTTTTCAACGTGCCAATGAACTCGTCCGAAGCGGAAGAAGTGTGGTTATCTTCCCAGAAGGAAAAATCGACGATGGTTTCCCCCCAAAGATTCACGCATTTAAATCCGGAGCCTTTCGAATTGCTATTCAGAATGACGTTCCCACAGTACCCATTATTATAGAAAATGCCTGGGATATCTTTTTCGATGACGGCTCGAAAAGAGGGTCTCGGCCGGGAATAGTTAAAATACATGTATTCAAGCCGATAGAGACTAAAGATTTTAACGATGATAATGCATCGGAACTAGAAAAAGTTGTATATGACAAAATGCATTCCTATTGGATTATGAAGAATAAATCGTATTTTCATAACCTAGAGAACCTCCAAAAAATATGTCAGGAAAGATCTTAATCGAAATCAAGGATATTGCCAGAGAGTACCAAATTGGTGCAGAAACAATTCATGCCTTAAGCTCCGTTACACTCAACATCAATAAAGGAGAATTTGTTGCCTTAATGGGGCCTTCAGGATCAGGCAAGTCCACGTTAATGAACATTCTCGGTTGTTTGGATACCCCTAGCCGGGGAGAATATATCCTCAACGGGATTAATGTGAGTGACATGACTGACGATGAACTCGCCGAAGTAAGAAACAAAGAAATTGGTTTTGTCTTTCAAACGTTTAACCTATTACCAAAGAATACAGCACTTGAAAATGTTGCACTTCCCCTAATTTATGCGGGCTATAATAAAGTTAAACGTGAGGAAAAAGCTACTGCAGCATTGGAAAGTGTCGGCTTAGGACATCGTATGGATCATAGGCCGAACGAGCTCTCAGGAGGACAACGACAACGTGTGGCTGTTGCAAGAGCGTTGATCAACGATCCATCCATTATACTTGCCGATGAGCCAACAGGAAACCTTGATACCAAAACGTCTATTGAAATTATGGGTCTACTGGAAGAAATTCACTCCAAGGGCAATACCATTATCCTAGTGACTCATGAAGAGGATATCGCATTACATGCACACCGTATTGTACGCATGCGAGATGGCTTGATCGAAAATGATTATCCAAATCCTGATATTAAATCCGTGTCCCCAAGACTTAATGCGTTAAACGAAAAGGGAAGTGATTTTGAGAATATCTAAAAATATTATAACGTTAAAAATCAACTACTTACATTAAAACCACAAAAATAACACGTGATTTACTTGCTTAAGTTAAATTAAATCATAGTTTTGCGAAAATAGAGAACTTAAATTGTTTTTATATGTATTGGACATTAGAATTAGCTTCGCATCTAGAAGATGCACCATGGCCAGCAACAAAAGATGAATTAATCGATTACGCTATTCGTTCGGGTGCACCTGTTGAGGTGATTGAAAACTTACAATCTCTTGAGGACGATGGTGAGCCATATGAAAATATCGAAGAAATTTGGCCCGACTATCCAACAAAAGACGATTTCTTCTTCAATGAAGATGAATACTAAAAAATAAAAAACGCCTTTTTAATAAAGGCGTTTTTTATTGAAAACATCCCCCTCTTTTCGGAGACACCTCAGTATGGTGTATACCGATTAGCTCCCGAGTTTTTTTATTCCCTGGTTTTAATCCATTTAGATGAAGCTAAGTCTTACAGATATGAAGATAAAATTAAAGCTGTTGTTGTTTCTATTGATTAGCTGTATGGTCAGCCAAAGCTTATTTGCTCAGGAACAACAAACATCCAATGAATATATTGTTGTTTTAAAAAGGTTTGTCCAACGTTTACATGATCCTAGTCTAGCTACTGATATTATACTAAGTCAAGATCTAATCACATCAAAAAAACTAAACGAAGACCTGCAAGAATACTTATTGGCAAGCATCGATGAAATCAGGATAAATGTACAGAGCAAAAATATCAACCAACTGGAATATCTTAGCTTTGCTCAAGCGGGAAGAAAAGAAACAAGTGATATCGATCTCGAAGGTATTGATCCACAACAAGTCTACTTTGTCAAATACCTCAAGCGTTTTGTATTTGCTGCCGTTATTCGTGATAGAAAAATAGCTTCTTTTACATTAGTCTCTAAAGGTAACAATAAGGCTCATTTTGTATTCTATTAATTTTCATCTTGTTTTCATCGCCCCCATTTTATCAGATACCTGCTCTTATAACCCTTAAATATCACGCTCAGGCTTACATAAATGCGCGCTTATCAGGTTTTATTTTACAGCATATTTGTGAGCAATATTAAGCCAATGATGCTTTCTTAAAAATTTTTCAATAAAAACACTTGCATTTTATAATTCTATCAACCATATTTGTATTAATAAAAACAACAATGATAACAACTGTCTCAAATAAAGCTTGGTGGTGGCACAACGAATAACGTTGTGGCAAATTCCTATTGCATTATTTGATTAATACGTCAAGATATGATGGGCTTGCCTAAATAAGGTAAGCCCTTTTTTTATTTAAATTACCATGAAAGAAATTTTAGCGCATTTATTTGAATACAAGACATTTTCTCGGCAAGAGGCCTACGAGATTCTAACCAACATTGCCATGGGCAAATATGACAGCCACCAAATTGCGGCATTTATGACCGCTTATGGTATGCGCAGCATTCGCGTTGAAGAGCTTGGAGGGTTTAGGGATGCGATGTATGATTTATGTCTCAAACTGGATTTTGATGGTTATGATTTAATTGACCTTTGCGGTACAGGTGGGGATGGTAAAAATACCTTTAATATCTCGACAATAGCATCTTTTATCACAGCTGGGGCTGGTTACCATGTCGCAAAACACGGTAATATCGGGGTATCTTCGAGCTGTGGTTCTTCCAATGTCATGGAATATTTAGGCTATCAATTCAGCAACGATAAGGCTGAACTACAACGCCAGCTTGATGAAGCCAACATCTGTTTTCTCCATGCACCATTGTTTCACCCTGCAATGAAAACTGTTGCCCCGATACGTCGTGCATTGGGTGTTAAGACTTTCTTTAACATGTTAGGGCCATTGACAAATCCTTCCAATCCTAGATTTCAGTCTGTTGGTGTATTTAGTTTAGAATTGGCAAGACTATATGGTTATTTATACCAAAACACCAACAAACAATATTCCATTATTCATGCTTTGGACGGTTATGACGAGATATCCATGACCGGTGATTTTAAGTTAATCAACAACCAAGGGGAAAATTACTACAACATGGAAGAGCTTGGTTTCACCCCAGTCTCAGCCCAGGAGCTGACAGGAGGTGAAACGATAGCGGATGCCGCCCACACATTCTTATCGATATTGAACAATCAGGGTACAGATGTGCAGAACAATGTTGTTTTGACCAATGCCGCATTTGCGATCAAGACCTTTAACCCCGAAAAATCTTTTGGCGACTGTTTTTATGAAGCAGAAGGTTCATTGATGGGAGGTAAAGCTTTACGAAGTTTCCAAAAACTAATCAAAAAATAAAATGGCGGTCAAAGTAAAAGTTTGTGGTATGAAATATCCCGACAATATAACCGCTGTAGCTTCCTTGGGCATCGATTATATGGGATTTATATTTTATGATCAATCCAAACGTTATGTTGGTCAAAGCTCCTCCGCATACATTAAGGAGCTTGACGGTCTAAGCAAAGTCGGCGTTTTCGTCAATGCTAGCCTCTCAGCAATTCTAGATAAAATAACTGAATTCCAACTAAATGTAATTCAATTGCATGGCGATGAATCTGTCGAATTCTGTCTTGAATTGAAAGAAAAATCAGGGGTTATCATCTTGAAAGCCTTCGGAGTTGATCAAAACTTTGACTGGATACAGCTTGATCCTTACGCTAAAGTTGTGGACTACTTTTTATTTGATACCAAAAGTAGTTCCTATGGTGGTACAGGAGTACAATTTGACTGGTCCCTATTGGACCAATACAAACTTACTACCCCCTATTTTCTCAGCGGTGGTTTAGATCCCGAAAATATCAAAACAGCGCTAGAAAGAAATGATCCACGACTATATGCCCTGGATTTAAATTCAAAATTTGAAGTAGAACCCGGCTTAAAAGATATTGCGCTATTAAGCCACAGTATAAATACAATTAAAAAATGAGTATATATCAAGTCAATGAAAAAGGATATTATGGTCCCTTTGGAGGAGCCTATATCCCTGAGATGCTCTATCCAAATGTGAAAGAGCTACGTGAAGAATATCTCAAAATTATCGAAGAAGAGAGCTTTCAGGAGGAATTTAACCAACTGCTCAGCGATTATGTCGGACGTCCTTCTCCATTATATCATGCCAAGCGTCTATCTGAAAAATATGGAACTACGATTTACTTAAAACGGGAGGATCTTAACCATACCGGAGCGCATAAAATCAACAATACCATTGGCCAAATTCTATTAGCGGAACGCCTGGGCAAAAAGCGCATCATTGCGGAGACAGGCGCAGGACAGCATGGCGTAGCCACAGCGACCGTCTGTGCGCTCAAAGGTATACAATGTGCAGTGTACATGGGAGAAGTTGATATTCAACGTCAGGCTCCAAATGTAGCACGGATGAAAATGATGGGTGCCGAAGTTATTCCGGCAACATCAGGGTCCAAAACGCTAAAGGATGCTACCAATGAAGCTTTGCGAGATTGGATCAACAATCCTGTCGACACCCATTATATCATTGGGTCTGTTGTGGGACCACATCCTTATCCCGATATGGTTGCTCGCTTTCAGTCTATTATTTCTGCCGAAACGAAAAAACAGCTCTTGACAAAAACAGGAAGAGAAAATCCAGATATTGTATTGGCCTGTGTCGGTGGAGGCTCCAATGCGGCAGGTATGTTCTATCATTACCTCGATGAAGAATCGGTTCAATTGTATGCCGTAGAGGCCGCTGGCCACGGTGTTGATTCAGGCGAATCCGCTGCTACAACAGCATTAGGAAAAGAGGGAGTTTTACATGGAAGCCGATCTATACTTATGCAAACAGCGGATGGCCAGGTCATCGAACCTTACTCCATATCGGCGGGACTCGATTATCCCGGTATTGGCCCCCAACACGCTTGGTTATTCAAATCCGGTAGAGGTAACTATGTCAGCGTAACTGACGACGAAGCGATGCGTGCAGGTCTTGAGCTTACGCGATTAGAAGGTATCATACCGGCTATTGAGAGTTCTCATGCGCTGGCTTATCTGGAAAAAATACCTTTTAAAGGCGATGAGACTGTCGTTGTCTGTCTTTCTGGACGTGGTGACAAGGATCTAGATAATTATATGAAATACTTTGATTTTTAAGGCATGAATACAATTGAGAAAAAAGAAGGTACCCCCCTTTTATCGATATATTTTACAGCTGGGTATCCAACATTGGACAGCACAATCCATATTGCAAAGAAATTGGAAGATGCCGGCGCGGACTTTCTGGAAATCGGTTTCCCTTATTCCGATCCAGTGGCAGATGGACCTGTCATTCAGCACAGTTCTGAAATTGCCTTGGCAAATGGTATGACTGTAGAAAAGTTATTTAATCAGTTGAATGACCTGCGTAAGCATGTCAGTATCCCCGTATTTTTGATGGGCTACTTTAATCCTGTACTTCAATTTGGTGTGGAAAGATTCTGTGAAGCATGTAAAAATGTAGGCGTTAATGGTGTCATTATACCCGACCTACCAATGGATGAATACGAAGAACTTTACAAAGAGACTTTCGAGAAAAATGGGATCGCCAATATATTCATCGTAACACCGCAGACTTCTGAAGAACGCGTCAGAAAAATAGACAGCCTTTCTAGGAGCTTTATTTATTTACTTTCTTCCAATGCAACGACGGGTAAAACACTTGATGTTGGAGACGATACAGCAGCTTACTTTAAGCGGATACATGATCTCCAATTAAAAAATCCATTGATCGTTGGCTTCGGTATCTCCGATAAACCGACCTTTCAAAAAGCAAGCAAGCATACGGCGGGTGCCATTATAGGTACTGCATTTGTAAAACGGTTAAAGGAACCGGATTATCTCGACCAAATCCCAGCATTTATCTCGTCTATCAAAGCTTAACCTACAGGCTAAAAATTAGCAAAGCCTTATTTTTTTAATAAGAGTTCGATCTAAAGTCTTTTTTCTTGGATCGAACTCTTATTTTTAAGACGGTTTTGAAAATGTATTTTTTCAAAGAGAATATCTTTGCTGCCTTAATTAGTCTCTCCTTAAACCACCTATAATTTACTGATTATTAGTATTTTGGGTTTAAAATAGCTTGTTTTTTATTGCAAGAATTTGTATCTTCGAGCTTTAAAACCTTGCAAATATGTTGGGGAAAAATCCAGAAAAGAAGCCAGAATTATTCCGCCCAATGTTGGTGGATTTTATTGACCACGAGCATGAACTTGTTCTACTTTCAGAAAAAATAGATTGGAATTATTTTGAGAAAGAATTTTCGCCCTTGTATTCCAAAGTGGGCAATCCGAGCCATCCGATTCGGTTTATGGTGGGTTGTTTGCTACTGAAACATTTGTATAATTTGGGCGATGAGACGTTGGAAAAAGCCTGGATCATGAATCCTTATATGCAGCATTTTTGTGGCAGGGTTTTCTTTGAACACGAATTTCCTTGTGACCCGAGTAATTTTGTTCATTTCCGAAAAAGAATTGGCGAAAAAGGTATCGAAAAAATCTTTGCCTACAGCGTAAGAATGCACGATGCCAAGACGAACACCTCAAATTTTGTTTTGTCCGATACTACCGTTCAGGAGAATAATACCTCTTTTCCTACCGATGCAAAATTGTGCAAAAAAGTGATCGATTATTGCAACAAAATAGCCGGAAATGAAGGCATAAAACAAAGACAACGCTACACAAAAGTCAGCAAACAAATGGTGCGCAACACCTACAACGGAAAACATCCCAAGCGGGCAAAAGCGGCAAGGAAATCTCAAAGACAGCTCAAAACCATCGCCATGAGACTGATTCGTGAATTGCAACGGAATTTTAATGCAGAACAGCAAGAATTTTATAAAGATTTAATGACATTGTACACCAAGGTTGTCACACAAAAAAGAAACGATGCCGATAAAATTTACAGCATTCACAAGCCTTTTACCCGATGTATTGCCAAAGGAAAAGCGCATAGCCAGTATGAATTTGGGAATAAGGTAGGTTTGATAACCACCGCCAACAAAGGCAAGAAAATCATTCTCGGGATTAAAGCATTTTTGCAAACTCCTTACGATGGTCACACCATAGAACCACTTTTGGAACAGATGGAAACCGGTGGTCAAAAGCTCCCAAAAGAACTCCTTTACGATAGAGGTGGCAGAGGAAAATCAGAAATAAAGGGCGTGAAAATCTCCATCCCAAGCACTCCAAGAAAAAAAGACACTGCTTATCAAAAGCAGACAAAGCGCAAAAAATTTAGAACCAGAGCGGCAATAGAACCTATCATCGGACATTTAAAAACCGATTTTAGGCTGGCAAAAAATTACTTCATGGGAGAAACGGGACCACAAATCAATGCATTACTAGCTGCAACCGCTTGGAACATGAAGAAAATGATGGAACTACTGAAACAGAAAATTATTTTCTTATTTTATAAGATACAAATTATGCTGTTTTCTAATCCTGTTTTTAAAAATAAATTAAATAGTGGGTTTTGTTAAGGAACGACTAATTAACCAAGCAATAGGCGGCCCGTCAAATCTATACTGATATAACCATGGATACACGAAGAGATTTTTTAAAGAAAGCGGCTATGCTTGCCGGGGAGCATCTCTCTCCCATGTTATTCCATCCGCTATGCGAAGGCGATGGCTATTAATCCAGCATTGGGCAGCACCTTTTATGATGCCGAGCACGTCGTTTTATTAATGCAGGAAAACCGTTCATTTGATCATGCCTTTGGAACACTACGTGGTGTAAGAGGCTTCAATGACCCAAGAGCTATCCGTCAACCCAATCGAAATAAAGTATGGTTTCAGACGCAAAAATCCGGAGAAACATTTGCCCCCTTCCGATTGGATATCAAAGATTCAAAAGTTACCTGGATGGGCTGTCTTCCGCACAACTGGACCGATCAAACCGACGCAAGGAATAAGGGTAAAATGAACAGATGGTTGGATGTAAAACATTCTGGATTTAAAGAATTTGCCGATCTACCGTTGACTATGGGACATTATACCCGTGAAGACATTCCTTTTTACTATTCTCTGGCAGACTCTTTCACAATCTGTGACCAACACTTTTGTTCGAGCATCACCGGCACGAATCCAAACCGGCTTTATTTCTGGACGGCCAATATCCGGGAAAATCTGACAGGAAAAGCCTTAGTTTGGAATGGAGACTCCGAGTTTAGCGGGAAAGCAACATGGACCACTTTTCCCGAACGCCTTTCGGAATTAGGCGTAGACTGGAAAATCTATCAAAATGAAATTTCTTCAAGCAGTGCTGGTTATAGTGGAGAGGCAACAGCTGGCTCGCCAATTTTGGTTGTAATCCGATGGAGTACTTCCCACAATATCAAGTCAAATATCATCCCCGCTATCGTCAGCTCCTAACTCTAAAAAAGAAGATCTCGAGCGCAAAATTAGCGAAACACCAGCTGCCGATGCACTTGAAGATTTAAAGAAAAATCTCAAGCATATTCAAGAAGAATTACAGCGATATACAGCCGATAACTTTGAAAAGCTCGACGAGCGGACAAAAGATATTCATCGCCGTGCCTTTGTTAACAACAGTGCGCAGCCAGATTATATGGAATTGGAAACAATGCATTATCAAGAAGGAGGGCAACAGCGCGAGTTACAGATCCCTAAAGGAGATGTCCTGTATCAATTCAGAAAAGATGTTGAGGAGGGTAAACTTCCAACCGTATCTTGGTTAGCTCCGCCCCAGCTTTTTTCTGACCACCCCGATTCTCCTTGGTTCGGCGCATGGTATGTCAGCGAAATTATGGACATTCTCACCCAAAATCCAGAAGTTTGGAAAAAGACAATTTTTATACTTACCTATGATGAGAATGATGGGTATTTCGATCACTTTGCACCCTTTACAGCACCAAACCCTGATGATACAGAAAGTGGAAAAGTATCCGAAGGAATAAACCCTGCGTTGGAATTTGTACGCCGCGATGAGCAATATTATCCTGAAAGCGGCAGAGAAAGCAATATCGGTCTTGGCTATCGTGTACCGATGATTATTGCTTCTCCGTGGACCAGAGGCGGTTGGGTCAATTCACAAGTGTTTGACCATACCTCCAGTTTACAATTCCTGGAGAAGTTTATTAATCACAAAATCAATAAAAATATAAAAGAAACTAACATCAGCACTTGGCGGCGTACCGTATGTGGAGACTTAACTTCAGCATTTAGACCCTATCATGGCGAAACCATGAACAAACCTATTGTGCTGGAGCGGGAACCTTTTATCCAAGAGATTCACCAAGCCAAGTTCAAAGGTCTTCCCATGGGGTTCAAAGCGCTTAGCGCAATGGAGATCAAACAAATAGAGCAAGACCCCGGCAGTTCACCCTATTTCCCAAAACAAGAAAAAGGGCTTCGGGATTCATGTATCCTTCCTTATGAACTTTATGTGCATGGCGAATACCAATCCAAAGGGGATTACCTGGTCACATTTGAGGCTTCAGATAAAATTTTTGGCAAACAGGCCGCAGGCGCACCATTTACAGTTTACCATGCTGCTAGCTACAAAGGAGAAGTTGGAACCTCCAGAAATTATGCGGTTGCTCCAGGAGATTATGTAACAGACCATTGGCCGCTAGATGCCTTCGACAAAAGAATGTACCACCTCGAAATCCATGGTCCAAACGGATTTTATCGGGAATTTAAAGGCGACGCGGATAATCCACATGTAAAGATCCGATGTACGTATGAAAAAAGTAAAAATGAAGCAGCATTTACTGGCCGTTTGTCTTTCTCCTGTACAAACAATGGAAAAACAACCGAGCAACTTATTTTTGAGGATCTCAGCTATGGAAAAGAAAAAAGAAGTTTGCAACTTAAAGGTGGACAATCCATCACGATACATTTTGAATTGGCTAAGCAAAACTATTGGTACGACTTCAGCCTTACTTGCAGTGGTTTTCTAAACTTCGAAGAACGATATGCAGGTCGTGTAGAGATTGGAAATGCCGGAAAAAGTGACCCTTTATTAAGCCGATAAACAACACGAATGGGAGCATCTAGAAAATGTTCCCATTCTTATAAAATCTTCCTTGAGTAGTTAAATTTAAGGGACTAATCTACATAGGCTGTTTCCCTGTAAAGTGCTCCTAAAAAGACTGAACATACTGTACTATTCCTGTATACGGCGAGCCAGATGGTAAAATCCCTTGTACAATAGAATTGCCCCAACAATCAAAAAGATAGCTAGCAAATACGAGCTGACCGGATTGATAAATAATAAATTCATAACTTTGGTAAATTTTAGTTTTTCATTTGTTACTACAAGTTATAACATTTATCCAAAATATTACAAAAAAAAATTACATATTTTCTTTATTTTTGCTTCGATGAAGAAAATTGCACTATTAATCGGCCTATTTTTCTATTTGCTCGCAGCAAGTGGTGCCTCAGTGCATCTTCATTTTTGCCAAGGGGAAACACAAAGTGTATCGTTATCGGAAAGCCATAATATCGCCTGCCCTCTGTGTGCCAAGTCTGCAAAAAAACAGCAGAAACACTGTCATGAAACAGGAAGCTGTAAAGATGTTAAGATCGAAGCACAAAAGCTCGATAAATTCAGCAGAGTAACACAAAATCTTGATTTTAACCATTTTTCTCCTGCAATAATTACGCTTCATTGGATACTTAATTATTATCATTTCGCTGGGGAGGAAGACGATTTTTCTAAACTAACGTATACCGATTTTGCGAGCTACAATAGACAGAGCCCTCCTGTTTTTATTCTCAATCAAAATTTTAGAATTTAATATCACCTCTTTTCACTGAACGCAGTTCATTTTCTTGAATTGATCGAAGTCCACTATAGTTTTTATATCTCGCGAGAATAGCAGACTGTTATTCCCAACATTCATCTTTTCGTAGCTTATCACGGAACAAAAAAGTGGATTTTAAATCATTCAGCAAAAAAATTGTAGAACTGAAAAAAATAAATCCGTACCCCTTGCATGTGGTTGCGCGATATCATGAAGGTAAAATTAAATGCTAGTTGAAGCGAATACTCTTAATTAAAATGATGAATCAAATTTTCAAAAAAATATATACAACGACCATTCTATCCTTATTTTTTCTGGCATTTGTACAGGCACAGATCGACAGTACCCGCACACTTACAGTGGCTGGAAATTGCGCTATGTGTAAAAAACGTATTGAAACGGCCGCAAAAATGCATGGCGTAGAAACGGCCGTTTGGAATGCAGGAGACAACCTATTGCAAATCAAATATAACCCCCAAAAAGTTCAGTTGGAGGCAATCAAGAAAAATATTGCTCAGGTTGGTCATGATGTTGACAACCTGGTGGCCACTGATGAATCCTATGCTAAACTCCATGAATGCTGTATGTATCCGCGACTGGAAAATGGCAAAGTACCCGAAAAGAAAGCGGTGACAACCGATAACCATGATCATCCACATACCGTTACCGGTGTTGTTGTTGAAGAAAATGAAAAGGGGGATCTTAAACCCATCATTGGCGCCAATTTACACTGGGCCAACCTTCCAACCAAAAACACAAGGACAAACGAAAATGGTGTATTTAAATTGGACCACAAAGAAGGGTTCAACAAATTGGTTGTAAGTTATGTAGGGATGAAATCTGACACCATCACCATCAAAGATCTGCATGAAGTCATTATGATTACAGCGAAGGGTAATGTGTTGATGGAAGTCGAGGTTAAAGGAACACGACGCTCAAATTATATTGACCGTATGACACCTGCACGACTAGAAGTTCTTACCGGAAAAGAGTTATTCAAAGCCGCTTGCTGTGATTTAAGCGAAAGCTTTGAAACCAACGCCTCCGTCGATGTCGTCAGTGCTGATGCAGTAACAGGCAGTAAACAGATTCAAATGCTAGGCCTTAGCGGTATTTATACCCAATTAACCGTTGAAAATTTACCTGGGCCACGTGGGCTCGCTTCTCCTTTAGGTTTAAATTCTATTGCAGGGACATGGATTGAATCTATTCAAATTGCGAAAGGTATCGGTTCCGTAGCCAACGGTTTCGAAAACATGGCGGGACAGATCAACGTCGAATTGAAGAAACCTCAAAATTCAGAAAGATTGTTTTTTAATGCCTATGCGAACAACATGGGACGTACAGATGTCAACTTAAATCTTTCACAAAAAATTGGTCAGCATTGGTCCACTGCAGTGCTCCTGCATGACAATTTCATGTACAATAAATCCATGAACTTTAGTCACAACGGATTTAGAGATATACCCGTTGGCAATCTATTCTCTGGTGTCAACCGCTGGTTTTATGAAAATGGAAAAGGGCTTATGGTACAATTTGGGGTTAAATATCTCAATGACGACCGTACAGGCGGACAGATTGATTTTAACAAAAAGACAGATAAGGGTACCACAAATCGCTACGGTTTGGGATTTGATATCGAACGCGTAGAAGGTTTTGCTAAAATTGGTTATGTGTTCCCCGAAAATAAGCACCGCAGCATAGGTCTCCAGCTTGCAGGATCAAACTACAATCAAAAAAGCTATTTTGGGCTCAATAACTACGATTCGGAGCAACAAAATGGATATGCTAATCTCTTATTTCAAGATATTATCGGGACAGTCGCCCACAAGTATCGCGTTGGTGCCTCCATTAATTATGACAATTACAATGAGTGGTATTTAAAAGATCAAAACTTCAAAAGGAAAGAAGTGGTTTCGGGAGCATTTGCAGAATATACCTATAGTCCATCAGAAAAATTTGATGCCATTATTGGTCTTCGCCAAGACTACAACTCCCTGTATGGATGGTTTACAACACCACGCATCCATTTACGTTATGCCCCGCTTTCGGGAACAACAGTTCGAGCTAGCTCAGGAAGAGGTCAACGTACTGCAAATATATTTGCGGAGAACACGGCAGTATTGGCTAGTAGCAGAAAATTGGTTATCCAATCGCCTAATATATACGATAAGGCTTATGGCCTACAACCTGAAGTCTCCTGGAATAGCGGAATAGCGATAGACCAAAGTATGCGGATCTTCGGACGTGAGGCTTCGGCATCAGTTGAATTTTTCCATAACAGCTTCTCTAATCAGGTCGTGGTCGATTACGAAAATCCCCGAGAGATCAATTTTTATAATTTGAATGGAAAATCTTTCTCCAATAGTTTGCAAACAGAATTTCGCTTGATGCCAGCACCACATTTTGAAACGAGGTTGGCCTATCGCTTACTTGATGTTCAAACTGATTTTGAAAGTGGCAGAAAGACCAAACCGCTATTGGCCAAACACCGTGGTTTTGTCAACCTGGCATATAATCACCATTCTGGCTGGAGTGTAGATTATACATTGAATGTCGTTGGACAAAAACGCATTCCATCAACAGCAGAGAACCCCGTTGAATATCAAATGCCTACAGCGTCAAAGGCTTATGCGACAATGAATGCGCAGATTAGCAAAACTTTTGGGAAAGAGAAAAACTTCACCGTGTATGTGGGCGGAGAAAATCTGTCTAATTATTTCCAAAATATGCCAATCCTCGCCGCGGATCAACCCTTTGGAAACTATTTTGATACGTCAATGCTTTGGGGTCCTTTAACAGGACGCATGTTCTACACCGGCGTTCGTTATTTCATCAAATAACAGGTAAGCTAAAAAAAATCAAAGAGTAATAAAAAAGCGGCAAAAGCCGCTTTTTTTACATTAACTTTTTCAATTCTTGATAAAGCTTTGCCGTGGGTAATCCGACCACATTATTGTATTCCCCTTCTATCTTTTTTATGGCGATTAAGCCGATCCATTCCTGTATTCCATAAGAACCTGCTTTATCTAGTGGCGAAAATTGAGTAACATAATGATCGATTTCATCCAGCTCTAGTTCGTAAAAATAAACAGTTGTCGTCTCGACAAAAGTGCTCATCTTACCCTCCCATGAGATCGCTACAGCAGTCAGCACCACATGTTTCTGACCAGACAAGTTTGTTAGCGTTTCTCTAGCTTCCTGTTCATCTTTAGGCTTACCTAAGATTTCGCCCTTATCCGATACCACAATAGTATCGGCACAGATAACCAAACAATCTTTTTTATCCGCAAATGCTTCCGCTTTACAAATAGCAATTTGACGAACGACCTCAGCTGCAGACAAATTCGGATCCACATATTCTGCCGTTTCCCGTACGTCGACTTCAAATGTCAGTCCAAGCCCTGCTAACAGCTGCTTTCTCCGTGGAGACTGAGACCCTAATATAATTGTTCTATTTTTTAGATTTTTCAACATCCCTATATGCTTTTTACCGTTTCATCCTCATACCAGTTGCCTTGTACTTTCATTACCTTTTCGATCAATTCACGTACAACTCCCTTTCCGCCACAAAAACCAGACACATAATGTGAAATTTTCTTGATCTCTTCTACTGCATCTGCCGGAGAAACAGCTATCCCAACGGACTTCATGCAGCTAAGATCAGGGATATCGTCGCCGATGTACATCAATTGATTTAATTCAAGCTTGTAATCACAAGCAAGTTCTTTCATTTTAGAAAGCTTGTCCGTAACTTTTGAATAGACTTCTTTGATCCCCAAACCTTTCATCCGCTGCTCGACACCCTTCGAACCTCCACCTGTGATAATAAAAATCGGATAACCTTTCTTGATCGCCAACTGCATGGCATAGCCATCTTTTATATGAAATGTACGTAACTGATGCCCTTCTTCATTAACTTGCACAGTACCATCAGTCAGCACACCATCTACATCCAATACAAATGCTTTTATCGATTTAAATTCAGTCAATACCATAAATATATTTTTTGTAAAAGTAAGGCATTTCGAGTAATAATTCGCGAAGCGATACTGATCTAATTGACAACACTGTCAGATAATTATTCAGATAAGCCAAAATATCATTTGTGTGTCACAACATAGTTGTATTAGCAACTTATTCTTAAAAATATTTGGATGCTACGGTATATTTACCGTATCTTTGTAGAAGATAATTAAAGGTTATCTCGCTATGAAACACTAACAGCAAGCAGTCAGAAGAGTTATTGACTTAAAGTTTGCATAAGATTTAAAAAACAATCA
This sequence comes from Sphingobacterium multivorum, assembly GCF_900457465.1. Classification (GTDB taxonomy): domain Bacteria; phylum Bacteroidota; class Bacteroidia; order Sphingobacteriales; family Sphingobacteriaceae; genus Sphingobacterium; species Sphingobacterium multivorum. The sequence continues at coordinate 652,397 of NZ_UAUU01000002.1, forward strand.
TTTTTAGTTTTCACGGCACAACACGGCAACTAATTTAGTTTAGAAGCCCTTAAAAAGTCTTTTCATAATTTAGGTTTATAATTGGTTAGTAACGAACCCTGGTGCCCATCATCAGGGTTTTGTTTTTATAAGTATTTTTTCTTCTTCTATTTTATAGATTCTACTATTTGATGATTATCATAATATCTTATTATCAATAATCGAAATAACAATCGGTTTGACAGACCTTCATATCACTTTAAAGCTTACTACAGTTTTCCATCTATTATTATACAGTGATCAGTCACTCAATATTCAGTTCATACTGAGTAATCACTGAACAAGCACTGAACAATCACTGAACGAGCACTGAACAAATACTGTTAGAATATCAAACCTGATCACTACTTGCCCCCAATTTGCTGCGACTAAGAATGAAAAGACAAAAAATGATCTAAGTTACGCTTATGCAACAAAAAGTCGATGTTGTGCGCAAATAGATTGGTGGGATCCTTGACGGCTGTACAGGTTTGTTTCTATGCTGACTTTTGATTATTTTAGGAATAGCAAGTTTTTTTGTTATTTTACATATATCTTTTTCCCCAGGTACCATCGAAACACAATACCTACAGAAAAGTAAAACGATAAACTCATTCTCACATGGATCGAAAAAATTATAGAAAGCAAATTACCATTGGAGTGATCATTTCTTTTTCGCTTATCTTCCTTTCAGCCCTATATTTTTTCATATCGCTGCATCATAACTTAAATAACGAGCGAAGTATTGTTCGTGTCGCCGAAAATAGATTCAATATCATTAATGAAATCAAATCAAGTGTAGACGAGGTAAATGACATCAAACTTGATTACGTGAATAAGAAAGACGCTTCACTATTTATTCCTTATAAAATGGAATTAAAAAAAATGGATGAACTGTTACGATCTTTAAGTCTAAAAGATGATTTCTATCATGTTCAGCCAAACAGCACTGAAAACATCCGAAAGGATATTGTTGCATTTTACGACTTTGAGCAGGATATTGACAACACGAAGGAAACACAATCCATATCCCATAATATTCACGAGCGAAAAGCCGCGATATTAAATCAGATCGATCTCATGTCGAGAGACTTATTGGATCAACGGGCAAGACTCTTAGAAAGATCTAGAAATGAACTACAACTGGCCCAGTACATTACTTACCTTTTTATCGCTATTGGATTAAGTGGATTTTTCTATATTCTCGCCAAAATTTCCTCGATCTCTAGATTTCTGAGGTCTACAGTGAAAAGTCAGCAAGAATCCAATAACCGCCTCCAACTATTGCAAGACCAGACCAACAGTGATAACTGGATTTTGAATGCTATAAATGGCATCGACGAACAATTACGCGGTGACTATACAGACAAGAAAATTGCCGAAATAAGCCTACATGCTATTGCTTCCACGACAAAAGCATTAGGTGGGACTATTTATATTTTCGATGACAACTATCAGGAGTATCAGCTTTGCCACAAAATTGGCATTTCCTCCACACAGTTTATCAAACGAACGTTTAAGGAAAACGATGGTATTTTGGGCGAAGTCGCAAACAATCATGAAGTCGTTAAAATAAAGGACGTCGACCACAAGCATCTTATCTTAGAAACCTCATTATCCGACCGCTTAGAAACTGAGATTTATATTGTACCCTTCTCTTATGAAAACCAGTGTGTCGGTATCATGGAAATTTGTTGCCCAATTATTAATGCGAAGGACGAGCAACTGCGATTTAACTTCTTGGATAAAGCAAAAGATAACATTGCCGTTATCATAAAAGTAGCCCAAACGCATGGAAAGCTTGCTGATCTTTATGAGGAACTTCAACAACAAACAGAGGAATTAGAGACTCAACAGGAGGAATTGAGAACAACCAATGAGGAGTTAATCCATAAGACACATTTGTTGGAGGCTTCTGAGGAAGAGCTTAGAGTACAGCAGGAAGAGCTTATCCAAACCAATAATGAGCTGGACGAGAAGGCCAAATTGCTCTTTGCACAAAATGAAGATCTGGAAAAAGCCCGTCAGGCCATAGCCCAAAAAATAGAGGAAGTAGAGCTGTCGAGCAAATATAAATCTGAATTTATGGCCAATATGAGCCATGAATTGCGGACACCACTCAATAGTATTCTCATTCTTGCCAAATTACTTCAGGATAACAAAAAGAAAAACCTCAGTGAAGACCAAATAAAGTATGCTTCTGTTATTCATAGTGCCGGCTCAGATCTCCTACATTTAATTAACGAATTGTTGGATCTGGCAAAAATTGAATCGGGGAAGGTTGAAGTCCAAAAAGAACGTATCAACACGTACGACCTTGTCAATTATATTAAAGATTTTTTCAGCGATACCGCAGCGTCGAAAGATATTCACTTCTTACTCGATGTCAATGTAAATGCACCGCAGGAATTCATTGGTGATGAACATCGTATACAACAAGTCCTCAAGAATTTATTATCGAATGCGTTCAAGTTTACAAGTGAAAAAGGCGAAGTTTCTTTAGGAATAATAGCTGAAGCAGAAAATCTTCTTTTTACGGTCAAAGATAACGGGATCGGGATCGCCCCTGAAAAACAAGAGCTTATCTTTGATGCTTTTAAACAGGAAGATGGCTCAACGAGCCGTAAATATGGTGGCACAGGTTTAGGCTTATCGATATGCCGCGAAATTGCTAGCTTATTAAAAGGGAAAATAATCTTATCCAGTAAGGTTGGTGAAGGTAGTATTTTCACCTTCAGTATCCCGCTAGAACAAGAAATTCAGGTTCCGAAAGTACCATCTATCGAAAAAGAAAGTAATCCGCCAACACAAATTCCGAAGGAAAATCCTATAGTCGAAAAAACAAAGTCAATCGACAACGATGGAAAACATAATAAACTGCTGATTATTGAAGACGATTTCATTTTTGCAGATATTCTAAAAGACTACGCCGAACAAAACGGCTACGATGTATACATCAGCTATGATGGGCAAGATGGCTTACAAAAAGCACAGAATTTACGCCCTGCCGCGATTATCCTAGATATTATGTTGCCTAAAATGGATGGCTGGGAAGTTCTTCGTAACCTCAAAAAAATCGACAGCACCAAAGAGATTCCTGTGCACATGATGTCGGCAGGAACATTTTTACATGACGAACCTATTTCTGCCGGGGCCATCGGGTTTATGGCTAAACCTGTGTCAGAAGAATCTTTGGCTGAAACATTCTTAAAAATAAAAGCATCGACTAGTCATCCACTGAAAAAAATTCTGCTGGTGGAAGATCAGGAAATCCAAAGCGATTTCATCAAACAATCTTTGGAAGAACAGCACATTCAGATATTTCAGGCCTTCAATGCCAGACAGGCTCTTGATTTATTAGATCAAGAGAAATTGTTTGACTGCATCATTATGGACCTAAACCTTCCTGACAAATCGGGCATTGAACTCCTGAATGAAATCAAATCGAACGATCAATTTAGGGATTTACCTATTATCATCAATACGGCAATGGAACTCACCACAGAGCAGACTTCCGAAATTTTGCATCACAGCCAAGCGATGGTCCTTAAGTCAGCGAAATCAAATAATCGCCTGATCGATGAAGTTAATTTATTCTTAAATAAAATCCGCAGCAATAAGCGCGAATACAATATGTTCAATCACGCCGGAGCTTCTGTCATTGCTGAAAACAATTTAGCTTCCAAAACAGTACTACTAGCAGATGACGATATGCGAAATATATTTGCTCTTAGCACGGCGTTTGAAAGCTATGATATGAACATTGAAATTGCCAACAATGGTCAGGAGGCATTAGATATTCTTGAACGAAATGAACAGATTGACCTTGTCTTAATGGATATCATGATGCCCGTGATGGATGGTTATGAAGCTATTGAAAAAATAAGGGCAAACAAGAAATTTGCAAACCTTCCAATTATTGCTGTGACAGCGAAAGCCATGAAAGGTGATCGGGAAAAAACAATTGCTGTTGGTGCAAACGATTATATTAGTAAACCGGTTGATGTTGACAAATTAATATCCCTAATGCGCGTATGGCTGAGTTAACTGATAAAATAGTAGCAATGATCAATTTTGAAGAGTTAGAAGAAGTTATTGATATAGTCAAAAATCTCCACGGATATGATGTGTCCGGCTATACAAGAGCTTCTTTAAAAAGACGTGTGACTAGAATAATGGAACTTAACAAGCTCAATCTACAGGAGCTAAAGTCCAATTTGATCAATCAGCCCGGATTCAGCACCTATTTCCTACAGGAAATTACAGTCAATGTGACTGAAATGTTTAGGGATCCCGATTTTTATAAAGCTGTAAAAACGGATGTATTTCCCTATCTCGCAACTTATCCACATATCAAACTCTGGAGTGCAGGTTGTTCGACTGGCGAAGAAGTCTATTCGCTAGCCATCTTATTAGAAGAAGCAAATCTTTACCAACGGGCGTTTATCTATGGCACCGATATTAATGGCAAAGTGTTAGAAAAGGCAAAACGCGGTATTTATTCGCTTACGAAAGTTAAGGAATACTCGGAAAATTTTATTAAGACGGAACCGAAAAACTCATTGTCAGATTATTATACAGCGATGTACAACGCCGCTACCATTAATAATAGTCTTAAAAAAAATGTCCTTTTCTCCATACATAGTTTGGTATCCGATGGCGTTTTTAATGAATTTCAACTGATTACCTGCCGTAATGTATTGATCTATTTTGATACTGAATTGCAAAATAAAGTCCTGGATTTATTCTATCATTCACTTTGCCATCTGGGCTTCTTATGTTTGGGAGCAAAAGAATCTTTAATCAACTATAAAGATGCTGCTAAATTTAAGATCGTAAACAAAAAACAGAATATTTACCAAAAAATTGGGTAGTAGGTAATGGAAAGAAAAATTCTTTTATTAGCGGGGTCTGCAGGTGGGTTTAGTGTGATTCTAAATATTTTAAAGTCATTGGAACGGCCAATTCGCATACCCGTTATTGTCATCGTACACAGAAACCCTAAGTATGCTTCTAGTATTGAGGACACGCTATCTAAAGCACTTGTTCAAAAAATAAAAACTGCAGATGATAAGGAAGCGATAGAAAATGGAACGATCTATTTTGCCCCTGCAGGCTATCATCTTTTAGTTGAACCAGACTATAGCTTTTCTTTGGATATCTCAGAACCTGTTCAATATTCCAGACCATCAATTGATGTGACTTTTGAATCCGTAGCCGAAATATATAAAGAAAATTGTACAGCTATTTTATTCTCTGGGGCGAATCAGGATGGTGCACAAGGATTATTAATGATAAAACGATACGGCGGGAAGACATTTGTACAAGACCCTGTGACTGCTGAAGTTCCCATCATGCCCGAAGCAGCTATTCAACTCGATGCGCAGGAACGCATTTTGAGCATTCAAGAAATAAAGGACTACGTCAAACAGTTGACTTAAAATTGTATTTAGATTTGCTAAAATGAAGAAGGTAAATATATTGATTGTCGATGATAAAATTGAAAATATTATCAGTCTAACAGCATTACTGGAGGATATCGAAAATATAAATATAGTGACGAGCACAGATCCCAACGAAGCTTTAAAAATCTGTTGGAAAGAGGATATTGATTTAGCACTTGTTGACGTACAGATGCCCGAGATCAATGGTTTTGAATTTGTTTCCTTCCTAAAGAAGAATCCGAAAACAAACCATATTATCCCTATCATGGTAACAGCAATCTCAAAAGAAGACAAATACCTTATTCAGGGACTAAATAGTGGAGCTGTAGATTATTTATATAAACCGCTAAATCCGGAAGCAACCATCGCGAAAGTAAAATCTTTTGTCCAGCAATTACTGATACAGCAAGAAATTAAAGAGAAAAACATAGCCTTAGAAGAATCAAAACAGGCGATTCTCAAAGCTAAAGAAGAGGCCGATCTTGCTCGAAAATCCAAGGAAACCTTTTTGGCCAATATGAGCCATGAGATCCGTACCCCGATTAACGGTATTATGGGCATTACACAGATGCTAAAAAACTCGCAGCTCACGCTAGAACAAGAAAATTGGATCAATAAATTGGATTCTGCCTCTCAAAATCTGTTGACTATTATCAACGACATACTCGACCTATCGAAAGTTGACTCGGGCATGATGAAACTTAATATGGAATCTACCTCTGTACATGATATTACGGATGATCTAAACAATCTCTTCATTGATAAAGCGATCTACAAAGGCCTGAATTTTTCAATTGATGTCGATGAGCGGATCACAAGCTATTTTCTAACAGATCCACTTCGATTAAAACAAATATTGACCAATTTTATATCCAATAGTTTTAAATTCACTGCAGAAGGGTCCGTTGTTTTAAAAATTCAGCTTCTGACAGAAGACAACCATAGTATCTGTTTACGGTTTCAGGTGATAGACACAGGAATTGGCATCGTAGAAGATGCCTTGGAAAAAATATTTATTGCGTTTGAACAGGGAGAGGATAGCATTACCAAAAAGTTTGGTGGTACAGGATTGGGATTGGCGATTGTAAAACGTATTGCTGCCCTGCTCAACGGTCGGGTTTTTGCTTCAAGCGAATACGGTAAAGGAAGTATATTTTCCTTTGAATGTACTTTCGACAAAATCAAAGACAAACCCGTCGAGAAAGAAACGCAGGTACTCTATACAGAATTACCCAAGTTCAACTTTCCGATGATTCTCATTGCTGAAGACAATGAATTAAACAGTTTTATGCTGGCGAATATCCTGAAGAGCTGGAATTGCGATATCACTTTGGCGACAAACGGCCTCATTGCGTTAGAAGAAATCAATAAGAAAAAAATTGATCTGGTGTTTATGGACGCCCATATGCCACTCATGAGTGGTTTTGAAGCAATCAAGGAAATACGTCGAAACACGAATCCGATAATCGCAAACATGCCGATTATTTCCATTTCAGCCTCTGTGCTTCAAGCCGAACAACAGGAAGCGCTCGATGCAGGAGCCAATGAAGTTGTCGGAAAGCCGTTTGATCCTATCAAATTATATAAAACAATTGATACTTTATTGTCAAAATTGAAATGATAGTTTCAATTTATCAATGAAATCATTAATTTTAGAACATAAACAATATGTTTTGATGTTATTTCTCATGAACGCACATTCAGAAAGGAATCAAGTTCGTCATAACTTCATCACTAAACCGCTAGAGGCTGCGGAAATGCCTACAATAAATAAAAGATAAACAAACAATCATTCAAATGAAAAAACTTTTTATGATACCAGCAGTTGCAGTTGCTTTATCAATTGCATCTTGTGGTGGAAACAGTGACAAGTCTGAAAAATCAACTGGTACAGAAGCGACAACTTCAACCGAAAGCCAAGCAACAGAAACAGTGCCTGGTATTGAAAACGTAGCTATTTCCAACAGCTTATCTTTAGAAGGTAACGATCAAATGAAATATAATAAGGATCTTTTCCGTGTAAAAGCGGGTGAGCCAGTAGAATTATCTTTCAAAAATGCAGGTACTATGCCGAAAGAGTCCATGGGACATAACGTCGTTATCCTAAAACCAGGTGTTGATCTTCCAACTTTTGGTGCTGAGGCTGCTGCAGCTGCTGCAGACGAATATATTCCAAAATCAGCTTTATCTTCAATTGTTTCCCACACCAAATTATTGGGACCTGGAGAAACTGATAAAATCACATTTACACTTGAAAAAGGAGTTTATACGTTTATTTGTAGCTTCCCTGGTCACTATGGTGTCATGCAAGGAAAAATTGTTGCAGAATAACAAATAAGTAAAAAAAGGATATTCATATTTTGAATATCCTTTTTTAGATTTATCCCCTTTATAAGCACCGCCCCGTTCCTCCCCAAGGTGCATAATTTCCATTCTTTTATCAAAAAAATGTAAAGTAAGGGTCTTTGGTCACAAATCGTAAGTTTTGATTTCCTATCCCATTAATAATCATTAAATTTGTGCTACAAAAAAATAAAACGTAATCAATGCAATACGACGTAATTGTAATCGGAAGTGGTCCAGGCGGATATGTAGGAGCTATCCGTTGTGCCCAATTAGGATTAAAAACAGCTGTTATTGAAAAATATAGCACATTTGGTGGTACTTGTCTTAACGTTGGATGTATTCCTTCAAAAGCGCTTTTAGATTCTTCGGAGCATTACCACAATGCTGCGCACAATTTTGATGCATTTGGCATCAGTTTGAAAGATCTGAAAGTAGACATGGCAAAGATGATTGCTCGTAAAGACGATGTCATTGCCCAAAATACTGCCGGTATCACCTTCTTATTTAAGAAGAATAAAATTGACAGTTTTCAGGGTGTGGGTTCATTTGTGGACAAAAACACCATCAAAATAACGAAAGCAGATGGTTCTACAGAGCAGATCACTGCTAAAAATGTAATTATCGCAACGGGATCGAAACCGACTTCATTGCCTTTCTTACCTGTTGATAAAAAAAGAATCATTACCTCAACCGAAGCACTTAACCTAAAAGAAATACCAAAACACCTTATTGTCATTGGTGGTGGTGTTATCGGTTTGGAACTCGGTTCTGTTTATGCGCGTTTGGGTTCAAAAGTATCTGTTGTTGAATTTGCAAAATCTATCATCGGTACAATGGATGGTGGCTTAGGAAAAGAACTACAACGTGTTTTGAAAAAATCATTGGGCATGGAGTTCTATTTAGGTCATAAAGTGACTGGAGCTTCCGCGAAAGGTAAAGTTGTAAAAGTAACTGCTGAAGATCCAAAAGGACAAGAAGTAACTTTAGAAGGCGACTACTGTATCGTAGCCGTTGGTCGTACCGCGTATTCTGAAGGTTTAGGATTAGAAAATATCGGCATCACAGTAGAAGAAAGAGGTAAGAAAATCCCCGTTAATGCCCATCTGGAAACAGCAGTGCAAGGTGTATTTGCAATTGGTGATGTGATCACTGGAGCAATGTTGGCACACAAAGCTGAGGACGAAGGTGTATATGTTGCAGAATATATCGCAGGTCAAAAACCACATATTGATTATAATTTGATTCCAGGTGTTGTTTATACTTGGCCTGAAGTTGCTTCTGTTGGCAAGACGGAAGAACAACTTAAAGAGGCTGGTGTAAAATACAAAGCTGGATCATTCTCTTTCAAAGCTTCTGGTCGTGCAAAAGCATCGGGTGACACCGACGGTTTTGTAAAAGTACTGGCAGACGCGACAACTGACGAAGTATTAGGTGTACATATGATCGGTCCTCGTGCAGCAGATATGATTGGTGAGGCAACCGTAGCTATGGAATACCGTGCATCTGCAGAAGATATCGCACGTATTTGCCACGCACACCCAACCTACACGGAAGCAATCAAAGAGGCGGCGCTAGCAGCTACAGCAAATAGAGCAATACACGCTTAGGCGATAAATATCGAAACGTAAGGGGAAAAGGAAACTTTTCCCCTTTCTCTTAACTACCTAAACACGATGAATTTTTACACAAGAAAGTGGGTCAAACCCGAAGACCTAAATCCCAATGGAACATTATTTGGCGGAACACTCCTGCGATGGATTGATGAAGAAGCGGTCATTTATGCTATCGTTCAATTAGGAAACCCCAAAGTGGTTACGAAATTTATTTCAGAAATTAACTTTGTAAGCTCAGCCAAACAAGGCGATATACTTGAACTGGGTATTGAAGCGATCAATTTTGGAACAACATCGTTAACGATGCGCTGCGAGGTCCGCAATAAAATATCCAGAAAAACAATTCTATCAATCGATAAATTGGTCTTTGTAAACCTGGATGAAGAAGGTAATCCTGCTCCCCACGGAAGGGATAGCATTACCTATGCGTATATGGGTATTGAGAAGACAGGTAGAGAGGATTAAACATCTCTCTCCTGTTCTTATTAATTGATATCTCCCGCAAAGGAGAGGGACACAAGTATTCGTCCATTGAATACAGGCGATTCCTCTGGTCTATTCGCAATCCAATTCCTTCTCTTACCTCTTCCTGAACCTTTATAAAAATCATGCATTTGAATTTTTATACAAACACTATGACTTCTGTCTTTTTCCTTCGATTTCTTTTTTAAGGTCCAATTCCACCCAAAAGCCAAAAATAGGGATCAAGGATGCTAAGAAATATTTTACCGCTTTTAATATAGGCCACTTGTATTCTACTGTTGACATAATCAGCATAACCACAAAAATAACAACAAAGAAGCCATGAATGGAACCGGCTATTTTGACAGCTTCGGGGATTCCCGCAAAATACTTCAAGGGCATAGCAATAAAAAACAAGCAAATGGTGGAGATAGCTTCCCACAAGGCGATCTGTCTGAATATTCTTAACATAATGATAAACTGTGTATTGTGAACTTCAAAAATAAGACACTAAAAACGCTTTAACTATTATTTTTCCCCCTTTGACCAGGATGTGACATTCAGCCAGAAACAGCGACAGTGTTTTATCAGAAACCGCCAATTTTACAATAAATAGTTCATATTCATCAGAAAAAATGCGTACTTTTGAATGAATATATGCTTCACATATTTTGTCATTTGAAGCTATAACACTCAACTACAGAATATTTATTTATATGAATTACGACATCATTGTAATCGGTAGTGGTCCAGGCGGGTATGTTGCTGCCATTAGAGCCGCTCAGTTAGGGTTCAAAACAGCGATTATTGAACGCGAATCATTAGGCGGAATCTGTCTAAACTGGGGCTGTATCCCTACAAAAGCATTATTGAAAAGTGCTCAGGTATTTGAATATTTAAACCATGCCGCTGATTACGGCATCAATGTTCAAGGTGGTGAGGCTGATTTTGACGCCATTGTCAAAAGAAGTCGCGGGGTTGCTGAAGGAATGAGTAAAGGTATTCAGTTCTTGATGAAAAAGAATAAAATCGACGTCATCAATGGAACTGCAAAAATTAAAAAAGGTGGTAAAATCGATGTGAAAGGAGCAGACGGTTCTACTAAAGAATATTCGGCAAAACATACCATCCTAGCGACTGGTGCACGTTCACGTGAATTGCCTAATTTACCGCAAGATGGTAAAAAAATCATCGGTTACCGTCAGGCAATGACACTTCCTAAGCAACCAAAGTCTTTAGTTGTTGTTGGCTCCGGTGCAATCGGTGTTGAATTCGCTTATTTCTATAATGCAATCGGAACAAAGGTAACGATCGTAGAGTTTATGGATAGAATCGTTCCTGTTGAAGATGAAGAAATTTCAAAACAATTAGAGAAAAGCTTAAAGAAACAAGGTATCACCATCTTAACGAAATCTGAAGTTCAATCCGTTGACACAACAGGTGAGTTGAGCAAAGTTTCAATCAAAACAGAAAAAGGTATTGAAGTTATCGAAGCAGAGATTGTCTTATCGGCTGTTGGTATCGCTCCAAATATCGAAAATATCGGCTTGGAAGAGGTTGGTGTAAAAACTGATCGCGGCCGTGTTGTTGTAGATGATTTCTACAAAACAAACATCGAAGGTGTATATGCTATCGGTGACATCGTTAAAGGCCAAGCCCTGGCTCACGTTGCCTCAGCAGAAGGGATCACATGTGTTGAAAAAATCAAAGGGCTACATGTTGAACCTATTGACTACAATAATATCCCAGGCTGTACCTATTGCTCCCCAGAAATTGCTTCTGTAGGTTATACTGAAAAAGCGGCAAAAGAAGCCGGCTATGAAATTAAAGTTGGTAAATTCCCATTCTCAGCTTCAGGAAAAGCTTCAGCTGCTGGTGCGAAAGATGGCTTTGTTAAAGTTATCTTTGACGCTAAATATGGTGAGTTTCTAGGCGCACACCTTATCGGAGCCAATGTGACCGAGATGATTGCAGAAGTTGTTGTTGCCCGCAAATTGGAAACAACAGGTCATGAAATGATTAAAACGATCCATCCTCACCCAACAATGAGTGAAGCGATTATGGAAGCTTGTGCTGATGCTTACGGTGAAGTGATCCACTTGTAGTATTAAAAAAAATAAAACTAAAAAGGGGAAAATCTAATGATTTTCCCCTTTTTAGTTTTATTGCCGAATGGATAATAGCGATTACATAACCAATCGTGACTTAAAGACGATCTGTTGATCGACAATTTCGGTATTGTCAATGCGTTCAAATAAGATTTCAGCGGCTTTACGCGCTTGCATGCCTGGAAATTGCTCTATGCGTCCCATTGGCGGATTTTCCATATATTGCCATAACGGATAGTTGGCATAACTAATAAAGAAAATATCTTGATTTAAGACAAGCCCCTTTTGTCTGGCTGCTTTCATCAAATCAAGTGTAACAAAGTCATTAAAAGATATAATGGCTGAAGGCCGCTCAGACATCGCGAATATATGATCCATCGCTTTCTCGTTTCCTTCCGTACTCAAATCCGTTTCGATGATATTCTTCTCCAGAATATCCATCCCATTCCTTTTCATTGCCGATAGGTAAGCTACTTTTCTGTCTTCACTAGCGGGCAGTGTTTTCGGCCCATTTACAAGCGCGATAACTTTGTGTCCACGGGCTACGAAGGCGTCCACAGCTTCGTTCATACCCGTAGAAAGATCACTTTGTACTTTATTGATATTGGGTAAACTAGGCACACAGTCAAAGAAAACAATCGGGATACCGGACGATTCCAACTTCTCAATAAATTCCAAATTGGTCGTCTTTTTACCTATAGACATTAAAATCCCGTCAACACGATGGTTTTTAAATGTTTTTAAAATTTGCTCTTCCCGATCAGGATCATCCAAGGATTGCCCCATCAGAACTGTATATCGGTGTTCTGATGCAACATTTTCAATTTCACTAATGGCGAAAGAAAAAAACGGTTCAGACAAACTCGGTAAGATTACAGCAATCGTAAAAGTTTTACGCTGCTTGAAGAATATAGCCGTCTGATTGGGTTCATAATTCAATTCTTCGGCCATTTTTTTAACCCGCATTGTTGTTACCAGTCCAATACTTGGGTGATCATTCAATGCTCTAGAAACTGTCGAAGGACTGATTTTGAGCTTCTTGGCAATTTCTTTAATCGTGGCAGGCTTGTTCACTTTATTCATAAATCCAAGGGCTTTATATAAAAATAGGGCTTTTATATCCCTAATCATAATTTTTTCTCAACAATATCGACAACGACTTTAATGGCAATTATTGTTGGTAGATTCAACAAAGATACTGACTGTAAACTTAGTCTACAAATTGAATTGCAGCCGTTTCAACGGTAAACTCCTTGGCGAGGAACTCCAATGGATCAATTTCCCTAAAAACAAGTTCATCTTTAAAATAAACCTTTATATCATCCCCATATTCACCCCAATCCACAAATTTAACTTTATTGAGTTGTTCTAGCGGATTTCCTTTCGTCAAAATACATACATGTTTATCTGCCGCTTTTAATTGCTTAAACAGCGTATTAATATGATCAAACAAATGTAACCGTAGCGGCAAAATTGCATTGACATGAAGCCGCTCAAAATTCTCTTTATATTTTGGATCAAATCCAAAAGTTTGCTGCGCATGTTCGAACAATAAATACTCACCTTGATGCTCAAGGTGATTTTTCATAAATTGAACCAAATCTGCTTGCGCAGGAACAGTCTCTGTAAATTCTATAAAACTAGCAAAAAGATAATATACTTGAAGTAAGTAATCCTTTTTAGGAAAAACAACATCATCCAATTCAAAAACATATACCTTTTTATCTTCTGGAAACATCATGATAAGTAAAAGCTTAAAATTAAGGGTTGTGTCGACATCGTTAAAACCTTAATGACACTGGCCACAACAATAAGATTCTATTTGGACACACAGATTAGCGCTAAGTCCTCGCCTGAATCCGAAGTGACAAACAATCCATCCAATGGCCTGTCAAATCTCGTCGAATCCAATAAATTGTTCCCCTTCGAAAGGAGTTTATAAGGCAATTCAGCAGGTGGATTTTCCATAACAGGAATAGTTTCAAGCTGCTGTTTATCGGGGACAAGAACGGAGATCTGATATTCCTCAAATAAAACCTTGGCAGTGGACAATGGCTCCAGCTCAAAACCACCCAGAGGCAAAACATAATCAACCTCTTGGTCTAAACTTAATTTGAGTATCTCATGCGCAAAAGTAGGAAGAAGACCTTTTGGAATTTTAGCATATTTCCCTGAGGCTAAAAGCAATTCGGGAATATCTTCTGAACTTGCATATAATATTTCGAAATCAGTCCCAAGTCTTTTAGCGATACGCATCGCCAAAGGTCTGGTCCCGAAAGTTATGAGTATTTTCTTCATTAAAAATATAATTATAATCCCGATTACTGTTACACGACTAACCCATCGCGCATATGAATCGTTCGATCCGAAATTCGGGCAAGCTCCTCATTATGAGTAACGATAATAAATGTCTGTTGAAATTTATGTCTAAGATCAAAAAACAATTGATGTAAAGCTGCCGCGTTCTCTGAGTCAAGATTACCCGAAGGTTCATCGGCCAAAATAATGGAAGGATCATTGATCAAAGCGCGGGCCACAGAAACGCGTTGTTGTTCGCCGCCAGACATTTCAGCGGGCTTGTGGTCAATACGATGAGAAACCCCCAATAATTCCAGCAATTCTCTTGCTTTAGCTTCCGCCTCGGATCTCCCTTTTCCCTGAATAAAAGCTGGAATACATACGTTTTCCAAGGCCGTAAATTCAGGCAGCAAATGGTGAAATTGAAAAACAAAACCGATATGTTCATTACGGAAAGCACTGAGCTTTTTAGCATTCAATTTTTGAACATCAACACCATTGATGAAAACTGTTCCCTGATCAGGCTTATCCAAGGTACCAATAATATGCAACAGTGTACTTTTTCCAGCTCCTGAGGCACCAACAATACTGACGATTTCCCCTTTTTCAACAGCGATATCAACACCTTTCAAAATTGGTAATGATCCATAAGCTTTGTGAATTCCTTTGGCATGTAACATCATAGGACAAAGATAAATAAATTTACGATACCACGAGTTTGAATAAATAAGCTGTTATTTCTCTATTCCAGCCATTTTATTTTGTCTAAATGTCAAAAAATAGATAAAAGAGCAACTTATCCCTTGTCTTATCCCCCAAAAAATTATATTTTTACGCCAAATATTTTTGCAAATGAACATTCACGAATATCAAGGAAAGCAAATACTAAAGAGCTTTGGTGTGCGCGTACAGGAAGGTATCGTAGCAGATACTCCAGAGCAAGCTGTGGAAGCGGCCAAAAAAATGAAAGAAGACTACAATTCTGATTGGGTTGTTGTTAAAGCTCAAATTCACGCTGGTGGCCGTGGTAAAGGTGGTGGTGTCAAGTTGGCTAAGAACTTAGATGAAGTCAAACAAAGAGCAACTGACATCATTGGCATGCAATTAGTAACGCCTCAAACTGGACCTGAAGGTAAAAAAGTAAACAAAGTTTTGGTAGCTCAAGACGTTTATTATCCAGGCGAGAGCGAAACAAAAGAATTCTACATGTCTGTATTATTAGACCGTGCTAAAGGACGTAACATCGTTATGTACTCTACAGAAGGTGGTATGGATATCGAAGAAGTTGCAGAAAAAACACCACACTTGATTTTCAAAGAAGAAATCGATCCAAAAGTAGGCTTACAAGGATTCCAAGCACGTAAAATTGCTTTCAATCTTGGTCTTTCTGGTGCTGCACACAAAGAAATGGTAAAATTTGTTGCTGCTCTTTACAAAGCATACGATTCTACAGACTCTTCTATGTTTGAGATCAATCCGGTATTAAAAACTTCAGACGACAAGATCTTAGCAGTTGATGCGAAGGTAAATCTTGATGAGAACGCTTTGTACCGTCACCCAGATTACGCTGCTATGCGTGACGTAACTGAAGAAGATCCGACGGAAGTTGAAGCTGGTGAATCAAACCTTAACTACGTTAAATTAGATGGTAACGTAGGTTGTATGGTAAATGGTGCTGGTTTAGCAATGGCTACAATGGACATCATCAAATTAGCTGGTGGTGAACCTGCAAATTTCTTGGACGTAGGTGGTACTGCTAACGCTGAAACTGTAAAGGCTGGTTTCAATATCATCTTAAAGGACCCTAACGTAAAAGCGATCTTAATTAATATCTTCGGTGGTATTGTTCGTTGTGACCGTGTTGCTCAAGGTGTAATTGATGCTTACAGCGAAATCGGTAACATCCCTGTTCCAATCATCGTTCGCCTTCAAGGTACGAATGCTGAAGAGGCTAAAAAATTAATTGATGAGTCCGGTTTACAAGTTTATTCCGCAATCTTATTGAAAGAAGCTGCTGAATTGGTAACAAAAGTATTAAAAGGTTAGTTCCTTTAATCATCATAACAAAAAGCGCGGATTAGTTATAATCCGCGCTTTTTTGTTTCTATCGGCTATTTCTGTACGCCACAACGAAAAAAAAGCACTTCCTACCGATCCGATATTTCATAGCAAAGTGAGCTATGTGTCGTTTCCCCTGCTTTGCGTTTTCACCCATCTTTATTTCAGAAAATATTTTTCCTTTGCACATTAACGAACCATCTTCAAGTGAATTAAATCAACATTTATAACCAATAAACCAACAGAATAGCTTATTTTTGTATTGCTTTTCTAACAAAGCATCTTTTACAAGTCAATCTCCAAAAATTAAGATGGAACACACAAGAATAAAGGAACTATTGAATGCCACAGAATTTGGCAAAGAGGTCGTTGTTAAAGGTTGGGTAAGAACTTTCCGTAACAATCAGTTTATAGCAATCAATGACGGTTCGTCAATCAATAATATTCAAGCAGTAGTCGATTTTGAAAATACACCTGAAGATATCTTAAAACGGATCACCACTGGAGCAGCAGTTCGCGTAAAAGGTCAATTGGTAGAATCACTGGGTAAAGGGCAAAAAGTTGAGGTTAAAGCGACAGAAGTTAGTATTATTGGCGACTCTGATCCCGAAAAATATCCATTACAGCCCAAAAAGCATAGCTTAGAATTTTTACGTGAAATTGCGCATTTGCGTTTCCGTACCGGAACATTCAATGCGGTTTTCAAAGTGCGTAATGCTTTAGCATTTGCAGTACACAAGTTTTTTCAGGAAAATGACTTTGTCTATATGCATACACCGATCATCACAGGTTCGGATGCGGAAGGTGCTGGAGAAATGTTTCAGGTTACAACCTTGGATTTAAAAAACCCGCCACGTAAAGAAAATGGAGATATCGATTTCAAAGAAGACTTCTTTGGGAAATCGACGAACCTTACTGTATCAGGCCAATTAGAAGGGGAACTTGGCGCTATGGCCTTTGGAAACATCTATACGTTCGGCCCAACATTTAGAGCGGAAAACTCAAATACAACACGTCACTTAGCCGAATTTTGGATGATCGAACCAGAAATGGCTTTCTATGAATTGGAAGACAATATGGATCT
The DNA here is from genome assembly GCF_900457465.1 of Sphingobacterium multivorum. Classification (GTDB taxonomy): domain Bacteria; phylum Bacteroidota; class Bacteroidia; order Sphingobacteriales; family Sphingobacteriaceae; genus Sphingobacterium; species Sphingobacterium multivorum. Next base: position 669,828 of record NZ_UAUU01000002.1, read on the forward strand.
GGCCGAAGCTTTGCTGAAATATGTCATCAAATACGCTTTGGAAACTTGTCCAGAAGAAATTGAGTTCTTAACAAATCGCTTAATGGAAGAAGAGAAATCAAAACCAGCTGCGGAACGGTCAGAATTAAACCTGGTAGAGAAATTGAACTTTGTTTTAACAAACGATTTTGAACGCGTAACCTATACAGATGCCGTTGAAATATTAAAGCGTAGCAAACCAAACCAGAAGAAACAATTCAAATATTTAATTGATGACTGGGGAGCTGATTTACAATCGGAACACGAACGTTATTTGGTGGAAAAACACTTCAAAAAACCTGTTATCTTAACAGACTATCCACGCGAAATCAAGTCCTTTTATATGAAGCAAAATGAGCCGGATGCACAAGGAAGAAACACAGTCCGTGCCATGGACATTCTTTTTCCAGGTATTGGTGAAATGGTCGGTGGTTCGCAACGTGAAGAAAATCTTGATCGCTTACTCGATCGCATGGCTGAAGTTGGTATTCCTGCAGAAGAAATGGAGTGGTTCTTGGATACACGACGCTTTGGTTCAGTCCCACATTCAGGATTTGGTGTAGGCTTTGAGCGCTTGGTATTATTCACAACCGGAATGACAAATATCCGCGATGTAATACCATTTCCGCGCACACCGAAAAACGCAGAATTTTAATCTAAAGAACAACAGCCAAAACAAAATATTTTGGCTGTTGTTCTTTTATATATAGTGTATCTGAATGCAGATAATAACCATTGCCCTATTGACATCCTACAATAGGGCCTGAGATTAGACCTAATTCAGGTGCTTAACAAAAATAAAAATGCTCATTAAGATATATAACGATAACCCCAATCCCAGGGCAATAGAACAGGCGGTTGATATTCTTCGCCGTGGTGGTGTAATTATCTACCCTACCGATACCGTATACGGTATTGGCTGTGATATCACGCAACAAAAAGCCATAGAACGCTTATGTGAAATTAGGGGGCTAAAACCAGAAAAGGCGAACCTATCATTTATCTGCTATGATTTAACAGATATTTCGCAGTACACAAAATCCTTCGATACCTCCGTATTCCGTGTATTGAAAAAAGCATTGCCAGGACCCTTTACTTTTATTTTTAACGCAACAACTAAAGTCCCTAAGCTCCTAAGTTCCAAAAAGAAGACCGTGGGTATCCGTGTTCCAGACAATAATATTGTTCGTGAAATTGTCAGACAATTAGGCAACCCTATTGTGACAGCCTCCATTCACGATGAAGATGAAATTATTGAATATTCTACCGATCCAGAATTAATTCACGAAAAATACGAAGATCTAGTTGATGCTGTTATAGATGGCGGTTATGGCGATAATGTCGCATCTACCGTGGTTGATCTTACAGAAGGAACTTTTGAAGTAATTCGTGAAGGAAAAGGTGACTTGGAGCAATTCCTATAAAAACCAACTTTCAATAGAAATTCTACATACTGACCTATTTGCAAAATTTTCCCCAGCGTCATTGTTGGTAATTTGTGCATAAACTACTCCCGTCAACATACTTATTAACAAAACAAGCTACTTATTAACATAGAGAATGTTAATAAGTAGCTTAATGACCTATGCGTATCAACATAAAATGTGCACAAGTAACCACTTATCAACATGAAATTGTTAATAACACAAAGTATAAGGTTTCCAAAAAATGACAAAATGTGCAAAACTAAGTAGTTATACACATAAAAATGTGTATAAGTTAGCGGTCATCGACAAATTTGTTAAATAGCGTGTTTATAAAAAAGCTATACTAACAGATCCCTGTGGAAAGTTAAGAACTATATGCTATCCGTCCTTTTATCGCTATGTTGAAAAGGTCAATTCTGCGCTTTGTTTCTATAAGTAGTTTTCCAGGAAAAAACAATCCAAAACAATTCACCTTGGACAAATCTAACCTGTGCATTTCCGACCGGTTGCTTTTCAAACTGTTTGATCGTTGGGCTCCATTCCTCTTCTGCTGTCGCGTCAATGAGAATACTCGTTTTAATTCAATACGCTCGAAGTTTGAGAAAAGTTTTAAGGCACTAGCCTCAGATATAGGAAAAAAATATTAAAAGAGTTGCTCTAACATGAAAGGAGGTTTTATAAAATCACGACTTCTTCAATAATGACGTGACCTACATATTCATTTACTCTTCCTAGAATTTGTCTTCGCATAAGCGCCAATTCATTCTTAATAACAGCAGACTCTACCCGTACGAACAGTTTTTTATCACGAACATATAGCTGCTGTGTGCGATTAGCAATAGCCTTACCAATTAATTGAGGCCAAACAGATGCGATCGAAGTTTCATCAAATTTCCTTCGTAGCTTATAAGCCTCCAAAAGACGCTCAACCCCCTCTTTAATCGTCATATCGTCGCTTGACCGAATGAATTCTAGGCTTTTTTTAGTTTGCTTCTTATACATTGACTTGTCCTCCTTCAATATCAAAGATACGAACAGGGCGGCTGATTTCGTCAAAGATTCGCTGAATTCTCATGGAATCTGTATCCGTCAGGAAAATCTGTCCAAAATCATCTTCTGAAACCATCTGCATCAATTTATGTGTACGGCGATCATCAAGTTTATCAAAGATGTCATCCAAAAGAAGTAAAGGCTTAAAACCTTTTTTCTGTTGTAGATAAGAATATTGCGCAAGCTTCAGTGCAATTAGAAAAGATTTTTGTTGGCCCTGGGAGCCAAACTTTTTTAAGGGCATTCCACCGTGAATGGTAAAGATCAGATCATCTTTATGTATTCCCTGAGTTGTGCGTTCCAGAATACGGTCACGTTCCAAATTCTTCTCCAAAATATTTAGAAAAGAATCAGCCATTAAAGGCGATTCATAGTGTAAGTGAACAGACTCTGCATCCTCGGTAAGGAACTGATAGTGTCGATCAAACTCTGGCTGAAATTCCTCCATAAAAGACCTTCTTTTCTGGAAAATAATATTTCCTACTTCTTCAAGTTGAAAATTGAGAATTTCGATTAGGCCCAGATCCAATACACTGGTTTGACGCGCTTGTTTAAGGAGACTATTACGTTGGGCTAAAAACTTATTATAAATAATTAGGGTATCTAAATATTTATTATCTGTCTGGGAAATCACATTATCGACAAACTTTCTGCGCTCTTCACTCCCATCTGTTACGATGATGCTATCATTGGGAGATATCATGACCAAAGGAAATAAGCCGATATGGTCAGCGAGTCGGGGATAATCCTTTTTATTTTTTTTAAACTGCTTTTTCTGATTTTTCTTAAGGCTACAAGAAATGAAGTCACTAATTGATTCTTTATCAAACTCACCCTGTACCATAAACCAGTCATTACCTGATTTGATATGCTGCGAATCAATTGGATTGAAATAACTTTTACAGAGTGATAAATAGTGAATCGCATCCAAAAGATTGGTTTTACCAACACCATTATTCCCTGTAAACGCATTTACCTCGGGAAGAAATTCCAAAGATGATTCCGAGTAATTCTTGAAATTCAGAACAGAAAGTTGCTTCAGCCACATAGCACAAAGATACGCTATTTGGGTTGCTAAAAATTATTTTATTTCCTCAAAATCCACAAACTCACCAGCAGTTTCAGTCCCTTTACGTTCAGGGCCATCCTTCGGTGGAATGTAATCGACATGTACCTTCCCTTCGGGCTGAGACCTTTTACTTTCCTGTTGTCCTTGACCATTAAATTCATAATAAAATTTACCGCCTGATCCTTGGCTACCGTATGCTCCACCCTGCTGCTGCGCTTTTTCATCAACTTTTCAGCTGCCTTACGCATTGCAAATGGTAAAAATAATCTAAATAAGAATCTTACTACAAAGTAAACAGCGAATGCAATAAGTATAAATTTTAAAAATGCCATAGTTAATTCGTTGCTATTTTCTCAAATTTAACCAATAACTCGATAAACTGTTGTCTTTAAAATGTCAGATAAGAATTTATTAACAAATTTTAAGACTTTCCTAATCGCCCTTTTGTTTCCATAATTATTCGATAGAGCTCTTCTTGGCGCTGTGTTCCCAATACGTAAGTAAGACCATCTTTATCTGTTAAAAAAACAGCATTTTTGCCACCAGCAAAGAATTTAATCTTTCCTTTTGTATGCAGGTTATAAACCGGATTATTGAAAAAGAATGTGCTATAAGGCGCCTTTTCTATTTTTGTAATAGAGGCAAGATCGATTTTGACGACACGAGTAGACCATAGTCCACTAATCAGTATATGGTCTTGAAATACTTCCGTACGGAATAATACCATATACATCATGACAATGGACGTGATGATAATACCTACTCCTACGATAAAGAACAATTGACTCGATATCAAATGGTCTAAATTCAAATAAAATGCTGTGAAGCAAAAAAGTACGAGCACCAAACGCACGCTTATCCAAACACGGTCACGACCTAAATATTGATTTTCCGAATAAAGTACACCTTCTTTCATTTACTTAAGATTTAGCTATTAATTTGGAGACTTCACACCATTGTTTTCTAATAGCAGAGCTTCTCAATAACTTCGTTTTTACTTCTATAGATTTTGTCACCTCCAGGGCCCATTGTTTGGACTATCAAGCATATGGCATTAATTCTCAAAACAGAGACCCTTGGCGCTGATTAACATCAGCAATTTTTGCTGCTAATCAGTTTTGCAAACTAAAGTAAGGACTTTTTTTGTATTGGCGGTAATTTTATAACGATTGTCCATGCGATAATTGGCTACCCATAGGATATCTCCATTTCCATTCACTACGATCGGAATATTTTCTTTTTCAAATAAGCTGATCTTCTTATTGATAAAAAAATCGCTCAACTTCTTCCGCCCTTCCATACCTAAAGGATAAAAGCTGTCGCCAACTTTCCATGATCGAATCGTGAGCGGGAAAACTAATACATCATAATCCAGCTTTGCAACCTCACTCGCTTTGACGATAGCTAGATCCGCAGAAACATTGGCATGAAAACAATAGTGTTTCCACTCCACAGTTGAAGTTTCGGAGGTGATTAAAGCCTCGTCGGGAGAAATAAATTCCTTTTCACGAATAAAAAGCTCATTTCTATCCAAGAGCATATGGTAGGCATCGGATTGAAAAATACGCCCAGACTCTCTCGTCCAAGCCTGTTGAAGATCACTTAGTACCGCCTTTGAGAAATTAAAAGCCGAAAACAACTCATAGAGTAAAGGCAAATTATCCATATAGGGTTCCAGGTCTTCTTTCCGAACTCCCCAGCCCTCATCTATAGGATAAAACAGCTTTCTCCGGATAGGCTCCACAAATTGCTGCAACAGCTGATAAGATTCCTTAAAATGATTGATATTCTGCTCGAAGACTATCTCAAAATCTGGCTGAAGTTTTTTAAAATGTGGGATGATATCAATTCTTATTTTATTACGCGCATATTTTGTTGAAAAGTTGGATTGATCGTCTCGATAAGCAATCCCATACATATCAACAAAATGTTCAATCTCGCTTGCTTTCAGAAAAAGTAGTGGCCGAATGATGCGTTCCCGGATAGGGAAAATACCCTGGAGTCCTTGGAGACCCGTTCCACGTGAAAGGTTCAGGAGTACCGTTTCGATATGATCGTTCAGATGCTGGGCTACTGCAATTCGATCGAACTGCAGTTCATGTCGCAATTTCTCAAACCAAGTATAGCGAAGTTCCCGGGCCGCCATTTGAATCGAAATCTGATGGTCCTTTGCGTAAGCTTTTGTATCAAAGTGCTTCACGTATATTGGAACATTATTTTCCGTTGCAAATTTCCGAACTAAAGCTTCATCCTCATCAGATTCTGTTCCTCTTAATTGAAAATTGCAATGTGCAATCGCAATAGTATACCCTGCTTTTGCAAATAAATGTGCCATTAACATCGAGTCCTTTCCCCCACTCACCGTAAGCAATATTTTATCATGAGGCATCAACAAATGCTCCTTTTCAATATAGCCCATTAGTCTTTCCAGCACATTCATAGAACAAAGTTACGGTATATTTTGTCCGAATGATAAATTCAACTCTTAAAATTTGTGAAATCCAGTGAAGTAGCAATTAAAATCCATATTTTTGCCCTTGTGAAACAATACATTTATACACTTATTGTATTTATTTTAACTGGCTTGTCGGTCCAAGCACAGAAACAGGATGAACTAAAGCTTCTTTCGTCATCCCATATTATTACTGGGAAAGACGGCAATATTTTGTTTTACCGTCCAGTCTATGAACATGTAGGTTCAACGCTATCATCAGATAGTGGCTATTTACATAAAGACAACATTGGCCGACAATTTTTTGAAGCCTTTGGAAACGTAATCATTACTCAACCCGACGGTACACAGATATTTTCCAATAAATTACATTATGAAGCAGCAATGCAGCTCGCTACGCTTACAGGCGCTGTTCGAATGGTCAGCACTAGTGGATCGGTATTAACGACCGATCATCTTGTCTACAATATGCGAAGTAAAATCGGCAATTATTACAGCGGCGGGCGTATTCTATCAGGAAGCGATACAATTACAAGCCAGCGAGCTACTTATTTCGAAAATACAGGGGAATCTTATTTCAATCAAAAAGTTGTGGTTCGATCGACCAATGTAAAAGTCTACACAGACTCCATGAAATATAATGGTAATACACGCATTACTGATTTCTATGGTCCCACGAATATCAAGGGAAATAAAGGGGAAAACCTGTATACTGAAAAAGGCCGATACCATATGGCAACGGGCCAGGCTTATTTCTCTAAAAACAACCTCTACACAGAAGGGACAAAGTTTCTTAAAGGAGACAGCCTATTCTACGATAGACAAGTGGGAATCGGTAAAGCCGTAAAAAATGTGGTCTTTGTTGATACCTTAGACAAATTTTACGCCTATGGTGGATTTGGTTTGTACAACGGGAGGAACGAATCCATTACAATGACAGACAAACCCTGATTATTTCGGTGGTCAAAAAAGATTCAACACAAAAAGATTCTGTATCTTCTTTGTCTCCTGCCCAACAAAAATCGGAGAAAGAGCGAAAAAATGAAGCCAAGGAATTGAAGAAGATTGAAAAAGAACAAAACAAAGATGAACTCAAATCAAATAAAGCCACATCGCAAGTTGTTCTAGAAGAAAAGGAACATCCAGGTAAGAATATCAAAAGCGATAATAGTAAAACCCTTAAGGCTGATTCACAAGTCGATTCTGTTTTTATGACAGCCGACACCCTCTTCTCACAGATGATATTTCGCCGAGATTATATTGCAAAAGATTTTAAATTGAATCGTGAAGGTGGGGCTATTGAAGATGACAATGAAGTCGATTATGGTGACCAGGATTCCAGCTCAACAACAGTTGATTCTACTGGTACATCAGATAACACAAGAGTTAACCTTCACAAGGGAATAGACAGTTTGTCTAAAAAAGACAGTGACAAACCGGTTCTTGAAAAGAGCATTAAAAAAGTACAAGATACACTTATAAATAAAAAACCGATTGCACCAAAGAAAACACCAGTTATTGTCGGCGATCAAAACAAGATAGAAATTGAAAAAAACCTCAAGGCTGATAGTGTTTTGCGTAAAAAAGCGATCATCCCCAAAGGCGGTGAATCCGATAAATTGATGGGAGCAGCTTTAAAAAATGCCCAAGAGAATAGAAGAGATTCTCTCGCACAGGATACTGCTAAAACACGGATTATAAAAGCCTACTATAATGCACGATTATTTAAATCAGACTTGCAGGCTGTAGCAGATTCTATGTATTATGGTATGCAAGATTCGATGTTCAGGCTGATGGGAAAACCAATGATGTGGGCCGAAAACTCACAAATCTCCGGAGATACCATATTTTTACAGGTAAAGAATCAGAAATTGGACAATTCCTTACTCGTCGGTAATGCTTTCATGGTGAACGCAACAAGCGACTCATTAAAGTTCAATCAGATTAAGGGCCGTAAGATTACCAGCTTTTTCACCAATAACCGTATGGAACGTTTGTTTGTTGATGGCAATGCAGAAAATATCTTTTACAATATTGATGAAAAGACCAATGTAACCACTGAGCTTGTACATGATCGAAGCAGTCGTTTCAAGATCTTGATGGAAGATAATAAGTTGAAGGAATATGTATCTATTCGAAAAGTGGATGGCAAAGTCTATCCCATTGCTGAAGTCACGGCCGACAAAGAATTTCTTCCGAATTTCACCTGGCGTCCCGAAGATCGACCTAAATCAAAAAATGATTTATTAAATCGAAAAAGGGATCTTTCAAAAGCGTCATTTACGGTTCCGACTGCACCAGAAGGTGAAGAATCCGGGACAATGAAGTCTATTAAAAAAGGCGATAAAACAACGACTCCTCAAAAAGGTGCCGCTAAGAAAGCTGGTACTACCGAAACGCTCGAGGAAGAAAAAGAGGTGGGTGCTGCAAACAATAAAACAAACGCTGTAACCAAAACAGCTAAGCCATCTGAAACAACGGATAAAGTTAGCGCTACAAAAACAAATGTAAAGACCGCAACCGACAAAGCAGCTGCGAAGTCTGACTCAACAACCAATAAATCGGCGATAATACCTGCTCAAGATAGTATTCAAACAAAAGTAAAAGCTAAATAACCGTCAATACTGAGTCGCACAAAAAAGCAGCGCAAAACAAATTGTTTTGCGCTGCTTTTTTAATTTAAGGCTATCTCCTGATCGTATCAGACGCACTCATTCCTTAGCTCAGAGAAATGAAAATTTCTATTTATAACTCAAATGAGGTAGTTATTAACCTATTTCGTTTTTAAATATGTAGCAAGTTTACCAACTGCAATCGCTCGATGGCTAATGCTATTTTTTTCTGCCGCTGTCATTTCGGCAAACGTCCTATCATAGCCATTCGGAATAAAAATAGGATCATAACCAAAGCCATCAATACCTCTACGTTCTTCAATAATTTTCCCCTCGATACTTCCTTCAAAAAAGTGCTGCTGCTCATTCAAATATAATGAAATAACTGTTTTGAATCTCGCTGTACGATTGGTGTTATCGCCTAATTTTTGTAGGACAAGATCAATATTCTTTTCCATATCCCTTGATCCCGAATAACGTGCTGAATAAACTCCCGGTTCGCCATTTAATGCATCAATTTCCAAACCTGAGTCATCTCCAAAACAGTAAAGTCCATATTTATTAACCAAATAATCTGTTTTCTGCTTGGCATTTTCCTCAAAGGTCTCTCCTGTCTCTGGAATATCATCGCTACAGTCAATATCATTTAAACTCTTAATGATAAAAGCACTTCCCACGATCGCTTGGACTTCCTCCAATTTATGGGCATTATTGGTTGCAAATACAAGTTCTAGCATCTTCTTCAAATTTAGCTTTTTGTTTGTTCTTTCTCTTTGTTGACAGTGCTCCTCACGTTGTAGTATGTTACTATCTTTCCATGAATTCACGCCCCCAAAAATAAGCATTAATCCCCAATTTTTATTCAGAACAAGTATCTGATAAAATCAGGAAACAATAAAGGTCTTAAATTCGTTCCAGAACAGCTTCTTTTTATTTACATCGACAAACATCTCTTCAAAACTGAACGTATTAAAAACCGTTGCAATACGGCCTTTCATGTAGGAATTATGTTCAATAAATGGAAGTTTCAAAGACGCGGGTTCCACACCCAACAATATAATCTTAGTCGGTTGAAAAAACTGCATAATGCGCTTAAAATCATTAGGATTATGGGGATTTGCCAAATTGAGTACCGCAACGGTCTCTTTAGTCAATTTCAAGGCACCAATTGTTTTTTCAAAAGCGTCCAATGCTGCGGGAGAAAAGTAGGGATATTGCTCGTAGCGCAATATAAATAGTATGCCCTGATCCTTATTTCCTTGATAAATAAATTCACCTCCCAATACCTCCAGATTGTCAACAGTATCGCCAACCCTGCCGGACTCAATAGCCATAGCGGCCTGCTCCGCACCTACCCCCACTGCCACATACGAGGTATCCTTCGTTGTCGATGATGAGGGGGCAGCATATTGCACATGAGTACTGTTCTCCTCCTGTAAAGGATGTACAGACAGATCGGCTTTAAAATCAAAACCATTTCCAAAGATTGTTTCATCCATTAAGGTCTGAAGTGCAACGGGATTATCTGTTGTAAGATTGCTCATCGGGAAAAGAAATATTAGACCGTAAAGATAAAGAAGAAAAAGGGAAAAGAAAAAGGAGCGAAGAATCGCTCCTTTCTATATGTCAAAAAGATTAATGACCTAAGATATAGGAGAAAATTAATGGCGCAACGATCGTCGCGTCAGATTCTACGATAAATTTAGGTGTATCAATATCTAATTTGCCCCAAGTGATTTTCTCGTTTGGAACAGCACCAGAGTAAGAACCATACGAAGTAGTTGAATCCGAAATCTGACAGAAATAAGCCCAGAAAGGTACTTCTTCCCATTCAAGATCCTGATACATCATCGGAACTACACAGATTGGGAAGTCACCAGAAATACCGCCTGCGATTTGGAAAAATCCAACACCTTTACCTGCGGAGTTGTTACGGTACCACTCTGTCAAGTAAATCATGTATTCGATACCCGATTTTACTGTACTTGCTTTCAATTTACCTTTTATCACATTGGAAGCGAAGATATTACCTGTCGTTGAATCTTCCCATCCCGGACATACGATCGGTAAATTTTTCTCAGCGGCTGCAACAATCCAAGAATCTTTTGGGTCGATCTCATAATATTGTTCCAACACACCCGAGTTAACAACTTGATAAAGAAACTCATGTGGTAAGTAACGCTCACCTTTAGCTTCAGCAGCATGCCAAACATCCTCGAGATGTTTTTGCAGACGACGAAAAGCTTCCTCTTCTGGAATACAAGTATCTGTAACACGATTATAGTGATTATCCAATAGCTCTCTTTCTTGCTCAGCTGTCAAATCTCTATAATTCGGAATTCTTTTGTAGTGTGAGTGTGCGACAAGGTTCATCACGTCCTCTTCCAAATTGGCACCAGTACAAGAAATAAAGTGTACTTTATCTTGACGGATCATTTCTGCTAAAGAAACACCCAATTCGGCAGTAGACATTGCACCCCCCAAAGAGATCAACATTTTTCCACCATCCAACAGATGCTCTTCGTAACCTTTTGCAGCGTCTACTAATGCAGCTGCGTTAAAGTGACGGTAATTATGCTCAATAAATTGAGAAATAGGTCCTTTTTGAGTACTCATGATATTTTCTAACTTTTATAAAATAATAAGTACCGCAAAGGTACTGAATATAATCTATTTTCGTCCCAATAGAGATTTAAAACACGTATAGACCACATTTTTTTAACAAATGTAAAAGGAATCGTATTCCTAGGCTGCACTTATAAATGTTCCATCGGCTGAAAAATCATTTTGATAGACGCCTATCTCCTCATAATTATTGCGAAGATAATTCCAGTTTCAATTCAATAGACGACTGCTTGTCGATTCGATAACTCATGCCCAAACGACCATTTAATTCCTGCGTACTATTCGTCTCTTTATTCAGCTGTCCGATCACATAATGAACATTTTCACGATACGCAAGTTCACGCCTACGGTCAACATCAAAATAATTCGAAGAGCGTGCAACGGAAAAACTGGAGTTTAAGGTCCATTTCTTCATTCCATACTGCAGCCCCACGCCATTATTACATTTCCAAAGCCTTCCTTTTTGATGCTCCTAAAAAAACATTTCCTGTTAGACCTTTCAGGACATCCTTTTTGATACGAATATCAATTACTCCACCAGCCCCTTCCGCACTCCATTTTGCTGGTGGAATGGTCATGAGATCAATGCTCTCTAAAGAGCTTGCCGGGATAGATTTTAAATAGGCGATCAAAGAGGTTCCGTTGAGATAGGTCTGCTTGCCGTTGACGGTAATCAACACGCCCGTTTTTCCCTGTAAAGAAAAATTGCCTAATTCGTCTACCTGTATACTCGGAATGGCATTTAAAACAGCCAACGTATTTCCATTCAATAAAACGGGATTGCTGTCCGTTCGAATACGGACCCGATCCAAAAGTTGCTGTTCGAGAGGCCCTGATCCCTCAACAAGCACTGTATCTATCCTCCTTGAATCGGATCCAGTATTTCGCAGCATCGTGCTGTCGATTAATTGCTGTTTAGTTTTGGGGACTATTTGCGCCGATAACAGACATGGCAATGCCATGGATAACCCTATAAGTATCCTAAACTTCATGATATCTACGAAAATTAACGCTTAGTCTTCAAAGCTTTGGTCTATAGCCTGTGCTAGTTTATGGATAAATTCAGGTTTTACGTTTTTATCAATGGCATTGATGTTCTCCAGCTCAAGGAGAAGCGCCGGTATTTTAGCACCGCGTAAATTGCAAGCTTTGTATTTATCGCTGGAGTACCCGCAGCCAGTCCATTCTGTTGCAACATTTGGCCCAAACTAAACGCAAATTTGCGGTTAAGCTCTTCTAGCATCGTATGACTAACCCCCGACTGATATAATATTCGTATAGGAAGAGATTGTTTGCCCTTTACATTGTCGAAATGGATTGATAACAATAAATCCCCTTCAACGTTCGATCGGTCTCTGAGTAATTTATATTCATCAGCCGCTCTTGACAATACGACTTTGTGCCCCTTGCGCTCCAGCTCCTGTTTCAAAAGCAAACAGGTTTCCCAGGTCAATGATTTTTCTTCCAATCCGAAAGATGAAATACCACCCGTGTCTTTTCCTCCATGTCCGGGGTCAAGAATGATCGTTTTAGACCGATTACTTCCTTCTTTTAAAGAAGTAGAAAACCAAGTGCTCTTCGGTGGATTAATAAAAGAGTAAAATAACAGTGAAAGACCTAGTAATGGAATGGTCAATACGTACTGCCATCTTGCCTTTTTGGAGGAAGGTTTTGACATCATAACCTGTACCCGCTCCACCAACTCATGTCTATTCTTAAATAAACTACTCTGCAACCCAGTGGGACATGGCTGCTGTGTTTGAGTCAGTAGAAAACGGGCATAGCCGCTATTACCATATCGATTGGCCAACACCTCATCAACCTGATATTCATGCAGCAAATACAGCTGTCTACGCAACCAATAAACAAATGGATTTAGCCAATAAAGGCAACGAAAAATTTCTATCAACCATTTATCCCGGCAATGGTTAAAAACAATATGCTGACGCTCATGCTCAAAAATCAATTTACCTTCTGGCGTATCGAGCTGATCCTCTTCCATAACAATGACATGCTGCACAGAACAATTCGCATAATGTCCAAAAGGAGCAACCATTGTAAATCCGTCAAATTTATACTGACTTAACTGTCCAATTCGACGGTATAAGCGGATATAGCGAAACGCAAAGCGGCACAACAATACAAAAGATACAAGCAGATAACCATAAGCAATGCCATATCCGATCGAAAAGGAGTGCCAGAAAGAATCGGCCATTTCTACTTCTGACACGAGACCACTCGCAGTTCCGATGGAATGAGTTAGTGTATTGGATTGTCCAAAAGCGAGAGCCGGACTTGCCGACGGAAGAAATAATTCGCCCAAACGTACAGTTCCAAATGGCAGAAGCAGACTCAACAAACATAAACCTAGGATAAAATAACGGTTCCATTGAAAAAATGAAAGCTGTCTGAATACCAGAAAATAAAGAACTGCCCCGATGACCAGACTGCAGTTAACTTCAAATAAATAATAAAGTAAGCTATTCATGATCTTCTTGTTTTTTGATGAGTTGTTCTATTTTCTGAATATCCTCCGCCGAAAGCTTCTTTTCTTTTACCATAAAAGAGAGTAAATTCTCTACCGAATCATCAAAATAATGATCGAGCACTCTCGAGAATGATAATTTCCGGTATTGCATCTTTGAAATCAAAGGATAATATTGGTAAGTTTTTCCGAAGGCCTTATAACCTACATACCCTTTCTTTTCCAATATTCTTACAATCGAGGAGATTGTATTATAAGGAATTGAACTGCTTGGATCCAGATACTCAATAATATCTTTGACAAAGACCTCGTTGAGTTTCCAGATCACCTGCATGACTTCCTCTTCTTTTTTTGTTAATTCTTCCATAATTTGATGCGTTGTTTATACTAACATAAAGCTATAACTTATTTTTCAGTTTTACAACTTAAAAATAAGTTATAAAACTGAAAAATAAGTTCATCGAAGGAATTCAATCAAAAAAAAGGCAATTAAAACCTACTTTTTCAACAACTTAGAGAAAAACAAATAGGCCGCTATCAAAAAGATAACGATTATAATCAGGACAATAATCTCTTGTGTCCCTATTCCCCAGTTCATACTATTCATATTTTTTCAATTTAAATGATCCATTTCTCGCATTGATCTAAAAATGTCTGTTCCATATCTGCTCCGATTCCAATTTGGTCTGAGATATGTATTTTGTATCCATCATATTGAATCCCACCTATAACAGGGTCCTTCAGATGGCCAACCATACAGGTGTCCAGATCAAAAAACTTGACATTCGGTGCAGCATAAGCGAAATGTACTTTAGCTGCTAAAGCCAAGCGAGATTCCAACATCCCTCCGATCATACAAGTAATACCGTATTCCGCGGCAATATGATTAATTTTTAAGGCTTCCTGTATGCCTCCTGATTTCGAAAATTTAATATTGATATAATCGCAAGCATCCGCTTTGCAGAGACGCTCTGCGTCATGGTGAGAATAAACGGATTCATCCGCCATCACGGGAACAATTGTTTCTGCACGCAATTGCGGTAAATATTCGTCGTCCCATGTACGCATCGGTTGCTCGCAAAATTGTATCTTATAAGGTTCCAACCCCTGTAATGCTTCTAATGCCTCCTCATAAGACCAGCCTTGGTTTGCATCAACACGAATAGGCATTTCCAATCCAACAGCCTTACGTATTTCACGTATACGCGCAATATCTGTTTTTGGATCCTTTCCCAACTTAACTTTCAACATGACCGCACCTTCGCTCTGTAAACGTTTTGCTTTCAACGCCATCTCTTCTGGAGACGCAATTCCCAAGGTGATATCTGTCGTAATCTCTCGCTTCGCTCCCTTTAGAAATTGATAAAGTGGCAGACCAGCATGTTTGGCCGCCAGATCATGCAAGGCCATATCAAAAGCTGATTTGATCGTCTTGCTACCGGCGATATATAGGTCCAATTCTGCCAAACGCTCTTCTATAGCCAAAGGATCGCGCCCCTTCCAAATCTTTGCAAAATCCCGTGCCAGAACTAAACAAGTATCTTGTGTTTCTCCTACGATCATCGGAAAGGCAGAACATTCGCCCACACCATATATATTAGCATCTGTATATATACGTATAAAAGTATTTTGCGCATAATCCATCGTCCCTGTTGCGATAACAAAAGGTTCCATAGGAATGCTTAGTCGATAAATTTCAATTTCAGTTATTTTCATCTCACTCTTTAGTTAAGCCATGTCGATACAGCATAAAGGATATGCAATACTTTGCCTAATTTATATATATTCTTGCAATCTTGGGATGATTTTTCCATATCCCACAAAAAATATTGCCAAATGTTGCACTATTCAGCGATGCATCAAACTGAATTGACTGCGGCGAATATCAAATACAATATCGGCAACAAAACATATCAAAAGGAATGATAAAATCAAACTAAATACATTTTCATTATAATATTTATAATATTTCCGTTTTTTATTCCTATATTAGCAATGTATAATATTTGAAAAGGAAAGATGATTCAACAAAGACCGAAAACGGAGGGCCTCTACGACCCTAATTTTGAGCATGACGCCTGTGGGGTAGGCTTTGTCGCCCATATCAAAGGGAATAAATCACACGCACAAGTAAAAGATGCATTAACCATGTTGGAGAATATGGAGCACCGTGGTGCTTGTGGCTGTGACCCAGAAAGCGGTGATGGAGCGGGTATCATGATCCAGCTTCCCCATGAATTTTTATGGGAAGAATGTATCAACTTGGGTATACAATTGGAAGAGCCAGGTTATTATGGCACAGGTATGGTCTTTCTTCCAAAAGAAGAAGACATGAACAAAATATGTCGGGATTTGATTGAGGAAGCGGCAGCAGAAAGGGGTATGAAATTCCTTGGCTACCGTCCAGTACCAGTCAATCGTGAAGGTATTGGACCAACAGCGCTCAGTGCAGAACCTGAAATAGTCCAATTTTTTGTTAGCAGACCGGACGGCGTTTCAAACACTGAAGAATTTGAACGCAAACTTTTTGTACTACGTCGCCTGATCATTCAAAAAGTTAAACAACAACAAGAATACCCTCTCCCCCTTTACTTTGCATCGCTTTCTTGCAAAACAATTATTTACAAAGGTCAATTAACAACATACCAGGTCGGAACTTATTATCTTGATTTACGCGATCCTCGTGTGGTATCTGCTTTTGGCTTAGTTCACTCGCGCTTTTCCACCAATACTTTTCCTTCATGGTCCCTCGCTCAGCCATTCCGTATGCTGGCACACAATGGCGAGATCAATACATTGACAGGTAACCTGAATTGGTTTTACGCAGGTATGCGCGCTTTATCATCGCCGTATTTTACGGAAGAAGAGATGGAAATCTTACTTCCTATTGTTGACCGTGGTCAATCAGATTCTGCCTGCCTTGACAATGTAGCCGAGCTGCTTTTACATAGCGGACGTAGTCTCACCCATGTGATGTTGATGTTGGTCCCTGAGGCTTGGGATGGCAATACGCAAATGGATCCTTTAAAACGTGCTTTCTACGAATATCACGCAACCTTGATGGAGCCTTGGGATGGTCCTGCAGCACTCTGCTTCACCGATGGCAAGCATATTGGTGCTACATTAGACCGCAACGGCTTACGCCCGCTACGTTATGCCGTAACCTCAGACGACCGCGTCGTTGTTGCTTCTGAAGCAGGGGCACTTCCGATCGAGGAGTCTACCATCATCAAAAAAGGCCGTCAACAAGCAGGCAAGATTTTCCTTGTCGACATGGAACAAGGCCGTATCCTCACCGATAACGAAGTAAAAGATCAATTGATCAACCAACAGCCTTATAGTGATTGGTTGGACAACTATAAAATTAAGCTAGAAGAACTGGAAGAACCTCGTGTAACCTACACCTATCTTTCCAAAGATTCTGTTTTCAAATATCAAAAGACATTTGGTTTCTCCCGCGAGGATCTAGAAACCATCCTGACCCCAATGGCATTGACAGGATACGAACCAACAGGCTCCATGGGGTCCGATGTTCCGCTAGCCATTCTTTCCGATCAACCACAACATATTTCAAGTTATTTTAAGCAATTTTTTGCCCAAGTAACCAACCCACCGATCGATCCGATTCGCGAACGCTTGGTCATGAGTTTAGCAACATTTATCGGTAACGCAGGCAATATCCTAATCGAAGACAAGAAATTCTGTCACTGTGTAACCTTACCGCATCCGATCCTGACCTCCAAAGAACTGGAGAAATTGCGTTCGATCGATACAGGATTGTTCCAAGCAAAAACCATCCAGTCTTACTTCCGCTCAGATGGTAAACCTGGATCATTGGAAGCCGGTCTGGAACGCTTGTGCCGCTATGCGGATGATGCTGTACGTGATGGTTTTGAAGTACTTATTCTTTCGGATCGTGCGATTGACTCCAAACATGCAGCTATACCTTCATTACTTGCTGTTTCGGCAGTCCATCACCACTTGATCAAAACAGGTAATCGTGGTGCTGTAGGCCTAGTGGTCGAAGCCGGTGATGCTTGGGAAGTACACCATTTTGCCTGCCTATTGGCATTCGGTGCCACAGCGATCAATCCTTATATGGCCTTGGCAAGTATCCGTACCATGAAGGAACAAAACACCTTGGATACCGAACTGACTTGGCCTGAACTATCCAAAAATTACGTCAAAGCCGTTAACAATGGTTTGTTGAAAATTTTCTCCAAAATGGGGATCTCCACATTGCAATCCTACCACGGTGCACAGATCTTTGAGGTACTTGGTATTGACAAGTCTGTTGTCGATAAATTCTTTTGCGGAGCTGTCTCACGTATCGGCGGTATGACCTTGGATGATCTGGCTAAAGAAGCTCTTTCAAAACATTGGCGCGGATTTGAAAAAAGCCGTACTCCACAAAATCTATTGCCAGAAGGCGGTATTTATCAATGGAAGCGTCGTGGTGAAGGCCACCTTTGGAATCCAGACACGATTCACCTATTGCAACAAGCCTGTCGCACTGGAGATTATGCGACCTATAAAAAATACGCGCAGAAAATCAATGAGCAAAAAGAACACATGTTTACCCTTCGCGGATTGTTGGACTTTGCAAAACATCGCAATTCTATTCCATTGGAGCAAGTAGAACCTGCTAGTGAAATTCTAAAACGTTTCGCAACCGGTGCGATGTCTTTTGGATCAATTTCCCACGAAGCGCATAGCACCCTTGCCATCGCCATGAACCGCATCGGCGCAAAATCGAATACCGGTGAAGGCGGCGAAGATGAATTGCGTTATCAACCGCTTCCAAATGGAGATTCTATGCGCTCGGCAATAAAACAGGTTGCCTCGGCTCGTTTTGGTGTTACTTCCAACTATCTGACACAAGCAGACGAACTACAAATCAAAATGGCGCAAGGTGCCAAACCGGGAGAAGGAGGTCAATTACCCGGCCCCAAAGTGGATGCCTGGATTGCAAAAACCAGACACTCTACACCGGGTGTCGGTCTAATTTCACCACCACCCCATCACGATATTTACTCCATCGAAGATTTAGCGCAGCTGATCTTTGACCTAAAGAATGCTAACCGTCAAGCAAGAATCAACGTAAAGTTGGTCTCTAAAGCGGGTGTTGGTACCATTGCTGCCGGAGTGGCGAAGGCCCATGCCGACGTGATTCTTATCGCAGGTTTTGATGGTGGTACAGGTGCATCCCCGATCAGTTCAATCAAACACGCTGGATTGCCTTGGGAATTAGGGCTTGCAGAAGCGCATCAGACACTTGTTAAAAACAAATTGCGCAGTCGCGTTGTGTTGCAGGCGGACGGTCAGGTAAAAACAGGTCGTGACATCATCATCGCCACACTATTGGGCGCTGAGGAATGGGGCGTATCTACAGCAGCATTGGTTGCCGGTGGCTGTATCATGATGCGTAAATGCCACTTGAATACATGCCCTGTGGGTGTTGCAACGCAAGATCCAGAACTGCGTAAATTATTCTCTGGAAAACCAGAAGATATTGTCAACTTATTTACCTTCCTAGCAGAGGAAGTCCGTGAAACGATGGCTTATCTTGGCTTCCGCACCATCAACGAGATGGTCGGGCGGGCTCAGTTCTTAAAGAAACGGGAAAATATAGACCATTGGAAAGCTAAGAAAATTGATTTCACAGACATTCTACATGTGGAACGCAACGAGCCTGGACAATCGTTATACAATACCGAAGAGCAGGATCACGGTATGGCCATGATTTTGGATTGGGGCTTATTAAAACAATCCAAGTTGGCTTTAGAAAGCAAAACGCCTGTATTTGGCACATTTAAAGTAAAAAACACAGACCGTACCATCGGAACCATGCTGTCCAATGAAATTTCAAAACTTTATGGTTCAGAAGGTCTTCCAGACAATACCATCAATTTCAAATTTGAAGGTTCTGCCGGACAGAGTTTTGGTGCATTTTCAACGAAAGGTCTTTCATTTGAATTACAAGGTGAAGCCAATGACTATGTTGGAAAAGGACTATCAGGAGCTCAGTTAGCCATCTATCCAGTTGCAGAAAGTGCTCTAGTACCGGAAGATAATATCATTATTGGCAACGTTGCACTATTTGGAGCAACATCTGGGCATCTATTCGTCAACGGACAGGCCGGTGAACGCTTCGCCGTCCGTAACTCTGGTGCAACAGCTGTAGTTGAAGGTGTTGGTGACCATGGCTGTGAGTACATGACAGGGGGGCGTGCGCTGATCTTGGGTGCTACAGGTCGTAACTTTGCTGCCGGAATGAGCGGTGGTATTGCGTGGATCTACGACATTAATGAAGATTTCCGCGAAAACTGTAATCAGGAAATGGTCGATCTGGATCCATTGGAAAGTGAAGACGAAACCGCAATTATCGCCTTACTGAAACGTCATATCTTGCTCACCAATAGCCGTAGAGCAGATTTCATACTACAAAATTGGTCAAGAGAAAAAAATAAATTCATTAAGGTATTCCCGAGAGAATACAAAAATGTCATTCGTCAAAAATTAGTTGAAGCATAATATAGGAAGCACAGATCATGGGAAAAATTACAGGTTTTAAAGAATTTGAGCGCGTGCTTCCAACAAAAGAAGCTGTGGAAGGTCGCGTACAGCACTATAAAGAATTCAATAAAGGGTATTCTGAGAACGAGCTCAATAAGCAGGCCGCGCGCTGCATGGACTGCGGTATTCCATTTTGTCATTCAGGTTGTCCACTGGGCAATGTCATCCCTGAATTTAACGATGCCGTATACGATGGAAAATGGGAAGAGGCCTATCAGATTTTGTCCTCCACCAATAACTTCCCTGAATTTACAGGTAGAATATGTCCGGCACCATGCGAATCAGCCTGTGTACTTGGTATACATAGTACTCCGATCACTATCGAGGAGATCGAAAAACATATTATCGAGATTGCTTTTAAAAAGGGTTATGTCAAAGCACATAAAAGTTATTTAAAAACAGGCAAACGCGTCGCCGTCGTGGGCTCCGGTCCAGCCGGACTAGCGGCTGCTGCTCAGCTCAATAAAGCAGGACACGATGTTGTTGTTTTCGAACGTGATGATCAGGTTGGAGGATTACTCCGCTACGGTATTCCGGATTTTAAATTAGAAAAATCGGTAATCGATCGCCGTGTCAATCTCCTGAAAGAATCGGGAATAGAATTCAAGGTGAATTCAGAAGTTGGCAAAGACATCAGCTTTTATGAATTAAAAGCTTATGATGCTGTTATATTGGCAACAGGCTCTACCGTTCCATGGCACATGCAATTACCAGGGCATGAAGCTAAAGGCATACATTTTGCTATGGACTTTCTGACCCAGCAAAATAAAGAAGTAAGTGGAATTGCTATCGAACAAGACCGCATCCTGGCAACAGACAAACATGTTGTTGTCATCGGTGATGGTGATACCGGATCAGACTGTATTGGTACATCCAATCGTCATCGTGCAAAAAGTATCACACAGATTGCCCGCAAACCTACACCTTCTAAACAACGTCTAAAGAACAATCCTTGGCCAATGGACAAGCTCACATTCGGAACCTCCTCTTCTCAGGAAGAAGGCTGTGAAAGACTTTGGGCTACAGAAACGCAAGAATTTGTTAAAGATGAAGATGGCCATATCAAAGCTATAAAAATCAAAGAGGTTCAATACGAAGTTGATGAATTTGGAAAAAGAACCCGCTTAGGAGAATCCGAGATCCGTGAAATACCAGCAGACCTCGTCTTATTGGCTATTGGTTATCAACACACTGAACATACGCTCCTAGAACAATTGGGTGTACGTGTCGATGAAAAAGGAAATATCCTTGCAAATGATAAAGACTACCAAACGACAATTGATAATATCTTCACTGCTGGAGATTGCCGTAAAGGCCAGTCGCTTGTTGTTTGGGCCATCTCTGAAGGACGCGAATGTGCTCGAAAAGTAGACGAATACTTAATGGGGTATTCAGAGCTTGAAAGCAAGGACTTCCTGGCAACAATAAATGCTTAAAAGAAGGAAGTTCTCAATAGAGAGATCATACCAGTGATATGCTAAGCTACGTTTAGACTTCGTAACAAGGATAAAAGCTTGGACAGCACAAAACATAGAAAGGTCCGTTGAGAATTCAACGGACCTTTTTATAATTAATAGTTAGTCACTATTTCAATGGATCCTTAAGTTTAACAAAATAAATACTGTTTTTGTCTACAGCCTTTATATAAGGTAATATTTTCGTCGCATAAAAACCTTTTCCCGTTACCCCAAAATCATCATCATTACATACCGCGATCAGAGATGGATTAATGACAGCCAGGCCCTCAGCTTTATCATGCGGATACAATTCCTTGATATCCGTCATTAAATCGGCGACCAATGTCTTATTGACTGGTTTAATATTATATTTTGCCAATGTAGCCGCGTCTTTGAGTTCCTCCACAGTTTTACCATCAAATAATTTCCCCGTTGCCGTATTATTCGCATCTGAGATATCTGTTGCGCCAGAAAGATCTATTTTATAAATCTTCTTAAATACAGTAGAACGAGTTGTTTCTGTCGCGTATTCCCCGTCACGTTCCAATACAATAAATGTTGAATTGCTCACGGCAGCGATTTCACTTACTGCCTGCAAATCGGTACGCTCCATCATATAGACATATTGTTTCGTGACGCCGCTCGCAATATCCAGCGTAACAATACGGATTGCCAATGAATTTTTAATCGCATCTTTAGATGGATTATAAAGTGGAAATTGCATAATTCCGACCAGTGTTTTACCATCTGGTGTAAGCGTCAATCCTTCCATTCCACGATTAGGACGACGTTTGGCAAATACCAAAGGCAACTTTTTACCCGTAGACCACGGATTGATCCGCTCTATTTCCTTTCCCGAAGCGTCAAAATGAACGATATGTGGTCCGTATTCGTCACTGACCCACCAAGAACCATCCGCCGCTCTCGCTAGTCCCTCTGAATCGATTCCATCCTCACTTTTCCCTAGATCGTTACCATCAACCCCCAATGCTTTTTCCCCAGAACCACCTTTCCCTTCTGGATTTGGTAGACCATTCAATTTCACACCATCTTTATTTTTCAATTCGATAACAGATTCCAATGTTAGCGTATTATCTTTTAATCTGAATTTACCGATCTGCGGTGTAAATGTTGGCGAAGCAAATACTTTACTATCATTTTCCGTCCCATCAATATTTGGTCCCCTATCCGTTAAAAGATAAAATATAGATTTATCAGTAGGATCTTGAGCCATCGATGATCCATAACCCCCATTATACACTTTTACCCCATTAACATCAATCAATACTTTGGGATCTGTTGCTATGGCCTTTTCGGGATAGGTCAGTTCAATCGGATCAGTAATCTGCGATACGTCATCTTTACTACATGAAGCACATAATAGGGCCAACGCCAATACACTGTATATTTTTTTCATCTGTCTAAATTTTTCAAATAATGCTTACTGTTATCCATATTCCGGACACGTTCAACTAGTTAAATTTCATTCTTATCGTCTTGCTAAGGCTATAACACAGCAGGTTTTGTCTACACAATCCATGCGCAGTGGGCTACCCAATGGTATTGCAAACATAAAAGCCAAATATTAGCCAATGATTAACATAAGTTTAAATAAACTGCATCAACCGTAAAAAACACGATATAAAAATTAATTATCCTCGATTATGGAATTTTGAATTTCCTGGCATCACTACAAGAATAAATAGCTAATTGTGCAGCGAATTAACAGTATATTCTCTGCCCTCACCTACTAAAAATAGAAAGATGAAAAAGATCATAGTTGCCCTTTGCATAATTTTGGTATTTTCTAATGTGGATACGAAATCTCAGACCAGAACTACACGCGAAATACCAAGCTTAAAAATTAAAGATGGCGATGGCCAGCAAAACAAGGTGATATTGGCAGACCTAAAAATAGCTGTCGTCATATTCGGAAATATAGCCAAAACGACGATGACAATGGTCTTTGATAACAAGACCAACCGCGATCTCGAGGGCGAACTGACATTCCCTATGCCCGAAGGTGTCTCCGTGAGCGGCTACGCCTTAGATATCAACGGCAAATTACGACAAGCAGTTCCAGTCGATAAGAATAAAGGAACCGAAGTATTTGAAAGTATAGAAACACGCCGCATTGATCCGGGTTTATTGGAAAAAGTCGAAGGAAATAATTTCCGAACTCGAATTTACCCTTTACCAGCGAATGGGAAGCGTACCGTTCAGATTAGCTATTCAGAAAATCTGACCACAACATCGGATCAGGCTCGGTACTACCATCTACCCTTAAACTATAGTTCCCCCATTGAAAACTTCGCATTGGATATTCATGTCTTTCAAAATACCGATAAGCCAGATTTCACCGAGAAACCAGACGGTTCTTTGGCTTTCTCACAGCATAACAGCAATTACACAGCTTCTTTACATAAACAACAGTTTAAATCCCAGCGAAATTTAGTTCTTCAACTGCCGACAGGCAACAAGGAAGCATCTGGCCTATTTCAGGAAAATGGGGATAAAAGCTTCTACTTTCTTGCCAATGTAACGGCAAACGCGACAAAATCTACTCAAAAAAAATGGGGGCACAGTATTGGAATTATATGGGACCGCTCGCTCAGCAGTAAAAATAGAGATATAGAAAAGGAACTCGCCCTATTAGATCTCTTTTTTAAAGAAAACCCCAATATGACTGTCGATCTCGGCTTATTGGATATCCGCTTTGTAAAAGGTCATACGTTTCAGGTACGACAAGGTAATTGGAATGATCTCAAAAACTACATCAAAGGAATTGACTACGATGGCGGCACAGACTATAGTCAAATAAAAACCGGTGTAATACAGGCCAACAATTACCTGCTGTTTAGCGATGGCCTTTCTACATTTGGTCAAAGTAAAATCAACCTTGACAATCCAGTTTATTGCATTACTTCGTCCAATGGATCGGACTATGGTGTCCTAAAACAAATTTCCCAGAAACATCTTGGAAAGATGATCAATTTAGCCAATACCTCAACAACTGAAGCGTACCATAAGCTAAATACGATAGACCTTATTTACCTGGGGATAAAAGAAAAAAATGATTTTGAGGAAGTTTATCCTCAAAAAGGCACGCCAGTACAAGCCAATTTTTCTCTCGCAGGCGTAGGGAAACGCCCGGGATTAAAGCAGATCACCGTACTTGTAGGAGATGGGCAACAAGCACCGCAAGAGATTAGTATAGCGCTACAGCCTGACCATGGTGAAATTGACCTACAGCAGATCTGGGCACAAAAGAAAATTGAAGCGTTGGATCTTCAATACGAAGACAATCGTGAAGAAATTGAAACACTTGGCAAACAGTTCGGTATTGTTACCCGAAATACCAGCCTGATTGTACTGGAAACCACAGAAGATTACGTACGTTATGCAATAACTCCGCCCGCCGAATTGCTTTCCGAATTCAATCGGCTCATCAAAGAAGAACATATAGAAAAGGAAGAACGTGTAGCAGACTTGTTGGATCAGGCTCAAGACATTACCAAACAGCTTCAGTCCTGGTGGAATACCGATTTTCAGCAAAAAAAAGAAATACCCAACGCGTAAAAAATTGATTTCCATCCCTGAACTTGCTGTTGCCGAAGAAATGGCTACCGGAGTTGCTCCTGTTACACCTATACCGTCGCGTCCTTCAGCTAGCCCTGCCGCGACATCACGAGCCGAAGAACTCAGGTCATCAGCTCCCACTAGTGAAAAAAGAGTGTCAGCCGAAGGCAATTCAAATACCGCCAAAGCTGTTACCAGTGAATTGGCGATGGCGGCATCTGATGATGTTCTTCAGGATTTCGCTGTTGTTCAATCCTTAGAAGAACGCGTAGCTGGCATACAAACGACAAGCAGCATCAACAGCATACATGGAAAAATAAGCATCCCTGAAATTAAAGAAGACCAAGCCTATTTACAGGACCTTAATCAATCCAAAGATCCTTACAAAAGCTATCTCCAACTTCAGAATCAGTATATGGGAACGCCAACTTTTTATTTCGATGTCGCAAACTTCTTTTTCAAAAGAGGAGATCACAACAAAGCCTTACTCATCTTAAGCGCACTTGCAGACTTACAAATTGAAAATGCAGATCTCTACAAAACCATTTCCTATAAGTTACGGGAATGGGGAGATTACGACAATGCACTGTTCATTACTGCAAAGGTATTAAAATGGCGTCCCATGGATCCACAAAGCCACCGCGATTATGCCCTCGTTTTACAAGACAAAGGTATGTTTAAGGAGGCGCTAGAACAATTATATGGGATTTTGACCCAGAGCTACTCCCCAGAAGCAGCCGATCGCGATGATGGTATTGAAGAAACATTGGTCATGGAAATCAATAATCTCATTAAAGTAAACAAAGCTGCTAGCTCCAAAGTTGCCGTGAATAAAAAATTGATTGCTGACCTACCCGTCGACATGCGTGTTGTCATCAATTGGAATTCACGAAACACAGATATCGACCTTTGGGTAACTGATCCAAATCAAGAAAAATGCTTCTATAGTAATCCAGCCACAGCCATTGGGGGCCGACTCAGCAATGACTTTACTGGTGGTTATGGCCCTGAGCAATTTTTATTAAAAAAAACTTTAAAAGGAAAATACAAAATTGAAGTTGACTTCTATAACGATGATTCCCTTACTTTAGCAGGACCTGCAGCGGTAATGGCCGAAATTTACACCTACTATAGCAGTGGCAAGCAAGAACGAAAAATCGTTACGATCTATCTTGACCGCAATAAAGAGCGCAATATTGGGATTGGCGAATTTTCATTCCAGTAGATGAGCAGAGACAGAAGGTGTCCAAAAAGACAAATCAAACCCTTTAAAAATTGCATCTATGAAATGATGCTTTAGGGGAAAGGTATATAACCACATGAAATCCGGGCTATCCAAAAAGATTGGATAGCCCCGATTTCAATTAATGCAATTTACGAATAACAAGATCTTTTTGTCTATTCTCTAATTTCGTTTTGACATAAGGGTAAGTGAATACTGCTCCCAAAACGATACAAGCGCCAAGATAAAACCCACCGCTCATGGTCTCCTTTTGTCCAAATATCAACATCGCCAACAGAATACCATAAACAGGTTCCAGATTTGTTGTCAGCGCAACAGTAAAAGCAGATAATTCCTTCATGACAGCAACCCCCATAACATAGGCCACCGCCGTACAAACCACACCTAACAACAGCAGATAAATTAAATCTTGCTGTCCCAATTTCATTTCACCATTGAAATCTCCTGTAAACAACATCAATATGCTGATCCAGAAGCATGCCCCCATCATCTCATAGAACGTAATCAAGGTCGGGCTCGATTTTTTAACCATGCGCGCATTGGCGATAGAAAATATACTCGCGCAAAACGCACAGCCGAGCCCCGCCAATAGACCAACGAGGTAATGTGTTTCAAAAGAAAAGATTGTATAAATACCGATGATAATGACCAAACCAACAACAATATCCAACAGCGCAATACGCTTTTTATTCACAATAGGCTCCAATATTGCTGTAAATAAGGTCACAGAGGATAGCGTAACCAATGTCACCGATACGGTAGATACTTTAATTGAATAAAAAAATAATACCCAATGCAGCCCAACAACGGCCCCCACCATAAAAAACTGGAGAAATTGTTTCCTCGAAACTACAATAGACTGTTTGGCTACCAAGAAATAGATCAACAGCGCGATAGACGCTATTGCAACACGATACCACACTAAATGAAGGGCAGATACGGAAATCAGACTACCCAAAATTCCGGTAAATCCCCAAATGAGTATTGTTAAATGCAGAATTAGAATATTCCGATTTAATTGAATTTTAGTCATATTCTCTAGAATACATTTGTATAGAAATGATGAGCAATACCTATTATTTCCCTTTATAAGGCAGGCTCACTGAAGTTATTGAAAACTAACAAAAAATTACTTTGGCGCTTTTATCGCCAGGTATAGTGCTACCAAAAAGAAGGTAACATTCGGAATTAATACGGCTATCAACGGTGGCAGTCCCCCTTTCAAAGAAAACATAGTCGCAAACTGTATAAATACGATATACGTAAAACTTAGCGCGATACCAATACCAAGACTCAATCCTATCCCCCCACGCACTTTCTTGGAGGACAGTGCCACACCCATCAAGGTCAATACAAAAGCTGAAAATGGATATACGTAACGCTTGTATTTCTCCAGTAATAAATCGTTCATGACTCCGGTTCCCCTGATCTCCTCCTTATGGATACGAATATTTAATTCGCGTGTATCCATAGCGGTAAACATATTATCACGTACCTCAAAATCAGAAGGTTTCATATCCAAGGTTGTGTCTTTAACAGCTCCTTTGTCCATGCGTTCATGTAGTCCATTGATAATACGATTGGTATACCCTTCGATCTTCCATTTTGTCGCCACCGAGTCCCACGTAATACGATCAGCCATCATTTTCTCCTTAAGGGTATCCCCTTTGAAAATTTCAAGTACAAATCCGTAGCCTGTTTTGGTAGAATTATCAAAGTTGTCTATATAAACATAGCTGTTTTTGTCCAGTTGCATATGGGTAGAAACCCTCGAGTTATCCTTAGGTGGCTTTACATAGATATTTTCAAAATCAACCTTCATCTTATTGGTCTTCGGAATAATAAAGATGTTAAATACCAAAGAAATGGCAAAGATTAGGGTTGCAGCGATCATGTAGGGACGAAGCAAACGGTTAAAGCTATATCCGGCACTGAGAATCGGGACAATTTCGGTTTGGTCTGCCATCTTTGAGGTAAAGAAAATAACCGCAATAAAGTTGATCAGCGGACAAAGAAAATTTAGGTAAAAGGGAATAAACCCTGCATAATACTCAAAAATAATCTTATCGAGGGGAGCATGATATTTTAAAAAATCATCCAATCGTTCGGACACGTCAAAAACCACCATGACAACAGTAAATATTGCCATAGTGAATAAAAAAGTACTTAGATACTTTTTGATGATGTAACGATCGATTAACGACAGCATTTTTTTAACTTGAGCTATTTAGTTTTACAAACGTTGATCCAATATTTTCACCATTTTGTTTTTCCAATCGTAGAAAGTTCCATCAATGATTCGCTCCCTAGCCTGATTCACCAACCAAAGGTAAAAATGTAAATTATGTAAAGAAGCAATTTGTGCTCCAAGAATTTCCTGCGATTTAATCAAATGTCTTAGATAAGCTTTCGAATAAAATTGATCTGCCTGCAGATCACTCTCCGCTTCTATTGGTGAAAAATCATCTTTCCACTTTTCATTTTTGATATTGATAATACCATTTTGCGTGAAAAGCATACCATTTCTAGCATTACGGGTTGGCATAACGCAATCGAACATATCCACCCCTAAAGCAATATTTTCAAGGATATTTACCGGTGTACCTACCCCCATGAGATAACGTGGCTTGTCATGTGGTAAGATATCACAGACAACTTCGGTCATCGCATACATTTCTTCCGCCGGTTCGCCTACCGACAATCCACCAATCGCATTTCCTTCGCGGTTAAACGAAGCGATAGTCTCCGCAGATTTTATCCTTAAATCTTTGTAAACAGATCCTTGAACGATTGGAAACAAAGTCTGGTCATATCCATAAAGCGGATCTGTACTATCAAAACGATCCACACAGCGTTTCAGCCAACGATGGGTCATATCCAAAGAACGACGTGCATACCCATAATCACATGGATAAGGCGTACACTCGTCAAATGCCATAATGATATCCGCACCGATAATACGTTGTGTATCCATGACATTCTCTGGTGTAAATAGATGTTTTGATCCATCAATATGGGAACGAAAGGTAACCCCTTCTTCTTTGATTTTACGTACTTCGGTCAACGAATACACCTGATAACCACCGGAATCCGTTAAAATAGGTCGATCCCAACCATTAAATTTATGCAGCCCGCCCGCCTTATTCAACACATTCAATCCGGGACGTAAATAGAGGTGGTACGTATTACCCAGAATAATCTGCGCTTCAATATCGTTCTTCAATTCATGTTGATGAATTGCTTTCACTGTACCTGCCGTACCAACAGGCATAAAAATAGGTGTTTGAATGGGACCGTGTGCAGTTTCGACAACACCTGCACGTGCTTTTGACAATTTATCTTGTGCTTGTAGCGTAAATTTCATTAATATTTTTCCTCTGAGACTATTTCTATTTTAAAGGATGATTTGCCATGGACATGGCGATATCGGCATTTGGTGTAAAAAATTAAAAACTCATTTTCAGCCAGTTGTAACTTAAAAAGTCGTTATAGCTTTTCTAATTTTCACCCAAGCTCGGATTCATCCCTAGAATACGTTGCAAAAATACTATAAAAAGATTTGCAAACAGGATGTTTCAAAAATAAATTATCATTTTTCCCCTATAAAAAAGTTGCGGAAAGCACTTATCTTTGTGAGCTATGCTTGACCTTCACGTATTTTTGGCCAATCTTCCATATATTGCTTTCGGAGTATTGGGTCTTTTCCTCTTGATACAATTGTACTACATCTTATTTGTATATAGCAAATTGAGTGGTTATCAAATTGAAACTGTACAAGAAGGAACTGAATTCCCACCGCTGTCCGTTATTATTTGTGCACACAATGAACAGGATAATATTCGGGAATTCCTCCCGAGTGTACTGAATCAAGACTATCCCAATTTTGAAGTCATTGTGGTCAATGACTTTTCGACTGACAATACGCCCTGGATATTGCATGAGTTCGAAGCAAAATACCCCCATTTAAAGATTGTGGATATCAAAGAGCATATTCGCTTGAAACATGGTAAAAAGTTTGCCGTTAGTATGGGTATCAAAGCGTCAAAGCACCAGACACTGGTGTTTACTGACGCAGATTGTGCACCACAATCCGATCAATGGCTCAAAGAAATTGCAGCAGCCTTCAGACTAGAAACAGAAATTGTACTTGGCTATTCTCCTTATTTTAAGCAAAAAAGCTTGCTA
This sequence comes from Sphingobacterium multivorum, assembly GCF_900457465.1. Taxonomy (GTDB): domain Bacteria; phylum Bacteroidota; class Bacteroidia; order Sphingobacteriales; family Sphingobacteriaceae; genus Sphingobacterium; species Sphingobacterium multivorum. The sequence continues at coordinate 700,606 of NZ_UAUU01000002.1, forward strand.
AATCTATTGATTCGATTTGAAACCAGCCATACGGCCATGAGTTACTTTGCCTATGCACTAAAGGGAGATGCCTATATGGGAGTAGGACGCAATATGGCTTACAAAAAAGACCTTTTCTTTCGTAACAAAGGTTTTGCAGCCCATATGCATATTAAGTCTGGCGATGATGATCTTTTTGTCAACCAAAATGCAAATCCGACCAACGTTAACATTGCACTGGCAGCCGAATCCATTGTCTATTCGGAACCCAAAGCGACCTGGAGGAGCTATTACAAGCAAAAAGCAAGACACTCAGGAGCCTCTACCATTTACAAAAAGCGACATCAGCGCATGCTCGGCACGCAGCTGGTATCAGCCGTCCTTTTTTATGTCGCCCTTATCGCAACAGCAATTGCCTTTCCAATGTACTGGTATGTTCCTGTTACAGCCTACCTCCTAAGGCTGATTGCACAATGGATAATATTTGCCAACATCTATAAAAAACTAGAAGTAAAGGAACTCATTTGGTGGCTACCTTTGGCAGACTTCATCTACTATTTCTATATTTGCATCAATGGCATGTTCAGCAGAAAAAAGAAAAAAATAAGCTGGAAATAATTCACTTTTAAAACATTAAGCTTTGAATCCAACAGTTGATATCATCTATAAGTATTTTCCAAAATTAACGGATATTCAAAAAGAACAGTTTGCAAAACTTGCCGACCTCTATACATTTTGGAATAGCCAAATCAATGTCATTTCACGTAAGGACATAGATAGCCTCTACCTGCACCATGTGTTACACTCGCTAGGTATCGCTAAATTTGTTCAAGAGCTCACGCCAGGAACACAAATTTTGGACGTGGGAACCGGCGGGGGCTTTCCAGGTATCCCAATGGCCATTATGTTTCCTGAAGTCAAATTCCATTTGGTCGATTCTATCGGCAAAAAAATAAAAGTCGTACGCGAAGTTGCTGCAGGACTGGGTCTCCAAAATGTTGAAGCAGATCATATCCGCGCAGAACAACTCGACGACAAGTACGATTTTGTGATATCACGAGCTGTGACAAGACTTGGAGAATTTACGCCTTGGATACAGAATAAATTCGCAAAAAAAGATAAAAACGGTATTCCTAATGGAATTCTTTACTTGAAAGGCGGAGATCTCACCGAAGAGATCAAAGAATCTAAGCTCAAAGCAGAATTACACCCGCTTTCCAGTTACTTTAAAGAAGACTTCTTTGATACAAAATACCTGGTATACGTACCTATGTAGTTAAAGTTTGGCATTACCCATAGGAAATTGAAGTCGCCTATGGATAATGTCTACAGAATCCAGGTAGTTCGTTAAACACAGATGGATATAAGAAATCTTCTCATACCGATCATTCTCACGAAGCCACTTTAAGGAAGGCTCATAGTATATTCTAAATTTGCGCAGAGAATCTCCCGACAACTTACTGTATTCCTGAGTCAGCGGATACCATTCCTCGCGAATCAGATCCTGTTGGTATTCTTTTTCAAACTGACGTTGAAGCTTCCGCGAATTTCGTCCCTTTCGACTGAATTTATTGTAAAGCTTGTTCAGATTGACCGCAATTCCTCCCTGGTGAGGCAAGGTCACCATATTTTTCGTATCACCCCAGAAAAAGATCGACTTATACTCCTCCTTTTTTTCTTCCCATTTATCCGCTGCTGATTTACGCTTGATCGAAACAGTATCCAAACGTAAAGTATCTTTTTGACTGCCTTTTTTTCCAATGGTATCTTGATAATAAAATTCCGCTGGATGGGCAAAAACTCCCGGCCGATAAAATGAAAAGTAGACACAGAAAAACAATAAAGATAGAAATCCGATACGTACCATATTTATAATTGACAAACTAAAATAACCAACTATAAATAAAATTAAAAAGCATTTAACTATCTTTAACTTAAGAGACTAAAGACCCAATTCTTTTTTAATTTCTAGGCCAATTAAATTGATTTCTTCATCCATACCGAACATAGGAAGCTCCGTTTCTGGGTTCAGTTTCAGCCAGTTTGTATCATTGTCTTTAATAATCTTTACGTATTCCACACCATCCTTAAAAATAACATACGTATCTTCTTCCTCAGGGAAAACAGAATAAACTACATCCCCCAATTCGATATCAAAAGGTTCTTTTATTTCCATAGTTAAATTATCATTAATCGCTCAAAGTTACCAATTCCTCTTCTTCTTTCCATAATCGACCAATATTTCATTCCTTGATATCTCAAATAAGCTTAGGAAAAGCGCATTCATGCCATGGCGATCCGCGGATTTTCGAGCAGGCACGCGATCGCCTTCGACTAAGAACTTTGTCATTGCTTTAAAAACATAATATGCCTAAGCAATTCTAACAAAAAGTATGACAGCTACTTATATTTTTCCTATATTTAAATAAACCCGATTATGAAACTAATTTATCCCATAGCTTTGACGAAAATCAAGGGCATTGGCCCTAGGACAGCGCGTAACATCATTGACCAAGGTCACGAGTTGGCAGACTTATTTGCTTACTCAAAAAAAGATTTGATGCAAATTCTTGGGATACGGGAATCGATCGCAGAAGCCATACACAATAAAAGCTATATGTCTGCCTGTGAAAAAGAACTTGCTTTTATCGAAAAATATCAGATACAAGCGTTATGGCTGGAAGACCAAAATTATCCAAATAGGCTACGACAATGTGAAGACGCTCCGCTTGTCGTCTATTATAAAGGAAATAAACCACTTAACAACACCAAAGTTATCAGTATCGTCGGTACTAGACATGCAACCTATTATGGCCAGAAAATATGCGAAGATCTGCTAGAGGCTATGAATGGTTCCAAAGACACCTTAATCGTAAGCGGTCTTGCTTATGGTATTGATGCTTTAGCACATCGCAACGCACTAAAAAATAATATTCCCACCGTTGCTGTATTAGGGCATGGTCTCGATCGCATTTACCCGGCATCCCATCGTGAACTTGCCACAAAAATGCTAGATCAAGGAGGTTTATTGACAGAATTTACATCCAACACATTACCTGAACGCAGTAACTTCCCTATGCGCAATCGCATCATAGCCGGTATGGCGGATGTCACCATTGTTGTAGAAGCTGCAATTAAAGGAGGTGCTTTGATTACCGCCGAAATAGCCAACAGCTACAATCGCGATGTATGTGCCTTTCCAGGAGCCGTTTACGAAAAAAGTTCTGAAGGCACCAATTACCTCATCAAAACCAACCGTGCGCATATGATTAGAGGTCTTCAGGATCTGGAATACCTCATGAATTGGGAAATCAGTACAAAAGCTGTTGGTCAACAGCTTAGCCTTCCTTTGACATTGACAAAAGATCAACAACTCCTTTTTACGCTCATTCAGCAAAAGGGACAATTAGAAATAGACCATATGATTGACCTCACAAAATGGCCCCAAAGTAAATTGGCCTTAATCCTATTGGAACTTGAAATGCAGTCACTCATTCACAGCCTACCCGGAAAACGCTATAAAATAGTCGGACAGACCGAAATTCAAAAGAATTAGCTCTTTTCCGATCATGCAACAGCGCCGAAATGCCGTTTGGAGCGCAATTAAAATGTACATTTATATCCAACCAAAACCAAAAATTAATGAACGAAAACAATACAAAAAGCATCTGGAAAGTCATCGGAGCCTCCTCCATGGGAACGCTTATTGAATGGTATGATTTTTCATTTTTGGCAGCCTATCCATTGTAATTTCCACCAAATTCTTTCCGGCAGAAAATCCAACTGCTGCTTTTCTTTCCACCCTAGCCACATTTGCTGCAGGATTTGTCGTCCGGCCATTTGGCGCTCTATTTTTTGGTCGACTAGGCGATATTATCGGTCGAAAATATACGTTTATGGTAACTTTAATGCTCATGGGCGGCGCAACATTTCTCATCGGTTGCATCCCCAGTTATGAAAGTATCGGTTTTTGGGCACCGCTGCTCGTGTTGATCCTTCGTCTCTTGCAAGGTCTTGCCCTAGGCGGAGAATATGGCGGTGCGGCAACTTACGTCGCCGAACATGCTCCATTGGGCCAGCGGGGCTATTGGACATCCTGGATACAAACAACAGCTACTTTTGGCCTTTTCATATCTCTGGTCGTCATCCTCCTTACCAAAGGCTTTCTCAGCGAATCGCAATTTGATTCCTGGGGATGGCGGCTTCCCTTCCTCCTCTCTTTGGTGATGGTATATGTTTCCTATCTCATCCGTAAGAAGATGAAGGAGTCACCCGAATTTAGCAAGGCCAAAGCGGAAGGGAAAACAAGTACAAATCCGCTAAAAGAAAGTTTTGGCAACCGCTACAACCTCAAATTTGTGCTGCTCGCGCTCTTTGGTGCAGCCATGGGACAGGGCGTTGTTTGGTACACCGGACAGTTTTACTCGATGAGTTTCATGAAAACAGTCATGCACCTACAATCTGACCAGGCCGATACCATCCTCGGTATCGCCTTACTCTTGGGAACGCCATTTTTTGTCGTATTTGGGTGGCTTAGTGACAAAATTGGGCGAAAATGGATCATGCTCGGTGGGATGTTACTTGCCGTATTGACTTATCGTCCGATTTACGAATCCATGTACCAACTTTCCAATACCGAACAGAAAGTCAAGGTGAACGAAACAACGGAGAACCCTCATGGATTAAAAACTGCAGAAACCATTTCCATCATCAAGACACAATATGAGGACCAAACGGAAGTTACTCGAGCCAGCATGATTCATCAATCCGGTAAACTGAAAGGGCAGCAAACAACCAAAACCACAGTCCATATTGCAGGCAAAAACTATATGCTGCTCGTCCTGCTGATCTTTATACAAGTGATTTATATTACGATGGTGTACGGGCCCATTGCAGCATTCCTTGTTGAACTGTTCCCCGTAAAAATCCGCTACACATCCATGTCCTTACCCTATCATGTTGGCAATGGAATATTCGGCGGACTCCTTCCGGCTGTATCGACATATTTAACGACAAATGCCGAAGCATCAAATACCCCGCAATTCTATCTTGCAGGTTTGTGGTACCCTATTATCATTGCCATTGTATGTTTTATCATAGGCAGTATTTATATCAACAACAAATCAACTTCAGCACCCCATGAATAACCTCAAAAAATTCCTCGGCATCTTATGGATCATTTTAGCTCTATTTACAGCCTACTTCTCCATTTTTGAACTGGCGCTGCCAAAGATTTCAACGGGACATCAAGAAGATCTGGTATTTGGAATCATTATCCTGTGCATCTTGACCCCCATAATCTCCATTGGACTTGGCTTATTTGGCTATTATTCCCTATTGGGTGAATACAGCCAAGAGAAAATGTAGTTCCAAAAATGAGATCGACTTTGAATAGGCAAAATTAGCCGATTATGCTTATTCAAAGTCGATCTTCCATACGCCAGATTATGCAACTTTCCGACATTTTGAAAAGAACATTTCGGCAAATGGACTTCGTCAAGCGCTTTTTTCACGCCATTTTTAGCTATTTTACACAAATACCAAATCTACTCCGCCATAAATTGGTGCTATGAAAAGATATCAAATGCAATTTATTGCCATGATAATCAACCGAATAAGATAAAAAGGTGTTTTTTCTTTCCTAAAACTGTTTTTTTTTCTACTTTTGTGGCGGGTAAGTCTTCTACGACCAGCTCCCATTGACTCCCCCAGGTTGGGAACAAAGCAAGGGTATTTGGTTGAGCGGTGCGATAGGAGTAGCTTACCCTTTTTTTATGCCCATTTTTTTGACTAATCCGCTGGTCTGAAATTCAATTCTAACCTAAAAATCAACCAAATATCTTATATATCCCAATTGTTACCCCCAATTTCCCTATTTATAGAAGCCCTGTTACACAAGGCGTTTTAATCGCTTGGCATGTACATTCAACACAATTATAATTGTATATAAAAGCAAATTTATATAAGTTTGTAATCGAATAAGAACTATCGTATGAGTTGGTTTAAAAGAGAAAAAGCTGGTATTAGCACAGCTACCGCTAATAAAAAAGAGGCACCTGATGGTATGTGGAACAAATGTCCTACATGTAAAAAACCATTGTTGCATCTTGAACAAGTAGAAAACGACTATGTTTGTCAATATTGTGGCCACCACTTAAGAATTGGCTCCAAAGAATATTTTTCAATTTTATTTGATAATAACGAATTCACAGAACTATTTCCTAATCTAAATTCTGGTGATCCATTAGAATTCTTCGATTCAAAGCCATACCCTGAACGTTTAAAGGAAAGTCAAGCCAAAACAGGTCTTAAAGATGCTTTACGTTCTGGCCATGGAAAGATGAATGGTCAAGATATCGTGATCGCTTGTATGGACTTTAGTTTCATCGGCGGATCAATGGGATCTGTCGTGGGCGAAAAAATCGCGCGTTCGATAGATTACTGTATTGAGCATAAAATTCCATTTATGTTAATATCCAAATCAGGTGGTGCACGGATGATGGAAGCCGCATTTTCATTGATGCAAATGGCTAAAACTTCGGCTAAATTAGCGTTATTGGCAAAAGCAGAACTTCCTTACGTTTGTTTATTGACCGACCCTACTACAGGGGGAGTTACAGCATCTTACGCGATGTTGGGTGATATAAATATCGCAGAACCTGGTGCGTTAATCGGATTTGCCGGACCCCGTGTCATTAAAGAAACAATTAAAAAAGATCTTCCAAAAGGATTCCAGACTTCGGAATTCGTGCTCGAGCATGGATTTTTGGATTTCATTGTCGACCGTAGACAGTTAAAAAACCAAGTGGCTACCTACCTTAAATTAGTGGGATAATCATTGTCAGGATATAAAAGAAAGCGGTGCCAAGAATATTCTTGGTACCGCTTTCTTTTTTCGCCTCATAACTGTTGTGCCTGCGACCTCTTGTCGGATATATAGAACGGATAAATCAACCGTCTTTTTAAAGATATCGCCAAAAAGCCCATATTTTTCTTTTGGACAGATAATCCGTTTCACCCTCCTTCTCATAAGCTTCCCGCTCAAACGAAATACGCCGGTACGCTTTATCAAAATGCCGAAATTGAATAAAATGAACGGCAAATTCAAGAAGATACCAAACATAGAAAAAGAGAATACCTAATTCAAGCGCTTGTCGCAAATGTATACGCTCATGACGAATCAAGTCGTCCTTCTGTTTAAAAAAAGTACTTTTCAGAAAGATAAAAGGATAAATAGTAATTGCATTAGCTTTTCCAAAAGAGAAGAAATTTGTCCAAAATTTGCTAACTATAATCATATAAGAAGTCCAGACCGTTCTCAAACGACTCAAACTTAGAAAAATTTACCTTTATACACAATTATTATTGGCGTCTTATGAATTGTACTATATACCTATCGTTCAGTCCTTGATCAGATAAGAGATCGCAAAAATTTCTTTTTGAATAGGAATTTTTATTAAGTTTGCTATAGATTAATTGTGAAGATATGCCGTACAAAGAGCGTGAAATAAATAAATTGTATTATACAATGGGAGAAGTTACAGAAATGTTTGATGTAAATGCATCCCAGATACGTTTTTATGAGCGTGAATTTGATATTCTACAGCCTAAGAAAAATAAAAAGGGTAATCGCTTATTTACGCAAGAAGATATTGCCAATTTAAAGATCATCTTCAATTTGGTTAAAGATAAAGGTTATACACTGCAGGGGGCACGTGATTACCTGCGTGACAACAAATCTGAGGCAAAAGAAAATCAACGTGTTGTAGATTCATTGGAGCGTTTGAAGAACTTTCTTCTTGAAGTTCGTGATTCACTATAGCATTGAGAAAACTCTTATAAAACTCCCGAAACGTAACCATTACATCATATTCGCAGTGTTCATGGGATCCATTTCAGTAACGAAATCCATTCGACTATACAGAAGTAGCGCAAATTTCTGGACCCATTACATGAGAACCAAATGTATCCACGATCGCTTTGCCATCACACCATATATCATCCAGCTTTCAAAGCTCAAAAAAGATTAAAGAAAACCCCATCTAACGCTCGTTCAGTTCTATAACCTCAAGATTTTCAATTTTATCTTTATTGATATCAAACCGCATCAATGTCCTCACTTTATGCCAGCCGTGCTTACCCGCTGCACCTGGATTGAGGTGAAGGCATTGAATCTTAGGATCGAAGATAACCTTTAGAATATGGGAATGTCCAGTAATAAATAATTTCGGCGGATTTTTCATCAATTCTCCTTTAATACGTGGAGCATATTTCCCGGGATAACCACCAATATGTGTCATAAAGACGTCCACTTCCTCACACCTAAACCTCAAATCTTCTGGAAATTGTAAACGAATTTCTTGACCATCAATATTACCAAAAACTCCGCGCAGCGGTTTAAAAGCCGCCAACCGATCTGCAACATCCACATCACCAAAATCGCCTACATGCCAAATCTCGTCGCAGGCTGCAAAATGAGTAAATACCGCTTCATCTAAAAAAGAATGTGTATCTGAGAGTAATCCGATCTTTGTCATCATTTAAAAAGCTAAAAAATAAGGTGCCAGGGCCGTGCGATATGCTTCTGAATAAATACCTTTAGCAGCATAAATAACAAACTCACGTACTGCAACCGACTCAACAGGTCTCCGTTCAAACGTTACGATCTTACGTAGCACCGATTCTCCTTCAAAGGAACTTATCCGAACTTCAGTAGAACAATGTAAACCTCTTTCTGTAGAAATACTGACTAAGGTATCCGCTAATGCCGCTGGAAGGATAAGGATTAATTTCCCCCGATTCGATAAGCGTATAGAGGCGAAATCCAACAGTTCAAAGAAAAAATCCAGATCCGTATGTCTAGCCAGTTTCCTCCGTTCATCCGGATTATGCAACGAATCCGTATAAAAAGGTGGATTTGATACAATCAAATCATAATTTCCTGTTGTATCCAGTTGCTGAAAGGAACTAGCATGTAGCGTTAGGCGTTCACGGAAAATGGAATTGCGAAAATTTTTATCCGCCATCAACGCAGCCAAAGCGTCGACTTCAACAGCTTCTATCTGGCTATTCCCAAGACGCTGAGCCAACATCAAGGCAATGACTCCAGTGCCTGTGCCCACATCTAAGACACGTTCTACAGGTTCTATCTCCGACAATGAAGCCAACAAAACACCATCTGTATTGATCTTCATCGCACAGTCAGACTGATCAACCTCAAATTGTTTAAACCGAAATATCGACGCCATACGCCAAAGATAAAACTTTTAGGACCTTTGGCACAAACAAACCCATGTAACCTGCGATTTATTTGCTAATTTAGTCAGCAACAAATCTATATAAGCCATGAATATCCGTCAGCTTGCTCTTATGATATTGATTATGAGCTGTGTCCTTCCCACAAAACTATTGTATGGACAGGAAAATTGTGAACGATATACCGTTGAGACACTTCCCCTATTGACACAAGCCTTAAACAACAATGACTTTGACAAAATTGACCCTTTACTTAATAGCATAGAGGCAAGCTGTGGTATCAATGAATTTGTACAAAGGTTACGCATCCTTATGCAAATCATTGAAAAGAAAAATAGTGCTGCAGCGATTGACCTCTATTGGAACAGTCAATTTGATAAAAGCTTTCTACAAAGACTGGATGCGGCAGACCAGGACGATTTCTCAACGCAATACGAACAGCATAAGGAAAAATACAATTTTTACCCATTGCGGCACCCACTGGATGGCCTCATCAAAGTAAGGGCACAAGCACTCCTTGTTTCTGACAGTTACACGTTAACGGATCAGGAAAAAGATATTTTACTGCTTTTTTCAGATACTGACGTTTCCAGTGCCGAGCAAGACCGACAAGCTGATGAACAAGATAATCAACAGCGGTTTCCAGCACCCAAAGTGTACAGAGATAGACAAAAAGCCAAACTTGGCTATGTTCCTTCAATCGGCGTAGTCACCCCACTTGGTGGAGCCAACAAAATTTTCGGAACCAACATAAGCTTTGGATTTATGCTGACGAGCTCGCTGGAAAGAAAATTTATTTTTGAAGGTGGCTTCAAGGTGCGCATCAACTCAAACGACCGCAATATTGATTACAATTACGAGGGCTCCAATGTTTCGGTCAATTCTTCAGCGACCGCATTTATGGGCGGTGCTGTAGGTTACAAAGTTTTTGACAACGACAAATGTATACTGATTCCAAAAGGTATCCTTGGCATAGATATTACAGATACCGGTATTACAGAAAGCGCTTATTCCTCTGGTTATTATGATCCGGATGGTTATTATTATGATGGTGGATACACCGATCGTATGGTAACCATCAATAATGTGCACTTAGGACTTGGTCTCGCATCCCTATTTCGCATGAAAAACCAAAAGTACATTGGTTTCGAACTCGGCTATCATTACGCGCCTTATGATGCCAGCAGTAAGGTATTGATCCCAATACAGGCGAATTACGGAAGCTTGGAACTATTTTTCAGGTTTTAAGCAATAGCCCTTCAAAAACTTTCATGACTTCGCAGACATCAACAACAATGAAAGCGAACTGAAGGTTCTTTCTGGCCAATAAGATCAGGCACTTTCAGAAAAAATACGCCAGATGATGTTCTGTTTTAAAAAACATGATCTGGCGTGTTCAAATCGAAGAAAACAAGTCCCACTTGAGATCGGGTGTCCAAGTCCAAAAGAAGATTTAATTCTTTAGCAGGCGTTGTATCTCATCCAGCTTCATTAATGCTTCAACTGGAGTAAGCGAATTAACATCCAGATTATTCAGCATATCCCTGATCTTATTCAAGACAGGATCATCAATGGAAAACATTTGCAATTGGTAGGCCTGTTTCTGAATCTTACGCATACTATCCTTAATCTGCTCCCCACCAGTTCGCTCCTGCTCCAATCTTTTCAAGATCTGGTTGGCACGATTCAGCAACTTCTGTGGCATGCCCGCGAGCTTTGCCACATGGATACCAAAACTATGTTCTGAGCCTCCTGGAACGAGCTTCCGCAAGAAAATAACTTTGTTATTGACTTCCTTCACCGTCACATTATAATTTTTAATACGATCCAATGAAGTTGTCAGCTCATTTAATTCATGGTAATGCGTTGCAAACAATGTTTTTGCTTTGGCTGCGGGATGATTGTGTAAAAACTCAGCAATAGCCCAAGCAATAGAAATACCGTCATAGGTACTGGTACCACGACCGATTTCATCTAAAAGAATGAGACTACGGTCTGATAAATTATTCATGATGCTCGCCGTCTCATTCATCTCTACCATAAACGTAGATTCTCCAGAAGAAAGATTATCTGAAGCACCCACACGGGTGAAAATTTTGTCAACCAGACCGATCTTTGCTTCTTTTGCCGGTACGAAACAACCAATTTGCGCCATCAACACGATCAATCCAGTCTGACGGAGTAACGCCGATTTACCGGCCATATTAGGCCCCGTAATAATAATAATCTGTTGTGTCTTTGGATCCAAGAAGGTATCATTGGTAATATAGTCCTCGCCTATTGGCAGGTTTCTTTCAATGACAGGATGTCTTCCGCCTTTAATATCCAAGATCTTGCTCTCGCTGATTTCAGGCTTTACATAATAATTTTTCTCTGCTACAACCGCAAAGTTAAGCAGCACATCCAGCTTAGCGATCAGCTGTGCATCGAGTTGAATAGGTTTGATATATTCAGCAATGGAAAGCAATAGCTCTGCATATAATCTATTCTCCAGTGCTTGGATCTTCTCCTCAGCACCTAGAATCTGTTCTTCATATTCTTTCAGTTCCTCCGTAATGTAACGTTCAGCATTCACCAGCGTCTGTTTACGTATCCACGTCGTAGGAACCTTATCCCTATGGGTATTGGTAACCTCCAGGTAATAACCAAAGACATTATTGAATGCAATTTTCAAGGATGGAATTCCAGTGAGTTCTGCTTCCCTTTTTTGAATCTCAAGCAAATAATCCTTACCGCCAAAGGCAATTTTACGCAATCGATCCAATTCCGGATCAACGCCATCAGCAATTACGCTACCCTTATTGATTGCCACTGGGGGCTCGGCCTGAACCTGCAGCTCTATTCTTTCCCGGATAACTGTACAAGCATCCAATTGCTCCGATATGGTCTGTAGCGCGGTGGCATCTTTACGATCTGTAAGTTCCTTCAACTTTTCTATCGCATATAAAGCCCGTTTTAATTGCACGATTTCCCGCGGATTCGCTTTTTGTAGTCCTATCTTGGAAATTAGGCGTTCAAGATCCCCCACCTGCTTGATCTGACCAATCAATTCATCCCTTAAATTGCGATCAGCGACAAAGAAATCAACCACATTTAATCGTTCCTGAATACTTTTCTTGTCTTTTAACGGCATCACAATCCAGCGCTTGAGCAAGCGCGCTCCCATTGGACTGGATGTATGATCCAATACATCAGAAAGGGTGACAGCATTTTCATTCAACGAACCGATTAATTCCAAATTGCGGATCGTAAAGCGATCCAGCCACATAAAACGATCTTCTTCGATACGCGAAAGCGTAGAAATGTGTTGTAAGTTACGATGCTCGGTCTCGTTTAAGTAATGTAAAGCTACACCGGCAGCAACAATCCCCGTAGGCATCCGATCAACACCAAATCCTTTCATCGACGAAACCTCAAAATGCTTCAATAATGTTTCTGTAGCATAGTCTCCCGTATACGGCCATTCGTCAAGAAAATAAGTATAATAATGCGATCCAAACTGTTCTACAAAATCCTTGCTCTGTTTTTTGGAAAGAATGACTTCCGTTGGCTTAAAACCTTGAAGCAATTTATCGATATACGTAACACTTCCCTGAGCAACCAAAAATTCACCTGTTGAAATATCAAGAAAAGAAATACCGATCCGCTCTTTTTCGATAAAGATTGACGCTAAATAATTATTCGATTTCTGCTGAACAATATTGTCATTGTAGGAAACGCCAGGGGTAACCAACTCTGTCACACCACGCTTAACGATTGTTTTTGTCGTCTTAGGATCCTCCAACTGATCACAGATCGCCACCCGTTGGCCGGCACGCACCAATTTTGGAAGATAGGTCTCCAACGAATGATGAGGAAAACCAGCCAACGCGGTTTCCGATTCCGAGCCATTACCACGCTTCGTCAAAACAATGCCCAAAATCTGGGCAGCTTTGATTGCATCCTCACCAAATGTCTCGTAAAAATCGCCAACACGGAACAACAATAACGCTCCAGGATATTTAATCTTGATCGCATTATACTGTTGCATCAATGGGGTCACTTTCTTTTCTTTTGCCAACTTGTAAATCAATTTTTATGAAGCGTAAAAATAGGATAATATCGTCGCTTTGGCAAATTACAATATCGAACAAATTTTAACACTAATTAAGAATCTTTGATCTGTCAAATTAATATATTTGATTTCCATATAAACTATTTATTATGAAAGTCTTTTTCGCCACATTATTGCTTTCGCTAATGCTCCTCAACATTGCTTACGCACAAATGAAATCAGATCCCATTTCGTTAACCGATGAATCATATTATAAGTCTGGCAAAACACAGCTTGCTAAAGTGACAGGCCGTGTGCTAAACGCAAGTCCAGAGGAACTCTCAAATCTCAAAATTCAATACACCTTTGTTAACCTAATCTGACCTAGTCAAAGCAGCAATGAGATAAAGGCAAATGCCGATGGTACCTTTGAATTTACCCAAATACATATACTACCTTACCAACAGATATGGTTTAGCTTAGGTGACTATGCTTATACCTGTCTTTACCTTCAAGATGGATTGGAAATCACCTTCGATCTAAGCAAGCTCAATAAAAAAGAGATTTATATGATCGGTGATGGTATTTCGTTTGCAGGAAAAGATGCCGAAGTAAATCGGCAAATGAACGAATATATTTTATTTGACAAGAAGCATAATCCCGATTTTTACAAGCCACTCCGCCAGCTCAATCCAAGCGACCCTAATTTTCAATATAAATTAGATTCCCTATTTAAGATTCAGCGGAATACAGATCAGGCTTTCTATCATACATACGGCACAACATGTAAAACGCTGATTGACGCCGCCACTGATGCCCAGTATACGTACAGACAATTGGATTACTACCTAACAAATAAAATTAAAGTAGCTAATGATAGTTTACTAGTTCCTATTTATTCGATATCTAATCATGTCAGCGATTATTTTAGATTTTTGCATTATTACGTGAAATATGTCCTTTACCCGGTCAATGAAACTCGTGGAGACTACGTGAAAGTAGCAGACTATGCCAATCAAACCTTCCCTAAAAATTACGCCGATATTATCAACCTCAGATTTGAAGACGACGATATTGCAGCGCAAAATAAGATTTATAAGACAATACTGAACAAATTAAACAGCAAATGGGCGAAAGAGAATATTAGAATAGAAATAGATGGGCTAAATGTTAAACAAACAAAATTGGAAAAGCTACTGGCGTCAGCAAAGTCAGCACCAAAACAGACCTCACTAGGAAAAATAATCAAAGAATTTTCATTTGATGCCGAGCTCCTCTCAAACCAAAGCAAAGACGGATCCGAACTTCTTAAAACCATCAAAGCAAAATACCATAATAAACTTATCGTATTAGATATATGGGCTACCTGGTGTGCGCCTTGTATTGGTCAGATGCCTTACAGCAAAAAACTATATCATGAGGCTAAGGGAGCAAAATCACCAATAGAATTCGTGTATCTATGTACTGATCAAGGATTAAATCAAGAGAAATGGATCAATAAGGTAGCCGAACTTGAACAACCTGGCACACATATTTTTGTCGAAAATAATGTAATTAGCGAGCTACTGTCTTTATTTAACGGTGCCGGTTTTCCAACTTATGCTGTGATTAAACCCAATGGTGAAATTGATACCAAGGCAATATCCTGGATGAAAGACGTGACATTAGAAAAATTAGAAGAAATGACAAAATAGTATGTGGAATCTTTGCTTTATGATGCTTATGTTTGCACAAATTTTGTAATGATATGGCCATCAAAAGATCTGGTAAACAAAATACGTCCAGCAAACAACAAAATACCTTCAAAAAAAAATCCTTCAACCCATTGAAGTCCATAAAATCTCCGATCCTGCGCATTGCGACACGGGTAGTGCTCTATTTTATTGGTATTTCACTCTTTTGGGTCATTAGCTTAAGGTTCGTCAATCCTCCCATCACCTGGTTGATGATTCAACGTGGGTTTGAACTAAAAGAGCAGGGCAAAGGATTTAAACTGGAAAAAAACTGGCTGGATTACGATGAACTTTCGGACAACCTCAAGTTAGCGGCCATTGCAGGAGAAGATGCTCACTTTATGACACACTGGGGATTCGACATGCAAGGGATTCAGAATGCCATTAAAAAAAATGCACAGGGAAAGAAATTACGCGGCGGAAGTACAATCAGTCAGCAGGTCGCCAAAAATGTCTTTCTATGGCCAGGGCGCTCCTGGTTAAGAAAAGGTTTCGAGACCTACTTTACAATTCTTATAGAAACATTCTGGAGCAAGAAACGCATCCTCGAAGTTTATCTCAATGTGATTGAAATGGGACAGGGAGTTTATGGTGCCGATGCGGCAGCGTCGTATTATTTTAGTAAAACAGGCAGCAATCTTTCAAAAAAACAAGCCGCATTGATTATAGCCATACTGCCAAACCCAAGAGAATGGGATGCCCGTAACCCTTCTGCTTATGTCAATAGACGCGCAAATGCGATTGCAAAATACATGCACCATTATACTATTCCTGAATAAGCGAAGCTATCGCCATTCGGCGGACCAATCAGAAAGAGAAGCAATACAGATCTATAGATCAAAAAGAAAGGCCACAATTACATATGGCCTTTCTTTTATACTTGTTTACAACTTATTTAAAAAGTCGCTTATGCCAGCTTTGATGGAAGGGCACTGCCCAAGCATTCTCCATTTGATGTTCATGGGTAATAGTATTATCAAATACTAAGGTATTATCATTGATGGTACCGTCTGCCAGTAGCTTCTCAAATCCGTCACGGTTAACCACGCCTATTCCTTGATCCCCTTTATATGCAAATTGCATGCGATCAAATAGTTGAATACCATACTTCGATTCAACTCCTTTTAAAAATCGAACCGAACTATCAATAGAACAACCTGATGCAGCCGCCACTTCCTCGTCCACCTTAAGGATAATAAAAAGATTATCCCGCAATTCTGCGGAAGCAGAAAGTGGTTTTCCATGTACTTTCCACTGTTCAGCAAAAGCTTCTAGGTCAGTAACAATCTCCTGTCCCTCTGCTGCCGTTAGCAGACGATCTGCCTGATAAATCCAGATACGCTTCATATGCAAATGATTTTTTAAAGATCCATCTAGCCGATACAAATCGGCTGATTAATCCTACGCTGTTTATACTCTTGAATGGCTGGAATATATACTCCTTCGCTTCCAATTTCATTTCAATTTTAAGCCAGATCCCCCACATCGAATCCGTTGCACCCCGCCCCTTTCTCACTAACCGATATAATACGGAGAAATCATTAAATAAACTATCACACCGGTAACAGCCACGTAAAGCCACATTGGATAAGTAATGCGGGCAAGCTTTTTATGACGCTCGTAAGAACCGGATATACCTCTTACAAAAGTAAAAAGCACAAAAGGGATGATAATGATAGAAAGCAAGATATGCGTAATCAGGATAAAGAAATAGATCGGTCTCAAAATTCCCTCGCCACCATATTTTGTTTCGATTGAAGTCATGTGATAAGCGACATACATCGCCAGGAAAGCTAAAGAGCAAGCAATACACAATTTGATCAAACGCTCGTGCAAGGGCTTATTACCCTTTTTTATCGCAGCCACAGCCAAAAACAGTAATACAGCAGTAATCCCATTGATAGCCGCGTAGATAGGGGGTAAAAATGTTAGCGGTTTTACATCATAACCCAGCTTTTGTAAATTCACTGTAAAGAGGATAGCAACCACTATCGGTATAACGATAGATAACAACCAAATCCATTTACTGTACTTTTTTTCTTTATTCAAACTCTCTTCCATGATATAACTATCTTTTTTGTTCTATTGTTGCTGGATGGTTTCGGATTTCCTCGACCAATAATAATTTAATTTCATCTTCCAGGCGGTCGACATCTGTCTTTACGTTGATGTCATATATCCTCTTATACGTCCTTTTGTATCGAGTAAAAGATAATTAGAGCCAATAATGAATGGTTTATTGCCATCATTGTTGACAAGCGCGTCCTGCAATAGACTTTCTTTAGCAAATTTAAAGATATCAACAGAAGGATCTGTCACAAAAAACCAAGATTTGGTCCAGGGTTTGTAAACTTTCGCGTATTTCGCTAATACATCAGGTATATCATAGGCTGTATCAACCGTGATAGAATATAACTTAACTTTCTGATTCTGAATAAACCGATTAGCAATTTGATCTAATCGCTTAATCATTGTCCTTGATAAGGAAGCGTCCCTAGAATACATCAGGTGGACTACAGAGAGTGTTGTATCATTGTCCAACAAATGCACTTTCTTACCATCGTAATTCACAAAATCAACAGGCGTCACCGTATGGTAGATGGTATCGGGAATATCACGTCCCCATTTTCGATGTGTTGTTCCAGGCACTTCCTTTTTCCCAAAAATTGGTAAGGAGGCGTAGCTATTCGAGCCGCTTTTATTTAGTATAAAATATAAAAATCCCGGCAGTAAAAGAATTACTGCCAGGATCAATATAGTTTTAATACCTTTCTTTTGTCCAGTATTATTATCCATTATCCACTTTATCTATTTATTTGGAAACAATTGATGCTCTTGAAAAGCACCTGCCAAGAAACCTCCCTCAACCAACATCAGGACAATAAAATAAATAATAAAAATAAAGACAATTGCAACGGTAACAATGAAGCTCGACTTCTCGAATTTCAAGTGCATAAAGAATGCAACGATATAATAAGCTTTAACTAAAGTAAGCACGATATAAATAGTATTTACTAACGCCCCTTTAGTTAGAATTTGCCAATGGTGCACAAAGCCCAATGCAATTAAGAACTCCAGACAAGTAAGCGCTAAAAGCACTCCAAATACTCTCCAGATGGCTTTTTTATCCATCCCACCTTCGTGAGCATGCTCTCCATGAGCGATATTATCTTGATATTGTGACATAGCTATCTAAAATTATTTATTGCGTAATTAGATTAAGTAGAAGAATGTAAATACAAATACCCATACTAAATCCACAAAGTGCCAATATAAACCTACTTTTTCGATCATTAAGTAAGAACCACGGTTTTCAAATGTATTATTTAAAGTCATGCATAGGATGATGATATTTAAAATAATACCCACAGTAACGTGGAATCCGTGAAAACCAGTAATTGTAAAGAACAGGTTAGCAAATTGCAACGCTGAAGTATAAGAAATATCATGCGTAAAATATGGCATCAATGCTGTTTTAATGGCATCACCTTCCAAACCTGTTGCAGGGTTTTTACCAAACCAGAAACCCTTGTGGTGTAAGTGAGTCCACTCGATAGCCTGACAACCAACGAAACAGATACCGCCCAAAATAGTCCAAAGCATCCATTTAACAACTTCATTCTTTTGATTGCGGTGACCAGCTTCCACGGCTAAAACCATAGTTACCGAAGACATAATCAAAATAAAGGTCATTAAACCGACAAATACCAACGGTTGACCATGCTCTGCAATTCCAGGGATAGATTGGAAGATCTTATCTGGGTCAGGCCAAGTTGGATGAGAAAAGCGTTGTGCGCCATAATAAACCAAAAATGCCGAAAATGTGAAGGCATCCCCTACCAAGAAAAACCACATCATGATTTTTCCATACTCTAAGTTCCAAGGTGATTTTCCACCATTCCATGGACCAGTTTTTACCTTATCCAATTGCGATACTGTTGTACTCATTGTTTACTATTATTGATTCAAAAGTAAGAAAACATATATATAAATCCATAAAAGATCGAGAAAATGCCAAAAAATACTGGCAAGATCCATGCGGAAAAGATTGCCGTCCTTAGGAAGTTTGTTACTTCCTATAATAGCGCCAATCAAAACGATCAACCCCGCAATAATATGCGCCAAGTGCATCCAGATAAAAACGTAAATAAAGGATTGTGATGCATTGTTATTCACAAAATAAACACCCCTATCGATCAATACATTCCAAGCATGAACTTGCAAGGCAAAAAATACAACTCCCAAAATAAAAGTTGCTATCAAAAACAACCGCTGTTTGGAAGACTCCCCATTTTTAGCCGCTCTATGTGCTAAAAACATCGTCAGACTACTCACCACAATCACCAAGGTACTATATAAAAGTGCATTTGGCAAAAGGGTCTTAATCCCTTTGTCCACGCCGCTCGCTGTATATACAATGAAACCACTGGATAACGCTGCAAACATCATGAACATACCCAACATACCCAACCACAGGTTGAACTTTTGGGCTTTTCTCTGTACTAACTTCTCGTCAGTTTGTGCTTGTATATCTAACATTATTTCAACGGAATAAAGTTAAGCAATAATACGAGTTGTGTCACAGGCAAATAGATAAATGAGGTAAACATTACTTTCTTCGCTGAAGGAATATCACAATTCTTAAACAACAAATAACCGTAATAACCAAACATTATTCCGCCGACCACGGATACAATCGTAAACCAAATTCCACCAAAGCCAAAATGATACGGTATAAAACCTGCTGGTATCATAAACAAACCTGAAATGAATACCATAAAAGCCGATATCTTATCACGTTTTGTCGTCGGCAATAAGCGAAAACCCGCTAATTTATAGTCGTCGTCCACAACCCAGGCAATTGCCCAGAAATGCGGAAACTGCCATAAAAACTGAATAGCAAACAACACAAAGGGAATAATAATAATTGCCGCTTCGTTATGTCCACTATAGTAGGCTAGATCATCTTGCGAAAAAGCTGCATAATAACCAATTAATGGCGGAAATGCACCCGGAAACGCTCCGACAAACACTGCTATTGGTGATTTTCTTTTTAATGGTGTATAGATAAATGCATAAAGAAGAATACAAAAAACCGACAGCAGACCAGCGACAAAATTCAGTCGAACAAGCACCAAGGTTCCTAAGATGCCCATAAAGACACTCAATACCAAAGCTTGTCCTGTCGTCATCCGGCCTGATGGCAACGGTCTGTCTTCCGTACGTTTCATCAGTTTATCCAAATCCTTTTCAATGATCTCATTGAATCCGTTTGCGGAGCCTGTAACCAGAAACCCACCGACAGTCAACAATAACCAGTTAAACCAGAATATATCACCCTGTTGTTTTGATCCTATCAGAAAAGCAATTGACGCCGAAAATACGACCGTCAATGTAAGTCTCAACTTAACAAGCTTTTTGAAATCTGAAATAAATTCTTTCATAACTAAAAGAGACCTCCTACTATCAGTGTAATTATACACGTACTTTTAAACATAAACATCCCGAATTCCAAGATTAGTGCCTTTGCTTGTTTAACAATAACAACAGGTAGAACTGTGCCCCAAATAGAAGCGTCGCTACCACCAAATGCGTTGTCTGTGCAAATGCAGGTATTGCAAATCGAGCTAAGATAATTCCTGATAGCATTTGGATACCCACTAGAATCAATGCGATTAAAGCAAATTTATATTGCTTAGAACTCGTATTAAAACTCGTGCGGACCAAAAAGAATAATACAATAACTAAAATCAAAGAACAATATGCCAACCAGCGATGTAACTCAAACTGTTGGCCAATAGTTGTTATAAAATCAGTCCGGGCTACCGATGAACCGGTTAATAAATCAACCTCCTCACGAACTCCCGTTCCGACAATTACCTGTGTTAGCATCAATAAAATTGAAGCAATAGCAAGTCCTTTTAATATACCCAAAGAACGATTGACCAGTAAGGTCTTGTTTCGCAAAGTAACTGCTTTGAAATATGTATAAATACTAATACAAACAATTACAATGGCTAAGAGCATATGTACCGTAATAATCCAGGGCATCAGATTTGTCGATACAACGATCGATCCCAGCCAAGCCTGAAGTACGACAACAAAAAGATTAATCACTGACCAAACAACGATCGAGCTTTTTGATTTTAAATAGGTGAAAGAATAAATAGCTGTAAATAACAAACAGAATCCGGAAACAACGCCTACCAACCGATTGATATATTCCGTCCAAGTTTTCGCAACATTAAACTCTTCATGCTGCAAAATATTCTTATCGGTACGGAGCTTGTAAGCCATTTCCTTATCGCCGAAAAATTCTACAATTTTCGCGAAACGTTCGTTCTTCTTTGCTCTTCCTTCAATATAATGCTGTTCATATCCTTGAGGTAATTGAGAGATATCTGTTGGAGGAATAATACGGTTAAAACATCTTGGCCAATCTGGGCATCCCATTCCTGACCCTGTACTCCGAACAACCCCTCCAGCAATAATGACCAAAAACAATACGATGATCGTTATAAAATTGGTCTTTACAAATCGCTTTTCAGTTGCTGGAAACATAATACTACCCCTACCTCTTAAAATACAAACTTCTATAAAATAGAGTAGGAATCCCTACTCTATTTTATAAGATTTTATTAGTCTTTTCTACCATTTTGAGCATTCCATTCTGCCTGGATACGCTCAGCTTCCTCGTCTCCTTCGAAATCATGAGGCAAATTAGAGCTCATTGTTTCAGAGAAAGGAACACTTTGAGGAATAAAATCCTCACCGTGACCTGGCTTACTGTAATCGTAAGGCCAACGGTGTACAGTTGGAATTTCACCTGGCCAGTTACCATGGATATGCTCTACCGGAGTAGTCCATTCCAATGTGTTTGACTGCCAAGGGTTTTGTGGTGCTTTTTTACCGAAGAAAATCGATGTAAAGAAGTTCCACAAGAAAGCTACCTGACCTAAAGCAGCGATGATTGCAGCCCAAGTCACCAATTTGTTTACAGAAACCCATTTCGCCATGAAAGCAAATTCTGTAAATGCATAGTAACGGCGAGGCACACCATCGATACCCATAAAGTGCATTGGGAAGAATACCATGTAAGCACCAATGAAAGTCAACCAGAAGTGTAAATAACCCAATTTTGTGTTCATCATACGACCGAACATCTTAGGATACCAGTGGTAAACACCACAAAGCATACCGAAGATTGACGCCGATCCCATTACCAAGTGGAAGTGGGCAACAACAAAATACGTATCGTGTAAGTTGATATCTAACGCTGCATTACCTAGGAACAATCCTGTCAAACCACCAGAGATAAAGAACGATACCAAACCGATAGCAAACATCATCGCCGGAGTGAAACGGATATTACCTTTCCACAACGTTGCAAGATAGTTAAACGCTTTTACAGCAGAAGGAACCGCGATAATCAATGTTGTAATCATAAATACACCACCCAAGAACGGATTCATACCTGTTACAAACATGTGGTGACCCCATACGATAAACGATAAAACGGTGATACCGATCAACGAATAAACCATCGCATGGTAACCAAAGATTGGTTTACGTGAGTTGGTTGCAATAACCTCAGAAGTTAAACCTAAAGCCGGCATAACAACGATATATACCTCAGGGTGGCCTAAGAACCAGAACAAGTGTTGGAACAAAATTGGTGAACCACCTTCGTTCGGTAAAATTTGTCCTTGAACAACAAGATCCGACAAATAGAATGACGTACCAGCAGCACGGTCAAAAATCAATAGAACAACCGCCGAAACCAATACTGGGAATGACAACATACCCACGATAGCAGTTAAGAAGAACGCCCAGATTGTCAAAGGCATTTTCCATAAGTCCATTCCTTTTGTACGCATGTTCAAAATTGTACTTACATAGTTAATACCACCGATCAACTGTGAAGCTACAAATAGAACCATACTCACCAACCACAAAGTCATACCAGTTGCAGATCCTGCGATTGCAGTAGGAACAGCCGATAGTGGCGGGTAGATTGTCCAACCAGCAGAAGCAGGTCCACTTTCTACGAAGAACGATGCAACCATAATCACTGATGCTACAAAGAACAACCAGTAAGATAACATGTTCATAAAAGGAGATGCCATATCGCGTGCTCCGATTTGATATGGAATCAATAAGTTACTAAAAGTACCTGATAGACCAGCCGTTAACACGAAGAATACCATAACGGTACCGTGAATGGTTACCAAGGAAAGGAAAAACTCCGGTTTTATACGACCGCCTTCAGCCCATTTACCCAAGAATACTTCTAATATAGGGAACTCTTTATCCGGCCATGCTAATTGGATACGGAATAATACTGATAAAAGCATCGCAAAAACTGCCATGATGATACCAGTGATCAAGAATTGCTTAGCAATCATCTTGTGGTCACCCGAAAAGATATACTTTCTGATGAACGACTCCTCGTGATGATGGCCGTGCGAATCGTGATGTTCAGCGCTATGCGATATTACTGTACTTGACATATTCGATTTTATATTCAAAAATTCTTAATTAGTTCAAAGATGCTGTAACTTGTACGCTATCCTTTTTCACGTTAGCTGTTTTACCGCTGAACTCTTTTTGCAAATCCTCAGTAAAATACTTATTTTGTTTAGCTAACCACTCTTTATATTTCTCTTCAGTTACGACAACCACTTTCTTTTGCATGTTGTAGTGACCAGATCCACAGATCTTATTACACAACATCACGAAGTCATAGTTATAGTCTCCCAAACGATCACGCATCTCTTCTGTGGTTACAGTAGGTGTGAATTGGAAGTAGTTAGTCATTCCCGGTACCGCATTGATCTGAACACGGAAATCAGGAATGTAGAAAGAGTGAATAATATCTTTTGAAACGATATGGAAACGTACAGGTTTGTTTACAGGCAACCAGATCTCAGATCCTTGAATATCATCCCAAGAATTTTTATCATTAAAGTCAATACCGTACGGGTTCGTTGGCGTAGTCATTTTATAATTACGTTTACCAATAATCCCGTCCGAGCCAGCATAACGAACATTCCATTGGAATTGCTCTCCAAGTACTTCAACCTGTAAAGCTGATTTTTGAAGATCCTCAGGAATATTTGTGATTGATCTCCATGTAAAGAAACCGAACAATACCAATACTGTCAAAACAACAGCAGGAACGATTGTCCACAACTTCTCGATTGCATTATTATGAGGATAATAATAAGCCTGACGTTTTGCACGCATGCGGTACAAGAATGTAAATGTCATCAACAAGATGTGTGTGATAACCAATACAAACGTTGTAATTGCTGTCGTAATGATAAACATCGTATCAATACGCTCACCGTGCTCAGTTACTGCCGATCTCCAATAAGCGGCTCCCCAGTGTACATACGACCAATATACACCGTAAAGGAATACAACCAAGAAAATGAATAACAATGCCGATTGAAATGTGTTATTCGCAAACGGATTGTATTTACCGTTCATCTTTCTTGTCAATTCATAGATCGAAAGTACTTTACCGATAACGGCAACAACTGTACATATAACCAAGAATAACAAGACATAATATGTGAAGTTTTTATAAACCTGAGGGTCTATTTGCTTCACTTCTTCAACAGCAGGAGCAGCAGCGCTAGCTTCTGTAGAAGAACTAGCAGATGCAACAGCAGCAGTACCTGCTGCCGCTGTTGTATCTTTTGCAACCGAATCCGTTGCTGCAGGGGCAGCTACTGCTGTAGTCGCCGCTTTAGCAGAATCAGATGCTACTGTATCTTGTTGACTTGCTAGGATAGGAGTCGCAAAAAGCAATCCTAGTGCAAGCACAAAACC
The DNA here is from genome assembly GCF_900457465.1 of Sphingobacterium multivorum. Lineage (GTDB taxonomy): Bacteria > Bacteroidota > Bacteroidia > Sphingobacteriales > Sphingobacteriaceae > Sphingobacterium > Sphingobacterium multivorum. The sequence continues at coordinate 725,443 of NZ_UAUU01000002.1, forward strand.
CGAGATGGATTTGAATCTATTATTTAATTTAAAGCTCATTTCTTTTATAACGTTTTTACGTAACCTTCCTTTAAAAGTGAAACTATATCTGGTGATGCAAACTCTCATCCAAGAAAGGATGATTTTTAGGCACCAATGCTTGTTTACTCAATTTACTCATCACTAAGAAGATGAACAAACCTAAGAAACCAAGTGCAGTTCCGATTTCAATGATACCAAATCCTCTATGTTCAGCAACAGTACCAGGCATGATCATGATATAATAATCTAGCCAGTGACCAGCCAATAATAGAATCGCTACGAATAACATCACGTTTTGTTTACGTTTAGCATCGCGATCCACTAATAGTAACAATGGTGCCACAAAGTTAATGATAATACTCAACCAAAACCAAGGTTTGTATTCAGGTTCCCAACGTTTGTAGAAATAAACTGTTTCCTCTGGAATGTTTGAATACCAAATCAACATGAATTGTGCAAACCAAACGTAAGTCCAGAAGATAGAGAAACCGAACATCAATTTACCCAAATCGTGTAAATGATTTTCGTTTACCCAGTTCATATAACCAGCTTTCTTCAATACAACAACAATGATCGTGATACATGAAATACCACTTACCCACATTGCTGCAAAGTTATACCAACCGAACATCGTAGAAAACCAGTGTGCCTCTAAAGACATTACTGTATCGAAAGACCAGATTGGTGTAGTAAAACCAAAGATAACCAAGAAGATTGCTGACAATTTGAATGACTTTTTATAAGAAGTCAATCCGCCTTCCAAATCCTCTTTATAAGAAAGTTTCGCAAAAATAACAGCAAAAATGCTATATGTACCCAAAAATACCACCTGACGGATCAAGAAGAATGGAACATTTAAATAAGCAGATTTACCTGCGATAATAGGGTCAAAATTTGTACTATGCGGATCAGTAATACCATCTGCATTCCAATGGTGATATAAGTTATGTGTGGTTAAACCTAAACCTACGATAACTAATAAGACTAATGATGCAATTGGTAAAACACTCGCCATAGCTTGAGGTATACGTACCAAACCTGCAGACCATGCAGATTGTGTTACATATTGCAAGGCAACAAAGAATGTTCCAGCTGCGCATACACATGTAAAGTAATAACCCATCAATAACAAGTTGGCATAAGTACGCTCTACAGTAACGTGATCGCCCGAAAGCAACCCGAAAGCTACAGCAGCTACGCCTAGTACAACAGCGACAATACTGAACATTTTAGCTTTGCCAGCAAACTCGTATCGCTCGTTGAAATTATAATCGTGATGATGACTGTGAGTTCCCATTTATATATCTGATGTTAGATTATTTCTTTTGTAATTCGTGAACATACATAACAACTTTCCATCTCTCCTCTGGAGACAATTGAGATGCATGTGATCCCATCGAGTTGTGTCCGTAATAAATTGTATGGTAAATTTTACCATCAGTCAAGTCAGCCATCAAACCACCCCGTGAAGAGCTCGCCGCATCTGTTCTATGATAAGATGGTGGCGGAGGAAAGTTCTCTAATTGACGAGTACCTCTTGAATCAGTCACGCTACGATCTTTTGTGATAGGACCATCACCTTTACCTTCTACTCCATGACATATAGAGCAATAAGTTGTGAACAAAGCTTTACCTTTTTCAAGATTTTCGGCATTTACGACCAAAGGACTTTTTACTTCTCTTCCTGCACGTTCATAATCCTCTAATGTATTGGCGTATTCAAAACGAGTGAAACCAATTGGATCTGTACCTTTAGGAGGTGTTTGTGCTGTTTTTCCATCAGCAAAATTCGCATTAGGTTGATCCGGATTGAAAGCAAGCGGATCGTACATGTTACGAGAAAACTCTAAACCTGTACTACGAGTTGTTTTGTCACCACAAGAAGAAACAAGTGCTGTCAATGCCACAGCTGCGCATAGCGTTCCAAGTAAATTCTTCTTATTCATAGCTAACATATTTTCTATCATTGTACTTAACTTCAACAGCACCAGCTTCTTTCAATAAGCTATCGATCAAAGCGTGATCTGTATTTTCATTGGCATCTACTGCAAGGATGAAACGATCATCTGTTGCTCTCAAGTCCATTACACGAGGTGTACGTCCCGGAAATAAGTGGTTACGGAAGAAAAACGTGGCAACCATACCCAAGGCACACAATAAGATCGTAACCTCAAATGTAACTGGAACAAAGTTTGGCATACCAAAAGATGGTTTACCACCGATATTCATCGGCCAATCATAGGCCATTGTATAATACAACAAACTAAAACCCAATGTCGTTCCTAATGCTCCAAAGCAAAATGCTGCGATAGGCAAGCGAGAAGGTTTCACACCCAGCTTTGCTTCGATGCCGTGAATAGGCATCGGAGTAAAGCAGTCGTAAATACTTATATTGTTTGCTTGCAATTTGTCGATCCCATGCATCATTTCATCGGGATCCGCAAAACTACCTAATATATATTTTGTATTGCTCATTGCTGATTATTTTCTAACTGATAATTCTTTAATCTCTTCTTCTGTCACTGAATCATATTTCTCTAATGACTCTTGGAAGTACTTCACTTGTTCTTCAGGGAATGCGCCTTCTTGAGCCAATTTCGTTTTATGTTGTAATGAAGATGATTTCAACAACAATTTCACTTCGGCGATAGCGATACCTGGTAAGAAACGTAAGAACAACAAGAATAATGTAAAGAATAATCCGATTGAACCTACAAAGATACCTACGTCTGTCCAAGTTGGGTAGAACATTGCCCAAGATGAAGGCAAGTAATCACGGTGCAATGAAGTCACGATAATTACAAAACGCTCAAACCACATACCGATGTTTACAACAATCGATAAGATCCAGGAGATTGGAATACTTGTACGGATTTTTTTGAACCAGAATAACTGTGGAGAAATTACGTTACACGTCATCATTGACCAGTAAGCCCAAGCGTATGGACCCAACATACGGTTCTCGAAAGCATACATTTCGTATTCTGAACGAGAGTACATGGCGATAAACAACTCAGTCAAATAAGCCACACCTACGATAGAACCTGTCGTCATGATAATGATATTCATCGACTCAATGTGGAACATCGTGATGTAGTTCTCAAAGTTCATTACTTTACGTAAGATCAACAATAAAGTCTGTACCATCGCGAAACCCGAGAAGATCGCACCAGCCACGAAATACGGCGGGAAGATCGTTGTATGCCATCCAGGGATAACCGAAGTTGCAAAGTCCATGGATACGATCGTGTGTACAGAAAGTACCAGCGGAGTAGAAATACCTGCCAAGATCAATGACACGATTTCAAAACGTTGCCAAGTCTTAACTGAACCATTCCATCCGAATGATAATACAGAATAGATTTTTTGTTTTAATCCAGTAGCACGGTCACGAATTGTCGCGATATCCGGCAACAAACCACAGTACCAGAATACCAAGGATACTGTAAAGTAAGTCGAGATCGCAAACGCATCCCATACCAAAGGAGAGTTGAAGTTTACCCAAAGTGATCCAAATTGATTTGGAAGTGGGAAAATCCAATAAGCCAACCAAGGACGACCCATGTGAGCTACAACGTATGTCGCCGCACAGATTACCGCAAAGATCGTCATCGCCTCTGCAGAACGGTTGATTGAATTACGCCAGTTCTGGCGGAAGATTAATAATACAGCTGAAATCAACGTACCCGCGTGACCGATACCTACCCACCATACGAAGTCGGTGATATCCCAAGCCCAGCCTACAGTTTTATTCAGACCCCAAGCGCCGATACCTGTCCAAAAGGTATAACTAACGCTAACTACCCATAATAAAGCACCTAATACAGCAACGGTAAAACCAATCCACCATGCTTTATTCGGTTTATTTTCAACCGGTAGTAAGATATCATCCGTAATTTTTGCATACGTAATGTCCTTACCGGTCATTAATGGTTCTCTTAATATTGATTCGTTATGCGATGACATAGTATTTTTATTTCAAATATTGTACAAGATTACGCCTCAAAAGTGTTTCTAACTTTTGTCATATAACCGATACCCGGTTGAACATTGATTTCCTCAAGTACGTAATAAACACGCTCGTTGCGTAATGCTTTAGATACTTCTGATTCCGGATCATTAGCATCACCAAAGATAATTGCATTTGCAGAACATGCTTGTTGACAAGCCATTTGGATATCGCCATCTTTAACTTTGCGATTTTGAATCTTAGCTTGTAATTTACCTGCTTGAATACGTTGGATACACATTGAACATTTCTCCATTACCCCACGTGAACGAGTAACAACATCTGGATTCAATACCAATTGTGTGAACTCATTGTTCAAGTAGTTGTCAAAACGTGAATCATTCCAGTATGCAAACCAGTTGAAACGACGAACTTTGAACGGACAGTTATTCGCACAGTAACGTGTACCAAAACAACGGTTATATGCCATGTGGTTCAAACCTTCTGAAGAGTGTACTGTTGCCAATACTGGACAAACCGTTTCACAAGGTGCGTGACCACAGTGTTGACACAACATCGGTTGGTGAACAACAGTGATATCTTCGAAATCTAAATCAGCCGAAGCTCTCGCAATTTCTTTCTCTTTTGTAAGATCTTGATCTTTTCCTTCGATCGTATAGTAACGGTCAATACGTAACCAGTGCATCTCACGACGACGACGAACCTCATCACGACCTACAACAGGAATATTATTTTCAACGTTACAAGCAACGATACAAGCACCACAACCCGTACATGCGTTCAAGTCGATTGCCATCACCCATTTGTGACCCGGTTGCTCATATTTGTTCCACAAATCGTATGTTTTGTGATTATCTGTAAAGCGTCCTGCCTCAGAGTTAGGATCTTTCAGATATTTCGCAAATGTCGTCTCACGGATCACGTTGCGACCTTCGATCGTGTGGTGTGTTTGTGTTTGTGCCAATTGGTAAGATCCAGACGCTTTCGCTACAGTTGCTTTAGCAACACCTTGTACTGTACCATTGATGATAGAAGCAAAAGGGAACGCGTTTTTACCAACTTCATTACCTGCTTTACCAACTTTTGTACGGCCGTAACCTACAGCAATAGAAACTGTTCCTTGTGCTTGACCAGGTTGTTGTACAACTGGCAATTCCAATTCAACACCATTTGCTTTTACAGTTACTTTACCATCTTCACCCAAACCTAATTTCTCAGCATCTTTCGGGTTAAGAGCAGCGTAGTTGTCCCAAGTTACTTTAGATACCGGGTCAGGCAACTCTTGTAAATAAGCGTTGTTCGCGTAGCGACCGTCACGAAGTGCAGCAGGCTCATAAAGTTTCAATTCAAACTCACCGGTAATCGCTTTGCTTGATGCCTCAATTGCCGAAGCTGCCGCTGCAGCATTTCCTGTAAATGCAGGAGCTGTTGCCGCTTTAGCACCTTTATATTCAAAACCAGTTTGCAATACAGCATCCCAAGTTTTCGTAGAACCTGCTAAGATTTGTGTCGACCACAAGTTCTTAACGAAGTTGTACATATCGGTATCATTTCCTGCCCAAGTCAACAAGCTTTGTTCAACTTGACGTGTTTTGAAAACAGGATTAATTGTTGGTTGAACGATCGAGAACAAACCTTCTTTTGGGATTCGCATCACCCCAAGACTCCAAGAATGTACTTGCTGGAGCGATCGCTGTCAATTCAGAAGCTGTTTCATCCGCACGTTGCGAAAACGATAAGGTGAAAGGAACTTGTTTCAACGCTGCTTTTACATCTTCTGCTTTGAAGTAATCATACACCGGGTTGCTATTCAAGAAGAACGCAACACCAACTTGACCTGATTCGCAGCTGCTAAGAAAGCTTGGAACGAAGAATCTGAACCTTGGTATTGTTTAGAATAGTTATCCAAATCGATGATTGTACCGTACGCGCCTAACGCAACGTTAATTGCATTGACCAATACCTGTACATTGACATCGTTAGAACCAGCAACAACAACTGCTGCGCCTTTGCTGTTCACCAATTCTTTCGCTGCTAGAGCGACACCTTTTTGTGCTTTTTTGTTTGCAGTGGCACCAGCCAAAGACTGACCAGTGATTGCATTATATAAAGCAACCAATGTAGCTCCTTCTTCCGAAGGTTTGATAGCGATACGAGCATCCGCATTTGTACCAGTCATCGAAAGACCAGACTCAAATTGCACGTGACGTGACATTTTTCCGTTTTTCAACGATTTATAATCACGGTTTTTAGCGTATTGTTGTGTATGCTCCTCACCTGCTAACCAAGTTCCTAAGAAATCAGCTGCAACGGAAACAATCACATGTGCCTTTTCAAAATTGTATGAAGGGACAACAGCTTTCCCAAATGAAGCTTTATTCGCCTCAATAATACCGCTGTAAGATACAGCATCGTATTGTACATGGTTAACTGTTGGGAATTTCGTTGCGAAAGCAGCGATAGCCGCCAACGTTGAAGGACTGTTTACGGTGTTAGAAACGATCGTAATTTGTTTACCAGAAGATGCTGCTGCATTCAAAGCTTTAACAACTTCCCCATCCAATTTAGACCACTCTACATCTTGACCTTTCAATTGTGCCTGTTTCAATTTGGACTCATCGTATAAATCCAATACAGAAGCAGCAGTCGTTGAATCCAAACCTTGGTTCAAACCAATTGCATTCGGGTTAGGCTCAACATTGATCGGACGACCTTCGCGCGTTTTAACCAAGATACTTTGACCGTTGAACGTCGAAGCATAATAGTTAGGGATACCTGGAGTTACCTCTTCAGGTTTAATCAAATAAGGAACTGCCTTATGCACAGGAGTACGGTTACAAGCCGCTAAAGAAACAGCACCCAAACCAAATCCTAATGCTTTCAAGAAGTCACGGCGAGGAGTTTTAGTACTCAAGCCAGCTTCGTTTAATACATCTTCTACAGGAATAGATTCGGCAAACTCACCCTTGCTTCCTTCAACGAAAGCAGGAGTTTGATTTAACTCTTCCAAACCTTTCCAATATTTTTTATTGCTATCCATTTAAGCTGTATATAAGATTGCGTATTTCAAATAATTATTAATAGTGACACTTACCACACTCAAGACCACCGATCATGGCTGCAGTCATTTTCTCACCTTTCTTAATTCTTTCGTGTGCTTTAATCAAATCTTCATAGTATTTGTTATCCGATTTGATATCTGTCTTTTTGTGACAATCAACACACCATTTCATCGTCAATGGAGAGTATTGGTATACTTCTTCCATATTTTGGATTGGACCGTGACAAGTTTGACACTCAACACCAGCTACCACAACGTGTTGTGAGTGGTTGAAGTAAGCAAAGTCAGGTAAGTTGTGGATACGAACCCATTGAATTGGCTTCGGATTGTTACCGTAAGTACGCGTATCAGGATTCCAATCCAATGCACGATAGATTTTAGCAATTTCCGGAGAAATCTCACCATCATAATGCTCTGATGCAGTGATTGTATTGTGACAGTTCATACATACGTTGGCCGATGGAATAGACGCATTTTTAGATTTAAATGCTCCACCGTGACAGTATTGACACTCAATTTTGTTAACACCAGCGTGGATTTGGTGCGAGAACTTAATTGGTTGAACCGGCTGATAGCCTTGGTGAACACCAACGTTCCACATGGTCTTCCAACCACCTACAGCTAATAATGCAACTAACATCAAGACTGTAAAGCCAACCAACTTTTTGTTTTTAACGAATGCTTTCGCAAACTTCACAAAACGTTGGCTATCTTCTGGCTCTTGTTGCGCAGCAATAGCTTCTTGGTTTTTAGCAATTACATTTTCTAAGGTACGGATCACACGATTCAACACCACGATAACCACTACAGCCAAAACAACAACTGCGATCAAGCCCAAAATCATGAACATAGACGCGTTATCATCTTTAGCGCCAGCACCACCAGCAGCAGCCTCTTTCGGTTTCTCCTTAGAAGCATCGGTGATATACGCTAATACCGACTTGATCTGATCGTCAGATAAATCAGTAAAAGAAGTCATCACAAGCTTGTTGTTCTCTTCGAAGATTTTAACTGCATCAGCATCGCCAGACGCAATTAAAGCCTGAGAGTTCTTGATCCACTTGATTAACCAAGCTTCGTCTTTCGTCTCTGGAATCCCCTTTAAAGCAGGACCAACCACTTTTCTGTCAATGGCGTGACAGGATGTACACTTAGATTTGAAGATTTTTTCACCTTCCTTGACATCTTGCGCATGCAACGTCGTAACGGCAAATAATAGCATCAAACTCGTTGACACCACCCTCGCAAGGCTTCCCAAAACGGATGAGATAGTTCTCATATTTAGCACTTTATACTATTTATTTGTGAATGTAAAAAATTAACTCCCATGGTTAAAGGAGCCACTACCCCCCTAACAATGCCACAAAAGTATGATTTATTAACAAATCGCTGACAATTTTGTGACCTTTAATATCAATTTATAATCATTCTAAACAAATGCGTTTAAACAAGGATAAAAACAGCATTAAGCTATTAAAGTAGTTCCATCGCTACAACTTTTCATTTGGATAGCCATTCAAATATAAGACAATTCCATGACAATTTAAAATACCCAAAATTGACGATCACGAGGAACACAAAAAGTTTTTTTTCGTCTTTATTTCCGTAACTTTATCAAGATGAATGGAGACGGGGCCAGGATCAATTCCCAGACTGAAAATGAAAGAATCTGGATGATACTACTTTTATAGAGATGCTCTTTTATATAAAGGAATAGATTGATCCCAGTCGACCGCTCCTGTCAAAATCAACGACTAACATACGACAGACATGGAAACAAACAAAAAATACAACCCGCTAAGTAAAGAAGAGGAATACATTATTATACACAAGGGAACTGAGCGGCCTTTTACGGGTGAACTTTTAGACAATAAGCTCAAAGGAACGTATATCTGCCGCCGTTGTGACAGCCCGCTATACCGTTCGGAGTCGAAATTTGAATCTGGCTGTGGCTGGCCAAGTTTTGATGATGAGATTCCTGGAGCAATTACAAGGATCACCGATGCCGATGGTCGCCGCACTGAAATCCTTTGTAGCACATGTGGCGCGCATTTAGGCCATGTATTCCTCGGAGAAGGCTTTACGACAAAAAACACGCGTCACTGCGTTAATTCTATTTCAATGAAATTTGTAGCCGATACTACGAAGTAACTTTCACTTTAGTCGACTCACGAACTTTCAGTTCACAAGGCAACACCATTCTACGTGTTGCTTTTATTTTACCCTGAAGACGAAGCAACAAAATATTAATCAGGTTCTCAGCAATGTCCTTGATCGGCTGCGAAACAACTGTGATAGCAGGTTCTACCAACTTAAAAACTGTATGGTCGTCAAAAGCAATGACTGCTGGCATCGTAAAGTTGAACTTTTTAGCGGCCTTCAAGCCCGAAATCGCCAAATAGTTAGTGGAGAACAAAACAGCATCCAGCCTGTTTTCACAGATGAACTCCCGCAAAGATTCCATCGCCTCCTCATCTGAAGCATCCATTTGGATCTTCTGGATAAAACTTTGCTGCTTATTATTATCCATAGCTTTCATATAGCCATCTGAACGCTCTTTCATTTGAGTTTGATCCGAGTAGAGCGATACAAATCCGATACGTCTATAACCTTGTTGACACAAATGGTTACTTGCATCAAAGGCCCCCTGAAAATTGTCGGCCCCAACATAGTCTGTTTCAAGCCCCGGAAAATATCGGTCGAAGAGCACAACCGGGATATTATTCTGCTGTAACTGCTTTACGGTATCTTCCAAACCATCGGAAGGTGTAATAATAAAACCATCCACCTGCCGATCGTAAAACATCTGGATCAACTCCTTCGCTTTTTCTACATCATTGTTGGTACTACAATAAATAATACGATAGCCCTGCTCATAGACCTTACTTTCGATCAGGCGTGCTATATTCCCAAAAAAAGGATTGGAAATATCTTCGATAATCAAACCTAGAATCTTCGTCTTCCCTGTGCGGAGACTTTTTGCCAATTCATTGGGCTTATAGCCGACCTTTTTGACATAGTCCAAAACCCGCTTAGTCAAAGCCTCACTAATACGCTTTTCTTTTGCCTTATCATTTAAAATAAAGGACACAGTAGTTACAGAAATCCCCAAGGCCTTTGCGATATCACTGATCAGAATACGTTTCTTCATGTAGTAGTAGTAGGTTTGTTAAGTTTTTTATTACGAAGATTACTAAAGTAAAAAATTTAACGACAATTTACTAAAATAATAATAAAATTGCGCTAAAAGGTTTTATTTACTAATTTTAAGCAGTTTTCAAATACCCGAACAAAACCTATGACAGGAAATAAACTACTCAAAACAGTGTTGGGCACACTAATTTTACCATTTTGTGCGCAAGCCCAGCAAAATCTTACACAATATGTCAACCCCTTTATTGGGTCCGCGGATCATGGCCACGTCTTTGTTGGTGCGAATGTACCTTTAGGTGCGGTGCAATTGGGGCCTACTCAAATTCCACAGATTTGGGACAAGTTCAACGGATGGGATTGGTGCAGTGGATACAATTACAAAAGCCAGGAAATTTTGGGTTTTACACATACCCACCTGAGTGGAACAGGTATCGGTGACCTCAACGACCTTATGATCGTTCCTGCTAACGGAAAATTACAATTAACGCCCGCAGAATTCAACAAAATGAATACAGGTTATGGCTCTTCCTTCAAAAAAGAAAATGAGGTAGCAAAACCGGGATTCTATAGCGCTTATTTAGATGACTATCAGGTGCAGGCCAACCTGACAGCCACCGAACGTGTTGGTTATCATCAATATCGCTATGAAAAAACAGACAATGCACATATTTTGGTCGATTTAGGTTACCATATCAATTGGGATAAACCGACAGACACCTACATCAAACAGGTGAACGATTCGACCTTTGTTGGTTACCGCTTTTCAACAGGATGGGCAACTGACCAAAAATTGTATTTTGCCATCAGAACTTCCCAACCGATACAAAAAGTAAGATTTTTCGAAGGTAAAGAAGAAAAATTAGGCCAAACAACATTCAAAGGACAGGCAATCAAAGCGGCTTTATTCTTTGATGCTGTTAAAAACAAAACCATTGAACTTAAAGTCGGTATTTCTCCAGTAAGCTCGACCAATGCGCTGAACAATATCAACGCCGAGATTCCAGGCTGGAATTTTGAAAAAGTAAAGCAAGACGCCGATCAACGTTGGAACAAAACCTTAAATAAGATTCAATTTGAAGCCGACAAAGATACGAAGACAATCTTCTATACGGCATTATACCACACCTACTTCGCTCCTACCATCTTTAACGATGCAAATGGCGATTACTTAGGGACTGACAAACAAGTATATGAAAAACAGGATTTTGTCAACCATACGGTATTTTCGCTTTGGGATACTTACCGTGGTCTTCATCCTTTGATGACGATCTTGGAGGACCGTAAAATCAACCAGGATTTTATCAAAACCATGTTGGCGATCTATCAACAACAAGGTAAATTACCCATGTGGCACTTACAAGGCAATGAAACCAATACAATGGTTGGATTACCTGCAATTCCAGTGATTGCTGACGCCTTCTTAAAAGGAATTATTGACGAGAAAGACTATCCTTTGATGTGGGAAGCTGTTAAGACCACAGCAATGGGTAATGATCACGGTCTGAAATATGCGCGTGAACTGACCTACATTCCTATCGACAGCATGCCTAATGAGTCTGTAGCATGGGCATTAGAGTATGCGATTGCTGACTTCGGTGCTTATAAAATTGCCGAAAAACTGGGTAAAACAGAAGACGCTGCTTATTTCAAAAAACGCTACAAACTATACGAGCAATATTTTGACAAAGAGGTAGGTCATTTCGTCGGTAAAAAAGCCAATGGCGAGTTCCGAAGACCTTTCGACCCATTGATGGCCAAACACCGCGAGAATGACTATTGCGAAGGTAATGCTTGGCAATACACCTGGTTAGTACCCCAAGATGTCAAAGGGCTGATCAATCTTTTCGGTGGCGAGGAGAAATTTTTGAAAAAACTGGATTATTTTACGACCATGTCATCGGATCTTGGTGGTGAAGCTTCACCGGATATTTCAGGGCTAATCGGCCAATATGCGCAAGGTAACGAACCAAATCACCATATCCCCTACTTGTATGCTTACGCGGGACAACCTTGGAAAGGTGCAGCCTTAGTCCGTAAAGCGATGACTGAGTTTTACACAAACAGTCCAGCTGGTCTATGTGGAAATGATGACGTCGGACAAATGAGCGCATGGTATGTATTCTCGGCAATGGGCTTCTATCCACTGAATGCAATGAGTGGTGTTTATGTCTTCGGTTCGCCGATGATGCAACATGCGAATATCAATCTACCGAATGGCAAAACGTTAGCGATCGATGTTAAAAACCAAGGCAAAGCCAATCCATATATCAAATCGATCAAATTAAATGGCCAGCCTTACGCCAAAACGTTCATTACACATGCGCAACTTTTAGCAGGTGGACAGATGGAAATCGAGATGAGTGCTACGCCAAACAAAAACTTTGGTAAAAACAAAGCCGATTGGCCTTCAAGCATTGACAATAATTAACTGAAAAATTGTCAGTAAAACATTACTGGATTAATATTTGTTAATACCTTAATAACATATTTAAGGAGAAACAAAACATGGCAGATTACAAAAACATCAATATACAAGATATCCCTGACGGAGGTGATAATCCAAAAGACTTCTATGAAACTTTTAAAGAGCGTTTGGAAGACTTAGAAACATTTCCAAAGGACTATACATATAAATTTATCTTACCAAAAGATCAGGACCACTTCAATCAGATCCAGAGCGTATTTGATGACACAGGTGCACAGTTTGATTTTAAGGATTCCAAAACAGGTAAGTATACTTCAATTACGGTAAACTTGAACGTTAAAGACGCCGATCAGGTGATCTACTTCTACAAAGAAGTAGCGAAGATAAAAGGTGTTATCATGTTATAAAAAACAAATGAGGCTGTCGAATTGACAGCCTCATTTGTTTCTATTTCCTTCTTAAAATAAATCCCCCCTATTTCAACACCGCAACATCCAGCCAATAATCGCCACTAAATCTTTTACTATCATGATGTAGTTTCAATAGATTAACAGCAGTCTCCTCCTTTAAAAAATCCAAAATTCGTTTGACATCCCGCCGGGCAGCAAACTGTTTCCAGCTATTCTTACGATCATAAAAAAAAGACATTTGTCCCTTCATGCTATCCCATGTCCCGCCCAGCGCATATAACTTCGTTTCACTAAACAGTATATTTAAATAGTCATTATATGCCGAGCAATCGAGTGTAATCTCTTTATTTTTATTAGCCACCCAGTCAAATCGATACGAACAGTACATCGGGTTCCCATAGTAAATACCGGGTTTATGGGGAATCTTGGCCTCCTCAAAAAATTGCTTGAGCAATTTCACCACTTCTGGCTCACCATCGTATGCTAAGGGCACATCACTAAGCTCCCGATCCATATATAAGGTAAAAGAAGACAGATTGAGGCCCCAGCGTCCTTGATGATCCAATAAAAACTTGGACAAACGCTCCAAAAGCGATGACATCCCACCTCTGAATGAGCCCTGCACGGAAAGTACCTCAAATGGTCTTGCCTCGTTAAATTTATAAGGGCTTTCATACACATCCATCACAAAGCGGTTATATTCCCGATCAAAATTAATGTAAAGCTCGTCTGTCATTGAATCCCTGATAGCTTTATCCTTTAAGATTAACCTATTAAGAGGCCAAAATAAATCCTGTTTATAGGACCACAAAATGGCACGATCCAGTTTATAAAACTCATAATGCCCCTTGGGCAAAATCATATTATTTTTATGTGCATAATGCTGTACAGTGGCAGACAGCTTCTGAAATTTATCCCCAAAAGACCGCTGACCATAAACTGACACATGAATGAGGACAAACACCAGAATCGGACTGGATTTAAAAAGAAGCAAAAGAAGTATACTTTTCATAGGATAAAGATGCAGCTAAGTTTTATTTTCCATAAAAAAAGCCCGCGTAAAGCGAGCTTTTCATATCATTTAAAGAATAAACTTATTCTTGACCAGCACCAGCTACAGGAGCTTCGCCAGCAGGTTTATCCTGCTTTGGTTTGTCTTCTTTCGGCGGACGAGGCAATAAAGCTTTACGGGAAAGCTTCATTTTACCTTGTTTGTCGATATCCAACAATTTAACCGTTACTTTATCACCTTCTTTGAAGATACCGTCCATTGTTTCAAGACGTTTCCAGTCGATTTCAGAGATGTGCAATAAACCGTCTTTACCAGGCATGATTTCAACGAAAGCACCGAATGGCATAATTGATTTCACTTTACCTTCGTAAGTTTCACCAATCTCTGGTTTAGAAGCAATCGCTTTGATACGACCTACTGCATCATCAATAGCCGCTTTATTATCTGCGAATACTTGAACAACACCTTTATTATCAACTTCTTCGATCGAAATTGTAGCACCGGTCTCACGTTGCATTTCTTGGATAATTTTACCACCTGGTCCGATTACAGCGCCAATAAATTCTTTATCGATCAACAATTGAACGATACGTGGTGCATGTGGTTTGTAATCTTCGCGAGGAGCAGAAATTGTTTTCTTCATCTCACCCAAGATGTGTAAACGCGCTTCTTTTGCTTGATCCAAAGCTTGCGTCAATACTTCCCATTTCAAACCATTGATTTTTAAGTCCATTTGACAAGCAACGATACCTTTTTCTGTACCCGTTACTTTAAAGTCCATATCACCTAAATGATCTTCATCACCTAAGATATCCGATAAGATCGCATATTTACCTGTTTTCTCATCAGAAATCAATCCCATGGCAATACCTGAAACTGGCGCTTTCAATTTCACACCGGCATCCAAAAGTGCTAATGTACCAGCACATACAGTTGCCATAGAAGAAGAACCATTTGACTCCAGAATATCAGAAACAACACGGATAGTATATGGATTTTCACTGTCTGCAGGAAGTACCTGTTTCAATGAACGCATTGCTAAGTTACCGTGACCAACTTCACGACGGCCTGGACCTCTGTTAGGTCTTACCTCACCTGTAGAGAATGCAGGGAAGTTGTAGTGAAGAATAAACTTGTTATAACCGTTGATAAAAGCACCATCGATCATTTGCTCATCGTCTTTAGCACCTAAAGTAACCGAAGTCAATGATTGTGTTTCACCACGTGTGAATACAGCTGAACCGTGTGCAGCAGGCAAGTAATCTATTTCTGACCAGATTGGGCGAACTGTACGTACGTTACGGCCATCTAAGCGAATTCCTTCATCTAAGACAAGATTACGAACAGCATCATACTGAACATCGTGGAAATATTTTTTAAACAAGAAAGCTGTATCATCATCCAATTCCTCTGGCATTGTTGCTCTGTACTCTTCCGCGATTTTTGCGAAGTTTTCAGAACGGTCATGTTTTGCAGAAGCAGATTTTGCAATAGCGTAAACCTTATCGTAAGTAGCTGCAAAAATAGCATCTCTCAATTCAAGGTTTTCAGGCTCATGGTTATACTCACGTTTAACCGTTTTACCAACTAAGTTAGCCAGTTCTACTTGAGCAGCAACTTGTTTTTTGATCGCTTCATGAGCAAAAGCAATTGCTTCTACCATTTCAGCTTCAGAAATCTCTTTCGCTTCACCTTCAACCATACCGATATCTTGTGCAGAACCAGCAACAATAAACTCTAAAGTTGCATTTTCAAGCTCAGACAATTTTGGGTTGATGACCAACTGACCGTCAATTTTCGCAACACGCACTTCAGAAATCGGTCCATTGAAAGGAATATCAGAAACAGCAATAGCTGCAGAAGCAGCCAAGCCCGCTAAAGCATCAGGCATAATATCTTTATCTGCAGAGATCAAGCTGATTGCAACTTGTGTATCTGCGTGATAATTTTCAGGGAACAAAGGACGTAATGCACGATCTACCAAACGTGAGATCAATACCTCATAATCTGACAATCTAGCCTCACGACGTAAGAAACCACCTGGAATACGGCCAGTTGCCGCATATTTTTCTTGATAATCTACAGAAAGGGGTAAAAAATCAACACCAGATTTCGCTTCTTTAGCTGAAACAACTGTTGCAAGCAACATCGTATCACCTTGTTTTAATACTACAGCCCCATCAGCCTGTTTTGCCAATTTACCTGTAGACAATTCGATCTGGGTGCCATTACCCATATCGATGGTCGTTTTAATTTCGTTGTAATTCATTTAATCTTGTTTGCGACATGCTTTTCATCTTGTTGGCAGCATGCCAATATTTTAAATACATTAGATTTCAGCACAAAGGTAAATTAAAATATTAAGATTAGTGCAATTAACAGCAGGCTAAATCATCAAACCATCGGAATACGGCAGCAACCGCCTTAATCTGTCAAGCAATGAATCAATTGAAGTCTTCTCAAGTTCTCTTATTTCTCGAAAAAGGCTTCCAAAGGCTTATCAATTATAACGAGGAATCTAGCCTGTCGCGTAGTATAAAACAATATAAGACAAGTATAAAACATGGCTATCATTTTCGGAGATTCCTCGGTGCTTCTTCGGTACTTGTTCGGAGCTTGTTCGGTACTTCTTCGGTTGGAAGCGAAGAAATAGCGAGCAAGCTCCGAGGAAAAAGCGATTAAATAAAGACTAAATAGTGAAACTGAAGTAAGGGATAAATAGGCCAATGTCGTCCGCTAACCTAAGAAAGTCCTGAACAACTACAAAAGGCCATGACGAACAGAAAACGACCATGCTGACGCGAAAAATACAATAACAATTCGGGCACGATAAACACAATAAAAAAAGCCATCCAAAAATTGGATGGCTTTCTTAACACCTTTGTATTAAAGCTTATTTGATAATATCACGTAAACCTAGACCTTTAATGATCGCACGGTAACGGTTGATATCTTTTTTGTAAAGATAAGCTAATAATGAACGACGTTTACCTACTAACATTTGTAGGGCACGTTGTGTACCGAAATCTTTTCTGTTTTTTTTCAAGTGCTCAGTTAAGTGAGCAATTCTCTTAGTGAATAAAGCAACTTGACCTTCAGTAGATCCTGTGTTTGTAGCTGATCCAGCAAATTCTGCGAAGATATCAGCTTTGTACTCTTTACTTAAATACATTTCCTGAATAATATTAAAGCGTTAAAAATTTTATTAATTGGCTGCAAAGATAGCAAAAATCTTCGGTTGCCAAAATAATTTAATAAGCAAAGGTTCAGCCACTATTAAACCTTTACGTAGATTTTCTTCTTATCCAACCAATAGCAGATTACCCACATCAACGTTAAGAAACATAGTGAATAAACAAAAGAACCAACTTCTGGTATCCCAGGCACTTTCGCGCAAACATATTTATAAAACCAGGCAAAAGCGTCGAGGTATTTTTGTGTACCATCTCTTTTACGCCATCAGGAATGCGGAACAATCCCAAAAAGCGTGGTAGAACACCGCTCAAGACAAAGATGAATAACGGATTTTTACCAAAAACATCAAAAAACTGTGTCAATTTATTTTTTCACCCCTGCACTTCAATAAACCAGATCATACCACCTAGTGTCATGGTTGCCAAACCTGTTGTATAGAGCACATAGGAACTCGTCCATATTTTTTTATTGATCGGAAAACCCAAGGCCCATATCCAAGCCAATACGACCAAAATAAATCCGGTCACAAACATTCCCGCCAGCAATTTAAAATGAGGCTCACTTGAGGCCGGCACTTTCGTCCACAGCCAATCCACCTGACCTTGCTTTTTAATAAATACACCAACTAAATAGCCAAAGACGACCTGAACAATTGTCGGCAAGGTACTCATCAGCCCTTCAGGATCAAATGGCACCCCCTCCCCTTTGTAAACATGCGGCAAACCTAGGATTGCTATATCATACTTTGTACCGAACCAGCCCTCCAAGCTATAGGGATCTGCTCCTCCGGCTATTGCACAGATTGCCCAATATAACAACAGTATGATTGCCGAGATCCAGATAATCGTTTTTTCTTTAAAATAATAAGCTAAAATCGAAGCAAAACAATAAGCGACTGCGATGCGTTGGAGCACACCGAAAATCCGAATTCCCCGGCTCGGATCCGTTCCGTCCACCCATTGTTTAAAAACCAGCTCCGCACCATCCCATTTCACAAAAGGCCACCAATTGATGAAAAGTCCAATCGCAAAAATCAAGATCGTCCGTTTAATTACTTTTTGCCAAAATACTGCAGGTCCTGCCTCCTGTAAACGAGGTATAACAAAAGACATGGCATTACCTACTGCGAAAAGAAAAAAGGGAAAAACCAGGTCTGTAGGTGAACATCCATGCCATTCTGCATGTTTTAGCGGTGCAAACATATGAGCCCATGTACCCGGATTATTCACCATAATCATCAGTGCCACAGTAGCCCCACGAAAGACATCCAAGGAGTAATAGCGTTGTTTCATAATCAGATTGTATAATTAAAAGGTAAATATAAGCTATTTGATATTCATTTTTATGCCTAATCTACAATTTAATGGCATAAACAGGAAAACTTAACTACAACTTTGTTACAATAACAAATGTTTGCATGGCTTATTAGTCAAAAAAGGAATACTTTTTAAAATTGTTTAAAAAGTATTTGGAACTTACTTTTTTTTTAATATATCTTTAACAAAAGTTTAACCAACTTTATGAATTGTACCAAATACCAATGGAAAAAGATATACTGAAGAACCTCTATTTTGATTCAACGCTGTCCATAGCAGAGTTGGTAAAAAAGCTTTCGAAAAGTACGCCATCCATTACCAAGGTGATCAATCGTCTTTTGGAAGAAAAGATCATTGTTGAATGTGGATTTGCAGAATCTACTGGCGGAAGACGACCTATTCAATTTGCGCTCAACCCGTCCTTGGATTTCTATATATTAACGATCTCTTGTGACCAGCATTTTTCGACATGCACAATTACCGATTTAACTCAAAAGACAATATTAGAGCATAGGGATATACCGTTAGACTTAAATGCCGAAGAGTCTTCAGAGCTCCTTTTATCCGAAATTGACCGAATTTTAGCATCTTCAACAATTTCATTAGATCGGATTATAGGTATTGGAATTAGTATGCCTGGTTTTGTTAATTCAGAATTGGGCGTCAATGAATCGTATATCAATACGCATCCTTTGTATGAAATAAAAAGCAGGATTGAAAAAAAATATAAACTGACAACAATCATAGAGAATGATTCTCGCTGCATAGCCATTGCAGAGAAAGAATTTGGGGCTGCGAAATACATTGAGCACTCACTTATTATTAATCTAAACTGGGGAGTTGGATTGGGAATTATCATTAATGGAACTGTTTTTAAGGGCGAATCAGGTTTTGCTGGAGAATTTAGCCATATCCCTCTTTCCGACAACAACACCTTATGCTCCTGTGGTAAACGGGGATGCCTTGAAGTTGAAGCATCATTGGATGCAGCCATTCGAAGTACGGAGAACGATATTCAAAACAATGAGTATTCGATTTATAGTACGTTTGTAAAGAGTAATCTAAACAAAATAGATGCACTGATCGAAGCGACTCATGTTGGAGACCAGATTGCGATTAACAATATCGGAAAAATAGGTTACATGCTCGGTAAAGGCATATCAACGCTCATCCATATTCTTAATCCAAAACAAATCATTGTCAGCGGAAGAGGTGCAGAACTGGGGAGAATTCTGAATCCTCAAATACAAATTGCTATTAATGAATTTTGCATCCCTGAAATTGCAAAAACAACACAGATTAAAATGTCAGAATTGAACAAACATGCTCAAATAAAGGGTACTGCCGCTATCGTCGTGGAAAACCATATCAACAGAATCCTAACTAAATAATTATTTATAAATTAAACACTTAAAGATGAGTCTATTCTACAAAAAAACAGCTGGATTAGCTTTGTGCACACTCTTCAGTGCAACATCGCTATTTGCACAGCAAGGCATTTCTGGAACAGTTTCAGATGCCAAGGGGCCAATTGCAGGTGCTACTATTTCCGTAAAGGGAACAAATAGAGCTACCCAATCGACTGCAAGTGGGGCATTTAATATACAAGCTGCACAAGGCGAAACATTACGTATTTCACTAATAGGCTATAAACCTCAGGAAATTGTGGTCGGAACAACTAAAACGATTAACGTATCCTTGACAAGCGATGAATCAACTTTGGGAGAAGTGGTCGTTACAGCAATGGGAGTTAAACGTGAAAAAAGAAGTCTTGGTTATTCATTTCAAGATATACAAGGTACTGCATTGACAGATGCCAGAGAAAACAACATAGCCAATGCACTAGCGGGCAAGGTTTCCAGTCTTCAGGTTGTTAAAGGTTCAAACGGACCTTCATCATCTTCGAAAATTATTCTTCGCGGATTCAATTCCATTACCGGAGACAACCAACCGTTAATTGTTGTCGATGGGGTGCCGATGGATAATTTTGCCGGCGCTAAAAACAATGATTTCTGGAATCCGTCAGCAGATATGGGAAGTGGGTTAGGAGACTTAAATCCGGAAGATATCGAGAGCATGTCTGTCTTGAAAGGCGGTGCTGCTTCTGCGCTTTATGGATCACGTGCCTCTAATGGAGTTATTTTAATTACAACCAAAAGTGGTAAAGCAAAAGATGGCGTAGGAATTTCCTATTCAACCATTACGGGAATCGAAAATATCTTTATGACGCCAAAATTACAGAGTGACTTCTCTCAGGGGGATGGCGGTGTCTACGGTAAATTAGCCACAGGATCTTGGGGAGAAAAAATAACTGGGCAGGAAGTTGAGTTATGGAATGGTACGAAAACAAATTTAAAGGCCTACGATAATATCGGTAATTTCTTTAAAACAGGATTCAATACCACCCAAAACATCAATTTTCAACAGGCTGTTTCCGATAAAGTCAATTTATATTCATCAGCGACTTATTTGCATGATAACAGCAAATCTCCCGGCCAAAAACTAAACCGCTTAAATTTAATTAATAGAGTAAATGCCAAATTTGGTCAGCGCAATCAGTGGACTACTGACGTAAAGGTACAATACATGCGCAATATGGCCTATAATCGTGCAGTTGGTGGTGTGAATGGTGGTAATTATTATTCACAGTTGTTAACTTTCCCAAGAAGTTTGGACATTACGCAATTTAAACCTGGAATGGATGAATTGGGTGTAAAACAAAGTTGGTATTTGGAAGATTCAGGAATTAACCCTTATTGGGCGGCCAACAATAAATTAAGTCGTGATACCCGTGATCGTTATTTGATGAACGCTACTGTAAAGTACGATTTTAATGACTGGTTAAGTGCTGATGTACGTGTGGGTTCTGATAACTATTCGACAAAATACGAAGATAAAACATATACAGGATCTCATATAAACAATTCGTATGGTACAGGTACAGACAAGTTTTATGAGAACAATTATATCGCAAGTTTACAGGCAAGAAAAGACAACCTATTCGGTAAATGGGGTGGTAGTGCCGCAATTTATGGACAGATCATGGACCGTAGCCGTACTTCCTTAAGCGCTAGTGCGGGCAATTTAAGGGTACCTAATCTATTTACTATTGGTAACAATATTGGCAATCCTGGTATTACTGAAAGTATCAATAGAAAACAGATTAATTCCATTTATGGTAACATTGACATCAATTATGATAATATTTGGTATGTTAGTTTCACAGGAAGAAATGACTGGACATCTACTTTACACCCAAATCATAACAGTTATTTTTACCCGTCTGTAAGCACCTCATTTGTCCTCTCCGACCTGATCAATAAATCTGGAAGTATGCCTTCTTGGTTCAACTTTGCAAAGGTGAGAGCATCTTATGCAAGAACAGGTCGCGACATGGACGCATACCAATTATATAATACTTATATTATTGGTAATGACCCTAATAACAATACAACTGCATCCAAACGAGATGTTCTTTATGATGAGAATGTAGTTAATGAACTTCAAAAATCAATTGAAGTAGGTTTAGAGACTAAATTTTTCAACAATCGAGTTGGCTTGGATTTAACATATTATAAAAACAACTCAACAAATCAATTGATTGATATCCCAATGAACAATTTATCTGGATACAGGGCTTTCAAAGCCAATGCAGGTAATATTCTTAACGAGGGATTTGAAATCACATTAAACGCCGATGTAATCAGAAAAGAGAATTTTAGATGGAATCTGAATGCTAATGTTTCTCGCAATTTCAATAAAATTCTTGAATTACACCCTGAATCCAAACGAATGACATTGGGTGGCTATGACAATTTCGCAATATATGCAGCTGAAAATCAAAGATATGGCGCTATATTCGGAACAAAATTCCTACGTGTTGAAGATGCAAACAGCCCTTATAATGGACAACTTATCCTAAGCGGTACAGGTTTACCACAAGCGAAATCTAATGAAGCAGAGCTTCTGGGTGATCAGACAGCACGTGCCCTCGCTGGTATCACCAACTCTTTCACTTATAAGAACTTCGGATTAAGCTTTCAAATCGATGGCAGATTTGGCGGAAAATTCTTCTCAGGAACACAGCGTGCACTACAAGCTAGCGGTTCTTCTGCCGAAACAGTTGTTAACGGAAGTCGGGATAATTTTGTAGTTGATGGAGTTATCCCAAAAAATGGTGCGTACGAAAAAAGTACAGTCGCAGTTACGCCACAAGATTACTGGACAACCGTATCTGGAGCTAGTGGCAACTTAGGTATTACTGAACAAAATTTATACAATGCAACCAATGTTAGGATTAGAAATTTGCAATTAAATTACTCTATCCCTAAAAGCGTTTTGAAATCATCCATTGTTAAAAATGCGAAAGTAGGGGTATCGGTCAATAATTTAGCAATGCTAAAAAGTTACGCAAATGGGGTAGATCCTGAATCTACCTATGCGATGAGTTCAAACGCTGTTGGATTTGAAAATTTATCATTTCCAACCTCACGTTCTTATTTCTTAAACCTATCTATTGGCTTCTAATCTGAATTATCATGAAAAATACACTATCAAAAATAGCGCTAGCAATATTATTAGGAAGCGCAGCTACCTCTTGTACAAAGCTTGAGGATATTAATATAGATCAAACTGCTGCAAATGATCAGCAAGTCAAACCAGAATATTTTTTGAACAACTCCATTATCGGAGCGCAACAAGATCCCGGATTAGCAGAACGTTTATTTATTTACTCCTGGAAAACCGCTGCACACCAGCAATACTTTAATTTTATCAATATAGGACAACAAAGTGATGACTTTAATTCACTCTATTGGTCGAGTATTTCCGGTTGGTTGAATAATGCCAATGCAACCATCGAAATTGCAGATAAGAAAACACAAAATGGTACTGCTGCAGTTTACAATCAAAACATGATCCAAGTGGCAAGAATATGGCGGGCATACTTATTAAGTGAGTTAAGCGACAATTTTGGACCAATACCGACTAAAGGGTTTCAAGGAGTTAATCCACAGTTTGATTCTGTAAAAGACGTTTATTATTATCTATTGACTGAATTAAAAGATGCTCAATCGAAAATCGATCCAGCAGTCAGCAATTCGGGTATTGAAAACTATGATGCCGCTTACGGTTTCAAATGGGACAATTGGATCCGCTATGCGAACTCAATGCGTATGCGTTTGGCAATGCGCTTATCAGAGGTTGATGCAACGAAAGCAAAAACTGAATTTGAGGATGCTGTTAAAACGAATAAATACATTGAAACAGCTGCACAAAACTTCGGCATACAGGAAAAAGACGGTTGGGATCCACTAACGGGTGTAATGAGTCGTTCATGGAATACACAACTACTATCTGCTACATTAAACAATATATTTATTGGATTGGGTGGCATCAAAACTGCTGATCAGTTTACAGAAACCGAAGTTTTAAGCAAAATCAAGAACGAAGACGATTTTGGTATCCGTTACCTGGATAACTTCTCGACTATGTCAAATGACCCAAGCCAAGGTTATTACTTAGATGGGATTCCAAATAAAATGGATCCAAGAGCATACAAAGCTTTCTTTATTCCAGGTCATACATCCGACCCACAATATTGGACCGATGCTAGCAATCAGGATGCCCAAATCAAAAAACCAGACGGCACTACATTGAATTTTAAAACTTCATACACATGGAATGCGTTTACGTCAGGTACATGGGGAGCTAAATCGTCAAATATGGTGCTTAGAGCACAAAATGGTCGTATTCCAGGCATGATCAAAAAGTTCAGAACAAGCACACAAAAACGTTTATTCTTCGCTTCATGGGAAAGTTATTTTTTGATGCCGAAGCGGCTTTGAGAGGCTGGAGCACTCCTATATCTGACAAAGTTGCCTATGAAAAAGGTATTTCAGAAAACTTTAACTACTGGGAAGTATCATCTTATCTCGGTCAATACTTAGCATCAGAAAACTACAACCGTGTGGGAACTTCAGTAAAATATGATCATACAGCGGAGCCTGCTGCGACCTTCACTGTCAAGTACAAAGACGGTTATACTAATGCTATAGGAACTGCCGCAATCAAGTATCCTGAAAATACGATCTATAAAAATGGAGCAATCAAAAATGATAAGTTGACAAAAATTATCACGCAAAAATATATTGCCTCATTTCCATACTTATGCCTTGAGGCATGGAATGACCAACGTCGTTTAGGCCTTCCTTTCTTTGAAAATCCTGCTATCGAAACGGCCATCGCAACAATGCCACAATTGACAAGTGCAAATTACACAAAAAACCAAGTAGATTTCTTTCCACAAAGAACGAGCTATCCTTCATCATTTAGAAATGCTGATCAGGCAAATTATGATAAAGCGGTATCCTTATTAGGTGGATCAGATGGCGTTTTTACCCCCCTATGGTGGGCCAAACAAAAATAATTTATTTATTATGCTAGAAAAGCCGGCCTTGAGCCGGCTTTTCTAGTTTACAACAATATTGATCAGTATATTTGTTACAATTACACTTATTATTAATTCAAAAGAAGCATCCAATTCCCTTAAAAATAAAGAATCTATCAAATTCTTTTTAAAAAATTTAAAAAGAATTTGGAACTTAAAATAAAGTATCTATATCTTTATTCGTAAACTAAAAACAAACACAGAAAAACTCAATTGCGGCACACCTAAATTTAGTAGAGCAATTGAGTTAAAAACCAACTACCACTGATATTAAAAAGTATAATATCATTATTTAAAGCACTGAAAACCAAACAATTACTCATTAATGAAGCTTAAGTAGAAATGGTCCTAGAGATTTTAAGGAATTTGTATTATCGGCCTATGCAACCGATTGCAGACATTGCGAACTCACTTTCACGAAGTATACCTTCTGTCACCAAACAAATCAACGAACTTCTTTCAAAGAATATCGTAGTTGAGAAAGGTTATGCTGCATCGACAGGTGGAAGAAAGGCTATGCAGTATATGATTAATGAAGATTTAAGCTATACAATCGTCAGCCTATCTATCGATCAATTCTATACAGCAATTACCTTATCAAACCTTAAAGGGGATATTATCTCAACGCTAGAAAATCTTCCGGTTGACCTTAGAGATCCTGATGCGGCAAACTTATTATTAAAAACCATAGATCGCTTTTTTTCTACAAATAATATTATTTTAAGACAGGTTATCGGCATAGGGATTAGCATGCCGGGCTTTGTCAATTCGGAAAAAGGGCTAAATGAATCCTACAACAGTGATTCCCCTTTATATAATATAAAGGAACTCATCGAACAAAAATTTAACGTGCCAGCGGTAATTGATAACGATTCACGCTGTGTTGCCTGGGCTGAAAAGAAGTTTGGTAATGCACAAGATTCCTCCCACTCCCTTGTCATTAACCTTAATTGGGGAGTTGGTTTGGGTATTCTTATTAATGACGACATCTTTAAAGGAACTTCTGGTTTTGCAGGTGAGTTCAGTCACATCCCTCTTTCCGACGAATTAACACTATGCTCTTGCGGTAAGAGAGGCTGCTTGGAAGTGGAAGCCTCTGTTAGCGCTGCCATCCGTAATATTGAAAAGGATATAAAGAACGGCGAATACTCTATATATGAAAACTTGTAGAAGAATATGACAACAAAGCTGAAGCTCTTATTGAATCCGTTCACATTGGTGATCAGATAGCCATCAATAATATCGGAAAAATTGGGTATTTACTAGGTAAAGGAATATCAACTTTGATACATATTCTCAATCCGAACAAAATTATCATCATGGTCGTGGAGCGGAAATCGGTTATATTCTTGCGCCTCATATTCAAGTTGCAGTAAATGAATATAGCATTCCTAAAATATCG
Organism: Sphingobacterium multivorum; assembly: GCF_900457465.1. Taxonomy (GTDB): domain Bacteria; phylum Bacteroidota; class Bacteroidia; order Sphingobacteriales; family Sphingobacteriaceae; genus Sphingobacterium; species Sphingobacterium multivorum. The sequence goes on from NZ_UAUU01000002.1 coordinate 751,856, forward strand.
AAGAAAACAAGCATCGAGATGTCCGACCTCCACAAAAGAGCGCAACAACTCGGCACAATAGCATTAGTCATAGAAAAATACATCACAAACATTATTAACTAACGTTTTACACAAATACCTAAAACATGAGTCTATTTTACAAAAAAACTGCAGGATTGGCGTTATGTACACTTTTCAGTGCTACATCGCTTTATGCGCAGCAAAGCATTTCTGGAATAGTTTCAGATGCTAATGGACCAGTCTCTGGCGCAACAGTTTCCATTAAGGGAACAACTAGGGGTACACAAACAGGGGCCAATGGGTCTTTTACAATTCAAGCTTCCCAAGGTGAAGTCTTACGTGTATCCATTGTCGGATACAAGTCCCAAGAACTAGTGGTTGGTACCTCAAAAACAATAAACATAAAATTGACAGAAGATGCTTCTGCATTGGAAGAGGTTGTCGTAACGGCAATGGGTATCAAGCGTGCCCCAAAAGAGCTGGGTTACGCAATGAGTACCGTTGACTCAAAAGAATTAACAAAGACCGGATCTCCCAACTTTGCTGGAGCATTATATGGAAAAGCACCAGGAGTCCGCATTTCCGCAGCACCCGGGGGAGCAACTTCGGGTATTAACATCAATATTCGTGGTACAAACTCCATTACAGGAAACTCCCAACCTTTGGTCATTATTGACGGAGTTCCGATGCGACAAACGTCTTTCAACAATTCAGATTATTGGGGTGACCAACGTGCTAGAGGAAATGGTCTAGAAGACCTCAACCCGGAGGATATCGAAAACATTAGTATTTTAAAAGGTGCTTCCGCAGCAGCTTTATATGGCTCTGAAGCGATGAATGGGGTTGTATTGGTAACGACCAAATCTGGAAAAGCTGGAAAGGGATTTACAATTGATTTCAATGCGACATACACGCATGATCAAATAGCTTATTTACCTAAATTCCAAGATGTAAGAGGCCCTGGATATTCAAAGGCTTACCAAGATGACAAGCAATCCGACGATATGTTTCAATATTATGAAAATAATCTTGCTGTAAATGGTGTCAATAGAGGTGTAATGAATTCAACGGTCAACTTCGGACCTTTATTTGATGGTAAAGATATTATCTCTTGGGATGGTAAAGTTCGTCCATATTCTGCTCAAAACTCGTATAATAAATTTTTCAACAATCCTAATAATAGCATTTTCAATTTAGCAATTGGCAATACATCAGAAAACTCGAATATTAGGTTCTCTTTGACTCGTCAAGACAACCAAATGACTGCGTTAGAATCTTATAATAAGAAAAACATCGCCAATTTAAATGCAAGTTTCACCCTGTGGAAAAATTTCAAAAATGATGTTGTCGTAAATTTCATTAATCAGCATACACATAATAGACCATTTTTGACAGACCGTCTAATTAACAACTTTGGCGGGATGATTTCCACATTTGACAATCCGGAATGGTACTTCGGCAAATATCAGACTAGCCTAGGATATAAATATGTAATTGATGCAGCAGACGCTCAAAGCCTAACCCCGGCGGAAAATATACGTTATAATGGATACCGTGGCGATGTTTTGGAATATGTTTGGAATTCTAAAGCAAAACAATATGATGAATACTCAAATCGCTTAATCGGATCATATACTGCAACCTGGAGTGTCACCAATGATCTATCATTACGAGCACGTGTTTCAGCAGATGTCACCTCTTTAAAGACTGAAGATAAGCAACCTAACGAAAAACCGTTATTATTTGGCAACTCTGGATTTTTCTCATTAGGAAACCAAAATGCAAATATCTATTATACCGATTTATTAGCTACCTATAACAAAAAGATAAATAACGACATTAAAATCGGTGTCGTTGGCGGTTATACAGCTACAAGGTCGGAAGATGTCTATGTTCAAAATCAAACAGAGGGTGGATTGACGGTGAGAAACTGGTATGATGTCAATGCAACTCTAAATTTAGCAACGAGAAACGACAAGTACAATTATAGAAATCGCATGCTAAGAGATGCATTATTTGGAACTGTCAATTTCAATCTTAAAGAATTTTGGAATGTGGAAGGAACAATACGTAGAGAGCGAATTTCAACCATGCGTCCAGATAATAATGTGCTCTATTATCCGTCAGTAAATTCAAGTTTTATTCTTTCAGACGCCTTCCATTTACCAGAGTTTTTCAACTATGCAAAGCTTCGTGGTTCTTGGGGGATTGTAGGTAACTATCCGGATATCTATAAGAGCGCATTGTCTTACACACAAAAGACTTTGGGATCACAAGTTGACGGTGGTGCATCCGTTATCTACACAACAGTGCCGACAACAGAATTTGGAAATGAAAACATCAAACCAGAAACTAAAAATGAGGTAGAATTTGGTTTGGAAACTAGAATGTTGAATGGACGGTTAGGATTTGACATAACCTATTATAATGGGTTGATCAAAGATCAAATTTTGAATTATACATTACCAATAAGCACAGGTTCCAACTCTATTCTTGCCAATGTGGGTACACTAAGAAATACAGGTTGGGAGTTTGCAATCAATGGAACACCGATTCAAAAAGAAAATTTCAAATGGTCTACTACGTTAAATTTCTCTATGAATAAAAATGTCGTCAAGAATTGCCTGGCAATACAGGAACATTATTATTGAGAGATTATGATGGTAATGCTGCTCAGCTTGTAGCCAACGTAGGACAATCGATGGGTGATATTATGGTTCGTCCTATTAAAACAGATGAAAACGGCAACAAAATCGTATCTGCTAATGGTATGTATGAAATCGATGGAGACCGTTGGATAAAGGCTGGAAATGCTATGCCAAAAGCAGTGGGAGGATTCATAAATAACTTCAGCTATAAAAATTTCAATTTAGATGTTTTGATGGATTTTAGACTTGGAGGTAGTGTCATGCCTACTGGTATAAACTGGATGACAAGTAGAGGTTTAACAGAAGAAAGTTTAAATTACATGGATGCTGCACATGGTGGGCTAAGCTACTATCAGACAAAAGATGCAAGTGGCAATATCATCGGGGTAGCTACGAGTGGCAATACTGGACCTAATGGTGAAACTGTTTACCACGATGGTATGTTGATGGACGGAAAACTCGCTGATGGAACAAACAACAGCAATATTATCTCTCAAGCAACCTACTATAATGGCACTTACAACTGGGGAGGTCCTCAATACTCTCAATCGAGATACGAACTCTATGTCAAAAAAAATAATTACATAAAAATGCGTGAGATTTCGCTAGGCTATCGTCTACCTGCCTCTGTGGCTTCCAAATTAAAAGCAAAAAATATACAGCTCTCAGCATTTGGACGGAATCTATTCTTCATTTATAGATCGATCAAAGATATAGATCCTGAACAAATGACAGGTGGTTCTAACTGGATCAATAACCTTTCTAATGCGGGTACATCGCCAGCAACTAGAACCTATGGTTTAATGCTACGCGCTAGCTTCTAAATTTTACGACAATGAAAAAACAACTTTTTATTTGTGGCCTATTGGCAGCATCCATATCGACAATAACATCTTGCAAAAAAGATTCATTTGGAGAATATTATGAAAATCCGGGAAAAGTTTCTGAGTCTACGCCAGAAAAGCAATTTACAGGAATGATTTATGACTTTAGAGCATTAATCATTCCAACATATGGAAATTATTTTATCACATTACGCCCTACTATTAATTTATATATACAGAATCTAGGATCCATAAATCAAGCGAATCAATTAGTTCCGGGCTCTGCTGCAACCGAAGAACGTTGGAACAAATATTACGCAGGCTTAGCACAATATAAAGAATTTGTTCGCCTATATGAGGCATTGAGTGATGCAGATAAAGCTCAAAAAACGTTCAATGGCGTTGGCAGCAAAGATTCTATTTTACGACCAAACACAACAAATGGTAGATTTGGTCGGTGATATTCCGTGGACGGAAGCTGGTAAATTGATGGAAATGGGGGCGATTATACAATTTCCTATCCAAAATATGATAAAGCAGAGGATATCTACACAACGATGTTAGATGACTTAAAAGCGATCAGTACAGAACTTAATTCCATAACTGTTCCACAAACTTTTGCATCGACCTTTAAAACGCAGGATCTAATTAATAATGGTGATCTTACGTTATGGAAAAAATACTGTAATTCACTTCGTTTGAGGATGTTGACGCGCGTATCTGAAAATTCTCAATTTTCTGCTAGAGCGGCAACGGAACTAGCTCAAATCGTAGAAAACCAAACAACTTTTCCACTTATTCTAACAAATAGTGAAAATGCACAATTGGATATTTTCAACACAAGTTCAGATATTAAGTCCGAGGATATTAAAGGTGCTTTTGAAACTGATGGTTGGTATTCGAACATAGCAAGTAAATATATGATCGATGAATGAATAAAATCAGCGATCCAAGACGCCAGTTATTATTTGAAACGGGATCAACTGCGAACGGTGTATACATCGGTCTTGATCAGAGCGCTTCTTCTGCAGAACAAAATATTTTAGTCAGAGGAACAACATTAAGCTTCTTACATCGAAACACAATTTCACGTAACAGATTTCTTCCTGGTCTGTTGGTCACCGCATCGGAAGTTAACTTCCTCTTAGCAGAATACTATAGCAGACACAATAACAATGCTGCAGCTAAAACTGTATTCGAAACAGCACTCAAAGAATCTGTTGATCTGTATACAAAAATTAGTCAGAAAAGTGACGACGCTACTATTGCTAAAGCTGCGGTACCTACTGCAAAGCAAATCACTGATTTCGTAGCCGCTGTAAATTGGGATAATGTGTCGAATAAGATCCAATTGATCGCAACGCAAAAATGGCTACATTTCAACCTGTTTCAGGCTGTACAAAACTGGTCAGAGCAACGTCGTTTGGACTATCCGAAGTTTACAATCCCTACATTTACTACCGATAGACAGAAAACTGTTCCTGTTAGGTTGACTTTGCCACAAACAGAAGCAACATACAATGCAAAAAATTATGAGGAAGTAAAAAGTAAAGATACGCCAGACACCAAACTTTTCTGGGACGTTAATTAACGCGTAAACTACATCTATCTATAAGAAGGCCACCTAAGGTGGCCTTCTTTTTATCATTTTCATTATCTTTAGAAATGCAAACACTAAAAACCATTATATCCACTGCGCTGATCGCTTCAAGCGCAACACTAGCGTTTGGTCAAGCGCACAACGTATCTAATGGCTATCAAAAACCGACAGATCCCTTAGTAATTGAAAACCTCGAACAATGGCAAGATATGAAGTTTGGTCTTTTCATGCACTGGGGTACCTATAGTCAATGGGGAATCGTTGAAAGCTGGAGTATCTGTCCTGAAGACGAAGGCTGGACCCAACGCAAACCCGAACATGGTAAAACTTATTTTGAATACCTCAAGAACTACGAAAATCTACAGACCACCTTTAACCCTACGGATTTCAATCCACAAAAATGGGCCGATGCCGCAAAAGCTGCCGGCATGAAATATGTTGTCTTTACAACAAAACATCACGATGGATTTGCCATGTTCGATACCAAAGAGTCGGATTATAAAATCACCTCCGCTAAAACGCCATTTTCGACAAATCCAAAGGCCAATGTAACCAAAGAAATCTTTAACACATTTCGCAATGACGGCTTCAAAATTGGCGCCTATTTCTCCAAACCGGACTGGCACTCCGATTACTACTGGTGGTCCTACTTTCCACCAAAAGACAGAAATGTAAATTACGATCCTAAAAAATATCCGGATCGTTGGCAAAAATTCAAAGACTTTACCTACAATCAAATCAACGAGCTGACCTCAGCATATGGCAAAGTCGACATTCTTTGGTTGGATGGTGGTCAGGTGCGCCCCTTAGAAACCGTTGACAAATCTGTTGACTGGCAACAGACAATCAAAATGGATCAGAATATTGACATGGACCGCATTGGGGGCATGGCAAGGAAAAATCAACCCGGCATTATCGTTGTCGACCGTACAGTACCTGGAAACTGGGAAAATTATGTCACGCCTGAACAAGCGATTCCTGAACATCCCTTGGATATTCCATGGGAAAGTTGTATCACCATGGGAAATTCGTTCAGCTATGTGCCCAACGACCAATACAAACCGACCAAAAAGATTGTTGAAACATTGGTGAAAATTATTTCCCGCGGTGGAAACTACCTATTGAACATAGCCCCTGGCCCAACAGGAGATTATGACCAGGCAGCATACGATCGCTTGAACGAACTGGCAGCCTGGATGAAAATCAATCAAACTGCAGTGTTTGCAACACGTACGATTGCTCCATATCACCAAGGTGACTATTACTACACTAGAAGCAAAGACAGTAAAGTGGTCAATGTATTCCATCTTTCTGAAGGTGATACTTACCAGCAGCCAAATGAATACGTCTTTCAAGTACCTGATAATTTTAGCGTAAGAAAATCGCTATTTTGGGTCATAAAGGTAAATTAGACTGGTCTCAACGTGGTAACCAAATTACCTTGAGAAGCCCTAGTACACGATTTAGTTATGCGACTGCAATTCAATTACAAAGCAAATAATATAAAATTCCGTTGGATATAATCTAACGGAATTTTATCATTTAACAAGGTCATTGTTTACCGATCACCGCCTGAACATCTCAATATTCCCAGAGCCTCTGCTCAGGAATAAGAAAATAAGTCATCAACAAACTATGGGGTTTTTAGAAACCTTAAATTCCAATGAAAAAAATCAACCTATTTCCACTATTTATCCTTTTTTTTCTATCCTCGTGTGCAACGTATAAACCTCAGATCCTGGTATCAGAGCAAATTTTTAAAACAGGCCAGGTTCCATTCCAACAATGCCATGCTTCCACGATTCAAGTCATCGGAAAAGACAGTTTATTGGCAGCCTGGTTTGGTGGTACACATGAATCTAACCCCGATGTTGTCATATGGAGTTCACTGTATAGCCATGGACAATGGCAGCGTCCTGTACAGATTGCAGACGGTATCCTTGGTGACAACCGCTTTCCAACATGGAATCCTGTCTTCTATCAATACCCGCACAGTGACACCCTATCTTTGTATTATAAAATAGGGCCCAATCCCAGAGAATGGAAAGGCTATGTCAAACATTCACTGGATAAAGGAACGACCTGGTCTGCAGAGCAGCAGTTGCCTGAAGGTATTTTGGGGCCCATCAAGAATAAACCGCTCACCTTGACAAACGGACTGCTTCTCTCCCCTTCCAGCACGGAGTCCAAAGAAGAAATCTGGAAAGCACACCTGGAAATCAGCCGCGATCATGGCCGCTCCTGGTCCGTCAGCGCAATACGCCCCGATACCAGTATCCAGGTTATTCAGCCAAGTGTGATCCAACATACAGATGGACGCATTCAGGTGCTCTGTCGAAGTAAAGAAATAAAGTGATGGCAGCATTCTCAGCAGATGAAGGCCTTACCTGGGGCCCCTGGCAAGCCACAAACCTGCTCAATCCCAATTCTGCCACAGACGCCATCCGTTTAAATAATGGTTTATTTATGATCGTCTTCAATCCGGCCATCGCTGGCAACGACTGGTGGGAAGGACGCACAAAACTCCATGTCGCCATATCAAAGGATGGCTTACAGTGGAAAGATGTCCTAACCCTTGAAGATGGGGTAAAGAACGATGAATATTCCTATCCGACAATTATTCAGGACACAAACGGTCTTATCCACATCACCTATACCTGGAATAGGAAAAGTAATCAAGCATATTGTGCTCAAATAAGAATGATAGTTGTAACAAAAATGGCAGTAACTTCGTTGTATGCTAAAAACCAAGTTATGAGATCAATATCAAAATTATTAACATTATTAGCATATATCGTATCCGTAGGTTGCTCAAAGGAAACTGCTAATCACAACCTCTATCTCGAGGGAATCTATTCAGGAAAATTTATAGTCAGCTATAAAAATCAGGACCAAACTTTCACTGGAGACGTAACTGTACGGTTTAAAGCGGACAGTTTCTTTTGTACAGCAAACAAAAATAGATTTCCTGCAGGTGGCTCAGGAACATATGAGATTAATGGCGACCAAATTATTTTCAAAGATAAAAATGTATGGACCGCCGACTTCGATTGGGCTTTAATATTGAACCACAATTACACCTATTTAGTGAATGGAAACGATCTAACTTTAACAAAAGCTCCCCATCAACATAATAGCTATATCTATAAATTAACGAAGGATTAACTAATAATCCTTCGTTAATTCCAATTCTCCCTTCAACCGGATATCATCGGAAGATGCGCCGACCAAAAGTTTAAACCTGCCTTTTTCCGTCTTCCATTCGTTCCCTGCATTCCAAAGTTTGAGGTCCTCCTTGGTCAATTGAAAAGAATAACGTTCTTTCTTTCCTGCGGCAATGTTTTTACGCTCAAACCGCTTCAACTGCATAACAGGTGTCACCACCGAACTTACTTCATCCACAACATACAACTGAGCGACTTCATCGCCCGCCAATTTGCCGTTATTTGCCACGTCGAACGACACTGTACATACAAAATCATTGCCATTCTCCTTCAGCGAGACCTGTAAATTGGAGTAATCAAAACTACTGTAGCTCAACCCATAACCAAAAGCATACAATGGTTTGGCCGACATTTCCACATAATCGTGATGTTTAGGTTTTGTATGGTTGTAATGTACAGGAAGCTGGCCGACCGAACGAGGTACCGAAATCGGTAATCTTCCAGCCGGATTATAGTCACCGAACAATACATCGGCAATAGCCAGGCCGCCTTCTTGTCCCGGATACCAGGCATTCACGATCGCAGGCACATGTTCAGCTGCCCAATTTAAGTTCAATGGTCTCCCCATAATCGTAACAAGTACAACTGGTTTTCCCGTCGCCTGTATCGCTTTCAGCAACTTGATCTGATCGCCCATCATATCCAAAGAAACGCGATCAAATCCTTCTCCACTCTCCATATCACTTACCGTATTGGGATCCACATTGGCTGCTCCAGTTGCTTGATACGACGTTTTAAAATCACGTGCACTCGAACCACCCAGGACTAAAACCACCGCATCGGCCTGCTTTGCAGCTGCGACGGCGGCAGCGATATCGGAATTGCTTGTATCACGGATTGCACAGCCTTTCACATAATCAACCTTGGTACTGTTACCAACTGCCGCCCGTATTCCGGTCAAGAGGGTCTGAACTTTCCCCTCAGCTTGTGGAGCAGTATAATCGCCCAGCTGATTATAGGCGTTGTCGGCATTCGGTCCTATAACGGCTATTCGTTTCAACGATTTACTTAAGGGTAAGATATGCTGATCGTTTTTAAGCAAAACAATCGACTCGCGGGCCACCTGTCTTGCTACCGTTTTATTTTGTGCCGTAGCGACTTTTTGCGCTACCAACTTTTCATCCACATAGGGATGATCAAAAAGCCCCAAATTGAACTTCATTCGCAGTACACGGGCTACTGCTGTATCAAGAACAGCAGATTCAACGAGCCCCTGTTGGAAAGCCTTAAGCAGATTTGAACCATAACCAGTCCCGCTTAGATCAACATCCAATCCGGCATGTATACTTTGTGAAGCCGCTTCTTCTGCAGTCGCTGCTGTTGCATGCCCTCCATTGAGCCCTGATATACTTAATAGATCAGATACAACAAACCCCGTAAATCCCCAGTCTTTACGTAGAATGTCTTTTAGCAACCAGGGGTTGGCAGAACAAGGAATACCATCAATGCTATTATATGCTGTCATTACCGACCCAGCTCCCGATTTTACAGCACGCTCAAAAGGCGGCAGAAAATACTGTCTCAGGCTTCGTTCTCCAACCGATACGGACTCACCATTGTGACCGCCATCTGGAGCCGCATAGGCTACAAAATGCTTTAAAGTTCCTATTATTTTATCGCGCTCACCCAGCTTCTCACCCTGAAAACCACAGATCATTGCAGTTCCCATCTGACCGATCAGATAGGGATCCTCCCCATAGGTCTCTTCAGTGCGCGACCAACGTGGATCTCGTGCCAAATCTAATACAGGACCATAGCCGTTTTTACCACCCACAGCATAAGTCTCCATGGCGATTGTTGATGCCATATCCTGAATCAACTGTGGGTTCCATGTACTCGCCTGTCCGATCGCGGTAGGGAACACTGTTGCACCAATCGCCATATGTCCATGTGGCGCCTCCTCAGACAACAACAATGGAATCCCTAGTCGAGTACTATCCACCATATAACGTTGGATCGCATTTGTAGCGCGCGCAGCTTCCACAGGGCTCAGGCCATTCAGTAAGGTTTTCTGTGTCCAAGGATCGGCACGTAAGGTTGCCCATAACAATCCGATATGCTGTTCTTTTACTGCCTTTCGCAATTTATTGCTGATTGTAACCTGCTTTCCGTTTTTGCTATACATTTCCCAGCCCAGCAATTTGCTCAATTGCCCGACTTTCTCTTCCACAGTCATCCTTCCCAATAGATCACTTACCCGTTTTTCAATTGGTAATGTACTGTTCTTATAGGGCAATTGCTGGGCTTGAAGTTGTGGGCAGAGCAATGTCGCCATTGCCGCCATAAGTAATATACGGACTTTCATAAGTGGATTATTATTTATCTAGTTTTCTTCATTAATCGGATCCGGTTTTATTATTTCACATTATCTATGCAACCGGTTTCCAAACCACTAAATTAACGATTTAGCCTAAATAATCAAGTTAAATTTTGATTCCTAATTCTTTTAATAATCATAGGGCGGCAGCATCGGTTTGAACAGCGTTCATCTAAACAACCTAACACAGGCTTTACTTTATGTATTGAAGTAGAGGAGAGCAAATGGCAAATATCCACGAAATTCATTCTTGCACGTTGGGCAACAACAAAACAGTTAGACAAAGAAAAAACTAATGTGAAAGATTCAATTGCAATTTCATCAAAACAGAATTGAACAAAAAAATAAAGACAGCAAGCCGTCTTTATTTTGAATGTTAAAGGAAATATACTACTTATCTTATTTTGTTGCAGCCGTTCGCTTACCTTGAAAATAGTATTCAATTGGAGCTGCGTATGCTAGAGGATTATTATTGCGCGAAATTAATATGAGCAGATCACCATCAAGCTGTACCTCATAACTTTGGTATGGGCTACTGTCGGCAAACTTGATACTTTTCTTCTCTTTATCATAGGCAAATGCGCGATGCTGTCCTTCAGCAAAAATCAAACTTTCAAATGTCAACTTATCATCCCCACATAGTTCTTTACCACGATTGACAGTGAACTTATTCGCTGATTCAGCAAATGTAAATGTATACACATTATCCTTTTCACAATCTTTCGGTTTGTGCTTCAATTGCTCGTTTGTCGTCCCTTTCGCAGACACGATGGGGCTCCATTCAAAACTTTCCAGCTGTTTTTGAACATCCATAGGTACAGTCATTTCATTTTCCTTACTACAGCTCGTCAGTAAAAAGAGGATTGCAAAACTCCCTGTAAATAATTTATTCATTACGGTTTCCATTAGTTATATCTTGAGAACGATCGTTCTAACAATATCGCTACAATAAAATCAAGCATTTTTAACTAAACAGATAAAAATAGACTAAGATCCAGAAAGCACTTCGCGCCACAAACTAGGATGATCTGTTTGAATAAGACGTACAAAAGGATATTTCTCCAAAAAAGATCGATAAGCTTTCTTTCCCTCCTGTTCTGCTTTGTCGTCATATTCCCCCAAACTATTCATCCAAAAATAAATGCCCTGTTGGCGCAATGCATTAAGTTTTTCGGTATCAGTAAATGATTCATCAAGATGGACAATTGAGGTTAATTTCATCTTTAGTATGGCCTCTAGATCCTTCATATTACGTGCCCTCGGAAAAAGCGTGATCGCTGGATTGAGTTTGTAAATCTTGAGCATGTCTTTATAATCATAGAGAAAAAATAGTACCTGGTCTTCCATCCCCTCCTGTTCAACAAGCGCATAGGTTTTCTTAATAAACTCTTTGCGATCTTCTTTAAAATCGAGATCAACAAGGATTTTTCCCTTTGCAACGCGCAAAGCTTCCGATAGCGTTGGTATAACATGATCCGAGCCTTCACCATTAGCCTTTTTGCGTAAGTGAAGCTGTTGAAGCTCGGCATAGGTTTGTTTGGCGACCTCTCCTTGCCCGGTTGTCGTCCGATTGACTGTTTTATCGTGCATCAGTACAAGTACACCATCTTTGGTGGCCCGCACATCGACCTCTACCACGGAAGCTCCCTGCCGAATGGCCTCTTCGATAGCAGCAATTGAGTTTTCAGGTTGCTCCAGATGAGCTCCCCGGTGTGCGGCAATGTGTAAACTTTTTTGCTCTAACTTTTTTATTAAATCGATCGACTGAGCATATAAGTGGGTTGTAGAACTTACTATTATACCCAACAGAATAGTAGAAAATAAAATCTTTTTCATTGCTGTATAGTTATTTTTTTGCAATCTCTTTTTGTTATACCTTAAAAACCGGCGATCTCGCTGCAGTTACATCTCAATCGCGTCATGGAGTGAATCCCGCAATTATATTGACGGAAAGTAATCCGGTTTGAATGGATTACCTTCCGTCTATGACGTTCTACTTTTTCGACAACTCGAATGAATCAAACAACTGCCCATTCAGCTTGTAGCTCGAAAAATACAGTTTATTTTCGGTCAGCTTGATCACCTGATACAATTGCGTCTGTGACGTTGCAACTTCCATCCAGCGTTCAGAATCAGATTCATACATCTTAGGCCCCGCTACAGACAGGAGATAGACAGGTCGCTTTTTACCCAGACCGCCACGAGCGTAGGTATGATCGTGGCCCTGAAGGACCAAATCGACACCATATTTCTCGAAAATAGGTTTGAAACGTTCTCTCAAGATGGTATTGTCACGATTTTTTGCCGTAGAGTATACGGGATGGTGCATGACAACAATATTCCATTTTTTTGGTGATGAAGACAACACTTTCTCCAACCACTTTTCCTGTATCGCTGCTGCAGTAGAGTCGAGCATAATCAATTGAGAATTTAGGGAAATCATACGTAGATCCTGATAATCGAGGTAGTAAACAGCATCTTGCATACCCTCAGGGCCATTCCTTGGCAAGTTGAACTGTACTTTCCAATGCGGGTCAAGTACAAGCTTCCCAAGCGAGTCGCGACGGTACTCGTGATTACCCGGTGTTGGAACAGCAGGGATCATCTGATGAATAAATCCTGCGGCCTCATGCCATTCTGCCCACTCCTCGTCTGCATTCGAACGATTGATCAGATCGCCCGCGTGAACAATAAAGCGTGCATTCGCTTCCTGCTGGAAAGCACGCCGAATGGCACGTGCCCAGCGTGAACGTAAGTCGTTCTGTGCATCACCCAAATAGATAAATGAAAACGCGCCTGAACGCTCCGCAGTCCTAAATTGGTTCCAGGCACTCCAATTGCTGCCATCTCCAACGCGATAGGCATAAACTGTACCGGGTTTCAGGTCACGGAAGGTTACCTGTCCATAAGCATCCTCTTGCTGTCCTCGCTCGAGCGGTAGCGCTGTTCCATTTATTGTGATCGCGTTTTTTTCAAGTTCTGGATTGCTCTGTTCTTCAGCAATCTGACCAATTATTTTGGTCCTATCCGCATTGATCCGCCAAGAAACAGACTGCGTACTGCTGGGCTCATCGGACCAGGTCAACGTAATCCGATCAGGTTGTTTGTCTTTATTATCCGTCTGGCTTTTCCCTTCCAATAAAGCACAGCACAGTACTACAGCAAGAAAAATATGTTTGATTTTCATTGTGATATTGATTTTATAAGCGATTTGAGAACTCTATTTAATAACTTTTAATTACTAATTACCAGGGCTTGTTTGTTCCTTGCAATAACCAAGGTTTTGACCAGGCACTATTTTCATTGTCTGCCTGTGAATACGCTGTCTTTTCAATACGTTTCAAGGCCTCCTCGGCATTTTTTTGATTCACACTCATTTCGGTTTGCATATAAGGTACACGAACAGGAAGCTGTGTACGAATGGCTGCGGGGCCGGCCTTTAAAGCGGGGTACCCTGTGCGACGATAATCAAACCAGGACTGTGCGGCAGTTGACCAACTAGCGATCCATTTTTGTTCAATGATCTGCACTTGCGTATTTTCAAACGCCACACCTTTCTGGCGGATATAGTTGGAATAGTCTGCGCCCTTTCCCCAGCTTGCCAAAGATTCCTGTATAGCACGCTCATAATAGGTCTTGGCTGACTCAGGCAGCCCCCATCCTTTCCAGGCTGCTTCAGCCAAAATAAAATTAACTTCGGCAGCAGAAAGCAAGCGTGCTTTTAACAAACTTCCCTTCGCCGAACGATAGCTATCATTCAGGTAAGAAACATGCGGATTGATCGAGGTTTGCCCCGGTGTTGGATTGAGGTTGTAGGCCGAAGGGTTTTTAGATACACTTGGCGGCAGTCCAACATACTCCTTATCGGTATCCACCGGAACGCCTTTGACGACATCTGGCGATACAATCCGAACACCATTAACGATCTTATCTGTACCTGCGGGCTCGTTACTGCGGATCTCAATGGGTATGTCTACCTTTCTTGCCCAAACCGCCAAACGAGGGTCGCCAAGTTCCTGTAGCCGGTCGACCAGTGTTGCACACATTTTCATTCGTCTAAAATTACTTCCACTGGCATCATACACCGTATTTGACGGCCAGGAGTCATTTGCATTATTTCCAACAAAATCCATCAATACATCATCAGTGGTACTCGTAATAATTGGAAATTTATCGGGATTGGCAACAATACTTTCAATCCCCTGTTTGGCAAAGTCAGCAGACTTTGCTGAAATGCGCATATAATACCGTAATGCCAAAGAATTGGCAAAACGACGCCATTTGGAAGCCTTTCCGCCAAAGTAAACATCCGCATTCGCCAGCACCTCATAAGAACCATCGGGGCGGGATAGAAGTTCATTGGCTTGTTTCAACTCGTCGATAATTCCCTTATAGATTATTTCCTGACTATCGTATTTCGGAAAATTATATACAGCATCTCCCAGTTCCGCTTTTAAGGCATCGGTATAAGGAGCGTCTCCCCAGAGATCAGTCACCAATCCGAATAAGTAAGCGCGCATCACCAGCGAAACTCCCTTATGGAAATCTAGCCCCAATTTCTCCGCACGTTTACGCATAAGCTCATTGTCACGTAGAAAACCATAATAGGCATCCCAGCTCAGAATCCCTCCTGTCCATTCGTAGTCATTATGTGAATTGAACCATGCATCAAATTGGGTGTGCTGCATAACTCCGCCAAGATCTGAGAAACTCAATTCGTTGTATTTTTTCGCTGTTCCTGTCAATATCGTCGGCAATAACAGATTGGGGTTGGCATCTTCCTCACTTACACCGTTCGGATTGATATTAAGTTCGGTCAGATCTTTACAAGCTGAAATATTCCATACCATCCCAAGGCCTACTACAGCCATGGTGAATCTCTTCAACTGATTTTTCATTTATGTCGTATATTAAAATGTCACATTTACTTTAAATCCAATAGGCATTGACCAAGGGGTAACGTTGTAGCGCTCAATCCCCTGTTTAAATCCAACACCAGTTTCTGGCTGGAAGGCCATTTCCGGATCTATACCTACTTTTGCTTTGGTCCATAAGATCAGGTTACGGGTATAGACTCCCACACTGCCATTCTCTATTCCGAGACGTTTCAGCCATTTTCCTGATAAATCATAGCTAAAGGATAATTCCCGAAGCTTGATAAAAGAAGCATCAAATGTCGCCGCATTCATAAAATCCCAAGGGTAATTGTCTGAATAAGCGATATATTTTGTTCCTTCACCACCAAGATTCTCTGTATAACCTGTGATATTACCTTTATCATCATATTGTGCGATAACACCTGGATTAAACACCCCGAAATTGCCAACAAGACCACCCACACTGATCGGATAACCACCATACTCTTCGCCTGGTCCTCCAACAATGGGATAACGATTGCCCTGCACGCGAACAAGATCGTTATCGACCAAGTAATTGCGCAGCGTTTCGCCTGTCATCCCATTGGGATTGATCATCTGATCAAGAAAACGTTGCGTGGTTAGATTCGATTCGAAATAGCGATAGGTCTGCGACATAAATTTCCCGCCAAAACGCATATCCGCAGCAATATTCATCGTCCATTTTTTATAGCGAAGACTTGACTGTAATCCCATCGTGAAATCGGGATTGAAGTTTCCGATTTTGTTTCGGCTATTATTGATCCGTACAGCCTGCCAAGAACCATTTTTATTGAGAATAGGAAAACCATAATACGGCGACGATTGATCCTCCACGGTCACTAACTTGGAATCGTACAGATCCCCGATCTCTTCCCCGACATAGGTACGTGCCCCACCCCGACCGTCGGTCCAAAAGGTATAGAATTCTACACCATCAGAAAGCTCATCGATACGGGTACGATTGCGATGCCAATTGACACCAACGTCCCAGGACCAATTTTCCTTGGCAATAGGTCGCCCGGAAACAGCAAGTTCAATACCGCGGCTGCTTAACAGTCCGGCGTTGATATTTTTAGAATTGAAACCACTTGATCCGGGAAGTGTTGTTGAAATAATTTGGTTTCTGTTCTCCAGCTTATAGTAGGTTCCTTCAAACTTCAGTCGATTATTCCACATGCCCAGATCCAAGCCAAATTCGTAAGATGTTGCAATTTCGGGCTTCAGATTAGGAACCAAGAGTGACCCCGAACGTGTTAGCCGCAATACATCACCCCAGCTACCTGGATTACTCAGTACATTGGAGAGATTATAGGGATAAGTATCATTTCCCACGCGCGCAATACCCGCTCTCAGTTTTGCCAAATTGATCGTTTTAGGCAGAGAAAACACCTGGTTAGCTAGCACACTTAGGGATGCCGAAGGATAGAAATAGGACCGATTGTTCACTGGTAAGGTGCTGGACCAGTCGTTGCGTCCAGTCACATCTAAATAAACCATATCCCTGTAACTTAGATTGATCAGTCCGTAAACACTGTTTATGGCTCTTTCAGAAATTGTACTGTAGAAATCCAAATTTAATGGACTGATATTGGCCAATGTGTAGAGTCCCGGCGTGATTAATCCAGCGCCATTCTTTGAGGTATTTTGCACGGATTTACCACGATTATACCGCAAATTTCCACCCAGTGATCCTGTGATCTGAAAGTCGCTCATCTTCTTTGTATATGCCGTCAGAAAGTCGATATTCTGTTCCATATTCATCAGATTAACAATCCCATAAGCACCTCTGGGTTCGTTCGTATAACTGTAAGGGATTTTTGTTTCCCTATTTTCCCAATAAATATCCGTTGCGTACCGTATCATGGCCGTCCAATCTTTTTTGATGGTCCAATCTAACCGTAAGTTTCCAAAGACGCGGTCTCTTGTAAAAGCATTATTCACTCCATAAGCAAGGAAATACGGGTTATTGTGGTTGCCAATAGACTGTGAACGCTGTTGGATCTGCTCCTGCCCTGGCAACCAATAATCCTGCAATTCCAGAATATTGATGTGAGGTGCAACTTCATAGGCCGCTTGCATCGGATTGGTTCCCCGATTTCCTGCAGGTCTATTGCTGGAGTTATTTCTGCTGGCATCTAGCGAAAGCCCCAATGTCAAACTATTGCGAAGGCGCATGGTCGAATTGATATTCAAGGTGTTTCTGAACAGATCCGAATTGGGGATAATACCCTTATTGGCCATATTGGAATACGAGAAACGATAGTCCAATTTTTCGCTTCTGTTGCTGAGGGAAATCCCATTGGTACTTGTGACCCCGGTCTGGACAAAGTTTTTAATGTTATTTGGGTACGCTTTTAGTTCCGTAGGAATGGGCTTACCGTTCTCGTCAAGTGGACTATTCCATTGGACAGCTTTATACCCCTTATCCAGTGCAGGGCCTACCATAACACTAGACTCCTCCTCAATAACTAAATTGCCGGGCAGGTCGCCTGGTCGCCATGGCAAGGTACCGCTTGCAAATTTGTTATGCAATTCAATAAATTTATACGGGATATCAAATACTGTGTTACTAGTCACAGCAATGGTCATCTTCTCCGCATTCTTACCACTTTTGGTTGTGATCAGCACTACACCATTACCTGCACGTGAGCCGTAAAGCGCAGCTGCACTTGGCCCCTTCAAGATGGAAATATTTTCAATATCTTCGGGATTGATATTGGCAATTGCATTACCATAATCCACTTTGTTGTCGTCACCGATCTGACCAACATTATTTAAACTATTCATCAAGGGCACTCCATCTACGACAAATAGCGGCTGGTTGTCTGTACTTAGCGATGATGCCCCCCGAATCACCATATTCACGCTGGAACCGGTGGGTCCTGTAGAACTAATCGAAACCCCGGGTACTCTACCTGCCATACTAACCAGAAAGTTATCATTATTGACCCGATTGATATCCTCGCCCTTAATTTTACCGACAGCATAACCAAGGGAACGATCCTGTCGTTTGATGCCCAATGCAGTCACGACCACTTCATCCAATTCGTTGTCATCTTCGTTTAAGACCACCTGACGTATACCTGCTGTGTTGGCATCGAGCTTGAGATCGTTCAACTCTTTTTTTTCATAGCCAACATGGCTTATCAGTACATCATATACGCCGGCAGCTAATCGAATAGTCACTTCACCTTTGGCATTTGACAAGGCGCTCTGTCCAGTCAGTGGAATATGTACAGAAGCTCCCCCAATAGGCTGTTTTGTACGATCGACAAGCTGCAATTTCAAATCATAAGACTCTTGTTTACCCGTATTTTTTACAAGGACAATACCCCCTGACACTCTTTTTGACTTAATGTTGGTCCCGTTCAGGATATAGGCAAGGACTTCCTCGAAGCTCGCATTCTGGAATTTTTTTTCGGCAATTAAAATCCGATCTAATTGGAGCATACTCCGATCGTAGCCGATCGCTTGACCTGTTTGTTTTGACAACTGCAGTACCGCCTGCGCGGCGTTACCACTAGACAAATGAATATTGATATTATCCCAGTAAGTGCGATTGATCTTTTCCAATCCCTCAGCATGGCTATTGGTTACAGCACAAGAGACCATAGCGCAGATGGCAAGCTTTGTCGCAAGGCCGGTAAGCTTAATTATTTTATACATATATTTGTATGAATGTTTTAAACATGAATATTCAGGTGCTCACTGGTCGATTTAGCGGTTTGCCAGCTGAGCACTTTTCTTGGGCAGATAAATTATGCTGTTCTACCCCCTACAGCTTATTTGTATAAGATTATTTCATTTTTCTCCCTCCTAAATTTGATTTGATGAATATTGCAAACGATATTCAGCACCTGGTCTAATGACTGTACATGTGGTATCATAAGCGAATAATTGAATGGATCTGTATTCAGATTTTCGGTAAGCAACACAACACCGAAGCGGTTATAGATTATTTCTTTCAGTTCCTTGAAGCTGATGTTATTCAATTGCATACCACCTTGTGTCCAAAGGCTGATGTAAGCTGGATCGCTATCGAAAGTTTTAAAATCATTTTTAACTACGCTATACCGGACGGCCTTACCTGCTGTAAGGATATGGTTTGCTCCATTTTTTGCATTTAGAACACTCACCCGCCCAGTTTTAACTTCGACCGTCACATGTTTAGTAGACATCGAATTGTTGACGTTGAATGATGTTCCTAGGACTGCAACAGAAACGCTACCTGTTTCTATCTCAAATGGGTGTAAAGTATCCCGTCTGACCCGAAAGAATGCTTCCCCTCGATCTAAAAAGAATTTTCTATTTGATGCAAAATTCTTACGATCGTAGCGGATACGTGTATTTCCGTTTAAAAAAATAGATGTGCCATCAGGTAACTGAATTTCTTTCAATTCGCCCGCATTCGTAACCGTTTCCGTCAGTAATGCGACCGCTTCTGTCCGCTTCCGAGAAAGCGACATCGGGTTGTGCTGTAGAAATAGCAGACTGATGCCTCCTAGGACCAAAATAGCCGCTGCTGCTGAAAGCCAAGAGAATTTTCTGACCGGTATGTTGGCCACCTTCTTTGCCCTCGCAGGTGCTTCAGCTATTCCTACACGAATAAATAATTCTTGTTTGATTTTTTCCCGATGATTTGCATCGCTAAAGGGATTAATATCATCGTTTGAAATAGACTCGTACCAGTCGTCAACATGACCTTTTTCCTCCTCAGTCAATTTTCCTCCGAGATAATCTGTTATGATAAGTTTAAAGCGTTCTAAATTCACCTGCATTAATTTTTATACTAATACAGATCAAAACGGGCAAAGTACTTTAATTAAATATGTTCTTTATATTAAATAATCATAAAGGAGATAGCTTCCTGCGAGCAATAAAAATACAGAATCGTGGTCCGCAAACCTTCTTGTCAATTCGTACCGCATAATCTTTTTGGCCTCTGACAGGTAGTTCTTAACGGTCTGTTCAGCCAGATTGAGTTCCTTGGCAATTTGTGTTATTGAATAATTGTCAGAACGCATTAAGTAGACTGCTTTCATCAATCTAGGTAATTTGTCTATCGAATCATCCACAATAGCCTCCAGCGCCTTATACCTGGCAAAGGCCTGGCTATCCAAATTGGAAAAAGCGTCCATACGTTCCATTGATTTCTCCAAGACCTGTTTTCGTACACGCTCCGAGGCGTAGTAATTCAGTATTTTGTTTTTGAGGGCTTTGTGGAAATAGAATTTTATATCGGAGTATTCAGTACTCACGAGCGATCGTTTTTCCCAGATATGGATAAATACTTCCTGCACAAGATCCTTAGCCTGATCCTCTTCCCGAAGATGACGAAAAGCGACGGTGTATAGATCCTCCCAATACCGCTCAAAGAAATGGGCAAAGGCAATGGGGTCACCTTCTTTAAAACGCAACACATAGTGGCTATCTACATTGGCTTCGGTAGTTTTCACCTAACAAAGATAGGTTCGTCAGATTATCAAAATGTTAATTTTTCGGGAAGCTTTTATTTGAATACGCTCTATTATTTGAATGAACTGCGCTACTCAAATGAACTGCGCCATTTGAATAGACTCCGCTTAGTCTTTGTAAAAAACCATCCCAGGAATTGTTAATAAACATGTTAACTTTCTAGTATAGAGCAGATCTTTTGTTAAAAACGTAGCGGACGTCCTATTTTTTTACAATTAGGCATTTAGGACAAAAACAGTTCAGCTAAAATGTTAACAACAATGTTAATTAACTTGTAATCAGCAACCTTTATGTTAATAACTACTTATCAGTAAAACCTATAAAATTTCATGTAATGACATGTGAATTTAAGTTGAATCATACATATTCGCGGCGTGAAAAACAAAAAATTAGGTAAAAGCTAAGGGTAAATTGAAAGTCGGCTGTCATAAAGATAAAAACTAATCTTTTATGAAACTATCGCCAATCTTACTTATTGGATTATCGCTTCAAGCAGGGTTTACATTCGCCCAGCAACCAGCAGCGCCAAAGCAAAAAAATCAGGTTGTGACCGAAACTGTCAAAGGAACCGTGATAGATAAAAATACCAGATTACCGCTTACAGGTGCCACAATTGTCATTTCATCCAGTGATGGAACAAAGTCTGTAAGTACAGACGCACAGGGCATATTTCGGCTGCAGCAAGTTCCGGTTGGGCGTCAACAGCTTCAAGTTCGCATGGCCGGATATAAACCAGAAGAATTTACGGAATTACTTATCACCAGTGGACGGGAGAATATGGTCAATGTGGAAATGGAGCCGCAAATAAATGCATTAACTGAAGCTGTCGTCTATGCCAATGCCGGAAAACAACCGCTCAACCAGATGGCAATGACGAGTGGGCGCTCTTTTTCGCCGGAAGAGACCAACCGCTATGCTGGCGCCTTTTTTGATCCCGCCCGTATGGCACAGAGTTTTCCAGGTGTTGCTGCCGGCGGCGATGACAATGAAATTATTGTTCGCGGAAATTCCCCCAAAAGCTTGCAGTGGCGGCTTGAAGGTATCGAAATTGTAAATCCCAATCATTTTGGAGCCGAAGGCACTGCAGGTGGCGGTATCAGTATGCTCAATACCATGGTATTGGGAAAATCTGATTTCTATACCGGTGGACTTGCCGCGGAATACAGCAATGCAACAGCGGGTGTTTTTGATCTTAGGTTCCGTAAAGGTAATACCGACAAACGCGAATACACATTCAACGTCGGAGTACTGGGCGTAGGAGCAACGTTAGAAGGGCCTTTCAAAAAAGGAAGTGACGCTTCCTATTTGATTAGTTACCGCTATTCTTCATTGAGTCTACTGGAAAAAGTAGGTGTAAAAGTTTCAGACACTGGCGTCCCAAAATATCAGGACCTTTCTTTTAATTTTGTATTTCCCACAAAAAAAGCCGGAACCTTTTCCTTATTCGGTATAGGCGGTTTGGGGAAACTTCAACAAACTGCCGAGCGTAATTACGAAAAATGGGACGAACGAACAGACGCCCAAGATCTAAACTTAAAGTTCAACGCGGGGAGTGCTGGACTAAAACATCAATACATTGCAAACGACAGATTATATTTCACCAATATTGTTTCCATGTCCCTTAGCCGTAATTCCAATAGCACTGATACATTAACACGGGACTATGTTTCCAGCCTCTATCACAAGGACAAATTTACGAATACGGCTCTTCGCTATGCGGGTACGCTAAACTATCGCGCCAACAGTAAAAACACGATTAGAGCGGGCTTAAATGCAAGTTTATTACACTATGACCTCTATGCGCTGTCCTACGACACCGAGCTAGCAGCATTGAAAGAGCGGATTAATGAGACTGGGAATACAAGTACTTATGATGCTTTTGCACAGTTAAAAACAGTTTTGAACGACAAACTAACGCTAAATACAGGAGTACATGCAAATTACTTCGCCTTGAGCAAGAGCTGGTCTATCGAGCCAAGGCTTGGCCTAAACTGGCGTGTAGCCGCAGATCAAACGATATCTTTTGGGACTGGTCTATATAACCGACTGGAGCCCTTGGTCTACTATTTTGCCAAAAGTAGCGATCAAACAAGCCTAGAGCCAAACAAGCCTCTTTCGCCAACGAAATCCGCTCAGGCTGTTATTGGCTATGAAAAGAACCTAAGCAGAACACTCCGGTTTAAGACAGAAATCTATTATCAGCATCTTTATGATGTCCCAGTATCTACAGATTCCGACATCAACTTCTCCTTACTCAATGTATCGGATATTGCAGCCATTGGTACATCAAACTACCGTCAGCTTATCAATAAAGGAACCGGCAAAAATTACGGCATTGAGCTAACGCTTGAGAAGTCGTTAAGTAAGGGGTATTACTTCATGGCAACGACCTCCTTCTTTGATTCTAAATTCAAAGCACGCAATGGCAAAGAATACAACACCACATTCAATACGCGTTATGTAGGAAATTTATTGATGGGGAAAGAATGGACCGTGGGAAAGAGTAAAAATAATCTGTTCGGTCTTAATGCCAAATTAATTTATGCCGGAGGAAGAAAGTACTCTCCTGTTCTGGAAGAAGAATCGCTTCGTTTAGACGAAGAAGTTATTGATCAAGATCGCATCAATACCCTGACTGCCGATCCCTACGTACGTGTTGATTTCTCATCGAGCTATCGGGTTAACCGCAAAAAAGTAAGCCATCTTTTTATTTTGGATATTCAGAATCTCCTTAATAGAGAAAACACTGTGGGTATGCACTACAATTTCAGCAAACGTATCATTGAACCTCAAAAATGGACTGGTATCATTCCGACCATTAACTACCGGATTGAATTCTAATGCCCAATAGTAGCAAGTACAACGGAAAGATTTATTTCCAATCGTTTGTCTCCAGACACTAGGCGCTGAAGACAAACGATTGGATTGATGAGACGAGCTCATGCTTCCAACAACACGCTTATTTATTCACTGTTTTTAAGTTACTAAAACCGATAGCCAACTGAAATACCCAAGGAGCGATTACGTATAGCATTCCCGGATTTATAATCCCCCCATTTGGATTCTAAATTGGCAATTCCTTTCTGAAATTCTATGCCGACAAGATAATGTTCCCTAAAAAGATAGTTTACTTTTGCACGAGCGCCATAATCAAAAGGTCTCCCAAGTGTATAATCCCCATACTCACCTTCACTCGAATCATTTTTGAACTTGATATCTCCCTTGTTATCAATTGCAATATCGTCTAGGTAAACAGATTCCGAAGTTTTCCATTTCCCGCCCAATCCATAACCGATATAAGGGCCTATACCGACCTCCAACTTACCTGTACCGATCGTAGCATTAAAGACAACATCGATAGGCATTTCGATATAAGACGTATTCGCTTTAAAATCTTTACCCCAGCCTATAAAACTCCCATCTTTTCGTTTAAAGCCCCGTTTAGCAAATACAAATGCGGGTTCTAAAGAGAAATTCTCACTGAGGCGTAATGTGGGACCGAGTCCCAAATACAGGCCTCCAACCGCGGCCGTGTTGGCCTTATCGCCCGCTTTATTTTTAGCATCCACATTTGAAAAGGCGACTCCGGCTTTTACATTCCATTTTGTCTGTGCATAGCCAGCATATGCTCCAAGTGATAGACACAACAATAACGCGGTTTTTTTGATATTCATCATACGAAAAGAAATAGGTTTACATAATTTCCTTATTAAACGACAATCGCTTACAGACGCTACACTGACCTTTGAATTATTGATCCAAATACTCCCAGCAGGCATACCTTTCTAAACAGATTTTAACCAAAAATCTTTCGGTTTTTAGGCAGGCTGTTACGAAAACGATTGCGAGAAAACGTCCTTATTGTTCTCTATCAATACTGTAAATTCACTTCACAGAAAATTCATTTTTCAGACCAATTAAATCTAAAAGCCTATGATCAAGATCAAGAACACATCCGTTTCGACGAATCGTTGGATGTATCCGGCAATACCATTATCCTGCTTGTTGGTCGTATCTAGCCTGACAACACAAGCGACTCCATTTGCACCTGTTAAAACAAACAGCAAGCTTTCACTGGCCATGCTGCAGACAACCATTCGGGGTAAGGTTGTAGACAAAGATGGCAAAGGCATCGCCAATGTCACCGTTCAGATTAAAGGAACGAATCTAGCAACATCGACCAATGCAAGTGGTTCATTTGAAATCAAAAGTCAACAGAACGACGCAACATTGGTTTTCACGAGCATCGGTTATAAGAGTATCGAAACGAAGGCACAAGCTGGCAGCCCGCTTACGATCACCTTGGAGAATGAGTCCAAGGGACTCGACGAGGTTGTTGTTGTCGGTTTTGGTACACAGAAAAAAGAAAATGTAACCGGTTCGGTCTCTTCCATCCAGATGTCCGAGGTTGTGGAAAGCAGACCTGTAACCTCCTTGTCAGCTGGTCTAGCTGGACAGGCGCCGGGATTATATGTTAATCAGGGCTCAGGCAGACCGGGCAGTGATGGGGGAACACTACGTGTTCGTGGACAGGGAACACTCAATAATGCCAATCCACTTGTCGTGATCGACGGTGTTATTGGCGACATGAACTTGATCAACCCACAAGATGTCGAAAGCATATCGGTTTTAAAAGATGCTGCTTCAGCGTCAATTTATGGTTCAAGAGCCGCAAATGGTGTTATCCTCATTACAACGAAAAAGGGTAAATCGGAGCAATTTAAAGTTATTTACAACAATTATTTCTCGAGTCAAAAACCATCCAATACCATTGGAATGGTTTCCAACTATGCCAACTATATGGAGCTGATCAATGAAGGCTATCGCAATGGCGATCCAAATGCTAAGCCCATATTTTCGCAGGAAAAAATTGACCTTTGGCGCCAGGACGCAGGACAGGATCCATTGAAATATCCCAATACGGACTGGGTTTCGGACCTTTTCCAGAACAAAATCAGCCAAAACCACAACCTTTCCTTTACCGGAGGTAGTGACAAAATCAAGTTCTTTGGTTCCTACGGCCTCCTCAATAACCCTGGAATCATCGAACAAGCAACCTATAAACGTCATACCGGACGTATCAATCTAGAAGCTGATGTAAAACCTTGGTTAACGTTGGGAGCCAATATCAATGGTGTCGTTTCCAAAACAGATATAGGCACCAATATCATCGATGATGTATTTACTTTTGCCGCAGCAAGTACTCCGGGAATGGTCCTGCGTGCTCCAGATGGAAGATTTGGTTCGCCAAACAATCCGGAAGATGACCCACAGTCTAACAACGTGCTACACCGCCTTTATGCACAGAAAGGTAACATCAACAAAAACCGTTTCGTGTCGCGCTTCTACGGAAAACTGAAACCCGTCGAGGGACTTTCCATCGAAGGATCGTACACCTATACCTATGACGATGATTTCGTCTACTCTCAACCCGTGTTCAATGACCGGTGGAACTTTTTGACAAATACAATTGCCTCAGCGGGTACAGGCCGTTCGTCGGTAACTAACGAATCAATCAAATCCTACCGCTATTACATGGATGGAATTGCCAAATATAAAAACAAGCTCTTTGAGAAACTGAACTATGAAGTCATGGTGGGTGCCAGCCAGGAGTATTTTAAAGATGGTTGGTTTGCGGCATCCAAACTCGACCTTGTAGATCCATCCCTGACCGTTCTGAATGCGGCGACTATGGATGCCTCCGCTTCTGGCAATATCACCGATTGGGCTATGCGTTCGTTTTTTGGCCGGATCAACCTATCCTGGGATGACAAATATTTGTTGGAAGCCAATCTACGGACAGACGGTTCATCTCGTTTTATGAGCGGAAAAAGCAGATGGGGAACATTTCCATCCGCTTCCTTTGGCTGGAAAGTTTCCTCAGAAGACTTTTATGACATCAAATGGATGCCTAGCTTGAAATTCCGTGCATCATATGGCGCCTTGGGTAACAATGGAACCTCCGATGAGTCTTTCCGCAAAAACGCCAACATCAACAATTATGAATATCAAGCGCTTTATAATCCAACAAACTATGTGTTAAACAACCAGCTCTATGTAGGTTTTGCGCAGACCGTATTGAGTAATGCGCTTCTGACTTGGGAAAACACTTATATCCTGAATGCTGGTTTAGATTTTGACCTTTTCGATTACAAACTAGGGGGCTCGATCGATGTCTTCAACAAAGTAACCGACAACATCTTAATCAACCTGCCCGCTCCCCTTGTCGTTGGAAATGCGACAATACCACGCACCAATGCGGCCAAAGTACGCAATAATGGTGTCGAGCTGAATTTGACTTACCGCGATAAAATTGGCGATAATTTTAAATTCAACATTGGCGGCAACTTTACCTTTATTGACAATAAAGTGGTCAAATTTAAAGGCAATGACAAGTCTATCAGTGGTTCCAATTTACTTCAGGAAGGTTATGCCATTAATACCCAATATATCCTGTTGACCGACCGCATATTACAGACAGATGCTGATATGCAGCTCGTGCAACAGATGATCGATAATGCGCCAATCGATCCGAATACCAATCAAAAAGTCAATCCATTCGCATCCTATGGTACACCTAAAAAAGGGGATCTCTTGTATAAAGACACCAATGGCGACGGCGTCATCAACGACAATGACCGGGTTCCGGTAGGTCATGGTACGGCGCCACGGATGACCTATGGTTTTAACATGGGATTCGATTATAAAGGATTTGATTTCTCGGTCTTCTTGCAAGGTAATGCAGGCAACAAAGTCGTGTGGACGGATGGTTATTACACACCCACTGTTCGCTGGGGCTATCAAATCAATCAGGAAATTGCTGATGGCCGATGGACTGAAGGTGCAACAGATGCAAAATTCCCGCGATTGTTGCCTTATACCGATACAAGAAACACCAAAAACAGTGATTTCTGGTTACAGAACAAGGCATTTATCCGCGTAAAAAATATCCAGCTGGGCTATACAATTCCGAACGATATCACCAAGCGGATACAGGTGCAAAACCTACGCGTATTTGCATCGCTGGAAAATTTTTGGACCATTACCAAATATAAAGGTTTCGATCCGGAGATCAGCGGTACCAACTATCCAACAATGAAACAGGCTGTTTTTGGTGTGAGTTTATCCTTTTAAGGAGAAAGGTGTGCGACAGAGGATATGTTCCCGACCTGTAACAGATAAATTATGAACAAAAGTTGAAAAGAGCTTTTAATTAATTAAACCTCATGAAAAAGATTTCACTACTCATAGCCGGATGCATTGCTTTATCATCTTGTTATAAGCTTGACACGACACCATATAGTCAGGTAAGTGCTAGCACATTCTGGCAAAATGAAGACCAGGCCTTAGCTGGCGTACTGGGCTGTTATAATGACTTAAAAAAAGAAGCCACCTTCGGCTTACAATTTTCTTACGATGGACTTACCGATATTGGCCTGGGCTATGATCCTCCGGGCTTGGGCGAGGTGATCAGCGGAACGTTCACCGACCGTTCATCTATTATTGTGGATAGATGGCAAGCAGGCTACGATCTGATCCAACGCTGTAATCATGCAATCGCGCATATCCAGCCCATGACCATAGACAAGGCCAAACAGGAGGGCTTTATTGCGGAAGCAAAGTTCTTACGTGCGCTGATGTACTTCCAGCTCACCAATCTATATGGCGCCTTGCCGATATACGATGAAACTGTCGATTTAAACAAAGATTTCGCTGATCTTAAAAATAGTCGCTCTTCGGTAGAAGATGTCAATAAGTTTATCCTCAATGACCTGAACTATGCAATTGAGAAATTGCCGGTAAGCTATGATGCAAAGTATTATGGAAGAATCACTAAAGGTGCAGCGTATGCTTTAAGAGGGAAAGTAGCCCTTTACAATAAAGATTGGGCTGGAGCAATCCGGGATTTTGAAGAGATTGTTTACAACAAGACCAACACGTATGGCTATAGTTTAAACACAAGCTACTCGGCCTTATTCACCATGGATGGTGATCAATCGCCGGAGATGATTTTTGCCATTCAGAATATGGGTGGTACGGGTTTCCCTTATGGTATGCCCATGGCCTTCTATATGGGAACGCGTTCAACCTTTGGTAGCGACTGGAACAACTGTATGCCGAGCACACGCCTTGCAGACCGTTACGAAAACCGCGATGGAAGCCCCTTTAACTGGAATGATTATTTCCCCAACTATGCAACGGATAATGCGGTCAAAAAACAGGCGATGGAGTCTACGCAATCTGGAGGCACGCTTACCAAAGTACCAGATACAGCAAAACTGCGTCAGATCTATGCCAATCGCGATCCTCGGATGAATCAAACCTTGATCGTACCATATTCGCATTACTTAGGATGGAATGCCAACAAAGAAAGAGATATGCAGCTGATATTGGCAACCGGTGTAAACGAAAACTTTGGTCAGATCCGCAACAATCGGGGTTGGTACACCTATCTATGGCGGAAATTTGTTCCTGAAGGAAACCTAAAAGGCGCCATTACCGATCGTGCACATACACCGATCAATTTCCCTATCATACGCTTGGGCGATGTACTTTTGATGCTTTCCGAAGCGTACAACGAGTCCAATCAATTGGATAAAGCGATTACTGAGCTTAACAAAGTACGTACACGCTCTAAAATGCCCGCACTAAATAGTGGCAGCTCATTTTTGGTTGTCGGTAACAAAGCAGATATGAGTAAACGTATCCAGCACGAACGGGCCGTAGAACTAGCAGGTGAAGGATGGCGTTATTTTGATCTTAAGCGCTGGAACCTCTTAGAAAGCGTCTCCAAAGACTACATCGAAAAAAGTATTACTGGAGACAATCTCGTCACCCGGGGTTACCAAAGCCGTCATAAGCTTTGGCCAATACCAGGGCAAGAGATTGAAATGAACCCGGCATTACTACCACAAAATCAAGATTGGTAATTATGAGAATTTACTTAATCCTACTATTTTTCCTTAGCAGTTTTTCTTTCCAAAGACTGCTAGGGAAAGATCTGAACCTGCTAACAGGAGCATTTAAACAAGAGAACCTGAAAGCCAGCCTAGGCAATGACAAATCTT
Organism: Sphingobacterium multivorum; assembly: GCF_900457465.1. Lineage (GTDB taxonomy): Bacteria > Bacteroidota > Bacteroidia > Sphingobacteriales > Sphingobacteriaceae > Sphingobacterium > Sphingobacterium multivorum. Next base: position 781,910 of record NZ_UAUU01000002.1, read on the forward strand.
GGGTTCCCTACCCGGCTTATTCCGACCGTTTAGCCTGGGATAAGCTGATGGCTCCCTTTAAAGAGCGTATTATAAAAAAGGGAAACGAGGCCCTGAACTACCAGTGGCAGGTCGTCAAAGCAACCGACTACCTTGAATATGAGCGTTCAGGCAACCGCAGCATAATGGAAAAGCCAATGAACGAAAATTGTACTGCGCTGACCAACCTACTGTTGGCGGAGCTTGCAGAAGGACAGGGGCGCTTTGTTGACCAAATCCTAAACGGTAGTTGGCAATTGACGGAAATGGCAACATGGTCTCTCTCGGCACACCTTGGGGCCTTTCAGTCCAGTAAGCGATCATTGCCGCAAGAGCGCACACAAGTAGTCGATCTGATGGCCGGTGATGTAGGCTCTCTCCTCTCCTGGGTTCATTATTTCTTCCGCGATACGTTCAATACAATAAACCCCGAAATCAGTACCCGTCTAAAACAACAGATCCAACAACGCATTATACAGCCCTATCTGGATCGTAACGACATGTGGTGGCAGGCATTTGAACTCAAGGAAGGACAGTTGGTCAATAACTGGAATCCATGGTGTAACTTTAATGTTCTTACGGCCTTGCTTTTGGTTGAGGACAATCCCGATATACAACTGGCGGGAATTTATAAGACAATGTCTTCTGTGGATCGCTTTATCAATTATGTCAAAATAGACGGTGCCTGCGAAGAGGGACCCTCCTATTGGGGCCATGCTGCGGGCAAACTGTACGATTATTTAAAAATACTTTCGCTTGCCACCAAGGGCAAGATCAATATTTTTGATAAACCTGTAATTCGCGATATGGGTGAGTACATCGCACAATCCTATATTGGCGGAGATAAATGGGTAGTTAATTTTGCCGATGCTTCGGCAAAAGGTGGCGGCGATCCACTATTGATCTACCGTTATGGACAGGATGTCAATAGTAGCGAGATGATGCAATTTGCCCGATATATGGAAAATACCGGCGACAAAACTGCAAATTTCAAACCTTCAAGGGATATTTTTCGTGCCTTCGAGGACCTGAGATGCTATCCACAACTAGAGCGTGTTACCGCTTCACTCCCTCAAAATAATGCCAAGTGGTATCCCGAAACACAATTTATATATCTAAAAAAGGGTCCGTTTTTCTTTGCCGCCAAAGGTGGTTTCAATAATGAAAGTCACAACCATAACGATGTCGGGAGTTTTATCTTATACGAGGATCAACAACCACTGTTCATTGACGCCGGTGTCGGCACCTATACCAAAAAGACCTTTAGCGATGACAGATACAGTATCTGGACAATGCAGAGTGCTTACCATAATGTTCCGATGATCAATGGAGCAGACCAATCTTTTGGAAAGGAATATAAAGCTGAAAATGTAGCATTTCTGCCTGCACAAAATAGATTCCAACTTGATATTGGAAAAGCATATCCGAAGTCGGCGAATGTTGAACACTGGAATAGAAGTTACACCCTCGTACAAAATGGGCTGGACATTCAGGATGAGTTTAAAATCACAGGTCCTAAGCAGGCCAATATCATCCATTTTCTGGTTGCTCAGGAACCAAAAATTGGCAAAGGGGAAATCCTCCTCAATAATGGGCACGCAACCCTACACTTTGATGCTGGACAGTTCACGGCGAGCTACGATGTCATTCCTCAAGATGACCCACGTTTGAGTCAGGTATGGAGTAAGGAACTCTATCGCATCAAACTCACCGCTAAAAGCATCAAATCCGCTGGAAAATATACCTTTACGATTCGCCAAGAGGCTATAAAATAAAAAGAATCAGATTATTATGTAACTTACTAAGAATATAAGCCGTTATGAAAAAAAGAAAACCTGGTCTAAAAGCACTTTTTGTGATCACATCCAGTCTGATTGCACTGAGTTTTACAGATCAAAAACCAAGCTTTATTGACAAAAGTTTTAGAGCTGCAGAAAAACAATATCAATTTTTAGAACAAGCAGCAGAAAAGCAGCACAAATTTCCACGCACATTGAGTCCTGCAGGAAAACTGGTAGGGACAGACGAATGGGATTGGACCGGCGGTTTCTTTCCAGGGTCACTATGGTATATCTACAACCATACCCATAATAAAGAGACCGAAGCTGCGGCGATCAAATGGACAGAGGCGCTTGAAAAAGCCAAAGACCTTGATCAACATCATGATATTGGTTTTGTGATGTATTGTTCCTATGGCAATGCCATTAAATACCTTAAAGATCCCAAAAAGGTTGCCGCTTACAAGGATATCCTCATCCACTCGGCCAATACTGCGCTTAAACGTTATAATCCGCAGGTGGGCGTCATCAAATCATGGAACGAGAAGAAGTCTTGGGACGGCAAGACCCTATGGAAATATCCAGTCATTATCGACAACATGATGAACCTGGAAATGCTGTGTTATGTGTCCGACTTGACTGGAGATACCAAATATAAGGATGTGGCCATCAGTCATGCCACCCAAACCATGAAAAACCATTTTCGTAAAGACCACAGTACTTACCATGTTGTCGATTACGATGGTAATGGCCATGCTATCCACCAACAAACAAACCAAGGCTATGCCGACAATTCAACCTGGGCACGCGGTCAAGCATGGGCTATTTATGGATTTACCATGATGTACCGGGAGACCAAAAAACCAGAATTTCTTAAAACGGCAAAAGCGGCGGCAAAGTTTTACATGACCCATCCGAATCTTCCAAAAGATAAAATTCCGTATTGGGATTTTAATGCCGGAAAGCCGGGTTATAAATCGGATGCTGATTTTTCTTCCTTGAAATTAAATTTTGTGCCGCGCGATGCCTCAGCTGCAGCCATTGTTGCGTCTGCACTGATTGAACTCTCAACATTGACCACTGGCACCGAAAGCAAATCCTATTTGACATTTGCTCAGGAAAGCCTGCAAACACTATCAGGAGCCACCTATTTTGCTAAATATGCAAGCAATGGCGGTTTCTTATTGCAGCATAGTGTCGGTAGCTTACCCCATCATTCGGAAATCGATGTTCCGCTGACCTATGCAGATTATTATTATCTGGAAGGTTTGACACGGTTGGAGCAGCTCAAAAAATAAAAATACAAAGAGGCTGTCTCAAAAAGGCAGTCTCTTTTTTTCATTATCTAAGGTTTATTATTTGTTTTAACGGTTTGATTTTCATATATTTATAGTGTAAACAAAAAGGATATATGCCATCTCAAAGACCTACTTTTAAGCCTTACTATCAGGACCAGATCATGGCCATTCCTCCAACTTTGGACGAACTGGTGGCCAAAGGTCATCCGGTACGTATCGTTAACGATGTAATCAACCGGATCAACATCCAGTCCCTATTGGACGCTTATAAGATAAAAGGCTGCTCCAGTTATCATCCGCAGATGTTGTTGAAAGTTTTGGTGTTTGGCTACGTAAGCAATGTCTACAGCAGTCGCAAATTGGAAACGGCGTGCCGGGAGAACATCAATTTCATGTGGCTGAGCGGCATGAGCTATCCCGACCACAATACCATCAACAGATTTCGAGGCGTTCGTTTGAAAGAAGCACTTCGTAGTGTATTTGAAGAAGTTGTCAAACTCCTATCCGAAGAAGGTCTGCTGAGTATAGAAGATGTTTACACCGATGGCACCAAGATTGAAGCCAATGCTAACAAATACACCTTTGTCTGGAAAAAAGCTATCCAGACCAATAAGGAGAAGATGAAAGCTGCCTTAAAAGATATTTGGGAATACGCCCAAAGTATCGCCAAAGCAGAGGACAACCTTCCGGAACCTCCCGATCTGACAACAATTGACCGCGAAAAAGTTCAGGCTACGGTCGATAACCTGAACCGGGTCTTGTCCGATAAACCTTCGGTAAGCAAGAAGATGAGGGCAAAGTTGCGCTATGCGACTAAAAACTACCCGGCCAAGATTGTTCAATATGAAGAGCAGGAAGTAACGCTTGGAGATAGAAATAGTTATAGCAAGACAGATCCCGATGCTACTTTTATGCGCATGAAAGAGGATCATATGAAAAATGGCCAGCTCAAACCAGGTTATAACATTCAGATATCTACTTCCAATCAATACATCGTCAATTACACCATACATCCCAACCCCACAGATACCACAACGCTACCCGGTCATCTGGCACAACATGAGGCGAGCTTTGGGGAAATACTGAAAACCATTACCGCAGATGCTGGCTATGGCAGCCAGGAGAACTATGCGTTACTAGAAGGGAAAAACATTGGGGCCTATGTGAAATATGGTATGTTTGACAAGGAGCAGAAAAAGAGTTATTCGGGCAAGAAGCCATTCTCCGTTGATAAACTACATTATAACCCTGCAAAAGATTGCTATATCTGTCCAATGGGACAGGAAATGAACTGCATAGGTCTATTTACACAAAAGACCTCCACAGGTTTCGAGCAAAAAATAAAAAGATATCAGGCAAAAAACTGCACAAACTGCCCATTGAACGGTGCTTGCCACAAATCACAGGGCAATAGAATCATCCAGATAAATGAACAGCTTGAGGCTTATAAAGATAGAGCATACGGATTGCTTAACAGCGATGTCGGTATAGCCAAAAGAAAACAGCGATGTCACGATGTCGAACCAGTCTTTGGAAACATAAAACAGAACCACGGGTTCCGAAGATTTATGCTCCGCGGTAAGGAAAAAGTGTCCATAGAATGGGGTTTATTGGCTATAGCGCAAAATCTAAGGAAAAAAGCAGCTTAAAAAGCTACTTTTTGTTCTTTTTCTTCCCAAATGAACAGTTCTGTGAAATAATCAACAAACAACTCACAAATCTATCGCATAGCCATATTTAATAAAAAAGCTGCCTCAATAAATTTGAGACAGCTTCTTTGTATTTTTATAAGCTTTCCAATTGAATCTGGATTATTTCTTCCCGATCGCGATTTGGTTACTTACAGTACTCCCTGCGTATTCGCCCTGTGGAAGCGAAACCTCCAGCGATTGATTTACACGAAGCTGTTTATTGACGAGTTGAACCTTCACTGTTTTGGCTCTTTGGAGTGGATCTGCAACATCAAGCTGCATGCTAGTTGTTTCGCGCATACTCAATTGTATGATAGCAGGTTGATCGAGCTTTATAGACCAATTGCCAACTTGGTACGTTCCTGCTTGATAACAAACAATTTGTAGAATCCGGCTCCCTTTATGCTCCACCGCCTGTATATCCGATGTATTCTGCCAAATTTTTAGCTGCTGCATTGCTTTTGTATCAACAGTTTTGGCACCAGGCACAACAATATAAGCATAGCTCGCATTGTTTGGAGCAACAGCATGATCAAACCAAAGCTTGAAGACCTTTCCATGTACAACATCTTTGGAACGGGAACGGTTGATCCGGTACCAGGAACCAACCTGATCTTTGGTTGTCAATCCAACATTCATAGCTGCTGGAAAATAATACAGAACATTGTTATGGGTTATAAAATCGCCTACTTTGACAGATCTCTGTACTGAATCGAGTTCAGACATTTCCTTTCCATTCCAGACAACGGGTCCATTCAGCCAGGTTTGGTTTAAGGTTGTTACCACAGCTTCTGGCGCAGCACAGTGAATCCCAGCCCCCAAACAAACGATTTCCCGATCGAAAAAGAACCAGGCTTTTTGAGCCTTGACCCCGTCGTACTGGACCGACATAGCTGAAGCTCCTGTCTTATCGTTGCTTACGCCGCCTGCAAAGTTATTTGCAGCAAGTGCTCCCCATTGTTCTTTCAATTCCAGGTCGCCCGGATAATCTCGTGTTGTCGTTCCAGGAATTTTATCCCATTCCCATACGGGCATAATATTATAATATTCGGGTCCAAATACCTGAATATTGGTCACACCATCTGATATATTGCGCCCAAGAACGTTTTCTCCATTTCCAGACTCCGATTTATTGGTACGGCTACTGGCCAATCGAACATTAAAGTGGAATTGCTTACGCAGATGAGTCGTGTAGTCTCCTTTCCAGTAATGGCGGTGGACCTCGATATGCTCAGCGTCATAAGGCTGGACGCTATCTAGTTTTGCTAGCGCTTTGTTCCAAATGGTATTTTTGGCGGGATCAATCAACTTGATTTGTTGTAATATGGCGGTCTCCTGTGTTTTTTCCAAGATATTGGGGCGTGAGATCCCGCGACCATGTACATTAAAATCGATATAGCGCGAACGAATAATTGGCAGGTAGGTTTCAGTAAGAAATTGTTCAAAAAGGCCGAGCCTCTTCATGTCTACAGCATAAGGTGTCTCCCGCACATAGGCCATAACTTTTGAGATCCCCTTCAGAAATTCCTCCCCATAGCCTGCAATGTATAATTGAGGGCCATGTTGTAAGTAAGAGAAATCATATTGCAGTCCTTCCTTGCCATTCACGAGCTGTATCGGAAAAAGCAGCTGCTCCATCGCAGCAGCTAAAAGATTTTCATCTTCCAAGATCAATGCACGATAAAAATAGTGCATGGCAATGTCACTTTTATTTGCCCCTGTTTTTGTGTAAGGATCGCCACGCTTCATCAGCTCAACAAGTGGAGTCTCTAGTGTAGTAGGAATTTTTTCCTTTCCAAATTTCATCAGGATAAGACAGACACCGATGGCTTTTGGCGAAGCGATCTCGTTATGCCACCAATTTGAAGACTCAAAACGATTATTTGCCCAATATTGTGCGGCAAGCAGGATTTTATCGTAAAGTGATTTTTGCTGATAAGATGCACTTTGTGGAGACACATAGGCAACAATAAGTGTCCTTAACCGATCCAAGTGTTCTCCCGGAGGCCAAAGCGATATTGACTTACTGCTGTAATCGATATCTGCCCAAGTACCGTCAGCACGCAGTTGATTACATAGGCTTAACGTTTTATCTGCATTTGGCAATGGGCCACTTAACTCATCATCGTATACATGCTTTTTAATACGCACAAACGTATCGCTGTTCTGCGCCTTTGCCATAACCAAGGCAAAGGACAATAAAAATAGGATTAGTCCTTTCATCTGTTTTTAGTATTCATTACTTAAGGATATTGTCGTTCTGCGGCTCGTCCGACGACTTCCATCCGGTGTTTCATCAGTTGATTTTGATCATTGTCCAATACAGAGCTTAGCCATTTTGGATTCTCCAGTCCCTTTTCCCATTCCGACAGTCTATGCAGCATCTCCCTTACACGCTCAGGATACTTCGTGGCCAGATTGTGCTGTTCCCGAAGGTCATCCCTAAGATTGAACAATAATATCGGATCATCTTTAACCACAATCAGTTTCCACTCTTTATGTCGCACAGCACGTGCAATCCCTCGACGCCAGAATAAATAGTCGTGTCCATTTTTCACATCTTTATAGGAAGATAGCAAACTGATGCCATCGATTTGCTGCCCCTGGATGTTCTTCCCTTTTATTGCCTCGATGCTGGTGGGTAAGATATCCATTCCCGATACCATGGCATCTGATGTTATCCCTTTCGGTAGCTTGGCTGGCCATTGCATGATAAGGGGAACCCGGATTCCACCTTCCCATTTCGATCCCTTTAAACCACGCAATTGTCCATTGTCTGCGCCATTATTTGTTGCCGCTCCATTATCATTCATAAAAATGATTAAGGTGTTTTCATAAAGTCCTTCTTGCTTTAAATGTTCAACCAGACGTCCAATATTTTCATCCATATTATCCAGCATAGCCAAGTAAGCACGACGCAATGGATCAGCTACATTTTTATACTTATCAATAGTCTTCAGGGGCGCTTCGACAGGTGTATGCACTGCATTGAAAGCTAAATACATAAAAAAGGGCTGGCTTCGATACTGTTGAATATACGCAATTGCTTTATTGGTCAATGTTTCAGTCAAATAATGAATAGAGTCTTCGGGAACGACATGTCGATCGTCATAAAGCAGCTGCGTTGGCTTCGCGGCTCCATGGATTGGGAAGTAAGGCCGGTCACCACCGATAAAACCATAGAAATGGTCAAACCCACGTTTCAATGGATTAAATTGTGGACCATCCCCTTGATGCCATTTGCCAATCGCTACAGTTTTATAGCCGTTATACTTCATGAAGTCAGCAATGGTGGCTACCTGCGTATCCATTCCGATATCTTCAGGTGCGACACCCGCAGTGGGACGTTTCGAAATATTATGTTCAAAACCAAAGCGCTGCTGGTAGCGGCCAGAAAGTAAGCCCGCCCGAGAAGGAGCGCATACTGAAGCTGAGGCATAGGCCGACTGAAAACGCACGCCATTTTTCGCAAGTGCATCAATATTGGGGGTATAGACCTCCCTACCGCCGTAACAACCAAAATCATCATAACCTCCATCGTCGCTCAGGATGACAATAACGTTAGGATGTTGCTGTCCGAATACAGAAATCCCAAACCTAAAGAGTATATTCACAAGAGTTAATATACTATAGCAAGTAAATCGGTAGATCATAACATTAGATTTATCCTTAAATGTATCGTTAAATGTATAGGATTTTTTGTTAAAAAACCGCAAACGATTTCGTTAGGCTATTTTTAGACGATTAAAAACAAAGGTCAGAGATGAAAACAGATGAAAAAAAATTGGTCGGTACACTTGCTCATTTTTTGGTCAGTGATTCGGATGGCACTGCATTAAGCTCGTTTTTTGTGTTCATTGACCTATCACCCCAGTACCATTAGAACCGAACTCGTTCAATTGTTGAACAAATGGCAAAACAAAGCAGCTGGAACAGTATTTCCCGGGGAGGACCTCTGGACAGATTTTAAGCAACTTGTGGGGAGCAATCCCGATCTTGGCGTGGCTGTGGTTGATGGCTGTAGCATCAACGATATTGCAAGTTTTTACGAAGAAATCAATGCCGTCTACATGTCCAGCGAAAGCTGGAAGATAGGGAGCCTAGACGGCTTTGACGACCTGCTTTACGGTGGATTTGGGACCTTCAAAGACGCTGCTTCACATTGCATTGTTTGGAAGGATATTGCACACAGCAGGACGTCATTGGGCGTTGAAACAACTTTGGCCTATTATCAAGGTAAACTTGGAGCAGAATCACCATTCAATCAAACGCATTTTCAAAAGAAACTAGATGAGCTAAAAGCTGGTCGTGGAGAAACCTATTTTGACATTGTTGCCGATATCATCCGATCGCACCGCAAAGTTACCTGGATTTACAACGGGTATCCTCAGCACAAATCGGTATATTTATAATAACTAAACTTAACATATGAAGCATCTTATCCGCCTAGTTTTCCTGCTCCTATTCTTCCAACAAATTGCACAGGCCAGTGAACGGCTTAGGGTTGCTGTTGCAGGGCTCAACCATGACCACGTATTCTTGCTTTTAAATTTATATAAGGATAAAAAGTCGATATTATCGGTATTGCCGAACCGAATCAAACCTTATCAAACAAAATACGAACGCAGTATAATTTACCTGACGCAATCTTCTACCATGACTTACCCAGTTTATTGAAACATGTGAAGCCAGACGCGGTGCTGGCCTACAATCCAACCGATGAGCATATCCGCGTCGCAGAGACCTGTCTCCCGCTTAAGATCCCTGTAATGGTAGAGAAGCCTCTTGCTACGACTCTTTCTGACGCAAAACGTATTGCATTTTTGTCCAAACAGTTCGAAACACCCTTTTTGGTAAATTACGAAACAACCTGGTATAAAAGTAATCAACAGTTGAAGCAGCTGGTCGACAAGGGTGAAATTGGAAAAATCACACGTATACTTGTAAAAGACGGGCACGAAGGACCTAAAGAAATTGGCTGTAGCAATTACTTCCTCGACTGGCTTACTGATCCGAAAAAAAATGGTGGCGGTGCAGTGATGGATTTTGGCTGTTATGGCGCCAATCTGATGACCTGGCTCAAAAATGGAGAAAGGCCAATTTCAGTGACAGCCTTTACACAACAGCTCAAGCCTGAGGTTTATCCAAAAGTCGATGACAACGCTACCATCATACTAAGCTACCGTGATGGCAGCACGGGTATTATTCAAGCTTCCTGGGCTTGGCCATACAGTGTTAAAGATCTGCAGGTGTTTGGCACAAAAGCTCAGCTCTACGCCAAAAATGACAAAGAACTTCTAAAATACAAACAACAGAATGATCCACCTACACATGTATCGACTGCGATCCCGTATTTTGAGAACCATATTGCCTATCTCGAACAGGTTCTGAAAGATGCTATGGCTCCAGAAAATGATCTCGGATCGATCAATAATAATGTCACTGTGGTCGAAATCCTGGAAGCGGCAAAACGCTCGGCTAAAGAAGGAAAGTCCATTATTTTAAAATAAAAAAGAGGCTGTCTCAAAAAGGCAGTCTCTTTTTTTTCATTATCTAAGGTTTATTATTTGTTTTAACGGTTTGATTTTCATATATTTATGGTGTAAACAAAAAGGATATATGCCATCTCAAAGAGCCTACTTTTAAGCCTTACTATCAGGACCAGATCATGGCCATTCCTCCAACTTTGGACGAACTGGTGTCCAAAGGTCATCCGGTACGTATCGTTAACGATGTAATCAACCGGATCAACATTCAGTCCCTATTGGACGCTTATAAGATAAAAGGCTGCTCCAGTTATCATCCGCAGATGTTGTTGAAAGTTTTGGTGTTTGGCTACGTAAGCAATGTCTACAGCAGTCGCAAATTGGAAACGGCGTGCCGGGAGAACATCAATTTCATGTGGCTGAGCGGCATGAGCTATCCCGACCACAATACCATCAACAGATTTCGAGGCGTTCGTTTGAAAGAAGCACTTCGTAGTGTATTTGAAGAAGTTGTCAAACTCCTGTCCGAAGAAGGTCTGCTGAGTATAGAAGATGTTTACACCGATGGCACCAAGATTGAAGCCAATGCTAACAAATACACCTTTGTCTGGAAAAAAGCTATCCAGACCAATAAGGAGAAGATGAAAGCTGCCTTAAAAGATATTTGGGAATACGCCCAAAGTATCGCCAAAGCAGAGGACAACCTTCCGGAACCTCCCGATCTGACAACAATTGACCGCGAAAAAGTTCAGGCTACGGTCGATAACCTGAACCGGGTCTTGTCCGATAAACCTTCGGTAAGCAAGAAGATGAGGGCAAAGTTGCGCTATGCGACTAAAAACTACCCGGCCAAGATTGTTCAATATGAAGAGCAGGAAGTAACGCTTGGAGATAGAAATAGTTATAGCAAGACAGATCCCGATGCTACTTTTATGCGCATGAAAGAGGATCATATGAAAAATGGCCAGCTCAAACCAGGTTATAACATTCAGATATCTACTTCCAATCAATACATCGTCAATTACACCATACATCCCAACCCCACAGATACCACAACGCTACCCGGTCATCTGGCACAACATGAGGCGAGCTTTGGGGAAATACTGAAAACCATTACCGCAGATGCTGGCTATGGCAGCCAGGAGAACTATGCGATACTAGAAGGGAAAAACATTGGGGCCTATGTGAAATATGGTATGTTTGACAAGGAGCAGAAAAAGAGTTATTCGGGCAAGAAGCCATTCTCCGTTGATAAACTACATTATAACCCTGCAAAAGATTGCTATATCTGTCCAATGGGACAGGAAATGAACTGCATAGGTCTATTTACACAAAACACGTCCACAGGTTTCGAGCAAAAAATAAAAAGATATCAGGCAAAAAACTGCACAAACTGCCCATTGAACGGTGCTTGCCACAAATCACAGGGCAATAGAATCATCCAGATAAATGAACAGCTTGAGGCTTATAAAGATAGAGCATACGGATTGCTTAACAGCGATGTCGGTATAGCCAAAAGAAAACAGCGATGTCACGATGTCGAACCAGTCTTTGGAAACATAAAACAGAACCACGGGTTCCGAAGATTTATGCTCCGCGGTAAGGAAAAAGTGTCCATAGAATGGGGTTTATTGGCTATAGCGCAAAATCTAAGGAAAAAAGCAGCTTAAAAAGCTACTTTTTGTTCTTTTCTTCCCAAATGAACAGTTCTGTGAAATAATCAACAAACAACTCACAAATCTATCGCATAGCCATATTTAATAAAAAAGCTGCCTCAATAAATTTGAGACAGCTTCTTTTTCATGCCTTCCCATAAGCCATAGACAAAGCCGATCCGCTCAGTTAATGGATTAGCAATTGGCCTACTTAGTCGGCTAGGGGTCTAATGGTTCATCAGGATCGATCGTATAGGCCTCTTCTTTTGCCTTGAACTCGATGATCACATCTGAAATTCGTTTACCCAATGTATAAGGAATATACCCCAATTCACGTATACAACGATCGCCCATTTTTTCCACCGCATCAATGTGCACTTTACTACTGTTAACGATGGCGTATTTATCTTTCGGAAAACCATAATTCAACAGGATACGTGCTGTATTACGCAAATTTGTGGTCGTATGTCTCGCATGTGGATCAATCAATATTGCAGCTTCAGGTACTCCCATAATCTCGATCAGATACTTTTTCATTTCTATTGCCTCAATAAAGCGAGTCTTATAGGGATGTACTTTACCGCCAGACAACACAATAAAAGGGGCCAATTTTTCAAAGTAGCTTCGGGCTGCCATTCGCGCACGTAGCATTCCACCAGGACTAATAGGCTGTCCATACAGCTCGGGCCCCGCTCCTAAGGTCAGCAATAGACTATAGGGATAGCTTGCGAAGTCGGTATTTTTGACTGCTTCGTAAGCTTTCTTGTTTTCGAGTTCAATCAGCGGTTCTAGTTGTGCCGCGTCCCATCGCTCATTAATTTCCAACAAGCGTACCGCAGTCATCATGGTCATAAAAAATGCCGTTTTAGGCGTCGGAATATCTTTGCGGATGTCTTGGCCTACATCGTCCAAAAGATGAAGGTAGGCCGCACGTTTTACATCGAAAGAGATCGAATCTATTTTGGGGTAATTGGGACTTTTACCACCCGCATAGACGTCCACGACATAATTCATTGCCTTTAAATCCTGTTTCAAGGCTTTCGTAAAATAGACCTTTGCTGTTTCATGATGCAGCACACCATAGGTCATTGATGGAATAAGACTCGCCTGAACAAGCTGGTCCAACTTCTTGTTATGACCAATTTGCTCCGCCAGCTGCTCTGTCAACAGGTCGATTTCGTTATCCTGCCATTTGAAAGCATTCAAATAGCACATGAGATCGGCGCAGCTAGCGCTGTTGTTAAAACGTTCGAACCGTTTTTCCAATACCTGTGCTATCGGCTTGGAGCTGACGAGCTCCTGTATAAGGGCAGAATCTTTTAAAAGCAAATAGGATGCATAATAATTCTTCTTGATCAGCCAATCCTGTGGACCAATAGGCATATTGTTTACCTGACCTTTGGAAATATGCATACAGCATATTCCCAAGACAAGTAACAAGATTTTTCTGATATTCTTTATCATATCCATTCGATAACAGATTAATAACCTGGATTTTGATACATACGTGTCGGATCCAGCTTATATTCATCAAAAGGAATTGGATAGTATCGATCTTTTGTCGAAATATTGGAGATTTTAGCATTTCCATAATCAGCCTGGCTTTTCGTTTTGAAATAAGTCACCAGTTCCTGTGCATTGTAATTACGGATGAGATCAAACCAACGTTGGTTTTCAAATGCCAGTTCCACACGGCGTTCATGCAATATAGCCTCCTTTAAAGTTGGATATTTACTGCGGTAAGCCGTATTCAACATGGAAGCAGCATAGGAAGGCAATCCGGCACGTTCACGTACTTGATCTAACAGCGCGATAGCTTCCGCATCCTTACCCAGATGATACTTGGCCTCGGCCAACAACAGCATCACATCCGCGTAACGGATCAAGATCCAGTCGTTTCCGCCCCAACCATTGGTACCGGCAGCGTCACTGTTATCCCTAAATTTGGTTACAAACCAATCGTTAACCTGGGTATTTGTTGCAAACTTCACAGAGAAATCTTTTCGGATATCGCTTTGCTCGTAATCTTTAACCAAATCTAGTTTTGCCACTTCACCCGCACCGGTCGAGTTATAGCGTGAATTGATGGTTTCTCCTCGCGCCTGGTAATTACGGGCAATACTTGAGCTATAGTTTTGGTCTCCCTGTTTATACTGAATCTGAAAAACGAGTTCTTTACAGCTATTTTTCTTGGTCACATCGAAAACATCCGCATAGGGGATTTCGTTCAGTTTACCAAAAGTTCGCATTTGGTAGGCCGCATTGAGGTACTGTTCTGCTTTCGCAAAATTCTCCGCATTACCTGATGTCTGCGTTGCACCTAACGTTAAGTATACTTGCCCCAAAATTGCATTGATGGCCGATTTAGATGCTCTGCCGATAACGTAATCTTTTTGTGTATTGGGAAGATTGCTGGACAATGCCTCCGTTAAATCCTTAATGATCTGTTCGTACACAATCGACTCTTTCTGACGAAAAGCCAATTCATTTGCTTGCTCTTTACTGGTCACCTGTACGGTAGATAGTGGAATGTCTCCGAATTTACGTACCATATGGAAATATAATAATGCACGAACGAATTTCGCTTCCGCAATATAACGTCCTTTTAATTCTGCACTTGTAAAAGTCACATCGTCGACATGTGAAAGAACTACATTACAGCGACTGATTGCCGCGTACATAGCCGACCAATGTGTCTTTAAATAGGTATTACTTGGCAGCAACGAAAAGTCATTGAATTGAAAAGGCTCCCCAGCATTGGATTGGTTATCATTACGTCCCGAATTATCCGAACGTTCTTCGTTATACAATGTACCCGATTCCCCGATCGTGCTTCCCGAACGAAGTGATTGATAGAGGCCATTGACAGCCAAAAGCACATCATTTTCCGACTTGAAGTAATCATCGATCGTGACAGCATTTGGATTTTTCTGATTTAAAAAATCTTTGGTACATGAAGACAATGCCAACAAAACAAAGGGTAATATATATCTTTTTTTCATCCTGTTATTTTTTTATTTTTCATCAGCCTACATAACCGCAAAGAGCAGTTCGTAGGACTAGTTTTACAATGCTGAAGCTATTAACACGGAGGTTTTCTTGAAATTTCCACGCACAATAGCTCCTTGATCCTGCTATTAGAACGTTACTTTTACACCAAGGTTATACGACCGCACCAGTGGATAAAGTCCATAATCCACACCTGGAGTTAAGTTGCCGCGTTGGTTATAATCCGGTTCCGGATTGTAGCCTTTGTATTTGGAAATCGTAAATGGATTGTCCACTGTAGCATAGACCCTCACGCCAGAAAGTGTTAACTTTTCTGCTAGGCTTTTGGGAAGATTGTAGCCCAAAGCAATATTTGTCATCCGCAGGAATGAACCATCCTGCAGATAAAAATCAGAAAGACGCGTACTGTTACTTTGCGTACCGCCACGCGATGCACGGTATACTTTACCATTTCCTGGATTTTGAGCTGAACGATAGCGTTGTGCAACATCTGCATATTGATTGCCGGAACCTTCCATATTATAGAGGTAATAATCATAGCCATCCAGCACTTTATTACCCTGCGAACCGTTAAATGATGCGCGTAGATCGAATGCCTTATAGCGTGCGTTGATGGCAAAGCCATAGGTGAAATTAGGATGTGGATTGCCGATCACACGTTTATCGGCATCATTGACAACACCGTTGCCGTCCACATCTTCAAAATAAAGATCTCCAGGTTGTAGTGGAGTTGTTGAAGCCGCTGAAGGAGCGACAGTTTTATAGTTTTCCTCTGTTGCAACGCCCAGAACTTTAAAGCCGTAGAACATACCAATTGGACTTCCTTCTTGTGTAATATGCGTTAAGTATGAACGTTCAGCACCATTCGTCAAGATGGTAGAAGCCCCACCAAGATCGAGCACTTTATTTCTATTGACATTGATATTCCCGCTCAATCCTAATTCAAATTCATTTTTGCGAATCAATGTTGCATCAATCTGTACATCAAAACCTTTATTCTGCACCTTCGAATTTGGCAAATTGGTCAAGATTGTTGTTGATCCAGATACAGCGGAGAGTGGCTGGTTGAATAATAAATTGAAGGAACGGCTCAGGTAGAAATTGGTCATAATGTTGAGGCGGCCTTTCAACAAACCGAGATCCAGACCGGCGTTGTATTGCGAGGTTGTTTCCCAGCTCAATTTTGGATCAAGTAGATTGCCTGCCGTATAAGAGGTTTCTACTTTATCCCCAAGAATAACACCTGCTGGTGAGTTGATCACGGATATCGCATTGTAATCACCAATATTATTATTTCCACTACGTCCCCAGCTCGCTCTCAGTTTGACAGTCGATTGTTGCCCTAACCAATCCGTATAAAACTCCTCTTTGGAGAGCGTCCACCCTCCTGACACCGACGGGAAAGTTCCCCATTTGCTATTCGGGCCGAAACGGGATGAACCATCGGTACGGATGGACGCTGAAAGGAAATATTTAGAATCAAAGCTATAGTTTACACGACTAAAGTATGACTGGAGCGTTGTAGTACGTTTGAACGTATCGTTTTTTAGTAATTGGAAATTGGAAGGGTCGGCTCCTTTATCCGTAATTTCCCCAATCGCATTATTATTAAAACCGTTGGCTCTCACACCTTGATAATCGTAATCTGTTCGTTGAGCCGAATAGCCCAATAAAGCGGATACCTGATGTTTACCACCAAAAGTCTTGTTATAGTTTAACGTTGTTTCGACCAATTTGTCCAATTCATTTTTTGTCTTGGCATCTGCATAGGCAGCAGAAATTGCCTGCGGTGAAAACGGTTTATTGTTTCCATCGGATATACTTGTTGGACGGAAATAATCATACTTCTCGTCGTAAGTAGACAATCCACCGTTTATTTTAAGATTTAGGCCATCAATAATGGAAAAATCAGCAAAGGCATTGTATAGCCCTCTCTTTCCACGACGGTTGTTTTTAATCTCTGTAACATAAGCCAGTGGGTTTTCAGGATTCTGGATACCGTAATTGTTCGCCGAAAGATCGGCCATCAGATATTTGGCATAGGTTCCATCTTCGTTATAAACTGGGAGAGTCGGCAGATAGATTAATGCCGCCATTGACGGACTTCTGTCGTAACGGCCTGTCGTTACCTCGTTATTGTCGTTATATGTAAATGAAACATTTGCGCCAACGGTCAACCTCTTGCTTACTTTGCTATCGATATTGGCACGAAAATTAAAGACTTTTTGATCCGTCCCAAGCATGATCCCTTGTTGATTCTGATAAGATCCACTGAGGAAATAGCGATTTTTTTCGTTACCGCCATAGGTAGATAGATTATGACGTTGGAAAGGTGCATTGCGGTATAGGGCATCCTGCCAATCCGTATCATATTTCGCTTTTTTCGCTGTACCAGACGCAAAGTCATAGTAGTCTTCAGGAATACTCACCGAGCCGGCATTTCCGACATTGGCGATACGTGTTTTATTATCATCAAAGCGTCTACTATCGCTCCAAGCAATCCCTTTCGTCGCCAAAAGGTCTTTATACGAATTGTTACGACCATCAATCAGGAGATCAATAAATTGTTCCGAATTTAAAACATCGATTTTCTTGGAGAGCTGACCAAAGCCACCCAATACTTCGTAGTCCACATTACTTTTACCTTCCTTACCCCGCTTGGTTGTAATCAAGACAACACCGCCAGCACCACGAGATCCATAGATCGCTGCAGAAGCGGCATCCTTTAACACATCGATAGACTCAATATCATTGGGGTTGATATTTAAATTGTTTCCTGCTGGATATCCATCAATAACGTACAATGGATCCGAACCAGCATTGATCGATCCCATTCCGCGAACACGCATTTTGGTCCCATCGTATGGAGCACCACTTGTTTGCATCACCTGTACACCTGCTACTTTACCAACCAACGCCTGGGATAATTTTGGTGCGCTCAAATTGAGTTCCTCGGCCTTAACACTGGCAATAGCTCCAGTGACATCCGACTTTCTGATCCGCTGATATCCGATAGAGATGGTCACCTCTTCCAGTGTGTTCTCATCAGTCTGTAGGGAAAATATCTGCCCATTGGATTGGGTAACAGCTTGCACAAGTCTGCTATACCCAATAAAGGAAATACTCAGGTTATCGTCCATTTCGGCTTCGATCTGAAAATTTCCTTTTTCGTCAGACTGAACAGATTTTTTACTTTTCAAATTTTGAACGGTTGCTCCGGCGACAGCATTTCCTTGGGCGTCGACGACACGGCCTTTGACCATCCCCTGTACATGCGTAAATTGGGACGTGGTTAGTGTGAACGATTTGGCTTGAACAGCGGGTGAGCTCGCTGCAATGGCACATAACAACCAAAAGACATTGTTGGCTTTAAATTTCATAAGTAGCGCATTTGATTTATGGTTACAAGATTACAAATGCTATATGAAGGCAGGGTCAATAAAACATTAACAGTTTTTAACTAAACCGGGTTAGCACGCTATAAAAACTTAACAAAAGGATAACAAAAAACCTAAGATTTATTGCTTAGGCTTCCCACTAAAAGCACTATAAATCCATAAAATCAGAAGATATAAAGTAGCCGCAAAAAGAATATTGCCGATCAATTTTAGAGGTTCAAACTCATGGTATCCGACCTGCTCATTAAGATCAAGGCTATAGCCGCTTCCCTCCCTATAGAATATCCATGGAAATCCTACCGTTAAATTGCCATCGACATCCAGCTCATTGTGATAGAAACAAACTGTCATAATAGCAAAAATACCAATAGTACCAACAAGCACTTTGAATAATGCTGGCACTATTGATGTTTTACTTTGTTCAGGTTTTGCATGCATGATTAAATATAGCAATTCATTTTGATTGCATGTTATAATCACTATAGGTACCTTGGCATTGACTAGCTAGTTCTACACATTTTGATCGTCGTATTTTACAAGGTTGATCAAACTTAACATAGATTTATGCTGTATCCTTCCCATCATCTCCTTTCATGATAAGATGGATGCGGTCCTCTAAAACTCTTTTATGCCAAGCATCCAATAGCGATCTTGTTTTTCCGACAAGGTCTCCCCCCTCATTCGTCTCCATCATTTTCACCCACTCTTCTGCAAATTCCCCATATTCAACGATACTATTTTCGGACTGTGTATATTGGATCAAATATTCCATCGCAAATACGTTAGCCCAACGGTCGGGGTGTATTGGATCACACATATACTCAGCAATGTCAATCTTGTCAATAAACGCCTGCACCACTTCTTCGGGGCTAAAACCAAACAGATCGCAGAATTGTTTAAATGCCGTTGTCAATTTAATATTTTCGAATGTTTCCATTATTTATTTAATTTAAGAAGTCATCATTTTTTTATCCTAGTTATCTCTATTTAACCGCTGTAAGATTACGCTATCTTCATCAAAAGACAAGTTGTTTCCCGAACTTCCCAAAGGTTGTTTATCACTAAAATTCGTCATCCTTAGTTTCCAGAAGATTATCTAGCCAGACGTGATAAAGTGCAATTCTTCGATCAAGATCCCGATAGAAAAAATAGCGTTTATTGAGTTCCTGCAAATCCATTATAAATCGTTTAAAAAAAGATGTATTACGATATTCCCAATCAATAAGGCCGCCGTAACCGTCATGGACACGATGAATAAATCCCAAAACTGGATTATAAGTGGCTTTATCGAGGTGCATTGCAGCTAAAAAATCAGGTGTTGATGCCTGCAGCATCATGGTATTGATATAATGCGATGGATGAACGGAATTCATAATGCAGGTCAGCAGAAAATCCTTACTCAATTTAAAGTATATGTTTTCATCTAAATAGATTCGATCTTTAAGCATTACCTTTTTAGCAAAAAGATCATAAAGCTGCGCAGTAATAATACGTCCTCTATTTCTACGTTCGCCGGTACTATAATTTCTATTGACTGCTAATTTTACCTGACGTCGCAATAATTTCATCCCCACATCCCTGTCATTATCTTTGAATTCGATCTTCAAACAATTATGGTCTTTAGGAATTTTATCGTTGATAAAACGTATAGCCCTAGTCGAAATATTATAGCTCGAATTATCTTTAAAATTCTGATCTATAAAAGAGTAATGATCTAGAAACAATTGAATAAAAGCTGGCACAGCGATACCAAAAAGCTCACATATTAACCGAAAATTTCGTGGTACCTTTAAAGGTACTCCTATTATATCTTCCATATTTTTAATATCTTTTATTTATGTGCGATATAGCGGAAGCCAAAACTCTTGGCTTTAGTTTTCCGCAGCGGTGCACTCCCTTTCTTTCCTACGAACACGCCAATTTCATGCATCAAGCTTTTTATGCAAATTTTTTCTCCCAGATACTTTTCCGCATAACGCCATAGTTCAAGCGGTGTTCTATATTTCTTAAAATAATCCATCTCGATAAGCTTACCCAAAACGATTTCCACTACCATGCAATCGCATGCGAACTGTTCAGCTTGGGCTGAATCTTCTACCCTGATTTCCTCCATTAATTGAAAAAAAGTCATAGTTTCAACGGAATTAATAAAATATTCCATTTGATAATATCGAATAGCCTTTTCTTCCCAAATCGTCAACTCAAACTGATAGCTTGTTTTATTATCAAATTTATTGATATCCACTTTCCTGCGGTTAAACACCCAATTAAGATGCACCATAACTTCAAGATTTCCGGACGGGATTTTAAGTTCTTCCATTTCCTTAACATAGGTTTGCTCTTGTCCCATTAAGAAAGCCATTTCTTCACGGGTAAAACCGCAGCTGATCCGATTTAATATCAGGAGATAAATAATACCCGCATAGTACATGGAAAATTCTGCGCGAAATCTCTCTCGGTGAATATCATTAATTAAATTTTGCATGCTCCTCCTTTCGATCAACCGGATAAAAAGAATACCTTCCTTCCACATTTCTGACGACCAACCTGTTTTGCTGAATGAGTCCATACGGCACATTTTTCAAATGCCTTGGATAAATCTGGAGATGAACCTGTCCCGTTTCCTTAACTTTCCGAAACAGTTGCCAAGGAGCTGCACCATGCCCAAAGAATTCCAGACCCAATAGCCCTTCAATCTTTTGGCGCACATGTAACATCGCATCCGATTCAAGCTGGACATCTTTTTCAGCTTTCCATTCCTCAAATTGCAATGCAATTGAAGACTTTTTTTGCGAGACAAACTGCCAAGGAATTTCGATAGAATAATGCCACCTGACCTCGTCCTCTTCAATATGAAGACGGACGAGACGTTCTTCGGTAACTTCATATCTTTCGCGATGGAATTCCATCGGTTCAATGCATGAGCTCATGTATATTCGATCCAGCAAGATCGATTCCTGGGTCAAAAAACTTCGTACCTGATACATTTTTTCAAAGTCTAAATATGCATGATCAGGTCTACCAACCAAGAACGACAGTTCTTCAGGTCTCCAGCCCTTTTCTATTCTCCGTTTTAGATAGGTGTACCATAGTTGAAAATCGTGCGAAAACATCATTCCCCCATAGGATGCTTTTTGTGGAGATACTTTTTTGATCATTATAGTGTACAATTGGTTATTCAAATAATTTAAGCAGCTCATCTTTACTGATCGATTTCATTAGATTAGCCTCATCTAAAATCAGTCCTTCGGATATTCGTTTTTTACTTTCTTGAAGGGCTAAGATGTGCTCCTCAACGGAATCCCGACAAACAATCTTATAAGCCATCACATGCTTTTCTTGCCCTATTCGATAACAACGATCTATCGCCTGTGCTTCGGCAGCAGGATTCCACCAGGGATCCAAAATATAGACATAGTCGGCAGCCGTTAGATTTAAGCCGGTTCCTCCCGCTTTAAGGCTAATGAGAAACACACGGCATTCGTCCTCGTTCTGAAATCTTTCGACCGCATTTTGCCGCTGATCTTGATTCATCTTACCATCAAGGTAGACATAAGCTATTCCCTTATTTTCGATTCGTTGAGCCACCAGCTTAAGCATGGAAGTATACGCCGAAAAGAGAAGAATCTTATGATTTGGAGCTACTTCATCCATGATCTCATCAATAAAATCCAATTTAATAGATTCATGACCGAAGCCGCCATCTTTCATCAGAATGGGGGAGTTGCAAAGCTGCCGTAGTTTTTGCAGCGCCTCGATCGCTAAAAATTTGGATTTCGTGGAATCAGCGCTATTCAGATTATTTTCAATCTCTCCCTTGAATATTTTTCTGACCTTATCGTATATTTTCCTTTGCTCTGGAAGCATATCCATATAGAGAATTGTTTCGGTCTTTTCAGGAAGGTCCAAAGCAACCTGTTTTTTTGTACGCCGAAGAATAAAAGGTTGAATCATCTTTTGGAGGCCAAGGGTAGTTTCTTGCGCTGTATTTTCATCTTTGATCCCCTTATAGGTGTTATTAAAATTGCCATAAGTTCCAAAAAAACCCGGATTGACCATACTCATTTGTGCATAGATATCCTCCACGCCATTTTCAATCGGTGTTCCTGTCATCGCTATGCGATAGCAGGATTTTAGCTCAGTGAGCGATTTAAATCTTTTTGAATTACGATTTTTCACCGCCTGCGACTCATCTAAAATCATGTAACTAAAGGACTGGGATTTAAGAAAATCAAGCTCCATCATAACTGTTCCATAGGTCGTAATCAAGATGGATTCGTTCTCTATTTCTGTGATTTCCCTCCTTTTTTGTCCATGATAAATAGCAGTCCGACGATTTGGGGAAAATTTCTTAAATTCTGACAGCCAATTGAATAGTAAGGAATTGGGTACAATAATAATTGAGGGGGCCGCCTTTGGATTATTTTGATAGAAATATTCCAAAAGCGTTATTGCCTGTAAGGTTTTCCCTAATCCCATATCATCAGCCAAGATACCGCCCCATTGAAAATCACTTAAGAATACCATCCAGCTAAATCCTGCCTGTTGGTAAGGGCGCAACTCTGCCTGGATCTCTTTCGGAACATCCAACAGGGCTATTTCATCCGTATTCAACAGTTTCTTTCGACGTTCAGCTAGGCTATTTTGAATAATACGGGGATCAATTCGATCCAGCCGTGTTTGGAAAGATAGCAATTGGGCTGAAGTGAGTTTAAGACAGTCGGTTTCAACCAGCGCATAATTAAACAGCACATCAAATAATGCTTTATCTGAGGCTTTAATATATCCGAAAGATTTATCTGCCAATTGGATGCTACTGTAGTCATTTATGATCTTTTCTTCAAACTCTCCCGGTAAATAGGTCGTTGTTCCAAATTTGAAAATCATGTAAATGGAAAATACATTATTGTCCTGACGAATATCCAATACTTCCCATTTCAGTTGGTGTGGCAGCAAATAAGCTCCCTTTGAAATATTGTTCAGAATAGTTTTGTACCCCTTGCTCTTACATTTTTTTATAAATTCATACAGTCTATTTCTGTTGCTATGCGCCTGCCATTCCAAGCGCTTAACCATTCTATTGGTGCAGCTTTTCAAATTTGGCAACTGAGCTTCAATAAAGGTATTAAACTCATGCTCGCCAACAAGATCTCTCTCCGTATACAGGCAGGTTCCATTTTCCGGTTTTAAAATCAAGTTTCCTCCATATGGAATTACATATTCTTCCTTTTCACTCAGCATAGCTTTGTATCCATTCTACCAAGTACATATTGACTTAGGTCGGCTCAGTGGTTAGCTTTGCTGTTATGAACAACCTTCAAGAAAAACGTGAGCGTATGCTGTCTATGATAGCAGACTGGCAACAGAGCGGAAAAAGCAAGAAAGCGTATTGCACGGAAAATGGGATCAAGGAAGCGACTTTTTATTATTGGTTTTCGCGCAGTAAAGAAAATGACACTACCGGAGGGAACTTTATCACAATCGACAACGCGCCCCGAAGGAACGATGTTGAGATTATCTATCCCAACGGTGTGCGTATAAAGGTCGAAAATGATCTTGCCCTTGTATCACAGCTGATCCGTCTGTACTGATGTTTGCACTGGGGTCATCGCACCGCTTTTATCTTTACGATGGGTTTTGCGATATGAGAAAGTCATTCGACGGGCTCTGTGGATTGATCAGTTCGGGGATGGGTCGTCAGGCTACCAATGGTGAGGTTTTCGTATTTCTGAACCGTAGCCGTACGCATATGAAACTGCTGCACTGGGAACAAGGAGGCTTTGTCCTTTATTATAAGCGTCTGGAGAGCGGAACATTCATGCCGCCGAAGGTAAAAAACGGAGAATTGTCCTGGAGCGACCTGGTACTGATGGTCGAAGGGATACAGGTGGTAAAAAGTATTCAAAAAAGACGTTTTTCTTTACCTTAAAAATGGACTTAAAATAGGAATAAAGGTATCTTTTGAGTATCTTTAGGGTATGGAAACAGCACTGGAAAACCTATCAAAAGAAGACCTTCTGAAAATGGTTTCCAGTATGTCCAAACAGAATGAACTCCTCCATCAGGAGCGTGAGATTCTTTCACAGGAGCGTGATTACCTGAAAGCTCAGGTGGAGATGCTTCAGCGTATGCAGTTCGGACAGAAGCGTGAGCGCTTTGAAGGCGATCCTGATCAGACGATGCTCCCTTTTAATGCAGAGCCTGCTGAAGCAGAGCAGCAACAGGAAGAAATCAAAGAAAAGATCGAGTATGTCCGTAAACGTCCCAATCATAAAGGACGCGCTAAATTACCTGCCCATCTCCCTGTAGTCGAGATCGAGATACACCCTGAAGGAGACCTTTCCAAAATGGTCTGTATCGGCAAGGAAATTACCGAGGAACTGGAGTGCGAGCCTGCAAAGTTCTATATCAAACGTTACATCCGTTATAAATATGCAGCTAGAAACGGAAATGGCGTATCCATCGCCGAACTGCCTGAACGGGTCATCGATAAAGGAATTGCAGGGCCGAGCTTACTGGCGATGATATTGGTAGGTAAATATCAGGACCACCTTCCGCTATACCGGCAAAAACAGATCTTCGCAAGGGAAAACATACAGATCCCATCCTCAACCATCGAAGGATGGACCAGACAGGCCCTGGAAAAACTGGAACCATTATATGAACAGCTGGTCTTCGATACCAAATCTCAGGGCTATCTGCAGGTTGATGAGACCCCTATAAAAGTACTGGACAGCGATAAAAAAGGAGCTGCCCATCAGGGGTACTTTTGGGTCTACCATTCGCCTTTGGATAAAACGGTACTGTTCGATTATAACCCTTCCCGTGGTGGTCATGTACCTAAATCCATGCTGGATAACTTTAAAGGATATCTGCAGACGGATGGGTATGCGGCCTACGAAAAGTTTGGCAAAAAGAAAGACATCACCCATCTGGCCTGCTGGGCACACGCACGCCGTGAGTTTGAGAAGGCCCTAAAGAATGACCCGGCAAGGGCCCAAAAGGCACTGCTGATGATACAGGAACTTTATAAAGTTGAGCGAAAAGCCAAAGAAGAAAAGTTATCACCCGATAAGATCAAGGAGCTGCGGCTGAAAGAATCGCTCCCGGTTATCAACGAGCTGGGCAAATGGATCTTTGATGAAATAAAGGACACCCTGCCCAAAAGCCAGATCGGGAAGGCTATGGCCTATGCATACGTACGTTGGGACATGCTCTCGGAATATCTGCGCGACGGGAATCTGCAGATTGACAATAACCTTATCGAGAATGCCATTCGCCCTGTTGCTCTGGGACGCAAAAACTGGCTGTTCGCCGGAAGCCATGAGGCAGCACAGCGATCAGCAATGATCTACTCTTTCTTCGCTATCTGCAAAAAGCATGAGGTGAACCCATTTCTGTGGTTAAAACATACGCTAATGAATATAGCGTCAATAAACCACAAGAATATAAAAGAGCTTTACCCACAGAACTTCAAAAAATCAACTGATATGTAGTTCATAGGCCGGATACATAGCTTTCAATTCGAAATTTAAATGATCATCGTCGTCTTTCTCCACCACAACCTTAAATTGAGGCACATGATGAGCGGTATTAGAAATAAAAACTGTATCCTTGTTTAAAGGTTCAAGGTCTATGTGAAAGGATGTTGACAATGGAATCAACATACGCGTAAAGAAGTCTTCATAGTCCCGCTTTAACACCGTTATTTTAGTAGAAATACTGTAAAAGAAACGTAATAGAAACTCCTTTTGAAGATTATCAACAAAAAGACACTCGTCTTCATTTAGATTGATAAAGAAGAAATTGGACCGACATTCGGATGTATAGTCTTTCAACTCCTCTCCTTTGTAGACAAGAATTAACGATAGAAGCAGGTGATCGCTGCCTTCTTCCAAATGAAATTTCAGACTAAGATCATCGCCCGCCAAAATCACATTCCGATACGTTGTACGATATTTGGATGGATATTTGAAGTTTTCAATTGTAGTTTTAAAATTATTTCTATCGACAAAAGCAACACGTAATCTTTGATCCGATTTTCCTTCCAAAAGTTTACGCCAAGCACTGATGATAAAATCCTTCTCCACACGATCAGCGTCATTTCGCATCTCATCTTTTTCCCTATCCCCTAATTGTCTTTGTGGACTTTTGGAAAAAGCTAAAATCTTACGACATAAATCGATTTTTAAAACATCACTATCAGCAAAATTCGCCAACTTATTACCAAATTCTCCTAAATAATTTATCTTACTGTTTATTTCAAAAGGTATTAAAAAGGGTAGTCTGTCCACCTGATGCTCTCTAGGAATAACATACATAAAATTCGGAAAAGGCGCCTCATGCTGTTCCATCCATCGGTTTTCAGATGCTGCATCTAGCAATTCCGATTCAAGCTCCTGGTGGTCGAAATAATTATATACCTGACCAAATTGATTATGATTTTCAATACAAACCTTGTCCTTGCGGTGATATAGCCTAGAAATACCCAATTGAAAGTACTTATGCTGACTTTCGGGTAGGATGGCAATATCTTTTGCATATAAATCATGTAAGAATTTATTACTGACTAAAAACTTACGATAAAGTCCAATAATTACATAATCACACAGACTATCATGGCGCTTTTTACAATCGCACTTAACCTTCAATCCGATTTCTTTGATCTCGAGATCAATTTTGAGATATTTGTTTTTATAATTTCCGTCTTTTCTTAGAGAAAATGGCCATTTAAACTTGTTGACTTTGATTATCCTAACGCTGTAACTATAAAGGTGGAAATCTTTCAGTGGTGTTTCTCCTTTATAGCGCTTAAGAAAGTAGTCTGATGAAATATAAAGATCCTCTTGGTTTTCCC
Source organism: Sphingobacterium multivorum (assembly GCF_900457465.1). GTDB lineage: Bacteria > Bacteroidota > Bacteroidia > Sphingobacteriales > Sphingobacteriaceae > Sphingobacterium > Sphingobacterium multivorum. The sequence continues at coordinate 809,100 of NZ_UAUU01000002.1, forward strand.
AAGGAATAATAAAGCTATTCTTCTCTTTGTCAGGTATAATCGGAACGACATCTGTTACTAACTCCAGATTTTCAACACTATTTTCCATAAATCCTCCTTTATTGTTTATTGGACTTAACCTCCGATTTCAGCTCCATATACCGTATGCTCTGATCGCAGAGATCGACAAAGAAATCCGTAATTTCTTTCGCTTTTGACCTAAAATAGTCCATATCAAGCTGAGCCAATGGTGAAGGAAGCTCATAGACTCGCCCTTTCATTTGTTTTAACAGCTCTGCATTCAATATTTCCTCCACCTCATTTCTTGCTGTAAAAAATTCTTTCACCTTTTTATCACAGATACAGGTCCAATCCACCAGATCTGCAATGGTGACATTCATTGGCGCATAACCGATTCGGAGATATAGATAACTATATAGTCCAATAGAAGTCAACTGATTTAAAAATAATACAGCCAATTGGGCACTAGAAAGGCCTTCAGAAGAAAAAACAGCCAAAAGATCCTGCATGAGTTTTGAATTCCGCACCCATGAAATTGAGGTCTTAAATAAGGTACTATGCCAATCGACAGGTACAACCGAATAAGTCGGTTTATAACGCGAATGGCGGTAGAGAACAACAGATTCATTCCAGATCGTATGGGAGAAACGGCTACCCCCGTTTAGTTTTGTCTCCAGAAAATCCGTATTCAAAAAAGCTACAACTGCAGTAACTTGACCGTAAGCGACTTTTCGAAAGTGACAGTGACCTATTTTCTTCTTTATCACAACAAGGTAGATCTCTGCTTTTCCATTTTCCTGACGAGGAAAATCAAACAGCCCTTTTCCATGGGCATCGCTGACGTAATAATTGAGCAGCATCATTTGTTCGGGGTTATTTTCCTGGCGGATCTGATGCAACAACTCCTGTACATCGCTCTGATATTGCGCTGGCCAAGGGAAACTATGAAAGTCTGCACCAGCTTCAACTTGCTCTTGTTCCTTCATTTTAGCCAACTTGCTCTTTTCTAGCGCCGCTTGAGCAGCGCCCTCTGCGGCCACAAGCGCATCGTATACGGCCTGCAAGGCTTCCGTAAAGTAGCGGAACAACTTTTCTATTGCAGCCTGCAATACGAGACAACGATCATATAGTTGCGAAGCATCTACGGCTGAAATATCCAGGTCTCTATTTTGATTAACGGCATTAAAAGAATTATCCAGTAATGCAAAACGCATCTTATCTTCGTCTGCCTCTCCCATAAAGACCGATTTGAACATCGGAAAATGCGTATGCAGGCTCCGAATTCGACTGTCAAGACTATGTACATTATTTCCCTTACCTTCTACCATTACTTGAAGCAGTTTCAGATGACTTTCCAAACTTTGGTGAACCATAAATAAGGCACGCGGATAATTGGCTATTTCTGCAAATGTTTGTGCTCCCTGTAAAAACTCCGCGGATACAGCAGTCGCCTTCTCATAATACTTTTCCGAGAGATCCAATATGCCACGTATTTCCTTACCTTTAATGATGAGAGAACTACTTCGTGTACTACTAAAAATCTCATGCTGAGGCAAGATCGCATAACAATAAAATAAGCTCCCAAGCTTTATTTTATTCTTCAATTCTGGCGCAAAAATCAATTCAAATGAAATGTTCTCCTGATCCATCAAGCACAATTCCACAATAGGTTTTAGCACTTTGTGTGAAAGTCCACTCACGGGTTTAAGCGCTAAAACTAAATGATGCGATTCCTGATCGAGAAATTGATATTTAACGACATAGGCACGATCGAGATCCATACGCTGGGAAAGCCGATCAATAATTAATTGGCTATTAATTTCCATACTAAATGATTTAAGGTTAAAAAATCGGCGCAATAAAACAGACCAACAGATCAAACTGTTAAAGACCATTATTGCAAATAATCAATACTTAATTTGTAAAAAAGATAGTATAATATCCAAGGAGACTACATAGGGTCAACACGTTTTATTAGATAGACGTTCGCCCCTTGGCTTTTTAGGAAATACCAGCACCACAATTAAAAATGTATCGAAACTTTCACTTCATGAAAAAGTAATGAGCTACCGCTGGTAATTTGGTAACTAAACACTTTGTAATTCAATTACAAGAAAAACAATAACAATACAATTATATAGTTAATATATACAAATATATAAATTAACAATTTAAAAACAAAATATTTTTTTAGATTTCACTTGTGTATGTTTAAAAATAGCCAATAAGTAAATCCAATAGAGCTTTAAATACACGAATTATAGTTCGCGAGAAGCGAATTGTAAACAATCGACAGATTACTTATATATTTCCGTTATCTTTAGCGGAATAGATCTTTAATAATTGCTATAGAACATAGCATTTACAGTTATGAACAGTAGCTTAAAAATGGGAATCCTAAGTGCTTTGATAAGTCTACTCCTTTCCTGCAAGGAGCAGGTCAGTCCTTTATCTGAAGACTACTATAAAAAGAGCGGCGCGATTTATTTTATACCGGGCGGCAATGGTTTTGAAAGAGGGTCGAGAAAGACCGTTGCCGATGTAGCTAGTTTTTCAGTGATTAAAGAGGTCTATGCCCGCGATAAGGATCGCGTCTATTTTATGGGTTGTCCCCAAGAGCTGGTGGATGTAAAGACCTTTCAACTGAAAAACAGGATTCCTGTCGATCAACAACACGTATTCAAGTTTGAAGGTTTTGCGTCGGCTACTTCCGATTGCAACCAAAACCAGCTTACCATTATTGATGGAGCCGATCCGGCAACTTATACGACGTTATATGATCAACTGCCGGCACTAGCTAAAGATAAAGCACATTACTTTTATAAGTATCAACCCCTTCACGTCGACTATGCGACTTTCAGCGTTATCAACAGCAACTTTGTAAAAGATAAAAATCAGCTTTATGTTGTTACGGACAAAGGTATTCTTTCGCTGCACTACAAAACTGCTCGCGTTGAGGCGCTCAATGCAGCATATATCCTACTGGATGGTAAAAAGTTACTTTATTATGAACCTCATCAACATATCGGCCTGTTGGAAATCAATATTCCTTCGTCAAATAAAATCAAATTCCTTAATGAGAAAACAGTAATCATTGATCAATTGATAGTTATTTCGGGAAAGAAATTTGGATACCCTGCGGTCGATCCGGGCAGCTTTGAATTATTAGAAGGATCAAACGGAAACGCCACTTGGTCACGCGACAAAAATCATGTCTATTATAAGCAACAGATATTTTCAGAAGCAGATCCAAAGACTTTTGAGGTCCTCAAGTTTGCCGTCGCCAAGGATGCCAAACATATTTTCATTGGCAATAAAATATTCAACGGACCAGATGTAAAAAGTTTCAAAAAGGTTGATAAATCTCGGGTGAACCATGATTTCGAAGATGACCTTGGCAACAGATACTGGTATCAAACCAATAAAGGGGAGGTTATTTTGGTTCCGGTTACAAAGAAGTAATAGAAGCACCGAGGACTTTACGCCCGGCGTTAAGAAAGTATGAGTTCGTACCGTACAGATCTCCCATGTCCCAACTGTTCAACTATCCCCAGTTCCTGCAACCTTTGCAGATCCCTAGTCGCAGTAGCTTTTGAGGTCCGTGTAATAGAAATATATTTTTTTGCAGTCATCCCGCCAATAAAACCTTCAATTCCATGCTCAAATTAGGCCACTCTTTATATTGCCAGTTATACATATTGAGCCGATTTAAAAATCTAATCGGCTCAAATATAAGTAAAATTTGAGCCGATTAACCAAATTAATCGGCTCAAAGGAAAAAGCATATTCATTATTGGCCTCTCTTGACGATAATTTACAAATCCAGCAAGGGAAAAATTCCCTTCCTTTTGAATCTTCAAGATAATCACTGAAATCGGCTATTTTTCTAACGATTGTTTCCCCTACTTTAGCTTCCAAACCCAATGGTTTAGTAAGCGTATAGTTTAAATACCGGTAATCAACAAGCTGGTAACCGCAGCAATACACGGGCTACTTACAAACAACCAGATTCAATTTATAGAAAAAAGGATGATCAAATCATTATTGCTAAGTATAACAACTATGCTATGTATCACAGCATGTGCACAGGAATCCGCCATAATCACAAAAAATGACCGGGTTAAATGGATTCCCTATCAAACCAAAAACAAGCAGTTTGTCTATGTCGACAGCGCATTCCAGAAGAAGCTATCCCAAGAGTTCCATTGGGCTCAGCCTTTCACGTCCACAGGATATGCACTGGTAGCCAATGAAAAGGATCAAACGGGGATCATTAACAGCGAAGGTGAATTTATCGAACATTATTCCGACACAGATTTACAGCTCTTAGACATCAAGCAGCTGACTCTTCTGATGAAACGCCAGGAATACGAAAAGAAATTGTCCTTCTGGAAATGGGACTGGAATATCCTAAGCAGTTATATCAAGAAAACAGCTACTTATGTCAAGCTTGAAATACGGGTATTGGAAAGTAATCAGATTCTGCTGAAAAAAGATATTCCTTACGATGAGAACGAATATAACCTTGCAACTTACCCCTTAAACGACAAGCATCTGATCCTCAATGGGAACCTGTATCTGCTAAAAGATCAAAAACTTAAGAAAATAGAAGAACACATTGAAATGCCCTTGGAAAACGGACGTTATATTCCAGCATCAGCAAACAGTTTTACCATCCTTGATATCCGAAGCAAAAAACCGGTTTTATCCGCTTTGACAAGCATAGACAAAATAGACCTTCTTTGGAAAAATGAGGCCATACAACTCGATTCTATCAATCAGGAGCGCTACAGCCCAGCAATCCCCAAACTACTAAAGGACAATAATACAGGCAGCATATATGCCTTTCCACAATACGACAAAGCTTTTCCAAAACAAATTAGACAAGCCAATGCGACACAGATTGCCTTTCTAAAAGAAATATCCTTAGTTTATTCGGTGACTAATTCGCCCTATTTTATTCTAGGCAGATTTAACTACGATCATGCCATCTGGGCTTATGATTGGTTATTTATGGATAAAGATGGCAACTTATTGGACACCATCAAAGCCCCGAACTTCTATATCCTGGATCAGGTGGGTAATTTGGTCTGGCCAGACAAACACATGTTACTCACCTCGAATGCCCTGGAAAAGAATTGGAAAACCGGAAAAATAAAATACATCGATTCATCAGAAGATCTTTATTTAATTGATGTAAAACGAGGTGATCTAGAACCTACAAAAGGCCTATGGAATTCAAGTGCAAAGACTTGGGATATAAACCCCGATTTCGAACATATTGAAACCTTAGATGGTAAACGACAAATCTTTGCATTACAGGAGCATAAAGATGGTCGCTATACTTTATACAACAACAAGACAAAACAACGAATCGGCAACAAAAGCTACATGACCATCAATCCCAACGGGTGGGTACAACATAAAAATGAGTGCAATCGGGACGACGGCTATTTTATTGACATTGCTACGGGCAAGGAATATAAAGAATAAAAATATACCGCTCAATCTCAGCAAAAATTACCAAGATTAATTTATAACAGACAAAATATACTCTTTAAGATTTATTAACTTTAAAGGAATACTGAGTTATTAGCTTTGTCCAATTAAAACTGATCTTGTGAGCGAATTATTGATAGCATCATTAAAGCAAGGTGACCACTTTGCCATGGAACAGATTTTTAATCTGTATTGGGAAGCCATATTTGATGCAGCTTTTAAGAAAATAGGCGACGAAAATGTGGCTCAGGACATTACCCAGGAAATCTTCATTTCGCTGTGGGAAAACCGTGAACAGGTCATCATATCTGGTGGCCTTGCAGCCTATCTACATGGGGCTGTAAAATTCAAAGTAATCAACCATTTTCGGAATACGACAGTTAAAGATGGACACAAAGCCGAACTAGCGACTTTAATGAACCAACAATATGCGGATTCAGCGGACGACCTGCTGATCCTAAAAGATGCGCAGCAAAAAGTTGAAGAAGCGTTGATGCAGCTTCCCGAACGTATGCGACTGGTCGTCACCATGAGCCGCAAGCAAGAAAAATCAATCAAGGAAATTGCGAGCGAGCTGAATGTCTCCGTACAAACTGTCAAGAATCAAATTACCTCGGCCATGAAACTGCTCAAAAAAAGCCTCTCTTAGGCAGTTCCTCCATTTTTTTGAGTGTTAACAATAAATTAATATACTCCTAATATTTTCGACTAGTACCAATTCCCATTTGAAGTGACATGTATTCAAATGATGGAAGAAAAAGCAAAGCAGCTACTGCAAAAATATTTAAATGGAGAGGCCAGCGCCGCCGAGATTAAACAAGTCGAAGATTGGTACGCCCAACTGGATAACGCATCAAAAAAAATTCCGCAGGAACGCAAGGCAGCACTGCGCGAACAATTATTGGCCAATATCCAGTCCGGTATTTCAGAAAAGGAAAATAAACGACCTTCCCTGCTGTATTCACCTGTATTCAAAATAGCGGCCGCTATTTTAATGATTGCTTCTATAGGACTTCTTTATTGGAAAGTAAATAATCAACCTATCGCACCATCTTCGCAGGTCGTCACGACAACCCTTGCAGGTGAACATAAAAAGATTGTATTGGCAGATGGTTCGGAAATTATCATGGAACCATCTTCAAAAATCAGCTATCCAAGTAAATTCAGGGGAAATATCCGTGAAATAGCACTTACTGAAGGGGAAGCTTTCTTTGATATTGCCCACGACGAGCAACACCCATTTCAGGTACAGCTTGCATCCAAGCTAGCGGTTAAAGTATTGGGTACCTCCTTTCGGATAAAAGCCTATCAGGCTTCCGACCAAGTCGAAGTCACTGTTGCTACCGGTAAGGTTGCGGTACAGCAACAAGATAAAATCTTGGGTATATTAACCAAAAACCAGAGTTTACGTTACAGCAAAGAAACCGCACAATCTTCGCGTAGCGTAGTAGAAAAAAATACCGCTGTCGCCATAGCGTTTGATGGAACAAACCTCCAAGAGGTCGCAAAAAAACTGGAATATATCTACAACATTGAAATTATCTTAAAGGATACATCGCTTAGGTCTCTAAAAACAACAGCCACATTCAATAGCACACAAAATCCAGCAGAAATACTGGATATTATCTGCAGCCTACATCACCTTAAGTACAGTACGATTGAAAAGGATAAAGTATTTAAAATCCACAAATAATGTCTAAAAATTTACCTAAAACATCTTAGTCACCATGCGTAATTCATTACCTAATTATTACAAAAAAATGAAAACACCTGCATTCAAGAGAGAATTCTCTTTTTACCGGATCATGAAGTATCCCTGCATCGCATTTTCGATTACTTCAGTATTCTGCAGTTCATTGATGGCCTCCCCAAGCATGGCCCAACGTTTGGACAAAAGCAGCGTAAACATCAAAATAAGCAAGGGCGAAAAACTCGATGTGATTCTCCACAAAATCGAGAGTCTTTCGGGCCTTCATTTTGTGTACAATCCCGATCTATTGCAAGAACGGAACACAGTCTTAAGCGGCAGCTTTAAAACTGAACCCGTTCGCGCGCTCTTGAATAAGCTTGGAATCAATGCAGTGGAAAAAGAGGACTATGTGATCCTGAACACGCAAGCAAACATCAAGGCAGACCGAATCGTTACCGGTTTTGTAAGAGATACAACAGGGGCTGCAATTGCGGGTGTTTCTGTAAAAGTAGTGGGTACGCAGGTTGGGACCACAACAGATATAAAAGGTGCATTCCGTATCGAAGCAGGACCGCAAGCCGTACTTTCCTTTTCGATGGTCGGATTCCATTCCAAGGAAGTCGCAGTTGGCGAAAATGAAGTTATTAATGTAACGCTAAGCGAAGAGCGTTCGACCTTATCAGAAGTTGTTGTAGTGGGATATGGAACCCAGAAAAAAGAAACATTAACAGGTGCTGTCAGCTTGGTATCACTTGACAAATTATCGTCTAGATCTGTCAACAGTGTTGGCGAAGTATTGGCCGGTAAATCACCAGGTGTTATTGTTACGAATGAAGGTGGTGACCCAACTGCAACGCCACGTATCAATATCAGAGGCGCCGGTGGTATCAATGGCGAAAGTGTACTCTACGTTATTGACGGTTCAATTTTCCTAGGCACCCCACAGCTCAATCCAAACGATATCGAATCCATTTCGGTCCTTAAAGACGCATCGGCAGCGATCTATGGAGCGAGAGCTTCCGGTGGTGTGGTATTGATCACCACTAAAAAAGGAAAAAAAGGACAGATGCAAATTAGCGTTGATGCCAAGTTAGGTCAACAAAGTGCATGGCGAAAATTACAGCCTTTAAATGCCGAACAACGTGCACAAGTAGCTGCAACAGCCGCTAAAAATGGTGGAACAACTATCCTACCTGCTTTTGATTCGACCAAATACCCAGAAGGTTTAGTCACCAAAACAAACTGGATGGATGAAGTTTTTAGAAACGCGACACTACAGGATTACAATGCTGCAATTAATGGTGGTAGCGAAAAGTCTAACTTTTACCTGAGTTTTAATTACCGCAACGCCGAGGGTATTGTATTGAATACCAAAACCAAGCGCTATAATTTCCGTATAAATTCAGAACATCAACTTACCCCTTGGTTGAAAGTTGGTGAAAACTTATCCTATAGCAGTACCAATGGGAATGGTGCCAATACCAGCAGTGACTATACAGGAGCCCTACTTTCCGCCATTTATTATCCAACCAATGGGACCCCTTACAATGCAGATGGAAGTTTTGCTGGTCTACCGGGTCCATTCCCTGGCGATTACGGTGATATCATTAACCCCGTTGCCGAACTGATGCGCATCGACATCAACAATCCGGTCAATGTCCTTGTTGTCAATCCTTATGCTAGCATCCAATTGGCAAAAGGCTTAACATTCAGATCTAATTTAAGTATTACTAAATCGAATGCTCGATTTAAAAGCTTTACACCAAGACGTCCTGAAATAGGTAAACCGGTTCTGAGCAATAGTCTAGTTGAACGAGCTGATGATGCAAATGATATCCTTGCAGAACAAGTTTTAAATTACAAAACTTCTTTCGACAAGCATCAACTTGACCTAACTGGTGGTTATACCTTTCAAAAAACAAAGAACACCTATCTATATACTTCCGGAGCAGGTTTTGACGATGAGTCCAAACAATACCGTTATTTAACAAATGCGAATACCATTCAACCTTCGGAAAGTGGCTATGCTTCAACAGCAATATCATCGCTATTCTTAAGAGCAAACTACAGTTATAACGACAAGTATTTACTATCGTTAATTGGTAGACGCGATGGTTCATCCATGTTGACAAAAGAAAATAGATTTAAAAACTACGCTTCTGCTTCTGCAGGATGGGTAATCAGTAAAGAAGAGTTTTTAAAATCAGCAACCTGGTTAGATCAATTAAAATTACGCGGTAGCTATGGTATTTTAGGAAATCTCGGTAGTTTGTCAGCTGCAGCTGTCAACCCGCTACTAGCATCGACACAAAGTTATTTCGGCCAAACACCGACCTTACAAAAAGGATACGTACAAACGATTTTGGCCAACAAGAACCTCACTTGGGCAGAAAGTAAGCAGACCAATATAGGTGTAGATTTGGGAATTTTCAACCATTTTAACTTAGTCGCCGATTACTTTATTAAGGAAACAAATAAAATGATCCTGACCAGATCACTGCCAGGTACAGCAGGTTTAAATAGTCAAACGATCAACGCGGGTTTAGTCAAAGACAGAGGAATTGAGCTGGGATTAACGTACAATAGTTCAAAAAATTCCGACTTTACTTATTCCATCAACGCAACCTTAACCAAATTAAATAACAAGGTTGAAGAATTAGCACCGGGCTTGAACACCATTGCCGTAGGTACTAATTTCAGAAATGAATTGGCTCCGCTCTCTATTACCGTCGGTCAACCGCTCTACAGCTACTATGTGCTCAAAACAGATGGTATCTTCCAGAGTCAGGCCGAAGCTGATAATTACAAAAACGCCAATGGACAAAAAATTCAGCCGAATGCAAAAGCGGGCGATTTCAAATTTGTAGACATCGATGGCAATGGTTCAATCGGACCTGAAGATCGTTATTTTGCGGGCAGTGCATACCCGGATTTCTCCTATGGATTGAGCTTTAATGCGAATTATAAGGATTTTGATTTCAATATTTTTGCTCAGGGCGTTCAAGGCAACAAGCTTTTCAACGCTATCAAAAGAACAACGTATAGTGCGAGTGGACCTTCTTACAATAAGTTAACGGGCATTTTGGACGCCTGGTCTCCAGAAAATCCAAACGGTAAAGTGCCGATCATCTCCACTTCAGATGCAAATGGCAATTTCAATGCGTCCGATTTTTACATCGAAAATGGTTCCTACCTCCGCATTCGTAACGTTACATTAGGCTATACCTTACCAAAATCAATTGCAAACAAATTTAAGATGGGCAACGTACGCGTTTATGCAACGGCCAACAACCTATTTACCATTACGAAATATACAGGTTTTGACCCAGAAATTGGAATGGATAACAATGGTCTCGACGTGGGACGTTACCCACAAGCCCGAAGCTTTATTGTTGGTTTAAATGTCAATTTTTAATCTAAAAAAAGCCGATGATTTATACTCATCAGCCATAAAAAAAATAAAACGATGAAAACGAATATAAAATACCTTGCAATAGCAGCAGTAGCACTTTTTGCATCGTGCAATAAACAGTTAGATATAACACCAGAGGGTTCTCCCTCCGCACAGAATTTCTGGAAAACGGAACAAGATGCGATCAAAGCAGAAGCCGGGATGTACGAAAAGTACAATGAAGAGGATTATTACGGTCGCGGGATGTTTTGGTTTATTAATGCCAGTGACGACATGGTGACAGGACGTAACAAGCCCGAAGCCGACAATATTAAAAACTTCAACCGCAATTACATCGGTGGTGGTTATACAGAATCTCAATGGAGCATGCGTTATGCGATTATAAAGAGGGCCAACGATATTATTATCAATGTTCCCAATATAAGCATGGATGAAGCGCGAAAAAAACAGATCATTGGCGATGCCTATTTCAATGCAGGTCTGGTTTATTTTCAATTAGCGGCAAACTATGGTAACGACAAGGCGGGTGTGCCTATTGTTACGCCTGAAACAGATGCTTCTGTTCCTGTAGCTAGAGCCAACAACGTTAACGAAAACTACGATTATATCATTTCACTACTATTAAAAGCGGCCGACAACCTTCCTTATTTTTCTGAGATGAAGGATACCGATTATGGTAAAGCGCACAAAACAGCTGCATGGGCCTATTTATCAAAAGTATATCTGTACAAAAAAGATTATACCAATGCTGCGAAGTACGCGGATATGGTGATCAGTTCGGGCAAACATGATTTATTGACCAATTTTGTGGATGTGTTTAAGGCGGCTAACAACTGGTCCAAAGAATATATTTGGTCGGTGGTCTGTACGCCAAATGGTGGTGGTACTGGCTGGGGCAGCAAACTTCCAGGTGTTATGCTTACCAATAAAGCTTGGGGAATCTACAACGGCTGGGGCTACTATCTACCGACAAAAGAACTTTACGATTCTTTTGAAACAGGTGACTTGCGTCGTGAAGCAACAATCTTGAAACCAGGGGATAAATTCCAGTTTTTTGGCGAAGAACGTACATTTACAAAAGACGGTGGTGCGACTTCGAACTACCAGTTCAAAAAGTATATGGAACCATTTTCATACGCCAACCCTATTCCAACACACGTTAATCCAAATGGCGACAACGGAACAACAGACCTCAATGTACCATTGATGCGTTATGCCGAAGTATTATTGATTAAAGCTGAGGCCGCCATTAATTTAAATGGGGCTGGAGCCGGTGATACTGAATTAAATAAAATTAGGAAGAGAGCTGGTTTAATAGCAAAAAGCGGAATGACTCTTGTAGACCTAAAACGCGAGCGCCGCAATGAGCTTGCTGGTGAATGGGCAGACCGTCACCGTGATTTGGTCAGATGGGGCGATGCGCAAGCTACCTATGCCAAACCTTTACACGATTTCGATGGTGCTGTAATTTGGCCGGCTAGAAATTTCAATCCGCAAGTACATGATGTTTGGGCAGTTCCACAACGCGAGATCGACAACAGTTCCGGCGTCATTAAACAAAATGCAGGATGGTAAAAAACAATAAATTAATGTGGCTGCTATTTGCCGGCCTAAGCATTCAGTCAGTTTCTGCACAACAGAAACTGACTGCCAATGCAGGTCACAGCCACAATGATTACAAACAGCAAATCCCGCTGTTGGAGGCTTACTATGCTGGAATGGGCTCTATCGAAGCGGACGTCTTCTATCGCAATGGAGAGCTTTACGTCGCCCATGAAAGCAGCGAAATCAAACCAGGGAAGACGTTAAAAAAACTTTACATCGACCCTTTAATTGCTTTCTTTAAGGAGAACGGCAATAAACCTTATGCCAAACCTGAGCAGACCTTGCAGCTCGTGATTGATATCAAAGAAAATTACGAACAGGTATTGTCTAAATTGTTGGCCGATTTGAAGGGCAACGAATCTATATTCGACCAGCAGAAAAATCCTTCCGCCATTAAAATTGTCGTCAGCGGTGAAATCCCGCCGCCGGAAAAGTTCGACAATTATCCATCGATGATTTATTTTGATGGCCGGCCGGAAAAAGATTATACGCCGGCACAGCTCAAACATATTGGGATGATCAGTCAGGATATTAAGCAGTATTCTGTCTGGAATGGCAAAGGGACACCTACTCCACCCGACCTTGAAAAGATGAAATCTGTGATAGACAAAGCGCATAAATTGGGGAAAACCTTTCGTTTCTGGGCAACCAAAGACAGTCCCAATAGTTGGAAAGAACTTGGTCACATGGGGGTAGACTGGATCAATACAGACCATCCTACTGCGCTTAAGAATTTCTATTTAAACAACGCTAAAGTCGAATACGAAAATCCAAAGGCCTACGTTCCCTATCAGCCAACCTATAAAAATGATGGTGCAACGAGCAAGGTTAAGAACGTTATTTTACTTATTGGTGATGGAATGGGCTTGGCTCAAATACAAGCGGGTTTAAGTGCCAATTTTGGTCAGTCCAATATCATCAATATGAAACATATTGGTCTTTCACGCACCGAAGCATCCAATTCGGATTTTACCGACTCCGCTGCGGGCGGGACAGCTTTGGCTACTGGACATAAAACCAATAACCGTTACATTGGCGTGGATGCAGACGGTAAATTGTTGAGCGCTATTCCTGATACACTTGCTCAACACGGGATCAAAAGCGGTATAATCAGTGCGGGAGATATTACAGATGCCACTCCGGCTGCATTTTACGCACATCAGATCGATCGGACCATGTCACAGGAAATTGCGGCAGATTTCAAAAATAGCCATGTGGATATCTTAGTTGGATCCCGTCGCGAAAGCTTCCTCAACAACAAGGATAACACGCTGATGAAGCAACTGACCGAAAAAGGGTATCAGCTTCAGCAAAATTTAGGTGATTTTGAAAAAGCGACATCAGGCAAACAGCTCGTACTCCTGGCGGATTCTGCGACACGAAGAATACTCGATGGACGGGGAGAAATGCTAAAAACTTCCCTCTCAAAAACGATTGAGCTTTTGTCTAAAAATAAAAATGGCTTCTTTATCATGGCCGAGGGTGCACAAATTGACTATGGAGCCCATGCCAACGATCTTCCCTATGTTGTTACCGAACAACATGACTTTGATCGGCTTGTCGGGGAAGCCCTAAAATTTGCGGACCAAGATGGTGAAACACTCGTCATTGTCACTGCAGATCACGAAACTGGCGGACTTTCCCTGTTGGATGCCAATTATAAAAAGGGAACTGTTAGGGGCAATTTCAGTAGCGATGACCATACCAATATTATGGTACCTGTCTTTGCTTATGGACCAGGTGCGCAAAATTTTATTGGCATCTACAACAATACAGCAGTTTTTAAAAAGATTATCCAGGCCTTTAACTTGAAATAATCGCGTTAAAGCTTCATACTAAACAAAGACCCTTCGTTTAAATACGAGGGGTTTTCACTTTTTTACAGACGACATTTTATCCTTCACAGCCACTTCAAAACCCAATTTAAGGATCGATATTCGATTTTTTGCCTATCTTGTAAGTCAAAAAACAGAACAACCTTTATGATACCATCAATCAAGCGACTACTGATTCTGTCATTATTGCTATTCAGTATTTCGGCCAAAATATTTGCACAAACTTCTGAAAAAGCCTCATGGTTTAAAGATGCCCGCTTTGGCATGTTCATTCATTGGGGGCTGTACAGTGCAGCTGAAGGCATGTGGAAGGGCGAACCTTTGCGTTATATGAATAACTATGCCGAGTGGTTAAGATATCGCAACCGCGTCTCCAAAGAAGAATACGGTACCTTGGCAAAACGTTTCGACTGGAGTAAAATAGATCCTGAGCAATGGGTTCTTCTAGCAAAAGAGGCTGGGATGAAATATATCATCATCACCGCCAAACATCATGATGGTGTTGCCCTTTGGGACACAAAAGTTGGTCATTATAGCCTCCCAAAATTGAGTGGTTCCAATCGGGATGTCATCAAAGATATCGCAGAGGCTTGTAGAAAGCACGGCATGAAATTAGGTTTTTACTATTCCCATTGGATTGACTGGGAACATCCATACGGCTGGAATCATCAACAGGAGCTGTCGGGACATGTTACCGATGCCCAATACAATCAATATTGGCAGGAGAAAGTTATCCCTCAACTTCGCGAACTGATGACCAACTATGGCGACATTGCCTTGATATGGTTCGACATGTGGATCCCTTATCAAAAGTCGATCATAAAAAAAGAACAATTACTGCAAGTTGTCAAACTGATCCGTGAACTACAGCCTAATTGCTTGATTAATTCACGTCTAGGTCTTCCTACGGATGCGGAGAACGTGGATTTTGAGACATTAGGAGATAACCAATTTGGCAGCAATTACATTAACCATCCATGGGAAACCCCTGGGACGATTGCCCATTCATGGGGTTACAACGGTCAGGAGAATGAATGGAAATCAACCAGTCAAATTTTCCAATCGTTGATCTCCAATGTAAGTCTCAACGGGGGCTTCACCTTAAATATCGGGCCACGTGCCAATGGAACAGTTCCCTACGAAAGTGTCAGTCGTCTGCACGAAGTCGGAGATTGGCTAAACAGTTATGGAGAGGGCATCTATGGCAGCACCGGCCTTGATCTAAAAAACAACCATTTCGATTGGGGTTACCTCACGACCAAAAAAGAAGGGCAAAAAACAGTCGTATATGCGCACGTCTTTAATTGGCCCTTAGATCATACACTTCGGATTACAGGAATCAAATCGACCCCAGAACAGGTTTCCCTGATGAACGGAAGTGTATCTACGGCGCTAAAATTTGATCAAAGTCTCAGTCTAATCCATATCCAATTACCTGACGCGCAACCTGATCATTATGTTTCAGAAGTTAAATTGACTTTTAACAGCCCGCTAGAATTGGACAAAAATACAATCCCGGAATCAACCTTTGGTGGCTTTTCGTTGAAATCAACCAATAGCCTCAACCAAGGACTCAAAATTGTACGCTATAACGGCAAAAATCCAACGCATGCGATCCTGACGGGTGATACGAAGATCGATTGGGAGGTAACCATCCCTGAAGCAGGCGTCTACTCACTCGATTTTTCAGCACATAATCCCAATAAACAAAACAGTGTTTTTGAAGTCAGTACTGCCAATCAGCGGTTGCAAGGAAGTTTTGCTCCTACAAACAAAATGGTGGTCGAGCCCAATGAAAACAACTACACAGAAGAATTTGTCGAAAACCGCATCGGCAAATTTAAATTCGATAAGCCCGGAAAATATATCGTAACCTTTAAAAGTAAAGAACTACAGCCACTTTGGTTTAACTGGATTTGGCTCGAAAAAATGAAGAATTAAACATACGTTCCTCGGTACAGAACATGTAAAACACCAGCAGGCAGATTACTATGCCTACATAACAATCTGCTTGCTAGCAATTTATACAAAAAGTTACATATTTTAATATTTATTTATTATTTTGGGGTAAAAGTTACCAATTTTGCAAATAGGGGCTGATAGGCCACTTATGCTTATAAATGAGAAAATTAACCCTAAACATTGTTAGATAATGCATCTGCAACGGGACTCTTTATCTGTGCTTTCTGACCAAACTGTAAATACAAGGTTGGAGGGATTAATCACGACCACCGATGATGGCACTATTCTACTGTTTAACAAACGCGCACAAGAGCTTTTAGACCTCGAAAGTACGGCAACCACCAACAAACTACATGATTTAATTACATTTTACTCAGCAGATGATCTTTCGGTATTGTCGCCTACAGAAACGCCATTTTTTACAGCTCTTTCCAAAAACCAAGACCAAAATGAAATTATCCTAGGAAGAAAAAAGGATCAAGAGTTTAAATGGTATCAATTCGATGTTCATGTTATGATAGAAGACAATAAAAAAGGTCTTTTAATTTCATTTATGGATGTATCGAAATTGGTCAATAAAAACCGCGTCCTGGAAGATAAACAACACCAACTTCAATTGCTTGTTGCCTCATTGAATGATCTCGTATTTGAAGTAACCGATGCTGGTGTATTTAAAAACTACTGGACCAACAATCCAGATCTCTTGTTCTACAGTCCCGAAGAATTTCTAAACAAGAGTCTCACAGAACTCTTTCCGCCGGATCTTGCTGTACCCACTGTCCAATTGATACAAAATTCATTAAAATTGGACCGCGAACTTAAGATGGATTTTCAATCCAATTTAAACGAGCACAAGGACAAATGGTATCGTTTACAGATTAAACCTATACATAGGGCTCAGAACCGGGTAGCCCTGGTTATTTCCGACATTACAAAACAAGTCGAGTCCAATGAAAAAAGTAAATTCAATGAACACAAGTTTAATCAAGCATTTTATTTATCAGGTCTGGGAATTTCATTGACGAGTCTCGAAGGCTACTCCATAGAATCCAATAATATGTTAACCAAAATTCTTGGTTATTCTCATGAAGAAATGTCGAAAACCAAGTTTACTGATAGGACGCACCCCGATGATATAAACAAAGATGTTGAACTTAGAGAAAAACTTGTCAGGGGTGAAATCGACGCATTTACGCTTCAAAAACGCTATATACATAAATTAGGCCATTTTGTATGGTGTTCTGTAACGGTTGCGGCAGTTTTTGATAATACCAATACCGCACAATTTCTCATCGTCCAGGTTCAGGATATTTCCGAATCAAAAAAGAATATCGAAATCCTAAAAAGGCAAAAAATTGAATCGGATTTAGTCAAAATAGATCTTGAAACCAAAATACGGCAACTGGAAGAATTTGCGAACATACTTGCTCATGATCTAAAAGGCCCACTCAGCAATATACAGATGCTTATTGCTGAAATTAAGTTAACACATGATGAAAAAATAAAGGCTGATTTTGTGAACCTGCTGCATACGAGCAGTGACGATCTGACTGAAACGTTACATAATTTGGACAGAATACTTGATATTAAATCAAACAATTCACTGATTTATGAACAATGTAATTTTTTAGATATATTCAAAAAAGTGCAGCAGCAATTTATGGAAGAAATACAGCAAAAAAATGCAACTATTTCCATCGAATTCAATGTAAAAGACATCTATTATCCTAAGATTTATCTGGAAAGTATTTTCAGCAACCTCATCAGTAATGCGCTCCGATTTACAGCGACAGACCGAGCCCCTAAGATCGAAATACATACACATCAGGAACAAGAAGGAACATTATTAACGGTTAGAGACAACGGGCTGGGCATTAACCTGCCAAAATACAAATCGGAGCTGTTTATGTTCAAAAAGGTTTTTCACCGTGGATTTGAGAGTAAAGGTGTCGGATTGTTTCTCATTAGATATCAGATCGAATCATTGGGTGGAAAAATCGATGTACAAAGTAAAATCGATTCGGGTAGCACCTTTTATGTCAAATTTTTAGAAAAAGCATATACAGATCCGCTGATACAGCTATAATAAAAAAATCAGCGTTCAATCCTGAAGCAGAAAATAACTGCTACGATCCTGGACAGCGTGATCTCATATATAAAAGAGTGAAAGAAAAACTGCGCTGTCAATCAAAACCAAGATGAGGGTTATTGACACGATGAAAACAATTATTAATCAAAAAGACCATGACTCCTGAAACCAAAAGAACGATCATTCTCGTTGATGATAATGCCATTTTACGGACTATTTTCGCCCATATGCTACAGGGATTTACCGAATATGAAATTGACTTTCATTCTTTCAAAAATGCACTGGATGCATTGGATTATTTGGAGAACAATGACATCAGCCAGTCGTTGATGCCAGCAATACTCTTTGTGGATATCAATATGCCATTTATGACTGGTTGGGAGTTAATGGATGTACTTGAAAACCGGACCGATTTCATCAAGCAAACCAAGATTTTTATCGTCAGTTCCTCCACGAGCAAAAACGATCAGGAGCAACTGGCAAATTACCCTTTTATAAGCGGTTTCATTCTGAAACCTTTTGGAAAAGAATCCATTTATGAGATTTTGAAAAAAACCGATTAAAAAAACGGTCCCCCAACTTTTCTGCCTAAGTATTGGGGGACCGTTTATGTTGACAACTTCGTGTTGTGCGCAGTGGATAACCACTGTTGTTATTCTTTTTGGATTAAATCGCCTGACACTTGTCTGCCAACCAATTCTTTTCCTCAGCAGTAAGATGAGTCGATAATTGATCAAACACCCACTGATTATAGTTATTCAACCAAGCAATGTGTTTTTTATCCAATAGGGATTTTTCGATTAAATCGGTTGCGATATAACATATTGTTAGTGTCTCAAAATCCAGAAAGTCTCCAAATTCAGAAGAACCTGCCTTACGGGTCAACACAAGATTTTCAATGCGGATACCATGTTTGCCGACGCGATACAATCCAGGCTCTATTGAAGTGATCATACCTGGTTCAACAGCAACATCTATTGCTGCTGCATTGAACACTTGTGGACCTTCGTGTACATTCAAGAAGAAACCGACACCATGTCCCGTACCATGCCCATAATTGCGTAATGTTTCCCACAATGGACGACGCGTAATTGCATCGATCTGATAGCCGCGCGTTCCAGTAGGGAAGATAGCCTGAGAGCCTTCTATTGTTCCCTTGAGCACAAGGGTATAATCCTCTTTTTCCTCCTGCGTAAGACCTCCAAGCGTTACCACTCTGGTAATATCCGTTGTACCAGTAGTATATTGTCCTCCAGAATCGACCAATAGTAAACCTTTAGGTTGTAATATATAGTTCGATTTTTCATTGGCTGAATAATGCGGTAGGGCACCGTGATCCAAGTATCCCGCAATTGTCGTGAATGAGACGTCGACAAAACCCTCTTGACTTTCGCGAAATCCACGTAATTTCTCCGCAATTGATAATTCAGAAAGCTCACCAGAGGAGACATTCTCTTCCAACCATTTGAAGAAACGCGTCAACGCTATACCATCTTTTACAAACGTATGGCGGTTATTTTCAACTTCAACCTTGTTCTTAATCGCTTTCAAACTTGTTGAAGGGTTTATTTTCTCAACAATCTTAACCTGTTTAGGTATGCTATCGTAAACAGCAAAACAGGTACGTTTAGGATCAATTAAAATTGAAGTAACATCCAATGTAGGAATCGTTTTAAAAATATCTTCATAAGCCGAAACACCCACTCCATAGCCTTTAAGTTCTTCAGTCGCCTGAGTTGTCAGCTTCGAAGGTTCGATATAAAGCGTTGCATTTTCTGGGGTAATCAATACAAATCCCAAAACAACAGGGTTACATGGTACATCTTGACCACGGATGTTTAATAACCAGGCCAAGTCATCCAAAGATGAGATCAGATGAGCTTCCGTTCTATTCTTTTTCATCTCCGCACGAACAGCTTCAATTTTAGAAACCGTTGACTGTCCCGTAATATTTTCGTCCAGAAGGTAGGCCTGTGCCTTAGGCAGCGCTGGTCGTCCTTCCCATAATGACGATAACAGGTCAACATGACCATCTACTTTGATCTCCAAAGGCTCCAAAGTATGCTGAACAGATTGAGCCACTAATAAAGAAGCGAGATTGCCGTCAAACGCAACTTTAGCACCAGCGCCCAACTGTTCGCCCAACCAATCTGCATACTCCGCTGCACCTTGCACTTTCAATTTCACCAATTCAAAGCCTGTTCCCGCCAATTGCTCTGCTGCTTGGACAAAATAACGAGAATCGGTCCAAAGGCCCGCAAAATCCTGCGTGATTGCCAAAGTACCTGCTGATCCGGTAAAACCCGATGCCCAGGCGATGCATTTATAACGTTCCGGTAGATATTCACTAATATGAGGATCTGATGATGGGATGATATATCCATCGATTCCCTGAGCCTTCATCGCCTCACGAATGGCAGCTAATTTTTCGATATGCTTCATGTCGTTTATACAATTTTACGCAAGTTAGGATTTTTTAGGGGCGAATGCCTAACTTTAAGCCAAATAAAACAAACGAAACACAGCGAACGCTTTTCCCTAAAATTGGCAGCGTTCCAGGAATTACAATACGTCCAATGGAATATCCATGAGTTCCAAACACGAATAAAAATAACCGTGCCAACAAGCTCATCGAAGATAAGCTGGATATACCATAGGACTATAAAAACATGATATATGAACCAATTTGTGCTAAGTGCCATTGCTTTTTCTGCCTACACGTTAACGACCGTTGCTACGCCAGTATATGCACAGGATCTTCGTAGTAAAATTCAGGATGCATTCACGCAATTTCAAAATCAGGAAAACCTCAGAAATGGTTTGAGCTCATTGACCGTTTTCGACGCAAAAACAGGCCAGACTGTATTCGCAGCAAATGAGAACGTCGGATTGGCGACCGCTTCCACCATGAAGGTCATCACTTCGGCTACGGCCTTGGACTTCCTGGGCAAGAATTTTCACTTCAAAACAACCCTGTATTATACAGGTGAAATCGACGAGAACGGAGTGTTAAACGGAAATATTATTGTGACAGGTACGGGGGATCCTACCCTCGGCAGCGCCCGCTACCCGGAGACTCAAGCAACAACGATACTGAACAAGTGGCTTACAGCAGTCCAGAATGCCGGTATTAAAAGTATAAATGGCGCAATCATCGCCGATGACCGGCTTTACAATGGCAACCAGCTTCCAGGGGGCTGGATCTGGACCGACATGGGCAATTACTATGGTGCTGGAATTTCTTCCCTCAATTGGTGTGAAAATGCCTTCGGCATAAATTTTCTGCCAAGCACTAAAGTCGGAGCTAAAGCTGAGATCGCCAATTACACAACGCCAGTTCCGTATCTGGAAATCATCAATGAAACAACCACGGGTAAATCGGGAAGCGGAGACAATGTGTACGCCTATGCCGCTCCCTATTCGACCAAGATATTTGTGCGCGGCACCTATGGACAGGACCTCAAGAAAACTATCGAGCTCTCTTCGCCAGACCCGGCCTATGATCTCGCTTATCAATTAAATGAAGTACTAAGTAACAACGGTATTACCGCCAGCGAACTACCAGCTACCGGGACCAAGATGGATTCAGTTGATATTTCAAAAAAACAGACCCTCGATATCCATTTATCTCCAACCTTAGACAAAATTGTCTACTGGTTTAACCAAAAGAGCATCAACCTTTACGGAGAGGCCTTGTTGAAAGCGATTGCTTATACAACAGCTGGTAAAACGGGCACCGAAGATGGCGCCTATTATATACAGAAATATTGGAATGCCAAATTAGGCATAAAATCCAGTGAACTCAATAGCATGGATGGCTCTGGTCTATCACCTCAAAATAGGGTGACCACATCTGCCATGAATAAGATTATGCAATATGCACAAAAACAAAGTTGGTACCCCGCCTTCTACGAAAGTCTTCCTACATATAACAATATGAAGATGAAAAGTGGAACAATTGGTGGCGTACTTGGTTATACAGGTGTACATACCAATAAAACAGGGCAGTCGTTTACTTATACTTTACTGGTCAACAACTATGCAGGATCGGCGTCCAGCATGCGTCAGCAAATGTTTAAACTATTGGATGTCCTGAAGTAACATATTATTGTCTAATTATAATAAGATATTGGCAAATATTTCCAATTATCAAAAAGAATGATAGATTTGTAGCCTTAAATTAATAAAATCGTAATGAGTAACACTAATCGTAAACAGGCAGCATTAAACTACCACGCAATTGGTAGACCTGGTAAAATAGCTGTTGTTCCGACCAAACCAACAAATTCGCAAAGAGACTTATCATTAGCATATTCTCCAGGTGTAGCGGAGCCATGTTTGGCTATTGCTGAGAACAAAGAAGATGCTTATAAATATACTGCAAAAGGAAACCTTGTTGCTGTGATCAGTAATGGTACAGCAGTTTTGGGCTTAGGCGATATCGGCGCCCAAGCTGGTAAACCAGTTATGGAAGGTAAAGGCTTATTATTCAAAATTTTTGCCGACATTGATGTATTTGACATTGAAGTGGACACCAAAAATGTCGATGAATTCGTCAATATCGTTAAAGCATTGGAGCCGACTTTTGGAGGTATCAACCTGGAAGATATCAAAGCACCGGAATGTTTTGAAATCGAACGCCGTCTAAAAGAAGAAATGAACATCCCTGTGATGCACGATGACCAACATGGTACTGCAATCATCTCAGGTGCAGCATTGATCAATGCCTGTGAAATTATCGGTAAAGATATTTCAAAAGTAAAAATCGTCGTCAATGGTGCCGGAGCAGCTGCAATGTCATGTACAGCAATGTATATTTCAGTAGGTGCTAGCAAAGAAAATATTGTGATGCTGGATAGCAAAGGCGTGATCCGTAAGGATAGAGAAAATCTAGACAGTATGAAAGCACAGTATGCAACAGATCGCGATATTCGTACCCTGGCAGACGCTGTAAAAGATTCAGATGTATTTATCGGTTTATCGGCAGCAGACGTCATGTCAGCAGAAATGTTGTTATCAATGGCTCCAAACCCAATTGTATTGGCGATGGCAAATCCAAATCCTGAGATTGCTTATGATCTGGCGATGGCAACACGTAACGATATTATCATGGGTACGGGTCGTTCAGACTATCCTAACCAAGTAAACAATGTATTGGGTTTCCCCTATATATTCCGTGGTGCTTTAGACGTACGTGCAACTGCAATTAACGAAGAAATGAAAATTGCTGCAGTGCGTGCAATTGCAGACTTGGCGAAACAACCTGTTCCAGAAGAAGTAAATCAAGCCTATAACACCAGCAATTTAAAATTCTCGGAAGAGTATATCATTCCAAAACCTACCGATCCGCGATTGATCACTGAAGTTTCCATGGCTGTTGCAAAAGCTGCCATCGCATCAGGTGTAGCACAGACCGTAATCGAAGACTGGGATCAATATAGCGACGCCTTACGTAAACGTCTGGGTAAAGATGATGCGATTATGCGCAATTTAACCATGGCTGCTAAAAGAGATCCTAAACGTGTTGTTTTTGCAGAAGCAGACAATTACAAAACGTTGCGTGCGGCACAGATTGTTAAAGAAGAAGGCATTGCTATTCCAATTCTTTTGGGTAGAAAAGATAAAATCGAACGTCTAATCAAAGAATATGCTTTTGAACTGGATGGCCTTGAGATTATCGACCCAGTTGCTGAAGTAGATGGCGAAACGGAGCGCTCGAAGAAATTTATTGAGCATCTTTATAGCAAAAGGCAACGTCGTGGTATTTCGAAATACGACGCCCGTAAGTTGATGTACGACCGCAACTATTTTGGTGCCTCTTTAGTGGAATTTGGCGAAGCTGATACCCTAATTTCCGGTATGACCAAAAATTATGCAAATACAATCCGTCCGGCATTGCATGTAATCGGTGCTAAGCCAGGCAGCCGTGTGGCAGGTATGTACATGATGTTAACCAAAAAAGGACCAATCTTCATGGGCGATACAACCGTAAATGAAGACCCTACAGCACAAGAATTGGCAGACATTACCCTGTTACTGGATAAAGCTGTGAAACGTATGAACATTCAGCCACGTATTGCATTACTATCTTACTCTAATTTTGGTTCAAGTGAAGGAAAAACGCCAACAAAAGTAAGAGCAGCAGCGCAGATTCTACACGATCAACATCCAGAGATTATTGCTGATGGTGATTTACAAGCAAACTTCGCCTTAAACAGCGAAATGTTGACCGCAAACTTCCCGTTCAGCTGCTTGAATGGAAAATCGGCGAATACACTTGTATTTCCTAATTTGGAGTCCGGAAATATCGCTTATAAATTATTGCAAGAAGTTGGTGAAGCTGAGGCAGTAGGTCCAATCCTTCTGGGTATGAACAAACCTATTCACGTATTGCAACTGGATAGCTCTGTGCGCGAAATCGTCAATATGGTTACCATTGCCGTAGTAGATGTACAAGCACATCTTAAAAATTTATAGAATAGCTTAAAATCTTCCTATATTCGTATACTATGTACGAATATTTCATTGGAAAATTAGCATATAAAGCCCCCACTCATGTTGTTATCGATGTGAGTGGGATTGGTTATTATGTCCACATCTCGCTCTATACCTTCTCCCAAATCAAGGATCAGGAAAACTGTAAACTATTTATTTCACTTCAAGTTCGGGAAGACTCACACACGCTTTATGGCTTTGCAACAGAAGGCGAGAAAAAATTATTCGAAAATTTGATCTCTGTTTCTGGTATTGGCCCCAATACAGGCCGTATGATCCTATCGTCAAACACACCCGATGAGATCCAGTCTGCCATCGTCAATGGCCAGGTTGCCCTCATTCAAAAGATTAAAGGAATTGGCCCTAAAACAGCACAACGTCTTATACTGGAACTTCAGGATAAATTAAAAAAACAGGGCTTCGAAGCTTTGGCATCACCTATCCAATCCCAATCAGTTCCGGACGAAGCATTGTCAGCACTAGTGATGCTCGGATTCAACAAAGTCGCGGCAGAGAAGGTGTTAAATACCATTTTAAAGACCGAAAGCAATCTTTCCGTAGAGGATATGATCAAATTAGCATTGAAACGACTTTAATGCATAAACATTTGCTGAACATATCCGATATTAATCATTAGATGACGGATACGTGCTATTCATGCTGTAACGTAAAAGATATAAAGGAACCTTCGGGTTCCTTTGTCATTTCCCGAACCTCAGTTTTGCAATACTTCGCGCCCTATTAACAGTGCTTCAAATTTGAAACATCAAAAAGATATTGCTATAAATAATAAGGAGCTGATAGGGACTTTATAGGGACCTCATTCGGACCTTATTCGGATAAAGCCCTATCAGCTCTGTTGAATGTACCTATAAACTAAGCATTAAAAACGGATCAAAAATGACATCATTCAGAAGAAGTTTCAAGGTCGTTATCTTCCCTTCACGTGATCGAAATAATCTGTACAACGAAAGAAGGTTTAGTGATAAAGCATCAGCTCACAGGAGATACGAACATTTAAAAAGGCATATTTTTTTACCTAAATTTAGATACTATTCCCCGAAGTAAAATATCCCCTTTAACAGACTAAACAAACGATTGATCTAACCCAAACACGTTATTATCCAAACTACTTCTAAGTGCCCAAAAATACGTTCAACAGTGTTTTCATACCCTATTTGTTACATTTTCTCTTTGCTAAAACGTATTTATTCACCTATTTTTAGAACTTCTTATTTCAGTTATAATCTCACGCATGAAGAAACTATTTTCACTTGCGCTGGCTCTAAGTATAGGAGCAGCAGTATTTGCGCAAGAAAAGAAAGATGCTACCTTGAACATTGTGCCCTTACCGCAACAGGTTCAAATTAAAAATGGTACATTTAAAATCAACGCTAACACCAAAATCGCCTTTGATAGCGAAGAGGACAAAAAAGTTGCAACGCTGTTTCAGGATTTCCTAAAAAGCAACTACAGTCTCAATTTATCCCTAGTGAAATCAGCGAGCAGCAATACGATCTATTTCTCCTCCAAAAACGCAAAATCCACTAATGCTGAAGCGTATGAACTTAACATAAGTTCAGACCGCGCAACTATTAGCGGAAAAGCTGCCGGTCTATTTTATGGTATGCAATCGTTGATCCAGTTGCTACCTGTGGATAAAAAGGCCAGCATAGAAATTCAACAAGCTTCAATCCAGGATGAACCTCGCTTTGCTTACCGTGGATTACATCTCGATGTTGGCCGCCACTTCTTTCCCGTAGAGTTTGTAAAAAAATACATTGATATTCTGGCTTCTTACAAATTGAATACATTTCACTGGCATTTGACAGACGACCAAGGCTGGCGTATCGAAATCAAATCACACCCAAAATTGACTCAGATTGGCGGTTACCGCAAGCAAACGCTGCTGGGTAACTACAAGACAGATGGCGATTATGACAACACGCCTTATGGTGGTTTCTATACCCAAGACCAAATCAAAGAAGTGGTTGCTTATGCAAAAGCTAAATATGTAACGGTTATCCCAGAAATCGAGATGCCAGGACATGCGTTAGCAGCACTTTCGGCTTATCCAGAATTGGGCTGTGGTGATAAGCCAGGACCTTACACGGCTGCGCAGACTTGGGGCGTGTTTGACGATGTTTTCTGTGCCGGAAAAGAAGAAACATTCAAGTTATTGGAAGATGTCATTGACGAAGTCATTCCCCTATTCCCGAGCGAATATATCCACATCGGTGGTGATGAATGTCCAAAAACAAAATGGAAAACATGTCCATTTTGTCAAAAAAGAATCAAAGATAACAACCTCAAAGATGAACACGAGTTACAGAGCTATTTTATCCAACGTATGGAAAAATATATCAATAGCAAAGGTAAACGTATCATTGGATGGGATGAGATCTTAGAGGGTGGTTTAGCGCCTAATGCGACTGTCATGAGCTGGAGAGGCGACCAAGGTGCGATTGATGCAGCCAATCAAGGTCACGATGTGATCATAACGGCAAACAGCTATGGTCTATATTTTGATCACAAACAAGGTCCTGATCAAAACAGAGAACCTTTAAGTATCGGCGGACTTTCCACATTGAGCAAAGTATATTCGTCAGACCCAATGCCTAGCAAAATTGCTGAAAACAACAAGAAACACGTTCTAGGTGTACAAGCAAATATTTGGACAGAGTATATTGGATCATCCAATAAAGTCGAATTTACAGTGTTACCGCGCGTTTTAGCGCTTTCTGAAATTGCCTGGACACAGCCAGAGAAAAAGAATTGGAAAAATTTCTCAGAACAGCGTGCAGCAAATCAGCTGGCTAAACTTGACCAAACCAATACATTCTATCGTGTACCGGAAGTATATGGCATAACAGATACCACCGTATATGCTTCAGAATATACGATCCGTGGGCTGAAACCTTCTGTTGAAGGAGCCAAAATTTATTACACATTGGACAACTATGATCCTTCGGAATTAGATTTAGAATATACAGGTCCAGTGAAAATTACGGTTCCTAATGGTAAAGAACGTATTTTCAAAGCAGTTGTTGTAACGCCTTCCGGCAAAAGAAGCAACTACATTCGGGTGAACATTATCAACACAAAGAAATAATAACATTTGCCTGATGCGAAAGCGCTAATATTCTGTTAACTTTGAACAGCGTATTAGCGCTTTTTCATTTCATGCAGGTTGGAACTCAATATGCCGTGAAGCTTTCCGGACAGGCAAAACATGCTTGGCAATTGTAATCCTGATAGCAAATGCATGATTATTTTTTTTACATAGATTTTTATGGCAGAGGATTTACAAATAGCTAAAGGTAGCAAAGAAGAACAATATCAAAATTTACTTCCTCAAATTGAGGGACTTTTGCAAGGCGAGCCGAATCAAATTGCCAATTTGGCTAACATCGCTGCTGCACTGAAAGAACAATTCAATTTTTTCTGGGTTGGTTTCTATCTCGTCGATGGAGACGAGCTCGTATTAGGCCCTTTTCAGGGACCCGTTGCATGCACGCGTATCAAGAAAGGTCGTGGTGTATGCGGGGGGGCTTGGGCAGAGGAAAAAACATTGATTGTTCCTGATGTGGAGCAATTTCCGGGACACATTGCCTGTAGTTCGCTCTCGCGGTCCGAAATCGTGCTACCCGTTTTTAAACAGGGACAGATTATCGGTGTGCTGGACGTTGACAGTAGTGAATTAAATAGTTTTGATGAAGTCGATGAGAAATACCTTACGCAGGTATTACAGCTTTTAGACAGCGAATAAGTAAGCTCCACAAAAAAGAGTGAAATAGCGTTAGTATCGGCCTAGATTTGAAAAACGAACCGTATACTTACGCTATTTTTTTACATTTCAAGCTATCGACACCTGTTAATAAAAAAAACATCCGATCGATACCTAAAAACCAAATCCTACCTGTAAAGTAAAACGGTGCAGATCATATTTTTTATCCATTTGTGTTGTTCCATACCCTATGCTAGTGTCTGGCAAACTTGCTGAGGGTCGCGTATAAGTATCCTTTCGGCTATAGTGCTGATACCGATATCCTGTTGCCAAAGACCAATATTTCGCTGAATTCTTAAATTTAAAGCGCCAACCCAGCTGTGGATTTACCAACAAGCCACCCTGATATTCATATTTTAAATTGCTCTCGACTAGATTTTTATTCAAGAAAGCAAAACTATAGCCTAAATCCAATCCTGCAAAAAAACTACGTTTTCTGTCAGGGAATTCCACATAATTTACTTTGGCTGAGAGTGGTAAAAACCATTTTGATCCTTCATTGTTTACAGGATACCTATCCACCCCTGTATTTAAACCCAGAGCGATATTTTCATGGAGCTGCACCCCATGCAATGTATGTAAGCCAAATCCAGATTCCAGAAAAGCAGGGCCATAAGTAATAACCGAAAATTCATTATGATTTGTATATTTTTTTGTTTGGGCATCAACAGTTAAATACCCGAGAAGAGCCAAAATGGCAATCGAAAGTCTTTTCATATCAGAATAATGAAGCTCTTGAAATAGTGTCTTAATTGGGTCTAATAACAGGAATAATGCTCAATTCCTTCAATTTGGCCTTATTGCTATAATCATATTGATGTACACCTTTTTCTCCAACAATAATTAGCGATTTTGGTCCAGCGATAACATCCATACTCATCAGGTCTTTGTGAGTTTCTAAAAGCTTATTACCTATTTGACTAACATCACTGGCATCGAATGACTTCAACCCGAATTTTCCATCACAGATATACAGCGTGTGGTCCGATAGCGCCAGTCCGTAAGGATTCTCCAAAGTGAAGCTATGTTTCAGCATCGGTTTCGTCAGATCTTGGATATCGATAACTTCCAACAAATTTTGCTGCCCCCCACATACCACGCCTGCACGTAAGGTTACAAAGGCATATTTCTCATTGACAACGACAGGATCACAGGCACGAATATGTGTATAACGCGACAGCTCTACGGGAGCTGATGCCGTCGTGATATCATAAATCACCATACCTGTATTGGAGCCGATAAACAGGTTGTTTTTAAAGGGAAAAATTGTTTCGATGCCAGGACCTATTTTGATATCCTTTACATAGGCAGGTTTACTCGCATTCTGCACGTCAAAAAGGTGCAACATCGTTTGGTCCACGGCATATAGATGTTTATTGGCAATGGTAAATCGCGCCATGGATCCGCCCTGTCCCGAGCCCGAATTGGTCTCGTTATAGAGAGGTTCTTTTCGATCATAAGGTGAATATTTATCTTTTTGGCTATAGCTTACCAGGCTATCTCGGTATCCTGTAATGATGCGATCGGCAGTATTATTCAAGTAATCCATTTGAAGCAACATCTTAAACACATCCTTATTTCGTGTCAATAATTTTGGAGATGCAGGATTTTCGAGATCGAAGGTCAACAGATCTGTAAAACTATCCGCATACAGCTTTCCATCTAGAACCGCAAGATCCACATTGCCGGGAATACTTAAGAATGCCATCGCCACGGGTTTTGAACGGATCAACATTATTAAAGATATGAACTCCTTTCCGTGGCTCATTTATAAACAAGTAATCTTGATAAATATAAATCTTTCCGGTTTGAACAATTGTCGTAGGGCTGCTTACGGGATTAGCTTTAGCTCGTATACTTTCCATTGTTTCGAATATGGGCACGCTAGCTAGATACATTCCTTTACTTTCGATTTTATCACAGCTCGAAAGCGCTATACAGCCTAATAGGATAAGCCAAATTCTTTTCATAAAATATAACTATAAGGTCAATTAAATTTATAATTACCATAGTTAACGATATAATTATGAATTCGCTACAAATGACTTTACTTTTTATGCCCCTAAGTTAGTCCGCACTTCCTACCCGATATTTTATACATGAAATTCCCAGACTTTCACCAGTTTGTCATCGCTGACGCTAAAGAAATATTGCCCATTTTCGGACCATGCTCCCGCATTTACAGATAAATGATGGCCATCTTGCATCTTCTCGCGGCTCATATTTTTCAATAGTGCAAAATCGGCTGTGGACCAAAATTTCAACGATTTGTCGCGACTGACAGTAACAAAAATTGGTGCTTCAGGATGGGGATATATTCCATATACGGTAAACAGATGCGGTACAAACGAAAAATTAGTTGTCAATTGATTGGGGTCTGAAATCACCAATTGCGCATCCCGTCCACCGCTTAGCAATTTATTATGGATAAATGCCAGCGACGTAGCGGGCATGCTATGCAATTTTGCATCAGTAATAACATGAAAGTCAGTACTGTCCAAGGTATAAACTTTCCCATCTTTATCCCCTAATGCTATTCGTCCAAGTCCTTCATCAATTGCAATTGCGCGAATTGTTGTCGGGGATATACGCTTTTCGTAAATACATTTATAAGTTGTCAAATCGATGACATACAATGTTCCTTCTTCACCTACTGCCAGAAGTTCATTTTTCCAGGACATATAAGCCAATGCAAAAATAGCTTTGTTGCTCAGCTGTATACTTGCTCCAAGCTTTTGCTCTTCGACATCTACAAAAAAGCAGTTTACCCTCACGCAAGGCTATGGCCAGAATCGGCGTCCCCGGGATCAACCGTAAAGCATAAACCGATGAACTTACCGCACAGAGAATACGCTTAAATGCATTTTGCTCAATATCCCATTCGACAACGCCCTTATCGTTACCAGCCGTAAAAAAAAGTATCTGCATAGTAGCCCTTCTCTACACAAAAAATAGGGGTTTTGATGCCCTGGTAACGTCGATTTTAATGTAATATCCATAGTAATTCGCTAAAATGCCTTCTCTATTCGGAGCACCTGTTTTAAGCCTATTTTTTTATGTTATAGGACCGAATTCTCCGCTGACTGAGCTGTGATCCAGTAAAGATCAATACAGCAATACGTATTGTTAGTCGGTAGAAACAAGAAGTGCAGTATATCCACAAATATACTGCACTTCTTAGATTATTTTGTCATCTTAGCTTAAAGCCTTCTTTCCGCTTCAGATTTTGTTCAACGCTGATGCCGTCGTCCAAATACCTATTGATGTCTGCTCTCGAGGTTTTTCGCAATTGTTTCCAAAAGAAAATCCTTTCTCACGCAACAATACGATCAAATGAAACAATAAGTCTGAAGTTTCATTAATAAAATCAGTATCCGTTTCGGTCAATGCTGCAATGACTGTTTCTACGGCTTCCTCGCCAACCTTTTGCGCAATCTTATTGATACCGCGAGAACGCAGACGATTGACATAAGATTCGTCAGAAGGATATTCATAGCGATGGTTGACAATACGCTCTAGCTCCAACAGAAAGTTTTGGTTGAAGTCTGTATTAAAACAACTTCTGCTTCCTGTATGACAGGTAGGTCCCATTGGTTCTGCTTTGATCAAAACAGTATCCTTATCGCAATCAACATGGATGCTTTTTACATTCAAAAAGTTTCCACTTTCCTCTCCTTTTGTCCAGAGGCGATTTTTGCTTCGGGAGAAAAACGTAACGCGTTTCTCTGCTTGTGTCTTCTCCCAAGCTTCCTCGTTCATATAGCCTAACATCAACACTTCCAATGTTTGGAAGTCCTGCACAATCACTGGAACAAGGCCGTCACTTTTTGCAAAATCTAACATGATTTTAGTATTTCAATTTTTAATTATTTTCGAAGAGCCATGAGCCCAGTTTAATTTCTCAGGATTTCTTTCAGCAAGTTTATAACTTCCACCCCTTTGATTATCGATCTTTACTCCGCTATCCTATCTTACGACAATACCATTTTGGCGTAAGGTAGCTTTAAGATCGGGGATCAATATTTCACCATAATGGAAGACCGATGCCGCCAGGGCAGCATCCACGTTAGCTTGTTGAAAAACATCGACAAAATGCTGTTGATTACCGGCACCGCCAGAAGCAATCAGTGGAATATGAATCTGGTCGTTTATTGTTTTTAAAAAAACATTGTCAAAGCCATTTTTTGTTCCATCATGATCCATTGACGTCAACAGGATCTCTCCCGCTCCACGTTCTTGCGCTTCAAGGATCCAATCCGCTGTGTCCAATTCCGTCTTAATGCGTCCGCCGCTCAGATGCACAAAATTCTGACCTTCGATCGACCGGGTATCCACAGCAACCACAACAAATTGTGCACCAAAAGCTGCAGCCATCTGGTTGATAAGAGCAGGATTGCGTACCGCAGCGGAATTGATGGATATTTTGTCTGCACCTGCATTCAACAGGATATCAGCATCTCTGATTTCATTGATACCACCGCCGATTGTAAAGGGAATATTCACTTGACGTGCGACTGCTTTGACCAGATCAATTGTCGTTTTACGCCCCTCATGCGTTGCTGTAATATCCAGAAAAACGAGTTCATCAGCCCCTTGTTGAGAATATTCATAGGCCAATTCAACGGGATCACCCGCATCGCGCAGATCCACAAAATTGACTCCTTTTACCGTCCGCCCATCTTTGACATCCAAACAGGGAATTATACGTTTTGCCAGCATTTTAAAATCTGATTAACGATTTTAAATTCCAATCTTTGATTTCATCGATCGAGATTCTATTTTCATAGATTGCTTTACCAACGACAACAGATTCTACACTGCCCAATTCCTGAAGTTTCTGAATATCGTCCATTGAACTGATCCCACCAGAAGCTATTAACTTGATAATCGGAGAATGGCTCAACAACTTTTGGTACAGTTCAACGCCTGCACCGCCCAATTTTCCATCTTTACTAATATCGGTACATAAGAACCTAAAGAATCCTAAAACCAAGCATTTATCAATATATTCGATCAATTTGATTGGCGAACTTTCCAACCAACCCGAGTATTTGATTACCTCATCCAAAACGTCGATTGCAATAACGATGTGGTCGGCATATTTTACTTTACCTTCGTTCAACGTAGCCAGCTCCTCCAAGAATGAAGGATTGGTGATTGCCTGTGTTCCGACAATAACGCGATAAAATCCCGGCATCAACCAATTCCTTAACCTTTTCGATACTTCTTACACCACCGCCATACTGAATTTTCATATCTGTCTTTTGGATGATATCAAATAAATAGGCCTGATTGCTGAAGTCTCCTTTTGCACCATTTAAATCAATGATATGGACGAGTTCCGTACCATTTGCACGGTAGGTTTCGATTTGCTCTTCTAAACTAATCGCATACGTTGTAACGTCATTGTAGTTACCCTCTCTCAAGCGGACAACTTTTTTGTCCAAGACATCTATTGCTGGAATGATATACATAGTCGAATATTTTTAATCAATTTGAATAGTTGAAAAATTGAGCAGCAGCTGCTCTCCTGCTTTTCCAGATTTCTCTGGATGAAATTGTACGCCAAAGAAATTGTCTTTGGAAATTACAGCCGAAAAAGGCTGTCCATAGACACATTTCGCCGCAGTATATGTCGCATCGAATTCGATAAAGTACGAGTGGACAAAATAAAAATAAGTCTGGTCTTCAATATGTGCAAATAAAGGACTGTTTGCTGGCACGGAAACACTATTCCAGCCCATATGTGGTACTTTACCCGACTTTTCGGCATCAAAATGTAAGGTCTTCAAAGGAAATAGCTTTAACATTTCGGCATTTCCTTCTTCTGAAAAAGCCGTCAGTAATTGCATACCAACACAAATACCCAACACAGGTTTTTTTAGCTTTTTGATATAGGGCACCAATCCCGATTCCTGTAGTTTGTCCATCGCGGCTCCAGCGTGGCCCACTCCAGGAATGATGATACGATCGTATTGATCGATCTCATCGGCAGTATTGACCATACCATAGGTAAGCCCAACACGATCCAGTGCCGCTGTCAAGGAGAAAATATTCCCCGCACCGTAATTAATAATTCCTATCATCTTACAATACTCCTTTTGTACTTGGCAATTGCATATGGTCGGCATCGCGTCTTACCGCTTTCTTGATAGATTTAGCAAAAGCTTTGAAAATCGCTTCGATCTTATGGTGCTCATTGTCACCTTCAGCTTTAATGTTTAAATTCGATCGTGAAGCATCTGAAAACGACTTAAAGAAGTGGAAAAACATTTCCGTAGGCATATCGCCGATCTTCTCCCGCTTAAATGCCGCATCCCACACTATCCAGTTGCGACCACCAAAATCCAATGCAACCTGAGCCAAACAATCATCCATCGGCAACGTATAGGAGTAGCGCTCAATTCCACGTTTATCCCCTAAAACCTTCAAAAAGATCTCGCCCAGCGCAATACCGGTATCTTCGATGGTATGATGTTCGTCGATATGAAGATCCCCTTTCGCCTTAATGGTCAAATCAAGTGCTCCATGTCTAGCCAATTGATCCAGCATATGGTCGAAAAACGGTAACCCCGTTTCGATGTCTGACTTACCCGAACCATCCAGATTCAACTGAATAAAAATATCAGTTTCATTGGTTTTACGATGATGTTCGGCAGTGCGCGTACCCAATTTAAGGAATTCATACACCGTCTTCCAATCCGTTGTCTCTAAAGCTATAACAGTTGAATCTATCGCAAGGTTTTCCAAAGCACCTAATTGATCGTTTGCACGCAGCCAAATTGCCTTTGCACCGAGGTTTTGTGCCAATTTAACATCGTTCACACGATCGCCGATGACGAAGGATTGGCTCAAATCGTATTTCGACGCATCAAAATAGGCTCCAAGCATACCAACTCCCGGTTTTCGGGTTTCCGCATTCTCGTGTGGAAAGGTTTTATCAATATGTTCCTCGGCAAACACTACGCCTTCTCCTGCAAACGTATCAATCACAAAATGATGGACTGGCCAGAAATTCTCTTCCGGATGGGAAGACGTTCCTAAACCATCTTGGTTGGAAACCAAGATCAATTCGAAATCCAGCTCCTTTGCGATACGTGGTAGATACTGCAAAGCACCAGGATAGAATTTTAATTTGGCAAAAGAATCGATTTGTTCGTCTTCAGGTTCCAAAATCAATGTTCCATCGCGGTCTATAAACAGTACACGTTTTAAGTTATCAGGCATAGTATTATTTATTGATTTGATTAAGTTTTTCTAACAATGTTTTATTTTCAGCCGGTGTACCGACCGTGATCCGTAGACAGCCTTCACACAGTTCGACTTTGGATCTATCTCTAACGATAATTCCATATTGAACGAGATAATCGTAAACTTCACGTGGCTGCTCCATCTTCACCAAAATAAAGTTGGCATCAGAAGGTGTAATATGCTGCACATAATCCAGTTCAAGCAATCCACGCACCAGTTGCTCACGTTCTGCCACTGTCTCCTTGATCCAGTCATTGACTTGATCAACCTGATCTAAGGCTTCCAATACAATATCTTGTGTCGCTTGATTAATGTTGTATGGTGGTTTTATTTTATTGTAAACAGCGATAATCTCCTTACTGGCAAAAGCCATACCCAAGCGTAAGGCCGCAAGCCCCCAGGCTTTGGATAAGGTCTGCAATACCACTAGATTGGGGTATTCAGCCAGTTCTTGCGTAAATGACTTGACAGCAGAAAAATTAATATAGGCCTCATCCACTACCACAAGCCCCTGGAAATTATTCAGGATTGCTTCAATATCCTGACGACGGATTGAGTTTCCGGTTGGATTATTCGGAGAACAGATAAAAATCAGTTTAGTATGTGCGTCTATTGCATTGGCAATACCATCCAAATCCAGCTGGTAATCAGCAGTAAGGTTTACCTTTTTGAAAGCAACATCATTGATGTTCGCCGAGACTTCATACATCCCGTAGGTTGGCGGAACTAATATGACATTGTCAACACCAGGGGTACAAAATGCACGGTATAAAATATCAATAGCTTCATCACTTCCATTTCCCAAAAAGATATTCTCTGATGGTACACCTTTTATTTTAGAAAGTTTTGCTTTAACTTGATGTTGGAGAGGGTCTGGATATCGGTTGTAATCATGGTTTAAGGGGGATCCAAAAGGATTTTCATTGGCATCAATCAATATGGATGCCTCCCCTTTAAATTCATCTCTTGCGGATGAATAAGGTACGAGCTTCTTAATATTTTCCCGTAGTAGGTTGTTTAAGTTGAATGGATTATCCATTATAAAAAAATTAGAGCCGTAAACTTAGATAAATTGTTCATCATATGCAATATAATAAGCAATTATTCATAGGTGTTAACCCGTTTATCGTTGGGATATCAGAGAAAATTCAAAAAAATTAAACGGAAAACCACCGACCTTCCACAGAGAGTTCCGTATTTGGGAATACAGTTCTCGCTTCTTCCAATAGGGGATTTAAATCTCTGTACCGCGCTGAATAATGACCCAATAGCAACTTCTTTGCGTGAGTTTCCTGGGCGATCTCTCCAGCCTCCAGCGCTGTGGTGTGAAATGTCTCTTTTGCGCGGTCGACCATATCGTGCAAGAATGTGGACTCATGATACATCAGATTAGCCTTTTGCACATAAGGCAGGTATTCCGGCGTTCGTACGGTATCCGAACAATACACATAACTGCGCGATAAGGGAGCAGGAAGGCTCAGGTCATCCGCAGTATATACTTTACCACTTTCATCGACGTAATCAAATCCTTTTTTGATCATCGGAAAATAAGCGGTGGGTATATTCAGTTCCTGTACGACATCGCCAAGCAATGTTCGTGCACGGGGCCCTTCATCAAAACGAAAGCCTGTACAGGCAATACGATGCTTTAATGGAAAAGTGCTTACTTTTAATGTTCTGTTTTCAAAAATGACCCCCGGCTTTTCGGGCGAAATCGGATGAAAAACAAGATTATAGCGTAAAATAGTCTCGGAATGCAAAAATTGCACATCTAAAATTTCCTTTAACGCAGGTGGCCCATACAAATGGAGATCACTTTTTCGGCCGACAAGGTGCATCGATGAAAGCAGCCCCACCAAACCCAAATAATGATCCCCATGCAGATGGCTAATAAATATATGTCCTAAACGATTGCTTTTGATGCCGTATCGGCTAAGTTGAATTTGTGTACCTTCTCCACAGTCGATCAAAAACAATTGCTCATTAAAGTTCAACACTTGGCTAGTCGGATGACGATCAAACATCGGTGTGGCCGAGCTATTTCCCAATATCAGAACTTCAAACTTCACATTAATCCTCGATTGCCCCCCGATACTCAGATTCCAATTCGTGTGCAAAGATTAAATCTTCTGCCACCTTTAAAGATGGTGCTATTTTCAGCGATTTATCCAAATGCGACACACGAACCATATCCATTAACGTTGGACAAAGATTAACCAAAATAAATATGCCCCCAACAGACTGACATAAACGATGGGCAAGCACACCTAAACGGATACCTACCTCGTCCGTTTGTTTAACGTGGATCATATCCAAAACGATATTCCGTTGTCCAATCGTATTCCGCAACAAAAACTCCCCTTTGAGTTTAGCGGCATTATCCGCGTCAATCACATCGACATGAGGTTCTATGACAATATAGCGATCGTGCTTATCAATGGTATACTTCATTAGTCTATCTCCTTTGTTTGAGGATACAATGTACTAATAATTTAGCGTTTTCAAGGCCTTTGCCACATTTCTTTCCACACGTTCCAGTACGTTTTCCTGATCTGGATACACAAACTTCTCTCCGACGATATGCTCGTAAAGCTCAATATAACGTTCAGAAATGGAAGCGACAATCTCATCCGTCATCTCCGGAACAACCTGACCGTCTTTCCCTTGGAAGCCGTT
Organism: Sphingobacterium multivorum; assembly: GCF_900457465.1. Classification (GTDB taxonomy): domain Bacteria; phylum Bacteroidota; class Bacteroidia; order Sphingobacteriales; family Sphingobacteriaceae; genus Sphingobacterium; species Sphingobacterium multivorum. Next base: position 847,401 of record NZ_UAUU01000002.1, read on the forward strand.
TTCAATTAACCATTTGCGAACAAACTCCTTCGACAATTGCTTTTGTGCCTCACCTTTTTCCTGACGTTCCGCATAACCTTCCGCATAAAAATAACGGGAAGAATCTGGTGTATGAATCTCGTCGATCAGCACAATTTTCCCATCTTTTTTTCCAAACTCATATTTTGTATCCACCAAAATAAGCCCTCTTTGCGCGGCAATTTCGGTACCCCTTTGGAACAACGCTTTGGTATATTGCTCCAATTGAACATAATCTTCTTCGCTTACGATGCCTTTTTTCAAGATATCGGCACGTGAAATATCTTCATCATGTCCAACAGCAGCCTTTGTTGTCGGTGTAATAATTGGCTCAGGCAATTTGTCATTTTCTTTCAGTCCTTCTGGCAATGCCTCACCACATACTTCACGTTTGCCAGCAGCATATTCACGCCAAGCGTGTCCTGACAAGTAGCCCCGAATAACCATTTCCACTTTAAACGGCTCGCATAGCTGACCGATAGTTACACTGGGGTCCGGAACAGACACGACCCAATTTGGAATAATATCAGCCGTAGCCTTTAAAAATTTGGCTGCAATTTGATTCAACACCTGTCCTTTATAAGGAATAGGACGCGGAAGTACCACATCAAATGCTGAAATACGATCTGAGGCAACCATCGCCAAATACGTATCGGCAATCGTATACACGTCACGTACTTTTCCACGGTAAAAAGCAGTCTGATTTTCGAAATTGAAATTTGTTTCTTTTATAGCATTCATGTTCAACGTAAAATTCAAATGTAAGTAATTGTTCATTTATGACTGCGATCAATGGCATTCATAAATGCAGCGCATTTATTTAAGAGCTCGCTGTACTCGATTTGCCTTTTAATCAGGCTATTTGAACTATATCAGTCGGCACCTTTTGTACCCATGCCAAACTGGGATATCCCAAATCATACGTTTGCAGCATAGACCGATTAAATATCGCCATACGCTTCGAGGATGCGGCGAACCAATTTATGGCGAACCACATCTCCACCGCTGAGGTGGATAATGTCTATTCCTTCGATATTCTCCAATAGGCGAATTGAAGTAGACAATCCAGATTGATTTTTTTTCGGTAAATCTACCTGTGTCATATCACCTGTAACGATAAATTTTGCCGTTGGCCCCATACGTGTCAAAAACATCTTCAGCTGCATATCCGTTGCATTCTGAGCTTCGTCCAGAATCACAAAGCAGTTGTCCAATGTTCGTCCACGCATAAACGCTAGAGGTGCAACTTCAATGGTCCGATTTTCCAGGTAACCTTTTAGCTTTTCTGCTGGAATCATATCGTCCAATGCATCGTAGAGCGGTCTCAAATAGGGGTCTACCTTCTCCTTTAAGTCGCCCGGTAAAAAACCGAGATTTTCGCCGGCCTCGACGGCTGGTCTCGTTAGAATGATCCTTTTGATTTCTTTATTTCGAAGTGCCCTAACAGCTAATGCAACCGCCGTATAGGTCTTTCCTGTACCCGCCGGTCCAATAGCAAATAAGATATCATTTTTCGAAATACTATCCACCATCTTCCGTTGGTTGGCCGTACGTGCACGTACAATAAGGCCATTAGGTCCATACACGATCGGTTCGGATCCAAAGGCTGCATGTTTGGCCGCAAGTTCTTTTTCCTGCTGAACAGCAGAACCTGCACTTGCTCCAAGGAGATTTTCAAAATCCAATAAAGTAATGTTGTTAAATTTCTCCAGATGAGCCATGACTTCCTTAAACGATTGCTCAAACAGGTCTAATTCCTTCGCGTCTCCCAACACCTTCATTTCACTCCCGCGAGCTACAATCCGCAGTTTTGGGAATTGCTTCTTCAAATAATCGAAGTGCTCATTGTCTGCTCCCCATAATATGGGCAAATTCAGACCATCTAATGCAATTAGTAATTCGTTCAAATTTTATCCTATTTAGAATTAATTAGATTGTAGCCATTACACAATATCGTTCCTGTATAATACTATTCAAAATTAACGTATTCTAACGAAACAACCAAGAAGATACGGCGTACAAACGACGATGATTTATAAGCTTATGGAGACAGCCGACAAAGGGGCACAAAGATTTCGTTATGCATAAAATCTTCGCTATGTTTGTGTATATCAATCGAAAAAAGACAGATTCAAAATAAGTTATCCAATTAACTTTATAAATCATCTGATAAATAGTAATTTTGTCCACTATTTAGATAAATTTAAGGGTATATTTAAGGGAATTCGACAGCAATTCGATCTAGGATTTAGATTATAATGGCAGTAATTACATTAACAACAGACTTAGGACACAAAGATTTTTATCAAGCCGCGTTAAAAGGTAGTCTTTTATCGCAGTTGTCCGGTGCCAATATTGTTGATATTACCCATGAAATTCCAGCATTCAATATCCCTCGGGCGGCCTTTGTATTAGGCAATGCTTATCATTATTTCCCTAAAGGAACCGTACATATTATCGGAATTAACACCCTGTTTCATGAGGAGTCGAAATATATCGGCATGAAATACAACGATCATTATTTCGTCGGGGCCGACAACGGTATTTTCAGCTTATTGTTGAATGGCAATGAACCCCAGGAACTGTATGAGCTCAACTTAATGCAGGACCTCCGGTACCTTCACTTTCCGCTCGCAGATATTCTTTCTAAATCTGCTTGTCATATTGCCAAGGGTGGCAAGCTGAAAGAAATCGGTACTTCAATGCAACAGCTCATCGAAAAAGTAACTTTGCAGCCTATCTTTGATAAAGACATGATCCGAGGCAATGTCATTTATGTTGATGCATTCGGCAACGCCATTACCAATATCTCGAAAGATCTATTCAATAAAGTTCAGAAAGGACGTCATTTTGTCCTCTATTTTAAACGTAATGAAACCATTACCAATCTTTCCTGGCATTACAATGAAGTCGGAGAAGGAGAGAAACTTTGTTTATTTGGCATTTCCAACTATCTTGAAATCGCCATCAATAAAGGTAATGCCAGCCAGCTACTCGGACTTCATGATGACGATTCCAATGTTATTCGTATAGAATTTAAAGATTAATTTCATAAATTCATTTGTCGTGATTTCGCTCCATTTTTTTATCCTTGGTCAAACTGACCACAAGGCTAAAATTGTAGTTGTAGCTTCGTGGCAAAATAAAATTTTACCATCAACGTTAGTTTAAACTAGACATTTGATTAAATAGATCGTCCAAATACATGATGAAATTCTTAAAATTCCTACTTCCAATCGCCGTTCTATTTTGCTTCTTTGGACAGGCCAAGTCGCAAAACAACCCAGATTCCAGCTCTTTTGAGGTCCAACGAAGCCGTGTAAATGACCTACTCGATGCCCGTCAACAGAAATTCGGGGCCTATGACACGAGCCTCACTCAAAAAACAGGACTTTTTGGCCTTTTCAAATCAAAAGGCGACATGCAAAAGAGCATTGATATCCTTAAAGATATTGTTATCACCGACAATAACATTTTCTTAGAGACTCAAAAACTATTGAAAATCAAAGATTTTGAGAAGGATAAATTCCAACAATTGGCAACAGATTACGACAAGCAGGTATCAGCCTATATAGGCACCATAAGTAAGCTTCAAAAAGAGAACGAGAAACTGCGGGCACAGATTGACAAAACATCAGGCAACGGAGGTATAGGCAATATCCTGCTCTATATCGCTTTACTTGTTATCGCCGTATTAGGATATTTACTGTATAAATTTAACGCGCAACTAAAAGCTTCGAAACAACAAAATTTAGGATAAAGCAGCGGCAACAAGCATTTGCACAAGTACAAGCCTCTTAAAACAGCCGTTTTAAATCAGAAAAAGTACGGTTTAGTTCAAAAAATTGACTAAAGTATGATAGCAAAATATTTTTAATCTCTTTACATTTGTCCTCGCAACAAAATTTGAAGTAGCGGATATGGCAAGAGGATTCAACAGCGGTAACAAACAAGAAGAAGATCTACCAAAACCAAAATTGAATAAAGAGCTCCTATTGAGAGCATCTAAATTGATGACCTATTTAAAACCTTATCGTTTTAAATTTGGGATCGGCATGTTTTTCTTGGTATTATCCAGTTTGGCCATGCTCGCCTTTCCGGCTTTGCTTGGTGCCATGATTGATGCCGCGCAAGGCAAGCAAACTTATCCATGGCTTGCACCACATGTTTATTATATTGGTGGAATTGCCTTTATTATTCTGTCTTTTCTATCAGTCGTTTCTTTTTTTCGTATCCGAATTTTTGTTGAGATTGCTGAACGTACGCTATCCGCGTTACGCAAGGATACTTATCTTAAGCTGATTTCTTTGCCAATTGAATTTTTCGCCAATCGTCGTGTTGGGGAATTAAACAGCCGCCTGTCTGCAGACCTTTCACAGATCCAGGATACGTTAACAACAACTTTGGCTGAAATCTTAAGACAGTTGATTAGTCTTTGTTTCGGTGTGTTCCTTTTGGTTTGGGTATCGCCCAAACTTGCCCTCATGAACCTTTGTATTTTACCGATTATCGTTGTAGCGGCCATTATTTTCGGAAAATTCATCCGCGAATTGTCCAGACAGGCACAGGATAAAATGGCCGAGTCAAATAGTATCGTTCAAGAAACATTATTGGGAATAAGCAACGTAAAAGCCTTTGTGAATGAGTACTTCGAGTTTAATCGCTACAGCAATCAAATGGATTCAGTGGTAAAGTTGGCAGTCAAAGGAGCTACTTTCCGTGGTGCTTTTGCCTCTTTTATTATTTTCTGTATTTTCGGTGCGGTGATTGCTGTCATCTGGTACGGCGCGGCATTGGTTTCTATCCATGAAATGACTGTAGGCGACCTGACTACTTATATCTTGTATTCGATGTTTGTTGCAGGCTCCATGGGCAGTTTCCCCGAGCTCTATGCCAATATCCAACGCTCTTTGGGCGCCAGTGAACGGATCTTGGAAATTTTAGATGAGCCCCAAGAACACCTCAATGTAAAACCAACTTGCAAGGAAGTGCACAAGACCATGACCGGAAAACTAAGCTTCAACCATGTTTCCTTTGCCTATCCAAGCCGCCCCGATATTGAAATTCTGAAAGACATCAACTTTACAGCCAATGCTGGCGATAAAATAGCCATCGTTGGACCGAGTGGAACCGGAAAATCAACAATAGCTTCATTGATTCTACAATTCTACACAGCCAATAAAGGGGAAGTATATTACGATGACAAACCGGCATCCGATTTTGAACTTTGCGATATCCGCAACCAGGTCGCTATCGTGCCGCAAGATGTTTTGCTGTTTGGCGGAACAATACGTGAAAATATAGCCTATGGTAAGCTCGATGCCACGGAAGATGAAATCATAGCGGCTGCAAAACGTGCCAACGCACATCAATTTATATTAAATTTCCCCGAAAGCTATGACACCTTAGTTGGTGAACGTGGCGTTAAACTCTCTGGTGGTCAGCGCCAACGGATTGCCATTGCGCGTGCACTATTAAAAGATCCTGCAATCCTTATCTTGGACGAAGCCACTTCTTCCCTAGACTCAGAATCAGAAAGACAAGTGCAGGAGGCGTTGGAAGAATTAATGCGTGGACGCACCTCGATCATTATTGCACACCGACTATCGACCATTATTGATGCCGATAAAATTATCGTTGTCGAAAATGGAATCGTGTCTGAGAGCGGTACGCACTTTGAACTGCTCCAAAAAGAAAGCGGTCTTTATCAGCACCTCTATAATCTGCAATCAAAGCAGCAGAAAATTGATATGTAAAATTTTGTTAATTATTGATTCTTTTTAAACAAATTCACCCTGGGATTGTTCATTTGGTATCATACTTGATTATCATTTGAATATATAACAAAATAGAAGAATTATGAAAAATAGCAAAAATGGATTAGTGGCATTTGCTTTGGTAGGATTAGCTGCGGGAGCTGCTGCATGGTATCTTTTAGGAACTGATGATGGGAAAAAACAATTAGATCGTGCAAATGACGGCATTAAAAGCTTAACTAAGTCATTGAAAGATCTTTCAAAAAAAGAAGCTAAAAAGGCACAAAAACTAGCGAACAGAGCTTCGGCTGAATTAGACAATTTGAAATCAAAAGCACAAGCAGCTTTCAGCAAAGCATCGGATGATGCAGATGCACTGAAAAACAAAGCAAAAGAAGCCGGCAGAGAAGCTTTGGACCACGCTAACAATGCCGCTCAAAATTTGGCAAGCAAAATCGACAATACAACTGATGCTGCAAAATCCAAAATTTCTAACGCATAAGTAAAAAAACAGCTTTTTTAAGAATTGATGGTTTTGGTCACTCCCGTGGTCAAAATACATTTGTATCTTTGCTGCATATGACTTTGCTGCAACAGGTAAAAACTTTAATTCTTAAAGACATCATTCTGGAATGGCGTTCAAAATATGCTATTAACGGAATTCTACTATATGTCGTATCAACTGTTTTCGTCTGCTATCAAGCTTTCAAATCAGTTGATACGGCTACATGGAATGCATTATTTTGGATCATTATGCTCTTCGCTTCGATCAATGCAATCAACAAAAGCTTCGTCCAAGAAAACCCAAACCGGCAACTTTACTACTATTCACTGGTTGATCCCAGAGCGATCATTTTAGCTAAAGTCATTTACAATATGATGATGATGACCCTGCTGGCGATCATTGCATATTTTGTCTATTCGACGATATTCAGAAACCCTGTCGGTGATCCAACACTTTACTTCATTTCGGTCATCTTAGGCAGCATAAGTTTCGCCACAGTCTTTACCATGATCTCCGGGATCAGCTCCAAAGCGGGCAACAACAGCACCTTAATGGCCATCTTGAGTTTCCCTGCCATCATCCCACTGTTAATCGTATTAATCAAGCTATCCCGCAATGCAATAGAAGGCCTGGAAAGGGCTTCCAGCAGCAAAGAAATAATCGTATTACTTGCAATTAATGTAATCACCATCACTATTTCTTTATTGTTATTTCCGTACCTTTGGCGAGATTAAGTGTTAGAATTGAGAACAAACTAAATTCAATTTATCCATGAGAAAAAAATGGTGGAAAATATTAGCGGTAATGATTATCTGTGCGGTCATTATCAATGGTCTTTTGGGACCTGTTCCCCGCCTATTCATCCTTCACGAAAGCATACGCAACGTTTATTTTCATGTCCCAATGTGGTCGGCTATGTTCGTTATGTACCTGGTTTCTGTTATTTATAGTATCAAATACCTCAATACGGGCAAACAGGAGTATGATTTAATGGCCATTGAAGCCGTTAATACCGGAATAACATTTTGTTTTCTTGGACTTGCAACAGGTATGCTTTGGGCAAACATCACCTGGGGAGAGCCTTGGCCAAACGACCCGAAGCTTAATGGCTCTGCCATAGCAACACTGATGTATCTAGCCTATTTGGTGCTCCGCAATGCACTGGAAGAAGAACAAAAAAGAGCCAAAATATCGGCTGTGTACAATATCTTTGCATTTCCGATTATCATCGTGTTACTTTATATTCTGCCAAAGATGACAGACTCTCTTCACCCTGGAAGTGGAGGAAACGCAGCCTTTGGCGATTTAAAAATGAGCAGCGAGCTACGCCCTACATTTTATGCCGCGATGATCGGCTGGCCAATGATTGCAGCTTGGATTTGTTCACTTCGCTATAGAGTACGCCTGCTCGAAAAGAAAGACTTGAACGCATAATATTGAACGGCTAATACCGTACTTTATTTCTAAAATAAAGAAATCCGGTAAAACCCAATCAGTAAAAAACAGAATATTACATAAATCAAATAGCGTGTATCGAATCATATATAACAATGGAAACGACACGAATAATATTTTAAACAAATGAAAAAAATAACATTGTCAATAGCCTTACTACTCTTATCAACTTTGAGCACATTTGCACAGGAGGATGTCGAGATGGCGACTGGATTGCGTAGCGAAGGTAAGATCTACGTTGTTGTATTGGTCATGTTGGTCATTTTTCTGGGTTTGGCTTTCTTCCTTTTCTTGCTCGATCGCCGTATCAGCAAATTGGAAAAAAAGAATAAATAGCATTTTATTGATTGCATACGATGATTATAAGTCAGTTTAGAAATTATTCACCCATCAATATTTTATTTCTATCCATCGTGGGTTTTGTTTTATGCTTAGGCATATTTCTTCACCTTCCGGACAAACTTGATTCTGTAATCTTTGAGCCTGCCTTGGGGAATCTTTTGGGAGAAAATAACTTAATCAACTTCTCTCCTTCGACCAATGTTTTTATCACACTGATCCTGACGATTTCTCAGGCAACGATACTCAATCGCATCACAAGCCATTTTAACCTGCTGGGTAAACCCAGTTTCTTGGTTGCTTTGATGTACATGACACTGGCCAGCCTGTTTTTACCATTTTTGGTACTTTCACCCACACTGATCTGTAATTTCATTTCGATATGGATGTTAAGCAAATTGCTCTCACTCTATCGGCAGACAGATGTTAAAGCCGAAATGTTTGATCTCGGTATGATTGTAGGGATAGGAAGTCTGATCTACTTCCCTTTTCTGAGTATGTTCGCCTTACTATGGATAGGCCTACTCATTTTTAGGCCATTCAACTGGCGCGAGTGGATAACACCTTTACTTGGCCTAACAACGGTCTATTTCATCTTAGCGGTTATCTACCTTTGGATGGGTAAAATGGAGCAGTTTTATACCATTTGGCTACCGTTTACCTACAAATTCCCTACTGCTATTCGCATTCAGTTAGTCGATTATCTGGTACTCGTCCCAGTAATCTTTACGTTAATACTCTTCCTCTTGGTATTGAAAGACAATTTTTTCAAAAGTGTCGTGCATATTCGCAAGTCATTTCAACTGTTGTTTTTTATGTTATGCCTTGCGATAGTTTCTTTTTACTGGAATAAAAACTAACGGAGGCCCATTTTTTACTTTGTGCCCCCTCCATCGCTATTTATATGGCTTATTATTTCACTTATGCCAAAAAGAAATGGTTTTTTTGAAGTTGTATATGCCATCATAACACTGACCATAATCTACTTTCAGTTTTTCTAAACGACTGTACAATAAGTGTTTAACCTTTTTTAACAAAATCGGCTTAACAAGCTCGCAAAAATTGAATAGTTTTGTATGCGATTAAAAGCAAAGAACATTTAATATAAGAGTCAGATAACTCGAAAATTTCACTAAAACTAAATAAACATTAGTTTCTCAATTTTATAGATTGACCATGCAGAAACGCTTTACAAGCTCTCTAAGAAATAAATCACTCCAACTGTTGTTAGCAGGTGGAATTTTAGCTAGTTCTACTACCGCATTTGCACAAAAAACGACATCCGCATCACCTTATTCTCAATTTGGACTTGGTCAGATGCGTGAAGATTTATTGCCACAATATAGAGGATGGGAGGTGTCAATACCGCTGTCCGGAGAATCAATGGCGTGTATAATACCAACCCAAGCAACCCTGCATCTTATTCTGCTACACAGTTTACGACCTTTTGATGCTGGTTTATATGGGAACTACACGCAGTTAAATTCGACAACAAGATCGGATAATACCGCTGACTTTGCCTTTAGCCACATCACCATGACATTCCCAATGAAACGATTTGGTGGTATCAGCTTGGGTATCCTTCCCTATTCAGATATAGGCTATCGGACATCTTCAACGGGAACAGTCAATTCTGATCCTTATACGAAAGTTTTCACGGGCGAAGGTGGTTTAACTAAAGCCTATGCAGGTTGGGGGGTACGCATTGTAAAAGGTCTGAGTATTGGTGCCAATATGTCTTATCTATTTGGAACCCTAAATGATTATAGCCGTGTAGAGTTTTTGCCTTCATCCGGAGCATTAAATACACCAACAACAAAATAAACGTGAAATCCAAGGAATTATCTTTGATTATGGTTTACAATACGAACAACCTTTAAATAGAGAATACTCGTTGATCGTTGGTTATTCAGGATCGCTCAATAATGATATCAAAGAAAGAGCAACTATTTTTAATACACGGGTTACACCTTCAACGGATCCCGACAACCAAAATATCCCGTTGGATAGCACCTATGTTTCGGACCGTAGCAGCAGGCATTTGACGCTTCCGTTGCGACATAATGTAGGTATTACCCTTGCACGTAACAACCGATGGTTAATCGGGGCCGATTTTAAATATGCCGATTGGTCAAGATTTCAGACCAGAGCGGGTGAAAACGAACTACGGAAGAATTATGGCGTAGCGATTGGTGGTCAGATTACACCAGATGTTACTTCGCTTAAATATCTGAACCAAGTAGACTATAGAGTTGGTTTCAGGTATAATAAAACACAATATTTCTTAAGCGACCAGAATATCAACGATATGGCGGTTACTGTAGGTGTGGGACTGCCGTTGGCAAGAAATCAATTTTCAGGAGCTTTCTCTAAAATAAACTTCTCTGCAGAATTTGGCCAAATGGGCAAAATCAGCAACAGTCTCCTACGTGAACGCTATATTAACTTTAATATCGGCTTTACCCTCAATGACCGCTGGTTTAGAAAACCGCCTTTAGATTAATTAATACGATGGTACGCAAGACATTTGCTTCATCCATATTCCAAAATATATCGCCCCTAGTAATCTTATTTTTACTAGGGGCGCTCTCATTGACCTCTTGCGAACCGGATCTAAAAGAGGTAGACCGCATTGCCAATATGAAAAAGGAAGAGGCGGTCGACATTTCGCGTCATGTCGATATTATTTATAGCGATTCCACACGGGTAAAAGCGAATCTCACAGCCCCTGAAATGCGTATCAAACACGATAGCACCGAAGTATACGAATTTCCAAAAAGCATAAAAATCATCTTTTACGACGACAATTTAAAGGAAACTCAGCGAATTACTTCCGACCATGCTATTCGGCGGGAAAAAGAAAAGACCACCGTATTTACCAAAAATGTGGTGGTTACTATGGCTGACGGTTCTGTCATCAAAACAGAAGAGATCATCTATGACGAAAGTAAAGCCGATAGCAACAGCAACATGACCTTTTATAATCATGTTCCCATTACGGCATTCTTTCGGGATAATCGCGGTAACTTACAAGGTTCATCATTTACTTCGGACAAGGATTTTAAACACGTCAATATAGCCAATGCAACTGGTTATACGGTGATCACCAACAACAGTCTTTTCCCTTCCTTAGGTAAATAACTATTTGCAGGCCATAAACCAGATTCAGGTTTAGCTTAACAGCAGGTATAGATCCGAGACAATACCTCCAGGCAGTTTATTTATACGATTAAGTTGTTCAAAACGAATCATTTGAACTAAAAGAGCACAAAAAACTCCACTTTATACAAATAGTTTTCAAATTTGTTTTGTTACATTCAGGAAAATATTCCGTTTTTTTTTATAAAAATTGTATCTTGCACCGCATTTTGCTATGCTATGCATAAATTAACGAAATACAAGTATTTACACAATATAAACACAATAAGCAGACTATGGGATTAATGGGCTTTTTGCGTAACAAAGCTGGTGTCATCTTGACCGCAGCTATGGCTATCGCAATTTTAGCATTTTTACTAGGCGATGTCGTTCGAGGGGGAGCTCCTTTTTGGGCGAGACATCAAAATCGTGTAGGGGAAGTCAACGGAACTGAAATTGAATATCCTGAGTTCAGTAAACAAGTTGAACAAACAGAGGAAATGTTCAAACAACAAATGGGCGGTGCAGTGACCCCTCAAATGCGGACCTACGCTGTTCAACAAGTATGGAATCAATTTTTATCAAGAGAAATCTTGAAAAAGGAAATTGAAAAAATCGGTTTGACTGTCGGTAAAGACGAATTAAATGATTTAGTGCAAGGTAACAACCCTTCACCTCAAATCGTTCAAGCGTTTACCAACCCACAAACAGGACAATTTGACCCGAGTCAACTGCGTGCTTTTATCACCCAAATGAACACATCAGGTAACCAACAAGTGGCTGAACAATGGGAGGAACTACTGAAAGGCGTTAGAGATGAGCGTTTAAGCAGCAAATATGGCGAATTGCTTTCTAATAGCGTATATGTTACTTCTTTGGAAGCAAACGAAGAATACCAAGAGCGTAATAAACTAGCAGACTTCAAATACATTCTTTTGGATTACGCTTCTGTTAAGGATGCTGATGCCAAATTGACTGATGCAGATTACCAAGAATATTATAATGAGCATAAAAGTATGTTCAAAACACAAGAGGAAACACGTGCGATCCAATACGTAATGGTGGATGCAAAACCTCTTGCAAAAGATTCATTGGCCGTAAAAGAGACCATCAATAAATTGAAACAAGATTTAATTGTTTCAAAGGATGACTCATTGTTCGCTTCGATCAACTCCGACAACAAATTTCCATTCACCTATGTAAAAAAAGGACAATTGAGTCCTTCATTGGATTCCGTTGTCTTCAATGTTGCGGTCGGAACAACTGTGGGACCTTTCTTAAACAACAATGCGTATGAAATTGCAAAAGTTGTTTCTACGATTATCAGTCCTGACTCTGTGAAAGCATCGCACATCCTATTGGACCCTGCTGCTGAAGGTGGCGTTGATAAAGCATTGGCAAAAGCAGATTCGATCAAAGGATTGATTCAAAAAGGAGACAATTTTGCTGCGCTTGCAGTTCAGTTCAGCAAAGATCCGGAGAGCAAAACAAATGGTGGTGAACTAGGTACTTTCACAAGAGGCCGAATGGTTCCTGAATTTGAAAAAGCTGTATTCGAAGGCAAAACGGGCGATATCAAAGTTGTAAAATCGCAATTTGGTGTCCATGTCATTAAAATTGAGAAACAATCAGGAAGTTCAAAATATGCAAAAGTTGCTATCATTGACAAAGTGATCAACAGCGGAAAAGAAACGTTGAACAATGCACATAGCAAAGCAACAGCATTCTTATCTGCAGCTACAGCACAGAACTTTGCTCAAGAAGCGAAAAAACTTGGTCTGGAAGCAAAAACAGCCTCACGCGTAACAGCGATGGACAATGTATTAGATGGCGCCGAAGCTCCACGTGATTTAATCAAATGGGCTTTCGAAGCTAAAAAAGGCGATATTTCAGATAAAGTTTTCGAAACTGAAACCTCTTATATCTTAGCAAACTTGGTCGACATACAGCCTAAAGGAACTCTTTCCTTGGATGCTGTTAAGAAAGATATAGAACCTGCAGTAAGAAATATGGTTAAAGCTAGAATCTTGAAAGATAAATTTGACAAGGCTTTAGCAGGTACATCTTCTATTGATCAAGTAGCACAAAAAGTTGGTAAAGCAGCTATTCACGTTGAAAATGTTGTCTTCGCAAACCCAGTTATTCCTGGTGTTGCATTAGAAAACAAAGTGGTTGGTACTGTTTTTGGGCTACAGCCAAACAAACCTTCCAAAGCGATTGAAGGCAATACCGGTGTATATGTTGTACAAGTAAATGGTTTTACCAATCCTGCCGCGATTTCGGATATCAACGGACAAAAGAAACAAATGCTTGCAGCTAAAGCACAACGCGCTTGGGGATCTATTTTCCGCGCTTTACAAGACAAAGCTGAAATCATTGACAATAGAGTGAAATTCTTTTAAAAGATTTTTAAGTAAATTTGTAGCCGGACGAATTATCGTCCGGCTTTTTTTTTGATGTAAATATGGATATTCAAACAGATATTGTCAACAAAGTTGCGCAAAGTGGGTTAGTCACAGTTGACCTGGCCAACTACCATCCTAAAGCAGACAATGTAGTCTATGATATTAAGGATAATCTCTTCCATGGCTTGATTCTTAAAGAAAAGGATTTCCGAGAATTCATTAAGACACACGACTGGTCGCAATACGAAGGTAAACATGTCGCAATTACGTGTACTGCCGATGCTATTGTTCCGACCTGGGCTTATATGTTATTAGCCAACAAATTGGAACCCTATGCGAAGACAGTTATTTTTGGGGATTCAGAGGAGTTGTTGCGTATACAGTATGCTGCGGCAATTGAACAGATTGACATGGAACAATTTCGAGATCAACGTGTGGTTGTGAAAGGTTGTGGCGATACGTTTATCCCAGAGTCTACATTTGTGCAGTTTACGGTAAAATTGAGTAAGGTAGCAAAGAGTATTATGTATGGTGAACCCTGTTCTACGGTCCCCGTATTTAAGCGGACACAGCCTAAATAACTCAGCTCAACATAAGTATATGTCATCGTCCATGAAGGTCTCATTAACTCCAAAAGTTAAATTTATTTGAATGAAATTAACATTTCTTTTTCAAACAAATTTCGTAAACTTACGTACATGAAACTTATATCGACTTTGCTCCTTTACTTATCCGTTATCGTAAGTACTGCTTTCGCTCAAGATTTACCGCATTTAAAAGAATCGGCATTTAAAGGTGGCGAGAAATTAAAATATAAACTCCGTTATGGCTTTATTTCAGCCGCAACAGGGACATTAACCGTTGAGGATACCAAGGATGGAGCCGGAAACCCTTCATTTCATCTATACGCTGCCGGCAAAACAGCTGGCGCCTTTGCCATATATACGGTGAGAAATGAATACAACTCGTATATCAACAGCAAGACATTTTTACCGTATTACTATACGGAAAACATTCGTGAAGGAGGATATAGACGGAACGATAAGGTGCGCTTCAACCAGGAGACAAATAGTGTTGTAGGCAACAAGGGGACTTTCAATTCGAAGGTAGATCAGACTTTCGACTTGCTTTCTTCCTATTATTTCGCCCGAAATCTAGATCTGTCGACTGTTAAACCAGGAGAATCTTTTAAGCTGACTTATTTTTTGAATGATGAGATTGCCACCTTAGGCATACAATATATTGGAATAGAAAAAATAAAAACGGAATTAGGCACTTTAGAATGTCTCAAATTCAGTCCTGAGATTAAACCAGGACGTATCTTTAAAAAAAATAGCAAGCTTTATCTGTGGGTAACCAATGATGGCAACCGTATTCCGGTCAAAGCCAATGTAGATATTCTAATCGGTTCGGTAACACTGGAATTACTCGAAGCCAGTGGATTGAAATACAAATTGGGACAGAAAGCAAGCTACTCAAAATAATTAGAATGATTGAAGTAGGAAATGTATTGGTGCACGAAGATCTAATCAACAATGACTTTGTGTGTAATTTATCAAAATGTAAAGGAATTTGTTGTATTGAAGGCGATTCAGGCGCACCTTTATTGGAGAGTGAAAAGGCTATATTGGAGGAGATTTATCCCAAAGTAAAGCCCTATATGACAGAGAAAGGTATTGAAGCGATTGAAGAGCAAGGGAAGTATGTTGTCGATATTGATGGCGATCTAACGACCACTTGTGTTGATGGGAATAAAGAATGTGCCTATGTGACCTGGGAAAATGGCATTACAAAATGCGCTATCGAAAAAGCTTACGAACTTGGCGAGGTGCATTGGCGAAAACCCGTTTCGTGTCACCTCTATCCTATCAGGACAACACATTACCCCGAATTCGACGTACTTCACTATGACCGTTGGCATATCTGTAAAGATGCATGCTCATTTGGTAAAGAATTACAGGTCCCTGTATTTAAATTTTTAAAGGATCCTCTCATCCGAACCTATGGTGAGGAATGGTACAAAAATCTTGAGAAAGCAGTCGAAGAGTTGTAACAAAATCACTATCTTTAAGCTTTAACTATTTTGGTATTTCACCCCAATTCATGTCAAAATTAAGAGAGATCCAACGTCCTATTGCCCATGAACTTGAGGCTTTTGAAAAAAAATTCAAAGCTTCAATGAAAAGCTCCGTCCCCTTGTTGGATCGCATTACACAATACCTGATCAAACGTAAAGGCAAACAAATGCGGCCCATGTTTGTGTTCTTTTCTGCTGGGATATGCAACGGAATCAATGAATCCACCTACAGAGGAGCTGCTCTCGTAGAATTGCTGCATACCGCATCACTCGTACATGATGATGTGGTAGACAACTCCTACGAACGCAGAGGTTTTTTTTCCATCAATGCTTTGTGGAAAAATAAAATTGCTGTTTTGGTGGGTGATTTTCTGCTGTCAAGGGGCCTGCTCCTTTCTGTAAAACATCAGGATTATCACTTACTAAAAATTGTATCGGAAGCTGTTGATCAGATGAGCGAAGGTGAATTGCTTCAAATCGAAAAGGCCCGTAAACTGGATATCGAAGAGTCTATTTATTTTGAGGTCATTCGAAAGAAAACAGCTTCGCTGATTGCCTCTTGCTGTGCCTGTGGATCGGCTTCTTCGAATGCAGATCAGGAGACAATCGACAAGCTCCATCAATTTGGTGAAAAGATCGGAATTGCATTTCAAATCAAGGACGATTTATTCGACTTTGGTTTAGATGACGTTGGCAAACCACTCGGCAATGACATCAAAGAGAAGAAAATGACCTTACCGTTAATCTATGCCTTGAATCAAGTGACTTCAAGTGAAAAGCGAAGGATCATTAATTTGATTAAAAACCATAATGAAGACACACACAAAGTGGCTGAAGTCATCGACTTTGTCCGCCAGAGTGGTGGGCTCGAATACGCTACAAATAAGATGCTGGAATACCAACAAGATGCTTTCCAGATCTTGGAAGACTTTCCCGACAGTGAATACAAATCGGGGTTGGAGCAACTGGTAAAATATACAACAGAAAGAAAAAAATAAAATGAGTCACGAATTAATGTTTTTTGGCGGATTCCTCATCTTTATTGCACTTATGCTAGCAATAGATCTAGGCTTATTCTCCAAAGGCGACAAACCTGTTAGCCTAAAGATGGCTAGCATCATGAGCGCCATCTGGGTCTTATTCTCCTTGGGTTTCTATTGGCTCCTTCGTCACTATGGATTTGAATTGCACAATATCCATGACTTGGACCACCTTCAAGAAATCATTACAAACACCACCACGATATTAAAATCATTCCCGGTGATTTAGCGGCGAGTCTCGAGCTCTACAACAAAAACCTTGGTCTGGAATATATCACCGGTTACGTTGTGGAATATGCCCTATCCGTAGATAATATCTTTGTGATGGTATTATTATTTACTTCTTTTGGCATTCCAGAGCGCTATTACCATAAAGTTTTGGTGTGGGGAATTTTGGGCGCAATCATTATGCGTTTCTTGTTTATTTTCCTTGGCGCAACCCTTATTGCTAAATTCGGCTGGATCCTCTATGTTTTTGGTGCTTTCTTGGTCTTTACAGGGGTCAAAATGTTTATCAACCGTAACCAGGACGAAGAAGTGGATCCACAGAATCACCCGGTCGTTAAATTTGCTTCCCGATACTTTAAGGTAACCCCCAAATTAGATGGTGGACACTTCTTCCATGTAGAGAACGGCGTGAAATATATGACACCGCTATTTCTTGTACTGCTGGTCATAGAATTTACGGATTTGATTTTTGCTGTGGATTCTATCCCTGCAATTTTCTCGGTTACCAAAGATCCCTATGTTGTATTTTTCTCCAATATTTTTGCAATACTTGGATTGCGGTCGATGTTCTTCCTTTTGGTCAATATCATCCACAAATTCCAATACCTCAAAGTAGGTTTAGCATTTTTGCTGGTCTTCATTGGTTTAAAGATGCTGCTGCATCATTGGTTGGCCGAAGTAGGTTTTACAACAACACATTCGTTGATCGTTATTGTCGGCATACTTGCATTGAGTATCATTGCTTCGCTGCTTTTTCCGAAAAAAGCTGAACCGACTGATTAAACGACTATTGAAAGCGTACCGACGGTCATTATTCGGCGAGAAACTCCGGTAATCCGCGCGAAATTACAAACGATACAGAACACCATGGTCAGAAAGAAATTTCTGACCATTTTTATGTGATATTATGCTTTATGCATATCCTATTCTCCAGCAAAAGATTGCAGAAAACAGCAGATTTTTAAGAACAATTATTTTACAGAGGAATTTACCTTACTAAATTTTATTTATTTAATTTAGCACCACACTAAATTAACAAAATACTAACAATGAATTGGAATAAAACGATTGTACTAGCTGCTTCACTTTTCGCAGCTTCATTCCAAGTACAAGCACAAGACAATTTGATCAATGCGCTAAAAGCAAATCAAAATGACAATAGCAAATCTGGATTTACATTTACTGAAGTTATCAATCTTGGTAACACATCCATCAAAAACCAAGGTTCATCTGGTACTTGTTGGTCTTATTCAGGTAACTCTTTCCTGGAGTCAGAAATGATCCGTATGGGTAAAAAACCAGTGGAGATCTCACAAATCTATACCGCGCGCCAACACGTATTTAGATAAAGCACGCACGTATGTACGCCTTCATGGCGGATTGTCATTGGGTGAAGGTGGTCAATTCCATGATGTGTTGAACTCTTTCCGTAAATATGGTACAATGCCGCAATCGGCTTACACAGGTCTTCACTACGGTACTACACGTAACAACTTTGGTGAAATGACCAATATGTTGGATGCGATGTTAGGAGCAGTAGTAAAAGGTAAAACATTAACGCCAAATTGGGAAAAAGCCTATACCGCTGCGATGGATTCTTATCTTGGGGAAGTACCTGAGAAATTTGACTATAACGGTAAATCCTATACACCGCGCACCTTTGCAGATCAGGTAATCGGTATCAATCCGGATGATTACGTGGGTATTGCTTCGGTAACTGACCATCCATACTACAGCCAATTCGTATTGTTGATTCCAGACAACTGGTCATTCGACCGTTTCTATAATGTTAAGATGAACGATTTAACGGACATTATTGACAACGCTTTACAAAAAGGTTATACGGTAGCTTGGGCTACTGACGTATCAGAAAAAGGTTTCTCTTGGAAAAACGGTGTAGCTTATGTACCAGAAAAACCTTTCGAGGAAATGACAGATCAAGAAAAGTCAACAATGTTTGTTGGTCCTAAACCAGAGTTAAAAGTAACACCGGAAGAAAGACAAAAAGCTTTCGACAACTGGCAGACTACAGATGACCACGGTATGCATATCGTAGGTCTTGTAAAAGATCAAAGCGGAAAAGAGTATTACATCGTTAAAAACTCTTGGGGTACAACAAATGACTACCATGGTTATTTATATGCTTCAAAAGAATTTGTACGATATAAAACAACTTCTTTGATGTTACATAAAGACGGTCTAACAAAAGATTTAAAATCGAAGATAAATATCAAATAAGCGATTTATCAGTCCACGAAAACACCTCTGAAATTAATACATCAGAGGTGTTTTTGTTTTCAGATTAATTTAATAACTTAAACATAATTATGAATCTTTTGTTGAGTGAGTATGAGAAGTATAATCGCGTTATGCCTTACAATTTTATTCGGGAATTTGGCTCAAGCCCAGACTAAGGGAGTGAAATTTGTAGAAGGGTTGAGTTGGAAGCAGATAAAGGAACGGGCACAAGCTGAGAACAAGTTTATCTTCGTAGAGCTATTTGCAACCTGGTGTGGCCCATGCCAATATATGAGCAATGAGATCTTTCCCCTAGAGCAGGTGGGGCAGCCAATCAATCAGAACTTCATTAGTGTAAAAGTGCAAATGGATTCGACAGAGTCCGACAATGCCAATGTCAAAAAATGGTATGCCGATGCGCGTGCTATTTCCAATGAATACAATATTCAATCCTTTCCCACATTTCTTATCTTTAATCCCGATGGGCAGGCGGTACACCGGATTGTCGGTGCAAGTGATGCTCCCGAATTTGTCGGACATGTGATGGATGGACTAAATCCCGAAACACAGTATTACACGCTGTTAAAAAAATTCGAGAAAAGACCCCAAGATATTTATACGGCCAAGCAGATGCTGAAAGCAGCAAATATCGCTTACGATGAAAATACTGCACGAAAGGCAGAAAATACCTTAGCGAATTCATTGGGTACGGATGAGTTATTCAAAAAAGAAAATGTCCATATTTTATTGGCAGCTGCCAAATTCACCAATTCAAAAGCTTTTAATCTTATTCGCAACAATAAAGAGAAAATCGATATTCTATTAGAGTCTCCAGGTATTGCCAACCGCACCCTGGCTAATGTTGTCGTCAACGAATTATTTCAGATTAAGATTGATGCCAAACATGAACCCAACTGGGATAGTTATCAGAATGAACTCGCTGCAAAATATCCAGACATCGATTTCATCCCGATGTTCAAGAAAATAAAAGCACACTATTACCTTCAGGTGAAGAATTACGTCGCCATGAAGAATACCATCAATGATTACCTTTCGTCAGAAGATTTTACCCCACACCAATTAAATACCTTTGCCTGGACTATTTTTAATAATACAAGTGATACTGCATGTATTGAATCCGCGTTAAGCTGGAGCAAGAAATCCATCCTTGAGGATCCAAGCAGTGCATTTTTGGATACCTATGCAAATCTGCTCTATAAGAAAGGAGAAAAAGAAAAAGCCATAAAGTGGCAAAACAAAGCGATCGAAATGGCCAGTGAGGACGATCGTCCTATCTATCAAGAAACACTGGACAAAATGATGAAAGGAATAAAAACTTGGGAAAACTAAACCTATCCCGACCAATACGAACGATTAAATTAAAAATCCAAAATACCAACATTATGAAAAATTGATTTTAATGCTATTTCTAATTCCAACCCTCCTATTTGCGCAGAGCGAAGGGGTCAAATTTGAGCATGGGCTCAATTGGAGTCAGATTAAAGAAAAAGCAGCTAAAGAAAACAAATTCATTTTTGTAGACTGTTTTACAACCTGGTGTGGCCCCTGTAAATATATGTCGAGTACCATCTTCCCACAAGCCAAAGTAGGCGATTTTTTCAATGCTAAATTTGTCAATGCAAAAATTCAGATGGATAAAACTAAGAATGACAATGAAGATGTAAAATCATGGTACGAAGAGGCCGATCGTTTTGCCAAAGAATATAAAGTTAGAGCCTACCCAACTTTTCTGATCTTTGACTCAAAAGGTACCCTTGTGCATCGTATCGTAGGTGGTGGTGAAGCGGACGATTTTATAGCGAAAGCACAAAAATCACTTGATCCAAATACACAATATGAAACACTATTGGCAAAATTCAATGCCGACCCAACAAATGTAAACATCGCCAAAAGTATGGCTATAGCTGCCAAAGAAGCTTATGATCAAGAGACACAAGCAAAAGCGGAAGGAGTCGTACTGGCGTCCTTGTCTACGGATCAAATCTTTACAAAGGAGAATGTTAGTTTATTACTTTCAGCGGCGAATGTTGTCGATTCTAAGGCTTTTAATTTAATCAAAGACAATCCTGCTAAATTTGATGCCGTTAGTGAAAAACTGAAAGCAAATGACTTCCTCTCCCAACTGTTGGTTAGTAATGCAGTAAACACCAAAATTCGTGCAAAGGAAACAGTTGATTTTACGAGCATAGAAAAAGAATTGGCGCAAAAATATCCGACTGTGAATACAGAGAAAGCAAGTCTCGAAATGCAACCACGTTATTATGGTTATACCAAAAATTACCCTGGTTTAAGAGATAGCTTCAATAAATACATTGCAAAATATGGTTCAACCATTACCGCTGCAGAACTAAACAACATGGCGTGGTCCATTTTTGAAAACTGCAATGACCCAGCGTGCCTAAAAGCAGCAGCTGAATGGAGCAAATTATCCAACGAAAAAGAAAAAGATGCACCCATGTATTTAGACACTTTTGCAAACATATTATATCGCCTTGGAGAAAAAGAAAAAGCAATTAAAACGCAAGAAAAAGCGATCTCACTCATTACCGATGCTACTCAAAAAGAAGAATATGTAGCAACATTACAAAAAATGAAAAAGGGTGAAAAGACCTGGCAATAAGAAGATATTCGAATAGTCAATGAATAAAAAAAGCCGCAATCAAATTATTGATCGCGGCTTTTTTATGGAGAACAAGACAGACAATATGTTGAGTCTTTGACTGCTGTCCGCTTATTTTAATTCTTTAATACCCATATTCCAAAGGGCAAAAGCATATTTATCAACTGTACTATTGATCAGGACTTCTGTTGACCTTCCCGCACCGTGACCAGCTTTTGTCTCAATACGAATCAATACAGGATTATCACAAGCTTGTTTTGCCTGTAGTTCGGAAGCAAACTTATAGGAGTGCGCCGGTACCACCCGATCATCATGATCTCCCGTAAAGACCATCGTCGCTGGGTAACAAACTCCAGTTTTCACATTGTGCACCGGAGAATATGCTTTCAGATAGTCAAACATTTCTTTGCTATCATTGACTGTACCATAATCATAGGACCAACCTGCACCGGCTGTGAAGGTATGATAACGCAACATGTCCAAAACACCAACCTCAGGAAGTGCGACCTTGGCTACTTTGGGATCTATTGTCATTGTTGCGCCCACGAGCAAACCACCATTGGATCCTCCCGATAAAGCGGTGTACTCGGGTGATGTATAACCATTCTCCTGAAGATAATGTGCGGCGGCAATAAAATCATTAAACACATTCAACTTATTGAACTGTCTGCCGCCATCATGCCATTTCTGACCATATTCGCCGCCCCCACGTAAATTCGGAATAGCATAAACACCGCCATTTGCCAACCACACCGCAACGGAAGTACTAAAGGCAGGTGTCAAGCTGATATTAAAGCCGCCATAACCATACACAATCGTCGGGTTTTTCCCATTCAAGACAATCCCCTTTTTGTACGTAATAATCATCGGAACCTTAGTACCATCTTTGGATGTGTAGAAAACCTGTTTCGATTCATACTGATCGGAATCAAACTTCACCTTAGGTTTGATATAGAGTGCAGACTGACCAGAATTCACGTCAAACTTATAACTTGAAGAAGGCGTAATGTAATTTGAAAAACCAAAATAGATTTCTTTTTCCTTTTCTTGCCCGAAAAACCACTCGCTGTGCCTACACCTGGCAATTCTATTTGCCGAATCTTTTACCGGTATAATCATATGAATCACAACTGAAACCGCATCTTTCAAATAATTTGCAAAAAGATAACCACCTCCGGTGCTGATCGAAAGCACATTTTCAGTTTCTGGAATAACATCTTTCCAGTTCTCCTTTGCAGGATTCTTCAAATCCACTCTTACCAAACGGTTGTTGGCAGCCTTGTAGTTTGTCTCCAATAAGAAACTATCCCCAATATTGTCAACGACACCTGTATTGGCATCAAAATGATCTTGTAGGCAGACAATCTTGCTATTCGGTTGCTGGAGATCCTGATAATAAAGTTCATTTCCTGTTGTCGTATTTGCAGCTGAAATAATCAGGTAACGTTGATCGTCTGTTAATGAAGCACCGACATAACGTCTCGGTGTTGCAGCACCGCCAAAAACCAATTTATCTGTAGACTGAGCTGTTTTAAGTTTATGGTAGTATAATTTATGTTGGTCTGTTTTTTCAGAAAGTTCAGATCCCTTTGGCTTATCGTAACTCGAATAATAAAAACCATCGTTTCCTTTCCAAGCAATACCAGAGAATTTGACATCTACTAATGTTTCTCCCACAGGCGCCTTATCTTTGGCATTCAGTACAATGACTTTCCGCCAGTCCGATCCCCCTTCAGAAATAGAATAGGCGACTAAACTCCCATCCTTTGAAAACGAAACATCGGCCAATGAAGTCGACCCATCTTTCGAGAACGTATTTGGGTCCAAGAAAACTTCTTCTGCTCCTCCCTCCCCTAGTTTACGGTAGAGGACAGCATGTTGCTGCAAGCCATTATTCTTAAAAAAATAAGTGTACTCGCCTTCCTTAAACGGGGTTCCTATTTTTTCATAATTCCATATTTCGGTTAATTGATCTTTTAATTTTGTACGGAATGGAATAGCATTCAAGTAGTCAAAAGTCACTTTATTCTCTGCCTGTACCCAGCTTTTTGTTTCAGCTGAACGATCATCTTCCAACCAGCGGTAAGGATCGGCTATCTTTTTCACCCCAAAATTCATCCACGACGGTTCCTTTATTTGTCGTCGGATATGTCAACTGTTGTCCATAGCCAGTCGTCGCTGTACCTGCCATACCTATCATCATTAGGATAAGACCAAAATTCTTATTTATCATAAAACCTTATACTTGTTTCAACCAATCTAAGTTTTATTCACTTAGCATTTGAAAATTCAATTTGAGTTGAATATAAACAAATTTATCGACCTCTTACCTACCTCAGGCAGTTCTTTCTCTTCCTCGAATAATAACTAAAAAGCCTAGATTCATCACTTCCCGCTTGTCCTTTACGTTAGCATCCAAACTACCTAAATCAAAGCGAATAAATAAACAAAACATGGGCCGCTCATAGTAGCATTAGACACATTTCTGCAGCGTATATTTTTATCACAACCGAAATTTCTTTAGATTTATTTAAATCTTGAAAATACTATAACCATGTTTAAAAAAGTCATATACCTTTCTTTGTCGATTTCCATTCTTCAAATCGGAATAAGCGAAGCACAACAATTACCTATAGATCAGCAATATCGAGCCACTCCTACCAAGATCAACGATCTTGTCCACACCAAACTCGATGTACGTTTTGACTATACAAACCAATTTCTGAATGGCAAAGAATGGGTCACTTTACAACCCTATTTCTACCCAACAGACTCCCTCCGCCTTGACGCAAAAGGCATGGATATTAAACAGGTATCTTTGGTCAATGGCACACAAATGATTCCCTTGAAATATACCTATGATGATCACTCTCTACTGATTAAGCTCGACCGGAATTACCTTGCAAAGGAGCAATATACAGTATACCTCGATTATACCGCAAAGCCCAATTTATTGAAGGCGCAGGGCAGTGCAGCAATCAACGATGCTAAGGGGCTTTATTTTATCAATCCAGATGAACGCACACCCAACAAACCTCGTCAAATATGGACACAGGGCGAGACTGAAGCATCATCAGCCTGGTTCCCGACAATTGATCGCCCCAACCAAAAGACGACGGCTGAAATCTCCATGACCGTTCTTGACAATTACGTCAGTTTATCGAACGGTGCATTGAGCAATCAACAGAAAAATAGTGATGGTACACGTACAGATACCTGGAAAATGGATTTACCACATGCCCCATATCTATTTATGATGGCCGTTGGTGATTTTAAAATCTATCAGGACAAATACAACAATATCCCCGTTGACTACTACCTTGAACCGAAGTATGCACCCTATGCCAAAGATATCTTCGGAAAGACACCGGCCATGATGGATTTTTACAGCAAGACTCTAGGCGTTCCTTACCCTTGGAATAAGTATGCACAGATTGTCTGTCGCGATTATGTCTCAGGCGCCATGGAAAATACAAGTGCAACCCTACATGGTGAACATGTACAAAAGACGAAACGCGAATTGTTGGACGATAATCAGGAGGGAACGATTGCCCATGAACTGTTTCACCAGTGGTTTGGCGATTTGGTAACAGCAGAATCTTGGTCCAATTTGACCATGAATGAATCTTTCGCTACTTTCGGCGAGGTTATCTGGCGTGAGCACGATGGTGGTAAAGATCGTGGCGATAAATCTAGATTTGAAAAACTCCAGTCTTATCTCAAATCGACAAAAAATGGAAAAAGTCCGACTTTAGCCCGTTATTATTATCATGATAAAGAAGATATGTTTGATAATATCAGCTATGCAAAAGGTTCATTGATTCTCTATGCTTTAAAAGAACAAATGGGTGATGAAGCGTTCTATCAATCGCTGAAAAAATATTTGACAGACAATTCCTTTAAAACCGGCGAACCGCAACAGCTCCGTCTAGCGATGGAAGAGGTGACCGGAAAAGACTGGGCTCCGTACTTCAATCAATGGTATTACCAAGGTGGGCATCCAATTTTGAAAATCACGACAAGAAACGGAGAGAACAGTATCATCCTGAATGTAGCCCAAATTCAAGATTCAACCGTGCAGACATTCCAGCTTCCCTTAGCCGTCGATATCTATACGAAAAATGGGAAGATCAGACTGACCTTTCAACTCAACAAGCGGAATGCCCAATTTATGATTCCTTTACCTGCTGCTGTTGAATTTATTGATGTCGATCCCGAAAAAACACTCGTTGGTCAAATTCAAATCGATAAGTCAGATGCCGACTATCTGTATCAATATGAGCATGCACCTTCATTTGCTAACCGCGTCGGTGCGATTGCATACGCCTCAAAAAATCCGACAAATTTCATCAGCCAGCAAATCTTAACAAAAGCATTGGCGGATACCGATGCGGATCTTGCTGCAACAGCAATTCAAGGGCTCGATTTAAGCAATCCCACGGTTCGCAAATCAACAGAAAAAACAATCTTGACACTTGCAGAGAAATCCGAAGCCTCTGTCATCCGCGCCTCTGCGATTCAAAAGCTCGCACAGACAAAAGATAAAAAATACAAAAGTCTAATTCTGAACGCTGTAAATGACAAATCTTATATGGTTATCGCAAGTTCAATCATGGCGATAAAAAGTGCTTATCCCGATCAACTTCAGCAGTCTTTGAAGCGCATTGATCCCGATGCCACGGAATATCTAAAGGCGCTCATCACCGAATTATCGAAATCATAGCAAATTATATTGTGGCGGCGAATTTTGTATTCGCCGCCATTTTTTTTTAGTTTTGGCCACATGTCAACAAGAACAAAAATTTATTTTGCCTCCGACTTTCATCTTGGATCTTACCCCTTGGAACGTTCACGGGAAAGGGAGCTGCAAATTATACAGTGGCTGGACCAGATCAAAACAGATGCTGCACAGCTCTATCTTGTTGGTGATATTTTTGATTTCTGGTTTGAATATGCCACGGTTGTCCCGAAAGGCTATATCCGCTTTTTGGGTAAATTAGCCGAAATTTCGGATCTCGGCATTCCCATTACTTTATTTAAAGGAAACCACGATATGTGGATGTTTGACTACCTCAAAAAGGAATTAAATGTTCAGATCATCGACAATGAGCTGGAATTAAAACTCAACGGAAAACACTTTTATATTCACCACGGCGATGGATTAGGTTCGGGTGATTACAAATACAAGGTACTCAAGAAAGTATTTCGGAGCCGTCTCTGCCAATGGTTATTTGCGCGGTTGCACCCAAATTTTGGAATCGGAATCGCGACACGCTGGTCCAAACATAGTAGGCTTTCGAATAATGAGGACGAAAAGTTTTTGGGTGAAGACAAAGAATGGCTGATTGGCTATGCAAAGGAGCTGGAGTCAACCCAACATCACGACTATTATATCTTTGGCCATAGACATCTTCCCTATGATGTTGAACTCAACTCCAAAAGCCGTATTCTAAATTTAGGGGAATGGATCAATTACCATACCTATGCAGTATGGGATGGTGAAACTTTACGTTTGGAAAAATGGGCGAGCAAATCCTAATTTCTTTATCCGATTGCCTGAACGGTTACCACTTTCTAACGCCTGAAAGTGCTGTAAAATTGGAGCAGGTCAGTACGAAAATCACAGCGAAAAGAAATAGCCTGCTGATCGAACAGGACAAAATTCAAAAAAATCTCTATTTTCTGGCTTCCGGATTAGCCCGCGTTTACTACGAGACGGCCAACCGTCAGATTACCTTGGATTTCGTTTCACCCGGTGGAACGCTCATATCCATGAATAGTTATGTCCATGATACCCCGGGTTATGAAATATAGACCTTTTGGAGGACAGTGTTGTTTATCAGATAGACCAAAAGCAACTTTTTGATCTCTACGAAAGTGATATTGCCATTGCCAACTGGGGAAGAAAGATGGCTGAACTTGAATTTATCAAGGCCGAGCAACGAACCATGTCCAAGCTCTTTAATACTGCCCAAGAGCGCTATGCCGAGTTACTTCAAAAATACCCTCAATATATTCAACGGATCAAACTTGGTTACATCGCCTCCTATCTCGGTGTCAGTCAGGTTACCCTAAGCCGGATTCGCGCAAATATTCACACAAATTTTTAACATTTGTAAGAATTATTATCGCCCTAAAGCCGGATCTTTGTATCGAAACAAAAAATCAAAAAAGATATGAACTGGGTATTTTTAATATTGGGTGGATTATGTGAAATCGGCTTTACGACCTGCTTAGGTAAAGCCAAAGATGCGACCGGAAATGCGCAATGGCTCTGGTACGGTGCCTTTGTCGTATTCTTATTTGCAAGTATGGGCTTATTGATCAAAGCTACACAGACACTTCCCTTAGGCACAGCTTATGCTGTTTGGACCGGAATAGGTGCAGTAGGTACCGTTTTAATGGGAATCATCTTCTTTAAGGAGCCCGCAGATTTTTGGCGCATATTCTTTATTTTCACGCTGATTGCTTCCATCGTGGGACTAAAAGCAGTTTCCTCTCATTAATAGCAGGCTAGGTTGTTTAAAAGCAACAAAATTTCCTTACTTTTGTACACTCAATAGTAATCTAGGTCATACATTCCTAGAAGAAGCATTTTTGATATATGTTAGATAAATTACAAGCGATAAAAGAAAGATGGGAAGAAGTGGAAGCTGAATTGAGCAACCCTGATACCATGCAAGATATGAAACGTTTTGCCAAATTGAATAAAGAGTACAAAGATTTGGGCAAAATCGTGGATCAGTACCATATTTACAAGAATATGGTGAGTAATATTGATACCAATAAGGACATCATCATGAACGAGAAGGATCAAGAACTTCGTGAGATGGCTAAAGAAGAATTGGATCTTTTATACGTAGCAAAAGAAGAAAAAGAAGAAGAAATTCGCTTAATGTTGATTCCTAAGGATCCTGAAGATGCGAAAAATGCCATTATCGAAATTCGTGGTGGATCAGGTGGTGATGAAGCAGCCTTATTCGCTGGCGACCTTTACCGCATGTACACACGTTATTTCGAAACCAAAGGCTGGCGCAACGAAGTAATGGACGTTACCGAAGGAACTTCTGGCGGTTATAAGGAGGTGATCTTAAAAGTCATCGGTGAAGACGTTTACGGACAATTGAAATACGAATCAGGTGTACATCGTGTACAACGCGTTCCGGATACGGAGACACAGGGTCGTGTACATACTTCTGCAGCATCTGTTGCAGTTCTTCCTGAAGCTGAAGATGTCGATGTTGAGATCAATCCGGGTGATATTGAATTACAGACTTCCCGTTCAGGTGGTGCTGGTGGACAGAACGTCAACAAGGTTGAAACAAAAGTGCAGTTGACGCATAAACCAAGTGGTATCGTTGTGGTTTGTCAGGTAGAACGTTCCCAATTAGCCAACCGTGAGTTAGCGATGGAGATGTTGCGGAACAAACTTTACGAGCTCGAGTTGAACAAAAAGAACGGCGACATCGCTGCAAAAAGAAAAACTTTGGTATCTACTGGAGACCGTTCGGCAAAAATTCGTACCTATAACTACCCACAAGGTCGCGTAACGGAGCACCGTATTGGAATGACGATGTACAACTTACCGGCAATTATGGACGGTGATATTCAAGGTATTATCGATGCATTGCAGTTTGCGGAGAATGCAGAGAAGATGAAAGACGGTCAAGTAGATTAGTTTTTTTTCAAAAAATCTTTGCAGATACGTAAACAAACGCTATATTTGCACACCTTCTGAGGAGAAGGGTTGAGGTCTGGTAGTTCAGCTGGTTAGAATACATGCCTGTCACGCATGGGGTCGCGGGTTCGAGTCCCGTCCAGACCGCTTCAAAAGAGAGAGAAATCTCATATGTTCTTTAACAAAATAAGTTTTTAAGATTTTTAGGTCTGGTAGTTCAGCTGGTTAGAATACATGCCTGTCACGCATGGGGTCGCGGGTTCGAGTCCCGTCCAGACCGCCAAAAATTATTAAAAACAATCCTTAAGATTTTAGGTCTGGTAGTTCAGCTGGTTAGAATACATGCCTGTCACGCATGGGGTCGCGGGTTCGAGTCCCGTCCAGACCGCTAAAATTTTAAAAACACATTGTTGGTCTGGTAGTTCAGCTGGTTAGAATACATGCCTGTCACGCATGGGGTCGCGGGTTCGAGTCCCGTCCAGACCGCCAACAAGAAAAGCATCATTTATAATTAAATGATGCTTTTTTTTTGCCTTAACAATACAACAACTATTATTTTTTCAATTCGTACTGAAGTGCTCCAGAAGGGCAATGCTTGATCTGTTCAATCAATTCCGCTGTACTGGCATTTTGGGCTGTGATCCAAGGCCTATCTTTCGGATGATACACATTTGGGAGACTCTTCACGCAAACCGCAGCATGTGCACAGCGTTCAGGTATCCAAAGAACGGTTATCTCTCCATTTGGATGTGGATATCTAACTATTTTTTCCATAATTCCATCTCTCTTTAGCAATTTATATTTTAAGAACTAATAACGATAAGAACAATTTTGTTTTAAGAATTGGCTTTTCGCTTTTTAATCATACTGCTCACCCGGTAGATCATAAAAATACCGATGATAGAGAGCAGAATCACACTCATCCCCAATGTAGGATAATGTTCCAAGGGGCTTTCTTTTGTTTCTTGAACAATGATTACACCTGCTAGCGAAGCTGCCACACCTCCTGCCAGCTGCTGCAACGATGAACTGATACTCATAAATGCACCCCGATCTTTCATCTCCGGAACAGCCGTGATCAAAGCGGAAGAAGGCGTCATCCGACTTAAAATGCCCGCCATCATTAAAATGTTTAAGATAACAACAATATAAAATGGAGTAACGCCTAGGTTCGTGTAGATAAATACGACAACCATGAGCCAAAGGGAAGCGAACGCGAAAATCTTAAACTTATCGTAACGGTCGCTCAATTTTCCGACGATAGGCATAATAATCAATGAAGCGATACCCGAAATCATAAACAACATCGGCAGCTGCTCGTGGCTAACTTTGAGGTTATTGACTGCAAAAGCACTTCCAAAAGGCATCATCATATAACCTCCAATGGATAGCAAGGCTGTTGCAGCAAAGCCGATACGATATTCTCGCTGTGAAAAAAGTCAGCCAAAGGTGCTTTAACGCAGATTGATGTTTCTGAAGACCGATATGTGCTGTAATCGGAATGAGTTTAATTGCAATGATAATGACAATAATTAAAGCCATCACGGCAATCCATAAAAAGGCACTATGCCAGCCCCAATTGTTTGCGATATACAGACCTATCGGAATGCCTAGGACCTGGCTGGCGCCAAAGCCCATCTGTACAAAGCCCATCACACGTCCACGTTGCTGAAGCGTAAAGATATCGGTGATAATAGCCATGGAGATCGAACCAATGACCCCTCCAAAGAGGCCCGTGATAATTCGAGCAGCGACCAAAGTCCAATAATCGTTGGCAAAACTACAGCAGAAAGTTCCGATAATAAAGCCAGAATAGAAAAAAAGCAGCAGCTTCTTTCGATCAAAACGATCGGCAAAACCCGCGGTAAGCAGCCCCGAAGCACCCGCGCTAAAAGCATAGGCCGAAACCGCAATGCCAAATTGAGCTGGTTTGAGATCGATGGCTTTCATCAGGATATCCCCCATCGGTGACATCACCATAAAATCAAGCACGACCGTAAATTGTGTCATGGCCAATAAAAAGACCACCAGTTTTTGGTATGCCGTAAAAGGCGCATTATCAAGTTTATTTATTTCCATACTGTCCGGTTTGCCTCGGTTTAAACTGGCCTAAAAATACAGAAGTGCGCGAACATTATATGTAATAAGTTTGCAAAATTATCGCCCGAGACCTTACCTTACCTTACCTTACCTTACCTTACCTTACCTTACCTTACCTTACCTTACCTTACCTTACCTTACCTTACCTTACCTTACCTTACCTTACCTTACCTTACCTTACCTTACCTTACCTTACCTTACCTTACCTTACCTTACCTTACCTTACCTTACCTTACCTTACCTTACCTTACCTTACCTTACCTTACCTTACCTTACCTTACCTTACCTTACCTTACCTTACCTTACCTTACCTTACCTTACCTTACCTTACCTTACCTTACCTTACCTTACCTTACCTTACCTTACCTTACCTTACCTTACCTTACCTTACCTTACCTTACCTTACGTGAAACGAAACGATCGCACTATTTAATCTTATCCTAGGTCGCCAACAAAAAAGCCAGCACCTGTTTGACAGGTGCTGGCTCAATATGCGATTTAAAGCAAATTATTCAGCGATAACAGCAAATTCAGCTCCGGAAGCATAATCATCACCACGTTGGGAGTTAAGTCCTGTAAAGCGGATATAACGTCCTTTCACAGGCTTTTCGAATCGAACAGTTTTTAATTTTTTATTCCGTTCAAAAGATCCGGACATCACATCTTCCCAGTTCTTCCCATCTTTACTCACCTGGATCTTATAATCCTTGATATCACCATTCGGTCCATCCTGTCTTGGTAGAAAAGTGAAGCCCTTAATTGTTTTGCTACTTCCAGCATCAAAATCAACCCAATGTGGATACTGTGCTACGGTAACCGAATACATCGTATGCCAAATCGAGGAAGGATCTCCATCCAATAGGTTCTTGGCATCCCCTTCACCAGTCTCCTGACTTGAAGCAAAAACAACCTCCATTGGAATGGTTTCGATTTTAGTGTATTGTTGTGTTACCTTCAATTTTTCATTTTGTTGATACCAAGCCGTTACTGTACCACCGGCGCGTAAGTCAAAAGGCGCTTTATAAACACTTGCCTTTGCATTGTTCAAACTGTATAATACGGTCTCATTTTTATTTCCCGATTGAATAGAAACTTCTCCATTTGAACTTCTTGCCAACGAAATGGGCGCGTCACCGGCAGTCGCTACCTGAGCCTTTGCTATCATATCATTGTTCTGAATCGGACGGATAATGAAACCGATAGCCGTTGGTACTGCTTTCACACGGTCCTTTTCTAACGGTGGCCCTTGTCCACAGCTATTACCACCAAGTCCTGTTACAGCTGCATCAAGATGCACGTGTACGCCCGAACTTTTTGGTAATTGATAAGGGTGCGGTGCAAAGGTCAACTCAAGCTCACTATAGTCCAAAGCGGATGTTGATAAATGCTCTTTCGCAATAAAAACAACTCCCTGTCCAGCATTATTTGTCAATGCTGTCCAACGCACATCCTCATTGTTACTCATATTTTGCGGATTAGGCCATGGCACAAACTGATCTTTTACAGTGCTTTTGTGCAATTCAATAAATTGTGCTGTCTTCCGATCAGCATAATTATTGATCGGTCCACGTCCATAATAACTATAATTGCCATACTCGGTCGGTAATTGCAAAGCATATCCCAATCGAGCTAATACAACACTTGCATTATTGGATGTAATACTCGACGACAATTCAATAGAGCCATCCTTATAAATTGTCCAGATCTGATTGCTTGTAAATTTAAAATCATCTTTGCCAAAAGGCTTATCCGTATGCTCTTTAAGCGTGTAGGTTCCCGAAGTTCCCCCCAACAAAGACGCGCCATATGGAGCTTGCGATTCAACCGTAAACGCCAATACAACTGTTCCATCTTTCTTGGTATAACTGTTTGAAGACAAAACCTTATGTTTAAGGTTATGTAATCCTTTTTCAAACCATTGTTGGTAAGCCCAGTTGTCATTGTCAACCGGAGCACGTAGTGCATCCAATTTTGGGCCTTCGCCATCGCGGATAACTTGTTTACCGGCATATGTTAGATTATATATCGAGCCTGTTTTATTGTCAAACTTCGCGATAAACTGATCTCCTTTCACCACCTGCAAATCACCCTCTTTGGAAAGCGACGGAGCCCCTCCTTGTGCAACAGCGGAAATCAACGGTTTATTTTCAGCCGCTTTGACAAACAGTTGTTCCTCCATTTGAACAAAACCTTTGGCCGCCCAAGGTCGATCTGTATTGAGAATAAACTGTACTTTTACAAAATACTCCGATCCCGCATCTAACTGCGCATAATTTATCGGCAATATAAGCTGCTTGCGTTGGCGCGCTGTCGGCAAATCAGCGGCACTGATTGTACCTGCACTATTTTTTACTTCTACCCCATCCTTATATAGCGACCATTGAACCTGATAATCGGATAGATCTTTAAAATAATTTTTATTGAAAAGCTCAATTTTCCCCTGTTGAATATCAACAGCCTTTACGCCCGCATTTTGGTACACTTTCTTGACCTCAAAATACTGTGGTTTAGGTTTCATATCGGCAAAGATCAACCCATTATTGACAAAGGTTCCATCATTGGGTTTGTCTCCAAAGTCGCCGCCATAAGCGAGAAAGCGTTCGCCGGTCTTCTTATCGTAATAATACATAGCCTGATCAATCCAATCCCAAATGGCACCGCCCATAAAGAAGTTGGTCGATTCGATGGCTTCCCAATAATCAATTAGGTTACCAACGGCATTACCCATGGAATGTGAATACTCCGAGATATGAAATGGATATTTCAATTTGTAAGTGCCTTTTACAGCTCCTCTTACCCAGTCTATTGAGGGGTATTGATTGGAGCCCATATCAACGATTGTATTGTTACGCTCGTATTGAACAGGTCTTGACGTATCGATTTTCTTGATAGCCTGATAGGCGGCCACGAAATTATCACCCGGACCGGCTTCATTTCCTAAAGACCAGATAACCACTGCCGGATGGTTGATGGTCGAATGCACCATCTCGATATTACGGGCTACATGGGCATTTTTCCATTCAGGAACATGAGAAAGAGACTCTTTGCCATAATAATATTCATGGCTTTCGATATTGGCCTCATCCTCGAGATAAATTCCATATTTATCGCATAAATAATACCAATAAGCAGGTTCTGGATAATGCGAATTCCGGACATGGTTGATATTCGCCCGTTTCATTAATTTCACCTCAGCTTCCATCTGTTCTCTGGTCACTACTTTGCCATGTTCAGGATTGGTTTCATGACGGTTGACGCCTTTCAGTTTCACCGTCTTACCATTGACATAATAATAACGTCCGGACAAGCCAAATTCATCATCCGCAGCCTTGGTATCTTTAATCTCAACCTTTCTAAATCCAACATAGGTAGAAATAGTCTCAACCGTTTTGTTCTTTTTATCCTTCAATTCAGCCACCAAAGTATACCGATAAGGTAATTCGGCAGACCATTTATCCGGATTTTTGACGTTCAACGTTGCGGCGACGCTATTAGAAACTTGACCATCCAGGGCTGGCACAGCTGATGAAGCTTCTGTCTGATCAACAAGGGTATTCTCGTCACTGTATAGCTTATTTTTATAAAGTGAATAAACTACTTTATACCCTTCAGCTTTCTTACTACCCAGATTGCGTACAGTACTCGTAATTTTCAACGAACCATTTTCGTAATTGCTGTCCAAGTCTGGAATGGCCGCTAAATCGCGAATCTGAACTTTTGGCGTTGAAGTAAGCGAAACATCCCGAAATATCCCGGGCAATCTAAACATATCCTGATCTTCCAAAAAGGAAGCGTCCGAACTCCGGTAAACTTCAACAGCCAACACATTTTCAGCACCCTTTTTTAAGTAAGGCGAGATATTGAAAGATGCGACGTTTCTGGAATTTTTTGAAAATCCGACATATTTGCCATTTATCCACAGGTAGAAAAAGGAGTCTACACCATCAAAATTGATAAATACCTCACGACCGTCCCAATGAGTAGGTACTGTAAAGTTACGTCGGTACGATCCTACTTCATTACGGTAGACATAAGTTGTCCAATCTTGGGCTGGCGTCCGCATAACTCCACCGCGCCAATCATCGACCTTTACTTGATGATGAAAGATCACACGTTGATTGGTATAAATAGGTACACCATATTTTAAGCTTCCATCCTTCTGTATACCATAAATATTCCAGCTCATAGGGACTGGAACAGATTCCCAGGCACCCACATTATAATTCGGGTCATAAAAGTCCTTTGGTCGCTCTTCCGGGGTCTTTACCCAGTTAAACTTCCAGGATCCATTGAGCGAAAGCCAATAGTTACTATGCTCGGGAAGTACTTTTCGCGCACTTTCTACGTTCTGAAAGGAGAAGAACGACGCATGCGGCAACTCCTTATTAAGTGATAATAATTGAGGCGATTCCCATTCATTCCCTTTTGGAGCCGTTGTGGCTCCATACTGGAAACCGTCGATAGATGACGTAATCGTTTGCCCTATCGTGACGGTAGTGTCCAGCGACAGCAATGAGGCTAGAATCGTTGAAAAAATAACAGAGTTTCTTAACATAATGTAATTAAGCAATTTAGTCCAGGAAACCAAATGTAACTTCATTTTGTAGTAATAACAAGCAGATTATTAAAGCACTCGATTGCGAAACTTTTTCGATACAAAAAAGATCATATCGAACTTTAAAATTGTTCTATAGGTTCTCCATTTGAGGATCGTACATAAAACAATGTAAAAACGTAAAAAATTGACCCGGCGAAAAATAACGATGTCCTCCCAAAAGAAGCTGATTCCAATAAAAAACAAATGCTTTCGGTTTCAAGGAATAAGCCTTATTTTTGGGGATAGATTTCACTTTAAACAAATAAAAGTTTACGTTTGAAAATATTTCGAAGAATTTTATTTTTCAAAGGGTTACAATTTAAGCATTAAGGTATTAATAGGTGAGTAAATTCAGTAAATCAGTCCTGCTAGAAAATGATGAGCAAATCATTGAAGGCATCAAAGACGGCAACAGCTTGGCGATAGATGCTATCTACAAGCGGTACTATCCGTCTATAAGCCATATGATCTTGCAAAACAATGGAAGTGAGGATGAAGCGAAAGATATTTTTCAAGAAGCTGTCATTGTGCTCTACGATAAAGTTACCAAAGGGAACTTTGAGCTCAGCAGCAAACTTAAAACATATCTTTACTCGATTTGCAGAAGGCTTTGGCTTAAGCAACTCAATCGTGCTGGTTTTGGCAACAGTGACATTAGCGGTTATGAAGATTCCTTATTTGAGGAAGAAGATCTACAACAGCATCAAGAACTTGAAAAGAAGTTCGACCAAATGGAACTTGCCTTAGAGAAAATGGGAGAACCTTGTAAGACAATCTTACATGATTTCTACATCTTAAACCATTCGATGCAGGACATCTGTGATAAATTTGGTTATACCAATACAGATAATGCCAAGACTCAGAAGTATAAATGCCTACAACGGCTGAAAAAAATATTTTTTTTCAACAGATTAAAATTAGTGTAACACCATGGGAACAATGAATCAAAAAGAATTTTTCGAATTAGCAGACCAGTATCTTCGCGGCGAATTATCGGCCGAAGAAAAAGCTGCATTTGAATCTTTTTGTGCTGATCAGCCCTCCTATGCTGCCCAATTACAACAACACCGCGAATTTGTTGCCAATATGAAAGAAACCAGTCAACGGCTGGATTTCAAAAATGCTTTAGCACAATCAGCAAAAGAATACCATAAAACCCAAAACAAACCCGCAAAGGTAGTTCCTATAAAACAATCAGCGGTAATTTCACTTTGGGAACGCATCAAAGCAAGTTCTTTAGTGGCTGCAGTGGTAGCGGTATTTGCAGTATTTGGCACATTATGGCTGAGCGGTTATTACAGCAACCTCGAGAAAGCATCTTCCGATTACAGTGCATTACGTAGAGACATGAACAATGTCAAAAAGAACGTCAACGCACACAACGCTGCTATCAGGGATATCAATGACAAAAAATCTGTAAAAGGTACCGAAAGCCAGTTTGGTGCAACAGGATTTATGTTGACGACAGATGGCTATGTCGTCACCAATTACCATGTCATTAGCGGGGCTGATTCGATCTATTTACAAAATAGTAAAGGCGAATCGTATAAAGCACAAATCGTACACACCGATCCAAGCAAAGACTTGGCGATCTTATACATCACAGATAAGACCTTTAAGAAAGCTAAAAGCTTACCTTACACGTTCAAAACGTCGACTTCAGATCTTGGTGA
This sequence comes from Sphingobacterium multivorum, assembly GCF_900457465.1. Taxonomy (GTDB): domain Bacteria; phylum Bacteroidota; class Bacteroidia; order Sphingobacteriales; family Sphingobacteriaceae; genus Sphingobacterium; species Sphingobacterium multivorum. The sequence goes on from NZ_UAUU01000002.1 coordinate 885,289, forward strand.
AGATATTTATACGATCGGGTTTCCTCGGGACGAAGCAGTATATGGTCAGGGATACCTAAGTTCATCAACAGGTTATGCCGGTGATACCATCGCTTATCAGATCTCCGTACCTGTCAATCCAGGTAACAGTGGCGGTCCGGTATTGGATAGCAGAGGTAATGTGATTGGTATTATTTCCGGAAAACAACGTGGCATAGATGGTGCCGCCTTTGCAATCAAAACGAAATCAATCTTGAACGCCTTAGCGGACATACCAAGTGATTCACTGGTTACCGGTCTTAAGATCAACAAAAAGAATAGCTTGGCAGGTTTACCAAGAACAGAACAAATCAAGAAAATGCAAGACTATATCTACATGGTTAAAGTCTATTAGGAGGCATTTATAACTTATAAAAAAGGCAACGTTTTTCAACGTTGCCTTTTTTTGTTCTTTAATTCCAAGGGCTTACTCCCTATAGATTAGGCTGTGGCGTCGTTCTCAAATACGGTTTGATCTCTTTGAAGCCTTTTGGAAATTTAGCAGGAATATCTTCTGTCTTAATCGCTGGCACAACAATAACATCTTCACCATGCTTCCAGTCAGCGGGCGTAGCGACTTGATAATCGGCAGTTAACTGTAAAGAATCAATGACCCGTAAAATTTCATCAAAATTACGACCTGTTGATGCTGGATAGGTCAGCGTCAATTTGATCTTTTTGTCAGGACCGATAATAAATACGGAACGTACGGTCGCTGTTGCGGAAGCATTTGGGTGGATCATATCGTACAATTCGGATACATGATGATCTTCATCAGCAATAACCGGAAAATTCACTTCGGTATTTTGCGTTTCATTGATATCCTTAATCCAATTCAAGTGATCGTTTACATTATCGACGCTTAGCGCAATGGCCTTCACACCCCTCTTGTCAAATTCAGATTTCAATTTTGCCGTACGGCCCAACTCTGTAGTACATACCGGCGTATAATCTGACGGGTGCGAAAAGAAAACGACCCAGCTATCTTTGATATAATCGTGAAAGTCTATTTCACCAATGGTTGTTTGCGCTTTGAAATTTGGCGCTTCATCCCCTAATCTTAAACTCATAATCTTATTTTTTAAATGTGTTTAAATTATATAGTCTACAAATATAGTAGATTAAATTTAGCAAACAAGTAATTCTTCAATTTTTTAAATTGAAATGAAAAAACTAAACTTAATCCAATTGAAAGTAAGGATTTTACAATTATAAACAAAATGAAAACCAACATGCCCCTTGCTACTTGTCCGCCCTACCCTGGCCATTACTTTCCAAAATGCTTATAATGATTAGCTCAAGTAGATTAAAAAGTAATTTGCTATATTACTATGCCTGCATAATATATATTTTGTATATTTGAGTATGTTGGTACACCGAGCTCATAAAATGATTGTGAGTTGGGAGGAAACTTTTTGACAGCAAACCTTATTATATATACGTTATCGGCTTGGTAACTGATGAACCAAAAAACTGAAATGCCATGAATTTTGAATTAAGCGAAGAGCATAAAATGATCTGCGACGCAGCGCGGGAATTTGCCCAGGAGCTAAAGGCTGGGGCAATCGAGCGCGATGAAGCCGCAAAATTTCCAACAGATTTTGTCAAGCAAATGGGCGAACTAGGGTTTATGGGTATCATGACCCCCGAAGCTTATGGCGGAGCTGGAATGGATACGTTGGCCTATGTTCTTGTGCTCGAAGAAATTGCCAAAATTGATGCCTCAGCGGCCGTTATCGTATCCGCCCACAATTCCCTGGTATTATATGGACTCAATGCTTATGGTACAGAGGAACAAAAACAAAAGTACCTGATTCCTTTAGCGAAAGGTGAAAAACTTGGTGCTTTTGCGTTGTCAGAACCTGAAGCTGGTTCGGACGCCTCCTCACAGCATACCACCGCCGAAGATAAGGGGGATCACTATCTCCTAAATGGTACAAAAAATTGGATCACCAATGGTGGCCATGCCGATATCTATCTTGTCATTGCACAGACACATCCTGAAAAAGGCCACAAAGGAATCAATGTATTGATCGTTGAAAAAGGGCTGCCGGGATTTACCATTGGTCCTAAAGAAAACAAATTGGGTATCCGTAGTTCCGATACCCATTCACTCCTATTTTCCGATGTTCAGGTTCCCAAGGAAAACCGTATCGGAGAAGATGGCTTCGGATTTAAATTTGCTATGAAAACACTCGATGGCGGTCGCATTGGGATTGCGGCACAGGCCTTAGGAATTGCTGCGGGTGCCTATGACCTTGCTTTGGCTTACTCAAAAGAACGAAAGACCTTTGGAAAACCGATTTCGGATCATCAGGCCATACAGTTTAAATTGGCCGACATGGAAGTTGATATCGAGGCAGCTCGACTTTTGACGTATAAAGCTGCCTGGACGAAAGACCAGGGGCTTCCTTACGGTAAAGAAGCTGCCATGGCCAAACTGCATGCATCTGAAGTTGCCATGAAACACACTGTCGAAGCTGTACAGATCCACGGTGGCTACGGTTACGTAAAAGAATATCATGTCGAGAGGTTAATGCGCGACGCAAAAATCACGCAAATATATGAGGGAACTTCTGAGATCCAACGTCTGGTGATTGCCCGTGAGATCCTGCGCTAAGGTCTCCGTCATGCAATGAACCCAAAAAGTTAAACACTTTTTTAGGACATTGCATGACGGAGACCTTTATTAATCTAAAGACTCTTCAATTTGTTATCGATCATAGCAAGATATTGATAATCCTGAAAGGCAAAGCTTGCCGTTTCTGCCATCGCCAGATTCAAAATAAACTTTGCTTTACGAAGTAAATTCTCCTGATTGCCATCTGTAGCATTCAACCCATCAAATAACAACGTTAAAGCCAATGGATGTAGTTGCTGAATTTGAAGATCTGTTTTGAGATATGCCGAAAGTTCATTTTCGGAAAGATTTAAAAAATAGGTCCTACTCTTTTCGAAGAATTTCTCATAAGCATCTTCAAATACTGCTGGATCAGTCGGCTCCGTAAAAGCATCATGCCCTTCTGTCCATATGCGAAGAAATTTACCAATTTCTTCGATCCAATTCATCAATACATCTTTCTTAAAACTTAATCCCATGATCTATGCTTATCTGATCTGTCCATTTCCGCGGACAATCCACTTCTCTGTTACCAATTTTTCCAATGCAAATGGTCCACGGGCATGTAATTTTTGGGTCGAGATACCTATTTCCGCACCCAGACCAAACTCACCTCCGTCCGTAAAACGTGTAGATGCATTGGCATATACCGCGGCAGCATCAACTGTATTCAAAAATTGTTCAATATGGAGTTCACTGGAAGAAACAATACATTCCGAATGTTTGGAAGAATATTTTGCGATATGCTCCAAAGCTTCGTCCAAACTGGTGACCGTCTTTATTGAACACTTCAAATCTAAAAATTCTCTTCCAAAATCGGCTTCATCTGCGCGCTTTAAATTTGAAAAATGTTGACCCTGTAATACCTCATAAGCTGTAGGGTCCGCGAAAACTTCCACCTGAGCATCTTCAAAATAAGTTTTCAATTTCGTTAGGAACTCGGCAGCAACAGCACGATCGACCAAAACAGTATCTAAAGAATTACACACCGATGGCCTGGAAATTTTAGCATTGGCAACAATTTTCGCTGCCATATCCAAATCTGCTGTACGGTCCACATAAGTATGGCATACTCCTGCTCCAGTTTCAATAACTGGTACTTTAGCGTGTTCCCTGACATAATCGATCAGCGACTGTGAACCCCGTGGTATGATAATATCCACGAATTGAGTAGCTTCCAATAATTCCGAAACATGCTTCCTATCAACAGGCAACAGTTGCACAATAGTTGTTGCAATACCATACTGCTCCAAGACAGCATGGATCACTTTCAACAACGCCTCGTTGGTGTGTAACGCGTCCGAACCACCGCGCAATAGACAAACGTTACCCGACTGAATACACAATGCAGCAACATCTATCGTCACATTAGGTCGCGATTCGTAGATGACCCCAACGACTCCGAGTGGAACCGTAATTTTCTCGATCTCCAATCCATTTGGCAATATCTTTTTTAGTAATAACTGATCTGTTGGATCTGCCAACTGAGCGATCTGCTTAACACTGTCAGCCAAACCTTTTAGACGATCGCTATTGAGCAAAAGACGATCCTTTTTGGGGTCGTCATCAGCCATACGATCCAAATCAATCTTATTGGCTTTTAATACATCAGTAGTATGTGCGATAAGACCTTCTGCGATGGCATTTAAAATAGTTATTTTGGTATCAGGAGCCAGTTGTTGCAAAATTTGTTTTGCTTTGGCCGCCGCCTGAAGTTGGTTTAAGATGGATTCACTCATAATAATACAATATCATTTGCATGTGCAATTTCTACATTTTTTTTACTGGTCTGGGACAAAGCGGATGAATCCATCTTCGCGCGGGCAACGGCAACAGTTAAGCCTTCTAGATTGACAATATTTAACACTTCTCCTTTTTCAAAATGCTCGACGATACGGGTTACCCCCACAGCGAGTAAACTTTTGTGCTTCAATAATGCTTCCTCCGCTCCACGATCAACCATCAATTCCCCTTTTATTAAACTTCCACTCGCGAGCCATTTCTTGCGGGAAGAGATCTTCTTACTTTGAGCCAGACACAATGTGCCAGTCTCGTGCTTAACCGCTTTTTGTATCGCCTCCTCGGTTTGCATACTAAAAATCACCACAGCAATCCCCATTTGATTGGCCAATCGGGCAAAGTTCAATTTCGAGGTCATTCCCCCTAATCCTACGGAAGATTTATCCTTCCTTGCCAGCCCTAAAATATCCCGGTCAATTGTTTCAATTTGCGGTATAATCTTGTTGTTTGCATCCAACACACCAGGAACGGAAGTGCTAAACAGTAATTTTTCGGCACCAAAACCAACAGCAATCAAGGTTGCCAGCTCATCATTATCTGAAAACTTCAGTTCTTTATTACTCACCACATCATTTTCATTTGCGATTGGAATAACATTGTTCCGCCACAATTCCTCATACGTATTTTTCAATTGTAGAAATTGATCCCGATTGGAAAAGTGATGTCGCTCACATAAACTCTGCGCCAATGAAATTTTAAACGGTCGGAAATAAGTAGAATACGTATTAATCAATATAGGGTTCCCAATTGCAGCAGCTGCTTTGCGTTCGGATAGCGTTCCTGTGTAGCTGGGCAGAAAACGTTTACCGGCAGCAACAGCACCTGAAGAGACCAAGACGATATTGTATTTCTTTTGTAAGGAAGCAATTTGCCTAGCGATCTCCAAAACAATACGTTCATCAACTTCTCCCTCTTTCGTGGTAATAGAAGCCGATCCAAATTTGACAACGAGAATTGGCTTTTTCATTTTTTAGTATGTTTTAGTTTAGATTTGAGCACTAATTTACTGAGAAGAATTTGATTTACGCAAAATATGTTAACAATTGAACAATATAGTTCAATCGTTAACCTTAGGAAGTACGGCCCAATCTATTAGGTCCAGGAGCATTCGTGTACCCGGCGTTTAACCCGTAGGAAATTTTACTTTGGCAGAATGCTGAGCACAAAAAACAGTATTATGCTGTAGATTAAATGTTTCATATGTAGCCAATTTATTTACAATTGCTACAAATATGGACGGTGGAATCTTAATTTATACGCTATTTAGCGTCGTTTAACAAATCTTAAATTGATTAACAATAATTAAAACCGACTTCCTTTACGAAGGGAATCGCTCTTCATAGAGCTTCTCCAAGGAGAACATTTCATCACGATATTTCGCTGCTTCCAAGAAATCCATTTCCTTCGCTGATTTATCCATTTTCTTCCGTACGTTATCGATCGCTTTCTTCAGATCCTTCTCACTGAGATACTGCATCACTGGATCAGCTGCAATGGCCTGCGACGGATCAGGTTCAACATAAATTTTAGGTTCAATACCCGAGAAATCAGCAACAGAAGTCTGCTCTAAGATCTCTTCTCTTGTTTTGCCCACAGTACGCGGTGTAATGCCATGTTCCAAGTTATATTTCATCTGCTTGTCTCGGCGACGATTGGTTTCATCTATTGTGACACGCATGCTATCCGTCATTTTATCCGCATACATAATAACCCGACCTTTATCATTCCGGGCCGCGCGACCAATCGTCTGAATAAGCGATCGTTCGGAACGCAGAAAGCCCTCCTTATCCGCATCGAGAATAGCAACAAGCGTGACCTCCGGCAAATCAAGCCCCTCACGAAGTAAATTCACCCCGACCAGGATATCAAATTCACCCAAGCGGAGCCCCCGCAAGATTTCAACCCGCTCCAAGGTTTTAATTTCAGAGTGGATATAACGGACTTTTAAGTTCAGCTTGGTCATATATTTGGAAAGTTCTTCAGCCATGCGTTTGGTCAATGTAGTAGCCAAAACACGTCCTCCCTCTTTAATGGTCTTATCGACTTCTTCCAAGAAATCATCGACCTGATTAATCGCTGGTCGTACTTCAATAATTGGATCCAGAAGTCCTGTTGGGCGAATGACCTGCTCAACGACAACACCTTCGGTCTGCTGCAGTTCGTAATCGCCCGGAGTCGCCGATACATAAATCGTCTGATTTGTCAAGGATTCAAACTCCGGAAAGTTTAAAGGTCTATTATCCAAAGCCGCGGGCAACCTAAACCCATGTTCTACCAAGGAAACTTTTCGCGATCGGTCACCTCCATACATCGCACGTAATTGTGGTAAGGTCACGTGACTCTCATCAATGACCAGCAGGTAATCTTCCGGAAAATAATCCAGCAAACAGAACGGACGCATCCCCGGTTGTCTACCATCAAAAAAGCGGGAATAATTTTCAATCCCCGAACAATAGCCCAGTTCACGCATCATTTCCAGATCATAATTGACGCGCTCCTCTAAACGCTTCGCCTCCAGCATTAAGCCCTCGTCTTCCAGTTGCGTTTTCCGTTGCATCAATTCATCTTGGATAGCCCAGATCGATTCTTTGAATTTTTCTTTCGGTGTAACGAAGAGATTTGCTGGAAAAAGAGCAAGATCTTCCATCTTGTTGAGCGTTTTCCCTGAAATGGGATCGATCTCACTCAGTTCATCAATTTCATCCCCAAAGAATGAAATCCGAATAGCATTATCCAAGTATGCCGGAAACACGTCCACTGTATCACCTTTAACCCGAAAGGTACCCCGTTTAAACTCTGTGGTCGTTCGCGAATATAAAATCTCCACCAACTTATGCAGGAAAGCGTTTCTAGTGACAGTCATACCGACCCCAAAACGAAAGATAGACCGGGAGAAATCTTCCGGATTTCCCATACCGTAGATACAGGATACCGAAGAGACGACAACGATATCACGCCGTCCCGACATCAATGACGACGTGGTTGCCAAACGCAGCTTTTCGATTTCCTCGTTAATCGCCAAATCCTTCTCGATGTAGGTATTCGTCGAAGCAATAAAAGCTTCGGGTTGATAATAATCGTAATAAGACACAAAATAGTTGACCGAGTTATTGGGAAAGAACTGTTTGAATTCACCGTACAACTGAGCCGCCAAAGTTTTATTGTGGCTTAAAATCAATGTCGGCTTTTGGGTTTCCTGAATCACATTAGCCACAGTAAAGGTCTTACCCGAACCTGTCACCCCCAAAAGCGTCTGGTATTGCTCTGCCTGCTCTACCCCTGCTACCAACTGCTTAATTGCTTCTGGCTGATCGCCTGTGGGTTTGTATTCCGATGTCAATTCAAATTTCATATATTTCCTGTGTCTTTAAGAAAACCATTCAGGCCTTTTCCAGCAAACATTGCACCACGAATTGCTTGAGCCCTAAGCTCAAAAACAGTTTTTGTAATCCGATGGTTTCAATCTGCTTCAAGACGATTTGTTGACCTGTGGTCCAGGCCATATCCTGCTATGTTCTTACACAAATTTACTAAAAATTTTACCATTTTAGCGCAAACTATAATAATACCATAGATGTTATTACTTTCAATTGATTATTTATTATCTTTAGCTTAACTGAACTAGCACACACGCCATGGTCACTATTCTATCTACCCAAAATAGCATTGCAAATCATTTTATTGCCGAACTGAGAGATATCACGATTCAACAGGATCGCATGCGCTTTCGTCGGAATCTGGAACGATTAGGTGAAATTTTCGCTTATGAAATCAGCAAGACGATGGCTTATAAACCTGTTGAAGTTGAAACTCCGTTAGGTGTGGCCAAAACCCATCTCTTGATGGAACAACCCGTACTCGCTACAATTCTGAGAGCGGGACTTCCCTTTCATCAGGGACTTTTAAATGTATTTGATCATGCCGACAATACCTTCATTGCGGCCTATCGGCATACCAAAAAGAGCGGTGAGTTTGAAATTCATAAAGAATATGTTAATACACCAAACTTAGATAATCGTACAGTAATCATTGTAGACCCCATGTTGGCCACAGGAAAGAGCCTTGTATTATGCTGTAAGGATCTCCTGGCCGAATATGACATCAAGGAATTACACATTGTTGCAGCCATTGCATCCGAGGAAGGACTGAATCACGTTCAGGCTTTTGTACCTACGGCACACATCTGGGTAGGTGACGTCGACCACGAACTGACCTCAAAAGCTTATATTGTACCTGGACTCGGTGATGCCGGAGACCTGGCCTACGGTGTAAAACATCATCAATGTGGATAAATTATTTAAAACTAAATTAACACTTAGATCATTGAAATTCAGTAAATTTATGTCAATGATGAAGTTTAATTTTTTTATATCTAATCTATATCGCTATGAGATGGCAAAAATACAATGGCGAATCCATTCGCTCCACGATTTTCGATGCTGTTGAGGAAGTCATTAAACGAGAAGATGCCCTAGGGAATAAGCTCAAGGTTTATATAGGCACCGATTCCCAAGTCAAGAGAGGCATCATCGACTTCGCTACAGTCATCGTCTTTCTCCGGGAACATAAAGGTGGATTTATGTTTATCCAACGGGACAAAAGGCATCACCGAATGAGCATTAAAGAAAGGATGCTGCTCGAAGTCCAAAAATCCATCGATATAGCCTATCAACTCTGCCCCCTCCTCGAAAAACACAAAGTAGACCTCGAAGTCCACGCCGACATCAACACCAATCCAAATTTCCAGTCAAATGTTGCCCTGAAAGAAGCCATGGGCTATATTATGGGTATGGGATTTGTTTTTAAGGCCAAGCCCGAGTCCTTTGCCAGTACCAATTGCGCGAATAAACAGGTTCAATAACGGACTATAGGGCAGACTTTGTATATTTAGGGTGTAATTTTTAATACACCACATGCAGGATTTTTTTCAGCAGATTGCGCGTCAATTTGCCCAGACCTCTTGGCTCGAATGGTTAGGTACCCTGACAGGCTTTCTTTGTGTCTATTTGGCCGCTAAGCAAAATATATGGAACTGGCCAATCAGTATCATCAGCGTAGCGTCCTACGCGATTCTGTTTTATAATGCCAAACTGTACGGAGATACTGTACTACAGTTCTACTTCCTGTCCACAGCTGTGTACGGTTGGTATTATTGGATAAGACGAAAAGAAGAAAAAAAGAAACCTATCGTCAAAGCCAGCAATGGGCAGCTGCTCCTTTGCCTCCTGGCAATCCTGATCCTAACACTATCAATCGGTTATCTCCTCGATAGCAAGACGAATTCCGATGTCCCTTATATTGACGCATTCTGCACCTCCGTAAGTTTTGTTGCTCAATTTCTGATGACGCGCAAAGTGCTTCAAAATTGGCTCTTATGGGTATTTGTGGATATTTGTTATATCCCGCTCTATATACACAAAGACCTTATGCTGACCGCAGTACTCTACCTTGTTTTCACGCTCATCGCTTGGAATGGCTATCGCGATTGGCAGAAAACCTATAAAAATTTTGCGTAATATTGCGTATCAAAACGATCGATGTGGGAAAAGATTTCATAAAAATTGCCGTTGTTGGCCCCGAGTCCACCGGAAAATCAACGATGGCACAATTTCTTGCCAAGGAATTTCAGACGGTATGCGTACCCGAGTATTCACGTTATTATTGCCAAAGCCTCAACAATAAATATACCCTGCAGGACGAAGTCAATATGTTTTATGGACAGGTAGCCCTAGAGGAAGCCCTGATCCCTTTAGCGCAAGACCAGCTCCTCATCTGTGACACCACCTTTCTTACGGTAAAAATTTGGTCAGATCATCTTTTCGGTCATACGCCGCAGGAAGTCACCGATAAAATTCAACAACATGTTTATGATCTCTATCTGGTGATGGATATCGATCTACCTTGGCAGGATGATCCACTACGGGATTTTCCAGAACAGCGCGAACACTTCATGGAGATCTGGAAAAGCGAATTGAACGCCATTAATGCGAATTACCGTCTTATTTCCGGGCTCGGCGACCAACGTCTTGAAAATGGACTTCATGCGGTAAAAGATTTTCTGACATTGATTTGAGACAAGTGTCTTGACGAAGCAGCCTTTTACAGCTATATTTGTAAGCATAAAGTATAGCTGTTGTTTATACGGACTAAAAATACTTGCCCAGCGACAGAAAGCTTTATAGAAACAATTAAAATAGAATATTAACATTTTACTTAAGAAATAATGTATCCAGAATATTTAGTAACTCCAATGCGTCAAGAGTTAGTTGATGCAGGATTCGAAGAATTAAAAACTCCTGAAGCAGTTGATCAGGCTATCGCATCAGAAGGAACTGTCTTTGTGGTTGTAAACTCTGTTTGTGGTTGCGCTGCAGCAAATGCACGCCCAGCTGCAAAAGCTGCTGTAAAAAATGAAAAACACCCAGCTAAATTGGTCACTGTTTTCGCAGGTATGGAAACTGATGCTGTAAACACTGCACGTAACTACATGTTGCCTTATCCGCCATCTTCACCAGCAATGGCTTTATTTAAAGACGGAAAATTGGTACACATGATTGAAAGACATATGATTGAAGGTCGCCCGGCACAAATGATTGCTGACAATTTAGTTGCAGCATTTGACGAGTACTGTTAATCACGTATTTTGATTTTTGAATTAAAAAGGCTGTCCAAGTTATTTGGATAGCCTTTTTTGTATTTGGATAATCCGTATTCGCATTACTTTTCCTTCAGGTTGCCTTTCACTACTTTACTGATGATCTACTGTCCCAATAATACGCGACAATTCAGCGTAGGTACTTCACGTAAAGCAATTCGATAAGTCAAAACCCCGCGTCCGCATCTCCAATAGATCTAGCCCCAAGCCTAGTTTCCGTTTATTCAAAGCTTTTTGCTATTTTTAGGTTATGAAAACCTTCCCAATCATCATTTTTTTGTTCTGCTTGACAATCATTTCATGTTCACCACAAACGAAAGTGGACCTCATTGTTTATCATGCGCAAATATATACTGTAGATTCGGCTTTTAGTATGGCACAAGCTTTTGCTGTCAAAGACGGTAAATTTATTGCCATCGGTTCCGATGAAGAAATACAGCGGAAGTACAAAGCAATAGAAAAAATTGATGCGCAGGGGAAGGCCATTTATCCGGGATTCTACGATGCTCATGCCCATTTATTTGACGAGGCCGAGCTAATGGATCAAGTCGACCTAAACGGTAGCGATTCTTTCGAGGAGGTTATTCAACGTGTCAAAAACTACCAGCAAAAAAATCCGGACAAAACTTGGCTGATCGGTGGTGGCTGGGACCAAAATCGCTGGAAAGATAAAACTTTCCCAACCAAGGACCTACTCGACAAAGCTTTCCCAGATATCCCCGTCTACCTCATGCGTGTAGATTATCATGCGGCGGTAGCCAACTCCAAAGCGCTAGAATGGGCCAAATTAACCAGTATTCCCACGATTCGTGGCGGTGTGGTCGGCGGGAATAATAATATCCCCAATGGCCTCTTGATCGACAATGCAATGGATCTTGTCAATAAGACAATCCCGGTTCCGAGTGAGAAAGACTACTTAAGAATGCTCAAGCGAACGCAAGACTCCCTCCTTTCCGTCGGTCTAACCACTATTGTAGACGCAGGTTTATCAAAAGAAAGACTCGATCTCCTAAAAAAATACTATCGCGAAGGACAGTTGAAAATTAGAGATTATGCCATGATCCTCGGCATTCCCCAAAACATAAAGTCATTTATCGATCAGGGTTTCTATGAAACGGACCGTTTCGAGATCAAAGGATTTAAACTGCTCGCCGATGGTGCATTGGGATCTCGTGGCGCGTGCCTCCTCGCACATTACCATGATGCCCCCACCCACGGCTTTCTCCTCCATAGCCCCCAGGAATACGAAGCCATGATCAAACAGATTGCCGAAAGTAAGTTTCAGGCAAATACCCATGCAATAGGCGATTCGGCCAATCGTATTATTCTGGATATCTATGGCAAATACCTCCACAATAATGGTGACCGTAGATGGCGCATCGAGCACGCCCAAATTATATCGCCTACAGATTTTGACAAGTTTCGAAAGTATCAAATCATACCATCTGTACAACCTACACACGCAACCTCCGATATGTACTGGGCCAAAGATCGACTTGGTGAAGAACGTATGAAAGGCGCTTACGCTTATAAGCGTCTGTTGGCAGAATATGGCAAACTCGCTTTGGGGAGTGACTTTCCGGTTGAACATTTTAACCCCATATATGGTTTCCACGCCGCTGTAGCACGTGTCGACAAAAAAGGCTATCCTAACCACGGGTTTCAGATGCAAGATGCTATAAGCCGTGAAGATGCCTTAAAAGGAATGACGATCTGGGCGGCATATTCTTGTTTTCAGGAGAAAAAACGAGGAAGTATCGAAGTGGGAAAAGATGCCGATTTTGTTATCCTCGAAAAGGATATCTTGAAAATTCCAAATGAGCAACTGCGAAATGTAAAAACAGAACGGACAGTAATTGCAGGTGAGACCCTGTTTAAAAGATAACAAGAACTGATATGCCTAGCCATACCCAATAAACTTATACCGCTAACGAAACAAGATAGCTAACAAAAGTATTGCTAACAAGTCAAACCTTTCTTAACCTGCATTAGCACAACCCTAGGGAGGATAATAACGAAAAGTTCAAATAAATTTTTACAATTACGAATATTTCGTATATTTACGATATAAACATATATTTATGAAATATTCATTATCAATCCTACTGTCTGTGGCCACGCAGCTATTATTTGCACAAGAGCGTACTCCTGCCATCGCTAAAGTACATTACGAATTCAAACATGTCAATGACAGTACCCAACGGGACCAATTTTTACGCGATGAAACAGTGGTTTACCTGAATCAGCAGGGCAGCTACTATACGTCATATTCATCCAAACGCATGCAGGAAGAGGTCAAAAAACAGATGGAAGATCCCGCATTTTCCGGCAATCTAACCCTTACTACGCGCTCCTCGCCCTCATCATCATCTTATCTAATCAACCCCGATCAAAATAAAATAACAGAGGTAATATCCGTTGCTAGTGACCATTTCTCCATTACTTCACCATATCCCACACAGGATTGGGAAATCTTGGGAGATCGTAAAGAAATCGGTGGTTACAATTGCCAAAATGCGAAGGCAACATTCAAAGGCCGCACCTATATCGCCTGGTTTACAACCGAACTTCCATTTTCCTATGGTCCCTGGAAACTTCATGGTCTACCCGGACTTATCCTTGACGCACGGGACACAAAAAATGAAGTGATTTTTGCTTACGCCGGATTCGATAAAATTGAAGATGGAAAAACATTTGTCGAACTGCCACAAAATACCATCGCAAGTACGGCAGATGAAGTAAAGAAAATTCAGGAAGCCTTTAAGGCCAATCCTCAAGCCTACATGCAAGCGCAATCCGGAAAGAATAGAGCCATCAATGTAGGCTCAAACGGAAACATCGTTGCCGTTCGATCCAGTAATTCAGGTGGAAGCTCCCCTATTGGTGCTTTGGATCCATCCAAAATAAAAAGTTTCAATATTTCAAGAGACGATAAATACAAACCTTCGAAGGTTACCAATAATCCGATAGAGCTGACGCCTTAATGAAAGTATTTCTATGTTTATTTATAGTAGTTTTGCTTGAGCAAATAACCTTTGCCCAGCAAACGATTAGTGGAACGGTCCAAGTGGATAAGACACAGCATCCCGTACCCTTTGCCAGTGTCAACATCCTTTCAGACGGTAAAATCATCGCTTTCAAGCCGACAGATAAAGATGGGCGTTTCACAATCACATTGACAAAGGAATATGCGAGCCTTTACCTGCAGATCAATCACCTTACTTACGAAAAATTTGAACTCAAACTTGGCACACAGACATCCAATCTTCGGATCGCCCTCGTTCCAAAAACCAATCTGCTACAAGACGTCATTGTAAAGAGCAAACCTAAAGTGAGCCGTTCAAATGATACGATTTCCTACGACGTCGGATCTTTTGCCAAAGAGGAGGATCGCAATATAGGCGACGTAATCAAACGCCTTCCGGGCATGGAAGTTACCGAATCGGGGCTTATAAAATACCAGGATAAAACCGTTTCTAAACTTTACATTGACGGTGACGATCTGTTGGAAAATCGCTATGGTGTAGGTACACGGACAATCCCGCATAAAATGGTAAAGGACATTCAGGTGCTCGACAATCACGAACATTATAAGGTCCTTAAAAATAAAAGATTTACAGACGACGTCGCCATCAATCTCGTTATCAAAGAGGAAGCTAAGCTGAAGCTCACTGGACAGGCCAAAATTGGCGTCGGCACCCCCAATCTCTATGATCCTGAATTGAATTCAATCCTATTCAACAAGAAAGTAAAGATGCTGAATGTTCTCAACGGGAATAATACAGGTCATGATCTTTCCGGAGATATTATTGGAGCCAATCAATCCTCTTTACTGGCCAAGTTCGGCAGCTCGACTATCAACAATCTCCTGGCGACGAGCACAACAGGCAGTCCAAATATTCCTAAAAACAATTATTACTTCAACAATACCGGTTCACTGAACACCAATAACCTATACAACCTCAAGAATCTCTGGCAGCTAAAATCCAATATTCAGGTTTTATACGACAACGATAGGCAAAATAATGCCTCAAACACGCAATACCTGCTCGATGATGGTGACGTTTATTTTAATGAGCAAAATCACATGAAAACAGCGCGTTGGCTTGGCGCAGCCAGACTTTCGGCATCGACCAATATGGAAAAGAAATATGCGAGCAATACTTTATCATTTGAATATGAAAAAAAAGATATTACAGCATTGCTGGCAAACTCCTCAGGGCAGATCGAGCAGTTCCAAAAACACCACATCAAGGGATTCAGCAACTTGTTCAGCTATATACCCCAACTTAAAAACAATGACATTATTGCAATCAACTGGTCTTTAAATTATGGCAATAAACCGCAGACATTACAGATCTATCCCGGTGTTTTTCCAGAAATACTCAACGATAGCATTCCCTATAAAAGCAGCCGCCAGCAAATCGAAGTTCCTTCCTTTTTTACGGAGATCAGTACAGGTTATCGCTTCAATAAAGGCAGAATCAAACAATACTATCAAATTGGCTTCAATACAGATCGTCAACATTTCAACTCACTCCTTACCATAGTAGATAATGAGCAACGTGTTCGAACATTGGGCGATAATACCCGTAATAATCTGTATTGGAGCAGATCCCAAGCGTTTATTACACCGCAATATTCCTGGAAAACAAATCGATTTGAAACCCAGCTCGAGATCCCGATCACCTATTTGTTTACGCATTATGAAGATGTCAGCCATCAACTGGCCACGTCCAAAAATTCCATGCTGATCAATCCTAATTTAAAAGCAAGATGGCAGATTTCACAAGAAGACTATCTTCAATTTAACTATCAATTTGCGCAGGATATAGGCAATATTGAAGATATATACCGTGGTGCCGTATTACGGAACTATAGAATGCTTAGCCAAAATAATGCAGCGCTAAATGAATCCAAAAAACATACGTTTAATCTCAATTATAATTTGGCCCGCACCCTAAAAGTATTATTTGCAAATGCAGGTATTAGCTATACAAGATCGCTTTCCAACACGATGTTATCGTCCGTTATAAAAAATAACATCACCGAAAACATATTGGTCAATATGGATAACCTGCAAGATCGATGGTCATCTCAGATCGGATTTGATAAATACATCTTCCCTTTGGCAAGTACCCTCAAACTAAAAGGAAGCATTTCTTACTTCAAATACAATCAATTGTTAAACAATGCGCTAGTGCCTACTCGAAGTATGAGCTATCTATTTCAGCCCAGTATTGAAGCTAAGGTATTTAAATCTTATAGTATTTCCTATTCAGGACTATTCAATTGGAGCCGGAGCAAACAACAGGGCCTTGACAATGCGATCCAAAACAAAACTACCACCATGATGCATAACATAAGCTTTCCAGCCAGTCCCTTTAAAAATGGCTTTATGCGGCTAAACCTACGTAATCTTTCCACCTTTCAAACAAACATGAAGAATGCAAGTTATACCTTCATCGACTTTTTTACGCGCTATAAGATCAACAAGTGGAAAATGGATATCGAATTGGAAATGAATAATTTGGCCAATATCAAAAACTATCGCACCTACCTGATGACGGCCAATATGATTTCACAGAATGAATTTGAACTTCGCGGAAGAACAATTTTACTCCGTACAGTTTTTAACCTATAAGGTATCAGACCACCTCTGAAAGAAGCAATTGTCTTGGCCTAATGTTCGTCTATTGTTTTATTGCTGGTTTTTTGCTGATGTGTTGTTGGTCTATTCTTGCGCCTAATGACCAATATCTTGTAATCGAAATCTTGCTGTTTTAGCAAATTATCGATGATGAACAAGAGTAATAAGTTTTTCAACCCCTAGAGGCAAACCGTTTCATTTAAAAAAAAATAGAAAAAAGAAGCCTGAGCAAAAAAATCACCCAGGCTTCTTTTTATATCTTGCGAAAAATATTCTTTGTTAAAAAACTTAGAAATGTTTTCTATTGCATATCAAATAAATGTTTCTCTGCATGGTAAGAAGAACGAACCAGCGGTCCAGACTCCACATACTTGAATCCCATTTCCAAACCAATTTTCTGATATTTCTCAAATTGTGCAGGTGTAATCCACTCGATTACAGGATGGTGAGCTTTGGTAGGCTGTAAATATTGCCCCAGTGTCAAAATATGTACCCCAACGTTATATAAATCTTGCATTGCCTCGATAACATCTTCCTCTGTTTCACCTAAACCAAGCATAATTCCTGATTTTGTACGGAGTCCAGCTTCAGAAATTCGACGCAGACACTCAAGTGAACGATCATATTTAGCTTGAACGCGAACTTCTCTTGTCAAACGACGTACAGTTTCAAGGTTGTGCGAAACAACCTCTGGACGTACTGCAATCACGCGGTCCAAATTATCCCATTGTCCTTTAAAATCTGGCAAAAGTGTTTCTAAGGTTGTTTCAGGACTTTCCCTTCGGATGGCATTAATTGTCTCCGCCCATATTATCGAACCACCATCTTTTAGGTCATCACGATCCACCGAAGTGATCACACAGTGTTTTACCTGCATTAACTTGACAGAATTGGCAACACGATTAGGTTCATCCAGATCCACCGCCAACGGACGGCCTGTTGCTACCGCACAAAATGAGCAAGAACGTGTACAGATATTTCCCAAAATCATGAAGGTTGCTGTTCCAGCCCCCCAACATTCGCCCATATTCGGGCAATTTCCACTCTCACAAATTGTATGTAATTTATGCTCGTCTACAAGACTTCTGACATGTCTATATTCTTTACCAACAGGCAATTTGACACGCAACCAATCAGGCTTGCGTTGTGCAGGAGTTGCCGGAATAACTGGAAGTTCAATCATACAACAAAGTTAAGGATTAAAAATGTAATTTCTAACCGTCAATTTGTTGGTTTTATATCATAAAAAATGAGCGATTACCGTCAATAATAGAATTATGAAACAAAAATTAGGATATTTGTGTTGATTATCATTAATCTAATAACAAAACTATGCGACTGAGCCGATCTTTATCCATGTTGTTACTTGGGGGTGCAACCATTTTTACAGCACAAGCCCAAACCAACTTTGACATTATACCCAAACCTTCGAAAATCACCTTGGCTACTGGAACATACGCTATCCCTGCACATCTTCAGGTTATTGTTTCAGATGAATTTCAGGAGGCGACACAGTTACTTACTGAACACCCCGCCATCAAAAGCCTCACTGTCGAAGTACTCAAGAAAAATAAAAAAGGCCCTAAAGAAGGCTTTCGCATTATTAAAGCTGTCGATGCAGATAATCTGAGTAAGAACGCCTATTCCATTCAAATCGATGAAAAAGGCCTGCTACTCAGGGCTTGGAATGTACCTCAGGTGATCAATGGGATTTACACGCTGGTTCAATTAGGCTATCTACAAGCCGATCCAAGTAAAGTAGCCTATGCGACTATAGTCGATGAGCCTCGCTTTGCCTATCGTGGCTTACACCTGGATGTATCGCGTCATTTTATGCCACTATCCTTTGTAAAAAAGTATATCGACATCATGGCCATCTATAAGTTCAATAACTTTCATTGGCATTTAACCGACGGAGCGGGGTGGCGACTGGAGATTAAAAAGTACCCAGAGTTAACACAAAAAGCGGCCTGGCGAACACATACGAGCTGGAAAGATTGGTGGAACAATGGTCGTCAGTATGTAGAAAAAGGTACGCCAAATGCCAGCGGTGGATTCTATACACAGGAAGAGGCCCGCGAATTGGTCGATTATGCTGCCCGCAAAGGAATCAATGTTATTCCCGAAATAGAAATGCCCGGACATTCGGAAGAAGTATTGGCCGTATATCCCGAACTCTCATGTTCCGGAAAGCCCTATAGTCAGGGAGAATTCTGCATCGGTAATGAAAAAACCTTTGAATTTCTAAAAAATGTTTTGGATGAAGTCCTCACAATATTCCCTTCCCAGTACATTCATATCGGCGGTGACGAAGCTGAGAAAAAGCATTGGGAAACCTGTCCAAAAGATCAGGCACTCATGCAGAAAGAAGGACTGAAATCTGTCGACGAACTGCAGAGCTATGCCATCAGACAAATGGATCAATACCTGCAATCTAAGGGTAGAAAACTGATCGGTTGGGACGAAATCCTACAAGGGGGACTTACCGAAGGAGCTACCGTCATGAGCTGGCGCGGTGAAGATGGCGGCATAAAGGCCGCAAATGCAGGCCATGATGTCATCATGACTCCCGGTTCACACCTCTATTTTGATTCTTATCAGACAGACCCTCGGACACAGCCTGAGGCCATCGGCGGTTACCTGACACTGGATAAGGTGTATTCATATGATCCTATTCCAGCGGCCATTCAAGGAGATAAAGCCAAGCATATTCTCGGAGCACAAGCGAATATATGGACAGAATATGTTCCTACCACCGAACACCTTGAGTATATGGTATTCCCACGTGCATTGGCTTTAGCAGAGGTCAATTGGACCAATAAAGATGGGAAAAGTTGGACTGACTTTGAGCGAAGACTGCAATCTCATTATAAGCTTTTACAAGATCTGAACGTCAATTATTACCGTCCTTCCTTTAATGTCGCTTATACGGCCACCTACAATGCAGCTAAAAACAACAATAAAATTATGCTGACAACCGAGCAACTAAAAACAGATCAGATCCGATATACCATTGATGGCAGTGAGCCTACAATCCAGTCTACGCCGTATACCGGACCATTTGAACTCAGCTCGACAGGCCATATCAATGCGGCTTATTTTCTAGATTCTATCAAAATTGGTCCAACCCTATCCTTTGATATTGACATTCATCGCGCTATCGGAAAAAAAGTAGCGTACAACACAGCATGGTCGGGATATCCAGCACAAAAAGATTCTACCTTAACAAATGGAATCATGGGTGGGCTTTCCTATCACGATGGCCAATGGCAAGGATTCACCAGTCCGATTGATGTGGTCGTGGATATGGAACGTAGAGAAGAAATACACCAGGTAGCCATGAATTTTATGCAGATAATTGGCCCAGGCGTTTACATGCCCGGAGAAATGGAAGTCCTGCTTTCGGATAATGGCCGTACCTTCAGATCGGTAGGAACAATCAAAAATGATATATCCGATAAAGAGTCCAAGTTGACTTTCAAAAGGTTTGAACTCAAACTTGACAAAGCACAGCAGGCGCGTTATATAAAGATCAAAGCCAGCAATCCTAAAAAAGGTTATTTGTTTACAGACGAAATCATCGTTTATTAAACACATCTGGACAGTTTTCTAAACCTGCATGTTTTATTGACTTGTGGTTTCTCATTAAAGCATCAATGAGTTCAAAACTCACTGTTATCGGAAAACAACAACCTTCATGATTTCACAGCACCAATAGCTCTAAAATCATGAAGGTTCTATACTCGTTTTTGTTTTTCAGGACTACTTTTCCAACAAACGGCATTTAATTTTGAAATATTATTAAAATAAATACTTAATTTTCAAAATTTAAAATGTAACTTTGCACTCCGACAAAGCAGTCGGAATGACCCTTCCCCATGAGCTATTTTTGATTGTCTTTGCTCAGATTTACAATAGGAAATTTAATTTTTTGAACTAGATATAATGCCAAGAAACACTTCCATTAAGTCGGTTTTAATCATCGGATCAGGTCCCATCGTTATCGGTCAAGCTTGTGAATTTGATTATTCTGGATCTCAAGCATCCCTTTCATTGAAAGAAGAAGGTATTGAAGTATCCATCATCAACTCAAACCCTGCAACAATCATGACGGACAAAGTTGTTGCGGACAATGTCTACTTACTTCCATTAACTTGCGAAAGTATTGAAGAGATTTTGCAAAAACACAACATTGACGCTGTACTTCCTACCATGGGTGGTCAAACGGCTTTGAACTTATGTATCGAAGCTTCCAACCTAGGCCTTTGGGAAAAATACAATGTAAAAGTTATCGGTGTTGATGTTGCTGCCATTGAAAAAACTGAAAACCGCGAAGAATTCCGTCAATTAATGGTTGATATCGGTGTGGGCGTTGCAACATCCAAAATTGCAAACTCATTCCTTGAAGGTAAAGAAGCGGCACAAGAGATTGGCTATCCGCTTGTTATACGTCCATCTTATACCCTTGCAGGTACAGGAGGTGGGTTTGTTCACAGAAAAGAAGATTTTGACGCAGCCTTAAATAGAGGTTTACATGCATCACCAACACATGAAGTTTTGGTTGAACAAGCTGTATTGGGCTGGAAAGAATTTGAGTTGGAATTACTTCGCGATACCAATGACAATGTTATCATCATCTGTACTATTGAAAACTTTGATCCAATGGGTATCCACACTGGAGACTCGATCACCGTTGCACCAGGCATGACATTATCAGACAAATGTTATCAAGATATGCGTAATCAGGCTATCCTAATGATGCGTTCAATTGGTACATTTGCGGGTGGTTGTAACGTTCAGTTCTCTGTAAACCCAGAAAACGAAGAGATCATCGCCATCGAAATCAATCCACGTGTATCACGCTCTTCCGCTTTAGCATCGAAAGCAACGGGTTATCCAATTGCGAAGATTGCAGCTAAACTGGCGATCGGTTACAACTTAGATGAATTACAAAATCAGATCACCAAGACAACATCCGCATATTTTGAACCAACATTGGATTATGTGATTGTTAAGATTCCTCGTTTCAACTTCGATAAATTCAAAGGAGCAAACAAAGAATTAGGTCTACAAATGAAAGCGGTAGGTGAAGTTATGGCAATCGGCCGTACATTTATCGAAGCTTTACAGAAAGCATGTCAATCCTTGGAGACTGGCCGCGCTGGTTTAGGTGCTGATGGTCGTCAATGGAGAAACCTTGACGAAATCATGGATAGTCTCGAACATCCAAGTGGTGACCGCTTATTCCATATCAAAGATGCTTTCGAATTAGGCGTTCCTTTGGAATCGATCCGTAAGGCAACACGTATCGACAAATGGTTCTTGGTACAGATCCAAGAGTTGGTACACCTTGAGCAAGAATTACGTCGTTATCAATTGAATAATATTCCACGCGACTTCTTCATGACCTTAAAACAAAAAGGTTATTCAGATGTACAAATCGCATGGTTATTAGGAAATGTAACCGAGGATCAAGTGTACGATCGTCGTAAGGAGTTAGGCATCAACCGTGTTTACAAAATGGTCGATACTTGTGCTGCAGAATTCCCGGCACAAACACCTTATTACTATTCGACATTCGAAGAAGAGAACGAATCCATCTCTTCAGATAGAAAGAAAATCATCGTTTTAGGTTCTGGTCCAAACCGTATCGGTCAAGGTATCGAGTTCGACTACTCTTGTGTACATGGTTTATTAGCCGCTAAAGAATGTGGTTACGAAGCGATTATGG
Organism: Sphingobacterium multivorum; assembly: GCF_900457465.1. GTDB lineage: Bacteria > Bacteroidota > Bacteroidia > Sphingobacteriales > Sphingobacteriaceae > Sphingobacterium > Sphingobacterium multivorum. Next base: position 907,763 of record NZ_UAUU01000002.1, read on the forward strand.
TTAACTGTAACCCGGAGACTGTATCGACAGACTTCAATATGGCTGACAAATTATACTTCGAGCCCGTATTCTGGGAGCACGTACGTGAGATCATCGAATTAGAAAAACCCGAAGGTGTTATCGTTCAGTTGGGTGGACAAACGGCTCTTAAAATGGCTGAGCGTCTAGAGCAACTTGGCGTAAAAATTATCGGTACTTCATTTGAGAATATGGACTTGGCAGAAGACCGTGGCCGTTTCTCCGATCTATTGAAAGAACTGGAAATTCCATATCCAAGATACGGTGTAGCAACTTCAGCAGAAGAAGCATTACAAGTTGCAAACGAAGTTGGCTATCCAGTATTGGTGCGTCCTTCTTACGTATTGGGCGGACAAGGAATGAGTATTGTCATCAATGACGAAGATTTAGAAAAAGCTGTCGTTAACTTGTTGAAGAATCTTCCTGGAAATCATATTCTGATTGACCACTTCCTGGATCGTGCAGAAGAAGCTGAATCAGATTCAATCTGTGATGGTGAAGATGTACACATCATTGGTATGATGGAACACATCGAGCCTGCAGGTATCCACTCGGGTGACTCATCGGCGGTATTGCCTCCATTTGGTCTATCACAAGCTGTTCAGGACAAAATGGAAGAATACTCTATTAAATTGGCAAAAGCGTTGAACGTAAGAGGTCTATTAAACATCCAGTTTGCTGTCAAAGGTGAAAATGTATATGTAATCGAGGCTAATCCACGTGCATCACGTACAGTTCCTTTCATCGCTAAAGCTTATGATGTTCCTTACATCAATATTGCAACTAAAGTCATGTTGGGCGTCAATAAATTGAAAGACTTTACAATCGAACGTAAACTGAAAGGATACGCGATTAAAGAACCTGTATTCTCTTTCAATAAATTCCCTGAAGTAGACAAGCAATTAGGCCCTGAGATGAAATCAACTGGTGAAGCAATTCGCTTTATCAAAGATCTACAAATCCTTATTTCAGAGAATTGTACAATCAAAAATCAATGTTTTTGAATGCACAATAAGGCATATCAATAAAATAGAAAAGGCTTGCACATGCAAGCCTTTTCTATTTTATATCTTTTACACAGCGAAATCCAACATTATTTGTAGGACTGTTGACCTCTCCTTTTCCTCTGCTTCCGGCTTTATACCTTTCGCAATATTGATCATTGCAAAGAAATGACCTCCCCGTGAACGCGTTTTTCAAGATTTGGTTCCTGTGGATCATAAGAATCTTGTGGTCCTTTGGGATTAGCAGCTGTACTATGCTGATAATAGTCAGGTCTATAAAAATCAGCACACCATTCCCACACATTCCCTTCCATATCATACAGTCCCAACGCATTTGCCTGAAATGATTTTACAGGTGCTGTCCCCTCAAATCCATCTTCTTTTGAATCTTGTACCGGAAACTTTCCCTGGTAAATATTTGCGGTCCATTTACCATTAGGCTTCAAGTCTTGGCCCCAATAATACAAATCGTCGTTTGCATCTTTACGTCCTCTAGCCGCATATTCCCATTCCGCTTCTGTAGGTAATCGCTTGCCTGCCCATTCCGCATAAGCTGCAGCATCTTCATAGGTAACCTGAACAACAGGATAATTCATTTTGTCCTTTATCGAGCTATTCGGCCCCTCGGGATGTTGCCAGTTTGCACCAGGGACATACTCCCACCACATCAGGTAATTATTTAATGAATTAAGTTCTTTGGGCTTAGAGAACACAGCCGATCCCGGACTAACATCTTGGGATCCACTCCCGGAAAATCTTTCGGATCAAGCTCTCGCTCAGCAACAGTTACATAACCCGTCTCCTTTACAAACTGCGCAAACTGTGCATTTGTGACCTCATGTTCATCCATATAAAATGAATTTAGTTCAACCTGATGTAGGGGCTTACTATCTTCAAAATTTGAACTTCCCATTAGAAATTTGCCCCCTTCGACCAATATCATTTTGTCCGCATTCTTGCTTTTTAGCTGGGCAATTTGGGATTTTATCATACCAGCGCGAGTAGGTATATTTTCCCCAACACAACAGGAAAGTGTATCCTTGGTGGAAAATAACGATAAACAGGTAATTAGAGTCAGATTGAATAACATAATTAAAGATAAACATAAAAGGGGAACAATAAAAAGTTCCCCTTCAATAAGTCATTTTATATAGGAGGGCTATACGCCCAATTGTATATTTTCTTTTTTCGCTGATCTCGAACGGATAGGCGTATTTCCGCCACCTTTTAACGTGATTTCTACCGGCGTATTATTTTTCCATGCACCTTTTGTGAAATCCGGTACATCAACTGTTTTACAGTTCTTTTCGACAGATTCGAAACTCAACGGTACGATACAGCTCCATGAAGCAGCGTCATAGACATCCTGATCCAAAGGTAATCCATTGCGCAAACAATCAATTAGACGCCAGTCCATCATAAAATCCATCCCACCGTGTCCACCGACCTGCTTTGCCTGCTCACCAATATATTTTACCAATTCTGGGGTGTATTTATCATACAGTTCCTTCAATTTCTGTTCTGTAATGAATTCATGACCAAAAGCAATATTCTCCGTAGGGTACTTTTGTGCAAACCCTTTGGTACCACTCAGTGTATGTAGCCTAGAATAAGGTCTAGGAGAAGTAACATCATGCTGCAACATAATCGTTTTCCCTTTGGCCGTACGGATAAGCGTTGTATTCATATTACCACGGTATTTCTTTCCTACAAATTCCTGAAAAAAAGAATCCTTAGCGGCTAACTCTTTCGCTTTTTCTCCCATCATAAAATCACTGGAAGACACCGCCACAAGATGATCCATTTTATCCCCTCTATTGATATTTAAGCATTTGTGCCACAGGTCCAGTCCATGTGTAGGGTACAGATTTCCATTTAGTTTTATATTTTCTCTTAGGCGCCACATGTTATCATAGCCATTTTTTGCAAAGTTAAGATCAAGCAAATCGTGAATATAAGCACCTTCAGCGTGAACGAGCTCGCCAAACAATCCTTGGCGCACCATATTCAATGTCAGCATTTCGAAGAAATCATAACAGCAGTTCTCCAGCATCATACAATGCTTTTTAGTTGCCTCGGATGTTTTTACCACCTCCCAACAATCCTTGATTGTCAAAGCGATCGGGACTTCACAAGCCACGTGATTACCCGCTTTCATCGCCGCAATACTCATCGGAGTATGATAATCCCAAGGCGTACAAATATAGACCAGATCAAGCTTCTCTTCTTTCAACAAGGATTTCCAGCCATCTTCACCTGAATACGCTTTAGGAGCTGCTAGACCTTTCGATGTAACAATTTTTGTTGCGCGCTCCACCCGGTCTGGATGCTTGTCACAAAGTGCGACAATTTCGCATCCCTCAATAAAGGACAAGCGTTCAACAGCACCAGGACCGCGCATACCCAATCCTATCACCGCTACTCTGACTTTATCGATTTTTGGAGCTGCATATCCAGACATATTAAACGACGCGGCTGCCGTATTGGCATTGACCAGAGTAGGGAGTGAAACAGCCAGCGATGACAATATTCCGGCTTTTTTAAGAAAATCTCTTCTAGAATCCATAATTTAAAGTTCATATAAATTTAAAGGGACCAATTGGTCCCTCTAAAAAATCACCTATTTTAAAACAAACTAAACAGTCAATAGAAAAAATCCTTTTGGATCGGATTTTATAGTTGGTTCTATTTAAAGAACTTAATCTCTATAACAATAATATAACACTTTTTTCTAAATAAAAAATGAAACTTGAAAGCAATCGTTTGCTTAATCTACACAAACGATTGCTTAAATTTTTATCTTCGTTGTTTTTCAATCGATATTCTGCAGCCACAGAGTTTTTAATAATGAAATTCCGAGTAGAATAATGGCATTGCTACAATATAATCCAGCAATGATTACTAATGAATGCCGAGCTGCATTTGTTATCGTTAAGCAATTGTAACTTCACAGAGGCCTAGCTAGAAGTATAATGTTATCGGGTTCCTGATCGGGATATGTAGATGAGAAATAGTATGTGGATACAATGATATCTGCCTTATTAAGCTTAATAATAGTGTAGAATGACCGTATAACATATGAATTTTATAGCAAGAACTATAGCCACTCACTGTATAATTCGCAACAGTTGGATAGCCTATAAGGAAAGTAAACTCAAGCAACGTACTGCGATAACCAATAGGCGGAGGATATGCAATAGCATTGTACGGGGAAGTACAGGCAGGTAGCTAAACGAAAGAAGCCCTTGACTGTTTCCAGCAAGGGCTTCCGTGTAAAAAAAGGCACCGACCTACTCTCCCACCTGTTACGGCAATACCATCGGCTCTGGCGGGCTTGACTGCTCTGTTCGGAATGGGAAGAGGTAGACACCGCCGATATAGGCACCTAAAAATCTTTATTGGTCTGGTTCCTTTTAGGAGCATCAGGCCAACTGACATATATATTGAAAGAGTTTTGTTTCTGTTTTGTTTCTGTTTCGTTTCTAAAAATTAAAGAGGAAGACAACAGTGTTATCTGCTTGAGAAAGCTTCGGGCTATTAGTACCACTTGGCTTTGGTCTCTCAACCTTTACACCTATGGCCTATCAACGTAGTCATCTTCTACGACCCTATAAGGAAGTCTCATCTCGTGGCTAGTTTCGCACTTAGATGCTTTCAGCGCTTATCTATTCCAGACGTAGCTACCCTGCCGTACACCTGGCGGCATAACAGGTTCACCAGAGGTCTGTCCAACCCGGTCCTCTCGTACTAAGGTCAGATCCACTCAAACTTCCAACGCCCACAACAGATAGGGACCGAACTGTCTCGCGACGTTCTGAACCCAGCTCGCGTGCCACTTTAATGGGCGAACAGCCCAACCCTTGGGACCTTCTCCAGCCCCAGGATGTGACGAGCCGACATCGAGGTGCCAAACCTCCCCGTCGATATGAGCTCTTGGGGGAGATCAGCCTGTTATCCCCAGCGTACCTTTTATCCTTTGAGCGATGGCCCTTCCATACAGAACCACCGGATCACTATGTCCGTCTTTCGACCCTGTTCGACTTGTCGGTCTCACAGTCAAGCAAGCTTATGCCATTGCACTCCACGTACGGTTACCAAGCGTACTGAGCTTACCTTTGAAAGCCTCCGTTACCTTTTTGGAGGCGACCACCCCAGTCAAACTACCCACCAAACAATGTCCTCGACATCGCCGAGTTAGAAACCGAATACAGAAAGGGCGGTATTTCAAGGTTGATTCCATGACTCCTGGCGAAGCCACTTCAACATCTCCCGCCTATCCTACACATCCTGTACCCAATCTCAATGTTAAGCTATAGTGAAGGTGCATGGGGTCTTTCCGTCCCGTTGCGGGTAATCGGCGTCTTCACCGATACCACAATTTCACCGAGCTCATGGCTGAGACAGCGCCCAGATCGTTACACCATTCGTGCAGGTCGGAACTTACCCGACAAGGAATTTCGCTACCTTAGGACCGTTATAGTTACGGCCGCCGTTTACTGGGGCTTCGATTCAATGCTTCTCTTGCGATGACATCCCCTCTTAACCTTCCAGCACCGGGCAGGTGTCAGGCCTTATACTTCATCTTGCGATTTTGCAAAGCCATATGTTTTTGTTAAACAGTCGCCTGGGCCTTTTCACTGCGGCTGCTCTTTCGAGACAGCGCCCCTTCTCCCGAAGTTACAGGGCCATTTTGCCGAGTTCCTTAGCCATGACTCACTCGAGCACCTTAGGATTCTCTCCTCGACCACCTGTGTCGGTTTGCGGTACGGGTCTTCATAACCTGAAGCTTAGCGGGTTTTCTTGGAAGTCTGTTTACCTGCTCTATCAGCGCCACCGGAGCTTTGCTGTACTATTGGGTTTCAGCAGGGTCGGCGGATTTGCCTACCGTCCCTATACCTACGCCTTTCAACGAACTATTCCGTCAGTTCGCGGCAGTGTCACTACTCCGTCACCACATCGCAGTTATGAAGAGTACTGGAATATTAACCAGTTGTCCATCGGCTTGCCCCCTTCGGGTGCGCCTTAGGTCCCGACTGACCCTGATCCGATTAACGTTGATCAGGAAACCTTGGTCTTTCGGTGGGCGGGTTTCTCACCCGCCTTATCGTTACTTATGCCTACATTTGCTTTTCCATAACCTCCACACAGCATTACCACTGTGCTTCCCCGGCGATGGAATGCTCCCCTACCAGATGCATATCTTTCAATGCAAATCCATAGCTTCGGTACCGTTCTTGATGCCCGTTTATTATCCACGCCCGGCCGCTCGACTAGTGAGCTGTTACGCACTCTTTAAATGAATGGCTGCTTCCAAGCCAACATCCTAGCTGTCTGGGCAACCGGACCTCGTTAGTTCAACTTAGAACGAATTTGGGGACCTTAGCTGATGGTCTGGGTTCTTTCCCTCTCGGCCTTGGACCTTAGCACCCAAAGCCTCACTGCCGGCTATATTTGATAGCATTCGGAGTTCGTCTGGATTTGGTAGGATTTGACTCCCCCGCACCCAATCGGTAGCTCTACCTCTATCAAACTCTACGCCGACGCTGTTCCTAAAAACATTTCGGGGAGTACGAGCTATTTCCCAGTTTGATTGGCCTTTCACCCCTACCCTCAGGTCATCCGGAAACTTTTCAACGTTTATCGGTTCGGTCCTCCATTACATGTTACTGCAACTTCAACCTGCCCAAGGGTAGATCACAAGGTTTCGCGTCTACCTCATCTGACTATGCGCCCTATTAAGACTCGCTTTCGCTTCGGCTGCGTCCCTGAAGGACTTAACCTTGCCAGACAAGAGTAACTCGTAGGCTCATTATGCAAAAGGCACGCTGTCACAGGACCTGCCTGCTCCAACCGCTTGTAAGCACACGGTTTCAGGTTCTTTTCACTCCCCTGTTCGGGGTTCTTTTCACCTTTCCCTCACGGTACTGGTTCACTATCGGTCTCTCAGGAGTATTTAGCCTTACCAGATGGTGCTGGTGGATTCCCACAGGATTTCTCCGGTCCCGCGGTACTCAGGATACCACTATGTCAACATTCTTTACCTGTACGGGGCTCTCACCCTTGTCGCGCAGTTTCCCACCTGCTTCCAGTTCATAGCGCTGTACAATGTCGTGGTCCTACAACCCCGTCTATGCCGTAACATAAACGGTTTGGGCTCTTTCCCGTTCGCTCGCCACTACTTGGGAAATCATTGTTATTTTCTTCTCCTACGCCTACTTAGATGTTTCAGTTCAGCGCGTTCGCGTTTTATACGACTATTCTTCAAATAGTCAGGTTGCCCCATTCGGAAATCTACGGATCGGTTCGCATTTGCCAATCCCCGTAGCTTATCGCAGCTTATCACGTCCTTCTTCGCCTCTGAGAGCCTAGGCATCCCCCGTGTGCCCTTATTTACTTTCTTCACCGGCATAGCCTTTTGCTACTATGCGGCTGCTTTTGATATATATACCCATATGCTACGCAGAGATTCGTTCGGCATTCACCGAGGGTCTCCTCTCTACATCAAACACATACACGTATTGTCTCTATACTGTTGTCTTCTCTTGTAATTTTTTTTCTCTTTCAATATGTCAAAGAACTCTTTTTCCGGTTTGTTTCTTCGGAGCATCTGTCGATGTTCCTCCCGGAGATGTGGAGAATAACGGATTCGAACCGTTGACCCCCTGCGTGCAAGGCAGGTGCTCTAGCCAGCTGAGCTAATTCCCCTTAACTTTTCGTAGTCCCGAGCAGATTTGAACTGCTGACCCCTACATTATCAGTGTAGTGCTCTAACCAACTGAGCTACGGGACTAGCTATTTCCTGTTCATCTATCTCTCTCGGTCCTGCTCCTTTCGGGGCGGGCACTTTCTTCTGATGTTTTTCTTCTTTTGCAATCATATGTAACGTGACGAGCACCGATCTTCGATACTCTAGAAAGGAGGTATTCCAGCCGCACCTTCCGGTACGGCTACCTTGTTACGACTTAGCCCCAATTATCGGTTTTACCCTAACACGCTCCTTGCGGTAACATGCTTTAGGTACCCCCAACTTTCATGGCTTGACGGGCGGTGTGTACAAGGCCCGGGAACGTATTCACCGCGTCATTGCTGATACGCGATTACTAGCGAATCCAACTTCATGGGGTCGAGTTGCAGACCCCAATCCGAACTGTGAATGGCTTTTAGAGATTAGCATCATATTGCTATGTAGCTGCCCGCTGTACCATCCATTGTAGCACGTGTGTAGCCCCGGACGTAAGGGCCATGATGACTTGACGTCGTCCCCACCTTCCTCGCTGTTTGCACAGGCAGTCTGTTTAGAGTCCCCACCATGACATGCTGGCAACTAAACATAGGGGTTGCGCTCGTTGCGGGACTTAACCCAACACCTCACGGCACGAGCTGACGACAGCCATGCAGCACCTAGTTTCGTGTCCCGAAGGACGAGTGCGTCTCTGCACTCTTCACTAACTTTCAAGCCCGGGTAAGGTTCCTCGCGTATCATCGAATTAAACCACATGCTCCTCCGCTTGTGCGGGCCCCCGTCAATTCCTTTGAGTTTCACCCTTGCGGGCGTACTCCCCAGGTGGATAACTTAACGCTTTCGCTGGGACGCTGGCTGTCTATCGCCAACATCGAGTTATCATCGTTTAGGGCGTGGACTACCAGGGTATCTAATCCTGTTCGATCCCCACGCTTTCGTGCATCAGCGTCAATACCAGCTTAGTGAGCTGCCTTCGCAATCGGAGTTCTAAGACATATCTATGCATTTCACCGCTACTTGTCTTATTCCGCCCACTTCAAATGGATTCAAGCCCATCAGTATCAAAGGCACTGCGATGGTTGAGCCACCGTATTTCACCCCTGACTTAATAGGCCGCCTACGCACCCTTTAAACCCAATAAATCCGGATAACGCTCGGATCCTCCGTATTACCGCGGCTGCTGGCACGGAGTTAGCCGATCCTTATTCTTCCAGTACATTCAGCTAAATACACGTATTTAGGTTTATTCCTGGACAAAAGCAGTTTACAACCCATAGGGCAGTCGTCCTGCACGCGGCATGGCTGGTTCAGGCTTCCGCCCATTGACCAATATTCCTTACTGCTGCCTCCCGTAGGAGTCTGGTCCGTGTCTCAGTACCAGTGTGGGGGATTCTCCTCTCAGAGCCCCTAGACATCGTCGCCTTGGTAGGCCGTTACCCTACCAACTAGCTAATGTCACGCGAGCCCATCTCTATCCTATAAATATTTAATCAACCGAACATGCGAACTGTTGATGTTATGCGGTGTTAATCTCTCTTTCGAGAGGCTATCCCCCTGATAGAGGTAGGTTGCTCACGCGTTACGCACCCGTGCGCCACTCTCACCATCTTCGAGCAAGCTCTCCGATGGATCCCGTCCGACTTGCATGTATTAGGCCTGCCGCTAGCGTTCATCCTGAGCCAGGATCAAACTCTCCATTGTAAAATGAAGTTTTTGATTCCAACTATTTATAATAATCAGAATTCTTTTTTTATATCTCTGATCTTGGATCGAATTGAACAATTACTTGAATTTGTTCATGACTTTCGACTTTCGTCTGTCTACTCGTCACGCTTACATGATTGTGTTTTCTTAAAGAACTTTGTCGCTTCAACTTCCGTATCCGCTATATTCCGATAGGCATTGCGCCCCTCTTTATCGTTTTGTTTTTCCCTTCGTTTCCGTTGGGACTGCAAAGGTAGAAATCTTTTTTGAACTTCCAAAAACTTTCTGAAGTTTTTTTTCTTTTCTCTTTTTCCGATTTCCGCGCTCAACTCTCGTTAAACCCTTCTTTTTTTTCATGGTTTCTTCCTGCGAAGTAACCGTCCCTCCCTTGCGGAGTGGTGCAAAGATAGGGAGTTTACAAACAAACTTCCAAGCCTTTTGTTCTTATTTATTTCATTTTCCCCTTAACTGCCTGTAACGGTGCGAGATTCTTTTTGTAAAACAGGTGATCGCAGGGCTGGGATGGTTGATTCCGCAGCGGAATGGGACTGGGAACCGGACTTTGGTGCGGGCTTTACAGGGAAAGAGGGATGGACATTGTATTGTTCGATCTGTTTCCGCCTAAACTCAGGAAACACTTTGGTAGCCCTCTTGGCTCAATGCCCAATTGAAGATGGTGTACACTGGCGCAGCCGATGGACGGACGGATATTGATAAGGCCAGAAAGATCGCAGCGGAAAGAAACCGCAAAGCAGGATATAACAGGGGACGGACGGATACCGTACTTTCTTATCTGTTTACTTAGGTTTAGTTTAGGTTTTAGTTAGGTTTTGTTTAGGTATAGTATAGGTTAGAGCTAAACAAAACCTAACTTATTGCTAAGCTAAATATAAACAAAAGCTAACCTAAGGAATAAGAAGCCCTCAACTTTTCTTTATTTATTGGGGAAGCATGGCTCATTTAGGGCAAACTAGGGTTCCGCCTCGTGGACAGGGCTCCGGCTGCTGCGCAGGGCTTGCGGGAACCTTCGGCTCCCATCTCAACCTGCTTCGTACCATGCTCGGGGCAGATTTGCCCTGCAACCGTGTTCTGTCCGTGTTGAGTCCGAGTCTAAGCCCGCACTCACCCCGCTGCCAACACGGGCAAATGACGCTCCGAACGCGACCATACCCCCTGGATGCCCCTAAAAAAGGCCAACGCCAATCCGAACCGCAGCCGAAAAACTCCGCAGCGACGCTGCAACACGAAAACAACTCGGAAAAACACGCTATAAAGAAGGAAAAAACCATTTCGCGGTACTGATTTGCCGTACTGATTTCAAGCATCGGAATTAAATACAATGCTTATGAAGAAGTCAGCCTGTTATCGGCTTGAACGGCGACTGATCATAGCGCTCACATGGAATGACCAAAAGAGAACGATAGAATATACCTACAGGGACAAATGAGGTCTATTGAATCCTTATTACATAATAAGGATTAACACCACATAATTATATAAGTATTAGCGCTAACAAAATTATATAAGTAATAAAATTACATAGGCATTAACATGATGTAGAAGCATCCACGAATCCACACTAATGCAGCAAAATATACACAAACGATGCCACCTCTTATTGACTAAAAATTCAATAAATCATAGCATCGTTTATTACTGTATAAAGCGTGTTCGTACGAAGAAAAAGATCAAGAAAAAGCGTTCAGCCCCGTAATATCTTGTCCTGTGATCAATAAATGAATATCATGCGTCCCTTCATAGGTAACTACAGACTCTAGGTTCATCATATGTCGCATTATTGGGAAGTAACCGACAATCCCCATTCCGCCAAGAATCTGCCTAGATTCACGCGCTATCTGCAGCGCCATATTCACATTGTTCCGCTTTGCCATGGAGATTTGCTGAGGAGTAGCACGCCCCTCATTCTTGAGTACTCCTAAACGCCACGACAGCAACTGCGCCTTGGTAATTTCTGTCAGAAATTCCGCCAGCTTCTTTTGCTGCAATTGAAAACCGGCAATTGGCTTTTCAAACTGATGTCGCTCCAACGCATATTGAACCGCAGTTTCATAACAGTCTATTGCTGCTCCGATCACGCCCCATGAAATTCCATAGCGGGCCGAATTCAAACAGGAAAGTGGGCCACGCATTGAATTTACAGCAGGAAGTATATTTTCCGCAGGGATATAAACATCATGAAAAACCAATTCACCTGTTTTGGAAGCGCGCAACGACCACTTATGCATGGTCTCCGGAGTTTCAAAACCAGCCATTCCGCGCTCAACAATAACTCCCCGTACTTTCCCGGCCTCATCTCGCGCCCAAACGACGGCAATATCACAGATAGGCGAATTTGTAATCCACATCTTTGCTCCATTTAATAAAAAACCAGCTCCTTTTGCCGTCAATTTCGTTTCCATTCCACCCGGATCAGAACCATGATTAGGCTCAGTAAGCCCAAAAGAACCGACCAACTCCCCCGATGCCAACCGCGGTAAATATTTACGACGTTGCTCCTCACTACCAAAGGTATAAATCGGAAACATCACTAAAGAGGATTGCACCGATGCTGCCGAACGAATTGCCGAGTCGCCTGCTTCCAATTCCTGCATAATTAAGCCATAGGAAATCTGATCCAACCCTGCCCCACCATATTCGACAGGAATATAAGGTCCCAAGGCTCCAATTGCCCCCAATTTAGGCATCAAACCCGCAATAGCACGGTGCTCCTGCGCCGCATCTTCAATGAAAGGCTTTATCTCTGTTTTCACAAAATCACGGACAGACTGCCGTATCAGTTTATGTTCTTCGGACAATAAATCGTCCACCTGGTAATAATCGGTATTAATCTGTTTGATCATGATATAGTCTACATTAGCTTATCTAAGATAACGATTATTTTTCACTGAACAATATTCAGAACAAACTTGTCAAAAAAAAATTTATTTCATATATTTAAACTATTCCACGAATAAAATAAACCATTATGATAAAATCAGCGCTTAAAACACTTGGAATATCTTCCCAGAATTTAGGATCATCAACTGGACAGCAATGGTTTTCCGAAGGTAAAGAATTCGAATCCTTTTCACCTGTCGATGGAAAACTCATCGCAAACATAAAAAGTAGCAATCGTAAAGACTATGAAGCAGTCATTAAGCAGGCCGGAGATGCATTTTTACACTGGCGCCTACTGCCTGCTCCAAAAAGAGGAGACATCGTTCGCCAGTTGGGAGACAAGCTACGTGAGCTTAAACCTACTCTCGGAAAATTAGTTTCCTATGAAATGGGAAAATCTTACCAAGAAGGCATGGGTGAAGTCCAAGAGATGATCGATATCTGTGACTTCGCCTTGGGCCTATCCCGTCAATTGTATGGTAATACCATCCATTCGGAACGTCCTGGGCACCGCATGTACGATCAATATCATCCTTTGGGTGTCGTCGGTATTATTACAGCATTTAACTTTCCAGTGGCAGTATGGGCATGGAACACCGCCCTCGCCTTGGTCTGCGGCAACACTGTCGTCTGGAAACCCAGCGAAAAAACACCGTTATGTGCCATAGCCTGCCAAAAATTACTTGCAGAAATCTTACACAACAACGGGCTGCCCGAGGGAATATCCAACCTCATTATGGGCGACAGGGAAGTTGGCGAGTGGCTTTCGGCAGACAACCGCATCGCCTTGATTTCTGCAACAGGATCTACCCGAATGGGAAAAGAAGTCGCCGTTACCGTAGCACAACGCCTTGGTAAAACACTTTTGGAGCTCGGTGGAAACAATGCGATCATCGTTACTCCAGACGCCGACTTAAAAATGACCATTATCGGTGCTGTATTTGGTGCCGTAGGTACAGCCGGACAACGCTGTACAAGTACCCGAAGACTTATTATCCATGAGGACATTTATGACAACGTCAAAAAACAACTGACAAAAGCTTATGGTCAATTAAAAATTGGTGACCCTTTGGACACGAAAAATCATGTGGGACCATTGATCGACAAAGCCGCCGTAAAATCATACTTAAACGCACTGGACAAAATTAAAACACAAGGGGGAAAAATGCTGATCAAGGGAAAGGTCCTTGAAGGCAAAGGGTATGAAAGTGGCTGTTATGTGCAGCCTGTCATTGCCGAAGTTGAAAATCATTATGAAATCGTACAGCATGAGACCTTTGCCCCTATTCTTTACTTAATCAAATACAAAGGGGATATCAGTGCGGCCATAGCACTTCAAAACAGCGTCGCCCAGGGATTGTCTTCTGCCGTTATGACCAACAACCTACGGGAAGCCGAGCTATTTCTCAGTCCTGCTGGCTCTGATTGTGGTATTGCCAACGTCAATATCGGCACATCGGGCGCCGAAATCGGAGGTGCTTTTGGGGGCGAAAAGGAGACTGGCGGAGGCCGGGAGTCTGGATCAGATGCCTGGAAAGCTTATATGCGCCGCCAGACAAATACCATCAATTATACAACTGACCTTCCCTTGGCACAAGGTATCAAATTTGATTTATAAACCATTTACACACAAAACTATGAGCAGCGTACATGAAAGATTAAGCAAACATATATTAGCCGATGGATTTCCTTTGGTTATGGATATGGAGAAATCCCATGGTTCTTATGTCGTGGATGAAAATGGGGATGAATACCTCGATATGTTCAGTATGTTTGCCTCCATGGCCGTGGGTTACAATCATCCACATTTGGTCAAACAACGTGACTTCCTGGGTAAAATGGCCGTCAATAAGCCAGCCATGTCAGATATTTACCCCAAAGAGTTTGCTGATTTTGTCGACACTTTTGATCGCGTAGCCATACCGAAAGAACTCCCCTATGCCTTTTTCATCTCGGGGGGAACACTCGCCGTGGAAAATGCATTAAAAGCTGCCTTCGACTGGAAGACAAGGCTTAATTTTTCACAGGGAATACAAAAGGAAGCCAGCCAGGTCATTCACTTTAGACAGGCTTTTCATGGTAGATCGGGCTATACCTTGTCATTAACGAATACACAAGACCCCAGAAAATACCTTTATTTTCCAAAGTTCAACTGGCCACGCATTACCAATCCTAAATTGAGCTATCCTTTAACAAACGAACATATCGGCCAGACGATTGCTTTGGAGGAAAAAGCTGTCTCAGAAATACGTCAGGCGATCACGGCTAACCCCAACGATATTGCCTGCATTATTATTGAACCGATACAGGGTGAAGGTGGCGACAACCATTTTCGAAAGGAATTTTTCGTACAGCTTCGTCAAATATGTGATGAAAATCAGATCCTCTTAATTTTTGACGAGGTACAGACGGGATTGGGTATTACGGGAAAAATGTGGGCTTACCAACATTATAACGTCATTCCCGATATCATTGCCTTCGGCAAAAAAGCACAAGTCTGCGGTATACTGGCGAGCAAGGAAAAATTTGATCAGGTGGAACATCATGTCTTTCAAGAATCCAGTCGTATCAATTCGACATTTGGTGGCGATTTTATGGATATGCTCCGCTTTAAATTAATTCTTGAAGTCATAGAGCAAGAAAACCTGATTCAAAATGCGGCAGAAAAAGGGCGCTATCTACAAGATAAGCTCCAGGAACTGCTAGCGAAAAAACCGCAGCTGTCCAATTTACGGGGTGAGGGTTTATTCGTTGCAGTGGATTTCGAATCGGAAGCTGCACGGAATGAATTTATCAAGAAAGCCTACGCCAATAAACTGATTATGTTAGGCTGTGGAGAGAAAAGTATCCGTTTTAGACCGCACCTCAATGTGAGCTATGCGGATATCGATAAAACGATAGCAATTATAGAAAAAAGTATTTCCTAAAAAGATATGCAATGCTAAAAGCTCTAAAATAGCCCATCGCATTGCATATTTTTTATAAACTATCTATCTTTACAGACATTGGGACGGTCGATATCGACCAGCTCGGAAATTCCATATTCATCAAACAAGTCTAAGAGTGCATCTGTGCCCTCTTCCAGTTTGTAATCCATCTCTTCTTTATACACGGGAATCATTGCATAAAAATTGATCAGATTACCATCTTTGGTCTTTAACTCCAAAAATTCCTCATCAAAACTTAACATAGGCGGAAGCAGCAACATACAACCGAAACCTGTATTTGCAATATCTTCGGCTTCCATGCCATTGGGAATGGTATGCCCATAGCCCAGCCAGGTTTTGTACTCATGTGGAAACCGCGCTAATCTTTTCAAAAAGTAGACCGGCCAATAATTATTGTCATCCTGAAATTCCTCTTCTCCGATCTTCCAATCAGCGGGCAGCACAACCATTAGCTCTGCGCGCTCATAAGACTCTTTGTTTTCCACTTCATCTGGAACATGCATAGCCAGGTCACTCATGCCCGAAGTAACCAAGATATGGTATGGATAATTTGCACTTGGTTTAATCCAATGAACATCGATATGAACAAGCTCAGAGATTATCTCATGGAACACCATATCGGGTTCGGCAATATATTTGGTCAAATGCTCCTCAATCTCATCCAGATAAACACATTGTACCTCCGGAAATAAGTTTTTTGGATCCTTATCATCAGATTGATCTTCATAACGGTAGACCGTAGAACCTCCGGCAGTAATTTCTGTATCTTTTTTATCAGGCGAAGATTCCTCCGCTCCGCTACTCATAATCTTTTTGACTTTATCCCAAAATGACATATTATCTTATAAATGGTGAAAATTTAAGCTATTCTTTTCTTATCAATTTATTCGATCACAGCAACGACAGGTTGCCTGAATCTTGTTTTAACCGGTTTTCCCTTGACCTGACCAGGCATCCATTGTGGCGACCGGCGCATAGCAGACAACACAGCCTTTGCAAACTCGGGGCTTATCTTATCGGGATTCTCGATTTCAATATTGCAGATCGCCCCATCCTCGCAAACAATAAATTTCAGAATTGCCGTTTGCCGAGATCCGTATTTTGCATAGGCCACACTATCCATTGCCCGGACTGTTCCGGACAGATCCAGATTATTTTGTATAAATTTGGACCAGGCCACCACCCCGCCCTTGAAATAGGGAAAATCATCAACATGCTGTGCGATACTGTCTGCAGGGATATCCCGCTTAGCAATCACTTGTGCACTTGCGGAAGTACACCATACCATAAAAAGTAAAACTGAAAAAAGAGTCTTGAATCCTGTTAAATACATACCCTATCCTATCCATAACCGTACCATTTAACGCTTATTAAGATAATTTATTACTTTAATTCTTTTGGACTAATTGAGCGGCCTAGCAATATCAGTAACAAACTCTCCTGCTTCGTCAACAAGAAAACTAATCGGATGCTCTGGATTTTTAATAATCTCGAACAAGGTCAAACCCCAAGGTTTCCAAAAATTTTCCAAAACTTGGCCATAGGTCTTGTTTTGCCAATGATCAAAGATAGGTTTCATCGACATATCTGCTAATGGCATCGGTTCAACATAGACTTTTTGCGGGGTATTTAAATAGGTATAATCTGGTAAACGATTAAATAAGTAGGCTGAATAAAAATAGCGTGCACACAATTCTTCAAACTGAATGGGATGCAATGTTTTGCCCGCAATAACCTTGAGGATATCTTCGTGATAAATATTGTTTGTGGCATTATCTTGAAGACAGGCGATTACAGCAAAGTCCTTCATGCGGATAGAAAAGATCAAGGTATTGATTTCATCACGATACATAAATGTATCGGGTGCATTCTTAACCGGTACAACAACCAATGAAAATGGGAAGGTATTTTCAAACTCCATCGGTACAACCAGCGACTGCAACATCGCATGGAGATTTGTAAAACGCTGTGCAAGCGCCTGAGAAAAGTTCATATCTTCGCCAGAAGCTTTTTGCTGCCGAATTCCCGCAAGAATTTCATTAAAGATCACCCCATAGATGATTTTTGTCATCCATTGAAACAATAATAAGGGATCCAACTGTTTGACGGCTTCATAACCTTGTTCAAACGACTGTTCTACCACACGTTCCATTTGTTCGATCGCTTCAGCTGCAGTTATGGAACAGGGGAGCTTCAACGATTTATAAGTCACCAGATTCTCATCCAGCATTTTAAAAGGTTTATCTTCCAATTGAAAAGATTTCATCATCCATACAGGAAACACCTGAATGGATTCTTCTTCCGATTGGAGTTTATTTCCTGTTAAAAAACAAATATCTGAATCAAACTGAAATTGTTTGAATGGATTATACAAAGTTGCCGCCATAATGCAGGCAAAGTTAAAACAAATCGAAAAGTCCGCAAGAAAAGCAAATTCTTATTACGATATGGTGACTTGTCTATTTAAACTTATTTTATTTTCAGAAATTTTTGAAAGTTCAAAAACTTTAAATAACTTTAATATAGGCAATCATAAAAAAAGGACGAGAAAGCCGATCGGTTCAATAGTCCGATAAAAACAAATTGAGGTATTGGCAAAATAAAAGCACGATGGAATTACAAGAAGCAAAACAGCAATTTATAGACACCTGGGGGGCATTAGGTTCTGAATGGGGAATCAACAAGTCCGTTGCGCAAGTTCATGCCTTACTCCTCTCGGCAAGCAATCCCATGTCTACAGACGAGATTATGGAAAAGTTGGTGATCTCGCGCGGCAATGCCAATATGAGTATCCGACAATTGATCGATTATGGCATCGTCTACAAAAAGCATATTGCCGGCGACAGAAAAGAATATTTTGTTGCCGAGAAAGAAGTCTTAAAATGGGCCATGAAAATTGCGGTAATGCGTAAGCAAAAAGAACTTGACCCCGTTATGGATATTCTAAAGGATATCAGCCGAAATACAGAGAAGGATCAGACGGCAGAAGGTAAGGAATTCCATAAAACGGTCAAGGACATCCAAAATCTGACGGATCAACTCGAAACTATTGCCAACAAGATTTTCAATACTAGCGGTGGAGATTTATTAATTAAATTGATCAAATTAATGATGTAGCATCATGAACTGGACTGTAAACACACTTGCCATGCGTAAAATAGTCATCGCTGGAGGAACAGGTTTTGTTGGACAATATCTTTCCGAGAGATTTCAAACATTGGGTTACCAGGTTATCGTCATTGGCCGTCGGCAGGGCAATATCCTTTGGACCGATCGATCCGGCATTTCCGATGCACTGGAAAATGCGGAGATGCTAATCAATCTAGCCGGAAAGTCTGTCAACTGTCGATATAACGAAAAAAATAAGGCCGAAATATTTTCTTCAAGAACAAAGACCACAACGATTCTTGGTGAGCTGATCGCAGGCTGTACCAATCCACCAAAATTGTGGCTCAACTCCAGTACAGCAACCATTTATAGGCACGCCGAAGATCGTCCGATGACCGAAAGTTCGGGGGAGATCGGAACAGGTTTTTCTGTTGATGTTGCCAAATTATGGGAAAAGACTTTTTTCGACTTCAAATTGGAAAAGACAAGACAGGTGGCACTTCGGATGGCGATTGTTTTGGGTGCGGATGGAGGTGTTATCCTGCCTTTTAAAAATCTTATCCGGGCTGGACTAGGGGGCATACAAGGAAATGGCCAGCAATATTTTAGCTGGATCCATATTGAAGATCTTTTTCAAATTATTTTGTTCTTAAAAGATCATGCGGATATGGATGGTGTCGTCAATTGTGCGGCCCCCCACCCCGTTACGAATAAAACTTTTATGGTGACTTTTCGACAAGTAATGAACTGTAAAATTGGTCTACCATCTCCCAAATGGCTGCTGGAAATAGGTGCTGCTTTTATTGGCACGGAGACAGAGCTGCTTTTAAAAAGCCGTTGGGTATTACCTGAAAAGCTGGAGAATAGTGGATTTACGTTCAGGTTTCCATCGATTTCAAGTGCTTTACAGGATATTCTGCAGCGGGAATAAAATTTTAAGGTTAACGTGGGGTAAACCATTTACCCCACGTTAACCTTAAAATTTTCAAATACAAGCGGCGCAGTGACAATAGCACCCTCATTATTTTTTACCCCTTTAAACTCGGAGGTTTTTCCTTTCTCCAACAGGTTCTTCATCTCTTTTTCGTCGAGAAAGATACCATTCAATGTCCGCCAGATCTTAAAATCACATCCACGGGCATAATGGTCGCATTGGGCTACTTTATCGTAGAGCAAAATCAATCCCTGCTCACATTTCGGACATTTTATCTTTCCTTTTTGTTGAGGTTTAACTTCCTCTTGCGCGAGAGAAATCCGCAGCGTCAACAGTTCTTTTGTAATTTTGGCCGTATAATCCTTAATATGTTTCATAAAAACATCATAGGACACTTTATTGGCTCGCATTTCCTCCAGCTTCTGCTCCCATTTACCGGTCAAGGTTACCTTGGCAATGGAACGATCTTTTACAAGATTGTATACCGCAAGTCCTTTTTCCGTTGGGATCAGTTTTTTCTTGTCGCGCTTAATATAATCCCGCTGGAAAAGTGTTTCGATAGTTGCGGCTCGTGTAGCAGGTGTACCAAGTCCACAGTCCTTCATAGCCTGCCGCATTTCATCGTCTTCAATTTCCTTTCCCGAAGTTTCCATGGCCTTCAATAAGGAGGCTTCGGTATGTATGGGTCTTGCTTTGGTAAAACGTTCGGCAAGTTCGAGGGTCAGAATCTGCAATAATTCCTCAGCTAACAGCTTCGGTAACTGCGCATTTTCATTATCCTGATCGTCATTGTTTTTATCTTCATCGGGCGCTTCGATCTGCTCCGCGGAAAGACGCCAGCCGTATTGCTTGATTACAGTACCTTTGGCGATAAGTTCAACCCCCTGCGCATCAATTGTCACGGTGGTAATATCTTTTATACATACTTCCGAGAAACTTTCCACCATGCGCTTGGCGATCATATTGTAAACATTCTGTTGCTCTTTGAGCATGGGACCCGGCTTTTCATCCGTCACCAATAGGGCGTGGTGATCGGTTACCTTTTTGTCATCGACAGAACGTTTGTTCAATTTTGCACCGATCAGATTTTTTGCGATCGACGAGATGGATTCATCTGCGGTATCCGACAAATGTTGAAAAAGTGCGCCAATTTCTTCAAAAACATCCTCACCGATGTAACGGGAACCCGTACGCGGATAAGTGATGACCTTCTTTTCGTAAAGTGTTTGCGCAATACTCAGTGTCTGATCGGCCGAATAACCATACTTCTTATTTGCATCCTGTTGCAGCGATGTCAAATCAAATAGCAAGGGCGGTTGCTCTTTTGTTTCTTTGGCTTCCACCTTTGCGACGCGGGCATTGGAACCAACGGTCAATCGCGCAATGGTTTGCTCGGCGACATCCTTTTTATCGATCTTATTGGAGGTTGCCTTAAAACTGATATTATCTTTTTCAAAACCGGCCTGAATTTTATAGAATGCCTGGGGTTTAAAGTCTTTATTTTCCAGATAGCGCGAACAGATCATGGCCAAGGTTGGCGTCTGAACGCGGCCCAAAGAAAGTAATCCTTTATTCCCGGCCGCCAAGGTGATGGCCTGCGTCGCATTGATACCGATTAGCCAGTCCGATTCCGAACGTGAACGGGCAGACATGTACAGGCTATCGTATTCCGTACCTGCTTTCAAATTGGCAAAACCTTCTTTAATGGCTTTATCCGTTTGGCTCGATATCCAAAGGCGTTTAAAAGGCACTTTAGAACCTAAAAAATAGTATATATTACGAAAGATCAATTCACCCTCCCGTCCCGCATCGGTAGCCACAATGATTTCTTCGGCCTGTTCCAACAGGGATTTTATGGTGTTGAGTTGCTTAACTGCTCCGGTATCATCCATCTGCTTGCCATCACGCTTCACTTTCTTCGATTCTAGCTTAAATGTGGATGGAATGATCGGCAAATTTGAAATTGTCCACGAATTGTATCCGTAAGCCTGTGGCGTACAGAGTTGAACCAAATGGCCAAAAGCATACGTAAAAGCATAGCCATTGCCGGCGATATAACCGTCTTTGACTTCCTTCGCCCCCATCACTCGAGCCAGATCACGCGCCACGGAGGGCTTTTCAGCAATTACAACCTTCATTTTAGATATGAGATGTTAGATTTTCGATCCGAGACTTTAGGATAATACCCTCAGGTATTACAGCGAGTCTCAATTTAATATTGATATTTTACCCCTTTACCTGAAACGTCCCTATTCTATGGATGGTATTGTTATTCCCTTGATTTTACGGTACAGCTCTATGGCATAAACGTCAGTCATACCTGAAACAAAATCCAATACACAACGGATTTTGGAATACGAATCTTGTTTATCCGTATAAAATTGTTCAGGAATTAATGCAACGAGCTTTTTATCGTAATTGTTCTTGTTCTTCTTTAGGTATGCCGGAACAAACTCTTTTAATAGGGCATCCATCACCCGGTAACCAGCAATCTCAATTTGCACAACCGTGGGCGCATTATAGATTTTTGCAATGGAAATCTTCGAGATTTTTTTCATTTGTGTAACAATGTCCTCATCTAAAGCATCCATTAACGCTGATCCGAAAGTTCCTGACAGAAATTTGTCCTGCTGACGTACAAAGACATCAACACATCCTTTAATCAAGGTATTGATCGCTTTAGCACGCAACAATGCTACACGGCTTGGGGTATCCAGCAATCCATCGAGCCTGTCGCGAAGATTTTCTTTGCCACAGAGCGGCAATAGTAATTCTTCCACTTCTTGATAGGACAATATCTTAAGATGATGTGCATCTTCCAAGTCAATAATATTGTAACAAATATCATCCGCAGCCTCCACGAGATAAACCAAAGGATGTCTTAGGTAGCCCTTTGAATTGGAAGGATCTTTTAATAATCCCAATTCATTAGCAACCTTCTCAAATGCTTTTTGTTCTTCCGTAAAAAAGCCATATTTCTTGCGATGATGGCTTTTCTTGAGGTGGCCATCAATTGCCAGACAGGGGTATTTTACAATGGAAGCCAGGGAAGTATAGGTCAATGCAAAACCTTTGGGATCCTTTCCTTGAAAGGCATGTGTCAGAATCCGTAGCGCATTGGCATTTCCTTCAAAGTGGGTCAGATCGGCCCATTCTTCGGCTGTTACCTGCTCTTGGTATTTACGTCCATCGCCATCTGTGAAATATGTGGAAATAGCGGATTCACCAGAGTGACCAAAGGCCGGGTTGCCCAGGTCATGTGACAAACATGCCGCAGAGATAATATTTCCTACTTCTTGCAAAAAAGGGTAATCATTATCCAGGTTTGGATTTTCCTCTTTCAACTGTGCATAAAACATACGTCCCAAAGAGCGTCCTACACTGGCAACTTCTAAACTATGTGTCAACCTATTGTGCACGAATACAGCGCCAGGAAGTGGAAAAACCTGCGTTTTATTCTGTAATCTCCGAAATGGGGATGAAAAGATCAAACGATCATAATCCCGTTGAAATTCCGATCGGGCCACCAGGTAACTATCTACGCTCCGATCTTCGTAACCCCAGCGCTTTGCAGAGAGCAAATCTTTCCAATTCATTTTTTCAGACATAGCGCAAACTTAGATAAATTTGCCTTTAAATACAATTATAATCATAGGAGACCGGCTCAGAAATTCCCCGAATGACTGTGCACATATCCCTATATTTTACTGCTGTTATTTACCTGTTCAGGAGTCATTTTTGCAACAGTATCCTGGATTGCATTTCAAAATGACAAATTTTACAAACAGCTGTTGTCAAAGTCATTTTTATACTGGTTATATTCTGTATCTTTAACCTAAATACCAATAGGGATTCATCATGACGAAATATCAAACACTTATTCCAAACATTTTGAAGGTACAATTGACGGCAAAAACACGCATTTGCTCTTATTAAAAAACGAAGGGGGCATGCAAGTACTCTTAACGGACTACGGTGCGCGTATTGTCAGCATTTTGGTACCTGATAACAAGGGAAATTTGGTGGATGTTGCACTGGGCTTCGATTCCATTCAGGCCTACCTGGATTCTGATGAGAAATACCATGGCTGCACAGCGGGGCGTTTCGCCAATCGCATTGCTGAAGGCAAATTTGAAATAAACGGAAAACACTATACGCTTCCGCAAAACAATGGCAATAATTGTCTTCATGGTGGTATTTCGGGCTTTCATGATAAGGTTTGGGACAGAAGGGTCACTTATCAATCGCACGTCGAATTTTATTATGTTTCCCAAGATGGTGAAGAAGGATTTCCAGGGAATCTAAAAGTTATGGTTTCTTATACCCTAACCAGAAATAACGAGATTATTATCAAATATCATGCGCAATCGGATGCCGATACGCACGTCAACCTGACCAATCATACGTACTTCAATCTGGATGGGGAAGGCAGTGGCGACGTATTGCAGCAGATCCTTCAGATCAATTCAGATAAAGTCTTATTTGTAGACGACAACCAGATACCGAATGCAATAGTACCTGTGGAGGGCACCGCCTTCGACTTCCGCATACCCAAACCTATTGTGCAAGATATTACTGCAAATAACGAACAATTGATCGCTGCCAAAGGATATGATCATTGTTATGTCAACAACCAGCCTATTTCGCAGCCTTGTGCAACAGTCTATTCTAAAAACACGGGCATTCAGCTGGATGTCTTTACAACGGAGCCGGGCGTACAACTCTATACAGCAAACTGGATGACCGGAAATGATTTTGGCAAAAGAGGTTACAAGTATCTTCCTTATGCCGGATTCTGTCTGGAAACTCAGCATTTTCCGGATACACCCAATCAAGCGGAATTTCCTTCAACTTTGTTAAAAGCAGGCGAATCATTCGACTCCGAGACACATTTTAAGTTCTCCATAAAAAAATAAGAACATAAAACGGCCGATAAGCACATGCTTACCGGCCGTTTTATGTTGATGTGCTATTTCCTCTGTAGGGCTACAGCATATTTTTTATTTTAAAAGGTCATCCAATGCTGATTCGACTTTTTTCAAAACCAAAAGTTGCTTTGACCTCACCGAACATCCGTTGAATCTGATCATTGCAGAGATTTCCAATACTTCCTTCATGGGTATGATTTACCTCTTTTGATGGCTTGAAGCGCCCTTCATCAATATCAATCCCGATAGTCCTGTAAGCCTCGCGGAAAGGAACTCCTTTCAGAACTTCATTGTTCACGACTTCAACAGAGAACAAATAATCGTATTTTGGATCGTCCAGGATATTGTCTTTAACAGAAATGTTTTCCAACATGAAAGTTGCGATTTCAAGACATTCATTGAGCGATTTAAACGCCGGGAATAAATTTTCCTTTAACAACTGAAGATCTCTATGGTAACCCGATGGCAGGTTGGTCGTCATCAGCGCAATTTCATTTGGCAAGGCCTGTATCTTATTACAACGTGAACGGATCAACTCAAAGACATCGGGATTTTTCTTGTGTGGCATGATGCTCGATCCCGTAGTCAAATGTGCCGGAAAAGAGATAAAGCCAAAATTTTGGTTGATATATAGACATACATCCATTGCAAACTTGGCCAACGTCGCCGCGATGGAACTCATGCCCTGTGCCAAGATACGTTCGGTTTTACCTCTACCCATCTGAGCATAAACCACATTGTAATTGAGGTCTTCAAATCCTAACAATTGCGTCGTCATCGTTCTATTCAATGGAAAGGATGATCCATACCCTGCAGCAGATCCTAAAGGATTCTTATTACAAACCTTCCATGCTGCACGCATCATCTCCAGATCATCCACAAGACTTTCGGCGTAAGCACCAAACCATAATCCAAACGATGAAGGCATGGCAATCTGCAAGTGCGTGTATCCAGGGATCAGAATATGCTTATACCGCTCGCTGAGTTGGATCAATTCATTAAAAAGAGCCTCCGTATTCTGGATGATATGCTGAATCTCTGAGCGGAAGTATAATTTTAGATCGACCAAAACCTGGTCGTTACGGGATCTGCCGGAGTGAATTTTTTTACCAGCCTCTCCAATACGCTGTGTAAGCAACATTTCAACCTGCGAATGCACATCTTCTACCGAGTCTTCAATACGAAAGTCACCGGCTAAAATTTCTTTATAGATATTTTTCAGTTCTTTTTGTACAAGCGCTAGATCCTCATCGGTCATCAGGTTTATGCTATTCAACATGCGTGTATGGGCCAATGAACCCAAAACATCCGCAGCAGCAAGTTGCAGGTCCATTACGCGGTCATTGCCCACTGTAAACGATTCTACAAAAGAATCGACATCTATATTTTTTTGCCAGATTTTCATTCGTATAATTTCTTTTTGATCCTGTTATTTTCAAAAGCCTTTGGTCGGTTTAGTGTTGATTGAAGCTTCTGATAATTCTATCACATACAATTTTTACAAAAATACCAATTGCAAATGGTTATATCAATGCAAAGATTGCATACATTTTGCTCAGAAAATTGGATGAAAAACAAAAAATCAGGTGGAAAAAAAAGACTGTTACAAAAAAAATAAAATGTTAAAAGTTTGTTAAATCGCGATAAACACACATTATAAGTAACCACTCACTTTATTTTTAAAAGTTATTTTGTCAGTTTTTTAAGTATTCCTATGTTTGTAGTGTAAGGGAGATGAAAAAATAGAAGATGGTAAGGTTAGTAAATACTTACCGCTTTAAATACACCGAAATTTCAAACCAAATATGATAGACCCCAAAGTCTTAAAACTTGAAAGAAATTACCTAACCAATTGTGAATCGAAATTTAAAGGCACGTCAAACCAAGATGTGCCTTTTTTCTTATGTCGAGTCAAGTTTCTCTTTTAATTGAAATTTTGGCTATTTTTGTTTAACATAATTGAGAATATTCAACATAAAACGTATACGATGGGAACAGAAAGCAAGAGACAGCAACGTTTTGCTGGGGTGATTCAACAGGATTTAGCAGCATTATTTCAACGCGAAGGTAATTCATGGGCTCCTGGAGCGTTTATCACGGTTACACGGGTTCGTGTTACACCTGATTTGGCAATTGCCCGTGTTTACATAAGCTTTTTGAACACAAAAACGGCACAGGAAAATATGAAGTCCATTCGTTCCAAAACATCTGAAATACGCTACAAACTGGGAGCAAAAATTAAGAACCAGGTAAAGATTGTTCCTCAATTGGAGTTCTTCCTCGATGATACCAACGAATATGTTGAACACATGGACAAACTATTTGACGAGATCGGCAAAGAACCGCGTCAGCCAGAATAATGCTATCTATCGCAGCCTGTTAAACAACCATGGTATTTGAACTGGATAGGAACAGACTGGAGTTTCCACACCCAAGTTATGCAGAAGAAGATGGTTTACTCGCCGTAGGTGGAGATCTTTCGCCAGATCGTTTGCTACTGGCCTATAGTAACGGAATTTTCCCCTGGTTCAGTGATGACAGCCCTATACTTTGGTATGCCCCAGACCCCAGATTTGTGATCGATCCCTCCAAGGTCAAGATCAGCAAAAGCATGGCGAGTGTACTCCGGAAAAAAACATTTTCCTTATCGATAGACCGCAGCTTTAAAGAAGTCATTCAGCTTTGCGCGACTATCAATAGAAAAGATCAGGCTGGAACCTGGATAACCCAGGGCATGATCCAAGCATATAGTAAACTTGCGGAGCTAGGTTATGCACATTCGGTGGAAGTATGGCAAGGTGGTATACTCATTGGCGGGCTTTATGGCGTGTTAATCAATGGTGTCTTTTGTGGAGAAAGCATGTTTTCAAAAGTCCCCAACGCTTCGAAAGCGGCCCTGATTTATCTCGCCCAAGAAATTGAACTACGTTTAATTGATTGCCAATTTCACACGGATCATTTGAAAAGCATGGGCGGTGAATACCTTTCCTTGACAGATTA
This sequence comes from Sphingobacterium multivorum, assembly GCF_900457465.1. GTDB lineage: Bacteria > Bacteroidota > Bacteroidia > Sphingobacteriales > Sphingobacteriaceae > Sphingobacterium > Sphingobacterium multivorum. The sequence goes on from NZ_UAUU01000002.1 coordinate 935,047, forward strand.
TTTAGCAAAAATAACAAAAGACCAAAGACATGAGTAGTCCCTATCGTAAACATTTTGACATCGCTTCAGCCGTAACTTACCTCACGACACCAGGATCCGGCTTACTTTCACGTGAAACAAAGGCTTGGCGCTCCAAAAGAGACCAAGATTTCTTTGACGCGAACAGTACCTTACGCGAACAGCAAGGTGCAACTTTAGATGCCTGTCGGGATACGCTCGGTAAATTCTTTAATTGCCCTTCCCAAAATGTGTTCTTATCAAGTTGTTTTTCCTTTGCCTTCAATGCGCTATTGGCAGGTTTACCGAAAAAATCGAAAGTGCTGCTATTGGACAATGATTATCCTTCGGTTAATTTTCCTACAATTATAAGCGGTTTTGAACATCAATTTGTCAGGATGGACGAACAGCTGGAAACGAATTTATTGGACACAATAGCAACATTTAAACCAGATGTCCTTATTCTTTCCATTGTTCAATATATTTCGGGATTAAAAATAGACCTATCTTTCATACAGGAATTGAAGCATCAGCATCCCGACTTGTTGATTGTAGGCGACGGCACCCAGTTTTTGGGAACAGATCTTTTTGATTTTACGCTTTCGGGCTTTGACGCCGTATTATCCAGTGGATACAAATGGCTTATGGCTGGCTTCGGCAATGGTTTTGTTCTCTTAAGTGACAAACTCAAAGCGATACTTTATGCGGATATCCAAAAAAATTACAGCTTCCTCAACAACCAATGGATGAATAAATCTGTGGTACAACTTTGTTTTGAACCAGGGCATCTGGACACCCTATCGCACGGAACGCTACAGCAGTCCCTTCTTCAATTGGAGGAATGGGGATTTTCCGAAACAGTGGCCTATACCCAAAAGTTAATTGCAGATGCCCGCGCTGAACTTGCCGACCGTAAACTGTTATTGGACAGCATCATCAATAGACGTCCGCAGAGCAATATTTTCAATATTCAGATCAACCCCGACAATTATCAGACCCTCCTGGATGAGGGCATAAAATGCTTTCCCCGAGGATCGGGGATCCGTGTTGGATTTCATTTATACAATGATCACTCGGATCTTGAGAAGCTATTATATATTATCGACACAAAAGTAAAGTAAACATGAAATTTAGAATAGGCGACTTAGTACGGTTTGTCGATGAGCCCATTGAGGGGCATATCACATCCATGCAGCCCAACGATATTGTAGGCGTTACAGATGACACTGGTTTTGAGATTCCGGTGCCCATGGATAAAATCACCCTCGTCTTCGGTAATATGCGTCGAGCAGATGATGAACTTGACCAGCATGCGACACCACTGACACCACATCGATTTATCGAAAAAGGAATACTTTTGGCAATTTCGGGAGACCACAAAGATGGACTTGCCAAATTACATATCATCAATGAAACGAGTTTTGAGCTCCTAGTGTCCGTAGCTGAAGCTACAGCGAATAAAGTGAAAGGTATTTTCAGCAATAAAATACCGCCACACGATTCGATGCAGTTTTATACAGGCAACTTTGCAAATGTTGGGAAATGGCCTACCTTCCGTTTTCAGATCATACGGCATAGTGCCAGTTTGCAGGAACTGACCTCACCAATCAACAGAGAACAGCGTGTACGTCCTGTAGATCTTACTAATCCAAAAGTCCTGAACGAAATTTTGGATGAAAAAATATGGTCCTACGAACTGGATAAGATTGAAGAGGATTTAGGACTGGACAAGTTGAAAAATCATTTCATACCACATCGTCCAAATAAAAAATAAGCTAGATGAATTTGATCTAGCTTATTTTTTATATACCAAACGGCTTTATTTTATTCAGCTGTCGCAGAAACCTTCCTGGTGCTCAACAATAATAATACGATGCCGACCAAATAGACAATCCAGCCCCAGCGCATGTGCAGGGATTTAGAAAGCAATTTATCGGCAAATCCCCAGCCGAAATAATTATTGATCTTAAACCAGACCGCTGTTATACTCAACAGGTACCAACAGGCGGCCACTCGGGTCATCCACTGATAAGCTCGAACCGCACGGACAAAAAACAAGAGGGCAGTCACCCCGAGAATAAGTAATGTGATAAAGAACAAATAGGCATCTACCTGATATAAATTCCAATTTCCCTTAATAGGCACTTTTAAGAATGGTGTCATGCTGGACAAAAAAGAAATGACTAGTCCAACAATGGCAAAATATTTTTTGATAATAATCATGGTTCAAATTACTTTAAAATTGCTACGAATATAAGTTGAATATTGACACATATATAACTTGTATTTCACTTTTTGAAAAATTATTCTATTTTTAAGCGCAATTAACACTTAGAACAAATAAAAAACAAGACTAATCCAAAGATCATCAATCATTTAAATCTGGTTTTCACTTGTTTAAAAGAGATGAATATAATTTTTAGCATTTAAGCCGAATAATAAACATGAAAAGAGAAGTTGAAGAAATCGCAGCAGAACAACCTGCACAGCCTAATAAAAAGAAAAAGATCTATATTATTATTGGCGTCGTGCTATTGGTTGTCCTAGCCGGTGGCGGATATTACAACTATAGCCATCGACAAGCTATCGACGGCCTGCAGGTGGATAGTACCGCGACAGCTGTTGTAGGGTTTGACAATGCAGATCCCAAAGACCTGGAAGACGCTGATGGTTGGAGTTCACTGGAAGACTATCAACACTGGAACAATGCAATCTTCACGATTCCCGAATACGATAATATCCCGTTACGCTATAGAAGGGGTATTACAAAGATATTCATGGGTAATAACTACCTTGAACCTGTAGATGATAAACCTATATACAAGTTTACACGGATAAAAGATCGTGCTAAATCTGTTTTCTGTTATGGTAACTTTACCGATCGCAACGATTCAGACAGTTGGAATAAAGAAATGGCTTTTTTGGTAGAAAAGAACGACTATCAGAGCAGTGCCATCTGGATCATTTCAGCAAAAGGCGATATTTTATTCTGGAAGGAATATTCAAGCGAACTGCCACTCATCAACAGCTTCAAAAAGGGACAGAAAATTTTTATGGATGAGATGAAGTTAGTACCTGCTCCTGCTGATGGAATTATTGTCAAGAATAAAAATTCCAAGTACGCATTAATTTACAATAAAAACAGCAAGACCTTCGACAGCTATTACCAATACAGTGATAGTGAAATTCAGGAAGCTACCACTTCCGAAGAGGAGCCTTATGTGGAAGAATTGCAAGATGTCACCATCGACTCTGCAACTACAAATACAGGTATTAAAGAGTAGTTTATCGTATTTTATCGCTTAAAATTTTCGTCACGACAGATCGTGACGAAAATCATTCGATATTGATACGCAAAACAAACACCTGAATTACAGACATATAACCATCAAAATCAGCTATTTAAAATCTTTCTAAATTAATCCCTTTGACAGATTTTTGACACAAGCACAAAGCTTTTAAGCTACATTTGTACCGTTAAATATAAGCGAGGGATTAGAGCTTTGAAAAATCTTAAAGTATTAGCGTTTACTCATAAACATGTCGAACTAAAAGATCTAGGTAATCTAGTGATCTGCAATGAGGATTTAGAAAGTCGCCTCATCAATCTAAAGCATAGCCTAGACATTCCAGAGATCTTTTATATTGGTACTTGTAACCGAGTAGAGTTTGTATTTTATGGTGCTCACGAATTGACCCATGAATTCATTGCTGATTTTATGGGAAAATTGAACTTCTGTGTTCCTCAGGAGAGACTACAATGTTATTTAGGACAGGTCAACAAATACGAGGGTATGGATGCTTTAAACCACCTGCTTCGGATGTCATGTTCACTTGAAAGTCTTGTTGTTGGTGAAAAAGAAATTTTGGCACAGGTACGTCGGGCCTATGATCGTTGTAGAGAAGCTGGTTTTACTGGAGATTTTCTACGTCTGATGATGGATCGTCTCGTAAAAACGGCTAAAGAAGTATACACCTATACTAAAATTTCCAGAAACCCAATTTCCGTTGTCTCGCTCGCCTATCGCAAATTGCGCGAACTAAAACTGGTTGAAAACCCTAGAATCGTCATTATCGGTTCTGGAGAAACCAATCAGAACTTAGCGAAATATTTCCAAAAGAACCAAAAAGCTAAGTTCGTTATTTTCAACCGCACAATAGAGAACGCAAAGGCCTTAGCCGAAGAATTAAATGCTGAAGCTTATCCCCTAGCTGATATTGATCAGTACAAAGAAGGCTTTGATATTTTAATTACTTGCACAGGTGCTCCGACCTCCATTATTGACAACACACTTTATCAATCCTTATTAAACGGAGAAACGGATAAGAAAATAATCATTGACTTAGCCGTTCCGAATGATATTGATGCTGAAGTTCTCCAAAACAATCCGATTCATTATATCGAAGTAAGCAGCTTACAAGCTATTGCGGAGAAAAACATCCAAGAGCGTTATAACGAATTGGAGAGTGCCGAAAAGATTATACAGGACAATATCCAAGAATTTTTACCTTTAATCAAACAGCGACGTGTAGAGGTTGCTATGCGTGAGGTTCCTGAAAAGATTAAAGAAATTAAATCATTTGCGCTAAATGAAGTTTTTGCTCAAGAGGTTCAAGCCCTAACCCCCGAAGCGAGAGAAGTATTGGAAAAAGTCATCAACTACATGGAAAAGAAATACATCAAGGTTCCAATGGTTATGGCGAAAGAAATTTTGGTTAAAACTCCAGAAACGGAAAAAAACTAATACTAAGCTTCCCTTCGAACAGAGTTATATTCTATTACTTTTTGTTGCTTCCCTAGGTTTTGACCAAAGCCTATTAGCAGAATGAATCTGCGCCCATCCCGAGCTATCCTTTGACTGTTTCCTTTAAATTTCGGTTTATCAATTATTTCCTGACATATAATGACAGTAACGTGTCAACATATTCCTTCTATTTATTTATTTTTGCTCTGATAAATGGTATTAAATACATTTTTCCGAAATTGTTTATTTCCGGGGCTCAATTGAATTAAAACACATGCTGTGCTAGTTGAATACGTCGCTACTGGGGGAACATTTTTGTGATTGTTTTAATAGGTAAAGTAAAATTAACGTGAATAGAAAACTAATTATTGGTACCCGGGGAAGTGTTCTTGCCATGTGGCAGGCAAATTTTGTAAAAGATCGATTGGCAGAAATCGGAATTGAAGCAGAATTAAAAGTCATTAAAACACAAGGGGATATCATTCAACACCTTCGTTTGGATAAATTAGAAGGCAAAGGATTTTTCACCAAAGAGCTTGAAGAGGAGCTTTTAAGCGGGACCATTGATTTAGCTGTACACTCACACAAAGATTTACCTACGGTCAACCCTCCGGGATTGATCATTGCAGCGGTTTCTGAGCGTGAAGATCCCGCTGAATTATTGATTATCCACAAAGATTGTGTGGATATCAAAAAACGTCTTTCATTAAAACACAATGCGACTGTTGGGACATCATCCAACCGTAGAAAAGCGCAGATCTCGGCGCTACGTCCGGATCTAGAATTTGACGATCTCCGTGGTAATTTACAGACAAGAATCCAGAAGCTACGTGATGAGCAATACGATGCTATCGTACTTGCAAAGGCAGGTATTAGCCGTATTGAAATGGATATTACAGATTTTCATGTGGAAGAGATTCCTCCTGTTGAAATTATCCCGGCACCGGCGCAAGGAGTACTTGCTATTCAGATCCGTGAAGTTGACAAGGAACTTTTTGACGCTTTACAGCCCTTAAACAATGAAGAAGTAGCAAAAACAATCTCCGTAGAACGTTTGGTATTAAATAAATTTGACGCGGGATGTCATGCGCCATTAGGATGTTATTGCCGTAAAAGCGGTGATGAATACGAAGCTTGGGCCTCTATTGCTGACACAAGCGAAGATTTTCCTGACCGTGTTTACCTTAGAGATACCGATGCGACACGGTTAGCGGAGCGTATTTTCAGCAAATATGCAAAGGATAGAAAATTGCCACAATCTGTATTTATCTCCCGGGAGGTAGACGAAAATTCCTATTTCGCAAGAGCAATGGCCAAGCACAATATTACTATTGAGGGCCGCTCTTTGATCAAAATATTCCCCATCATCAACAAATTGGATCCTTTTATCCTAAAACACGTGGATTGGATTATATTTTCAAGCAAGAATGGTATTGAGCACTTTTTCAATTTAGAGCCACGTTTGAGCAAAAAGACCAAGATTGGTGTAATTGGCCGTGGCTCGGAAGAGATTTTGCGCAAATATGACCGCGTTGCTGATTTCTCTGGCGACAGTGAGGGCATCAATATGGAGGAAATTGCGAAGAAATTTGCTGAATTGGCCAATGGTGGTACCGTGCTTATACCACGTGCGAAGGAATCTTTGGAGACGATCCAAAAAGCATTAAGCCCGGAGACAAAAATTATCAATATACCGGTATATGAAACGGTCTTAGAAGAAAATGTAGATCCATCCAATGCGGAGGTATTGGTCTTTACCAGTCCAAGCAATGTGGAAGCTTATTTTGCAGACAACCTACTGGAACCAGGCCAAAAAGTAATCTGTATTGGCCGCTCTACCGGTGCAAAGTTTGATGAGATGAATGTGCCTTATACCCTTCCTTATTCTCCTGATGAGATCGGCCTTTCCGAAGCCGTTTTTGGATTGGAGTATTAGAATCGTATAAAGTAGTTTGTATTTCAAAGTCAGTAAACGATTGCACTGCTATTGCAATAAACAACATAGATCATAAATAATCTTAATATAATGTTACAACGTCCGAGAAGAAATCGTAAATCTGCCGTGATTCGCGACATGATTCAAGAGACACGTTTAGACGCGTCAAATTTGATTTTCCCACTTTTTATCGTCGATGGGCAAAATCAAAAAACTGAGGTTAAATCGATGCCAGGCATCTATCGCTATTCAATAGACAATCTATTGAAGGAAGTGGAAAGTTGCCTGAAGTTGGGCTTACGTTCATTTGATCTTTTCCCTAACATTGAAGAGTCATTAAAAGACAAATATGCTACAGAAAGCTACCGTGATGGAAGTTTATACTTACGTGCAATTGCTGCGGTAAAGAAAAATTTTCCGGAGGCTTGTATCGTAACGGATGTTGCCATGGACCCTTACAGCAGTGACGGGCACGATGGAATTGTCGAAAACGGTGAGATCCTAAACGATGAGACATTAGAGGTATTGGGCAAAATGGCCTTGGCACATGCACAATCAGGTGCAGATATCATTGCACCATCAGATATGATGGATGGCCGCATCGGTTACATCCGTGAGCTATTGGACCATAATGGTTTTACTAACGTTTCTTTGATGTCGTATACGGCAAAATATGCTTCGGCCTATTATGGTCCTTTTAGAGATGCCTTAGGCTCGGCACCCAAGCATGGCGATAAAAAGACCTACCAGATGAATCCTGCCAATGCAAAAGAGGCGCTTATTGAAGCACAGCTCGACGCACAGGAAGGAGCGGATTTTCTGATGGTGAAACCAGGACTTCCCTACTTAGATATCGTTAAACTTCTTGCAGACAACTTCGATCTACCAATTGCAGTATATAATGTCAGTGGAGAATATGCGATGTTAAAGGCGGCAATTCAAAACGGCTGGTTAGACGAACGTGTCATCCTAGAAACGTTATTGAGCTTCAGACGTGCTGGCGCTACAGCAATCTTATCCTACCACTCCAAAGAAGTATTGGAGAAAGGTTTTATTTCGCATTCAACTATTTAGACTATGCAAGCACCTGATATTTCAAGAGCAAAATCTGCTGAGCTATTTGAAAAAGCAAAACAATATTTCCCTGGAGGCGTAAACTCTCCTGTTAGGGCTTTCAAATCCGTATATGGTACCCCATTATTTATTGAGCGTGGCGATAAAGCACACCTGTGGGATGCGGACGGAAATGAATTCATCGACTTTTGTTGTTCATGGGGCCCCTTAATTTTAGGGCACAATAATGATCAAGTTCGTGAAGCTGTAGCGGCACAACTCGGGAAAGGCTTAAGTTTTGGCGCTCCTACTGCTTTGGAGAACCAACTGGCTGAGTTGATTATCGAAAACAATAGGTTTATTGAGAAAATTCGCTTTGTCAGTTCTGGCACCGAGGCCGTAATGTCTGCAATCCGTTTGGCTAGAGGCTATACGAAACGTGATAAGATCATCAAATTTGATGGCTGTTATCATGGCCACTCCGATTCTCTTTTGGTTAAAGCGGGTTCTGGTTTGGTCACTTTTGGTGAGACATCATCGGCTGGTGTACCTAAAGCATTTGCAGACGAAACCATTGTTATCGAATTAAACGATAAGCAAGCTTTAGAAGCTGCTTTTGCAGAATTTAAAGATCAGATTGCCGCAGTTATCATTGAGGGTATACCTGCAAACAATGGCTTATTGTTGCAATCTAAGGAATATGTTCACTTCTTACGTAATATCACCAAAGAACATGGTGCAATGTTGATTATGGATGAAGTGATCACGGGATTCCGTATTGGTTTTGAAGGTGCTTCGGCTTACTATGACGTACAACCAGATATTATTACCTACGGCAAAATTATTGGTGGCGGAATGCCTGTTGGTGCCTATGGAGCCTCAAAAGAATTGATGGCCTGTATATCTCCTGATGGTGCAGTTTACCAAGCCGGAACTTTATCCGGAAATCCAGTTGCTATGGCTGCCGGCATTGCCGCATTAGGTATCTTGGCACAAAAGGATTTCTACACAAATTTAAATGCCAAAACAGAAGCTTTCGTCAATGATATGCGTACTTATATTGCGGAGAAAGGATATAAAGTTCAACTTTTCCATGTGGCTTCTATTTTTTGGTTTGCCTTCACAGAACAGCACGAAATTAAAAAAGCGAGTGAAATCGATCCTAAATCGATGGAATCTTATAAAATTATGCACCGCGAATTGTTAAATCGTGGCGTATATTTTGGTCCTTCAGGCTATGAAGTAGGCTTTGTTTCTGATGCACATACAGCAGCGGATCTTGACCAGGCAAAAAAACATATTTTCGATGCTTTAGACATTGTCTTTAGTGCATAAAATCAAACTACTATAAAAAAGCCCTCCAGTATATTACTAGAGGGCTTTTTTTATAGGTTAGTGGAAGTATAGGCTCGAATCAACGTGCTTATTACAGTTTGTTTGCCAGCTTCTTATCTTTAGATTTCATCTTATTTAGTCCGGCAATAAGTTCATCCAATGAAAACTTACCTTTGATATCCATAAAAACACTTTCATCTTCGTTATCATGAACGAGTAGAGAAACCCGCTGAATAACATTATTCTTATCAATACGCGCATTCAGCGAAATCTCCTGTCCATCCGTGTTAATAACCAGTAATTCCTCAAATTTGTTCTTCTTCAAAAACTTATGGTAATCGTCCAAAATCCGTGCATTCTTCGTTTTGTCATTATTTGAAAGTGTCAGCATTCTGAACTTCTTTAATTTCTTTACAATTTCAGCCATTGCACGAGACTCTTCATCATTATCGTCCTTTAAGGCTTTTTTCATAAAGGGTTTTGTTAACCACATCGGTAAATTAATGGCAACAATCTCAGCGTCGTCCGATACATTAGACCGGCTGACGAAATCCATATTGGAGGCTTTTTTTATCATGCATGACTGCATGGAGAAAAGAACGCCAACTAGGCACAACAAGGTTAGTAATCTTTTCATAATCTTCTACTTTTTGTTGTTATCACCTTTATTCTTACTCACTTTATTGTTCCCTTCGTTGACCAAGCTAGTCACGTCTTTCAACGGTATAGCCCCGTCAAGGATCATAAATAGATTTTGCCCATCTCCGTTGATCGTTAGTAACAGATTGTTTAGGATGTCGGCATTTGCAGACATATTTTCCACCATGAACCGGATATCCTGACCTTCATTATTGAGTGACATGAGTTCTTCATACTTTAAATTTGAAACTGCCCCTTGAATAATACCTGTTAAGGCTTTATCCTCCCCATCTTCAACAATCAGCATCCGCAACGATTTAACATTCTTAAGTAGTGGTGTAATTGTCTGCATATCCTCATCGTCTATTTTCAAATTACCCAATAGCTTGAACATCGGCGCCCCGATTTTAAGTGTTGTCACGCCCTTTTTTCCTTGATATTGTTCAAAAAGTTTATCCAATTTTGAAATTTGTGCATTTGCCATACTTGCTACAAGTAGAAGGCAAGCTATTAAAAAACCTTTCATTTTATTTTAGTTAATCGTTATTGACATTTGTTTTATATTCATTGCTTTATCTACACCATTTTCCAGATTATTTGCCAGTAAGCCTAAAGATTTTAGGGTCAGTTCAACAGCTTCCTGTTCGTTCGCGACAGGTTTCCCATTCAAAACAACATAATCTGCCTGATAGGGTTCACTTTCGACTGATTGCAGACTTTCAGCAACTATTTTCTTCTTTTCAGTCCATTTCTTCGCTTGTTTTTTAACTTTAGAATGTTTGAGCGTTTCTGCGATCTGTAACGTCTTACCGCTTTCCACCGAAGGGGTCCCATCATTAGCATTGGAAACTACCGTTTCTTCATTTTGTTGTTCGATCAGCTTCTTGTCCGCGGATTTTAGCTCTTTCATTTCCTTTTCGGCAAGTACAGGTACTCGCGTTGTTGGTTCCTGATTTAGGAATAGTGCAATTCCAATAGCCATTACCAACATGGCTGCCGCAGCATATTTTATCCAACTCTTATTCCACCATACAATACGTTTCTTATCCTCATTGATCTCACTTTGGAAGTCCTCAAAGGACCAGTCCATTGTTCTATTCTTTTCTTGATTCAATGATTGAAAAAAAACATCATCCGAGCTTTTCAATGCTCTTTCTTCCTCTAATGACGACTGGCCATTAAAGTACTTCTCTTCCAATTCTTTTAATTTCTTATCTTTCATCACTGTGCATCTTATTTTCAAAGACGATGAAACATTCGGGTTTATTTTTTACCTGAATAAATCCGCGTGGTTTCATAATCGAATAATTTTGTCAATTGTTCTTTTACCTTCTGTCTAGCACGCATCAGATTAACTCTTACCGCAGACTCGCCCATCTCCAATACTTCACCGATTTCATCGATGTCATAATCCTCAACATCGCGCAGATGCATAACAAGCCGTTGTTTTTCGGGAAGGGAATTGATCATTTCAAGGATAATTTCTTTCGTATTCCCAACAGTATGTTCCGTCATGGTAACAACCTGATGCTGCTCAACAAAGTCTGCCCTGACCTTATCTTTTTTTAGACGATTGAGCGCTTCATTTTTGACACTCTGCATGCAGAAGGCTTCCATATTTTTATACTGAAGCAGCTGATCTTTTAATTGCCACAAACGCATCATCACATTTTGTACCGCATCAAAAGCCTCGTCATCATCAACCAAGATCCGTTTCGCAAAGCGAAATAGCTTATCCTTATGGATGAAAACGGTATTTTTAAATTGCTCTTGGTTCATGTTATCGTCAATATTGAGACTTACGCTATTTTAATCTTCTAATCGGCTTTTGCCCCATCTCCGTATCACCTGTGCCTTTTATATTATCAAGACATTTCAGCTTATCGATTTATTACATCTAATATGACTATTTTTTTAAAAATATTTAATTCACTGTGTATTAAACTTCAATGAGTAGCCCAAACGGCCTATTTTTAACCTTATTACAAACAAAATAGGTATATAGACTGTTACTTAAGATGCTGAATGATTAAAAATTTAAACAAAAAAATTATGAAGTATTACAGAATTACAGGTATTACTGCTGCAGTAGCACTCCTAGTAGGCGCCATTGGATGTAACAACTCTTCTACGAAAAGTACAGGTGGAGCTGACTCAAGCAGCAGTATCGACACAAATACTGCACAAAAAATGGACTCTATCACCGTTAGTCCCATTGCAGACTCGAAAGAATTTCCTGGAGCTGATCTGCAGATCGCCTCGATCACTGCAGAAAAGGTAGGAACAGACTCCGCAAAAGTAACTGTAAAATATGCGATTAAGAATTTCAAATTGACTGAGATGACCGATGATGCCCATGCCGCCCATATGGCGAATTCGCATGATGGACAGCATATTCATTTTATTTTAGACAATAAACCTTATACGGCTCTTTATAAGCCCGAGAACTCCGTAACCGTACCGTTAAATTCGGAACATTACCTACTCTCGTTTCTATCGAGATCCTATCATGAATCCATAAAAACCACTGAAGCTTCTAAATTGGTAAAATTTAAGATTGATGCAACGGGTAAATTGACGACAGATGCAACGCCAAAGGAACCATCGCTTTTCTATTCTCGACCTAAAGGCGAGTATAAGGGAGATGAAACAAAAAATCTACTGTTAGATTTTTACCTAGTCAATACCAAACTTGCTCCAGACGGCAACAAAGTAATTGCAGATATCAATGGCCAGACATTTACATTGGACAAATGGGGGCCGTATGAGATAAAAGGGCTGCCAATGGGCAACAATAAAGTAAAATTGACCCTAGTAGATAAGGATGGTAACGCTGTTACAGGAGATAATGTTTCGGTAGAACGTGATATCAAACTATCTGAAAAATAAATCCAGAGCTGTACAAAACAAAAAAGAGTCGCATTGAAATGCGACTCTTTTTTGTTTAGGATAAACTTTGAGCAACAATAAGGCATCGTCTTTATTCCTTTTTGATTAAGGTAGTTTGTCAAAATCAATTTTCGGAGCACTATTTTTATTCATGAATTCAAATGTACTTCCTGGCTTAACAATGTCATTAAAGAAACCACCATTACGGAGAAAGTATCCATTTTTCGTAATCCCGCCGATTGCATCAATGCGCTGATTTGCACGATAGGTATTATCGATACTGAAAGAAGCCGCTTGTACAGCTTTCCATTGCCCATCATAGACCCATTGATTGCCAAAATCGACCTTTCTACCCAGGTAGCCTTGATTCGGACTAAAGTTCTCCAAGAAACTATGGAATCGTTTCAGGTAGGTATTTGTCTGTGGACGTTTGAAGCTTGCGATCACATTCCATGCATTCTCTTCAGGCACAAAAAACCAAGCCGTATAATCGGTATTCCCTTTTCCATCGGGCACACCTTTCAAGAGAAACTTATAAGTTATACCTGCTTTCCAAAAGTACTTACGGTAACTCTGCCCGCCTGACCCTTCATTTCCAAACTCGCCCGAATGCACATCCTTTCCTTTTTTTAGCAGATGGATTTTTTGCTCGTCCGGAATACTTTTCGGATCATCTGTATGGAAAGGACTCCATACGGAAAATAAAATACGCCGTTCGGTTTCTGAATTAACCTGTATACCAAAATAGCCTTCTCCGAAACCGTTCGCCATAAAATAGGAACCAACTTTATCTTCACCTTGAGGAACGGTTACTTCATTATAATAGTAACTCACATTCCCCTCCGTAGGAACGGTATAATTAAGATGACAGGAAGGTCCTCTCCGGGACCAATAGTAATAATCAGGCTTATCAGAGTAAATAAGTCCTTCTGACGCAGCTTCGCCGCTAACAAGTAGTTCTGTCACGTTAGCAAAATTACTGCCCGATTTACTGACTCCTTTTAGGTTGACCCGAACATAACCGGGGGCCTTTACTACAATAGACAGAGGAGCTGTTTCGGCAAGTTCAGTGCCTTCAACATCTACAACAGCTTTTTTCCCTAGTGCGTCAATTTCTATTTTAGATTTCCCAGCATCATTTTTCGCTTTCAGCTTTAATGTTAATTTCCCTGCTTTCTGAGCCCGAAAATAAACCGATGCCACTTCCTGATTGCTTGACCATTTTACAAGGCCATTATGACCGGAAATTTCCACATCACCCGCTTGTCCTGCGGTAATGAAAGCATTCCCCGCTAGAGGAACGGCATAAGTCTTCCCTACAGTCTGCGCGATACTGCTTATCGAAAGACAGGATAAAGCTCCTCGCGAAACCGACTTCTTTATTAGTTCCGAAATTCAATTTTTCAGCTATCGTTCTGCAGCACTTTATTATTGAATCAAGATGGTATCGGTTTGTGAAACTGGATTATTTGATGAAGATAAGGCTTAGATTTACAGAAAAAGAAAGGAAATGTATATCAATCGATTGTGTAAAAAAACAGCAATAATTGACTATCGTTCCTTTCCCATTAAAGGATCTATTATAAAATTAGATGCTGTATTTTAATATTTTAAAAATACAGTATCATCTTTTTGTGTATTTTTAGGTTCAGAGTCCCCTTTAATAAAAGCTAAAATAGCATGCTCCATGGACAAATCTGCTGATCGCACGTCAAAACGTATCTTAGGACAACGACAAATCTCCATATTGATTCATGGGCTCGCCTGGCTTATTTTCTTGTCTTTTCCAGTACTATTTTTTAACAACGGCCAACTGGGAATCAAGGAAATGCTTATTGCAGCAGCATTTTGGATTTTCACGGGCTGTTTTTTAATCCTATTTTATGTCAATGCCTATGTACTGATTCCATACAGCATAAGGCATCGAAAATTTATCAGTTACGGAATCTCCATTATTTTGACAGGTTTGTTACTAGCTTGCTATCTTCAGCCCTTTGACCGGCTGATGCGTATTGGACGTCAACAATTACCGACCCCTGGGGACAGAGAATTTTCACCTAGGCATCATCCTGATTTTCCACCGCCACCATCTGCTAGGCATTTCCCATACCGAGGTCCAGGGCAATCCCCGGGACAACGGCCACAACCTATCGATATCGCTTCTGTGTATATTTTCCTGTTAACTATTAGCCTTGCCGCGCTCTATAGAATCGTAACCTATTGGATGGAAACGCAGCAAAAAATGCAATTGGTCGAACAAGACCGTATGAAGGCCGAACTTTCCTTTTTAAAAGCGCAAGTCCACCCCCACTTCTTGTTTAATACCTTAAATAATATTTACGCATTGGCACTGACCAATGATGATGCCGTCGCAAGTAGTATTCATCGTCTTTCGCAATTAATGCGTTATTACATGGATGAACGGCACAGTGATGCGATTGACATCAAGATCGAAATCCAGGCTATACAAGATTTTATCAATCTCCAAAAGCTACGCATTGGCCCGAATTGTTCGATCAGTGAACACTATACGGGGCTCGAACACCCTAAAACGATACACGCATTTGTGCTGCTTCCTTTTGTTGAAAATGCGTTCAAATATGGATTAAGCACCATAGAGCCCTGCCAATTAAGTTTTGAGGTCATTCTAACGCCAACATCCTGCACATTAAATGTAAAGAATAGTATTGCTACACAGTCAACCGAACAACACCGCACAGGAACAGGCCTTAAAAATGTTCAACGTCTATTGGAACATTTTTATGCCGACAGGCACCGCCTGACGATCCAACAGGAGGATCATTCTTTTTTTGTTCAGCTTATCCTCTATATTTCTCCATAAATTGTTTTTATATTAGGCTATACGATTATGTATACATAAAGCAGTCTATCTTAATTTAATCGATGTTAACTTGCATAGCTCTTGACGATGAACCATTGGCTCTTCGTGTTATTTCTACGTTCACAGCAAAGCATCCCGCTATACAGCTTGCTGGAACCTTCAATAACCCCCATGAAGCGAAGTTGTATCTCGCCAATAACAGTGTTGATTTGATTTTTTTGGATATTGATATGCTCGAAATCAACGGTATTGATTTTGCAAAAAACTTAAATCCAAGACCCTTATTGATTTTCACTACGGCACATAAAGAATATGCGATAGATGGATTTGAACTTGATTCAGTAGACTATCTTCTCAAACCATTTGACTTCACTCGTTTTGAACGGGCTATTGATAAGGCAATGACACGTTCAGCTTCACAGAGCCATCGCCCCTTCTTAATCGTTAATGTGGAATATCAACGCATCAAAATCTACCTTGATGAAATTGAGTGTTTGGAAAGCATGCAAGATTATATCAAAATTCATCTTATACAAGGAAAAACAATATTGACTTTGTCGACGATGAAAGCCATGTTGGATCGTTTACCGCCAAATCAATTTATCCGCATTCATCGCAGTTTTGTTATCGCGGTCAAACACATCATTACGTTTTCACAACGTAAAATACAATTACCCAACTTCACATTGAAAGTCGGCGATGGGTACTATAATGAAGTGATCAAATGTTTACGTGATTCGTCGATGCAATAAGCCTCTTTATCGACACTTAACATTATTTTACATCTCCGTCCACTACCTTGCTTCCATTCATAAAAAAGAAGAGATATGGAACGCAAAAATTTTATAAAAACCTTATCATTGCTGGCATTTACAGGTCCAATGGTCTGGGCAGCCTGCAAGAAAGACGATACCGCATCAACCACGGACGAGGGCACTGACGTCAATGTCGATTCAAGCTGTAGTGTGACACCATCTGAAACCGAAGGGCCCTTTCCGACAAAAACACCTTCAAGTTATGTCCGCTCAGATATACGCAAAGGTGATGGTATTGGGGCTAATATGCTCGGTTTAATTACTATTGTCAATACAAATAATAACTGTGCGGCACTAGAAGGTGCCTTAGTGGATATATGGCATTGTGATGTGGAAGGTAATTACTCGCAATATGGTGGAACACAAATGCAATCCAGCAACTATCAGTCTGTCAATTGGTATCGTGGTAGACAAGTTACCAATGCCAATGGACTTGTTTCTTTCCAAACCATCTTTCCGGGCTGGTATCAAGGCCGAGCAACACATATTCACGTCCATGTATATGATGCTACCGGTAAATCGCTATTAGTGACACAAATCGCTTTTCAAGATAGCCTGTGTCTTGAAGTCAATAATACAGGTTCATCTTATGGTTACAAAAAAGGAGTTTCAGGCTATACCTATAATGCCAACGACAACGTATTCAGCGATGGTGTTACCAAGGAAATGTCTACGGTCACAGGATCCTTATCTGAAGGTTTCAAAATGAAAATGACAATTCATGTAAATGCTTAACAGCCTGATCATGCAGGATATTAGAATCTATATCGCGGAACAGCGTGGGGAAACATCCATCGGAACTCATGTAGTCAGAAGCACACTCAATTATGGTTCCTTTGCTTCTCCTCACCGGGAGTCTATTGGTCGACTTCAACAGGTCAATAACTGGGAAGTTGCGCCTCAAGGCACTTTGGATCTCCCGACCAATAAAGGTACGGTCTCGCTTTTGATTCCTTTGATTGGGGATCTACTTGTAACAATGAATGGCCAAACCTACACGGTACCCGTTGGGACAATCTTAATATGCAATCCTGGAAATAGTACGGCAATTCATATAAGGGCATCGTCCGAAACTGAAGGCCCAGTGACCTTTCAAGAATTTGGACTTAATTCGACAATACACACTCCTACACTACCTCATATCGTGGATCTTCCATTTACATCTTCATTTGAGAAAAACAAGATGTATCCTGTAGGCACCGATTTAGCTACTGATTTTCAGTTCTACTTCGGTGCATTTGCTGGAAAACATGATTTTGAATTACAAACTGGCCCAGACCACAAAAACGTATTTGCATTTACGTTAGATGGTAATTTTGAAATTGAAGAACGCATCCTTTATCCATTTGATGGTCTTTATCTACCATATTCAAACAATTTGGACATCGAATGTTTATCAGCAACTGGCCTTTTGGTAGTTTTGAGTTTCTAAAAATAATATCCATCATCAAAGTCCAACCTATCAATTCACTCTGATTCAATAGGCTGTCGACATAAGAGTCCGTTTTTTTGAAAAACGACATATCATTGTTCATAACTGGATAATGTACGTTTCGAAAGCCCGATTCATAAAAAAAGTGAAGGGGCTACCCTTCACTTTTCCACACGATATTAATAAAATGTTGAAAACCTTATTTCGCTTTCAGGACGAACTCCCAAGTTATTCACAACTTGTTAATATTGCTGTTTAATATCCTAAAAAGGGTTAAAAACCAACGCTTTTCAAGTTTAATCCTGTACGCTCGTCTAAACCGAACATTAAGTTCATATTTTGTACAGCTTGACCGGATGCTCCTTTAAGCAAATTATCAGTCGCATTTAAAATAAGGAGCTTATTTCCGTGCTTTTCAAGGTGGATAATACTTTTATTTGTATTGACAACCTGCTTAAGGTCGATATTTTTTTTGCTGATATGCGTAAAAGGGTGAGCGGCATAATAGCTCTCATACAATGCGTAGGCCTGCTCTTCAGACAAATCGGTGTCTACATAAATAGCCGAGAAAATTCCCCGGGCAAAATCTCCACGTTGTGGAACAAAATTAATTTTTGCTGCAGCACGTTCCAACAACGATCCTGCTGACACCGGTAAAAATCCCGCTTGCAGCTGATCCAAAGATTCTGAAATTTCCTGTAAATGCTGGTGTTCAAAAGATTTGTAAGCAGAAAGATTATTGTTACGCCAGGAAAAATGCGTGGTTGCACCCGGTTTTTGCCCCGCTCCTGTTGATCCAGTCGTTGCATTAACATGGATTTGATCCGGTAATAAGCCTTTACTCGCTAATGGCAATAAAGCCAATTGTATGTTTGTAGCAAAGCATCCTGGGTTTGCAATATACTGCGCTGTTTTGATTGCTTCTTTGTTTAGTTCTGGAAGCCCATACACAAATTGGTGCCCTTGGAAAGCTGTATTCGCACGAAGACGATAATCTTGTGAAAGATCAATAATCTTCACGGATGCATCGATCGGATTTGCATTTAAAAATTTGCGTGCATCTCCATGGCCCACACATAAAAACAAGACATCAATCGCGGAGTGATAGTCGGAAGAGAAGGTCAATTCAGTATCGCCAAATAAATCATTGTGAACTTCATATAACTTATTTCCTGCATTGGAAGCACTATTAGCAAATACGATTTCCACCTCAGGATGATAAATCAATACACGTAATAATTCACCACCAGTATATCCTGCCGAACCAATTATTCCTACTCTTATCATTTTTTTGAATTTAGAATTTAGGGATGTGTTGTCCCCCATTATGCCCTGTATTTTTTCTTATCAATTTTACGTTAAGAAAAAATACAGGGCACAAAACACGGTTTATTTTTTATTCACTTTGTGCCAAATGATGGTTTGATTTCCAAAAATTTTGGAGAAACCTTTCACATCGTCACCTGTATAGCCCTTATTCATCTCACCATAGCTACCGAATTTATTGGACATCAAATCGTGTTCAGACTCGACACCAATGACGACAAAACGGTATGGGTGAAGTTCAACAATCACTCGGCCAGTCACTGTTTCTTGTGAAGATTGCAAGAATGCTTCAATATCACGCATAACGGGATCGTGCATTTGGCCTTCGTGCATATAATTTCCATAGAAAGCAGCGATTTGGTCTTTCCAAGACAATTGCCATTTGGTCAAGGTATGTTTTTCTAAGGCATGGTGTGCCTTAATTAAAATGACAGAAGCAGCAGCTTCAAAACCCACACGACCTTTGATACCAATGATGGTATCACCCACGTGGATATCACGGCCAATACCGTATGGTTGAGCGATTGCCTGTAATTCTTGAATCACTTTAACAGAAGTCATTTTCTCACCATTTAAGGCCACAGGCTCTCCTTTTTCAAAATCGATTGTAATTTGTTGTGGCTCTGAAGAAGTCACTGGAGTTGGCCATGCCGATTCAGGCAAATATTGGTTGGATGTCAATGTTTCTGCTCCACCAACAGAAGTACCCCAAAGTCCTTTATTGATGGAGTATTTTGCTTTTTCAGCAGAATACTCTACACCATGCTTATTCAAATACTCAATTTCGGCTTCACGCGACAATTGCAGATCACGGATTGGGGTGATAATTTCCACTCCTGGAATCAGGGTCTGGAAAATCATATCGAAACGTACTTGGTCGTTTCCTGCACCGGTAGATCCATGAGCAACACATTCAGCACCAATTTTCTTTGCGTAGTTTGCAATTGCGGTTGCTTGGCATACACGCTCAGCAGATACTGACAATGGATAAGTCGCATTTTTTAACACATTGCCAAAAATCAAAAATTTAATAGTTTCGCGGTAATAGTCTGCCGTTTCGTCTATAGCTGTATGTGATTTCACACCTAAAGCATAAGCACGTTCTTCAATATTTTTTAAATCTTCATCCGAAAAACCACCTGTATTTACAACTACGGAATGAACTTCTAAACTTAAATCTTGTGTAAGATAAATACAACAGAATGAAGTATCTAATCCGCCACTAAATGCTAAAACTACTTTTTTCATTAGAATGTTATTTTATGAGTGTTTGTTTTCAACGGCTGACTTAAGCTCGTTTCACTCGGTTTTTTATTATTATGTTGAGAGAACCTTGAACTGATCTTGTTATTATGAACGTCTTCAGTTACCTGTTACATCTATTTTCAATATAATCGCTCAGCTTTAGCTTAATATCCTTTTGCGACTTTGTTATGCTTCGGAAAATTGACGGCAATAAATTTATTGGCCGATTTCCAAAACTTCGCCTGTATACGCTTTAGCAGAGACTGTTTTTGTGTAATTCTTTCCAAGCGTTCTTTCGCTTCATGCTTGCGCTGGATCTTCTCTCGCAATTCACGTTCTTTCTCTTCGGGGTCCCAAAGCATGGCTGTACACATACAGTTTTTACGGTCTTTGCTCATCAGAATTTCATAATTCACGCAACTTTGACAACCCTTCCAAAATTCATCATCGGAGGTCAATTCGGAATATGGAACCGGTTCATAGCCTAGTTCTGAGTTGATTTTCATCACGGCAAACCCGGTTGTCAAACCAAAGATCTTCGCTTTAGGGTATTTCTCACGGGAAAGTTCGAAGACTCTTTTTTTGATCGCTTTTGCCAAACCGACTTTTCTGAATTCGGGATTGACAATCAAACCTGAGTTCGCAACATAATCACCATGCCCCCAAGTTTCTATATAACAAAAACCTGCCCATCGGCCATCTCTATGTAAAGCAATCACTGCTTTACCTTCATTCATCTTGTTGGCAACGTATTCTGGTTTACGACGCGCAATACCAGTACCACGAGCCTTTGCAGACTCGAACATTTCGTCGCAAATAACCTCTGCATAATGTGCATGCTCAGGTTTAGCCGGGATAATTAAAAAATCTGATATAGTCATTGACTTACGACCCTAATAATAAAACAACAACTACTGTCGTGTTTTGTTACTAAATAAATTAAAATAATGGATTCAAAACCATCGGACAATCATGGTCTTGCTTGGAAAGATTCACTACCTCAAATCAAGCCCGAGGTAGTATAGGTCGTCGGAGGCGTAAAACAGGTATTTCTACAAAAATGAAAGCACAGAAAACCTTCCTCATAAACTTCTCAAAAGCTTGAGTATAAGAATAATCGTTCTTTTTGTTCTGTTTCATTTTTTAATGCGCTGTCAATTGTTTCTGACGATGCAAATGTATAAAAATATTTTTTTCTTTTCCACAATATTCTAATTGATTTTTTGCAAAAATCAAAAATTTACAATCTACCATCAAAACCGCGTTGTAAGCTTCATTTTCAAGCAATTAATCCGCAATAAGCCGGCAATAGACCGCGCACATTAGCGATATTAATTTGACAACAAAACGTATAAAGGTTTAAGGCTTTATCAATTGAAATTGTTGTTTTTCCTATCGGTTCGTTATTTTTAGTCAAAAACAATACTTTTGTAGGGATCATTTAATGGAGAATAGTATGTCACCGAGTTTAATTTTCTATCTTATTTTTGCTGTCCCTTACATTATCTTTATGTATTGGCTCGTCAAACAGGACAAACATAAATATGCCTGGGGAATAGCAATCATTACTATTGTTGCCCTATTAGCGATTTACGTATCGCAGAAAGCCAGTAAAGTGGCCATGGACAATTATCAACAGCATCAGATCGACTCGAGAGAGATCGAGCGGGAAGAGCGTTTACAAAAACAACAGGATAGCATTAATCATGCTCAACAATAAAAAAGCGGCGAATGCCGCTTTTTTATTGTTCGTTTGTATAATTTCAAATAAGACCTTCTAATTTAAAGAGAAAAGCATATTCCAATGCAATTTCCTTTAAGTAGTCAAATCGACC
Source organism: Sphingobacterium multivorum (assembly GCF_900457465.1). Classification (GTDB taxonomy): domain Bacteria; phylum Bacteroidota; class Bacteroidia; order Sphingobacteriales; family Sphingobacteriaceae; genus Sphingobacterium; species Sphingobacterium multivorum. The sequence continues at coordinate 957,136 of NZ_UAUU01000002.1, forward strand.
AGATGCCCCACCGTGGCCATAATCCATATCTGTCTTTAAAAGTAAAACCGTATCTCCGGTTTTAGTTGCCCTAAGTTTAGCCACCCATTTTGCTGGTTCAAAATACTGCACCTGACTGTCGTGAAGCCCAGTTGTGACCAATAAATTGGGGTATTCTTTTGCTTCAATATTTTCATATGGAGAATAGGCCTTCATATAACTATAAGCTTCCTTTTCATTGGGATTGCCCCATTCATCATATTCATTTGTAGTCAACGGTATAGTATCGTCCAACATGGTATTCACTACATCCACAAACGGTACCTGAGCTATTATGCCATGATATAGCTCGGGCGCAATATTAGCGACTACGCCCATCAGCAAACCTCCTGCACTTCCCCCCTGTGCATAAAGATGTTCGGGTGTACAATAATGTCGATCAATCAGGTATTTACCACAATCCACAAAATCATAAAAGGTATTCATCTTATGCATCATTTTCCCATCTTCATACCACTGCCGCCCCATTTCCTCTCCACCTCTGATATGTGCCAAAGCGTAGATAAATCCACGATCCAACAAACTCAGTCGATTGCTCGAAAAAGTGGGGTCCATCGATGCCCCGTAAGATCCATAGGCATATTGCAACAATGGAGCTGAACCATCAAGTTTGGTTCCTTTTTTATAAACAATAGAGATCGGCACCTGAATACCATCTCTTGCCGTTGCAAAAACACGCTCGCTGATATATGCAGCTTGGTCATATCCACCCAAAATCTCCTGTTGCTTTAACAATACTTTCTCCTGCTTAGCCATGTCATATTCATAGACTGAGCTTGGTGTCACTAAAGAAGTATAGCCATATCGCAACTTATCGCTGTTGTATTCAACATTAATAGCCGGATATACCGTGTAGGTAACTTCTCCAAAATCCAAATAGTGCTGTTGCTGACTATTTAAATTATAAATTGCCAATTGAGTCAATCCGTTTTTTCGTTCAGCAATAGCTAGAAAACCCTTAAACTCTTCAATATCGCTGACCAATACATTCGGTCGATGATCGATGAATGTCTGCCAGTTACCGCGCTCTGTACGATCTAAGGGACATTGCATGATTTGAAAATTGATGGCCTCATCATTGGTCAGAATTAAAAAGCGATCGTCCAATGCAATGACCGAATAGAGAACATTGTGTATCCTTGGCTGAAAAACGCGAAATTCCGACTGCGGTAAATCAGCATTCAATATCCAAATTTCTGAAGACAATGTCCCTTCAGAATTGATGATGATATATTTTCCATTTTTGGATTTCCCGACAGCAATATAATTTGTATTATCTTTCTCTTCATACACGGCCACATCCGCTTTTGTATCGCTGCCCAATGTATGTCGCATAATCCTCTCGCTAAGTAAAGTTACAGGATTTTTAGCCGTATAAAACAACGTCAGGTTATCATTTCCCCATATCGCTGCCCCCTCTGTATTCTTTATCTGGTCGGGATAAATTTCTCCGGTCTCAATATTTTTGATAAATATGGTATATTCCCTCCGGGATACGGTATCCACACTAAAGGCAAGCAAACGATTATCCGGACTAACCGAAAATCCCTTTGCCGTATAATATGCATGCCCTTGGGCAAGCTGATCTACATCCAATAGCACTTCTTCTTCGCCCTCAAGCGTACCCTTTTTCCGACAGAATTTAAAATACTGTTTCCCCTCTTCCGTACGGCTATAATAGTAGTAGCCATTTTTGAAATAAGGTACCGACTCGTCTTTTTCCTTAATACGGGACTTCAATTCGTGAAAAAGATCCTCCTGTAGGTCTACTGTATCCTGAAGCATCAAACTGGTGTAATCGTTTTCCTTTTCCAGATAGTCAATAACTTCTTGAGCTTTTTCTCCTTTTTTAAAGTAATCAATCATCCAATAATAATCATCTCGCACAGCATCATCATGTATGTTTCTTACATGAGGGTAAACTGCTGCCATTGGGGCCATTAGATTAGGCCAAACTATTTTTTTATTTTGTTGCATTCGCTTTCTTATTCGCTATTTAATATAAACGCTTTCTCATTCTGCTGTCCGGACCATCCCATAAAACAGGAGCCTCCTAGAAAGATTTGAATTTAAGATATTTCGTCAACAGTTTAATAAGAGATATGGATTATAAATACTTTTAATAAAAATTAACAGTTCAGAAGAAGCATTAGCATTATCTTTGCTATTCTGCTATAGTTAGGAATAAATGAGCAGACACGCTCTTGAAAAAAAATTAAAACACACAGGAGAGAATAACCAGGTGGAATGCGTTCATGGCAATCATTGAAAGCAGACACTTCATTAAGAATTATTTACATATGAATTTAAAAAAATCACTATATCTAATTGCTTTAGGCTCATTGCCACTTATCTCTTTCGGACAATCGGATACCATTCCAGCAAATTGGTTTAATTTGGACTATAAGACGGATGGGGTGATGGGAATCAGTACCGAAAAAACGTATAAAACTTTATTGAAAGGGAGAAAATCCACTCCAGTCATCGTTGGCGTATTGGATGGAGGTGTGGATGTTTATCACGAGGACCTCAAAGATGTCGTGTGGATCAATGTGAAGGATAGTCTTGCAAATGGTATAGATAATGATGGCAATGGCTATATCAATGATAAATATGGCTGGAACTTTATTGGAAACGCCAATGGAGAAGATGTTCAGTTCGACAACCTTGAACTGACAAGACAGCTTAGGATACTGGACGAAAAGTTTGCAAACATCACAGCGGCAACAGAACTCAATGAAGCTGGTCGAAAAGCTTTCGCTAGTTATCAAAAAATGCTTGCCAAATATAAAAACAAGCTAGAAGAAGCTAAAATGGGTCAATTTTCGTACGATGCGCTCAAACGCAACATAGACGCTGTGGTACGTGAAATAGGTAAAAAGCCCGAGGATATCACACAGGAGGACATAGACAATTTCAAAGCGACCACAAATACGCAACGCATCGCACTGGGCTATGCAAAGGATGAAATCCACAACGGCGGCTTTGCCAAATTTTTTGATGATATCACCGAAGGTGCAAAATATTTCAACAATCAAGTTGATTATCATTTAAACAAAGCATACGATTCTCGACCTATTGTTGGCGATAATTATGAAGATGCTTCAGAGCGCCATTATGGCAACGCGGACGTAAAGGGACCAGATGCATTACATGGCAGCCATGTCGCAGGAATTATCGGTGCAAAACGCAATAATAATATCGGTATCAATGGAGTAGCGGATAACGTTAAAATACTCACGGTTAGACTCGTCCCTGATGGTGATGAGCGTGACAAAGACGTCGCAAATGCTATTCGCTACGCTGCAGACAACGGAGCCAAAGTACTGAACATGAGCTTTGGGAAAAGTTATGCCCATAATAAGCAGGCCGTAGACGATGCCATCAGATATGCTGAATCCAAAGATGTATTGATGGTTCATGCCGCAGGAAATGACAGTGAAGATAACGATATAGAACCTAATTTTCCAATGAAGTATTATACGGATGCAAAAGGTGATACCACCGGAGTTGCCAATGCATGGATCACCGTAGGCGCAACCGGTCTTCATTTGGACAATGAACTATTAGCCGATTTTTCCAATTATGGCAAAAAAACGGTCGACGTTTTTGCTCCTGGCGTCCACATCAACTCAACGGTACCAGATTCCAAGTATAAAGAAGAACAGGGCACGAGTATGGCTGCGCCCGTTGTCGCTGGTCTGGCGGCAATGATTCGATCTTATTATCCCAATTTGAGCGCGGTGGAAACCAAACAGATTATTATGGAATCGGTGGAAAAGCCGAACCAACTGGTACAGATAAAGGTTGGTGAAGATGCCACCAAAACGGTTCGATTAGCGGACATCTCGGTCACCGGAGGAATCGTCAATGCTTATAACGCCATTATAAAAGCAGAAGAATATACCAACAAAAAGAAAAAATAAATATTTTCTCGTTTTTTTATACCAAAACTATCTTTTGTCCGTTTAATTATTTAACTTACAGAGACAAAACAACAGATGCTTATGGTAGAAAACTTTACCCAATCAGAAAACGAAGTTCAAAATTTGCTAACCCAAAACGAGAAGGTAATGACAGACGAGGACATAGAAAATGAATTGAAACTTCAATTACCAAAAATGTTGCTTCATCCAAGCAAAAGAAGTGTAGAGAATATCCTGGCATATTCGAAACAACTGGAAAAAAGAAAGGCCTAATCTGGGAGATTAGGCCTTATTTTTTAACCTTAATATCGTCTTGATTTATCTATGATCCAAAACAGTTGAGACTTCCCTTCCGTTTTGCACATTAAAATCAGAGTATTCACCATGTAGTAGGTTTCAAAATTTCTTTTTTGATGGAAATTTTGGCTAGTTTTGAACCGATGTTAAAACAAGAACGATACAAGGCTTTCGTAGATTATTTCTCCAAAAATAGTCCTGACGCACAGACAGAACTCAACTATAGTAATCCGTTTGAATTACTGGTCGCTGTTATTTTATCTGCACAGTGTACAGATAAAAGGATCAACCAAGTCACGCCCAAATTGTTTGAACGCTACCCTGATGCACACAGTTTGGCAGCTTCTAGTGTAGACGAGGTGTTTAGCTATATACGATCCGTAAGCTATCCAAATAACAAGGCCAAACACCTTGTTGGAATGGCTCAACTAATGATTGAAAAGTTCAACAACATTGTACCCGAAAAAATTGAGGATCTTGTGAAACTTCCTGGTGTAGGTCGAAAAACTGCTAATGTCATTTCATCTGTTGTTTATCATAATCCGGCGATGGCCGTAGATACCCATGTTTTTCGTGTTGCAAATCGTCTTGGGCTAACCTATCGTGCGACAACGCCATTGGCTGTAGAAAAACAATTGGTAAAAAATCTACCCAAAGATACAATTGCCATTGCTCATCATTGGCTGATCTTACACGGACGTTACATATGTCTGGCCCGAAAACCAATGTGTGAGAAATGCCCTATTACTTATATGTGCAAATACTTTGAAAAAAATCACCATATAAAAAGTGTTTCAGCTATATCAGAAACAAAAAGCTAATTTTTTTAGTGAAAATATTTGGTTTATGATTTTTAATTTTTAATTTTGAGAAATATATACTAAAAATATGAGCAACACAGATAAACTAAAGGCTTTACAGCTGACGTTAGATAAATTGGAGAAGAACTTTGGAAAAGGTTCAATTATGAAGTTAGGGGATACTGCTGTTGAGCCGATCGAAGCTATTTCTACAGGATCTCTAGGCTTGGATATCGCCTTAGGCATTGGCGGTGTACCAAAAGGCCGTATCATTGAAATATACGGGCCTGAATCTTCGGGTAAAACTACCTTAGCAACTCACATTGTTGCAGAGGCACAAAAAAAAGGCGGTATTGCAGCAATCATTGATGCTGAACATGCTTTTGATAAATATTACGCTCAAAAATTAGGCGTAGATGTAGAAAATTTATTGATTTCTCAACCGGATAATGGTGAGCAAGGTTTAGAAATTGCTGATAACCTAATCCGTTCTGGTGCAATCGACGTTATTGTCATTGACTCCGTTGCGGCTTTGGTACCAAAAGGCGAGATCGAAGGCGAAATGGGCGATTCTAAAATGGGGCTTCAAGCTCGTTTGATGTCTCAGGCTTTACGTAAGTTAACAGGTACAATTTCAAAAACAAACTGTTGTTGTATTTTCATCAACCAATTGCGTGAAAAAATTGGTGTCATGTTTGGTAACCCAGAAACAACAACTGGTGGTAATGCCTTAAAATTTTACGCTTCTGTACGTTTAGATATCCGTCGTACATCACAAATCAAAGATTCTGATGAAGTATCGGGTAACCGCGTAAAAGTGAAGATTGTAAAAAATAAAGTAGCCCCTCCGTTCCGCATAGCGGAATTTGATATCATCTTTGGTGAAGGTATCTCTAAAGTAGGTGAAATCATTGATCTAGGTGTTGAATATGGTATTATTAAAAAAGCAGGCTCCTGGTTTAGCTATGGTGAGACCAAATTAGGACAAGGTCGAGACGCTGTTAAAGCCTTATTATTCGACAATCCAGATTTAATGGACGAACTTGAAGCTAAAATCCGCGCTGAAGTGACAGGAGAAGATCCAATGCTTAACACCGAGGAAAACGAAGACTAGTTCCTGTAAAAATTAGTATAATGTAGGTAGCCATCCTGTTTAGGATGGCTATTTTTTTGCGAAAGTTCAAGTGCTTAGATGATTATTTTTGTTACAGATCCAAAGTTTTCAATTTGTACTCATAGATTTTATTAATTTTAGCAGGTCGAGCTAAAAACGCCTGACATCCAAATGCTAAACTTAATATAAACAATGAATCGTAAACTAATTCTATTTCTTTTAATACTGCTAGGCTCAGTATTTCATCTACATGCACAAACGATACGCATACTCTCCTTTAATATCCACCACGGAAACCCACCCACCGAAAAAGAATCAGTTATCAACCTTGACACAATTGCCAAAATTATTAAAAATTCAAAAGCTGACCTCGTAGGTCTTCAGGAAATCGATGTCAATCTCGGTAGATCATATTTTGAAAATCAAGCCAAAAAATTAGCCGAATTAACAGGCATGCACTATATATTTTCCAAAGGAATAGACTTGGATAAAGGTGAATATGGCACCGCCATATTGTCAAAAAATCCGATTGAACGTGTAGAAAAACACCTTCTACCCTCACCTGTGGAAAGCGAAACACGTAGTTTATCTGTAATCGAAGTCACTATTCACAAAAAGAAACTCTTATTTGCGAATACACACCTTGACCTGAAAGACAAAAACAAAATCGAACAGGCAAAATTCATCACCAATCGCTTCAAAAACGAAAAGTTACCCACCATCCTTGTCGGTGATTTGAACTCCGAGCCCAATGATCCAGCGATTATTGAACTTAGCAAAATATTTACAAAAAGCAGTATTGCCAATGGATTTACGTTTCCTCAAGATAAACCCACTACTGAAATTGATTATATCATGATCAATAAAACAGTTGCCGCAAGGTTTTCTAACCATCGAATTTTGGACGAGAAATACGCTAGTGATCATCGTCCATTATATGTCGAGATAAATATTAAATAACCACTTGTGAGCTTTAAATATGAATTTTAACAGAAGAAGATTTTTAGAAGTCCTGGCGCTGGCTGGGATTACATTACCGAATATAAGCGTCGCGCAAGAAAAAGAAGCAAATGAGGCAGAAGGCGAGTTCAGTTTTCTCGTACCTGCCTATCTACAGAATCAAACGGAAACAGGCGTCAGTATTTTTACAATTTTGAGCAAAGAGGCTTTTGCTTGGCTCGAGATTCTCGATAACGCAGGAAATGTCCATAAAAAAATCTACCAATCCGAAGATGGGATGATCAACGCCAATACTGACTTTTTTCATTTTACAATTGAGGACGCGCCGCGCTCATTTCGCTATCGCATCAAGGCGAAGGAAGTCCAAAAATTCGATCCTTATAAAATTGTATATGGCCAAGAAATAGAAACACCTATTTTTGAGGCTAAATTAGCCAAGAGCGATCAAGAGCAGATTCGCTGTCTTGTATATAACGATGTACATGAGGAAAAGAGCAGTTATCATGACCTTATCCCAAATCAGGATATCGCGCCTTACGATTTCTTTGTGATGAATGGAGACTCATTTCATTATGTCACCAATCAGCAAGATATCACAGAGAAATTGCTAAAGCCAATTGAATTTTTTGCGACAAGCAAACCATTCATCATGAATCGAGGAAACCATGAGACAAGGGGATCTTTCGCACGTAATTTCAAACGATATTTTGGTTATCCGGACAACAAGTATTACCAAGCCTTTAAAAGAGGGCCTATTTTTTGGATCATGCTAGACAGTGGCGAAGACAAGCCTGACAATCATGAGGTATACGCCGGAACAGTCGATTACGATAACTACAGAAAAGAACAGGCTCAATGGCTGGAACAGGTCCTCCAATCCAAAGAAAGAAAGCGTGCTCAACATACTGTTGTCATTAGCCATATTCCAATTTTTCATTCGGACGACTGGCATGGCACCCTGGATAACAGAGCATGTTTCCATCCCCTGTTTCAGAAATATAAAATTGATGCCATGATCTCGGGCCACACCCATCAATATGGATACTATCCAGCAGATAAAGACCACAATTACCCTGTCTTTATAGGTGGTGGTCCAAAAGCGGGGAAAAGAACCATCATCGATGTGGCCGGGAACAACAAGTCATTGAATATTCGGATGACTAGAGACGACGGAACAGAATTGGGATTATTTAAAAAATAGAAAGGCGCTTTATAAGCGCCTTTTCTATTTTAACAAAGCTGTTATGCTAGCTTCTTTATTCTCCCTTTTCCAAGAAAGGATATCTATAATCTGTATCTGGATTAAACGTCTCTTTAATTGTACGAGGAGATACCCAACGAAGCAAATTGATCATTGATCCTGCTTTGTCGTTTGTACCCGAACCTCTAGCACCACCAAACGGTTGTTGACCTACGACAGCACCTGTACACTTATCATTCACATAGAAGTTACCCGCAGCATGTCTCAATTTATCTGTTGCTAAATTAATGGCATAACGATCTTGCGCAATGATTGATCCTGTCAAGGCATAAATAGATGTTGTATCAACAATAGCTAACGTTTCTTCAAACTTAGCATCCTCGTAAACATATACCGTCAGCACAGGTCCGAACAATTCCTCAACCATGGTCTCGTAATCTGGTTTTGAAGCCTCAATGATTGTTGGATGGATGAAATATCCTTTAGATTTATCGTATGTACCACCAACTACAATTTCTGCTTCATTAGATTCTTTAGCTCTGTCGATATACTTCGCTAATTTATCAAACGACTTCTCATCAATGACAGCATTGAAAAAGTTCGTGAAATCCTCTGTTCCGCCGATTGTAAAAGATTTTACGTCATTCGTCATAGATTCTTTCAATGCTGGCCACAATGATTTAGGAATATAGGCGCGCGATGCTGCAGAACATTTCTGGCCTTGGTATTCAAAAGCACCACGAACTAAAGCTGTATTCGCAACCTTCAAATCAGCCGAAGGGTGTACAACGATAAAATCCTTACCACCAGTCTCACCAACAATACGTGGATATGTTTTATAACGGTGGATATTGTTACCGATCGTTTTCCAAATGTCTTGGAATACTCCTGTTGAGCCAGTGAAATGGATACCTGCGAAATCTGGGTGTTGGAAAATCACATCACCTGCATCAGGACCTGAAACATACACCAAGTTGATTACACCATCCGGAAGACCAGCTTCACGGAAAATTTTCATCAATACATTTGCTGAATAGATTTGGGTATTGGATGGTTTCCATACAACAACATTACCCATCATTGCAACACACGACGGTAAATTACCCGCAATAGCTGTAAAATTAAATGGAGTCAATGCAAATACAAAACCTTCAAGAGGACGTTGTTCTACACGGTTCCAAACACCTTTACCTGATATAGGAGGTTGTTGCTTATAGATTTCACTCATGTACTGTACATTGAAACGCAAGAAATCCACAATCTCACATGCCGAATCAATTTCTGCCTGATAGGGGTTCTTCGATTGCCCCAACATTGTAGCAGCATTCAACTCATAACGGTATTTTCCCGAAATTAATTCAGCAGCTTTTAAAAAGATTGCAGCACGATCCTCCCAAGTAAGATTTTCCCAATCCTTTTTTGCCGCCAAAGCAGCATTGATTGCATCTGTTACGTGAGATTTATCGCCTTGATTGTATTGACCTAAAATATGTTGGTGGTCATGTGGAGGAGCTAGGTTTACTTTTTTAGAAGTAGTGATTTCTTTACCACCAATATACATTGGGATATCGATTTGTTTCGAACGTGCCTCATCAATTGCTGCTTTCAACAATTTACGTTCTTTCGTTCCGACAGCGTAAGTATACACCGGTTCATTGGTAGGAACAGGAACTGTAAAAAATCCTTTAGACATATTACAATTATTAATTATTCATCCAAAAAATGCTATCAATGAATCATGAAGCTATCAAGTTTGTTCGTTCCATTATTTGCATGAGAAACCATGGTTTCAACTTGTTAGCATGATACTAAATAGCGTTAATAGAAGTAAAATTACCTCAAATTTTATGAATACCCAAAGTTACTGTCCCTCTTTGAGCACCTTGGAAAAGATACGTTTAAATTTTTCCAATTTCGGTTTAATCACCAATTGGCAGTATGGTTCTTTTCCATTTAACCGATAATAATCTTGATGATAGTCTTCCGCTGGATAAAATACCGTTGCCGGAACTACTTCGGTTACAATAGGTTTATTGTAAACCTTCTCTTTTTCTAAAGCCGAAAGATAATACTGTGTCTTGTCAAGCTGTTCTTTGTTGTGCACAAAAATAGCTGAACGATATTGCGTGCCAACGTCATTGCCTTGTCGATTGAGTTCGGTAGGATCATGTGCTACGAAAAAAGCTTCCAATAGCTGATCGTAACTGATCACATGGGGATCAAAAATAATATTAGTCGCTTCGGCATGCCCTGTACTTCCGGTACAAACTTGCGCATAGGTCGGATTTTTGATCCATCCTCCAGTATATCCAGAGACAACATTTACAACACCTTTCAGTTCTTTAAACTGTGCTTCGGTGCACCAAAAACAGCCTGCACCAAAGGTTGCCGTATCCAGCTTTGCCATATTTTTTGCAGGCAATTTTGAGAAGTCTGTTTTCTTTGCTTGCTTTTCCTGCCCTTGACAGGAAGTAAAGACAAGAATTGCCACTAAAATTATATATAGATTTTTCATGTATTTAATTGTCAATTTGCTTGTCCGGCTACAAACCATTCTTGCTTTCAATGAGACGCCCCACTAATGCAAGAAATACAAAAATGGACTGAGTTCACTGAAGCAAAACTCTCATGATTTTGCAGATACCAACAGTAATGAAATCGAACTGAATGTTCTTACTGGCTAATAACATCAGACACTTTCAAAAAAAAAAGCGACAATAAATAATTGTCGCTTTTCTGATTTGCTATCAAATGATCAATTATTTTGCAGCAGCATAGTTTTGTGCTACGGCATCCCAATTGATAACATTGAAGATTTCTTCTAAATATGCTGGACGCTTGTTTTGGAACTTCAAATAATATGCATGCTCCCACACGTCGATCCCTAAGATAGGAGTTCCTTTTACTTCAGCAACATCCATCAATGGATTGTCTTGGTTTGGTGTAGAAGTTACCTCTAATTTACCGTCAGCACCAACGATTAACCAAGCCCATCCCGATCCAAAGCGAGTTGCACCTGCTGCTTGAAGTTGCTTTTTCAACTCATCAAATGAACCAAAAGTAGCATTAATTGCATCCGCTAACTCACCTGTTGGAGTGCCACCAGCATTTGGACCTAGAACTTTCCAGAATAAAGAGTGGTTATAGTGACCACCACCATTGTTACGTACTGCTGCTGAATATTTACTCACGTTTTTGATGATATCCAATAAAGATAGATTCTCTGCGTCTGTTCCTGCAATAGCTTTATTTAAGTTATCTACATAGGCCTGATGGTGTCTGTCATGGTGGATTTCCATTGTAGTCTTATCAATATGTGGTTCCAATGCGTCGGCTGCGTATGGTAACGCTTCTAATTCAAATGCCATATCTATTTTAATTTAAATGTTAATTACTTCGTTATTATATACAAATATAACACAATATACACGGTTATGTTTTTATGTGTTACACTAAATTCATTATTTCTCTACCGTTTTTGACGAAAAAATGATTTAACCAAATCGGCACATTCTTCCTGCAAAATGCCATGGTTAATAACAGTTTTTGGATGCAATATTTTGTCGTGAAAATGGGAATAGCCCCGTTTTTCATCTTTTGCTCCATACACTATCTTACCAATATGTGTCCAATAGGCAGCTCCGGCACACATAATACAAGGTTCTATGGTAACGTATAATGTACATTCATCCAGGTATTTGCCTCCAAGGTAATTAGCAGCTGCTGTAAAAGCCTGCATCTCAGCATGAGCTGTCACATCATTCAATCGCTGCGTCAAATTATGACCTTTCCCTATAACACGTCCTCGATGAACAATAACTGCTCCAATAGGTACCTCCCCCTCTTCGTATGCAACCTTAGCTTCGTTCAATGCCATACGCATGAACGACTCGTCACTATCGATGAGTTGTGTTCCTTCAAAATCTATAAATGTCATGGTACAAACTTAACTAAGTTTAGATCCATTTGGTAATTTTTTGTCGACGGATGTCAAAATAATATCGCCATTTTCGTCGGCAAATCCGGTCACGAGACACTCCGAAAAGAAATTAGCGATCTGCTTTTTGGGAAAGTTCACAACTGCGACCACTTGCTTTCCAATCAACTCTTCTTTGTTATAGTGTACTGTAATCTGGGCACTACTTTGTAAAATACCAATTTCATCTCCAAAATCAAGTTTCAATTGATAGGCTGGCTTTTTAGCTTTCGGAAAGTCCTTTACTTCTAAAATAGTTCCTACCCGTAAATCCACTTTCTCAAAATCGGTCCAACTAATGGCATCACTCATAATCGGTTGCTACTAATATCCTGGATCTCTTTACCTATCGTAAATAAAACATAGGAAGGTTTACGGCCCAAACGAGAAGACAATCGATCAATCAGTTTATCCTCCTCTCCAGCTTTAAAAGCTAAATCTTCATCACTTAAGTGGTTGTACTTGCGACGGAGTTTTTCTTTGGCTACTTGCCACTGTTCTTCGTTAATTTTCAGCATAACTCAGATTTAGGTATAAAATTTGTATATCTTTACTGAACTGTAAAAGTTTGTTTAAAGATACAATATATACATAAATAAAAGATTATGAAAAAGATTTTACCAGCATTACTTTTGATTTGTGGTAGCGTAGCAACGGCACAGGCGCAGCTTTTGCCGGGTTTTGAGGTGGGTGTAAAAGGAGGTTTGAACTTCTCCAAACTTAAAAGCGATGGCAAATATTTCAATTCCGACACGAAAGCAGGCTACCAAGCTGGTCTTTATGGACGTGTTGGTGTTTTGGGATTCCATATTCAACCTGAGGTGTACTTAACAGGTAAAAACACAACAGTGAAAGCTGAAAATGGGGAATCTACAGATGTTAAATTTACAACAGTTGATGTTCCAGTATTATTGGGCAAACGTTTTGGCTTAGGGCCGATTGGCGCGAGAATTCAAACTGGCCCAATATTTTCGTTTAAAGTAGATGATAAGCAAGATAAAGTCATCGACCAATTGAATCCCAATAACTACAAAAAAAGTGGTACAGCTTGGGCATTTGGCGTAGGAGCTGACATTTCAAGTTTACGTGTCGATGTTAGATACGAAATGGGCTTAAACAAAGTCAATAACGAGAGTCAGGCAAATCCAAAAATCAATATGTGGAGTATCGGGTTAGGCTATAGATTATTCAGTATTCTATAGTTCGTCCAACCTTGTTTATATGCAATTGAAAAGTCCGTTTTTATTCAAAACGGACTTTTTAATTGTATAAACTTTAGAACCGTTCTAAATTATTGCTTTTTCTTGTCAAAATGGTATCATATTTAATAGCAAATAGTAGATTTGCCTAATTCAAATTAAATTACAAGGATAATGAGTAAATCAAAGCCAGTTTTCAGTTCTTCGATTGGGAAGAAGCTAATCATGAGCTTAACAGGAATCTTCCTATGTTTATTCCTAGTTGTTCACTTGGTTGGTAACTTGCAATTATTTAAAGATGATGCGGGTCTAGCGTTCAACAAGTACGCCTATTTTATGACTCACTTTACACCAATCAAAGTTGTTTCTTACTTATTGTATGCTTCGGTCATTGTTCACGTCATCTACGCTATTACATTGTCGATGAAAAACAAGGCCGCTCGTCCTATTGGTTATGCCAAATATGATGGTCAAGCAAACAGCAAGTGGAATTCACGCAACATGGGTATCTTAGGTACTGTCATTTTAGTATTCTTAGCTACGCACATGTCTAATTTTTGGTGGAAGTTTCACAATGATGAAGTGCCGTACATCGAATACCGTACTGATTTGGCAACTGGACAAACCACAGCGAGAGAACTTCAAGCTTCTGAATTCCACGACTACCAAGAAACGGTAGAAAACAATGTTCAAATCTTAAAAGCGAGAGATTTGTACAAGCAAGTTGACTTTGCATTCCAAAATATTGCATTGGTCGCATTGTATGTTATTGCGATGGCAGCATTGGCATTCCACTTAATTCATGGTTTCCAATCTGCATTCCAAACTTTAGGTTTTAACCACAGAAGATATATTGGAATCATCAGAGTAATAGGTGTTTGGGTATTTGGAGTTTTAATCCCAATTGGCTTTGTATTAATGCCATTGTTTTTCTTCTTTAAATAATTCAGAATCTTTTAAGATAGAGCAGCAGCTCTATTCATTAATATAAAATTAAGAGATATGTTAGATTCAAAAGTACCAGCGGGCCCATTAGCCCAAAAGTGGTCAAATCATAAATTTAATCTTAAGTTGGTTAACCCTGCTAACAAACGTAAATTTACCGTTATTGTTGTTGGTACAGGTCTTGCTGGTGCATCTGCAGCAGCGTCTTTAGCTGAATTAGGATATAATGTAATTACATTCTGTTATCAAGATTCACCTCGTCGTGCGCACTCTATTGCAGCACAAGGTGGTATCAATGCAGCAAAGAGCTACCAAAATGACGGTGACTCTGTTTTCCGTTTATTCTACGATACAATCAAAGGTGGTGACTACCGCTCACGTGAGGCAAACGTTTACCGTTTGGCTGAGGTATCTGTCAACATCATTGACCAATGTGTTGCTCAAGGTGTTCCTTTTGCGCGTGAATACGGAGGTCTATTAGACAACCGTTCTTTCGGTGGTGCGCAAGTTAGCCGTACGTTCTATGCACGTGGTCAAACGGGACAACAATTGTTGTTGGGCGCTTATTCAGCGTTAAACCGTCAAATCAAAAAAGGGAAAGTAAAATCGTATACGCGTCATGAGATGTTAGACTTAGTTATGATCGATGGTCATGCTAAAGGTATCGTCACTCGTGACTTGGTTTCAGGTAAAATCGAAACGCATGCTGCACATGCAGTATTGATGTGTACTGGTGGTTACGGTAACGTATTCTTCTTGTCGACAAATGCAATGGGATGTAACGTTACAGCAGCTTGGAGAGCGCACAAACGTGGTGCTTACTTTGCAAACCCTTGCTATACGCAAATTCACCCAACTTGTATCCCGGTAACAGGTGATCACCAATCTAAATTGACATTGATGTCAGAGTCTCTACGTAATGACGGCCGTGTATGGGTTCCTAAAACTCAAGAAATGGCTGAAAGATTGCGTAAAGGTGAGATCAAAGCCAATGACATCAAAGAAGACGACAGAGATTATTTCTTGGAGCGTAAATATCCTTCATTCGGTAACTTGGTACCACGTGACGTGGCATCTCGTAATGCAAAAGAAGCTGTTGATGATGGTCGTGGTGTTGGTAAAACTGGTTTTGCGGTATTCTTGGATTTTAAAGAAGCTATCGGTCGTCTAGGCGAAGATGCTGTACGTGCTAAATACGGTAACTTATTTGACATGTACTACCAAATCACGGACGAGAACCCTTACAAACAACCAATGCGTATCTATCCAGCTGTTCACTATACAATGGGTGGCGTATGGGTTGATTACAACTTGATGACTACAATCCCAGGTTTGTATGCATTGGGTGAGTGTAACTTCTCTGACCACGGCGCAAACCGCTTAGGTGCTTCGGCATTGATGCAAGGTCTTGCCGATGGTTATTTCGTAATTCCTTACACTGTGGGTGATTACTTAGCTAAATTAGGTTCATTCGCACCAGTAGATCACAACCATCCGGCATTCGAATCTACACGTAAGGAAGTTGAAGACAAAATCAACAAATTGTTGTCTTTAAACGGTACTGAAACGGTTGATGATATCCACAAAAAACTAGGTCTCATCATGTGGGAATACTGTGGTATGGCTCGTACTGCTGAAGGCTTACAGAAAGCACAAGGTTTGATCCAAGAGTTGAAAAAAGAATTCTGGACGAACGTTAGAGTCCTTGGAGAGAATGAAGAATTAAATCTTTCTTTAGAAAAAGCTGGTCGCGTAGCTGACTTCTTAGAATTAGGTGAGTTAATGGTAGTCGATGCATTGCAACGCGCGGAGTCTTGTGGTGGTCACTTCCGTTTAGAAAGCCAAACTGAAGAAGGTGAAGCAAAACGTAACGATGATGAATTCGCCTATGTATCTGCTTGGGAATACAAAGGAGACAACGTACCTGAGGAATTACACAAAGAAGACTTGGTATTCGAGAACGTTCAGTTAACACAAAGAAGTTATAAATAAGAAGGAAAATTATCATGGCACAACATATGAATTTAACGCTGAAAGTTTGGCGTCAAAAAAATGATAAAGATAAAGGTCAATTTGTAACTTATCAGGCAAACGATATCGCTGATGATATGTCTTTCTTAGAGATGCTTGATATTGTCAATGAAGAATTGACTCGTAAAGGAGAAGATCCTGTATATTTCGATCACGACTGTCGTGAAGGTATCTGCGGGATGTGTTCATTAGTCATCAACGGTCGCCCTCACGGTCCTAAAGAAGGTACAACAACATGTCAATTGCACATGCGTAGCTTCCACGATGGACAGACTATCGTGATTGAACCTTGGAGAGCTGCTGCATTCCCTGTATTGAAAGACCTTGCAACAGACCGTACGGCTTTTGACCGCATTCAACAAGCTGGTGGATATGTAAATGTTAATACAGGTGGTGTTCCTGATGCCAATGTTATTCCGATTCCTAAACGTATCGCTGACGAAGCATTTGAATCGGCTACATGTATCGGTTGTGGTGCTTGTGTTGCAGCATGTAAAAATGCTTCTGCAATGTTATTTGTGTCTGCAAAAGTATCTCAATTTGCCTTATTACCTCAAGGCCAAACTGAGCGTTACGAACGTGCACAGGCAATGGTAGATCAAATGGATGCTGAAGGTTTCGGTAACTGTACCAATACAGGTGCTTGCGAAGCAGAATGTCCTGTAGGAATCAAATTAACAAACATTGCTCGCTTAAACCGTGAGTACTTGACTGCTAAAATCTTCAGACAAGAAGAACCGCACGCTTAATAAGCAATTAAAATCCTTCGTGTTTTCGATAGCGTTAACAAAGCTTAAGAAACCGATTGAAGATTCTTTCTAGCCAATTAAAATAGGCTATTCAGAAAATAATATAAAAGTCCTTGCCCTAAGAAAGCAAGGACTTTTTTTTATATTTACAATAATGTAAATTGACGAACGTGAATTCTGGTATAAAAATTCGATTACTCCTACTTATCTTGACTTTATGCTTTATAGGAACAGCTATCACCATTAAAGAATCTGTTACCAATAAGGAAATACTGGACATTGATACAAAATCACTCAATGATTATATCGCTCAACAAGAGAAAAAAGTCGACCGAATTTTTAATGATTCACTCCTGCTCAAAACATTTAAAAACTACGATCAGTACCCAATAGCAGTTTATCAGGCATTTGAAAAGTTCAAAACCAATGAGAAGGTTTATTTATTTCTCTTTAAGGACCATGAACCGAAGATGTGGAGCACGCATTTATTTGTGCCAATTACAGATCAGGGATTTCCGGAAAAATCCAATTTTATTCAGGATGATAACCGTTCTTACGTTGTTCGAAAAAAAACAATTGGCAATATCAGTATACTCGCCTATATTATTGTTAAAGGCTATACAAATAACAACAACCCCTATTTAAATAGCTCATTGCGGAGGAACTTTTTCGACTCTCGAAATATCGACATTGCCTCCTATACAGACACGGTCACCATTAAAAATATCTATAGCAATGAAGGGTCTTATCTATTCTCTGTTAAGCTAAAAGACGGAGAGCATGAAAACGCCTATACGATTTTGCAATTCTTCTGTTGGCTACTTGCCTGGATCGCATTATTGATCTTCTTCAATAGTCTCTGCCTACATATGGCCAAGACAGGAAGGGCCTGGTGGTCTGCATTACTGCTATTATCGGTATTTAGCCTCGTCAAATTTGCCGATCTTAAATGGAATCTGCTGTCCGAAAACGCGACATTTTCAATTTTCGATTCGCGCAATTACGCTTACAATCGCTTCTTCCCCAATATATGGTCCGTGATGTCCACCACCATATTGGTGTTATGGTTGATTCTATTTATCTATTCAATTCGCAAAGAGCTCAATTTCGACAAGATAAAGAACATCCGGTTCTTCAGAATTCCTATCGCAATCGGATTTATTCTAAGTATATACCTGTCGTTCGGTCTATTGTATGACATCGCCGGTACCCTGATTACGCACTCCAATAACATCTATTTTGATTTCACAAAACTTGTCGATTTACATTTCCTAAGTTGGGTAGATTTAGGCATTGTTGGCATGGGTATTTTGGCCTTGAGCATCTACATAGATCTTGTCCTATTTTTTCTTAAAAAATTAGAGTTAAAACCGACGCAGCTACTCAACATTCAACTGGCATGTGTCATTTTTGTCATCCTGATCATTTCCTTTTATATTGAGAAAAATAGCCTGGTCAATTTGTTACTTGCACTGATCATCCTGATTAAATCATTTGGCGAGAAGTATTTCGACCGACATATATTAACAAATTATATCGCCGTACTGATACTTTGGGCAATCATAAGTGCAATCACGCACGCTCGTTTCTATCAGGAACGGAACTTAATTGACATGAAGATCTTATTGAGTAACCTACAATCAGAAGATGATGTCAATGCTGTTTCATTGTTCTCCGATATTGAAAGTAGCCTAGCAAACGATCAAGAATTAAAACACCTATTTAATATCAGTCTCCCCTATACCAACACTGAAGGGATCAACGATTTCATCAAGAAAAAGTACTTTAGTGGCTATCTTTCCAAATATGAGTTCAAAGCATATTATTATGATCAGAATAATATTCCGCTCAATCCAGCCAGTCAGAATAAGATCAATGAATATCGAGAAAAAGTAATCAACAAGTCGATAAAAGTCACGCAGAACTTTTACCGTTCCAGTGCGGAATTAGGTACGCATGAATACTTCTCCATCATCCCTGTCACCATTGACCAAAATAGAATTGTCAATGTTATCGTCAATCTTTCCAATAAAGATTTTAGCTATACGGTTCCATATCCCGAAATCCTTACCGATATGCGGATTAACAATTCGCAATATTATAATAAAGCAGATTATTCGATAGCCCTCTATAAAGGCGGCTCCTTAATAACACAGTTTGGGAAATATACTTACGAGAACAATTTGAGGGGGCTGAAAGGTGTTCCAGGGGAATATATTCAAGTACTCGACCGAGATGCATACCTACATATGGCTTATGTTGCCAATAAATTTTCTACATACGTTATCAGTAAACAAAAACCTTCTTTTTGGGATTATCTAGCGACGACTTCATTTCTGTTCTTGGTATTTTTTATGATTTTCATGCTTTTCCATTTCATAAAATCACTCTATATCTTTCTTAAAAACACCAAGCTAACTTTCCGTAATTTAAAGTATCAGTTCTACAAAATAGTAAATAAAATACAGTACTCTACACGTATTCAGACTTCCATCATCTCATCGGTAATTCTGGCTATTCTTATTTCAGCGGTAATTTCATATATAAGTATCAACAAGCAGCTTTATAATAACAATAAAGCAAGTAAAGAGCGCTTTATTATCGAGCTGGGTAAACGGATGGAAAATATGTTGACCTACACGGATGAAACATCCACCGAAACGCAGCTGATCAGTATTCTCAAGACATTATCCGAAACAATTTCCAAAGACTTCAATCTTTATTCCAAATCAGGCAGGTTACTTTACAGTTCGCAGCGTAGAATCTACGATCTGGAGCTTTTCTCTACTTTCATTAATCCGGCTGCACTGAAAAATCTTTCCATCTTAAAAAAATCGGAGACGATTGAAGATGAGCGTATTGGTACTTTCCAATTTGAGACCAGCTACGCCACCATCAGGGATAAAAACTATAATACACTGGCTTATATAGGTATACCAAACTTCTCACTTCAGAAGGAAGAAAATATCAATAAGAATCTTCTTTTAAATACCATAGTGAACATTTATTCGCTGATTATTATAGGCTTTGGATTTTATGCGACGTTTGTGGCCAACAGTGTCACCAATCCATTGAGCATCATCAGTAAGAAGATTTCACAACTACGCCTGGGGCAGCCCAACGAGCCTCTGTTTTGGCAACGAAATGATGAAATAGGTACATTGATCAAAGAATATAATCTTATGATCATAAAGCTGGAGGACTATGCTAATAAGATCAAAGATACCGAGCGAGAATCAACTTGGCGTGAGATGGCTCAACAGATTGCCCATGAAATCAAAAATCCGTTGACACCAATGAAATTAGGCATTCAGCAACTCCGTAGATCTTACAAAGACGAGGACCCTAAATTTCCGGATCGCTTCAATAAATTCTCCACTTCATTCATCGAACAAATCGATGCATTGACGCATATTGCCTCAGAATTTTCACATTTTGCAAAATTCCCAAATACGGTAATGGAAAACATCAATATTGTAGAGAAAGTAACAAAGTCTATTTCCTTGTACAACAATACACCAAATGTAAGTATTCGTCTCATTAACAATGCGGATCACAGAACCCTTATCGTTAAAGCAGATGGTAATGAGCTATTAAGAACCTTCAATAATTTGATAAAAAATGCGATTGAGGGCGGTTATGGACGAAAAAACATGAAGATCGAGATTTCCATTGAACGCTACTCAGATAAATTTGTCAAGATAGATATCAAAGACAACGGTTATGGGATTCCCAAAGAGATGCAGGATAAAATTTTCCAGATTAATTTTACGACAAAGAGTTCCGGAAACGGCTTAGGACTAGTTCTTGTCAAAAAGACAATTGAAGCCTGTAACGGGCAAATCTATTTTGAGACTGTAGAAGGCGAAGGTACAACGTTTCATATACTGCTTCCTTTGCAACAGATAGAATCTTAAATCAACTGTAATCAGACATCCAAGAAAGCGGATAGGATACTGCACCCAAAGCATCTAAATAATAAGATGAGCCGTTCCAAGTACATAAATAAGAGGCTACCACATTCAAGTAATGTAAATAAAACTAGGGCGTTCAGTTAGGCTCCTTATATCTCAAACATTGATTACATAGTCTCTCCTTAAACCACCTATAATTTACTGATTATTAGTATTTTGGGTTTAAAATAGCTTGTTTTTTATTGCAAGAATTTGTATCTTCGAGCTTTAAAACCTTGCAAATATGTTGGGGAAAAATCCAGAAAAGAAGCCAGAATTATTCCGCCCAATGTTGGTGGATTTTATTGACCACGAGCATGAACTTGTTCTACTTTCAGAAAAAATAGATTGGAATTATTTTGAGAAAGAATTTTCGCCCTTGTATTCCAAAGTGGGCAATCCGAGCCATCCGATTCGGTTTATGGTGGGTTGTTTGCTACTGAAACATTTGTATAATTTGGGCGATGAGACGTTGGAAAAAGCCTGGATCATGAATCCTTATATGCAGCATTTTTGTGGCAGGGTTTTCTTTGAACACGAATTTCCTTGTGACCCGAGTAATTTTGTTCATTTCCGAAAAAGAATTGGCGAAAAAGGTATCGAAAAAATCTTTGCCTACAGCGTAAGAATGCACGATGCCAAGACGAACACCTCAAATTTTGTTTTGTCCGATACTACCGTTCAGGAGAATAATACCTCTTTTCCTACCGATGCAAAATTGTGCAAAAAAGTGATCGATTATTGCAACAAAATAGCCGGAAATGAAGGCATAAAACAAAGACAACGCTACACAAAAGTCAGCAAACAAATGGTGCGCAACACCTACAACGGAAAACATCCCAAGCGGGCAAAAGCGGCAAGGAAATCTCAAAGACAGCTCAAAACCATCGCCATGAGACTGATTCGTGAATTGCAACGGAATTTTAATGCAGAACAGCAAGAATTTTATAAAGATTTAATGACATTGTACACCAAGGTTGTCACACAAAAAAGAAACGATGCCGATAAAATTTACAGCATTCACAAGCCTTTTACCCGATGTATTGCCAAAGGAAAAGCGCATAGCCAGTATGAATTTGGGAATAAGGTAGGTTTGATAACCACCGCCAACAAAGGCAAGAAAATCATTCTCGGGATTAAAGCATTTTTGCAAACTCCTTACGATGGTCACACCATAGAACCACTTTTGGAACAGATGGAAACCGGTGGTCAAAAGCTCCCAAAAGAACTCCTTTACGATAGAGGTGGCAGAGGAAAATCAGAAATAAAGGGCGTGAAAATCTCCATCCCAAGCACTCCAAGAAAAAAAGACACTGCTTATCAAAAGCAGACAAAGCGCAAAAAATTTAGAACCAGAGCGGCAATAGAACCTATCATCGGACATTTAAAAACCGATTTTAGGCTGGCAAAAAATTACTTCATGGGAGAAACGGGACCACAAATCAATGCATTACTAGCTGCAACCGCTTGGAACATGAAGAAAATGATGGAACTACTGAAACAGAAAATTATTTTCTTATTTTATAAGATACAAATTATGCTGTTTTCTAATCCTGTTTTTAAAAATAAATTAAATAGTGGGTTTTGTTAAGGAACGACTACATAAAACTGAACGATAAATGGGAATAGTCCTATTCTTACGACGTTCCAAGGATCAGCCTAACACAAACAGCGTACTATTAAACAAAAAAGCTCTTTGCATTTATGCAAAGAGCTTTTTTGTTTAATAGTGCATTTATTTTTAACGTAACACAACCGTAGATCGTCCCATGATTGCATTATCTTCATATAGCAAAACCGTATAGGCCCCTTTTGAGAACCCCTCTTCTGCTGCCCAATAGACGATATAATCTTCACCTTTGTTGGTAAATAAAATATTGTGTTTAAAGGTATATTGCAATTTCTCTCCATGTACATAGAAAATATTATCACCTTGCACGACCAGATTTCCCTGTGGATCGATAATTCTGACATATATATCACGTTCTCCACTTTTAGCTAACGGATTATCAGCAACGGTAAAGTTGATTTTTAACTTATCGATTTTTTTAGCACGTTCTTCTACCACTTCCTTTCCATTCTTTTTGACTTCAAGTCCATTTATACTGATACTTGAAACCTTCAATGCTGAAGCAGTTGCAACTTTCTCTTTCAGGTCCGAATTTGATGTAACTAAAGAAGTAATTTGTTTTTCTTTTTCAACTACAGATTCGCTCAAATTGGAGTTTTGCTTCGATAAAATTTGATTTTCCTGAATCAGCCGTTGCACATTTACACGATAAGTATCCACCTGCTTCTTAAGCTGATTGATCTTGTGCTGTGCATCATCAATATCTTTTGGAGTAATACTTTTATTTTCAAGCTTTTTACGAAGTACTGCGATCTCCGCCCTAGAATCATCCTTCTGCACAGTCATCTCTGGCGTCAATTGGACATTTTCTACATCAATTTTATCCAATTCAGCTTCAATACGATCGATTTGTACCTGCAGATTTTCTTTTTCTACTGTAAGTGTATAGACCTTTTCACCATTGGTCTTAAACTTGACATAAAAATATATGTTTGTTGCAAGTAATGCTGCTATCGCAATGATAAAGAAGTAAATCTTCGAAGAATCTTTCTTCTTTTCTTCTTCTTTCTTACTCGAAACAACTTCTGAATTTATCATAATATACTGTCATTTTCATAGGTATAAATCTATAAATTTATACTATTGAATGTTTAAACAAAAATTATTCCAGTTTTATTTTTTTTACCAATTATGAATTATTCAAAATAATTCAAGGTTTCAAATCCGCCTTGTTTTAAGTATTCTTCCTTTCTCATCAGATGAAGATCGGATTGTACCATGTCTGTTACCAACATCTGAAGATCATATTTTGGCGTCCATCCAAGTTTTGTATTTGCTTTTGTCGGATCACCAATAAGTAAATCGACTTCAGTTGGCCTATAATATGCCGGATCAACTTTGACAACAGTCTGACCGAATTTAATCAGCGACTTATCAATATTTAACTGAGCTAAGCGTTCCTCGTCAATATCGATAATTACCCCCTTCTCCTGCTCTCCCTTGCCACTGAACTCAATTTCAATTCCCAATTCTGCAAAAGCCATGCGAACAAAATCCCGAACAGTTGTTGTCACACCTGTAGCAATCACAAAATCTTCTGCGGTTTCTTGTTGTAGAATCAACCACATTGCTTCTACATAATCTTTGGCATGCCCCCAGTCACGTTGTGCGGACAGATTACCAAGATATAATTTATCTTGCAGCCCTAGCGCGATTTTTGCCACAGCCCTGGTAATTTTACGTGTCACAAAAGTTTCTCCTCTTACAGGGCTCTCGTGATTAAATAAAATACCATTACAGGCATACATCTTATAAGCTTCACGGTAATTTACAGTAATCCAATAACCGTACATTTTTGCTACAGCATACGGACTTCGTGGATAAAAGGGTGTTGTTTCACTTTGTGGAACCGCTTGCACCAATCCATACAATTCGGAAGTGGAAGCCTGATAAATACGGGTTTTTTCGATCATTCCCAATAATCTGACCGCCTCAAGAATCCGCAATGTACCGATACCATCTGCATTAGCAGTATATTCTGGCGTATCAAAACTAACCTTTACGTGAGATTGTGCCGCAAGATTGTAAATCTCGTCAGGCTGTGTTTCTTGTATAATACGAATCAAATTGGTTGAATCCGTCAAATCACCAAAATGCAATGTGAAATTTCGATTGTCGAGATGAGGATCTTGATAAAGATGGTCAATACGATCAGTATTGAATAAAGAGCTACGGCGTTTTAAACCGTGTACTTTGTATCCTTTCTTCAATAGGAATTCTGCTAGATAGGCACCATCTTGTCCTGTTATACCTGTTATTAAAGCAGTTTTCGTGTTTTGTTCAGCCATGTTTCTCTCTAGATTAAGCAATACCTGACGAAATCGTTAGATATTTATCCCATATCCATACATACAATTAGTTTATCCGCGATTAATTTAGCTACGCACAAGATTATCATTCCATACTTGCCGGTCACCGTATTCGTAAACTCATCCGTCTACAGTGCAAATAAATCATAATGAATTGGGAGTGTAAAAGTATTAAATTTTAAACAAAAAAAGCCATAGGAATTCCTATAGCTTTCTGTTATTCTTTTTTTATCGTTTACGTTTAGTTTGAGCGCGTAAAGTTAAAAACTAGATAGGCTTCTCCATTCGCAACAGTCAATGGCATACGCATAACTAATTTATTCCCATCAGAATAAGATAAATCTAAGCGGTAACCTGTTGTGACATTTTTCGCCTTATCGCCCGCATAAATCTTTTTAAATTGAAACTGAGGTTCTCCTAAGCCTTTTCCAGGGTTATAGATAGACCAAAAAATCTCACGTGATGCTCCTGGAGCACATAAAGTTCCTTGCGCATTAAATGTAATTGATCCTTTCCCATTTCCAATAAAATTCCATGTACTACCTACGAAACATTCTGCCGGAGCCTCTTCAAATACACTTTTGATCGTGAATGAAGAAGGTAAATTCTCTCTATCGATTGTATTCAATGTCCACGTTCCTTTTACCGCGGATTTCCAATCCGAAGCGCTAGGACCAGAAGCTGCACTCGTATTGGAAGAAGGATTTCCAGTTGATGTACCTTGCTTTTGTGCTCCACAAGAAAATAAGGTCACCGTAGCAAAAACAGTTGCTAATGATAAAACGAATCGATTCATATGTATAAATTTTAATTTCAAATTGTATTTTTGGGGTAAATTAATCCACAAATCATGAAGATTACAGCCAAAAATCATACCATAAGCAAAATAATCGCAAAAACGCTGTTAAGGTTATTTATCATTTTATTGGCCTTTGCTTCTTATCCGCTTTTTTTAGGACAGGAAGCAAAAAGCAAATTGAATCAAATCAGCCTTGCTTTTACGAACAAGATAGCACTCATAGCTCCTATCTTGTTATTTTGCTTCATCATTGGATTAATGATCGCTGTGCTCAAGCACAAATATAACAGAATTGACCTAAATTGGCTATTTTCTCTTGCTACTATCTTTGGTATTTTATATTTGATATTATTGTATTCAAGAATTTACCCAACGATTGCTTAAGCCCAATTGCACAATTCGCCAAAGTTTCTAACTTTGGATTCTCCAAAACGCTAATTACAGCCGAACAAGATTGGATGTATAATTTATATGGATAAAAAAAAGGGGCTCAAAATAGCCAAAAATATAGCAAAGATTGTCGTTACTGTAGGAGCCTTATACTGGGTATTTAGCAAGGTATCGCTAAAGGATTTGAAAGAAGCCGTCATCAACTCCAATCCTCTCTATCTATTCTTTGCTTTAGTTGCTTATAGTATCTCAATTTTTATTTCTTCTTCGCGCTTATTGACTTTTTTAAAGGCAATCGGTTTAGATGTTACGGAAAAATATAATTTAAAACTGTATCAACTTGGCCTATTTTACAATCTCATTTTACCAGGCGGTGTTGGCGGAGATGGTTATAAAATATTCTTCCTCAGGAAACGATTCAATATTAAAGGACGAAAATTATTTACGGCCTTATTTTTAGATAGATTAAGTGGATTATGGGCACTGTGCCTCATCATTGCAGCGCTAGTTACTTATATGCCACAACTCGGAATTCCAAACTATCTGACCGTTATTCTATTTATAATAGGGAGCGTTCTCTATTACTTTATCGTAACCAAGTTCTTTAAAGAATACAAGGCTACATTTTTAATAGCCCATTTAAAAGCAATCGGTGTGCAATCCATGCAAGTTATTGCAGCAATTCTTATCCTTTATGCACTAGAATTTAGCGGCAAATTTTCTCCTTACCTATTTTTATTCCTTGCATCTTCTCTTGTTTCGATCATTCCGTTTTCAGTGGGTGGTTTAGGGATGCGTGAGCTTGTGATCATGTGGGGAGCGGGCATATTCCACGTCGACTCACACAATGCGGTTTTAATCACCTTGTTATTTTATATTATTTCCGCTCTCGTCGCGCTTTCAGGAATTTATTTTATCTTTCATCCGCAAGCAATTGGAGAGGACAAATTACCTTCCGCAGAAGAAGTTGAACAAAGTCAAAAACTAGAAGAATAAACATGGCAAATATTATTATTACAGGTGCAAGCAGTGGTGTTGGATTTGAAGCGGTGTTGGATTTGACCTCTAAAAAGGACAACAAAGTCATTGCTTTGGCTAGATCAGCAGACAAACTGAGAAAACTTCATGAAATTGCAGGTCAGCTCAACTATGATGGCGGCACCTTATACCCGGCTCAATTTGATATTGTCTACGATGACTATACTACACTTGTTCCCTTCATCCAATCTAAATTTGATAAGGTTGATATCTTGATAAACAATGCTGGAGCACTCATCAATAAGCCATTTATGGAAACTGATGGAAAGGATTTTGCTGAAATGCTACAAACCAATGTAATGGGACATGTAAATATGATACAAAACGTTGTTCCCATGATGCCATCAGGCTCACATATTGTCAATATTGGCAGTATGGGGGGATTTCAGGGATCATTGAAGTTTCCCGGACTTTCGGCATATTCAACCAGCAAAGCCGCATTAGCAGTGCTTACAGAATGCTTAGCGGAGGAGTTTAAGGAAAAAGGAATCAAAGTGAACTGTCTAGCCTTAGGATCTGCTCAGACCGAAATGTTCGAGGCTGCTTTTCCGGGTGTTGAAGCGGGTACTTTAGCCTTTGAAATGGGACGCTATATTGCAGAGTTCGCTCAAAATGGACATCACTATTTCAATGGGAAAATACTTCCTGTAGCCAATACAACACCTTAATTGGAAAGCCCTTCAAAAAAATATCCCTTGATCTAATATAGTCAGGTTGGTGTAATATAGTCAGGTTGGTGTAATATAGTCAGGGCCATTTAATAGAACATTAAATGGCCCTGATCTTTTACCCCTATTTGATCCGGAAAGAAATACTAAAACTCGCGGCCTTCAGTTCATTAAATCAATTTGTCTTCAATTTAAGCCATTTTGTAAGGTCATCCATCAATTGTTCATTAAAACTCTCTGAGTTTTCAAAATATTCTTCGATTTTTCCAGTTTGCGCATGCTGAAAAAGGTGATTCAAATTGGGATAATCCTTAATGGTGAGGTCAGTAGTCTTTAAGTGCAGGTGTTGGAGACAATAAATGTTTTCATTTGCAGGAACTTGGACGTCCTTTCCGCCAAATGAAGCAAAAACCGGTATTTTTAGCTGCTTCAGATAATAAGCCGGATCGATACGAAGAAATGTTCTAAACCAGGGGCTCATCATTGGACTTAGTTTAATTTTCATATCAGCAGTCAGGGGATTACCGTTATTTTGCTGAATAAGTTCTTTTTCCAACGATTCGGCCAATGCCTTTGGTGGCGCATCTTCCAATAGAATAGTATACAATCTTCGATTATTTGCTTTATTGATCTGTAATGCTGCTTCAGATAATCCGCCCGCTTTTCCTAAAGCATAACTCTGTAAGATCAGTAAAGAATCTCCTTTGATCACTGGGCCAGACAAAAGTGCAATATACTTTACCTTACTGTTCTCGGATGCCACTATTTCGGCAATTAGGGCTCCCTCACTATGCCCGATCATTCCGATTTTATCCACATCTACTATAGCTTTTTTGCTGAGAAAATCAACTGCAGCATTGGCATCAGAGGCAAAATCAATTGTTGTCGCTAAATTAACTTCTCCTTTAGAGCCGCCTACCCCTCGATCATCGTAACGTAATACAGCAAAACCGTTTTTGGTAAGATGATCTGCAAGCACCTTAAATGGCCTGTGACCAAACACTTCAGAATCCCTATTCTGCTGACCGCTACCGTTGACCAACACCAATGCGGGGAATGGTCCACCATTTTTAGGATAAGTCAGAGCGCCCGTAAGAACTGCATTGCCGGCACTATTTTTAAACGAAACTTCCTCTTCCGTATAGCTATAAGGAGGAAAAACATCCTGCTTACGAGAAAGTCCACTCTGTTCATTCTCGCTTCGTACTAAAATCATAGCAGATTCAAAGGGGCCTTGTTTCATCACCCCTTTCATAACATCTTTATCCCGATCCAAAAAGCCCGCATACAGAAGACCTATATTCTTAACATCCATCCAAATGGAATCGTGTTGAATACGTATTTGATTGATTGGAAATTTCTGCGCTGTTTGCATTGGACTCTCAAAGGTACCATTCCACTTCCCTGCACTATCTTTTTGAATATTGAATACCAGTAGCAGCTTCTGCCCTGAAACCTCAACCTCGCCCTTCCATGAGCCATCAAATGTCTGCGCATGGGTACATGAAAAATGAAAACAAATGATAAATAGGTATAAAATTTTTCTCATTGTCGTTTTTTACTAGAAATTAAACTGTATGCATAAATCCAATATAAAATATAATGCCACAAATACCATACTGATTCCAATCTTCTTATTATTAACGGCTACATTCATACCCTTAACCAATAAATAGAACTGATAGCATAGCAATAACAAACTGATGATTCCAAACATGCCAAACAAGAGCATCTCCATTTTATCAACTCCAACCAATGTATGATCGCCGCTTTGCACTGCCTTTAAGACTTTATCCGTAAATTTGTCCTGGTTTAACAATTTCCCTAAAAATAAGGCAAGATAAAGCGGAAATGGCATAATCAGAACGACATTCATGACATCGATAATTCTGGTCTTTCTGTTCAATAACATCCCAGTACCGTAAAGAAGTGTAAAAGGAGCCAAAACCATACAGGCATGAACGCCCAATACAGCCCATATCGAAATCACCCTATCCGGTTGATAGAAATGCATAAAACCATTGAACTGCTGGCCCGATAAATAAATAACATAGCTTGATAACAAAAATCCGATAACACCAGCAAAGAATAACTTCCACTCTGGGAATTCCGCAAATGGATTCTGAAAAATCTGTTTAACTTTCATTTTTTAAGAATTGAGATAAGTTCAGCTGTTCAATCGCAGCCGGATTTTGGGTTCCAATAAGTAATATCTTACCAGTTTCCAATGTAAGTTGCAACCCCATATTACCACGAGCTGAAAAAGCCAGACCTCTCACCCCCCTCCTCAATCCCCATCCACCAAACTCACCGATCGGGTTATAGTTTCGTACCTGAATAGCACGGATATCTGCCCAAAGCGTCCTTTTACGATAGAAATTAAATGGGAAAAAATAGACTTCAATTCCATCTTCACGAATAATAGTTTTTAATCGTAGTATGCCAAATAACCCCCACAATACCAAATTGATCCAAAATCCTGGTAATTGAAATAATGGAACAAAATCCAACTGCAAGATATCATGCCAGTGCACAGAAAAACTGGCTACACTGACCGTTAAAAGGATCAAACATAATAACCAGCTAAAAAAAGATTGGCTTTCGGTAAAAAGCGTATTATTTTTCATCATGACATCATTCTTTGTTCATCAATCATTCGATTTCCCTCGCCACTAAATATTTCTATTTCTGCCAACACTATTTTTATTCATAAGAGCTTTCACTTTTTGAATCAGATCATCCAGGATATTACGAACTGTCGGATAGGATTTTCCCATTTGGTTTGCCATTTCCTTTAAACTTCCTGAGTGTATCAAAAAATTCAGAACAAATTCTTGCTCCTCAACAGTAAGTTGCATTAACACGGGTAATGAAAACTTTCCAACAACTTCGGTTTCACAGGAGTCACACACCAATTTAGCGACTTTTAACTTCGCTTCACAACAAGGGCAATCAACCGGTATTTTTTTCATTAAATAATAACTATATTAATATTATTAAATATAACATTAATAATATTAAAACAAAACACTATAAAATCAATATTTTTTAAAAACCACTGCTTAATGATATATTTGTATCATTAAATAACATTTATGAAGAAGTTTTTAGGCTATTTCCTATCTATAATATTTTGGTTTTGTTTTGGTTTATCCTTGATTATCTTCCACCCTATACAGTGGTTATGTTTAAAGCTGGGTGGATATAATGCACACAAAAAGAGTGTGGATATATTAAATGCCTGTCTCGTTGCCTGCTATTACACCCTATTCAATCGGGTGACGTTTATCGACAATAAAAATATTCCAACAGGGCAACCCATTGTCTTTGTAGCCAATCACCAAAGCACCTTTGATATTCCGCCAATGATCTATTTTTTACGCAGGTTTCATGGAAAATTTATTTCTAAAATTGAACTTGCCAGCGGTATACCTAGCATCTCCTTTAACTTAAAACATGGTGGTGCCGCAAATATAGATCGCAATGACCCCAAACAGTCTATTGCTGAGATATTGAAGCTTGCCAATAATATGAAAACCAAAAACTGGTCCGCGTTTATTTTTCCAGAGGGAACAAGATCGAAAACCGGAAAAATGAAGGCCTTTCATGTTGGCGGAATTGCCACATTACTAAAGAAGAATCCGAACGCACTCGTTGTTCCTATCGCCATCACAGGATCATATGAAATGGTACAATATGGGATGTATCCATTAACCCCATTTCTTCATATGACCTGGGAGGTTCTAAATCCTTTGGATACGGAGGGCAAGAATATTGAAGAGATCGTTAAATTAGCTGAGGAAGCTATAAAACTAAAGGTCGAAAAATTGCAGTAAGCTACTTGACCTGCCTTCCTTTCCAGTCATACTTCCCAACATTACCCAATATGCCGATATAAGCTAGATAAAGGATATGAGCCAGGCTTAATAAAGGAAGATACCATAAGAGTTCATTTCTGCTTGCGAACCTGGTTAAAGGTTGAATAAAAAGAAATTCGACAGTCATCTTCAATAACAACGCGAACAGTACTACCCAAGCAACAAATTTCACACCACAGAGCGCAAGAACTGCAGCAACCAATATCAATAAGTTGAAAAACCAAATGGAAATCCCCAATGCGATGACACCTTTATTTTTATATTTGGTACTTTTTGAAGCCCAGCGTCTACGCTGACTAATGAATGATTTCAAATCTGGTTTTGCATCTGTATAAACAACGGCATCTTGTGATTTACAAAAGATTATACGATCGGGATATTGTTCTGCTACCTTATGTAAAAAAAGTTCATCATCTCCGGATGCAAGCTCATCAATCCCTTTAAATCCGCCCATTTGTTTAAAAATATCCTTTCGATAGGCCAAATTCGCTCCATTACAGGTCGTTGGTTTTTTATTACCAATACCTGCAGCGCCCAAACCTATCAAATACAAAAATTCCAGGGTCTGCAGTCGTTCAAAAAACTCTTTTCTTCTGAATACACTACTGGAGAAGATTGTAGATAGGCACATTCTTCTCAAATGAACTGATAACTGTCTTTAGCCAGTTCGACCCCATGCGGCAGTCAGCATCAGTGGTAATAATAATTTCGCCACGACAGCAGTCTATTGCCCTTGAAATTGCCAATTTCTTGTAGGAATTCAAACGGCCATTTTCGTTCAATTGAATCAGCTTGACACCTTTTTCTTCATATTCTTTCACAATCAAAGACGTACTATCGTCCGAATGGTCATCGATAATAATTAACTCCAGGAGCTCTCTTGGATAATTTTGCCCTAGTATCGATTCAATGGTGCGCCTAATATTTAACTCCTCATTCCGCGCGGCGATAATGACAGATACGGTCATTGTTGGCCTAACAGTATTGTTAGGCTCCGAAAGCAAGAACCAGCCTCTGCGCATCCATAAAACTAGAATTACGTATACGCAGGCAAAAATGATCAATAAATAGTTAAGAATTTGTATCACCGAAAAAATTTATCTTAAAAACAAAAATAGAACCAAATATAGCTGGAAGAATCAAATTGACGAACCAAATGCAGGAAACAATAGCCATTACAGCAATTTCCTGTGTGGTAATATAACTATATAGATTGCTTGCAACGAAACTTCTAACACTGAAATCAAAAATATCCAATGTAGGTAGCGCTGCCTGCACAAAAAACAGGATAAAAATCATCAGAACCATGGATAAAAGCGGTAACTCAGGTAGCGTTAGCTTCATCAAGATGATATACTGAGAAGTAAAAATGACAAATCGCGCCAAAGAATTTAAAAGAACAATACGGAGCTCGCGCATTGAATAATGTTCCAATACTTCAAAGAAAGGCTTAATCCGTTTCAAAAACTTAATTTTGCCGACCAATAAATCGATCCATTTTACATTGAAATATAAGATGACAAATCCTCCGGCATAAATAATTGCAAGTAGCCATACACCAAATTGTACGGTTAAAGGAGTTGAGAGAAATTTACAGATAAACCAAGCGATACTTAATGATCCCGCAACGCTTGTGAGCACCAATTGTGCAAACAATCCAACGCCCATCGCCACGGCTCCTTTTGCGCGATGTTGAGGCTGTAAAAAAAGAACGCGTCCACCATACTCTCCAATCCTATTGGGAGTAAAAATAGCCCAGGTAAGTCCGCAAAAAACGGATTGGAAGGCCCGCCAAAATGAAATACGCTCCAGTTTAGAGGCAAGATACTGCCATTTAACGACTTCAAGCAACCAATTTACAAGCATTAACACCACGATCAGAACCAGGGTCCAAACAACAGAATGTTGTTCTAAACCTGCTACTAGGGTTTTAAACTTCTCAATATTACTTTTATCAGATACTTTCACGGCAATATACCAGGTCGCCAGAGCGAAAACCAATATCTTCAATAAAAGACTGATGTATTTTTTTTGTCTTCCTGTCAACTTACGATAATTAGAGAGCAATGTTACTAAATTTTAGCCAAATGATTAAGTTTTGTCGAATGCAATCCGCGAATAAAACGCAAAATTTGTAATATTGTATATGCAGAAGGAAAAGGCGAAAGAAAGAATAATTTTAGGGATCGACCCCGGTACCGTTGTACTGGGATATGGGATCATCAAAGAAGTCGGCAATAACATATCCTTGATCTCAATGGGGGTCATCAAAATGGGACATTTAGACGATCATGCCCTAAAACTACAACGTATTTTCAAAAAAACTTCGGCTTTAATGCAGGAATATAATCCCGACTGCGTAGCCCTTGAATCACCATTTTATGGCAAAAACATACAGGTCATGCTCAAATTAGGGCGAGCTCAAGGTGTTGCTATGGCGGCGGCGCTGGCGCAAGATATTCCGATCTTTGAATATTCTCCAAGAAAGATAAAACAATCCGTTACAGGAAATGGAAATGCGACAAAGGAGCAGGTTTCCGCTATGCTAAAAAATCTATTAAAATTTGAGGAAACACCACAATTTTTAGATGCCACCGACGGATTGGCAATTGCTGTCTGCCACTCGTTTCAGAAAAATGCAGTATCAGGCAACAGTAAGTCGTACACGGGATGGTCCGCCTTTATCAAAGATAACAAGGATCGAATCAAGTAATCACATTTGCACCTGACGAATCACATTCTTCACATTCAATTCCACAATATCCGTCATCGTTTTACACTTGAGGTAGGAGTTGTTCTGATAAAATTCAGCATAGCCCTCACGTAACTGTTTGATATTCTCCTGGGTCGAGAGCACCTGCGTTTGCGAGGCATCCCTCAGATCAGCGATCCGATGTCTTTCGCTTCGAACTCTATGCACAATAGAGGAACGCTCCTCTTGTTGGTATTGCAGTACTGTTTTTTCATTGAGATGTTCCATCGCCAGTTTGACATAGGGAAGATTCTCCTTAAAAAATTGCGGCATATATACCTTCGGATTTCCTTCATAAAACTGCTGGTCAAAATCTATTGCCCGAATTCGAAACTGGAAATCATCAAAATCTGGTGTAATCTGCATCACGAAATTGTATGCCCGCATATCCCCCAACAACGTAATAATACATCGCTCATTAAACTTGACAAATTCTTTGGAAATCCGGGTCAGATTATAATCAGGCGAGAACATACGTGTTTTCGAAAAAGTGTCTCCCGGAATTCCAACAATATGTTCCTCAACCAAGGTATCATGGTCTACCATATAATTCACCTGATTGGGCGACAATATTTCTTCCAACTCCAGTCCATATATTCTTGATGCATCGGCCTGCTTGATGTAAAAATAATCATACACATCATTTAAACGGTTCACGATACGAATACGAAAGGGTTTCGTATTGCCAAAGCCGCAGTACTCGACACGATCAATATATTTATGCTGGACGATTCGCGTATTACCTGATGCTTTCAGTTTAGCATAAATAACCTTCAACCCGTCATATAATTGGTCAATGAGATATTGTGGATACAGTGGAGTCTCCCAAAAAGTATCGTTGCCAAATTTATCCATAACAGGTACTGTCTCCGTAAAATTCAGTAGATCCTTATATCCTATAGGCAATTTTTCATCTCGCTGATACAGCTTAAGGTATTTATGAAGTCCTTCCCCTACTTCAAAAATCGGCTTCTTTTTCGAAATCTTTACATCTTGAACTTCTTCCATCGCTATTCCGTATTTGATTTTTCGTTTACTCAAACATCACACGGTTGGCTACATTTTTAACCTAACAACCGCTAAATACGAACTGATTAGATTGTTAATAGGCCAACTGCATTTCCTACTTCTTAAAAAGGCAATACTAAATTAATTTATCATAATCCTGATTTCAAACATGAAAACAATCACTTAACCTATAATAAGATCACCATGAAACAATTATAATCACTTTCAATCAAAAACATATAACATTATCAATATGAATAAGTATTTTTTATTAAATTTACATCTATAAACCGAAAATTCTTAGTAATTTTGAAATAAATTTAATTATTTTAGCTATTGGTCCGATTTTGATGCAACGGCCAATTAATGAACACAAAAACCATTGTTAATGGAAAATCAATATGCAAACTATGATCTAGACAATTTGGATATCCAAATCTTGTCTATTCTAATGAACGATGCCTCTATTCCTTATACAGAAATAGCAAAAAAGCTAATTGTATCAGGTGGTACAATTCACGTTAGAATGAAGAAGATGGAAGAATTAGGTATCATTAGAGGGTCAAATCTAATTATCAATCCTCAAAAAGTCGGATTTGATATCACGGCCTTTTTGGGTATCTATCTTGAAAAAGGTTCACAATATGCAGATGCGGTAGATAAATTGAAAGAAATCAAAGAAGTGGTCGAATTACATTATTGTACTGGCCAATACAGTATTTTTGCAAAAATCATCTGTAGAGATACAGTTCACCTCAGAAAAGTATTGAATGAAGATATTCAATCCGTACCTGGGATTCAACGTACCGAGACGATCATCTCTCTCGAAGAGAGTATCAAACGTCAAATCAGCTTAGTCTAGTATAAAAAAAGCTTCCATAAAAAATGGAAGCTTTTTTTATACTATCTTTTCTAACATGGCGATATAGAGATCGATCCCTGCTCTAATTTCATCGATATAGATGAACTCATCCGCCATATGCGACCGAGCGCTATCACCAGGCCCCAACTTCAGAGAAGGGACAGGAATAAGAGCCTGATCGCTCATCGTCGGCGATCCATATACCTTACGCCCCAGGACAACACCTGCTTTGACAATTGGATGCGTTTCAGGAATAGAAGAAGACTTCAGACGCGTCGATCTCGCTGTGACCTCTGATTTTACATGAGACTTGATAATATCCAACGTCTCTTCATTCGAATAAGCATCTGTGGTTCTGACATCGACAACAAAGTTACAAGTAGCCGGTACCACATTATGTTGTGATCCCGCCTGAATTACTGTCACCGACATCTTAATCGGGCCTAAGGTTGACGAAGTCCTTTCAAACGTATAATTTTGAAACCATTCAATATCCCTAATCGCTTTGTAGATTGCATTATCGCCCTCATTACGTGCGGCATGTCCAGCTGTCCCTAATGCTGTACAATCCAACACCATCAGTCCCTTTTCTGCAATTGCCAAATCCAATAAGGTAGGTTCACCCACAATTGCAAAATCAATTGAACCGATATCATCCAAAACAGATTCTACACCGTTCTTACCTGAGATCTCTTCTTCGGCACTAGCGACAAGACAGAAGTTATACTTCAAGTCCGTCTGCTGGTAAAAATACAAAAATGCAGCTATCAATGATACCAAACAGCCTCCGGCATCGTTGCTCCCCAATCCGTACAATTTACCTTCCTCTACAGTCGCCGCCAAAGGATCTCTTGTATAACCTGTATTTGGTTTTACTGTATCGTGATGGGAGTTGAGTAATATCGTAGGTCTGGTGCTATCATAATGAGCGTTATATACCCAGACATTATTGCCTTTTCGATGTGTTTTGATATCACGCTCCTGAAAGAAGCGAACAATTAAATCCGCTGTGAACTCTTCCTCTTTACTTAAAGACGATAGTCCAATTAATTGTTTTAAAAGGGCCAGAGCATCTTCAAATAAGCCCTGCTTATCCTTCATGGTATAGTCCTCCTGCTTTATCCGCAGATAGTTTAATTCCTTTTATAAAAGCAGAACTAAAACCATTATGTTCCATTTCGTTCAGTCCCGCTATTGTACAGCCCTTTGGTGATGTTACCTTATCAATCTCTCCTTCTGGGTGAGCATTGGTATGCAATAACAAATCAGCAGCGCCTTTTGCAGTTTGAACCGCCATCTTTAATGCATCATGCGCATGAAATCCGATTTCAACTCCACCTTGTGAAGCAGCACGGATCGCACGTAGGAAAAATGCAATACCGCAAGCACACAATGCCGTCGCCGATGTCATTAGGTCCTCATTAATAACAACGACTGAACCAACAGTTTCAAACATTTTCTCAACCTCTTTCAAACTATCCTCTGAAGCATTGTCACTGGCAATACACGTCATTGATTGCGCTATTGCAATTGCCGTATTGGGCATTGCTCGTATCACTGTGGCATCTGCCCCCAACTCTGCTTTTAAATCGGCACAAGAAACTCCCGACACAATAGAGACAAAAATCTGATTGGTCTTTTCAATTACAGGAGCCACTTCCACCAATACCTTTTTTAGTTGTTGAGGTAGGATTGCGAAAACAACAATATCAGCCCCCTTTACAGCGAGCCTATTATCATTACTTACTGAGAAGCCCTGGCTCGCTTCTTCGGCCAGTGCATTCAAATTTCTCCTCGTCAATGTAATATCGGCAGCATTGGCAAATTCACTTTTTACAAGTCCTTTTGCCAAAGAAAGACCGATATTACCGCTTCCGATAATGGTGACCTTTTTCATAGCGATCGTTGGGTTTAGGTTAGATTTTTATTTTAATGTCAAGCAAGTGCCAAATTGTCCTTGTTGAAACAAATGCAAATTATTAGCATTTCCAATATAGACCTCTTGAACACCTTTATTTATAGCATTGAATGCATTTTGCAACTTAGGAATCATCCCGTCATTCACCACGCCGGATTCCTTAAGATGTTCAAACTCTTCTGACTTAATCGTTGGGATTACTGAATTCTCATCTGTTACATCGCGTAAAACGCCGTTCTTCTCAAAACAATAAACCAGAGAAGTTTCATATAATGAAGCCAAAGACACCGCCAATGAAGAAGCTATAGTATCCGCGTTGGTATTGAGCAATTGTCCAAGGCCATTGTGTGTAATAGCTGAAAACACAGGAACAAACCCTGCTTCCAAAAACTTCTTGATGGCCAGGGTATTTACAGAGTCATGCAACAAATCACCTACAAAGCCATAATCGATATCTTTTACAGGACGCTTTATCGCTTTTATGACATCCCCATCAGCTCCGGTTAATCCGACGGCATCGCATTTCAAATTTTGCAACTTAGCAACGATTGTCTTGTTTGTCAATCCAGCGTATACCATTGTTACAATGCGTAACATTTCCTCATTTGTCACACGACGCCCTTCTATCATTTGGGCTTCAATTCCAAGTTCACTAGCCAGGCGAGTCGCTATTTTACCACCGCCATGTACAAGAATCTTTTTCCCTGACAATGCAGAGAACTTTTCCAAAAAAGAATCCAATTGGCGTTCATCATCAATAATATTCCCGCCAATTTTAATTATATTTAATACACTATTAGCCATTACGCAAACTTTTCCCAATAAAAATAGTTTTTCAATAATCTATAGGATTGGACTATGCCAAATCCTCTAACATACGTTTCAAAACAACCTGAGCAGCCCATACACGGTTGCTAGCCTCTTTAATCACGAGTGAATTTGGTCCATCTAAAATCTCAGAAGACAATTCAAGATCTCTTCTTACTGGCAAACAATGCATTACTTTGGCATCATTCGTCAAATTGAGCTTCTTGTTATCCATCATCCAATCTTCATCAACACCATATACCTCGCCATATTCTTGATAAGAAGACCAGTTTTTCACATAGACAAAATCAGCATTCTTTAAACTTTCTTCAAGATTATTAGATATGGTTGCTCCAGCGGTAAATTCTTCACTTAACTCATAGCCCATAGGTTGAGCTATCGTAAAATCAACCAATCCCTCTTCTTGTGCTTTGCACATCCATTCTGCGAAAGAATTAGGTACCGCTTGAGGTAATGCCTTAACATGCGGAGCCCAAGCCAATACCACTTTCGGCTTTTCAGTCTTCTTGTACTCAGTGATGGTAATCATATCTGTCAAACTCTGCAGTGGATGGCGTGTTGCACTCTCTAAGGAAACAACAGGAACACCACAGTATTTAATGAATTTGTTGAACAGGTCTTCACTATAATCCTCTTCGCGATCTTTCAATTTTGGAAAGGAACGAAGTCCCAAAATATCACAATACTCGCCCATAACAGCAGCGGCTTCACGAATATGTTCAACAGTTGTCCCGTTCATCACAACACCATCCTGTGTTTCAAGAGCCCAACCATCTTTATCCATATTCATAACCATCACATTCATGCCCAAATTCATCGCCGCTTTTTGTGTGCTCAAACGTGTACGTAAACTGGGATTCAAAAATACAAGTCCCAGCGTTTTGTGTTGACCAAGATCCTGATTGTCATATGGTGCAGCTTTCAAATTTAACGCTTCTTGAACAACGTCCGCTACACTGGAAACATCCTTAACAGAGAAAAACTTTTTCATCTATATCTATTTATTCGAGTGCATCTTCAACGGCAATAAATAAGCGCGTCACACTCAGTATATATTTTAACTAATACAGTGCAATCAAATTTCCACAAGCTGAAACAGCCATTGGCCAATTTGACAGCATTTAGGGGTTTACGCAACCGTTACGGCCTTTACATGCTCCTTTAATGCAGATAAAAACTGATCCGCATGCTCTTTCGTCATATTCAGGGCAGGTAATAAGCGAATCACAAATGGCTTAGCCTCTCCCGTAAAGATACGGTTCTTTAACAAGAGATCCTTCTTCACATGACCCAACGATGCTGGAAGTTCGATACCGATCATTAATCCCCTACCTCTAACTTCAATAATTTCCTCTATTTGCTTCAATTCATTGATAAGATAGGTGCCGACTTGTGCAGCATTTTCCATAAGCTGATCTTGTTGGATGACCTCCAAAACAGCCAAAGCTGCCGCGCATGCAAGATGATTCCCCCGAAGGTAGTACCCAAACTGCCGTAAGTAGCTTTAAATTTAGGCGATATACTTATTGCTCCGATTGGAAACCCATTGCCCATACCTTTTGCCATGGTATAAATATCAGCTTCGACGCCGGAATAATCCTGGGCGTAGAATAAGCCCGTCCTGCCGTAGCCACATTGTACTTCGTCTGCAATGAAAACTGCATTATATTGATCACAAAGAGACCGAATCAAACGAAGAAAAGAAACTGAAGCCTCCCGAATACCGCCAACTCCCTGAATACTCTCTACAATAACGGATGAAATTTCCTCACCATAAGATGCGAAAGCGCTGGTTAAAGCCTCTTCATCATTAAAAGGAAGAAAAACAATATTGTCCGTCTCGTTTACAGGAGCCACGATACTCGGATTGTCTGTTGCAGCAACAGCTAATGATGTACGTCCATGAAATGCTTTTGAAAATGCAATAACCTTCTTTCTTTTGTTATAAAAGGAAGCTAATTTCAATGCATTTTCATTCGCTTCTGCGCCCGAATTACAAAGAAATAAATCATAATCAACCTTTCCCGACACTTCCCCCAACAATCGGGCAAGTTCACGCTGAATTGGAATTTCAACAGAATTAGAATAGAACGCAATGCGGTTCAATTGCTCTGTTATACGTTGTACATAATGTGGGTGCGTGTGTCCGATCGATATCACAGCGTGGCCACCATACAAGTCCAAGTAAGCATTTCCTTCGGCATCCCACACCGTTGATCCATTAGCTTTTACTATGTTAATGGGATTAATGGGATAAACATCAAATGGTTTCATCTTAATGAATTATAGATTGATAAACGAAATAGCTTGTAATAGAAAAAGCTATCAGATTTTAGCAATACAAATATATTAGTTATAACGGTAGGAATGGTCATAAAATAAAAAAAGTCCTCTTAAAAAGAGGACTTTTTTATGTTAGATCAGCAGAATACTATTCTCCGTCTACTTTTTCTTCACCTTCTACTTCGGCTTTAACTTCTGCAGGAGCTTCAGTTTCGGCAGTAGCAGCTTTTTTAGCACCACCACGACGACGAGTCGCTTTTTTCTCAGCAGCAGCAGCTTTTTTACCGTAGATTTCGTTGTAATCAACTAGTTCGATGAAAGCCATTTCTGCGTTATCACCTAAACGGTTTTCCATTTTGATGATACGTGTGTAACCACCTGGACGGTTAGCTACTTTTTCAGAAATTTCGCGGAATAAGATAGAAACTGCGTCTTTATCTTTCAAATAAGCGAATACTGTACGACGAGAGTGTGTTGTGTCGTTTTTAGATTTAGTAATCAAAGGCTCAACATACGTACGTAACGCTTTAGCTTTAGCCAAAGTAGTTGTAATACGTTTGTGTAGGATTAATGATGTCGCCATGTTAGCCAACATTGCTTTTCTATGGCTATCCGTACGGCCTAAGTGATTTACTTTTTTTCCGTGTCTCATTTTGATTTTATTATACTAACCGTACCGTTTTTGTATAGTTCAAATAGGTAAAAATCACCTATTCAGACAGCCAAAAGGAATTACGACTAGTGGTCGCTTAATAAATTATTATTCTTCGTCTAATTTGTATTTCGCCAAGTTCATTCCGAATGATAAACCTTTTGATTTAACCAATTCTTGGATTTCACTTAACGATTTTTTACCGAAGTTTCTGAATTTCAACATATCAGCCACGTCATAAGTTACTAACTCAGCCAATGTGCGAATATCTGCAGCCTTCAAACAGTTCAATGCACGAACTGAAAGATCAAGATCTACTAATTCTGTTTTCAGAATCTTACGCATATGTAAGATTTCTTCATCAACTACTTTAGTTTCTTCTTTCGTTTGAGACTCAAGAAGCATATTCTCATCAGAGAATAGAATAAAGTGTTGAATTAAGATCTTAGCAGCTTCTTTCAAAGCTTCTTCGGGGTGAATTGAGCCATCAGTAGAGATATCCAACAACAATTTCTCGTAGTCAGTTTTTTGCTCTACACGGTAATTCTCAATGGTATATTTAACATTCTTGATCGGAGTAAAGATCGAATCGATTGCGATAACACCTACTGGAGCATCCACAACTTTATTCTCATCAGCATTTACGTATCCACGACCTTTGGCAATACTCAATTCCAATTC
Organism: Sphingobacterium multivorum; assembly: GCF_900457465.1. Taxonomy (GTDB): domain Bacteria; phylum Bacteroidota; class Bacteroidia; order Sphingobacteriales; family Sphingobacteriaceae; genus Sphingobacterium; species Sphingobacterium multivorum. The sequence continues at coordinate 1,000,022 of NZ_UAUU01000002.1, forward strand.
AATTGTCACTGAATTATCCATGTTACAGATTACCATGTCTGGGTTCAAGACCGTAAAGTTATTAGAGAATTTTGTGATATCACCAGCTAAGAATTGTTCTTGACCATTGATTACTACAAATACCTTTTCGTTGTCGCCAATCTCACCTGTTTTTTTGAAACGAATTTGTTTCAAGTTCAAGATAATTTCAGTTACGTCTTCAACAACACCTTTGATCGTTGAAAATTCGTGCGAAACGCCAGAAAACCTTATCGACGTAATTGCATATCCTTCTAAAGAGGACAATAGAATACGGCGCAAAGCATTACCAATGGTTACACCAAAACCAGGCTCCAATGGACGAAATTCAAACGTACCATCAAAATCCGTAGATTTTTGCATGATAACTTTATCCGGTCTTTGAAATGCTAAAATTGCCATTTATTTTCTTTTAATGTTTTATTTGTAATAATAATTGTAATACAATAGAAGATGCATACCCCAAAAATTGGACTATGCATTCTTCTATTTTATTTATTATTTAGAGTATAACTCAACGATTAAGTTCTCTTTAATGTTTTCAGGAATGTCAGCTCTTTCTGGATAGCTTAAGAAAGTACCTGTCAATTCTTTCGCATTCCACTCTAACCAAGAAAATTTATTTACAGTACGACCTGCAACTGAATTTGTGATGGCTTCAAGTGTTTGAGAACGTTCACGAACTGCTACAACGTCACCTGGACGCAAGCTATATGATGGAATGTTAACAACTTCGCCGTTAACAGTAACGTGTTTGTGGGATACCAACTGACGAGCAGCGGCACGAGAAGTAGCGATACCTAAGCGGTAAACTACGTTATCCAAGCGAGCTTCTAACAATTTCAAGAAGATCTCACCTGTAATACCTTGTTTAGAGGCAGCTTTAACAAATAAGTTTGAGAACTGACGCTCCAATACACCGTAAGTGTATTTTGCTTTTTGTTTTTCTAACAACTGAATAGCATATTCAGATTGTTTACCTCTGCGTTTAGAAGCTCCATGTTGTCCAGGAGGGTAATTTTTCTTTTCTAACGCTTTATCTGGGCCGAAGATCGGCTCTCTAAATTTACGGGCAATTTTGGACTTAGGTCCTGTATATCTAGCCATTTTCTTTTACAATTAAAGTATCTATCAGCCTATAGCCGATGAATCTTATCTTTAAATTAATTAAACTCTTCTGCGTTTTGGAGGACGACAACCGTTGTGAGGAAGTGGAGTGATATCTTTGATAGTAGTCACATCGATTCCTACTGTTTGCAATGTTCTGATTGCCGATTCACGACCAGCACCAGGTCCTTTAACAAACACTTCAACTTTACGTAAACCCAAATCGTGAGCAACTTTTCCACAGTCTTGTGCAGCCTGACCAGCAGCATATGGCGTGTTCTTTTTAGAACCACGGAAACCCATTTTACCAGCACTAGACCAAGAAATAGTTTGACCTTGATTATTCGTCAAAGTTACAATGATATTGTTAAACGTTGCGTTAATGTGAGCCTGACCTACAGGTTCGATAACAACGATACGCTTTTTTGCAGCTTTTTTAGTTTTAGCCATTTCTTATTTATTATTTAGTAGCTTTTTTCTTGTTTGCAACTGTCTTACGTTTACCTTTACGAGTACGTGAGTTGTTTTTAGTACGTTGACCACGAACTGGTAAGTGTTTACGGTGACGCAATCCACGGTAACAACCGATATCCATTAAACGTTTGATGTTTAATTGAATTTCAGAACGCAATGCACCTTCAACTTTCAATTCGTCGTTAATGATGGTACGAATTGCTGCCAATTGATCATCATTCCACTCTTGTACCTTCACATCTTCGCTGATACCAGCTTTTTCCAAGATATATTCAGCTCTTGTACGACCGATACCAAAAATATAGGTAAGGCCGATCACACCTCTTTTGTTTTTAGGTAAATCAATACCTGCTATCCTTGCCATATAATATTAAGCTATTATTTTTTTAATGAATTAACCCTGACGTTGTTTAAACTTTGGGTTCTTTTTGTTGATTACAAAAACTTTACCTTTACGACGGATGATCTTACAGTCCGCGCTACGTTTTTTTATTGATGCTCTTACTTTCATGATATTTATTTTTTCAAAAGCTTGCACTAATACAAGGGCTTACGGCTATTTATAGCGATAAGTAATCCTTCCTTTAGTCAAATCATACGGAGACATTTCCAATTTAACTTTATCACCAGGTAAAATTTTGATATAGTGCATGCGCATTTTACCAGAAATATGGGCAATGATTTCATGTCCATTTTCCAACTCTACCCTAAACATAGCATTAGAAAGTGCCTCTCTAATTATACCGTCTTGTTCTATTGAGGCTTGTTTAGCCATATATTCTCGATTAAATTTAATTTAAAAGCCTGCGAACAGGAGTGCAAAGATAAATAAAAATAATTGAAAACCAACTACTTTTTGTTCAAAACTTTCTCTACATGTTCGAATGTCAGCAACAAATCTGGTTCTCCTTTTCGGATTGCAACCATCTGTTCGAAGTGCGCCGATAATTTCCCATCCACTGTACTTACTGTCCAACCATCATCCCAAAAACGAACACCCGCACGCCCTGCATTGATCATCGGTTCGATACAAATAACCAAACCTTCTTCCAATTTAGGACCAGCACCTCGTTTTCCATAATTTGGAACCTCAGGTTTTTCATGTAAGTGATAACCAACACCGTGTCCAACCAGTTCACGAACAATTCCGAATCCGAATTTGCTCACATACTCCTGAACAGCTGAAGAAATATCCCCAACACGTTTACCAGCCACCGCCTGTTCAACACCTTTGTACAATGATTCCTTTGTTACATCCAGTAACAACTGTGCTTCTTCAGATATTTCACCTACACCAAAGGTGTATGCTGAATCACTGATAAAACCATTCAAATTGACACCACCATCGACCGAAACAAGATCTCCATCTTTAATTTCATAATCACTTGGAAAGCCGTGTACAATTTGATCGTTGACAGATATACACAAAGAATATGGAAATCCCTGATAATTTAAGAACGCAGGCGTTCCGCCGTTATCATGAATATACTCATAAGCTAATTTATCAAGAGATATAGTCTTTACCCCAGGCTTAATCACTTTTGCGATTTCACCAAGCAATTGCGAAAGCACATCTGCTGACTTTCGCAATTGCTCTATATCTTCTGCTGACTTATAAAATACTTTAGACATCTAAAGAAATTAAATTGCCGAATGATCCATTCCCTCAACAGACGCGGCCGAACGACCTTTAATACGACCTGTTTTCATTAATCCATCGTAATGACGCATCAATAAATGAGATTCGATCTGTTGCAAAGTATCCAACACCACACCTACTAAAATCAATAATGACGTACCACCGTAGAAGTGCGCAAATTGATTGTTAATACCAAACAAACTTGCAATAGCAGGTAGAATAGCAATGATCGCTAAGAAAATTGCACCTGGAAATGTAATATTTGATATTACGCGGTCTATAAAATTACTAGTTTCCAATCCCGGTTTAATACCTGGTACAAAACCTCCGTTCTTCTTCATGTCGTCCGACATCTGTTGTGGGTTCACCATAATCGCTGTATAGAAAAACGTAAATGCGATAATTAACACCGCAAATGTCACGTTGTATGCAACAGAAGTATAGTTACTCAACGAAGTCAAAAATTCCGACTGAAGATTTGGGAAGAACTGTCCTAAACTCATTGGCACAAACATGATTGCCTGCGCAAAAATGATAGGCATTACACCTGCAGCATTTACCTTTAACGGTATATACTGACGTACTCCACCGACTTGCTTGTTTCCAACGATTTTCTTCGCGTATTGTACAGGGATCTTACGAACACCTTGTACGATCAAGATCGTAAAGATCACAACAAAGAACAAAGCTACAAATTCAAGCAACAATGGAATTGGACCACCACCACCTTTCGCCATTCTAGAAACCCATTCCGCAGTGATACCACTTGGCAATTGAGCGATAATACCAGTCATGATGATCAAAGAAATACCATTACCGATACCTTTATCCGTAATTTTCTCTCCTAACCACATCACAAATAAAGTACCGCCTGTCAAAACTATAGCAGTCAGAATAGTGAATAATGGGTCAGCTATTGTCTTAGCACTTGGCTCGATTTGAGTACGTACATAAGCAAAAGCTTGAAGCAAAGTAATCCCTAAAGTTAAATAGCGAGTAATTTGATTCATTTTTTGACGACCACTTTCCCCTTCCTTCTGCATCTTTTGGAAGTAAGGAACCGCGATGCCCAGCAATTGAACAACAATGGATGCCGAGATATATGGCATTACCCCTAAAGCAAAGATAGCCGAACGAGAGAATGATCCTCCCGCAAACATATCCAGTAAGCCCAATAAACCCTCTTTTTGACCAGAAGCCAAAGCATGAGGATTTACACCTGGTAATACCACGTGACATCCAATACGGTAAATCAAAAGAAAAAGTAAGGTATTTAGAATACGCGTACGTAAATCATCGATTTTCCAAATATTGGTTAAGGTTGTGATTAGTTTCTTCATTTATTAAATTTTAACGATAGAACCGCCTGCAGCTTCAATAGCTTTTTGAGCAGAAGCAGTAAACGCGTGCGCTGTTACTTCAACTTTAGCTTTCAACTCACCGCGACCCAAGATTTTAACTTTGTCATTTTTAGACACTAAACCATGAGCTTTCAATGCGTCGAAATCTACAGCTGTTAAATTGTATTTCTCGATCAACGCTTGTAAAGTATCTAAGTTTACACCATTATACTCAACACGGTTGATGTTTTTGAAACCAAATTTAGGCACACGACGTTGCAAAGGCATTTGACCACCTTCGAAACCGATTTTCGTAGAGTGACCTGAACGAGAACCAGCACCTTTGTGACCACGTGTTGAAGTACCACCACGACCAGAACCAGTACCACGGCCAATACGTTTGCTACTTTTTACTGCACCTTTTGCAGGTTTTAAATTACTTAAGTTCATTTTTAAACTAAATTGTGCTAGCCCTTCGCTCTCACTAAACAGGTACTAGCGATTAAAAAATAATGATTATTAATAACAAGTAATGGAAGAAGCCCAAAGACCTCTTCCATATGCTAATATTAAATAGTTTCGATAGCTACTAAATGGTTTACTTTACGTACCATTCCAATAATTGATGGAGTAGCTTCAACTTCTACTGAGTGGTTGATTCTTTTCAAACCCAATGCCTCAATAGTTTTCTTTTGGCGCTCGCTTCTGTCGATAACGCTCTTTATCTGGGTGATTTTGATTTTTGCCATGATAATTAACCGTTAAATACTTTATTCAAATCGACACCGCGGTGTTGTGCTACTGTATACGCATCACGCATATCTGCTAAAGCAGTTACAGTTGCTTTTACCACGTTGTGTGGGTTAGAAGAACCTAATGATTTAGCCAATACATCTTTGATACCAGCAGACTCCAATACTGCACGCATTGCACCACCTGCTAAAACTCCTGTACCACCTACAGCTGGTTTAATCAAAACTGAACCACCAGAATATTTACCATATTGTGCGTGCGGAACAGTACCTTTGATAATAGGAACTTTTACCAAATTTTTCTTTGCGTCATCGATACCTTTCGTGATTGCTTCAGTTACCTCTTTAGCTTTACCTAAACCGTAACCAACGATACCGTTTTCATCACCTACTACAACAATTGCAGAGAAGCTGAAAGTACGACCACCTTTAGTAACTTTAGCTACACGTTGGATACTTACTAAGCGATCTTTTAATTCAATTTCGCTTGATTTTACTCTTTTTATATTGCTTAATGCCATTTCTTTCTATGATTAAAAGTCTAAACCGCCTTCGCGAGCACCTTCAGCCAAAGATTTGATACGGCCATGGTATAAGTACCCATTACGGTCAAAAACTACTTTATTAATACCTGCTGCTAATGCTTTTTCAGCCACCAATTTACCTACAGCTTTAGATTGATCAACCTTGTTACCAGATGCAACAAACTCTTTTGACAAGCTAGATGCAGCAACTAATGTTTTGCCTGCATTGTCATCAATGATTTGCGCATAGATACCTTTGTTACTTCTAAAAACCGATAAACGTGGACGTTCAGACGTTCCAGCAAGGTTTTTTCTGATTCCTTTTTTGATTCTCTCTCTACGAGATGCTTTTTGTCCTGCCATGATTATTATTTTTTAGCTGATTTACCTGCTTTTCTTCTCAATACTTCACCTGCAAACTTGACACCTTTTCCTTTGTAAGGTTCTGGTTTACGGAAGCCACGGATTTTAGCCGCTACCTGACCGATCAATTGTTTGTCAGCACACTCTAAAGTGATTGTAGGGTTTTTACCTTTGTCAGCAGTAGTTGATACTTTAACCTCGTTTGGCAATACAAAAACAATCTGGTGAGAGAAACCTAAAGTTAACTCTAATACATTACCAGTACTTGAAGCACGGTAACCTACACCGACTAACTCTTGCGTAGTTTTGTAACCTTCAGTCACACCGTGAACCATGTTAGCCAACAGGGAACGGTATAGACCGTGTAATGCTTTGTGTTTCTTTTGATCAGTTGGACGTGTTACAACGATATTACCCTCTTCTTGAGCAATCGTGATGTCACGGTCAACTTGTTGTGTTAATTCGCCTTTAGGACCTTTTACTGAAACTAAGTTTTTGTCCGAAATAGTAACAGTTACCCCAGCAGGGATAGCGATAGGCGCTTTTCCAATTCTTGACATTTCTTTGTGCTTTTACCTAGATTAATAAACGTAACATAAACTTCACCACCAACATTTTGAAGTCTAGCTTCCTTATCTGTCATTACACCTTTCGATGTTGACAAGATAGCAATACCTAAACCGTTCAAAACACGAGGCATAGTATCAACGCTTGCATACTTTCTTAAACCAGGTTTACTCACACGTGTCAACGTACGAATAGCCGGAATTTTGCTAATTGGATTATATTTCAATGCGATTTTGATCGTACCCTGTACGCCATTCTCATCGAATTTGTAATTAGCAATGTAACCTTTGTCAAAAAGAACTTTAGTGATCTCTTTTTTTAGGTTCGATGCAGGAATTTCAACAACCCTGTGGTTGGCCTTGATGGCATTCCTTACTCGTGTAAGGTAATCCGCAATTGGATCTGTAGTCATTATATATGAAAATTTGTGACAGCGGTTTCCCTCCCAACCATTGGTATGGGACCTTCTATCTGTTAAACAATTTTAAAATGCAAAAAACCCCGGCAATCCTCAGTTGAATTGCCCGGGCAAAATTAAGTATTTTTTTTTAATTACCAAGAAGCTTTTTTCACCCCTGGGATTTTGCCATCTAAAGCCATCTCACGGAATGTTACACGAGAGATACCGAATTGACGCATATATCCTTTAGGACGGCCAGTCAATTTACAACGATTGTGTAAACGTACTGGAGAAGCATTTTTAGGCAATTTATCTAATGCAACGTAATCGCCAGCAGCTTTTAATTCTGCACGTTTTGCCGCATATTTAGCTACCAATTTAGCGCGTTTTACTTCGCGTGCTTTTAATCCTTCTTTAGCCATTGTTATTAGTATTTTGATTTTTAAATGGTAAACCGAATTGTTTCAACAATTCTAAAGCCTCAACATCATTTTGAGCTGAAGTCACGAAAGTGATGTCCATACCTTGGATCTTGTTGATTTTGTCAATGTTGATCTCAGGGAAAATGATTTGCTCAGTGATACCTAAGTTATAGTTACCACGTCCGTCAAAGCCTTTATCGTTGATACCGCGGAAGTCACGAATACGTGGAAGCGATACTGCTACCAAACGGTCCAAGAACTCAAACATATTGTTGTCACGTAAAGTAACACGTGCCCCTACAGGCATACCTTTACGTAATTTAAAGTTTGAAATATCTTTTTTCGATTTTGTAGCAACGGCTTGTTGACCTGTGATTAAAGTCAACTCAGCGATAGCGTTATCGATTAATTTTTTGTCAGCTGTTGCAGCTCCTACGCCTTGTGAAACAACGATTTTCTCAAGTTTAGGAACCTGCATAATACTTTTATACTGAAATTTTTCTTGAAGTGCTTTACGGATTTCCTCCGCATATTTCACTTTTAATCTTGGTACGTAAGTCATTATTTAATTTCCTCCCCTGATTTTTTAGCGTAACGAACTAATTTACCATCTGCATTTAACTTACGACCTACACGTGTAGTTGCACCTGTTTTAGGATCGATAACAGCTAAATTAGAGATGTGAATACCAGCTTCTTTCTCAATGATACCACCATTAGGATTAGCTGCACTTGGTTTAGTGTGTTTTTTTACGATGTTAGCGCCCTCAACGATAGCTCTATTTTTATCCACTAAAACAGTTAATACTTTTCCTTGAACACCTTTAGAGTTACCAGCGATAACTTTCACTAAATCACCTTTTTTAATTTTGATTTTGTGCGTAGTTGTTTTTGTTTTCTGTGCCATAATTATAAAACCTCCGGTGCTAATGATACAATTTTCATGAACTGTTTCTCACGCAACTCTCTAGCAACAGGGCCAAAGATACGTGTACCACGTGGTTCATCATTATTATTTAATAATACAGCGGCGTTATCATCGAAACGGATGTATGAACCATCTTTACGACGGATTTCCTTTTTCGTTCTAACCACTACTGCTTTAGAAACGGAACCTTTTTTCACGTTTCCTGAAGGCATAGCGCTTTTCACCGATACAACAATCTTATCTCCGATTGATGCATAACGCTTGCGCGTACCGCCCAATACACGGATTACTAAAACTTGTTTAGCACCGCTATTGTCAGCTACATTAAGTCTTGATTCTTGTTGTACCATGTTATTTAGCTCTTTCTATAATTTCTACTAATCTCCAGTTTTTTTGTTTTACTCAGCGGACGAGTTTCCATAATTAATACCGTATCGCCGATACCGCAGGTATTAGTTTCGTCATGAGCTTTAAATTTAGTAGTTTTTTTAACGAACTTACCATAGATCGGGTGTTTCACTTTACGTTCCACTGATACCACGATAGACTTGTCCATCTTGTTGCTAACTACTAAGCCGATTCTTGTTTTTCTTAAATTTCTTTCCATTTCGACTTTAAATTTTACGCCTCAGAGGCTGTTTCATTTTTAGCTGCAGCTTTGCGTGCACTGATCTCTGTACTGATACGAGCGATAGTTTTGCGTGCTGCTTTGATCACGTTAGGGTTCTCAATAGCTGAAACAGCATGTGCAAATTTCAATTTTGTAAGGGCTGTTTTCTCTTCTACAAGACGAGCTTTTAAGTCCTCATTAGATAATTCTAAATTTCTGAATTTTTCATGTTTTTTCAGTTGTTATTTGGGTTATCATCGCTTTATATATAGCGTTAGGGGTAACGGCCCTAACGCTTAAATGATGACATTACCAAGATTTTTATGCTTCAACGTAGTCTCTACGAATCACAAACTTAGTTTGAACCGGAAGTTTTTGAGCTGCAAGGCGTAAAGCTTCTTTGGCAATTTCCAAAGGCACACCTTCTGCTTCAAATAACATACGGCCTGGGCGTACTACTGCTACCCAGTATTCTGGAGCACCCTTACCTTTACCCATACGTACCTCTGCAGGTTTTTTCGTAACAGGTTTATCAGGGAAAATACGAATCCAAACTTGACCTTCACGTTTCATATAACGTGTAACCGCAATACGAGCTGCCTCGATTTGACGACTAGTGATCCATGCTTGCTCCATTGTTTTGATACCGAAAGAACCGAAAGCTAACTCCGCTCCACGAGAAGCGTTACCTTTCATGCGGCCTTTCTGCATCTTTCTGAACTTCGTTCTTTTTGGCTGTAACATGTTCGTATACTTTTTAAATCTGCTTTTTCAGCAGGTTTTTGTTGTAATCTAAATAACTATTAATCTTTTTTCGGACCACGGTTGCTTCCACCACGGTTGTTTCCACCACGGTTGTTTCCACCGCGACCACCTTTGTTGTTACGGTTGTCACGACGTTCGCCACCACCTTCGTGGTTGCCACGTGATTTTACACCAGATGCTTGACCAATGTTTGGAGATAAGTCACGTTTACCGTAAACCTCACCTTTACAGATCCAAACTTTGATACCAATTTTACCGTATGTAGTCAATGCTTCAGCTAAAGCGTAGTCGATATCAGCACGCAATGTGTGTAAAGGAGTTCTTCCTTCTTTGTATTGTTCAGTACGCGCCATTTCAGCACCACCTAAACGACCAGAACACATGATTTTGATACCTTCTGCACCCATACGCATCGTAGAAGCGATTGAAGTTTTCATTGCACGACGGAATGAAATACGCGCCTCTAATTGTTTAGCGACACCTTCAGCTACTAACTTAGCATCTAACTCAGGGCGTTTGATCTCGAAAATGTTGATTTGAACATCCTTTTTAGTCAGTTTTTTCAACTCTTCTTTGATCTTGTCAACTTCTTGACCACCTTTACCGATAACGATACCTGGACGAGCAGTGTGAATTGTAACAGTGATACGTTTTAAAGTTCTTTCGATAACAACTTTAGCTACACCACCTTTTGCAATACGAACAGAAAGATATTTTCTGATTTTTTCGTCTTCAACTAATTTATCGGAATAGTTTTTACCTCCGAACCAGTTAGAATCCCAACCTTTGATGATTCCTAATCTGCTACCTATTGGATTTGCTTTTTGTCCCATTTCTCAATAAATTAGTTTTGTTCAACGTTTAATTTGCTATCAACTACCAACGTAACGTGATTTGAACGTTTACGAACTCTGTATCCGCGACCTTGAGGAGCCGGACGCAATCTTTTCAATTGACGACCACCACCTACTGATACTTCTTTTACATATAGTTCGCTTTCTTCCACTGATTTACCTTCGTTTTTGGCTTCCCAGTTTTTGATTGCAGATAATAATAATTTTTCTACACGAGCAGCAGCTTCTTTACTTGAGTGTTTCAAAATGTAAATTGCATTTTCAACACGTTGACCGCGAATTAAGTCTACCACCAAACGCATCTTACGAGGCGAAGTCGGGCAGTTCAATAATTTGGCATCCGAAGCTCCTCCTTGTTGAGCTTTCTCTTGCTCTTTACGTTGTCTAATTAAGACAGACTTTTTAAGTTTTTTTGTTGCTTCCATTACCTATTATTTTTTCTTTTCTGCGTGGCCTCTGAATGTACGCGTAGGCGCGAATTCACCAAGCTTGTGACCTACCATATTCTCTGTTACATAAACAGGGATAAATTTATTCCCGTTGTGCACTGCGAAGGTATGGCCAACAAAATCAGGTGAAATCATTGATCTACGAGACCATGTTTTGATAACTGACTTTTGTTAGTTTCATTCATAGAAAGAACTTTTCTTTCTAAGTTGTGATCGATATAAGGACCTTTTTTAATTGAACGAGCCATTATTTTTTCCTTCTCTCAATGATGTAACGATTCGATGTTTTCTTCTTGTAACGTGTTTTGAAGCCTTTAGCTAATACACCTGTACGTGAGCGTGGGTGACCTCCTGAAGTACGGCCTTCACCACCACCCATAGGGTGATCTACTGGGTTCATCGCAACACCACGAACTCTTGGACGACGACCTAACCAACGTTTGCGACCTGCTTTACCTAACACTTGGTTAGATCTTTCATGGTTCGATACTGAACCGATTGTAGCAACACAAGTCAATAAGATCATACGTGTTTCGCTCGAAGGCAATTTGATGATGGCATATTTACCATCACGAGCAGACAATTGAGCATAAGTACCAGCCGAACGAGCAATTGAACCACCTTGACCAGGATTTAATTCAATATTGTGGATGATAGAACCCAATGGAATGTTTGCTAATGGTAATGTATTACCAACTTCTGGGGCAACTTTATCACCTGCGATTACAGTTTGACCAACTACTAAACCAGCTGGAGCAAGGATGTAACGTTTTTCACCATCAGCGTAATGCAACAAGGCAATACGAGCAGTACGATTTGGATCGTACTCGATAGTAGCTACTTTTGCAGGGATATCTTTTTTATCGCGTTTGAAATCAATTAATCGGTATACTTTTTTATGTCCCCCACCGAGATAACGCATAGTCATTTTACCGGAGTTATTACGACCGCCTGATTTCTTGTTGATTTTTACTACTAACGATTTTTCAGGAACGTTTGTAGTAACATCAGAGTAGTCAGCGCCTACTCTAAAACGAGTACCAGGGGTTACCGGTTTGAATCTTTTAACTGCCATTTTGTATTATATAGTACTGTAAAAGTCAATAGTTTCGCCGTCTTTAATCGTAATGACAGCCTTTTTATACTTAGGAGCTCTACCAGATACGAAACCTGCTTTTGTGTAACGGCTTTTTGCTTTACCAGCTACTACTGCAGTGTTTACAGCAAGAACTGTAACACCAAACATAGCCTCAACAGCTGCTTTAATCTGGATTTTGTTTGCTCTGTGATCTACTTTGAAAGCGTAACGGTTTAATTTTTCCGTTAACAAAGAAGCTTTCTCAGTCAAGATAGGTTTTTTAATAATTTCCATATTACTTAGCTAATGCTTCCTCCAAAGTTTTAACAGAATCTGTAGTCAACAATAATTTTGTTGCGTTCAATACATCATATGTATTTAAATCAGCTGCAACAATAACTTTTGCTTTTTTCAAGTTTCTGCTTGATTTATAAACAATCTCATCGTAAGCTGGTAATACCAACAATGTTTTCTCATCAGCTACGTTCAACGCATTTATTAAAGCAACATAGTTTTTAGTTTTGATAGCATCGAATTTTACTTCATCCAATACCACAATGTTATTATCTTTTGCTTTGTAAGATAACGCTGATTTACGTGCTACTTGTTTCAATTTTTTGTTCAATTTGAACGAGTAGTCACGAGGTTGAGGACCGAATACACGACCACCACCATTAAACAATGGAGATTTGATAGAACCCGCACGAGCACCACCAGTACCTTTTTGTTTGTGTAATTTACGAGTAGAACCCGCGATTTCGTTACGTTGTTTAGATTTGTGAGTTCCTTGGCGTTGGTTCGCTAAGTATTGTTTCACATCCAAATAGATCGCATGATCGTTAGGCTCTAACCCAAATACCGACTCAGGAAGTTGCACCTTGGCACCTGTTTCTTTACCTGATAAATTTAAAACTTTAACTTCCATCTCTACTATTTGTCTACGATTACATAAGAACCTTTAGCTCCTGGAATGGAACCACTAACAACGATAAGGTTTTGCTCAGCGTAAACTTTCAACACCTGTAAGTTTTGAACTTTAACTCTGTCACCACCTGTACGACCAGCCATGCGCATACCTTTGAATACGCGTGAAGGCCATGATGAAGCACCTAATGAACCTGGAGCACGTAATCTGTTGTGCTGACCGTGAGTCGCACCACCTACACCACCAAATCCATGACGTTTCATTACACCTTGGAAACCTTTACCTTTTGAAGTACCAACTACATCTACGAATTCGCCTTCCTCGAAAAGTGTAACGTCAACTACGTCACCAAGTTGTTTTGCATCTGGGAAAGTTTTAAACTCTACCAACTTACGCTTAGGCGTTGTGTTTGCTTTCGCAAAGTGCCCTTTCAAAGGAGCTGTCGTGTTTTTCTCCTTAGCTTCGTCGAAACCAAGTTGAATTGCCGAGTAGCCATCCTTTTCTTCCGTACGTATCTGCGTAACCACGCACGGCCCGGCCTGAATCACTGTACAAGGAATATTTTTCCCATCAGCGTTAAACAGGCTCGTCATTCCTACTTTTTTTCCAATAATACCTGACATGTTGTAAATTAATTAATTAAAAGTCCTTCGAAGCAGTAGGGCTTCGCTCAAGACATACTATTCCCATTAAGGGACTGCAAAGTTACAAACATTTTTATAACTGTCAAATAATTAGTGAATTATTTTTTTTTATTTTCTAGATCTTTTCTTCATCCGCTTCAAATTTCCGAATAATACCTATCCAACTCCCCACTCCGACTAAATCATCTCCAAAAAAATAAAATTAGGACAATCTATTCCTACTGCCATACAGCTGTCATAAGTTGCGCTAATTTTGAACTGTCATACAACACGTCAGGTGATGTATCGCTTACTAAAACTTTAAATACGAAAATCATGAAAACAGAAATCATTTCGAAGAACGAGCTACTTCAACATTGGTTAGGCCACAGAAACCTAACAAGACAGACTATTGAAAAATTTCCAGAAGAAGGATTGTTCAATTTCAAGGTAGAAGGCATGCGCACTTTTGCAGATATGATTAAGGAGCTATTAGGTATTGCTGTTCCAGGTCTCCAGGAAATTGTCAACAACAAAAGTGGCAAACTCAACGAGAATCTCAGTTATTCGACCAAAGCACAATTACTGCAGGCTTGGGATGAAGCTACTCCTCAGATCAGTGAACTGTTCAATCAAATTCCAGAAGAACGTTTTGCCGAAGAGTTCAATTTATTTGGACAATACAAATCCCCCATTATCCATAGCATATTTTATTTTATTGACAACGAGATCCACCATCGTGGTCAGGCTTTTGCCTATTTACGCTTACTGGGTATCCAACCACCATTTTTTTGGGAAAGGGGTTAATAACTGATACAGACAACGGAAGTTTTCTCCTGACATGGATCAAAAACTTTTTAGTACAATTTACAGTTTAACTTGTTCGGCATCCTCCCTTTCCGCCGAACAAGTTTTTCCTTTACCATAGTAAAGAATCCTGATTACTTCATTTACAGCTAAACTTGCTCCAAAGCAGATGAAAGCAAACCTCTGACAACATCTTTTAGCGATTCGGGTTCAATTATGCGACCTTTATCTGCAAACATCAGATACCATCGCGCAAACCCATTCTCCATATTCATGCAGTCAAAATGCATTTCCACATAGTTATCGGTTACAATTTCTTCTTGGAAACCAAAATAGTGACGATCCCACTCCATATACCTAGCCATTTCTTTATCCACTTGCACCACCACTTTGGTTGTTGGCACTTCATGCCGCTTACTCAGAAAGAAAGATAGTTCGGGATGCTCTTTTCCAAAATCTTCAGCAAGTATTCTAATATTGTTTATTCTATCCAAGCGGAATTGCCTATAATCTTGTCGCAATCTACAAAAAGCAAGTACATACCAAAACTTGCTCTCCACAAAAATACCCACAGCTTCGATTTCACGCCTTTCTGGAGTTTTATCGGAAGGTTTGGAATAATAGATTTCCACACATTTCTTTGCTGCGATGCTTTCGATCAGAATATTGGTGCCATGGGTTAGCTTCTCATTGAATTGATGACGCCCACCGCGCACCAGAAAGTTATCCCCAACTAAGGCTACCTGTTCTTTTTCGTTGCCCCGTAATATAGCTTTCATTTTCAGCAATGCCGTGGTAAAATGATGAGCAAGATTCCGGTCCGTATATTTTTCAACTAATTTCTCTGCTGCGACAAAACTCAATGCCTCTTCCCTTGTAAATTGCAAAGGTGGCATCTTATATCCCTCCACCAAAGAATAACCGCTTCCCGCTTCACCATAAATAGGTACCCCTGCCTGCATCAGGGAACGAATATCTCTATAAATGGTACGCTGACTTACTTCATATCTTTCTGCCAACGCTGCAGCTGTCACAACAGGTTTAGCTTGCAGATGCATATAAATAGCGAGTATACGGTCAAATCTCTTCTGGATATCGGTCATAGGGATAAAGATACAAAATCTAGGCTTTAACGCTACAAAAGTTAAGTTTGAGCACTCCTGTTAAGGAAGGCAATAAATTAATAGCGTTTTGTTAAATAACAGGGAGTTTATAGGGACTTCATACGGACTTAATAGGGACCTCATTCGGATGAAAGCGTATAATATCCGATTTATCTACGGATAATATTTATTTAAAATCTGCACTAATCAAAAAGGCACCTCCACCTCTGTTTTATATGGGATAAACCGACGCTATGTTTCAAGATATAGCCCCCTGCTTCCTTAAAATAGCTGCCCCAATGAAGACATTGAGACAGCAACATTAATTATTATGTGTAACTTAATTGCTTCCGACATCTAATGATGTACAGCCAGTATCGCTCAAATAGACATTTTCAAAAGTGTAATATTGTCCGGAGCCCGAATGACCGCAACTCATCGCATACCACATTGTTAACCAACTAGGGCAACTTGCATAAATATCATAATTTCCACTTTGAATATTAACGGGATAGGAAAGCGTATTCGCAGGGACTACAACATGCTGTGTGGTTCCTCCTGGAAAATTCCCACTAAAGGTCAAATAAATAGGGGAATTACTAAAGTTATACACATAAAAGTCGAATGTGCTACTTAGTGTTTTAATATTCGTTTTGGTATTTTTTTTTGCACCAACGTTTTCTGTAGAAATTACATTTCGTTTATTAGATAGTTTTATAGCTGGTACACTCAAATCTCTAGCTTGAACGAACAAACCGGTGACAATAAATAACGCAAAGGCTATTACAAATGATTTTTTTAACATAATTCAAAAGTGTTTATAAATAATTGACTATTTCAATAAGCTTTTTTTGAGATATAGCTTATCAACAATTGGCTTCTGCCTTAACTAAATCATAAGTGACCTCCTTTCTTTTAGATAAATTGACTAAAGTTTCTCAATCCTTAGCGAATGATGCCTCATCGTTAATAATTATGGTCGAAAAATCCATGGCGCATCGCATTAAAAAATCTTCCGTAAAAAAATAGGTTTACTATCTATAAATCCGTCCAAATGATTACTTAACCAAAGTGTACTAGCCTGAAATACAAAAACTTACCGACCTCTAAAAAAACACTAATCAGTGCAATTTCAATAAATCTGACTTTACTTTGTTCTTTTCATTCTTTATTAGATTTATGCTATTGGTAACTTATAAACGGAGCGGTATAGATCTGACAATTCGAGAGACAGATCTCGCTAAATATGATGTGTCTATCGCGACTATTATAACAGGAGATGATCCAATGAAAATATGGGGTTGGTTGGAACGGCATTTTTCCGGGTGCACGAACGGCTAAAACTGTCCCTAAAACAACACTCATTTTAGGAACAGTTTAAAGGTCCCTTATCGCCTATTGTTTAATCACTTTCTCGCCATCAAGCAATCGATTATACCGCACCAATGCTTCTAGATAATAGTAATCGGCATAGGTTAAAGGCACATCTACCTCTGTTTTATGTGGAATAGAACCGACGCTATGTTTCAAGATATATCCCCCTGCTTCTTTATAATCTGCTTTGTAGGGTTTAGATGATAAAGACCGCAACATCTGCTCGGCCTTTGAAATATAGAGCTGGCTTTCACTACCTGTTGTGTATTGTGCCAATTCCAGCAAAGCCGAGGCCGTTACTGAAGCTGTCGACACATCGCGAAGATCTTTTTGGCTATAATATTTACTGTCTGGTGTAAGCTTGTTTTGGTCCATATCCCAATAGGGAATTAGATCTTTTGGAAGGTTGGGATGATTCAGATAAAACTGCGCAATATGCCGCGCTTGCTCCAAATATTTCTTGTCGCCGGTCTCACGGTACATCATCGTATAACCATAAAGTCCCCAAGACTGTCCCCTAGCCCATGCAGACTCGTCAAAAGCACCTTGGGCAGTCTTTCTCGAAATAATACGTCCATCTTTTGGATTGTAATCCACGACATGATAGGAACTATAATCTTTTCGATAGTGATTGACCATTGTTGTATTTGCATGCGTTATAGCGATATCACGATAGCGCTTATCACCTGTCATCTTGGAAACTTCCGTCAAAAACTCCAGGTTCATCATATTGTCGATGATTACCGGATAGGTCCAAGGCTGCCCATCCCAGTTTTTTCCACCGTCCCATGAACGGATAGTTTTGGGTGCTTCGTGAAAGCGTGTTGCCAACGAGGCTGCTCCAGTACTTAAAATTTCCTTATATGCAGCCGAATCTCCCGTCAAGCGTAACGCATTCCCAAAGCTGCAGTACAACATAAAGCCCAAATCATGTGTTCCCTTGTTGTTCTTTTCCTTCTCGAGTTCTTTTAATTTGCTTTTTGCTTCCGTCAAAAGTTTTTCATCCTTGGTATACTCGTATATGTATAACACTGTACCGGGATAAAAGCCCGAGCACCACCAACTTGAACCCCAATTCACATATTTACCATCTTTATACGTCGTCGGCATATCCGATTCATTGATCGATGCGGCAAGGTAGGCGATTTGTTTATGTGCATCTTCCAAATTTGTGCGAACAAATTCTTTGTCAAGTCCCAATTTCACTGCTCCTAGGTTTCGCTGACTGGAACAGGAAATTCCCTGCATTCCTAGCCCGATCATTAAAGCTCCCGTAATATAGTGTTGTATCTTCATTTTATCCAATCCTTAATCTTTTGCTTTTTATTCTTTTTCGTTTAATAACTTACATAATAGTCTTTGGGAAATTGCTCAGCATTCCAGCATTTTTGGGAGGTCCATGGTTGTGGAGCACAGGTCCAGAACTCGTCGTTTGCTGGTAGTCCTAATGGCAAAAACGACAATGAAGCTACATACATTGAACCTGCATTTGTATAATAATCTGCGAGATTGGATTGTTTATCACCCACCACGCCCATACGTAGCCATCCAGATGGCGCAAAGGTTTTGTCAATATAAATATGTCGAAGTATAGTCGTCAACGCTGCCCTGACCTGACCCTTCGAGATGTCTTCGGGCAACTTATTTTCTAGAGCAACTGTTGCTAGCGGCTGAAAAGCAGCATTCTTATAAGTTGATGAACGGCCAACGACAACATAATGGCCTTCTGGGGAAATCATGCGTTCCAAATGATGCGCATAACGCTGCATCCGTTTGTATGCCCGCTCATACATCTCTTTGTATTTTCCACCCGCTGGGATATTATGACGCAGCGACTCAACCTGCATGCAATGGATTACGTACCCGTTGTAGTGATCAAAACTAAAATGGGCGCCATCGCTATACCAGCCATCTCCCACATACCATTCCTGATCAAATTTATTGACGGCATAATCGATCTTTTCTCGCGCACATTCCTCACCTATGCTGTAAAGAAATGTTTCTGTCATTGCAGCAAACAGCAGCCAATTGCTCTCATTCGGCTTAATCTTACGCAGCAGTTTAAACTCTTCGACCACTCTTTTCTTTGTAATTGGGTCCAATGGTTCCCATAAAGCTTTTGGAGCTCTCAGAAAAGCCAGCGCAAGATGTGCTGCATCTACGAGTGTTTGAGACGACGGACCTCGCCAGGTAAAATAATCCGGTGATTTAGGATCTACACCATACTGTATACCGAGTAATGCTTGATCGCGTAATTTTTTTCGCAATTTTCCTTCCTCAGTGACGTCATCCGGTAATGCCAACCAGGGTGCCATTCCTGCCAGCAAACGTCCAAACGCTTCTAGGTATCCGACTCCAGGGTCCCTACTATCAAAAGTCGGGCTCACCTCCATCGGCATATTTTTACGCCACTGCTGCTTGCTGATATTACCTAATATTGGAGCAGCCATCTTATGTAAGACAGATACCCAATAGGCGCGATCGTTTTCGTTAACGCTTGTCTTATTGTCCAAACTGCTTGCCTCTGCTTTTATTGGTAGAGACGCAGTTAATGCGCCAACTCCAGCTCCGCCTAACAATTTTAATAGGAATCTTCTCTTCATTCGATAATGGTTTATAAATTAATGTGAGCTTGATAATGCTGCACAAAACATTAAAAATCTTTAATTTAACCTAAAAAAACAAACCTAAATAAATCAATCGCTCTAGCAAACGATTGCATGAGCGATTGATAACAGCTTTTTTACAAAATCATCATGAGATTTTAAATTTAGCTGAAACGTTTTTTATTAATATACCCAGCCTGGTGTTGGCTTCAAATTTTTATTTAACTCTATTTCAGATTTTGGGACTGGCCAGGTGTACCATTGGTCACCTATCCATTCATAAGTGGTACCGCCCGTAT
Organism: Sphingobacterium multivorum; assembly: GCF_900457465.1. Lineage (GTDB taxonomy): Bacteria > Bacteroidota > Bacteroidia > Sphingobacteriales > Sphingobacteriaceae > Sphingobacterium > Sphingobacterium multivorum. The sequence goes on from NZ_UAUU01000002.1 coordinate 1,020,048, forward strand.
TTTCTGTACCACCCCAAGCATGTTGTGCAAATTTTTCGTTGAACTTTGTCTCTTTCAGTGTTTTCCAACGCATTTCATCAAAAAAGTTAACTCCCTCACCAATTAATTCCCGACGCCGCTCGTCTCGTACATAATTACGTGCTTTGCTTTGATCTGAAAAAGAGGAGGCCATTGTTGGAATTCCAACCCGATCTCTGACCTGTTTTACTTTTGCCATAGCACCAGGTAAATCATTCATCTCGACTAACGCTTCTGCCCACATCAACAAAACATCTGCATAACGAATAATAGGCTCGTCTACTGGGTTTTGCTCACGACGAGCGTATTCTAAACCTTCCCCCACAAACTTGCGATGGATATACTTAAACTCAGCCTGTGCATTGGCGCTTCCCGAAGTATAATAAGTACTAGGTAAACTACTATTCAAATTAGGCTCAGCTCCAGGTTGGTCCACATAGTATTTACCTGTGACCGGGAATCTATAGGTATACATACCTGCAGTAGTGGAATTGCTGTTTACTCCCTGGAAAGATGCATAAGGAGTTACCACGTTATACGCTAAACGTGGATCCCTATTTGCGTAAGCTGCTTTAAGGCGTGCTTCATTCCCTTCTGGTAGGTAAAACGCCCGCGCAGTACTATTCAATTTATTCAATTCTGTATTGATTACCGTGGTAACAGTAGAATGGACATCATTTCCGTTAACTTTTTGATCCCGGATAAAAAAGACTTTTCTATTGGGAGCTCCTAAAGCATTTACCGTATTCCATTCAGGAATATAGTCTGACCAACTAAAAGGACGTACGGTAGTTCCATCAATTATTTCTTCATACAAATTAACCAAAGCTGGGGTCACTTGGAGATCTGTCCAACATCCCCGGCTATCTTTTGCCCCCTGTTGAAATGCGGCGGTATACTTCTGTACGGCCGAACCGTATCCTGAAGGTTCCTCTATATATTGAACGCTCAAAATCATCTCTTCACAACGTTCATTGGCAACTTTAAATAATTGCTTATAATTTGAGAAAAGTTTGTAGCCGCTCTCCCCAACTTTCGCAAAATCAGCAACTGCCTGATCGTATTTTTTTGTCATAAGATAAGCACGGCCACGTAGTGCATAAGCAGCACCTTTACTCACACGTCCTTCACCTTGGATTTGATTGTTTGGCAAAGCACTCTCATTGATTGCATCAGTTAAATCCTTAATAATAAGCGCCCAAACTTCCTCTTCAGAACTCTGTCCTTTGTTACCTTCTGCAGGACTAATAGGCTCGGTGTAAATAGGAACACCCAAACCATTCCGACCATACAGCTCATTGAGTCGCATGTAAAAAAAGGCTCTTAATACTTTACATTCCGCTACTAATTTGTTCTTTTTTTCCTGAGCCATCATGGCATCGGGTATATGAACAATTGCATCGTTAGCGCGATGTACGCCATCATACAACCATTTCCATTGGAATGAAAAATAGGAATTACTTGGATTCACGGCGCTGGAGAAAAGGTTATTTAAGTTATATTCACCTTGACCAGTCATACCGAATGCCTCATAAGCATAATACCCAATATTTGCAGATGTTCCTACAATTCCGTCACTTCTTACTGGACGTTGTAATGAATAGTAAACACCTATTACCCCTTGATCAACCAACGTTTCCGTTGACCACATTGTTCCCGAAGATATTTTGTCATTAGGTGCAAGGTCCAATATTTTCGTACAAGACGATAAAGAACTTGCTATACCAATTGCTATGACAGATTTTAATATTTTTTTCATCTCTATTTCTATTTTATTTGACTAAACAGAGTTTAAGATTAAGATGCTAGTCTAAGTCTTACTCTATTGAAAACTTCAAATTAGCTTATCCTGCTGTTCTGAGATTAAGTTAAAAAGTTACCGATACCCCGGCGGAATATAGCTTCGCGATGGGATAAACAATCAATGAACCACCTAATTCCGGGTCCACTCCTGGAAAGTCTTTATGTTTAAATGTCAACAGATTTTCTCCTGTTACAAATACCCTTAAGTCTTTAATTTTAGCTTGATTAATCCATTTTTTAGGAAATGTATACCCCAACTGCAAAGACTTTAACTTTAAATACGAGGTATTGTACAAATAGAATGTATTAGCCTGCATGATTGAACTTGAAGAAAGCAAACGTGGGTATTTACCATTTATATTTGCATTTGGATCTGTAGCTGGATCATAATTATCATAATCGCTATTTGCTCTTACTGCATCATAAGAATAGTATTTGGTCCAGGCATCTGCTGGCAATTGATCTCCTGTATTCGCTAAGATTGATCCATTGGATCCACGCTCATTAATATAATGATAAGAGCCGACACGTCCCGCCAAAAGCATGTTTAGATCAAAACCCTTGTAAGCTGCTGTCAGATTTAAGCCAAACACAAATTTGGCAACAGAAGACTTCCCTGTGAATTCACGGTCATCATCATTACCGTATTTACCATCACCGTTCGCATCCGCCATAAGCATTTGTCCATACCATATATTTGCTGCACCAGGCCCAACCGTATTATTATTAAAAGAATAATTTGCAGCAATCATAGATTTCACCCACTCCAGATCAGCTTTAGTACGGATCATTCCGTCTGTGGGTCCACCATTTGGATCTACACTTCCGTCAGATTTCATATAGGTTCCAGTTCCCGCATAAGGCCTTCTTAAAAACCACTCGTCAAGCATATGTTGTTCCACACGACGCTCATTCCCTCCTGTAGATACATCGGCTAAATTCGTATAGCGCCAAGTTGGATTACCCCATATATCGAGAGTGGATGGATCTTGCTCATACTTTAATGTGCCTTTAAAACCTGAAACTCTGTTCATGTTATAGGAAATATTACCATTTACTCCATATCTAAACTCTCCAATTTTATCGTTCCAACCTAGATTAAGTTCTATCCCTTTATTATTCATTGAAGCAGTATTGGACATAGGGGCATTGATATTACCCATTGTCAAATAAATAATAGCTGCAGTTAAGATATCAGAAGTCTTTCGGGAATACATATCAGCCTCGACACTCAAACGGCGATTTAAGAAACTGGCTTCCAACCCAAGATTGTATGTCGTTAGCTTCTCCCATGATAAACTAAGATTTTGGATAGTTTGCTGAATAACCCCATTAGCGACCGACTCGTTAAATACATTATTCACTTTCTGATAAAGAGTCTGCCAATCGTAATTTCCACTTATTGTATTCCCTAAGGTTCCATAAGACCCTCTAAGCTTTAAGTAATTAACTGTTGTTTTAGCTGGATCAAAAAAACGTTCGTTACTGATCACCCAACCTGCCGAGAAAGAAGGAAAAAATCCGGTGCGATGTCCCGGAGCAAACTTAGATGACGCATCCGAACGAAAGTTTCCTTCAAACAAATATTTACCATCGTAGGCATAATTTACCCGGCCAAAATAAGAAATCATTGCGTTCTCCGCCTTTGCATTATCTTTTCTATTTTGGTCAGAACCGCCAATGGACTCCATTGTACCTCCCGAGTTTATATCAGTAACACTCCAATCAAGTAATCCACGTTGAGTAGCATTAAAACCACTTGTCTTCGAGTAATATTGTTCATAACCTGCTAATCCACCCACATCATGTTTCCCAAAAGTATGGGCATAACGTAATAATGCATTCGCTGTATAACTCGATGATTTATAAGAAAAACGATAAGTAGTTGCCTGATCCAAATTCCCTATGCCTTCTTTAGGTTTCTCAAAGCTTTCTCTAAAACTATATCTAGGCAAGTTTTGTGAGTAATTTTCATCCTCACGCATATATTCACTGTAATTAAACCGCGCTTCGGCGACAATCCCTTTCCAAAGATCCGCGTTAGCATACCACGTACTATTGATACGTGTGTAGTTGTTTTCCCCTCCATTTGAAGCAACCTGTTGCAGAATATTGTCCTTATTTGTTGTATTAGGATCTTCACTAGCACCATATTTCCCCTGATAAATGGGGGTCATGCCTGGGAAAGCCTGTAACAAATAGGTCATCGAAGTGCTACCTGGTTGCTTATACTCCTTTGTTGCATAGGTTTGTGTACCAAAAGTAATTCTATCCGCAATTTTTGTTTCCAAATTGGTACGAATATTAAATCTTTTCATCCCAGTATTTGCCAACGTTCCAGGATTATTTTGGTATCCAGCGGACATGAGATAAGAAGATTTATCACTCCCTCCCGTTACTGAAACACCATATCGTTGATAATATTGTGGTTGAAAGAGAACCTGTGCCCAATCCGTATTTGGATAAGCTAACCAATTTGGAATGCTATTCCCAGTGATTGGATTATTATAGATACCATTAGGATCCCCATTCGCTTTTCGCCAATCTTCAATGGTTGACAGTGTATAATCGGGAGATGTGGAAGTTGGGTTAGCATTCACTTTAGCGATGTTGTGCAGTTCCATCCAATCCGCTGTACTCGACATAAACTTTAAATCAGTTTGTGCTTGTTCACGTGCATACAATTCATTGAATGCTATTTTAGGCGCTTCACCTTTCTTCCCTTTTTTAGTGGTCACGAGAATTACACCATTTGCTGCACGAGATCCATAAATCGCTGCAGATGCCGCATCTTTCAAAATGGAAATGTTCTCAATATCATCTGTATTTAATGGAACCATATCGGCCACGGCACCATCCACAAGGATCAGAGGGTTATTATTATTGAAAGATCCTGTACCACGAATACGAATAGATACATCCTCGCTTCCAGGATTACCATTTCCTTGCGTAACACGAATGCCCGGAGCCGTTCCGCCTAAGGCCGCCGCAAGGTTCATAATAGGTCTATTGGTAAGCTTATCTGCACCAACAGTAGCGACAGATCCAGTCAAATTGACTTTTTTCTGTGTGCCATATCCTACAACCACGACTTCATCAAGTGCTGAAGTATTTTTTTCTAGACTAACATTAATTATCGAACGCCCTTTAGAATTGACTTCTTGATCCTGATAACCAATGTATGAAATCAGTATGATAGTATTTTCTGGGACAGAGATGGTATACTGACCCGTCTCATTAGTAGAAGTAGAGATCTTTCCACCCTTTTCTCGAATCGTTACACCCGCTAAAGGTGCACCTTGACTGTCTGTAATCCGCCCCGTAATCGAAATTTTCTGCTGTGCCATACTCGCACCCACAGTAAACATCATCATAGCAGACAGTCCAACTTTGTAAAACTTTGCCATACTTTAGGAAATTAGCTTTATAATAAAAATTGGTTGTTTAACTAGGCCAAAGATGGGCCTATACGCAAATTAAGAGGGGTGAAATTCATAAATATTTGGGGGTAAAATCTTAAATTTGATCCAAATACCCCATAACCATGAACATATTGCCTATTTTATCGCGACAATTTCTGCTGTTGATATCCATCATTTCCATTGGTCATGCCCAGAATCTGAAATTTGAGACACTGAGCCAGGAGAACGTATTGGATAAACAGGCGGTATTAACAATTGCTCAAGATAAACAAGGTAAACTGTGGTTCGGTGGCGGAGCCAACCTTTTTGTCTATGACTCCCAAAATATCACCAATATCCTCGTACAGGATACGGTATTTAAAAAGGTAGATTACATTAACAAGATTGCCATCAACGCAAATAACGCCCTTTTTATTGCTACAGCAACGCAGTTATTTATTTTCGACATCGACAAACGTAAAGCCGTATTTAAACAGGGAAAACCTTTTCAGGAAAAAATTGCTGTTACCGACATTCAGTTTCTTTCAGACCAGATATTTTTGTGCACTGACAAAGGACTCTATCAGGCTGTCCCGACAGCTGGCACCTACAATCTCAAGAAAATTCTTGACCGTCCGCGGGTGCAATCCATTATTCAAACTAGCCCCAACAACTATATAATAGCCAGTTACAATGGCATAGAATCTTTTTCATTGCAAAATAATCAGGTCCTCCATATCCAGAATCTGATACTGCCTGCGCTCCCTTTAAAAGAACGTATTTTCTGTGCCCTATATCTCCATAAAAACATCCTGTGGGTTGGCACAAAATTGCATGGAATATTCCAATATAACTTCGCTGATAAAAAATGGAATAACTTAACAGAAACAAATAGCAATCTGCTCAGCAATAACATCCGGAAAATTGTCCCAACTAAACAGGGAGACCTGCTGATCGGTACATTAAAAGGACTCTCCATCTTTAATGGGGCACCACATTTCTTAAACTATAAACATAATACCTCCGTCAAAAACTCATTGAGTCAAAATTCAATCTATGATATTTTTATTGATCGACAACAGATCACCTGGATAGGAACTTATTTCGGCGGAATCAATGCCATCTACCCCGAACTGATCCCCATACAGCATTACTCAACACGTTCGCGTCCTGGTCTCAGCCTCAATAGTGATATCACCGGTAGCTTCGCCGAATCAGACAATGCCTATTGGATAGGAACGGAGGAAGAGGGAATCAACAAAATTGACAAAAGAACAGAAACGACCTCTCCTTTGTCAAAATTGACCCGGTCAAACCTGATCAAGGATCTATATGTTAGAGATAACAAAATTTATGCGGCACAGTATGGCGGAGGCTACTCCATTATCGATGCACAATCTGGAAACACACAACACTTTTACCTGGAAAAAGATGTCTTGAATCTCAAAAACAACATTTATAGCATTTATGTCGATCCCGTACATCGCATTTACCTCGGAACCAATAAAGGGCTTTACATCGTCGATCCTGGAAAACCTGCAGCGTATAACGCTGCATTAAAAACAGGTACAATTGATGATATCCAAGCGGACAATAAACAGCAGACTTATTTTCTCAGAGGAGGTACACTTTTTCGCAAAAAACCGAATGAATCAAACATAAACCCAATAAAACAGCTGGATACATTGACGCTAGGTGGGTTTTATGTTCATCCGAACGGGGACATCTGGCTGACATCCAAAGAATACTTATATCATTTTGATCAGCATGATCAATTAACCAAGGTCTCTCGCTTTCCGAACAATTCGCTAGGCTGGCCCATCTTTGTGAACAATCAGGTATGGCTTACCAGTAAAAATGGATTAATATGCTATAATCCCAAAACAAAACATAGCTACCTCCTGAATCAGTATGACGGTTTACCGGTCAAAAATCTACTTGGAGCCAAAGTCTTTGCCAGCAAAACAGGAACACTATTCGTCACAACACTCAATGGTGTAGTTGCCATGGATACCCGAACAATAATTTTCAATCAGACTATCCCCGAGGTACTCTTCCGAAATATCTTTCTCGAAGAGACACCATTGAACTACGGACGGATTCAGAAAACAACAGATCCCAACAGCTATCAGCTCAAACTCCGACATGACGAAAACTTTGTTACGATTAATTTCTCAGGTTCTAATTTCATCAAACCACAAAAGAATAGATACCGATATAAGCTTGATGGCTTTGACAAGGATTGGGTTGAAACAAGTACTCCGTCAATACGATATACCAATATTCCAGTCGGAATGCATACTTTGACCATATTCGCCAGTAACAACGATGGCATTTGGAGCAGTATACCCCTACGGATCAATATCGATATTAAACCTCCCTTTTGGAGAACCTGGTGGGCCTATCTGTTGTATGCCGGCTTGTTTACCTTGGGTGTACATTTTGTCATCAAGTTTGTTGTCGAACGTGAGATGTTGATCAATTCAGAACGGGAACAGGAAAAGAAAATAAAATTCTTTACACAGATATCGCACGAAATTCGCACACCGTTGACTTTGATTACAGCTCCATTAGACGAAATTATTTCCGAAACGGCCAATCTGACTTCTACACAAAACAAAGTAAAACGGATAAAAAAGAATGCCAGTAAGCTCCTTGGTGTTATCAACGAGCTGCTGGACTTTAAAAAATTCGATGACAAACACTTTGTACTGAAGAAAACCGACATCTCTTTTAGAGAATACATAGAAGACACGTTCTACCTACTGAATGACCTTGCCAAAACAAAACATCTCAACTATTATATACGTCAGTTGGACGCAGTAGGATTACAATCCATTGATACCCTGCAGTTTGATAAAGTGATGTTTAATCTACTATCCAATGCCATCAAATATACACCCGAATATGGTACAGTTTACCTTGAGCTGATCGAAAGCGATGACTCATTTTCCATAAACATAGTTGATAATGGCATTGGTATTGCCACAGGCAATCAGTTCAAAATATTTGAAGAATACTATCGTGAAGAACAAGCTAATGATGCAATCGGCACAGGCATTGGATTGGCACTTACCAAACAAATTGTGCAGCAACACAACGGAGACATTCGTTGTTTTTCGAAGGAGGATGAAAAAGGAAAATGGACAATATTTACCATAAACCTACCGAAACAAGCTTGCGAGAAAATAGAGCCGCAAGCGGTAGATATCCTTGCAAAAGAAACAGAAGACATTAGCATACACAGACTAGGCACATTCGACACTTCCTTGCAACAAACGATTTTAATTGTAGAAGACAATAAAGAATTGTTAGCAACAGTTGTCAATCTATTTCAGGATACCTACACAGTCATTACAGCAGGTAATGGTGAAGAGGCTCTTCCCAAGGCATTGGAATATATCCCTGATCTGATTATTTCGGATCTAATGATGCCTTATATGGATGGTGCTCAACTCTGCCGAGCTATTAAAACAAATATGGCGACAAGCCATATTCCGTTCATTTTGTTGACGGCCGTAACAGACACCCATTCACAAACCTTAGCCCTGGAACACGGTGCAAATATCTATTTAACAAAACCCTTCGACAATAAACAGCTATTCCTTTCTGCTCAAAATCTCCTGGCTATCAGCCAGAAAAAGAGTAGAGAATTTCAGGTCAAAACAGCTTCATTCGACAATGAGCTTGATGCACAATTCATCTTATCCCTAAATGAATTGATCGAAGCTAATATCCAGTCAGATGGCTTTGATGTTAATTATATATCGCGTACAATGGGAATGAGCGCACCAATTCTCTATCGCAAGTTGAAGGCCATATCCAATTTGTCACTCAACAATTATGTCAAAACGTATAGGTTAAACAAAGCGAGAGAATTACTGACATCGACCATGAATATCAGTGAAGTTGCTTATACCGTGGGCTTTTCCGACAGAAAATACTTCAGCAAGGAATTTAAAAAACAGTTTGGATACAATCCATCGGAACAGACCGCGACGTCTAACCAAAGTAGCTAAACCCTGCTATATCGAATTGTGGTCTCTATAAGATCCAATAAACTCCGTAAGAGCCAATAAAAAGACAGAGGTGGCGTAGCCACCTCTGTCTTTTAGCTTTAACTGCGCTTTTAATCAAGTTCGAATCTTACTTAAAACAAATCATTTTTTAAACGATCTGATCCCACTAAAATAAGCTTTTAGCTGTTGACAGCCTTATTTAGCAATCTCTTTGATCATTGGTTCGCCCGCCAATAAGCGTTGATATCGGACCAGGGCCTCCACATAATAGTAATCGGCATAGGTCAAAGGCACATCGATTTCCGAATTCAACGGTAGCGCTCCAACGCTATGTTGTAAGATATAACCTCCATTTTGACCATAAGGTGCCATATAAGGTGCTTTCGACAGATTTTTAAGAATAGTTTCTGCTTTTTCAAAATAATTCAAAGCTTCGCTCCCTTTTGTATATTGTGAGAGTTCTAACAAAGCAGATGCATATAATGCCGCCGCAGACACATCCCGCAGATCCTTACTCGGATACATTTTATCTGACTGTGCAATTTTGTCTTTATCAAAATCCCAGTAAGGAACCAAATCAGCAGGCAAATTCGGATTGCTTAAGATATACTTTGCGATTTGCTGGGCCTGCTTCAAAAATTCTTTCTTCTTTGTCTCGCGATACATCATGGTATAACCATACAGCGCCCATCCCTGCCCTCTTGACCACGCCGATTCATCAAATGCGCCCTGATGGGTCTTTTTACCAATGGCCTTGCCTGTGTTTTTATCATAATCGATCACATGGTATGAACTATAATCTTTTCTAAAGTGATTTTTCAAAGTTGTTTCAGCATGAGATACCGCAATATCATAGAATTTTTTATCTCCAGTCATTTTAGACACCTGTGTCAAAAACTCCAGATTCATCATATTATCGATTATAACCGGATACTGCCATGATCCGTGATCCCAAGAACGGATCGTTTTGGTAATGGGACTATAGCGAGATGCTAAGGAATTCGCACCGGTGCTGAGTACTGGTCCATACTTTTGCGTATCGCCCGTGAGACGAAGTGCATTTCCGAAACTACAGAATAACATAAACCCTAAATCATGTGTGCCCTTGTTGTTCTTTTCTTTTTCTAGATAGGTCAATTTCTCGATTGCTTTCTTTAATAACCCTTCATCTTTGGTGCCTTCATATAAATACAACAATGTCCCTGGATAAAACCCCGAACACCACCAGCTCGACGAAGAAAATACCTCTTTGCCATTTTCGAAAGTTTTTGGAAACTTTTCTGTCGGAGTTTCGTTCGCCAGGACTTTTATTTGCTTCGCTGCAGCATCTAGCTGCTGCTGAATAAACGCTTTGGATAGATTCGGTTTTGCCGTTTGCGCCTGACCGACAGTCGAAGTACCCAAAATGGCCAATAATAACACGGAAAGTTGTTTTAATTTCATTATTTTCTATTCTTTTATTTTTATTTGGTCAGCGCATTAGCGCTTTAATTCTATACCTAAATAATCCGCTCTTTTTCTTTATTTCAATTGATCGAGGAATATTAAGCAATTGGCTCAAGGAGCTTGAATATTCAGTTTCAACGTAATTTCTTTAACTTACTTTTATCAATGTACATTAATCAAAGCGATTGCTCCCTTATCAAGCTTCAGATCAATTGTTCCATCTCTCCTTATATCAAACGTACCTTTTCCCTGTATCTTTACCTCTGGTATTCCGATATCGGATTTTAAACGTAGACGACCTCCATATTGACTTTTGATCCGGATGTTGGCCGTTTTTCCATTTTTCCGCTCTGCTGATACGAGATTTCCACCATCTGTCAAAAAATTGGTAAAGGAAACATCCTTCCATTTATGAGGAATAGCAGGAAACACGCGTAATACACCATTCCAATACTGCATACACAATTCTTGAATACTGGCCATCGCTGCCAGTGGGGTTTCTATCACCGGACCGCTTTCAGCATATATTGTATTGGCTTTAATATATTTCTGCAATAGCACATCCAGCGAAGCCAAAGCCGAGTCTCCTCTTCCCATCATGGCATACATAGAGGCAGCCCCCGTAAATGAATAGCCCTGCAACCATTGCTTTTTGCTCTGCCAATGTGCAATAGAGCGCTCAATAAGAGCTTGATTATTTACCTGATCCCAGTTTATATCGTAAAAAGGATAAATCATCATTAGATGCGAATAGTGACGATGCGATTCGCCATAAGGAAGATCTTTTGCGATCATAAAGCCATCGACATTTTGTGGATAATCAATCAAGTTGGCCAATACGTCTGTCCAGACAGCATGAAGTTTATCCTTGCCGCCTCTTTCTTGATCCAGCTCAATAAGCGTCTTGAGCCCCCATTAGAAAATAGAAAGATCATAATTTGTATCATAAGCATACCCTTTTGAATATTCTGGTGAATAGGTTTTCACACCGATATGGTATTTTCCTGCTTGATTCTTTTCCAATAAGTGCAAATGATAATTTATCGCTTCCTTCAGTAGCGGAAATAAACGATCATATACTTCCTGCGACAGGGTCGCTCGATAATATTGATAATAACTATGCAAAAGCCATACGAGATTCCCTAGCTCCTTTTCTCCATCGGAAGCCGCATCCAATGAAAATTTTTTTGCCAGAAGAACAGGACTCCATAAGCTTGGCCCCGAGGAGCGACCTACAGCCAAACTGTTATAGCGATAAGGCTCGGGAACATTTTGTCTTAAATTATCTTTATTCCGATCAATCATCTGAATCAACGAGTTTGCAATACCGAGCTGGTTCGCTTTGAAAACAGGGGAATAAGCAAGTTGCATATTAAGATTAAGCCAGTACGCTGGCCACGGAGTTGGACTTGTCCAGGGCCCCTGTAAATCCATAGCGGGTTTATCTGACCTTGTTGCACTGGCAAGCTTATACAGTTGCATATCATAAAACTGCTGGTAAACCGTATCTGGCAATTTCAAGGTCGATGCCTTAAAATAGTTTGTCCACCACTTGCGATGGGACGCCAGTCCCTTCGTTAACTTTTGTTCTTTAAAATTCTGAACATAATTGATCGCCTTTTTGACATAAGCGGTTCCCTGCTGGTTATAATCTACGGTAATTAAATAGGTATCCACTTCTTTGCCGGATCTGCCACAATAAGCCGTCACATACCCTCCCCCGGCTAGAAGAGGCTGATCAAAATATTTTATTTCGCCTTGGGTGCCAAAACTTCCTTTTGGATTTGTCGGATAGTTTTTCGGTTTTTGCGTATAGCTGAATCCCATCCTTGGGCTGATGGCTTCGTCGGGTTTCCATGTAAGATGGTAATTCCCGTTAAAATCTTTTTTAAATACCTCTAGCAAAATAATGTTGTCATTTGATAAGGTGGTCGTCCGAATTCTCACCATCCCTTGGTCTGTGCCGACTTTCGCCTCAGCATAGGCATCTTTTAAATGAATTTCTCCTTGTGCCAGCACAATCGGGCGTTCAAATTCTATTTCAAAATGACCTAACGACATACGCGCCTGATCAAACAATTTATCGGCCGAATTCGCTCGATGGTCATAAATATCAGTTCTTCCAATATCCACACGCATCGAATTCTTACCAGCTAAGTAGGTCATCGTTCCCAGGAGACCATTTCCAGTAAACACACCTTCATAAATGGTATACCCCAGTGCGGGAATTCTAAATTGTGCTGCCCCCAAAAATGGCTGGCATAGGACGCAAACGAATAAAAACAGTATTCTTAGATTCATCATTAGGATTTAATGCTATCAGAGCGACCATAAAGATGCTGGATTATTCTCCTGAAATCAAGCCTCTTTTACGAAAACGATTGAGGAAAACCTAGATTCAAGCTCTTCTCTGTCCATCACTTCGAATAGCTACCTCTCTGAAATGTAACAATTTAGTAGATAAAACAACACAGCATAGGCAATAATGAGGTAGCTATATATGAAAGAAATGAATTCAACAGTATTCTTTTGTTATTTTTTAACAAAACACAAATAAACAATACGTAAAATTTTAGTTATCAGTTTACATTTATCAGTTTTTTATCTATTTTTAAGATTAAATATCCAATGCCGTTATTTTTAACAGCCTAATAGTGGATCAATTATAAAACAACTAATCCAACCAAAATGAAAGAACAGAATTCATCAAGGCGTGATTTCATAAAAAATCCGTGGTCGGTGCTGCGGCATTTTCTATTGTACCACGCTTTGTACTCGGAGGACAGGGCTATCTTGCTCCGAGCGACCATCTAACCAAAGGTGTAATTGGTGTCGGCAATATGGGCCGTGGACACTTTGGCTACGCCGGAACTAAAACAGTAGCCATTTGTGATGTGGACAAAACCCATCTAGCGGCAGCACAAGCAGACTTAGGCGGTGGTGTGAAGGAATACCATGACTTTAGGGAGTTGATTAAATCTCCGGAAGTAGATATCGTACATATTGCTACTCCGCCACATTGGCATGGACTGATGTCCATTGAAGCGGCAAAAGCAGGAAAAGATATCTGGTGTGAAAAACCGATGACACGCACTATCGGTGAAGGTAAAAAAGTGAAAGAAGCCATTGCACAGCATGGTAATATCTTTCGTTTAAATACCTGGTTTCGTTTTAAGGATGATTTTTATGGAATGAATGTTCCCGTAAGCAAAATCAAAAAATTAGTTGATACAGGGATGTTGGGTTGGCCTTTGAAAGTGACGATAAGCAAACATACGGGCTTTGACTGGAAATTTTATTGGGTAGGAAAGGAAAACCTACCGGAAGAGAAAGTACCAGCGGAACTTGACTACGATTTTTGGCTAGGCCCAGCACCATACAAACCTTATAATAAGCACCGTGTACATACGACCTTTAGAGGATATTGGGATTATGATGGCGGCGGCCTAGGAGATATGGGACAACACTATATGGATCCTGTTCAATACTTCTTAGGAAAAGACAACGAAAGTCCCGTTACTGTTGACGTTGATGCTCCGCAGCAACATCCGGATGCCGTGGGCACATGGAGACGAATTACATTTACCTATGCCGATGGTTGTCAGATCATTCTAGATGGTGAAGCGAAAGATGAAAAGGCAGCCTATATTGAAGGTCCAAAAGGTAAATTATATAGAGGATTTCAATCGGATATACCAGATTTGGAAAGAAAACTTGCACAATATCCTGAACCAGCACCACAGATTACCGACTTCCTGGAATCTGTGCGCACAAGAGAAAAGTTTGCACTGAATGAAATCAATGGACACCGTTCTTGTACTTTGGTCAACATGGGGTTAGCAGCATTGCGACTAAACAGATCATTAAAATACGACTCTCAAAACGAGCTATTTATTAATGATGACGCCGCAAATAGATTGATTCACCAACCAATGAGAGGCCCTTGGTCTATTTAAAAAGAAATCCCAATGAAAAGAATATTCAATTCGCTGACTGTATTGCTTCTTATATCTAGTGCAACTTACGCTCAGCAACCACAAAATAGAACGACTGCAACCAAAATAGCAGACGTATTGGCACAGCAGCCTGCCGAAGAAAAAGAAAAATTTTTGCTTGCCATGCATGAGTTGGAAGGTTTTTCGTCTGACGACGTTGTCACTTTCCTCAAGGGACTTAAAGCACCGGGAAGCAATAATGCTCCGATAGAATTTGCAGCAAACAGCTATTCATTCTATGTAAATCAACCAGGTAAAGAACAGCAAAAAAGAGTTTTTGTTGAAGGTTTGGCAAAATCCATCTCGCAATTGAGTGAACCAACAAATCAGGTCTTTGCCCTACGCCTATTACGTCAATGTGCAGATAATACCGCTATACCCGCTGTCGCAAATTGCTTGGCAAACGATTATCTTGCCGATGCTGCAGCGAGAACTCTGGTATCTATTCGTACCCCTGAGTCGACAGCAGCATTAGAAAAAGCTTTAGCTGCGTCAACGACAGAGAAAACTGCTATTGCCTTAGTTACTGCACTCGGAGATTTAAAGGATAAAAATGCTGAAAATGCTATTTTGGGATTGACCAAAAAATATAATTCGGACGGTTTTCAACGGACAGCATTAATCGCATTAAGCAAAATAGGTGGCACAGCTTCTGAATCGCTATTCCAGGAAAAACTAACTGCTGCAGGTTACAGCTACGACAAATTTGATGCGGTTGGTCTTGGTATCGACTATGCCCAAGCATTGATCGACAATAAGCATGATCAAGATGCAATCAAGTTTCTGAACAAATTTTTCCAAGAATCCCAAAAAGCCAAATCAATCAACGGTCAAATTGCATCGCTTAAATTATTGACAACTCTTGACCCGGCGAAACAACAAAAGAACTTATTAGCAGCAGTTAAGAGCGATAATGGTGCTTACCGTAACATTGCTTTACAATTACTCGGAAAATACGGAAAGGGCAGCGACGCAAAAAGCTTGCTTGCTTTAGCAAGCAAGGGTACGCCTGAAGTTCAAGAAAGTGTATTGAACTACTTAGCCCACAATGGTTCGGCAAGCAGTTTAAAACTAATCCAGGCGTTAGTAAATAAAACACAATCTCCAGTAACTAAATTAGCTGGATTAAGTGCACTA
This sequence comes from Sphingobacterium multivorum, assembly GCF_900457465.1. Classification (GTDB taxonomy): domain Bacteria; phylum Bacteroidota; class Bacteroidia; order Sphingobacteriales; family Sphingobacteriaceae; genus Sphingobacterium; species Sphingobacterium multivorum. The sequence goes on from NZ_UAUU01000002.1 coordinate 1,035,867, forward strand.
AATACACTATCACAGGGAAAAGAAACCAATACTTTAATCCAGGCTCTCAACACAGATCAACAGTTCAACAATTCGGTAAAGGCGTTGATCCTATCATCTAAAGATGCAAATGTTGTTACCGATGTCAACAATGCGCTCGCCACGGTAGATGACGACAAAAAGATTCAATTACTGGATATTTTAAGTAAACGTTCCAACAATGCATCATCCAAAGCTGTATTAGCAATAAAGAGTTCAAATCCTGCTGTCGAAGAAGCGATCAACAAAGCACTTCCCAATGTTGCCCAGGAGTCGGATTTAGAAGAACTATTCAATAGGCTAAACAATACGACAGATAATAAATCTGCCGTTCTATTGCAGCGTGCCATTGTCAATGTGATTCAGTCAAGCACAAATTCAAAAGGATTAACAGAAAAACTAGCAACTAATATAGCGAAATCAGCAGCGCCTAATACCGCTAAATATTTCCCTATTTTTGCTGGGCTTGGTGACGCACAGTCATTGAAAGCTGTAACTGCATACCTTAACAATAATAATACAAGTCTACGGTCAGCAGCAATTGAATCTTTGGCTGGCTGGTCTTCCTCCAACGCACTTCCAGAATTGGTATCTCTTTCCCGAACAGAAAAAGACGATAATCTGTTCAATACGGTATACCGGGGATTAATTAAATCAATTTCTTCTTCTTCGAATACGCCTGAACAGAAAACGTTGTTATTAAGAGATGCATTCAGCGTTGCCAAAACAGCAGATCAGAAAAAAGCAGCATTATCGGCGTTACAACCTACAGGAACATACCAGTCTTTAGTTTTTGCCGCCGACTTAATGAACGATGCACAACTGGGCGGAACTGCTGCCAATGTAGCAATGAACATTGCAATGGACAACAAGTTCTATGGAAAAAAGGTCAGAGAGGTTCTTGAACAGGTAATCGGTAAATTGTCGGGTAGTGAAAGTGGATACCTTAAAGAAGCCGTTGTTCGCTATCTCGCTGAAATGCCCATCAAAGAGGGTTACGTTTCGATGTTCAATGGTAAAGACCTAAGTGGCTGGAAAGGTTTGGTAGCGGATCCGATCAAACGTAGTAAGATGAACGAGAAAACTTTAGCAGCAGAACAAGCTAAAGCCGATGACATCATGCGCAAAGGCTGGACAGCATCCAATGGCGAAATTACCTTCAGTGGTAAAGGAGATAACCTGGCTACCGTAAAAAAATATGGCGATTTTGAAATGCTTGTAGATTGGAAATTGGAGAACTATGGTGGTATAGAAGGTGATGCCGGTATTTACTTGAGAGGTACTCCACAAGTACAGATTTGGGATATTGCGAATACAAGAGTCGGTGCCCAAGTTGGCTCTGGTGGATTATATAACAACCAGAAAAATGAAAGCAAACCATTGAAGGTTGCCGACAATGCTACCGGCGAATGGAATACGTTTAAAATCAAAATGGTAGACGATAAAGTCACGGTTTGGTTAAATGGACAGTTAGTAACCGATAATATTCCTCTTGAAAACTATTGGGATAGAAACCAATCCATTTTCCCTACCGAACAAATTGAGTTACAAGCGCATGGTTCAGTTGTTTATTATAGAGATCTTTTTATCAAGGAATTCCCAAGAAAGCAAATCTTTAAATTGAGCGATCAAGAGAAAAAAGAAGGTTTTGAAGTACTTTTTGATGGAACAAACCTGGACAAGTGGACAGAAAACCAAGCCTATGTCATCAATGACGAAGGTTATATCTGGGTGTATCCAAATGCAAAATTTGGTGGAAACCTCTACACAAAAGAAGAATACGCAGACTTCATTTATCGCTTCGACTTCAAATTGACCCCTGGTGCCAACAATGGTGTGGGAATAAGGGCTCCTCTAGAGGGGGACGCCGCATATGAGGCAATGGAAATCCAGGTACTTGATGATGGCGCAGATGTTTATAAAGACTTGAAGCAATACCAATATCACGGTTCGATTTATGGTGTTGTTCCTGCCAAAAAAGGTCATTTAAAACCTGTAGGTGAATGGAACTCCGAGGAAATAGTCGTGAAAGGAAATCGTATCAAAGTTACACTAAATGGCGCTGTTATTGTTGATGCGGATATCGCCGAGGCAAGCAAAAACGGAACCTTGGATGGCAAACAACATCCTGGACTTAAACGAACCTTTGGTCATATCGGGTTTCTAGGACACGGTACCGAAGTATTCTTTAAAGATATTCGAGTAAAAAAACTCAAATAGTCTAAACTTATACGTAGAGAGGGGATAAGGAATCTTATCCCCTTTTTGCTAATTAGCCCACTTGCTTGTCAAGTGAGAAAAATAACCAAATGATTCCAAAACTTTTGCTAAATTAAAGCCCTGAGGATTCTATTTCAAAATTTGACGTTTTATGACTAAAGCCGTAAACTTACTGATTAACAAAAAATTGGAGAGTAAACCTGAAAAGAAAAATCTGTTCAACAAAATCTCCATTATAAAATTAATAGCCGAATTAGGATCTGTATCGGTAAATGACATTGTAAAAAACCTCTATTTAAGCCTGCCTACGGTAAATAGCCTTATTGCAGAATTGCTGGAAGATGATTTTATCCGTCAATTTGACAAAGGAGAATCTATTGGTGGACGTAAACCCAATTTATATAAGCTATGTGATGGATTGTTTCAGGTGCTATCGATTGAACTCCAACGTTTCTCCATCACACTGAGCATAATGGACAACAACCAGAACATTATTGCTGAAACTGTTGAGCTGGATAATGAATTATCTCGAAATGGAGAAAATCTAGCCGCTATCACACAAATCGTTGATCAATATCTTATCGATAAATCAGTTGATACTGAGAACCTAACAGGGATTATTATTGGCATGCCAGGACTAATCAATGCTGAAGAAGGTACTAACGAGACTTTTTTACATGACAACAATCAATCCATAACAAACTATTTTGAGCGCATATATAAAAAACCGGTCTTCATTCTGAATGACGTCAAAGGCGCAGCTTATGCTGAATTGAAATTTGGATTGGCAAAAAACACAAAAAACAGTTTAATTATCCTAATGGATTGGGGGATAGGTTTAGGAATCGTGTCCAATGGCGAAGTCTACCTAGGCCGTGATGGCTACTCCGGCGAAGTAGGACATATGCCCTTTATCGACAACGGTGAACTTTGCTATTGTGGGAAAAGAGGCTGTTTGGAAACCGTAGCTTCCGGAATTGCTTTGGTCAACAATGCTAAACAGGAAATCCAAAAAGGAGAGCTGACTAAATTAAATGAATTACAACCCGATGAATTACAACATTTAACACCGACACATATTATTGAAGCGGCAAACAAGGGTGATCAATTTGCAATAAATCAGATTTCAAAACTAGGAACAAACCTAGGAAAAGCATTTGCATCTTTAATACAGCTACTCAATCCCGAATTGATCGTGTTGGGTGGAAAAATTGCAAAAGCAAATGAATTGATCACGATTCCGATACAACAAGCCATAAATTCCTATACCATGGCCATTTTGAAGGAACATTGTGACATCAAAGTGTCAAGTCTAAATCTCGACAGCAATACCGTGGGTCTGACAAATTATTTTATCACGAAGTACCTATCGGTTGAATTGCTTCATAAATCCAAAATCTAAAACTGCCCTGTACTCAACAAGACAAGAGTACAGGCTCTTTCTGTCTTAATACCGTGCTCCATAGCGAACTGTTCCAATTCTGCATTCTCCGCACCAGGATTAAATATTATTCGTTTTGGCTTCGTCGCTAATATATAATCGTAATATTCTTTCTGATTAGGCTCACTAAGATACATTGTCACAGTATCAATATCTGTATGGATATCACCTTTCTTTTCAATAGGAACTCCGGCGGCTTCCCCTCCACTCAAGCCAATATTAACGATAGCATGCCCATGTTTATGCAACATATTTGCAGCTTTATTCGAATAACGTGAAGGATTGGTACTAGCACCTAAAATCAATGTTTTTTTCATCCCTTTTTATATCTTTTGTGTTTACCTGTTGCATGCATACTCAGGGCATGTAGATTATCTTCTTTGCCTTCTCGTTACAATAGGATAAAGAAGATAATCTAAATTCTCAAAGTAGCATCGCTCAGAAATTACTCATCGATGATAAAATTACCATGGGTGCTATAGGCATTTTTACGCAATACCGGCATTCCCATGATTTTATAAAGCTCATCCAATTTGACCAAGCTTCCATTGGTCATATTAGAAAGTAAAACAATAACAATGTTTCTTTTTAAATCTCTTACATAAATATGTCTAAAACCGTGCCACCAGCCTGTATGGTATACGATATGATCATTACCATGCTCAAAGGTACGCCAACCATAACCATAGCTAAAAATTCCCTTTTTGGCATCGGGATATCCTCGGTATGCTGAATCCAATGTTGACTGCTTTAACAGTCGTCCATCTCTCAAAGCCAGATCAAAACGATAAAGGTCACGCACTGTACTATAAATTCCTTTGTCACCAAGCGGTCCATCCTGAAAATTTTGCACCACCGATCTTCGCCAAACCTTATCATGCCCGATAACGTTGGTCGGAATTTTATCATACACGGCCTTAGAGAGTGCGGCTGTATTTGTCATTCCGGCAACATTGAATACGCTATCTTTCATATACGTCGCATAATCTTGCTTTGATATCTTTTCAATAATGGCCCCTAAGACCATAAAGTTCGAATTATTGTAAAAGAAACGGCCTCCTGGCGCACCATAGCGATTAGGCTTAAATTCGGTCAGCATTTTCATCACATCCTGATTTGTCATTCCTTTCTTGCGATCAGGCCAATGTTCCTCCGAAAAATAAACGTAATTAGGTAATCCCGAGCGGTGTGTCAATAACATTTTTATGGTAATACCAGGATAAGGAAAATCCGGATAGAAGTCATTGATCGTTTGATCGAGACGTAGCTTTCCTGCCTCCACTAACTTCAAAATTCCGACAGCTGTTAACGGTTTAGAAACTGAAGCGAGTTCAAATTTGTCATCAATTTTTAGACTATCCCGTTTTAAGTAATTTGCCCAGCCGAATGTATTCTGATATAAGATTTTACCATCTTTCGCAACAAGAACATTCCCATTGAATGCAGCTTTTGAATGAAGATTTTTCATAAAAGCATCGATCTTCTGATCTGCATTATTTGGATTATAGACGAGCCTTGTGCTATCCACTTTTGCCTGCGCTATCGCTGCTTCCTTCTGTTTTTTCTCTTTTGAACTACAAGCCACTGTAGATACAAACAAAAGAGCGACCATTCCCTTTAAAAAAAATAATTTCACTATACTAAGTCTCCCGGATTTTTGTGTTTTCTGTATTGTATATCAATAAATACCCCCTATTTCCTGTGTCCTAAATAATATCAAATTATTGAAGCTCGTAATAGAAGGACCAGCATACTGATAATAATGCTAAAATGAAGATTTTAGTATAAAAAAACGAATTTTTCCCTACAATAATTGTTATTCATCGTATATGTTACCTTTTTTACGCACAGCGTCTCTTTCACTATAGAGTTGAACAACCTGTACTTCCTTCAACCAAACGGATAACGATAGAAATTATCGGTAAAAAAAGCTTTCCTGTGGAATGAGCTTAATCAATTAAGGCCATAAAAAAAGCCACTTTATTACTAAAGTGGCTTTTAATTCCTCTATTAAAGGATTATGCTAATAATCTTACTGGATTTTCAACCAAAGATTTCAATGTTTGCAAAAATGCAGCTCCAGTTGCACCATCAACCACGCGGTGATCACAACCCAAAGTCACTTTCATTACATTACCAGGAACTACAGCACCGTTTTTAACAACAGGAACTGCTTGAATAGCACCAACAGAAAGAATAGCTCCATCTGGTGAGTTGATAATGGATGTAAATTCATCAATTCCAAACATACCTAAGTTGGAAACTGTAAATGTAGATCCTTCCCAATCCGCAGGCTGTAATTTTTTAGCTTTCGCCTTTTGGGCGAAGTCTTTCACCTCTGCAGAGATATGTGACAATGATTTACCATCTGCAAAACGCACAACAGGAACTAATAAACCATCTTCAACAGCCATTGCAACACCAATGTTGGTATGCTCATTGAAACGGATTTTATCGCCTTGCCATGAAGAGTTTACAGCAGGATGTTTTTTCAAAGCAACAGCAACAGCTTTTACAACGATATCATTGAAAGAAACTTTTACTGGAGCAACCTCATTGATCTGCGCACGAGCAGCCATTGCATTGTCCATGTCAATTGATACAGTCAAATAGAAGTGTGGAGCTGTAAACAATGACTCTGCTAGACGACGCGCAATAGTTTTACGCATTTGGTTAACTGGTTTTTCAGTATAGCGCTCTTCACCAACAAATGTAGGCAAAGTGATTGCTTTTGCTTCTGTTGCAGGAGCAGCTACAGCTTTTGTCTCCGCCGGTTGTGCAGCAACAGGAACAAACGATTCAACATCTTTCTTCACAATGCGGCCACCATCTGCAGAACCTTTGATATCACTTAAATTGATACCTTTTTCTTGTGCAATTTTACGTGCTAAAGGAGAAGCTTTCACACGAGAATCATCGCTTGAAAACGATGCTACCGGTGCAGCAGTTACAGCAGCAGCTGAATCAGCTTTAGGAGCTTCAGCAGTTTCCGCCTTTGCAGGTGCAGATTTTTGATTTAACAAAGGTGTGATATCAGTTCCACCAGGACCAACGATCGCGATGATGTCGTTTACCTTTGCAGCTTGTCCAGCTTCAAGACCAACATATAACAAGGTGCCATCAGCATAAGCTGTAACCTCCATAGTCGCTTTATCAGTTTCTACATCAGCAATAGCATCGTCAGATTTTATCGTATCACCAACTTTGAAGTTCCATTGCGCAATGACCCCCTCTTTCATGGTATCACTTAACAAAGGCATTGTTATAACAGTACATCCCAATTCTTCAGGAGTTACAGTACTAGCCGAAGATTCTGGACCAGAAACTTCTTCTGCTTTTTTTTCTTCGGTTTCTTCTGGTGCTTTTTCAGCAGCAGGTGCATCACCACTCAACAATGCTTGAAAATCTTCACCCGGTTCTCCTAAAACAGCAATAACAGCATCAATAGCTACTGCTTCGCCTTCTTTGGGACCAATATATAAAAGAGTTCCTTCTTGGTAAGACTCAAAGTCCATCGTAGCTTTATCTGTTTCAATCTCAGCTACTAAATCACCAGAATTTACTTTATCACCAACTTTTTTGTGCCATTTCGCGATGACCCCTTCGGTCATTGTATCGCTCATTTTCGGCATTCTTACTACTTCAGCCATTCTTTATTATATTATCAAGTTAAAGAGTATTAATCTAAAATAAATGGATAGTCTTGTTGTACATATACATCTTTGTACAATTCATCTGCAGTTGGATAAGGAGATTCCTCTGCAAATTTCACCGACTCCTCAACGACCTTTTTCACATCAGCCTCAACTTCTGCAAACCAAGCGTCATCTGCATAGTTGTTTTCTAAAATAGCATGTTTAGTCGACAACAATGGGTCACGGTCTTTATACGCTTCTAGTTCTTCTTTCGTACGATATTTAGCTGGATCAGACATTGAGTGTCCTTTGTAACGGTACGTACGAATTTCTAGGAATGTCGGACCTTCACCTGCACGAGCACGTTGAACAGCTTCGTCCATCGCATTGTGTACAGCAACAACATCCATTCCATCAACCGGAGCAGAAGGCATATCGAAACCTAAGCCCATTTTGTAAATATCCTGCATGTTCGTTGTACGTTGTACAGAAGTACCCATTGCATAACCGTTGTTTTCACACACGAAGATAACAGGGAGTTTCCACAACATCGCCATGTTCAATGTCTCATTGAATGCACCTTGACGCACAGCTCCATCACCCATATAACAGATATTTACATTATCTGTACCAAGATATTTTTCAGCAAATGCGATACCAGCACCTAAAGGAATCTGACCACCAACAATACCATGGCCACCCATGAATTTGTGTTCTTTGGAGAAGAAGTGCATAGAACCTCCCTTACCTTTTGAACAACCCGTGATCTTTCCATATAATTCAGCCATACAAGCATTTGCAGAAACGCCTTTAGCCAAAGCGTGGGCGTGATCACGATAAGCAGTGATTAAAGAATCTTCCGGTTTGATTACTGACATCGTTCCAGCGACTACAGCCTCTTGTCCTATGTACAAGTGACAGAAACCACGAATCTTTTGCTGTCCGTAAAGTTGACCTGCTTTTTCTTCAAACTTACGCATAAGTAACATAGACTTATACCACTCCAAATATGTCTCTTTTGTTATAGGTGTTGAACTCATTTCAAAGTTTTGATTTTCTTACTATTCTAGACTACAAATCTAATAATTTTGGACGAATTTCCTTGCCCAAAAATCAATTTTATTTATACTTTAAGACACTTCTAAGACATTTGATTTAAAGTATATAGCATTTGATTACAAATAAATGAACGGCACAATCAAATAAATCAAAAACTTATGAAAATAAAAAAGCCAAAGGACTTAATAATCATTTGGCTTAATCTATTTTATGCAAACTGTTTGCTATCGAAGTTTTTGTATCAGCTCACTTTCAGTTACCTTTACCTGTTCCCCGCTTTCCATGTCCTTTAATGACAATTGCCCTGAAGTAGCCTCTTCGTCACCCACTAATAATACGTAGGGGATTCCTTTCCCATCCGCATAACCCATTTGTTTCTTCAATTTTACAGGAGAAGCATAGAGTTCCGAAGCGATATTTTCCTTCCGAAGCTTATTGAGTAAATTCAGGGTGTAACTTTCCAGTTGTTTATCAAAATTTATAATCAGGAGTTTGGTAGAATCGGCCTTACCGATAGGAAATAAGTCCAGCTCTTCCAACACATCATAGATACGATCCGCACCAAAGGAAACACCGACTCCGGTCAGCCCCTTCAGACCAAACATACCCGTGAGATCATCGTAGCGACCACCGCCACCGATACTTCCCATGGCAACCTCATTCGTCTTGACCTCAAAAATACAACCTGTATAATAATTGAGGCCTCGAGCCAATGTAATATCCAGATCTATGATTTGATTAAGCAATTTTTCTTCAGCACCTAATTTGCCGACATAGTCAAACACTTCCTCAATCTCAGCGATACCATTTAAACCGACAGCAGAAGTTGCTAAAATCGTTTTTAAGGAAGACAGTTTCTCATCATTCGAGCCTTCCAATAAAATTATAGGTTTCAAAATAGCAAGATCTGCTTCTGTAAAACCCCTTTCCAACAGTTCTTTGTTGACACCTTCCAACCCGATTTTATCCAATTTATCGATCGCGACAGTCATGTCTACGATCAGCTCCGGTTTGCCGATGATTTCAGCAATACCCGAAAGAATTTTCCTGTTGTTGATTTTGATATTAAAATCTTTCAGTCCAAACCGTTCGAAGGCTTCTTGATAAATCAAAATAAACTCCGCTTCATTCAATAGACTTTCTGACCCGACAACGTCGACATCACATTGGTAAAACTCGCGGTATCTTCCGCGCTGCGGACGATCTGCACGCCATACAGGTTGCACCTGAAAGCGCTTAAACGGTAAAGTAATATCATTTTGGTGCATCACAACATAGCGCGCAAAGGGCACCGTAAGATCATATCTTAGTGCTTTCTCTGTTATATGCGGAATGAGCTTATTGGAATTTTTATCGTGAAGCAGGCTGTCGGGCGCTTTTGTCAGGTAGTCACCCGAATTAAGAATCTTAAAGATCAATTTATCACCCTCGTCGCCGTATTTACCGGTGAGGGTCGTCAAATTTTCAAATGAAGGGGTCTGTATTTCATTATAGCCATATTTTCTGAATACCGTTTTCAGTGTATCGAAAATATAGTTGCGTTTGATCATTTCGGAAGGCGAAAAATCACGCGTTCCTTTTGCCAAAGAAGGTTTTACTACTGCCATATTTGGCAAAGTTAATAAAATCCTTTATTCTACTTCCAGAATTTTAAGGAATTCACAGGCTTTTTCGGCGGCAGATTTCTCGGCAGACTTTTTATTAAAATCACGGCCAAGTCCACAAACAATACCATCCACGACCGCTTCAATACTAAACATCTTAGAAGATTCCCCTTCCGGGTTGTCTGTTTGCCGAAATACAATCTCTTTGCCAGTATGTTGACACCACTCGATCAACCGACTTTTAAAGTTTGTTTCCGTCTGTTCCAATAGGTGAATATCGACGTGCGGTTTAATAATTCGATTCAACAAAAAGCTCTTGGTAAAAACATAGCCCCTATCTAGATAAACTGCTCCAATCAATGCCTCAAAAGCATCACCCAATAAAGATCCTTGTTTATTTGGAAAACTGATCATTCGCGCATCAAACTGGATAAGCTCATTAAACCCCAACTTTCTGGAAAGCTGGTTTAGATTTGCTCTACTGACAATTTTTGAGCGCATTTCAGTCAGGAACCCTTCGTCTTTATAAGGATATTTCTTAAATAACAGTTCAGCCACAACCGAACCCAAAACAGCATCACCTAAGAATTCTAAACGTTCGTTGCTATTTTTTGCGCCCTCTTTAATTGTAACGGCGACAGACTTGTGTCTAAACGCCATCTTGTACAGATGTACATTTCCGGGAACAAATCCTAGCAGGTTTTTTAGTTTTCTAACGTATTCCCGATCTGGCGAAAAATATAATTTATATATCCTTGCAAAAGGCATCTCTTCTAAAAATAAGGCGACAAGTCCTAGTTAAAGAACCTGTCGCTAGCTCATATTATCAAACCATGTTTGAAGGATCAAACATTAAGCTTTATATTTTTTCACAATAACGGTAGCATTATGCCCACCGAAACCGAATGTGTTGCTCAAAGCGGCATTAACGATACGTTTTTGCGCTTTGTTGAATGTAAAATTCAAGTTGTTATCAATTTCCGGATCGTCTGTAAAGTGATTGATTGTCGGAGGGACAATATCATTTTGAACAGCCAATATAGAAGCGATAGTTTCAATAGCCCCTGCAGCACCCAAAAGGTGCCCTGTCATTGATTTAGTTGAACTGATATTCAATTTATAAGCGTGTTCACCAAACAGGTCAACAATAGCCTTCGTTTCACTAATATCACCGACCGGTGTAGATGTTCCATGAACATTGATATAATCAATATCTGAAAAATCCATCTCTGCATCATTTACAGCCATTGTCATAGCCAGTTTTGCGCCCAATCCTTCAGGATGCGAGGCTGTGATGTGATGTGCATCTGCACTCATTCCACCCCCTGCAATCTCTGCATAGATTTTTGCTCCACGTGCTAAGGCATGCTCCAAACTTTCTAAGATCAATGCACCCGAACCCTCTCCCGAAACAAAACCGTCTCTGTCTTTATCAAAAGGACGTGATGCTGTTTTAGGATCATCATTCCGGGTTGACAACGCATGCATAGCATTGAACCCGCCAATTCCAGCTTCATTGACTGTAGCTTCTGATCCACCTGTAACAATCACATCAGCTTTGCCCATACGAATATAGTTAAAAGCATCTATCATTGCATTGGTAGCCGAGGCACAAGCCGATACGGCAGAAAAGTTAGGGCCACGTAGGCCATGACGCATTGAAATATGTCCTGGAGCAATATCAACGAGCATCTTAGGAATGAAGAAAGGATTGAAACGAGGTGTTTCCATCTCCCTTTGCAAAGTTTGCAACTTCTTCAGTGAAAGTTGTTAAACCTCCAATTCCTGAGCCCCAAATTACTCCGATACGATTTGTATCTAATTTTTCAAAATCTAAGCCAGCATCTTTAATTGCCTCATCTGTTGACGCAATTGCATACTGGACAAAAGGATCGACTTTACGAGCTTCCTTTCGATCCATAAATTCATGCGGATCAAACCCCTTTACCTCACATGCAAACTGAGTCTTGAATTTTGACGCATCAAAATGCGTAATAGGAGCAGCTCCGCTTACACCATTTATTAACGCCTCCCAGTAAGCTGAGACGGTATTACCAATTGGTGTAAGGGCGCCTAATCCTGTTACTACTACTCTTTTAAGCTCCATTTATTACGATTAGCCTAATTAAATTAGTTAGTTAACGTTTTTTTCTAAATAAGCGATTGCTTGACCAACAGTACCAATAGTCTCTGCTTGATCATCAGGAATAGCAACGTTGAATTCTTTTTCAAACTCCATGATCAACTCAACAGTGTCAAGTGAATCAGCACCTAAATCATTAGTGAATGAAGCTTCTGGTGTTACTTCGTTTTCGTCAACACCTAATTTTTCAACGATAATTGCTTTTACTCTTGAAGCGATATCTGACATGATTTTATAGTTTAATTGTTTAATAAATCTGTGCAAAGAAAAATAAATTTCATCAAAATTCAAACCTAAATTGATATTTAGATGAAAGTCACCATGTTAGGCGACCGAACTTATTCGCGTCTTATACTAGCTAACCCACTCTATATTAACTTAGTTCAAGTATAACAAAAAATATTTTGTATTCCAAACGCTCAGCTAATTAACTCAAATTTTACACAAAAAGTATATTCCTACCTCAAAATTATTAGTACCTTCGTTAGCAGAGGGACATATATTTAAACATTAAAGTGGTCAATAAGTTAGTAGCAAGATTGGATATGGACATGAATGAAGAGTTGGATTTTACCCTACTCGCCATCACCTGTTCGTTGAAAGATTACCGACTCTGCCATTTCATCAACAAGGAGACTAACCTGAATTTTTCCAGAGGAAAAGAAAGCAAGTACGACCATGATGGTCGACAAAAAAACAAAACCGAAGAAGAGCTTGAATATCACATTGTCTTTGATCCAAAGAAAAAAACAAGCTACCACTTCACTGCTTTTCATTACCTTATCGCCGATGCCGACACCGAATATTTCCTGATCAACAATAAGAGCATCGAAGGCACTTATTTAATCCCAGAAAACCCCCACTTCGATTTTTTTATCATCATCAAAAACTACATCTGTGAGGATGACGTGGAACATATTATCAAAAGGATCAACAAATTACCCGAAGTCGTCATTGCAAAAGAAATATCACCAAAAATATTGAAATCTAAAGAAAATCTCATATTTTAGCAAACTGTAGGTTAGTGTAGCAAATACACCCCAACTTAGATCTAAATTAATTCGATTTAGTTTTGACAAAACACAACAATATAGTAGGCTATTTGTTGTGATTAATGAAGAACATTTAAAATACAAAATAACAGATGGAAAAAGTTCAAAAAAGGACTAAAATTGTCGCAACATTAGGCCCTGCCTCGGCAGACAAACAATTTTTGACCAACATGATTGCCAAAGGGGTTGATGTGTGCCGGTTGAATTTCTCTCATGGCAGCCAGGAAGATCACCTTAAGGTAATCGAAACTATAAATGCAATAAATAATGAAACAGGATTCAATGTTGCCATCTTAGCCGATTTACAAGGTCCAAAAATTAGGATCGGAAAAATGAAAGAAGGTGGAGCTATTCTCGTGAATGGTTCAAAAGTTGAAATTACAACACAAGAACTCATCGGAGACGAAAACAGAATCTACATTACATACGAAAACTTTCCAAACGATGTTGAAGCCAACGAAATCATTTTACTTGATGACGGAAAACTTCAACTTCGTGTTTTAGAGACCAATCATAAAGATACTGTTACCTGTGAAGTTGTACACGGAGGTGTCCTTACTTCACGTAAAGGCGTTAACTTACCGAACACCAAAGTATCTATCCCATCGTTGACGGAAGAAGATTTAGACAACTTGAATTTTGCCCTGGATCATGGTGCAGACTGGATCGCGATGTCTTTTGTACGTTCGGCAGAAGATATTTTTCAATGTAAAAAAATCATCGAGGCAAAAGGAAGCCATGCTCGTGTCATCGCAAAAGTTGAAAAACCGGAAGCGATTGAAAATATTGATGCCATTATCGAAGCTACAGATGCTGTTATGGTTGCTCGTGGTGACTTGGGCGTTGAGCTCCCAATGGAAGAGGTACCAGGACTTCAAAAGATCATCGTACAGAAATGTAGAGATCTTTCAAAACCGGTAATCATTGCGACACAGATGTTGGAAAGTATGATCACTACACCACGTCCTACACGTGCTGAAGTAAATGACGTAGCCAACTCCGTATTGGATGGAGCGGATGCTGTGATGTTAAGTGGCGAGACTTCAGTTGGTGAATTCCCTGAAATCGTTATCGAAACAATGAGCAAAATCATTATCCACGTGGAACAAACTTCTTATCCTTATTATAATGAGAAAGTTAGTGAAATCCACGACGGAACACTTATTCCGGACGCGATTTGCGCATCTTCGGTTTATCTTGCTCAAAAAACAAATGCATCTGCAATTGCGGTATTGACATCATCTGGTGCAACAGCGTTTGAAATTACAAGTTATAGACCAAATGTAGATATCTTAGTTTTCACAGGAACACAAAAATTGCTGAAACAACTCAGCCTACTTTGGGGAGTAAAAACTTTTATCTACGACAAGTTCGAAAGCACAGATGGATCTATTCATGATGTTAACAAATTTATTGTAAAAAATAACTACGTTAAACCTGGATCTATCATTATCAATACAGCTTCGACACCGTTAATCGAAAAAGGTAAAACAAATACAATCCGTGTTTCCCAGCTATAATGGACAATAAGGATTAAAGCAAAAAAAATAGCGTTCTAGATAGAACGCTATTTTTTTTTGCTTGTTTGGATACAAGGAGTCGATTTTTAATTTAAAGTCCTTCACCTTTAGCGAATCATTCAAGCGCCTAAAAGGAAGATTGTTTTCTTTCTCATCACCTTTGGGCATTTTTTCCGTTCCTGGCATTGGGGCTAGACCGTCCACACGATTTGGCTTCTTAATGGGCATATGATACTTTTCATCTGAAGAATCCAATTTAAAGACAGGCATCTTTGATTCTTTTTCCTCCATTAAAGGAATCTGCGGTTTCACCTTTACTTGTCCTAAAGCAATGGTCCCTATGGAAGACAATACCAATAATAATACGTAGCTTTTCATCTTTATATAGTTATTAAAGAGCACTCATTGTACCAATGAACGCGTCATATTCGGCTTATTCACTTCTCCAGCAGTTAGACTCAACCGCGTAGATTAAAATTTGTCCACAGCGCAATTCAGCACATAATCCATTTCTATTCACTAATTTACAAAGAACAGCATCTATATTTAAACAGATTGCTGTTAAACATTGTTAAAACAGCTACAAAACACATTAGCATCTTTATATTTGTAACAATTTAAGAAAAAATGAGCTATCGCACCTTAAATGGCCGCTCACATGGCATAAGGGATGAATACGCAAATGGTAAATAAACTGAGCGCTATAAACTTTTTGATATATTCAAAATACATTTATTTAATACCCAATACTAATGAAGAAAAATAGCATTGTATTAATCATTGGACTGATGTCTCTCGCTCTAATTGGGGTATTGGCCATGCAATTCTATTTTCTGAGAGATTCTTATCGCCAAAAGTCTCAATTATTTGATGAGTCCGTCAATGCTGCGATTACAGCTGTTGCCGGTAAGCTTGAACGACGGGAGGTAGTTGACTTCGCTAAGGTTCAACAGGAGCGTAACATTGAAAAATCCAAGCAGGAACAGGCCAAACAACGTCTTTTGGCCGAGCAACTCGAAATACAGTATAGAATTGAAGAATTAAAAAACAAACAACATGTTGTTTTCTCAAACTTTAAAGAGCAAGAAGACCAATTACGTGCATTGTATCCAAATGTAATTGAAATCAAAAATTCATTCTACGAAACATACATCAAAAGACCGGAGTACCAGAAATTTATCAAATTTTCTGTTTCAAATGAGCTTACCGACGATAATTTGGTACAGGCATTTATCATGTTAAATGCTTCAAAGGTAGATGATCAGATCAATGGGAAGGACGATAGCACGCGGTTTGTTATCCCCCTAATGGACCCACTGGTCAATCAACAAACAAAATTCCGGGTAGCCACATTACCTCCAAGAGAGAATGCGAAACTTGCGAAAACAATTTCTGATTTGGAAAAAAGATTGGATATCCTCAACAGAAAAAACGCGTGGAGTGGCTTTAATGTATATGATTCCGTTGCCATGCTGGGCGGCAAAAAAGCAGACTACATCGAAGATATTGCTATTGGAATGGAGCTTGCTAAACGTCCATTAAAGGATCGATTGAATGTGATCATCGTTCAAGAACTTATCAAAGAGGAGTTGGCTCAACGCGACATTAAAGCTCCTTTCAATATTGAAATATGGAGCACAAACAATATATTACTAAATAATATTTTAAACGAAGCCGCTTTAAATAACCCAACAAATACAACCAAATACTCAACGGCACTTTTTAAAGGTGATATCGGTGCTGCGCCAGGAAAATTAACCATCTATTTCCCCAATAAAAAGGCGATAATTGCCGATAATATGGGCTATCTGTTGCTGCCCATGCTGGCACTGCTTTTCTTGTTGGTGGGGTGTTTTGCTTATACACTGATTATCATCTTCAGACAAAAGAAAGTTTCGGAAATGAAGACGGATTTCATCAACAACATGACGCATGAGTTTAAAACACCTGTTGCAACAATTATGATTGCCAGTGAGTCACTTAAAGATCCAGACATCAATGCCGACCACAAGCGCGTTCAGAAATTGGCTAATATCATCTACGACGAAAATGTTAGACTCGGAAATCATATTGAACGTGTGCTCGATTTGGCAAGACTAGAAAAAGAAACGCTAAAACTCGACCAGGTAGAAGTATGCATCAATGATCTTGTTTCGGCAGTAACGGACAGTATGCAGCTACGGATGCAAAATATTGGCGGGAAATTCAGTATAGATCTTGCAGCGACCAAGGATGTTGTCGTTGGTGATGAGTTACATTTTTCCAATGTATTTTACAATCTTTTGGATAATGCCATCAAGTACAGCAAAGGAGATTTACATGTCAACATCAATTCAAAAATGTTGGCGACACCATTGTTGTCACCATAGCCGACAATGGTATTGGGATGAGCCGGGATCACCTGCAAAAGATTTTCGACCAGTTTTACCGTATTCCAACTGGGAATGTTCATAATGTCAAAGGATTTGGCCTTGGCTTAAGTTATGTACAGGACATTCTGAGAAGGCTGAACGGAAAAATTACAGTTAAAAGTGAAAAAGATAAAGGCACGACCTTTGAAGTAATTTTGCCTATTAAAAAATAAAACGTTCCTTTTTTGTATATTTCCTCTTTAAAAAATTTCAAAGGTTGAGGAAGGCTGATTTATCAGCATCAAGGGACATTGGTGAAAATTAATATATTCATTATGCAAAGATATTATTAGCAGAAGATGATCCTAATTTGGGGGATCTTTTAAAAGACTATCTCGAATTAAAGGGAAAATTTGACGTCACATTATGCACGGATGGAGATGAAGCGATTTCTCAAATTCAAAAAAAATAACTACGACCTTTGTATTTTTGATGTCATGATGCCAAAAAAGGACGGATTTACAGTTGGACGTGAAATCAGAAAAACAAACAATACTGTTCCTATTATCTTTGCCACAGCAAAGGGGATGATGGAAGATAAGACCGAAGCCTTTGAGCTAGGAGGAGATGATTATATCACCAAGCCTTTTCGAGTGGAAGAATTATTGCTCCGCATCAATGCTTTGCTGAAACGCAGTGTTCGAGACAAAGAAGAAGAAGTGGTTGCGGATAAATTTGAAATTGGCGATTATTTCTTTGATTATACAAGTCAGCAGATTTCTTACAAAGGACAGATGCAAAAACTCTCCACGAAAGAAGCTGAACTACTCCGCTTGCTTTGCTTAAAGAAAAATGATGTGCTGACCCGGGAAGAAGCGTTGTTAAAAATATGGCATGATGATAACTATTTTACGGGTAGAAGTATGGATGTATTTCTCAGTAAACTTCGTAAATATCTAAAAGAAGATAGCAAAGTTGAAATTGTCAATGTGCACGGAAAAGGTTACAAACTTTTGGTCAGCTAAAAAAAGGGGAATGAAAAATATAGTCATTCCCCTTTTTATGCTACACACGTATTCAAGCGTGACTTACTCGAATTCGTGGATGAAAATAAAAGAACAAAACAATTTCATCCTTAGTAGAATATAAAAAATTGACGCACTTTTATAAAAAATTTGCATTTCAAAAAGAAATGTTCTAACTTAGCGTCGCTTATAGAGAAAGGCAGAGGGAATAGACCCGATGAAGCCTTAGCAACCTGTCCCTTGACAAGGTGCTAAATTCTACCCTACTTGATATGGGAATGATAAGCCGAAGTCACCAAATTCTAGTGTGTCCTTCTCTCTCTAGCAAGAAATATAGTTGAAAAAGAAATATTAAAAACATTCATTATGTTATTGACTAACAATTTAGGTTACCCTCGTGTGGGCGCGTTCCGCGAATTGAAAAAAGCCAATGAGGCCTATTGGGCTAAAAAATCTTCTGTTGAGGAATTATTGGACACAGCAAAAAAAATTCGTGAAGGCAATTGGAAAACACAAAAAGATGCTGGAATAGATTTGATCCCTTCCAATGATTTCTCTTTTTACGATCAAGTATTGGATTTAACCCTCACTGTTGGTGCAATTCCTGCTCGCTACCATTCTTTATTGAATAAAGTAGACAACAATTACAGTTTAGATCTATATTTTGCCATGGCGCGCGGTTTCCAACAAGAAGGAATCGACGTGACTGCAATGGAAATGACCAAGTGGTTGGATACGAACTACCACTACATGGTACCAGAATTCACAAAAGATCAAGAATTCAAATTGACTTCCGAAAAATTCTTAAATGAATACAACGAAGCAAAATCATTGGGCATCGATACTAAACCAGTTCTATTAGGTCCTATTACATACCTTTTGATCGGTAAAGAAAAAGAAGCTGGCTTCGACCGTATCGATTTATTGGATAAACTTATTCCAGTATATGAGCAAATACTAGCTAAATTAGCTGATGCTGGTGCACAATATGTTCAGATTGACGAGCCTTTCTTAGCATTGGATTTAGATGCTAAAGTAAAAGCTTTATATCAACCTACTTTCGAAAAATTAGCTGCAGCAGCAAAAAATATCAAATTAATCGCAACGACTTACTTCGAAGCTTTAAAAGACAACGAAGATATCGCAGTTAACCTACCTATCCATGCTTTACATTTGGATCTGGTACGCGGTGAAAACCAATTGGATACGGTATTGGCTAAAGTTCCTGCTTCATTAACATTATCTTTAGGTATTGTTGAAGGCCGTAACATCTGGAAAAATGATTACGAAAAATCATTGGTTAAAATCAAACAGGCTGTTGATGCATTAGGAAAAGACCGTGTATGGGTAGCTCCTTCTTCATCTTTGTTGCACGTTCCTTTTGACTTAGACAATGAACACAATGAACAATCGCTACCAGCTGAAGTAAAAAACTGGTTGGCATTTGCTAAACAAAAATTAGCTGAAGTAAAAGACTTAGCCGTACTAGCGGAGGGAGAAGTTGATGCTGAAACAGCAAAACGCTTCGAAGCGAACAAAGCGGCTGCTGAAAGCCGTCGTACCTCTCCATTGATCCACAAACCAGAGGTTAAAACACGTACAAGCAATATTACTGATGACGATGCAAAACGCACTTCAGCATTTGCAGACCGTAAAGCAGCGCAACAAGCGAAATTCAACTTACCGGCGTTCCCGACCACAACTATCGGTTCATTCCCACAAACGAAAGATGTTCGTAAATGGAGAGCAGATCTGAAAAAGGGTGCCATTACGCAGGCAGAATACGATAAAGCAATCGCAGAAGAAACAGAAAACACCATCCGTCTTCAAGAGCAATTGGATATCGACGTATTAGTACACGGCGAATTCGAACGTAATGACATGGTTGAATACTTCGGTGAACAATTGGCTGGTTACGCTTTCACACAAAATGGCTGGGTACAATCTTACGGTTCACGTTGTGTAAAACCTCCGATTATCTATGGTGACGTATACCGTCCTGAAGATATGACTGTACGTTGGTCTTCATATGCACAATCATTGACAAATCGTCCGGTTAAAGGTATGTTGACTGGTCCTGTAACAATCTTACAATGGTCTTTCGTACGTAACGATCAACCGCGCTCAACAACGACTTACCAAATTGCATTGGCGATCTTGGATGAAGTACAAGCCTTGGAAAAAGCAGGTATCAAAATCATACAAATCGATGAACCAGCTATCCGTGAAGGATTACCGTTACGTAAAGCTGATCAAAAAGATTACTTGAACTGGGCAGTACGTGCTTTCCGTGTCTCTTCATCAAATGTTGAAGACGATACACAGATTCACACACACATGTGTTATTCTGAGTTCAATAATGTGATCGAAGATATCGCTGCAATGGATGCCGATGTTATCACGATTGAGACTTCACGTTCTCAAATGAAATTATTGAATGCTTTCGCCGGTGATTTCAAATATCCAAATGATATTGGTCCAGGTGTTTATGACATTCACTCACCACGTGTTCCAAGCAAAGATGAGATGGTAGATCTATTGCGCAAAGCAAAAGCAGTAGTTCCAGCAGAACAACTTTGGGTTAACCCTGACTGTGGTTTGAAAACTCGTGCTTGGCCAGAAACCAAAGCGGCTTTAGAGTCTATGGTTGAGGCTGCGAAAATCTTAAGAGCAGAATAATTCTTAAACTATATTGATAAAGCCCTAGCTGAAATTTCAGCTAGGGCTTCTTTATTGGGCTTCGTTCAAAATAAAAACTGTTATCCGAATAAGGTGCGGTTATTTTCGGCTGTTCTTCCGTTCTTTCTTGTTTTCCTTTTCGTTCCCGTTCTTAATTTCCTGTTTTCCTTTAATCCGATCTTCAATCGCCTTCAGGCTTGACGAAAAATCGAGGTCAACATTTTCAAGTTTAGCCTTTTTTAACGCCTTCAATGCCTTTTTGTATTTTCTCATTTTTTCAAATAGCAGTGCTTTCTTGATCCAGATTCCTGTCAAGGGCATGGCCGGAAGTGTCAAAGCAAATTTGATCGTCTTTTTTGCAGCTTCATATTCCCCCATATCAATCAATGTCTGAATGAAATAAGGATATACTTCCAGTGCCTGCACATTATGCACCAAAGCTTCCTGGAAATACCTTTTTGCCTGCTCATAGTCCAATAGCTGTTCGGCATGAACTCTTCCCATCAAACACAGCGCCATTGTATTGGACTCATCATAGGATAGCGCATAGGATAAGGATTCCATGGTCTCCTCCAAATACATCGGATAGTTATCCAGCGCCTGAAGGACATATTTATTTACTGAATTCATAAAATTTTCTAAAACATAACATTCATATCCAGCTTTCACGATAACTTGAAAGTAACTGGATTTTTAAAACTCCTGAATAAGCTAAGCATATTGGAAAAGTGGACTACCATTTCGAGCGCCACGTTTTAGCCAATATCAACCTAGGTTACTTAACGTATTAAGAAGAAGATTAGGAAAGGGCCGTATTCCGAAGAATATTCCCGAGAATCTTCTCTGTGGACGAAGCGGGATTTTCTAATATTGCAAACATATTCTTCCGTTTTTATTAATTACTCTATTGAATTGCAAAGATTCAAAATATTTACCAAATTCCAAAAACTTTTGATTATTAATCTGTTATATTGTTCAGCACGATATTGGCATATTATTGTCGCATCAATTTCACTAAAATTCACCGACTATTTCCCCATCTTTGAACTATGGAAAGTCAATCAGCTAATCAATTAATCAAATTAGCAAGAAAACGTAAGGGACTAACGCAGCAGGAACTCGCCGATCAAGCGGGGGTATCGCTAAGAACAGTGCAACGCATAGAAAAAGGCACGGAAGAAATCAGTGGATTTAGTCTCAAACAGATCAGTCAAATTTTGGAAATACCATTAGAACAACTCAATTATGCCAAATGTAAATCAAATCAGTATCGACAACAATCAAACAGGAAGTATTAAAGCGCTATATTTAGCATCGCTCACCTTTTTGGTCAATCCATTATTAGGGCTATTGGTCCCAGCAATTATGGGTTATACGAAACAAAACAAAGACGCCTTATACAGTAAGCACCTAAAAAAAATAATTATAATACACGCTGTTGGACTATTTTTTCTCGGAAGTTTCATAGGCTATATCATTATTGCAGATTTTTTTAAAATTGCACTACCGTCTTTTTTAACCAATATCTTTAATAGCGCCTATTTTTTACTCATCCCAGTATGCTATTACATATTGATTCTAACGTTTACTATTTTTAATTATATTGCAATAAGAAAAGCCAAGCTCAGTTCTGCAAACTAAACCAATACAAATGAATCTATTGTGATCAATATCACAGCGGTTTCTTTTGAACAATCAATACCCAATCATTCTCCAACAACAGATAGCCTGTTTCGTAAATAAAGTTATAGGTCTGCCCCTTGTTATTGGAAAAAGTATGTGTATGAAACTTAAAATCAAATCCCAACCGCTTTAACTTTTCCCGTTGTATCTTCACCATACCCTCCCCACTCAATGCATCTAATAAAATACGGCGGTTTTTTCGTAGGATATTATTCACATTGCGCACCAGATTGGTCTGGTCGCTATTTAATTTATTGTTATAGGCGTTCCGGCAAGCATCATCACAAAATCGCTTGTCCGAACGGCCATATATTACTTTGCCACATTCAAGGCAGACTTTTTCTCCAGAACTCATAACGGAAGATTAAACGACAACAAACGGTTACAACCGACTATAGTCGAATACAAATGGTAAATAGACGACTATAGTTATTTCCCCGCCCCACCTTTGCTTAAGATCATTCGGCGTTCATAGCCAATGACCATCAACTAAAATAAGAATTATTAAAAACTTTTAAAAATTAGACACATGAGCACATTACGCAACAAAGTACAATTGGTTGGGCATTTAGGAAACGACCCGTTAATCAAAACAACTTCCACTGGCACCAATTACTCCATATTACGTCTCGCCACCAATGATCTTTTCAAGAACAAAGCCGGTGAATGGGTTGAAGAAGTTCAATGGCATACACTCGTGGTTTGGGGTAAGCAAAACAATACCATTGAAAAGAAATGCCAACGTGGGACCAAACTCATGGTTGAAGGCAAACTCACCTATCGTAACTATGAGAACGCAGATGGGGTAAAACAATATGTCACAGAAATTAAAGTAGATAATTTTATGATTTTATCTGATTCGAACGGTGCCAAAGATGACATCCCAACACCTCCAGATGAAAATGAAGACGATCTGCCTTTCTAGTATGATCAACGAGGTAGGTTTTCAAGCCCCTACCTCGTCGATTGTTTCCAACTTATTTTGTCAGGCTTGCAGTCAACGCTCTTCCTAGGTTCTCTGCATAAGCCTTCCATAATTTAGCATCTTCTGGCGTAAACTTAGCAACAGCGTCAGTTTCTTTGGCCGCCCATTCCTGTCGCTTCGCTGCAAGCTCCTTGAGTTTAACAACATCGCCGCTTTTAGCAACAGCGATAAATTCTTTGATATATTTTGTATAATCCTCCGCCAATTTTTGTGTTTCAGCAGAACTAAATTTCGGTATTGGCACTTCGCCACCGCTATTTTCTACCGACATTTCGGCCGTATCTTTTTTTAAGTCAATAGCGGCAGTTGTATCTTTTACTTCGACTTTTTTAGTCGTGGAATTAATGCAAGAAATAACAAAAAATCCAGCAATTAATGCTGATAAGGCTACTTTCTTCATTTATTTAAATTTAGTTTTTTATGTCTGGTCATTTATCCGTTTATGCGTGTTGTTCTAAAGCTAAATAAATCACTCTAGTTTTATCGGATCGACAAGTTCATCACCATCATCTTAATCACAACCCTACCTTTTTGTAACGTTACTTTATTATCGAACTAATTTAATTACAATGCCCGACTCTACGAAATTTTTTGTGGACTCAGATTCTGCAGGCCTGAGTTAGGAGTCTTCTTTTCTTGTAGGCAAGTCAACATCAGATCAACTCCAAGGCCGTACATATTAGGGGTATTACAAGGGTAAACCCCTGCAAACCCCTTGTTAATACCTTGTAAATGGACTGCAATTACATAATTAACCACGGATATGATAACAACATGGAAATACGCCCGATACCGGCAAAACAGAATAAACAATAGGAAAAAGTTCCGCGCAATTAGATTCGCTCAAACCTGCCATACAATTTCCAGAAATATGCGTTCTCCCCCATAGTGAGATCAATCTTCTTCCAAGCATTTAAGGCTAAACTAATCTCCTTTTCCTGCAAACTGTATTTTCCAATAAAGAACTCTTCTTCGGAAAAATACAAACCAAATGCTTTATCCAACGTATGTAGGCTCTGAACATCTACCTCTTCAAAAAATAAAATGGATTGAGGGCCAGCCAAAAAATCACTCGGCACCGGAATAGCGTCAGCGTATTCGATTGCGATGAGGCGGTTCCTACTTTGCAAAGGAAATTCAATTATTGGAAGCTCTTCTAATTTCGAAAAATAACTACCCGCCTCAAAAATACCATCTCGTTCCAGCAGCGGGATTTGTAACAATCTTTTACGTCCAATAAGAGAAACATTTGGATCAAAATAATCATTGAAATTAAGAATTTCATTGACAGATAGATTTTTTTCAATAAGATGCTGCACAGGAATGCCAAAATAATTTGCAATCTTTAGAACAATCTCAATTTTTGGCTCTGCACGCATTTCTTCGTAAGACGAAATATTACCTCTAGTAAGATTAAAAATATCCCCAAATGCCTGTTGACTCATTCCTTTCACTTTTCTTAATTTCTTAATATTGTTGCCTACGTTGCTCATTTTAAAAAAAATTGAATATTTATTGCAAAATATTTTTGCATTTTTATTACCTTTATGCAAAGAATATGTGCAATATATAAAAAACTTGATT
This sequence comes from Sphingobacterium multivorum, assembly GCF_900457465.1. Classification (GTDB taxonomy): domain Bacteria; phylum Bacteroidota; class Bacteroidia; order Sphingobacteriales; family Sphingobacteriaceae; genus Sphingobacterium; species Sphingobacterium multivorum. The sequence goes on from NZ_UAUU01000002.1 coordinate 1,060,866, forward strand.
ATGTACTTCTCAAAAATTGAAAATTATATCGCCAATATCGGTTACACCATCACCCATAAGGATACAAAAGAAGGAATCTTTGTCATCGAAAATGAAGATGACGGAATCCGTAACCTGATTGTAGGCATTGCCCAACCCATCCTGATTTTTGAGCAATATCTTTTTACAATCAGCAATGACACCATGGATATGTTCAAATCACTATTGATAAAAAATAGAGATATTATACACGGTGGGTTTGCATTAACAGAAGATGGTACCAAAGTTATATTTCGGTATACCTTACAAATACATAATCTCGATCAGAATGAGTTTGATGCAGCCATTAATTCGCTGAGTCTTTTGATGAGTGAATATTATAATCAGTTAATAAGTTTTTCAAAATTATAGAATAATGAATATTTTTAAGAGAATTTTCAGAATTGGTCAAGCCGAGATCCACGCAGTCGTGGACAAAATGGAAGACCCCATCAAAATGACGGAACAGGGTATCCGTGAGATGAAAGAGGACCTGGAACAATCGTTAGAAGCCTATGCTAAAGTTAAAGCGTTAGCCATACGTACCCAAAACAATTGTGAAAAGAAAAAAGAAGAAGCCAATGAATTCGAAAACAAAGCTATTCTATTACTCCAAAAAGCACAAAAGGGAGAATTAACGACAGAAAAGGCAGAAGGTCTTGCAAAGGAAGCGCTGTTGTTGAAAAAACAGTTATTAATCGAAGCTGGTGAATTGGAGAAACAAGCCGTGATTCATCAAAGTTCATCGGATGAGCTACACAAAAATGTAGATATTCTCAAATTCAATATATCGAAATGGGAAGGTGAACTCTCTACTTTAAAGGCACGTGTAAAGGTATCCAACGCAGCTAAAATGGTCAATCGTCAGCTCGCTAATATCGATTCCAATAGTACGATTTCCATGTTAGAACGTATGAAAGAGAAGGTCGAAGAAGATGAAGCACTAGCAAAGGCCTATGGTGAGATTGCACTAGGTAACAAAAGTAAAGTTGATGAGATCAACGAGACCATAGGCGGGTCTGAAGCCGTCAACAACGAATTAGAAGAACTAAAAAGAAAATTAAATAATGATGAAAAGATTTGAATATAAAACGCTAAAAATTGAACCTAAAGGTTTTTGGGGAACAAAGTTGGATCCCGAAAAAATTGATGAAATCTTAAATGATCTTGGAAATCAAGGCTGGGAATTGGTAACCATGCAGGACCTTGAAGTCAATGGGAATTCCTGGTCTTTTCATTATACTTTCAAGAGAGAGAAAATTTAAACAATAACACTATGACAGAACTAATCAATATCTTATTCAATCCATTGTCCAATGGAATTATGACAGTCTTAACTGGCATGTCTGTAGTGTATTGGTTATTTATGTTTCTGATGGGAGATGGAGTACATCTATTTGATGCCGATGCAGATATAGACCTCCATCCTACACCTGATGTCACGGACGTTGATGGCTCACATGATATCGCAACTGAGGGCGGCGATCATGCACACCATCATCATACGGATACGGACGCTAATACAGAACCTGGTTTCTTTGCAAAAGCAATGGATTACATCAATGTTGGCAAAGTACCCATCATGCTTATTGTAACACTGTTCAAATTTATAGGCTGGATAATTACCATTGTTTCTTCGCTCTTTATCGACGTTGCTTCATGGGGGATAAAGTCCGTATTAATCCTGATCCCTGTTTTTATTGTTACATTTATTTTAATGCATTTTCTGACCAAACCTTTAGCTAAAATGTTCAAAAGTATAGGTTACAATGGCGAAGAAAGTCACGATTTTCTTGGTCGCATGGGTAAAATGAGAGCCAGTATTGAAGGCAAGAAAATAGGTTCTGCCGAATTTATCATCCAACAGGATCCTATTCGCCTCAATGTTGTCAGCCATAATGGGGAGAAAATAGGCTATGGAGACGATGTCATTATTGTTGACGAATCCAAGGACAAGAAATATTATTATGTGACCAAAGAAATCACGATAGACAATATTTAATGGAAAAGGAATAAACGCAAAGCCCCGACACTAAACAACTGTCCTAAAAGAGCGAATCTTTATCCTTTTAAATTCTAATCGTAAACCCAAATATTAAAATCTAAATAAATACAAATCATATGCTATATCAACCTCTTTTATTTTTAAGTGGCTTAAACGGAATTATACTTTTAATTGTCGGTTTGGCTGTCTTTTTAATTTTTGCATTCTTTGTTGTATTGAGTGCATTCTACAAGAAAATTCCACAAGGGAAAGCGATTGTACGAACCGGTGTTGGTGGTACAAAAGTAGCATTCAACAAGGGAATGTATGTTGTACCTGTATTTCACAAGATGGAGATCATGGACATCTCAATCAAAAAAATTGAGATTGCCCGTATGCAGGGTGAAGGTTTGATCTGTAAGGACAATATTCGTGCAGATATCAAAGTTGCTTTCTTTGTTCGTGTCAATAAAAATGTAGATGATGTGATCAATGTAGCCCAAAATTTAGGTTGCGACCGCGCCAGTGAACCAGAAACATTAAAAAGTATTTTTGAATCTAAATTCTCCGAAGCACTCAAAACAGTAGGTAAGAAATTTGATTTCATTGAATTATACGAAGCCCGTCGCGAATTCCGTGATGAGATACTGGACGTCATCGGAACTGATCTTAATGGTTATATTTTGGACGACTGTGCGATTGATTACCTTGAACAGACCGACATCGAACATCTCAATCCAAATAATATCCTAGACAGTGAGGGTATCAAAAAGATCACCGAATTAACAGCCAAACAAAATATAAATGCCAACTTCATTCGTCGTGATGAGGAGAAACTAATCAAAAAACAAAACGTGGAAGCAAGGGAAGCGATTCTAGAACTAGACCGTCAGCTTGCCGAAAAGGAAGAGAAACAAAAACGGGAAATTGACAACATCAGAGCACGCGAAGAAGCAGAAATAGCAAAGGTACGCGAAGAAGAACGTCTCAAGTACGAAAGCGTCCGGATTTCTACCGAAGAGCAACTCGCTGTTCAAGAAGAAAATAAACTGCGGCAGATTATCATTGCTGAAAAGAATAAACAACGTACCGATGCTGTGGAGGCCGAACGTGTAGAAAAAGATCGCGCCTTAGAACAAACAGAACGCGAGCGCATTGTTACCTTAGCACAGATCGACAAAGAACGCTCGATCGAAACCGAAAAGAAAAGTATCCAAGGCGTTATCAAAGAACGTGTACAATTGGAAAAAGGTGTTGTTGAAGAGCAACAAGGCGTCAAAGACATCGAAGTATTCCGTGAAGTAGAACGTAAAAAACAAGCGGGTGTTATTGCGGCATCACAAGAAGCAGAAGAAAAATTAATTTCAACTGTTAAAGCTGCCGAAGCTGCAAAAATTGCGGCAGAACAGGAAGCAGAGAAAAAAGTAATCGACGCGGAGGCTGCTCGTAAAATCGCCGAAAAGCGTGCACAAGAGCTATTGATCGATGCGGAAGCGAAAAAAGAAGCATCACTCAAAGAAGCCGAAAGTCGTAAGATTATTGCCGAGGCACAAGCCAAAGAAGAAGCTGCACTTGGCTTGTCCGAAGCCGAAGTTATGGTTGCCAAAGCTGAAGCTGAAGAAAAACAAGGTACTGTTGAAGCTAATGTCATTGAGAAGAAAGCGGAAGCGATGCGTAAAGAAGGCTTAGCACAGGCGGAAGTGGTGCGTGAGAAAGCGCTTGCTGAAGCCAAAGGTATCGAAGAGAAAGCTGAAGCGATGAAGAAATTGGACGGCGTGGGCAGAGATCACGAAGAATTCAAATTGCAATTGCAAAAAGAACGTGATATTGAACTCGCACACATCAATATCCAAAAAGACATTGCTCAAGCACAAGCCGGCGTATTATCGGAAGCACTTAAAACAGCAAAAATCGATATTGTTGGTGGTGAAACCATGTTCTTTGAGAATATCGTCCGTCAAGTATCCAACTCCAAAGGTTTTGATCACTTGATTGACAACTCCAAACATGCCACAGCTATTAAAAATTCTTTGATAGGTCCAGATGGACAAGGAGACCTCGCAGAGAAGGTGCGTGGATTAGCCGATAAATATGGAATTTCCACAAACGATATTAAGAACCTCACCGTTTCAGCAGCATTGATTAAACTTCAACAAGCGGCGACTGATGCTGAAAATGGCGAAGATACAGGCTTCATTAATTCTTTGTTCGGATTGGCGAAAAACTTGGGCATATCAAACAAGAAACTGTCCTAGCCCATACCCAATTCACTATTGCCTGCAATGCTAATTAGCATTGCAGGCAACGAACACAAGATTTTATCACATATACCAAGTCGAGAAAGCTCATTTTATGCCAGAAGAAAACGTAATAAATCAGAACGACTCCCTTGATCAAGGTGCATACGAGGTTATTCGAAAGCGGCTCCTTACACAAAAGGAAGAGCTTTCTATCAAACTCCAGCAACTAAATAATGCCCGCAAGGAAGTATTTAATGCGACAAGTTTTATACTCAAAGCCAATCAACGGATCACGACAGAAAATAACTGTGTTGCTCGCGGTATTTTGGCCCTGGACAAGCTATGTATATTTGGTTATAATGTCCATTTTGGGTTACGTACCGAAATTAAACTCGAAGATGTTTTCAGTGTATATACGTTCGAAAACAATCAGTTTATCCCACAATCACTCGATCTGATCAATGATCCTAATTTCATTGGCGATTATCAAAATTTATACAAATACTATCGCGACTCGATCTTTTCCAAGTTTCGACGTACGGAAAACTATCTTTATATGATCTTTCAGACCAGCAAAAATCCTGCTGACCTGAAGGCATTCAAGTGGTTGATTAAAGACGGAAAGCTCCAATATCAGGATGACCGCAGCATCCACGAAGTCAAATTGCCCAACCAATTTGAATTTGAATGGACAAAAACAACCTTGGAAGACCGTCGCCTCGGAAAACACCCACACATATCCATTAAGGATAAGATCTTTATAGAAGCGATCAATGGCGATATTACTTTCAAAATTGAAAATAACACCGATACAGGGAAAGGAATCTTCTCTGAAAAAGTTTCAAACGCCGACCAACAATTGGATGATGCGGATTACTACTATGCAGACCTTGGCAATTTGATTGCCGTTCGCATCAAACCGTATCAAGAAGATTTCCGTGCATTTGTCTTTAATCAACGGACAAAAGAAGTGGTGAATCTTAAATCCCTGAATGAATCAGCCATTTTACTACCCGATAATCAAGGAATCATTTTTTCTAACGGATACTACCTGCAGAATGGCACCCATAAAATCTTTGACGTCCAGTTTGACCGGGTTAGTTTCCTTAGACGCATCACATCACCAAACGGTGAAGACTTTCTCTATATCTTTTGTCAGGAGGAAACGAATACCTACATCTTACTGTCTTATAACATCATTCAGCAGCATGTCGAAACGCCGATCATCTGCAATGGATTCACACTTTTTAAAGACGGCAGTTTAATTTACTTCCATACAGAGGCCGAAGCAACAAGGCATCATCAGGTTCAGATCTGGGAAACCCCTTACATGGCCGTGCTCAAAGAAAATGAGTTAAAAAAAGACGACCCACTTTATAAGGTTGGTAATAAACAGATCGTACAGGCCATGGCCGAGGCACAAGAAGTCATACAGCTCATCAACAAAGAAGACAGTTATGAAGGTCTTTACGAGGATATACTCAAAAAATCGACTGTCCTTCTTGACTCTTATTTTTGGATAAAGGATGAAGCCTTGTCCAACCTTGGTCAGCCGTTGGCTCAGATCAAGGAGGTCGCCAATACGGCAATTGACGAATTTGTTAAGGTCCAAGCCCAACGTAAATACGCTACAGAGCTCAATAGCACTGCCGAGAAGAAAATGGAAGAGCTTACCTTTTACATCAATAGTACAGTAGTCGAAAAGCTTGACCAACTTGTTCATCAATTGGCAGATTCACGACGTTTACAGGGCGAAATCATTGACCTCAAAAATGTCAGATATATTGATATAGTCCGTATCGATGCTTTACTCGAGAAGCTGCAGTCAATCACCACCGAACTTGCCGAAAAGACAATTGCTTTCTTGCTCCGCGACGAGGCTTTACAACCCTATGAGCAGAAAGTGGAGCAGCAGAAAAACAATGTTGCTGCAATTGTCAAAGTCTATGACGCCAAAGCGATTGAGAAGGCCAATTCGACTATATCGAGTGAATTGGAGCTGTTGATCGATATTCTAAACAGTTTAAAAATCGACGACTCCACCCAGACCACCAAAATCATCGAAAAGATAGCCGTTATTTTCTCTTCTTTGAATGAGGTCCGGGCGCAGCTTACGCGCAAACTCAATTCATTAAAAAGTACGGAAGCCATTGCGGAATTTTCTGCCCAACTTACTCTGCTGGAACAGTCTGTCACCAACTACCTTGAACTCTCTACGACAACTGAAAAAGTAGACGAGTATTATACCAAGGTCATTGTCCAACTGGAAGAACTCGAAAGTAAGTTTTCAGAATTTGAGGACTTCGCCCTGAAAATAGCAGATAAACGCGATGAAATCATCAAAGCATTTAATTCCCGCAGAGAGCAAATCGTTGAACAGATCAACAAACGTAGCTCTTCACTCGAGCAAATTGGACTTCGCGTATTAAAGAATATCGAAAACAAATCAAAGACATTTGCAACGCGTGAGGAAATCCTAAGTTTCTTTGCTTCAGATTTGATGATTGACAAAATCAGACAGCTTGTGCAAGAACTGAAAACGCTCAGTGACGTTTCAAAAGCCGAAAATCTTGAAAACCTGCTCAAAAAATCTCAGGAGGATGCATTACGCATTTTACGTGACAAGAATGATCTTTTTGTAGATGGAGAGAACATTATTGCGCTTGGCAAGCATAAATTTGCCGTCAATAGTCAGTCACTCAGTTTAACACTCGTACGCAAAAATGACGAACTATTCTTCCATCTTACCGGAACGAGCTTCTATCAAAAAGTCAAAGGATCCGAGATCGAAAACTTTAGCGATATTTGGGATCAGGAACTGATTTCCGAAAACAAGGACGTATATCGGGCTGAATATCTCGCCTATAAAACATTCCTTGCTTCCAAAGGACAGTTAGATTTTGATGCCAACCTGTTTATCAATCAGACTGTCGAGCAAAGTTATTCGGAAGGTTATGTCAAAGGAGTGCATAACTTTGATGCCTTGGTAATCTATGATACCATCAAACAGCTAGATAGCAAGCTTGATCTTTTACGTTACGATGCTCATTTGCGTGCTATGGCACAATTGTTTTGGCATTCACTTGCGCAAGACGAGCAGGAAAAACAGAAAGCGTTGATTCAATCTACACATTCGGTATTAAAAGCATTTCCAAATTCCACACGCTACCAATCTGTCGTGGACGAACTCACAAAATTATTCATCAATTGGGACACCCATTTGGATCGTTCGACATTTCATGCGGAGGACGTCGCGAGCTATCTCTTCCAGACGTTCACAAGCTACAGCAAGTTTGTCGTCAGTGAGCAATCGGATGAACTTAAAAAGGCTTTCATCCGGCTATTGGAAAACAAAAAGAGTTTTAAACTCTTTGAAGCAGATATTCAGCATACACAATTTAGTCTCGTAGACCGCTTCTATTTGACCTTAAATTGGCTAAATTCTTTTATCGACGAGAACGACGATTACCAGGATTTCCAAAAGTACGTGGAGGAAACTGCAGTCACGCTTCTTTATCCGAAGGATGAATACCAATTGATCATCGCCAAAGACAATGCACTCATCCAGGGATTAAAGGGAAATCACGCGATCTTGAACAATGGAGAAGAGCAGATTCAATACCATCAATTTCTGCGTAGATTGAAGACTTTTGCCGAATGGAATGTTCCTCGTTTTCAAGAATTCGCTTCTTTGAAGGAGCAGCTCGGAAAAACATACGCCAAGGAGCTGAAAATCGGAGAATTTGAACCAAAAGTCCTAACATCTTTTGTCCGAAATAAGTTGATCAACGAAGTTTACTTCCCATTGATCGGAAATAATTTGGCCAAACAGCTGGGGGCAGCTGGCGACAATAAACGTACCGCCAGGATGGGTATGCTTCTCCTCATTTCTCCGCCAGGTTACGGAAAGACAACATTAATGGAATACCTCGCGAAAACCATGGGATTACATTTTGTGAAAATCAATGGACCTACAATAGGGCATTCCATTACTTCAATAGATCCTGTGGAAGCGAAAACCTCTGGTGAACGTGAGGAACTTAAGAAGATCAATCTTGCTTTCGAAATGGCCGATAATGTGATGCTTTACCTCGATGATATCCAACATTTGAATCCCGAATTCCTTCAGAAATTCATTTCATTGGCTGATGGGCAACGTAAGATCGACGGTATTTTTGAAGGTGAGAGTAAAACATACGATTTGCGTGGGAAAAGATTCTGCATCGTAATGGCAGGAAACCCTTACACCGAAAGCGGATCCAAATTTCAGATTCCAGATATGTTGGCCAACCGTGCGGATGTATACAATCTTGGGGATGTGATCGGTGATACCGAAGCACTTTTCAATCTCAGCTTAATTGAAAATGCGGCAATTGAAAACAGCTACCTTGAAAAAATAGCAAGCAAATCCTTCAACGATTTCTATGCTTTAGTGAACTATGCACAATCGGTTGTAGATCAACTTCCCGATTTAGAAGGCAATTACCTGAAGCAAGATATCGATGATTTTATCACGGTATTAAAACATGTGTTAAAGATCAGAAACGTTGTCATCAAGGTCAACCAAAATTATATTCAAAGTGCGGCCATGCAGGACAATTACCGAACAGAACCGCCGTTCAAACTGCAAGGGTCTTATCGGAATATGAGTAAGCTCGTCGCACAAGTTGTGCCGATGATGAACGAACAGGAAATCGATCAAGTTCTCCTCGCACATTATGAAAGTGAGTCACAAACCCTTACTGCCGATACGGAAAGTAATCTTTTAAAATTGAAAGAACTTGCTGGATTAATCAATACAGTGGAACAAGAACGGTGGGAACACATCAAAGAAATATTCCGCAAGAACAATAAACATGGTGGACTTGCCAAAGATGATAAGGTCTTTGCACAAATGCAGGACTTTAATGAAAACCTAGAGGGTATCATACAAGCTATCCGTGCTTATAGGAATTAATATTCGTCCTGATTATTCCAGCTGACGTAATTGGAAGCGTCAGCTGGAATAATCATTACCCTAAACAAAGACATAACTTTTCACTGCTAAGAATAGCGGAATGGCTACCCATTTACCGTCCCTGAAGACACCGTAAATATGCCAAAGTCATCGATCAGCATACGTTCCTTAACAACTCCATTGTACGCCATCAGACGATCTAATTCTTTCTGCGAACGACGACGCATCACCCAGTCCTTTTTCTGATGACTGTTTAACACGTAAGCAATCATCTTTAACTGTGGATGCCATGGCTGTCCAGTATAAACCAAATGACTGCTTGATTCGCAAATCGAAATTGCGCCTTTTACAGCCCTACTTGCCATTTCATTGTCACCAAAAAGTTCAAAAATACCTGAGATAATAACAATATTAGGCTCGAATTCCAGTTTGGAATAGGTAGCTGGATCAAAACAATCGTAATTGGTAAATCGTATCCCCTGCAATCCATTTCTACGGATAATCCTCTCTCCCACCTCAATATTGGACAACAGGAATTCATTAATCACGATTTCGGCTTCGGAATATTTCGCTTTGATATCAAATAAGTAATTGCCGGTGCCACCTGCAATATCCAATATCTTCACGGTCTTTCCAGCAGCTTTGACCTTCGCGATATTCTCTTCCAATAACTGTAATAAGTGCTGTTTTCGAATGCGAATTCCTTTCCATCCAATCGCCTCCAGATAACCTCGGTCGAGGATACGACCGAACCGATTTTTACCCTGCGATTCATTGCGATAGACGTAGTCCAGCGATATCCCCGAATCAAATCCAAACTGCAGTCCTAAATTCATTCCTTTACTTAAGGAACCTATTTTGCCCAATGCCCATTTCTGAACCGCATAGTTCAATTTTTCACCTGCAGGAAGTAATTTATGGTATAATTGTTCATACTCTTTCACCGAAAAATCATCGGGTTCGAGCGTCAGTTCAGGACTTTGTCGGGCATAGGCTTTGTCGATAAAATTTCGCAGATAGTGATAAACTTTCTGCCGATTTGTTTCAAATAGAATCCCGTGGTAGAAATTACGTAAAGTGATAAAAGTCTTCAACTTTGAAGCTATTGTCACAAAGAATTTTTTCTGCACCGAATTTTTGACCACATAATCTTTTTCAGCAGAAAGGACAATCACAGGGATATCAATCGCCGCAGCGTCTTCAACAATACGCTCGCCAGCTTTTAATAGATCAACCAACAAAGCACCATTGATAGATTTGGAAATCAACGGATCGGCATCGTAAGACTTCTGCTGATCGATATCGTGAGTCAACACCTTAGATTTGACATAACTCTGGATAATCAGATCTTTTTTTAGCTTTGTTCCCAAAGCAATCATCTGATTTGCCAAGGGCACATATAATTTAATTTCAAATGCAGGTGCCAACAATGCGATACCTGCGACTTTAGGCGCAAAATCATGTACCCAGGCACTGACAACAACTCCTGCAATACTATTGGCGATAACGAAAATGTCTTTCGAATCAACCAAATATTCGTGGCCTATATAATGAACGAAACTATCTAAATCCCGTACATAATCCATAAAGATCGGTGAAACTGGTTCTTTCGTATAACCATGTCCGCGCAAATCAAATGCAAAGATGGAATGATCGGCAAACTGGGGATCCGTAGCCATCTCCTGCAGACGTTCCGAATGCTCATGCCCCCGGTGCAGTACGACCAATGCCCGCTGTCCGGCCTGATAATTCCAAACGCGATATAATAACTCCCCTTGATCAAAACTCTTGAAGTAACCTGATTTCATGTATAATTTTACGTACTAATTTCAAATAGTATATTTCATAACAAAGATCATGCAAAGGACCGTCTAGCTATTTCTCTCGACCAGCACCTCCATCAACTCAAGTGCATGTTTATGCAATACAAGATGCTTATTATGAGATTTAACACGATCTATAGCATCCATTAAATCTAAAGATAATATTTTTGTGACAATAGAACAGCAAAAATCATACTCCTGCTGTAACCCATTGTACAATGTATAATCATATTTTCACCTCGCTTCAATTGTTGATAACTGATTACGAGCGCTGCCAATATCCTTTCGGCATCCGACAATTTAATTGCTGCTATATCCAACAATGGAAACGAATGATAGTTTTTCTCCAAATGTAGAATAGGTATTTCTTCCAATTCAGCAGCCAGATCAAAAACAACCAGATGCTTATTCAGACCAAGCACACGGAGATCTCCTGCAGTCATCCTCGGCCCCACATAACAACCTGGTAAAATTTCAAATAAAGGCGGATTATTGCTGCGTCTGACAAAACGCCACAGTAACCAATATATGCATTGATATGGACAATAAAACCATTTTTTAAATCCAGGTATCCAACCTTTATCATTTTTTAGAAACCTTGGATTATTGATAACATAATTCCTTCCTACCGCAATGCAGACCAGGGATGGCCAACACAAAAGATATATTCCAAAAGCATGAACTCCGCCCCACAATGCCAGTAACAATAAACTCCAGCCAATGGCATAGTAAACGTTACCAATTCTTTGGTTTCTACGACAAATCTCCGCTTCGAGGTCTAATTTCGTCTTTTCGTATAAATTTGCCTTTTCGGTACCAGCCAAAAAGGGCAAATTCCCGGCCTTTAACATAGATAATGCACTGTCATGAAGCAGTCCCGATGGAGATGGGAATAGAACGAATCCCATATGAACCAAAATCAATGCGGTCAGCACATCCACCAGATGGTGCTGATAAACGGTGAGTGTAGCAATCCCCGTGAGCAGCAGCCAAATTCTCACAGCCTCTTTTTTCCATCCTTTTAGCTGCCTACCGAGCACCGACCAAAACAGACATGCATAGGCCACATGCAACGAAGGTGCTTGATTAAATGGGGAATCGTACTTCCCTAAAAAGGCGAAGAAAAATTCAAAAACTGAATGCTCAACGCTAGGCCTATCAAAAGAAAATCGCAAGGGAAAAATAAAAAAACAACAAATAGAGAAGATGGTAATGAAACTGAAACGCTTCGTATAGACCCAAAGCTCTTCTCGACTTCGACAACAGAAAGGAACCACAGCGAAGAACAAACCACTGCTCATGTAGGGGATAATCATCCAAGAAACGAACGCATAAAGTGTTCAAAAGGAAACACAAACGAAGATACAGTAGTCTGATTTGCAGCATGGACCGCAGCAGCAGAATAAGTCACCTGGAAAATAGCGCACAATAAAGGAAAACAGCAAATTGCAGTCCCCCATTTTTCAGTCGTTTTTCATCCATTTGGCCTTCCTCGACATAATTTTATTCAATACGATATTTGGAAGTAGTCCCAGCGATGCCATTAACCACTTCATACGCTTCGGAAACACTACTTGCTTCTTCTTCTGTTCGATAGCTGCCATTATACGCTGTGCCGCATCGCCTACGGGGATTAAAAATGGCTTTTTAGACAAATCTTGCTTGTTGAGTGTTCTTAGCTTTTCCGTATCCACATATCCCGGGGCGATAACAGTAACCGCAATTCCATACGGCTGGAGTGCCCTACGATAGGCATCTGCCACTTGGATTGCAACACGCTTGGTCTTACTATATAGGCTTGAATTGGGAAAATGAAGCGTTCCCGATACCGATGCGACGATTGCAATCTGTCCTTCCGATTGACCCTGCATAACCATTCTTGCCGCTTCAAAACAATTTATCGTACCCATCATATTCACCTGTAGCATGGCAACCGCCTCCTGATAACTTATCTGTTGAGCAACGTCATCTGCGTAACTCCCGGTACAATTAATAAAGAGGTCCAAAGATGAATGTGCACAAAATGTGCTGACCGTACCCTGCAGACTGTTTAATTGACATACGTCTACTTCAAAACTTTTAAGGCTATGCGTCCAGGAATATGCTGACATTTTCGTTAGATCACGTCCACATACCGCTACCTCTGCTCCTTGATCAAGATAACGCTTGGCCAACGCAAGGCCTATTCCACTTGTGCCACCGGCAATAAATACTTTCATTTCAATGATTTTAATGTCACCTCATAGCCATAGTTCCATTGCGCTTCCATCGCTTCAGCAAATTCTTCCAGATCTCTCGGGAAAGAAAGCGTAACTTCAAATTTACGCCAATCAATTCCTTTTTTACAGTATTTCCCAGCTAATTGTTTCGCGGCATCCTGTGTATCTATCCAATGTGCATACGGAAAATGTTGTTCCAAATCTGCTAACCGTTTATTTCCACTAAAGCCCAATACTGCCCGTACCAACGCTTCTTCTTGTGGTCTGTAAGGTTGTTTTCGCTCACATATAATGTTTTCAGCAAGCACATTTGCTAGCTCCATTGGAACGAGATCAATTGCTCCACCAGCGTAATGAGTATTATTGGAACATACATGTTCAATATAAAACATATCGGACATTGAAATACGGGCCGCCTGTAGCACAGAAAATTCAGCGCTCAAATGAACTTCTTCAGCCACTGCACTGTGCACATAATTCTCATCCGCAATGCCTATTGCCTCAACAGGCACATTGGCCAATACATCCTTAGTTCCCATCAGCATTTTTTGATAGAGTTTCCGATCTCCACGCCGCTGCCCTACTTCAGACGGGCTGAACAGCATTTTAGCGCCGACCACCAGTGCCGGTATTGCTGCCGAGAATGGTCTATCCAAGGTAGGCAATAGTAAGGAAAGATCCTGTTCCATATCTACGAGATAGCGACTAAAGACATCCTCGATAAAGGGCGCCCGTTTTTTGTTCAGCTGTTTTTTCAAAACATACACGCCCAGCTTCCCCAAACGACGCTGTTCAGTGAGCCGATGATGCAAGAAAAATCGATAAAGTTCTTCAGATTGTAGATAGCACTTGCGGGCTTCATGTGTAGCAAAGGCCTGTATAACAGCGACTGCCATTGAACCTCCGCAGCTCGCTATAAGCAGATCTGGTTTTAAGCCCAGCTCATCTAACGCAGCGTACATGCCCAGATATAGACTGAACCGCGTTCCACCCCCTGAAAATAAAACAGCACGTTGATAAGCCATCACATTGAAATTTTAATTAACCTTCTCTCCACTACATTCGTCAAATTTTATTAATTCCCCAACAACAGGATAATCAAAGCATAAAACAGTGGTGCATTGAAGATCAGACTATCGATACGGTCCAATAAGCCACCATGCCCGGGAATCAATGTTCCAGTATCTTTCACTCCTGCCTTTCTTTTCAGATAGGAAAAAAGAACATCTCCCCAGAATCCCAAAATACCGAAGAACAAACCGAACAACGAAAAGTATAGAAAATTCTGAAAAGGCAGTAGGAAATACCCCAATAAATTACTCAGTATAATTGTTAAGCCGATACCGCCCACACATCCCGCAATTGTCTTATTTGGGCTAATACGCGGAACGATTTTACGTTTGCCAAAAAACTTGCCCATCAGGTATTGAAAGACGTCATTCAGTTCCGTTAACACAACAATATATCCGATTAATTTTAGTCCTAGGAACGCGATGCCATCCATTTTAATGGATCGGATAAAAGCTAAATGGCTAAAGGGCAAGCAAACAAGCTACGGCGCCAAAAAACAGTCCAAACACAGTTCCCTTCTTAACCTTTAAACCATAGTTGAAAAATAAAGCAGTCCCCAAACACATGAAGCTGGCCAACACTAAATATTCTTGATAGGAACAAAAGTACAGAAGCAACGCTTGCAACATTGCCATGGAAAGAAATACAAATGGATTCGCCTTCCATTCAGGGATAAACATACGCGCAAACTCGCACATCCCTTGAAAGGTTATCCAGGCAACAAACAAAGGTGATAATGTTGGTGGGACGAAAGCAACCGCCAGCACCAAGACAATGTAACCCCAGCTTCTAACACGAACAGGAACATCTGCAAACTTGCCATTGGCATCAGCCATGCGCCAAAGCCTTTCTCAATCGAGTTACCGAACTCAAAAGTAAGAGTAAGCACAAAACGCCAAAAATATAGCCCGAAATAGCAACGATAGAAATATGCAATAATGCTAAAATTCCATATACGCCCAACAGCAAAGCACGATCACTTTTGCCCATCGGCCCATCGTAACGACGATCATTGGCAATTACCTTCCCTATCAATCCACAAAATTCATTCACAACACTCAAGACAATAAAAGCGACGATTGGATACACGCTTTCCGGATGAAACTTCAACAAAGGAAAAAATAGCACGACATCCGAAACAATATCTCCGACTTCGTTCAAAACCTCTCCGGTCTTGCTTGTCTGATTAAAAAGCCTCGCCATCATACCGTCTAAGGCATTCAAGGCCATGCGTAATAACAATCCGATTGGCAGGACCAAAAAGAAAATCGGGAAACGATCAGCATACCAAAAAAACAAAGCAATAATCAACGAGAATACGATCGATCCAATTGTAATTTGATTGGCCGTTATCTTCCTTTGATGCAAAAAGTTCAAGATCGGCATCAGCAACTGCTGAAATTTTGGTTTCAATTTATAAACAGAAATCATATAGCGCTAGCTGTAACTTATTTTTTATTTTTTTTTAAAAAAAATTTGCATAGTGTAATAAATACACTATATTTGTATCATCATAATTTAGGTTTATAATTGGTTATTTAAGGTTTTCATTCTCCCCGTTTGGAAACCTTTTTTTTGCCCTAAATTACGGATTACCATCTTCCGCCTGCACCACCGCCACCAGAAGATCCGCCACCAAAACTACCACCACCGCCACTACTACTCGATCCTCCGCCAGAGCTACTCGATGTTGAGCGCACTTTAACTGGAGTTGAATGTTCACCATGGGATACCCGATGGCCACAGTTCTTGCATAAGTCAAAGCGTTCTTCCAATCCCTGCGAACTATACGTTGCTGCACGTATCGTCTTGGTACGCCCGGTCTCAAAAGTTCTGTAATGACATGCAGGACAATCACTGAACCCAACATTTTCATCCCAGGGAACCAGCTTTGTTTCATTGGTCGTCTGATCTATCCATATTTCGTACGAACGACTACCGATTTTTTCCTCCAAAAGCTGCCCCTTATCCAGGTATGCACTTTCTCGGGTAGACACATCATCCTTATTCATGCGCAACCAACGTCCAGATTGATCTGGAGGAGCCAATCGAAGTTGATTCTTCCGAATGCGTTTATTCAATCCAATTAGATCAAATAGCGCCAATGGACTAAGCAATAGCGGAACTAAGCCCCAGACACGAAATTTGCGCAAAGCTTTTTGTATATTTTCTTCGTCCTGATAAGAATTGACAATTTGCGTGCGGCTTGCATTATACTTCATCGCCAAGGTGATACTACCAAAAACACCAATAAAATAAGGTAAATTTTTCCACTGATAGACCTCCTCAAAATTATTGAGGGCAAATGCACAGATAAACACCGAGATAAACATTACTATCCCCATACAGCCGCATCCACTGACTAAAGGCGGGAAATATTTACTTTTTTTGGTCAACTTCCCTTTGATCGCTCGGGTCACTTCACCCAACCAGATATAACAGATTGCAAACAAACCTAAAACCAACAGTGAATTTCGCAGGATTGGACTTTTAAAGCTCCAGACAGGTGTTGCCTCTGGCATTAAGCGTTCCAGCTCGGCTTTACTATCCGGTGAGGTGAGAATGGTCTTTATAAATTCTGAAGCCTCCATAACACCCCGGTCGTAATCCTCATTCCTAAAATTAGGTACGAGATATTTTTCGCCAATGCGCTTTAAATAAGCGTCGGGCAAAATACTTTCCATACCATACCCAGTGAGAAAACGGTATTCATGGCGGTCTTTAGCAATAAACAACAAAAGCCCATTGTTACTTTCCTTCTTACCGATCCCCCAGGCATTGAATAATTTTAAAGCAAATTCGAAATCACTGTCGCCAACGTAATCGTTCACAACAACGATGGCAAATTCACTTTTTGTAGTAGCCTCAATCTGCGTCGATAAACCATCTAATTCCGCCACTGTACCTGAGGATAGAATCCCATCAGGATTGGACACAAAATAATCCTGCCCCTTTATTTTTGGACTGGGCAAATTGTCTACTGTATAAGCAATTGATTGTCCAAAAGAAGGTAACCCAGATAGGCAGCTTACCAACAGGATTGAGCAAAGTATATAAAATCGGTGTAATCTCCACATAATTTTAGAACAACAAAAATTTGGTTCATTGTCACGATATTAAGAAAAAAAAATCAAACAAAGGTTTCCGTCAAAAAAAAGCCCATAATCAACCGATTATGGGCCTGTATAATTCAATATTCGTTTGAGCTATTACTATACATCCTTACGATTACTTCATATCATCATTTTGTTGAGCTACAGGGACAGTACATGATCCTGTTTATGTTGTTTATAAAGAAGCAATGCTTAGAAAGGCAAGATTATTAACTAAAGATGTATGACAATAGGAAACTTTCCCATTCGCTGTCAATGACCAAGCCAATGTAAAATCAAGACGCCAATCAATCCAACAACAGAAACGAGCGTTTCCATCACCGTCCATGAGCGAAACGTATCCTTCATGCTCACTCCAAAATAAGATTTAAACATCCAAAACCCAGGATCGTTGACGTGTGAGAACATAAGACTACCCGCTCCCGTCGCTAGCACCATTAATTCAGGAGTAACCTTTCCTGCCTGCACAATGGGAAGCATAATGCCCGCTGCCGTGAGCCCAGCAACACTAGCCGAACCGATAACTAGGCGAATGATACCGGCTATTAACCATGCAAGCACAAGAGGCGACAAGCTCAGGTCTGCGGTTAGGTCAGCGATGTAGTTCGCTACACCACTGTCTACCAAAATTTGCTTAAAGGCGCCTGATGCCGCAATGATAAAAAGGATCATCATTATCCCGCGGATTGCTTCTTCCACACTTTCTGATTGCTCCCGCAAACTTTTACCTTGGCGGATACCCATTGTGTACATCGCCATTAGCGATGCAATCATTAAAGCCACCACTGGGTCACCCAAGAAACGCAGTGCCTTCAGCCAAGAGGAGCCTTCTGGAAACATTAGATGGGAAAATGAACCAAAAGCAATTAAAATTATTGGAAAAAGCCCCGTAAATATACTAATTGCAAACCCGGGAAGCTCCTTCCTATCCGCTTGATTGTGTTCCGGAAAAAACTCGGTCGGTGGATTGGTCGGAATACGCTTAAGCATCCTGCCAAAGAGCGGCCCACCGATAATGATGGCAGGAATTGCCACAACAATGCCATAGACCATTGTTAAACCGATATCCGCTTTGTAGTTAAGCGCTATGGCCGTAGCTCCCGGATGCGGTGGCAAATAACCATGTGTCACGGACAGCGCTGCCAGCAACGGAATGGCTATGTAAAGCAAAGGCATTTTATTGGAAACACATACCATGAAAACGAATGGTACTAAGACGATAAAACCGACATTGTAAAATAAGGGAATTCCTACTAAAAAGCCCGTGAGAACCATTGCCCAAGGTAAGTTCTTTTTGCCAAATACAGCCGTTAGTACCGTTGTAATCTTTTCTGCAGCACCACCCTCCGCCATCAATTTTCCCAGTAAAGACCCGAAAGCCAACAATAGTGCCAACTGGCCCATAGTGGTACTCACTCCGTTTTCAACAGATTTAAGGATGTCGACGGCACTCATATTCATAGCAAAACCGACCGCAACAGAGGTTATCAGTAATGAAAAGATCGTGTTTAACCTGACGACGGTAACTAAAAGAAGTAGTAAAGCTACTCCCAAAATAACGATGATTAGAGGCATAATAATTTATATTTACTTAAAACTCACCTTCCAATATATGGTACAGGCGTTCAAATTTCCGGAAGTTTTTCATATATACAGCGTGATTCTCCGCACTCGGTTTATAATAATGCTCGGTCTCTTGCTCTCCTTCCGCTTGTTTGTTTTTTATAGTAGGCTCACATCCCTGAATACCCAAGGCTTCCAAGCCTATCAATGCTGCTCCCCATGCAGAGCTTTCTACTGTATTTTTGGTGAATACAGGTTTATTGAAAATGTCTGCAAGCATCTGCACGAACAACGATGACCGCGCCAAGCCGCCGCTTGCAAAGATCGTATGAATGGGACCGGTGTTCTCCTCTAACGCGATTCCTACACTGTAAATTGCAAACAACATCCCTTCCATCATGGCACGTGCAAAGTGCGCCCTGCCATGATGCAACTGTATTCCAAAATAAACACCTTTAGCATTGGAATTCCAATGTGGTGCCCGTTCACCAGTTAAATAGGGCAAGAATATCAAGCCCTCTGCCCCCGGAACGACGGAGCCGATCAAAGCATCTAACGACGCCGAAAGATCTCCATCTGCTTCCATTTGGGTATATTCGTTCAAAAAGTTGTCTCGAAACCAGTTGCGTAATACACCGCCATTATTAACCGCACCACCAATTATATATTCATTTGATCTCAGTAGGTAGGTAAATAGTCTTTGTTTTTTTTCTTGATTTGCCTGCGAGCTTGCTACGCGAATAGCTCCACTGGTACCTACAGTTACCGAAGCCACTCCAGGACGTATAGCTCCTACTCCGAGATTAGCCAAACAACCATCGCTACCACCTATAACAAAAGGGGTATCTTCAGGGATATGCATCAAGGCCGCAATTTCTCGGCTAGGCATATTTAAAATATAATTGACCGGAACTGGAGATGCTAGCTGTTCTTCCGATATGCCCGCCAAGCTTAACGCCTGATCAGACCATCTTAGGTGATGTATGTCGAAAAGCCCTGTTGCAGATGCAATGGAATGATCGACCACATACACGCCAAAGAGCCGGTAAAAAAGAAATTCTTTGATACCGATAAACTTGTACGATTGAGCAAATAATTTTTGATCATTGGCCCCTATCCACATTAATTTGCAAAGCAAAGACATGGGATGTATTGGTGTACCCGTCTGCTGATAAAGCAACCTGCCCGCCTCACTTGCCTCCAAGGCAACCGCAATATGCTCACTTCTGCGATCTGCCCATATAATGCAATTGCTAAGTGGCTGTCCTGCCGAGTCAACAGCGATCAGTCCGTGCATAGCACTGCTCACCGAAATACATACAGGTTTCGGTATCTCCACACTAGATTGCCTTAAGCTAATCATGACATGCATAATAGAATCAATACATGCGCCATAAACAATCTCCGGATCTTGCTCATACCACCCTTCCAACGGGTTTATTATAGGATAAGGTATACTATGCTGGGATAAGATGTTACCTGCGTGGTCAAATGCAACAGCTTTCGCAGATGATGTCCCAATGTCTAATCCAATGATCATAAATAAAATTGATGTTTAGGAAAGTTCAATATACGGAATATCTGTTAGCTTACAACAAAAGGCTCAATACCAGCAAAGTAATTGGAGCGAGAAAATCGCCGCATACCGATCTACTGATAATTGTCTTTCGTAGTATCAACATAAATGGTAAATTTCAACTTAGAAAAATGGTATTAAACGATGAGTATAGACAAAAAGAATAACTACGATTTTGGAATAGTTGGACTCGGCGTAATGGTATTGATCGGGAAGGTGTCTTTCACACACTTTGGGATTAAGGAAAAAAAGCTTGAAGGCTCGATTAATATTCTTTTAAAACACAAAAAAGCGGCTTTTATATCAAAAAGCCGCTTTTTATAACTGAGCCCCTATCGGGTTTTACACGACGTTTATCTAGATGCTAACGTTCAATATCTTTCAAGCTACTCATCTTCTTGTATTCCAAGAAACCTTTAATATCTTCAAAATGCTCCCGTACACGTTTATTTCCGAATTCAAAGACTTTCTCTGCCAAACCATCCAAAAAGTCACGGTCGTGCGAAACAAGGATCAATGTACCATCGAAATCTTTTAAAGCATCTTTGATAATGTCCTTTGTCTTCATATCCAAATGGTTTGTGGGCTCATCAAGAATCAATACATTGACCGGTTCCAACAACAATTTTATCATCGCCAAACGCGTTCTCTCCCCTCCAGATAATACTTTCACCTTTTTAGTTGTATCATCGCCGCTAAACATGAAAGCCCCCAAAAGATCTTTCATTTTAACACGTACATCGCCTACTGCGATTTGATCAATGGTATCAAAAACAGTCATTTCACCATCAAGTAAGGCTGCCTGATTCTGTGCGAAATAGCCAATTTTTGCATTGTGGCCAACTTTTAACGTACCTTCGAAATCGATCTCACCCATAATTGCTTTGATCATGGTAGATTTACCCTCACCGTTCTTTCCGACAAAAGCAACCTTTTCACCACGTTCGATAACCATATTTGCTTTTTGAAACACAACATGTTCATCATAAGCTTTGGTTAGATCCTCAACAATAACAGGATATTGACCCGAACGCGGAGATGGTGGGAACTTAAGACGCAATGCGGAAGTATCCACTTCGTCAATCTCGATGATTTCCAATTTCTCCAACATCTTTACACGTGATTGTACCTGCAATGTTTTAGAATAGGTTCCTCTGAAACGATCAATAAACTCCTGATTGTCCGCAATAAAGCGTTGTTGCTCTTCATATGCTTTTAGCTGATGCTGGCGACGCTCCTGACGTAATTCCAGGTAATGACTATACTTGGCACGATAATCATAAATCCGTCCCATCGTCACCTCAATGGTCCTATTGGTGATATTGTCGACAAATGCCCTATCGTGCGAAATAACGATAACTGCTTTAGCCGAATTGACCAAGAAATCTTCCAGCCATTGAATACTCTCGATATCCATGTGGTTGGTTGGCTCATCCAATAAAATCAAATCCGGCTTCTTCAATAATATTTTAGCTAATTCGATACGCATCCGCCAACCACCCGAAAACTCAGAAGTCTGTCTTGTAAAATCAGAACGCTCAAAACCGAGTCCCTTCAAGACCTTTTCAACTTCTGCATCATAATTAACTTCCTCAATTGAATAGAACTTTTCGCTTAATTCGGATACACGTTCGATCAATTGCATATAATCATCAGACTCATAGTCTGTACGGATATTTAATTGCTCATTCAGGTTTTCCAACTCATCACGCATACCATAGACTTCTTCGAAAGCCTTTGACGTTTCCTCAAAAACAGTCACGTTATCCTCTGTTAGCAAATGTTGCGGTAAATAGGCTATAATGGCATCTTTCGGACCAGCAACATTACCTGTAGTAGGTTTACCCACTCCAGCGATAATTTTCAATAAAGTCGATTTACCGGCGCCATTTTTACCCATCAATGCGATCTTATCATTCTCATTGATGGAGAAGGATACATCTGAAAAAAGAGTTGTTCCCCCAAAGGAAACAGAAATATTATTTACGTCAATCACTGTATATACACTTAATTTTGGCACAAAGATAAGCGAATCAATCTTATAAATAGACAATGGTGCATTTTTGTGTATCTTTGCCCCATGCGTTTTGATATTATTACGGTCTTACCTGACCTCTTGGAAAGTCCATTTGCACACTCTATTTTGCAACGAGCAAAGAACAAAGGCTTGGCTGAAATATATGTCCATAATTTAAGAGACTATTCAACAAATAAACACAAAAGTGTCGATGATTATCCGTACGGGGGCGGATCGGGCATGGTCCTTCAAATAGAACCCTTTGCCAAGTGTATTGAGGAATTGCAGTCTGAACGGGAATACGATGAGATCATTTACATGACTCCCGATGGTGAAACATTCAATCAGGATATTGCGAACGGATTATCGACAAAAGGAAATATGATGATTCTCTGTGGGCATTACAAGGGAATAGATCAACGTATCCGTGATATTTATGTAACAAAGGAGATATCTGTAGGTGATTATGTATTGTCTGGAGGTGAACTTCCAGCGGCGATTGTTACAGATGCTGTGATCCGTCTGATTCCCGGAGTTTTGTCGGATGAAACATCCGCGCTTTCAGATTCTTTTCAGGATGGATTACTTGATGCACCTATCTATACACGCCCTGCAGACTGGAAAGGCCACAAAGTGCCTGATATTCTCCTTAGTGGTCATGAGGCAAAAATCGCTGCATGGAAAGATGAACAACAGTTAAAAAGAACACAAGAAAGACGTCCTGATTTATTAAATGATTAAGAAATAAGGTGAATTTTTGTTTTTTTGTCACAAAAAGTTTGCTTATTTATTTTTTTTTATAAATTTGTGTAATAATGACACGAAGATATACAAATACAAATTGGTGGTGGCCTGAAGCAATAAGCATCGGGAACTAATTGGTATTGTCATAATATTTCATAATCAACCAAAACCATTTATGGAAATTCCAACCCCGATGCTGACCAGTATCGGGGTTTTTTTATACATAATTTACAAAAAGAAGATAAGACACAAAAAATGAAGTATACATTCAAAACACAAACCAGAAAGTTGCTTGCGGATACAACTACCCCCGTGAGCATCTATCTTCGTCTAAGAGATATCTTTCCAAACTCCTTGTTACTGGAAAGCTCCGACTACCATAGTCGCGACAACAACATAAGTTATATCTGTTGTCAACCAATAGCTGGAATCCAGCTCGATGAGGAAGAGCTGACGCTCACTTATCCGGGTAGAGAACGTATCGCAAAAAGTGCACACGAAATCGAATTACGTCAAGAAGTTTCCGATTTTAGAAATTCGTTCGAAGATCATACAATTGCTGAACTTAACTTGATCTCCAATGGCCTATTTGGTTACTTCACCTTCGATTGTATTGAACACTTTGAGGACATCAAACTCACAACAACGGTAGATCCAGCACGGAAAATACCGTTTATGCAATATCATGTTTACAAATATGTCATTGCCATCGACCACTTCCGTAATCAACTCTATATTTTTGAACATCTGCTGGACGACGAAGAATCAGAACTTGAAAGAATGCAGTTCCTTATTCAGAACAAAAACTTCCCTGAATATACCTTCAAACTAGCTGGTGAGGAAAGCTCCAATCGTACCGATGAAGAACACCGTCAGCTGGTCAAGAAGATGAAAGAGCATATCCAACGTGGCGATGTATTCCAGATTGTTCCATCCAGAGGCTTTAAGACACCATTCTCTGGTGATGAATTCAATGTCTATCGTGCACTCCGCTCCATCAACCCATCACCTTATCTTTTCTATTTTGACTACGGTGACTTTAAACTTTTCGGATCTTCGCCTGAGGCTCAACTGCGTATTCACGGAAAACAAGCGACGATTTTCCCTATTGCAGGAACATTTAAACGGACAGGCAACATGGAAGAAGATCAAAAAATAGCCACCAAACTCAAAGAAGATCCAAAAGAGACTTCAGAACATGTTATGCTCGTAGATCTTGCCCGCAATGACTTAAGTAGACATTGTACCCAAGTTAAAGTTGAGTCCTACATGGAACCACAATATTACTCCCATATTATCCACTTGGTCTCTAAAGTAACGGGCACATTAAAAGATAATATCAATCCATTTGACATCGTAGGCGATACGTATCCAGCGGGTACACTTTCAGGTGCTCCAAAACATATGGCGTTGACACTGATTGATCGTTACGAAGGATTACAACGCTCATTTTATTCTGGTGCAATTGGATTCATGGGTTTTAACGGCGACTTTAATCATGCCATTATGATTCGTTCCTTCCTAAGTAAACAAAACACCCTACACTATCAGGCCGGCGGTGGTATTGTACTAGATTCAGATCCTGAAATGGAGCTACAAGAAGTAAATAACAAAATTGCTGCTCTACGAAAAGCATTACAATTAGCAGAAACATTATGATCAGACCATTGGAATACTGTGTCAACAAGCAACATATCCATGATTCGGTAGACACTATTGACAACCGCATCGTTGAGCTATTGGCATTACGAAAAACCTATATCGGTAAAGGTAAGGCCTTCAAGGATGAGCAAAACGAAGAGCAGCATATTATTCGGAACCTGGGCAGTAATTATGGAGTGCTGGCAAAAAGATTTAATTTGCCAACCGAATTTATTCAATCTATATTTCAGGAAATTGAAAATTATATTAATCAAGATTTTATAGTAAAAGGTTATGAGCAACAATAAAATAGTCGTTATAGACAACTACGATTCGTTCACTTACAACTTGGTCCATTTGTTACAGGAATTAGATCAAGAGTATGTTGTATGGAGAAATGATAAATTCAAACTGGAAGATATTGATGCTTTCGATAAAATACTTCTTTCGCCCGGACCAGGCATTCCGGAAGAAGCTGGATTATTGCTTGATGTTATCCGTACCTACGCTCCACATAAAAGTATATTGGGCATTTGTTTGGGCCAACAGGCGATCGCAGAGGTTTTTGGTGGTACGCTATTCAATATGGAAAAACCTTTGCATGGCGTAGCAACAAATATTACCGTTGTTGATGAGTCAGAAAAATTGTTTCGCGACTTCCCAAAAGATTCCAAAATAGGACGCTATCATTCTTGGGCCGTAAACAAAGACACCTTACCGGCTAGCCTCAAGGTAACGGCGATCGACGAGAATGGCATCATTATGGCCTTAACCCATACTGAATACGATGTAAGGGGAATGCAGTTCCACCCAGAGTCGGTATTAACCACAAATGGTAAGAAAATAATTGAAAACTGGTTGGGAATCTAACATCTAGAAAAATGACTATACTTGATAAAATCATTGAACGAAAAAAAATAGAAGTAGAACAAGCAAAAGCTTTAGTTCCTTTGGAGGAATTATTAAACTATCCCTATTTCAATGTGGCTTGTCTATCGTTGAGAGAATCTATTCTTGATCCTGAAAAAACAGGAATTATAGCTGAATACAAAAGAGCATCGCCATCAAAAGGAGACATCAATAGCACTTCAGCAGTGGAAGATGTTGTAAAGGCATACGAGGAGGCAGGTGCTTCAGCGGTGTCTGTTCTGACGGATGGGGAATTTTTCAAAGGCAATTTAGAAGATCTATCGAAAGCACGTAAGGCTATTAGCATTCCTATCTTAAGAAAAGAATTCATCGTCGATAAGTATCAGATCGCCGAAGCAAAAGCGTATGGCGCAGACATCATTCTTTTAATTGCAGCATGTCTGAAAAAGGAGGAAGTTCAGGAATTTGCAGCCTATGCACATCAATTGGGTTTAAATGTCTTACTTGAGGTGCATAACGAACAGGAACTGTTGGATAATCTTTTTGATGACATTGACGCAATCGGTGTTAATAATAGAAATCTGAAAGATTTTTCAGTCGACATTCAGCATTCCTATGATCTCCTAGACAAAATACCAACAGAATATATTAAAGTATCTGAGAGCGGCATAGCTGATCCTTCGACAATTAAAGCCTTAAAAAAAGCTGGATTCCAAGGTTTTCTAATTGGTGAAAATTTCATGAAGACAGCCGATCCTGGACAAGCCATCAAAGACTTTGTAAAAGAAATATAGGGAAATCGAACCCTGACAGCAGGACGGCTATCCTCTCCTTTAATTATCGATTTGGCGGGCTTAGCGATTTGAACAGTCAACGTTCGACAGGGTCTGAAGAGATCAAAAATAGGCTTTAAACTCGTGACAGTGAGTTAACTTTATACTAATGCCAAATTTTGTACCTTTGTAAAAAATTATCGAAGATGTCGGTCAAGATTGGTGAAAATATTGATTTGGGTAAATTCCCTTTGTTATTAGCTCCGATGGAGGATGTAAGTGATCCTCCGTTTCGCTATGTGTGCAAACAGAATGGTGTTGATTTAATGTATACTGAATTTATTTCTTCGGAAGGGTTAATTCGGGATGCTGCAAAGTCAATTCAAAAATTGGATATTTTTGAGTATGAACGTCCTATTGGCATTCAGATCTTCGGTGGAGATATTGAAAGTATGCGTCAATCTGCTGAAATCTGCACAAAAGCAGGACCTAATTTAATCGACATCAATTACGGCTGCCCAGTTAAAAAAGTAGTCTGTAAAGGAGCTGGTTCATCCCTGCTACAGGACATCGATAAAATGGTTGCAATGACAAAAGCTGTCGTTGAGGCTACGGATTTACCCGTAACGGTGAAAACACGTCTTGGTTGGGATGACAACACAAAAAATGTATACGAAGTTGCTGAAAGACTACAAGATGTGGGGATCAAAGCACTGGCTATTCATGGACGTACGCGCGCACAATTGTATAAGGGTCAGGCGGACTGGTCCATGATTCGGGATATCAAACGTAATCCGCGTATCAAAATCCCAATTTTTGGCAATGGCGATGTAGACTCTGTCGAAAAAGCTGCGGCATGGCGCCAGGAGTTTGAAGTGGATGGCATTATGATTGGCCGTGCAGCAATCGGATACCCTTGGATCTTTAGAGAAATCAAACATTTTTTCAATACTGGCGAACGTTTAGAAGGACCTACCATTGCTGAACGTGTCGAGGTTTGCCGAACACATCTCAACAAATCCATCGAATGGAAAGGTGACAAATTGGGTATTTTTGAAATGCG
Organism: Sphingobacterium multivorum; assembly: GCF_900457465.1. Taxonomy (GTDB): domain Bacteria; phylum Bacteroidota; class Bacteroidia; order Sphingobacteriales; family Sphingobacteriaceae; genus Sphingobacterium; species Sphingobacterium multivorum. Next base: position 1,088,538 of record NZ_UAUU01000002.1, read on the forward strand.
TAGGCATTATGCGAATTACTTCAAAGGAATCCCCAACTTTAAAGAACACCGCATGAAATTAGTCAGCTTACAAAGCCAGGCAGAGATTCTTGAGGTACTTTATGAAATTGAACACAATTTCTCCGCAGAAATGGTATAATACTGAAGTCTACAATTTATAAAGAAAAAGGTCGTGCTAAGTTAACATTAGCACGACCTTTTTTCTTTTAAGCATCTTTCTTGATAAATCGCTTGAGCTGATTTCGTTCCATCAAAAATACACCTCCCAGGTAAGCGATTAAAAGTCCATTACCAATAAAAACATTATGATGAAATACAAAGTAAGAAAGGTAGGAGAAACATATTCCCGCAAATATATACATCAGGATCTTTCCCAATTTATAAGGTATAGGGTAATGTTTTTGCCCCCATACATAAGATAGCACAACCATAGCAAAGTAGGCTAAAAATGTGACTATTGATGCTCCCACATAGCTGTATCTCGGAATCAGATAATAATTTGCCACGATGGTTATTCCTGCGCCTACCAATGAAATATACAAAGCGTACCGCGTTTGATCAGAAAGCTTATACCATACCGAAAGATTCATATAAATCCCCAGCAGCACATAATTGAACAGCAACAAAGGAACAATGAAAAGTCCAGACCAATATAAGTCACGTGTTTCCACATTTCCTTTAATAAAATACTTCAGCCAGTCAATATTCGCTGTAATCCCCAACATAACTAACATCATGGCAATGACGAAATATTCCATAATTAACGCATAGGTCTTTTTCGCATTTGCATTTTTTGCATAAGAAAAGAAAAATGGCTCTGCCCCCAATCGAAAAGCCTGAACAAAAATACTCAGAAACATCGCCAATTTTCCAACGGCTCCATAGATCCCCAAATCGCGATCACCAATATCCTTAGGCAGGTAGATTGGCAATACAATTTTATCTAAATTTTCGTTGATGATATAAGAAATATTGGCTATTAAAATCGGAAAGCTATAGGATAGCATCTTTAAGATTAGCTGCTTTTCGGGTTTAAAATAAAAACCTCTCATTTCAGGCAGAAGAAATAGAAAGGTCGCTGCACTTGCCACAATATTGGAAATAAATACATAACCTATCCATTCATTTCTGTACCAACCGGAACACCAAGAGCCCAATGCACCTCCATCTTTTATCAAATAGGGAACCAGAGCAATAAAGAATAGGTTAAGAACAACCATAATACCGATATTGGCCAATTTAATAACACCAAATCGGATAGGCCTTCCCTCCGATCTCAATTTCGCAAAAGGAACAATAGCTAAAGCATCCAATGCCAATATGAGGGCAAAATACTTCACATAGCTCTCGTAATCGGCATTGTAAGTTCCCTTATTCAACCAACCACCAATAGTGCCAGCAAAGACAATGGCCGTTATAAAAAATAATGTTGCCAGAGTGGCAATGACGATAAAACTATTATTGAAAACCTGCTTCTTATCCTTTTCTTCGACTTTTTGGAGAAACCTAAAAAAAGTAGTTTCCATACCAAATGCCAAAACGGCATTGATCATGGACGCCCAGGCGTACATATTGGTAAATATTCCGTAGGACGCAGGTGGATATTTGAGGACATAGAGTGGCGTCATAACGAAATACAGCATACGTGCTATAATCGTACTCAGGCCATAAATCATGGTCTGTCCAGCGAATTTTTTAAGTACTGACAAGGTGAAAAGACTTAAGATTGAACTCTTTTAACTACTTCAAAATTGGAAAAGCCCTTCATTTCGCCTTCCTTTACTTCAACACTTTCAACAATTGCACCCTCGGGCCCTTCTTGGCAGAACTCCAACAGTGAATCTAGTGCAAACTCGTCGCCCTCGCCCTCAATATAGACAGAACCATCTTTTAAATTGACAACAAAGCCCCTAACACCAACTTGATCTGCAACCGCCTTGGTTGTCAATCTAAAAAAGACTCCCTGTACTTTACCTATTATTGAAATATTCAAATGTTTCATCTGTAACTTATTTTTTCTTCCATCGGTCAGATGGAACTTACCATGACTATAGTTCCGTTATTATAGTCATGGACGGTTCAATAAGAGCAAAAGTACAGAAGTTTTGGGGAATTAAATACTACGCTAAACGTTTTACCTTAACATCTTCATGTAGGCGCATGTGTTCCATACCTTGCAACAATACAATCCCAGGCTTTTTACCCACTTCAAGTGAGCCAAATTCATCCTCAATGTTCAACGCGATCGCACCATTAATCGTAGCCCATTGAATAGTCTGCAAGAAATCGAGATCCTCAAAGTGCGCATGCAATACCTTTAGTTCCTCCAAAATGGATAATGTATCATTTGAAGCTAAACTGTCCGTTCCGATTACTAAACGCTGTCCGGCATTCATAAAATTCTGAACCTTTGGTAATGTTCCTTCAATATAAAGGTTGGCTTTTGGACAAAGACACCACATCACATCACGATCCATGCGCTCTACAAAATCCAGATCTTTAAGAGAAGTATAGGTATTATGAACCAACAATAATTTATTGGGATATGGCAAATAAGGAAGATAGGACTGAATCGAATTTCTTGCCTGCGCCTTAATCGCATCGGCGTTTTTTCCTATACTTTTATAAAAGTCCAGGAACTCCCCCATTTTATAACGAAACAGTTTATTCTCCTCTTCACTTTCTTGATTGTGGATACTGATAATATTTGTTTCCGGAACCATCTTCTTGAATTTTTTGAAAAGTACTTTCGAACAAGAATATGGCGCGTGTGGCGTAATGGATACATGCCCATTCCTAAACTCTTGAGTCAACGATTTAGCCTCTTTTAACTTAAAGTCAGCTTCGTCAGGTTCAATTCCGAGCACCTCCACAAACGTATGATATAAGATCTGAGAATCTTCCTTCAGTTTCGAGGAATTATCTGTGTTGGCATGATCTCCGACTGCAACAATACCATTTTCATACATCTCTCGATCGGCTTTTGCCATAGCGTCGTCTATTTTTTTCATCGACGCCGACCGCGTTGTCATCACCTTACTAAGAAAACTCGGAAGTCCCGTACCTTTAGGGACAATACCTTTCATATGCGACAATTCAATGTGGCAATGTGCATTGATAAAACCTGGAATTATCACTCCTTCATATCTCTCAACCTTCGTTTTGTCTGAAGGTGTAAATGAAGTTGGATCATAGATACCTTGAATTACCCCCTCCTCATCTACCGAAACAATACCATCTTTTATTGGCATTGAAGTAATCGGCAGAATATAATTAGCGCTTAAATATTTTAACATTTTATCTCCTCACTATCAATTTAGTAACTAAAAATTTTTGACCTGTATGAATACATACCTCTAGTAGAAAAATTCATGCCAAGGTACCTAAAAAGAACAATAAATACCAAAAACAACAATTTGCACAAATTTTTAACCAAAAAGAAATAAAGCCGTAAATCCACTCTTTTGTATTTGTCATAAATTACTTCTTTATACTTCATTTCAATTTTAAATTTATATATTCGCAGCATCGAATAGGGGTGCCTTGTTTTGTCAGGAACACAAATAAAGGCTGAGATTATACCCAACAGATTAAATTCTGTACACCTGATCCAGATAATGCTGGCGTAGGGAGAGGTTAGTTAAATAGTGCGGTCATAGTAACCCCTTGCTATGATTTGTTTAACTCAAACAAAATACATTACCATGATCAAATTTTTGATTTGTAGCTCCTTAGCTACTATTTCAAGTCAAATTGCCATTGCGCAACAAAATCTGACAATTAAAGCTGTAGACAATACCAATCAGACTCCCTTACAGTACGTTTCCATATCCATCGATGGACAAGCATCCTTCGCTGGCCAATCGGACAAAAACGGACTGATTAAACTATATCGTATCAATACAGGTAAGCATCAGATTCAGGTATCTTCTCTTGGATATAAAACATGGAGCCGAAATGTGGATATTAAAGACAATTTGGAACTTACGGTAGCATTAGAACCTAGTACAATTCAAATGGAAGAGGTCCTTGTTCAATCTACCCGTGCCAAAAGAAATGCTCCTACAACCTTTAAAAACATCTCCAAAGAAGAAATAACACGTAACAATCTCGGTCAGGATATCCCATTTCTTTTAAATCAGACCCCGTCCGTGCAGGTAAATTCCGATGCCGGTGCGGGTATAGGTTATACAGGAATGACGATCAGGGGATCCGACAATCAACGAATCAACGTAACACTCAATGGAATCCCCTTAAATGATGCAGAGAGCATGGGTTCCTTTTTTGTAAACCTTCCCGACTTTGCCTCTTCTACCGAGAGCATCCAAGTTCAGCGTGGTATTGGGACCTCGACGAATGGCGCCGGATCATTTGGAGCCTCATTAAATATCCAGTCCAATACTCTAGTAGAAACCCCTTACGCAGAACTCAACAATTCATTTGGCTCTTATAATACTTGGAAAAATACGGTCAAAGTCGGTACCGGACTAATTGACGACAAATTTGCCTTCAATGCCAGATTATCTCGAATAAGTAGCGATGGTTACATCGAAAGAGGTAGTTCAGACTTACAATCTTTCTATGTGGACGGAGGGTATTATGGCAAGAAACATATTTTAAAAGGAATTGTATTCTGGGGAAAAGAAAAGACCTATCAAGCCTGGAATGGCGTTCCTGAACCATTGATTACAGGAGATCGGTCGCGCATGGATGATTATGCAGATAATGCACTCGAAATTTCCGGTGCCGAGAAGGATCGTTTCATGAACGCTGGCCGTAATTATAACCTATACACGTATAACAATCAAACAGATAATTATACGCAGAAACATCATCAACTTCATTATACCAATATACTGAACGACAAATTGACGCTCAATACAGCCTTACACTATACAAGAGGTTATGGTTACTATGAAGAAATGAGACCGGGAGATAAACTAAGTAAATACGGTTTGCCTAACGTCATTATTGGTAAGGACACCATTCAAAAAACAGATCTTGTCCGCAGGAGATGGCTGGATAATTATTTTTACGGAATGACTTATGCTCTGAATTACAGGCCGAACGATCAGCTTGAAATTACTTGGGGTGGAGCTTATAATCAATATAAAGGAAAACATTATGGCCAGGTGATTTGGGCACAATATGCATCAACAGGATTTCTTGACGACAAATATTATTTTGGGAAATCACAAAAAAATGATTTCAGCAATTTCTTAAAAATCGATTACAAACTAGACAAATGGATATTAATGGCCGATATTCAATATCGGAATGTAGATTACCACATGTATGGTGATGATGATAAGGTAAAAAATTATAATTATCATCCTAAGTTTAATTTCCTGAATCCTAAAGCTGGTGCAACTTATCTGCTAAATGACCATTCAAATGTATACGCTTCTTATGCCTTTGCACAAAAAGAACCTGTCCGAAAGGATTTTATAGAGAAAAATAGCGCCTTACCAGATCCTACCCCAGAGAAAATGCAGGACATTGAATTGGGCTATCGTTTTACAAATGAAAAATTCAACATCGGATTAAATGGATATGGCATGTTTTACAAGGATCAGTTGATCCCAACAGGTGAAATTAGTGATACAGGCTCTCCAATTCGACAAAATGTCAATGATAGCTATAGAATAGGTCTTGAATTCGATGGATCATGGAACATCAGCAAGCAGTTCAATTGGAAAGCAACAGCTAGTTTCAGCCAAAATAAAATTAAGGACTTTGAAGAGGTCATCGGCGATACAAGGATATTTTATTCGAAAACAAACATTGCTTTATCACCGGGAACTATTTTGTCAAGTAATTTCTCTTATAGTCCAATAACATCACTTACATTTTCGCTTCTATCCAAATTTGTAGGAAGACAATACCTGGATAATTCTTCTGCAAAAGAGAGAAGCATTTCCGCTTATTTTGTCAACAATCTGTTAGCAAACTATAACTTTACAGCATTAGGTATCAAAAACATCAGTGCAACCTTACAGGTCAACAATATACTGAACGAGAAGTACGAGGCCAATGGCTACACCTTTGGCTGGATGGAAGGAGATACCCGGAAGTATTATAATTTCTATTTCCCACAAGCCCCAACGAATTTCTTACTGGGCTTGAATTTCAAATTCTAAACCACCCTTTATAAAAGCCTCCTGATTCCAAACGCATTAGTAGCTGGGAAGGCGGACTGAAGGTCGCTTCTGATCAAATCCTTTAGCATAATTAGCGTCCCTTTTTCCTTCGGGAGAAAGGGACGTTTCTATATATACCTTGGAGAAAACTGAATTTCCCATCGTGTTTGACAATCGGAATTTTTACCTTTGGTTTTATACTTTTCACTATGCGCGCAGTTATACAACGAGTTACCAAAGCTTCTTGTACGGTAGATAATCAGATAACAGGCCAGATCCAGAAGGGTCTAATGATTTTATTAGGAGTTGAAGAAGCAGATACAACGGAAGATCTGAAATGGTTAGGACAGAAGTTCATCAACTTACGCATCTTCGAGGATGAACAGGGTATGATGAATAAGTCGATACAAGATGTAGACGGAAATATCTTACTCATCTCACAATTCACGCTCTTTGCTCAAACAAAAAAAGGAAACAGGCCTTCCTTTATCAGAGCAGCAAAACCGGACAAAGCCAAACCAATGTATGAAGAGATGGCTTTACTGCTAAGTCAATTGCTCCAAAAAGAGGTTCAGCTTGGCATATTCGGAGCCGATATGAAAATCGACCTACTGAATGATGGTCCAGTTACCATCGTCATGGACACAAAAGATAAGGACAACTTTTAATTTTTAATTGAACACAAGATGACTATTAAAGAAGCACAAGAGATTATTGACAAATGGATCAATAGTACCGGAGTACGTTATTTCAACGAGTTGACAAACACCGCCATACTCATGGAAGAAGTCGGTGAAGTTGCCCGAATAATGGCTCGGCAATACGGAGAACAATCTTTCAAAAAGTCAGACAAAGAAGTTAATTTAGCAGATGAAATGGCCGATGTATTATTCGTTTTGATGTGCCTTGCCAATCAAACGGGAATTGATCTAACAGCGGCTTTGGAACAAAATCTTCAAAAGAAATCAATTCGGGATGCCGACCGCCATAAAAACAACGAAAAACTTAAATAACCAAGAGTAGTATTGTTTGTACACCTCTTTGAGATAATATTTAATTTTAAATCGCGTACGATGTATAAATTCATAACCTATTCGCTCATAGCAAGCATATGCTTTGCCTCTTGTGCGACAAGACAGCAGCTAAATACTAAGGTTGAGCAGGCCAGTACTTTTAATAAGGCTGCCGTTGTCACAGCACATCCTTTGGCTTCAGAAGTCGGGGTAAAGATTTTAAAACAAGGTGGGAATGCAATAGATGCTGCAGTTGCCGTACAATTTGCTCTTGCAGTTGTTTATCCCAATGCAGGAAATATTGGCGGCGGTGGCTTTATGCTCTACCGCGATCATCGGGGTAATTTAGATGCCTTAGATTTTCGTGAGAAGGCTCCCCTAAAAGCATCCCGGGATATGTATCTCGATGCCCAAGGCAATGTTATTCCGGAGTTGAGCCTTTATAGTCAATTGGCCTCTGGTATCCCTGGATCTGTTGCTGGTATGTGGGAAGCCCACAGAAAGTACGGCAAATTACAATGGAAAGATCTCGTACTCCCAGCAATACAGCTAGCCAGAACAGGGTTTAAAATCAGTCAACGACAAGCCAATGAGTTTGAAAGCCATAAAGAGCGTTTTGTCAAACTGAATCCCGCTGGTGCTGCAATTATCAAAACCACAGTTTGGCGAGCAGGTGATCTATTTATCCAGGAGGAACTTGCAAAAACACTGGAAAGAATCGCAATCGAAGGCCGAGACGGTTTCTATAAAGGTAAAACGGCCGATTTAATTGTTGCCGAAATGGACAAAGGGAAAGGCATTATTAATCATCAAGATCTACTGGATTATCAGGCACTTTGGCGTACCCCAATTTCCACAAATTATAGGGGCCACAAAGTTATTTCCATGCCACCACCTTCGAGTGGGGGAACATCTCTTTTAGCCCTGCTCAAATCAGTCGAACAGTTTCCACTTCAACGCTGGGGCTTCCAAACCGATTCAACCATTCGTGTTATGGTCGAAGCTGAACGCTATGTATATGCCAATCGGGCTAAATATTTAGGAGATCCTGATTTTATTAAGGTACCTGTCGAACAGCTTATTGACTCAAGCTCAAATGCGCATAAACTCCATTCAGTCAATTTCCATAAAGCGACATCAAGCAAAGATGTCAATGCAGATGTCATTCCGGGTTATGAAAGTGAACAAACGACGCATTTCAATATTGTAGACGAGCAAGGGAATGCAGTATCCATTACAACAACACTTAATGATTCTTATGGCTCAGGAGTATTTGTGGAGGGCGCAGGTTTTCTCCTAAATAATGAAATGGACGATTTCTCCGTAAAGACCGGTATCCCAAACATGTATGGGCTTACTGGGGAAAAAGCGAACGAGATTCAGCCCGGCAAAAGGATGCTCAGCTCCATGACACCCACTATTGTAGAAAAAGATGGCAAACTATTTATGGTTGTAGGAACCCCTGGAGGATCAACCATCATTACCTCTGTTTTTCAGACCATCCTCAATGTTATTGACTTCCGACAAAATGCCCAATCAGCTGTGAGCCTGCCAAGATTTCATCATCAATGGCTTCCTGATCGTATTGACGTTGAAAATAACGCAATCGATGTCAATCTACGTGATCGATTGACAAAAGATGGCTATACGATAAATCCGAGAGGGACAATCGGCCGCGTGGAGAATATACTTGTATTACCAAATGGTAAATTACAGACAGGAGCCGACCCGCGTGGAGACGATACGGCAAAAGGCTATTAAAGAACAAAAAGAAAGAGGCTGTCTCAAAAAGGCAGTCTCTTTTTTTTCATTATCTAAGGTTTATTATTTGTTTTAACGGTTTGATTTTCATATATTTATAGTGTAAACAAAAAGGATATATGCCATCTCAAAGACCTACTTTTAAGCCTTACTATCAGGACCAGATCATGGCCATTCCTCCAACTTTTGGACGAACTGGTGGCCAAAGGTCATCCGGTACGTATCGTTAACGATGTAATCAACCGGATCAACATCCAGTCCCTATTGGACGCTTATAAGATAAAAGGCTGCTCCAGTTATCATCCGCAGATGTTGTTGAAAGTTTTGGTGTTTGGCTACGTAAGCAATGTCTACAGCAGTCGCAAATTGGAAACGGCGTGCCGGGAGAACATCAATTTCATGTGGCTGAGCGGCATGAGCTATCCCGACCACAATACCATCAACAGATTTCGAGGCGTTCGTTTGAAAGAAGCACTTCGTAGTGTATTTGAAGAAGTTGTCAAACTCCTGTCCGAAGAAGGTCTGCTGAGTATAGAAGATGTTTACACCGATGGCACCAAGATTGAAGCCAATGCTAACAAATACACCTTTGTCTGGAAAAAAGCTATCCAGACCAATAAGGAGAAGATGAAAGCTGCCTTAAAAGATATTTGGGAATACGCCCAAAGTATCGCCAAAGCAGAGGACAACCTTCCGGAACCTCCCGATCTGACAACAATTGACCGCGAAAAAGTTCAGGCTACGGTCGATAACCTGAACCGGGTCTTGTCCGATAAACCTTCGGTAAGCAAGAAGATGAGGGCAAAGTTGCGCTATGCGACTAAAAACTACCCGGCCAAGATTGTTCAATATGAAGAGCAGGAAGTAACGCTTGGAGATAGAAATAGTTATAGCAAGACAGATCCCGATGCTACTTTTATGCGCATGAAAGAGGATCATATGAAAAATGGCCAGCTCAAACCAGGTTATAACATTCAGATATCTACTTCCAATCAATACATCGTCAATTACACCATACATCCCAACCCCACAGATACCACAACGCTACCCGGTCATCTGGCACAACATGAGGCGAGCTTTGGGGAAATACTGAAAACCATTACCGCAGATGCTGGCTATGGCAGCCAGGAGAACTATGCGTTACTAGAAGGGAAAAACATTGGGGCCTATGTGAAATATGGTATGTTTGACAAGGAGCAGAAAAAGAGTTATTCGGGCAAGAAGCCATTCTCCGTTGATAAACTACATTATAACCCTGCAAAAGATTGCTATATCTGTCCAATGGGACAGGAAATGAACTGCATAGGTCTATTTACACAAAAGACCTCCACAGGTTTCGAGCAAAAAATAAAAAGATATCAGGCAAAAAACTGCACAAACTGCCCATTGAACGGTGCTTGCCACAAATCACAGGGCAATAGAATCATCCAGATAAATGAACAGCTTGAGGCTTATAAAGATAGAGCATACGGATTGCTTAACAGCGATGTCGGTATAGCCAAAAGAAAACAGCGATGTCACGATGTCGAACCAGTCTTTGGAAACATAAAACAGAACCACGGGTTCCGAAGATTTATGCTCCGCGGTAAGGAAAAAGTGTCCATAGAATGGGGTTTATTGGCTATAGCGCAAAATCTAAGGAAAAAAGCAGCTTAAAAAGCTACTTTTTGTTCTTTTTCTTCCCAAATGAACAGTTCTGTGAAATAATCAACAAACAACTCACAAATCTATCGCATAGCCATATTTAATAAAAAAGCTGCCTCAATAAATTTGAGACAGCTTCTTTCTTTTTTATTTAGAAATGGGATGATCTTACATCATTCCACCCATACCGCCACCCATTGGAGGAGCACCAGCACCTACAGGGTTTTCTTCAGCTTCGTCAGCCAATACACACTCTGTAGTTAATAACATTGAAGCAACTGAAGCTGCATTTTCCAATGCTACACGAGATACTTTAGTTGGATCAATTACACCAGCAGCGATTAAGTTTTCGTAACGGTCTGTACGTGCATTGTAACCGAAATCTGCAGTTCCTTCTTTCACTTTTTGAACGATTACTGCGCCTTCGATACCAGCGTTATTACAGATCTGACGTAATGGCTCTTCGATAGCGCGTTTGATGATGTCAATACCGATTTGCTCATCTTCGTTGTCACCTTTAAGGTTTACCAAAGCTTCAGTTGAGCGAATGAAGGCAACACCACCACCAGCGATAATACCTTCTTCAACAGCTGCACGAGTTGCGTGTAAAGCATCATCAACACGGTCTTTTTTCTCTTTCATTTCAACCTCAGTAGTTGCACCGACATATAACACGGCTACACCACCTGACAATTTTGCTAAACGTTCTTGTAGTTTTTCGCGATCGTAGTCAGAAGTTGTTGTTTCGATTTGTGAACGGATTTGAGCAACACGTGCTTTAATATCCTCTACATTACCAGAACCATTGATAATCGTTGTGTTATCTTTGTCAACTTGAACTTTTTCAGCTTGACCTAAGTAAGATAACTCAGCATTTTCTAATTTGAAACCTCTTTCTTCAGAGATAACAGTACCACCAGTTAAGATAGCGATATCTTCTAACATTGCTTTACGACGGTCACCGAAACCTGGAGCTTTAACAGCCGCAACTTTCAACGAACCACGGATTTTATTAACAACTAATGTTGCCAATGCCTCACCATCTAAGTCTTCAGCAATGATTAATAATGGTTTACCAGTTTGAACTTGTTTCTCCAAGATAGGCAACAATTCTTTCATGTTGCTGATTTTCTTGTCGTAGATCAAAATGTATGGATTATCTAATTCCGCTTCCATTTTGTCAGAGTTGGTCACAAAATATGGAGACAAATAACCACGGTCAAATTGCATACCTTCTACAGTTTTTACTTCTGTTTCAGTACCTTTTGCCTCTTCAACAGTGATAACACCGTCGTTACCTACTTTTTCCATTGCTTGAGCAATCAAAGCACCAATTACTTCGTCGTTGTTTGCAGAAATAGTAGCAACTTGTTTAATTTTATTATTGTCTTGACCAACTTCTTGAGATTGAGATTTCAAGTTAGCAACAACAGTTGCAACAGCTTTGTCAATACCACGTTTTAGATCCATTGGATTAGCTCCAGCAGCCACAGATTTGATACCTGGAGCAACGATTGCTTGTGCCAATACAGTAGCAGTAGTCGTACCGTCACCAGCTTGATCTGCTGTTTTAGAAGCTACTTCTTTTACCATTTGTGCACCCATATTTTCTAAAGCGTCTTTCAATTCGATTTCTTTCGCTACCGAAACACCATCTTTAGTAATTACTGGAGCACCAAATTTTTTCTCAATAATTACGTTACGTCCTTTAGGACCCAATGTTACTTTAACTGCATTCGCTAAAGTATCTACACCTTTTTTAAGGGCCTCGCGAGCCTCAACGTTATATTTTACTTGTTTTGCCATTTTTATATGAGTATTTAGTATTTCTAAGAAGTGTAATTCGAGTTTAAATTAAACCGTAAACCGATTTATTTTTTACACGTCCAATTTTACAGCTTCACTAAAATAACCTATTGAATTTTTAATTGAGCCAGTAAGCTCGTTTTAAATAAACTGTTCCTATTAATTAGATAACCGCGTAAATATCAGACTCACGCATAATTAAGTACTCTTTTCCTTCGTAAGTAATTTCAGTACCTGCGTATTTTCCGTATAATACTTTGTCACCAACTTTCACAGTTAACGGTTCGTCAACTTTACCTGTACCTACAGCAACTACTGTACCTTGAGATGGTTTTTCTTTTGCTGTATCGGGGATATACAACCCTGAAGCTGTTTTTTCTTCTGCTGGAGCAGCTTCTACTACTACTCTGTCTCCGATAGGTTTGATACTTAATGCCATAATTAATTTACTTTTTATCTGTTATTGAATTTATTTTAATGTTATAATCGCTATAAACACATCATCTTTTATGCCAATTGTAATTAAGACAGCTTATAAGACAATTTTTCACAGAAAAGTTAATATCTCCATCGACAAAAATTCATTTTGCTGTCACACTGTCATTCCCAGTCTGTCAGTCTTACTTCCTTCGACAGACAGACTAATAAATTTATCGCTACATACCTGTCTTAAACAAAATATCGAACATAAAAAAGCCCCGTCTGTACAAACAAACGGGGCTCATCATTTTTTACTGACAACTATTTCTTAGCTTCTTCTGCTGGTTTTGTTGTCGGTGTAGCCGCTGGAGCCTTTTCTTGCGATTGAGCCGGAGCAGCTTGCCCTTGTCCCGCCGGAGCGCCAACAGGTTGTTGTCCAGTACCCAAGTTCAATGGACCTTGTTGTTTAGGCGCTTCGATTTGACCCCCCAATCCACCTTTAGATGTACTTGGAGACGTACCAATAACATTTACACCTAAGCTAAATACCATAATGGCAATAACCATGATCCAGGTACCTTTTTCCAAAAAGTCACCTGTACGTTTTACTCCCATAAGATTCGTTCCACCTGAAAAACCAGATGACAAACCTCCTCCTTTTGGATTTTGGATTAAAACCAAAAACGCCAAAATAATACTAGCTAATATGATTAGACCGATTAATAATCCTTGCATCTCTTTATGTTATTAATTTAATTTCTTTTCTAATTCTGTTATGCGTGCCGCAAAGTAAGCATTTTTTTCTGGATATTTCAAAACTAATTTTTTGTAAACATCTATTGCTTTTGGATATAAGCCCTGTTCCACATAGATCTTTGCAAGTGTTTCGGTAACAAGTGAATGCTGATCTTCCGAACTTTTTCTAGCTTTATTCTCCAAGTCTAACTTTTCTGCTTGCAGGGGCTGAATCATAGGTTCTTCACGAATAAATTTTTCGATTACCTCGTCTGTTTTACGCGGTATTTGAAAAGAGATTGTCGTTTTAACCTCATCACTTAACTTTGCTTCAGGCGATTGTAAATGAAAGATATTTTCCCGGATCTGTTGATCGAGTAGCTGATTATCCAGCTTCTCATGAATTTTAGCAATATCGTCATTCGAGGGCGTCATTGGGCGTAATGGAGATTTTACATAGGGCTGATAGGTATCAGCATATTCTAATCTCGTCTTATGCAACCACCACAAGAAACTGTAGGGCATGGTATCATCATCATAGACCGAAACACGCTCCTGACCATCATCCATTGTATTGGCAACAGCTTCCGCTACAACAGGTGCTACTAATGCAGGTTCCTCTGAATCGACACTATTTTCTTGCTGCTGATCGTTTGACCGAAAATAATCTTTTGCAACCCCGGCTTGAATCAAACGATCCAATTCATCAACCTCAATCTTGGATAAAACTGGTTCAGCTACCGTTTCACGCTCAGCTTCAATTTCGATAGTCCCATCATCGTCGCGAAGTGCTCCATCCACTGGAATTTCATCTGACGGCATGAATACATCAGGCTCTGTCGTTGGTTTACAATGCATAAATTCATACAACCAACTCGGAGAAGATGCATAGAGCAAAGTAGACGATAAATTCTGAACTGAACTATGCTTGCCAAAAACTTTGCGTTCATAGATAAATCGCAGGCTTTGGGCATAAGGGTATTTTTCAATCAATGCTAAAACAACATCTTCCGCCACAGTGTCGGGATGATTGATTGCTTGAAAAAAAAGCTCGTTATTGGATAATGATATATTAAGATTCATCTTGGAAATAGAATTACCAATTAGCAAACGCTTTATTGTATATATCCTCAGTTAGCATTTGAATAATTTCTTTACCCAAGGTCTCTTCTTGTGCACTCTGAAGATTACCTGCAAACTCTTTAAATCGCGTAAAAGGCTGTTCAAAATCATCCTTCGGATTAATTTTATTATGATAACTAACCTTGATTGTAATCGTCAACCTATTCATCGCTGCACGATCTGTCCCAGCTTCAACAGCTGCAGGACTTATCGAATACTCTGTAATAAATCCCTCAAAGGTAGCATCACCGTCTTGATTCACCTGACTCAATCGAGATTGGTTACGGATACGTTCTTTCAGTGCCTCCGTAAAATTCTGACTTAAGGTTGGATAAACCAAAGGAGCTATATTTTCGAAATATTGAATATTAACTGTTTTCATTCCCTCAGGAATGGATCCACCAGTAAATCCATATTTTACCCCACAACTATTCATTACAAACAAAAAGATTGTGGTGAGAAAAGCATATAAAATTTTTCTTGACAACATCTGTAAACCTTAATCTAAATTTAAGTCTTTAATTTTTCTGTACAAAGTTCTTTCAGAAATCCCCAACTCTTGCGCAGCAGCTTTACGTTTACCTCGGTGCTTTTTCAGCGCTTTTTTAATCAGATCAGACTCTTTATCAACAAGCGATAAAGATTCCTCAACTTCTTGAGCATCCTGCAGGTATTCATCCTGTGCAACAGGACTTTTTAATACGTTTGTTGTATTTGCTGGAGAATGTATGGTGAGCGTTGGGGTTGTATTATAATTTTCTGGTTCTGCTTTCAATTGTGGTTCAATCTCCTGGTATAACTGATTAATGTAAGGGGAATTTTGATCAAATGTGCTCGAATCGACACCTTTCTGAATTAATTCAACCACCAGTTTTTTCAGATCAACCATATCCTTCTTCATATCAAATAAGACCTTATACAGCAAATCTCTTTCGGAGAAATCCTCTTTTCCACCATTATTTGAAGGAACTACCGCTGGCAAACTCGTTCGGGATTCATTGGGCAGATAATTTTGAAGTGTATAGGCATCGACAACGCGTTCTTTCTCCAAAACTGCAATTTGCTCCGCAACATTTTTCAGTTGACGCACGTTTCCGGGCCAGCTATAGTTGCGCAGCATATTTTGTGCATCTTCTGTCAATTGAACCCCAGGTGTACGGTATTTCTCAGAAAAATCTACAATAAACTTGCGAAATAATAAGTTGATATCTTCAGGTCTTTCACGTAATGACGGTACACGCAACGGTACAGTATTCAGACGATAATAAAGATCTTCGCGAAATTTACCTTTTTGTACAGCTTCAAATACATTCACATTTGTCGCAGCAACCACACGTACATTTGTCTTCTGTACCTTGGATGACCCTACCCGTATATACTCACCTGACTCCAATACACGTAATAATCTTGCTTGCGTACCCAAAGGCAACTCACCTACTTCATCCAAAAAGATTGTTCCACCGTCAACGACCTCAAAATATCCCTTTCTGGCTTCATGGGCACCTGTAAAGGAACCCTTTTCGTGACCAAATAACTCAGAGTCAATGGTCCCCTCTGGTATAGCTCCACAATTGACCGCAATAAAAGGGCCATGCTTACGTGAGCTTAATTGATGGATAATATGCGAAAAAACCTCTTTACCACTCCCACTTTCACCTTGTATTAGTACGGAGATATCAGTTGGAGCCACTTGTCGTGCAATATCAATAGCACGATTCAACAAAGGCGAATTACCAATAATTCCAAATCTATTCTTTATATCTTGGTTATCCATAAATTTCCAGTTGGAAATAAAACAATCTAAGTTTTCTTAATCAACAATCTTTCCCAATAATGTCGCAGAGGTACATGACTCGATAAGTACATTCACATAATCGCCTTGTTTAAATCGAGGATCAATTGGAAATACCACCAATGCATTTTGATCATTACGGCCACAGAAATCAAACTCAGATCTTTTCGAAAATCCCTCAACAAGCACTTTACAAACTTTGCCAATAAAATGTTGATAACGGTATAAACTATGATCGCGCTGTTTATTGATCACTTCTGTCAAACGACGTTTTTTAACATCTTCAGGAATATCATCTGCGTATCTTTTTGCCGCCAATGTACCTGGTCTTTCTGAATAAGCAAACATATAGGCGAAATCGTATTTGACATAATCCATCATAGACAATGTTTCTTGATGCTCCTCTTCTGTTTCAGTACAGAAACCTGTAATAACATCTGTGGAAATAGCACAATCCGGAATAATACGACGGATGGCATCGACACGCTCCATATACCATTCACGGTCATAGGTACGGTTCATTAATTCCAATACTCTAGAGTTCCCTGATTGAACTGGCAAGTGAATATAATTACAGATGTTTTCATGCGAAGCGATTGCATATAAAACTTCATCTGTAATATCTTTTGGATGGGAAGTAGAAAAGCGAATACGTAAAAGCGGGCTGATTTCAGCAACCATTGTAAGCAAGCTAGCAAATGTTATGGTTTCACCCGGTTCCTCCCCTTCAGCTACTGGAGCAGTATATTTATACGAATCCACATTTTGTCCCAACAACGTAACCTCCTTATATCCGGCATTGAAAAGATCTTGGGCTTCCTTCACGATAGATTGTGGATCACGACTACGTTCACGTCCACGTGTAAAAGGAACAACACAAAAAGAACACATATTGTCGCAACCGCGCATAATCGAAATAAAAGCTGTCACACCGTTCGAGTTTAAACGGACAGGATTAATATCGGCATACGTTTCCTCCCGAGATAATAAAACGTTTACACCTTTAGCTCCATCGTCAACTTTATCAATCAAATTTGGTAGATCGCGATAAGCATCTGGCCCCACCACGACATCCACCAACTTTTCTTCTTCTAAAAATTTCGATTTCAAACGCTCCGCCATACAGCCCAGCACACCAACGATCATTCCGGGATTTTTTGCTTTAGCAGCTTCAAATTCCTTTAGACGATTGCGTACCCGCTGTTCTGCATTTTCGCGGATTGAACAGGTATTAATAAAAACCACATCAGCTTCCTGATAATTCTTGGTTGTTTCAAATCCCTTATCCAACAAAATAGAAGCAACAATCTCACTATCCGAAAAATTCATCTGGCAACCGTAACTTTCAATATACAGTTTGCGTCCATTACTTAAAATCGGATCCTGTTCTAATAATAATGCCTCACCCTGACGAGATTCGTCGTGTTCCTTAGTGGTATGTGTTAAATCTAGCATAGCTCGATATTCAATAGAATATAATTTTTATTATTTTCGATGGAATAACTAACGCAAATACTCATCTTTTGCTGATCTGATTTCAAGCCCTTAGTTATTTCAAAGACTACAAAGTTAGAAATTTAAATCCATATAATGACAGTTTGTCAGACAGAAATATGGTTTATACTTTGTCAAATTTTAGGCGTAAATGGGCCGTATAAAAATTCGGACGGCTGTATTCCACAAAAAAAGCGCTGAATTTATCAGCGCTTTTTCTATGATTCGCAATCAAGTCAAACAGACTCCGAAAAGACCAAAGTCCTGAATCAGATTTATTGACCTGCTTGTTGTTTTGCTTCTTTCTTCATTTGATCACCTGCCACAATCACGATTTCAACACGACGATTTTGAGCACGTCCTGCTTCCGTATCGTTACTTGCAATTGGCTCAGAGAAGTTTCTACCTTCAGTTCTAATACGCGAAGACGCTAAGCCTTTAGATACCGCAAATGCACGTACAGAATTTGCGCGGTCCAAAGACACTTTTTCATTCGCAGCCAACGTACCTACATTATCTGTATGTCCGATAACCAGGATTTCAGTACCTTGTTCTTTGTTCAAGGTTGTTACCAAATTTGCGATATTATCTTTAGCTGACGCTTTTAAATCTGATTTATTGAAATCGAATAAAATACCTGAATCAAACTTAACCACGATTCCTTCCGCAGATTGTGTAACTTCCGCGCCTTCAACAGTTTTAGAAATCTCAGCGGCTTGCTTATCCATTTTTTTACCGATCAATACACCTGCAGCACCACCAATGGCAGCACCAGCCAAAGTACCTATTGCCGTATTACCAGCTTTACCTCCGATCAATGCACCCAATGCACCACCGGCAACACCACCGATTACGCCGCCTTTAGTTGTATTATTTGTATTTTGGATGGTAGAACAACTTCCAAATAACATAGCTGAGGTTGCAACTGTCAAACCTAATACAGCCAATTTTCTATTCATTTTCATATGTATGCTATCTAAGACTTTTAATATTCAAATTAAATACCGTTCTACTAAAATCAAACAAAGTGCCAAAAGATATTTTTATCAACTTTTTTGTTACAAAACACGACAAAAGGCGCTTAAAACTTCCGAAAATGACGTTGATACGCTACAAAATTTTAAATCACCTTTTCCGACCTTACAATCAGCTAACAGTAACAAAAGCAAAATGTTTTTATTTTCTTGAGTCTTTACTTCAATATCAGGTAAAAGAGCCCCTTTAGGCCTTCCCTTGGCATTAAAGTCGTCCATAGACTGCTGTACGTAATGCATTAGATCGTACTGTCCCCAATGCTCAGCAAGATCAAACGATGGACGATAGCGTATCATAAAAGCATCTAATTCTGTACTATCCAGTTTCGTCAGGTTTTTAACAGCCTCCCGAGAAAAAATACGATCAACTTGCAACTCATCCTTCTCCCTATCCATAAAACGCCCAAAGCGTTTGGCGTTCTTGGCTTCCCGTCCAAAAAGATTATAAAGCGCTGTTGCCGGGCTACCCAGATAGGTCCCGAACTTATTTTTACCCCCATTATAAACGCCCTTTTTAGCGTAATTACTCATGGCATCATTTAATTCGGCCTCCTTTGTTTTTCGTTCAACGATGACAGTCTCCAATCGGATCCCTTCTTGCAACTCCACATAAAACTCGTTCAGGTTGGTCAGCACAGTTTTAACCGGTGAATACCCAACTTTTGTAAAAGACAAGGAATCTCCTACCGATGCATCAATCGTAAAAACACCAAAAGAGTTACTCAACGTAGACCTGTGTGTACGCATATTAAGCACCACAGCATCTCCAATGCGATTACCGTTACCTTTTTGCAGCACCATCCCCGAAACCTTCTGCAACTGTTGCGCAGTAGCACCGAAATAGGTGAATAACAGTAAAAAAAGCCCTAATATATGTATCTGTATTATTTTCATCCTAATATTTCTCTTCAATTACCCCAATTGGTTTCAGTGCGATTGTGATTCTCAACAATTTTATTGGGTCAAACATTTATTTCCGCAAGAACAGTTTATAATTTATTTCAATTTATTAATTCCCTGTTACACCTAACCTACTTTGCTAAAAGTAGTAATAGTTTGACACTTGTACTGTTAAAAAAGTTTAAATATTCTTTGTTGATCACTTGTATGGATAAAAAACAAAATTAGCGCCTTCAGCAACGACAACAAATAAGCACATATAGTCTTTCGCAGGTTTATAGTTCTGAATAAAAGAAGCCTTACGATCTTCTTGAATAATATCCATTTCTACAAACTCTTCCAATGTAGAGGCATTTATACTCCATTTCGTTTCCAATTCTTTACGATCCAATATCAGTTCACCAACAGAAACTTCATGCTGATGTGCAACAAAAATAGGATAGTCAGAATAACCTTCTTCAACAATCTCCTGCGCTACCTCACGGATTGATTCACTATAAAAATCGAGATCTACCTGCAAACTCTTCAATGGACTTTGCGCTGTAGACGCTGCATTTTCTTCTCTTGCAGATCCTGCAAATAAATCTTCTACTTCCATATGGTATCCTATTACTTCTTTAACTCCAATAAAACGACATTCTCAACGTGTTGCGTATGCGGAAACATATCTACCGGCTTGATCCGCTTCACCTCATATTTTTCGCCTAACAACACCAAATCGCGGGCCTGTGTAGCAGCATTACAACTGACATATACAATACGCGGCGATTCCATTTCTAACAAACGCGCTACAACGTCAGCGTGCATTCCTGCACGTGGTGGATCGGTAATAACCACATCCGGTTTACCGTGTTCGGCGATAAAGGAAGGGGTCAACACATCTTTCATATCACCGGCGTAAAACTTTGTATTCGTGATATCATTGATCGACGAATTCACTTTAGCGTCCTCAATGGCAGTGGGAACATACTCTACACCCACAACTTCTCTTGCCTTCTTAGCGACAAAGTTTGCAATTGTACCTGCTCCTGTATACAAATCATACACCAGCTCATCCCCCTTTAAATTGGCAAAGTCACGTATGATTTTATACAGCTCATACGCTTGTGCAGAGTTTGTTTGATAGAACGACTTAGGCCCCACTTTGTAACGCAAGCCCTCCATCTCCTCATAGATAAAGTCACGACCTGCATATACATGAATATCCTGGTCGAAGATTGTATCATTGCGTTTCTGGTTTACGATATATAACAGGGAAGCGACTTGAGGAAACTTTTCTTTAACAAATTCCATCAACAACTCAACCTGTCCTTCTTCAGGATATGCAAACACAACGATCACCATCATCTCCCCGGTAGACGAGATACGGATAATCAAATTGCGCAATACACCGGTGTGTTCACGCAGATCGTAGAACGTCATACCTTGACTAAGCGCAAAATCACGAATGCTGTTGCGAACTTCATTTGACGGATCTTCTTGCAAAAAACAATGATCAATATCTAAAATCTTATCAAAACGCCCTGGCACGTGAAAACCTAGCGCATTCATTTCCAATTGGGACGCATCTTCATCAACTGAAGTCAACCATTTTTTGTTGGAAAATGTATATTCTAATTTATTTCTATAGTATTCCGTTTGCGCAGAGCCCAAGATACTTTCCATCGCTGAAGTATCCACTTTCCCAATACGCGATAGGGCATTATCGACAGATTGTTGCTTGAATTTTAATTGAGCATCATAGGTCATATGCTGCCATTTACATCCACCACACACACCGAAATGTTCACAAAACGGATCTACGCGATAAGATGAAGCCTCTTTTAAACTGGTTACCCGAGCTTCCGCAAAATTCTTTTTCTTGCGCATAAGCTCCACGTCAACAACATCACCGGGAACAGCTTTTTCTACAAACAAAACCAAATCTTCGGTTTTTCCAACACCTCTACCCTCTTCGGCAATATCAATGATGGCAATATCTTTCAAGAACTTTTTCTCTTGCGGAATTCTTCTACTCATAGGGTGCAAAAATACAAATTTATACCGATTTTTCATCTGCATAAATGATTTATAGCCATTGATTATCACTGGCATAAACGAGTACCTGACGGGTATGATAAGTTTCAAGCGAATAAAATACGGGGATCAGATTCGGACATTGTTCGTACCTTATTCGGATGCGATACAGATTGTGTACCAATACTGACCAGATTCTGACCTGACTCTGAACAGGAATTATCTGTTCCGAGTCAGGTCAATAATAGTTGCAAGAGTGTTCATCTCCGAAGGTGGTACGAACACAATACGAAGACAACCCGGCAACAGCATGAACGTTGCAGAGCATCATAAAAAAGTGAGCATGCAAAAAAGATAAGATGTAAACCTTTTTCAGGAATGGACATAACGTCGCGAATTAGAAAGGGATGCGCGCGTTATAACAACTTTACTGAACTGTTGCCTGAACAAGATAAGGAAGGATTTCTTTCTGAAACGAAATAAAGTTTTTCCGCACATCGGCATCTGAGACAGCCGTAAAAGCAAAAGAAAACACAATACTTTTACTGGACTTGATCAAAAAGGTTAGCTTCTCTTCGCTAATCGCTTCATTTATCTTTTCATTCTGAATGAATGTACTTAAGAGCAGAAACTCCAAATCTTCAGACAGCGTTTTTAAATATTCTTGGGCGTTTGCAGATTCCCGGATAAATTCCCAGCCGATCAATTCATTGCAAGCCGTATAGGTCAGTCGGCTTACCCGCAATATTGTAGACGCCAAAAACGAAGCCATATCATCTTCATATTTGGTTGTTTTCAAAATATCCTGCAGACTCGCACGAAGATAATCCATGAGAATGGCATGCAGGATCATTTCTTTACTATCAAAATACTTGTACACTGTCGCCTTCGCAATCTTAGCTTTTTTTGCCAATGTGTTCACACTGGTTTTATGATAGCCATTTTGACGAAAGAGCTCACGTGCTGTTCTTTTTATGGATTCAATAATATAATCTGGTTCCATATACGTTAGATCGTACGAATGTTGAAAGTCATCTACAAAGCCTAAAGACCAAAAAGCATCACATTGTTCTCTTGCCTAGTTATCGTAGAGAATAATGTGATGCCACAATCTTTACAATGAATAATTTATATTAATTCAGTCTCAAATTGAGACAAGAAACGTGTGTCATTTTCTGAGAAAAGACGTAAGTCTTTAATCACATATTTAAGGTTTGTGATACGTTCTATTCCCATACCAAAAGCAAAACCAGAATACTTTTTACTATCGATACCACAGTTATCAAGCACGTTAGGATCGACCATACCGCAACCTAAAATTTCTACCCAGCCAGAGTACTTACACAAGTTACACCCTGCCCCCTTGCAGATTGTACAGGAGATATCCATTTCGGCCGAAGGTTCAGTGAAAGGAAAATAGGACGGACGGAAACGCACTTTGGTACCTTCACCATACATCTCTTGAACAAAATGATATAACGTTTGTTTCAAATCGGCAAAAGAAACATTTTCGTCTACATATAAACCTTCTACCTGATGAAAGAAACAGTGCGCACGGGCTGATATAGCTTCATTTCTATAAACACGTCCAGGCATTATCGCACGAAATGGCGGTTTACCGGCTTCCATTAAACGCACCTGAACCGAAGAGGTGTGCGTTCTCAATGTAATGTCATTACCTTCTTGTTTTTTGATAAAGAAAGTATCTTGCATATCACGCGCAGGATGTTCCGGCGGAAAATTTAGTGCGGAGAAATTATGCCAATCATCTTCAATTTCCGGTCCTTCTGATACAATAAAGCCTAATTTCTTGAAAATTTCAACAATTTCTTTACGAACTAAAGAGATGGGATGTCTAGACCCCAGCTGAAAACCTTGACCAGGCAATGTTAAATCACCCGCTAGTTCCTGGGATTTTTGCTTCTCACCAGACCCGAACTTTTCTTGTGCTTCTTTGAATGTATTTTCTGCTAACTGCTTAAATTCATTCAACACTTTTCCCAAAGTACGCTTCTCTTCAGGCGTAACTGTTTTGAATTCATCAAAAAGATTTTTCACAATCCCTTTGGAAACCAAAAACTTCAATCTGAAATTTTCTACATCGGCTGAAGAAGCTGGCGCAAATGCCTTAATCTCTTCAGTATACTGCGTAATTCTATCTTGCAACATAATTAGAGCAAACATAGCCAAAATTTCCACCAAAAAGAAATTTTGAACTTCGACCGGGCATTAAAAACATCACAACAGAAACAGCATGCTCGCTTGGGAGAAAGGAATCAGATTATACGGCTAAAACGCTGATAAAACAAAAGAGCAGGCTTAGTTGCCTGCTCTTTTGTTTTATCGATGATTTTACAATAGTTATTATACATGTAAAGTTTTTACATAATCTCAAATTCTTCAGCTTAAAATGGTAATGGATTATCCTCCTGATCATTCTCCGTAAAATCGACCTCCACTTCCTTATCTTCGACTTTTTGCGCCTGCGTGTTTGCTGTATTACCAGCACTTACACCAGCATTCGGTTCAAAATCCGATTTACGACCTAAAAGCGTGAAGGTTTCAGCGACAACCTCTGTAGCATATCGTCTAATACCCTCCTTATCCTCATAAGTACGCGTCCGCAGTCGACCTTCAATATAAACTAACTTCCCCTTTGTTAGATATTTTACAGCCACGTCAGCCAGACCTCGCCACATTACAATATTGTGCCATTCGGTTTGTTCTACTCTTTTCCCGTCTTTGTTATACGTTTCTGATGTTGCCAATGGAAAACTGGCAACAGAGACATTACCTTCTAAATAGCGAATTTCGGGATCTTTTCCAAGATGTCCCACTAAAATGACTTTGTTAACTCCTGACATAATTTAAAAGCATAAATGGTTAAAAATTTGACCTTTCCAAAAAGGTAAAGATCAACTTGTGTTTAGCTAATTTATCTAAATCTTTTAGAAATACATAATCCCAATTGGATTTTTTTTGAATTAGATCGCCTTTTAACCGCACCTCAAAAAATGTCGCGTAGATATTCTGATGACTCAGGATATGTTTTGTCTGCTGCTGTAAAACATAAAGTTGTGCATCGGGGCCGAAACAGGAAATAAACCACTCATCGCTAAGAACATCCGGGATAGACAAGCTGTAGTTAGACTCCAAAAGCGGAAACTCATATAGGTTCTGCCAAACGTCACTTGCACCGCGTTTGGACATCAGTATCCGATCGTTGTCCTTCAAGATAAAATAATTAAAGTATCTATCTTTACTTGCCTTGGCTTTAAGCTTTACAGGCAACTGCTCTACCTGCCCCTGACTCAGCGCATAACAGGAAGGACGAAACATACAGAATTCACATAAAGGCAGCTTGGGCTTACAATGGGTAGCCCCAAAATCCATAATTGCCTGATTATACAATGCCGGGTGTTTACGATCAAGATTTTCTTTAGCGATAGCTGTAAAAATCTTCTTTCCTTCTGTAGAATTGATAGGTGTTTCTATGCCATAGTATCGCGCTAGTACACGAAACACATTTCCATCCAATACCGCCTGGGCTTCATCGTTCGCAAAAGAAGATATCGCCGCAGCAGTATACTCACCTATTCCCGGAAGCGTTATTAATGTTTGATAATCTACCGGAAAGACACCCTGATACTGATCGCGAACAATTCGGGCAGCCTTATGCATGTTCCGTCCTCGAGAATAATAACCCAGACCTTGCCAAAGATGGAGAATATCATCTTCTTCTGCATTCGCAAATTCCACAACATTCTTAAATCGCTCGACAAAACGTACATAATAGGGTAAGCCCTGTTCGACACGAGTCTGTTGCAGAATAATTTCAGAAAGCCATATTTTGTAGGCATCTTTTGTTTCTCGCCACGGCAGATCTCGTTTATGCTGTCGATACCATGCTTGCAATTCCTCGCCAAATTTCATAGCGACAAAAATGCGCAATTTTTCGCTAAAACCAACATTTCATCATTCGAGGATAGGCCTACGAATGTAGGTAATCTGCTCATCAGGTTCCAAAATCGTATTTTCCAACGTGATAAAGCCCTTGTATTTTTCTTTTAGCGCCTGATAGAGACGTCCGTCATAGGAAACAGCAAATCGCCCATCTGCTTTGAGATAAACTGGCAGATGCCGATTGCCCACGTCGAAGCAGAACTCGCCCACAACTGATAGATTCTGACAATCCAACAATACACAAAGACAAGGTAAAATGTTGACCTGGATAAATAAATCACCGCGATGATAAATACACTGTCCTGAACGCAGTGCGCTGCTATCATCGCGCTGTATGCGCACCAGATTACCCTTTCTTGTTTTTCGCTGGATAACGCGCTTATTTACTTCATAATAGGAAAGATCCAAAATATCTGAATCGCGGCCCAGCTTCAATTGGTCAAAATCAGGGATAACATCAATCCATATCTCCTCGTGCAGGCTCTCCTTATGCATAATTAGTTCCTTCCACCACGACAGCTTCCATCAACTCGGGCTTACTTTTTCGACGGGGTTTGCGCTGTTCAATGACGCTGATTTCCTCGGCCTTCGATTTCTCATCTTCCGCTATCGCTTCAACTGTTGTCTCTTCCTTCTTTTCAGAAAGCTTATATTGTGTAAAATCCCAACACAATTGGCCCAACATGTGTAAGAAGTCGTACAATAACTCTCCATCAGTACCCAAAGCACGCAGGATAACCACATCTTTTGAAGCCTGTGTAAAACCATAAGAAATATCGTTGTATTCGACAGTTAAGATTTCATCCAATTCATATTTTAATTCTTGCGCAAAAAGAGCCGAGAACACAAAAGTGGCCTGATGGGTGTATCCCTCAAAAAACAACATCTTCTGTATCGGCTGACTTTTGGGCCGCAAAACCTGATTGTCAATAAAAGACAGTTTACCATTTCTAAAAATCTTGGTTTGCGTATGCAGACTATCGAACTCAAATGCCTCTTTCATGTGGATTCTACCCACACTAATAATATCCCCCCACATCAAAACCGCATCTTCAGCCAAGTGAATATGATTGCTTGCCTTGAAAATAGAATCCTTAAACGGCGTTACTGGGTGTGGAATGTAATGAAATAGGCCTCCGGCATCCACATGCACATCCGTATGTTGCTTTGCTCCCGTTTTCATGGGGTGAAGCTTATTGAAGGACTGTGTAAAAAGCTTCAATTGTGCATCTTTTTTCACACGAACATCAATATGCAAATAATCCGTATCCATAATACCAGGCGATGCACTCATGATGATCATTTCCAAATGGTTGGTCAATCCTGCAGCGCCATAATGCGTTAGTTTATAAGGTGCATTATGATAACTCTCCTTCAATCTGCTTCTGCCGTCCTCTTTGGCAACATTTAATACGATTTTGCTATCCATATACGATAAAATTTAGCCTACAGGCTCCAACAAAGCATACTTTTTGATCCATGATTTTACATCTTCCAAACCTTCTAAAGTCATTAAGTTTGTAAAAATAAATGGTCGTTCACCGCGCATGCGGATGGTGTCCTGACGCATCACTTCCAAGTCCGCATTTACATAAGGGGCAAGGTCTATTTTATTGATCAACAACAGATCCGAGCGCGTAATACCTGGCCCGCCTTTACGTGGCATTTTTTCGCCTTCAGCAACATCAAGAACGAATATGGTCAAATCGGCTAGATCCGGACTAAACGTGGCTGTCAGATTATCACCCCCACTTTCAACAAATATCAGTTCCACATCCTCAAAACGATGCGCTAATTCTTCTACAGCTTCAATATTCATCGAAGCATCTTCACGGATTGCCGTATGCGGGCAACCTCCTGTTTCAACACCAATAATACGTTCAGCGGGCAGTGCCGAATTCTGCTGTAGATACATCGCGTCCTCACGCGTATAAATATCATTCGTTACAACACAAATACTATAATCTGCCGACATCGAACGTGTCAACCGTTCAATAAGTGCCGTCTTGCCAGAGCCCACAGGACCAGCAACACCAATTTTCACGTAATTTCTCTTAGACATCTTTATTTCAATTTTTTTACGAAATGTAAATTCTCGTGTATAATTTTTCATGTTGCATGCATCGAATATCCTGAGCGATACAACAATTTCCAATTAGATCCTCATCCAGTTCGGGCTGTAATCCGACCAATTTATTAATCAAGGGCTGCAGTTTAAACAAAATCTGCTGTGCATCCATTTGGCTAATGGGAACCAGTTTGGCACAATTCGTCATAATACCATTCAAAGAATTATAATAAAAAGCGCTCAGTGCGTCTGCATAACTAATTTCCTGTGCATGGGCAAACATGGCAAATGCCATTGCATAGTGACCATGCAGTTCTTGCGCATTGATAGCCTTTAGATAAGCCGAACAACGCTTGACCGGTTTTAACTTTTCTGTTAATTTCAAAAACCGTATTCCCAATTTTTTACTGGCATCCCGAATCTCATAGGGGGCTTTGAAAGCAGTAATTAATGCATCCAGTTCAGCGATCTTTTTCTTGGTTGCTCTTGATTCACACAATTGCCAGGCCTTATGAAAAAAAGCGGCATCGTTGTAATAGAAGCTATGCTCCAATAAAGTCTGTGCATATTCTTTTGCTGTTTTAGCATCATGTACAATCTCTTTATTGATATAGGTTTCCAAGCCATAGGAATGTGTGAAGCCTCCAATCGGAAATACAGAGTCGTTAATCTGCATTAATGTCAACAATGGATTCATATGTAATCGTTATTAATTAAGTATTAAAGCCCCTTGGCCAAGGTAATTTTATGCTGGACTACAGCATACTGATGTATGCGTAAAGTATGGGTTCTTTCAATCACCCGTAACTCTTTCGTCGGTGTAAAACCGGCCCTTTCTAAGATTTCCCAGAGGGGGTTTTCATACGCTGCAATAATTTCATGTGCAGCGTTTATGAAAACAGGGATATGTTTATTGCCAATTTCGAGACATATCCGAGCCATATCCAAGAGGTTTTTGGGGCGTACAACAAGGCAAGGACAGGGCAATATTCGAACAGCGATGCGCAGGTCCTTTGTTTCAAACAAAATATCACCGTCGAACAAGGATTCCGTTCCTAAATTTTTAAAGCCTATTTCGCGGCCTGCAACAGTGAAGCCCCGGATAATACGTCTTTCCGTATCGAACCATTCGAGTTCCAAAAAATCAAGTTCAACGCCGTCCTGATCGGTGCCATCGGTCCAAATATTCCCCTTAATGTCTCTTGCTAACAACATAAATAACCAATTAGAATAAGAAGTACCGTTGGGCCATTGGAAGTTCCTTCAACGGTTCACAGGTTGCCAACACACCATCTACTGTCACTTCGTATGTTTCTGGATTAACGACGATATTTGGTGTAGCATGATTATGGACCATATCTTTTTTCATCACCGTACGACATCCCTCCACAGGCAGACATTTACGCGATAAATTCAATTTTTGAATATTTCCGTTCTCCAACGAAATTTTCGAAACGAAATTGAAGCATAGTTTTGAAACTGCTTTACCGTAATTTCCAAACATTGGCCTATAAATAATAGGCTGTGGTGTCGGAATCGACGCATTGGCGTCCCCCATTTTAGCACCCAAAATCATACCTCCTTTGATGATCAACTCGGGCTTTACACCAAATAATTCCGGTTTCCAAAGGATCAAATCGGCATACTTTCCTTTTTCAATCGAACCGATATATTGATCAATACCATGTGCTTTAGCAGGGTTGATTGTAAATTTAGATACATAACGTTTGACACGGAAGTTATCATTTTCTTTGCCTTTATCTTCAGCTAAAGGGCCGCGTTGGATTTTCATCTTATGGGCCGTTTGGAATGTACGGGAAATAACCTCTCCCACACGTCCCATCGCTTGGCTATCCGAACTCATAATGGAGAATACACCCATGTCTTGCAAAATATCTTCGGCAGCGATGGTCTGAGGACGGATACGTGAATCAGCAAATGCTACATCTTCTTTCACATTTTTATCCAAGTGATGGCAGACCATCAACATGTCCAAATGTTCTTCAGCAGTATTTACCGTAAAAGGTTTTGTTGGATTGGTAGATGCAGGGAGGATATTGGGATACATGGCGATCTTAATAATATCCGGAGCGTGTCCACCGCCAGCTCCTTCCGTGTGGAAAGTATGGATTACACGACCATCTATGGCGGCAACAGTATCTTCCAGGAAACCGGCTTCATTCAACGTGTCGGTATGGATTGCGACTTGTACATCGTATTTATCAGCAACTTTCAATGCCGCATCAATTGTTGCCGGAGTAGCCCCCCAATCTTCATGGATTTTGACGCCCAGTGCTCCAGCTTCAATTTGTTCTTCGATAGGTTTAGTGGTCGATACGTTACCTTTTCCGAAAAAGCCAACATTGATAGGAAGGTTTTCAAAAGCTTCAAACATACGCTCGATATACCACTTTCCTGAAGTCACTGTCGTGGCCAGTGTTCCGTCGGCTGGTCCCGCACCGCCACCAATGAACGTGGTTACTCCAGAATATAGGGCTGTTTCAATCTGTTGCGGCGAGATAAAGTGAATGTGCGTATCAATACCGCCGGCAGTTAGTATATAGCCTGCTCCCCCATGTACTTCCGTAGACGCACCGATGATCATGCCCTCGGTTACACCATCCTGTACATCTGGGTTTCCAGCTTTACCAATACCGACAATTTTACCATCCTTAATTCCGATATCACCTTTTACGATACCCCAGTGGTCGATGATAATGACATTAGTGATGCAAAAATCCAATACCCCCTCATCACGCAAGGCACGGGCAGATTGTCCCATACCGTCACGAATGGTTTTACCACCGCCAAACTTGTTCTCTTCTCCGTAAACATTGAAATCTTTTTCAATTTCAATGAAAAGCTCTGTATCTGCCAGACGAACCTTATCTCCAGTGGTGGGTCCAAAAAGAGCAGCATATTTGTCTCTTGGGATATAAAGTTCCCCATCAACATATTTTACAGATGATTTATCTAAACCTAGTTTATCTAAACCAAGCGCATGTAGACCAACAGTAGTTCCCAACGTGGTGAGTCCTACGACTTTAATCCATTCGCGTCTATTCCATCCTCCCATAGTTACTTCGATTGTCTGAATTTTAATTTTTTCATTTTATCAATGGCTTTGCTTTTCACCGATTGATCTGTATACTTACCATTTGTCAATCCATTAAAACCGTGGATTTCCTTACTTCCGCCAAATTCAACCAGAACAACTGATTTTTGTTCCCCTGGTTCAAAACGAACAGCGGTACTGGCTGGAATATTCAAGCGCATCCCAAACGCTTTCTCTCTGTCGAAGGAAAGCAACTTGTTGGCTTCAAAGAAATGATAGTGTGAACCCACCTGAATAGGTCGGTCACCTTCATTTTTCACAACGATGCTTGTGGTTCTGTGCCCAACATTAGCTTTGATTTCCTCTTTTTTTAAAATGTATTCTCCTGGAATCATATCATTCAATATTTATTAACGAATAGGATCATGGACAGTCACCAATTTAGTACCGTCCGGAAAAGTTACTTCGATCTGAACATCATGGATCATTTCGGGGACTCCTTCCATGACTTGGCTCCTTTTCAATAAAGTAGTACCATAAGACATTAAGTCCGCCACAGACCTCCCGTCCCTAGCCTCCTCCATGATCTGGGCACTGATGTAAGCGATACACTCTGGATAATTTAATTTTACCCCGCGTTTCAATCGCTTAGCCGCCAATTCGCCGGCCAAATGCAACAGCAGCTTTTCTGTTTCTCTCGGTGTTAAACGCATAAAAAAATAGTTATTTGTTAATTTGTTAAAGGAATTATTATAAAACTGGAATGGTAAAATATGCCCCAAAGGCTAAGCGGTTGTACTGACTCTTGGCCATATCCATATAGTCCTTATAGTTTACGGTGTTACCGACGTAACCTAGATAGAACCGAAGATCCTGGTTATGAAACGGCTTATGTTGCAAAGCCGCAAAATAGGTCCAGTTTTGGCGAAAATTCTTGCCGAGTTGCTTATCATCCCGCGATCCCGCAATCTCATAGCCACCTTTCAACGCCAGCTCCCATTTTTTACTCAAAAATTGATCATAGCGCAGTATGGCAGAGCTGTAGTTTACATCTTTGGCCAATACACGGTTCTCGCCAGTTCGACCATAAAATTCGTTGATCGCGGAAGATGCAATCATTGCATGATCGACAGCAAGATAAGAGTACTGTAAATCAAGATATAGCATCTGCTTTGCTGTTTTGAATTTATTCGCTAATGAAATGGCATGATTGGTATGTCCCTTTGCGAACTGAGCGATGTTGTAAGACCATTTCGTATTAAAACGTTTGTCCATAAATGCACCCACCCATGTGAAATAGGCTCCCATAGGCACAGTAGAGCGTTCCAAATCACCTACAGCAAAACCATTTTTTGTATGAAGCTCCATAAAACTATCATTGGTTGTGTTGTAAACTTGGGCATGCAACGAATGATTCGGGTTGACTTCATAGGATAACATTCCTCCGACGACGAAGAGATTCAATATACGGTCTACATAGTCTGTGAACTTATATTCGTAAATTGGGTTATTTTCGAACTCATAACTCCCGACCATTGCACTTTGTTTACCGGCCGTAACAGACCATTTGAGATCCTTGCCAAACTTGTACTTAATATAAGCCATATCCAAGGCACGCGATCCATTATCCTGACTCGTTGGAGCAAATGACCTATTGAGGCGAAAACGTACTTTATAGGATAATCGATCATTGTATTCCCCGCTCATCAGAATACGGGCGTCATCAAGGTTTGCTTTTGCTTGAGAAGCACCCTCGCCATTGTCCGTTTGCAGACCTGCTCTTAACAGGACATCCAATTGAAATGATTTTGCTCTCGCGGGTTCTTTCAGTAGCAAGCTGCTTCTCTGTGCCTGAACAGAGTCCGTTTGGACCTGCTCCTGCGCATGCAATGATGCTACGCCAATCCCAAGTGTTGTAAAAAGTAAACGTGTTTTTTTCATCCTTATAGTGTATTCCTCTAGGGTAAAGAAGCCATCCCGCAGTTTCAAAACAGAATTCGATTCAAAACAACAAGATAGATCCATGCTTTATACTTATCTCCGGTACAAGTATATCACAGCCACCTAAAAATGGAATAAGGATGAGATTAAAATGAAATTAGAAAGGAGTTTTTGGGATTGTAACAACGACCAAAGTGCCTTGACCTTCCGCTGAATGGAGGAGCAATTCAGCACCATGGAGGTCAAAGATATTTTTGGCTAAAACAAGCCCCAAACCATTGCCATAGATATCACCGACATTAGAAGCACGGTAAAAAGAGGTAAAAATATGTGGCTGGTCTTTTTTAGGAATACCGATCCCTTGATCAAACACTTTTATCGTAATATTTTTGCTATCGCTACTTATTGCTACGCCAACCTGCAGTCCATTGCCGTACTTAAATGCATTTGAAATAATATTGCTAAAGGCAATAAAAAACAGATCCGGATTCGCCAAAACCGTAAGTTCATCACTATCTTCCGGGATTTCCGTTAGATCAAAAGAAAGCTTGAGGTCCTTATGAATACTTTTTTCCGCTTTATAAATTTCATAGAGTAACTCGTCAATTCGAATAATTTCTTTATTGTCCACTTCCCCCTTGAAACCCATGCGAGATAGCTGCAAAAGATTATTGATAATCAACTCCATTTTATCCGCATATTTTGCGATAGTCTCCAGGGAATAATAGGCTTCATGCTCTTTCGACAAGAGCTGTTGCGCCAATTCGGCTTCTCCCCCAATAATTGTAAGTGGGGTTTTTAGCGAATGTGAGGCATTTCCGATAAAACTCTGTTGCGATTGAACCGAAATATCCAATCGGTTAAGCATTGAATTTAAGTTCGCAATCAAAACACCCAATTCATCTTTGCTATTACTGAATTTACTGAACAGGCGATGGTCTAAATGGGCGATATCAACTTTATCTAAATCATTGTTGATATCTTTAATAGGTTTCAATAATCGGTCAGCAAAGTAAAAAGACATGAGTACGATTAAAAAAATCGCCAAAATCCCACCTGTGATCAGTGTCCGATCCAATTGACACTGTTCCTCATGACCGTAATCATCGATCCCTTCCGATACAACAATCAAATTCTCGTGGTGAAGATGATCTTGAAAGAATACCGCTACAAAAGCAGTCTTACCATGCATGTATCTTCCCTTTCCATGGCGAATTACGTCGGTATAGAATGTTTCGGGCATGGGCAACTCAGGCCGCATTTGAACACGATCACTTCCTTTAACAACACGAATAAGATGGTCTGTTCCCTCAGATAACTGTTTCAGGTATTTACGTTTTACCTGAATATAGAGCGCTCTATTTTCATCCTTCTGATGGACGATGTGATCTCCAACAATCACGGCATTCTCTTCTAGCCGATGAAAAAATTTAGTTTGCAGACTGTCGTACGTGAAATAAGACACATAAATGGCAAAAACAACAAGCAGCAGGGTACTGATGATCGAAAATAGAAGAACTATTTTGGTCCTAATTTTCATGACGGATTACATAGCCCATACTAATCACTGTATGGATAAGTTTACGCGAAAATTGTTTATCGATCTTTTTCCGAAGGTAATTCACATATACGTCAACAACATTGGTACTTAAGTCAACATCCATACCCCATACTTCCTCCAGGATATCGATCCGGCTCAATACCTTATTTCGATTGAGCATTAAAAAATTCAAGTAGACGAAATTCAGTAGCGGTAAGAATAATAGGAGAATTGGCACGTTGAACCGATTTGCTGTCTCTATCCAATTGAAGATCGTCAAATACCAATATATTTTTCTGCTCGGTCACTGTTTTGGATTTGCGGCTGTAGCGGCTGATTCGAGCCTTTAATTCCTCTAAACGGAAGGGCTTCGTCAAGTAATCATCCGCATCCCTGTCAAATGCCTCGACGATGTCCTCCGTTTGATTTAATGCCGTCAAGATAATAATAGGGACTTCGTTGTTTGACATCCGAATGTTTTTACAGACATCCAAACCATTCATACCAGGCAACATTACATCCAACAGGATGAGGTCATAATGATTCAATCCCGCCATTTTTAGACCAGTATAACCGTCCATAGCAATACTAATATGATAGCCTTCTTCTTTTAAGCCTCTTTCGATCAATGATATGACAGATGGTTCGTCCTCAATTAGTAATAGTTCCACAGGTATCTCTTTTAAACAGTAAAAAATTCGAGGTTTGTAAAATACAAAATTAACATGTCACCTTTTCTCAAAAAGCTACATTCTTAAATTATTTTCGCTTTTTCTTGACGATTATATGATAATAACACATAAAATAAGTATAAAAACACATACACCCTCAAGATCCCTTAACCACCGCCATGACATCAATTTACTTCAAGTGGTATAGCGATATACCGCAACTCAAAACCTCTACTTAAAAGAATCAGACTATTCTTAACACTTGAAACTTAGCACAGACCAAAAACCGGATTTAAGCATTCGAATACAATAATATCTATTTTTGAAAGAATTTCCACAAATAACGAAAGATTATTTCAAAAATCAATTGAATTTCAATATTTTTGTAGCTCAAAATCACACAATGAAACAATTTATCCTTTGTTTACAGCTGGCATTTTTACTCCTTATAGGACAAGGACATGCTCAGGAGAAACTATATAAAATTTCATACCAATTTGCTGATCCTGAAACGGGAACAGATACGGCATCTTCAGAATTCATCAAAATATTGGCTGGAAATAAGGAAGCGTTAATGCAGGCCTTCATCGCGAAAGACCAGATGCGAATTGAAAGTCTATTATTCGGAAAATCGATACAGATCAGCAATATCCGCGAAGGCAGTTCTTTTCTACTGGATGAAATAAATAAAACCTATACCGCAACAGAACTGGCTACGGGCAAACTCATTGAGACTTCCGCAAACGAAGGCGATAATTATGCCTATTCAGGGGATTTTGAGATCAGCTTAATTCCTAATCAAAAGAAAATAATTGCAGGAATTACCTGCGAAAAAGCAACATTCAATCTAACAGGTAGTCAAGATCCACAAACGGAAATTACCGTTTGGTATGCACCCAAATTACCAAAGTTATACTGGGGCACTTACGATTATCTCGAAAAAGTACCTGGGGCAGCGCTCTATATCGGATCGGCGGGTTTAGGAATTCAGGCCACTAAAGTCGAGGAGATAACATTCGACCAATCGCTCTTTGAAGTCCCAGCAGATTACGAAGAAGGTGAAGCTACAGATGAAGCTGTAGATTCCACGTTAAACGACCATCTATCTTGGTATCAAGATTCCAGCACATCATATTTTGGTGTACAGGACAGCTTAGGAAACAAATTAACACCAGCAAAATATACGGCAATATATAGCTATGTAGGAGACTATGCCATCGTAAACGATGCAGCGCAAATGTTTGGCTTGATAGATCTCCATGGCAAAGAAGTTATTCCATGTCAATATGAATCGCTCAGTTTAGAAACCGAAGGCGGTCCTGTGGTTTATATGAGCGATCTTAAGTATGGACTTCTGGATACAAACGGTAAAATATTGCTGAAGGCGAAGTATGACTTTATTTCAGTACCTAGCCCAGCATATGGACTTTTTACGGAAGGAGAATACACGGGTATTATTGATCAAAAAGGCACCGTTTTACTTCCTGCCAAATATGAGACCATTTCAGATTATCGCGATAATCTCGCGTTAATTATAGTAAACCAATCCTACCAGCTTATTAATAAAACGGGGCACAATCAACTTAAGACGAACTATGAATTTCTGTCTTTTGCAGGAGAGAAACTTCTTTTGGCCTTTAAAGACGACAAGTACGGATACATTGATTACACAGGAAAAGTCGTGGTCCCAATTAAATTTCAGAATGCCCAAGATTTTGAAAACGGGCTAGCGCTTGTAACAGAGGATCTAGGGAATTTTTACTATATTGACACAAAAGGGAAGTTTATCAAGAAATATGAAGAGTAATCCACAGACATTCCACTTGTCGACATTGCATCGTGGAAAATACATGTTAATCTTGCTGGTTTCAATCTTTTTGATCGGAATGGTCATGTCTAAAGTTCCCATACAAGAAATTCTCAAGATTATTGTTGCTCTTTTAATGATCCCTTTAGCACTGTATTTGGCCATAAAGTGTTCGACTTTATCATCGACTTGGGTCTTGGACGAAAATACACTGCAGATAAGCAATGCTAAAAAAACAATCGTTTTCCCTCTGAATAATATTTCTCATATCAGGAATCTTAAACGTTCTGGCGGAAACCTGATCATTATCAACCAAAACAAAGGACCGGCTTTTCGTACTTGGCGCAACAAATTATTTCAAAAAGAAGATGATCTTCCTCTGCTAACCGAAGCCCTAAAGACCGCAGACATCGAATATTACGACCTATAAATTCTTTCTTCCTTCGGTAACATTTGTTACAGGCTTTTGCAAAGGCAGTATGTACCTTTGTAACATCACTTAAGAACATTGTTATGCTATTGGAATACATTAAACAACCGTGGCCCTGGTATATTTCAGGACCTTTAATTGCGCTGGTCATGTACCTGCTGCTCAAACAGGGGAAGGATTTTGGCATGTCCAATAACCTACGTACCATGTGTACTGTATTAGGTGCCGGAAAAACTTCCTCTTTTTTCAGATTCGATTGGAAGACCCAATCATGGAATTTATTGGTGGTACTCGGGACAGCCATTGGCGGTTTTATTGCACATCATTTTCTGAGCGATGGCACTGCAAGCCAGATTAATCCCAAAAGTGTTGCCGATCTAAAAGAGCTGGGTATTATCGACCAACTACAAGGCTACCTTCCTGAATCCATATTCGTTTTCGACGGATCTTTGTTTCAGTTTCTAATTTTAAGTATTGGCGGTGTATTGATTGGATTTGGAACACGCTATGCTGGTGGATGTTCATCAGGCCATGCTATTTCTGGACTTAGCAATTTTCAGCTTCCTTCTTTGATTGCCGTTATAGGTTTCTTCCTAGGCGGGATCATCATGGTTCATTTTTTATTCCCACTAATTTTCGCATAAATGAAAGCACTAAAATTTATTTTCATCGGTATATTGTTTGGAATCATCTTATACAAATCGGAGGCCGCGTCATGGTATAGAATCTACGAAATGTTTCAATTTCGTTCCTTTCATATGTATGGCATCATCGGTACAGCACTGACCACAGCAATTATAATCGTACAGATCATCAAGAGAAAGCGAATCAAAGATAGTAACGGGATGCAAATAGCATTCTATGACAAAGACAAAAGTATTACACGATACCTGGTCGGAGGAACAATCTTTGGCTTGGGATGGGCATTGACAGGTGCGTGTCCGGGCCCCATGTTTGCCCTAATCGGTGCCGGTTATTGGACTATTGGAATCGTCCTTCTTTTTGCTTTGTTAGGTACTTGGCTTTATGGGCTGTTGCGCAATAAGTTGCCGCATTAAGTTGAACAGACTTTGTTATGAAACTACCTCATATATCCGAAATCTGAGGCCTGTACCTGGAGTTTAAATTTTAGAAAGAGAACATGGAATTAATATTTATAGCTGGTTTTATATTAGCTGTTCTGGTCGGGCTATCAATGGGCTTGATGGGTAGCGGCGGAAGTATTCTAACATTGCCCGTCTTTGTTTATATTTTTCATATAGAACCTCAATATGCATTGGACTATTCGCTGTTTTCTATAGGAATATTAGCCTTGGTCGGATCAATTTCTCCGTTGAAAAAAAGAGAAATTGATCTGAAAACTACGGCCATTTTTCTCTTTCCATCGCTAATTTCTGTCTTTCTGACCAAGCGTTATCTGCTTGTAGCCATACCAGAGTCATTTCACCTGGGCGAAATAGCGGTTTCCAGAAACCATATCATCATGTTACTTTTCTCGATGGTGATTCTGATTTCTGCAACAGCAATGGTGCGAAAACGTAAACAGGTTCAGCACGATCAATTCAGAAGCGGAATTGGTCAGATTTTCAACGTTGTCCTCGTCGGATTGCTCGTCGGTATCATGACTGGCTTGGTGGGCGCGGGAGGAGGCTTTATCATTGTACCTGCCCTCGTTTTGCTCTTAGGAATCCCACTTAAACAGGCCATTGCCACTTCGTTGTTTATCATCGGTTTAAACGCTTCATTCGGTTTGATCGCGAATTATCAGTTCCTGGAACATATGAATTGGTTTATATTGGTTACCTTTACGTTAATCACTTTAATAGGCCTCCAAATTGGTTCCAAATGGAAAGACAAATTAGATGCAGCAAAATTGAAAGGTATTTTTGGGTACTTTTTAATTAGTATTGGCATCCTAATCTTTGCTTTCGAATTCATTCAATTTGTAAATCATTAAAATCACACGCTATGTTTTTTCAACACATTTTTGAGTCATCTTTAGCACATTCAAGTTATATCATTGGTTGTCAAGCCAAGGGTGTCGCTATTGTCATTGACCCTAAAAGAGATGTAGACAGCTATCTTGAGATTGCACAAAAGAATAATCTGACCATAACGCATATTGCGGAAACACATATCCATGCCGACTACCTTTCAGGTACGCTAGAGTTAGCCGCATTGACAGACGCCCAACCTTATCTATCCGATGAAGGTGGAGAAGATTGGCACTATGAATTCCCACATATTGGATTAAAACATGGCGATCAATTTCACGTTGGAAATCTGATTTTCCAGGTTATCCATACACCCGGACATACGCCCGAGAGTATCAGTTTTGTATTGATTGATACGCCTGCAACCATGGAGCCGGTCATGCTATTTACAGGTGATTTTGTGTTTGTTGGCGATATCGGACGCCCAGATCTGTTGGAAAATGCAGCGGGAATGGTCGGAACCAAGGAAATTGGGGCCCACCAAATGTACCGATCGTTACAACATTTCCTGACGCTACCTGATCATATTCAGGTATGGCCCGCGCATGGGGCCGGATCCGCTTGTGGAAAGGCGCTGGGTGCAGTTCCGAGTTCAACGGTTGGTTATGAAAAAATACGCAACTGGGCACTTCAATACCAAAACAACGAAACAGCCTTCGTGGAAGAACTATTATCAGGACAGCCCGAACCGCCACGCTATTTTGCCACGATGAAAAAACTCAACAAAATAGCGCGGCCATTGCAAACGGCAGTTCCTCAGTATAACAAGTTATCAAACGAAACTTTTCTGGATTTATACCACCAAGGAACAACCGTCATTGATACACGCTACAAGTTTGACTTTGCCAAAGGGTATCTCCCCAATAGCATCAATATTCAGAACAACAAAACATTTAATACCTGGGCTGGCTGGATCCTTAATTACACAGATCCGTTTATACTCATTGTAGCGGAAAGTCAATTGGACGACATTGCCCGCAAGCTTATGCGCATTGGATTGGATCAAGTCGCTGGATATATTACGCCAGATACGATCCCTCATTTGGGAATTGAATTGGAGCACCAGCAACTCATCGGTTTCGAAGAGATGAATAGTGTATTGGGCAGATCCGATATCCAAATACTTGATGTACGCAATTCTAGTGAGTTTGCAGAGGGGCATTTACCCCATGCGACTCATATCTTTGTCGGTACAATTGCAGACAATCTCCACAAAATTGACCAAAACAAACAGCCGTACCTGCACTGTCAGTCTGGAGACCGCGCAACAATAGCAGCATCCATATTAGCAAAAAACAGTATTAAGGACGTCAAAATTTACAGTCCTTCCATCAATGAATGGAAATCAAAGGGCGGAACTTTGGTACAATAACCTTAAAAAAAAGATCCCAGAATAAACATTCCTGGGATCTTTTTTTAGAGAACCAAACGATACCATCGAATTTGAGCTGCCAATGCATGATAAGGAGCAACTCAACTCGGCAGTATATTTCGTTTATAGACTATTTCTATTGATCCGCAAGAATTCGATAACCTCATCCTTCTTCTCTTCCATCTTGCCTTTCTTTTCGGTAAATTGATGATTATAGATGGTCAGATACTGATGGTCGTCCGTTTCAGATTCATATAATTCGGCCGTAGCAAAAGAGAAATGCTCTTCTTCATCTGAAAGATGATCATACACATAGGCAAAATCATGATTCCCCAAGGAGCTTACTACGGCATCTTTATCCGCCACGAATTTCAACCTTCCGGGCAATGTCCGCTTATTCATCCATACTTCGTCTTTTTCAGAAAAAGGATAAATAGTAATACCGCGGAAAGCCATAATAAGCGGCGTAATCAGAATAATACCCATCTCAATCGCCCAAACGGCCCACAACATACCACCCGAAACCGGGCTCTTTTTCAAGGTAAAGGTACCGACTTCGTTTAAACCTTGCATCGCTTCCCAAATAAATGAAGGGTGTAAGAAAAAGGCTTTGAACCCTTCCAGATTGAAAGATGATTTTACCCAGGTATCTCCGCCCATGGTTCCCTCCGCATTGTACATCAGCGAAACGAAAAGAGCCCATTGCGCATAAAAGGCTAAAAGCGCGACTAGCAAAGTAATCAATAGTGCAATGCCCTTATTTCTTAATTTCCATTTTTTGAAACAGAAATTCAGCACATAGAATATTCCAGCACCAAATCCCAATGTAATAAATACATTAAAATAAATAATAGGGATAAACCACTGCAAAGCGATGTAAACAATTGCCAATACAACAGCACTGATTGTTCCTAGCACAAGAGATCCGATAAATGCCAAAGCAGGAGCCTTTCCCGAGGGCTTATAATATAGATTTTCCATAAAAACAGTAAAATTGATTTTTAACTTAACAGTTAAATTCCCTAACCAAAACCAAGCCAATTCCTAAAGAACAGTCAACTTTCGTCAAGATTTGATGACATTAACTTCGTTACATTCGTTTAAGTGCCATTTATTGAGACAATTTT
The DNA here is from genome assembly GCF_900457465.1 of Sphingobacterium multivorum. GTDB lineage: Bacteria > Bacteroidota > Bacteroidia > Sphingobacteriales > Sphingobacteriaceae > Sphingobacterium > Sphingobacterium multivorum. The sequence continues at coordinate 1,130,383 of NZ_UAUU01000002.1, forward strand.
GTAAGTTTGGGGCATGAAAATCAAAATAATATCCTTTTTTACACTTGCATGTGTATTGAATATTTGGGGGGCAGTAGCGAAGGCCCAAAGAAAAGGATTCTGGCAACAGAAAGTTGACTACCATATGGATGTCAACGTGGATGAAAAAGCATATCAGTACGATGGAAAAATGACCTTGAAGTACAGCAATAATTCAGGGCAATCACTTAAAAAAGTATATTTCCATTTATATTTCAATGCTTTTCAACCAGGATCGATGATGGATTACCGCTTAAAAAACATCAGTGATCCAGACAAGCGCATGGTGACCAACCTTGGCACAAAAGAAAAGCCGGTATATCAAAGCCGCATTGGAGAGCTTAAGACCAATCAAATTGGTTATCAAAAAATCAAAAGCTTAACAATGAATGGGGCTAACGCATCATTTAAAATTGACGGAACGATCTTGGAGGTCGCTTTACCAACTCCTATCCAAGATGGCGAAACAGCACGTTTTGATATGGAGTGGACCGCACAAGTTCCGGAACAAATCAGAAGAACTGGCCGGAATTCTGCCGAAGGTGTAGCATTATCTATGGCGCAATGGTATCCGAAGATGGCCCAATTCGATGAATTCGGCTGGCATTTGGATGAATATACAGGTCGTGAATTTATTGCTCCTTTTGGCAATTTTGACGTCACCATACACCTCAATAAAAATTATGTTGTTGGTGCCTCAGGTGTTCTTCAAAACCCATCAGAGGTCAAAGGTTATCAACAGAAAGCGAAAGTAAAAGCCATCGACAATAAAGCGACCTGGCACTATAGAGCCCAAAATATCCATGATTTTGTCTGGGCCGCAGACCCCAAATTTGTTGTGGATTCCGCTTCAAGTAAAAATGGTATAAAAGTATATACCGTATTCTTGCCAACTGACAAAGAAGTTATTTCAAATTGGAAAACGGCAATAGGCCTTTCTACCGAATTCTTTGACTTCTGTAGTGCGAAGTTTGGTAAATATCCATGGCCAACTTATACCATCATTCAGGGTGGCGATGGTGGTATGGAGTATGGCACAGCTACTCTGATCACAGGCGGCCGCAATCTAAAAAGTCTTGTTGGTGTCATATTCCATGAATCGGCACACTCCTGGTACCAACAATTGTTTGGGATCAATGAAACCGTAGATGAATGGTTTGATGAAGGTTTCACCTCCTATGTCGAAGAGTTGGCCATGCAACATATCTTTGAAAAAAGAGGTGCTATTGCCTCTAACCCACAAATTGCCGCCTACCGTGGCTACTATAAATTGGCTCTTTCAGGTAAAGAAGAACCGATGAGCTTACTGGCAGATTATTATAACACCAACTACGGCTACAGCAACGAAGCATACAACAAAGGTGCCGTGCTTGCAGAACAGTTGGGTTATATTATTGGTCAGGAAAATTTGGAAAAAACCTTCCTGAAATTTTATGACATCTGGAAATTTAAACATCCGACACCAAATGATTTTAAACGCGTTGCTGAAGAGGTTTCCGGTATAAACTTAAAATGGTATTTCAATCTGTTTATCCATACAACACGTCAAATTGATTACGCCATCGAAAAAGTAACAGACACCGACATTTTATTGGCTAATAAGTCAAATTTTGCCATGCCACTGGATGTTCTGGTAGAATACACAGATGGAAGTAAAGAACTATTTTATATTCCTTTGCGTGAAATGCGGGGAGAAAAACCGGAAGAACATTTTGACATATACAAAGGTGTTAAAAGGACCGTGCTTGAAGATTGGTTTTGGACCAAACCCGACTATACTATCCATGTGTCGAAAACACCAAAAGCGGTAACTATTGATCCTTCACTACGCTTAGCGGATGTAGAATCGGCAAACAACAGTTTTAGCAAATAACTCGTAGATTCCCATTATCTGAACAGATCGGGGTAAAAAAAGCTTCCAAACCACTTCACATATACCTGGTTTGGAAGCTTTTTTTGCTAATCACCTCACCTGAATCAAGTACTCTTAAGAGGAATAACCATATTCCATGTGCGTTCAAATTGATAGGGCGCCGAACCATCTCCCGTAGCAGCAAACAAATGCGTAGGTTTCCCATTTTCAAATAATAAAAACGGTCGTTCAAAATTCGCCTGATGACTCGTTGTGCCATCATCCCATTGAATTGTTTTAGAATAAGCTTTTACAGACTTTGAAAGATGCCAATCTATACCATCTTTGGAATAAGCGTGTATCCCGCCCCCCTCTTCACCGCAGATCTTTCCGTAACGGTCCTTCATAATAAGTTCAAACTGCTGACCATTATGCCACACAAATGGATCTTCTACATCATTTTCATGGTTTTGGTCCGTATGGAATGAAAAAATGGGTTTTTCCGACAAACGGCGATAAGGTCCGAGAAAAGAATCTGCTTGTGCAGCTCCCAATAGAAGTGGCGGATTATAATTTAGTGGGGAAGATTTATACACTAAATAAACCTTTCCGTTCGGTAAGACAACTGGCGAAGGGTTTGATGTAATGGAGGCATCCCATTCTCCTTTCCGCGGATTCAGAATCGGTTGATCAACTCGTTTCCATGGCCCTGCAATTGATCTGGAATAGGCCATCCCAATACGTTTATGCATCCAGGCTTTCTGGCCTAGGCCCGACTCCCATACATTTTCTGTAAAAGCAGGAGTTGGCTCATCATAATTATTGCCAAAGTAATAAAGTACATAATAGTCACCGCTTTTTACAATGCGCGGATTGTGTGTTGTACAACCATCAAAATATTGCTTCCCCCGAGCGGGCAAAACAACTTCAACAAATTCGTATGGCCCTTCAGGGGTATCTGAAATAGCCCTGACGACTTCTGAGTTTGTGACCCAATTACCAAAACCATATTGTTTGCTCCAACGCGAAGCAAACATATGATATCGTCCATCCTCTCCTTTTATAACCGAAGGATCCCAAATCCAATAATCTTTCATCGCAAATCCGCCGCCTTTTGGTGCCGGTAACAACCGATCGATAAAAGAGTCCTGATTATTAAAAGAGTCTTTAGGAATAGCCCCAAACGCATATCCATGGTTTGAAAACAGGAAGAGGCCGGAAAAACCGGCAACGTTTTTTAGAAAGTCTCGACGGGAGGTTTTCATACATTTTACTTTTATTAGAAGAAAATAATTCGTTTTCTAATCTATTTGATCGGCTCCCATGAAATAATTTACACGAGGCTGATACCCACAATTTTTTAGAAAGAAACTCTTGAATTCACTTTCCTTCATCAGACATGAGGTGTTATATTGGTACTTCTACAAAAATATCGACAACAAGATAACGAATAACCAGCTCGTTGTCAACCTTCTTGTGGATGATTCTTCCATCCTATTGCACTTTCTTTTTAAATCCTTTAATGAACTGCGGAAAAGTCCAACAGCTATCTTACCCGGAATTTATTCGGCTAGTGGCTACCGGAAATAGTTAAACCTATAAATTCCTCTTGCATCTAGGCATAAGTCTAGAAAAGATTTCAGGTATGCATACTCGAAAGAAGAAAAAATAAGGAGCGATTTGGTCAGGTCTTGGTATATTTGTCCCCATGATTTATGTCCATATTCCCTTCTGTAAACAGGCTTGTCATTATTGTGACTTCCATTTTAGCACTTCACTACAATACAAAAGTGAGATGATCAATGCCATACGACGGGAAATTGAACTCAGGGCATCCTATTTGGAAGACAAAAAGGTCGAATCGATCTATTTTGGTGGCGGTACCCCTTCCTTACTGGAAGCGGATGAGATCGCCCAGATCATCGATACGATAGGGAAGCATTTTGACATCGCAAATCATGCTGAAATTACACTGGAAGCTAATCCCGACGATTTAAATGCCGCCAAAGTAAACAGTCTACGGAATACAGTAATCAATCGATTCAGCATAGGCATACAGTCTTTCTTTGAAGAGGATCTTAAATGGATGAACAGAGCACATAATCAACAAGAAGCACTGGCTTCAATTATGCGGGTGCAAGATGCGGGCTTTGAAAATATTACCTGTGATCTTATTTATGGCTATCCGTTACTGACTGACGAGAAATGGCGCCACAATATGCAACAGCTGATTGACTTTGAAATTCCCCATATTTCTTCGTATTCCATGACTGTAGAAAATAAGACAGCATTGGATCACTTCATTAAAAAAGGCTTAAGTCCAGCAATTGATTCGGATCAGGCCGCAGATCAGATGAGTCTCCTTATCCATACATTGAAAGCTGCGGGATATGAACAATATGAAATTTCCAATTTTGCAAAAAATGGCCTTTATGCGCGTCACAATACAAATTATTGGAAAGGTAAACATTATCTTGGTATAGGCCCTTCGGCACATTCGTTCAATGGAATTTCCAGAGCCTGGAATGTTTCCAACAACGCGAAATATATGACCGCAATCAATTCAAACCAACTTCCCCTGCAAATTGAGGAGCTTTCAACATTGGACCAAATCAACGAAGGTATCATGACTTCGCTGAGAACCATGTGGGGGCTCGATTTGATTGCGCTGGAAAGTAAATTCGGGCAATCTATCAAAAACCGCGTATTGAAGGATGCAGAGCCATTTCTGGAAGAGGGCAATCTTGTTTTGGAAGAAAGTAAATTACGTTTAACGGATGCAGGTAAATTAATGGCCGATCATATCATGTCCGACCTATTTGTTATAGAATATTAATAAATAAAATAGATAAAAATTACAAAAACAACAATAACAACCGTGTTTATGTTTTAAATATTACGAAAATAAAAATATAGGTTATTTTTTTTGGCTCTTTGTGCTATGTTTGCAACATAATCTATTATAACATTATTATGTCACACAAGCCATCTTTTGACTTAGAGATCAAAAGTTACAGAGAGCAACAAAACGCTGCCGTAAGCTTAATTCAAATTGTCAGTAACCTGTGGTATAACCGCGCTATTGAACTTGTATTTTTTCGAAATCAACTCATTGATGTAAAATCGAGTTCAATTCTTAACCTGGTCAAGGAAAGCGTCCTCCTTACCGAAGAGCCATTCGATATTTTTGACACTCTTCAGGTGGCACAGGAATTGGAAAAGCTCACCCTATCTCCTGCACGTATCGATATCGGAAAACTTACCTTACAGGTCAAGAAACAGGCAATTGACAACAACGACCTGCCGAGTTTTATAACAAATGAATTAAAGGACATCAATCAACAAGCGGAATTAAAACCACGCGATGTTGTTCTTTATGGATTTGGCCGTATCGGCCGTTTACTCGCCCGAGAGCTTATGCATAAAGCCGGTGCCGGACAGCAGCTTCGCCTTCGTGCCATTGTAACCCGGGACGCCAATGACAGCAAGTCCATATTGAAAAGAGCGACACTATTAAAAACAGATTCCATACATGGTGCATTCGAGGGCGACATACAGGCCGACATTCCTAATCAGGCACTTATTATCAATGGTATCACTGTCCACCTTATCTCAGCCAAACAGCCAGAAGATATCGATTATACCGAGTATGGAATACAGCATGCTTTGGTCGTCGACAATACGGGCGCTTTTCGAGATGAGCAAGAACTAAGTCGTCACCTGCAATCCAAGGGTGTCGCCCAAGTTTTATTAACAGCACCGGGGAAAGGTGTTCCAAATATCGTATATGCAGTCAATGAAAATAATATTGACTTGCAAAAGCATGCGATCTTTTCCGCTGCTTCCTGTACGACGAATGCAATATCCCCTATTTTGGCGGTGCTTGAAAATAAAATAGGCATTGAAAAAGGACATATCGAAACCATACATTCCTATACCAACGACCAGAATCTTGTCGACAATATGCACAAAAAGTCCAGACGGGGTCGTGCTGCGGCGCTCAATATGGTGATCACAGAAACTGGAGCGGGCGCTGCTGTTTCAAAAGTATTGCCATCGCTAAAGGGCAAACTGACCTCCAATGCCATTCGCGTTCCCGTGCCAAACGGATCATTGGCAATTTTAAATCTCGAAATTAAAGCCAAAACTACGGTCGACGAAATCAATGCACTTTTAAAAGAGGCATCTCTGCAGGGTGACCTGGTCGAACAGATTAAATTTTCTAAAGATCATGAACTCGTTTCTTCGGATATTATTGGTTCCACTGCCACCGCAATCGTGGATGCTCCAGCGACGATCGTTTCGGGAGATGGCAGGAATGTTATTTTATATGTCTGGTACGACAATGAATACGGATATTCCCATCAGGTGATGCGCTTATCGCGTCACATTACCGGTGTAAGAAGATATACCTATTATTAGGAGGCAGTCAAGCATCAAGAATAAGAAACCACGCGTAACCTGCAGAATATAGGCGGCGGCAGTACAGCTACCGCTTATATTTTCACGGAATTGCTTTTGAGGTATTTCATTATAATTGCTGTTGCTCCGGCCTTCTGCAGCACATACGCACGGGCCAGTTTTCCCGCCTCTTGACGGACAGCCTGATCTTGTAGAACAGCAAAGACTTTCTTTAGTTCTTTAGCACTACCAATGGCGAAACCGGATCCATTTTGCACGAGCTCTTTCGCCTCCTGAAACTTCTTGAAATTTGGACCAAATAGCACCGGTATGCCATACGTTGCAGCCTCGAGTGTGTTATGTATCCCTACGCCAAAACCACCACCAATATAAGCCAGTTGGCCATAGCCATACAAAGACGAAAGCATACCAATGTTATCGATAACCAGCACCTTTGAATCGGCAACTAATGCGGCATCGTAGCTAGCCATCTCCGAAAAGCGGAGCGCCTTCGGCCAAAGGTTAAAAATGCTCGCCAAATGTGATTCATTGATTTCATGTGGCGCCAAGATCAGCTTATAGTCTGAATAACCCTGAAGCAATTCCTGTAGAGCCTGTTCATCTTCCGGCCAGGTACTTCCTGCGACAAGCGTCGGACTTTCACCAACAAATTGGCTGATCTCGGAAATCATTTTTCTATTTTTAGGAATGTCTACCACGCGGTCAAAACGTGTATCTCCGGCTAACCCAGCATTCCGTATCCCATATTCTTTCAAAAGACGTACACTTTCTTCATTTTGCACAAAGAAGTAAGTCACAAAACTTAAAATTTTCAGAAAAAAAGTACCATAAGCCTGAAAAAAGATCTGATCGGGTCTAAATATTGCTGAGATCAGAAACAAGGGAATGCCCCGTTTATGTAGGCCTTCAAAAAAATAATACCAATATTCATATTTCGTGAACACAGCGAAACTTGGATTGATCAGGTCGAGAAAAAGCCGTGCATGCTGAGCAGTATCATAGGGGAGATAAAAAACATAATCGGCCAAAGCGGTGTTTTTTCTGATTTCGTAACCAGAGGGAGAGTAAAATGTTACAATTATTTTATGATCCAAATAATTATTTTTCACCGCTTCCAGGACAGGTCTTCCCTGCTCAAATTCGCCCAATGATGCAAAGTGAAACCAAATATGTTTTTGGGAAGAATCAACCGTTTGTTTCATCCTCGAATACCAGTCTTTTCGCCCCTCTACCATAAGCTTGGCTTTGGCGTGAAAAGGAGCCAAAATACGCAGTAAGAGTCCATAAAGAAAGATTCCAATTGAATAAAGCAAACGCATGTTTTTAAAATAATGTTTATCTTAGTCAAAGATATTAAACCCATTTCATTAAACGGAACCATTGAGTGGAAAATAAACATCGCAAACGGATTTTGATAACAGGAGCAGCTGGCTTCCTCGGTTCTCACCTTTGCGATCGCTTTATTGCGGAAGATTACGATGTCATTGGAATGGACAACCTGATTACCGGAGATCTACAGAATATAGCACATCTATTTAAGTTGGAAAATTTCGACTTCTATCATCACGATGTATCGAAATTTGTCCACGTTCCCGGACACTTGGATTCTATCTTGCATTTCGCTTCGCCAGCCAGTCCCGTTGATTATCTTAAAATTCCGATACAAACATTGAAAGTCGGATCTTTGGGAACACATAATCTCTTGGGCCTTGCACGCGCCAAACAAGCACGCATATTAGTCGCCTCCACCTCTGAGGTTTATGGCGATCCACTTGTTTCGCCACAATCCGAGGACTACTGGGGCAATGTAAATCCCGTTGGACCTCGCGGTGTATACGATGAAGCGAAGCGTTTCCAGGAGGCAATAACAATGGCCTATCATAATGCACATGGTCTGGATACCCGTATTGTCAGGATATTTAACACCTTTGGTTCTAGAATGCGCCTCAATGATGGCCGCGCTATTCCTACCTTTATCGCACAAGCGATTCGGGGGGAAGACATTACGATTTTTGGGGATGGTTCGCAAACACGATCATTCTGTTATATTGACGATCAGATCGAAGGCATTTATCGCCTACTGCATTCGGCATGTGTCACACCGATAAATATTGGTAATCCGAACGAAATCAGCTTGCTGCAATTGGCCCATGAAATTGTCGAATTGACAGACAGCTCAAGTAAAATCGTCTACGAACCATTGCCGGTTGATGATCCAAAACAACGGAAACCGGATATTGGCCTGGCGAAATCTAAATTAGCCTGGGAACCTCAAATAGATCGAAAAACAGGATTGAAAAAAACCATAGCATTTTACAAAAAGATCCCTTTGGATACCTTATCACATAAAGACTTTACTTACTATAATCAACAATAATGAACAAAAAAATATTAGTCACAGGAGGAACAGGTTATATCGGTTCTCACACAGTGGTCGAACTACATCAAGCAGGATATGTGCCTGTCATCGTGGATGATCTGTCCAATTCAAACATCAAAATTTTGGATCAGGTTGAGAAGATCATCGGCGTTAGACCTGAATTTCACCAGTTTGACCTTTGTGACACAGACCGCGTGAATGAATTTGTAAAAAACAATACCGATATCTCGGGCATTATCCATTTTGCGGCCTCTAAAGCTGTAGGTGAATCTGTACAGAAGCCCTTAAAATATTACCACAACAATTTTTTCTCGTTAATCAACTTATTAGAAGCATATCAAAATAAGCCGATTAATTTTGTCTTTTCTTCAAGCTGTACCGTATATGGTGAGCCAGACTACCTACCTGTAGACGAAAGTGCTCCCGTGAAGAAGGCAACCTCTCCTTATGGCAACACAAAACAAATTGCGGAAGAAATTTTACAGGAGACTGCCGCTGCATATGATAACTACAACATTATCGCACTCCGTTATTTCAACCCAGTAGGTGCACATGAGTCGGCTTTGATCGGTGAATTACCAAACGGTGTTCCTCAGAATCTGCTTCCATTTATCACACAAACTGCCATTGGAAAAAGAGAAAAGTTAACGGTATTTGGCTCTGATTACGACACTCCGGATGGATCTTGTATCCGCGACTACATCCATGTTGTTGACTTAGCAAAAGCTCACGTTGCAGCAATCAGATTGTTGGAACAAGGCAACCCCAACGGAAAATACGATGTCTTTAATGTGGGAACAGGAAACGGGTATTCTGTCCTTGAAGCGATCAAGGCCTTTGAGAAAGCTTCTGGACAAAAACTGAATTACGAATTTGGTCCACGTCGTGATGGAGATATTATCAAGGTTTATGGCGACGTTACTAAATCAGCTAATCAGTTGCATTGGAAAGCAGCACTTGGTATTGATGAAATGATGGCTTCTGCCTGGGCATGGGAAAAAAATCTAAAAGAAAATCCCTTGGATTAAACAGTAGCCTATTGTGCGGCAACAAAGCATAATACTTAGCTTAACGTTATATGAAGCTGTCTCAAATTTATTGAGGCAGCTTTTTTATTAAATATGGCTATGCGATAGATTTGTGAGTTGTTTGTTGATTATTTCACAGAACTGTTCATTTGGGAAGAAAAAGAACAAAAAGTAGCTTTTTAAGCTGCTTTTTTCCTTAGATTTTGCGCTATAGCCAATAAACCCCATTCTATGGACACTTTTTCCTTACCGCGGAGCATAAATCTTCGGAACCCGTGGTTCTGTTTTATGTTTCCAAAGACTGGTTCGACATCGTGACATCGCTGTTTTCTTTTGGCTATACCGACATCGCTGTTAAGCAATCCGTATGCTCTATCTTTATAAGCCTCAAGCTGTTCATTTATCTGGATGATTCTATTGCCCTGTGATTTGTGGCAAGCACCGTTCAATGGGCAGTTTGTGCAGTTTTTTGCCTGATATCTTTTTATTTTTTGCTCGAAACCTGTGGAGGTCTTTTGTGTAAATAGACCTATGCAGTTCATTTCCTGTCCCATTGGACAGATATAGCAATCTTTTGCAGGGTTATAATGTAGTTTATCAACGGAGAATGGCTTCTTGCCCGAATAACTCTTTTTCTGCTCCTTGTCAAACATACCATATTTCACATAGGCCCCAATGTTTTTCCCTTCTAGTAACGCATAGTTCTCCTGGCTGCCATAGCCAGCATCTGCGGTAATGGTTTTCAGTATTTCCCCAAAGCTCGCCTCATGTTGTGCCAGATGACCGGGTAGCGTTGTGGTATCTGTGGGGGTGGGATGTATGGTGTAATTGACGATGTATTGATTGGAAGTAGATATCTGAATGTTATAACCTGGTTTGAGCTGGCCATTTTTCATATGATCCTCTTTCATGCGCATAAAAGTAGCATCGGGATCTGTCTTGCTATAACTATTTCTATCTCCAAGCGTTACTTCCTGCTCTTCATATTGAACAATCTTGGCCGGGTAGTTTTTAGTCGCATAGCGCAACTTTGCCCTCATCTTCTTGCTTACCGAAGGTTTATCGGACAAGACCCGGTTCAGGTTATCGACCGTAGCCTGAACTTTTTCGCGGTCAATTGTTGTCAGATCGGGAGGTTCCGGAAGGTTGTCCTCTGCTTTGGCGATACTTTGGGCGTATTCCCAAATATCTTTTAAGGCAGCTTTCATCTTCTCCTTATTGGTCTGGATAGCTTTTTTCCAGACAAAGGTGTATTTGTTAGCATTGGCTTCAATCTTGGTGCCATCGGTGTAAACATCTTCTATACTCAGCAGACCTTCTTCGGATAGGAGTTTGACAACTTCTTCAAATACACTACGAAGTGCTTCTTTCAAACGAACGCCTCGAAATCTGTTGATGGTATTGTGATCGGGATAGCTCATGCCGCTCAGCCACATGAAATTGATGTTCTCCCGGCACGCCGTTTCCAATTTGCGACTGCTGTAGACATTGCTTACGTAGCCAAACACCAAAACTTTCAACAACATCTGCGGATGATAACTGGAGCAGCCTTTTATCTTATAAGCGTCCAATAGGGACTGGATGTTGATCCGGTTGATTACATCGTTAACGATACGTACCGGATGACCTTTGGACACCAGTTCGTCCAAAGTTGGAGGAATGGCCATGATCTGGTCCTGATAGTAAGGCTTAAAAGTAGCTCTTTGAGATGGCATATATCCTTTTTGTTTACACTATAAATATATGAAAATCAAACCGTTAAAACAAATAATAAACCTTAGATAATGCAAAAAAAGAGACTGCCTTTTTGAGACAGCCTCATATTTTTGGCAGTACGAGTCCTTCGACATCCCTTCTTTCGAATCCTTCCAACCACATCATTCAAGCTGAAAAGCAGTTAGAATCGAAGCTGGATTAAAATCCTTCTCGTTGAGTATATTTGGCCGACGACGATCCTTCTCCAGATACAAAATAGTAAAGCCAACAAAAATAGAACTGCCTACAAAATCGCCACATGCTATGGACAAGGATTTTTCCGGTATGATGTTCTCTTTATACTTCACATCATATTCCCATTCCGTGTCTTGAATGACGACAGATCTAAGTTGATCAAAATTGAATGCGAATGCTTGAAATTTGAATACAATGGCATTACATCTTTTAGGAAGGATCATGGCTCTTTTCATATCAAACTCCGGAAAAGATACCTTCAGTTTTTTCTTTTTGCTCAGTGAAATGGCAGGATCGATAAAAAGATAGTCCTGTGTTGGACAGTTTTCATTGAATTGAAAATTTACCAAGCGATCCAGTACACAGTTACTCAGTGTTCGACTGCCTTTTTCGCGATCAAGATTTGTCTTTATCGCACGGTAGATCTGCCTATTAAGGCGATTGCCCATCTGCCCATCGTGGAGCTGCTGATGGATTTCACTAAGATACGTTCGAATCAGTGCACCGGCACGGCTCACCGTTCCAAACTCCCGCCCTGCTTTTTTTGTATCTTCCTTTTGTTTGACAGGTTTTGGCCTACTTTGAACATAATTTTTGTCACCAACTTTTCTATTTACGAGAGGACCAACCAGCCCCCTGATAAATCCATTATCATAGACTCCCATACTTCAATTTACTAAGGGAAAGCCTGAAAACCAAACATCAGCTTGATTTTTAGTGATTTACAAACGGTAGTCAAACAACGATTTTCAATCTTGAAATTTTCAAGGGTCTTTTTTGCAAATACCTTATAGCCAAATTCGCCTTATGTTCTGCCTGCTCCCAACTTGTAAAAAACGTACCAGCACAATGAAAGCACTTAAAAAGGTAGACTCAACGTGGACTCACTGTAGACTCACCCTGCATACAGGTCGAAGTCGACCACAATACGATCTCAACTTGGCATCCAAAAGGCCCCTCGGCCAACCGATGATCGACATTAAACAAACTCTTTGTCGGAAATGTAATCCATAAGCACCCCAGCTTGATCTCCAAGCTTCTTTTTCAAGCGCTGCATAGATTTTTTTATGGCGTCTGGAGTGACCCCCAATACATTGGCTACTTCCTTATTATTTAACCCCAGTTTCATAAGTACAATTACCCTCAAATTGGATTCCGTTATATCGCAAAATCTGGATTGTATATCCTGCAGTAAATTGGGAAATTCTTTTACAATCAATAATTTAAATTCCTGCCATTTCTCTTCGGTGATGAGATGTGACTGCAGCAATATTTTTAGTTCCTCACGATCTTTTTCAACAACATTCCCTTTTTCCTCAAGCATAGCAGAAAGCACATTGATCTGTTCATTATTCCGCTTAAGGTAAGCGACGTACTCTTCCACCTGGCTTTTAGAGCTCACCAGTTCCCTGTCCAATTCCGCTTTTGTATACTTTAAATTAAGAAGCTGATATTCATAGTCACGTATACGTTTTCTCGCACGGTATCGAACCGCATTATAAATAAAAAAGAATACCACCAGTACCAACAAACTTATTATGACCCATAATCGTCTCTCAGCTTGCTTTTTCTTAATAACAGCTTGCGCCAGCGATAACTTATCGGCATACTTTTGCTTATCGGCCATAAACTTCAACTGGGTCAATACTGGATCACCATCTAAAAAGCGTAGGGAGTCTTGGAGGCGTTCTATCCGTCTTCGTGCATTCAGCTCACGACCGATATCGTTACTTTGCATGGCCAAATTCAACTTGTGAATTTCCAGTTCAAGTATGGTCTTCTTATCATCCGAGCCTGACAAAAGCGATTCAGCTTCCGCAATCATAGGACGGACATCTTTCGTTTCCTTATTCGCTATATCTAAACGAATTCGCATCATTAAGGCGAAAATTGTATTTCTATAATTACCAAGTGATCTTGAGATCTCAAGATCCTTATCGAGGAGCAATAACGCTTTATGGTAGTCCTTCATCCCTTCGAACACAGCAGCCTGATTACCTAAAATCTTCGCGTAGCGTAATGAGTCATTTTCTGAAAGTGCCAACGTCTGCGCCAATTCAAAAATTTTCATCGCCTGCAAGGTATCACCACCACTTTTCAGCGTCAATACACCTAAATTGTCTAAGATTTCAGCTTTCAATCTCGGCGAAATTTGTTCTTGTCGTTGCCCTAAATCCAGATATTTAATTCCAGAAATATAATCACCTAAGGTTCCAAAAAAATAGCCAAGCTTCTTGTACGTTTGAGTTAGGTCTAAAACAAGTTCTTTAGGTACATCTTCTAATCCTTTCTCCCCTTCCAAAATAAAAGGTAATGCCTCAGAGGCTTTCAGGCATCGATATAGGTAAAAGCCATACATCACTTTTACCCAAACGCGTACATTTTGGTAGCTATAGCCTTCTTCAAGGTCCAGCGCTTTTAAATAGTATTTATCACTAAAGTTATTTCTTGCGCCTTCGTCATTAAACGACTGATCCGCCAGTAAACAATAATAGATCGCCAAAAGTGCTTTATCATTTTTTCGTACCGCCTGACTAAAATAGGGTGCAAGATACTTGCTCAACGACAGACTAGAGGATTGATACTGCGCTGATTCTTTTATAATTGTCTCGTAAAAGGTCTTCTCTTCGATCGAGGAATTGGAATCCATTAAATCCATCCCATAGACCACATGACAAGGTATGATTGTTAGGAAAAGAAAAAATAGAAGACATCGAAACATATTGGCACAGGCATTGAATTTCGCAATAAAAATAAAAAATAATTTTAATTAAATCAGCATGCGACAAAATCAGCCCACTACTTATCAAAAAAACGATAAATATGATCTGGCGTAATGGCCTGCGTCAATTGGACATCGTATTCATTTTTATCTGCAATCACATCAATTGGATCAAAAAAAGATAGTCCAACACGTTGAACATCAACTTTACAGGACGCGAAAAAACGGTCGTAAAACCCTTTTCCGTAACCTACCCTGTAGCCCAAAAGATCAAAAATTAACAAAGGAACTATAATCATATCAATAAGCGATGAATTCACCTTAATGCCGGATACTGGCTCAGGAATACCCCAGTTGTTCGTCTCAAATAGGGTATGCTCATCCAATATGAAATGTTGCATCGAATAGTCCTCAAAATTAGATCGCGAAACGACGATCTTTATCTGTGGAAAAGATTCTTGAATATAGTTGATTATTAAATATGTATTCGGTTCGTGATATTTCCCTATGGGAATGAAAATATGCAAAAATTCGACCTCCGACAGATCAAGCTTTGTAAACTGCGAAAGTAGTCGTTCATTGAGCGTAGTTTCTGTCTCTACAGACAATTGACAACGCTTAGTTTTATACTCAAGTCGTAATTCTTGTTTTGATTTCATTTGTAAAATAGTTATTTCTAAATTTTATTTCCCTTCTTCACCAAAATCCCCATTTAAGTCTACCACTTATGCCACGATTAATCAAAAATAGCATTCCTCCCAATTCAATTTTTATTTGATCTTCAAAAGCCATTAGAAATTCTTATTCAGAATCGAAAACCATATGCTCAACTCAGTTGAAACTTTTGTAAAAAAAAACGGCCTTGTAGCGAGCGCTAACAAGACCGAATAATCAACCTAAACCTAAAATCTTTGTATTATTTTACGCGTTCGATATAATTACCTGTTTGCGTATCAACTCTTACTTTCTCACCTTGATTGATGAACAACGGCACCATAATTTCAACACCAGTCTCTACAGTTGCTTTTTTCAATGCATTTGTAGAAGTATCTCCTTTTACAGCCGGTTCAGTATATGTAATTTCCAACTCAACACTTTTTGGAGCTTCTGCCATGATAGGCTCATCACTTTCAAAAGCAATAATTACAGTCATTCCCTCTTTCAAGAAACGAGCTGAATCACCGAACAAAAATTTAGGAATATTGAATTGCTCGTATGTATTGTTATCCATTACCACGAAGAAATCTCCATCCTCATACAAATACTGATAATCGCTAGTTTCTACACGCGCTATTTCTACAGATTCGTCAACTCTAAAACGGTATTCAACTAACTTACCAGTTTTAACATTACGCATTCTCGCTTGATAAAACGCGCGTAAATTACCTGGTGTACGGTGTATATATTCTTCTACGGATACTAATTCTCCGTTAAATCTTAAGATATTTCCTGATTTTACCTCTGATGCCTTAGCCATTCTTTGAATTGAACTTTAAACGGTTATCTCATTATTGAGTCGTCAAAAGTACAAAAACTAATTGTGTTATTAAAATTTCATTCGCTACTTTTTTTCTGAACCTGTTTGTTTTTATTGCCGGAGAGAACCTTCAGTTCACTTTTGTAGCTGCTCATGATGATACAGTCTTGACGGTTTTATTGAAAGTAACTATTTTTAATACAGGACAAGAACTTTTCGCCTATTTTCGATGTGATAGCAACAAATTGTTGATCTCCCTAAGACTTAAAATCGACTATAGAAATACTTTCATCGCAGAATTCATACTCTTTTTTTTGGTTCGAACAGACGATAAACAATCTAGACTCCAATTTTGTACGCTCAATTAAACGAAGATACCATTGTTCACCCGCACTATCCAAATTACTTGTAGGCTCATCCAACAAAACCAAGGCAGATGCAGAACAACAAGCTAGCGCTAGCTTGACACGTTGACGCATACCTGATGAAAAAAAACGGATCTCTCTGTCAAGCGCATGTTCCAATCCCAATAGGCTGATGACAGTTGCTTTATCAAAAGAAGGAAGATAATTTTTAAATTTAAAATGAAAATCAATCAGCTCGTTTAAGGTAAATTCCTCGATCAGTTCAACATAAGGAGCTGCGAGAGACAGCTGCTGATATATCGTATCCACACCCAGGACTTGGTCTCCATCGGTGTAGATCAGTTCACCCGCTGAGGGTGTCAAACTACTTGAAAGCACTTTTAAGAAAGTGGACTTCCCGGAACCATTATGGCCAAGGATGGCATAACTCTTGCCGGACTCGAAGGTATAGTTTATATGCCTAAAAATCCATTCATTGTTATACCTCCTACCAATATCTTTTAATGTAATTTTCAAATTCACTAGAATCGACAAAGCGACTACATCGCTCTATTATTGAATCCTTTCATGATACCCCGGCCTGAGTTTCGAATAAAATCCAAAATTTCATCACGGATTTCCGTTGCCTGATATTCAGCTTCTATAATTTCTATTGCTTTAGCCAGATTTCTGTTTTGAACAAAAAGAATGCGATAAAGATTCTGAATCTCGGCAATTTGCTCTTCCGAAAATCCTCTTCTTCTCAATCCAACAGAATTAATACCCGCATAAGAAATCGGTTCACGCGCGGCCTTAACAAAAGGTGGAATATCCTTACGTACCAATGAACCACCGGTAACAAATGCATGCGAACCAATTTTAACAAATTGGTGAATAGCGACCATCCCAGCAAGTACAACATAATCGCCCACTGTAATATGTCCAGCAAGTGTACTGTTGTTCGAAAAAACACAATTATCACCTACTTCACAATCATGTGCAACATGACTATACGCTTGGATCAAACAATTTTTTCCAATGACCGTTCTATACCTATCCTTAGTTCCTCTATTGATTGTTACACACTCACGAATGGTTGTATTGTCTCCAATTTCGGCTGTCGTAATCTCACCATCAAATTTTAAATCTTGAGGTTCGCCAGAGATTACTGCACCGGGATATATTTTACAGTTTTTTCCAATTCGAGCTCCATCCATGATCGTCACATTTGATCCTATCCAAGTGCCTTCGCCAATGACGACATCTTTATAAATGGTTACAAATGGCTCGATGACCACATTTTTAGCAATTTTTGCCTCCGGATGAATATAAGCTAATGGCTGTATCATCTATACTACTTTAGTTGTTATTTACTCTTACGATCTGTGCCATAAGCTCCGCTTCACACACAATTTTCTCTCCTACCATAGCCACACCTTTCATTTTTGCGATACCTCTTCGGATCGGCTCCATCAAGTCGCATCTAAAAATAACAGAATCCCCTGGAGTTACCTGCGCTTTAAAACGTGCATTTTCAATTTTAAGGAATAAGGTCAACCAATTCTCTGGATCAGGGACCGTCTTCAGCACTAAAATTCCCCCTGTCTGTGCCATAGCCTCTACCTGCAAAACCCCGGGAAATAATGGCGCACCAGGAAAATGTCCCATAAATAGATCTTCGTTCATGGTAACATTTTTCAAACCCACCACATGTGTTTCCGTCAATTCAAGAATTTTATCGACCATAAGCATGGGCTGACGATGCGGTAAAATCTTCATGATTTCTACTGTATCGTATAATGCAGGCATATTGGGATCGTAAACTTTAATTTTTTTACGTGTTTTATCTTTTTTGATCTGCTCCTTTATCTTTTTTGCAAAAGCCACATTCGCTGCATGACCTGGTCGTGCAGCCATAATATGCCCTTTCAAAGGTCTTCCGACAAGTGCTAAATCTCCAACCATGTCCAACAATTTATGTCGAGCAGGTTCATTTTGGTAACGCAATTGATTATTGTTTAATATTCCTTCCTTAGCAACTGCAACGGTTTCTTTATGAAAAAGATGCGCTAATTTCTGCAATTCCTCAGGAGAAGTCTCCTTGTCCACAATAACGATTGCATTACTCAAATCACCACCTTTAATTAGGCCATGATCAACCAACATTTCCAATTCGTGTAAAAAACAAAACGTACGTGAAGAGGCTATTTCTGAATTAAAGTCCTCAATCGATGTTATTGCGGCATGTTGGCTTCCCAACACCGGCGAATTAAAATCGATCATACAAGTCAAACGATACCCGTCCATCGGCATACCCAGTATTTCAACTTTGCGATCTGGCTCTGCATAATGGATATTATTGGATATCTCATAATAATCCCGGTCAGCATCTTGTTCTTCAAATCCCGCTTCCTCCAGCAACTTCACAAAAATAGCTGAGCTACCATCGAGTATGGGTATTTCAGGGCCATCAATATCAATCAGCACATTATCGATTTGTAAACCAATTAACGATGCCATCAAATGTTCAATTGTACTCACACTTGCTCCATTCTGCGTTATTGTCGTCCCTCTGGAGGTATCCGTCACATTATCCGCATCAACCAAAATTTCTGGTTGTCCCGCTAAATCTACACGTCTGAACTTAAACCAGTGATTTTCCGGAGCTGGCTTGATCGTCATCGATACAATTTTCCCTGTATGAAGACCTACCCCCGAAATTTCAACCTCGTTTTTGATGGTTCGCTGTTTTACATTCATTTCTAATAACATATTTTTAAATCAAAACTTCTTTTGACAAAACATTTATCCCTTAAGCTACATCGATGTTGCCATAGCCGTGCCTGGAATGCTTATTTCATCACCATTAAAGAACAGTTTATTTTCAATGAAAAATAATTATTTCAATTTTTTTTCTACTAACTTTTCTAACTCTTGGATTCGTTTTTCCAACTCAGGGAGGCGTGCAAAAATCACATTAGAACGCAATTGGGGCTGATAAGGCATCACCGGTGTACCGCCCCACTTTTTACCTTCTTCTTTAATCGATCTATTCACTCCTGATTGCGCCTGGATTTGAGAGCCCTTTGCAACAACAATATGACCAACAACCCCAACCTGGCCTCCTAAAACCACATGTTCTCCAATTTTTGAGCTACCAGAAATACCTGTTTGCGCTGCGATTACAGTATTCTTTCCAATATCAACATTATGTGCAATTTGAATCAAATTATCCAACTTAACACCATCACGCACGATTGTAGCACCCATTGTTGCTCTATCGATTACTGTATTGGCGCCGATCTCAACATTATCCTCCACTTGCACATAACCAATCTGAGGTACTTTTTTATATGTTCCGTCTTCTTGTGGTGCAAATCCAAATCCATCCGATCCGATCACAACACCAGAATGTACGACGACATTTTTCCCAATCTTACAATCATGATAAATCTTCACCCCTGGATAGAGTGTTGTATTATCTCCAATCGTTACTTTATCGCCAATATAGACCTGCGGGTAAATTTTCACGTTATCTCCAATGGAAGCTCCGCGTCCAATATATACAAATGCACCGATATAACCTCCTTGGCCGATCTCCGCTTCAGTATGTATAAAATGAGGCTCCTCACGTCCGCTTTTGTCAAGACGGAACTCATTATACATATTCAGAATAGTAGAGAAAGCAGCATATGCATTCTTCACCCGTATGAGCGTTAAAGTCGGCTTAGTTGCTTGGGTCAATTGTAAATCTTCATTCACAATTACAATCGAGGCGTCAGTAGTATAAATAAAATGCTCATATTTTGGATTTGACAAAAAAGAAAGATCGCCTTTTTTACCTTCCTCAATTTTGGCAAGGTTACCTACAGTAACTTCTGGATTTCCTTCAATCCGTCCTTCTAATAATGTCCCTATTTGTTGAGCAGTAAATTGCATGGTACAAATCTATGTTTTTTTATTAAAAAATAACTACTTGATGGAAGTAATTGCAACATATCCCACCTCTTTTGGATAACATAAGGCGTATTTAGCCACATTTTTCGATAGTGCTTCTAAATTCCCTAGATCAGAAGCCTCTGTTATATCCACGAGCTCACCGGATTTCAATAATATTTTTATTTGATCCTTGGAAGAATTATAGGCACGGTTTTGAATTTCCTGCATAAATACATAATAATGAATATCCTCCTGAGCCACACCCAGCTCAGCTTGTACTTTCGATTTCACTAAATCTACATATGCTGGCGAGAATGGTTTATTGCTCATGACAGAGCGATATAGATTACGTTTCATAACGCGCTGGCACATTGTACTTAAAATAGAATCCTCATGACGTTCCCATGTTTTTATCGCAGACATAATATCCGTATCATCTAAACGAGTAAACCAATCCAAATGTAACGGGTCATCCAAAAAATTAGTTTTGTTGACCTGCTGGCTTAAAAACCAATGAAAAGCCGGGGTAGAAAAGAGCTTATGACCAGTAGCCGTTAAATATTTTGCCCGCTGCAGAATTTTAATCAATAATTGTTCAGCACCGATAACGGTCTTATGTAAATAGACTTGCCAATACATGAGCCGTCGTGCAATCAGGAATTTCTCCACAGAATACAGCCCTTTATATTCCACCACGATTTCATCCGCCACGACATTGAGCATTTTTATGATACGATCAAATGAAATCACGCCTTCCGATACACCGGTAAAAAAACTATCTCTATTGAGGTAATCCATTCGATCAACGTCCAATTGGCTCGACACCAATTGATGGAGAAATCTGCGTTCATATTTATTGTTAAAGATTGTAATTGCCAAGCTTAACCTTCCGTCCAAATCCTGGTTGATACGATCCATCAACAGGGAGGACAATAACTCATGTGAAACTCCTTCAATCAAACTATGCTCCAAAGAATGGGAAAAAGGACCATGACCGATATCATGCAGCAAAATTGCCGAAAGAACAGCCTCCTCTTCATCCGCAGAAATGATGACACCTTTACTCCGCAAAGTTTCCAAAGCCATTGACATCAAATGCATCGCCCCTATGGCGTGCTGAAAACGAGTATGTAAAGCTCCGGGATAGACAAGATGCGTCATGCTCACCTGCTTAATATAGCGGAGCCTTTGAAAATAAGGATGTTGCACTAAGTCGAAGACCAATCCTGTAGGAATAGCGACAAATCCATATACCGGATCATTAATAATTTTATTTTTGTTCAACGTGGCGACAAATTAATACGATCATCAACACTATAAATTATGAAACCGAGCGCTTTAATTACGAAGCCTTGGGTAACACTAGTATAAACTTAAAACAAAGATAGTTAGTTCACCGTTAAGAAATGTTAAAAATAAAATCTAAAGCACGATATTTGCTTATGTTAGCATGAGATCGAAAATCCGATCCTCCCCTCTACTAATAGACATATAATAACAAGATGCAAAAAACACATATCCTTTGGGCTGACGATGAGATTGACTTTCTAAAACCACACATTTTATTTTTAGAAAGCAAAGGTTACAAAGTTGACACGGTCAACAATGGAAATGATGCCGTTGAAGCCTTTAAGAATGGTTTTTTCCACCTCGTTTTCCTAGACGAAAATATGCCTGGGCTAACCGGGCTCGAAACACTTGCCATACTCAAATCGATCAACCCTACTGTCCCTGTTGTTCTGGTTACAAAAAACGAAGAAGAACATGTCATGGAAGATGCCATCGGCTCCAAAATAGATGATTATCTGATCAAGCCGGTCAACCCCAAGCAGATCTTGATGACAATTAAAAAGTTAACGGAGAACAAGCGTCTTGTCAATGAGAAAACATCCATGGCCTATCAACAAGACTTCCGCAATTTAGGGATGATTCTAAATGACAATTTGGATTTCAATCAATGGTCAGAAGTCTACAAAAAATTGGTCTACTGGGAATTGTCTCTCGAAAAGCTTGAAGATAACAATATGCATGAAATTCTGACGATGCAAAAATCCGAAGCAAACATGCAATTCTCAAAATTTATTGAAAACAACTATATACAATGGATTAATCGTCCCGAAAACGCGCCCATTCTATCCCACCAGCTATTTAAGAAGAAGGTATTTCCGACCATAGAAGATCATATTCCGACATTTTTCTTTCTAATAGACAATTTGCGTTTCGATCAATGGAAAATTATCAATGAGGTCATTACCGATTATTTTAGACTTGAGGAGGAGATAACCTATTACAGTATTTTACCAACAGCAACACAATATGCTAGAAATGCCATCTTTAGTGGCTTAACTCCACTGGAAATGGAAAAACGCTTTCCGAAATTATGGCAAAACGATGAAGATGAAGGCGGCAAGAATTTATATGAGGATAAATTTTTGGAAGATCAGATCAAACGACTTTACCGCAAGTCCATAAAACACTCCTACACGAAAATTTTGACCCTGGAACAAGGAAAGGATGTGTTAGACAATCTTGGTAATTTGATGCACAATCAACTGAATGTATTGGTGTATAACTTTGTTGACATGCTTTCTCACGCACGTACAGACAGCTCTATGATTCGTGAATTAGCAAACGACGAAGCGGCATATCGCTCGCTTACATTGTCATGGTTTGAACACTCACCTTTATTAGAGGTTATAAAATGGCTCTCTCAAAAGAAAGTTCGTGTGATCATTACAACCGACCACGGCACGATCCGGGTAAAAAAACCAAGTAAAATTGTTGGTGACCGCAACACAAATACAAATTTGAGATATAAGCAAGGGAAAAACCTGAACTATATTGACAAAGATGTTTTTGCTATCAAAAATCCCCACGAGGCACAGCTGCCTAAACTTCATGTAAGTTCAACATACGTTTTTGCCAAAGAAGATTCGTATTTTGTTTACCCCAACAACTACAATCAATTTGTCAATTACTTTAATGGAACATTCCAACATGGTGGAATATCGCTGGAAGAAATGATTATCCCCTTTGCGACATACCTACCGAAATAGTAATTTTGCAACATGGAAATTATTGTAAATACCACAGCAGATCTATCTCAAGCGGCTCAGACACTTTTAAATAGTTTTCCAAAGGACCGGATTTTTCTATTATATGGTTCCATGGGAGCAGGAAAGACAACTTTTGTAAAATACCTGTGTAAACAATTGAATGTACAAGATAGTACATCTAGTCCAACATTCTCCATTGTTAATGAATATGAGTCTCCAGCTGGACCCGTATATCACTTTGATTTTTACCGCATTAAAGATGAACAGGAGGCATTCGATTTTGGTTATGAGGAATATTTCTATTCAGGTGCTTATTGCTTTGTTGAGTGGCCGGAGAAAATCCCCAACTTACTTCCTGAAGAAGCAAAAGAGATACATATTAGCATCCTAGATGCAACAACACGTCAAATTTCTATTCGTTAACTACCTTTTTTTCGACTCCCTACTATGGCCCATTCATCCTCTTGTCAATATATTCCAACTGATATCCATGTGCCCGGATTAGCGGCTATACATGCCGAACACTTGAGCTTTTCCTTTCATGAGAACAATATGCAGTTTGCTGTTGAAAATAGTTCTTTCGATATCGACGAAGGAAAAATAACAGCGATCATTGGTGAATCTGGTAGTGGAAAAAGCACCTTGCTTAGACTTATATACGGTCTTTTGGAACCAACTGGTGGCATTGTGCGCTATAAAGGTTGGCAGGTCCCGACACGCAAGGACAAGCTGATCCCCGGACATGATGCCATGAAATTAGTCTCGCAAGGCTTTGACGATTTGAATACGTATGCCAATGTTTGGGATAATGTTGCTTCCCAATTGCCAAACACAGATATCAAACGCAAGCAGGACAAAACTGCGGAAATATTACAACGTCTACGGATCGATCACCTCGCTAAAAAAAGAGTAGCCGACATCAGTGGCGGAGAAAAACAACGCGTAGCAATCTGTCGTGCATTGATCAACGAGCCTGAAGTCTTACTCATGGACGAACCATTCAATCAGGTCGACGCCTCTTTTAGGGATACCTTACAACAGGACATCAAGGATATTGTTAAAGAAACCGGGCTAACCGTCATTTTAGTTTCACACGATCCGACGGAAGTACTTGCCCTGGCAGATAATCTTATTGTGATGAAATCTGGCAAAATCCTGGATCAAAACAACCCACATGTGCTGTACAGCAATCCATCGCACCCTTATACTGCCCAATTATTGGCAAAAAGCAATATATTACAGGTTGAGCAAGCTCAAAATTTAGGCATAGCAAGCGAAAAACCAATCGCGATACATCAAGAATGGATCTCAATCAGTCCTGCCGAGCAGTCTACTTTTTTTGTGAAAGATGTCCGATTCAGAGGTTTTTATTATGAAATCGTCGTCAGCAATAATGAGATTAACTTACATGCGATTATTACATCGCAAATAATTCCACAAAAACAACAGGCTGTTGACCTAACAATATCCCACTGGATCTCTTTTAACCATTAATTGCATAGCTTAGTCTTGTGTATCAAGCCAAGATAAAAATGCGTCAAACCATAACTTATCCGAAGTTTTGTTAATTAATCCAAAACCGTGTCCCCCTTGCTCAAAGGTATAAAGCTTGCTGGGTACTTTTGACTTGTCCAGAGCAGCAATCATTCTATAACTGTTTTCTATCGGTACAGCTGTATCGTCTTTGGCATGTACAAAGAAAACCGGACAAACTTCAGGAGATACCTGCAAATTGGAAGAAAAAAGATTGATTTGGTCTTCTGAAGGGTTTTCTCCGATGAGATTTATACGCGAACCTTTGTGTGTGATATCATTTTGCATAGAGATTACAGGATAAATTAATCCAGCAAAATCAGGTCTTAGGGATACATGTGAAGGATTCACTATATAGTCTTTCTTAAACTTCGTTATTAAAGTGGAAGCCAAATGTCCGCCTGCGGAAAATCCGATAACCCCCACCTTTCGAAGTCCGGGGTGCAGGGTTCTGATCAATTGCATTGCCCGCTGCGCGTCCTGAAGAGGCCCTATAGATTTGTCACGCATGATATTCGGCGAAGGCAATCGATATTGCAAAACATATGCCGAATACCCATTTTTCACCAACTCTTTAGCAACGGCATGTCCCTCATGATCCATTGCGATATGAGCATACCCGCCCCCAGGAATAACCAGTACGGCGATATTTTTATCGACACTTTTATCTGCTGTATAGGCAAATAGCTTGGGGACGTTCTTTTCTAAATTTACCTGCTCTTTATCAGTCGCATTTGGAATAGAATCTGCATAAAGGTTGATTGCCTCCTGCGCTTTAACAAGCGAGATCAAGGAACATAAAATCATAAAAACTTTTTTCATTTAAATAACATTTAAAAAAGATCGCAAAATTATATTTACTAGAAATATCCTTCCATTTTACATGCAACATCTGCATGGAGTAGATCAAGAAGCAGCTGGATACGCTTAGAATTTATAACGAAGAGACGACTAATAAATCTAAATCCTTTGCTGTCATATTAAACCTGGAGGCCATATCTATATTCGTCAGATTACCTTGATACAAATAAATGGAACTTCGAATACCAGGGTTCTTCCAAATGGCATTTTTCAATCCCCCGAGTTCAGCAAAATCGAGTAAAATCGAAGTGAAGATATTGCTCATGGCATAGGTGGCTGTTCGCGCTACCCGAGACGCTATATTAGGAACACAATAGTGAATAACATCAAATTTCCGAAAGACAGGTTTATCGTGAGAGGTCACCTCCGAAGTTTCAAAATTGCCCCCTTGATCAATGCTTACATCTATAATAACGGAATTGGGTTTCATT
The DNA here is from genome assembly GCF_900457465.1 of Sphingobacterium multivorum. Lineage (GTDB taxonomy): Bacteria > Bacteroidota > Bacteroidia > Sphingobacteriales > Sphingobacteriaceae > Sphingobacterium > Sphingobacterium multivorum. The sequence continues at coordinate 1,156,396 of NZ_UAUU01000002.1, forward strand.
TTAGAAACGGTCTCTTCCGAAATCACGCAAGCGGAACGTCCATTAAGCGCTCGTAAAGCACCGATAACAACGTCTGAACTGATCACGGCTTTGTTTAAAATAATAGGTTGTATAACAGATGTAAACACACGACTACCCAGGTTATTTTGTAGGCGTCTAAGTTTATAAATCGAATTATCAAATACTTTTACCTCTGCTCCTAGCGCCAAAGCCGTCCGAGCAGCTTGTTCACCAACGGTCCCTGCGCCGATAATAACAACTTCGGTCGAGGCTACCCCGGTAACGCCGCCGAGCATCAGTCCCTTGCCTCCAAATGCATTGCTCAGATACTCTCCAGCAATTAAAGTTGCCGTCGCCCCTACGATTTCACTCATAGCACGAACCACAGCTAGGCAACCGCCCTCATCTCTTAAATATTCGTAAGAAATTGCGGTAATTTTTTTATGCATTAATGCCTTTAAGACATCCAAGTTCATAAGCGAAGGTTGCTGAGAAGATAATAAAAGCTGTCTTTCTTTCATCAGCTTGACTTCACTAATTACAGGGCTGCCAACCTTGATGATCAGATCCGCTTGGTACACTTCTTCTCTTGAAGATACAATACGGGCTCCCTGCTCACTATAATGGTGATCCAAAAAATTGGCTCCTGCTCCTGCTCCCGTCTCAATGATTACTTCGTGCCCATTTTCTACCAATAATGCAACCGCTAATGGTGTCAGGCAAATTCGCTTTTCCTGAAGCGAGATTTCTTTTGGAATGCCAATAAATAAACTTTTTGCATTCTTTTTCTTCTCAAACAGCATCTCTTTTGGAGAAATCATAGCCTGACTCGCAAGCTTTCCTAACTCATTCATCTTGTAAAATTGATCGTTAGCTAAAATTACAATAAATAATCAATCTTATCAAACGAAGATAAATTTGGTTTGGCACAGCTTTGGAATGAAACAAATTTATCTACATTTGTCTTAAATTAATCAGATATAATACCATGCTCAGTAAAGTCAATATAGTGCCACGGTGGATCATTTTTTTATTGGACATCTTTAGTGTATCCGTCGCTTATCTCCTCGCAAATGTCATTTATTATGATTTTAATTTCGATTTTTTACTCGATATTGATTTTAGCATTCGTTACATTTTATTTATCGGTGTATGTTCTTTGTCGTTCTATCTCTTTAAAATGTATACTGGGATCGTGCGTTACACAAGCGCCATCGATTCCATACGTATATTATCAACGATAACATTCAGTGTGTTTGTTCTCCTCGTTATAAAACTAGTTATCCAAGCAAATGAAATCGAGCGCAACATTCCAACGGCACTCATTATCTTCTTTGCCCTATTCTCCTTCCTTATTTTAACTGTATATAGAACAATTATTAAGATTTTCTTTCTATACACCAAAAAAGTCAACGGTTCCAGAAAAAAAACACTGATCTACGGAGCTGGTGATTTGGGGATTGCTGTAAAAAGAACCTTAGACCATGATGTACGTTCCAAAAATGCTATTGTAGGATTCTTGGATGATAATGATCAAAAAATCAACAAAGTAATTGATGGAACCAAAATTTACTCTTCTCAAAAGTTTAGCCACCTCATCAACACACTAAATATTGAAGAGGTCATCATCGCGTCACACAACATCCCTTCGGACCGCAAAAATGAAATAACAGATGTCGCGCTCGAAAAAAACGTCAATATTTTAACACTTCCGCCCGTTAAAAAGATCATGAATGGCGACCTTAACCCCAATCAGATTCAGAAAATAAAAATTGAAGATTTGTTGGAAAGGGAGCCGATCAAGATTAACGACGACCACATCTTAAGCCAGACGAAGGGCAAAAGAATCCTTGTTACTGGAGCAGCCGGTTCTATCGGAAGTGAAATTGCAACCCAATTGGGAAGATACGAGCCCCAGATGATTATTCTTTGTGACCAAGCAGAGTCCCCCTTACATAATCTCCAGCTTGACCTTCAAGATGAATTCCCAAATCAAGTCTATCATACTTATATAGCAGACGTCCGAAGTACAAAAAGGATGCAATTGCTTTTTGACACGTTCAAGCCGCACTATGTTTATCATGCGGCAGCATACAAACATGTGCCAATGATGGAAAACCATCCTTTGGAAGCGGTACAGACCAATGTTATGGGAACAAAGAATTTGGCGGATTTAGCCGTAGAATTTCAGGTTGAAAAATTTGTCTTTGTCTCTACCGATAAAGCTGTAAATCCCACGAATATCATGGGGGCGACAAAACGTATCGCAGAAATCTATGTACAATCGTTAAACAATCATTTGGAAAATACATTGGGGGCAAGTGTTCACACCAAATTTATAACAACACGCTTTGGCAATGTCTTAGGCTCCAATGGATCTGTTATCCCCCGATTCAGGGACCAGATTCAGAAAGGTGGCCCTGTAACCGTTACTCATCCAGAAATTACACGGTATTTTATGACCATTCCCGAAGCATGCCGACTAGTCCTTGAAGCTGGAACAATGGGACAAGGTGGCGAAATTTTTGTCTTTGATATGGGTAAATCTGTAAAAATAGTAGAGCTAGCTAAAAAAATGATTCGCCTTTCGGGATTTAAACCGAATGAAGATATTGAAATAAAATTCACGGGATTAAGGCCTGGTGAAAAACTATATGAGGAATTACTAAATGATTTAGAGAATACCTTACCGACGCACCACGAGAAAATCATGATCGCCAAAGTCAGAGAAAATAATTATGATAGGGTGTGTATGAAAATCGGAGAATTGCAACAGCGTTTAGCGACGCAGAACAAAAACGAAGTTGTCTATCAAATGAAAATTATTGTACCTGAATTCAAAAGTAAAAACTCCATCTACGAACAGCTAGATAAGGAAATTGAACTATCGAATGAGTCGGAAAACCAAAGTTAATTCACGTTAAAATTTGCAAAACACTTGCAAATTTGCTCGAAAAGTGTATTTTTGCAATCCATATTTTACTGATTAGTAATGTCTAAAAACACAAATAATACAAATCAAGGTTTCAAACCTTCAAAAGGATCTTTTTTTCAAGATAACCAAAAAAGTGTCGTGTTCATTTTAGGTGGTATCGTTGTATTGATCTTACTTTATTTTGGTTATCAAAAGCTTTATCTGGATCCAAGAGCAGAAGAAGCTTCGAATCGTATGTACAAAGCAGAACAGCTTGCTACAATTGATTCGTTACAAAGCAAAGCAATCATGGGCGATGGTGCATTTCTTGGATTTAAACAAATTGCGGACGAATATTCCAATACAAAATCCGCAAATATTGCAAACGCATATTTAGGAGGTTTGTATTTGCGTCAAGGTAAATTCGATGAAGCTGCAAAAGCGCTTGAAAAATATGCTCCGACAGGAAGTCAAATTCTAGATCCACTCGTAATTGGTTTAACAGGTGATGCTTATTCAGAATTAAAAGACTACAAAAAAGCTGCAGACTACTATAAGCAGGCTTCTGAAAAATCAAGCAACTCGTATACAACTCCACTCTTTTTGAAAAAACTAGGACTTGTATATGAAGCCCAAAATGACTACAAAAGTGCAGAGACAGCTTACAAAAAGATTAAAACAGATTTTCCGGAGAGCCAAGAAGCTTCAACAATTGATGGTTTATTAGGCCGTGTACAAGCACATTTATAATAGAATAATTATAAAAATATACTAAAAAGAGGCTATTTGATAGCCTCTTTTTTTGTGACCATCTAAAATCACTATCTTTGTTCCTATTATGGCAAGTAGCATTAAAAATTTATCCGACTTTTCGCATATTCAGGTTGCGGATGCAAGTCCATTCAAATTTGCAATCGTTGTTGCACAATGGAATGCAGAAATCACAGGTGCATTATTGAATGGTGCAATTACAGGCTTAGAGAAGCATGGCGCTCAAGAAAAAAATATCCAAGTCATCGAGGTTCCTGGAAGTTTCGAATTAATTTCGGGAGCAGATCTTGTGTTCAGAAACCAGAATTTTGATGCTGTTATTTGTTTAGGCTGCGTCATTCAGGGTGAGACGAGACACTTTGATTTTATCTGCGATGCAGTTGCAAATGGCATTGCCAATGTAGGGCTCAAATACAATAAACCGGCCATTTTTGGTGTATTAACTACTGATAACCTTCAGCAAGCATTGGATCGTGCTGGTGGAAAACATGGCAACAAAGGTGAAGAAGCTGCTATTACAGCAATACAAATGGCTCATATTGCCAAAAAATTCTAGTTTGGTATTAATTTTGCCTACCATTCAATGATGAAAAGTATTACTGAGCACAGCTTATTACTCAGTTACTTATATTTTATACAAATCGATTAATAACATATTCAGTTATCTTATTAATCGATTTTTATTTTTTCACTGGAATAAATTGTTATTGAATTGTTTTGATTGTATTGTAAATCAGATGTACAACAATCGATAGTTTTATAGACAATGACGCAATGATGAAGTTTATCCCGATCAATTTTGATACGGCTTACTTGATGATTGTTTCTTAAAAAAATAGGATTATGAAAACATTATCGAATGTACTCTTGGTCGTTATGCTGACGTTATTCTGTCAGCTGGATCTAGTGGCGCAAGACGATAGTCTAAACAAGCAGATTTGGCAAAGTATTGGTGGCCAGGAAAAATGGGATTCTTTGCAATATTTGGCATTCTCAGCAAAGGGAAATACCATCTCCGACCAATTGTCAAAAGAAGAGCGAAAATTCTTGTTCAATCGCAGCACCGGAGCATGTCGATTTGACGGCTATAGCGCCACAGATCAGGTGACCTATCTGTTTAATTTTAAGAATCCAGGGGCCGATAAACTCTTTATTGAAGGGAATATAGCTGGAGATGGGCCAGAGCTAAAAAAGTCAATTAAAAACCAGCTATTTTCGGATCTCAATCTACTACTTTTACCCACCTTGATCGGACAGAAGAATGTGCAGCTAAAAAGTCAGAAGGAAAGTTTCAGCGCTGGACAAAAATTAACGATAGCAAACTATCAGCTCGTCAGGCCCTATCTTTGGTTCAAAGATGGATGGTTTGCTTTACATTGATCAAAATACCGGTGAGATTGTACGTTACGAATACACAGATAAGGGCGAAAAAAACACTTATGAAGTGAGCAAATATAAGGAGATTGGCGATGGTATACGTTTACCTAGTTTCTTCAATTCGACAAGCAATGACCAAAAGAGTTGTATATTCTCCGCTATTTCGTCTTTTGTACAAGTAGAACAGAAAAATTTACAGAACTATAATATGATTAACTGGATAGAATTAAATACAGAGGAACAGTTACAGGAGCTTTATCAATCTGATAAAGTTGCAGCCATCTTTAAACATAGCACGACTTGTGGTATCAGCAATATGGCTAAGCGCAGTCTTGAGCGTATGTCTGCGACGTCAGACCATGATTATGCAATCTATCTTTTAGATCTTTTGCGCTACCGTCCATTATCAAATGAGATTGCCCAACGTTGGAATGTAACACATCAATCCCCTCAGATACTGATTGTTGAAGGAAAAGAAAGTCTATATGATGCTTCCCATGGCGATATCCAATTTGATGAGATTGAACAATACCTGACGGCAATTTAAATAGTATAGGCCGTAATCGCTGTTCAATAAAAAATAGTTAACAAAATTTATCCCAAGGGTTAATATGTTATATTGATCCCTTAGGATATATTATGATGATGAAAACAGCTGTGCTGGCTATTTATAAATTTCTACTGTTATCTTACCGTCTTTGGTCACGGTACCCCGGTACATCCCGGCAGTATTAAAAGGCATAGCAACATGTCCATTTTTATCCAGTGCGATCAGGCCGCCATTTCCGCCCATTTCACCAATCCGATCGATCACTTGCCGGCTCGCCTTATCAACATGTTCACCTTTGTATTCCATTAAAGCCGACACCGAATATGCAGCCACGGTGCGGATATAATATTCTCCCCATCCAGTACAGGAAACAGCACAGGTATTATTGTTCGCATACGTTCCAGCACCAATAATTGGCGAATCTCCGACACGTCCAAACTTCTTGTTTGTCATCCCTCCTGTAGATGTACCGGCGGCCAGGTTACCTGCTTTATCCAAAGCAACACAACCAACTGTACCAAATTTAGCATCCTTATTGATGATTCCTAAACGTGAGCTTTGTTTTTGATCGTGATCTAGTTGTGTTTGCGTACTGTCCTCCCTGTTCACTTTCTGCAAAGCATCCCAACGTGCTTTAGTCCAAAAATAAGAAGGATCGACGATGGTTAGCCCCACTTTTCTTGCAAATTGTTCGGCACCTTTCCCCACCATCATAACGTGCTCAGACTGTTCCATCATCGCTTTTGCTGCTGAGATTGGATTTTTGATCGTCGTCACTCCTGCAACTGCGCCCGCAGCCAAGGATTTACCATCCATAATGGAGGCATCCAGCTCGTTGCGTCCGTCATGTGTAAAAACCGCTCCTTTCCCTGCATTAAACAAAGGTGAGTCTTCCATCACATGGATAGCCGATTCGACGGCATCCAAACTGGATTTACCTTCTTGCAACTTTTGGTAGCCTATACGAAGTGCTTGCTCTAAGACAATCCGATAAGCTTGTTCCATCGAATCTGTCATATTCTTTTTCAAGATCGTCCCCGCTCCACCATGGATCGCCAAAACAAATCCGCCCTCTGTCACGTTTACAGATTTTTTATACGACTTACAGGAGATAGCCAACAGGGCTCCCGCAATTATCACAGCACTTATCTTGAGCTTATTCATCTTCTTTCTCCCACCATTCTGAAGATTGTAAATCATCTATCTCACGACGGTCTTTTTTTCGTAGGACGCCCTGTACCGCGATCGCGTTTTAGGACAGGAGCATGAAATACGGATTTAAACCCTACCGTTTCTTCTACAGGCGTCTGATCTTCGTAGAATTGAACAGCAGTCTTGGCGTCAACACGACGGTCTAAAAGACCTGTCACCTGCACCACTTTTTTTTCAATTCCCTTTTGGATATGGTATACATCTCCGATCTTAACTTCATAAGAGGGTTTTATATTTTGGCCTTTGAGTTTTACTCGTCCAGCCTTACAGGCCTCCGTTGCCAAGGTTCTTGTCTTAAATAAGCGAATTGACCACAAATATTTATCAATTCTCAATTTTTCTGATGTTCCAGCCATATTTACAAAAATAATTATATTCAGAAACTATCGGGGCCCCTTCCAGGTAAATTAACATATTTCCGTTATAAATATATGCTTAAAGCACAAGGAGCCATGGATAAAGTTGCTTTTAACTGCAACTTTATCTAAGTTTGTACATCAAAATAAACTAATTCAAATAAGCAAACAAATAATATGGTAGAGCCACTTAAAAAATTGATTGAGGAAGCTTGGGAAGATAGACAATTATTGGAGTATAAAGAATATACAGAAGCGATCCGCGCTGTTATCATGAAGTTGGATAGCGGTGAAATCCGTGTGGCTGAGATGATCGGTACAAGATGGCATGTAAATGATTGGATAAAAAAAGCGGTCATCTTATATTTTCCAATCAATGATATGCGCGAAATGACTGCAGGTCCTTTTGTGTTTCATGATAAAATGAAATTAAAAACAGACTACAAGCACACAGGTGTACGTGTTGTACCTGGAGCTTCCGCTCGTTTAGGTGCATATTTGGCTAAAGGAGTGATTATGATGCCTTCTTACGTTAATATCGGTGCTTATGTAGACGAAGGTACCATGGTGGATACCTGGGCAACTGTTGGCTCTTGTGCGCAAATTGGGAAACATGTACACTTAAGTGGCGGCGTCGGAATTGGAGGTGTATTGGAGCCGGTACAAGCAGCCCCGGTTATTATTGAGGACAATGTTTTTATCGGTTCAAGAGCGATCGTAGTAGAAGGCATTCGTGTAGAAAAAGAGGCTGTATTAGGTGCCAATGTTGTATTGACAGCCTCAACAAAAATTATCGACGTTACGGGACCTGAACCTGTAGAATATAAAGGTTATGTACCTGCCCGCTCTGTTGTTATTCCGGGTTCTTACACCAAGAAATTTGCAGCGGGGGAATACCAAGTTCCTTGCGCTTTGATCATTGGTCAACGTAAAGAGTCTACAGACAAAAAGACTTCATTAAATGACGCACTACGTGATCATAATGTAGCTGTATAAAGTTAAAACTAGTATAAAGATAAGATGAGTGCATTCGTAGATCGTGAGGATTTGAATAAGGCCTTGGAGACGTTAAAAAACGGCGGATTAATTCTATACCCCACCGACACCATTTGGGGGATAGGCTGTGATGCCACCAATCCAGAAGCCGTGGAGAAAGTTTTCCAACTAAAAGGAAGAGATAAATCCAAAAGTCTGATCGTCCTTTTACACAACGACAATCAATTAGCGAGTTATGTCAATGAAATCCCGGATGTGGCTTATCAACTTATTGAATATACAGAAAAACCCTTGACAATTGTCTATTCGAATGCCAAAAATCTTGCGCCCAATGCAATTGCTGAGGACGGTTCAATTGGCATTCGAATTGTCAAACACCCTTTTTGTGAACAGCTTTTGCAACGGTTTCGCAAACCGATCATTTCAACTTCGGCAAATATCAGTGGTGAGCCAACGGCAAAAGATTTTGACGAAATATCGGATGCCATCAAGGATGGGGTAGACTATATTGTTACCTATGACAGAAACGTAACAACAGATGGGAAATCATCTACTGTCATGAAGCTGGACCCTAGTGGTAAATTTGAATTTATTAGAAAATAGCATGAAAAAGATCGTTTTATTTTTTGCATTAGCCTTTGCTGTTACCAATATATCTTTGGCACAGCAAAAGGATATTCCCGGCGCCAAACCTGGTGTAAAATATGGGAAAGAAATCTCTGCGTCCAATGCGATTTCAGTAGCAAAGCTTGAAAAAGAACTTACGCAAAAGAACGCATTCAACGGAAAGGTAGCCGGTAAGGTCGTTGAGGTATGTAAGAAAAAAGGCTGTTTCATGACGTTGCAACGGGAAGGTGAAGAGCCTATTACCGTTCGTTTTAAGGACTATGGTTTCTTCATGCCAGCAGACATTGTCGGTAAAACGGTTGTTGTCGAGGGTATTGCGAAGAAAAAAGAAGTTTCTGTAGCGTCGTTACAACATGCGGCAAAGGATCTGGGTAAATCACAGGCTGAAATAGATCAGATTACTCAACCTAAAAAAGATATTAGCATTATTGCCGACGGCGTTTTGGTTGTCAAATAAGCCCTTCTCACCAAGCCTAGCATTGTTCTGATGAAAATATTCCAGCCTTCACCCTGTCATTCCATACTGGTCGATGGTACCTTAATGGCTTTCGAAAAGCCCATTATTATGGGGATACTCAATGTGACTCCAGATTCATTTTATGATGGTGGCGACAATACAACCGTCGAACTTGCGGTAGAGAAAGCCAAGAAGCTATTGCTTGAAGGTGCTCAAATCCTTGATATTGGCGCCTATTCCTCACGTCCAGGTGCTCCATTGATTTCATCACAGGAGGAAATGGATCGAGCTCTTCCTGCTATTCGGGCGATTAAAACTGCATTTCCTGACGCAATTTTATCAATAGATACCTTTAGGGCAGACGTTGCCGCTGCGGCAATCGATGCGGGAGTGCACATCATAAATGATGTTTCGGGAGGTACACTCGACGATAACATGTTCGCCACGGTAGCAAAATATCAAGTTCCGTATATTCTCATGCATATGCGCGGTATTCCCGAAAATATGCAGGAAAAAACCGATTACAACGATATTGTAACTGACGTAGCCACCTTTTTAGGTGACCGCATTGCGACGCTAAGAAGTATGGGGGTGAAAGATATTATTCTTGATCCGGGATTTGGTTTTGCAAAGACAGTGGAACAAAACTATGAGTTACTCTATCGTGTCAATGAACTTCATTACTTTGAATTACCAATTTTGGGCGGAATATCCCGTAAATCCATGATTTATAAAAAAATCGGAATCACTGCCCAGGAAGCTTTAAACGGCACCACTGCTTTAAATACGCTACTTCTCGAAAGAGGTGTACAAATTCTCCGCGTACATGATGTAAAGGAAGCGAAGCAATTGGTTGATCTCTTCTATTCGTAAATCAGCATTATTTGCCTACAAATTTCGGATCACTTAATGTTTTAATAAAAGCGATGATCGCTTCCTTTTCTTCTTCTGTCATAGGAATTCTTTTTCCATTTTCTTTCAAAATCGGATCAAGGTTAGCTGCATCCAAAAACCCTTGTCGAAATAATCCAGCACAGATTTCAACGTTGGGAACTGCCCAAAACTTCCATAAGGCGCTGTATACTCCGCATTTCTTAAAGAAGGTACCCGAAAAGCCATATAGTCTGTATCAATACCTGTGATACGTGCTCGCCCGGCCTCATCTGGATGTTTGTTTAACGGAAACCGACATTTCTAAAACTCTGATCGGTAAATAATTCTGATGCATGGCAGCTTTCACATTTCAATTTAAACAGCTGATACCCCCGTTCTTCCTCAATAGTGAATTGCTCCCCTTCACCTCGTTTTACCTTGTCATATTTACTGTCGGCTGAAATTAGGGTATACTCATATTGTCCAATGCTTTTATAAATTCGTTCAGGTGTAATATTCTCATCGCCAAAAGCCTTCTTGAACAATACTTTGTAGTCAAAATCCCCATTAATTTTGCCGATAACCTCCAAGATAGAAGAGTTCATCTCTTCATGCGTGATAATTGGAACTAAAGGTTGCTTTTCCAGTTCGAGTATATTGCCATCCCAATTATAAAATTTCATAAAAGCCAAATTCTGCAAAGGCGGCGTATTCCGAAATCCAACACGATCATCTATCCCTACCGCCTGCATTTTTCCATCGGAAAAAGCCAATGCGGGGTTATGGCAACTGGCACATGATATCGTATTATTTCCACTGAATCTTTTCTCATGAAACAGCTTTCCCCCCAATTCAACACCATATTTTGTTGGCTTATTGCTCTTAAACGCATTATTTAGACTCGGAAAATCCGCAGGAATGTTGAAAGTGACTATAGGGTTATCTTCCAGCTTAGAATCAACAATATCATCCCTACTACAGGATAAAGCAATCACTATAATGGTCAGGATTAAGATGACTTTTTTCATCCTATTAATTTTATCAAGGGTTGATGAATATTCAAAATGTACACAATAGTCTGATGCAGAAAGCATCCGTTCGCTTTTATGCCTAATGTGTTTTCCATAAATGGCTACAATCGCATTCCAGATCATAGCCATTTACATCATATTTAGTTAGAAACACCTTCAACAGTGAACATCCCTGCTGTATCGCTGCTTCCGTTGCCGCCAAGATTATCAACAAACTTCACCATTTCCACTGCTGAATGAATACTAGGTGTAGCATTATTGGCCCCCAAGGTGATGGTATTCGTTTTACCGCTTAGGAGCTTATCGAAATCTGCCCTGATGTTAATCTGTGGTATACTTTTTCCAACAGTAACTATGGAAGGTAAATTCAAGGTAATGTCCCGGTAAGCATCTACGCCCTGTTTATAAGTGGATTCATCGCCGTTTGTACCGTTGACCGTACTCCCTGTGTGAATAGACAACTCTTTATGATCAACACCATAAAAGCCCTCCAATTTCGTAAATCGGTAACCTGTCCCCCATTCCCAATGCATTTTAGTATCATTTGCTCCTGCTGTTGCATAGAAAACTGGGAATCTCAGTTGATCCAGAGTATTTATTTCCTGTTTTACCCCCAAACCGAATTTGATCTGTTTATACTCGCCAACAGGTATATTACTCAGTACATAATTTAAAGTTGCTGCTTTCGCCTGATCAATTACTGTAGCCCCTTTATCCAGGTCATTTACATTATAAGGGATCTCAGACCCGTCGGCTTTAATAAGTCTGATATTGCTAATTACATACTTTAGCTCAGAAAACTGATACAGTTGTCCGCTGGCGGATGTATTTTTCGTGGCAGCTGGGGAATCTGCACTACCCAGCACAATTGTTGTATTTTTAAATGTATTGTTGAAATGTAAGTTAACACTGTTAGCGACGTCTTCACTTTTGCTACAAGAAACCATAACCAAAGAGATCATCAGGAGTTTAATTGCATTGTTTTTCATTTTATTTTTAAGTTCTAAGGTATTTAAAAATTGATTTTTAAGGATGTAAAGATATTCCTACCCATGCGTGGTATATTTCCCCAATCCGCATAGGTACTATAGTATTCATTGAAAAGGTTCTCCGCACCGACCTGAAACGCGGCATTTAATTTCCCAATATTGAAGTTATAATCTGCCGAAACATTCCAAATCTTATAGGATGCAGTTTGGTCCTCTCCGTATTCAGGACTAAAATTGACTTGACTAAAGTCCCCGTTCATTGAAGTTTGCACGCCGATCATTTTGTATCGGTAATGCAGTGATGTTTGATAACTTAAGGGACGTATAAAGGGCAGGTTTCCGCCCATATTGTCTTGCCCTCTGGCATAGGTAAGTATAGCTTTCCAATCTAGACCTGGCAAAATTTGATATTGCGCATTGAGTGCCAGATTAAACAGCGTCGCATGATCTAAAGAGGTATAGCCTTTTACGCCTACCGATTGATAGTTCATGGGGCTACCCAAACTCAAAATCCGGCCAATAATGTAGTCTTGTATAAAGAAATAATTGGCCTTGGCCCCAATGCTTAGCTTTCCGGTCTTAAATCCGGCACTGGCATTGGCTTCATAAGAAACTTCATTTTTTAAATTTGGATTTCCGATATAGTCATAACGATCGAAACTGTTATAGATGTAGTAACCATACGCTTCCGAAACAGAAGGAGCACGATGCCCAAACCCTGTTCCTAGAGAAAAGTCAAACTGACCAATATTTAACTGATAGCTAGCATGTAGGCTCGGCAGAATTCTATTTTTCTTCTGTGGAGAACCCGGATGGAAGATCCAGTTGAATTCAACGTATTTCGAATAGTTATAGTTCAAACCCAATGAACCCCCAAAGACAAGTCTACTGATATCAGAAAGATCTAACGAGTTATTAATGGCTACACTCGCGAATCGTGTGGTCACCCATGGCCAGCTATAGGCAAACATGGTCTGTTTGGATCGATCTTGCGGATACATACGCATCTCAGCTATCGATAGATTATCGTAAGCATTTACCTGTATTTCCGAAGAATAACGATCTTTCTGCAGATTAATTTTAGATAAAAGACCGTAGGTCGTACTCCAGCCTGGCATATCCATATGGACCAAATTCTCCGGACGGGTTGTATCATCCATATAGTGCTCAACAGCATTAAAATAAACTTTGGTGTCCCATACTTTTACCAAGCCCTCTTCAAACAACTGTTTGTATGTAGCGGAAGTGATGATCGCTCTGGATAAGGATAGGTCCATTGGTAAAGCTGGAAATCCCACATCTTTTGCCCGATCAAAAATAGCATCCACCCTAACGGCAGAGAGCGGACTTGTTTTATAGGCCAAGCCCAAAGACGCATTGAATTTATTATATTGCGAATGCCGTACTTCATCGTCATTTCCATCATAATAATTTCCAGCCTTCCGGAAGGCAATACTTCCATCTGCCACAAATTTGTCGCTCGAGTAATATAAATTTCCAAGATTGAACGTCTGCTTATTATTGAATTCAAAACCTGTCTGATAGGCTCCGCCAATTTTTTTCTGCAGCCCAAACGAGGTATTCCTTCTTTTTAGATCTATACTGCCCGCGACCGTAGCGCCATGCAGATTACCCTCCTGCCCCGATTTAATATCGATGGCAGCAAGATTATTACTTTCTACATAAGAGGTTATCGGGTCCATTTTATCCGTACATGCTCCAAAGACATGCATCCCGTCGATCGTAATTATCGAACGCTCGCTACTCATATTATTGAGTAGGGGTTCCCAAGCGTAGGCACCACGTTTGATGAAGCTGATATTACTTGCAGAAGCCAAATATTCATCCACGGAGACTGTCATCTTTAGATCGTTTTCGATCCTCCTTTTAGTAGCTGCGGTGACTGTAACCTCCGCTAGACGTCTCGTGGTATCGCGCGTAATAGGATTGTTTTGTCCGTGTACGTTCCATCCCAAAGACAACATAAAGAGCATAACACTTATTTTCTTCATAGCCTCTAAAATAGAATGTCGATGTATAACTCACTTTTACGCCCTTCTACCCCAGGTGTAAAGTCTTTGGGTACCTCAGTTCCTGCTATTACCCTTCCATTTTGGTTGACCAAAATAAAATTCAGCGTCCAGTTGCCTGTCATGGTGTAATTGACAACACCTTGGTACAATCCGTTGGCCTGTTGGACCAAGTCCTTATTATTGGGGGAAGAATGGTTGCCCATCGAAGGTTCTGGCATACGCGGATCTAACTGCAAGGTGTATCCGTTGACTCTTGTATAAGACAATTGCGCAGTGTCTAATTTATAAATACCTGCGACCAGTTTATTTTCAGCAACATTTGGTTTCCAAGGAGCAATCAAGGCGATTAAATAGTGTTCGCCATCTTTCCCGGTAAAGGTGGTTATATTACGATTTTTATTGGTCTGCGGCATTACAGTTACATGCTGTGCAGCAGAGAAAGTCTGATCGCCAATTTTAAAATCGATTTCCAAACTCCAGTTTGCTGCTGCAGAACTTTCATCTGTAAACACACTGTAACCCGAAAAGTAGTTTCCATCTAACGTATGGTCCATTACGGGCTGGTTTGGACAAACAATTTTCAGTCCTTGCATATTGGTTTGGATGGGCAGCAATTTGACTGCGGAAACGGCTACAGGTTCATTATTTTGCTGCTTATTGATTTTCACGCGGATATCATTATAACCGCGGTACAATACCCCGCCCGGGGCTTCAATATGAATATTGTACCCTGAAGAAATAAGGCTTGTAACCTCTTTAAACTCCATATTCTCTTCAACAGTATTTCCCCGTTCGGCCTCATAGTCTGTTTTTGCCTTGGTACAGCCGACTACAAGAAGACCTATAATCGCGATATAAAAACCCGCTTTTTTTATAAATAAATCTCTCATCTATAATATTTCATGTATAAGGAAGCTTTCCGATTTACTTCGTGAACTCGCAAGCCCGGTTTAAATAAATCATGCTGGCATCCTATATGACAAATGGATATATTTTTGTAGCGAAATGAAATCATCCTGTTGATTTTAAGTAGATTACTAACCACGATCAACATTATAATGATTCAGAGCCACATCGAAATGTAGTCCAAATAACCATATTGGTTTCTTTGAAATAAATACTGAATAAGTAGTTTAATCGGAGGATTGATTACTTTGACAAGACATCGCTAAACGCATTTTCACAACGCAATTATAAAGCGATACTAGCCCTAGCTTACACTGTAAACCATCATCAGCGATCGATTACTTATTCAAATAAATTACTAGCTGGATTTAAACCAAAGGGGGGTGAAATATTGTAAAGATGGGATTATAGGAATAATCTTCTTTATATACTGGAAGCAGGCGCTCCACAGTGTCTTCATAAAGAGCCGTGTTTTTAAACGTAAAATCTTGCGTATTATTTATAAAAACAACATCAATAATACGTAATTCAAGATTTTTTTGTTCCTTTTCCTCATGTTCGCGCATTTTCTTCATCAAAATACACTGGCCTCGACAGGCAAGCGCATTATCGTTAAAACGATTGATACATTCGTAACGTGCGATATAATCTCGATTCAACTCGAAGACTGTCCATAGCCATACCGTTGAGAAGCTCTGTAGGAGCATCAAGGGTAATAGAATCCATATAAACAGTCTGATTTTCATTCGAATATTTTATTCTCAATAGCAGCTTACATCAGGAAGATTGCTTCATTATCTTGTAAACTGGTCAACTCATGATAATCCGTGTGAGTTTGGGCAAATATAACAAATGAAACTTGGAATAAACAAATTCCATTCGAAAGAAAAAGTCCCAGATAGCAAACTACCTGGGACTTGGAAAAAATCAATCTTTATTATTTTGTCGCAATCGTCAAGACAGCTTTCTTATTACCTGCAGTTAAATCCAATGTAAAAACATAGGTTTTACCGATCTCTAATACTTTACCGGTTTTGATGCCAAGATTGCCTGAGTCGCGTCCATTCTTTCCATCCCCCACAAAAACGATATCACTTGTCGTTGTCAGGTCTGTGCCACCAAATTCACCGCCCCATCCCTTTTGATGGAAAAATTTGAAATTGATGTTATCAGAATTTATAGACTCTCCTGCCTTAACAGTTATCTGGTATTTCTTGTTGCCTAGCGGCACCAGACAAAGCGCTTTATCTGTGTTCCAGCCTACCTGATTACTAGATACCTTAGGTTTTCCGATTCCTTCACCAATAATCCAAACCGCCCCACTTCCGTCATCTTGTAATTTTGCTAAATCATTACCTGTCATCGCTTCAACCACAAAATATTTTAAGGTAAAGTCCGCAGTAACGCGATACTTACCGTTCATTCCGTTGAAAGCGATTGATCCGTCAGGAGCTTGTGTAAAATAGTCCGGATCAATCCACCAATTCTTCAGATCTTCTATTCCGTCAAGAACCACCTTCTCGCCTTTTACCATATTCAACTCTGCCTTAAAGTGCTCATCATCGAGGCGACTGAATACCGTTCCATTAATGGCATAAGCAATAATAAACGGTGAAGCTTGATAAGTTGAGGTATTAAATGCGATGCTATAGGTTCCAGAAGTTGAATTTGAAAATGGGATTTCAGCCGTAGACCCTAGGTTTATAACATTATTGACCCAACCAAAATTCATCAGATTGCCTTGTGCGCCCACTTTTGGTGCTTGAATATAGCCCTTTACCGAAAATGGAAAATTCTCTTTTGCCGCATATTGATTACGCCCTACCCTTTCCATGCGATAGGACTTGGACTCTGTGACTAAAGTTAAATATGGAAAGTCGGGTCTGCTCAGATTAATATCAAAAGATTGTTCCGTTATTTTTTGGCTAATATTCTGTAAGACAAACTTAAGGGTTGCTTTTCCATCGGGAATATCTTTCAGGAACGGAACATAAATTTTTCCAGCATAATCTCCATTTTGTTTGGTACGAATGACGGTTTCTGTTACCTTGTCGTCTGTAAAATACAATTGTGCTTTAACAGTAGACAGCGCAACTTCACTATCCGACACATGCACCTGAAATTCGAGACTATCCCCAAAATTTGCAGTCGAGATAGGCGATTTCAATTCGATTTTAGGATCCCCTATTTGATAGGTATATTTTTCATCCTTTTTACAGGAACTAACTGCAGTAATAGCAGCAGTTCCCAATAGTATATTGATGAGATATCTTTTCATTTGTTCATAATTTATGCGCTATCCATGTGATAGCGCTTAAGGTCTATCATCCTCCAATTAATAGGTCCAGCGGTAAGAAACAACCGACTTAGCTGGCACATCATAACTAAAATGATGTTTACCATCTGCCAACGTAATTTTACGGCTATCGCCCGATTCGTTTAACAGAACAACAGCATAGGTTCCGTCTGTATTTTGAAATGCAGTATAAACCAACCCTTCCGCTGTATATCCAGAAGCGCCAATCCGTGTGGCCCCTGATTTGACCACCGAGGAAAGATGACCAACAATATAGTAATGCGAATTGCGCGTTATATTCTTATAATTTGCCTTACTAATATCTACGGCTCCATAACATGTCTGACAGCCACCTTCGCGATTTGGCCCTTTGTCAGTATCAAGCATCAGGTTCCATACAATGACGCCCTTGCTCCAATTGTTGACGGTGCCCAATGCAACTTCACGCATATCCTCCATCAAACGTTTTTCAAGATTGCGTCCATCATTCCATTCCCCAATGGATGTTTCCGTAAATACCAGTTCCTTATCTGGGCGTTGATTATGAATATCGATAAGTTCAGCCTTATCCCCACCATAATTATGGTACGCCGCTCCGGCGAAGAATGAAGCCGCTCCGGCATCGTTATAGATCTTTACAGGGTAATCAGCCTGATCAGCAATGTTATCATAGTTATAATTATGATCAAATGCATAGATCTTTGTTGATAAGTTAGCCGCTTTTAACTGTGGGCCCAAAGCTTGTTTGACAAAAGCTTGTTGCTCTTGCCATGACATATAAAGCGAAGCGGAATTTTTTCTGTTCAACGGTTCATTTTGAACAGTAATCGAATAAATATTAATGCCTTCTTTCTTCATTGCTTGGATCCATTGAACGAAATACCAACCATAGTCCTGATAATACTTTGGATTTAACTGACCACTGGTCCACGAATCAAAGGGCTTTAAATCAGTTAAGTTGTTAACTTTCATCCATTTCGGTGGAGTCCATGGAGAGCCCATGATTTTTATGGATGGATTGATGGCAAGTATTTCTTTCAGCACTGGAATGATATATTGTGTTTCTTCCGACTGTAGTCCAAAATTTTCCTTTCCTTCCTTATCCCAGCAGGTATATTCACTCAAAGAGAAGTCGGAACATCCAATAGCAATACGGATGTAATTCATTCCCATTCCATCTTTATCTGAGAAAGTCTCCGTAAGAAATTTTGTTCGATCTTCCTTACTCATCTTCATCAGATTATAGCAGGTAGAGCCTGTAACTGCTGCACCGAAGCCGTCCATTGTCTGAAATTTCTTAGCTGGATCTAGCGTAATTGTATTAGGCGACATGTTAAATTTGGAACTGAAATCAACAAAGCGTTTTCCAAAATCCAAAGACCGACTGCCTGTCGTCGTATAAATGGTAACGTCACCACTTTTTTTAATTTCATCACCTTGTGAAGGTGTATAGCTGTCACGGTTACAAGATGTTGCCGTCACTAGACAGGACAACAAGAATGTATATATCATAGTTTTTTTATTATTGCGTTTCATCTGTTAATAAATTTTTCGCCATCCATCAAATGAGGATTTCCGTTGTTAAATCAGTTAATACCCCGGATTCTGAACTAGATTAGGATTCTGATCAATTTTTGGTTGCGGAATCGGTAAACGGTAAGAGTTCTTCGTGAAGGGATACACCTGTGCCTTTCTTCCAGCATCTTTAGCATAAACAGCATTCATGACAGATTCCACCTTATCTAAGCGCACGAGATCAAACCATCGTTGTCCTTCGAAGGCCAATTCAAGACGACGTTCTTTCAAATAAGCGTCTAATAAAGCATCCTTATTTGAACGTACGGCAGCGGATATTTTAGGCAATTTAGCACGGGTGCGAATTTTGTCAATAATGTCTGCCGCTCCAGATAGATCTGATCCCTGCTGAATTAATGCTTCCGCTTTTAACAATAAAAGGTCTGCGTAACGAAGCTTGACAATACTATTAAATGCAGAACGTAATTTAAACATGAATGGATAATGGTTTGACGGATAATAGTTGCTCCAAGTAGTGGAATAATAAACAATAGATTGCCCCAAACGAACCTGGTCCCCTTCATTCGTATACGCTTGAATCAAGTCCCGAGATGGGGTTATCCATTTGGCCCATGTGAAGTTATTATCATAATTGGACAAATCCCTTCCAAACATCCAAGTCGCCCAATTACCTCCACCCGAAGTAAACTGTGCTTCCAAAATCGATTCTTTCGTATTCCGCTGTGCAAGATCTGTGTTGCTTGCATTCATTGCATATAGATCTGAGTAATTGGTATTCAGATCAAATCCATCCGCAGTCAATGCGTCAACATATTGGATAACTTTAGCGTAATCGCGAATTGGTTTTTCGGCATAGATCTTTGCCAGCATCGCTCGTGCGACGGATTTGGTAAATAAAGTCTTATTCCCATTATTGTTGGGTGGTGCATCAGCCAATCCGTCCATCAAGTCTTTTTCGATCTGCTTATAGGCTTCTTCTACTGTGGCTTGTTTTGGAAAATATTGCGGATAAACTTCATTGACATTGTCACCAGTAATATCGGGTGCAATTGTGGTAATGACAGGGATAGATCCGAATATACGGACCATATCAAACATCGCCAATGCTCTGAATAGTTTAGCTTGTGCCTTATACGTTCTAATATCCGTATCGCTCAACGATTTATCAGCAACACTATCAACGTAAATGATCAATCGATTTGCACGTCCAACATCTTCCAGATATCTTCCCCAATCCCGGTCAACAACCGAGTTAGACCCTTCAATAGAATTATTTTCGAAAGGTACAACTTCCGCTCCCGTCGTTCCCGCATAGGAATTATCGGCATGGGAATCTCCGATTAGGAGCAGATCGAGATACCAATGTTCCTGCCGATCTTTCATTTGCTGATAAATCCCCGCCAAATAGGTCTCAACCTCAGCTCTATTCTTAAAAACAATCTGCGTTCCTGTCTCGGTCTTCCCTTGACTCACATCCGAATAATCTGAAAGTGGATCACGGTTCAAAGAGCAAGAAAATAAAAACAAAGAGCCGGTTAGCAAAGAAAGAGCATTACTTATATATTTTTTCATGATACAGACAATTAAAACTCAATATTAAGACCTAAAACAAATGAACGATTCTGTGGATAGGTACCCCAATCTATACCTTGGATTCTGGAATCGGATCCGCCCGAATATTGGTTTACTTCCGGATCCATACCTGAATACTTAGTCAAGGTAAACAGATTGCTTACAGATAGATAAGGCTGAATTTTATGGATACCAATACGCTTCAGTATCTCCGGAGAAATGGAATAGCCCAAGGACACATTTTTCATCCGCAAATAACTACCATCTTCAACAAAATAGGTTGAATTTTTCATGTCAAACCCAGCTTTAGGAACATGTGTAATCTGTCCCGGTACCCGCCAGCGATCCAATACAACTGTCGTTTGATTTCGACCATCATACATCCCCTCTGTTTCCATACGGCTGGCATTGAAGATGTCGTTTCCATAAGTTCCCTGAATGAATATGCTTAGATCGAAATTTTTCCAAGAGAAACTATTTGTCATACCATACACAAACTTTGGCAGGGGATTGCCGATATACGTACGGTCGCTTGACGAGATCTTGCCATCTCCGTTCAGGTCGCGATACATGAGCTCACCGGTTTCAGGGTTTACGCCATCTGAAATATAACCGAAGAATCCTGCAAGCGATCTTCCGGGCTCATTTTTCACCACAAAATCATTGACATAATCGTTCGTTTTGACATCATAATACACCTGTTGTAAGTCGAGCTGCTGAAGCTTATTTCTGTTGAAAGAGATATTAAAATCTGTATTCCAAGTCAAGTTTCCGGTCAGATTTTTCGAATTTACCGCAAATTCAAAACCATGATTATTCAACCTTCCACCATTTCTTTGGATTGTAGTTGCTTGCTGTCCTGCAGGCAAGCTCGCATTCATTAAAAGATTCTTGGTATCCTTGTTGTAGTAATCTGCGCTGATGCTGAGTCGATTATTCAACATCGTGATATCAAAACCGATACTGGTTGTGCTTGTCGTTTCCCAAGTTAAATCTTTCGCTCTTAAGATTGTGGGTTTATTGATATTTGGTACAGCATTGTCTTTTCCCTCAACAAACCATTGTTGACGTTGGATACCGCTCAATTGCAGGTAAGCATAATCGCCTAATCCGTATTGATTACCTGTCTGTCCCCACCCCCCCCGGATTTTTAAGTCGTTTATCCAGGTTACATCTTTCATAAAATCTTCAGCAGAGATTCTCCAAGCAGCCGATACCGATGGAAAATAGCCCCAACGTCGTTCTGGACTTAGCTTGGAAGAACCATCGGCACGCATATTTGCGGTCAATAAATACTTGCCATCATAATTGTACATTGCGCGTGCGAAATAGGACATAATCCCCCAATTGGATGCTGTAGATCCTGTTCTATCCCAAGAGATCTTATTTGCAGCATTAAGTGTCTCAATGATTCCATTAGCATAGTTTGAACCATAGATATAGCTTCTGGAGTACTTAGAATCCGTCCATGACGAACCGCCCATTACTTCCAAATTATGCTTTCCGAAGTTCTTCGTGTATGTCAAGAAATTGTCCCACGTTAACACGGTATTTGTATTACGAATATCTGAAGCTTCCCCGAATTGATTTCTTCCCCACGCTGTCGTCCAAGGATCCAAAAAAGTGGTCATCACCCCGGATCTTCGATCTAATGAAAACGAAGTTTTCCATGTTAAGTTAGGCATAAAGGAAATCAATGCACTTCCTGTGGCAACAAGACGGTTTTCGCGGTTATTGTTATTCCTTGTCCGGGCTAAGTTTTCCAATGGACCTGTAATGTTGTTGATCCCATAAAAATTATTATAGAATCGATCTGGATTTGTTGGATCCCATACAGGGGCGTAAGTAGGTGTTGTGATTACAGATGTAACTACTCCACCACGGTTAGAACCCAATCCGGAGGTAATTCCATTATCATTGTTATCGGAATAATTGATATTCGCATTCACCTTTAGCCATTTTCGAACTTGGTTATCAATATTAGCACGAAAATTATATCGTCTAAAAAAGGATCCTTGTAATGTTCCTTTTTCGTTCAAGTACCCTCCACCTAAATAGTAACGAAGCTTCTCATTACCATCCGAGATGGATATTTGATGATTTTGTTGAATACCTGTCTTGTAGGTTTCTTTGAACCAATCCGTTTGATCCAACAATCCCTCTGGCAGATTTATCATACCTATTTCATCCTGTAAGTCTTTGTATTGACTGGTATTTAAAACGTTGACAGTGTTATTGACAACATTGGCTGTCCACTGTGTTCCAAGCGTAATTTTTGCCTCGCCGGCTTTTCCTGATTTTGTCGTAACCAAGATGACACCGTTCGAACCACGCGAGCCGTAGATCGCTGCCGATGAGGCGTCCTTTAGAATTTGAATGTCCGTGATATCATTGGGAGACAAGAACTTAATATCTTCCACAGGAACTCCATCAACAACATATAAGGGAGTCGTATTGCTATTAAAAGACGTTATCCCCCGAATTTGTATCTGAGGTGCTGCACCTGGCTGGCCACTCGGCTGAATAACAGTGACGCCGGCAGCCTTACCTTGAATGGCTTGTCCAAAATTGGTGACGGGCCTCTTTTCAAGGTCTTTCGTGGAAACAGAAGAGATTGCAGTCGTGACATCTTTTCTTTTGACGCTACCATAACCGATTACAATGACATCCTCCAGCATATTGGTTGATGAATTCAATTGGACGACCATGGTACTGTTGGCAGGCAATTCTTTGCTGTCGTAGCCAACAAAGGTAAATTGGAGTATACTGCCGATGCTAGCAGAAATTTGAAAACGCCCATCTGCATTACTGGAGACTGCATTATTACTTCCTTTTTGTGTAATGGTTACTCCAGAGAGTGGTTTCTGATCTTGAGCATCCAAGATACGTCCACTGACTTGAACTCGGTCTTGGGCAAATACCAAATTCACCAAAGTAAACAAGAAAGCTAGCCCCATTGAAAAGGCAACTTTTCGTGTAAAGTAAATCATATGAAATAAAAAAATTGGTTATTGTTTAATCTTTTGGTTATTCCAAAATGGCAATGAGTTTCCCCTGCTTCATTGCTCAAAACAAAACTAAGATCACCAAGACGGAGAAAAAAGAGCTAGTACTGAAAAAGTACCAGAAAAAAAATGCAAACAGCTAACATAAAGATTATTACAAATTAAATACAGCATTAAAAAGTACCTACAGGAGCGTACAATCGTCTTTAAAACAGCCAATTTTCGGGTATTACCCTACATTTTAGGCCCGGTCGATCACCGCAATCTGACATACAGCAGCTTCAAAAGCATCGCGGTTTCCCGCAGCCTTATTACGCACTTTTGTTCTATAATTATAAACTGTCCGAAGAGAATATCGAAGGAAACTTGCAATCTTCACGGAATCATCGATTCCTAATCGAATCAATGCGAAAATCCGAAGTTCAGTATTTAACAATTCTGTTTTTTTGGGATAGATTTTCTCGTCCTCCTGAAGTAAGGCATTGAATTCATCAACAAAGGTTGGATATAGATTTAAAAAGATACGGTCAAAATTAACATAGAGTTGCTGCACCTCTCTTTCTTCCATTTGCGTTGACTTTAACTGTTCGCGTAAGGCATCCCACTGCTGATTCGTCGCTTTTTTCAACAGTGCTTTTCTGATATCTTCCATTTTATCGATATAACTCGAACACATATCAAAGAATTGCGCAATATATTCCTCTTTAATATGATTGGATTCAGATAATTTAAGGTTAGTCTGGTTTATTTCATCATTCAATGATCGAAGTTGTTGGTTTGTAGCCGATAATTCCGATCGTATCCTTCTCAAATGTTGCACTTGTCTATAAATAATGACAAGTCCAATGATTACACCAATCAATAAAATACTGACGATAATGACCAAGCCTACCAGTTGCCGATTTTGGCTACTGATTTTCTGCTGATAGGCGGCATTGATTATAGGATAAGAAGAGGTACCTTCAATAATGCGATACCGCACTTTACATAACATCGCATCGTCTATGGCTTTTTCAATAAACTGAAAAGCGCGATCGAAATCCTGTTGGTCGTAATACGTTAGCGCCAGATCATGAAAAGATGCGTTGTCGCGATTAGCCATTTCAATATCTGCACTGGCCGATATGGAAAGATAGTAAATTTGACTTTTTGTATCCTTTTCATATTTGTAAATGAGCCCCATAAAATAGGCTATCAGCGCGCGCTGCTCAATATTCTTTTTGTTCTCATTCCAGAGGACCAACAATTGCTTTTTAGCATCCTCACGATTACCATTAAAAAGTGTTTTTATAGCAATGGTGGTACGATACTCCAAGGAAGACTTTGGTAGTACCGTTAACAGAGAATCACGATACTTTTCACTTGCCTGGTAATATTCTGATCGATTATTGCTCTGACCGTAATGACTATAAAAGGAGCTGTAGGTATCGTAATATTTTGCCAGGAGATCCCGGCCAAGATGAGCGGGCTCAACTTGCTTTAACAATTGTGAAGCTTCTATATACCGTCCGACGGTGGAATACACCCAGGCCAAATCGAGATGAATAACCGCCTGTAAGGAGTCATTATTCGGTGGAGCGAGCTTTTGACACAGTAAGATATAAGTAAGCGCTGCGTCAGAATCAAACTTCTTATAATTTTCAAAGATTTCGTAGTTCTTCTTCAAAAATTGAACAGGATTACTTTCTAATGCTTTGGCCTCCTGTTTTAATTTCTCCAATTTATCTTCACGGTTCTTGATGTAAATTTTCTGATTTTCCATCAAATATTCCAATCGTTGCAAAACCCGGGTACTATCGGAATCTACTTGCGCAGATAGGTAAAGACTAAAATGAGCAAAAAGAATAAAAAGAAAAATGCGCTGCAACATAATAAACTCGGTTCAACATCGTGTAGACTAAACTACATAAAAATAACAACAAAAAAGAGGACGTCTCCCGACGGCCTCTTCCCCCGACCCAGTTAAGGGTCCAAGAATTAACAAGTTAATTCTTTATCGCATGAAAAATAGTTTTCCTTTTAATGTATGGCAACCTATTGCCAACCTCCTCCCAAGGCTTTGTATAGTAAAATCTGGTTTAACGTGTTTTCTTTCTCCAATTCTACTTTTCCGATTTGGGCTTCCAGCGACTCCTTCTGTGCTGTAACGACATCCAGAGAGGTCACCCGTCCAGCAATAAATAGTTCCTGTGCGGCCTCGATAGAGAGCTTTAATGCTTGAACATGCTCATCGACAAAACCACGTCGTCTGCCTATTGCCTCTTGCGTCATAATCACATTAGAAACCTCATTATAAGCATTCAGAACCATTTTTTCATAATCCAAAAAAGCAATCCCATAGTCCGCTTTTGCAATCTCGTACTGCGTTTTCAGTTGCCTTTGGTTAAATATCGGAAGCGTAATACCGCCAAATAAGTTATAAGCAATAGATTTATCCAAATTAAATAACTTGTTAAAGCTAAAGCTCTGCAATCCGATAAATGGACTTATTGCTACAGAAGGCAGAAAAGCCAAACGTGATGCTTCCTGATTATTCGAAGAGGCAATCACTTTCAAATAAGCGGCCTTGATATCGGGACGTTGGTTGACAAGATCATCCGGTGTACCAAAATGCATTGCATGATATAAATCCGCATTTTCAGCATATGTACTTCGTACAATAGGTTGATAAAAACGTCCTAATAAACCATTTATATGGTGTTCCCAAAGTGCTATCTCTTGGATCAATTGTTCTTTAGCAGCTTTAGAATTGGCCAAAAGCGCTTTAAACTGTTGTACAGAAAGCTCAGTCGCATAACCAGCATCTTTTTTTACTTCAACAACTTCCAGTGCATTCTTATGCAATTCAATATTCCGATTATATACTTTTATCTTTTGATCCAAAGCAATTAGTTCATAATAAGCAGTTGCAATATTAGAGACTAATTCCGTTTCCAAGAGACGCTTTCCCTCCTGCTCTGCTAGGAAGCTAAAATAAGCAGCTTGTTTTTGGCTCTTTAACTTTCCCCAAAGATCAATCTCCCAAGATGAACGAAGTCCGATAAAATAATCTGGGATAAATGGTTCGGGTAATTTTTCATCATTTTTCAAATTCTCCGAGAAATTTGAATCGTAATTACCGATCCCTGACTCAGTATAGTGGCCATACTTCCGTATTCCTCCTTCTACTGCGGCCTCGACCCTAGGACCTAAAGCGGCTTTCCGTTGCTTAAAATAAGCTTGCGCAGATTCCAAACGTAGGATGGATTGACGAATATCCAAATTGTTCTGCAACGCCGAATCAATTAAGGAAACCAACTGCGAATCTTTAAAAATTTCCTTCCAAGGTCGGCTTCCCACATTTAAACTATCTGGCGAAAGATGTTTAGAAAAGGAATTCGGTACGTTTACTTTCTCCGGTTGGAGAGCTTTTTTGGGAACCGAACAACTTCCAAATAAAATAAGTGCAGCAATAACTAAAGAAGCTTGTTTCACAACTTGTTTCTTATTCTCTTTTTTTGAAAATAAGATCACTAAGCCTGGGATGACAATTACCCCCAGAATGGTTCCGATAAGCATTCCGCCGACTGCAGCCGTACCGATACTTCGATTACCCAATGCTCCCGCTCCACTGGCCATCATCAAGGGTATCAAACCTGCAATAAAAGCAAAGGAAGTCATTAATATCGGACGTAAGCGGGCAACTGCTCCTTCTATTGAAGCTGTCACGATATCCATTCCTTGCTTATATTTCAAATTGGCATATTCCACAATCAGAATCGCATTTTTGCCCAGCAAACCAATCAGCATGACCAATGCGACCTGCGCATAGATATTGTTTTCCAATCCAAAGACCTTCAGGAAAATGAAAGCACCAAAGATCCCCGCTGGAAGACAGAGCAGAACTGGTAACGGCAATAAGAAGCTTTCGTACTGTGCACATAACAACAGATAAACAAACAGAAGACAAAGCGCGAAGATATACAAAGCCTGATTTCCCGAGATTTTCTGTTCCCGAGTCATACCAGACCATTCGATACTATAACCTTGAGGAAGAGATGACGCTATTTTTTCCACTTCTTCGATCGCTTGTCCAGAACTAAAGCCTGCCGAGGATTGTCCTGTAATCATGGCCGAACTAAACATATTGTAACGGGTAATTTGTTCAGGACCATAAATTCTTTCCATCGAAATAAAGGCATTGTATGGTACCATCTCACCCGTCTCATTCTTCACATATAAGCGTAATACATCTTCTGGTCTTTGGCGATATTCGGGACCAGCCTGTACCATGACCTTATACATCTGTCCGTAACGGATGAAATTTGTCGCGTAAAGACTTCCCATTAAGGTCTGGAGCGTATTCATGGCATTCTCCACCGATATTCCTTTTTTTGCAGCCATATCGTAGTCCACCTTCAGCATATACTGTGGAAAGTTCACATCAAAACTGGAGTTGATATCCTGAAGAACATCACTTTTTTCCATATCGTCCATAAACTTCTGCAGCACTTCGGCCGTCTTATTGAGATCTTCATTACCACTACGGTCCAATAGACGTAGTTCAAAACCTGATGAGTTACCAAAGCCTGGAACTGTTGGTGGAGGAAAAAAATCAATTTCCGCATCGGCAAAGTCCTTGGTTTTTTCGCGTAAATCTTTAATGACATCATCTACTGTCTGATCTCGCTCTTTCCAGGGTTTCAGATTGATCATCCCCATCCCGTAGGAAGCGCCGGACACTTCGGTAATGATACTATATCCCGATAATGTAGAAACGGTTTCCACAATATCAAGCTGACGTGATACAGAGTCAATTTTATCCAAAACACGTTCGGTACGGTCCACCGTTGCTCCTGGAGGTGTGGTTACAGCGACATAAATCATTCCCTGATCCTCGGTTGGAATAAAGCCCGAAGGTAAGATCGCGCTACTTCCCCAGGTGGCGACAAAGAAAACGCCAAGTAAAAGCAAGGTCAATCCGCGCCGTGCACTTGTTTTTACCAAAATCCCCTTGTAACCAAAGGCTGTCTTATCATAAACTGCGTTGAATCTTTTAAAGAAACGATCGAGCCAATTATTCGATGGTTTGCGATCGTGAGGCGATTTCAAGAAAAGCGCACATAAAGCGGGTGTCAATGTCAACGCGTTGATACCTGAAATAACAATGGCAGCCGCGAGCGTCAATGAAAATTGACGATAAAATATCCCCACCGGCCCTGAAAGAAAGGCAACAGGAACAAACACGGCAGACATTACCAACGTAATGGCCACAACAGCGCCACCGACTTCTTTCATTGCCTCCAATGTCGCTTCCATAGGTTGAAGATGTTCCTCTTCCATTTTGGCATATACGGCCTCGACGACGACAATCCCATTATCCACCACAATACCTATAGCCAGTACCAATGCAAACAAGGTCAGCAGGTTGATGGAAAAACCTAGCATCTGCATAAAAAATA
Source organism: Sphingobacterium multivorum (assembly GCF_900457465.1). Taxonomy (GTDB): domain Bacteria; phylum Bacteroidota; class Bacteroidia; order Sphingobacteriales; family Sphingobacteriaceae; genus Sphingobacterium; species Sphingobacterium multivorum. The sequence goes on from NZ_UAUU01000002.1 coordinate 1,185,338, forward strand.
AGGCTCCAATCAAACATACTGGTACGGCCAAAATCGGTATAACAGTCGCCCTAAAGTCCTGCAAAAAGATAAACACAACAATAAAAACCAAGAGGAAGGCCTCCAATAAGGTTTTGATGACCGAGGAAATCGAAGCATCCAAAAACCGCGACACATCGTAACCCATGGTATAAGTCATGCCGGTAGGGAACTGGGTTTGTTTTAATTCGGCCATGCGATCTTTTACACGCTGAATTACCTCCTGTGCATTTGATCCTGGCAATTGCTTCAACATGATGGAGGCAGATGGTCGGCCATCCGTCTTGGATACCATTTCATAATCCAATGAGCCAAATTCAACATCGGCGACATCTTTTATACGGATAATGGAACCATTTGAAGTCGCTCGGATGGGGACATTCGCATACTCTTCAATTTCAGTGAACTTACCCGGATAACGTAACACATATTGTTGCATGTTGCGCATTTTATCCGAACTGATACCTGTTTGCCCCGGCGCGGCCTCGATATTCTGCTTTCGCAATGCAGCTACCACGTCCTCTGCAGAAATATTATAGGCTGCCATACGATCAGGTTTAACCCAAACCCGCATTGCATAGTCGCGCATACCCATAATCTGAGCGAGACCGACACCTTCGATCCGTTTCAGTTCCTTTAGAATGTTGATATCTGCGAAATTGTAAATGAATCTTTCATCCGCAGTTTCATCATCGGTAAAAACATTCAGATACATCAGCATGGAGTTGACCTCTTTTTCGGTGGTTACCCCTGCTTTGATGACCTCTTCAGGGAGTTCATCCAATACAGTAGTTACCCTATTCTGTACGTTTACAGCCGCAATATCTGGATCTGTACCAACTTCAAAAAAGATTTGAATAACCGTGCTGCCGTTATTGGTAGACACTGAATTCATGTAAGTCATCCCAGCTACACCGTTGATTGCTTTTTCCAAAGGAATAGCGACAGCATTTGTACTCACCTCAGCATTGGCACCTGTATAATTGGCATTGACGACTACCGAAGGTGGTACAATGTCCGGAAATTGTGTGATGGGCAATGTAAATAAGGCCAACAACCCTAAAAGTGTAATAAACACCGAAATAACCAACGACAATATGGGTCGTTTTATAAATGTTTCAAACATAATTTATCCTCCCTTACAGTTTCCTCATTTTTGGATTAATCTTCATTCCACTCCGCAGTCCCTGTACTCCCTCATAGACAATCTTGGCGTTGGGATCTAAACCTCCATCCACAATGTAATAATGCCCCACACGCGGGCCCGCTGTAAAAGGTGTCATTTTTACGGTACTATCTGCCTGTACTGTATAAACGTATGTCTTATCCTGAATTTCAAATACTGATTTTTGGTGTACAAAGGTATGTTCCCCTGTCTGCATTGGCACCGCAATCTTACCTGTTGCGCCATGCTTTAAGATATGCTCGGCATTGGGAAATTGAACCCGAAGGGCAATGGATCCAGTATTGGCTTCAAATTCACTTTCTACCAAATGGGCAATTCCCTCGTGTGGATACAGCTCACCATTGGCCAAAATTAACTTGACCGATTTTTGCGTTTCCTTACCGTCCAGCTTATCACGCATAAGTGTCAGATACTCCCTTTCAGAAATATCAAAATAAACATTCACTTTGCTTAAATCGGAGATCGTCGTAATTAAGCTACCCTCGGTCAATAAAGAGCCTTCTCTCAATAAGATACGGTCTATACGACCGTCAAAAGGAGCTTGTATAACAGTATAGTCCAATCTTGTCTGTGCCTGATTCACCAAAGCTCGGGCTTCTTCGATCTTAGAATTGGCCGCTTTTAGTTGAATTTTCAATAAATTATATTCGGAAGAGCTCACAATATTCTTGTCAACCAATTTTTGAGTTCGCTCCATTTCCAGCTTAATCTTTTGTGCTTCGGCAATAGCATTATCATACTGTGCTTTGGCCTTGGCTAATTCCGAACGATATTCCTCATTATTATACTTAAATAGTATTTGGCCTTTCTTTACCCAAGCCCCTTCGTCTACATAAATTTTATCCAAAAACCCATTCAATTTCGAGCGAATCTCGACGTTTTTCAACGCTTGGACATCCGCAATATATTCTTGATAAACAGTTGTGTCCATCACCATCAAAGAGGCGACGGGTATATTTTTGAGTTCTTCTATTTGGTCAGCATTAGCATTTTTGGAGCGGCATGAGGCCAACATCCCGACCGCGCCAAGCAAAAGGCACAGTATTCGTAATTTGTTCATATGGGAATAATCTTTTTTTAAAGGTCATATGGAATACCCAGTTGTTTTTCATCCACGTTGGTGTTTGCCAAACATTGGTATTTCATAAACGATAAAAAATGTAAAATGTTAAACCCTCCTACGGCATTTTAAAGTCAGTCGTTAGGAGAATGTATTAGATAGGAGCTACAGCAATTTTATAGGGCAAAGAGCGGCCTAAGGCCTTCCATACCATATACAGAAATAAAATAAAACTATTGCAGCCTCCGATAGAAAATTATTGGAGGTAACTAGAATGGCCTAAAACGGGATAGGAAGCGATAATACCCTGGTAAGCATAGGGTTTTAGATCGGTAAAAAGGATGTTCATCATCTTTTGCAAAACATAATGCCGTAAAGACGATTCCAAAAACAAAAATAAAAATTGGTAGTACTTGACTATTGAGTGAAAATATACGATAATCATCTTGCAATAGTACTTTTTCTTCTTGGGAAGAATGAATGGGTTCCAAATCCAATACGTCATCCAAAAAATACTCCACAATGGTCTCACCTGCATGCAGCACCTGTCCAGTTGCCGAGGAGAAAGACTCATAGGTCAACAGATTAAGGTATGCAAAGAGTGTTAAAAAATGAAATATTTTGCCTAACATATCGAAATTTCGAATCACAAAGGTATGACTTTAAATAGCTAAGATTATTTTATTCGTGTAAAAAAACCATGACAGCCTAAAATTAGCAGTCATGGTTTTCAATAAAGAATTCTATCTTTATTTTCCTTTAATTTTTTCGTTACTAAAGGAATATGGAGCATCCTCTTTTTTTGTTCCCCTATTTTTATTCGGTGTGTCACTCATTTTAAATTCAAGGTTAGCGCCCTGCAATAAATCACTATACCGGATATAATTGCGATTATAAGGCTTTCCATTCCAAGATAACTGATCTATGTAAACCTGATTCGACTCCTGTTGTTTGGCTTGAATCAAGATTTCTTTCCCGTTTTCAAGTCGGAGTATCACTTTATCGAATTGTGGTGAACCAATCACGTATTCGCCCGAGGCAGGAGAAACGGGATAAAATCCCAGCGAAGAGAAGACATACCAGGCTGAAGTCTGCCCATTATCTTCATCACCACAATAGCCATCTGGTGTAGGCAAATAAAGTTTATCCATTATTTTGCGTACCCAATATTGTGCTTTCCAGGGCTCTGCAGCATAATTATACAGATAAGGCATATGTTGGATAGGTTGATTTCCATGCGCATACTGCCCCATATTCATCACTTGCATTTCACGCATTTCGTGGATCATTCCGCGACTTTTCATACCCTCATAACTCGGAATAACAAACACCGTATCCAATATGGACACAAATGATTTATTACCACCCATCAAATTAATTAAACCCTGAGGGTCATGGAACACACAAAAACTCCAATGCCAAGCATTTCCTTCCGTATATTCTCTTGACCAAGCACTTGGATCAAAATCTGAGACGAACGATCCGTCTTCTTTTTTCCCACGCATAAGTTTTGTACTTGGGTCAAACAGATTTTTATAGTTCATCGCGCGTGTTGCATAAATAGCTGTTTCAGCTTCCGGTTTGCCTAATGCTTTGCCAAATTCATAAATACACCAGTCATTGTATGCATATTCCAATGAACGTGCTACATTTTGGTCTACTTTTACATCAGCAGGTATATAGCCCAATTTATTATAATATTCATAACCGAAGCGTCCTGTCGAAGAGTGTTTCGGATAGGCACTATTGGCTCCATGCTTGAGCGCTTCCCATAACAGGTCTTTATCATAGCCTTTCCGATCAGTCATCAGGGCATCTGCGACAATAGAAGCGGAATTGTTTCCAATCATCGATGCACGATGTCCTGGCGAAGCCCACTCCGGAAGGTAACCACTCTCTTTATACGCATTCACCAAACCTTCTTGCATGCGATCGTTCATGGATGGATATAATAAATTCAACAGCGGAAACAAACTTCTAAAGGTGTCCCAAAAACCTGTATCTGTAAACATCTCACCAGGTAGGACCTGCCCATTGTAGGGGCTATAGTGAATACGCTTACCATTTCCATCAATTTCAGAAAAGTCTCTCGGAAAAAGTGTTGAACGATAGAGGCTAGAATAAAATGTACGTAATCGGTCAATATTATGATCTTCAACCTGTACACGCCCAAGGACTTCATTCCATTGTGCCTTACCCTCGTCAACAACTTGTTGAAATGTTTTGGATTTAACCTCCTTGAGGTTAATTTCTGCCTGTTCAAAACTTATAAAAGAAGAAGCAATCCGAGCGATGACTTTCTCCCCTCTTTTCAAGGAAGAGAAACCCACAACTGCTCCGGCATGATTATCCTGAATTTCCAGTTCATCTTTACTTATCGCTCCGTTTTCCACAGCAGCTTTGTAAGAGAATGGTCTATCGAAAGTAATGACAAAATAATTCTTAAAATTCTCTGGAACACCGCCGCTATTTTTTGTTGAATACCCGATAATCTTATTCTCCTTCGGAATTACTTTAATATATGACCCCTTATCAAACGCATCAATAATAACATAAGCACTATCGGTTTTGGGAAATGTGAATTGAAAGATTGCTGCACGTTGTGAAGGCGACAGTTCTGTTGTCACATCATGATCCGCAAGATAAACGCTATAATAATAAGGTTTGGCAATTTCCGCCTTATGTGAAAACCAGCTCGCACGTTTTTCCTGATCAAATTGAGGTGTACCTGTAACGGGCATAATTGAAAACTGTCCATAATCATTGTTCCAGGGACTTGGCTGATGCGTTTGCTTAAAACCCTTTATTTTATCCGCCGTGTAAGTATATACCCAACCATCGCCCATGTTTCCTGTTTGGGGTGTCCAAAAATTCATCCCCCAAGGACGAGCTATTGCTGGATAAGTATTCCCATTGGACAATTCATACTTCGATTCTGTACCAATCAGTGGATTAACAAAATCAACAGGTGAAGCCTGCTGTGCCATCCCCCCATGGATCGCGAATAGAAAAAGAATACTACCTGTTAGTTTTTTAATATTAAACATAAATTACGCATTTGTTTGATCGTACTAGCAAAAAAAGCTAAACCGTATTAGTAAATATAAGTAAGATAATTAAATAGAGAAGATGGTCAGGTGTTTTTCACAAGATGGTTACAAAAAAATCCGCAATCAAATGATTGCGGATTTTATATCACAGAAATACTACCAGCCGGGATTCTGCCCTAATGAGGGCGATTTTTGAATCTCTGAGTTTAAAATAGGAAATAAATAATGAGTTGGAGCGGTAAAAACTCTACTTTCAACAAAGAAGCGTTCCATTCTATAACGTTTATCGCCGATTTGAATTTTACCATTTACGTCCTCAACGGCTCTCATGCCATTAATCATATTTTGAAGTTTCGGATACGCTGTATTACTATTTTTCCAGTAGTTTATACTTCGTTCATTATTTGTACCACCTGATGCAGTAAAAGTCTGAAATTTGGTTTTCTCTACTGAACTACTTGGTTCTAGATATAGGCGACTATCAAAAGCTCTCTTATTCTCATAAAAGAATTCGACTCTTCGTTCGCGATAAATATACTCACGCATCACATTTTTATCAGAAAGTGTTGTCAAAGGCATTGGCGCCATAAAGGATCTTGATCTTACCTGATTAATTAAATCATAGATCTCTTGTGTTGGTCCATCGATTTCATTAACTGCCTCAGCATAAATGTAAATAAAGTCCGGCAAACGCCATACTGGAGGTGCACTGATGATAACACTTCCATTTTTATTCCAAGCTTCCTGCAAAAATTTCCTCAGGTAATATCCCGTGCGCGTTGCATTATTCGCTCCGATCTGATCGGCACCACTCGCAATATTTGTCTGGGATGGATTATTGTTACCGCCGCGGAATGCTGCACCATGAAATATAATGTCGCGATAAAAACGTGGATCCCTTTTTACTGAAGTATAAGGATTTGCGTCATCATACCCGTCCTGTTTAGCCTTGGCACTATAAATCGGGTAACCAAAGCCATCTGGCGACAAGTACTCATACTCATCTACTTGTTCTTGAACGGGCATCTGACGAGCTCCACCACCGCGGCTTGGCGGATATACATCACCAAACCACCCTTCACCCTTATAGCGCGTAAAAAACAAAACATACTCATTTTTGAACGCTTCCATATCATAAAACATCTGCCATAGGCGTGTATAAACTGTTGAGTTACTCGTGTTTTGACCGCCACTATCTCCAAAATCGGTATTTGAGTATTTCTGATACAAACTATAACGTTTTCCCCCTGCAACCTTACTTTCAAGAACTGCCTTAGCCGCCTCTTTAGCTTTCACCCAACGCTGAGGGTCGTACGTAGCGTATTCGGACTCAAACTTACGCGTCCCATTATAGCCTTTTGCAGCAGCTCCATTCCAAAGTGGTGTAGCGGCCATCCACCGTGCTTCTGCAATCAGCCCAAGACATGCACCTTTATCGATACGTCCAAAATTCTGACCCTCCCATTTTTCTGGGACGGCATTATATGCTGTTATTGCATCCGCTACAATTTTATCAATAACTTTGTGAACTGACTCACGCTCGAAGTTCATGTTCTCTGTTGCCGTAACAACATGATCTATGTAAGGTATCTCACCATATATACGAACAGCCATTAAATGAAAGTAAGCTCTTAAAAAGTAGACCTCACCCACGCGCATAGGCAGTGAACCTGGTTCTAGGATATCATCTGGTGTACTATATTTTTTTATTCCTTCCAAAATAACGTTTGTTCTACGGATCCCGTCAAACATACTATTCCAGAATTGACCATTGTCTCCCGGTAGTTCATTGATATTCCAATCACCCGTATTATATCTATTCGTAATATTTCCTTCTACTGTAGAGCCTTCGGCCTCATCGGTTATCGCAGCACTCGAAAAATGATAGAACCACGAAATCGGTTGATTGACATTCTTCGCTTTAGTATATACATCCGTAACGAGCTGATTTACTTTTTCATAACGAGTAAAAACCTCATCTTCCCGGATCTGATCGTCGGGTAATTTGTCCAAATATTTGTTGCAACTTGCGATCATAATAGCAACCACACCTGCCATAAAAAAAAGTATTTTTTTCATCTTCAATACATTCATAAGGTTAGAAATTAAGATTTATTCCAAAGTTGTAGACTTTTAGAATCGGGTACCAATAACCGCTCGCATTTCCCATCTCAGGATCTATACTTAAATCCTTTAAACCTGACCAGGTAAATAGGTTCATTCCTTGCGCATAAACGCGTAATTGATTTAAACCAATTCTTTTAATAAGATCTTTCGGCAAATTATAACCGATCTCTATATTTTTAAGTCTTAAATATTTAGCATCATATAAAAATAGACTACTATTGCTATTTTTATTATTTTCAGAATTACCTATATGTAAAGCGGGGTAAGTTGCAGTTTCGGCCGTTTCCGGTGTCCAACGTCCCATATGAATTGGTCGAACGGAGCCGAGTTTATCTTGATCAAAAGTCGGGAAATCCCATACAGCCGCATCTTTCAATAAAATTGAAGAATTTAACGCGCCTTGAAACAAAAGACTAAAATCAAAACCCTTGTATTGCAGAGATATTGGTAGACCAAATTGAATCTCCGGGCTCCTAGGATTTCCCATCACTGTGCGATCCCCTAAATCTGTAATTTTACCATCACCGTTCAAATCCTTATATACGACATCGCCTGGTCCTACTGTTCCCCAAGGTTGAAAATTACCCTGATTTAATTTGTCCGCCTCGGCTTGATCCCTAACGAAGTGATCGAAAACATAGACAAAATTTTCATAAAGTCGTTTACCTGTTGCTTGCCTGTATTCATATAGTCGCGGAACCTCTTGTCGGTAGATCAACTTATTTCTGGAAAAGGTGAAATTAGGTTTCAGAGAGAATCTGAAATTATCCCCGATCATATCTGAATAACTCATTTCAATATCGATACCACGGTTGCGGACCTTTCCAATATTGATCAGCGGAGAACCTTTACCAACTACGCCTGGAAAACCAATGTCATCCGCCCCAAGTTCGGTAATAATGTCATAACGATAATCCTCAAAAATATCAATGCTAAAGTTCATCTTGTTTTTTAAAAAGCCCATATCGAGACCTACATTAGTTTTTCTAGATTTCTCCCATGTTATATTTTCATTTGCTAGGCGCCCTTCACGAAGGCCACTTAGTCCATTGTTAAAATTCTGTTCGCCAAAACTATAACCGTCTCCTCCCTGAAAAAATGCCAGATATCCGAATCGAGCATCACCTGGCATTTTATCATTGCCCACAAGGCCCATCGAGGCCCTAAGCTTCAAAAAGCTTAGCCAATCTTTGGTATTCGACATAAATTTCTCCTTGCTAACCACCCAACCCAATGCTCCAGCCGGGAAAAATCCATAACGTTTTCCCTCTATAAAATTTTCGGATCCATTGTAACCAAAGTTAAATTCCGCCAAATATTTTTCTAGATAATTATAGGTAAACTGTCCTGTCATACCTTGATAACGGATATCAACACTGGCTCTTGAATTCGCCGCATCATAAACAGACTGGCTCGAGCGATTGAAAAGCAACATTCCAGTAACATTGTGTTTATCTTTAAATAGACGGTTATAGTTTATTTTTCCTTGAATGAAGGTTCTATTAAAAGGACTACTTTGTGTAAATGAATTTCCAACAGTTTGATCTACCGTATATTTGTTCCCATTTCTATAAGTACCCTCATAGTATTGCGGATTCATAAATAAATCTATACCATCTGTAGGCTGAAAAGTCGCATAATTGGGATATACCCTATATCCTTCACTATAGGTACCCAACTCGCGTCTGACCCATTGTTGCTCTCTTGCATCATAGGAAAATATTCCGTCAACAGAAAGTCCCTTCGTAATAAAATCCATATTCCAACCGGCGGCAAAACTCCCTTCCAGATAGGTGTTTTTTTCTGTATGATATCCTGATCTAGTCAATTCTCCAAGAACATTAAATCGGTAAATTTGATTACCAAACAACAAACCCGAGGGATTATTTAGCAGATAACCTTGTGTTGAAGGTTGGCTATTGGCTTCGAGAGTGATGGGCAAATACGGCGGCTGTGTCATCGCCAATGTCATCAATCTACTAGCAGAAGTTCCAGGCGAGGTTCGATTGGTAATACGGGCACCTAAATTGAGCTTAACCCACAAGTTTTTTGTAATGTTGACATCAATATTGGATCTAAAGTTATAGCGTTGAAATTTAGGAGAAACATTATACTTAGATAAATCAACATGGTCATAATTATTATCTTGCCCCATATAACCGCCCATCACAAAATATTTCGCGATATCATTGCCTCCTCGTATAGATAGATTGTATTCATGTTGAGGTGCAGTTCTAAAAATATAATCAAAATAGTCCCAGTTATAGCCTAGCCCATCCGAATTATCTCCCTTTGCCCGTCTAAATTTATCTATAGCATCCTGACTAAACAATTTTAAGTTATTGGTATTTCCCCCGGATAGCTTCGCATCATTCGTTAACGCTTCATTGTAGAGAGTTGCATAATCTGCAGATCCCAAAAGCATCGGCAATTGTGCGGGTGTATTTAGGCCATAAGACGCTTTGAAATCCACCGTCGCCTTATCTGCGGATTGCCCACGTTTTGTTGTAACAACGATAACACCATTTGCTCCCCGAATTCCATATGGCGCTGTAGCTGCTGCATCTTTCAAAATGGAAACCGTTTCAATTTCGTCTGGGGCCAAATAGCTCATATCACGCTCAATTCCATCTACAATTACAATAGGTGATTGATTGCCATAAGTTGACTTACCACGAATAAATAATTCTGAACGATCTACCCCTGGTTCTCCTCCAGCATATTGGTTGACGACCAGTCCTGGTAATCTCCCAGCGAGCATGTTATTAATATTTGCAGCAGGGCTCTGCACCAGGTCCTTAGTCGTAATTGTTGCTACCGCACCTACTACATTTCTTTTCTTCTGCGTTGTATATCCAACAACAACAACATCCTCTAATGCTTTTACATCTTCTATCAGACTAACCTGTAGCGCCGATCTTCCAGCGGCAACAATTTGTTGAGGCTGAAAGCCAATATACGAGAAAGTCAACACCGCATCCTTATAGGGAATTTCTATTCGATATCGGCCTGATGCATCTGTTTTCGTTGATTTTCCACTTGCTTTAACGACAATGGTAACACCTTGCAAAACTTTACCTGTCGAACTGTTTAAAACTGTTCCCTCTACAATAATACCTTCTTGTTGGAAACTGAAGTGGCTAGACGCAGCTTTCAATTCGGTCCACAAATTGAATGTGCTACACACCGAAAGCGTAAAAAATAATGGAATTACCTTTCTTTTCATAAATAATAATTAATGATTGGTTTACTAATACAAAAATTGGTCGTCAATTAGTTATTTCTTTGGAATGAACACCTCCAAAGAAATCAACCTTAAGCTGATAAACTAATTCGTTTTAGTAAAATTAAAAAGAAAGAAAAGAGAAAGTTGTTAATCGATTGTTAATGACAATTATTGAAATCGACCTCTAAAATAAATCCCACCTTATAAACAGTTTTAATAGCAACATACCGCGATCTTTTCAGCATTTTTCTAATCTTGCATATAAAAACATCAAGACTTCGTCCTAAAAAATAATCGTTATCTCCCCAAAGAGCAAGTAAGATCTCTTCTCTTTTCAATACAATATTCGGTTTGCTGGCTAAGAAAGTCCAAAGTTCAAATTCACGTGGTGATACAACCTGCCGAGATTTATCATTAAATTCTATTGCAAGTAAATTACGGTCAAGTTTAATGTCACCAATATTGAGTTGCAATTGAGAAACAACAGGCTGCTTAACAATATAATTTTGAAGTTTCAGAGACAATTCTTCAACATCAAAGGGTTTTGTTATGTAATCATTACCCCCTAGACGGAGTCCCTTTAATCGATCTGTTTTAGACAGTCTGGCTGTGAGAAAAAGTACAAATTGGTTTTTATTTAACTGTGAAATATATTCAACAAATTGAAATCCGTCCCAAGTAGGAAGTTGTATATCTACTATAAGGATATCATATTTATTAATCTCATAATAGGATATCCCCTCTTCAGCAGACATAGCATGACTAACATCAAATCCAAAATTTGATAGATAATCTATGAGCATTGTCGCTAAATCAAGATCATCTTCAATCAGCAATATATGTCCATATTTTAGTATCATCTATTATATTGTTGGTATGGAAACCGAAAACGTTGTTCCAGACTGAGTTCCTGATTTAACGTCTATTTTCCAACGATGAATCCGCATAACTTCCTTTACGAAAAAAAGTCCCAAACCTAGCCCATTTGAAGAAGCTTCTTGCTTACCCCGATATCCCTTCGTAAAAATATAAGGCAGTTGGTTATGTGAAATACCTATTCCATTATCGTGTACAGTCATCATCACAGTATTTACTCCGTCCATACTCAAGCGAATATGGATACATTTTATTGGCTCTTTATTATACTTCAGTCCATTATCGACCAAATTGTTTACAGCAGTGACGAACATAAATGGATTGACAAGCGCCTTTACGTCTTTAACGTTTTCATCCATCAAAATTTGAATTACTGTACTTTCTGATACTAAAATCCCTAGGTCCTGTTCTAATTGAACCATAAGTTCTTCCAAAAAGTGTTCTTCGAGAATCACCTCTTCCTGATTAAACACGCTCAAATCAATAGCCTTGTTAACTAATCGATCCAAACGGTTTACCTGACGCATCAACGTATCCAAAGTTGTTGCCATTTTTAGTTTATCTTCTTTAGAAACCTTTACCACCAAGTTAGTTAAACCAATTCGTATGGTTGTCAGTGGTGTATTGAATTCATGGGTGACATTGTTAATAAAGTCAGAAGCCATTTCCGCCATTCTTTTTTTGCTTTATCCAACTACTGTAGGTCATCAAATACAACCAAACAATACCAATTATACAGCAACCCGACAGTAATAATAAGGGGAAAATGGATCTTAATACAGAAAAATTTGTATCAATATTTCCAACGTACAACGTAAAAGCCACACGATTTGACATCTTACTATTTGCAGTTATTGCAATCGACGATACGATATTGTCTTTGTCAATAAACCGAAATTCCCCTCCAATAGGAATATGCTGATCTATTCCAAAGTCCATAATTGGTATAAATGTCTTCGCATCAAAAGTCACCGAAACATCTTTCAACACAATGGCATAACCAAAACCTTCGCCCAAATTGACTTCGGATCTGATCTTATGAAATAGGCTGTCCATGGCTGGATGATTTCGAAGCCTCGTTACCAACGTTTTTGCGATACTATCTTTCAGATTATTGAAAGCATTACTATCGTCTTGGTAATAAGCTTTCAGACGAACTAAATGAGGCATTAAGGTTGAATCGATAAGTTTCTGCCCGCCCGGAAATATCTTATCGTTCGAGATATACTTATCGTAAACAACCTTAATTGCCTTTTTTTCTTTCTGAAATAGTTCGCTTCTTTTAATCTCATATGATCGTGCGATCATGAGATACTGTAATATCAGAAACAAAAATAAGCAACAGATAGCTATCCATTTGTACACACCTGATCGTCTCATCTTTGTGAGCAGGCTTTTATTTGTTCGGTTTATTACTCATCTCGAAGATTAATTCACCACCATTTATAATGCTACTATAGGGTAATAGAAAATCAGCCAATTTCCGCCCATTTAAAGAAACGGATTTAACGTAAACATTCTTTTCAGACTGGTTACGGGCAACTATGGAAAGACTGCGTCCATTTTCAAGGTTAACCTTTGCCGATTTTACCAAAGGACTACCAATCCAATAACTATCTTCCCCAGGTGCCACTGGATAAAAACCCAATGCAGTAAATAAATACCAGGCAGACATTTGTCCACAGTCATCATTTCCCCCTAAACCCGCATGGCCATTGTGATACTGATTCCGTATGATCTGTCTGACGCGGGCCTGGGTTTTCCAGGGACTATTGGTTATATTGTACAAGTATGCCACATGATGTGAAGGCTCATTTCCATGCACGTAATTTCCGATAATGCCATCGCGGGTAATATCCTCCGTATGTTCAAAATATTTATCCGGTAATTCCATGGTAAACAGGGAATCCAAATAAGACTCTAAACGTTTTTTGCCTCCCATTAATGCCATCATTTCAGTAGGTTGATGCGGTACATACAGGCTGTAATTCCATGAATTTCCTTCAATAAATCCTTGTCCATGTGTATCCAAAACATCAAATTTCTCCTGAAATTTACCCGCAGAATTCTTGGGACGCATAAATCCAATGGAGGAATCATAGAGTGATTTCCAGCTTTCAGCTCTTTTGGAAAAAGTCGTGTAAATATCCTCTTTTCCCAATTTTTTCGCCAATTGCGCTATGCACCAATCGTCATACGCATATTCCAATGTATTAGAAACAGATGTTCCCGATACATCTGCAGGAACATACCCCTTATCAATGTAAGCGCCGATTCCCTCATACTGACGTGTATTTGCCGTTTGTACGCAAGCCGCTAGTGCGGCTCCTGCATCGCCTTTGTAAACGCCCTTAAGTATTGCATCAACAATAACAGACACCGAATGATAGCCGCTCATGCACCAATTATCATTCGCATAATGCGACCAAATCGGCAACATCTTCAATACACTCTGGTCATAATGAGCCATCATGGATGCTACAATATCAGCATTACGAGAAGGGTTAATTAAATTCAACAGCGGATGAAAAGCCCGATAAGTATCCCACAGCGAAAATGAAGTATAATTCGTAAAACCTTTGGCGCGGTGCACCTCCTGATCCAAGCCTTTATATTCACCATTCGTATCCATATAGACTGTCGGCATTAAGCTTGCATGGTACATGGCTGTATAAAAATTGACCAGGTCTTCCTTGTTCAACATTTCAGCTTCTATCTTATGCAGCTCCTTTTCCCAAGCTTCTTGGCCTTTCTTAACGTAGCCATCAAAATTCCAGTCTGGAGCCTCAGCCTCCATATTGGCCAATGCATTCTTCATGCTTACTGGACTTAAAGCTACTTTCAGAAGGATGGATTCTTGTGCTTTTGTATCAAAATCCAAGTGTAGCTTAATATTGTGCGCTGCAAGGTCGGGGAAATTATTTTGTTGATCAAACTTACGCCAGAAACCATTATACACAGATTTTCCATCTTCATACTTGGCGCCATAATTCTTAAAAGCTTTTGAGGTCTTTATTGCAAAGTATACGGTGCGCGTTCTCGACCAACCGTTTGTTTGACGGTAGCCTACCAGGGTTGAATCGTTCAATACCTTGACAACGGTCCAAACATTCTTGCCATCATAATTATAAATCCCAGCAGTTAGATCTACGATAAGATGTGAAGCGTCAGACTCTTTGAATGTATAACGGTGGAGCCCTACACGTGTTGTAGTCGTTAATTCAGCCTTAATCTGATGTTTATCCAGTAGAACACTGTAATAATTGGCCTCAGCTCGTTCATTGGCATGCGAATAGGAAGATCGATAACCATCTTGTGGTCGATCAGCTGTACCCGGATTTAATTGAACTTTTCCTTGTGTCGGCATGATCTGTATGTCACCAAGATCGGAGTGACCAGTGCCACTAAAATGCGTATGACTAAACCCGACAATCGTCGGATCATCATACTGATAACCGGCACAATATTTATAAACATCGCCGTTATACCGTCCATTGACGGCATAAGATAATGTATCCGTATCAGGACTTAATTGTACAGCACCGAATGGAACTGTCGCCCCTGGAAAAGTATGTCCCATTTTCGCCGTTCCGATGAGTGGTTTGACATACTGAACTAATTTAGTTTCTTGTGCCTTTAATAGATATGGGACACTAATTAATCCCAAAAAGACTAAACTTCTGATATTCATCGCTTATGAATTATAGTGTGGGATTTTGGCTATAATCGGCCCATAGCTCATCAATAGTTTTACCCGTCTCCACTTTCCAAAAAGCATCACTATAGCTTTTACTACGCATCGCTGCATCCAATTTTTTGACAAAATCCTTCTTTACATGTAGATTGATCCAGTACAAAAAGCGCGCTGTAATACGATAAGAATCGCTGTATTTCTGCTTTTCGTTATATTCTGGCAGCTTCCAGTTTGCCCCCGCATTATCTATGCCATCATCAAATCGGACAAAATCGGCTATCCCCTCCGTAATCCACCACGGGCCCGCCCCATCGGGGTATGCTTGAACAATATGCATGACCTCATGGGTAACCACGTCAATATCCCCTGGATTTTTGGCAAACCAGGCTGGACTATAACGGACAATCCCACCCGCTGTCGCTGCCACACCTTTATAGTCCGGATCAATAACAAAAGAGACCTTTTTTATAGTCTTTTTATTATATTTCTTGGCTAGTTTAGGATAGTTGGTAAAATATGCCGCTACCAGCCTTTCTTTTAAAGAAGCACTAAAATCTTTGTCTTTATTAATCCAAATCAGGGTATAACCACCTTTACTGATACTATCAATATCCACAGCAACCTTGCGGTCATTTTCGGTATGTTTCCAGTTGTCCTGCGCAAAAAGGGAACAAGAGTATACCAAGCCAAATACAGTAACAACGATTTTTAAGTTTTTTAAGTTTATCATAACCTAATGATTATTTCTTTTTGTTCGATTTCAACTTGATATTTGTTTGCAAATCTGTTGTCATTGAATAAGGCGCTGAATTTTTGGACGCTCCCTAGTATAATTGGGTTTTGCCGCCATATCAAAATTAAGTGTCCCACCTTCATGCAACGCTTTATGACTTAACCAGTTCTTAGCATAATCCTTACCGTTCATTTGCAATGTATTTACATACACATTTTCAGTAGAATTCTTTGGAGCATCAATGGTCAAGGTCTTACCATTTTCAAATGTTAAGGTCGCTTTTTTAAATAATGGCGCTCCGAGCACATATTCATCCGTTGCCGGACAAACAGGATAGAATCCCAGCGCAGAAAAAACATACCATGCAGAAGTTTGACCATTATCTTCGTCACCACAATAGCCATCAGGTGTAGGCTTATACATGCGATCCATCACTTGACGCACCCAATATTGTGTTTTCCAAGGTTGGCCAGCGTAATTGTACAAATATGGCATATGCTGAATTGGCTGATTACCATGTGCATATTGCCCCATATTCGCAACTTGCATTTCACGTATTTCATGGATAATACCGCCATAATAGCTATCGTCGAAATCTGGAGACTGGACAAACACCGAATCTAACATGCTCACAAATGTCTTTTCTCCTCCCATTAGGTCGATCAGCCCCTGAACATCGTGAAATACGCTCCACGAATAATGCCAGCTATTTCCTTCGGTGAATGCGTCACCCCATTTTAATGGATTAAAAGGAGTTTGGAATTTCCCATCTTTATTCTTTCCACGCATAAGATTGGTCGATGGATCAAATAAATTCTTATAGTTCTGCGCACGCTTAGCATACAAATCAATTTCAGCCTTCGGACGGTTCAACGCTTTTGCCAATTGGTAGATCGTGAAATCGTCATAAGCATATTCCAATGTACGTGCTGCATTTTCATTGATTTTAACATCATAAGGCACGTACCCCAAGCTATTGTAATAGTCAACGCCCTTCCTTCCAACAGCACTCATTGGTCCTTCGTTATTAGCACCGTGTTGTAAAGCTTCGTATAACTTATTGATATCATAACCGCGTAATCCCTTCATATAAGCATCCGAAACAACCGAAGCGGAATTATTGCCCACCATAATATCGGCATATCCAGGACTACTCCATTCAGGTAGGAAACCTCCTTCCAAATAGGCATTGAGAAGACCTTCCTGCATTTCCTTATTAATGGAAGGGTACATAAAGTTTAAGAATGGATACAACGCTCTGAAAGTATCCCAAAAACCTGTTCCTCCAAATAAATAACCAGGAAGTGTTTTTCCATTATATGGACTGTAATGTACAGCCTTTCCTTGCGCATCAATTTCATATAACTTGTTTGGGAAAAATAAGGTCCGATACATCGTCGAATAAAATGTACGCAACTGATCGATATCATCGCCTTCTACTTTAATTTTTCCTAAGGTAGAGTTCCAGATCTGACGTCCATCTTCTTTTACTTGATCGAAAGACTTATTACCTAACTCATTTAAGTTTAATAAGGCTTGTTCGGCACTAATAAAGGAAGATGCTACGCTCACCTGTACTGGTTTCGATTTGTCTTTTACCTTAAACCCTACGATTGCACCAGTGTGATCACCTTTGATCTGAAGTTGCCCATCCTTCTTCTCTTTGCCTTCCCAAGTAGCGACACTTGCAAAAGGTTGATCAAAAACCAAAACAAAATAATTCTTGAAAATAGCAGGCAGTGGGCCCCGTGCATATTTAGAAGAATAGCCAATGATCATATTTTTTTCTGGAATAATCTGAACTTCAGATCCCTTTTCATAAGCATCCAAAACAATATACGCATCGTCTGTTTTATTAAACGAGATCCTAAACATTGCTGCGCGTTCTGTTGGTGTCATCTCTGCAGTCACATCGTGATCTGCTAGATAAACCGAATAATAATAAGGTTTTACAATCTCCGCTTTGTGCGAAAACCAGCTCGCACGCTCCTCTTGATCAAATACGGGCTTTCCAGTAACAGGCATGATTGAAAAAACACCGTAATCATTCATCCAGGGTGATGGCTGGTGAGTCTGTTTTAAACCACGAATCTTGTCAGCGGTATATTGATACTGCCATCCGTCGCCATTTTTCCCCGTTTGAGGTGTCCACATATTCATCCCCCAAGGTCGCGCTATTGAGGGATAGGTATTACCATTGGACAATTCAAATTTGGATTCCGTACCCATTAATGGATTAACAAGATCGACAGCTTCCATTTGCTGTCCTCTAAATTTCTGAGCCAAAACCGGTTTTGCGCAAAACAAACCAAAAGACAATAACGAACCCAGAAAAACACTTATAGATTTTTTCATTATTTAGGATATATAAAAATATTTCTACTAAAACGTATTAGTAAAGATATAAAAAAGAATATTAAATCAAAACAAACACCTGGCATTGAGAAGCAGGTCTTATTATTTTTACAATCAATTTCTACACATCCTTTTATTGCCCCATTTTAGCGCCGGATCAATTTTGTTGAGATGATATATTCTTTTGGTGTGGATATCCCTTGATCTATTTCCTTTAACAAAACTTTCACACAAGTCTTAGCCAGAGGTTCCAATGGTTGTTGTATACAGGAGATTTTAGGGTTTAAAAGATCAAACAACTCATGGTCATCAAAAGAAAACATCGGAAAATCATAGTTATTTTCATCCGCTGACCGCAAGGCCTTCAAGCCGAGAATACAAAGGTAGTTTGTTGTAAAAAAGAGACCATCTAATCCAACCTGCTTAGCTGCCCAATTTTTCAACGTACGTGAACCTTTCTGCTTCAGATGCTGATAAGGTAATTGCAGTATGCGAGGCTCCATTCCGTATGTGTCACAAAAATCTAAATAGGCACGTTTGCGCGCCAACATTTGTGGTTGATCCGAATCGATGGTTACCAGTCCAAAATTTCTACAACCAATAGATTTCAAATGGTCACATGCATTCTTCCCACTAACTTCATTGTCAATATGCACATAATGGGTTTCCACTGCTGGAGTATTCCTATCAAAAACGACCAATGGAACTTTATGCTCCAATATTTTGCGTTGGTATTCTTCCAAATCTACTGTCGGAGCCAAAATAATACCCTCCACTTTCTTTTCCAACATCGAATCAATGATATCGCGTGCATTTTGTGAATCGCCAAGCGTACTACTGTAGAGGACGTGATAATTTTTCTTTCGGAACAATTCCTCTACATATAAAGCAAATGGACCAAAAAAAGAATCTCCAATATTCTCTACAATTAGACCGATGGTATTTGACCGCCCCGTAGCTAAACTCTTAGCGAGAGCATTGGGCTTATAGCCTACTTTTTCAACGTATGCAAGTACACGGTTTTCCAATTCCTTGCTAATGCGTGCTCGCTCGGCTTTGTGATTAATGACTAATGAAACAGTTGATTTAGACACATTGAGTTCTTGTGCTATTTCTTTAATTGATTTGGCCATAAGAGCATTTTCATAAAATTAGGGTGAAATTAGAAAATAAATATGAACATATCGGAGATTACAATTGATAGCACACAATAAATTATTACACAATCGTATGCGTAGACAACAAAAAGTAACATATTATCAAATTAAGGCTCTTTCATTACCGCTATTATATCTCAACCAATGCGAACTAGTACGATCAAAAGCTATTTTTGAGTAAATTTAACCCTCATTCTTTTTGGAATAATTAGAATAATATACTTCTCAAAAATAGAAGTACTAAAAAAAGCATACGAAGCATTACCAATAAAACTAAATTAGGACCACCTGACTGTTTTAGTGGATTAAATTGGACTACTATATAAACTAGTGGACAGTCTTAGCTAAGAAAAAATTAATTTGAAGAAATAACCTAATGCAAATGAAAACATCTTTTATCTTGTCTCTTCTTTTGACTCTAGCCTCTCTTGCCATAGCTCAACAGAAGGACCAAAGACCGAATATTGTACTTATTATGGCAGATGACCTTGGTTATGGAGACCTTGGTGTATACGGTCAGCAAAAAATTGAAACGAAAGATATCGATTCATTGGCTGCCAAAGGAATGAAATTTGACAACTTCTACGCTGGGACATCTGTGTGCGCTCCGTCGCGATCATCTTTAATGACAGGACAGCACACTGGCCACACCGATGTACGCGGTAACAAAGAAATTGAACCCGAAGGACAACAACCGCTAGCCGACTCTGTACAAACTTTCGCTATGCTTCTACAACAGGCAGGATATACAACCGGTGCATTTGGAAAATGGGGCCTTGGAATGGTCAATACAACAGGGGCGCCCGATCAAAAAGGATTCGATGAATTTTATGGCTATAACTGTCAACGTCAATCCCATCGTTACTACCCCACTCACCTCTGGCATAATAAGGAAAGGATAGAACTCCATGGCAATGGTTTAATGGCCAAAAGGCAGTATGCACCAGCATTAATCCAAGAAAAGACCCTGGAATTTATCGATGAAAATAAGGAGAAACCTTTTTTCCTGTATGTACCTACCGTTCTTCCACACGCCGAATTATCAGGTCCGGATGACAAATATTACCAATTATATGCAGACCGGTTTGATGAAAAACCGCATAAAGGAAATGACTATGGACCACAAGCAACTGTTCCCGGTTACACTTCGGTTGAAAAACCACATGCGATGTATGCGAGTATGGTAAGCCGTATGGATGCTTATGTCGGTCAAATTGTTGATCGGCTACGTGAAAACAAGCTATTGGACAATACAATTATCATTTTTACGAGCGACAACGGATCGCACAAGGAAGGCGGAGCTGACCCCAATTTTTTCAATAGCTCCGGTGGGTTGCGTGGCAACAAACGCGACCTCTATGAAGGTGGCATCAAGACCCCTTTCATTGTGTACTGGCATGGTAAAGTTGCCGAAGGGAAAACTTCAAACTACCTAGGCGCCTTTTGGGATATTATGCCTACGATGGTTGAGCTTGCCGGAGCAAACAAACCGCATTATACAGACGGTATTTCATTTGTGCCAACGCTACTAGGTAAAAACAAGCAACAAAAACAGCACCAATACCTGTACTGGGAATTTCATGAAGATGGGGGACGTCAAGCCTTGCGTCAGGGAGACTGGAAACTTATCTTACAAAAAGTCAAAAGTAGCCAATCTACAGCCGAACTATATAACCTCAAACGAGATCCCAAAGAACAACACAATGTTGCCCAGGAAAATCCAAAGAAAGTAAAAGAATTACGCCAGCTGATTGAAAAAGCGCATGTCGAAAGTGGTATTTTCCCATTGACAAATATAACTCAGCCATAAAAAATAAAACAACGATTTGGGGGGTAGCTAACTGAATTATATTCCCCCAAAAAGCTATTAAATTCCTTGAGAATATAGGAAGAACGTTAAAAAATAGAGATTATCTTTCCTGTAAAAAGAAATCATATTTTTTTCACTAAGTTTACTGACTACCCCAAGTGGATGCTCATACCTATGCAAAAAGATCCCAGTCAAAATAAAAACTGGGATTTCTCACCCTAGTCAGTAATATATTAATTATATACCCTTTGGTCAATTATGTAGGAACGGATTATTATCCCAATTGTGGATCAGTTTTCGAATGATTGCCCGTTTCCACACGTCCTGCAAACTGGCGCACAAATTTGGTATTCTCAACATGTACCGTAATATCATACCACCCATGGATTTTATGAGATTCCACAATCCACTTCGTAGATTTCCCGGCAGCAAGTACAATGGATTTCTTCCATGTACTATAAGCATTATCCTCCGCATGTAGACGGAATGATTTTTTGCCATGATTTTGAATCTCCAAAACAAGATTACCCGTTAAGTGCCCTTTCCTCCCGATTTCATAAGTTGCACGAACAGTCAATGGTTCCTCATGTCCTTTAAATCCCCGCATAAACCCATTTGGGCCATATACGGTTAGATCGTAATGCCCATCTTTAAAGTCAGCCAGATTCCAGTCAAAGCTCAGATTCTGACCAGCAACAACTGCAAAAGGCCAAAATTTAACCCCTTCTTTATAACTTGGTCCACTATAGACATTAAAAGGGCTACTGAGCGATTTATCACCAAACACCTTATTACCCGCTTCTAATGTTAAATGAATTCGGTTGTCTTCTTTAGCAAATGACTCTTTAGCATAGAGCTCATAGGCTAACGCGCTAGAATTTTTTTGACCTTTCTCCTGTCTCGCCAGTAAAGTGGAATGCCCCTTAGACCGTAATGCTGCGGCATCCTCTTTCGACCAAACGTGAAAATTATTGGGTAGTGGTTTCGATTTCGCCTGATCAATCGCATAGATCTGCTGATTCCGATCAAGGAAAGGCAAATCAACAGCATTCGATCCCTCAGCTTTCCGAAATATCGATGTCAAGTCACCTGTAATAGCTCGACGCCAAGAGCTTATATTTTCCTCTTTTACCTGCTTACCCAACTTTTTCTCGAAAAAATGCTCCATAAATTGAATCGTCGACGTGATATCACAGATCTCCGAATTGACCCAACCGCCTTTTGACCAAGGCGAAGCCACAATCAAAGGGACGCGGTAACCAAGCCCCACTGGGCCTTCCGTTGCATTATCTTTTTCTTCACCATCGGCAAGCTCCTGTGCTAAACTCACATATTCACCACTATAATCTAATTCCGGAGAAGTTTTTCCAGAACGGCTGTCTGCGGGGTTAGGTGCTACAAAAGGAGGAATATGATCAAAGTAACCATCATTCTCATCATAGTTCAGAATAAAAATGGTCTTCTTCCAGATTTCCGGATTTTCTGTCAAAATATTCAATAGCTCCGATACATACCAAGCGCCATACATAGGTGCACTCGGATGATCTGAAAAGCTTTGTGGTGCTACAAGCCACGACACTGCTGGCAGTTTCCCTGACTTCACATCATGTCTAAATTGGTGGAGTACATCGCCCTTAGGAACGGTAATTTTTTCACCCTCATGTGTCACAACGCTTGTCTCCCGATAGAAGGGGTCCCCCTCATTCGTTTGAAATGCACGTTCATGCAAAGCACGCTGCTCTTCAGGAAGCTGCTGAAAAGCATGCTCCGTAAGGCGTGCCAAATGTTTTTGGTAGCTATTCAGCTGTTCCTGCTTCTGCTTGAGTTTATTCTGTGTTTTCTGGACACTCTCGGAGCTATTATTAGCTAATGCTTTCTCAAGTTCTTGAATCTCCGCTGGTAATTCCGCGACACGTTTCCGCATAAAACCAAGATGGCTTTTCTTGAATTCAATATGATATTGCGCAAACCATTCTAAATTATTGTCTGTAAAATTACCCAACAAATCCTCGCCGTCTAAGCCACTTTCTATGCTGACCTCATTTTGGTAGACTTTCCACGAGATCCCCGCTTCTTCCAGGCGTTCAGGAAAAGTCTTCCAATGTGCCCAACGGTTAAAATAGATATCGGAATTCCGCACCAATGGCTTCGCCCCTTTATGTGGCACACAGGTTCCAGTCCAGAAGAAATGCCTATTGGTTGTTGTACCTGTGATAGACGAACAGAAGTGCTGATCGCAGATCGTAAAGGCATCAGCCAATGCATAATAAAAAGGGATATCTTCACGTGTATAATAACCCATTGTTAGCGGAATCTCTTTCAGAACCTTTCCTCCTGGCCGTTTTGCTTCGATCCAATTATCGTGTTTTCCCTCATTACGGGCTGCCATCTGGTTTTCCCAGGAATGTGGTAAATTTCCGGTCCACGCAGCATTGGAGTTTTTGATATCCAGTCGAAACGGCGAATAGGTCTTACCTGCAGCCGACGACTGCAACCATACGGGATTACCGCTAGGCAATTTAATCGCCCGTGGATCATTAAATCCCCTAACCCCGCGAAGGGTTCCAAAACTATGATCAAAAGAACGATTCTCTTGCATTAATAAGACAATATGTTCGGCATCTAAAAAGGTACTTCCTGTTATAGGTTCAATCGCCAATGCACGCTGTATCGCATCAGGCATGGCATTTTGTAAACCAAAAACACCCGCTAACAACGAAGCCTTCTTGATAAAATCTCTTCTGCTATCCATAAATAAATTTGTTGTCTCTCTACTAAATTCAATGGTCCACAGCGAATATATTCATTCGCTGTCGTTTTTAATGTAACGTTTTTAACAAAAATCCCCGCAAACGATTGATTTCATTTGCGGGGATTGTTTTTTCGAACGGCTTATTTCAAAAGCCACATCAATTGGTTGATTTCATCATTGCCTTTATATTGGCGCTGCATGGCCTCGTCCAAATTTGCAGAATTATAATTGTACTCTAAAGATGGGTAACGCCACCGCATCGGTATTTTATCCGGTGCGACCGAATTCAAACTTGATGTTGGATTGATCTTCCATTTAGGATAGCCCGTTCTTCTATAATCATAATATGGAGTCATACGTCCCTGCAAGTAACTGGCTAAATACTTTTGTGTCATAATCGCCTCCAGTTGAGCTTCTAGTACGACCGGAAATTGATTTCCATAAGTTGCTACCGCTGTATTGATGTAATTGGCATCTAACGGCATATTATGAGTGAATTGAGCCGTATTTGGCGTATTATCCGCTATAAATTTCATGGCAGCTTCAATGCCTTTCTTATACCAATTGACGGATGATTCGGCAACCCAGCCCCGCGCGGCAGCTTCGGCTATCACAAAACATAGATGTGCATAACTGTATTGTTGTGTTGGTTCACCACTAACTAGTTCAGTATAACGGTCATTCAATTTAGAATAATCATTTTTCTTTTTTAACTCAGCAATTTCACTAAAGGAAAGAGAAGCATCTGTCCCTATGTACGCACTGAAATCATTAGACTGTTTACCGTTTGTGATTTGCAAAGCCGAAGGATTCGCATAATAAAATAGTCGTCTATCTTGATATTGTTTCAATCGGTCAATTATCTCTGTCGAAACAATAGGATAAATAACAAAGCTATTGCTAATCTTATAAAAAGGATAGGTTTGGCTGGCCTTGTCCTCATGAACCACTTGAAAATTATCTGCGTTACTACCAAAGATCGGTTTACTGCTTAAGATTGATTTAAAACGTTCCTTTATCTTCAGATCGGCATCACTTTCTTTTTTACTTAATTGGATTAGAACATTCAATGCAAAGCTGTTTACCAATTTGCGCCATTTCGTAACATCTCCAGCGAACAATGGATCACCATCAAATTTTTCACCTTCCGAGAAGAGCTTATCTGCAAGTTCCAATTCATTCAAAATACCCAGAAAAACATCTTTTTGCGTATCATATTTTGGAAAGTAAACTTTATCCGTTTCCCCTTTTAATGCATCTTTATAGGGAATATCTCCGACACTCATAGTCCCCTCGTAAAACTTCATCGCACGAGCAAAATACATCAAACCATTATAAGAGTTCTTAAGTTTTTCGCTTGTCGCAAACTCTCCCATAAAATGAGCATCGTTGATCGAAGTCATTGAGATATCCCATTCTCCTAAACTATTATATTGATATCCCTCCGTCAACTCCGTCCAAGCGATTTCTTTGGTGAGCATATAAGGCTGCATAAACCCTTTAGTAGAAGGTTGACGTACCAAATTTAAAATTATACGAGTAGCCAACATGGAAGGTTTTACCACGGATGGTGTCTCAGGATTAGTATTGATCTCATCAAACTTGGAACAACTTGTCGATACCGCCAAAGTACCAAGGGCGATATACGTCAATAATCTTTTCATGTTCATATTTGTTTTGTAGTTTTTAAAAAGTTAGGTTAATATTAAAACCAATGTATCGCATCGATGGTGAACTTAAATCCTCAGACCCCACATCTGGATCAGAGAAACGAAACTCTTTGGTCCACAACAATAAGTTTTGCCCAGTCACGCCAACACTTGCACGTTTCGCTTTAAACTTCGAGGCGATTTTATCCGGCATTCGGTAGCTAAGCGACAATTCACGTAGTTTAATGAATGTTTCATCCCAATAGTTCCATCGACCCGAATAGGCTCGTTTGTAATACCCTTCATATGAAACCACTTTATCATTTGGAGCAAATACACGCGTATCCTCTGTAATCTGACCATACTTATCATAGGTCACACTACCGGAAATGATTTTAACACCTGGAGCGATAAAGGTTTTATTGCCATTAACCACTTCCTCATAACGGTATGGTGTATCTGAATCAGGATGTGAACCTGTCTGCCACAAACGACCATTCATTGTTGAATAAGACATCCCTTTGATCCGTCCATCTAAACTAAAACCAAATGAGAAGTCTCTATAACGAAACTGATTTGAAAAACCCCAAAACCATTTTGGTGCAGTATATCCTACCAATTGATTGGCATATTGCGCCGAGATGGGCATCCCAGAACTATTTAATATCATTTGTCCGTCCGGAGAACGCTCCCAGTCCTTATATTCGATATAATCAGCTCGCAACCCTTCCTTAACATATAGAGCATCTTTTGAATACTGAGGATCTAGTTTATGAAAATAACGCATGTTTTGAGAGAGATTCATCGTGATATCCCACTGGAAATTTTCACGCTTAATCGGTGTACCACCCAAGGTGATTTCATGCCCTTTAGTCATCTCTTCCTCTTTCGTATTGATCAAACGCTCCTCAAATCCTGTAGTTTTTGAAATCTTAGCTTTGACGATCTGATTGTGCAATAAACGATAATAGCGGGTATAATTACCGTACAACCGATTATTCAATACCGCGAAGTCAAACCCGAACTCGGTCAAATCGCGTTGCGTAGGTGAAATCGAGTAGTCTTTGATAATATTTGGATAAGAGGCTGTTGGTAGGCCATTCCAAACATTGCTTGTTACCGAAAAAGTTGAATTTATCTCATATGGATTCAGTACGGATTTTGTAATCGCCCAAGATCCCCTTACCTTGAACATATCCAACCAAAGAGGTTTTGATGGAAGCAGGTCCGTAACAACAACACTTCCCGAAACTGAAGGATAAAAATAAGAACGATGATCCTTTGTTAACGTTGAAACCCAATCATTACGTCCAGTAGCTTCCAAAAAGATCGCATTTCGCCAAGACAAAGAAAGACGTCCATAAAGCCCATTTCGCATTTCTTTAATACGGGATTCTACCGCCTTTGCAGGATCGATTGAATTCCGTAATGAATAAAATCCTGGAATTGACAAACCGTTAACTGTATTTGCGATCAAATTATTATCCTTGCTATAGAAAATAGACCCCCCTAATAATCCATCAACTCCCCAGTCGCCAAAATTTTTCTTGGCAGTAAAAATCGCATCGTTCGTAGTCGCAAAGCCATCATAATCGGCTTTCATATACTTCCCTTTACTATCAAAACCACCGAAATCTTCAAATCCGCCCCGTGTTCCATATATTCCGATCGGATTTTGCTGTGTTCTTGACTTGCCATAATAATCATAACCCGATCGCACCATGAATTTCGCCCAATCGTTCACCTTATAATTCAAGGTAACAGCGGCATTCACCTTATTGATCAATTCGGGAGTAGTTTTTTCGTGCGCGATCAAGTACGGATTATCATACCACCCTTTATACATCCAGTTTTGAGACTGGTCTTTCACTAGCCAATAGTCTTTGTAATCTTTCAAATTATATTCGGGGCCGGTCCACACTAAGATATTATAGATGTATCCTTGATCATTATAGCCGGAACCAAAATTATTAGAGGAAGAACTTCGGTTATACCCAAGCCTAGTTTCTAAGTCAAATTTCTCACTGATCTTTGTTGTTCCTGTCACCGAAATATTTGTCAGGTTCAACTTTTGATTGGGATACTGTCCTTTATTATAAATATGATTAATGGATGTTCTTATGCTTCCATGGTCCCCTTGATTAGTAAAGCTGACAGTATTATTGGTGATAAACCCTGGTTCCAAAAAGTTTTTAAAATTGTCCTTACCCCTTGACGTAAGCTCACTTACTTCATACTGTTTGCTAATTGGATTCCATTGTTCGGCAGTTCGGCCAATATCCAATTTATCCCCCCAGACATAATCATCATTGTTAAATTTTCCGGACTCTCCCGAAGAATAGCTATGCTGCACCTCAGGCAACGCAAGATAGCCTGAAAAGAACATATTATTGGTATTCACCGTAATCTCTGTTCCTTTCTCTGCTAAACCTTTTTTGGTCGTGATCATGATGGCTCCTCCTTGTCCCTTACTTCCATAAAGGGCGGTAGCGGTAGCTCCTTTCAAAACGGTCATATCCTGGATATTGTCAACAGGGACATCCCTTAGGTCCATATTTTCGTAAGCCACGCCATCAATGACCAAAATAGGTGTCAGTCCACGTACTTCGATTTGTGGTGTTTTGTTAAATTCTGTACTATTCATAACGCGTACACCGGAAATACGTCCGGTCAAAGTCGTCCCGACATCTACTCCTTTAACACGCGTCAAATCTTCTCCCTTCACACTTTGAGTTGAATAGCCCAAAGCCCTTTGCTCTCTTTTTATACCCAACGCTGTCACAACAACCTCTTCCAATGCTTCGGAGGATTTGGCTAGTTTAATAGTCCCTGCTTGTGCCGCCAAAATTTCAATACTTTCATACCCTATATAGGAAATCTGAAGGATTGCATCGTCAGCAGTATTTGGCAATTTGAAAACACCACTACCATCCGTAGTAACAGCAACAGCAGTCCCTTTCACACGTACTGTGACACCAGCGATAGGCTGACCTGTTTCCTGATCGACAACCTTACCCCTAATCTCGTTGGAAACAGCGGAAATCGGCTTATCATTCTTACTTCTAACATCATTATTGGTTCTCTTCGAGACCACATACAGCTTCTCATCAATTTTCTTGACCTCCAGATTTCCGTCCGAAATGGTCTGAATAAATTGAACAATCTGCTCCTTTTTCAATGTACTCAAATCAACTAAGTCATTGACTTTTTGATTTGATATCGAAGCGTCATAGCCAAATTTGACATTAAATTTTTGTTCCATTCGTGTGAGGATTTTCCCAATTCCTTCACTGGTCGAAAATTGTGATGCCATGGTCTGAAGTGCAAGCGACTGAAAGAGCAAGGCACTTCCCATAAGTTTTAAATAGTAATTGGTTCTTTTCATAAATTACTTTTTATGGATAATTATTTGATTAAATGCGGTATTAAGCATCGTAAGTGATTTTTCTAGATCACTTGCTGGTAGATAACCTGTATAACTTTCCGTCCGGAAAGAGTCTATCAATTCGAGGTTACTATCCGGATAAAGGTTATTGAGATCGGCGACGATCTGGGTAAGAGGAACTTGATTAAACGATAAAAGATCACTCTTCCAATTTGTTGCGCTGGTCGTATCTGCTTTGGATACATCAAATTGCTTTTGTCGCTCATCATAGGCAACTTGCTGCCCAGGTTTCACAATGGAATATTCCTTCCCGCGAGATACACATACGCGGCCATGATTTAATACCAAACGACTGTGCCCCTGCGAACAGTTTAAGTTAAAGGCTGTGCCCAGCACACGAACATCAAAGTCGCCCGAACTGGCTATCACAAAAGGTTGCTCAGGATTTTTGGCGACTTCAAAAAAGGCTTCGCCTGAAAGTTTGATCCGACGTAAACTGTCTGTATCAAAATCTGACAACAATTCAATCTGTGCTCCCTGTCGCAGAGAAACATGTGTACCATCTGGCAGTACCAGCCTCTTCACAAATTTTGTCGGATTAGAATAATGGACAGTTGCGTAGGCTGCGTTCTTATGTTGCTCCCCAAACTTAAATTGAAATAAGAAAGCAAGGCCGATCAACAGTAAACAGGCAGCGGCGGAAATGACAGACCAACGTCTTTTCCAAATAGGTACTACACGCGTCGTCAATGGCGTACCTGTAATCGTAAAGAAGATATCTTCAGAAGTTGTTTTGTTCAGTTCACAATCACGATCATCTAGCGCAACAACCTCTTCCACATCTGGAAGTTCATCCCTGTCACAAGAAGTCAGTAAATCAAGAAATATGGCGTTTTCCTCGGGACTAAGTTCTCCCTTAAGGAATTTTCTATATAAAGCAGCTATTTTGGAATTCATCATCTATGCCCATCTTTAAATACATATACGTACCTCGATGACCAGAAGACGATGCGGCTCTAAAAAATATTTAAAAAAATCAATAGGGCTATTGAAATCTCAAAATGATCAATAATATATTGCCGAACAAACTTGTTGCCTTTAACCAATTGATCACGGACGGTATTAACGGAAATCCCAAGCCTATCTGCAATTTCCTGATTATCCAAAAACTCTTCTTTACTCAAAAGAAAAATTTCGAGTCGCGCTTTCGGGAGTTTTGAAATGGCCTCACGATAAACGCGCTCCAAATCTTTAAACCGAATAGCTTCCTCATTCGAATTGTCTACCAATTTGGTCTGATCGATGTCTGTAGCCTGAAATTGGAATCTGACCTTTTGTTTTCGCAATTCGTCGAAAACAAGATTTCGGGCAATCGTATAGAGGTAAGACTGCGGATTTTTATTCCCATCTAATTCTGCCCATTTTTTCCAAATTCGAGAGAATGTTTCCTGGACTAAATCTGCGGCAGCTGGTTCTTCTTTCAGATGTAAATAAGCATATTTATACACTTTGTCCTTATACAACAAAAAGAAAGTTTTAAAATCCAAGGCATTATTATTTTCAATAGGCATTCTTCATCACATATAATTGATCCTACAAGTTTAGTGAGAATTTTTTAAAATATGCCCATAAATGCGTGGGATATGCGACAAGTAGACCCAGATTCACAAGTGATAACAATTTAATTACAATCAATTTATATTAAATTAACACCAATTTCATGGGATATTCGATCAACAAAATAATGTCTAAAGGACCACACCATCTTATACAGCAAAGGATAGCCTGACTTAGATGCATAAAAAAGTTCCATTGCAGGTAGGCAATGGAACTTTTATGTATTCCTGTATTTCTATAGTCGATACACGAGTTATTTTAATAATGGAAATGGTCCCAAGAAGTAAGTTCCTCGTTTATAGAAACGGAGAAAGAAATCAAGGACCTCGTCGTTCACCGGAAAGAAGAACTGTTTGTCCACTTCCGCCTTGAATAGATTAACATAGTACTTCGGCAACTCACTTGGGAAAAAATCTTCGACCAAAAGATTCAAAAAGTAGCGTGCATAAGGCACCTCAATTTCACCATCTTTCTCCGCGAAGTCGTTATTCTTTAATGGGAAAAATTCCGCTATACCGCCAAAAACTTCTAAACCCGTTTTTGGATTAAAGAATACCGTAACTTGGGCATCTTCCGTAAGATCCAAATTTGATTCTGGAAGTGGAGATTCTTCTTTGCTCGGGTATTTTTGTTGATACTTCTTAAAGAAATCTGTTGCAAACTCCTTCACTTCTTTTCCTTCCATAAACGCAACAGCCGCCTTATGTTCTGACTGGAACAATTTGCCCATATCTTTCAGCTGCTTTTCCGTTTTCTTCAAACTCTTATCCTTACCATTCAAGGCCTCAATGCGATAAGTCATCTCATACTGCTCCGGTAAATCAAAATTTACCTCATCGGTATTCACAACGGTCATGATTCCAGAGAGATTCCAAGCATCTTTCCATGGCACAATTTCCATATAGAAAGATAAGGTTTCCGTAGGTTCAACAAATTGCTGTATAGAGTCCTTAAAGATTTTAAATGCTGTCTTTGTACCGATATGTTTTACATGCACATAAAGCTCGTCCGCTTTTACATATTCAAAAAAACTATTAATACGATTACCTAAAGTTTTGACAATACCATATAGCGCATGTTCTTTGCCAACCACCTCAGCTACAAATTCAGATGCCTTCAATGCAAACAGATGCAGTCTGTAATTATTGAAATGGTTATCTCGAACGCGATAGATCATCTGTTGTAACTGATTCTGATCGTGTTGATATCGCCCTATCTCCGCAACTTGCATCAAATGATTGAGATTGGTGTTATATTCACCCGCTGTCAGGTAATTTGTGGCAACAAGCTTTTCAATAAAATTACGGACTTCAAAATAGTTCGCCCCTTCGTCCAAAACATATTCTAGTTTTAACTTTTCATTTTCAGGAGCAACTTCATAATGTTCTTCCAAGATCGAATAGGCCAAATCTGTAACCAATTGGATCAAACGACCACGGGGATCAATAAATAAATGTGGATTACGTTCACTGAAAAATAACCAGGTCAATACAGCTATATCTTCACTATTAATATCCTCAGCATAATAATCCGTTAGGTCATTATCATTATAAAAAGGCAAAAGTTGATTGTATAGTTCTGTATGGATCGTTCTAAAAGCAGCAAAAATTCCTGTTTTCGCAATAACGTCTTCTAAGTAACACGTTAGATAGATACTCAATGTCTTTAAAGTATCGGTATGGATGAGATCATTTGTCTCTTGCTCCTCAAACCATAGTGTAGATAAACTATCATTGATTTCATTTGCAACGCGTAAGTAATAACTATCTATTTCGTTTGTTTTTTGATAAGTATGGTGTGCTATCCAGTCTTGAATAAAAATTCTGTTTCCTCTCATATGAAAAATGCTAAAACCAAAAGTAGCCAAATTTTCGAAATATCCATACGGGCAAAACACAAGATAGCAGAAATAGGACTCACTATTCGCCACTTTTCTTAACAACAAAATATATTAAGACGAATTAGACTAATTATTTTAGGAATAATAACTTCAAAACTACTAACCAGCAACGTTCACACTATCAAGTGTTAAGTGATCTTGAAGCGACGAGTTAATTATATTACAAGTTTTAAGTAAATCTCTAACAGGATATTTTGCAACGACCTCTTCCAATGCAACTAGATGGCGTTGGTGATGAGTATCTGTTCCGACAAAATCATACATACCCGATTTGATCATGGTTAATGCAGCAGATTTAACTTCAACACCGTAATAACGACTTATCGATAACAAATTTAATTGTAGCATACATCCTGCATCCTTAATCTGCTTATACATATTAAAATTATAATGATAATAGTTATAACGCTCCGGGTGAGCTAAAATTGGTTTATATCCCAAATTCTGAATATCAAGGATAGTTTTAAATAACGCTCTAGACTCTTGAAGATATGACATTTCAATAAGCACATAACCGCCCGGCATTACACACAACTCATTTGAACCGATTAATTTCTCAATCCCATCATCTACCATATGTTCAGCAGCATGAAATATCTCTGGAGAATTTGGTATCTTTTTCAATTCTTTGACCAACAAATCCTTTGATTTTTCAATTGTACTCAAAGTGTTAGGATGAACACCTTCTATTATATGCGGCGTACAGATAAATTTATCAAATCCCATTCTGTTTAAGCCTTTAATTAACTCTATCGACTGATCAACAGATTGACTTCCATCATCAATTCCTGGTAAAATATGGTTATGCATATCGACCTCTAGAAAGGCTAATTTTCCTACAACCTTTATCTTTGAATCCTTTTTCTTGCCCGTAAACAATTTTGACAATATCCCCATATACTAATCAAATAATTTTAAAGTAATTTAATAGAAACTACAAATATAACGGAAAACATAAACAAAACGCTACAGTTAAACATAATTTATTTAAAAAACCAATTCCTTTCTATAGAAAAAACTAATTTAATAGTTGTAACTAATTTTTGTAAAAGCTCAAAATATTACATTATAACCTTTTATTTACAGTTTATGCAGAAATGCTTTGAAACTGCTTTTCAAAAAAACTCCAAATTAATACAGCAAAAAGAGTACCAACAAAAAAGCACCAATACTAAATATTGATGCCTTTTAATAATTGATATAATATCTGATAACTAGCTACTTTTTAGCAGATTTAAATAAATTTCGAAGAAAGTCGAATCTTCTACTACTCTTATCTTCTCTCTCACCATAACCATAACCGTAGCCATAGCCATAGCCATAACCTCTGGCAAAATCGACATCATTAATTACAAAAGCCATATTTTTCAATTTACTTTGTTGATAAAGCTCTTTAGGCACTTGTAACAATCTTTTATCGAGATAATTTGCTCGTGACACATAAATAGTTAAGTCGGCATTATGGGCAATTAATACAGTATCAGTCACTAAGCTCACGGGAGCCGTATCAACCAAAACATAGTCATAATTTCTACGTCCGTACTCAATAACGTCGTCAAAATGACCGTTCATTAAAAGTTCCGCGGGATTTGGAGCGACATAACCCGAATAAATAATATCAAAATTGTAATTCCCAGGTTTCTTTATTACGATATTATCAAGTTCCATGTCGGGATTAATCATATACTGCGTGATACCTATATTGGTGTGTTGAAGGTGAGCAAGTCCCAAATAATCCAAAACTTTAGGACTTCGGATATCTGCACCGATCAGAAGTACCTTTTTCCCAGACATGGCAAGAATTTTCGCTAGATTAGTTGACACAAACGACTTCCCTTCTCCAGACGTTGTTGAAGTAATAAAAATAACTTTCGAATCATTTTTATTAGGTCCCAACATGAAGGACATATTTGTACGGAGTATTCGAAAAGCCTCGGCTAATGAAGAACGATCATTCTCCTGGATGATAGGATGCTCACTTCTAGGAATCTCTCCCAATATAGGAGCTTTTATAAGATCTTCAATATCCTTCCTAGACTGAATTTTGTTATCCAATAAAAACTTTAAATATAATATACCAAATGGCAAGATCACGCCAACAATTAAAGCTCCTAACAACACAATACTTTTCTTAGGAGATACTGGAATATTGGAGCCAAAGGCTTCATCAATAATCTTTAAATTGTCCGGTGTTGCTGCGGCCTTGATCTCATTCTCTTCTCTTTTTTGTAATAAAAAAAGATAAAGAGATTCGACAATCTGCTGCTCTCTTGAAATATCTTTAAATCCACGTTCTTGTTTAGGAAGATTACTCAATTTACCTTGTAACTCCGATTTCTTAGCTTGGGCAGAATTTAGGGCTAATTGTGTAACGTTTCGGTAATTATTTAATGACTTTATCACATTGTTATTCAAGACCCTAATATTATCATTGATATTTTTAATGACAGGATTATCAATAGTAGAAGACTTCAATAAATCATCTCTTTCTAATACCATCTTATTATACTCAGCAATTGTCTTTTCAATTGAAAGATCCTGAAGGCCGATATTTGTAGGCAAAAGTTCGGTATTGTTGGATTGCACATATTGCTTCATATAATCAACCAACTGAAGCTGAGTTCTTTGTTCTACAACTTTCTTATCTGATTCTGAAGCATTTTCAAGAAAAAGCTTCGCTTCAGATTCAACATCAATTAGACGATTCCCTTCTTTAAAACTTTCAGCTTTACTATCGACATGAGACAAATCCCCAGAAATTTTATCGAGTCGCTCGTTGATAAATTTAGACGTAGCCTTAGTAAGTTTATCTTTATCTTGAGTAAGATCTATATTATATTGATTAATTAATTCATTAATAATTTTAGAAGCCTGTAAGACTGAGGCAGAAGTAGTTGAAAAATTAATAATATAGGATTGCTTTTCTTGATTAGGAGTCACATTTATATCCTTCACTAGATTCTCTAATGCATTCAACCTAGGAAGAACTGTAATGTTTATACTTTTATTAATAAAAGACTGAATAATTGGAGTTTGAGGCAAAAGAATAATCTCACCTAAACTTGACTTAACTTTTGTTCCAAGAAGAATCTCTTTTGTATTCTTTCCAAATTCATCTTCGAGAATTACTTTTGTGGGAGAGAGTATATCAACACGAAATCGTCCTTTTATTGTATCTTGGTAAGATATATTTGAATTTACCAAAAAGAGGCGAATTGGGGATTCTTGTTGTGCTAACATTTCTTTCTTAAATCTACCTTCAGAATAAGAAATGTTCAAATTCAGCGTATCGACAACTTTTCCCGCCAATCTTCTAGATTTAAGAACATCAATCTGATCCATTACTTTAGCCGTATTACCAGTACTACCAGTGATAGATGCGAGATCCGCTAGGCCAGCCAACTCACCTTTACCTTCATTTTCATTTGGCAGCAGTATTTTAGCATCTACTTTATATTGCTTAGTTGCAAATTTAAGATAAAGAAATGCACTAAATAATACGATTGAAATAGACAAAACAAACCATTTCCAATAGTAAAAATATTGCTCAAAAAGGGCTTTTATATTTATTTGCTGGTCTTCTTGTGAATCAGAACTCAATTGAGATAAATTATCAGGCATAATAAAATTTGTAAATTTTTAACGTACAATAACAGAAATAACAGTGATAATCAAACCAACTACTGAGATCAACACATTCGTATTCTGACCATAATTAGCATTTCGAATTTGAGATTTATTTGGTTCAACATACACAACATCATTTTGTGCTAAATAATAAAAAGGGGAATTTAAAGCACCTTGTTTAGAAAGATCCACTCGATTAACCGTTTTTTGTCCATTTACCTCTCGTATGACCAAGACGTTATTTCTTACCCCTTTCATCGTCATATCTCCAGCCATACCTAAGGCCTCAAGCAATGTTATACGCTCATTTTGTAATGGAAATGAGCCCGGACGAGCCACCTCCCCAATCACCGTCACTTTGAAATTATTGAATGACATATTAACCCCTGGATCAACAATATATTTCTTTAATTCTCCCCGCAATTTATCCATCGCTTCCATTCTTGTCAAACCCTCCAAACGAATCTTACCTATTACAGGGAAATCAATCATACCCATTTGGTCGACGGTGTAAGTTGGCTTCATTGCCAAATCGGTACTAGTAGCACTATTCATTTGATAGGGGCTAACTTGATTAAATGGCATAGCAGCTTTCAAATCAGCAGCAGAAACAGTTATTGATAAAATATCATTAGGTTGTATACGTGGAATGTATTTTTCGTAATCATTAACAATATTTGTCGAGTCGGATTGGAGGTATATTATACTTTTTCGAGAGCCACATGATGTTAGCCCTAAAACTATGCTTGTTAGCAATAATAATTGAAAATAATGTTTAAACTTAAAATAAGTATGCATGAATAAAGTATTATTTGTATAATTCGTGGTAAAAATATCATTTTTTTATTGAATAATCATCTCAAGATTACAATTAGGTTGCTACTTGAACCCCATCACTATCAAAATCCAATACACTAAAATCTGAATTTTGGGATTTAAATTCTGGAACAATCTCTTTTAAAACTTTTACCAAGGACATTGCGTCCATTTTTTGCAATGAGGTCATAGTAA
The DNA here is from genome assembly GCF_900457465.1 of Sphingobacterium multivorum. Lineage (GTDB taxonomy): Bacteria > Bacteroidota > Bacteroidia > Sphingobacteriales > Sphingobacteriaceae > Sphingobacterium > Sphingobacterium multivorum. Next base: position 1,222,571 of record NZ_UAUU01000002.1, read on the forward strand.
CAAGTTCTTTCAATTTTTCACATTTAAATGCTAGATTTTCATGATTAATTTTTGCAATCATAATTTTAGGATGATGAGTTTCCAAGGTATTTTCACCATTTGCTAACAGCTCTTCAAAGATTTTTTCACCAGGTCTAAGTCCCACTATTTTGATATCAATATCCTCAGGATACCGATATCCTTTTAAACGAATCATCCGTTTAGCCAAATCCATAATTTTGACAGAGCTACCCATATCAAAAACAAATATCTCCCCGCCTTGGCCCATAACGGCAGCCTCCTGAACTAATTGACAAGCCTCCGGAATAGTCATAAAATAACGTGTAATATCAGGATGCGTAAGTGTAAGTGGCCCTCCTTCAGACATTTGCTTCTCAAACAAAGGAATAACTGAACCATTTGAGCCTAATACATTTCCAAAACGTGTAATAACAAACGATGTATTACCCTTACCATAACAACTGCTGACATAAATCTCAGCAGCTCTCTTCGTTGCTCCCATCACATTTGTAGGATTTATCGCCTTATCAGTAGATATCATAACAAATTTTTTGACATTATACTTTAAGGAAAGGTCTGCAAGATTCTTAGAGCCAACAACATTTGTCCAAATAGCTTCGTAAGGGTTATCTTCCATTAGAGGAACATGTTTGTAAGCAGCAGCGTGAAAAACGATATCAAAATTATACTGATTAAATAAATGATCTAAGAATACAAGATCCCTAACATCGCCAACAACACACTTTATTTTATCAGAATTATTCAGGTTTAATGATTGCTGCAAATCATAAAGTGGAGATTCGGCCTGGTCTAATAAAACCAGTTTTTTAAATCTTTGTTTTGCAATTTGACGAGAAAGTTCCCCCCCGATAGATCCTGCAGCGCCCGTTATCAGAATTACTTTATTCTCAGTCTCAGCTGTTATTGCAGGATTGTTCAATTTTATATTTTTCCTCCCTAATAAATCTTCTACTTTAAGAGGCCTAATTTCTCTCTTGATACCCGAATTTAACAATAAATGGGCCGGAGGCATAATTTTCAACTCAACTTTCAATTGCTGAAAAGCATCTGTTATTTTCGCCAATCTTTCGGGATCGTCATTTTCAACCGCTATAATAACATCAGAGATATCATTCCCTCGAATAAAATCTTTTGTTAAACTAGAAATATCGATTATAGGCAACCCCGCAATACGCTTCCCCACACGCGAGGCCTTATCTTCAACAAATGCGATAACTTGATATTTTGTCCTCTGATCTTCTTTCAGTAAAGAGAACGCAACCAAACCTGGTCTTGAAGCGCCAAAAATCAACACTTGCTTCATTTTTCTATTCCTCAGAAACAAACTTTCATATATTGTACGATAAAAAACTCTGGAGGCAACCAAAGAAACCATCGTAAAAAAGGTATGCATTAAAAGTACACCATATGATAATCTAAGAAAACCAAATATATTCTGATCTTCACCGAAGAAAACCCGAACTATCGCACTTAATAATGCCAAAATCATAAAAGCAAGCCAAGATGTTTTAAATATCTTAACGGCATCACTTAACCCTGTTTGCCTTACAATACCTTTGTAGGTTTGCATTATGACAAAACAGCTGAGATAAATCATTAATACGATAGGTGCTTTCCACATCATATCAAATATATCTAGACTTCCCTTAAAGCTATTAACAATAAAATTCGAGAAGATATAGCAAAACAAAACTATACCCAAATCAAATATTAATACAACCCATCGTGGATTTTCTTTGCGAAGCCTTCTTCTTATATATGATAAATTCATAAAGATCAAATTTTCCTTGGATTACAAAACCGCCTCAGAATTATCAAAAAACAAACCAAAAAAGAAGGTTATCAATATTTTCTTTGAACCGAAAGCACATTGCATAAAACGAACAAATATACACCAAATTTAGAATTTGATGTATACTAAAAACGACACTTCGTAACTAATTATAGAATTTCATATACCTTTTATACTTTCATAACACATTTTTATCACAACAAAATAAATAATCCACTTTGGGGAGCCGCTACATTTTATTTAATTCCGCCAAAATTTGATCGAGTAAATAACTGATCGCACCATCACTGGTCTGCGGCAATCTTGTCGACATTTCAACCTCAGCACGGTTACCAACCACACCTTTGGAAGTAATTGCGGTACTGCCATATTGATTGAGTTGTGCCAGTGTTGTTTCCCATTGTTTATCCGGTGTAACCCCCATTTCCTTTAACATTGTCGGTAGCTTTTGTAGGTCAATAGCTGCTGACATCTTGTTTTGCTTCATCAGTTTTACAAAGTCTTTATTTCCGGGAGCATTCATCTTATTCTGACGGATATCATTTAGGGACAATGAGTCATTACTAACCATTACCAAATCTTCTTTCAAGAGAACATACATTGGAAAATCCTTGGCTTTCTGTTTTGAAAACGCATAAATGCCATCATAGACCTGCCCAACTTGCTTTGAAACAGCCATGTCCAAGCCTTTTTTTATCAGACGTTGATCCTTTGATGTGAACATCCAAATAAATACTGGAAGTGTTTCTTCCTTGGTCTTTTTCACTTCGATTGCATTGTAATCATCGTCGTAGGTGTAATCGATATAATCTTTTTTGAATTTACGAAGACCGTTAACAACCACGAGGTGGTCTCCTGGCATTACCTGGGCAATGGCCTTTTCATCTAGTGCTATTTCAAGAGCCATCAGTCCCCATTCGACAAGGTCCTGTTGAGGCCCCAATAAACCGCTATAATATTTTGCCATATAGGCAGGCATTTCTCTCAGATAAGCCTCTGAATTAATATTCACATTAAAAAAACCTAAGGTTTTATCCGTTAAATATTTACTGAACTTCGAATTAGGTTTTCGCGCATACATTCTTTTGGTCATCTCAGCAAGGGCCTTATCTAAACCCACAGATCCCTTTAATTTCAGCACATTCCCCTCTTGCACTAAATCCAATAGACCGTCTTGATAACCCGTCTTGAACTTATCCAGTTTAATTCCCATATAATAATAAGGAAGAGAGGTGGTATAAGGCAATAGACCACGGTACAGATCCTCTACATGAGGAACATACAATCGAATAAGCCCGAGATTCTTTAAAACCTTCTCCTGATCTGCAATTGACAAAGACTTATAACTCCCTGAAACCAAACGGGTAACTTCATTCAATAACCATTTATCACGTAAGCCGTTACGAATCGAATCGTTTTTCCGATTTTGATCTTCATAGGCCGTATAAAGCGAATCATAATAACCGGGATCATGCATGTCTGCCGCGTCAGCCGCTGCATCCGCAGCCGCAGCCGCAGCAATATCAACAACTGGTGGCAGTACTTCTGTAGCACCTACTATCGTATCAGGTTCCGCAGCTATAGCAACCGGTGGGGATACTGGCACCGCTAGATTTTCATCCGCATCCCAGACTACGGCAGCAGAGTCCATTGCGGCTACAGTTGTATCTGCCCAAGCATCTTCGTCATCAGCTGGACGCCCAACGTAATCCACCTTTTGGATTCCATAACGACTAGCAATCGAATCATTGTCCAAAAAGCTGGTATTTGTCGTTGCCGAAACAAATCTAGCGATAAGATCGTTGTATACTAACATACTCCCCGCCTTGAGGCCTATGCTCGTATAACCATTGGCAAATGCCTTGGGTTCACCCGCCTCATGAAGCAGTTTCTCAAATTGCCCCCTGTTGTTCAAAGAAAATATAAATTCCGTAAAACTGATACTATCGGTCTTTCTGGTATAAAAATAGGCCGTTTGAGATAGGTCTACTCCCAAATTTTTAATATCATTGCTCGCTGATATTCCCGATTTCTCAAAAAAACCTGCTTTCTGAAGCAACTCGTTCAGCTTATTTGCATTAGCCTTCTGTACAATATCTTTTACGTTAAAGGCCGCAATCATTTCTGCATCTTCGGGGATCTGTTTGATCAAGTCCTGCGCCTTTACAATTGTCCCAAAAGACAAACAGGCTAATCCTAGCAGTATAAATTTTGATTTCATCTTATAAATAATTTTTCAGCTACACCCAACCTACGCTATAGAAGCACTTTCAGCAACTAAATATGGTCCTGGGTTCACCAATGTTATTAGGTTATTTTGTTAATGTGATTTTATTTGCCAAACTCGATTTACCATATACCAAATCCATAAAAGGTAGCTTTAGCAAGACCCTTTCTTATTTCCGGCAACCTTTGCCAGGCCGGTTTGCCTGAGAAGCTATCGGTTTTTCAAAACGAATAATCTGCGTGTAGAATGCATCTGCAAACTGGGTCGTATTATCGCTTCCCAACTGATTGAATTTTGTCTTCCAGTCAGCAGAAGCCACAAATTTGCGTTCAAACACATTACTTTGCGCGTTATAATAATAGCGGTTTGAATTCGATATGTTCGTTTTAAATCGATTTGCCAATATATCTGAAAAGGCATTCAACGATTCTATCTGACTAAAGTCACATGAAATATTAACGATATAATTGGTAAAATCTGTGCTGTACTGTACATTAGAAATACCTTTAGTCTGCTTGAGCAGCTGAACAGCAGATCGAATCTCTTTCTCCATGTCCGCTGAGAAGGTATACGGATGCCTTTAATACTTTTCATTTTCATTAAAGAAGACACCTTGGTTTTACTTTTACTCAAATTTAATGTGGCGGCAATATGTCCGGAACCGTCTGATTTTAAGTCGATCTGCTCAACAAAATCAAAGCAGCTCGATGCCGTCAATACCATGACAACAGCACAGATAATCACATAAAATCTATTCAATTTTCCTTTTACTTTAAATACTTCTTCCATTACAACCTCGTAACGATTAATAATTTGTCAAATCAATATATGTTTTGACATGAACAGCAAACATTGTGCTATTTTTTTCCTATTGACAAATTTATTAGAAACGAGAATATATTTTACTACCTGATTTCAGGGAAAAATGAAGAAAATCAACACCTTCGTATTAATTTTTTCCAAAAGGAATTAAAAGCGTTACCCTAGTACTACACATAATAGCAAACAGCAACCTAAAACAAATGATTTTTAAACAAGTATGGAACACATACTGCTAAATATTGTATCAATTACCTATATTATTGTCTTAACAACTGTTTGAGATCTTTAAATATACTACAAGTGAGATACTATAAAAACCGAAATAGTGCCTAAAATATCTATCTAAAGATCAATCCAATACAAACCTTATAACCAGGATTACTAAAAAGATCGCTGTAACTTCTAGTGAACTTAACTATTTTTGCCATCACTTTATCAATATACACTAGCTATTCATATGACGAACAAGACCAAAGCGATACCGGATCAAAATATATTCCGGATAGCCTACATTATAATTGCATTGCTTACTTTTAACTCCTGTCAGAAAACGGAAACTAGAATTGACCGAGCAGCGGTGCAATTTACCCCTACTATTGTCGGTCAAATCAACACACAAACGACAGAGAGTTTCTGGAATAAAAATGACCAAATCGGTGTATATATGTACAAAGCCGACCAACCTTTGGCAGCAATTTCGCTTATCGACCAGGTCAAAAATTACCCCTTCACTTTTAACGGTTCGGTTTTTCAAAGTAACAGCCCGGTTTTCCTACCGAATGAAAACGTGGACTTTATCGCCTATTATCCTTACAAATCACTGGCAGACTTTCAATATCCCATCAATATAAGTGACCAGTCCAACCCGGCAGCCTTAGACCTGATGTATGCAAACAATGCCAAAAACATCGGTAAAAACAACAATACAGTACCACTTATTTTTGTACGACAACTGAGCAAAGTCAACATTAAGCTATCCATAACCAATACAGCCGCATTGGAAGCCAATCAGATTATCGTAAAAATGCCAGCTATAAGCATCCAAGGAGGATTCGATTTGACAACAGGAAAATTGACTGTTAATTCAACCGAAAAAAAGGATGTGCAAAAAAAGGTATCACTAAATACCAATAAAACCGCCCATATAGAATTTATGCTACTTCCTGGCGAAGATATCACAGGAAAGGCCATTAAGTTTATTGCCACTAATGGCAATACCTATACCTGGACAATACCCCAAAATCGGAATTTAAAAAATTTAATAGCCGGAAGCCAATATAGCTTTGATATCAACATTGACAATGGAAAACCGAGCGGCGGGATTGGTGAATCACAAGCTTATCTGGAAATACCCAAAATGAGCAATCTCAGTAGTGATGAGGTATTTATACAACATTTTATGCCCGACGCAAGCGACAGCAGAAATTATGCGATGCTATATGACAAAAAGCTAAAAATGGCATATTGGGTTGCATACCCCTTATACAACAGTGTGCTAGGGTCAGGCAACCGTACGGATGCCTGGGGTTACGATCCTGCCGTATCAACAGCATTTCAACCCAATCTATTTAAGGGATTTCAGCCAACAGGGTACGACAGAGGGCACCAATTGCCAAGTGCAGACAGAAATCTCAATATTGCTCAAAATAAAACAACATTTTATTTTACCAACATGACAGCACAGGTTTCACGACTTAACCAAGGTATTTGGGCAAACCTCGAAACGAAAGTCAGAACCTGGACTGCACAGTGTGACACGATGTATGTCGTAACTGGCGCAATACCTAAGACCAGCACCGAAAACAGCCTCGATTTTGCGCGGACAACGATGGAAAAGATATTGCCAAACCAAAATACTATTTTAAAGCCTTGGCAATGAAAAAAGGAAACGAATATTATACCATTGGTTATAAGATTGACAATGTCATTCCACCTTCAGGAAGCACGTTCGAAAATTATAGGTTAACCGTAAGCGAACTGGAAAAAATAACTGGATTCACTTTTTTCCCCCGATCTAAATGATACACAGAAAGGAAATATAAATACCTCCATTTGGAAATAATTAAACTCCATTTAATCTCACTATTCTACCATGGTTCAACCGCAATTTTACTAGATTTATCAAATGAAACTTATCATATTTGATCTGGACGGAACACTGCTAGATACATTACAAGACCTGGGGGACAGCTGCAATGCTATTCTTGAACAGCATGGATATCCAACGCATCCACTCGTTGCTTATAAGAAATTTGTAGGCAATGGCGTACAGAAACTCATCGAAAGGGCATTGCCCGAAGAAGCACGAACGGCAGAGACGATTACAGTCTTACTTGGAGCTTTTAAAAGCTATTATGAACAAAAACCTGTATCGTATACACGGCCTTACCCGGGAATTGTATCGCTGCTTCAAGAATTGAAGTCTTTAGGTTACCTCATCTCCGTGGCGTCCAATAAATACCACGAGGCAGTCATCCCACTGATGCAACAATACTTCCCCGATATTCCATTTGACCTTGTCCTCGGCCATCGCGCTGGTCATCCAGCCAAACCCGATCCCGCAATCGTCCTAGATAGCCTCGAGACATTAGGTGTCAACAAACAAAATTGTCTGTATGTCGGTGATTCATCGGTCGATATGGATACGGCCAATAATGCCGGGGTAACAGCAATCGGTGTTACCTGGGGCTTTCGCGATGAAGACGAATTGAGACAACACGGGGCAAAATACATTATCAATACCCCAAGGGAACTCCTTAATATTACAGCAACAACGCAGATATAAAGAAAGAACGGCACTTTAACCGATAGCGATTTAAGTGCCGTCTTTATTGAATCTATCCTAATGTCGTTGATTGCGTACCATTGCTATTGGCGATCCAATGAAATCAGGTAAATTTCCTATAGTGTCCTGAGCCTACATTTTGCATCCATTAGTTGCTCACGCTGTCCTTTTGGATGACCAAGCTTCATGTGTATGTATACATACATAGAGGAGGATGTCCACTTCAGCGGAGATAGTGCTAAGGGATCAGAGCAAGTAAAGGAGTTACAGCAGCGTTTTCAAATGTTCTGATCATGCCACGATCCGGTTATCCAGTACTCATCTTGCAGCTTGTAGCTATAAATAAGTGGGCAGCCGGTTAATTGAGATGATTAAAGGGACATAAAGAGGATCATACCGAAAGTTTGGGGGGTAAAGTTTTTAAGCATACAGTTTCATTACTCTATATAAGAAGAATGTGGTATCTCTTACGCCCCGAAAGACACTCCTGAAAGCTTTGAGCTTTGCATTGAAAGATTCTGCTGAAGCATTGGTGCTTCTGTTGTCGAAGTAGTGTAGGATATATTGATGATGTGCCGCAATGGATCTTGCTACGCTCTCAAAAGAGGCGATGCCCGCATTCTCAACCTGATTATGCCACAGTCCCAGCTTGGTAAATGCTATCTTTTTGTCCCTGCATTTATTGAATATGTCACCCAGGGCAATTCCAAGGTCATAAGCGAGCTTTAGTTTGGGAAACCGTATGAACAACTGTTCAGCTCGTTATTTCTGGTTTTCGGACCATCGGCCTGGATGCTTGAACAAGAGGTGTCTGGATCTAGCCAGTAACTGTTTGAGCGTGTCTCCATTAGGCAACAACTCGGGTTCATATGGGGTTCCCTGCTTTCTAGAATAGGCCATCTTCTTGCTTCTGCATCCAATACTTCCCAACGATACCTGATACGGAGTTCCTGCACTGCATCGTAAGCTAACTTTGGACATGGAACCGATCGACCACACGCCTGGCATTCCTGAAACATCTACGGATTGCCTTAGCCATGTCCAGTGCCATATCCATGGTCACCTCCTTTACCTTATTCCTTGAACGTAAAGGTATTCGCTCAAGAACAGTCATGATATCCTCAGCCTTTGTGCCCCTGATAGTTGCCAAAATCGTCCCTTTACGCCCTTTTGCCGATTTACTACTAACAATGGTATATAATTCACCGTTGCTAAAACTGGTCTCATCGATGCTCAAGCGTTCGGAGATATTCCCGGGGAAAAGAGTCCATCGCTCTGCATGTGGCTTTTGGCCCCAATCATGGAAGTCACTGAGATGGTTCTTGTATTGATCCTGAAGTTGCTTGCCGTCCATCTGGAAGAATAATCCTACCAATTGGGCACTTACAGGATAGTTATCCAAATATCTTCTTTAAAAAAAGCCCGAATTCAGTTGTCATTCGGGTACCTTCACGGACCAGGTTCCAATCTCTTGTGATAATCTGTCCCGTATCTAAGACTGTCCAGCGACGACGGCGGATATGTAATGTAACTTTCTGACCTCTAATGGGAAAGTCGGAAATCTCTGTAGAAGGCATAAAGCCCTTTGACTCCAGCTTGCTGTTCTCATAGCCTGTTGGAGAAATATTAAGCTCGTCTAAATAAATGTGGAGTTGATTGTCAACCTGATCGACTTCTAAAATCTGAAAGTATTCTAAAAGCCCTTCGGGCATCAATAGCGATAGTAATTTACGTTCGGCGTCTTGCAAGGGATATCTGTATTAAAGATGCTAAACTAGGAAATTTTTAATATTCCCCCAAGAAGTCTGCTTGATCCCATAAAGATGCCTCACACTGCTAAGGCACAATGAGGCCAGGGGAAGTACGGGGAGTATCTAAACGAAAGAAGCCCTTGACTGTTTCCAGCAAGGGCTTCCGTGTAAAAAAAAGGCACCGACCTACTCTCCCACCTGTTACGGCAATACCATCGGCTCTGGCGGGCTTGACTGCTCTGTTCGGAATGGGAAGAGGTAGACACCGCCGATATAGGCACCTAAAAATCTTTATTGGTCTGTCTTATGATAATATATCATCGTCAGGCCAACTGACATATATATTGAAAGAGCTTCGTTTCTTTTTGTTATTCTTTTCGTTTCTAAAAATTAAAGAGGAAGACAACAGTCTTATCTGCTTGAGAAAGCTTCGGGCTATTAGTACCACTTGGCTTTGGTCTCTCAACCTTTACACCTATGGCCTATCAACGTAGTCATCTTCTACGACCCTATAAGGAAGTCTCATCTCGTGGCTAGTTTCGCACTTAGATGCTTTCAGCGCTTATCTATTCCAGACGTAGCTACCCTGCCGTACACCTGGCGGCATAACAGGTTCACCAGAGGTCTGTCCAACCCGGTCCTCTCGTACTAAGGTCAGATCCACTCAAACTTCCAACGCCCACAACAGATAGGGACCGAACTGTCTCGCGACGTTCTGAACCCAGCTCGCGTGCCACTTTAATGGGCGAACAGCCCAACCCTTGGGACCTTCTCCAGCCCCAGGATGTGACGAGCCGACATCGAGGTGCCAAACCTCCCCGTCGATATGAGCTCTTGGGGGAGATCAGCCTGTTATCCCCAGCGTACCTTTTATCCTTTGAGCGATGGCCCTTCCATACAGAACCACCGGATCACTATGTCCGTCTTTCGACCCTGTTCGACTTGTCGGTCTCACAGTCAAGCAAGCTTATGCCATTGCACTCCGCGTACGGTTACCAAGCGTACTGAGCTTACCTTTGAAAGCCTCCGTTACCTTTTTGGAGGCGACCACCCCAGTCAAACTACCCACCAAACAATGTCCTCCTCATTAAGGAGTTAGAAACCGAATACAGAAAGGGCGGTATTTCAAGGTTGATTCCATGACTCCTGGCGAAGCCACTTCAACATCTCCCGCCTATCCTACACATCCTGTACCCAATCTCAATGTTAAGCTATAGTGAAGGTGCATGGGGTCTTTCCGTCCCGTTGCGGGTAATCGGCGTCTTCACCGATACCACAATTTCACCGAGCTCATGGCTGAGACAGCGCCCAGATCGTTACACCATTCGTGCAGGTCGGAACTTACCCGACAAGGAATTTCGCTACCTTAGGACCGTTATAGTTACGGCCGCCGTTTACTGGGGCTTCGATTCAATGCTTCTCTTGCGATGACATCCCCTCTTAACCTTCCAGCACCGGGCAGGTGTCAGGCCTTATACTTCATCTTGCGATTTTGCAAAGCCATATGTTTTTGTTAAACAGTCGCCTGGGCCTTTTCACTGCGGCTGCTCCTCTCAGAGACAGCGCCCCTTCTCCCGAAGTTACAGGGCCATTTTGCCGAGTTCCTTAGCCATGACTCACTCGAGCACCTTAGGATTCTCTCCTCGACCACCTGTGTCGGTTTGCGGTACGGGTCTTCATAACCTGAAGCTTAGCGGGTTTTCTTGGAAGTCTGTTTACCTACTCTATCAGCGCCACCGGAGCTTTGCTGTACTATTGGGTTTCAGCTAGAGTTGCGGATTTGCCTACAACTCCAATACCTACGCCTTTCAACGAACTATTCCGTCAGTTCGCGGCAGTGTCACTACTCCGTCACCACATCGCAGTTATGAAGAGTACTGGAATATTAACCAGTTGTCCATCGGCTTGCCCCCTTCGGGTGCGCCTTAGGTCCCGACTGACCCTGATCCGATTAACGTTGATCAGGAAACCTTGGTCTTTCGGTGGGCGGGTTTCTCACCCGCCTTATCGTTACTTATGCCTACATTTGCTTTTCCATAACCTCCACACAGCATTACCACTGTGCTTCCCCGGCGATGGAATGCTCCCCTACCAGATGCATATCTTTCAATGCAAATCCATAGCTTCGGTACCGTTCTTGATGCCCGTTTATTATCCACGCCCGGCCGCTCGACTAGTGAGCTGTTACGCACTCTTTAAATGAATGGCTGCTTCCAAGCCAACATCCTAGCTGTCTGGGCAAACCGGACCTCGTTAGTTCAACTTAGAACGAATTTGGGGACCTTAGCTGATGGTCTGGGTTCTTTCCCTCTCGGCCTTGGACCTTAAGCACCCAAAGCCTCACTGCCGGCTATATTTGATAGCATTCGGAGTTCGTCTGGATTTGGTAGGATTTGACTCCCCCGCACCCAATCGGTAGCTCTACCTCTATCAAACTCTACGCCGACGCTGTTCCTAAAAACATTTCGGGGAGTACGAGCTATTTCCCAGTTTGATTGGCCTTTCACCCCTACCCTCAGGTCATCCGGAAACTTTTCAACGTTTATCGGTTCGGTCCTCCATTACATGTTACTGCAACTTCAACCTGCCCAAGGGTAGATCACAAGGTTTCGCGTCTACCTCATCTGACTATGCGCCCTATTAAGACTCGCTTTCGCTTCGGCTGCGTCCCTGAAGGACTTAACCTTGCCAGACAAGAGTAACTCGTAGGCTCATTATGCAAAAGGCACGCTGTCACAGGACCTGCCTGCTCCAACCGCTTGTAAGCACACGGTTTCAGGTTCTTTTCACTCCCCTGTTCGGGGTTCTTTTCACCTTTCCCTCACGGTACTGGTTCACTATCGGTCTCTCAGGAGTATTTAGCCTTACCAGATGGTGCTGGTGGATTCCCACAGGATTTTCTCCGGTCCCGCGGTACTCAGGATACCACTATGTCAACATTCTTTACCTGTACGGGGCTCTCACCCTTGTCGCGCAGTTTCCCACCTGCTTCCAGTTCATAGCGCTGTACAATGTCGTGGTCCTACAACCCCGTCTATGCCGTAACATAAACGGTTTGGGCTCTTTCCCGTTCGCTCGCCACTACTTGGGAAATCATTGTTATTTTCTTCTCCTACGCCTACTTAGATGTTTCAGTTCAGCGCGTTCGCGTTTTATACGACTATTCTTCAAATAGTCAGGTTGCCCCATTCGGAAATCTACGGATCGGTTCGCATTTGCCAATCCCCGTAGCTTATCGCAGCTTATCACGTCCTTCTTCGCCTCTGAGAGCCTAGGCATCCCCCGTGTGCCCTTATTTACTTTCTTCACCGGCATAGCCTTTTGCTACTATGCGGCTGCTTTTGATATATATACCCATATGCTACGCAGAGATTCGTTCGGCATTCACCGAGGGTCTCCTCTCTACATCAAACACATACACGTATTGTCTCTATACTGTTGTCTTCTCTTGTAATTTTTTTTTCTCTTTCAATATGTCAAAGAACTCTTTTCCGGTAT
>NZ_UAUU01000003.1 GCF_900457465.1 Sphingobacterium multivorum
TTGCATAGTCAAAATCCAGTGCCAATTCGGGTTTATTAAACACTACGGCTTCACCTAAAAGCGCACCGTTTTTCGTCCCGCCAATATAGAATACGTCAGCATAATTTCCAATGTCTTTCAGTGTTAGATCGTTGTTTTCAGCCATCAAAGCATGCCCCAACCGAGCTCCATCCAGATAAAGTAAAAGATGATGTTCTTGACAACATACATAAAGTGCTTCCAATTCTGTCAGCGTATAGATCGTGCCAATTTCAGTCGAATTGGAAATATACACTATTCTTGGCTTTACGACATGTGGTGCCAGTGCATGTTCCTTTAACGTTTTTGTAATATCCTTCGGCGTTAGTTTTCCATCAAGTGTTTCGACAGTAATGACTTTGTGTCCAGTTGCTTCGATAGCGCCAGTTTCATTGGCCGATATGTGCCCCGTTTTTGCGCTAATTACGGCTTCATGGATACGTAAGAGAAAGGATAGCACAAGTAGATTGGTCTGTGTTCCGCCAGATAAAAAGTAAACAACAGCTTGCTCGTTCGCTATCTTTTTCTTCAAAATGCTTTTTGCTGCTTTAGCATATTCATCTTCGCCATAGCCGGCTTGTTGTATCAGATTTGTTTCAATAAGTTTATCTAAAATGCGGGGGTGCGCCCCTTCGGAATAATCGTTTTTAAAATTATACATAACGCTGTTTTTTACTTCAGATGCTATTTACTAAGTACGTCAAACGCATTACCAGGATGATAAATGAATCTTGACCGAGTCAAATGTATAAATACAATATCGTTTTTTAACAATCTGAGCAGGAAAAAAATGGGATAAAAGCTATGAATATAACATTCTGAGCGTATAAGAAAAGAATATGTTGTTTTGCACTGTAAATGTTTTTTCAAAACTTATGATTAAATTTGGGAGAGGAGGTAGAAATAAATATTTATCCTTATCAAATTATGAAAAGAGTCGTATTTGTTGCGAGTATTTCGCTGGCGTTTGGAATGGGGTACGCCTTTAATACCATGAGCAATTTGAACCGACCTGTCGAGTTAAAAAGAGTAACTGGTATAGGCGGAATTTTCTTCAAGTGCAAAGATCCTAAAAAATTAAGGGCCTGGTATGCCGATCATCTGGGACTGGCAACAAATTCTTACGGCGCTGTATTTGAGTGGTATCAGGGTGCTGATAGTACGAAAAAAGGATTTACGCAATGGAGCCCTTTTAAAGAGAGTACAAGCTATTTTGGTCCCTCGGACAAAGACTTTATGATCAATTATCGGGTTGCCGATATTGAAATTCTAATCGATCAATTGAAGAAGGAGGGAGTTACGGTACTTGATAAGATCGAGTCCTTTGACTATGGCAAATTTGTTCATATCATGGATATTGAAGGAAATAAAATAGAGCTTTGGCAGCCGAATGATGTTGCTTATGAAAAGATGGGCATCGATATGGGGGCCAAAACGACAAAATAGGTCTATTCAGTTCACAACGCAGGGTCTGTTTTTAGCAAATGATCTTTAAGATAATCAAGAAATGCAGCTCCAAGCGCTCCCAGGAAATAAGCCCCTAAATCTGACCAGAGAAATCCTTGTCCAAATACGAGGCGCAAAAGTGAATTGCTCCTTATCCATAAAAATAGGGGCAATTGGACAAGTTGTAAAAATTCAATGGTAAAACAGAATAGAATGGTAATGATACAGTAGGAGAACAGTGATTTTTTAATAAATATTAAGCGTGATAACCAATACACCATCATGGCATAAAGCACATCGCCACATATAGGCGGTATGACAGATATTTTACGTGAGATTAAACCCAAGAGTAGAGTTGTCACCATTAGGACCAAATACTGAATTTTTGCCGCGCTTTTCATTTCGTATATCGATGCCAAATTTATTGCCTGGAATAGGAAATTGTTTCAACAGGATTTCCAAAGATCTTTTTGTTCCCCTTTGTCTTCACAAATCTACCCTGTTGTGCTATTGCACTAGCGATGGAGAAAATGACATTTGTGTCGTTTTGGGGGTGTATTGTCGCGAGTAGCTGTCTATTTTGATCGAACAGCTGAAGCTGGTTGACCAAAGCATGGTTTATTTCCATGATGTAGATCTCTTTCAGTGGAATAATGCTATCCTCTTTTTTCGGCTGCCTGATAGATAAGTTCGCACTGTCAACTTGTACTTCAATCTTGGGATTGATCAATTGCAAGATGACGACTAGTGGACCAATGATAACAACCGCAACCAATATCCCTAAGCCCTTCGCCGAACCAAAGTTATTTGCCGCATCGGCCATCCCATTTATACCACCGAAGATCATATAACATAGTATAAATACAACAACTAAATAAATTAATCCAAAGATTAAGCCCTTTTTAACCTGGTGTGATTTAAACTGAAAAGTCTTCATACGATACGCTTTGATTTTTTACATATATATTAATTAAAGATATTTATATTTATGCAATCAGAGAGATATTATGTTAAACATTTTTTCATTTTGTTCGAGCAGGTAGTGGAAAACAGCATTGAAATTAAGAGAACCAACTTCCAACGGAAATCAGATTATTTTCAACTGCTGATGTATATGCTATGCTCAGTGCTGGGTGTTGTCAGTATATTTTGGGATTGGAAAGCAAGTATCCCAGCTGTAATGTGTACAATTTTTGTGTTAATAATACGACGTAAGGTTGACATTTTGTCTAATATGAGCTGGTTTATTTTTGGATTTATTGCTGTTGCATTGCTTTTGTCCTGGATTTTTCATCTGTCTTTTGGTCTGTTTGTGCTTCAGTGTGCATTATTTGCAACCGTTAAACTTGCCATATCAAAATTTAGAGAGATTGGTCAAGATCACACTGATATTATCTTCTCTTTAAATGCCATTGAGTTCTCTTGTCTATGTCCCGAAAACAGCGATTATAAGGGCTATGCAATAAATCCCATGGGCTATAAAAAGCGATTTCAAATGGCAGATATTCGCTCTGTACAACGCGATCGCAAAAATCTACTTATCGTATTAAAAGAACAGATCGTCCGCCCCCGCGAACTTAGACAGGAAGAGATAGAGCTCATTCTTACGTATTTTAGAAAAAATAAGGCCGCTCTTATTCATGCGGTAACCACCGAAAGGATCCTCCAGGAAGAGGATCGTGTCTATTGGATCAAGCTGATTGTTTTTGCTTTGCCCTGTCTGTTGGCGGTATGCGCAATCTATATTTTTGCTGATAACGGGCGAAATTCATTAATCAGCGTATGTATCATTATTGGGGCAATACTTGTAGCGGTAATTTTATTAAAAATCACGAATTTGATTTATCATCATGGTGAGAAAAAGTAATTTTTTTATTTTAAGAAGTCCGCATACCAATGCCCAGAGGATTTGATGATACGTTGTTGATTTTTGAAATCAACATACACCAGTCCAAATCTTGGCCGATATCCTTCAGCCCATTCGAAGTTGTCAAGAAAAGTCCATACAAAATAGCCCTTGACATTTATACCTTCCTGTTTCGCACGATAAACTTGTTGCAATGCTTCCTGTAAATAGGAAACTCTTTTAGGATCATGTACTATACCATTCTCGGCTTTATCCGGAAACGCGGCGCCGTTTTCGGTAACAATTAAAGGCGGCATGTTTTGGTAGGTACTGAATTTTTTGAGCATATGATAGATGGACGCTGGGTAAACCTCCCAGTTCATTTCAGTTAAATCAACTTTACGCTCTTTTGCGGATACTATTTTTGCTTGGAGATAAGGAACGAACATGGCGTATCGTATAACCTCCCGCGTATAATTCTGTATCCCAATGAAATCCATATCAAATTTCAGGTCTCTTTCATCATTAAATTTAATATACTTCTCAATTCTATTCAGTATTTTAATCTCCTGAGTAGGATAGCCCATTCCTAAGAGAGGTTCTATAAACAGACGATTGAGTAATACGTCTGCTTTTTTTGCTGCTTTAATGTCCTTGTCTCTCGATGTGAATGGTTCGACATGAGAACATGAAAATGTAGTTCCAACCTGACTGTCGGGCTGGATCGATTTGATGATTCGACCTCCCTGTGCTTGTGCCAATGCCGCATGATGCGCGGCGGCCAAAAAATTACCCAGACCTTTTCGTTCCGGTGCATGCACTCCAAAGAAATAACCTGCGGCAGTGAATACGGTAGGCTCATTGAGAACCATCCAGTTTTTAACACGATCACCGTAGGTATGCACACATTTGGAAACAAATTCGCCAAACCAATCTTTTACATCACGGTTCACCCAGCCACCTTTTTTTTCTAATGCATGGGGAAGATCCCAATGGTATAAGGTAACCCAAGGGGTGATCCCTAGTTCGAGCGATAGGTCGATCAATTGATCATAAAAATCCAAACCTGATTGATTTACTTCACCGATTCCACTTGGGAAAATACGGCTCCATGATAAGGAGAATCTATAATTAGGAATATGCATTCCTTTCATTAGATGGAGATCCTGGACGTAGCGATTATAAAAATCGCAAGCCTGATTACCATGTTGATTTTGAAATATACGGTTCCTTTTTTGTACAAAGATATCCCAAATAGAAGGACCTTTGCCATGTAAATCATGCGCACCCTCGATCTGATAGGCAGCTGTAGACACTCCCCAAATAAAATCTTTGCCAAAAGCATCTTTGGTTAAAAGCATTTATAAAATAAAATTATCGGACCTCAATGCCGTTTAAAAACAATTAGGTCTTGTGGAATCTCAAGGGTGAAAAAAATGAACTGAATCGACCTAGAAAGATCCTAAATATAATTCGCTGGAAAAAATAGTTTATCGTTTTCATAATAGATACATTACTCCGTTGATTACATTGAACTATTGTATGATAAAGTAACGAAACGAAAATGAACTGTATATAAACTATGTGTTAAATATACGAAAAAAACACCGCGATGAATCATGGTATTTAACTTAGCCGTATGCTAATTCTAAGCAAGTTTTATTCGTAAGTACGATCTTACCAGAATGTCTAATTGGCGTAGATTCTTAATCCCAATTTTTGAGCTATCTAATTTCAAATTCCGTATATATTGTCCTTTTAAATTCTAAAACTTCGGGGGCTACTTTAAATCCTTCGCCGCCGTAACCCTTGTTGAATGTTTCTAACGCCATCCCTGTTCTAAACTGCGTCGATTGGTTGGATGCGCTTCCGTCGTTCGACAAAAACAGCAGTTTGCCAATTTCGACATCTGCCCGTGATGCAAGTTTTTTTGCAGATTTTAATGCATCATCATAAGCAATAAGATCCGCTTCTCTTAAAATACTGTCTGCTTTGGAATGATCGAATGAGATGGAGCCTATTCCGCTTATTTTGGTCTCTAACAACTTGCCTGTTAATTCTGTAAATTTCGATAAATCATGTAAAACAAAATCGATTGTTTGTTGTGCTTGATAACCAATAAATTTATTGGTATTTCCGATGTATTGATAATCCTTATTTGCTGATACGCTGCTTGTTTTAATGTCTTCCTTTTTATTGCCGTATTTTTGGAGCAATGCAATGACCGTATCGACAGTTGCTTGAGTCTCTCTAACCGCGTCTACCATCCTCGGTTTTGTGAATGCCGTATTGATTGTCAACGTGACTTGATCGGGCATTATCCTAATCTTTCCTTCACCACTGACACGAATTCTATTTTCACCTTCTTTTGCTGCCCGATCACAGGACAATACTACCATAATGCCACTCAAGCATATAAAAAATAAAGTGATTAACTGTTTTTTCATACTTTTTGATGTTCAATCTATTAAATCAATAAGTTGTTCCCTAAATATCTAAATATAATGAATAACTAGGATATCCGCTAGGGTAAAATGCAGTTGAAGAATAGGAAGGTCTAAGTAATGGGAAATAAGATAAAAAAGCAGGCTAAATACCTGCTTTTTTATCTTGAAAAGCGACCATTTTTTAATCGATACTTTTTGAATAAATCTTTAGGTGTTTTTGCAGTGCTTTCCTGGCCATATGTATACGTGTTTTGACCGTACCCTCCGGGATTTGCAGATGCTCTGCAATTTCATAATATTTAAATCCTTCCAAAAACATTGCAAAGGCGTTATAGTAATCTTTTGATAAACTATTGAGTGCGTGTTGTATATCAGAGGCTATAAAATTATTTTCACCGCGATTGGTTGTTATTTCATTATGATAACCTATACTTACATATTCATTGCGGTAATTCTCCAATCTTTTATTTCGAGTATATTGGTTAATATATGTATTTTTCATGATTATATAGAGCCAGGACATCAACTTTGGATGTTTCAGGAATTTTTCAATAGATCCCAATGACCTTACCATGGTCTCCTGAACCAGATCTTCTCGTTCATCCGGATCGTTTGTAAATTGCGCTGCCAAATATTTTAATGTAGGTCTTTTTTCCTTAAACAGTTGATCGATTGTTAAATTTTCCATATTATCAAGTTTTAAGTGTCTATCTTGCCTATATCACTACAATTAAGGTGCTAGAAAATAATTAAGAGGAAATGCGTTGACGCTGAATGGATCAAGCTGTTTTATTACTTGTTTTATTTTAACAATCAGTTAGTCAATGTTTTATGTAGAATAACTATTCAGCTATCAGGCTGATGCTAAGCGTTATTCTGCATTAATAACAAGTGTTTTCCTGTTTCATTTCCCCCTTTTTTCTTTTTGTCGCACGTATTTATACGTAGTGTTTTAATTGGTACATTTTTAATGGCTAAATAGATGTGAATATTTAAAACTGTTGATACCTTTAAATGGTTATTAGTTATGACATGTAATGAAAAACAATATGGGGGACGAAAACAAAAAACTATATTTTGATCTATCAGAAGAGCCTGTGGGACGGTTGGAGAACCTCAAAGAGCCTTCGGAACTAAAGCAGGTATGGGATGGTAGTCAAGAAGATTTTTATAAATCGATTATTAGGAATCAACAAGATGATATTGGAAAAATAGGACGGTATTTCCGCGATGAATTGGCTCAGGAACTTTACGGAATGCGTATATCTCTTCAGAATTTTACAAATCGCTATGGTGATTTTGAAGAATTACGTTGCTTACGTGATTCATTAAGCACGTTGGTTATGGAGATTCGTAATAAAGCTGTATTGCTCTACAATCCGATACTGAATGATCTTGGCATTTTTCATGCAGTTGATGAGGCTGTGGCGAGTTATAGAAAACGATCGGGTTTTACAATTGACACCTTGCTAGATCCGCATTTAAGAGAATTGCATCATGAGGCACAAGTTCAGCTGTTTAAGTTACTTACTGCTATATTCCAGTATTTAAATGATGAGATTCCTTCACAGGCTATTTCAGTTTCGGTACAGGTGATTGAATTTGAGATTTTAGTTAAAGTGTCACCTTTTTTTAGCCAGGGGAGATCGCTGTCAACAATAAAACATGAACATAGTCCAATGCGTTTGATGAAGATTGCTGAACTCTATAATGCACGGATTATGAATCATACGCCGGAGACAGGTATTTTACTTAAATTAACTATTTAAAAAAAGAATAATGATAAAAATCCTATTGGTTGAAGACCACATGGTTGTACGTAACGGAATAAAATTACTATTAGAATCGCAAGATGGATTTGAAGTTGTTGGAGAGGCGTCGAATGGAAAGGAGGCTCTTCAGTTCTTAAATTCTAATCCTGTTCCTGATATTGTCTTAACAGACATCAGCATGGAGGAAATGGATGGTATTGAACTATTACATGAATTAAAAAAACAGTATCCGTCCATTAAAGTAGTAATACTGTCCATGTTGAATCAGATCAACTACGTTGTTGAAGCATTTGAATCTGGTCTTGCCGGATATTTGGTTAAAAACGTTGGCTATAACGAATTGCTTTTTGGATTAAATCATATCGCAAATGGGGGACGATACATGAGCGAGGAAATCGCAATGATACTATTGGACCAAGTTCGCTCTGGACAAAGCTATGCACAGGTATCAGGCGAGCTACAGACAGATTTTGATATCTCCGATAGAGAGCTTGAAGTACTCAAATTAATTGCAGAAGGATACACAAATATTGAAATTGCCGATAAGATATTTTTAAGCAAGCGTACAGTTGAAGGACACCGTCAAAACTTAATCGATAAAGCGGGCGTAAAAAATACAGCTCATTTGGTCAAATTTGCATTTGAAAGAGGCATTTTGAATTAAAAATTTCCTGATAGCCCCATCAGGAAATTTGAAATCTACACCACTATATTTTATGCAGTTAGTTTGTTACACGCAATTGCGCAAAGTTCACATAATTTAGCACAGTGCTGGCAATGTTCATGTGGATGCATAAAGCACTCCTCTGCACAGAGTGTACATAATTCAGCGCAAGTCTTGATAAGTCGTCGGCTATAGTAACTTTCCATAGCAAGAAGTTCGGCCACTGCTTTACAAACGACTGCGCATTCCATATCCAATGCAATACATTTTGCCATGGCTTGAAGGTCACTTTCTTTTGTGCAAGCATTCGCACAGGTATGGCAAGCAGTAACACATTGCCAACAGGCTTCTATACACGATTGTTCGATTGAATTTATCATAAGTTTGTCGTTTTGTCTCGCTGATTGCGCCTTACATAACTGACTTGGCAGCTTTGATGCTATCTTCTAAATAGCCCATTATACCGTCATGATCAGCTTGGGTAATTTTGCCATTCCTTAAATTTTCCAAAACATCTTTTTTAATTCGAGCGATGGCTTGTTCTTTTTCCATCGCTTCTACTGCTGTCTTTGCATTGATTCGATCGACAATGATTTTGCCGAGTTTGTTGTATATCCTTTCAGCTTCCTTATTGGACAACGCTGGAGCTGGAATCCCAGCAACAGCCTCGTTAGCAGCAGCTATATTTGCATAAATGACTGCTTCGGTATTCTTTGCTGCCGCAGCTTCAGCTCTCGCTATAGCTTGTTCACTGGCTGCCGCTGCTTTATTTTCGGCCTCCTCCATATGACGGGAAGCTTTTTCCTGAGGAGTTTGATGATTACACGATATCAACAGCAGACTGGTTATTAAGGAAAAGAAAAAGATGTTATTACATATCATGACCTACGCTCTTAATTAAGTATTTGATTATTTTAAATAGAACGGGTCTCAGAAGTAAATGGTTTGTCAATTAAATGAAACAGTTGCATTTAACTAAACTTGGTTAGAGAAATGGTTTTATGATACAAAATGATGTTCAATTGATACAATATTACCGGCAATTGAGCGATTAATTATTGAATTTTAGATATCTGTATACCAAATAGCTATTCAATTCAATGAACAAAATATACCTTTTAATTAGTGCCCTTTTTCTGTCTTTTGTACAGACGACAATCGCACAGCATACCACAGCAGTATCGATAGGAAAGGCGAATATTCCAATAGACGGAATTTTTCAGGCTGATCCAACCGTATTCTTTTACGGGGGATATTATTATCTGTATGGTACGAATGGAGATTCTGAAGAACAGCAGGGGTTTAAAGTGTATCAATCTACAGATTTGAAACATTGGAAGGTCCCGGCAGGCACAACTTCAGGTTTTGCCCTTTTAAAAGGAGATGCTTTTGGATCGACGGGATTTTGGGCGCCACAGGTATGGTTTGAAAAGGGTAAATTTTATATGGCTTATACAGCAGATGAGCATATAGCAATTGCAGTTAGTGATAGCCCTGTAGGTCCTTTTAAGCAAACTTCCAAAGCACCACTTGAAGTCGGGCAAAAGCAGATAGATCCATTTGTATTCAGCGATCGCAATGGGAGGAAATACCTGTTTCATGTCAGATTAACGCAAGGAAATAGAATTTTTGTCGCCGAATTAAAGTCCGATTATTCGGGAATAAAAGGAGAGACGCTAAAAGAATGTGTCCATGCGGAATTACCCTGGGAAAATACAGCAAATGCAGAGTGGACGGTTACCGAAGGTCCTACTGTTATCCAGCAAGGCCAGTATTATTATATGTTTTATTCGGCAAATGATTTTCGAAATAAAGACTATGCTGTCGGCGTGGCAATCGCGGATAATGTCTATGGGCCTTGGAAAAAACTGGAAGGTCAGCCGGCATTAAGCCGAAAAAATAGCGGTTTTGCCGGAACTGGACATGGCGACGTTTTCAAAAAAGGAAAGCAATGGTATTATGTCTGTCACACACACTTTTCAGATGAAAAAGTGGCACCTCGGAGAACCGCTATCATACCGTTTAATTTTGCATCAACTGGTGATGGTATTCCGGTTCCTCGGTTTGATACCGCAAAGTTTCGCTTCCTGGCCACAGATCAGGGATTGACCCGGAATGGAAAATCCTATCAAACGGATGTAGCCTTTGGCGATCCCTTTATTGTATTTGATCCCCCTACCGATCGATATTATTTATATGGCACAGGTGGAACTGAAAACGGCTTTATTGCTTATAGTTCCAAAGATCTGAAAACATGGACGAAGGAAAGGAAAGTATATGATGCCAACCAGCCTAATGGCTGGGGAGAAAAAGATTTTTGGGCGCCTGAAGTTTACCGGGTCAATAACAAATACTATATGTATTATAGCGCCCATTGGAAAGATAATCCAAAACAACATATTGAAAACTATCGCATCGGGGTAGCTGTGGCGGATAGTCCCTTAGGGCCATTCAAAGACCTTACTGGAAAACCTATTTTTGATCCGGGATATCCAATTATTGATGCGAACGTTTTTAGAGATACCGACAATAGGAATTATCTGTTTTATTCGCGTTGTTGCTATGAGCATCCGGTGGAGTCGGAGGTTGCGGATTGGGCGAAGCAGAAGTATGGCTATAGCAGGATCGAAGAGAGCTGGGTGTACGGTGTTGAATTGGACAGCAGTATGACTAAAACGATCGGGGACCCAGTCCTTTTAATGCGACCTCCAGTTTCGATGAATGACGCACAGGCTGAATGGGAGAGTAGGTCAGTCACTTCGGGTGAGATAAATAGACGATGGACAGAAGGTTCTTTTCTAATGAAAAAAAACGGACAATATTATATGATGTATTCCGCCAACTATTTTGCTGGAGCCAATTATGCGGTAGGCTATGGAACGGCAACTGCCCCATTGGGAAGCTATGAAAAGTCACCTGCTAATCCAATCATTGAAAAAAATACCCATAGCGGGGGAGTAATTTCGGGTACCGGACACAATAGCCTATTTAGCGATAGAGAAGGAAAGCTCCGCTGTGTGTATCACGGACGTACTATAAAAACGGGTGATAAACGCATCGTGTTTATCAGCGACGTTTTTTTTAATGAAAACGGCCAATTGCATATCGTTACAGATTGACCCACGGGTCAATCTGTCTTTTTGGGTATTGCTGGATTTTCGACATTTTCATCCCAAGCAGCGGACGAGGCCGCTCTAGCACTTGTTCCGTCGCTTGTTTGTGTCTTTTTATGGGCATAATTGACATTTTCTTCTTCTTCAGGATCGGTTTCATCCACGTCCGGTTCAGGACGCTCAATTGGATCAGTATCATTGGGATCCGGAATAGTATGTTGCCCGAATAATCCTTTACGATACCATATGTTACTAAAGTAATAGGCAATAATCAAACCTCGTTTTACTACTGCATGTTGCAATATCTCTTCCATGTTTTCGATTTCGTTTAAGTGGTACAACCCTCTTTATTCGCGTTGTATTCTCTCGAATAATGAACAATATCAGCGAGGAAATAGTTTGCGAGATTTCAGGATGCTCATCAGGTTAATTGAGCAACATTTGTTCGGGAAATGGCTTAACAATTGGAAAGTAAAGATGAACTGTTGTACCCAAACCGACTTCCGATTCAATTTTTATATTTCCTCCCAACCGCTCCATAATGCGCTTTACGAGTGAAAGACCAATGCCCGTACCGGGTATGGAGCCCACGTTATCCGCCCTTGTAAACATTTCGTATATGTGCGGTAGGTGTTCACTGGGTATGCCAATTCCATTATCCTTGATTTGATAATGGGTATAATCATCTTCATGCGAACTATCTATGGACACCACAGGGCTGTCCGACTGGGCTGAATATTTTATAGCGTTGATAATTAAATTGGAAAAAATTTGATAAGCGGCACTTTTCTCGCCCCAAATAGGCAATAATGTGCCAAAAGTGGGCCGACAATTATTGACGTTATATAGAATACTGTTTTCTTGGAATATACGCTGAATGGTGTAGGCCATTGGAAGTGGCTCTTTGTCTAAAATGCTGGATCGGTGTTGGCTTAATTGTACCATATTGTTGATAATATCCTCAATGTTGGTGACACTTCGGCTGAAATTCTGATACCATTTATTGATTTTTTTAAAATCGATATTGTCGGGGTGTTGCTGAAGAAATTGTATACCCATTTTTAAGATGGACAGCGGGTTTTTCAAATCGTGGGAAAGCGTATGGGTAAACATTTCCAATTCATTGTTTAAGCTGAGAAGTTCGTCATTGAGGAGCTGGCGTTCTTTCAATTTCGCAAAGATGGATTCTTTGATGATTTGATTTAAGCGAAGCACAAAGTTAATTTCAGCATCATTCCATGGCTTGGCAACATCATAACGCGTATCTTCCCAGATTTTGAGCTGCTTTTTACCATCCTGTTCTTCTTTTAACTCCATTTGCATGACCTGACTGCTATTTTCTCTTCTAAACCAAACGATGTAATAATCGTTCTCCAAGCCTACCTTTAAATACATTAGACCGGCAAAACCAAGCTTTTCTTTAAAGTTTTCTTGATGATTTAGACGAAAGTTGTAGTCTTTAAAGAGGGCTTTGTCGGTATGTTTCTGCAGGAATTGAATGAGTTCATAAAACTGTGCTTTAGGAGGAGACTGCCCATAGCTAAAAACGTCGCCCTGATTGAAAATTGCCAAACCATCTGCATCCACAAGCTGAGTTAGAATGTCCATATGTTGTATCAAGGCACAATTTACCATCTTATTTTCAGAGAGACTTTTCTTTAATTCTTCTTCTGCGAGCTTTAGAAGCTCTGTTCTTTCCAAGAGATTCTGTTTGACATGACTTTCATATTTGCTGGTTGCCGCCTGGATGGCAAATGTGCATAGTTTTCGTTGTTGTAGGTCGACCACACGCTTTTCGTCATGCTGCGCAACCACAAGTCCCCAAAAATCATCATCAATACAGATTCGAAAAAAAAGGGCACTTTGAACATTTATTTCTTTTAAAAAAAGTTGATGGAGTTCAGGCAGAGGAGATAATAGGCTCGAAAGGGGATCGATGGCCTCATCTTTATAATAGAATTCTTGTCCCTGATCGTCCATGTTGGGAGCGTATCGATACGAATAACTACGATAGTAAGACAAAACTTCCTCGGGCATAAAATCTTTGGAGAATTCCTTGCCTTTGAAAGAAGACCGTCCATTTGCCGTATGCTCAGCAATCACCGAACTATACCCTGTTTCTTGAATTTGCAAAACGAAAACACGATCATAATTCAATATCTTGTTAATGGCCGAACAAACGCGATTCCAGTTATTTGGCTGAATGGTATCCAACAAAAAATTGAGTTCGTTAATTTTTTTAGCGGAAATATATTTTTTATGTTGTTGTTCCCATTCAATGTAAAGATATTCATCATGTCTACGTAGTTTAACATAAACCCTGTCGTTTTTAATTTTAATGGGTAAAATGTGACGCGACTGTCCGTTTTCAAGAAGTTCCATCACAGCATTCCTCACTTTCAACAGGGCTTCGCCGAAGGTATGGCCAAAGCTATGAAAAAAATGGGTTCCTAATAGAGCTTCACTGGTATAATGTTCATTTACGACAGACTCCGTCACTCCGACGATCGTAAAGTGCCGATCTAAAATGACCAGGCTGCCAAAAGACTGAAGCTTAATAACGGTTTGATTACTCGATTGGATTGTATGATTCATAGTACCCCAAAACTCCTAATGTATACATAAATATACGAAATAAAATTACGACAGCATAGATCGAATCTTTAATATTAGAACGTTGGAAAGTAGATAAAATTGCCTTATTGGCTTCTTTTTACTTTGGAATTAAAAATGATACCAATTTCTCACATGCAACATACTATAAACGGGCATTAAATTCTTTGGCAACAGCATTCGCCATTCCTTTGATTAATGATTTCCACTGCGGATAGGAGGCTCCTATTTTCGCCGCCAAACCGACGAGATAGTTCCGAACATTATCGCTAAAATTTTCATTGTCAACGTTTATGATCTCGTTTCTGCCAGCATATTGAAACAATATACTGTTTCTACGCTGTTCGATCAGGAAAGTTGACGATGAAATTCCTTCGAAAAAATGAGCTGTATTTTTATCGCCGGGATGGCTTGGATCGGGACAAGGCTTTAAGGTTAGGGCAAAAACTTTATAATCATCGGTTTTGTCTAGCGTGAGGTTAACGACATGTACCCAGTCATAACCACCGCTACTTGGAAGTCCCGGTCTGGGGATATCCAGTCTGATATAATCATGTAATTCGAGTAAGCGATCTATCGGTGTACCATAACCGCCTGTCAATTGAAATGTGGTAGCGGGTAATTGGGCTAAAGTGTACCAATGGTTGACCTTTCTCAGGTTCTCTACGCCCAATTCAAATGCTAAGTTAGCGATATCTTCACTTGCAAATTCAAGTGATTCAAAACAATCAAGTCTTTTCCCTTCTTTCTGTTCCGGTATGATATTTTTCATCGTTTTTCTATTTATGCTTAAAATACTGGATTTCTTATTCCTGCTTTTAGCTTCCTTGAAGGTAGCTAAGCCACCTAGGTTTTTATGTCGGTGCGTCTTAACCCAAGCTCGCTTTTAGTTTGGCAAGGAGATCGTCTGCTTTTGTATGCTCAACTTTCATTTTTCGGATGGTTGGGCGTTTTCCCTTGTCTTTTTGCTTGATAATTTTTAGGAGCTCGTCCATGTATTCATTTTTATATTTACTAATATCAAAGGACTTACTGTGCTGCTCAATCAGCTGTGTCGCCATGTCCATTTCCACCTTTTGAATTTTTATTGTAGTGGGCAATTTAAGGTCGTCCAAGCCCCTAATCTCCTGCTGATAGCGAATTTTATTCAATACCAATGCATTACGATAGGGTTTTATAAGGGCTAGATGTTCGACATTTCGCATCACAAATGCTCCTAAACCCGCCATTTTTGTTTTTTCTAAAGCTTTGACAAGCAGCTGATAAGCTTTCTCACCGCCCTTCTGTGGTTCGAGGTAATAAGGTGTTTCAAAATAAATACTGTCAACATCCATCAGTTTTACAAATGCATGCAGATTGATAAGTTTTGATTTCTCCGGACTTGCATCTTCAAAATCGGCGTCTTCCAAAACTACATAGTGGTCTTTCATAAAGTATCCTTTAACAATATTGTCCCACTTTACTTCTTTACCAGTCTGTTCATTTACCCGTTTGAATTTAATATTGGATAAATCTTTACGATCAAGCATGTCCAAATCGAGACTTGCATTTTCAGTTGCACTATATAATTTTATGGGAATATTAACTAAGCCAAAACCAATAGCCCCTGTCCAAATTGCACGCATATGTTGTCTATTTATTGCTAATACGATAACCTTCGCTATGGAGGATTGGTTTGAAATTTAATAAAATAGCTGGCAAACTATTCCTAAAGGAATCGGTTATATACTGTAAAGCTGCTATTATTATCATGGATTTAAAGTCTAATGAGCCATTTTGGTTGGTGAAGAATGGTCTCTTAAATACCTATCCTTCCTTACATAAAGATATAAGCTGTGATGTACTTATTGTAGGAGGGGGATCACCGGAGCCTTGATTGCGCATCAATGTATGGCCGATGGAAAGAAATGTGTTCTTATAGATAAGCGGGAAATTGTGAATGGGAGTTCGGCGGCAACAACTTCCATGTTACAATATGAGATTGATATTCCCTTATATAGATTAAAGGAATTAATCGGTATTCAGGGGGCAATTGCGAGCTACCGAGCCTGTGGAGAAGCTATTGATAAATTAGGTAGACTTGCCAAGAAAATCCGATCGAAAGCTGGTTTTAGAAGCAAACAGTCACTCTACTATGCGGCAAAGAAAAAGGATATAGCTTGGCTAAAGGAGGAGTTCGAAGCAAGGCAAGAAGCTGGCTTCGACGTCAAGTGGCTAACGGAGCGGGATATCAGGGAACGTTATGCAATGAGCGGTGCTTATGGGGGTATACTTTCGGATCTAGGGGCAAGCATTGACGCCTTTTGTTTCACACACGAACTATTGGCATATAATGTTAACCGAGGGTTATCTATTTTTGACAAGACAGCGTTAGAAAAAGTGTTTTATAAGTCTGGTTATAATTCAGCGATTACTTCAACAGGGGCTAAAATCAAAGCGGAAAAGATTATCTATTGTACAGGATACGAAACAACAAATCTCATTTCCGAAAAATTTGTTGACCTGCTAAGCACATTTGCTATTGTATCGGAAGCTAATAAAGAACATAATCAGCTATATCGCGACCTTCTCATCTGGAATACGGCCACGCCCTATTTGTATATGCGAACAACAGACGACGATAGGTTTCTGATTGGAGGAGAAGATGAGACCTTTAGAGATCCCATCAAGCGAGATGAGCTCATTGCAAAGAAGTCTCATAAGTTAGCGCAGTCATTTAATAAAATTTTTGTCGATAAAACCTTCCGCACTGATTTTACTTGGGCAGGTACATTTGGGACGACCAAAGATGGATTACCTTATATCGGAGAACATAGAAAGTTCAAAAATTCATATTTTGTATGTGGCTTCGGCGGAAATGGTATAACCTTTTCTGTTGCAGCAATGGAGATGGTTGCGAGTTGGCTTCATAAGCTAAACCATCCATTGGAAGAATGGTTTAGATTTGGCCGGTAATTTCCTGCTTAGCCATGCTTACGTAAAAATCGGAATACTCTCTCTTCAAGCTTCGCAAGTGGTAATTTATCTTTTATAAAGGGGAACTTTGCTTCCATAAATACCTGTTGTATGGCCGGATGGATATAATAAGTCTGCGAAACAGACTTCGTATTACCAAGTTGCTCTGCAACCTTCTTGATGACGCTATTTAATTGTCTTTTCCGTGCACTGAGTGATCCCGCCTGTTTTGTTTGCGCAAGCTGATAAAAGGCTTCACGACTGGCGCCCCAAATGCGAATACTCTTGCAACTGATCTCACCCGTACAATTCTTCCGCAGATACTGATTAAAAGCGGAACCACAGAAAGTGCTTTCGCAACTTGCACTATCCATTTGGAATATCCTTTTGCCTTTCATTTTTAGTAATTCTTCCAAAAGTTTAGCTTGTTGTTTGTTGGTCCAGGATTTCTGCTGGAAAACCCCCTTTTTACCTTTATAGGCTAGCGATATCCGATTGCCTTCAATGCTGACGTGTCTTTTTTCCAAAGTACTCAGCCCATACGATTTATTTGTCAGTGTATAACGCTTATTGCCAATACGAATCAATGTACTGTCCATTATTTTAAAAGCAACTGCACAAAGTTTATCCATGTCCCAAAATTCGTGTTTGAGGTGTTTGGAACTGATGTTTCTCAACTCTTGTAAGTATTTACCCATATAGAGGATATTGCTAAACTTTGCAGCTTGCCGTTGGCCGACAAATTTGGAATGATAGATATATTGTTTGCGTCCTTTTTGGTCGAAGCCAAAAGCCTGTAAATCGCTTTTTGAGCTTTTAGCGATCCAAACATCTGTCCAATTTGGTGGAATAACGAGTTTTGCGATCCGCTCTAAAATCTTTTTATCGGACACTTCCTTTTCCGAAGCGTCGAAATATTTAAAAGACTTACCTACTTTTCTTCTTGTATACCCCGTTCTTGCTTTCATAGTGCATTTACCCTTGTAAAATATGTTGATAATAGGTTAAGACGTAGTGGCCTTGTCTCGTAACGTTTTAATATATTCGTGAGCTTCGAGCTGTATACCAAGTTGTTTTTCGATGAGCAGGAGCAGATCATGGCTGATTTCCCAGTCTTCATGGTCAACAACATCCTTATAGGTATGTGTAAAGGCATCTTCACCTTGCTCACAGCTGCATAGTAAACTCCTTTCATCATTTCCTGAAATGGCGGATTTTATCTCCATCCAAATTCTGAATAGCTTGCCAATGATCATCGTTCCTCCGATTGAGTCGTCTTCCCGCGGAGCTAGGTAGGGTTTTAATTCTTCAATAAATACCTCGGATTGGTTCATAAACTCAATAAAGGTGTTATTTAAATGTTCAAGATGGAGGCGTGTGGCTATTTCTACAGCTTTCTGATAGCCTGCAATCCGATCGTTGTTGATCTGTATAAGGTCGCTGATTAATGTACGATCATTTATCGTATTGTTTTCCATTTAATGTCGGCTTTGTGAATTTCTATTTTTCACTTAAGAACGCCTCAAGTAGCCCTGCAGTTTTGTGAAAGAACAGGATAGGTATAATTTCATCCATGAAGGCGATTTTATGCTGCGTACCATCAGTAGATTGTTGCACGATAGCTGGAGCGAAACGCAAAAAAAAACGGCTGCTTTAAATTGCTAAAGCAGCCGTTGGACGGTAATTGCTATCTTTATTTTTTATTAAAAGAAGTTTTTTTACCTTTTTCCGTATCGACCTTAATCTGTTTCTTGTCTACTGATTCCGAAACTTCTGGTTGAACAATGGTTTTGCTATTTCCTTTTCTTATCGGACCGCCGCAGATAATTAGCGCAATGACCATAGCTTGCTGATTATTTATTTTAACTCTTGATTTCATATGTTTACCATTTAACGAATTGTTGTGATGTCGGTTAGCTGCTTCTAGATAGATAACCCTAGAACCACCTTTTTGTTTTTTATTTGAGCCTGTAAATTTTAAGTTGCTTTTGAAGTTTCTTTCTTGTCATGTGGATCCTGGTTTTTATAGTGCCTTCGGGCATGTCAAAATAAGAGGCTATCTCATGATACTTGTATCCTTCGAGAAATAATTGAAACACTTGATAATTTTCTTCAGATAAACTGCACATCGCTTTTTCAATATCATCCGCGATGAATTTATTGTCACTTTTATTTGTTTCTATTGTGTTGGTACTTTCGAGACCGATGTAGGTTTCGTGGATATCATTCGTACGCTTCGCTTTGCGGTATTGATTGATGTATACATTTTTCATAATAACGTAAAGCCAAGACATTACTTGGGGGTGACGGATAAAATCATCGATCGATTTTAATGCGCGGATAAGTGTTTCTTGAATCAAATCCTCTTTTTGATCAGGATCATTGGTGAATTTTCCCGCGAAATGTTTCAAAAGACTTCTTTTTTCTTCGACTAACAAATTTAAATTGGAATTGTTCATAGTACCTTTTGTTAAATTGATTGATGTGTATTCGATAAACAGAGGTACAATTAAAGTGCTAGTTTTGCGATTTAGAGGTCATCCAAACCTTGTTTAAACAGGTATATGGGAAAAATACGTAATGCTGAGTATCGTTGATTTTGTAGTAGAAACACTACAAAAAAAGCAGGATTAAACGTGTCGCAATAAAATTTACTGCCATGAATAGTTTTTTTTAATTGGGTATTTGTTCCTAAAAAAAATGTCTTTATTACGGGCATTACCTGTTTTAATGATTTATGCCAGTGTCCATTTTTTCAAGCAAGTTTTAAATTTCTTGTTTTTATCAGCTTTATTGAACTAATAAGCTTTGAATGTGGTTCTTATCGAAAAAGATTAACGCAAAATAAAATAGACCATGAAAAAGAGCAAAAGATTCACCTTAACTTTAGGAGCGATATTATGCGCTACACTATTCTTTTCGTGCCAAAACTCGACCAAAAATCAAACTGAAGGAAGCGGTCAGTCAGACAACATTGCACCTACTGATGCCGACGAAACCCGGTATAATTTAAGCGAACAGCAAAAAATGACCATGCAGAAAGATACGAGTTTAGCAGACACACTTAGGAAAGACAGTATCAATAATAGTAAATCAAAACCGTAATCATCTCGTCGACCTATCAATATATCTGATAAAAAACTCCCTTAATTAAGGGAGTTTTTTTGCTCTTTCTTTTGATCCGGATCAGCATCATAAATATTTTCTTCCGAATGGTCCGGTTGCTCTTTATGTTGATCCTCTTCCGTATTAATTTTTTCTTTATTACTACGATCGCGTTGTTCTTCTTCACTTGGATCTGGCCCCTCTGCATTTTCAGGATAGTATAGGTCAGGAGTTACGTCTTCTTGTGAAGGGACTTGAGGCTGCTGACGTACAGAAGTGCCATCGTCGGTACTTGGATCGTTGTCTAAAGGGTCTATTTCGTTCATGTACATGGAGTTTCTCCAATATGAATGTGAAATAGAATCACCAAATTGAATTGCTGTATTCATCATCTTTTTAATAGAGAACAGTAATTAAAACTGAATGGTTGTTTTTTTTTATTAAAGGTGATACCTATATTTTAATGATAAATTTAAAACTTTTCATTTATTGACCTTGTTATTAAATTAAAGTAATTTAGAACATACATATATATGAAAAAATCGACACTTCTTTTATTAATAACAGCAGGTATTGGGTATCAGGCCCATGCGCAGAAAATTGAGACCACGCCACAGATGTCATCGGAGGTAGGCATCGAACCTATAAAGCAAGGAAACTGGATGGTCGGTGGATCGATCGGTAATCTAGGCTACAGCTTTGAAGCAAAATCGTTTAACATTGCACTTCAACCGAGAGCGGGCTATTTTGTTTCGGATGGTTTGGCCATCGGAGCGCAAGCCAACTTAGGTTTGGCCACAGTAAAGGATGCTGATAATGAATGGACATATGGGGTTGCACCTTTTGTACGCTATTACTTCCCCAATGCAGGTTCAACTACAGGGAGATTCTTTGGGCAGGGAGACATCGGGATTTCGGGTAGCTCGAAAGGGAAAGATGTTGCGCTGGCCGTAGGAGCGAATGTGGGTTATGCACATTTTATTACCAGGACAGTGGCTTTGGAAGCCACCTTCGGTTATAACTACAGTAAAGCCAATATCAATACGGGTAGTGGAGCGAGTGGATTGGGGGTAGGTTTGGGTTTTCAGATCTATCTGCCTGGCAAAAGATAGATTAATCTCGTACAGACTTAATAAAAGCATGTTTTCAAACCATAATGGTGAAAACATGCTTTTTTATATAACGTGTTTATACTTGATACTGTGTATAAAAGACGCATTTTTGCTGGAATCAGCAAATGATGCAAACATTTAGACAATTACTGATGTTCCCTTTTTAAGAAAGGAGCAAATTACGATGACTGGAACAAAAAATATTGGGTTGGTACTAAAAGATAAAATGGGGAAATGGTCTTCTTATGATATACCATTGCTTAAGGAATGTCATCTAAATAATAAACTGGTCAAAAGTAACGAGCAGGAAGGTATTTTTGTGGTGGGAAGCTTGGCAACAGGATTATATATTTTCTCATTGTATAAGAACCGTTTTATAGATTTAATGGGTAAACAAATTGGGGTGGAAGAAATCTGTGAGCATTTTGATCGATACAAACAGACCTTAATATAAGCACCGATAGCGCTTTCGAATGCTCAAACCGAAGGTGTTAACCTGACTTTTTAACACCTTCATGTTTGTTTTATGTTAATGAAAAATTGGTTTATCCAATTTTATCGCTAGGCGGTAAACAGCATTCATCAATCCAACGTGACTATAGGCTTGAGGGAAATTACCCCATTGGCTACCGTTATCTTCCGTAACATCTTCGCTGAAAAGACCTAAGTGATTGCTGTAGGTCAGCAAACGTTCGAGAATCTCTTTCGCTTCTTCCACACGCCCTACGCAGGCCAAGGCTTCTACATACCAAAATGCACAGACCAAGAACGTGGATTTGGGCCGGCCAAAATCATCTTGATGCTTATACCGATAAAAAAGTCCATTTTCGCCTTTTAATTCTTTTTCCAGCATATCGAGGTGATGACGTGCACGGTCCGATTTTGGGTCAAGATAATCCATAACAATAAGCTGTAAGGTGCTTGCATCTAAATTTCGGCTGTCTAATGCGTTTTGATAGACTTTTCGCTCCTCGTCATAACAAGCTTCAATGTAAGCTTCTGCCTTTTTAGAAGAACATTCGCGCGATCCTCCATATCCTGATAACCATTTTGGCGTGCAATTAATAGGGCAGCTTTGCATCCAACCCATTGGAAAAGATTCGAATAGCAGTGATGGTTGGCAAAGTTCCGGAACTCCCAAATGCCGGCATCTTTTTCCTCGATTGTGGCTTCTATTTTTTCCAGAATAAAATTCACCCAGCCTAAGACATTTTTGTTTTCATGGATTTTAAAACGCTGATCAGTGAAAAGAGGCAACAATGCAATCATAGCCTGACCATAGACGTCATTTTGGATATGTTCAAACGCCTGGTTCCCGATTCGCACTGGACCGCTTTCCTGATATCCTTTTAGATAGGGTAAAATATGTTCCGTAAGCTCGGAATTGCCGAGAATACCGTACAATGGTTGAAGCCTTCCCGGATTACGATGTGTGATGCCGGCAATATAGTTTGCAAAGCTTTCCATTTCTTCAAATTGACCGATATGCGTCAGTGCCGTTAGCACATAGTAGCTATCCCGTACCCAGCAATAGCGGTAGTCCCAGTTTCTGCCAGAACCAGGGTACTCGGGCAAGCTTGTTGTTGAAGCTGCTATAATTGCTCCTGTGTCCTCATATTGATGGAGCTTTAGCACCAAAGCGGATCGAATAACTTCTGTTTGATAGATGTTGGGAATACTACATCTTTTAATCCATCGCTGCCAATAGCTAATTGTCTTATGGAGGAAATCTTCGCAGGTACCTGCGATAGCTGATTCGAAAGCAGCATCATAGGTCAATACAAGGTATTTATTCTCACTGATGATGGTCCAGCTCTCCTCTTGAAAGAAATGAGAAATGGGCAGATCCGTAGTAAGGCGAATTCGTTCCCCGATCTGGTCGTTACTATACAAGATATGATTGCTTCCACGGGTTGGTTTAGTGCCAATCGGCCATAGTCGCCAGTAGGATGACACCTAACGTTTACACTGGGGCCCATATAAAGGTTCGATCTTCCGGACCAACATCAAAGTTTAAAATATCGTCCGAATTGTTCAAATCGAGGGGCAAAATCCGTAACGCGATAGGCATAGGACGCTGTATGGATTTCCGTGCAGAGCACGTTGGAGTTTTTGATGTAGTATTGCTTGGTTTCGACAATAGGTTCCTCTGAGCTGATCTCAAAGCGCCCGCCTTGCTGTTTGTCGAGCATACTGCCAAATACAAAGCTATCTTCGAAAGAGGGCCAGCACAGCCAAGATATATTGGTATCCATACCGACATGCGCAATATAGGAACAATTGCCAATGATTCCAGATTGATAGGTATGTCTTTTTTCCATTGTATTTTCGTTCATTATTTTATGATAAGTTGATTCAAAAATTGAAGAACATCTTCTTGTTCATCCAGATAATATTTTGCCGCAGACTTATTGCTACCAACTTTAATACTTATCGTCGATTGAGGAAGATAACGGAATAGGTCTTCATCGGTAATGTCGTCGCCAATGGCCAACATAAAATCTGCTTTTATATGACCTGCAATTTCCAATGCTGCTTTACCTTTGTTAACTTCCGTATTTTTAACCTCAATGACCGCATTTCCGTCAAGTAACTGTAAGCCATAATCATTCAGCATCGGGTTTAAAATCTCTTTTAATTCAGTGGCTTTAAGTTCGCCCAAGCCTAATTCTACTTTTCTATAATGCCAGGCCAACGAATAAGGCTTGACTTCAATAAATGCGCCTGGAGTTTGGTCGGCCAATTTTTCCATCAATTTTTTTACTTCGGGCATCCAATGAAGTGCCAGTCCTTTTTTATATGACCAGTTGAAATTTGGGAAATTTGACCAAATGCCATGTTCGGCAACCAAATAGTAAGACCGACCGTCAAACCAAGACGATAAGCTTTCTTGCGAGCGCCGCTTATGATGACCAAGGTATTAAGTGGGTCTGAAATAATATTATCCAAGAGGTTGTACAATAAGGTCGTCGGAGTTGCTTTTTGGGCGTGGTTCTGGAATTTGACCAAAGTGCCGTCATAATCCAGGAAAAAGAGCCTATTGCTGCTTTTACTGGTATCGTTCCGAATACTACTGAACACTTTATCTGAAATCCGCCTTGCCCATTCATCACGCTGGATGCTTTGGTTTCAGCCAGGCGATTGGTAAATAGTTGCACCCAATGCTGTACATTAAACTTCTGTATAATCTGAATATTGGCATCGGTACGTTCCTGAACTTCTTCGGGCGGCATTTTAAGCGCTTGGTAAATACTGTCAGCAGTTTCCGTTCGATTATAGGGGTTGATAATCAAGGCGTCAACAAGTTCTTTGGAAGCGCCGCAAACTCACTTAAAATCAAACACCTTTTGATAACGTTTTACTGGCGATATATTCTTTACTGACAAGATTCATCCCATCGCGCGTCGATGTAATCATGCAGATATCAGATGCAACATATAATCCAACCAGCTCCTCGAATGGAAGTGATTTGTAAAAATATAATACTGGCGTCCAGCTTAAATTTCCATAAATGGAATTGATTTCACTCACCTTTCGGTTAATCTCGTCTTTCAGCTTCTTATATTGCGACACTTTATCCCTGGATGGCACGATAAGCATATATAAGACAACTTTTGTATGCCATTCGGGGTATTTTTCAAGGAAGGTGAGAAAAGCACGTAATCGCTCTAATATCCCTTTGCTATAATCGAGCCTGTCGACCGATATAATAATCTTCTGGTCGGGAAAGTGGCTTCGAAATTGGCTTGCAATGGATTGAATTTTTGGTTGATGGCTGACTTGGACGAATTTATCAAAATCAATGCCCATCGGAAAGGATTCCACAAAGATATGGCGATCTTTATATTTCAGCTGATTATAACCAGATGATACATGCAGTATTTTTTTGCAGGCGTTTAGAAAGTTCTGGCTATCAGCGAACGTATGAAATCCGATGAGATCCGCACCCAATAAACCTTCGACCAATTCTTTACGTTGTGGAATGTTCATAAAGAGCTCTTCAGAAGGAAAGGGGATATGGTGAAAATAACCGATGTTGAGTGTTTGGTTTTCTGAACGCAGCAGTTGCGGGAGCAGCATAAGCTGATAATCCTGCACCCAGATAAAATCCGAAAGTTGATCGATGGAAAGAGCGGCTTCACAAAATTTTTTATTCACTGTGACATACGTAGACCAATATTCGCGATCAAAATGAATGTAGCTCGGCTGATAGTGACAGATAGGCCAGAGAACCTCATTGGAATAACCTTCGTAGAAATTGCGGATTTCATCTTTTGATAAGAAAACAGGAAGTAAGCTCATCGGTTTGAGAAGCTCAACAATCTTTTCTTTTTCCTCTTCATCTTTCGGAACGATTCCCGGCCAGCCAACCCAGAGTATTTCGTCGCTATCAAAAGCGGAGTTTAACCCAGTTGCAAGTCCACCCGCACTCGGCTTGATGATTAATTTTTCTTTTTTTCGTTCTATTTGTATCGGCAGTCTATTTGAAATTATTATTTTCTTCTTTTTCTTCATAAGAATATTAGATCGATTTATTTGCAGTGTGGAAGAGTTATATTGACTATAACGATGGGCTTGTCATCCACTATCTGAACAACCTCGGCGAAGAATAGTTTCGATAAATTCAAATTAGAAGGACGGTAGGAGCAGCTGTTGAAGAAAGAACAAGGTAGTTTATTGGAATAATGTTGGGAAATTTGGGCAGCGGTACGGCCCAAATAGCAACAAAAAAGACCTCTATTTCTACAGGTCTTTTTGTGATCTCATTAACTTACGATATAGGGACAGCAGCAGCTTTTTCGTGATTCAATTTTTTCATAAATTGATCGAGGATGTCTCCTAATCTCCCTGAAATTTCCCCTAAAATGCTTTCCCAATCTTTAACGGTACCATCACAATTGTCTGAAACAATTTTAATGCTATGAAAGGTGAGATTTTTTTGAAAACAGAAATTCGCTAGGGCATAAGATTCCATATCAAATGCCAGAGGATTAAAATGTTTGATATCCTGATAAAAAGCCGTATTTACATTGATAAAACGATCCGATGTCAAGAGTGCATCTTCGTAACGAAATTCATCGCGTGAAATGGATTCCAAAATCCCTTGCCCTTTAAAAAACAAGGTGTTTTCCAGAAAAAAACCATCTGTATACGCGTCTCCTTGCGCATAGTATGCCGGATAAAGAACATGTCCTATCGGATGTCTTGTACAGCCCACAGTGCCCACATTGAGAAGAACAGGATTGATCCCTAAAGCTTTGATGTCTTCATAAAGCGTAGCAACGGCTAGGAGAGCATTTACTTTACCTACACCAATTTCGTAGACAAAAGTCGATTCACTGGTCGTATTAAAAGATAGCTCATTTTTATTTGCTACCAAGATAATCGTTTCAATATCTTTATTCAGGATCATTTAGTTTTCTTCAATATATGGATACTCAAAAGCCAATTCTCCGGCAGTTATCAGATTTAAGAAGTTAACACAAGCCTGCTTTGAGGTGGGAAAATCCATAAATGTGTAGTTTCCGCAGCTAATCGGGTTTTGGAAAGGTACTTCGTATCCTTCTGTAAGAATAGTCTCTAATACTTCTTTCATCAATTCCGCCACATTCTGAGAAGTTTTCGCTGTTCCAGCCAATACAACATAAAATCCCGTGCAACAGCCCATTGGTCCAACATAAATAACCTCATCACCTAAGATGGTTCTAATTTCTGTTGCAAAACAATGCTCTAAGGTATGCATGACTTCAGGCGATAGCATACGCTCAGGAGAATTCGGTCTGATCATGCGAATGTCGTAAGTTGTATAACTTTCAACATTGCTGTTATTGGTGGTAGAAGCTTTAGCGTAGATCCCTTGTTTTAATTTGGTATGATCTACCGTAAAACTATTTACTTTTGCTTTTTCTTTTGTGTACATCTTGTTCTGTTCAAAGCTGTAACGCTTGCGACGCTACAGGGGTTAAAAGTTGAATATCAAAAATTTCTACAAAGATACTAGATTATTATAGAAAAAGGACGATAAAACTACTATTTTAACACTTCATAATGTTCGACTGTTGGAAACGGATCGTAGTAATGATGTAAAAGTTTTTCCCATTCCTTAAATAATGCAGATTCTCTGAAACCGATGGTATGATCTTCCAACGTTTCCCATTCGACCAATAGAATGTACTGGTTGTCTTTCTCAATACATTTACGTAGTGAATGCGTTATATAGCCTTTACTCGCACTAATATACTGGCAAGCTGTTTTATAGTCTCTTTCAAAATTGGATTGTTGTCCTTCAATAATTTGCAATACAGCTACTTCTAAAATCATAATTTGTTTTTTTATCAAGTTTAGTAAATAACTCAAACTTAGAAAATTTGTTTCTGATATGCAATACACGAACAAGCTTACCGAACAATTTATTCTTTATTGTTTTAATATGGACTTAGACCTTAATTATCCCGCTTTGACGTATTATATCCGTATTTTAGTTGTGAAGTGATGATCTGGGTGACCAATGGAATACCCGGGTTGCGATTTTGTGCATTCCAAACTAGAGAGAGCGTTGTTCGTTGTGGTAAACCGTTCAATTCAAGAAAGGTGACATCAACATGGTATCCGTTCTTTAAAGACGAAGGAACAATGGCAACACCCAATCTCTGAGCAACCATATTGAAAATGGTCAAAGCATTCACAGTGCGCAAAGTAACTTTGGGGATAAACTTATGATCACTAAA
Organism: Sphingobacterium multivorum; assembly: GCF_900457465.1. GTDB lineage: Bacteria > Bacteroidota > Bacteroidia > Sphingobacteriales > Sphingobacteriaceae > Sphingobacterium > Sphingobacterium multivorum. Next base: position 27,820 of record NZ_UAUU01000003.1, read on the forward strand.
GATACTCATGACGAGATCATAATAAGAGTGGCTATAGTTTTTGGAAAATAAGATAAATGATTCATCTTTTAAGGCGTCAAGACTTGCTTTCGGCGAATTCAATAGGGGATGATCGTTGGGTAAAACGAGACTAAAATGCTCGGTATGTATAGGCAGGCTACATAGGCCAGGTGGCGTTTCCGAAAGACGAACAAAGCCTAAGTCCAATTCTTTTTTCTCCAGCAGATCCAGCTGGGTTTCATTCGCTAGTTCGTGAAGTGATAACTCGATATCAGGTTGCTGCTGTTTTAAATTGAGTAGTAGTTCCGGCAGGATGGTCTGAACAGCCGACCCAATAAACCCCAGCTTTAAGGTACTTATTTTACCATTGGCAAAGCTTTGAAGTTGAGTTTCAATCTGATCCAAGTGCCTAAAGAGTTCTTTCACCTCCGCAAAGAGATAGATCCCAGCTTCCGTCATTTGAACATTTCGTTTATTACGCTCAAAAAGTGCTACGCCATAGGATTCCTCCAGCTGCTTAATTTGTCTGCTCAAGCCCGGCTGCGCAATAAACAATTTTTCGGCAGCCCTTCTAAAATGCAGCTCTTCTGCCAATACTTTAAAATACAGTAAGTGTCTTAGTTCTATTTGATAATTCATGGTTATCAATTGATGATAAAAATGGTATTTCTAATTATCAAATATAGCAAGTACATTTGAGTAAAGCAGATAGGAAGATGGAAAAATTTTTATACGGCAGTGGGCAGCTAACATGCTCCATAGCCTTAGCCATAGTAAAAGGAACGGTTACGGGGGAAATATCACCCGGAGTCAAGAATAAGATCGAGCAGAGCGCCAGTTATGTTCGTAAAATAGTCGAGCGTGGTGAGGTTGTCTATGGGATTAATACCGGTTTTGGTCCCTTGTGTACCACACTTATTGACGCAAGTCAAACGCAGTTGCTACAAGAAAACATTCTAAAAAGCCATGCTGTCGGTATGGGCGAACCTATCGCCAATGATTTGGCCAAATTGATGCTTATTCTTAAAGTTCACGCGCTTTCTCAAGGATTTTCGGGTGTTCAGTATGCGACAATTGAACGGATTATTTGGCATATCGAAAACCATATCATTCCTGTGGTACCTAAGCAAGGCTCTGTCGGCGCATCGGGTGATTTGGCGCCATTGTCACATTTATTTTTACCCTTGATTGGCTTAGGAAAAGTCAACGTAGAAGGGGAAATTATGGAAACAGCTACCGTTCTGGAAAAATATGGTATGGCTCCGGTGCACTTGGGCGCAAAAGAAGGTCTGGCTTTGATCAATGGAACTCAATTTATGGCGGCCCATGCTGTGATGGCTGTTGCTGAGTTAAATCGTGTACTTCAGAATGCTGATATTATTGCGACCTTAATGATTGAAGGTTTAAATGGCTCAATAAAACCATTTTTTACTGAATTACATCAATTACGCCCGCATGCCGGAAACCGTTATGTCGCTGCAAGCATTTTTAACATGCTTCATGGTTCAGCCATTTTAGAAAGCCACAAAGACTGTTCCCGCGTACAAGATCCCTATTCTTTGCGCTGTATCCCTCAAGTCCACGGAGCATCACGCAATGCTTGGCTTCATTTGAAGGAGACCATAGAAATCGAAATAAATGCAGTGACCGATAATCCTGTGATCATTAATGATGAACTAACCATTAGTGGCGGTAGCTTTCACGGACAGTCAATCGCTTTGCCTTTGGATTATGCCACACTTGCTGCATCGGAAATCGGCAATATTTCGGATCGAAGGGTTTACTTGTCTTTAGAAGGTCAAACCAACGGTGTCCCAAAATTGTTAATGAAATCAACCGGTCTCAATTCAGGATTTATGATCTTACAATATAGCACAGCCGCGATTGCAAGTGAGAATAAAGGGCTTTGTTTTCCTGCAAGTGCAGATAGTATTCCTACCTCTTTAGGCCAAGAGGACCATGTCAGTATGGGATCTATTTCCGGCCGAAAATTACTACAGGTCATTGACAATGTTGATAAAATATTAAGCATTGAACTGTTATGTGCGGCACAGGCAAAGGATTATCATCAGCCATTAAAATCGTCTGCAGCATTGGAAGCTATTCATGCGAGAATTCGTCAGTCCATTCCGCATATCGAATCCGATCAACCGATGGAAGAGCTGTTGACTGAAGCATTAAGGCTCGTAAAATCGGGCGAACTGATCACATTGCATCGTCAATATGCGACGGGCGAAATTGCTGCGGATTTGAAACAAAGATTTGAAGAGTTTTAGACGAAGAAGGATGGAAAAAGAGCTAAAATTAGTTGGACCTTTTAGGCAGATATTAACCATGTCAAATATGCCCGTTAATGGGGCGCTCCATGATAAACAAATAGTTATTATTAAAGATGGAGGTATTTTAATAGCAGGTAACGATATCATGGAAGTGGCGGACTTTGAGGGATTACAACTGCAATGGGGAAAGCAAGTGGCACTTGTACATGTAGAAGGCGATCAGGTCGCCTTGCCAGGCTTTATTGATTGCCATACGCATATTGCTTTTGCCGGTAATCGAGCGAATGATTTCGCCCTCCGAAATGCAGGCTCAAGCTACCTGGAGATTGCGGCAGCTGGGGGAGGGATTTGGAGCACGGTATCACACACAAGGGATTGTGATGCAGCAGAATTGATTGATCTCACGATCCAGCGTGCAAATTTTCTGTTAAGGCAAGGAATCACAACAATTGAAGTTAAAAGCGGTTACGGTCTTAATGTTGAAGAGGAGCTGAAGATATTACGTGTCATTCAGGAGTCGGATCGTCGTACGGCATCAGACCTTGTTCCAACTTGTTTGGCGGCACATATGCTCCCGCGAGACTTCAGCGGATCGGCAAAGGATTATCTTCATCGAATCACAACAGATCTTTTTCCGCTATTAAAATCAGAAGGGCTGTCAAACCGGATTGACGCATTTATAGAAAAAACAGCGTTTCAAGGGGAAGACATTGTGGCATATTTACAAAAAGCAAAAGCGATGGGTTTTGACCTGACTATTCATGCCGATCAGTTCACAACTTCGGGAAGTCAGATTGCAGTTGAACTCGGTGCCCAATCTGCGGATCATCTTGAGGCATCAACAGCAATTGAAATTGACCTTATTGCCCATTCAGATACAGTTGCGGTGGCGCTACCTGCGGCTTCCATCGGACTTGGATGTGGTTTTACGCCAGCTAGAAAGCTGTTGGATGCAGGTGCATGTTTGGCCATAGGAAGTGATTGGAATCCGGGTTCTGCACCCATGGGACAATTATTGACAAGTGCGAGTATTTTGGCAACAGCAGAGAAGTTGACAAACGCTGAATTGCTTGCTGCATTAACCTACCGTGCCGCCAAAGCTTTAAACCTGTCGGATCGCGGCGTGTTAGCCAAAGGCATGAAAGCAGATTTCAGTATATTTAAAACAGCTAATTATCAGGATATTACTTACTACCAAGGAAGTTTGCAACCTACAGCAGTATGGAAAAATGGTCGGGAAGTATTCTCATTATAACAACATGGAAGATACATTTAAGAACGAGGTGGCGGAAGGTATTCCGACCGTATTGCCCCCAAAAGTAGAGCGAGATCATACCATAAGTCATGCCCCCCGACGAAAGGATATTCTCACCCGGTCGGAAGAGAAGCTGGCTTTACGGAACGCATTACGCTATTTCCCCAAACAATGGCATACCGTTTTAGCACCTGAATTTTTAGAGGAGCTCCGTAGTTACGGCCGAATCTACATGTACCGCTTTAGGCCCCAATATGCGATGCACGCTCGACCGATAGCTGACTATCCAGCAGGGAGTAAGCAGGCGGCAGCGATTATGTTGATGATTCAGAATAACCTTGATCCGGCTGTAGCCCAACATCCCCATGAACTGATTACGTATGGTGGGAATGGAGCTGTTTTCCAAAATTGGGCTCAATATCGGCTCACCATGCAGTATCTTTCTCAGATGACAGATGAGCAAACTTTACATCTCTACAGTGGTCATCCGATGGGTCTTTTCCCGTCGTCACAACATGCACCACGTGTCGTTGTAACGAATGGCATGATGATTCCAAACTATTCGAAACCGGATGACTGGGAACGTTTTAATGCCTTAGGTGTTACGCAATACGGACAGATGACAGCAGGTTCTTATATGTATATTGGTCCCCAGGGTATTGTGCATGGTACCACAATTACGGTCATGAATGCTTTCCGAAAACATTTGACAGCAAATGATACAATTCAAGGTAAAGTATTTTTAACTTCTGGCTTGGGGGGAATGAGTGGCGCACAACCTAAAGCAGGTAATATTGCCGGCTGTATCACCGTATGCGCTGAAATAAATCCCGCTGCGGCAAAGAAACGGCATGAACAAGGTTGGGTAGACCGATTGATCGAAAACATCGATGAGCTCGTTGAACAGGTACAGTCGGCGATGGATCAAAAGGAGACCGTATCTTTTGCCTATATCGGTAATATTGTCGAAGTGTGGGAGGCTTTTGATCGCGAAAATATCCACGTCACTGTAGGATCTGATCAGACATCTTTACATAATCCTTGGTCTGGAGGCTATTATCCGATGGGGCTGACCTTTGCAGAATCGAATGCTTTATTGGCGAGTGATCCTGATCGATTTAAGCAATGCGTACAAGAAAGCTTGATACGGCATGTCGATGCCATCAATAAGCATGTATCCAAGGGAACCTATTTCTTTGATTACGGTAATGCATTTCTATTGGAAAGCAGTCGCGCTGGTGCAGCGGTATGGAATGACGATAAGGATCAATTCCGCTACCCATCTTACGTACAAGATATTCTTGGCCCAATGTGTTTCGACTATGGTTTTGGACCCTTTCGCTGGGTTTGTACGTCTGGAAAGGCTTCGGATCTTCAAAAATCAGACGAAATAGCCATGACAGTTTTGGAAAATCTCCGAACAGAAGCCCCAACGGAGATTCAGCAGCAGATGCAAGATAATATACAATGGATTAAAGAAGCTGGAAAAAATAGACTTGTGGTAGGCTCTCAGGCACGTATCCTTTATGCAGATTCCAATGGACGCATTGCGATAGCAAAGGCTTTTAATGACGCTGTAAAAAGTGGCTTGTTTGAAGCACCTATTGTATTGGGAAGAGATCATCATGATGTGAGCGGTACCGATTCACCTTATCGGGAAACAAGCAATATCTACGACGGCAGTCAATTTACAGCAGATATGGCAATTCATAATGTCATCGGAGACAGTTTCCGGGGGGCTACCTGGGTCTCTATCCACAATGGCGGTGGAGTCGGTTGGGGTGAGGTTATCAACGGAGGCTTTGGTCTACTACTAGATGGCTCTGAAGAAGCAGCTGTTAAATTGGAAAAGATGTTGTATTTTGATGTCAATAATGGGATTGCTAGGCGCGCTTGGGCTAGAAATAAGGAAGCTAATCAGGCGCTAGATCGAGCAATGGAGAGAAACACAACATTGCAAGTTACCCGCGCGCAACTTGTAGATGACGATATTATTGAACAATTATTTGATCAGAGCGAATGAACTTTTTGTTGAATAATCCAGAAATATATAGTAAAGGTGACCAAGCGGTATGGAAGGGGCGTACCGATGGCCAGGATCGTGAATGGATGCGTTGGCATCAATTAATGGATTGTGTTGATCTTCTCGAGCAGCCTGATTTAAGACAGTCCTTCGCTTTTCTGGGATTCTGTAGCGATGAGGGGGTCGGACGCAATCAAGGTCGTGTAGGAGCCAAGGACGGACCCACAGCACTTCGGAATGTCTTAACAAACCTTCCTGTACATTTTTCAGATAAATTACAACTTAAAGATTGTGGTGATATATTGATAAAAGACAGTGATTTAGAGCTGTCGCAGCAGGGTTTAGGTTCTGCCTTAAATTGTATTCTTGAACAAGAAGGATTTCCAGTCATCTTGGGTGGCGGCCATGAAGTAACCTATGGCCATTATTTGGGTGTTAAAGAATTTCTTAAGAGCCGTGATCAAAGTCTAGGCATTATTAATTTGGATGCCCATTTAGACATCCGTCCATTGCAGGACGGCAAAGGGAATTCGGGAACGGGCTTCTATCAAATCGAGCAGGACCAGTCTAATGCAGGTTTGCCATTTCATTACCTGGCAATTGGTATTCAAGAAATTAGTAATACCAAAGGATTGCTCGACTATGCCAAAGCGAAGAAAGTACAGATTATAGGGCGAGAGAGTCTGGTCGTTGAGAAACTTGATTTCATTCGCGACAAAATTGTACGTTTTGCCAAATCAGTAGATTATGTATATTTGACGGTTGATCTTGATGCTTTCGCTGCAGCTTATGCGCCGGGAGTAAGTGCATTGGCATTTAACGGTATAGTGCCCGATCATTTGTTCTTTACGATCTACGATATTCTACTGGATCTGCCCAACTTAAAATCTGTCGATTTTGCTGAATTTAATCCCCATTTTGATATCGATTCTAGAACGGCGAAATTAACAGCTGATCTGATCTTCAAGTTGATAAACAAACTTGCCATTAAATTTGATCAGCAACTAGCCAGTAGATAAACAGAAAAAAAGATGGGTAAATTGCGACAGCAATCTAACCATCTTTCTGCATATTGGTCGAGGCCTTAAAAAAGCACATCGGCCAATGTCGGATCCTTATCAAAAACTGATTTTGCAAAAGGACATAAAGGCATAATTTTTAAATTTTCTTGACGTGCATAAGTCACTGCCGCCATCAATAGCTGTTTACCTAGCCCTTTTCCTGCATATTCAGAACTTACTTCCGTATGGTCTATAATGAATTTTGTGGGGCCAGCCCAGGTATAAGTCATTTGCGCAACTGATTTTCCCTGATCGATAACCTCAAAGCTACCATGTTTATCGTCATTTTTTTGTATTACTTCCATGAGCATGATTTAATGAATGAAAAGTACAAATTAAACAAAATCCAGCAATATATAACATGACATTAGTTGAGAAAAACAGCTGTTTTACCAGTTAGATGGCATAATTCGCTTTTGTGTTTTGTAAAATTGCAGTGATTCTTTTAAATAGCTAATATTTTTAGTATGTTTGCTTTGCGTTATGAGTGTAAATCAAAGCAAAAGACAAGAATTTGCCATTGTGGACATAGAGACTACAGGTGGCCATGCAAAATCGAGCCGGATCACCGAAGTTGCCATTGTTATTCATGATGGTAACCAGGTTTTGGAACGTTGGGAGACCTTGGTTAATCCAGGGAAAGAAATTCCAAATTCAATTTTTGCGCTTACGGGAATAGACAATGATATGGTGAAAGATGCTCCATTATTTGATCAAGTTGCCGAACACATTTATGGAATGCTCAAAGACCGTATTTTTGTTGCGCATAATGTAAACTTTGATTATTCATTCATTCGGTTTCAGCTTCAGGAATCGGGCTTCGAGTGGTCAGCGATAAAATTATGTACAGTACGCTATGCCCGAAAAATTAAGCCCGGATTATTGTCCTATAGTTTGGGGCGTCTATGTGATTATTTAGATATCCCAATTGAAAATAGACACCGTGCGGGTGGCGACGCCGATGCAACAGCCATTCTCTTTGCTTATTTGAAAGTGCTAGATACCGAACAGGTATTTCAGGATATGATTAAACATAAAGCGCTAGACCAACGTTTTCCACCGCATTTAAATCCCTTGGAATATGAACAATTGCCCAATGAGCCCGGGGTCTATTATTTTCATGACAAAGCTGGAAAAGTAATTTATGTTGGCAAGGCTGTAAATATAAAAAAAAGAGTATTGTCCCATTTTACAGGGAATAATATTCAAGCGCAAAGGCAACATTTCTTAAAAGAAATTCATCATATAAGTTATGAGTGCTGCGGAACTGAGCTGATGTCATTGTTATTGGAATGTGCGGAAATTAAAAAGTTCTGGCCAAAATATAATAGGGCACTTAAACGGTATGAGCCTAAATTCGGTTTATTTTCTTATGAGGACCAAAATGGCTATCTCCATATGGCTATAGGGAAGACGACAAGGGGACAAGCATGTATTCAGCTGTTTCAGCGTGAATATGACGCTATTCAGTTGCTGCAAAGCTTTATTCAGCATGACGCTATTAATCCGCAATTTTGTCAGTTTGGGCACGCCAGTTTGTCTACGAAATCCATCAAGAAGACCGAGTTGCCCGATCGAGACCTACACAATACCCGGGTGGAACGTTGTATTGAGGATTGGCTCAAACAGCAACCATCCTTTGTATTGATCGATAAAGGACGTAATTCCGATGAAAAAAGTTGCATTGTTATTGAAAATGGCGTTTTTTATGGAATGGGATATATAGATCAATACGGCCAGTACAACGAGTTTGAAGATATAAAAGGACAAGTTAAAAAATATCAGAGCAATCACTACATGATGGAATTGGTCAAAATGGCAGCAGAAAGACATCCCGCTAAAGTAATTTCTTAACAAAATCAAAGATTTTACCTGACGTTGCGGCAGAGCCCACTTTCTCTTACGAGAAATTGACTCCGAATAGTCTATTTAATTTCTATTAACAGCATATTTTCAAGTCATATTTTGGGAATTTTTTCCGTTTAGTCATTTCAATCTCAGTAATCTGTTAAAGAAATGTGAAATCGCAAATCGCGCGCGATTTTGGTCCAATAGTTGAAATATTCTTTGTGTAGAATATTAAAAAAGACTTTTCATAATTTAGGTTAATAATTGGTTAGTTAAAAACCTGGGGTCCCAACCTCAGGTTTTTTTTTTTTATATTTCCGAACAAGAATTTTAGGTGAAGTATTCCTTTTATTTTGATTATTCAAAATAAATCAGTGTTTTTTTTTTTATTTGAAGTGTATGTTTCAATTTATTGGTTTTCAATTGATTAATATTTGTCCCCCTTTTGTCCCCCTAAGTTTTTTCTCTCTATAGTTAGTTTAAGTTACTTTAGTGTCAGCGTACTGTATAGCGGAATTAGTAAAACAAAGATGGGGCGTTTCTAAAAGTAGCTGCGGTATATCTTATCCATATCTTTATATATAAAAAGGGCCTTTGGCCTTTTTTTTATTCCTAATTCAGATTCACTTATTTTAACCCAAAGATACCTTGACCTAGATTTTGATATAGATATTTTTCTTTCGTAAATAATAGGCGATCAACCAATTCAAAGCGACAAATAGCAATGCAAATAGGGCGGAGGATAATTGTTGATTATGCCAACCATCAAACAGGAAATGATAGCTAAAGTTCCAAAGGTTTTGATGTTTATCCCCAATGAGAATAAATGAACAAATCGTAGGGATTAGTCCGCTAAGACAATAGATAAATAGTGTATTCCTGCGAAGTCGTCAAAGACAGTATAAAATATCCCTCTGATGTTTTGAAATTCGATGAGATAGATTAATATACAAGAAAAGAGATGGCAATACCCGTTGTGAATACGCAGTAACTGCTGGTCAGATTTTCTTATTAATAGGAAAAGCAAATGACCATAGATAGCCCACTAAATAAGACCAGGCCTACGACAAATAGGTTCATCAGTTCACTTTTGCCGGTCAGTTTTTGAATAATGTATTTTCCTGTGATATACCCGAATATCGTTTGACTGATGGCCGGAAATACGCTCCAGACATCCTCTGGATCAATGCTGTTCCTTCGCCGTGATAGAGGTGGGATGCACCAAAGACTCGGATATCCAGTGTCGTTCCAAACCAACCTTCCAGACTGTAAGGATCTGCAGGATTACCGTAATAGCAAATTAGCCAATAGAGGAGTAGAAGGAAGATACTAATAACTGCAGCACCTTTAGCCCTAAAATAGTATAGTATCATTGCCGTGCTGAAATAGCAGATTGCAATACGCTGCAGCACCCCAAAATACCTGTACTTGGCAAAGGGAATCCACTCGAGCTGGTGAAGACTATTCCATTCCACAAAGGGGAAAATATTTAAAAACAGACCAAGTAGAAAAAGGATGATTGTTCTCTTGAGAATTTTATTCCAGTAAGGTACGGGTGCTAGCTGGTCGCTGTTTTTTAAAGAAAATGCCATGGAGTTTCCGACAGCAAATAAAAAAAATGGAAATATAAGATCTGTAAACGTGCATCCATGCCAGATGGAATGTTCAAGTGGAGGGAACACATGATGATAGTTGCCAGGATTATTGACGAGAATCATAGCCGCGAGTGTAAACCCACGGAAAATATCCAGTGATTTAAAACGAGTCATAATAAAGTGTATTGGTAAAAAAGGCTGTTCAAGAATACTCCTTTGAACAGCCTATGCTTGGTCTAATTAATAGCCTGGATTTTGAGTCAGGCTCGGGTTTGCCTGCAGTTCCAATAATGGTATTGGAAGGAGCAGGCTATTTTGGTTAAAATTATACTTAATCAACGTAGGGCTACTCTGCTTGCCGTTATCGCATGTAAATTTGATTTCATTTAATTTATTCATCACATCTACTGTGACACCATAACGGTTTAAATCATCCCACCGTTGCCCTTCGAAAGCTAGTTCTAATCGGCGCTCGTTGAGAATGATGGCCTTTAGGGCACTGGAGCTGATACCGGATAAATCGGCGAGCCCTGCGCGATGACGGATGACATTAAGGGTATTTATTGCCCCTGAAGTATTTCCCAGTGCGTTTTGAGCTTCTGCTTTGAGCAGAATGATGTCTGCAAGTCGTAAAAGGTAAAAATGATCGCCACTTTGGAAGCTGTTGGCATGTTTTTGCTTTACGTTAAATGGGATTTCTGTCGCAGCATCTCCGCATGGATTCCAAAATTCATCCGCCCAAGGAACTGAATAGAACCAAATGTTGGCGTTCTTTCGTTCGGTGTCGCCAGCATTGTCATAAGCTTCGACAAGATCTTTCGATGGTGTTCCATATCGGCGCCATTCGTTTTCGTTGATTTTGCCATTTTCATCAAGATCCGGGAAAAAGAATGCGCCACCCCAGCAGCTTAGATTGGGACTGCCGGCGATATAGGGAATCTCAATGATAGATTCACTATTATAGTTGTGTTTGCCGTCAAAAAGATCCGCATAGTTTTGAAGGAGCTGGTAACCACCTTTTCCAGCGATCACTGCATCGGCGTATTGCAATACCTTATTGTAATCTCGATCAGGGCGTTGTGCCCATATCTTGGTCAGTAAGGCATTTGCAGCCCCTTTTGTTGCTCTGACCTTGTCAATGGAAGGTTGCCCAAATCCATCGGGTAGGTTGTTTGCAGCAACTTGCAGATCCGAATCGATAAAATCATAAACCTCGGCTACAGTTGATCGCTTGATGCGTAATACTTCTGCATCTGTACTGTTGGAGTGTTTTTCCAAGGGCACACCACCATAAAGCTTGACCAATTGATAATAATGGAAGGCCCTTAAAAATGAAGCTTCTCCAAGAATTTGTTTGCGTCTTTCATCCGAAAAAGTAGGATCTGTGACCTTATCAACGTTGTCAATAACGATATTGCATTTTGAGATTGCTCCATACAGTTCTTCCCAGTCCCTGCGTACCATTTCATTGGTATTGGTGATGTTATTATAGTCAATTTGTGCAAAATCTATTTCGCCACCACCGGCAGCATGGGCATTATCAGAGCGAATATCTGTTTGCAGAATCATTTCCCATTGATAATAATTGGCATTGCTCCCTGGACGAGTGCCATTGCCTATAAAAGAATTATAGGCTCCGTTTAATGCTTTCTCAATATTGTCTCCTGTGAGATAGGCATTTTCGCTCGTTACCGTGGAGGTAGGCTGAAGATCTAAAAACTTTTTGCAGGAATTTAGAGTAAGCGATGTCAATAAGGCTATGGCCAATGAAGTATATCTAGTTGATTTCATTTTTTGTAAGCTAAAAGGTTAAAAAGTTAGGTTTAAACCAACAATAAAGGTGCGTGCCTGCGGCGAAGTACCAAAATCGATACCGGGCGCCATATTGGAGCTCACGGTTTGCTGATTAGTTCCCCCATACATGCTTACCTCAGGATCCAAACCTGAGTATTTGGTGAATGTTAACAGATTCTCGCCCGTCACATAAAAACGGACCTTATTGAGCTTCCATCTTTCAAGCACTTGTTTAGGTAGCGTGTAGGCCAGGGTCATCGATTTTACCCTGAGGTAAGAACCTTTCTCTACAAAACGGGAGGAAATTTGTGAATTGTAGTTGTCATCTGTATTGTTTAGATCCGGACGTGGCATAGTACTGTTGTTGTTATCAACAGTCCATCTGTTTAACACGGCAACACTTTGGTTTCTCGGTTCCCACATACCTTCTGTATAAATACGCGTCGCATTAAGGATATCATTTCCCTGTACCCCCTGTAAGAAAAAGGAAAAGTTGAAGTTCTTATAGCTGAAATCATTGGTCATGCCATAAGAGAATTTTGGTGTAGCATTCCCGATGATAGCCATATCACTCGTTTGAAGACCTGCTTCCGGATCAGCCATCTGATAGATCATATCTCCGGTCTCTGGATTGACGCCTTTTGCGATATAGCCCCAGAAGGACCCCAATGCAACGCCTTCTTTTGCAATCGTACTATTACCCCGACCATCGATATTTCCGTCATAATAGGTTCCGCCATCAATATTCAGGACTTTATTGCGATTGAGCCCAAAAGTCACAGTTGTATTCCATTTGAAATCGTGAACGAAATTTCGGCTACTCAATTCGAATTCAAAACCTCTATTTTGTAGGTCGCCTAAGTTTTTCAGCGCAGTTCTATAGCCCGAACTGTACGGAACCCTTGAGCTGAGAAGTAGGCCTACAGTCCTTTTTGCATAATAATCTGCACCAAATATCAATCTCGAATTAAAGAAACTGGCATCCACACCAATATCGGTCTGATTTGTTGTTTCCCATTTTAAATTGGGATTGTCCAGGGTAGCAGGCGTATAACCGGGTACAACTTGGTCGCCGATGTTATATGATCCTGTCACGTCGACTAAACCGAGATAGGAAAAGGCCGGAATTTGGCTATTTCCAACTTTACCCCAACTCGCACGGATTTTCAAATCGTTTACGGTGTTTTTCAGCGAACTGAAGAAATCTTCATTGGATAAACGCCAACCGGCAGAGAAAGAAGGGAAGTAGCCCCAGCGGTTATTTGGGCCAAATACAGATGATGCGTCAGCCCGCAGATTTGCTGTAAATAGGTACTTGTCGTTATAATCATAACCAATTTTTGCGATGCCAGATACAGTGGATACAGCGGCGTCTACTGCCGTAGGCATCGCTGTGATCATCGAACCACCATTGACCGTGTGGATTGCTGGATTAGCAAAATTTTGCGTAGCAATATTTGAGGTTGTTGTTTGTGTTTTCGTTGTAATATAGCCTAATAAGCCTGTAAAGTGGTGCTTGTCACTAAAGGTTCTATTATAGTTTAATGTATTTTCGGACATCCAATACTGATTGTCCTGCTGCTGGAGCGTTGCCATACCCTTATATTTTCGACCTTCCGTTGTACGAAAAGGATCTACGAAACTGCGGTACTGGTTGTTAAATTTCTCATACCCAAACAGCGATTTGAATTTTAATCCAGGTAGGATATTGGCTTCCACAAAGGCATTTCCTGTAAATCTGTTGTTGATATAGCTGTGCTCGTTGCCTGTTGCCAATGCAACGGGGTTGTCAAGATCTGTATAGAATGGATCTACTGTGAAAGCACCTTTGTCGCCATATATTCCGATTACTGGAGAGCCCAGATAAGCATTCATGATGACTCCATTTCGGGAGTTCTCGGTAATATCCACGTCGTACCAACGGTTGTACGATAAGCTGGTCCCCACCTTAAAGATTTTATTGATCTGATGATCCAAATTAACCTTGAAATTGACCTTGTTTACTGTATTTGTGATGACCGTACCATTATCTTTTTGATAAGATCCCGAGATGTAAAACCCTGTCTTTTCATCTCCACCGCGTACTGAAGCCTGGTATTTTTGGCTGTGACCGGTGCGGAATAGCTGATCTGGCCAGTTTGTATCAGCGGTATATTTCGACCAATCCAAGGCTTCTCCCATCTCAGTCATTAATTCTCTATATTGTGCCGCATTTAGAACACTAGGCTTTTTTCTGATGCCTGAAAATCCTTGATAGGTTTCGAAATTTACCTGTGTCTTACCGTTTGTTCCTCTTTTGGTTGTAATCAATACAACGCCATTTGCGCCAGAAGATCCATAGACAGCGGCTGAAGCAGCATCCTTTAATACAGAAATGCTTTGAATATCGGATGGATTGAGCTCCGATATGTTTTCAGTAGGAACACCATCTACAATGTATAATGGATTGCTACCTGCAGTAATTGTTGAAGTTCCGCGAACGCGAATAGAGAAGCCAGCTTGAGGTTGTCCGGAAGATTTTACAATTTCCACCCCCGCCATTTTGCCCTCCATAGCACTCGCTAATTGGGTCACAGGGCGATCTTCAATATCTTTTGTACTCATGGTTGCAATGGCTCCCGTGATGTCTTTTTTCTTCTGTGTTCCAAAACCGACCACAACGATCTGTTCCAGTTGGTTGTTGGCAGTTTTTAGCTGTATATTGAGGTAACTATTGGAACCTACCGTACTACTGATAGTCTCATAACCTATTGAACTAAAGCTGAGTTGATGGGTAGTAGTCGCTTCAATAGAAAACTCACCTTTGCTGTCTGTTTCCGTTTGTTTACCTGTTGTTGTATTGCGGATGGTGACCCCTGTTAATGCTTTACCGTCGCCATCGGTAACGCGCCCTTTGACAAGCTGTTGTATATTGATCGTGTTTCTTAAAGGTATGTCATCTATTTTCCTTTTTAGGACAATGGTGTTATTGACAATTTTGTATGAATACGACAGTTCTTTCAGGTTGTCATCCAGAATTTCAACAATAGAACCATCTTTATGGTTTATGCGGATTTTTTGGTTATCATTAATCTGTGAGTTATCGTACAGAAACACATAAGAACTCTGACGCTCGATTTCTTTAGCAAACTTTGCCAAAGTGTATTCCTTGTCTTGTAACTTGATTTTAGATTGGTTTACATTCGCCATCGCCAAATTATTTGCATGGGAAACGCATTGGATAGCAAGTAAAGCAGCAAATAGTTTTGCCTTTTTACCAGCCCCTTGGATGGTTTTAAGTTTATACATAATTAGTTGGGTAAGTTTGTTTTATATTAGATAATTTAGAGTTCAACTTCAATTTTATTGTTTTCCAATCGGCATTTTATATCCAGAAAGTTGAGGGTCTCAACCAGTTGCTGGGCAGTTGAATTGCGTTTTATCTTACCTGTCAGTTCACGCTTGTCATTTGTTCCTTTATACACGATATCCACATTATACCAGCGTTTTATGGCGGCAAGCGCATCTTTAATGGGTGTCGATTCGAAATAGAAAAAACCATTTTTCCAGGCCATTGCTTCTTCGATATTGGCTTCTGCTACGATAAGATTCCCGCCAGTGGTAAATGCTGCTTGACCAGGTTTCAGCATTTTTGACTTACCGAATTGCGAGACTTGTACAGAACCGGCTATAAGTGTGGTTTTATTGTGTTCATTTGGATAAGAGCGTACATTAAAATGGGTTCCGAATACACGAATGGTCTGTTCATTGGATCGCACATAGAAGGGGCGCTTGCTATCGTGGCTGACCTCAAAATAGCCCTCCCCAGATAATTTTACTTCCCGGCTATTCGACGCAAAAGATTCAGGAAACGTCAGCACGGATCCAGCATTTAGCCACACCTTACTGCCATCGGCCAAAATGATCGTATACTCTGTTCCAATCGGGGTTTCAATGGTATTGGTACGGCTTGTAGCAGTTTTCCTACTGGCTGTAAATTGATATTGCACGGTTCCGGAAGCAGTCGTAATTACTTTCACCTGTTCATCCTGATGGAGAACGCGCTGTTGCTGGGCAGAAAGATCAATTTTGGTTCCATCGGCTAAAGTTAATACGGCCGCCTTAATGCCCGGGTGAACCTGTTGTTGCATCTTCACGGCTACCCGCTGGCTATCTCCAGATGTTCTTTTAACAAGGTAAAGGGGTAATATAAACAACAGTGCCAAAGCAGCAGCTATTCCACCCAACTTCACCCGTTGCGGAATTCGCCTGATTTTTGACGCTTGGATTTCCTGCTTTATATTGGAAAATAACAGCTCTTTGAGTTGTTGTTCATCGGTTGCCAGCCCCTCAGGAATAGGGAGAGGTTCGCCATTACTTGTTTCATACCACTCTTGCAATTCGGCTTCCTCTTCAGGGGTACATGTGCCTTGAAGCCATTTGTAAGCCAATTGCTTTATCCGGAATTGATTATGATCAACCATATTTAGGGTTATTTATATATAGAGTCCCTAGATTGGGTTGATACCCTGACAAGAAGAGAAAAAAAATCACAAAGTAATCAGAAAGCGCTGAATACCAGCGCGTATTTTTTTTAAGGCACGGCTTAATTGGGTTTCGACCGTTTTCACAGAGATGTTCATGTGCTCAGCGATCTGTTTATAAGTGAGTCCTTCTTCGCGGGATAATTTGAAAACAAGCTGGCATTTTTCGGGCAGTTCCGAAACAAGCTGATCCAGCCGAACTCGAAGTTCTTCAAACTGAAGCCAATCTTCCGTCGAGTTATCGAAATCGGCCCATTCCGTATCGTGTTTAAAAGCTTCCTGCTTGTATTGTTGCGCCAGATATTTAAAGACTTTGTATTTAACGGCCACAGCGAGGTAGGAGGCGAGATTGCTTTCAATTTGGAGTTGATGGCGTCTCAGCCAAAGCGAAGTAAAGATGTTTTGTACGATTTCTTGCGCGTCTTCCAGCGAATTTGTTTTGCGCGCAGCCTGGTAATAAAGCTTTTTCCAATAGCGATCATACAAAGCTTCGAAAGCTAAGCTATCGTCTTGTTGAACCAATACAATCAACTCTTCATCTGAATGGCCTCCAAAATCTTTCATGCAAGACAATAATTTGTTTTTCTACGGTTAACGACGTGTAATGCGAATCGCGCTATAAATGTAGGGACTAAATTAGCAATAATGCAACTTTAATCTGTAAAAGCTGGTTTTGAACAGCTAAATACCTATTTTACAAAGACCAAGGGGAGGGCAAATAGGCAAAAAAAAAGAGTATCTGTTGATTCAGGTACTCTTTTTTTACGGGTACTTCTTAGAAGTTTGGTTTCAACAAGTATTTGTCGTAGAATCGGAAAATATGATCCGCAGCCTCTTCGGCAGTATCGACAATACGGTATAGTTTCAAATCTTCTTCGCTGATATATTTGTTAGGAATCATTGTATTCTGAACCCAGTCCATCAACCCTTTCCAATATTCAGAGCCAACCAACACGATTGGAAAACGTGCAATTTTGCCGGTTTGAATCAATGTGATTGCTTCAAAAAGCTCATCCATGGTTCCAAAGCCTCCTGGCATAACAATATAACCCTGAGAATACTTCATGAACATCACTTTTCTGACGAAAAAGTACTTGAATTCAAGTAGTTTGTCGCGATCAATATATTTGTTGTGAAACTGCTCAAATGGTAATTCAATATTTAGACCAACAGACTTTCCTCCGGATTCATAAGCACCTTTATTGGCTGCTTCCATAATTCCAGGTCCACCGCCCGAGATAATACCATAACCGCGTTCTGTCAATAAACTGGCAATATCGACCGCCATTTGATAATATTTGTGTTCACGTGGCGTACGTGCTGATCCAAATATCGATACACAGGGACCAATTTTTGCCAATTTCTCAAATCCGTCCACAAACTCTGACATCACTTTAAAAATCTGCCATGAGTCCTTAACTTTAATTTCCTGCCATGTTTTGTTTTCAAATGCGCGGATAATTTTATCTTCTTTTGTAATGTCCATATATAACGTTATACATTTAATTCTAAATTCCAATTTTTCAAAAAGGAATACAATATAGCTATTTTTTTAATAGTAGCTACTTTTTCTGA
Source organism: Sphingobacterium multivorum (assembly GCF_900457465.1). Classification (GTDB taxonomy): domain Bacteria; phylum Bacteroidota; class Bacteroidia; order Sphingobacteriales; family Sphingobacteriaceae; genus Sphingobacterium; species Sphingobacterium multivorum. The sequence goes on from NZ_UAUU01000003.1 coordinate 45,773, forward strand.
TTATTCTTACATTTGCATTATGAATTTTTCTTCTAAACTTCTTGAGAATGCCGTCGCTGAATTTGGAAAACTACCAGGCGTAGGGCAAAAGACAGCATTACGACTGGTTTTGCATCTGCTGAAGCAATCCGATGCGGATGTAGCCCGTTTTACAGCCGCTATTGATCGCTTGAAAGAAGATATTCAGTATTGCCAGGAATGTTTCAATATTTCGGATCACAGTATATGTGAGATATGTGCCTCCTTTAAACGTGATAAAAGCTTGATTTGTGTTGTGGAAGATACACGTGATGTGATGGCCATTGAAAATACAAATTCCTATCAAGGTGTATATCATGTATTGGGTGGGTTAATTTCGCCAATGGACGGTATTGGTCCTGCGGATCTAAAAATTGAGGGATTACTCAATCGAATTCAAAGAGGTGAGGTGGAAGAAGTTATTCTGGCACTTTCAGCAACAATGGAAGGGGATACCACCATTTTTTATTTATATCGCAAATTGCGTGAGTTTGATGTTAAAATTACAACCATTGCCCGCGGTATAGCCTTTGGTGGTGAATTGGAATATGTGGATGAACTGACCTTAGGACGGTCCATTGCGACACGGGTGCCTTACGAGCGCAATGTTGGTTAATTGTATTTCAGATAGATTTGTTTCACACCCTCGTGTATCTTTCTTCCTTTGTCAATCTGTTGTTGTCGCCATAGGCTGTCGGTGATCATATGATTTGCTTTTTTATTTTTTAAGATATTCACATAAGCGATTTTACCGAGTACCGTTTTCCTTAAACCAAGTAATGAACACGAATAGTCTCCCAATAGATAATGATTGTAGTAGAGATGAATTTCACGCATAAGCTTTCGTCCCCATTTGTTTGTGGGGTAGGCTGCTTTAATGGGCTCTTCCATGAGCGCTTTTGCTAAGGCTAAACTATCCTGATCTCCTGATTGTTGGGTCATCGTCCAATAATACAACGCTTCAATAGCTTGCTCCTCACTGTCGGGTAGCAATTGCGTGGGAATGCCCAGCAATGTCCCGATAAATTTCCAAACATGGAATAAACCATCAACCTCGCTTTTCAATATATTGAATTTCATGCGTTTTAGCCCTGTTAGATAAACAAGAGAGAATCCGAGGTTGGTCGCAAGCATATCCCAAGTGTTTAAAGGGATGCCCCATTTTTCTGTTTGCCACTGACCGTGCTTTAGAATATTTAACCGAGCATACGAATGGATACATCGGGTAAGTAGGATGGCCTCAATGCCGATATTACCCTTTTTCAGTGCATTGTTACCTGTGACGTCAACCCAAAAGGTGACCGTTTCGGTGAGCCTTTTGACAGCACCTTTTTTTAACGCACCTGTAAAAATTAGGGGTTTATTGATGGCACTGGATTCATAGCCCCCCATGAGGACATAGTCCCGTAATACAACAAGTCCTGATAAGCCCGAACGTTGGCTGACGCCAATGCCTTGCTCTATTTTATCCCAATCTAACCAAGAGGGACTGAGATCCAATGTCTGTAGAAAATTCTGCAATATGGGTTCGTATGCTGCATCAATAGGCTTTCCTGCAAGTGCATCTTTAAGCAGTTGTTGACCTTGAGGGAAACCAATTTTTAGGTGGAGCTGTTCGACAAGCTGGTCGCAGCTATTGTCAAATTGATCGAGTAAAGGTACAAATTGATCGGCAGCAGCGATCGAAGGTTTAGTCGGCAATTTGCGAAGCAATTCCACGCCAAGACCTCTCGACCAATAGAAAGAAAATGAACTTGTATTAACTTGATAACGCTCGGGTATTCGCCTCTCTTTTATTGAGTTATCCAAGATATATAACCTCCTGTTAATGTGATTGTATTGTTCGATTTATTGAATTTAAAGTCTATATAATCCGTTTGACAAGATAAAAGATCACTGCAGCAAAATTGACGGTCAATTTTAAAATGAAGTCTAAAAGAGCCGCCTGTCTGATCAGCAAAAAAAGTTAGCCTGCTGACGCTAAAGTCACTTAAATGCGGGCCGCCATCTTTATCTTCCAATTGATCGATAACGTAATCATTGATTTCTTTCTGATGTTTGTCGACGAATGGTAGGAGCTCTTGATCGGTGAACGGTATGATTAAACTATCTTTTTCTATCGCTATTCTGATGCTAATTTCTGCCATTTTATTATAGTGTGCTAATAAAGATCTCTGCAGTTTGGGATATATAGATTGAAAATTGCTTCTGTTTCCTTTCGGGTCTTATCCGCAAATTTACAGAAAGCCTTTAGAATAATTAGATTGATGTGTTCTTTTTTAAAATCAATGAGTCGATTTGAAAATTGAAATCCACCTTCAACGATTCTAAAATCACTTTTGGGTAGTTTACGGATGGTTACTGTTGCCACATCATATATATCCAATTGCTCCTCCCAGTAAGCAATTTGCTTGACGACTTCATGGTAGAGTAATTCCTGGCACCATTTGTACAGTAAGTTCAAGGTATTTGTGTTCTTCTTTTGATATACACATATGCTCGTTGCTGTCAATTCAACAGTTGGTAGCATTGCGGACGGATAAATCTTGACCAAATAAGGTTTTCCAAATAGGTAGTAGGGATCTTCCAGATAGGAATAGGATGAATCTTCCGATTTATTTTCTGGAGGATTTAGCTTAATGTACTCTTTGAGGAAAGCAACATCGCAATGCGCTGGAGCATATACACGATAGGGTGATGAACTACCTAGAATCTGGATGTAATCTTTATTCCAGGGGATTATTTCATAAAATATACTGCCAATTTCGATTTGCATTTTCCGATGTACAATGATAGACCCGTTCTATGGTGTCAAAGTAACGATATTTTTTGCGTTAAAGAAAAGCGATTTGAAAAATAACATTATCGTAGTCAGCTTCGAACCGGGGTCACATGCTTTTTGGGGCAGCTTCGGCTATTGTGTACCCTTTCTTCGGCTTGGCTTCGGCGAGTATAGGGGATTTGTTGCAGACTGCTCCCAGACAAGTAGGGGACTACTTCGGTTGTTGTTCGGCTCTTGTTCGCCTTGTTGCCGATGGACAACCGAACGCAAACCGAAGCGATGACTAAGCTGGCCCGACCCTGTCCCGGAGCTGTCTCGAATCAGGTCCGGATCGTTGCCGACCACTGTATGGACTTGAGCGGACTTGAACGAACTTTGACGGACTTGAACGGAGTTTTGTATGAGCTCAATTATGTTCTGTTATACTGAAAACAGGTTTTTCCTTTTCTGATATTTATGCTATCTTCGGATTGCTGCTTATGTACCATCTCAATGACCATTTTCCAATATTAGATCTGCAAAAATTCCAGGAAGGGATTGTAAGCGATCGAGATTTGCTTTTTCATGAGCTCATTGGCCCAAGAGAAATTAGTGAACCGCATAAACACGATTTTTTTATCTTGTTATTGTTTCAGAAGTCTGTAGGCACACATACAATAGATTTTGATCGTTTTGTACTTGGCGGAAATCAGTTACATCTGGTTTTTCCGGGACAGGTACATCAGTGGCAGATGGCCGATCCTACCTATGCATTGCAGCTCATGATCAGCAGACGTTGGTTCGAAAGCTTATTACCTGCATTGCGATTTCCTATTTCTTATTATCTAAAGCAATTGGTCATTGATCTTTCAGCGATCCACTTTCAGTCGCTATTGGCAGAATTTAAAGCAATTGCAGCTGATCTAGCGGACGACCATATCCTATGGGAATTGATTTACGCGCGGGTTAAAGTAATCGCCCTTCTGATTAGCAAGATCGTTCAGGATAATTATCATGATTATGAACAACATCAGGATAATCCGATTGTGGCAAAATTTGTTCAGCTTATCGATGAATGGTATAAAAGTGAAAAATCCGTTGCTTTTTATGCCGAGAAGCTAAATATATCCGCAAACTATCTGAATGTGTTAAGTAATCGGGTGTTACACAAGTCAGCTTCATTTTTGATTCAGGAACGTGTGTTACTGGAACCAAAGCGATTGCTTAGAATTTCGGATAAAACGATCAAAGCGATTGTTTTTGATTTAGGGTTTTACGATAATGCAAGCTTCAGCAAGTTTTTTAAATGCCATACAAATATGACACCAAGTCAGTTTAAAGCGCAGCCATAATTTATACACAAGCTGTGATAATTCTTACAAGGATCATTGTCCCAAATCACTTAGCTTTGGTGAAAATGATTTAAGCATGAATGAAATCAATCAAAATCAAGATACTTATTTGTTGAGGAACGTATTGCTAGAAACAGGCTTTCTTTATGAGAAGGAAGAAATTGTTGCTACGAAAACGGCATTATTTGATATTCAAATCGAGGCAAATAAAATAAAAAATATAGAGCCAGCGCAATCGGGGATTGACGGAAAAGGCTTCGACATGAAAGGTAAATTGGCCTTACCGCCATTCCGTGACATGCACATTCATTTAGATAAAACTTTATACGGCCTGCCCTGGAAGGCGGTATTTCCAAAAAACAGGACTGTAAAAGATATGATTGCCAAGGAACAGATCATCATCCCTGAATTGTTGAAAACCTCTGTCGAACGTGCCGAAAAATTGATTGCGCTATTGCAGGGCTACGGAACTAATTTTGCGCGTACACATTTTAATGTAGACCCAACATCGGGGACGAAGTCATTGGAACATCTGTTACAGGCACTGGAACATTTAAAGTATTCCTTTGCTGCAGAACTGGTCGCATTCCCCCAACATGGTCTATTCTATACAGAATCCGCGAAGTTAATGGAGGAAGTTGCAAAATGGGAACAGGTGGATTTTATCGGTGGTTTGGATCCCTTTAGTATTGACGGCAATATCGAGAAACCGATGGACTTGACGGTTCGACTTGCATTGGACAATAACAAGGGAATCGATATCCACTTGCATGAAGGTGGAGAATCAGGTGTTAAGACTATGGAATATTTGATTGATAAAGCATTGGAAAACCCCGCATTACAGGGACGCACATTTATCAGTCATGCTTTCGCCTTAGGCTACCTGCCGAAAAAAGACTTAGAACACATGGCCGAACGACTGGCAGAAGCGAAAGTCGGTATATGCAGTTCGGTTCCTTTCCGCAATATGTTGATGCCATTTCGGGAACTGAAAAAGGCGGGAGTGGAAGTTTTTGTGGGGAACGACAATGTTCAGGATCATTGGGGTACTTTTGGTAGTGGTAATATGCTTCAGAAAGCCAATCTAGCCGCGCAATTATATGGTTATGAAACTGAATTCGAGCTATCTCGTTGCCTTTGTTATGCGACCAATGGCAAAATCCCGCTTGATGACCACGGGAATTCGGTATGGCCGAAAGTAGGAGATGATGCTAGCCTTCTTTTTGTCGACGCGAGTTGTTCAGCAGAAGCAGTTTCTCGGATCTCGACCGTCCATGGGCTTATTCATCAGGGAAATCTCGTCAAATGGAACAATAGTTCACAGCTTGATTAAAATAGCACATAATAAGAACATTTGACATGCCAATTTATCGTCTGGGGAATTGGCATGCTCATTTTTTAGGAGGGATTACGGTTAATGTAGGAAAGTCGTCTTGCAGTAGTCTATTTTATAAGAACCTTGCTCATGGACCAATTGAACCTCGTTTTTGGTTCGGATATTATCGCCGTAATCAATAAATACGATAAACTTGCTCTCCGTTATTTTGTCTATTTTAACATCCTTGATATCCAATTACCTCTTCCAAATAACCAGGTTTCCGCTGTATATAAGGGATAGATTTTTTCCCATTTAGCTTTGTAAGCTGCTTCAGCTTTGGGCAGTTCTTCATCTGTGAGGTTAGATGGCCCGTAAATTTCATTGGCATCGTTTAAGAACGCCTGAAAGCGTTTGGTACATAAGGCATCTTCTTTGTCCAGATAGTAACAATATTTTCCGGATGCAGAACTTTTATATTTAAAAATCTCTTTTAACCAATCTTCCGCTTGCTGATGCTGAGCAATTGTCGTGTTTTGCTTCGCTGTGCCTGTGCCGTCGTTGATTAAAACCTGCTTTGCAGGATGGTCCACTGCAGTGCTTTTATGGTTTTTCGTTGGATTTATACAGCTCGCTAGCATGTAAAACAGCAGTATTGTTGCATACAAACTTTTCATCTTTTGATATCGTCTTTTATTTGGGTGTAAAATTAGGATATAAATCCCATAACACGATCACGGATTACCGCTATATTTCTACAGCATATTTGCCAAAAAATCCTATTTCCCATTCTTGTTGAAATAAAGCAAAGCTCTGTGTGCCGATCGTGTGGCGTATAAACGCAATACATCTGCGTAGTTAAGAGTCCCTTGTTTCTTTCTGATGCCAATTATTTATTTTTAATTGCTGTATAACAGTATTTTATATTTTCTCTATATTTTTTTTACTTCTTTTTTTTTCTACGCAAATTCCCTGCGCATTAACCCAACGATATTTGTAATGTCAACAATGACAAACGTTCTTTGATGAAATTATAGCGAATAGCTTTAAGATATATACTTCTTGATGAAGTATTAAAGAAGCCTTTCTTCTTCAGTGGCATCCTGGTCACCTGTTTCAGTATAGCAGGTTAGTATTGTTCTCAATGAGAATCAATATACTGATAAAACGAGAAGTTGAAAGGAAAGTGCTCGTGTTAGAGGTTCGAGTCCTCTCCCGTAAAAAGGTAGCTCAAGGGTAGAGCAGAGCAGATAGTTGTGGGTCGTAGGTTCGATTCCTACTCCTGAGCAATCAGGATAGTTCAGTCTGGGTAGAACAACAGCTCAATCGTGTGGGTTCGAATCCCACTTCCATTTTCGGATGGAATAGCATAAGGGTATTGCACCGAACTGTCCATTCGGACATTCAAAGTTAAGACCTTCTTTAAAAAGGTCATTTGGTAGAAGCTTGCTATCTTTTTATCCTGCTTATGCGCTGTTTTCATGCGACTATGCAATTGATTGATGGCCTGAGATTCCTAAGATGTGGTATTTGAATTTATACTAAAAAGTCGTGACCAATAAGATGGGGTATTTGTTCACCGACTTTTGATTTTAAAAGCGGGTACTTGGGCTTTTGAATCCCGCTTGAGGTCAAGGGATAAAAAATAGCAGGTTTTATAATAGCAATAATGAAAATTTAAAAGAATATACAAATGAAAAGAGTACAGATAACTACAGCAGAAATCGGATTGGTTATTAAAAACAATATGGTGGTCCGTGTTTTAAAATCCGGTAACTATTGGTTGGGATTTGGTGAAAAACTGGAGAAATATACAACTACTCATTCATTTCCTTCCGATCGTAATATCGATGTGCTTTTGCAGTTGGCAGGTTTTAGTGAATTGGTCGACATCGTTGAGGTGGGCGATACGGAGATTTGTCTTGTTTTTTTGAATAATAATTTCGAAAAGACGTTAGCCTCCGGCAGACATGTTTTTTGGAAGGAATTGCGTGAACGCAGATTTCAACTGGAAGACATTGCGGAGATTGAGGTTCCGGCATCTTTAAATCGTCAGTTGTTGGAGAAACAGAGTTTGAGCTATTATGTACGTCAGTATAAAATTGAACCAAATGAGAAAGCCCTGTTTTTTGTAGACGGTGTGTTTGTGGATATCTTGAAGTCGGGAACGTATTATTGGTGGAAGAATGCAAAAACCATAGCGATTTCAAAAGCTGATATGCGGGTTTTGACCTTGGAGGTGGTAGGACAGGAGATCTTGTCTAAAGATAAAGCACAGATCAGAATCAATTTCACGCTGCAATATCAGATTGTGGATATTGTCAAAGCACTATTGAATAATAAAGACCACGAGAAGCAATTGTATTCGTTGATGCAGTTGACCCTACGGTCCTATATCGGGCAGATGACGTTAGACGAGCTGATGGAGCGGAAGACTGAAATACAAGGCTATATCTTAGAAAATACATTACAACAGGTTGCGAGCTTGGGACTAACACTGTTGACCTGCGGTGTTAAAGATGTTATTTTACCAGGGGATGTGCGGGACATCATGAACCAGGTGTTGATTGCAGAGAAGAGGGCGCAGGCAAATAGCATCATGCGTCGCGAAGAGACCGCTTCGACACGGAGTTTGTTGAATACGGCGAAACTGATGGAAGAAAACAGTATGTTGTTTAAGTTGAAGGAAATGGAATATGTCGAAAAGATCGCAGAAAAGATCAATACGATTTCGGTTTCCGGAAATGGACAGATTGTTGACCAACTCAAACAATTGTTTGTGAAATAAAAGATTATTAAATTGAAAGAGGTGCAGGTAGCAACGTAAAGAGCTGTTGTTACCTGCTTTGGAGGAGTTGTAAAGCTACTCTATAAATTAGAAAGTAAGAAAATGGAAAATAAGAGAATAAACGGCAATGACTTAATTGCTTTGGGATATAAAGAAAATCATAGCTTGGGAGTAGCGCTGAAGATCAACAGTAAAAGACACGGTTTTACGCGGGCAGAAATGCTTGAAAAGTTTAAAGCTGTTTTGGAAAATCCGACCAGCTATTCTGATGATGCTGTTTTCGGAATTTTAGCGAGTGCTCTGCTTGGGCAAGAGGCAATTGACAAGTCATTAATTGTCTTGAACGAAAACCCGGCGGATTATACCATTTACGGTTCGTCTGAAATTGAAACAGGGGCGAAAGCACAGATGAATATCGCCATGAAATTACCAGTTTCGGTTGCCGGAGCATTGATGCCAGACGCCCATCAAGGATACGGATTGCCAATCGGAGGAGTTCTGGCGACAAATAATGCCGTGATCCCTTATGGTGTTGGTGTCGATATTGGCTGTCGCATGGCTTTGTCCATCTTTGATCTACCGGGTTCATTTGTGGAGCACAATATAATGACGCTGAAAGATATTATTCTACGAAACAGTAAATTTGGGGCTGGTAATGGATACCTGAGACATGAACGCGTAGATCATGCTGTACTGGAAAACAAATTATTCAATGAGAATAGTTTACTTTCCTCCTTGAAGGATAAAGCCTGGACCCAATTGGGCTCTTCCGGTGGGGGGAATCATTTTGTGGAATTTGGTATAGTCGAATTTGAGGAAAGAGATGAGGTTTTAAACATTGATAGCGGCAGTTATTTGGGTTTGTTGACACATTCGGGTTCAAGAGGAATGGGCGCTACCCTAGCAGCACATTATACCAAGCTGGCCAAATCCGTGTGTAAGTTACCTTATCAAGCGGAAAATCTGGCTTATTTGGACCTGGATAGCCATGAGGGACAGGAGTATTGGCTGGCCATGAATCTCGCTGGCGATTATGCGTCAGCCTGCCACGAAGTGATCCATGACAAGATCACGTTGGCTTTAGGAGCTGAATTGTTGGCGAAAGTTGAAAATCACCACAATTTTGCATGGAAGGAAACTTGGAATGGTCAAGATGTTATTGTACACCGAAAGGGTGCGACGCCCGCTGCAAAAGGGGTAATGGGGATTATTCCGGGCTCCATGGCGACACCAGGGTTTTTGGTTCGCGGAAAAGGGGAGTCGAATGCTATACAATCGGCATCTCATGGGGCAGGTCGACTGATGAGCCGTACACAAGCGATTAAAACCTTATCTTCCCATGACCTTCATGCGATGCTTAAAGATCAAGGTGTTATGCTGCTTGGAGCAGGGATGGATGAAGCGCCGATGGCCTATAAAGACATCCACACTGTCATGGCTTCACAAAAAGATCTTGTTGATGTCGTGGCAAAATTTTCGCCCAAGATTGTCCGCATGGCAGATGATGGGAGCAGAGAAGACTAATGGCAAGAAAAAGCGGCTCAGATTGATGTCTGAGCCGCTTTCGTATTTAATTTCTTTTGATTACCTGGCCGTCGCCACTTCCTTATAGGTGTATACGTTATAAGGATATAGTTTTTTAGCTAGCGTTTTCGCAATAAAACTGCTGATGAGTAGGGGGGCTAGTAATAAATATCCGGAAGGAACAAGGCTTGCAATAATAAAGATCGCCGTGAAAGGTGCATGTATAGCCGCAGAAAGCATTGCTGCAGCACCAAAAAGGGCAAAATTAATAACCACCAATTGTGTGCCTAGATAATGGTTGCAAAGCTGTGCAAACAAAACGCCTAACAATGCACCTGTAACAATACTGGGGGCAAAAACGCCGCCGTCACCACCAGCACCTAGCGTCAGAGAAGCCACAAAAGGTTTTAAGAGAACAAGCAGGATCAACGGAAGAAAGTAAAGTAAATTGACAGAATCATGCAGACTGCTTTTTAGAACCTCTCCAAGACCATGATAGCTGTCGCCATAGAGTACCGGTAAGAAAAAGATAAATGTTCCAACGGTGATTGCACCCAAGTTGACACGGATAAAATTACTTTTTATGCCTGCAAAATAGGACTTCGCATAAATTACCGTTTTAGTAAAATATAATGCTAAAATCCCGCCAATCAATCCCAAAATAGCGACAAAAGGGATCGCTTGCCATCGCCATGCTTTTACCTCAAATGTAAACAAAGGACTTGCGTCAAGATAATAGACAAATACGGAAGCCAGGGCCATTGAAGTTAGTCCGCTAATGAGCAAGGTCTTGTTATATCTGCGTGCAATTACCTCAAAAGCAAAAAGAAAACCACCCAATGCACTTCCAAACAAAAGGGTGACTCCAGCGATTACGCCAGCGCAGATCAACTCGGTTTTGTAAGCCCAAGCTGGATGTAATCGCTTATACGCTTGGTTACCCACCGTGGCTGATGCAACAACTGTAGAAACTTCAACACCGGTTGACCCACCAAAAACTACCGTTAGAAAACCATTGATATAATGTGAAGGAATCTTAAAAAAAGGTAAATGGTCTTTTCTTGTTTCTAGTGTCGTATAAATTTCTTTGATCCCTTTGTTTTTTCTGTTTTGAAAAGCGTATTTCCGTAAGAAGTAAATCGCTGTAATACCTATGCTGGGTAAAACAATAAAAAGTTTGGCATCCCAGGAAGATACACTTTCAAACAATACTTCCTGTACATAAGCTGTGCTGTGTTTGAGGCTGTATGCCAATACACAACAAACGATACTGACGAGCGCTGAACTTCCAATTAATTTTAGATAGCTATATCGAACAACTTTTTTTCTGTATGTCGTATTGCCTTGCATCATGTTTTTCTTTAAATCGGCACAAAGGTAAGGGTTATTTAGTTTAAAATAAACGATAAATACCTTAACACATACGTTTTGTTACGATAAAGACCCTAATGAATGCCTATGTATATATCCACCTTTGCATCGTGTGGGTTTTGGGCTTTTTCGCCATATATTTCGAGGTCTGCGGCATACGTTCTGGGTAAATCCGAACGCCATATCCTTTGCCAAGTTTCATAAACGATGCCATCTTCCAAATTTCCTTCTGCTGTAAAATGTCGGTAATGGTTTTCAGCGATATGAATACCGTCCAAGTCTTCGGGTAGTTCTTCAAGATTGCTGACTTTACAGCCTAATAAAGTCGTATAAGGCAATGTGTGATCTTTTCATATTCGGTATAGATACAATAGAGTTCGTTGGATATCTTGTTGGGAATACGGCTCAACACATCTTCTTTAAAAAAGCGGGCCCAAAGTTCTGGAATGTCTTTCGCCGCCTGCCCATTTTGGTTGCTTGTACGGATGGCAAGACCTATTATACTGAATGAAGGGATTATTTTATTATTCATTTCGCTTAGTTTTCCCCAAAGTTAGATCGGCCAATGACAACCCTATGTCATGACCAAAGGGCTAATGTTGTTTTTTCCAGATTTTATCTACTTGGGACAGATATTCTGCCAAGGCAGCTGAACCATACCAGGGGTAAAACGAAGCTTCTAAGAGGCCGTTTTTTATCGCTGGATCGTTCTCTAAAATATGCTTTGCCGCATCAGTTGAAGCCATGTTATTTAAGATAAAAAGGCCCCGAAAGTTGTCGTCATTTTTTCCAAATGGGCCAGCAACAATCAATTGCCCATTTTTTACGAGACGATTGATATTTTCCATGTGACCTTTGAAACATTCATTAATGAATTGTTTGTCTGTTGTTTTATTCTCGCCAGTTTTGAGGAGGACAAAGATGTAGGATTTCATTCCATAATCATCAGCCCCCAATTTTTTTGCGAGCTCTTGATCGTAATTTGGGTTTCCTTCAGTCGTGGTCGGTGCAATTCTGCTCGCATAAAAAGACCTGGCTCTTCCCGATTTTCCTTCCACTACAATGTGAAGTCGGTTTGTGGCGACTGGTGTGTACCGAATGTAATTGGGGAAATCATGGGCCTCATTGATAAACGAATAGGTACTATCCTGATAACTTAGCTCAAAATTGACTTCTTTTCCATGGTTTTGTCCGATGACCAGTGCTGTGTATACAACTTTATCCTTTATTTTGGTCAATTTTAGGTATTCACTGACGATCTTTTGCCCATTTTTCAACGTATAGGAAAGTCCCTTTAATTCGTGTTCATTTATACGATCCCATTGTTCGTATTGCTCTTTATTGTCCACCTTCCATGTCCCTTCCAAGAACGATGGAAAAGATACTTGTGAAAAAAGCGGTTGGGCAGCTCCCCAGCAAAAGAGCAGGGTGGCTATTACAATTGTTTTCATATAGGTTTTAAATTTTGAAGGTTAGGGACTTTTAAAGAAAAAGTATGCAGCGAAATCCACGTGCGGCATAATAGGAGATTGCGCCATTATGATAGGTAAAGACTTGGTTGTAACGTCGGTCACAGAATAAGGCACCTCCAAGCTTGCGGATGGCATCTGGTGTTTGTATCCAGCTGGAAGTTTTTAAATCAAATTCACCTAATTGTTGAAGTTGGCGATATTGTTCTTCATTCAGTAGCTCAGTCCCCATTTTCTTAGCTTCTTCCACAGCATTCCCAATAGGCTTGTTTTCTTTCCTTTCATCCATGGCTCTTTGGTCAAAACAGAGGCTTCTTCTTCCTTTGGGACTTTCTTCAGTACAATCCACAAAAGCATACTGTTCTTTGTTTGCATCAATCAGAATAAGGTCGGGTTCGCCAGCGCTCTTTTCCATTTGGAACAAGCTCCACAATTTCTTGGGATTTTCAAGTAATTTATGCGCAACATCATCCCAACTGATCTGTGGATGTCTTTTAGGAAATTTCTGAAACCTTTGTTTTAGTGTTTCAAGTAGCATTGACTGTTCCTGCAGTGTAAGTGAATTTTTCATAACGGTTGTCCTTGTGGTATTAAAATTACGTATTTAAATCAAATGTAATGTAGCTTAATATTACAAATGGATTAAATTCTTTAGTTCAAAATTGAATTAAATTTATATTTTTACGTTCAATTTTTATATAAGTATGGCTTCAGGAATATTTGCAATACTAGATGATATTGCAGCGTTGATGGATGATGTAGCAGTGGCGAGCAAAATCGCAACAAAAAAAACTGCTGGAATCTTAGGTGACGATTTAGCGGTAAATGCAGAGAAAGCGACTGGTTTTTTGGCTTCACGTGAGCTCCCAGTTTTATGGGCAATTACAAAGGGTTCGCTGCTCAATAAGTTGATCATTGTACCTATTGCTTTATTACTGAACGTCTTTTTTCCAATTGCCATCAAATATATTTTAATTTTGGGTGGTTTCTACCTTGCTTTTGAAGGTGTTGAAAAGATTATTGAATACCTGTTTCACCGCAAACATGCTACAGAAGAAACGAAAGTAGAGACTGTCGTTGCTGAAAACTCAGTTGCTGTTGAAAAAGCGAAGGTAAAATCGGCTATCACGACAGATTTTATTCTTTCCGTGGAGATCGTCATTATCGCTTTAGGAACAGTTCTTGGAAAAAGCTTGTCCTTACAAATTATTACGGTTTCGGTTGTTGCTTTTTTAGCCACAGTTGGAGTCTATGGTATTGTGGCACTTATCGTTCGGATGGACGATGCGGGTTATAAATTGATTAAAACCTCCCGTGAGAAAGGCCCTGTAGCGAGTTTAGGTCGTTTTTTAGTCCGCGCACTGCCTTTTGTTATCAAGTTATTGGCTGTGGTTGGTACATTTGCTTTAATTTTAGTTTCAGGCGGAATATTTGCGCATTATATTGATTTCTTACATCACGCGCTACCCGCTCTGCCAAGCATGCTAAAAGAGCTGTTATTTGGCCTAGGTGGAGGCATAATTGTGGTGATTTTATTTACGATCGGCAAAATGCTGTTTAAAAAGAAAAAATAACCTTATACTGATCATTGATGATCAGCAACCAAAAAGGCAACAGATCTATCTGTTGCCTTTTTTGGTTGCTGATGTTTAAATTATATCTGTTGCCTCTGCCGCAGCATCTATTTCCACACGTTCGCCTTTTGTATTAATCAAAATTACATCGTCCGAATCCGCTAATGAAACAGAAGCCACGCCATCGCTGAACGAGGTAGCTCCACTGTATATAAATGGTATTGCAACTTTTCCCTGACCCTCTAAATACCCATACTTTCCACCTTTGCTTGCAAGGAAAAGATTGGGTTCTTCGGTAATTGAAATCAAATCGTAGTCGGGCGCAACGATTTTATTGGTCTTAATATCAGTAAGATTATACTTGTCGTTTTCAATGCTGACGAAATGCGTTGCAATGTTTTCAGAAATAAAGCTATACGTTGCCGGGACAATTATTTTACCCGCTTGATTCAATATGCCATATTTATCTTTCACTTGAAATACAGCATAGCCCCCGTTAATGAATGATATCATATCATAATTTGCTGGGATCAAAATTTTACCAGACTTATCCATGACCCCATATTTTTCGTTTAGTCCAAAAACCAGTTGGCCAAGATGGTCATCGTAACCTAAATAATCGTATCGGAAGGGGAGGATTGGTTTACCGGTGAGATTAATGGCACCATATTTTTCATCTTTATATTGAACTATACTCAGGTCGCCAACAAATGGAGCAATGTAAAGGTATTGTGCTGGCACAATTGTTTTTTCATCGCCGTCTTTTACCCCCAAAAGGCTAGTTGCAGCATCTTCAAATAAATAGAGATTTTCAGCAATCTGGTTGCTATCTTCCGCATCCTCTTCGTCATCATAAATGGATGCTACTTGTTCATAATCCTCAGGTACAATAAAATCCTTTTCGTCCAGTTGGCTATCGGTGATGTTCTGCGCAATCATATTCATGCCAAGCGGTGTTGTTAGCTGCAGCACAGCCCCAGGTATTTTTTTGAACAGATCAAAGCCCTCCCAATAGGCGACTGGCAGTTTATCGCTATACCAAATCGATAGGGTACTGTTTTCCGCGTTATCTTCCGAAATAGGAATTTCTACCTGCGCTAGTTTGCAGGGATAACCAGCGATCATTTTCGTCTGGTTTGGGACGAGTTTGATCGCATGTGAGCTAAGCTCATTTTCTTTCACGACATATTTTGCCAGTCCTGGGTATAATATAACCGATTGCTCTTCATTTTTTTTAACGAGAAAGATGGACTCTTCGCCGTCTCCGGAAGCCGATACAACTTTTATTTTATCATTGTTAACATAAGCTTCGTAGACAGAAACTGGAGCTGCTTGAGCTTCTTCGCTGGGATCGACGGAATAGGTAATGGCATAGTTGATCTTGAATGCTTTATTGATTTGTGCAAACGACATGCTGCTGGCCGCCAAGATAGCTACGAACGATAGGGATATTTTTTTCATCTTCTTAAACTTTGAAAGACAAATATCCTGATTCAATGTAAGGTGTTATATCCCTGAAATCCGTTATTTAATGATAAATCGAAATCGAGCCGATCTCATGCAACGATCTTCAGGCCCTTATCAAACCCCATTCTGAGATTTAATCGATGGCCAACTGATATTTAAGCAATAGTCCAGGCAGCTGTTCCCGACCAAATTTACTTTTTTTCATGCGATTGGCCTCGGGATCGAGCTGGATGTTGATGGAGGACCGAAAATCACAGCCTTCGAGATTGCTTTGTATAAAACGGGCATTTAACAAATTCGCTTTTCTAAACACCGCCTGTTGCAGATTAGCTCGTTCAAAATCCACATGTTGCAACGAACAGTGATCAAACTGAAATTTCTTTATATTTCGTTCAAAAAAAGAGGAGTAATCCAATACCGAGTTGCTGAAATTAACATGAAAGGAAAATGAACTACATTCATTAAAGTGTATACCTAGCATTTTGCAGTCATTAAAGACAACATGATCTAGTTGTGTGCCCTTCAGACTGACGTTGGAAAGATTACACGATTTAAATTCACAATTTGTGAAAATGAGGTCTAACAGTTCCGCGCTCTGAAAATCACATTGCTCAAAGGTGCATTTGTAGAATTCCTGAACTTGTTTCAGTTCAGGAGTCCATGTTTGTTTCGTGATTGTTTGTTCGATAAGTTCTTTCATTCTGTATGCTGTTGGCATTGATCTTAGCGAAAATAAACAATTCTCCCGAATGATTTTACTTTAAAATGAAGTGAATGCGCTACATCCGATTATATGCAAAATACCTGATTTCAGGGATAAAAAGGGTAATTTTTTCCAATTATATTTGGCATAGCCATAAAACATAATTCTGGGGGCAAGACTGAAGTATTGTAGAACTCTGGTAGGTTTTAATATAGTTGTTAAAGGGCACTCTATAGAGTGCCCTTTACTTTTTTAGCTATTTCGATTCTTCAATTTGCCGAATATTAGTTGTTTTTTAAATATTGCCGTAGCACATATTGCAGAATACCGTCATTCTTAAAATACTCGATTTCAATGGCAGAATCGAGTCTTGCTTTCACTTGAAATGTGGTTGTTTTTCCATTGTTCATGCACCGCCTTTACCGAGAGGAGTTTATGGGGTGTTAAATCGTTCGCAAGTCCCGTGATGCTATAGATTTGTTCCATCTAGTCCTAATTCTCTGCATTTTCGTCATTGATAACACAAGTGGTGCTACCCCCATACCGACAAGATTACTTCGGTGAATACGCTCAAAACTTTCAGCAATAACCGCCCGTACGCCGAGCAGGAATGTTCCCTTTGCAGCCCAATCTCTTGAGGAGCCCGAACCATACTCTTTTCCTGCCAGCACAATGAGTGCAGTGTTGTTTTTTCGATATTCCATTGCGGTTTCATATACCGTCTTCACCTCATTGCTTGGGAAATAACGGCTAAATCCACCTTCACGATCAGTAATTTTGTTTTTAATACGCACATTGGCAAATGTTCCACGCATCATAACTTCGTGGTTCCCACGTCTAGATCCATACGAATTAAAATCTTCTTTACTTACCTGATGTCGCTGAGGTATTGCCCAGCCGCAGTTTCTTCTTTGAATGACCCTGCAGGTGAGATATGATCCGTTGTAACCGAATCACCAAGATAAAGTAACACCCTTGCATTTTGGATGTCTTGTATCGATTTGGTACAGCCTGTAAATTTTCAAAAAAAGGTGATTCTTTAATGTAGGTAGACGTGTTGTCCCACTGGTAATTTTGATCCAGATTCACTTCAAGTTCTTGCCAGTCTGTTGAACCATCGAAGATGACATCATAAACTTCTTGAAAATCCGATTGTTTGACGCAGGGCATTGACGTTTCCATAATATCCTCGCGGCTCGGCCAAATATCTTTCAGATATACGGGCTCACCATTCGGGGTCGTAGTCGAGCGGCTCCTCCAAAAGATTAATATCAACTCTTCCGACTAACGCATAGGCAACAACAAGCATCGGCGACATTAAAAAGTTCATTTTTACCTGAGGATGCACACGCGCTCAAAATTTCGGTTACCAGACAATACCGATGCGACAATGAGTTCACCTTTTTCCACTGCCTCTGCTATTTGTGGTTGGAAGAGGACCCGAGTTTCCAATACAGGAGGTACAACCGTAACCCACCGTGTGAAAACGCAGGGCATCGAGATCAGCACTAAGTCCTGATCTTTCAAGGTATTGTGTAACGACTTTTGAACCAGGGGCTAAGGAGGTCTTTACCCAGGATTTGGTCCGCAGTCCACGCTCGATAGCGTTACGGGCCAATAATCCTGCGCCGATCATCACAGTAGGGTTCGACGTATTGGTACAGCTTGTTATGGCGGCAATGGCAATACTGCCATCACTGACAATATATTCTTTATGATTGTGCTTGATGCGCACAGCATGAATAGACTCTTGGATAACTTCATGCGGTGAATCATGTTCAATAGGTACCTTACCAAAGGTAAACTCCGTACCAGACCCGCCGTCGGCAAGCCAAGCAGATTCCGATCGCTGTAGAACAGGGATATACTGTCGATGGTGTTCGCTATCCAAGAGATGTGAAAATGTAGTTTTTAGATCTTTCACAAGAATTTTATCCTGAGGTCGCTTAGGGCCGGATACAGTTGGCTCCAGACTTGATAAATTGAATTCAACAACCGACGAATATTGAATTTCTTCCTTGCCTGTCCGCCAAAGTAAATTGCTTTTACAATAATCTTCAACAATTTTAATCTGTTCGGCACTTCGATTGGTGCTATGCATGTATTCAAGGGTTCGGTCATCGATCGGAAAATAGGTAACCGTACAGCCGAATTCTGGTGACATATTGGATATTGTCGCACGATCTGTCACCGAAAGGCTGTCCAATCCATCGCCAAATACTTCAACAAATTTGCCCACAACACCTGTATCACGAAGTATTTTTGTGATGGAAAGAACCATGTCCGTCGCGGTGCATGTCGCTGGTATTTTGCCCGTAAGTTTAAGGCCGATAACCTCGGGGCAGGTGAAAAAGATGGGTTGTCCAAGCATGGCTGCCTCGGCCTCAATACCACCAACTCCCCAACCTAATACACCAATACCATTGACCATTGGTGTATGCGAATCTGTCCCTACTAATGTGTCAGGAAAAAGCCAATTGTCACGTTCAATGACTCCTTTGGCAAGATATTCCAAGTTGACCTGATGGCAGATACCCATACCTGGGGGAACAACGGTAAAATTTTTTAATCCTTTCTGTGCCCATTTAAGGAGTTCATAACGCTCACGGTTGCGTTCATATTCCAACTCGACATTCTTGTCATACGAGTACTGTGTACCAAAGTAGTCGACCTGAACGGAATGATCAATGACCAGATCCACCGGGATAGCAGGATTTATTTTTTGTCCATCCTTGCCATGACGGATAAATTCGGCACGTAGTGATGCCATATCGACTACAGCAGGTACTCCGGTGAAATCCTGCATTAAAATTCTGGCCGGTTTGAAGGGGATATCTTTGTCAACAGGTTGTGGAGTCCAATGAATCAGGGTATTGACATGCTCGTCTGTGATACTGAATCCATCATGGTTTCGCAATACATTTTTCCAGTAGTATCCGGATGCTGAACGGTAGGTGCATAACATTACCTTGAGGGAGATCTTTAATAGAACTATACTGGTAAACTTTTCCGTTAATTTCAATTTCTTGTATTGATTTCTCTTTGCTCATATTCATTCACTTATTTTCATACTATATAATATACATA
Source organism: Sphingobacterium multivorum (assembly GCF_900457465.1). Taxonomy (GTDB): domain Bacteria; phylum Bacteroidota; class Bacteroidia; order Sphingobacteriales; family Sphingobacteriaceae; genus Sphingobacterium; species Sphingobacterium multivorum. Next base: position 65,202 of record NZ_UAUU01000003.1, read on the forward strand.
TCCCTAAATTTGTTTGTAATATCTTTTACACTTACCTTTTCGCTTTCGTATTCTAACACCGAATTTTAAACCTCCATTGCCGCTGAAAAAATCCGTTAAAAAAACGCGTGAAAAAATTCGATTAATTTTCTGCTATAAAAGCAATCAAATTAGGATACAAACGTTATGGTAATGTTTAAGCTTAGTTAAAGTGTTATATGACAAAAAAAGTAAATTATAGTCTCCTTTTATTGGTTAGTTTGTTGTTTTGCAATCCATTTTTGGTTAAAGCAAGCAAGCATTGTGTGGTCGAGGAGGAGAATAAGAGCAGAACCGAAGGATACAATCTTAGTTTTAGGAACAGTAAAAACAATATATTGAGCCTAAACCAGCTCAAAGGAAAAGTTGTGGTTATTAATTTATGGGCGACATGGTGTCCACCATGTCTTGCTGAGATGCCTTCCTTGGATCAACTCTATAAGGACTTTAAGGGCAACGATGCTATTGTTATTTTGGCTGTCGATATCGATGGAAATCTTAGCGCTTCGCGGAAGTTTATGGCGAAAAGAAAATATAGTCTACCGGTCTATCAATTAAATTCGGCTTTACCCAAAGAATTGAGTACCACAAGCATACCAACAACGATTATTTTGGATAAGGCTGGTAAGCTGGTCATTAAACACGTAGGTGGAATGAACTTTGGGTCGCAGAAATTCAGAAAATCCCTATTGGATTTAAGCAAGGAATAGCTTTTGGTCTTGGAGACTATAACAATATAATGGAAGATAATTTATGTTTCATTTAGCATTTATGGCATTTTCTTGCTAATTTTGCATGCTAATTGTATAAGGAGAAATTATCTATGCCGGTCAAACTTCCTAATAACCTTCCTGCCATTGAGCTGTTGAAAAAGGAGAATATATTTGTCATGAGTGATTTAAGAGCAAATGAGCAGGATATCAGACCGCTTCGTGTTTTGGTACTGAACTTAATGCCGCTTAAAATTACGACAGAGACAGATTTTATTCGTTTGCTGTCAAATAATCCTTTGCAGGTGGAAATGGAATTTTTGCGACTTGAAACGCATGTTTCAAAGAATACCCCCGAAGAGCATTTGGAAATGTTTTACAAGAGCTTGACCGAGGTTAAGGAGAATTTCTACGACGGAATGATTATTACGGGGGCTCCAGTTGAAATGGTTGCTTTTGAGGAAGTGACCTACTGGGATGAAATTCAGACCATCTTCGACTGGGCAAGGACCCATGTAACATCAAGTTTGTATATCTGTTGGGCGTCTCAAGCTGCATTGTATCATTTCTATGGTGTAGAGAAGAAGCCATTAACGGAAAAACTTTTTGGTGTATTTAAGCACACTGCGTTAAACAAAAGACATCCTTTATTCCGTGGATTTGACGATGAGTTCTTTATACCGCACAGCCGCCATACAACAATTGAGAAGGATGATCTCCTGGTAAAAGAGGGTTTAGAAATTCTTTCAGAATCGCCAGAAGCCGGTATTGCTATCGTTTCTTCACGCGGGGGACGCGAGTTTTATTTGACGGGACATTCAGAATATGCTCCTTTTACACTGGATGAAGAGTATAAAAGAGACTTAGAAAAAGGGCAGGAGATTGCTATGCCGGCAAATTATTATGTTGATGACAACCCCGAAAATCGCCCTCTGGTGCGCTGGACAAGTCATGCGAATCTTCTTTTCAATAATTGGTTGAATTACTTTGTGTATCAAGAAACTCCTTTTGATCTAAAAGACGTGGTTTATTTAGGCGAAATCAAACAAGGATAATTTAATTCCTTCAAACAAAAACAGCTAAAAGAGTATTCTATTCATATGAAGTGATTAAATATGAAAAAGACTGCTTTAATAGTTTGTCCTGTTTTTTCAGTTTTTTTATTGAAAGCACAGGTTACCCTGGAAGAGAATCAAAAGCTTAAAGAAGCGAATGGGACGTTATGGTATGCTAATCCGTGGATTTGGATTGCCGGTGTCGCACTGTTTCTACTGATTTTTATCCTTGTACTACGTAAATCAACACGCAATAAAACCAAGACTTAATTATCCCCATTAATTTTAGTTGCGATTAGAATCCCAATTGTTGCATTAACAATAGAAGAACTTTGCTTAAGTTTGTGTATAGCGATAGACAAACTAAATTTTTATATGAAGAAAAATCTACTTTTAGCAGCTTTGTTGACCTGCGGCTCATTGGCGGGCCAAGCGCAAAACAACGCAATCAATGTGAGTTACATGGACAAGAGTGTTCGTCCTCAAGATGACTTTTATAATTTTGTGAATGGACACTGGATGAAAACAGTCAAAATGCCCTCTGATAAAGCACGTTGGGGTTCTTTCGACGAATTGCGTGAAAACACCGATATTGCTACGTTGAAGGTCTTGCAAGAATCGCTAACTGGACAATTCCAAAAGGGTACAGACAATCAGAAGATAGGTGATTTGTATAAATCATTTGTGGATATGAAAACACGTAATAAACTTGGTTTAGAACCTGTTAAACCTTATCTTGCTAAAATTGCAGCAATTAAAAATTTTGATGATTTATACAACTATCTTGTTGAGGTAGCACCGATTGGTGGAAATCCTTTTTTTAGTGGCTATGTATATGCGCATCTTAAAAATTCCGATGTTAATACAGTATACCTCGGCGGAGGAAGTCTGGGGCTTGGACGTTCTTATTATCAAGTAAAAGATAAGAAGAACGAAGAAACGTTAACGGATTATTCAAATTATATTTCTGCACTTTATGCTAAATCAGGCCAAATTACGAAGGATTTAAAAGGTCCAAAAATTGTCGCCTTTGAAAAGCAGCTGGCGGCAAACCTTAAAACCGTTGAGCAATCACGCGATGCAAATGGGCGATATAATCCGATCGCTGTAGCCGATCTAAAAAAGATTGTGAAAAACGTCGATATTGCAAAGTACCTAAAGGATGTCGGTTTTAAGGCTGATACTGTTATTGTACCGGAAATAAAGTATTACGAAAATTTGGATCGGGTTTTCAACCCTGAAAATCTACCGGTGATCAAAGAGCTATTGACATTTCATATTTTAAATAATGCAGCGTCATATACTACTCAGGAGTTAAATGATCTGTATTTTGATTTCTGGGGTCGTAAGTTAAAAGGACAAAAGGAGCAGCGTGCTCTGGACAAGCGCGGTGTGGAATTTGTCAATTCGATCGCAGGTGAGTTATTAGGGAAATTGTATGTGAAAGAAAACTTCCCTCCAAAGGCCAAAGCTGAAGCGGAAGAGCTTGTAAGCTACCTCGTTAAATCTTTCGGGCAGCATATCAAGGGATTGACTTGGATGTCGGATGAAACGAAAGTAAAGGCATTGGACAAACTGACTAAGTTTAAAGTTAAAATTGGTTACCCGGATAAATGGAAAGATTTTAGCAAACTTGATGTTGGGACATCGTTGTATGAAAATGTATTAGCTTCGAGTAAATGGGCATTTTACCGGAATTTGGCGAAACAAGATAAGCCAGTGGACAAATCTGAATGGGGGATGACTCCACAGACTGTGAACGCTTACTATAGTGCACTGTTTAATGAGATTGTCTTTCCAGCAGCGATTCTTCAGCCGCCATTCTATGATTATAAAGCTGATGCTGCAGTTAATTTCGGCGGTATTGGTGCGGTAATTGGTCACGAACTTTCGCACGGATTTGACGACCAGGGTGCGAAATACGATGGGAATGGAAACCTGAACAATTGGTGGAGCGACAGTGATAAGGCGAAATTTGAAGCAGCGGCTGATGCTTTGGTACGTCAGTTTGAGTCCTACGAACCTGTACCAGGTGTTTTTGTGAACGGTCGCTTTACATTAGGGGAGAATATTGGGGATTTAGGTGGCTCATCAGTGGCTTTTGATGCATTGCAACTCTATCTGAACGATAAGGGAAATCCTGGTTTAATAGATGGTTTTACACAGGACCAGCGCTTTTTCCTTTCCTGGGCAACGATTTGGAGAACGAAAACTACCGATGAGTTTGTGGTCAATCAAGTAAAAACTGATCCACATTCTCCAGCACAGTACCGTGCTTTTGCCCCAATCATTAACCTAGATGCTTTCCATAAGGCTTGGGATACAAAGAACGGCGACAAAATGTTTGTTCCGGTCGATAAACGTATCAAAATTTGGTAGGTTTCAGGCGTGTTTAATGAAAAACGGGTGTATCTCACATGAGCATACACCCGTTTTTCATTTCTCAAGTGTAGGTTACTTCATCCATCTCAGAACCAAGTAGAATCCGATCGCCGTAGCAGATAAGGTTAATGCGGTTGCCCACCATAAGGTTGTAAAACCGAAGGAATCGACAATGCTAGTCCCTAAAAGCGGCGAAAATATATTTGCAGCTGAAAATGCCAACGAATTGAACCCCATGTATGCTCCTTGTGTTTTAGGTGTCGAACGGTTAACAGAAACCGTTGCCATAAATGGTAGTGTCAGCATCTCGCCAAGGCCGAAGATAAAGAATGTGAAATATAACCACCCGAGTCCACCTGAAAAATTTAACATGGCATAAGAGCTGGCACATAAAAATGTTCCAAAGACGAGCGTGCTTATAAGCGAGAATCTTTTTTCAGCTATATGGACAATGAACATCTCCAGTAATACGATAACGAATCCACTCCAGCCGAGTAGAAATCCGATTTGGTGATCATTCAAATGGTGAACTTCTCGGTAGAAAATAGGTAACGTTGTGATCAACTGAAAGAAACAGAATGAGAAAATGCAACAAAAGATATTGAATAAGACAAAAGGCAGGTCGGTATAGGGATTTCGTGTCTTTTGAGGTAATTCGTTTTCAGCAGTAATCTCTTTTTTAGATTTAATATCGCTTCTTTTTTCTCGTTTATGAAAAAAGACAAAGAAAATCACTGCAGCGCAAAGGACGGCAAAAGAATTTCCATAAAAGATCCAATTGAATGAGATGGTGGCCAAAAATCCAGCCACCGCCGGGCCGATTGAAAATCCCAGATTTATGGCAAGACGATTCAATGAAAAGGCGCGCGTGATATTTTCGGGTTTAGCGTAACTTGCCACTGACACGGAGTTTGCAGGTCTGAAGGCATCAAAGATTAAGCTTAACGTAAAAATCATGATGGATAAGGACTGTACCTCTTTGAAATGTGGGATCAGTAAGAATAAAGGGGCCGCCAATACCAGACTTCCGAACTGAACCTTGAAGCTGCCAATCCGGTCAGTCAGCCAGCCACCAATATAGGAACCACAAACGGAGCCGAATCCATAACTCATCAATACCACACCGACCTGTTTAATGTCAAAATGTAGAACCTGGGTCATGTAGAGGCCAAGAAAGGGAATCACCATACTTCCCATTCTATTAATGAGCATCACTATGGCAAGTAGCCATGCGGCTTGAGACAGTCCCTTAAAGGAGTCGAGGTAAATCGATAAAATTCTTTTCATTGAATGACGAATCAGCGTGTATAGACCGTATAAGTTTTTACTTCATACGTCTTCTTATAGTATTGGTAAAAAAAATGCCAAATTGATTAGTCAACTTGGCATTTGTTAAAATTAGATTATATTATGCCAACATGGACTCCGGAATTGTCGGATTGACCTGATAGGTACTTGCGACCATTTGTTTCTTGTCAGACCCTGGTTCCATAATAAAGTCAATACGTCCTAGATTAATTCCAGCAAAACCGACTTGATTCACAACGGTCTTTGTTCCTTTTAAATTTGTAACCAGTGTTGGTTCATTTAAGAAGGTGTGCGTATGTCCTCCGATAATGAGATCAATGTCTGAGGTTTTGGCGGCAAGGATCAGATCCGACACCTTGTCGTTTTCATATTGATAGCCCAAATGCGATAAACAGATGACCAAATCACATTTGTGTTTTTCTTTCAATGTGCGGACCACCTTGTTGGAAACTTCAATAGGATCCAAATATTTCATTCCCCTGAAGTTATTGGGGTCAACCAATCCCTCAATATCTACCCCTAGTCCAAACACGCCTATTTTTATTCCACCTTTATGGAATATGGTATAATCTTGGGTTCTGCCCTCCAATACGGTTCCTTTGAAGTCGTAATTTGCCGTTAAGAACGGAAATTTAGCGTGATCCAGGTACTTTACAAGACCGTCAAGACCATTGTCAAATTCATGATTTCCAAATGTCCCGGCATCATAACCTAACTTTGTCATGAGGTCAAGTTCAAGTTTTCCTCCAAAAAGATTAAAATAGGGGGTACCTTGAAACATATCGCCTGCATCGAGTAATAGAAGATGTTCTTCTTCTTTGCGGATTTTATTGATCAGTGTACTTCGGCGCGCAACACCAGCTAATCCCTGATATTTCCCGCCGTCCATTGGAAACGGTTCAATACGGCTATGAACATCGTTGGTATGTAAAATTGTAAGTTTTACCTTTTTGCTCTTCGCGTCGACTTGAAAAGGAAGTGATCCCAAAGCAACTGCAACAGAAAATCCACCAACTTGCTTGATAAAAGATCTTCGGTTAATTGATTTTAATTCTTCCATCTAATTCTGCATTTACTTTTTTGCCTTCTTTTGTTAATTCGCTCACATATTCAATCAAACCTTCACGCATGCGTTGCGGATAATTAGCCCGGGATACAGGTTGTGTCAACAGGCTGAGGTTGTCACCACCATTGGCAAGATAATCATAGGTCACTAATTTATATAACTTATTGTCTTCAATAGCTTGACCTTTGATCTTTATGTCCTGAGCTTTGTTGCCCGTAATTGTCAACGTCATTCCGGCTATAGGTTGTCCATGTGTTGTAGCAATATAGTCAGCCAGCTGACGAATCTGACTACCTTTGAGCTCGAGTATCGTCAATGTGTTCTCAAAGGGCATAACCTCAAAATATGTCCTACTGTAATATCGCCTGCTTTAAGATCATTTCGGATACCACCTTTTGTTGCGAACGCCAAATCCGCGGGGTTATGGGCATTGTGTTCACTCATCCACAACAAGGCTTCACAAAAAAAATTGCCCATTAATGTTTCCGCTGTTTTCTCTTTTGTCAATGCCTTGTCCGCATGTCCAATCACACGATTCATCTCCGCTTCCATTTTGTGTTTGAAGGGTTCGTAGATTGACACGACTGCAGGATCAGCTTGCATATCGCTATTGATATGATATTGTTGGAAATCTTTTTGCGTTGGATGGAGTTGTTTTGTACAACCTGTAATCATCAAAAGCGAAGCGACACCAAGGCTACCAATAAAGGCAATTTGCTTCGAAATATTCATTCTTTTTAATTTAACCAAATAGTACGCAAAGTTAGCCAATTATATATGAACAAATCTTATCCAATGTTAGCTAATTTTTAAAAACAACAAAAGCTTAACATTGTTACACGTTAAGCTTTGCCCATATAATTAGAAAAATAACAACCTAATGAACTAATTCCGTCTCAGGAATATGTTTGTTGTCCGTTTGGGGATCCGCTGCTATCAAACGCTCTAAACTATTCTCCTGCTGAAGGATCTTTTTCCTTTTGCTGCGCGAGGACAGCTTGGTACGATATGCTTTCCAGTTCATTAATAGGACCGAGAATAGAATAACCGCTAGTCCAACAATTTGCAATGAGGTCACCACATGCGAAGTAAAAAAATGACTTAATATAAGTGCAATAATTGGGTTCACATAAGCATAGGTACTTACTTCCATTGCTGGACGTACCTGCAATAACCAAATATACGAGCTAAAAAGCAAGGATGGAACCAAATGTGATTAAATACCCCAAGTTAAACCAGTCAATAGGTGCTACACTGCTCAGTGTAAATGATGCATATTCACCGGTAAATAGCGCCGTGATATTAAAGAGAACACCTGCGGTAACCATTTGCCAAGCAGTCTTCACCATAACATGCAGGTCCTCTTTTTCTTCTTTTCGGATTTTTTAAAATACTTGGAAATCAATGAACCTACAGTCCAAGCGATAGAACCAATACCAAAATAGATAGGGCAATTACCTTAAGCGTACCGTCTGTATGATCATTGGTCGCCATGATCTGTTCAGCGAAAAGCATCACAACACCACAGAAACCTATGCTACACCAGCAACCGTGCTAATGCTGCTAAAGTTTTTCTTTCACTTGGGTTTATCCAATAAAATAAACCAAGATTGCAGCGGCTGCGGCAATAATAGCGGCAACACCACCAGACACATATTGCTCGGCCCAGATAACCCCGGCCATATCGACAAAGAGCAATAAAAAACCTACGATTGCGGCCTCTTGAATAGAACGCTTGTTAAATAATCTATACCCTTTTATAGCACAATATGTCATTAGAATTGCACTGGCTGCAACAAATCGAAACGAACCCAAAATAAATGGGGGGAAACTATGCAACGCTTTTTCTATAAAGAAAAAGGTCGAGCCCCATACCACATAAATAATGAAATAAGCAACTACAACCATTAATGGGCTAGCAGCCTTTTTTTGTCCTTGCAACATGATTAAACCTCCTTTCTATTACTCAGGTATGACAACCTGCTGATCTTCCTTGACAGTCTGAAGTACAATTGTTGTCCGCGTTGAAATAATACCTTCCACTTTACTTAAGGTATTTCGCATGAGATCCACTAAACCTGTAGAATCCGCAGTTCTTACTTTAATAAGGTAACCATCGTCACCTGCAATGTCGTGTACCTCTTGAACTTCAGGGATTTCCGCAAGTGCCAACCCTACACCCTGTTCGCCAATAATATCATTGGCTTTGATAAAAATAAACGATAAAAGTTTCTGATCGACCGCGGCAGGATTGATCTTGGCACTATACTTTAAAATCACATCTTTTTGCTCGAGCTTCTTTACGCGCTCGAGGATCGCCGATGGTGCCATGCCTAATTCTCTTGCGATGTCAGCATTGTTGATCCGTCCATTATCCTGCATTAGGCGCAAGATTTTATAGTCGACCTGGTCTAAATTATATTCTACTTTTGTCATTTCGACTGCAAAGGTAGGCAAAAAAGTATAAAATTCAAAATTGTATATAAAATTCTGAATATAATTCTGAGTGATCGGAAATTTGAGTGAATTTTATTCTTATTTATAAGAAAGAAATCTTGACCATTTGGGCTATGGTACTGAAGGTAAGTATATTGCCTTTTAGACAGGTAGGCGTATAACTCAACAATTGTACCTTTTTCTTAATTTCAGAATAATATTACTCGTTGACAGGATGACGCCCAATCCAATCAGACAACCTAAGCACACACAGCCAAAGCGATCCAAAGCGGCGAAGTAAGAGCGACTTTGCTGTTCGTGAAGGTAGACGATAATGAGTGCCACCATGGATGTCCTTGCCACAGCCATAATATTGAGTAGCTTGCATGTAATCAATGATGCAACAATACCGATAATCATGGCATAGAGTTGCGAAATGGGAACGAAATATAGACTGAGACCAATTGCTGATCCTATAAAGTTGGATTTAGCCCGGTCGATGGCTATTTTTTTCGACTCATTCTCTTGCGGTGAAATGACCAATATAATGGAGATTAGTGTCCAGGAAACCGAATATTGGGGAAAAGATACGAAAAGGGGATAACCTATAAGGAAGCCAATCAATACCCGGATGGTGTATATAATAAAATCAGAATGCAGCGTATAGCGAAGGAATAGATTACGCATATAAGATATGAATCGTTAATTTAAATGATGTAGCGCCACAAAAATACGTGCATTGTCGGAAGGAACGAAATAAAATTGACTTTTATGGTAATTTGTTTGATTTTGCGTTTTTATGCGTTTTTTGTTTTTGATTTGGGTATTTCTTGCAATCTTCTCTTTTTCCGATGGATAAATTTGACTAAATTTGTTTCATACATAAATGCAGATTAAGTGAAAGATCAAAATCAATTAGCCTTATTAGCGTCTCAACTCAAAGGGGAGCTCTATTATACTCATGAAACGAAGGACCAAACGATGTTGCTTGCCTATTCGACAGATGCATCTGTTTATCAAGAAAAACCCTTGGCCGTAGCCATACCCGTCGATCATGATGATATCAAAAAAATAATTGATTTTGCGCGGCACAACGGTGTCACAATCATACCACGTACCGCCGGCACTTCTTTAGCTGGTCAGGTAGTAGGCAATGGCATTATCATGGATATTTCTCGTCATTTTAACCATATACTTGAACTTAATGTCGACGAGCAGTGGGTTCGGGTACAACCTGGTGTGATCCGTGACGACTTGAATAATTATCTTAAACCGTTCGGACTGATGTTTGGCCCTGAAACTTCGACTGCAAGCCGTGCTATGGTAGGTGGAATGATTGGCAATAACTCTTCGGGTCTGCATTCGATTGTTTGGGGCGATACACGACACAATTTGATTTCGGCCAATGTACTTTTGGACGACTGTTCTGAAGTGACCTTTGAAGCAGTTGATGAAGCAGCCTATTTTAATAAATTATTATTAGCTGGTCGTGAGGGGGATATCTACCGTAATATGAATGCATTATTGACAGACTCCGAGCATTTAAGCGCCATTGAAGCGGGCTATCCAAAACGATCTATCACGCGCAGAAATACCGGTTATGCTTTGGATATCCTTGCCGATCGCTCGACACCTTTCAATATGTGTAATTTGTTGGCAGGGTCCGAAGGAACGCTGGCTATTGTTACAGAAGCGAAACTCAAACTGATGCCCTTACCACCGCAGGAACTAGGCTTACTTTGTGTTCATTTTGCGGATATGGTAGAGTGTATGCACGGTAATGTGGTAGCCTTAGCGCACAAGCCGGAAGCATCCGAATTGGTAGATAAATACATCATGGATTTTACGGTTGGGCATCCAACTTATAAGTATAATCGTTTTTTTATTGAGGGTGATCCCCAGGCTTTATTAATTGTTGAGTTTAGGGGGCAGACAGCCGCTGAAACAGAGGCAAAAGCGATGGCTCTGAAAGCGGACCTTGTAGCCCGCGGGCTTGGTTATGCTTATCCCTACATTACGGGTATTGAACAGACCAATTTGGTTTGGGATGTACGCAAGGCAGGACTGGGGCTAATTCGCAATTTACCCGGGGATAGTCAACCTGTAAATTTGATTGAAGATTGTGCGGTGTCGCCTGAAGATTTACCTGCTTACGTGCGTGATATCCAAAAACTTTTGGTGGAAGAGGGGGTGCATGCATCCTATTATGCGCACGCGGGAGCCGGGGAACTACATATTGAGCCCTTTGTGAATTTGAAAACAGCAGCAGGGAAGCGTACATTTCGTTCAATCCTCGAAAAAACCAGCGACCTTGTATTAAAATATAACGGTTCACTGAGTGGTGAGCACGGTGATGGTCGTCTGCGCGGCGAATTTATCGGCAAAGTGCTTGGTGAAAAAGTCTACAAATTGCTTGAAGATGTAAAATATATCTTTGATCCACAGGGCGTTTTTAATGCAAATAAAATTGTCAACACGCCGCCAATGGATTCTCATTTACGTTATGACAACGATAGCAACCGAACAGAAATAAAGACCTATTTCGATTTTTCTAAAGATGAGTCTATTCTTCGGTTGGCGGAGAAGTGTTCTGGTTCGGGAGATTGCCGAAAGACTGAAATTACCGGTGGAACAATGTGCCCTTCATTCATGGCTACGCGCGATGAAAAAGATACGACACGGGCGCGGGCAAATATGTTGCGTCAATTTTTAACGAATTCCCCAAAGAAAAATCGTTTCGATCATGAGGAGATCAAAGAGGTCATGGATCTCTGTTTAAGCTGCAAAGGCTGTAAGACGGAGTGTCCTTCCAGTGTGGATGTGGCCAAAATGAAAGCCGAATTTTTGCAGCACTATTATGATGAGCATGGTGCGGGATTTAGAACAAAATTAATCGCTAATTTCACCCAGTCTCAGAAACTCGGATCTTGGGTTGCGCCCATTTACAACTTTGTGGTCAAAAATGATTTCTTGTCAGGAGTAGTCAAAAAAACAGTAGGATTTGCGCCAAAGCGTTCCTTACCTACAGTCAATGGAACGACTTTAACCCAATGGGTAAAAAAACAAGCAGTGGCAAGTGATAGTAAGCGTCGGGTTTACCTTTTTTCGGATGAATTTACCGAATATAATGATGCCGAGATCGGCATTACCGCATATAAGTTGCTGACTGCCTTGGGGTATGAAGTAGTCATTCCAAAACATGTGCAAAGCGGGCGGACTTATCTTTCTAAAGGCTTTGTGAAAAAAGCAAAGGAGATTGCGAATCAAAATATCCATTTCTTAAAGGGACTAATTACGGATGATACGCCACTTTTAGGCGTTGAACCCTCCGGGATAATTACATTTCGAGATGAGTATTTAAGTTTAGTCGATGATGATTTACGTGTTGACGCACAAAAAATAGCCAAAAATGCGCTGATGATTGACGAATTTCTGTTGAATGAAATGAAAGCGGGACGTATTCATTCAGAACAGTTTACGTCGGAAACGAAAAAGGTAAAGCTTCATGGCCACTGTTATCAAAAGGCTTTTCATCTCGTTACTGTTACGGAACAGGTCCTATCATTTCCGACGAACTTTAGCGTAGAAACAATTCCTTCGGGTTGTTGTGGTATGGCAGGATCATTTGGTTATGAGGCTGAACATTATGATATCTCGATGAAAGTAGCCGAATTGGTTTTATTACCAACCATACGCCAAACAGAACCTGGTACTTTAATTGCCGCAGCGGGTACTTCTTGCAGACATCAGATTAAAGATGGTGTAGGAAGAAAATCTTATCATCCTGTGGAAATTTTATACGATGCTTTATTGAAATAAAATAAAAACATTGCTAATAGTTGTTTGTTATCAGTAATAATGGTAATATTATAAGAGCAATATTCATTAATAACTGATAACAAACAATTCAATATGTACAAGATTCAATCTATAGCATTTCTTGCGACCGCTACGGTGCTGATGGCTAGTTGCGGAAATTCCAATCAAAAGAAAACTGATGGAAGTGATACAACAACGGTGAACAAAATTGAAGGTGTAAAAATCGAACAATTTACGAATGGTTCACCGGGCGCAGAAAAGAAGAACTTTTTTCTACGTATTACAGATGAAATTAAAACGGATTCAAGCCGTATTTATATCACAAAATCTCTTTACAAACAGGATACTGTAGGAGCGAAGTTTGAGGTTGTAGATTTTATACCCGCAGGTATAATAGATGGCCAACCGAGTGATGAAGTCGGCTTTACCAAAGGTAAGATTAGAATCTCGTCGTCGGGTCAACAGTCTGACAATTTAATTAAAGCATTAGGTGATTTATTTCAAATAGCTACCACTGATTCTTTTACAAAAGATGTAATTCTTCCAAATGTGTTTTCATCCAATAAGGTGAATGCTGATTTGTCCAAAAAAACAGCGTACAGCTTTAAACTATTTTTGGACAATAAAAAAGCTGCTCCAGCGGAGCTCTTCTTTAATGTAGACACCTATAAGCATTCGATCGAGTTTTCGGAGAAAGATCCTTCGTTCCGGGCTGGATTATTGTCAGCGTTGACCGGTAAGTAGTGAAGCTGTGACTTGTGCCGCTACTTCGATGCGCCCTAAGTTATATGCTCAGATGTAGTGTATAGATTGATCATAAAATAAAAACGGCTAGAAGCTATCTAGCCGTTTTTATTTTATCTAAAAAAGAGATAGATTTGTACTAATATATTTAGTTTGAAATGAAACGATCCGGAACCGCAGATCTCCCATTACACTATGGAAAAGTACCAGCGTGGCTTTACGAACGTATGGCTTTGCTAGGTCGCTCCATTGTTGAAGTAATATTAATGGATTATGGTAAAGACGAGGTTTTGAGAAGACTGGCAGATCCCCGCTGGTTTCAAAGCTTTGGTGCTGTTCTCGGCATGGATTGGCATTCTTCAGGGATCACAACGGCTGTTATGGGGGCATTAAAACGCGCTATTAATCCCGATGCGAAATCTTTAGGACTATATATCTGTGGGGGTAAAGGCAAGCTTTCCATGCAGACCCCACAGGAACTACTTCGGCTTTCGAACGACATGGGACTAGATGGCAACGACTTGATTCGCAGCAGTAAGCTTGTTGCTAAAGTGGATAACACCGCTATTCAGGATGGTTACCAATTATATCTCCACAATTTTATCGTGACGGATAATGGCAATTGGTCGGTCGTGCAGCAAGGTATGCATGAAAAGGATGGAACTGCCCGTCGTTACCATTGGCATTCTGAAAAGGTCAAATCGTTCGTTGAAGAACCACATGCGGGTATCAGTGGTCCTTCACAAGGTATTATCCTCAACTTGACAGCTGCAGAAGCGGCGGCCAATAGAACAGGTATTATGACGATCGTAGCGGAGGATTCAACTCAAGTGATGCAAGACTTCGCTAAACTTATTATGCCATCCCATCACGATGTCCGTGCTTCGGACGTTGACTTGAAGAGGCTAGGAGCGATGTTGTACGTGGCTCGAGAAAGTCAACCAAGCCATTTTGAAGACTTATTGCTTTTAAAAGGAGTTGGGCCCCGTACGTTACAGTCATTGGCTTTAGTCAGTGAGGTAATCCACGGTGCGCCTTCACGGTTCAATGACCCCGCTCGATTTTCCTTTGCTCATGGCGGGAAAGATGGGCATCCTTTTCCAGTTCCTTTAACCATTTACGATGAAAGTATTCAAATTTTGCAAAAAGGCATTGAAAAATCTAAACTGGGTTACGGTGAAAAATTAAGGTCGATTAACAAGTTGCACCAGATTGTCTTGGATAGCGAAAAAGATTTTCAGCCACAATTTGATATTCAACAAATTATAGCAGAAGAACGGCGAGATACTTGGAAATATGGTGGCAGAACAGTCTTCGGAGATGCACAACCCTTGAGAACAAATGGTCGGGGTTTGCAATTGTCACTTTTCTAGCGGAAATCTACGAATTGTAATTGTTTTGTTAAAATGTGTTAAAGATCGTTAAAATTAGTTGTACGCTAGTATATTTGCTCCGCAATGAAAGCGGTTGTTACGATATTCTTATTCTTATGCTTCTTATTTATCAGAAGCAGTAATAGCCATGCCGTGCTCATTGAATCCGACCGACCAACTGTTAGTTTTATGTATCAGCATAATCATGCTGATGTACAGCAGTATATTGACGCATCAGTTGACCACATCGATCCGCTATTTTACGGTAATATTCACAGTGATAATCCAGTTATCGAGGAATTTGATGCCGAAAATTTTCAACTGACCAAGGATTTGCAGGTGACATCCCAATTTGTTGCGCTGCTACTTTTTGCTATTGTCCTTTTTGTTTTCGTTTTTCGATTTGCAAAGAAGATACCTTTTTGCAATTTCATAGCCTATCTTTTCCCTCAAAGATACGTTCTTCAACAAAACTGGAGAATTTAAAATATACCCTTCGAAATTTCATATGCTTTGGTGGATATCCTAAGGGATGCTCTGCTCAGTCGTAATCGATTTGTACAATCTATGAACAAGTCGGAACGACCATAAACCAAAAGTAGAGGTCATTTCACCAACCAAGACAACAAACAATCAAACTTATTTTTTTAATTAGACGCTTACAAATGAAAAGAGTATTTATGCTCGCTAGTTTGGCTATTACCTTATGCCAAATCGGGTGTACTTCCAAAAAGGAAGAAAAGGAAGAAAAGAGAAATTTACAGCGACCTCTCCGGTGCAAATGGACACAACTATCCGTAAGGACTTTGTTTCCCAGATTAGGTCTTTCCGAAATATTGAGCTTCGGGCTCAGGAAAAGGGCTATCTCGAGCAGATTTTCGTAGATGAAGGACAATTTGTCCATAAAGGGCAATTACTTTTTCGGATTATGCCGAAGATGTATGAGGCCGAATACCGTAAATCTTCGGCAGAAGTTAATGTAGCAGAAATTGAAGTTCAAAATACAAAAACGCTTGCCGATAAAAATGTCGTATCGCCCAATGAACTCGCGATGGCTAAAGCAAAACTTGAGCAAGCCAAAGCTGAGGCTGCGATTGCAAAATTACATCTCTCCTTTACAGAAATCAGGGCACCTTTTGACGGAACCATTGATCGGATTCCATTGAAATTGGGAAGTTTGGTGGATGAAGGTGAATTATTGACAAGTCTGTCCGACAACAGTGAGATGCTGGTTTATTTCAATGTCTCCGAACCTGAATATTTAAGTTATCAAACTAACGTGAGTAAACGTGGAGATACTCATGTCGGCTTGTTGCTTGCCAATAATGAGTTGTTCGCTCAAAATGGTCTTGTGGAGACCATAGAAAGTGAGTTCAACAGTGAGACGGGAAATATTGCTTTTAGAGCGAAATTTCCCAATCCAAACCGTCTATTAAAACATGGCGAGAGCGGCAAGGTGGTGATGAACTTTCCGCTGAAACAGGTTTTAATTATTCCACAGAAAGCGACATACGAAATGCAGGACCGTAAATATGTGTATGTAATCGATAAGGAGGGCAAATTAAAAGCCCGTCATATCACCATTGGTAACTCCCTACCAGATCTGTATGTGGTAACGAGCGGACTTCAAAAAGATGATAAATTTTTGTTGGATGGTATTCAGAAAGCAAAAGAGGATGATAAAATCAGCTACAGCTTTGTGCAACCTAAAGACGCCATCTCAAATTTGAAGTTAAAAACAGAATAGATCCCTTACAGTTAAATTACTATGTTTAGTCGTTATATAAATAGACCAGTACTTTCGATCGTGATATCACTGATCATTGTGTTTTTGGGTGTGCTTTCTATGGTACAGCTTCCTGTAACACAATTTCCGTCAATATCGCCACCGAAGGTGAACATCACTGCCGAGTATCCTGGAGCCAATGGTGAGTTGATGATTAAATCAGTTATCATTCCGCTGGAACGTGCGATCAATGGGGTTCCTGGAATGAAATACATGGCTTCCGATGCCGGTAATGACGGGGAAGCAAGTATTCAGGTCGTATTCAACCTAGGAACGGATCCGAATCAGGCTTCTTTAAATGTACAGAACCGCGTAGCCTCTGTGGTTAACAAGCTTCCGCCAATTGTGGTCCGTGAAGGGGTGAAGATTACACGTGAAGAATCCAATATGTTAATGTACATCAATCTCTACAGTAAAGACAAGGAGCTTGATGGAAATTTTATGTATAACTATGCGGACATGAATATTGTCTCCGAATTACGTCGGGTAGACGGTGTCGGGGTGGCAAATATTCTTGGAACACGCGAATTAGCGATGCGTATTTGGTTGAAACCTGATCGTATGACAGCCTACAAGATTTCTGCAGAAGAGGTGATGAAAGCCTTATCCGAGCAAAGTTTGGAAGCTTCACCAGGTAAAGCCGGGGAGTCGTCTGGTATGACCTCCCAGTCTTTTGAATATGTATTGAAATACCCGGGGCGTTTTACAACTACGGAAGGTTATGGCAATATCGTTTTACGTGCGGGTGAAAATGGTGAAATGTTACGTTTAAAAGATGTTGCGGAAATCAAATTCGGTTCGGCGATGTACGATATCTACTCTACACTGAATGGAAAACCATCTGCAGCGATTGTCTTAAAACAATCCTATGGAAGTAATGCTTCTCAGGTAATCCAAGACGTTAAAAGCAAAATGAAGGAATTGAAAGCTTCCTTTCCGAAAGGGCTGGATTACGAAATTAGCTATGACGTATCAAAATTCTTGGATGCATCCATGGAAAAAGTAGTCCATACTTTATTGGAAGCATTTGTGCTTGTTGCTATTGTGGTTTTTCTATTCTTAGGAGATTGGCGCTCGACCTTGATTCCAACCATTGCAGTGCCGGTTTCATTGGTGGGATCATTTTTGTTCATGCAGTTTTTTGGCATTACCATCAACTTGATCACATTGTTTGCACTGGTGCTTGCCATAGGTGTGGTTGTGGACGATGCGATTGTGGTTATTGAGGCTGTCCATGCTAAAATGGAAGAGCTTCATATTTCGGCCTATAAGGCGACCAAAAAAGCGATGCACGAAATCAGTGGTGCCATTGTTGCGATCACATTCCTTATGGCGGCGGTTTTTATTCCGGTTGCCTTTATGTCTGGCCCCGTAGGGATATTCTATAGGCAGTTTTCCATTACCATGGCTACTTCCATCATCTTATCGGGTGTTGTGGCATTGACACTCACTCCGGCTTTATGTGCGATTATGCTGAAGAATAACCATGGAAAGGCAAGAAAGAAATCCATTATCGATAAATTCCTGGATTCTTTCAATAGATTGTTTGATAAGATGTCCAACAAATATGTTTACTTGTTGAAGGGCATAGTGGATAAGCGCGTTTTTACATTTTTAGTATTAATTGGTTTTTGTATTGGCGCATATTTTTTGAATAATGCTGTTCCTGCAGGTTTTATCCCCAATGAAGATCAGGGGATGATTTATGCTATTATTCAAACGCCGCCAGGATCGACATTGGAACGGACCAATCTAGCGGCCCAGACATTGCAAAAAGAAGCTGAAGACATTGATGGTGTACAATCGGTATCTTCATTGGCTGGTTATGAAATCCTGACTGAAGGAACCGGGGCAAATACAGGTACTTGTTTGATCAACTTGAAAAGCTGGGAAGAACGTAAAGAATCCTCGCAGGAGATCATAGAGCAACTGGAGGCCGCTGCCAAAAATATTCCAGGAGCGTCTATCGAGTTTTTCCAACCGCCGGCCGTACCGGGCTATGGTGCTGCGGGTGGATTTGAGCTTCGTCTTCTGGACAAAGCAGGTTCTGGCGACTACAAGAAAATGGAAACGGTAAGTAAGGATTTTGTGCGTGAATTGAACAAAAGGCCTGAATTATCGTCTGTATTTACCTTCTATAGTGCAAGTTTTCCGCAGTATATGTTGCATATCGATAATGATCTGGCGCAACAGAAGGGTGTTACCATTGATAATGCACTGAATACGCTTTCGACTTTGGTGGGCAGTAATTACGAAACAAATTTCATTAAGTATGACCGTCAATATAAAGTTATGGTTCAGGCTTTGCCGCAATACAGGGCTTTGCCGGAAGATATCTTAAAACTATATGTGAAGAATGATAAAGACGAAATGGTACCATTTTCAGCATTTATGCATATGGAAAAGGTTTACGGTCTTTCTGAGATCACCCGGCACAATATGTATATGGCATCTGAAATTTCGGGCTCTGCCGCACCAGGTTATAGCAGTGGTGAAGCAATTCAGGTGATTAATGAAGTCGCTGCCAAGACCTTACCACGAGGCTATGGCATTGATTGGGCTGGTATTTCCAAAGATCAGGTAGGTCGTGGAAATCAAGCAATTTATATCTTCTTAATTTGTCTCGGTTTCGTTTACTTGATACTTTCCGCTCAATATGAGAGCTTTATTATGCCCTTTGCGGTGTTGCTTTCTTTACCAATCGGAATCTTTGGGGCATTTCTACTATTGAAGTTATTGGGATTGGAAAACAATATTTACGCGCAGGTTGCTTTGGTCATGCTTATCGGTCTACTTGGTAAAAATGCCGTGTTGATTGTTGAGTTTGCCGCTCAACGGCATTCGCAGGGATTGAGTATCATTGAGGCTGCCTTGGACGGTGCAAAAGTAAGGTTTAGACCTATTTTGATGACATCATTTGCTTTTATCGCCGGGTTGATTCCCTTAGTTATGGCTTCAGGCCCAGGTGCAATTGGAAACCGTACGATCGGTACAGCGGCAGCGGGAGGTATGTTGTTAGGGACGGTTTTTGGTATTGTGGTGATACCGGGCTTATACTTTATCTTCGGGACTATTGCCTCCAAACGCAAGCTTATTAAACACGAAGATGAAAATCCATTAACTGAAGAACTTGATAATAATGACTAATCGCAGAAAAATACAATGGGTCATTGCATTTTCGCTTTCAGCAGCAGTGACGGGATGTAAGGTTCCCAAAGCGACACAAATACAGGAGAATAAATTCGTTCCGAAGCAGTATACAGATGTAGCTCAATCAGATACAACGAATTCAGCGTCGGTTAAGTGGCGTGAATTTTTTACGGATCCAAATTTAGTTGTATTGATCGATACAGCGTTGAAAAACAATCAGGAGCTGAATGTTACTTTGCAGGAGTTGGCGATCGCAAAGAATGATATTCTTTTACGAAAAGGAGCATTGAAACCCACTGTTGGTTTACGTGCCGGAGGTGGTGTTGAAAAAGTTGGACGATACACCAGTCAGGGGGCCGGTGATGCCAGTACAGAAATTGCCCCTGGAAAGGAAATGCCGGATCCACTAGGAGATTTGACCATTGGTGCGTATGCCAGTTGGGAAATCGATGTTTGGAAAAAACTGAAGGACTCCGAACAAGCAGCACTGAACCGTTATCTTGCTACGGTAGAAGGGAAAAATTTTGTCTTAAGTAGCCTTATTGCCGAAGTTGCCCGTTCGTATTATGAATTATTGGCATTGGACAATCAGTTGGCTATTATCAAACAAAATATCGAGCTTCAGGACAATGCGCTTTCGGTAATCCGATTGCAGAAACAGGCTGCTCGTGTAACAGAACTGGCGGTTCAAAAGTTTGAAGCCGAAGTGTTGAAGACCAAAGGTATGGAATTTGAGACGCGGCAACAGATCAAAGAAACTGAAAACCGTATTAATTTTCTATTGGGACGTTTCCCACAAGAGATCAAACGTGACAAAAGCAATTTTGTCGATCTGATCCCGGCGAAAGTTAAGACAGGTATACCGAGCCAACTACTAAGCAATAGACCTGATATTCGTGAGGCCGAGTATGAGCTCGCTGCCGCGAAGTTGGACGTACAGATCGCGCGGAAAGAGTTTTATCCTTCTTTGGAGATTTCGGCTGCTCTGGGTTTACAGGCATTCAAGCCTTCTTATCTATTTAAGATGCCTGAATCAGTTTTGTATAATCTAATAGGGGAGCTTGCAGCACCTTTGATCAACAAAAATGGGCTTAAAGCGGAATTTAATACAGCCAACGCGAAACAAATACAGGCGGTATATAATTACGAGAAGACGATTCTGAATGCTTACTTAGAAGTCTCTACACAACTTTCTAATATTGAAAACCTCGGGCGCAGCTACGATTTCAAAACAAAACAAGTTGAGGTTCTGAATAATTCCGTGTCTGTGTCAAATGATCTCTTTAAATCAGCGAGGGCAGACTATATGGAGGTTTTAATGACACAACGCGATGTACTGGATTCAAAACTTGAATTGATAGAAACAAAGAAGCAGCAGCTCAATGCTGTTGTCAATATCTATAAAGATTTGGGAGGAGGCTGGAAATAAGTTGTTTGTTTGAATGGACCCCGCTAGGCGGGGTTCTTTTTTTATAAGCCTATGCAAACTTCTTTCTTGTGAAAATAGAATAAATGCTTATTTTTAATCCTTATTTAATCTATTGTATTTGTTTTATGGAATCACAAGAGTATATTCTTATCAATGATGACGCTGAAAGGGGCGTTTTTTATAAAAAAACCTATCTTCATGTTGCGCTTTCGATTTTAGCATTTATCGTTTTGGAAACTTTGCTGATCAAATTGATCCCTTATGATTTTATCGTTTGGATGGTTAGCGGAAAATTTATTTGGTTGTTCTTATTGGGATGTTTTTGGTTGGGCTCCACACTTTCATCAAGATGGACACTTTCGCAAAGCCGTCAAACCCAATATTTAGGCCTAGCATTCTATATTGTACTGGAGGCAATCATCTTCCTGCCGATGATTTTTATGGCGGTATTTATGACCGAAGGAATTAGTGTCATTTATCAGGCAAGTATAATGACTTTGGCCTTGTTTACCGGCCTTACTGTCGTTGCATTTGTATCCAATAAAGATTTTTCATTTCTCAGAAATATCCTGGTGATTGGAGGCTTCTTATCTTTGGGGGCAATTGTTGCTGGAGCTATTTTTGGTTTTGAACTTGGATTATGGTTTTCGGTTGCCATGATTGCACTTGCTTCTGGAAGCATACTCTATCAAACTCAAAATCTGAAGTATAGTTACGGCAACGAACAATATGTAGGGGCAGCCTTGCAGCTATTTTCATCAATCATGTTGCTGTTCTGGTACATTCTACGAATTTTAATGCGCAGAAGATAAATTTTGTTCCTTTTAAAAATGAGAAAAAGTGGTTAAAGTAAAGTTTATTTTAACCACTTTTTTTTGCATTGTATAGTCGCTATTCTAGTCTATTTTTTAAGTTTTTCAGACCCTGATCGAAGTCTTTATTCATATTCATAAATAAGTTCATAAAGTTCCATGGATAGGGCGATTTTCCTGAAATTCCCCAGGTCACCAAAGTTTGATTAGGCGAGATCTCTTTTAAGATGAAATAACCCTTGGCTGGTTCACCCATACCGAAATCGAGGGCCGTTTCAATTGTTTCGCCCTCGACGATTTTTGTAATGGTCTGTGAACCTTTACCGACTTTCTTACCATCCCAGCTGGATTTATAGCCGACTTGACCATCTACACCCTGTTCAGTTTTTTTCATTTGCGGGTCTGATAGTTGCCATACACCAAAGTTATCTTGGTTCTTAAGCATTTTCACGTAGTTGAACACTTCCTGCTTTGGCTTATTGATTGTTATCTCACTCTGGGCCGAGAAGTCTTTACTGACGAAGATTGCAGTAATTAAGGGAATAGCGATGATGATCGCCAAAACAATTAGGATTTTTTTTAGGATTTTCATAATCATGCATTCATATTGGTTTTCCTAATAAAGATAAAGGATAATCGGGATTTTTATTGGAAAAAACAGGAATATATTTAGCAATGAAAAAAGCCTCTTCCAATATTGAAAGAGGCTTTTTTGTAATCAAAGCGTAGCACTACTTTAATAGTTCTAAATGGGTGCTGATGCCAATTCTATTCCACGCATTTATGGTAATGATCGCCAAAATAATCTGTGCAATCTCCTTTTCTTCAAATATTTCTTTTGCTTTTTGAAAAGTGCTTTCTGTCAAACCCTTTTGATGTATCAATGTGATCTCCTCTGTCATCTCCAACAAAATCTGTTCTTCCTTAGTGAATAGATTCGTTTCCCGCCAGGCATTTAATAAAAATATCCGTTGTGGCGTTTCACCATACTTCAGCGCATCCTTCGTGTGCATATCTAAGCAAAAGGCACAGCCATTGATTTGAGAAGCACGTATTTTTATGAGTTCCTTTTGAATTGGATTTAAAAAAATATCATTGAGATAGGTTTCCAATCCCATCATCGCCTTATAGGCTACCGCATCTACTTTTGCAATATTCAATCGTGTGTTCATTGTTTTAAGTTTTGATAAGACAAAGTTGCGATTAGTATACGCTAAAAAAATTAAACTGGTTTAAGAATGGAAATTTTACGTATGAAGACAAGCCTCCATTCAATCGATATACAGCTATAGTAGCCTAGTTTGATACAATCAGGTAATAGTTGTCGGGGTCACGCAGGATAAATTGATCCTTTAGCGAGTTCTCATTGTAATGTATATCTTTCTCTATGAATGCATTTAACAAAGTAGCGTTTTCGAAGATTTGCTGTAAATTGTCTACTCTAAAGAATAAAATAAATCCATTCCCCGCATGTTTTTGATCTTGCATAGTAGGGTGGTCGTGCTCACCCCATTTGTGTAAACAGAGAATGACAGTCCCGTTATCCGTGAGAATTTCAAATGTTTCGCCGCCATGTTGACTGGTACAGCCCAAAAGCTTTTGGTAGAATAGCGAGCTTTTGGAGACGCTCTTTACAGCAATTATGGGTTCTGTTCGTGTCATATGATTTTGAAAGGTTGAAAACTAATTAAAGAGGCCCAGCGATTTCTCTTTTACCAAGTCCAATATCATGCGATATGCTGCAACAGAGTTGCCATGTTGATCCAATGCTGGACTGTAGGCCCCTATACCCATTTTATTCGGTACACTTACTGTGATTCCGCCACCAACGCCCGATTTACTTGGAAGTCCGACAGTTCTGGCATATTCGCCACTAAATTCGTACATCCCTGCAATGAGCATTTGTGATTGAACTAGCTGAGATAGATCTGGGTTATAGTATTGCTTATTTCCATCATAGCGCACGCAATGATGGGCAAAAAAGAAACCTATTTTAGCCAGATCCTCCGCAGTTATCTCAATGGAGCACTGCTTAAAATAATTATTGAGTTTGTCTTCACCTTCACCATCAATGAGTCCATTGTTGCGCATCAGGTAGAACATGCCTCTGTTTCGATTTCCAGTCTCCCGTTCCGAATGGTATACAGATCTACTGTAATCGATTTTTTCATTATTCGTTATAAAGCGAATCATATCCCTTATTTTAACAAAAGGTTCCTCACCTGTTCCTTTAAATAAGCGATGTCGTTAAAATGGCGCCGGCGTTCATCATCGGATTGAGCGGTTTACCCGATGTTTCCAAATTCGCAAAATGATTGAAGGGTTTATCTGTTCCATAGTATCCCATTTTATTAAAAACAACTTCCTCGCCATTTTCCAATACAGCAACCATCAAGGAAACAATTTTTGAAATACTCTGAATTGTAAATCTTTGTTGTACATCTCCGATACTAACGATTGTTCCATCACTATTTACCACCGAAAGTGCGATAGATGCTGCATTGGCTTTACTTAATTCCGGGATGTAATCAGCCACTTTACCTTCTTTGAATGATTGCCTATTTTTATCCAATATTTTATCCAATAGCGCTTTATCAATGATCGCGCTCTTAGTACTGCCGCTGGTTTTGAATGTTGTTTTGAGCAAACGATACAGTAATTGATCCGGAACATATCAAACCTATAATACAGGCTACCAACCTGACATTTTTTCTCATTTTTTCAGTATTTGTTTGTTCCAAAGATAGGGAACAGTGTATTAAAAGAAAAGAGGTGCCAAATAAGTAACATTTTAGCACCTCCATCTAGTAGGTCATCCTTTAGGCTGCATTTGGAGCTGGATCAACATTCCAACCGGAAAGTATACCGCCATAGAAAAAGAAGGTGACGTAAAAATTCTTTTTGCTCACCTGATCAGTAACCAGGTATTTTTGAGTTACATCGTATGCATCTATTTTTTTTATTTTGATAATGCTATCGGGCTGGCAGCAGGATTTTCTGAGCGTACCAAATCTTGTATCTTTTGGTTGATTAATTTCATAATACCTTCTTTTTTGAAAGGATTATTTTCGATTTTCACATGTGCCGAATGGGTTAAAGTTCCATTATTTTGCGCTTTTTTAGCTTTCGCAGCAGCTGTATAGTTTTTTTAAATTTTTCCCTTATCTGCGGATCTTTTAAGCTATGGATGGTAAAAATAGAAATTCCCTGCGCACCATTATTTAGCGCCTCATCCATATCGGCAAATATTTCTTCATTATTTTTAGCCATCAATCCACAATATAGCGTCGTATTTGCTCCTTTATCGCGCACATTTTCTAATGTACAATCTCTAATAAAGCTTGGATCTTCTGTATAAAAATTGCTGTATACCATCGGAAAAACAACATCCAAATTCCACTTACCCCAATCTTGGCGCACCATACGAGAAGCCATTTTGGGAGTCGGAAATGGGGATGCAGCCATTGTTTTACCATGGGAGTGAACGATGTCTGCAATCATATTGGCGATATCGGTTATCTGATCGCAACGAAATTGGCGCCATTTTAGATCTTTCGATGGATCTTTTTGTGCTCTCGGATCATAACCATACTGTTTCTTGAACTTCGCTATTGCAATTGGATGGTAACCGTAATCCCAAGCTGGGTATTCACGATCTTGAACAATATTGTATTTAGGCCAAAGGGTTGTAGGGAGGACAACATCCACGTAGCGATTATAGTCAATAGAAATCCCCTCCAATCCCTCGACTTCACAATAGGATTCGATTTTTTTACGGATATACTCTTTTACTCCGGGCACAACAGGTGACAAAAATTTATAATAACCAACGTATGCAGTGGTATCTGCCAGACTTTTACCATTTCGATTGACGCTGAACCCAATCCGGATGTTCTTGGAGTATTTTATCCCTGTCATGTTCCAAGTTCATCGTCCCAAAGCCACGCGATAACTTGGATGCCATATTTTTTTGCAATGGGAATTGCTACCGATACTCGTCTGGACTGGCGGCATTTAACATTACGCCATCGATTCCTAAATAATTCATCTCACGGCAAATTGAATCAAGTTTGTTTTGGCGTTGTAATCTAGCCAAGTCCAAAACATGGCGGGTTTTTCTTTGTCAGCAGCGTGGCTTGTGGTTATTGAAAAACCCTGAATGATCAGGAGAAGCAGGCAAATAAAACATGTCTTGATTAATTTTTCTTTCATAATATTTATCGATTCTAAAAATTGCATACCATAATTTACGCGCGAAGTTTTCAGTGAGTTCAATGGCTCCTTAAAAGATCAATCTGCGAATTTGAAAATTAGATTAGTTTAATGTTCGTCCGTGAAATTACACAAAAACATGGAATTTACACGATACCATTTTAGAATCGGACTGGTTTTCTTACAGTTATTAAATTATATTAAAATAACAAAACATTTTCTAATGTTATCTGTTGTTACTACAATACCAAATCGAAGAAGTAACATTATTAACAACGAAAAGTAGGCCGGGCTACTCGCTAAGGCCAAATTGTTTTGATATGAAGAAACATTACATTCCACTCCTTATTGCGTGCTCACTATTGAATAACCTGGCCAACGGGCAAGAAGTAGGGACCGAACAACAAAGCAAAGTAGATTCTGTAAAACTAACCAAGGATGATACGATTTATCCCAAGCTTCAGGTAAAAGGTTTATTTCAGGCCAGATACCTTGTGAGTGGCACAAAAGATGTAGACGTTAATGGACTGCATCACAGTGATGGTTCTGGTACGGACAACAATTTTATGGTGAAGTATATGCGCGTTCAGATGCGTGCCCAAATTAGCAAACGCACAGAGGTGACAGTTTTGGCAAATCTCGCGGATTTTAAAAGCGATCCGAAAACAAAAGTTCTCGAAAATGCTTATTTGAAATATACATTTAGTCCCAAATTGGCGATTACAGTAGGCCAATTCCGTCCCTGGTTTGGTATTGAAGAGACTTATCCAATTGATATTATCAAATCATTGGATTGGTCCAATCAATATCTTGAGTTTGGCAAACTCGGCTGGGCAAGCTTTCAGATCGGCGTGGCAGCGACAGGTGAGACCACGCTTGGGGAAATGCCTTTTAGCTACTCGTTATCCGTGGTAAATGGAAATGGAAAAAATCAGGTAGTCGATAACGACAATGGCAAACAATATGCTACGCGTCTTGTCTTTGGCCTTTCGAAGAAGTATAGTGTTAACTTAGGGCTCAATGGGGGGATTGGCGAGGTTATGAAAAAACAGGTGCACGCATTGGGTGTTGATCTAACCGGAAATGTGAACTTTGGCAAGCGCTGGAATCTCGATATGCAGCTGGAAGCAAAACAGGCGATCAATCATAGCCTGTACTATTCGTTGGACGAGAGTGCTCGTAGCTCCAAATTGAGCGATTACCTTGTACGGGGTATTTATTTTCTTCCAAACTTAAGATACGAAGTAAATTATTTCAACCTAAGCGCTTTCGAGCTATCTTGCCGATATGAATACATTGATCCTAATTATAAACTAAATGCAAATGGACGTCAAACATACACACCGATGTTCGGTCTAGAATTTTTAAAAAATTATGGTGCAAGGATTCAGCTTGGTGTCCAGTTAGACCGGTATAAAAAGCAGACCGAAAATACCAGTGAATTCAATAAGAACTTATTTATTATTCAAGTGCAAAGTCGATTCTAATTTATTAAACCACGCTTATTATGAAAGAAATCAGTATTAAAAATATTGCCATCACTTTTCTTGTGGCACTCATTTTATGGTTTATCCCAATACCGAAAGGAGTCAGCCCAGAAGCTTGGCATCTCTTTGCTATCTTCGCAGCAACTATTCTTGGGATTATTTTAAAAGCAGCTCCAATGGGTACCATGTGTATGATGGCCATAGCATTTACTGCGCTGACACAAGTGTTGGCCCCCGGAGATGCTGGTAAATCCATTACCAAAGCTTTGACCGGTTTTGGCGACAAAGTTATCTGGCTGATTGGTATCTCTTTTTTTATTGCTCGCGGTTTCATAAAAACCGGTCTTGGCAATCGGATTGCATTTCTTTTCATTCGTGTTTTTGGAAAAAGTTCGCTCGGGTTAGCCTATGGATTGGGACTGGCAGACGTCTGTTTAGCTCCAGCAATCCCGAGCAATACGGCTCGAGGCGGTGGAATTATATATCCAATTATGAAATCCATGGCTATTAGTTTTGATTCCGTCCCCGATAAACCAGAGACACATCGGAAATTGGGATCCTATCTTACTTTAAATAGCTATTATATGAATCTTATCGCATCTTCGATGTTTTTGACTGGGACGGCCAGTAATCCAATGTGTCAAAAATTTGCTGCTAACCTGGGAATCGACATTACTTGGATGTCCTGGGCCATTGCGGGATTCATACCTGGTATTGTCGCCTTTTTTGTGGTACCGCTTGTTCTTTACAAATTATATCCGCCTGAATTAAAAAAAACAGGCGATGCGCCGAAGATGGCGGCACAGAAACTAAAAGAGATGGGGCCTATTTCGAGGAATGAGTGGTTAATGCTTTTGGCATTCTTTATCTTATTGGCATTATGGATCTTTGGTGGATCCTTTTCAATTGATGCTACAACGACGGCTTTTATAGGTTTAACGCTACTGTTACTAACCTCTGTGTTGACCTGGGAGGATGTTAAAGCAGAAAAAGGAGCATGGGATACGATTGTTTGGTTTGCTGTGTTGGTCATGATGGCCAGTTCATTAAACGAATTGGGATTCATCGGCTGGTTTAGTGATTTGATTAAAGTACAGATTGGTGATTTGAGCTGGCAAATAGCCTTTCCTGTCATTATTCTTGTTTACTTCTTTAGTCACTACATTTTCGCTAGCGCCACTGCCCATGTAGCAGCGATGTATGCCGCTTTGTTGGGTGTCGGTGTTTCTTTAGGCATTCCACCAATGCTGCTTGCGATGATGCTTGGATTTCTAGGCTCCATCTATGGTGTATTAACACATTATGGCCATGGCCCTGCACCGGTATTTTTCGGAAGTGGCTATGTTGATTTAAAATCATGGTGGTTGCGTGGATTGGAAATCGGTATCGTATTATTGGTGATTTACATGGGTGTTGGTGGATTGTGGATGAAGGTTATAGGTTATTATTAAAAATTAGGATCTTATTATGTTATCTACTTTGTCAAAAAAGATGCTCATGTGCCTGACTGGATTGTTTTTAGCGTTCTTTTTGCTGATTCACTTCCTAGGGAACTTACAGCTATTCTTGCCGCAGGAACAAGCACATTTACAATTTAATGCCTACTCACATTTTCTAGCGGGCAATATCTTGATCAAGATTATCTCTTATGTACTTTATGCCAGCATTATCCTTCATGCCTTAGATGGCCTTGTCATTACATTAAAAAATAAAAAGGAGGGAGCTGTTTATAAATCGGATCATCGCGGAAGAGCAAGCAAATGGTACTCGCGTAATATGGGAATTTTAGGTACTATAATTCTCATCTTTTTAGTTATCCATTTTCAGAATTTTTGGTATGTATACAAATTTGGTGCAACCCCGCTTGATGAGCGGGGGAACAAGGACTTATATGTTTTGGTCATCGCTGTCTTCCAACAATGGTGGTACGTCCTTATCTATGTATTATCTATGATAGCCTTGTGTTATCATCTTATTCACGGGATTCATAGCGCAATTCGAACCTTAGGATTATTTCATCCAAAATTTGTCAAATGGTTTAAGATCCTTGGCATTGGCTATTCGGTTATCATTAGTTTGGGCTTTGCCATGATGCCTGTTTATATATTCTTTACAGTAAACTAAAGCGGATAAATCATGATATTAAATTCAAAAATACCAGAAGGGCCATTGGATGAAAAATGGACACGCTATAAGAAGACTGCCAAATTAGTTAATCCCGCCAATCGCAAAAAATTGGATGTTATCGTGATTGGTACAGGGTTGGCGGGTAGTTCTATTGCAGCCTCCCTTGGCGAGATGGGGTATCAGGTGAAATCATTTTGTTTTCAGGACAGTCCGCGACGGGCGCATTCCGTCGCAGCGCAGGGCGGGGTAAATGCGGCAAAGAACTATAAAAATGATGGAGATAGCGTTTACAGAATGTTTGTTGACACCTTAAAAGGAGGGGATTTCCGTGCACGTGAAGCAAATGTATACCGCATGGCAGAATGCTCACTTAATTTGATCGATCAAGCTGTAGCCCAAGGAGTTCCTTTTGGACGAGAATACGGCGGCTATTTAAATAATCGCTCTTTTGGCGGCGTACAGGTAAGTCGGACGTTCTATGCAAGAGGCCAAACCGGGCAGCAGCTTCTTTTGGGCGCCTACCAGGCACTTATGCGCCAGGTAGGAAAGGGAACCGTGCAACTTTTTACACGACATGAGATGCTTGATGTTGTTGTTATCGATGGAAAGGCACGTGGTGTTATCGTACGTAATCTAGATACGGGCGATATTGAACGGCATGCGGCCCATACAGTTGTATTAGCAACAGGAGGTTATGGTAAAATATATTACCTATCGACCTTGGCTATGGGATGTAACGGTTCGGCAATCTGGCGCGCACATAAAAAGGGCGCATTAATGGCTTCTCCGAGCTGGATTCAGATTCACCCGACGTCCTTACCACAATCGGGCAGTTATCAGTCTAAATTAACCTTAATGTCGGAGTCTTTGCGCAATGACGGAAGAATATGGGTCCCCATGAAGGAAGGTGAGACGCGAGAACCCAACGCTATTCCGGAGGAAGAACGGGATTACTATTTAGAACGACGGTATCCCGCATTTGGAAATCTTGCCCCACGGGATATTTCCTCTCGGGCGGCAAAGGAACGGATCGATGCCGGCTTTGGGATTGGTCCACTCAAAAATGCTGTTTATCTTGATTTTGCGAAGGCTATCAGAGAACAGGGGAAACAGAAAATACAGGAAAAATATGGTAATCTATTTGACATGTATGAAAAGATTACGGGATATGATGCTTATAGCGTACCGATGATGATTTCACCGTCTGCACACTTTTCCATGGGCGGTTTATGGGTCGATTATGAGTTGATGACGAGTCTGCCAGGTTTATTTGCGCTTGGCGAAGCTAATTTTGCGGACCATGGTGCAAACAGACTTGGGGCAAACTCACTGCTTCAGGCATCTGTCGATGGCTATTTTATCGGTCCCTATACGATTGCCAATTATTTGGCAAACGATATTCATACGGGGAAAATTTCCACAGATCATATTGCGTTTGAACGTGCTGAAGAGGATGTTAGAAAACAAATCGACGTATTTTTGAAAATCAAAGGCAGTAAAACTGTGGATTATTTCCATAAAACACTCGGCAAAATACTCTATGACTATTGTGGGCTGGCACGTAATGAAAAAGGGCTTCGCTATGCTATTGAAGAAATTAGAAAGCTAAAACAAGAATTTTTCAAGGACGTTATTGTCAGCGGCGAGGCCGATACGTTAAATAGCGAACTGGAGAAAGCCGGACGTGTAGCAGACTATTTTGAGATTGGAGAACTGATGTGTTATGATGCATTGACGCGAAATGAATCCTGTGGAGCGCATTTTCGGGAAGAATATCAAACTGCAGACGGAGAGGCGCTACGTAACGATGCCGAATACCAATTTATTTCCGCTTGGTTATGGAAGGGAGAAAATGAAGAACCTGAGTTGGTCAAAGAACCGTTGACCTTTGAAGAAATACAACCAACTGTTAGGAGCTATAAATAAAATGAATGATTATGGATTTATATCTTAAAATATGGCGACAAAAGGATCGCAATGCTACAGGCAAATTAGTGACGTACACATTAACTGACCTAAATCCGCATATGTCTTTTTTGGAAATGTTGGATACTTTAAATGAACAGTTGATAACAGGAGGAGAAGAGCCCGTCGAGTTCGATCACGACTGTCGTGAAGGAATTTGCGGGCAGTGCGGAATGATGATTAACGGCATTGCACATGGGCCCCTTAAGCATACGACGACTTGCCAGTTACATTTACGTTCATTTAAAGACAAGGATACCATTACCATAGAACCTTTTCGTTCAGCCGCATTTCATATAAAAAAAGATCTGAAAGTGGATCGTTCCGCATTCGATCGAATTATTTCTTCTGGTGGATTTGTCTCTATTAATACAGGACAGGCTCCAGATGCAACAGCCATTCCTATTTCTCATGAATTAGCTGAATCGGCATTTGACTCGGCAGCCTGTATAGGTTGTGGTGCTTGTGTGGCGACGTGCAAAAATGGCAGCGCGGCCCTTTTTACCTCAGCAAAGATCACCCATATGGCACTATTACCACAAGGAAAGGAAGAGCGTAGTCAACGGGTATTAAATATGATCAAACAAATGGATAAGGAGTCCTTCGGTCATTGTTCAAATACAGAAGCGTGCGAGGTAGAGTGTCCACAAGGTATATCTGTACTGAATATCGCACGTATGAATTTTGAGTATAACAAGGCACTATTTTTTAAAAAGAAATAAAGACCAACGGTCGAAAAAAGTGGCACGATAGTTTCTTATATCGGATTTATAATAAAGACTGAAGCCATAAAAAGAGCGATACCGGATCGTTGAAGATGACTCACCTTATCCCTGAAAGTAGGGATTTGTAAGATTTTATGGTTAATAAATAGGTTTTTGTAGTAATTTTGAAAAAAGAAATTCATTAAGTTATAGCGATTGATATGAAGTGTAGTAGGTTGTTTGTGGTACTTTTCATTTGTAGTATAGTGTTTAGTGTAACCGCATGTAAGGATTTTTTCAAACAAAGTCTTGGGAAAAGGCGAACTGAAGGACACACTTACGGAGAAATTGGTTGTTAAGGAAAAAATACCACATTTGTTGAATAGGTGGGATTCGCTTCAGAAAAATCAGATACACTTTACAGTAGATAGTCTACACCCTGTTCCGATCAAACAACAAAGACGTGAGCTAAAGGACTCCCTGCGGAAAGCATTTGATAAGCAACCAAAACATATTTATTTGACTTTTGATGATGGCCCATTAATTGGTAGTGCTTTTATTGATTCTATTGCGAAAGAAAAAAACATTAAAGTGAGTGTATTCTTGATTGGTAAACATGCGAATATGAGCAAAGGAAGAAAACGCGATCTTGCCCGTTATGAATCCAATCCACTTATAGCCTGTTATAATCACAGCTATACGCACGCAAACAATCAATATTCAAGATTTTATAGTAACCCCCAAAATGCTTTTGCTGATTTTGAAAAGAATGAAAAAGATCTCCATTTAAAACATAAAATTGTTCGGCTTCCAGGAAGGAATATTTGGATATATGATAATGTTCGTAAGATTGACCTTAAGAATGGATCCAGCACAGCCGATCTATTGCATAAGAACGGATATACAATTTATGGCTGGGATGTCGAGTGGCGGCTTAATAGCGTTACTGGTACGCCCATACAGAGCCAAGAGTCTACCTTGTCTCATATCCGAAATTATATGAACAACAAAAGCTCAATGGTACCTAATAATGTTGTTTTCTTAATGCATGATGATATGTTTCAAACGCGAAAAGGGCAGCAGGAGTTATCCACTTTAATTGATGCATTAAAAAAAGAAGGCTACCAGTTTGAATTGATGCAAGATTATCCGATTAAGTATTAGATAGGTTCGCCAGCTGTCATCTCATCAAAACCCATTTCTTTTGCAATCTGATGAGCACCAAGAATTAATTTACCGCCAATTCCCTGTCCTTGAAACTGAGGTAGCACAGCGACAGGAGCCAAGGCAAGAGAATCGGATGTTTTTTTGATTCTCTTTATCGATAATCTTCACCTTTGTCAGGAGTATATAGCCTGCTATTTCTCCTTCAGCTTCAGCTACCATTGACAGTTGTGGTATAAATTCTGCTGTCCTTCTTAGTTTTTCTACTAAAATGTGCTCTTGATGATCGCTATACTGTTCGTTTTCAAAGGCGAGTCGGATCAGTTCGAATACAATCGTTGTGTCACTTGACTTTTCTGTCCTAATATTTACAGTCATAGTTTTTTTGTAGATACAACTATTTCTTCGCTATTAATAAAGCCGTTTTTGGCCCCATTATTTGTAGGTACATAGTTGTTTAGAAAAAATCAATTATAGATCTAATTATATAGGATAAATATGCGTATTAATATTTGAAAAATTGATAATATAGTTTCTAAATGATAAAAAGTACTTTTCCTCAGGACTTTCTATTTGCAGTGTTTTACTAGTTCTTTGATCTTGCGTTGAGTAGCAAAAGCGCTGGAAACAATTTTGAGAAAATGAATTTACAATTGATTTGTTTTTCAATAAATTATCTGATTACCAATCACTTAATAACAATAGTGTTAAATAGTGTAAAAATAACACTTGCAATGTATATTTATTTTCGTATTTTCATGTTAAATAAACAATTATAAATCGCCTCCAGTAGACACCTAAACCGATACGTCTTAGAGGTAAAAAAAATAACTAATTAAACACAAAATTTAAACAATTAAACAGTTTTTATGATTAACTGCCATTATTTCTCAAATCAATGGAAGAGAGCGTTTTGGACTGGATCATTGTGCTCACTAGTGGCCTTGAGTCCCCAAATCGTCGATGCTACAACCCTCGCAAGCTATGGAATTCTCTTTCAGCAGGAGCAAAGTGTTTCTGGAACGGTGCATGATGAATCTGGAATGCCAATTCCTGGAGTAACAGTTTCCGTCAATGGAACAAAGTTAGTAACTAAAACCGACGTTCAAGGTAGATACAAGTTAGACAAAGTCCCCGCAAGTGCGATTATTAATTTCCGGATGGTCGGCAAACAATCTATGGATGAAGCTGTAAAAGGAAGACAGACCATCGATATCACACTTCTTAATTCGGAATCGAATCTCGAAGAAGTCGTTGTTGTTGGTTACGGAAAGCAACGCAAAGAGACTGTCACCGGTGCCGTAGCCACTGTGAAGGGAAGCGATCTAGCACAATCACCGGCATTGAACGTTTCCAATGCATTAACAGGACGCGTCCCGGGCGTTACAGCAACCAACGGGAGCGCCGAGCCTGGCTACGATGGTTCCAATATCAAAATCCGGGGAACGAATACACTGGGTAATAGCAGTCCCTTAGTCGTTATTGATGGAGTTCCTGCGCGTGAAGGAGGAATTGATCGTATTAATCCCCGAGATATAGAAAATATCTCGGTTCTAAAAGATGCTTCTGCTGCTATTTATGGAGCCAGGGCAGCCAATGGGGTTATTCTCGTTACGACAAGAAGAGGAAAAACAGGAAAACCGCAGTTTTCTTATACGTTCAACCAAGGGTATTCCCAACCTACCGTTATTCCTAAATTAACAGATGCCTCCCAGTTTGCGGCAATTAGAAATGAACTCGAAATTTATAACCTCCCTGTTGAAGAATGGTCTGCTGCTTATACAGCGATCAACGAGAAAGGCAGTTACAATAAACAAGGTGGAGGAGTTTTGGATGCGCCGTTTAAACCAGAAGATATCCAAAAGTTCAAAGACGGATCAGATCCTTGGGGGCATCCCAATACTGACTGGTATAAAGCTACGCTAAAAAACTGGTCACCTCAACAGCGCCACAACCTCCAAATCAATGGCGGTACTGAGGATGTCAAGTATCTGATGTCTTTGGGGTATCAAAATCAGGATGCCTACTATAAAAATTCGGCTACAGGTTATAAACAGTATGACTTAAGGATCAATCTGGACGCCAATATAAGTCAGTATATCAAAACACAATTTGGTGTTTTAGGAAGACAGGAAAACCGAAATTTCCCCACCAAGAGTGCTGGCACGGTCTTTAGAATGCTGATGCGGGGAAATCCAACACAACCAGCAATATGGCCTAATGGAATGCCGGGACCAGATATCGAAAATGGCGAAAACCCCGTGGTAATTACGACCAATGCGACAGGTTACGATCATGATAAACGCTACTATTTTCAAACAAATGGTCAGGTTGAGATTACAAATCCCTGGATAGATGGTCTTAAATTAACACTTAATGCCTCTGTTGACAAATATGTAAAAAATCAAAAAACATGGGTTACACCCTGGACTTTGTATTCTTGGCAGGGCGCTTATGAGGCCGATGGCAGCACACCACAACTGGTTCCTGGAAGACGTGGCCCTGCCGATCCAAATTTAAACCAAAGCAATGAAGATCAACTGAATATCTTACTTGGTGGAATCTTAAGCTTTGAGCGGAAATTTGGTGACCATCAGGTAAATGCTATAGCCGGTATCAACAGAGAAACAATTGATAATGATAAATTCAGCGCGTATCGTCGCTATTTTCTTTCAAATGCGATCGACTATCTTTTTGCCGGTGGAGAACAGGAAAAAAATAACGATGGATCTGCATGGAAAAGAGCGCGGCTAAATTACTTTGGGCGATTTGGCTATAATTATAAAAGCAAGTATATCGCAGAATTCCTTTGGCGTTATGACGGATCGTATATGTTCCCTGAAAGTGAAAGGTTCGGTTTCTTTCCAGGTGCCATGGCGGGATGGGTCGTGTCGGAAGAGAATTTCTGGAAGGAAAATGTCCCTGTGATTAATTATTTCAAGATCCGTGCGTCATATGGCCAGATGGGTAATGACAACATCTACTATGATGATAAATTACAAGAATATCAATATTTTTCAACCTATTCCTTTGGTACTTATATCGTCAATGATAAGCTAGCCAAAACCCTTTTTGAAAGCCGTGTTCCTAATGAGATGATTACTTGGGAGGTTGCCAATAACTATAATTTAGGGTTTGATTTTCAATTTTTACAAGGAAAGCTGAATTTCGAGTTTGATATTTTTAAAAATCGCCGTAATTCCATTCTATGGAGAAAAAATGCGTCAATACCACAAAGTACAGGGATGACATTACCGGCAGAAAATATTGGCAAAGTGGATAACAAGGGTTGGGAATTTAACTTAGGTTATCGTGGCAAGGTGGGAGATTTGGGGTACACGGTTGGTGTGAATGGTGGTTATGCTAAAAACAAAATTATCTTCTGGGATGAAGCCCCGGGCGCCCCTGCATGGCAGCAAAGTACAGGTAAACCTATCAAAACGGATATTTATTATGTCTATGACGGCGTATTCCGTGACATGGAAGATATCGCCAACAATAAATTGGACTATAGTGCCATTACGAAAACTTTACGCCCTGGAGATATGAAATATAAAGATTTCAATGGTGACGGAAAGATTACCCCCGATGATAAAGTAAGACGAGACAAGAATAGTGACCCAACATTTCAGGGAGGTTTCAATTTTAGTCTGACCTATAAGGATTTTGACTTATCGGTACTATTTCAAGGAGCTACAGGAGGAGAGATACGTGTAGGAACAGATGAATCTGGATCGATCGGAAATTTTGTGGAAGAATTCTATGATAAACGCTGGAGCATCAGTAACCCAAGTAGCGTTTATCCACGTTTGACAGACCGTGGCAATCAATATTATTCTTATAACAATACCTATTGGATGCGGAGCACCGATTATTTGCGGCTTAAAAATGTGGAAATAGGATATAATCTGGCCTCAAGCATTTGTAGTAAAATTGGCATTGGTTCTTTACGGCTATATGCAAATGGCATGAACTTAATGACGTGGAGTAAGATCAAAATGTATGACCCAGAAGCCGTTAATGCATTAGGGCAATATTATCCGCAGGCAAGATTGATTAATTTTGGCGCATTATTATCGTTCTAACCAACTGTCATATTAAGAACTTAACGAAGAATAAAAATGAAAAAAATTAAGAATATATCACTTATACTACTTGTACTTTCTGCATCATTACAAGCTTGCAATGATGATTTTGTGAGCACGAAGCCACTCAGTGAAGTTCCACAGGAGATCGTTTGGTCGGATGCTGGTTTGTCTGAGGCTTTCGTGACAGAAATCTATAACGGTTTTGGAGTAGGAGGCTTTTATGAGCAAGAAATGGCATCCATGACCGACGAAGCCTTATTTACACACCCTAATCGGGGCATAAATACCGTGACCGAATCTCGATCAAATCCAGCTGATCAAGGCTATATTATGGATACTTACGAATACGGTCGCATGTATACGCGCATCCGGGCAACTAACATTGCCATCTCCAATTTGAGTGCACCCAAGTTTGACAAAGCAAAAGCCGATAAGCTGTTAGGCGAAGCTTATTTCCTGCGTGGGTATTATTATCAACAGCTCTTACGCTTTTATGGTGGCATCCCCATCGATAATAAGATATATACATTGAACGATAAAGACTATATGGTTCCGAGGAATAGCTATGAGGAGTGTGTCAATGCCATCGTGAAAGATCTAGACAGCGCAGCTCTTTTGTTAAAGGGCAGTTCATCAACAAAGGGACGTGCAAATGAAACTGCAGTATTGGCCTTAAAATCAAGGGTATTACTCTATGCTGCCAGCGATCTCCACGATGCGGGTAAAGCCAAAGCAAAATCAACATTATTGGCAGGGTATAAGAATCCAGAATATCTAATGTACACGAGTGGCAATCAGGTGGAGCGTTGGACAAAAGCAAAAGCCGCAGCAAAAGCCGTACTGGATCATACAGAATTCGCCTATAAGTTAGACCTAACTCAACCCGCTTCGCCTAATGAGGGTACTGCCAACTATATGGCCGTATCGTTAGGAGGGGGGAGCAAGACAGTTGATTTTACAGCAGGAAAAGATATTATTCTGGGGAGATTCTTTATTGACGAAAAGGACGAACGTGGTGGCTGGGTAGGGCGAGACAACGGTCCAAATGGCTATCATAACTGGGCCGGAAATACACCGATACAACTCTTGGTAGACGACTACGAGACTATTGATGGCCAAAAATTCAGTTGGTCAAATCCTACTATGGCAGCCAGCCCTTATCAAAATCGTGACCCACGTTTAAAGGCAACAATTTTATACGACGGTGCGGATTGGAAACCTAGGACAGCCGATGTCGCTGAAAGAGATAAGGCGAATCAAATCCAAACAGGTCAATACGAAATAATGAATGCCAAAGGACAAAAGGTTATCCAATTTGGCCTTGACACAAGAAAAAGCCCGATTGAAGATTGGAATGGTTCACGGACAGGATATTATATTCGTAAATTTACAGATCCGGACCCTACAATGCAGGATCAAAACACAAGACAGCGCATTCCCTGGCCAATGTTTCGCTATACAGAGGCGATATTGAACTATGTAGAAGCATGTCTTGAATTAGGAGAAGAGAATGAAGCTAAAACATGGTTAAACAAAATCCGCTTTAGAGCTGGAATGCCTGCAATTCCAACCGCCGAAACCGGAGCGGCTCTAAAAGCACGTTATAGAAACGAGCGCCGTATTGAATTAGCCTACGAGGAGCATCGCTTCTTTGACGCGCGACGCTGGATGATAGCCGCGGAAACTATAGGTCGTAAAGCAAATATTATAAACATCACGGGAACCCTTAAGGCGGGTAAAAATGTAACTCTTTATCAATATAATCCCGATAACTACACCTATACCTATACGGTATCCAATATTGATCCAGGTATCGAAAATAGGAACTGGGATGACAAGATGTACTACACGTCTTTGCATCGCGATGAGGTTAATCGAAATACAAAATTGATCCAAAATCCAGGTTACTAGTATTTAAAGAAGCTGTCCAAATGTGCTGTGCCCCCGGAAAATGTCTAACTTTTTGGGGGCACTGCATTTTTTTGGACAGCTTTTTTTGCGGCTAATTTTTAATACGTGAATAGGTCCAATTTTAGTAACTATGCTGTATTGATAAGCGACAGGAATAAGTTTCAGTATATGCTGCTAGTGGCGGCAATATGCCTTAGATACCTATTGTGTTCGTACCTGCTTCGGACAAGCTTCGGAGCTCACCAGATAAGGATTAGCTATTGGCCAGTTCCTGACCAGTATTTTCCTGTTCGGAGACTGGTCAATGACTGTTCAGCATCTGTACGGAATCTATTGATGATCCGAAGAAAGTACGAAGCAGGTACGAAGCAAAGGGCTTCCCACTCGCTTATTTTGGTTATTTTTCATCGAATTTCACCATAGCTCTTTGGACAGGTTGAAACTTTCTCTGCTATTCAAAAATAGTTTCCACAAAACAAGTGACAAACTTTTCGGACACACGGATTATATAATTACTTTTTCTGCTGACTTATATTAGGTAATAGCCCTGTAACTACTCCGATTAATGGAAGATAAGCACAGATATTAAATACATATTCGATTGAGGTTTGATCTGCAAGCCAGCCCAGAACTGCTGAACCAATTCCCCCCATACCAAAAGCAAAGCCAAAAAATAAACCAGCAATCATTCCGACCTTTCCTGGGATGAGTTCTGTCGCATAGACCAAGATAGCAGAGAATGCAGACGATATAATAAGACCTATTAAAATAGCGAGGATAATGGTTAGCCCTAGACCAACGTGTGGCAATAGTAATGTGAACGGAGCCGCTCCGAGAATCGATACCCAGATAATTAGTTTACGCCCATAGCGATCTCCCAATGGCCCCCCTAATATAGTTCCCGCAGCTACAGAAGCAAGAAATATAAATAAGTATATTTGAGATTCCTGAACCGAAACATGGAATTTATTGATCAAATAGAAGGTGAAATAACTGGTCATGGAAGCCATGTAAAAATATTTGGAAAAAATGAGTACCAATAAAATTACAAGTGCAAATACTACTTTTGATTTTGGCAGGTCGGCTTTTGAAGCACCAACAGCAGTTGTTTGTGTCTTAGGCTTGAGATGTATTTGATACCAATTACCGACATAAGTAAGAATCATAACGGCTACAATGGCCAATACGCCAAATACACCAATGTATTGTTGGCCCAAAGGGATCACAATAAGCGCTACAAGAAGGGGACCTATCGCACCACCAGCATTACCACCGACTTGGAAGATAGACTGCGCGAGCCCCTTTTTGCCTCCGGAAGCTAAATGAGCAACTCGAGAAGCTTCA
This sequence comes from Sphingobacterium multivorum, assembly GCF_900457465.1. Lineage (GTDB taxonomy): Bacteria > Bacteroidota > Bacteroidia > Sphingobacteriales > Sphingobacteriaceae > Sphingobacterium > Sphingobacterium multivorum. The sequence goes on from NZ_UAUU01000003.1 coordinate 106,292, forward strand.
GGATGAAATATAGACGAACCCATGCCAATAAGACTTACAGAAAGGAGAATGTAGATAAAGTTTGACGCAAAAGAAATGCATATCAATCCTGCTAAAGAGAAAAGCATACCGACAGCGAGTGATCGTGGTGTAGGGTTTTTATCTGTATACAAACCAACGAAGGGTTGCAAAATAGAAGCAGTAAGCTGAAAAACCAACGTTATAATACCAATTTGGGTAAAACTAAGCGCATAATTTGATTTTAACATGGGATATACTGCCGGAATGACCGACTGAATCAAGTCGTTGAGCAAGTGTGAAAGACTAATCGCAAATAAAATCGGATAGACGGTTTCGGAGCTTTTCCAAGATCCACTCGGGTTTAAAGATTGTGTTTTCATAAAAGAAATATTCATCAGGTCATCTGATGTTTTAATTGATAAAAATAAAGTATATTGAGATTGATGATTTGCATATGCTATAGGAAAATTACAGCTGTTGGATAATTCGGTTAGCAATATCAACAGCTTTTTTCACTTCTTTATCTTTGATTGCCAACATCAGTTCCTCGTGTTGCTGTTGTGAAGTTAAGAAGGGTACTGTATCCTTATAAATAGTCATGAAGAACTTATTGACATGTTCAGATAAAGTTGTATATAAAGCGGTCAAAATACTATTTCCACATGATTCAGCAATTGCACTGTGAAAGGCAATATCGGCATCCACGCACGCCATCAAATTTCCCATTTCGGCATATTTTGCTCTATTTTTGAGCGCTTGAGCCATATCCTTGAGGCCTTTCGAAGTACGATTTAAGGCAGCTTTTTCAATAATTCGCAATTCCAATACGTGTCTAACTTCAAAAATATCGTTAAAATTGGCTTTTTCAATTTTTGAGTCAAGAGCATGATGACCTGTGCTACTTTTAACAAAAGTACCAAGACCTTGTTGTACATTGAGATAGCCTGATTGACTTAAATATTTGACCGCCTCACGAATGCTGGATCTGCCCACAGCAAATTGTTTCATCAATTCTGGTTCCGTAGGAAGTTTAGATTCTACCGGGAATTCACCTAATTTTATTTTTTCTTCTATTGCCGCGGCAACTTCCTCTGCCAAGGATCTTCGTACGATAGCTTCAGTCTTCATATAGTCATATCATCTGATGATTGCAAAGGTAGTAGAATTTTTTGAATTCTTAGTTATTTTCAAAAATTTGATCAAACCAACCGAATATTGTTACGACTACATCAGATATTTATTACAGTGTTTACAGTGCCAAATTTATTGGCAGTTTTAGGTTTATTAACAGTGAGGCTGGTCCTCCAATGTATTTATCAAAAACTTAGTAACATGAAAAAATTAATGATGAGCGCCGTAGCCTTGGCTTTAATGTCATCTGCTACTTTTGCGAAAACGGGGCCAAAAGCGGCCGACAACAGCCTTGTTGAAAAATCAACTTTTGCGAAAACGGGGCCAAAAGCGGCCGACAACAGCCTTGTTGAAAAATCAACGATTTACAAATCACAAACTGGAAAAGCTAATTTGAATATCGTGAGCGAAGCCAGAGATCAAGCTCGGAAAGTCTCGTACGCTATGTAGATTGACGATGAGTATCTATAATACAAGCGGTCAGTTGATCGAAACTCAGGATCTCACGTACACCAGCTATGGAGCCAATGATATGTATTATAGCAGCTGTGGAGCATGGTTTAGTGCTACCATTCAGAATTATCAAAACTATTATGGTAATCCGAATCATTAAGTATCAATTAATCAAACAATGTAACGGGGCTAGTATGCCCCGTTTTCATTTTTCCACAATTCAACCAAAAGGAAACTTCTATTGGCGATCCTAATACGACAATGAAGATGCTACTGTATGCGAACATGCTATGGGGCTGACAGCTGATGATGTTAGAAAAGCGAGATACCGCTTAGTAAAAATAAATTGATCGTATTCGGACAATAAATGTCCGAATACGATCAATTTATTTTGGAATACTATTGCATAATATTGTTTTACAGTGATTTATGGTTTTGGCAATAAAATTGGCATCTACTGTCAATGAAGAATTACAAAGAAGCGAGCAAGAGATAGGAGAGACGCTTCGTATCACCATTTAAACGATCATAAATAAAATGAAAGCTTTACCAATTACTGGAATTTTTGCGATACTAGTGTCAACCGCATGTGCTCAAACGACCCCTCAAAAAATAAAGGAGATTTCTCATGTCGAATCCAGTCTCATACCGCCTGTTCGTTTTGAGGGTGAGCCGGCCTGGAATATTAAATCGCGCATGGAATTTTATCAGGTTCCAGGTGTAAGCATCGCCGTGATAAAAAACGCTGAAATATTATGGAGCAAAACGTATGGTTTTGCCGATCTCGATTCGAAAACACCAGTTAGGTCAAACACCTTATTTCAGGTGGCGTCCATGAGCAAGCCCGTAAGTGCATACGCTGCATTGAAGGAAGTGGAGCTTGGCAAGTTGGCATCCAATGCCGATGTGAATTTATACCTGAAATCCTGGAAAATACCCGAAATAATTGGACCAGAGCGAAAAATGTTACACTCAAAAATATCATTAGCCACACTGCGGGACTTACTGTAAGTGGGTTCCCGGGCTATCGGACAACAGACCCAATTCCTACAGCGGTAGAAGTACTGAGTGGTCTAAAGCCTGCTAATACACCAATGGTGTATGTTGATAAACTTCCTGGCTTAAATTTTCGGTATTCAGGCGGTGGCTATACCGTACTTCAACAGATGCTCGTTGATATTGAAGGGAAAGATTATAGTAGCATAATGGAAGAAAAGGTACTCTCACCTTTGGGTATGAAAAATAGCACTTTTGCCCAGCCTCTTCCTGAGTTGAAAAAACAATTTGCGGCGACGGCTTATACTGTAGATGGTAAAAAAGTCGAAGGAAGATATCATGTCTACCCAGAGCAGGCGGCTGCTGGCTTGTGGTCAACAGCAGAAGATTACGCTAGATTCGTGATCGATATTCAACGGACCTTAAATGGCAAAAGTAATGCTGTTATTTCCAAGAAGACGGCCGAAGAATTCACAAGCCCCTATATTGAATCTATTATAGGATTAGGTGTCTTTCTGGAAGATTACGACGGTTCATCTTTTTTTTGCCATGGTGGATGGAACGAAGGCTTTAGCTCCTATTTTGTTGGAAATAAAACAAGCGGTGATGGCGTAGTTATTCTTACAAATACAAACAAACCTGAATTTATCAACGAACTTGTCCGAGCGGTTGCACTAACCTATCAATGGCCCAATTACCTGGCCCCAATAAATAAAATTTTGCCGCTCAGTTCTCAAGAACTGAATGTTAATAGTGGACGTTATCGATCTGGCAAATACGGTGTTATAAGGGTCTATAGTCAGAGTGGCAAGCTTATGTCAGTCCAAAATCTAGACAAGCCTGTAGAGTTGGTTAAAGTGTCGGCAAATACTTTTGTTATGCGAGATCGAAACGTGAACGTAGTATTTTCAAAGGATACCGAAAGCGGTCAATATGAGCTTGTACAGGTTTTGCGTGATAAAAAGATTTATTCCAAAAATCCGAAAGTCAATGCAAATGACCGGACTCCACTAGAGCTTATTTTAGAAGGAAATTTCGAGGATGGATTAAAAGCTTTTCAAAAAGCAAAAGAACAGGATAGTGACGATGAGTTGCTTTCAGAAGGTTTCCTGAACGGTGCAGGTTATGAATTGCTCAATCAGCATAAAATAAACCAAGCTATTGACATATTTAAGGTGAATACGGTGCTATATCCTAAAAGTGAAAATGTTTATAATAGTTTAGCGGAAGCCTACCTGAAATCTGGACAAATAGATAGTGCCAAGAAGAACTATCAAAAAGTTCGCGAAATTAATCCTAAAAACGAAAGAGTAAGTAAGATTTTAGAAACGTTATAACACAAATATAATGAGCCATATTTTTGTTAATTTGCGAGCATGTCAAATCAAGCTAATAATTATCAATTGTTTTCCAAAGAAATTCTCTCACTTTGGAAGAGCCAGGATGTATCATATGTTAAAGTAGAAGAATTATCCATTGTTGAAGGAATCACTTTTTTTGAACTTATACCAGATTCCGAACTTTTGGATGAAGGTGGGGTAGAAACACTCTATGCCATAGATTCTGAAGATGTAGCGGATATGTTGGTGTTTAGCAAGTCTATTCGTTTTGTTGTTCACGACATTTATTTGGATGAAGACTAATAAATTAGTTATTTATGATCGACAATTCAATCTGCATTGTCGATCATAAATGTACGGCAGTAGGCTGATCTAGGGATAAATTAGCTTCTCATATTCAACCTTTCTTCCTGAAGATCTAACAAACGAAGGTGTTTACGGATAATCTCTTCGTCCAATAAAAGTTCTTCGCGGTTTTTATTGATAAGCCAAATACGCTGTGTTTCAAGGATATCGATATAGATTTTACGGTATTCGGCATAATTAATGATAATCTCGGAGCTCCGCAACTGATTTTCATACTTCTGTAGTTGATCCTTTAAGGTCGGAAAACTTTCAACTTTGTCCGCGTAATCATTACGAATCTTGTCAACGGCGACTTGAGCCAATCTATTCTGAATTTCATAATCGATCTCCTTTTCACTTCTTACAAAATCTCTATCTACTAATTTGATTTTCCTCAAGATAAAAGGGAGGGTTAACCCTTGAACAAGTAAGGTTAACAGAATCACAACAAATGTGATGAAAAGAATGAGATTCCTTTGAGGAAAAGGAGTTCCGTCGGCCAAAGTTAATGGGATAGATAGCGCTGCTGCCAAAGAAACGACGCCACGCATTCCAGTCCAGCCGATAATCATTGGCGTTTGCCAACCAGGCGATTGATCGTCTGCAACCGTTATAAAATTTCTCATGATCAAGGTCGTAATTACTGCAGCATACCCTGCAAAAATTCGTACAAGAATAAGGACTATTGTAACGGCGACGCCATAGCCAATAGCAGTGGAGATATTGGTATCACCCAATCCAGATACAATTTCCGGTAAATCTAATCCGATAAGCATAAAGACAATGCCATTCAGCAGAAAGCAAAAGCTTTCCCATACGGTCACTGTCCGGATCCGGGATGCACTGCTCAAAAAATCGTGACTACGATACGAGAGAAATAAGCCGCCACTGACAACCGCAAGAACCCCAGAAGCATGAAGTTGTTCTGCGATCAAATACATCGAGAAAGGTGCAATAAAAGTTAGCAATATGTCTGTATTGGAATCGGTTGGTAAAAGTTTGTGCATTTTCAGAAAAACATAGGCAATTGTAAGTCCGATTCCCACTCCGCCAATACACATCCAAATAAAGCTCCCGGCCGCTTGGTACCATACATACTGCCCAGTAGCAGCAGCAATCATTGCAAAGCGAAAAATTATTAGTGAGGAAGCATCATTCAACAAACTTTCACCTTCCAATATGGACGCCAGCCTTTTGGGTACCTTCACGAATTTTAAAATTGCACCGGCACTAACCGCATCAGGAGGGGAAACTATTCCGCCCAATAGAAAACCGAGAGCTAAGGAGAATCCCGGGATAAAATAGTTGGCAAAAACGGCAACGGACAATGCTGTAAAAAAGACCACAACAAAGGCAAAGCTGAAGATAATCCGGCGCCATCGCCAGAGTTCTTTCCAGGAAGTTGACCAAGCTGCCTCGTAGAGGAGCGGCGGTAAAAAAATAATGAATATCAATTCGGGTTCTATCTTTATAGGGGGAACTCCCGGGATAAAACTTATTACAAGTCCCGCTAATACGAGTAAAACAGGGTATGCAACCTGAATTTTTCTCGCCAGCATGATCAACATCGTAATTAGTAGGACTAAAAAAAGGTAAAACTCAAAATTCTCTAACATATGTAAATTTTAGGTATATAAATATAGATCAAATTTCTAGAAATATTTAAACTAGCTTGGCGGTATTCATGGTGGTAGATCTTCCTAAATTAGTTAAAGTTTGTCTTTCTCATAACCCACGATCTAAAATATGGGATGGCATTATTATAAAGAAAGGCCCGTCTTTGAGAAGTTTTACTTAAAATATAGTTTCAATAACAGTATAGGACAATACTCTAGGAATAACAACCCGAAGCTGTTCGAATACAACGATAAGTAGCATAATTACAACTAGAGGTATTTCCCTTTTCGCGATAATTACAGATTAGCCTCAATATATTTGTAAAGTTGAACATCATCAATAAACAATAATTATGGATAACAAAACATTAGGTAATAATATTGCCAAAGTGCGGAAAGAGCGAAATATGTCGCAAGCACAGCTTGCTGAACTTTTATTCGTCAGCCCCCAAGCAGTTGGAAAATGGGAGCGGGGAGAGTCTTTACCAGACTTTTTAACACTACATAGACTTGCGGAAATATTCGCAGTCGATCTAAACTACTTCGCCGAAAATTCGAAATTAGGAGATAGCGTAGCAAGTCAAAAGGTGGTCATTGGCACTTTAGATGACACGAAAGGAAATTCTCTGGAAGAGGCAAAATTTTCTGATACGGGACAAAAGCCGCTACTGACAGATTTTAGCGGTAACACGCTAGCCGAAACTGATTTTTCTGGCGTAAATGCGCCAAAGAGAAAATTTCTCGGAAGTGAGCTGCGTGGCACAGACTTCAGTACAGCAGATTTCACGGCAAGCATTTTTAAAGGAAGTGATATCCGCGATGCTAATTTTGATTCGTCGAACCTTACGGACTGTACATTTTCTGCTAGTAATATGACGAACGCAAATTTCAACAAGACCGTTCTCGCACGTACAGAATTTTATGCGTCGGAGTTGAACAATGCTAGATTTAATAGTATAAAGCTGACAGATGTCAAATTTACGGCGTCGGATCTCAGAAAAACCATTTTTGAACACTGTGAGTTCAATGGTGTTTGCTTTAAGTCCTGTGATATGAAAGGCATAAGCTTTGATGGGCAAGTATTTGTCGACGTAAAATTCGATAATGCAGACCTAGCAAACAGTTCATTTAGAGGGGTTATTCTTAGAAATGTTTCCTTTCGGCCCACGTTTGCGCTTACCAATAAATATTATAAGAGTATTAAAACAATCGATTTTGACGGGGCCTCAATGGACAAATTAACCTACGCAGCTCTTAAGGGAGTAGGCGTATCGCTTGAGAATATTGTGCTCTTATAAACAACACGATACAAATAGAAGGCATGGTTCTGCAAGTATGAACCATTGCCTAAGTGTAGGTGCCATACCAATGAAACCCATCAATTCCGGGAAATTAAATTAGGAGAGTCGTCAGCGCAGCATAGTAAAGCTAAAATATGCTAAACTAATTATCAAAGAAAGATTGGGAGACGGGTTGTATTCACGATTTCTTTCATGACAAAATAACTTTCCATATGTCTGATTCCCTTGATTGTTGCCAGTTTATTAAAATTGAATTCATGATAGTGATCAACATCCCTAACCATCACCTTTATTTGATAGTCAAATGCACCCGTTACGTGGAAACACTCGACTACTTCTGGAAATTTTTGTATCTCCTCCATAAATAACAAGGCACTTTCATTGGAATGTTTTTCCATACTAATGGATACAAGGACCATTAGATTAAGATAAAGTTTTCTTCTGTCCAGCAGAAAGACTTTCTGTTTGAGAACGGAGGTTGCCATTAACTTCTTAATACGTTCGTAAACGGGAGTCATGGATAAATTAACACGGTCAGCTATTTCCTTGTTACTTATGTTCGCATCCTGTTGCAAAAGGTCCAGAAGCATGAGGTCTTTCTCATCCAATTTCATTATCGTAGTAAATTAAATCTAAAAAAACTATATCTATGACTGTAGTTAGATCGTAAACACTAGTAAATAAAATATAACCATATTATTTTACTAAAATAGCCATAATTACAGATATATAATACTATCATTTAAACTATATGTAGTAAATTTAAATTAATTAATTACTATCATTTACCAACCTAAATAAAATTATGAGTGAGCCTCAATTAAAAAAAGTCCTTGGTCCGGTTATGTTATGGGGATTGGGTGTAGGCTATGTTATCTCGGGAATGTATTTTGGATGGAATCTCGGTTTGGCAGAAGGCGGCACATTGGGATTGGCCATTGCTACAGTGTTCGTTATTATCATGTACCTTACATTTAACTTCAGCTATACAGAGATGGCGTGTGCGATCCCTAAGGCTGGCGGAGCCTTTGAATATGCCAATCGAGGATTGGGCAAGCATTTGGGATTTGTCGCCGGTATTGCACAAAATATCGAGTTTGTTTTTGCTCCGCCTGCCATTGCTGCTGCTATAGGTGCTTATCTACATTTATTGCATCCTTCGGTTGACTATCTTATTTTTGCCATTGGGGCCTATGTGATTTTCACTTCAATGAATATACTGGGCGTAAAGCTCGCTGCATCATTTGAATTGGTCGTAACTGTTCTTGCGGTTATCGAATTACTAATATTTGCCGGTGTTACATTTCCGGCTTTCGAATTTTCCAACCTTGAGCACAACGCATTGCCCAATGGCTTCTCGGGTATTTTTGCAGCTATTCCGTTTGCCATCTGGTTTTTTCTCGCTATTGAAGGTGTAGCGAATGTTGCTGAGGAAACGATCAATCCACAGAAAAATGTATTAATCGGCTTTGGATCGGCCATCGTAACTTTAGTTGTGCTTTGTATCATTACATTTTTGTCGGCGGTGGGTGTCGGCGGCTGGGAGGCTGTTGTTTATCCTGTCGGAAGCACTGAACCCTCCGATTCACCATTGCCACTTGCCATTGCACATGTCATTGACAATCGCCATATTCTCTATAAACTACTTATAGGCGTTGGTCTTTTGGGTCTTATAGCCTCATTTCATGGTATCATTCTCGCTGGTGGCAGAGCTACCTTCGAATTTGGGAGAGTGGGGTATGCACCGTCGATTCTTGGAAAAGTACATCAACGATTTAAGACTCCGGCCAATGCACTCTTAATCAATATGGCTATTGGCATCATAGCATTATTGACCGGAAAGACCGCAGGTATTATTACCATCGCATGTTTTGGGGCAATCTGTCTTTATATAATATCCATGTGGTCATTTTTTGCCTTGCGAAAAAAGGAACCAGATTTGGAACGCCCATTCAAAGTTTCATTGTATCCGCTGTTTCCGGCAATTGCATTTATTATTGCTGTCGTGTGTCTCATTGCAATGATATATTATAACCCCTTGACAGCTCTATTATTCTTTGGGCTTGTCATCTTATCATACCTCTATTTCCTAATCTTCCTTGACAAGGACAAAACCATCAAATTATGATAACTAAAAATGAAATTATTGCCAAATTAACAGCAAGCACAAGTACGCACGTTAAAGTTGCCGTCGCTGATATAGACGGGGTGCTCCGTGGGAAATTTATGCATCGGGATAAGTTTATCTCTGCACTGGACAATGAATTTGGGTTTTGCTCGGTGGTGTTTGGATGGGATGTTAACGATCAGGTTTATGACAATGTGGAAATTACAGGCTGGCATACAGGATACGGCGATTTCCCGGCGCGTATTGATGGAAATACATTTCGACAGATTCCCTGGCAAGAAGATATTCCCTTTTTTCTAGCTGATTTTGAATCTCCGCTTTCTCGGGACCAAAATGTGTGCCCAAGATCACTCCTTAAAAACATAATTGCACAGGCGGAGACTGCCGGATTTAAACCAATTTTTTCACAGGAATTTGAATGGTTTAATTTCGTGAAAGCCGATAATGCCGCTCCCCAAAATAGTTTTAGAGATATGACACCGATAACATCTGGTATGTTTGGCTATTCCATCTTACGGATGTCTGACAACTACGGATTTTTTCAGGATCTTTTGGCTATGCTCGAAAGATTCGGTGTACCTCTTGAGGGGCTACATACGGAGACCGGGCCAGGTGTTCTGGAAGCTGCGATCCAATGTAGTGATGCTCTTGAAGCTGCGGATAGGGCTACGCTCTTTAAATCTGCGGTTAAGGACATCGGAAAAAAACATAATATCACGGCGAGTTTTATGGCGAAACAGACCAAGGACTTACCAGGCTGCAGTGGCCATGTACATCAAAGTCTTTGGGATCTCAACAAACAGAACAACCTCTTTTATGATAAAGATGATGAACTCGGAATGAGCCAGTTGATGAAGCATTTTCTTGCTGGGCAATTGTATTGTTTACCTGATATTCTACCGTTATTGGCGCCCACTGTTAACAGTTATAAAAGGCTGACTGAAGGAGCATGGGCACCGACAACCCTGACTTGGGGCATAGATAATCGTACCACAGCACTCCGCGTCATCGAAGGTGGCCCCAAAGCCACACGCATTGAACATCGTGTTGTCGGTTCAGATGTGAACCCTTATTTGGCAGTAGCAGCATGTTTGGCTAGCGGGTTGTATGGCATCAAGTATAAATTGCCATTGGATAATCGACATACTAGCGGTAATGGTTATAAAGATCTGCAACACGGCGTGTTACCAAGAAACCTCCACGATGCGACCGCTCGAATGGCGCAATCGCAAATAGCCTCCGAGCTACTTGGCCAAAAGTTTGTCGATCATTTTTGTAAATCACGGTTATGGGAATGGCGACAATTTTCTGAGCAGGTCACAGATTGGGAAACAAAAAGATATTTTGAAATTATTTAACTGAACAATGGATACAGCAAAAATTTACGGTTTTAATTTTCCGACACCGATCCGTTTTGGTGCTGGAGTGATCGACGAGCTACCAGACTATTTATTGACCAATGGATTTAATCGCCCTTTACTGGTAACGGATCCGACTATCGCCCAACTACCATTTTTTAAGGGAGTCCAACAAAAGCTGACGAACAAAGGGATCGACGTTATTGTCTTTCATGATTTGCATAAAAATCCAGTAAAATCTGATGTCCTCTTGGGAGGAGATGTCTTTAGAGGGCAAAATAGAGATTCAATTATTGGCGTTGGCGGTGGAGCAGCACTCGACGTAGCACGGGCAATTGCCTTGCGCGCAAATCATTATCGTGATATATTTGATTACGACGATCTGATCGGTGGCGATATCTATGTGACCAACGAGATACCACCATTGATTACTGTACCTACGACCGCCGGGACTGGGAGTGAGGTGGGGCGTAGTGCTATTATTTCAGAAGATGATACCAAGAAAAAACGAATTCTGTTTAGTCCCAGATTGATGGCAAAAATTGTATTTGCCGATCCTTTGCTTACAATGGATCTGCCACCGTTTATTACGGCAGCAACGGGAATGGACGCACTTACCCACAATATGGAAGCCTATTTGGCCAAAGGGTATCATCCGATGTGTGATGGTATAGCGCTTGAAGGAATGGCCATGGTGGCGACGTCTATTGAGTGTGCTACGAAAGAATCAGACTTGCCATCCCGCTCTAAAATGCTTTTGGCATCATTGATGGGAGCTGTTGCTTTTCAGAAGGGATTAGGAGTCGTTCATAGTTTAGCGCATCCGCTGTCCTCGCTCCTTGATACCCATCATGGACTGGCCAACGCGGTGAATCTTCCTTATGGCATGCAGTTTAATTATGTCGGTTTTGAAGATCGTTTCGATAAGATGGCCATGGCTTTAGGGCTCGGTAGTCATGCTGGAGACAGGGTTGTAGACTATCTGTTTGACCTCAATGTACGTTTGGGACTGCCTACACAATTATCTGCGATAGGCGTGCAAAAGGAACATCTGCAACCGTTATCAGAACTGGCGTTTGCAGATTTCTGTCACCCATCAAACCCCAAGCCCGTTAGCAAAGCAGATTTTCTTGCAATTTATGAAACCGCTTACGAAGGAAAATAATATGTTAAAAATCGGTATTAGTGCGTGTTTTTTTTATCCAGACCCCGAGAGGACGGTCTTTGGACACAAATCACTGAGCTATATGGAAAATGATATGGTTCGATGGATAACTAAAAAAGGCGTTCTTCCTATATTATTGCCGGATCTTGAAGAATCATTATTAGCGGACATCTTACACCAGATGGATGGCATAGTTCTTCAAGGTGGAAGCGATATAGCACCCCAGCATTATGGAGAAGAGCCTATCGGACCCTGGAAAGGAGACCCTTATCGGGATCAATATGAGCTAAAGATATTGGATTATGCCATCAGAAATCATAAGCCAGTCTTAGGTATCTGTCGGGGATTTCAGTTAATGAACGTCTATTTTGGAGGCACAATGTATCAGGATATCGGTAGTCAGCTTCCTCAGTCGGCTGTACATCGTTCAGCAAGTCTATACGACACCATCAATCATCCCGTACATATAGAACCAGGAACACTTTTCGACAGACTATATGGCCATGTTGCCAATCCATTGGTCAACACTGTACATCATCAGGCTATTAAAGATCTTGGCCGTGATCTCGAAGTCTTTGCGCGCTCGGAAGACGGATTTATCGAAGCATTTGGTTATACCAAAGAAGCGGCCGGGAAAGTGATGGGTGTACAATGGCATCCCGAATTTTCCCAAACACAGAAGGGAATACTTTTAGATGAAAATTTAATTCTTAATGTTTTTATCGAACATGCAAGACAACATAGAAATTAGAAATCCTGCAACCGGTGCTGTAGTAGCAACGTTGCCTTCAACCACAACAGTTGAATTGGAAAATACACTCTCCTTACTAAAACAGGGACAGCAAAAATGGGCCAACGTTCCTTTGAGGGATCGTTTGGCGTGCATCATACAATTTGGGGAGCTGATCTTGGCGAATAAACAGGAACTTGCGGAGATCCTTACCAAGGAGACGGGCAAACCCATCACACAATCGCTTAATGAAATTAACGGAGCACAAAACCGTATTGAGCATCTTCGAAAAAATGCTGAAAGATGGCTTTCAGAAGAAATTATTGTAAATGAGGGGGCTACACTAGAACATATTCGCTATGAACCACTTGGTGTCATTGCCAATATTTCTGCATGGAATTTCCCTTATAATGTGGGCTTTAATATTTTTCTGTACGCCTTGGTTGCGGGCAATGCCGTGCTCTATAAACCTTCTGAATTTGCTACGCTGACCGGATTGCAGTTTGCAAAATACCTTTATGAAGCCGGTATACCTGATGATGTATTTCACTGTGTTGTTGGAGATGGGAGGATTGGCGAGCATATCTTATCATTGCCATTGGATGGCTATTTCTTTACTGGATCCTATAAAACTGGAGTACATATTGCTAGGGCCGTAGCGCATAAATTAGTTCCAGTCCAGCTTGAGCTAGGCGGAAAGGATCCACTATACGTAACAGAAGATGTGAAAGATATAAAACAGGCGGCAGTGTCGGCAGCTGAGGGCGCTTTCTACAACAATGGGCAGAGCTGTTGTGCTGTTGAACGTATCTATGTTTCAGAACAGATATACGATGAGTTTGTCGAGGCATTTATTGAGGAGGTAGCTTCCTATCAGGTTGGCGATCCATGCGCTGGAGACACATTTATCGGTCCTTTAACGAGGGCTGCTCAGCTGGACGTCCTTGAAGATCAAGTGAAAGATGCCCTTGAAAAGGGAGCAACACTACGGTTGGGCGGACATGTATTAGAAGGTAAGGGATATTATTATGCTCCCACAGTATTTGAGCACTGTAATCACAACATGCTACTTATGCGTGAAGAGACTTTTGGTCCGTTGATAGGTATACAAAAGGTAACTTCAGACGAAGAGGCAATTACGTTGATGCAGGATACGACCTATGGCCTTACTGCAGCGGTGTTTTCGTCCGATCAGGATAGAGCAATGAATATCCTTAGCAAAATGGATACAGGAACGGTATATTGGAACTGCTGTGATAGGGTAAGCCCTAATGTGCCTTGGTCCGGAAGACGAAATTCTGGCTTAGGTTCGACCTTATCGGCTCAAGGTATACGAGCATTTGTTCAGCCTAAAGCCTATCATTTAAGACCCGCATAATTTAATGTTTAATTCTATGGATATAGCCCATTATGCCGATCGTTCATTGGATAATGGGCTTTCCCTCAAAAATAAATTTCGGTACCCCATGAGAGTGAGTGCGTAAAGATTATGGGGTCCGCTTCATGGAAAAGTGATCGCCAAGGTGACTTATGCCTATCTATCCTTGAGAACTTTTAAAAAAGTATAAACTATGAAAAAAAGTATTATAAAAATTCAGAGCATCCTAACTGATAAATTCGAGCAAGAATTATTCGAGGCATCCGTTAGTTCCCTCGAGGATATGGGGAATAAAATACGCTTCAATAATTTCGCTTATAGCATTCGTGAACTTTCCCGTCATTTCCTTCACAGATTGGCTCCCGATGAAATCGTAAAATCTTGTAGGTGGTTCAAACAAGAAACAGAAAACGGTAAACCTTCGCGAGCCCAAAGGATAAAATATGCCATCCAAGGTGGCATCGATGATGAACTACTGAAATTGTTTGGAATTGAATTTTCAAGTCTTCAAAAATCAGCTAAAGCCATAAAGAACTCCATCGATTCTCTTAGTAGATATACACACATAAATGAAGAGGATTTTAATTTAAGTGATGTGGAGGTAACGAAAAGGTCGGTTGGTATTCTTGCTGATTTTGAAACCTTTGTCGAAGCTATAAATAGCTGTAGAGAGCAAGTAATGAATCTGGTTGAGGATAAAATAGAGGATGAAGCAATTGATGCTATTATCTCCACTAGTTTTGAAAATGTTGATTCATTGGCGCAGCATTATTCTTTGGATGCAGCAAGTGTCCTGGGTTATTGGGTTGAAGAAATCAGTGCGGAGGAAATTGTTGTTGCTGTGGAAGGAGAGGTGGAGGTTACCTTATCATGGGGTTCGAGTTCTGATCGACGCAATGGAGACGGTCACGAAGTTGAAGATACATTCCCATTTGGAACTAGGATAAGGTATTCCATCGGAGAGGACTACCCCAATGAAGACCCGGAAGTAGATGAGCCAGGCGTTGACACTTCAAAATGGGACATTAATCCAGATAATGAATATATAGAGTAATTTTCTGTCTTTTTGGATCTCTGAGCCAAAAATGAATTTTTACCTATTGATTTTTCATCACAAACATATTTGGGGGTAGAATATTTCTCGAAAAATACTGAGGGTCTTTTTGCTCCTTTAATATAGTATCAAGAAAAAATTCAATTAGAATAATGGTAGCCAAATTTTGGAAAAAACTTGACCACTGATGATACAATTGGAAATAGGAAATCGCGATATCTTCAAATACAATGTCGAATCAGTCGAGGAGATGAGGCCTTGTTCAAATGGCTGAAGATTTTATGGTATGTAATCGAAAGAACTTATATCGAAATGTTGAAAAAGTTAAAGATACTATAAGATAATTTTAGGTAATTTTAACTCACTTGCGTCCTAAACGTTAAAAAAGCGGCGGTGTTTTGATATAGCAAAGTTGCTATATTTAAATCGCTAAATTTTATTACACCGCCATGGTAAATTTAAACGTTTTTAGTCAGATTTTATCGCTTATCGACCGCGAATTATTCAAGGATTTGGTGGCTAAACATAAGAGTGATAAACATTGCAAAGGGATCAACAGTTGGACGCATCTTGCGAGCATGATATTCTGCCATTTTTCCTCGGCAGATTCAGTTCGGGATATCAGTAATGGCTTGCGCAGTACAACTGGTAATCTGAATCATTTAGGTGTGATTAGAGCTCCTAGTAAGTCTAATATTTCTTATATCAACAAGCATCGCCCCCATGAACTCTTTAAAGATCTATACTTTGCTCTTTTGGACAAGCTCTGGCAAAAGGATACGCATTTTCGCAAAGATCTTACCCAATTGAAGCGAAAGGTTTATCTGATGGATGCCAGCGTGATCCCATTATGTCTATCTCTATTTGACTGGGCTAAATTCAGGAGCACCAAAGGTGCGGTAAAACTTCATACCGTTCTGGATTATGATGGATGCCTACCTGTCTTTATGCAGATTACGGATGGAAAAGTGCATGAGAGCCAGCGTGCGGGTAGCTACAGTTTTCCAAAAGGAAGCGTCGTGGTCGTGGATCGCGGTTACGTGGATTATAGCTGGCTTGGGGATTTGGACAGCACCGGCTGTTACTTCGTTACCAGGAGTAAAACTGGCATGAAGTACAAGGTTATCAAATCATATCAGAGTGAAGCGCTCCTGGAAAAGGGAATCATTAAAGATGAGCTCATTGAGCTTTCTGGCCCTGCCTGCAATAAATACAACGGCAAGCCGCTACGCCTGGTTCACTTTTGGGACAGCACCACGGGCAATGAGTACCATTTTTTGACCAATAATACTGCGTGGAAGGCTTCTGTGGTGGCTAATATATATAAACAGCGCTGGCATATCGAAGTCTTCTTCAAGCATCTAAAGCAGCGCTTAAAAGTATCGACATTCATAGGGACTTCTGAAAATGCAGTGATGATCCAGATCTGGACTTCCCTGATCGGTATATTACTGCTAAAATATCTGCAAAAGAAGGCCAGATATGATTGGAACCTCTCCAATCTGGTGGCATTTATCAGAATGAATATCTTCGTAAAAATTAATATCTGGCAATGGATAGATGATCCCTTTGTAAGGCCTCCGGTCAAAGGGAAAAATGGACAGCTGCACATCTTCCAGGAATGAAAAGTAGGGTCAAAATTCAAATGAGGAAAAAATCTATGTTGGGAACACAGAAACAGCTCCCTAAAATTTATTTAGGACACATGTGATTTTAACTATTATAACTTATCGAAAAAATAAATGATCGACATCAATTGGAATAACTTTAAAGCAAAATTTAACGAAAGGGAAACTAAGGCATTTGAAAGCCTTGCGTACCTGTTATTCTGTTCAGAATTTAATATAAAATTTGGTATTTTTCGTTTCAAGAACCAAACTGGAATTGAAACAGAACCTATTACTATTAACAATGAGGTTATTGGTTTCCAGGCAAAATTTTATGACACAAAAATTGCTGACAACAAAGATGATATCATCGATTCATTAGAAAAAGCCAAAAGGGAAAATCCTGTCTTGGCAAGGATTATTCTTTACATCAATCAGGAAGTTTCCGAAAGCACAAAAAAAGGGGTAAAAAAGCCCCAGTATTTGCTCGATATTGAAAACGCGGCGAATAAGATAGAAGTAAAACTTGAATGGCGGGTTCCCAGCCACTTTGAAGTTCAACTTGCGCTACCGGCAAATGAACGTATAGCGGAATATTTCTTTAGCCTGGGTAAGAATATCATCGACTTCATTTCCGAAATAAAGGCCCATACGGAGAATATTCTACATGCAATACAGTCTGACATCGATTTTAGCGGATCAAAGATCAAGGTCGACAGAAGCACGTTGATAGAAGATTTAGATAAAGTTACAAACCAGGTTGCCCTCATTGCAGGCGAAGGTGGCAGCGGAAAGACAGCAATAATTAAAGACATTTTTGCAAAAGGGGACAAACCGATCTATGTCTTTAAAGCAGCCGAACTTAACCTGAGTCACATTGCTGACCTTTTTAAAAAATTCGGTGATTTTAATCTCAGCGACTTTATTAATGCACATGTAGAGGAAACAAAAAAAATAATGGTGATCGATTCAGCTGAGAAGCTAGCGGATCTCGAAAATCAGGATGCCTTCAAAGAATTGCTGTCGGTTTTATTAAAAAATAATTGGAAGATATTTTTCACCACAAGATACAGCTACCTGGATGACCTTGCATTTCAATTGCTTGAAGTTTATCGATTGCAATTTGACATCGTCAGGATCGAAAATCTTAAGAAAGAGGAACTGGAAGAGATTGCTAAAGCTTATAAATTTCAGCTACCGAGCAATGAAAAAGTTTTGAAGATCATAACAAACCTGTTTTATCTCGATGAGTTTTTGAGTCAATATCAAAGCTTTGATAGTAAAACAGATCTTGCAAATTTCAAGGCAGCGCTTTGGCTTAAAAAGATCCAAAACTCAACGTTCAAGAAAAATAATACGCACCTGGAACGGGAGAAGTGCTTTCTTCAACTTGCTTCTACCAGATGTGAAACGGGCCATTTTTATATCAATGGCGAGCAGTTGAATAACAGTATTCTGGCCCTGTTGGTCTCAGACGAAATTATTAAATACGAAGGAAGCCAGAATGGTTATTTTATAACACATGATATTTATGAGGAATGGGCACTTGACCGAATTATCGAGCGCGAATATAAGTCGCTGACAACATACAATGCCTTTTTTGAAAAAATCGGAACTTCATTGCCTATTCGCCGTGCATTCCGGCATTGGCTTTCCGAAAAGCTAAGTGACAGCATCGACTTGATTAAACCGTTTATCGAAACGGTTTTTACCTCGTCAACGATCCCTTCGTTTTGGAAAGATGAAATGCTGATAAGCGTATTGCTTTCAGAGTATTCTCAGCAATTTTTTGTTGTATTTGAAAAACTCCTGTTGGCCAACGATAAAACCCGTCTAAAAAAGATCATTTTCTTACTTAGGACAGCTTGTAAAGAAGTTAACAAGATGTTCTATCAGAACTCGGAAATACTGAATGAAGTCTCGTTTGATTCGACCTACTTGATCACGCAACCTAAAGGAAAGGGCTGGGAATATTGTATTGCATTTATATATCAACATATATCTGATATACAAATTAGTGAGCTATCCCTAATGCTAGCCTTGATGGATGAATGGACATCTTTCAGCAAAAAAGGCGACGCTACAAGGTTTGCTGCTTTGTTTGCTTTGCATTTTTACAAAGAAAGCAAAAAGGATAAAGAGACCTACTACCACGAGAAGATCGAAAAAATGTTTCTGTCAGTATTCCTTTCAGGTACAGCTGAAATAAAGGATGAGATTACAACAGTGATTGACGAATTGATGGCAAGTGAGCTTAATGACCGTCACAGGCCAAATGACGATCTCTTGGAGAGCATCCTAACTGTCGAAAATAATGCGGTTAATTTTATATACCAGCTCCCGGAACAAGTGTTAAGACTAGTAGACCGGTTTTGGTACCAGCAGCCAAAAGATCGCCATCTGATGGACTTCGGAGGATATAGCACAGAAAAGTACTATTCTATACCAAGCCGTTGGCACCACGCGTATTTTCCGGCAAGTGC
Source organism: Sphingobacterium multivorum (assembly GCF_900457465.1). GTDB lineage: Bacteria > Bacteroidota > Bacteroidia > Sphingobacteriales > Sphingobacteriaceae > Sphingobacterium > Sphingobacterium multivorum. The sequence goes on from NZ_UAUU01000003.1 coordinate 125,377, forward strand.
CTACCAAACACCTGTATATTGGGCGCTTCAAAGTTCTTTCGCAAAAACACTCCGATTCATCATCGATTTTACAAATCGTGCAATAATTGATTACGCCGCTTCCGGATTCGACGATTCTGTATCGGAAATTGAAGTAATTATTGAAGATCAGACTACCACAAAACAATTTATAAGTAGTGGCATTTGGAGCATTTACAGAGGCAATGGATCGCCAGTTTCGCCGTATTTAATACAGTCATATCACATGGCTCTTGAAAAATATCTGCTGGAGGTCTGTGAATGGGCGGATGCAGAGGTGATGAAAAAATGGTTGCTTTATATGCTCAAAAATACCCGATCCGCTTCAATAACGGCCATCGTTACAAGTGTGGTATTAGCTTTCCAAGATAAATTTTTCGATATAGCCGCCATACTTTTCAAAAACTATGAGTTTTTAAAACATGAAAATTGGCGCCTTATGGGTGAACATCAAACATCGAGCTTATATAGTATCGGTACTGGGATGGCTGCTAAAAATAAGCTGCATGAAACTGACAGACAGGCAACCCTTAAACAACCTCATCGTAAATCTTCACTGGAGCATCGTGCCCTGGAATACCAGTTCTTTCGCAACCAAAATGTCACTGAAGAAGAAGCCGAAAAAAGGCTTAACATTATGTATGCTATCATGGATACTCACTATGAAAAGATCAAAACGCTTGAACCAGACCAGGACGAAACACACAATTATCGGTTAATGCTTTCCCGGATTGACAGAAGAAAGATGTCGCCCAAAGTTGAGCAGAAAGACAATAATTTAGTCATTGATTTTAATCCCGAGATTGATGACGAATTGAAACGTCATAGCGAAGAGGTCTTTAAGGAAAACTCCAATTTTATGCGTTACACATCACTGAAACTTTGGGGAACTTCAAAATTTAACCCTGAAAGGGGTAATTATGGCTCATATCCGCAATATGATGAGAATCCCAGTCACGCTATGCGGGAGGTAAGGGAATTGGTCGATAATCTTAATAATGGAGATGATACATTTTTCCTGTTTAATCATGCATCTCCTGCTTTCGCTTGTTACGCGCTGATTAAAGAACATGCTGATGGAATTTCCGAGGAGGATCTTCTTTTTTGTCGAGATGTTGTGCATAGTTACTCTAATGCACACCTTACCGCAACTTATGACTACCAGATTTCAGATGGGGTTGAAATCGCTATTAACGCGCTTCCATATTTATATGATCGTTATCCGGAAGATCGTGATCATTACGATAGGATTTTATTGTTAACCTTGTTCGACAAACACTCGATCGGCGAATATAAACGTGTTTGCGATTATGCAATCGAAGCAATAAATAACAATCTTTACAAAATTGCTCCCGATAGAGCCCATCAAATTTTCCGTGGGTATCTTGCGTTCTCTGGCAAATTTAGAGCTGCTGAACAAACTATTCTTTCATCCTCGCGTAGCAGACATTACAGGTATTCACAGCATGAAGTAGTAGACAAGTTCACTACTGATCATGCTGCCGAACTTAAAGCACTTTTGGGAGATACGCTACCAGTTGATAAAACGGATACCACTTCATTAGATATTGACACTTTGGAGTTAGCATTTAATTTGGTTCCAACTGATACTAAAAACGAGGATCTTCTCGATTTCGTCAGGGAAGCTCTGCCGATTTTGTGCAAAAAGCTGTTAGTCGAGGATGACCGTGATGAGGAACCGGAAAATATTGACTACAAGATGCGGCATAGGTTTTTCGAACGTGCGGCGCACTTTATTTTGAAAAGGGATATTAAAACCGTTAATGATTGGATCAAACCTTTCGTAAATTCTTTTGGCATTACAAGAGAGTCTGGAGATTTTTTGCAAGAAATAATTTTTGCCGAAGACAAGTTGCGGTCATATGAACCGTTCTGGATTATTTGGGATAACTTTTACGAAACCATTAAAAATATAACGGCTATAGGGGGGGATCGCTTCACAAACCCAATAATTCACAACTATTTACTAGCCTGGCCCTATTGGAAACAAACGGCAAAAGAATGGTTCAGTCTTAAAGAGCGTGAAAAACTTTTCTTTAGCAAAGTCTGTAAGGAAATGGGGAGTCATCCGGCAGTACTATATGGTATCGCTAAATTTTTAAATGAGATTGGTTCCATTTTCCTTAGTGAAGGTGTGATTTGGATAAGTGACATGCTAACGAAAAATCCTAAACTGCAAACCAGCAAACAGCAAATCAACACTATTTACTATCTTGAGATCCTGGTAAGAAAATATGTGTATCTCAATCGAACCAAACTCAAAACAGACCGATATACGAAATCTAAGTTATTGGTGATTTTGGAGTTTTTAATTAACAAGGCTTCCGTAAATGCTTATTTGTTACGCGAGGATATATTATAAGCATAGATCTAACAATTCGAAAATCTAGCTTTTGGTTATTACCTAGCTCCTTTTAAATGGTTTCTACTGTTGTTACCGATTAAAGTTTTAAAACCATTTCGGTTGGTTATGCTCTGGAAGGAGTTATCGAACACCAATTTTTATCTAGAAGGTTGGTGCTTAGATTTTTTGAAATTTAGGTATGGACATTTATATCAATATCCTACCGAACCGCAGAAATGATTTAAAAAGACAAAAATAACTAATTGATAAATCATAGTTTAATGAAAGTGGAAAAGAGGACAATCAAAATTGATCGTCCTCTATTTATCTCCCTAAATCTAATCTAAGGACTTCTTTAGTTTTTTAAATGAATTTGCATCTATTTAAAAACTATTATCACTATTTGCTAATTAAACTTTTGTCTTAAACGTTTCATGTCATCACTTATTTTTACATCTACTATTTTAGCATAATGCTGTGTCTGTTTTAAAGATTTATGTCCCATCATTTTAGACACGGTTTCTAATGGAATTCTATTAGTTAAAGTTACTGTGGTCGCAAAAGTGTGACGAGCCATATGAAAGGTTAGCGTTTTATTTATTCCACATAAGTCTGCTATTTCCTTTAAATAGGCATTCATTTTTTGATTTGAAAAACATGGGAAGACTTTGTCATCTAAGGTAGATGTCTCAGTTGAATATTTGTCAATCATTTGAATTGCCGGATTAAGTAAAGGAATCTTAGTAAGATTAAGCGTTTTTGTTCTTTGATACGAAATCCATTTTTTTCCATCTACTCCTGTAAAAAACTGGTTATGAATTAATTTGTATACGTCAGTATATGCTAAACCGGTAAAACATGAAAATGCAAAAATATCTCTTACAATTTCTAAACGTTTTATTGAAAAGCTTTTGTTCATAAGACATTCCAGTTCTTCTTCCGTTAAAAATTCCTTGATTACATCTTTTCGTAGCAGTTTAAACTGGTGAAAGGGATCTTTCTTAAGCCATCCAGATTTAATACAATGTAGAACGATCTTTTTAAAATTACCAATATATTTCGAAGCCGTATTTTGACTACAATTTCTAATCGTTTTAAGCCAAAAATCGTAGTCTTTTACAAACTCGTAATCCAATTTTCTTATTTCAATGTCATCACAATTGTATTTCCATTGTATAAATTCGCGAGTATGCGAAAGACTTGTTTCAAATCTTTTTATTGTTCCTATTGCATACCCCTTTCCCTCCAGGGCTTTCATTTTATCGTTTTCAAGTTGGAATATTTGTAGGATAAACTTTCTATCATCAGTATTGCCAAAAAGTAAATCGAATAAATTTTTTGTTGTAACGTCTTCTCCATTTGCTATGAGTTCTCTTTTGGCTTCATAGATTTTTGAAACTAAAGCATCAAGATAATGATTGATAGATTTAGCATCTTCTTTATTTCCTGTTGCCCTATTTGCTCCTTGGTTCCAACGATCTTTAAACCAGTTTCTTTTGGTTGAAAATTCTTTTGAAATACCATTTATGGTAATTCTACCATATAAAAGTCTTTCTGTCCCTTTACTGAATTTTGTTTTCTTCAAAAAGAAAAGTAATCCAAAGCTTTTTTCTAACATAAATAAAAATTTAATGGTTTAACAAAGTTCGGATTGATGCTACTTTTTTACAAGATGTAAACCTGCTTAACTAGTTAGCTGGCAAGGGTTTCAGCGTTTGATCGTGGCAACTTTTTAAAATATAATAGGTTGCCACGATTAACGCTTTCTATTTCTGAGGATTTCTGTATTTTTTGTTGGTTGGCGATAAATAAAAATGCCTGCAAATAGTGTATTTACAGGCATTTTGTATTTTATAAATATCGCTTTTTGCAGAGAGGAAGGGATTCGAACCTTATGGCTCAAAACCGCTTCCAGAGCGTATTTTATAGTGCTAAAAACAAAAATGCCACGAATAGCGATTATTCGTGGCAATTGTACCATTTGGCGGAAAGGGAGGGATTCGAACCCTCGATACAGTCATCCCGTATACAGTCTTTCCAGGACTGCTCATTCGACCACTCTGACACCTTTCCGTGTTTCAGTGCACAAATGTAGTAATTTTTTAATTTATTGCAACCTTATTCGTATTATTTACCATCCAATTTATTATATTCTATTGAGCCTAAGCCTATTGTTTTTATTTTTTAATGAATAAAACTTATTCCTTATTTTTCGGAATGACAAATAATTATTTCGACATAAAAGGGGTGGTCCTTGACATAGCGCTAAAACGCACCAGGGAACGTATTACAATGATAGAATCTGCTTTGGAAACCGCACGGGATTCAAGCAATGACGATACAAAAAGTAGTGCTGGAGACAAATATGAGACGTCACGTGAAATGATCCAACAGGACATTAATCGCTACCAGAAACAACTCGTGGAAGCCAATAAAGATCTGCAGCAACTGATCAGTATAGAATCATTATCAAATGATGTAATTGATGTCGTCAGATTAGGAACACTTGTTCAAACCAATGTTGGACTATATTTGATCGCCACAAGTATCGGAGCTGTAAAAATAGGGACCAATAATATCTTCGTTATCTCGCCTGCATCTCCAATTGGACAACTACTTATCGGGAAAAAAATAGGTGATAGTTTTGTTTTTAATAACGTTAATCAAAAAGTTATTGCAATTTACTAGGTGATGAAAATACCGAAAAATTAAACAATATGCCGATGCATCTGTTCTTATTTAGTACAGAAACAAAGAATGACATGAAATTCAATAGTTTACTTTTAATCTTCTTGCTTGGTGCTGCACTATTTATTCACTCTTGTAGATCGCCCGAGTCGGACGAAAAACTAAGATCAAAAATCGAGACAGCGTTGGAAACTACTGTGGGCATCGGAGTCGATGTCGAGGAGGGTAATGTAACCTTGAATGGACAAATAGGTTCAGACTCTCTCAAGCAGGACATAGAAAACAAAACAAAGCTAGCCGGAGGAGAGGATATCAAATCCATTCACAACAATATTGTCGTAAATCTTCCTGAACCAGAAGATGCCCGTGAAAAATATCATGAAATTTTGGGCGGCGCGATAGATTCTACCTTAACACGAGATGTTAACCTTGTTCTGGAAGATTTTCCGACCATTACAGCACAGGTTAAAGAAGGGATTATAATTGCAACGGGTAATCTTGAAAAATCAAAAATAGATACACTCAAGAAACGATTGGAACATATCAAGCCCAAAGGTATTGATATAAAAGGGGTCACAAGCCGATAGCCTAAGAAAAAAAGAAGCTACCGTCAATTGGCAGGCAGCTTCTTTCATTTCTTCATATGTTTATTTAATACCTAAGTTAAGCATTTTCTATTAAATCTCGTATAGCAACAGAAGCTATTGCCCCACCAAAAGCCGCTGGTAGATAGGACATGGTGCCATAAGCGGACTTTTTAAAATTACTCCCATCGGTATACAATAATGAATCCTTGTTTGGAAGTTCGGTTGAAAATGCCACTTTCACTCCATCACGTATACCATGTTTGCGCAATTTCTTACGGATATGTTGGGCCAACTTACAATTATAAGATTTACCGATATCAGCAATTTTTATTTTTGTCGGATCCACTTTGCCACCGGCACCCATTGAACTTACAAATGGTATATTGGCTTCTAACGCCCTCCGAATGAAAAATAGTTTCGGTGTAATACTATCAATGGCTTCCACACAATAATCTGGCGCCAAATCTAATAAAGCGGGTATCTTTTCTGGAATGATAAAATCTTGTATTACGGTTAAATCCAATTCAGGATTAATGGCCAACAATCTTTCCCGCATAATTTCAGCTTTTGCTTCACCATGATTAGTTGCCAAGGCAGGCAATTGTCTATTACGGTTAGACGGATCCACTGTGTCTCCATCGATAATGGTCATTTTCCCAACTCCCGCTCGGCATATAAATTCCGCAGCAAAGGATCCAACACCACCTAATCCCAAAACCATCACATGTGAATTTGCCAATTTTTCAACCGCTGATCGACCTATCAATGCTTCGGTACGTGACAGCCAACTTAAATCTTTCATCTATCTAAATTTGTTTTTTTATATTTTCATGAAACCTTATAGCTATCCGACAACGTGAATAAACAGACTATGATGGCCTCACTTATTAAATACTTTCTTATAATTTTGGTATAAAGCCCGCTTTAGCTCCTCCAACTCGATCGATCTGATCCGAGCTACGTATTGATAAAGCGTTGTAATTTCTACGGTCGTATCTGTATCCGTTTCTAGAAACAATTGACTGAGTGAAATATTTTCCAAAAGCTCGTCTTGACTTCCATTTAAACAATGTCCACCTATTGAAAGATAGTACCCCTGATCAATTAATTGCCGAGCTAGTGTCCAATTTTTCCGATAGCTATGGAAAACAACAGCTTCGTTAAAATTCACTTTTTTTAAACAACTGACAATCTCCTGAAAAGCTCGAACACAATGAATAATCAACGGTTTTCGATAAACTTGAGCCAGTTGAACCTGTCGATCAAAGACCTGCAGCTGCTGGATGAGGGGAATAGCAATATTTTTATCCAAACCGCATTCGCCTATCGCCAAAACTTGAGCCTGTTTTAATCCTCCTTTCATTAAGGCTAAAGCAAGTTCAGAATTCCCGTCTATATACCATGGATGTAACCCGATGGAGCAATCTGTTTCAGTGATTTCTTCAGCATGATTCAATGCGATATTCTTCACCGAGAGAATCGCGCGCTCTTTGATCGGATAATTCCGATGAGTATGTAGATCGATATAAGGAACTTGTGGTACCAATGGGACAAAGGTCGAAAAAATACTTGAAGCAAAAAATATTCTCTACAAATTTAGTATAGTTTTATTCTTTCAACTTTGCATCTAAAGCTTCAAGGATGGCGGAAGCTTTCAAAAGGCATTCTTGATACTCCTGATCTGCAGCAGCCTGATTGGTAACTGCTCCACCAGTATGAAAGGAAAGGTACCGTTTTTGTTTATTATACAGCAGTGAGCGGATGACTACATTAAAATCGAACTCATCATGTACAGTGTCAAAGTATCCGATAGACCCTGCATAGATACCTCTCTTTCGAGCTTCAAGCTGATCGCAAATTTGCATAGCTGCAATTTTAGGAGCACCTGTCATCGAACCTGCAGGAAAGGTATTTCTAAATACATCCACATTGGCGACTTTTGGGTCTTGCATGCAGGTAATGGTAGAAATCATTTGATGCACTTGTTCGAAGGATTGAATCTCAAAAAGGCGAGTAGCCTCAACTGTTCCAGGAAGAGCACTTCGTGTCAAGTCATTACGCACCAAATCAACGATCATCACATTTTCCGCAATCTCCTTTTTTGACCTCAACATATCAGCTATAATCTGTCGGTCCTCTTCCGGGCTTGTTCCTCTTCTAGCTGTCCCTTTAATCGGTTGAGAAATCAGCTTTCCCTGCCTTTTCGCTAAAAATCGCTCCGGAGAAGCACACATGATAAAATGATGTCCTACTCTGAAGAATGAACTAAATGGGGTAGGTGATAGGCAATTTAATTGATGATAAACTTCGAGCGGCGAGATGTCGGCGTTCTCCGCATAAAATTCCTGACAAAGGTTAACTTCATAAATGTCTCCACGTTGAATATGCGCTTGCACATCTTCAAATGCTTTGACGTACTCACTTTTTGTCCAACGCGATTGTACTTGCACTACGATTGGAGCTGCTAAAGGAATCTTCGTTTCGGAAATAGCTTGATAGATTTTAACTGGATCTTCAGCCTCTATATGCACTTGATTTGCCGTCCATCGGAGCGTAATCGCTGGCACGAAGAAATAAGTTTCCGGAAATTCGAGCTTATCCTTTCCCGTTGTCTGTAATTCCTCTATCTCATTCTTGAGGTCGTAGGATAGAAATCCAGGGATAAACTGAGATTGATGTAAATTCAAAAATGTATCGAGCTGATCAAATACATTTTCATTTGCACGGAAGGAGAATAATGCCTTGACAGCCAATACTTGCTCATATCTTCCCCATTGATCGGACATCCCATTACTATTAAAGAAAGAAATTTCATCAAATTGCCCCGACCAATGCAGGGCTTTTTGATGAAATTTATCTTTAGAATCGAGAAGATCAAAACTTTCGATCCGCATAGTTTATTTTGATAAAGCTAATGTTTGTTTACGATCAGGACCTACCGATAGGATTGTGATAGGTACTTCAAGAGCTTTCTCTAAATAAGAAATGTAATTTTTTAATGCTTCAGGTATCTCCTGTTCAGACGTTATACCAGTCAAATCTTGTTTCCACCCATCAATTTCTTCCAAGATAGGTTCGGCTTGATGTGTGATGATTTCATAAGGCATATAATCAATCACTTCACCATTATATTTATAATGTGTACATGCATAGATTTTGTCGAAGGTATCCAAAACGTCGGCCTTCATCATAATCAAGTCTGTTACGCCATTAAGCATAATAGCATATTTCAAGGCAGGAATATCAATCCAACCTGTACGGCGAGCACGACCAGTAGTTGCTCCAAATTCATGACCTAATTGACGTAATTTTTCGCCAGTTTCATCGTGAAGTTCAGTAGGGAAGGGACCACCACCTACACGAGTCGCATAAGCTTTAAAGATACCATATACCTTGCCGATTTTATTTGGCGCAATACCTAGGCCTGTACAAGCTCCGGCTGTTGTGGTATTCGATGAAGTTACAAATGGATAAGAACCAAAATCAACATCCAACAGCGTACCTTGCGCACCCTCAGCCAACACACGTTTGCCTTCTTTCAGATATTGATTCACCAAATGCTCTGAATCCACATGTGGGATAGATTTAATGAATTCGATAGCATCTAAAAATGCCTTCTCTTTTTCACTGAAATCAGGTATCTCACCATAGTGCGAAAGAATGCTTAGGTGTTTTTCTTTCAACTTTTGGTAACGCTCTTGAAAATCCGGAAGTGTCGTATCACCTACACGTAAACCATTTCTACCGGTTTTATCCATGTAAGTTGGACCGATACCTTTCAAAGTGGATCCAATTTTTCCTGCACCCATTTTTGATTCTGAGGCAGCATCCAATAATTGGTGTGTAGGCAGAATAAGGTGTGCTTTTCGCGCTAAAACTAAATTGCCTTTACCCACCGGATCAAAACCAGCTGTCTTCAGGTTGTCTAACTCTCTTTTTAAGATAATCGGATCGATAACGACACCATTACCAATAAGATTTAGTGTACCTTCATTGAAGATACCAGATGGAATTGTGTTGAGTACGAATTTTTTGTTATCGAATTCCAACGTGTGTCCGGCGTTAGGGCCGCCTTGGAAACGAGCGATTAAATCGTATTTTGGACAAAATACGTCTACGATTTTACCTTTACCCTCGTCACCCCATTGTAAGCCCAAAAGCACATCAACTTGCATAGCTTTTAAAGTATAGTAATTAAAATGTTATTAATAAAAATAGACTCTATTTAAAAATAAAATGTTCAGGAATTTTCCCCTGAACATTCCTGAACAAATGTACTATTATATTTAAGAAAATATAAGATTAATTTGAAATAGCTTCGTGAGCGACGGTCTCTTCTTTTTTGTTCTTAAGTTGACAGTCTTGACATACACCATACAAATTGAGTGAGTGGTGCTTAATATCAAATTTTAAAAGATCTCCCATGAGACTCTGAATTTGGTTGATACGTGGATCACAGAATTCAACAACCTTATTACATTCAATACAGATCACGTGATCGTGTTGTTTGAACCCATATGACTTCTCAAATTGTGCCATGTTCCTTCCAAACTGGTGTTTTGTAACCAAGTCACAAGAGACCAAAAGTTCTAGAGTATTATAAACTGTAGCACGACTGACACGATATTTCTTGTTCTTCATATGGATATACAAAGACTCTACATCAAAGTGATCAGTACGGGAATAAATCTCTTCCAAAATCGCATAGCGCTCTGGTGTTTTTCTTAGATTTTTATTTTCTAAGTAGGCTTCAAAGATTTTTTTTACAGTTGCAAAATTTTCAGCTTGATTCATAGTAAAAATATTCTTGTACAAATTTACCAATTAAGATTGATATTTCCTCTATTAAAAATAGTGCTTAATAGTAGTCGCCTTAGCGTAATTTTCAATCCAACGGTTGGCTACTAATTTTCCGATTCATATCGATTGACACCTGTTATCCCCCTGACTTGCTTTAAATTTCTCATCAAACTTTCAAGCTGAGCAGTATCATTTACATACACCATAATATTACCATCAAAAATACCTTCGTTACTTGAAATTGATAAGGATCGAATATTAACAGCAAATTCTTGAGAAATAACAGTTGTAAGTTTATTTACTAATCCTACATCATCTATGCCAACGATATGTAAACCTGTCAAAAATGCAGAATCCTTTGTAGAAGCCCAGCGTGCTTTTAAAATTCTATAGCCATAATTTGCCATCAGCTTGGAGGCATTTGGACAGCTCGTACGGTGAATTTTTATACCATCATTAACTGTCAAAAAACCGAAGACATCATCACCAGGAATAGGATTACAACAGGGTGCTAAAGTATAATCAACCTTCTGCATATCATCACCGATCAAGATCGTGTCGAATTCCTTCTTATTTATCTTTTCAACTAGCCCACCTATATGGGTATTAAATTGATTTCCTGATGAAGAACTTACATTTATTTCAACCGCTTTCTCATGCGCAACATATTCTCTCAGTTGCCTGATATCAACAATGCCCTTGGCAACATTATAGAAAAGGTCCTGCGAACTGGGATATTTTAAAAAGTTGGCAATTTTGTTAATATTATCCGTATTGTAAGTAACTTTTAGCGATTTCAACTTACGTTCCAAAATTTCTTTCCCATCTTCCGCTACTCTTCTCTTTTCTTCTTTTAGAGAAGATCTGATTTTGGATTTGGCTTTCGCAGTCACAACAAAATTCAACCAATCCTCTTTAGGTGACTGCTTGCTTGATGTAATAATCTCTACCTGATCCCCATTTTGCAAAATATGGCTTAAAGGAACAAGTTTGTGATTTACTTTGGCGCCAATACAACTTGCACCGATATCAGAGTGAATCTCAAAGGCAAAATCTAAAGCAGTGGCATTGTTGGGGAGTTGAATCAGTGTTCCTTTGGGGGTGAATATAAAAATCTCATCGGAGAAGAGATTCATCTTAAAATCATCCACAAAATCCATCGCATTCTGATCTGGACTGCTTAAGACGTCACGTACTTTTTTGATCCATTGATCCAAGCCAGAATCTGAATTTGATTCTTTGTACTTCCAATGTGCTGCAAATCCTTTTTCGGCAATTTCATTCATCCGTTTGGTTCGAATCTGAACTTCTACCCATTGCCCTTTAGGCCCATCACCGTAGTGTGTAAGGACTCATAACCATTTCCTTTCGGAGAGGAGATCCAATCCCGAAGACGGTCGGGGTTAGGACGGTACAAATCAGTGACAATAGAATAAACTTTCCAACATTCTGTCTTTTCTTTCTCATCCACAGCATCTATTACAATACGTATAGCAAACAAATCATAAACCTCCTCAAAAGGAATCGATTTTTTTCGCATCTTATTCCAAATAGAATGGATTGATTTAGGTCGCCCAAATACGGACGCCTTAATACCCTGTTCCTCCAATATCTCTTTGATTGGACCAATAAAATCGCCTATAAATTTTTCACGCTCAGCTTTTTTCTCATTCAGTTTTCTAGCGATAAATTTATAGGTATCCGGATCAGTAAATTTCATCGAGAGATCTTCCAATTCGGATTTTATCGCATACAGCCCAAGACGATGTGCCAATGGCGCATAAAGGTAGCTTGTCTCTGAAGCAATTTTCAGCTGCTTATCCCTGGCCATAAATTCCATGGTGCGCATATTGTGGAGCCTATCTGCCAATTTAATGAGAATTACACGAACATCGTCGGCCAATGTGAGCAACATTTTCCTAAAGTTCTCCGCTTGCATAGAGCTGTTTGGATCGAAAATTCCTGAAATTTTGGTAAGCCCATCGATAATTCGGCGAACTTTCTTACCAAACATTTCTTCAATTTCATCCAGAGTAACATTGGTATCTTCAACTACATCATGGAGCAACGCGCATACAATAGATGTCGTCCCTAGGCCAATCTCTTCAGCAGCAATTTGGGCAACAGCAATTGGGTGATAGATGTAAGGCTCCCCTGATTTACGTCGCATCTCTTTATGACTATCCAACGCCAAATCAAATGCCTTGCGGATCTCTTGCTTGTCCCCGCGTTGTAAAGTTGGTTTACAGGCGCGTAACAATGCACGGTAACGTTTCCTTATCTCTTTGTTTTCTGCTTCAATATCAATCACATAATCTTTCATAAACGTTGCAGGTAAATGATGTTTTTTGAGTAAATTTGTGTAATTTAGTTATTGTATTCTTGAATACTAATTTTCAAGCTAACTATTTTGTAATAAATCTACCAAAATATTATAGCATTGACAAATTAAAAAGCGTTATATAATTGCCCAAATGAAGACAATATTATTTTGTTTGCTATTCCTCACAGCGACTCTGTCCGGATGGGCGCAGTCTCAATCACTCACTCTTCCTTTGTATGGAGAGGGGGCACAGGAGACCGTAAACAGTTATATGACAACAACCTTGGCAAACGGAGAGGTATTACCCTGGTTTCCGATTCCACAGGTCACTGTTGTGGCCAAAAGGACCTGGTCAAGTGAAGAAGCACGAAGAGAATATCTCCGCTTTAGAAGAAATGTCCTCAAGGTTCTTCCTTATGCTATCTATGCGCAAAAAAGATATGATCAACTTGACAGAGACCTAGCGCTGACTTCGGACAAGAAGGAACATAAAGCATTGGTTGAAAAATGTGAAAGTGACGTAAAACAGATGTTTGACCGAGAAATCAAAAATATGACTATTTCACAAGGCAAAATACTTATTAAATTGATCGATCGTTATACGGGACATACCGGCTATGAAATGGTAAAGGAAATGAAGGGTGGGATTTCCGCTTTTTTTTATCAGGGAGTCGCGAAAATATTCGGTCACAACCTAAAGTCAACTTATGACCCAAAAGAAGACTTTGCCATTGAAAATATCATTAGGGAATTTGAGAAATCGAGACCCCAACCTGTCATGTGACCAATCAAACTAAAACCAGATGAAAACAGTATACGACTTTGACGCACTTCAGTTTAATGGTAAAAAAAAATCTCTCGCTGATTTTGAAGGTAAAGTTTTACTCATTGTCAATACTGCTAGTCAATGCCTCTTTACCAGACAATTTAAATCCCTCGAAAAACTCTACCAAAGATATAAAGACCAAGGTTTCGAAATCCTGGCATTTCCGGCAAATAATTTTCGTAACCAGGAACCATTAACCGGTGGTACACTAGAGACATTCTGCCGGATCAATCAACAGGTGAGTTTCCCTATTTTTAAGCGTAGCCATGTTATCGGCGAATACACAACACCCTTATACAGTTTTCTTTCAAGCAAAGATCAGAATGGACATATTAACAGTAAACCTTCCTGGAATTTTCACAAATACCTGATAAACAAAAAAGGAGAGGTCATTGATTTCTATTATCCGACTACTTCGCCATTATCAAGTAAAATTTGCCGCAATATCGAGCGTCTTTTACAAGAGTAATCCATAAACTGCTTACCTTTGCCGCGGCTTTCACAACGTCAATCTAATCGTATATCGACTCAGGAACAATAGTATATTGAAGCTGTCTATAGCATCTCAGTAAAATTGTTCGTTGATTAAATGGAATGATTTGTCATTGAAGAGCCAAATAAAAAGAGAGATATCATATGTTAAAATTAGATCTACTTATCATTGCTGTACATCCTGATGATGCTGAATTAGGCGCAGGTGGAGTAATGGCAAAATATGTTGCTGAAGGAAAAAAGGTTGGAATTGTTGATTTGACTCAAGGCGAGCTTGGCACACGCGGCACAGCAGAAACCAGGGCTCAGGAAGCAAAAGATGCTGCCGAAATCCTAGGACTGGCCGCTAGAGAGAACCTGGGCTTAAGAGATGGTTTTTTTGAAAATGCCGAAAGAGAGAAAATGGCAGTAATAAGAGCTATCCGCAAATATCAACCCGAAATTATTATTACAAATGCCATCACAGACCGCCACCCGGACCATGGACGAGCGGGGCAGATGGTCAGTGAAGCCTGCTTTCTTGCTGGCTTGAGAAGAGTGGAAACTTTTGATCAGGACAATATTCCTCAGGAGGCCCACCGCCCCCCGATTGGTACTGCAATTTGTACAGGATTATTATATAAAACCAGATGTTGTTATCGATATAACAGATTATTACCATGTTAAAGAAAAATCCGTTTTAGCCTATAAAACTCAATTTTACACAGGAGAAAACGTAAATCCTGATGAACCACAAACCTACATTTCCAATCCGGATTTCATGGAATCAACTGCTGCCAGAGCCCGAGAATTTGGACGATATATCCAAGTGAAATATGCCGAAGGATTTACTTCCAAGAAGATACTTGGCGTTGATGATTTATTCCACCTGAAGTAGGAAATAGAGTCTATCTGATACCATGATAAAATAAATGCGGGAGTATTCCTATTTTAAACCTGAATGCTCCCGCATAATTTCTTAAACGAAGTTACGGACTGATTTGATGGAAACAATATCGGTCATATGCTGATTTTGCTAATGTTTATCCCAACAAAGCAATCGTCTTCACAATTATAGGGAAGATATCCCACAGTAGAAATTAAGCCTTTGGCTTATTCTTTTTATCAGCCAATCCTTATTGCTTTCTCATAAACTTCATCCAGCGTAGATACTTCTTAACCTTCTAGGAAATAAATCCCTTTACATACTGTTTTGTGATTTCATTCTGCGGATTCAATAAAACCTGTTCCGTCGGTCCAAACTCAAGAATTTCTCCACCATAGACAAACAGAATATAGTCAGACACCCGTCTTGCCTGCCGTAAAATATGCGTTACCAATACGATGGTATAATCTTTCTTCAGTTCAATTAGTAATTCCTCAATTTTAGCAGTTGAAAGCGGATCTAACGCTGATGTCGATTCATCTCCAAGTATAATCTCAGGTTCTACAGCCAAACCTCTTGCAAGACAAAGCCTTTGTTGCTGACCGATGGACAATCCGCTAGCCGAATGTCCGAGACGGTCCTTGACTTCGTCCCATAACGCCACATTTCGCAATTGCGTTTCCACAATTCTGTCCAACTCCTTTTTGCTTCGAGTACCATGTATGCGAGGACCGTAAGCCACATTATCATAGATCGACATTGGTAAAGGATAAGGTTTTTGGGATAAAAGTCCCATTTTCTTACGGATATGTGTTACTTCAGCATTTCTACCATAAATATCCTCACCATTAACAAGTACAGATCCCGTTATTTCAACCCCCTTGGTATCATCTACTAATCTATTGAGTGTCTTTAAAAGCGTCGTCTTTCCGCAACCTGAAGGACCAATAATCGAAGTTACACTATTGTTAGGAAGGGCGAGATTAATATTTTTAAGTATATGTCGGCCGTCAATATAGACATTAAGATCCTTGATTTCAATGTGGGGATTGCTCAAAGGACTTATTATCGACGATTTTTTTGTTTCGATTGAAGGATATGAGTGCATACTACAATAATTAAAATAATGATTGTTAAAACTAAAGCTGAAGCATAAGCGCGTCCCTGAACTTCAGGAATAGGACTACTTAGCTGAAAAAAAATGGACAATGGCAACGTTGCCGCTGGTTCATCAATATATTTTGGAAGATTGTCACTAAAACCTGTTGTCAATAAAACGCCCGCAACATCACCAATAGCACGCCCAAAAGCCAGCAAAATCGCGGTAAGAAGCCCTGATCGGATGCTTCTTAGCATGACCTTAGCCAATTCCCAGCGTGTGGTCCCAAGGGAAAGAGTGACATTCTTTAAATCGTCAGGAATTGTTTTTATCAATTCATCAACCGTGCGAACCACAATTGGAATGGTTAACAGTGTCACTGTAATAATTCCCCCCAATAACGATGCTCGAATACCTAAATAAACCATAATACCAAAACCAACCGCTCCATAAACAATAGAAGGAACACCATACAAGACATCAAACAACAATTTAGCAAGCTGTGTCACTTTTGATTTCGCCCCCAAATAAACGTTAAGGTACAACGAAATCGGAATACCTATAATTGCGGACAAGGCTGTCGCTACACCTGCTAGATAGAGGGAGCCCAAGATTGCGTTCAAAATCCCACCTTCCTTTCCAATATAAAATCCACCTTTTGGCAACTGGCTAACCATCTCCCAACTGAGATAAGGAAGCCCTTTATACAAGATGGTTCCTACGATAAAAAACAAGGAAGCAGTCACGGTTATCCCAGAGAGATGCATAAAACCTTTCGCTACTTTTTCACTCAATAACCGTCTTTTCGTATTATCCATGCTGAGCTCCTTCCAGTCGTCTCAATATAAGACGAGATATTAAATTAAAAACAAATATGATCACAAACAGCAACAACGCAGAGAACATTAATGCAGATTCATAAAGTGGAATTGACATCATTTCTCCGAAATTATTGGCTATTAATGCCGGAATTGGATATCCGGCATCAAATATCGAAGTAGGAACCTTTGCAACGTTGCCGCAGACCATCAACACCGCTATTGTTTCACCAAATGCCCTCGATGTTGACAAAACAATTGCAGCAACAATACCAGGTCTAGCCTTCTTCAGAATAACATGCTTAATGGTATCCCATTTTGTTGCACCTAATGATAGCGAAGCCGCTTTTAGCTCACAAGGTATCGTTTGAAGCACCTCTACCATAATGGAAATCATAATGGGAAAGATCATCACTGCCAATACAATTCCACCGGCAAGCACTGAATATCCCGATGTAACAACCCCAAAGATGGGAGCGATATACAGCTGAATTAAAGGTACAATAAACAATACCCCCCAAACACCATAGAGAACCGGCGGTATCGCTGCTAAAATATTGACCAACGGAAACATCATATTTTTTAAAGCATCCGAAGCATATTCAGTCAAATAAACCGCAGTCAGTATACAAAGCGGAATCGCAATAACAAGAGAAATCAAGGTAACAGCAAGCGTACCTGCAATAAAAGGCAAAAAGCCAAACGACCCTTTCATTGGTGACCAAACCTTGTCGGTCAACAGTTGAAAGATATTACTGTATTCAAATAACGGAATCGATTTTATAGTTAAACCAATCGCAATAATCACCACAACTGAAAGTGAAATCAGTAGCAGGAGCAAGGTGGATCGCTTGACCAGAGAATCTTTAACGAGACGAGTATTTAGCATGCTATAACTTATTAAGTTCTTCTTTTATCAATGTTTCATTTAGTGGGACATAACCATTCTCAAGGAGTTGTGATTGCGCCTGTTTTTGAAGCACAAAAGAAATAAATTCCTTCAAGAGAAGGGATTCGGTCTTATTGCGCGTTACAAAAGTTAGCTCTCTTGAGGGTGGAGCTGGGTATTTTCCTGTAGCGACGGCCTCTGTCAAATTAGATAGAGTGCCATAAAACTGCTCATCATCCTCAATGTGCCCATTTTTATTGAGATCCAAAGGAACAACCGCAATACGATCAAACACGTTATTGGTTTTCAGATTATAGACGTAGTTAATGTTATTGAATCCAATCCCGTGAGTATCATCTTTAATGGCCTGAGCAATCCCAGGGTCACCAAAAATGCCAATACCTTGCAGATCCTCCTGCTTATGACCAAAAAATTTAGCCCATGTTTCAGCTGCTCCGGCAGCATCCGAACGTACATAAACGTTGATAGGATCCGCCGTAAACTGAGGATCAATTTCTTTCCAGGTCTTAAACTTTCTATTTACAAAAATATTCAGCAATTCTTCGCGGCTCAGACCACGCTTCAAAATAGCGGAATAATTAGGGTTACCGGGATTAATCGTACAGATAACAGCGTCTTTAGCAACAATAACTGGAACAGCCCCTTTTTTTATTTCCTGCTCGTGTAGGTCTCTCGACACCATTCCAATATCAACCATACCTGTCAGAACATCGGCGATTCCTTTTCCAGCACCTCCCGCTGAAATATTGAAACGAACATTAGGGTGTATTTTTTTAAAATCTTCACTCCAAACTACAGCTAAAGGATAAAGGGCAAAGGCACCGGACAAAGAAATATTACCTTCAAAACCATGTTCCTTACTATAACCATTTTTGACTTTTGGCGCACAGGAAGTCATTTTAAATACGATTACATAGCTTAAAATCAAGATTATAAAAAAATTTCTCATCATTACACCTAAAAGTCTACAGGTTTTATATATTAAATTTTATAGGGCAAATATATATTAATTTGGTAGATATTATAGAATATTAAAAAAATATTTTTACATTTGACATCGAGAAAAGAATACTAAATCAATAGATTTTATTGTTATATGCAAAGCTTCCGCACAGAATTAGAAAATCCTATCGTGGAGAAGGAAATTATCGAACTTGAAAAAAAGATTCGATTGTTCCACGAGGGCAAAATTGCCGACGAAAAATTTAGATCGTTGCGTTTGGCTAGGGGGGTATATGGACAAAGACAACCTGGAGTTCAAATGGTTCGTATAAAGCTTCCGTTTGGAAAGGTTACGTTTAAGCAATTGAACAAAATTGCAGCAATATCAGACGAATACGCAAGCCGTAATCTGCACCTGACCACACGTCAAGATATACAGATTCATTACGTTAGTCTTGACCGTACACCAGAACTTTGGTCCAAATTGGCTGAAGACGATATTACATTACGCGAAGCTTGTGGAAATACAGTCCGTAATGTCACCGCTTCTCCAAGTTCGGGAATCGATCCAAAGGAACCATTTGATGTTTCGCCATATGCTCAGGCGACCTTTGAATATTTTTTGCGCAATCCAGTATGTGCGGAAATGGGACGAAAATTCAAAATGTCATTTTCTGCCAGTGATGAAGACACTGCGTTTTCCTATATTCATGACCTTGGTTTTATTCCAAAACTAAAAATTGTTGATGGTGTGGAAGTTCGTGGTTTTAAAGTGTTATTGGGTGGGGGATTGGGATCTCAGCCTTTTTTAGCATCAGTAACAAGCGAGTTTCTACCAGAGGATGAATTGATCCCTTATATCGAAGCGACACTTCGTGTCTTTGATCGTTATGGTGAAAGAAATAACCGAAATAAAGCTCGATTCAAATACCTTATTCAGAAACTAGGGTTAGAGGAAGTGCTAAGTTTAATTGAAGCCGAGAAAATCGCCACGAAGGTGAAAAGCTATCCGATCGACCGAACCAAAATCGAACAGCCAATACCACCGGACGACAATCAGCTATCAACGATTAACCTAGATAGTGATCTAAACTATCAAGTTTGGAAGGGCACCAATACATTCGAACAAAAACAAAAAGGATATTACGGTGTCTATGTGCGGGTATCCACCGGTGATATAGGTACAGATAAAGCACGCGCGTTGGTTGCAGGTCTGAAGGATTTGGTCGCGGACGATATCCGTATCACACAAAACCAAAGCCTACTGCTAAAATACGCAACAGAAAAGTCACTGCCACATATTTATCAACTACTTAAATCGTTGGATCTAGCGCAGGTAGGTTTTGATAGTACTGCTGATGTAACAACTTGCCCTGGTACGGATACCTGTAATCTAGGCATTTCAAACAGTACTGAAATGGCGCGGGTTATCGAATCTTATATCGCCGAATTTCATCAGGATTTTGTCTTTAATCGGGATTTAAAAATCAAAATTTCGGGTTGTATGAATTCTTGTGGCCAACATGGTCTGGCACATATCGGCTTTCATGGTAGTTCGGTTAAAGCGGAGGGCAAAGTGGTCCCTGCAGCCCAAGTTATGCTTGGCGGCGGGACAATTGGTAATGGTGAAGGACGTGTTGCAGAGCGTATTATTAAAGTGCCGACAAAAAGAGTCTTGCATGTTGTAGAATGGGTGCTGAATGATTATAAAAAAAATGCGGAAGCAAATGAAAACTTCCATGCTTACTACGACAGACAAAGTAAAAATTACTTTTATAATCTTTTAAAGCCTCTATCGGATTTGACCAATCTTGCTGAGGACGAATTTGTCGACTGGGGACATGAAGGAACTTTCCAAACGGCAATCGGAGTTGGCGAGTGTGCAGGCGTGGTGATTGACTTGGTTGCTACGTTGATCTATGAGGCGGAAGAGAAATTACAATGGGCAAATGAAACATTTCGGGAATCCAAATTCTCGGATGCGATTTATCATGCTTATAATGCCTTTGTACAAGCAGCAAAAGCCCTACTATTGGATAAAGGGATTAGCGCCAGCACGCAAAATATTGTAATCAACGAATTCCAAACACATTTCGTGGAAACAGGTGAATATAATTTTGAACAAACGTTTCCAGAATTAGTTCTACAGATTAGTAAAAATGAACCAACGGAGCATTTTGCAATCAACTACCTTCAGGAAGCAACGAAGTTTATCAATGAAGTCTATCAACGGAAAAATTTAAAACCAGTATTGGTATAGGAGGGAATAGGTATGTCAATAAAAGCAAAAGTAACATTGGTAGGAGCAGGCCCTGGTGATCCGGATCTGATCAGCCTAAAAGGCATCAAAGCAATAGAAAAAGCAGATGTCATTTTATACGACGCCTTGGTGAATGATGAACTACTGGATTATGCACAGGCTGAATGCATCAAAATATATGTTGGAAAACGAGCCGAACAACTCTCTACTTCACAGGATGAAATCAATCGCCTTTTGGTGGATTATGCCTTAAACTATGGCCATGTTGTACGTCTAAAAGGTGGTGATCCCTTTGTTTTTGGCCGTGGTGGCGAAGAAATTGACTACGTACAGCAATATGGTATTGAAACTACCGTTGTGCCAGGTATTTCCTCCGCAATTGGACTTACCGGACTACAGCAACTTCCATTAACTTACCGGGGAATCAGTGAGAGCTTTTGGGTCATCACAGGCTCCAAATCGGACGGTTCACTTTCAACAGATCTTTATCTGGCGGCAGAATCCGATGCCACTGTCGTTGTCTTGATGGGCTACGGAAAATTGGCAGAGATCGTGGAAATCTACCGCCAAAGAAATCTTCATAATTTACCAATAGCCTTGATTCAAAATGGTTCATTGCCTAATGAAAAAGTTGTACTAGGTACTATCGATAATATTCTTGACGAATCAACAGAGAAAAGGGTCGGTGTCCCAGCGATTATTGTAATCGGCGAGGTCGTTGCCAAGCATCGTTCATTCCAACACATTAAAGAAAAAGCTTTAGCTTTATAGATATGAACCAGCTATTTCCAATATTCGTCAAATTGAATCAAATTGACACCTTACTTGTTGGAGGCGGGAAAGTTGCATTGGAAAAATTTCAAGCTTTAATTTCCAATGATGAGGGATTAAAACTGACCATTGTGACTCGGGAAATCATCCCGGAATTTAAGGAGCTATTACAAAATTACACACAAATTCAGCTCCACATGCGTCCGTTTAGACCAGACGACCTTACGGACAAACAACTTGTTATTGCAGCAACCAATAACATGGAGCTCAACGAGCAGCTGCGTAATTTAACAGGGCAAAATAACATACTGTTTAATGCCGCGGACAAACCCGAATTATGCGACTTCTACCTGGGGTCCATCGTAAAGAAAGGCGACTTGAAAATAGCTATTTCCACCAATGGCAAATCACCGACGATTGCCAAAAGGGTGAAGGAACTATTAAATGACTTGTTACCTGAGGAAATTGACGAAACACTATCACTCATGAGTGCTTATCGAGAGCAGCTTCGAGGAGATTTTGAATACAAAGTAAAGCAGTTGAACGAGCATACCAAAAATATATTACGTTATGAACGTTAAGGAAATTAAAGAAATTATTGGCGAAAAAAAAGGAGTGGAGCTCTTACAAACAATAGCCTCACTATTTCCTAATGAGGTAGTTTTTTCAACCTCTTTCGGTATTGAGGATCAAGTAATCACGGAATGGATCGGTAAAAATAATATTAATATCGACATATTCACACTGGATACTGGAAGACTGTTCAAAGAAACCTATTCCCTGTGGAGCCGCACCTTGGAGCGTTATCAGTTGCGTATTAAAACATATGCTGCGGATACAACATTGTTGGAAGATTTTATCAGCAGAAAAGGTCCAAACTCCTTTTATGAGTCGGTTGAGAATCGGAAGGAATGTTGTAGGATAAGAAAAATTGAACCTTTACAACGCGCGATTAAAGGGAAAAAAATTTGGGTAACGGGCATCCGATCAGATCAATCCATCAATCGCCACGACATGGACTTTATCGAATACGATGAAATGAACCAAATCATCAAAATCCATCCTTTATTTGACTGGACTTTTGAGGAAGTTAAAAATTATTGTAAAGAGCAATATATCCCGTACAATGTGCTACACGACAAGGGTTTCCCAAGTATCGGTTGTCAACCTTGTACAAGAGCAATACAAGAAGGAGAGGACTTCCGCGCTGGTAGATGGTGGTGGGAAGATCAAAGTAAAAAAGAATGTGGTTTGCACGCCGTTAAATCATAAAATAGCGAAGTAGAAACCCAAATTCATTAAAATCAAATTTTATTATTTCAGAGAATGGACTATTTAGATCATTTAGAAGCGGAAGCAATATATATTTTAAGGGAGGTAGCCGGACAATTTGAAAAACCAGCGCTATTATTCTCTGGTGGTAAGGACTCCATTACACTTGTTCACCTAGCAAAAAAAGCATTTAGACCTGGTAAATTTCCTTTTCCACTAGTTCATATTGACACTGGTCACAATTTTCCCGAGACAATTACGTTCAGGGATTCATTGATTGAAGACATAGGAGAAAAACTTATCGTTGGTTATGTTCAAGACAGCATTGATCAAGGAAAAGTCGTTGAGCAAAAAGGAAAAAATGCAAGTCGGAACGCCTTGCAAACAGTTACCTTACTCGATACAATCGCAAAACATGGTTTTGATGCCTGTATCGGTGGCGCACGTCGGGACGAAGAAAAAGCGCGTGCTAAGGAAAGAATCTTCTCCGTGCGTGATGAATTTGGACAATGGGATCCGAAACGCCAAAGACCTGAGCTGTGGAGCATCTTTAATGGCAAAATAAACAAAGGCGAAAATGTACGGGTGTTTCCTATTTCAAACTGGACCGAGCTCGATGTTTGGAACTATATTAAACGTGAACAGATTGCATTGCCATCGATTTATTTCAGCCATGAACGGGATGTTATTACCCGCAATGGGCAACTGATGGCTGCTGCCTCATTCTTAAATATCGATGCAGATGATATCATAGAACGCAAATCTGTACGTTTCAGAACTGTAGGCGACATGACTTGTACAGCAGCTGTAGATTCAACAGCAACGGAGTTAGATGATATTATCGCCGAAATCAAGGCCTCAACGGTAAGTGAACGTGGCGCTAGAATGGACGATAAGGTATCGGAAGCAGCCATGGAAGAACGTAAAAAACAAGGATACTTTTAATTCAAATCAAATACCTGATATTGACAACAATGAATATATTGAAATTTATAACGGCCGGTTCTGTAGATGATGGTAAAAGTACCTTGATTGGCCGATTACTATATGATACAAACTCCATTTTGGACGACCAATTGGAAGCTATACAGCGTGCCAACCGGAAAAATGACGATGGGACGGTAGACTTGGCCATATTGACTGATGGACTTAAAGCTGAACGTGAACAAGGCATAACAATTGATGTAGCCTATAAATATTTCCAGACTGAACACCGAAAATATATTATAGCCGATGCTCCAGGACATATCCAATACACCAGAAACATGGTAACTGGAGCTTCCAATTCAGATCTCATAATCATTCTGGTTGATGCACGCAAAGGCGTAATAGAGCAAACAAAACGTCATTCTTTCATAGCCAAATTATTGGCCATGAAACAAGTCTTGGTCTGCATAAACAAGATGGATATGGTCGATTATAGCGCTTCTGTTTTCGAACAGATCAAGGCTGATTATTTAACTTTAGCTAACAATCTCGGACTTAAGGATATTGATTTCATACCTGTTTCAGCCTTAAAAGGAGACAATATTGTCCATAAGTCAGAAAGAATGAGCTGGTATGCAGGCGAATCTTTATTGGATTACCTGGAAAATGTAGAAATTCACGAACAGGAAGCAGCCAGTTGGAGGTTTCCCGTCCAATGGGTTGTAAGACCACAAACCGATGATTTACACGACTATAGAGGCTATGCAGGCCGAGTACTAGGAGAGGGGCTGACGGTTGGTGACCAGGTTATTGTTTATCCAGCAGAAACATATAGCACAATTCAAGCGATTGAATTAAACGGGCAACAACTTCAACGGGCTGAAAACGGACAATCTGTCATTGTACACCTCAGTGACGATGTCGACATTAGTCGCGGCGATACCATTGCAAGTGTAGAACAGCCGCCAAAGTTTGAGCGCAATATTCAAGCAAATTTATGTTGGTTCGACAATAAGCCTTTGGATACTGCGCAAGTTTATCTTGTCCAAAGCCACAGTAAATTAACCAAGGTTAAGATTGTAGATGTGTTATACAAATTTGATATCAATACACAGGAAAAAATATATAATGATCCAATCAAACTAAATGATATTGGTCGAATAGCCATTAAGTCCGCTGAGAATCTAGTATTTGATCTACAGCAGGAAAATCCGGCAAATTCTCAAGCGATTGTTATTGATCCACGGACAAATCTAACCGTTGGTGCTTTAATGATTCAGGCAATCGATTAATATTTTTTTAAACGTAAATATTCAAACTAAATATTATTCAAGGAACTCAGGCATTGTTTGGGTTCCTTTTTTTTATGAAGTTGAACTTATACACCACAGAATCTATTTTAAAGAACCAAGCTTAAAGATCAACTGTATAGAAAGGGCACACTCGGATATTTACTATTTAACATAATATAAATTATAAATACCTAATATATAAAGAAAATAGGGGTCATCTACATTTATCAAATAGTCAGAAAAAAAAGCTAAACATTAAATATTCATCAATTGTAATGAGTATTCATAGCTATTTTATCAAAAACGAAAATGATTCTATCTTTTAGATTTAATATCGAATAAAATACTGTTAAATGGTCATTATGCCTTCATTTCGCTATTGATTAGTCTGTTTTAAATAATTTTAAAAAAATATGAAATTTCATTAAAAAAGACCAATAATTGTAAATAATTAATAAATATTGGTTTGTTATTAAAAATTATATAAATTAGTGCCAGCCAAAGGGAAATTTTACTAATTAAAACATGTCAAAAAACTTTAACGAGTTCATTTCAATCGTTGAGAAACGCAATCCAAATGAACCAGAATTCTTACAAGCTGTAAAAGAAGTTACTGAGGATTTATTTCCTTATATCACGGAGAATCATCCTGAATTTTTCGACCAAAAAATTCTTGAAAGACTTACTGAACCTGAACGTATTATATCTTTTCGCGTAACTTGGTTGGATGATAATCACCAAG
Organism: Sphingobacterium multivorum; assembly: GCF_900457465.1. Lineage (GTDB taxonomy): Bacteria > Bacteroidota > Bacteroidia > Sphingobacteriales > Sphingobacteriaceae > Sphingobacterium > Sphingobacterium multivorum. The sequence continues at coordinate 151,374 of NZ_UAUU01000003.1, forward strand.
TACAGGTAAATCGTGGTTATCGTGTTCAAATGAACAGTTCAATCGGTCCATATAAAGGTGGCCTTCGCTTCGCCCCTTCTGTCAACCAAAGTATTTTAAAATTCCTCGCTTTTGAACAAGTATTTAAAAATAGCTTAACAGGACTACCAATTGGTGGTGGTAAAGGAGGTTCTGATTTTGACCCTAAAGGTAAATCAGATAATGAAATTATGCGTTTTTGTCAAAGCTTTATGACAGAACTTTATCGTCATATTGGCGCAGATACAGATGTTCCTGCAGGAGATATCGGCGTTGGTGGACGCGAAATAGGCTTTTTATTCGGTCAATTTAAACGACTTCAAAACAATTTTACAGGCGTTCTAACGGGCAAAGGTGAATTATGGGGTGGATCATATATTCGTCCTGAAGCTACCGGCTATGGGCTCCTATATTTTGTTGACTGCATATTCAGATATCAAGGAAAATCTTTACAAGGTAAAGTAGCTACAGTATCTGGTGCTGGCAACGTAGCCTTTTACGCTGTTGAAAAGGCTGTTCAACTTGGCGCCAAAGTAATTACTGTATCAAATAGCTTGGGCACACTTTACGATCCTGATGGTTTTAATGCTGAAAAAATGGCATTTGGGGCTACTTTGGGAAGAAACCTCGATCAATATCCTGCTCGCTATCCAAACGCCAAATTCTTACCTGGTCAAAAGCCATGGCAATTTAAATGTGATATCGCTCTGCCATGTGCAACACAAAATGAATTAGAAGAATCGGATGCTAAAGCGCTTGTAGCAAATGGTTGTATCTGCGTAGCTGAGGGTGCAAATATGCCTTCTACTGCAGAAGCTATTAAAGTTTTTCTAGATGCAAAAATCAGTTTTGCACCTGGCAAAGCTGCGAATGCTGGTGGTGTTGCTGTCAGCGGCTTGGAAATGTCTCAAAACTCAATCCGTACACAATGGTGTACAGAAGAAGTTGACAATCGCTTAAAAACCATTATGGAAAGCATTCACGAAACTTGCTTGAAATATGGCCAAGACAGTGGATTCGTTAATTATCTGAAAGGTGCCAATATTGGTGGTTTTATAAAAGTCGCTAACGCGATGAAAGCACAAGGTATCGTATAACAAGCCTTTTTCTAATCATATCATAATCCTGAGCGCTCAAATGCATTGCATTTGGGCGTTTTTTTATACTTTTATGCTAATTTTAAAAAACACGAAATTTAAATGAGATTAATAGCTGAACTCCCCCATCCCGATTGCAAGATTTCAATCTTTGGTATGAATCAAAAATTCATTATTAAATTTGAACAAGGAAACTTAGAACAATCTTATAAAATTGCAGAAATGGATATAATTGGCGGTGTAAATGGGGTCTTTGATTTACTTGACGAAGAATTTCTGAAGAGTGTGATCGATCAATTCGCATTGATGCGCCAATCTTTTAATAGTGCTTATAGTAGATACGAATAAAAATCCATGCTGAACTATATATATTTTGTGGCATTTTGGGCTTGTCAAATTATTTCATCTATCCTGTTTAAACTTGGCGGGATACATCCAAAGTATAAATGGACAACTTTAATTATAGGAAACATTATTCTTTTATCAGCAAGTTGGTTTCTTGTGCAGTTATTTAAGAACGTCTCTCAACCTATCGTAATAGCCTTATGTTCTGGTGGCACATTTCTGACTGTCCAATTGGCGATGGCGCTATATTTTAAAAGTTCATTGAGCTGGCAGCAGGTACTGGGTATGTTTGTCATCATTTCAGGTATGGTTTTGATTACTTTCGGAGGTAAAGAAACGACTTAAGCTACAATGAGGTTAGTTATAGATGTGTCTATTTGTTATAATAAAACTCATCTATAACTAATGAACCTGCTAATTGTTGATTAAAACGATCTAAATCGGTCATTTTCCCAGAAATATCATACATTACTTCTAACTTACCACTAATCTTTTCAATAACACGCCTGGTAGCTTTAATCTTAAAATCCAATGCCAATTGTTCAAACTCATGTAAGTGATAAAACTCATTGGAACTAAACTTTACGTGTAGAGAACGGACTAGGTAGTAACGAGCCAAAAGAATTTCGATCCGCTGAAAAAGCGCGAGTATTACCACCATAAAAACAGCAAAGGAAATCGCATAAACCAGTTGCCCCAATCCGGCAAACATGCCAATACCAGCTGTCGCCCAAATAACGGCCGCTGTTGTGAGACCACTAACCGATAGTTTACCTTTAAAGATCACACCAGCACCAATAAAGCCTATACCAGTCACAATATTTGCAGCAACGCGATCAGTACTATTGCCAATAAACAAACAGGAAACAATAGTAAACATCGCCGAACCGAAACAAATAAGCACTACCGTCCGAAATCCAGCAGATTTATTCCTATACTCACGTTCAAAACCAATTAAACTCCCACACAGAATTGAAGTGAGAGCGTTTAACAATGGCTCACTAGTCAAAAAGTTAATGATATTCTCCATACCGAACTTTACAGAAAGATGAAACACGGAGCTTCGAACATGCTCAGCTCCGTGCAATTAAGACTATAGATAAGCGTAAGTTATACCATCGCCCCCACGATCTTGATGTTCGTCCTCAAAACGGCTTACATGACTATATTTACGAAGGTAATCGCGAATAAATTTGCGCAAAATACCATCACCTTTACCATGAATAATTTTTAAGGACGGATAACCTATCATGACGGCCCGATCCAAAACACGTTCTAATTCATGCAGTGCGTCTTCTGTGCGCATTCCTCTTAAATCAAGTTCTGGCTTGAAATCAGCTACACTGCCAGAAGATAATGATCTTGATAGACTTTTTGCAGACTTCTTCCCTTCCCGCCCTTCGAGTTTAATCACATTCTTTCGCTTTTGAACAGTGCGAAGTTCCCCCATGGCAAGAATAAGGTTGTTCTTTGCAATTTCGACAATCTGCGCTTCAGCACCATTATCTATAATCTGTACCCAATCCCCAATATTTAATTCGGTGGCTTCAGGCGTTTTTTCTTTGACGATTTGCTTCGCCGGTTTTTGCTCTTTGGGAAGAACAGCTTGAAGTGCCTTATCCAAATTGCTGCGCAACTCACGAGTTTTCTCCTTATCCGCTTTTGCAGATTTGATCTGCGCTACCGTATTTTCGATTAGCTTGTTCGAACTTTTAATAATTTGCTGCGCCTCCTCTTTCGCCTTCTTCAAAATTACACGCTTATTTTCTTCTAAATAACTTTGTAATTCCAAATACTCCGATTTAATTGACTCCAGTTCCTTTTCACGCTTATTAATAGCAACTTTTGTATCAAACACCTCCTTCTTTTCTCGCTCAAGATCGATCAATAATGTATCTACCTTCTTCTGCTGAACACCAATTTTACTTTTAGCAGACTCCAAAATATCCTTACCTAATCCTATTTTCTGTGCGATTTCAAAAGCATAAGAGCTTCCTGGCTTACCAATTTGTAGGATATACATCGGTTTCATTTCGCGATTATCAAATAACATTGAAGCATTTTCCAGACCTGTCGTATTGCTGGCAAAAACTTTGAGATTTGAATAGTGGGTGGTCACAACTCCCCTGATTTGTTTTTTGTTAAGGGATTCCAATACAGCCTCAGCAATAGGTCCGCCAAACAAAGGGTCGGTACCGGTTCCAAACTCATCGATCAGTACCAAAGTAC
>NZ_UAUU01000007.1 GCF_900457465.1 Sphingobacterium multivorum
TGGTCCTGATATTTACCTACCAATATCATCGCCAGTAAGCTCGGCCCTGCAATTCCTTTATCGATGACCCGTTCAGGCAGTTCGGCGATGGATACGCCATTTCCGTTTCTAGCTGCATATTTATAACGGATGTAACGTTTGATATAGAACTTTGCAGGCTCGCACTCCAGTTCCTCGGTAATTTTCCTTGCCGATACAGACCATTTTGGAAAGGTCTCCTTCAGGGTGTATCTCGATCTCGACTACAGGGAGATGGGCAGGTAATTTAGCGCGTCCTTTATGATTGGGACGTTTACGGACATACTCGATCTTTTTCTTTGATTTCTTCCTGTTGCTGCTCTGCTTCAGCAGGCTCTGCATTAAAAGGGAGCATCGTCTGATCAGGATCGCCTTCAAAGCGCTCACGCTTCTGTCCGAACTGCATACGCCTGAAGCATCTCCACCTGAGCTTTCAGGTAATCACGCTCCTGTGAAAGAATCTCACGCTCCTGATGGAGGAGTTCATTCTGTTTGGACATACTGGAAACCATTTTCAGAAGGTCTTCTTTTGATAGGTTTTCCAGTGCTGTTTCCATACCCTAAAGATACTCAAAAGATACCTTTATTCCTATTTTAAGTCCATTTTTAAGGTAAAGAAAAACGTCTTTTTTGAATACTTTTTACCACCTGTATCCCTTCGACCATCAGTAACAGGTCGCTCCAGGACAATTCTCCGTTTTTTACCTTCGGCGGCATGAATGTTCCGCTCTCCAGACGCTTATAATAAAGGACAAAGCCTCCTTGTTCCCAGTGCAGCAGTTTCATATGCGTACGGCTACGGTTCAGAAATACGAAAACCTCACCATTGGTAGCCTGACGACCCATCCCCGAACTGATCAATCCACAGAGCCCGTCGAATGACTTTCTCATATCGCAAAACCCATCGTAAAGATAAAAGCGGTGCGATGACCCCAGTGCAAACATCAGTACAGACGGATCAGCTGTGATACAAGGGCAAGATCATTTTCGACCTTTATACGCACACCGTTGGGATAGATAATCTCAACATCGTTCCTTCGGGGCGCGTTGTCGATTGTGATAAAGTTCCCTCCGGTAGTGTCATTTTCTTTACTGCGCGAAAACCAATAATAAAAAGTCGCTTCCTTGATCCCATTTTCCGTGCAATACGCTTTCTTGCTTTTTCCGCTCTGTTGCCAGTCTGCTATCATAGACAGCATACGCTCACGTTTTTTCTTGAAGGTTGTTCATAACAGCAAAGCTAACCACTGAGCCGACCTAAGTCAATATGTACTTGGTAGAATGGATACGGAACAACCTGCTGCAGCTAAATTATTGCAACTAAAATCTATCGTTTTTTTGTCAATGAAAAAGCAGATGACAAGCTCATTCATCGTTTAAGTGAAAAGTTGTATGCTACGGGTTATGAGATAATGCCCTTGCTCGAAGATATATTCACATCGCCCTGGTTTTTTCAAAAAAGAACATATGGGTAGCAAGATTAAGTCGCCCATCGAATTAATGGTGGGCATGATGCGTATATTGGATATGAAAGTAGGTGTTCCCGAAAATTTGATTACTTACCAGAAGCTATTGGGCCAGATGCTACTCTATCCGCCAAATGTGGCTGGATGGCCATCAGGAAGATCCTGGATCGATAGCTCTACACTATTGCTCCGTATGCAGATGCCGCAAATATGGACTGGTCTGAGGCGCTCGATCTGAAACCCGGCCAGATGACGACCTCGAAATGGGACTTCCTCAAAACAGAATCTAACAAGCACATTCAAAGACCCCAAGATGAGTATTGATTGGAGCAAGGTAGAAGCTTCTTTTGCCGGTAGAAATGTTTCCGAAATCATTTTACAAAAAAGCTGGGCCGAAGGCCATAAGGTATTCCAGCGATTCTCGGATGGTCGTGTCCGCACGGATATCATCGATGTCATGAGCACGCCCGAATATCAGCTTTGCTAACCTTTAAAAAATATAGCTATGATTATTAAAAGGCGTGATTTTATAAAAATGAGCTCTCTGGCTACAGCTTCTTTGATGCTTCCCAATTTCTTGAAGGCGATGGCTCTGCCCGAAGCACTTGGAAAGGATAATAAAGTATTGGTGGTTTTGCAGCTCAACGGAGGGAATGATGGGCTTAATACAATTATTCCGGTACGAAACGATATCTATTTTCGTGAACGAAAGGTGATTGCGGTCCATGATGCTTTGCCTCTGACGGACGAGGCCGGTATAAACCCTGCTTTGAGTTTCTTTAAAGAACTTTTTGATAGTGGGGAGATCGCTGTGCTGAACAATGTTGGCTACCCTAATCCTGATAAATCTCATTTTCGGAGTATGGATATCTGGCAGAGTGCCAGTAGGAGCGATGAATATCTTGAAAGCGGTTGGATAGGCAGATATCTCGATGAGGCTTGTTACCAATGCGAACATCCCACACAAGCACTCGAAGTCGGTGATATGCTGAGCCTGGCGATGAAAGGGAACAAGTCCAAAGCCTTTGCATTTCAAGATCCCAAGAAAATGTATCAGACAAGTCGCGATGAGTACTTTAAATTTATCCATCAAGCACATCGTCATGATGACGAAACCGTAGAATATCTTTACCAGACGTTGGGCTCAACCATCAATAATGCAGCTTATATCTTTGATAAAAGCAAAACCAAAGCAAATAAGATGCAATACCCCGATTCGGCCCTGGCAAAGGACTTTAAGACCATAGCTTCTCTTATCAAGTCAGATATCAACACCAAAGTTTATTATCTTCAGATCGGGAGCTTCGATACACATGTCAATCAAAAGCAGCAGCAGGAGAACCTGTTTAAGATTATTAATGATGCGGTGAGGGCGTTTGTACACGATCTAAAAGAAAATGGACTGTTTAACGATGTGCTGTTGATGACTTTTTCCGAATTTGGGCGGCGGGTGGCTCAGAACGCGAGTAACGGAACCGATCATGGAACTGCTAATCAGCTGTTTTTTATTTCAGGTGGTCTAAAGAAGAAGGGATTATTGAATGCACTGCCTGATCTGCAGCATCTTAAAGATGGCGATCTCATCTATACCGAAGACTTCCGTAAAGTCTATGCAACTGTATTGAAAAACTGGCTCAAGGCGGACGATAGGAGAATTCTGGGCTGGAAAAATGGTATCTATGACTTTATATGAGAGAACGGTGAGTCCAGTGAACAGGTAAAATTTTTGATTAACCTATTTTGCATAAAAACGACCTATTTAAAGGTGTAGTTATTTATTATGGGTGCAATCTTATATTCCAGCCAGCTCGGTTCACAATCTTCTCAATTATGGTTTAGGATTTCTAAAAAAAGTCGATGAAACCGTTCTCAAGCTGATGCGCTAATCCGAAGCTTAGATTTAAAATATTTACAAAAAGAGCTTATGGAAGCCAAGTAACGAACCAAGCTAATAAAAAATATTAATCCATATGAGTAAATAAAAATAATTTTATTATTTTTAAAGTATTATATACTTAAGTAAAATTTTCAATTAAACTATTTCGCTAAAAAAAACGTCTTATTTAATGGTGTAGTTATTTATTATGGATGCAATCTTATATTCCAGCTCGGTTGTGATCCTAGTGAAATTATTAAGTTTATCGCCGCCGCCGGCTTATTTTCCTTACTTTTAACATCTGGTCAAGTGATCCATTTTACTCCCTTAGATCCTGTTCATTTTAGATCATGGCTGCTTAGTTATGGTGTACAGGACATTAAGTGCAATTACAATTGTTTAAATCTGTCAAAAGCTTAATATGGCCAAGCCTGATGGTGAGAAATATTTCAAAAGAGTATAGAAACTGTAATAGAGTAGTTTGAAGTTTGTATTTATTTAATTTATTGAAGCCACTTCCCAAAGGGAGTGGCTTTTATTCTTGAAAGATGCTGTGTCCTAAATAAAAAATCCTCTTTTATCATCGATAAAAGAGGAACAATTTTAAATATTAATTACTTTTATGAAAAAAAACTTTTTGATTTTAAAGTGTCCTAATAAATTAGGACACTTGGCTAAATGCTATGTTTCAACCGGCATATCTAAGATAGGAATATTTTTTTAAAATTAAAATAGGAGTTAATATCTTTTTGATTTTTATTTTTTAAGGGAACTGCCTAAGATGAACCAATTATTGGACGATTGCCGTTACCATAGAAATAGTCGAAAAGGTGATTTGGTTAAAATTGATATGCTTTTGCTATAGCCTGCATTTGAATGGGGTAAAAATCGGTTTCATCATTTGCATTTCGAATTCTGGTTATTAGACTGCCACAGGCTCTAATTGCAGATGTGGTCACATCTGCAGAAAGGTTAATACCTTAGATAAATTTTGCAAACTCCGTTTGATCTTTTGTCGGAGAATTGATCACTAGATACGTATAGTCGTGCAATAAATTTTCACAATGCTATTATTTACCAGATAGAGATTCAATTAACGCTTTCTGAGTATAAATCAATTCTTTTTGTGTTTGTATTGTTTCCTCCTGCATAGAGATTAATCGGTTGGCTTGATCGAATTGTTCTTTTAGAGAATTGATTTTTTCATCCCATTGTTTATATTCTTCTTCTCTATAGCTTTTAAATGGCTCGTCGTTGTAGTAATATTGTATGAAATTATGGTCTAATGCCTTTGAATAAATTAATAGTTTATCAAAGGAAAGAGAGGATTTTTTATAATCATTTCCAACATTTTGCTGCTTTTCATTTATTAGATCACCAACCATTTTCTGCGACAAGTTTTTTTTATCTGCTATTTCCTTTATCTTCTGTCCGATGTTCATCAATTTTATTTGTTGTTTTTACAAAATATTTTGTTAAAAAAATTTATTTAATTATATTGTATCATAATCAGTTAATCTGATTTAGTCTCGAATATCGAAACGGCAAATTTCAAATGACACGAGACGTAGGGTTTGCGAACCCCCTAAGCTTTTTGTATCTTTACAACAAGGAGGGGCGAGCACTCTCTATTGGAAACTGTGTCAAGGCTCTTTGCCGTGCCCGATGTTCAGTGGAAGATAGTGAGGCTCGCCTCTTTTATATTTAGACATCCTCTTCTAATTTCCCTCCTCGAGACTCTTTTGTTAACCAAATGTTAGATTATGAAGCTAATTGAGTCAATCACGTATACAGCAGGGAGGCAGATCAAGGATCAGCTGAACCAGCTTGCAGTAATGCTGCTCTTCAAAAACAAATATTGTCCGCCTGAATAGCCTCTCAAAAGCTTAAAATCAGCAATGTCCTTTACCACGGTAGAGGATTGTGCATACTAAAGCCTGCAAAGGCTTACCGATAGCACCGCCACTGCTGATTTTGCCGACCTGTACTTTTTCTAAGTTCTATGCCCCAATATTGCACAGCGCCCTTCTCTTTTTTATTCGCACTTTAAAAGTAGGGATTTTGCAATTCAAAAGCAAAACTTTAGAAAATTACATTTATAGATTATCTATATATAAGGTCGGTTTTTTATATTATATCGGATGCGGTATCGTCTATATCAAATCACGTGTAACTGTCCTGCACCGCGCCCGAAGACCTATTAATAGTTCTAGTTATTTACCGGAGTGACTCAGGTCAGAACCCTGGGATGAAATTGCTGATTCCGATCGGACAGGATTGTCTCTGCTTGGGCCGCTCCATTAAAACTTAAAAAAATGACTCATTTTTTTAGGGCAGGAATGCTCTTGCCCGATCCGAAGAAAACTTGTATATATAGTGCCCTGCTATCTATCCTATGTTTAGTTTCTATGTTTAGTTTATCGGCCCAGACGCCCCGCAAGGACAGCGGGGCCAATGGGCCTACAGATTTTATTTTGCAAGGGACTGTCATTTCAGCTGTTGACGGCAGGCCATTACAGGGTGTATCGGTAAGTATCGGGGCAGAGGAGCTCCGGGTGTCATCCAAAGGGAATGGCTCTTTTAACCTACGGGTAAAGAGCCCTAAAGGAAAGGTCAAATTTACCTATGTGGGCTATAAGCCTCTTGAGACCGAATACTCGGCTGCTGTATCATTGATGATTAAGATGTTACCGCTGGAAAATCAATTGGAAGAGGTCGAAGTGGTCTCCACAGGTTACCAGCAGATCCCCAAAGAGCGCTCAACAGGCAGTTTTGAACTGATAAATAGAGAAAAGTTCAATATCAATAAATCAACAAACATTCTGTCTCGTCTGGAAGGGCTTTCTCCGTCATTTATTTTTGATAAAAGATCTACAGCAAGCACGCTGATGCAGCAGATGCGCCTGCGAGGACGCACGACTTTCTATGGCAAGGCGAGCCCATTGATCGTATTGGACAATTTTCCTTATGAAGGGGATATCATGAATATCAACCCCAACGATATCGAAAGTGTCACGATCCTCAAAGATGCTGCGGCTGCTTCCATATGGGGATCAATGGCCGGAAATGGTGTCATTGTCCTGACAACAAAGAAGGGTGCGACAAATGGAACAACAAAGGTCGATGCTAATATTAACCTGCAAATGACAGAAAAACCGGACCTGTTCTATAGGCCTGATGCGAGCAGCCGCTCGTTTATCGAAATGGAAGAGTTTCTTTTTGATAAAGGATTTTACGACTGGCAGCTGAATGCTCCCGAGCGTACCTTGTCTTCAATTGTGCAGCTCCGGGACCAGCTGAAAAGGAACATTATTGATCAGGATACTTATGACAGTCAGAAAGTTGTTTTTTCAGCACAGGATGTCCGAAAAGATTACCTGAAATACATCTACCGAAAGGGATTCAATCAGCAGTACAATGTTAATTTTTCAGGTGGAAATCGTCTCATGGATTTTGTAGCTTCTGGAGGATATAACAAAAGTCTCAATTCGTTGAAGTCCTCTTCCAATGACCGCTATAACGTTCGTGCCGCCATTAATGCACGGCCGACAGATCGCCTGCAGCTAAATTTGAGTACCGTAATGAGCCGTAGCAGCGCAAGGAACCTTGGTAGCGAGTCTTCAATAGCATATGGTGCCTTGTATTCCGGCGATGGGAGGTCCAATTACCCTTATATCAGCTTAGTGGACGACGGCGGAAATTTTAGAGACCTGGAAACAGTGACGTTTAAAGGTTCTTTTATCGATACGCTTTTTAATGGTCAGCTGCTGCCGGCAAAGTACAACCTTGGGAACGAATTGCAGTCTAGTGAAAATGTGAATACCACAACCGATATCTTGCTCAATCTGGGCGGGCAGTTTAAAATCAATGAATATCTGCAGCTTATGCTGAACTACCAATATCAGGAGTCAACAAATAAAGTTACAAACTGGCAGGGTCTGCAGTCGTATTTTACACAGAACTATATTAATCTATTCTCCCAATATTCACCTGCTGCGGGACTGAAACACATTATCCCGATCGGTGATATTTATACCATGCAGGATGGAAGGGTCCATGCCAATAATCTGCGTGTGAATGCGCAGCTCGATAGACCGTTTGGCAAAGGAGATCTTTTTCGTATCAGCGGCATCCTGGGTGCTGAACTAAAAGATCTGCAGAACAGGATCGATGGCAGTAGATTGTATGGATACGATAGGAAGACACTCAACTACCAGCCTGTCGACTTTCTTAGTACATTTCCGCTGCTGGGTGGACTCGCCGGATCGGGTGTTATCCCAAATGGGATCATGCTCGAGGAATATAGGCAACGGTTTTTATCTGTGTTTTCCAATGCTTCGCTGACCTACAAAAATAGATATGTGCTGAGTGCCAGTGCCCGACAGGATGCTTCTAATCTCTTTGGTGTATCGACAAATGACAAATGGCAGCCGCTATGGTCGTCCGGACTGAGCTGGGATATCTCGCAGGAGCCATTCTATAAAATTTCTTTTCTGCCATACCTCAAGCTAAGGATGACGTACGGTTATAATGGTAAGGCTGTAAATGATTATTCTGCTTATCCGACCATGGAATATGGCGGTACAAACAGTATCACAGGCTTACCATTTGGATATATGGTCAATCCACCCAATCCCACATACCGGGCGGAACGTGTAGGAATACTGAATTTTGGGATTGACTTTGCCTCCCGCAATCAGCGTATTTCTGGGGTATAGATCTTTACCACAAAGAGGGTAAAGATATCGTGGCAAGGGCAAATGTGGATCCCACTGTCGGATTTGATAATCAGGTGCTCAATGTTGCCAGCTTTGTCAGTAGGGGATTGGAAGCTTCCATCAGATCGGTAAATTAAAAACCAGAGGCTTCCAATGGTCAACCGACTGGATCATTAATTTCAATAGGAACTTTACAAAAAAATACAACTATAGGGCTACGTCCGTATCAAGCTATATGGACAACGGAATTGTGCCCAATCCTATTGTCGGCAATGATCTGTATGCTATCTACGCCTATCGCTTTGCCGGCCTTGATCCCGAAACAGGTGCGCCGCAAGGATACCTCAATGGTGAGGTAAGCAAGGATTACTCCAAGCTAACCTCGGTATCGATAGAGGATGTGCGTTTTATGGGGTCAGCTATACCGCTCTATAATGGTTTTTTGAGAAATACTGTCCAGATAGCTGATTTTAAGCTGTCATTTACCCTACAGTATAAGTTCAAATTTTTCTTTAGGCGCACAGGGATGAGTGCGCTGGCATTTGCAAACTATTGGATATCGAATGAGGATTATGATAGACGCTGGCAAAAGCCGGGTGATGAACGCACGACGGATGTGCCGGCTTTTATCTATCCGCTCAACCTGGCGATGGAGAATTTTTATAAGGCCTCGGATGCCCTGGTTGAGCGTGGGGACGCCGTCAAGCTGAAGGATATCAATCTTGAGTACAACCTTAAAGGTAAAATACCGGGAGTGAGGCAAGCATCCTTGTTTTTAAATGCGGACAATATAGGTCTGATGCTGTGGAAGAAAACAAAATATCGGATAGATTCCGATTATGGTACGGCAATTCCTTTACCGGCTATCTATACCTTGGGGTTAAATATTTCACTTTAACGAACCTATCATGAAGCTATCACTACTTATTCAAATACGTTGGTGAATGAATAAATCTGATAGCTTCATCACAATTGAAAAATAAATTTATACAGATGAAAAAAATAAATCTATTGAAGGCAGCAGTATGGATCTCGCTCTTTACAGTATTCTTCGGCTGTAAGGAGTATCTCGATATAAAACCCGATCTGCGCAAGGCTGTGCCCACGACTTTAGAAGACTGCAATGCTCTTTTGAATAATTACAGTGTCCTTAATCAGGGCTATCCCTATATAGGCGAACTGGCATCGGACAATTTTATGATGACCACTGCCAATTGGCAGTCTGTTTCCATCCTTGAGGATAAGGAACTGTTTATTTGGAACACGGACATTACTCCTCCAGCCACGCAGTGGTCCGCACAGTATAAAAAAGTGTATGTGGCCAATCAGGTGCTGGACGTGCTGAAAAACCTGGATGAAACACAGCAATCCAAAACATTAAAAGGTGAAGCTCTTTTCTTTCGTGCATATGCGCATTTTGCGCTGGCTGAATTATTTGTGCCGATACCGTTAGCCAATGGTACAAATATAAAACAATGAAGCTATTCCGTACCGGAAAACGCCGAATATTGAGGACCGGGTGGAACGGTCGACGATAGGCGAATTCTATAAGCAGCTATTGCAGGATGCGAATGACGCGGCAATATTGTTGCCAGCTACTGGAAATGTGCTTTCTAGTCCCACCAAGATTGCCGCCAATGCTTTGTTGGCGCGCATCTATCTTTACTTGCAGGATTATCCAAAAGCTGTACAATATGCCAACGCTTGTCTGCTTGAAAAATCTGACCTGCTGGATTTTGAAACGCTCAACGCTGCAAGCAATAGTCCCATAGCAAGATTCAATAAGGAGGTGATTTTCCAGGCTATTGCTGTAGGCAGTGCAACGTATACCCGGACACGATGGAAACTGGATAGTACGCTGATGGAAAAATATGACGATTCCGATCTGCGGAAAGCGGTTTTCTTTATTAAAAATGCCGACGGAACCTATTCCTACAAAGGAAATTATGACGGTCAGCTCAATCAGGCCCCTTTCAGTGGTCTGGCCGTAGATGAAATTCTGATCTCGCGTGCCGAAGGTTACGTAAGGACAGGAAGGTCGATTCCGCTTTAATGGATCTCAATAGGCTACGCAGGTCTCGCTGGGTCAAGTCTCAGTTTAACCTCATCACGGAGAAAGATCCTCAAAAATTGCTGGATATCATTTTAA
>NZ_UAUU01000004.1 GCF_900457465.1 Sphingobacterium multivorum
AAATCGTACCTTGGCATCGCTTTACGATCTCATTACATCCAATCGTGATGATCGCGCGCGCAGACCGATCGGCGAGTGGAATAGAGGTCGAGTTGTTGTTACAGCTGATAACAAGGTCGAACATTATTTAAATGGCATTAAGATGTTGTCTTATGAGCGGGGATCCAAAGCGTTTAAAGATTTAGTTCAGATCAGTAAATACAAAGATTGGGAAAACTTTGGCGAAGCGAAGGAAGGTTTTATTCTTCTCCAGGACCATGGTGATCGTGTTTCATTTCGCAGCATAAAAATTAATACACCGAATTAAGCCTATCTCTTATGAATCATTATTTATCGCGCAGAAGCTTTGTTAAACAGTCCGTTATCGCTGCAGGAGCGGTTATGCTGTCCAATAGTGTATTGGGGAATGTCAATTTGGCCAAACCAAATGAACGTGTCAACTTAGCCTGTGTAGGCTTGGGAAACAGGGCTGCCGACATCATTAAAGAACTCTATAAAACAGGACTCTGTAATATTGTTGCGCTATGTGATGTCGATCTTGGTGCGAAACATACGCAGGAAATTTTGGGTTTGTTTCCCGATGCACCGAAGTTTAAGGATTTTAGGGTAATGTTTGACAAAATGGGAAATCAGATTGATGCTGTAAGTGTCGGAACTCCTGATTTTTCGCATTTTGCCATAACGATGCTTGCACTGGATTTAGGTAAACATGTCTACGTGGAAAAACCAATGGCGAGAACATTCCTTGAAGTCGAACTAATGGCAAATAAAGCTCGGAAAAACCCTAAGCTTGCTACCCAAATGGGAAATCAAGGGCACTCCGAAGCAAATTACTTTCAGTTTAAAGCCTGGAAGGATGCCGGCATTATTAAGGATGTGACACGCATCGATGCGCACATGAATATGCCGCGTAGATGGCATGGCTGGGATGTAAATATAAAGGGTTTTCCTGCCGCAGAAATGATCCCCGAAACATTAGATTGGGATCTTTGGCAAATGCAGACTATTGGCCATAATTATAATAAGGATTTTGTGAATGGTCAATGGCGCTGTTGGTATGATTTTGGAATGGGGGCTCTGGGCGATTGGGGGGCACATATATTGGATACAGCACATGAATTTTTAGATTTGGGGCTGCCTACAGAAGTGTCTGCTGTGAAGCTCGACGGGTATAATTCCTATTTTTTCCCTATGTCTTCAACCTTGAAATTTCATTTCCCAAAAAGGAAAAAGATGCCAGCAGTCGATATCAATTGGTATGATGGACTGGATAATTTGCCACCTATACCCGAAGGCTATGGTGTATCTGGATTGGATCCCAATATTCCTGCACCTAGTACAGGGAAATTGGAACCCGCCAAACTAAATCCTGGGAAAATTATCTACAGCAAGGATTTGATATTTAAAGGTGGCTCCCATGCCAGTACCTTGCAGATTATTCCAGCAACGAAAGCCAAGGAAATGGAGTCTCGGTTACCGGAAGTGCCAAAATCACCGTCAAACCACTTTGCTAATTTCTTGAAAGGTTGTAAAGGCGAAGAAAAAACCCGCTCGGCTTTTGAAATTGCAGGTCCTCTGAGCCAAGTATTTTGCTTGGGTGTAATTGCACAACGCTTAAACAGTAAGTTGATATTGAATACGCAGACAAAAGAAGTGACCAATGATAAGTTTGCCAACGCACTCTTAGCCGGACCTCCACCAGCAAGAGGTTGGGAGCAATATTATAAGATGTAAAGGCCATTAAATGGGTATCTAAAAGAAAGGGCAATGTGAACATTGCCCTTTTTATGTTTGAAATGAAAAGCCTTTATAACCTATCCTGCTTTTAATGGGAAGATGGACGTACTTTTTCTCGATTCGGTGATATGATAAAGGATGATGGAAGATTATATTTTTGCAGTCATTTATAAAAAAAAAGGTTTTCAAACGGGGAGAATGAAAACCTTAAATAACCAATTATAAACCTAAATTATGATGATACAAATGTAAGTGTATTTACTACACTATGCAAATTTATTTTAAAAAATAATTGAATCGACTTTAAACAAGCTATAGGAAGTAGCTATTTTTATAGGAGTAAACTGTATTTTTGACGAAACGGACTGCTATCTGCATTCTTTTTAAACGCTGTAGCTTTATGGATTTTAAAAAGCATCCGCGTAGACTTTTAGCTATTTTAAAAGCATGGAAAATTTAGAAGTATGGATGCGTGGACCTATTGAAGGGGTTCCCGCTCTTCTCCAACCCGTTGCGCATGCACTTTTGCAAGTTGAAGAAGATGTTTTGAAGTATACCGCACAAATATCCTCAGCGCAGCTTTGGACAAAACCGGGTGGCAACGCCAGTATAGGTTTTCACCTGCAACATATTCGTGGAGTAATCGATCGCATGTTTACTTATGCCGAAAATAAATCCTTAACGGATAAACAATTTGACGACCTCCGTCAGGAAGGTCTAGAAAATAGTGCTTTAAGCGTGATATCGCTTGTAGAAAACTTACATCGGCAGATTCAGCAATCTTTGCAAAAACTGGCGTTAATTGATCCGGACACCCTGACTGAAGTGCGTTTTTTGGGTAGAAAACGGATCCCTACGACGTTGATTGGTTTGTTGTTCCACGCTGCAGAGCATGCACAGCGTCATGTCGGCCAATTACTGGTAACAGCACGATGTATGAACTAAAAACAACCTTTCGTTCTGTCAGCTAAAGTCTAAGATTTTTGAACCTGTTGTAACTTCTCTCCCCATTTCCCTAGTTCTCGAATAATTGGTTTGAGTTCATATCCCAGTGCAGTCAGCTCATAAAGTACACGTGCCGGGACTTCTGCATATACAGTACGTTTAATAATGTTATCATCTTCTAGCTTGCGCAATTGTAAGGTGAGTATACGTTCAGTGATACCCGGTAAACATTTTTTGATTTCAGAATAACGTAGCGCGCCATTGATGAGATAGCAGCATATGGCTAGAGCCCATTGACCACCAATCACATTAGCGGCAAAAACTTCGGGGCAATTATGCTCAAGTTGCTTTTTATTTGAAAAGTTCGTGGAGCTCGTCTTGATTTTAGTCATACGCACATTTTTTATAGTACCTAACATTGGGTTACAGATAAGCCAAAATAGGAATTATGTCGCTATTTTTAAATCATAGTCCTGTCGTTTATTAAAACTGCCGCTACGAATCGGCTAAATGTGGTGACTTGTGCATATATAGATACATAAATAAAATGAAAACATTAATAGTCGTTATTCACCCCAATTTTGCTGCTTCCGTCGTAAATAAAAGTTGGGTTAAGGCCTTGGAAAATCAACCTGAGTTGTATGACATCCATCAATTGCACCAAGTCTATGCTGATGGTAAAATTGATGTCTTGGCCGAGCAGAAGATGATAGAGAAATATGATAAAATTGTCTTTCAATTTCCCTTTTATTGGTTTAATTGTCCGCCGTTTTTCAAGCAATGGCTGGATGAAGTGCTTACCTATGGATGGGCTTATGGTAAGAACAGTGGCTACAAATTGGAAGGAAAGAAAATTGCATTAGCAATTTCTGCTGGGATAGACGAGCAGGAGTATAGGGAGACAGGAAAGTATAAATATAGCATGGATCAATTAACAAGTCCTTTTGAAATTACTTTTGATTATGTTAAAGCGGATTATCAAAAACCTTTCGTCTTTTATGGAATTGAAAAAGAGTCATCTACCGCATGGGTAGAAGAGGGCGTGACGCGCTATCTCCGTTTTTTGGAGCAACTCTAGTTAATAAATATCAGGGCTTGTTTATTGTTGCTTAGCTTTTGTGATATACGAATCAATCCAAAGAAATAGGCTTATCAAGAAAGCATCTTTCTCAAGATGCTTTCTCTTTGTTGTTTTACCGTGTTGTATAACCACCATTGGCAAAAATGGTCTGCCCCGTTATCCACCAACCATCGGTGACCAAGAATTCCACCAAAGGCGCAATGTCTTTTATATCGGTTAGCCCACCTAATGCTGAAGCAGATTTATGGTAAGCAACAGCGTCTTCGCTTTCCTGTCCATAGAAAAATGGCGTATCCATTGGCCCCGGGGCTACAGCAGTAACCGAAATTCCCCGTTCTCCAAATTCTTTTGAAGCAGCTCGCGTAAAATGCTCTACTGGAGCTTTCAGTCCTTCATAAGTAGAGTATAATCCCGTATAGGCCGCCAATAATGAGGTAACAATCGTACAGATTTTGCCATTCGCATTCAGTTTTTTACCCGCCTCCCGAATAAAGAAATAAGCAACTTTTGAATTGATGTCACTCATGCTGTCATATTCTTCGACCGTGGTATCCACAATTGGCTTTTTCAATACTTTACCGACCGTATTAATGGCGATATCTACGCCACCAAACTGCTCAATTGCGACATCAAAAAGTTTCGTGATATGCTCAATTTTTGTCAGGTCCGCCTGCACTAATATTGCTTCTGCCCCCGCGGATTTGACAGCTTCCAGAGTTTGTTCAGCGTCTGCTTTGTTATTTTCACTATTGTAATGGATCACCAGCTTTGCCCCTTGAGCCGCAAAATCCCGACTTAATAATCCGCCAAGGTTTTTTGCACCACCAGCGATAAGGACAACTTTTCCTTTTACATCATTTCTTGCCATAATAATTTAAATTTTGATTATAGCAAATCTCACAAATGTTAAGGAACCTCTTATGGTGAACTTTTCGCTTTTTTCAATTGACGAAATTGTGATGGCGACATGCCTTCATATTTTTTAAAAAATTTGGTGAAGTTGGACGGGTCGTGTGTCAGCATCTGTGCAATTTTCGCAATGGTCAGATCGCTATTAATGAGTAGGTCTTTGATACAAGCTAATATTTTTTGTACATAAAAATAGCAGGGGTGATTTCCGGAAGTTTCCTGTATAATCTTGATAAGATGCTTTTGTGAAACACAGAGTATGTTGGCGATATCCTGAAGCTCAATCATATCTATGCTGTCTCCACGAACCAATTCCGCTAAATGACGATCTAAAAAGTTAAAATATTGAATCGTAATCTCTTCACTTCTTTTTCTATTGGAGAGCAATGCTGTGTTCATTTTAATTCCTTTCCGAATTGTTAGGTTAAATATAAACAAATAATACTGGACGTAATATTTTTTACCTGAATAATAGAGAATTCCGCATAATGGACTCGTCAACGTTATAGACAAAGATTTTTATCCTCGACACTGCTCTTGATCACCCGAACGATTAATTTGTAAATTCGTATACTTGTAGAATTCTAAGAGAAATTCGTAATTTTTATAATCCCGCATAAAAATAAACTGAGTATATGCAGATACTTTTAGTAGAAGACGATCGCCGTATTAGCAGCTTTGTTGTTAAAGGTCTAGAAGAGATGGGCCACAAGGTCATTTTGGTTGAATCTGCGGAAGCGGCACGTGAATGGATCAATGCGGATTCATTGGACATTGTCGTACTTGATATAATGTTGCCCGGAATAGATGGTATACAATTTACGAAGATGATCCGATATCGAAAAAATCATATTCCAATATTGATTTTAAGTGCCTTAGGAGAAGTTGAAGATAAAGTCGAGGCCTTGGAAAGTGGTGCTGATGATTTTCTTGTCAAACCCTTTTCCTTTAAGGAATTGGTTAGCCGTATCAAAGCCTTGGTACGCCGCGACAATTATAAAAACGTACCAAAGGATAGCTGCGTAGAAATTCATGATTTAAAAGTGGATCTTGAACGGTATGAAGTCCATAAGAATGGTAAAAATATCGATCTATCACCTAAAGAATTTAAACTGTTGAAGTATCTGATCGAAAATCGCAATAAAACCCTTTCAAGAACAGCGATCTTACAGGCCGTCTGGGGAATTGATTTTGATAATAATACCAATGTTGTCGATGTATACGTTTCTTATTTAAGAGGTAAGATTGATGCGGGGAGTGATACCTCCATTATCAAAACGGTGAAAGGGGTAGGTTATATGCTCACAACGGACTGACCATGAATTTAAAGATTCGACTCACACTCTTTTCTACCTTGGTATTCACCATCATTTTTGGGCTTGCAACGCTAGTCATCTACTGGATATTTTATAATTCTTCTGAACGACATCTGATAAGCTCGCTGGAAAAAAATGCGAAGATAGCCGTTATTTATTACCTTGAAGCGGACGAACAGAGTCCGCTAAAGCACATGGAATCCAAAAATCAATATGAAAGTCTGGTCAAGCGCGCGATGGTAGCCGTTTACAACGCAGCGGGGAAGGTGAGTTATGGTGGTATGCGGTTTGATAATCAAATTAATACAGATTTGCTGAACCAGCTGAAAACAGACAAAACGGTTTATTTTAAAACAGCCGATAGCTTTTATTTTGGTTTGTATTATCCCGATAATCAGGGCGATTTCTTTGTGTTTGTCAAAGAGTCCAGCGCAGATTTTGATCATCAGTTGAACCGTTTACTCATTACGCTTGTCTTTGTTTTTCTCATTGCATTGATTAGTATTGCCTTGTTGTCGGTCTGGCTGAGTAAGTATGCTTATCTGCCCATTCGTAAAGTGATCCAAGAAATTCAGCATAAAGATTTAAGTACCATTCAGGAGCCCTTGACCGCCATAAAAACCAAGGATGAACTCCAGGATCTGATTGAAAGTTATAATGCACTCCTACGTCGGATCAGTGAAAATATGATTATCAGAAAGAACTTTGTAAGTTATGTTTCCCACGAGTTCCGAACGCCTTTAGCGGGTATCCTGGGCTCAATGGAGGTCTTCGGCGCAAAAGTTAGAACGGAGGAAGAATACCGTGAACTGGCCGAAACCATTACCGAGCATGTGAATTTTCTGAATCAGCTTATTGGTAATTTTCTATTACTGACCGAAGATCAGGCCCTGAAACGTTCCCTGGAAACCTTTCGTATCGATGAGATCGTGTGGGACCTTGTACCTAAATTTTCGAGATCATTTGCCGTACCCCTGAAAGTCGATATAGAGGTCGACGAGCCACAATACTTTAATTTTCGGGGCAACAAGATGCTCGTCTCCCTTTCGATCTCTAATTTAATCGAAAACGCACTGAAATATGCAAATGGGCAAGAAGTGCTTATCCGAATGACCAGTGCAGATGGCAGACTGTCTTTACAAATTATAGATCACGGCATCGGTATCCCAAAGGCCGAACTGGAGTCTGTGAAACAGACTTTTTATCGTGGGTCAAATGTAGGTCAGGTGAAGGGAAGCGGCATCGGTCTCTCATTTGCTCAGATCGTTTTTAAGGATCAGGGGGTAGACTTTGATATTCGCTCGAACCATCTGGGAACAACCGTATCACTGCTATTCCCTAAATTCTAATCCTTTTCTAATCTCTTCTAATCAAACTTTAATTTAACCTAAAGTTGCCTGTAATCTCTGTCCGTTAGTTTTGTGGAAATTCAAAATTAAGTGAGAAAGCTACGTATTACATTATTTTTACTTCTTGGCCTGAGTAGCAAACTATTTTCGCAGGAAGCGGTTGAAAGCCGTTTACGAAAATCGGAGATTGAACAGGTGTTCCTTGCGCATAACCTGAGCTTAATGGCACAACGTTTTCATATACAACAGGCTGATGCAGCAGTACTTCAGGCAAAGCTCTGGCCCAATCCAACGATCTCAATCTCAGAGGTCAATCTTTGGAAAAATTCCAGCAGCGAATCCTTTCCTGCGCTGATCGGTCATTATGGTAAATATCAGCAGCTGGCTGTTGAGCTGGAACAGACGATCGAAATGGCCGGGAAACGGAAAAAAAGGGTGCAATTGCAGCTTTTGGAAAAAGAGAATGCCCGGCTTCAATTTGAAGAATTATTGCGGAATTTGAAATATGATCTCCGGAGCCAATGCCTCGAACTACAGATCCTACAGGAAAAAGAACAGTTATACAGTAGTCAGGTCGATATTTTTCAGACCCTAGCGAAGTCCTTTCAAAATCAATGGAAAGAAGGCAATGTGAGTGAAATGGACTATCTCAGGATTGAAAGTGAGTCGATTGCATTTGGGAATAAACTCAACGAAATCCAGCAGGAAAAAATTGCAAAAATGAATACAGTTGCGAGCTATCTAGGAGATAAGGGGACTGCACTTTACATTTCGGATACGATAGGTATGCCACTTTTTCTCCTGGGGACGAAACAGGAATGGAAAATGATGGCCCTGGAAAACCGTAGCGACTATAAAATCATCCACAATACCTGGAAGAAAAGTAATGCGCAGTTGGAAATCGAAAAAGCAGAACGTACACCAGATCTCAAAGTATCGATGAATTATGACAGGGGCGGAAATATCATGCGCGATTTTATAGGCCTGGGTGTTGCTATGGATCTTCCTTTATTTAATCGAAACCAGGGCAATATCAAAGTTGCTCAACTGGAACTTGAGAAAAACAAAGTTGAAATCGCACAATTTCGTATCGATATAGAACGAGAGATCGACTTCCTTTCGGCGCGTTTGAGCAATCTCGAATCGAGCTTGAAAACGATGGATACAGGCTTTGATCGTAAACTGGATGTCGCGCTTGAACGCTATGTCCGCAATTTTCAAGAACGACGGTTGACCATCGTTGAATTTATAGACTTTATCAATAATTACATGGAAAACAAAGAATCAATATTGGAGCGCAGGGCAAAATACCTTCAGTATAAGGAAGAATTGACGTATTTAATCGGAAAGGACATTGTCTAATGAAAGGGAACTTTTTAATGCCACTGACACTCCTGTCCATATGTTTATTGTGGAGCTGTCAATCAACGAAAAATGAAGAGCAGGTTACGCCGCCAACTAAAGGTTTTTGCCTTAGCGCAGATTTCAAAAACCAAATTAAAATTGATTCGATTCAGAAGCGGGCGGTATTTGAACAGATCGCTTTAAATGGGGTCATTCAATACGATCAGGATGAGCTTGCTGCACTAAAGAGCCCGATACCCGGTATCGTGCAGTCTGTCTCCGTCAAGATGGGTGATTATGTGGAGAAGGGACAGATTCTTGTATCGCTTAAAGGGACCTCGGTCAATGATTTAGGAAAGGAGCTGCGTGAGCTGGAGAATAGCAAGCGCTTGGTGGAGAGTAAATTGGCAAGTCTTCGCAGTCTACTGAAAGATGGTATGGCTTCCCAACGGGAACTAGAAGAGATGGAAAGCGAATTGAAAGCCACACAAATCGGAATACGTCATGTAAAGGCCAATATGAACCTGCTCAATGGATCATCAGAAAATGGTCTATTTTACATTCGTGCACCCAAAGCGGGTTATATAGTCGATAAAAAGGTGAGCCCCGGTATGACAGTTGGTGATGATGCCGAGTTACTCTCGGTAAGTAAACTAAATGAAGTATGGGTTTCGGTCAATATTTATGCAAATAATTTACCTTTTGTGAAAAATGGTGCGCCTGTCAAAATCACCACGTTAGCCTATAAAGGGGAATCTTTTGATGGCTATATTGATCAGGTAGCCAATTTCTTCGATCCTGAAGAACGTGTCGTCAAGGCGCGTGTAAAGTTGTTGAACAAAGACCTGAGGTTAAAGCCGGGCATGAGTGTGGATGTATTGGTGGAAAAAGCTGTTTCAGGACAAGAACAGCAGATGCTGGCTATTCCCAAAGATGCCATCATTCTGCATAATAACCAGAATTTCGTGGTGCTGTACAAAAATGACTGTGATCTGTCCGTAAAGCCTGTGGATATTGTTGCTGAGAATGAAACCTATGCTTTTGTCAAAACAGGAATAGCCGAGGGAGATCAGGTGCTGACAGAAAATGAGCTGATTGTATTTGATGAATTGATAAATAGATAGGATGAAGAAAGTTGTACAAAATATTGTGTCGTTTTCATTGAAACACTCCTTGGTCGTCCTATTTTTTACGTTGGCATTATTATTCGGCGGGATATACGCCTACCTGCATACACCGATTGAAGCTTTCCCCGACGTCACCAATACACGGGTCAGGATTATCACACAATGGCCGGGACGTAGTGCTGAAGAAATCGAGAAGTTCGTCACATTACCGGTAACTAAAGAGATGAATACCATCCCAAAGAAAACGGATGTTCGTTCGATCTCCTTGTTTGGCTTATCCGTTGTAACGATCCAATTTGAGGATGGTGTAGCGGACTTTTATGCCCAGCAGTATGCGGGTAATAAGATGCGTTCCATCGATTTGCCGGACGGCGCGGAAAGCTCCATCGAACCACCTTCGGGTGCTACCGGAGAAATTTTTCGCTATGTGGTGAAGAGCAATCTTCCGATTAAAGAAGTCTCTGCCATTCAAGATTGGGTGATCGAAAGGGAACTTGTGGGGGTACCGGGTGTGGCGGACGTCGTGAGTTTTGGGGGGGAGGAAAAGATCTATGAAATAAAGATCAACCCAACTGAGCTGGCGAATTATAACTTGTCGCCACTGGACGTGTATGAAGCCGTATCGCGTTCGAATATCAACGTCGGTGGGGATGTGATCCAGAAAGGAAATCAAGCCTATGTCGTTCGTGGGGTAGGTTTATTGGATAAGATCGACGATATTGGTAATATTTTGATCAAGGTGGTCGGCAATACACCGATTTTAGTCAAACATGTAGCCGAAATAGAACTGGGCGCAAAGCCACGACTTGGCCAAGTGGGACTCAATCAGGAAGATGATCTTGTACAGGGAATAGTAATTATGCTGCGGGGAGAAAATCCTTCGGCTGTCGTCACAAGGCTAAAGGCAAAAATCGAAGAGCTAAACCAACGTATTTTACCCGAAAATGTCAAGATCGAACCCGTTATAGATCGTACTAAACTGGTGAATAATACCGTACATACGGTTTCCAAAAACCTGATAGAAGGGGTTATTCTGGTTTCGATTATTGTCTTTATCTTTTTGAACAACTGGAAGACAACCTTTATTGTTGCCTCGGTCATTCCACTGGCTTTCCTCTTTGCGATTATATTATTGAAAATACAAGGTTTGCCGGCCAATCTGATTTCAATGGGGGCGTTGGACTTTGGACTCTTGCTCGAAGGAACATTGGTAATCGTCGAGACTGTTTTTGTCTCTTTGGAAAAAGAGGCCCATCGGCTTGGGACGGAACGCTTTAATAAAATCTCCAAGCTAGGGATCATTAAGAAAAGTGCGGGTTCCGTAGCGGGGTATATCTTTTTTGCACTATTGATTTTAATTGTCGCACTGACTCCTATTTTCTCTTTTCAAAAGGTGGAAGGAAAAATGTTCTCACCATTAGCCTTTACGCTCGGTTACGCCTTGTTGGGGTCCTTGATCCTAAGTTTGACCTATGTGCCCGCGATGTGTAAATACTTATTAAAAAAGAACATCAAAGAAGATGAAAATAAGATCACTAAAGTAAGCCGTAATGCCATTTTTAAAGGTTTTAAAAAGGCTTTTGACCATCCAAAATGGACATTGTCTATTTTTATGGTTGTCTTGTTCGTCTGTATTTTCCGGTTTAGCCACTATGGTTCCGAGTTTCTTCCAAAATTGAATGAGGGTGCAATCTATGTTCGCGCAACCTTACCCAATAGTGTCAACCTGGAAGAATCGGTGAAGCTGACCAAAACAATGAAAACAAAACTGATGAAGCAGTTTGACGAGATCGACTTTATAATGACACAGACAGGCCGTCCCAATGATGGCACGGATCCAACAGGCTTTTTTAATATTGAATTTAATATTGAATTGAAGCCCGAGGGGGAGTGGAAACGTAAACTTTCCAAAGAGAAATTGATCAGTCAGATGCGGGATAGCCTGCAGACTTTTCCTGGAATCAACTTTGGCTTTAGCCAGCCGATTCAGGATAATGTGGAGGAGTATGTGGCCGGGGTAAAAAGTCCACTAGTTATCAAAATCTTTGGTGAAAACTTACAAGATTTAGAGAATAAGGCCAATAAGTTTGCAGAGTCACTAAAAAAGGTCAATGGCATTACGGATGTCAATGTTTTTAAAAATATAGGTTTGCCAGAACTCCGCATTCAACTGCATGATTCAAAAATGGCTAAATATGGCGTTTCAACCAAAGATGTGCAGTCCGTGATCGAAATGACTATCGGGGGGCAATCTGTGACACATTTCTACGAAAATGAGCGGATCTTTGATGTTCGCCTGCGCTTCCAAAAATCATACCGCGACAACCCCGAGAAGATCGGAAATATCATTATTCCGACGATGAATGATCAGAAAGTACCCCTACGGGAGATCGCAACAATAGATTATCATACCGGGCCGGCATTTATTTACAGAGAAGGGAATTCCCGCTATATTGGTGTTGGCTTCAATATTGAAGGTCGAGATTTGGGAAGCACAATTGCCGATGCGAAAAAACAGATAGAAAGAGATGTGAAACTGTCCAAATCCTATAAGGTCGTCTGGGCTGGTGAATTCGAAAGCAAGGAACGGGCAACAAAACAACTGATGAATGTTGTGCCAATTTCGTTGATTTTGATCTTACTCTTGCTGTATGCCAATTTTGGTAATGTCAAAGATACGCTGATTTCTTCACTGACCCTCGCCTTTGCTTTTATTGGTGGATTCATTTCCTTGTGGATTACTGGAACGACATTTGGAATTTCGGCCGGTATCGGATTTATTATTCTCTTTGGGGTAGCCACGATTGATGGTATTGTCTTAATCGGGATTATGAAAGAAAATCTGTTGAATAAAATGCGCTTGAAACCTGCTATTTATGAAGCTGTCAAAAGCCGGATCAGACCCATCTTAATGATTGCATTAATGGGGGCGATGGGCTTATTGCCAGCTGCACTTTCAAACGGTATGGGGTCTGAAATTCAAAAACCCCTGGCGATTATGATTGTTGGTGGATTGATTATTTGTATGATTCTCTCGTTTTCAGTACTACCTATTGTTTTTTACTTCGCTTATAAGAAGGAGAACCGCGATTAGTTACCCATTTTTAATTATTATATACGATACAAAGGTTGCCTGTCCGACAGTGCAACCTTTGTTATTTTTAACATGCAGCTGTACGTTTCGTAATAGCGATCCAAAGTTGAAGCGAATAGCGATATATCGTTTACATGCTATTTTGTGTAAATCTTGTTATAAATGTTGAATTTACATTTAAGTTCCTTAAATTAAGCCTCAACATAAAAAGCACTTCGTTGAAGTTTTGCCGAGATAAGTTATAAAGCTGTATTTAAAATTAGAAAAAACATTCTTTTGAATCCTCGTGAGTTGTATTTACGAGAAAAGGTCAATATTAGGTCAGTGTTGATTAATTCATAAGAAGACTGAACGTACTATTCCAGATAGATTTGTGATAAAGAAATATTAAAATAATACGCTATGGCACAATTTAAATGGGAAGGAATATATCCTGCAATGTTATCACCATTTGATGAAAATGGAAATTTGGATTTTGATATGTTTGGTAAAAACATTGAAGCACAATTGGATGGAGGTGTTCACGGTTTGATTATCGCTGGATCATTGGGGGAAGCAAGTGTTTTGACTACAGAAGAAAAGTATGATTTATTGACCTATGCGTTGAAACTTGTTGGTGGTCGTGTACCCGTATTGCTAAATATTGCAGAAAATACAACTGCTGCTGCGATCAAAGTGGCGCAGACCAGTGAGGAATTGGGAGCCGATGGTTTGATGTTATTGCCACCAATGCGCTATAGAGCCGATGATAGAGAAGCTGTCGCTTATTTTCGTGCTGTTGCACAAAGTACCAAACTGCCAATTTTAATCTATAATAACCCAGTTGACTATAGTACTTATGTATCGTTGGATATGTTTGAAGAACTATTGTTGGAACCAAATATCCAGGCAGTGAAAGAATCTACACGAGATTTAACCAATATCACGCGTTTGAAAAATCGTTTTGGTGATCGATTAAAGATTATGGCCGGTGTAGATACCTTGGGGCTCGAGTCTTTAATGTTAGGGGCTGATGGGTTAGTCGCTGGATTGGTGGACGCATTCCCAAGAGAAACAGTGGTTATGTATGATCTTGTGAAAGCTGGTGAATATAAAAAAGCGGTAGAAATATACCGTTGGTTTATGCCTTTGTTGGAATTGGATATTCATCCTAAATTGGTCCAATACATTAAATTGGCCGCTACAGCTGAAGGAATTTCAACACCTTATACACGCGCGCCGAGATTACCGTTGATCGGTGAGGAAGAACAACGTGTGAAAAAAATTATTGCAGATTCAATCGCAACGAGACCACAATTATAGGAATGCTTCTGAACTCTCTGGATGAGAGTTCAGGAAATTTTCTTTTTAGAACCAAGTAAAAATACGCGAAAAGGACCTTCTTATTATATTGAGTAACCGCAAGGAATGAAAATATAGGGAAGGTTTTTATTGATTTTTGAAGATACTATTTACCATAAAAACAAAAGGAATGGATAGAAACGAAAATGAGATTGATTACGTCGTAAAACAGGCGGAGGCTGGATTTCAGTTTCTTCAACAAACGGATGTCATCGAACGAGCGGAATTGATGTATGCCATTGCCGCTGAAATTGAGGAATTGGGCGAAATATTGATTGAAACGGCTCATCTGGAAACGGCACTACCTTTGGGAAGACTGCAGGGTGAAAAGGCGAGAACAGTCAATCAATGGCGTCGATATGCCGATGCCGTTCGTACTGGTTTATACAGTGAAGCTCGGATAGATCGGGATCCAAATGGCCAATTTGATTTAAGGAAATATAATAAAGGACTTGGTCCAGTGGTCGTCTTTGGCGCGAGTAATTTTCCTTTCGCCTTTTCAACTGCTGGCGGAGATACTGCAAGTGCCATTGGTGCCGGCTGTTCAGTCATCGTAAAGGCTCATCCTGCGCATCTTAAAACCTCCCAATTAATGGCTGACGCCATTGATCGTGCGGTTTCAAAACAGGGCGTTCCGACTGGTGTTTTTAATCATGTGCTGTCAGATTCATTTGCTGTTGGGCAACAGTTGGTTAGCCATAAACAGGTAAAGGCTGTGGCATTCACAGGTTCATTTCGTGGCGGAAAAGCCTTGTTTGATTTAGGGCAGTCGAGACCTGAACCTATTCCGGTATTTGCTGAAATGGGAAGCGTAAATCCGGTTTTTATTTTGCAAGACTACCTCGCTAATCATCTGGAAGCATTTGCAAAGCAGTATATTGGATCATTACTCCTCGGTGTAGGGCAGTTTTGTACTAATCCGGGTGTATTGGTAGGCTTGGCGGGCGAACCGTTCGATCGGCTCAAACTGGCCCTAAAGAGCGAACTAAAATCTGCTGCTACAGGGAAAATGTTACATGCGGGTATTCTGGATAGCTACAATCGCCTAAAAGGCGAAATGGTTCAATCGGAAGGGATCAGCGTATTGGGGGAAGGCGAAGGTAATACACCACATGATTTTGCCCGGGCTGTACTTGTCGAAACTGAAGCCAGTCAGGTATTAAACAATCCCAACTTGCTGGAAGAGGTTTTTGGACCTTTTGGGCTGATTGTATCCTGTAACGACCAAAATGAGATGAATCTTGTCATGCAACAGCTTGATGGGCAGATTACCCTGACTTTCGCTGCCACGGCGCAGGACATACATGAATGCCCGGCTCTTTTTGCAATGGCTCAGGACAAATGCGGAAGACTGCTGTTCCAAGGTATGCCAACAGGCGTAGAGGTTCAGTATGCCATGCAGCATGGCGGACCTTATCCAGCAACCACAGATGCTCGTTTTACTTCAGTAGGGCCAGATGCGGTAAAACGGTTCGTCCGACCTTTTAGCTTCCAGAATTGGCCGAATGAGTTTTTACCTAAAGAGCTACAAGACGGAAACCCATTACAAATTGATCGTCTGGTCAATCAACAATGGACGAAAGCATAATATAGATAAATGACCATATAAACAACAAGGACTCAGAAATGAAGAAGACTTTTTTTTGTATTGATTCGCATACCTGTGGTTGTCCCGTACGATTGGTTGCAGGGGGAACCCCATTGCTAGCGGGTAATTCCATGATGGAGCGCAGATTGCATTTTATACGTGAGTACGACTGGATTCGCAAAGGATTGATGTTTGAACCAAGGGGACATGACATGATGAGTGGAAGTATGCTTTATCCACCATTTGATCCGCAAAACGATATCGGCGTTCTTTATATTGAGACCAGTGGTTGTCTGCCTATGTGCGGACACGGAACGATCGGTACCGTAACGATTGCCATCGAGGAGGGGCTCGTTCAACCTAAATTCCCGGAAAATTAAGGTTGGAAACTCCGGCAGGACTTGTACATATCGATTATGTTCAAGAGGGTCCTAAGGTGAAAAGCGTAAAGCTTACTAACGTCAAGTCTTTTTTATATGCTGAAGGGCTAACGGTAGACTGTCCAGATTTAGGAATTATCAGCGTAGATGTTGCCTACGGTGGCAATTTCTATGGTATTATTGATCCCCAGGCTAATTTTGACGATATCAGTTCTTATTCTGCGAGCCAATTGATCCATTATGGGAAAATAATTCGTCAACTGCTCAACGAAAAATATGCTTTTGTTCATCCCGAAGATGCGAATATTCATGGGTTGACACATATCCAATGGACAGGTAATCCAACGCTTCCCAACTCGTCCGGACGCAACGCCGTACTGGTTGGCGATAATGCCTTGGATCGTTCTCCTTGTGGTACAGGTACTTCGGCGCGTATGGCGCAGTGGTACGCGAAAGGGAAGCTTAAAAAAGGAACGGAATTTATACATGAAAGTTATATTGGTTCACAATTTACCGGCAAAATTGAAGCGGAAACAACCGTGGATGGTAAGCCTGCTATTGTGCCGTCCATCGAAGGCTGGGCACGGATAACAGGATATAATACCATTTTTTTGGATGATGAAGATCCTTATTTTGGCGGTTTTCAGGTGATTTAATACATTAATAAGAAAAGAGCAACGTGAAAGAAAATAATAGAGGTACAGTTGTTGTAATAGGTGCTGGAATTGCTGGTCTTGCTTCGGCCTATTACCTGGTGAGAGATGGTTGGGATGTGAAAATCCTGGAAAAAAATACTTTGGACAATAATTGTTCTTATGGCAATGCAGGCATGATCGTCCCCAGTCATTTTACGCCCTTGGCAGCCCCCGGGATAGTCGCGCAAGGAATAAAGTGGATGTTCAATAGTAAAAGCCCCTTTTATGTACGGCCTTCGCTCAATCCGCGGTTGATCAATTGGGGTCTGAAATTCCTAAAACATGCCAACCGCACGCATGTGGAGCAACATGCTTCCGCCATACGTGACCTGAATCTCTATAGCAGCCGCTTGTATGACGAACTGGCCCAAGAAGATAATTTTGATTTTGAACTGAAGCAGAATGGTATCCTGATGATGTATAAATCGAAAGAAATGCAACATGAGGAGATTGAGCTGGCGCATCGTGCACAGGACCTCGGACTCGATGTCGATATCCTCGAAGGAAATACCGTTCAAGAACTGGAACCTAATCTGAAGCTAGATGTATTGGGTGCTATACTTTATCGCTGCGATGGAAAACTATATCCACCCAAGTTAATGCAGCAATTGATTCAATACCTGAAAGCTGCAGATGTTGCTTTTTTCGAAGATACTGATGTCTATAAATTTATGACGGCCGGAAATAAGATTAAAGAAGCAGTCAGCAATAAAGGAAGTTTTCAGGCTGATGCTTTTGTGTTAACCGGTGGTGCTTATTTGCCCCAGTTGACGTCGAAGTTGCAGGTAAATACACCACTTATGCCCGGAAAGGGATATTCTTTTATGTATCAGCCCCAGGGTGAGCAGAGCTTGAATCATGCGGCATTATTACTGGAAGCTCGTGTTGCTGTAACCCCCATGAATGGCCAGATCAGATTCAGTGGTACGATGGAATTGGGACCTGCAAATGATAAAATTTATGAAAATCGTGTTCGTGGCATAGTAGAGTCTATTCCCAAATATTACCCGGAGCTACAAGTCGATTATCCAAAGGAAAAAATATGGTATGGTTATAGGCCCTGCTCGCCCGATGGATTGCCTTATTTGGGACGATTGGAAAAATTTGACAATGTCCTGGTTGCCGGTGGAGGTGGGATGATGGGCTTGAGTTTAGGTCCAGCATACGGGAAAATCATTGCAGATTTATTGGCCGGACAAAAAATACAGGCTGATATTGATGGGTTTAGGCCCGATCGTTTTGATCGATAAAATTATGATATAAACCAATACCTGAATTATGAATCGTTCTTTTTCTTTTAAAGCTCCCAAAACACTGTTTTATGGACTACTCTTTCTATTCCCGGTATCCACACATGCACAAAAGATGAAATTATACGAGCATACCACCCCCATAGAACCTTATATCGTGCAATATGGGCATGATGTTGAGGCGATCAACTATTTCTATGGTCCAATGCCCAAAGGCTGGGGCAATCAACGGGCTGCGGCTTCACCCGAACAGCTGGCACGTCTTCAACGTTTGGATAACGAATATTTGAACAAATTGGACAAATTTCCCTATGAAGAACTTGAAACATCTGGGCAGGTGGATTTTATCTTACTGAAGCGCAAACTAAAAAGTGATCTCCTTGCACTGAAAGAACATGAGTCGAATTACAACAGGTTATCCCTGTATTTACCTTTTGCACAACGAATATTTAAACTCGAAAAGGAACGTCGTCGAGGAAAACGTTTGGCGGGAGAAGATGTCGCGAAAGAGCTGACGCGGGTTGTCGATGAAATCGATCGATCGATAACCGCTTTGCAAGAAAAGACCAATATTCCTGATGCAGATGTGAACTTTTTGGTTGGCCTATTAAATTCTTTGGATTTAAGGATAACAAGCACCTTCGATTTCTATAATGGATACGACCCTGAATTTACCTGGTGGGTACCCGCCATATTTCAACAGGTGAAAAGTAAATTGTCGGATTATAAGGAGAAATTAGCCGCAAAAAGCGACCGGAAAGTTTTTGATGATGGTAGCCAGATTGCGGGTGTGCCGATTGGCGAAAAAGAAATAAACCGAAGACTCAAAGCTGAAATGATCAGTTATACAGCTGCCGATCTGCTAAAATTGGCTGATCAAGAGTTTAAATGGTGTGAAGCAGAGTTATTGAAAGCGAGTCGTGAAATGGGGTTTGGAGACGACTGGCGGGCAGCACAGGAGCAGGTTAAAAACTCCTACGTTCCCATTGGGAAACAGCCGGAACTCATCCTGAAATTGTATAACGATGCACAGCAGTTTATTCAAAAAAATAAACTCATGGATATTCCTGAACTGGCAGATGAAACTTGGGGAATGATCATGATGACCCCAGAACGTCAGCGTGTCAACCCTTTTTTTACGGGTGGTCGGGAAATTAGTATATCATATCCAACCAACACGATGGATCAACAGGCAAAATTGATGAGTATGCGTGGTAATAATCCTTATTTCTCCCGCGGTACTGTGCAGCATGAATTGATCCCCGGTCATCATTTGCAATATTTTATGAATAGGCGCTACAAGCCTTATCGCGAGGAAGCGTTTAATACACCCTTTTGGACAGAAGGATGGACACTTTATTGGGAATTATTATTGTATAGTAAAGGATTTGCCAAAACTCCCGAAGAGCGTATAGGAATGTTATTTTGGCGTATGCACCGCTGTGCGCGAATAACCTTTAGTATTAAATTTCATTTGGGTGAATGGACGCCGCAGCAATGCATAGATTACTTGGTAAACAGGGTGGGATTTGAGTCTGCTAATGCCCATGGTGAAGTAAAGAGGTCTTTTGAAGGTTCATATGATCCCTTATACCAGCTGGCTTATCTGGTCGGCGGATTACAACTGATGCGGATCAAAGAGGAGGTGGTTGATCAGGGTAAAATGTCATTTGCTGATTTTCATGATCGTGTGATTAAAGAAAATTACCTGCCCATGGAAATGCTAAGAGCGATTATCAAAGGCGAGCAATTAAAACCAGACCATGAGACAAATTGGAAATTCTATCATTTTAACAACTAGGTGTTTATGAGTGAGTCAAAACAAACTTTTCAAAAGTCGCTGGGATTGCTCGATGCAACGATGCTTGTTGTTGGAAGTATGATTGGTTCTGGAATTTTCATCGTTTCTGCAGATATCGCACGCAATACCGGTTCTGCGGGTTGGATGATGGTTGTCTGGCTAATCTGTGGATTTATGACTTTAACAGCAGCATTGAGTTATGGTGAACTCAGCGCGATGTTTCCCAAGGCCGGTGGCCAATATATTTATCTTCGGGAGGCTTATGGTCCCGTATTGAGTTTTGTATTTGGCTGGACATTTTTTGCTGTGATACAAACCGCGACAATCGCCGCCGTCGGCGTTGCGTTTGCTAAATTCACTGCCTACCTTTTCCCCTTTATGGACGAAGATGTCTATCTGCTTGAATGGTCAGATTACCGCGTCTCGGCAGCACAGGTGCTGGCCATTGCGGTCATTATGGTATTAACCTACATTAATTCAAGGGGTGTAAATAGCGGAAAGCGTGTGCAGACATCCATTACATTGATCAAAATTGGGAGCCTGTTGCTTTTGTTGCTCTTTGGCTTCCTGGCTTTGAAACATGAAGTTTGGGCTTTGAACTGGGACAATATTTCGCTTTGGTCCATGCGCCGCTTAAATGTGGATGGAACCTACACATCTTATGATGGGTTTTCAGCAATGGGTGCTTTTTCTGCGGCTATGGTCGGAGCCCTCTTCAGTAGCGATTCTTGGCACTCATCCTCAGCTGTAGCGGGCGAAATTAAGAATCCGCAACGCAATATCGGATTGAGTCTGGCATTAGGGACTTTGCTGGTCACCGTCATCTATCTGTTGACCAATTTAATGTATACGGGCATATTGCCTTTGGAAGCTATGGTCAACGCACCAAAGGATCGGGTAGCGATGAGTGTGGCACAAGAAGTATTCGGCCCTTTTGGGATCACGATTATAGCCATTATGATCATGATTAGTACCTTCGGTTGCAATAATGGAATTATCCTGGCCGGTGCGAGGGTGTATTATTCCATGGCTAAAGATGGTTTGTTTTTTAAAAGGGCAGGCAAGCTGAATGCACATGCGGTACCCGCCTGGGCCCTCTGGATACAGTGTCTTGCTGCGTCAATATGGTGTTTGAGCGGAAAATATGGTGACTTATTGGATATGATTACCTGTGTGGTCGTGATCTTTTATGTCCTTGCAATTGCAGGTATTATTCGCCTCCGTATCACGCGTCCGGATTTGAACAGACCCTATAAAGCATTTGGATATCCTTTTCTTCCCATTCTTTATATTCTGATGGGGCTAGCCTTTATCGGCTTGATGGTAATTTTTAAACCAAATTATACCTGGCCAGGCATTATCATTGCACTATTGGGTATCCCGATCTATTATTTAATCAATCCTAAGCGAAGAAAATATGAAGTTTCTTAGTACAGTGGTTTTGTTGTTGTCTGTACAGTTTCTGTTTGGTCAAGGAACTTTGGTAGATTATACCCGTGCACAAAACCTAAAAAAACAATTGACCAATAAAATCGAAAATCTACCGGGGCAGTTTTATTGGAATGATGGGGGGGACCTGTTTTGGTATGATCGAAATACGGCGCAGGGAAAAGAGTACATTTTGGTCAATCCCCAGGCAAAAACAAAAGAACCGCTGTTTGATCTAACGAAGGTATTTTCCTTGGTGGATGAAAAGCTGGAACGAAAAGTCGAAAATCGCGTTATTTCCAATGATCAGATAAAATTGATGGATCAAGATCAAGTTTCGCTCGATATCGCGGGCTACTTTTGGATCTGGAACCGCCGTTCCTCGCAATTGAGCCAGGGCGCTGCAAGTGGAAGTAAAGAGCGCAATCCGCGATATTGGGGGCAGCGTGAACAAGGAAATACCTATCGGGAAGTTGAATCTCCAGATAAAATACATGTTGCTTTTATCCGCAACAATAATGTTTTCTTAGCAAAGAAGGGAAACTTAAATCAGGCGCGACAAATTACGTTTGATGGTAATACGTCAAACTACTATAGCAATGATATTCAATGGGCACCGGATAGCCGGAAATTGGCTACAGTAAAAACACAAAAAATAGAGATCAGACAACTGACGCTTATTGAATCTTCCCCTAAAGATCAATTACAGCCAAAGATTCAGACACGAGATTATGTCAAACCTGGTGACGAATTAGCGCAAAAACTACCCGTTTTATATGATCTCGAAAAAGATAAACTGTGGGTATTTGATGCGGAGCTTATACCGAATCAATTTTATCTTTCGGAATTATCCTGGCGCGATGACAGTAGAGCATTTACCTTCGAGTATAACAAACGCGGGCATCAGGTCTATGGTGTCATGCAAATGGATGCCAATAGCGGTATGTCCAGTTATTTGATCCGAGAACAAAATAAGACCTTTATCGATTATAGCGGTAAGAAATATCGGGAGGATCTAGCCGATGGAAAGGAAATTGTGTGGGCTTCTGAGCGTGACGGATGGAACCACCTGTATCTTTATGATGGATCTACTGGAAAAGTGAAAAATCAAATCACAAAGGGAAATTGGGTGGTTCGGAAAGTCGTACATGTCGACGCTGACAAACGAACGGTCATTTTTGAAGGCAGTGGTATGAATGCAGAGGAAGATCCCTATTTGATCCATTATTATTCAATCGGTTTAGATGGAAAGGGCTTAAAACTGCTGACGGAAGAAAATGCAAATCATCAAGCTTTTTTCAATAAAGACTATTCCTTGTTTGTGGATACCTATTCCCGAGTTGATCAGCCGCCAATTTCAGTATTGCGCGACAACCATGGTCGTCTTATCATGGAACTGGAGAAAACAAACAGCAGCTTGCTCGAAGCGGTAGGCTGGCGTGCTCCAGAAGCCTTTAAAGCCAAGGGACGGGATGGTGCAACGGATATCTGGGGTATTATTATTCGACCGACCAATTTTGATCCTGCAAAAAGTTATCCTGTCATCGAATATATTTATGCGGGACCGCATAGCTCTTTCGTGCCCAAATCATTCTACAGCAACCCGAGTGGGATGTATGAATTGGCGGAATTGGGCTTTATCGTGGTGCAGATCGATGGAATGGGGACGTCAAATCGTTCAAAGGCTTTTCATGATATCTGTTGGAAAAATCTGAAAGATGCGGGCTTTCCCGATCGGATCGCCTGGATGCGGGCCGCTTCGAAACAATACAAATACATGGATATCGGTAGAGTAGGGATCTATGGAACGTCGGCTGGCGGTCAAAGCTCGACGGGCGCGCTGTTATTCCATCCGGAGTTTTACAAAGTTGGTGTTTCCTCCTGTGGTTGCCACGATAACCGAATGGATAAAATATGGTGGAACGAGCAATGGATGGGCTGGCCTGTAGGGCCTGAATATGCGGCCAGCTCCAATATTGAAAATGCCGCTAAGCTGGAAGGAAATCTTTTGTTGATTGTTGGAGAACTGGATGAAAATGTGGATCCTTCATCCACTTTCCAATTGGTTGATGCCTTGATCAAAGCGCGTAAGAACCATGATTTTATTATGGTTCCTGGGATGGGACATTCTTCTGGGGGAGATTATGGTGAACGAAAAAGGAGGGACTATTTTGTTAAACATCTACTTGGCGTAGACCCGCCTGTATGGAGTCAGTATTGATCGTTAGTAGGCTAATGATCCTATAATGAATGATCCAGTAATGTAGGTTTATTGCCTATTTTTTCTGAAAGTACCTGATCTTATTGGACAGAAGGAACCTTCAGTTTGCTTTCATTGCTTTTGGTGTTTGCGAAGTCATGAAGGGTCCAATTGGGAATACTTATGAAGCGATAAGAGTGGTTCAATAAATACAATGCCCCAGAAAGTGACTTACTTTCCGGGGCGTTGCATTTATTTTATGTCTGTAACCTTGAATCCGTTTTATTCGACCAATACGCCAACATAATAGTTGAACGTATCGATATCAATATTATCTTTCGTTAAACCGGCTATTTTAATCGGTCTGAAACGTTGATCCAACTGGATAAGTTCTCTTTTTTGACCTTTTACGCCAATATGTATAGGCATATGGAAGCCTTTGACTTCACTGATCCATCGGCCCAAGACTCTCCCCGAAGGATCTTGTTTGATTTCCAGTGTAGGAATGGCGGTATGCTGTACATACTGTTCAAATACTTTTAACAGGTCTAAACCGGATTGCTGATTTACGTAGTTGACGATATCATTATAATCGACTTGCTGATGATAAAACCTGCTGTTTAGTCCCCGGAGAATATTTCGCCATTTTTCATCGTTGTCAATCATTGTACGGATCATGTTGAGCATGACACCGCCTTTAGGGTACATATCGCCAGATCCTTCTTTATTGACGTGGTAGGGGCCCTGAATGGGGCTGTCATTTTGGATTCCACTTCGGATACCATGAGCGTACGCTTGGCTAGCTTCTTTGCCATAGAAATAGTCGATAAATAAACCTTCAGAATAGTTCGTGAAGCTTTCATGGATCCACATATCGGCCAGATCAGCGGAGGTTATATTGTTGCCAAACCATTCGTGGCCAGATTCGTGGACCACAATAAAATCCCATTTATGTCCCCAGCCAGTTCCCGACGCATCCCCGCCACGATAGCCATTTTGATAATGGTTTCCATAGGCGATGGCACTTTGGTGTTCCATGCCTGTATGGTAGGTTTCAACAAGCTTATAGCCATCTTCATAGAACGGATATGGACCAAACCAATGTTCAAAAGCCTCTAAGGTCTGGTTGGCATTTTTTTGAAGATGGGCTTTCTTTTCTGCCGTATCATTTTCGCGCAAGATATAGTAATCTATATCCAATGGTCCTTTTTCACCTTTATATTTTTCCTTAAAATGAACATAATCGCCGATATTGATGGCGACATTGTAGTTGTTGATCGGATTGGCGACTTTCCAATGGTATTTGGTATAACCATCCTTCATTTTTTCTACTTTGACCAGGCGACCATTGGACACATTCATCACCTCTTTTGGGACGGCAATGGAAATCATCATACTATCCACTTCATCGGATTGATGGTCTTTGTTTGGCCACCAGACACTCGCGCCCATACCCTGGCATGCGGTTGCTACCCACGGTTTGCCCTTGCTGTCTTTTTTCCAGTCAAAGCCACCATCCCATGGAGCTTTAACCGCCTCTGTCGGATGACCTTCATAAAACACGGTAAATTCATCCTGTGTCCCTTTCTTGATCGCAGTAGGAAATTCGACAAAGACCGCATTGTGCTCTCTGGTAAAGGAAAGTTCTTTCCCTTTATAAATGACTTTATTTACTTTTAAATTTGCAAAAAG
Source organism: Sphingobacterium multivorum (assembly GCF_900457465.1). GTDB lineage: Bacteria > Bacteroidota > Bacteroidia > Sphingobacteriales > Sphingobacteriaceae > Sphingobacterium > Sphingobacterium multivorum. Next base: position 25,278 of record NZ_UAUU01000004.1, read on the forward strand.
ATCAAATTGCAGGCGGTTAAAATCAGTCGTGGCCTTGAAACGGAAAAGGTTTGAACCTGAAATATATTTATTATCTATATCCACCTTAACATCCAGATGATAGTATTGGATGTCGTAGCAGGTGCGTAATGGCGTCAGGTATCCGCGCAGTGAATCCGCTCTTGTGAATTCATTTTTTTCTTTCATCAGCTGCGCTGCCGATTGCTGTATACCTGCGGTCAATAGACCGCAGGTACCCAATGCATATAACAGTATTTTTTTCATTTTTAAATAATAACGATTCAGTCTATCTTCCTCCCGGAGGACAATGTAATTTTAGATAGTTTGTAAATAATGTCCTTAAATGCTCATGTGTGCCCTGTCCCTCGCTAATTGAATGGCTGCGGTTTGGATAAGACATCAGCTGGAACTGCACGTTATTTTTGATCAGTTCATTGATCAGGACTTCGGCATTTTGATAGTGCACATTGTCGTCTCCAGTTCCATGGATGTAGAGTAGGTTGCCTTTGATATTTTTTGCATATTTCAGTGGCGAGCCGTTTTCAAAGTCCGCCAGATTTTCTTGCGGAAGGCCCATATAGCGTTCTTGGTATACATTGTCGTATAGTAACTGATTGGCTACCGCTGCAATGGCAATACCGGTTTTATAGATCTGCGGATATTGCCCCAATAGGTTAAGCGTACTCGATCCGCCACCGCTCCAGCCCCAAACGGCCACGCGTGAATTGTCGACAAACGGCCATTTCAGTATTTCTTGCGTTGCTAAAGCCTGGTCGCGAATATTGAGCTGTCCGATATTGCGGTAGATGCTTTTTCGCCAAGAGCTGCCTTTAGGAGCAGGCGTACCGCGATTATCCAACGAAATATAAATATAACCGTCCTGTGCCATATTTCCTTTATATAGACTGTTATAACCTGCACCAAAATTGTCTATCACAGTTTGTGATGCGGGTTCGCCATAAACCATAAAGACAACAGGATACTTTTTATTGGGATCGAAATCCAGTGGCTTTACCATCCAGCCATCTAATTCAATACCTTCGGTGGTTTTAACTTTAAAAAACTCCGCAATGCCGTCGCTGACTTTCTTTTCACGTTTCAGTTCAAAGTCGACGCGTATTTTGTGGGTCGGTAATTCAATAACGGCATTGTGCTGTAATGTTGTCCGGTTGCTAAAGTTGAAGATGGCGATTTTACCGTCTTTTGAAATATCATAATCGCAGGTTCCTTCGTATGAGCCTGGTGTAAGTCGTTTTGGAACGCCACCTTTTGTAGATACGCTGTAGAGGTATTTTTGCGTCGCATTGCTTGGCGAGGCCGTAAAATAAATGGTTTCATTTTTCGGATCAAAAAAATCAAGATTGATCATATCATAATCGGCTTTCATAACCAGCTTCTCATTTCCTGCTAGATCGATCTGGTAAATTTTGCGCCAGCCGTCCTTTTCAGATACCCAGATGAAGGCCTTGCCGCCTTGAACCCAGTCCCATCCGGAAGGATCGTTGTTGTTCCACCGTGCTTTGATATCAATCCACGAATCGCTTTGCTCCTGATGTATGTTCTGCGCTTTATTATCGGAGAGTGCAACAGTGTAGATCTTGCTCTCATTCTGTTTTCTATTGAGTTGCTCCAGAATAAGTTGTTTGCTATCAAGGCACCACTCCATACGTGGGATGTAATGCTGGTTGGGATCTCCCGGGATATTGATCTGTGTGTTCTTGCTATTTGCAAGTTCATAAGTCCATATGGAGCAGGCACTCGGTGATTGTCCAACTTTAGGATACTCTACGGGAATGGTGTAGGAGTAGAGGCTATCGGTATTGTTGATCATTAGAAAATTGCGGATGTTGCGGGCGTCAAGTTTCCAATAAGCAAGGGAAGTGCCGTCCGGCGACCAACGGAAACCGTCTTTACAACCAAATTCTTCTTCGTATACCCAGTCGAAAGTACCATTGATTAAACGGTCTGTACCATCGTTAGTAACCGAAACAATGCTGCCATTGGCGAGATCCTCTAGGTAGATATTATGGTCAGCTTTGTTCACGTATGCTACTTTATCCGCTTGCGGGTTAAACTTCGCAAACATCAGTTGCGAGGCTGGGAATTTCTTGCCTAGTTGCTGCAATTGATTGGTCTTCTTGTTGTAAACCCAATAATCACCGCGCGTATTCTCTCGCCATACTCTTTTGCTATTGGTATAGATCAAAATAAGCTCCTTATTTTTGGAGATGGAAAAATTTTCGACCTTTAAGGCCGCCGTCGCGCCTTTTGGAATAAGTAATTGTTGCGAAAGGAAGACTGTCCGCATGCCATTTAGCGGATTTACCGTTTCTATTCCCTTGTCGGAAAATTCATAATACTGGTCACCCTGATCTGTCCACAATCGCTGTGCAACAAGTAAATTTGGCGCATAAAAAACCAGTATAAGGATAATAAAGATTAACTGTTTAATTCTGTTCATTTGTTTATCTGTTTTTTTTAAGAATCCCCAAAAAAGATTTCAGTTCACTTTCAAGGTTTTATCACGAGTTTATTTAGTCAATTGGATTGTCTTTAAGCTGATAGATTTCCTGGATTTCACGTTCAAGGTATTGTCCGAGACGTCGGTATCCATTCTGCTCGATCAAGTAATTGTCTTCAATACGAACCCCACCAAAATCAAGCTGTTTATTTAAGAAATCATAGTTGATAAATTCTTTGTGTAAATTTTGTTGCTCCCAAAGCTGCGTTAGTTCTGGAATAATATAGATGCCAGGTTCAACGGTTAGCACATTACCAGCTTCCAGTTTCTTACCGAGCCGCAGCGATTTAATGCCAAAAGTTTGGGTATCCTTTGGTTCTGCTTCGGTATATCCAACATATTGCTCGCCGAGATCTTCCATATCATGTACATCGAGGCCGAGCATATGGCCGAGTCCACATTGGAAGAAAAGTGCATGGGCATGGTTCGCGACAGCATCTTGCGTATTCCCTTTCATAAATCCTGTTTGTATAAGTCCGTCTACAAGCGCTTCACAAGCTTTTAAATGAATTTCTTTAAAGTGGATTCCGGCAGTCAGGAGCTGCTCTGCCGTTTTAAACGCATGTAAAACAATCTGGTATATTTCCTCTTGTAACGCAGTGAAACGTTTTCCTACAGGAAAGGTTCTGGTCAAGTCTGACGCATAGCCCATAGCGGTTTCGACGCCCGAATCATTGAGAAGCAGATCACCTGCATAAAGTTGGTGAAATTGCATATGATTGTGTAGGATTTCACCACGTTTTGTAACTATCGGTGGATAGGAGAAGGAGGTACCCTGATCTTGCGCAAAATGCTGCATGGCATTACTGATCTGATATTCGTAACAATCAGGTTTTGTCATACGCATAGCGATACGATGCATCTCAACGGCAATATCTACCGCTTTCTCCAGTTCGAGGATTTCTTCTGCCGATTTAATGCTTCTTTGTGCGACGACTGCTTTAATCAAAGCCACAGAGGGGGTGAGCTGATTTGCAGTACGGCCGGTTAGCTGCTCAAGTAATAATTTATTATGCGACTGATAAGGAGGAAGATAGTGAATATCCTCCTGTTTTCCTTTGCTAAGGTAGTCGAAAAGTTGATTGAAAGGCAGGATTTTGTCGATACCCGACAGGTCTGCCTTTTCAGCTAAAGTTTGCTGTTGACCCATCCACACAATATCATCGATTGTCATTTCGTCGCCAAATAATATGGTCTCGTTTTTTTCAGCATCCAATACGGCCGCCAAACATGGACTTTTGATACCTATATAATATAAAAAGCTGCTGTCCTGACGAAATGGATAGGTATTGTGCTCAAAATTGATCGGATTTTCAATGTTACCTAGCAAAAGAATTTTGCCAGTTGTGAACTTTGATAACAGATTATTTCGGCGATTAAGATATACTTCTTTTTTGAACATAAGTTTTGGGAATTATTTGAAGTTGGATTGTCTAATTAGGTGCCTATTGTGTAGTACGAATATCGTAAAATTTATGCGCTTCAAAATGATTTATTTAAAAGGTCTTTCTTTAATGTGTAGTGTTTGTTCTTGTTACAAATGATATGTTCTCCGTTTTTTATACTAAAAAGTGCTAAAAACGAAATTTAATAAAGTTCAATCTTTCTATTGAATAATAATTATCACAATTTATCAAAGTCTAATTGTATTTTAACCCATTTTTCCAATATAAATGGGTTTTTATTGTCAATTCGTTGTTTTGTGTGTGGTATTATTAGAGGATTATTAAATATTGTCGAATACTAAACATATTTTAGTATAGTATTTTTATGTTTTATTTCCAAGTCGTGTTGTTGCTTTGGAGTTGTTATATTTATGTTACTAAACAGTAAACATAAAACTAAACAAACCTATATGAAAACGCTCCAATTTAATGTGCCGACCATGCGAGGACAGAGTCTAACAATTCAAGAAGATATATTGGAAACTTTTTATCCTCATTTCCATCGACATCAAGAAGCTCAATTAATGTGGATAAAAAAAGGTAAGGGAGTTTTGATTGTGGAAGACACCTTACATCCTTTTAAGGAAAATGATATTTTCTTTTTGGGAGCGAATCAACCACATGTATTTAAGTCTGCCTCCCAGGACGGATTCTCGAATGAATCTCGCTCCGTTTCCATTTTTTTCGATCCAAATGGAAGGCTTAAATCGCTTTTTTCCCTGGAGGAATTTGAATCGTTGAATCAGTTTATTTATAACAACTCAAGAGGGTTTAAGGTTCCCGATTCATATTTTCCCCAAATAGCAGAACGGGTCTGTTTATTAAAATCTGCAGACCAAATGGATAAACTGATGCATTTCTTCTATCTATTGTGGTCTTTAGCAAATATATCCCGTGAAGCAGAAGCGCTTTGTAATGAAAGGGTAGAAGTGGTTTTTGATAATATACAAGGACCGAATCGCATAAATTTTATCTGTAATTATATTAAAGAACATTATAGGGACGAAATTACCTTAGAGGATGTTGCTGATCATGCTAATCTTACTCCACAGGCATTTTGCCGTTATTTTAAAAAGCATTGCGGTGTTACCTTTGTCACCTACCTCAATAGAATAAGAGTCAAGGAAGTATGTAACCAGTTAAATGAAGATCACTTAGACAGTGTTTCATTTATTGCCTATAACTGCGGATTTAATAGCATAACCAATTTTAATCGGGTTTTTAAACAAATCGTAGGCTGCAATCCGAAAGAATATGTGCAGCAATATAAACAAACGCTTTACTCTGTGATTTAGAATACAGTACCGAAATCAAGATTTAGGCTTGCCGCTAAAGTACAACAAGGCAACTATCGATTTAAAACTCGTAAAATGAAAGAACAGGTTTGCAGTGAGGCAACTTCCGTTGCCTCGCTGTTTTTTATAGCCTTTAAATAGCATCCTTTAATTGCTATTTTACCACATTTTAAATTCCAATGTACGTGTAAGACAGTTAGAATGTTCTCTCTTATCTTTTTTCGTCTTAATTTTTTTCGAATCAACTGTGGATCAAGTAGGAATTATATTATAGTTTTAGATAGTGCTTGTTCAGTGCTCGTTCAGTGTTTGTTCAGTGCTCGTTCAGTGATGACTCAGTGGAAACTGAATAACGAGTGACGAATCACTGTCTAAAAATTGATTGAAAATTGTGATTAGCTATAAGTTGATATGCAGATGTGATGCTAATTCTATACCCATTCGACTCCTGGAAATAAACCTAAAGACCTTCAAACAGGAATAACGATTCAAAAAAGCAGATCTATACGTGCAATTGATGAAAAAAATAGGCAAAAAAAAAGGTTTTCAAACGGGGAGAATGAAAACCTTAAATAACCAATTATAAACCTAAATTATGATACTACAAAGATAGTGTGTTTTTTACACTTTGTCAAGAATTATTTCAAAAAAATTAAATCTTTTTGAAGACGATACTCGAATTGTGTCCTCCAAAGCCAAATGCATTGCTCATTGCGGTCTGAACTGTTTTTTCATGCGGTTGATTGATGACAATCTGAACTCCTTCGGGAATATCGGGATCGATATTTTCGATATTAATAGTTGCAGGAATTACATTATTGTTGATGGATTTTATGGCAATGATTGCTTCGATAGCGCCAGCCGCCCCAAGTAAATGTCCTGTCATCGATTTGGTGGAACTGACCCATAGATTATTTGGGCTTCCAAAAGCCCGTTGCACGGCCTTAAGTTCGGCGATATCACCCACTGGTGTGGAAGTCGCATGGAGATTCAAATAGTCGAGCTGGCTGATATCGATTTTTGCTTCTTCCAGCGCCAATGACATGGCTTTGGCTGCCGCTATCCCTTCGGGATGGGGCGAGGTCATATGGTAAGCATCTGCGGTCATTGAAGCCCCAACAAGCTCTGCGTAAATTTTTGCGCCTCTTTGCTTGGCATGTTCATATTCTTCCAAGATGAGTGCTCCGGCTCCTTCACCCATGACAAAACCGTCACGATCGCGGTCAAAGGGTCTACTCGCAGTCTGTGGACTATCATGCCGGCTCGACATGGCTTTCATTGCAGAAAAGCCGCCAACTGATGCCGGTGTGATGGGGGCTTCTGAACCGCCACTGATGAAGACTTTGGCTTTGCCGAGCCTAATGTAATTAAAGGCGTCCATAAAGGCCGTATTGGATGTGGCACAAGCTGATACGGTGGTGTAATTGATTCCTTTTAAGCCATACTTCATTGAAATCATGCCTGAAGCCATATTCACAATAAGTCTAGGAACAAAGAAAGGACTGAATCTCGGTTTATAATCTCCCGTTACGTAAGCCTCAACTTCGTTTTCGAAAGTTTCCATTCCACCCTGACCAACACCCCAGATCACACCGATATCAAATGGATCCATGGTATCGAGATCTAGTCCCGAATCTTCCATCGCCTGCGCTGCACTGTACAAAGCATATTGCGTAAAGAGATCACTTCGTTTAATCTCATTTCTATCTAAGTATTTTTCGGGTTGAAAATGCTTAATTTCACTTGCAATCTGTGTTCGAAACAACGAGGCATCAAAACGGCTAATAAGCGTTGTATGGTTCTCGCCCCGTAAAATGTTGTCCCAAAATATGTCTATATTTTCTCCCAGCGGGTTAATCGTTCCCATGCCAGTTATTACTACTCTTTTCATCTCTTTTTTTTGATATAAATGTATTAATATACCAATTGGTATTTGTTTTTGTAAAAAAAATTACGCCTTGATCTCCCGATCCACCATATCCTTCATTTTATCCAATACAATGGCAAGATCTTTTGCTCGGCCGGAAATCTTGGAAAGCAGGATTCCGCCTTCAACCATAGCCATAAACGTAATAGCATAATTTTCGGTAGAAATATGCTGTTTAAATTCGCCGCTGGCAACTCCTTCTTCAAGGATTAGAATTAACTGTTGTCTCCATAGGTCAAAAGAGCGTTTGACTTTAGGTGTTAGAAAAGACAGCGAGTCATCGGCCTCTACAGCCGCGTTCATCATAGGACAGCCTCCTGAAGCTGCGATATTTTTGAAATTTTCCTTGTAGAAATCTAGAAAAGACAAGAGTTTTTTTAACGCTGTTTTTTGCTGTATAATCTGCTGATTAACGGCTTCGGCGATTTTTTTGCTCTGATAGGTATACACATGAGTAGCCAGGTCATCTTTGTCCTTGAAATTACCATAGATACTTCCTTTTGTTAATCCTGTCGCTGTCGTGATGTCCGAGAGCGAAGTCGCAAAATAGCCTTTCTTATTAAAAATGGGCGCAGTTTTTTCAATGATATATTGCCGTGTCTGTTCTGCTTTTGACATGTTATTCCTGTTCTTTTAATGCAAATATAAAAAATACTTTTTGGTATATTAGTAATTTGTGCAGGAATGTCTTAGAAATTGGTTTTACTTCGCCTTTGAAATGCGATAGGTACAGCGAGGCGCGTTTTCGATGATGTATTCTGTTCTACAGATGCGAAAGGCCGGACCGATGAGTTGCTGGAAATTATTCAGTTCTGACCGGCAAATCCCTGACATTCGGTCGCTGCGGCACATATGGGCAGTGATTTTCAATGAGAAGATAATCGTCGGCTTCTTTCCTCCATTCAGCCATATAGCCTTCCTCTGTTCTTTTTGCGGCTATAATTTCAAGTTTTTTTTCGATGGATTCAATACCTGATAGCGCTTCAGTATATTTCTGATATACCTTAGACTCCCGGTCACTAATCAGTAGATCCAACGCATTCTCGCCAAGCACCTGTTTAATCGACTGCAACAATTGTACTGTAATGTCGGCATGACTATCTGGGAATCTTGCCATACCCTGTGGCGACAGACTGTAATAAGTCGAGGGCGGCCTATACCTTCGCTACGGGCATTGGATACGATCAGGTTTTGATTCGCGAGGTTCAATAAATGTTTACGGGCGCCTTCTTTTGTTATCGCCAACGCTGTTGCAATCACAGCTGCTGTGGCTTCTCGGCGCATTTTTAATAACATCAATATTCGATCAGCTGGACTTTTCTGCATTTGACAATAAAAAAGTTGTTTTATGTACTACCAACAAAGATAGCATTTTTATTTTTTGTTCTAAAAAGTGTTTCAGATACAGGTTTAGTCTTTTCGAATTTAGTTTTATGACTTTAATAAAACAACTGTTTAGTTGTTTTATTAAAATTGATTCTCTAGTTTTGACTTATCATAAAAAACAATAAAACTATGCACAAATTTCAATTACCCCAGTTATCATATGCCTATGCGGCGCTTGAACCTTATTTTGATCGCGAGACCATGACGATTCATCATCAAAAGCATCATCAAGCTTATGTCGACAACCTAAATAAGGCATTGGAAGGATCGGAAAGCGAAGCTGACACGCTATTGGATATACTCACAAACATAAGTACATATAGCCCAGCAGTCCGCAATAATGGCGGCGGTCACTTTAACCATACGTTATTTTGGGAAATCTTATCGCCCAATCCAAAAACGGTACCTACAGGGAAGTTAGCAGATGAGATAAATGCAGCCTTTGGTTCTTTAGAAGAGCTCAAAGCCAATATCAAAAATGCGGGGCTTGGGCAGTTCGGTTCGGGTTGGTCCTGGCTTTATGTTAAGCATTCCGGTGCCTTAGCTGTCGTCGCAACCGCCAATCAGGATAATCCCCTGATGGATACACAATCGATCGGCAGGGGTTTTCCTATTTTGGGTGTCGATGTTTGGGAGCATGCCTATTATTTGAAATATCAGAATAAAAGGGCCGATTATTTAGATGCATTTTGGTCGCTTTTGGATTGGTCTGTTGTTGAACAAAAATACGATGCCGTGATTGCAGGCTTGGTTTGATATGTTTATAAATAAAGTTGAAAACACTGGTATATTGGCTTTAGATCTGATTGATTTTAAGTCCAATCTCGCCATCCAAAGTTTTGACATCAAAACATTGTTGTATCGGGAAGCAATCGTGAAAGAAAAGGAATTCCGAGAAGCGTTGACCGCGGTGGACTGGTCTGCTTTCCGAAATCAGGCGGTTGCTATCAACTGTTCTGTCGACGCAATTATCCCGCCTTGGGTCTATATGACCCTGGCGGAAAAACTTCATCCTGTTGCAGCGTATTACGATTTTAAGACGGTAGAGGCTTTGGAAATAGATTTGTGGATACAGGCTTTGCAAGCAATGGATCTATCGCATTTTCAGCAGCAAAAGGTTGTCATACGGGCCCGTCCGAATATCCCGGCGTCACTTTATATGTTGGCGACGGAACGTTTGATTCCTATTGTGCAGACCTTGATGTATGGTGAGGTTGGTATGCCAAAAGTTATTTTTAAAAAAGGGAAAGTATAATGAAAGCATTAATATTCAATGGCGCCTTGGAAAGAAGGCAAGAATCTACTTCGGGAAAATTGTCACACTATTTTTCCGACCAACTAAACCAACGAGGTGTTGAAAATACGATTTTTAACCTGGCTGATAGCGGAATACCCTTATTTGATTTGAGCCTCAATCGGGTACCCAATGCCGTCAAGATTATGAATAACCAGTTTCTGGAAGCGGATGTACATTTTTGGTTGTCTCCACTTTATCATGGTAGTGTTCCCGGTGTCATGAAAAATTGTTTGGATTGGCTTGAGGTCAGTGCTAAAAATAAACCGGCTTACCTGACGGATAAACATATCGGACTGGTTTGTTGGGCCGATGGTGTACACGCACTACAGGGCATTAATGCAATGGATGCTATCGCGAAGTCGCTCCGCGCCTGGACATTGCCTTTTAGTGTGCCTATGATGAAATCTATGCTTTTTGAGCCGGATAATCCACATGTGGTATCTTCGGCTTACCAATGTAAGCTTGACTTGCTGATCGATATTGCTACCAAAAAGAGCAGCGAATATCATTGATAAAAAGCCTCTCGATCGCTCGAGAGGCTTTTTTATCAACGGAAGATGTTTTAGCCTATATTTAAATAGACTGGCCAAATCCTGTATGGAAAATTAATTTCAAAAAAGTAGAAGAATATCTTTAGCAATTCATCGCGGAGATATATCTTTGTTTTTTGGATCCGCTAATTGCCTTTGCGGTTTTCCGACCTACGTTTTCTACTGTCGACTTTGACGAAGCCGGATCGACCGCAAATTTAGACGTAGGGAGAAGTCTTGAACCACCATCAGACTTTCTTGTTGCATATTATGAAACCATTGGCTGAAAAGGCCCCATTTAGTTTAATTGTTTAAATGATTAAGAAATTGGATTAATAATGTTTCAGTTGAAAGAGTTAACGAAGATAATTGCCTTTTTTATAGTATACTTTACTGTGCATCTTGTAACTGCACAGAGTTTTCTGCCATTGGATGAGAATAAATATCGATCTGATGCGGAAAGGTTATTGCTGTCGAGTTCGGATGACAGTGTGAAGGCGATGCAGTATTTTTATTTGGCAGATTACTATCGATTTAGGGATACGACCAAATTTTGGGATCATATGCGGGCGGGGGAGCGTTTCGCCAAACCATTCCGGAGTTTACAGGCGATGGGGGCACTCTACAAAAGCTTTTATTATGGACAATTTCTGGATAGTAAAAATGCCGGAATTGAAGCCCAACGATGTGTAGACCTCCTTGGAAATGCGCAAAAACCTTTTCAGCAGGGCCTTTTGGCCAAAGCTTGGTATAATCTGGGCTTGATTCGATTTCCTAAAAAAGGATTTGCTGATTTTCTGGATATCCTAAACGGGAAGTGCCTGCCTTATGCCAAAGCACATGACCCCATCATGGAAGGTAGTATAAATACGATGATCGGCATGACCTTTATGTCGTCCAATCAGCTTGCAAAAGCTGATGAATATCATCAATTGGCCATCAAGCAACTCGAGCAGCAACCGCCGAGTACAGCACTTGTGGTGGCTTATCTCAATACAGTCAGCAATTATTGCTATCAGGTGAAATCTAAAGAAGCAAGAGTGCTACTGGATAAAGTCAAACAGCTCTTGAAAGATTATCCAAATTCTTCGCAATTACCCAATTACTATTACAATGAGGCGCTTTATTTTACCACAAAGCAACAGACTGATGAAGCCCTTCGTCTGCTGGATATCGGGTTGGATTGGTCGGTGAAAATGAACAATTGGAAATTATTCCAGATGATGCGGTTCAGAAAGTTTAATGTGTATCTCCTGCAGAAAAAGTATGCTGATGCTAAACTACAGTTGGAGGAAATCGTAAAAAATGGATTATTAACGCGAGATCTTTACAACAGTAAAATTGTGTACAGTCAACTGGCGGCTGTAAATGAGCTGATGGGTAATTATCAGGATGCGCTGAAAATGTCCAATAAGGCAAATCAGCTATCCGACAGTATTCAGAAGGTCCAATTGTTGGAGAAAATGAATGAGATGGAAGCAAAATATAAAACCGTAGAAAAAGAAAAAGAGATTCTGAATCTGCGCGCAGAAAAGGAACGCAACCAATTTCGGATTTTCCTCGTTTTGGGTATTGCCGTTTTGCTTTTCTTTATTGTGCTATTTGTTACTTTTTCCTATCGAAAACAAAGGAAGCTTAATACACAGATACAGCTCAATCACGAAATCGCATTGGACAAAATGGAAAAGGAAAAGCAGTTGCAAATTTCGGAATCGATGCTAAAAGGAGAGGAGCAGGAGCGTCAGCGTATTGCCCAAGATCTGCACGATAGCATAGGTGGCATGTTGACAGGTTTAAAATTTAAGATTGCCGGCGATGTGGCAAAGAGTACGCTCTTGACAGATGAAGTGCCGCAGAAGTTGAACGATATTTTAGGTGAAGTAAGACGGATATCCCATAACCTGATGCCCGAATCGCTGCGTCAGTTTGGATTGATAGCAGCATTGGAGCAATTGTGTATGGCGATGAAAAATAGTAACGTTTCGATCCAGTTTGAGAACTACGAGCCTGAATTGAATGTGGACTTTCAAAAGGGGTTGGCCCTGTATCGAATTGTTCAAGAAGCTATTTCAAATGCACTAAAGTATGCAAATGCAGATTCAATTATCGTTCAGGTAAGTAAATCTGAGGAAGTACTCCATATCCTCGTTGAGGATAATGGCAAAGGCTTTGATTCTGCTGTGTTAAATTATGGATTGGGTTTAAATAATATGGTCAACAGGGTGAAATGGATCAATGGATCAATTGATATTCAGAGTAAGCTTGGATCTGGAACGCAGATCGAAATTGGTGTAACGGTTTAAATAAGCGGAGTCATGAAGATAATTGCAGTGTTAGACGATCATCCCTTATTGTTGGAAGGTGTCGCTTCTTTTCTCAATAATCAGGATGGGTATCTCGTATACCCCTTTTTGGAAGAGATTGCGTTAATTGAATTTTTAAAGATCACGGGGGCCGATCTCATCCTGATGGATATGCAGCTGTTAAAGACAAATGGGGTGGATGTCTGTACACAGGTGAGGAAACTGTTTCCGATGATTCCCATTGTTGCATTGAGCAATTTAGCCGATGGAAACCTTATTTTTCAGTTTATGCAGGCTGGTGGAAATGGCTATATCTTAAAGGATGTTACCAACGAAGAATTCCTGCGCTGCGTAGAGCTCGGGCTCGATGGGAAAGAGGCCGTTTGTGATCGGGCAAAAGAACTTTATCGTGGTGCAATTTCGACGATCAGCGGTCTACCTCGGCTTACACAGCGTGAAAAAGAGATTTTGACGTTGATCTCCAAGGGACTTACGACCAACCAAATTGCTGAACAGTTGTTTTTAAGTCCAGTTACGGTTGAAACGCATCGACGCAATCTCCTGACTAAATTCAAAGTTAAAAATATGATTGAGCTCGTACAGCTGGCAATGAAACATAAGTTGTTGGGACTCGAATAGAGACCGCTCTTAATGTTCGCCGTAACCCACGTCATCCAGCTTACCTTTGAAGACCCTAAATTGGATGATAAAATAGGCAATCACCAGAATTGCGGCAAACATAAACCAGCCTAAACCTACGGAAAGACCATATTCATGCGCCGCCGCATTTTGAATCGTCAAGGAGGGGTTTACGTCATTCGTTGAAGGCAATACTATCGGGAACATGGAAGCAACGGTCGTCGCAAAGCTCCCTAGGATGAACAGCGATGAAAATAGGAAGCCAATACCATCTTTTTTAAAGGTTTTGATCCAAAATTGTCCAAGTAATCCAACGGCAGCTATCACAGGGAATATCCATAGCCAATAATGATTTTGAAGATTGTTAAGGGAGATGGGTTTCACATAATGCCATACATAGGCCGATAGTATGACGAGAATAAGCAAGACAAAGTTGAGCTTAAAAACAATGTTCTTTAGTCTCGTGTTCAATGTACTGGATGTTTTCAGAATGACCCAGCCTGCGCCGTGGATGGTTAATGTAACGACGGCAACTAAACCTAATATGATAGTGAACCAGTCTATGATGCCTTGATGTTGGGCTAATGGGTCAAATGTCGGGTTCCAAAGTGCCAAGAAGAAATAGTGCGGCTCTTGGGTAGATACACCATTCTCTACCATACCCAGGTTTACTCCGCGAACGACATTGCCCAGCGCGGCGCCAAAGAAAAGTGCCAGCAACAGGCTTGCGAGGCCGAAAGCCTTATCCCATAAAGCTTCCCAAAGACGATGATGAACCTGACCTCTGAGTTCAAGACTTATTGCTCTAAAAATAAGTAACCAAAGTACAAGCATTAGGGGAAGGTAGAAACCACTGAAGGAGGAGGCGTAGAGTGTGGGGAAAGCAAAAAATAGGACACCACCAGAGGCGATGAGCCAGACTTCATTGGCATCCCAAAACGGCCCAATTGAGTTGGTAACAGCTTTTTTCTCCTGTTCGGTCTTAGCAAAGAATAAATGGATAATTCCCGCTCCAAAATCGTACCCATCGAGTACGATATAAATTCCCAGCATAAAAGTTAATACGATAAACCAGAATATTTCCATAGCTAATTAGGTTAATGCAACTGTCGTTTCAGGACCTTTTCTAATGATCTTCAAGACTAACATCAGAAATAACAAGCCCAAAAGAATGTACAAACCGACGAAGCCGAGAAAGGTAAATAATGTATTTCCGGAAGATACGGTAGGGGATACACCGTCTACCATTCGCATGAGATTATAAACAAGCCAAGGTTGCCGTCCCAGTTCAGCTGTATACCAACCTGCAGTATTCGCGATGTATGGAAAAGGAATCATAAACATGATGATCCACAATAACCATTTCGTTTGATACAATTTGTTCCGCCAAAGCAGTAGCGCTCCCAGGACCATAATGCCGATGAATATGGTACCCAGCCCTACCATGATGTGATAACTGTAATACAGTCCGGGTACGTTGGTTGGATGTAAGGACTGGTCAAATTCATTTAATCCTTTGATTTCTGCATCCCAGCGCTGGTAGGTGAGGAAGCTCAAGACATTCGGCACCGCTATTTTATTGTCCAGCTTTTTGTTTTCCATGTCGGGTTGGCCGACCAGGATAATCTCGGATCCGCCTTGCTCCGTTTTGAAAATGCCCTCCATGCCGGCAAAGGCTGCGGGCTGATATTTGACTACGTTTTTGGCGGCAAGGTCTCCCGTAGGAAATGCCAACATAACTGATGAAATGGCGCCGAAGATGACGCCACTTTTAACGAATATCTTTCCAAACTTACTATGCCGGTCACTTAGGAGATAGAAAGCTCCAATAGAGGCCACAAAAAAGGAACTGGTCACCAACGAAGCGGCTTGATTATGTAAATAAGATGGCCATAACCATGGATTATTGAATAATGCACTAAAATTGTTCAGCACAAATTTGCCATTTTCAAGAATCTCATACCCAACAGGGTGCTGCATCCAGGAATGTGTGGCGATAATCAGGAAACCACTAGCCCAAGATCCAATAAAGACCATGAGTCCGGATAAAAAATGGAGCTTATGCCCCAGCAACTTCTCTCCAAAAAGAAACATCCCCAGAAATGATGACTCCAGGAAAAAGGAAAACATACCTTCCATGGCTAAGGTCTGTCCGATAATACCACCCGTAAGTTCAGAAAATTTAGCCCAGTTGGTACCAAATTGAAACTCCATGGGGATACCTGTTACAACGCCCATGGTGAAGTTAAGCGCAAAGATTTTCATCCAAAATTTGGATGCATGGTTGTAATCTTCGTTTTGTGTCCGTAGAAATTTCCATTTGAAATAGACGATCATGAGGGATAAACCCATGGTCAATTGAGGGAATAAATAATGGAATGTAATCGTAAATGCGAACTGAAGTCGATTATAGAGAATCATATCTTCCATGTAGCCGAAGTTTTGGTTAAAAGACAGCTAAATATAACCTTTTATTCGCGTATATAGCCATGAAACCGTTTTATTTTTTGATAAAATAACGGGACTTTTATTGTTTTCTGTACGCATTGTAAAATCTGAACCTCAATAGCAGATATCAATCAGCGTAATCTCTTTTTTATCTTATCTTCGCCCGAATTTAAAACGGACTTGAACGGTAGAAAAGAGCATTAGTGAAATGAAGAAAGTGCTGATTTTGATGGGTATTCTATTGATACCTATATTTTTTATTGTATTGAATAATACGGGGCGGGGTACAATCGCTAAAGATAATATTGTGTTTCGAGATAAATTATCTGATTACAATTTATTCAAAGGCAAAATTGCTGATCTTGTTCCAAACGACCAGGGAATTTCCTATGAATTAGCCTCCACCTTATTTACAGACTATACCGATAAAAAGCGCGTCATCTTTCTTCCCAGGGGAAAAAAAATGATCGCCTCAGATGATGGTTTGCCCAGCTTCCCCGATGGTACCCTAATTGCCAAAACATTTTTTTATCCGCAAAAAGATGCGGCCGGAGATGTACGACAGCAATTGCTTGAAACACGGCTGTTGATTTATAAAGACGGACAGTGGAATGCAGCAACCTATCAATGGAATGCAGCCCAAGATGAAGCTTTGTTGTTGATGGACAGTGCTTCCGTGCATGTTTCGTTTTTGGACAGCAAAGGTGACGAGCGACAAACAAATTATATTATTCCTTCACGAAACGATTGTATGGCATGCCATCGACAAGGAAATCAGCTGTTTCCGATATGTCCAAAGATCAGAAATCTGAACCGGATAATCGGTCACGATGGTGACAGCATTCAGCAACTGGTGCAGTTGACCAAACAGGGGGCTCTCGATCTGAAGTCCTTCAAAAGCTTCACGAATTTACCGAGTTATGATGACCTTGCCCAATCAACTGCAAGTCGTGCGCGAGCTTATTTGGAAATCAACTGTGCCCATTGTCACAATCCGAAAGGGACAGCCTACATGACCATGCTGGATCTTCGTTATGAAAGCCCCATGCATGAAACTGGAATTTGGTTGAAACAAGCGAAGATTATTGGACGGATGTCTACGCTTGGAGAGATGCATATGCCTCAAAAGGGAACCACCGTACTGCATGATGAAGGAATACTGCTGATTAAAACCTATCTAAAAACTTTAAAATAAGCATTCATTGCTTAACCTTAATCGGTAACCTTTTACGGCTACCAGTCTGCTTATATAGTCCCTCTGCAGGTCTCGTATATTTATTTTAAGAAAATCTATAGAATTAGTAGATTATATTAAATTTACTCCTATATTTGTGAAAAGATAACAGATCGCTGTTGAAAATATGCATTACTTTTCAGCGTGGCGTATTAACACATTATTATGGAACATATCAATATTAGTAAAAGCACATTTTTCGTAAGTATTACTGCAAAGTCTCTGAAGGCTAAATCCCCTGATGTAAGAAAGATGCGAATGTGTCATATAGGATAATTTCCCTTATCTTTTCTCAAACTGACAGCAGGGGAGGCGCTCGCTTCCCCTCATGTCTTCAAAATAAAAACAAGTTTTCGATTGGCGTTGGCACTTGTTCGTATTCACCATTAATACTTTATCTATGAAAAATCTTAGGGTACTCCGGTATTCTACCTTGTCGCTATGTTTATTGTTATCTGGCGTTGGGCATCAGGTATATGCGCAAACAGATGTTAAACCGATTGTCAATGCTTCCTTATCAGGCTATGTATATGATAGTCAACGTAAGCAGCCTATTGAAGGCGTAACCATTCAACTCGAAGCTGTAACGCATGTTGTTACAACAGATCAAAAAGGTTTTTTTCAAATTGTAACGGGACAGAAATTACCATTTTCCATTACACTCTCGCGCATTGGCTATAAGAAAAAGACCTTGTTAGTTTCCGAATCTCCCACAAAAATTGAATTAGAGCCAGTTACACAGGACCTGGATGAGGTGGTGGTTGTTGGCTATGGAACTCAGAAAAAAATCTCGTTGACCAATTCAATCGCCAGTATTGATGGTGATAAATTGACGAAAAGACCAGTTTCTAATACGCAGCAGGCTTTGCAGGGCTTATTACCGGGGGTGACTGTTCAAGACCTTGGTGGAAAACCAGGGCAATCGGCTGCCAATATTCGAATTAGAGGATTGACGACATTTAATACCAATTCGAGCAGCACCAGTGGATATGATCTCAGCAAGAATAATGCTTTGGTCATTGTGGACGGAATTGAACAACCCTGGTCCAAGTTAAACCCCAATGATATCGCTTCAATTTCAGTCCTGAAGGATGCGGCTTCCACGGCGATATATGGATCACGTGCGACCAACGGTGTAATTATTGTAACTACCAAAAGTGCAAAATCTGGACATGTTGTGATTGATTATAATGGCTACTACGCCTTACAAAAATCAATCAACACCCCAAAGCAGATGGACGCCGTATCCTACCTCCAATTGCAACAGGACGCCTACCGTAACGCGGGGCTGGCTGTGCCGGCGCGATTTACTGACGAATCAATAACGGCTTATCGGACTGCGACCGATCGCGAAAAATATCCTTTACCGAATACATGGTTTGATACACTGTTGAAAACAGCTCCTCAACAAGACCATGCCTTGTCATTCGCAGGTGGAAATGACATTCTACGTTCTAGATTGGCGGTTCGTTATAATAAACAGGATGGTATTATTGATCATTATGGCGCTGAACTGGCGGATATTAGGCTAAACAACGATTATAAAGCAAGCTCTTGGCTTAATTTTACAGGAAGTATAAACTACCGATATAGCAAAGCCGCTGAGCCTGGACGTGATCCGATCAACAACTTTCTCCATGGCTCGATGTGGGTGGTGCCTAAATATGATGATGGTACCTATGGATTGAGTACTCAAGGCAATAACCCCTTGATGCTGATTGAGAAAAGTGGTTTTAAAAAGGTTAATGAAAACTACTTAAGCTCCATCGTTAAAACCGACATTCAATTGTGGAGAAATTTGTTATTTACGTCCCAATTTGGTGTAAGAGTGAACCTAAATAATACCAAAACCTTTTTGAACGCTTTTGAAAATAAGGACCGAAATACAGGTATTGTAAAAAGTTTTCCGATCAATTCATTAAACGAAATTCGTGATAATAGCAGCGAGTATACATGGAACAATCTGTTGACCTATCAATTGGCGGTTGGGCCAAATCATATTAAGGCACTTGTTGGCTATTCACAGATTCACAATTACCAAAATTACTTGACGGCTTATCGTGAAAGATTCTACAATAATGATATCACCTCCATCGGACAGGGAGCCGATGATGCGACCAAAAACAATAATGGATATGATGTGCAGTATGGCTTGCGTTCGTTTTTTGGTCGGGTAAATTACGATTGGGATGGCAAGTATCTGCTCGAAGTGAATGGGCGTTACGATGGTTCATCCCGTTTTGCGGGCGACAAGCAATATGGTTTTTTCCCTTCGGCATCAGCAGGATGGCTCTTATCCAAGGAAAACTTTTGGGAACCTATTCGAAATTCGTTGAACGAATTCAAAGTGCGTGCTTCCTGGGGCAAGACAGGAAACCAATCGGTAGATTTGTATAGTTATTATTCTGCCCTCATTGCGGCAGGATATGATTTTGGGGGTAAATCTGTACAGGGGTATCGACTGGACAGTTATGCCAATCAGCAATTGGGCTGGGAGTCTACGATGCAGTATGATTTGGGCTTGGATGCCGCTTTCCTAAACAATCGCTTGACTTTTACCCTGGATTACTATAAAAAGGTAACTGACGATATTCTACTAAATCTGGATATTCCTGCCGTTTTGGGATTAAAGCCTTCACCCCAAAATGCGGGAACAGTACTGAATCGCGGTTGGGAATTCAGCGCAAATTATCAGAAAAGACCAAGTGCGCCTGGGGCTTTTGCTTACCAGCTGAATGGAAATTTAAGTATCAACCATAATGAAGTAACCGATCTAAAAGGTACTGGACCCTACATTGCCGGATCGGATATTGACCCAAGGTATATTATTGCTAAAGGACTTCCGATCAACACACTTTGGGGATATAAGACCGATGGTCTCTTTCAGTCTGCGGAGGAAATTCAAGCTTATGGCGCTATGTATGCTACAAATACGAAGCCCGGAGATGTGAAATATGTGGATTTGAACGGCGACGGGGTGATCAATGCAAATGACATGGCCGCTATTGGCAACTCTTTCCCCAAATATACCTTCGGAATAAATGGGAGTTTCACCTTTAAGAATTTTGATCTTGATCTGCTCTTTCAAGGTGCAGCAAAAGTCGATACCCGATTGTCAGGAGCATTGGCTGAGATGGGAAATCAGGAAGGCTTTACACACGAAATATTTACAAACAATTATTGGACACCAACACATACGGATGCACGCTTTCCGCGCGTGGTCAAATATGATTTGCGTAATGTCGCAACCTCGGACCGTTTAGTGGTTAACGGTTCTTACCTGCGGTTGAAAAACATACAGGTTGGATATACAGTGCCACTACATGCTATCGGAAAGACAGCAATCAACAAACTTCGGGTATACCTATCCGCGACGAATTTATGGACAATTTCAAAATTGAATGAATGGAACCTGGAGCCTGAAGCGGAATCTGGACGAGCGGTATATTATCCGCAAACCGGCCTTTATACACTGGGCGTCAATTTGACGCTGTAGTGTGATTGTTAATAATATATAATTGAAAACGAATGAAATTTTACAACTATCTATATCAAAAAAGAAACCTGATTTTCAGTTTCGGACTGTTTTCGCTTATGCTGATTAGCTGTGATAAGAATCTGTTAGATGCTGTACCTACCGACCGCCAGTCGGAAAATATATTTTGGAAGAGCCAAGCCGATGCGGAGCTAGCTGTAAATGCGCTCTACAACGACCTGGATGGAGCAGAAATCTTCTATTCCGATGCATTGACGGATATAGCCCATGTCAATCAGCCTTTCGCTGTGGATGCCTATATTGAATTGGGTACCTATGATGCTTCAAGTTCTCGGTTGTACAACACCTGGAGCAGTGCCTATAAAGGAATCGGTGCAGCCAATTACTTTTTGGCGAATGTTGGTAAAATCGAGGGCAGCAAAGATGAAACATTGATTGCTCGATATATCGGCGAAGCGCGCGTGTTAAGAGCCTATCAATATATCAAATTGGCCTATTTATTCGGTGCAGTTCCTCTGGTAAAGGCACCATTGACACTACAGGAAGGAAGAGAAGTACAACAAGCGACGCTATCTGAAATCTATGATTTTATCGACAGCGAATTGGAACTGGCTGCGGCAAGTTTGCCTGAAAGCTACTCCAGTAACGATATCGGACGCATAACCCGTTGGGCCGCATTGGGCCTGAAAGCCCGGTCGGATTTATATGCAGGACGTTTTGCAGCAGCAGCAAAGGCAGCAAAAACGATTATCGATGGCAAACGATTCGAGCTTTACCCTTCGTACGCAAATCTGTTTACGTATGCAGCTGAAAATAACAAAGAGGTATTGTTGGATAAGCAATTTCTGGAGAATATATACACGCAAAGTGTCTTTAACCTCTTAGCCTCCTATAGCCAACAAAATGGGCAGAGTACCTATGTGCCTACCAAAGCCTTGGTCGATAGCTATACCACATCCAAAGGCGATTTAATTACGGATGCCAATAGTGGTTATGATCCCAAAAATCCCTATAAAAATCGTGACCCGAGGCTTGCTTTTTCAATTTTTTTGGATGGCGATCCACTTCCAAATGGAGCAATTTTTCATCCAGCACCAAATAGTGGGACTGCCGATGCTGTGGGGAGCACCTATATTGCTTCTACAACAGGTTTCAATATAAAGAAGTATATCGATAAAAAGGATTTGGCAAACCCTTCTAAAAGTGGCTTGAATATTATACTATTACGTTATGCTGAGATATTATTGACCTATGCGGAAGCAAAAATTGAGCTCGGCGAAATTGATGGCAGTGTTTACGATGCCATCAACCAAATTAGAAATTCACGAACGGATGTAAAACTTCCAATAACAAGTAATCAAGCAAATCAGGAGCAACTTCGCCAGTTGGTTCGTCGCGAGCGTACGGTGGAACTGGCATTTGAGGGGTTGCATCTCGCGGATATAAGACGATGGAAAACTGCTGAAAAGGTTGTTCCTGGTAAAGTGTATGGCATCACCTATCAAAATAATAACGGAGAGGCAGTTGTCGTTGAAGCAGCCTCTGAAAGCCGTGTTTTTGATGCGAAAAAGCATTATCTCTGGCCCATTCCACAACGGGAAATTAACCTCAATCCGAATTTAAAACAGAATCCAAATTGGTAAAAATTGTTATCTTGTGGCACGAATCCAATTAACTCATACAACTATGATGCGATACACTAAATTTATGACCGCTATGGCTTTATTTTTACTGGTGGCTTTTGCCAATGCCCAGCAAAAAAAGCCTAATATTATCTTAATTTTGACCGATGATCTCGGATATAGCGACATTGGCTGTTATGGAAGTCCGAATATTTCAACCCCCTTTTTGGATTCGATCGCCAGTAAGGGCGTGAGAGCAACAAACTTTATGGTTTCTACGCCCTCGTGTACACCTTCAAGAGCTTCTTTATTAACCGGGAGATATGCTTCACGTTATAATCTTCCAGCACCAATCGGTCCAGGCTCAGATTTAGGCTTGCCTGATGAGGAGGAAACGATTGCCGAATTATTAAAAAAGGTAGGCTATCGGACAGCATTGGTCGGAAAATGGCATTTAGGAGATAAACAAACTTACCATCATCCTAATCAGCAAGGCTTCGATTCTTTTTATGGCATGCTGTATAGCCACGATTACCGCGATCCTTATGTAAAGACCGACTCTGTCATTAAGATCTTCCGGAATCGGAAACCTGAAGTCGTGGCACCCGACGATTCGGATCTGAGCGCACTTTATCACAAAGAAACAGTGAAGTTTATTGAAAATCAAGATAAAGATCATCCATTCTTTTTATACTATGCGCATAATTTTCCACATCTTCCTTTGGCATTTGCCAACAAAAAGAACCGATTTGCAGATCAGCAAAATGCAGGCCCTCTGGGTGCGGTGATGCAGGAGCTGGATCATAATTTTTCGGAGCTCTGGAAAACGGTTGAGCGAAAAGGCCTCGCCGATAACACCATTTTAATTTTTTCAAGTGATAATGGTCCCTGGATAGCTTATCCATCGCGAATGTCTGACGATCACGCTACAAAGAACTGGCATGTGGGTACTGCAGGTGTCTTCAAAGGTTCTAAAGCCGAAACAACAGAAGGTGGTGTCCGTGTACCGTTCATTGTTTATGGAAAGGGCTATGCCCAAGAAGGGAAAGTTCTTCGACAGGCAATTAGCAACTTGGATGTGTTGCCGACCATCGCCAAATGGACCGGTGCATCATTGCCGAAGAAATCTATCGATGGTCAAGCGATCGATTCTTTATTGAACGGCAAATCGGAAGATTTAAAAACAGCACATAGACCAATATTTTTAGTGAATTATGGACATGTTGAGGCGGTTCGGTCAGGTGACTGGAAGTATCGTCGGATAGCAGGCGGAGTCAATCAGATTTCGGGTAAACCTTATGATGCTATTGAAGAACTACATAACATTGCCTGGGATCCGAGTGAAAGAACCAATATTTTAACGGAATATCCAGAAAAAGCGGCGGAATTGCGTTTATTGTTTGAAAGCTTTGATGGGAATATGGAGTAGCTAGAAATAGCAATGACTAAACATAGACATCGTTAAACATAGACATCGTTAAACATAGACAAGGCGGCACTTATTTTCGAAGTGTCGCCTTGTTTTTTTATAGAGATGCAATAGATTTAAAGCAATTCAAACTCTTTTTCTTTGACATCACGGCTGTTGGGACCAATGTAGACTTTGAAAGTTCCTGGTTCGGCAACGTAATTCAGATTGTTGTCAAAAAATTTGAGATCATCTACTTTGATGTTAAAGTTTACCGTTTTTTGATCTCCTTTTTTGAGGAATATTTTTTGAAAGCCTTTTAATTCTTTTACAGGACGCGTGACAGAACCAACAACATCCTGGATATAGAGCTGCACGGTTTCTTCCGCATCATAGTTTCCTGTATTGCAGATGTCGATACTTGCTAGCAGCGTACCTTTATCGTCAATTGTGTTGCGGTCAAGACGAATTTCACCATAGGTAAACGTCGTATAACTTAATCCATAACCAAAAGGGTAGAGTGGGGAATTGCTTACATCGAGATAATTTGATTTGAATTTTTCAAAATCGCCCGAGTTTCCGTAGGGTCTACCGGTGTTTTTATGCGCATAATAGATCGGAATCTGACCAACATTGCGTGGGAAGGTGGCGGTAATCTTACCTGAAGGAACGACGTCCCCAAATAAGACATCGGCTACTGCTTTTCCTGTTTCCGTTCCGCCAAACCACACATTTAATATGGCTGGTACGTGAGCATCTTCCCAGGTAAGCGTAAGTGGTCTACCCGTAAATAACACCAATATAACTGGTTTTCCTGTTGCCAGTAATGCTTTTAACAGGTTCTGTTGATTTTTCGGAATATCCAATTCGGAGCGACTGGAGCTTTCACCCGACATTTCTGATGATTCACCAAGGGCAGCCACGACCACATCGGATTGTTGAGCAACTTTTACAGCGTCTGCGATGATCTCCTCTTCTTTTCGGGAATCGCGTGTTATGGTACGGCCAAACATGGTTGCATGCTTTTGGTAAATTGGATCTTCCAACAGATTGCTGCCCAGGTGTGTGAGGATATTGACTTGATTACCCAACACGGCTTTCATTCCCTCCACTAAAGAGGCTGTTTTGTCCAATTCAGCACTGACACTCCATGTTCCGGGCATATTTGGACCTGAATTGGCTAATGGACCAATGACAGCAATTGTACCTGTTTTTTTTAATGGAAGTGCTTGGTTTTCATTTTTCAGCAAGACAAAAGATTTTGCTGCAATTTCCCGGGCTTTGGCATGATTGGCAGCCGATCCGATTACAGTTTTTGCCCGTTTTTCGTCACAATAGCAGTAGGGATCGTCAAATAAGCCTAATTTATACTTGGCTTCCAAAACAAACCGGCAGGCCCTATCGATGTCTGCTATTTTGACCTTGCCCGCATCTAAAGATTTTTTTAGTGTCGTCAGAAACCCTTCACCAACCATATCCATATCAACGCCAGCATTCAGGCTTAAGGCCGAGACCTGTTGGAGGTCACCGAGGCCATGTGCTGTTAATTCGTTTACAGCAGTGTAATCAGTTACGACCAATCCTTTAAAGCCCCATTGCTTACGTAAGACATCCGTCATTAACCATTTATTTGCCGAGGCAGGGACACCATTGATATCGTTAAAAGAAGTCATGATACTTCCTGCTCCCGCATCTATCGCTGCTTTATAAGGAGGTAGATATTCGTTGTACATGCGGTGAAGGCTCATATCCGTGCTATTGTAATCACGACCACCTTCGGCTGCACCATATAAGGCGAAATGTTTGACACAGGCCATCATGGTGTTATGTGCTGCCAGGTTATCCCCTTGGAAGCCATGGACGATGGCTTCTGCAACCCGCGAGCTTAGATAGGTATCTTCACCCGCACCTTCGGAAATACGGCCCCAGCGTGGATCGCGCGAGATATCGACCATGGGCGAAAATGCCCAATTAATTCCATCAGCGGTAGCTTCTTCGGCGGCAATACGTGCCGATTGTTGAATCAAGTTCATATCCCAGGTAGCAGCAAGACCTAAGGGAATTGGGAATACCGTACGATAACCGTGAATGACATCCATTCCAAAAATGATAGGTATTTTTAAGCGGGATTGCTTGACGGCTATTTCTTGCGTTTTGCGAATTTTCGCTGGTGTGCTCATGCTGAAAATACCACCGATTTGGCCGTTTCTAATTTTGGTATCCACATCGGTGGATACAGTGGTTCCAGTTGTCGCTTCGCCACCGGTTACCAAATTAAGTTGTCCAATCTTTTCTTCGACAGTCATCTTAGCCATAAGCTGATCAATGAATGTGTCCATTTTCGGATTGGATTGCGCTGGACTTGTATGCCAGGCGAGCAATGCAAGAAGGAAAGTACCTACTACTTTTTTCATCGTATTATTTTTTTTGTGCGCGTGGATTTTGCTTTCCGCGCAATAGGGTAAGTTTATGTCAAGTGCTCAAGATGATCCCTGAGTTTTCTTGATCAGATGTCCTGTTATTTTGGTGGAAGGAACCATTTTCAACGTGTGACGGATTGAAAATGATTCCATAGGCCACTACTTTAAATAAGGACTGGTAAAACCGAGTTTCTTTAGTCCTTGTTGAATTTCTGGAGCCTGCATAAATAGGTCCCAGATTTTTCCGGTTCTGTAGTTTTCGATCATGACAATAATAGGCCCCTGATCGATGGCTAAATAACGTTGTGGATACCAATTTGCCGTTTCACTGTAGGCATCATAGTAGCCATATTTACCCCAGATTTTATTGCCGAGCTGATTGTTTAAGTATTGTGCAAACTGTATGCTTTCATGTGGGGCGTAGGGCATAGACGATAAAGCCGCTGTAGGGGAGATCACACCAGGATCGTTGTCTGGATGATGTGCATCGTAACCGTTGATGGAATAGCTGGCCGTCCAGCCCCAACCTTTCGTTGAACCATAGCCTTTGTACCCTTTTGGGTTCAGATCGGCGTATGCCAAATTGATCTTAACATGATTGCTTGTCGCTTCCCAATAATCTGCGTATTGGTCTTTTAATCCTTTGGGGCTCAATCCTAGATAGGAGTAATGTTCCCAGAAGAGCGGGCCCACTTCACCTTCTTTGGCATTGTGCTTTAGCACGAGTGGAATGTCATATTTTTTAGCGGAGCTTTTAATTGCACCAGATCTTGCCCATCCCTCGTGATACACCTGGGGTGCAATCGGATAAGTAGGGGATGAGGCTGCCAAAATATAGGTAATAAGACACTCGTCATATCCTCTGACGGGATGATTTTGCTGGAAGTTAAATTTAGGGCTCCAATGCCAATAAATAACATTTTGTCCGTTTGTATAGTGATTCCAATTGATTTCTTTCCATAGCTTGTCTGCTTTTTGAGCGATCAGTTTGGCGGAATCACCTTTATCTTTTAGATACTCCCGGATAGCAATTAATCCCTGCGCTAAGAAAGCCGTTTCGACAATGTCGCCACCGTTATCTTTTTCACTGAACGGTTTCGCTGTACCCAGTTCTCCATCGTACCAGTGTGCCCAAGCTCCTTTAAACCGTTCGATTTTGCCTAGATAATCCATGATGTGATTCAACTTTTGAATGCCTTGTTCCTGGCTGATAAAACCACGTTCCATCGCGACAATCATACCCATGAGTCCGAAGCCACTACCACCTATGGTCACGACATTACGATCATTTTGGGTGTATACACCATCCATATGGATGCGTTCTCTAGCGAGACCAGAAGTAGGTTCGGCACCCTCCCAAAAATATTGAAATGTATGTTGCTGAATAGTGGTCAATAGCGAATCTTCATTGATCTTGCTTCCGCTGGTTGAATCAATTTTTGAGGGACTGTCTGGACTGCTATTAGCAGTGTTTTGGCACGAACTGCTGAGAATAAGCGCCAAAGCTATACCGCTAAGTGCTGGATATGCTATTCGTTTTCTCATGGATATGTTGTTTAATTCTTGAAAAAATGTTCAAACGACCTATGGTCGTTTGAACTGCGTTATTTTGTGTAAATGATTACCAACCGGTATTTTGAGGCATTTCTGGTGTTTGGATACGTTGATTCTCTGGAATTGGAAAAAGCAACATTTTATCCTGGAAAGTTTTTCCATTGGCAGCCATGGCTGTTTTTGCCTGTTTTGTACGCACCAGATCAAACCAACGGTCGTGTTCAAATGCCAATTCAAGACGCCTTTCTTTCCAGATCAATTGACGGAGCTGCGTTTGGTCGGTTGTTGTTACATTGGCTAATTTTACGCGTGTGCGTACGGTATTTAATGCATTCAGCGCTTCACTGCTATTGCCAACCTCATTTGCGGCTTCGGCCAGGATAAGATAAATTTCACCCAGACGGAGGTAACGTACGTTTTTATCACCGTCAGCGGCACCTCCATTTGCTGAGGAATACGCTTTTTCATTATACATTGGGTTTTCTACACCATTGTCAATCAGACGGCCATCGTAAAGGGTTTCACCCCTGAAAATAATTGTGGCATCCCGGCGGATATTGTCTTTTTCGGCATTGAAGGCATCCAATAAGTTTTGGCTTGGGATATTAAAACCCCAGCCTAAGTTGACCGCTCCTCCACGAGGTGCCTGTACTTGACTATATTGTTGGATACCATGTGCGATAGAGGTGCCCCTTGCTTGAAATTCAAATAATGATTCGGGACCATTTTCCCCAGCCAAACGCCAAATTGTTGCGTAATCCGGTTCGAGACTATATCCTCCAGATGTGATGACAGTTTTCGCCATGTCGGCAGCTTGTTGCCATTTGCTTTGATACAAATAGACTTTCGACAATAACCCTTGTGCGGCACCTTTGGTCGCTCTACCTAAATCTTTTGCAGCATAAGCAGATTTGAGTGGAAGATTGTTGATAGCAAATTGTAAATCCGCTTCAATATAGGCGTAAACTTCAGCTGCGGGTTCTCTTTTTATTAAATCACGTTCTTGGATAGGAACATCGCCCCATCCGCGGACAAGATAGAAATAGTTCAATGCACGCAGAAAACGAGCTTCGGCAATCAATCTGTTTTTATAAGCTTCGTCTGTCAGTCCAAATTTTTCTGTGTATGCAATAGCTTGTGTAGCCCGCCCTATGGATTTATACCAACGTGTCCACATGGAAAGAAAGGAACCCGTTGTTGAGGTGTAAGTCAACTCGTCTAAACTTAACTTGTCACCACCGGCATCTGTCGCTGAACTACCTTTATCCGCATTATCGGAAAGCATATCCGTGATACCGATGTAAGAGAAAGAATAATCCCAATCAGTAAACATTCCATATACACCATTGACAAATTGCTCGGGTGTGTAGATTTCTTCACTGTCTTCGGCTTCAACATATTCTTTAGAAGGTACATCTAAGAAGTTGTTGTCTTTACAGCCTTGCAATGCAATGCCCCCACTAAGAAGAATTGCTATATAAAGTTTGTTAATTTTCATTGTCTTCAAAAACTAAGGTGATTAAAATTGCATGTTAAGTCCAAATAAGAAATTACGTGTCGTTGGATAAGCTGAAAGCTCAATACCAGAAGTTAAATTTGGACTACCGTCGCCGGCAAGTTCAGGAGAGAAACCACTATAATTCGTAAATATAAATGGATTCTGAGCAGTAACATATAATCTTAATTTAGATCTCGAGCTATATAAGTTATTGAAAGTGTATCCTACAGTGATATTATTGATACGGAAATAAGCGCCCGATTCGAGGAAATAACTCGAAGCCCAATATGCTCTTTCTGCACCGGGATGTTCATTGGTTGAACCTGCGCCAGTCCAGCGATTTTCAAAAGTTGATAACGCGATGTTCTCACCTGCATTGGAACGAACGCTATTTAAACCATTGTAAACCTTATTGCCTGCGACACCATATCCGGAAACATTAAAATCAATAGCTTTATAATTAACACCAACATTGATACCATATGTTGAAGTCGGTAAAAATGATCCAAAGAAAACCTTGTCGCGGGAATCGATGACACCATCTTCATTTTGATCCTTGTACTTCAGATAGCCAGGTTTTGCAGCACCAAACGATGGGTAATTTTTTACATCTTCTGCATCTTGAAAGACACCATTTGCCTCAAACATCCACCAGCCATAGATCGGTTGTCCAACGCGAAGCTGTTTGGTAATCTCCCCATTATTTAAACTGCCTCCAGTAGCACGGTCATAAGCTGGGACCACTTCCGTTACTTTATTTTTATTGTATGAATAATTAACACCGAATGTATAACTGAACTCCGGACTTATACTTTTGTTCCAATTTAAGGCCACTTCCACACCTTGGTTTAATACTTTAGCACCATGCGCATAGAAGTTTTTTTCGGATGGAGAGGTGTAAGTCGGTGTGACATCAAGAATAGTATTGGTATTCAGCTTATGATAGTAGTCAATGGATCCTGAAAGCTGATTGTTTAGAAACGCAAAGTCTACGCCAGCGCCCGTTTCTCTGGTTACTTCCCAGGTTAGATTTACGGCTGGAGTGCCATATGCGCTTCCATAAACCATATTCTGTTCAGGACCAAAAACGTAGTTGTAATTTGAACTTTCTGGACTTGTTAAAATTGTGGAAACATTTAGCGGGATATCTTGGTTACCTAATTTACCCCAGTTTCCGCGCACTTTCAATAAATTAATCCAGCTGGCATCTTTCATAAAGCTTTCGTTGGTTACCGTCCAACCTAATCCCACCGATGGGAATGTACCCCAGTATTTTCCTGTATTACGGAAAACACTTGATCCATCTCTACGCAATGTTGCCGTTAAATAATATTTGCTATCGTAATTGTACTGCAAACGTCCAAAATACGAAGCTAAGGCCCTCGGAGTATAAGAGGTTTGTAGCGCAACAATACCATAATTGGTTGTTCCTTTTGCAAGATTGATATTCCAGTATTGCTCTTGTTCAGGTACATTATAACCCGTTTGGCTACTCATGCTGTTTATGTCGTATTTCTCACGCGACATCCCCACAACCGCCTCAATATGATGCTTGTCAAAATTCTTGTTAAATGTTAAGAAATTCTCGATAGACCAGCGGAATTGTTCTAGATTTTCATATTTCAAGCTGTTGTCTACATAATCAAGCGCTTTTGGATTGTTTTCCTTTAATTTGATGAAATCAGATTCATTCAATAAAGTATTAGCATTTAACCATTGATCTTTTACATTATTAAAAATCCGTTGTTTCGAATAAAATTTATTCCCGCCAATACGCGAATTGATTTTCAGATAATCTGTAATCTTAAATTCTCCCTCAAAACTTCCTTGTAAGCGTAGCGTATTTGTTCTTTCATTTTGGCGTAAAACCTCATACACTGGATTTCCAATAGAATTTAGATTTCCGATGGCTTGGCCTGGTGCGGCCTCAATGCCAGCGACACCTGTTGTTGTATTTACACGACCTAAACCGTAACGGCCATTATCAAACATAACGGGCGCAAGTGGCGACTGACGGTAAGCCGTGGTGAAAGCACTATAAGGCTTAGGTGTTGCATTTGTTAATGTAAGATTTAAATTTTGGCTGAACTTTAGGCGGTTGTTTAAAAATTTATATACGTTGTTATTGCGTATGGTATTTCTTACAAATTTTGAGCCTTCAAGAATACCATTTTCGGTATAATTGTTTGCTGATACGAAGTAATCAACTTTCTCAGTTCCACCAGAAATATTAACAGCATTATTAAATACAGAACCTGTACGTAATAATTCGTCATACCAATCTGTATTATATTTTTGATTCTCAGCTAAACGGTAAGACCCATTGGTCGAGGTGAGGTATTCATTTGCAAATATTCTAAACTGATCAGCGTTGGCCATTTTCACGCGGTTCAATACGTTTTTTATACCCGCAAAGCTTTCATAATTGATGTTTGTTGTTCCGGTTTTACCTTTCTTCGTCGTCACGATAATAACGCCATTAGCCGCCCGAAGACCGTAAATAGATGCGGAGGATGCATCTTTTAAAACATCCATAGATTCAATATCGGATGGGTTGATATTATTAATATCTGTTTGTGCAATTCCGTCGACAATATAGAGTGGATTCCGTCCTGATAATGCAGTTCCTAAGCCCCTGATAATGACATTGGGTGATGACCCCGGAGCTTCATTTGCAATAATATTGATACCTGCAGCTTTACCTTGGATGGATTGCATTGCCGACATGGCAGGTTGCTTCGTGATATCGGATGATTTCAAGGAGCTGATCGATCCGGTCAGATCTGCTTTCTTTTGTGTACCATAACCGATAACAACAACCTCTTCCAATGCTTGATTTTGATTTTCTAAGAATACATTGAGTTGCGTTTGATTACCAATGTATACCGTTTGTGTGCGATAACCCAGAAAGTTAAAGACCAGTGAGTCGGTAGGAGAGGCATTGATTTGAAATTTCCCCGTTGCGTCGGTTTTTGTAGATACTGCTTTCCCTTTGATACTAATGGTGACGCCAGGCATGGATATCATGCTTGTGCCATCTTTGACCACTCCTTGTACCGAAGTTTGTCCATAGGCAACCGATACGACCATGGATGTCAAAAATAATGCGGATAGATTCCTCATATCGTTAATTTTTGGTGTTTGTTTAAAATACGTTGGTTATTTCCCTGAAGCAAATATGTTGATGTAGTACAACTTTGCCAAAATTTAACATATTCACATCACTACTACATGAAATTTCGGCTTGCTCAGGCTACCTTTTATTGTATTTTATGTTTTTGATAATCAGTATTTTGTGTTGTTGTTTTTACTGAAATAACACGAGCTTTAGTGTGTTTTATACACTAAAGCTCGTGTGTGGTAATGATGTAGTGTCTGTGATGAAAATTTAACGTTCCATCAGGAATTCAGAAAGGTTTTTGTCTGTTGGAATGCCTAACTTTTTGCGTAATCGATAGCGTCTAATCTCGACACCGCGTGTACTAATGTTGAGTAATGAGGCAATTTCCTTACTCGACATATTGAGCCTTAAATAGGCACATAGTTTCAGATCATTGGGGACGAGATCAGGAAACTCTTGTTTCAATTTCTTGAAAAAATTCTCATGTGATTCGTTAAAGCTTCTTTCAAAAATATGCCAGTCACGATCGTCGTTATGGGCATCATCGATAAGCTTGTTTATCTTTTTCAATTCATCCGAACTCAGCTTGTTGCCATCAGCATCTTTAAGCTGTTTGAGCTCGGCGTGTAAATTGTTCAACATCTCATTTTTGTAAACGATATTGAGTGCCGCATTGGCAAGTTCTTTATTTTTTAATTGAAGCTGATCTTCTAATTGCTGGTTTTTAAGTTTAATCCAGTCCTTTTCTTTTTGCTCTGTTTCGCGTTCCAAGGCAATCTTTTTCTCTTCTAGCCATTTTCGCCGTATTTGAAACTGACGCTTGCGCTCCCGTTGAAGATTAAACCTGTAAGCTAAATAGATGAGCGTTATCAGGACGAGTGTATAAAATAACTTCGCCCACCAAGAAAGAAACCATGGATGCCGAATGGTAAATGAAAATGTCTGGACTTCCGAAACTGACCCCATATTGTCCTTCGCCCTGATTTTAATTTGAAACTCTCCATAAGGTAGATTTGTGAAATCTTGATAGGCAGTTTCACTCCATTCGGACCAATTGTCTGAGTAACCTTCGAGATAATATTGGTATTGAAGTGGCGAAGTCGAATAATATGGACTTGAAAAGCTAATTCTAAGATTATTGTCCGATGATGATAGTTTAAACGCTGAATCTGGGATAATAGCCTGGCCTGTTGTCAAGTTGACAAGTTGCGCTATTTGCGGAAGTGGCAACCTGTATTTTTGTAATTTATCGGCATGACGGTAGATCGCAAATCCATCATCTAAACCGATGAGATAGTATTGGTTTTCAATCGGGAGAATGTTTTCATAGTTATTCATCATTCGATCCTGTAAGGGACTGAGCAGATTGGAGTCAATATGCAATTTGCCCTTACTGTCAAAATCTACTTTAGCAATTTTAGTCTTCTGAATAAACCAGTAGCTGTTTGTATTGATCGGTATGACCTTATTTGAATTTTTATAGCTGCCTAACGCTGTGTTTAATTCATTGGCATAGCTGAATTTTTTCACAATATTGTCGAATTGGAGAAATCCGCTGTCTGTAGCAAATACAAGATTATTTTCTAAGGTATAAATCCCCGTAAATTGCCTCTTTGAAGCGATACTATCCTGTTTGGAGGAAAATAAAATCTTTGCCTGCTGGAAATTCGCATCAAGTCCGAGTAGTTGTATCTGTCCCCAATCGCCAATCCAAAAGGCATGGTTATCTTTTTGCGCCAAGAATCGAACCGGTTCTTTAACGCCTGTGAACTGCTGAACGAACGCTAGGTGTATACCATCGAACGTGAATTTCGATAAGCCTGTATAGTTCCCCTGAAGAATATTTTTTGTTCCAAAAATAGGTTTGAAAACCCATCCTCCGGTAATCTGAGAGATCTTTTCAAGCTTCCCGTTATCTAATTTGAAGGTTCCGTCATTATGTCCACAGATCAACTCATCACCAAATTGTGCTAATGTCCAAACCTGACCATTTGAATTTGGAATCTGAGAGAAATTTAATGAATTGTAATTGGTCAATCCCTTCCATTCACTTGAAAATAAGCCCTTATTAGTTCCAAGATAGATTTTTCCCTGATAGATGATCGATGTATAAACGGTACCTATTTTTCCGACAAAATCAGTGTAAAATGATAATGGGGAATTGATTTCAATGCGGTCAATGCCATTATCAAGTCCCACCCAGATATTCTTCTGATTGTCCTTGACAATGCTGAGTACAGTATTGTTTTGGAGACCATTGTTTTTATTGATATGTTGAATGACCTGCCCATTTTTATTGATGATAATAACACCGTTTTGGATGGTGCCAAAAGCATATTGTCCATCGTAGAGGTATAAGCCATTGTTTATTTGTGACTGGCTTAAGAGCTGATTTGCCGGAGCAGCCCAGGGTAGGATTGTTCCATCGGCTTTCATCAGGTAGAGGCCGTTTCGCGAGGTCGCAATAAGCGAAGTCGTTGCGTCGTAAGGTAAGATGGCAAGTACATTTTTGTCTTTCAAGACATCTTTTCCTTTTACAGGAATTAATTTATCCTGTTTAAATTCATGCAGACCACTTGGTAGCTGTTCAAAAAATAATTTATTGTTGAGCTGATGCGGAAATAAAAAAGGCTCACCTTTAGCCGTTAATTGCCGTATACGATTGTTTTCCCAGATATAGGATTTCGAAAATGTATGAAAAAATACCCGTTGGTCTTCTACAATGATTTTCCAGATTTCTTCGTTTGGAAAGTAGGTTTTGTCCTGTACCAGCTTAGAGAGACTTTGATAAGTCAAGTTTCCAAAGGGTTTGGAAGTCCAATAGCCAAATTCACCTCTTCCACCGGTGTAAATCTTGCCATCTTTACCGATTGCGACACTTCGTACCGTGGAATGATTAGGAAGCGGAAAGATGCGCCAATATTGTCCGTCGAACTGCAATAGACCTTCGGTATTGGCACTATAAATACGACCATCTTTGTCGACATCCAAAGACCAGTTTTGATTTCCAGCCTTGTATTGGTCTTTTTTGTATTGTTTGACAAAAGGCGTACCTGTGGGTATGATTGTTTGACAGTAACCCTCGGGCAGTAAAAAAAATAACATGCTGCAAAACCAAAAGATATAGACGTTCCTATATTTTTTTGTTGTCATCGACTCCCTCACTTTAAATTGATTTGTGGGCAATATATCGATTTTATTGCAAAATTGATAATCTCTAGCGTTGTAGGATGCTCCGGCAGATCGCTAGCTTATTTTGAAGATCAACCGATCGATTGTTGGAAGAAAAATTAGCAGCTGCCAAGGGGTTTATTTTTCTTTTTTTTTAAAAACCATTTAAT
This sequence comes from Sphingobacterium multivorum, assembly GCF_900457465.1. Classification (GTDB taxonomy): domain Bacteria; phylum Bacteroidota; class Bacteroidia; order Sphingobacteriales; family Sphingobacteriaceae; genus Sphingobacterium; species Sphingobacterium multivorum. The sequence goes on from NZ_UAUU01000004.1 coordinate 60,763, forward strand.
TGTGTTGAAAATCAGGAATGAAGCCATTTATTCCACTAATTTGAACAAAAAATACTCCTTTTGCTGTAAACGATTTTTGATATTTGAGTTCATTTACTTCGTTAAATAACCAAATAAACCAAAACAACTATGATAACACCGATGACCAAAACGGTAGGTAAGGGGTTGCTTTTATTTTCGTTGATGAGCATGTCTGCACCGGCGGTGCTTGCTCAGTCGCAAATAAAGATATCCGGAAAAGTAAGCTCCTCAACAGGCGAGCCTCTTGCGGGGGTTACCGTACAGATAAAGGGGGTGAAAAACGGCACTGTAACCGATGGGGCCGGCAATTATCAGATTCTTGCGCGAGATATTGATGTCCTGATATTTTCGCTGGTAGGCAAAGAGAAAACCGAAGTCCAGGTCGATAAGAAAGATCACATTAATCTTGTACTGCAGGAGTCCAGTAGCCTGATTGACGAAGTGGTTGTAGTAGGCTATGGTACCCAGAAAAAAAGTAATCTAACGGGTGCTGTTGCTGCTGTCGATGGAAAGGTGCTTAACAAACGTATCGCTACAAATCCAACGCAGTTACTTCAAGGTCGCATGCCCGGACTTCGTGTTACCCAAGGATCGGGAGAAGCGGGGAATGAAAATGTGAATCTCCAGGTACGGGGATTGGGTTCCTACGGCGCCTCTTCTGCTCCACTGGTTATCGTAGATGGTATCCCCGGTAGTTTGGAAAATTTGAATCCCCAAGCAATCGAGAATATCACCGTATTGAAAGATGCCGCTTCAGCTGCTATCTATGGGGCAAGAGCAGCAAATGGAGTCATTCTTGTGACGACAAAACAGGGTAAAGCTGGAAAAACACAACTGAGCTACGATTATAATGTCGGAATTACCAAGGCCTCAGCTCTTCCAGACCTCGTATATAATTCCGTTGATTACATGACCTTGTATAATCAGGCAAATAAAAACTCGGGTGTCACAAATCCAAATGCTTCCTTTAGCCAGGAGATGATTGATGCCTACAAAAATGCAACAGATAAAAGATTATATCCCGATTTTAACTGGTTAGATGCTGTCTTTAGAACTGTCCCGGTGCAAACGCACAATTTAAGCTTAAGCGGTGGTGCCGGAGGAACAAATTACAACGTTATATTGGGCTACGTCAATCAGCCTGATATTATGATCGGGACTTCTTTTAAAAAGTATAATCTACAGCTTAACCTAGGTTCTAAAATAAATGATCGGATAAGTTTTGGTTCAAGTATCACCTTGAATTATGGGGATCGGAAATATCCTAGAAACGGTAGTGAAGATCAGTTTTTGTCTACCATTAGTCAATCACCACTTTATGGACCTGTATTACCAGATGGTAGTGGTCGTTATTCGTCTAGGGCATATCCTTTTCAATCCCCAAATAAAAACCCTGTTGCAGTTGCTGAAAATGCATTTACAAGACTGAACAATTATTTTATGCAAGGCAATATTTTTTTAAATGTGAAAATATTGGATGGACTGGATTGGAAGACAAGCGGCGGGTTGACGTATGGTTTTACAAAAAACTATACCAACAAACCTGTGATTAATCAATACATGTGGTTTGCCAAACCGGATGACCTACCCGCCAGACAACTTGATGTAGGTGGTCAAGGGCTAGAAGTAACGGACGACAACAATGTGTATCCAGTCGGGTATACGCAATTGACTTACGATAAGTCTTTTGGAAATCATAACATGAAAGTACTGGCAGGAACTCAGGCGGAATATAATAAAACACAAAAACTGTTCGGAAGTAGGCTGCAATTTCCCAACAATGACCTGCTTGAGCTTGATGGTGGCGGAGCTGGACAACAATCAAATAATGGTGTCACCAATGAGTGGTCATTGAGGTCTTATTATGGTCGGTTAAACTATGACTACAAAGGCAAGTATCTACTCGAAGGGAATGCACGTTATGACGCATCTTCACGTTTTCCTGAAAATAGAAAATGGGCGTTTTTTCCTTCATTATCTGGAGGTTGGAAAGTCTCGGATGAGAACTTTTTTGGTCCGAAATTGAAAGAAGTTGTTAATGAACTAAAGTTAAGAGCCTCCATTGGAACATTGGGTAATCAAAATATTGGTAACTATCCATATCAGATTGTTTACAATTCCTCTTTTGCTTATCCTTTTGATGAAACGCTCCAACAGGGAGCTCGTCAGGTAGCAATGGCCAATGACCGGATCAAATGGGAAAGTACCAAAGTCTTGGATTTCGGTGTAGATATCGGTTTATGGAACAACAAATTGACCGCTTCTTTCGATTGGTATAACAAAGTAACATCAGATATTTTATCTGCATCTACAGCCTTCCCTTCTTATATTGGGCTGACTGCACCGACCGTAAATTATGGGGAATTGCGTAACAGAGGTATAGAGCTAGGTCTGCAATACCGTGATAAAATTGGAGCGGTATCCTTGACCCTCAATGGAAATATTCAGGCCAATCGCAACAAGGTGATGAAATATGGGGCCGAACGTATCTCGGGCAATACCATTATCCGGGAAGGTTTACCTTATGGTAGTTTTTACCTTTTGGAGAACACGGGCATATTCCGTTCGAAGGAAGAGGTGGCAGCTTCTCCAGTGCAACAGATTCCAGCACAACCGGGCTATCTGAAATTTGCTGACGTTAATGGAGATAAAGTTGTGGACAATAATGATCGAATTGTCGTGCCCGGAGCGTATCCAGATTTCGATTACTCCTTTAATGCGACGGCTGTTTGGAAGAACTTTGATTTTACAGCCTTTTTCTTTGGTTCCCAGGGACAAAAAATATTTGTGAGTGAGTGGGGAATCGTGCCCTTTAGGCAAGGCGGAACGTTCACTCGCGACTGGATGAACGCTTGGACTCCAGAGAATCCGAATGCATCGCTTCCAATAGTGGGTGCTGAAAATACCCCTGCGGCAAATAATGTACGGACTGCATCGACTTTCTTTTTAAAAGATGGATCCTTCTTGCGCCTTAAAAATATTCAGGTAGGCTATGCTATTCCACAGAGCACCTTGTCCAAAGCTGGTATTTCTGGCCTTCGCATTTATTTTGCGGCGGATAACCTGCTCACATTCTCCAAGTTCCCTGGTTTAGATCCCGAACGTGGTGTTTCATCAAGCGGTGGTGCAACATCAGGACGTTATGTGACTCATCCGCAGAATAAAGTATTCGCATTTGGGGCGAGCATCACATTCTAATCGAGTGGTAACTAAAAAAAAATTACAGATGAAAAAGAGCGTAAAAAAAACATATCTATATTTAAGCTTAGCAGCCTTAGCTGCATTGGGTAGCTGTACAAAAGATTTTTTAAATAAAAATCCAACAGATAAAATTTCGGAGTCAACCTTCTGGAAAACGCAGACTGATGCTGATTTGGCACTCTCGGGCTGTTATGAATTTCTTTGCCGAGGATACAATTCGACGTCTTCATCCAATGCACGTGGTGGTTGGGGTGGAGCAAGTATGTTTTGGGATGGGCTTTCAGACGATGCTTTTGTGTCCAGTACCTCCAATAACTTCAATATTATTTCGCGATCCGGAATCACCTCGACAACGGGTGGCATGCAATCTGAGGGCTATGAGATTTCGTATCAGGCCATTGCAGCATGCAATAAATTGATTGCCAATATTGACCGTATTACAAGCATGAGCCAGCAGGACCGTGACCGATATAAAGCAGAGGCTCGTTTTATCCGCGCCTATTACTACTTTTTGTTGACCAATCTGTACGGTGATGTGCCATTGACTTTAGAACCTCTGGGCATGGACGATGCGAGTATTCGGCTCGGTAGAACACCTAAAACCAACATTATCGAAGCGATTTTGGCAGATTTAGATTATGCGAGTGAAAAACTGCCTAATACAGGGTATAAAGGACATGCTGTGCGGGGATCTGCACTGGGGTACAAAACAAAGGTGTTGTTGACGGTGAAGAAATGGGCGGAGGCAGCTGCAACAGCGAAGATTGTTATGGATGAAAACAAGTTTTCGATCTATCAGGGTGGATACCGCGATCTGTTCCGAAAGCCGGGACAAAATAATAATCCCGAAATCATGTTTTCCGCTCGATTTTTACCACCCAATATGTATAGTCCGGCAGATATGATGTATTCTTATCTGAAGACCATACAACCACTGGGTTATCTGGTTGATTCTTATTATGCCATCGATGGAAAGGATATTAAAGAATCGACAGTTTACGATGCTAAAAATCCTTACGAAAATAGAGATCCACGGTTGAAGTCAACAATTATGTACCGCGGTGTATGGCGCGGAACTACAGCATCTTCCGCTTTTGATCCCGTTGCCGAGGGCGTGTTGGGTGGTTTTTTACCGCGAAAGTATATCAACGAATCGAAATGGCCAACAAGTTACGCGACACAAAGCGATCAGGATTGGGTATTCTTGCGCTATGCCGATATTTTATTGATGTATGCAGAAGCGAAGAATGAAAGTGCAGGGCCTGATCAAACAGCTGTGGATGCATTAAATAAGGTAAGATCCAGGGCTGATGTGAAAATGCCGCTCGTACAGTTTAGCGGTTCGCTGACAAAAAATGAATTCCGCGATATTATCCGTCATGAACGGCGGATTGAATTGGCTTTGGAAGGTCAACGTTATTTTGACTTGAAACGTTGGGGGATGATCAAAGAGGTGATGGATAAAACCAAGGATCCAGATGGCGCTTCACGGTTATTTATGGCAAGAGATACCTTATGGCCAGTCCCTCAATCTGAGGTAGATATGGCCAAAAGTTTAGGTAATGACAATTTTAAACAAACACCAGGTTTCTAAATGAAGAACTGTGAAAATTTAGGTATGAAAGCTATATATAAAATGTTGCTGGCACTTATCCTCATCGTGGGAATGAGCACGGGATTATTGTATGCGCAAGTAAATCGCTTACCAGATAGTGTACGCATGAAATGGTGGGAGGAAGCCCGGTTTGGTATGTTTATCCATTGGGGAGTATATGCACAGTTCGGCGGTGTTTATAAGGGACACGAACAGGTACGTGGTGGAGCAGAATGGATTATGAACCGATCAAAAATTCCAGTTGATGAATATCAGGCCATGGCGAAACAATTTAATCCCATCGCCTATAATCCAGACGAATGGGTACGCATGGCGAAAGATGCGGGCATGAAATATTTGATTATCACAGCCAAACACCACGATGGTTTTGCACTCTTTGAAACAAAAGCGAGTAAGTGGAATATGGTGGACGCTACGCCCTATGGCAAAGACGTCTTGAAACCTTTGGCCGAAGCCTGCCGAAAATATGGACTGAAGCTTGGCTTTTATTACTCACAGGCGCAGGATTGGAATAATCCTGGTGGGTCGGCTGCTCGTAAGTTAATGCGAGAAGGCTGGCCTAATCCAGATTCAACCCGTATCGATGACTACACGCTAGCACATCATGGCCATTGGGACCCCAAACAAGAAACAGCGAGTTTTAGTGACTATATCAAAAACGTATCCGTACCTCAGGTCAAAGAATTGTTGAGTAACTATGGCGATATTGCTGTACTATGGTGGGATACGCCAACCAATATGACCGACGAAGCTGCAAATATGCTTCAGGACCAATTGGCATTACAACCCAATATTATCACGAATGATCGATTGAAACGGCCTAATTTCCCCGGCGATACCAAAACGCCGGAGCAAAAAATTCCAGATTGGAGTGAACTCGAAGGCAAACATTGGGAAACCTGTATGACCATGAACGGTACTTGGGGCTACCGCACATCGGATCATAAATGGAAGTCTGCCGAAACCTTGATCCGCAATCTCGTTGATATTGCTTCCAAAGGTGGAAATTACCTGTTGAACGTTGGCCCAAAACCCGACGGATCCTTCCCCCAGGAGAGTATAGAACGTTTGGCTGTAATTGGCAAATGGATGAAAGTCAATAGTGAAGCGATCTACGCAACCAAGAGTAGTCCTTTACAGCCATTTGAATGGGGGCGGTGTACCCTAAAGGAAGATGGAAAGCGGACTTATTTGTATATCTCGGTATTTGACTGGCCAAAAAATGGAATAGTTGAACTTCCGATTGAAAATAAAGTTTTAAAAGCTAGTCTTTTAGCCAATAATCAAGTGTTAAAGGTAAAATCGAATGCCGATGGTATTCAGATTGCCGTGCCTGAGCAGGCCATTGATTCTGTTGCTACGGTGATTAAGATCGAAGTGGCTGGCAAATTTAAGTGCGAAAAAGGGCCCGGAGCAAAGAACATGAAAACTGGAGCTTTGGACGAGTAAGGCCGATAAGATGGAAAGCAGATACTAGAATAGCATAATGAAGAAAAGTAGATTGAATAAAATAGTTGCGTTGTTGTTGACTTTTGGAGTTGCTCAGCTCCATGCTCAGGAAGTTAAGCGGATTGATCATGGCTGGGATTTCTTAAAGAGCGATCTGGGTGGAATCTGGGAAGCTGTAAGACCGGTGGGAGCCGGTAATCCCGAATCTGTTCCATTGTGGCAGCAGGTAGATCTACCGCATTGTTATAATGCGCTGGACGCTGTTGATCCAGCTATCAATTATTATCAGGGACCCAGTTGGTATAGAAAATCGCTGGAGATTGACAACCCCTATTTAAATGGTCACACCCTCCTTCATTTTGAAGGAGCCGGACAAAAGACAGCTGTTTATATCCATACCGTTAAAGTTGGGGAGCACGTTGGTGGATACGACGAATGGACGGTGGACATCACGGATGCGGTTGAAAAGTTTAAAAAAACAGATGCTTTTAAAAAACAATTAAAGGGTAAAATACCGCTTTCAATTCGTGTTGATAATTCGCGTGATTTAGAAATGATCCCCTCCAATCTGTCTGATTTTAACGTCTATGGCGGTATTTACAGACATCTAAACCTGAAATATGTTCCGCAGACAGCCTTGGAACGTGTATTTGTTGAGGCGTCAGTAGGGGCTGATGGCAGGCAGGGGGTAGCCAACGTCCGTGGACGACTGATGCCATTTTCGGCTCAGACTAATTTTGAAGTCGAAATGCAGCTCTACGACCCCGCTGGAAAAATCGTGCAAACCCAGCAACCACAGGTTAATAAGGGAGCATTAAATCTTGAATTTGGGAAGTTCATGGTCAAGAAGCCACAGCTTTGGAGCCCTGATCAACCGGCCTTGTACCGTTTGGTTACCACGGTTAAAAGCAATGGGCAAATATTTAAAGAAGAGACTGCCTTTGGCTTTAGACAGGTAGAATTTAAGGAGAATGGTCCTTTTCTGCTGAACGGGAAAAGACTTTTGCTTCGCGGTACCCATCGTCATGAAGACCATGCCGGAGTTGCTGCAGCAATGACTGACGATCAGATCTTACAGGAGATGACCCTGATGAAAGAGATGGGTGTAAACTTTATACGCTTGGGACATTATCAGCAGAGTCGTAAAGTGCTTGAGGCCTGCGATAGTCTGGGTATTTTGGTTTGGGAAGAGATTCCATGGTGCAGAGGTGGATTGGGTGGAGAGGTCTATCAGCTTCAGGGAAAACGGATGTTAACCAATATGATTGAACAGCATTATAATCATCCATCGGTCATTATTTGGGGCCTCGGCAACGAAAATGATTGGCCCGGTGATTTTACGGAGTTTGATCAGGCGAAGATAAGAGCTTATATGAGTGAACTCAATGGCTTAGCTCATCAATTGGACCCAAGCCGGAAAACAGCGATACGACGTTGTGATTTCTGTAAAGATATTGTTGATGTTTATTCTCCGTCCATTTGGGCGGGTTGGTATAGAGGCGTTTATACCGACTATAAAGCAGCCTCCGAGGAAGAAATGAAAAAGGTAAAGCATTTCCTTCATGTGGAGTGGGGCGGGGATAGTCATGCAAGACGACATGCAGAGGACCCTGACCGTGCTCTAGCTAAAATCAAAGGTGATGGTACAACAGATGAACGGGCAGGCGATGCGTCGCTCATTGGTGGAGCAGCACGCGTTTCTAAAGATGGCGATTGGAGTGAAAGCTACATCTGTAATCTCATCGATTGGCACTTAAAGGAACAGGAAACCATGCCTTGGCTCACGGGAACAGCCTACTGGCCATTTAAAGATTTTTCAACTCCGGTCCGGCCAGACAATCCTGTGCCTTATGTCAATCAGAAGGGTGTTGTTGAACGGGATTTTACCAAAAAAGAATCGTACTACGTATTCCAGTCGTATTGGACCGAGAAGCCAATGTTGCATATTTATGGCCATAGCTGGCCGGTCCGTTGGGGTGAAAAAGACGAGTCGAAAATGATCAAGGTGTATTCCAATGCCAAGGAGGTTGAGCTTTTTGTCAATGGCAAAAGTCAAGGACTAAAGAAAAGAAATAGCCAAGATTTTCCAGCGGCAGGTTTGCGCTGGATGGTGAAACTGAACGAAGGAAGCAATCAGATTAAAGCTGTCGCGAAAAACGGCCGGGAAATTCTCGTGGATGAAATTGAACAGCAGTATCAGACAAAAAAGTGGGGTAAACCGGCAAAACTTCTTGTGGAAAAAATTGCCACGGATGGCGATATGATCACTGTGCAAGCTCAAATTGTGGATAATACCAATACCCCCTGTCTCGATGCAAAGGATTGGATCTATTTTGGTTCGACCGGCGATGGTCAGTTGATCGTCGACCAAGGCACTTCTACGGGGTCGAAAAAAGTGCAGGCCTACAATGGTCGTACATTGATTAAGCTTCGACTGCCTTCGGGAAGCGCTGTGGTATCAGGCCGGATGGAAGGATCAAAAAGTACCTTGTTAACGATAGAAAAATAACACAAGATGTTAAAAGCAACGAATCATTTGAACTTCTTTTTACTGCTCGGCCTTATGGGGTCGCTTGCGCCATGCCGTGCACAAGGCAATTCGCCGCAGCTCAAGCTTTGGTATGATCAACCGGCCGCGCTCTGGGAGGAGGCACTACCGCTAGGCAATGGCACTACAGGAGCGATGGTATTTGGTGGGCTAAGTAAAGATAGGTTTCAAATTAACGATAATACCCTATGGTCGGGTGAACCCGATGCGGGCAATAATGCAAACGGCCCGCAGGTTTTACCCCAGGTGCGCCAAGCCATCTTTGCTGGAAAATATGAAGAGGCAGCAGTTCTTTGGAAGAAAATGCAAGGACCTTATTCTGCCCGGTATTTACCTATGGGCGATTTATGGTTGGATTTTCACCAGGACGAAAAAAAGATAAAAGATTACAAACGGGAGCTGGATCTGGAGCGAGCGATCAATCTGGTCAGTTATTCCTATCAAGGTGTTCAATACCTAAGAGAAAGTTTTGTCAGCTTTCCGGATAAAGCATTGGTTGTTCGACTGAAGGCCGACAAGAAAAAATCAATTACATTCGACCTTTCCTTAACCAGTAAGCTAAAATACAGTGTTTCAGCGCAAGGGAATAATCAGCTGACCTTGCAGGGTAAAGCACCAAGTTTTGTCGCCAATAGGGATTATGAACCCCAACAAGTCGTGTACGACAGTATTGGCGGAAAAGGGATGGCTTTTGCGATGCAGGTAAGCGTAAAGAATATCGGTGGTGTGGTAAAAAAAGAGGGGGATAAGCTTAAGATCATAGGCGCCGATGAGGTGATTTTATTTTTGACGGAAGCGACAAGCTTTAACGGTTTTGATAAGTCGCCGAGTCAGGAAGGTAAAGATGCCACGCTGCTCGCAAAAAACCGCATGCATACTGTCTCCAAAAAGAATTTTCAGACCATACTCTCCGATCATCAAAAAGATTATCAAGCACTATTCAATCGAGTAGCCTTTGAGCTGACAGGTACTTCTGTGCATGATAAATTGCCAACAGATCAACGTATCATGCAGTTTTCCAAAGGACCGGCCGATTTGGGCCTGCTGACGCTTTATTATCATTTTGGGCGCTACTTGTTGATTGCTAGTTCCAGACAAGGTGGCAGACCTGCAAATTTACAGGGGATCTGGAATGATCATGTGCAGCCGCCTTGGGGGAGTAATTATACGACCAATATCAATACAGAAATGAATTATTGGCTTGCGGAAAATACCAATCTTGCAGAATGTCATCAGCCTTTGTTTGATTTTATGGATGAGCTGGCTATCAATGGGGCCAAAACAGCATCGATAAATTACAATATCGATAAGGGCTGGGTTGTTCATCATAATTCCGATCTATGGGCCAAAACTTCCCCTCCGGGCGGATACGATTGGGATCCCAAAGGAATGCCGCGCTGGTCGGCATGGCCTATGGCAGGAGCCTGGTTGAGCACACATCTATGGGAACACTACCGTTTTACGGGTGACAAAACGTTCTTGAAGGAGAAGGCCTACCCTTGATGAAAGGGGCAGCCCAATTTATGTTGCAATGGCTGATTGCGGATCTCGGAAATAAATATCTCGTCACCAATCCGTCCACTTCACCTGAAAATACAATTAAAATAGCAGGTAAGGAATATCAATTGACCATGGCCTCTACCATGGACATGGCGATCATTCGGGAGCTTTTCACAGCTGTTATTCACTCCTGTGCTATACTGAACGTTGATCCTGAATTTAAATCAGCACTAGAACAAGCGAAGGAAAAGCTTTATCCCTATCAGGTGGGGCAATATGGACAATTGCAGGAATGGTTTAAAGATTGGGATGATCCAAAGGACCAGCATCGGCATATTTCCCACCTATTTGGATTATACCCGGGCAATCAGATCAGCCTTGCAGAAAACAAGGCTTTGGCTGCGGCCTCCAAGCGTTCATTGCTTTTAAGGGGCGATGTGAGTACCGGCTGGTCGATAGCCTGGAAGACAAATTGGTGGGCGAGGCTTCAGGATGGAAATCATGCCTATAAAATCCTCAAGGATGCCTTAAATTTTATTGATCCCAAATTGGACCGTGCGCAGATGAGCGGTGGCGGAGCCTATCCGAATCTATTTGATGCACATCCACCTTTTCAAATAGATGGGAATTTTGGTGCTACGGCGGGAATGACTGAAATGTTGCTGCAGAGTCATGATGGGGCCGTCCACTTGTTACCGGCCCTACCTGATGAATGGTCTGCTGGGACGATAAAAGGAATTAAGGCCAGGGGAAACTTTACCGTAGATATTGCCTGGAAAAATAACGTATTGACCGAAGCAATGATCGTGTCCAATATTGGTGGTGTTTGTCGTTTGCGTACACCTTTACCCGTTAAAGTTGTCGGTGTCGAATCAAATCAGGCAGCTGTCACAGACAATGCGCTATTATATAAACCGGAACAACTTCCGTATACGGTAGCGGATTCTTCCAAACTGCCCCTTTTAGCTGGTCCAAAAACGTTTGAAGTTCAATTTGAGACCATAAAAGGTAAACGGTACCGTATTGTTCCAATGTAATTCAAAATCCAGGAAAAATGAAATTTACATCAATTGTTCGCGTCATTGGCTGTCTCCTTGGGATCGCAATTTTCCCTTTATTCTTGAGGGCAAAAATGAAGGAAGGTATTTTTGAGCAGGAGATCATCCAGACGCTGCGCCCTGTTATCCTAAAGCAGTCCAAGTGGGCGATGAAGCAGAAACCATTGTCTGTGACAGCTTATAAGGCAGTTCGGAGTACCGGGGGTATTCATGATTTTTATTCTGAAGGCGATTATTGGTGGCCCGATCCCAAAGATCCCGCTGCGCCCTATATTCAACGGGATGGGATGACTAATCCAGCCAATTTCGTTGAACATCGTAAAGCGATGATCCGCTTTAGCCGAATCGTGGGGGCACTGGCCTCAGCCTATCGTTTGAATCCAGATAAAAAATACGTACAGCAGGCCCTTCGCCATTTAAAGGCTTGGTTCGTGGATGCAGAGACGATGATGAATCCGAATCTTCTTTATGCTCAGGCTATACAAGGGCGTTTTACAGGGCGAGGAATAGGCATTATTGATACCATTCATCTGATGGAAGTTGCACAGGGCGTAAAGATATTTGAAGACGACCCCAATTTTCCACAGGCTGCTAAGGATGCCATACATCGCTGGTTTGCAACCTATTTACGCTGGCTTACAACGCATCAATATGGGATCGATGAAATGAATGCTGCCAATAACCATGGTACCTGTTGGGTGATGCAGGTCGCTGCATTTTCGAGTTTGGTGCAAGACACGGTATTACTCAACAGATGTGCAGATCGCTATGCGCACGTGTTATTGCCGAATCAAATGGAGTCTAATGGCAGTTTTCCGAGAGAATTGCAGCGGACAAAACCTTATGGATACGCGTTGTTTAATCTGGATGCGATGACCATGATCTGCCAGATTTTGTCCAAGACCAACACCTCCCTTTGGCAGTATACATTGTCAGATGGGCGGACAATAAAAACGGGTGTTGATTTTATGGTCCCTTATATTGCAGATAAAGAAAAATGGCCGTATCCGAAAGATGTCATGTATTGGGATCAGTGGCCAATTGCGCATCCGGCACTCGTATTTTCGGCAGAAGCTTACCAGAATAAAGACTATCTGCAGCTTTGGAAAAAGCTTGATCATGCACCTGAACAAGAAGAGGTTGTTCGAAATTTACCCATTCGCAACCCGATTATATGGCTTTGATTTTCCTGGCTCTTTATAAAATAACTTAACCATTTCACCTTAAAAACCTACAGATAACATGAATGTTAATGCGACGTCTTTGCGAAGATATACCCTCTTTTTGCGCTTTCGAAATTTAAAAAGGCCATCCATTGCCAAAGCACTATTTTTGACGGGAATTCTGTGCGCTTTTCAACACGTTGAGGCACAGAGTACCAGGCAGCTGCAAAAAGCGTGGGGCCTTGCAGATCAACAAGCTCAACTACTTTATAAAGAATTGCAGCTCTTGAAAAAAAGGGATTCATCCTTGGTTTCGCCACGTACGCTTTCCACAGATAACGAACTGGTTGCTGTGAAAAGGGGGGACTGGACCAGTGGTTTTTTTCCTGGCGTCCTATGGTTTCTCTACGAAAAGTCGGGAAAACAACAATGGAAGGATCTCGCTTCGGAAACAACAAGGTCGATCGAGGCGGAGCAATTTAATGGTAAGACCCATGATATGGGCTTTAAGATCTATTGTAGCGTTGGAAATGGTTATCGCTTAACCGCAAATCCACAGTACCGGGAGGTGCTTGTACAGGCAGCCAAAACGCTGGCAACCCGTTTCAATCCAACAGTCGGCTGTATACGTTCGTGGGACCACAATAGCCACCGCTGGGACTTTCCGGTTATCATTGATAACATGCTCAATCTAGAATTGCTGTTTGAAGCAACCAAACTCACTGGAGACTCTACTTATTATCAGATCGCGGTGAGCCACGCCAACACAACGCTAAAAAATCATTTTAGACCGGATTACAGTACCTATCATGTGATAGACTACAACCCGAAAACAGGAGCAGTGCAGCATAAAAACACCCATCAGGGCTTAAGTGACGAATCGACCTGGTCGCGGGGTGAAGCCTGGGCACTGTATGGCTATACGATGTGTTACAGAGAAACCGGCGATCCGAAATATTTGCAGCAAGCCGAAAAAGTTGCACATTGGCTGTTTACACATCCTAATATGCCGAAAGACTTGATCCCTTATTGGGATTTCGATGCACCTCATATACCAAATGAACCACGGGATGTGTCGGCAGCGACAGTCATCGCATCGGGGCTGTTGGAATTAAGCACGTATAGCAACCAAGGAAAAGATTATCGTGCAAAAGCACAGACCATATTGGCTAACCTGATAGACCATTACATGTCGCCACCAAATAAAAATCGCGGTTTTATATTATTACACAGTACGGGATCGAAACCTTCCAATACCGAAGTGGATAAACCTTTGAGTTATGCCGATTATTATTTCTTGGAAGCACTGCATCGACAAGAAGAGCTGCAGTCCGGAAAAGTGCAATCGGATCTGGTCCGAAAAAATCCAGCGGGACAATTGATCTATTTTCCGGATGCACAGGGAAACGTCATCCCCGACTTTAGCCATGTGGGCTATCATCAAGGTGATCAAAAGCTGCCCAATGTTCCTGTCGTGGTTACGGTAAAACCCAGCATAAATGGCGATGATCAGCAAATTATACAGCAGGCTATCGATGCCGTAGCAGCAAAACCACCTGATAAAAACGGTTATAGAGGTGCTGTTTTGTTAAAAAAAGGCCTATACACTATACCTGGGAGTTTGGAAATTCATGCCAGCGGTGTGGTGTTGAGAGGTGAGGGGGATGCCGAAGGACAAACCCTGCTTAAAGCAGCAGGCCAGCACCAACGGAGCTTATTGAAAGTTTCCGGTACGGGTAATTATACAGTGGATCAGGCTAGACAACAGTTTGTTAAGCCTGGCTATGGACCTGTAGGGGCTAACTATGTTCTGGTCGATCGTCCGAAGGAATGGAGAGTGGGCGAGCAGGTCCTCCTCTCGTATGAAATGAACGATGCCTGGATTGAAGCGCTTCGAATGAACCAGATTGAAAAAAGAGAAGGGACGAAACAGTGGACAGCGCGGGAATACAAGCTAAATTTTGAACGTACTATTTTAGCCATTCGAGGTGACTCTGTATTTTTTGATAATCCCCTGGTGATGGCGATTGATCCGAGGTACGCAAAAGTGGCCGTTATTCCCTACACCTTCGACGGGCGTATAAGTGAAGTTGGGATCGAAAATATACGGTTCGAGTCTGATTTTGTAAGTGATACGGACGAAAATCACGGCTGGATTGCAATTGATATGGATAAAATAACGAATGGTTGGGTGCGCAATATCACCGCGCGTTATTTTGGCTATGCGGCGGTGAGTCTTGGTGCTTTTGCCAAACAGATTACAGTAATGAAGTCGCGGTGTCTGGATGGAAAATCTCAAATTACAGGCGGGCGGAGGTATTCGTTCAATAATGACGGTCAGCTTAATTTATTTAAAGAACTTTATACGACGGAAGGTCGTCATGATTACGTAACAGGGGCCAGGACCCTCGGTCCGAACGTTTTTAGCCTTTCTAGCGCGGAACGAACACATGCGGATATTGGTCCACATCATCGATGGGCTGTTGGAACCTTATACGATCAAATCGTAACGGATGGTGAAATTAATGTGCAGGATCGGGGTAATTGGGGGAGTGGACACGGTTGGACTGGGGTGACACAAGTCTTATGGAAGTGGACGGTCAAAAGTGCTGCAGTACAACAGCCCTGGACTTCTGGGCAAAATTTTGCCATAGGCGTAAAGGGAGAGAAAGTAGCTGGAAGATTGAAAAATAGAAACGCTGGTTATTGGGAAAATCAAAACCGGATAATGTCGATCGGCTCGCTTTATGAGCAACAATTAAAAGATCGATTAAAGTGATTCTTGTTCGTGTTTATTCAATGGAATGATTATTTTTATCATCCATTTCAATTATATACCTTATGATGCCACTACGTGTTTTTGTGCGCTGTTTTTGCTGTGCTTTAGCGTTAATTTCTGTTTTGCATGCGCAGGAAAAAAACTATCGTTTTTTACACTTGGATGTCAATGAAGGTTTGTCTCAGGGCAGCGTTTTCGCTATTGCTCAAGATTATTTGGGTTTTATGTGGATCGGTACCCGTGATGGCTTAAATAAGTACGACGCAAGAAAGTTTACGATTTACCGCAGCAATCCACAAGATAGCCTTTCCTTAGAGCACAACTTTATTCAAGCGATTACGGAAGATAACAAAAGTCGGCTTTGGATAGGGACAATGACAGGACTGAATTTATACAATCGTGCGTCAGACAATTTCATCCGTATACCCTTACCTACTGTGGAGAGTAGCAGTGGAAAAATGGATGTCAACGTTCATCAGATTTTTCAGGATTCCAAGGGCAAGATTTGGATTGCGACAAATATAGGATTGTATAAGATTAAAGAGGGCCGGCATCTCGAAGCGGAATTGGTCTTCAATGAGATTACCGTTGAAAGAAGCCAGGGAAAAGAATACTATCGTAATTTTCGGACCGTGTATGAGGATCGCAGAAAGCGATTGTGGTTTTGTACTGATGATGCCATTGTACTCATGCAGGCCGCATCGAAAGATGGAAATAGTTTAAAGGTTCTACGGACTTACTTCAAAGAGAAATCAGTAGATAATAAAGTTAATCAACGGTTTCAGGCCGTATTGGAGGTTAGTCCAGGTATATTCTGGGTAGGCACGAAATATAATGGGATTCGGATTATCAATGAGCATACAGGCGAAATATCCTCGTTAACTGAAGCGGGCAATCATACAGGTTTGGCCAGTCAAGATGTACGGTCCTTAAAAAAAACAGTTGATGGAAAGATTTGGATCGGAACATTCAATGGCCTATATGTTTATCAAAATGGAAAACTGCTTTTTATTCAGGCAGACGATGGAAATCCCAATAGCTTAAGCAATAATTCCATTCGTCCTATATTTCAGGACAAGAGGGGATCTATTTGGATCGGAACCTATTTTGGAGGGGTCAATATCTATGACAAGGATATTCCCAATTTTCAGAATTTTACCCATCAAGCTAAACGCAATAGCTTAAGTTACAATGTGGTGAGCGCTTTTGTTGAAAATGGAATGGGAGAACTTGTAATTGGAACTGAGGGTGGAGGATTGAATTATTTTAATCGGCGTACGAATTCGTTTTTTAGTGAACGTCACGATAAAAATAACCTGAATGGCCTAAGTCATAACAATGTGAAGTCCATCTGTCTAGATAAGGGAGGGAACTTATGGGTAGGTACCTATGACGGTGGATTGAATTTAAGACGAAAGGGGCAACAAGGCTATGAACATTTTCGTTTCGATCCCAATGTAAGTAATGGCCTGGCAAACAATAATGTCTATGCAATCTTAGAGGATCGCAATGGCGATATTTGGATTGGCACGTTCGGTGGCGGACTACAGGTGCTTCGTAAAAACCAGAAAGTGGGATCTTTCCAGACATTTGATGTTGCAGGAAAGCAATTGAGCTCCAATATGGTGCGCGCTTTGCTAGAGGATTCAAAAGGTAATCTATGGATCGGTACTTCCAATGGGTTAAATCTAAAACTAGCCGGTACCGATAAATTTGTTTCCTTTCTAAATGACAAGAAAGATTCTCTTTCAATTAGCGGAAATGATATTGTGAGTATCCATGAAGATCGAAAAGGACAGATTTGGATCGGTACCTATATGGGCGGGCTCAATCGCTATCTTCCGGAGAAGAAAGCGTTCAAAAGGTTCAATGAACGAAATGGATTGCCGATCAACAATGTTTTTGCGATGTTGAGCGATCTGAAAAACAAATTGTGGTTGAGTACAAATACAGGGATTTCTTGTTTCGACCCCCTATCGGGTCATGTACGCACCTATACGAAGACCGATGGTCTTCCTGGCAACGAATATATTCAAAATGCAGCAGCAATGTTGCGGGACGGAAAACTTGCCTTTGGAAGTTTCTCCGGCTTCACCCTATTTAATCCGGATAGTTTAAGTGTCAATAATTATATTCCCCCCATTCAGTTTACAGAGCTGAAATTATTCAATAAAACAGTTCTCCCAGGTATTGATGCTGTTATTCCCAAAGATATATCCATGATGGATGAATTGATACTTGATCACAATCAAAATGTTTTTAGTCTCGAATTCAGTGTGTTGAATTATGTCCATCCGGAGAAAAATCAATACGCGTATTATCTGAAAGGTTTTGATCAAGACTGGAATTATGTAAGCAATCCCGTGGCTACGTATACCAATTTAGACCCTGGTACCTACGAGCTTTGGGTAAAGGGGGCTAACAACGATGGGGTATGGAACGAAAAGGCAACGGTTTTGAAGATTAAAGTGCTGCCAGCACCCTGGAAGACATGGTGGGCCTATAGCGGCTATTTTCTTCTTTTTGCTGCGGCCGGTTTTTTGGTTATCCGATTTTTCCACGGCCGGAATAAATTGAAACAGGACCTTTTGATTCGGCAAATAGATTCGGAAAAACAGGAGGAGCTCCATGAAGCAAAACTGAATTTCTTTACCAATATCTCCCATGAATTCCGTACGCCATTGTCATTAATTATCGGGCCGTTAAATCAATTAAAAGGCGACCGATCGCTTTCAGCGTATGCACAGGAGCACCTTGGTTATGCGACGAGAAATGCCGATCGGTTGATGAATCTGGTCAATCAGCTGCTTGATTTCAGAAAACATGAAGGCGGAAAGATGAAATTGTTTTGCCAAAAGGTTCATCTTGCTACGTATTTGGAAAACATTCGCCAGAATTTTCACTTTATTGCCGAAAAAAATAATATTCAGTTTTTTCTGGATAATAAGGTAAGTCCTAATTACGTTGCAGGTTTCGATCCGGAACAATTTGAAAAAGTCCTTGTCAATTTGATTTATAATGCGTTTAAATTTACGGATAAGGGAGGTAAAATAAAGATACAGGTTGAGCTAGAAGTGGAAGGTGAGTTGGAGAAATTGCTTGTTTCCGTTTGGGATTCCGGGCGTGGAATCCCACCCAAAGATATTCCTTTTGTATTTGAACAATTTTATCAGGCCAATACAAAAGGCTTGTCGGCTACCAACGGTGGAATAGGTTTGGCACTTTGCCGTTCCATTGTCCAGTTGCACGGCGGGAAACTCACTGTTGAAAGCAATATGGTACAGGAAACGACAGACTACAATACGGTATTTCGGATCAGCCTGCCCCAGAGCGCTGTCGTCATCGAAGAGCTACCGGTCTTAACGGATACTCCAGGGATGATATGCGCTGACCCAGCAGATGCCGGTATGCCCTATGTGGATACTACAAAAACAGCAATTGAGCGTCCTGCGGCGGAGGAAGATAAACCCATCATACTTGTTGCCGAGGACAATGTGGAGCTACGTTGTTTTCTATGTGAAAATTTACGAAAAAAATATATTGTTTTGGAAGCCAACGATGGTATTGAGGCCCTGGAATTGGTGCAAACAAAACAGCCCGATATTATCATTTCGGATGTAACGATGCCCAACTGTGACGGAATCACACTTTTGCAGCAGATTAAAAATGATAGCAGTTCAAATCATATTCCGGTGATTCTTTTGACAGCCCGCACAGCTGATCCTTATATCACAGAGGCATTTGAAATCGGTACAGATGATTACATTACCAAGCCCTTCAGTATGCCGCACCTCATTCAGAAAATTTCTAACATCTTACAGACGCGGAAAAGGTTGGAGGAAAAATTTGTACAGCATTATCTTCTTGGAGCGCAGGGAACAGATCTGCCCGAAAGAACCCGTTTCTTGGATCAGGTGTTGAAGATTGTTGAAGAAAATCTGGGCTGCGAAGATTTTGGCGTGCTTGATCTTACAAAAGCCATCGGTGTGAGCCGCTCTGTTTTGTACCGCAAGATTAAGCAGCAAACGGGACTGAATCTGGTTGAATTTATTAATATGGTCCGTCTCAAGAAAGCAGCCTATATTTTGGTGAACGATACAGGTTTGAGTATCAGCGAGGTGGCTTATCAGGTCGGGTTCAATGATCCAAAGTATTTTAGCAAATCATTTAAGAAATTCTATAAGGAGAGTCCACGTACCTATGTTGAAAAATTCGGTGTAAAGGAAAGTAGCAATTTAGAAAAATAAGCAAGGGTTTTCGTGATTTGGTCAGCAGCAGCGAGGACAGCAGACTGAATTTTTTTCGGTCAAAAAAAAAGGTTTTCAAACGGGGAGAATGAAAACCTTCAATAACCAATTATAAACCTAAATTATGATGCAACAAATATAGTTGTTTTTAATACTATTTTAAAAATAATTCAACTTTTAAGTATAGTTTTGAAGCTGTCCAGCTACAGGTTAATATTGCCCTGTCGCTGAAAGAACCTGCCCATAGCTTATACGCTTTTGACCAACTTATGAATAACGTATAAAGTGGTCAATCCCAACAGCGCAAATATGCCATAACCTAATCCAATCTGAAACTGCGAAGAAGGGTTTACCAAGCTTACCGTGATGTAACTGAGTGAAGAGGTCAGCAGGTAGGTAATTCCGCCAACCAATCCGCCGGCGATACCTGCCGACAATGGAAACCTCCCTAAACAGTAGCTGAAATAATTGTTAAAAATAAATCCTGCTGTACAATGTACAGCAAATGCGAAAAATGTCAATGTATAGAGATTTGACAGGTAAGGTGAAACCAAGAGCATACATACAATCAGGCTGATCTGAATGAAGTTGGCGATTCTCAACTTCGGAACCAAGGCTCTTTTAATAAGGGCTTTACCAATAAAACCACCACACATCCAAGCTAAGCCCATAATTAGCGAGGTATAACCGGTTGTGATTGCGCTATAGCCCAGCTGGTGTTCAATAAAAAAGGGACCGCTGAGGTTGTAGAACATGACAAGACCGTAGGATATACCGCACATGACTATACCGAAGGTAAAATCATTGCTTTTAAGCATCATTTTAAATTCGCCAATCAGGTAGTTGATATGGAGAGGTTTCTTCTGTTTGATTGTTTCGCCAGAAAAGATCAGTTCAAGGATGAAAAGTACAGCACTGTAAACGGCCAGAACCATAAAGTTAGAACGCCAACCAAATTGTGTCTGAAGGTAGCCGCCAATAAAAGGAGCGACAATCGGACCGATCGACCAGACGATGGTCATAATGCTGAGGTAGTGCTTGCGCTGTTCACCTTCGTAGACATCCACAAAATAGGCTCTTTTTGAGATGACCACAAATGCCGATAAGATGCCCTGTAGAATACGCATCAGGTAAATAACCCAAATATCTTGCGTGCTTGCTGTAATCCAGAAACTGACAATGAAAAGGAAAAGTGATATCAGGTTGATGCGATATCTTCCCCAAGCGTCAACCAACGCTCCTGTAAAGAACTGAGCAACACCATAGCTGATTAGAAAAAGCGAAAGGGTTAGCTGGATTTTGCTTTCATTCAAGCCAAGCTCCTGAGCCATTTGTGGCATCGACGGAAGATAAATATCGGTCGCAAGTCCCGTAATCGGAACAAGTGCAAATGCTAGTATCGTCGGGATAAAAGATTGCTGTGGTTTAGTGTTTTTTCCATCCTTTAATTTTTTAAATTTCGCGTCTCTATGGACGTTCATGCAGCCAGCCACTTTTTTCTCTTTGACCTGCTAAATATGATGTGGACAAAAGTAGCTTCATTGCCTGTTTCGAAAGATATAGAATTCAAACAAATTATTGTGAAAATCAAACAGGCTTATTGCGGTAGGCTAAAGGTGGTATACCCGCATGTTTTTTGAAATAATTACTGAAGTTTGCGGGTTCCATGAGTGCGGTTGTACTGATCAGTTATTCGGATAAGCCGGTTTTCCTTTATTTGATGAATCTGTATGGTCTTTTCACGCCAGGCATCGCAACAATGTTTTTAATGGGGGTATTTTGGAAAAGAACCACATCGCAGGGTGCTTTAACAGCAGGTTTACTGACAATTCCCCTTTCTTTACTTTTGGAATACACCTTACCTGAAATGCCGTTTTTTAATAGAACAGGCATTGTATTCTGGACTTGTATGCTTGCTTGTGCTGTGGTCAGTTTGTTGACACCAGCGGTCGCCGAAGCAAGATTAAAAAATCTGGTGTTGACGGGCGATTCTTTTCAGGTACCGGATCAGGATAAAGCCGCTTACCGTGGTTTTCGAAATCCGACCTTATGGTGGATTATTATAACGGTGTTGGTGCTCTATTTTTATGTACGTTATTTTTAGCTTAACTTGTTGACCTGTTATACTCTTAAAACTTATCCAGATGATCGACCCAATATTGAAAGAATTAAATGCCAAGATAGCGACTGTTTTTCCAAAAATCGTTGCAATGCGCCGACATATCCATCAGCATCCTGAATTGTCTTTTCAAGAATACGAGACAAGTGCCTATATTCAGCAACAACTTCGCGAACTGGGTATACCATTCGAGCTTGTCGCTCAGACAGGTGTTGTGGCTGTACTGACCGGACAAAAATCGGCGAGCGATGATATTGTGGTATTACGGGCTGATATTGATGCTTTGCCGATACATGAGCAAAATGATGTGGACTATAAATCGAGGAATAGAGGTGTCATGCATGCTTGTGGCCATGATTTTCATACGGCTAATCTCTTGGGGGCGGCCTCCATATTAAATGATTATAAAACGGAGTTTTCTGGTAAAATTATACTACTATTTCAGCCTGCTGAGGAAAAGATTCCGGGCGGAGCGATTCAGGTTTTGGAATCCGGGATTCTGGAATCTTTTGGTGGAACGATTAAAGCTGTGCTGGGGTTACATGTAAGTCCCCGTGTTTCTGTAGGAAAAGTCGGTTTACGTTCGGGACGATTTATGGCCTCGAGCGACGAGTTCTATTTCACCATTAAGGGACGTGGTGGCCACGCTGCGGAGCCACATCGGGCTGTTGATCCCATTATGATCGGCGCGCAGTTACTCACCACCTTACAGCAAGTTGTCAGCCGGAAAGCCAACCCCGATGTGCCGTCTGTATTGACCTTTGGTCGTTTCATTGGGGATGGTGCTGCCAATGTTATTCCCGAGGAAGTCAAATTAGCCGGAACATTTCGTACCATGGATGAGGTATGGCGCAAGGAGGCGCTGGAAATGGTTGCTGAAATAGCGGCAACGCTTCCCGTATCGCTGGGTGCAAAGGTGGAAGTTGAAGTACGGCATGGTTACCCCGCACTTTATAACGATCCCGCATTAACGCAAAAAGTCAAAACAATTATTGCGGAAACGATGGGGAATAGTGTGCCACAAGATCTCGAAATCTGGATGGCGGCCGAGGATTTTGCTTATTATTCTTATCGTTATCCGGCGTTGTTCATGTTGATTGGGACAAATAACGACGATTCCACCACGCAATATGGCCTTCATAATCCACAGTTCAATCTGGATGAAAAGGCTTTCGAAACATCCATGGCTGTTTTGGTCAATGCAGCTATTTCTCTTTTGAATGAATCAAATGAATAGAAAGAAATTCTTGATGTCCTCTTTTGCATTTGGACTATCCTATGCCGTTAAAGCGAATAACAAGCTGTCCTCGAGGCAAGAGAAGGTGAAAAAAATAGGGATCATTGGACTGGATATTACGCACGCTGCTGCTTTTACAAGAGCGATTAATACGGCTGCCAGCAATCATCCCTATGGAAAATTCAGGGTTACTGCGGCTTACCCCTATGGAAGCAAAACGATCCCTTTAAGTATCGAGCGTATTCCGAAAATTACAGCGGAAGTGCAACAGCTCGGGGTTTCGATCGTATCAAGTATTGCCGAACTATTGAAGAAAGTAGATTATGTACTTTTGGAGACAAATGATGGAAATCTCCATTTGGAACAGGCACTTCAAGTGATTAAAGCAAAGAAACCTTTATTTATTGACAAACCAATAGCGAATTCCTATGCGGACGCTTTCAAAATTTTTGAAGCTGCAAGAAAGTATGGTTGCCCTATTTTTTCGTCAAGCTCCTTGCGTTATATTACCGGTCTTCAGGAATTGGATAGGACTAAGGTTATCGGAGCAGATGTCTATTGTCCGGCAGTAACGGAACCTTCACATAAGGATTTATATTGGTACGGCATTCATGGCGTTGAAATGTTATTTGCGTTGATGGGATCGGGGTGTCTTTCGGTAAAGACTGTTCAGGAACAGGGTACCTCGTTTTATGTTGGGAACTGGGCGGATGGAAGAATTGCCTCACTTCGGGGCATTCGTGAGGGGAAGGATGATTTTGGTGGAACGGTTTTTTTGAAAGATCAGATTGTCCATTTGGGGCAATTTATGGGATACGGTCCCTTGTTGGATAAGATCCTTCCATTTTTCGAAACGGGTGTAAGTCCGGTTGACGAAAAGGAAACCCTGGCAATATGCGCATTTATAGACGCCGCCGAAGAAAGTAAATTAAACGGCGGCAAGACGGTTCTGCTTCAAAAATAAAAAACTATGTAGGTATGCTTAATACGTATTCGCAATCGTGATCAATAACGCACTATTAAAAATCGAAGCTGGTGATATGACCGTTTCATTCAGCGGGACGCTGTTGCCGTAACGCTCTTTCAATTTGGTTTTTACTTCGGGGCTGCTTAGGTCAAAATCTTTCAGCTTTTCCAGCTTCCCAACTTCGATGCCTGCTCCACGTTGGTATATTTTCCAGATCAATTCCGAACAATATATTTTATCGTCCGACCATTCGAATGTAGCATCGTAATTTTTTCCGAGAAGATTTTTGCCGATTGATTTCATTTTGGCCAGCGTCGAATTGGTCAGTACCTGATCTGCATTTTTGAGGCGCTTGACCGCGTAATGCTGCTTTTCCCCTCGCGCAATCCAGTGTTCTAACTTAGTTACAGTTACGGGCTGTACGGCTTCCAGTACATAAGGATTACCGTTCTCATAAAAAATAATCCCACAATGGGAATACGGAGAACGCGTCGCTAATTGGATCGCTTTACATTGCGGTGAAATGGAAGACTGAAAGATCATATCACCATCTTTGAGTGGGGGCAATTTCGCATTATCTTTTGCGTGTTTGGGGGCCACTTTTTTTGGTTGAGCATGTATTGGCTCAGCAAAGATCAGTGTGACTAACATCAAGCTAATCAGCGATAGCAGGTATATAAATGTCTTTTTCATTGTTTTATTGATGACTTATTGAAATAGTTTCATGATTTTCTTTGACTTGGTCCTTTCGGCAAGTTGAAAAGCAGATAATACGTCGGATTCATATTGGTATACTTTCTCCGTGTTTGCACCGTTCTGCAAAAGATAATCTACGATTATTTTGTTTTTTATTAAGATAGCTTTTCCAAGTAATGTGCATTGTGTAAAGCTATAATCAGCTTTAATTTCATCAATACCCAGTCGGTTCAGGCTATTTAAAGAAGTTTTACGGATAAAATCCATGTCGTTTTTTTCTATTGCTATCTTCAGGATTTCGAAATCATTGAATTGTCTGTTTTTAGCTAGAAATAAATGGTGAAACTGTTTGGCGATAGCGTACTGTCCCTTTTCTAAAATCCGATGAATGGCATTGCTGCTAAATTCCTCTACTGTGGAAAATCCATGCAGCTGACTAAAAAATAAGAGTATATTTTCAAAAGGGAGCTTGGCTACCTCCAGTTGCATGAGGCCGCTCAGATCGTTCGTGTCGAATAAATTCTCCATGTGTCTGAGGCTGTCCAAAGCGATAAATTGAAATTCGGGTTGATAGTCCGCGAGCCAATTGGAGGATTTGGCTATTACAAAGGTGTTGTTAGCAATCCTATAGTTGATAGAGATAGCTGGTTCAGCATAGTTGATTATTGTTATTGTACTGTCTGATAATTCATAATGTTTTGAACGAAGATGCGCTGTCGTTGCGGTGGGAAAGAGCCTGTTGAGATTGATCTGTATGGCGTATACGCCCAACTTGTCTGCATGCAAATTATAACAAAGTGTTCCTTGCTCTGTGATGTAAAAGGGTATTATGCTCCCCGGCTGCTGCTGTGACTGAAAAACGATCTTGTTTTGGTAGGCAAATAACGATGTTGCCAGACCGGCTAGTAAGCAAAGCATGCAAAGACCTATTTTTAACCCTATGCGATTCATGGTATAAAATGATCGCATGACTAATCGTGGTATAGCTCTAAAAACTGATTGATCTGATTGGTTAACCCAAACGATTCGGATTCCAATAAATTGATTTCAGCTTGTATCTCCATTGTAGTCGGCGACAAGGTAAGCTTTCGATAGACCTGAATATCTAGTTCCAAAACGGCTAATTGTAGTGCGAGCAGCTGTTTTCCTTCTGTCGTATGGAGTTGTAGTTCATTAAAGGCATGTTTTAATCGTTCCAATTCAGCGATTGATTTTTGGACGTCATTTTCATCGGCCTTGCCAAAGTTCGGATAGGCCTCTCCCAACGTGCGAAAAGCATCGAGGTATTCTTCCTCGGACATTTCATAAATATTCGAATAGAGCATATTGTACGCATCAATGGCGTCATAGGTTTCCGAATCCATTAAGTCTTCGCGATAGTCCTCGACCAACTGTTTGATGTCTTGAGATTCAATCTGTAAGATTGACTCAATATCCTGTTTGATAAGATTGGCTATTTCCATGCTTTATGCTTAAAGTAATCTAAAGTCCCCCGCCGGCTCACAAATTTGCTGACAAAGAATTTTTTGACTTTGGTATAGACAAAGATCTTGTTTTATCGCAAAATTTCAATCCCTATAATCAGCTAATTTTTATGGAGACTGTCGCTCAGCAGTTTTTTATCACCTGAGCATCTCCTATAGGACCTGTGCAGTCCATATTTCCATCGCATTTTTCTGTCTTGTCGCACGTATTTTTCTTTCTGCCCGTCAATCAAACGGAGAGCGGGATGCCGTGTAGCCAAACGGGGATGAGCGAGCTATCAAATTCTACCTTTTAACATTGTTTGTTCAGTGCTTGTTCAGTGATTGTTCAGTGCTCGTTCAGTGATGACTCAGTGTGGACTGTATAATTAATGAATGATAACTGTCTAAATAGTGACTAAAAATTGTTATGAGATACGACTTGGTATAGGTATGCTTGGTTTAATATAGGTGAATCAGGAGATCAGCTTTAGGACCAATAGTTAGAAATGGGGGATGAATTTTAAGTAAACTAACTTTCTCTAAATTATTTGATTGATTGATAGTGTTTTATGGTGTTTTTGTGATTTTATGAGTAAAAAGTACTCAATATATTTTGCGCGCTTAAATTTAATCCTCATATTTGTTGAGTAAAAAATACTCAATAGTACAAAGTAAAATTAAAAGCTATGATCGTATTAAATAAGCAACAGGTAGTCACAGAACAATTTCCAAATGGGGAAACAAAAGTGAAAGATTTTGATCAGTTGATCTTAAAAGACAACCTTGTCGAATTTACATATCAAGAAGATGGAGACTTAATCCGCTTGCTTTTTGTCAAGAAGCGGTTGGATGAAACCGAAGCTGAAACTTGTCGGTTATTGATCCGTTATATGCCCTATAGCCGTATGGATCGCAAAATAGAAGGTGATTTATTCACATTGAACTATGTGGCGGAGTTTATCAACAGTTTGCAATTTGACAAGGTACTTGTTGTCGAACCCCATTCCAATGTTACCCTGGAACTTTTAGCAAACAGTATAGCGATTTATCCTGCTTTAGACTGGTTGCCACAGCTGATGGAAAAGCTTGATTTTTCGGACAATGATCGGATTGTTTTCCCGGATAAAGGAGCGGCGGCACGTTACATCAACAGCGGCTATGAAAATAGCTGTGTTTTTGAGAAAAAGCGAAATCCACAAACAGGCCGGATCGAAGGGATGGAACTTAAGGCTGGAGATATTCCGCTCGGCGCAAAATTTATTATTGTCGATGACCTCTGTTCTGCAGGTGGCACATTTCTTTGGGCCGGGAAAATATTGAAAGAAATGGGAGCCAGTGCAGTTTATCTTTTGGTCACACATTGTGAAGCCCGAATTTTTAAAGGGACCCTGTTGGATGATGATTCACCAATAACCAGTGTCTTTACCACCAATTCCATGATGGATACCGAGCACTCAAAAATAAATTATATCAACTTAACGACTGAAAGCTATGTTTAAATCAATGAGCAAGAATCCAATACTTTGGACAGATGGTTATAAATTGTGTCATAAGGATCAATATCCAACACATACGGAATGGGTTTATGAGACTTGGACGCCACGCATGTCTCGCATAGAAGGTATTAGTCATGTTGTATTTTTTGGATTACAGGGAGCCTTGGCCGAAATCACCAATTCATTTGATGCAAACTTTTTTGCTCAACCGGAAGAAGAGGTCGTGGCGGCTTACGAAGAGGCAATTGCAACTGTTTTTGAAAATACAAACGCGAAGTTTGCGGCGACGCATGATTCGAAACATATTCGCGACTTACATCGGCTGGGGTATCTTCCAATCAAGGTAAATGCGTTGCAGGAAGGAAGCTTGGTTCCTGTCGGCGTACCAATGTTTACGATTGAAAATACACATCCCGATTTTTTCTGGCTTCCGGGTTACCTGGAAACACAATTATCGGCTTTTATCTGGTCACCGATGACTGCAGCGACAATCGCAGATCGCTATAAAAGGTTATTGACGGGGTTTGCCGAGAGAACGGGCGACGTCAATAAAGTCTTTACGCAGGCCGGAGATTTTTCCATGCGTGGTATGGGTTCTCCTGAAACGGCTTATCGTACGGCTGGGGGACATCTGTTGAGCTTCGGTGTCTCTGCTACATTGTCTGTTCGGGAGTATCTGAAATCCTACTATCATGCAAAAAGTGATGTAATGATGTACACCCCATCGACGGAGCACAGTGTAATGTGTTCGTACGGAGAGGACGAGGTAGAAGCATTTCGACATTTAATCACAACGGTGTATCCAAGTGGAAATATCTCCATCGTATCGGATACCTACGACCTCTGGAATGTAGTTGACAATGTATTGCCGCAATTGAAAGATCTTATTATGGCTAGGGAGGGGAAGGTTGTTATTCGTCCCGATAGTGGCGATCCTGTGAAGATTATCTGTGGCGATGCTGCATCTGATCGCAGTACTGTGCAGAAAGGTATCGTCGAACGTTTGTTTGAACTTTTTGGTGGTACGACCAACAGCAAA
>NZ_UAUU01000005.1 GCF_900457465.1 Sphingobacterium multivorum
ACCTCCCGATCTGACAACAATTGACCGCGAAAAAGTTCAGGCTACGGTCGATAACCTGAACCGGGTCTTGTCCGATAAACCTTCGGTAAGCAAGAAGATGAGGGCAAAGTTGCGCTATGCGACTAAAAACTACCCGGCCAAGATTGTTCAATATGAAGAGCAGGAAGTAACGCTTGGAGATAGAAATAGTTATAGCAAGACAGATCCCGATGCTACTTTTATGCGCATGAAAGAGGATCATATGAAAAATGGCCAGCTCAAACCAGGTTATAACATTCAGATATCTACTTCCAATCAATACATCGTCAATTACACCATACATCCCACCCCCACAGATACCACAACGCTACCCGGTCATCTGGCACAACATGAGGCGAGCTTTGGGGAAATACTGAAAACCATTACCGCAGATGCTGGCTATGGCAGCCAGGAGAACTATGCGTTACTAGAAGGGAAAAACATTGGGGCCTATGTGAAATATGGTATGTTTGACAAGGAGCAGAAAAAGAGTTATTCGGGCAAGAAGCCATTCTCCGTTGATAAACTACATTATAACCCTGCAAAAGATTGCTATATCTGTCCAATGGGACAGGAAATGAACTGCATAGGTCTATTTACACAAAAGACCTCCACAGGTTTCGAGCAAAAAATAAAAAGATATCAGGCAAAAAACTGCACAAACTGCCCATTGAACGGTGCTTGCCACAAATCACAGGGCAATAGAATCATCCAGATAAATGAACAGCTTGAGGCTTATAAAGATAGAGCATACGGATTGCTTAACAGCGATGTCGGTATAGCCAAAAGAAAACAGCGATGTCACGATGTCGAACCAGTCTTTGGAAACATAAAACAGAACCACGGGTTCCGAAGATTTATGCTCCGCGGTAAGGAAAAAGTGTCCATAGAATGGGGTTTATTGGCTATAGCGCAAAATCTAAGGAAAAAAGCAGCTTAAAAAGCTACTTTTTGTTCTTTTTCTTCCCAAATGAACAGTTCTGTGAAATAATCAACAAACAACTCACAAATCTATCGCATAGCCATATTTAATAAAAAGCTGCCTCAATAAATTTGAGACAGCTTCTTAAATTAATCGTTTGTAACAGCGCGAAAACGCCGAAACCTATCTGCCGGTTGAAACCAACAGGGATCGACTGCATTAAACACCCCAAAATGCCCTGCATGCTTTAAAGAAAGATCCACAACCACCATTTGTATAGGTGTCTGAAGTATGTGTACCGACCAGTTGCGCCGTGTCATAATCATAAAAACTCAACACAAAAATACAGTGTGTCAATTTTCCTTCGCTTTCTTTGACCTCTTCGGTGACTTTCACGAGTGTATTCGTGTTAGGAAGACGGTAAGTCGTTGTCTTAGCATTGACATTTTCTTTCGGTGCCTTTTCCGTTGTCTTTGCAGAAGCGGCTGTAGATAGCAGTGCAACAGCCATCAAACTCATCATTAATTTTTTCATTGTTTCTATCTTTTTATTAAACCATAACATGCTTTTGAAGCAAGTCTTTATTTTATGGAAGTAAAAATAAAAACACCATTAATTAATTTTACGGTTATTTATTATCTGTTGCAGTTCGTTCAATATTCGTGGTTTTTAGTCTATTATTCGCAATACAACTGTTTGTTAGGGTAATCTTAACCGCAAGTCCTATTTTTACAAATTGCATGTCTCTACCATTATTTATATTTTTAGAAATCTGATTCAAAATATTCTGTGGTTCAGCTGCCTAATTATAACAGCATCGGACAAATTCGGTAACAATATCCAAATATGCCGGCGCAAATGGCGGTAAAATTAGGGTAGCGAGCTGCAAACATTATTATTTAAAAGAAAATGGAAAATAATCGAGAAAGCAGAAAGATAAGGGACAAACAAAGAAAACAAAACGATAGAGGTTCTCGCGGCTTACACATGATTTGGCGCGTTACCATACTCGTTTATATTGTTGTCCTACTCTATTTTCTAGTTACTTGTGGCGGTAATGGCGCTAACTGGTTTTCCCGGAAAAACCTATCTATACAAGATAAAGACCACGAGCAAGTTACAGAATAGCTTCTTATAAGATTTAGGGTCCATAAACATCAAAACGACCTCGGTACAAAACAACAGATAGGCAATAAAAGGGAGCAAACAGACTGTCAAAACGACTACATTTGGACTTTATTACCAAGAAAACTAGCCAAACTAAAGTCCGACAAAAACTATCAGTTACGAACCTGGTACCAGCAAGGTATACTCCTTTAAAATCATCCACATACAGCCCTGAATGGATTAAGACCTTAGTTCTACGCTAAATAATCTTTAGTTTCTTAACGCGTATTTTATATTCATTCAATGTTTTGAAAAGCGGGAAACAAATAAGGCTTTATTATTCTCAAATTTATCATATGCCTTCAGCTTGATCCCAAAAAATCAAACTGTGCTCAATTGCCCCTATGATCTGAGTGACAATATTTTTGTTCATAAAAAAAGGAGACAACTATTGACTAGTGTCTCCTTAAGTGCCCAGGAGCAGATTCGAACTGCCACGCCCATGCGAGCGCCACCCCCTCAAGATGGTGCGTCTACCAATTTCGCCACCTGGGCTCATATTCACCTTTGGTATCACAAAAATAAAGATTTTTCGCTCTTTACAAGTCGAAAATCGCTTTTTTACAGCATTATTTTACTAAATTCCTATTGATCAAGGTTCTAATTACACCGTCGACAAGCCCAACCCTTGGAACAATGATTTGTTTTAGACGACCATGCTTCATAATCGTTAGAAAAAATCTCACTCGCAGGAATAATGACATCGGCACGATCTTCGTTTAAACCCAATAAGATAATGCGTTCTTTCAAAGAAAATGAAGATAAAATGCTCATACACGGCTTTTAATTTAGCATAGGATAATGGTTTATCCAATTTTCATTGGAAAGGCGCGCAAGCTTATTAATATTGCCGCCAGTACCAATACCAACCACTTGCTTATACATATGCGTATTGCTACGTACCCATTCCCTCAGTTCATCCCAGGTTTCTGCCTTGTCCTGATTGTCGAGGATACGGATTGTGCCCAAGTTGAAGGACCTGGAATTAACCAAAACACCATTGGCAAATAACGATAATTCTGTACTACCCCCACCTACATCAATGTAAAGGTAAACTTTGTCCTTTTCCATCTTATTATCCCAATGGCTATTGTAAATAATCTCTGCCTCCTTTGCCCCTTCTATAATATCGATGTTGATACCGTTTTTCTTGACCTCCGCAACAATATCAGCGCCATTTCGTGCATCACGCATGGCCGAAGTCGCGCAGGCCATATAATCCTCCACGTTATAAACATCCATCAACTCCCGAAAGGCCTTCATCGTTTTAACCAAACTCTCGGCTTTCCTAGGTGAAATTTCCTGATGAATAAACGCATCATCCCCCAAACGAAGTGGAACACGTAACAGTGTATTTTTCTTAAAATTATATTGGTCTTTCTGTCCAATAATGTCAGCTATCAAAAGACGGACTGCATTGGAACCTATATCTATTGCGGCGTATCTCACTTTATATACGATTTCATTAAATTACGCTAAAATAAACACAGTTATTAAAAACTGTGTTATATAAATGTTAAGTTATCATTAATTTAACAAATAACAAACGATTATTCCATGGAATTTTTGTGTACACAACACTGATATGTCTTACAATAACTAAAATTTCCATTTTATCAAGAATACAAACTCATTTCCTGCCAAAATCATCTCGCTGGCAATCAACTGAGTCGGAATACAGATAGCACATCCTATCGAAACTCAGTACCTATCACAATTCCATGCAGAAAATCTAGTATTGTCAACAAAAAAATCATAAAAAAAGGAATATTCATCTTAATGAATACTCCTTTCCTTTTATTTATCTTATTTCTTAGTGATGGTGTTCTTCAACTTTACCGCCAGCTAATTTGTAGATCTCTTCCACTTTTTTCAAAGACTCCTCCGAAAGGTGAATAACATCCTTGTTTGTATTGTGCTCTTCATGAGACAATCTAGTATTGATCTCACCTTGTTTTTCAACCACTAGCGCTAAAAATGCTTTATCATTGAATGCCGCTGTACTGTCCGAACCAATTGAAGCAGGAACTTGAAATGCAGGCACGCCACGTTGCGCATCGCCAACATGCAATTCTTTTGCTAAATTGTCCAATTCTGGTAACACTGTTGCGTAAGCTTCTTTAATCTTTGCAGCTACATTTTTCACCTCTGCTGAGGTAGATTGTTTTGCAGCTACATCAGCAAGATTTACCAAGTAGTTTCCATTTTCGCCAACGAATTTAATCATTGCAAAGGCATCACCATCCGCTAAGGATGCATTAGAGTATTGACGCTGTCTATCTGCAGCTGTTTGACCACAAGATGCAAATAATGTACCCGCACAAGCCGCAACAATAAATAACTTATTAATCTTCATATCAATTTTGTTAACTATACAAAAGTAGATAAAATATATGTTCTCCGAAACCCTATCCGTGAAAAGAAAGAAAAATTACGCAACATTTCTTCCGGCATTCACCACGCCAAAGATTGTACGCGCTATTAATTTCGAATAATCTTCACGTTGTGCATCAGTCAGCTGATCCGAATTCAATGCACGAATCGCAAAATGCTGTATAACCAATAACGGTAATACAATTCCCTCGCGCGCTAAAATAGACTCACGATCCACAGGATAGTTTTCCATCAATTTTGAGGTTCCGCTCAGCTTTAACAGATATTCTTTTGTTATTTGGTACTCGGCATACAAAGTTTTCCAAAAGTCACCATAAATAGGATCATCTTTCATGTATGCTGTAATATCAAAGTTGGACTTTGTCATCGACATCATACAATTGTCGATCAATGTTTGGAAAAATCCAGATGACACATACAATTGCTGCACGTCTTTCCAAAGGTTATTTTTTTTCAGCCCATTGCAATGCTGTTCCGACACCATAAAACCCAGGAATATTTTGTTTCAGCTGGCTCCATGAAGTTACGAAACTAATCGCCCGCAAATCTTCCAATCGCAATTCACGGCCTGAGTTACGTTTTACAGGTCTACTTGAAATATTGATCGACGATAGCGCTTTCAATGGCGACATCGTTTCCAGATAAGGTAAAAACAATTCATTCGTCCGTAGATCCATAAACTTATGATGACTCAGCTCAGCCAGCTTATCAATGATCTCCTGTTGATGTTTGGTTAAGGTATCGCCTACGCGTTGTTTCAAATCTGAAATAATTCCAGCGTGCAACAATTGCTCTATATTAAATCGTGCCGTATCTAAAGAACCATACTGACTACTGATTGTTTGTCCTTGAATCGTCAATTGAATATGATCGTTGGCAATCTCTTTACCCATCGATGCATAAAAACGCTGTGTCTTACCACCGCCACGTGCCGGAGGTCCACCACGACCGTCAAAAAACACCAAATCGACATCGTACTCGCGAGATATCGCCGTAAGTTCGATTTTTGCACGATAAATCGACCAGTTCGCCATCAAGTATCCACCGTCTTTGGTACTATCTGAATAGCCCAACATAATGGTCTGTTTGTTTCCTCTACGCTTCAAATGCGCTTTATACTCCTTGTTACTATACAAGGTTTTCATCACATCTGCTGCTCTCGTCAAATCATCAACGGTCTCAAACAAGGGTACAAAATCGATCGTTAAAGCATCCTTCTTCCATCCAGACCACAAGAATAACTGACGCAGTCCCAAAATATCACTTGCCTGTTGGCAATTGCTGATGATAAAGCGTTGCGCAGCTCGCTCAGAACCGGAACGTTGAATCTCCTTTAACAATTTGATCACACCAGATGTATCTTTCGTCAACGGATCTGCATCTTCTCCCACCGTTAAGTCAAGTTCTTTGAATTTTAATGCTTTTTGCTTATCATTTTCACTGAGCTCCAGATAATCCAATGGCATTCCAGTCTTTTCCTGATTGTGCTGAATCAGATAATTGGTAGCCTCACGTAATATCCGACTGTCTTGTCTGATATCCAATGTGGTAAAGAAACAACCAAAAGTCATCACTTTGCGGAGTAAGTCATCAACGATTTCTACAAAAAGTCCATTGTGATATTCCTCCAAAACATTTTTGATTGCTTTCAGATTTGTGATAATATTATCAGTTTCGTCTGCTGGATGTTCGACTGGATTAAAACTGTTTTCGTAGAACAATGTTTGGAGATTTTCCATATATTCCTCTACACCTCTAAATGTGATGCGCCGTCTAACAATACGAAAATCCCTATAGTAACATCTAAACAAAATGGTACGTAGCAATGCGGCAACTTTCTTGGTGCTATCAACACTTACGTTGGGATTACCATCACGGTCACCTCCAGGCCAAAAGCCCAGTTCAATCAATTGTTTGACTTCTTCGGTATCCACGTCCAATTCATCATCAATAAAAGACTGAATTTCCGATGCTACTTTATAAAATACGTTTTCCAAAAACCAAGCTAAGCTCGCAGCCTCATCAACTGGAGTCGGTTTATTTTTATTGATGAAAGGCGTTTTTACCCAGTTGCTGTAGCAATAAATGTATACTATGGATATCATTGGTCTTGATTGCATCGATCAGGTCGTTGATAATACCCAATACTGGTCCCGGATAGAATTGCGTAGGATGTGCAGTCAACACAAGACGTACAGAAAAATCCTTCAATTTTGACACGATCTTACGGCGCATATCATCGCTGCCTTCGGCATTTTTTATTAATGCCCCCAAGACATTTTCGTCATCGCCACGGCCCACCATCTGAAAGGATGAGTCTTCGATCGCATCAAATAAAACAACCTGACGCTCTATATATTGAACAAATCTAAACAACAAATCAATCCGTTGTTCTTCCGAAGAAAATTCTTCATGCTGATCGAAGAAACTTTTTATGATCTCATCAGGAGTTAAATGCTGATCCACACCCTTTTCACATTGCTTTGCAAAAAATGGTAATAAAGTACCTGTATCTTTAACACGTTGAAATGGCAATGTTAAAAACAAACTTTTGAAAAGCTCAAAGCGTGTCAATACCTCGTCCTGAAAGACGGCTTCATTTTTACTTTGCTTCATATTTAAATCTTTGAAAGTGGTCAAGAGAGTTTAGGTGACTCTTGAAAATTTGTAATGTCTCTGAAATAACCCTATGGTTCCAAATATAACAATATTATAGCTAAACAAATAAAAAATATAAATTAATCAAAAAAACAATTGAAATATTATAAACATACTAACAAATTTTAGTAAATTTTCATTTTTAACACATTAATGCAATGCAGTATAGCAACGAAGACCTTGAGAACCTGATCCTGTTAAGCCCCGCTACAAAATGAACCATCCCTGATCTGACAGGAACGGAACAGCTATCTCGCTTTCATCCGTACTAAAAAGGGCAAACATAGCCGAACAATTGTTTTTAATATGAAAAGCAATTTATCTAAGTTTGTACTATACATTATGAAACAGACACAAGAAATAAAAAGTTTTTTCTATAGCCAATATTTTGCGGATGGACTCCGAATTACCATCGGATGTATTGTGCCTGTCCTAATCTTTGCAACTATCGGGCAATTTACCAATGGAACCATTGTTTCCCTGGGAGCGCTCTTGGTAGGTCTCTCCGATACGCCCGGAGCACCTAGCCATAGAAGGAAAGGCATGATTGCGGGTGCGATTTTGACTACGTTAACTTTTATTTTAACCAATATAGTTAATCAAAATGTCTATCTACTGGCGATTTTTATCGGCGTAGCCTGCTTTATATTTGCCATGTTTGCAGTATTCAATAGCAGGGCCGCCAACGTAGGCCTTATGTGTATTCTGATGATGTTGATCCATGTGCAGATTCACTATCCTCTTGCTGAAGCCATCAACTATTTAGGCTTCTATACATTAGGTGGTCTATGGTATATCGCCATTAGTCTTTCCATCACCCAGGCACGCCCTTACAGGCTCGCCGAACAGGAGCTATCCGAAACAATTCGCTATGTGGCTGATTACATCCGGCTGAAAGCTAATTTTTACGATGCTAAAATTGATAATGATAAAAACTACCTCAAACTGATCGACAAACAAGTTGAAGTCAATCAGCATCAGGAAAACCTACGGGATGTATTGTTTCAAAGTAAACGATCAATTAAAGACACCACAAAGGTGGGACGTTATTTAACCCTCGTCTTCAACGATATTGTCGATCTCTTTGAGCAAAGTATGGCGGCACACTATGATTACAACACCATCAGCGAACGCTTTGGTCCTACCGGAATCTTGGAAGATTTCAAAAACGTGATCCTAAAATATACCAATGAGCTTGACAATTTGGCTTATCAGCTCAATACCAATACACAGCCAAAACCACTGTACGATTTCGATTCGGATCTCAGTCGCCTTCACACTAAAATCGATCAGCTGGATAAAAATCAAGAGTATAGCACCTTTGCTTTACGCAAAGTGTTGATCAATTTGCGTGATCTGGTTCGCCGAATCAAAAATATCTATGGTTACTCGCATCTACAACCGGACGATGTCAAACGAAAAGAAATTGACGACGCAAAACGCTTTGTCCAAAGTTCTGCAATTGATTTCAAAAAGTTCCGCGAAAATCTTACCCTAAAATCCACCATCTTTCGACATGCGTGCCGCATGGCAATTGTCATGTCGGTCACTTATTACGTGTTTGAGGTCACCAATATCACAAATAATGTATATTGGATTCTCCTGACTATCATGGTTATCCTAAAGCCTGGCTTCGGGCTCACAAAGGAGAGGAATATCCAGCGTCTAATTGGTACAACGATCGGTGGACTCATCGGAGCCCTCATCCTGTTAACCATTCATGACCCAACGGTCCTTTTCGTTCTACTGGTATTCTTTTTTCTGACGGCATATAGCTTATTCCGGGTCAATTATGTCATTGCCGTACTTTTTATGACCCCTTATGTATTAATTATGCTGAGCTTCGTCAGCGCCAATACATTGGACGTCACCAAAGAACGCATACTGGACACCTTTATCGGCGGCATGATTGCATTCTTATCCAGTTATATTATTTTTCCAAATTGGGAAAGCATGCAAGTCAAGGAATCCATGCGAAAGCTACTGATAGCCAACTACAATTACATCTTTCAGGCATTGAAAGAAATTGCAGGCCAAGCGCCTTCCATCACCGACTACAAACTAACACGCAAGGCAGTCTATGTGGAAACAGCCAACATGGGTTCCACATTCCAACGTATGCTTACGGAACCCAAGAAACGTCAAAAATATAGTAAGGAAGTCAACAAATTCGTCATATTCAACCATATTCTAGCTTCTTTTTCGGTGACATTGATGAACCATCTCGACGAAATGGACAATAATTATATCAATAAGGACCATGTCCGGACAATTCGAAAAATATTAAGCTCCTTGGAGCAATCCATTCAGCTGCTGCATTCTGCCGATAGTGTCAATGCATTTGTTCCTTTGGCAATCGAAATTCCAAACAACCAATTTGATAATACAGATGTCAGTTCAGTTGATGGACAGTTATTGAGCGAACAGCTGGACTTTCTCAGTAAAATTGCACAGGACCTCCATAAAATAGTTCAGGATCTTCACGCTAAAAGCACAGCAATGTCAGAAAATGAACTGCCTAAAGCTTTAAGCTGATTTATTCTTTAAAATTCTCGACATTTATACCATGAGCGATACGATAACACGGTACGACCTGATCATAGTTGGCGGCGGGCCAATTGGCTTAGCTTGCGCCTTAGAAGCCAAAGAAGCAAATTTAAACTACCTTATTCTCGAAAAGGGCTGTTTGGTCAACTCATTATATAATTACCCCCAAAATATGACCTTCTTCTCTTCCTCCGAAAGATTAGAAATAGGTGATATTCCATTTGTCACCACCAATCCCAAGCCAAAACGCATGGAGGCGCTGGAATATTACAGACGTATACAGCAAAAGTTCGCACTGGATACCCATCTTTTTGAAGAAGTACTGGAAATTAAGAAAGAGGACACGGAGTTTCTGGTCAGCAGTAGCAAAAGCATATACCTGAGCAAGAAAGTCATCATCGCCACGGGTTTTTATGACATACCGATGTTGCTCAATATCCCGGGCGAAGAACTTCCCAAAGTGAGGCATTACTACGACGATCCACATTATTATAGCAGCCAAAAGGTGATCGTTGTCGGCGCCAGTAATTCATCCATTGATGCCGCCCTTGAAACCTACCGAAAAGGAGCACAAGTTTCTTTGGTAATCCGCGGTAGCGAAATCAGCCGCCGGGTAAAATATTGGGTAAAACCTGATATTGAAAATCGAATTGCCGCGGGTGAAATCGATGTCTATTATAACAGCCACTTAACAGAAGTTACTCCAACTACTGCGCATATCCAAACCCCAGATGGTATCGTCGAACTCGATAATGATTTTGTACTGGCTTTAACCGGCTATCGCCCAAATTTTGATTTTTTGAAAAAGATCGGAATTGATATTCCCCAAGAAGCACCTTGCATTCCCAGCCATAATGAAGAAACAATGGAAACAAATATTGCCGGGATTTATTTGGCAGGTGTCGTTTGCGGTGGCTTAAATACCCACCTTTGGTTTATTGAAAATTCACGAATTCATGCCAAACAGATTATCGGACATATTCGCTCAACACTTACTTGAAGACTTGAAAACGTAAGCCATTTAAGAAGATTTTCATCATTTTCTTCTGTAAACTGAGAATATGATCGAATTCTTCTTTTGTTGGGAACAACATGTTTTTCATATCCTTTAATATGCCCATACGCATACCGAATAGTGAATACAAAAGAATCCGCGCAGTTTCATTGATATCTTCCACCTGTATCTCGCCGGCATCGATACCAATCTTGAGAATCTTCTCAATAATTTCTACCTCACGGAGATAAGACTCTTTGAACACCTGTTCCAGCTCGTCCGGAAGCTCTTTGACCATCTTCATGGTGTATTCAAATAAATTATAATACTGATTGATGATCTTGACACGCATATCAATGGAGTACATCATAATCTCCTCAAAGTCTCCCCCTTTTCCAATGACATCCTCAAGGTCCTCGATCATTTTGTCGATGACATATTCGAAAACCGCAGAATATAAGCTATTCTTATCCGGAAAATAATAATACAGCAATGCTTTTGAAAAATTGAGATCCTTGGCTATTTCCGACATCGTTGTCTTAGCCATTCCAAAATGTGCAAAGCGCCTTGTCGCAGCTTCTAGAATTTTGATTCTTTTTACATCTGCATTACCCATTAAACTTATATTTTTTATCGTTAAATAAACGGTTTATACTATCTTTACCGATTATCATGCTAAAGATAGCTGATTTTTTTGAATTTCTGAAAACTAAAGTCAACATGAAGTTAAACATTCAATCGAATATATCTTTAAAAGCTTTCAATACGTTTGGAATTGAAGAAAAGACAAATTTTCTAATCGAAGTGAATGACAATGAAACATTGACCGAAATTTTTAAAAATGGTATTTTTAAGGAGAACTTCTTTGTTCTTGGCGCAGGTAGCAATGTCCTTTTCACCAAAGCATTCGACGGCTATATTATTCGTATGACGAGCAAGGGCATACAGTCAAAAATTGATGGCGATGATGTCTATGTCACAGCGCAAGCGGGAGAAATCTGGAATGACTTCGTTTGGTATTGTATCGAACATAATTACGCGGGTATTGAAAACATGGCCCTCATTCCCGGCACTGTTGGTGCTTCACCTGTGCAAAACATCGGTGCCTATGGTACCGAGTTGATGCATGTTTTTCACGAATGTCAGGCTTTCGATACGCATACCGGTAACTTTGCGACCTTCAAAAAAGAAGATTGCGATTTCTCCTATCGCGACAGTATCTTTAAAACAGCACACAAAGGGCGTTTTATCATTACTCAGGTCACTTATAAGCTAAGTCAAACAGCTCATATCAATACAACTTATGGTGCAATTGAAGCCGAACTCGCCAAAGAAAACATAACAAACCCGAGCATTGCCGACATTGCAACCATTGTCTCCAAAATCCGCGTAGAAAAGCTTCCTGACCCAAGTACAGTGGGAAATGCAGGTAGCTTCTTTAAAAACCCTGTAGTGACAGCATCAACTTTTGGACCTCTTCAGAAAGAATACCCTACAATACCGCATTATCCAATGCCCAATAATGAAACAAAATTGGCTGCTGGATGGTTAATAGAACAATGTGGTTGGAAAGGAAAAGAATATGGACAAGCAGGTGTATGGAAAAATCAGGCACTTGTACTAATAAATAGACAAAACGCTACAGGACAGGAAATTTACAATCTATCGGAACAAATTATAAGTGATGTAGCCAACAAATTTGGCATCAAGCTAGAGCGTGAAGTTAATTTACTGTAAAGATTTAAAAAAAGTATTTTTACTCTTTTTAATTTGAAAGCAAAAGAAAAACAGGCTTCACTTTAGCTAAACATCACTTTGAGCTAATTTTATTTACTTAAAGTTAGCTTACACACACGTTTGCTTTGCTTAAAATAATCTTAAAATTATATTAACAAATCTAATTTTGTCATTTTTGGCGCATTTTTTGCCTCATACTTAATGAACCGCATTTATAAACGTACTGTTTTGTAAAAAGAACAGTTATAATTCATTAAGCTATGACAAAGAATGAATTTGACACCATGGTTATTGAGCAATCGGACTCATTAAAACTCTACGCCAGAAATTTTACCAGTGATTACGAAGATGCCAACGATCTCGTTCAGGACACAATCCTGAAAGCTGTAACCTATTTTAAAAATTTCAAAGAAGGAACCAATTTGAAAGGATGGCTTTACACCATCATGAAAAATACGTTTATTAACAACTATAGACGTATTGTGAAAACCAACTCTTTCATTACGAAAGACGAGGATATTTCTAACGCTAACCTCCTATTATCCGCTTCCTCAAATCAGGGCGAAAGCAAATTTGTCATGGAAGACATCCATGAAGCTTTATCTAGTCTTTCCGAAGAATATTACATCCCTTTTTCATTGTACTTCGAAGGTTTTAAATACCACGAGATATCGGAACATTTAAATATCCCATCGGAACGGTAAAAACAAGAATACATGTCGCTAGAAAATTAATGAAGAGATCACTATCGGCCTATAAAGTAGCTTAGTTTTCTATCTTCGCCTTTTTAAAATGACGAATGGCAGAAGAATTATCGGAATACAGCAAAAGCCAACTGGCTTTACGTAATGGTCAGGACAAACCACAGATCTGGGTTGCTTATCGCGGACTTATCTACGATGTCGGAGAAAGTAGACTGTGGAAAAACGGAATGCACTACGAACATTGGGCCGGACAAGATCTAACTGAGGAGCTCCAAGAAGCCCCTCATTCAGCATCTGTATTTTCAAAATTTCAGATCGTCGGAAAACTAAAAGATCAATGATTATAAATTAAACTGAGATAGGGCAACAAAAGCATTCAAACGCTTTTGTATGTCCTCTTCGGTAAGATCAACCAACCGATCTGTTCCAAATTTCTCTACACAGAATGAAGCTAGCGCAGAACCAAAAATCAATGCGTTCTTCATGTTTGTAAAGTTGATACTTTTTACTTTGGCAAGATAGCCAATAAAACCTCCAGCAAAGGAATCTCCCGCACCAGTTGGATCAAAAACATCTGCTAATGGTAGCGCCGGAGCAGAAAAAATCTGATTCTCTCCAAAAAGAAGCGCACCGTGTTCACCTTTTTTGATAATTAAATATTTAGGTCCCATTGCTAAAATGACTTTTGCAGCTTTAACCAGCGAATACTCTCCAGAAAGTTGCCTTGCCTCTGAATCATTGATGGCTAAAACATCAACCTTGAGAAGCACTTTTCTTAAGTCATCCATGGCAACATTCATCCAGTAGTTCATGGTATCCAGAACAACCAACTTAGGCTTGTGTGCCAAGCGCTCCAACGTAGTCAATTGTATTTGAGGCGTAAGATTGCCCAAGAGAAGATACTCGCAATCCTGGTAACTTTCAGGAATAATAGGATCAAAATCAGCCAATACATTTAAGTCTGTCGCCAAGGTATCACGGCTATTCATATCGTTATGATACCTGCCAGACCAAGAAAAAGTTTGCCCACCAGTAATCACCTGAACACCCGTAACATCTATACCACGGCTCCTGATAAGATCGAGATTATCATTTCCAAAATCCTCCCCAACAACACTGACCAATTTGATTTGATCACATAGATATGACGCCGCTAGACTCGCAAATGTACCGGCACCACCTAGAATTTTGTCAGTTTTACCGAACGGTGTTTCTATTGTATCGAAAGCCACCGTACCAATAATTACTAAACTCATAGTTTTTTAATAAGCATGGTAAACAAAAAAACCGGCATAAAGCCGGTTTCAATATTGCTCCTGAAGCTGGGCTCGAACCAGCGACCCTCTGATTAACAGTCAGATGC
Source organism: Sphingobacterium multivorum (assembly GCF_900457465.1). Taxonomy (GTDB): domain Bacteria; phylum Bacteroidota; class Bacteroidia; order Sphingobacteriales; family Sphingobacteriaceae; genus Sphingobacterium; species Sphingobacterium multivorum. Next base: position 14,505 of record NZ_UAUU01000005.1, read on the forward strand.
TCTAACCTGCTGAGCTATTCAGGAATTTATTTTTCGAGAAATTCCTTTCTCATAGAATGTACAAAAGTAGTACATTTTAATATCATTTGCAAATAAAATATTTGCATTGTTGCTCCTGAAGCTGGGCTCGAACCAGCGACCCTCTGATTAACAGTCAGATGCTCTAACCGGCTGAGCTATTCAGGAATGAAAAATTGAATATTTTTAAAAACTCCGGCTATGTAAGTTATTAAATTGCTCCTGAAGCTGGGCTCGAACCAGCGACCCTCTGATTAACAGTCAGATGCTCTAACCTGCTGAGCTATTCAGGAGTGCTTTTCAATTTTTCCGGAGACCCTATTGCGTTTCCGTGATGCAAGTATCGGAAGATTATTAGAATACTACAAATTTTTTGAGCACATTTTTTACAACTTCCTAAATTCCAATTAGAATAATTTATTTTTATTTTTTCAAACAGCTCCACAAAATCCCCTTTTCAGCACTTAAACCAACATTATCCTTCTTTTACCTTCAATCGCCATCAGCGGATGAACGACCAGTATCGGCAATTGCGTACGATTAAAGCAACACACCTTTCAAAATTAGCGCTGCCACACTAAAATAAATCAGCAAACCTGTTACATCGACTAATGTCGACACAAAGGGCGCTGAAGAACTCGCAGGGTCGGCCCCAAGTCGTTTCATCACAAAAGGCAACATAGACCCCATCAACGACCCCCAAAGGACCACACCAACCAAGGACAAAGAGATAACTAATGCAACCAACACCCAATACTGACCATAGCTATGCGCAAAAGATTGCCATGCCATAATCCTTATAAAGCCCAAAGCCCCCAAAATAAGTCCCAGCAGTAAACCCGACAGAATCTCTCTTCGCATCACACGCCACCAGTCACCCAAGGTAACTTCCCCCAGGGCCATCGCTTGAATAATTAATGTTGAGGCTTGCGAACCGCTATTCCCACCACTGGATATAATAACAGGCATCAGTGCAAACAACATAATCGCACTTGCCATTTGCTCCTCGAAATGCTCAATAACCGTAGCGGTCAAAAGTTGTCCCAGAAAAAGCACAATAAGCCATCCAGCTCTCTTCTTCACCAAGTTCTTAATCGACACATCCAGATAAGGTTCATCCAACGCCTCCGTTCCTCCGATACGTTGCATATCTTCCGTGTACTCCTCGTTTGCTACCCAAAGAATATCATCGACAGTCACAATCCCCAACATAACCCCCTGTTCGTCGACAACAGGCAAGGCCACGCGATTATTCATCCGGAAGATGTTGATCGCTTCCTCCTGGGGATCGTAAGCATTCAGCGAGATCAGCCGATGATCGATCAAATCTCCAACGACTCTATCTGGCTCCGCCATCAGCACATCTTTAATCCGAATATCATCAACCAGCTTCCCATTTCCATCAATCACATACAATACATCTATCGTTTCCGAATCTCTTCCATAACGCCTAATATGCCCCAATATCCGTTCAATACTCCAATGTTCTTTTACGGTAATATAATCGGGTGTCATTAGGCGCCCAACGCTGTCTTCCGGATAGCCCAGCAAAGCCAATGCTTCAACACGATCTTTGGGTGGCAACAGTAAAATTAAATGCTTAATATCGTCCTTCATTTCTGAAAAAAAAGAAGTCCGATCATCGGGAGGTAACTCGTTAATTAGTGCGCTAATTTTTGCTTTAGAAAGCTTCTTAAAAATCCTGTTTTGAGTAGGGAAATCCAGAATACGAAAAACGTTAACTGCGCGATTCAAATTTAACGATTCAATAAATAGTGAACCATGTTCGGGCAACTCATCAATCAGCTCCTCAACTTCTGAAATATTTAATTCATTCAAAAATTCTTCCAGCCTAACAAGATCTCCACCTGCTATCAATTGCTCTATTTGATTCACCTGCATTTCCAGTTCTTCCATATCTCCTATCAATTTAAAAATCCTACATCTAAACAAAGTTTATATGTTACAAAAATCGCTTTTTTAAAGTAAATTCTGCATAAAAAAATAAATAATAAAAACCTGCAGTCTGTCGCAGTAATTGGGATAAATACCCCGCGTAACGTTCAATGCCCAATTCAAAAACAAGACATTTTGTCATTAGCAAAAAACTAAGGGAAACCATTCTCGCCAACAACTTCAACAGGTCTCTACAAAAGAAAGACGATGAAATTTATCGTCTAATTACCGATCCATTTTTTTTATCCAATAAAATGAATCAGGCCACACCTAACTCGCCAGCATACTCCCGAAAGCAACACCCCATAGTTGTCTGATTTTTCCACAAAAAAAAACAGACAAATTTTCTCGGCGCAGTCTTAGAATCGCTAATTATTTAAGTATATTCGTCGTATACTTTAACCTGTTCAATATAGTGCTTTTTTTTTTCAGAACAGCCCAATATCATCAGGTTGTTTTACAGAAAAAAAATAGTAAAAAGAAGTAAATCACAAAATCATAAAAGCCTATTATTCAAATATAAATAAATTTGAAACAGAAGTTAAAGTTCATATAAATAGGAATAATAAAACTAAAAAAAATAGCAAACACTCGATATGCAAAAATTAATGAAACATAAAAACATAATTATCAGCATATTATCATTATTATCATTAATAATATATTCACAAAAAAGTTCTGCTCAATTTTTTGAAGACAGCCAAGCGCCCTTAAGCCAAAAATGGTATAAAATTGAAACCAAGAATTTTCAACTAATTTTCCCTGAGGAGATGAAGAGCAAGGCCCCTACCCTAGCTGACCAGGTTAACCGATCGCTGCGTACAACTGCTAGAAATTACAAAATAACACCGCGGAAAATTCCATTCATTATCCATAACACAAATCTACAAACGAATGGTTTTGTACAGCTGTCTCCACGTAAATCTGAACTGTACAGCACAGCCGGCGCAGAACCCGACAACCAGACCTGGCTACCCAATTTGATCCTTCACGAGTCAAGACACGTAAGTCAATTTGACAAATTGACAGGCAAACTACGCGCGCCATTCTTTGAACAATTAGCCCTTGCCTACTACGGACTGACCGTTCCTTCCTGGTATTTTGAAGGCGATGCAACCCTTACAGAAACCATATATTCGGAGGGAGGCGAGGAAGATTACCCGCTTTTGAAATGCCCATCAAAGCGAACTTTCAATCGAATCACAGCTATAGTTTTAATAAATATTTATTGGGGTCCTATAAAGATATAGTCCCGAGTTACTATACAATCGGCTATCTGATGACCTCCACTTTAAAGTCGGAATTACCTTCGAATTATGAAGCCGACCTCTTTTCGGAGCTGAACAAAAAACCATTATATCCCTATAATATCAATCGTGTTTTAAAGAAAAAAATTGGAGGAAATAGTGCCTACTTATACAATAAAACAATAGCAAATTTAGAGACCATATGGAATAAGAAAACAAGCGACTATCAATACCAGAAATACAAAGAAATAGACAAGAAAAACGACAGCTATTACAACAGCAATTTATTACCAAAACACAAGAACGGTCTGATCTATTTCATTAAGCAGAACCCACAAAAGACCAACGCAATTTACACGTATGATGTGGCAACAAAAACAGAAAATAGGCTCGCTAAAACTGGCATACAGTTAACACCACATTTTGACGTAAACAGCAATTACATCGTATGGGACGAGCTCCATAAAGATCCGCGTTTCAACAAAAGAACATACAGCGTTATCAATGTCATGGATCTCAAAACAGGGAAAATTAGCCAGCTCAGCAAACAGACGAGATATTATTCACCCATTTTAAGCCCATTAGACGAAACCATTGCCTGCGTTGAGGTAGATTTATCCAACGACAGCTATCTAACGCTCATAAGCCTTAAAAACAATAGCATCATCAAACGGATAAAAATAGGCAATTCCGAACAGCTGCAACACCCTGCTTTCAACCCCAAAGGCGATAAAATAATAGCAATACGATTATCCGAATCCGGAACCGCACTGTGTGAAATCGATCTGAAAAATGACAAAATCACCAACCTAACACCTTGGGACAACCAGCAATATGAAAGACCGCAATACCTTTCGGGTATGAAAATCATCACAAAAGCTAACTTCAACGGTATCGATAATATTTACAGCATCGACCTCCTATCTGGAAAGAAACAGCTTTTGACAAAGGCACAATTTGGCGCGTTCAACCCTTTTTACGATAACGATACAAGGCAATTATTCTTCAACGACTACCAGTACAACGGCTACAAGATCGCCCAGACATCTATCGATACCGCATTTGATATCGACCCAGAAACGGATTACTTTTCGCATTATTACGCCACCACATTGACCAGAGACAGCGTAAAAAATATCGCTGCAGTCTCCGTAGATACTAGTCAGCACTACCAAATTGTACCCTATCGTGGACTGGGCAGAACGTTCAATTTTCATAGTCTTTCGCTAAGTAGCAGCAATTTTGAAAGCTTCGACAATTTTAAACCCGGAGTCTTCTGGTTATCAAACAACATCTTAAACACCACACAAATTGCTCTGGGGTATGAATATGACACCGACATTCGAAAAGGAGTATACTCGGCAGAACTTACCTACAACAAGTACTTTCCAAAATTCTCGCTACGCTATGAAAACAGAGGGCAAATTGCAGCAGCAAGCATCCCTAACAAACCTGACAGTAGCATCCGTTTCGACTGGCGCGAGCATTATATATCCTCACAGATCTCCATCCCACTCTCCTTTTACAGAAGAGACTACGTCTATTCCACTGGATTCAACCTCGCAACAGCCTATCTAAGGCGCTATGATCTTAGCCGAACAGATGTCAAAAACTTTAATTACGAGACTGCATTTCCATTAACATACCAGCTTTACCTCAATCGCAATGCGCGTATGGCCAGTATGGATCTCTACCCAAGATGGGGGCAAAATTTTAGTGTCACCTACCGACATACGCCTTTTGAAAACAATGCAAAAGGTGAAATTTTATCAGCAAGAACAGTATTCTATCTACCTGGATTTATGAGCAATCACGGTTTTCAAATTAGATTGAGCGCCCAAACAGGATCAGGAATTTATCAATACATCAACGATATCCCTCTTGTGAGTGGATTTAGCTACTACAAATATGAAAAAATAAAAAACACGGTGTTGGTCAACTATCGTTTCCCTATAGCTTATCCCGACCTTGGATTAGGATCTTTAGCCTATATTAAACGTGTAAAAGGAGGAATATTTGCCGATTATCAAAATATACACAAACACAGGGAGATCTCACCAAAAAGCTTTGGAGCCTATCTGTCGCTTGATTTCAATGCTTTCAGATACCCACTTCCAGATTTCGAATTCGTCGTTAAGGGTACCTATATCAATGACAACACGACAACACAACGTGTAGTTCCAACTTTCAGTTTAAACTACACCTATTAAGGATAAGCTGCTTAAGGATGAATCGCCCAGTTAAAATTCAGTGCCAAGGCATAATGATCCGATAAGGGCAATCCTTTGACATTGGTGAATAGATTATTTTCTATTTTATAATCCCGGGCAGCAAGACTGAGGTGACTACTGCTCCGATAGAGGATCTTATCGATAGATTCGCTCTGATTGCTGATAGACAACATATGTGGCGGCTTAAACTCATGTCGCACCTCAGGCACTAAGCCTCCATTTTCGAGCTCAACCCAGCTATCAACCAATGCTGTGGAATCCATAAAATCATGCAGGTTATCATCACAAAAACTATAATGTGCATTAAAATCACCCATTACAATAAGTGGCTTACCACTCGAATGCTCTCCAATATAATCACGTAGCTGATTGAGATTATCCCGGCGTGCACTTGAAGCTTTCCTGCTATTTTGTGCATTTGCATGAACATTATAAACATCCAACCAGACTTCAGGAACGATTTCTATCTGAACTAAGGTGAAGCCCTTGGGTGTCAGAAAATCGGCTCCTGTACGTTTTTTCCAGGGCACACGGACAACATCGGTCATCGGAAAATGAGACAGGGTATTGAGACCATCACCAAAGGGAACACGTCCCTTGGTTCTTGTGCGATATGGATGTGAATTACCACCCCAATATAGACTTCTATTATAATTGAAATCCTCCTGTACATTAACAATGTCAAAAGGATTGATCTTCTTTCCAATTTCAGCAATACTTCTGCTTCTTCCTGTAATCGCAGAGGAAATAATCCCAGGCAACCCCGCTACATTATACGTCAGTACCGAAAAAAAACCAGAACTATCTTTTTCTTTACTCTTATTAGCATCCATCAATATCTGCATATATAACCAAGTCATGATAAATTTAGCAAATACAATAAAAACTCACCAGTGCTACACAAACATTTAACGGATAATTGATTTAATCTGACATTACATCAATAGTTTCGTACAAAACATCGATCTTTTTTAATAAAAAAGGGACAACCTATGTTGTCCCTTTCTAAATATTTTGATTTATATTAATCTTCAAGTGCCTTCACCCCTGGAAGAACTTTTCCTTCCATGTATTCCAAAAGCGCACCACCACCTGTACTGACGTAACTTACATCTTCAGTCATACCAAATTTACTTACCGCAGCAGCAGAATCACCACCTCCTATTAAAGAGAATGCCCCATTCTTCGTTGCTTCCACAACAGCATCAGCTACAGCTTTGGTACCCTTTGCAAAGGTATCAAATTCAAAAACACCCATTGGACCGTTCCAAAGAACTGTTTTAGAATTTTTGATGATCGCAGCGAAATTTGCTGCAGACTCCTGACCAATATCCAGACCTTGCAAATCTGCAGGAATTTGATCATTTGGTCCATCATATACATTGGCATCGTTGGAAAATGCATCTGCAATCTGAGCATCCGTAGGAATAACCAAGTTTACACCTTTTTCCTTCGCTTTTTTCACCAACTCATTCGCTAAATCAAGTTTATCGATTTCAACCAATGATTGACCAATTTCACCCCCTCTAGCTTTGATGAACGTATAAGCCATACCTCCACCAATTAAAAGGTTGTCAACTTTATCCAATAAGGCCTCAATTAACTGAATTTTATCAGAAACTTTTGCTCCACCCATGATAGCCGTAAATGGTCTAACCGGATTGTTTAATACTTTTTCTGCATTTCCGACTTCTGCAGCCATCAAGTAACCGCTATATTTAGCTCCTGGAAAAAATTGCGCAACAATTGCTGTCGAAGCATGAGCTCTGTGGGCTGTACCGAAAGCATCGTTCACATAGATATCGCCTAATTTTGACAACTTCTCAGCAAATTCAACATCTCCTTTTTCTTCTTCTTTATAGAAGCGAAGGTTTTCTAGCAATAAAACCTGACCAGCTTGTAAAGCTGCCGCTTTTTCTACGGCCTCTGTACCGATACAATCATTGGCAAACTGAACATCAGTACCTAAAACCTGTGAAAGATGAGCAACAATATGTTTTAATGAATACTTATCAGTAGGACCATCTTTTGGCCTTCCTAAATGGGACATCAATATCACGCTTCCACCATCGTTCAAGATCTTCTTTATTGTTGGAGCCGCTCCCTGGATACGATTATCATCCGTAATATTGAAATTTTCATCCAAAGGCACGTTGAAATCCACACGTACCAAGGCTTTTTTACCTGCAAAATTTAAATCGTCTACTGTTTTCATTCTGTAACTTTATTGATTTGGGATTAGGTCGTTTTGTCAAACGAACAGCTAAATATAAAAAAAAGCATTTGCTTTCATTAGAAATAATTATTTATTCATGGCAATCCGTACATTGGATCGAACTTCTCCGCACGCAACGTAAGAATTACCGGCATCGTTATAAATTATAATCACCTACAACCATACCACGATTGGACTTCCTTTACGAATCAATTACTAGTGAATCTCAACGCTATAAGGCATTCTCGCCTGCACCCCCGTCTGTGCTGTAGCTTTTCTCACGACATCAAAATAACGATAATATTCGCCCATTTGCTCTTTTGCAATCCAAACTTGGACTTTTTCTTTTGAATTATTTAATATCGAGGTAAAAGGATCTTCTTTCTCCGGATATTGGGACACTTTATATTTATTCAGATTGGCCTTTTTTGCGGCAGCCTGAATAGCGGCATCCAAGTTTCCGAGACGGTCAACCAATTTATTATTCACACCTTGCGCACCGGTCCAAACTCTTCCCTGCCCAATACTATCTACATCAGCAATGGATAATTTACGGCCGTCTGCAACAACTTTAGTAAATGTACCATATACTTTATCCACTTCCCGCTGGATGATATCCCTTTCTTCTGCTGTCAACGGCCGATCGAAAGAAGTCATCAAATCAGCAAACTTACCCGTCTTTACACCATCATAATGCACTCCAATTTTATTGTTCATCAGATTTTGGAAATTAGGAATCACACCAAATACACCAATAGATCCTGTAATTGTAGTTGGTTCAGCAAATATCGAATCTGCTGCCGCCGAGATATAATACCCACCTGATGCAGCTAAATCTCCCATCGACACGATTACGGGTTTCACTTTCTTGGTCAAAATAACCTCCCGCCAAATAATATCGGACGCTAAAGCAGATCCTCCTGGTGAATTCACACGCAAAACAACAGCTTTAACAGCATCATCTTCTCTTAATTTTCGTAGTTCGCGGGAGAATTTATCACCACCGATTTGACCTGGTCCTGTTCCTTCACCATCAACAATTTCTCCGGCAGCATAAAGAACCGCGACTTCAGATCCGCTCGCATCATCTTTTAACTTTTTATTATAATCCAACAGGGAAACAAACGATATCTCATCCTTTTCCGAAATTTTCAAACGTTTTCTCAAATCCGATAAAAGTTCGTCTTTATACAACTTGGCATCTGCAAGCTTATATTTTACCGCGTCGTCCGCATCCCGGACACGATAGTCATTCGCAATAGCCCGTAATGAATCGGCAGCAATATTTCTGCTCGCTGCTATTTCATTAATAAAGGTACTGTATATACTTCCCAAATATGATGTTACCTGCAAGCGATTGGGATCACTCATTTTATTTAAAAAGAAAGGCTCAACAGCACTTTTAAATGTACCTACCTTCACAATTTGCATCTCCACCCCAACCTTGTCCAAAAGGTCTTTATAGAACATCGTAGAACTTGCCAAACCTTTAAAATCAATCGTCCCTTGCGGATTAACGTACACCTTATCGGCGGTGCTCGCTACATAATAGGCCTTTTGGTCATACCCCGCATTATAAGCAACAACAAATTTCCCGGTTTTCTTAAAAGCCAAAAGTTCGTCTCTCACTTCCTTTAAACTTGCAAAGCCAACTCCGATATGACTAGCATCTAAATAGATCCCTTTAATATTCCCATCCGTCGCCGCATACTTGATCCTCGCCAAAATATCGTCTAGACCAATATTTTTAGTGGAATAACCTGGAAGATTGAGACTACCCAAAGGATTCGCTTCGCTTCTCTCTGAAATATCATAATCAAAGGATAGGTATAAAACCGAGTTGCTTTTAACAACAATCTCCTGATCCGAGGATGCCGAGCTGATGATGGCCCCAATAATCCCCATCAAAACAATAAACAACACAACAAAAGAGATCACAATCCCCGTAATTGTTGCCAGTACGTACTTAAAAAATGATTTCATATTTTGTAATTAAATCCGATCCATAATCGATCTTCCTGTGAAAAGACTTATTTTCACTAAAGGTAATGCAATATTTTTTATTCACCCAGTCTTTTATTTCATCTACCCCACATTTTATTCGCGAAATTAAGGCTCATAGCCTGAAAGAAATTTACATATCCATAGACCATTAATACCCTAAATCCAAAAAATAGCCGAAATTCAAACAACTAAGTTTCACAAAATCTTAATTTAGCATCATGAATCAGATTTATATACTATTGGGCACTAACCTTGGGGATCGTTTTCAACAGCTTGATCTAGCGAGAAAACAACTTGAAACACATGTTGGAGCAATTATTGAAGCTTCTTCGATCTATGAAACAGCGGCCTGGGGAGTTGAAGACCAACCGCCCTTTTTAAATCAGGTCGTTTTAGTGGCATCCCGGTTACAGCCTTTAGCATGCTTAAACCTGACACAACACATCGAACAGGAATTAGGACGTATCCGTATAAAAAAATGGGGTGAAAGAGTCATTGATATTGATATACTCTACTTTAACCAGGAAATTATCGATCTGCCATCGTTGCAGATTCCACACCCTTTTATTGCTGATCGCAGGTTTACACTGGAGCCTTTAGTGGAAATAGCACCAGCCTATATCCATCCCGTTTACAAAAAAAATAACGTATATTTATTGAATAAATGCAAAGACGACTTACCTGTAAAGAAAATTAGCGACGATGAACCATATCGATATTGAACTGATCAACCAAAACATGTTTGACAGCCACGAATTAATCAAACAATTTGTATCCATGTATCTTATTCAAACACCTGTAGATCTCGACAAGCTCCGACAAGCGCTGGTTGAAGGTGATCTTCAAAAGATTGGTGATACAGCCCATCACATCAAACCGACAATGGACTATATCGGTGCCTTTCACTTAAAAGAAAATTTGAGGAATTAGAGACCAATTCAAAGAACGAAGCATCTCTTGACAGCCTTCGGGCCACTTTTGGTGTTATCGATATTGAAATGAAAGAGCTTCTATTTGAATTGGAACAATATGAAAAAACGATCTAAACCAGATCGTTTTTTTTATTAAAATGCAATGCTGATAATAGGAAATATAAAATTAAAATAATCGGTAAAGCCATAAATTGACCAACAATAAACAAGATCAGCGTCAGGATCAAAAATATGAAGCGAAATTTATTCGTTTTCCAATCCATCGAACTAAATTTCATCGAAAACAACCTAATTTCACTTACCAAAAGATAACTGGTTAAAAGAACACTACCGATTAATACAATCGGATTTAAAACCAATTGTGGGTATTTGTCTGCGATATAAGGTAGAGAAAGCACATAAAATGTATTCATTGGCGTATTCAAACCAATGAAATCCGAAGTTTGGCGCTCATCCAGGTTGAACTTTGCTAAACGTAAAGCCGAGAAAACAGTAATGATAAACCCTAAATAAGGTAACAGAGAACCATCAGGAAATACCTTTGTCAACAAGGTAAACATAATTGTCCCAGGTAAAAAACCAAAACTGACCATATCAGCCAACGAATCCAGCTCCTTTCCTATTGGCGATTTAACATGAAGTAGTCTCGCTACCATTCCGTCAAAAAAATCGAATATCCCGGAAGCAAATACGCAAATAGTGACAACTTGAATATTGCCTTGCAATGCCATCAATACAGCGATACAGCCACTAAATAAATTTAGACAAGTCAGCAGATTTGGGATATGTTTTTTCATGTACAGGATCTATTTTATAAAAAAAGCCATCATTTGATTAAAAATGATGGCTAAAATATCAAAATTTGATGGAATTACCCATTCATACTGATCAAAAATTCTTCATTTGATTTAGTGCCACGCAATTGACCTAGTAAAAATTCCATGGCCTCTGTAGAATTCATATCCGATAAGTGGTTACGAAGTACCCAAATACGTTGTAATGTTTCTTTGTCAGTCAATAGATCATCACGACGTGTACTCGATGCGGTGATATCGATCGCAGGGAAAATTCGTTTGTTTGCCAACTTACGATCCAACTGTAATTCCATATTACCTGTACCTTTGAATTCCTCAAAGATAACTTCGTCCATTTTAGAACCTGTATCTGTCAATGCTGTTGCTAAGATCGTCAATGAACCACCATTTTCAATATTCCGGGCAGCACCAAAGAAACGTTTTGGTTTGTGTAAAGCATTCGCATCCACACCACCTGACAAAATTTTACCTGACGCAGGCGCCACTGTGTTATAGGCACGTGCCAATCTTGTAATCGAGTCTAACAAGATAACGACATCATGTCCACATTCTACCATACGTTTAGCTTTCTCAAGCACGATGTTTGCAATTTTAACGTGACGGTCAGCCGGCTCATCAAATGTCGAAGAAACAACTTCCGCGCGTACACTTCTCGCCATATCAGTAACCTCCTCAGGGCGCTCATCGATTAATAAGATAATCAAATAAACTTCTGGGTGATTTTTTGCAATAGCATTTGCAACCTCTTTCAACAAGTTTGTTTTACCCGTTTTCGGTTGAGCAACGATTAGTCCACGTTGACCTTTACCTATAGGCGTAAATAAATCCATGATACGTGTAGAGTAATTTCCAACACCCATATCTAAATTTAAACGCTCATCAGGGAATAATGGTGTCAAATAATCAAATGGCACACGATCGCGTACCTCAGCCGGATTTTGTCCATTGATAGCCTCAACCCGTACCAGAGGGAAGTATTTTTCACCCTCTTTAGGCGGACGGATACAACCACGTACCGTATCTCCCGTTTTCAAACCAAATAATTTGATCTGAGATTGTGATACATAAATATCATCAGGAGAAGTCAGATAGTTATAATCTGATGAACGTAAGAAGCCATAACCATCAGGCATGATCTCCAATACACCCTCATTAACGATCACATTATCGAAATCTGTACTTGAAGAAGTGTTTTCTGCTTTAGGAGTTTGTGTTGCTTTTTCAGGTTGGGGGCCTTTATCTGCTGCTGGTGTATCTTCGGTTGCAACCGGGGCTTCGTCATGCTCAGAAACTTCACGTTTTCTTACCGTGACAGGTTCCGCAGTTTTTACGGTCCGCACACGTTTACGTGTACGCTCAGCATGTTCCTGATTATCTTCCTCTACTTTAGCTGCTTTTTCAGCTGGCGCTGGTGCTGCTTCCTCTTCCCCACCAGTATTGCTAATTCTTTCGATTAATTCTTGTTTACGCAATTTATCAGCATCTGCGATACCGATCAACTTAGCAATCTCGCGCAATTCCGATACGAGTTTAGCGTTTAATTCGTTAATATCCATTAATGTGTTGTGTATGATTTTTGGATTTTTTTTTGAGCTTTTTTCTGAATTCTGATTACACACTTAAACAAGTTTCCATGATTAAGTGAGATGAAGAACTTAATGATTTCTTTTAAACCCGAAGTGGATTAAATATTGAGAACCTAGACAAAGAAAAAAACAAATTTTGTTATTTCAAAATATTTCAAAAAAAATATTTACTATTGTAGCTAGTAAAACGATTTAACAACATTTTTAGATTGAATTTTATATTTTTTTTCATAAGTTCGTACCTTTCAAAATTTAAATTTTTAGATCCCTTATATGGAACAGCAACAAACTAAAACCAATTACCCCGCACTCTACACATTGATTATTGTGTTTTTCTTTTGGGGGTTCATTGCGGCAGGGAACAGTGTTTTTATACCGTTCTGCAAAAATTACTTTCATTTAGACCAGTTTCAATCCCAGTTAATAGACTTTGCTTTTTATACAGCCTATTATATTGGTGCATTGTTACTATTTATATTCAGTTCAATCGGGGGAAAGGACCTGGTTGGAAAATGGGGATATAAAAAGAGTATAGTTTACGGTTTACTTTTCTCGGCCTTGGGTGCCGCAGCCATGATTGTTGCTGTCGAAGTAAATTTGTATGTTGGTATGTTATTGGGACTATTCGTTGTAGCCCTTGGTTTTTCTTTACAACAGACTGCAGCAAATCCATTTGCGGTTTTATTGGGCGATCCAAAAACGGGTGCTTCCCGTGTGAACCTAGGCGGTGGTATCAACTCATTTGGTACAACAATAGGCCCTCTTGTTATCGGGTTTTCCTTATTCGGAACTTTTGAGCCTATTTCTGACTCAGAGATCGCCAACCTTCCGCTAAACAAGGTTGTTTATCTTTATATTGGTGTTGGTCTATTGTTCCTGTTAGCTGCAGCATTATTTAATTTCAGTAAAAAAGTTCCTGCTGGAATTAGTGATGAGCCAATGGAAAAAGCGAATAAAGCTTTACGTACCTTGATCATTATGACCATCCTCCTTTTTGGTATGTTCACGCCAGTGTTTTTAAGCTATAAGAGCGACTTAGCCTTGCAGGTAGAGCAGTTACACAAACAGGTTTCAAGTTTAACAGATCAGGTTCAGATCGATCAACTCAAACTGCACATTAAAGAAGTTGCCAAACCACTCGAAATGCAACGCATGTTATGGTTGGCAGGAGCATTGGTCGTTGTGATCGGTGGTTTATTGTTCTCCAATAAGAGCGCGCAAAAAAATCCAGAAGGTTGGGGTGCGATGAAATATCCACAATTGGCTTTGGGTATGCTCGCGCTTTTTATCTATGTCGGTATCGAAGTCGCAATCGGTAGTAACCTCGGCGAATTATTAACATTGAAGGAATTTGGTCATTTGCAATCATCTCAAATTACACCTTATGTATCCATGTATTGGGGAAGTATGATGATCGGTCGTTGGGCTGGTGCTATTACAGCATTTAACTTGAGTAAATCAACTAAAAATGGATTATTGATTATCGTTCCTCTGATTGCATTCTCCATTATCATCGGCGTCAATACGCTTGCAGGATTTCAGATGTCACATCTGTATTATTACGTCATATGTATTATTCTTCAAATTGTAGCATTCTACCTAAGTAAAGAAAAACCTGCTCGTACATTGATTATTTTTGGATTATTTGGAATCATTGCGATGTTAATTGGCCTATTCTCATCGGGTACTATTGCAATCTATGCTTTCTTATCAGGCGGTCTTGCATGTTCAATTATGTGGTCCTCAATTTTCAGTTTGTCCATTGTAGGTTTAGGAAAATATACCGCTCAAGGTTCGGCATTTCTTGTGATGATGATTCTTGGTGGTGGTGTTCTTCCTCCGATACAAGGAAAATTAGCGGATATTATCGGTATCCATAACTCGTATATTCTACCATTAATCGGATTCTGTTATGTTGTTTTCTTTGCGATATTTGTTAAGGGAATATTAACAAAACAAGGAATCAATATTGATGAAATAGAGGCTGAAGGAGGCCATTAACACCCCTCACTAATTGTAAATAGTACACTATTTAAACAATTTTATTACACAGCTCAAAAACTGGCTTAACAACACCGTTAAGCCAGTTTTTTTATATAGTCACCAAAGTACAAAAATTTATTTTTTGAAAAATAAGCGTATAAATTATGATATTTAAAATTAAAAAATGTATTTTCGGGGAATTGATTAATGAATTGATTACTCATTTTATAACGATAAACACAATTAAAACTACTCAATAATGATAATCATTGCTGACGGGGGATCAACAAAAACAAACTGGTGTTTGTTAGACGATTCGAATAAAAAAATCTACTTCAATACGGAAGGGTACAACCCTTATTTTGTTGATAGTGAATACATTGTAAACTCCCTAAAAAAAGGACTACCGCAAGATTTACCTTTTGAAAAAATCTCAGAGGTAAACTATTATGGTGCAGGTGTTCATAACAAGGAAAAAGCACAAATTGTTGTTGATGCTTTAAAACAAGTATTTACTACAGCTGAAGTTGAAGTAGGACACGATCTTCTTGCAGCAGCAAGAGCATTATTAGGAACTCAAGCCGGATTTGCTGCGATCTTAGGAACAGGAACAAATTCTTGTCTATACGATGGTAAAGAAATCACATTAAACATCGACTCAGGTGCTTACATTTTAGGTGATGAAGGTTCTGGTAGTTATATTGGTAAAAAATTACTGGCAGATTATGTTCGTAATTTGATGCCTAAAGATGTTAAAGAAGTATTTTATAACACGTATAAAATGACAAAGGACGAAATTATGGACGCGGTTTATACCAAACCAATGCCAAATCGTTTCTGTGCAAGCTTTAGCAAATTTGTCTATGACAACAATGTAAATATCGAATACACACGCAATATTGTTGATGAAGCTTTTGAAGCATTTTTCAGAAATCTTGTCAGCAAATACCCTAACTATCAAAGCTATACTTTCAACTGTATCGGTTCGGTTGGTTACAATTTCAGAAATGTATTAGCAGAAAAAGCTGAGCAATATGGAATGAAAGTAGGCAAGATCTTGCGCTCCCCTATCGACGATTTAGTACAATTCCACATCGATAGAGCAGCAGCGACTGCCAAATAGAAAAAGAAAAATAATCTTTAACATAAGGAAAGGTATTCAATAAAATTGGATACCTTTTTTATTGCTCTTCCCCCAGTCCTCCGACCTCCCAATATTCTCCGTACCGAAAATTCCCTACTAATATTAATTTCCAATTAACTAACTCATACCGTTTTACAAGACATTTTAATGATTTAATAACAGGAATTTCATCGGTACAAAATAAAAGTATCTTTTTTTTGTAATAGAAGTTAACAGATTGATTAAATGAAATATTGCGGCTTAGAATAACTTCAAAAACGGTAAAAAAGGTCGTTTATGATCGATTCATTTCAGACAAATCCGGCAAAAGTCAAATATAGTCCTCAACAGACGCATAGAAAAAAAATCTACAAAGGACATCTTGGTAGACAAGATGAATAAACAAATTTATTGCAAATGAAAAGAAGCCTTGATATACTTGTAATCTCAGATTTACACCTAGGTACTTACGGTAGTAGAGCTAAAGAGCTTTTACTTTATCTAGAGTCCGTATCTCCCAAAATACTGATACTCAATGGAGACATCGTAGACATTTGGCAATTTAAAAAAAGCTATTTTCCGCAAGAACATCTAAAAGTCATCAAAAAAATCATTGACATGAGCTCTTCGGGGACAGAAGTACATTACATCACGGGCAACCACGATGAAATGTTGCGCAAGTTTACCGATCTAAAATTAGGTAATATCAAGCTGAGCAATAAACTCCTTCTTTCACTCAATAATCAAAAAGTGTGGATCTTTCATGGAGACGTTTTCGACGCATCCATTCATCATTCTAAATGGTTGGCCAAACTCGGTGGATGGGGTTACGACAAACTTATCCAGCTCAATAATATCATTAATTATTGCCTAGATAAAATGGGTAAGGAGAAATATTCTCTTTCTAAAAAGATCAAAAACTCCGTTAAAAAGGCCGTCAAGTATATATCAGATTTTGAACATACAGCGACTGAACTAGCGATTGATAAAAATTACGATTTCGTCATCTGTGGACACATCCACCAGCCTCAAATCAAAGAAATCATTACCCGAAAAGGAACCTGCACGTATATGAACTCAGGAGATTGGATTGAAAACCTCAGTAGTTTAGAATATAAAAATGGGGAATGGAAGCTGTTCTATTTTGAAGAAAATAAAGAACAAATCCTGAAGAATAAAATCATCGATATCCCTCTTTTCAGCCTGGAAGATCTTAAAAAGATTGTCATCTCATAAAGATTGTCATGTCTTAATGAACACAACAGAGATCTGCATATAATCAGGAAAACACTAAAACAAAGCCGAGCAAGCTCGGCTTTGTTTTAGTGTTTATAGTTCAAATGTTGCACCGATTTTCGGCAATGACAATGAAATACCCTCATTTTGGAATTTATCCAAAGCTTGTTGTTTATCGATCGTTATTGGCGGAAATGAATCGTAATGGATACCAACTACCCGAGCACAATTCACAAACTCAGCCGCTTTAATTGCATCATCCACATCCATTGTATAGTGCCCACCTATAGGTAAAAATGCCCAATCCAGGTTCATGTCTGCCAGCAATTTCATTTCCATAGTCAGTGCGGTATCGCCGGCAAAATAAATTTTTTTGCCTTTTACATGGAAGACAAATCCCACAGGAAACCCGCCGTATTGACCATCAGGTGTACTATTGGTATGTGCAGCATACACCATCTTCACCGAACCAAAAGGCAGTTGAACTGTTCCGCCCAAGTTGAATTCGATCACCTTATCGTCAGGTACGCCCTGTCTTCTCACCCAGCCTGCAGTTTCAACAATCGCTAAAACAGTGGCATCGCTGTTTTTTTGAATCGTCGCCATATCGGCCACATGGTCCTGATGTCCATGACTTAAAAAGATATAATCCGGTTTAATTGTATTGACATCGATTTCTTTTGCAAGTGGATTATAAGTAACAAATGGATCTAAAAGAACCTTCGTTCCGTCAAAATCAAACTCTACACAAGACTGTCCGTAATAAGTTGCTTTCATGATAATATCGCTATTGATTAAATAATCCGCCTAGTCCTCCTAGTCCACCCAACATATCTTTACTTGCCGCCTGCATTTCAGCCTGGCTGATATTCTCAGCTTGCGCAATTGCCTTATTCAGAGCAACCACAAGCAACTCCTCCAATTCTTCCTTATCTGCGTTTGATAAAAATACAGGATCGATGGTAACCTCTTTTATCTCTTTGTTTGCTGTCGCTACCACACGGATTAAACCACCTTCCACTTCACCAGACACAGAAATTGAATCCAATCTTTTCTTGATTTCCTCCGCCTTTTGCTGGGCTTGAAATAATTTGTCAAACATATTTATATCATTTATTTCAGGCCAATTTACAAAAATCTGCGCATACCTACTATTGCTAATTTACTTTCGCCAATGCTTCCCTTTTTTTCTGAAGGTTGTCTGATCTTATTGGCCAGAAAGAACCTTCAGTTCGCTTTCATTGCTCTTGGTGTCTGCGAAGTCAGGAAGGTTTTGTATTTTTGCAACATGCAAAGCAATCAAGAAAAACTAGTCGCCCATATTTTGGACCAGTTGGACCTAAATCCGGCAGCTATTCCAGCTGAAACCTACGACACATTAATTTCAGATCGCCCTCAACTTGTCGACATTGACGATATGATCTCCTATATCAAACGTATCGGGACTGATCTCGATGCCATTGATAAAACAGTTGAACTGGTTGAAAAAATTGAAGACGAAACAAGTATTCTTATCCATAAGCTTAAGTTTATTTCGGCTACTGACAGGCCCAAGGTATTGGTACTGGACCAAATACAGCCGCTTGAAATAAACCGTTCTGCCTATCTGCAGGAAGCCATAAAAATAGCCGGTGGTATTCCAGTTACAACAGAAAATGAAGCCGATAAAATCATTGTCATCGGTCAGGGAGAACAGACATTTATCCAAATTCCACAATTGTTGAATTCGGCAGCTATCGCATCATCCAAAGCTATCGAGCTCGATCAGGTCTTCATCATGACCAATAAACAATTTGCACAGATTCCCGGATATAATTATTTGAGCGAACTTGAATCTTTAGCCGAAATTCTTCAGCCAAAGTATTTTGTGTATGGTCATGAAGGAAACGATTGGCTACAATTTCAACTAAGCTAAAAAACCAAAAATATAGGTATAAAAAAACAGCTCCAGTAGAACGGGAGCTGTTTTTTTTATACTTTAGAATTTTAGTTGTATCTTCTGCGTAGGACGTTGTATAATTTTTCAACGGTATGCGGTTTATCTGCCCATTTATTTTTAATCGCATAATTTGTCTGCAAAAATGCATCCGCTTCCGCATAGCTTGTAAATCTATTCAATAATTCGACAGCCTCACTATACGCTAAACTATACCCATTAAACAAATCCTTAATAAATAAGAGCTTATCATTTAAGCTTATTCCTGCTTTAATATCTGTGAGTTTATCGCTATGTCCAGATTGATTTACCTGATAAACACGGTTCTGCACGCCAGCTTGCTTCTGTTGAGAGATAATTTCATTTAAGGTCAATGGTCTCGCGGGAGCTTCTTCAATGACCGTATTGATTTCTTCCTGAATAAACACTTCTTGCGGCTGCTCAATTACGACTTCTTTTGGTTCTTCGATGACTTCTGTAACGAAGACAGTAGGTTCTTCAACTTGCGCTGTAACTTCCTTTTCTGCCTGATAAGCTAATTCCTCCACTGGAGCAGCCTCAAAAACCGGTGGCGTTGCAACAACTGGCGGAGCGACAGGTTCAGCAATTGCAGGGCTAGGCTCTCCCGATTGTATCGGTTCACGT
Source organism: Sphingobacterium multivorum (assembly GCF_900457465.1). Lineage (GTDB taxonomy): Bacteria > Bacteroidota > Bacteroidia > Sphingobacteriales > Sphingobacteriaceae > Sphingobacterium > Sphingobacterium multivorum. The sequence goes on from NZ_UAUU01000005.1 coordinate 34,432, forward strand.
TCAGAAACAAACGAGGTTTCTGGCTCTTCCAATTTTACAGGTTCACGTTCAGAAACAAATGGGACTTCGTTTTCCTCCACACTGGTTTCTTCATTTGCTACAATGGCTTCTTCATTTCCACGGTTGAAATCTTCAACTGGTTGAGCTTCTTGAATCTCGCTTTCAGTGGGTTCAGCAACAACTTGCTGCGCTGAAGATCTAAGGGTGGAAGGCGGTGTAAAATAGTCGTTGAAAGCAATCTTCTTACTGTCTAAGGCAGCAGTACTTAACGTATGCTGCGATTGAGCTCCCTGAAGAACGGCCTTGGTCTTAAGTAAAGTTATGTAGGCAGCCACAGCCTGTGCCTTCGCTTCTAGTGTTACTAATTCGTTAATTTCGGACAAGCTGCCCTGTTCCGACAAGGTCAGATACTGTCCATTTAAATCCTGTAATAAATCGCCTATCGTATTAAAAATTTCCTCTTTAGTACCCATAATTCTATTTGAAATCACCAATTAATTATTTATAACACTTATACCTGCAACCGATCAAAAAGTGGAAAACCCAATCCTTTGATTTAGAAATATTTGGATTTACGCCCAATTTTTGCTACCCAAATTTAATATTTAATTCTGATATTAGCGGTGTCAAAAACAGAATATAATGGGAGGTCATTTTACAAAAATCACCTTATTTGCGGACCTTCCGACAAAATTAAATTAATCAAATGCTTTTTTCCGAACATAATTTGGCTTTGCGCCCCGCACAATATGGTAGCATTGAAATTGTCTGTGGATCGATGTTCTCGGGCAAGACTGAAGAACTGATTCGCAGGCTAAAACGAGCACAATATGCACGTTTGAATGTCGAAATCTTTAAACCAGCGGTTGATAAGCGATATGATGAAAAGTTGGTCGTTTCTCACGATAGCAATAGCATCCCATCAACACCCGTTGATCATTCTTCAGCGATCCTACTCTTAAGTTCATCGACCCAAGTTGTCGGAATCGATGAAGCACAATTTTTTGATGACGGTTTGACAGAGGTATGTGTCAAATTGGCAAATAGTGGTATCTGGGTGATCGTTGCCGGTCTCGATATGGATTTTCAAGGGCAACCATTTGGTCCAATTCCCAATTTAATGGCAGTAGCCGAACACGTCACGAAGGTGCATGCGGTTTGCATACAATGTGGCGCTCCAGCGAATTATTCCTACCGCCTGACCAAGGATACGGAAACCGTGCTTTTGGGTGAAAAAGAAGCTTATGAACCACGGTGTAGACCTTGTTATTTCGGCTTGAATAAGTAAATGATCCAAAAAGTTAACTAAAATCTGCCAAAAGGACCATAAACGCTATTTGGCATAGGATTTGAAATATACTTTATAAATAAGAAGATTAACGCTTTTAATAGCGACAAAATACTTTTCATAATTTAGGTTTATAATTGGTTAGTTAGCACCTCCTTGCCCATCAAGGGGGTGTTTTTTTGTTAAAAAAGAACGCTGTCCCCAGGTTACTGAGCACAGCGTTCTTTTTTCATGAACTCCTATAGGCAAGGCTTAAGGCTGAACACCGTAATTTATAACCTTACGGCCAATGTTACCTGTTTGATCCATTCCCTCGACGATGACCTTGTAATTTCCATTTCCATCGGCATTATAAAATTGAATGGCAGCTTCCCCCGTCTCTGTGATTGAGACTTTCGGATTCCAGTAAATGGTCGTTCTCAAATCGTTTACAGCCTTTCTTTCCGGCGTATCGTATTTTGGAACATAGAATTTGCGTTCTTTAATATAACCTAGAGGATACATATCGATCACATTTGATTTTGGCAACATGCTCTCAATTTCACTCAATGACATTCGCGGCTTCTTCGCTTCCACTTTTTTCGTATAAATGGACACAACACCATTATTTTGATACATTCTGGAGACTGTTCCCAATTCATCACGTAAGAAGATTTCGATTCCTTCGATATCCGCGACATTGATGCTGTTCAATCCAGGCTCATCAATAGCCATACCGTTCAGAAAGAACTGAACAGGCGTACGTCCCCCCGCATTATAATCGCGGGAAACATAATATTTCAATGTCTGCGGATCATAAGTAATGCCAGTCAATACCGTTTGAAGACACATGGTCAACACGTTACAACCGGTCAAACGCTCGGGTTCAATACGGTGTTCCGGCATGGATAAGCCCGAAATAGATGGAAAATCTTTATTGGTGATTGCTTTCTTCACTACGCCTGTCACTTCGACCTCATCCAGAAGGATCGATTTTCGATACTCTTTTCGGCTATTCGCCAAATAAGGAGCAAAAGCCTGGTCTATATTCGGCACAAAATAACTTTTATAGCCATTATTCTTATCGATCTCCGGGTAAAAGCTCTGATCCATATTAATAACCAGGCTCCGGTAATTGTCGTTAGAGCGGGCATTAACCGTTACTTTAGACGAGTCCGGGAACACAAGATCCTTAAAGGTGAATCGTCCATTCTGATCCGTATAAACGTCTTTCTTAATATTACGCGAAGGAACCGATAAAAGTAACCCTCCATTTGGATAAGGGCGTCCAGTATTCATCCGAAGTATACCGGATAATTCAATTCCTTGCTCGGGAAGAAAACTGATCTGTGGCAACTTCTCCGATATAAGTGTCGGGTAGTCAAATCGACGGTATCCCTGTGTCATTAATAGTGCATCCAGCGCTTTATCCCGATTGGGATTCTTTTCATCGAAATATGAATTTGGGTTTTCTACATTTCCTTTGAGGTCCGAAGTCAACAGAAAGTTGCTCACAATAGAGAGATCTGCCTGATCATTATAAGGAACTTTGGATTCGTCTATTACAGCGACTGAATAGCTTCCGGGGAACTTCTGCCCATTGTTGTCCACAGCAAGTTTAAGATTGACCAAGTCTTTAGCCTTATAGCTTTGCTTATCGCTGGTAACTTGAATATTTAAAAGCTTTTCACTTTGAACAAATGCCAAGCGTTCGCTGATAGGTTTTCCGTCCGGACTCAATAAGGTTACCTGAACAATACCATTTGGCAAACGCTCTTTCGGAATATTGACCAATGCAGACGAAGATTTTAAATTCACCTGTGCGCCAAAACAGAGATGGCCATTCGACTGAACCAAAACATAATAAGATTGCCCCGGGTTCTTTGAAAAATTCTCCTCGCTAGTTACCACGGCAAACTCCGCATTCGTGGCATCCTGTTTTACAAAAACAACATTTGCCTTGTCACTGACAACAGCCGGCAATTTGTATTTGCGCTCCTGTCCATTCTCAAACTTCACAACAGCTTGATAATTTTCTCCTGCGAGCGGCAGAAGAGAAAAATAGCCCATTCCAGTTCCAAAGTCTGCAAACTCCGCTACCGACTTGCCCTTTGAATCCAAAATACTACCTTTTACCTTTAGCCCCTTACCATCGGATCCAATGGCTTTAAATGCAACTTTTTTGGCCAATCCAGCGATAATATCACCCCCTTCAGGAAAGAATTGCACATCTGCATCCCACAAGGCATTTTTGAGCAAGAAGGAACTGGACAAAGGTTTTTCATTTTTATTTTCCTGAATGCTAATCTTCAGTTGTCCTTTCTCCAGATTTGCCTTTTCTTTTGCAGACAGGTTTATGGTTACTTTCCCCAGCCCATCGGTCTCAGCTTTGCCCTTGTCGAAGGTTTCCCATCCCGACACAAACTCCCAATTGATTTTTGAATTGATCATCGGTTTTCCCGTACGATCGCGGAACTGTATGACAGCTTGGGTTTTATTACCACCAATGTTATTTTGAAATTCAATGTTCGTAATCAATTTCTTATTGATTACATCCCCGATTGGCACCACTTTGTTAAAAAAGTAAGCATTATCAAAGTTGGCCATCCATTTTGTGTAGGCCCTAAAGCGATAATTGTCCTGAGACATAAATTGAGGATCAAGTACAATCTGCCCATTTCCTACCCCTTTATCCAATGGAATTTTTAGTGTCTGAATCAGGGAATCGCGACTGTTCAGCACTTCCACGTAAGCTATTTTACTCGGCTCATATTCGGCCAAATTGCGGGATAAATAGGTTGAAAACCAGAGAGTATCCCCTACAGCATAATAAGGCTTGTCGAAATGTAAATGTACCTTTTCAACTGGGTAAACCTGAAAATATTTCTGAACTCGTTCTACGATTGTATTAATAGGCAATGTAGGTGTAGTCTGGGCATAAGTGGTCCCTATTCCTAACAGTCCTATCGATAAAGTCAATAGTTTTATGTGCTTCATTGAAAGTCTTAGAATAAAAAATGAATAGCTAAATATATTCAATTTTGAGCAAAGACCAACCGCATTGGGGTATTTTTAACATTTATTATACCTATTCATGGGACGATTTCCGACGCGCTAAAAGTAATTAGAGCAATGGAGCCAAAAGCCTACAGATAGAATCTACTCCTCTTTTCCAGCGGCTTCGCTGCATCCACTTTCGAATTGTAATCAGGTCTGAAACTTCGATATCAGCCAAAAATTGTGCATTAAGACGGTCGCAAAGCGCTTTATCCGATACAATTCCCGAGATTTCAAAGTTGATGTAAAAACTTCTGATATCCAAGTTTGTCGTACCGATATAGGCCAGCTTCCCATCAATGCAGATGGTTTTGGCATGCAGAAATCCCTTTGTATAGAGGTATACATTAACTCCTCTTTCCAGTAGTGGTTTTATAAATGAGAAGGAGGCATGCTGTACAAAAAACGAATCAGACTGGGCCGGCAACATCAAGTCCACACGGACACCGGAAGATACCGCGAGCATTAAAGCAGTCGTCAATTGATCGCTGGGAATAAAATAAGGTGTACACAACTGTATATATTCTTTTGCTTCGTTGATACCGGCAATAATTGCTTCCATATTGAAAGGTGCTGGCGATCCAGGATCACTGGCTGTAAATCCTACTCCACTCTCATCTTCATCGGTAAGTGGAAATCGGTTTAAATAACCGCGGCCCAATTCAAACGGTTCTGCATCTGTCTGGTTCCAGCTGTTCCAAAACTGGATTTGCAAGGTATTTACTGCTGCGCCGACAACCATCATCGCCGTATCCCGCCAGTAAATCTCATTTTTTCCGTTATTGATATATCGATCTGAAATATTGATTCCGCCGACAAAACCGATTTTCCCATCGATCACAGCTATCTTACGGTGATTTCGGTAGTTGCTATTCGCTAAGGAACTAAAGGTCACCGGAAGGAAGGCTTGAAACACAAAATCGGGTTTATGCCGCCGTAAATATTTAATCACATCCGGAGCACCAAAACTATCCAATATCAGGCGAACAGTCACGCCAGCCTTTGCTTTTTCTTCTAGAATATGTAAGATTTCCTGCCCCACATCATCCATTTCCCAGATATAATATTCCATGTGAATGGAATGCTGCGCAGCTTTAAGGCGATCTATAAGTACTGGAAACTTTTCTTCCCCATTGATAAACAGGGTGACATCGTTGTTGAGGGAAAAAGTAGAGATCTTTTGATTTTTAAGGTAGCGGTATACCATAGCCAAACTACCGATCCGCTCATTTAACGTATCGATATGTTCCTCCATAATTTCGGATTCCTTACGCCAGGCATCCATTAACTTTTTGGACTGCTCGCGATACACACGTTTCATCCTTTTGACCTTCTTAAACTTCTGACCAAAGAAATAGTAACTGAGCAAACCAACGCCAGGTAAGAAAACAATGACCATAATCCAGGCAATGGTCTTGGAAGGATTACGGTTTTCGATCAAAATCGTCCCGATTACACCAATATAAAGGATGAGTAAGGGAATCCAATAATAGGTTAATGCAATCTGTAAAATATGATGAAGTACCTCCATATTGTGTGCTAAGGGTTTTACCAAATATAATACTTAGCATCGACATATTGTTTGTCGTTAAACACAGTTTATTGCACCATCGACATCAATGAACGGACTTAAATAGGGAATATCTAAATTGGCACCCCGGAGTATAAACCATATCCCCAATAAGAAATAGAGAAAAGGAATCCATTTCGAAAATCCAATTTTGAAAGATCGGGAGAAATTTCCCAAAAAAGAAAACGCAAACAAGAGCGGGATAGTACCTAAGCCAAAAAACAACATAAAAAAGAAACTCTGCTGTGGGCTATCCGCATTTATGGACGACATAAGCGCCATGTAGACCATACCACAGGGCAACAATCCATTCAGTACACCGGCAACAAAGCTACCGCCCGGTTTATAGAGCCATTTCGACAATAACCGTACGATTGGCTGAACAGCCTTCGTCTGCCAGCTGGCAATTTTTCGATTATGTTTACCAATAAGCTGAAATAAAGCAATTCCAATCAGGATGACACCTGTAGCCCAGCTTAGACTACGCTGCCAGCCCTGGATCTGCGCAAATGTTCCGATCGTACCCAGTAAAAGTCCCAAACAACCATAAGTCAGTACCCTACCGGATTGATACAGTATTTTATTTAAGAAAACGTTCCAACCAAAGCCTTGCCTTCCTTCAATGGCGAAAATTAATGGACCACACATGACCGCACAGTGTATGCTTCCAAACAATCCCATGAAAAATGCAAAGTAGGTATAACTCATTTCCTTAAAATAAAATATGCTCTTCAAACAAAAAATCTTTACCTACACTCTTCCAGTCGATATACAAATTCCACATGCCTTTATCGAACGTGGAAATGGGCAGTGTATATAAATTGCCTGTTGTCTGAAATGGCAATTCTTTATCCAATCGATTGTCCGAAGGTTTTCGAAACAGCAATTTTCCTTTATTTTCTTTGGAGACAAAATGAATATACAAGGTATCTTGCCTGATTTCGATTGTCGGTGATTCTTTCATCATCAAAACATTTTGCTTTTTGTCGTAAGCTTGATCATAATTTAGTCCCTGCTCGTAATAATCGTCTTCTTCCAGACTATCTGAATCGTGACTCACCATGTATATTCCTGCTCCGACTATACACAACATAAATACCGCCAAGGTTAAAAAAATCTTCGTACCCCAATTCATTGTTTTTCATTTTAATTCATACCCGGAGGTGCTATAAAAGTGGTTTTTAAACTTTCCACTTTCTTATCGCCCGAATAGATAGCTAATTTTACATTACTTTTATAAGTCTCAACATCCTTATTTGCGATAATTAGAAAAAAGCTCAGTGTCGCATGCCCATCTTTACTCAATTTTTGAATAGGATTGACCAGTTGAATCTTTAAACGCGGATCATCACAGACCAATTTAAAAGGCATTTCTTTACCAGACTTATTAATCAATTCCAAAGAATACAGGTTGCTTATTGTCTTATCATCGCGAAGCTGGTAGGTACTTCCCTTTGCCCGGAGCAACCTTCCATCCACCTGAGAACGATTGAACAACAGAAAACCAAAGACCGACATTAATGCAACCAACACGACCGAATAAGCTATTGCTCTCGTATTGCTTTTTTTCTTCAGTGTTCCTTCAATCTCACCCATTGGATAAAAGCCTATCAACTTTTTAGGCTTTCCGATTTTGTCCATGACAGCATCACAGGCATCTATACAGGCTGTACAACTTACACATTCCAATTGAAGGCCATTTCGAATATCAATTCCTGTGGGGCATACATGTACACAAAGCTTGCAGTCCACACAATCCCCTTGCGTCGTCACTGCATCCTTTTGCTGTTTTCCTCTTGGCTCTCCACGTCGATGATCATAGGCGACAGTTATACTTTGGTCATCCAGGAGTACGCCCTGCAATCTGCCGTAAGGGCAAATTGCAATACATACAATCTCCCTGACGTAAGCAAACACGCCATAGAAAATCAATGTAAATATGATTATTGATATCAGTCCACCGATATGTTGGTCCAATGGATCAGTGATAATCTTCATCAGCGCATCAACACCGATGATATAAGACAAAAAGATATTTGAAATGAAAAATGATATGATTAAAAATATACCATGTTTCAAGAATTTTTTAAATTGTTTTTGATCCGTATTTGGTCCCGCATCCAATTTCTTTTGTTGCTGCCAATCACCTTCGATCCAATATTCAATTCGTCTAAATATTAATTCCAAAAAAATGGTTTGGGGGCAAGTCCATCCACACCATACCCGTCCAAAGACAACAGTAAACAAAACCACACATACCATCACGATTAACATACCGAATACGAATATGTAGAGATCTTGTGGATAGAACAGATTTCCTAAGATGGAAAACTTTCGCTCAATAATGTTGAACATGAGAAACGGTTCACCATTTATTTTGATAAAAGGAACGATAAACAAGAACAGCAGTAGTGAATACCCAACCCACTGTCTTTTTTTGTAAAGCTCTCCCTGCGGTTTTTTGGCATAAATCCATTGTCTTTTTTTTGACTTAGATTCACCGTTATTGGCATTATTCACGACTGCTGTACTCATTGCTATTTCAATTTACTACTCTGCTTTTTTATCTGCTTCAGCTGGACCTGTTTTGGCATCATCCGCTGCTTTCTCTCCGTTTGCCGCCTGACCACCGCCATAGGATACCTCATCACCTTGCGGAGCTTTAGGGTTAGCAGGGTTTGTATCCCTTAAGGTGACAATATAACTGGCAACCTGTGCGATTTGAGCGGGACTTAACGTTTGTTCCCATGGCACCATTCCTTTATCAGGAACACCATACTTAATGGTTTTGAAGATGTCTTTAATCTCACCACCATGTAGCCAAAACTTATCGGTCAAGTTGGGTCCGATACCTCCCTCACCACTACCTCCGTGACAAGCGACACAGTTTGCTGCAAAGATCGCTTTTCCATCAGCTGCCATTTCCGGCTGAAACTCCACGCTACTTTCGTCTACATTACTCGCAGAAGCAGTAAGATAAGCCTGACGCTCTTTCTCGGCAATGACCATCTCATGTTCATATTCCTGGTCCTGGTTCATTCCGATACCCGACACCTGATAAACAAATAAGTAAACAAGGCCGAAAAAAATCGTTCCATAAAAAAGGAAATTGAACCAGATCGGAATCGGATTGTCCAATTCGCGGATACCATCATACTCATGGTCTATGACAATATCCTTTTCTTCTGAAATCGGTCTGATCCCCATGATCTTGTTCCACGACCTTTTCATCCAGCCCTTATTCGCCACCTTTTTGAGCTTTTCCTCCTGGGCCAATTCAGGCATGGTAATCTTAATGATGGATTTCATCGCGCGATTGACCATCAATGCCGAAGCAAGAAGAGCCAGCATCACAACGATCAATACAACAATTAAGATATCTGTGTATAAATTATCTGTACCGAATCCTATCGTAGATTGAACAACTTCTGCGGTAGCTGGTGCAGTATCCAATAATAAACTCATATATTATAGACTTTCAGGTGAATGATTCAGTTCCTTTTCTGTTTCATCTTCTTCCAAAGGCAATTCCTTCATATAAGTAACATAGTCTTTTTTCATTCGAAACAACATTATTGCTACTGAAATGAAGAACACCAAGAAGATCCAAAGTGATGCAATTAGATAAAGCTCACTGCCGTTTAGATTTGTTATTTGCTTAAACATAGCTTTATTGATTTGCGTTAACATTATCAGCTACTTTTGGAGCTGCTTTTATATCTGTTCCTAATCGCTGTAAGTATGCAATTACAGCTACAATCTCACGGTCAGCTAACACATTCACTTGATTTTGTTTTAGATCATCAGCAATTTTTTGTGCCTGTTTGGTGAGATCCTGCTCAGCATGTTCAATTTCCGCATCGGTATAAGGGATTCCCAATTTCCGTAATGCTTTCATTTTATCTTGCAGAATAGCATTATCCAGCTTCTGATCGATCAACCAAGGATATGTTGGCATGATACTTCCTGGCGAGGTAATCGTCGGATCCAACAGGTGATCAAAGTGCCATTTATTAGGATATTTTCCACCGATTCGATGCAGATCTGGTCCCGTCCGCTTCGAACCCCATAAAAACGGTGTATCGTAAACAAACTCTCCCGCCTTACTATACTCTCCGTAACGGGCAGTTTCGGATCTAAATGGACGAATAGTTTGCGTGTGACAGTTTACACAACCTTCTCTCACGTAGAGATCCCTTCCCTGCAGTTCCAATGCTGTATAAGGTTTTACACTCGCAATCGTTGGAACGTTTTTAGAAATTGTAAAAGTCGGCACCATCTCCACCATACCCCCGATGAGGATCGCAATAAGAGCCAGTACCATAAATAAAATTGGCTTACGTTCAAGGCGACGGTGTTGAGACTGTTCGTTTACTTGAACCGGCAATAATGCAGGAGCTTCTGCAGGCTCATTGGCCAAAAGCTTCCCTTTTTGCATAGTTTTGATCAAGTTGAACGTCATTAGGAACACGCCCGATAGATAAAGTGCACCACCTAGTGCACGCATCATGTGCATTGGCAAAATTTCCAATGTTGTCGCAAGGAAGTTTGGATATTTCAAGACCCCTTCCGGTGTAAATTCCTTCCACATCAAGCCTTGTACTACAGCTGCCCAATACATCGGGATCGCATAGAACAAAATACCCAAGGTACCTATCCAAAAGTGGGTTGATGCCAACTTCTTAGAATATAACTCCGTTTTATAAATACGTGGTATCAACCAGTACAGAATACCGAATGTCATAAAGCCGTTCCATCCCAATGCACCTACGTGTACGTGTGCTACGATCCAGTCGGTAAAGTGAGCTATTGCATTCACCTGCTTTAAAGATAGCATAGGGCCTTCGAAAGTCGCCATACCATAACAAGTAAGGGCCACGACCATGAATTTTAACATAGGCTCTGTCCGTACCTTATCCCAAGCACCACGCAAGGTCAACAAGCCATTGATCATACCGCCCCAACTCGGAGCAATCAACATAATGGAGAATACAACCCCTAAAGACTGTACCCAACCAGGTAGCGCCGTATAGAGCAAATGGTGAGGACCTGCCCAGATATAAATAAAGATTAAAGACCAAAAGTGAAGAATACTTAACTTATAAGAGTAAACTGGACGGTTGGCCATCTTAGGAAGGAAATAATACATCATTCCCAAATAAGGAGTTGTCAAGAAAAAAGCAACAGCATTGTGACCATACCACCATTGTACCAGCGCATCCTGTACGCCTTTGTAGACATAATAGCTTTTCCAGCCCGCTACAGGCAATTGGATGGAGTTAACAATATGCAATACGGCTACTGTAACAAATGTGGCAATATAGAACCAAACAGCGACATACATGTGACGTTCGCGCCGTTTGATAATAGTACCGAACATATTGATTCCGAATACGACCCAAATGAGGGTAATTGCGATATCAATAGGCCATTCCATTTCGGCATACTCATGGCTTGAAGTAAGACCGAGTGGGAGTGTAATAGCCGAGGCAACAATAATTAATTGCCAACCCCAAAAATGGAGCTTACTCAAAGCATCACTGAACATTCTTGCTTTAAGCACCCGCTGTAAGGAGTAATAAACTCCCATAAAAATACCATTACCTACGAAAGCAAAAATCACCGCATTGGTATGCACAGGACGTACACGGCCAAATGTTGTAAATTGCAATCCAAAGTTCATCTGGGGCCAAACAAGCTGCGTTGCCACAAGCAATCCTATGGTCATACCAACTATCCCCCAAATAATGGTAGCGATTCCGAAATTCCTGACAATCTTGTTGTCGTAATTAAATTGCTCTAACTGCATTACTTAAATTGTTGATTCTGGTTCAAAAGTAAGCAGCAATTTATGACAATCTAATGATGGGTAATGCGTAAAAAAGTGATGTACGTCACTTTTGTATTACAGTATTACAAGGCTTAGTTACTAATTTCGGCTACTGGTTCTAAATGACTTAGCGAAAATTGAGATTCTGAAAGGTACTTTTCACCAGTATATCTGACATCAAAAGTGACCATAATCAAATTTCCTACCGTACAGTGCGCTATTTTAATAGCGATATGGATTGAAATCAATGCTATATTCACAAATTTATTCCGAAAACATCGAGGACTATCCGCATGAAGCGAATTGCATCTATAGCGTATCTAATCTTATCAAAGTCGCAAACCTTAATCTTTCAATGTATTGTACTATCCAACTGTAGCCAGTGAGCCAAAGCCTTTTCGAAAAGGAGCAGTGATGGCCTGAGCTTGAGCAGACACAATAAAGGCTGCGGGGCGGCTCCGGTCGGGGAAGTATGGAAGATAGGTAATAGCATTGTACGGGGAAGTAGCGGGTAGTACGGGGAGTATCTAAACGAAAGAAGCCCTTGACTGTTTCCAGCAAGGGCTTCCGTGTAAAAAAGGCACCGACCTACTCTCCCACCTGTTACGGCAATACCATCGGCTCTGGCGGGCTTGACTGCTCTGTTCGGAATGGGAAGAGGTAGACACCGCCGATATAGGCACCTAAAAATCTTTATTGGATGATCTATGATATTCTTATCATGTGATTCATGCCAAATGACATATGTATTGAAAGAGGTTCGTTTCCTGTTTGTTATTCTTTTCGTTTCTAAAAATTAAAGAGGAAGACAACAGTGTTATCTGCTTGAGAAAGCTTCGGGCTATTAGTACCACTTGGCTTTGGTCTCTCAACCTTTACACCTATGGCCTATCAACGTAGTCATCTTCTACGACCCTATAAGGAAGTCTCATCTCGTGGCTAGTTTCGCACTTAGATGCTTTCAGCGCTTATCTATTCCAGACGTAGCTACCCTGCCGTACACCTGGCGGCATAACAGGTTCACCAGAGGTCTGTCCAACCCGGTCCTCTCGTACTAAGGTCAGATCCACTCAAACTTCCAACGCCCACAACAGATAGGGACCGAACTGTCTCGCGACGTTCTGAACCCAGCTCGCGTGCCACTTTAATGGGCGAACAGCCCAACCCTTGGGACCTTCTCCAGCCCCAGGATGTGACGAGCCGACATCGAGGTGCCAAACCTCCCCGTCGATATGAGCTCTTGGGGGAGATCAGCCTGTTATCCCCAGCGTACCTTTTATCCTTTGAGCGATGGCCCTTCCATACAGAACCACCGGATCACTATGTCCGTCTTTCGACCCTGTTCGACTTGTCGGTCTCACAGTCAAGCAAGCTTATGCCATTGCACTCCACGTACGGTTACCAAGCGTACTGAGCTTACCTTTGAAAGCCTCCGTTACCTTTTTGGAGGCGACCACCCCAGTCAAACTACCCACCAAACAATGTCCTCGGAAATACCGAGTTAGAAACCGAATACAGAAAGGGCGGTATTTCAAGGTTGATTCCATGACTCCTGGCGAAGCCACTTCAACATCTCCCGCCTATCCTACACATCCTGTACCCAATCTCAATGTTAAGCTATAGTGAAGGTGCATGGGGTCTTTCCGTCCCGTTGCGGGTAATCGGCGTCTTCACCGATACCACAATTTCACCGAGCTCATGGCTGAGACAGCGCCCAGATCGTTACACCATTCGTGCAGGTCGGAACTTACCCGACAAGGAATTTCGCTACCTTAGGACCGTTATAGTTACGGCCGCCGTTTACTGGGGCTTCGATTCAATGCTTCTCTTGCGATGACATCCCCTCTTAACCTTCCAGCACCGGGCAGGTGTCAGGCCTTATACTTCATCTTGCGATTTTGCAAAGCCATATGTTTTTGTTAAACAGTCGCCTGGGCCTTTTCACTGCGGCTGCTCTTTCGAGACAGCGCCCCTTCTCCCGAAGTTACAGGGCCATTTTGCCGAGTTCCTTAGCCATGACTCACTCGAGCACCTTAGGATTCTCTCCTCGACCACCTGTGTCGGTTTGCGGTACGGGTCTTCATAACCTGAAGCTTAGCGGGTTTTCTTGGAAGTCTGTTACCTGCTCTATCAGCGCCACCGGAGCTTTGCTGTACTATTGGGTTTCAGCAGGGTCGGCGGATTTGCCTACCGTCCCTATACCTACGCCTTTCAACGAACTATTCCGTCAGTTCGCGGCAGTGTCACTACTCCGTCACCACATCGCAGTTATGAAGAGTACTGGAATATTAACCAGTTGTCCATCGGCTTGCCCCCTTCGGGTGCGCCTTAGGTCCCGACTGACCCTGATCCGATTAACGTTGATCAGGAAACCTTGGTCTTTCGGTGGGCGGGTTTCTCACCCGCCTTATCGTTACTTATGCCTACATTTGCTTTTCCATAACCTCCACACAGCATTACCACTGTGCTTCCCCGGCGATGGAATGCTCCCCTACCAGATGCATATCTTTCAGTGCAAATCCATAGCTTCGGTACCGTTCTTGATGCCCGTTTATTATCCACGCCCGGCCGCTCGACTAGTGAGCTGTTACGCACTCTTTAAATGAATGGCTGCTTCCAAGCCAACATCCTAGCTGTCTGGGCAACCGGACCTCGTTAGTTCAACTTAGAACGAATTTGGGGACCTTAGCTGATGGTCTGGGTTCTTTCCCTCTCGGCCTTGGACCTTAGCACCCAAAGCCTCACTGCCGGCTATATTTGATAGCATTCGGAGTTCGTCTGGATTTGGTAGGATTTGACTCCCCCGCACCCAATCGGTAGCTCTACCTCTATCAAACTCTACGCCGACGCTGTTCCTAAAAACATTTCGGGGAGTACGAGCTATTTCCCAGTTTGATTGGCCTTTCACCCCTACCCTCAGGTCATCCGGAAACTTTTCAACGTTTATCGGTTCGGTCCTCCATTACATGTTACTGCAACTTCAACCTGCCCAAGGGTAGATCACAAGGTTTCGCGTCTACCTCATCTGACTATGCGCCCTATTAAGACTCGCTTTCGCTTCGGCTGCGTCCCTGAAGGACTTAACCTTGCCAGACAAGAGTAACTCGTAGGCTCATTATGCAAAAGGCACGCTGTCACAGAACTCGTCTGCTCCAACCGCTTGTAAGCACACGGTTTCAGGTTCTTTTCACTCCCCTGTTCGGGGTTCTTTTCACCTTTCCCTCACGGTACTGGTTCACTATCGGTCTCTCAGGAGTATTTAGCCTTACCAGATGGTGCTGGTGGATTCCCACAGGATTTCTCCGGTCCCGCGGTACTCAGGATACCACTATGTCAACATTCTTTACCTGTACGGGGCTATCACCCTTGTCGCGCAGTTTCCCACCTGCTTCCAGTTCATAGCGCTGTACAATGTCGTGGTCCTACAACCCCGTCTATGCCGTAACATAAACGGTTTGGGCTCTTTCCCGTTCGCTCGCCACTACTTGGGAAATCATTGTTATTTTCTTCTCCTACGCCTACTTAGATGTTTCAGTTCAGCGCGTTCGCGTTTTATACGACTATTCTTCAAATAGTCAGGTTGCCCCATTCGGAAATCTACGGATCGGTTCGCATTTGCCAATCCCCGTAGCTTATCGCAGCTTATCACGTCCTTCTTCGCCTCTGAGAGCCTAGGCATCCCCCGTGTGCCCTTATTTACTTTCTTCACCGGCATAGCCTTTTGCTACTATGCGGCTGCTTTTGATATATATACCCATATGCTACGCAGAGATTCGTTCGGCATTCACCGAGGGTCTCCTCTCTACATCAAACACATACACGTATTGTCTCTATACTGTTGTCTTCTCTTGTAATTTTTTTTCTCTTTCAATATGTCAAAGAACTCTTTTTCCGGTTTGTTTCTTCGGAGCATCTGTCGATGTTCCTCCCGGAGATGTGGAGAATAACGGATTCGAACCGTTGACCCCCTGCGTGCAAGGCAGGTGCTCTAGCCAGCTGAGCTAATTCCCCTTAACTTTTCGTAGTCCCGAGCAGATTTGAACTGCTGACCCCTACATTATCAGTGTAGTGCTCTAACCAACTGAGCTACGGGACTAGCTATTTCCTGTTCATCTATCTCTCTCGGTCCTGCTCCTTTCGGGGCGGGCACTTTCTTCTGATGTTTTTTCTTCTTGCAATCATATGTAACGTGACGAGCACCGATCTTCGATACTCTAGAAAGGAGGTATTCCAGCCGCACCTTCCGGTACGGCTACCTTGTTACGACTTAGCCCCAATTATCGGTTTTACCCTAACACGCTCCTTGCGGTAACATGCTTTAGGTACCCCCAACTTTCATGGCTTGACGGGCGGTGTGTACAAGGCCCGGGAACGTATTCACCGCGTCATTGCTGATACGCGATTACTAGCGAATCCAACTTCATGGGGTCGAGTTGCAGACCCCAATCCGAACTGTGAATGGCTTTTAGAGATTAGCATCATATTGCTATGTAGCTGCCCGCTGTACCATCCATTGTAGCACGTGTGTAGCCCCGGACGTAAGGGCCATGATGACTTGACGTCGTCCCCACCTTCCTCTCTGTTTGCACAGGCAGTCTGTTTAGAGTCCCCACCTTAAATGCTGGCAACTAAACATAGGGGTTGCGCTCGTTGCGGGACTTAACCCAACACCTCACGGCACGAGCTGACGACAGCCATGCAGCACCTAGTTTCGTGTCCCGAAGGACGAGTGCGTCTCTGCACTCTTCACTAACTTTCAAGCCCGGGTAAGGTTCCTCGCGTATCATCGAATTAAACCACATGCTCCTCCGCTTGTGCGGGCCCCCGTCAATTCCTTTGAGTTTCACCCTTGCGGGCGTACTCCCCAGGTGGATAACTTAACGCTTTCGCTGGGACGCTGGCTGTCTATCGCCAACATCGAGTTATCATCGTTTAGGGCGTGGACTACCAGGGTATCTAATCCTGTTCGATCCCCACGCTTTCGTGCATCAGCGTCAATACCAGCTTAGTGAGCTGCCTTCGCAATCGGAGTTCTAAGACATATCTATGCATTTCACCGCTACTTGTCTTATTCCGCCCACTTCAAATGGATTCAAGCCCATCAGTATCAAAGGCACTGCGATGGTTGAGCCACCGTATTTCACCCCTGACTTAATAGGCCGCCTACGCACCCTTTAAACCCAATAAATCCGGATAACGCTCGGATCCTCCGTATTACCGCGGCTGCTGGCACGGAGTTAGCCGATCCTTATTCTTCCAGTACATTCAGCTAAATACACGTATTTAGGTTTATTCCTGGACAAAAGCAGTTTACAACCCATAGGGCAGTCATCCTGCACGCGGCATGGCTGGTTCAGGCTTCCGCCCATTGACCAATATTCCTTACTGCTGCCTCCCGTAGGAGTCTGGTCCGTGTCTCAGTACCAGTGTGGGGGATTCTCCTCTCAGAGCCCCTAGACATCGTCGCCTTGGTAAGCCGTTACCCTACCAACTAGCTAATGTCACGCGAGCCCATCTCTATCCTATAAATATTTAATAATACTCCGATGCCGGAGAATTATGTTATGCGGTGTTAATCTCTCTTTCGAGAGGCTATCCCCCTGATAGAGGTAGGTTGCTCACGCGTTACGCACCCGTGCGCCACTCTCACCATCTTCGAGCAAGCTCTCCGATGGATCCCGTCCGACTTGCATGTATTAGGCCTGCCGCTAGCGTTCATCCTGAGCCAGGATCAAACTCTCCATTGTAAAATGAAGTTTTTGATTCCAACTATTTACATAATCAGAATTCTTTTTTTATCTCTGATCTTGGATCGAATTGAACGAATTACTTGAATTTGTTCATGACTTTTGTTTGTCTACTCGTCACGCTTACATGATTGTGTTTTCTTAAAGAACTTTTGCCGCTTCAACTTCCGTATCCGCTATATTCCGATGGCATTGCGCCCTCTTTATCTTTTTTGTTTTTCCCTTCGTTTCCGTTGGGACTGCAAAGGTAGAAATCTTTTCTGAACTTCCAAAAACTTTCTGAAGTTTTTTTTCTTTTCTCTTTTTCCGATTTCCGCGTTTAAAATAAAATCAGCGGGATTTTAAATCCTGCCCGACCTGCTCAAACCCTTCTTTTTTCATGGTTCCTTCTTTTGAAGTAACCGTCCCTCCCTTGCGGAGTGGTGCAAAGATAGGGAGTTTATAAACAAACTTCCAAGCCTTTTGTTCTTATTATTTTCATTTTGTCCTTAACTACCTGTAACGGTGCGAGATTCTTTTTGTAAAGCAGGTGATCGGAAGGCTGGGAACGCCGGATCCGGCACAGAATGGGGACGGGAACCGGGATCTAACCTGGACATTGCAGGGGAACCGCGGCGCGCTGCGTACATACCGGGAACCGGGCTTTGGCACAGGCTTCCCTGGGGAAAAAGGAATGGTGCTGGAAATTGGATCGTACCGCGGAAACCGGGCTAACCCTGCTGTGTTCCCACTTCCCGGGGAAAGAGAAACGGTATCGTGAACAGTAAAGGTGGTATTGTTAGGCCTGAAAGATGCAAAGGGCATTCTTCGCTCTGCTTTTGCCCAATTGAAAACGGTGTGCCGGCTATTGATAAAGCCAGAACAATGGCAGAACACAGGCTGCCGGAATACCTTCTTCTGTAGCTATACTTTTGTACCGTTTTACTTAGGTTTAGTTTAGGTTTTAGTTAGGTTTTGTTTAGGTATAGTATAGGTTATAGCTAAACAAAACCTAACTTATTGCTAAGCTAAATATAAACAAAAGCTAGCCTAAGGAATAAGAAGCCCTCAACTTTTCTTTATTTACTGGGGAAGCACGGCTCATTTAGGGCAAACTTGGGTTCCGCCCCGTGGACAGGGCTCCGGCTGCTACGCAGGGCTTGCGGGAACCTTCGGCTCCCCTCCCCACCTGCTTCGTACCATGCTCGGGGTAGGTTTGCCCTGCAACCGTGTCCTGTCCGTGTTGAGTCCGTGTTGAGTCCAACTCTGGCACGGATTCAGGTTACTTTTAAGGTAGCCGCACCCTGCCCGCAGGGCGAAACTAAGCCCTAGCTAAACCCTCGCTAGGCTCATTCAGGATAGATTCTGGACTGGTTCAAGATCGAAAACGAAACGAACCGCAGCGCGACATCTTACCTAGAAATACCGAAAAATAGCCAAAAAAACACCAAACACTCGGACTCGCATAGGTTACATGGGCCAAAAAGCCCTTCGTTAGCTTCGAGTATGTTGAACTTCTTTTTAATTTTGAAGAGGGATTAGAAAAAGGAAATCCTGCCAATCAAATCCATTGACTAAGTCCCAGCCGACCATAGATAATGGCTAATTATGAAGATAAAAACACATTTATACATTTTTTTATGTAGATTTATCTTCTTAAAATAACCACCAAAGCGATGAGCAGAACTACCCTGAAAGATATAGCGTTGGCACTCAATATTTCTGTTTCGACGGTTTCCAAAGCATTATCAGACAGCTACGAAATAAGTGAAGCGACTAAAAAGATGGTTCAGGAATATGCCAAAAAGCATAATTTCCACCCAAATAAGTTGGCACGGAGCTTAAAAATAGGAAAATCCAATACAATAGGGGTTATTGTATCCAACATTAGTAATACATTCGTTTCACAAATCCTCGATGGAATTCAAATAGCCTCTCAACAGACTGTCTATGACGTTATTTTCATGCAAAGCCGGGAAGACGAACGGATCGAAAAAAATTGTATTGACGTCTTACGCATGCGCGGTATTGATGGCTTAATGATATCTCCGGTTTCTTCCGATTCAAATATTGAAGAGCTAAAAGCATTGATAAAATCGCAGATCCCCGTCGTTATTTTTGATCGTATCAATCACCAGCTCGACACATTCAAGGTTGGTGTCGATAATTTCCAGGGTTCATATAATGCCACAAAGCATCTCATCGAACAAGGTAAAAAGAATATTTTGCATATCACCGGAAAGAACTTAGGGGTCGCAGCTGAACGATTAAATGGCTTTAAATCTGCTTTATCAGATGCGGGGATTCCTTTTGATACTAGACATTATATCGAATGTAGTTTTAATAATACCACCGATATAGACGAAACAATTCGGGAGATTTTGCGCAAAGAATATCTTGAGCATAAAAATATAGATGCAATTTTTGGAGCAACAGATATTATTACAACCCGAACATTGGGTATTTTGGCTGAGCTTCAGATTCAGGTTCCTTCCGAAGTTGCCGTTATCGGTTTTTCAAACACACAAATTGCTGCTTCGTTAAATCCAGCGCTATCCACCGTTGTACAGCCTGCAACAGAAATTGGAGAATTAGCAACAAATAAATTAATCGCCACCATTAACCAAACAAGACCAATACATGAATTTGAAACGATTGAGCTTCCAACACAGCTCATCATTCGCAAATCATCCTTATAATTCTTTCGATCATAGTATTCGTCGACAGACTTAAAACAAAACAGTCGGGAAATAAGAAGTTAGCTCCCCTATTTCCCGACCGTCTTTATGCTAGACCTTCATTACAGGTCATAATCTCCAATCTTCGCCCGAATTATTGGTATTATTCACCAACAATACCATACTCCAGACCCCGTAATTCCGCAAGTCCTCTCAGTCTTCCAATGGCAGAATACCCTGGATTTGTTACTTTATTCAGATCATCCAGCATCTGATGGCCGTGATCTGGTCTGAATGGGATCGCTGTAGATCTCAATTGATTTTCAGCAACCAGGATTTTCATGATTTTATACATATTGACATCCCCATCCAAATGGTCTGCCTCATAAAAGCTTCCGATCGCATCTTTCCTCACATTCCGTAAGTGAACAAAGTTTACCCGCCCTTTGATATTTTCCAAGATCGCTGGCAAATCGTTGGTCTGACTGGCCCCCAAGGATCCTGTACAAAAGCAGACACCATTAAATCGTTGTGGAACCGCATTCAAAAAATAATCGAAATCCGCACCATTACTGGCGATGCGGGGCAAACCTAAAATAGGATACGGTGGATCATCGGGATGAATGGTCATACATATACCGTTATCCTCACAAGTTGCCGCAATTCCCTGAAGGAAATAAACCAAATTACCGCGTAAACCATCTTTCCCAATATGTTTATAGGTATCAATGCTCGCTTTTAACGCTTCCAATTCCACATTCTTCTCTCCGGGGATCCCCATTAAGACAACATTTGCCAATTCTTCTTTTTGCTGTTCGGAAATTTCATCAAATCGTAAAGTTGCACGTTTTACAACATCCTCTGGATACGCTGTCTGTGCTTCATCACGTTTCAATATAAAAATATCAAAAAGTGCCAGATCAATCCAGTCAAAATACAATGCTTTTGAACCATCCGCCATGGTTAAATCCAATTGTGTACGTGTCCAGTCCAGCACCGGCATAAAATTATAACAAATTGTTTTGATGCCGCATTGTGCGAGATTGGTTAAAGTCTCATTATATTTCTGGAGGTATTCATCGACCCTAGCACCTTTTGTCTTAATCTCCTCGTGTACTGTCACACTTTCCACAACAGACCAGGTAAGACCAGCATCTTCTATAATGCGTTTTCTTTCTTGAATATCGGCAAGTGGCCATACCTCACCGTGTGGAATATGATGTAATGCCGTAACAATACCAGTAGCTCCAGCCTGTTTGATATCTTGTAAAGATACCGGGTCATTGGGGCCATACCAACGCCAGGTTTGTTCTAATTTTCTCATCTTAAAGTTTAATTAAACGCCACACCATGCATTAAAACCACCATCGACAAAAACCGTCTCCCCTGTCACAAAGGCCGATGCATCACTCAATAGATAGATTAAAGTTCCTTTTAACTCACGCGGGTCGCCCAAACGGTTATAGGGAGTTCCGTTAAGAATACGTTTGGTACGGTCGCTATACGTACCGTCTGGATTGATCAATAAGTTTTTGTTCTGCTTGGTTAAGAATACGCCGGGAGCGATTGCATTGACACGAACTTGATCACCATAACGCTGAGCGAGTTCGGTGGCCATCCATTTTGTATACCCATCGATACCGTGTTTTGCAACAGTATAGCCCAAAACACGTGTAAAAGGACGACTGGCTGTAAGAGAAGATATATTGATGATGACACCTTTTCCGCTTTCAGCAATCACACGACCAATAATATGCGTAGGAATCATTGTACCATACAAATTAAGCTCTATTGCTTTAATGGTATCCTGAATATTGCTCGCAAATAAATCTTGATCGGCACCAATTGTTGCACCGGGAATGTTGCCTCCAACGGCGTTTACTAAAGCGTCTATCCTACCCCACTTTTGCAAAACTTCATCTTTCGCCCGAGTGACATCCTGTTCGTTCATGATGTCAACTTCAATAAATATAGCTTCGCCACCAACAGACTCTACCTGCTGGACACGCTCCGCTCCGATTTGTCCATTACGTCCAAGGATTGCGACTTTGGCTTCTGCCTCGGCCAAAGCCTCAACAAATGCTTCGCCTAAAATCCCTGTACCTCCCGTAATTACAACTACCTTATCTTTTAATGAAAATGGATTATTATGCATATATTTTTTTTTCAAATTGGTATTTACCCCCAATTTTATTGATAATAACCTTAATTACAAAAAAAAGTAATTGATTTAATTACGATAACGTTTTAGTTACGTCACCTTCTTTATCTTCTCCTTCTGTCGTTTCATCATCAAACAGAATCCGTATAGAAGGTGTATAGGTATCGTTATGCTGACCGGTTTTATTTGCCCAGAAAAAAGCACATAAGAAAACCAAAGCCAACAAAACACTACAACCGATCAAAATATACATTATTTCCATAACAACTAGAGTTTACGGCGTTTGGCATACCATCTCGTCATGAGACTTGTAAAGGAGATGATCGTTACCGTACTGATTGGCATTAGAATCGCTGCAAATAATGGCGACATAATACCCTGCACGGCAAAGCTCAATCCAATTACATTATATAAAAGAGATATTCCAAAGCTCATATGTATTACTTTCACCGCATCTTTACTAAAAGCAAAGAAATCTGGCATTTTTGAAAACGACTCCCCATCCAGTATTGCATCGCAACCAGGGGAGAAGTTATTGATATCATCACTCACGGCGATGCCCAAATCTGCTTTACGCAATGCCCCTGCATCATTAAGGCCATCACCAATCATACAGACATGCTTTCCGTCTACCTGAAAATTTTGAATTGTTTTCAGTTTTTCCATGGGTGATTGATTAAAAAGCAAACTTGCGTTTGACGGAAAAATTAACTGCAGCGCATCCAGGCGTCTATCGTTATCGCCCGAGATCAAATGAAGGTCATATTCAACTTTAAAATCTTCAATCAACGCCGAAAGGCCATCACGCCAGGATTGCTCCATGGTAAAATACCCCTTTAACTCCTCACCTATACGAATAAAAACCACTGAACCATCTGTTTTAATGTTACCGATATTCAAAAAGTTAGCACTACCGATTTTAATTTCCTTGCCACTTACATTAGCCTGCATCCCCTTTCCCGGAAATTCCTTAAAATCCTGTATCGAAATAGCAGAAGAGACATTCAGCCACTTGACAATCTCACGGCTCAATGGATGGCTAGAGTTTCTACATACCGCATTCAGTAACTTTTTGTCAATTGCTGAAAGACTACCTTCAAAATAAATTGAAGTTGCTTTAGGCGATGATATTGTGCCAGTTTTATCGAACACCAAAGTATCAATCGTTGCCATCTGCTCAATTGCGGCCGTATTTTTCACATAGAACTTATTTCGATCAAAAATACTTAGCGCTGCAGAAAGGGTAAATGGAGAGCTCAACGCCAGCGCACATGGGCATGCAATAATCAATACCGCCGTAAAAGCTCCCCAAGCCCTACTTGCACTACCATCAACGGCCCAAAATAAGGCAGCCAATAGTGCAATAGCCAATAAAACAACAGTAAAATATTTACTTATAAAGTTGACAAATGTTTGAAAATGTTTGTCATAATCTTTATAATTCTCATTATTCCATAATTTGGTCAAATAGGACTGTGAAATCGGTTTGACCACTTCAAGTTCTATCGCTTCCCCCGTCTGGCGTCCGCCGGCATAGATAATTTCGCCTAAGGTCTTACTGACCGGACTTGATTCTCCCGTTACAAAGCTAAAATCTATCGCAGCATCGCCTTTTAAAAGCATGGCATCAGCGGGTATAATTTCATTGTTCCGAACCAAGATACGGTCACCGATATGAACGTCAGCTAATTGTACAGGTTTGTCCCCTGATTCCGTCAATACTGTTACAGCCACGGGGAAATAACTCCGGTAATCCCGTTCAAATGAGATATGATAATAGGTACGTTGTTGTACCCATTTTCCGATCAATATAAAGAATACAAGACTACAGAGTGTATCCGTAAAACCAGCTCCTGTCTGTGTGATCACCTCAAACGCGGAACGCAAAAATAACACGAGGATTCCTAGAGCTAATGGCACATCCAGATTCAATCTCTTTTGTTTCAGACTCCAATAGGCCGATTTGAAATAATCCGATGCACAATACAATAAAACAGGGAGACCAAAGGCCAGGTTTATATAACCAAAGAAATTGGCATATTCCTTTTCAAAACTCCCCATTCCAAAATAATCAGGGAAACTGAATAACATAGAATTTCCAAAACAGAAACCGGCAACAGCAATTTTTGCGACCAAAGGATTCAAATTATTTCTATTCCCTTCCTTTACAACATCCTGCAAAGTGATTTTAGGGTCATAACCGATATTGACCAAAAGATAAACCAGGTCTTTCAATGGCAGCTCATTGTGATTGAATGTAATGCTCGCCTGTTTCTTCATAAAGTCCACGCGCGACTGCAGTACGTTGGGATTTAGTTTATATAAATTTTCGAGCAACCAGATACAAGAGCTACAGTGAATAGCCGGAATATAAAAGGTGATGATAGTCATCTTATCATCTTTATAATCCACTAATTTACCGGCAATCTGTGGTTCATCCAGATAGGAAAAATCTTCTTGCTTGGATTTATTTGATTTACCCGGGTGCTGATTATAGCGATAATATTGCTGCATACCACTATCGTTCAGTACTTGGTAAACGGTCTGACATCCCAGACAGCAAAAATCATGATGATCGAGCTGATAACCCGTTTCCTCAATTTTATCGCCGCAATGGAAACATTTTTCTGCAAGTTGTATTTCATCCCTTAGCTCTGCCATACCTTCGTTCTAAATTGCCTGACTAAATAATTGATTTTGTGCTTTTGAACGCAATAATCGCTGATCAAAGGCCATACAGATATTTCTTAAAAAAGAGCGTCCAATAGCAGTACATTGAATTAAGTCGCCGGTTATGGAAACTAAACCATCTGCAACAAGTTCAGACAATTCGTCGATAATCTGCCCATTCAACGGCGCACCTGTCGGCAACTGCACTTTACCTTTACACATCATATCGAGGATATAACGCCTTACAAGAAGATCCTCCTCGTTGAGTATATGTCCTTTTACAACGGGCAATACCCCTGCATCGATAAGTTTATGGTATTCTTCTACGGTCTTCACATTTTGGGCAAAAGCCCCCCAAGCATCACTGATCGAAGAGACGCCAATACCGATTAACAGGGGGCTAAACCGATCAGCATACCCCATAAAATTGCGATGTAATCGCTCTTGTTGAAAAGCCACAAATAACTCGTCCTCTCTTTTCGCAAAATGATCCATACCGACATCTTCATAGCCATGGGCTAAAATCATTTTTTTTCCAAGATTATACAGGGCAAGTTTGGCCGCACCATTCGGTAGATCTGCTTCGGTATAATGTCGTTGACCGGGTTTTATCCAAGGCACGTGGGCATAGCTATAAAAAGAGATCCGGTCTGGAGCGAGCAGCATCGACTTTTGAATGGTATCGGCGACGGTCGCAAGCGTCTGCTTAGGCAATCCGTAAATCAGGTCAAAATTAATGGACTCAAATCCGATTTTCCGCGCATTCAGCATAACCTCTTCCACTTCCGCTGATGTTTGATGCCGGTTGATCACAAACTGTACAAGTGGATCAAAATCCTGTATTCCCAGGCTCAGGCGCCGAAATCCCAAATCGAATAAAGTTTGTAGATGCGCGATCGTTGTATTGGCGGGGTGAGCTTCAAAAGAGAAGGAATGATCAGGAGCCAGGTCTGAAAGTTTAAGGATTCCCTCAATCAGTACCCTCAAATTATCTGGGTGGAAAAAGGTCGGAGTTCCACCACCCAAATGTATTTCTGCCAATAACGGTCTTTCTCCTTTAAATAGAGCGACGTACATTTCCCATTCCTTCAAAAGAGACGCAATATAAGGTTCTTCAACGCGATGGTTTTTTGTAATGCGCGTATTGCAGCCACAATACGTACAGAGGCTTTCACAAAAAGGAAGATGGATATACAGGCTGATTCCTTTCTCCTTCGATTGCCCAAAGGTATGATAGACTTGATTAGTCCATGCCGTCCGGGAAAATGCTTCATTATCCCAAAAGGGAACGGTTGGATAACTTGTATAGCGCGGTGCGGCAACATTATATTTCTGCACCAATTCTTCCATTATAACCTGCGATGTAATCATTTTATTTTATTTTTTTTGCACAGTCGTTTAGACAACAACAGGCTTTACCCACACATTTTTCTATTCCCCATAAGTTGAGATTCCGGACGGTCTGCTCAGCCAGTCCTTTGGGACTCTGATCTTCGAACGGCGCATTGGCAATCTGAATATGCAGATCTCCAGCTTTCACTAAATCGATATGAGCAGTATCTTTACTCCGGGTCATAATTTTATTGATCCCTAACCCTTTTAAATTAAGTAGCATGCTCTCGTCCAAAATATCGCTCACGGAAATAACTACCGCATCTTTTCCACGCGCATAATTCTGTGTCTCCGCATTTAATCCATTTGAAATCAAAGTTAAGTCATGTTGTTTGGCATTTGCCAATGCCCAAAACTCTTTTTCAAATGACCTTACATTATATACTACTACTTTCATTCTGATTCTACAATCACCAATTAAGGTTTATCCTAAGAACAAAAGTAAATTATGCATATGGGCAAAAAGATGATGTAGCACCACACCTTAAAATGATATTTATCACAATTCACAAAAACTTGCATGATTTCGCAAATACCAACAGTTATGTACTAAAAAAGGCGTGTTCAGAAAAACTGAACACGCTTTTTTTTGTTGATTTTTAAATCTTCGTTTCTGTCACCTACTGCTTCACATCCCGCAGGTTCTTGATGGAATTGATGTATATTTTGCCTTTTTCTTTTGAAATCAATTTTTCTTCTTTAAAATCAGAGAGCATACGGGAAACAGTTTCATTGGCTGTCCCTGCAATTGAAGCCAGACCATCCCGTGTCACGTCAATTGTACATGCATTGACCTCGTTTATATTGATTCCACTTTTTTCAGCAACACTGATCAACGCGTTTGCGACCCGCTTACGGACAGAATGATAGGCAAAGCCAAGCAATTGTTCTTCCTTTTCCCGTAAATCGACAGAAAGAAGCTTAATAAATTTACTGGCTATTGCAGGCTTTTTCCATAACAGCTCCAGAAAACTGTCTTTTGGTATCAAGACAATTTCACTTGGCTCAACTGCTTCGGCGTAGTCTTCATAATTATCATTCAACAAAATCGAGGCATAGCCAAAATAATTTCCTGAAATAAAAATACCCGTAGACAGCTCGCGTCCATCTTTATAAGACTTAAAACTGCGCACCTGTCCAGATTTCACAAAATAGACATATGTTGGCGAATCGTCTTTTTCATAAATAGACTGTTTTTTCTTCACGGTTTTCACGCGTGAATTAGCGAGAAGTTCATGTAGCAATAATACCTGCTCTTCAGCACTCAAACTCAAATCATCTTCCTGCGAAACATCTGCTGCCAGCTGCTCATGTCTTTTGAGGCGCACATCTATTGCATTCATCAATTCAACATCATCAAAAGGTTTGGTCAGATAATCATCTGCTCCCATCTCCATCGCTTTGCGCATATCTGCGCGTTCCGCTTTGGCAGTCAGAAAAATGAACGGAATTTTGGTTGTACTTTCAATTTTGCTTAACATAAATAAGACGCCGTAACCATCCAATTCAGGCATCATGATATCACAGAGAATCAAATCAGGAATATGTCTTGTCGCCAGGTCGACGCCAACGCGCCCATTTTCGGCTGTAATGACATCATACCTACCTGTCAACTCCAATATTTCGGTAGTCCCTTCTCGGATATCGATATTATCTTCAATAATTAGAATTGTCTTTTTATTTCTCATCTGCAATTATTTATTCAGTTATGCGAATCTGCAAGCTCACCTTTATTTAAAGCTTACTCTGAATGAAGTTCCTTTGTGTACTTCCGATTCAAATTCCATCTGCCCCGCCATCAATTCGATGTATCGTTTTACAATATTCAGACCTAATCCCGTACCAGGGATATTACCTGTATTATGTGCTCTAAAAAAAGGCTCAAACAAATGTACCTGATCTTCCTCGGGTATACCAATACCATTGTCTTTCACGGATATTAAGCAGCCTTCTTCGTCGATACAGGTTGTGAATTCGATCAAGGTATCTTCTCCGGAATATTTGATCGCGTTGGAGATTAAGTTGACCAAAGCATTTTTCAACAAATTTGGATCTAGGGTGAAATGCCCAATTTCTCCGGTATGTTGGTATACAATATGCTGATTTTTCTTACAGATCAATTGCATTTCTTCGGTGATCTCTTCTGCCAGCTCAACGAGATTGATGTATTGCTTATTCATCACAACAATACCCGCTTCCAATTTTTCAAGTGACAGAAAGTCGTTCAGGATACTTGTGAGCAATTGAACTGCACTTTTAATTTTATTGGTGTGTTTAATGATATTAGCCTTATCATCCGGTCGTTCGGAATACTTTTCAATCAGAGAAGCCGAAAGCTGAACCGAGCTTAAAGGTGTCCGGAACTCATGCGAGGCCATGGACACAAACCGTGATTTCAGCTGGTTAAGTTCAATTTCTTTTTCCAAAGACTTTGAGACTTCTGCTTTAGCTTTTTCAAGTTCAGATACCAGAGAGATCAGGTCGCGTGTACGCTCACTGACTTTATGTTCAAGTTCGGTTGCATGTTGCTTGAGCATATCCTCGGCAGCTTTCTCACGCGATAAATCGTGAATAAAGCCAGTAAAGATATTCTTATCTTTTAACCAAACCTCACTGACTGCCAAGCGGAATGGAAATGTTTCTCCATTTTTCTTTAAGCCCATCACTTCACGACCGATTCCGATAATTTTCTTGTGGCCTGTGGTTTGGTAATTATGCAGATAACCATCGTGATTACCACGATCAGGTTCAGGCATTAACATGGAGATATTGTGTCCGATCACTTCTTCAGCCTGATAACCGAACAATTCCAAGGCAGCAGGGTTAATGCTTTCCACATTCCCCCTGTTGTCTATGGTAATTATTCCATCAATAGCGTGATCTATTATAGCAGCTAAAAGCCTTCCACCGTCCATGATCGTTGCTTATTTTACCAGTTTCTTGTATTTAATACGGTGCGGTGTCACGTCACCAACACGTTTTCTACGGTTTTCTTCATATTCAGTGTAGTTACCTTCAAAGAAATAAACCTGTGAATCCCCTTCAAAAGCAAGGATATGTGTACAGATACGATCCAGGAACCATCTATCGTGGGAGATCACAACGGCACAACCGCCGAAATTCTCCAAGCCTTCTTCCAGTGCCCGTAAGGTATTTACATCAATATCATTGGTCGGCTCATCAAGTAAGAGCACATTTGAGCCTTCTTTGAGTGTAATAGCCAAGTGAACACGGTTACGTTCTCCACCGGAAAGTACACCTACTTTCTTTTGTTGATCAGCACCGTTAAAATTAAATTTGGAAACGTAAGCTCTTGAGTTTACCGAGCGATTGCCCAGCATCATATTGTCGCTGCCACCCGTAATATTTTCCCAAACCGATTTTTCAGGATCGAGGTCGTGGTGCATTTGGTCTACGTAACCCAATTTTACTGTTTCTCCGACCTTGAACGAACCCGTGTCAGGTGTTTCCTGACCTGTAATCAGACGGAATAAGGTTGTTTTACCCGCACCGTTGGGTCCAATAATTCCTACGATACCCGCAGGCGGCAACATGAAGCTTAAGTTCTCAAATAAAATGCGATCGCCATAGGCTTTGGAGATATTCGTTGCCTCAATGACAGCGTTCCCCAGACGTGGCCCCGGCGGAATAAACAATTCCAATTTTTCTTCGCGTTCTTTCGTTTCCTCAGAAGCTAATTTTTCATAGTTATGCAAACGTGCTTTCGATTTAGCATGACGTGCTTTCGGTGCCATACGCACCCATTCCAGCTCACGCTCCAGGGTTTTTTGACGTTTGGTTTCCTGCTTTTCTTCCTGCGCGAGACGTTTTGCTTTTTGATCTAACCAAGAAGAATAATTTCCTTTCCAAGGAATACCCTCACCACGATCCAATTCAAGAATCCATCCGGCTACATTATCCAAGAAATAACGGTCGTGGGTAACGGCAATGACCGTTCCTTTATATTGTTTTAAATGTTGTTCTAACCAATCAATCGACTCGGCGTCCAAGTGGTTGGTCGGCTCATCCAGGAGTAATACATCAGGTTCCTGCAACAATAAGCGACATAATGCTACACGTCTGCGCTCACCACCTGACAAATTGACAATCTTCGCGTCTGGTTCGGGGCAACGTAAAGCATCCATTGCTCTTTCCAATTTCGAATCGATTTCCCAAGCGTTAGTGGCATCAATGATATCCTGAAGTTCCCCTTGTCTAGCCAACAATTTGTCCATCTCATCGGCATTTTCATAGACCTCTGGCAAGCCAAATTTTTCGTTGATTTCTTCGTATTCCTGTAAGATGGCTGTAATTTCAGCGACACCTTCCTGAACGACTTCAAGAACAGTCTTTTCAAGATCCAATTGAGGTTCTTGTGCTAAATAACCCACAGAGTAACCTGGGGAGAACACCACCTCGCCTTGGTAGGATTTATCCAATCCAGCGATAATTTTTAATAGGGAAGATTTACCTGATCCGTTTAAACCGATCACACCGATCTTCGCGCCATAGAAAAAAGATAAATAGATATTTTTTAACACTTGTTTTTGAGGCGGATAGATTTTGTTGACACCCGCCATCGAAAAAATGATCTTCTCGTCTGACATAAAATTTAAAAAAATTCGAAAACTCTTATTATATTAACATACAAATGTAATCTTTTATACTGACATTTTGGACGTATAACGGTCATGGCTTAATTGTTGATGACATTATTTAAAATAATTTTAAGGTTTGAAATGCAGAATTTACTACATTTATATATCCTTAATATAAAACAGAAAGGTATTCAATGGAAGCAAAATTTTCACCGCGCGTAAAGGATGTCATATCGTACAGTAGAGAGGAAGCTTTGAGATTGCGTCACGATTATATAGGAACGGAGCATTTATTGCTCGGATTAATTCGTGAAGGCGATGGTATGGCGATAAAGATCCTTAAAAACATAGGCATTGACACGACAGCACTACGTCAATCTGTGGAGGACGCAGTGAAGGGGGCATCGGTTTCACGCGCTCCTATTGGCAATATGCCATTAACAAAACAGGCTGAAAAAGTTTTGAAGATCACTTATTTGGAAGCTAAAATATTCAAATCGGATATCATCGGAACGGAGCATCTATTATTGGCTATCTTACGGGATGAAGATAATATTGCTTCTCAGATTTTACAACAATACAATGTGACTTACGACATCTTCAAATCTGAAGTTGAGCAAAATAGAACGACGATCAAGGACGAAGCTCCGGGCTCTCCTACCGGCGATGATGATTTTGCAGAGGATGATCAATATATCCAACCTAAAAAAGTTTCGGATATTAAATCCAAAACTCCAGTATTGGACAACTTTGGCCGTGATTTGACCAAAGCTGCCGAAGAGGGTAAATTGGATCCTATTGTAGGTCGCGAAAAAGAGATTGAGCGTGTGTCTCAAATTTTATCCCGACGCAAGAAGAACAATCCGTTGTTAATCGGTGAACCGGGAGTTGGTAAATCAGCTATTGCGGAGGGACTTGCGCTTCGCATTGTCCAACGCAAGGTATCGCGTGTACTCTTCAATAAGCGTGTAGTTACATTGGATCTAGCTTCATTGGTTGCCGGGACGAAATATCGCGGTCAATTTGAAGAACGTATGAAAGCGGTTATGAATGAACTGGAGAAATCACCGGATGTCATCTTATTTATCGATGAGATTCACACCATCGTTGGTGCAGGTGGCGCTTCAGGATCGTTAGATGCTTCCAATATGTTCAAACCAGCCTTGGCAAGAGGAGAAATCCAATGTATTGGTGCAACAACATTGGACGAATATCGTCAATACATTGAAAAAGATGGTGCTTTGGACCGTCGTTTCCAACGTGTAACGATTGAACCGGCTACACATGACGAAACAGTTGAAATATTGAATCGTATCAAAGAGAAATATGAGGATCACCACAACGTGACCTACACTCCAGAAGCGATTGAAGCCTGTGTGTCGTTAACAACACGTTACATTACAGACAGGTTCTTACCAGATAAGGCTATTGATGCTTTGGATGAGGCAGGCTCTCGCGTGCACTTAAACAATATTCATGTACCGCAGTCCATTATTGACATTGAGAATAAAATTGAAGAGGTCAAATTGGAAAAGAACAAAGTCGTTCGTAGTCAAAAATACGAAGAGGCTGCCAAATTGCGTGATACGGAGAAAAAATTGATCGAGGAGCTCGAGAAAGAAAAAATCGCTTGGGAAGAAGAGACGAAGTCTAAACGCTATACTGTTTCAGAAGAAAATGTTGCTGAAGTAGTGGCCATGATGACAGGTATTCCAGTACAACGTGTTAGTCAGACAGACAGTCAAAAGCTGTTGAATATGGCTGAGTTGATGAAGGGAAGAATCATTGGTCAAGATGACGCTGTAGGTAAATTGGTGAAAGCTATTCAACGTACCCGTGCGGGCTTGAAGGATCCTAAAAAACCAATCGGGTCATTTATCTTCTTAGGTCCTACTGGGGTTGGTAAAACAGAGTTAGCTAAAGAATTAGCACGATTTATGTTTGATACAGAAGATGCACTGATCCAAATTGACATGAGCGAATACATGGAGAAATTTGCGGTATCTCGCCTTGTTGGAGCGCCTCCAGGATATGTTGGTTATGAAGAAGGTGGTCAATTGACTGAAAAAGTACGTCGTAAACCTTATGCGGTTGTCTTATTGGATGAGATTGAGAAAGCTCACCCAGATGTGTTTAACCTCATGTTACAGGTGTTGGACGAAGGCCAATTGACAGATAGTTTTGGCCGTAAAGTAGATTTCAGAAATACCATAATCATTATGACTTCAAATATTGGTGCACGCCAATTGAAGGAATTTGGTCAGGGTGTTGGTTTCACCACTGCGGCAAAATCACAACAATCTGATGCGCATTCACGTGGAGTTATCGAAACCGCTTTGAAAAGAGCCTTTGCTCCAGAATTTTTGAACCGTATTGATGATGTGATTGTGTTCAATTCATTGACAAAAGAGAATATCTTCAAAATCATTGATATTGAGTTGAGGTCATTGTTCAAACGTATCGCTGATTTGGGTTATACGATCAATTTGACAGATGAGGCAAAAGATTTCATTGCGGACAAAGGTTATGACAGTAATTTTGGTGCACGTCCATTAAAACGAGCAATCCAGAAATATCTCGAAGATCCTATTGCAGAAGAAATCCTCAAAGGAAATGTGCAAACTGGTTCAGTTTTGACCGTGAGCATTAATCCGGAAACCAAAGATATTGAGGTTTCTAGCTCAGATTCGAAGTCTTCGAAAGACACCGCTGAGAAGTAAGCTTTAGCTGTATCAAAAATAATTTCAATAAAATGCACCTTTATGGTGCATTTTTGTTGTAAAGAAAGTTGGCGTTAAACTTTCGCACTATTTTATCGTCCTATAATAAAATTGTCACAAATAACACGAACAATATGAAAAGACTTTTATTAGCAGCATTAATTGGAACCGCAGCCTTGGTTTCATTTTCTTCTTGTAAGAAAGAATACGTGTCGAACTATTTACCTGGTCGATCATTTATTTATACAGTAAAACCGAATGAATGGACATCCGACAACAACAAAAGAATAATTCATAAGGTAAATCTACCTGAACTTACTGATTACTATATAAAGCAAGGGACGTTTCTGTCCACATGAGTTTAAACAATGAAGCTTCATACAAAATTCTACCAGCATCTTTGCATTTGATGACGGCAAGGAAATTAATCCGGTTAGTTTTCATGTAGACTATAAAGTGGGTGAAGTATCAATCATCGGTGAGGATCCTACCAACGATTTTTCAGTTAATTTTCCTACTCAAAATATAATTGTAAAGATCGTTTTAACAGATACAGATTACGTACAATAAAAAAAGTGAGCCTCAGAGTAAAACTCTGAGGCTCACTTTTTTATTGTACGTACCAACTGTAATTTCTTTTAGGTCTAATCCATCAACAAATCTAAATCATTTTCTCAATATATCTGCTCCAAATTATTTAACCAGTATTTTTATCATATTTAAATAATTAACAAACTAATTTCAAAACAAAATACACAAATGTGTAGTATTTCTTTTAAAGAATAAAATAATAAAAAAAAACAAGTATTTTTAAAATAAAAAAACAAAGATATTTTATTATTGTATTACGATATAAAAAAAGAAATGAAGAAATTAAACTTAATATTCTCTATCCTTTTCTCACTTTTATTTTGGAGTTGTAAAAAGGATATAAATTCCGCAGAAGTTACATCTAAATTGAATGATAAAGCAGAAATAAATTATTATGATCAATTCGCGATAATTCTTTCAAAAGCAGTAAAAGAAATCCTGATATAAGGAATTTTATACGGCAAAATGCTCTTTTTGAAATAGATTATGACCATGATGTATTTTATCAATTTATAAAAGATGAAAAAATTACAAATGATTCAACATTCAAAGATATTCTAAAAAAGTATGAGTCTTCACCAAACCAGCTTGATGAAATTGAGCGCGCAGCGCCGCTATTGACAATTTTTGTTCCTACAATAGAACCTAGTAAGTTTTCTCCAGAAACATGGAAGAGTGCTTCGCAGATACCTCTTGTGGCAACTAATATTATGGGAAGTGATAAAAAAATACCTATTTATAGTGACGGGACAAGGTTCTTTCGTTAAAAAGTAATGAAATACCAGGTTTTCCGTTTTAGTTATTAAAGGAAACGAAAGAATTAAGGTAAAATCCAATTCGAAAGCTTCAGCTAAAAGTTTGCTTGCTTCTCCGGATTTCGAATTTATATCCCCTATATTGATAATCTAAAGAATGCTAAAGCTATTTTAGCGACAAACCGAATAAAAGCTTCAACTTCATCAAGAATAACAAGTTCAAATGAAGCTGTATTAACTAATCCATTACCGATAGAACAATCGGTTATAGATGCATATAATATTTTTGGTACAGAGGTAGATAAATGGCAGCGAGACCATGTTTATTATAAATTGACACAAACTGATACCGTTGGCCCATTACAATCTAACATGGTAGAATCTGTGGTAGCATTAGGATTATCGACAGATGCTTTTTATAAAATTAGCGATCAAGCCGAAGACCCCAAACCCAACCCAAATAAAAATCCGATAATAAATCTGCCAGACAATTATACGAGATCCACTATCATTGATCTTATTCAAAAGAATATGTGGACAGATGGAAAATTTGAATTTAGATTTGACTTTTTAATCAATAATAAAGAAGGTATTGGTGCAACTTATCAATATTTCCTACCACTAGCACCTAAAGATCTTTTTAGAGTACAATATAATTATACTACTCGCACGACAAACGGAAAAAATCCTCAACTATTGATAGTATACACATCCGTAGAGAGTGCTCCGGGAGATCGTCGTACGATGGTAAATCTTAATATCCCAATCATAAATTGGAATATCAAATCTAATGCGCCAATTTGGAAAATCTCTTTAGCAGAAGTTGATACTCAGGAGGAAATTTTGAAAAAGAGACCTGTAACTAATGAATTTGCGACTAATTTTGGAACAAATTTTTCCATCTTCAAAATCGGATTTAATTTTGGTCACTCAAATAAAGAAACTTTCTCGAGAGAAATATCTACCAGAAGAACTTTAGGAGAAGATAATTTAGGTAGTTTTTTAGTAAATTTTGGTGATCCTATTCTTAAAACGACCAAAGATAGATTCGGAGCTGATACGTATGTATTAAACTCATATAGTAATGCTTATTTTACTATCTCCGTGATGCCGGTCAAGACATTTTAAAATAACGAAGAAATAGGGAATTCCTTTAAAAATTTAGAAATTCCCTATTTCTTCGTTACTAATGATAGATTATACTAATACAAATCCCGAGCTATTTTCAGGGTTTAAGAGATTTTTTCAACAATAACTCTGCGTGTTCAAGTGCCGCATCTGTTGGATTAGCGCCACTAAGCATCTGAGCAATTTCCTTGACTCTCCCCTCTTGATCTAAACGAACAATGTTAGATATGGTTCGGTTGGCTTTGTCTTCCTTATATACCTTATAATGCGCAGCACCTTTAGCTGCAATTTGGGGCAAATGGGAAATAGCAATAACCTGCATATTCTCAGCAAGACTTTCCATCACCTCTCCTACGCGTAGCGCAACCTCTCCAGAGATTCCTGTATCGATCTCATCAAAAATAATAGTAGGTAATGCGGAAGTTTTAGCAACTAAGGATTTAATGGCCAACATAACACGAGAAAGCTCTCCTCCGGATGCAACCTTATGAATGGATTGCAATGCCTGTCCTTTATTGGCCGAAAATAAAAACTGTATTGAATCCATCCCCGATTCCCGCATATCCCCTTCCTTCAATGGTTCTAGATTAATTTGAAGTCGTGCATTCGGCATACCTACATTTGACAAGGTCGCCTGCACATCCTTTGCGATCATCTCCAGTACCTTTCTTCTGGCTGCTGATAGTTCCTTTGCATTTTTTTGGGCAATGGCTAATTTAGCCACAACCTCTTTTTCCAATCGCTCCAATTGCTCATCCGAAGAATTTATAGCAAACAGTTTGGATTCAAGATCATCACGTAATTTGATCAGCTCCTCAACGGAGTCCACATGATGTTTTTTCTGTAAGGAATACAATAAGCTCAAGCGCTCATTGATTTCCAATAAAGTACCTTCGTCGATTTGGGTATCCTCCTCAAGAGAGCTCAGCTCTGCTGCGACATCCTTCAGCTCAATCCATGTGCTCTTCAATCGTGCAGCCAAATCTGCAGCCTCAGGCAGAAATGAGGCAATGCCTTCCACCTGGCTCATCGTCTCTTTTAAACGGCTTAAAACTGCTGTATCTTCGTTTTCCAAAAGATGTGATGCCCCAGTTAGTGCACGCTTGATATCTTCTGCATTTTCCAACTGCCGCTGTTGTACTTCGAGTTGTCCCTGTTCATCTGCTACCAATCGGGCGGCGTCAAGTTCATCAAATTGAAACTGAAAATAATCCTGTTCTATTGCAGCCTTTTTTACAAGATCTTTAAATTCTTCGAGTTCTTTTTTTGCTTTCTTATAAGCGAAGAAGCTCTCTCGATAGCTTTGCTTCAGTCCGAAAGAGCCTGCTACACTATCCACTACCAAAAACTGAAAATCTTCTGTATTAATCTGCAATGTTGCATGTTGAGAATGCACATCAATCAACTGCTCGCCTAAAGCTTTAAGGATAGCAAGGGTGACGGGAGAATCATTAATAAATGCCCGGGATTTACCATCGGGAGATATCTCTCTTCGAATAATCGTGTGGTCCGCGTAATCGAGATCATTTTCCTCAAAAAAACGAAGTAGCTGGTAAGGACCAATTTTAAATTCCCCTTCAATCACACATTTCTTGGTTGGGTCGAAAAAATGCTTGCCCTCTGCTCTATTTCCTAAGATCAACGATAACGCTCCCATGATAATAGATTTACCAGCACCGGTTTCACCGGTAATCATATTTAAACCTTTATCAAATTGGATTTCCAATTCGTTGATGAGCGCATAATTTCTAATATGTAAGGTATCTAGCATATTCTTGAAGGTCTTATTACAGTTTAGAGGAAATACC
Organism: Sphingobacterium multivorum; assembly: GCF_900457465.1. Taxonomy (GTDB): domain Bacteria; phylum Bacteroidota; class Bacteroidia; order Sphingobacteriales; family Sphingobacteriaceae; genus Sphingobacterium; species Sphingobacterium multivorum. The sequence continues at coordinate 72,383 of NZ_UAUU01000005.1, forward strand.
GTTCCTCAATCGGATCCTATGTTTCATGAACCTTTCTGTAGGTAATTTACCTAAAACTCAGGCGATTTCAATATATTTTATTAAAAAAAACAGCTACTCTGCTCCAATAACATGCCCACTTTTAATATTCGCAGGTACTAAATACTAAAAATAATATCATTTTTCCAAATTAAAAACTACTATTTTTAGCAAAATGATTTTATTTTTGACAAAAGAATGTTCTCATTTAGCACTATTGACATGAATAAATTCCTATTTTTATGTCATGCAAGATTATAGTGCTACGCTTAAAAAATACATGCCTGAAGAAGCTGCGCCGATTATATCCAACTGGATTAATCATACCCGCTGCTTATTTAAGATCTCTCGTTCAAGGAGTACCAAACTAGGAGATTACCGTGCACCGTTTAGAGGAAGCCCACACCGCATCTCAGTCAACCATGACTTAAATTCCTATTCATTTCTGATTACGACGATCCATGAATTTGCCCATTTACAAACCTGGAACAAACACCAGCATCGTGTCAAGCCACATGGTACTGAGTGGAAAAATAATTTCAAGGAATTGATGGAGCCCTTCCTTAAATTGAATATTTTTCCAATCGATATTAGCAGTGCCATTCATCGCTACATGGAAAACCCCGCGGCTTCAAGCTGCACGGACCTTCACCTGTTTCGCACCTTAAAATCATACGATACCGTCAAAACCAGTGCCCTTACGGTGGAATCTTTGGAGGATGGCCATTTCTTTAAACTAAAAAATGGTCGTTCATTTCAACGCATTGAAAAGATAAGAAAACGCTATAAGTGCATGGAATTGACCAGCAAACGCATGTACCTATTCAATCCAATAGCGGAGGTATTTCTGTTGGAACAATGATTTTTGATAAATACATTCATTATATTTTTATCTTTGCTAACTTAGGAAATAATTAAAGAGAGCTTTTATGTTACACTTACACTCGACTATAGCAATTGTATTATTGCTAGCCCTGGTGATATCGATCGTGATCACCCTATCAAACTACCTAGGCAACAAACCGTACAACCGTAAAATTGCTTTATTGGGTTTTATCGCATCGCATATTCAATTATTGGTGGGATTGATTTTATTCTTTTATTTAAAGTATCCATCGATGATCTCTGGCGCCGTAATGAAAGATCCGACATTACGTTTTAAAATCATCGAACACCCTTTGACAATGATCATTGCTATTGTATTGATCACAATTGGTTACTCTAAAGCTAAAAAGATTGAAAATGCAAAAAAAGCAAACCAAACGGTTGTTATTTTCTATATCATCGGTTTGATTTTGATCCTTGCTCGTATTCCTTGGTCTACTTGGTCACTTTTCGCATAGTCTGCGATAATCATACAAAAGAAGGCCTCACAGTTGTGAGGCCTTTTTTGTGCCTTATAGATCATGAAAGCATAACGGGACGGGATCGTCAACAATGAACTTGAGTTTAAAAAAAGGATTAAAATAAAAAAGCCCCAGTAAACTGGGGCTTTCAAATATCTTAGTTTACTTTTAATTAGTCACGGTTTTTTCCAAATCCCAAAATTCCGAAAACGGTTTTGAATGCGATAAGTGCACCTACGATCATAGCAATATTAGCTATTGCGGAAAACAAAAAAGTTTGTTGGCCCAATGCCGTACATACATCCGGTACAAAACGGATAAATGTACCTATTAAACCTAAAGCGATCGCTACTACCAATGTTTTGTAGTAATGAGTTTGGTTCGCATTATTATCAGTTGTCTTTGGACCTCTTGGTTGTACAGTTTCTGCCATTTCAATTTCGATTTTATTCGATACAAATGTACAAAATAATCTATGTTAGAAAAATAAAAATGAAAAAAGCGGAACCACTGTCATTTCATCCCCCAATACTGATAAATTAACCCCGTTTGACGCATTTAAAATATCTTTAAATGGCGCCGTATAGACGCTTGAAAAATCTACTCAGCGTCACCTTTACCTACAAAACTATCCAACTCTTTATTTACCTCATCCAGCAACTGTTGCTCTGTTGGTAAATAAAGCTCATATTGACTGGCGACAATCTGCTTTTGGTCTTCCGGAAGGGTAAATTTGACGACCGCATCGTTTTTACTGGCACAAAGTAAGATGCCAACTGTCGGATGCTCATGCGGAAGTTTTTCTATACGATCATAGTAATTGACATACATCTGCAATTGACCGATGTCCTGATGCGTTAATTTATGGGTTTTAATTTCAATGATCACAAAACTTTGCAGCAGACGGTTGTAAAAGACCAGGTCAACGAAAAATTCATCGCCCTCGATATGGATCCGTTTTTGTCTAGCGACGAATGAGAAGCCATTTCCTAATTCGAGTAAGAACTCTTGAAGATGGGCAATAATGGCTCCCTCAAGATCTTTCTCATAGTAAGCGCTTTCGCGTTTCAAACCCAAAAATTCCAGTACCATTGGATCTTTGATAATCTCCTTCGCATCAGAAGGTATCTTTTCCTTTTTTGCTACAGCCAGTACACTTTCCTTATCGTTGCTAAGCAGCAGGCGTTCATATAGATTAGTATTAATCTGCCGCTCAAGCTGTCTGACTGTCCAATTATTCTTTATGGTTTCGGCAATATAAAACTCCCGCTGTTCCTCGCTATTAAGACTTAAAAGCAGCTTATACTGGCTCCAACTCAATTGCGTCCACAGTGTAGACACAATTGGAAATGTGCGATAAAATTGGCGGTACCAATTTAGCTGTCTATACGAAAAACCACTACCAAACTCAGGCTGTAATTCTGCTGAAAGATATTTTATGATGTATTTCCCATAATCCGCTCTATCCTTACCTTCCTGCTCCTGTTCAAAAATACGTTGGCCAATATGCCAGTACATCAATGTGCGCTGATGATCGACAGCACGAATCGCATTATCTTTGGACTGCGCAATAATTGCCTTTATATCGGATACTAAAGTTTGATCGGACAACATAATTGTTTATTTTATTGGTATTACTTCTGTAAGTGAGCAATACAAAGATAGCAAAAAAACAAACAATATACTAAATATTTTAGTAAATAAATTAAAAAATAATTTCCTTTAGCATGTCTGACTTTAAATGTATAATACCTCAATAACAACCATCCTATGGAAGGGCTAATCTATTGACTTAGATACTCCAATGCTTTTTCCATTACCTCATCCCTACCTTCGCGAATCCCCTTGATACTCGGTTTGACAATCTCATCAATTTTAATACCTACACGCTGGGTTTCACGTTGATCGGGATAATATATCCCCAGTCCGGAAAGCATTGTCCGCTGATTGCCCGGTAACTCTATGGAACTGACATTGCCATCAGCACCCGCTGTCGGTGATCCGAAAACCTTGACATTGGAAGCTGCCTGATAAGCCATCACATGATATTCCGCAGAACTCTGGGTATCTTCATTGACCAGAATAGCCACTTTCCCCTGATAGCAATCATTGGTATTCTCCCCAACTTGTAATGGGCTGCTCATTACAAAAGTGCCGGGATATTGAAGGCTCGTACTGCTAAAACGAACGAAATCAGTAGGCTTGGTCAACAACAAGGGTGTAAGCTTGAATACTAAAAAATCACCGGGATAATTGCGGTTATCAATCACAATACCTTTTACCTTGCTCCAGTTTGCCATATTTTCTGTGATCATCTTAGCACGCAGTAAACTGTGATTGATATACAAAATATTATTGTCCAGCATCTTAAAAGGCACGGTATCTCTTGAAGCAGGTTTAATTTGGCTAGAGGGTATCGCAGCAATATCTACTTTAATCGGCCGGCCATCACGCACTAACTCACAGGGCACAATCTCGCTATTGCTTGTCACAAGCTTTCGCGCCAGATCACGGTTGGCTACAGCTTCATTCGGTGTACTCATATAAGCCCAAAGCGAATCTCTGATTTCTTCAATCTTTTTATGTTCCTTACTGATGAGCACATCTCCTATGCTAAGTTTATCTCCGGATTTCTCACTATCAAAAACTTTAGTTACCACAGCTTTTCCTTCTATCATTCGGATCTCCACCGGCATACGGTACTTGCCATAATAATTTATCAGTCCTTTGGGCATGCTCCAGAGTCCGGTATGTGCATCTTTTACCTGGGATACCATCTTGAGAAGTGAAAGGCCATAAGAACGATCATCCCGACTCAGGATCATTTCGGGCACAGCGGTCTTTAAAACAGCATCCCATTTCGGATCCGTCAGATGTTTATAGGGGGAAAAATATTCGATCATATTCCAAAAGCGAAAGAGCGCCAATAAACGAAACCCCGCATCTGCAGAAAATACATTTTCATATTTTTTTTCATTCTTGAAAAGAACATTGCCAGCACCTCCAGCAAAACCAAAATAATGATGTTGATCAAAATTACTGTAGCGAATACGTCTTAATTTATTCTTGATATCATTGTTAAAAGAGAGACCATCAATCCAGCTATAATCTACTTCATGAACCACATTTTCAAGCTGTGGCTTGGCATAGTTGGCCGTGGCACCGAGACTGTCTAAGAGCATCGCATAATGAGCCTCAACAGATTTATTATCCTTTGCTCTAATAATAGCGTCAATGGACTTAAACAACTGCTGATCCCAATCATATTTTCCTTGCGCCACAGCGGGATGTCTATATTTCAGGAAACCCCATATTCTCCCTAAATCCACTAAGCGTTGATCAATCTCGGGCGTAGTATTAAAATCAGAAATCCCCGAACTTGCAGGTTCACTGATCCCTTTCGCAAATGGCACAAACATTCCTACTTCTTTGGTAATATCCTTACCATCTACAGTAATGAGCACATCATCAACCCACATCTTACCTTCCCCAGAAAGAAAAAATGCAATGGATATCCCTTCGGTCTGGTTTGGCACCAATTTAGTTTTCAGCTTAATATTTTCCCAGTTTTTTGTCCCATTCATTTGGCGGTTAGCCATATTGTCGAAAAAGACTTTGGGATCGATCCGTAGCATCATCGACGCATAAGACCCTGCGATGATATTCTCACGCTTGATCATCGCAGACACTTCAATGGAATCCCCCTTTAAATTTGATGGTAACCACATCATAATCCCTCCGAAAGCGCTGTTCTTCTTTATACTTTCAATCCGAAGTGCTCCTTTTGCACTATAATACGTATCGTGATCTATACCACTCTTAAAAGCCGTCGTATCCCCAACCTTGAACCAGGGATTTATAATCGGTTGATCAAATGAAAAGTTAAAATTTTGTTGACTAAACACAGGAGTAGCTACCGTTGTTAGAAAAACAACAAGGAAAATAAATAGGCGATTAGATTTCATAATTGAAAATTTTCATTAAATTAACCATTTAATGAATTATTAACAAAACATTTTTAACTTTCCACAACAATCTTTTTCTCGCTTTCCTCCGAGATTTTAAAATTTTAGGTTCGTTATAACAAGCAGACAGAAAAGGAAATACACTACAATTTACTTTTATTCTATCATCAAGTTTGACTAAATTCACAAACAAGAAGAAAAGCAAATGAAAATAGTAGACAATTATTTATCTGGTTTAAAGAAAGCATACTATAGTAATGGTGGTGAAGAAACCTGGGATCATTTTGAACGGATTAAACATGGTGCAAGCAAAATAGATCTAGCGAAACTCCAGGAAGCATTTCCGGCAATCCCTCAGGGACTGGTAGATTTGCTCGAATTTGTCGACGGGACTTATTGGCGGACCTGACAATAGACTAGCCCTTTAATGAAAATGAGTCGAATAGCTTAATTATAGAACCTGTTCATATAATCAATCCAGATCAAAAAATAGCAAGATAAAGCTGATTTACAAAACCTATTGGATGGATGAAGATGTATAAAAAAACTCAATGACTGCCTTTACATTAAGATATCCCATCATATTGATCCACGGCACGGCTGCTGGGGATAACAGTTTATTTTGGGGCAGGATCCCCAAGACTTTCAAAAAAAACAATATCTCATTTTTTTATGGCAAGACCGATGGTTGGGGCAGCGTGGCTAACAATGCACAGATGCTGAAAAGAAATCTGTCAGATCTTGCAGAAAAAACAGGTGCCACTAAATTTAATCTCATCGCGCATTCTAAAGGAGGGATCGACGCCCGCTATTTTATTTCAACGCTAAAGGGACATCAAATGGTAGCCTCCTTAAGCACAATATCCACACCACACTTAGGAACACCAATAGCAGACTATCTAATGGAAAAACATCTATCCAGAGATTGTGTTACAAAAAAACTGATCCAACGTCTTTCTTTCTTATTTGGAGGGCAATCTCCCGCACCAATCGAACTAATTCGAGATCTCAGTGTAAAAGAAATGCGTGTTTTCAACCAGCTCAACCCCAATATGGACAATGTATTTTATCAGAGCTTTGCTTCGACAATGACTAAGCCACAAGATGATTTGTTCTATGCTTTGAGTTTTAAATACCTGAGGCGACTGGTAGGTGAAAATGATGGGATGGTCCCATTAGAAAGTGCAGTTTGGGGAGCAAACTTTAAACATATTCATGCTTCTCAGGGTATCTCACATGCTGGTATTACCGATGTCATCCGTAAAAATATTGGGGATGTGGATATACCGCAAATCTATTTAGACATTATTCGTGGATTAGGAGCTTTAGGATTATAACTATTAACAAATGTATACACTATACACGCTGATTTTTTTGATATGGTTTGGCATCCCAGGCCTATTCATCTATTTCACGTACTGGATCCTAAAAAAGTCTGGCCGTAAAAAGTTGGGAACTATCGTCTCGATTATTTTAATCTTGCATTTTCTTATATTCACGCTATACTTGCTATTTGATGATCTATTATTCTCTAAATCTGATGCAAGAAAACTACTCAGCGAACACCATATCACGCTAAAAGATGATTTTAAAATTATTTCCAATCAAAGTGGCGGCTTAAGAGATTACACACATCAATTTGAACTATCTATCTCCGAAAAAGACAAACAATCTTTTATTGATCAACGAAGCTGGAGTGACAAAATGGATGAAAGAATAGAAGTTCATACCACTGCAGTAGACAGATATGAAGGTGACACACTACGCGCTAATTATCACGACAAAGATTCCTATATTTATTCCATGTAACGTCCGAATGGCAAAGGTATCGTTCCGACATTTATAACTATTCGCGTATCAAAGAGTAAAAACACATTGACATACGAAGAGATCTTAGACTAATTCAATAACTGGCTGGCAGCCGTTGACTGTCGAACAGCGGATCCTCTTTCCTTGCTATCTGCATCTACAGCACCATTCTCAGAATAGCCTTTTTTAGTCTTCTCCGCAATTAGTTTTTCAGCATCCTTTAGACGGGCTTCCTCAGAATCAAAGGTTTTACTTTGCCCAGCCGTTCCGTTTCGTCCGTAGTTGACATCAATTAATTCGCTTACTGTTTAAATATAATGAAAGTAGCGCAAAAAAACGTATATTGACATTAAATCACAGACAGATCATGCGTATATATTTCTTATTCAGTTTTTCACTGCTATTAGTTACATTAACTTCAGAAGCCAAAATTTCAACAGTGGAAGAGTATACCCGAATATGGTCCGATCCCCCTTCTGACAATATGAAAAAGTACATGATTAAAATGGCTATTTCAGAAGGCTTAGATAAAAAATCCATAAAAATAGAAACCGATAGCTGGGGAGAAGTTATTCTTTCAGATATGTGGAGAAATACCATTAAATTTAGACGAGGTAGCCTGGGTGAATATACAACCGTAAATAAGAGTGGTATTAAACTGACTATAAAAGAAGACTTTTCAGGAAATATTGCCGTAAAAGATGAGGATGGAGGTGAAACTACTGTCAGAAAAAACAGTAGCGGCGATTTCGATCTTCCTAATCTAGACAGAAGTCCGTCCACAGTTTTTAAAAATATACACGGCAATTTAGAAATACGTGATGAAAAAGGAAATGTAAAAACTGTATCAAAAAATATTTTTGGAGGTCTCGACATCCGAGATAATCAAGGCAATAGCTCAACGATATCTAAAGATATTTTCGGCAATATGGAGATTCGAGATAACAAAGGTAATTCAAGCCGGATAACAAAAGATATTCTTGATAATCTCACTATCGAAAATAGCAATGGTCAACGTACCACAGTGAGAACTGATATTCTAGGTGGTAAAACAATTGAAGATAACAGGGGAAATCGTGTTTCCGTTCGAAAAGATATATTTGGAAATTATGAAGCTAGCGACAACAATGGAAATAGTGCATCCATGAAAAAAGACATTTTTGGCAAAATAGTTATTGATGATCCAAAAGGTATTTTAAATGACGCAGTGAAATTGCAATTGATCCAAGAACTTTCAAAGAACTAATTTTTTTCGAAAATTCACCTATTTTACAAGTGAATAATCCAAAATTACGATGGATCAAATATTATCGATTTAATTATAAATGAACTAACAAAACATCCTGAAATATCATACCGCAGGTCAAACACAAATGAGCTAAATATCTTTTGCACTCCTACTCAGGATTTTGACAGCACCTTTTTTTGAGGAATGATGAAAGGCTCAAGAACGTATTTACAAAGGTTTCAACATTCGCATAGTTAAAGATTTTCAAAAGAAAATTAAAATCCCTAAAATTGCAGTCTCATTTCAAGGAAATCGGATTTGATGTATTGATGCTATCAATCCTCAAATGATATTAGCGCTATGCAAATAGACCCTAAAAAGGGAAAACGCGAATTGAATAAAAATAAAACGATGAAAAAGATTATATTTTTTCTATTACTGATACCTTTTTGGGCAGCTGCTCAAGAACAAAATATTCAAAACTTTATCGTAAAAGAAAACCTTTCCAAAAATGGAAAACTGGCTGTAGTTGCATTGGATTCATTGGGAAACACCAATGAGACCATTAATGGCAATTACCTATTTACCATCAATGGTTTTTCGCAACCACTACAATTTCATGAGGGTGTTGCTGTCCCTAATCAGAAAATTGAGTCATCAACCTTTGTTTTCTTTAGCCATAAGAATCAACAAACTTCCAAGGGACGTTTATTCTATATCTATAAGAGCGATAGCGGACTCTCTCCTTTTGCCATTAGCGGATTGATGTTTTTGATTATCCCGGCCATTGTGTTAGGAATAGCTTACATGTTTAAAAAAGTGATTATGACGGCCATCGCGCTGGCTATAGTTTTCTTTTTATTCAACCATTCCCAAGGTTTGGATTTGAGTAAAATTTTTGAATCAATATTTTCAAGTCTCAAAAATCTCATCGGTTAACAAAGCGGTTTGTCTGAATGTCCCATCAACTGGTGGGATCAACGTAAATCATAACGAAACAGTTAGACATTAGAACGGCATACCGATTCCAAAATTGTATTGAATAAAATTGTACCTGTCGGGCCTATGGGTTTCATAATATTGGGCCTTAAATTCTTTTGAATCAAAGAAATGCTTGATAACCCATTGATCAGCACCTGAGAATTGCGGATCTTTTAGTTTAAGCCCGGCATCTAAGCGAATGACAAAATAGTCCCGAATCGAAACGAAGTCCGAAGCCGGTACCAATGGCGACCTGCCCAAGAAATTTATTGAATTTAAACTCCCCCCCGGATTTAGTTCTTCATCCTTCTTCAGTCGCCAAACATTTCCCATATCCAAAAATGTTGCTCCATTCATCTTTGCGCCCAGGAAGTTATTGAGTAACCTGAATCGATATTCGGCATTTGCTTCCAGTTTAATCTCCCCCAGTTGATCCAAATTACGCAGGTTTAAACGCAAATCCTCACTAAGACTCTGCCGGTTATAGGCACCTGGCCCCAAGGTACGTGCCTGCCATGCGCGTATGCCATTCATCCCGCCGCTATAAAAGCTCTTTTCAAAAATCAACAGTTTAGAGTTATTACCATAAGGAATCGCTATCCCCGGATTAAAACGGAAGACAAACTGCCTATTTCCACCGAGATTTCGGTATAAACGATAATCGAATTCTGTCTTGGCGTATGAAGAAAGGGCACACCGAATATTTTTTTCTCACCATCGCATTCTTAGGCAATTTTGCCAAGGAGCTAATAAGATCCAATACGTTTCCACTCACGTCCAATGTTCCTCTGAAATATTGAAAGTCCTCCTTGCTATTCAATTTTTTACCATTCAGGATAAAGGTATATTGTGTCCCTAAACCAAAATACTGACGGTCGTTGCTACGTACATACAGCTGATAACCTTCCTGTACAAGCTTGTTCCGAAAATTGGAATCCAAGCGTCCATCCCGATACTCCAACACAATAGGCGTAAAACTATGGTACTTATTTTCTGTTTCATACCATGAGTAATTCAGCGACGTGATGAAATAGCGGTTTGAATAGGTTTTATCTTGATCGAACAACTGCAATGTCATCGAGTAGGTCGTTTTGGGCAAACCAAACTTTCCACCTGGATTAATATGAAAGGGAACCATCAGACGAGGAATGACCAAATTTACGCCCGCTTGAAAATCGTTATTGAATATTTTGCTGGAAAGCCCACCTGCGAGGCGCGGATCAAACAATACACCATAACGTAATTTCACTTCCAATTGCTCCGAACCACCAAAGATATTACGTTGAGAGTATGTATTTCCAATATTAAATCCGCTCATACCCGAACTAAAGGTATACTCGCCCTCTATCTGGTTTCCCATCCGCGGTCTTGGAACGAAATCATAGTGCACATCGAGTTTATTGGAATCTTTTTTGACAAACTGCATCTTGACAGAACGAAAACCATTCATCTCATACAATCGGTCATAGGATTTATTTTCCTCCCGCAAGGAATAGTACTGACCTGAGCGTAGATACATATAGCGTTCCAAAGGTTTCCACCTGAAACTATTTGTTTCATCAACAAATAAAAGACGTTTTGCAGAATCTAGGATACGACGAGGCTCCTTCTTCGACATTGTTCCATAATTCCTTATCGTCATATAAACACTATCTATTTGATACTTTTTATGTATCGTTGAGTCAGACGGATTTTCGACATTAATTTTCAAGTCGATCAAAGGTCCATCGATCGTTGAATCTACCCCAGCACGCATATATTGCCTTACATAATCGTAATACCCATTGTTACGCATCGAAATATAAAGTTTCTCCCGCTCATCGAGCAACTTTGCGGCATCGTACTGGGTATTGGATTTTACAGCAGTTTTGGGGAGTACCTCCCGTTCAAATATTGCCTTAATATCTTCATCCTCAAATTTTCGATCTATATTTCTAACTTGATATGGGACACCTTCATCCACTTTAAAATCGATATGTGCTCGCTTTTTGGAAACTGAAATTGTTGGTTCGACCTTAGCTTTGAAATAACCTTTTGAAAATAGAAAGCGTCGGATTTGATTGGCGGATAAATCGACCATTGCCGAATCCAACAAATGAGGTGGTTCGCCAACATTCCGAATTTTCTTGGTTTTATAACGCCCGTTTTTAGTATTGAACGTATTGTAAATAAATAGATTTACCCTTGAATTAGGTCTTATTTGATTGGAAATATACGTTTCGGATGATTCTTTCAATGCAGGGGTGACACCAGAAATCTGTACTTTTGTAACCAGAGCTTGGTCATCGTCAAGATATTTTGAAGAACGGCATGATGCAAAAAATAACACTAAAAGCGTTATACTTGCAAATCCGATAAAACGAGGATACTTAATCATCAATAAAAATGTTGTCAAAAGCGCAAATCAGTCTAATAACGTCTCTACAAAATAAAAAGTATAGAAAACAACACGGCCTGTTTATCGTTGAGGGTATAAAATCCGTGATGGAATTTATTTCATCAAGCTATGAGGTTGAGTCTATTTTCTACACGGGCGACGCAAACACAAAAGTGGGTAAAATCTCGCATAATATAAAATCCTATGAACTAACGGATACTGAATTCCAAAAGATTAGTACACTGAAATCGCCACAAGGTATCCTCGCTTTGGTCAAACTTCCTTTACAGCAGAAAATTGTACCAAGTAATTTAAAAAACAAGTTTAGCCTTGTACTCGATGATGTGCAGGATCCAGGCAATCTGGGTACAATTATCCGCACGGCGGAGTGGTTTGGAATCGAACATATTATCTGTTCCATTGGAACTGTAGACGCCTACAACCCTAAAGTAGTGCAAGCAACCATGGGCTCACTGGCTAGACTGCAAATCCACTATACTGATTTAACGGATTTTATTCCGGCTACTGGATTAAAAGTGTATGGCGCCCTACTTAATGGTCAATCCATTTATCAGACTGTGTGGGCTAATGAGGGGCTAATTGTTATGGGGAACGAGGGAAATGGCATCAGTGATGAAATAATAGCGTTGATCGATCAAGCTATCACTATTCCGCGCATAGGCCAAGCCGAATCACTCAACGTAGCCGTTGCAACGACCATCTTCTGCAGCGAAATAGTCCGGCAACAGTTGATCTAGTAAGCTATATGATCTGAATTGCCGCTTATAACTTTTGATGTAGCCCGATCCTATTTCCTTCAGAATCTTCAATCTCCGCAACAGCAAATCCCAGATCGGCATGAAAAGTGGCGGGATATAGCTCTTTTCCACCCAAGCTCATGGCCCTTTCCAACGTAGTAGATATGTTTTCTACATGTAAATAAAGGAGTACTCCCTCGCGTGTAGGTTTATAAATTTCGCCTTTCGCCAGGGCGCCAGTAATCCCAGATAAGGTTTCTTGAAATGGAAAGTAAGCCATGTGGTTATCGTCAAAATCTTCCTGTTCAAAGGTAAAATTGAATAACTGGCTATAAAACGCGATTGCGCGATTCAAATCCGATACCGGAATTTCAAAATAAACACCAGGATTTCTAAGTTCTTGCATGTTCTAAATAAAGGGTCTTCCCAAAAATAATCTTTTTTTAGGCACTAACGTCCTCGCCTTCGTATTTTCTATCTTATATAAAGAATTCTATTATTTTTCCACCAAAAGAAACCGCTTAATCGTTCCAAAAACTGTACATTTGCTCCATTCCCTAGAAGGATGGATAATCGCCACAATCCATTATTCTTTTTTGAATACTCACACACGATAAAAATAGCGCCATGCCAGCTGAACAGAAATCCATCTATACGCTTCAATTTATTTTACTTTGCTTAAGCTCACTCCTATTTTCTTCTAGCTTCAATATGATCATCCCCGAACTACCCAATTATCTGAGCAGTTTGGGCGGAGCAGAATACAAAGGGTTGATCATAGCGCTGTTTACATTGACTGCCGGAATTTCGCGGCCTTTTAGTGGTAAATTGACCGATCGCTGGGGACGTGTACCAGTCATGGCCATTGGATCCATTGTCTGTTTCATCTGTGGTTTTCTTTATCCCATTTTAACATCAGTCGCGGGCTTTCTATTCTTACGATTGATACATGGTTTTTCCACTGGTTTTAAACCTACCTCAACTTCTGCTTATGTCGCCGATCTGGTTCCACAAAAAAGATGGGGTGAGGCGCTTGGGATGCATGGATTGGCCTTTAGCGTCGGTACAGCTGTCGGCCCAGCAATTGGCAGCGCTATTTTCGAGGCCTTTGGTATCAATGTGATGTTTTATTGCTCTTCTTTCATGGCACTTCTCTCCATCCTTATCGTCATTAACATGAAGGAAACACTGGCGAAAAAAGAGAAATTCAATCTCTCCATGCTCAAAATAAACCGAAAAGATATCATTGAATGGCGTGCACTACCTGCGGGAATCGTCACGTTTTTATCTTACACCGCTTATGGAGTCATTTTAACCCTAATTCCCGACTGGAGTGAATACCTTGGACTCAAAAATAAAGGGCTATTTTTCCTAGCCTTCACCATTGCGTCAGTATTGATACGTTTTGTTTCCGGCAAAGTTTCGGACCGTTATGGAAGACCTAAGGTTATTGTTGTCGGAATAGTTATTATCGCGATTGCACTCGTTGCTATTGGCATTGGAAATAGTTTCATTGGCATGATGATCGGCGCAAGCATCTATGGTGTAGGCACGGGTATACTCTCCCCTGCTGTGAATGCCTGGACGATTGACCTTAGTTTACCCGAACATCGCGGCAAGGCGGTTGCAACCATGTATATCTCCCTTGAAGCCGGAATAGGACTTGGCGCACTGCTTGCTGGATTGTACTATAGTGATGTTATCCTACGAATTCCAGTCATTATGTATGCCAATGCAGTAGTTTTGCTACTTGCTCTGACCTATATGCTGAGCTGGCAGAAAAGACACAGGGCCGTAAAATAAAGAAATTCAAGCGTCAAAACGACCAACAATCGATCGTTGCAAGGCCGAAATAAAAATAAGGGAACAGTCCCTTGTTTTTAACTTCGATTTTTTACTTTTGATCGTATCATGGTTAGCAATTATTTAAAGCTTCAATATACTTTACTGTCTCGGCATATTCGCGCTACAGGACTGCCGGTTTGGCTCGCCTTTCTCCTGTTGTTTGGATTATGTTATTTTGCTTATTATGCATTGGTTCAATATCCGCTTTTTGGTTGTTATGCCCTACTGCTTGGCAATTTCCAAGCACTGTTTCTGCTCACAGAAAAAAACAGAAATGACTTTCTCAAAAATACATACAGTAAATACGATTTCCACAAAATCAGAATATTGGAAAATGGCTTGTTAACGCTGCCGTCCTTCATCATTCTTTTCCTCCACAACCAATGGGGCTATGCAGTGTTATTAGCTATTTTGGCTATTATCTTTGCATTTTTGACATTTAAGGCTTTCGGAAAATCTATTCCGACACCTTTCGCAAAAAAACCTTTTGAATTTATCATCGGATTCCGACGGAGCTACCTGCTCTTGCTTGTATTGTATCTCTTGGCCGGAATCGGCTTTTATGTGGCCAATTCCAATCTTGTTTTATTTTGTGTGGTTTGCATTGCGCTCGCCTGTGTTTTCTATTATCAATTACCGGAACCTATTTTTTACCTTTGGAATAACCATTATACACCAACAGTCTATCTGATGCGAAAGTTTAAAAGAGGAATTTTACAATGTCTACTCTTGGTACTGCCCCTTCTTTTTCTGTATGTTATAATCTTTCCATCGGATTTATTTAATGTCTGTATTGTATTGGGCGGAATATTACTTTTGCTTCCTTTTGCAATCACCTTAAAATACGTCGCTTATCCACGGGAGATCAATTTCCCCGAAGGTTTTGCATTGGCACTTTGTTTTAGCTTTTACCCCTTGATCCTCGCGCTCTTGCCCTTCTATTATATCAAAGCAATCAACAATCTAAAAAACCACTTATGATCGAGCTTACGAATATCAGCAAGTCCTTTGGACGGCATCAAGTGCTCCACGAGATTACTTACACTTTTGAAAGCGGAAAAGTATATGGTATCGTCGGTGAAAATGGCGCCGGAAAGACAACGCTGTTTCGATGTATTGCTGGACTGGAAACCGCCTCGGGAAGTATAAAATCTGATTTGGCGCCGCTCAAAAACAATTTAGGTTACCTGACCTCCGATCCATATTTCCTCTCTAAGCTCACAGGTGAAGAGTATATTTATCTGCTGACAGATGCGCGTGGTAAACAGATCAAAAACCTCAGTGAAAGAAATATTTTCGAGTTGCCCTTAAAAGAGTATGCGAGCGACTATTCCACGGGTATGAAAAAAAAACTAGCCCTGACAGCTACTTTACTTCAGGACAATAATTATTATATCCTTGACGAACCTTTTAATGGCATTGATCTACAAAGCAGCATTATTCTTACGGAGATTATATTACGCTTAAAAGCGATGGGTAAAACGATCCTAATTTCGTCGCATATCTTTTCCACACTAAAAGATACCTGCGATGAAATCTTGGTACTCGAAAATGGCAGAATCAGTAAATCTGTTAACAAAGAACTGTTCGGAGACTTTGAGGAGGAAATGAAAGA
Source organism: Sphingobacterium multivorum (assembly GCF_900457465.1). Taxonomy (GTDB): domain Bacteria; phylum Bacteroidota; class Bacteroidia; order Sphingobacteriales; family Sphingobacteriaceae; genus Sphingobacterium; species Sphingobacterium multivorum. The sequence continues at coordinate 88,325 of NZ_UAUU01000005.1, forward strand.
AAAAATACTACAAAAAGATATCGACAAATTGTGGCTTTAGCATGCCTAACACTTGAGATAAACAATATGGAAAAACACTTACCTATACTGGAAACTGAACGTTTAATTATCCGTCCAATAGAGATGGATGATGCCGCTTATTTTTTCGCGATGGATTCACAGCCGGAGGTTCATACCTTTCTGAATAAGGAGCCTGTTCAATCCATTGAAGAAATGAAAAAAGCCATCGCGCCTATTCAACAACAATATGAAAAATACGGTATAGGCCGTCTAGGGGTCGTTGAGAAATCAAGCAATCAATGGATAGGCTGGACGGGATTTAAATATATTGACGAATTGGAGAACGGACGTATCGGTTTTTTAGACCTTGGTTACCGTTTCAGAACGGAATCTTGGGGAAAAGGCTATGCGACAGAAGCTTCACAAGCCTGCATGCAATATTATAGAGAACAGCTGATCCATTTTGAAGTACATGCCATCACACATACGGGAAATCTGGGTTCAAGACATGTCTTGGAAAAAGTAGGATTTCAGGTGACTGAAGAATTTCATTTCGATCTATGGGATATTCCCTGTTATTGGTATGATTTGGCCACTGACAACGAAACAAGCTAATTATATTAGTTTTAAAAACTAATTTTTTTAACTTTTCATAGTTTCGCTGGGATAAAACAAAATGGTTTTGTATTTTTACACGTTCGAATAAAATACTATTTCGAACATTTCTGTATTGTACAATTTAATCTATTGCTGAGTAAATGAGTGACGAAACGAACTTCCCAACGGAAGATAATCAAGAAGAACTGGGATCAGGAAAAACAGAGAGCGGAAGTCAGACGATACCTTTATCAGGACTATACGAAAACTGGTTTTTGGACTATGCATCCTATGTTATCTTGGACAGAGCCGTACCACATATCAATGACGGTTTGAAACCCGTACAACGTCGTATCCTCCATTCCTTAAAGGAAATGGATGATGGAAGATATAATAAAGCTGCCAACGTCATTGGTAACACGATGAAATATCACCCACATGGTGATGCTTCTATCGGTGATGCCATGGTACAATTGGGACAAAAAGATCTCTTGATTGACTGTCAAGGTAACTGGGGTTTCCCAATTACGGGTGACTCTGCTGCTGCTCCACGGTACATCGAGGGAAGATTATCCAAATTTGCAAATGACGTTGTCTTCAATCCCGAAACGACTGAGTGGCAATTAAGTTACGATGGACGGAATCGCGAACCTGTCACCCTTCCTGTAAAATTCCCGTTATTATTGGCTCAAGGTGCCGAAGGGATTGCTGTTGGTTTAGCGACCAAGATTATGCCCCACAATTTCATTGAGCTAATTGACGGATCAATTCAGGTATTACACGGTGAACGTCCGAATATCTTCCCAGACTTCCCTACGGGTGGTATGGCCGACGTTTCAAATTATAATGAGGGGCAACGTGGTGGTAAAATCCGTGTACGTGCAAAAATTGAAGAACGCGACAAAAAGACGCTCGCAATTACAGAAATTCCATTTGGAACGACAACCGGCGGTCTGATTGAAAGCGTGGTTACCGCAAACGATAAGGGAAAAATTAAGATCAAAAAAATCGAGGACAATACAGCGGGAAATGTAGAGATCATTGTACATTTGGCTCCTGGAATTTCTCCCGATGTAACGATCGATGCATTATATGCCTTTACCGCCTGTGAAGTCTCTATCTCTCCTAACACCTGTGTTATCAAGGATGAGAAACCTCACTTTATGAGTGTCAACGACATTCTGACTGAAAACACAATAAACACCAAAAATTTATTGAAACGAGAATTGGAGATTCGTTTAAACGATCTTCAAGAAAAAATCTTCTTCAGTAGTTTATTAAAAATATTTATTCAAGAGGGGATGTACAAGCATCCGGATTATGAAAATGCAGGTGACTTTGAGGTTGTTGTGCAAGTTCTGAATCGCTTATTTGAGCCTTTCTTCGATCAATTTTACCGCGAGATTCGTCCAGAAGATTACAAAAAATTGATCGATAAACCAATGAGTAGCATTACACGTTTCGACGTTAAAAAAGCGGACGAAATGATGAAAACACTCGAAAATGAGATCAAAGAAGTCAAGCGTCATCTACGTCAATTGACGGAATATGCCATTGCATGGTTTGAGAAATTGCGTGATAAATATAGTAAAGACCGCGAGCGTAAAACTGAACTGCGGGTATTCGACAAAGTAGAAGCGACCCAAGTTGCGCTAGCAAATACCAAACTATATGTCAATCGCGAAGAAGGATTTATTGGTTCGGGAATGAAGAAAGATGAGTTTGTATGCGACTGTTCGGATATCGACGATATTATTGTATTCCGCGAAGATGGCAAATATGTTGTCAGTAAAATTCAGGATAAAGTATTTGTTGGAAAAGGAATTATCCACGTTGCTGTTTTCAAAAAAGGTGATGAACGGACAATCTATAACGCCATCTATAAAGAAGGTGAAACTGGAACCAGTTTTATCAAACGTTTCTCGGTAGTAGGAGTTACGCGAGATAAGGAATATGATGTGTCCAAGGGATCCAAGGGCTCAAAAATCCTGTATTTCACAGCCAATCCCAATGGTGAAGCGGAAGTCGTTAATATACAGCTTAAGCCGCACACAAAATTGCGTAAGTTGAATTTTGACATGGACTTTGCCGAGATTGCAATCAAGGGCCGTGCTTCACAAGGAAACATTGTATCAAAATATCCTGTCAAAAAAATCAGCTTTAAAAGCTCTGGAGTCTCCACACTAGCAGGACGAAAAATATGGTACGATACCATCATGAAACGTCTAAACGCAGATGAGCGTGGACAATACCTTGGCGAGTTTGACGGCGACGACAAGATATTAGTAGTCCTTTCGGATGGTAGCTACGAATTAGCAAACTTTGATCTAAGCAACCACTTCGACGAGAAAATGATCCGGATCGAAAAATATTATCCAGACCATATCTATACAGTCGTGCATAAGGACGGCAAGAGCGGAACGTACTTTGTCAAACGTTTTAAATTTGACGATCAGCCTATTGGAAAACGTATTTCCTTTATCAATGAAGATGCAGGATCCAAACTGATCCTGATGAGTAATGCAGCTGAACCGATGGTCAAATTGGAGATTTTAAAAGGCAAATCCCAAACCGAAGAAACCCTTGATCAACCTTTGACTGAAATTATTGACGTAAAAGGAATAAAAGCGCAAGGAAACCGCCTATCTTTCCATACCGTAAAATCGGTTACACTATTTGACAGCGGATGAAGATTTAAGTCAAAAAAAGTAAAGAAAAGGCAGCCGAATCAAGTACTGATACCACAGAACCAACAGTTGATAGTACGACGACAGAAGTTGACAGTTCCGTGAACGAAAAAGAGGTCGAGTCAACCGAAAAAAATGACGACATCAAATTGGAGATCACCAATCCAAATGATATTCAAATCGATGATAAAGGACAGATGGAAATGTTCTAACTCATATTAAATACACAAAAAAAGCTCGAATAAATATTCGAGCTTTTTTTTGGGATACAACACCTTAAATATTGTCTTTTTAAAAATATTGTCTTTTTAAGCTTTAAATTCTTTTAGGAATTTTTGAAGTTTTGGAGCAATGACTACTGAACAAATGGATTTTCAGGATGATCATTGAAATAATTATGATGATAATCTTCTGCCAACCAAAATGTAGACGCAGGTTCTACCGCTGTGACAATAGGGTCCTCGTAAACATCCTCATTTTCCAATTCATCGATAAAATTCTGTGCTAAGATCTCCTGTTCTTCATTATGATAAAAAACAACTGATCGATACTGCGTACCCACATCGTTACCTTGACGGTTTAATGTTGTCGGGTTATGGGTCTTAAAGAAGATTTTCAAGAGATCTTCGTAATTCACCAGCTCTTCGTCATATTCTAACTCGACAACCTCAACATGATCAGTTGTCCCCGTACAGACCTGCTCATAAGTCGGCTTATCTACATGTCCCCCCATATAACCAGGTAATACCGATGTTACCCCTTCAGTGTTTTGGAAAATAACTTCTGTACACCAAAAACATCCTCCTCCAAATGTTGCTTTCATACTTTTATAACCTTGCGTATTTTACTCTTACTTTTATAAACCTATAGCCGATGCATCAGCTGCGGCTATAAGTTTAGACAAATATAATGATTAATCGGCAATGATATACCTTGCTATCATCGCTCCTCGAACCCGTAAGCCCCTATTTTTACTATTTATAGTAGTGCTTTCCTTTAATCAATAAATCTTGTTGTTTACTGTCACAAACCGCATAGGAAAAACCTTGTTGTAGCGCATAGGCACCATATTCCCCTTTTTTATTAATTGCTAAGAATCCAACTTGGATTTCCTTTGCAATTGCAGGCTTCTTCTTAACGATACGCATAACAGCTTCCTTACAGGCATCTTCGGGAGAATAACCCTGACGCATCAATTCGACTACCAAAAAACTACCTACATTTCGGATAACTTCTTCACCAACTCCGGTCGAAGTAGCACCCCCAACTTCATTATCGACATAAAGTCCGGCTCCAATAATAGGGCTATCTCCTACCCGACCATGCATCTTGAAAGCCATACCACTCGTGGTGCAGGCTCCAGAAATATTTCCATTGGCATCCAACGCCAACATACCGATCGTATCGTGGTTGTATTGATTTCCCGGCAAACGTTCTGCGGCAAAAGATTGGTTTTCAATATTGGCTACAGGTTTGTATTTTTTCTCTTTCAACCATTCCTTCCAGGCCTTTTCACCTTCCGGGGTCAGTAGATTTTCTTCCTTAAAACCATTTTCTAACGCAAATTGCAATGCGCCTTCGCCTACTAGCATGACATGGGGTGTTTTTTCCATAACCAGCCGTGCTACAGATATTGGATGTCCAATTTTTTCCATTCCGGCAACAGCACCGCAGTTACCATCCGCATCCATGATACAAGCATCAAGTGTGACGTGACCGTCGCGATCGGGATAACCACCTTTACCCACTGTCATATTCTTGAGATCAGCCTCGGGTACACGCACACCTTGTTCTACCGCATCCAATGCCTTGCCTCCTTTGGACAATATTTCCCAAGCGGCTTTATTTGCTGCGATCCCAAAGTCCCAAGTTGAAATTACAATAGGGTATTTTTTAACACTGCCTTTTGCTGCAATCGTCAATCCTTTCGCATCAAATGCGGTTAATGTCCCCATTGTCGTCGCAGCAATCAAACCTTGCCGAATAAAATCACGTCTTGAACTCATTTCCTTATTACTACTTTATAAAACTATCGCTATTTATTAATCCGGCAAAAAACAATCATTAAAACTGCTTTCAGTCTACCGAATACAAGAAATTTTCATCATTGACTGTACAAGAGCATCACTTTCTTTTCTAGCATATTACACTATCTTGCATCAGATCTCCCCCAAACCTACTTCGTCAATATCCGCTGTAAAATGTTATGCTACATTTTTACAGCTTCGCCGTAAACGGAAGAAGAATGTTGCCGTCACAATCAATAAGCAATATTACAAAATGGTTTTAGCAAATAGATGATTTAATTAAAATTAAACCTAAAAATTCGTTTTTTAGCAACATAACATCAAAATCACTTAAAAATCGACAATAAAAATTGACTTATATTATGAATTAATCCTATCTTTAGAAACAAACTAATTCGCATGAAAAACACTCTTAAATTCGCTATTTTAGCTTATGCAAGCCTTATAGGGGTTGAAAGCAGTCAGGCGCAGCAGCTAGATTCCACGACTTATTTCACGATCAAAGAGTTGCAAGAAAACGTAAAACGTGAATTTGCTCCCGATAAAAGAACCAAGATCGTGGCCATCCAGAAAGCGGATATAGCACAGAACCAATATGTGCTCGAAACAACTGAAAAAGATGCTAAATTCGTTTTAGAGCAAAAGGCAAAAGATATATCAGCCAATATTCAAGTACAGCTCTTGCCCGATGCAAGTGTAGGCGAAAAAACGACTGGAGTAATCAGGCTCTCCGTCGCAAATATGCGCACATTTCCAGATAATGCTGCCGAGCTGACTAGCCAGGTTTTATTAGGAACGCAAGTTGACCTTCTTCAAAAAAAGAGCGGTGACTACCGTGTCCGTACACCCGACGGCTATATCGCATGGGTTCCTAGTTCGTCTATTGAAGCCATGGACAAAACCATGCTGGCCAATTGGCGACAAGCGGAAAAAGTGATTTATACAGCTGAATTTGGAAAATCATATTCTGAACCCAATGAAAAAAGCCAGCGGGTATCTGATCTCGTTTATGGTGACATCCTTCAATTGAAAGGACAGAAAGGCAATTTTTATGAAATTGCCTATCCGGATGGACGTTTAGGTTATATTAAAAAATCAGAAAGTCTAACCTTAAAAAATTGGTTTGAAACACGCCAACCTACGGCGGAAAATATTATTGCCAGTGCAAAAACAATGTTGGGTCTACCCTATTTATGGGGTGGGACATCAGTAAAAGGCGTAGATTGCAGCGGTTTTACTAAAACAAGTTTCTTTATGAACGGCTTCGTAATTCCGCGAGATGCATCGCAACAAGTACTTGCAGGTGAAAAAATCGACATTTTAGATCAAGAAGGGCATTTCGACCCTGAGAAAGCACTTAAAAATCTGAAACCGGCAGACTTATTATTCTTTGCGGCAGGCAAAAATAGCAATCCTAATGCGCGTGTAACACACGTTGCACTCTATATCGGCAACGGAACCTTTATTCATGCTGCAGGCTTGGTACGGATCAACAGCATGCTAAAGGATGCGGCTAACTATGATGATTTTCAAACCCGAACTGTGGTTGCTGCACGCCGTTACCTCGGAGTTCACGATAGCGCAATACAGAAAGTCGTTGAAAACAATTACTACAACAATAAATAAACATAGCGATGAGCAATCAATCTGAATGGATTAGTAAAGATTTTGGGGCCTTTAAATTAAGGTTTCGGCCTTACACGCTAACTTTGCGCCATGTCTTTACAGTAGCTTCCTTTAGCCGAAGCACAACACCGGTTGTATTGACCGAATTAGAGTATGATGGCGTTATCGGTTATGGCGAAGCGAGTATGCCACCCTATCTTGGCGAGTCACAAGATAGCGTGATTTCGTTTTTGAATCAAATTGATCTCACAGGTTTTAACTCACCTTTTCAAACCGAAGAGATTCTGCATTATATTGATCAGCTTGCTTCGAAAAACACGGCTGCAAAAGCGTCCATTGATATTGCCCTACATGATATCCTTGGTAAAATTATGAACCAGCCCTATTATAAGATCTGGGGATTAAATCCTGACCTTATCCCACCGACGTCCTACACCATCGGAATCGATACAGAAGAAATGATCCGCCAAAAAGTTGCCGAGGCTGATCAGTTTAAAATTTTAAAGGTGAAGCTGGGGCTCGACACCGACAAAATGATTATTGATACCATCCGTCAGGTTACCGATCGACCATTATGCGCCGATGTGAACCAGGGTTGGAAAACACGTGAAGAAGCCTTGGAGATGGCGTATTGGCTTGCAGAAAGAAATGTTTCTTTCTTAGAACAGCCTATGCCTAAAGAGCAGATCGATGATAATGCTTGGTTGACAGAACATAGCCCAATTCCCACAATCGCCGACGAAGGATGCCAACGATTGGTCGATGTGCCGGGTTTAAAGGGGGTTTATTCGGGTATTAACATTAAACTGATGAAATGCACGGGCATGCGCGAAGCGAAGCGAATGGCAGAACTTGCTCGTTCTTTGGAAATGAAAGTTATGATCGGCTGTATGACAGAAACTTCTTGCGCCATCAGTGCAGCGGCACAACTTGCACCATTAACAGACTGGGCAGATCTAGACGGTGCTTTATTAATTGCAAATGATATATACGACGGCATGACCGTGGTAAATGGCAATTGCCTTCTCCCCGACCGTCCGGGAATTGGAATTGTAAGAAAATAACCCTATATTCAGTGCAATGTTTTTTTCTTAAAGAAAAGATTGCACTGAATTGCTATCGCAAGTTTGACCAACACTCGACAGCACCAAAATATTAACAACTAAATTAATCAATTCACACTTTTATGAAACAACATGTGCTCACAACGTTGTGTCTCATAGCCTGTAGTTCGATGCAGTCTTTATATGCACAACAGATCCAAATTGCTGGTAAAATAACAGACAGCAACGGAAAACCAATTAGCGGAGTTACGATTAATGTAAAAGGCGCTAATCAAGGGACATCCACAAACGAAAATGGCCTGTTTACCCTAAACGCAAACGCCAATGCAACATTGAGTATATCTGCCGTAGGTTATAGCTCACAAGAAGTACAGGTCAATGGCCGCAAAACTATCGGTATTTCACTTAACAGTGATGAAAAAGCTTTGGACGAAGTCATTGTCATTGCTTATGGAACGGCTAAAAAAAGCACCTATACCGGTTCGGCGGCACAAATAAAATCAGATGCTATTGATAAACAACCTGTCACCTCTTTTGAAAAAGCACTTACCGGTCGTGTCGCGGGTCTACAAATGTCAAATGGATCGGGGCAAGCGGGGGCTACTTCGGCGATTCGTATTCGAGGCATAGGCTCCATGAACGCATCGAATGAGCCATTATATGTTATTGACGGTGTTCCAGTTATTTCGGGAAGTGTCGGACAAATGGGAGATTACATTGTTAATACAAACAACGTCATGAGCACATTAAATCCGAGTGATATAGAATCAATCTCTGTGCTTAAGGACGCCGCTGCCTCTTCTCTTTATGGATCCCGAGCCGCAAATGGCGTCATCATCATCACCACCAAAAGGGGTAAAAATGGAGATCCAAAGATCAATGTCAAGTCTTCTATTGGCATTAGCCCTTCCTGGGCAACAAAAAATAATGAACCTGCTTCCGTACAGGATCAAATCAACATGCTTTATAGCGTTTTATATGATTCTAGAATAGCAGCTGGTCAAACCGCTGAACAGGCGAATAAAAATACTTTATTCCGCTTAAATTCCTTGGACTGGAATCCAAATTCGGCAAATTATGGTAAGCCAACTTCTTCTTATGGTTTTGGTATTCATGGTTATCAATTTAGTACGGATGGGACCACCCAATGGGAGAACGTACATATTTCAGGAAAAACTGATGGTGTCGTGAATAGAGATGGTCAATATTATGACTGGAACAATGCTTTATTCAGAACGGGAATATTCAACAGTAACGATATTTCGGTAAGTGGAGCAACTGAAAAAACCAATTATTATGCTTCCTTAGGCTATACGCAGGACAAAAGTAGGGTGATCGAGAATAATTTTGACAGAATTAATGGGCGGATTAATTTGACGCAAACAATTGGAAAATATCTTGAATTTGGATCAAATGTCAACTACGCCAACAACAAGCTTATTGGAATGAATGACACCCGAAATACAGGAACAAATTACCTGTATCAAACCAGTAATTTATTATGGCAGATGTATTGGCCAACGGATTATAAAACTGGTAAGGAATATACGGCTCGCTACGGTAGTCTTGCATACAATCCTTTATACTATAATAAAGAATGGGAAAACTCTTCGAAAACGAGCAAATTATCAGCTATAGAATCTCTATCATTGAAGTTATTGCCTGAACTTACCTTGAAGACTATTTTCTCCTATGACAGAACAGAGGTCAAAGATCATATTTACTATAGTGCGAAACATTATAACGGAATGGCAGATAATGGCCGTGTTACCGAGGTTTCTACGTCCATTGAGAAATTGGTATCATCCACAACCGCCAATTACAACAAAAGCTTCGGCTTACATCATATCGGGTTGTTAGCAGGCTTCGAGGCTGAAAAAAATACAACGGATTTTATCCGTGCCACGGGGAAAGATCTACCATCCTCTTCCCTTCATACGGTCGCCACTGCAGGTATATTGGATGCATCGGCTTATTCTTGGGGCAATAATATGATGTCTGTACTATCGCGGGCCGAGTACAATTATGATGAACGCTATTTTGCATCAGCATCCTTTAGAAGGGACGGTTCATCACGCTTAGCACCAGGTCCTCGTTGGGGTAATTTTTGGTCTTTAGCCGGCTCCTGGAATCTGGCAAAAGAATCTTTTATTAAAGGGATTGAGGAAATCAACAACCTCAGAATCAGAGGTTCATATGGCGTAAATGGAACATTACCTACCGACCTTTTTGCCTGGAGAAATCTGACAAGCTATTCCAACAAATACATGACGCAGCCAGGAGGTGGTCTAAATAATCTAGGCAATCCGGACGTCGCTTGGGAGAAAAATTACTCCACAAACGTCGCATTAGAATTTGGCCTGTTCCGCAACAAACTATTTGGTACTATTGAATATTTTAACAGAGACTCGAAGGACCTACTACAGAACGTTCCAATCTCCACAATAACTGGTTTCGGCTCCATACTGCGAAATGTTGGTGAAATGAACAATAAAGGGATCGAGATTGAATTAGGTTCAGATATCGTTAAAAACGAAAATTGGAAATGGACATTAAGCGCAAATGCCGCAATCATCGGATCCAAAATTACAAAATTATATGGTGGACGGGATATCGTTTGGTTCGATCCCACAGGGGGAGACGATAGAGCCCGATTTATTTACCGTGAAGGAGAGTCATCCTTATCATTCTTTGGCTTGGAATGGGCAGGTACCGATCAAACCAATGGCAAAAATGTCTGGTATACAAATGATGGCACTAATGGCGACTTTATATTTAATGGAAAGGCGGCAAGTTATGACTACAAAAAAGCGAAACAAACCATCATCGGAAATGCAAATCCTAAGTTATACGGAGGTATAAACTCTGATGTTGACTATAAAAACTTTTCACTAGGATTTAATTTCGCTTATAAAATAGGCGGTAAACTTTATGACGCTACATCCAAAGATGTTGCCGACGATGGCTATTATTGGGAGCGAATTCATGCGGCTTATTTTACGGAAAACAGCTGGTCACCATCAAATACCGGAGGATCTTACCCAATGGTAACGGGAAGAGATCTGGAAGATGTTAACCAAATCAGTAGCAGGCAGCTATTTGACGCATCCTATCTTAGATTAAAAAACATTTCGTTGAGCTATAGATTACCAAATGAGTTTTTAAAGCGGGCCGGCATTTCCAATGCAAGAGTATTTTTCAATGGAAGCAATTTGTTGACTGTTTCGAAATATAAGTATATGGATCCGGAAGTCAACCAGTTTGGTACGCGCGGTTGGGAAACACCATTGGCAAAAACATACACTTTTGGTGTCGAATTTAGTTTTTAATAAAAAAAACAGTATTATGAAAAAGCTTTTTATTGCCTCGTGCATAACAATATCATTAGCAATCAGCTCTTGTAGCAACTTTCTGGATGTCACACCGACTAATATGGGTGACTCTAATTCCTCTATCCAAACTGCTGCCGACGCAAAAGTTATCATCAATGGGTTAATGAGTAAAATGGCAAACGTCGCCTACTACGGACGAAATTTCCCACTCTATGCTGATGCTAAAGGAGGAGACTTTACGATAGCATCTCAGGGTCGCGGTTATGATTATCTTTATGTTTTTAATCATTCAGCCTCTTCTAATCCTTACTCAGGTATCTGGACACAAGGATTTCATGCACTTGTGCAGATTAATAATCTTTTGACGAATATCGATAAACTAGTCGCTGCCGGTTCAACCGAAAATTTTAATACCTACAAAGGACAAGCATTGACCGCAAGAGCCCTCATCAATTTTGATCTTGTGAGGCTATATGGAAAACCCTACAATATGGATAAATCTTCCCTTGGTATTCCTAATGTGACAAAAGTCCTCGAATATAGTACGCAGGAAAAACGCATTTCTGTCGAAGAAAACTACAAACAAATTGTACAGGATCTAAAGGATGCGGAAAACATTTTGCCAAAATCTAAATCGGATGGATATTTTAACTTTTTCGCCAATAAAGCACTGCAAGCTCGTGTGTATCTCTATATGAATGATTATGATAATTCGTTAAAATCAGCGCAGGAGGTCATAGACTCCAAAGTCTACACATTGTATAGCAATGAAAATTGGGTAAAATCCTGGACAGGTATGTTTGGAACTGAATCTATTCTAGAATTGGGTGTTTATCCGAATGAAGCTGATGCAGGGACTAGTTCACTGGGTGCGATGTTCCGCAGAAAAGGACATGGCAGTACAGCCATATTGGGAAACTTTATAGCCGCAGATCCATTCTTGGCCAAACTTAAGAAAGACGAGACAGATGTCAGATGGGGTGTTATGGCGTATGATGAAGTCGGCACCACCCATTTAGGAGCGGTTTATAAATATAGCGGTAGCACCACGCTTGCCGGTGATAAAAATTCAACAGCAAATAGTACCGCTGTCAATATTAAGGTCATCCGTTTGTCCGAAGTATATCTTATCGCTGCTGAAGCTGCTCTACTAAAATCATCTCCTGACAAGGTCCTTGCAGCAAATTACCTGAATGCAATACGCCAACGTTCTCCAAAATTAGATGTCGCGACCTCAGGCACGATTACTTTAGATATGATTGCCGATGAGAGAAGCAAAGAGCTCCTTGGAGAAGGTCATCGCTTCTTTGATATGATGCGCTGGAACAAATCGATAACTTTTGATGATGATTTAGGAAATATAAGCACAACAAATAGACAAAAAACGATCGATAGAACCTTCTTTAAAACCATTCTTCCTATTTCACTGGATGAGATGAATGCAAACCCAGCTATAGCAAATCAACAGAATACCGGCTACTAGTAGTCTCAAAAAAGAAAAAAGGTCACAGCCTATGCTGTGACCTTTTTTCTTTTTTGAGCTATATTAAGCATTCCTGACTTATCTGATTTTTATACTGCTGTTGCCTTGGTTTTTTCAAATCGACCACCCAACCATTAACTACGGCGTAAATGATCTTACCTTCTTTCCGAAGGAAAAAATCCGCCTGAGCTCCGAGAGCTAATTGTTGTGAAAATTCTATAGCTTTTTTAGTTAATACACGAATTGGAAGGTTATGCAAAACTTCTCCCGGGATCACATTTTCAATCATAACAGCGGCATAGCCTTTTTCAAGTAATCCCATCACGATGGCATCATCTAAATCTGCCAACGAAGCAAATGGCTCCATATACATCTTGGCTGGGCCAAACTCCATTCCTGTAACATCAATATCTACATAACCATAAAAATCTTGCAGATCGCCAATATCTTCAACAATACCCTCTACGTAATAGTCTGATCCAATTGTCTTTTCATTCTGCCGGATGGCAACATCGACAAGCAATGTTTTTCCACTCCGCTCAATGGTCAAATTTCTCAGCAACACATCATGGAGCTTTTCATCATTGAAGGGAATTGCATCGTAATCGGTAATCGAATACTGTTTAAAGGATTGGTCAGCAATTTCCTCAAATGCTTTAAACAAAGCCACGAAATTACATTTTCGGACCAGCATTTTTTCGATATCACCAACATAAGCTCCTGATTCAATTAAAATCGTCCTGGCGCCCCATTTTTGAAAATTATCACCGAAACCGCGCGGTGTATGCTCATCGTCATATTTTGCCACTGCATTTGGAACAAATTCCTGAAGGATCTTGTTTATTCCGACAATCACCCGCATCGCATCTCCCCGAGTTTTATTGATACTCCGCGCATAGTCATAAGCAGGCGCCAATAAGGAAATTGTCACTGGCGTATTTGTTCCGGGAATGTTGTAGTAATTGTTTTGGTTATGCAGGTTAAAAGCAAAATCAGGTTTTAGCAACATGGCTTGCGACTTCAATAAGGCTCCTTCCACTGTTGCTGCTGCCCTTGCATCTCTGTTCATATCCACATCCATGGCTGTCCTACGCTGAAACCTTTCGGTTCCATCAGGATTTAGCATCGGAATAAAATATAAAGTCATTTTTGATGCGATGTCATCTCTAAAGGCATCAAAACCATCATTTTTCCCGTTGAAAAAATTAAATAGATCAAACAGGGCCATTGTCGCCGTAGGTTCATCACCATGCATTTGTGACCATAAAAGTATCTTGATTGGCCCTTGTCCGTATTGTAGTCGAAAGATCAAACGATCTTCAGTGGACTTCCCAATTTCCGCTACAGTGAAACGTCCATAGCTCCTGATATTTTCTAATAACGGTAAAATATCAGCATGTTTAAATCTTCTATGCATCAAAGCCTTTTCTTCATATAAAGAAAAGGCTTTGATGAAATCAACTTTTACTAATTTCATATTAATCTTTTAATGCAGGCTCCATTAAAGCAATCGTTCCTTGCGAAGCATCTACACGGACTTTTGCTCCTACGGGCAAAATAAACTGTTCGGCAATATGCCCAACGACAGCCCCTGTATACGCCGGAATTTTCAAAGGTTTGATATAATCATTGAACAGTTGGTCAAGTGTTACGGATCCATAGCCAGCAGATGGTTTGCAATTGGTGCACTTGCCAAAAATAAAGCCCTTAATTACGCCTAATATACCCGCATTTTTCAATTGACAGAACATCCGATCTACCCGTTCCATATCTTCGTCTACCTCTTCAATAAAAAGAATTTTATCTTTAAAGTCCGGCAGATAAGGTGAACCACATAATCCGGTCAATACGGTCATATTCCCACCCAACAATATTCCTTCTGCTATGCCAGGATGAATCGTTGCTATTCGGTCTTTGGTCTGTACAATGGTATCCCCCTTCAACTTGGGATTCTCAAATATCGCTGGCTGATTGGCAACAAACTGGGCTTTAAAAGCCTCTGCAAGTTTTTGGGTCCATGTACTGATACCTACTGCGCCATGAAATGTAACAAGTCCTGTTTTTGTATACAGGGCCAAAAGAAGCGCTGTTATATCTGAATAACCCAATAGAATTTTGGGATTATTGAAAATCAGTTTATAATCTAGCCGATCTAAAAGGCGCGAAGTACCCGATCCACCCCTGATACAGACAATCGCTTTGACAGTCTTATCTGCAAACATATCGTGTATGTCGGCAATACGCTCCTGATCTGTACCGGCCAAATTACCGTAGCGACTGCGAATATGTTTACCTTCTTTTACTCTAAAACCCAGTGTCTCGAATATTTCACGCGCAATGCTAATGGACTCTTCCTCATCCAATACACCTGCAGGTGTAATTAAACCTATGGTATCCCCCAATTTTAACCTCGTTGCAAGCAAAGCCGCTTGGCCGTACAATTCATTTTTGTCTCCGGTTGGCAATCCCATTCCCAGTACAGGAATAGACAACATGCTTAAAGCAACCGATTTTAGAAAGGCTCTTTTTTCCATTGTTAAATACTATCGGTTGAACAACAGACGTTCACCAGCACCTTTCTCAATAAGTCGCCCATTGGAGAAAGCAAGTTTACCTGATACGAAAGTATGTTCAATCGTTGAACTAAATGTGTGTCCCTCAAATGGTGACCAGCCACATTTTGACAGGATATTTGCTTTCGAAACCGTATAAGGTTTATTCAGATCGACCAACACAAGGTCGGCCCAATATCCCTCACGAATGTAACCTCTATCTTCGATTTGGAACAATGTAGCCGTATTGTGTGCAGATTTTTGCACCAATTGTTCCAGGGTCATTTTTCCCGCTTTGACCATATCCAACAAGGCTTGCAATGCATGCTGTACAAGAGGTCCTCCGCTTGGCGCTGAAGCATAGGGCTGCGATTTTTCCTCCATTGTATGCGGAGCATGATCTGTCGCTATCACATCGATATGCCCATCTAATAAAGCTTTTAGAATTTGGTCGCGATCATTGGCTGTTTTTACAGCTGGATTCCATTTGATAAAATTACCTTTTGAAGCATAATCCTGATCAGAAAACCAAAGGTGATGGATACAAGCTTCAGCCGTTATTTTTTTATCCTTTAATGGAATATCATGACTAAATAATGCAATTTCTTTGGCTGTTGATATATGAAGGATATGCAAGCGTGTATTATGCTTTTTTGCCAATTCGACAGCTTTCGACGAGGATAAATAGCAGGCTTCCTCAGAACGAATCAATGGATGCATCTCAATTTTCAATCCATCCTCACCATATTTTTCCTTAAATAGGGCCAGATTTGCCTTTATCGTCGCCTCGTCTTCACAATGCGTAGCCACCAAGGTCGGAGCATTCGCAAAGATCCCTTCCAACGCTTTTTCATTATCCACCAACATATTCCCTGTAGATGACCCCATAAAAACTTTGATACCACAGACATCTCTTGGATTAGTTTTAAGCACCTCCTCAAGATTATCATTAGCCGCCCCCATAAAGAATGAGTAATTGGCCAATGCATTTTTTGCTGCAATATCATATTTATCTTGAAGCAACTGCTGAGTCAACGTATTCGGGACAGTATTAGGCATTTCCATGAAGGAGGTTGTCCCACCAGCAACTGCGGCGCGGCTCTCATGCCATATATCCGCTTTATAAGTTAACCCGGGTTCTCTAAAATGAACCTGGTCATCGATAAGTCCCGGTAGCAAGTGTAGCCCCTCAGCATTTATCTCCTGATCAGCAGGATGATTAATTTCCTGAGCAATCATTTCGATTCGACCATTGCTGATATATACGTCAGCAACCTCAACTTTACCTTCATTGACTAGTTGTGCAGATTTTATAAGAATAGATGACATGTTGAAATTTTTACTTTGCTTTAGGTCAAAAGTAAAGATTTGTTGCGGTGATATCAAGTCATCTCGAGAAAGAGTTCCCTATAACGATGGCAATTCCTTCACTAAATCCGCTCCTTTCTCTTATGTTAAATTGGAAACATCTGCCCCAGATTTGTCCAGATTTGGCGCAAGGCGAATCGTATAGAATCTATACTGCGGAAAGTTAATCAATAAAAAAAGAGGCCAAAGCCTCTTTTTTTTATTCTTTATCAAATTTGTATCCCACTCCTTTTACAGTGGTTACATAATCGTCTCCTATCTTTTCACGCAGCTTGCGGATGTGAACGTCAATTGTACGGTTAGTCACAACAACAGAATCTTCCCAGATGCTCTTTAAGATCTGTTCACGCGTAAACACCTTATTCGGTTTTGAAGCCAACAAATATAATAGCTCAAACTCTTTCTTTGCAAGAACGATCTTTTGTTCCCCTTTGTAGACTAAGAAAGAATCTCGATCAATAACCAAATCGGCAATTTCAATTTTATCCTGAACGGCAGCATCTGACTCTTCGGAAGCATTTCTTCTTAAGATAGCATTGATGCGACTCATTAGCGCACGCGGTTTGATCGGCTTTGCAATATAGTCGTCTGCACCGACATGAAATCCTGCGATCTCCGAATACTCTTCGCTTCTAGCAGTCAAAAACACCATAAATGTACTTTTGAATTCAGGCATTGCGCGCATGATGCGACAAGCTTCAATTCCGTCCATCTTTGGCATCATCACATCCAAAATGATGAGGTCCGGATTTACTTGTTTAGCAACGTTGATTGCCTCTTCCCCATTTTGCGCTGTAGAGACCTGATAACCTTCACGATTTAAGTTGAATGCAATTAAATCCAAGATATCTTTTTCGTCATCAACAATTAAAATCTTTTGTTTCGAAGAACTCATTTGTCTTATTTTTTTTGCTAAATTATAAACAAAATGATAACAATCAGTTAATCTAATGTTACCAAATTATTAAGTAATATAATATTTAACAATAACAGATTGATTATTTAATTGTTTTCTTCAAAAATGCCTCCAGCTCCTCGCCGCGCAGGTTCTTTGCTATAATAATGCCGTTCGGATCGAGAATATAAGAGGTAGGCAAGGCTTTCACACGGTAATCAATCACAACTGGTGAGCTCCAAGCTTTCAAATCTGATACATGTGTCCAGGTTAACTTGTCATCTTCGATAGCACGCATCCATGAGCCAGGATTATCATCAAATGAAACGGAGAGTATATCAAAGCCTTTAGCGTGGTAAGTATTGTACAACCTAACGAGATTGGGGTTCTCCTGGCGACAAGGCATACACCATGAAGCCCAGAAATCAACCAAGGTATATTTTCCTTTAAAACTCGACAATTTTACCTCTTTGTTGGAAGGCGTAAATGAAGTCAGTTCGGGAGCAGGTTGTCCAATAGCCATTTTTTTTAGCTTTTGGGTCTCCTCCTTAAACTGTGTCACATATCTGTTCTCCGTAAATTCATTCTTTATTTTCTCTGCATAGGTAATGATTTCATTTTCGGCGACTTCGGGATCTAAGGTAGAGATCGCATAAAAACCAGCAAGATCATTGTGTTTATTAGCGAAATCGACGGCTTTTTTTGTATATGTACGCAATTCTTCCGCAAACTTTGATTTATATTCAGCACGAATCTTTTCGATCTCAGCTGCTGTTGAATTGGCTGTCAGCTTAGAAAACACCGTCTGTAAGGAGTCCTGTAAATAATCGCGATAATTTCGCTCTTTGGCAAAAGGCTGTATCGTCTTTGACAATTCAGACCCATCCACTTGATAATCATTTACATCTTTATGAAGATCTGTCTTAAATGTGATCGTCTCCCCCGGAGAAGCAATCAAATCGTACCGATTTTTACCTACACGCAAGGACAACAGTCTGGATTGGCTAGCAGGTCGTACGAACTGAAATTTGTTATTATCGCCAAAAAACATTGAATCTAGCTTGGTATCACCTTCATACAATGAAATAACTTTGATATTGCCAGGATTTTCGACATTTCCAGCGATGGTAAATTGCTCTTTATTTTGGCAACCCATCATCAAACCAACGATCCCTACTGCTAAAAAAACTGCCTTTTTCATCCGTTTATTTTTATTTGTTAAGTACCTATTCCCAATTACGCAAATGGCTTTGCTCTGTTTGATTCACGCTACATGTCACAGCTTTAAGAATCGTGAAAACTATCCGATTTATTCGGATCTCCCAAGGAAGGCGCCGAATAAATCCGATGGCTTGGTATTGTATAAAATTTATTTCAAGAAATCTATTGCTCGCTCAATTGCAACCTTTAATCCAGCAGGGTTCTTACCTCCAGCTGTTGCGAAAAATGGTTGACCACCTCCGCCGCCTTGGATATCCTTAGCCAAATCACGAACAATATGACTTGCGTTCAACCCTTTTTCTTTGGCCAATTCATCTGATATGACGACGGTCAAACTCGGTTTACCTTCAAACTCAGCACCAATGACCAAAAACAAGTTGTTAACAGCTCCCTTTACCGCATACGCCAAAGTTTTTACAGCTTCGGCATTGGGCAGATCAACAATTGTGGACAAGAAATTTATAGATCCAACTTGTTGAATCTTCGCTTCCAGATCTGACTTCAATGCCAAGGATTTTTCTGTAATGCTCTTCTCGACTTCTTTCTTCAAAGCGCCATTTTCGTCGATGATTTTACCTAATGCAGAAACGAAATCCTTTGGATTATTCATAAGCTCTTTCAGGTGATGCACCAATTCGAAATGCTCACGGATAACTGAAGCTGAACGAGTGCCGGTAATTGCTTCAATACGACGTACACCGGCTGCAACAGCAGATTCAGAAACAATTTTGAAAAACCCGATTTGACCAGTTGCTTTGACATGCGTACCACCACACAATTCTTTAGAATATTGATCTTCAAAAGTGATCACACGAACAAAATCGCCATACTTTTCACCAAATAGTGCTGTTACACCAGAATCTAATGCCTGTTGATAAGGGACATTACGTTCCTCTTTCAACGGAATATTTTCACGAATTTTAGCATTGACAATATCTTCAACTTGTTTAATCTCTTCGTCAGTCATTTTCGCAAAATGAGAGATGTCAAAGCGTAAAATATCGGCGTTGACCAATGATCCCTTTTGATTCACATGGCTTCCTAGCACCTGTTTTAGCGCAGCATGTAATAAATGGGTCGCCGAGTGATTGTTTTCAGTATCGATTCTTTTGGATTTATCGACCTGAGCAACAAATGTTCCTTTCAATTCTAATGGCAATTTGTTTGTAAAATGTACAAATAGACCATTTTCCTTTTTTGTATCCGTGATATAAATCTTCTCGCCCGTTTCCTCGGAAACCAATTCTCCAGAGTCACCAACCTGGCCACCACCCTCAGCATAAAAAGGACTGACAGAAAGCACCAATTGGAATTGTTCTTTATTTTTTGCTACAACCTTACGGTATTTAATAACCTCTGTAACGGCAGTTAATGTGTCGTAGCCTACGAATTCAAATCCCTCATCATCATTTACCACAACCCAATCACCTGTATCTATAGCAGTGGCAGCACGAGAACGATCCTTTTGAATTTGAAGTGCTTGGTTGAAACCTTCCATATCAACCGTTAACCCTTTCTCCCGGGCCAATAATTCAGTTAAGTCGATCGGAAATCCGTAAGTATCATAAAGCTCGAAAGCAAAATCTCCATTAATTACGCTGTGGTCCTCTACATAATTTTCAAATCGTTGGACCCCCGTAGACAATGTTCTTAGGAAAGAAACTTCTTCCTCTAAGATTACCTTCTGTACAAAATCCTGCTGTTGAATCAGTTCGTCGAATACACCGGCAAACTGTGATGCCAAGACAGGGACGAGTTCATTAATAAAAGGAGTCTTAAAACCTAAAAATGTATAAGCATAACGCACCGCGCGACGTAAAATACGACGGATCACATAACCAGCTTTATTGTTAGATGGCAATTGACCATCGGCAATTGCAAAACTAACCGCACGAATGTGATCAGACACTACACGCATAGCAATATCAGACTTTTCATCTATACCGTATTTTATGCCTGATTTCCCAGAAATAAAATCAATGGTAGGTGTAAATACATCCGTATCATAATTAGATGTCTTTCCCTGGATGCATCGCACCAGACGCTCAAAGCCCATTCCCGTATCAACATGTTTAGCTGGGAGCGACTGAAGTGAACCATCTTTCAAGCGATTAAACTGCATAAAAACAAGATTCCAGATCTCAATTACCTGAGGGTGGTCGGCATTGACCAAACTCTGTCCTGAAGTTTGTGTACGCTCTTCTGCACTGCGCATATCGAAATGAATTTCGGAACAAGGCCCACAAGGCCCAGTCTCTCCCATTTCCCAGAAATTATCTTTTTTGTTACCAAGGAGAATTCTATCTTCGTCAATCCATTCCTTCCAGAAATCGAAAGCTTCCATATCACGTTCTAAACCTTCTTTTGCATCCCCTTCGAAAATGGTTACATATAAACGATCTTTGTCTAACTTATATACTTCTGTCAACAGCTCCCAGGCCCAAGCAATAGCTTCTTTCTTAAAGTAATCACCAAAGCTCCAATTTCCTAACATCTCAAACAATGTATGGTGGTAGGTATCAATCCCTACTTCTTCCAAATCATTGTGTTTGCCGGAAACGCGCAAACAGCGTTGTGTATCGGCAACACGCGGAAATTTGATGGGTGCTTCACCAAGAAACAAATCTTTGAATTGATTCATCCCCGCATTGGTAAACATTAATGTAGGGTCATTTTTTACAACTACTGGTGCTGAAGGTACTATCTGATGCCCTTTGCTTTTAAAAAAGTCCAAAAAGGCTTGACGAATTTCTCTACTTGTCATTTAATTATCTAAAAATATGTGCAAACTTACTCAAAATTGGTAGGTTATGCAATGTAGAATTCCATATATTGACCTTGAAACGACCGTTTTCTCTAAACGAGAAAAACTCCAATATTGACTTTTCAAACAAAAAAATCAGGAGATAACATACAGACAGTTAGAGCACAGGTATTTTATAGGTGACAAAAATCACAAACTGACATTAAATACAACATTTTAAAAGCGTTATTCGTTATTCATATTTGTCTAAAGCTCGTCAAATTCAACATGTAAAACAACAAAAACTATTTGACTTAAGGTCATCCACAATTACATTTGTTTTATTACATTTGATAGTAAAATAGGGAATCTAGTACACTTTCGCGCACATTCCCTAAAGGCAAAATAAATAAGATTAGATTTTGTAGATTAAATTCCTTCTAATGAAAAAAAACATTCTACTACCGATAGATTTTTCGGCTCATTCTAATAATGCTGTAGATTACGCAGTGGACCTTGCCCTCGAAAAGGGGTATTCACTTCATCTTTACCACAATTATACTTCAGCTTCTGCAGTATTTGAGGAGGAAAACAGCCGTAATGAGGCTGATTCTCCAACATTCAAAGCTGATATCCTTATTAAAAATCTGGCAGAATCAATAAAATTAAAACATCCTACGCTTGAAATAACAACACAATGTGAGCGCGGTATGATTACAGAAACACTACCCGAGCTCGCCACTCCTAATCGATTTGATTTTGTCATCATGGGAACTAAAGGCATCACCAATGACGACAGCCAGCTAATTGGCAGCACAACCTATGTTATTAGCAAAAAAGCCAAAATACCTGTCTTGGCCATTCCAACTGAAGCATCCTTTACTCCTATTGACAAAGTTGGCTTACTGTCTAATTTTAAAGAAGAAGAGGTACAAACCGTACAGGATTTTGTCAACATTATCGGCAAGGATTTTGAATTAAAATTGATGCATGTTCACTACGATCATTCCTCAGAAAACAGAATCGAAGACAAGCTTGAAGTATGGAAATATAAGATCAAAAAATATATCGGTGTGACCAATATTGCTATCGAAGTCGATTCAATACAGGGTGATATTGAGGACCTCGATACCGTTCCGGAAGTCATTAATGAGATGATCCATGAGGAAAAGATCAAAATATTATTGGTGACACGATCGAGAAAATCGTTCTTTGAACGTGTCTTCACGCGTTCAGTTGCAAAAGCACTATTTAGTCATCCGTTAGTTCCAATATTTTTCACTAAAGCATAACCTTATAGCCATGTCTAAACTATTAATACCTGTAGATTATTCCGAAAACGCACGAGTTGCCGCATTTTATGCCGCTCAAATCGCAGTGACAACAAACGATGAGATTACACTCTTTCATTCGTTCACTTCACATATCAACAAATTTGCAAATGCGAAGCATTTAGTAGACCCTACCGAGGGAGAAGCCCGCCATCAGATGGAAAAACTTGTAGCTGAACTTCTACAGGAATATCCTTCGCTTAAAATTTCTACCTTATTTGCTAACGGTATTTTAGCGGAAACACTGGATAAACAAGAGATAAAAGAGGTCTATCAAACGGTGATTATGGGTACAAAAGGCGTGACTGGACTTGAATCTGTATTGATTGGAAGCAATACATATGATGTCATTAAAGAGTCGAAGATCCCTGTTTTAGCCATCCCGAAAAACGCGATAAAATTCAAAAATGATAACATTGCGTTATTGACAAATTTCAAACCCGGTGAACTTGAGGTCCTCAAACAAGCCATACCATTGTACGGAAAAAACTTCCACTTACAGCTTATCCATATCAATAAAAACGAACTAGAAATCAACATATTAGGTAAAAAACTTGAAAATTGGATTGAACAGATCATTGCTGAAACCGGTATCGAGGATATTTCCTATATTATCAAGTCGCCAAGTTATTTTGCGGGTTCCCGAGAGAATATTGCAAACGGTATTCATACCATTATCCGGGATGAAGATGTCGATGTTATTTTGATTACAAAAAGCAGGAAAACTTTTTTTCAAAACATTTTTACTGAAAATATTGTTAAGCATCTGGCTTTTTGAAATTGAGGTGCCAAACTTTTTTGGGCGAGTAGAGTAACCAAATAATTTTTGGCAAATTTATTGCAAGAGTGTTCAGTGAGTTAATTTAACAACAGTATTATAGTAGATAATTTTACAAACACGCATTATGAAAATTAGCCTTAAAAAATCAGGATTACTTTTTGCGGCAGGAATTTTATCCACCGCATCCTTTGCGCAAAGCACAAAAGAAGCATCTATTGAAGGCACAACACCATTAGGCTCGGCAACACAATATAGAACGTGGTCGATCGGTGTGGGAGCAGGTGTAACGAGCTTGCAAAATATCGCCAAGTTTAACAATGGTGGTTACGATAAACTGGATTGGAATTTGGGTTATAGTGCTTACATCAAGAAGCAGATCTCCCCATCCTTTGGATTGAAAGCTACTTATTTTGGTGGAAAAACATCAGGCTATGTTAATAGCGATAAACAGACAGGATTTGAAACTAAAACACCTTGGTCTGTAGCGTTGTCGGGCGAGTTTTTAGCAGCAAATACCAACTGGAGATTTTTCAACAGCTTTATTAAACCGTACGCATCCATTGGTGTTGGTGTAATGAACGCCGAGACCGCTGGAATCGCTAACGGGAACAGAGGAGAATATGGTGACTCGTATTCTAAGATTTATGTACCGGCAGATTTTGGTTTTAAATTCGCCGTAGCAAAAGGTATCAACTTTGAACTTGGTTACCAATTGAATTGGGCGAACCAACGTTTTGACAACAGAATGGGTACCGATAACCCAGTGGGTCAACAATACAAAAATGACTTATTCACTTATGCTCACGCAGGCCTAGAATTTGCATTGGGTAATGGTAGCAAACCTGCTTTAAACAATTCTAACCCTGTCGCAACGCTTGTCAATGACTACACGGTTAAGTACGATGACTTAAAGGCTCAAAATGATGCGTTGAATGCTAAAAATCAAGCGTTACAAGGACAGTTAGATGGTCTCAACAATGATCTAAAAGATGACGACGGCGATGGTGTGGCTAACAAATACGATAAATGCCCAGGTACACCTTCTGGTGTCCAAGTGGATGGATCGGGTTGTCCAATTGTCGTTAAAAACGAAACCAAAGTCGTAGAGAAAGTTGTGGTTACAGAAGCAGATAAGAAAGTTGTTGCTGATGCGATCAAAAACTTGGAGTTTGATTTAGGTAAAGCAACTATTCGCTCCAGCTCTTATGCGACATTGAATAGAGTTGCCGCATTATTGATCGAGAAAAATTTTAGTTTAAAACTCGCAGGTCACACCGACAATACAGGTTCACGCGAATTAAATATGCGTTTGTCTAAAGAACGTGCAGAAGCGGTAAAAGCATATTTAGTATCTCAGGGTGCTAATGCGTCGCGTATCGAAGCAACCGGATATGGTCCAGACCAACCAATTGCATCCAATAAAAATGCAGCGGGCCGTCAACAGAATCGCCGTGTTGAATTTACACTTTATTAATAACTAACAAATTACACTAATAAAAAGGTGTTTTTAAACAGAAACACCTTTTTATTTACCAAATGTCATATTTCAACTACAAACCTATAGTGAATTTAATTTTTAACTTATTACTTTTGCATCGGTTTATACAAACACAAATTATATGAAACTAAAATTACAATTCGTACTCGCGCTTGCATCTGCGGGCTTATTTGCGAATACAGCAAATGCTCAAAATGCAAAAGCATCATCCATTGAAGGAACAACACCATTTGGACCAGCTACACAATATAGAACATGGTCTATCGGTATTGGTGCCGGGGTGACAAATCAAACTAACATTGCTGGCTTTAACCGTGCAAACTATGAGGATTTAGCATGGAATTTGGGATATAGTGCTTATATTAAAAAGCAAATCTCTCCTTCTTTCGGTATTAAAGCGAGTTACTTTGGCGGTAAAACAGGTGGCGCATTTAAAGATGGATCACAATCTTTTGAGGCTAAAACACCATGGTCTGCTGCATTGTCAGGAGAATTCCAAGCGGCTAATACGAACTGGAGATTCTTCAACAGTTTCATCAAACCTTATGCGTCAATTGGTGTTGGTGTTATGAACAGCAAAACAACATTGACAACAGGTTCTACTTCTCAAGAAGCCGATGGTATTTCTAAAATATATGTACCATTGGACATGGGTTTCAAATTTGCTGTTGCCAAAGGAATCAACTTTGAGTTGGGTTATCAGTTAAATTGGGTTAACCAAAACTTTGACGGTATTCGAGGTGGTCAATATAAGAATGACTTGTTTACTTACATCCATGGTGGCTTAGAATTTGCACTGGGTAATGGTAGCAAACCTGCTTTGAACAATTCAAATCCTGTCGCGACCTTAGTAAACGACTACACATTGAAATACGATGATCTTAAAGCACTAAATGATGCTTTAAATGCTAAAAACCAAGCACTACAAAATCAACTGGACGGACTAAACAGTGACCTGAAAGATGATGATGGTGATGGTGTAGCTAACAAATATGACAAATGCCCAGGCACACCTTCAGGTGTTCAGGTAGACGGTGCAGGATGTCCAATTGTTGTTAAAAACGAAACAAGAGTGGTTGAAAAGGTTGTTGTAACAGAGGCTGACCGAAAAGTTGTTGCTGACGCAATCAAAAACTTGGAGTTCGATTTAGGAAAAGCAACCATACGTCCTACATCATACGCGACATTAAATAAAGTAGCAGAACTGTTAATCGAGAAAAACTTCAGCTTAAAACTAGCTGGTCACACCGATAATACAGGTTCCCGTGAATTGAACATGCGTTTATCAAAAGAACGCGCAGAATCGGTAAAAGCCTATTTAGTATCTCGAGGTGCTAATGCATCGCGTATTGAAGCGACAGGTTATGGTCCTGACCAACCGATCGCATCAAACAAAACCGCCGATGGTCGTCAACAAAACCGTCGCGTAGAGTTTACGCTTTATTAATCGATATTCTTTGATTTATACAAGCCAAAGGCATCACTTCACGGTGATGCCTTTTTTATTACTCCTTTTCTTATCGAAATCTTATTCTTTGATAAGGTAAACGTAAAAAGATCCCCCTATTTAAAGTAATTATATGCCAATTTGATTTCGATGGAGCCTATTCGCTATTAGAAGCAATACAAAATCTTAAATCAAAACAAATAGAGGAATTGATCGTCGATTTACGTTATAATCCAGGTGATCAGGTTGCTTTTGCAGCATTTTATACCTAGTTAACAGCAGATTTAAATAGGAATATATTTTTGCACAATATCGGAGAAATAGTCAAATATATGTTTACGCCAGTGCTCCAACAATCTATCTTTGGCTTTATCGGAATTAAAGAAATCTATAATTTTATGTTGAGCATCCCTTTCAAATAAGCTAGGCTGTAAATGGTTTCACATTCAAAATAAAACTTGTTAAAGCGCGCTAAATCTAAGTAACACGACCCAATTTATTATCACTTAGTACAAAAGAATCAGATCACCTTAAAAATCAATTGTTTAAATTATTTGTTTATTCCAATATTATTCTTATCTTTGCATCGCCTTAGGCAATAGTGCCTATTGTATAAAATATTTCATGAACCCATTTTTAGAACTGGGAATCCGTGAGGAAGTTGTTAATGCCATCTCAGAATTAGGTTTCGAAAAACCTTCTGAAATTCAGGAAAAAGCCATTCCTGTTTTATTGACTGGTAACGACGATTTTGTCGGATTAGCCCAAACTGGCACAGGAAAGACCGCGGCATTTGGTCTTCCATTATTAGAGCAATTAGACTTTTCTCAAAAACACCCACAGGCATTAATTCTTTGCCCTACTCGGGAATTATGTTTACAAATCTCAAAAGATTTAGAAAAATTTGCTAAATACGTTGACAACGTACATGTTGTTGCTGTATATGGAGGTGCAAATATCTCAGACCAGCTACGTCAAATTAGACGTGGAGTGCAAATTGTAGTAGCGACCCCAGGTCGTATGTTGGATATCATCGGCAGAAATGCGATTGATTTTTCAAATGTAAAATATGTTGTATTGGATGAAGCGGATGAGATGCTCAATATGGGCTTCAAAGAAGACATCAACAACATTTTGTCAGAAACTCCTGACGAGAAAAAAACTTGGTTATTTTCGGCGACAATGCCTGCTGAGGTACGTCGTATCGCAAAGAATTATATGACCGATCCAGTTGAGCTTACTGTAGGTACAAAAAACACCGGTAATGCCAACATTGAACACCACTATTATTTGATCAAAGCAAAAGATAAATATGCTGCATTCAAACGTATTGTGGATTCAAACCCTGATATCTTTGGTATCGTATTTTGTCGTACAAAAATCGAAACACAGGATATCGCTGAAGCGTTGATTAAAGATGGTTACAACGCTGATTCACTGCATGGCGACTTGTCCCAACAACAACGTGATAAAGTTATGAAACGTTACCGTGACCGTAGTTTACAATTATTGATCGCAACAGACGTCGCCGCTCGTGGTATTGATGTAAGTGATGTAACTCACGTTATCAATTTCTCTTTACCTGATGAAACAGAAAACTATACGCACCGTTCTGGCCGTACAGCCCGTGCAGGTAAAACTGGTATTTCGCTTTCTTTGGTAAACGTAAAAGAGCTAAGCAAAATCCGTCATCTTGAAAAAATCATCGGTAAGCCTTTTGAGAAAAAACAAGTACCTCAAGGTGCTGAAGTTTGCGAAAAACAATTGTTCTCTATCGTTAAAAAGATTGAAAATGTTGAAGTAAACGATGAACAAATCAGTCCATTCTTGCCTGCAATTATGGAAAATTTGGAATCACTTTCAAAAGAAGATATCATCAAAAGATTCGCTTCTCTTGAGTTCAACCGTTTCTTGGATTATTACAAAAATGCACCTGATTTAAATATCGAAGCGCGTGATGGTGGTCGTGAAGACCGCGGTGATAGACGTGATGGTCGTTCACGTGAAGGTTCAAAAGGCTACACGCGTTTATTTATGAACTTAGGTTCAGTAGATGAATTCTCTCGTGGAGACATGTTAGGCTTTATCTGTAACAATGCGAATATTTCAGGAAAATCAATCGGTAAAATTGATTTGAAAGGTGTGTTCACATTCTTCGAAGTTCAAGATGCAGAAGTAGAAAAAGTATTCCAAGGATTCCAAGGTGTAGATTACAATGGTCGTCAAGTACGTATCGAAGTATCTGGTGAAGCTAGAGGAGAAGGTCGTAGCGACCGTGGTGGAAGAAGCCGTGGCGGAAGACGTGAAGGTGGATACCGTGGTGGAGATCGCGGTGGAAGACGTGAAGGTGGATATGGTGGCGGCGAACGCAGCGGAAGACGTGAAGGCGGATTCAGTGGTGAGCGTCGTGATCGTGGTGAGCGTAGCAGCAATGGCGGTGGCTTCCGTGATTTCTCTGGAAAACGTAAAGAATCAAAAAGCAAATACTAGTCATTAGTATTTAAAATAAGAGTTTAAAGACTCTGGTATAAAAGCACGTAGCTTGATTTACCAGAGTCTTTTCTTTTATATCCCCTTCTAAAAGTACAGGCACTAATATCTCCTGCCAATATAATAGTCTCTATAAAAAAGCTTAAATTAGCTGTATTATACGAACTGGACTTCTAACATGCCAATAGTAGCAACAAGATTATTTGATTTAGCATACCTGCAATATAATATTGCTCCGGATTTCCCGATGTTTTCTTTCAAAAAAGGTAACGAATGGGTAAAAGTAAGCAATACTTATTTTATTGAACAGGTCAACGAGACATCTAAAGGTTTGATCGCATTAGGCGTTCAGCCGGGAGAGAAAGTAGCATTAATTAGTGAGAACCGCATCGAGTGGAATATCCTTGATTTTGCTATTCAACAAATTGGAGCTGTAGTAGTCGCCATTTACCCTAATATTTCGACCTTAGATTACACATATATCTTCAATCATGCCGAAATCAGGAAGTGTATTGTCAGTTCAAAGACACTATACACAAAGATATTAACGATACAAGATGATTGTCCGCAACTAAATGCTATTTACAGTCTAGACAAAGAGGATGGTCTAAACCATTGGCATGACTTCGTCTCCAAGGGCGAGATCATTACAGATGAAACGCTAAACCAACTACGTGATGGTATAAAAACCGATACATTAGCGTCCATCATTTACACCTCTGGCACAACAGGAAATCCCAAAGGTGTTATGTTGTCTCATAAAAATTTATTGGCAGATACGTTGAGTAGTGAATATTCCTTTCCTGTCGAACGAGGTGATCGTGCCCTCTCCTTTCTTCCAGTTTGTCATGCCTATGAACGCGTATTCCAATATGTATATATGTACAAAGGTTTGACAATCTTCTTTGCTCAATCGATGGATACGATAGGTGAAGATTTTAAATCCGTTAAACCGCATATTTTTTCCGCTGTACCTCGTGTATTGGAGAAAGTTTATGAAAAGATTATGGCTACAGGAGAGCAGCTAACAGGAGTCAAGCGTAAGCTATTCTTCTGGTCCTTGAGCATCGGCGAACAATACAAACTGGAGGGACGTACATGGTGGTATGACCTTCAACTGAACATTGCCCGTAAATTAGTTTTTTCAAAATGGCGCGAAGCATTAGGTGGTGACATCAAAGGGATTGCCTCCGGGAGTGCTGCTTTACAGGAAAGATTAATCCGTCTGTATATGGCAGCAGGAATTCCAATATATGAAGGTTATGGCCTCACTGAGGCGGGACCATGTATCGCTGTAAACTGCTATAAACGAGGCATGAAAATTGGGACTGTAGGCTTACCGTTAATTCATATCGAAATAAAGCTTGCTGACGATGGAGAAATATTGACTAAAGGCGAGAATAATATGATTGGCTATTATAAAAATCCAGAGGCAACAGCAGAAGCGATCAAGGATGGCTGGCTTTATACTGGGGACATTGGTCAATGGGTAGACGGTAAATTTCTTAAAATTATAGACCGAAAGAAAGAGATGTTCAAGACTTCTGGAGGAAAATATATCGTTCCGCAGCAGATCGAATCTAAACTGGTCGAATCTTCATTTATCGAACAGGCTATGGTACTTGGAGAAGGCCGCAAATTTCCTGCGGCGTTGATTGTTCCCAACTATAATAATCTTCTAGAATGGTCAAGAAGTGCTTTTCCCGCCCTTGCCAATCTTTCTAGGCTAGATTTTCTAAATAGTCCTGAACTGAAACAGAAAATGAGATCGGAACTCAACCGTATTAATCAAAATTTTGGCAGCTGGGAACAGATCAAGAAGTTCATCATAGTCCCAGACGAAATGACCGTTGAAACCGGTGAATTGACACCGACTTTAAAAATGAAAAGAAAAGTTATCTTGCAAAAATACGAACAAGAGATTGAAGATATTTATCAAAACTAGTCTACAAAAAAGCCTTTGTCAAAAACAAAGGCTTTTTTGTAATCAACTAAATTATATTCTTTATTTTTTAACAATCCGTTGACGAATCGCTTCATAGATCACTACTGCGGCCGACACAGATACATTTAACGAACCTATTTCACCGTACATTGGTATCTTGGCCAGGTGGTCGGCAATACGGATTAGGTCATTGGAAACACCAACGTCCTCTGCACCCATAATCACACAGGTTGGAGCTGTATAATCCACATCATAAATGCTCGAGGTTGTTTTTTCTGTACTGGCAACTAATTGCACACCTGAATCAATCAAAAATTTACCAACTTTGGACAAGCTATCATGGCGACAGACAGGGATTTTATAGAGTGCTCCAGCAGATGTTTTAATGGCATCGGGGTTAACCTCAGCTGAGCCCTTTTTAGGGACAATGATGGCATGTACTCCAGAACATTCCGCTGTACGTGCAATAGCACCCAAATTGCGCACATCTGTCACTCCATCCAACATCAGAAGTAAAGGAGTTTCACCTTTTTCATAAATCTGAGGGAGAAGTTCTTCTATATCATGATAGGTAATTGGAGAAATAACCGCAATTACACCTTGATGATTTTTACGTGTTATGCGGTTTAATTTTTCAATTGGCACCTGTTGAGAAGCGATATTATGTTCCTTTAACAAGGCTTTCAATTCTAGAATCAAACTGCCGCTCAAACCGCGTTGTATAAATAATGACTCGATCTCTTTACCACTATCGATTGCTTCGATGACAGCACGAATACCAAATACCATCTGATTCACTTCACGTCTTTCCCCGTGGTCGCGATCACGTCTCTGAAAATTTCCTTGCATAATAAATACTAAATATTTCCCTCTTCATGGAAGAGTTTGCAAATGTACAAAAATAAAAAACAACTAGCGTGTTTGAATTAGCTTAGCCCCAAGTTAAACTCCTTCCGCAAAGTATCTAAAAGCGGGTTTTTTGTTGACCATTGCTTGATACTTCTCCTGGGAAGTATAGGGTTTGCGTGAAATAGTATGTTCCATCATCACCCCCTGCAGATCCAACGAAAAATTCTGGAGTTTCACACGTAGGTAGTTCAACACATCAACCTTTGCACTTTGCAATACATCCATCTGAACACCATTTTCGACATCAATTTCAATCAATACCCCATTTAACCGCGGTTGCATAGCCGTCATCATGGTATACAAGTTAATCTTGTTTTCCGCTTTCAGCTGTTCAGCATAACTATTCCAAACAGCAATAAATTGACCGAATGAAACATCACGTTGTTCGCTTCCACGTATTAATTCTGGCTCATCACCTTCTTTGGCAACCGCATTGTTATCGTATATGGTATTCAAATCCGGCAAAGACGGAATAATTGCTGCAGTAGATGCTCCCCACCCGCCTTTTTTTACTTTAGGAGGCACGTTGGAAATAGGATCTTTTTTCACCTCTTCCTTAGTCTCGGAAGCCTGATAATTTACGGGGTTAGCTTGCGAACGCGGTGTCACAGGGTTTTCAACGACAGGAGCATTCGCTGGAGAAGTCGCTTGCGGAGTAGGGACTACCGAGGTTTGTTGCGCTTGTCCAACTACTGGCTCAGGAAGTTTTTTTTTTTACGCCCTCGGTTGCCGAAGGAATCTGTACGGATCCAAGCTGGCTCAATTTAATCGCACTTGCGATATGACATGTCTTGAGGAGTGAAAGTTCAACTTGCAGGCGTTGATTTTTACTTGTCTTATAGTTGATCTCACATTGATTGGAAATATTCAATGCAGATAACAAAAATCCTGGAGAAGCTTTTTGGGACTGCTGCAGATACTTTTGACGAATACTATCACTGACTTCCAATAATTTTAGCGTAGCCGGCTCTTTAGCAACCAGCAAATTTCTAAAATGTGCAGACAGACCGGCTATGAAATGACTGCCATCAAACCCGTGATTTAAAATCTCATTGAAAATCAATAAAGTTTGTGGTGCATCCTCAGTTAAAATAGCATCCGTTAGCTTAAAATAATAATCGTAATCCAAGATATTCAAATTATCGATTACAGCTTGATAGGTGACATTTTTATTGGAAAAACTGACGATCTGATCGAACATCGACAAGGCATCCCGAAGGCCACCATCGGCCTTTTGGGCAATGATATGTAATCCGTCCTGATCATAAGCAATACCTTCCCTGTCAGCGATACGGGCCAAATGACTGGCCATATCTTCCACTTTGATCCGGTTAAAATCAAAAAAATCTGACAGCGCGAAAGAATCGTTGGTAAAATCTTATGTTTTTCAGTAGTCGCCAGGATAAAGATAGCATAGGAAGGAGGTTCCTCCAATGTCTTCAAAAAAGCATTGAAAGCCGCTTGAGAAAGCATATGCACCTCATCTATGATATAGATTTTATATTTTCCAGCCTGTGGTGGTATGCGTACTTGATCAATCAGGTTGCGGATATCATCTACGGAATTATTGGATGCGGCATTCCAGTTCATGAATACTGAAAGAATTTCCATTTTGGAAAGACTTACAGCTAGCACATGCACCACAAGGTTCAGTGCCTGCTAAGATATTTTCACAATTTATTGTTTTAGCTAAAATACGCGCACAGGTAGTTTTCCCCACACCGCGGGGACCACAAAATAAAAATGCCTGCGCCAACTGATTGTTGTGTATCGCATTCTTTAAGGTACCAGTAATGTGTTGCTGACCTACAACCGAATCAAGGTAATCGGGCCGGTATTTACGTGCCAGAAAACAATAAAATTATCCATTGCACGAAGATACGAATTTTAATATTATTTTTCTACGTAACATTAATTTGTAGCGGTAGTGGAGTGCGACAATTTCGCGGTATTATCTCATTTTCTGGCATAAAAAAAGACATCCCTGTACAAAGTAATTATGGACAACCCTTGCCTACCTGCACATTGTATCAAAACAAGTCGTATAGAGATGGTTAGCAATAATACTACACTAAAGTGTTTTAGACTAAGTCATTTTTAAATGTTAATTTCGCCGAACTAAAGACTATTCGAAAACAACTTTATTAATTATTGATAATAAAAAGCAATATATCCCTGCATTAGAATACCTTTGACTGTAGCAGATAGTTAATAGCTTTCGTTAATCTTACAAAAACCAAATTTATGAAGCACTTAACACACCTATTTTACTTTTTGTTATTTAGTACATTTTTATTTGTAGGCTGTAAAAAAGAAGACGACTATGGAGAACTCACTAGCCTAGCAGACGATAAAATCCAACAAGCTGTTAAACTAACTGAAAATCTTTCCTGCAATGACCTAAAGGAATGTCGTATTGACACGCTTTATTACACCTATGTCCCCGTACATCCGAGCTTTGAGCAAGCTTATAATAAATTAATTGCCGAAGCTGCAGACCTTAAAGAAACGGCACAGAAAGTATATAAAGGGCCTATTGTTTACAATACCAGTCCAGCTGAAAATTATCTTCCGCCTCATTTTGGAATACGCTGCATTGCAGGCAAAGTCAAAGTCGCCAGCGCTAGGGATCTGGAGCTGCCTGAAATTAACCCAGCGGCTGGATGAACTGTTACCTAAAATTGACCACATTTTTCAATGACATTCCCTGTACCGACCCAAGTAAATGGCATATCGCCCCTTTCGTAAAGACTGTGAATTTATCTCTATATTGTATACTGACAAAGAAAACTTTGCTGAGTTTGGCAATATGGCAGAACAGTATAATCATTTGGATCATGCAAAAAGAGTGCTGGACAAAAGCTTGAACTGTCCAGACAAAAATGACAAACCAGCCAAAGGGGTGGTTTGTGAAAATGGCAAGCCTAAGATTACCTATTAATAGACCCTGTACCATCAAATCTTATATTCGATAATACAGATCATTCTTTATAGGAATAACTTGATTTAGATAAAGCTCAGTCTTCAGGTGACGGAGCTTTATCTAGCTCTCTACTACTTCATCAGGTATCCAAAAGCTTTGGGTCTAACCATAGTTTCTTGATAAACCTTACCAAAACGATCAGTTACTTTAATTAACAAGGTGCTGGTGGGAGAAGAGGCCTTCACTTTAAACATATGCGCTGTCAGGGTGCTGACAAAGTCCTCGGTGGGGGTAGCATTTCGATTAAGCCGCTGTGCTGAATAGGAAACAATATGCAATGGATCTCGCATACGGACACGGGAGACTGTCAACGGTTGACCATTTTCACTCACTTCGACTTTCCAATTTTTATCGTAGTTCCAAACATTGATCAGTACCTCATTGTTGTTATTGGGATTCGCATATTCCGCCGCATAACTCTGCCATTTCAGATCACTTGTAGGCTTAAAATTGGGGCATATTTATCTTTGGTAAGATGCACCTGATTAAGATCATAAGCCCTAAATTGATAATCAGCATGCTCACCAATACTCTTATACCCCCACTTTAAATCTCTTCCGTCTATCGCCCATATTCCATAGCCTCCTGGGGCCCCATCCTTACAAATATGATTGCCTGCATATCCCGCGTTACCGGTCCACCACCAGGTCGCACAGATGGCAGCTGTATTATGCTCCATGATATGCGGCGTAGCAGCTGTTTCTACGTTATAATTGATATGCGTATGTCCCGTGAGCACATGCACGGTGTTAAATCCATTCAAGGTATTCACAAAATCCTGCGCATTGCTTATCCGATATCCTGTGGTTTCGGCACCGCTCGTATTGAGAATTGGATTGGTATGTAAATGTGCATGCATAGCGATCACAATCGGCGTATCCTTATCCGTAATGGTTGCTAGATCTTTTTTGAGCCATTCAATCTGATCGGCGACAATTTTTGTATTATAGTTCCTTGCATCACCGGCATTAATATATTCAATATTATCTAAAACAATGTAATGTACCTTACCGATATTGAATGAATAATAAGTCGGCCCCAATACATCACGGAACTTATCTTCAGCCCCCCAATCTTCATAAAACTTTGGATCGTTATCATGATTGCCCATGGTATTAAATACCATCGCGTTGATCTTATTCATTTCAACAATATACTGCGGCAGTGCATAATTATTGGTATACCAGTACCCATCCCAAGTCATATCTCCCAATGTCAGCGCATACACTTTATTGCCGCATTTTTATAGTTTTGTATTGATTGATTAACATCGGGCAGGAATCCTTTCTGAAACTGATTCAGGTCATCCGTACGTTTAGCCAAGTGCATATCCCCCAACACCATGACCACATGTTTTTCATTATTTACAGCCTTAAGCTCAAAATCTTTAATCTCAACAATATTAGCCGGCTGCGAAAGGCGTTGAAAGAATTGAGGCGCATTGACGTTTGAATCAACTTCGTAGTTTCCCGGTATGGAGATAAACACATATTTTCCTTTTTGGAAGAAGGTAAATAATATATACCAGCTGCATCCGTCATTGTCACTTCAAAGCCGTCTGATACCACAACATTGGCAACACCTACACCATTAGCGTAAACAACACCCTTTACAGTCATTCCTGTTTTGTCGGGGATATTCGCATTAAAAAATAAATTGACAATGGTTGATCCCAACAAAAATGACTGGGCTCCGCGTTTTACGGATATCCGATAACTATCCGATGGCAAGTCCGTTGGGAAACAAAAACAATATGATCTGCAGAAGCAGATTTGCTTGCGACGGTAAATTTCCCCATTACACCGGGTTTATTCAGTGATTCAAAATATAGCTGATCTCCCGTCTTGAATCCCATTCCTTGTATTGTATATTCGCCCCCTTGGAAGATTCTATCCGGGCGGACAATAGCACACCGGTTATCCGTAATGTATTATCTTCATTCTCCGGTTCGGGTTCACCGGGCTTATTTTCGGGAATAGCTGAAGCTTTGGTGCAGCTGTATAAGTTTAATGTTAGGCCAAGTCCGGTTACCAATGTAGTTCGAATAAAGACCCGTCGGTTATATTGTTCTTTTTTTTCATAAAAAATAGGTGATTAAAGGCTATTAACAATTACTTAGCAGGGGGCACAAAATAGCCCATGCAATTTTTCTGAAGAGAAGTATGCATGGGCCAGGTTTATTATTTAGCGACGGTAACAACGATATCGTCGACAAAGATACGGTTAACAGTAGCTGGCCAATTACCAGCACGCTGATCAAAAGCGCCACCCAATAACCAAATTTGAGTCTCCGCAGTAGCTCCCGTAACAACAAAAGAATAGGTCGCCTCTGGAGCTTGCCATGCAGCCCTGCACGATTCTAGATTCGAATTAGGAGTTGCACGTTCATCACATTAAATTGGCTCACGCTGACCGTTCC
Source organism: Sphingobacterium multivorum (assembly GCF_900457465.1). Classification (GTDB taxonomy): domain Bacteria; phylum Bacteroidota; class Bacteroidia; order Sphingobacteriales; family Sphingobacteriaceae; genus Sphingobacterium; species Sphingobacterium multivorum. The sequence goes on from NZ_UAUU01000005.1 coordinate 125,723, forward strand.
CGGTCCTTTGACACCAACGTTGAGTAGATAATGATCACCAGTGGCATATCGTACAGCTTTGAAGGTAACCAATAGATTTTTGTACGCTGTACATTGGCCAGCTTCGGCGAAATTAGATCGCCGCCGTAGTTCGTACGCCCTAATTTAATAAAGCCTGGTCGCGCATAAATCGATGCATAATTACCGCCACCTTCTGTCGTATTGATCGTACTGGTCCAGCCTTTGGCCACTCTTCCGTGCTCCATAAAGCAATCCTGGTTTCGCCTGAAGTCGCATTAAAGATCTCGCTTCCATAGGTCAGCCAGTTAAAGTCCTCCTGAAGAACGACATCGCCCTCTACTTGCAATTTTGGCCTTTCTGATATACCGTTAGCGGAGATGCCTGTTGCACATCGTCTAAAAATAACAATAGATTTGCTGTACGCTCAATGTCGGTATTTTATTTACAGTGATTGTTATCGGGGTATCGCCCTCACCTTCCATAGGGGAAACCTTAACCCAGTCAGACTCGTCCTCCACCGCAACTTCCACTTACCTGTAGAACGGAGAATATATTGTCCATTACTTCCCTCTTCCAGAACTTCCAAACGGTTGGATATGCCATCTATTTTTAAATAGGGATCTTTCACCTGTCCTTGATCTGTGGTTCCTGCCTGTTCTACCTTCAGCACGTTATTTTGTAACTTTCCATCTAAAGTAAAAAACAAAGTCAGTTCACGCGCTCGGGATCGGTATTTTTGTGGACGGTAACGGTAAATGTTCCATTTCCATTCCCCTCCATTGGATCGATTTTAAGCCAGTTTTCTTTTCGGAGGGGCTCAACTTCCATTTGCCTGTCGCCTGAACAGTGTAGGTTTCAGATAAACCATCAGCCGCAGCGGTCAATTTTGATGGGTTATCTTTTAGTGCAAAAGCACCATCTACCGCAAGATCGTCTTTACAGGATGTTAGTATCATTATCAAACTAAGACAAAAGACAACTATTGATTTTGGAAACGTATCCAATTTATAATAATTAATCGTATTCATGAATTCCATAATTTTATTTAACCTGCATTTCAACACGTTCCTTCATAATTGTCGTCACATTGCCTATCGTATATTGATATGACAATAAAACACGTTTGTGCGCATACCAAATGCTTCTTCCACTTTGAATTTATTCGGATACATTGGGTCATTGTCCAATTGTACGACCTGAATATTTTGTAGGGCTTTATCTTTACGTTATTAAAATCATCTATCTCCAACGTAAGACAGTTTTTCGTAATATTAGGTACTTAGATTAAAGGTTTCATTCCGGCGACCATCCGCACGCTATTGCTGGTTAATGGAAATAGCTGTTTATTCGCCGCTGTAGACAAACCATTGGCAAACCCCACCATTGAATACATGGTATTTTTGGCCTGTGATGCATATTCATTCTCTATGATGACCTGATACAATATGGTGCTTTTCTTAGGATTGATTTCAACACCGGATGAACCTGTTGCTTTCAGCCCAATAAAATAGGTAGAGTCCGGAGATAATCCATCTGGTCGCAATTTAACCATGGTACGGCCTGTTAGCTCGCCTGCTTTGATCACAATCCTTTTGTCCATGATGTCATACTTCTCTTTAGGAAGTAATTTGGCATACAGATCTTCCGAATTATCGTAAACAGCAAAATTGTATTTTACTAAAGGTTCTGAATCCTCTTCCAGTGCAATAACAAGATCTTTATCAGGCGCATGGGTACCTCCTGAAGATGCCGCTACATAGCCAATTACCTCTTCTCCCGTCAAGCGAACCACTTCTTTAAACGTATTGTGATAATCAGAACTTATTAATGCTACCTCATTTTTATACATTTCCTTTTCGAATACTTCATTGTCCTTACAGGCAACTAAAGCCATCGAAGCTGTCAGTATAGCGATAAAACTTCGTTTCATAATTTAATATTTTAATGTCTTCCACAAACCAAAACGGTTATGGAAGACGGTTATATTTTCCTTTTTTAATGCTTAATCCTAATTATAGCCCGGATTCTGATCCAATGATGGTAATCTGCGCATTTCGGCACGAGGTATAGGCACCCAAATTAATTTTTTGTCTACCTGACGTGTCAAGAATGACGATGTACCTGGTGAAATTCGCTTGTAGAAAGATTCCCGGTCCGCACCATCGGGGTTCATACCACGAATTGGTTCGCGTTCAGTCTCTTCGTATTTACCCCAGCGGCGTACGTCGTAAAAGCGTCTGTTTTCCCATAGAAACTCCACCATACGCTCACGTTCTATTTGCTTCTGTACCTCTGCCTTGTTGGCAAGCTGCGCAGCAGACAATCCTGGTAAACCCGCACGGTATCGAACAGCATTAAAAGAACCTTTTATTTCACTTTCATCCCGGCTCACGGTATAGGTTTTATCACCAAGCTGTACCGTATGGCTTCCAGTAAGGTTATTTAGTGCTTCAGCGTAGGATAACAATATTTCTGCATAACGTATAATAGGATATGCTTTGGGCATCATTCTGGCCCCCGTGCCACTGATTGCATCAAATGGATTTACCCATTTCTTAATAACATAACCAGTTAATGGATAGTTAGGCGACGATGCCGAGACACCACCTCGACCATCAGGTTCCTGATAAAAATATTTAGCCGTATGTGTATTCAACGTTGTACTCGACAAAGCCTGCCACACAGCACCGTTGAAACCTATCGATGCATAAAAACGCATTTCACGGTTTGCATACATCTTAAATATCCCCGCATTCAGTGGGTAACCTGAAAATTTACGCGGTTGAGCCGTAAATAAATCGCCAAAGGTTCCACCGGCAGGAAGATCAGCCACCGCCTCAAAATACGTATCGCCACGTGCTTCTTCTTTGGTACGTCCGTCATCCATCAGATAAGCATCTACAACTTTTTGTGTCACCGAGAAACGTCCCCATCCTCCTAAAGTTGGCGGAAATGCCCCCTGATTCAAATCCGTTCTAAAATATTCTGTATTACGCCCCCAAATGTATTCGGGATTGATTGAAGCGACAGCCTCACCGGTAAAGACGTCAGAATATGATCTAAATGCATCAATATCAGCCGCCCCATTCGGAAAGCTTCCATAGAAGTTGGGATCGGACGTTACGCCAGCTGGAAGTGTAGGCGTTCTTTCGTCCGCAGGCACTGTATATAATTTATACCGGCCCATATCCATAACACGCTTAGCAGCGGCAGCGGCTACTGCCCAACGTTTTTCATCGTATTGTTGTGATACATAATGTGTGCCATCGGTCTTGCGAATCCAGCTACCAAAATAGGATGCGGCAACAGGTCCGCCATTAAACAATGGACTGGCATGGATCAAGCGCAAACGGGCGATCAATGCAAATGCGGCACCTTTTGTCGGTTTGCCGAAATCCAATAGACTAACATCAACAGGAAGTTGTACAGCAGCCTTTTCAAATTCACCACAGATGTATTCCATAGCCTCATCATACGTCGCCCGGGGCCGGTCATAATACGCAATATCCTCATTGGTATTCACAACTTCATCTCCCAACAAGATTGGTGGGCCAAAATCTATAATGAGGTTATAGTATGCGTAAGCTCTAATAAAACGTGTATATCCTTCGATACGGTTACGATCTGCGTAGCTCATGTCCTTTGGCACATCAATGTTTTTCAATACATTGTTCGCCTTGCGGATAATTTTATAATATTTTCCCCATTGGTTAAGTCCACCATAAAAATCAGGCGTAATATTTCCGGTGACAAAATCCATCCCGTAGTAAATATTGGTTGTCCCAGTACCTGTAAGGCCATTTATAGCTTCATCTGTCGCCATTGGCCCTGGTGTATAGTTGGATCTGATCGTATTGGATTCGTCAGGGAACATTGCTGCCGCCCCCCACATATACGCTTCTAAGTAACGTGTATTTGCATATGCCGAATCAATATTAAATTCATCGTCAAAGTACTGATCAATATTTAGATAGTCCTTACAAGATGTCACCATAAACAACACTAGTATCGCTAAGCTGGATTTGGCAATTCTATTCATGATTATTGACGTTTTCATGTCTTTCGATTATTTCTATGGTATTAAAAATTAATATAAGCCTGTAACGAATAAGTCGTCGGAATTGGGTATTTACGTCCACCCCAAGCCGCCTGTTCGGGGTCAAAAATCTTAACGTTATCCCAGATATATAGGTTGTTTCCAACAAACTGAAGATCCATGGATTTGACACCTAATCGCTTTAAGAAATTCGGGCTTACATTATAGCTCAACGTAAGTTCTTGCAATCGCAAATAGCGGGCATCATCCATCCAAAAGGAGGATAACTGACTGTTGTTCCTGTTATTACCATATTGCAAACGCGGGAATTTGGCATTTGGATTTTCGGCTAAGGATAAATCAATACCATGCTGTAGCGCATAATCTCTCGGGATCCAACGATTGGCAGGATCATTAGCCATGGTAATGACGTTACCATCTGTACCGCCGAAGAAGGGCATATAGCCCATACCCGTATTTTCAGTAACATCTTTATATTTCATCGGCTGCCCAACATAGAAGAAGGAAGTCTTACCTGTTCCTTTGAAAAGGACACCTAATGATAGATTTTTGTAACGGAACTCTCCCCCGAATCCATACATGATTAATGGATAGTTACTATGGGTCAATGGTACTTTATCAAGGGTATTAATGATACCATCACCATTCACATCCTTGTATTTAATATCACCGGGTAATACCGTTCCAAAGCTTTGTGTCGGACTGTATTTAATGTCATCTTCGTCTTTAAATAAGCCTAATGCTTGATAACCACGAATGGAATTATGAGGATAACCATTATACTCTAGGTAAGAATACTCTAGGTAAGCCTGTTCCCAGTTTTGCACAACATTTTTTGAATAAGTGAAGTTACCCCGCAAAGTAAGGGTCATATCACTATTCAACTTGGTGGTGTAGCTAATATTACCATCAGCACCCGAGCTCTTCATACGCCCCACATTGGCATACGGATTAGAAATTACGCCCACATAATCCGGCACTTGCACCCGCGGTTGAAAAATACCGTTCCGTTGATCTTGGAAAAAGTCTATAACAAAATCAATTTTATTATTAAAGAGCTTTCCTTCAATACCCAAATTGGATTTAATAGCTCTTTCCCACGCTAGATTGTCTGCACCGATACGGGTTTCGGTAATCGTTTCTATCCCATCAATTCCCCAGACCTTATTCCGATCTATATCCGCCTTAGTGAGGTAGGGGAAACGTACGTCATCTACAATTCTATCGTTACCTACAGTACCATAAGACGCCCTGATTTTGAAGTAATCTAACCAAGGAGCTACATTCTTCATAAATTGGTAACTTGTAGGTACCCATCCTATCGCTACCGAAGGAAAAAAACCATACTGGCGACCAGGTTGAAAATTCTCGGAACCGGTATAACCGAAATTGGCATCCAATAGGTAAGTATCCTTATAACCATAGGTAAATCTACTGGAAACACCTTGATAACGAACAGGTATCGCCGTCAAATTATTGGTTGCATCATCCGTATTTTTGGCATCGCTCAGGTAATAATAAACTAAAGCTGAAGTACGATGATCTTCTCCAAATTTTTTATCATAATTAAGTGTAGACTCAAAATGATACTTTCGATATTGGCTTACGAATTTTGAATAGGACGCGGGCCTTTCCTGTACCTTTTGAACCATGATCAATGACCCATCCAAATTACGGCCTGTTGCTTCATACAATGCAGGCTGCATCCACCTACGTTCAGAAAAATAGCTCTGGATATCATAAGCACCTTGACCACGGATTTTCAGCCCTTCAAGCACACTGCTCAAGTCCTGATCCAATGCCAGTGTTACCTTACCTTTATAGTTTTGATTATTATAGTTACCTGTACGGTTGATCATCACATAAGGTGATGAACGCTGCCCTGATCCAACCCCGGGTAATAAGCCATTAGAGTACTTAAGCGGGATGGAAATGGGCGTAAGTGTCGATTGTGTTTTCCAGATATCATCCGTATTACCATAACCAGGTTCTTTTTTAACAGATAGAAAGCCATCTGAACCCAAAAATACCTTCGTTGTTTTGGTTAAGTTAATATCAAGATTAACACGGTAATTGTAAGTATTGTAGCCAACATTAGAACTGTAAATACTATTCTTATCGACTTTGTACGCTGCTGTTTCGCTATTACCGCCCAAACTCAGGAAGTATCGTGCTACCTCAGAACCGCCGCGCCCAGAGGCATAATAGCTCTGACGCCAAAAGCTTCGGTTTAGAATCTCATCCTGCCAACTGACATCTGGATACATATCTGGATCTAGATGTTGTTGTATAATACCTAATTCTGTATCATTAAACAAGGGCTCGCTCCCCCGCACTACGGAAGCTTCATTAGCCAATAGGGCATAATCATAAGCACGTAGGTATTTCGGTAGGCGATTAAGTCGTGATAACGTAGAGTTTGCTCGCCCTGTAATCTGGATACGGTCTACGGTACCGCGTTTAGTGGTTACCAATACAACGCCATTTGCACCCCGCACACCATATACCGCTGTTGCCGAAGCATCTTTCAGAATGGAGAAACTCTCTACATCAGCGGGATCGATCGTATTTAAATCACCTTCAAGTCCATCAATAAGCACTAAGGCTTTCGCATTGGCACCAAATGTACCAATACCACGCACCCAAAAATCTGCAATATTTGCTCCAGGCTCACCCGAGGTCTGCATCGAAATAATACCAGCGGCGCGGCCCCCTAACATATTCGCGATAGAAGGTGCGGGACTTTGTAACTGTTTTACATCTACTGTTGTAATGGCACCTACAGAACTAATTTTTCGCTGTTTGGCTCCCAGACCGACAACCACAACCTCGTCGATATTGGTGCTCTTGTCCAGCATCTTTAATTCAAGATTACTGGTGGATTCTACCACCAAATGCTCGGCAACGTCATAGCCCACACTGGTAAATACCAACCAGTCTCCATACACAGCTTTAATAGTAAACTTTCCCTTATCATCTGTAGAAGTTGCTCCTTTCGGTTTATCCTTGACATAGATTGATACTTTAGATATAGGTTGCCCCTTGCTATCAACGACAGTTCCGGCAATCGTTAACTGTTCTTCTGTTTGTTGTGCAAGCGCAGGTGATAGCCAGAGGCACAGCGGCAGCATGCACAAAAAATAAAAAATCTTCATAATATAATAAGTAGGTTAATTATTCGATAACTAATTTACGGATGCGCGCATTGCTCCAATCGGCGATATAGATATCGCCCTGATCATTCACCGCAACTCCCCAAGGTTGGTTGAACTGCGACTCTACAGGCCCACCGTCTTTATAACAGCTTTAGTCGGTTGTCCGGCAACAGTAGAAACAATTCCATCAGCCGATAGCATACGGATACAGTGATTACCATAATCGGCAATAAACATATTTCCGGTCTTGTCAAATTTGATATCCTTTGGATAATTGAAAATTGCATCTTTAACGGGGCCGTCGCGAAATCCCGACCCACCCGGTGCATTGATACGTTTGAAGCCTTCGTTGATATGTTCAGGACGTAGGTCTAATACAGAAATTCCTTGTGCAAACGTGTTCGGGCTAGCGTTTGAGTGTAACGTAATATACAACTCCCAAGGTTTTGCTGGATTAATAGCCTGTCCATATTGTGAACCATAAGGCCCTTTGTGCACGATCGTCGCAGCATATGTCACCGGATCTATTTTAGCGATATGACCATCACGGAAGCGTGTATATAAATGGCCATCGTAGGGCAAAAAGTCACAAAGTTGGCATATCTATCCGCCTGAACAATTTTGCCGTAATCAGCTGCTGAGAACTGTGCATTCCGCTGGCGAAGTGTCCAAGCTTCTCTTGGATCAAAGGAAAAAAAAACACTCCGCAACCGACTCGTGCGAAACTGTCATAATACCTGTTTCCCGATCCACTGTCACCCCGTTGGCATAAGGGTTTGGTGAGGATGCAGCTGAATATAAAGGGGTAAACGATATTTTCCTTTTCGTTGATACGCGCTATCCCAAATGATCCACCATCACGCCAGGTCATAAATAGGTTGCCTTGCGCGTCCATATCTAGGTATTTGCCATAGACATGTGCCTGATCGAGTGTACCTGCTAAAAAGTCCTTATCCCTGTACCGGTAACTGTACTGACCTGCGCCTGATATGATAAGTAAATGATTTATCATAAATCAATGAATCTTTACCGATGACAACCGAAATTTTGGGATCATCACCAGGAAGACGTGGCACAATAGCATAAAATACGTTCTCCACTTGAGGAGACTACTGCAGCCCGTGCATTATTAAAATACACTTTGATCTTATTTGGATCGGATCCAAAGTTTTGACCATCTAATAAGATTTTATCCTTAGCTCCGCCTTCTGCAGGATAGAAAGAAGAGAGCACGACCGGTTTATTGGGATCATGCTCACCTTGCCTTGTTGCAACATCTTCTTTACAATAAGAAAAAAACAGCAACGATAACAAAGAGAATGTTAATTGATTATATTTTTCATAATAATTTTGGTTAAACAAATCTATAACTGGTTCTGACTTGAGATCGAATACAATTCAGAAAAACAAACAAAACAAATATTTCAAAACAAACAAAACAAATGTATTTCTTAAAAATTGAAAGAATAAGAAATAAACAACACAAGTTAAAAACAGGTATAAGATTTAGATTAAACGCTGCAAAACTAACAAACAAGACCACAAAAACTACCATAACAATGATTACCATATTGTTAACATTGTTTTAATTTAAAAATAAGTAGTTAGTTTCATATTTAAGAAAAAAAAAACAAAAAGAAACATCACCAAAAACAAACGAAACAACATTATTGTAACATCTCAATTCACAGTTTACGCAGATACTAAGACAAACCGTGGTGTTTTCTTTCACTTCCCATATTTTGGGGATTTTTGCGGGACATTAAAAAAACAAAAAAATTGGCAGTTAAATGATGATATCGCAACTAGTTCATCCTTTTTCATAAATCCTTCGTACCTGCCTCGCCCCTTATTCGGAGGCCGCCCGCTTTTCTCCACTGTTTCCCTACTCCTTCCCTACTGATTATGTAGGCAATATGTAGATAATCTGTAGGAAATATGTAGGCGCATTCCGAAGATGGCACGAACCAGACACGAAAAAATGGTGAATAAAGGGGAGAGAAAAAGAGCATAATGATTAGCCAATTTTCGGCCACCATATGGCCGCTTTTCGGCCAAAAAAACCTTCCATATCCTTGAACTGGTAACAGTTAAAAATTCAGGAAAATGAAAAAAAATCTAGCGCCATACAGCCATTGTTCAGTGCGAGCATGTCCTAGTCTTGTCCTAATTTCTCCAAAAGTGTCCTTATTTCGCAAGAGGTGCGAGCATTCCCACTAAAATCCAGTATTATGTATTTTGAAAACTAGTGGGCTAGTACGGAAAATGTACAACTCTTTCTCCAGATTTGGACAACTTTTAACCTTATATACTCGATATATTTGGGATCAATTCAGCAGTGACAGGAAGTAGTGTCGATCAATTGAGAAGTAATGCAGTTGATTTAGGAATTAATTCTACAATATAAAACAATCACAAATTCTATGTTTGAATTCACTCATCCATTAGCTGGGATTTAGGCGTAGTCAATAAATAACAGTCAAACCGAGCTATAAAATAGCAAAAATATATTAAATAAACATGTGCTGGACGGTAGTATTTAGTAAATAAATTATAAATACTTTTCCATACCGTAAAAGTTGAAAAATAAACCACGATCAATTATGAAGAAGACCTTCAAATTTATATTACCAAAAGTAGCTTATTTCGAGGACGAAAAACACCCATTTCTCACCCAATTACCTGGTGCCAAGCGTAATCTATATGAGGATCCTTCTATCCAGCTTGTAGAGGAATACATAGATTACCGGCAGACCATATTATATCGGCTACAGGCCCATGTGCCCACTGATTGTATCGTGCAACTTAAAACAAACAGGCCAGACTTTCACCTGATTTATACCAAGAACGCGACGGACGATATTATCGTTCAAAAACATGGTACCAAAAACGAAATAGTACTTCCCCATAGACATAGTACTTTTACCTACATTCCGCGCAGTAAATTCGATATACTGCTAAAGCCCGGGAATTACCTGGTCTACGGGCTATTGATTGATATCGGCCTGGTGCGGGACATCATCTACCATCACGGCCACTTTCTATCCGAATTAAAAAATGCCAGAAAAAGGGATAAATCCAGTCTTTACCAGACCGCCTTATGGCCGATCAAAGAGCTGACTGATTACCAGCTCAACCGCATTGAAACAATCTTTTTCAACTATAGCAAACAAAACGAAGCAAAGGTTGTCGAGCAGATTTACCAGTTATTTGATATCGCCGAATCAAAACAATTTGCATTCTATGAGAAACTGAGCGAAAGTGAAATACTGGCCAGAAAAGCTAGAACAATGATCCATGATATCGTCAACCAAGGTTTTCAGGAAGTGAATATAAGCCTGATTGCCACTATCCTAAGCGTTTCTGATGCCCACCTGACGCGCTGCCATAAACGCCATTACAGACAGACTCTTTTACAGTATAGGGACGAAATACTCCTTCCGCTGGCAAAAGAAAGATTGCTTTCGACTTATAGTATTGGCGAAGTAGCCAATTTTTGCGGATTTAAATACCCAAGTGGTTTCTCCAAATATTTTGAAAAACGGGTAGGCCTGTATCCCTCCGATTATATTGAACTCCATCGTAATCCCGACAATGACAAAAATGAATACATCATATGATCAAAAATGGATAAATGAATTCACCGAGGCTGCCTTACCTTTGAAATACGCTTAAAGAACGAAAAGCAAAAGAGATGGCAGGCGTACAAGTGCCATGCGATCCCCGTCTTTCCCGACTGGGAGTCCAGCTATCTTCGGTACGTCTGCGAAAGGTTGGGAGGAGATAGCTGGAGCAAAATAAAATAGGGACGCGGGTACAGCGATAAAGTGCAAAACAACACAGAGGGCAGGCCGCACCCAGGATGTGCCGCTGCGCTACAGGTTATGGATAGGTAAAATGAACGAAGATGAAAAGTCTACAAACAGTAAAAACGAAAATCAGCCAGCTAGGCCTGCAGATCAGGTCGGGGCTCCAGTCCTTAGGGATCCTACTGTTTGGGCAGTTTGTCCTTCGATTCAGGTATAGAGCCATTCTTTGGTTCAGCACACTGCGCTATGCTCCTATCTGTCTATCCTTGGCCCTAAAGAGAGTCGCAAGCAAGATGTTGTATCCGCGTAAGTTTGCACTGTTCCCGAGTTAGCTGGCTTCTCGGCTTCCAGGAAGCTGGCCGACCATACAATAGGAACCCTCGATTGCATAACTGTGAGGCAAAACCGATGTGCAAAATGATTACCAACAGAATTTCAAATTAAAACATTACACCATGATAACGTTAAAATCAAAAATCATAGCTGGATTTACAGCATTAATACTATTATTCGGAGCTTTCTATATTGTGAGAGCGAACCAGAACAAAACGGAGCCTACTGTAGCACCAAAGATGCTTGCAACGCAATGGTTTGAATTTATCGGGTCTTCATCGGATTCCCCGACCGATCCAACTAAGTATCGGCTCATAGAAGAAGATGAACCGATGCCGACCTGTAACCCAGGGGATCAGGTATGTGCACTACGGGCACCTGTAGATTTAAACGGGCAGCCCGATATAGACAGCACATTGCAGAATGAAATACAGACTGCGACTTCAAACGAGCAACATTCGGCAAACGTACGGGTGAGGGAATAATCTGACTACTCCTGAAAAAGAGAGGAAAGACTGATTGTTTTTCCTCTCTTTTTACTGTCAATTCTGAGTGAGCGACCCATTATCAATCACTTCATCAGGTAGTTTATACAGATACCTGACCACATCGGACGGCTTCATTGTATATGTTTTCCCTTCGGCGGTCCTGGTCATTGTTTCCACCTGTTCACCGAGTAGGATATACCTTCTGATATCTGACCACCGCTGTCCCCTAAATATCAGTTCCCTTTGACGTTCCTTTTTTATGTATTCCAGTGCCCTCCTTTGGTCTGTAAACACTACGGGTTTAAAGTCATCTGTGGAAAAACGCCCTGCCCGAACCAAATCGATGTCTTTTGCCGCATCGTTCAGCCTGTTTTGGCGGATATTCGCCTCCGCACGGATAAGGTACATTTCGGCCGTCGTTGTCCCGCAAAATAACTGGGAGGAATTTAAACCATTATAATTTCCCTTAAAGAGGATTTCCCCGAGGTTGTTCAGGGAGAAAAATGCCACTTTCCTCAGATCCCCCTTTTCATAATTGTCATATTCAAGCATGTTTACCCGTCTCCTTGAAGGCGCAAGGGCTACGCCGCCGTTCATGGCTACGTCGAAAATCACTTCCTTATTCCATTTGGAAAAAGGAAGACTCGCGGTAGCGGTTATTTCCGTTCCATAGTCCATAACTTCTGACCGGATCATCAGGGCGGAATCCGCGTACCGTCCAGCAGTTTCAAATTCGGACATGACCAGGTATATTCTGGCCAGTTCTGCATAGGATGCCGCTTTTGAAGGTCTTGTCGGGATATCGGTTCTGTCCGGCAATAACCCAATGGATGTTTTCAGGTCAGTGATGATAAAATCATAGCATTGACGGACAGTACTTCTTGAGATCTGTTCATCCAGGGATGGCTCAGTCCGTAAGACCACTCCAAGCTGGGCATTGCTCCCCGAAGGATCATAAGGAAGGGAAAATACCTGCAGCAGGTTGAAGAGCTGGTGCGCCCTATAAAAAAGGGCTGCCCCCCGAAGCGTATTCACCTCCGCTTCATCACTGGTGGCCGTTTTTATAGAAGGCAGGTATTTTAGTACCGTATTGGCATACAAGATCGCCTGATAGGGGCCGGTCCATTGGCTGGCCACGGGACTATACGGTTGCCAGAGATAAAGCAGCCTATCTCTTTCGTTGGTCATTCCTGCCCACGAAGTTTCATTTAGGTAGTAACTGTCACAGGCTGTTTCCCCAAGGCCTGTTGTGGCAAAGTTCATTACCACCTCGCTGTTGCCAAGCAGGCCCCGCAGGTCCTGCAGGCTGCTGGGAATGGAGAAACTGTCATCAGGTTTTAAGTCAAGATATCGGGAGCAGCCTGAGAGGACGCATGCTACAAGGCTAATAATTGCGCCACTTTTTAAAAATTTAAGTTTTTTCATTGTTTTCTACGTGTTTTAAAATCCAATCTTAAACCCTCCCGTTAGTGTCAGCGGAGGTGCTATCGCACCGTTGGATACGGGGTCTATCCCTTCTTTGTTCGCTGTCCAGATCAGCCCCATATTTGTACCCATGAGAAATAGTTCCAATGACCTTATCCGCTGTCTTGCGATGTTGGAGAAACGGTAGGAAAGCCTGATATCCTGTAGCCGGATATGGTCTCCCCGCCTGACAAGAACTTCGCTGAGGCTATAGAAAGTTTCCCGGTCTGTATTCAGGGGATAGTACATTGCTGGTACATCGGTGTGCAGTTCATCACCTGTCTTTTTCCATCGTATGGAAATATCTGAATGCCCTGACCAGTTGCTGAAAAAGGAAGAATAGTTGATGCTGTTCTTTCTGAAAAAGTAAACAAATTGCCCTAAGACGGTGAATGCAAACTCCAGGTTCCTGTAGCCTATCCTGTTCCGGTAGGATGCCGTTAGCCGGGGTACACTTGAGCCATGATATACCAGATCATCCAGATCCGTGTTTCTGATTATATTTTGATAATTGATCGAAGGTTCTCCATTTTCGAATCCCCTTGGAGCTCCCTGATCAGCTGTTAATCCGTCCCAGCGGAAGCTGGTCAGCATATTTCGGTCCTTTCCCACAAAATACCCGGCATACATCGCCTGATTGGTCACAGCCAATATCCTACCATGATATTTTTCCAGGGTGGTCCTGTTGTACCCGGTCCGTAATACCCCGTTCCATGACCAGTTGCGGCTGCTTATAGCCGTCGAGACGGTGAGGTCTAATCCCTGGCCTTTGAGTTCCGCGGAATTCATTGTCACGGAGGAGGTACCCAGTGTTGGATCGACAAGAGCGAAACCGATCAGGTCGAGCGATTTCTTTCTGTAATAATCAAATGTAAAATCCAGTCTTTTATTCCACATTTTCCATTCTATGCCTGCATTGAAAGTTTGAACTCTCTCCCAGCGCAGCCCCGGATTCTGCAAGGACAGGATATTGGTAAACGGCTGGTTCGAATAAAAATCCAGATAATTGGCCTGTTGGAGTACAAGTTCAGCAGGGATACTTGCATCCACATTTCCGCTATAGCCGAAGGAAGAACGTATTTTAAGATAATTCACCGCATCGGAATGATAGAATGGTTCCCCCGATATTTCCCATCCACCGCCCAGGGACCAAAGCGGGGACCATTTATTTCTTGTGTCCACGCCGAATATATTGGAGGCATCGCTTCTGGCACTGGCAGACAGAAAATACCGGTCGGCAAAGCTGTAATTTACAGTTGAGTAGATGGATACATATCTATTTGCCGTTCTTCCTGTCCCCAGCCCATTTGGTATATAACCTTTACCGCCGATGGCGGGGAACAGGGGATATGTGTTGGCAAAATCGACTGGCGAAAAAGTATTCCTGTCTGCCTGGACCCCATAAGTTCGGTAGGATGAATTGCTGTTATTGATTTCCCTTACCTCGGCCCCGGCTATCCCCTGAAGGCGGTGCCCCCTGCCCAGCTGCCTGTCGATGTCCAGCTGGGTCCGGAGGGAATAGCCCCATAGTTTGGCATTGCTTCTGTCCTGTATGCCACCATCAGGTATCCCATAGGTCGTCTTGCCTCCGTTTATGGCTGTAAAGCGGTTGTACAGGTTCCGGGTATAATAACTGTTTTCTTCCAGTAATGACGAGGATTCTGTTAGGGCACGGTTCAGCTGCGACTGAAGGGTGAACCGTAGGCCTTTAGCTAAGTCGTAACCCAGATCAAGCCCCGCGACAATCTGCTGATTTTCTGACCTGCTACCGGTTCTTTCGAGCTCATCCAGGGGGACAAAATTCCAATTCCTGGATACCAGCCCCTGATTTTGGTCGATAAACGTTCTGTCATAGTCCGTGTAGAGTATGTCATTAACCCCGTCGCTGTTTTTCAATTGTGCATATGGATAGAGTTCTTTGTTGTTGACCTTGATGTGGCCGTAGCCTACCATATTGGAAGTGTTATACATGGTGCCCGTGATCCTGCTAAAAGAAAGGTCTGTCGAAAGGGTCAGTTTTGATACCGGCCTGTAGGTCTGGCTAAATCTGGCCGTGATCCTATCCTGGCCGTTTGTTGGCATACTATAGGTATTTTTATTGTAACCGAGCGAAAAAGAATAGCTTACCTTATCCACGCCTCCACGCAGGCCTATGGAAGAGCTGCTTTCAATAGCATTTCTGTAAACAAAGTTCAGAAAATCATTTCTTACGTCAATTCCCCGCAGTACTCCTAATCGTTCCTCGAGCTCCTTTTCGCTGATTTCCTGTTTCTGTTGCTGAATGAGAAGCTTTACGACTGGCGTGATCACCGGCTTTTTGCTGTCATTGATCTGTGTACCATAAAAACCTTTTTCAAAAAGAAACCTCTCCATGTCAATAAAATCACTGGACGAGGCGGTCTGGCGCGAGAACAGGTCCGGTTTTCTCGAAACCATCAAGCTGGAGGAAACATCTACGAAAAGAGGCTGGTTCAGTTTGCCTTTTTTTGTTGTGATGACCAGTACACCATTTCCGGCCCGTACACCCCAGATTGAGGCGGCGGCAGCGTCCTTTAGCACGGTAACTGTTTCTATATCCTGGGGATTGATATTTTCAAGCGTGCCCTCAAAAGGGAAGTTATCCACAACGATCAGGGGAAAGGTCTGGCCTATAAGGCTGGACTGTCCCCTAATGGTGAGGTTGGGCTGTTGCGCCGCTCCATTAAAATTATAGCCGGTCCTATCCGTATAGGCACCTGAAATAAGACCATCTATCCTGTCAAGTAGGTTTCCCGATGTATTATACTGTATTTCTCGCTCGCTGATCGTTGCTACGGAGCCGGTAGAAGCCCTTCTGTCAATACGCTGATATCCGGTGTTGATCTTCACTTCCTCCAGCGTGTTTGACCTTGGGAGCAATTCAACAGAAATATATTGCGCGTTTCCCAATAAAATCGGTCGGGATACCGGTACATATTGCACATCCCTGATCAGGATCGTGTCTTGGCCACGGGCAGTCGGCACAAGGGTAAAATTACCTGTAAGGTCTGATGATGTCGACACATTGTTCCCTTTAAGCATAATGGTTGCGCCCCGGATAGGTCTTCCGTTGGATTTATCCACTATCTTTCCTGAAATTGTGATATTGGTCTGCGCAGATAATGAGCTCCACAATATCAGCAGCAGGAGTGTTGTCCATATTTTCAAAGCAGCCCCCCTTTCTTTTGAGTATTGACCTGTTTTCGGCTTTGGATATTTCCGGCTGCTTTGGAGCTTATTGTTGACCAGTCATCGGCTTGTGCCTTTATTATGTTTTCAACGTCAAGATATTTGGCAGATGTGATTGCCCTGATCTTATTGCCCTTGATCCATACAATATGCGGTACAGACTGTACTCCGAAATAATAGGTCAGAACGAAATCTTCGGCTACAGAGAAGGGCTTGTAGTCCTTGAACCAATATAAAATGGTCTTTGAATGTTCGATTTCGTCGGTAGTTTGCGCAGTAACAGGTATCACGGAAACGGATGCTGGCAGTTCTATTTCTTTTAGCTTTCGCAGTGAATTCAGGCAGCTTCCGCACCAGGTTGCCCAAAAGTCCAGTACAATGAGTTCCTGCTTTCCAAAATCATTCAATGTAATCCTTTGTTTTCCGTCTGGGTGGTTTACAGTCAGTAGGTGGAGCCCCCACAATGCGTCTGGAATGGTATCTCCGATCTGTAATGGCTTGATGCTATTTAGCCCATCCGCCCCGCTGTCTTGGCGGAGCGTCTGAGCAGATAAACCAAACATATAAAACATAAGAGCTAATAAGATAAACGCTCTTATGTTCTTCAATGCCTTAAAAGAAAAATATAAATATTGAAAAACTATAGCTGTAAGCAGAAGCAATCCCCTACCAACTCCTGACCAACTTCGCCCTTTCCGCGGGTTTTCATCGAGTCGGCTGCGGAATTTCAGTGGGTCACACCGATGAAAACCCGATGCCAATTCGAAGCGAATAGCATAAAAGGCAGAAGAAAGGCCGGTATTAACTGGGAAAAAGTCCAAAGCCAGTAGGCGTACTTTTTTCAGCACTCGGCCAGTACCCTTACAATAGGATCTGCTCGAGTATCTGGCCAGTGCTTGGCAGATGTAGGTATTTATATTTATCTTGACTAGCGTCAATAATTTTAACGTATTCATAATTTGTTTGTTATTGGTTATTTCGATAACCGACTGAAAAAATCAGCGATTTTTTTGCTCAATTCCAGTTCTTTTTCTATAAGCTCGTCTGCTTCCGATTACAGCTCAGCTTTAGTAATATCTAGTTTACGATGATTGACGATACAGTATACGATCAACAGACGATACACTGCAATTGCAAACTCCTGCATTTCTTCATCTTTCAAAAGCTGACGCCTTTCTACTCCATCATCAACATAAGCACTCAACAGCACTAGGATATTAGCAGATATCGCATTTAAGGCATACCGATCTCAGAATATTTCGATCTCCTTTATAGAGCCATAATCGACCTTGTGGACATCGTAAATCATCCAATCAAAAGCAAATTGTAGCACCAAAATCCTTTTCATTTTTCAGTTTGTAAATCCGTAACCCAAAGTACATAAGATCCCCTTTCCGATCGAAATCAGCTTTTTTGAGGCCTGATCATACTCAGGTCAGTTTGACAATAATTTAATTAATTCAGTAAGCCAGATCGCGTTTGAATGAGGGGTCACACAGGTAAATATATTGGCGTTACGCGATCAATGACTAAAAGAGACCAAATAGTATTTGGCAGAGCCAGCCGAGCTATTCGGGAGCTGTGATGATGTTTTTTTGTAATTGCTTCCGAAAAACAAAAGCACCGATAAAATCACATTTTTGTAATGTTAATTGGTGCTTTATTTTTTTGATTTTATTTCTCATAATTCGTCAAATTAAAACGAACTCAAAGAAATAGTCAAAAATGGATGACTACTTGCTTGTCGTAGCAGCAGAGGCTCTGGCGGAACCTTTACTCATTACCCTAGGAAATAACTTTCAGTACCATTATTAAAAAATAATGGGTGATGCCAAAGATCAAGCAAGCGCCATCCTACCCTAGGAATATTTTCCAAAGATAGGATAAATTGACGCATTACTCACCCTCCATATCACAATAATCGCCAGATCCTGCTACGAGAGTTCGCTATTAAGTTTAGTTTAATTCCTACTTTTTATTTTTTACCATTAAATTCAGATAATTATATTTAACCACCACAAATATATAAAATCATTTAAATAACTCCAAATAAAACGTATCGTTTTATGGAGTGGTGTTTTACCTACAGCTTCCGTTCTTTTATAGAATGGAACATAAAAACAATAATAATATACTAGTTCTTGATGTTGAACAAAAACTAATTGGCCTGCGTTTCAAGCAAATAAGAAAAACCATGGGCTATTCTAGTCATGAGAACTTTGCTTATGATTACAATCTTGACAGAGCTCAATACGGAAAAATCGAAGCGGGATCGTCCAACATGACACTAAAGGTTTTCATTAAACATCTAAATGCCATTGGTTATTCCTTTCCAGAGTTTTTTAATGAAGATTATGACTCAATAAAATTAGATTCTTAAAAGCAAGGTGAAAATTTATAAAATCATGAATCTTCAATCGTAGTAAGTGTCGCTGGATTCTTATCCAGCACACGGCGTTGATCTGCAAGACGTTGATCTTGATAAAGTCCAGAAATTTACGAATAAAGTAAATGCGGCAGTTGGAAAATTTAAAGACGCTCAAGCTGATCGATTAGGAAAATCATGTTACCAGCGCGGCCCTTTTTTATTCGGGAAAGCTATATTGGCTATAATGTCCACGTAGGCCGGCTGAAAACACCATCTTTTATCATCGATGACCGAAATGTTTAATAATGCTCTTTTTAATGTTATTGAAGATGCAATGCGTTTTTGAAAAACTAAATGAAATCAACATGATACAATCCAAGATTATTCAGACCATCTGTATCAAACGAAAAAGCCATCCTCTAAAGAATGGCTCTATAATATTTTATAAGCAAAAAATCCTATGTCAGCTCCTCCACCTGTTCGACAGTCAGTCTTAAAGCTTTAGCAATATCTTCTACAGCTACAACAATTTTCTTAAATTCTAACGCTGATTTAAGCTTTTCAGCTAATTTCTCAGCTTCGGCTTTGGCACGCTCTTCCAATCGGCCTTTCTCCATACCCTCCTTTTCAGCATACGCAATTGTAGCATTATAGACACGTTTCTGTTCTAAGCTTGATATGTATGACATCTTCTCTTCCAGCGTTAAATTTGCCAGTTCTCCTATAGCAAAACTAAGCTAAATTTCAATACGAAAGAAATTTAGCGATCTCTCATCCGCTTTATACATATTATTAAGTCGGATGAAAATACGCGATAACATTCTTTTATCCAAATACTTAGGTGATCCGTCCAGCTCATCCAGATGCTTCATCAGGTACATCCATTGATCTATGATTGTATCCAACCTGGACAGTGGCTTAATGAAATTGGGCAAGACAAACATCTTATAGCTCAGCTTGGGATAAAGAACTTCTTGGTCAAGTTCATCAAAGATCTTGGCACTGTAATAATATTTCGCCCTGTTCAATGGATCAAGCCGAAACCCCAGTACGGCAATAAAATATACCGGTGGCAGCTCATAATTATTTCCCGCAGTTGCTTTCTTGGTCAAGCGACTAATCGTTCGGGAGGTATAGCTTACCCCACGGTCAAAAATCACTTTCCGATCATACGGCAAATCGCCGTCTTCTTCAACATTGCTGTAACTGAGATCCTCGACCACATGCTCTCCCTCAAGCAGACTATTTAACAAATTGATTAAATTCTCTTTATTTTCCTCCCGTCCAAAATATAGCTTCCAGCCAAAATCAGAAAGCATACTAATGTATTTTGATGTTTTAGTAAAAAACACTCACAAATGAATCATATCCACAATATTTAGTAGAAATAACAGACTTATTGCAATCCCAAAAACATTATTCAATAATCGGTATAAAAAGCAACTACAATTTGTTAAATTTACATTACATTAATGTTATCAATTTGTTAATAATTGAATATCAAAGGATACTATATTGCGTTTTTAACCATTTTATTTTGGTTAACCTACAGTCCAAAACTCGTTAGGGCGCAGCATCATGATTTCGATTTTTATGATGGCAAAGTATCTATTGATATTCCATCGTCCTTTAATATTCCATTCAATGACAGCCTAACAATAGCTCACATACAAAAATTCTATCAAATAGCTGATCAAACTAATTACATACAGCTTATAAATAGCCTACTCGAATACAAAGATGAACATCATCTAAATGATTGGGTATATTATCAGCTGATTCGCCGCACCGCACAACAGATTGCTCCCAAAACGGAAAATTACACCCGCTACACATTATATAAATGGTTTTTAATGTGTAAATCTGGTTATGATGCTCGTTTGGCTGTGGGTAGTAATCAGATCATATTTTTCATTCAGAACAAAGAAGATATCTCTGATATTCCCTTTTTTGAAATTGATGGCAAGAAATACACCTGTTTAAACTTCCATGACTATGGAAAGCTCTTTCAACGCGCAGACACCTATATTCCTGTTAAAATTAAAGTACCAGAAGCTATCGAAGATTTCAGTTACAAAATCACAAAATTACCTGATTTTGTACCCGCAAATTATAAGGAGAAGCAAATTGAGTTCAATTATGGACATAAAGCCTACCATTTTAATGTCAAGTTGAATGAAGATATCAGTGATCTTTTTAAAAACTATCCTGGCGTAGATTTTGAAACTTATTTCAATATTCCACTTAGCAAAGAGACTTATCAATCACTGATTCCTGCGCTCAAGGAAAATTTAAAAGGAAAAAATCAGCAGGAAGGTGTCGATTATTTAATGCGGTTTACGCGATATGCATTCTTATACGAAAATGACGAAGAGAATTTCGGATCCGAAAAGCGCCTTTCTGCAGAACAAACGCTATTGAATAAATACAGTGACTGTGATGACCGTGTTGCCCTGTTTTTTTATCTGGTAAAGGAAATCTACAATCTTCCTATGATCACCCTGCTCTATCCCACTCATGTAACGATGGCCGTCCAATTTGAACATCCTATCGGTGATGCTATTTTGTACAATGGAAAATATTATTCTGTCTGTGAACCTACACCACAAGCGCAAACGCTAGATATAGGTCAATTGTCTGAGGAGCTTAAAAATCAGTCTTATCAAATTGTTTATCACTACGAGCCGAGATAAGCGCGGATTTTTTTTCGGATTAGTGTAAGTCATTTAAAATTCCTTTTCGATATTATCCTAAGAAAAGGAATCGAGTTCTTCAATAATTGCAGAACTCGATTCCTTTAATATTGGTCAGAAATAGCTTCTATATAAAATCAGGTTTAATCAACCATTACAGAAAAGAAAGAGGTCATATCGCTTAAATTTTGATTGCTTACACTTTCAATTTTGATCTGTAAATTATAAAAATTATGTCCTCCTGCAGTATAAAGGTTATTGGGTAAATCAAAACTATATGTTCCCAAATTTGGAATATTATTACCAACCATCTTGACCATTTTTTTATTTTGATACAGATAGACATTTATTGCTTCCGTATTTACGAGATTAAGGTTCCAATTTACACCAACCTTATCATCATTATATAGAGCTATATGTGTATATCTTACAGTATTCGAGGAAATATCATAATAAAGCTTTTGCTCAGGATAGGTAATCCACTTATCCAGTAAAGAATATGGATAAATTGTTTGGGTAGCCAAAATATCATATTGGGAGAAACCGTTCCACAAATTTAAGGCTGTACCGCCGTTCATCACGGACGAACCATCTTGTTGTGGCGTCCCTGTAATTAAGGATGCACCGTCCTGATTTTCATTCATTTGCTACCAATTTGTATGTCTAAATCCCAAACAATGCCCAATTTCGTGGACCATATTATAAATTTTTCCAGATTCGCTCACTTGCTGATTATTATTAAAATCTAAATTTATTCGTACTCTAAAACCTACTTCATCATTTGACGGAAACTCTGCAGCAGCAATAACATTATTTGGAAGAATACCGCCGTCATTCATAAAAATTATCCAATTGTCAGTTGGAGTTCTGGACTTGCAAATAAAATCGCAGTGCTAGTTAAGCAGCTTTTTTAATTTTTTGCTCTTTGTTATTAAATTGCTCAATTGTAAGATTTCCCAATGTGGAGTGACGACGTTCTCGATTATACCAGATTTCTATGTATTCGAATAGTTCTGCTTTCATCCGACCCTTGGTATGTCTTGTCCTGAAATAGCTTTACACTAAATTGTAAAGTATATGACAAAAAAGAGTAATGTGGATAAATCCAAGCCGTTCCAAAGAGTTGGAAGGTCTTATCCAGAAGATTTAAAAAAGATCCTTGTGCAAGAAGTTGAGAGCGGTCGGCTCAGTCAACGTGCTGTAGAAAGGACTTATAAGATTAATCGGAGAACCATTGACAGTTGGATAACCCAATTTTCTTTGCTTCCTTTGATACGACCGACTCAAAAGCCGATGAAGGAACCAAATGAAAGCTCAAAGATAAAGCTACTATCCAAACAAGTTTTAGAATTGCAGAAAGCCTTGGAGAAGGCCAACCTAAAAATAAATGGATTAGAAACGTTAATCCAGGTTAGCGAAGAAGAACTTAAAATCAAAATAAGAAAAAAGCCTGGTGCCAAACAGTCAAAAGAATGAGGCAGAGCTATCCCTATGTAAGTCTAGGGGATCTCTGTGCACTGTTTGGCGTAACGCGACAAGCTTATTACGACGCTATCCGACATGCTGAAAAAGCTACTATTGCTAATATGGTTGTGCTGACGCTGGTGAAAGAAATACGGACTCAGATGCCAATGTTGGGAACAAGAAAACTAATGTACGTGCTGGAACCAAAGTTAGTTGAACATGGTATTAAAATGGGGCGGGATCAACTTTTTGATTTACTTCGGTTCCATGGCCTGTTAATCAGACGTCGCAAGCGTATCGCACGTACAACAGATTCCAACCATGTTTTTAGAAGGTATCCAAACCTCATAAAGGAACTAATGATAACTGGCCCCGAGCAGCTGTGGGTAAGCGATATCACATATATTAGGACTTTGCATGGGTTTAGTTATCTCAGCTTGATTACGGATGCCTACTTAAGAATGATTGTCGGCTATTCATTGTATCCGACGTTAGAGGCGATTGGTTGCTTAAAGGCATTGGAAATGGCGATAACAGGTTGGAAGCATTTATCTCCGTTTTATCTCATCCATCATTCCGATCGAGGTATCCAGTATTGTTGCAATGAATATACAGAAATGCTCCGGCGTTATGGCATTGCGATTAGTATGACGCAGAGCGGTAGTCCTTACGATAACGCTCTAGCTGAACGCGTTAACGGTATTCTTAAAAATGAATTCTATCCTAAACGAGTATACCAAAATCATAAGGATGCGGCTAAAAACATTGATAAGATTATTAAAGTTTACAATTTGCAGCGCCCGCATAGCAGTTTGGATTTCCAAACTCCCAAAAATGCACATTCTAAAACTGGTGAAATAAAAAAGAGATGGAAGCAATATCCTAGAAAACCGGTGGCCATAACAGCGGAAGTTTAAATCAATATTTTAGATGTGAAAAGTACTTTGTATAATTGTAAAGGATTTTCAGGATTACCAAAAAATGCTGTAAGATCTATTTAGGACTAATGGTTAAATCTGTAAAGTTTTTTTCAGGACGAGACAGTAATCAACTTATTGCCGTAAATCTGCTCGGATTTTAGCGTTTTGAAGAAGCTTTCTGCTACTGCATTATCCCAGCAATTACCTTTTCTACTCATACTTCTTATTATGATTTTATAGGAATCTAACGTGTTACTAAATTTTTCACATGCATATTGTACGCCTCGATCCGAATGAAAAATTAGACCAGGAGACAGTTTGCGGTGCTTAATTGCCATTTTCCAAGCTGCCAATGAAGTTTCTTCAGTTTTCATCCCATCACTGATACTCCAACCAATACATTTGCGGTCATATAAATCCAGAATGGTGGTTAGATATAAAAAACCTTCTTTGGTATGGATGTAAGTAATATCAGATACCCAGACTTTTGAAGGCTCTGAAGCTTTGAAATTTCGGTCTAATACATTGTCCATTATTTTATGTGCATGTTTTGAATCGGTTGTAGCTTTAAATTTCTTGCCTATTTTACTGCGTAGCCCCATCTTTTTCATATACTTAGCGACTGTATTTCTAGAAACTTTTATTCCATCATCCAACAGCTCCGCTGTTAATCTAGGACTGCCATACCGTTGTTTCTTATCGAAATAAATAGCCTTTATCTTGTCCTCCAGATTGCTGCATTTCCCGCTTTTTGTCTGTTGGGACCGTTTTTGCCAAGCATAATAGCTTCTAGATCCAACACCCATAACTTTACACATCTTTTCAATCGAATATAGCCCCTGTGTTGCTTGATAAAACTATATATTACCGATCGCTCTTGGAAAAGATGCCTATGGCCTTTTTTAGTATTTCTAGTCCCAGTTCTGAGTCTTTAAGTTTTTTCTCCAAGAAACTAATCCGCTCTTGTTCTGGCGTTTGCTTCAGATTTCCATTCCCGGGGAAACTTCCTGATCCAAACTCTTCTTACTCTTTACGCCACTTATATAATTGGGCAGCAGAGATTCCTAACTCACGAGCTAGCTCAGAAAGATTCTTCCTGTTTTTACTTAATTCAACTGCTCGCTCTTTAAAAATGCGATCGTACTTTCTACGGACTTTAATCATTATTTCAAAATTAAGATATTTTATTGTTCTTAACTTGATCTGCCGACTAAGTTAGCAACTCCATTCCATCCATTACAGGAAAGAAATTCACAGTAGTACTTGATATTTGGCTCCAATTCGTTACAGCTTTTTGAATTGCTGAGTTCCAAGTATAATCGACATCAACTTTATACAGTATTACTCCTGAATTATAAGAGAAAATCAAATTTGGAGTTCTAGCTTGAGCTTTCTTAGGATTAGACGCTTTTGTTTTCGAACTAACAGCTTCACTACTATTGTCTGCGGAGTCTAAAAAGGATTTCAACGCAATCAAATCTGTTCCTTGCTTTTTAACCAACAGATCATTTTCAACTAAATAATATCCCCCAAATCTTGAATCATAGTAGGTGATATTCCCTTTTTCAATAAAGTACTATATACTTCATCATTTTTTGAGTGAGATGCATCGTCTGCAATAGGGCTTTGCTCCTTCTTACAAGATGTCAATA
Source organism: Sphingobacterium multivorum (assembly GCF_900457465.1). Classification (GTDB taxonomy): domain Bacteria; phylum Bacteroidota; class Bacteroidia; order Sphingobacteriales; family Sphingobacteriaceae; genus Sphingobacterium; species Sphingobacterium multivorum. Next base: position 151,333 of record NZ_UAUU01000005.1, read on the forward strand.
AGATTGGGATCAGGAATGAAATCGTCAGCATCCTTCTAAAGGCTACTGTTAATTGGTTTAATTTTTTTTATAATTTATCTTTTCCATTAAATTAAAAAAGATAAATAAATTTAATGTTAACACATTAATAAATAGAAATAAACAAATAAAAAATTAAACAACAAACCTAAAATAAATTAGCAAAAGCAACTTTATAAGTAATGATTCAAACAACAAAAATAGACACGACTATCTAATTTTAAAGAAATTGAGTTCTTTCAACCGATTAGTCCCTTATCCCCAAAAATAAAAAATCCCGCCAAGGCAGGATTTTCCATCTATTTTACTAAACTATAATTATCTATTTCTTAGAAAGAAGCACCAGTAGCAGCTACTGATCCTGATTTCAAAATAAAGTTTGGCGCTGTTAAACTATATGGATTAACCAAAAGATTTTTAGCTGCTGCATCGTCCAAGAATGTATTATTATTTGTAGTCAAATACGTTTTCAATAAATCAACAGTCGCAAATGAAGGTACTGTACCATCGGCTATAACGTCTCTACCTGCCGTAAATGATTGGTAAATGTTGTTTTTGATCAAAGATGTTTTATCTGTCAAAGCATCACCAGTTTCTTTATCGCGTATATCGATACCATAACGCATGTTGATAAAGATAGAGTTAGCAAGGATCATCTTACTTCCTCTTCTCCACAAATTTGCGTACTCATGTTTTGGATCAACCTCTGTATTACCAGGTCCAACCAATGTCATATTTGATATAACAGGACGTGTTCTTGGAGAAGAATCAAATACTTTTTCCGAATTATCAGATTCAATACCATTTGATTGACCAGCTTGATCCGCTAATTTCGGATCTCTAAGACCTACTAAGAATTGAAGTTTTCCTGAGTAACCATTATCGAAATCGAAAACATCATCGATGTTTGCAGTAGAGACAAGGTGCTTAGCATTTACTGTACCACCAAACCACTCAAAAGAATCATCACCAGAATAAGCAACTTGAACGTATTCAACAGTTGTTTTAGAACCAACTGATCCAAATGTAACACCGTTTATCTCGTTGTTTGTTGTATAAGCAATACCTGGGAACTCAACACGTACATATTTAAGAACTCCTGAGTTATCATCAGCAATAGTTCCACCATGATTTCCGTATGGAGCTGTTAAACCGCCTTCAATAAGACCTGTTCCACCTGGGATATTATTAGGTGCCTTACCTAAGATAATAATTCCACCCCAATCACCTGGAGCTCTTGTACCAGCGGGTTGGTTTGAAGTAAATACAATTGGCTTAGCAGCAGTTCCTTCTGCATTGATTTTACCGCCCATTGTAACAACCAATGTTGCTTTAGTATTTTTATCTCCTCTAATTACTGTTCCAGCTGGAATCGTTAATGTAACACCACTTTTAATGTAAACAAAACCTTTTAACAAGTATGTTTTTGAAGCATCTAAAGTTTTATCTGCAGTTATTTCACCGGAAAGTTCCTCTGTAGCAGCAGAATATGCAGTTTTATTTGGTTCGTAATTAACCCATCCTGATGTCCAGTCAGTAGAACCAAATGCACCTTTGTAAGCTACTTTCTCAAAGAAAGAATCAGCAAGCGATTCATTTGAATCACCCGGGGTAACAGGAGGTTCAATTACCGAAGGATCACTCTTACTACAGCTTGCAAATGCAGTTAAACCTGCCGCTAAAACAGCTAAAAGATTTAAGTTTAAATTCGTTTTCATTTTCATGTTTTATTTATACAAAAAGAATAATTTAATTTAACGATACAATTAACTCTATGTTAAGTATTTATGAATTAACAACAGACTACCAAAATTTATAAGAGAGTGTAAGAGACACAGTAGATCCATATTTCTCAGCTCTATTGATATTATCTGTGTTTTTATTGAATGCTGCGTTTGGATCAGAACCTTTTGGTTTTTGATAGAAATAAGCTTTATTATTTAAAATATCACTATAATTCAATTTCACTTCGGCTCTGGAGTTCGCAAATTTTTGCGCCAACTGTAAATCAAGAATATTTCTAGAATATTCGTAAATATCTGGATCTTCAGCATTACCAATTGCCCATATTCTTGGTCCAACTCTATTATACAAGAGTGTAATCGCTGTCGTATTTGGATTTTTGGTCGTATACGATAATCCCGCATTGATTAGATAAGGTGATTGTCCTTGTAGTTTTCTTTTACCTGTTGAGTTCACAGTAGTTGGAACAATAACTTTCGAATAAATGTATGATCCATTCGCGTTGATGACAAAATTGTCCAATCGCTCATCAATGAATTTCAGGTTCTTTCTTACTTCTGCTTCCAGTCCAAACACATCCGCAGACTTTGAATTGGTATAATTAAATGAACGGCCTGAGTTTCCTAATTGTAAAGCTTGTTCGATCGGATTTTCAAAATATTTATAAAAAGCTCCCACCGATAAAACTTCACCAGCTGTTGGATAATACGCATATCCCAGATCAAAATTTGACGTTTTTGATTGTTTCAAATTGGGATTTCCACGAACGTTCATGTTTTTATTGAAGTCATAAAATGGGAAAGGTGCCATTTCTCTAAACTCCTGTCTTCCCACCGTTTGTGAAGCTGCAAAGCGAAAACTTTGCTTACTATCTAAATTATAGATTAAATTCAACGATGGTAGTAATGAAATTGTCGTTGTGTCGACACCTACTGGATTGCCATTGTCTTCACTATTTAATTTCAAATTATATGACTCAAGACGTGCTCCAGCAATAACCCTCAATTTCTCCATCACAAATCCATCATACATCAAATAGCCTGCGTTCAAAAATGCTTTCGCATCATAATGATCTCCACCGTTGGTTATTTCATTTAGTATAAAGCCGTTTGGACGAATATTGGCTTGATCAAAAATTTTGTCTTGCGGTAATTTCAACAAACTCGCATCAAAGTTTCCATTTCGAATAAATCCAATCACCCTTGCATTAAAATTTCTGTCACGCAATTGATTGAAATAACCTGCTTTTAATTTGTCATTTTCTGAGAATAAACGGATCGGTAATGTCAAATTTAAAGCCCCACCATACGAATTCTCAGTCATTGTCGAATTGAAATTACCTGCTCTGTCGGCTGTAGATGAACTGGTCGCAGAAATCGATGCAATACCATCTTTTGAATATTCCATCCGCTTATAACCGGGCTCATATCTATCCGTACGACCATAATTCAAGGACCAATCCAATTTTAATTTACTGTTATCTGAAAGGATATGTTCACCAGATAATTGATTTGTTAAAATAGATCGTTGTAATAGATAATCTCCCGTGCGATAAAATTCACTCCCCGAATCATCTTTTCCTTCACGGAACGTAAATTGATTCTCTAAAATTCGATTATATAAGTTTTTGAAAGAGATTTTGTTTGACTTCCAAGAATACGCGAAGTTTGCAAGGGCTCCTAAATTTGTATTGTAACTATATTGATCGTCATGGAATACTTCTGGCAACGACTGGCCAACATACGCTTTTTGGTCTGCTTCGCGTTTCCTTTGGTCGTAACGATAAGTCAATGAAAAAATAGCTCCAAATTTAGAATCATCTTTAAAATTCTTAGTGGAACCGTAATTCAGTTGAAAGTTAGGCGTTAATGTTGACTTCTTCGTATCATAGCCCCAATTGTTTTTAAACAATTTAGAATACTCAAAAATTTCATTTGAATTATTTTGTAAAGATTGAAAATCCTTTGTGGAAGGAAAACCTTTAGGAATTTCACGGTCACTTCCTGCAAAACCAAACACTTCACCACCAGCTCTTTTTGCTGAGGTAAAATCTTTAAATGTGGATTGTGTATTATAAGATGTACCTATGGATGCATCAAAGAAATTTTTCTCTGGAAAATCTTTAGTATTCACTTGAACTACACCTCCGGAAAAATCAGCAGGGATATCTGGGGTTGCAGTTTTATTAATTATGATTGATTCAATTAAATTTGAAGGAATGATATCAAAAGAAAAAGCACGTTTATCTACTTCTGTATTGGGTAAAATCGCATTATTCAACATAGCTGAATTGTAACGATCACTCAGCCCCCTTACAATAACATATTTATTATCTTGGATACTAGCACCACTTACACGCTTAATTGCCTCTGACGTATTTCTATCTGGACTTCTCTTAATTTGTTCGGTCGAAATCCCACTGGAAATTCTAGCACTATTTTTTTGCTGCGAGTACAAAGCACTTATCGACTCTTTTTTGAAAGTTCCCGTAACAACAACCTGATCCAATACAGTTCCCCCAGTATTATCGAGTACTACATCTAGCGTCGTAACATCCTTATCCTTTATCTCTACATCAGTAATTTGCTTAGTAGCAAAGCCTACATAACTAAATTCTAATGTATACTTCCCTGCAGGTACTGCAGGAATATTATAATTACCAGTCACATCTGAACTTCCCACTCTCGCCGTACCGAGTACCTTAACAGTCACCCCTGTGATTGTTTCACCTGTTTTGACATTTGTTACTTTACCCGCCACCTTTCCACTGCCCTGTGCATAAACTGTTGTTGACGCAGCTACTGCTAGCGTTACGACTGCAGCGATTCTTTTAAGTTGTAATTGTGGTTCCAATTTATTTGTTTTTTGTTTCTGCAAAGCTATTAGCAGAATATTAGATTAACATTAGCAACAAATTACCATTGCGTAAACCAGTTGTTAAATTAATGTTACTTACTTCCTGTTTTTTTTGATTCTCAGCAAAAAAGGCCTTTTAATGCTATTTATACGTATCCATTCTACCAAGTACATATTGACTTAGGTCGGCTCAGTGGTTAGCTTTGCTGTTATGAACAACCTTCAAGAAAAACGTGAGCGTATGCTGTCTATGATAGCAGACTGGCAACAGAGCGGAAAAAGCAAGAAAGCGTATTGCACGGAAAATGGGATCAAGGAAGCGACTTTTTATTATTGGTTTTCGCGCAGTAAAGAAAATGACACTACCGGAGGGAACTTTATCACAATCGACAACGCGCCCCGAAGGAACGATGTTGAGATTATCTATCCCAACGGTGTGCGTATAAAGGTCGAAAATGATCTTGCCCTTGTATCACAGCTGATCCGTCTGTACTGATGTTTGCACTGGGGTCATCGCACCGCTTTTATCTTTACGATGGGTTTTGCGATATGAGAAAGTCATTCGACGGGCTCTGTGGATTGATCAGTTCGGGGATGGGTCGTCAGGCTACCAATGGTGAGGTTTTCGTATTTCTGAACCGTAGCCGTACGCATATGAAACTGCTGCACTGGGAACAAGGAGGCTTTGTCCTTTATTATAAGCGTCTGGAGAGCGGAACATTCATGCCGCCGAAGGTAAAAAACGGAGAATTGTCCTGGAGCGACCTGGTACTGATGGTCGAAGGGATACAGGTGGTAAAAAGTATTCAAAAAAGACGTTTTTCTTTACCTTAAAAATGGACTTAAAATAGGAATAAAGGTATCTTTTGAGTATCTTTAGGGTATGGAAACAGCACTGGAAAACCTATCAAAAGAAGACCTTCTGAAAATGGTTTCCAGTATGTCCAAACAGAATGAACTCCTCCATCAGGAGCGTGAGATTCTTTCACAGGAGCGTGATTACCTGAAAGCTCAGGTGGAGATGCTTCAGCGTATGCAGTTCGGACAGAAGCGTGAGCGCTTTGAAGGCGATCCTGATCAGACGATGCTCCCTTTTAATGCAGAGCCTGCTGAAGCAGAGCAGCAACAGGAAGAAATCAAAGAAAAGATCGAGTATGTCCGTAAACGTCCCAATCATAAAGGACGCGCTAAATTACCTGCCCATCTCCCTGTAGTCGAGATCGAGATACACCCTGAAGGAGACCTTTCCAAAATGGTCTGTATCGGCAAGGAAATTACCGAGGAACTGGAGTGCGAGCCTGCAAAGTTCTATATCAAACGTTACATCCGTTATAAATATGCAGCTAGAAACGGAAATGGCGTATCCATCGCCGAACTGCCTGAACGGGTCATCGATAAAGGAATTGCAGGGCCGAGCTTACTGGCGATGATATTGGTAGGTAAATATCAGGACCACCTTCCGCTATACCGGCAAAAACAGATCTTCGCAAGGGAAAACATACAGATCCCATCCTCAACCATCGAAGGATGGACCAGACAGGCCCTGGAAAAACTGGAACCATTATATGAACAGCTGGTCTTCGATACCAAATCTCAGGGCTATCTGCAGGTTGATGAGACCCCTATAAAAGTACTGGACAGCGATAAAAAAGGAGCTGCCCATCAGGGGTACTTTTGGGTCTACCATTCGCCTTTGGATAAAACGGTACTGTTCGATTATAACCCTTCCCGTGGTGGTCATGTACCTAAATCCATGCTGGATAACTTTAAAGGATATCTGCAGACGGATGGGTATGCGGCCTACGAAAAGTTTGGCAAAAAGAAAGACATCACCCATCTGGCCTGCTGGGCACACGCACGCCGTGAGTTTGAGAAGGCCCTAAAGAATGACCCGGCAAGGGCCCAAAAGGCACTGCTGATGATACAGGAACTTTATAAAGTTGAGCGAAAAGCCAAAGAAGAAAAGTTATCACCCGATAAGATCAAGGAGCTGCGGCTGAAAGAATCGCTCCCGGTTATCAACGAGCTGGGCAAATGGATCTTTGATGAAATAAAGGACACCCTGCCCAAAAGCCAGATCGGGAAGGCTATGGCCTATGCATACGTACGTTGGGACATGCTCTCGGAATATCTGCGCGACGGGAATCTGCAGATTGACAATAACCTTATCGAGAATGCCATTCGCCCTGTTGCTCTGGGACGCAAAAACTGGCTGTTCGCCGGAAGCCATGAGGCAGCACAGCGATCAGCAATGATCTACTCTTTCTTCGCTATCTGCAAAAAGCATGAGGTGAACCCATTTCTGTGGTTAAAACATACGCTAATGAATATAGCGTCAATAAACCACAAGAATATAAAAGAGCTTTACCCACAGAACTTCAAAAAATCAACTGATATGTAGTTCATAGGCCGGATACATTTATACGAATATTTACCCCCCTTAAGCGGTCAGCATATTAATGAAGTGTAAGAAAATTATTAAGCACTTAATTTATTAACACAATAAGGATATTTTTCTAAATTACACTTTAATGAATGCCATTTACGGCCTTATATAGATAAGTGGTACTGCTAGTTGAGAGAGACCGATCATCTTCCATTGCCAACTGTTAACTCACTGCAGTAAATTGCTTTTTATATGCAATATAATTGCAATTATATTGCATATAAAAAGCAATTTATCTAAGTTTGAATATATTTTCAATTTCTGATCCTCATGAGCACTCCAATCGTATCGACTACACAGTTATCATTTCAGTATCCTAATTCAACGCCAATTGAATTTCCAGATATTCACATCGAGAAAGGTCAGCATACGCTGTTATTAGGGGATTCGGGTTCTGGAAAAACAACGTTACTTAATATATTAGGAGGTTTGTCACGACCAGAGACAGGTCTAGTCAAAATAAATAACCAAGACCTATCCTTATTATCAAACAGCAAATTGGATCAGTTTCGTGCGCAATATATCGGATTTATATTCCAAGAAGCTCACCTCCTAAGAAATTTAACACTTTTGGAAAACATCAAGTTGGCACAGTCTTTAGCAGGGAAAAAAATAGACATAAGTGCAATTCATCTTATACTTAAACAACTACAATTAGATGAAAAAAGTGCTGCCTACCCGAACGAATTGAGTCGCGGCCAATTACAACGTGCTGCTATTGCACGCAGCATCATTAATAAACCAGCTCTACTTATTGCTGACGAGCCAACTGCCGCTCTAGATGACAACAATACCTACAGGGTATTAGAACTGTTATTATCGATAGCTGACACTGCAGGATCGACTTTATTGATAACAACACACGACAAGAGAATAAAAGATCAGTTCTCCAAAATGTACCTTTTAAAATAATTGTTTTACTTTAATTTACGCGTCACCCTTAGTTTTTAGAATTTGTTATGAACACGATACAATTGGTTTGGAAAAATTTAAGTAGGCAGTTTGGCTCGGTCTTTCTAAGCATTCTGTTAACGGCGTTTGGAATTTCCATCCTTGCCGTGCTTTCAATTACCGGCGAAACTTTTGAAAAGCAGCTTGACAATAACAGTAAAAATATTGATTTGGTTGTTGGAGCCAAGGGAAGCCCCCTTCAATTGATCTTATCAAGTATTTATCATATTGACAATCCAACCGGCAATATCCCACTGGACGAACTGGAACCATTACGCCAAAATCCCCTTGTTCAGCTTGCAGTGCCCCTATCTTTAGGTGACAATTTCAAAGGCCATCGCATTGTTGGAACAGATTCATCTTTCTTAGCTATTTATGAAACAGCAATAACTGAAGGCCGTATCTGGCAAAATAACTTTGAAGTAGTCATTGGTGATCAAGTTGCAAAAAAACAACAGCTCAAAATTGGCGATCAGATCCATAGTTCACATGGCTTGAGCAAAGATGGACATCATCATGACGAACATCCGTTTACCATTGTTGGTATTCTAAAACATAACAATAACGTTACCGATAACTTAATACTAACCAACTTAGAAAGTGTTTGGGATGTACATGGCATTGCACATAAACATGAGCATCAAGAAACAGCAGTAGAGAAAGAATTACGGGAACGCCAAGAAGACCGGGAGGAAACCCTCAAAGCACATCTGCACCATCATGGTGAAGATATAGCAGAAAATTCATCTGCTCCAGCCCAAACGAACGAAAAAGAACATCAGGAGCAGGAAGACCATCATGAGCACGCAGAGGAAGGCATGTTTGTGAAGTCAATAGGTGCCGACATGGTAAAACAGAATGGACTGGAAATAACCGCCATTCTACTAAAATATCAATCTCCTGCAGCGATCGGAATTTTGCCAAAATTGATTGATCAGCAAACAGACATGCAGGCCGCATCTCCCGCCATGGAAAGCACTCGTCTATTCTCGTTATTAGGCGTAGGGATAGATTCTTTATCGATACTCGCTTATGTAATTATGTTTATTGCAGGTTTAAGCGTCTTTATTAATTTATATAACGCATTAAAGCAACGTAAATACGATCTTGCCATCATGCGTACGCTTGGAGCCTCCAAAGGAAAACTCTTTGCCATTGTGCTTCTTGAAGGACTAATCATTACGATTCTTGGTGGGTTAATTGGGCTTATAATGGCACATCTAGCGCTTTACTATATCAGTAATCAGACAAGTCAAAGCGCCGATTTTATAGAGGCTTTTACACTTCATCCTAAAGAACTGATTTTCTTGTTTGTTGCTTGTCTAATAGGTATCTTCGCAGCACTTATTCCGGCGATCAAGGCCTACAGGACAAGTATTTCTGGAACACTATCAAATAAATAAGTTTAACTAAGATTACACAACGACAAAAGATCGCAATAAGAAGAGCAGCTTATCCTCTAGGCAGGAAAACGGAAAATACATTCGAACAGCTTCTCGATACATAACACTCGATACATAACAATAGCATAACACATGAAAAAAACACTGACAGTATTCTTATTTATATTATTCTGTACCATACAGTCCCAAGCCCAAATAGGCAATAATCCGGATGTTCCCGATCATACACCTATGATGAACAAAACTTGGGAAGCAATTGATAAAATGGCTTATAAAGTAACTTATAATGGGGCAAAGAAAGTATATACTCCTTTCTACCCAAAAGAACTTAAAGCGCTTGAAAATAAAATTGTTGAATTACCAGGTTATATGGTTCCTCTTCATAGTGGTCTTAATCATAAAAACTTTATGATGTCTGTATTACCCGTGATGCAATGCCAATTCTGTGGATCCAACGGAATACCACCAATGGTTGAAGTAACATTAAAGGGCAATGCAATAAAATTCTCTGAAGATCCGATTAAATTAAAAGGGAAAATGATCTTTACCAAAGATCCGCTTAAAGGAAATGCTGAAATCCAGATTGTAGATGCAGAACCAATAAAATAAACTAGCGTCTATTATTAAACCATTAAATGGGCTTTGCAGATCTCTCACAGCCCATTTAGTGGGCCAGGGTCCGTCTTTTATCCCCTATCCTCTATTCAGCAGGGAAACTTCCATACAAGCTGCTAAAGCAGCCGTTTCGGTTCTTAAACGCGCTTCTCCCAACGAAATCGGATGAAACCCCATCTGTAGTGCCAAATCAATTTCCTCTTCAGAGAAATCTCCTTCCGGACCAATGAGGATAATATAATGCTGGTCTGGCTCCAAAACCTGGTTTAAATACTTCTTTTCAGCGTCAACACAGTGTGCAATTGCCTTTTGAACACCTTCTTTTGGGATTTCCCTCAAAAACTGTTTAAACGATACTGCTGGATTTAGCTTCGGAAGATAGGCTTTCAACGATTGTTTCATCGCTGCAACAACCACCTTATTTAGACGATCTAATTTCACCTCTTTTCGCTCAGAATGCTCACAGATAACTGGAGTTATTTCTTGAATTCCAACCTCAGTCGCCTTTTCCAAAAACCATTCGATGCGATCAATATTCTTCGTTGGACCAACAGCAATATGCAAATGATATTTTGGCCGCTGAAACTCCTCCTCAACATTTAAGATCGTGATAACAGTACGTTTGGGGTGAGGGTCAATAATTTGAGCTTCGTACAAACCACCGCGACCGTCTATGAGATGTAAACGATCACCAGTATCCATACGAAGCACACGAATAGCATGTTTACTTTCTTCTTCACTAAGGATAAAATTTTCTAATGAAGGGTTTAAATCCGGTGTAAAAAATAACTGCATGTGCTTTCGTTATTGTTTTATTCTTCTGTATCATCATCGGCCGATTCGACCAATTCCAATTTGACAAACTCTATGTTCTGCTGGGCCTTACGGATAATAGTGAATACGTAACCATATTCTTCTTTACGCTCACCGACTTCAGGAATCTTATCAAAGATTTCGCTCACCAGACCGGACATCGTATCGTAATCCTGACTCTCGGGTAATTCTATCGGGAGAAATTCATTCACATCATGAATACTAGCGCCTGCATCGACCATATATTCCGTTTCCGAGATACGTTCGACAACTGGAGTTTCCTCATCGTATTCATCCTGAATCTCACCAACAAGTTCCTCAACAATATCTTCCAGGGTAACCATACCCGCAGTTCCACCAAATTCATCCAATACAATCGCTAACTGTAGACGCTTTTGCTGGAACTCAGCCATTAGATCATTGATCTTCTTCGTCTCAGGAATGAAATAAGGTTTGCGCATGATATTTCTCATGACAACCTCTTTTCCTTTAGCTAAGAGGGGTAAAATATCTTTCGTATGGACAATACCAACGATTTGATCAATATTATCCTCATAAATTGGCAGACGAGAGTACCCTTCTTCAGTCATGGTTTCTATCAGCTCAGAGGCATCAGCCGTGACCTCCACAGCCACAATTTTGGTACGAGGTACCATAATATTCTTAACGATACGTTCGTTAAAATCAAATACATTTTTGATCAACTCGTGCTCAGAAATATCCAAAGCACCAGACTCTTTACCTTTATCCAAAAGATATTGCAACTCTTCAGAAGAGTGCGCAGATTCCCCTTTAGTAACTTCAAATCCTAAAATCTTCAACAGAAAATTAGCGAAACCATTTAAAATCCAAATAAATGGTCTAAAGATAAAGTAGAAAAATTGCAGTGGAACCGCAATTTTCATTGTTGTTGCAACAGGTTTTTGAATCGCAATTGATTTAGGAGCGAGCTCTCCAAATACAATGTGTAACACGGTAATAATCGTAAAAGCCAATATATGACCTGCATTCGTCGCGATTGTACCTGTCAATTCAACACCGAAAAAACCTAGTACCCCCTGCACAATTTGGGTCATTACAGCCTCTCCTACCCAACCTAAGGCCAGTGAAGAAAGTGTAATACCCAATTGTGTAGCGGCCAAATAACCATCCAAATGCTCCGTTATACTTTTGGCTATTGTAGCAACTTTGCTACCTGTTTTTGCCTGAACTTCAATTTGGGAGACTCGGACCTTGACAATAGCAAATTCTGCCGCGACAAAAAAGCCGTTGGCCAATACTAAAAACAATGTCCAAAATATATCGAGCGCCATGCTTGGGGTTATTTGTTAACAAATTCTTTTTTGTACAAATCGATAGCCTCGATCAAGATTCTTTGTGCTTCTTCACGTCCTTTTACACCCTCAACAATGACATGCTTCTTTTCAAGTGCTTTATAACTCTCAAAGAACTGTACAATCTCCTTCATGGTATGCGGAGGTAACTGATCAATATCTTTAATGTAATTAAAAACGGGATCATTTTTAGCTACCGCAATAATTTTATCATCTTGTTCTCCACCATCAACCATATTCATCACACCAATGACCTGTGCTTCAACCAATGTTAATGGTAAAATATCCACTGAACAAATGACCAAAATATCCAAAGGATCTTTGTCATCGCAATAAGTCTGTGGGATAAAACCATAATTGGCAGGATAAACGACAGATGAACTCATTACTCTGTCCAAAAGCAACAAACCAGTTTCTTTGTCTAATTCATACTTTCCTTTGGATCCGTTTGTAATCTCAATGATAGCATTTACGGCATTTGGAACATTCTCACCTGGAGAAACCATGTGCCAAGGGTTTTGTTTACTCATTTTTTATTTTACTGTATATTTTGTTTGTTTCTTTTATCTTTTATACGCTTTTTTAACAACGTTATTGCAATTGGTAAAAATGCGATCACAATCATACCAACGACAACATATTCTACATAATGTATAATCCAAGGGAACTCAATACCAAGGAAATATCCAGACAGGGTCAATACAAGTACCCAAATGGCAGCTCCGGCAACATTATACAGAACGAACTTCTTAAAATCTAATTTTACAACACCTGCAAAGATAGGTGCAAAAGTACGAACTATTGGAACAAATCTTCCTATAATTAAAGCAGTTCCACCATATTTATGGTAAAATTCTTCGGCCATGACCACATATTTTCGCTTAAAGATGAAACTATCTTTTCGCTTAAACAGCATCGGCCCCGCTCGATAACCAAACCAATACCCTGTAAAATTCCCTAACACTCCCGCTATAAACAAGCCCAAACAAAGCGTGTATATATTAACGTCAATTTTATTTAGCGCGCAAAATAATCCTGCAAGAAATAATAAATAATCCCCAGGTAGAAAAAATCCAAAAAATAGGCCCGTCTCAGCAAATACAATTAAGATAACCAGATAAAACCCTCCTGAACTCAATAGCTCCTCCGGGTTTAATAATTGTTGAAATGACAACAAGAGTTCATGCATAACCTTTAGTAAAAATCAATGTTGCGTTCCTTTTTTAGAACAACTTCCACGCTTATCTCTGTACAAATTTGAAACGACAAGGTACAAATATAGCATTCTTCTAAAAAACGAACGTAAATCAAGTGTAATATAATCCTTTCTAATTATTGATTTTGAGCAGTTATACTGACGATAGACTCGCGAATAGTAGTCGCAATTTCATGAAGTTCGTCCTCTGCCAAGCTCAATTTAGGTCCAGCAAAGTTTAAATCACTAATTTTATTAATAGGCACCAAATGTATATGTGCGTGAGCCACTTCTAAACCAACAACTGCAACACCAACTTTTACACAGGGAATTACCTTTTTAATACCTTGAGCAACAATCTTAGCAAAGACCCAAAGCGCCATATATTCATCATCTTCTATATCAAAAATGTAATCGGTCTCTTTCTTAGGGATCACAAGAACGTGCCCCTTAGCCAATGGACTGATATCCAAAAAAGCTAGAAAATCATTACTTTCTGCAACTTTGTAAGCTGGGATCTCCCCAGCAACGATTTTTGAAAAAATTGTCGACATATTATTCTAATCTTGGAATAAATCTTTTAAACAATAATTAGCAAAAAACAGACTTTAAAATGCAAAGCCTTCGGTATGTTAGCAATTAAAAATTTAACTGCAGATTTTATCACACCCTGTTTTTCTACTGCCAACAAATATAAACAAAAAAGGTCGCGATTACTATATCACGACCTTCTTAATATAAAGTTAATTTGTGGATGTGCGGTTATGGCATACCGCACATAACCGACATATATTATCTTGAAATCTCTACGATCTCGAATTCAATTTTACCGGCAGGCACTTCAATAACAGCTGTATCACCTTTCGATTTTCCCAACAAACCCTGGGCAATAGGAGATTTAACTGAAATCTTGCCCGACTTCAAATCTGCTTCTGACTCCGCCACCAATTGATAAGTCATTTCAGCACCATTCTTTTTGTTCTTGATCTTAACAATCGATAAGGCCAAAACTTTAGATGTATCCAATTTGGACTCATCAATTAAACGTGCAGTCGCCAATGTATTCTCCAAATTGGCAATTTTAGCTTCGTGAAGCCCCTGAGCTTCTTTAGCTGCATCATACTCTGCATTTTCTGACAAATCTCCTTTGTCTCTAGCCTCTGCAATAGCATTGGCAATTTTAGACCTTCCTTCCGTCTTCAGATAAGCCAATTCTTCTTTAAGCTTACGCAATCCTTCTTCCGTAAAATAAGTTACTTCTGCCATAATTTTATCTTTTTTCTTATTTTCTACTTTTTAAAAAAGAAACAAGACCATATTTCCCTCGTCAGGAAACATGGTCTTGCTTTGAATCTATACGAAGATAATAATTGTTTTCAACAAAACAAATTCTTACCCGTTAAATAAAATTAAATCTCTTCCTCATCAACAAATTTATACCCCAGCCCCCGAACTGTTTGTAGATAATGTGGCTTATCTGGATTTGTTTCGATCTTTTTCCTTAAACGAACCACATGCATATCCAAAGTACGTGTGTTGACATTGGAGCTATAACCCCAGACAACCTCCATTAACTCCTCGCGTGTAATCTCCCGGCCTAAGTTTTGTAAAAAATGAAGCAAAATTCGGTTTTCCAAAATGGTCAACTCAACTTTCCTTCCGTCACGTATTAAGGAATGAATATTCGGATGATGTTCCGTTTGCCCAAATTTATATACTTCGGGACTGTTCTTAGGTAAGAAAAATTTCACCTTATTATCGATCATAGCAATAAGCACATCCATATTGAATGGCTTACTAATGTAATCAGTCACACCAAAGCTATAGGCTTCAATTTTGTCCACATCTTGAGACTTCGCTGTCATCATGATAATGATATTCTCAAACCCGGCTTTACGGACATCTTCACAGATTTCGTTGCCTTCTTTTCCTGGAAGCATCCAATCCAACAAAACCACATCGGGTCTCTTTTCCAAGATCAAACTTTCCGCTTCATTCCCATTTCCACTCTGAATGACCTGATAGCCTTCGGATTCCAATCGATGTTTTACCAAGAACCGTAAGTTCTCATCATCTTCAATAACAGCAACAGTGATGTCTTTATTCATATTTAAATTTATTTTTTAAACCGGAAATACCAAGGTAAAGGTGGTCCCCTGTCCCAATTGACTTTTTACTGTAATATCACCGCCTATAAATTCGGTAATCTCTTTACAGAAAGCCAAGCCCAAACCGATACTTCCTTGCTGATTATATTGACTTTTTATTCTATAAAACTTTTTGAAGATGTTGTTAAACTCTGCCTTCTCAATACCTATTCCTTCATCCTTAAAAGTGATAACAAAATTCTTCTTGTTTTGTTGTATCGCAATATCTAAGATTTTATGCCCCGCTTTCGAATATTTATAGGCATTATCGATCATATTTTGAAACACACTACTTAACAGTACCGGATCTGCAAGCATTGATGTCCTTACATCAATTTTTGTGCTAATCTTGAAATCCGCATATTTTATTCTTGACGAAGCTACTAGATTTTCGGTAAATTCCTCCAAATCAACTTCTTCTTTATTTAATTTTATGGTTTTATTTTCGATCTGACTAAAAGACAACAGCTTATTCATCAAGTTATTTAATCGGTCTGCCTCCTGATCTAATATATTTCCATACATTTTCCGCTCTTCATCAGAGAGTACCTGCGCACTCTTAATATTATTTCCAGCAATTTTAATAACACTCACAGGCGTCTTAAACTCGTGGGTAAGATTATTGATGAAATCGTACTGCAATTTAAA
This sequence comes from Sphingobacterium multivorum, assembly GCF_900457465.1. Classification (GTDB taxonomy): domain Bacteria; phylum Bacteroidota; class Bacteroidia; order Sphingobacteriales; family Sphingobacteriaceae; genus Sphingobacterium; species Sphingobacterium multivorum. The sequence goes on from NZ_UAUU01000005.1 coordinate 167,502, forward strand.
AAGTCTTCCGTTAATTTCTAAATTTCTATAAATTAAATATAATATTGCAATCAAAATAATATAAATCAGGGATACCCCTCCCAATACCGGCCAAAAACTGCGATTTATCTCTTTTGACAGAAAACTTTTACTCGACCTAAAAAGAAGTTTGTAGTCTGCTAAGGCTCCAGGTAACGGCATCTCCGTTGAAATCTCGTCATTTTCCGGCGTGATCGGAGCACCAACCAGTGGCACTATTTCTACTTTCTCATAAAGATTTGAATAACTATTTTTTACTTCCAGATACATTGGATCAATCTGAAAATTGAACATATCCTGTTCATATCCGACAGTATGATCCAAATTACCTTCCATAATAGACTTATAGACTATTAAGTCGTTGACCCTTGGAATATTCAGATAGGTAATCTGTCCAGGTCTTATGGTATAAAAAACCTTCAGAATATCCTTATCAGAAAGCTTGGCATTCGGTTGCAATTTATCGATATAAGTTGCCAGCTTCACACCAATATTATTAATCTCTTCGGAATGCAAGCCCATCTGCCCTCGATCCCGAATCGTATTTTTATTCAGGCCAGACCTGGAAACGGTAAAAAAAGTAATGGTTTTCGGTTGAATTCTAAGGTTATTAACAATAAAACCATAGTTCAAGTTATGATCATTATTAAATTGTAAATCAAAAAAACCAATTTCTCTAACGAATGGGTAGGAACTTAATATACTATATGCATATTTTCCCGCCTGGACTGAATCCAAAAAACCTTGATAAAAAGATACTTCAGGAATTCTATTCTGAAAAAAATCATTGAAAGGGACTAAGGTTTGATCAAATATCTCCGATTTCCGATTGGTAAATTCGTTCTTAATATGCGATTCTGTATAATTACGCGAAAGAAAAAGGGCAAATATATACAGACCACTAATCACGATGAAAAACATCAACAATAATCCGTAATTTTTTCGATAGCTATATTTCTCTGCTTTCATAATCTCCCGCCCTTAGTCTACAAGATATTTCGCCAAAAATCGCTCCAACTCATTATAGTAACCAAAGACATTCTCGTCCCGTTTAAAAGTTCTATCCTCGTCCTCTTTTAGGATGTATTGTACGGGAATATTATTATTCTTTAATTTCTGTACAAATTGATTTGCATCTGTTACCGAACTAAACCGATCCTTTCCTCCCTGTACCAATAGCACCGGTATCTTTACTTTATCCGAATGAAATACAGGTGAAATATTTTTAAATAGCTCAGCCTCCCGAATCGGATTCCCAACTACTTGATACATTTTCTGCACATACGATTTAAAATATGGCGGTATATCTCTAAAGTAAGTGAACAGATTGGTATAGCCGGAATAAGACACGGCACATTTATAAAGATCAGAATTAAAACAAGCAGCGTGTAGCGCCGAATAGCCTCCGAAACCTTTCCCTACAATAGCGACACGTTCCCGATCAGCAATTCCTTCTTTAATCAACCATTTTACTCCATCAGTAATATCATCCTGAATCTTCCCGCCCCATTCCTTAAATCCCGCAGTCCAAAACTTCTTACCAAAACCGGTCGATCCCCTATAGTTCATCTGAAAAACCAAATAACCCCTGTTCGCCAAAAACTGCGCTTCGTTATCGAATCCCCAAACCTCCCGTCCGTTAGGTCCATCATGGGGCAATACAACCATAGGCAGATTTTTGCGATTGGAATGAATGGGATAAGTTAAATAACCCGAAATCTGAATGCCATCTCTCGCCGTATAAGTGATATACTCATTTGGAGAAAGTTCTTTGTCTTTTAGATCGGAATTATTATCTGTTAGCTTCGTTAATTTTTGAGTCGAAAAATCATAGAAATAAATCCCGCCCGGGTTTACGTCCGTATAGGTTTTGATAATGACCTTGTTCCCCGAAATATCAGTATTCAATACCTGAAACTCAAAGCCATCAATCTGCTTCGACAATTGATCATATTTCTTTTTGGTAGCCTCATCAAAAAAATGTCTGTTCTGTCTTGATGTGCTATAATTGACAAATAACAGCTTATTCTGTTCAGTGAAATACCCCCCAGGGCTCACGTCAACATCTTTATGACTATATAGCTCGCCCAGCTCTTTTTGGTTTACTAAATCATAACTTACCAAGGCCAGTTTATCCCTGTCTATATTGGATAAAGCATAAATGATGGCATTTGAACTATCCTTATAACCCAGTGGAGTAAAACTACTTTCAACATCACATCGTATAATCTCTTTAAATGGTTCTTTTTCTGAACTTCTATAGAGCACAGATTGCTGTACAGAATCGTTGGCCACAGCCAATCGTACCTGCCCATCATTAGATACAACCCAGGAGCTCATATTTCCCGGATTCTGTAAAACCAATTCCCGAGGCCTCCCGTCTAAATAGATACGATAAAGGTCAAAAAAAGAAGAGTCTCTATCGTTGATTCCCGCTATAAAACTATCACCTCCGGTCGCCATAGCATGAATCCATCGAAACCGACCTCGTACCGGTTTAATCAATGGCCAAATCTTTTCTGTGTTGATGTCCACAGCATATAAACGTAAACTGTCCTGCGAAGATTGTTCCGTCAAAAAGGAAATTTTTGAATCATTGTTCCAAGCGAAGGATTTTACATTAATATCATTTTGATAAGTAAGCTGTTTGGAACTATCCTTATTGATCAAATCTATTAAATAGATATTTTTGCAATGATTATCTAAGCCAATGTAAGCGATAAATCGACCATTTGGAGAAATCTTAAAATTTGATTTTTCAGGTGTAGAAAAAAATTGATTTATTGGAATAAGATCAACACTATGTCGTTGACACCCCAACATGATCATGGCAGAAAAAAACAAACCTATCCAAAATTTCATCCTCATAATCCCAAATACATCCTTATCATTTATTCCAAATATTGCAATTAAATACGGAATTGCATGAAATGCAACCTTATTTTTACAAGATATAGTAATTAAATGTAATATTCAAACTTATCTCGGTTCTGTCCTTTAGAATCTTTTTTATCGCAGAAAAATAGCGTATTTTTGCATATGTTTTTATACAATGTCTCCGTTATAGCAGAAGAAACAATCCATCAAGAGGTCGTTTCATGGATTCAGGATAATATCGTGCAATCCCAAAAATTTCAAGTGCATTTTCTGGAAATGCTACAGTCTCCACACGAAGGTATGACCTACTGCATTCAAGTTATACTCCCTACAGAAGACCATATAGCAGATTTTCAGCAAGTGCATCTAATTCCATTACAACAACTCATTTCGGAAGTATATAAAGACAAGGTGTTCCTTTTCGACAGTACCATGAAGTATCTAAAAAAATAAAAGAGCTCTGTAGAGCTCTTTTATTTTTTTATTTCATTAATATCGTTACCATCTTCTTCAAAGTTCTTATTATTCTTTTCACCTATCTCTGCCGCCAATTCATAGCGCGGATCATAACTGATTTTTGGCGTTAAAAAATGAAGTAAAATCAAACGGGCATATCTAAAATTAAAAGGTGCGAAGACCAAAATGGTTACAGCTAGACCAATCAGATAAGACCAAGGAGACTCGCTTCCTGTCAAAATTGCGATAGCAACAGATACAGTAACAATCTCAGCGACAGACAAAGCATAACTCACATACATGGCAGCATAGAAATACCCCGGCTCAACCTCGTACTTGACACCACAATAAGGGCAAGTATCATTCATATGCTGCTTATGTAAACTGTATACCTTTCCTACAAATACATTACCAATATGACACTTCGGACATTTGGAATGTATCATTGCATGGAATTTGGATGTGGGCATTAAGAATCTATTTTATTTCGTTTAAAAATTTCTTTGTTACGGGGTTCTTCTTGCGGTATTTTTTATACCATAAATAACCAAGGCCCGCCGCGGCTAGATAAGGTATTACCAATAGAAACAAAATACCGTCATTCAGACCTCTTCCTTGCATATTTCCTTCCTTCGTAGAATTCTCAGCGTTCAATGTACACATCGCACACTGTCCGTACGAAACAGACACAGCCGAGCAGCTTAAGGTAAATATTAGGAGTAAATATTTAAACCATTTCATAGCACAAAGGTACTGAAATTTTAACGATTAGCGTGCCAAAGATTCAAATTTATCCCAAAAGCCATCTTTCGGCAAAGAAGCGATCAATTCCATCTTATCCTTTTTTATTGGATGCGTAAAGGTCAATGAACGAGAATGTAAACAAATACTGCCCAAAGAACTGCCTCTTGGATATCCATACTTATTATCACCAACAATAGGACATCCCATCGCTGCAAGTTGCGCACGAATCTGATGTGTACGACCTGTTAAAGGCTCTACGCGCAGCAAATAGAATCCATTCAACTCACCCACCAATGTATAATCCAACTCGGCATAACTTCCGCCTTTCACCTCGCGTGGAAAGGCCTTTGTTACCCTTGTTTGTCTATTCCGAACCAACCAATTGATAAGTTTCCCCTCAGTTTTTCGCGGACGCTGTCTAACGATTGCCAAATAGGTCTTTTTCACATGTCTATCCTGAAAAAATTTATTCATTCGCTCTAGCGCCTTGCTTGTTTTGGCGAACAAAATCATACCACTAACAGGTCTATCTAATCGATGAATAACACCAACAAATGCTTCATTTGGCTTATCATATTTCTTTTTCAAATATACTTTCACCATATCTTCTAAAGATAGGTCTCCTGTTTCATCCACCTGCACAATATCCCCGGCTTTCTTATTTATAGCGATGAGATGATTGTCTTCGTAAATGACGTCTTTATCGGTTATTTCGCTGTGATTCATTTCTTTCAAATATAAAAGGGTTATCCAAATACTATACAGTGCTAAGACCTGTTGAGTTGGATCCCATAATGACGCTATTATTTATTAAAAAAGGCCCTACGCAAGCGTACAGCCTTTCCTTATGTTCTTTTTTAACACAACTTACTTTGCAGTGTCCGCTTTAAGCAACTCAGCTTTTTTCGCATCCTCCTTCATCTTCTTTTTAAAGAAACCACGCAACAAGAAATTATGCTGCAATGCCTCCATATTCTCGTCCAGTTTGGATGTGCTCGAATTTAAATTATTGATTGCCGATTTAATTTGATTTGCCGATGCCGGGTCATTCAATAACACACCCACCGCATTATCTTTATCATTCAATCGACTTGAAGCATTATTCAAATTGTTTATCAATGCATTTGCTGTCTGAGAAACTCCTTGCAACTGCGCTGCAGACTGACGCAGGTTAGAGAATATAGCGGTATCAGTCGTTAAATCATGAATCAAGCCCTTATTGCTATTTAAAGAGTTTGTCAAGGTAACCAAATTAGCAGATGCTTTATTCGCATTATTCATTGCAGCACTGATTGACAATAATGTAGCACGCAATGTATTAACCATAGAAGTATCGGTCAACATCGCTCCAACCATTCCTTTTCCGTCGGCCAATCCACGTGATATTTCTACAAAGTCAGTCGTAATCTTTGCTAAGTTCTCATTATTTACCTGCAATGTTTCCATCATTGCTTCCATGTCCGCAGTCTTCGCCGAACGCAAGAAATCACCTGTCTCCACTGTTGGCGCATTTTGTGACCCTCCAGAAATCACTACGATCTTGTTACCAATCAAACCGTCCGAGCCCAATTTTGTTACAGCATCTTTACGAATATATTCAGCAGATTTCTCCTCGATTGTCAATACCACCTCAACATCCTGCACGCTTTTAAAATGTATATTCTTAATGATCCCTACCTTAACCCCAGAAAACCACACATTACTCCCCACTTTCAATCCAGCGACATCGGGAAATGAAGTCGTAATTTCGATATTTCTAGTAAATTTCTTTTGCTGGCTACCCAAAATAAAAATACCAGCTAAAAGAATCAATACGCCTAAAAAAACAAAAATACCGACAATGATTGCTCTTTTATTTTCTGCCTTACTCATGTATATTATAGAATAAAATTATAATTATAAAACGCTCTTACACGTGCGTCATCTGTATCAAAAATCTCTTCAAAAGACCCCTGTCTTTCAAACTTGCCATCCAACAACATTACAATACGGTCTCCCACCTCTTTCGCACAAGCTAAATCATGCGTAATAATAATTGATGCTGTTTTATACCTCTCCTGAACCTCATTAATCAATCCATTAATCTCCAAACAAGTGATCGGATCTAGTCCTGCTGTTGGTTCATCGTACATCATGATTTCAGGTCTAAGAATCAGTGTGCGCGCAATACCAATTCGTTTACGTTGTCCACCCGACAACTCCGATGGCATCTGATTGATAGCTTGCGAAAGCCCTACTCCATCCAAAACCTCTTCTACAGCGTAGTTGATCTCCGAACGTGTTAAGTTCCGTTTATTTCGAACCAATGGAAATTCCAAATTTTCGCGCACAGTCATACTATCATAAAGCGCACTATTCTGAAAAGAAAACCCTATTTTTAAGCGTAATTCACGCAGTTCGCGATCATTTAATTCAAGAACTGACTCTCCCAAAACATTGATCGTCCCCTCATCCGGTCTTAATAAACCAGAAATCAATTTGATCAACACTGATTTCCCCGTTCCAGAACGTCCAAGCACAACGAGATTTTCTTCTTTATATAAATCCAGGTTGACACCACGTAGGACGTGATTATCACCGAAAGACTTGCTAACATCCCTAATTTCAATGACCGGCTTCGAATGGTCGATGGTTGATTTAATCTTTTCCATAGCTCGCTATCCAAAGAACGATAAAACTTGAACAATAATTATTTCCTCAATAAATACAAGGAACATCGAAGCTACAACGGCAGCATTGGCTGCCTTACCCACACCTTCAGTCCCCTTTGAAGAAAAATAACCGCAATAACAACTTACAGCTCCAATAGTAAAACCAAATATAACCGCACGCAAAACCATAGCACCTAAATCCTTAAATGCTATCGTCTCAAATACTTGCGTAAAAAAACTCAAAAAGCTTAAGTCGTCTTTACTCATCATACTTAGGTAACCGCCTAAAAGACCTATACCCGCTACATAAAAACATAGTACAGGAATCCCAATAGTTGTAGCTAATATTCTACTTACAATAAGATACTTATATGGATTAGTTCCCGAAACTTCCATGGCATCGATTTGCTCCGTGACATTCATCGAACTTAGTTCCGCACCGATTTGCGAGCCCACTTTACCCGAAGCTATTAAAGCTGTCACCAGCGGTGCAAGAGCACGAACAATAGCAATCGAAATAAGCGAAGGCAACATCGAAGTCGCCCCGAATTCTTCCAAAGAAGGACGCGATTGTTTTGTAAAGACAAATCCAACAATAAACCCCGTTAAACTGATCAAAGGCAAAGATTTGTAGCCTATTTCATAGCACTGGCGGACAATTTCTTTAAATTCATATGGTGGAGTTACCAATTCGCGCCAAAACCGTAGCAAAAAACGGTGAATGTTTGCGAATTCTAGAAAAAAAGTCTGAAGTTTTTTAGCCATTTAAATGATGTCTATTTCAAATTAATGTGTCATAAAACACGTCTTATGCTGAACAAACACGTAGCAATTCGAGCGGTAAAGGTAAATAAAAAATATGTATCTAAAATTGTCGTTTATGTAAAAAGATCATCAATTTGACTTTTATATAAAAAAAATCAGATTTCCAGTGTACCGATTAAACCATTTTAAGACCGTTGCAAAAGTGTTTGGTTTTTATTTTATTGATATTCAGGTTTTTAATTTGTTTCTTGTTGATTTTCGTTATATTTAAGGTATGGAAAAGACAGAAAAAGTTAGCTTTGTTGATTACATGGTTCAAAGACGGAAAATCAAGCAGGAATTCTTCGATCAGATCAATACATTGGTAAATTGGCGTCCGATTTCAAATATTATCAACAAGCATTACCACAAAGGGGAAAGCAAAATGGGACGCCCTAGTTATTCTGGTCTTGTCCTCTTCAAAATGACACTTCTACAGACCTGGTATGGTCTGAGTGACTACGAAGTAGAAGACCGTATAAACGACAGTATCTCCTTTAGTCGCTTTGTTGGCATCAGTTTGGACGATTCGGTTCCCGATCACAGTGTTATTAGCCGTTTTCGCAGCTCGCTGACAGAAAAGGGTGTTTATGAGAATCTATTCAAGGAGCTGAACAAGCAGTTGAATAAACATAAAATATTGGTAAAACGTGGAGCTATCGTTGATGCCAGTATTGTTGATTCTCCGCTAAAACCAAAAGGCAAAGTTATTTACGAGATCGAAAGTGACCGTAGTGAACATCCTCGCGAAGATTCTGAGCTGGATAAAGAGAATAGTGAACAGTTATTGATCCAACAAGAGAGCCCGGGTGTTGACCATGAAGCTCGTTGGATAAAGAAGGCTGGGAAAACACGTTATGGCTATAAAAAGCATTATGTCACCGATACAGAAGGCCTGGTTCTGGGCGTGGTAACCACTCCAGCAAATGTAAATGAAATTGCCAATCTTCAACAGGTAATATCTTCGGCTGACCTTCCAAAGGGCATCCATATCTATGCTGACAAGGGATATCGTTCCTCTAAAAATGAGGAATTGATCAAATCAGGAAAGCTAAAAAGCAGGATCTTGCATAAGGCAAAGAAAGGAACAGCGTTAACCGAAAGAGAGAAGTTAAGAAACAAACTGATCGGCAAGATCAGGTTCAAAGTTGAACGGACCTTCGGGAGTATCCGGCGATGGTTCAACTCAAGCTGTGCAAGGTATAAGGGGATCGCCAAAATGCATACACAAAATCTAATGGAAGCCATGGCGTACAATCTTTACAGATCACCTGGGATACTTGTATCCAATGCAATAAAAAACACAAATTAAGCAGTTGAAAAGGCCTCAAAAAGAGGATTTTTCAAGAAAACGCAACTAGATTTCCGAATCCAAATCGGAAAAAACTGCAAAAAAAAGCAAAAATAACCGATCAGAAAATATCAACATTATTTTGCAACGGTCTTATTTTATACGTTATGCTGTCATAATAACAAAGACAATACAATAGAGTTTTGTCACACTTTTAAATATTACAGTCATGAAAAATTTAGGCAACATAAAATATTGGGTACTTGGTTTTATAGGTATCGCTTCTTTTTCAAGTTGCGCGACTTCGATGGCCCAACGGGGTGGATATAATGGTTATAACAATTATAACAATGCTGGAGTTTCGTTCCAGATGTTCTATGATCAACTCTCCCCTTACGGACAATGGGTTAATGATCCCAATTATGGTTATGTCTGGATTCCGGACGTTGGCCCGAACTTCCAGCCTTATGCAACCAATGGTTATTGGACAATGACCGACTATGGTAATACCTGGGTATCCAACTATGACTGGGGTTGGGCTCCATTTCACTATGGTCGCTGGAACTACAATGACCGTTATGGATGGGGATGGGTTCCTGACTATGAATGGGGGCCAGCATGGGTAAATTGGCGTCAAAGTAACGACTACTACGGTTGGGCACCAATGGGCCCGGGCATGAGTATAAATGTATCTGTTAATATTCCAATGAACTTTTGGACATTTGTGGGAGTCAATCACTTTATGAATAGGGATATGGATAGATATTATGTTAATCGAAGAAATTACAATAATATCTATAACAGAACCACCATTATCAACAATACAACGATAATTAACAACAACTATTATGTTGGTGGCCCTCGAAGATCTGACATCGAACGTTCGACAGGAAGAAGCGTAACAGTTAATAGAATCGCAAATGCCGATCGACCTGGATCTGCCCGCAGTAGCAGCAATCGTAGTAATGAAATCAGTATGTACCGTCCAAATGTAGACCGTAATACAAGATCTTCTGCACGTCCTACAAATGTCGTGGATGCATCTACCCGAACACGAAATAACAATAGTGAGATTTCAGATCGAACCAATCGTGTCATAACCAACAGAGATAACATCGACTCGAGATCAGGAAATCGTGAGTTATATATTGACAACAGTGGAAATGCTTCTGTAAGGTCTCGTAATGATGCCAACAGCGGTGGTTCAAGCCGTAGTTCAATTAATAATACTCGAACCGGAGACAATGGTACTATAAATAGAAATACGAATGGTACACAACCTAATTCGAATAACTATGATTTTAGAACGCGATCAAGTCGCCAGTCGGATGCTTCAAACAATAACAACCCTACATCTACCACTAGGGACAGGCAAAATCGCTCCGTTGACAATAATGGTGTAACCAACGGCAGAAGTACAGACTACAATAGAAACACAGATTATAATTCACGCTCGCGGTCTAGTGCGAACGGTTCCGATCAGGCTGTGCCGCCAAGAGTTGCGCAACCTACGACAACGCCGCAACGAAATGGAAATTATGATGGCAGCAGAACACGTTCGAGCCAACCTGTGTCGCAACCTGTAGCACAACCAACTCAAAATCGGAGCTACGAAAACACAAGAAGTAGATCAAATACAGACAATTCATCCTCAGTATCTCGATCAAGGTCTTCAGAAAGCTCAGGCGAACGTAACTCTGGACGTTCTTCGCAAGGATCAGAAAGATCTAGAACAAGATAATGACAGCCGAATAAAATAATAATTCACATTTGGCGGGTAAAATGAAAAATTTTACCCGCCTTTTATATGCATGTCTTTTTATATTTATCATGAACAATCCATACATTTTCACGTTAATTAGTAAATTTACCGCTTCAAACAAAAAACAGATCGATAAAGATGGCTTCATTTACCTCTATATTAGATAATGACTTTTACAAATTCACCATGCAGCATGCCGTGGTCAAGTTGTTTCCAAAGGCCAAGGCACGTTATCATTTTATTAATCGGGGACATCATAAATTTCCCGATGGTTTTGATGTACTCCTGAGGGAGGCCGTCCATGAGATGGCTAATTTGAAGTTAACAAAAGCAGAAAAGGCTTTCTTTGCCAAGACATGTCCTTATATAGACCCAACCTATTTCGATTTTCTTCAAGGTTATCGCTACGATCCCGAGGAAATCAAAATATTTCAGGATGGCCCCGACCTTGAAGTCATTATCGAAGGGTATTGGTACCGTACTATTCTTTGGGAAGTCCCATTAATGTCGCTTATCTGTGAACTTTTTTATGAATCCCAAGGTCTACAACGTGCCTCGGATGCAGCTGTGATCGCCACCGCCAAAGATAAAATCGAAAAATATAAAAAACTCAATATCACAATTGCTGATTTTGGCACGCGCAGACGTCATTCTTATGAAGTCCACGATTTGGTCGTTCGCACACTGAAGCAATACGGCGAAAAAACATTTATAGGCACCAGCAATGTACATTTAGCAATGAAATATGAGACGAAACCAATCGGCACACATGCCCATGAATGGTTTATGTTCCACGCTGCCAAATACGGATATAAAATGGCGAATCTCCTTGGCCTTGAACATTGGTCTGATGTCTACCGGGGTGACCTCGGAATAGCACTATCGGACACCTATACGACGGAAGTCTTCTTTCAGCAGTTTGACAAAAAATTAACCAAATTATTTGATGGAGTCCGACACGACAGTGGAGATCCACTTGAATTTACAGATAAGGTCATCGCACATTATAAGAAGAATGGAATCGATCCCCTCTCCAAAACAATTATATTCTCGGATGGCCTAGACTATGAGAAAGTCGAAAGAATCGCGAGCTACTGTGAGGGAAAAATCTTGCATTCCTTTGGCGTTGGCACCAATTTCACCAATGATGTCGGTCTTAAACCCATGAATATCGTCATTAAGATGACCGACGCTTTGCCAGAAGATGATCAATGGACCCCGGTCATCAAACTATCTGACGAACCCATGAAACATACGGGAGATGAAGACTCCATATATATAGCAAAAAAAGTACTAATGATTGATGATGACAATGCATAGAGACGTATACGGTGAAGCTTTAGATGATTATTTCGTACATCAAGAAGAAAAATTTCCTTTAGTACTCCACACGAGTTATGGCGACCGAGACGAAATGCCGGTCGAGATTTTCTTTCGTGAACCTGATGATTTCCCTGAACTGGAATTTATTGGTCTATCCTTATGTGATGGACGTGTACTGGATGTTGGAGCTGGAGTTGGCAGCCATAGCCTTTATCTACAAGAAAAAGGTTTTGAAGTAGATGCACTGGAACTCTCGCAGACCGCCTGCCATATTATGCAACAACGCGGGGTACAACATATTATCTGCGAAGATTTCTATAAATTCGAAGGCCAAAAATACGATACACTTTTGCTTTTGATGAACGGAATAGGCCTTGCTGGCGACGTAGATGGCTTTCGAAAACTATTACAGCATAGCAAAGAATTATTGACTGAAAATGGCCAACTGATTTTTGACTCTTCAGATATCAGTTATCTGTACAAAGATTATAACATCAAAAAACCAGCGCATTATTTTGGGGAAATTCAATATCAATACGAATACAAAGGCAAAAAAGGAAACCTGTTCAAATGGCTCTACTTAGATCAGGATTTGTTGATTAAAATTTCGCACGAAATGGGCTGGGTTGTCCAAATTTTGTATGAAGATGAGAATGATCAATACCTCGTCCGCATGGAACTAAAAAAATAGCCTGTTATTCTAACAGGCTATTTTTTTTATTTCTGTGTTCTTATGTAAATATCTCCCATGGATGTTTTTAAGATAACATCCTGTCCACCACCATTCATTTTGCCTTTCACCGCATTTCCCATTGGCGTTGACTTCGGCTCTTCAGACTGTTTCTCAAACTGAAACTCGTCTGCTGCATAGATGTTCCCCATGGCTGATTTCACATCCACATTAGCACCAAAATTCTTTGGAAAGGCCACATCTACGGCCCCCATTGCTGCGACCAAAGAAATCGGTCCTTTAACAGGTTGAACAAATTTGGCCGTTACATCTCCCTGTGCAACCTTGACATTGATCGGCCCCGTCACGTTCAATAAATTCACATTCCCCATTGTACTAGCAACTTCGACCTCAGCCCGGATATCTTTTAATTCGATTACGCCAGCATTAAACATAGCCCCACGCCCTCCTTTGATCGTCACAGGTAAATCCATTGGTATCTTGATACGAATAGAATCTTCTAAGGGCATCCCAACCATACTTATTTCAGTCACTCCACCTTCTGTTTTGATGTTCATTCCAAGTCCTGAATTATCCGATAATCCCGAGCCATTGATCACACGTAGGCCTTTTGCACGGTCATTTTCTTCACTTTCCTCTACCTTAGCTGTAATCAGCACATCGTTTCCCTTATAACCTTCAATATAAACATTATCCAATTTTAGTAAAAGTTTATTCCCCAAGTTGGGCACTTTAATTTCTTTCCAGTTTTTCGGTCCCTTTTTACGGCCGAATCCAGCAGAACTGTAGGTAAAATTATGATTATTACTGACAACAACTCCTGACACCGCTCTAGCCTTTTTAGGAGGATTAGGAGGTTTTGGCGCAGCAACTCCTTCAACATTTTCATTTACCTGGGCCTGCAATGCGCTTGCAAAGATCAGTGCGACCCCAATCATCATTATCCTTATCTTTTTCATTTCGTTTTAGTTTTACTTTATTATGTGTCAAATAATGCATTTTAAGCTTTTTCATTGATTAACATACACAATCCGACTTCCAACTTAATATATTCCGTTATTGATTTAATAATACTGCATAGGCCTGCTCCTTCACAAATTTCAGGGTAAAGGGATCTTCGACAATTTCATTTAACTTTTCCTTTGTCGTCGCCTTCATCGTCGGATCCGCCTGTTGGGCCATCATTTGCATCAGTTCCATTTGTAAAGTGGGATCATTTTGCTCCACAAAAAAGTCCTGAACCTTTTGTTGACGTTCTTCCGGACTAAGTCCATTTAATACCGTTTCAATTGCAGCCATGCGTACATTACTGCTTTGATCTGATACAGCAGTCTTTTCTAAAGCTCCCCTACTATTCCCATCTAAGCTTCCCCCATCTTTCATCGCCAAGACAGCACTTAACCGCGTACTCGCAGAACTGGAATCTTGAAGCATCTGAACATAATCCATTCTCCCTTCCTTTTCGTGATGAGCAGCTTCGGATACGCTTACTTTTGCCAATTGTTTTCCTTTGCCTTCGACACCAGCTATTGCGTTAACCCGAGCTGAATTCTTTTGGCTATCAGAAACAATATCCATCAGGCCAGCATGATGATCCACATTTGTATCTCCAGTACTTTTCTGAACAGTAACCGGATGTACTGCAACCACAGGTTTTTCTACCGCTAATTCATGATGTTGGTCAAAAGCAATAAAGGTTGCTGTCCCAACTAACAATGCTGCTGCCGCAATACTTGCCCATTTCCATAAAGGCTTAATCTTTCTTTCCTGAACAGTGGGGACTACTTGTGGCCTAATTTTATTCCATAAGTCAGCCGAAGGTTCTCTCTGATCAAATGCCTCCCGATTAGCGTTCACAAAATCTTTTAAATTATCCCGCATAATTATACCTTTCCTTCAATTGTTCGTAAATTTTCTTTTTAGCACGGTGGTATTGGCTACGTACAGCAACTGCTGTCATCCCCAATGTTTCCGCAACTTCATCATGGCTCATATTTTCAAACAGATAAAGATTGACCACCATCTTAGGTACACCGGTCAGTTGATCGATCACATTTTCCAAATCTGTCAAACGACATTCACGCCACTCTTTTTCCAGCAATTCGTCTTCGCCATCATCCTGAATTTCCAGATCATCCACCGGCGTAAAATATTGCTTATTCTTCCGTAATAATGAGATTGCCTTATTCACCCCCATTCTTCTCAACCAGGCCTCCACACTAAGCACTAAATGCCATTTATCTGATCTTGCAAAAAAATCAACAAAGGTTTCCTGTAAAATATCTTCACTTTCTTCCTGATTCGACAAAACCCGATAAATAGAATTAAAAATCTTTTTTGCATACCGATGATAGAGCTGCGCAAAGCCAGACTCGTTGCCCGTTTGGCACATCGCTAATAATTCCTTATCGCTAAGCTGATTTTGCACGTTCTAAAATTAATACTGTTAATTCTTATGTTTCTACTATGTAGTCGGGCCCCTGTTGAAAATGTTGCAATATAATTTTATTTTTTTTCTAAAATAATGCTATTATCGCATAAAAGCCTTTTAAAGGGCCTCCCAGCAAACAAAAAAAACACTCAAGAAATCTTGAGTGCCTGCATTAATAAAATAAACTTAAGAGGGATGTTAAAATTCCAGGTATAAGAATATTGATTATTTGACTTTTAAATAGGTTTCCACAATGGTATGTTTAACCCCCAATTCAGGTAAATTTTCCTCACCGGTTTGAATCAAGGTATCTCCTTTTAAAGTAAGTTTAAAATCAAACTTATTGCTTTCCCAATCCCGCATTGAACAATATTGTAGTCTTTCTTGATAGTTGACACCATCAAAAGAATAGGTACCGCCACCGGCTACAAATAGCGGTTCTTTCCCTTTACCTTTTTCCTTATCGTGGTTAAAGAAAGAAAAATGGTCATCATTGAACATTTTAAACATCTCTGTTTTACTGGTATCCGTAAAAACGGTCACCGTATCCTTCCCTTTAATTGTCTTGCTTTCAATAAGCTTATAGGTACCGGACAAAGAAGTTGATTTTACCGCATCAACTTCTTTTTTTTCAGTATTATTTTTACATGAAAAAACAAGACAGGAAGTCGCGATCGCAAACAGCAATTGATTTTTTAGGTTTATCATATTTTATAAAAGGTTTAAAGAGGCCAAACTACGAAAGTTCAGCCTCAATCAAAAACAAACCATTGTAATTATTTATCCCACCAAACTCGACCAGACAACTTGTCTCCGCCAGGTACTGCGGCCGAAGCTGCTCTGTAGTTTTCGCCATTGATAGCCGCTTCAGTAGAAGGATAAGGGAATCTTCTTGGAATAGTCCCCGACGTTGCATTGCCTGGATAATTCACAGGAGTTAACGCTGGATAGCCACTTCTACGCCAGTTGCTCCAAGTTTCATAAAAGTCCATCATCGTTATGGTATGTGCCAGTATTGAGTATTAATCTGCTTTAAGGCATCAGCAGCATTAAATGGATTTGCTGCCAAGTAAGTCTCGGCATCTGCATCACTTATTGCCAAGGAACCATCATATTGATTCAGATACGTAATGCTTGCCTTCACCCCTTTTTTATAATGGTCGCTTGCACTACCACCGATGCCCCAACGTTGGGCAGCCTCTGCTAAAAGCAATTCGGATTCACCGTAGGTCAAAATAAATGTCGCGCCAGTCCGCTTGATCATATTAGGATTGGGCGAAGAATATTCCGCAAAGGTCGTGTAACTTGGATCGCTACTGATGTTATACTGCGCATTTGAGCCCAAATCCTTACCGTTAGGCATCCCCTTTTGCTTGGTTGGGTCTGTGATAAAACTCCCGTTCTGTCCTTTATCCTTTTCCGATAAATACAGTTTTGTGACAGCTACCTTTTGTAACCTCGGATCATTATTGCTTTTTAGATAGTCAATAAATGTTTTAGACCATTTGACATAATAATTCTCTTGACCACCATCACCCAATAAAACTTGGCTATTTCTATTTTGCGTTACCCGAGATCCAGACTCATCATGTAAAATAAATGCATTGTCAGCATTACTGTCCATTGTCTTGCCCGCAGCCTTCTGCACATACTCTTTCGCTTTAGCTTCGTCTACTTTAACCAAACGCATCGCTGTGCGAAGCAGTAGAGAATTACCAAATTTACGCCATTTGGCAATATCACCTTTATAAATAACATCCCCAGTGACTTTATCACCATCATCCTTTAACGCTGCAGTAGCCGCTTCCAGTTCCTTCAGCAAATCAGTATAGATATCCTGCTGCTTGTCATACTTCGGTTTATAAACTTTGGTATAAAAACCCAGTCCCGCCTCCGAATAGGGAACATCGCCATACAAATCAGTTAAGCTTGCGAAAATTAAAGCTTTCCAAATACGGGCGACATTGTGGAGATTTGCATATTTTGGTTTGTCTTTTGTAAACTCAACCACATCCACAATATTACGAACCTGCTCAATATAGGCCCCTACTGTACCCGTCCCCCAATAAGCCGCGGTATAACTTTCATTCAGCATATATTTGTCCCCAGCCCAATAACTCACTACGGTCGATAAACCTTGCATCATTGTGGAAGAATAAATCAGATTTCCACGCCATGTATCGTATGCAAAATCAAAACTTCCGGTGTAAAACAATTGTGCTGAGCTCAATGTATAATTTGGATCCCAATTTTCTTTTCCGTAAGCAACTGGATCTGTATTTATCTTATCAAAATCTTTGGTACAGCTACTTTCCATAAATAATGTAGCCGCCATTAAACTAACAAATACCGGTTTAATATATCTTTTCATGATTGTTTGCAATTAGAATTTAACACTTAAATTAACACCGTAAGTACGCACTGCTGGAACACCGCCGAGTTCTAAACCCGGGAAAGTTGCATTATAGCTCGATTCTGGATCAATGTTATTTGTTTTCTTCATGATCGTCCAGAGATTGCGCGCTACAGCACTTACCGTAATTGACTTAACTTTGTTATTGAATAAGTTGGAAGGGAAAGTATACCCCATAACGACCTGTCTCAACTTTACAAAATCAGCGCTGTTTACAAATATCTTGGATACATTATTCGCTGTATTGGTATAATAAGTAGAGGCCGTTCTACCCAAGCTTTCACGATCTGCCACAGTTTCCTGATGCAATCCAAAAATGTAACCGTAGTAGTCTGTTCCTGAGAAAAGCTTTCCACCCCACTTTCCATCAATCAAGAAAGAGAAATTAAACCTTTTGTAGTTAAATTCATTGTTCCAACCTGCAAACCATTTATTCATAGCTGAACCATAAGACTTTAACTCACCCCGGTCAGGAGAACCGTCAGCCAATTTTACGATCTCGCCATTGCTATCATACTTATAATCGAAAGCCATGATCTGAAAAGCAGGCATACCAACTTTATTCATTAAGTAACCTACGCCCGAACGGGACGTTGCTACCGTCTGTTCGTCCATTCCTTCAGCCAATGAAATCACTTTATTGTCGTTGTAAGAACCATTCAATGAGGATACCCATTTAAAATCTTCGGTTTTAACAACAGTAGCAGAAATCAACGCTTCAAACCCCTTATTTTGCATCTTTCCGGCATTGAGTACGGCACCGGCGTACCCGCTTGCTGAAGGGGTTGTGATAAAAGAAATCTCATCTTTCGACTTCTTGTTATACCAGGTTAGATCCAAGTTTACACGATCATTAAAAAGACGCAACTCCGTTCCAATTTCCAACTCTGTTGCTGTAGAAGCTTTCAAGGAAGAGTTCGGGATATTCACATTGTTAATAACCCCTAACGGTTGACCGTTGAGTACCTCGCTTCTAAAATTATAGGTTAGCAAGGTTTGATAAGGATCTGTTGCCTGCCCTACCTGAGCAAAACCTGCCCTCAACTTTCCAAAACTCAACCACGATGGCTTTAGATATTCTGAAAAGATAAATGATCCCGAAACTGCTGGATAAACCGAGTTCAATTTATTATCCACTCCCGGAGTTGCTAGCGTAGAAAACCAGTCAGAGCGCAAACTACCTGTCAGATAGGCGACATCTTTATAAGCAAATTCTAAGGTACCGTAAGTAGACTGTGTCTCCGATTCGCTTTCGAGATACGCTACCGATTTATTTTTTGCATTCAAAATATTGTAAACACCGAATATCGCGAAGTCGGTACCCAAATTTGTCGTTTGTCTGATTTTAGTATTTCTGTAACTCGCTCCGAGATTAGGCGTCAGGGTATAATCTCCGAAAGTGAATGACTTACCAACCAAAACATCCGTATTAATATCCGCAAATTTGGTTTCTTGTTCAGCGATTTTACCATTTTCATAATAACCCGTACCAGAAGGCAATACATTTTT
The DNA here is from genome assembly GCF_900457465.1 of Sphingobacterium multivorum. Classification (GTDB taxonomy): domain Bacteria; phylum Bacteroidota; class Bacteroidia; order Sphingobacteriales; family Sphingobacteriaceae; genus Sphingobacterium; species Sphingobacterium multivorum. The sequence continues at coordinate 186,472 of NZ_UAUU01000005.1, forward strand.
ATAATGATCAGTATAGCCATCCCGTCCCGCTCTTCCTTGAACAAACAAACCGTTGCCCATCGTATATTTAGCCGTAACAGAGGCTATGGAGCGGTCACGATTGGTGTTATTGATAAACTCATTTGCAGCAAACCAAGGGTTGGTCGCATACACATTGCCTGAATTATAGAGTATCTCTTTTCCATTGCCATCCTTCCATGGCTTCAAATCATTGACATTAATGCTCGATGGCAAAAACATAACGTTGTAATTGGCGTTTCCTGCACCGTCAGAAACCATTGGACGATTTTTGACCTGCTCCAAAATCATGTTGTAACGCGCATCAATCGTCAAACCTTTGAGTGGTTCAAAAAGTCCGACCAAATTAAACGACTGTCTTTTCAGTCCCGAATTTGGAACAACAGACCTGTTATTGACATCTGTTCCCGACAGACGGATAGATCCGCCATCAAATGATTTATTTAATGCCAGCGTATTTGTCCATGTTGAACCCGTACGATAAAACCTATCTAAATTCCCTTTTTGTAATGAATATGGTCTTGATACACCGTCAAATTGGACTACGGGAGAACCGTCCAATTTAGCTCCCCAGCTCGATCCGCCCACTTGGGCCGCTCCTGCTTGGGTTGTTGGCTTCTCACCGTTCGCCCCCTGACCATACACTGTTTGCCAATTGGTGTTGTCAATGATCTGCTCGGCAACAAGGTTACTATTGAAATCGATCGAATTACCTTTACCTGATTTTGTCGTAATGAGGATAACACCAGCTTTCGCTCTTGAGCCATATAATGCTGATGCTGCCGCACCTTTTAGAACCGAAATACTTTCAATATCGTCTGGGTTGATATTGCCGATCGCATCACCAAGATCGGGTGCATTATCCCATTGGCTTCCTGAGTTTCCCTTGGAATTAGCATTTCCAATTCCTACTGGTTTACTTTCCATGGGGATACCATTGATTACGTATAATGGCTGATTTGTTTGGTTCAAACTTGATACCCCACGAATGGTCACATTGGACGCAGCTCCAGCCCCACCAGATGTAGAACTGATATCCAATCCGGCCACCTTTCCTACGAGTGAATTCATCACATTATTTTCACGGGCTGTGGTTAGTGATTCACCGGCAACCTGCGTAACAGAATACCCCAACGAGCGTTTCTCTTTCTTCATACCCAATGCCGTCACAACAACCTCATTGAGCATCCGATTGTCTTCCAATAAAACAATTTTCAGATCACCCTCTTTGGTTACGGCCACTTCTTGCGAAGTGTAACCTGCAAAAGAAATAATTAAGGTGTTTCCAGTTGCGGCATCGATCGTAAAACGTCCATTGATATCTGTTGCCCGCCCCACCGCGGTTCCCTTAACACGTACCGTGGCACCAGCTAAGGGATTGCCCTTATCGTCCGTGACGACACCTGCGACAGCTACCTGCTGTTGTTGACTGACAACCACAAGACCTTCCTTAGAAACGGAGTAAACCAATCCACTTTTATTGAAAAGCTTAGCCAATACATCCAATACCTTGGTATTATTCGCATTGACTGACACTTCTTTATTTAAATTTTCGTTCGTCGAATTATAGACAAAGTAATAATCACTTTGCTCTTCGATCATTTTAAGTACCTTGCTCAGTTTTGTTTTTTGGACATCCAAGGAGACTTTTTGTTGGGAAAATACATTTGCCGAAACATTCATAACAGCACACGTAGTCATAATTAAGGCTAGTTTCATCCGGATAATGAATCTAAAATGCACAATATATCCATTGCGCATTTGCAATAAGCAATTTTTAATCATATTTTAGTGTTGGTTAAAATTAATATTAAGCAGCACGCCCCAATGTTGCTGCTTTTGGTTAATCATTTTTTCAATGAAGGATGGTGTTGGTCCACCATCCTTTTTACTTTTCTGATATAGTTATTTTTTTCCCATATACATTAAATTTAAAAGGTTCAACTTCCTGTAAAGCACTTAATACCTGAACAATACCTTCCTTGCTGAAGGTTGCCGTAAAGCGATATTGTTTTAATTGATCATTTTGGATTTGTATATCCACATCATACCAACGTTCCAGTGTTCTACGAAGTGATTCAAAATCTTGGTCCACGATTTCTAATCTATTTTCACGCCACGCAATGTCTGGTATTTCAGCTGTATTGGATTCTATTGTAGGGATATTCTCTATGGCAATTTCCTTAATCGGTAATTTGCTCACGTTTGGTTTATTGGTTTTACGAGCGATTGCTACTTCAGTTTGATTCTTAAAGATCGTGATTTTTTGATTCGGTTTTATGACAACAGAATTTTCACGCTGCCCTTTGCTCGTCATCTCAATAGAACCTTCCACTAGCAATGCTTCTGCTGTAGGTTCATCAGAATAACTCTTTACATTGAATGTTGTCCCCAGTACCTTGATATCAAAATCAGCTGCCTGTACCACAAAAGGTTTCTCCTTATTCTTTGCTACCTGAAAATAGCCTTCACCAGCAAGCCGCACCACACGCAATTCCTGATTGAAATCTGCGGACAACTCTAATTTACTCGCAGAATTTAGCGTTACTGTACTTCCATCACTTAATTCGAAGGTCTTTTTCTCCCCATTTTTTGTTTGATATACTTGGCCGATTGCGCTTATTGGCAATGAGGAATCAACTTTACCGGGTTGAGCATAATACCAAACTCCGCCCGATACCAATGCAACAAGTACAGCGGCAATGGCTGCCCATTTGGGCCAGTTAAACCGAAAGGATGCCTGATGCTCCACTGGAACATTCTGCAGATCTGTCTTCAATTTTTCCAATTGCTCATTCACAGGTCGACGATTGCCAACCAAGAGTTGATAGAGGCGTTTGGCTTTCAGAATCGTCTCCGCTTGTTCTGGATGGTTCAGGCTATATTGTTGCCAGTACAGAATACAGTTTTTATCTTCTCCCGAACAATACTTTTGAAAAGTATCGTCAATCAAAAAATCTTCTAACTGTTTATAATCTTTTTGGCTCATTCTTTTGGGTATTTACTCTATAGTGCCCAAAAGACGTTCTTTTGCCTAAAGAAAATTTAAAATATTTCATAAAACACTGAAATTCAGATTTTTATTTTAAATAAAGAATACAAGAATAGCATTCTGTAATAGTTTTCAGCGCATGCTAAACGATTATTGGATCTGCAAAGGAACCACAACAGGTTAAACTTAAATATCTTTTAACTCTTCCCGTAGGATTTTCAAAGCATCGTAAAGCGTATTATAGGCTGTCTTTACAGACATTTGTGTAATTTCTGAGATTTTTTCATACGAATATCCCTCAAAGAACTTGAGATTCACCAGCTGTTTTTGACGAAATGATAACTTCTCCAGTGCTTCTTTCAAACGGATCTGTATGATTTCATTCGTCTGTACTTTGATGACAAACTCCTCATAGGGCATCTCCACCCAATCATCTTCAGCTTTTACATGTTGAAGGGCTGTATTTATTTTATGTTGTTTCTCCAGCAAACGCAGAATACGTCTTTTTAAAAAAGTAATGAGATAGGACTGTACATTTTCGACCCGGTCAAGCTGTTCTCGTTTTTCCCAAATTTTCACAAATACCTGATCGGTTGCTTCACTTGCCAGGTCACTATCGCCACATGTACGTATTCCAAAATTGACAAGCTCTTGATAGAGTGCCGCATATAGGTCAAAGAAAGCCGTTTCGTCTCCAGTACGAATACGTTCCCACAATAAGCGGTACCCCATTTTATTTCTCATAATAAAGCATATAATCCGAAAAAAGGCTAATATAAGTCCTCAGTTCCAAAAGTATAAACTTAATCGGTAAAAGGAGAAAGAAACGAAAAATTACATTGAAGCGAAGAACAAAGTCAATCGTTTGAATTGAATAGTGTAATTTAGTTCCTAAATTAAGAATATAAAAAGTAAAAACTCAGCAGCAGTATACAGCCGTTGATTAGATTTAAACTCACATGAAAACTATTTTTGCCATTGTTGGTAGCGCCAGTGCACATTCATCCAATCATCATATTGTAAATCACCTCCAACAGGAGATCAATGCCGATATCCATTTCACCCTATTTGATCGTCTTAAAGAACTGCCTCATTTTGATCCAGAGGAGAGCCAATCTCATCCACCTATTGAAATTATTGCACTTCGCCAGGTAATCAATGACGCCGATTTAGTATTGATCAGCAGCCCTGAATATATTTTCAGTGTACCCAGTGGATTAAAAAATCTACTTGAATGGTGCGCCGCAACGACGGTTTTCACCGATAAGCCCGTTAGTATCATTACTGCTGCTGCGCAAGGCGAAACAGCGCATGTCGAACTACAGCGTATCCTGCAGGGATTAGGAGCTCAAATTGACGAAAAAAGAAATCTACTCATACAAGGAGTCAAAGGAAAACTGGATGCTACGGGAGCAATTTGGGACGAACAGCTCAATTTAGATCTAGAAAAGCTGGCCACACAACTTAATGAATATTAATACACACTAAGTTCTGTTCCATTTTCATTCAAACCATAGAAATTAGCATAATCCATAATTTGAAGATTATTATCTTTACGACATGCAAGAACAAATTAATAATCCATTACACGGAAAAAGACTCGACACCATTATTGAATATTTAGTGGAGTATTATGGCTGGGAAGAGTTGGGACAACGCATATCCATCCGTTGCTTCAATGAAAATCCGAGTGTCAAATCATCCCTAACTTTCTTAAGGAAAACACCTTGGGCAAGAGAGAAGGTCGAGCAACTCTATGTAAAAACCTTGTTGAAGAAATAAGAAAATTTCTTATTTCATAGCGAATAATCTGATTATTAAGCATATCTTTGCCGCCATGAAAAAAATTGCCGACTACCGGAAGTTACTTAATGTAGATAAATCTGTGGATCTGAAAACCCTAAAATCTACTTACCGGACAATCATGAAAGAATGTCATCCCGATAAATTTGTCAATGATGAAGAAGGTCGTTTGGCTGCAGAGCAAAAAAGTGTTGAAATGATCGAAGCATACCATTTTCTGGTAAGCATTTGTCCGGAAACATTAGAGCAACAGTTACCAATCTACACGGAGACAATTACCAATTCTGGTATTCAGGATATTGACTGGAAAGGACAAATATTGACAGTCACTTTTCACGATGGTAGTCAATATGAATATTTTGGTGTTCAGCGGAATGACTATATTAAATTTGTCAACGCAGATTCTTTAGGTCGATTTGCCCGCAGACACATCTTCCATTCTTATCCTTACCGTAATGTATTAAAGACTGCGACAGTCGCTTAAACACTGTTCTCCAATCAGCTATACAAAGATAAACGCCCGCTATCAAATTGATATTGGGCGTTTACGTAAAATGTTAAATGTTTAAAAGCTATCTATAGAACAACACTATTAACAAATAGTTTTCAGTTTTATAATTTTAACATCAGCCCTGCCATTCCACCGCCATAAAATGTATTTCGTGTTCGGTCTCTTCGCCAAGCTTTCCATACCGTACTACCGCCAGAAATTGTATTTTCATCTCGCTCCGCATAGTTCAAACTGGGAGCAACAAATATAGATATACGGTCACTTAATTTAAAGGCTGGAATTATCCGCAGCGAGGACTGATGGTTATCCAGCATTTTAAATTTCTCGGTCAAAAGATTACGCGCTGTTATTTCAGTGCGGAGACTGAATTTAGACCCATTGAGCACTACAGCTCCTAACCCAGCTTCAAAGGCATATTTATCAGGTCGATTACCTTCAAGTGCCACATTGATCGATAATAGGCTATAAAGTACACGACCACCTGAACGAAATTGCAGTCCGAGGTAGCTATCTTCATTAATTGCTATTGAAAGACTTTTCTCGCCATTTTTAATAAAATTGAGCAGACCAATGGGATAATCGCTGCTATCCGCGATATTGACGATACCGGCCAATTGAATTCCTTTTACTTTTTTTGCTTTATTGGCGAGGCCTGCAATTTGATTTCCAACAGTCGATTCGCTATGATTAAGTATACTGGCAAGCTGTACCGTTCCAGAAGCATCTTTCGTCAAATTTACAACTCCGGCAATCTGAACTCCTCTCACCGTATCTGCTTTGTTGAAAACACCCGCTATTTGTAGACCTTTTACTTGCCCGACAACATGGTTTCCCACACCAGCGATCTGTACCCCACTTACATTTCCACCTACGCCATTAAAAACACCTGCCATTTGCAAACCTTTCATTTCTCCGAAAACACGGTTTCCTACACCGGCGAGCTGCACCCACGCACATTTCCGCCCACCGCATTGAACACCCCAGCCATCTGCATACCCTGCATATCATATTGATTCATATTAAATACGCCACCGAGCTCCATACCTTTTACGCCCGCCGTAGATCCACCAATGATATTGATGGAAAATTTATTCACAATTTGCGAGCGTATAAAACCATGCGTACTTAATCCCGGTGTCATCGAAATTTGGTAAGGACTATACAAAAACATTCCACCTAAATTCATACTTTGGATCTTCTGGGCAGGCGAGAGAAACACCCCGTCCCCAAAAACGATCGATAAAGACCATGATCTTCTTCATAACCCTCAAAATAGCCATAATCACGCGTTTTCTTATCTCCAATTTTCGCTTCTAATCGGAAAAATCACCATAACACTGGTATCCCGAAAAGCCTCCTTACTCACATTCACAGCAATGAGATTACTCCTTTTCTTTACATCTAGTTCAAAGTAGCCGTTTTGATCCGTCAATGTAGACAGTAAAGCATTTCGATCAAAGATACTCGCATTGGAAATCGGGCGGTTGGTTCGAATATTCTTGATATAACCTGTTATAACCACTTTATTCTTAGTGGGTGTTTGTACTTCAAAATCTACCGACATCCGTTGTGGTGTATATTGAATGATAATATGTCTGCCCAGTTCTTTAAAAGAATATTCCTTTCCCAAAATCCCATCTAGATAATCGTACAAATTTCCTTTAAAAGGCTTGGTATGAATAACACTGTCTGTAGGATATTTCCATTGAAGGAGAACAATACATCTTCCTTCTCTTTCAAAAGCTGAAAGATTTCACCTACTGTGGTCTCCGCAAAAACAGGCATCTGAATCTCTACAGCAAGCTTTTGCTGTGCTCGTCCCGAATGGAACGAACACAGCATTAAAATGAAGAGGTAAAGCTCTATCCTTTTTATAAAAAATAGTATCATGTTGTTTTTATATACAATTTTGTTCCGAAAATATATCTATTTGTTGGCTCATCTCGTCAGATGAATCTCCCTATCTTTCACATGGACTTTTAATCCAAATGTGCTAGAAATGACTTTCAAAATTTCAGTTAAACTATTTTGTTCGAATTTTGCTGTCAATAACAATTTCTGATCAGGAGAATGATCTATAATAATCGTATAGTCATAAGCTTGATTGAGCACCTCGACAACACGTTTCAATGGGGTATTCTGAAAATCAAACACACGATCAACATAGTATTTATAAAACTGATCTTTGACAGGTTCCTTTCCTACTTTTATCGTATCCCTGTCCCGGATCGTAATCATTTGTTGTGGCCGCAAAAGACTTCCTTATTTGCATACCCCACTTTGACCAATCCTGTAGCAACAATAACTTCCGTCGCATCGGGTATCCGTCGCACATTAAAACTTGTGCCCAATACCGTGATTTTGGTTTTACCCGTTTCAATGACAAAGGGGTGCTTTTTATCCTTGTGAACCTGGAAAAACACTTCCCCTCTTTCCAGGGTCACGTTTCTATTTTTATTGGTCCAACGACTTGAATAAGCCAGCGATGTATTTTTATTTAGTGTAACAACCGAGCCATCAGGAAGGGAATCTTGGCGCACTTGATCCCTGCTCGAAAGAAACATTTCTTCACGATGCGACTGATCAAATACATAGAATCCTACTGCACAGAGTATCAAGATACTCGCGGCGAGCCACCAGCTCCATTGCTTCACAGGAGTCATTTTTTGGGGTAACGACGCAGCTTCTGACGCTCTTTTATCTCGTACCACTTTGAAGTCAGCCCAAGCCTTATCCACATCCACATCAGGAACATCTAGGGGTTTCGGCAAACTATCCCAGATTTTTTTCATTTTTATGTATTCCTCCTTATTGTTGGCATCTTCTTCCAACCAATTTTTTATCATGGTATTCTCTACCTCGTTGGTCTCACCAACGATATATTTTTCTAACAGTTCCTTATTCATAGCCTATAGATAAGAAAGCAAATAATCAATGTTAAATAATCCACAAGTTCAATACGCAAATGTCGCAGCGCCTTACTCATATGTCCCTCAACAGTCTTTATCGACAGATCCAAGGTTACTGCGATATCCTTATACTTCATTTCCTGAAAACGGCTTAACTCAAAAACCGTCCGACTTTTTTCGGGTAATTCCGCCAAGGCAATCTGGAGCCTTTCGTCCAAATCCCGTGTACTTTCATCAACTGCAGGCGCAAAATCCTGTTTATGCTGCTCATGTGATTGATATTTTAGCTTTCGTTGCTCCTTTTTTAGCACATTCATACTTTCATTATAAATAGCCCGATATAAATAAGCTTTTAATGAAGTATGTATCTGCTCCTCCCAATCGCGTTCCCAAAGCCGCAAAAACACCTGTTGCACAACCTCTTCCGCCACATCACTATCACCTAGATATCGATAGGCATAACGATGTAACTCCTTGTAATGTGTGCGAAAAAGCTGCTCAAAATTCTTTTCTTTATTTTCCGACATTGATCAATTCTATTGTTTAAATAATCCGCTCTATTAGTAAGACATCCTAATAGACTGTTACCCTTACAAATTTTTCATTTTTTTATCAGCTTCAATGACCTGAATCAGGTGATCGCAAATCCCTAAGTCGAACCTATTCTGAAATCTTTTCATATCAATACGACAACAAGCACAGTCCATTTCCCATCTGAAAAATGGGATTCACCCGAGAAGAAGTATAGAAAAGCTATTGTTATCACTAAAGGTAAGTCATCTATTTTATAAAATATTTTTTTTCTAAGGGTATACAGTTTTTCCGTTGTCATAAAGGAAAGAACAATATACAATTGATAACAAAAATAATTTGACAATGAAAACAACATTCAAAGTAGCCCTGCTGAGATTGACATTATTGGGATTAACAGGTACTACACAGGCACAGGACATCACGTATGGGCTGCAAGTCGGAAGCAATTATCATATGAGTTCCTTTGGCAATAAGTCTGTCAAAGATAATAACGGCAAAGTTGGCGTATCAGTTGCAGGATTTGCACGTATTGGAGATCGTGTATTCTTTCAGCCTGGAATCGGTGCCAGTCTTTTACGCAAAGCATATAACTTCGAAAACGGACAGAAAACGCCTAAATTTTATCAGATCAATCTTCCCCTTCAAGTAGGGTATAAATTTTTGGAAAATGGCGACTTCAACCTCCGGGGACTATTGGGCCCTCAGTTAAACTATGATGTTAAAACAGTCAAGTCGAGTGCAAATACCGATTATAAGAAATTTTCATTTGATGGTCGTGTGGGTATTGGTGTAGACATCAGTCACCTCACCTTAGATGCTTATTATAGCCACGGTTTTACGAGTGTAGACAAAACCTTAGATGCAAAAAATAAAACAATCGGCATTATGGTCGGTTATAAGTTCTAAGCAGCATCTCGTAGTACACAAAGCGCCATTCTAAAAATCGAATGGCGCTTTTTCGTAATTATATTTTATTTTTTGTCAATAATTATTATTTTAGCGCTACCAAAAATTATTCTTAATCATGGTCCTATTCATAGCGGCCGTTCGATCAGAATAAACGGGATGTAGCGTAGCCCGGTATCGCGCCAGCATGGGGTGCTGGAGGTCGTAGGTTCAAATCCTGCCATCCCGACTTGATTATCAAGGACTTATGATCTAAAATCTTAAGTCCTTTTTTGTTAGGTCTAACATGGGTCTAACACTTTCTTTGTCTTTCCGTGAGTTGAACTAGATTTGAGTTTTTCGTTTTGTGTAATTTATTAGTTTTTATTCTGCATATATTTCAATCTGTTTTACACGTGCTTTGCCGCTTGCTCGCAAAACGTCGAAAAATCAGTTTGGCCTTTCTGGTGAATCGCAATAATATAACGTAATTTCTCCGGAGAAGCATCCGGGTTGATGGGCTTAGGCTCATAAACGGCTGGCGCAGCTATCTGGTATCCGCTTTCACCTTAGTACGTAACTGTACCGTCAGTGACGCTATAGTTATAATTTTCAATCCAAGCGCTTTGATTTCGTGAATGTAGCGTGGAAGTCGGCGCCGCTTTTTACTTTGGCATGAGCTGCCTTTATTTGTTCGAGTGTGAATCCTTTTGCTGCTGAGTTTTTTTCCACTGTTTTTTGAACTTTAAAGGGGGGATACCGTAACGCTTAGTATCACCCCGGTTAACAATTGTTCTTATAACCGTGCACCCCACGTCTTGGAATATAGGCAGACGATTGTCCCTGCCGGAGCTTCGGTTTGGGCCATTGAACTGAAATCCAACCACCAAGCGGTATTGGGTAACACATGATAAACCTGGGCAACTTCAGCGCGTGAGATAGCCAAATGACGCTGCAAGGGACTTTTCCTAAACTTTATCACATATCCGCCAAGTTGCGGCTAAGAAGAGGCAATTTAGTAAACTTATCGAAGATCAGCCTGCTGGCTAAAACTTTCTGAGTTTAGTTTTCTACCGCCACTTTGTGATCTTGACGGTGGTCCCTTTCCCTAATTCGCTGTTTATCTCGGACCGATCTGAAAATCTCTTTGCGCCGGGAAACCCGATGCAAAGCGTTTTGCCGGTTGAGTACCCCTGCTCCATCGCAAGTTCCACATCCGGAATTCCACGGCCTGAATCAACAAAGATGACGTTAACTCCCTGCCTAGAGTTATGCGAAATCAATTGGATTTGGACAGTGCCTCTGCCTCCATATATAAGCATATTATTATGCGGGAGCGGTTCTATAACCGGCACTTCCACAAAGGATTTGCTTCTACCAATTAACTGTATATATTTTGCAGAAATTCTTTTAGGCTGACCGGGCTCCTCCCTAGTAGTCGCTTCACATCGCTTTTATTCGTATCAAATTCACCTCTAGCAATCGCTCCACAGAACCTTGCAATGTACGCTGCATCATCTTCAGAAAGACCGGCCTGTATAAGCTGTGCAACATATGCACTTACGTCCGGCTGGTGATAAGCTAATGTTTTTCCGGAAATGTCTGATAGCAGGTCAGCAATCTCTGCGAAGGAAAAGGCGGTTTCTGAGGCGATGATATATTCTTTGTTTTCATGACCCGGAGTAGTCAATACAACAGCATTTGCTTCAGCCATTTCGCTTATTGGTAAAAAGGGAGTTTTGCCATCTCCTGCAGGGATAGAGATTCCATTATTCAATATATCCTTTCCTACAAGGAAGGGAATCATGTCAGCATACATTGTGTTGTTCATTAAAGTGTAGGGGATACCTGTTTGTCTTAAATAATCAGCTGTATATGCATGATATCGAACCTCTCCACCCATGATACTTTGCTGTAAATTCTTCATGTCAAAGCTCGTATAAATAATATGGCCAACACCAGATTCATTCGCCGCATTGATCGCATTTTTGTGCTGCTCAAACCTTTTGCCTATATCTGATGAAGAAGACACCAGCAGCAGCTTGTCGACGCCCCGAAACGCACTTTTTAAAGACTCCAAATCCTGATAGTCGCCAAGTTTGATTTGAAGTCCTTTTGATTTTAATTCTGCCGCCTTGCTTTCATCTCTGACTAACGCAGTAATGTTGTTTGGGGCTATACCCCTGTTTAATAATGAATCGATGGTGGCTTTACCTAAATTTCCTGTTGCACCGGTTACTAAGATCATATTTTTTTGTTTTTAGATTAATTATTTTTGTCAGGTAAAGAAACAAATTTGATTTTGAAAAATTACCCTTGCTGCGGGTAACAAGACAAAAAGCGGTAACCTAAAAGTGACTAATGGAAAAGGAATTAGAACATGATGACTGTCCTGTTACAGCGACGATAGCCTTATTCGGAGGGCGATGGAAGCTGCCGATTTTATATATACTTTCAAAAAATACCAGACGTTTTGGCGAAATCCAGGTTAGGGTACCCTCTATTTCAAAAAAGGTGTTAACTAATCAATTGAGAGAGCTCGAAGCCGATGGCCTGATCAGCAGGAAACAGTACAGGGAGCTGCCTCCCCGGGTAGAATATACGCTCACTGATTTTGGAAAAACCCTTTGCCCTTTGTTGATTGATATAGCAGCCTGGCAAAGAAAAAGCATGGACACGCTTACCAAGGTGAAATAAAGCTTTCCCGTGAAGTCGTAACCAAAACGCCTAATCAACGTGATTATGAAGTACTGTTTTGGATAGATAAGGATAAAACGCCTAGGTAATCACTAAACCATTGCACCATCCCTAAAAGCTATTAAGCGAAGACGAAACTATCCTATTTGCCGTCTAAAAAATCGGGTGAATACAATGTTTGCCCATGTGAGCGGGCAATATCCTGAATGCGTTTAATCGCTTCCGCATTCGTTGGAGGCGGAAATTCTCGTGCGGCTACTGGCTGCCCAATCTCTAAAAAAATCTTCTAAACCTGCTGGCACTACAGTACGGAGCAACTTAGCTACAGCATCGCTCACATTTTTGGAGTAATGCACAGCGCCGCCCTTGGGAATGAGTACGAAAGCGCCTTTCGCGGCGGTATATACGTAGGCCTAAGAGTGTACTTCAATCTCACCTTCCACGATATAAAGAGATTCAAAAAAGTCGGCATGTGAACTTGGGCTAGGACCATTTTGCGGAGGAACCAGCATTTCTATACCTATTCCGTTACCTGTTTTCAGTTTTTACCTTCGAGGCATTGAAAGTGAAGTTATGATTTGTGATACAGGGAAATGGGCACTGACAGAGCCTTATATAGGGTTATTTTTACCCTTTTTTTACCATAAAGCCGAAGGTTTCAATCTAACTCAGTAGTCAATTTGGCCCTGAACAGGGTGGTCAACCACCATACGCTCCTTTCTTCAATTCCGGTGTTGTAACCGCTTGTTTTTGGCGCAAGACAAAGCCGGTGCCCTGCGTCAGGAATCAGAAAAAACGAAAAACATGAGATGCGTTAACGGCTTATTGCTGCCGAATTTTCATTTGAACTGTCAATTTTTCGAGGGGAAAGAAGTGGTACATGGTTTGCCTGCGGCTTTCTTTTCCAACTCTACCCGGCATTCCGCCTGGTTTGATCACTGCCGGCGTCCTAACGATATTGTTTGCGGCGCAGGTATTCTTCAACCCTGTATTGGGTGCCGTGACCATTGACCTGGACGGCAACGGCCTTTATATTCACCGGTATTTTTAATGGTCTTCTGGCCTTCAGGTTGAAGGATGCCAACGATTTTTTTAAACGTCATTCATTATCAAACTGATTGTTGCTTCAGGGCGTTACAACTTAGCCTCCTTAAATTTGAGCCGAATAGAAGTAGTTCGCCGGAATAGCCGGTGTGATCAGAGGTCGCATCAAGTCGGCCTTTGATCACACCAGCCGCTCCGGCAAAGCCCGATATCTATGTCCACTCCATTCTCATTTTTAAAATGTGTACGAGAAAGCTTTCTATACGACTGGGTTATTAATAAATGAGTTTCCTTTTCATCTGTAAATTCAATTACCGGTCTTGCTTGTGCGAGTCAATGATGCGTTTCCTGTGTTGCAATCCCCATTCCGCAATACTGTCAGTCAGGCTCTTCAGCGTCATTCCATAAGGCGTTACATCGTAGGTTACAGACAGCGGTTGTGTTTGAGATACCTCCCTTTTAACCAGACCGTTTGTTTCAAGATCTTTTAATTCCCGGCTAAGTACCTTCCCTGCAATGCCATTGATATCTCTTAGAAGTTCCGAATACCGCATCGGCTTATAGCCAAGGCGTGAGAGTATCGATATTTTCCATTTGCCGCTTAAGATATCCATCGTGTCATCTATTGCCCGTATCTTTTTAGCACACTCACTGTCTATAAACCGTGATTTAGTTTCAATTTCCTTTTCCATAAATTTATATGGATACTTTTTTGTCACATAGGTTACCTCAATGTCACAGTTACTTTTTGTCACAAAGTTACAATATAACAGCGATCGCGCTACCTTTACTCAAAAATAAAATATGAGTTTACTTAATGATTTACAATGGCGCTATGCCACCAAAAAGATGAACGGAACCAGGGTTCCGGAGGAAAAAATTAATTATATCCTTGAAGCCGCCCGGATGGCGCCATCCTCTTCAGGTCTTCAGCAATACAAAATAATCGTCATTTCTGACAAAGCATTACTGGAGAAGATCAAAGGTGTCGCTTATAACCAAAGCCAAATCACCGATTGCTCCCACTTACTGGTGTTTGCCGCATGGGATCATTATGACGATGAACGTATTTCGAAAGTATTCAACTATATCATGGACGAACGCGGGCTGCCGCACAGTACGATGAATGCCTATAAAGAGACAATTATGGACCTTTATGAAAAATCAGGAACGGAATGGCAGGCGCATCATGCGGCAAAACAGAGTTACATCTCATTTGCAATCGCGATTGCGGCAGCAGCAGAACAAAAGGTTGATGCCACGCCTATGGAAGGCTTTATACCAGAAAGACTGGACGAGCTTTTAAAGTTAAAGGGTACCGGTTACAAAAGTACGGTGATCCTACCATTGGGTTACCGGGATGGAGAAAACGACTGGTTAGTCAATATGAAAAAGGTACGCACCCCTAAAGAGGAATTCATTACGGAGATGACCATTACAGACGCAGTGGACACAGTTGAGCCAATGGCAGAAAATCTTGAGGCATTCGTGCAGAAGTAATTGCCAACTGTTTTTGATATTAGAGAGGCTGCCGAACAAGCAGCCTCTTAACACCTCACAGGACATCATCGTAGTGAGTCAAAATCATCAGTACCCTATCTCAGTCTATCTATAAAGCTATTTTCAGTTTTCATTCTCTTACTGTAAACTTCCATAAATTATGGTGGATTAAGCCGGCTTTGCTTCTTAACGCTAATTAGATGTTTTGCTTGATCATTGATAAACCTCAGATTTATCCTGCCAGTTAAAAGTTCCTGTTCGCTCAGCAATAAGCCAGCGGTTACCATCACGTACATAATCATCCTGGTAAACCGCCCCAATGGTGGTTTTAATTCTTTTGCTGTTCTCTGTGCCAATCAAAGTAATGGTACAGTAACATGTTCCTGAGGCCTTATCGCCATCTATGCTTATAATGTGCTGTCCGTTAAAATGGTAAACAGTTTCGTAATCCTTAAGGAAATTACCAAACGCTGCTGCCATTTCCTTCCGGCACCGCAGTTTTAAGATAGAAGTTCCGCCGGCAAAAGTTTCTGACAACGCATCTTCCGAAAATAGCTGGACCTGCGCGTTAAAATCCTTTCTGTCGCCCAAAATTGAAACCCTGTCTACGAGCTCCTTTATCAATAGCCTGTCTTTTAATTGTTCAAGATCCTTCATGGTCGTTATAAAATAAATAAGTTTTTTAGGGTCTTATACCGATTAGAATTAGAAAAGGCTATCTGTAATGGATAGCCTTTTAATGGGACTCGCTGTAGTGCTTTGACCCCAACCTAGCGAGCCTTTATCTTTCTAGGCCACGGTGAGCACAATCTTACCCTGGATACTTCCCTGAGCAGCTCTTTCGTGGGCTTTTCGGGCATCGGCAAGCGGGAAAACACTATCAATGACGACGCGTATCGTACCGTTGTCAAGTAATTTGGCTACTTCTGCCAATTGCGCACCATTCGAACGGACCTGGGTGGTGGACATCGTCACACCAAGCTGCTCAGCCTCTGCTCCACCGGACGCGCCGAGCCCGAAAATGGGAAAGAGTGCGCCGCCCCGCCTGAGCGTACGTAAAAAACGACTAGTCGTTGGGCCGCCAACCGAGTCGATGACCAGATCAACGCCACGCACCTCATCCTCGGGTACGGTCTTGATATAATCAATGAATTCGTCAGCGCCAAGATCACGCAAAAGTACTTCATGCTTACCAGATGCCACCACGATCACGTAGGCCCCTTTCCATTTGGCGAGTTGCAGGGCAAAGTGGCCGACACCGCCGGCCGCACCATTGATGAGTACTTTTTTGCCCTCAAGCGGCACCGGTTCATGTTGCTTCGGCTGAAGCGGATTGGGTACATTATGCCCCTGTTCAATCATGAATTGCCAGGCGGTGAGCAGAGACATAGGAGCAGCGGCCGCATGGATATGATCGATAGCGGCCGGCTTAAGCGCTACCTGCGATGCGGGCGCGGTGATGTATTCGGCATAGGCACCACTTTCTACAGAGAGACCCTCCGGAAAACGAACCATCGAGTAAACTTCGTCCCCGACGGCGAAGTCCCTAACATCATCAGCCACCGCCTCTACCACACCCGATACATCTGTTCCCAGAATAAGCGGGAAGTTCCCCTTTGGCCTCCACTCAGGAGGAAGCGATTTAAACCCGTCACGCAGGTACCAGTCGGGCGGATTGAGACCAACCGCGTGAACCCGAATGAGCACTTCGCCCTGCTTAAGCATAGGTATCGGAGCGTCCTCATAAAGGAGAACTTCAGGACCACCAAACTCGTGCTGACGGATCGCCTTCATTAAGCCTGATTTGTTTTGTGATTTTAATTCCATTTTTCTGCTGTTTGATGTGGACAATATTAAATTTTTCCAATACTTTTGTCAAGTATGTACTTATCTGTATCTTACCTACCAAAAAGTATGTATTATTGATTATCAAAATGTTGTAAATAAATTAACATGAAAAAAAATGCAGAAATTCCTGAGTGTATACAAAAATGTGGAGTTGAATATGCTTTTAAACGCATCGGCGGGAAATATAAAGGTCGCATTCTCTGGCATCTGGGCATGCGACCGGTATTGCGGTATGGAGAGTTGAGCAGAACCCTCCCTGATATCACTACCAAGATGCTTACGCAAACTTTGAGAGAGCTGGAAGAGGACAAGCTCATCATCCGGAAAATGTATCACGAAGTGCCGCCTAAAGTGGAATATTCATTGAGCGAAACCGGCCTGGAGTTGATGCCCTTTATAGAGCATCTTCATAACTGGGGAAAGAAACAACTTGAAAAAGAAGGATAGGATAAGAGGCCGCAGGGTACAATTTTCCTAACAGCATGCTGCCGTAGTTTCTAAAAACCCGAGGCGCTGCTTGAGCCATAACCGTAAAAGCCTGTCTCGTATTTTGTTTTTGTTGATGATCGTTAGTTGCGTTATTTAACTATGTAAAGTTGTCAGACAGGATGAAAAAAATTCAGTTTCAAATGGCCTAAAGCTGTTATTTTGCTATTGAAAAAGCCATGCGAAACAGTTAAAATATAGCATAATTGCTGTTTTTTAAACATTTTTTGTACAACCATTTCGGATTGGCATGCTGCTTGACTAATCGTTCACAGAACTTCGGTTCTTAAGTTTAATTGATTCATTAATTGTTTAAGAAAGGAAATAAGTTATGTCATTGGTTAAATTTAATTCAGATCGAAAACAAAATGCGTTAATGCCAGGCTTTAACGACATCTTTGAATCTTTTTTTAATGATTCTTTCTTATCGGACCGTATGGTGACCCGTGTACCTGCGGCTAACATCAGCGAAACCCCTGATGAATACCATATCGAACTTGCCGCTCCTGGCCTGAAGAAGGATGATTTCAAAATCAATATCGATCATCAGGTGCTGAACATTTCTGTAGAACAACGCAGCGAGAACACCGAGAACAGTAAGAAATACAATAAGCGCGAATACAGCTATAGTTCTTTCGTGCGTTCTTTCACCTTGCCTGACAGTGCGGACGACAGCCGCATCGAAGCAAGCTATACCGACGGCGTTCTGAAGATCAATGTGCCTAAGAAAGAAGAGGCCAAATCGGTGACCCGTCAGATCGAGATCAAATAAGGTTGAATTCTCCGGAGTTTACGGGCTGTCCGAAAGGGCAGCTCGTTTTATATCCCGCTTTATCAAAGGAGTTTGATCGGCATGGCAGGCAGCTATCATATCAGTCTCGAACTGAACACGCTTTTCGGAATGGAAACGATAGGTTCTCTGGAACTTGGCACAGAAAAGGATTTCGCTGCTCAGGTATTTGAGGAGCTGCATGGAGATGACCAGGTCACCGGGCAGGGATCATTTACCTTGATATTAACAGCATGTGAAGACGGCGTAAAACTGCCATTAACCATGAAGCGCTGCAACTCGGATGAACTCGCCTGGAACGTGAAACTCATCGCCCGCGAGCTCTTTAAGAAATATAACCTGGAAGCAGATGATCCGGACAACTAATATTGTATTGAAATCGATGTAAAAAAGTGACGATAAATATTTTTCAGGAGGTACAACAATGTTATTGAACAAACGTCCCCCTTTTAAGTATCTGTTCAACAAGGTCAGGTCTGAACTGATCTACATTACTATAACCACGATCCTCGTGTACGGGCTTACCAGGGCATACGAACATTTGATCCCGGAGATCCCGCTTACCATCATTAACAGGAGTCTTCGCATACCGCAATTTATAGAAATTAGTAGCCAGATTTAAAGTATATCAGAAATGATACCTAAGTAATTAGTTCATCTTAAAGTGCTAACGAATTTCCTTCCGATAGAATATAAACACTCCTGACCATTGCAACGCTTAAACAACCAGAGTTGGAAGCAGGGAATTGTCAAGGGCAACGGTGATAGCCGTTGTTTATACACCCTTGACGGTTTTCCTGCGTAGCTACGTTTGTAATGGCGGTGCAGTGCCCTTCTTTCTATAATACGTAGGGAAGGCAGGCGTATATGAGGTACAAATATTTGCCTGCGTGCGGCGGCGAGGCGGGCTGCGCAATGAAACCCGGCGCAAAGTGTGTGGTGCAATGCAGCAACCTGCCTCAGCTGCTGGCCTTGCCTCCTAAAGCTCAGTTTTCTTTCTCCTGAACATGCCGCTGCCAGTACTGCTCCAATATGCGTTTGTCCCTGCCATTCGCATGTTCAACTGCCGCATTATAATCCACGATGAATTCTGTTCCCAGCGCAGTTGGTCATCAACGTACCGCTTTCGACGATGAAAGGTTTTGAAGGATCTTTCGCTACTTTAAAACTGACCCTTCCACTGAATAATTTAACCCGTCTAAAATCAAGATCCGGTTTTATGCCCAGCTGAATCAGTGCCCCGGGTTCCAAGGTTAAAATCGAATGGTCCGCTGCAACAATTTCTTTAGGCTGAGCAGAAGGGTTGTAGTAAATTTCATGAATGAAACTCGCTGTTTGTAAAGGTTCATCAGTTGATGTGCTCAAAAGATTGGTTAAGATGAACAGGAAACCAAACAGTATGAATACAGTAATGATTCTCAACAGGCTATCACCACCACGTTTTGACTTATTTTCCTGATTGATATAGGAAACCCAGTCATCTTCTGAAATGAAATCATCCAATAAGGTCGGATCATCATTCAGCCATTTGAAGACAAGTTTCGCTTCCTCAGCAGAACATTCATTCGCCAGGAATTTATTTAATAAGGATTTGCGATTCATAACAGTTTCTATCCTTTTAGCGGGATAGGTATATAACTGTTATACGAATAGTGATGGGCTTGTCCCCTAAGACAACTTAAAAAATTTTTTAATAAATTTCAGACCAATGCTAACGTGGTTTTCTACCGTCTTCGGGGAGATAGACAATTTGACGGCAATTTCTTTATAACTCAATTCCTCAATTTTATGGAGATAAAAGACCTGTTGCCGCATAAAAGGCATTTGTGTAATCAGCTCTTTTACGTATTCTAACTCTCCTTTATAGGCAATTTGTCGTTCAAGATCTTCATATTGGGTCAGTACAAAAGGTTTCTCAAACTCTACATATTTTCTATTCAAAGCACGCCGCCGCAACTCATCAATTAATTTTGTTCATGCAATCTGAAAGAGCTGGGTACTGAATTGGATTTGCTGATTCGCATGATTCTTGCGTTCCCAAACAATTAGAAAAGTCTGCTGGACGACATCTTCGGCCAGATTCGAACATTGGGTCTTCTGATACAGAAAATAGTACAATTTCCTGTACCAATAACGATAAGCTAAAAAAACTCCTTTTCGTTAGTCGGTGCCCGCTGTAGGATTTTATCCATCATAATCTACATTTAGATAGTCTTGTTTCAATGCTGTTATCCTCTTTCCAAAGAATATCGAAATTGGTATCTGACAGAATTTCAATTTGATCCATCAAAATGACCCATGCTTTTTGGCTAGTTATCCACCTCTAAAGTGATTATTTTTTATCAAAAAAACAAGATAATATTTTCGATAAGGCCATCGCCTCAATCTCCATTTTAAGCGCTTTCTTTCATAAAAGCTACTTTGCCGATAGGCAACTTATGGGTCCTGTTTTCTTCTCTTGTATTTTTTAGGCGCAGCAAGTTCGTTTCAACTCGTGACCAAATTAGTCCTTTTAACAGTGCTTGTTCAGTGATTGCTCAGTGATTGCTCAGTGTAAACTGAATAAACAATGACTGATTACTGTCTAAAAATTGATTAAAAATTGTGAAGAGGTATAAGTTGGTATTAAGATAGATTAGTTTTAATCACTATATAGAAAAAAGAAGGTATTTAGATGATAAGAAAAATCACTTGTCATCTAAATACCTTTGCACTAAAAACAAACACCGTGAAACTGCTTGTTTTATGGATATCAATAAAATCTAGTATCCTGGATTTTGTTTTAAATTTGGATTGACAGCAAGCTGTTGACTCGGAATTGGATAAACCAATGTTTTCGGGCTGGAATCCGCAGCTTTTTCCTGCCAGGCTAATAAAAACTTACCAAAGCGGATCAAATCCTGTCTTCTCCAACCTTCCCAATACAACTCACGCGCACGCTCGTCTAATATATTATCAAGCGTCAACGCTGTCAAGTTATTCACACCACGGTTTGTCCGAATAGTGTTAACTAATCCAAGTGCCTCTGTTGCAGTTCCGGTTCCGCCTCTTAATATAGCCTCTGCTTGCATCAACAATACATCGGCATAACGGAAGACTACCCAGTCGTTATTTCGTTGACCAGTGACAGCATAATCAAAGGCATACTTCATTGGACGGATACCCGCTGTTTCCAATGTAGCTCCAGAGGTCCGGATGGTCACTTCACGCGTGAAGACCAAAGGTGCATTCGCTGGATTTCGCGCCATCAATGGTTTGTTTGTACTCCAATTGTATTGCTGTCCTGCAAAAAAACCTACATTTTGACGTTTGAATTCTTTTGTTCTGTTAGAAGTCGTATCAGCCGGATAATTATAGTAAATTCCTCTTCTTTCATCGGCATCCGAAAATTTATCGTAATAATCTGATAATGTACACCAACCGTTCCAGCCCCCAGGTCTCATATTATAATGCGCAATAGTATTCCAGGTACGATCCACATTTCCACCTCTATCGCCATTTTTATTATATAAAGTGAAAATATTTTCGGTAGACTTTTCGTCATTATCGGGCGCGAAATTATCAAAGTACTTGCCCTTTGCAGAAACAGTATAGGATCCCGAAGCCGTAATTTCCTTGGCTAAGGCCACCACTTTATTCATATCTTCGGCAGCAAAAGAAGGAGCTTGTCTGTTTAAAAATGTTCCCTTATTCAAATAAATCTTCATCAGCAATGCTTTTGCCGCATTTTTATTGGCTACATAGGCTGCTTTCGGACCGTTTGCAGGCAAACTCGCTATAATTTCGTTGAGATCCTTCACAATATAATCAATAGCCGCCTGTGGCTGTAACACCTCTGGTGCGATTCTAAAATCTTCAAAAGAGGCTGCTTCCCGGACGGGTACTACGCCATAGAGATCCAACATATCGAACATGACCAACGCACGAATAAACTTCGCTTCAGCACCTTGCTGTGCACTCGGATTATACCGCAACACATTACCCGCATTATAGATGGCTGTACCAAGACTTACAAATGTATTGTTCATATAACCATTATCAGCATTCCAGGTATGTAAATGGATCGCACGATGCATCCCATTATCATCCCAGTCACCTCCCCGTGTAGGAGCCATAGCAGCATCTGTGGATATTTCCTGCATCACCCAGCGCTGTTCCTGCTGATAAGGGGTATTCAATGAATTATAAGCTGTGATCAACAAGCTTCCAGGATCCACATTGGATGTCCCCTCTTCCAATTCTCCTTTAAATTCCTCCTTTAGTTTAGTACAAGAAAATGTACTTGTTACAATGGAGCCAATTATTCCGATATATAATAAAGTTCTTAATTTCATCTTTTTCATCCGTCTAAATTTGATTATTTATTCATCCATTTTGACTGTAAGGCATTCATACTGCCTTTAGTGTTTCATTCGTAATGAGGCGATCAGATTTATTCATTCACTAATATGAATATGTTTAAATCAATCTTAATACTCTCCTCTTTTTATTATCTAATGATCTACAGTATACGCTTAAAGTGAGAAGTTAACCCCTAATAGGATATTTCTTGCCGGTGGATATGGTAAATATTCGATACCCAACGAAGGAATACCATTTGTTGCACCATCTGTATTCACCTCAGGATCAAACCCTGTATACTTCGTGATGATGAAAAGATTCTGTCCAGTAAGGGATACATTTAAATTCTTCAGTGTTCTGCCTACATTTCCAACACGATAGCTTAAAGTAAGATTAGCCATTTTTAGATAATCACCTTTTTCAAGGAATCGCGTCGAAGGCGCAGCCGAATTGGAAGTAGACTCTTTTACAGCTGTATTAAAGAATGCTGAACCGATATTCCGTGATGACAAATTGCTCAATCCCAAAGTTGTCGCTGCCGTATTATTGAATAGATAATGTCCAAAAGCGCCATTCATATTGGCAGCCAAAGAAAACTGTTTATAATTTACATTGGTGGAGATACCCAATAATGTGGTTGGATTTGGACTGTTCATATAAAACTTATTAATTGCAGGATCGTTGGCCGTACTGATACTACCATCCTGTCCACGGTACATGCTCATTCCGGTTTGCGGGTCGATACCTTGGTAATCGGCCAAATACCATACATTCAATGGCTGGCCATTGACCATTCGTTGTCCCAATACACCAGAAAAACCTTGTCCGCGGAGTGCTCCTGTCTCATAATAACCAACAAGGCCACTTACACTATTCTTAAGAAATGTTGCATTACCTGTCAAATCCCAAGTCCAATTGTCATTTTTAATAATTGTACCTGTCAACGCGACCTCTACCCCTTTATTGACAATCTCACCGTCCAAATTTACCCAAATACGTCCCGCAGGAGCTGGCTGTGCAAGCGTTTGCTCAAATAGCGCATCTGTGGTCTTTTTATTAAAATAATCAATGGATCCATATAGACGGTTGCCCCAGATTCCGAAATCTATACCCGCATTGATCGTCGTCGAAGTTTCCCATTTCAAGTCAGGATTTCCATAGTTAGCCTGGCTTACACTCTGATTACCGAAGACCAATCTATTCAATGAGGCACCAGAAGGGAATTCTTGGTTACCTGTTTTTCCCCAACCCAATCGCACTTTCAATTGGTCAAAGATACCGGAAGACTTTAAAAACTCTTCCTGATTAACATTCCAGGCTACGGCCAACGAAGGGAACATGGCGTATTTGTTGTTTGAACCAAATTTCGTTGAACCATCCCTTCGCACTGTTGCAGTGAATAAATAACGGTCTAAGTAATTGAAGCCGCCCCGTAAAAAAAGCGATTGCAATTGGTTTGTTGGACTTCTATACGACGATATTTCACGCGTGGAAACAGGCGTATATTGTAGATAGTCAAAATAATCTAACCCCAGGTAGCGAAATCCACCGCCAAAGGAAATGTTATTATTATAATTATAATCCAAATACTCGTAGCCTGCTACTGCATTGACACTCCAATCTGAATTGATTTGTTTATTGTAGGAGAGCATATGCGTCATTTGCAAGTTGGTTTCCCCGTTATTGGAGATAAAAGCCTGCTCATTGTTCACAGCAGAAGGATCAATAAGCCCGGCGCGGTACATACCCTCGCGGTTTCCTGTTTGTCGCATCGCACTATAAATAAAGCGATACTCTAAATCATCTGTAATTTTATAATATGGCGCCAAATTGACCACCATTGTATTGGTTGTCGCCAAGTCCTTAAAGGCTTCAATGCTTGTCAATGGATTTCGTGTGGTTGAACTCACAAAGGTCAAATTACCTTGCTCATCGCGTAATGGTCGCGTTGGATTCCATTGCAGTGCTTGGGAAATCACATTTCCTTCAGAACCTACCATCGCATTGATCGGTGCGTATTTATTATCCATTTGCGTCAAAAAGACTGCAAAATCCAATCCCAATCGTTTGTTTTCCAAAAAACGGAAATTCCCGTTAAAATTGGCTGTATATTTCTTCAGTTGTGAGCCACGAATAATACCATTTTGGTTTAAATACCCACCCGAAAGACGGTATTTACCATGTTCGGTTCCGCCCGCCACGTCAGCATAGTAATTTTGCGTGATGGCTTTTCTTGTGATTGCTTTAAAAGCATCCTCATTACCACCAAAATCAGCATTTGCCACTTCAGATGGTGTATAATATTTCAACGCCTCTCTGAATCGCGCTGCATCCAATACATCAGGATATTCCCGCATGGTAGAAACACCTACAGAGGCTCCCACAGAAACCTCGGGCTGTCCTACTTTACCTCTTTTCGTGGAAATAATGACTACACCATTTGCCCCACGTGATCCATAAATTGCCGTAGCCGAAGCATCTTTAAGGATGTCCATACTAGCAATGTCACCCGGATTTAAGTAAGTTAAAGGATTTCCTCTGTCGGAAGAAAAACCTCCTCTTCCTTCGGGCAGAGGGGAGTTGCCCGACATCGGCACACCATCGAGCACAAATAACGGGTTGTTACTGGCGCGGATCGATGAATTCCCACGAATACGTACTGTGGTTGATCCCCCAGGTTGCCCCGTATTGTTAATCACCATCACCCCTGGTGTCTTTCCTTGTATGAGTTGGTCGGGACTGGTCATGATCCCCTTATTGAAGTTTTTTGCTCCAATAGTGACCATAGACCCCGTTAGATCTTTTTTACGGGCCGTACCATAACCGATCACAACGACTTCATCTAAGCCCTGACCGGCACTAGGTTCAAGCGCTACCGTGATATCGCTCCCCACAATAGGTACTTCTTTTAAAGTATATCCGATAAAGGATACTTCCAGCGTTTTAGCTTCACTGGGAATAGTCAATGTAAAGGAACCTTCCGTGTCTGTTGTGGTAGCCGCGGTACCCCCTTTTACTTTGATCGTAGCTCCTGCCAATGGACTTTGAGTCTCATCTACAACCTTCCCCTTCAAGACTTTCGTCTGGGCAACTACAATAAAAGATACAAGCAGAAATGTGAGCGTCATTACGCATTGTGCAAGTAGTTTATTTTTCATACGCTTTTTGATTGGTGGTTTAATTGATTTTTTATCGTGTGCAATAGATACACAGCTGATAATAAGTGATTTTTAATGGTTTATTTTTAGTCCTAAAACTCATTTGAAATGAGTATGGTCTTTCCCGATTATTGCAAATACGTAACGATCAGTATCAAAATCGTTAACGCCCAAATGGAATACCAAATCATCGTGAAGATATTGCCGCACCTGTAAAAACAAAAACCTAACAAACTGAAAAACAAGGATACAGGATATACCTGTCATAATTCTAGGGCGAAACATACGTTTATATTTGGTTATTATTGTTTTATAAAAATGCGCAAATCCTTGTATCTCGTCCAATCAGAGCGTCTCAATTTTATATCAAAGCGTATCAGTAAAACTCTTTTTTATCTTTTAATTGCCTATTTTTAGTTCAACGTAATCAGTTTTGAAAAGAATAACCACCATACTCCTTTTGTATATCTTGCTGGCAGTTATCAACCTGCAGGCACAATCGATCTATTTTAAAAACTATCAGACCCACGATGGCCTTTCCAATAGTACGGTCAAATGTATTACACAAGATATTCAGGGTTTTCTGTGGCTAGGAACGAGGAATGGCCTTAATCGTTTTGACGGTAATCAATTTAAAATATTTCGACACAATGCTTCAGATTCGACAAGTATCGGAAGTTCTTCTATTTTAAGCCTCCTCACAGATAGCAAAGGTGTCCTATGGGTGGGTACCACACGGGGTGCCTATCGTTACGATCCCATAAAAGAAGATTTCAAACCATTCAAGCTCATATCCATCGGTGAAGTAAATGCCATACACGAATACGCAGGCTTTATATGGTTGCTTTCCAATGGAAAACTGTACCGTTACAATTCTTATACAGGAGAAATATCCCCATTTGATCTCAACAAAAATACCCTAGTAGCGATCACCAGCAGTAAGAAAGGTGGGTTGTGGGTAACAGACAATAACAGTACAATACTACGGTATCAGGTTAATACGGGTAAATTTTTCCCTGTTGATCTTAAAAAGATCGATCGACAAACACTAGCGAATACCAAAACCGTATATGCGATCAACGATTCATTGCTAATGGTCGGAACAATCAATTCGGCTTATTTGTTTGATTTCAAAAATGGCACATTAAAAAATCTATTTGCAAGTCATTACCCCAACAAAGTCATTCAGGCAAACTGTATTATTCAACAAACAGAGTCGACATACTGGATTGGAACTGAAACCGGAATATACACCTATGATATTCACACAGGCCAGAGCCAACACATCAAAAAAGACCTGCTCAATCCATTTGCCATTTCTGACAATGCTGTCCTGAATTTCTATCGGGACCGTGAAGACAATATCTGGTTTGGAACATTTTTCGGTGGCTTTAACCAATACAGCAACCAATTCGACAATTTCAAGAAGTATTTGTCCGGATTTGGAAAATCAGCCCTATCAGGTAATATTGTACACGATATCAAAAAAGATCGCTATGGAAATTTCTGGATCGGAACAGAAGATGGCGGATTGAACAAAATAGATGCCCAAACACAACAAATCCAGCATTTCATTGCCAACGGAAAAAAAGGCAGTATTGCGCATAACAATGTCCATGGCTTGGCAACAATCGGCGACGATCTTTGGGTAGGATCCACCACACATGGACTTGACATTCTCGACGTAAAGACTGGAAAATTAAAAAAGCACTATGACCGCATCGGCCAAGGTCCCTTACAAAGTAGCTTCGCCGTATGCATTTATAAGTCCAAAGACAATACGATGTTTGTTGGCACAGACCGCGCTTTATACGCCTACAACAAAAATAAGGACAGTTTTGATCTCCTTCCTATTCAAGCATGGATACAAGGCATTTATGAAGATGAATATGGTATACTCTGGATCAATACCTATGGCAGTGGGATCTTCCAGTATAACCGCAGCTCGGGAGAAATACAGCATTTGCTGTCCGAACAAGGTAAACAAAATACACTCGTCAATAATTACGTCAACGGCCTATTTGAAGACAGCAAAAAGAATTTATGGTTTTGCACCGAAAGCGGCCTTTCGAAATACCGCCGTGATGGACGTTTCACCAACTACCTGACCGAATCCGGTTTACCTTCTAATCAAGTATTCAAGGTCTTGGAAGACGACAACAACAGCATCTGGATATCGACCGGCGGTGGACTGGTCCGGCTGGACGAGGGTGTCCCTCGAAGGGTCATCTATACCTCCAGAGATGGGCTTCCCGCAGATCAGTTTAATTATAATTCGGCTTTTAAAAATAGCGACGGAACTTTATATTTCGGGACTATCAAAGGAATGGTAAGCTTCAACCCCACAAAATCCATTAAGAACAGTTTTATTCCACCCATATTCATCAGCGGCATTCAGATCAACAATGTCAGTGTGCCGGTTAGTGAAAATGGCATACTCAAAGAATCCATCTCCCTATCAAAAGAGATACACTTAACCTACGACAATTCCAATATCAGCTTCCATATAGCAGCCTTGAGCTTTGTTTCCCCAAAGAGCAATCCCTATCGTTATATTATGGAAGGTTATGATAAAGGCTGGACCGATATTACGGGAAATCAAAAAATATATTACAATAAACTTCCACCAGGTACGTTTACGTTTAAGTTCAGGGGTGCAAATAACAACAGCGTCTGGAATCCGACAGAAAAAAAACTGCTCATCATTGTTTCGCCCCCCTGGTGGCAATCAAGCTGGGCGTACTTACTTTATTTTGTGAGCTTTGGTACGATTATACTGCTCGTATTACGGTATTATTTTCTACTTATAAAGGCCAATAATGCTCAAAAGATGGATAGCTATGAACGAAAAAAAGAACAGGAAATTTATAATCTCAAACTGGAGTTCTTTACCAATCTGGCCCACGAAATTCGTACGCCACTCACCCTGATCAAAATGCCCCTTGAGAAAATAATAAACCAACAAAAATTTACCGATAGCGACACAGCCAAGGATCTCGCATTAATTGAAAAGAATACAGCGCGTTTAATTCGCCTGACCAACCAACTACTGGATTTTAGAAAAGCAGAAACCAACAATATGAGCCTTATTTTTACTAAAACGGACATCAACACACTCCTATCCGAAGTATTCCACGACCTAAATTATCTTGCAAAAGATAAACAGTTGCATTATGAGCTTAGCCTGCCACGTATCAGTCTCGCTGCTTATGTGGATGAGGAAGCTCTCCGAAAAATCTTTACTAATCTTATTCACAACGCCATCAAATATGAAGATGAAGAAGTCTATGTTAGGCTCCTCCCTTTTAATAGCGATGATATTATGTTCAATATCGAATTTAAGAATGATGGGGAGCTTATTCCTTATGAAAAAAGAGAAAAAATATTTGAACCATTTTATCGATTGAACGAATCCGATAAAGATACGGGGACAGGTATTGGCCTTCCCCTATCCCGCTCCTTGGTCGAATTGCACCAAGGAACCTTGTCACTTGTCTATCTGGAAGAAAACCGCAATATATTCCTGCTGTCTGTACCGATTTTTCAAGAACAATCACTGGACATCAAATCTTTTCAGGAAGATAATGACGATCATGTATTAAATGATAAACCAGACGAGCAGGAGGAAGAAAAACCGGTGATTCTACTCGTCGAAGACAATAAAGAAATTCTCGCCTACCTCAATAAAGAATTAAAAACCAGCTATATAATCCTACGAGCTGGCAATGGTGCCGAAGCGCTCGAAATATTAGACCAGGAGAATGTACAACTGGTACTGACAGACATCATGATGCCTATTATGGATGGCCTAGCTTTATGCAGACGTATCAAAACAGATATTCTCTATAGTCATATTCCCGTGATCTTTCTGACCGCAAAAAATGCATTGGATTCCAAAATTCAGGGATTAAAAAATGGTGCCGATGCTTATATCGAAAAACCTTTTTCGCTTGAATTCCTCATGGTACAAATACGCAATATTCTCAAGAACCGAAAAATTATCAAGAATTACTTCACTAACACCCTCAGCTCCAACTTAATAGATATCAACGTTTCGGGTCCTGACAAAGATTTCATCAGTCAGCTCAATACGGTTATTTATGAGAATATTTCAGCGATAGACCTTAATGTGGATGAACTGGCCAAACTGATGCATATGAGTCGTCCGACCCTTTACCGTAAAATCAAAGGACTCTCCGACCTAACACCCAATGAATTGATCAATATTTCACGATTAAAAAAAGCGGCAGAACTGCTTACCCAGAAAGAATACAACATTACCCAAGTATCAACGATGGTAGGTTACACCGTGCAATCCAATTTTTCCAGGGACTTCCATAAACATTATGGTATGTCGCCGAGCAACTATATTCTTGAAAACAGTAAATAATGTATACGTGTTCAGCAAATGATGGTGCATTTTTCAGCAATTGATACGCACAAGTTTTAGTAAATCGAACGAAATTATCCCGCTGTGTAAAAGCGAGCCGTGCTAACTAAAGCAAATTAGTATACTTAAGGAGATGATGAAAATCCAATTGCAGGAGCTGGGCCAAGTGAGCAGAAAATCGTAGACGTAAGCTCTATTTACTACGTCTACGATAATGATCTTAGCGTTTACTCTTGGGAACAAAGAATGCAGCCAGCAGCATAAATACACCGGCCAACAACAAGCCATAAATGGATTGGCTATGAAAAAAATATTTGATGATCATTCCTCCAAAAAATCCACATACAATCTGTGGTAAGGTAATGAAGAAATTGAAAAGCCCCATATAAACCCCCATTTTCCCTGCAGGCAGGTGATCGCTCAAAATGGCATAAGGCATCGCTAAAATACTTCCCCAAGCGATACCAATACCGATCATGGGAAGAATCAGCAGATTAGCATCTTTAATCAGAAACAATGAAATCAACGAAAGTCCTCCAATGGAAAGCCCAAGCGCATGCGTTTTTCCACGCCCGAGCTGTTTGGCTATCCGCGGAATAAACAAAGCATATAGAGCCGATACCCCATTGTAAATACCAAAAAGCACGCCCACCCAATTGGCCGCCTCCATATAAAGATCCTGCCGATTTCCTTCCCGCAGGTAAAAAACCGAATCTGCAATCGCAGGAGTTGTATATACCCACATCATAAAAAGGGCAAACCAGGAAAAGAATTGAACCCAACCGAGTTTGCGCATGATCAATGGCATCTTACCAATATCGCTGGCAATAGCGCGCAAACCAAATTTTGGCGCTGTCTCCTGTTCAACCACCAGGGTATCGGAAAATGACCGTAATTCCTGTGGCGTATATTCCTTCGTTTTAAACACCGACCACAACACCGTTAGAAGCAGTACAAAACCACCAAAGTAAAAAGAATATATCACATTGTTTGGCACCTGACCAGCTTCGGAAGTTCCCTGCACATGAAAATATTTTGTCAGTATAAAGGGAAGTAACGATCCCAATACGGCTCCAATACCGATCAGAAAGGTTTGTACGGAGAATCCAAGACTACGTTGGTTACTCGGTAGATTATCGCCAATTAAGGCTCTAAAGGGCTCCATTGTCACATTGATGGAAGCATCCATAAACATTAATAGTCCTGCTCCTATCCAAAGTGGTGCTAGCAATGTGGTAAATACTGCTGCATTCGGCATCAAAAACAGGGTTATGGTGGTCAGCAGTGCACCCACCAAAATATAAGGCCGACGACGCCCCAATTTATTCCAGGTTCGATCGCTATAATGCCCGATAATTGGCTGCACAATCATCCCCGTAATCGGAGCTGCAAGCCAAAACAGCGACAGGTGTTCTACATCAGCACCAAATGTCTGTAGAATACGGGAAGCATTGCCGTTTTGTAAGGCAAACCCCATTTGTATGCCCAAAAACCCAAAACTCATATTGATGACCTGGCTAATGCTTAATTCAGGTTTATTTCCCATAATAGGCTATCAAAATTTAAGACAAAATACAATTTAATTATCACTTAATCCCTATTTTCAGCAGGATAAGATTGGTTCTTACGCTGCTGAAAGCAGGGGCTTACCGAACCTGAAACACCTGCTTTTTGCTTTGTGCAGCCAGAATGAAAGCTTCTGCCTCCGTCTGGATATGGGCCGCAGTGTCACTGTCATTTTCGATCGTAAATCCATCCGACCGTACCGTAATCAACAAGGTCGCACCGCGAAATAAGACACGGAATTTATACCCTTCCCACTCTTTAGGCAACATTGGATTTAAATACAGTTTTCCGTCCTTAATCCGCATTCCTGCAAAGCCCTCTACGATTGTCATCCAGGTACCCGCCATGGAAGTGATATGTAAACCGTCTTCGGTATCGTTATTATAATCATCCAGATCCAAACGAGAGGTCCGCAGATAGAATTCATAGGCTTTTTCTGGTTTATTCAACTTAGCAGCCAATATCGCATGGACGCAAGGAGAAAGCGAGCTTTCATGTACCGTAAACGGCTCATAGAATTCATAATGTCGCCTTAAGGCTTCAAGATCAAACTGGTCTTCGAGAAAGTAAAAGCCCTGCAGCACATCGGCCTGTTTGATGTAACAGGAACGTAGAATCCTATCCCAGCTCCAACGCTGGTTGATCGGTCGTTGAGCCGGATCAAGTTCGGCCACAGGAATTAACTCTTTGTCGAGGAAACCATCCTGTTGCAGAAACACCCCGCGCTGCGCATCAAAAGGATAATACATGTTATCGATAATATGCTGCCATTTTTCCTGTTCCTCCGCTCCTATGGCTAACTTCGTTTTTAATGCGTCAGCAATGTCGGAGTTCAGCTGCGCCAGCTTGTTTAAACAGTCCAGTGTATATTCTAGGCACCAGGAAGCAATCCGATTGGTATACCAGTTGTTGTTCACGTTGTTTTCATACTCGTTTGGTCCCGTCACCCCCAACATGACATATTGCTGGCGCTCAGCGCTCCAATTAACGCGCTGTGCCCAGAATCGGCTTATCGCAATCAAGACTTCCAAGCCGTGTGACCAGATGTAGTCCTGATCACCGGTGTAACGGACATAGTTATAAATCGCGAATGCAATAGCTCCATTGCGATGAATTTCCTCAAACGTAATTTCCCATTCATTATGGCATTCCTCACCATTAATCGTCACCATGGGATAAAGTGCAGCTCCATTGGTAAAGCCAAGTTTAGCGGCGTTTTCGATGGCTTTACCCAATTGCTGATGACGATAAATCAACAAGTTACGCGCAATATTTGGAGATTGTGTTGCGAGGTAAAAAGGAATACAATAAGCTTCAGTATCCCAATAGGTGACACCGCCATATTTTTCTCCGGTAAAACCTTTCGGACCAATATTGAGTCGCTCATCTTCGCCGGTATAGGTCTGGTTGAGCTGAAATATATTATAGCGTATAGCCTGCTGCGCAGCAACATCACCACTGATTTCAATGTCACTTTCTGCCCAGATCGCTTGCCAAGCTGCTGCTTGTTTCTCCTTTAGTTGCTCATAGCTCAGTGCATCTAGCTTATGTAAATTGACCGAAGCAGCCACTTCTAGCTCTGCCGACACATGGTTCTGTGATGTAACAATGGAAACTCGCTTTTCAACGCGACAAATTTGAGATTCGCTTAGCACGGTCTTATAAATTTCTGCTATACAGCCTCGACTTGTCACCGTATCTTGCACTTCGACAACGGCTGTAGGTCCTGTCACGGTAGTTGTAAGCAGGGCGTACACCTCAAAGCCAGTTTTCTTGGTACGCGCCGCCACAAAGGTATTTTCACCATCTCTTCCCTGCGCTGTGCTTTCCCAAAATTGCTCGTCGTAGTTACTGTCTCGATTGACAACTTCAGCATTTAAATGCGAGCGGACCTCCAAAGCAATCGGACCGGAAAGTGCCTGTATGTTGTACTGTAATGAAGCTGTTTCCGAAGCAAACAGATGATACATCCGGCTTGCTTCAACCTTCAACTGTGCCCCATCGGGCATTTCCACAATAAAACTGCGGTATAAAACCCCATTTTGCATATCCAGGCGACGTTCAAAAGATTTGACCGCAACTTTGTTTAGGTCGAGAACCTGCCCATTCACTAGAATATGTAGGCCTATCCAATCGATGGAATTGATGACCTTGGCAAAATATTCGGGATACCCATTTTTCCACCAGCCCACGCGTGTTTTGTCAGGATAATAAATACCCGCTAGGTACGATCCCTGTAACGACTTCCCGCTGAATTCTTCTTCAAAATTAGCCCTCTGCCCCATCCGACCATTACCAATAGCGAAGATACTTTCCGAAAATTCATTATGTTCGGGACGAAAGGTGTCTTCGATAATTTGCCAAGGGTTATGTTTGATATATGTTTTCATCTTTATATTTTTTTCAATGCGCGACGGATACTCTGCCTCAATCATTCTGGTCTTCTTTGCCAATATGATCTACGCCTTGCTTCCATCACTTGAATTGCTCCTAAAATTTAAAATTTATCGACTAAGGCTCCTAAATCGGCTACCACTAAATCTGCTCCGTTAAGATGTTCAGCCCGCCCAATCCCTATCACCTGCATGCCGGCTGCCCTTGCCGCATCTATTCCGGCTTGGGCATCTTCCAGCACGAGACAGCATGCCGGTTCAATTCCCAAAGCCTCAGCTCCCTTCAGGAAAACTGCTGGATTAGGTTTAGACAGTTGAACCACATTTCCATCAATCAATGCGTCGAAATAGCTGATAATCCCCGTTTTTTCAAGGATACCCATCGCGTTCTTGCTGGCTGACCCCAATGCAATCTTAATCCCCTTTTTCCGGAGTTTTTCTAATAGATCTAAACTACCTGAAAGCAAGTGGTCAGGGCTGAGTTGTTCAATCAGCTCCAAGTACCATTTGTTTTTAAGTGACAGCAAATCCGCTTTTTCAGCATCGGATATTTTCGCCCCCGCCCATTTTAAAATAAGCTCGAGGGATTCAATGCGACTGACCCCTTTCAACTGTTCATTGTCAACAAGAGAAAACGAATAACCCAAGCCTTCTGCCAATCTATGCCAGGCTTGAAAATGGTAGACCGCCGTATCCACCAACACACCGTCCAAATCAAATATTACGGCTTTTACAGTTTTATAATTAATCATCGAAAAATGAATTCTATAGAATTTTAAATTGTGTTAAAACTTAAGCTCAAACACTTTAGTCTCGTAAGCGTCCAACTTCAAGCTATGGTCAACTGGATTGGTCTCTTGCTTTTGAATAATATCGAAATAGGACTTCACCTGGTTATTTCGTTCCTTAAAGCGATCGAGTTTAAGTTCCTTCGCGACATCATTGCAATTCATCACGACCATAACAGTTTGCTTTTCGTTGTAACGGAAATAAACATATACGCCATCTTCGGGCACATATTGCATCGTTTTACCGGTTTGCAGAACGGTATGTTGTTTTCGGTAATTGGCTAAGGTCTGCACATAACTCCACATATCCTGCTCGGCTTTCGTTCTTCCGTCAGCTGTAAATTTATTCGATTTGTCACCTATAAAACCACCCTGAAAGTCTTCCCTTAGCAAGCCGTCGGGATTAGAGAAATTCTTCATCAGAATTTCAGCTCCATAGTACAACTGTGGGATACCCCTTGTTGTCATAAGCCAAGCCATTGCCGATTTATATTTCTGCACGTTTTCGCCTACAACGGAGAAAAAACGATCCTTATCGTGGTTATCCAAAAAAAGCACATTTTGCTCTGGATGTGGATATAGAAAATCTGAGGCCAGGGTCGAATATAATTTATTGGCTCCGGCAGTCCATTCTGTCTTTTGGTTGAGCGCATCACCTATGGCATAATTAAGCTGAAAATCGGTTACGCCCATCAGCTTGGAATCCACGTCCTGACCAACTCGTTTTCCGCCCAGAAAATAAGCCTGATTGGCAACCCCGTGTACCCATGTCTCCCCAAAAAAGGTAAACTTTGGATACTCCTGCAAAATGCGATCGGTCCATTTAGCCATAAAATCCAGATCATTGTACGGATAGGTATCTATTCGGAATCCGTCTATTGCTGCGGTCTCTATCCACCAGATATGGCTTTGGGTCAGGTAATTTTGAACGTATGGATTCTGTTCGTTCATATCGGGCATGGTGGGAACAAACCAACCTTTGACCATTTTCTTTTTGTCATCTGCCGAGGCATAAGGATCAAAAACAGCCTGATCTTTGTAGGATGTCTGCGTATAGGAAGGCCATTCATTGAGCCAGTCTGCCATCGGTTTGTCTTTCACCGTCCAATGATAACTTCCAATATGATTGGGCACCACATCAAAAATCAATTTCATCTGACGCCGGTGGAGCTGTTCGCCTAATTGCACATAAGTGTCATTGCTGCCAAAGCGAGGGTCTATATGATATGTTTCGGTATTGGCATAACCGTGGTACGAGGCCTGTGGCATGTCATTGGTCAACACGGGAGTCAGCCACAAGGATGTAACACCAAGATCTTGCAGGTAATCCAGTTTCCCGATAATACCTTCCAAATCGCCACCATGACGCAAGTACATTGAATCCCGGTTCAAGCTCATATCCAACATACCTTTCACTTGATCATTTGCCTTATTTCCATTGGCAAAACGATCAGGCATAATCAGATAGATCAAATCGGCACTGTTTACTCCTTGCGCTTTTACTTTTTGATCTCTTTGCTTCAACTCATAACGATAAGTCAGTTTTTTCTTTCCTTGACGAAAGGTAAAAGTTGACCATCCCGGTTGGGCCGAAGCAGCCACCTTGACATCCAAAAACAGGTAATTGGGATTTTCCACCCGATTGATTTTTACCAATTCTATTCCTTTATCCTCCACTTGCACCTCACTTTTCCCGATCTGGGGTCCATAGACAACAAGCTGCAGGGTTGGATTTTCAATTCCTACCCACCAGTTTAAAGGTTCTACACGTTGAATGGATTGCCCCAATAAGGGGCTCCATCCAAGTACTGTTAGCGCCACGATTACTGTGGTAATATTTTTATTTATTTTAAACATCATTTGCTATTTCTTTGTCAGCGTATAGGTATTTGCATTGAAATCCACGACAATAGCGTAGGTACCGGCACTGGCGACCGCGATATTGGCACCGCCAGCCGCTAAAGTTCCATTTGCCCCGCCAAAATTGGTTCCCCAATCGTGATTTTTACGGAATTTGATCTCTCCTGCCGTCAAGCTCACTGTGAGCTTCCATACCTGGTTGGCATTGTCAAACTTCATATCTGTATCGGCATCCCAACCTTTCGGTGTCGCGCTGCCAATAATGCCCCAGTTGTGATCTTTAAATGAAATGGTATTGGCAGTTGTGTTGACCTCGATTTCCAGATTACCTGCACGCGGCGCTTTTATATTTCCACCGCCATTAAATGCGATTTTACCATCTGCAGTTTGTCCATAAGAATTCGCCCAATTGCGTTCAGTTGTAATCTTAAATTCTGAATTCACTTCCGGAAATAAGATAATGCCTGTATAGATACCGTTACTTGTTGGGGAAACTAACGACTCAGCTGTGGCTGGATCCCATCCCTGATAAGCGCCTGGAACATACAGATAGCTGGTTGAAGCAAAGGGAACTGCTTTCAGGCTTGCCAAAGCTGAAAACACGACCGTAATTTTAGCATTGATACTTGACTTCAGCCGTACATCAAAGTCAGAAGCCGTTCCTGTCGGAACACCAAGAGAAAGTAAGTAGCTATTCAATTCATAACCCGTAAAACCAACTGTTGTCCGACCACTCGGAATAACAACTTCTTTTACTGTTTTAAAATTGTCTCCCTTAAGTCCAAACTGGAGTACGTTGGTTACTGCCGCCTGAAAACCAAAGTCAGGCTGAATCATAGTTAAGTGCAGTACCGTGTCCTTTGCATTATCTTTAGACAGGGTTACATTATTTTTATCAAGGCTTAAAGTCGCTGGCTTTATACCTTCATCACTAGCCAATATGGCCCGCGTTTCGTCTTTTTTACAACTTTGGAATAGCGCTATAAACAGCAGCATGATTCCGATATAGTGTCTAGTTTTCATCTGTTTTATTTTGTTTTCAATAGCTGATGAACGCTCAGGGCAAATATTTACCGTCCTGTGCGCCGATCAATATGCATTGCTCGGTTTCATCTGTCAACAATTTTCTTAGTACAGGTATGGCCACATCGATCAGAAGAAGCTTACCGCATCCAAACTCAATCAGGAGTTGTAGATTCGTCTTTCATTGGAATAAATTCTCCTTTTCCGATGCTGATTAATTATAGCCGGGATTCTGTACAAGATTGGAGTTCGCGATTATATCTGAAGCCGGAAGCGGGAACAGTGTTCTATAAGCTGGCACAGCTTGACCGGCTAACACACCTCCTTTAAAAGGCCAGAGGTAATTATCGCTCGTAAATTTGCCGTAACGAATTAAATCCGAACGTCTAAACCCTTCCCAATACAGCTCTTTCACACGCTCGTTGAGTACATCGTCTAGCGAGAGGTTTGCCAAATTCCCACTGTTGTTGCCATAGGCACGCACACGCAACTTGTTGACGTAATCCAATGCTTTAGCCACGTTACCACCGGAGCCACCCCGTAAAGTTGCTTCGGCGTAAATCAGGTTCATCTCTGCCAATCGAATTAATGGAAAGTCCACCGATGCTACAAAACCTTCAGCTGCTGGAGGAGCAGTTTTTCCGTCTTTGTTCACATTCCGGAATTTAGTAACTGCCAACCCCTGCTTATAGACAGCGATATCTTCTATTTTTACGCTTGTATTTAAGTGAAACATTGCCCTTTTGTCCGTTGCTCCGGAGTAGTCACCGAAAATGGTTGCGATATTGTCACGCGTCCGATTTCCGGCCCAACCGCCGCCAGGCACACCAAAAGAAGTGGGATTCATGGTCGCGTCGATAGCTGCATTGATCAGATAAGTCGTTCCCCCCTTGCTCTGTGTTTTGGTTCCATCGTAAGGCAGATAAAAAATAAATTCGGGGTTGTTCACATCATTATCTGCATAGAAAAGCTCCCGGTAATTTGTCCCCAAGCTATAGCCCGAGTTCAATACCTTTTCTGAATACGTGATGGCTTCGGTATATTTCTTATTACCGGCCCCAAGGTAGACTTCAGCGTTGAGGTATAAACGAGCCAATAGCCCCCATGCCGCTACTTGGTCCACACGACCATAAACATTCTGTTTGGCACCTTTGAGCTGACCAGCAACCTCCAGCAGTTCTTTCTCCACATACGCGAAAAGCTCAGGTCGTTTGATCTGTGGCGGTGATACTTTGCCTACTGAATTTTCTTCGGTTACAAAAGGTGGATTTCCGAATAGATCAAGTAGAACCCAATAGTTGTAAGCACGTAAGAATCTTGCTTCGGCACGATAATAAGCGATCTCTTTTTTGTCGGCATCTGAAATACCGCGTTCGGCCAATTTAGCATCCGTGCTCTCTCTTAAAAATTCATTGACAAGGGTAGCACTGTAGACACAACGCGTGTAAAGACCGCGGAGCATGGGATTGCTATCGTCAAAATTGAGGTAATCCAAACCACTAATTCCCGGGTCATTAAGCCAGGCGCAAGCAGCTTCATCGGTAGTAAGTTCTTGCGCATTCCAAAAAAGACGTAAAAAATCCGATGTTCCCGCATCTAAACCACCTAAGTCCGTATTATTCGGCCCCGATGTGCTCGTTAAAGTCAATGATCCATACAACCTTGCAAATGATGAGGTATAACCTTTAAAATCTTTATAAGCAATATCTGCGGTGACATCATTAGTAGGCTTTAAATCCAAATCCTTGTGGCAGCTGCTCAATGCGATGGCGAGCAGGCAAGCGCCTATATATTTATTTAATTTTTTCATTGTTATATCATTTAAAAACTCACATTTACACCCAATACATAAGTTCTTGGTCTTGGATAGAAACGGTCGTCTATACCATTGGATATTTCTGGATCAACTCCTTTGTACTTGGTGATGGTAAATACATTTTGTACAGTGGCAGAAATAGACATCGAAGCTTTGCTGTTCCGAATAAATTTTCCGAGGTTATAACTCAGATTGACATTATCCATTTTCAAGAATGACGCATTTTTGATGTAATAGTCGCTTCGTAACTGCTTGAGTAGAAAATTGGTATTCAAAAAATCCACCGGGGCATTGTTGATCACCAAAACCGCCTGATCGTTGATGTTCGCGCCACTGCCTAGGTTGGATGAAACATTGTCGTACACATAATTATCCAAACTTGCGCGCAATACGGTGCTTGCCGACCATTTTTTGTAACTGTATGCCGCCGTAAAACCCAAAAGGTATTTCGGTAAAGGTGATTTGTATAGGTAACGGTCGTTATCGCTGATCACGCCGTCGCCATTGCGGTCAACATAGACCCCTTCTACAGGATGCCCCTGTTCATCATATACCTGCTGGAACACATTGAAACTATTGGGCATGAAATTCACCTTATGTGCCTGGATATTCCCCCCTGTTCCACCACGAATACTACCGGTCTCCACGATAAAGTTTGGATCATCGCTCTGCGTCAGGTTGGTCACTTTGCTTCTATTATAAGTCACATTGAAACCAAGATCCAACGACGAATTTTCTGTTTTTACCGGAACGTAATGCAGGTTAAACTCCAGACCCTGATTCTCCATATTACCGACATTCGTCAACAAAAAGTTGCTAAAGTTTGATCCTACAGGAACTGGAATGGTACTGAGCAGGTCCTTGGTCTTTTTCGAATAGTAGTCTATGCTACCATAGAATAGATTGTTAGCGAAACCAAAATCAACTCCAGCATTGTAGGTCGTTGTACTCTCCCAGCGGATATCTTGATCGTAGGCGACCGGCGAATTCAGGTAATAATACTCATTACCAAATCGATACATGGATTCATTACCACTGATGGTGTAATTAGGCAAATAAGAATAGTTGGCAATACCGTCTTGCTGACCGGTCTTTCCATAACTTAAACGAAGTTTCAACTCCGAAACCGCAGCTATTTCTTTTAAAAAGCCTTCATTTTTCGCGCGCCAGGTAAAACCGACAGAAGGGAAATATCCCCAGCGGTTATCCGGGCTAAAACGGGAAGAACCATCTGTACGCAAGGTTCCAGAAAGGACATAACGGTTGTCGTAGGTATAGATCAAACGTCCGTAATAGGAAATCAACAGGTTTTCGGGTTTATCAAAAGGTCGCGTTGGTTCATTTAAGATCTTATCACCTTCGGCATTTGTACGGTTAAAATTGTATACTTTACTACTATTTTTATAGTAACCATAGCCTAGTGTCGCGTCTATCGTACTTTTGATCGTAGGTAATTCTTTATCATACTTTAGATAAAACTCGAGTGTTTTATTGTTGATATCGGTTTTATATTGCGTTCTTTCACCACCTTCATTGAAATTACGTGCAGCAATAGCCGGCGTAAATGTATTCCCTTTTGAACGCGCCAGATCGTAGCCGACGTTTAAGTTGGCGTGTAACTCGGGAAGGAAATGGAAACTATAATCCACTTTTGCATTTCCAATGCTTCTGAAAACATCGCCATTATCTTTGCGCAGATCCAATAAGGCCAAAGGATTTCGAGGTGCATTTGGATTGGGTTTCCCGCCCTGAACCCACTCATAATATCCGCCAAAACTATCCTTATCATCGACATAAACAGGTTGGGTGGGATCGAACTGAATCGCTGACCCGATCGCATCTTGCGTAGCAAATTTCGATTTCGACCAGGTACCACGTACATTCACATCCAGCGAAAGGTGATTGTCCAGAAATTTCGGTGTCAAGGCCAATGCCGCGGTGGTCCGTTTTAAGTTATCATTTTTCAGCACACCGTCCTGATTCATATAACCAGCAGAAATACGGTAAGGCATATTGCCAGCTCTGGAAGCAATGTTAACATTATTGTCCGTAGTAAAGGCATTGCCATAAATCACATCCTGCCAATCGGTATTTGCTGTTCCCAACAATTTTTTCATGGCATCACTGCCATTGGTATTGACATAATCGCGGATTTGATCCGCGTTAAGCAGTTTTACTTTATTGGCCACAGTCGCCAAGGAGTTCTGTGTAGAGAAGTTGATCTGTGTTCCTGAGCGGCTGCCTTTTTTGGTGGTGATTAAGATGACACCATTCGATGCACGCGATCCATAAATTGCCGTTGCATTGGCATCTTTCAAGATGGTAAATGTCTCGATATCATTTGGGTTAATCAAACTTAATGGATTCGCTACGCCGGATACCGAGCCACCAGCCAAAGGAATCCCATCCACGACGATCAATGGATCGTTACTGGCATTCAGTGAAGCGCCGGAACGGATCCGGATTGTACTTCCTGCGCCTGGCTGCCCCCCACTTGTTGTAATCTGTACGCCCGGAACTTTCCCCATAATGAGTTGCTCGGGAGAGGAGATCTGTCCTTTTTGAAAATCCTTAGAACTCACCGTGCTGATTGACCCCGTCAGGTCACTTTTCTTTTGTGTACCATAACCAATCACAACAACCTCATCCAGCGCACTCGTATTGGATTTAAGGTAGAGGTTTAACGGATTCTGCCCATCACTGATTTGGATTAAGGTGTCCAGGCTCGCGTATCCGACCATGCTGACTCGCAGGCGTAATTTCCCCGTTTGTAGTCTATCCAAGCTAAAATCCCCATTCGCATTGGTAGACAGTGATTTTTGAATATCCTCGAAGCGCAGTGTAGCACCGACCAAGGAACTCCCCTTCTGGTCCATTACTCGCCCCTTTAGCGTTGCCTGTTGGGCAAATGCCGAAGCACTTACGCCGAGTAGCATGCTCAGAGCCCAAAATGGACGTGATAGCTGTTTGTTCATAAAATAACTGTTTATTTATTTAGTTTTGTTTTGCTTATCAATTGGTATTGTCCAGGCAAAAGGCTCAATTTTGACTGACTGAGCCAGTTGAGCTCTTTTCCCGTAAAATTGTCCACCCACTGTCCCTGCAGTGCTTGTGGCAATGTAAATTCCACACTTTCTACTCCAAAATTGCCAAGTACCCCTATTTGTTGTCCATCCTTTTCCAGCACGAAATATTTAACGGCATCTTTCATAGCCGATGTAACAATCGTCCCGTTTTGGAAAATGCTATTTTTGGTTTTGAAACGGGTGAGTTTCGCATAGGTCTCAAAGAGTTTTTTACGATCATCTTGCTGCAGATAACTCCATAATAATGGTTTTTCACCTGTCCGTCCATTTTCATCGATAGACACATCATAGCCATATTCACCAAACTGCCAGATCATCTTAGGTCCAGGCGAAGTCAATAAAAATACCGCCGCTTGTTCCAAGCGTTTTAATGCTGTACCGAGATTCTTGATATTATAGTTACCGGATGAATTTCCATAATTGAGGCACTTGAACAAGAGTCTCTGTTCGTCGTGACTTTCCATATAGGACACAAAAGAAGGTTGCACCATCCCATGATTTGAGGCAAACAAACGACCGAGATCCGAGCCATTATTGGCATTCCATCCCATCGCCGCTTCGTTGAAGACATGATTCATATTATTCCAGAGCAACATACCCGATTGCGCCAGCTCCATTTCTTCCTGATCACCGCCAAGATGCTCGAGAATGATATAACAAGAAGGATCTATACTCCGAATATGCTGCTGGTATTGCTTTAAGATCGCCACACGGGAAGCATCATAGGCATTCCAAGCGCTTAAATCACTTTCTGAAGTGCCTGAATTTTTCTGGGTAAAACCTTTAGACAAGTCAAAGCGGAAGCCATCGATCTTGTATTCTTGCATCCAATAGGTCAAGACATCTTTAACAAAAGTCTGTGTATAACTACTTTCGTGGTTAAAGTCGAATCCAACATTAAACGGATGCTTGGCAACCGTATTGAACCAAGGACTATTGCCAGCGACGTTGCCCTGCTCCATATAAAGCTGTACAAGCGGCGACTGACCAAATGCGTGATTAAAAACAACGTCCAAAATCACGGCAATACCATTTTCGTGACAGGCATCGACATAGGCTTTCAGGTCATTTTTCAAGCCGTAATATTTATCCAATGCCCGGTGGAATGAAGGATTGTATCCCCAAGTCGAATTCCCTTCCGATTCCTGTACAGGCATTAGCTCAACGGCATTTACACCCAGCCTTTTTAAATAAGACAAAGAATCCTTGAGTGTAGTATATTGATGCTGTTTGACAAAATCGCGGACCAACAGTTCATAGATCACCAAATCACCTTGAGCAGGTCTATTAAAAGCAGTTGTTTTCCAGGTATAAGCCTTTGTGGAAAGATCCAATACGCCGACAATACCATGCGCAGCTGCGGGATAAGCGGGTACAGCCGCTGCTGTAAGCCCAAGTGCAGCATCATTCTGCGGATCAAGAATCAGTTCAGCATAGGGATCAGCGATAGCCAATTGGCCATCCACCAAAAACTGATAAGTCTGTTTTTGGAGAAATCCAGATTCGATACCGTTACCCACCAGGTTTTGCCATCTGGAGTCTGGCTCATCGCATAGGCTGGTAATGCTTTATAGTTGTTAAAACCACCTAACAGATATACACTTTTTTTCAGTGGTGCTGTGAGCGCAAAACTGACCTCCCCTTTTTCCCTGTT
The DNA here is from genome assembly GCF_900457465.1 of Sphingobacterium multivorum. Lineage (GTDB taxonomy): Bacteria > Bacteroidota > Bacteroidia > Sphingobacteriales > Sphingobacteriaceae > Sphingobacterium > Sphingobacterium multivorum. The sequence continues at coordinate 230,564 of NZ_UAUU01000005.1, forward strand.
TATGGTTGTTCCGTTTGGATTGATACCTATCGGAGGGCAGCAATGGTAGCTTTTGATTCTACAAATAGCTCCACTTTACTGGAATATACCTTGCCATCAGCTTCCAAGCGGGCTTCGAGCTCATGAAGGCCGTTGCTTTGTAGACTAACAGATTTTTCTAAAGACAGTGCAGCAGAAGATTCAGCCAGCAATATACCATTGTCCCAGACACTGATTTTTCCGGACTGCGTTGCCTGTAATTTTAGCTTCAGGTTATCGCCAACGGTGTACATCTGCTCAGTGGTCATTGGATCTGTGGGTTGCAGCGTAGGCGACACAAAACGAATTGCTTGCATGTTACTCGCCACGAAAGGCAGAAATAAATCTGAATTATTTTTATTTCGTTGGACGAGCGATCCATCACCATTGCGCACTAAAAGTGCCAACTGACCAAATTCCAAAGCATTTGACAGATTAAAGAATGTGGAAGGCGTAAATGTAAATGTATATAAACCAGCAGAAACAAATTTAAGTTTATAAGCGTTGTCATTCTTTGACCAGTCTGTCGCTACATGCTGCCAGCTCCCCTCATGGACAGGAATCAACCCCGCGTGTAGATACAGGTCGGCGGTGCTACCTTTTAACGCTGCATTTCCTTTCGAAAGATCAAATTGCAAGGTGATTTCCTTATCCCAAAAGATAAATGGAGCAGAAAGATTCACCAAACCAGTCCCCTGCTGTTCAATAACAGGTGGTTGCTCGATATCCACGATATCTTTCTTATTTGCACATGATGATAATAGGACAATCACCCAGAGATACCCTATTAAACGAGAGATATGCTTCCCCATCGATAATTAGCTTTACTTGGAATCTGAAATTGGGAACGTTCCCGAAATCAAGGTAAAAAGAAATCGCCTGTTGCGATTTGCTGGATTTCCCTATCCAATATTTTATACAAATTGATTATTTAAATACTCTCGGGAATGTTCCCGAAAGTAATCAAAGCTAAATAATGGGATTACAAAAAACAAATATTTTTTTTCTTATTTGAGGCTGGATTTTTGAAAAATAAGCTGGGAATCAAGGTAAACCGAATTAGCAAACTTATCATTTGTTGGATCATCCATTTTATCTAACAGGTATTTTGTTACCAATTGGCCCATTTCGTAGGCAGGTTGTTTCACTACGCTCAGTGCTGGGTCGATCAGATCGGCGATATCCAAACAAGAAAAACAAATGATTTTGAGGTCTTCAGGAATACGAATTGCGAGCTGCTTGGCGACCCGTATACTCGAAATAGCGAGACGTTCTACTGAAGCAAAAATGGCATCGGGTTTTTCCTTTTCGATCAAGCTGGCGATATCTTTCATATTCTGATCGGCATCATTGACGGTATCCAAAATAAGCTCGGGCCTAATCGGTATTCCCGCCTCCCGCAAAGCTTTTTCATACCCGTCTTTACGCACCTTACCAATCGAAACATGAGGATTGATGGCGAGGTAAGCAATCCGTTTACAGGCATTATCAATCAAGTGCTTCGTAGCCTGGTAAGCCGAATCAAAGTCATTCCCCGTAATATATCCCCCCTTCCAATCGTCGTATGCACGGTCAAAGAACATGACCGGTATTCCCCTTTCCGCCAACAGCTGCAAATGCGAATGGTCTTTTCCCTCACCGGAAGCCGAAATGATCACGCCATCCACTCGTCCATTAGCCAGCGAGCGCACGATGGAAGCTTCATTTTGTACCTGATGATCCGTCACGTAAATCAAGGTATGATAGCCCTTAGAGCGTGCCACTGCCTCGATTCCTTTGATGGCCTGCGAGAAAAATTTATTACCAAATTCGGGAATAATAATCGCAATCGTCAGACTTTTATTCGCTTTGAGACTACTCGCATAGACATTCGGCGAAAAACCGATTTCTTCGGCCATGGCCAAAATACGGGCTTTTGTCGCCGGATTAATATCCTCGTTATCCCGAAATGCACGGGAAACGGTCGATTTTGACAAGCCGAGTTTTTTGGCCAGATCTACTATTGTTAATTGCGACATATCAAGATTCCCTTTGCTGTTCGAATGTAATAATTGTTGGATACAAATAAAGCAATTATCTATCCAGAATAGCAAATTTTCTTTTTGTTCCCTTTGTTTTAAATCAGCGGGCCATGTTTTTTTTATCTCCAGATAAGAAAAGCGATTTAGTGATCAAATCGTGTAAATGATCATTCCAATATGCTTGCTTTCATCAGCTTTCCGTTAGCATAAAAAGTTGTTTTACATGGCCTTTTGTGTCTATAGCGCTAATACTGTCTTCGTATTGTGTTCGTATCACCTTCGGCTGTGGAGAATCTTGCTACGACTATTGATCGAAAGTTGACCAGATAATTCCTGTTCAGAGTCTGGACAATATCTGTTCAGCACCTGTACAATATCTGCATCCCATCCGAATAAGGTACGAAGCAGGTACGAATCTTTCCTCCCTATTTATTAAAAAATTGTGAAAAGGTGCTTAGCAGATGTTACCGCCCAAGACAGGGTAATACAAGTCTACATTGTTGTAGAAATATTGATCTATAAACAAAACAGGCTTAGCAAATATGCTAAGCCTGTTTTTATCATTAGTCGACCATTTTCTTGATTAGAACTTTCTAAAATCCCATTCTCCGCGATAAGGGCGGCTACGCATGAGGTTAGCATAATCATTGTCGAACTGTTCCTTTTGTGGATTCCATTTTAAATCCTTTTGAAGTTCATACGCTATGTTGATGGCATTGCAAACAGAGCTCGTCCGATGGCCTATTTCAACATCACAGATCGGCTTACTTCTTTTTTTGATCGCGTCTACCCAATCCTGATAGTGATTATCACTGTAATACAGGCGACGATCTGTGGAGCTCAATTTAAGATTGGCCAAATTCTCGGGATTCGAACGGATAAATTCGCGGCTTACTTCAATCTTACCTTTTTCACCAATAAATTGAATCGCGTTATGTACGCCCCATTGCACATGGTTTACCCGAACTCCATTGGCATAGTTAAAGGAAAGCCCGCTATTGCTATTTGCTGCTTTAGGTGGATTGAATTGCACCGGGCCAGATTCGTCCATGCCCAACGCCCATTGCACAATATCAAACATATGTGCTCCCCAATCGGTAATATAACCACCGCCGAAATCACGGTAACCACGCCACCAAGCCCATTTATCATCCTCAAGCGGTGGGCTTAAAATCGGGTTATAACCGCGGTAAGGTGAAGGTCCTACCCACATATCCCAATCCAAATAATCCGGTGCTGGCATAGCTGGTAGGTCGCATTGTTTGACCGGTTCGCCCACAGACACATTAATTTCTTTTATTTTGCCGATATAGCCATTGAGCACCAGTTCTGCGGCTTGTCTAAAATTATAGGAAGAACGCTGCATGCTACCTGTCTGAAAGACACGTTTATATTTGCGGGTTGCATCGACCATTGCTCTCCCCTCGGCAATGGTAAGCGCCAGGGGTTTCTCACAATAAATATCTTTGCCGGCTTTAGCTGCATCAACAGCAACCTGTGCATGCCAGTGATCTGGTGTTGCAATAACAACAGCATCAATATCTTTCCGATCCAATAGTTCGCGATAATGGTGATAGGCCTTGATCTCAGTCTGTGCTTTTGACAATTCCGTTTGCTTTTTCCCTGTCGCAGCAATAAATGCGGCCAACTTCTTACGGTCCACATCGCAGGCCGCCAGACTTGCGATTTCCTTGCAGCGATTGAGACCGTTCATCAAAGTATAGGATTGTTTTCCGACACCGATAAATCCAAGATTGATACGATCACTTGGTGCAAGAAATCCATTTCCGCCTAACACAACGCGCGGGACAATTGTGAAAGCCAAAGAGGATACAATCCCCTTGGCTATAAATTCTCTTCTTTTCATTTTTTACTGATAGTTTATTTTTCTGCTCGTCTTTATAGACACTTATTCGGTCCTCGGCGGCAAAATGGTTTATGTATGGATGATTTGTCTAGGCTTTCTCAAAAATAGTTTATTCTTGAACCGGAACCAGTGTAATTGACGCAATCTCAGGTAATGCATCGCCATCAATTGCCGTAGCCTGCAGCAGCACTTTTATACTTGGCTCTCCGATCACTTGCTGTGATACTTCTATTGTTCCCATGACCGCTTCCTTAAATGCAGTTCCATTTTCATTTATAAAGGCGAAAGGAATCTTTTGTCCAAGAGCGGTTAGCAAAATTTTGCCCTGATGTTTAGGATTAGGTAGATAATTGATGAGTACTCGGTATTTACCCGGTTTCTGAATTTTAATATCCCAAATTACTTGATCGGCAAGATCCTTCCATTGACCTATGGCATTCGGGCGATTTGGATCATGGGTATGTGCGCCAATAATTTTCAGTCCCTTTCCTTCCTGCAGTTTTGCATTATTTGCGTTCATCACGATGCGACCATCCGCCTGTGTTTGTGTTAGGCTTTCCTCAACAATTGGTTTTCCTTGGATCTCCACCACGATAACCTTAGGTCCTTTGTTGTTGTCAAAGACATCAACAGGAATTGCTGGTCTACCATTTTCCAGCGTAGATTTTAACTTCATTTTCGGTGAAGCCAGGGCATAGACAGCCGTCACTTTATTTTTGATTGGTAGATTTATTTTCCCATCAGCTGGACGGTCAAAAACATGCAGATAGAGCTTCCCATTTTTTTGCGTACAATAACCCCAATCCAACGCTTGGAAAGGGCTCGCCGTAGTCCCGTAAATAGCTTCGCTATTGATCTTCATCCAGTCCCCGATCTGCTCCATAATACGCACCGCAGGTTCAGGAATGCCGCCATCACCATCGGGTCCAACATTTAACAGGAAATTGCCGCCCTTACTTACTGTTTCCACAAATAATTGCATGATCTTGGGGAAGCTTTTCCAATTTTGATCATGGGCGCTATAACCGTAACTTTCATTCATGGTATGGCTTACCTCCCAATACATACCAGGCAAGCCTGTTGGTGGAATATATTTTTCAGGCGTTCCAATATCACCGTTTTTATTTTCGAGTCCATTCCAAAATCGATTATTGATAATAATGTTGGGTTGCCATTTGATCAGGTCTGTTAAAATATGTTTGGTTCCCCAGGCTTCACCCTCCTGCTGTTTGCTACTGAAATCGGGCCACAGCATATCCAATCGCCCGTAATTTTGGGCAAGTTCCTTAATTTGGCCGTAGAGATAGGCCTTATACCGTTCATGCTCAGGTTGATGATTATCAATATTCGGGTTTAACTGAAAAGCCTCATAGGAATCGGGATGCTGCCAATCCAGCAGCGAATAATAGGCGCCTACTTTCATTCCCTCCTGGCGGAAAGCTTCCATAATTTCGCGGTAAAGATCTCTCCCTTTTGGCGATAAATTTGCCGTACCTGTTACATCGTTTTTAACTGCGTAAGGCTGTTGGCTATTGAATAAGCTAAAGCCTTCGTGGTGTCGGGAGGTCAGCACCATATACTTCATTCCCGTTTTTTTTTGCAAGGTGAGCCCAGGATTTTGGATCGAAAGAACGCAATGTAAATTTTGGTTTCAGCACTTCAGCATACTGCTTACTGGGAATTTTCCCCCAAGTTTGTATCCATTCTGCATAATGCTGTGGGTATTTTTTTCCTTCAAAAGAACCTCCCGCTGCACTATACAATCCCCAATGGATAAATAACCCAAAACGAGCTTCTTTAAACCATTCCATGCGTTTATCTTGTGTCTCCTGCCAGCCAGCTACGCCTTCATAGGGTAATGATTTGGTCTGTGAATTAGCAACATCGGTCATGCATAGCAACATTCCCACTGCTGCTGCACACTTCCACTTTAAAAAATTGATTTTCATCGTAATATAGTTTTATACATAAAAGTTCATGGATTAGAATCATTAAACAGTGGGCATCAGAAACCCAAGTTGTTTATTTCCTCCTGCATGGTATCATAAGTCTTTCGCGCATCCTCCAATGGAATTCCTTTTGATAGTCCGGGTCGTTTATGGCCTGTAAAAGTCAACCATGTGTCTTTCATGATCGTCTGTCTTTTCAAAACAAGGGTATATAACTGGCGAAGTTTTGGTTTATCGCGCAAATTATCATCCCATGTGCTTTCGATCGGGAAATTAGGCATCAGGTGTTTAACAATTTCCCTTGCTATGAGCCAGTGGCCCAACTCGCCAGGATGAACACCATCTGCCGCTAGCCTAAACTGAGGATCTTTCTTGATGCCGGTCTCCAAATATCGACGCATGGTGAAATGGAGGTCAATGATTTCCCAGGATTGCTTTTTGGCATAGCTGATAAGCCATTGGGCATAGCGATCCAATACGGTATTATACCCATTGAGCCGAAGCTGTGGATCATCATGCACCGGTGGAGTCATCCATATGATACGTTTGACACCTTGATCTGCAAGTCGTTTTTGCAGGTGTATAATTCCGTTTTTATAGGCTTCAAAACGAGCCGAATCAAATGGTAGGTAAATACCGTCATTCATGCCATAACAGACGAAGACAACCTCAGGATTGATTTTATCGAGTACATTATCCAAACGGTCAAATACACAAGGTCGCGGAAACTTTCCATCGGCGTGATTCGGCTCACTAAGTCCAGATACGGTCTCACTTGGTAGCCCTGAGTTAATAAACTGGGGTTTCTTTTTCGGATGACTGCTCAGGAACAAACTTTCGGTCATGGCGACATATTGCCCGGCATAGGTAATGCTATTTCCCAGAAAAAGAATTTTCTGTCCTTCCTTCCAGGCAAACTGATTTACCTGTTTTTGCCCAACAGCTTGTATATACCATAAACTTAAGCAGAAGAGCAGCGACAAAGCACGCATTTTTTTTGTAGTTAATAATTGATTCAACATCGTTATAATTGATACAGTCAATATTCGAATTAGCCTAGTTTTATTTTTAGCGCATAGCCCAAGCTGTTGTTTTCTATCTTCTTGGGTAATTTCAATTGCAATCCATGGTCATCCTGCTGGAAATCGACCTGACCAAACCCTAAGATTTCCACTGATTTCACTTTAGCCTTACTTTGGTTCAGGGACTTTACATTGACGATTCCACCCTTAGGTACTACAAGAGCCATCGCATATACAAAATCATTCTTTTGGGTAAACCAAAAATCCGAAGCGGTAAAAGATGCCTTAAATCCTTCTCTCTCCCGTTGTTCGGTATCCGTTATCCGAATTGCTGTAGGCCCCTCATGTGCAGTGGTCCATGGGGATGTCCCATAAATCGCTTCACCATTGAGTCGCAACCATTTCCCTAATATAGCAAGATTTTTCTTTACCGGCACAGGGACATTCCCCTGCGCATCGGGTCCAATATTGAGCATATAGTTACCACCTTTACTGACAATTTCCAAAAGCCAATAGCGCAATTCGTCTACATTTTTCCAATCATGATCGTAGGATTTATAGCCCCAGGAATGATTGAATGTCCCGATGGCTTCCCAAGGTTGGTTAAAATGTTCCGAAGGATCTGGAATCCGATTATCTCCTGGAATGGCATAATCGCCCATGCCATTGCCAATCCGTTCTGAGACAATAACATGTGGATTGCAATCATAAACGGTTTTATAGAACCGAAAGCTTTGTTCTGCAGTCATCAGTCCCGGCATATCAAACCAGATATATTTCAGCTGTTTGAACCGCGTCAAAATTTCCTTTACCTGAGGAATTGCTTTTTCGTTGAGATACGAAGCAAAGGAATTTTTACTGGGATCCCAAAGATTGGCACCAAAAGCATCGGTTTTGGTATGGGCAAGATCATGCTGTGCCTTCGTTACCTTATATTGCGCGTCGCTACCATCCCTCCAATCGATATTCTGTGAATAATAGACACCAAAATCGAGTTTATGCCGAAGACAGGCATCATAAAGTTCCTGAATGATATCGCGTTTAAAGGGTGTAGCCTGTATGCTATTGAATGAACTGACCTTTGAACCATATAGCGCAAATCCATCGTGATGTTTACTTGTCACAACAAGATATTTCATCCCGGCATCCTTGGCCATTTTAACAATGTTATCGGCATCAAAAGATTGAGGCGAAAATTGGTTTGCTAATTTGGCATAGGTTGACCGTGGAATTTTTTGCGACCAATTGAATCCATTCGGCGACACTAGGACTCCCTAAATCTTCTATTCTCTGACCGTTCCATATACCTGCTGGGATCGCATACAGTCCCCAATGGATAAATAGACCAAACTTTTGTTGCTGAAAATCTTGGAGTGCCCGTGCTTTCTGTTTATTCATCTCCTGCCATTTCTTCATTAGCTGTGCAAGTCGATGTCTTCGCTTGTTCCATCGCGTCAAGGCTTCTAAATAATAATAGTCTGCATACACCAAAGGCACATCAATCTCTCCTTTATGTGGAATACTGCCTACACTATGTTTTAAGATAAACAGACCATTTCCTCCAACTTCACTAGCGTACTTTGGCGAGCCCAATGATCGCAAAATCTTTTCAGCCAGATCCAAATAATCCTGCTGTTGTCCCGGCTCCATATATTCAACCAATTCCAAAAGTGCCGATGCAGTGACAGCAGCAGCGGATGCATCCCGCGGGGTAGTGCCAAAATCTTCTTTTCGATAGTCCCAGTTTGGAATAAACCCCGCTTGATCGACATCAAAGTCCCACAAGGGAACTCCATCATCAGGCAAGCGCGGGTGCCGTGCATAAAAGTCTGCCATTTTTAGAGCAGCCTGTAAAAACTTAGGATCCTTCGTTTCACGGTACATCACAACAAATCCATACAATCCCCAAGCTTGCCCTCTAGCCCAGGCGGAATTGTCCGAAAAGCCCTGAGCAGTCTCCCTGCTCAATACAGCACCCGTATTGGGATCATAGGTAACCACATGGTAAGAACTGTAATCCGGTCGGTATTGATTTTTCAACGTCGTTTCTGCATGTCGAATAGCGGCATTCCGATAAACAGAATCGCCAGATAATTTGGAAGCCAAAAAAAGAAGTTCCAAATTCATCATATTGTCGATAATGACTGGGAATTCATATTTATGCTTACCGTCCCAAGAAGAAAATGTATTCCAAGACTTGATCGCTCCAACCTTTGGATTGAAACGTGTCAATAAAGATTTGGCACTCTGGATCAAGATCGATTTGAAGGTGGTGTCACCCGTCAACCGATAGGCATTGCCATAACTGCAGTTCATTACGAAACCAATATCGTGGTGATGCGTATTAAATTGATTTTGACGTAATGAATTCGTCCATTTTAATGCAGCGTCCCGCCATTGATCATCGCCTGTATACTCAAAAACATACCAAAGACAGCCCGGCCAAAAGCCACCAGTCCAATCCCGGATATCAGTAAACGTTGTTTTTCCATTATGATCTGCCGATCGTGGATACTTACTCAGATCTTTATGATCTTGATACAGCAATGCATACTGTTCGTTCGGCCAAATCAAATCCCTTTTTTACGATATCGCTTGTATCCGCGCGTAGGAGAAAAGGATAAAAAAAGGTCAAAAAATAAATAAAGTATAAGCTATATCTAAAAAAAATCATGTTTAGGTTCATTTTATACCCACAAAAACTAATCGATCCAACCCGGGTTTTGCACCAGGTTCACGTTCATCTGTATTTCTGAGGTCGGAATAGGCCATACGGTCAAGAAATCGCCTTTGTAGCTATAATTCCCAACATTTGTCCCCCAGACCTGCTTACGTCCATTGCCTGCTTGAAACACCGTCTCTTTCCAGGTCCCCCAACGCAATTCGTCAAAGTAATTGATCCCCTCATTCGGAAACTCCACACGGCGTTCGTTGCGAATACGTGTACGTAAATCATCTTTTCCGCCAACAGCTGTTACAGCATTGGAATTTAAAAGTGCCAGCCCCGCACGCTGGCGAACTTCGTTAACTTTTGCTATAGCTTCATTCAGTTTACCATCTTCATTCAAGGCCTCGGCCCACATCAATAAAACATCAGCATAGCGAAAAATCGGAAAATCGATAGGTCCATAATTACGATCCACAAGCTCATTGACTCCTTCAGCAACAAATTTTCGATAGAAATAGAAGAAATTGATCTGCGTATCACTCTGAATATCGCCGTCTACCTGTGCCTGCCCACGAAATGGCCAGCGCATAAATTGAAGGCTTTCAACATTCGTAAAATTATAGGCACCCCTAAAAGTCGAATAAGGCGTCACGACATTGGCCTGCAAACGGGGATCGCGATTTTCATAGGCCTTTTTGATGCGCTCCTCATTGCCTTGGGGCAGATAAAGGCTCATTTTTGCACCTCTTAATACCGCAGCTGCCTTCTCCGCATCTGTCAAGTTGTTACGTAGAAAAAAGACCTCCCTTTCATTTTCGGTTAAACTGCTGTATCCTGGAATAATTTTATCCCATTCAAACTTAGAGCCATCGTTATTTTCGTATAGATCAACCAAGTGTGGTGAAGGCATATAGTAATTCCAGCCTCGCGAATAGACCGAGGGCCAACCGCAAAATAGCTGCATATTATTCCCATATCCCTGTTCACTGCGATGCTGAATGGAAAAAATCATCTCAGGACACTGCTCATTGGCCTCCTTAAACAAAGCTTTATAATCGCCGAACAGGGTGTGGCCAGCATCTTTTACTTTTTGAAAATCAGCCGCTGCTTTTGCCCAATCCTTTCGATAAAGATAAACTTTACCCCGTAAGGCATAGGCTGCCGCTTTAGTTGCATGTCCATAATTTGCATTACCCGCGGGATAACGATCGGGGAAATTGCTTTCAGCAATACAATCGTTCAGGTCAGCCAATATTTGATTCCAAACCTCCTCTTCCGAACTACGTCCTTTAATGGCCTCCGCCGCTGTAAAGGGCTCGAGATAAATGGGTACTCCTTTGTAGAGTTGGTTAAGTCGAAAGTAAAAATAAGCGCGCAGAAATTTAGCTTCCGCAATATATTTTGCTTTCTTTTCTGCTGTCGACGGTGATTTTATGGGAATATTCTTTAAGGCGTCGTTTGCACGCTGAATACCTTCATATTGAATTTTCCAAACGTTCAAAAATAAGGGGTCTCCCGCGGTAATGGTTCCCGTCAATAAGGGTTCATCAAAACGTGCCTGCCCCGTATAGGAAAAACGATCAAACTGATACAGTTCATAGGGTGAGATCAGTCCACTATGCCCCATCAGGAGCCTAAACGAACTATAGATTCCCGCAACGCCCAAATCTGTTAAATTGTCGGTTGTCCACATCGTTGCCGTGGAAACCGATGAATATGGAGAGGTATCCAAAAGATCTTTTTTGCACCCTACTATACCTGTTAGCAATACAATCGCTAGAAATTTTTTCATCTTTTTCATGGTGTTCATTTAGATTAAAAGGTTAGATTCAAACCCAATGAATATTGACGCATCGTTGGGTAGTTGACGACAGACGAGTTGATCAGCGAAGGATCATTGCTCGCAGGTCCAATTTCCGGATCCAGTCCAGGGAACTTGGTCCATGTCAACAGGTTTTCACCAGCTAAATAAATCCGAAGTTTAGCGATTGAGAAACGTTTTGCTATGCTTTCAGGAAGGGGTGTAGCCTAACTGAAGATTTCTCAGCTTCACAAAAGACGCATTATACAAATAATAATCGCTGGTACGTCCATTCTGTGCATCGGTCACCCCTTTTAAGCGTGGATAATAGCCATCTATCCGATTGTTGGGATCCGAAGGATTCGCGGCATTATAATAATAATGGTTGTTAGCGACCAATGCCGGGACTGATTTCCCCTGTGCGACGATAGAGGAATTGAGATAAAGTTCATTCCAATAATACGACATACCTGAAGAAGCGGACCAGATCATGGACGCATCAAATCCTTTATAGGCCATGTTGATACTAAGACCATAATTGAATGCTGGTGTTGCCCTTTTGCGCATAAACTTTTGGTCATAGACATTTCCATAAACACCGTCACCGTTCATATCCGAATAAATCAAGTCGCCATACCAGATCTTGGTAGGATCTATCCCGTCGGCGGGCTGAAATGAATAGCCTGCAGCGACCATAGCCTTCAACCATTCCATATCCTGTTCTGTCCGGATCATTCCGTCGCGAGGTCCACCATTTTTATCAACGGAGCCATCCGCTAAGAAGTGGCTTCCTGAGCCACGGTATACGTTGTATAAATAGAATTCATTGATTTCGTGGCCTTCCAGAATCCGTTGGTTTACTCCATTAGAAACCATACCGATATTGGACTGGTAAACCCGATTACCGGCGGCATTAGTGACATAACCCTCCGACAATGCGCCTTTATATTTTTCGACACGATTGGTATTATAGGCGAAGTTGGCTGATACGCCATATTTAAATCGTTGATTTTATCTTGGTATCCCAGCGTCAATTCAAGCCCTCGTTTGCTCACTTCGGCAATGTTCATCGTCGCTGCTGTAGCGGTACCTGTGGTCGCCGGAATAGTCGGGACGTATAGTATTCCATCCGTGTAAGCGCGATAGGCATCAAATTCGACGGTCAATTTATTTCTCCATGCTGTCGCTGTAAAGCCTACATTTGTCGTAGTGGTGGTTTCCCAATGCAACAGGTCATTTCCTAGTTTAGTCTGCGCCAAACCACGAACAGCCTGGTTATTGAATGAATAGTTTACAGTACCGTACGAGGGCAGATGATCATAATTACCCGGGGATGCATTATTTCCGGTTTTCCCCCAGGAGGCCCTTATCCGCAAATCATTCAGAAAAGACTTAAGTGGACGCATAAACGATTCCTCCGAAATACGCCATCCTGCGGAGAAGGCCGGAAAGAAGCCCCAGCGCTTGGCGGTTCCAAAGCGTGATGATCCATCGTACCGTAACACCGCTTCGCCAGGTATTTATTATCGTAAGCATAATTGGCGCGACCAAAAAAGGAACGTAAACCGTAGTCGAGCTCATCACCTGTGATAGAACTCATTGTTGTTGCCGAATTAAATGTCGTCAAGTCGGGGTGTACAAGTCCCAGTTTAGCCGCCCCTATATTATATTGGTTAAAATACTGTTCGTTATAGCCCAAGATACCGCCAACGTCGTGTTTACCAAAAGATCCTGAATAACGTAATACATTATCAATAATCACATTGTAGCTCTTGGTAAGGCCATATTGGGTTGTAATTTGTCCCGACGAAAGCGCAGCTGTACTCAATTTGTTGGTTGCAAAATTCCATTTTTCATAAGGCACCTGATGGGAGTTGGTTTCGGTATACGCATAATTGTAATTTACCTTAGATTCAAACTCCAACCCCTTCATTAAATTTAACTTTGCAAATATTGTGGTGTTGAATCGGTTAACCTGGTTCTTCCCTCCCATTCCATTTAGAAAAGCTAGGGCATTGTTTGCGGTTGCCGATTCTTCGGCGGCAGCCGGAAAACCATAAGCCGCCATTGTAATAAGGATAAACTCCTGGCACAGTCTGTGTCAGGTAAGAATATGCAGTTACTACATCGGCCACACTCAAATTCTGCATATCGCCAAAGGTCTGGGTACCCACCGTTAAAAACTTGGCAACTTTCGATTGTAGATTAATACGCATGGCGTATCTTGTCGGCTCCAGTTTCGGGCATGGTCCCCGGGTTGTTGAAATAACCTACTGAAAAGAGGTATTGCGTGTTCTCACTCCCACCATTTAAGGATAGATTGTGATTTTGTAAGAGTTTGCGTTGTCCAAAAAGCACATCTCCCCAATTGGTATTGGGATACGCAACTCCATTGGGAATCCCAAATTCGGTCAATCCATTCGGATTTTTCTTCGCTTCTTCCCAGAGATTGATTGTTGCATCCGTATATACGGCCGCCTGCCCCAGATTCTTGAACCCTTCATTCACAAGGCGCATATGCTGCGCGTAGTCGGTAATAAATTCGGGTACATTATTGGGCCGTAGCATCGAAACCATTCCCGAATAGGATACATTATTTTTTCCCTTTGATCCTTTTTTTGTCGTAATTAAAATAACTCCATTTGAACCCAATGATCCATAAATTGCCGCTGTTGCCGCATCTTTCAAAATGGAAATCGATTCTACATCATTGGGATTGACAGCATCCATGGATCCGACAATACCATCGATCACCACCAAGGGTGAGGTATTGTTTAAAGTTCCCTTTCCCGGATCAGGATATTAGCGCCATCTGCCCCCGGTTTTCCGGTTGTGGTCTGTACGTTAACCCCCGCCGCAAGTCCGGCCAGAGAAGAGCTAAGTGTAGCCGTTGATCTGTTTTCCACCGAACTTCCGTTCACGGTCGATACAGCACCAATCACATTTGCGCGTTTCTGACTTCCGTACCCGACAACAACCACCTCGTCTAGACCACTGACAAGCTCTTGAAGCACAATACTCAATTCTTCATTGCCGGTGACACTCTTTTCTAGACCTTGGTAACCGACGTTTGAAACTACCAAGGTTGCATTGGTAGTTGGTAACTGGATGGTAAATTTCCCATCTTGATCTGTCACCGTGGAGATATTGGTTCCTTTCACGGTAACGGTCGTTCCTACCAGGGCCTGTCCTTTGCCATTAACGACTTTACCGGCAATGCCCCGCTGCAGGACTTCTTTGTGTTCGGGAATTAATGGATTTCTTTTGGGTTTTATCACGATCACCTCATCTTTTTTTGATCCATTCCAGATCCAGAGGTGCTACGATAGCATTTAATGCATCTTCCAATTTGGCATGCTGTATATTGACTGACAAGCGAGTCTGTGCCAGCGACTTGCCATTTAAGAAAAAATTGACGCCACTCTGCTTTTGGAGATCGCGCATCACCTGATTTAAGGTGACGTGCTTAGCGGTTAAGTTTATGGTTTGCGCATTTCCTTCTGCAAACAGCTGCATTGCAGTCAGTAAAGAAATGAGTACGATTAATTTCATAATCAGTATACTTCGTAAAGTTAAACTCCACGGGTGTAGCCTAACAAATGGATAAAAAATCATATGTTTGTACGGTTTGTATGTTATTTATAAATGGTTATCAAAAATTTGCCTTTGGGCAACACTTGTAAGTATATGCATCCAATTTAAGGCAGTGCCCCCCAGCACTGCCCTTTTTGTGTTGCTTATACCTTTCTCCAGCTCAAGAAGAGTCTATAGTCATTTCTTTTTTCATCAATATTTAAGGTTTTATTGCAATGGTGTCACCAATAAGATATTTTTTTCCTGACCTTTACTCAACTCAAAATGCAACCCACCTTCTTCCAATACATCGAGTACGTCACGGAGTGACTTGTTTCGTTTGATACGACCATAGAAATGCGTTTGTGGCGCTTCGCCCTTGTACCTCACTTCTACATTATACCAGCGACCAATCTGCTGCAATGCATCCGACACCGGTGTTTCGTCAAAATAAAACAAGCCATCTTTCCAGGCAGTGAACGGCGCTGTATCTACATTTGCAACTTGTATATTTCCATTATTAGTATTAGTCGATTGCTGACCGGGTTGAAGGTATATTGCCTGTGAAGCGCGATTATCGTTTGATAATTTGACCTTCCCTGTGATTAAAGTTGTCTTAATAGCCGTATTTTCCGGATAAGCATTCACATTGAATGTTGTCCCAAGCACCTCAATTTCCTGCCCTTTACTGTGTATTTTGAAAGGTCTCGAGCTATCTTTGGTCACCTCGAAAAAGGCCTCTCCCAACAGGATAACTTTTCGTTCATTTTTGGCAAAGGCCATCGGATATTTTAGCGAAGAGGCCGCATTAAGCCATACTTTTGTTCCATCAGGTAAAGTAATTTGATACATCCCCCCCAGCGGTGTGGTCAACTCCAACATCGCCTTGCTTGGATCCATTTGCTGGCCTTGTTTACTTAAGGCATCGGCGATAGATTGCCCATTTTCGTAGGTGATATTTTCCCCCATGACAATCCCCGAAGCCTGCTTATCGAGTTCCAAAACTGTACCATCTGCCAAGCGAAGAGTGGCACTGTTTCCGCCAGGCTGTACAGCATCATCCTTTGTATCTTCCAGTCCAGCGAGATGCCTGTCCGCCAGGGTATGACTCGTCTGCTGTTGCCAAAATATTACTGAAAAAACAAAGAGCAATAGACAGGCCGCTGCAGCCCAATAGGGCCATCGTATGGAGATAATGGTTTTCTTCTGGATCGGCATACGATCTTCCCCTCCTTTTTCCAATAAGTTATCGTTATCTTCTTTTCCTTGCTGGATTTGTTTTTTGATGGTTTCGAGTATTATTTTCAATCTCGATTCCTCCATTTTACCAACAGACGAAGGCCGTAGTAAACTAGCGACTAGCGCCTGATCGATCGCATCCTGCTCACTTGTGTCAGTAGTAGAAAGCGCTTGCTGTAGCCATTCGATCTCCTCAAGCGAACAGTTCCCTTCTTGATATTTTTGAAGTAATTGGTCTATTTTAGATTTATTGGTCTCCACTGAGCTGTATTTTAAAGTAAATACACACAGCATGAAATAAAGGTCTGCTCTAGAAAAAATTTTTTTATTTAGCCGAATAGAGAAGCAATGCCAATAACAATGATGAAAATCCACTATCCTGCAATGCGCCACTTCGGATAAACTTATTTGCTTTGACAATATGGTCGCGAACTGTCGCAATGGAAATCCCCATTTCTTCGGCGATCTCTTGATAACTTTTACCCTCCAGCTTGGACAGCCTAAATATTTTTTGGCGTTGTTTGGGCAATTTGCTCAGTAATTCCTCGACCAGGACCAAGGCTTCCTTTGAATCCAGCACTTTATCAATGGTATTCTCGGATTCCACTACCCCATAGGCGAGCTGGATCTCGGATTCCATTTCCAATTTCAACCTTCGTTTGAAATTAAACGTAATATTACGTGAACAGGTAAACAGAAATGCGGCGAAAGATTGTTCAGGATTTATTTTTGTTCTATTTTCCCAAATACGTAGAAAAACATCCTGAAGTAAATCTTCAGCGATAGTTTCATCTTTCAAAAACCTAAGAATATTGGCGTAAATAATCTGGCTATAGCGATGGTACAAAATATCAAAGGCCTGGATATCTCCATAGTGAAGTTGGCACAAGAGTTCCTTCTCAGGCAGATTTTGATCGATGTTCATAATTGATTATTCTAGGCATGAAGTTAATTACTTCGCTGCAATAATTCAAATCAAATTTCTGAAGCCCAGTAAACTTATTGTATTTTTTTCTTAATTTGCAGGAGCTAATCCCCCCATAGCTGCGCAATCAATTGATAAACGTATCCATTTAAAACATGCAAAATTTTAGATATTATTTTCGGAAGCTCAGCCGTTCGACAGCTCAATGTATTAAAATAGGGTCAACCTTGATTCTGATCTATTTTTTTACGGCTTCTTCTCCCTGCCATGCCCAATCTCTTATGCACCCGAATGCACAGATTAAGTTTGTAAAATCGCAGATCAGCAAAAAATCCGAACCGGTATATACGGCGTACAAGCAATTGATTACGCTGGCCGATTCTCTTTTATTGACCAATCATCATGCTGTCGAAGATTTTAGCGTCCCTGGCTTTTATAGCGATAAAGAAGGCCAACGTGCCATGGCAAAAAAACTCTACACAGACGCTTTTGCCGCCTATTGTACGGCCCTCGCCTATACGTTGAACGGGGAGCAGAAATATGCCCAAAAAGCCCTTTACTTCATGAATGCTTGGGCCACCATCAATAAAAAATATTCCCAGTTTGACGGACCAGTTGTACTTTCTTATGCTGGTGCCGGATTAATGATTGCAGCAGAGCTGCTCAAAAACGATCCGCTCTGGGCAGAAAACGATCTTAATCACTTTAAAAGCTGGACGATCAGCGTCTATCAAAAAGCGACACATTTCTTACGTGAAAGGCCAAATAATATTGCTGATTGGGCAAGGTTTGCAAATTTGCTTTCGGCCAATTTTCTTGATGACCCAAAAGAGCTCGCCTTCACCATATCATTGATTAAAGGCGATCTTTTTGAAAAAATCGCAGCGGATGGTCACCACATTGAGGAAGTAAAACGAGGAGAAAAAGGTTTATGGTACACCTATTTCTCGTTGGCCCCATTAACAGCCTTCATGTGGTGTATACGTCAGGTGACGGGCGAGAACCTGTTTGCAGCCACGAAGGATGGGAAATCGATCAAAAAGGCCCTAGATTACTTATATTATTACAATCAACATCCTACAGCATGGCCCTGGTTTAAAAATCCTGACGTAGACATTCACAACATGACGGTAGGCGTCTGGCCTTCCAACCTACTTGAAGCCATGAAGGATATTTATCAGACGGCTGAATATGATTCGTATCTCTCGATTTACCGTCCAATTATCTACAAAAAGAATCATTTTGCCTGGACTTTCCCGACATTAATGCCGGTATACTTGAATCAGGCCAATAATATAGAATAGTATAAACCATAAAGCGATCCTTCGTGAAAACGAGGATCGCTTTAATCGTGTAAATTGGGGTTCTATCTCTTAAATCCAGCAATACCGAGCTCTTGAAACTCCAGCTTTTTATTCCCCACGATACGCACCTTGGTTATCGGTCTGTTCGGAAAAAATAAACTGGTCATTACCGTTAGTCCCCCATCTGCAAAAAGCTCCACAGAGCTCACATCAACATACAAGCTGAAAGAGAGTGTTCCGTTATTCAGCAGGCGTTGTGCTGAAGCTATCTTTGGGAATTCCTCGTTAAACGACACTTCCCCGGACTTAGAACGATCAATATAATAGGCATTTTGATCTTCACGATAACCAATAACCAATTCGTCACCAGATTCATTTGATAAGATCACTTTGAAAGACTGTTGCTTCAAATCTTTGAGGTCCAAACGGTACGCTTGCGGGAGATGTTGCTCAAACGAAACTTCCTTCGTTCCGCCGCCATGGTACTTTTTAAGCGGTCGAAATGCAGTTTCAATTTCTTTGGGCGCAGTACTTGCAACGTAGAACGACTGTCCAATTTTATCCAACGATAAAACACGTGGTATGGTTGAGGAGGAGCGCCATTTTGTAGTAGGTACCACATTGGCATATTGCCAGTTGCTCATCCAGCCAATCATCAGGTGCCTATCCCCCAGGTTACTCCAAGTTACACCGGCATAATTATCGGGTCCCCAATCCAGCCACTTTATTTTGGTATCTTCTGTGTGGAACTGATGTCCATCAAAGTCACCCACAAAATATTGTGTTACGGAACCACCGTTGGGCCCACCTGGATTGATACTGACCAACAAGACCCACTTTGTAACTCCTTTGTAGTCCATGGGAATAAGATCGGGACATTCCCAGACACCTCCATGGGCTCCCACCTCTTTACCAAACTCACTTTCCTTCTGCCATGTTTTCAAATCTTTGGAAGAATAGAAAGTAATACAATCTTTTGTAGCTAAGGTCATAATCCAACGTTGGCTATGCGCATGCCACATCACCTTTGGATCCCTGAAATCCCATATGCCAGGGTTTGGTAATACTGGATTGCCTTTATATTTTGTCCAGGTAAGACCCTTATCTAAACTATAAGCCAAACTTTGATTTTGATGCAATCCCGTTTTCCGATCCTCTTCCTGATGATTGTGATGGGTAAAAATGGCGACCATAGCATCTTTCCCAAAACCTGCGGTGTTGTCTTTATCGATCACAGCGCTACCTGAGAAAATAGTTCCCAAACTGTCGGGGTACAATGCGATCTTCTGCTCGTCCCAATGGATCAAATCTTTACTGATCGCATGGCCCCAATGCATTGGTCCCCAAACGGGTTTTTCGGGATTATGCTGAAAAAAAAGATGATAATTACCGTTCAAATAGACCAGCCCATTGGGGTCGTTCATCCAGCCCTGCTGTGGGGTAAAATGGTAAAGTGGACGATACTTCTCTTGGGGATCCCGTTGTTTTTGCTGCCCCATCTGGGCCAGACTTGTACCGACAATACTTAGCAAGAACATCGTAAGTCCGTATTTTTTTAATCTTATCATTTTTCTTTTGTTTACGTTTATAATCCGATTATTGTTCGCTTCAATAAGCAAATATCTTATAAATTATCAGGAAGATTTTTCAACTTTCAACCCATTGACTGTAACGATTCCCTGATCCACAAAAATAGTCCATGGATTTTGATCCATTTTATAGATCCGGTTGGTAAAAGCAACACGATCATTCACATACACGACACAGATAGACTTTTCAATACTAATTTTCAGATTAAAAATCCGATTGGTCGGTACGGTGAGTGGTGTAAAATTGAGTGCTGTTTTACTTCCGCCACCATTTCGAGCCTCCTTATTCATAAGCAGGGCCGGCATATTCCAACGATTGGATGAAGTCAGGTCAAAAGCAATGCTATACACTTCGGTCGGATCATCACATGCTCCAAATGAAAAACCAAATTGATTGGATTGCGAAGCATCAATAGTCATTGTCATTTTTACGGTCGACGTATTTCGGTTAAACAGCGCATAGCTTCTTCCCCCTGATTGAGCTGACAAACGATAGGTTTTATTCGACTCAGAAACTTGACCAACGCTGCTCAGTTTTTCAAAGGCGACTTCTTTATTGAATTTGCTGTTTAGGGCCTCCGGAATTTTAGGATACAACTGTCCTGACGTTCCCTGAACCAACTGATGGGAAATTAGATTTCCAGCCCAGGGCAGTTCGTTGTTATTATTGACGGTTTGTCCCGTTGAACACCAACCCGAAAGATAACGTGTTGTACCATCGCTAGCCGTCTTGCCAGCATAGAGATAAAGTCCATCAAAGGTTTCATGATGTCCTTCGGCATCCCGACAGATCATCCAGGGACCATCCGGAGAATCCGCAATACGATAAAATGTCTTGCGATGTTCATCCCGGTTGATCCGCGAAAACAACAGATACCACTTATTGCCCATTTTTAAATAGATCCGGGCATTCCAATAGTTCAGCATCTGTTTCGATGCCATATTTTTCCACTGTCCCTGTCGTCGCAACGAGCGGTTCAATCATCGACCAACTGCTTAAATCGGTTGACTGATAACGTGCAAGGATTCCTTTTCCGTCTTTTCGCGTCGTGACTAGCATCACGTAGGCATTACGGCCTTCATCCCAATAAACGTGCGGATCCCGAAAATTATTTCGATCATACCCCACCGCAGCCTGCAGTGCCATAGCTGGTTGCTTGGTCCAATTCATTAAATCAGTGGAGGTAGCCAACATGATCTTTTCTGCTGGAGTAAAAACACTGTTATGACCTGTATAGAAACAGTAATACACTGTTCCTTTTTTGATAAAACTTCCTGTTCCGATCCATTCATCCTGACTCCCCACAGCGCCCGATGACAATACTTCGGTAATAGCCCTCAAATGTTCCAAAGTCACTTGTTTCGCGTGCTATAAATCGGGTGCCTGTTGGCGTTCTCATAGAGATAAAACAAGTAGAACTTTTTATCGCTGGCATTGTAATAAGGCATGGGATCGGCCCACAAACCCCTGCTGAGGCCTATAGAATCGTTGATATGGGCCAGCCTCCTGCCCCGAAGTACAAGCCGTAGAACTGTCCACAGGTTGTATTGTTATGGGCTTATCTACCACTGTCGAACGCTCGTCGCTATTCTTGCAACTTGTCAACAAGCTGAGCAAGAATACTGTCGGAAGCAAATACATTTTTTGGTCTCATGATTTAAATCTTTCTATTAATCCCTTATAATCTATCATCACTTGTTTTATTTGTATTCGATCATTCTTTAGGTAATGCTTTCAATTCGTCCCAGTACATCCGTTGGGTAGGAAATGCCACGGGCTGTCCATTAGGATGCTCATGCGGCATCACAAGTATATTGTTGATGATAGCCTTTCTTCCAGCAGGAATCTGAAAAACCAACTCTTGCCACTCCCCAACGTGCTCCTTTGCATAATTAGCCCGCAACCAATCTTTTTTGCTGTTCACCATCCGATTGAATCTCCAATTGTACATCTCCCGCTACATCCTTCAATATCATAATGGAAAAACGGCCATATTCTGCCGGATTGATAGTCACTTTATTTGCATTCCACAGCGCACCACCATGCCAGCCTTCGCCCGTTTTATTATCCCGGACAAAAGACGCACAGAACGGTGTTGCATTAATTCCCGTAGTTTTCGGGTTGGGATAAGGTGAATCTACGGCGCTCACCCCTAACCCGTCGAAATGTGGAACGCTTGTTTCGCCATTATAAATCATCAGGATCTGTTTGGGTTCCGTGCCCAAAATCGCTGTTACCGTATACTGGAACGTCTGCCCCATATACGCAAGGCTGTATTTTATCGGAGAACTTAAATCCACGGGGCCACTCTGATTGGGCGTTATGCTCGCGCCAGCTGTAAATTCTATCGCAGGTGATAAGTTCTTCAGGTCTGTCCCCAGGGGTAGGTAAATTTTAATGCTTTTATTTTTCTGATCGATGATTCCAGCTTTTTCTCCGATATGGAATGCCGTTATTTCCGCTTTGATTTCTTTGACGGTTACTTGATAGGTGTTGAATAGATTTCCATTAAACACGCGGTAAGTAATTGGTGTTGTTCCAGAAAATGAAAAGTTCTGGGCGATACCTGAAGCTGGAGAAACCTTGGCGTTATTGGGCAATTCAATCGTCGGAGCCACCGCTGAAAGATCTGTGCCTTCAGGAACCATGACAAGAATGGTACCTTTTGCCGGATCTATTTTTCCAGCGGTATTACCGACCTTGAAGGAAAGTACCTCTACATCTGCGTTCAAATTGAGTGTGCTATCGGCATCACGCTTGCAGGCAGCAATAAGCCAGATAAGCAGGATAGTAATCCCTACTTTTATCGTATTTTTTAATGTGTGCATTGGAATAATTGGTTATGCTAATCGTTCAACAATAAATGCTTATTTAATAGCCTGGATTTTGTTTGTACAGATATTTACTTAATCTGATCTGTGCTTCAGGAATCGGCAAGTATTCGTTCCTATCTGCAGTAAAATGTGCCGAAGAATAATAAGATCGACGTGACTTTTCCGCATCATAATAGGCATTCATGGCCTGGTCTGCAATTCCCCAGCGTACAAGATCAAAGAACCTTCCGTTTTCCATCGCAAGCTCCAATCGTCTTTCCCAACGTAACGCCTTCCGGGCATTTTCTTCGTTCCATACAATATTATCTCCATTTTTGTACGTTTCGATCAGGGTTTTATCATTTGCATAGCCCGTAAGTGCAGTGCTATTTTTTGCCCGCGTACGTACTTGGTTTATCAATGGCAGAGCTTCAGCCGAACGATGCAGCTCGATAAGCGCCTCTGCCCGCATCAACAGCACATCGGCAAAGCGCAATACAATTCGATTTTTTGTATTGGCATAGAACGGTACCATCGGGACAAAACAATCGCAATCGGGATCTACATTCTCTTTCAATGAGGCGTAAACCGAATATTCTGCCGGGTTACGGTTCCAGCTTTCTTCATACGTTCTTTTGCTACTATACTTGTACGGTAAGCCCGGAATTGCAACCGTATGAAATAACCGTGGATCGTACTTTTCTGAGGTATTAAAGCTATTCAACGCATTGTAGTTATCCAGTGGTAGACCTTTACCCGTTGTGCGAAACGCGTTGACAAGGCTTTGACTCGGTTTATTGAAATCACAACAACCTACGCCCATAGGTACTGATAGCACATCAGAAAAATTAACACGCCCAAATTTTGTGCCGTCATCTTTTGAAAACTGAACTGAAAACAGGGCTTCGGTCCCATTTTCATATTTGCCCGGCAAGAAATTAAAAGCAAAGTCGGTTTCCAGCGTATGATTGGATGAAAGTACAACATCCGTATTTTGTACAACCTTTTCCAAATCTCCGGCATCGATGCCCGTCACCACATTACGTTCGGCATTGTCCTGACGGTATCCCTTATAGAGATAGGTTTTGGCAAGATATGCCGCAGCAGCAACACGGTTGGCACGCCCGACCTCCGTTTGTACAGCCGGGAGATGATCTACAGCATACTGAAAATCATCCACAATCTTTTGCCATAGCGCATCGTTGCTCAAGGCCCTATTCGATACGGTTTCATAGCTGTCTACCGCGACATTTTCATCAATATAAGGCACATATTTGAAAAGGATCTTGAGCATAAAGTAAAAATGACCGCGTAGAAAGCGTGCTTCACCCAGCTTTTCTTCCTTCCCATCGAAATTATCCATCTCCTGTATGGTCTTGATCGTGGTATTGGCACGCGAAATCGCAACGTACAACTGAAACCACAATTTATCCAACTCTGCAAAATTGGTTGTAATGTTATTGGAGACCTCCAGGAAATGAAAGGTCTGGATATCCTGTGGTCCCGATCCGCCTTTATAAGCATCGTCCGACCGAACCGTACCATAGGGCCATAAGCTAAAAGGGACATCATAATGATCGTTACTCAATGCCGCATAGGTAGCTGTCAATAATCGTTCAGGCTCCTTAACCTGATCGGAGCTCAGTACACCATTGGGTGTTTGATCTAAAAATTTGGTGCATCCTGGAAGTAGTCCAGCAAGAACCATGAATATCGCTATTTTAGTGGTTATTTTTTCATCCGTATAAATTATTTAGAAGTGTATCGCCTTATTTCGCTCCCATTTTAAAATCCAATATTTACCCCAGCTGTCCAGGTGGTTGGAATTGGATAACCCCAACCTACATTTTCAGGATCCACACCGGTGAAATTTTTTGATTTAACGGTAAATAGATTCTGACCAGTTACATAAATCCTTAATCGGCTCATACGTAGGTGTGCGGCGGTTGCTGTTGGCAAAGTGTAGCCCAGGGACAAATTCCGGAGCTTCATATAAGATCCATTCTCGATAAAGTAATTTGACAGACGGCCCTCGTCGTTGTTATTTGTTGTTTGTAAGGCCGGGATCGTTGACGTTGGATTTTGTGGTGTCCAGGCATTGAGCAGACGTACACCTTTATTGGAATTGACGTCGTCCACACTCCAAAAGTCCGTTTGCTTTTTCAGCCAGTTTTCAACATCTATTCCCTGTACCCCCTGAAAGTACGCAGATAGGTCAAAGCTTTTATATTTTAGCACAATGTTCAAACTATAAGAAAAATCAGGATGAGGACTACCAATCCATGTACGGTCCATATCGGTGATCTGCTTGTCCGCATCATAGACGTTGACATAACGTAAACGCCCTATCCCTTTACCGGTCTGATTGACGTGCGCATCCACCTCGTCCTGATTCTGAAAAATGCCGTCGGTAACATAGCCATAAAATGACCCTAGCGGCCGGCCGATAATATTGTCTCCTTGACGACCACCATAGGAGTTTTCTACTGCTTCGGGTAAATGTGTCACCTTGTTTTTATAGGTCGAGAACACAGCCATTACATCATAATCCAATCCAAAGGTTGTTTTATTACGATATCCGGCCGATATGTCCAAACCTTTATTTTCCATGGAGGCACCATTCGCCCAACGGTAACCGCCCTCTCCGACCACACCGATATAGGCTGGATTGATCAACATATCTTTGGTTGCTTTAACATACCAGTCAATCGAACCATAGAGACTTTGATTAAACAATGAAAAGTCCAAGCCTATATTCGTCTGCGTGGTAGTTTCCCATTTCAGATCATTATTTTCCGTTTGGATTTTGCGGTATCCCGATGGTAACTTTCCCGTTCCTGCACCCGATAGATCGTATGCTGTACCGTCCACGATATTCCATGTTGGATCAGCAACACCATATTCGGGACGAACAGGGCATAGGTAGCCAGATTACCAATACCCTGGTTGCCTGTCTGCCCCCATCCCACACGTAACTTGAGGTCAGAAATATAATTTTTTGTACTTGCCATAAAGCGTTCAGAAGAGATCCGCCAGCCTGCCGTTACCGCTGGAAAAGTGGCAAAGCGGTTATTTTTACCGAAGCGGGAAGAGCCATCGTGGCGTACGGTGAAAGAAGCCAGATAACGGTCATCATAGGAATAATTGGCCTTTCCAAAATAGGATAGCAGCGAGAAGCCTGTAGAGCCACCTCCTACTGCCGCTGTACCCGTACTCACACCTGGCCACATATACTCTGGTGTTTCTATGGCAAATGCACCATCACCAGCGGTATAGGCGTTAAAATTAATATCATTCTGACGGTTCATTTCGATACCAGCAAGCACATCTATTGTATGTTTGTCGATTGCCTTCCGATAAGTCGCTGTATTGGACCAAGTCCACTTCATCCCATGAGACTGCTCCATATTAACGCCACTGCGGCTGCTGTTCATAAATCCCGAACGATAGGATACTTCCAGGTTACGTTTGTAAAAATTACTGTAATCCAGGCCATAACTGGTTCGAACATGCAGATCTTTTATCAGCTGTAGATCGGCATAGGCATTCCCAAACAAACGCCAATAATTGTATTTATTATTTCTATTGTCGTAAAGTACACGCATGGGATTATGACGGTCGTTCATTCCTAATGCTGGTCCCCCCCAGCCCATTCCATCTACCGTATGCACGGGGATAATCGGTAAAGCTTTCAACGAAAGGTCAAGTACATCGCCGGGGACCTGCACTTCACCCGTGTTGTTTACTGTAAAATTCTCTCCAACAACCAGTTTTCCATCAAACAGTTTATAGTCAGCATTCATCCGGGCGGATATTCGCTGGAAATCCGTGTAACGGAGTGTGCCATTGTTGTGCAAATAACCTAAGGAGAAAAAGGAGCTGGATTTTTCTGTTCCGGAGCTCAATGTCGCATTGTATGACTGCTGCAGTCCTGGTTTCGAAACTTCCTTAAACCAATCGGTATCTGAAGCATACATGGTGTGCCCACGATCAATATACTTGGAAACAAAAACAGTATTGAGCTGAGGCACGCCATTCGCATCGTTATTCCATTCAAACTGATAACCAATATTGTTTCCATTTGGATTGCCACCGCTGTTGATCGTTGCCTGCCATAGGGCACGACCATATTGTTGTGCGTCGAGCACTTTCATGCGATTATTAAAATGCGTACTGGTGGCGTAGGCGTCTACTGTAAGTTTAGGGGCACCTAGCTTTCCTTTTTTCGTAGTGATGACAATAACACCATTGGCTGCACGCGAGCCATAGATACTCGCCGAAGAAGCGTCCTTTAAAACCTGAATGCTTTCGATATCATTCGAATTGAGTTCGTGCATTCCTCCCTGGGTGGGGGTTCCATCAATGACATATAAGGGATCCTGACTACTATTGATCGAACTGATTCCGCGCATACGCACTGTTGCCGCTCCACTTGGACTACCATCCGAAGTTACAGTCATACCGGCTACCCTTCCTTGCAGGGATTTCATTGGGTTATTTTCTGGAGCCTTCATCATCTCAGCAACATTCACAACACTCACTGCGCCAGTCAAATCCTTCTTCCGTTCGGTTTGATATCCCGTAACGACCACTTCATCCAGCCCTTTTTCGGTGCTCGTAAGCTGAATATCGAGGAACTTTCTTCCGGCAACAGCAATTGTCTGCGTGGCATAGCCGACATAACTTATTTCTAATGTGCCCTGATTGCCCGATGTCTGGAGGACAAATTCTCCCTTTTCATTTGTCTTGGTAGCTATTGTGGTTCCCTTCACCACTAAAGATGCCCCCACTACAGGTGCTGCTGTTCCACTATCCGTAATTCTTCCCCGGATTTCAGTCTGCTGCGCAAATGCGACAACAGAAAAAAGTGCCAAAGACGGGAGCAGCATTGCTTTCTGTCTTGTAAACATAATTGGTTATGCGTAAATGGTTAATTATTTAGATTGATTATTTTATGATGATAGCGTGTATACTGCTTCTTTAAGAAGCAGTATACTTACTGTTGCTTCTGGCCTCCATTGAAGATCGGATGCAACCATTGGAATCGATTGATGACCTCATCGTTATATTCAGGACAAGCCCCCCGGCTCTGTGTCACAAACCCACTTAAGGTCGCCGCAAATTCCAGTACTTCCTCCAGCTGAACACCCTCCTGCATCTGAAACCTTTTGGTGAGGAAAGCCGCCAAAAACGAATCACCACTTCCGATTGTATCTTCTACCTGAACTTTCAAGGCCGGGAAATGATAACTGATATTATCTTTTTTATAATGATACACGGCTCCATCTGCACCATAGGTTACAATTGCCTCCTGAATTGCAAAACGGGCCATGATCAAGTCTACACGCTGCTGATCGGTATAGGCTTCCGTAGCGCCATTCCAGTCGGAAATAACATGCAGTTCCTCGGCATTCATTTTCACAAAATCAGCGTATGCCAACAACTTATGTATTTTTTTCAGGACCAAAATAAGGTGTACGCAGGTTGACATCCATCACCCGAAAGCGGGCTTTTTCAAGCAATAACAGCAAACTTTGGAAGCTTACTTCATCCCGACAGGCTAGACTTCCATATACCAAAAAATCCACCGTTGCAACTGCTTCCAGAACAGCACTATCCACTGCTATTCTGTCCCAAGCTACCGGATAAACGATATCGTAATGCACATCGCGTTTAGCATCGATCGAAACCTCTACGGTTGAGGTCGGTAACAACGCATCATACTGGAAGAAATCGGTCGGAATGCCCAGATCCTCACATACCTTACGTAGTTCATAACCATTTTCATCACGCCCTATGCGTGTTAGCATACGCGTCGTAACGCCCAGTTTATTGAGGTGATAAGCCACATTCAACGGTGCACCGCCCAATTTTTTACCTGTAGGAAGATTGTCCCAAAGTACCTCTCCAAAACAAATACCCTGTATTGATTTTTCTCCGTTTTTCATATTTCTTCTTTTTTCACAAAGCTTCGGCCGAGCGCCAAAAGCCATGTAACGAATTGATTATTATATTTCCCTTTAAGTTCAATGTTGACAATAGATACACACGACTTGCTATCATAATGTCATTGATTAAATAGCTTTCGATAGGCGCCAGTCGCGCCATGGCTACTCCGACGCCTATTCGTTTAGTCCAGCTAAAGACTAATGTAGATTGATGGTATGCCCAAGGTCTTCCAGTGACTTCCCTTTTGTCTCCGGCATAAACTTAAGCACATAGATAAGCTGTAAAACCATAAATAGGGCAAAGATCAAGAAGGTACCGCCCCCGCCGAGCATTTCCGTCAATGCAGGAAAACAAAAGGTAATAATTGCCGCCATCACCCAGTGTGTCAAGCTGCCGAATGTCTGTCCTTTAGCACGGACATCATTCGGAAAAATTTCCGAAATAAACACCCAAATCACAGCGCCTTGCGAGAATGCGAAAAAGGCAATAAAACTCATCAGATAGATGGTGATCGCAAAACCCGTCGTTTGATTGGTATAAAAAGCATGGGAAACGAGTGCCAAAGAAACAATCAGTCCAATCGAACCCACCAACATTAATTTTCTTCTACCGACCTTATCGATGAAATTAATCGCCAGCAACGTAAAGATAAAATTGACAACCCCGATCCCAACTGTTGAAAGCAATGAACTCTGTGAGCCCAAACCGGCCATTTCAAATACACGGGGGGCATAATAGATGATTGCGTTAATACCTGAAACCTGATTGAACAGCGCAAAACAAAAGGCCAATAAAATAGGTTTGACATTTTCGCGAACGAAGAGTTTGCCCTCCCCTGCTGTATTGTTTTTGGACTCCTGAATTTTTGAAATCTCCAGCTCGTAACCATCCGAGTTGATTTTTTTCATAATTCGTTTTGCTTCAGCTAAATTACCCCTGTGCAGCAGTAACCATCTTGGACTTTCCGGAATAAGGAAGATCAGACCGAAGAATAATAACGACGGAAAACACTGTACGCCTAACATCCAACGCCAGGACTCCTCCCCTACCTGACCGATAAAGTAATTGGACAGATAGGCAATCAGAATCCCCAATACGACGTTGAACTGGAAAAGTCCGACCAATTTTCCACGCGATGCCGCCGGAGATATTTCCGATATATAGATTGGTGCAGTTACCGAAGAGACGCCAACGCCTATACCACCCAAAAAGCGGAATAAAATAAATATCGTCCAGTCATTCGCCAATGCGCTGCCTATTGCTGAGATAAAGTAAAGAGCTGCAACCGCAAATAAAGTATTCTTACGCCCCAACTTATCTGAAGGCAGTGCACCCAGCGCTGCTCCAACAACTGTTCCGATCAATGCAATGGCCATGGTCAATCCATGCTGAAACTCACTTAAATGCCAGTGTTCCTGCACGGCCTTTTCTGCTCCTGAAATAACCGCTGTATCAAATCCAAATAAAAATCCGCCTAAAGCCACTACAAAGGACCAAGCTAGTACCGTGTTTTTGTTCATGTTATGATCTATAATTGATTAATCCAAATTTAACCCTGGTTTCATCTTAACTTAAATTTGAGCTTCGCAAAAACATTTATTTATGTAACATTTTTTAAAAAACATTAAAACACTAAAAATCTGAAACTTACACTAGTATTACTTTTTAAAACTTTCACTTTTTAAACAGAAAATTTAGAAAATGATACATTTTTGAAAGTTTCCATATCAGTGTAAAGAATACACTAACAAAGACGATGTTAGCCTAAAAAAACTAAATAATGTATATTCGGATATTGAAGGGAAAAAAATCATGGGAAAATATTTCATTTATGGTGGCATATTGATCCTGCTTCTTTTTTGTGGATGTCAACCAATGGTCCAGAAGAAAAAGCGGATTATTGCTTTTTCACAGTGTATCGGAAATGATGCCTGGCGACAAACCATGCTCGAAGAAATGAAAAGGGAACTTTCCTTCAATCCGGATATTGACTTTCTTTATCGAGATGCCCATGGCGACAATAATGTCCAGATTAATCAAATTCGGGAATTAGTCAAACAGGATATCGATCTTCTGATTGTATCGCCAAATGAGGCCGAGCCCCTTACCCCTATAGTAGATTCGGTATTTCAACGCAATATACCCGTCATCGTAACTGACCGTAAGACATCCTCAGGCCAATATAATGCCTATGTGGGGGCAGACAATCTTGCTATCGGAAAACTGGCGGGCCAGTATAGCCGCACCATTTTACAAAACAATGGTTCGATCGGCCTGGTTACTGGATTATCGGGTACATCCGCCTCCATAGAACGTGAAAAAGGCTTTATGCAGCAAATTGGAGATGCTAAAGGGATTCGAACGAGCGGAATCATTCACGGCGGATGGGAAAAAAACAAAGCTTATTTGGAAACGCGTAGGCATATAGACCAAATGATCCAGAGTGATATCATCTTCACCTTCAATGATCAGATGGCCATGGGGGTAAAAAAAGCATTGGACGAAGCCCAGATCAAAAAGGACATTAAGATAATCGGTGTTGATGCCCTTCCTGGTCCCGGAAATGGCCTTGAACAGATCATACAGGGCAAAATGTTCGCTTCCATACTCTACCCCACTGGCGGAGCCGAAGCCATTCGAACGGCCTTGGCTATCATCAACCACCAAAACTACCGCCGCGAGAATATACTCGCAACCTCTGTCATCGATAAAACCAACGCGGAATTGCTTGCCCTGCAGTCGGATAAAATAAAGCAACAGCAGCTCGATATAGACAAAAGACAGGAATTCATTACGGAACAGAATAAGATTTACCAAAGTCAAAAGTCGGTTCTTAATGTACTGGTCGTTAGCTTGGTGCTTGCTGTTGTCTTTGGTGGCATTTCTATTATCGTGATCAGGAGCAACTGGGAAAAGAACAAACATCTGGAAATCCAAAATAGTGAGATCCTTGCGCAACAAAAACAGATCGTCGAGATGAATAGTCAGATCCAGCAAGCGGCAGAAATCAAGAATAATTTCTTCACCAACATCTCACATGAATTTAAAACACCACTGACGCTTATTATAGCGCCTATCGAGGACCTTGAATTACGAAAAGACCTGCCAGAAGAAGTCAAAGAACAGTTGTCGCGCGTCAAGCGGAATGCAAAAAAACTACAGCGTTTGGTTACCGACCTCATTGATATCCACCGAATCAGTAAATCAAAAATTAGGTTACATGCGTCTATCGTTTATATCGATCCATTCATCCAGCAGGTAATAGGTAGTTTCAAACCGCTATTTAAGAAAAACAGAATCTCGGTCAGTTATATCAACAAAACGAGTTTGAAAGAGGTTTGGATGGACGAATACCTCATGGAACAGGTCCTATCCAACTTATTATCCAATGCGATCAAACATACTTCAGCAAGCGGCAGAATTGAAATTATACTAGAAGAAAACAATTTCAAGGACTATTTTTATCTACGCGTATTGGATAATGGTCTGGGAATTGCGCCGGTTGATATTGAGCATATTTTTGATCCTTTTTACCAAGGAGCCGGCAGCCGTAACGGATCCGGAATCGGACTCGCATACAGCAAACAGATCGTCGAACTGCATCATGGCCAGATCACCGTGAGCAGCAAGCCCGGCCATGGATCGATCTTCACCCTCCGCATGCCAATTGGGAATGGTCATTATGAACCTGCTGAACTGGCCGGTTTCGACAGTGGAGAAAAACCATCGTTTCAGCAACAAGATCTACTGGACACGACAGCAAAGGTGGTAGACAACAATCTTTCTTTTCGATCCAACAAATCGAAGAGCATTATGATCGTCGAAGATAATGATGAAATCAGAGACTATCTCCGCTCGTTATTGGAACAGGATTACAACCTGTTTCTGGCAAAGGATGCCCAGCAAGCCACTAGTATGATGAAGACACATTTTCCAGACCTGGTGATCACCGATATTATGCTTCCTGATGGAAGCGGACTGGATATTTTGAAAGACATCAAAGCCTTTTATCAGACCGCACATATTCCCGTCATCTTACTGAGTGCACTTGCCAACGAGGAGACCATGCTTGAGGGGAGCAAATTAATGGCCGATGACTATATTACTAAGCCATTCAATGCCGAACTGCTGCGGATACGTATTTCAAATATTCTTCAATCGCGTCATCAGCTTAAAGAAAAATATAGCAGCAACGTCGAACAGTTTGAGCGTACTCAAGCCGAACAGGTCAACGATAGCGACAGAAGATTCCTAAACAATCTCTCCGCCATTGTCGAATCCAAGTTATCGGATCAGCGGTTAAGCGTCGACGGGATTGCCAACGACCTCCATCTCTCACGCGTTCAGCTCTATCGTAAGGTGAAACAGCTGCTCGACTGCAGTGTCAATGAGTATATTGTGGAACGAAGATTAAAGAAAGCCAAAAGCCTGATGGCTGAGGGTCTAACCATCAACGAAATATTTAGTAGTGTCGGCTTTTCATCAGCATCTTACTTCGCGTCGGCCTTTAAAAGGAAATATGGACAGTCACCAAGCGCCTATAAAAAAGAATTTGACAAAAAATAGCCGATCAGTGGGCATGCACGAACGAAACGTTAAAACTGCCCCTTTCGTTTAAATAGATAAAAGCTGATCAATAGAAATACAACAACCATCACCATGTTGCAGTAATCGAGCCGTGCAAATGAGTCATTTTCGGATAGGATGTTCATGACCGCATTATAAGCACCCGTATAGGGTATAAAATCCGAAAAGCTTTTTTGCGCCACCAGCACTGAAAACACCAACATAAACATCCCCACCCCAATCGGGTAAATAAAGCTTCGGAACAATAGACTTAAAGCCAGCTGGATCATCCCAATAGCTGATAAGGTAATGAAAAGCTTCAGAAATGTATAAAAAATCACCTGCCTATAGTCGTAATTCTGGAAACCAAGGACGGGATAAATCAGACTGAGCAGATAGCCGCTGATCAAAAATGCAGCGTACGCAAAAAGAATTGAAAAAAGTAATGTTAGTAGAATAAAGGTCGCTTTGGAAAAGAAAATATTCGATTTACTGATGGGCACAGTAAAGAGTATTTTATAATTGTTTATTCTTATACTCCACATCACAGCAAGCATATACGAACAAAGCGACAAGAATGGGATAGAGTAAATAAAAAAATTGAAATACATATCGACCCAATAAGACTTTCCAGGGATTGGGAATGGCGCTGGCACCACCGGAATTGACAATGTCATAGATTATATAAGCGCTAATCGCAAAAATAAGCAGCATAGGTGCGATCAAGACCCCAAAAATTTCCCTGTTACGAAGAAGTTTGTACTTTTCAGACAAAAAAGCAGTATAAAATGTATTAGCCATTTGCACGAGCGATTAGGTTTATAAAAATTTGTTCAAGATCAGCACCACGGGATTCCAGCCCATAAATAGCAATCTGCTGTTCAACCAATGATTTGATCACAAAATCAAATTGCTGATCATCCCCTATATTGACGATAACATTTTGACCATCGATCTTAACGGTAGAAAAACCTGCATTTTGCAAAATAGAAACTGTTGCAGCAGGATTGGATGTCCGTAAGAACACTTCTCGGTCAACCTGCCCCAGCAGCTCATGCTTAGTTCCTTGGAAAATCATTTTCCCACCTTCTATGATACCAATGTGTGTTGCTATTTTTTCAAGCTCACTCAAAATATGGCTTGAAAGAAAGATCGTTTTACCCTGTTCATTGAGGTGACAAAACAAGTTGCGCATTTCCACAATACCCTGTGGGTCGAGACCATTTAATGGTTCATCCAGAATGAGTAATTGGGGATCATGAAATATCGCCATTGCAATCCCTAACCGCTGTTTCATACCCATAGACAAAGCATTCGTTTTTTTCTTTTTCTCCCGATGAAGATCAACCATTTCCAACACTTCATCAATGCGTTTATTCCCTTTTTTATGAATGATATCCAAATACTTTAAATTTTCAAAAACGGTTAACTTAGTATAATAACAAGGCGATTCGATCAGGTTTCCAACATTCGTATAGATACGTGTTCGATTTGTCCTAAGACTATTTCCCTGAATAAAAATCGCATCTGTC
This sequence comes from Sphingobacterium multivorum, assembly GCF_900457465.1. GTDB lineage: Bacteria > Bacteroidota > Bacteroidia > Sphingobacteriales > Sphingobacteriaceae > Sphingobacterium > Sphingobacterium multivorum. Next base: position 265,401 of record NZ_UAUU01000005.1, read on the forward strand.
CGGTCCTCCAAAAGACCTAAAAGTAGCTTGATTGTTGTCGATTTTCCGGCTCCATTTCGCCCGAGATAGCCATAAATACCCTTTTCTGGTACCTGCAGACTGATGTTATCCAGGATTGTTTTCGCGCCTATTTTAAAGCTAAGTTGTTTTGTGAGGATACTTTCCATTGGTGTTACCGGTAAATTGGATCTTTATTGATATCGATATAGAAAATGCCGTCGATAAAGTCGTGCCACCTTCTATCTTCATCAATCCCTTGATTGATGACTGAACTAAAATTCTGTTTTAAAATACTATTGTTGGACAACTCCCGAAGATCTAAAAAGAAATAAGGCGATTTGGTAGCATGAAATACATTTTCCACCGCCAACTTACCCACTCTATCGACAACACGGCCAGTTTTATCGTATCGTCCATAGGAAGTAAAGTCCAGGCTATATGCTTGGGCGCCATATTTACGCTTTAGATAAGTCCCAAGCGGCCGATAATCTTTATTGTATGGAGCAGAAAAGCTATGGATATTGGCACACCAGACGATAATCTTTTTGCCGGCGTAAAGCGAATCGATCTGATAGCATAGATTTTCTGCCATCAGGGAATCCCTAAAATGCATGCTCTGCATTGATCCTGATTTATAGCGCCAAGATTTGTCAAAGTTATTTCTCATATCGGACAGGTATCGGCTATAGATCAGGTGCTCATTGTCTTTTACACCCCTGCTGATCACACGGCTCAATGCATCCAATTCTGCTAAAAACTGTTTCTTTTGGTCCGCATCGAGCTGCTTGCTGGCAAAACGTTCATATGTCAGGTATTCCAGTTTGTTTCTATTTTTTTTCAATAAAGGATACTTGGTTGAATCAATCCCATTTTTGACTAAGAAATCTTCTAATAATTTCGCCCGCTTATCAGACAATTCCCTACCCGAAAACTGAATATCAAACCCACCGAGAGAAATAGGATTCTGGGATGTTTTCGTATTTTTATAATAAGTTAAGAGCAGTTGATTTTCCTCATTTTGCCACCAAAAGTCAAATAGACCGATACCGCCGACCGTTTTTACTTGAGACCGACTCGTAGGGGTATCCATCTGTGCATTCATCATCCACATATCATATTGCCCTGCCTCATATAAAACTACGTCATAATCGAGATGCTCATGCAGATAACGGATGAGTCTGGCTTTCGCTTTGAAAGTTTCGCCATCATTGTGCAGCATTTCACCCAACATCAAAATTCTATTATTTTTTAGCGTAGCATCAAAAAAGCGTAGATCCGAAAAATTACTATCGGTCATCAAGATACTTTTGATTTCTTTTTTATGGCGATTCACTTCGGTTAATAATGTTGCATGATTCGCCATGGGCGTATCATTATAGACAAGCTTATTAAACGATAAAATTAAAACTGTAGTTATCGCAAGTGCACATAAAACACCTCTCATGCATTTCAGCTTATATGATTCATAATTGATCTATCTACTGCGTGTCACGCTAAAGTAGAATACATTTTAACATAAGATGATCATTTTTTCTTTTTCCACAAAAAAATTATACAAAAAAAATTAGAAATGCCCTATAACTACAAAAAGGCGGTTAAGTGAGTGTATCACATAACCGCCTTGCTTGCTTGCTTGCTTGCTTGCTTGCTTGCTTGCTTGCTTGCTTGCTTGCTTGCTTGCTTGCTTCGTAAAAAATATAGCAGGAGAAAATTAATACCCTACATTTTGTTTCAACGTTCCTTTACTGTTATCGATTACAGCTTGCGGAATTGGCCACAATTCATTTTTTCCAGCTTTGAACGTTCTATTTTCAGAGAAAAAACGGTCCGTTAGCGACGTGTAAGTAACCTTGCCTGTTTTAGAATCCACCGTACCTTTTGACAGCGCGCCATTGACAGGACCGTTCATCACATCTTTGGCTATTCCCCAACGAATAATATCAAAGCGACGGCGTCCTTCTCCTGCGAATTCTACACGCAGCTCGCGACGAACCAACTCACGCAGTTTGCTCTGACCACTGTAAACTGCTTTATCTACTTTTGGCATCTTTGCGCGTAGACGAACCAGATCGATATTGTCATATACGCTATTATCAATGATCCCCAATTCAATCTTTGCTTCCGCATTTAACAGAAGCATTTCAGCATAACGCATCACAATAATGTTGGTACCCACGTTCCAAATGTTCGCATAACTGCTCGGATTTTGGATGTATTTTTTATAGTTGTAAGCTGTGCTAGATGCATTATCTGGACCAGATGGATAATCTTCCGATTTCGGATCCAATGGATCGAAATATTTACCGTTATACAGTGCTCCTGGGTAAACAATTGTTGCGCCCAGGCGTGGATCTCTTTTTTCATATGGACTGGCAGGGTTATAGGATTTCGACTCGCCAATAGTTTCTCCATCGGCAGTTTCGTAAGCATCTACCAGACTCTGTGTTGGTACAATAGACCCCCATCCGCCCATGGAATTGGGCAGCATAATACCAAGTGAAGTATATCCTTGAATATTTACCAAATATTCGATATTCATCATAACCTCACTGTTGTTTTCATTTGCCTCTTCAAATAGGGTTGCATAATCATCGAATAATTTATAATTAGCCGAAGAGATGATCTCCTGTGTTGTATTGATGACATCCTGATATTTCTTTTCAAAAGCATAACAGCGAGCCAACAAACCAAGGGCGGCACCTTTTGACATCCGCCCGCCTCCCTTAGCAAACGACAAATCTGCTGCAGCTTCTTTCAATTCTTTTTCCACAAATTCCAATACTTCTTTTTGCGTATTTGCAGGCACGAACGAATTTTCTGTGGTCAAAGTTTTCGTAATGATAGGTAGTCCCCCAAATAAGGTCGCCATATCAAAATACTTATATGCGCGTATGACGCGTACCTCAGCGGTCAGCCGTTTCTTTTTTTCAGCATTAACCGGCGATTTTTCAATATTTTCAAGGATATAATTAGCACGACGGATATGCTCGTACGTATAGCGTGCCTCTGCGTTTCCAGAGTTTGTCGGTGTTGCCGTCCCATTTCCCAAAGCTTGGAATCCTTCCCAAGGGAAATCACTATTGGAGTTATCCGAAGTACAGTCCATGTAAAAGATCTGTGTACCGTCTTCCCAAGCAGATCCTTCGGCCAGCTTACCGTCGCTTCCCCTTGTACCGCTGTACAAACCTGTTACAGCAAAATCGGTTTCTGCTTCCGTTTTCCAAAAATTATCGGCATTATATGCATCCAACGGTTCCTGATCGAGTTTTTGACAAGAGAACAATAAGGTGGCTACGCTCAATGCAATCGTTATATTTCTAAGTTTCATGATTTTCAATTAAAAGTTTACGTTAAGACCAAACACATTTGTTTTCACTTGTGGGTAGTAATTACCTCTAGAATCCGCTGGAGCCTCCGGATCAAATCCTTTAGCAAAACCAGTAAAAGTCAAGAGGTTTTGCCCACTATAGTATACCTTGGCCCCTTTAATACCGATTCTATCCGTAAACGTTTTTGGTAAGGTATAACCGAAGGTAATGTTCTTCAAGCGGACATAACTTGCATTCTGTATCCAAAAATCGGAAGGAGTGCCTGAAGGACTATTTTGTGACCAACTGGTCAATGCCCTCGGCATCGATCCATTTGGATTGGTCTCTGCATTGAAACGATCTGCAAAAATGGTTGTCGGTTTATCAGATCCCGAGATCCCGCCAATGGCTTCACCCCAAAGATAGCCCTGTACTTTAGCGGCCCCTTGGAAGAATAGGCTCAGATCAAAGTTTTTATAACTCATATTGGACGTCAGACCAAAGATGAATTTCGGATCAGGCGAACCTAGATATACACGGTCATTTCCATCGATTTTTTTATCGCCATTCTGATCTTTATAGATAATATCACCAGCACCTACAGTTCCATTTACGCCTTGAATGCCACTGTTTTTATATTCTTCATCCGAACGATAGATTCCTGCTGTTTCGTAGCCATAAAACGAACGGATTGGTCGGCCCTGCTCATAGATATAAAAAGTTCCATTAACTTGTGGCTCATCGCTTGCCCATTTTTTGATCTGGTTGTTAATATAAGAACCATTTGCGGCAATGCTATATTTAAAATCACCAATACTATTTTGATAGTTCACTTGGAGCTCAACCCCATTATTTTGTACTTTCCCTGCATTTTGGTAAGGCGCTGGAAGACCATATAAGTTCGATACGGGCAGTTTTAACAACACTCCATCAGTTTTACGGTCAAAGTATTCAAATACAAAGCCCAAATTGTTTTTGAAGTTCAGGTCCAAACCAATGTTAGTACTTGTCGTTGACTCCCATTTCAATATTGGGTTTGCTGATTCAACGATAGCTCCGCCAGAACTAATCTCACCGCCAAAGGAGTAATTATAGCCAGGAGAAATGGTAAATAAGCCTGGATAATAAGCGTCTGAAGAAGGATATGAATTATCTGATGTTGCCGCTAATTGTTGGTTTCCGAGTTTACCCCAACCACCTCTTAATTTCAATTCTGAAATTACATCAGACAAAGGAGATTCTTTAAAGAAATCTTCCTGAGAAATACGCCATCCTGCTGAGAACGAAGGAAAAGTACTCCAACGATTGCTTCCCAAGAATCGCGATGTCCCGTCACGTCTCACATTGGCTTCCAATAGGTACTTATCCGCAAATGCATAATTGATACGACCGAAGAAAGAGCGTAAAATTAACTTTTTTGCTCCCCCGTCGACTTTCATTCCGTCCTTGCTACCTAAATTCAGTTCCGAAAAATCATTATTCAAAAACCCTTGCGCATAAGCACTGGAGTAATCTGCACGGAATGTTTCATCCATAAAACCGCCTAAGACATTGATTTGATGATTACCAATCTTTTTATCATAGGTCAACAAGGTTTGAAAAGTCAATCGTTCAGATTGAAAGTTGTAAACAGTCAGATTATTCACCCCTTGCTTAGGTCCCAAATCACCGTTCGGTGCATAGTATTGGATGTCTTTGACGAATTTGGAAGACATATTGTCGATCGGTTGAAAGCCAACAACTTGTTTGATCTTCAATCCATCCATAATCTTAAATTCACCGGAGAAATTGACCTGCGTATGTTTATTGATCATATTGTCCTTTGCCTCCAGATCCATCCAAGCGATTGGGTTACCGTCGCTACCACGACCATACACACCATTGCTATATTTGTATGGAATAAAACTAGGAATACGATTTACCTGTCTAAAGATCTGTGCCATGTCACCTGTATAAGGGTTTACGGGTTCGGTAATACGTTGATAGTTATACGCCAGCCCTAAATCAAATCGAAGCCTTGAAGACACTTTTGCCCCCACATTTGTGCGTAAATTATACCGGTCCGAACTCGCAACTTTAATAACACCTTTCTGCCCTAGATAGCCTCCGGAAGCCATATACTGCACATCTTCTGTTCCTCCTGTAACCTGCAAATTATGCGATTGCTGGAAACCTGACCCTTTATACAACAACCCTAACCAATCTGTATTGGGATGACCGTCCGGATCAGATCCATTTTTGAAAAGTTCTAGATCCTGCTGGGAGAAACGCTGCGTCTTCCCTTCATTTTTAAGAGCCTCGTTTAAGATGACAGCATGGTCATAAGAGTTCATATATTCCGGTAGACGTGTTGGATCCTGAATCCCGGCATAGCCCGTATAATTCAATTGCGGTTTGCCACTTCCCCCTTTTTTGGTCGTAATCAGAATAACCCCGTTTGCAGCCTTAGATCCATAAATTGCTGCACTAGGTCCATCCTTCAGTACCGAAACACTTTCAATATCGTTGGGATTGATATTATTCATCGAGCTTTCTATTCCATCGACAATAACAAGCGGATTCGCATTATTGATAGTACCTAGACCACGGATTCGGATGGTACCGTTATCCTTACCTGGTTGCCCCGAATTTTGAGTAATTGTTACACCCGAAAATTTACCCTGGATCGCTGGAGGATACATTTGTAACGGGACGGTCCTGTAGATCCTTTGACGTGATCGCCTGTACAGCACCAGTTAGATTTACTTTCTTTTGTTTGGCAAATCCCACAACAACAACTTCTTCCAAAGCCTCATTGTTACTTTCGAGCTGAATTGACAGGGTCGTCCCTGTAACAGTTACTTCTTTAGTTTTATAGCCAACGCTACTAACAAGCAAAATATCACCGGCTTTCGCTCGAATTGTAAATGTCCCTTTTGCATCTGTCGATGTCGATACCGATGTACCTTTGACCGAAACAGTCGCAGCCGAAAGAGGACCATCTTCTGCGGTTACTTTCCCGGTAACTTGGTTCTGAGTGGCCTCGTTTGCTTTATGTTTAAATGCAATTGGCGTTTCTGCGGCCCACAAACTTTGCGAAGACGCAACAAGAAGAGCAATAGCAAGCAGGCTTACCTTTTGGTTACTTGTAAATTTTGAAATCATAATTAAATAGTTAGTAAAGTTGAGTCTGTCAGTTTAGTATTTGATTGACTGGTTCAGCCCATTAAATTAGAGGGATATTTTATGGGAACAAAAAAACGGTGTAACGAAATCGATTGCGCAAATAACGTAATCGATTGACTTTTATTTATTGAAATTCACTTTGTCACTTTTTTAGTACAAAAAACAATGTTTCTTTAGCTTGTAAAGGTTGCTGCTTTAGAATAATAAGCTGCACACCACCTAAACAATAAAGAGCCCTAGATCTGAAGATCAAAGGCTCTTTATTCTCGTATGAAGGAGATTCCTTATATATTGCGGCTAATTTCCCCAATTTTGATTTGCTTTATCCCCCATCACAAACTCCAAGGTACCACCTTTCAACACATCGGCATGGGTCAACTGTGGAACGTTCAGTGGCTTTCCATTTAATTTCGCCGACTGAATGTATTTGTTTCTTGCCGATGCATTCTTGCCGATAATAACAAAAGACTTACCATTAGGAAGCTGTATGCTCACCTTCTGGAAAAATGGAGATCCGATGCTGTAGGACGTCAAACCCGGGGTAACCGGATAGAAGCCCATTTGTGAAAAGACAACAAAAGCAGACATTCCACCACCGTCTTCATCTCCCGGCACCCCCATTAAATCGTTTCTAAACCATTCCCCGATCAGCTTGCGTATCCTTTTCTGTGTCATCCAAGGTTGTCCAGCATAGTTATATAGATAAGGAATATGCAAAGCCGGCTCGTTTGCCATGGAAAATTGTCCAACATTACCTGTATGATCTGGAAGCTGCGCATAAAAATCAAATTTTGACCGACCCAAAGGTTGCTGGAACATCTCATCAAGGTACTTGACAAAAGATTCATTTCCTCCCATCAGTTTGATCAGATCGGGAATATTATGCTGCACATCCCAGCGGTAGATCCAGGCATTGTTTTCACCGTAATATTCCCGTGCTCCCTGTCCGCCAGAAAACACATAGTCAAAAGGCATGATAAAATTTCCCTTGTCATCTTTGGGATGGAAAAATTTGGTCTGCTCGTTGAAAAGATTTCTATAATTGAAAGATTTCTTCATAAATAACTCATAGTCAGCCTGAATACCCAATTCTTGCGCAAGCTGTGCCAAGCACCATAAATCGTAAGAGGTACCCAAGGTTACTGCGACCGGTTGTCTCCGTTCAAAACCGTTTACTTCGGGTATGGTTTCTTTTTCACCTGGATACAATGCTGGGATATAGCCTTTCTCCTTAAAAAATTCGTCTAGTTTTCCTGCGGCCTTACCGGACCATGGAGCCAAAGTCTTTTCTGTAATTGCACCTTTTGCAGCCAGATACGCTTTCTTGATATCAAAATTGCGCACTCCTTTGCGATAAGCATCCAATAAAGTTGCTACACCATGATTGGAATTCATCCTTCTACTATCGCCGGTAATCTCAGGGAAAGTAGGCAACCATGGCTGCTCCATTTGCTCGGACATCCGGACAAAAGAATTGAGGATCATGGACTCTGTGTTGGGATCCAAGAGTACCCGTAATGGGTGATGTGCCCGGTAAGAGTCCCAGATCCAGTCATCTGTAAAAAAAGGTTTACCTTCGTCCTGATGTACCTTTCCGTCGAACGCGCTGTGATAGCGACCATCTTCAGAAATGTTGACAGGTCTTTCGTAAGTGCGGTATAAAGACGTATAAAACACGTGCTTATTGGACTCATTGTCGCCCTCTACAGCAATTTTACCTAAAGCATCGTTCCATATTTTACGTCCTTTTTCAGCCAGCTTCTTTTGGTCAAAGTCACTGATTTCACGCTTCAAATTGGCTTTTGCTTGTGCCGCATCAATAAATGAAACGCCATATTTCATACGTAAGCTAGTCCCTGCTTGATTAAACTCCAGTACCAGGCAAGAATTCTTACCAGCAGCTTCAGTGGCATTTTCCAATTGTTGGCCTTGCAGTCGCTTCACGGCAAAAGGTTTGGATTCGGGAACGGCATAAATATACACATGCGTGCCATTACCAATATCCTGCATACCCGAAAGTCCCTGACCGTCCCATTGAAGTTTCCCCTCCTGTGAATTGAACTGCAGGTATTTTGTCGAAGTTGACGGAAAAGTAAAGGTATACATGCCCGACTGATGCGACAACGCGTAGTCTACCTGAATATTCTCTTGATCCAGTAACACGGAATACGCATACGGATGAATTTCCTCTTGATCGTAACTGTACAATTGTACCGGTTTCAAATCGCCTGGCAATTTCACCATTGGGCTAAGGTTGAAAGCCGATCTTCCACGATGGCTTGTAACGATAAGTGGCAGACCAAACAGACGATCTGAAGTATAGTCTCCCCGCTCAGGATAAACGCGCAAAAGGCTGTTTGGCAAGTGAACCGTTGGGTAGGTTGGTACCAATAAATGACTGATGTTTCCCATGTATGGGTTAACATAATCAACATAATCTTTCGTCATTCTAGCTTGGGAAAAACCTTTTAGCATACTGACCGAAAGAAAAACAAAACAGCATAATGTACGCAATAATCTTTTTGTTTTACGTTTGATATTCTTTGTTAGCATTTTAAACAATTAAGTGTTCGATGGTTTAAGGGCAAAACATATGTTCTGCCCTTAAAGTTAATTTTTTTTGACAACATATCATCTTTGTGTCTACCAAAATCAAAATTGGATCTCTAAAAACAAAAATTTTTATTGTTACTTATCAAATAAACTAGATAAAATCCTGTATACTGACACAAATAAGCGTTTATTTGATAATTTATTCGAAAAATTAAAAATGAATTCTATTTTAATTTTATTCAACCTAATTTTGAGATAATTACAAACTAAAAACCAATTTTTATGGATATAAACTAACAAACATGCGAAATGTTTAACCATTTCCAAATCGATTTGTTCAACGGTGCTTTACAATAATCATGTTGACCTCAATAAATTACCTATAATTGTGACAAGGATCTTCAACAAGCAGGCATATACTTTTGTTAAAGTTTTAAACTGATTGCTATCTCGTAACATTCGAAGCTCTTTTGCAACTATAATAAAAAATAATGTTTTCATTAAAATAAAAGAAGAAGGCAAATATTATACGCAGATCTTGACCTTATTTAATAAAATATGTAATATTGAAAAAAAGTTACATTCCTAAACCCTACCAACCCAAGGAATTCAACTTCACGCTATCATATCATGAAAAACGATAAATATCCAGCTCATAATGATGCAAGCTTGTTAGCTCGGCTCCGAGAAGGCGATTTAGAGGCTTTCAATATTTTGTATGATAAATATTGGTCTTTACTTTTAGATGAATCTTACAAAAGGCTCGAAGATTTGGCTTCCTGTGAAGAGATTGTTCAGGATGTATTTATTGAACTTTGGGAACACTGTCCCAGTAGAGAAATTCACAACCTGAAATCCTACCTCATTGCATGCATGAAATACAAAGTCTTTGAAACCTATAAGAAAAACAAACGCAGAAATATCCTTATCGAAGAAAATCATCACCTTTATCGAAGTTATGAAATTCTGGAAGGAGATCAGTATGCCGAAAAGGATTTAAAATCTTTAATTGAACAATGGGTAGCCAATCTCCCACAAAAAGAAAAGAAATCTTTAAAATGAGATACTTAGATGGACTTACCACAAAGGAAATTAGTGATTTGACAGAAACTTCCCAAAATACAGTTCAAAATCACCTCGGAGTATCAATTCAAAAATTAAAAAAACTTGTTATCCAACATTTTTTGACGCTACTATTAATTTTATACAACTGTAAATAAGCAAATTACAAATAAACACCAATTTAGACTAGTACATTTTTTCCTGTTAGGGGCACTATTTAAGTGAACATTGTACTAATCATATGCAATATCCTAACCAAGAGCTCGAAAAGCTAATTGACAAATACTTAAAAGGCGAAGCCAATTCGGAAGAAATAGACGTCGTGGAACGTTTTTTCGATTCATTTTCATCCCGACCGAATTTAAGCAAAACACTACCCGATCATGTACAGAAAGCACTCAAAGCACGCATTCATGGCAGAATTATAAAGAAACTGACTCGGAGGAATCAGAAAATATTCAATTTCCCTAGAATTGCAGCAGCTGCAGCTATCCTCTGTATCGCTTTTACATCTCTTTATCTTTACAAAATTACGCAATCAAACAATCAAGAACTAACGCTAACAAACGGACAACAGCAGCGAATTGTTCTAGAAGACGGTACAAAAGTTACACTTAATGCGTCGAGCAAAATAATCTACCCGCCTCATTCAAAGATTCCAGCACACGTGAAGTTACTTTGATCGGGGAAGCATTTTTCCGATGTCGCCAAAAATCCATCCAAGCCCTTCCTTATTCATACACCAAGGATGGAAATTAGCGTTCTGGGAACCGCTTTCAATGTGCGCGATTATGCCGAAGAAAATAATGCCGAAACAGCTTTGGTACGTGGCAAAGTATCCATTTGGAAAAAAGGAACTGACAATCAGAAATTTATATTAAAGCCCAAAGAAAAGTTTGTGATCAGAAAGGTAAATGGAGTTGAAAAGGAATTCCCATCGACAACTACTAAAACCGCATCGGCTCCCATGGCAATAGCTATTCAGCCATTTTCCATCTCTGAAAAAGACGGATCCGCTTTAGAAACCGAATGGTTATTAAATCGGATTACCGTTCAAGATGATAGATTATTGGATATCGCCTTAAAACTAGAGCGCATGTATGGCGTGGAAATTAAAATTACAAACAAAGCAGTTGCCAACCAACGCTACTCAGCAACATTCGAAAACGAACAACTAGAAAATATCCTAAAAGCATTACAAACTGTCAATTACTTTCAAATTAAAAAAACGGGGAAAAACCAAATACAACTACTCTAAAAACAATCAACCTATATAACTCACATGAACAAAACAAAACCCAAATTTAGAAAAGAGTCGAGATTGGCTTTACTGCTCATTTGTCTTAGCGCCATGCATATACAGAGCTTCGCCTATTCTCAAACTGAAAAAATTGATGTCTCCGTCCAGGGAGGAAAACTCGAAGATGTATTTCAAACAATCAATGACAAGAGCAAATACAAAATGTTCTTTAGCAAATCGACTCTCCCAAACTCGACAATCAATATTGTTGGAAAGAAAATCAGTGTAAAAGATCTTCTTTCCCAGTCTCTGGCCGGGAGCAACCTAACATGGGAAGTATTGGACAATGACATTATCGCTATAAAAGAAAAAAAGAGAATCAGCAACACATTGCGGGCCAAGTAGTCAATGAAAATGGAACGCCTTTGGCAGGAGTATCTGTTATCATAAAGGACTGGCAAAAAGCAGAATACCGCAATATGCAAACGAGTACCGCAACGGATGTCAATGGACAATGGGGACTGCGTATTCCAAATGACGATGTCATTATTACTTTTTCTTTTATTGGTTATCAGAAGGTTGATATCACTGCAAAGCAGCTTATTGCCAATTCTACTCCTATTAAACTGAAACCGGAAGAAGGAAGCTTAGAAGAAGTGGTTGTTATTGGCTACGGTACGACAACACGTAGACTGAATACGGGATCAGTTGCTTCGATCACAGCGAAGGACATTACCTCTCAACCTGTAAGTAATCCCCTTGCCGCACTATCGGGAAGAATGTCCGGTGTATTGATCGCCCAAAACAATGGTGTGCCCGGAAGTGCTGTTCAGATTCAGATTAGGAATCAAGCGTCATTAAGTGGAACGACCTCAGGTTCAATACCGCTATACGTGGTTGATGGAGTTCCCTTTACCAATTTTAACGGCGGACAACCTGCAACGGATAACCTCAATTCATTTGGTATCTCAGCTTCTTCAGGCGGCTTAAGTCCCTTCAGCATGATTAATCCAGCGGATATTGAACGTATCGATGTCTTGAAAGATGCCGACGCTACAGCGATCTATGGTAGCCGGGGCGCAAATGGTGTCGTATTGATCACCACAAAAAAAGGATCTGCAGGTCGTACTCGCATTGGTGTCAACTTTAACACCGGATTTACCGAGGTCAACCACTTTATCCCTATGTTGAATCTAGAACAATATCTCACGCTAAGAAAAGAGGCTTTTGCTAATGCTGGAGTTACACCTACAGCCGATAACGCTCCAGATCTTATGTTATGGGATCAGAACAAATCGACAGATTGGCAGAAAATGCTGATTGGAAACAAAGGACATATTACCGACGTTCAAGCGAATATGTCTGGTGGAAACGAATCTACCCGTTTTTTCTTTAATTCGGGATATAGACGCGAGAGTACTGTTTTTTATGGAGATAGCAAAAACAGTCGCTTTACCTCACGGTTAAACTTGGATCACACCTCCTCTGACAAAAAATTCAATGCCGCTTTATCAGTTAGCTATGCCAACGACAATTCCGATATGCCTTCCTCTGATGTCACATCTCTCTACAATTTGCCCCCCAATTATCCAATCTATGGTGACAATGGAAAATACTATTGGTTACCGTCATCAGCTTTTATTGACAACCCAATCGCCTTGCTCGAACGGAAATACTTTGGTAATACCAATAATCTGATCTCAAATGCCAATCTGAGTTACAAAATTCTACCTGGACTGACTGCAAAAGCAAATTTTGGCTATACCATCACACAGTTGAACCAAAATAATCAACGCCCAATTACTTCCTTAAATAACACCGTCTCCAACCCGCTTGGATCTTCCAGTTTCTCTAATACAAAGGCCGAAAATTGGATTATTGAACCGACATTGGATTATGTAAAAAGTGTCGGCGAAGGTAAATTTACGGCATTAATTGGAACAAGTTTTCAGCAAAATTCATCCCGTTCACAGACAACCAATGGTTCTAATTATTCAAACGATGCACTTTTAGGTTCGCTCAGTGCCGCAGGATTATTCACTGCCAGCAATAACCTCGTATATTACAAATACAATGCACTATTCGGAAAAGTAAATTACGACTGGAAAGAGAAATATTTGTTTAATGGAACTTTTAGAAGAGATGGCTCATCTCGTTTTGGACCTAAAAACCGATTCGGAAATTTTGGAGCAATAGGGCTAGGATGGGTTTTTGGAAAAGAGGATTTTATACAAGATAATCTGACGTTTTTAAGTTTTGGTAAATTGAGAGCGAGCTATGGAACTACAGGTAATGATCAAATTTCAAATTACCTTTATCTTCCACTCTACTCTTCAACAACCGCATATCTGAATAATCCTTCCATGAATATTGGAACACTTCCAAATGAATATATCAAGTGGGAAACAACCAAAAAACTGGAGTTTGCTTTAGATCTAGGTTTCTTGAAAGATCGAATTTTGTTTACTGGAAACTTTTTCAGAAATCGTTCTTCTGACCAGATAACTGATTTAGTTTTAAGTACTCAAACGGGCTACAACAGTTACAAAGAAAACCTACCGGCATTGATCCAAAATACAGGCTTGGAATTGGAGTTGAACACCACCAATATTACAAATGAAAATTTTACATGGAAAACATCTGCTAATTTCACGTTTTATAAAAACAAACTTGTCAAATTTCCTGGAATTGAAAACACGTTTTATTCAAGTAGCTTTCTAGTTGGTGAGCCGCTCAATATGGTCCGTTTGTATCACTATCAAGGTGTAGACCCCACAACAGGAAGAGCGTTATACGAAGACCGCAATGGCGATGGGGCTATAACGGGCGATGACCGATACGTTGCTAACTTAGGTACACCTTTCTATGGCGGATTTAACAATACTTTTTCCTACAAAGGCTTCGAACTTGGCGTATTTTTTCAATTTAACCACCGCTTTGGAGTAACTAAAATCCTCAATACAAGACCTGGTGCTATGCTCAACCAAAATGATTACTGGTTGGACAGATGGACATTAAATAACAGTAATACCAATATCCCGGGAGCAATTATCCCGACAGTACCAGCATCTTCAGCTGATGGAGTTGCATTAAGCAACTCTTATAATCAATATACCAGCTCTGATGCTGTCTATGGGGATGCTTCCTATATTAAATTGAGGTCTGTCAATTTATCTTACAACCTGCCCAAAAGCTGGACTTCGAGATTAAAAATGTCTAATTGTAATGTATTTATGCAAGGGCAAAATCTCTTTACTTGGGCCAAGAACAAATATGTCTTGGATACCGAAACGACCGTGCAAGGCGGTCCATCTGGTTTAGGAACTGGAACGATTGCCCAGGTATTGCCTCCATTGCGGACGATTGTATTTGGATTTAACTGTCAATTTTAAAACTAGAGATCATGAAATTAAACATCAATAAAAATATACTATTATTAGCAATTACCAGTGGAACTCTTTTGACCAGCTCCTGCGAAAAATTTGTGGAATTGGGCGCTCCACCGACACAAGTTGTAGCTGGCGAAGCATTCTCTACAGATGCTTCTGCAAATAGTGTCATACGCGGATTGTATACCACAACATTAAGCATCAATCTCGCTGGGACTTCAACCTTTTATACAGGAATCGCTGCAGACGACCTTCAATACAATGCGGCTGATGCAAATACCTCGGAATTCGCCAGCAATAACCTGCTGAACACAAATGGGAATGTCGCTAATTTCTGGTCAAATTGCTACCAACTTATCAAGAATGCAAACAATGCGATATCGGGTCTCGACGCATCCACCAGCCTTACCCCTAGTGTAAAAGATCAGCTCCTGGGCGAAGCGAAATTTTTTAGGGCTTATACCTATTTCTATCTCGTCAACCTCTATGGTGATGTGCCATTGCAATTACGTGATGACCTCCACGCTTTTGAAGATGCAATTCTTCCGCGAACTTCTGCACAGCAAGTATATGATCAGATTATTGCTGATCTAAAAGATGCGGAAAGTAAGATGGCGACGGCCTATGATGCAACGGCAAGCCCGAGAGGAAGAGCTAACAAAACTGCTGCAAGCGCACTATTGGCAAGAGTTTATCTCTACCAAAAGGATTATCAAAATGCCGAATCTTATGCCACCAAAGTATTACAGTCATCTGATTATGGCATGCCGACACCAGATAAAAATTTTGTAAACTCAAGTAATGAGGTTATCCTTCAACTTGGCAATCAAACGGGAGTAACGACATTTGGCTCCAATTATATTACCGCGGCTACAGCTACACCCGGCTACACCCTACCGGACGCTGTGTACAATAGCTTTGAGACATCTCCGACGGTTGACTTAAGAAAAACAAATTGGACAAGTCCAAAGACGGTCTCCAACAAAATCTATTATGCCATAACCAAATATAAAGTATCCTCGGGAACAGGTTCCGAATACCATATTATGCTTCGCTTAGCCGAGCAGTATCTTATTCGCGCGGAAGCGAGGGCTAAATTGGGAAAACTTGCCGAAGCCCGGACAGATGTGGATGCTGTCCGTTCTCGCGCTGGACTTGCAGGACTTAATTCAAGCTTAAACCAAACACAATTACTATCTGCAATAGAAACAGAACGCCTGCACGAATTTTTCGGTGAGTTCGGCCATCGTTGGCTCGACCTCAAGCGGACCGATCGTGCTACCGCTCTATTGTCTCCAATCAAATCAAACTGGCAGGCCACGGATGTCTTGTATCCTATTCCACAAGCCCAGATTTTGATCAACAATAAACTGACACAGAATCCAGGATACCAAGATTAATGAATTTAAAAAATCATACAGACAAAAAATGAAAACAAAAATCTTAACGGCTGCGTTGGTGTTTTCGCTAACAGCATCTTTTGCACAACAACCAGCAAAAAACAAATACCAACAGTATCTCCCCATTATAGAAAAAGGTACGTTGGTACAAAAGGATTCGCTTGCTAATGTATTAATGAGCGAATTAAAGACTTATAAATCAGAAGAAGACTACCGTACTACAATCAACATTTTGCGTTCTTTAGGGAAAGAAGATCTGCAGGCATCTGCAGAAGTACTGGCTAAGAAAAAATATCCAAAAGGATCACTAACCCGTGATGCCTTTATCACAGATGTTTTTTACAATGCAAGTACGCCAGTACAAAAAGAAAAAGCTTATAACGACCTTATCAAAAAATGGCCAGTTAAAAACTTCAAGGAAGAACCACTGACTTATGATTATGTATTGGCTAATTTAGCACAAAGTTTTGCGAACGATGGGAATGCACAAAAAGCAGTATATTATCTAGGAGAATTGAAAGAACGATTCTGGCGCGGAAATGGCTATATACCTGTTGGTCAAATTTTGCTGAGCGCAGGCGACACGACTACAGCGGCTCCACTACTAAAGACCGCTATGGATGATAGCTATTACTATTTAACACTTCCCGAGAACCAAAAAGACAATAAAGCTCGCTTTGCAGCGATGGGATACGCAAGCTCCATGTCAGCCTATGTAAATATTCTTGTTGCTCAAAAAAATACGCTGAAGCGCTAAATTATATTGAGAATGCGCTCAAAGCTGCGCCAGAGCAAGCGGATGGTCTAGCGATGGTATACTACAAATCTTTAATGGGCACAGGAAGAAAGCTTGAGGCATATAATATTCTCACCAAGTTATATGCTAAAGGACAATTTGCGGTCGAAAATGATCTTAAAAAATTATATACTGAATTGAACGGATCTGTTCAAGGCTACGAGAATTTTAATGCATCCTTAAAAATAGAGTTAACGCAAAACATTCGCAACCATATCAAAGAAATGGCAACTTTTAAACCTGCACCTAATTTTGAATTACTCAATCTTAAAGGTGAAAAAGTATCCCTAGCCAGTTTAAAGGGAAAAGTTGTGGTATTGGATTTTTGGGCAACTTGGTGTCAGCCATGTATCCGTTCATTTCCAGGAATGAAGGCAGCACAGG
>NZ_UAUU01000006.1 GCF_900457465.1 Sphingobacterium multivorum
TACCTTTTGTCATTCGACCTACGATAGCATCGCCCTCTATAGAATAAGGTGCTTTTCCGCCGACAGATTTCCAGCCATTTAGCGTTTTTCCATCAAAAAGGTTCGTCCAACCTTTCTCATTACTCTTATCTGTCTGGGCATACGACATAACAGCATTGCTGACCATCGCAGCCATTAAAACAGATTTAAATAGTGTATTTCTTTTCATTGTAAAATTTAATCTTGAGTCTATTGACCCGGTTTATTTATTCATCATTGGTTCGTCAATCATAACAAGATCGGGACCATCCCATCGAAAGCCTGGAGCCAACGCTACATGTAACTTTCTAACCAGACAGGCCCATATTTACTTATCGGTTATTAATTCAATTGACTTAGTAAAACAATATATCAATTAATATAAGCGAAATGAATCAAATGATCTGATTTATTTACGAAAACGTTTGAAAATACCTATTACTTACCTTCAACCAATAACGGCGTTTTATTTTTCTCTGCACCTGGGTAACCTATATTTTGATTGATAACACCTTTAATATTGGTATTAATCGCATTAGCGGGCACAGGCCATAAGATATGGTGCACACTAATTTTCACATGTGTCCTAAATAAATTTTAGGAGTCGTTTTCTGTGTTACAACCATTGATTTTTTGCTCATTTGAATTTTGACCCCTACTTTTCATTCCGTGAAGATGTTCAGCTGTCCATTTTTTCCTTTGACCGGAGGCCTGACAAATGGATCATCTATCCATTTCCAGATGTTTATTTTCACGAAGATATTCATTCTGATAAATGCCACAAGATTGGAAAGATTCCAATCATATTTGGCCTTCTTTTGGAGGTACTTTAACAGTAATATGCCGATCAGTGAAGTCCAGATCTGTATCATCACTGCATTTTCAGAAGTCCCTATGAATGTCGATACTTTTAAGCGCTGCTTTAGATGCTTGAAGAAGACTTCGATATGCCAGCGTTGTTTATAGATGTTTGCCACCAAAGAAGCCTTCCATTTAGTATTATTGGTCAAAAAGTGGTACTCATTACCAGTGGTGCTGTCCCAAAAGTGGACCAGGCGTAACGGTTTGGAATTGTATTTATTGCAGGCAGCACCGGAAAGCTCAATGATCTCATCTTTAATGATTCCCTTTTCCAAGAGTGCTTCACTCTGATATGATTTGATAACCTTGTAATTCATGTTGGTTTTACTCCTGGTAACGAAATAACAGCCCCTGCTGTCCAAATCCCCAAGCCAGCTGTAATCCACGTAGCCACGGTCCACTACCACCACGCTTCCCTTAGAAAAACTGTAACTACCGGCCCGCTGGCTCTCATGTTACTTTTCCATCGGTAATCTGCATAAAAACAGGCAGGCAGCCATCATAATCCAGAACGGTGTGCAGTTTTACCGCACCTTTGGTGCTCCTGAATTTAGCCCAGTCAAATACAGATAGACATAAGGGGATGATGCTGGCATCCATCAGATATACTTTACGCTTTAGCTGACCAAGATCTTTGCGAAAATGGGTGTCCTTTTGCCAAAGCCTATCCAAAACAGAATAGTAAAGATCTTTGAAAAGTTCATGGGTACGGTGTGTGTTGATATAGGATATATTAGACTTACTTGGAGCTCTTACTACACCTAAGTGGTTCAGATTACCAGTGGTACTGCGTAAACCGTTACTAATATCACGAACCGAATCTGCCGAGGAAAAATGACAGAAAAGCATACTGACTAGATGCGTCCAGCTGTTGATCCCTTTCTGATGTTTGTCACTTTTGTGCTTTGAAACCAAATCTTTGAATAATTCGCGGTCGATAAGAGATAAAATCTGACTAAAAACGTTTAAATTTATCATGGCGGTGTGTTATAATTTTGCGATTTAAATATAGCAACTTTGCTATATCTAAACACCGCCACTTTTTAAACGTTTAGGACGCAAGTGACTAATTTTATATTCGGCCCACTTATGTTTTACCCCTTTATTATAGAAATTACTTTTAGCAACCACTCTATCGTACCAGAAATTAACTCCAGTTTGTTTAATGTTCGCATTCGTTCCGCCTGGGCCGCTAATCTGTTTTAAATCATAGACACGATCACCAAAAATTTCGCATGGTTTTCGGGTCTTTGCGTAGGTATAGGCAATCCTTACGAGCTCAATATGTCTGTTTTCTTCGTAATACAACTCACGTGCACGCTCATCTAATAGCTCACCGATATTGATTTCGTCTGCTGTTAGCTGTGTTGCACCGGCGCGTTGACGGACTTCGTTAATAGCCATAGCGGCCTGACCAAGATCATTTTTCCAATAGTAACTTTCGGCCAACAATAAATAGACTTCTGCAGAACGGTAAATATACCATGGGGTTTCCCCGCCTTCCCATTGTGTTTGTAATGGATCCGGCACAAATAATTTATAATGCGGCCAAGAGAACCATAGCCGAATGGAATCCTCCACACTCATTCCCACCGGTTTAACCAGATTTTTTCCATACCAGGGATTGCCCGTCTTTTTTAAGTTGGGCTCATTGTATTTCAAATCTTCCATCTTTCGCCAACTATCCCGGTTAAAGATCCCCCGCAAATCATTATCTTCTTTGCCAGGCCTCCAAATCTGATTTGTAAAATACCAGGTTGGACGCAATCGTCCTATACCACGACCATAGTTCTTATTTAAATCCAATGAAAGATCAGTTTCATCCGCTGCCAATGATAATCCTGCCCCCGTTTTTCCGTCTGGTGTTTTTATACCGCCGTTGTTCCAAAAAGGAACGCCATTACGCATTGTTCTGATACGATCAGAGCCATCAACTCCAGGATAAGAAACTACATACATTAAACCTTCGGTATTGGCACCATCTAATTTTGCTTCAACACTATGAAGGTCAAACATCAGATTGGTATTTGGTCTACTTTTATTCACCGTAAATCTACTTTTCATAAGTGGATGAATAGCAACAATTTCTTTGCCGATGGCGATTGTCCGATCAAAATCTGCCAAAGCCATACAGACCTTCATCAACAATACACCGCAGGCAGATTTGGAGGTACGTCCACGGTCTACTCTTTCGGGCACCCATTGATACGCAAATTCCAGGTCTTTTCGTAATTTCTCGAGAATACTCCAACGATCGTAGCTATAGAAATCATATTTCGGTTCATTTATTTCTTTATCAATGAAGGGCACATCACCAAACTGATGCACTAATTTGAAATAACGGTAGGCACGTTGAAAATAAGCTGCTCCTAAAATCGCGTTTTTTTCATTTTCGTCTTTAAAAGTTCCGGCATCTATTCTTGAAATAATAAGATTAGCATATTTTATTCCCTAAATCCTTCGTACCAATACCACCCCACTTTAGTTCTATCGTTGTGATTGAGATCTGCATCAGGGAGCAGTGCAATATCCATATCCATTTGTGGACCAGCTTTATCTGTTGTCCCCTCAACGGCTACTTCAGATTGGATAATCTCGGTCAAAATGGGCGCAGCATCGCCAAAAAACTCATGCCGCATATTTCTTTCACAGGCCGTTAAAGCGGAGTACATCCCTTGCGCATCGGCTAGCGCAACATCGGGCTCATAGAAAGACAGGGGTTTCGGTTTAAGCCAATCCTTACTGCACGAAAATGTAAAAACAGCCATTGAACCAATACATAAACTATATAGTATATTTTTTTTGAATTTCATGATCTAGTGATTAAAGAGTAAAGTTTAAACTTAAATTATATGTGCGGGGGGCTGGGTCGCCAACATCTGCCAATGCATCGCTTTTCCAGCTTCTTTCGGGGTCTCCAAATTTAAAATCTTTTGTCAAGTATGCTACATTTCTAATCGAAGCTGAAATACGAAGCTGCTGAATTCTTAACGATTGCAAGATAAATTTTGGCAGACTGTAAGAAAGCACCATGTTGTCCAAACGCATAAAGGACATGTTGACGTAGTTTGTACCATTATTTTTTGATCCTATACGCGCATAATCGTTGATCGGATTTTCTGGCGTCCAATGCTGTAGTGCATAGTCGGTACTCCGATCTGCAAAATTACTGTTGTTTGCAGCCTGATTAAAGTCTCCATAATGCCCCCAATTGGAATAAATTAAAAATGAAAAACTCAGCTCTTTATAACGCAATTCATTTCGAAACGACCACCTAAAACGCGGTGTTGTATACCCCTGAAATACACGGTCGGCATCCGTTAAGACCCCATCTCCATTTTGATCTACATATTTAAAATCACCAGGCTGGTTACTATATTTTGCAGCCATTTCCTCTTCCCCTAGTTGCCAGATTCCATTTCGTTGGTAGGCCCATATCCGGTCGGGATCCTGTCCAATAAACCATCTATTTTTAACATCGTCCGCTTCCCTTTGGCCGACGACATTTCCTTCACTATCTTTTACATCCACCATATCGCCATACAACTTCACAATTTTTCTCCGGTTCAACATAAAGATCGCAGTCGCATTCCAACTAAAATCGCCCCTATTCATGATGTTACTATTTAAGGTAATATCAAAACCTTTATTGGAGAGCTCACCTAGATTGGCAGCAACACTGCTAAATCCGATAATTTCTGGCAATGCGCGATCTACCAATAAATCCTGGGTTGTTGCCGTATAAAAATCCAGTGCACCACTGAGACGGCCATGGAAGACTGAAAAGTCCAAACCGGCATTATACGAACTTTTACTCTCCCATTTCAAGCCCAAATTGGCCATTCTATTTACGTATAACTGAGACGAAAGATAGAGGTTTCCACTCGCATCAATATAGGGATGTAACCCAGAGGTCATGTCGGAAAGCGCTTCGTAAAGCTCAATATCACGATTACCATTTCTTCCCCAAGAAAGTCGCAGCTTACCATAATCCAACCAGGATTTGGTATTTTTCATAAAACCTTCCGCTGTAAAATCCCAGGCAAAAGCCAGGGCTGGAAAGGTTGCCCTTGGATTTTGAGCGCCAAAGGCTGAATATCCGTCGCGTCGTACAGAAGCAGTCAGCATATAGCGATCTTTAAACGAATAAAACAAGCGAGCCATTAAGGCATCTCCGGTTTGATATTTGTCTTCGCTTTCGTTCAATGGAATTGTACCGGCCTGTAATCGATGCCAGCCCAGAATATCAGAAGGTACAAACTGAGAAGCTGTGGCCTTGGTTCGCCAAAACTGCCCTTTCTCTGCATTTTGAAGCAATGTCACTTCAAAATTATGTACATCAAAACGCCGCTTCCAACGCAATACATTATCTAACTGCCAATTGTATGTTTTTTCAAAGGAGCGTTCGCTACTTCCACCTTTTGCCTTCCACTCGGGATTTTTTGAAGAATCGTGGTTATAATACTCGTGCCAGATAAATGAAGGGGTAAAATTGGATTGCAATTCTATCCCAAATGGCAAACTAATCACACCGTACAAACTGGAATTCAATGTATTATAATTATTTTTTCGATCTCTAAATTGATTATCAAAGAATGGGTTTACGGGAGTGACATCGCCTGTCGGCAGTCTTTGATAAATACTAGAAGGATCATCAAGATTATTA
Organism: Sphingobacterium multivorum; assembly: GCF_900457465.1. GTDB lineage: Bacteria > Bacteroidota > Bacteroidia > Sphingobacteriales > Sphingobacteriaceae > Sphingobacterium > Sphingobacterium multivorum. Next base: position 5,546 of record NZ_UAUU01000006.1, read on the forward strand.
GACCCGAAGGGAGAAATCACTGCTGATTGTTTCCAATCGGATTTTAGAAAGCCCTCATTTCGAACGGCGAAATTTGTATTCGCCCCGACTTTTAGATAGGATGTAATTCTAGTTTCGAGATTTAGTCGTGTTCTGAAATTTTTAAACCGACTTCCAACCACTACTCCCTCCCGATCAACATGGTTTAAGGAAAAATAGTAGTTAGTGTTCTCATTACTATTCGATACAGCAACAGCATAATCCTGCTGGATCCCCTTTTGAAAAACCAAATCCTGCCAATCCGTAATCTTATTGTTCATGTAATTTTCAATCTCCGGCGTCTTAAGCTCTAATCGAGAAAGCCAAGACCTGATCAACTGATCCTCTGTTACATTTGTAACGGGGGTCTTTTGATCGTAATTATACCAGTCCAATTGATTGGTTCCATTGAGCAATCTTGGGTCCACGAACATTTCGGGGTGAGCTTTAAGATAGTCGTCTGTCCGACGACCTACTTCAAAGTCATAGCGATATTTCAAAAACTCACCAGCATTCATCACTGCAGGCATACCTGCACTTTCCACCATACCAAAATTTCCATTGAAAGTAATGGACGGTTTTCCTTTTTTACCTCTTTTTGTCGTAATTAAGATAACGCCGTTGGCAGCTTTTGCACCGTATACAGCAGTTGCACTGGCATCTTTTAAAATATCGATTGACTGAATATCATTGGGATTAATATCAGCAAATGTTCCGTCAAAAATAACACCATCCACAACATTTAAGGGGCTACTACCAGCTTTCAATGTTCCCTTTCCCCTTACCTGTAAGCTTGCATCCCCTTTAGCCGAATTACCCTGTCCAATCACCAATCCAGCCGCATTTCCCCGCAGGAGATCCTGAACAGACCGGGGCGCCTCCTTCTCAAGCTTTTCGGTCTGCACAGAAACAATTGCACCGGTCACATCTTTCCGCTTGGCGGTTCCGTAGCCAATAACGACAACTTCATCTAGATTCTCTGTAGATTCAGAAAGAGTAATCTCTATTTCCTTACCTACTTCTACCTCAAGTTCTTTGGACAAGTACCCTGTATGGGTAAAACTTAAAGTAACTTTAGCAGTACTACGCTGCAATTTTACACTAAAGCGACCGTAGCTATCTGTTACAGTACCTGTTGAAGTTCCCTTCACCAAAACGGTGACTTTTTCCAAAAAACGCCCATCATTAGTTTTGACGACGCCCGTTAATTCTTTTCCAGTTCCTTGTGAATGAACGGTTCCTGTCGACAGCAATAGCATACACAAAAAAGAAAAACTAACGAAAATTAAACGATTAAATTTTCTCATAAATTAAGATTTATTGGTTATTAATAAATAAAACTATAAAAAGGCTAACAACAAGACCTTTTAGTCGTTCATATCAATTGGTTATTATTTAATCAACACAAAACAATAGTATTAATTAAGAAAATACAATCAAACCCACATGTGTCCTAAATAAATTTTAGGGAGCTGTTTCTGTGTTCCCAACATAGATTTTTTCCTCATTTGAATTTTGACCCTACTTTTCATTCCTGGAAGATGTGCAGCTGTCCATTTTTCCCTTTGACCGGAGGCCTTACAAAGGGATCATCTATCCATTGCCAGATATTAATTTTTACGAAGATATTCATTCTGATAAATGCCACCAGATTGGAGAGGTTCCAATCATATCTGGCCTTCTTTTGCAGATATTTTAGCAGTAATATACCGATCAGGGAAGTCCAGATCTGGATCATCACTGCATTTTCAGAAGTCCCTATGAATGTCGATACTTTTAAGCGCTGCTTTAGATGCTTGAAGAAGACTTCGATATGCCAGCGCTGTTTATATATATTAGCCACCACAGAAGCCTTCCACGCAGTATTATTGGTCAAAAAATGGTACTCATTGCCCGTGGTGCTGTCCCAAAAGTGAACCAGGCGTAGCGGCTTGCCGTTGTATTTATTGCAGGCAGGGCCAGAAAGCTCAATGAGCTCATCTTTAATGATTCCCTTTTCCAGGAGCGCTTCACTCTGATATGATTTGATAACCTTGTACTTCATGCCAGTTTTACTCCTGGTAACGAAGTAACAGCCGGTGCTGTCCAAATCCCCAAGCCAGCTATAATCCACGTAACCGCGATCCACGACCACGACGCTTCCTTTTGGAAAACTGTAGCTACCCGCACGCTGGCTCTCATGCACTTTTCCATCCGTAATCTGCATAAAGACAGGTAGGCATCCATCATAATCCAGAACGGTATGAAGTTTTACCGCACCTTTGGTGCTCCTGAATTTAGCCCAGTCAAATAGAGATAGACATAATGGGATCACGCTGGCATCCATCAGATAAACCTTTCGCTTCAATTGGGTAAGATCTTTGCGAAAATGCGTATCCTTTTGCCAGAGCTTGTCCAAAAGAGCAAAGTATAGATCTTTAAAGAGTTCATGGGGGCGATGCTTGTTGATATAAGAAATATTAGACTTACTAGGAGCTCTAATCACACCTAAATGATTCAGATTACCAGTTGTACTGCGCAAGCCATTACTGATATCCCGAACTGAATCTGCCGAGGAAAAATGGCAGAATATCATGCTCGCAAGATGCGTCCAACTGTTGATCCCTTTGCAATGTTTATCACTCTTATGTTTAGCCACCAAATCCTTGAATAATTCGCGGTCGATAAGCGATAAAATCTGACTAAAAACGTTTAAATTTACCATGGCGGTGTAATAAAATTTAGCGATTTAAATATAGCAACTTTGCTATATCAAAACACCGCCGCTTTTTTAACGTTTAGGACGCAAGTGAATCAAACCTTTTTAATTCATTTATTTACGAAAACGTTTGAATGCCTATAAAAATCAAATCACGGCATCCCAACAAAATAAAGAGGATAGTTCAGCCCTCTGGCTAAAAAACAATATATAGCAAACAAAAAGCCCTTCATAGGCTTTAAAACAAATAAAATTTAAAAATAAATTGAGACAAAAGAGCATAGTTTTGATAAAAAATGACATCTTTTTAAACTATAATTTCACTATATTTTAAATTAAAACAAATTTAAAATAAATTAAATTTAACGAAATAAATAATACAAACTTTACTAAATACAAAACCGACATGACCTAGAATTTTTTTTATGGTCAGGGAAACAAAAGTCACATACATTATTTACGTCAGGTCAAATGAAAGGATCGAAATTTGGGACAAAACCATATCGTTGATGAGTTAGCCAAAACAGGTCTCCATCATTGGGCATTAGAAGTAATCAGATTAATCTCCAATTCTACATGCCTGCCCTTCTCATTAGCTTACTTTTAACATTGCCCCACCTAGGCCGTATAATCTAGGTAACTTCACAGTGAAAACAACTAAAAAAGTTAGCCTCAACATAGACTCACGTTATTTGTAGGAGGAACTTGATGATACGATGGTCATAAAAAGGGCTCAACGACAGGGTCGTGTACGCAATTCGTATTATTTTAGAAAAGTAAATAAAAACAATCAGTAAAAAATTTGGAGAATACGAAAATTATATACAACTTTAAAGCACAAACACCTGCTCTAAACAGGCTACAAGTTAACAAAGGAAATTTTTTATTTTAAAACGAGGATTTTATCTTAGAATCGCTCATAGATAAAAGTCTAAATTAGTTTTTTTGCAGAAAAACTTACTTTTACTTAATGTACAAACAGTAGCATACAAAATATGACAACCAACCCCATTAAGGTATATACAGTAGTTTCAAAAGAAGTAAAAGAAGATCCAGATTTATTCACCAATCTGGAAGGTGTCTTCTCAACATATGAAAAAGCACAGGAATATATTGATCACTTCTTTGGTAATGCTAAATATGGTTATCGATCTATTGTTACGACCTATTTAGACCCCTTTCAGGAAGAAATCCAAAATAATGATTCTTATTATAGCATATCATCTCAATTAATAGGGCCGCATTTAGAAGTTGAGATCTGTAAAACTTCTTTTGCTGTTGTCCTCTCCGAAGTTGAACAATTGCGTATCGATCCGGCCACCTCAGAGAAACCCTTGGAATTAAACCTGCACTGTTTTGCTGCTTCTGAGGAAAAAGCAATGGAAAAATTCGAAAAATTAGCACAAGACTATGCAAAAGAACACAAGCTTCAATTTCAAATTAGCCCTTTTCGCATTGCAGATTCGGACCAATGCTATTAGCCTTCAATTGCAATGAAATTATAGCAAGAGATTCAGGGAAGTATTTTTTTACGGATTTCACTTAAATATTCTGGCGTAAATCCCAGATACGAAGCAATCAGGTATTGCGGAACACGTTGTACAAACTGCGGATATTTACGGAGCATATCATGGTAGAATTCTTCTTTAGATTTAGAGAATAGATATTTAACCCGCATTTGCGCAGCAGCATAAGCCCTTTGGTAGACAAATCGAAAATAACGCTCCATGATCGGAAATGCAGCTACCAATTTTTCTTGATTTTCTTGACTGATATAAACTAAATCTGAGGTCTCTACGGCCTGAATGTAAAATGACGTAACAAGCTTATGTTCGAAAGCCATATTGTCCGTAATCCACCAATTTTCTATGGCAAATTCAGTCGTTTGTTCGACTCCCTTTTCATTAACAAAGAATTTACGGAGAATACCTTTCAATACAAAAAAATGGTATCTACACACTTGGTCCTCCTCCAGTATATTTTCTTTTTTCGCGACCGTTTTGGTCTTAAAGTAATGCAATATTTCTTCTAATTCGACCGGATCGATAGCGACAAATTTCTTTATATGTTCTTTCAGTTTTTCCAACAGTCTGTCAATTTTTTGTACAGACAAAGCTACTCATTCATTTTATCATAAAAAATACATGCGGCACCATTTCAAATAAGCTCGAAGAGCAAGGCTGGGAAAATAAATTCAAGTAATGGATGTCATCGATATCAAAGAAAAGGACCTCATGTCCATGTTAACACCAAAATTGAAGGAATGACAGCACATTGTGACTAGTGTTCCTAAAAAGGATTCTAACAGAAAATCAGCCCGCCATTAAAATAGGCGGGCTGATTCGCATTTATGGTATCCAATACGGTTTATCAGAAAACAACCTTACTATACTAACGTAAAATTCGAACTTTTCGTACTTTATTTACTTAATCCGTAAAACCAATCTACAAAGCCGCAATCTCCTGCTAAAAAGCGCCATCTATTCCGTAATGTAGTGAACCTCATGCGCCTCTGTCAACTGCGGAACTTCCAAATTATGAAGCATTTTATCCAATACAACATCGGGCAGTGGATATTCCCGATCGTTATTCTGCGTGCGCCAAATCTTGTAGGGTTTTTCAACGTACAACAATTTCACGTAGGCTTGATAGCTGACAAAAAGATCGATCAATTGTTTTCGCATCTGGGAAGTTATATTAGTGGCATTCCAGATAAAATCCTGTCCGCAGCGTAAGTATTTTTTTGCCTGCTCTTTTGCTTCCTGTACAACCCATCCGTTTCTCTTTTTATCGGTCGGATCAATGCGATACTTGCGTCTGATGTCGTCCAGACTAATAACGGGGAGGTCGGTATTCATTGCTAAAATATGATAATCTTTGCCCATTCCCGGCAAACCTGAAAGTACAGTCACCGTGGATTTGAATATATCAAAAGGCACATAACCAACATAACTATCGTTTCCATTAAAATATGTAAATCGTGCATTTTCAGATAAAAAAGAACGCGTGGCATCCCAGCAGCCAATCTCTTTACTATACAGTTCGAACATATCCAATGCATAGAGCAAATTATCCAAATCGCCACAATACCTTCCTTTAGCATCAGCTTCGGCCAACAACTTAAGTTGACTCATATTGACACATAGTGACGCTTCCAAGGCGCTCTTCATCGGATCGGCTTTTTCCATCAACCATAATGGCAACCCATGATAGCGTACCAATGCGACAATTTCCTCCCGTAATGCAAAAGGGGTCTCCACATCACGAAATAAAATCTCCCGTGTGGTCTGTGCTCCTTTTTTGGCATGATTTGGTGAACTGATACGACCATCGGCAGCGACAACTGTCGTCGATCTCTTCTCGACATCATGCAATAAAGCGGAAGCCCAGAGGAGCTCCTGCTTTTGTTCATCCAGATTCCGATATTCAGGCAATGCTTCCAGCTGCTGTAATACCATTTGGGTATGAATCGCGACATTCCCTTCGGCATGATGTAAAGGATCCTGTTGTACCTGTTCCATATCCCTGACCCAAGAAAATTGTTTCGCTAAAGCCGACCAATCCTTATTTGTTGCTATTGTCCATTCCATGAATAATCCCTCCTTTCCCAAATCATTTTTGCTCTTCGCCATGATTTTGTCCAATGTTCGTCGGTCTGCACATGTCCTTTTCTAACGTATTTAAAAACATTGTGCTGAAATTCGCTGACGGCATATGCATCAGCATTCCTGCAGACTACCCCCTCCATCGTACATGCTTCTTCAGTTTTAGGATCAACCGATGCAAATATAGAAGACTGCATGGCCAAATTTTCGACTGAACACCGAAGGTCAAACTCGGTCAAATCCTTTACCATGTCGAGTTTCAAAACGGGTACGGTCGGCAAATCAAATAAACTGGCATAAAAAGTAACTTCTTCCCATGAAAGCCACTGATCTTTAATTCGAGCGGCAAAAACATAATAATAATGTTCAAGTTGCATATACTCAATCGAATGCACAGCATAAAGATTTTCACCAAAAAACTCCAAATCACCTAGATCGTTTTTTAATCTGGACCAATGCTCCCGAAGCTGGGCCGTCCATGGCGACGTGGTTGGAGCTGCATGAGATCGTGCAAATACTCCACGCCGTGAAAGGCAATTATTTTCGCCATCTAATTTTTCTGTAAATAACAGTTGATGGAAAGATTGCATATCCTTCCAATAATATTGATTAAAACGATCGTCGCTGCTTGTCCCTGGCGAAAATGGGAAATGATAGGTACGACCATATTTTGTTGATTCCATTTTTAAAATTTAAATCCATACTAAAAAATTGAAGACATAGGCATTGGGTAAACAAATCGGGTAAATCCCGTTGTTTACTTTCTTCCTAAATATCGACAATGCATTACATGACTTTAAATTTTAAAAATTGACAACACAAATGATCTGTTGCTACAAAAGTATACAATTTATTTTAAAAACATAAATACGCTCCCTTAACCTTTTGACAGCGCCGCCCCTTCCCTACTTTCTAATCAGCCTTGATTAGTCAAAAAACGCGTCAATTAATATAATTTCAATTCAGTGTATGTCGTTCCAATGGGAATAACCCTGTCTGCTACCCAAATTTGGGTTTTGTCGAACTTCATCATTTTACTTCGTGCGACGATAAATGCTCTGTGACAACGAACAAATTCGCCCTTCGGGAGCAGTTCCAGCAGCTCGCTAATGGTAATTCTAGAACTAACGCATTTATTATCGTTCAAATGTATTTGGGTGTAATTGCCTGATGCTTCAATATACAGGATACGGTCGAATTCAACTTTAACATGTTCATAACCATCTTTGACGAACAGATAGTCTTTGTTATGCTGTAGCTTTTTTGCCCGAAGGCTATACAATTCGCTCGCCTTGTTGCAGGCTTTCAAAAACCTGCTCATAGAAAATGGTTTAAGCAAGTAATCGATGGCGTCGAGCTCGAAACTCAATAGCGCATGCTCAGAATAAGCCGTCGTAAAAATCACCATTGGCGAAGTATTCAAACTGCGCAGAAACTCTATTCCTGAAATATCTGGCATTTTTATATCTAAAAAGATAAGGTCCACCTGCTCCTTCTGGAGATAATCAATCGCCATAAACGCATCCGTAAATGTACTTTTTAATTCAATAAAAGGGACTTTAGCTATATGGTGTTCAATAACCTGCAGTGCCACAGGTTCATCATCTATCGCGATGGCTATCATAACAATTATTGATTTAAAATCTGATCTATTTGGTCATACAGTTGTTTTCCATTACTTGGTCGAAGAGCCTTTTCCACAACTAATTTTCCTGTTTTATCAAATATAAAATATTGCGGATAATATTCGGCTTTGTCTTTTGCATTTAGCAGTAATTCCTTCCAAAAGGGCTCAATCTGTTTCCTATTTTTACGTAAATGGATTCCGGTTAAATTGTTGACGCGTATAAAGTCTTTCCAGTCCTGATCGCGATGGTCTTCATCCATATCCAAATAAACGAAGGCAATATCTTTATCCATGTATCTTTTCTTCAGTTCAGGTGTATACTTCAATTCAAACTTGCAGGGACCACACCAGGTTCCCCAAACATCCAAATAGACCACTTTTCCTTTCAATTCAGCAATCAGGTCGTCGATCGATGAGATAGGTTGATCATCTTCAATCAACCGAATGTGTTTGTTGTGTTTATTCGCCACCAAAAGAGCGTCAAGATCGGCAATATAGCTTTCAACAAGCGGCGTATGCTTATCTTTTGGAAATATCTTCCAATGTGCTCCTGCCAATGCTTTTAAATGCGTTAAGTCCTTGTCATGATATAGATTGACCAATTGTTGAAAATTGTATTTTTCTACGATAGGCTTGGAGAAATTATTTAAAGCACCGATAAACCGCCAATAATCTTTACTATAGATAGTCATTAATCTATTTGCACTGTCTAAGCTTATCCCGAAATAAGGGATTGGTTCACTAGACGGAATTTTCTCGGCCCGAATCTTAACAAATGCTTTCGTTTCCAAATAACGCAGGTAATTGTCAAGGAAAGAATAAAAAGAAGGGCCTCCAAAGTCGTCCTGTAAATTAATAAGTGCTTTTCCAAACAGCTCTAGAACCAAACTATCTGCGGTAGACTTTGGGCAATTCAGCGACACGGGCAAAATCGTTTAGATGGTTCATTCGTTGCGCGTAAAACTCAGTACGTATATAGTTTTTTAGTGAGGAAGACAATGGACTAGTTTGGATCACTTTATTGATTTGATTGCAATCCGCTAAAAAGGGAATTAACACTTGCTGTCTCAACTGAGCCAAAGAGCATTGAGCAAGATTATTTACGTTCGGGGCCTTCATAAAAAAAGGTACTGTTATAAATTCCAAATATTTAGACAAAAAAGTATTTTTGTATTCTAAAGAAGTTCAGCTACTGAACTATCTTGCGTAGTCTCGGTTTTCGGATCGAGACTACCTCTTTGGTAGTTTTCAATAAATTCAGTATCGTTTTTCCAAAGCGTATAAATCAACACTAAGAGTTTCCGCTGTATTGCCACCTGTCCAATCATTTTCGATGCCTTATTGTTTTTATTGATTCTGATATAAGTTTCTTTTAATGCTTCATTGTACCTACAGGCCACCATCGCTGGGAAATAAAGTGCATTTCTGATATATCTGTTTCCTTTCTTGGAGATCCTAGTCTTGCCTTTAATCGAGGTGCCAGATTCTCTTTGCACTACATCATAGCCTGAATAGCTAACCAATTGTTTTGAACTATGAAACTGCTCAAAACCCATTGTTTCAGCTAATATCGTTGCTACCGTAATCAATCCTACACCTTTTATCGTCAAAACCTTTCTGACATGCTCCTTCAGTACATCTTCCTTTTCGATAGCTTTCTTAATTTCTTTCAGGCATCTTTCGATTTCCTTATCTATCTCAGTAATGAGTTTTTTGTTGCTCTTGGTAATAAATACTTGGATATCATGTGCGCAGTCCTTGCTGTGACTAATATTGCCAAGTGTTGTCTTTTGTTCCTGAAGCTGAACATAGTAACGAGTTAGATTCCTGAGCTGCAAGAGTGTGCTTGGTGGTGGGGACCACAACTTATGAACTCTCTCAATACCAAACTGACTTAGAATTCGCGCATCAACTGCATCTGTTTTTGTTTTCACATTAAGACTAGAGAAATAGTGTTTTGAGGTGTTGGGAAGCACAACATGAACCCTTTTTTTGATTTTGTATAGATGGTGGGCCAGGTTCTCATAATAAACGCCTGTGGCTTCCATGAGAAATACTAGCTCCGAATCTGATACAATCAGACCTTTCACCCAACGTAATAATTGATTGAAGCCTTTACTATCATTACCAAAGTCCAGGACCTTTGAGAACGTTAATTTGCCATCTTCCGCCTGTTGACATAAACAAGCTGTAAAGGTTGATTTTGAGATATCTATCCCAATGCATTGCTTTCTAATAGCCATAATTAAGAATTTAAATCATATTGACTCAATTCTCCTTCGTCTATCCTTTTGTTTTATTCAAGCTCGCTTCGCGGCCTTAAGTACTGTTCAGACTCCTGAGAATAAAATCGTGTGGGCGAAACCTTTTTTACGGTATAACTCAAAGTTTACCTAGCCACTTCTGGCCTCACACGAACAGCCAATATATTTTGCATAACAACAATATAATGACCTTTTTAAAATTCTCAGTAAAAATAAAAGGCACTTCATCGTGTTTTATTTGCTGTATAATTTTGTTTTCTGTCAAAGCACTACCGTCTGTAAATACGATCGTAGTGTCGGTTAAATTCAGGATAAGATCTTTACCGGGGCTTAATAACAAGGTTTGAAATACACTGCTGTAATTTAGAGTCGCGGATTTTCGAGCTGTTATTGGCAGTGCGACCTCAAATGTGCCATCGCTGGCAACGGTTATCCGTTGCGAATTTTCTTTATAAAAACCAAAAACAAGAGGAATATTAATTTCCAAGGCCTTGTTTGGATCATAATTCCAAATCTTACCGCTCAATTTAAATTGAGCATGACTGCTTAGACAATACAAGGTCATAAGCAAAAAAACAAGTATTTTTTTCATTGCTGTTAATTAAGAAACCAATAAATCAGGTGAATAATTGATTAAAAGATAATGGAACTAGTTAGATTTAAATAACACTAGCCATCTTTAAATATGTAAAGTTAAATGGATAAAAAATTCATTGGCATTTTCACGTATCATCAGTTCATGTCGATCTCGATATAGCAATGAAAGACGTTGGCGTACATTCTCCAAACCGACACCACTTTTTAGTTTTTCGGGATCACGATCACTTTTCGGATTAATGCTATTACTCACATCGAAAAACAAAACCTGGTCTCGCACTTGCAAAGATATTTTAATATAAGACGATTTCTGAAGGCTTATACCATGCTTAAATGCGTTCTCAACGAAAGGGATCAGCAACATAGGGGTAATTTGATAATTTTCAAACTGCTCTTCTATTTCCGTTATAATGGTAATTTTGTCTGACATCGAAGTCCGCAGGGTCTGTAAAGCGATGTAATTATTCAGGTATTCTATTTCACGCGTCAACGAGATTTTATCTTGCGTATTTTCATGAAGCATAAACCGCATCATATCGCCCAATCGCTGAATTCCCTCCCCTGTCCGTTCGGCTTTTTCCTGTAATGCCGTGCCATACAATGTGTTTAAGGCATTAAATAAAAAGTGTGGATTTATTTGGGATTTCAGAAAAGTCAGATTTGCGTCCGACTGACCGAGCTCCGTACGTAAGGAGGCAATTTCGTTGTGACGCATTAAACGTTTTTTAAAGAGAAACCAGGAAAGCGGAACGCTAACCAATAATTGCGTGGGTAAATGAAACATGGCAACGATAAAGATCACTTCACCGTTCTGGTTAAAGAAGAATAGGGCCAATATGCTTAATGGTATAACTAAAACCAAACTCACCGCAGCGATAATCCAAAAGAAGTCGCGGAATTTCTTTTCTTTTTCATGTAATTTTGGCAACAAATAGTATAAGGAATAGATTACGATACCAACCGCAGACAACACGACCAAAGTCCATAACACCGAAAGTTGGTAATGCGAGTGAGATATGATCAAAAAAAACAATCCGATAAACCAAAAGCCAATTCCAAAGGCCAAATCCATTTTTAGCTGCTTTTGTATAGCCGGGTTTTCAACCCTGTTTTTAAGCAGATAGCTGATCAAAAATTGCATGCAGGTGTATAGAGAAATTACGATTGTCCATAGAACTGCTTGTGTTAAGGACTTAAAAAACATGCTATTGTAGCCTCTTTGAATACTATCAAAATCCATAAGCTCATAGGTATGGCTATAGGTCCGGCATACACCTAAAATCAGTCCGGATATCAAGATCAGAGCAGCTAGTAATGAATAATTCAACAGCTCCCGTTTTCTATTGATGAGCGCAGGAATAAGAACAAAATTTAATGCGAGAAACATCAAATATAGAAGCAGATAATAGCTAAACTTGGGTACAAAAAAATTAAAAAAATAAGAGTAGTTTATTTTCTGACCAATGAAATAGTTATGCATACCACTATCATCCCGATTGTTTGTATCAACAAGCAAAGCATAAACAACAGCGACAAATACGACAGTTGCCATCCAAAATTCTATTTTTCTTACGTCTTTCAATTTCATGTTATTTGTTTTGATAAGACAATATTAACTGAAATGAAAACATAACACAGAAAAATGTGACGAATACCACCAAAAATGTGATGAATCAAATGTTTCTTCATCTTATAGCTGGGATTCTATTGTTGTTCTTATAAAATAGCATTTGATTTTACTATCTTTAAGCTGAAAAGTATCAAACCAGCTTTATTAACTTTATTCAAAAAAACACTACATAATTAATCCACTGTTTCAAACATTCACGTCCGATTTTTGCGGCAACTGTTACGGGCAAATAGCGAAGATTGCACAAAGGCATTGGGCTGTCGAATGGTCATAAATACAGGTTTTAAAAAATAATTGATCATATGGATAACTATATCGTATTAAAAAGGTTTACTAGTTTAGAAGAAGCTCAGGAATGTCATCAGCTACTTTCGGATAGAGGTGTAAAAACGCGGTTGGCTGATAATCTACCCCCTGTGGATATTACATTTTCTGGAAATACGGTAGGACACCAATATGAGATTCAAATAGACCCCGCCGATTTCGCAAATGCAGAATCTATTTTAGAAGAGCAGGAAATGCAATCTCTCCCACTGGTTGGAGATGACCACTACCTGTATCAATTTTCAGACGAAGAGCTCTTCGAAATCCTGCAAAAACCCGATGAATGGAATAAATTGGACTATGCGCTTGCCAGAAAAATTTTATTAAAAAGAGGGAAAGATATTGATCAGGAAAAGCTTGATCTTTTGAAGAAGGAGCGGCTCATGCAGCTACGGGAACCGGAACCACAACAGAAGTATTGGATTATTTTTGGCTATATTTCAGCCCTTCTAGGTGGTCTTTTAGGAATTGCAATCGGGTATATGTTGTTTAGTTCCAAAAAGAGCCTACCGAATGGCGAACGGATATTTTCCTATTCTGATCATGACAGAAAACATGGGATAAACATATTCTATATCGGATTATTTGTATTCACAATATCCGTTCTCATCAGAATTCTCTGGGGCTGATAGTATAATATTGAATCCATTTATTCTTTTAGCAGAATAGATCGGTGGAGCTTCGTCATTGTGGTCATTCTGTATCCTATCACGACCCAATTAGCGTTAACAGTAGTAAATTTTTAATACTAAAAAAAAATACCGATATTTAAGATGATATCTTTATTCTTGAATTGTTTTTTGTAAACCTACAGACAAATTAGCTTTATGAATAGTTTAAAGACCACGGCCACTCATTTCCGTTATAAGAAGCATCCGGGAGATCTATTTAGAAATACGTCGGTTCAATTATTACCTCATCCCTATAAAAATCAAGAAGACTTTTGGGTATGGTTTCACCCCTTCTACCACCGCAGTGAAGACATTTCAGATTTAGGCGACCTGTACAAACAGCTTCACGATACGCCTTGCCAAGAAACGAGAGTATCATCAAAAAATGAGCTTTGTTACCCTGCGGTCGCGAAAGAACGTCTCTTTGAGGAAATAAAATCATTGGAGCAAAAAATCTATCAGGATTGCTTTGAAAACTTTTATTTGCTGATTATCGAAGGTCGTATCGAGCTGTTAGAAAGTCATCAAATTGAAAGTAAAGAATCTAGCTCTTAATATCTATTCTTTAAACCGTTATGCATTATTTGACTTGTGCGATTATAAGGGAGGACGATAAGGTACTCATCTGTCAGCGTGCAGCATCGGTGACGCATGCCTTAAAGTGGGAATTTCCTGGTCGCATTACCGAGTCCCACAAACCAATGAAAGCAAATTTGTCGCTCAAAATCAGGGAAGAGCTTAATATAGATATTCTTGTCGGAAGGCCGTTAAAGATGACGCAACAAGACTATACAAGTCCAGCACCTTGTCTCTATCCTGTTCTCTGCACCTTTTGTTCTGGCGAAGTTGCCTTTCAAAAATATGTTCAAGCATTATGGGTTTCCCCCTCAGAACTATTGCATTTTGACTGGACAGATACCGATCGACCAATTGTAGAAGAGTATACCAGATACCTTGAAGATTTAAATCCTCCATCTCGCATAAGAGAAGCTTTTTTAGAAATCCTGATTGGACTTATCGGCTTTACACTGGTCCATAAATTCTTCAATCTTTATATAGCCTTATTGATAACATTGATCTTAATCACTGTTACCGGAATTTATACCTATTACACCCGAAAAAATATAAAGAAAAGAATCCCATAAAACTTCCCTACATTTATAAAACTAAGTAACCCATAGTTTCATTTTAGCCATATTGAAGACTTAATCAAATGAAAGATTTCCCACAATTAGTCACAGAACGACTTATTCTCAACGCCATTGACACGACCGATATTCCACAGATTGTAGACTATCTGCAAGACAAGGTTTATTCGGACTTTACCTCAAATATTCCCTACCCATACCGAAAAGAAGATGCTGAATATTGGCTTAAATTAGCCGAAGAAGCGTTTGCCAATCGTAAAGGATTCACTTTTGCTATTCGAAATAAAGATAAAAAGCTGATCGGAGCTATTGGTCTGCACGATGAAGGCTCGGATAAGGCCGAGTTGGGATACTGGATTGCTATTCCTTACTGGAATAATGGTTATGTCACTGAAGCTGCAAAAGCAATCATTGAGTTTGGTTTTAAAGAACTAAACTTCAATAAAATCTTTGCGACCTACTTCCCACATAATCCAGCCTCTGGAAAAGTCATGGAAAAAATAGGCATGAAAAAAGAAGCCCTGCTAAAACAACATTTAAAGAAAGATGGCCGGTATTACGATATTCCATTATACTCTATTTTTAAAACGGATCTAGCTTTTTAATAAAAATCAATCATTTAATCCGCTAAAAAAAATGAAAAACAAAATTGGATATATTGTCGTCGTTTTTTTATTTCTCACTGGACAAACCACCTATGGTCAAGAAACAAATCGGGAAAAAGCTTCTTCAAAAGGAAAGGAAGCTATCCAACTCATGGACGATGGAAAGGTAGATGAGAGTATCCTATTATTGAAAGAAGCTCAAAATCTCGATCCGCATAGTATCACGTACCCCTATGAGCTCGGCTACGCTTATTATTTAAAAAAAGACTATAAAAAGACGATTAAGTACTTAGAAAGTATTAAAAGTGAGAAGATTACCAATGACAGAGTATATCAATTATTGGGAAATGCATACGATATGCTTGGCGAAAGTGATAAAGCTGTAGGTACTTACGAAAGTGGATTAAAAATATTTCCCAAATCAGGTCATCTTTATTTGGAAATGGGAGCCATCCAACGTGTCAAAGGAAATTTAGAAGATGCATTAGGTTATTATGAAAAGGGCATAGAGGTGGATCCGGAATTTTCTTCAAATTATTATTGGGCATCAAAGATATTTTGTATTTCCGATGAAAAGGTTTGGGGAATGATTTACGGAGAGATATTTATGAATTTAGAACGAAACACCAAAAGAACAGCTGAAATAAGTGAGCTTCTTTATGATCAATACAAAACGCAGATAAAATTGAAAAGTGACACAGCGCTTTCCGTTAGCTTTAGTAAAAACGCATTTGTCAACGCAAAAGCAGCTGATTCCAGTCAAATAAAACTGCCTTTTGGTGTAGGAGTTTATGAAACAACACTCGCGATGTCAATACTCGGTTCAAAATCTATAGATATCAATACACTAGACTCTATAAGAACTAACTTCATAAACAACTACTTCAGCAGTAAACACAACACAATATTTCCAAATGTCCTCTTCAGTTATCAAAAAAAGATCATCG
Organism: Sphingobacterium multivorum; assembly: GCF_900457465.1. Taxonomy (GTDB): domain Bacteria; phylum Bacteroidota; class Bacteroidia; order Sphingobacteriales; family Sphingobacteriaceae; genus Sphingobacterium; species Sphingobacterium multivorum. The sequence continues at coordinate 21,680 of NZ_UAUU01000006.1, forward strand.
ATCTAGGTTACGGCGAGTCTTACAATCATTGGATATTAATGAAAGGCGACGAAGATACTTTCGAAAAATGGCTAGAAAACAATGAAGAGAAATGGACACTTTTTTCAAATTGGTTTTTGAAGAATCCCTTAAAAATAGATAGCACAAACAATTTTTTTCGCAAACAATATGATTAAACTTTCAGCACCATAGATAGCCAAATTGATATAGCAATCTATTCAAAAAAAATGAAAATTTATTTTCGTGAAATTGACTAAATTTAAGCAACCGATAATCATAAAGGATAAAACATGAAAATATTTGCATTCGCTGGGAGTAATTCTTCCACATCAATTAACAAACAATTGGTCAAATTTGTACTTAAAAGCTTCGAGGGGCACGAGATTAATTTGATCGACCTGAATGACTATAACATGCCTGTCTTTTCTGTTGACCTAGAAAAGAATGGCTTCCCACAGGAAGCGCAGCTTTTTCTAGATCATATTGCCTCCAGTGACGTTATCATTTGCTCCCTGGCGGAGAATAATCGTTCCTATAGCGTAGCATTTAAAAATGTATTCGACTGGGCATCTAGAATTAATGTTAAAGTTTTCCAAGATAAACCCATGTTGCTTATGACAACTTCACCAGGAGGTTATGGTGGTGGAAATGTAATGGCCGAAGCGCAGAAATTCTTTCCGCAGTTTGGCGCTATCATTAAAGAAACATTCTCGCTTCCCAAATTTTACGAAAATTTTGATCAGGATAATGGCGTAATCAGTCCAGAACACCTCAATAGTCTGAGGGAAAAAATAGCGGGCTTTAAGGAACAGATTTCTTCCTAACGTCAAAATCCAGTTTCATTTTTCTGGGCTTTGTATGGATTACTTCGATGCAGTGAACCAGCTGGAAAAGCTTTTTAAGGTTATTTTGCAAGGCTAAGCTACATACTGGCTTGGCCTTTCTTTGCTTATTCTTACCCTTTTGCTTACTGTTTCTCTAGTATGTTGTTACTTCTTTAGCAAAGGAACAGCAAAGGAATACCAAAGAAACAGCAAAGAAACAGCAAAGGAATACCAAAGAAACAGCAAAGGAATACCAAAGAAACAGCGAAGAAATACCAAAGAAGAAGCGAGTCAATCCCCTAGCTGTCCCAAAGAAATAGTAACGGAATAGCAGAGAAATAGCGAATAAGCTGCAAGCCCTTACCTTAGCGCCCCAAAGAGCGGCGCTATAATAGCAAACAGACCCCTAACGATAGCAGCTGTTAAAGGTTCTAATTCAAGGAGGGGTGATTTACCCCTCCTTAAAATTTATTTAAGGAGCTCTTCGAGTTTCTCTATCAACTTTACTCCTTTTAAGTTGACTCCAACAATCTTACCTTCGGGAGAGATGAGGTAATTTTGCGGGATAGCCTGAATACCGTACAATTGAGCCGCTTGATTTTGCCAACCATTCAGATCAGACACCTGAGGCCAGGTTAACCCATCTTGTTCAATCGCTTTCATCCAGTTATCTTTCTTCCCGGGTTTATCGAGTGAAACACCCAGTATCTCAAATGTTGATCCTTTAAATTTTTGATAGGCTTTCACCAGATTAGGGTTCTCTGCACGACAGGGACCGCACCATGACGCCCAAAAATCCAAAAGGACGTATTTACCTTTAAAATCCGAAAGTTTTAACGCTTTACCTTCAGGAGTTTCCTGTTCAAAATCTAAAGCTGGCTGTCCAATTCCTAGTTTTTTTGCGAGTTGAATATCTGCATTCAATTTTTTTCCGATAGCTGTTTGCCTTAATCTCGATGACAAATTGAAAAACAAAGGTTCGGTGGTAACTACATTATCATCGTAGCTGGCAACTTCCTGCAAGGCCAACAAACTGAAGTAATTGTCTGGATTATTGACGATAAAATTTCGCTGCGCCTTCTTACGTTCTGTTTCGATCTTGTCTATTTCTTGCGCAATTTGGTTGAGCGCATTCTCGTCACGATTTTTTTCCTGATACAAATCAGCTCTTTTAGACTGCTGAACCATAAGCTTTTTCTCATAGGAGTTTAAATAATCTTGATACTGCTTATAGGCTACCTGCAGTTTACCGCCTTTCACCAAGGAAGACTCGAAAGGACGTTGAACAGTGATTTGCGTATTGGGTTCCATAGGGTCTACGTAAAATGTAAGACGCTCCATCGGGCCACCTTTGCGGTTAAAGAAGGAAGCTCCATCTTTGGAATAAAATAACATGACTTGCGTTGGTTCCATAATTTCCCCCCTATAGATCACATCATTGGATCCAAAATTAATAGAGTCAATTGTCAATTTTCTGTCCACGATGTAGCGAACAAATGCTTTAGATTTTGCGGGAAATTGTTTTCCCTTTATTGTTAATTGAAAACGCTGACCTTGAGCCGATACTGTCCCAAGAAAACTTAAAACCAAGAATATAGATGTAGCTATTTTTTTCATATTGACTATTACAGTGCTTTAGCACGTGCCACAAGAGCATCGGCCAGTTTAATAATTTTTGAAGTTTCCAGTTCCGCCAATCCACGCGCAGCTTCTGCAGCTTGAACAGCTTCTTTCTTTTTTTTCAATGCGATACAAATATCGGCCAATGTTCCTTGATTGGAATAACTTGAGGGATTCAATTCGACTGCCTGTTTGGCCAGCACATAGCATTGTTTTAGGATAACTGGATTTGCAATATTTCCTTTTGCATTGGCATTGCGGCGGGCAATAAAGCTCAATCTCTCGTCCTCATTTTTGAGCAGGCCTTTTCTTAAGACATTCGTGAGGGTAACAAACTCCTTATGGGTACCATGTGCAGCGGTCCATTCTACTTTATACAGTGCAGCTTCTATTTTTTGTTCTTGATCTTTTAGGCCTTCAAAATAGGCTAGGCCAGCATTAAACTCATCTACTTTATGATCTCTAATATAGCCATACATGGCATAACGTAGCAGCTGTGCCTCTTTTTTCGCAAAATCCGCCGGCACTGCTATGCTTTTAAAATAAGCTTTGTTCGACTCAAAAAATTTTCCGTAACGATCATCCAGGCTTTGTGCCATCATTTTTATGGTCTCCCATCCGTTTGGGCTCCTCAAAAATCTATCGGTAGCCACGCTGTCCAATGCCTTTTTCGCTGCATTTGCTGCTTGACTATCGGTTTGCTCCATCACTTTAATATAGCGGATTAGAAAATTAGACTCCCGCATACCCAAATCGTACGATTTACGCAAGTTGGGGATCTGAAAATTGGGATCATTAGCTTGCGCTGCCTGTTTCAGGAAAAGATCGGCTTCCATACGAGACTGGGTTCTATAGATCAATGTCCCCTGCCCATCTAAAAATAAATACGTGGGAAAACTTCTGATTTGGTATAATTTAGCAATATCTACGCCCTCTCCTATCTCACAGTCAAATTTAGTATTGATAAACCTGCTATTAAAATAACGAGCGACTTCAGGCTGTGAAAACACATTACCTTCCATCCATTTACAAGGAGCACACCATGAGGTGAATCCATCCAGGAAAATCAGCTTATTTTCCTGTTTGGCCAATTCCTTTGCCTGACCAAAAGTGATCTTCTGAAACTGTATATGTTCTTGTGCGAGCAATAGCATCGACTGTGTAAAAGCCAGTGCTGTCAATAGTATCTTTTTCATATTTTTTTATTAAGAACCTAATCAATTTCCATGTTGATAGAAATTGATTAGGAATGAGTGTCTACATCTAATTTTTTAGCGTTCGTACTGAGGAATTCCCGGATTCAACGAAAGTACCTTTGGGGGAACCGGAAGTATCATCCGGGCATCCGTGGATTCCATTTCGAAAACTTTCCCTGCCAATGGATGTTGGATTGACTTTTTAAAATTGTCTGCTATAGCGAGTCGTTTCAAATCAATCAGCCTATCGGATGCCATAAAGGGCATCTCGCGACGTCTTTCGTCAAGTACCGTCTGTAAAACAACTTTTGGATCCGTTGAGGTTAACGCTTTATTATTCTCTATTCGGCTATTTCTTAATGTATTCAAGAAGCTTAGTGCCTCCGCCGTATTACCCGTCCGAACAGCGGCTTCTGCAGCAATCAAAAACAACTCAGGCGTATTAAATCCTGTACTAAATTCGACGTAGGGAGCAAAAAGAACCCGTCCTGGAAATTTTACAATAGTAGCACCTAAAGAAGCCTGATCGCGACAGAAAAATAATTCATAACGTTTGTCCTTTGCACCTGCTGGCAAATCTTTGGCATAAGTGTCAATCAGGTCTTTTGAGGCATAAATTCGGCATTGGGGCTACCTAGGGAACTTGTTCCTAACCGAGACCATACGGCCTCCATATTCGTTCTGGAGTCGGGAAATTGAACCGAATTATCTGTTTTTAGACAAACCCGTCCCCAAGTCGTCTTGTCTTTATTGGTATATAAACTATAATCAATGAGCGTTTTATTCACAGCAAGTGCTTGTTTTGCATTCTCAAGGGCCTCTTTGTATTTTCCCTGATAGAGATAAACCCGACTTAGAAAAGAGAAACCGACGGAACGTACTGCTTGAAATCTATTTGACTGCACTGTACTCAAATTTGGCAACGCGTCATTAAGATCGCTAACTACCTGATCATAGATCGCCTGAACAGATACACGTTCGTATTTTTGATTGATATCCTCTTTCAGCACCAAAGGTACCCCTAGATCTTTTGTTGCACTTGCAGGATTATAATGAGCGGCATAGATATTCACTAGACTAAGGTATTCAAATGCACGACCGACCTTAGCCTCAGCCCAAACCCTTTTCTTTTCGGCTTCCGATCCCTCTGTTGCTGCCAATACATTGTTAATAACAACATTGTAAGTGAATATGTGGCTATAAGCCGATTCCCAGTATGGATCATACTGGCCATCTTCAAATATCGCACCGTGAGCAAAGCTATAGAGTTGTTTTTTTACATAGTCATAATAGTCATAGCTTGCTGCCGATTGTACATCCTGAGGATCTCCGGACTGTAAATTATCTACTAAATTGTTCGGATAAACAGCGGAAGCCCTTACTAAAGATTGATCGTTTAGAAGCAATTTGTAATCATTCAGATTCTCTGGAATTGTAAAACCTTTTGGTTTAATATCCAAGTATTTGTTACAGCTATTCAATGTCAATAAACCGAATAGCAATCCTATATATATTTTTCTCATGATATTTTCTTATTAAAATCCTACAGATACACCTAAATTGTAAATTATTGGTGCTTGTATCCCTCTACTTGGACTCGTTACCGTACTATACCCAGCCCAAACCTCGGGATCAAGATTATCCTTGTTAGCGACCCAACGCCATGCATTCAATACCTGTCCTGTTAGACGCACATAAGAAAGTTTTGTCGGTGCAATCCATTGTGCAGGAAGGTTGTAGGATAATGAAATATCGCGCAATTTAATATAGTCAGCCTTCTGAACAAATTTATGTGCAGCATTGAAAATATCGGAAATATTGCCTGAAGCAGCAGAAACAAATGCGGGAGCAATATCAGGGTTACTTTCATCACCTGGGTTCTTCCAATAGTTCAACCATAATTTGTCGAAGTTATTATTGTAGTTAAGCTCCGCGTATTTACTCAAGAACTCTGGATGAACTCCCCGCATCACATGGCCACCATTGAAAATAAACATAAAGGAAAGCGTCAAATCTTTATACTTAAATCCATTTCTGAAAGAAACAGTGTAGGGAGGTACTGTCGTACCTTCATAGATTAAATCATCGACAGTCAATTTTTGCGTGGTCTCGACCAGACTACCATCAGCCTTTCGTGCCAAAGGTCGTCCCTTATCATTTAATCCCGCATAATCTATGCTATATAAACTACCCATTGGGATTCCAACCCGATTTTGGGGAGCATAATAGTAATAGTATGGGGTATTCTGTTCAACATATAGATTGGTAATCTTATTTTTGTTGTAACTAAAATTCACTGTGCTGTTCCAGCTGAAGTTTTCACGTTGAATCATCTTACCATTCAGCCCCAACTCGATCCCGCTATTCTGCATATCAGCATAATTAAGCAACACCATATCCCATCCCAAAGTTGGATCCAACGGCGTATTCCCCAATAAATCAGAAGTTTTCTTATTGTAGATATCAAGAGTAGCTGTAAGTCTATCTTTAAATAGTGAGAAATCAAAACCAACATTGAATACTTTTGTTCGCTCCCATCGCAACAATGGATTAGGCGGAGAATCAATGTAGGCTTGCATTTCACCGTTAAAGTAGTTCAGATTGTTATTCACCCTCGAAATCAAATATGGTCCATTATCCTTTGGGACATTTCCATTTACACCATAAGTCGCACGTACCGACCAACGATCTAATGGTTCACAATCAATTCTTGGCAGATGATATAAAGCGCCTATGGACCAAAGAGGTTTGTATTGATTTTTGATATTTGTTCCAAACAAATTAGATTGATCCATCCGGATGCTTCCACTCAAAGTCAACTTACGATCATAGGTATAAGATCCATTGGCATAGAAGGAAACAAATCTATCGACTAGATCCTTAAATCCAGTCTCTTTTTTCGAAATAGTATAGCTATTAAAAAGCGCCTGTGTGTTTTGGATCTGAATACCAAAAAGCTCTTCATTAATTCCTTTGTAGACTAGGCTATTTTCATCGTAACCATACTTGTAAATATTCGTATATCGGTTATTGATCTGTCTACGTTCAGCACCGGCGATTGCGACAATTTCATGTTTTCCCTGAATATTATTTTGATAATTAAATTGGCCACGTAAGGTATAGCTATTGACATCATTACGTTGTTCAGCAAATTGTCCCCCTTGCGGAATATTGCGTTTGATTGCCCCGTCCTTTCCGATTTGGGTAGCGTCATTCACCATACCTACAACCGATTGGGCATTTTTCCTATTCAATGTGCCATTATACCCTTCGGTCCGTTCACTTTGATAGGATAGGTCAAAATCCAATCCTTTAATAATTTTAAAATTGGCCGCAAAATTTAGGTTAATGTATTTATTATAAAATTTTTCGTGAATCGCGGCAACATGATTTAAAGGAATATAGGTCTCATCTTCCAGTCCTAAGGCCTTTAAACGGTCTATTTCAAATTGAGATTTTGAATTATACCATTGCGCCGGAGAACCGTCCTCATTTTCAAGCAGATAATAGGATGCTTTGCCTCCCATATAGTTATCGTAGAAATTGAAGCCAATATCCCCCTCTCTATTTTGGTTTTTCCCCAATACATTTGCGCGTAAACTAAACCAGTCGGTAAACTTAAAATTATTTTTCAGACTAAATCCCAGCTCCTTGTTTGTCGCCCGTCCCTTATTGTAATCTCCCGGCTGCGTATAATTGAGGGAATAATGGTATGTATAACGATCGGATCCGCCCGAAATAGCGAGATTATGCTGCTGATCGAATCGGGTCGTATTCAGAAATTTACCCATTTGGGTGAAGCGATCACGATTTCGATATACATCCAGCCGCTTTTCCATCTCTTCTTCCGAAATTACTCCACCTTTGCGATCGTACAAAATTCGATAAACGTCGTTCATCGCTTTTCTCGGGTCAATAACAGCGTAATCTCCTGAACGATAGTTAAACATTTCCTTTTGAAAGTTGACCAGTTCAGCGCTACTCATCTGATTGAGGTAGCTGCGGCTTGGAAGTCCTCTAAAAGAAAGCGTATTGCTATAATTAATCTTTGTTTTGCCTGCGGAGCCTATTTTTGTCGCAATAACAATAACACCGTTAGAGGAACGCACGCCATAAATGGAGGCAGCCGAAGCATCTTTCAAAACGGTTATGGAAGCAATATCATTGGGATTAATAGCTGTTAAGTCACCTTCAAAAGGCATACCGTCAACAACGATTAGCGGAGCAGCCTGTGCGTTGATGGTGGAGCGTCCACGAACCTCGATACCCAGATTATTTTTCGAATTCTGTGGACTTGAAATATTTCGCACCAAATTTAGCCCGGGCAACAATCCATCGATCCGGTCCAATAAATTAGGTTGAAGCCGTCCTTCCATGTCTTTGGCTGTCACCTGAGCAATTGAGCCTGCTGCTCTTTCTTTGCTTATTTTTTGGTATCCTGTATTGACCGTAATGTTCACTTCCTGCAATTGCTCATCCAAGGCTCTTAAGGTAATCGTACCCCAAATCGGACTTAGCTGCAATCGTAAGTGGAGCAAATCCGACCATGGTAATGTCCAAAAAGCTATTTAAACTAACGCCATTAATTTCAAAATGACCATGCTGATCTGTAACGGTTCCTTTTGGAACACCTTTTACACGAATCGTTGCACCTTGAAGTGGTCTGTTGTTATAATCGACAATAAAACCTTTTACCGTCATTAACTGATTAGTGATCGATCGTTGAGTCTGTTGAGATTTTTCGTGTACGACAATAATCTTCCCCTTGATCTCAAATCGAGATCCAAATCGTCCAATAACTTCCCAAGAGCATTTCCCAACGATTCTTTTTTAACGGTTAAGTTAACCTTTGTATCTGGATCAATAGTTGTGGCCGCCCATACATAAGAATAGCCAGTCTGCTTATTGATCTCTGAAAAAACCTTTCTCAACGACACTGATTTCTCCTGTATCGATACGTCCTGTCCATACGTTTTAGCTCCAACATGAAGCAGACAACAAGACATTAGTATGGTTGTAAGCGATATGCGCATAATGTTTCCCCTCCATTGCGGCCTACCCCAAATATCTGGGCGATCGCTGTTTTTCATTTGTTGCGTTTGATCGTATAGGGCACGACGAAGTTGTGCATAATTTTTATACATTTGTTTTAGGTTAAGAATTAAAATTCTGTTACAGTTAGAATTACTTGATCTGAAGCCCTAAATGTTGCAAGCGTTTAGGGTTTCGTCTTTTCATTTAGGTTGTTTTGTCTACATAAATGGTCTTTCCTTAAATTTAAACTTAATTTTCCCGGTACTCTCCAGTACGTTGATGATATCTTTCAGACTGCTGTTACGAGACAACATCGCTTCAAATTTTTCCGATTTTATTTGGTTATCGAGATAGACGACATCTACATTATACCAAGACGCTAACTCATCCATAATACCCCCTAAATCTCCGAATTGAACACGAAATATCCGTCTTTCAATGCATTGCGCGCGTCAAGATCAATTATTCGTCGTTCAATTTGACCGAGTTTGATATACGATTCTTCCCCTGGCAACAGTATAATCTGCCTGTCGCCCTGTCGAACCCTAACTTTACCTTCGTATAATGTCGTTTTAAAGTCTTCTATATTCTTGGTTGATTTCACATAAAAATGTGTCCCCAATACGGAGATATTGATCTTCCCTGCTTGTACCACGAAAGGTTTCAGTTTTGGAACCTCACCTTCCCATGGTAAATATTTTTTGGCAACTTCAAAATAAGCCTCCCCCACCAAACGAACCTCCCGCATACTATCTACTTCATAATAATCCAACTGCGTTTTGGCATTCATCCATACTTTGTTCCATCAGGTAATAGCATGGTCATTTTCCCACCCTTGGGTGTCGCAGCGAATAAATTATTCACTCGTGCCGCTTTATTTTTAACGGGTGATACAAACGATAATAAAAGTATCTCCTGGAGCCATCGAAATTGAATTTCCATTTCCTAGCCGTACTACCCCTGTCATTTGAGCGGGTTGAATACCTTTATCCGGAGTCTCCTGATAGACCGTATCCGAAAGATTATGTATAAAAACAACACGAGTAATCCAATCAACGCCGCGGCGATACCATAGGACAACATACGTTTATAAAAAGGTTTAGTGTATGAGGTATTGAGGTAATCTTGTTCAAAAGAGGGCAAATGATTCCTCCCAATCATAACGGGCTATCCCGTCTAAATCCGCTTGCATTTGATCTTTGTTGTCAATCAGATCACATAGCCCCTTATTTGCATCAGTTTCGGACCGCCATAAGTCCAACTGTAATTTTTCGTCATCGCGCAATCCTTCCAGCTTGGATTTGCTCAGTAAATAAATGATATGTTGGGGTATTTGCTCCATATTGCTCTATATACTTAAAACAATATTTTGATTTCGTTTCTCTAAAGAGGTGGTAGATATTTTCACAAAAACCTATGTATCAGAAGTATAAATTTTCTAATAATAGAGTAAAAGCAAAAGTAGGCAAAAAAACTGGTCAGGCTTGAGTCTTAATCTCAAAAGTTCAATTCCCCTTTTCTTTTGATTGTAAATCGTACTAGTGGTTAGTCCTAAGGAGATCGCTGCTTCCTGTGGGCTTAAATCTTCAACAATCAACTTACGCATCACTTGCTTACATTGCTCAGGCAGGGTATCAATGGCATCATGGATCGTTCGAAGCGTCTCCAAATAGATCATTTGATGGCTGATCGGTAAATCGACCAGATCGACCTGTGACGTATAAAAATTGGTTTTTTGTTGAATTCTATTTTCTTGTTGGATCCTGTTTAAAGCGGCGTTTCTACAACTTGTGTAGAGAAAACCTCGGATTGATTCAACATGATCAAAATCTATCCGGCGCTCCCAAAGCTTTAAGAATACATCCTGCACGATTTCTTCGATGGTACCTTTATCAAGATTCATCTTTTCTAAAAAATAGCACATTGGACTATAGAAAGTTTTGTACAGAAACTGTAAACCATCCCTTCTGCCCTCCCGAAAAGATTTTAAAAAATCTTGCTTGCTAAATTCTTGGTTTACCTTGTTTTTCACAATTCAATATTACTTAAATTTTAAATAAATATGAAAATTTCATTTATTGTGATCAACAGTCCCGCGCTGGCAAGCAATAGAAAACGGACAGGCCAAACCGGTTGACACAATACTATTCCATTCGGCAGCGATAGCGTAAAAGCGAAGCAAGATCGATGTATTTAGATTATAATTTCTACACGATCAATTCTGGTGATACAGACTCTTCATAGTAGGCTTCATTCCATTTTGCCAATTGGCACATAATAGGTATTAAAGCCTTGCCCTTTTCTGTCAAAGAGTACTCTACGCGTGGTGGGAGCTCCTTGTACTCTTCTCTCAAAATAACGCCATCCTCTTCCAATTCTTTTAATGAACTGGTCAAAACCTTTCGAGAAATATGTTCGATGAGCGCATCCAATTGACCAAATCGGGCTTTTCGATCGCGCAAAGTATAGATAATCACAGGCTTCCACCGGGTACCTAAAATTGCCATGGAACGCTGCATGGCACAGGAACAACTTTTAAATTCAGTCCTTTTCATTTGAATATATTCAAAATAGTTACGCGAAGGTAACTAGTTTATACTAATAATAGTTACAAATATATACTATTTAAAATATATTTGTGAAGATTCACGATTTAAAACGAGAAAAATGAGCATACAAACACTTTTTAATCCATTTGAGTACAAAAATCTAACACTCAAAAACCGCTTTGTAATGGCACCAATGACGAGAGCATTTTCGACGGATGGAATTCCCGACAGTGCTGTAGCGGGATATTACGAGCGTCGTGCCGCGGGAGATGTCGGTTTAATTTTGACGGAAGGTACCGTTATCGAACGACCTTCATCAAAGAATTTAAAGGATATCCCAAACTTTTACGGTGACCAAGCACTGGCCGGCTGGAAAAATATCGTGGATGCAGTGCACGAAAAAGGCGGAAAAATAGCCCCTCAACTATGGCATGTTGGTTATACTCCTATGCAATGGACTCCGCCCGCTGCGTTTGAAAGCCCAGATACAATGACATTAGCGGATATAGAGGCCACGATACAAGCTTACGCTGACGCTGCTAAATCTGCAAAAGACCTCGGTTTTGATGCTTTTGAAATCCATGGCGCCCATGGCTATCTGATCGACCAATTTTTCTGGGAAGGAATGAACCACAGAACAGACGAATTTGGTGGAAAAACAATTAAGGAGCGCTCTAAATTTGCGGTTGAGGTAGTCAAAGCAATGCGAAAAGCGGTTGGACCTGATTTTGTAATCATTCTACGTCTATCACAATGGAAGCAGCAAGACTACACAGCCAAGCTTGCTCCCACCCCCGCAGCGATGGAAGACTGGATCCTACCATTGACAGATGCCGGTGTCGACATTTTTCATGGAAGCCAACGTCGTTATTGGGAGCCGGAATTTGAAGGTAGCGACTTAAATTTCGCTGGATGGCTCAAAAAAATTTCAGGACAACCCACAATCACGGTTGGATCCGTAGGTCTTGACAAAGATTTTGGCGATGTATTTACAAATTCGGAGTTCAAGTCCTCTCCCGCTTCACTGGATGAACTGGTTCGTCGTTACGAACGTGGCGATTTTGACCTTGTAGCTGTAGGCAGGGCGATCTTGCAAGATCCGAATTGGGTGAAAAAAGTGCAAGCCGAAAAATACAACGAATTATCGACTTTTGAAGCGAAGAGTTTGGCGAGCTTATCTTAGTAAGCTCGAGCGATTAGGTGGATTAAAATTACGTTATTTAATATTTACGTTATTCAATAGTATAAACAGGGGCAAAAATTCACTTTCGAAGCAATTTTTGCCCTGTTTTGTAACGATAATTCAGTACCTTGTCTCCGCAAATGGATACAGACACTTGATTAAATGAAAATCACCGCAACCAAAATATATGTCATCAGCGGATTGGGTGTAGATCAACGTGTATTCAGCAAAATAGACTCTGGCTCGCTTGATCTAACCTATCTAGATTGGATTACACCAAGCCCCAATGAACCACTGTCTATTTATGCAAAAAGAATATCGACTAAAATTACTGCAAAGAACCCCATCCTCGTTGGGCTTTCCTTTGGAGGAATGCTTGCAATAGAAATTGCCAAGATTATCGAAACAAAACAAATTATCCTGCTTGCTTCAGCCAAAGGACGGCATGAATTACCCAAACTGTATCGCTTAGCAGGCAGACTCAAAATCAACAAACTGGTTCCTAGTCCGTTACTAAAGTTCCATTGTTTTCTATCAGATTACTTTTTTGGCATACGTAACAAAGAAGATTCCCGCTTGCTAAAACAGATTTTATACGATACAGACCCCATCTTTATGAACTGGGCAATACATCAAATTCTGCAATGGAAAAACAATTCGGTTCCGGACAATTTAATTCATATACATGGTAGTAGAGATCATATTATCCCCATCAAAAATGTAAAGCCCAACTTTATCATTAGGGGTGCGGGACATTTTATGACAGTCACCCATGCCCAGGAGGTTGAAAAGCTCTTGCAAGAAATCTGCTTGTAAATCACCTCCTTTTAATCACCGAGACCAATCCCAACTTTTCTAGTCGCTCAGAAAATTAAATCCAAGCGGATTCGTATCGACATGAAACACACGATATGCTGAGCAGTGTAAAAAAGTATTATTTGAAGAAAAGGACAAACAATAATTGAGAATAGAAGGTTCTTCTATGAGAGCGCGGTCTCTTTACGTAACTAAAAAATCGCTGTTTATTGCTTAATGGGACCAGTCCAAAGTAATATAGTAAGGTTAAATTATAACAAGAATATGCGAACACGGCTCATATTAAGTTTTTTATTCTGTCACATCTTTTTTCTCACTATGCTGGCACAAGTTAATGATACTACAGCCCCGAAATTGGAGGTCGCAGCAGCTTTAGGCCCGTACCGTCCGATCGGTGTGAGCGCTAGCTCCAACAATCGATTATTTGTTTCCTTCCCAAAACAAGCTAAAAATTATCAGTATGCACTTACTGAAATCATCAATGGAAAACCTGTTCCTTATCCAAATGAAGAATGGAATTTAGAAGGAAAAGAGAATTCCCACTTTGTAAATGTTCAGGATATATTTGTCGATACCGAGGACAATCTCTGGGTATTGGATTCTAAACCATCTGCTGCTGGATCAATTTTTGGCAAAGATGAAAAATCAAATCAAGGCCAGTTTAAATTATTAAAAATCAATACAAATACAAATCAAATTGAACATATTTATCGTTTCGACGACCTTGATAAAACCAAATCAGGTCTAAATGATATGCGTATTGATCACAAGCGAAATTTAGCCTATCTCTCCGATCCCGGCCAAGCGGCCATCATTATTTTAGACCTTAAAACTGGACTGACTAGAAAGGCTTTAACTGGAAGCCGTTTTACGCTGGCTGATCCTGATGTATTATTAAGCTATAATGGTATTGAAATGCGTAGTGAAAATGGAAAGCCTTTTTCTTCCAACGTGAATGGCATAGCATTGAGTCACGACTTTAAATATTTATATTTCAAAGCCATCAATCAGACCCATTTGTACTGTATTGCAACAGAATTTTTAGCCGACGCAGGGCTGACGGATCAAGAATTGGAGGCAAAAGTGGAAGACAAAGGAGAAGTCGGAATCACGCATGGCTTACTAGCAGACATTGATGGAAATATTTATCTCACATCGTCAATAGATTATAGTATTAAATATTTAAATCCTGAGGGAAATGTGAATACCCTGGTAAGGGACTCCCGAATACTATGGCCCGATTCTATGGGTATCAGCGGAGATGGACACCTCTATTTCTCTTGTGCACAGCTCTTTAAAGACCCGCAATGGAATAAGGGAGCTGACAAGGTAGAGTTGCCATATTATGTCTTTAAGGTCAAATTACCGAAATTTTGAAAAAAATGTTACAACAAGTGAAATTCTTAAGCATAAAACTCGCGCTGACACATCTACTTTTCACCTAGCTATTATTCTATGCGCAGCCTTCACAAAATTCCCTTCGAATAGTTCCCCTTTATATTTGTCCATCTTTTCTACCCACAAGAAAAGGGACTGAAATTCAGATTCATAAAAACAATAAAATCGAAGTAAAAGCACAAATCACTAAGACATGCCTCCAACTATAAAAAAACAACAGCCTGTTAGATGAAGTATAAAATTTTTAGCAAAAACTTTTTTATACTAATATTTTTAGTATATTTGAATATCAGTTTTAGACAATGCTTTTATGGAACACAGCGCAGCATATGACAATAAGGATTTACACGTAGGTGACATCGTTCGCTTTCATACCCCCCATCCCGATGAGGATCCAAATACGATTTTCATTGTACTATGGTCATACTACGATCCGGCTGGAAAATCATCACGGGCTGAAGTGGTTAAATTTGACCAACGTTCCAAACAAACACCTGTCATTCAGAAGTGGTTTATACGAGATTTAGAAAGAGTCCCCGAAGTAAGTCCAGAATTGCTGAAACAAATTGAGTTATTTATGAAAAGTAAACTTGGCAATGCTATTATCAGTAAGCTAGTCATCTAACAAATTTTAGATCTTCAAATTCGACGTAAAATATGGAAAATAAATTCAAAGAGAAGCGAGGGATGGTGTCAGGTCCGATCTGGTCTGACTGGCGAGAACAACTCCGGGAAAGTGAATTAATCGGCTTACATCAGAGACTCGAGAATCTAGAAAGAGAAATACTCCTTGATTGGCTACAATGGCATGATCCAAAAGGAAACTATACCGATCGTAAATGTATTGAAAATGGCGTGCAGCAGCTTTCCAAATTAAAGGCTGTCGCGTATATCCATAAAGAAATCCTGCGCATCCACATGAAAAGAAGATACAATGCCTTTTCGAATACACACGCACAACTCATCTTTAACAACTAAAATTTCAGATTATGGAGTCTTTTATTAAACAGATCATAGCGCATCAGCTTCCAAAAATTCTAGCTATGGAATCGCATCGCACAGATTGGCGTTATCAGCTCATGAACTTAAAAGATAAGACACTATTCGATAGATTAATGCTGATGAAAAGACAAGAATTACTTGCTTGGCTACAATGGCACGATAATGCTGGGACTTACGCTGATCACGACTGCATCCGGAGAGGTATTCCCTTATTTACGAAAACTCAAGCATTGACCACTGCTTATCAGCGGATTATGCGTGAACATGAAGGCTGGGACGGCTATATGGGAAATGAATATATCCGTGGCAGTGTACTTTAAAAAAAGACACCTTTTAAGCAGGAAATATTTTGTTCGCAGTGATATACGAGGCTAATGTCTTTAGATTAGGAAGTGCCGCTCCTATTGTATTATTAAAATAAGTATAGACTTCTTTTCCCGCTGCAATCCATTCGTTAATATAGGTACTGTATTCCAACAATAGGCTGTCCGAATAGCTTCCCTTATAGTCACCATTTGGGCCATGAAAGCGCATATAGATTATCTTTGCATCCGCATATTGAAGACGCATACCTTGCATATCCTTATCATGAATAACCAGATGCATTTCATAGGATTTTAAAAGTTCGAAAGTTTCTTCTCTATACCAGGAAAGGTCCCTAAATTCTACACATACCTGCCATTTTTCACTTCTCTTATCCTGGGCAATACAATCCAGCAGTTCAACAAGCATTCCAATAGAAGCAAATTTAAAAGATGGTGGTAATTGTATGAGCAAGCACCCTTTCTTTTGGCCGATAGCGTCAATAACAGATAGAAATCTAGCGACATCCTGTGGATCAAACTTAAGTTCTTTTTGATGCGTAATTCCCTTCCATAGTTTAAAGGTGAAACGAAAATCATCGGTCGTCTCTTCGGACCATCTTCTGACTGTTTCTTCTCTGGGAATTTTATAAAAAGAACTGTTTACTTCCAATGAGTTAAATAGTAAACTGTATACAGCC
The DNA here is from genome assembly GCF_900457465.1 of Sphingobacterium multivorum. GTDB lineage: Bacteria > Bacteroidota > Bacteroidia > Sphingobacteriales > Sphingobacteriaceae > Sphingobacterium > Sphingobacterium multivorum. The sequence goes on from NZ_UAUU01000006.1 coordinate 38,305, forward strand.
AATCGACTTTTATCCTGTAACTCCTCAGGATAATAACTTTTATTCTTGTAAGGTAAAAGGATACCGCTCGTTCCAGTAAAATATGATTTTTCCATACCCTTATAACAATCGAGCAGCATGCAATGGTTCATTTTTTCTTTCATAGACGAATTATCCTTTGTATTGGTCTGCAATTGAATTGCATATAAAAAACAATTTATCTAAGTTTGAGAAACAAGTAGTACAGCAACAGCTATTGTTAAGCAACTTGTTTTCTAGTTTATTAGTGGATAATTAATCAAGCACACTATATCAATGCAAAAAAAATCGTACCTCATTTGTTTCATTATTGGCGCCATTTTGGGCAGTTGTACCGGAAATAAAAGCAACAATACCAATACAACTTTAAGTTCCCAGTCCGAACATGCTGATGAAAATCCGACATTTACCTTTGACAATATTAAACAGCACTATACGCGGGGTGAGGATCTGATATTAAAGATGTATAGCAAAAACACATCCAAAATAGACTCTGTTATTTACGCTATAAACGATAAAAAGATTGGCCAGGTCGTCGGAAATGAGCCCTTCAATTATTCATTAAAACAGGAGAAATTTGGTAAGCAAATTATTAAAGCTGTCGTATTTAGTAATGGAAAGCGAGAAGAAAATTCGGTCAACATCGATCTATTCGCCTCTAACCCTCCGCTTTTGCTAAGTTATAGCATTGTGAATATTTATCCACATGATGCCAAAGCTTTCACACAAGGACTGGAGTTTTACGGTGATAATTTGATCGAAAGTACTGGGAATGGGGTTGGTCCAAGTGGAAATAAGGGGAAATCGAGTATCCGTATTGTTAATCCTAAAACGGGTCAGCCCATCAAAAAAAATGAATTGGATGATTCAATTTTTGGCGAAGGTGCTACCGTCCTAAATGGAAAATTATATCAATTAACCTATAAAAACAATCTAGCCTACCTCTACGATATAAACAGTCTTTCTGTTTATTAAGACACTTCCTTACTTTCAGCCAATGGAAGGTTGGGGCTTAACTTCTGACGGTAAAAACTTATTCATGTCGAATGGTTCTGATTATATCTATACACTTAATCCAAATGATTTCTCAAAAGTGGATTATATCCGTGCAGCAACGAACACGGCCATGGTGGATCAAATCAATGAAATGGAATGGGTAAAAAGGGAAAATCTATGCAAATTTCTTTATGGAGGATGTCATTGGACGAATAGACCCTAAAACAGGTACAGTGGAGGCTTTAGTCGATCTATCCAAATTACGTGAGCATGTAACACAAGCATGTGGATTTAGATGTATTAAATGGTATCGCTTACAATAAAAGATCAAACACCTTCTTTGTTACCGGGTAAAAACTGGGATAAAAATGTTCGAGATAAAGCTAACAGAATAGCTTTATCTTCATCAAAAAAAACAACATGCTGTTCCGGAAAGAACCAAATCGCACTAATTTTTGACTTTATGGTAATTCTTTCATTTTTGTTAAAGCCCTCAGTTACCATCGGTATAATTTGTGGGTGCAAATAACTGTGGTATAATCGTCCCTTGTCCCCGTATCCTTATTGGCAATCCATTGCGCATATTTATTTGCTAAAAATTCCAATCGCTGTGCTGAAAGATAATCCCGGTAAGGTATAATAGATACTTTTTTCGCCTTCTTTACCTTCCATCTGCACATACCGCCCTTTAGTTACTTTCAAGGTGACTGCGGTGTTCAAAATCACGTAGGAAAAGCTCATCCTTGTCTGCATTATCCCATTTCGGGTCACGCGGGCAACAAACCGATCCGTAACTGTCTCTTCGATAAATTGTAAGCATGCCTTTAGCTGAAATTGGTTTAACAAAATCTAATCTAGGGTTATCAAGACCAGAAAGCCGGAGACTGTCGACTTTAACCATACCGTCCTCTCTTTTTATGGAATAATAAAAATTGGTTGTCGCAGGTTCTATACACATCCCATTTTTCGAAGCTTCTTCGGCGACTTCACCATAAAACTTCCAATCGGGAACAATCAGTACAAAATGTTGAAGATCGGGATAGAATTCATTGGATTTTTTTAGTAACTCCCACTGGAATTTTAGTACTCAAAAAGAAAACGTAAGTGGAATCCGGAAACGATCTGCAAAGGAAGATCTACTAAATAATTGCCATCTTTCTGCGTTACAAAATCATTGTCGATCATTACAACCCGACCATAGTATTCACGATACCAATCGGGTTTCACAGTATCAGCTAATGAATACGGGGGTATTGACTGATGCGCTGCTATTTTGCTCTTACAGGAACAATGCCATCATAGGTAAAAATGATAAGCAAATACCACATATTTTTTCGTATTAACATGGTTATAAAATTAAAATATATTTCAACTACTTTCCTGTTTGACTATCTACTTTTATTCCAGCTTGATTCATGAAGGCTATTTGATGTCCTAAACACGACTCAGCTAAGGCTTCAATTTTCTCTTTTTCATCAGTAATCTCCCGCAACAGACTTTTCCGAGTCCCTTTTTTCTGTTCATCAATATATTTAATTAATAAAATACCATATCCATCAACGATCTCTGTCATGTAACCAACTGAAGCGATGTGAAAACTTTCGGCAGTTTTACTGTATTCGCATTTTAATCCTTTGATGTAACTACTCAAAGCGCGTGCCTCATTCAATTTCATGTGATAGGAATAGTCTGATTTATCGACATCATATTCCCCTTCTAGCAATTTTCCATAGCTCTCATCCATTTTTTCTCGACAGCTATGAAAGAGCTTAGCCATTTTCTCATTGTACCCCAAATCCAAATTACCCCTACAGGAACACATGGTAAATAGCATAAAGATTAAAGCTAGCATTCTCATTTCTTAATTTTTTTTACAAATAACAGTTTTTTAAACCAGCCTATCCGTCTCGTTTAATATTCGTGGTCGTTGTTTTAAGATTCGTTATTTTCCGTACAACCTGCTCGCTAAAAAGCAATACGCTTATCCTTACTTTGCACAAACTATTTATTTCTTTGAGAGATGAAAAGCCTACTCTTCTAAACAGGGAATCCATAAAAATCACCTTATACTGCATTATTGTAAAAAAGGTCCTTCGAAACCTACTATATTAGCCATTTAATTAATCATTTTTTAAAAAAATCAGAAAAAAAAGCTATATTTATTTAAGAATCACACATCATTTAAGGCAAAATTCTTTGTTTCTTAAAAAAAATTACGGAACTTAGAGACTATAAACCACCGAAATATGAATAACAGACCTTTAAACGGAATGACTGACGAAGAGCTTCAAACCAACAAAAAAAATGCGCTGGTAATTACATGGATGCTCACCACCATGCTCTTTATTCTATTAGGCATGGGGATCTATACGTCAATTAACAAAGGATTCAGCGCACTAATGGCGATTCCCTTCGCCTTATCTCCTATTGTTATTCTCAATTTTAAAAGAATAAAAGAAATCAATGAAGAACTCAAAATAAGAGGAGCTCAATAAACCCATCATGAAACACCTCGCATTATTCATATTCTTTCTTTCATCTCGGATATTGTATTTGGCCAAGAGATAAGTAAATCAACGACACAGACGATCACCCAATCGGGTATTGGGCTGGGTTCTGTCATTGCCGTTGTCACCTCATGGGATCGCAACAAATCCATACTATGGGCTTTAATTCATGGGATACTCGGTTGGTTATACGTCATCTATTATGCATTCACCCGCAACGAGTAACGATTTTTAACTATAATTCTCACCAGAAGAGCCAAGCCGATCATTAGCAGAATGTCTTTTCTTACATAACACAGCGATCAATTCCTTTTCTATATCTCATCCGCAATCAAACACATGAGTTCCTCACCTATTTCCAATACAGATTTTGTCGTTGAAGAAGTCAACGAATCCAGCATTACCTTAATTTCTGAATTAGTAGACCTGACTTTTAATATTGTCCAAGGAGGTGCCTCTGTAGGCTTTATGGAAGATCTAACAGTTGAGCAGGCAAAAAGATTTTGGACTGAAGTACTGAACAAGGTCAAGCAGCAAAAAACAATATTGATTATTGCAAAAGATGCTTCTACGCATCGAATCGCAGGAACCGTTCAACTCCAAATCGACCTCCCCTCAAATCAAATACATCGTGCAGATGTAGCCAAAATGTTAGTCCATACTGACTTTCGAAGAATGGGCATTGCACAAAATTTACTTCAACACATTGAAAATATAGCTATTGATCTAAATAAGACACTATTGGTACTAGATACTGTAACCGATAGCCCGGCTTATATTATGTATCAAAAATGTGGCTGGACGAAAGTCGGCGATATCCCAAATTATGCGCTCTTCCCGAATGGAACATTGTGTAGCACGACATACTTCTACAAAAACTTGATTCTGCCAACAAAATAAAAGCCTCCAAATCGATTAATATTCATTTGGAGGCTTTTCTTAATTATTTGGGAGCTTCACATATGAATCTCCATATACTTATATATCCTATTTATTTTTGTACCATATCGGTCCCGGTTTTTCGCCCATTTCTAACACCAATGTCGCTCCGGACATAATTTGTTCGTGTCTGATATAACTTGTTTCAAGAGGCTTACCATCAATCGTAATGGCTTGGATATAAATATTGGCTTTACTGACATGGTTAGCTTTCACGGTAAATTTCTTTCCATTGGACAACTTCAATTCAGCTTTTTCAAATAAAGGTGTACCAATTTCGTACTTTCCACTTATGGGATCTACAGGATAAAATCCCAATGCGCTGAATACATACCAAGCCGACATCTGCCCGCAGTCATCATTTCCACTTAATCCCGAAGGTGTATTCAAGTAAAGTTTGTTCATTACCTCGGCTGCATATTGCTGCGTTTTCCAAGGCTGTCCAACCGCATTAAATAAATAGAGTGCATGATGGCTCGGCTCGTTACCATGTGCATACTGCCCAATCATTCCTGTACTAAAAATTGGCAGCTTGCTGGTGTCGGAAGGATGAAATGTAAACATGCTATCTAGCTTCTGTCCAAAGCGATCTTGCCCACCAACAAGTTTAATCAATCCAGGAATATCATGTTGTACAGACCAAAAATATTGCCATGCATTACTTTCACAAATATGTGCACTATATTCCTCCGCATCAAACGGGGTAATAAATTTACCATGGCTATCTCGAGGTTGCATAAATGAAGTAGCCGGATTATACACATTTTTATAATTTTGAGCTCTCGCAAAAAACGCTCCTGCAATATCTTTCCTTTCCATCTTATCGGCCATCATTGCGATACAATGATCGTCATAGGCATATTCAAGTGTTCGTGATAAGGACCAGTTTTCGGCATTGTATTCATCTTTTACGTCATAGGGCACATAGCCTAATTTTTTATAAAGACCTATACCCCGGTAATTATCAATATTAGCCGTGGCAACACAGGCTTCTAACGCTTTTATTGCATCAAAATCACCAATTCCTTTTAAATATGCATCTACAATGACAGGAATGGTATGATTGCCAATCATCATATCCGTTTCACTCCCATAAATATTCCATACCGGTAGTCGGCCATGCTGTTCATAAAAGGCAATGAAGGACTTAATCATATCATTTACTCGACTAGGGTCTATATAGGTAAATAATGGATGCGAAGCTCTATAGGTGTCCCAAAGTGAGAACGTGCTATAATTGGTCCAACCTTCAGCCTGATGTACCTTCCGGTCCGCCCCCATGTAAGCACCATCAACATCACTGAAAATTGTCGGTGCCAACATTGAATGGTATAGTGCTGTATAGAATTAACCTGTTCCTCTTTGTCTTTGGTCTCGATTGCTACCCGCCCCAATTCATGGTTCCAATTTTGTTCGGCCTCTTTTAAATAATAATCAAAATCATCATTTGGAACTTCTGCTTTTAAGTTCTTTGAAGCGCCTTCCATACTTACTCCCGAAAGGGCCGTACTTAAAGTCACTTGTTCTCCAGCTGCTGTCTTGAAATCAAAACGTGCTTTGAATGCTGTACCAATACGTTTTGCACTTTTTGCCGTTGTATCAGCACTGGATAATATTGCTGAACTATCGATATGAACGGCCATAAAAGGCTTAGAAAACCGAGTTTCAAAATAAACGCGTTGGCCTCTTGCCCAGCCCTCCGAAAAACGGTAACCACGGATAGTAACAGAATCAACCACTTCGATGTGTGAATCTGTTGTAGCATCCCAATTCATTGCTTTCTTTAAGTCTAAAAATACTGCAGACTCGGCTTTTGGAAACGTATAACGTTGAATACCGCAGCGTGCCGTTGCTGTCAGCTCTACATTTATATCGTAATCAGTAAGTTTTACCTGATAGTATCCGGCGTGAGCCTTTTCGTCTTTATGCGAAAATTTGGAATGTATACCTAAGGGAGCCGGGGCTTCATGATAAGGTAAGGTAACCGGCATATAAGATATGTCGTACAAGTCGCCGGCTCCGGTTCCACTTAAATGTGTATGGCTAAAACCAGCAATCGTACTGTCAGGATAAAAGTATCCGGAAATACGGTCCCAGCCAGGCAGTCCATTATCTGGGCTAAGCTGTACCATTCCAAAAGGTGACTGTGCTCCAGGATATGTATTCCCCGTAAAATCCGTTCCGATAAAAGGATTTACATACCCAGCATAAGAAGTCTCATCGGAGTTTTTTAGTGAAGCGCAACCCATTAAGGACAAAAGGCCTGCACAGACCGCGTAATTAATATATTTCATCGTGTAGATCAGTTTTTCAATTTAGTTTGCCTAATTATCTATTTCCAGTAACGATTAGAATATCCTTGCTATTGACCAAAGTCTGATGGTTGATTTTAAATCCATTGAATGGTTTTCCATCGATAAAGATCTTTTTTATATAATCTCCGGCACCCTCTTTTTGACGTCTTATTGTCACTTTGTCGCCATTTGGATAATATTTTTTATCGAGTTGAATGGTCACTTTGTCGAAAACAGGTGTTACAACAGTATAATCTGGTCTACCTGGACAAAAAGGATAGATGCCGATCATGTTCATTAAAGCCCATGTGGACATTGTTCCCGTATCGTCATTTCCCGGTATACCCCCAGGGCTGTTCGTAAAATGCTTTTCTAAAATTTCTTTGACTAGCTTCTGGGTACGCCATTCTTCTCCTTTGATTTCTGAAAACACATGTGGATACAGCATATCTGGTTCGTTAGTAACATCAAAATACCCTTTATCAAAAGTTGCCTGCAGTCTATCCACAAATTTTTGCTTTCCGCCCATCAATTTCACCAAACCAGGGATATCAAATGGTATGGCAAAGCTATAGTTCCAAGCGTTACCTTCATGGAAACCATGATTTGGTTCAAAATTGGCGCCCATCAATGGGCTAAATGGACTTAAAAACTCGCCGTTAGGAAGAATAGGCCTGAAAGTCCCATACTCCGAAGAATAATAGTGTTTATACCCCTGTGCTCGCTTAGCAAAAAGCTGAGCATCTTTAGTTTTCCCCAATGAGGCGGCCAGTTGGGCTAGGTTCCAATCGGCAACATAATATTCAATGGCATGAGATACCGAATTATCGAATGAATCGCGCAGTGGAACATACCCATACTTCACATAGTCCGCATTGTCTGGTCTAATTTTATTTGTCGAATCCGTAGTCGTAGCCGATTTCAGAAACGCTTTGTAAGCTGTATTAACGTCAAAATCCCGAATGCCTTTCATCCATGCATCAACGATCACTGGAACTGCCGGATCGCCATCCATGGTATAGCTTTCTCGACTATACAACTCCCATTTGGGCATCCAACCGCTTTCCTTATAAATATCGATCATGGAACGTATCATACCCACCTGCTTATCAGGATAAACCAGTGACATTAGAGGCTGAACATTTCGGTACGTATCCCATAGCGAAAACACGGTGTAACGATTGTGATCTGCAACGAGCGTCTTCCGGGTTTCCATTGCCGGATATTCTCCATTTACATCCTGCAAGATATTTGGATGAATCATAGCATGATATAATGCCGTATAGAACACTGTTTTTTGGTCCTCTGTACCACCTTCGACCTGTATCTTTGACAATGCATTATTCCAAAGTGAAGCTGCGTGCTTTTGCGTTTTTTCAAAGCTAAAGTCTGCTTGCTCAGCGTCTAGATTTTTACGCGCATTTTCAACACTCACAAATGATACGGCCAGCTGTACTTCTAAGCTTTCATTTTCTTTGACGTCAAAACTAAAATACGCACCAAGATCATCGCCTGAAAGCTGATCGGTATAGTCCGTAAAAATTTTATATTTTCCGGCATCTTTATTCCAATCGTTTTCCCATTTTTCTCCGGCACGCTGGAATTTCCAATATCCTCTTTTTGACGGTTTTTTATTGACACGCATAACAAAGAAGATGGGATAAACAGCCTGATTGTTCGTGTAACAGAAAGAGCCCAACAATTTAGATCCTTCTATTTCGGTGTCACTTACATAACGAACTGTTGCTCCCGTTTCATTTGTTAACCCTTCGCCTAGATTAAGTAGGATATTTGCCTGTCCTTTTGGAAAAGTAAATTTCGACACACCTACACGGGTTGTCGCTGAAACTTCTGTCTTGATACCGTATTTCTTTAATATATTGCTATAATATCCCGGATGGGCAACCTCTTGTGTATAGGTACTCCCATATTGATGATAATCAACCTCCAATTTCCCCGAAGTTGGCATCAACAACAGACTTCCCATATCTGGACATCCTACCCCACTTAAATTAACATGAGAAAAACCTGTAAAATAACTAATGCTATGTTCATAGGGAGTAGACCACCATCTTGCATCCTTATCAAATGCATTAAGTGATGATCCCATTACATTAAACGGAGAAACATTCATCAAGCCGTTGGGAACCTGAGCACCCGGATTAGTTGTTCCATAATTACTGGTTCCAATAAACGGGTTGACATAGTCTGTAGGAAGCTTTTGGGCAGAAACGTTCTCCCAAAGAAATAATCCTAAAAGTAAAAAACGAATAGATTTGATCATATAATCTTGATAGACGACATTGTTAATTGCTTTCATTCAAGCAAACACCATAGGCCGCGCATTTTAGCGTGTACCTACAATACTACAGATAATCGCAAAGATTTACAAATCGTACTTGTCGTTATATCGATGATTTTACGTTTGTTAATAGGATTTAGCAAAACTATACATGTTAAGCAAAGAGATTTATGATTGTCAATAACAACAAAAGCCTGAAGTGGGGAACTTCAGGCTTTTACTAACTAACCAATTATTAACCTAAATTATGAAACTACTGATATAACGTCATCAAAAACGAGTTTCTTATGTTAGGCCGAATGGTTTAACCAAATTTTAACAAATCATTGTTATCATCAATGCGCATCAGGTTTGGTCCAGCAATAAATATATTTTTATTGATACAGTCCCCATTGCTTATTCGGTGTAGCGCCCATTTCTAAAACAAGCTCACCTCCTTTCAGAAGTTCCGAAGCATCAAAATAAAATGTATTAAGCGGTTTTCCATTTAATGTAGCACGTTGTATATACATATTTTTCTTATTTGCATTTTTCGCTTTGATAATAAATTGTTCACCTCTACCGTATTTACCGCCCAATTTAATCCTCACTTCCTCAAAGAGAGGGCTTCCAATTTCATAAATTGGCTTGACTCTTGTCCCGCCATCTATCTGAAATAAACCAATAGCATTCATAATATACCAAGCACTCATTTGCCCTTGGTCTTCATCTCCCAAATAAGCATTTGAAACCCCTTGGCCATAATAGCGTTCACCTATGGAGCGACTCCATTTTTGCGTCAACCAAGGCTTATTCAACCAATTAAAAATATAGGCAAAATGCATCGATTGCTGATTTCCCTGAACAACAGGATAATCCCAATATTGATCATTAGGACCATTGTAGCGCCATTTCTCACTTTCCGGAAATCCCCATTCCAATCGTTTTAAAAACACATCCTGTCCGATCATTTTAGCTAACCCAGGAATATCCTGTGGCACAAAAAAGGTCAGTTGCCATGCATTTCCTTCTACATAATGATGGTTAGCTCCCGATTTAAAAGGATCAAAATCTTTATACCATTCTCCTTTTGAATCCTTCATCCGGGCATAGCCACTACTGACATCTATCGCGTTTCTCCACCATTTTCCGCGATCATTGAAATAGTTGTACTCCTGCTCCTTTCCTAACGATTTTGCGAACTGCCCAACTGTCCAGTCGTCAAAACTATATTCCATTGAATTGGAAAACCGGCCCAAATCATAAGGAACGTACTTATATTTTAAATAGACATCCAAATCACGATTACCTGCAAAACCACCTTCAAATTTCAATGGACTTGTTGTCTGCATTTTTTTAACAGCTTCAAATGCCTTTTCAGTATCGTAGTCTCTAATCCCCATCTGGTATGCCCCAACAATTAACGGTATTTCATGTTCTGCAACCATGACGGGAATATACTCCATTCCAGCCGGTCCTTTCGCCAACCAGCCATTTGCGTCATACATCGCAAGTTGCGATCTGACCCATTTATTGGACCATTCCGGCGTAACCAAGTTCCAAAACTGATTTAAATTCCAAAAGGTATTCCAGAAAGCATCACAGCCTAAAGCGAGATCCCCTTTATGGGCTAAAGTTCGTATCACTTCATCCGAAGATCTCCATTGACCATTCACATCACTAAATGTGTTTCGGCTTGCCAAAGTGCGATACATATTTGTATAGAATTTCTCTTTTTCAAAATAGTCTGAAGACTTTATCGCCAATCTACTTAAAAGTTCATCCCAAACTTTATGTTGGTTTTCCACGACCCGATCAATCGACCATCCGAATGGCTCCGACAGTTCCGTTTTTAGATTCTCCTCCGCATTGGCTAAGCTCACATAAGAAATCCCTGTGCGCAGTTGTACAGCCTTATCTTTATGCACATCAAATTCCACGTACATTCCCGAAAATTGAGCGCTATCAGCAACCAAATCAGCCCGTTCAGTCAACCGATCGTTATGCCATGTGCCATAGTTTATGATAGGTTTGTCAAACTCCATCACAAAGTATACGACATAATCCTGTTTTGCATCCGTGGACCAAACGTTTTCAGATAATTGATTACTATATCCTACGACCTTATAGTCAGAAACCTTTTTTAGCGAGAAGTCTTTAATTTTATAATCATATTCTCCGTTAACCTTAAGATCAATCATGATACGTCCTGTGTCCGACTTATGGTAGGTATATTGTTGAAAACTGGAACGTGTACCAGCCGTCAATTTCACATCGATATCGTGATCAAGCAGATGAACAGCATAATATCCCAATGGAGCCTTTTCGCTGGTTTTATCTATCGCTGATCGATATCCTGAATTTTTACTGTACTGATCTCCGACCCGAGTCTTCAATTGACCTGCTGTCGGAAATGTACCCAATCCAGCCATTGTCCATTCATGGATATGGCTAAAAGTACCAATAGATTCGATAGAAGGTTCATAACCTGCCTGCCAGCCAATATTTTGGTTATCTGGACTTATCTTTACCATGCCAAAAGGCATCCATGGTCCCGGGGCTATCATCCATCTGGAATGTGCTGCCCCCATCATCGTGTTCACATAATCTGAAACTCCGCCCAGTCTTTTTGGGCCCCGCTTGATTGTTGAAGACTGTATTAATTGCCCATTACTATAAATTTCATACTTACTCCATATATCCTTAGCGACATAAGGCATTGGTATTTCCAATTTCGCTGCACCTTTTTCAAGTGTTTTCTCATAAATTTTCTTTCCATCTAAGACTACTTTCAACTGTTCATCATCTTTCAATTTCAAGAGATCAACCAGCATATTTTGGACGGGTTTCCCTGCATTTAAGATCTCAAATTCAGCTTGCTGTACATTTTTAACAATTACAGAACGATTGGCTATTAGCTTTACTTGCTGTGGCCCCAGCAGTTTAAAGGAATCAAATTCAACCCATCCTCCCTTTATGACAGTCATGGTAATCTGATTTCCGCCTTTCTTAATGAGATCAGCTGGTAATGGTATATTTATCGTAGAATTTCCAGATTTTAAAGGATTCTCTAACGGCTCACCATTTCCTGCCCCCCCCTCCACCTCAAAATTATAGGGCTTGCCATTGATTACGATCTGTAGTGTAGGTTTATTTTTAGGGTCACTATTGGCCAATTTAACCTGAAGTGTACACTGACCATTTTTTATACTATTGTTTAACACATAGTATAAATTCAAAAAATGTGTTCTCAGACCAGAGGTTCCTCCAGTCCCGCCCCATTCATTGGCCGGACCGGGCAATACATAGGGTAAATCCCTTGTTAAAGAAGATTGGCCGATAATAAACGCATTGTCTTCATAACCGAAATCATGTTCCAAAAATTTCTTATATCCATTCGGGGACAAGGCAAATTCGCTGCTTGAACCGTCTGAATTTCCCAATTGCCATATTGTGTGCTCCTGGCCAACAACAGACTGAGCACACATGAACAACAGACCGGCGACAAAAGAAAGTGAGAAACGTAATTTCATAAGTATCAGATTTTATAATTTTTAATTACATCAGTTGCTTTCCTCATAAACTGCACAAAACAATTCACAAAACACATTACATTGTACATACATTAATAACTTACAAAAACGTTTAAAAGCAAAACTTTATGCACAATATTACTACAAAAAAAACATATATCAAATGAAAAACAGCAAAATGTATATACATATAAAAAGAAAGAAACAAAATGAATTTATTGACACAAGTTAGCGAAAATGAAAGGTTTTGATTCTTAGAGAGGAAAGTTATATCAATTTGTAGTTTGCGCAATATCCACCGCATTTTCTAGTTTTCGGGGAAAAATTGCCTTTATTTAGAAAAGTGTTTCTACAGATTATTTATGATAAAAAAACTTAATAGAAGTTTTCTCATTGCAATATTTGCCTAGAGTCCATTATTTTAGGATTAAAACTTTGTCAAAACTCAAGTAAAGCAATAATTACTATTGGCTATTTGGATCTAATAAGTTATATTTATACAATTATTTGCTTTGAAACCTTAAAGATAAGAGTATTATCTTTTGTATTATCATTATAAACGATATTCTACCCATTTGTGTAGAAACTTATTTCATTGCTGGATAGAGATGCAATGTTTGAACAAGTTCAACTATAAACGTTGACAATGATTACGAGGTAAGGATAGGAAGGTAAAAAAAGTCTATTATTAGCGTATAAATTGAGATTACGTCCTTATTTTTGTAACTTGCACGCCAGGACAACATCGATTTTACGTGGTATTCAAAAGCGATTGCGGATCATCTTTGTATTTTACACTATGAAAATTAAGATTGAAGATTTTTTCAAGCCGGTACAAGTTAAAGACGACTTTAGCAAAGATGATTATGAGATTGTCGAAGCCTTTATAAATTTTGCCAAGTCCTTAAGCAGATTAACCTATCAGAGTATATATTTAATTGACTATTCAAAGAAAAGCTTTCTATTTGTGTCTGATAATCCAATCTTTTTGTGTGGAAGCACGCCTGGGGAAGTCATGCGAGAAGGGTATTATCACTATGTTAATAATGTACCTGAGAGTGATTTACATTTATTAAAAAAGATCAATGACGTTGGTTTTGACTTTTTTGGAAATTTAGATGCCGAAGATCGCTTAAAATACTCCATATCTTATGATTTTCATTTAAAACAACCGGGAAATAAGCCACTGTTAGTAAACCATAAACTAAAACCTCTGCTCCTGGATAAGTTTTCTAACCCCTGGATCGCCCTATGCTTAGTTTCTATGTCCTCACATGCTAACTCAGGAAACATTAGATTTAAATCTGATGAGGACGGAAAACAGTTTGAATATGACTTGGATAAAGATATTTGGGTAGAAACTCCGCGCATTAAATTGAAACCCCGTGAAAAGGACATTCTTCTTTTTTCCGCACAGGGTCTTACTATGGATCAAATAGCAGATCGACTTTATGTATCGATTGATACGGTAAAATTTCATAAAAAACAGATATTTTCAAAACTGAAAGTCAAAAGTATTACAGAGGCTACAGCATTAGCCATTGAACTATCTCTTTTTTAATCTTATTCATTATTTTTTGAACATAATAGCATTAGTTTTGACATCTCAACAAATTTTTGAATATCGGCATGATTTCCTATACTAAACTGGGAATATTTATTTTTTTCAATGAAAGTCTCCAGCCATTCCGATTTAATATAGATCGGTAATGTCTCAGAATAGAGGTAGATGATTGGATCACCAAGTTGAAAAGATTCTATCTCCAATTTTCGAAGCGTATTGACCACTTTTCGATCACATTCAGCTATAACCAATCCACTACCAAGGCTGTACGGACCATAGAATGCGTCAAAAAGCATCTTTTTCAGAATATTAATGCGATTACCTATTATCTTTCCAGAAATTACGAAACGTCCAATGTGCCAAAAATTCTTTACATCTGGAATTAACAAACTTTCTGTCTCGATATCAAATAATTTTTGAATCGGCAAACTCGTTTCCTTATCCCAAAATGTAATTCTAATGGATGCCTGAATACAGTTATCAAGCTTACTTCGAAGTACATAATAAATGGAACGATCAAAAAAAATCTGATCCTCTCCTATCAATGACTCAAAGTCAAACGCATATCCCTCTTCGGAATAACTATCCAGTTTGTAATGCTGCTGAGTCGTTACTAAATAAAAATGAATAAGTTCAGGAAGTTCGTTTTTATTAAGCTTGGTAAAATAATAGTTTTCAGGCGTCCAGTTCATGCAAATGTTATTCGATATGCAATTATAAAAATAAAGACTTTTCGTTTAAATTCCCACAGAGACAAATTTACTACACAAAAGTGTAATGAAACGAATGTTTTTTTCAACTATATTAAGTTCAACCAATCATTGATAAATAATAGGAATCTGGAAAGAATTTTACAGGTTTAGATGTCGCTAAATTAAATACAATATGACTAACCATTCCCGATAATAAATACAAACCTAATGATAATTGCGGAGGAGAAGACGTCAGCGCGATTTTACCATATTCTGCCAAAAATTCCTCAAACCATTTCGTTTTTACACCCTTTGTTTTTAAGCTATCCACAATGAATTCACCGACATTTAATTCGAATGTCTGATGGGCCTTTTCCAAAGACTGCAGATTGAGACCTTCAGGCGGAAGCACCGTTAAAAATCCGGCCCAACCCAAATTATAAGGATGTACTACCGGTATATTTCGTTTTGCCATATACTGGTCAAAGACAAAAGGAATATCAGAAGAAAAATCCAACGCATTAATGGCAACCTTATGATTTATATCGATATTATATAAATTATCTTGGTTAATAAATTCAGAAAACACTGTTATTTTGGCTTGCGGGTTAATTGAATGCAAACGTTCCTGCAAAGCAAATACTTTCTTAATACCAATATCCTTGTTTGTATAATTTTGTCTGTTTAAATTTGTCAATTCGACAACATCTCCATCGGCAATTGTCAAATTTTCGAAACCCATACGCAATAAGCACTCGGCAATGTAACTTCCTATTCCACAACCTCCTATTAACACCGGAAAGTCTTTGATATGTTGTTGATCCTCTTCTTTAATATGTATGTTATTTCGAATATACCTCAAATCCATATATAATCTCTCAATAATTTTGTATCACATAAAGATAGAATTATAATTTATATTATTATTAAAGAAATTGCTAAGTAAATTTCATAGTTGCGTAGTACAAATTAGCGGCGATTTTGCTTAATTTAGCCACCTATCTTTTGTTTTTATTTTGATTCAAAATGAATACCTTTAATAAAATCAACGTGTAAAAATGGATAATACAAGAATATATCGCATGTCATTTGCTGGTGTATACCCGCTTTATATACAAAAAGCCGAAAGAAAAGGACGTACAAAAGAAGAGGTTGACGAAATCATTTTCTGGCTTACCGGCTATAGTCCCATATCGCTACAGCAAGTAGTTGAAAATAAAACTGACTTTGAACATTTCTTTAAACAAGCACCAAGTTTAAACCCGAATGTTTCGAAGATCACGGGTGTAATCTGCGGCTATCGCATTGAAGATATTGAAGATCCGCTGGTTCAGAAAGTTCGCTATCTCGATAAATTAATTGATGAACTGGCCAAAGGGAAACCCATGGAAAAAATTTTGAGAAAGTAAACTCTGCTACGATTCGTAAATAGCGCGTACTTACTATTCCAATGCATAGATGGCACCATCAGCGGCATTAAAATAAAGCCGATTTTCATCGATCCATATTGTTGAAAAGATACTTCCCATCTGCAGGTAGTCTGCAAACAGTCTTGTAATATCATCCTCATATTTTTGTTGCAGATCGGCGCGCAGCACATTTTCATCATTTATAAACAATTGCCTATTCTTTTTACTTGACTCCGTTTGAAAAATAGGCACAACCCCTCCGTTTTTTATATCCAATTTATAAATTACACCATCCAGCGTTCCAAAAAAGGCCTCATTACCTACGATAGTGGCACTGCTAAATGTATTTAAAGGCACTTTAGGTTCAACTATTTTCACGCCGTCCATTCTATTTAAAACAAGTATACTATAGGAATCCGACATGGTTACGACAAGCTTATCGTCAAAAATACTAGGAACACTCGTCCAGCTCCCTGGTTGATGATATACCCAAAAGCCACTTCCATTCGCGGTATTAAGCGCATATACATTAAAGTCACGAGCACCAAAATAGACTGTACTGTCGGCGACTGCTGCATGGAACTGAATCTCGCCTTTTGGAAAATAACGTTCACCAACCGTTTTAAACTTCCAATGTAGGGTACCATCTTTTTTCAAACAATAAAAATAACCATCAAAACTACCAATGAAAACACGTTCTTGTGTCAGCGTTGGGGCTGCATGCACAATGCCCCCAGTCAGGAATTTCCAAACAAGTTTTCCCGATTTAGCATCTACGGCATAGACATGATGATCCCCAGATCCAAAATAAACTACACCATTTGCAACCGCAGGAGATGAGAGGAAATAGTCCCATATATCATAACTCTTTTCACCATCGGTTGAAAACTGCCATAATTTTCGACCTGTTTGGGCATCCAGGGCATACAAGTAGCCATCAGTGCTTAAAAAATACACTTTTCCGCCATCAAGAGCAACAGTCGACCGAATTTCACCGGTAGTTTTATACTTCCAAAGTATATTACCGCTCGTTTTATTCAATGCGTAAAGATTACTGTCGCAAGACCCGACAAAAACGATATCCTTCCAAACGACGGGCGAAGAAAACAGCCTTCCCTCTGTTTTGAATTTCCATTTCAACGCGGGATTTAACCTAATATTGGATTGTGCTGTATAATTTTGGCGATCTAGGCCTCTAGCCAGATGCTGCGCCCGTAATTGACAAAAACATCCCACTGCAATAAATAGGATAATAATTGGGCGCCAATCATATTTTAGTCCAAACATCGATGTACTTTTATTCAGGTTATATTATTGATAGATAAGGTATTTTTCCCTAGTCTTTCTATAATTACTTAGGCCCGGCTCCCAGCTTTTTCGGATTTCTTCTTCCGAAACACCGGCTTCAATTTGCTTGCGAAATAAACCTACGCCGACGAGCTTTTCGATACTGCCAATCTGTTTCGAAAATGATTGATCAAAAAACTTATCTTTTTCCGGAGAATTCCGATAAAGCGCTATCATCCAGGATAGGTTTATTTTTTTGCTATCGACAAGCTGCTGCAGATCATATTTACGCAGGTCTATTCCATAACATTCTTCATTCATAAACAGAGGCGATTCACTCATCCCTTTTTTACTGACGGGGACAAATGAGAAATCATATGTACCCTTATAGATTGGGCTACCGATCACAACAAAGGGATAATCGGTGCCTCTACCATGATTTACTTTTACACCTTCAAAAAGACAGGTACTTGGATATAAGAGTATGCTTTGTTCCGTATTTAAATTGGGCGAAGGATTGACTGGTAGCTTATAAAGCATACTATGATCATAATCTGCTACAGGAATAATCTTCAATTTACACTTCTTTTTAGTATTCATCCAACCTTCTCCGTTGATCATCTGGGCAAATTCAGCAGTAGTCATCCCATGCGCAATAGGAACAGGGAATTGCCCAATACCCGACTTATACTCTTCCTCCAAAATAGGACCGTCAATTAGATAAGCATTGGGATTGGGCCTGTCTAAGATCAAGAGCTCCTTATCATTTTCGGCGCAAGCCTCCATAATATCCCGAAGGGTATTAATGTTGGTATAAAACCTCACCCCCATATCCTGCACATTATAAATAAACAGATCGATATCTTTTAGATCCTTCGCTGTTGGCTTTTTCTTATTCCCGTATAAAGAGACAATAGGAATTTTAGTTGTCGGATCGACTTCATCCCCCACTTCAGTTCCATTACTTGCATTCCCTCGAAATCCATGCTCAGGCCCAAAGATTCTCACAATCTGAACCCCGCGCGCAAGCAGACTATCAACAAGGTGCCGCCCTTTAATAACCGTAGATGGATTGCCCAATATCGCAATGCGTTTATTCATTAAATAAGGAAGGTAACGCTCGGTTCGTTCTGCTCCAGTTTGTATACGATCATTACAATAATTCAACGAGATCTGCGCAGTTGCATTTCTGAATAGGAATAGAATCAAGATAGAAATAAGCACTGGTTTCATATTCATTTGGTTTATACTATTAAAATATAGGCCCTGAGCATCAAGCTATTTATCCGATTGCAAAAACTAAACTAAGGATAAAGCTTTATTTTAGCAAATCATTTGTTAAAATTGATAAACAAGTTTTATCCAGCTACCTTTGGAATATTATTGGGAGCGTGATTTGCACATGAAACAATAGATGACATTCAAAAGCTGTGGCATACTAAATTTTATACTAATAATTGATAATGGAAAAGCAGGTAAATGCGGGCGAATTTGTAGATCGTTTTATGACAGGTAGTTTGGAGCACCTTCGCTACCAACAATCGCCGATCAAGATATTTCAGCTCAGTGAAATCGCCCCTTACATTAAATTCCCTACTCCGCCAATTTTCTTGGGCTATAACCTCCTCGTCCATATAACTGAAGGTTATTTTAAACATCAGATCGGTGCCAAAGAATATGTCGTTCAGGCTCCAGCAATTCTTATCAGCAATTATGGTAATATTTCAACAATAAAGTCTGTCGATAAATCTTCGAAAGGGCATTGCGTCTTGATCAACGACAATGCGATGACGTCCATATTCAGGGAACAGGAGATTTTGAATATCTTTAACATCTCGCCCTTACTTAACTTAACTGCACAAGATAGTAGTGATCTTCAGGAGCTTTTTAGATTACTTTATAATGAACTACTTTCGGAATTCCCTTATCGAGAACTGTTTGAAAATTTGTTAAAATCGGCAATTTTAAAAATCATCAAACTTTCGTCCTCCAATCAAGCCCTCAATCGTCGGCAGGAAATTGCAATGATGTTCAAACAGCTTGTGCACAAAAACTTCAAAAAGCAAAAAAATATTTCATTCTACGCCGACAAACTTGCAGTATCTACAAACTACCTTAATCGCTGTGTATTTTCAGTATTTAAAAAATCTTCCAAAGAACTTATTCTAGAAGTACTGATTATGCACAGTCAATTTCTGCTGTTTGAATCCACTAAAAGCATTGCAGATATCTGTTATGAATTGGATTTTTCTGACCCGTCTTACTTCTCACGACTTTTCAAAAAAATAGTTGGCGTCTCTCCTACTTCTTATCGAAACAGAGCAACATAAATTTTCAACATGCACGATTTGTCCTATCTTTTATACTGAAGTACACAAGAAAATCAAATTGATTGCAGTTATTTTTGTGTAAGTCATTGAAGCAAAAGAGAATTTCAGTTCGGTAGCACTCTTTATTCTCGATGTTTCAATTTACATTGTTCCATCATTTAATTACATATTTAAAGATGCTTAAGGTTTCAGAAGACAACAATATAACCCAGGATTTCGATTTGTTTATTGCAGATTTTAAAACTAGGCTGTCAAGCTTATTTAATAAGGAGTACGATTACAACTCGCTCAGTTTAACGCGTGGGCTTCCCCCTGAGTTTTTAAAAGAGATCATGAAAATGCAACCATTGTCGGTTGCTATCCCCGAACATCACGGTGGTCGTGGTCTTCATGTAAAAGAATGTTTGGGTGTACTGGCGGCAGCTTCTTATGAATCACTATCGTTATCGCTAATCTTCGGGATCAATATTGCACTATTTTTGGAACCTTTTGCCAAATACGGCAACACCTTACTTCAAGAGAGGGTATTCCATCAATTTTTGGAAAATCAGGCAATGGGAGGACTAATGATTACCGAACAGGCTTACGGCAGTGACGCACTCAATATGCGAACATCTTACGAACAAAGGGACGATAAGTACTATATAAAAGGTGAAAAACACTGGCAAGGTCTTACTGGAGCTGCAGACTTTTGGCTCGTAACAGCGCGCAAGAAAAATGAAAATGGAGAACTGGTGCGGGATATAGATTTCTTTGTCACAGAGAACGCCGTCGAAGAACAAAAGATTGTTGTCACAAAGAAATACAATAGCCTTGGTCTCTATGCAATTCCTTATGGTGTCAACAACATTGATATCAATGTTCCCGCGGATCATAAACTAAATCCGGAAAGTACAGGAATTAAATTGATGTTAGATACCCTCCACCGCAGCAGATTACAGTTCCCAGGGATGGGCATGGGTTTTATAAAACGAATGTTGGATGAGGCCATGACACATTGTTCCGAACGCCGTGTAGCAGGTATTAGTTTAAATGAATTAGACGCTGTTAAATTTCAGTTGTCGCGCATACAGGCTGCATTTACCTTGTGTTCTGCAATGTGTTCATACAGTGTCTCGATCAGCTCTATCCATAATGACCTTTCAGCCTATGGTGTAGATGCCAATAGTGTGAAAGCATTTGTGACAGACTTAATGCATGAAGCCGCGCAAATATGTGTGCAATTATCCGGTGCAAATGGCTACAGGTTAGACCATGTTGCCGGTCGTGGCCTCATAGACAGTAGACCTTTTCAAATCTTTGAGGGATCAAATGAAATGCTATATTCTCAAGTTGCTGAAGCGATCGGTAAACTTATGCGCAAAACCAAAGAAAGCAACTTATTATCTTTCTTAAAAAAATATAGCTCAACTGAATTTGCAGCACCATTTTTCTCATCAATCTTGAATTTTGACTTTCCGCTACAGCCGAAACAACGTGAACTGGTTACACTTGGAAAGATAATCGCCCGCGTCATTTGTTTTCAGTATGTTTTACAAATTAACAATGCCGGGTTCAATGATAAGATGACTGAAATAACACGTCAACACGTAAGTATGGATATTTATATGTTGGTAGGCCAATTATCAAATAACAATAATGCCGAACCACTTATGAACTATGACGAGAACACGGATTGGATGAAGTTCACTTCTTAATCAGGAGAGATTACAGGAATCAAACTAGTCAGTAAGTTTCAATAAACGCAAGAGGCCACTTCCTATGAAGTGGCCTCCTGCGTTATATTGCTGAAATATCCCATTCCCACACACTATGATAGTGCCCTATCGACTCGGTATAGGCAATAAATTCTCGGTAAAACGGATGTGAACCTATTGTAGCACTATCTCCAATAACAACCAATTTCTTCTTAGCTCTAGTCATTGCCACATTCATCCGGCGAACATCAGACAAAAAACCAATCTGCTGTTCAGCGTTACTTCTGGTCAAACTGATATAAATAACATCCTTCTCTTGTCCCTGAAAACTGTCTATTGTCTGTATTTTAATCAAGTCATTAAAAGGTCGCAGCTCGTCTTCCCCTTCCAATACTTCCTTCAGGAAAGTAGCCTGTTTCCGATAAGGTGCAATCACCCCGATGCTCAGGCTTTCATTTAGGGTCGAGGAAGCTTTCCAAGCCCCAATATGGTCGTTTAGATGAGCTTTAATAAAATGAGCTTCGCCCATATTGAAGATTGCGCCGTCACTTTCCGTTTCTTCAAATCCCGCTCCTGCTGTATCAATAAATAACACCGACTCAGTATCCATTGCTAAGCTCCACTGTGCCACTGTACTATCTGCTCTTAACGAACCATTATATAAGGCTACAGATGGGTAATGCATAATTTGTTCATTCATGCGATACTGCACATCTAGCAAAGAAACTAATTGTGGATTACGGTCTACCAATTTTTCAAATAATGTATGACTCAGGCCATGGTTAGATCCCTTACTCGATTTTACTGTTGGAGGTAATTGATTATGATCACCGGCCAAAATAAGCCGATGTGCCTTTAATATCGGTATCCAGCAAGCAGGCTCTAATGCTTGTGCAGCCTCATCAATAATGACTGTTTCATAGCTACGATTGCGGATAACCTCATGATTTGATCCAACCAAAGTTGCAGTGATTACCTGCGATTTATCCAAAACATCTGCACTGATAAAATCTTGAATTTTATCGACATCTTTTCTGATTCGATGGGCCTCATCAAACAATGCTTTTCTTTGCTCCCGCTCAGCCTTTCCAAAATTACGTTTATATTTTTGAGCCATCTCTGTATACGCCCGCACTTGTTTTTGAAGTGTTTTAATATCCTTATTTGCGGGATGTCGATCAATCTTTGCATCGAGTGTCAATTCTTGAAGATGTTCCGAAACCTTAACAGGATTACCTATTCTTGTTACTGTAATGCCAGCAGCGTCTAAACGTTCGGTTAGCAGATCAACGGCCGTATTGCTCGGGGCAACAACCAATACTTGCTTGTTGTATTGTTTTAGGAGTGCCTGCACGACCTGAACCAATGTTGTTGTTTTCCCTGTCCCCGGCGGCCCATGCAAAAGAGCCACGGTACTTGCTTCCAATAGCTGTTGGATCGCTTTATTTTGCCCCATATTTAAGCTGGGATGCTCAAAGAATTCTCCAATAGAAGCAATCGGAATGACCTCTTCACCGATTAATCTTCTCACTAAACTACCCTGCTTTGCATCACGGCTCAATTCCTTTCCTTTCTCCAATGCATTGAACATCTCCCGATAGGAATACTCATCAAATAACAAATCAACACCAAGCTTCCCTCTTCTGCTCCATTCTGGAAATTCATCGACACGAAATGAAATTCGCATCCCATCCCTATTGATCGAAGATATGATGCCCTCTATTCGATCTCGGTCGGGATCGTGATTTGAAAACAGACAAACTGGCATACCAAAGCGAAACTTATGTTCGACCTCATAATGATTTGTTCGATTTAAATTAACGGACAAATAGTCTCCTCTTCCAAGCTCCGTATCCGTTATCTGAATCGGAAACCAGGTGACACCTTGCATTCTTCGTTCATTCAAACTACTTTTCAACAACAAATTTTCATGTTGTAATTTATCAAATTGCTGCTCTTCTTGTAATAAAGTAATAAGCTCGTCGAAATAATTCATCGTGTCATATATATTGCTCAGGCACAAAATAACTGTTTTTTCACGTATTTGGACCATTTGGTTTTTAATTTCATCTCATCCTTTGCCAAATTTTGTAAAGCAAATCGATATCCTTCTAAGGAAGCAATGGATCTAGCCGTAAATTCATTTTTTTTTTGTTATAATTGAAAAACAGACCGTTTTCCAATCGAAACATCCATAAATCAACAATTAGATGAGCGAAATATTCTTACACGATAGCGAACAGCAATGGACAGACTTGGGCGAAGGTGTGATGCGAAAAATACTTGTTTTTAATGATGAACTCATGCTCATGAAAGTTCGTTTTAAAAAAGGGGCCATCGGTACACTTCATCAACACCCCCATACGCAGATTTCTTATGTTAGTGCTGGAACATTCAGATACCATATTGACGGTGTTGATCGCATCCTAACTGCAGGAGACTCTTGTATCATCTATTCGCAATTGGTTCATGGATGTGAATGTCTCGAGGAGGGTGAACTGATCGATTCATTCACTCCTTATCGCGAAGACTTTGTTCAGTCTACCTAAAAAATGTATTGATAAGGTCTTGAAAAAATAATAATCATTTTGTTCTAACGTTAATGCAATAACATTCAAAAATATGATCTCACTTCTTTCTCCCCATATGCGCGCAACATTTGCTGGTGTATGCCTGAGCATTGGTTTACTCGGTCTTTCCCCATCTCTACAAGCGCAAGAAAAACCTCTTTTAATAGAGAAGATAAATTCGCAACTATACCTCTATACCACCTTTAATAATTTTGAAGGCACCAAATATGCTGCTAATGCGGTCTATTTAATAACAAAAAAAGGCGTTATTCTATTTGATACACCATGGGATTCCACACAATATCAACCCCTATTGGACAGTATCAAACAGAAACATAATTTACCCGTCATTGCGGTGTACGCAACACACTGGCACGAAGACCGTGCGGGTGGTTTTGCGTATTACAACCGTATTGGAATTCCAACCTACGCAACGAAAATGACGAACGACCTACTAAAGGCAAATCACAAAGCCCAGGCCACTCATCTTGTTTCCACCAATAAAACCTACAGCGTCGGCGGACAATCTTTTGTTCTGAACTTTTTTGGTGCCGGACACTCCATGGACAATGTTGTTGTCTGGTTTCCCGAATATAAGATCCTAGACGGTGGTTGTTTTATAAAAAGCTCCGAAGCCCAAGATCTAGGATTTACGGCAGATGGGGATATAAAATCCTGGAAGCCATCCCTAGCGAGGTTATTGGCAAAATATCCCGAAATTAATATGGTTATTCCTGGACATGATGCCTGGAAAGATAAAGGTCAGATAAAGCGAACCGAAGCTCTGCTTACTGAAGGACACTAATACATTTCTTTTATCCCCAAGGATGCCGGTAAACTCTCTTGTTTTTCAATAGGATAAAAATATCTGTAAGGAACCAAATAGATAAAACCATTGATTATAATGCATTTAGGTCGTCAAAAAAGAAGCAACTAGATAACAGACCTACAAAAAACAGTAGAAAAATAAAAAAGAGGCTTTGTTTATCCAAAAAAGTACTATCTTAGCGACACCAAATAAAGCAGGGGCATTAGCTCATTTGGCTAGAGCGCTTCGCTGGCAGTGAAGAGGTGATCAGTTCGAATCTGATATGCTCCACAAAAAAAAGGGTACTTAAGTACCCTTTTCTTATTTTTAATCGGCCAATTTTGACAGCAAATTCTTATTTATAAGAGTTTACAGATTTAGAAATTTTCCAGGTTCCGTTTTCTTTAACCAGA
This sequence comes from Sphingobacterium multivorum, assembly GCF_900457465.1. Lineage (GTDB taxonomy): Bacteria > Bacteroidota > Bacteroidia > Sphingobacteriales > Sphingobacteriaceae > Sphingobacterium > Sphingobacterium multivorum. Next base: position 63,643 of record NZ_UAUU01000006.1, read on the forward strand.
GTGATCAGATCTGTTTTAGCAAAACCATCAAATTGCATCGTAACTTTCGCAATGGCATAATCAGGTAATTCTTCAACGATCTGCGTTGTTGTTCTGCAGTTCATCTTAATTCCTTTTTGTTTTTTCAAAAATTCAATCATCTCATGACGGCTATGTTTCAAATCTTGTTTACCACAAATCTTTTGATCAAAATCAGCTGTAAAAAGCTTGTCTAAATTAGCTACTTGACCTTCGGTCATTGCACCAACGTATTCATCGATGGCTAAATCAGCAGTAATTAAATTGCGTTCTTCTGGCTTAACTGAAGCCATCGAGCAAGTAGAGATTGCAATCATTGCCGCTGCTACAAATGTTTTTACTAAAGTTTTCATATCTTTTTCAATTTTATAATGTATTAGTATATTTTCTTATTTTATTGTCGCTTACTATATAAATTTGTTGCGTACTTTTTTTATTTATTTTCTGATTCAAAGTTAAGACAACTCATATATTGATTTCATTACATTTAGATTAACATTACATTAAAATCGGTAAATGCTATTTTTTTCTAGGCGAATGAAATTTCCAATCAATTCGCTGTATAGCCAAAACGTGACAGAATAAATAAATTATTGGTTTGAATATTGTTATTCTGTCTATTTCCTGCTAGATTGCATTCTTTCATGACACACTACGATAGCGTATATTTTTTTTATATTAAATGTTCTATTTTGATGGTTTTACTTGTACTTGGCGACACTGTATATGCACAACGTCCTGTCAATGAAATAGAAACCACCAAACATCTCGCCGATACAAGTAGACAACGGGACCTGATTGATATTGGAAAAGAAATATTAAATATCAAGCCCCCCCAAACAGTCGATAGTACAGGAAAGAAAATCTATTTTTCCTTTTTACCGTTTTCGACAAATGTTCCGGGAGGAGGACACGCCTTAATTACAAGTACCACAGCAGGATTTTATTTAGGAGATCGTTCCGATACCTATATGTCCAAGATGACATTTACCCCTTACACAAATTTTGGTAAACGATTTGGCCTGCCAATACGTTCTTACATCTGGTTAAAAGAGAATACATGGGTGATCGATGGCGATATCCGACTATTAAAATACCCGCACGAAACTTGGGGAATTGGCAAAGAGCATCATGGCGATCAGCAGATTAATTTAGACTACACCTACTTTCGTTTATACCAACACGCATTAAAAAGAATTCATGGGGGACTTTTTATGGGAATCGGTTATGATTTAGATTATAGAATGAATATTAAGTCTACGAGCAACACCAAGCTCGAAGACTACACGTCCTACCCTTATGGAACAGATTTAAAAGACAATACCATGTCTTCAGGAGTAAGCTTCAATTTAATTTACGATACACGGGCCAATTCGATCAATACTTGGTCGGGTAACTATGCCAATTTACAGTTCCGTATAAATCCGACATTTTTAGGTAGTGATCAGAATTGGAAATCGCTATTTCTTGAAGTTAGACGATACCATAGGCTCACCCAAGACCGAAACCGACAAAATATGATTGCCATAAGGAGTTTCTTCTGGACCGTATTTAATAGTAAAGCACCCTATCTCGATCTTCCTAATTTGGGATGGGATCCATACAATAGTTCGGGAAGAGGCTTTCCAGTCAGCCGTTTTCGTAGCAAATCACTTTATTACTTAGAAACGGAATATCGTCGCGATATCACTCAAAACGGCTTATTTGGATTCGTAGCATTTATGAATTTTACGACATTAAATGGACCAAAGAATTCCATGTTCGAGGACTGGAACGTCGGCACTGGTGCAGGTGCGCGAATTAAGTTTAACAAAAACTCCGGCACCAACATCGGCATCGACTATGGTATCAGTAAGAATCACCGCGGTGTTAGACTCACCTTGGGTGAGGTATTTTAATTACTAACTCAAATGATAGCGCTGATTTTTAAACTCCATTGAAGCATAATACTGATATTTCCTATTATCCAAGGGATAATCCCAACAGCCCATACGGTGGTAGATTTCACCACCAAATCCTGTTTTGAAACGATAAAGACCATATAAAGGATGTGAAGGATCTGCCTGTGGTGATACCCCAAAAAAATCATATTCTGTACAACCTTTTTCTTTCGCAAGCTGCATCGCGCGCCATTGCAAAGCATAGGTCGCCATATAATTACGATTTTCGGAAGCAGAAGCTCCATATAGATAAGTCCCCCGATTTGCCGCAATCACCAAAAACATAGCGGCCAAAGGCTGGTTATCCACTTCAGCCACTAAAAGATAGACATCTGCGGGAGATAATGTATCACTTGCCCTTGCAGAAAGAACGATCTTAAAATAACTGATATCATGTAAGAAAAAGTTGTTTCGTAGAGCTGTCTGCCTATAAAGCTCATACCAAATCTCCAAACTTTCAAGTCCCAGCGAACGCACACGTACTCCTTTTCGCTCTGCTAAATTGATATTATATCTCGTCTTAGATTTCATATTTCCAAGCAACATATCCTCCCCCTTTCTAAGATCCATAAAAATCGTATTTGAAGGGAGTATGTCTGTATTGGCTTTATGAAAGTTCCAGTTTTCTGTATTAAAATTAAAACGCATTTCTTGAATACGTTTCTCCGGCACACCTAGCCAATTACCATGAAGATCATAACAATCATCCTCTTTAGCCCAATGTGATTCCCAAGATAGATCATAGCGTATCATTATACAATTTGGCGGCAGATGGGAACGTAAACTCTCCGATAACTGTTCTAAAAAATAGCCCTGGTTTTCATCTGAAGGCTCAATCTCAGGTCCATAAGGTACATAGGCTATGCTATGTTCCTGATCTATGGCTTGCATAATAATTAATAGATCACCGATAAAATAGGTATCGTCTTCGACTCCTACATAGAGGTCAGATTGTTTTGATTTAAAATTAAATGCCTTGGATTGTACCCCCTGCATTTTTTTTACGGCAGACCAATAAGCCGTTTGTTGAATAATACCTGTTTTATAAAGTCCACTGATTTCTTTGTCACTAATGTCTGCTATCATGTTAATTTACTATTGAATAGGGATGTTTTTTAAAGGATAGTCACAAAATAACTCCAATTTTAACACCAAAAAACGGCAAACATAGCCAAAATGTTTGGTTAAGCGGACATGCATTTGTCACTTTGTTGTTAATTTCAAGAAATAGAGAAAAACAGCCCTTTAAAGTAGCGTTTTTACATTATTTAACGCTATAATATCCGTATCTGAATTGTTATTTTGGCCTAAAATTTAAGATATTTGTAGCTCAACAATTCAAACACGATGGACAATAAAGCGATCTCAAAAATTTTCAAATTATGTAGCCAATTGATGGAGCTTCACAACGAAAATCCTTTTCGAACAAAATCCATTGCAAGTGCTTCTTTTAAGTTAGACAAGCTACCTTTCCGTATTGAAGAGGCCAGTCTCGAAGAATTGAGTGCACAACCTGGAATAGGAAAAAGCACGGCTGAAAAAGCCAAAGAGGTCGCAGCCACAGGAACATTTAAAGAGCTTGAGGAGCTTATTGAAAACACACCGTCCGGTATTACTGAAATGTTAACTATTAAGGGCCTTGGCCCTAAAAAGATTCAAATTATCTGGAAAGAACTCGAGATTGAAAGTGTAGGCGAATTACTTTACGCCTGTAATGAAAATCGTCTCGTAGAGGCAAAAGGATTTGGTCTTAAAACGCAGGAAGACATCAAAAAATCCATTGAGTTTTCTATTTCCAACAAAGGATGGTTTTTATATGCGAAAGCGCTTCCGCTGGCAGAAAAATTTTTCAACGAATTGAAATTGCATTTTCCTTCTTCCCTACTGTCCTATACTGGAGATTTCAGAAGAAAATGCGAGGTTTTGAGTACCGTAGATCTTTTAATATCAGAGAGTATAGATAACGTAGAGAAAGTCCTTGATGGATTTACTTTAGTAGAAAAAACAGAAAATTCCATAGAACTGACCGATGAATTGGGGTTTACTTTCAAAGTATTCAGTAGTAATATCAATGATTTTTATCGCGACCTAATTCTTAGTACAGGATCCACTGCACACCTCGACCTCCTGTTTAATATTCTACCAGATCTCCCTTCACTTTCCAGTGAGGAAGCAATTTACCGCAACTTAGGTTTAGATTATATTGAGCCCGAATTGCGGGAGGGACTGAATGAAATAGCGCAGGCCCAAAATCATACATTGCCAAAACTGATTCAATACAAAGATCTCAGGGGAACACTCCACAATCACTCCACCTATAGTGACGGCGTACATAGCCTCGAGCAAATGGCCGTACATTGTAAAGATGTACTGGGGCTTGAATATTTGGGTATATGCGATCACTCGCGAACTGCAGTCTATGCCAACGGTCTCTCCATTGAGCGATTGGAACAACAATGGAATGAAATTGCTACACTAAATGAAAAACTGGCCCCATTCAAGATTTTCAGGGGAATTGAATCCGATATTTTAGGTGACGGTTCATTAGACTATCCCGATGAGGTATTGGCTAAGTTTGACTTCGTTGTTGCCTCTGTCCACTCCAATCTGAAAATGGACGAAGACAAAGCGACAACAAGACTAATCAAAGCGATCGAAAATCCGTATACAACAATCTTAGGCCATCCAACAGGAAGACTATTATTAAGTAGAGCCGGATATCCGTTAGATTTTAAACGAGTCATCGATGCTTGTGCGGCAAATGGCGTTGTCATTGAGATAAATGCAAATCCTTTACGATTAGATCTGGATTGGAGATGGCACCGTTATGCAGTGGAAAAAGGAGTTTTACTTTCCATCAATCCCGATGCCCATCGTACCGAGGGATTACACGATATGCAATATGGTGTATTGGTGGCGCAAAAGGGTGGTCTGCAAGCAAGTAACTGTTTGAATGCATACGCGCTAGATGCTATAACGAACTATTTTAATAAGAAATAAGAAGGCAAGGGAATGTCGAGTAAAACAAATGCTGTTCGCCTGTTGGACACAGCAAAAATAACTTATGAACTCAGAGCATATGAGGTTGACGAACAGGACGTCAGTGCTGCGCATGTCGCCGAAACCCTAGGTTTGTCGCCCGAGACCCTTTATAAAACCTTGGTATTAAAAGGTAACAAAGATCCATATATTGTCGCCGTAGTTCCCGGAAATGCACAACTCGACCTAAAAAAAATAGCGAAGGCCTCTGGGAATAAAAACTGCGAAATGCTCCCAATGAAAGACCTTTTAATGGTGACCGGCTATATTCGCGGTGGCTGTTCACCTATTGGCATGAAAAAACAGTTCCCAACCTTTATTGAAGAGGCCGCACAATTGGAGACAGCGATTTCGGTAAGCGCGGGAAAAAAGGGGCTTCAGATTATTTTAGCCCCAACAGACCTGGCGACGATCACAGATGCCCATTGGTCGGATCTTATCGACATCTAAATTACCTTTTACGCCCATATAATAAAATGCGCTTGAAAGGATATATCGCTGGAAATTTAGTAAATTGCTTTTTGATGCGTGTTTTAAATTCAGTTACAAATATAGACTTCTTATCTTCCTCCAACTGTTCCATGTAAGGGATCAAAGCAGACCCAGCGATAAAATTGTAAAGCATATCTGCATTAGCAGCAACGAGCGGATATACACGAAGAGAAAGGTTTAATTGATCCAGGCCATTATCAAATAACAATTGCGCATAAGTATCAATATCCAATACCGAAGAAGGTCTATTCCAGCCCCTTAAATAGGATCGATAGGGTTCTTCCGTCGCCAATTCAAATAAAATTTTATTGAGTATGTTTTCGGGCTGATAAGGCATTTGTATCGCCAATTGCCCACCAACATTAAGCTTAGAAATAATTTGAGGAAAAAGAACCTGATGATCTTCCAGCCATTGTAAAGCAGCATTACTGAATATAAGATCCCAGGTTTTTGGCTCTGCAAGGAAGGTCTCGACGGAACTTTGCCTAAATTTCAGACGTTCCGTTTCCAACTGATGGCTTTTGGAAAGCATTTCCGCAGAAGAATCTATCCCAAGAAAGGTCGCTTGAGAGAATTTTTCGCTTAAGATAGCTGTCTGTTCACCTGTACCGCAACCTAAATCGACGGCATGTTCCATTTTATCGGTAATAATTAGTTCAGATAAATCATAAAATGGTTTAAAACGGACATCTTTAAATTGATTGTATATATCTGGATTCCAAGGCATATATTTATTAATTAACACCCGTATAGGGCAATACTACATTTTCTATTTAAACAAGGTAAGAATTTCTGCGGGTTCAACTTTTCCAAAATATGTCGTCAAATCAATTGATTTCAGTAAGGTATCAATCTCTCCTACTTCATGCTTTTCACCAATCAATAAATTTTCAAGTTCATGAATTGATCGGGATGCAAAAAAATCACCGAAAATTTTAGCCCTTTCAATATAGCCTTTATGTACATCCAAATGCAACTCGATGAATCCTGCAGGGATCTTAATTGCTTTTTTAAAGTTATAATTTGGTGAAAAACCGAAGTTCCAATCCCATGTTTCATACTTCTCTTCAACCAATTTTTCTATATTTTTAATATCCAAAGCGGTAAACTCAATCATTTTGGCTGTCGGATTCTCAAATTTTATTTCTTCAATCAACAATTCCTTAAAATATCCAGTCGTAAAACCAGCAGGTAGATATTCAATTAAGTTTGTGACACGTGCGCGATTCGATTTTACCGCCTTATCTACAAACTTCAATGGATTGACCTTTAAAGCATCGCTTAATACCTGCATCTGCGAATCAATCAATATCGTACCATGTTGGATCATCTTCCCATTTTTTGCAAGCTTGGCATTTCCACTAAACTTCTTCCCATCTACCAGGAGGTCATTTCTTCCTTCTAATTTTGCAGGGATATCTAATTTGTTCAAAATAGTTACAATCGGCTTTGTAAAGGTTGAAAAATCCATAAAATCATGATCTCCCAATAAGGTATGAAAAGAAAAATTTAAGTTCCCAGCATCATGATAAACGGCACCACCCCCAGACATTCGTCGCACGACCTTAATCTGATGCTCGTTGACATAATCAAGATTGATTTCGGCCAGGGTATTCTGAAATTTACCCACGATAATTGAAGGGTCATTTACATAGAGTAAAAAAATATCCTCTTTAGGAAATTTACCCAATAAATATTCCTCTGAAGCGATGTTAAAATAGGCGTTGTGGGATGGAGAATCGATAATCAGCATATTTTTCTTTTTTCAAAAATAACAAGAATTTAATCCATGTAATTCATTTCAAATTCATAATTACTGAAAATCGCCATTACAATACTCCATCGGATTTCTACAACACAGTCTTCCTAAAGTCAACTCTCATCAACCTCGTTCCCTGAAAGCAACCCTCTCCGCTATTTTTTTTATAATAAGCGCCGAAAAATCCTCTTTTACAATTTCTTCTGTCTGGCATAATGCCCCCGGACTAAATACATTGATTTCCATAATACGATCTCCCACCACATCCAAACCGACAAAATACATTCCGTCTTGAACTAATTTATATCGGATCTTATCGACCATAACCAATAACTCCGGTGAAATAATGGCTGCTTGGGTCTTTGCGCCTTGATGCACATTGCTCCGAATCTCGTCCCCTTGTTGTACACGATGAACAGCAGCATATTTACCATTGATCGAAATAGGTTCTCCATTTAATAAAAAGAATCTGATATCACCGCGGGAAGCTTCCGGAAGATATTCCTGGCCAATCACATAACCATCCCGGGCGATAGCCTCTACCGTTTGCTTGAGGTTTTGCTGATTATCTTTATTGATTAAAAACACGTTTTTACCGCCGGAGCCCTTCAAGGGTTTTAAAATAATAAGTTTATTCTGTTGTTCAAAAAACTCAATGACATCGGTATAATTTCGGGTTACAATTGTTTTCGGTCGAATAGATTCATCAAATCCCTCAAGATACAACTTATTACTAGCCCGACTAAGGCTATCTGGATCATTGATAACCCATACACCTTTTTCTTTTAGGAGAGCGGCAAATTGTAGGGCCGATGCTGCAGCCCAAGGTCGGTTAACCATATCCAGGACTGGGTCAAATCGTAGCCAGACCACATCCATATCTTCCAAAATCATTTTAGTTTTTTCCGTTGTGCGCAATACCTCCATGAGTTGATTAGCAGAAGTAAGCATCTGATCAGGAAGTACTTTTCGTACATGGGCGGCAATATAGGCTGACTCATAGTAGAAATCGGCCAAGCCAATATAATAAATTTCATGCCCCATTTGATGGGCCTTCAACGCCAAAAGGGTCGTCGTGAAACGAGCAGTTTCTTTATGGGTTTGGTTGATCACGAATGCTATCTTCATATAAAATATCTGATTACTGAATCATTTGAAATATTCCATTACTTTTTTTGAGGTGTAACAAGGCATCCTTGTATGGATCCATTAGATACCTTGGGATTAGGGTCGGGGCTTTCAATACCCCCTTTAACATAAGCTCTTCTACGATTGGTATATAATCTTCGCGGATTTTACCCATCGTCAATAGGGATAGATCTCGTCCACTCTTGATATAATTGGTCAATTCGATTAAACCACTCAAGTATAATGCATCTTTGGTAAGCCCACCACTTCGATAGACCCTCATTGTCATTTGAAAAGCTGTTTCTGGCAAAAATTGATACTTGTCTACCAAGACGGAAAATGTATCAATAAATGAACCGCCTTGCTGCATCTGATGGACAGCGATAACTCGGCCTGCCAGAATACGTAGTCTATTATTTGTCAGGCCCCCTACCAAATATTCAGCAAGTACGGCGAGGCCTTCCTGAAGTTTTTCATAACCGGGAACTCCTAATCGAAAGAGACTGAACGGCTGTTGCTTGCCGTTATAGTACGTAACGATATGTGTACCGACCTCATGTTGAATCAGTGCCTTGACCCTATTCCGCGGCAAACTATACTGCTTACTTATATTGAGTACACCTTGATTGACCATCACACCATAAATATCATCCCGTAGCCTCACTGTGGTGCCAAAGCTTGGATCTTGGTTTTTCAGATAATCGAATTCTTCCTGGGCAAGCTTGGCAAATTCCTCGGCATAGACAATGTCCTCTTCTTTCGTTCTCGCTTCTCGATCCGTTGTTGTAATTGTCAAAATTGCTTGTGCCTTTTCTAGTAATTTTTCATTGACAGTACCAAAGACCTGCATGCTGCCCAACAAAAATCCTTCTTTTCCCCGCTCACTCAGCATGGTCATCATCTGATCAAGCTCCTTGCGTTTATCACGAAACAAATAAGCAATGGAAGGATCAAATAAATCTTCGATATGCAAGTTATAGAGGTTTCTCTTGATAATATCTGGATCAATGGGCATGGGTCTATATCGAAAAACAGGGGTTTTTCGGTAATTTCCTTTCTTGAATTGCTGCCAGGCATCATACGAATTTGTTGGCGTAACCAATAATAAAAAATCAAATCGTTGGCTTTCCCGTGCTAATTTCTGATCAATCTCCCAAGCTAAAGGAAGCATCTTTTTAGGCTGGCTTATTTTAAATGCCGTAGGTTTAGATAAGGTATGTATGCGAATGAATTCAAAGAATGTTTTCGACAGACTCCTGGATATGGCCTCACGGAAATGACGCAGATCAATCGGTAAAATTTGCTGATTTATCCCTAAAAGGTATTTCGGTTTTATCTCCAGCCCCATATAAAATATATTGGTGTTCAGGTTATCCAACTGTACGCTCGAAGGAGATAAACTTTGCGTTGCATTTGTTTTGGAATCTGTCAGTATTTCCACTTTGGAAATCGATTCTTCTGTGAGCAGTTGCTTGCCTAGATACTGAGCGATAGCCTGTACATTTTTCCGCGCAATATGAATTTGGATATCTTCCTCCTGTGCCGGATCTGCTGCCCAAGCTTCAATAATCAAACAAGCACCAAACTCTTCGACAAGTTGATTGAGGATTGGAGCGATCCATTCAGAAACATTCATCTGCGGATCTCTTACCCTAAAATAAGCTGGTTCTGATTTAACCAACTCTGCCAGCATAGGGTCTTGACTGAAAAACTGTCTGTATAAAAACAGATAAGGAACAACTTGATTAAAGACCAGTTTGTTTTTTGGGGGAATCTGTACGTGGAAAACCTCCTTATTTTTGATCATTTTTAAAATGCCAGCAAGTTGTTTCGCATTATCTTTCATAGGCAAAATAATTTTCCAGTGTTCCAATGCTGTGCAAGAGAAGTTGCTTATACTCTTGAAGCTTTTGCGGAAATACTTCTCCGGTCCATTCGTCCATGAAGTCTTTCCGAAATTCGATAGAAAAAATACAGCCCTTATCGCCAAACTTATCATTCAAATACGCAGAAAGGAATCCGCCTTTAAATTTCACATTCTCGCGTACGTCGTAAACTTGTCCATCTTTTCCAGTCTGTAGTACTTCCAATACCTGATCAGTCAGCATTCGCCATTTTTCGTGATTATGTTGTGTCCCAATGTTGATTTGAGGATCGGCTGCATTATTCACACTAGTTTGAGGTCCCCCGCGACGCATATTATAACTATGAATATCATACACGATAAAATAGCCATAACGATCAATCGTACGCTGAATCGCTTGGCTTATTTCCTCATACATGCTATCATAGGCAGCATACAGCTGATCTTTTAGTTCATTGGGTAGATCTGTTCGCCATACCTGTATCCCCCAAGATTGCTCAGGCAAAAGATAAATAGCATCTTCTCGTTTTCGATTAAGATCCAATTGAAACCTGGAAGTTCCAGATACAAATCGATTACAAGGTAATTCCGCCAAAATAGCTGTATAAGGATCCTCTTCGCGTAATCGTTCCTCTTCTGCAATATTCATGTAGGGCATCAAATGCGCATCGACCTGATGGCCATCATGAATGGCAAAAGCCCAAAATGGGCTATCGTCATTTTCAAATTGATAGCGATATGTTAAAGACATGTACCTTTTTTTTAAACAGTTTGCGTCAAATAGACAGCATGGATTGCTGCCCCTTTTGCTTAGATAAACGCTTATGAGCAATAAAAGGTTTGAAAATTAAATGGATTGTCCTGCAGAATTAGAGGCTCCCCTTCTTATCCGAAAAGCAGCTGTTAAAAATCGTTAAACAGCCAACGGATCCATTACATTGGCATCTTTCTTGAATATTGTTCAATAGTTTCATAAATTTAGGTTAATAATTTAGTTAGTTTATAAAAAACCTGTTAGTCCCCGCTAACAGGTTTTTTATTTCCCCTAAAAAGAAAACAAAATAAATAGTAGTACACTTTATTGAAATTCAACAGTAAATAGTCAAAAAATGTTAAAAATTAAAAAAATACACAATCAGCTGAAACATTTTTTGAACTTACTACGTTATATAGGTACTTTTCATAAATTTAGGTTAATAATTGGTTAGGAAGACTCCTGTTGCTCCCCGCTTCAGGAGTTTTTGTTTATCAACACGTTAAGACAAATACAAAACAAAAAAAAATCATTCAGAGCATCAGTTTTTGAAAACTGTACAACGAGTTTTTTTTAGTCTACGCTGTTTTGATCTCTCAACTAAACTTCAAAAAAATCGAATTTCAGGCAGAAATTTTAATAACAAAAAAATGACAATATGTTCATGCTAAGAAAATAAGTTTTGGCATAGGTATTGCACTGTTTAAAGCATTCATAAATTTAGGTTAATAATTGGTTAGTTAAAACACTTGAAGTTCCCCGCTTCAAGTGTTTTTTTTATAGTGTTGCGGCAAAAGCAAATTAGAATTTAGCCTCTTACGGTTAATTTCCGGCTTCTACCAACTGTTTTAATGCAATTTCGTATGCTCTCGATGAAATATGAGTCTTTTTAGAAGAAACCGACCTAATTTTCTTTAGTGCTTCAAAAATTACGCTGGAAACATCCGAAAAAATTGCATCATCACTGATTTCGATATTCCGTTGCATTAAATAAGCAAATACTCTCGCCATACCACAATTGGCAATAAAGTCTGGTATAACCGCAACATGCTGATCTGCGAATTCCATCACAGGACCATAAAATATCTCCTGATCTGCAAATGGTACATTGGCACCTGACGCGATCACCTCAAGCCCATGATTTATCAGCTGTTGGATCTGATCTTTTGACACTAAACGGGAGGCCGCAGCAGGCACAAAAATATCCGTTTCCAGACTCCATATTTCTTTCTGTATCTGATCGAAAGAAATCAAATCCGGAGAACAAAGCTCATTGCCTTTGCGTTCTAAAAGCAAACGGGTAATATCTTCCTCTCCAAATCCTTCCGGATTGATAAGTCCTCCGACGCGATCAATTATACCAACTATTTTTACACCAAGTTTAGACAGATAAAATGCCGCTGCGGCAGCAACATTACCCCAACCTTGAATTACCGCTCGCTTCCCAAAGCAATTTTCACCAAAAAGTTGATAATAATGACGAATTGACTCTGACACCCCATAACCCGTGATCATATCTGCCACTTTGTACTTACGCTTCAGATCCGGACTGTAGGAACTATCCTCCAATACTTTGGAGACCCCATAACGCAATTGCCCAATTTGATGAATACGGTTGCTTTCATTCACCTTAAAGTGACCATTCAAAATCCCTTCTTGAGGGTGCCATAGTCCATATTCTTCCGTTAACGGAATGACATCATGAATTTCATCGATATTCAGATCTCCACCGGTTCCATAGTAGTTTTTCAATAGCGGTGTGACAACTTTAAACCAACGTTCCAACACTTCATTTTTCCTTGGGTCGTGTGGATCGAAATCAATTCCAGATTTTGCGCCCCCTATTGCAGGTCCAGATACCGTAAATTTGACCTCCATTGTTTTTGCCAAAGATTCTACCTCATGCCTGTCCAATCCAGCCCGCATTCGGGTACCTCCGCCGGCGGCACCTCCACGTAAGGAATTAATAACAATCCATCCCCTGGCATCAGTTTCACTATCTTTCCATTCGAAAACAATTTCAGGGCTTTTATGCTCAAAAGCGCCCAATAATTCCTTCATCCCTTCCATACTGCTATAAGTTTCCTCGGCGTTCTTGTTCACGTTCAATTGCTTCAAAAAGAGCCTTAAAATTTCCTGCGCCAAAACTTTGTGCCCCCTTACGTTGGATGATTTCATAAAATAAAGTTGGTCTATCCTCTACCGGTTTTGTAAAAATTTGTAGCAAATAACCTTCTTCATCACGATCAACTAGAATGCCCAGTTCTTGGATGATCCGTATCTCTTCATCAATTTTTCCAACTCGCTCGGGCAACATATCGTAGTATGCTTCGGGAGGAGCACCCAAAAATTCTACTCCCCTTGCTTTAAGTTCCCGCACGGTTGCCACAATATCTTTGGTTGCCAGAGCCGCATGTTGTACACCTTCACCCTCATAAAACTCAAGGTATTCTTCTATCTGCGATTTTTTCTTTCCTTCGGCAGGCTCATTGATCGGAAACTTCACAAAGCCATTTCCGTTGCTCATCACTTTACTCATCAAAGCAGAATATTCTGTATTAATCTGCTTGTCATCAAAAGATAAAATATTGACAAAGCCCATTACATCCTGATACCATTTTACGGTATCATTCATCTTATTCCATCCGACATTACCTACGCAATGATCAACATAAAGCAGTCCGGTTTCCGTTGGATTGTAATCGCTTTCCCATTTTTCATATCCTGGCATAAATGGACCAGAATAATTGCGGCGTTCAACAAACATGTGAACTGTTTCGCCATAGGTATAAATGCCTGCTGTCCAAACTTCTCCATTTTCATCCTTCAGAAGTTGTGGTTCCTGATAGACTTTCGCTCCTCTATTTGTTGTTTCTTCAAATGATTTTCGTGCATCATCGACCCAAAGAGCCAATATTTTGACACCATCACCATGTTTTTTAACATGCGCTGTTATAGGATGGTCAGATTTCAATGCCGTGGTAAGCACTAAACGTATTTTATTTTGTTTTAACACGCAGGATACACGGTCTCGAACACCTGTCTCCGGTCCGGCATACGCATCCGACTGGAATCCAAAAGCTGTTTTGTAATAATGTGCGGCCTGTTTGGCATTGCCAACATAAAATTCAATATAATCTGTGCCATTAATCGGTAGAAAATCTTGCGCTTGGGCAATTTTTTCTGCAAATGTATTTGCCATAATTTATATAAAGGTTATTCGTTTATTTTTCCTAACTCATCCAAGATTTATAATAATCTGGATCTTCTATATCGAGTGCTTCTTGGGTCAACATCAGTGGTCGAAAAGGATCGATCATCACGGCCAACTCTTCGGTTTTCACTTGCCCAATGCTTTTTTCCACCGTCCCTGGATGAGGTCCATGTGGTATACCACCTGGATGTAACGTTATCTGTCCCCTTTCCACAGATTTTCGACTCATAAAATCGCCATCCACATAATATAGGACTTCATCTGAATCTACATTACTATGGTTATATGGTGCCGGAATCGAATGCGGATGGTAATCATACATACGCGGGCAAAAACTGCATAATACAAAATTGTCTGTTTCAAAGGTCTGGTGAACGGGTGGTGGTTGATGCAATTTGCCTGTTATCGGCATGAAATCATGAATCGAAAATGCCCATGGAAAATGATAGCCATCCCAACCAACAAAATCAAATGGATGGCTCCCATAAACATACGGATAAATAATACCCTGCTTCTTGATCTTCACTTCAAAGTCACCCAGTTCATCAAAAGTTTCCAAATTTTGAGGTACCCGAATGTCCCGCTCAAAAAAGGGCGCATGTTCCATCAATTGACCAAATTCATTGCGATAACGTTTGGGCGTACGTACAGGAGAAAATGATTCAACAATAAACAGTCGATTATCTTCCTGTTCAAATTCCATTTGATAAATCGTTCCTCGGGGGATTACCAAATAATCTCCATACTTGAAGGAGATACTCCCATATCCAGTCCTGAGTTTTCCCATCCCCTGATGGATGAAGACAATCTCATCTGCCTGGCTATTTTTATAAAAATAGTCATCCATCGACCGACGGGGAGCTGCGAAGGATATATGTAAGTCCTGATTAACCAACACAGGGGTCCTGCTTTCGAGGTAGTCATCTTTTGCCTGTACCTGAAATCCCTTTAGACTGGTATGTTTAAGATGTTTGTCGCGGGCAATCCGGGGAGACACATCATAAGGCTCTCTGATTTGTTTAACGAGTGTGGGAGGATGACAATGGTACACTAAGGAATAAAGACTGGAAAAACCATGTGTGGATACTAATTCCTCAGCATAAAGCGTGTTATCGGGCTTTCTAAAAACAGTATGTCGCTGCATTGGAATTTGCCCTTGTTTAACATAAAATGGCATAATTCTACGATTTAAACGGTTATAAAATTAAATGAATATCCAAATTGCCAATAGAATGATCGGCAAGTAGTAAAAGGGAAGATTAGTATTGTGCAAAAACGATATCAGCTATGATTGCTTTATTAAAAGCAACATAGGGCATGGAGGACGCAAAGCGATGTACACCACGATTGATCATTTTTTATAGTTTATAATGCTTTAATAAAGGTAAGAATATTTTTCTATTTTCAAGAGAAGAAATATTTTTTTCAAATCTTATACAATATATTTGTGTCGAATGCTAACAACATTGAATAACCAAATAGAACACTTCATATATGAGAATTGTCACTAGCACTAAAAATGGTCAACAAGAATTGGGCATTGTTATAGACGACCGCTTTTATAGTTGCTCAGTCATCGATCAAAACCTTCCCACAACGATGTCGGACTTCCTCAAAGGTGGCGAAGAGACCATGAATCAGCTACAAATCCTTGAAACAGCTTTGCGTCGCGGCGCTATAAACAGGCCCTATCGCCTACTAGACGATATCCAACTTATCGCCCCTGTGCCACAGCCAACATCTTTTCGTGATGCTTACGCTTTTCGACAGCATGTCGCAACCTCGAGAAGAAACCGCGGATTAGATATGATCCCTGAATTTGATGAATTTCCCGTTTTCTATTTCTCCAACCATCAGTCCATACAAGGACCTGGCCCCGTTCAATGCATGCCCCTGCATTTAAATCAACTGGATTTCGAACTAGAAATCGCAATAGTTATCAATAAACCGGGAATAAATATTCCCGCTGCGCAGGCGGATGAGTATATTGCAGGCTATATGATCATGAATGATTTTAGTGCCAGAAAACTTCAAATGGATGAAATGAAATTGAGTTTGGGCCCTGCCAAGGGCAAAGATTTTGCAACAGCAATTGGACCTTACTTGGTGACTAAGGATGAATTGGAACCTTATAAAGTTCAACCTGCAGCAGGACATACTGGCGACTGTTATGCGCTCAATATGACTTGTAAAGTAAACGGCACGCAAGTCTCAGCGGGCAATTTTGCGAGCATGCATTGGACTTTTGCAGAAATTATTGAGCGGGTTTCCTATGGTGTACAACTTTACCCCGGTGATATAATCGGCTCTGGAACAGTCGGAACAGGTTGCTTTCTTGAGCTCAATGGTACGGCACGCATAGCCGACCCTAATCATAAAGACCTGTGGCTCAACCTTGGCGATGAGATTGAGCTCGAAATCACGGCGCTTGGAAAACTTTTTAATTCTATTGTATTATACCATTCATAAATATACGGATATGACCTCTTCCTTTGAAACCATCACCTTTGAATCTGTTAAAGACAAAGCGATTATAGATAATTTAATTAAATACGCTGTTGCACCGCGGCCAATTTGTTTTGCAAGCACGATCGATAGCAATGGAAACATAAATTTAAGCCCCTTCAGCTATTTCAACCTGATGTCCCATCAGCCGCCCATCTGTGTTTTCTCTCCATTGCGAAGGATGCGTGATGGTAGTACCAAACATACATTGGATAATATCCAGGAGGTTAATGAAGTTGTCATCAATATCGTTAACTACGCTATGGTCCAGCAACAATCCCTTGCCAGCACCGAATATGCCAAGGAAATAAATGAATTTGATAAGTCGGGTTTTACGCCTATCCCCTCTATTCAGGTGGCACCACCGCGTGTAGCCGAATCGCCAGTCCAGCTGGAATGCAGGGTCAGAGAGGTTGTCGCATTAAGCAATGAGCCAGGAGCTGGCAATCTCGTTATCGCCGAGATCCTCTATATGCATGTTCATAAACACTTATTGGGCGAAAACAATACCATTCAACAAAAAGATTTGGATCTGGTAGCAAGGCTCGGTGGTGATTGGTATTGTCGTGTAACCGACGAAAACTTATTTATTGTCCCGAAGCCCCTCCGTAGCTTGGGAATTGGCATAGATCAACTTCCAGAAAAAATTAGATTTTCGAATGTACTAACTGGAAATCACCTGGGCTTGCTGGCTAATGTTGAAACACAACCAACATTAAAAGACCCACAGCAAGAAGATAAATACTTCAACTATCTGAAGCTAAATTTCGAAGATAGCCCATCAAAATTCACGCAAAAAGTTCACGAATACGCTGCCCAACTATTAGATGCAGGCAAACTTCATGAAGCGTGGCAAATCTTATTAATGGGATAATATTAAAGTATCGTAGAATATAAAGATATTTCACTTTCCTTGTGTTGTAATCAACATATGGAAAGTGAAAACTCAACAGACAATTAGATTTGTCATAATGCGCACTTAACTAAAATCGGCAATCAGCTGATCTACGGCATCTAAACCTTGATAAAAAGCTTCCTCAAAAATCGAAATTCCGCTTAAATCGGAGTGTGCAAAGTATACTTTGCCCCCAATCGACTTTGCTAGTTCAGTACGCGCTTGTGAAGTCAAAAATCCCTTGACTGGGCTAATCATACCATGCCCATGTCTAAATATTTCCATACTAATAATCTCCTTCTCTATTCCATAGTGAGCTTTTTCAAGATCAGTTAAAATAAAGCTCTTCCATTGTTGATCCGTCCAAGCAAATAACTGCTTTCTATTTTGTTTTAAATCGCCATCTCCTAAACTGTGATAATAACTAATTACAAATGGACTATTGAATTGCTTTAGGCTTTGATGCTGATCGTAAACGTATCCTAAACCATGCCCCTTATAGATGATATTCTCCCAAGAAAGAGGTACACCATCAGCGAAAGGAAAGCGACGCAAGACAATCGTAGCTACAATCCAGGGCGCATAATGAAATTCCCTAGTTATTGAAGTTCTATTCGGTAACAAATACTGGTTGACGAATTGGGGACAGCAATTTATAATACGGTCTGCTTTTATAACTTTCGTAATTGCTTTAGCTACGTCATATACAGAAACTTCTACTTTCTCGGCTTTGAAGTCAATCCGAAAGGCCATATTCTTATTCAAGACTTTTCCTTTGACATATTTTTTGAGATGAGAGGCCAGCCGCCCATTTCCCTCTTGCCAAGTCAACACCAGATCCTGATAGTCGTCCCAATCGTGCTTGCGACTTGCAAAATAATGTATCCCTGCAAATGCAGAAGTACACTTTATTCCAGTACCATAGTCATCTCGGCAACAATAATTTACATATTCCAGAAGAGCTTCGGTATGATATCCCTGACTTTTCAGCCAAGATAGCATATCCTGCCCATCAAGAACCGTTCGATCATAGGTCTGTGAAGCATTACGCATGGGAATATCAAATACATATTTACCATCGACACCTTTCAATTTTTTGAAATCTTGCATTTGCCGAAAGAACCGCGCAAGTTCTGTGGATTCAGCATCCGAAATCCCATAGCTGGGCACAATTCCCTCCTGCCATACATTATGAATAAACAGTCTTTCATGCGGTGCAAACGAAAGCTGTTCTTCATCAAAAATGGGCTTGCCTGTGCTAGTCCATTCTTTTATAATTCCCGATTCTTCCAAAAATTGAAGCAGTTCCCTATTGGAGGCATTGGGAATAGGAAGATAATGTGCACCCAAAGGATAAGCACTATGTGCATTCTGACCATTCCGGGCATTTCCTCCAACCTCATCTTCTAAATCCAAAAGGATGAAATCAGAATAGCCCTTCTGTTGTAGACGATAAGCAGCTGAAAGCCCCGCTATGCCGCCACCCACAATCAGGATGGGTACTTCCATTACTTCGGTCGAAGCGGGGAAATCCGGAAATCGAAGCCGGTGCCCCAAAATATGATTGGTTCCCGTTAGCTGCAGAAAAATATGGTTCATTTTCGTTCGACAGGCCTGTAAGAATTGAGCACCGAGCGCCAATAAAACTGTAGCTTTGAGAAATCCTCGCCTTGATTGATTAGATTTTACCCCATTCCTCATCAAAATATCGCACTAAAATTTGATTATCCAATCGATTTATTTCTACCTTTTCCGTTGTACGCATATCAGCTGGAAAATTTGTCAATTCTTCAAACTTATAATTATAATAACGAACTTTATCTACACGGCGACGTAATTGAGTAAAGCGTTGCTGCATATTCATAGCGAATAAACAAAAACCCCACTCTCCAAATGACGGTACATAAGTATGGTATGCAATATTATTCGGAAAAACCGAACCGATGGTCTCATGTATACACCAATAAGATTTGGGAGCGAAATAGGGCGAAGTTGTCTGTACCGAGACCATGGTGTTATCTGTCATTAGAGCTGCCAACGTTTGATAGAAGCTGTTGGTGAACAACTTCCCTAAACTATAATTAGAAGGGTCTGGAAAATCAATAATCATGACATCATATTTATCCTTTGCCGACTTGGCCCATATAAAAGCATCCTGATTGATGACAGTTACCCGAGGATCGTTTAGCGAACCTTGATTATACCGAACCAACAACTCATTCGTCTTAAATAATCTTGTCATTCCTTCATCTAAATCGACCAACGTTACCTTTTTGACTTCATGATATTTTAAGATTTCCCTGACAGCAAGACCATCCCCTCCTCCAAAAACTAAAACACTGGAAACATCTTTAGCCATGGACATGGCTGGATGCACCAATACTTCATGATAACGATATTCATCTTTCGTGTTAAATTGTAGATTATTGTTTAGGAACAACTGATAATCACCTCTATTTTCTGTCAAGACTATACGCTGATAGGGCGTAGAATGTTTGTAAATAATATTATTCCCATATAATTGGCTTTCGGAATACTTCAACAGATCATCTGAATAAAAAAAAACGATGGATAGCAATCCCAAACAAGAAACAGATTTTATCTTTATCCAAATTGGATTTTTCAATTTTTTTGAAAGGTAGAACGATAAAAATACACCAACCAAGATATTGATAATACCAAAAAATAACGATGTACCCATAACGCCAAGCTTTGGGATAAGCAGTATAGGAAATAAAACCGAAGCGATCAAAGCGCCAATGTAATCGAAGGCAAAAACATTGGAAACTAAATCTCGAAACTGTATTCTATCCTTCAAAATATTCATGAGCAGCGGGATTTCCATTCCACAGAGGCAGCCTGTCAGAAACACGAAGAAATAGAGCACAAACTGAAAATGTTCGATCTGCTGGAACATCAAAAAACAAAACGACCGAACTGCAACCACCAATAAGTCCGATCATCAATTCAATATCGATAAATCGATCAAATAAATTTTTGGTAATATACTTTGCCAAAAACGATCCCACCCCCCATTGAAAACAGGTATGTACCAATTATAAATGAAAACTGCTTAACAGAATCTCCCAATAGGTAGCTCGCCAATGCACCAGCAACCAACTCATAGATCAGACCACAAGTCGCAATGATAAACACTGCCAATAAAAGAAATATGGGCAGATTATTTCTCTTACCCATGTATTGCTGCAGCTATAATTATAGATATCTAAAATAAATGCAGCAAAAACAATCGCCAAGGCCATATTTTTGTTCTGTACAATTTCCTCCCAGGATTTTTCCGGGGTTAAACGCTCAATAACCCAATAAGCCAACAACAATACAGCTATCCCCACAATTGAGTAGATCAATGAAGCTGCTACTCCTTTATAAAATAATTCGTAATTCATGTTTATATTGTTTTTATTTATGACCAGAACCGTCTTCATCATAATATGATCGGTAGTAATGTCCTCGAGAGCCCGTATAGGTATGATCCTCCAATGTATTTGTGCTGATTGTTGTTTTACAACTGGTCGACGAATTAACAAGGACTGTTATTACAGTAAACGCGGCAACAAAAATGAACAAAACAAACCCTAAACCTCTAAATTTTAAAATACTAAAAAGATTTACGTGATCAAGTCTTATAAAAAAATCTTTATTTTTTAATTCTGAGGACCAATAGCGGTAGACCCACAATAAAATAATCGCTCCTACCAAAAAGGAGATCAGGAGAATGTAGCTTGTACCTCCATAAGTTAATTTATAATCCTCAGAGAGCTCGACATCAAGCGCCATATCTCGGGAAGCATTGGATAACGATGTTACGAAAACAAGATGATAAATACCGGGCTCCACACGACAAAAATCTACAGTCAATCCTCTCGCATAATTAATATCATTATATTCATGTACAAAAGAATTTGTTTGGATCACTGCATTTGTTTTTTCATTTACCAGCTTAATCTCCAGAAAAAGAGGATAATTTTTAGATTCAGATATACCTTCAAGCAGCAATGTTTTTGAAACCTCTCCTTTTAATTTCAAAAGATGTCCCTATAAATTCGCTACTGGCTTTCTTTACCTTAAACGTTTCATCAAAAGTATAGACATCACTTCCGATCTGTTTAAAATTTAATGCAAGAAAGATGGATGCTAATAATAAGACCAAAATAACCCCAAGTTTCTCAAACTGTCGCCCTACAAGGTCACTTTGAATTTATAATCTTTATAAAAATCAAATAGACTAAAGTATGACTTCTCGTCAATATAAGAACCTTGATAGTATTCGATATCATCGTCTATAAACTCCTCTGAAATAAAACGATCTTCATCTATCGTTCGAAGATAGGTCTTGACAGTTGATTCAGCATCTAAATCTTCAAACACAAAACCTTCGGCATAGATGACGCGCTGGCGATCTGTATATGTTAAATCATAATTTCCTCTCTCGAATTTACAAAGGCTATCGGGGGTAACGATCACCTTTTTCTTGGAAATAGCATGTAGAACACTTGTATAATCAACACCATCGGCTAAATAAATCGGATTTTTATTACCATTATTTAATCCTACATATTCATTGCCATAAGCCCCTGTTGTCGTAAGTCTAAGAATTTTGGTTATAATCCTATAATTCATCCGTTTAAATTGAATGGATTCATTCAATTTAGCCCATTGCAAGATTTTGGGAACTTCAAACTTTTTGACAAACGTCAGCGTTGCCAGTGTTGTACCTTTAAAATAACTATGGCAGTTGACACATACAAAAACCAGAGAAATCAGATACATCCACAATAAATTTATGAACATGGCCACAGTCAGTACAAACAACTTCCATATACTATCTATCTACGACTGTTTCGTTAATAACAATGGCATTAAAATAGTCCTTGAAAAGACGGCCTAATCGAAAGACTTTATCACTATTATCTTTCAGATAGTTGCACAAATAAATATCCAATGTGAGTTGTCCAAACTCAGGCCACGTATGGATACATATATGTGATTCCATTAAGCAAATTGCAGCTGTAAATCCTCCCCCCTGAAAAGTATGCGTCGAAGTGCCAACAATGTTTAAATGATTGACCTTAATCTGATCTTTCGTAAACTCCAAAAATGGATCCAAACTAGTTAATAACAATACGTCCTCAACTTGCAAAGTCAAAAGCAAGTGTCTCCCTGGAGTATACTTATCATTCATCAAAAATAATGCGGTTAATTTTGTTTCCGCAAATATAGAAAGTTTTACATGATTTACGATAATAATCCACGATCATCTAACCTAGTGGTTATTTAAATCTTCCTCCTTAGCAACACGTAATCCATCATCAATCAGTTTTTTCAAATTTGGATATAGGGTAATAAATTCCAAGAGCCTCTGTTCGGCCTGAGTAGATAATTGCGCTTCATCATTAGCCCAGGCAATTTCAAATAATTCAACCAAACCTAACCAATGATCTGCATTTTCCGGTCCCAATTGAATGAAAATCTCCAGCCATACTTTCTGATCAAAACCGTTGTCCCGCAAATTCCGTATCGCAGCATGACAATTCACTAGTTTTACATCTTCCGTTTCGGTAGGTATTGTATATAGATTCTGATCCAAATGCTCTTCCAGCGCATCATAGGCATCTTTATCTGCAGCGCCTGCAAATACAGATACTATTTCCGCTCCGACAGCCATATCGTATGTTCCCCATTCAGGTTTAAAATACACCTCTTCCCCATTGCTACGGTATACCTCACATCCGGTAAATGAAATCAAAACAATCTTACCCAAATGACGTACAACTCCTTGAACAATTCCTGATACAATAATCCCAGAAGCAAAGTTTAACGAACACTGCCGCCCTTCCGCTATACCATATTGAATCAATGTTGTTTCATCAAAATCGGCTAAGTTACGATCGGCACCTAGCAAGTGTCCCACCGGAGAGCCAAACCCTTCACTATGATAATTTATACCATGGCCTTCAAGTTGTTTACCCGCTACAGCCAAAGCTGTAGGTCCTTGTGTTTGAATATAAGAGAGATTTTTATCCGCTTTGGCCAACTTAAAAACGCCCGACACCTGCAAACCGGAACTATATTCCACAGTGCAAACAGCTTTACAGTCTATTGCCTTGTCAAGGCTCTGTTTGCCCCCTACGCGAAAAGCCATGGTATCAGCAAATTTATCCAATACGAGCTTTAGGTGTTCAAAATCCGGTGTAACAAATAGCTGTGGTTGTGGTTTGGTAATATCATATGGATATTCGATTGCATTTAAACCATACGCCAACTTAGGCACATCTTTCTGCATGCAGCTTGCGCTTTCTCCAATGGAAGACAGTAAACCAGCTCCATAAATTTTGGGGTTATGAAGATCTCCAATAAGTCCGTATTCCACAGTCCACCAATGCAACCTGCTCAACAATGCCATCTCCGAAGGCTCGCCCATATTATCTTGAATGATCTGCAAATTTTTCTCTGCTTCCGCCAACTCAGCCGCCGTTGTTGTAGCGTGTTCTTTTAAAATAGATAGGTGACGAATAGCTTCGTAGAGTTCAAAATCTTTGCCCGAAGAAAGTGCTTTTGTACCAACCTCCCCAAAATACTGCAAGTAGGTCGCATAATCTGGCTCACAGATTATAGGTGCATGTCCCGAAGATTCGTGAATAATGTCTGGTGCCGGTGTATATTCGATATGTTCCAATTGACGTATGTCTGCAGCAATAACAAGTACGCGATGTGCCTGAAATTCCATAAAAGCAGCCGGCGGAATAAATCCATCCACTGTCACTGCCCCCCAGCCAATTAATTTTAGACTATCGTTCATGTCCTGTAGGTTCGGGATGGTCGCAATGGATAATCCCGCTTTCTTCAATCCAGGAATATAGGGGTAATAGGCTACATCTTTTAAAAAAGAATAATTCTGACGCATGACATAACGCCACAATGCTTGATCCAGCGCGGTGTAACGTTCATATCGTTGGGCTACTACATAGCGTTTCAAATGTTTGGGCAACCGCTCCAAAACAATATTATTATATGTTTCCATCTATAATTGGTATGAAAATAAAATATGAGACTCCTATATGAAGGTAGAAATTATTTAAGGTTTAAGAAAGAATCTTTACGTTAATTTACGGCTTTTAGCAAAATATTACAAAAGTATACCCTCACAAACCTTACTAAATAACTTTAAAATAAGTTCTTTTTCCTAATTTAATTTTAAAATACAGGTTCAAGTCAACCATTAGCTCCGCATTCAGCTGTTTTATCGTATCAATCTGCACCGCACCGCCCATAATCAATCTTCGCATAGCTGACTTTGTTCCCCCTTTAGGAAATGACATAGATCGACCAGCTTAACTTGTTCACCAAACTGGTCGCGCAATAGTTGACCCGATACCTCCTCAAAGACCTTTTCTTCCAATTTCTTGCGCTGAAATTGCCTGACAAAATAATCAACAGCACTGGTCGCAAACTCGTCGCCATGGTATTGAGCAACTAGATTCTGTGCAATAAGTTTCTTAATTTCCATTGGATTTTCCCCCATTTCAATACGGGTTTTCATGCTAAGTTTGGTTTCCTGATTGAAATCAGTAGTCAAGTCAATATATTCCGGAATTAAATGATCAGGAATAGACATGGTTTTACCAAACATTTCATTCGGTTCATCCAAAAGACCGATCGTATTGTTTAATGATTTACTCATTTTTTCTTTTCCATCCAGCCCGCGCAATAACGGCATACACAGCACGATTTGCGGATCCTGTCCAAATGATTCCTGCAGCTGCCGGCCCATCGCGCAATTGAATAGCTGGTCCGTTCCCCCCATTTCGATATCGCTATTGACATGTACGGAGTCAAAGCCCTGCAATATCGGGTAAAGCAATTCATGCATGGCTATTGATTGGTTTTCGTTAAAACGCTTATTAAAATCATGTCGTTGCATCAACTGTGCAACAGTGACTTTCGATACCAGCTGGATAACAGCTGCAAAATTTAATTGATCCAAACAGTCTCCATTAAAAACAATTTTCGCTTTTGAAACATCAATAATTTTAGACAGTTGCGCAATGTAGGTTGCCGCATTGTGAGCGATCGCATCCTGGCGCAAAGGCTTACGGGCTTTATTTTTTCCTGTAGGATCGCCGATACGGGCTGTAAAACTACCAACGAGGATCACGATTTCGTGCCCCAGTTCCTGAAACTGCCGTAGTTTCTTTAACACAACAGCGTGCCCTAAATGAAGATCCGGAGCTGTTGGATCAAAACCAAGTTTTATAATCAGTGGTCGGTTCTTTTCTTCAGCCTCCTTCAACTTCGATGCAAGTCCCTCCTTCGGTAAAATAATCTCGATATTTTCTGCTAACTCTTTTAACATGGTGTGATATAAAATAAAAAAAGAGGCTGTCTCAAAAAGGCAGTCTCTTTTTTTTCATTATCTAAGGTTTATTATTTGTTTTAACGGTTTGATTTTCATATATTTATAGTGTAAACAAAAAGGATATATGCCATCTCAAAGACCTACTTTTAAGCCTTACTATCAGGACCAGATCATGGCCATTCCTCCAACTTTGGACGAACTGGTGGCCAAAGGTCATCCGGTACGTATCGTTAACGATGTAATCAACCGGATCAACATCCAGTCCCTATTGGACGCTTATAAGATAAAAGGCTGCTCCAGTTATCATCCGCAGATGTTGTTGAAAGTTTTGGTGTTTGGCTACGTAAGCAATGTCTACAGCAGTCGCAAATTGGAAACGGCGTGCCGGGAGAACATCAATTTCATGTGGCTGAGCGGCATGAGCTATCCCGACCACAATACCATCAACAGATTTCGAGGCGTTCGTTTGAAAGAAGCACTTCGTAGTGTATTTGAAGAAGTTGTCAAACTCCTGTCCGAAGAAGGTCTGCTGAGTATAGAAGATGTTTACACCGATGGCACCAAGATTGAAGCCAATGCTAACAAATACACCTTTGTCTGGAAAAAAGCTATCCAGACCAATAAGGAGAAGATGAAAGCTGCCTTAAAAGATATTTGGGAATACGCCCAAAGTATCGCCAAAGCAGAGGACAACCTTCCGGAACCTCCCGATCTGACAACAATTGACCGCGAAAAAGTTCAGGCTACGGTCGATAACCTGAACCGGGTCTTGTCCGATAAACCTTCGGTAAGCAAGAAGATGAGGGCAAAGTTGCGCTATGCGACTAAAAACTACCCGGCCAAGATTGTTCAATATGAAGAGCAGGAAGTAACGCTTGGAGATAGAAATAGTTATAGCAAGACAGATCCCGATGCTACTTTTATGCGCATGAAAGAGGATCATATGAAAAATGGCCAGCTCAAACCAGGTTATAACATTCAGATATCTACTTCCAATCAATACATCGTCAATTACACCATACATCCCAACCCCACAGATACCACAACGCTACCCGGTCATCTGGCACAACATGAGGCGAGCTTTGGGGAAATACTGAAAACCATTACCGCAGATGCTGGCTATGGCAGCCAGGAGAACTATGCGTTACTAGAAGGGAAAAACATTGGGGCCTATGTGAAATATGGTATGTTTGACAAGGAGCAGAAAAAGAGTTATTCGGGCAAGAAGCCATTCTCCGTTGATAAACTACATTATAACCCTGCAAAAGATTGCTATATCTGTCCAATGGGACAGGAAATGAACTGCATAGGTCTATTTACACAAAAGACCTCCACAGGTTTCGAGCAAAAAATAAAAAGATATCAGGCAAAAAACTGCACAAACTGCCCATTGAACGGTGCTTGCCACAAATCACAGGGCAATAGAATCATCCAGATAAATGAACAGCTTGAGGCTTATAAAGATAGAGCATACGGATTGCTTAACAGCGATGTCGGTATAGCCAAAAGAAAACAGCGATGTCACGATGTCGAACCAGTCTTTGGAAACATAAAACAGAACCACGGGTTCCGAAGATTTATGCTCCGCGGTAAGGAAAAAGTGTCCATAGAATGGGGTTTATTGGCTATAGCGCAAAATCTAAGGAAAAAAGCAGCTTAAAAAGCTACTTTTTGTTCTTTTTCTTCCCAAATGAACAGTTCTGTGAAATAATCAACAAACAACTCACAAATCTATCGCATAGCCATATTTAATAAAAAAGCTGCCTCAATAAATTTGAGACAGCTTCTTAGCTATAAATAATAATTGAATTTCTTAATTTAATAGGCATAGGGGTCCCGAACGATTATCGGGCGATAATAATTAAAGAAAAATGGAAGACGTAATATGTTGTTCATTTTCTTCATTGTTTGACAAAGGTAGCGCTATATTTTTTAAATTCAAAAATATTCGCATCCACACTTGCTTGGATATGCATTTTTAGATTATCCACCCGTATTTTTACCCGTCAATTTTCCCGCTCCATTATAAACATACTTTTCTGTATTCCCTTTATCCTTTTTCTCCACGACCTTTTGCACTAACAATGAATTCTTAAAATACTCATGGTAAAAGCAGTTATTAACGCTATATTTCCGCTCAACAAGATTATTATTCTGATATAGATCCGTGTAATCAATTTTAGCTTTCCGATAGGTATGTTTTAGTAATTGACCATTGGCATCAAATGACTTTGATTCCTGTACCTGACCACCACAATTCAATTTGGCACTGTACATCAACGTATTGTCTAATCGATAGTCGGCTCTGGTATGGTCAAAATCATTTTCAACCGTGTAATAATTATCAAAAAAGACTTTTGTCACTTTTTTACCCCTATTGGCAGCTCGGTAGAATACCGTCTTTTCCTGACTGATTTTCCCATTCTTAAAATTACGCTGCACACTTGAACTATCCGTTATCATATATTGAAAGTCTGGCAAGGCAGCAGATCTCACATTCATTTGCTCCAGCACACCATGCCGTACGATAACATCACCGGTACGCCCATCTTTTTCAATTTTAAAATCACCGTCGACAATGCCATCCTGATTAATGGTAATAAATGCATTGGAAAGTCCCATAAATTGATTCTTCTGCAGAATATATTTACCCTGTTTCAATTTCGTCTCCTTACCTTTTTCTAGTATCCGGATGGTATCCTTTGGATATTCCGACAAATGCAATTGATAACGATCTTTGTCCAAGCGAACATACTCTTGCGCAACTCCCAACTGAACAGCTAAACACAAGCATAATAATAGGATAAAGCGTGATTTCGACATAATGTAATAAAATTGTTGCAATCATAGTAATACAATTATTACACCAAAAATTAAAGTACAGTTGATTTTCCAAACAATTCCCCAATACGATAGATGCTGTAGTACCCTCATATTGCAGAACAGACAAGCTTAATCGTGAAATGAAAAAAGGGGAGTTATTTATCAATAACTCCCCTTTTTTCAAAGCCAATTGGTACTGGTACCCATCGTATGAATAACATTCGAGAACTAAACAGACTCTAAATATTGTGCATAACAATACCCTTCTTCATTATCTTTGGTTCTGACCAACCACCATTGATCATTAGCCTTACTAATCAATGTGATGATTTCTCCTTTAGCAGCTTTTCCCACGATAGGCTGGTCTGTACCGGGACCTTTTCGAATGTTCAAATTGCTATTTTCTGTTATAACTTTCACCTGGCTTCCGGGCACTTCTGTAGCCACATCTACATTTAAGACCACATCTCCGGTTTGGAAATTACGATCTATATTACCGTAGATTTCCCAGAGCTTATTTTTCACATCTGCTGTTGGTGCGGTACCACGAATTTGTAATACGCCATCCATTTCGGCATAGTTCAAGTCATTTACACCTGAAGACTGTGCCGTATCTAAAAGAACCTTATATTTTTCCTGCAATGACATAATTTCACTAGTTTATTTTTTGACAACAATACCGCTTAAATCTACTTTTTTGGGATTTAAGTTATCCAAACCTTGTTTTAAAGTAATTATCTTAGCTTGCTCCATAGTACCTGTAACTGCGATCACACCGTCCTTTACACTGGCCTGTACTGTAGGAAAATCCTTCATAAACGTATTCACTGCTGCGCCAAGTACCGCATCATTATTGGATACCTCAATAGGAGCTGGCGTTGAAGACACTGGTGCGCTAACGATAATATTGTTTTGAATAGACTTGACGTCTTTATCACCTGCTGTTTTAGCAATCGATTCCACTTGTTGCTTTTCTTCTTCGGAAGCAACTGTACCACTTAAGATAACTTTCCCTTTTTCAACTTCAACGTCGACTGTTTTACGCCCCGTGAGTGCATTTTCGATCTTTTCTTCCAACTTATCATCAGACAAACCTGATTTGCATGCCGTGAAGGAAAGTACAACCGTGGTTGCCAATAGACAAAATGTTAATTTGCTCAATTTCATAAGACCAATTTTAATTTATTAATTCCAACAATAATCCTAACAAACTCCCTACACAATTGTTTGTTCATTTTTTTTTAAACTTAAATTCCCTTGCCGGATCGTAATTATATAATTAAATTTAGGAGCAGAGGTATTCATGATGGTTTCATTCGGATCATTTTCTCCGCTACGGTTATAAAAAACGCTTTGAGTAACAGATACGCACGTTGATTATTCAATCAAACAGCTATTAATTATGGGATTTTTGAACACTATTTTTGGTAAAAAAGAAAATAAAAAGGACAGTATAACGGAGTTTTGGGATTGGTTTAAAAAAAACGAACAGGCATTTTTTCAAATCGTCAAGGCTGGAGAACAAATTGATCAGCATTTTTTCAGCAAACTTTCGCCGAAGATCGATGCTCTTCGCAAGGAGCTGTATTTTTTAACGGGAATGTACGATGATAACACCGCAGAACTTGTAATCACCCCTGACGGTGTCATCAAAAACATTGCGTTCGTAGAACATCTGATCGCTTCTGCTCCAGCATTAGCGCATTGGAAATTTACCGCATTAAAACCCGCTATTGCGGATATGGAAAAATTCAAAATCACGATGTATGGCTTCACTTTTGACATCAAGGATATGTTCTTTTATCCCATTCAACATAGATACCATCCGGATGAAGTTGATATTGTTATTGTTCACCCCGATTATACGGAAGAGCATAAGGCCAATATTTCCCATGGTATAGAAATATTTCTCGAAAATTACATTGGTGAATTGAACTCGATCATAGCCATAGACAACCTGAATGTAACCTCAAAAGAGCTTGCAACAGAAGAGCTGATTCCACTAATTAAATTAAAAGACTATTTGATCTGGCGGGAAAAGGAATTTGTGGAAAAATATACCGACGTTAGACACCTAACTGCAGATGATACATACACCGCTTTTGAGGGCACCCTGGAGAATGACTTACCCATATTTGCCATCATAAATACGACCTTATTAGACTGGGATGGAAAAGCTTCTCACCCCTGGATAGTTACATTAAAGATTAGCTATGACGGAACGGCAACCAATGGTATGCCCAATCAAGAGACCTACGATTTAATGGATAAATTTGAAGAAGAATTAATGAACAGTCTTCCAAATGATATTGGATTTCTTAATATCGGTAGAGAAACCGCCGATAGTCTAAGGGAAATTTACTTGGCTTGTACAGAATTCCGAAAAGCCTCACGAACGATTGATCGATTAATCGAACAATACAGGGAAATTCTTCAAATTGATTATAGCATCTACAAAGATAAATACTGGAAAACCTTCGAACGATTTTATAAACAAATAGAATAAGTCTCCCGTACAACTGCCATAAGTTCTACTAAAAGTACTTGATGAATTATGCTTTATTTATATGAATAAAATCATTCTTTTGATTATTATCCTTGGCATTGGCCTTATCACATACAAAACCATTCAAAGGAACACGCTTTTGGCCGTTGTTGATAAGGAAGAAAATGCCCCTTCAGACTCTTTCCGCTATACGACGGCAATAAAGGAAGTAAAAAAACGCATCACAAACAACAAAACGTACAATAGTGACATATCCTTTCTCTTGGATATGAGAAGACCCTCGGGAAGAAATCGTTTTTTTGTCGTCGATCTAACAACAGACCGGATTCTTGATCAGGGCCTGGTGGCCCATGGATCCGGTTCCGAAACCGGAAAAAAGAACCATTTGCAATTCAGCAACACGGATAACTCTCATGCGACGTCGCTAGGTAGCTATGCTATCGGCAGCTTGTATAATGGGAAATTTGGAAAAGCGTATAAATTATACGGCTTAGATAGCTCCAATAGCAATGCATATGCTAGAGACATCGTTCTACAAAAATATGACCGCATGCCCTACGATGAACAAGTTGATCCAGTATGCCTCAGTGAAGGATGCCCTATGGTAAACGTCGAATTCTACAAAAGACTACAGAACCTAATTGATTCCTCAAAGAAACAGATCATCTTACATATCTATTACTAATTATCTATATATCTTCTTTCATCAAACGCAATAAAACCTGATAAGGATTTTGAGACATAACGAGAGCCTTTAGCCAAGCAAGAAAGCCCATAACAAACAAATCCTTATTTTCCTCATTTTTTACCAGAGCTTCAACAGCTTCCCGAAAGGATTTCACTTGAATAATTGTAGGATTTAAAAGATATTTCTCCACCAATTTAACAAAATCAATCACTCTATTTTCCTTTACATTCAGTAAGTATTTTTTATACCTACCGACAAAGCTTTTTAATTTCAAGGTTGCCAAATCGATATGTTTGAATTGGATATGGATCAGAATTTCAAGCAGACTCTTCCGGATCGTCCACAACATGCCCATTTTCTTCTCGTACCAAGCATCTGTTCGAATCAACTGTCGAAGCTCAATCAATGCTGTTTTATCTTCAAATTGCGTTAAAAACATCACTAAACACAACTGTAAATCTGCAAGATCAACCTCGTTTGATTTTGCTGGCGCTTGTTTAATCCCCGCCCTTAATACGGAAAGACCTTTTATTCCATCGCCGAGGTAATGGAAATTCAATGCCATCAACAAATAGCACCGCAACTGAAACTGGGTTCGAAAAACCGCGTTTCCTTGGGATAAAACTTCTTTCAAGCGTTCTAAATACACCATGCTTTCGTTGAAAAATCCATTCCTCAAATTAAAATTGGCCAGATAGTACAAAATATGGAGATAGTAGAATAGGTTATGCTTCGATTGTTGATCGTACGTCATCAAAAAATTGTCTGCAGTTTTTAAAAAGGAACGAACCAGTGTATAGTTTTGATGTATTGCGGCATACTCATTTGCAATGTACAGAAGTTGATAGAGTGATTTAAATGATAAGAGATCATCCAAAGAAATACGGTACTTGCTCAGCGTACTCAAAATCAACTTATTGAGATCAATTATTTTTGCTTTCAAATGAATAGCCTGCAGTTCAGAACGTAATAGTGCATAAGCTATCTGAAATTTAGCCTCCCGCTGCAACTTTTGCTGAGTTTCGGTAAAACGATCGATGAGCAATTCCAAATTGACAGTCAAATCTAAATGGGCATATTGTAGTCTGATTTGCAAGATTTCATTCAGCAAGCTAAACTGTTCAAGAACAAGAGCCTTTTCCTCAGCCCGTTGAAGGCATTTAAATCCAATCTTGATGAACTCGCTTTCCAATAGAAAACGCCCCACAACAAATAATCGCAACGCCTCGTGAGCCTCACTGT
This sequence comes from Sphingobacterium multivorum, assembly GCF_900457465.1. Lineage (GTDB taxonomy): Bacteria > Bacteroidota > Bacteroidia > Sphingobacteriales > Sphingobacteriaceae > Sphingobacterium > Sphingobacterium multivorum. Next base: position 96,887 of record NZ_UAUU01000006.1, read on the forward strand.
TGTCTCGTTCAAAAACCTTATTTGAAAGAAAAAACAAAAGACTATCATGAAGCCTCTTTCTCAACGCGTGATAAGCATCCCGATTTTTAATGGGGTCATATAACTTTTTCAGCTTATTTATATCATCAGTTTCTATAATCTCAAGTAGCTTGATATTTTTCACATCATTACGCTTGTTCTTTCGTTTCAAAAAGGCTTTAAAACCCTTAATATCATCTTTATTCAATAATAACATCAAATCTGATATCGCGTCTGCCATAGCTTAAATTTAGAATTAAACAAATATATTAAACAAAATTATATCGTCAGTATTCTTATAAAATCAATTTTTAAAATAATCAGCTACTGTGGATATTTGAATCATAAAACAACAACAAATTAAAACTAAAACAAGAAAATTATGGAACCGCTAAAAAACATGATTGAAGAAAAAAAAGCTGAAAGAAATTTAAACAAAAGAAACCCCTTTAAACCAACAGGCGCCTTTATCGGAGCTTCATGGACCGCACTATTGGTTGGTACCGTTGGCTATTGTGTAGGTTTATGGAATGCAACAATGGCATTAAATGAAAAAGGGTATTATTTTACAATTTTACTATTTGCGCTATTTGCCGTTATCTCCGTTCAAAAAAGTGTAAGAGATAAAGCAGAAGGACTAGCAGTTACCGAGTTATATTATGGTTTAAGTTGGTTTGCAACAATTGCCGCCGTCGTGCTATTAACCGTAGGCTTATGGAATGCGGATCTGCTCCTAAGTGAAAAAGGATTCTATGCCATGTCCTTCTCATTGAGTATTTTTTCAGCTATCGCCGTTCAAAAAAACACACGTGATGCAAAACTGATCGATGACAATGAAATAAAACTTTAGCGGGTGCCTATCCTGCAGCCTCTGCCTAGCAAGCTGCAGGATCTTTAAATCCCTCTTAAGCAAAAAAGGAAGAGCATTTCATTGACTCTTCCTTTTTCTAAGTGGATTGTTTAAGCGACGCAATAGGAAGGTAAACGAAAAATATACTTCCAGTTCCAAAAACACTTTGCACATCAATCTCTCCCCCCATGCTTTCGATAAATTCTTTGCTTATGCTCAATCCCAAACCTGTCCCCCCCTTTGTACTCCCTGGAACTCGGAAATAGCGATCAAAAATCTTCGCTAAATATTGTACGGGAATTCCCTGTCCCTGATCTTCAACACGCAAAAGCACCCTTGCTCCTATTCTTTTTACAGCAAGAGAAATTGTCCCTCCCTTATCGGAATAACGAATTGCATTGGACAACAAATTCGTCAATACCCATGCCGTCTTTTCATTATCAATAAAAACCATCGGAAGATCCTCCTCCAGTTCAAGCGCTATGTGAATTTGCTTTTGGTCAAGCATTGACCGGTTGGCTAACAGCGCATAATCTATAATCGGTCCGATAGCCGCAGGATTCAGCTTCATCTGAATGGTGCCGCTCTCCACCTGCCCAATATCCAAAAGTTCCCCTGTAATTTTTAGGAGCCGCTCTGTATCGTCAGCAATTCCCTCAAGCAGGTCTTTTTGTTCTTCATTCAGCGTTCCTATCCGCTTATTTTCGAGCAATTGGATCCCCATACGTATTGATGCGATTGGTGTCTTCAATTCATGAGATACCGTTCCAATGAAATTTGTTTTCGCTACATCACGTTCCTTAAAACTTGTCACATTCTTCAACAAAATAAATTGTCCAATAAAATGCGTACTCTCCTCTCCTGTTGGTACAACATTAATGTCTATGACCTCCAATTCAAAGTAGTTTTCTTTTCCATAGGCAAAGATCTGAACTAAATCCAGACGCTCAGATTTCTGATTTAAAGAGTCAATCTTATCGAGAAGCTTATTAAGTAAATCATTGGAAGATGCTATTTCCGCTAATTTTTTCCCCTCAAATGCGGCGTGCTTTAACCCCGAAAGCAAACATGCGGGTTCATTTGCAAAAAGCACTCTTTTTTCTTCATCTACCCCTATAACTGCATCATGCATATTATCGATAAGCGCTTCAATTCTCTTTTTATGCTGCAAGATCTTACCCAATTTACTTTCTGTATATTCCTCGAGCTTTTGAGCCATTGTATTGAACGAATGCGCCACTTCTCCAAATTCATCCTTTCGCTTAAAGTGAAGTCTCCTTTTATAGTTCCCAGCAGCAATTTGTTTAATACTATCAGTTAATTGTACAATTGGGCCAGCAATGGCTAGAGGGAGGTTCACAAGCAATACAAATGCCATCATAAAACAAAGCGCACCTACAATGGAGATGGCCAAAATTGCTTTTTCAGCTGTTGCATTGGCAATATTATTTTTGTGTTCAATCGCCTGCATATTAAGATACATTAACTGAAATATATCTTTGTGCAGGTCAGCAGCAATTGTTGCATCTTTCACCTGTTTCTTTAAACTCAAAAAGTGTTGATCTATACGTTCGGTCACCGCCCGTTCTCCAGGCTCGGTTACATTGCGCTTCTGGAGTCTTAAATTATCTTCAAATAGCGCCATGCTCTTCCCATTCGTATGAAGGTCTTCCAAAGCCAGCAACATATTTCTGGAATAATGCAGCGTATTATAATTGTCGACTAAAATATTATTGGTATCTTTTTTTAATCGATAAACATAATACCCACTCACTATCGCAAGCAGCAAGATCATAGAAAATAAAAATCCTACCCCGAATGTCAGCTTTGCTTTAAGTTTCATTGGATTCGATATTCTTCAATTTTTCGATACAAAGTAGCGATGCCGATTTCTAACAATCGAGCTGCTTCAGCTTTATTTCCATTCGTATGTTTTAATACACGTTGTATATGCTGCCTCTCCATGTTGGACATTGCAAAATTTGACAAGACGTTTGCCCCTTCCCTATACTCACGTTCACCAAAAGGAAGGCTCTCCACACCTAATACGCCACCCTCACTCAAAATCACACTGCGTTCAATCACATTTTTCAGTTCACGGATATTTCCCCGCCATAAGTTGCCTTCCAAAGCCTGCACAAACTCAGGGGTCATCTGCAACGGTTTCAAGTTGGATTTTAAAGCAAAGATATCAGCGTAGTATTGCGCCAATGTCGCTATATCTTCAATGCGCTCGCGCAATGGCGGTAATTCAATCGTGAAAACAGAAAGCCTATAAAATAGATCACTCCTGAAATGGTCTGATGCAATTTCGGTTTCGAGATTTCTGTTGGTTGCTGCTATGATGCGCACATCCACTTTCGTTGGTTTGGAGTCCCCAACTTTTAAAAACTCGCCAGTTTCCAAAACACGAAGAATTTTAGCTTGAAGTTCCAAAGCCATCTCCCCGACTTCATCCAGAAAAATAGTCCCCAAATGCGCTTCTTCAAACAAACCACGTTGATCCTTAGTCGCACCAGTGAAAGCACCGGATTTATGGCCAAACAACTCATTTTCCAGCAAATCTTTTGTAAATGCGGCACAATTAATCGCCACAAAACTACGATCTCTTCTTGAACTCGCCTGATGGATTGCCTGTGCAAAAACCTCCTTACCTGTGCCGGTCTCGCCCGTTAGCAAGACCGTTGTATTTGTAACAGCAACTTTTTGTGCCATGCCGATGGCCGCTTTTATTGCACTGGATTTCCCAATAATCTTATCAAAAGAAAGTCGGTCGCCTAATCGTTTTTCTAACTGCTCCACCCTTCTAGCTAATGCAACCTTTTCACAGGCTTTATAAAGCAACGGTATAATGCGATTATTGTCATCTCCTTTCGTAATGTATTCAAAAGCACCATTTTTTATCGCCCGAACGCCATCCGGAATATTCCCGTATGCCGTCAATAAGATAATCTCTACAATTGGATACCGCTCTTTAATTAATTTAGCCGTTTCAACTCCATTACCATCAGGTAGCTTCACATCACAAAGTACAACATCTACATCACTGACTTCAAGCTTTTTTAACCCCGATTTAATGTCAGCAGCCTCGATCACATCAAAACCTTCCAGGCTAATAATTTTGGCCAGCAATTTCCGAAGCTTCTCTTCGTCATCTATAAGGAGAACTCTATTCACAATATTCGTTTTTTCAAAAGTACAATTTGTCCCAAGCAAATAGTAGAAAAATAAACAATTTGACTATTCCTCAAAAAATTTCCCGACATCAAAATAAAAACGCTATATTTGTAGCGCTCAACATCGTTAAAACTGCATGTAAGATTAAAATTCTTTAGAACGAAATAAATACCATCCATTGACGATACCCGTCCAAATGGTCTTTTCTAACATTTAAAGAATTTCAACATGCTTTCATTACAACAACTTTCCTATATACATCCAAATAAAGGTTTATTGTTTGAGAACATAAATCTGCACATAAACGCGCAAGAGAAAATCGCACTGATCGGTCATAACGGCGTTGGAAAATCAACGGCACTACAACTGATTGCCAAAGAATTATCGCCGACCAGTGGGAGCATACATAATAGCGCTAGCACCTATTATGTCCCTCAGGTTGTTGGACAATTCGAGCATAAGACTGTGGCTGAAGCACTTAGAATCGATAAAAAATTGAATGCTCTTTATGCCATATTGGCCGGTGATGCGTCTGAGGAAAATTTCAATAGACTTCAAGATGACTGGGCTTTGGAAGAACGTTGCCAAGAGGCTTTCAAACAATGGGATCTGCCCAACATAGATTTGGCTCAGCAAATGTCTTCCCTCAGTGGTGGACAAAAAACGAAAGTTTTATTGGCCGGAATCCAGATTCATCGATCCGAGCTTATTCTTCTTGATGAACCGAGCAACCATTTGGATATGGACAGCAGAACACAACTATACGATTGGATTCAATCAAGCAAAAACACTATAGTCGTTGTCAGCCACGATAGAACCCTGCTTAATTTACTGGATGACATGGCTGAAATGGCCCCAAATGGCATCAAGCGATATGGGGGTAATTATACCTTTTACGAGGCTCAAAAGGAGATCGAACGCCATGCGTTGCAACACGATATCCACCACAAGGAAAGAGCGATCAAAATCGCAAAAGAGAAAGAAAGAGAAACAATCGAGCGCCAAAACAGACTAAACAACCGTGGTCAAAAAAAGCAGGAGAAGGCAGGTGTAGCTCGCATAATGATGAATACGTTACGTAATAATGCTGAAAAGAGTACCGCCAAAATTAAAAATGTACACCAGGACAAAATTGGAGATATCAGATCGGATCTACAGGAACTTCGTGGTTCACAATCCGCATTGGATGAAATTAAAATAGATTTGGGAAACAGTAATTTTCCAACAGGAAAAAGTATGATCAAGGCCGAAAACATCAATTTCAGCTATGACGCAAAGCAGCTTTGGAAAGATAATATAAACGTTCAATTATTCAGTGGGGATCGTATCGCACTCCAAGGCCCGAACGGATCTGGGAAAACAACATTAGTTAAACTCCTTCTCAACCAACTAATGCCTGAACAAGGAAAAATTGAGCGGCAATCATTTCGCGCAATCTATTTAGATCAGACGTATTCAATCTTATCTCCACATTTAAGTATTTATGAGCAAGCGCAGCAATTCAATACCGCCGCGCTACCTGAACATGAAATCAAAATTAGACTCAATCGGTTCTTATTTGGAAAAGACGATTGGGACAAGCCCTGCCAACTATTGAGTGGCGGTGAAAAAATGCGTCTGATAGTATGCTGTCTCACCATCCAGCAACAGTCTCCCGATTTGATTATCCTTGATGAGCCTACAAACAATTTAGATCTTCAAAATATACTGATGCTAACCAGAGCGATTCAGCTTTATAAAGGTACCCTACTCGTCATTTCACACGATGAAGTGTTTCTACAAGAAATCCATATAAACAAAGTCATCAAATTAAAAAACCTCTAAAAGATAACGCCGTGTATTTCGCTGCAACGAAATACACGGAATATTTAGTATCGCTCGCCATAAAATTTTAATAAAACAGGGTATTTTTTGTAACAATCCCATATTCTTTATTTAAAATCTGCTAAATCGATAAATTAAATTAAAAAAAACAAATTTTTATCGATATATTCACGATGATTTTAAACATGAAACAATAACCATTAAATTAATTGAACCTCCACATTTACATAGCAAGCCTTCAGGCAAATGTATCGCACGGGCCTCTCAATTAATTACTTCATTTAATTATGTCAGATTATCAAATTAAAGAAAATCCCGAATTATTTGACGCCATCGTAGTTGGTTCCGGCGCAGGTGGTGGTATGGCAGGTTATATACTTGCACATGCGGGGCTTAAAGTATTGATGCTGGAAGCAGGTCCTTTTTATGACCCAGCAAAAGATTCGTTACAACTACGCTGGCCTTGGGAATCCCCAAGAAGAGGTGCGGGTACCACAAGACCATTCGGGGATTTTGACGCAGCCTTTGGTGGCTGGCAAATCGAAGGCGAACCCTACAGCAAAGTAGCGGGAACTGAATTTGAATGGTTTAGAGCACGCATGCTGGGCGGCAGAACCAACCACTGGGGTCGAATTTCATTGCGTATGGGACCTGACGATTTCAAGCCAAAGGATGGAGTAACGGATGAATGGCCTATTACTTATGAAGAGGTTAAGCCATTTTATGACCGTGTAGATCGAATGATCGGAATATATGGCACGGCAGAAGGTATTCATAACGAACCCGATGGTATTTTTATGAAACCACCTAAGCCACGCTTAAACGAACTATATATTGCAAAAGGTGCGAAAAAAGCTGGAGTTCCAGTGATTCCCGGAAGAGGGGCGGTATTAACCGAAGTATCAAAAGATATTAAAGATCGAGGTACCTGTTTCTACTGTGGGCAATGTGGTCGTGCATGTAAAGTTTATGGAGACTTTTCCTCTTCATCTTGTCTGGTTATTCCAGCGATGAAAACGGGTAACCTGAAGGTGATAGACAATGCAATGGTAAGAGAAGTCATTACAAATGATGAAGGAATTGCAGTTGGTGTTTCTTATGTTAACACCAAGGATTTGCAGGAATATACCGTTAAGGGGAAAACCGTTATTTTGGGTGCTAGTGCCTGTGAAAGTGCGCGGATCATGTTAAACTCCAAATCAAAATCACATCCTGGTGGTGTTGGTAATAGCAGCGGTTTAGTTGGAAAATATCTCCACGATTCTACGGGAGCCAGCTTATCGGGCTTTTTACCACAGCTACTCGACCGGAAGCGTTATAATGAAGATGGCGTTGGAAGTGTCCATATTTATTCACCATGGTGGGAAGATAATGCCAAATTGAACTTCCCTAGAGGTTACCACATCGAATACGGCGGTGGTTTACATATGCCATCTTATGGATTTTTGAATTGGGTACCGAAAGTAAATGACCATGCAAAAAATTCAGCTGGAAAGTCAAAGGCCAAAGGCGGTTATGGTACTGCATTAAAAGAAGATTTCCGCAGCTATTATGGTGCAAATGTCGGCATGGCAGGACGCGGAACGGCATTGGCAAGAAAAGACAATTATTGTGAAATTGACCCCGATAAAGTCGACAAATTCGGAATTCCTGTACTACGTTTCAACTACAAATGGGCCAATGAAGAAATCGCGCAAGCCAAGCACATGCAAGAGACATTTCAGTCTATTATGCACGAAATGGGCGCTGTCATCACTTCTAAAATACCCGGAGCAGATACATTGTACGGCCTAGAAGCTCCCGGAAAAATTATTCATGAAGGCGGTACCACAAGAATGGGAAATGACCCTAAAACCTCCGTATTGAACAAATGGGGACAAGCCCACGATTGTAAAAATCTCTATGTCGTCGATGCGGGACCATTTGTTCAACAAGGTGACAAAAACCTGACCTGGACAATACTCGCTTTATCGATGCGAACAGCAGAATATATACTTCAAGAAAAGAAAAAATTAAACGGTTAAAAGCATGAATAGAAGAGAATCTTTAAGAGCATTAGGATTAATTGCAGCTGGATCTGGTCTTTTAACCGCAGCCTGCAATTCAAAAGATGCTAAAAATGCAGCAGCAGACAATAGCAAAAAATTACCTGGAGTCCAGGATTTTGAATACGAACGCACGGAACAATTATACGCCGAAAAGTTTTTCGACGAACATGAAATGGCGACAATCACTGTTTTGGCTGACATTATTATTCCTAAGGATAACATTTCAGGAAGCGCTTCGGAAGCGGGAGTCCCCGATTTTATCGAATTTATCGTAAAAGATTTGCCTGATAATAAAATCCCGATGCGCGGCGGACTTCGTTGGCTCGACCTCCAGTCCAAAAAGCGTTACGGAACAGTATTTATCAAATGTAGCGCAAAAGATCAACTTGCATTGGTGGATGATATCGCCTACCCTGATTTGGCAAGACCGGAAATGAAACAAGGTGCCGCCTTCTTTTCATTGATGCGCAACCTGACTTCTTCAGGATTTTACACCAGTGAAATGGGTGTAAAAGATATTGGCTATGCCGGAAATAAACCTGGAGTCTGGAATGGTGTACCAGATGATGTGTTGAAAGAGCACGGTTTTGACCCAACTAAATTCTTTGGATAATAAAAAAATCCTTTCCAAAATGGAAAGGATTTTTTTATTATCCAATTAAAATCTATTGTCCCGATGGTAACTCGGTAGCTTCCGGAGCCTTATCAATCAACTCCATAAATTGATCCAATTTAGGTGTGATGATAATCTGCGTTCTTCTATTCCGTTGCTTACCTAGCGCGGTCGTATTATCTGCAATTGGATTATATTCTCCTCTACCACCCGCAGTTAAGCGCTTCGGATCCACACCATATTTATTTTGTAAAGCCTGTACCACAGAAGAGGCTCTCAGGGTACTTAAATCCCAGTTATTCCGAATATTAGGTTTAGAAATTGGATCCGTATCGGTATTACCTTCAATCAAAACTTCATAATCTCTATAATCCTGGATAATTTTCGCAATTTTGCTTAACGTCTGATCGGCCCTATCATTAATTTCATAGCTACCGGATTTGTAAAGCATGTTATCAGCAAGTGAGATATAAACGACCCCTTTTAATACCTGTACATCAACTTCCTGCAGTTCCTCACGGCTAAGTGATCTTGTCAAATTATTGGTCAATACCAGATTCAAGGAATCGGATTTGTTTTTCGTCTCAACGAGATGCTTAATGTATTTATTTGAAGCGTTAATTTCATCAACCAGCTTAGAAATATTAATATTTCCCTGTGAATTCTGATTAATACTGTTATCGAGCGATTTCTGCAAAGCAGCATAAGCAGATCGGAGGTCCGCATTATTTTGACGTTCAGAAGCCAACTGATCTTCTAAGCTCTTGATCCGCGTCCGGCCTTCAGCTAATTGAAGTTGTCCATCCTGATATTGCTTGGTCAATTGACTGTGCTCCGTTTGCAATTTACTATAGTCGGACTGTAAACCAGCATATTGCTTTTTGCTGACACCACATCCGACAACAAACAAACTGGCCGTTAATACAGTCATTGGAAAAACTAAATTCTTCATGATATACTCTTTTTGTAGATGTTGAACTAATTCATATAGCAAGATACGCAATATTCTAGCCAAAATACCCCACAGTCTTGTCAAATTAACAACCTTTAACGTCCTATTGGGCTAGCTCCTTCAACTCTGTAGCGCTAAATACTTGCCCACCTTTAAGATAAGGATTGGCGCCTTTGAGATAATTATAAATAATGGATTTAGCCTCTTCATTGGGTAATTTATAAAGGTTTTTAACCAGGAAATTTTTATCCTCAAGGATATTATTGTTGTAGCCCAAAAAAGAAGGCGCATGCACCTGTACGCTCCAACGTATAAACCGCGCTTCAATATGGTTTGGATTTTCCTTAATCACTTCTTCCAAATGCTTTTTCCCCTCTTTGAATTGCCCAACTTTCTTAAATGGATTGCCGATATGTTTCGCTAACAGTATTTGATAGGCGGCTAGATAGGCTTTCTCTGTCGGCGATTTGGCCCCTTCGGTCAATGTCTCCAAATTATGTTCACACAGATCCTCGTCCTTCACGGCCTCCGCATATTCTTTTCGAATTTTCTCCATATTCACCTGCTGGCCAAGCCCAACTTTTGTTAAAGTGAATAGAACAATTGTCAATACTATTCGTGTTATCATAATTATAAATCAGGCTATTTCAACAATTTCAATTTCCGACTTAAATTACTAAAAAAATCGAATCCAACTATTAATTTTCAATTATCATACCATAAAGGCCAAAATTCATGTCATCGTATCGCCACAGCTAGTCTTAAAAAAGAGAAAAGTCTTTATTAAAGTATATTTTTAAAGCAATTTTGCTCCATGAAACTGATTTTAGAAACAAGCCCAGTCTGGTTAAAGGTGATTTTGTCAATTCTATTTGGTGTGATATTAGGCTGCTTTTTAGGGGAAATAGTTTACACCTTATTGCAGGCATAAGCTCTTCATCATAATTGATATCCCCTCCTTTACCTGAGGATCTGCTGAATTTTATGCCTACAGATAGACCGCTAATTGCGGTTATTTGAATAGACCACTAAGTTTCATTATCCTTGCCAAAAATCAAATTATTTTTGCTATATTGCTTATACCAATATAAATTTAAAGCGAGCTATGGAGACTAAAGCAGAGTATCAGATTTGGGACACTATTGTGAATAGCGCAAAAACTAAATTCGATTATAAGCATATTCGTGCTATGTTTAAAAAGGAAGATGACGAAATAACCGATAAGTTTCTATTCCATATTATTGCAGGATTTGCCTGTGGTGAAAATCATCAGACCATCTCAACCAATCTTTTCAATGAATTACAAAGTATTCATTTTGAATGTAATGAAGAACAGATCGACCGGTTTATCGCTGATAAGCACGTAAAATTCAGTCCTGAAATCTACGCCACCTATCTTGCATTCTCTATGCTGGAAGATGGTGAAGAGGTCGATAACATCACCGAAATCATTAATAATCTTTTGCAACTAGATAAATAATTATCCGGAAGTATCGTTTAATTTTGGCTAAAAACTTATATTCGTGAATTATTACACCTATAGTTATGCGCCAGTTTTTAACGCTATTTTTAATATTTTCTATTTATACAAATAGTATAGCCCAGACTTTTGACTTTGGTAAAGTTTCTATTTCAGATTTTTCACCAACAGATCTGGATAGCAATGCCAATGCAATCGTGCTCAATGAGTTTGGACGGAGCTCTGTCTTTGTTGATGATTATGATAATCGCGTAAAACTTCAACATGAATACCATGTAATTATCCGGATCAATAACAAAGAAGGGTTTAAAAAAGCTAATTTTGAAATTCCTTCGTATAAACGCGGGAGTTACGTCCGTGACTATTTTGACGAACTAAAGGCTGTTACGTATAATTTAGAAAATGGTAGGATCGAGAAAACAGAGCTTGAAAATAAAAAAGTTTTCAAGGAAAATTACTCAGCCTATCTGGATCTTAATAAGTTCACCCTTCCGAATATTAAAGAAGGATCTATTATTGAAGTGTCTTATCGGACGCTGGAGCAGGATTTATTTAATTTCAAGACATGGGAATTCCAAGATGATATCCCCAAAATTCAAAGCCAATATATCGCAATTATTCCCGCTTCCTTCGCCTACAATGTAGTTTTACGCGGCCCCTACAAGCTTACCGATCAAAAAGCCGAAGCACTGAAAGAATTTATTTTCCTGGATGGGTTGCGAATGGATTGTTCAAAATTGACCTATACCATGAAGAACATTCCGGCATTTATGGAAGAGGATTACATGACTTCGCCAACCAATTTCAAATCTGCGATCTATTATGAGCTTGAATCGATCTTTTATCCGAGCACAGGCAGTAAGAAGACATTTAGCAAAACCTGGAAGGACGTCGATACAGACCTCATGAATGAAAAGACTTTTGGAGGTCAATTAAAAAAAACAGACTTATTCAAAGCCAATTTAGCAACAATTCTATCGCCCACTGACACCAAATTAGAAAAAGCAAAAAAGATATATAACTATATCAACAAACAAATAAAATGGAATAATTATTTAGGTAAATATGCTGAAACTGGTATTGAAAAAGCACTGGAAAAACGAACCGGGAATATTGGCGACATCAATTTAGCACTGGTAACTGCTTTATTGGCGGCAGATCTGGAAGCCTATCCTATTATTTTATCAACACGTCGAAATGGTACACCCAATGGCCTATTCCCGGTATTATCGGACTTTGATTACGTCATCGCTTGCGTGGATATAGACGGTGTAAAGTATAAACTCGATGCCTCCAATTTATATTTACCTTTTGGACAGCTCCCTTTACAATGCTTAAATGAACGGGGAAGAATCATCTACTCCAAAAAAAGTTCCGATTGGTTTCCACTTACGGCTCAAGAATCTTCCGATGTAAACTATATCTTGGAAGGGGCTCTGAATGACCAATTTAAAATCAAGGGAAAACTCACCATAAGCAGTAGCGGTAACAAAGCACTCCTAAAGCGGCAACATATTGCCAAATTCAACTCTTTGGAGGAATACTGGGAAAAACTAGACGAAGAAATGCCCAATATCACGTTAACAAAATCAAGTATTCAAAACCTGGAGGATATCGATCAACTATTGATAGAAGAATTTGATGTTATCCTAGATGTCTCCAAACAAATGGAACAAGACATACTCGTATTGGCTCCAAATATTATTGACAGGATTTCCTACAACCCCTTTAAAGCACAGGAAAGAACTTATCCGGTTGATATGGGTTTTAAATCCAAAACATTGTACTCCGTTAAATTGACCATTCCTGATCATTATGAAATTGCTGAGAAGCCTCAGAATGCATCGTTAGCGCTCCCGGAGTCAACTGCAAAATATAGATATGTAACGCAGGTCAATGGCAATCAACTTGAAATACTACAGAGCCTCGCGTTCAACAAACCCATCTTTTCAGTCGATGAGTATTTTTCGCTCAAAGAATTGTATTCACGTATTATTCAACAACAAAAGCTAGACATAAAATTAATCGGTAAAAAATGAAAATCGTATTCATCAACTTACTATACTTCCTGCTTCCGATCCTCGCAATTGGGCAAGATAACTACGACGTCGCCAATATTCCAAGTACATTAAAGAGCAGGGCTGTCGCTACGGTGCGCAATGATAAAACGGTGGTAGAAATAAAATCTCCCGAACAAGTCATCACCACCATAACCTGTGCCATAACAGTGTATAATAAAAATGGAGACCGGTATGCCACGCTCCCAGTATATTATAATAAATCTACCGAGATCAAGAGTCTTAAAGGGGCTATCTATAATGAAATGGGAATATTGCAAAAGAAAATTGCAACGAAAGATTTCAAAGATATTAGCGCTGTGGACAATAGTACGATGTTTGCCGATTCCCGGGTAAAACTATTTGTACCTGACTACCATAGCTATCCCTATACCGTCGAATACCAATACGAGGTTAGGAGTAAACAAAACTTGATCATTCCATCTTGGACTCCTGAAGTGTCCAATAATGTATCTGTAGAAAAAAGCAGCTTTCAATTTATTGCTCCAATAGGCACAGAATGTCGAATTGAAACAACGAATTATAAAGGAAGTATCAAAGAAGAGAAAAATGACAAAACGGAAAGTAAAACATGGAATGCTGAACAGATCGCGGCAAAAAAAGAGGAATCTTATAGCCCCAACCCTAGCCTGAAAAGAACAAACGTACTCATCGTTCCCAAAAATTTTATTTATTATGGTAAGACAGGAAATTTCGGGGACTGGAAAGAATTTGGCCAATGGGTATCCAACAGCCTATTGAACAAAAAAGACGATTTGACGGAAGCGTCTAAACAAAAATTTATTGCATTAACAAAAGACGCAAGCTCAGATAAGGACAAAGCAAAGATTCTATACAATTACTTACAAAAAAACACACGTTACATCAGTATCCAAATCGGTATCGGGGGCTTGGAGCCCTTTCCCGCTTCTGAGGTTGACCGCTTAGGTTATGGTGATTGTAAAGCACTGGCCAATTACATGCGAAGCATGTTGTCGGCCGTCAATATCCCTTCCTATTACTGTATTGTCGAAGCAGGCAGACGCAAAGAAAGTTTCCACAAAACCTTTGCAAATGCCCAGGACGGTAACCACGTCATTCTATGTATTCCATTCAAAAATGATACGACCTGGCTGGAATGCACGAGCCAAAATCTTCCATTTGGTTTTCTTAGCGACTTTACCGACGATAGAGATGTCGTTGCCTGTACCGAAAATGGCGGAGTTATCATGCATACACCGAAATACATTAACTCCACCAACCTTCAATTGCGCTATGCCGACCTAAAACTTTCGGAAGACGGAAGCATCCAGGGTACCTTAAACACCAAATTCTACGGAGCCCAATATGAGAACCATATGGACGTGCTTTTAGCCAGCAATAATGATAAGAATAAGCTCCTCACGGAATACTATAATATAGACAATATCAATTTTAATCAGGTAAACTATATTGAACATAAGGAGGAAAATCCATTTATCGAGGAGAACCTGAATATTTTTATTAAAAACTATGCGGTGAAAAATGGTAATAAACTTTTGATCCAGCCTAATTTATTCAATACGCATTCCAGTATTGCCGAAAGTAGAAATAGAACGGAAGATATTTTCATTGAAAGAGGCTACGCCGATATCGATAGCATTAGCATTGCCCTTCCAGAAAATATGCTCAAAAACATAACTTCTGAGAAGAAAATTATTGAGAAACCATTTGGAAAATATGAATTTAGGTCAGAAATAAAAGACAATAAACTGTTCACCTACAGAAAACTGGAACTTTTTGAAGGCAGTTATCCTGCCAGTACTTATGAAGACTTTTTCCAATTTCATAATGAGGTAAGCAGCTGCGACAAGGGACGCTTTAATCTAAGCTTTCTCTAGTCGGAAGAAAATATTTACCAGAATATGAAGGAGTAAAATCGATCAAATAAGGCAATTATTGTATATTAGCTCAATGACAGAATACGCAGCGATATTTGACATGGACGGTGTTATCAGCCACACCAACCCTTTCCATGCGGAAGCTTTTAGAGCTTTTTTTAAAAACCACAATGTACAACAGGCGACAGAAGAGGAATTTGAGCAGCATATGTATGGTAAGCATAATAGTTACATTATGCAACATTTCTTTCAACGTCCGATATCCCCTGAGGAACTGCGGACCCTTGAATTTGAAAAAGAACAGCTTTTTAGAGTCATTTATAAAGAGCACGTTGCCCCTATTAAGGGCCTGATTGAATTTCTGACAGAATTAAAGAATAACGGTTTTAAGCTTGCTGTGGCGACATCAGCTCCACGAGAGAATATGGATTTAATTCTGGACGAATTGAATATACGCCAGCTCTTCTCGTCCACACTGAGCAGCGAAGATGTGAAACTACATAAGCCACATCCTGAGGTTTACCTAAAATCTGCAGAAAACCTGCAAATTCCTGTTGACCGCTGTATTGTTTTTGAAGATTCTTTTTCTGGTATTACCGCAGCGAAAAATGCTGAAATGAAAGTTGTTGCCGTACTTTCAACCCATAAAAAAGAAGAATTGCCTGCAAGTGATGATTATATAAATAATTATACAGAAATATCTGTTGCCAATGTAAAGGCCATTTTAAAAACACAAGAATTATAACTTGGTTGAGTGTGTGCCGACACTTAGCCCGAGGACTTCAGCTGTCTCCTCTCTACCGATAAAAAAAGAGATTCCTTAAGGAATCTCTTTTTTTATCGGTTTGCCCAAGCGAGCTGCAATTTTCGTTCACCGCTGCTAGACTAAATTTTCACGAAGTGATTAATCTCTTTTTAGACCAAACTTCTCTATTTTACTATACAGATGGCTACGTTGAATATCTAAATCGTCGGCCGTCTTGGAGACGTTCCAATTATTTTTTTCCAATTTATATTTTATAAATTCTTTCTCCGCATGATCTTTATAATCTTGAAACGAATCAAAGGAGTCCATATCTAAACCATAATTCGTTGCGCCTTTTTCATGCGCTATACCGTTTACCGGTTCACGAGAAGGATTAGCAAATGCGACAACATCTTTATCTGTAATAGATCGATCACTCAAAATAATTAAACGTTCAATCATATTGCGCAATTCCCGAATATTACCTGTCCAGGGAAGATGGCTCAATTCCCGCATGGCCGCAGTCGTAATTTCCTTCACAGGTATCCCATATTCCATACAGATTTCTTCACAAAAATTTGTTGAAAGCAGGGGAATATCATCCACACGGTCGATCAAAGCAGGTACATGAATCAAGATTACCGACAGGCGGTGATACAAGTCCATTCTAAAATTGCCATCCTCAATTTCCTTCAAGAGATCTTTATTGGTCGCGGCTACTACCCTGACATTGACGTCAATTTCTTTATCGCCACCCACTCTGGTGATTTTATGTTCCTGTAATGCCCTTAACACTTTAGCTTGAGCGGATAGGCTCATGTCTCCGATCTCATCCAAGAACAATGTTCCGCCACTCGCTTGTTCAAATTTTCCGATACGCTGTTTAATAGCTGAAGTGAAGGATCCTTTTTCATGGCCAAATAATTCTGATTCAATTAATTCGGAAGGTATCGCAGCACAGTTCACTTCAATAAGCGGTCCCTGCGCACGATTCGATTTCTCATGCAGCCAACGTGCCACAAGCTCCTTTCCCGAACCATTTGCTCCAGTTATCAATACACGTGCTTCTGTCGGTGCTACGCGATCAATTGTCTCTTTAATACGTTTGATTGCCCCAGACTCACCCAATATATCTTTAGTTTTCGAACTGCTAACTTTTCGTTTCAGTACTTTGGTTTCGGTGACAAGGGAACTTTTATCCAGTGCATTCCGAACGGTGATCAATAATCTGTTCAGGTCCAGCGGTTTTTCTAAAAAGTCAAATGCTCCTTTTTTCGCCGCTTCAACAGCTGTTTCAATCGTACCATGTCCTGAGATCATAATAAAAGGGATATCCGGGCTGCTTTGGTGTGCTTCCGCCAAAACTTCCATCCCATCCATCGTATTCATCTTGATATCGCAGAGAACAAGATCTATTTTTTCCTTTTTTAAAATATCTAATCCATCCCGGCCATTGTCGACATCTAAAATCGTATAATCTTCATATTCCAAGATATCACGCAACGAACTTCTGATGGCGCGCTCATCATCAATGATTAAAATTGTACTCATAAATCGAGAGTTATGCTATTTTTTCAATTACGGGAATCAATATAAGTTTTTTTTTGGCAATTAGCAAAAAGAAGCAAACCTTGTAAGCCGGGTTCTGTAGACCACCGAAGTGGAATTTCTATCATTTATCTAGATTTGCCATCGCTGACAAACTCAATCAACCTACCCATTACGAATTCCAATACATTGAAAGAAGACGAGCAGCCTTCGAATTTCGCAACCTATTTGGTCTTTCAACACACGAGGTTTACCGTAATATATGTCACCATACAAGACCGTAAGCTCTTACCTTACGTTTTCACCCTTACTCCGAAAAGCGGTATATTTTCTGTGGCACTTTCTGTCTGCTATTCTCATAACAGCCTTCCCGTTAGGAAGCGTGTTGCTCTATGTTGCCCGGACTTTCCTCTCCTCTCAAAAAAAGAGCAGCGATAGAACCAGTTTGCTTCTGCGCAAAAGTAGCTATTTTACTCGGATAAACCCGAATTTCTTTTCAATTTCGAAAAAAACCATTCATTTAGCATCACAGGCACAAAAATCTACGCAATTACCTTGCGTAGATAAAGAGAATTTTTGTATTTTCAATCTAACAAAAAAAACATGGCACTCAATAAACTAGCCCTCATACGTTATAAAACGATTGACCATTGCCTTCGCTTGCGACATCGTAAATGGACCTTGGAAGATCTCATGGAAAAGGTTTCCGATGCACTTTATGAATTTGAAGGAATCAAAAATGGGATAAGTAAACGTACCATACAAGGTGATATTCAACTCATGCGTAGCAATAAACTTGGCTACAATGCGCCTATTGTGGTGTTGCACCGAAAATTCTACACCTATGAAGATCCCAACTATAGCATTAGCAATTCACCGATTTCCGTCGGTGACATGCAAAAAATGAAGGAAGCAGTAGAGGTACTTAAGCATGTGAGCGGTTTCTCCAGCTTTGATGAAATGAGCGATATTGTTGCACGGCTTGAAGATAGCATCCATACCAAAAAGGACAATTCACCTTCCATTATACAAATGGAAAGTAACAACCTGCTAAAAGGCCTTTCTTTTATCAGCCCGCTGCATCAAGCCATTCGTGAAAAAACACCACTCCTGATCAGCTACCAATCGTTCAAAGCAACACAACAGCAGGATCTGGTCTTCTCCCCTTATCTCTTAAAAGAATATCGGAATCGATGGTTTCTAATTGGTCAGCATAAAAAGAATGAAGGATTAATGACGCTGGCGCTTGATCGAATCAATGCCATCGAGGAAATGGGCAAAAATTCATACAAGGAATATAGAGGGGTCGATTTCGAACGTTACTTTTCGGATACCATAGGCGTAACGAAGACACAAAAAGACCGTGGCCAGCGGGTGATATTGCAAGTCAATGCAAAAAATGCACCTTATGTAGCAACAAAACCCTTACATCCTTCACAGCAGATTTTAGACAAAAAGGAGGATGGCTCAATCTTAATTCGCATCGATGTTGTACTTAACTTTGAACTGGAAAGAGAAATTTTAGGTTTTGGCGAATTCATTAAAGTACTCTCGCCAAGAAATTTACAAACGAGAATAAAACAGCGCTTGACAGCTGCCGCAGAACTCTATGCTGAGAAATCTGTCGATAAGGCGTTAAATTCACGAAATGAATAATATTTCACGCCTAAATGTCTTGGGCGATGGCATAACCACTAGCCCAAGCCCATTGGAAATTATAGCCGCCAAGCCATCCTGTAATATCAACAGTCTCCCCTCCGAAATAAAGGCCTTCAACTTTTTTAGACATTAAGCTTTTGGAGTGAAGCTCTTCCGTTGAAACTCCTCCACGCATGACCTCAGCTTTATCATACCCCTTATCTCCCGCAGGTTTTACCTTGAAACGATGGATCGTATCGACAATCAACTTCGCATCAGCTTTACTCAGTGAGGCGATTTTGGTATCCAAGGCCAAAAATTTCCCAAGGGCGTCGACCAATTTCCTGCTGAAATAATCGTTTAGCAATTGTGAAACAAGTCGCTTTCCGCCGTATTGTCGCTCCTGTTTAATCAGATTATCCAAATTAAAATTAGGCAAGAGATCAATCGTAATCTCCTGTCCAGGCCGCCAATAACTTGATATTTGAAGAATTGCAGGTCCGCTTAATCCCCAGTGTGTAAAGAGAATATTCTCTTCAAAAGACATTCCGGCAACAGACACTTTCGAGAACACCGAATTTCCAGCCAGAGAACTATACCAATCCGCATCTTTTCCAGTTATCGTCAAAGGGACTAATGCAGGCGCTGTACCGACTACATTCAAACCAAATTGTTTAGCTAAGCGTACTCCAAAGTCTGAGGCCCCAAGCTTTTGCACCGGAAGCCCACCGGAAGAAACAACCACTTTATGGGCATGGTATCGGGACTCACCTTTTGCATTTTCTACTTTTACCACAAAGCCATTATCGTTTTTTTCTACAGATTTGACCAAGGTATTCAAGGCTATATCCTGCCCTGTCTCGTATAAAATTTTAGAAAATACAGCAACGATATCTTTTGCTTTATTGGTCTCTGGAAACAACTGTCCCAGTGTTTTTTCATGTCCCACGATACCATATTGTTCAAAAAATGTAATGGTATCGTCCACGGTCCATTGTTTGAATATACCGTGCAAAAAATCTGGATTTTCAGAAATGAAATTAGCGGGACTGCTACCAATATTTGTATAATTACAGCGCCCACCTCCGGAAATCAGGATCTTCGCACCGACCTTATCGTTTCTTTCAAGGACCAAGGTCTTCTTCCCAATTAGCCCTGCTTGGGCTGCACACATCAATCCGCAGGCTCCCCCCCCAATAATGATGGCATCGTATAGTATACTCACAGCAACACTCTAATAAGCAATCAATGTATTTTCAACAGAAACAACTCTTCGTTCCAATTGACTCTGATACCCCAATTCAATAATTTTAATGACATCCCGCGCCTGTTCCGCCGATGCGATCAAGGTAGTTTTTCCCAATATGCTATCCGCAACGTTCTGATAAAAATCAGGATAAGAACCTATTTCAGAAGGAATCATTTCTTCAATATCATTCCCCTGTTCAACAATATTGAGCTTGCCGTATAGACTTGGATCTTCTTGTCCCCAGGTTGGATCTTCATCGGGAAATTTACCATCGCGCAGTAAAGCTTCCTGTGGATCGACACCATATTTTACAAAATTTCCGTTCATGCCAAAGACACGATATCGAGGTGTAGGTTCTTTTGTAAGCATAGACCCTTTCAGCGATACCCGTAAGTCATCATAGTACAATAAGCAGTCGAAATTGTCAATGGTTTTCGCATGATCCCGTTGTATAGCCAAATCCGCAAAGACAGCATGCGGCTTTCCAAATAACTGCAGAGCCTGATCGATGAGATGTGGCCCCAGGTCATAAAATATACCCGAACCCGGCAAATTTTCCTCACGCCATGCGTTAGGTCGCAAATAATTACGAAAACGATCAAACCTGGATTCCAAATTTACAATCCTTCCCAGCCGTCCACTTTTGATCACTTTCTCAAGGGTCCGATAGTCTGAGTTGAACCTTAAATTATGGTAGGGTGCCAAAATCAATTTTTTTTCCTTAGCCAGCGTGATAAGCTCATCTGCCTGTTTTACACTATTCGTAAACGGTTTCTCGACAACAACATGTTTCCCTGCTTCCAAAGCACGTTTTGCAAAAGGATAATGCATGTCATTGGAAGTCGCAACCACGACTAAATCAATAGTTGCATCATTAAAAATATCATCTGCCGACAAAGCAATTGCTGCCTGTGGATAGCGTTCCTTTAGCAAACTTTGCTGATCTGCTTTCCGGGCGGTCACTTTAATAAGATCCAGTTCAGCTATCGAACGCATCACGGGAGCGTGAAAAACCTGACCTGAAATTCCAAAACCAATAAGCCCTACGCGAATTTTTTTCATAGCATTACATTCTTTCAGGTACATGAATACCCAATAAGTTCATCCCTTTGGCGATAACCTTTGCCGCAGAAGCCGAAAGATGCAATCTAAAGTTCTTTACATCAGGATCTTCCGCTTTCAATATCGTTTCTTCATGATAGAATTTATTGTAGAACTTGGCTACTTCATAGATATAGTTTGCCAATTGCGCAGGGCTGAACTCTTGCGCAGAAGCCTCAATAGCCTCCGGAAACGCACCTAATTGCTGAATTAGATCTCGCTCGTAAGAGGAAATCGTCGCCGGTACAGACACAGCACTGTCAAAATCGAATTCAGCTTTACTTAAAACAGATTTGATACGCGCATGAGTGTATTGAATAAACGGCCCTGTATGACCTTGAAAATCGACAGACTCATTTGGATCAAACAAAAGACGTTTTTTAGGATCCACTTTCAATAGAAAATATTTCAATGCTCCCATTCCGATCGTATCGTAAAGAGCAGCTTTTGATTCCTCGTCCAATCCGCCAGTCTTGCCAAGCTCCTCAGTACGTACCTGTGCAGTTTTAAGCATTTCAGCCATTAAATCATCCGCATCAACAACTGTTCCCTCCCGCGATTTCATTTTACCTGAAGGAAGGTCGACCATCCCATACGATAAATGGAACAATCCGTCAGCCCAGGCTTTACCTAGTTTTTTTAAGATTAAAAACAATACCTTGAAATGGTAATCCTGTTCGTTACCGACAACATAAATAGAATCATTCATTTTGAATTCATCATATTTCAATTGTGCTGTCCCCAAATCTTGTGTAATATAGACCGAAGTACCGTCGCCACGAAGCACAAGCTTCTGATCCAATCCTTCGTCTGTTAGATCAATCCATACGGAGTTATCCTCTTTTTTAAAGAAAACCCCTTTATCTAAACCTTCCTGGATAATATCTTTACCCAACAAGTATGTATTGGATTCATAATAGTATTTATCAAAATCGACGCCTAATTGTTTGTAGGTCTTTTCAAACCCCGCGTACACCCAACTGTTCATGGTTTTCCAAAGGGAGATCACCTCTTCATTACCGGCTTCCCATTGTTGCAACATCGCTTGTGCCTCCTTCATCAAAGGTGCATTTTTCTTTGCTTCCTCTTCGGTTTGCCCCTCAGCTTTCAATGCCTCGATTTCCTTTTTATATTCTTTGTCAAAGACAACGTAATATTTTCCAACAAGGTGGTCGCCTTTAAGTCCAGTAGACTCGGGTGTTTCACCGTTACCAAATTTCTGCCAGGCCAACATGGACTTACAGATATGGATACCACGATCGTTCACCAAATTTGCTTTGATCACATCATAACCATACGCTTTTAGGATTTCCGCAACAGCATATCCTAATAAGTTATTACGGATATGTCCCAAGTGCAGTGGTTTATTGGTATTTGGAGAAGAGTATTCCACCATCAATTTTTTCCCGTTCGCAGGAAATACAGCAAAGTCCTTCGCCGTTATGGTCTGATTCAACAACGTGATCCAGTAAGCATCGGAAAGAACAATATTCAAAAAGCCTTTTATCACATTGAAATCTGATATTTCAGCGATATGCTGTTGCAAATAAGCACCAATTTCCTTTCCGGTTTGTTCCGGAGAAGATTTCGAAAAGCGCGTTACGGGAAAAGTTACGATTGTAATTTGTCCCTCAAACTCCTTTCGGGTAGCTTGTAAAGCAATTTGAGTTTCTAAAATATCTGCATTGTAAAGCTCTTTTACTGCCTGTACAGTGACTTCAACAAGTCGCTTTTGAATAGAATTTGCCATTTAATGATTTTGTAATTTTTACAACTTCCTGATAGTGAATTGGAAATAAATAACATTCCTTATTTAGGTATTCACCATTAAAGTATATCTTTGCAAAAATAATAAAAAATGCAGAGCTATCAGGAATTTCTTGACTTAAGTGTTGGTTTTCCGCAAGACGGATTCGAAATCATCGACGACGAATTGTATTTCCACGATTTGAATTTAATGGAAATGATAGAAACGTACGGTACGCCGTTACGTTTTACCTATTTGCCTATCGTCAGCAAAAAAATTCAGCAAGCGAAAATCCTCTTTCAGACCGCAATTCTGAAACACAACTATCGCGGATCTTACAAATATTGTTATTGTACCAAGTCATCCCATTTCAAGCACATCGTAGAGGAAGCTTTGAAAAATGATATCCACCTGGAAACTTCATCTGCATTTGATATGCCGATGATCGATTCATTGGAAAGACAGGGCACAGTAACAAAAGACATTACAGTGATCTGTAATGGGTTCAAAACCTACCAGTACAAACAATATATTGTTGATATGATCCACGATGGATATAAAAACATTATACCGGTGCTGGATAACAAAGAGGAGTTTAACCTTTATGATGATGAAATCGAATTGGATGAGCCTTGTGCTTTAGGTATCCGCGTTGCTTCCGAAGAGCAACCAGATTCTCAATTCTATACATCTCGCCTAGGGATTCGCCAGGAAGACGTCGTTGAATTCTATAACAACAAGATCGCCGACAATCCAAACTTTAAAGTAAAATTGCTCCATTTTTTCATTAATTCAGGTATCTCGGACACCCCGTATTACTGGAACGAATTAGAGAAATACGTTACTTTATATTGTAAATTCAAGAAAGTAAACCCGGATTTAGATACCCTAGATATCGGTGGTGGCATGCCATTTAAGGATTCATTGGTACACGACTTTGATTACGAATATATGGTCAATGAGATCGTCAACCGTATTAAACAAATCTGTGCTCACCATGAAGTGATGGAACCAGACATTATTACTGAATTTGGCAAATACACTGTTGCTGAAGCATCAGGTATCCTCTATAAAGTTTTGGGGCGCAAGCAACAAAACGATCGCGAACGTTGGTTTATGATTGATGGTTCATTCATTACAAATTTGCCGGATGTATGGGCATTGAATCAAAAATACATTCTATTGCCGATCAATAACTGGGATTCAGAATATGAACGCGTCAATTTGGGTGGCATCACATGCGATGGACAGGATTATTACAATCAGGAGGCGCATATGAACTCGGTATTTATGCCGAAGACCCGTAAGGTTCAATACCTGGGCTTCTTTCATACAGGCGCCTATCAAGATGTTTTAAGCGGATATGGAGGCATCCACCACTGCTTACTTCCTTCACCCAAACATGTGCTTGTACGCCGCAATAGAGATGAAACATTCAACTACGAGGTGTTCGGTGAGGAGCAAAACTCCAAACAAGTAATGAAATTGTTAGGCTATCAATAAGATATTATATTCTACCAAGAGTAAGCACGCTCGTCATTGGGGGATCAAAACAATATCCTCGTAAAAAAGAGCTATTTTAAGCCAAAATAAAAAGGTCTCGTTTCTAGGAACGAGACCTTTTATTTTCAGCCTATCCGCCATTATTTACAATCGGGCGTAAATTAAAGGCAAAATCACAGACAATGACAACCATATCCAGTAGAAAAAAATAGATTGTAAAATCTATATAGTAAGCTGTTCGGTAGATGTAAACCTATTTCAGTATAAGACAGCTGGCTTTTATTCATATTGTGTTCGTACCTGCTTCGGACCACGTTCGGAGCTGCCCAATTCCGTTACGACTGTTGACCTAGTAGTGTACAGACCTTTCCTGTTTGGAGACTGGACAATATCTGTACAGCATCTGTACAAGATCTATTGATGATCCGAAGCAGATACGAAGCAGGTACGAAGGAAAGCTACTGATCTTTCAGAATGTATCGTCGTTTAGGAAAGGATTGCTGGGTATTTTCCTTTAGCGCGACTAGAAATCCCAAAGTCGATAATTGCTATTTTGCAACCCAAGTTTTAAAGAAATTAAGCACTTTTTCTTCATCATAGCCCTTTCCTTTTTCCAGACTACCACTCTCCTGTACATGCAATGTTTTTCCATTTCTATCCAAAATAATAAAAAATGGATAACCTAGTTTATTGCCTTCAGGGGCATACTTTTGAAACACAGCTTCATTTTTATTTTCCTTTGAATAATTGAGGTGATAATAGAGGAAATGACTCTTTAACAACTTGTCGACACTTGCCGTTTTATGGATATATTCATTAAATCTTAAACACCAGACACACCAATTCCCACCGGCTTGAATGACGATGTTTTTCTTTTCTTTCTTTGCTTGAACCAATAGCTGATCGATATCATTCTGTGCATTGGCATCTGGATTGTAAGGCTTCGAAAGATCCTGAGCTGTAGCAAGCTGCTGTGAGAACGCTTTGGACTGTACGAGTACCGTCCCCAAAAACACAATAGCTCCACACAGTAATAATCTTATATTTCTCATCATAAATAAATTAAATACGAATCTAAAATTACAAAATCATTTCCCCAAACCAAAACATAAGCAGCACATAATCGTTAAACATGATATAGCTATTGACCATGAAAAAAAACACCCAGGACTACAACGGACCGTATTTCAGCGGATTCATAAAAAACGCGATTAAGCCCTATATACATGACCTTAGGTGATCAAATAGGGGTGTCATTCAAAATACCGCCATTGGGGAGAAGTAAAAAAGGCAACCTGTTGATATGCTATACCCTATCACCCGTAAAAACCAAAAAGACTTCCTTTTGCTAAAATAAAAACAAAACAAAACAAAAACAAACACCTGACCTTAACATAAATAATATTTAATTTCCTTTAAAATTTAACAAATATAGCATAACTTAGTGTAAAGGAAGTAGTAAAAGAAGCACAGAAGATTCACTACAAAAATCCAAAACGAAACAAAATGAAACACCAAGAATTCAACAGGTCAAAACTGATAGAAAAAATAAGGGATACGAGCGCGTGGGATGTTATCGTCATAGGCGGCGGTGCCAGCGGATTAGGTGTTGCATTAGATGCCTTAAGCCGAGGGTTCAAAACAATTTTATTGGAGCAGGTTGATTTTGCAAAAGCACTTCAAGCAAAGCAACAAAGCTTGTTCACGGTGGTGTACGCTACTTGGCTCAAGGCGACATCTCATTGGTTAAAGAAGCGCTTCATGAAAGAGGTTTACTCCAAAAAAATGCTCCACACCTTGTTAAAAACCAATCGTTTATCATTCCAAACTACAGCTGGTTCGATGGCCCATTTTACACCATTGGAATGAAAATATATGACCTTCTGGCAGGTAAATTAAGCTTGGGAAAATCCATTCATATCAATAAAGAAGAAACGCTCAATCGCATAAGCACTGTACGACCTAAAGGGCTATATGGTGGCGTGGTATATCAAGACGGACAATTTGACGACTCCAGGCTTGCGCTCAACGTTGCGCAGACCTGTATACAAATGGGCGGAGTCGCCCTAAATTATGTAAGGGTCAATAACCTCACCAAAGACAGCGATGGACGAATAAACGGTGTCATCGCCAATGATACCGAAACTGGTGAAGTTTTCACCATACAAGGCAAAGCTGTTATCAATGCTACAGGAATATTTGTCGATGATATCTTAAAAATGGATAGACCTGAAGCGAAACAAATGGTACGCCCCAGCCAGGGTGTTCACCTTGTATTTGACAAGTCGTTTCTCCCGGGCGACGATGCCATTATGATTCCAAAAACGGATGATGGACGGGTCCTTTTTCTAGTACCTTGGCATAATCGAGTCATTGTGGGAACAACGGATACACCAATAGACGAGCATAACCTTGAACCGGTAGCTTTGGAGCAGGAGATCGATTTTATTCTGAAAACGGCGGGACGTTACTTGATAAAACAACCAACAAGAGCGGATGCATTGGCCGTATTCGCCGGCCTCCGTCCACTGGCAGCCCCTACAGGTAACTCAAACAAAACCAAAGAGATCTCACGAAGCCACAAGGTTATTGTTAGCGACTCCAAATTACTGACTTTAACTGGCGGAAAGTGGACAACATTCCGTCGAATGGGCCAAGATACCCTAGACAAAGCGATAAAAATTGGTTGTTTACCTCAAAAAGAAAGCCGGTCTGCCACACAAAAGATCTATAGCGCCATTCCAACGTCCGACAGAAGCAATCATATGTATATTTACGGTGCCGACCAAGAAATGATCAATGCATTGGCTCAGGAAAATCCCGAATGGAACGAAAAGTTAATCCCACATCTTGAGTTCAAAAAGGCCGAAGTTGTTTGGGCAGCACGCAACGAACTTGCCAGGACTGTGGAAGATGTGCTATCCCGTCGGGTACGGATGCTATTTCTTGATGCGAAAGCTGCAATTGAAGCTGCACCTGATGTCGCAAAAATACTCGCCCAGGAACTGGAAAAAGATGAAGATTGGCAAAATGATCAAATAACGCATTTTCAAAATGTTGCAAAAAATTATATCTTAAAGTAATACAAAATAACCAGCAATACTCAATTACTCAATTATGGAACAACAATACATCTTGGCAATGGATCAAGGTACCACCAGCTCCAGAGCTATCATTTTTGATAAAGACAGAAATATAGTCTCCATTGCCCAGAAGGAATTTACGCAAATATTCCCACAACCAGGATGGGTTGAACACGATCCACATGAAATCTGGTCAACACAGGCAGGTGTCACTGCAGAAGCAACCACAAAAGCAGGGTTAAACGGCAAAAATATTGCCGCTATTGGCATTACCAATCAACGGGAAACTGTGGTCGTTTGGGAAAAAGAAACAGGAAAACCCATCTACAATGCCATTGTATGGCAAGATAAACGCACAGCAGATTATTGCGACGAGTTGCGTAGCTCTGGAAAACATGAGATGATCCAGGAAAAAACAGGCCTAATATTAGATCCTTACTTTTCTGCAACCAAAATAAAATGGATTCTGGATAACGTGGAAGGTGCCCGGGAAAAAGCACAAAACGGGGAATTAATCTGTGGAACTATTGACACTTGGCTCGTCTGGAACCTCACCCGGGGCGATGCTCACATTACGGATGTAACAAACGCTTCCCGCACCTTACTCTTTAATATTCATAGCATGGAATGGGATAAGGAGCTACTCGAATTATTTGACATCCCCGCCGCCATGCTGCCCGAAGTAAAAGAAAGCAGTGAAATATATGGGGAATCACGGACAACCATTTTTGCACACAAAGTCAAGATAGCTGGAATTGCTGGCGACCAGCAGGCGGCACTGTTCGGACAGCAATGTATTGAAAAGGGAATGGTCAAAAACACGTACGGCACTGGATGTTTTATGTTAATGAACATCGGGGATAAACCAATCCGTTCAAAGAACAACCTTTTAACGACTGTCGCCTGGAAAATCAACGGAAAAACAGAATATGCCTTAGAGGGGAGCATATTTATCGGCGGTGCACTGGTCCAATGGCTACGCGACAATCTCAACATCATCTACAAATCGGCAGACATAGAGCAATTAGCGCTGACAGAAAAAGATAATGGCGGTGTCACATTTATCCCTACATTCGCCGGACTGGGGGCTCCATACTGGAACGCTCGTGCACAAGGTACACTATTTGGCCTTACGCGTGCAACAACCAATGGTCATATTGCACGTGCCTCGCTAGAGGCAATTTCCCTGCAGACTCGTGATGTGCTGCAAGCCATGGAAGCTGATAGCGGCATACCGATCAAAGAATTGCGTGTAGACGGCGGTGCAACAGCAAATAATCTACTTATGCAGATTCAGGCCAATGTACTAAACAGCAAAGTTGTACGCCCCAAAATTACAGAAACTACAGCTTTGGGGGCAGCATACCTCGCCGGACTGGCCGTGGGATTCTGGAAAAATGAGGATGAGATTTCTAAGTTTTGGGCACAGGATCGTATATTTGAACCTGAAGCAGAGCAAGAAGAGCAAACAAAAAAGATTATTAAGCTCTGGACCAAGGGAGTCAAAGCATTACAATACTGGACCGAAAACTAACCGACAAGCATGAACCATTATTTAGCAGAATTTATCGGCACCACCCTTCTCCTTCTTTTAGGCAATGGGGTTGTGGCCAACGTTATCTTAAAAGGCACAAAAGGAGAAAATGGAGGGTGGATTGTAATCACGACCGCATGGGCACTTGCAGTCTATGTAGGTGTAGTTTTTGCCGGCCCATATACCGGAGCCCATCTCAATCCTGCGGTAACCATTGCCGTAGCCCTTAATCATGGCCTCCCTTGGATAGAAGTACCTGGCTATATTCTCGCACAAATTGCCGGTGGTTTCTGTGGCGCGATGTTGACCTACATCATGCACAAAGACCATTTCGATGCAACAGCAGACCCAACGACCAAACTTGGTGTTTTCGCTACTATACCCAACATCCGAAATACATCAACAAATCTGGCAAGTGAAATTATCGGAACCTTTGTGTTGATTTTTGTAATTTTCTTCATAACAGGTCAAGATGTCACCATTGACGGAAAAACAGCTCCCATTGGCATAGGCTCCCTTGGTGCGATACCCGTTGCATTCCTCGTGTGGGCCATCGGTCTCTCCCTAGGCGGAACTACGGGATATGCCATCAATCCTGCCCGGGATTTTGGCCCACGCTTATTTCATGCGCTTTGGCCAATCAAAGGAAAAGGTAGCTCCGACTGGTCTTATGCCTGGATTCCAATCCTAGGACCGATCTTGGGCGCCATTTTAGCCTTTGCACTGTATACCTGTATAAAACCGGCCTAATCAAGGTCGAGCTGCACGAACAAAATAAAAGGGATTCAAAAATTGAATCCCTTTTATTTTATTATCCACGCTTGGGTTTTCTATGACCGTATTCACGATCCCGATCAAACGTATTCATATGGCGTTCCTTCTTCACGGGATACACATCATCAATTACAATCAAAATACCTTTTTCTTCTACCGTACCAAACTCATCATTACGTGCAGTGCCAAATGATTTCATCGTAGGCGATAGGTTCATATAGGTATTGATCAACGGTGGAATATTCTCTCCCAATGCTCTCACATGGCTATTTAACACCTTATATCCTTCTTTATAATCCAGCCCATCAAATACGCCGACAAAGCGATCGTAATCATTTTTGATTTCCAATTCCGGAAGAGGAAGAACCAATTTATCATGGTCAGGAAAATAATAGTCCATAAAATAAAGCAACATATCCCGTGCATCTTTATTATAATGTGGATACATGGTCACTTTACCAAAGAGGTATTTAATTTCAGGGTTAAGCATCACCAAAGCCCCTAAACCGTCCCAAAGATTGTCCAATGAAAAAATTCCTTTTCTATTGTCGATGGCTGGTTGGTACTTAGGCTGTACAAACGACCGCCCCAACTCTATGGTGTAAGGTAGATATTCATTCGTAAATAATTCGGAAAACTGAAAATAATGTGCTGTTGATAAATTGGGTATGCCGTTTACTTCACCAGCCTCGGCACATTTGATCACCCTATAACCGGCAACCACCTCTTCATCTTCGGGATTCCATGCGATCAACTGATCGTAACAATCTTCGCATGTATCATTTTCATCGATATCAATTGAAAGTCCTGTACCTCCCCCTGCGCCACGAAAAGTCAACTCCCGCAAACGCCCAATTTCACGCATGACATTTGGCGAATTATGATAGTTGATTAAGTATATCTCGTTATTTCCATTGTTGGTATATCGTAAGAAGACTTCTTTATTCAATTCGGTCTTCAATAATTCTCTATCAACTGGAGGTATAATTTCTTGCATAAATTCTATTTTTCTTGAGCCAATCCATAAACCCTTCTTTTCACTTCCTCAGCCCAAGTTTTTTCGTTTTTTGATTGATCAAACGCTGTATAAGGGATTCTTTCTCCTACTATAATATTGACGGTATGTCCGCGTTGAGCAAACATTTCATCAGGTAAATATAACATTTCAATGTTTACCTTGAGACCCAATTTCTGTCTAAGCCTTGCAAAATTATAAAAAAACTTAGAGTTTTTACCGTCAATCAGGACCGGAATGATATCTTTTTTATATTTTTTTGCTTTGCTAATAAAACTTTTCTTCCATTCTAGGTCTTCTATACGGCCATCGTTTTGTTTTCTGGAAACCAAACCAGCAGGGAATACCAATAGCGCATCATCCGCTCCGTAAGCCTCCTCGATCGCAGAAATAGCCTGTTTCCCCTGCCCCCCCAACTTATTGACACCGACAAACAAAGGCCTCAAATTACCTATATTTAAAAGAATATCATTAACCAAAAATTTCACATCGCGTCTATATTTACCTATAGCGTGCATAAATGCAATTCCATCCAATCCGCCCAAAGGGTGATTGGACGCAAAAATAACCGGATCCGATACTGGAATATTTTCTGCCCCATACAAATTGACCTTGACATCCAGATCGTTGATCAATGCATCAACAAAGTCCAGGCCCTGAAGATCCGCAAAGCGCGTCATAATATCATTTATCTCGTCTTCATGAATTGTCCTTTTTAAATAATTAAGTAAAAAAGACGGAATCCATTTAGCAAGGCCCGCATTTTTTTTGTGAATAACTTCACGTATATCAATAAACTTTTTAC
Source organism: Sphingobacterium multivorum (assembly GCF_900457465.1). Taxonomy (GTDB): domain Bacteria; phylum Bacteroidota; class Bacteroidia; order Sphingobacteriales; family Sphingobacteriaceae; genus Sphingobacterium; species Sphingobacterium multivorum. The sequence continues at coordinate 128,528 of NZ_UAUU01000006.1, forward strand.
TCTCGCTTGTGATCATCAATCTTACTGTTCCAATTAAAAATACTTCACCTCCGTTTAAGCCTAGTTTTTAGGCCTATCCCAATTCGTTGACAAAAATAATAACAGAATGGTAATAAAAGTACAATTTTAAACTTTAAAATTGTACTTATTTGCAATAATGTATTCGTTCTCTGTGCTTCCTGTTTTAGGTATTACAAGCAATCAACGAATTAAGTATAAATCTGATCCTGTAAAATTTCTTTTCACCTAGTTTTTTTATTAAGTTTGAGTATGCTAATAAGTCAATTTCTTTCAAATGCTGATTTCAGTATTCAAAATGCTGATTCAATACAACAAGCGCTAGAGAAGCTGCAAGATATGCTTTGTAAAGAATTAGTCGTTTTAAATGGTGACGACTATATTGGCCTGGTTAATGAAACCATCTTATTGGATGCGGAAGATGAAGATGCTCCCCTTTCTTCCATAAAAATAAATACGGCCCCCATACAGCTGAAGTTCAATCAACACCCCTATGATGCCCTGGTGATGATAACGGTATATAATAGCACAATCATTCCTATTTTAGATCAAGACAACAAATATATTGGTGTGTCAACACAATTGGATATATTAAAGGCAATAAGTTCAATTCAATCACAAAATGAATCTGGTGCTATTATTGTGTTGGCGACTGGCCTACACGATTTTTCACTTTCACAGATTGCGCACCTTGTTGAAAGTGACAATTGCAGAATCCTCAATTGCGCAACTAAAATAAATTTGGAAAGTGACAACATTGAAGTTACCCTTAAAGTCGACAAGTCAAACATCAATGCCTTACTGAATTCATTCCTAAGACACAACTATTTAATTCTTGAAACCCATAATACCATAGCTGCATTTGACGACACTGCCGACCGTTATCAGCAGCTTATGAATTATATTAACATTTGATTAAGATTAGTTTTTTCTCATCTTTGCCCCATAAATTGAAAACAATATGAGAATCGCAATATATGGAAGAGAGTTTCAACCCTCTGTTATACCACATGTGAAACACTTATTTGAATATCTTGTCGATAAAAATATTGAGATCTGGGTATATAATCCATTTCATGAATTTCTGCAATCACAATTTGAATGCGCCTTTAATTTCTCAACATACAATACCTATCAAGAAATAAAAGATCATATTGACATCATGTTGAGTCTAGGCGGAGATGGAACCATGTTATCTGCTGTTTCCCTGATTAAAGATTCCGGAATTCCAATTGCAGGAATAAACTTTGGACGCCTCGGCTTTTTAGCGTCCATCAATAAAAATGATTTTGAGGATGCCATCGAGGATATACTGAACCAGCGTTTTACCATACAGAAGCGCGTGCTGCTCTCTGTAGAATCTGAACAGCTTAACTTGTTTGAAGGCAATCATTATGCCCTTAATGATATCACCGTATTTCGTTACGACAGCTCGGCCATGATTACGGTCAATGCACGCATCAATGGCGAACTACTGAATTCATACTGGGCAGATGGACTAATTATCGCTACACCTACCGGATCCACAGCCTATTCATTGAGTTGCGGCGGACCTATTATTATGCCGGAAAGTGGCAATTTTGTCATTACCCCCATCTCTCCGCACAACCTCAATGTGAGACCCATTGTCATCTCGAATCAGTTTACCCTTGAATTGGAAATAGAGAGTCGAAGCAATCAATACATCTTAAGCTGTGATTCCAAAAACGAGTCTATTGATACATCTGTAAAATTAACCATTAAACAGGCTCCATTTACTATTAATCTGATTAGACTCCCCCATGAAAGCTTTTTCAGTACGCTGCGGGAAAAATTACTTTGGGGCATCGATGTCAGAAATTATTAGGCTATCAATTCACTTCGCACAAGCTCGCTTTGTATGAAGAGAAACACACAAAACAATCTTTCTACATATTGTCCTTCTAAATTTCCAATTAAAAATCGATATTTGGAAGAAATAAAGAAAGACGGAATAAGAACATCCGGAATAGAAATCCAAGTGCGATAATTAATCAATGAAAAGTACGTTAAACAAACAATAATCATTGGTAGCAATACAGGAAACCAAAAGTAGGTTTTAAAACGCCAAAATAGCATTGATGCCTAAGGTGTTCATTTTATTGAAAACAGCAAAAATGAGTTTTTTAGATCAGATAGATAGTATTAAATTGCCACAGCATATAGCCATCATCATGGATGGCAACGGCCGTTGGGCAAAACAGAAAGGGAAACTTCGCGTATTTGGGCATCAAAATGGTGTAAAAGCAGTACGAGAAGCATTAGAAGGATGTGTAAAAGCAAATATTAAATTTCTGACACTTTATGCATTTTCTGCAGAAAACTGGAATAGGCCTAAGCTCGAGGTAATGGCACTCATGGAGCTATTGGTTACTTCCCTTAAAAAAGAAATCAAAACTTTTCAGGAGAATGGCGTCCGTTTGAATGTCATTGGTGATATCACCAAACTACCTTCCAATGCACAAAAGAAGCTACAGGAAACCATAGAAGCAACGAAAGAAAATACACACTGTACATTGACATTAGCGTTGAGTTACAGTTCCCGACAAGAAATTGTAGATGCCGCCCGGAATCTAGCCCAACAAGTAAAAGACGGAAAACTCCATGCGGAAGAAATCAACGATGAGTTATTCGCTGCAAACCTCTATACACAAAACCTCCCCGATCCTGACCTGTTGATACGTACCAGCGGAGAATTGAGAATAAGCAACTTCCTACTCTGGCAAATTGCCTATTCAGAATTATGCTTCCTTGATAAGATGTGGCCTGAGTTTACGAAAGAAGATTTATTTAAATCCATCGTCGATTATCAGCAACGCGAAAGAAGGTTTGGAAAAACAAGTGAACAGTTATAAAGATTTTATTAAATTTGACCACTGATTTGAATAAAAGCAAGCTGGTTAAATTTTCTTAATTAACAAAAATTAAACAAACGATTGGTGTACTTTAGCGCCAATAATTATAGATAAATGAAGCGTATACTACCCGTAATACTATTTTTTGGCCTCTCATCAATGCAGCTTGTCTACGGACAAGACAAAGGTGCGTTCAATTTAAATGACCCAGAAAAAATCAGCTATCTCAATCCTAAAAACTATGTAATTAGCGCTATTGATATAACTGGAACACAATTTTTGGATAAAAATGTATTAATTACAATATCTAAATTGTCAGTAGGTCAATATTTGGAAGTTCCAAGTGAGGCAACTGCAAAAGTAGTAAAGGATATGATGGCTCAAGGCCTCTTTGATGATGTCGAATTATGGGCAGATAAAATTGAAGGTGAAAAATATATTTTTGACCATCCGTGTAGTAGAACGTCCTCGTTTAACGCGTATTGATATTAATGGCCTAAGTAAAAGTCAGACCGAAGAAGTTCGCAAACGTTTAAATAGCAACACCGGTAAAATTGTCAACGAAAACTTGATGAACACCACACGTGCTACGATTCAACGGTTCTTAAAAGAAAAGGCTTTTTTATATCCGGAGATCACCCTAAAAAACAGTGAAAGATTCGGCACAGGCTAATAATGAAATACTTATTGCCGATGTGGATAAAAAACATAAGGTAAGAGTCAAAAAAATGACGTTTACAGGGAATGAACATTTTTCTCAACAAGAATTGAGAAAAATGGCCAAGCCCATCAAGCAAAAAATGTGGTATCGCATTTTCGGTCCTGGAAAGTTCAAGGAAGAAAAATACAAAGAAGGTAAAGAAAACCTAATCAAGAAAATGGCCGCCAAAGGCTATCGTGATGCCACGATCTTGAAAGATACGGTTATTCGCGATGGTGAAAAAAATGTGCTGGTTAATTTTGACATCTATGAAGGTCCTAAATATTATGTAGGTAATATTGTTTGGACAGGTAATGCAAAATATTCGGATACCCTACTGAATAAAATTTTAGGGGTTAAACGTGGTGATGTTTTTTCGGAAGAAAAATTAACAGCAAAATTGATGGGTCCTACAAAAAATAGTGATGACATCTCTTCAATCTATATGAACGATGGTTATCTTACGTTCTCAGTAGACCCCGAACAAACGCGTATTTATAACGATACCATCGATTTAAATTTACGTGTTTATGAAGGTGCTCAATATACCATCAATAACGTTATTGTTAAAGGTAATGATGTAACCAACGACCGTGTTGTATTACGTTCTATTTATACAAAACCTGGTCAAAAATTCTCAAAAGAACAAATTATGCGCAGTGTGCGTGAGATTGCGCAGTTGGGAAATTTTGATGAGCAAAAAACAAACCCAGTACCGACAAATCTAAATTATGCGGATGGTACAGTGGACATTGTTTACAATGTTACTGAAAAACCTTCGGATCAGGTTGAACTTTCGGGTGGTTATGGTGCCGGTCAGATCATTGGAACCTTAGGTTTAACATTTAACAACTTCTCTACCAGCAATTTCTTTGACAAAAGTTCCTGGAAACCGCTACCACGTGGAGATGGACAGAAGTTGAGTGTCCGTGGTCAAACTTCGGGTAAACGTTATCAATCGTATAGTTTCTCTTTCTCCGAGCCTTGGTTGGGTGGTAAAAAACCAATTTATTTTGGTTTGAGCGCCTATACTTCGAGTTCATCATATGGTGGATTTAACTACTATACTGGCGAGCAAATTGTTAAGGATTCCGAGTTGAACCGTATTTGGATGACTGGTATTACCGCAACATTAGGTAAACGCTTACAATGGCCAGACAACTGGTTCCAGGCAAATACTTCCTTGTCATTCCAACGTTATAAGCTTCAGAATTATGGAAATTACTTCCTATTTGATAATGGTACAGCCTATAACATCAACTTGACGCAAGAGTTTAGCCGTAATTCGATCGATGCTCCTATCTATCCTACTTCGGGTTCAAACATCAAATTCTCGGTGCAATTGACGCCTCCATATTCATTGTTTAACAACATTGATTATAAAAATGGATCGGCTCAGGAACGCTACCGTTGGACAGAGTACCACAAATGGAAATTTGACTCGCAATGGTATGCAAAAATTGCGGGAAAACTTGTTTTCAAAGCACAAGCTCAATTTGGTTTCTTGGGTAAATACTCCAGCAAAACTGAGATATCAACTTTCGAGCGTTTCAAAGTCGGTGGGGATGGTATGCAAGGGTTTGATTACCTACAAGGATCTGAAATTGTTGCATTACGTGGTTATGCAAATGGTGTAATCATTCCTGAAGGAACACAAAATGTGAATGTGGCACGAAATTCAGGTAGTCCAATCTATACGAAATATCAAATGGAATTACGTCACCCGGTGATGTTAAATGATCAGGCAACAGTGTACGTATTGGCTTTCGCTGAAGCGGCAAATACCTGGAACAAGTTCACCGAATACAATCCATTTAAAGTACGTCGTTCTGCAGGTGTTGGTGCCCGTATCTTCTTACCTATCTTCGGTATGCTAGGAATAGATTACGGCCATGCATTCGACCCTATCCCGGGTTTACCGAGCAGTACATGGAAACAAAACTTTACATTTAGTATTATGCAAAATATGGGTGGATTCTAATCTTTGTTGATCCCAGTCATTAAGCAGTAAATTATAAAAAAGCTATCACAAGAATTTGTAGATAGCTTTTTTGTTTTAAGATTGTTTTCAATAAATCATGGATTTTTGTTTCATTTCCACCTGATCGGATTAAATGCTAAATCACCCGTAATATCTTATAAATTTTCTTATATTGAGTGCGGTTATGATCACCGAAAAAAAGAAGCCATAAACAGCACTCAGGCAACTAGCATTGGAGCATTCTTCAACAAGTTAAATAGTGTTAAACCCGAGAAATATCTGTTAGATTGCTTCTTTTTTCTTATTTTTGAGCCGTAAATTTACGTAGAGCGGTTTTCTCGAATTAAACTTTTGGGATTATCCGAAGTCATAAGGTAAATTAGTGTTAAATAACAAAAAGTATAGTCTATAAAAACTTACAGGAAATATGAAAAAAATATTGTTAGTTATAGCTTTTGTAGTCGTTAGTGCTACAGCGACATTTGCCCAACAACTTGCATATGCTGATTCAGAATATATCCTAAAACATATTCCTGAATATACGACTGCACAGAAACAGTTAGATGACCTTTCTAAGCAATGGCAGGAAGAAGTGGATCAGAAATATGCTGAGATTGAAAAACTATATCAGGCTTATCAAAAGGACCAGGTCTTATTAAATGAAGATATGCGTCGTCGCCGTGAGGATGAAATCGTGACAAGAGAAAAAGAAGTAAAAGACTATCAAAAACAAAAGTTTGGATTTGAAGGCGACCTCTTTAAAAGACGTACTCAATTGATGAAGCCTATTCAAGACCGTGTAGCAAAAGCTATCCAAGACGTTGCTTCTGCGCAGGGAATTGATTTTATTATGGACAAGGGCAACGAGTCGACTTTTCTCTATGCCAATCCAAAATTGAATAAAAGTAATGATGTCATTACAAAATTAGGATATAAACCCAATCCGAGTCTTGCAAACTAAGCGGGAGTTTATTATCATTGTGAACACAAATAACAATAGTAGTAATTAATTAGAAAACTAAAAGATTGCCATAAAGATGGCTCATTAGATTAAAATGAAAAGCATGAAAAATTTATTAAAAGGTGCGGTTGCTTTAGTGGCAGTATTTTTCTCAACTCAATTCGCAAATGCGCAACAAAAGATTGGTCATATCAATTTTGCTGAAATTATTCAGTCCACTTCGGAATTTAAAGCAGCCGAAGGTCAATTGAAAACATTAAGCGACGGCAAAACCAAAGAAATTCAAGATATGGTGGCTATTTATCAAACAAAACAAAAAGATGCGAACGATAAATTGCGTAACAGAAGTGAAGCAAACAAAGAAACTGTTGATCCAGAAATCAACAAAATAGGTCAAGAACTACAAGATATCCAAGCGCGTATCCAAACAGCACAACAAGCTGCTCAAGAAGACTTGAACAAGAAAGAAGAAGAGCTAATTGCACCTATTCATAGAAAAGTTGGTGATGCTGTAAGCGCTGTTTCAAAAGAAAAGGGAATGGCATATGTATTTGATATTTCAAGCACAAATATTCCTTATTTCCAAGGTGGAGAGGATTTAACTGCTGCTGTTAAAACAAAATTAGGTATTTCAGCTACAGCTGCTCCTGCTGCACCAGCAAGAAAATAAGCCAGCAATACAAGGCAATAAAAAAGGGATTATCTTTAGAGATAATCCCTTTTTTATTGCCTATCTATTTTCCGTAAGGCCAGTGTATCGCAATCAGCGTACACTGCTAACAGCAGCAAATATCCACCCAACCTATTGCCAAAAAATAAGATAAACTAAAATGCTTATCGGATCAGTCAAATTATAGTGCAAATAAAAATCTGCTGCTTGATTTTCTTGCATTTACCAGCTAAATTGTAGATATTGGTTCGGAAAACAAACATATCTACCCTAATGAAAACTTCATGGGCTCAAATTTGTTCATTAACTGACGAATATGAGGTACTCAGGAAAGCTTCGTCGTTAAAATGATTTTATTCGCATGAAAAAGAAAGTAATTGAGGATAATCCTAAAAAAGAAAGAAAGGTAACTTCCGGTCCTATTCGAGACAAGGAGCGCACCAAAGCTCGCATGATCGCCGCTGTTGGAAAGGTCATTCAAAAGAAAGGATACCATGCATTGAATGGGCCTAATATTGCTTTGGAATGTGGACTGAACAAAGCATTAATATGGAACTATTTTGGCGGTCTCGATCAACTGGTGGAAGCTTACCTGACACAAAAAGATTTTTGGCAAATCGGAGACAAAGGAGTCTTAGAGCAAATGGTCACAAACCCAAGCACCATCAACGTTTCCTTGATAGAAGAATTGCTTAAATCTCAATTCGACACCTTTTTGAAGGATAAAACGAAGCAAAAAGTCATTCACTGGGGCCTAGGCGAAAAAACCAAAGCGCTTAAAAATATCGCCGACAGACGGGAAATGTTTGGCGAGGAACTATTTAAACATGTCGATTCAAAATTCGAAAACTCCGAAAACGACCTGAGAGCAACATTGGCGATCTTAGTCAGTTCAATCTACTATCTAAGCCTTCAGGCAAAATCTACGGGCAGTACCTTTTGCGGTATCGATGTCAATACCGAAGCAGGAAAAGAACGGATTCAGAAAACCATTCGTAAAATATTAGAACAGACATTCTCCGATGTTCAGCTATAGAATATTCCATTATAATTAGATAAAACGTCCAAGAAGAAAGAATTCCTTCTTGGACGTTTTCATTACAGCCTATATTTCCCCCGTAAAAATTTCCAATAAATTATCGCCTTAGGGCATTATTTTTGATTTATTTTTACTATGTTAGCATAACAAAATAATATAGTATATTTGTTTATAACCAAGATCCAAGCATATGATAGGTCAACTAATATTTGCGGTTTGTTTCGCTGTAGCATTATTCCTTTTTAGCAAAAATGCACAACAGATTTATCGTAATATCAAGCTGGGTAGACCGGCAGATCGTTCGGACAGATCACCAGAGCGTTGGAAGATGATGCTCCTCGTCGCCTTTGGACAAAAGAAAATGTTTAAGCGCATTTTCCCCGCAGTATTGCATTTATTTGTGTACCTCGGATTTGTCATCATAAATATTGAGATGTTGGAGATTGTCATAGACGGGCTTTTTGGTACACATCGTATCTTTTCATTTCTAGGGAGTTTTTATAATTTTCTGATTGGTGCATTTGAATGGCTCGCCCTTGCTGTACTGCTCTCCTGTGTCATCTTTTTAATTCGGAGAAATATCGCTAAAGTAGCTCGCTTAAATAGCGCGGAATTAAAACATTGGCCCAAGACGGATGCGAATATTATTTTAATCACAGAGATTCTTTTAATGTCGGCTTTCCTGCTGATGAACGCTTCTGATCTTAAATTGCAACTCTATGGCTTTGCACATTTTAAATCGGTAGGTTCCTTTCCGGTAAGCCACTATCTTCTTCCATACCTTCCAACTTCGACGGAAGCTTTATTTTTAATAGAGCGGTCTTGTTGGTGGTTTCATATCCTAGGTGTACTTGCGTTCTTGAACTACCTCCCCTACTCTAAGCATCTTCATATTATTTTAGCTTTTCCGAACACCTATTTTTCTAATCTGAATGCGAAAGGCAAACTATCCAACATGCCTGCCGTAACCAACGAGGTAAAAGCCATGCTTGACCCAAGTTTCACTCCACCACCAGCAGATGCAAATGCACGTTTTGGAGCCAAAGATGTTCAGGATTTAACCTGGAAGAGCTTATTGGATGCCTATACCTGTACAGAATGTGGACGTTGTACATCTTCTTGCCCCGCAAATATAACGGGAAAGCTGCTATCCCCACGGAAAATCATGATGGATACAAGGGATCGACTGACGGAAGTCGGTACAAATATCAAAACAAATGGGAGCTTTCAGGATGACGGAAAATCGCTGATCGATACTTATATCAGTCGAGAAGAGTTATGGGCCTGTACAAGCTGTAATGCATGTGTAGAACAATGTCCAGTCAATATTAATCCACTGGATATTATTATTGAACTACGTCGCTTTGCCGTTATGGAAGAATCACAAGCTCCTGCGAGTATTAACAATATGTTTGGAAATATTGAGAACAATGGTGCGCCATGGAAATATGCGCAATTAGACCGTGCCAATTGGACTCAACAACAATAGTTTTATGATGGAAAATGAATTAAAAGTCCCCACAGTTGCAGAACTGTTGGCTAAAGGAGAAACTCCAGATATACTATTTTGGGTAGGCTGTGCTGGGAGTTTTGACGAACGTGCACAGAAAATTACGCGCGATATCTGCAGAATATTACAACATGTCGGTTTAAAATATGCCATCCTAGGTACAGAAGAAAGCTGTACGGGGGATCCTGCCAAAAGAAGTGGAAACGAATTTCTCTTTCAAATGCAGGCCATGATGAATATCGAAGTACTCAATGGCTATGAAATCAAAAAAATAGTAACTGCTTGCCCGCACTGTTTCAATACTTTAAAAAATGAGTATCCATCTCTTGGTGGCAACTATGAGGTCATTCATCATACACAATTGATCCAAAACCTGATTGATGAAGGAAAATTAAAACCAGCGGATAATAATGTATTTAAAGGAAAGAAGATAACCTATCATGATCCCTGTTATCTTGGTCGTGCCAATGAGGTATATGAGGCGCCGAGAAAAGTATTGGAAAGCTTGGATGCCCAGTTGATCGAACTGAAACGTTGTAAGAGCAATGGACTTTGCTGCGGTGCAGGGGGCGGACAAATGTTTAAAGAACCAGAGCCTGGAGTAAAAGACATTAACATCGAACGTATCGAAGAAGTCATCGATGCACAGCCTCAAGTTGTAGCAGCAGCATGTCCTTTCTGTATGACCATGCTAAAAGATGGCGTAAAGATAAAAGAAAAAGAATCAGAGATAGAAGTGCTGGATATTGCCGAAATCACTGCCCGAGCAAATCAATTGTAAATTATATTAATCACGAAATAAAAGAGGCCCGATCATACGATCGGGCCTTTTGTGTAGGGAGAAGAATATCTCCTGTCCACGCATAAATTAGGGGAATCCCAAAGCCGGTTAAAATATAAGGGATTCCCCCGAATCGAAGATCAGCGCTGTTTTTATGCTGATCAACCGACTCTAACATCTAGCCATAACAAAGGTATCGCCTGTAGTTCAATTCATTGTTGTTCATTTCTTTAAAAATGTTGTTCATTTCTTAAATAATAAAAAAAAATGAGAGAACACTACGCGATGATATAGCCGCCACCGAAATAGCTATCCGCAGAGATAGCACTTTCGGTGAGGTTGAGTACCACTTGATCACTAAAATTCTTGCTGTTCACCACTTGAATACGATGTGGTATATTTAACGATGAAGCTTCTAGTCGGAATGCTTCCGACAGCTGTTTCGGATTATATGAGGTATAATCCTTCGAACTAATTTCGACTTAGTCAATTCTGAACGATTTTATTATATCGCTAAATCTCATCCTTCTCAATCCATTTGGGAACCAGTGGCGCTTCATACTGTTGCATCTTCTCGATCAGCTCCTCAATCGTATCAGCCACCAATAACATCGCTCGATTTTCCTGCTTAAGAAGGCCCTCTTCGACCATGTGATCAATAAATTGAATGAGATGATTGTAAAATCCATTGATGTTTAACAAACCAACTGGCTTTTTATGTAAACCCAATTGAGCCCATGTAATCATTTCAAAAAGTTCTTCCAAGGTACCAAAACCACCCGGCAGCGCAATAACTCCTTCGGCATAATCACTCATAATCCGTTTACGATCGTGCATGGTATCTACAGTAATCAGTTTTGTTACCCCCCTATGCTCTCTTTCTTTCGAATTTAAAAAATCAGGAATGACACCTATTACCTCACCTCCCTGTGCAAGAGCTCCATTCGCAACAGCTCCCATTAGGCCAACCCTTCCACCACCATAAACCAAACGAATACCGTATTCAGCCAAAACCTTTCCCACATAGGAGGCTTGCTCTTCATACACGGCCGAATTCCCTAAACTGGAAGCACAAAAAATAACAATACTATTAACTTTCTTCATATACAAGTATAGTTAAAAATAAACGGATCAGCTCTTTTAATAAAAAAAACAAACTCACTATCAATAATATACAAAAAAATACACGCATTATTTTCGCGCATAAATATAAATGTAAAAAAAACACTTAAAATAAATAACACATTTAATATCTTTGATTTACCGGTCTTTTTATACATAACGGCTAACCAGACAAGCTCATCAGATCTTGTTAATAACAAATGATAATTTCAGTCCATATGATCTTCAAAAACAAATTTTTGCACAGTGCACTCTTAAGCTTATTTAGTCTGGCGCTATCTGCCCAAACAACTTCTCAATTGAATTATTTCGATTTAAGAGAAGTAAGGTTGTTACCTGGGATTTTTAAACATGCTGAAGATCTTGACATCAATTATTTATTGGAAATGGACCCGGACAGATTGCTGGCTCCCTTTTTACGCGAAGCCAATTTACCGCTAAAAAAAAACTCCTATACCAATTGGGAAAATACAGGATTAGATGGCCATATAGGAGGGCATTATCTATCTGCTCTCGCACATATGTATGCCGCTACAGGAGACCTTCGTATTAAGGAACGCCTAGATTATATGCTCAGCAACTTGAGACGTTGTCAGGAAGCAAATGGAAACGGCTACATAGGCGGAGTACCTGGGGGTAAAATTATTTGGACAGAGATTCAGCAAGGTAGAATCAACGCCGGTAGCTTTAACCTGAATGGAAAATGGGTGCCGCTATATAATATACACAAAACCTATGCTGGCCTGCGAGACGCCTACTTGTTGACAGGCAATGAATCTGCAAAAGACATGCTGATTCAAATGACTGATTGGGCGCTTAAGTTGGTCGCTCAACTTTCAGATGCTCAAATACAGGAAATGTTACGAAGTGAACATGGCGGACTGAACGAAACTTTTGCTGATGTTGCTGCAATTACCCAAGATCAGACTTATCTCGAGTTGGCTCGTAAATTCAGTCATCAATCCATACTTGAGCCTTTATTAGCTCATGAAGATCATTTAACAGGATTGCATGCAAATACACAAATTCCAAAAGTTCTCGGTTTTAAACGCATCGCTGACCTTTCTCACAACGAAAAATGGGCGGAGGCTGTTCGTTACTTTTGGGACAATGTCGTTGAGCAGCGCTCGATTGCTATTGGAGGAAATAGTGTAAGTGAACATTTTAACCCAACGGAAGATTTTTCAAAAATGCTCTATAGCATTGAGGGACCAGAAACTTGCAATACCTACAATATGTTACGGCTCACAAAAATGCTCTATCAGACCGATCCGCAAGGGAAATACCTCGATTTTTATGAACGTGCTCTTTACAACCATATCTTATCGACACAACACCCCGAACATGGTGGATTAGTCTATTTCACGCAAATTCGTCCGGGGCATTATCGTGTTTATTCTCAAGCGCAGACAAGTATGTGGTGCTGCGTCGGATCAGGGATGGAAAATCACGCCAAATATGGTGAAATGATTTACGCATACCGCAACAATGACCTATTTGTCAATCTATTTATTCCTTCACGCCTGGACTGGAAGGAGAAAAATATGGAAGTTATTCAAGAAACGAACTTCCCGACAGAAGCCAAAACAAGCATACGAATGAACCCTAAAAAACCGACGTCATTCAGCTTGTTTATTCGTAAACCCAGCTGGCTCACCACAGCTCCCCATGTGTTGATCAATGGAAAGCCTTACCGCAATTTCAGTTCCACAAATGAGCATATCCAGATCAAACGTACATGGCGAAAGGGCGATATCGTCAGCCTTCAATTACCCATGGGGATACATACTGAGCAGTTGCCTGATAAAAGCAATTATTATAGTATTTTATATGGACCTCTTGTTTTGGGAGCCCGAACTGGACAGGAAGATCTTTTAGGACTTCGAGCCGACGACAGCCGAATGGGGCACATTGCTTCTGGAAAACAAATCCCTTTACGTGATCTCCCGATTCTTCAAGCAGAACCGAACAATATTCCGGCACTTGTAAAACCAATAGCGTCAAAGCCCTTACACTTTACACTCTCAAATCTCTATTTGGGAAAAAAAGATATTCAAATGGAACTAGAACCCTTTTTCGGTATTCATGATTCCCGTTATATGATCTATTGGCCTCAAGCAACGCAGAAAGAATTACTGACATTACAGGACAAAATGCGCCGCGATGAAGTGGAAAGCTTAGCGCTAGCGGCCAAAACGGTCGATAAAGTAGTCGCTGGGGAGCAACAACCAGAATCAGATCACTTTTTTCGCGAGCAAAATAGCAATGCTGGGGCATTCGGTGATACACGCTGGCGCGATACAAAAGGCTGGTTCAGTTATGTGATGAAAATAACGCCAGAGACCCAACTGGTCGCGATCAAATTGCTGGCAGACAACTCATCCAGGGTAACTGAGGTAATGATCGATGGTAAAACCATCAGTATATTGGAAGACAAGGATGAGAGATCCACCATGAAAACAATACATATACAGCTTCCCATGGAGAGTGCAGGTAAAACCAAAATAGAACTGAAAATTAAGGCCGGGGCAGGATTTACAAGTCACAAGATCCTAGAAATAAGAACTCTTCGTCCTGACTAATGGATCTGGGAGATAGCTTCCATTAGTCAGGCGTGATTCACTTAGCCTAGATAATTCAGTTCATCAAAAGTGATTCAGTTCGTCAGAAGAGCGCTTAATTTATTTTCCGATTAAAACAACGGCGCCTTCAGGTTGCAACGTCAATTTGATGGACTTTGTTTTAGAAAGTCGAATCTGCTTCTGTTTTGACTCCCGGGCAATGTTATCGTCGATTAGCTGTACCGCATCTGTACTCAACATGGGCAAATTCACCGATACAGTTTTTTCTTTGCCCTCGGCATTTATCCCCGCTATATACCATGTATCATTCTTTCTCCGGGCAAGTATGACATATTTACCTGGATAACCATCATAAAAAACAGTCTCTCATCCCAGGTAGTTGGTACCTGCTTCATAAAATTAATCACATGGGTTGGCATTCCTGTAAATTATTGGGTGTCAATCCAAATTTTGTACCGGAGTCTGAAATAAAATCGCCGTTGCCAATTGAAATGTTTCTGTCGTTTTGCGGATAGTACCGCCGCTATTCTCGCGGTTATGACGTTTGTTCAGCAAAACCGGACCAAAATCCATTGCCGCCACGGCATTCCGAATAAAGGGATGTAAAGTCGCATTAAAAGCCTCCGTATCATTTGCATGTTGTGTGAAAATCAAATTTTCAGAGGCTAATACGGCTTCACTGCCCACGAAATTCGGATACATGCGCTCCCAACCACGCGGTAAAGTACATCCATGAAATATAACGGTTAATCCATAATCATTTGCATCCGAAAGAATATCTTCGTAAAGCTTCAGTGTTTCTTGTTTATCGCCTCCAAAAAAGTCGACTTTGATTCCTTTAATGCCCACATGCTGCATCCATTGCATCTCGGCTTTACGTGCAATCGAAGTATTCATTTTATTTTTTGGCGTCTGAGGTGCGTCGTTCCAGAATCCGTTCGAATTGTACCACAGACAAATACCTACGCCCCGCTCCTTCCCATAAGCCACCAATTGTTCAATTTTCTCGTGGCCGATCTTTGTATCCCACCAATTGTCGATCAATACAAATTCATACCCCATTGAAGCCGAAAGGTCAATGAACTTCTTTTGGTCTTCAAAATTAATACTGCCGTCCTGCCATTCCAACCAGCTCCATGTCGCCCGTCCGAATTCGTATTTCTTCGATGCCGGATACTGCGGTTCAACAACATCAAACGGAATGGTCGTCTCCACAATGGGTTTTAGATTGCTCCCGACAGTCAGTGTGCGCCAAGGTGTATAACCGGGTAATGAAATTGTGGGAGCTGCACGTCCAATGCCATTGTTCTCCCCTTCTTCCGGGAAAGCAATGCTATAAAGACCATCCTTCGTGCCTTCGCTTAACTTGGATGCGCAATATGCACTTGATACACCCGTTTCCGAAACAAGTACCCATCCCCGATCTCCAACATGAAAGAGCGCAGGAAAAGTATAGCCAACACCATACTTCGAAGGTACGCCTAGCGCCTGATCTGCCTGATACTCCTCTTCGTAACTTGGTTTTGTTTTCATCCAGCCTATCATCGGGGAAGCTTGGGCTGTTAAAAATGTTGTTGTAACGAGTGGAAATTTAAAGCCGCTATTCTCCTTTATCAATGCAAAGTTGGCCGGCTCGCCCACCTGAGGCACATAATATCGGAACGCTATATTGTTGTTGCTAACACGGAAAGTAACCTCGATCTGCTGCTTTGAAGTATTCTCCAACACATAACGCAATTCATTCGCTTTATACTGTACCTGACTGCGTTTGATTTTTGGCTCGTTATAATTGGTCAAAATTTCACCTCTTTTTTCTGCTATAGGACGCAAATTATCGCTTAAATTTATCGTCTTGCTTTGAAGCCCAAGCGGTGAAGCTTCCAACATTGTCTTTCCTTCCAGTTCAACCTGATAAAATAGATGACCGTTTTTCAGATCCAATTTAACGGTCAAAGTTCCGTCCGGACTCGATACCGATGTCTGCTGTGCTGTGGCAATTGTCCCCAACAAAGATAGCATACATACCAAAGCATAACGTTTTACTGGTAAACGTTTAAAATAGCGCGTATAATTGTGATTTAACATAGATTAACTCAAATAGTCGGTTAGTTATTCTGTTAAAGATAAGGTTTTATTTTAATAAATGTACAAAAAACACTTATTACAGAATACGTATTTTATCAGGTTGCAATCGACTGCGTCAAATAGGAATCGTCGTCTAATCTGGGAAGGCGCAAACGCAGCTTTTCTTGTCCTATGAGAAGATATACCAAACAAAAATCCCTTATAATTGTAAAGAAATAGTGACATTTATTTTACGATCTTAAAACGTATTAAACTATGAATCTAATTATGAACATGATAGCACTTGCCAGCATAGCAACTGCTACCTTGGCTCCATCATCTGCCAAATCAGGGTCATTGCTCGAGCAAAAGGACCAAAACATTACGCTGATAGAAAAAAAACAGGCTTTAAAACACGATTATGTTGGAACCGACTCGCTATTGCAATATTTTAACCAAACAACTGCGGAGCTTGAAAAGCAGGTTGCGGGTTTAAGCGAAGCGCAGCTCCAATTTAAGCCAGCGCCCGACAAATGGTCGATCAGTCAATGCCTTGAGCATATTATTCGTTCAGAACGAATGATATTTGACATGGCAAAAAAGGGCCTGGATCAAGATCCACAACCTGAAAGGAGAAAAGAGATCAAGATGACCGACGACAATCTAAAAAATGCACTCACAGACAGAAGTCACAAATATCAGGCACCCAAGGAACTCCAACCAGAGGGAATTTATAAAAATGTGAACACCGCTTTGACTGATTTCAATGCCGCTCGCCAACCCGTGCTTGATTACATCAAAAAAGCTGATGCGGAAGATCTCAGAAATCATGTCAGCGATTCCCCAACTGGTCCAATTGATGGTTATCAAGCCCTGATGTTTATTGCTGCGCATTCTGCACGTCATACCAAACAGATCGCTGAAATAAAAGCCGATCCCAATTTTCCAAAACAATAGAAAGATGAAGAAATTAACTTATCAAATTAAGATCCATGCGCCTGTGCCGCGGGTTTTTAAAACAATGCTTGACAAAGAAACCTATAAACAATGGACCAGTGCATTCAATCCAAGTTCAGATTTCGAAGGCATCTGGGACAAGGGGCAAAAAATTCATTTTACCGGCGTCGATGAAAATGGTGAAAAAGGCGGAATGGTAGCAGAAATCGCCGAATACATTCCAAATTCATATGTGTCTATTCGGCATCTTGGTATCCTAGACAATGGCCAAGAAATTTTATCCGGACCAGCTGTCGAAGATTGGGCTGGAGCATTAGAAAATTATTCTTTTTCGGACATCGAAGGACAAACATTATTGAAAGTAGATGTTGATACAAACGACGAATACATCGATTACTTTAATGAGGCTTGGCCAAATGCTTTGCAACGGCTAAAGGATATTAGCGAAAAGGAATAGGTGAAATACCCTGCATATTGAAGAGCTTTGCGAAATCAATGCGCAAGTCAGAAGCTTGTTGGCAAAAGTAAAAACGGCACCTAGATCTGGATGCCGTTTTTTTATCTTGCCGATGCTTTTTTTCGTTCGTTTACTTTTGTTTTTTGACCCGAATGTCAAATATATTGTAATACCGTAGCGTGCTATAGTCCTTCAGGCTCATAAAGTCATAGGTAAGTGGATAATTAAAGATATTTTCCGTCTGACTCACATAAAGGAGCATATCGCGGAGTGCTATTCCAATAGCCTTGGCTCCTTTCGGATACTGAATAAAACTGTTCTTGCCGCCGCCCCGATAGTAGATCAGCAGATTGCTGCAATCGAGGACTTTGGTATCTACATCATCCAGTGTTTTATTTTCCAGTATTTTGTCTATTGCCGTATTGAGGCCTGCCCGTGTTGAATCAGTTTCACCCATCAGAATCATATGGGTACCATAAGTCACCGAAGCAAGCACATAGGGAGAGTAACCTGCTTGGGTCAATACAGCTACCTCCGATTCCGGATAAGCATCAAAATACTCTGTGTGGTCAATATAAATTGTAAGCTTATTGACTTTGCCTATACGAAGCGTGCTGTTTTGTTTACTGATCGTCGTTGAGTCGGCATGTTTTACAAGGGATAATGCCTTTTTTACATCCTTCGAATTACCGAGAAATCCCTGTATTTCGGCGTAATCTCCAAAACTGCTCGAAGTAAAGTTCATACTACTTGCCTGTTTCGACTTTTCAAACTTATTGGCATAAGCAAGACCATTTTTATAGCTGGGCTCAAAGAATCCCATATCTACGGAGAAGTCATTGTAAGACAAGAAATGGAATTTTACTTTTTTCGCTTTTGCTTCCAGGCTTTCTAGCCGTGGGCCTTCAAGGGTGTCTTTGAGACTCCAAAGTCCGCCCAGGAACACCTTTTCATCAATATTATCATCAGAGAAAAGCTCGCTCATCTGAAATTGTACTTTCCGAATTTCGTACTTATCAGGCGGAACAGTGGGCTCATTCTTGGTGGTATCTGAAGGTGCCACCTCTGGGGGCTCTACGTTTGGCTCGATGGGATCTTTTGTGCAACTTAGCCATATTAGTGCGCTAAGAAGAAGTAAAAAATTTCTAGTGTGCATATTGAAGTTCTTCAGTTCCAAATTCGGTTATCATTAAAAAAGGTTAGCTACACTTTTTTATCTGATAAATTAAATATAATAATCTAAGATAATGTTTTTTTACATCAGTCCAACACGTACCATCCCGTTATAGCATATTTTTACAATTCAAATCAAAACGCTTCAACCTCGTTAAACGAAAAACAAGGTAATAACTTACGCGATAAGACTACCAGTAGTTGATCACAAATCATCAAAGCATACCCTTCCTAGCGTATTATAAGCGAAAAAGCGGGTTAAAAACTGAATTTTCTGCACAGCAAAAAGACTTAACAGTCTAACCATTTAGGGCGAAAAAAAAGAGGCTGTCTCAAAAAGGCAGTCTCTTTTTTTGCATTATCTAAGGTTTATTATTTGTTTTAACGGTTTGATTTTCATATATTTATAGTGTAAACAAAAAGGATATATGCCATCTCAAAGACCTACTTTTAAGCCTTACTATCAGGACCAGATCATGGCCATTCCTCCAACTTTGGACGAACTGGTGTCCAAAGGTCATCCGGTACGTATCGTTAACGATGTAATCAACCGGATCAACATCCAGTCCCTATTGGACGCTTATAAGATAAAAGGCTGCTCCAGTTATCATCCGCAGATGTTGTTGAAAGTTTTGGTGTTTGGCTACGTAAGCAATGTCTACAGCAGTCGCAAATTGGAAACGGCGTGCCGGGAGAACATCAATTTCATGTGGCTGAGCGGCATGAGCTATCCCGACCACAATACCATCAACAGATTTCGAGGCGTTCGTTTGAAAGAAGCACTTCGTAGTGTATTTGAAGAAGTTGTCAAACTCCTGTCCGAAGAAGGTCTGCTGAGTATAGAAGATGTTTACACCGATGGCACCAAGATTGAAGCCAATGCTAACAAATACACCTTTGTCTGGAAAAAAGCTATCCAGACCAATAAGGAGAAGATGAAAGCTGCCTTAAAAGATATTTGGGAATACGCCCAAAGTATCGCCAAAGCAGAGGACAACCTTCCGGAACCTCCCGATCTGACAACAATTGACCGCGAAAAAGTTCAGGCTACGGTCGATAACCTGAACCGGGTCTTGTCCGATAAACCTTCGGTAAGCAAGAAGATGAGGGCAAAGTTGCGCTATGCGACTAAAAACTACCCGGCCAAGATTGTTCAATATGAAGAGCAGGAAGTAACGCTTGGAGATAGAAATAGTTATAGCAAGACAGATCCCGATGCTACTTTTATGCGCATGAAAGAGGATCATATGAAAAATGGCCAGCTCAAACCAGGTTATAACATTCAGATATCTACTTCCAATCAATACATCGTCAATTACACCATACATCCCACCCCCACAGATACCACAACGCTACCCGGTCATCTGGCACAACATGAGGCGAGCTTTGGGGAAATACTGAAAACCATTACCGCAGATGCTGGCTATGGCAGCCAGGAGAACTATGCGTTACTAGAAGGGAAAAACATTGGGGCCTATGTGAAATATGGTATGTTTGACAAGGAGCAGAAAAAGAGTTATTCGGGCAAGAAGCCATTCTCCGTTGATAAACTACATTATAACCCTGCAAAAGATTGCTATATCTGTCCAATGGGACAGGAAATGAACTGCATAGGTCTATTTACACAAAAGACCTCCACAGGTTTCGAGCAAAAAATAAAAAGATATCAGGCAAAAAACTGCACAAACTGCCCATTGAACGGTGCTTGCCACAAATCACAGGGCAATAGAATCATCCAGATAAATGAACAGCTTGAGGCTTATAAAGATAGAGCATACGGATTGCTTAACAGCGATGTCGGTATAGCCAAAAGAAAACAGCGATGTCACGATGTCGAACCAGTCTTTGGAAACATAAAACAGAACCACGGGTTCCGAAGATTTATGCTCCGCGGTAAGGAAAAGTGTCCATAGAATGGGGTTTATTGGCTATAGCGCAAAATCTAAGGAAAAAAGCAGCTTAAAAAGCTACTTTTTGTTCTTTTTCTTCCCAAATGAACAGTTCTGTGAAATAATCAACAAACAACTCACAAATCTATCGCATAGCCATATTTAATAAAAA
>NZ_UAUU01000011.1 GCF_900457465.1 Sphingobacterium multivorum
GCGGCTGGAATACCTCCTTTCTAGAGTATCGAAGATCGGTGCTCGTCACGTTACATATGATTGCAAAGAAGAAAAACATCAGAAGAAAGTGCCCGCCCCGAAAGGAGCAGGACCGAGAGAGATAGATGAACAGGAAATAGCTAGTCCCGTAGCTCAGTTGGTTAGAGCACTACACTGATAATGTAGGGGTCAGCAGTTCAAATCTGCTCGGGACTACGAAAAGTTAAGGGGAATTAGCTCAGCTGGCTAGAGCACCTGCCTTGCACGCAGGGGGTCAACGGTTCGAATCCGTTATTCTCCACATCTCCGGGAGGAACATCGACAGATGCTCCGAAGAAACAAACCGGAAAAAGAGTTCTTTGACATATTGAAAGAGAAAAAAAATTACAAGAGAAGACAACAGTATAGAGACAATACGTGTATGTGTTTGATGTAGAGAGGAGACCCTCGGTGAATGCCGAACGAATCTCTGCGTAGCATATGGGTATATATATCAAAAGCAGCCGCATAGTAGCAAAAGGCTATGCCGGTGAAGAAAGTAAATAAGGGCACACGGGGGATGCCTAGGCTCTCAGAGGCGAAGAAGGACGTGATAAGCTGCGATAAGCTACGGGGATTGGCAAATGCGAACCGATCCGTAGATTTCCGAATGGGGCAACCTGACTATTTGAAGAATAGTCGTATAAAACGCGAACGCGCTGAACTGAAACATCTAAGTAGGCGTAGGAGAAGAAAATAACAATGATTTCCCAAGTAGTGGCGAGCGAACGGGAAAGAGCCCAAACCGTTTATGTTACGGCATAGACGGGGTTGTAGGACCACGACATTGTACAGCGCTATGAACTGGAAGCAGGTGGGAAACTGCGCGACAAGGGTGAGAGCCCCGTACAGGTAAAGAATGTTGACATAGTGGTATCCTGAGTACCGCGGGACCGGAGAAATCCTGTGGGAATCCACCAGCACCATCTGGTAAGGCTAAATACTCCTGAGAGACCGATAGTGAACCAGTACCGTGAGGGAAAGGTGAAAAGAACCCCGAACAGGGGAGTGAAAAGAACCTGAAACCGTGTGCTTACAAGCGGTTGGAGCAGGCAGGTCCTGTGACAGCGTGCCTTTTGCATAATGAGCCTACGAGTTACTCTTGTCTGGCAAGGTTAAGTCCTTCAGGGACGCAGCCGAAGCGAAAGCGAGTCTTAATAGGGCGCATAGTCAGATGAGGTAGACGCGAAACCTTGTGATCTACCCTTGGGCAGGTTGAAGTTGCAGTAACATGTAATGGAGGACCGAACCGATAAACGTTGAAAAGTTTCCGGATGACCTGAGGGTAGGGGTGAAAGGCCAATCAAACTGGGAAATAGCTCGTACTCCCCGAAATGTTTTTAGGAACAGCGTCGGCGTAGAGTTTGATAGAGGTAGAGCTACCGATTGGGTGCGGGGGAGTCAAATCCTACCAAATCCAGACGAACTCCGAATGCTATCAAATATAGCCGGCAGTGAGGCTTTGGGTGCTAAGGTCCAAGGCCGAGAGGGAAAGAACCCAGACCATCAGCTAAGGTCCCCAAATTCGTTCTAAGTTGAACTAACGAGGTCCGGTTGCCCAGACAGCTAGGATGTTGGCTTGGAAGCAGCCATTCATTTAAAGAGTGCGTAACAGCTCACTAGTCGAGCGGCCGGGCGTGGATAATAAACGGGCATCAAGAACGGTACCGAAGCTATGGATTTGCATTGAAAGATATGCATCTGGTAGGGGAGCATTCCATCGCCGGGGAAGCAGTTTGGCAATGAACTGTGGAGGTTATGGAAAAGCAAATGTAGGCATAAGTAACGATAAGGCGGGTGAGAAACCCGCCCACCGAAAGACCAAGGTTTCCTGATCAACGTTAATCGGATCAGGGTCAGTCGGGACCTAAGGCGCACCCGAAGGGGGCAAGCCGATGGACAACTGGTTAATATTCCAGTACTCTTCATAACTGCGATGTGGTGACGGAGTAGTGACACTGCCGCGAACTGACGGAATAGTTCGTTGAAAGGCGTAGGTATTGGAGTTGTAGGCAAATCCGCAACTCTAGCTGAAACCCAATAGTACAGCAAAGCTCCGGTGGCGCTGATAGAGCAGGTAAACAGACTTCCAAGAAAACCCGCTAAGCTTCAGGTTATGAAGACCCGTACCGCAAACCGACACAGGTGGTCGAGGAGAGAATCCTAAGGTGCTCGAGTGAGTCATGGCTAAGGAACTCGGCAAAATGGCCCTGTAACTTCGGGAGAAGGGGCGCTGTCTCTGAGAGGAGCAGCCGCAGTGAAAAGGCCCAGGCGACTGTTTAACAAAAACATATGGCTTTGCAAAATCGCAAGATGAAGTATAAGGCCTGACACCTGCCCGGTGCTGGAAGGTTAAGAGGGGATGTCATCGCAAGAGAAGCATTGAATCGAAGCCCCAGTAAACGGCGGCCGTAACTATAACGGTCCTAAGGTAGCGAAATTCCTTGTCGGGTAAGTTCCGACCTGCACGAATGGTGTAACGATCTGGGCGCTGTCTCAGCCATGAGCTCGGTGAAATTGTGGTATCGGTGAAGACGCCGATTACCCGCAACGGGACGGAAAGACCCCATGCACCTTCACTATAGCTTAACATTGAGATTGGGTACAGGATGTGTAGGATAGGCGGGAGATGTTGAAGTGGCTTCGCCAGGAGTCATGGAATCAACCTTGAAATACCGCCCTTTCTGTATTCGGTTTCTAACTCCTTAATGAGGAGGACATTGTTTGGTGGGTAGTTTGACTGGGGTGGTCGCCTCCAAAAAGGTAACGGAGGCTTTCAAAGGTAAGCTCAGTACGCTTGGTAACCGTACGCGGAGTGCAATGGCATAAGCTTGCTTGACTGTGAGACCGACAAGTCGAACAGGGTCGAAAGACGGACATAGTGATCCGGTGGTTCTGTATGGAAGGGCCATCGCTCAAAGGATAAAAGGTACGCTGGGGATAACAGGCTGATCTCCCCCAAGAGCTCATATCGACGGGGAGGTTTGGCACCTCGATGTCGGCTCGTCACATCCTGGGGCTGGAGAAGGTCCCAAGGGTTGGGCTGTTCGCCCATTAAAGTGGCACGCGAGCTGGGTTCAGAACGTCGCGAGACAGTTCGGTCCCTATCTGTTGTGGGCGTTGGAAGTTTGAGTGGATCTGACCTTAGTACGAGAGGACCGGGTTGGACAGACCTCTGGTGAACCTGTTATGCCGCCAGGTGTACGGCAGGGTAGCTACGTCTGGAATAGATAAGCGCTGAAAGCATCTAAGTGCGAAACTAGCCACGAGATGAGACTTCCTTATAGGGTCGTAGAAGATGACTACGTTGATAGGCCATAGGTGTAAAGGTTGAGAGACCAAAGCCAAGTGGTACTAATAGCCCGAAGCTTTCTCAAGCAGACAGACACTGTTGTCTTCCTCTTTAATTTTTAAAATGATCTTTCAATATATATGTCAGTTGGCCTGACGATGATATATTATCATAAGACAGACCAATAAAGATTTTTAGGTGCCTATATCGGCGGTGTCTACCTCTTCCCATTCCGAACAGAGTAGTCAAGCCCGCCAGAGCCGATGGTATTGCCGTAACAGGTGGGAGAGTAGGTCGGTGCCTTTTTTTACACGGAAGCCCTTGCTGGAAACAGTCAAGGGCTTCTTTCGTTTAGCTACCTGCCTATCTATTACTGTAAAAATAGTGTTTATCCTTACAACTGATATCTTTTACAATGACGCAACAATGGGTGATGTCATAGTGCTTTGTTCCTGAGCAATAATACAATTATGATTTTTATTGAGTAACTTTGCAGCGCAATGGGTACATTATTGGACAACGGAATTAAACCGTATAATCATTACGGGGCTTATTTAAAGCAAAAGTATAACGGACAGAAAGTGTTTAAAGTGATTGTGGATGGTAATTTTACCTGCCCCAATCGTGATGGTAGTAAGGGCTATGGTGGTTGTACGTACTGTAATGTAGATTCTTTTACACCGGATACTGCCCGGAAAATTCCTTCTATACGCGAGCAGGTGGAATCGGGTATTGAAAGAGCACGTAATAGCTATGGCGCTGAGAAGTTTATTATTTATTTCCAGCCAAATACAAATACATATGCGCCGACTCATCTACTGAAGATGATGTATGATGAGGCTTTAAGTATTGATCCTGAAAATACTTTGGGTCTTTCTGTGGGTACACGTCCTGATTGTTTGGATTTTGAAAAGATAGCATTGTTGGAGTCTTATACAGATCGTTACGATGTGGATTTGGAAATGGGTATGGAATCTATTTACAACGATACATTGGAGCAGATCAATAGAGGCTGTTCTCACGACGAATTTGTTCAGGCCATGAATATGCTGAAAGATACTCCGTTGGAGCTTTGTGTGCATACCATCTTTGGCTTCCCGTGGGAATCTGAAGAAATGATGTTGAAATATGCAGATGAAATCAACCGCTTTCCACAAATTAAATTTGTGAAGTTGCATCACTTACATATTGTAGAGGGATCTATTATGGGCGTTAAGTTCAAACGTGAGCCTTTTGAACTTTTCTCGATAGAAGGTTATACGGAATTCTTAGCAAAGTTTATTCCTCGATTGCGTCCTGATCTGATCATTCAACGTATTTTCGGGATTGCAGATAAAGAATTGTTAATTGCTCCGAATTGGGGCTTACCGAAATCAGGTATTCAAACATACATCGATAAGGGATTGGAAGCACGTCAGGTCGTGCAGGGGAGTCTTTTTTAGCCGTTCCTAATATTTTATACTCTTTTGATAGATCATTGTATGCTATCGCGTTTAATGAATATATTCAGCGCTATAAAAACAGCAAAGGCTTCTCTAATGAAGCCTTTGCTGTTTACCTACAAAAAAAGGGTACGATTACCATCTTTATTTAGCCCTCAACAATTGTTTTTAGATCGGCTGGAGAGTAATTGATGGATTTTAACGTTTTATTGTCAGCTGTTCTGAATACCAGAAATTTGCCATCAACTTCTTTATAATAGGATTCTACACCTTTTAATTTATAGTGCTCCTGTGTAGCGATGGCTTCTGCTTCGTCTTTACATGCTTTGCTCATATTGGAACGTTGAACTTCATCAAAAAGAGCAGAGAATTTATCTTTTAAACCAAATTCCAATACCGCTCCAGCAAGTACATATTGAATGTCACATAGCGCATCTGCAATCTCGACCAAATCTTTATCCCGGATGGCCTCTTCTAATTCTTTTAATTCCTCAGCGATCAACGATACCCGTAAGGCACATCTTTGTTCAGATGGAATAGTAGGCGTGTCTAGGATTGGATGTTGGAATGTTTTATGGAATTCCGCAACGGATGAAAGTGTTTTCGGATCAGTCATATTCTTTGTTTTATTATTTGAAAGAGCAAATATAAAAAATAAAGGACGGTTAACTGAATGACCGTCCTTTATTTTTATTTATCTGCTTAAGCGATTAAATCAGGTGCTTTAACTGCACGATTTCACGCTCTTCTAAATATCTCCAACGGCCACGTGGAAGGTCTTTTTTCGTTAAGTTTGCATAAACCACACGATCCAATTTAACGACTTCATATCCTAATGACTCAAAAATACGACGTACGATACGATTTTTCCCCGAGTGGATTTGGATACCGACTTCACGTTTCGATCCGCCTTGAACATAGCTCAAGTCATCTGGTTTAATTACACCGTCCTCTAATTCGATACCAAAGCTGATTTTGTTAAAATCGCCTTGTGTAAGGCTTTTGTTTAACTCGACATTATAGATTTTGCTGATGCTGTTGCGCGGGTGTGAAAGTTTTTCAGCAAGACTACCATCATTTGTCATCAAAAGTAGTCCTGTTGTGTTTCTGTCAAGACGACCAACAGGATAGATTCTTTCTTTTGTCGCTTTAGAAACAAGTTCCATTACGGTATGACGCTCCTGCGGATCATCTGTAGTCGTGATATAATCTTTTGGTTTGTTCAACAAAACATAAACATTTTTTTCACGTTTTAGACGTTCGTTGTTGTAACGGATTTCATCTGTTGCAGGATCCACCTTGGTACCCAATTCCGTAACAGGTTCTCCATTTACCCAAATAACACCAGCAGTGATAAGCTCATCCGCTTTACGTCTTGAACAGATACCAGCATTGGCGATGTAACGATTTAAACGAACTAAGCCGTCATCTTCTGCATCCTCTGCTTTTTTCTTTGGACGTTTAATATATTGTTTATCACCAAAGTTTTTGTTGTCGTCAAAATTTCTACTTTTATCGCCATCAAACTTTCTGTTAGAAGGTCTTGAAGAGTCATTTCTGTCTGAACGTTTGAAACTGTCTCTTTTGTCAAAAGAACGCTCTGATCTATCGAATGATCTTGGGCTGTCATTTCTGTCTGAACGTTTGAAGTTATCTTTTTTATCGAAAGAACGCTCTGAACGGTCAAAAGATCTTGGAGCGTCATTTCTGTCTGAACGTTTGAAACTGTCTCTTTTGTCAAAAGAACGTTCTGAACGGTCAAAAGATCTTGAAGAGTCATTTCTGTCTGAACGTTTGAAACTATCTCTTTTATCAAAAGAACGCTCTGAACGGTCAAAAGATCTTGAGGAATCATTTCTATCTGTACGTTTGAAACTATCTCTTTTATCAAAAGAACGTTCTGAACGGTCAAAAGATCTTGAAGAGTCATTTCTATCGGAACGTTTGAAGTTATCTTTTTTGTCAAAAGAACGTTCTGATCTATCAAATTTATTGAAGGAATCTTTTTTGTCAAAAGATCTTGAAGAATCATTTTTATCAAATGAGCGGCCTCCTCTACCAAAGGATTTTTCTGAATTATCTTTTGAACGGAAGGAATTGTTATCTCCTCGGAAGGAAGGTTTGTCTGAGAATTTTTTAGATCCGAATGATCTGTTCTCACGATTATCATCTTTTCTGAAAGAGCCTCTTTCAGATTGGTCATTCGACCCATATGATTTTTTTCCGAAACTATTGTTCTTATCGCCTCTAGATTTGAAACTATCTGAGTTGCCTCGTGACTTTCTGGAGTTGTCATCACGACTGTTCCTTTTATTGCTGAATGGCATTGTGTTTTGCTAAAATGTGAACGACAAAGTTAGGTATAATTTTGGGTTTTGCGAAAAAATCCTTATCTTTTTGTCTTTTCTTGAATTTGCTGCGTTTTTACGCTAACAAACCCGCTTTAAGTTGTCTAGAATGTAACTATTTGTTTTTTAAATAAATAGTGTTTACCTTTGTACCCTTGAATTTGAACCAAGCTATTTTTTGATCGATTGCAGTCGTGGATAGGGTAGCATTAAGGGAGTGAATGATAAGAAAGAAAGTTTTATGTAGTAGTTTGATTTTGTTTGCTTTATTGCTGTCAAAGTTATACTCAACCCCACACAACAATGCTTCAAACGGCGATAAGATCGTTGAACCGAAGCTCGTAGTAGTTCCCGTTCATCATGGGGATGAAGAAGAAAAAAAAGAAAAAAGCAATTCCTTTGAATCGTATATGAATTCATTGACATTTGCCGAAGATTCATTACCGATGGATCGTCCGCTTGTGGAAAGTAAATTGCGTAAATTTTTCAGTCGATTCTCGTTTAAAAAAACAGGATCGTACGATATGCACAAAAAGGCAGAGACCTACTTGCCTATGATTGCAAAGATCCTTAAATCACATGGTATTCCGGAAGATTTCAAGTACATTCCATTGGTGGAAAGTGGCCTTAGTAAAGCTGTTGTTTCATCGAAGGGAGCTGGTGGCTATTGGCAATTTATGCCGGCAACAGCCCGTTTGTATGGCTTAAAAGTCAATGGTACGGTAGACGACCGAAAGGATCTTGTTAAATCTACGCATGCTGCAGCGAGATACCTCAAATACCTCTATGGCCAATTTGGTAACTGGACCTTGGTTGCTGCGGCGTATAATGTTGGTGATGGCAGTTTAAGAGGTTCTATAAGAAGACAAAAAAAGGACGACTATTTTGCCTTGAAATTGAATAATGAAACGGGTTCGTATGTGTACAAACTTGTTTCTATGAAGGAAATTATCGAACATCCACAGAAGCATGGCTATTCACGTTATGCCAATAAAGAAAGTGAGACGTTGGATAAGGAACCGAACATGCTGTAAAATAGTGTACTTCACAATAAAAAGGGCTTTCCACTGCATAGTGGAAAGCCCTTTTTATTGTACTGTCTTTAATCAGACCTGTAGTATTGTTCTATTTTTACCTCAGATCGACGATGTCGAAGCCTTTATAATCATTTTTGTTGAATACGAATAGACTACCGGAAAGCGCCTTATTACCTTCCTGAGAAGTTAATGTATACGTATAGCGATTACCACTTTTATCAAATACGGTGGTATCATAGATCAGACTGCTTGCTTTGTTAATGCGCAGCTTGATCTTTGAATAGTTTTTTTTGCTATCAAGAGGACTTAATTCAACAACACTTAGTGTAAGCCCTTTTACCTTTTCTGTATTGGTCAAGGTATATTTAAAACCGGTGGTATAAAAGCTGAATATATTTGTTGGATTGATCTCGTTGGTCGAATTGCTTGCTTCTGAGATTTCAACTTCTTTTTCCGCTTTCATGATATTCCACTGTGTCTTGGAATCCGATATCAATACTTGATTTTTGGTATTGAGCTGGTACTTGTTGTTACTCTTGTCCAGGTATATTGTTCCGGCATCAGTATGCGAGCCGCCATTAGCTTGTTTAATATCTAATGAGAAATTGGCCTGTATTGTTTTGTATGCATTGTACTTTTGGCTTACTTTCGTCAGTAGCGCCTTGGCAGCAGCGTCATTTTGTGCATAACTGTTTTGGCTGTATGCCATGATTAGCAGACCTACAATAAACCATACTTGTTTTTTCATCTTAGTTGTCCTTTCTTAACGTCTCCAAAAATTGTTCTAATGAATACTCATCTGGATAAAGCACTTCCCGGGCCTTACTTCCTTCAAATGGACCTACAATTCCTGCAGCTTCCAATTGATCGATGATTCGTCCTGCTCTGTTATAACCCAATTTTAATTTACGTTGGATTAATGACGTAGAGCCTTGCTGATGCATGACAATCAATCGGGCAGCTTCTTCGAACAACTGATCGCGGTCTTTGGGGTCAAAATCTACACTACCAGAACCATCTCCGTTTTCGTCTACGTACTCCGGAAGCATAAATGCCGAAGGATAGCCTCGTTGCGCACCGATGTAATCGGAAATTTGTTCAACCTCAGGCGTATCCACAAAAGCACATTGAATACGTATCAAATCACTTCCAGTCGCTAGAAGCATGTCACCCCGACCGATCAACTGATCTGCACCGCCTGTATCTAGAATGGTCCGTGAATCGACTTTCGACAACACACGGAATGCCAGACGTGCAGGGAAGTTGGCCTTGATTGTACCGGTAATGATATTGACAGAAGGACGCTGGGTTGCAATAACCAGGTGAATTCCTACCGCACGGGCCAATTGTGCCAATCGTGCAATCGGTGTTTCGACCTCTTTTCCTGCTGTCATCATCAAGTCGGCAAACTCATCAACAATAAGAACGATATATGGTAAGAATCGATGACCCTCCTCAGGGTTTAATCTGCGATTGATAAATTTTGCATTATATTCCTTTAAATTCCGTACCTGCGCATTTTTTAACAAATCATAACGTTGATCCATTTCTATACAGAGGGAATTTAAGGTGTTGATTACTTTCTTCGTATCGGTGATAATCGCATCTCCGTCGTCAGGCAATTTTGCAAGGAAGTGGCGCTCTACTTTTTTGAATAGAGAAAGTTCCACTTTCTTAGGGTCAACAAGGACAAATTTTAGTTCGGCTGGATGCTTTTTATACAGTAGAGAGGTCAGAATCGCGTTAATACCTACTGATTTACCTTGCCCGGTAGCCCCCGCAACCAGAAGGTGAGGCATTTTAGCTAAATCGGCAATATACACTTCATTTGAAATTGTCTTACCTAAAGCGATCGGGAGATCCATATCTGTTTTCTGAAACTTCTCCGTAGCAAGGACCGATCGCATGGACACCATTTCCGGACTGGAGTTTGGTACCTCAATACCAATAGTTCCTTTTCCGGGCATCGGTGCAATGATCCGGATACCTAAGGCCGCAAGACTTAAGGCAATGTCATCTTCCAGATTTTTGATTTTTGAAATCCGTACACCTGGTTTTGGTATAATTTCATACAAAGTCACCGTTGGTCCTATCGTTGCCTTGATGCTTTCGATCTCGATGCTATAGTTTCTCAGTGTATCAACAATCCTATTTTTGTTCGCTTCGAGTTCCTGTTGATTGATGGTAATTTTACCACCACCATAGTCCTTCAATAAATCCAATGCCGGATGTTGGTAGCCAGAAAGATCCAATTTTGGGTCATACTGTCCGAATTGGGCCACAAGATCACTGGCGGTAATTTCTTTTTCCTCTTTGATATCTTCGACCACCAGACCGGGTACTGCATCGGGTTCAATAATAGCTTCTGGCTCTCGTTGGGGTTCTGCTTCGATTTTCGGCGCTTGATATTCCTGGATTAACGGTAAGTCTTCGGCTTCAAATTCTTCATTTGGCTGATCAATTGTAAAACTGATTGAAGGTGTATTCTCTGTTCTTTCAAGCGGACTATCGTCGAAGGTGAGCACCACTTTGTCCTTCGGATCAATTTGTACTTCGGGTACAGGTGATGCGTAAAGGCAGGACGCTGAAGTTCTTCCTGTACCTCTTTGTCCCGAGCAGATTGAAATCGCTCATTGATTGACGTTGACCGTTGGAAAGATTCTCGCACCGACTGGATGGAATCATCTTCAATATGAATTTTGTTTCTAAGATTTTGTGGAGCGTATTCATCCTCATCCTCTTCGTCCGTATCTTCGGAGAATGACTTGGATTTCCTGTTACTGAATAGGACAAATTTAAAATCGAGGTTGTAAAGTAAGATCAATGTCGTCAGGTAGGCAAAAGCCAATATACAGCCAACGCCGACAATGCCAACTTGTGCTTCCAATAATTTATTGGTCCAAAAGCCAAATTTGCCCTCAAGCATATGCGGTGTATCGGCCATAAATCCATGCAGGAAGCCTAATGTTACCGAGATAAAAACGATAGCAACGAAAGAATAGACTACCGTACGGTACAACGGAAGTAATGATTTCTTGAACAACAGGCGATATCCTAAAATGAATAATACCGGGATAAAAAGAAAAGATGCGACACCAAACCATTCGTACATGAATTGGTTGGCAAGCAATGCACCAAATTTCCCTAGTTTATTGTCAACAACGGGTAGATCAACACTTTCATCATGAATTTCTTCCGTAGATCTAAATAATGTTGACCATCCGCCATTAGTTTTTGCGATATAACTTTGATCGTCTTCCCAAGTGAATAGGTAGGATACGAAAGCGGTAGCAAATGCTAATGAAAGCAAGATCAATAAAATCCCTAATATCTTGACAGCCTTTTGCTGTGCATCAGAATAATCTCTTGGTACACTATTTTTTTGACTTTTTTCTTTTTTAAATGTTGTTGATTCCTTTTGAGGGGCACGTTTGCCGGAAACTGAATTCCCTGTCTGCCTAAATGTATTTCCTTTGTTTGACATTGAAAAGCTCACAATTATACTGCTTACAAACTTAGTTATTTTGATAGTATTTTAAAGATGCCGATAGCCTAATTATTTTAAGTTTGTCGTTTTTTATGAATGAATAAATTTAGATGTAGCTAAAAAGCTTGATAGTTATAATGACTAGCAAATACTATGCCCTGCAAATGGGGTTGACCAAAGAATGTGGATATCAATATAGATTGCCACTGTTTTGGTGTATTCGTTGGAGTTGCTGTAAAATATGTAGTTTTACGAATAAAAATAACAGAGCGGATGAACAAGTTTGAAATACGAAAAGCGACTTTAGCTGATAAAGAACGGATTTGGGAAATTATACAACAAGCAATTGCCCTCAGGAAAGAACAAGGTAGCCGACAATGGCAAGATGGTTATCCGAATGAAGATGTGGTGCAGTCGGATATTGATAAGGGCTACGGGCATGTCGTTGAAGTGGAGCGTAGGATTGTAGGTTATGTTGCTATTATTTTTGATGTCGAACCTGCATATAATGATATTGACGGAAAATGGTTAAGTGATGGTCCTTATGTCGGTATACACCGACTGGCCTCGGCGCAGGATCCGCATATGAAAGGTGTGGGGACGGCTATTATGTCCGGGGTGGAGGAGATCGCTGTTGATCATGACGTTTATAGTATTAAGGTGGATACTAATTTTGACAATGGGGGTATGCTGCATGTGTTCGAAAAGTTGGGATACCACTATTGTGGGGAGGTACATTTTAGAGGCGCATCACGTAAGGCATTTGAAAAGCTATTAAAATAATCTAACCGATTTTTTCAGCGGATGAAGAATAGCATTGGATTGCATAAAAAAGTCCCTTTTGAACAAATCAAAAGGGACTTTTTTATATTTATGGATTATTAAATCAGGATACTGCTGATCATTAATCTGCAATAATCAAGTAGTAATTCTTTTTACCGCGTTGTGCAACTATATATTTATTGTTTACAAGGTGATTGTCCGTAATCGAATCTTCAATATCGGTTGCTTTTTCTCGGTTGATAGAAACGCCGCCGCCCTGAAGCATTTTGCGGGCTTCACCTTTTGAGGGGAATACCTGTGTCTGAACAGCTAGTAAATCAAGAATATTGATGCCTGCTGCGAGATCTGCTTTAGCGACCTGAAACTGCGGAATGCCTTCAAATACCTCTAAAACTGCGTCGTGATCTAAGTTGTTTAAGAATTCTAAAGAGCCATTTCCAAAAAGAAATTCAGAAGTTTTGATCGCAGTTTCGTACGCTTCTTCGGAGTGGGTACGAATGGTGATATCTTTTGCCAGTGCTTTTTGAACTAAACGTAAGTGTGGCGCTGCATCATGTTCTGCAATAATGGACTCAATTTCTTCCTGAGGTTTGAGTGTAAAAATTTTGATCCAGTTTTTAGCATCATCATCTGACGTATTCAACCAAAATTGGTAGTACTTATACGGAGAAGTTTTTTTTTGGATCTAACCATATGGCACCAGATTCGGTCTTTCCAAATTTCTGGCCGTCGGCTTTTTTGATTAATTGCGTCGTGAT
This sequence comes from Sphingobacterium multivorum, assembly GCF_900457465.1. Lineage (GTDB taxonomy): Bacteria > Bacteroidota > Bacteroidia > Sphingobacteriales > Sphingobacteriaceae > Sphingobacterium > Sphingobacterium multivorum. The sequence continues at coordinate 13,187 of NZ_UAUU01000011.1, forward strand.
GGCATAGGCTGTTCCCTGATCTTGGCGACGGATCATTTCGCTTCCTGTTACGATGTTACCCCATTGGTCCGACCCGCCCATTTGAACTTTACAGTTGTGGTGCTTCCAAAGATAGTAGAAGTCATATCCTTGAATCAATTGATAGGTAAACTCTGTAAATGAGAGACCATTGTCGCCTTCCAGACGTTTTTTTACAGAATCTTTTGACATCATATAGTTAACGGTAATCATTTTACCGATATCACGAATAAAATCCAAAAATTTAAAATCTTTAAACCAGTCGTAATTATTAACCATTTGGGCGTCATTTTCCCCTTCTCCAAATTCAAGAAATTTGCCTAACTGCTTTTTCAGACAAGCGACATTATGCTGTAAGGTAGCTTCGTCCAACAAGTTACGCTCTGCAGATTTGAAAGAAGGGTCTCCGATCATGCCTGTTGCTCCTCCAACCAGGGCAACTGGTTTGTGGCCTGCATTTTGGAAATGGATCAACGTCATGATTTGCGTCAAGTGTCCTACGTGTAGAGAGTCGCCTGTGGGATCAAAGCCGATATAACCAGCGACTTTTTCTTTATTCAGTAAGTCTTCAGTGCCTGGCATAATATCTTGCAACATGCCTCTCCAACGTAATTCTTCTACAAAGCTCATTGTTAAATGGATTTAATTTTTTAATTTACAAGATGCAAAGATAGGAGATTAAGCGTATATTGAGCGAATTATTTCCCATAAAAGCACACGCTAATAAGCTGGTATGAATTTTTTATCACATTTCTATTTTGAACGGTTTTCAACTAATCCCGAACGTATGGTGGGTGGATTGTTACCCGATCTATTAAAAAATGCGGATAAATCCTTTATGCTAAAACCGCGTCAGTATGAAGATGAGCTCTTGGACAATCCTTTACTGGAACAATTGTACATAGGCTGGAATCGTCATATCGAGGTCGATCGTCTATTTCACAATTCACCTTACTTTTTTCATCATACACATCAGCTGAAACTAAAAATCCAGTCTAGTTTAGCCGGGCTGCCTATCCGTCCGTCCTTTATGGCCCATATTGCGTTGGAGCTATTGTTGGATCATATCCTAACACAAAATAAAGCGGTCTCCATCGATAAATTCTACGCTGCACTGGTACATGTCAATGAAGATGCTGTTCGGAAGTTTTTGAAAATTAATCAGCTGAGTGATATTCCTAAGTTTGAAAAGTTCTATCATCAGTTTATTGAGTGGGCGTATATTTATGACTATGCACAGGTAGAAAAAATTGCAAGTGCGCTTTTCAATATTTGTAAGCGATTGTGGAAATTTGAAGTTTCAGTGGAGCAAAGACAGCTTCTGACAGAACAGCTGATTTCCTATTTACATACGCAGATGACCGATTATCAAGAAATTTACCAGTATATTCAATATGAGCTGGTGGACTTTAATTAGTCTGTCAGAAAATACCAATAGTATAAGACCTTGAAAATATTTATTTTCGCATAATTTTAAGTATCAAAAACTAAATTTACATGTCACATAGACTTTTTCGGAAGAAAAGTGTTGATCAGATTCTGCATGACACTCAAAAAGAGGAGGGGACGGGCCTTGCAAAGGTATTGGGGGTAACAGATCTGGTTTCGTTGGGTATCGCCGCTATTGTAGGGGCTGGAATCTTCAGCACAATTGGATTGGCGAGTTATGAAGGTGGACCAGCGGTATCACTCCTCTTCGTTTTTACGGCTTTTGCCTGTGTTTTTACGGCATTGGCCTATGCGCAATTTGCCAGTACAGTTCCTGTGTCTGGCTCAGCATATACATACGCTTATGTGGCCTTTGGTGAGTTGTTTGCATGGATTATAGGTTGGGCATTGGTCTTGGAGTATGCTGTTTCCAATACGGTTATTGCCATTTCCTGGTCGCAGTATTTTGTCTCCATGCTGGAGGGCTTTGGACTCCACATACCGGCTTGGTTGTCCATGGCGCCAGGCTATGCTTATGATGCTGTAGAGAAGATGAACCAACATGGTGCGGCTGCACTGACCGCAATCGACCAACATGGTCTGGATGCTTTTAATAGTGCACCACGAATAGGAGGAATGCCTATTATTTTCGATTTACCAGCAGGTGTCATTACATTTTTGGTTACTTGGTTGGTTTATATCGGAATCAAAGAGTCCCAGAAAGCGAGTATGATTATGGTTATGATCAAGGTAGCGATTATCCTTGCCGTAATTTTTGGGGGTATATTTTTCATTAAACCTGAAAATTGGACACCTTTTGCGCCGAACGGCCTCAAAGGTGTACTCGGAAGTGTGGCCGCGGTTTTCTTTGCCTTTATCGGATTCGATTCGATCTCCACAACTGCCGAAGAGTGTAAAAACCCGCAGCGCGATCTACCTAAGGCGATGATCTATTGCCTATTGATTTGTACTGTATTGTATGTCGCTATTACCTTAGTCTTGACGGGGATGGTTAATTACACCGAATTAAATGTGAAGGATCCGCTTGCTTTCGTGTTTAAATATGTGGGTTTCGACCATATGGCCGGAATTATATCGGTGACCTCTGTGATTGCCATCACCAGTGCCTTGCTGGTGTATCAATTGGCGCAACCAAGAATCTGGATGACGATGAGTCGGGATGGTTTGTTGTGGAAGAAATTTGCGACCATTCACCCAAAATATAAAACACCTTCGTTTGCAACTATTGTAACGGGTTTGGTGGTTGCTATCCCTTCGTTATTTTTTAAAATGGATTTCTTTGTGGATTTAACGAGCGTCGGTACCTTTTTTGCCTTTATACTTGTGTGCGCCGGTGTATTGTATATGGATTATTCGGGTTTATCGGCAAAATCCAAATTTAAAGTTCCTTACATCAACGGTAAGTATTTGGTTGGTGCAGGGCTACTGATTGCTATTGTGTTTATTTTTAGCTATGCGCAAGAGACGATACAGGAGTGGAAATCGCTTACCATCCTTGAAATTCTAGAACATAAAATGTTAGTCATCATATTTTGGTTAACTTGGCTTGGACTGGGGATTTATAGCTTTAAAATGAACTTTTCCCTATTGCCTGTCGTTGGTATTCTGATCAATCTGTATTTAATGACGGAGCTGGGGGCAAGTAACTGGATAATATTTGTGATCTGGCTCGTGATTGGATTGGCTGTATATTTTATGTATGGCTATAAACATTCAAAGTTAAATAAACAGGCGCAAGCCTAGTATAGGAGAAGCGTCGTACAGTAATGGATCAAAGAAAAGGAGCTATCTGCATAAAAGATAGCTCCTTTTTTTTAATATCATGGACTTATTAGAATCTCCATAAAAGGATCCGGCTTACCTTATTACCTTGTTCCATGCGGATCACTTCGGTCTCTTTTACGTTTATTTTCTTTAGTTTGTGTTGTAGAAAGCGAATGTCTTCGCGGTGGGCAACTAATGTTGTGAACCATTTTACTTGATCTTTGTGAAATTGGCTTTCAAAGATCATGCGTGACAAGAACGCTTTTTCACCACCATCGCACCATAACTCGCTTCCTTGTCCAGAAAATGCCTGTGTGACCGGTTTTTCGTCTATTTTAGCGTCTTTGATACCTGTGGTCTTACGGATGGACTGCTGTAAAGCCTCGGTCTGAGAGCTAAAAAATGGGGGATTACAGATCACCACATCATATTTTTCCCCTGGAAGAATAATGTCTTTGAATATGGCCTTCGGATTATTTTGGAGGCGGATCTGTATGCTCTTTTTTAAGCTCATATTTGTCCGTGTTATCTCGATGGCGTTTTTGTATGCGCTCTTGATGATTTCAGACCCTACAAAGCTCCATCCATACTCCTGATGTCCGATGATGGGGTAGATACAATTTGCACCAACACCGATGTCGAGGACGTGGATGTTTCCGCCTTTTGGAATTTCACCATTATTGTCCCTTGCAAGAACGTCTGCGATATAATGAATATAATCTGCCCGGCCCGGAATAGGGGGGCAAAGATTCTCTTTGGGGATATCCCAGTGTTGAATGTGGTAATATTTTTTTTAGAAGTGCCTTGTTTAACGTTTTAACAGCATCGGGGTTGTTAAAATCAATGGACTTTACTTTATACGCATTTTCTATAACAAAATCTTTGAGCGAAGGTTCCACTTTGCTCAATTCTTCAAAATTGTAGTTATCGAGATGTCTATTTCTAGGATGTAATTTCTTTTTTGGATTAGCGTCTGCCATGATGTATTATTTGCAACAAAAGTAATGCAATTCTATTGAATAAAAAAGGTGATGCTTGAGCATCACCTTGAGGAGTCTTAATCTTTCCGTATGAGATGGACCTCTGAAGTCTGTGGAAAATTGAGCGGAACCCGTTCAATTGTAACAAAGCTGGAATCTAAACCAAAACCTTTTTCTTCGGACAAACTCATTTTTTTGAGGTAACCATAGATGTCCATAATTACTTTTTCTATCCATGTCATCTGGTTGGTTTTGGAGAGTACTTTTTCCAAAACAACAAACTTAAAGTCACCAGGAATATTGTGTTTACGTAGGGTGTCGTATTGACTGGTGATGTCAATTTCACCTTTTTTCACCATTTCCTCAACTACTTTTCTGAACAGTAGACTGATGCGCTGTTCCTCTCTAAAGCCAAGTTTAAAATCAACCCGTATTAACTTACCCGGGATAAGCTGATCGATTGAATATTCTTTTGTATGTGGATGATCCATCACATCAACGTGGACGAGCCAATATACATCCGCACGTTTTGGCTTTTTATTAATAATTGAATAAATAATTTTAGCCTCTATCTCGGATTTGAAATTTGCACTTGTCAGATAGACCAAATGCGACGCATAGGGAGGGACGGATTTGTCCTCGCTCAATTCGGAGATAATGGGGTAGTATTTATTGATGTTAATGAAGTTAACAAAACGATTTTTAATTTTTCGCGCTGTGTACCAGCAATACATTGTTATATATAGCGCAGTAGCAAGCAGAAGAGTCAACCAACCACCATGGGCTATTTTGACACCATTTCCTATTAAGAAAGTTAGTTCAATAACAAAATAAGCAATCAAAAATACCGCAATTAGTACACGGTTGACTTTTTTCATGGCGAGGAAGTATCCCATTAAAATCGTGGTCATCAATACCGTTAAATTGATCGCAAGACCATAGGCTGCATCCATACGGCTTGATTCTTCAAAAACCCAGATGACAATCATACAGCCGACCCATAAAATTAAATTGATGGATGGTACATACAACTGACCTTTATGTTCACTGGGGTAGCGGATAGCCACCTTGGGCCATATATTCAACCGTACTGCTTCCGAGATTAAGGTATAGGATCCGGATATCATGGCTTGACTGGCGATGACCGCTGCAATCGTCGCGATAGCGATACCGTAGCCTATAAACCAATCGGGCATGATTGAGTAGAACGGATTTTCACCTCCAAGGACGCGTCCTTCCTGTGTCAACAACCAGGCTCCTTGTCCGAAATAATTTAGTATAAGTGTGATTTTTACGTAGATCCAGCTGATACGGATATTGTTTTTACCACAGTGTCCCATATCCGAATACAATGCTTCGGCACCTGTAGTACATAAAAACACGGCACCGATCAGTAATAGCGAATGGGGGTAGGTAATCAAAATATGGAAAGCATAATAGGGGTTGATCGCTTTCATCACTTCTGGTGCGAGGTGAAGATGAGATAAACCGATTACACCAATGATTGTAAACCAGATGGTCATCAATGGGCCGAAAACCTTTCCTACAACAGATGTTCCAAATCGTTGGATAATAAACAATAAGGAGATAATTGTAACTACAATAGGTACTGTAGGTAATCCTGGGAATTTGAGATCCAAACCTTCAATAGCCGAGGATATTGTGATGGCAGGGGTGATCATTCCGTCCGCTAACAAGGTCGCTGCACCGATCATCGCCGGGAAAATTAACCAAGGGGCACGTTTGCGTACCAATGAATAGAGGGATAGGATACCGCCTTCACCTTTATTGTCTGCCCGGAGTGTGATCCAAACATACTTTACTGTTGTTTGGAGCGTCAGTGTCCAAAAAACACAGGATAGCCCGCCCAAGACTAAGTCTTTTTGAATGGCTCCTTGTCCCATGATTGCTTTGAAAACATACAATGGAGAAGTTCCGATATCTCCAAAAACGATTCCTAAACTGATCAATAATCCGGCGAAACTCACCTTATTGATACTGTTGTGATGACTGTTGTCTGCCATTTATCAATTATTTTATTTCAAAATATACTGCAAAAATATACTTTTTGCCTGTACTTTAAGTAGGTACATTTCCTGCGCCAAATTTTAGCATTTACTTTGACATGCGCAAGAGCTGTTAAAATTTGTTAAAAGAAACTTAGAATGAATCTATTTGCTGAAAAACTTTTAAACAAAATACTAACTTTGTTGTTGATAATTCAAATAGTTAGCGTTATATTTGATTAAACCGTAACCAGTATTTGAAGTCTAATTTAACACTATGGGGAGAAATCTACTTAAAGCAGCTTGTTTAACACTTTTATCCGCACTGACATTGTGTAGCGGGTTGACTCGGGTGTATGCAAAGTCTCCTTATGACCATACTATTTCGCAACATATTTGGGACGGCAGTGAGGCATTCGGAGAAGATAATAACATCAAGGAGACAGAGAAACTTATCAATAATGTGAAGGTTTTCTACAATCCGATTGCTGAACAAATAAATCTTTCTTTTAAATTGGCAAAATCGTCGAGTGTGTCTATCAAAGTAATGGATGCATTGGGCAATGAGATTCTCCAATTAATGAATGGTAATCTGGATTCAGGAATTCAAAATCTTTCCTTTGAGCATGGTGGGAAATTAACGACAGGATTTTACTTTGTACGCGTAGTTGCAGGTTCGGAAACCGTGGTGAAAAGATTTTCTATTCGATAAGAAAGTAACATTTTTCGATAAAAAGGTAATTTGTAATGTACGTTCATTCGTATACATAAAACAGCAAAGGGGATCAAATGATCCCCTTTGCTATTTTATGTATAGCTTGATTTGTTAATTTTGGTCTTGTTGTAGTTCTTCGATCCACAGTCCATCATCTTGAATGATCTTGATCAATTCATCTAAGGCATGGGCTGAACTCACATTTTTCTTAACCACCTGCTGACCTCTATATAATGTCACTTTATCAGGGCCCGCCCCAACATAACCATAGTCTGCATCTGCCATTTCTCCAGGGCCATTAACAATACAGCCCATGATTCCAATTTTTAAGCCTTTTAAGTGATTGGTACGGCTTCGGATCATCTGCGTGGTTTCTTGGAGATCAAATAAGGTTCTGCCACAGCTTGGACAGGAAATATATTCTGTCTTGGATATTCTGGATCGTGTCGCCTGTAAAATTCCGAACGAAAGTGAGGCGATATTTTCCAATGCCGTTGCCGGAGAGTCAATCCAAATTCCTGAACCTAAACCATCAATTAATAATGCCCCTAGATCTGTAGAAGCGTACAGCTGTATTTTTGATATCGGTTCTTCGGGATTCATAAAATCACCAATGGGTCCTGAGAATTCTTCCGCTAAATAAGAACGCTTGATAATGACAGGATTGTCAATACCGATTTCCTGCAGATTTCGAAAGAACTGTCTTTGATCTGCCATACCGTGCAAGTAATCGGTTTCTACGATAAATACGATTGTTTTGTCTAGCTGTAAGGATTCAAACAATGGGGTTAATAAATCTGAATTACAGATTTTGACCATATTCAGGACTTTATCCTTATTGTCTGACTTTACGAATTCTTCTAAGGTAAAGAGGGGATGAATATTGGTTTGATCGGTAAGTTTTGACCAGGTATTATAGTTATATACTTGCTTCAGATTTGCCGGCATCGTAAAGGATGGTAAACTGTCTGCGAGATAAACAAAGTCTACAGACTGCTCACCCATGTGGTATTTATCTAATAGGATATCGTAGCGATAACCTACTTTGGTAAGGATCTGAGCGTCCTTTAGATTTTCCTTAGAAATGTCGACCACAACCCTAGGTACCAAAGAGCCGCCGATGAAGGTATTTACTTCTTGGCTGGCATAAGCAATATGTGGTGTCTCCGGAGAGAGCTGAACAATCTCTTGTTTGGGCTGACTCGCGATGTTTGCCTTTCTTTTGCTATATCTATTGACAAGTGCTATAGCGACCGGAGCTTCCCGTTCAGGCTCTTCGGTTAGCGATACACGTACCGTATCGCCCAATCCATCTTCCAACAGTGTTCCGATACCGACGGCAGATTTTACACGACCATCTTCACCGTCTCCAGCTTCAGTTACACCGAGATGTAGGGGATAGTTCATGTTTTCGGAAACCATTTTTTCGACCAGCAATCGATAGGCTTTGACCATGACCTGCGGGTTGGACGATTTCATGGAGATACAGAGATTGTAGAAACTCAGATCTTCACACATCCGGATAAACTCCATGGCTGATTCGACCATCCCTTCCGGAGTGTCACCATAATGACTCATGATCCTATCCGAAAGTGAGCCGTGGTTGGTACCAATACGCATAGCGGTACCATTTTCCTTACAGATATTTACGAGCGGAGTGAATTTTTGATAGATGCGATCTAACTCGCGCTTGTATTCAGCATCGGTATAAGATAGCTGATCAAATTTCTTCTTGTCTGCATAGTTACCGGGATTGACCCTTACTTTCTCGACGATGCGCGCAGCGACCTCGGCAGCATTTGGTGTAAAATGAATATCAGCGACTAAAGGGACTTTATAGCCTCTTCTGCGAAGTTCATCTTTTATGTTAGCTAAATTTTGCGCTTCTTTAATACTTGGAGCGGTAATACGAACGTATTCGCAGCCCGCCTCTACCATTCGAATGGTCTGCTCAACTGAGCCCATCGTATCCATTGTATCTACCGTAGTCATACTTTGAATACGAATGGGATTATCGCCACCCATGGGAATATCACCGATCTGAATTTCCCTTGTTTTCCATCTCGAATAATCTACCTTGGAATTGCAATAGATTCCAGGTAATGTCAACATATTACTTGTGTCCATATCTAACACAAAGTTAGCTTTTCTTGACTAAAAATCGGGTGTCAATTAATATCTTCTAATTTTTATTGACGCGATGCCACCGTTGATATCGAAATCGAATTTTTGAGCGGCAGAGTCGTAATTTGTCGATTTTACTTCGCCTTCACTTTTTAGGAAATCGCCCTCATAATCTGTCGAGGATAATGCATTGTCGCTTGTAATACGACAGGCCGCGTTTTTGGGGATGGAGATTTCAATAGAGGAGGCTCCAGCATCCATAGAAATTTTAGTTGTTGCCAGCGGTTGACCTAATTTTAACTTTAGACTAGTCGCTCCAGCATCGATATCCAATGTTTCTATCTTGTAGGGTGAAAGATCTAACCTGGCATCAATTGCACCTACATCAAAATTCAGATTCCATAGGATGTTGGGGTTTAAAGCGATAAACGTATTGTTGTTTTTGCTGTTAAAATCCTTGTTTTTGAATTTTCCCTTTAGGTTGATATCTAATTTGTCTGCAGATTCTCCATGTACAGTTATGCCCAGTAGATATTCTTTTGAGGTGTTAAATGCCGAGAAGATTTCTGAAGTAGTGCTACTATCATTTCTTAATGAAGTGGCCCCCAAATCGAGGTTTAGGGTAGCACTATGGATTTTATCATCCAGCGGGACGTTTAATTTTTCTGTTGTATAATTTGTTTTATCGTTGGGATCGTCGACATTGATGTTGACGCCTTTACTTTTTAAAAGCTGTGTTAAAAGTGGTTCCTTTGGTGTCGACAGCCCTATGTAAGTCAAAAAACCTAAAATTACGACGGTAGAACCGATGGCGACAAACTGTCCAATCTGTTGGTCTTTGGGTACCAGCATACGAATTCCGGCAAGCACAATAAACAGCGGCCAGTATCTAAAAATACCTACCCAGTTGAAAGAAATTGTGTTGAGCTGTGATAATAATAAGACAACTCCTATAAAGAGAATGGTGATACCAGTTGTTATTCTTCGTGTATTCATAACTAATTCCGTTTGTTAATATATCTCAAAAGTAAGTCGCTTTGGGAGATACCGTATGAATGTTTAGGCTATTATACATAAAAAATCGGTAAATGTGACTAATTGATCGGTAAGTAATTTCGTTTTTCGTATACTTTTTGGGTTTTTGCTTGTTTATATATTTGCTGGAATTAATTACCTTTAATGGATAGCTTGGCTCAGTATAGCCGTTAAATTGGCGTAATACATTGAAATTAAATAGATAATATGATCTTTCATCACATTGGTGCATATCTCATACTCCTGAAATCAGTTTTTAAAAGACCGGAGAAAGGGCGAATTTATTGGAAGGAAACAGTATTGGCAATGACCGATATTGGTATAGGATCTCTAGGACTTATCGTTATTATTTCCACCTTCATTGGCGCTGTTATGACCATGCAAATTGCCTTTCAGATGGTATCCGACTTGATCCCAAATTCAATTATAGGTTCGATCAACCGGGATTCAAATATTTTGGAATTAGGACCGACGATCTCGGGATTGGTCTTAATGGGGAAAATTGGGTCGTCTATATCTTCACAGATCGGATCCATGCGTGTTACAGAGCAGATTGATGCTTTGGAAATTATGGGGATCAATGCTCCTGGTTATTTGATATTACCCAAAATATTGGCGGGTATCACCATGATTCCGATGTTGGTGATTATTTCTATCGTGTGCGCTTTAGTGGGCGGTTTGTTAGGTGGATCCCTTTCGGGCGCTGTGACACAGGCGGATTATATTTTAGGAATTCAAGATGGCTTCAACGGCTTCACGGTGACAGTTGCCCTTGTTAAAGCTGTTTTGTTTGGGTTTATTATTACCTCGATATCTGCTTATAAAGGGTATAATGTAAAGGGCGGAGCGTTGGAAGTTGGGCAAGCTAGCACAGAAGCAGTTGTCGTTGGCTGTATAACTATTCTTGCGGCGGATTATGTGATAACCGCATTAATGCTTTAAAAAGATTTTATGATTCAAATCGAAGATATTAACAAATCGTTTGGTGACAACCATGTTCTGAAAGGAATTAGTGCAAATTTCGAACCCGGAAAGGTGAGTCTGATTATTGGAGGTCGGGTTCGGGAAAGAGTACTTTATTGAAATGTATCGTAGGCCTGCACCAACCGGAAAAAGGAAAGGTAATTTTTGATGGCAAGGATTTTACTCGGATGAATTTTGAAGAGCGTGTTCCTATTCGAAAAGAAATAGGTATGCTTTTTCAAAATTCAGCGCTGTTTGATTCGATGACGGTAGAGCAGAATATCATGTTTTCGTTGGACATGTTTACGGATATGTCCAAAGCGGAAAAATTAGACCGTGCAAATCATTGTTTGGAACAGGTTAATCTGGAGGGACGAAATAAACTGTTCCCTGCGGAGCTTTCGGGGGGGATGAAAAAGCGGGTTGGAATTGCACGTGCAATTAGTATGAACCCTAAATATCTATTTTGTGATGAACCCAATTCGGGATTGGATCCGGAGACTTCGATTGTTATTGATGAATTGGTACTAAAAATTACGCAAGAGTTGAAATGTACGACAGTCGTTGTTACACATGATATGAATTCTGTGATGGGAATTGGTGAGTATATTTTGTTTCTCTATAAAGGAGAGAAATTCTGGGAAGGTTCCAATAAGGATATGATGCGGTCAGATGTGGAGGAATTGAACAACTTTGTTTTTGCAAGCCCATTAATGAAAAGTGCGAAAGCTTCTATGGGGCAATAAGGGCTGGGAACGTGGCTTTATTGCGCGTAATTTTATGTGTTTGATCTGTGTTAGCATCATGCAGATTTCTTTTATATTGAAATTTAGCTTAGTTTTGTCGGAAAATTTTGATTTTGGCAGCAACAAATATACAACTATTGACCCCACAGCATTGGAAGGACTATGAACTCATTGATTGTGGTGATTTTGAAAAACTGGAACGTTTTGGTGATTTAATTTTAATCAGACCAGAACCTCAGGCTGTATGGCCTAAGGCATTGACTGATGCGGAGTGGAACAAGCGTTATCATATCAAATTCAAAGGTCGTTCGGCTACTTCAGGAGAATGGTTGAAGAAAAATCCTCAAGCCCAAGACCGTTGGCATATCGAATATAAAAATAAGGATGTGGCCATCAAATTTAGATTGGGCTTGACATCTTTTAAACACGTCGGGATATTTCCGGAACAGGCTGTAAATTGGGACTATATTTCGGAATCTGTACGTTCATTTAAGACGGAAAGACCGAAGGTCCTAAATCTTTTTGCATACACTGGTGGAGCATCTTTAATAGCAAAGGCTGCGGGCGCGGATACGACTCACGTAGATTCGATTAAACAGGTTGTTACCTGGGCAAATGAAAATATGGAAATTTCCAATTTGGATAACATTCGTTGGGTGGTTGAAGATGCTTTGAAATTTGTAAAGCGTGAGCTGAAAAGAGGTAATACATATAATGGGATTATTTTGGATCCACCCGCATATGGGCATGGGCCAAAGGGCGAGAAATGGAAATTGGAAGATCACATTATGGAAATGATGACTGAAGTCGTTCAACTATTGGATCCTAAAGAGCATTTCTTGATTTTGAATACGTATTCATTAGGGTTTTCCTCTGTTATTGTTGAAAATTTAATTAAGACAGCTTTCCCAAAAGTGGAAAACTTGGAAATAGGCGAGTTGTTCTTACAAGCAACAGCAGGACCGAAACTTCCACTTGGGGTATTCGGTAAATTTCGCAAAATAGCGAAGTAAGGCTTGTCAAAAGATTCCTGATAATAACACGAGGCTGTCTCAAAAAGGCAGTCTCTTTTTTTGCATTATCTAAGGTTTATTATTTGTTTTAACGGTTTGATTTTCATATATTTATAGTGTAAACAAAAAGGATATATGCCATCTCAAAGAGCTACTTTTAAGCCTTACTATCAGGACCAGATCATGGCCATTCCTCCAACTTTGGACGAACTGGTGTCCAAAGGTCATCCGGTACGTATCGTTAACGATGTAATCAACCGGATCAACATCCAGTCCCTATTGGACGCTTATAAGATAAAAGGCTGCTCCAGTTATCATCCGCAGATGTTGTTGAAAGTTTTGGTGTTTGGCTACGTAAGCAATGTCTACAGCAGTCGCAAATTGGAAACGGCGTGCCGGGAGAACATCAATTTCATGTGGCTGAGCGGCATGAGCTATCCCGACCACAATACCATCAACAGATTTCGAGGCGTTCGTTTGAAAGAAGCACTTCGTAGTGTATTTGAAGAAGTTGTCAAACTCCTGTCCGAAGAAGGTCTGCTGAGTATAGAAGATGTTTACACCGATGGCACCAAGATTGAAGCCAATGCTAACAAATACACCTTTGTCTGGAAAAAAGCTATCCAGACCAATAAGGAGAAGATGAAAGCTGCCTTAAAAGATATTTGGGAATACGCCCAAAGTATCGCCAAAGCAGAGGACAACCTTCCGGAACCTCCCGATCTGACAACAATTGACCGCGAAAAAGTTCAGGCTACGGTCGATAACCTGAACCGGGTCTTGTCCGATAAACCTTCGGTAAGCAAGAAGATGAGGGCAAAGTTGCGCTATGCGACTAAAAACTACCCGGCCAAGATTGTTCAATATGAAGAGCAGGAAGTAACGCTTGGAGATAGAAATAGTTATAGCAAGACAGATCCCGATGCTACTTTTATGCGCATGAAAGAGGATCATATGAAAAATGGCCAGCTCAAACCAGGTTATAACATTCAGATATCTACTTCCAATCAATACATCGTCAATTACACCATACATCCCACCCCCACAGATACCACAACGCTACCCGGTCATCTGGCACAACATGAGGCGAGCTTTGGGGAAATACTGAAAACCATTACCGCAGATGCTGGCTATGGCAGCCAGGAGAACTATGCGTTACTAGAAGGGAAAAACATTGGGGCCTATGTGAAATATGGTATGTTTGACAAGGAGCAGAAAAAGAGTTATTCGGGCAAGAAGCCATTCTCCGTTGATAAACTACATTATAACCCTGCAAAAGATTGCTATATCTGTCCAATGGGACAGGAAATGAACTGCATAGGTCTATTTACACAAAAGACCTCCACAGGTTTCGAGCAAAAAATAAAAAGATATCAGGCAAAAAACTGCACAAACTGCCCATTGAACGGTGCTTGCCACAAATCACAGGGCAATAGAATCATCCAGATAAATGAACAGCTTGAGGCTTATAAAGATAGAGCATACGGATTGCTTAACAGCGATGTCGGTATAGCCAAAAGAAAACAGCGATGTCACGATGTCGAACCAGTCTTTGGAAACATAAAACAGAACCACGGGTTCCGAAGATTTATGCTCCGCGGTAAGGAAAAAGTGTCCATAGAATGGGGTTTATTGGCTATAGCGCAAAATCTAAGGAAAAAAGCAGCTTAAAAAGCTACTTTTTGTTCTTTTTCTTCCCAAATGAACAGTTCTGTGAAATAATCAACAAACAACTCACAAATCTATCGCATAGCCATATTTAATAAAAAAGCTGCCTCAATAAATTTGAGACAGCTTCGTGTTTGTTTAAAGTTATATTAGGAGGTTACATATGGATGTCTTTTAAACGTAGTGATGCCAGTTCAAGCTGTCTGGGTATCGCTGTGCTGATATTTTGTGGAATAAGCGATAAGTGCTGGGTAAGTTCGTTGTAATAAGCTATTCCAGCTTGTAATTGTGCTTTGAATCTAGCTACATATTTTATCTTTTTATCGTTCATGATATTTTTATTGTCTGTTACATATTTTTGAATATGATCGATATACAGGTTGAGTTCGTTGATCATAACAAAAGGTCTGTTGTCATTTTCAAAAACTGATATACGGCCATAGATGTGGTCGATCATTTCCCGCAAAGAATATTGTTTTTTGAACCAGACAAGATTCGGGCCTGGGCAGATGGATACAGCGGTCTGTTCTTTGCTCTTTTGGATATTGTACTTAAGATAAGCTGGTGCTGCGAGCCCTTCACAAAGACAGGTTTTTTCTGTAATGTCGTCAAAGGATTTATCGTATTCCGCAGCGGACAGATTTTGTTTTTGTAGTTCCTGGATCTTTTGATGTTGATAGACGCGTGATGCAGTGCAGATCGGTTTATCACCAAACTCGGTGTTCGAAATAAGGTATTCTTTTTTACAAGGGCTACCGGGGCGCCCTTTTTTTATACGTTCCAACCGTAGGTACTCTGCGCCACTTTGTCTGAAATTGTTAAAGGGAATTCCCAATGGAGATGCTCCACTACAGTAGAAGTCTTCTTTCTTGGCAAGTTCCAATGCTTTCAGGGTTTCTTGATCTACTGTGGTTGCTTCGGGAACCATCAGGAATGGGGATCCCCATCCTACGGCATCGAATCCATAATAGTCTAATAAGAACTGATGTTCTGAAGCTGTTCCCACGCCTCCTTGAACTGTATATTTGATGCTGGGAGGAGTTGTTAATGAGCGCTCCTGGGAAACCCAATATGCGTGGTATATCTCGAAAAGTTCGGTTTTCAAACTTTCTTTTTTCTCTTTAAACTCTTGAAGGATTGGTCCCAGAAGAAGACCATCGGTTGCGAAAGCATGACCACCGCAGTTCAAACCGGATTCTATTCTGAATTCAGATACCCATACACCACGCTTAGCGAGATATTTTGCCTGGATGAGCGCCGATCGAAAGTCACTTACTTTCAAAACGACTTTTTTGTCAAATAGACCTTCACTATTGGGGAAGAAAGCCGGTAATTCAGCGAGGTAAGCGTATAGGTGTGGATTCATCCCTGCGGAAAGGATAAGGGAGGAATGCAAGTTGGAATTTGCAAAACCACGTAAGGCTGCTGAAGCATCAGAATAACGCTGATCCAATAGGTTACCATCCTGGTAATTCATTTTATCTACTTTGGACATAATATTAACATCGATGTCTCCCGGTTTGAGATAATTGATCAATAGATCTTGCAGCTCGGTTTTAATCGCGCGATTGGTTTCCATTTCCATCGCGTGATAAATCGGTTTTGAAGGATGTGACTCGGGTAAAAGCTGAAAATATTTGGTAAGTTCTGAATTTTCGGTAAAGGGCTGACGCTTCAAGGCCACGACTTGCTTCTTGACCACAAACTGTACGAGATTGAGATAGGCCGTAATTCTTTTTGCCCGGTAATCTTCTTCTGTTTTAGTGATCGGATGATAGACGATTTGATATTGTCCGCAGTAATAGCGGCGCATGCGCTCGATGAGTTCATCGTCAACAATAGACATTACGGTGGAGATACCATATTGTGCGACCTTAAGTGCGGAGTCGATGGAGAAAGCTAAGCCTAATACGGGGATATGAAAAGTATGCGTCATTCTTAAATATTTCTTTTACGAAATAATAGAGAATAACGCTGAAAAAAAGTAATGATTGTTTTATCTGGACATGATTGTAATCACTATTCAAATACAATTGTCTTGTAATCGTTGCGCATCACACGATCTTCACTAAGCAGACGAATTGCTCTGCTCAGAACAGCCTTTTCTATTTCTTTGCCGGCAGTTACCATATCTTTTACAGTATAGGTGTGATTGACATGTCGTATATCCTGTACGATGATGGGGCCTTCATCGAGTTGGTCGGTAACGAAATGCGCTGTGGCACCGATGATCTTAACGCCTCTTGCATGAGCCTGCTTGTACGGGTTGGCACCAATAAAAGCGGGTAGAAATGAATGGTGTATGTTGACCAGTTTATTTTCAAAGGTACTGACAAACTGAGGAGACAAGATTCGCATGAACTTCGCCAGAATGATGTAATCGAAATTATAGTTTTGGATTTGTGCGATCAGTTGTTTTTCGAATGTTTCCTTTGTTAGGTTTTCATGTGAGATGCAATGAAAAGGAATATCAAACTTTTCCGTAAAGGAGCGTAATGATTCATAATTACCAATTACGGCCTGTACTTCGGCTCCCCATGTTTCGAAGTGTTGACGTACCAGGATATCGGCAAGGCAGTGATGCTCTTTGGTCACGAGGACGACGATTTTTTTGCGGTTATTGGGATTTATCTGTATCTGAGCAGATGGGGGAAGTACTTCGGCAAGGGAATCCGAAAGCTGTTTCTGCTCAGGCACGATACCGTTACACACGACACGCACGAAGAATTTGTTGGCTTCTTCATCCACATATTCACGCATGGTGACAATATTGAGTTGATATTTTGCCAGCGTATTTGAAATGTTGGCGACCAATCCAACGGCATCTTGACATTGGATCAGAATTAAGGTTTGGTTGTGCATGAAAGGTGGTTGTAGGTTGCTAAAAAAGCGGGTTATTTTAACCCGCTTTTTTTGTTAGTTCTTCTTCAAGGTCAACTTCAACACGCAGATTTTCGACAATATGCTTTTGTCGATCTGGTGTGTTTTTGCCCATGTAATATTCTAATAACTGTTGAATTTTATTGTCTTTGGACAAGATAACCGGGTCAAGACGGATATCTTTTCCGATAAATAATCCAAATTCGGAAGGTGATATCTCACCCAAACCTTTGAATCGGGTAATTTCAGGTTTAGCGCCTAATTTTGCGATTGCTTTTTGTCGTTCTTCATCGGAATAGCAATAGATCGTTTCCTTTTTGTTGCGGACACGGAAAAGTGGTGTCTGTAAGATGGAAACGTGGCCAGCTTTGACAAGGTCTGGGAAAAACTGCAAGAAAAATGTCAATAGCAACAGGCGGATGTGCATGCCGTCGACATCGGCATCGGTAGCAATTACGATATTGTTGTAGCGTAATCCATCGAGACCGTCTTCAATATTAAGCGCATGTTGTAAGAGGTTAAATTCCTCGTTTTCATAAACAATCTTTTTGGACATACCGTAGGAGTTTAACGGTTTTCCTTTCAGACTGAAAACAGCTTGAGTCTGCACATCCCGCGATTTGGTAATAGAACCAGATGCAGAATCCCCCTCGGTGATAAACAACGTTGTTTCTTGGTTACGTTCATTTTTATCGCTGAAGTGCACTTTACAGTCACGTAGTTTACGGTTGTGCAAAGAGGCTTTCTTCGCTCTTTCGTTGGCGAGTTTTTTGATACCGGCGATATCCTTACGTTCACGTTCCGATTGAAGAATACGTTTTTGAAGAGCATCTGCCGTAGCCGGATTTTTATGTAAGTAATCATCCAATGCTTTTTTAACAAAGTCATTGATAAATCCTCTTACCGTAGGGCCTTCTGGGCCTACACTTTGAGATCCTAGCTTTGTTTTGGTCTGTGATTCAAAAACGGGTTCCTGCACTTTGATGGCGATGGCACCGATAATTGATGAACGAATATCCGATGCGTCAAATTCTTTTCTGTAAAAATCGCGGATTGTTTTGACTAGTGCTTCACGGAAGGCTGCCTGGTGTGTTCCACCCTGTGTGGTGTGCTGACCGTTGACAAAAGAATAATATTCTTCTCCATATTGCTGGCCGTGAGTCATCGCGATTTCAATATCATCCCCCCGTAAGTGGATAATTGGATAGCGCATGGACTCGGCATCAATATTTCGTTCCAGTAGATCTTTTAGTCCGTGCTCAGAAATAAACTTTTGCCCATTAAAGTTGATCGTAAGACCTGAGTTTAGAAAAACATAGTTCCAGATCATATTCTCTACAAATTCGGGACGGTATTTGTAGTTTCTGAAAATAGAATCGTCTGGATAGAATGTTACAGATGTACCATTCCGTTGCGTCGTATCTTTTTGTTCATCATTGACTAATTCCCCTTTAGAGAATTGGGCAATGCGTGTTATATTTTGACGGTATGACTGGACGGTAAACTGACTGGACAAAGCATTTACGGCTTTTGTACCGACACCATTTAAACCGACGGACTTTTGGAAAGCCTTACTATCATATTTACCACCCGTATTGATTTTAGAAACAACATCAACCACAGAACCAATTGGGATACCACGTCCATAATCGCGTACGGAAACTTTATTTTCGTTTACCGTGATATCAATAGTTTTACCGGCACCCATAACAAACTCATCAATTGAGTTGTCAACGACCTCTTTCAATAAAACATAGATACCATCATCATAGGCCGAACCGTCCCCCAACTTTCCAATGTACATTCCCGGACGGAGGCGGATATGCTCTTTCCAATCCAGGGACCTAATGCTGTCTTCGTTATATGTACTCATAAATTAATGTAGAACTTAGCTAACAAAAGTAAAAAAAATAAACTACGATAAGTAGTTTAAAAGGCTAAATTTTTTAGATATCGCTAGTTTGCGTACTGCTGGAGAAAATTGCCGGTTTGCGGGGAAATGTTTACATTTAGTGTAAGTAATTGTAAAGAGAATAATTTATGGGATTATTTGATAAAATCAGGAATGAGTTTGTCGATATTATCGAATGGGTCGATAATAGCACAGATACGATTGTGTGGAAGTTTCCACGATATCAGAATGAAATAAAAATGGGGGCACAGTTGACTGTGCGAGAAGGGCAGGCTGCGGTATTTTTGAATGAAGGCGTGGTTGCGGACGTCTTTCAGCCTGGTCGTTACGAACTGACGACCCAAAATATGCCGACCATGACAACCCTCAGAGGTTGGAAATATGGGTTCAATAGTCCATTCAAAGCCGATGTTTATTTTGTCAACCTTCGACAATTTGTCAATCAGAAATGGGGAACTAAAAATCCGATTATGTTGCGGGATCCTGAATTTGGTCCCATTCGACTTCGGGCTTTCGGTAATTTCTCTTTTCAGGTGAAGGACGTTACTGTTTTTATGAAACAGCTTGTTGCGACGACGCCTGTATTTACAGTTGAGGATATCACAGAGCAGCTTCGAAACATTGCGGTATCGCGGGGGATGGATGCTATTGCTGAGTCGAAGATACCGGCCTTGGATCTTGCATCCAACTATGATGAAGTTTCGGCCTTGATACAGCAAAAAATTGGGGTTGATTTTGATGAGTTGGGTTTGAGCTTAACGAAGTTCTTAATTGAAAATATTTCATTCCCAGAAGAAGTCGAGAAAGCCCTTGATAAGCGAAGCAGTATGGGGGTCGTTGGTAATCTGGGGGCCTATGCCCAATTCCAAGCCGCAAATTCAATGGAGAAAGCTGCTGAGAATCCCAGTAGTGGAGGGATTGTAGGTGCTGGATTTGGTGCTGGGTTGGGAGCAGGAATGGTTGGTCAAATGGGTAATGTATTTCAGCAAAACAGTTTTGATGGGAATAATCCTACTGGTACGGGATCAGCTGCTGCGGCTTCGTCTGCAGGGGCCGTTGGACCTCCTCCATTGCCCAAAGCGGTCGCTTATTACCTGGCCGTTAAAGGCAAACAGGAAGGGCCCTTTGATTCGGAACAGCTGCGCGCTCTGATAAAAGAGGGGACGATGACACTTGCTACCTTGGTCTGGAAAGAGGGACTTGAAAACTGGATTGAGGCTGAAAAGGTAGTCGAATTAAAGGATCTGTTTTCGCAGAACCCGCCACCGATACCAGGAGTTTAGGGTAAAATGCATTACCGAGTTTTATGAGTTTTGAAGAAAAAACCTCCGAAATAGAGCAGGGGTTAAAATGTCAGGGCTGTGGTGCTATTTTGACTTATCAGCCCGGTACGTCCTATTTAGCGTGTTCCTATTGTGGAACCAGGAATGAAATAGCGGATCAGCTACCGGAAGATGGGCATATTGAATCTACAGATTATAAAGTTTTTGGACAAGCAATGGAGGGGCTCGCCGATGAGCGCTATAGCTATTTGGCTGAAGTTGTGCATTGTAGTAACTGTGGGGCAAACTCGCGTTTGAATCCTCATGTTACGGCAGATTTATGTGCTTTTTGTGCTTCACCATTGGTAATTGACCATCAGCAAAAGCGTATTTTGAAGCCACATGGTCTTGTTCCCTTTTCCGTTGATTACAAAAATGCTTTTAGGCTATTGACACAATGGGCGGGTAAGATATGGTTCGCTCCGAATGACTTTAAGCGAATTTTTAATTCAAGAAATGATCGTTTAAAAGGGGTGTATGTGCCATTTTGGTCCTATGATGCAGATGTACAATCTGATTACGTAGGATCACGTGGAGAATATTATTATGTGACGCGTACAAGACGCAATTCGGATGGCGAGACGGAAGAATACGAAGAAAGACGCACAAACTGGTATCCGGCTTCAGGAAGTATCTATAGCCAATTTAAGGATATTGTTATATCGGGATCAACATCTCTTCCCGAAAAGTTTTCTGATAAAATTGGACCTTGGAATTTGGGTTACCTAAAACCTTTCAATGAGCAATATTTAAGTGGCTTTATCGCTGAAACTTTTAGCGTGGATCATGTAAAAGCGGCGGAGACTGCCCGGACTATTATGGATCGGGAAATCGAACGTCAGGTTGAGCATGACATCGGTGGTGATACACAGGATATTGATTCTATTGATAGCGATTTTAAATCCATTAAATTGAAGTACATTCTTTTACCTGTATGGTTATCTGCTTATCAGTACAAAGGAAAGAGTTATCAGATCATGGTCAATGCTTTTAACGGTAAAGTTTATGGACAACGACCTTATAGCTTTTGGAAAATTGCTTTTTTGGTATTGGCGATCATTGTTGTGTTGTATCTATTGAGTTTTATGGTATAACAAAAACGGTTATAAAAAAAGCGCTGTTCTCAATAAAAGAGAACAGCGCTTTTTTATGCTAATCGTCTTGACTATTTGTTTAGTGAAAGTAGGAATCCGATCGTGAAATTGGCATCCCAATCAAATACGAAGGTGTCGCAATTGGTTGCATCTTTAATTGCTTTATAGATGTTGACACCGCTCTTTGTTTTTACTTTATCTGCTTTGTAAGATGCTGGATCGTTCAAAACTGTAAAACGCTCTTCACCTTGGCGTGTCTGCGATGCTAATTCAAAAGGAACCCCGCCAATAATAAAACAAACCTCTCTTTTATTTGCCGGAATTTTTTCGCCTAATTTTTTTACTTCTGTATAGACCGCATCATCTTTAAGGTCTTTTTCATAATATTTCGCACCAGGTGCTTCTACCGATTTTGTGTCACCGTCGATCCAGGAGATTTTGGTGTTACCGGAGCCAATGTCAACAACAAATGAATTGTCTTCGTAAGCTTTCGGAAGAACCGATTTTAACGCTAATTTTCCTTCCTGCTCTGCTGTAACTAGGTTGACCACAAAGCCCATTTTTCTAAGTTCAGCACTGATAACTGAAGTTTTAGGTTCTTTTTGAGCTCCGGAGCTAATAACGAAATGTATGTTTTTGGATTTGACGCCTTTATCGAGCATCATGCCTATATAATCTTTTAATCCTTTACGGATGTCTTCCGTATTTGCCAATCCTTCGTAGGCAAATGACTTTCCGAAGTCTTTGGAAATGATCTCCCAGCGATTTTCTTTGTCCATATTGACGACAAAGGAATTGAAACCCGAAGCGCCGACTTCAACGACACCCTTGTATTCGCCGTCGACTGGTTTTTCGGGTTGATAGTTGAATGAACGAGTCGTTTCTGAGCCTGATGAAGGTGCGGCCGCATGACCATTATTGCTTGTTGAATCTGTTGTTTGGACTGTCGAATTAGCATCAAATTTGCCTGATTGAATGGCCCAATAACCGATTGCGAGAATAGGTAAGGCGATGATAATTGCTTTGATTGGCCATCTTAATCTTGCCCATGTTGATTTTTCTTCCATAATGTTCGTATAGTAAGTTTGATTTTAGTTAATATTAATCGAGTAATGTAAATCCTTTATCTACTTTTTCTTCGGGTTTGAGTTCATAGCTGGCATCGGCCATTTGCGTTACGTTTAATACATTTAGATTACGTTCGTCAACTTTTCGGATAAACTCTTCCAGTTCACCTTGAGTAGGCGTACCACCCACTGTGATATTGTTGTTTTGATCCAAGAAATCAAGATTGGATCGGATAGAGGCAATATTTTGACTGATGGCACCTGTTGCTGCATTCATGGCCTCTTGAAATGCCCAGCCATCTTTAATATTGAACACATCGGCTAGGCCATCGGTGGCATTTTTCATCTTTTGCGTTGCTTCCAGCTTCTTGGAAATAATGGAAATGCTGCTATCCAAGGTGCTGACATAGATACGTGCTGCGCTTTCATTATCTTTTAGGACTTCCAATACTTTTGCAAATTGATTGGCATATTGTACATAACTGCGCGCATTTTGCTCTTCAGATTCACCTTCTTTTCCCAATAGAAATGCTTTGGTGCGTGTTTCTTTGGCATCTCTTGCATAAGCATTGGCCTTCTCTGCATTATTTTTGCTCGTTTCCTCCTTTGATTTCTCGTCGAGATTAGCCGCTTCTGCGGTGAAACGTTTCGCATAGGTGTACTTCTCTTCGGCTGTTTTTTGAGCAGTTTCACCGCTTTGAATCATGTCGATGCGGACACCGTCAACATTGCTGATTTTTTCCTTCACACGTTTCAGGGTGTCTTTTGCATCTCTTGATAACAGTTGTAAGGTTTCTATGGGGTTATTTCTAATGATGGATTTTTCACCTTTAAAAAGTAGGACGGTTCCCAATCTGTGCAATAGCGCAATGATCTTTGGCGCTAGCAATAATAAGGTAATTAGGATTATACTGAATAGCACAAAAAGTATACTTTTTCCGGCATATTCCAGCATAATCGGTAAGTATTTGAAAAAAGCAAAGGCTCCGCCAAGTAAAAGCGCCCAAAAGAAGATCGACGAAGCTGTCTTCTTCGCTTCTGGTGATTTTAATTGTGCAGGCAAATGATCGCCCAGTACTTGAAATATCGGAAGTTGCGTTTTTATCTCAGCGGGAATATTAACATACTGATCTTTTCTTTCCATTGATTTGTTTTTATGTTATTGATTGATTAATCATACGCAATGCAGTGTTGATTTCGGTGACCACTTCATCAACGGCCGCGTTGCCGATGTTTATTTTTTGTTCGATATCTTTAATCCTTGGTTCGTACTTTTCATTAATTTGTGCCAAAGCGAGTTGTTTTTTCTGTAGATCATCTTGCAATTTGGCGATATTCTCCGTTATTGTTTTGATTTCAGTGTTCAGATTTGCAATCTCCATGGTTCGGTCCTGTTCAGTCTTTTTCTTTTCAGCCTGTTTTTGTTCCGATTCTTTGGCAATGGTTTCTTTCAATTTATTAGCATAATTTGTGCCAGTTGCTACCAGTTTATCCTTGGTTAACGAACTGTCTACAAATTTCAATGAAGTATAGGCCGCTTTTAATGTGTTTTCCTCTACTTTTCCCATTGCGGCAGCAGCGTTCCATACTTCGAAAAAATCGACACCCTGCTCGTTGAGTTTTTCAAGAATGGCATAGACCTTTAATTTCATTTCTTTGAGGTCGGTTGTTCCGTCATTGGCTGTTAGGGGGATTGGGGGAGGTGTTTTTCCAGTTGGAGCCTGGGCCGTGGGCGATGTATATGCCGGTGGTACATGGGGTCTTTCTGGAGCAGCGTTAGTAGCTGGTGCTGGAGGGGCTTGTGCCGGTGGCGTTTGCTGCGGCTGATCGTCCTCAAAAATTAATTTCTTTAGACTGTTTAATATACTGGATCCTCTTTTAGTATCGTCGTTACTCATCATATCATAGTTGATTATATCTGTACTAAAATAATAAAAATTAATATTCTCTTCTAATGAATTGCGCTATGGAATACCTGAAATGGATACAGGAGGTATAGGAGCTTGGATAGAAGCGATGAAATGGACCTGTAGGGCGAGTGAATCAGCTGCTATCGCATTTTATGTTAGGGATAAAAACAAAGATTCCCAATTGTTGATTGGGAATCTTTGTTTTGGTGGTCATGGTCCTGTGGGACTACTATCTGCCAAAATCATCTTGTACGCGAACAATATCGTCTTCATCAGAAGGGTTGTTGGCATCGGTGTGTTGCCAGATCTCGGCTAGAATACCGAAGCCATCCAATCCAATTAAACGGTGACGCTGTCCTTGGCGTAATCTAATTGTTTCGCCTTCTTTCAAGGTTGAAACAACCGATTCTTCATCGGTGTCAGAAACCATAACACCTACGTTACCTTGGATAACACGCCATATTTCGGCACGACGGTGGTGATATTGCCATGAAAGTCTTTTTTCTGGTGCAACAATTAAAATTTTTGGACTTAATTTTCCTGAGATTCTTAATTCTTGTACATCCATTCCGCCGAAGTACTCATCGGCAAATTCTTGCGCTTGGGATTCGTCGATTACGAAAAATCCTCCCCAAGGGCGTGCAGCATCTGATTTATCAATACGAAAACCTTTGGATGTCAGCATTTCCTGTACTTTTTCAAACAATGCGATTTTATCTATAGCCATATTAAAAATTCTAAAAATTTGTTATTCGTTAATTCAGTTGCTAAATATAAAAAAAATCCATTTAATATTTTAAATTAACCGTTTTAGCTTAATCTAAATCCTTTATAATGGAGCTGCGTTAGATACCCTAAGCTATACTATATCGCGTAAAGTTAAAAATGAAATTGCTAATTTTGTGATCAATCTAATTTCAGGATATGTCAAACTTTCAAGTCGATCGGGAAAATACTGCATTTATGCAGGCTGTTGCTTTTGTTAACCAAACGAACCAGAATGTATTTATTACAGGAAAGGCGGGTACCGGAAAAACGACTTTCTTGAAGTATATCCGTGAGCATAGCTACAAAAAGATGGCTATTACTGCACCTACAGGTGTTGCGGCGATGAATGCGGGCGGAACAACTTTACATTCTTTATTTTGGCTTCCTTTTGGGACTTTTATTGAAGATTATGAGTTACGTTGGGACGAACAGGATAGTCATATCTACAATAAATCACGTTTATTCAGCACGATTAAATTGACCAAGCAGCGTCGGGCCATCTTGCAGGAGCTAGAGCTTTTGGTGATTGATGAGGTTTCGATGGTCCGTGCAGATACATTAGATGCGATTAATGTAATTCTGCAATCTGTTCGTCGCGATATGCGGCCTTTTGGTGGATTACAAGTGCTGTTTATCGGAGATTTGTACCAGTTGCCGCCAGTTGTGAAAGATGCCGAATGGAATGTTTTGCGGGATCATTATTCTTCTGTTTTCTTCTTTAATGCTAAAATTTTGAGGGATAATCCGCTGGTGATGTTAGAGCTCAATAAAATCTATCGTCAACAAGATGAAGGTTTTATTTCAATTTTGAATGCCATACGAAACAATCAGTGTACAAGTGACATGCTCACGACCTTAAATGGTTATTATCAACAGGACTTTGTTCCAAATGAAGAGGAACAGTATATTACATTGACCTCCCATAATCGAAATGCGGATGAAATAAATGGAGCCAAGCTGGCATCATTATCGGGTAAAATGTTAAATCTTAAAGCAGTTGTAAAGGACGATTTTGCGCAGGGCTCCTATCCTGCTGAAGAAACGTTGTCCTTAAAGATAGGGGCTCAGGTGATGTTTATTCGAAACGATTCCGGTGATGAACGTAAATATTACAATGGAAAGATCGGTACGGTAAAGGACATCGATACGGTGCAGGGCACGGTAACGGTTACATTTCCTGATGGGTCGGAATCTGTAACGGTAAAAAGGGAGACCTGGGAGAATATTCGGTATAATTACGATAAGGGGCAAGATCAGATTAAAGAGGAGATATTGGGTACATTTTCGCAATTTCCACTTCGATTGGCTTGGGCTATCACTATTCATAAAAGTCAGGGTTTAACTTTTCAAAAAGCGATCATTGACGCAGGGACCTCGTTTGCCGCGGGACAGGTGTACGTTGCATTGAGCCGTTTAACGAGTTTAGATGGACTTGTATTAAAATCCATTATCCCTTCTTATGCCATCCGTACCGATTACCAAGTGGTCGAATTTGCACAGCGTGCTCAGGGGCAGGCTGACGTCAATGAGATTTTGGAGCAATGCCAACGGAATTATCTTGGCCAGATTTTAATGCACGGTTTCCGTTGGGACGGACTATTGGCCGAGACTTCGGAGCTGCTGAAATCACTTGAAGAGCGTAATATTGATGGAAAGGAACAAGCCGTATTATTTTTCCAACAATTGGTCAAGCACCTTCAGACCCAAGAGAAAGTTGCACATAAATTTATTGTTGTACTGTATGATTTGTTGCGGGATAAAAACGCAATCGATTATGATGTCATCTGTGAACGTTCTACTGCTGCGGTCAATTGGTTTTTACCGAAAATGGATGTAGATCTGATTGAGGCTTTAACCAAACATATTGAGGAGTACCAGATACGAAAACGTACGAAGAAATATATTGATGAGTTAAAAGCATTATTGCTTGATTACAAGCGAAAACGCGAGCAGTTGCAACATTGTCTACTTATTGCTGATACGCTTTCAAAACGGGAAGATTTTCAAACAGCGATGCTCGATGTTGCTGCTAGTGTGAAGACCAAAGAAAAAGATGAATTGGCTGCGCAAAGTGCAGATGAAGAAGGGCCGAAGAAGTTGGATACAAAGGAGATTTCCTTAGAAATGTTTAAAGATGGTATGAGCATTGCTGATATAGCGGTTAAGCGCGGGATGGTCGCAGGTACGATATATGGACATTTAATTAATTTTGTTGGTACGGAAGTGGAAGCAACAGAGTTGATCGAGCAGGAGAAGTTGGATCGTATTCTTGGTGTTATTCGTGCAAATCCGGATAAATCCTCTTCGGAACTTAAGATGCTTTTGGGCGTGGATATTGATTATCCGGATATTAAAATTGGACAAAAAGTTTTGGGATTGTAGGCAATAAAAATTTATAGCGTATATTTGTAACAAATTGTGTGATATAGTTTGTTGAAAGCCCATTGATAACCTTAAGATTGCTTATGGAAGACAAGAAAGATCCTAACAAGTGGCTTGTGCTGACGACTATTTCAACCCAGATGGTTTTTACCATTTATGTATTTTATTTATTAGGGGATTGGCTGGACGGTAAGTTTCATGCGGAGAACCAACTATGGATGAAGATCTGTACCCTTGGCGGGATTGGATTTTCTCTATATCAAGTCATTAGACAAGTGAATCGATTAAACGATAGATGATAGTATATATAAAGCAGACCCTTATTTTATTTTTTGTTGCGGTTTTGATTTTTGCCGTTCATTTCTTTTTATTAAAATCTTTTGATGGTATTCATTCCTTGGAAGATCTACATTTTCCATTGTATGAAATTTATATTTTTCAACTGATATTATCCGTGATCATCATGGTGGGGATAAGTTACTGTTCGCAGAAATTTCCGCAGTATGTTGGTTTTGTTTTCTTGGGATTATTGACTTTAAAGTTTGTCCTAAATTATGTATACATCCATAATGGGTTGGCAAAACCGCAGGCTGATATTTTAAAATATAACTATTTGATCGTTGTCGTTTTATTCCTTTTTTACGATGTTATATTTGCTTACAAGGCTTTAAACAAATCCTAAGGGAGAAAAACGATAGTTTTTTCAAAAAAATGTAATATTAAAGTAGCTTTTGTGCTTTATATATAGTATTTTCGCAAAAAATTTTAAATAACATAATAGTAGTATCGTGAGTCTTAAAAGAACACTTCAATTTTTAGCAGTTATTCTGTTTGCAGTTGCGCCATTTTTAACAAAGGCGAATGAGAATGCACACGGAGAAAAATCGCAGGCTGAGGAAATCAATAGCCATATTGAGCATCACTTACAAGATGATTATTATTTTAGCTTCTTTTCGGATGAAGAGACAGGTAAACATTATGGCTTTTCATTGCCCGTTATTTTGATCGATAATGGCTTGAAAGTTTTTATGGCTTCGGCATTCGATCACGGTAATAAAGTTGCTGAGGTTGACGGTCAGTATTATGCATTGTACCACGGAAAAATTTATAAGACTGATGCTGCCGGTAATTTGGCTGGTCATGAGTATCGTAAAAATGCTGATGGTAGTTATGTTATGACTATAAATGAAGATGGAAAAGAAGAGAAAAAGGAATTTGAAACTTCTTATGTGATTGGTTCTCATGAAATTCATGATGCTGTTGATTTTCATCCATCTGTAGCGATGCCTTTAGATTTCTCGATCACTAAAAATGTTGTCGGTTTGTTTTTGGCTGCATTTTTAATGTTTTGGGCATTTATTAGTTTGGCTAAAACGTATAAAAAAGGTGCTAACAATTTGCCAAAAGGTGTTGGACGTGTATTGGAGCCTTTGGTTATCTATGTACGTGATGAGATGGCTATTCCAAACATTGGTCATCGTTACAAGGAATTCATGCCTTATTTATTGTCTGTATTCTTTTTGATCTGGATTTTGAATTTGGTTGGTTTGACACCACTAGGGTTTAACGTTACAGGAAACATCACAGTCACTTTATGTTTGGCTCTTTTTACATTCTTAATTGTCAATATCAAAGCAAACGCAAACTACTGGAAGCATATTTTTTGGATGCCAGGTGTTCCGGTTCCATTTAAATTTGTTTTAGCACCAATTGAAGTATTGGGATTGTTTACAAAACCATTTTCGTTGATGGTACGTTTGTTTGCAAATATTACAGCTGGTCACACTGTCGTAATGGGACTGATTGCAATTGTTTATTTATTGCAACACCAATTGACTGTAGTGGGTAGTATCGGTGTTTCCATGTTCTTGACAATCTTCTTGATGGTTATCGAATTATTGGTAGCATTCTTACAAGCATTTATTTTTACGATGTTGTCATCCTTATTTATCGGTATGGCTGTTGAAGAACATCACGATCATTAATTAGTAAATTTTTTAATTATTCAAATCATACATTATGTACAATTTAATTGGAGCCGGTTTAATCGTTATCGGTGCAGGTTTAGGCTTAGGTAAAATTGGTGGTTCTGCAATGGAAGCTATCGCTCGTCAACCAGAAGCAGCATCTAAAATCCAAACTGCAATGATTATCATTGGTGCCTTACTTGAAGGTTTAGCATTCGGTGCTTTATTATTAGGTAAATAGTCACAACGGTTTTATAATATAACCTGCAACGGTTGGTTGCAGGTTATATTATTCCTGAATCTTAAAAAATAAGAATTATCATTATATAGTATAACAATGGATAAATTAATACATTCGTTTTCGTACGGTTTGTTTTTTTGGATGGTCATCGTCCTTGTGGTTATTATCTTTTTATTAGGTAAATTCGCTTGGAAACCAATTGTTGATGCCCTAGACGAACGTGAAAAAGGTATTGCAGGTGCTTTAGAGGCTGCTGAAAAAGCGAAATTAGAAATGGCTCGTTTAACAAATGAGAACGAACAATTACTAAAAGAAGCTCGCGCAGAACGCGATGTTATCCTTAAGGAAGCAAAAGAACTTAAAGATAAGATTGTAGCTGAGGCAAAAACGCAGGCACAGGCTGAAGGTGCAAAATTGATTGCACAAGCAAAAATCGAGATCAACGAACAAAAGAACAAAGCTTTGGCTGAGGTTAAGTCTCAGGTTTCTTCTTTGTCTTTGGATATTGCTCGTAAAGTGTTAAACAAAGAATTTGAGGACCAAGGAAAGCAAGAAGCTCTAGTAGCAGATTTGCTTAATGACGTTAAATTGAACTAATCCGGTCACTCAAATTACGAAATAGAATTATGTCAGTATTTAAAGTAGCATCAAGATACGCTAAGTCATTAATTGACTTGGCTAGCGAGCAAGGCTCACTGGAGACAGTCAAGGCGGATATGGATTCATTCATTGCTGTTTTAAAATCCAGTACAGAATTGCAAGCTGTTTTTGCCAATCCTATTGTTCCTTTGGACAAGAAGAAAAACATATTGGATGCGCTATTTAAAGATAAGATCAATCCCAATATCGTGGCATTCTTTAAGATCATGATCAACAAAGGTCGTGGCGAGATTGTGTATGCCACTGCTCAAGAATTTATTCGTGAGTATAACGAGGTAAAAGGAATTGTGAAAGCTACAGTTACATCTGCAGCGCCACTTTCTGAAGCTAATTTGGCAGCTATGAAAGATGTACTTGCGAAGGAAACCAACGCTCAAGTGATATTGATCAATAAAGTTGATCATAGTTTGATCGGTGGATTTGTAGTCAATATCGGCGATCGCCAAATTGATGCAAGTATTGCTGGTAAGTTGAATAAATTGGAAAGATATTTGAATCAGAATAATTAATTTGTTCTGATACTTGAAGTAAAATAAATCAAAAAACCCCTTATAATAATTAAAATGATAGAGGTAAGACCAGATGAAGTTTCGGCAATTCTAAGAGAGCAATTGTCGGGCTTTAAATCAGAAGCCGAACTAGAGGAAGTGGGTACCGTACTTGCTGTAGGTGACGGTATTGCTCGTATTTACGGCTTAACTAAAGTTCAGTCCGGTGAGTTGGTTGAATTTGATAACGGATTACAAGGTATTGTATTAAACTTAGAAGAAGACAACGTTGGTGTTGTACTTTTAGGTCCTTCGGATGAGATCAAAGAAGGAGATACTATTAAACGTACCAACCGTATTGCATCCATCAAAGTTGGTGAAGGCTTGTTGGGACGTGTTGTAAATACTTTAGGTCAACCAATCGATGGTAAAGGACCTATTCAAGGTGATTTGTATGAAATGCCTATCGAGCGTAAAGCTCCGGGTGTTATCTACCGTCAACCGGTAACTGAACCATTACAAACAGGTATTAAAGCGATCGATGCAATGATTCCAGTAGGTCGTGGTCAACGTGAGTTGGTTATTGGTGACCGTCAGACAGGTAAAACAGCTGTTTGTATCGATACAATCTTGAACCAAAAAGAATTCTATGATGCAGGAGAACCTGTATTTTGTATCTACGTTGCCGTAGGTCAAAAGAATTCTACAGTTGCGAATATCGTGCGTACATTGGAGGAGAGAGGCGCTATGGCTTATACAGTAGTTGTGGCTGCATCTGCTGCTGATCCAGCTCCACTTCAGTTTTATGCACCAATGTCAGGTGCTGCTATCGGTGAGTTTTTCCGTGATACAGGTCGTCCAGCATTGATCGTTTATGATGATTTGTCTAAGCAAGCAGTAGCTTACCGTGAGGTTTCTTTATTGTTACGTCGTCCACCGGGCCGCGAAGCATACCCAGGTGACGTATTTTATCTACACAGCCGTTTGTTGGAGCGTGCAGCGAAAATCAACTCTTCAGATGATATCGCGCGCAACATGAATGATCTACCTGAATCGATCAAACACTTGGTGAAAGGCGGTGGCTCATTAACTGCCCTTCCGATCATTGAAACCCAAGCTGGTGACGTTTCTGCATATATCCCAACCAACGTAATTTCAATTACAGACGGTCAGATTTTCTTGGAGTCTAACTTGTTTAACGCAGGTATTCGTCCAGCGATCAACGTAGGTATCTCTGTATCTCGTGTAGGTGGTAATGCGCAGATCAAACCGATGAAAAAGGTATCTGGTACATTAAAGTTAGATCAAGCTCAGTACCGTGAATTGGAAGCTTTTGCGAAATTCGGTTCTGATCTAGATGCTGCTACTAAATCTGTCTTAGATAAAGGTGTTCGTAACGTTGAGATCTTGAAACAAGGTCAATATTCTCCAGTTTCTGTAGAGAAACAAGTTGCGATTATTTATATCGGAACTAAAGGTTTATTGCGTAATGTTCCTGTAAATAAAGTGAGAGAATTTGAAGAAGAATTCTTGACTCAATTGGAACAACGTCATCCAGAAGTATTGTCAGCTTTCAAAGCTAATAAGTTCTCCGATGAATTAACTGCAGTGTTAGAAACAGTAGCTAAGGATTTAGCATCAAAATATTAATAGTAATGAGTATTTGGTATTGAGTCTATTGACTAGGCTCGATACTCAATACTAGGTACTTAATACTTAAAACAAATATGGCAAATTTAAAAGAAGTAAGAAACCGGATTACCTCGGTATCATCAACACAGCAGATCACGAAAGCTATGAAAATGGTTTCGGCTGCTAAATTGAAGCGCGCTACTAACGCTATCTTACAATTGCGCCCATATGCGAATAAACTAAGAGATATTTTGGCGGATGTTTCTGCGAGTGTTGAGGGAAGTAACTCTCCTTTTACAGTGGATCGCGAGCCAAATAAGGTATTAATCGTTGTTGTTTCTTCTAATAGAGGTTTGGCTGGAGCATTCAACGCAAATGTTATCAAAACGACTAATAACTTGATCTTTAACAAATATGCTGAGCAACATGCTAAGGGCAATTTGAGTATCATTGGTATTGGTAAAAAGGGTTATGACTTCTACTCGAAACGTAACTTCAATGTGGTAGCTAATCACTCTGATTTGTTTTCTGATTTAAATTTTGGTTCTGTATCTGTGGTGACTGAATTTATCATGGAGCAATTCAAAGAAGGTAATTTTGATCGTGTTGAAGTGGTTTATAATCAGTTCAAAAATGCTGCAGTTCAAGAGTTGACTGCAGAACAGATTTTACCATTATTACCTGCGGAGGAAAACAAACAACATACGCATAAAGCAAAAATAGAAGCTGAGGTGGATTATATCATCGAGCCTTCCAAAGAGAAGATTATCGAGGAATTGATTCCTAAAGCAATCAAGATTCAATTATACAAAGCTGTTTTAGACTCGAATGCTTCTGAGCATGGAGCACGTATGACGGCAATGGATAAAGCTACAGAGAATGCCGGTGACTTAATCAAATCACTGAAGCTATCTTACAACCAGGCACGTCAAGCTGCAATTACAACAGAATTGACGGAGATCGTATCTGGTGCAGCGGCATTATCAAACGGATAATCCTTTATTTGGAAATATATAAAAAAGGTGATAATCGAAAGATTATCACCTTTTTTATATATGCTATTTTTTACCATCGAATTAAGGCTGAACCCCACGTAAATCCTGCTCCAAAAGCTGCCAAACATACGAGATCACCGTCTTTAATCTTTCCTTCTTCCCAAGCCTCGCATAGTGCTATCGGTACAGAGGCTGCAGTGGTATTACCATATTTCTGAATATTGTTGAATACCTGATCCTCCCTTAATCCAAGTGTTTTCTGTACAAATTGCGAAATGCGAAGATTGGCCTGATGTGGAATTAATAAATCGATATCATTAGTTTTTAAATTATTTTTTGCTAGCGCTTCATGAATAACCTCAGGGAATTTGACAACAGCTTTTTTGAAGACGGCCTGTCCATCCATATTTGGAAACGCAGTCCCATCTTCGAGCATCTCCTTGGTCATCAATAATCCCCCCAATTCTTGGTCCGGCCAATCGGGCATTTTATCCAGCCAAATTCCACTGGATGCACCGGGATAATACATAGCTAGCTTTTCGGCATCGTCTCCGTCTGAATGTAAGTGCGTGCTCAGGATTCCTTTGCCGTTTTCGGCTGTGGGTTGCACAACCACTGCTCCGGCACCATCGCCGAAAATAACAGAAACGGCTCGTCCTCTCGTAGAAAAGTCAAGTGCAAAAGAGTGTTTCTCCGAACCAACCACTAGCACATTTTTGTACATCCCTGTTCTGACAAATTGATCGGCAATAGAAAGTGCATATATAAAACCTGAACATTGGTTTCTAATATCCAGTGCCCCGACCTCCTTCATCTTCATTTCCCGTTGCAGTAGAACGGCGCAGCCCGGGAAATAATAATCTGGCGATAAGGTGGCAAAGATGATGAAGTCGACATCTTCAGGTGTAATATGGGCTCGTTCGATAGCAATTTTAGCGGCTTCGACCCCCATAGTGGTGGTGGTTTCGCCTATTCGGTCTGCATATCTACGTTCTTTAATGCCAGTTCGTTCTTGAATCCATTCGTCACTGGTATCCATAAAGCGTGTTAGGTCATTATTGGTATATACATTTTTTGGAACGTAATAGCCAATTCCTGCAATTTTTGACTGTAACATAATAAATTCCTCTAATTGATTGTATTCTTCCCTTTTATATTATCGTTAATTTAGAAAAAAATATTCTATTTTTGCAGCATGGGTACCCAAACTGCTGAAGAAACCTTTACGTTAGAAGAGATATTAGCCTCTGTGAAAGAGTCTAATCGACTCATTTTGTGGAATGATGAAACCAATACGTTTGAACATGTGATTCATTGTCTCATCTATCATTTACAATATACCGAGAAGCAAGCTGAGAAGATTGCCTGGAAAGTACACACTGAGGGGAAATGTGCTGTATTGGAAGGCACCTATACGGAGATGGAAATCTATCGTAAAATTCTGAAAGCCGAGGGATTGACTGTTTCTGTGGAGTAATTTACTATTCTTTTGTTACCGTAATAATATGGTTACGCTTCAGTTTTGTCTATAAGTTTTAGTTTTCTTTGCACTATAACATATAAACTAAGCTGAAGCATGTTTTTTTTACGCTAAATCGTTTAAATCTTTCTTATTTGTATTTTTTTTACCTGTTGTCCTTTTTGCTCAAACAGGTCAAATCAAAGCTATTTTAGTTGATAGCGAAACCTCTAAACCTATTTCATCGGCTAGTGTCGCGCTCTTGGACGCCCATAGTAACGTTCTTGTTAAGGGGGGACAGTCTGTATCCCAAGGATTCCTTTTGTTGTCTGATATTAAACCTGGTAAATATATTGTCCGTATCACTTATGTTGGCTACGAAACACAAACTATAGATAGTATAGCGGTCTTAGGGGGTAAAAGTAAGGACTTAGGTCGAATTGCTTTGAAACCTACGGGTAATATGTTGAATGAAGTTGTTATTGAAGGACGAGCTCCAGCCATGCAGATTGGTATAGACCGTAAAATCTTCAATGTAGGTGAGAGTTTGGTCAGCGCGGGTGGAACAGCGACTGATGTGCTTGCTAATGTTCCCACTTTGCAAGTTGATCAGGATGGATCGGTCAGTTTGCGTGGATCAAGTAGTGTGAAGATTTTAATCGACGGCCGGGAGTCTGCTTTAGCAGGAAATGATGTAACTTCTTTGCTTCAGAGTCTACCTGCCAATTCAATTGAAAAAGTTGAAGTCATCACAAATCCATCCTCTAAATATGATGCAGAGGGCCAAACTGGGATTATCAATATTGTTTTAAAGAAAAATATTCGAACAGGGCTGAACGGATCGATAAATACATCCGCTGGTTCTTATGATAATTATATGGCTGGTATAACATTGAATTATCGTGATCGGAAATTCAATTACTTCGGATCCTATAACTTCAATAAACGAAACATGTTGGGAAGTGGGAAAACGGACAACACGTTTTTTGGTGATAGCACGCGTAATTATAGCGAATCCGAATCGTCAAGAAAGGGCAATAGCCATACGGTAAAAGCTGGGTTTGATTATAATATGTCAGATCGAACTTCATTGAGTTTTTCGGGTAATTTAAGTATACGTGATAACAAGCGAATAGAGGACTTGAATTATGAGTTCTTCAAGCAATCGCAGATGACAGGAACGAGTGTTCGAAATTCAACGCAATTTGAGGACGATCTGGGTTATGAATTAAATGCTGATTTTAAACATCAATTTAAGCGAGAAGGAGAGGAGTTGACGGGGAATGCAAGTTATGGAAGAGACAAGGAAGATGGTACAAATGATTTTTCTCAAAATTATACCGATGGACGGAAGGCCACTTCACGGAAGAATGTTACGTCTGAGGATGGCAAGAATATCAACCTTCAATTAGATTATGTTTTACCTTTCTCTGAAGTAAGCAAATTTGAGGCGGGTTACCGTTCTCAAATCAGAAAGTCATTTGATACCCAGTTTTCCAGATCACTCGATTCTATAGGTAACTATGTGCCAGATTATAGAATCAGCAACGATTTTGATTTCACGAGTACAGTCCATGCGATCTATGCGAATTATCAAAATAAATTAACGGATAAAATTGGCTATCAAATCGGACTACGTGGAGAACAATTTGAGCTGAAGTCTACCTATTTCTCCAAGGATCCAGCTGCTGTGGAAACGGAATCCAATGCTAAACAGAAATTTTTCAGGTTATATCCAACACTGTTTTTAACCTACGATGTTGGTGAAAATGGGGATAAAGTTCAATTTAGCTACTCGCGCCGTGTTCAACGGGCTCGTGGTTGGCAAGTTAACCCATTTTTAAACGTATCCGATGATTTAAATTATCGTCAGGGAAATCCGAATCTGAAACCGGAAGATGTGCACAGTTTGGAAATGAGCTTTGCCAAAACCTTTGGTAAAGTAAACCTCATATCTTCGGCTTATTTCAATCACGCAAGTGAGGTTATTCAGCCATTTGTTTACAAGATAGAGGATGGAAGAACATACAGTAGATGGGAGAATATGACCAGTCGTAATCTTTCGGGTTTTGAGTTTATTTCAAAGATCAACGCAACGAAGGATTTTGACTTTACATTTAATCTCAATTTGATCCACATTCAGTATAATGCAAACCCGGACTATGATATTAAAGAACGAAATGATTTCGCTTATAATGCTAATCTGACCGCTAATTATCGTTTTACGCCAACATTTTCTGCACAAGTGCGCGGCGAGTATAATTCTTCCCGTGTAATGGCTCAGGGACAGATGAATGCAATGAAAGGTATGGATCTGGCCTTGAAAAAAGATGTGTTTAAGAAGAAAGCTTCAATTATGTTGAATGTTAGAGATGTATTTAATTCGCGGAAAATGAATGGTGTGACAGAAACCTCTCAACTTATATCCAATTTTGAGCACCGTTGGATGAAGCGGATGGTAACTTTATCACTTTCCTATCGGTTTGGTAGCCAAGATTTAAACAAATCAAAGAAGAAAGAGTCAAATACAAATGAAATGGGCGGTGGAGAGGAATATTAAAAAATATTCCTCTTTATACACTCAAATGCTTAAATTTAATTTTAAAACAAACCTAAAACTAAAAAGAATGAAGTTATTAAAAACAGTTCTTGCGGTATCGGTGATTGCTTTTTCAGCACATCTTAATACTGCCGTAGCGCAAGCAAAAAAAGAGGTTCCTGCTTACAAAATCTTAGATTTACCTCGTGTAGATATCAAGAAATTTAAAAAGAATAAAGCTGGAGCCTATGTTATTTTTGATGGTACTTCGCTGGAAGGCTGGAGAGGATATGATAAGACCGTAGTCCCGAAAAGATGGGTAATTAATGAGGGGGCGATCAAATTTGATAGCCAGGCTAATGTTGGTAAAGAAGAAGGCGGAGATTTGGTCTTTGCTCATGATTTTAAGAATTTCGAATTGGAGATGGAATGGAAAGTTGCTAAAGGAGCAAATTCGGGTATCTTCTTTTTAGCGAAGGAAGTGGAAGGACAGCCGATTTATATCTCGTCTCCAGAATGCCAGGTCCTGGACAATGAAAACCATCCTGATGCTAAAATGGGGGTAGATGGAAACCGTAAATCGACTTCATTGTACGATATGATTCCTGCCAAGCCGCAGAATGGTAAACCGTATGGCGAGTGGAATAAGGTTAAGATCAGAGTAAACAATGGCAAGGTCGAGCATTTTCAAAATGGTGTAAAGGTTGTTGAATATACATTATGGGATAAGTCGTGGATTGATTTATTGCAAAAAAGTAAATTCAGTGAAGAAAAATGGCCTTTGGCTTTTGAATTGTTGAGCCATGTTGGTGGCGATAGCAAATCAGGGCTTATCGGTCTTCAGGATCATGGAAATGATGTCTGGTTTAAGAATATTACCGTTAAGGTTCTAAAATAGAAAAAGCAGCTTTAAGCTGCTTTTTCTATTTGCTATAGTATCGATTGTAACTCTTTTAAGTCGATAATCATATGTGATACATCGTCCGGTTTTTCAATAACATTTGGGTTAAAGAAAATGGCATCCATGCCTACATTTACGGCTCCACGGATGTCGGCATCCAGGTTATCTCCAATCATCAGTGATTGCTGCGCCCGAGCTTGAGCAGTCGTCATAGCGAACTCAAATATTCGGGGGTCCGGTTTATTCACGCCGATGACTTCCGAAATAAAAATATGT
Organism: Sphingobacterium multivorum; assembly: GCF_900457465.1. Lineage (GTDB taxonomy): Bacteria > Bacteroidota > Bacteroidia > Sphingobacteriales > Sphingobacteriaceae > Sphingobacterium > Sphingobacterium multivorum. The sequence continues at coordinate 52,161 of NZ_UAUU01000011.1, forward strand.
TTGAAATATTTGCTGAGGTTGCTCTTTTCCAGTTTGGTCTCACAGGCCTCTTTAAAACCATTCGATATCAGGTGAAGATTGTATCTGTCACCCAAATAAGCCAAGGTTTCATGTGCATGTGGAAACAGATTTGTTTTTTTGGGACAGATAGCGAGGTATTCCAGTTCGAATTCTTCAGGAAACAACTCCGGATCGACACCGAGCTCAGTAAAGGTGTCGGCAAAGCGTGCTTTCCTGAGTTCTGGTTTTGATATCTTTCCGTGATGATAGAGCCCCCAAAGGCGATGATTGTTAACCGTATAAGTTTCTATAAAACGAGTGGATGACTCTTGATTGAACAAGTGATCAAACTTGTATTTAAAATATAACTCGTGCAGACTTTCTTCGGCATTTTTATCAAAATCCCATATGGTATGATCCAGGTCGAAGAAAATGTCTTTTTTCTCGTGATTAAACATATACAAAATTAAAACAAATTAATTTTAAATTCCAGGTCAGTTGGGTTAGCTAGTGATGAAATTAAAGGTCACTTTTAGCGCTATCGGGTCTCCGATGGTTTATATGAGTCTGTTTGGTGATTTTAGTCTTATTGCGAATCGGTTAATTTTCTTCTTTGTGTCATAATCCTCCGGATATTTCCAAATACATAGGTGAATACCTATTTTTGTCACATGAAGAAAGCGCTGTTACTCTTTTATTTTCTATTGTTCTATGCGGTTATGCAACTGATATGGTGGGGGGTGATGTTTATTCGTTTTGATCCGAGTAAAAAGAACATGATCATAGGGGAGGGAATATTCTTCTTGATTATTTTCTTGTGGGGTGCATGGCGATTGAAGCGACTGGTTGAAAGGGAGCAGAAACTGTTGCAGCAACAGCAGAACTTTCTTTTGGCTATCACACATGAACTTAAATCGCCGTTGGCTTCTGTCAAATTGTATATTCAAACGATTTTGAGACGTGATCTTGACAAGGAGCAACAACAAACGTTCTTGAGAAATTCGCTGAAGGATATCGAGCGTTTGGATGATCTGGTTGAAAATGTATTGATGACAACCAAGTTGGACAGCCGTAACTACAGTATGCCGAAAGAGGATTTTAATTTTACTGCTTTGGTAGAACAGGTTGTGGATAGACTTCAAAAGAATTCCTGTAGTTCGCAAGTCTTGAAACCTTATTTGGAGTCGGATATCATTATTCATGCTGATAAGTTTGCGATTAGTAATGTGGTTACTAATCTGATAGAAAATGCCATTAAGTATTCACCGGCATGTGCTATGGTGGATGTGAAATTATATACGGAGAATAATAAAATAATTTTTTCTGTTGCTGACCATGGTATCGGTATCAGTGATGAAGAGAAAAAACTTATCTTTAATAAGTTTTATCGCGTGGGAAGTGAGGCAACACGAAAAACCAAAGGTACAGGTTTGGGGTTATATATCGTGAAAACCGTATTGCAGAAGCACGACGCGACCATAAAAGTTAAAGATAACACTCCTAAAGGGAGTATTTTTGAAGTAACATTTGAAAGAAATGCAAAGTAAACAAAGAATATTACTTGTCGAAGATGAAGAACACTTGTTAGAAGCTATCAAGTTGAATCTCGAAATGGAAGGTTACCGTGTTACTACGGCTACCGATGGAAAAAAAGCACTAAAAGTCTTCAAGGAGGAACGTTTCAACTTGGTGGTTTTGGATGTGATGATTCCCGAAATAGATGGATTCCAAGTAGCTGAAACTATTCGACTGCAAAACACTGAAGTTCCTATCATGTTTTTAACTGCGAAAAATAGCAGTGAGGATCGAATTACGGGTCTTAAGAAAGGGGCGGATGATTATTTGGTAAAACCTTTCAACTTAGAAGAATTGATCCTTCGCGTTGGAAATTTGGTGCGTCGTGGCATGAAACCGGATGATTTGAAAGAACTAAATTCTTATCAAATCGGTGATAAAACGATCTATTTTAATTCGTATGAGCTACATCATGCGGATGGCACGATCACTTCTTTGACAAAGAAGGAGACTATGCTGTTGAAACTGTTGATTGAACGACGTAATGAGGCAGTATCACGGGAACAAATATTGGAGACCGTATGGAATTACGATGTTTATCCATCTACGCGTACCATCGACAATTTTATCTTAACCTTCCGAAAATATTTCGAACCAGATCAAAAGCATCCGATTTATTTCCATTCTATCAGAGGTGTTGGTTATAAGTTTACCGACAATAACGCATAGGTAGAAAGAGATGATGACAATCAAGGCTAGAATAGCCGTTATTTTTATTGCTGCATTATTTTTAGGCTATGGCTTATACCAGGGGCATTATCAAACTGCTGTGCTGATAGCGGGTGGAATAGGCTACTTGATTTGGAGTCATTTTAGAGAAGGGTCCGTTTTTTTGGCAACGCAGGCTTTTCATAGACAAGATTATGAAAAGGCAAAAAACTTACTTGCTGAGATAAAGAATCCGGATGCACTTCGTAAAGGCAGGCGCAATTTCTATGAATTTATGATGGGAAACATTGCGCTTAAAGAGGAACGCGTCGATGAGGCTGAATATCATTTTCAGCTAGCTTCGCGTCTGCCTTGGAAAAAAGATAATGAAAAGGGTATGGTTATGATTAATCTAGCAAATATCGCGCTGCGAAAGTTGGATTATGAAAGAGCTAGAGCTTATACAGATGTTGCCAATAAGCTACATCTGACGGCTAGGCAGAACAGCATTATTACAAAAATAGAAAACGAAATTTCAAAACATTTATAGTGAGTACTACTTTACAAAACGACTTATTGATTAGAGCTGCGTTCTCGCAGCAAACGGAAAGACCTCCTGTGTGGATGATGCGTCAAGCTGGACGCTTTATGAAGGAATATTGGGATATCAAGAATAAATATTCCTTTTTGGAGATGTGCAAAACACCAGAAATTGCTGCGGATGTCACTATGCTCCCAGTAGATTTGCTAGGCATTGATGCCGCTATTTTATTTTCTGATATTTTAGTTACAGCTGAAGCTATGGGAGGGGATCTGTCCTTTGAGCAAGGTGTCGGTCCTCGTTTTTTCTAATCCTGTTCGCTCTGTAAAGGATGCTGAAGCTTTGTCTACCAACTGTTTGGATAAATTGCAGTATGTTGCTGATGCAATCAAGGTCATTCAACAACGTCTTGACAGCCGCATCCCTTTGATTGGTTTTGCGGGCGCACCATTTACAATTTTAAGTTATTTGGTTGAAGGTGGATCTTCAAAAGATTTTAAGTTAACGAAGTTGATGTTGAACAATCAGCCTGAGTTAGCACATCTGATCCTTCAAAAGATTGCAGATGTAACGGTTGAATATCTTAACATGCAGATTGCAGCCGGAGTAAATGCAATTCAATTATTTGATAGCTGGGCCTTGGCCTTATCTTGGAATGATTATCGTGATTTTTCGCATTATTATAATAAGCAGATTATTGCGAAGTTGAACCGTAAGGATATTCCAGTCATTTCCTTTTGCAAAGGATCTTCTGTTTTTGCACCAATGATGGTCGAAGCGCAACCTGATGTTGTTTCTATCGATTGGAATGCAGATTTAAAAAATATTAAACAATCTCTGCCGCAGGGTATTGCTGTTCAAGGGAATTTGGATCCATTTGTTTTGTATGCAGATAAACCTGTTATCAAAAAGAAGATTATCGAACTATTTGAGCGCATGAGAGGTGAAAATGGTTTTATTTTCAATTTGGGTCATGGTATTATGCCGGATATTCCTTTTGATAATGTAAAATATGCCATTGAGGTTGTAAAGGAATTTAGCTATTAGTTTGCTATCCACTTCAACAACAAAAACGACTTGCCTCTGGCAGGTCGTTTTTGTTGTTACATGCTACAATCTCGTGTTTTTGATAGTGTTCTTTTGTATAATGGATGTAAGATTTGTGCAATTGATGTTTGGACGTATTGATTGCTCTTAACTTTTCTTATTTTTGTACCTATGGTCTATTTATATGCAAAAGCAGTTCATATTATCTTTGTGATTTGTTGGATGTCAGGTCTGTTCTATATGCCTCGACTCTTTATATATCATACAGAAGCTAAGGACAAGAGTCAGGAAGCATTTGATGTTTTGCATAAAGAATTCAGTAAGATGGAAAAATTACTGTGGTGGGTAATTACTACTCCTGCGATGTACATCACAGTCTTTTCTGCACTAGTTATGTTATGGTATTCTCCTGGCTTATTATCCATGGGGTGGATGCATGTAAAACTGACATTCGTTCTGGGAATGATAATTTATCATTTTACCTGCCAGAAGATTATGTTCAAATTAAGCCGTCAAGAATCCAAATTAACCTCAACAAAACTCCGTTTGTTTAATGAGGTCGCGACAGTTTTATTATTTGCGATTGTTTTTACTGTTGTCTTAAAGTCAGCCCTGAATTGGATATTTGGTGTTTTGGGGCTCTTAATTTTATCCATCGCTTTAATGATGGCCGTAAAACTTTATAAGAAGTACCGGAACAAGAAAGCATAACAAAATGTTAAATTCGTCTGGTTTCTTAATCCTTTTTTATGCTGTGTAGTCGAAAGATTATAAATTGAATCGGATTATGTACAGGAAAATTTTGGTGACGGTCTCGTTGCTTATTGTCGCAACGGCTGGGTTCGCGCAGCGATACAGACCTTTTGGAGGAGCATTAAATATCTATTCTACTGATGTTCCATTTTTTCTTTATATCAACAACGTTTTGTATAACAATAGAGCTTCCACGGATATCAGGGTCCCCAATTTGACGAGTCGTCGTTATGATCTGCGTATTGTGTTTGCTGATAGGCAGCAACGAACGTTGAACGGTAGCGGCGTGCAACTTGTCAATAGAAATGGACAATATATGAATGTTGTATTTTCTGTCAGTAGCAGACGTGGAAATAGGGGGATTATCTTGGAGTCCATGAATCCTGTTGATCGGTATAACAACGGTAATTATCGTGAGGATTTACCTTATACTAACCGGGACGGATATCGCAATGAACAAGGTAATGATCGATACAGACAATCAGAAGATCGTGACGATTTGCCAGACAATAATCGTGAAGGATATAACAAAGGATGGAATAATGATCGATATAGGCAATCAGGAGACGATAAGGTTTATCGCGACGGTGTAGCGAATCAAAGAGGATATGCTGAAAATGAAGATAATGATCAGTCTGATAACGGAGTAATGAATAAGACGAATTCTAATCGATTGAACGATCTATTGAATCAGAAGGAAAACGATCAGGATAGGCTTGCTGTAGCTGCTCAGGAATTAAAAAGTATGCGCCTAAGTGTTACTGAAATTGTTGATTTAATGGAACTTTTTATACGAGATGATAATAAACTGGCTTTTGCCAAATATGCTTATCCGACCTGTGTGGATAAACAGCATTATGAGAGAGTAGGGGATGCCTTATCGTTCAGTTCAACCCGGGAGAAGCTAGTGGATTTTTTAAAAAAATAAAAGGAGCATTTTGCTCCTTTTTTATTCACCGCCGAAGCAGATATATTTTAATTCCATATATTCATCCAAACCGTGTTTAGAACCTTCACGACCTACACCAGATTTTTTTACTCCACCAAAAGGAGCTGCTGCATTTGAAATAAGACCTGTGTTAATACCTACCATGCCAGCTTCTAGCTGTTCAGCAACACGAAAACAGCGATTTATATTTGTACTATAGAAATAGGAGGCTAGGCCAAATTCAGTAGCGTTGGCCATTGCTATTCCATCATCTTCTGTTTTGAAACTGAAAAGAGCGCAAATAGGACCAAAAGTCTCCTCGCGGAATATAAGTGCTTCTTTCGGGACGTTGGTCAGGACAGTTGGTTGGAAAAATAGGTCTTTGATGACCTTTCCTCCTGTAGCCAATTCGGCACCATGATTTAACGCGTCTTGCACATGATGCTGCACTTTTTCTAGCCCTTTTGTATTGATTAATGGACCTACCTGGACGCCTTTGTCAAGTCCATTGCCAACTTTCAATTTACTGACAGCATGGCTAAGTTTCATCGAAAACTCATCATAGACTTCTTCTTGGATTAGAAACCTATTGATGGAAACGCAAGTTTGCCCTGAGTTTCTAAATTTTCCGGCAATAGCTCCTTCGACTGCAGCATCAATATCCGCATCGTTAAAAACCAAAAAAGGAGCATTACCACCAAGCTCCATAGACACTTTTTTAATGTTAGAGGCTGATTGTTCTATGAGTGTTTTTCCGACTTCGGTTGAGCCTGTGAAAGATAGTTTTCGTATGAGGTTGTTCGTAGCGAGTTCTTTGCCGATACCAGCACTATCTTTTCCAGTAATCACATTAAAAACGCCTTTTGGAATCCCAGCATCTTCAGCCAGTTTAGCCAAAGCTATAGCAGAAAATGGTGTTTGAGATGCCGGTTTTAGCACAATGGTACAACCAGATACCAAAGCTGGAGCAACCTTTCGGGTGATCATCGCTAAGGGGAAATTCCAGGGTGTAATTGCAGCAACAACTCCGACCCCTTGCCTAATTGTAAGCATTCTAGTTCCTTTTTTTTGAGAAGGTATCGTCTCACCATAGGCCCTTTTTCCTTCTTCTGAAAACCATTCTACGAAGGAACTACCGTAGTCAACCTCTACCCTCGATTCGCTAAGGGGTTTGCCACTTTCTAAGGTCATGATTTCCGCTAGATCGTCTTTATATTGCTGAATAAGATCGTACCACTTTCGGACGGTGTTGCATCGTTCCAGTACAGTTGTGTTTTTCCAGCTTTTCCACGCCTTGTCAGCATCAATTATGGCTTTAGTACAGTCAGCTACTTTTAGATCTGGCAACGAAGCAATAACTTTCCCTGTTGCAGGATTTACCACATCAAAGGTGTGTTTTGACTTGATAAATTTCCCATTGATATAGGCACTGTCAATTAAAAGTGTATTTTTCATCGATGTAAATTTAATTGTCACAAGTATAATTAGAAGATTTCTGAACTAAACTTCACTTCAATATGATCGTTGTTTGTTCAAATGAATCTCTCTCGCTCAGATTTTGACGGTATTGTGCAAAACTCATTTTTTCCAAACCATCGATAGCGATTTTTAGCAAAATAATCATAGAGCGCATCTCTCCATTTGAGTGGTAAAATCTTCAGTAAATAACATGTCATGTATGGGAAGCCCAATTGCTTACAAATCTTTAAAACAGCTTCACTTTTGAGATAGATACCGGTTGGAGATAGGAAAACAATGGAGTCAGTATTTTTGGGAATATTTGTTAGTGTGGTCCGGGCAAATTCAGACTGCAAAGAACTAAATAAGAATTTCTTTCTGCGATCTATTCTTAATAATAGTTGAACAAAGCGATTACAGATCAAGCAATCACCATCGAAAAAGATGATATATCTCCCTTGTTGTTCCATATTATAAAGTTACTTCTATTTATTGAAAGTACTGCCACAACAAGATCATAAAAGGGAGAGATTTTATCATTAACCGAGTTTAGTCCTCTATGTAAAAAAGGCGGTGTTTCTATTGGAAACACCGCCTTTTTTAATTCCTTTTTATAGGTTTTTCATGATTGTATGTCCCATACGATCCCTTTTGGTTTTTAAGTACTCTTCGTTAAAGGGATTTGCAGTTATTTCAATAGGTACATTTTCTATAATTTCAAGACCATAACCTACTAGGCCAGCACGTTTTGTCGGATTATTTGACATAAGACGCATTTTTGTGACACCAAGATTTCGAAGAATCTGTGCTCCGACACCATAGTCTCTTAAATCTGCTTTAAATCCTAATTGTACATTGGCATCTACCGTGTCCAAGCCATTTTCTTGTAACTTGTAAGCATGTAGCTTATTGATCAGTCCAATACCGCGACCTTCTTGATTCATATAGACAATAACACCTTTCCCCTCTTGCTGGATCATTTCCATTGCTTTGTGCAATTGAGGACCACAGTCACAACGGCAAGAACCAAAAATATCACCCGTAACACAAGAGCTGTGCACCCGCACCAAAATAGGCTCATCTTCATTCCACTCGCCTTTGTAAAGCGCTAAATGTTGTTCGCCAGTGTCTTTTTGTGTAAAGGCTTTCATCTTAAAATCACCAAATTGCGTTGGCATATTAACAGTGACTTCTTCATTGATTAAAGAATCGTGCTTAAGACGGTATTCAATTAGATCTTCAATACTAACGATCTTTAAATCAAATTTTTTAGCAACCTCTATTAGTTCTGGAAGTCTGGCCATTTCACCATCTTCTTTTAGAATCTCAACCAATACACCTGCTGGTTCAAATCCTGCTAATCGAGCCAGGTCAACGGTAGCTTCAGTGTGTCCTGTGCGACGTAATACGCCACCATCTTTTGCTATTAGCGGGAAAATATGTCCTGGTCTACCTAATTCTTCATAATGAATATTAGGATCAATCATTGCTTTAATTGTTTTCGAGCGGTCTGACGCAGAAATTCCGGTTGTACAACCGTATCCCTGTAAGTCAATGGAAACTGTAAAGTTTGTTTCATATACTGCTGTATTCTGTCCCACCATTAGATCCAGATGTAATGCATCTGCTCTTTCTTTTGTAATTGGGGCACACACTAGTCCACGACCATGAGTCGCCATAAAGTTGATGATTTCGGGAGTTGCATTGCGGGCAGCTGTGACAAAGTCTCCTTCATTTTCGCGATCTTCGTCATCCACGACGATTACTACTTTTCCTGCTTGTATATCAGCGATCGCTTCTTCGATCGTGTTTAATTTGAAATCCATTTATTGATATATTGTAATTGGTACAAAGTTAGTGTAGAATCTAAATTTATTTATAATAGCGTTGTCACAATCTAATGTGATTCTTTCAATTTATTCTTTTTTGCAAGCTTTTCCTTAATCCATTTCCAAGCGGCTTCTACTTTTAATTTATATTGATCAATATCAAATAACGCGGAATCTGTCGTTGACTTGTATGTTAGAAAAGCGGCCAATGGTGTTAAGACAATAATGGCCATCCACATGCCAACGGCTGATGATATGGCACCATCTTTAGCTGTTTTTTCTGCTACTGTAGAGATAATGTGATAGATCAGAAAGAAAATGATGGCCATCACCACAGGAAGACCAAGTCCACCTTTTCTGATAATGGCTCCTAGTGGAGCTCCAATTGCAAATAGTAAGAGACAGGAGACAGCTAGGGTAAACTTGCGATGCCATTCAATACGATAACGGATATCTTTCGATTTGTAATCTTTAAATTCAAGTGTACGGCCGTTTAGATCTTCCTTTAAATAATTCAATTGGTTCAGCGCATTCATAGTGATTTGTGCTCGTTGTTCTTGTGGAACGAGATCGGTAAGCAAATTTTTAAAAGGTTTGATCTTAGCCTCTTTGACCTTTGGCTGTCCGGGTTGATTCACACTAAAATATTTCGAATAGATATTATATCGGGTGTCTAATGTACGGACGATTGCCTTTCCCATGCTGTCTATTTTGATATGATTGGAATCGATGTACATGTCTAACTGTTTCAGGTTTAACATGGCATGGTGGCTCTTGAAGAGGTTTTCGTCAGTTTTACCCTGTTGAAAACTTCCCATATCAAACTTTTGCTCTGTTTCCTTAAACTTAAACCGCGTAAATTGCTGGCGTGGATCGTAGGTCTTGGAGTTTTTAGTCCGTGCTTCCTCGTAGCGGATACCATCCTTAAGTTTAAGGATCATATAATTGTTGTCAGGAGAGTTATAGATATACCCTTCTTTGGCCATAAGTACATTATTGGCTGTATTACCGCCACGATGATCATAGATCATCAAGTCATAGAGAATTGTTCCCGCTTTGTTTTTTCCTCTAGCGCGGATTGAGTAACCTGGAATGGTGTTGTTAAAGATTCCGGGTTTGATGAGGAAATCTGCCTTTTTATTACGTACATCAGTAAGTAGCGTACCCATTTTTAGGTTCACTACGGGGAGAATATAATCGGAGAACAGAAAAGAACTTGTTGCGAAAATTGCAACGAGTATAAATAGCGGGGTCATTGCTTTACGTAAAGATACGCCTGCAGCCTTGATTGCAACTAATTCATAGCTTTCACCCAGATTTCCGAAAGTCATAATGGAGGAAAGGAGCATGGATAAAGGCATTGCCATTTGGATTTGAACAACGCATTGATATCCAATTAGCTCCATGATGGTATACCATTCAAATCCTTTTCCAATCAAATCATCAATGTACTTGAATAGGAAAAGCATCAATAAGACAAACATCACAATAAAGAATGTGACAATAAATGGTTTTATGAAAGCTTGAAGAATAAGTAAATGAACCTTTTTCATCCGTGACGCAAAGCAAATTGATGCCTTTACATTAAGGCATCTCCCAACTAAGAAGCTCCTGCTGGAGCCCCTAGTGGAAATATATTGCAAAGATAGGCTTTTTTATGCACCTATAACACTTTGAAGATAGACTATTGAATTTTTCCAAATTAACTTTCTATTTTCAAGGTCTTCTTCTTTAGCGTAATCTGTTATCTTAAGAGCAACATCATTCGTTAGCTCGTCTTGATCGATCTCCAGATCGAAATAATAGGGATCATCATCTAGCCATTTAAAGCGTACAGATTTATTTTCTTTTGATGCTACAATTTTTGCTCGGTGAGGTTCATCATCCCAAATGAAAGTATAAACGGTGTCTTTATAGTTTACATCATCTGCAAACCATTGTGCCAATTCGTTTGGTTCTTGCAAATACGGAAATAAAATTCTAGGTGAAGAGTTGATGATATATTCTAGTTGGAATTTTATTTTATCTGCCATAAAAATGTTTTTTTAAATTTTAGTTTGTTTAAATCAAAAATAAGCTATATTTGCATTCCCAAAAATGGCGGGGTAGCTCAGATGGTTAGAGCGTTGGATTCATAACCCAAAGGTCGGCAGTTCGATTCTGCTCCCCGCTACAAATCTCTTCCAAAATTGCTTTTTATTGCATCAACTTATTATTTGTAATAATACATATTTATTTTGTTATTGCAAGTTTTTTTGTAAAAAGTTGCTCCCGTTTTTTAATAAACATGTTGTTTTTTGGGCTGTCAATTTTTTTAAGTTCATTTTCTATTTTTCAATGCTAAATTTATTGAGTTAAAAATGAGTTTGTTGTGTTTAATACAAGTTTTAAATAGGCCAGAATCAGTAAAAAAATAAAAAAATCTTTTGAATTGACATACGAAGTGGTATATTTGCATACCGAAACGGCGGGGTAGCTCAGATGGTTAGAGCGTTGGATTCATAACCCAAAGGTCGGCAGTTCGATTCTGCTCCCCGCTACTAAAAGCATCAATCTTAACAAGATTGATGCTTTTTTTATGATTGCATGTATTTCCTTTTTATCGCATTTCCTTTTTTTCGCTGCTGGCAAGATTACATCTATCTTTGTATTGTTTTATGGATAATATTTAAATAATGAATATAAGACCTATACTAACCCTATTTTGCTTTTTTATCTGCCATCATGTTTTTGCACAACAAGGCACAAAAAGCCACGTCGTTACACATCAACGGAAAACCATTCTATGTGATGCACAGAAAGGCGAGAATTCTTACCCGGCTTGGGGAGTATTTCCAAAAGAAAATTATCCTATACGAAAGGTTACTATGTTTGTTACGCTGGGGAGCCCGGATAGTTTGCGCACGGCGCATTGGGACTATTTGGATCACATCGTATTACGTCGTAAAGGAGGGAAAAATGGACCAGCACTAAATTATGAATTAGGAAGAATGCTTACGCCATATGGTAGTATTTACAATAAGGGATGGAGTTGGAAGTGGCAGGTCGATGTAACTGATTTTGCTCCTTTCTTAAGGGATAGCGTGGAAATTGTCTATACTCATTCTGGTTTTGAGGACAAGACTGTGGGATGGGCACTTACCGTAGATTTTGAAATTTTATCAGGTCCACCAGTTGTTACCCCATTGGGAATAACAACGCTGTGGAATAAAGCCTATAAATATGGGGATGTCAACGAAAAGATAGCAGAAAATCTACTGCCAATAACATATACCTCGAGTGCGGGAGCAGCATTGAGCCGAATACGCATTCAGCATACAGGGCATGGTATGGATAAACCACGTGGCTGTAGCGAATTCTGTAGCCGGTGGCGCGAACTAACCTTCGATGGAAAGACTGTGGACAAACGTGATATGTGGAAGAAATGTGGGGGTAATCCACTTTATCCACAAGGCGGGACCTGGGTACATGACCGCGCATATTGGTGTCCTGGAGATTTACAGCAGCCTGATTTTATTGATGTATTTACTAAAGTTGGTACCCATCAAATTGCCTTACAGATGGAACATTATACAGCGACTGATAATGTGCAGGCTGTCGAAAATATATCCGCTTACTTGTTTCAATATTCTGCCCCTAAGCAAAAAGTTGATGTTGCCGTTGAGTCAATAATGGTTCCAAGTGATGAACAGCGTTTTTCTCGATTAAATCCGGCGAGTGTTGGCCCAAGGATCTCTTTCAGAAATTTAGGTGCTGAGCCGATTCGTACCCTAGAAATTGTTTATGGCACGAAGGGATTCCCTGCCAGAACTTTTCATTGGAAAGGTAATCTTTCTTTTAATCAGGTTGCAGAAGTTATACTGCCTGGAGAAATACAAGAAAGAGATCAGGAGAATGTATTTACGGTATCACTTCTAAAACCGAATGGCAAGTCGGATGCGTGGCCTATAGACAATAAGGCGGAAAGCGTCTTTACCGCGCTGCAGCTATTTCCCACTGATTTTGTTTTGGAGTTTATGACCAATAATAAACCGGCGGATAATCGTATATTTCTAATTAATGCAAAGCAGGATACGGTCTTTCGCAAAAATGGCGCCCAACTGGCTGCGGCAACGATGTATAGAGATACTTTACACCTTAATGATGGAAACCACTCACTCTCTTTGGCCGATACCGCAGGTAACGGACTGCAGTTTTGGGCACAACCTGAAAATGGTGATGGCCATTTACGAATCTTCGATTTGAAAGGAAACCTTATTCATGCTTTTGAAAGCGATTGTGGAAATGGCGAAATGTTTAGTTTCCATGCTAAACGTGGATTTGAGACGGGTCTAAGTTCAACGCAATATGCCTTCTCGCTTTATCCAAGGTCGGTTGTGGATAAGACTCAACTAAGCGTAGTCTCCAATGAACCGAGTGAGATGACTGTGCTTTTTATGGTTGATGGCGTTTTGTGGCAAAAACACGAATACAAATCCATTCAACAGGCTGTGCTGAATTATGATGTGAGTCATTTACCCATCAGGAAGAATAATCGTAGAAGTTTTGATGGATGGTATTAGCCAGTTTAAAGGACGAATAAATAAAAGATAACCGGATAAAGAAAAGCGTGAAGATATTTTGTGCTTAGATTTTGAAGAATTTGATAAAAAAAGCTCCATTATGGAGCTTTTTTTCATCTGTTTAATCAATTGTCGTCGTAAGCTAAGCCTTTCCAGTCTTCTCGCTGTAAGTACTTCAGCATTAAAAAGAAGATGAACCATGCAAGTCCAGCTAAGATCCAAATTAGTGTTTCATAGTGGAAAATGGTTTTATGTAAGTATCCCAAATACCCAATAGACCTAATATCAGTAGATTAGTTATTGCTTTTGAATTGGATTGACTAGCCTTCGAAAACGGATAGCTTTTGACAATAAAAAGCATAATCAGAATACTTTCGATACCGCCAATAGCGGAAGATAATAGCAGATCATTAATAGAACTGAGACCAAATAGTGGTACACAGATAGAAAGAAACAGAATGTTGAACGGTAAAACATATTTGATAAGACATGCTTTAAGAACTCCAGTCATCAGTTGTCCTGGTTTTTGTATGGGAGTCACATGGTAGACCCAGGCCGCTTTATATTTATTACTTTGCGTAATAAGCTGGAAAACGGTTAGTATGGTTAATAACGAAAGATAAAACATAATTATATACAAGCCTGAATCACGAAGCTTCGCTATTTTGCCAGCTATTGGGAGATCATCTCCTGTACGTAGAAATAAAAAAACGAAATAAATAGGTAGATAAGCCAACGAAGGGTATAGCTGTTGCTTAAATTCTCTCGTTTTAGAACTTATCAGCCATACAATGCTAAATCCTGCCTCTTCAACCGGGGATGAGCAAACCTTCGAGGAAATTCTTTTATATAAAGGTAATTGGGATGGATTATTTCGAGTTAATTGTGAAGCTTCATCAGGAAGGCTATCGGCGGTTGCAAGTGCAGCTATTTTCGCATTAAATCCACGTGAAAATAGCTTAGTACAAGCGTAAATACCAGCAAGAGGAGTTAGTATTCCTAATGTTGATAAGACGACCATATGTACACTGTGGCTGCCAAAGAGTAATGGTTGAAATGATGCAATCCAGGTACTTGGGAATATCCAAAGAAATCTGAGCTGTTCCATCGTTAAATGAGATTCTACAATAGATTGAATCAAATTAGGGCCAACATAATAGGATAGGAAAAGAACTAGCGAGAGACCGATCTGTATATAAGTAATTACATCTTTAAACTTTTGTATGGGGAGATATTTGATGCTAATCAGATAAAATCCGTTGACAAATATCAGCGCGATCAATGTGCTTAGTATAAGCTGCAGACATAGAAGAAGGACGGAGACGATATCCCAATTGAAAGATACATAAATAAGCACAGGTAAGGTTAACGCAATTACTTGATTAAAAAGCTTGATTGCAATAAAAGTTATTCGGGAAATAGCTAAAGTCTTATCATTAACTGGTCTGGGCATAATGATATACTGATCCCGAGTATCTAATAGTATGGGCGAAAAATCGGACACCAGTGTAATACTTAACATGCTAATGAAACTGAGTAGCATGATCGAAATGGCTAAGTACCTATCTGGAATCGACAAAATAATGACCATGAATATCAGGCCAAAGATGAGATACAATAAGAATTGTAAAATCGATGACGACGAAGATGATTTTCCCGAGCTACGTTTGCGAAAGCTAATAGGCTTTCGATTATCTAGGATTATTTTGGTTTCTAAGATGATTTTAAACTGTTCATAATTGATACCTAAGCCTTTCCAAACCCCACGAAAAAGAAGGATAAATTTTAAGATAAATTTTTCCATGTTATTGAATTGCTGTAATGATATTGGAAGCGTCCAATGCGCTGCTGCCCGTATTGGTTAATTTAGCAAATATATGCTCCAATGATTCGTTAGGATCTGTTTTTAGTTCCTCAATCGTACCATCCGCAATGATGCTCCCCTGGTTTATCAGTAAGATCCGATCAGATACTTTTTCAACAACGTCCATCATATGTGAACAATAGAAAATTGTTTTCCCTTCTTTTGCAAGTAATGAGATAAGTTCTTTAACAAAGATAACAGCATTAGCATCGAGTCCAGATAATGGTTCATCCAGCACGATAATTTGTGGGTTATGAATAATTCCTGAAATTAAAAGTACTTTTTGACGCATTCCTTTGGAGAAGGTATCCATCCTATTATTTACATTAGATTCAAGGCCAAACGCCGCTAACAGTTTTAAGGAACGTTCCTGAATGACCCTTATCTTCCATTCCATAGAGTTTACCTACAAAATCCAGGTATTCCATGGGAGTCAGTACATCATATAATTCTGCGTTTTCGGGAACATATCCCAATAATGCTTTTACTGCAAGTGGATCTTTTTGAATATTGATGCCATTTATTTCTACAGTGCCTGTGAAGTCCTCGATAAGTCCTGTTAATATTTTAACAGTAGTGGATTTGCCGGCACCATTTGGGCCAATATATCCGATAACTTGACCTGGGAATATGTCGAGGTTGATTCCTTTCAATATTTCTTTTTCTCCGTATGATTTTTTTAGGTCAACAATCCGGATGAGAGGTAATATACTTTCCATATCATTATAATCTTCAAAGTAAACTTACATAAAAAATTGGAGTTATAGTTTCCAATTGAAAAGTATATGATACCTAATTTTGAGAAGAAAGTCTTTATTTTAATCAATGGAAAAGGGACCTTCCGGTCCCTTCAAAAATTATGTTATTTTCGGAAAAACTACCTATCGTTTTTAGGATATCCCTCTTCATCGAGATCATCTCTCAAATCTTCTTCGTTCTCGGCTAATTTCTTGTCCAAAGGGGATAAACGTTCATGATCAAAAGTCTCGATTCGCATGTTAGCATTATCTAGATCTTCCTCTTTGAGTTCATCTTGTGTTGCATACTCATCTCCGACAAAAGGATTAGAGTCATCGTATGTTGAATCATCATCAATTGCACCTTCAGCTACTGTATCGTAGTCAGCCGGGTGATCGTAGTCTGGATCGTTGTCATCGACATCCATTTCATAACTGTCAAGTTCTTCATTAAAAGCAAGGTCCTGCTCTTTATCTGGATAGTCTTCTTCGACTTTCCCATTTTTACTTTCTTTTTTCGACATAATCCTGCTAATTTTTATTTATCTGTAAAACAGTTCCCGTAAAAAAAAGTTTTTGATTTATCTGTGAAAGCGAATGTTCCAGTGCCACTAGGAGGTCAGGAATGTGAAGATTCTTTTGGAAAGATAAAATCCAAAAAATGGTTAAAGCAGTAAAACAATATAATTATATGTTTGTTTTATTTTAAAATAGGAATTATGATCTTCAAGCGTTTAAATTATCAGACTTTACAGAGTTTACGCCTACAAGGCTACAATATTTTATTGACCATTGGTCGGGCTGAAGATGAGAACCCAATTTATTTCCCAATGAAATTGGAATCTTTTAATTCCAGTAGCTCAAATTTTGACAGTCATGATGCAGCGACCTTTCAAGGAAAGAAGATTCTTATTTTGGATGAAGCCATTCAACGCTCTTTAAATCACGATCTTAATGGTGTAATCCAACTCGACAATTAAGCACTATTTTTAGCTCTTTTATAAGAGCTGGGTGTAATATTTCTTTTCTTCTTATAGAAATTGGTTAGGTGACTTTCATCATTAAATCCGAGTTCTTCTACAATTTGTTTCATCGTGTATCTATTGGATGCTAGTCGCTCCTCAATTAGTTTAATACGAATATCGTCTATATACACTTTGTAGCTTTTTGAATATCTTTTTTTAAAAAAGGCCCCAAAATAATTTGCTGAAATTTGGAACTGATCTGCAATCGACTTGATTTGTAATTTATCCGGGAAATAGATATTTTGCTGTATGTATTGCTCGATCTCTTGAGACAATTCATAAGACTCGTTAATAGGTAGCTCCAGATCTGTCAATATATTTTCTACTAAAGCGAAAAGGGACATTGTCTGGTGGAATATAAAAATTGATGCCGCTTCATCTTCACTCTCATATTGTTGAATTAGCGAAATTACCCGCTCGATCAGTTTTTTATTTTCCTTTTTAAGGGATAGGCTCTTATTTAACAATGTCTTCGAGTTAAAGATATCAACCGGGTTGTGAGTAAGTCTAAAATTTTGTTGTATAAAGTGCAGATCTTTAAAGTAGGAGTTGGAGAAATAGAGTACAAATGCAGTTGTATCTTTTTTTGTCTCAAGTGTTTCGAAATCTTTATTCAAAAAAAGTAAATTCTCTTTGGAAAATTTTAAATTATTCCCTTTCGATACGAGTGTGCCTTCGGCTATATAAACTAACGCAAAATCAAAACCCGTTTTATTGAGTTCTAATTTTTCTTTATGCTTGATTTTTTGAGATTCGAAAGATAAATTCATCATATGTACAGAGTCTATTGGAATAATCGCTACAAACCTAAGAAAAATGGATTAAAGACCTTGCTATTTCCTCTTTTAAACCGGCATGTAATACAGTTGCGTATTCACCATAAAATAAATCATTCGTTATTTTAAACGATTATCAGGTGCTTTTTGCATTTCTGGTCATCTGTTCAATAGCATCCCATTGATCTTCAGGAATAATATCCAATCCATTGAACTCACCTGCTCCCTTAAGCCACTCGCCGCCATCTATCGTGATAACATCACCGTTGATATAACTGGCGTAATCGGATACCAGATAGGCCGCGAGGTTGGCCAATTCCTCCAGTTTGCCCAAGCGGCCCAAGGGGATACGTTTGGCAGGCGAGAGAAGTTCGCCTAATTCACCTGGAAGTAGCCGTTCCATGGCACCTGAAGTTTGGAATGGACCCGGAGCTATAGCATTGAGTCTTATCCCTTTTTTTCCCCATTCAACGGCTAACGATCGAGTTAATGCAAGAACTCCGGCTTTAGCTGTTGCAGAAGGAACAACGTAGCCAGAACCCGTCCAAGCATAGGTTGTGACGATACTTAGTATAGCTTTATTATGTTCGTTGGCCTCAATCCAACGCTTGCCCAGTGCTAGGGTATAGTTTATACTACCTTGGAGAACGATACCAATAACAGATTCGAAGGCGCGGTGGCTTAAACGTTCGGTAGGGGAGATAAAATTTCCGGCAGCATTGTTTATGAGTATATCTATCCCGCCAAAATGTTCATATCCACAGGAAACGACGCGCTCGACATCCTCATAATTTCGGACATCTCCAGCTACTGCAAGACATTTCGCCTGATATTTTTCCGACAATTCGTTCGCTGTATGCTGTATAACATCATCTTTACGGCTCGTGATCAGGCAAGAGGCGCCAAGCTCGAGAAAGTAATCTGTCATGGCTTTTCCGAGGCCTGTACCACCACCCGTAATCAAAATTCGTTTTCCTTTTAACGCGTTTTCCTTTAACATACCCATATGCTGTCCAGTTTTTATGTATCCTTAAGTTACACAAATTTGGGATAAAATAAAAGCCAAGGCCAGCGGTGAAAAATAGTTCGGGAATAAATGAAGGAAGAGATGTAAACAAAAACAGGAGCCATTCGAAGAATAGCTCCTGTTTTAAAAATTTCCAATTCTGGTAATGGAATGAATTATGCTTATGCGCCCAATTGTACGCGTTTGAAAGCAGTTACAGTTAATCCTTTGGAAACTGAATCTAAGAATTGAGCGATGTTTTTAGAAGAATCTTTTACGAATTCTTGGTTTAACAAAGTTGTGTCTTTGAAGAATTTATTCAATTTACCTTGAGCGATTTTCTCAGCCATTTCAGCAGGTTTACCTTCAGCAATGATTTGCTCTTTAGCAATAGCGATTTCACGCTCGATTGTGTTTTGATCAACACCATCTTTGTCAATTGCGATAGGGTTCATTGCGGCAATTTGCATTGCTACATCTTTACCTGCTTCTTCAGCACCAGCAGCATCAGCAGAAAGACCTACTAATACACCTAAACGGTAGTTACCGTGAATATAAGCGATAACCTTTTCAGCAGTGATAGTTTCGTATTTAGAAACGTCAATTTTCTCGCCAATTACACCAGTTTGCTCGATTAATAAATCAGCGATGTTTTTGCCATCAAGTTCCAAACCTTTTAATTCTTCCAAAGAAGCAGGTTTACTGTTTAATGCAACGTCTGCAATTTTTTCAGCGAAAGCAACGAAGTCTGCGTTTTTAGCTACGAAGTCAGTTTCACAATTAACTTCAACTACGATACCTGATTTACCATCAGCAGTAGCTTTAGCGATGATAACACCTTCGTTAGAGTCGCGATCTTGACGGCTAGCAGCTACTTTAGCGCCTTTTTTACGCAAGTAATCTACAGCAGCTTCAAAGTCACCATTAGACTCAACTAAAGCTTTTTTACAATCCATCATACCAGCGCCAGTTTGTTGACGCAATTTGTTCACATCTGATGCAGAAATTTGTACTGACATGTTTATTTCTTTTTATTATTATTTACGACTGAAATTTGTACAATATTAACTTAAAACATGTTAAGCTAATATGAAGTTTAACATTTCTTGATAAACGAGTATTGTTAAACCAAAAAACCGGACAGAGAGGCTAGTTCAAGAAAAGTAAACTTTTCCAGAAACTAACGCTACGCCATCCGGTTTGGAATAAAAATATTATTCTCCGTCTTTCGCTTTGCGAGGACGTTTAGCTTCTGAAGCATCACTATTATCAACTTTTGCTTTAGCAGCAGCAGCATCTTTTTCAGCTTCTTCTTCTTTGTCGCGTTTGCGCTCGTCCAAACCTTCTTGGATTGCTTGACCAATGATACCGGCGATTAAACTAATAGATTTACTAGCGTCATCATTTGCTGGGATTGGGAAATCAATGTTTGAAGGATCAGAGTTTGTATCTACCATTGCAAAAGTAGGGATGTTCAATTTCATTGCTTCAGAAACAGCGATGTGTTCTTTTTTCACATCGATGATGAATAAAGCAGCTGGTAAACGGTTCAAATCAGCGATACCTCCTAAAAGGTTTTCTAATTTGATACGCTCACGTTGAATCATCAACTTCTCTTTTTTAGACAATACATCATATGTACCATCTTTTTGCATTTTGTCAATGTTAGACATTTTTTTGATAGACTTACGAACTGTAGCGAAGTTTGTAAGCATACCACCTAACCAACGCTCAGTTACAAAAGGCATATTAACCTCTTTTGCTTGTTGTGCGATGATCTCTTTTGCTTGTTTTTTCGTAGCGACGAATAAAACTTTGCGACCTGATTTTACGATTTGTTTGATAGCTGAAGCAGCTTCTTCTAATTTCGTAAGAGTTTTGTTCAAGTCAATGATGTGGATACCGTTGCGTTCCATGAAAATGTACTTAGCCATTTTCGGATCCCATTTACGTGTAAGGTGACCAAAGTGCACACCTGCATCCAATAAATCTTGATAAGTAGTTCTTGCCATTTTTTGATCCTCCTTTGATTAACGTTTACTGAATTGGAATCTTCTACGAGCTTTACGACGTCCTGGTTTCTTACGTTCAACCATGCGGTCATCACGTGTTACTAAACCTTTAGCGCGTAATGCAGGTTTAACTTCTGGGTTAAGCTCAACCAAAGCTTTTGCGATCGCTAAGCGAACAGCTTCTGCTTGACCTTTAACACCACCTCCGTTAACGTTTACTTTTACATCAAAGTTTGCTAATTCACCAGCTACGTTCAATGACTGTGTAGCGATGTATTGCAAAGGTAATGTTGGGAAATACTCTTTGTAGTCTTTACCGTTTATGATAATGTTTCCGCTACCAGCAGTTAAGTAAATGCGGGCAACAGCAGTTTTTCTTCTTCCTGAAGTGTTAGTTGTTGACATGACGATTCTCCTTAAAATTTAACTGGTTTTGGATTTTGTGCTTCATGCTTGTGCTCAGTACCAGCATAAACGTAAAGGTTTTTAAACAATTGACGACCTAAACGGTTTTTAGGAAGCATACCACGAACAGCTTTTTCAATAATGCGTTCAGGAAATTTAGCCATTAACTCTTTAGGAGAAACGAAACGTTGACCACCTGGGTATCCAGTGTAGCGTACGTAAACTTTGTCGCCTAATTTGTTTCCTGTCAATTTAATTTTGTCTGCATTGATAACAATCACGTTATCTCCACAGTCTACGTGTGGGGTGAATGTAGGCTTATGCTTACCACGAATTACTTTCGCGATGTTGCTCGCCAAACGCCCCAAAATCTCTCCTTCAGCGTCAACAACGATCCACTCTTTGTTAACGGTGTTCTTGTTGGCAGAGACAGTTTTGTAACTTAACGTATTCACTTGCTTTTGTTTAAATAATTTATTAAAAAATTTTTCTTCCCCTTATCTCAAGGGTCTGCAAAGGTACATCTATTATTCTATATTTTAAAATCTATTTTGCTTATTTTGTTGAAAACGAGTTGAATTTCAAGCGAGCCCCACTAATCTCAATATTTTTACAACTTCCTCGAATGAATATTGTTACATTAGTTAGTATATTGCAGGAAGAATTTTTAAATTATTATAGCGGAAGTAGATGAGATTGAATTTTTTAGATAAACGATTTTTTTTAAGTTTTATTGGTTTACTCCTAGTAGTCCTGGGCTCATTAAAGGCGCAATCTTCGGATAATAAGCCTAAACCTTACGATGCACGACTCAAAAACGTACAGGAAATATTGAAGCAAGGAAAAATTGGCCCGGGGATGGATTCTTTGGATGCTATAATCGCAGATTACCCACAAGCCGATGACATCTATTTTACAAAGGCAATTCTTCTTGCGCAGATGAGAAATCAAGATGGAGCGATCGAAGCTATAAAAGAAGCGCTGAATATTCAGTCGAAGCCGGAATATCTAAGTTTTGCTGTAGATGCATTTAAAAGTAAAAACGACGCGGATAGTGCTTTAATCTATCTCGATAAGTTGATAGATCGAGATGACAATAATACTGCCTCACTAAAACGGGAGCGTATCATGCTCCTTTTCAATGGTGGGTACAAGGATGTGGCTTTGGAGTATTTCTATAAAACCAAAGAGATCGCTGTCGCTTCTGATACATTGGACATGGTTGGCAGTGTGTTGTTAAATGATGCCGGTAATTATAAAGCTGTCATTGATCTTTTGAAGCCCTGGGCAGACAAAGGGACTTCGCTGGCTCAAGTGTATGGACAATTAGCGCAAGCCTATAATCTTTCCAAAAATTCGAAGCTTGCATTGGACTACATTAATAAAGGAATTCAGACCACAAAAGAGGATTTTCTTTATTTCGATTTGGCTGATCTCTATCGATTTGATAAAAAGCTGAAATTATCTTTTGATGCACTTAAGCAAGGATTTCAATCTAAGAAAGTTGATTTTGCAGATAAGAATCGGATTATAATGACCTTGTTGAATCCGAAAGGTCCCTATACAAAAGACCAACTTTTGGAATTGGTGAATATCTTGGTTGAAGTTCATCCACGTATTGCCGAAAGCCATATGGCAAAGGGACAAGTGTTATGGTTGAGAGACGATAAGTCCGCTGCTCAAAGTTCACTAGCGGTAGCCGTGAGTATGAACCCCTACCAGATCGATGCTTGGCGGATGCTGATGAGTTTGGATATGGACAAAGGTGAATTTGATCAAGCCATTGCACATGGTGGGGAAGCGCTGCACTATGTGTCCAATAATGCGACCATACTCTATTTTACGAGTATGGCCTATTTGATGAAAAAAGACATGGAAAATAGCCGAAAGTTTATGGAGGCTGCACTTAATAATGCACAGGATGAATCGCCTTTTCTACAAGCAAATATTTATGGGGGATTAGGTGATATTTATAATTCACTTCAGATGTATAAAGCCTCTGACGCGGCTTATATCGAAGCTATTCGATTGGATAGTACAAATGTGACGGCGATGAACAATTTAGCATACTATTTGTCGTTAAGAAAAGAACGACTTGATGAAGCTATAAAGTATGCCGCAATGGCGACGAAATTGCAGCCCAATAATGGAACTTTTGAAGATACCTATGCTTGGGTACTTTTTGCAAATGGAAAATATGATGACGCACTAGTATGGATTCAAAAAGCGTTAAAAAATACAAATCCGCAAACGGCGGTATTACTGGAACATTATGGCGACATTTTGATTAAGTTAGGGAAAACAACGGATGCCGTTAAGCAGTGGAACCTCGCTTTAGAAAAGGGAGCTGATACGGAGGAGGGTAAGCTGAAATTGAAAAAGAAGATTGAGACTAAGAGCTATGTGGAATAAAATTGTTTGGGTTAGTGCTGTTGTGTTGCTGCTTTCTTCTTGTAGTTCTAAGAAGAAACTACTAAAAGGTGCTGACCTTAAAGCTGAAAACGAGTTGACCATAAAAGATAATACAAGGGAGGCGAAAAAGAATAGCTTACGTGATCTTTTTTTGACCAATTTGAATTATTCTACTTTTTCTGGAAAAGCGAAGATGCGTCTCGATCTTGGGAAGGACAATTATGATGTCACTTCTACTATTCGAATAGAGAAAGATAAAAGGATCTGGATTTCCATTTCTGCTACACTGGGTATAGAGGTTGCCCGGGTATTGATCACTCCAGACAGTGTACAAATTTTAAATAAGTTTCAGAGCGAATATATGGTTAAGCCATTTGACTACCTATATCGTTTTGCCAGTCCGGATTTAACTTTCGGAAATCTACAGGATTTGTTGCTAGCCAATCTTTCGGTGAATCTATTGTCCGATATTGATCAGGTTAATTTTAAACAGGACTCGATGTCTGTCCAGTTGGATGGCAAACTGAATGAACTAGATTTTTTATATAAGTTAAATAATAACAATAGGCCTTATCAGTTTAGATTAGCGCAACTTTCAAAAAAACAATTGCTGGAGGCCAATTACGGTGAATATGCCATGGCCTCTGGACAAGAATTTCCGATGCTTTTAAAAATGATCATTTCTGATGGTCGTCAAGAGATAAAAACAGAGATAAATTTTAACAAAGTGACTTTTAATGAACCAGTCGAAATGCCTTTTTCAGTATCGTCACGTTACAAAGTAATCCGATGAGAAGCTGTCTATTTCCTTTAGATTTATTACTTTCGCAATTAGTTTGCTAAAGTATGGGGTGAATTAATAGGATAGAAAGATGGCAAACACAAAAAAATAGTACTGTAAATGAACTTTAAAAAGACAATACTTGGTATAGCTGCTTTCCTATTCATGATTGGGATTTCATCGGCGCAGACTAGGGCTGAACTTGAAAAACAGCGTGAGAAACTCAATCGTGAAATTGCTGAATTACAGAATACGGTCAAAGAGATTGCAAAGGAAAAATCACTTACTCAACAACAAGTGACAGCATTGAGTAAGCAGATTAATTTGCGCGAGCAGAAGATAAATACCATTACTTCGGAAGTAGCTGTAATTAACAAACATATCAATGCCAATACCGCTGCCGTAAATAAGTTAAAGGCCGAATTGGAGAAGATGAAACGTGACTATGAGAAGATGGTGATGTTTGCGTTCAGAAACCGGAATGCCTATAATAAATTGATGTTTATTTTTGCATCCAAGGATTTTAATCAGGGGTTCCGACGGGTTAAGTACTTACAACAGTTTAACGATTCTAGAAAGCTGAAAGCTGCCGATATCGAAAATACCAAGAAACAGATTGAACAAAAAATTGCTCAATTGCAGGCGGACCGAAACAAACAGGTTGCCTTGATGAAAGAGCAGGAAAATGAGAAAAAAACCATATCTCAACAGCGATCTGTTTATTCTGGACAATTGAGTGAATTGATTGTTACAGAGCGCGGCGTGAAGAAAGATATTACCCAAAAGCAAAAAGAGGAGCGTCGTATTAATGCGGCCATCAAGGAGATCATTAGAAGAGAAATTGAGGCTGAACGTCGACGAGCTGAGGCGGCGCGTCGTGCTGCGGAAGCTGCTGCTGAACGGAATCGCAAAGCGAATGAGTCCACATCAAATACAAAGGGTAAAAATAATACAAGTTCGAAAGGCAGTAATACTGCGCGAAAATCAGATTCTGAAGTCTTACGTAGTACTCCGGAAGCAGTCAAACTTTCAAATGACTTCAGATCGAACCGAGGTAGTTTGCCTTGGCCTGTTTCTAATGCGAAGATTATGCAAGAGTTTGGTTCAGAAAGTGTCGGTAGAAATGTCAATTGGGATCATGAAACTGTCAAAATACAAACATCAAGCGGTTCGGCCGTGAAAGCAGTATTTAATGGAGAAGTTTTGAGTATAGTATCGATGATGGGGCAGCGTATTGTCATGATTAAACATGGTGAATACTTTACTGTTTATATGAATTTGGCTGGTGTAAGTGTTTCAAAAGGACAAAAAGTAAGTACGGGACAGACGATAGGGACGGCCGATGTAGATTCCGATACGGGAGTTCCGATGGTAGAATTTTCTGTACTACAAGGAACAACACCACTGAATCCGATGTCATGGTTGGCGAGATAAGAAATAATTACTATATTTAATAATTATCATTACATTTGTAAATAGAGAGAGAAGTTTTAGTTTAAAAGAATTGAAAAACAAGAAATTATAGTTATGTCAACATCATTATTAATCATGGGAATCGGGGGGCAAGAGTTAATTGTCATTGTAGTAATATTGTTACTATTATTTGGTGGCAAGAAGATTCCTGAATTGATGCGCGGATTGGGTAAAGGAGTAAAGGAATTTAAAGAAGGCCAAAAAGATGAGTCTTCACCTGAAAAAAAATCTGAAGTAGAAGATAACAAATAAGGGAGGTTTTGATCCCATATAGCATGGATACGATTTTGTGATGAACAAAATCGTATTTTGTTTTATACGCGACCTATAGCGAAATAGGACGAAAACCATTTTATACTAAAATCCATTTCTAATCGTTTAGATTATTGTTGATTTTTCAGCAGATGAATCAAACTCGGATTTAACAGTAAATTTATGATCGGAAAACAGACGTTAATTTCAATACTAGGAGGGGTATGCTATGTACTACCACTCATGGCCCAAGAAAGCGCTGTAGAAGGTATGAAAGAAGCTGCCCATACCTTCTTTCAAAAAAGCATCGAAAAAGAAAAACAAGACATTTACCAGTACCTGGACAGTATAAAATCTTCCGGAAGTAACCGACAGCATGATGCTGAAATTACAGATGAAGATATACAGCTTGTACGGAAATTAAAGGCAATAGAACGTGAGGTTCCATTAGACTACTCACCACGAGTGAAAGATCTGATTGCCAAATACACGTCGGATAATTATAATCCCTATATGTGTAGGATGATGGGACTAGGACAATACTATTTCCCATTGTTTGATAAAATCATGGATGAAGTAGGAGTGCCGCGGGAACTCAAATATCTAAGTGTAGTCGAATCATCATTAAATCCACGTGATATCTCTAGTGCCGGAGCAACAGGCTTATGGCAATTGATGTATTATGAAGCCAAAACTTATCATCTTACGGTGGACAGTTATACCGACCAACGTATGGATCCGATCGCTTCGAGCTATGCTATTGCAAAAATCCTAAAAGAAGCTTATGATGAATATGGCGATTGGTTGTTAGCGATAGCATCCTATAATGGCGGTAAAGGAGCGGTTAGCCGTGCGATCCAACGTTCGGGAAAGGAGAATGCTACTTTTTGGGATATCGCTCCATATCTAACGCAACAGACCCAAAACTATATCCCTAAGTTCATCGCAATGACCTATGCGATGAAATATGCGGACGAAAATGATATCAATGCTGCGGATACCGAACTTTCACTGAGAACTCAAGCATTAGATATCAATAAGCGTATTTCATTGAACCAAATAGCGGATGCTTTACAGGTGTCAAAAGAGACATTACGTGCATTGAATCCTAGTTTTAAAAAAAATGTATTAAATGGCACTGAAGAGTCCCCATTGCGATTAGTTTTACCTGTATTGGATAAAAAGATTGCCGCAGAGGAATTGTATGCAGCGCTCAATACGCCAATATCTTCGGTAAATCCTAGTCAGACAGAAAATCCAAGCGAGCCTTTACAGAATGGGAAATATAAAGTGAAAGTTGGTGAGACATTCGCTTCCATTGCTGACAAGTTTGAAGTAACCGTACAGGATATAAAATCTTGGAATAACCTGCGTGGAAATCAGATTGTCCCTGGACAAAACTTACTGATAAAAAAGGAGGATGATTTCGTCAATGCGAAATTAGCTCGTAACACAGAAAGGTCTTCAAAGAAAAACCAACAACGTGCCGCTAGCGCCACGCGTACAGCTTACTATGTCGTTAAGAAAGGTGATACATTATCTGAGATCGCAGATAAAAATGGCACATCAGTCGGTCGACTTAAAAGTGAAAATGATTTAAATGGAAGCCGGATAAAACCGGGGATGAAATTGAAAGTCTCAAAAAAATAACAGCATGGTTTAAATTAACCATGCTGCATCTTCTTCTTTGTCAAATTCTTCAAGAGTAACGGTAACATGTTCTCTTAATATCGTTGAAAGCTTCGTACCATAGTAGTCACTAAATATAGGGAACTTATGGTGGCTTCTATCAATTAATACAGCCGTTCTCATTTTCTTCAATGGAACGTTTAAGAATACACCCAGTCCATAGGCTAAGGCTCTACCACTATTCAGTACATCATCGACTAAGATGATGGTCTTATCTTTTGCAATATCAACAGGTATGTCTGTGCTTGCACTCAACGATCTACTCGTTTTCTTCATAGTAACTTTAATCAGCAGGATTTCCTTCGTTGAAATCTCCTGTAAAATCGCCTGAAGGCGTTGTGCAAATACATAACCCCGGTCAGCAATTCCTACCAATACAAGTGTTTCATCTTCAAAATTGTCTTCCAAAATTTGATAGGCAATCCGAATAGATTTTTGTTTTATTTGTTCTTTATTTAAGATGAGCGTTTTCTTTGAAGACATAATAGTATTCCAATGATTATGGGGTAAAAATAGGATATTATATTGTATAAAAAAAGTCCAAAACGAGTTAAACGCTTTGGACTTTTCGAGACTGAATCAATCTTATTAATTCAATTTATTATCTTTTTCCGCTTTTAATATTTCTGCTGTAAGCGATCTATTATCTTCTGGTAAACGACCACCATTGTAATAATAACGTCGCCAGTATGGCTCATCTAAATTGCTAATCATAACTCCTTTACTGGACGAGGCATGTGCAAACTTATTATCGCCGATATAAACACCTACATGGGTAATACTTTTACTTCTAATTTTGAAGAATACCAAATCACCTGCTTTTAGCTCATTTTTTTCGACAGTTTTGACTTGAGAATATTGATTTCTGCTATTATATCCTAACGAAGTGTTAAATACTTTGTCGTATAATTCATAAGAAAATTTAGAACAATCAATGCCTCTTTTTGAATCTCCTCCTAAGCGGTATGGAGTTCCCAACCATTCGTAAACAAATTGATAAAGTTTGGTATTTGTTGTTGCTGAGACTGCAACTCCCATGATTTGTGAAAAGTATTCTTTCGCTAGATTATCAGGATCTGATTCTGGTTTGGAGTTTCTGTTGGTTTGTGCCTGCGACACTAGACATAAGCCGATAAATAGCATTGACGCTATAAATTTCTTTGTTTTCATTAAATCGCTTTTTTGTACAACATTTAACTTTTAAAAATTTAACACTGTCATCTATTTTGGACAGCACTGTTGCGAATATAATACAATATCAGTTTAGGGTCAAATTTATTTTAAGGTATTTAACGAAATTTTAACAATTTTAACATCTTCATAACGCCCATTTGGGCATATTGTACTTTAATAATTCTGTCAACGATCAACGACAGTGCCTCGACTACCTGTTCGAGTAAAAAACGCTCCCCTAATGTCAGAATGCCACTTGATTATATGTCTCATTGTGAATCTTAAAAAAAATATTAATTTTCTTTGGTAAAGTGATAATATTTGTTCTATATTTACAAAACATAAGCAAAAGCAATGAACACAAATACAATTATTACATCGATTATTATTACCACCGGGATAAAACTCAGGAGGAAGTAGTTTCGTTGTATATAATTGTAGACACAATATTTAGAAGCGCTTTCCTCGACAAAGGAAAGCGCTTCTTTTTTTAGCATAAAAATCATCAATCTAAACAAACAGTATAAAACAGTATGAAAGTTTTAAAATTTGGAGGCACATCGGTCGGGACGGTAGAAAGTCTAAAGGCGGTCTTAAGCATTGTAAAAAAATCTTACGATGCAAAGGAAAAACCATTGGTTGTGTTGTCAGCTATGTCAGGTGTAACAAACTTACTTACCCAACTGGCGGAGGACGCTGCCGAAGGAAAGTCCTTTTCGGATGGTCTAAAGTCCTTGGAAGATAAGCATTTTACGGTTGTCAAAGAGCTCTTGGCTGTGAAATATCAAAATCCTGTATTTACAAAGCTAAAGTTGTTTTTTAATGAGATAGAAGATCTCCTGCAAGGAATTTCTGCACTAAAGGAGCTGAGTAATCAAAGTAAAGATTTGATCCTTAGCTACGGTGAGCGTTGCTCAAATTATATGGTATCTAAGGTGATGGAACAATATATTCCCGAGTCTCTATTTGTAGATGCATCCCATTATGTGAAAACTGATTCAAATTTTGGTAATGCACATTTAAATGAAATGCTAACGGAGCAATTGGTGAAATCATTGTATATCACGCATGGTGATAAACTACTGTTTGTCACCGGTTTTATCGGAAGTAATGAAAATGGACGTATTACCACCTTGGGAAGAGGTGGATCAGATTATACCGCAGCGATCTTCGGGTCGATACTGGACGCAACAGCCATTGAAATTTGGACAGATGTGAATGGGATGTTAACTGCCGATCCACGTATTGTGAAGAAAGCGTTTTCCTTGCCTGTATTATCATACACAGAGGCAATGGAGTTATCTTACTTCGGTGCTAAGGTGATTTATCCTCCAACGATGATTCCGGCTTTCTTAAAGAAAATACCGATAGTTATTCGAAATACTTTTGAGCCTGATTTTTCAGGGACAGTGATTCAGTTTGATAGTGGAAAAACTGCGCTGCCAATCAAGGGGATTTCTTCGATCTCGGATATTTCTGTCATCAACCTGAGTGGATCAGGGATGATCGGTAAATCGGGTTTTAGCGGGCGGCTTTTTACGCTATTGGCTCGAGAGCAGATCAATGTTGTGCTAATCACGCAATCATCTTCCGAACACAGCATCACATTTGCTGTCAATCCATCGGATGCCAAACGCGCTATACAATTGATCGAAGTGGAGTTTGAGCTTGAAATCCAGGCAAATAAACTGGTCGTTCCTGCGATCGAAGAAAACCTGTCGGTCTTAGCTATCGTTGGTGAAAATATGAAAAAAACTCCCGGCATGGCCGGTCGATTATTTGCAGCATTAGGACGCAACGGTATCAACGTCCGTGCTATTGCACAGGGATCATCCGAATACAATATATCTGTAATTATTGGTAAAGAAGATTTAGCGAAGGCACTTAATGCCGTACATGATGCGTTTTTTGCAGAGCTAAAGAAAACGCTGCATGTATTTAATATCGGTACCGGTAACATTGGTGCAACTTTATTTAAACAATTGGAAAATCAACATGACTTCCTATTGGATAAAAATGATATTGAAATTAAAGTTGTTGGAATTTCCAATAGCCGTAAAATGCTTTTCAATACCGAAGGTGTTGATTTAAATAATTGGTCGGATGAACTTGCTAAAAATGGAACTGAATCAGACCTGGCATTGTTTATAGATCGAATGAAAGCGCTGAATTTGCCGAACTGTGTATTTATCGATAATACTGCAAGCAAATTACCTGCAACCTACTACGAAGATATCTTTAAATCCAATATTTCAATCGTCACCTGCAATAAAATTGCGAATTCAGGTAAATTCGAGCAATATAAAACATTACGCGATACTGCTCATCGACACGGTGTAGATTTCTTTTATGAAACAAATGTAGGTGCAGGATTGCCTATCGTCAGGGTGCTCAAAGACTTGATGCTGAGCGGTGACCGTATTCTGAAGATAGAGGCTATTCTTTCAGGGACAATCTCGTATATTTTCAACAATTTTAAAGCAGATGCTTCTTTTTATGATATCGTCAAACAGGCTCAGGAGCTGGGATACACCGAGCCAGATCCAAGGGATGATTTAGGTGGTGTAGATTTTATGCGTAAAATGCTCATCCTGGCGAGAGATGCGGGGTATGCTGTTGAGGCCGAAGATGTAGACCTCGGTGCAATATTACCTCCAGCATGTTTGAAAGCAGATACAGTAGATTCTTTTTATACAGAATTGCAACAGGAAAATGAATATTTCGAAGCAATGAAGAAGAAAGCAGCCAATGAAAATAAAGTAATCCGCTACATCGGGAAATTGGAAAATGGAAAGGTATCCATTGCGATTCAGTTTGTTGATGAAAACCATCCTTTTTATGCTTTATCAGGCAGCGATAACATTATATCGTTTACAACAGAGCGTTATAAAGAACGTCCCCTTGTCGTAAAAGGTCCTGGTGCGGGAGCTGAGGTGACAGCTGCCGGTGTATTTGCAGATTTGGTAAATGTCGGAGCATAAAAACTATTCAAGGAAAATAAAAATTACGTGATGGCCAATAATTTAAATGTGGAGTATCTGAAAGATAAGGTGATAAATTTAGACAGCATGCTGTCGGAAGTTCGTGTTTTTGCACCTGCAACTGTCGCAAATATGATCTGCGGTTTTGATATATTGGGTTTTGCTGTTGAGCAACCCGGTGATGAGGTGGTGATGCGACGTACGCAACAACCTGGAGTAACGATTCGGGAAATAACTGGTGACGATGGAA
Source organism: Sphingobacterium multivorum (assembly GCF_900457465.1). Lineage (GTDB taxonomy): Bacteria > Bacteroidota > Bacteroidia > Sphingobacteriales > Sphingobacteriaceae > Sphingobacterium > Sphingobacterium multivorum. The sequence goes on from NZ_UAUU01000011.1 coordinate 84,338, forward strand.
GACTGCCGCTCGATCCCGGTAAGAACACCGTATCTGCCTGTGTGCAATATCTATTACAAGCCCTGAATATCTCATCAAAGGTAGGTGTCGAAATCGAATTGCATAAACATATGCCAATTGGATCTGGGCTAGGTTCCAGCGCAGCAAGCACCGTAGCTGGGCTTTTTGCCATCAATACCATGCTCGGAAACCCTTTGACAAAAGAAGAATTATTACCATTTTGTGTTGAAGGTGAGCGTTTGGCTTGCGGTACAGGCCACGCCGATAATGTTGCTCCAGCGCTTTATGGAGGCATCACATTAATCCGGGGAAATGAACCTTTGGATGTTATTTCTATACCTTCCCCAAAAGAACTCGTAGCAGCAGTGGTTTTTCCACAGGTCGATGTTCCCACACGTGACGCAAGACAACTCATAAAGGATAAAGTGCTGTTGAAAGACGCCGTGACACAATGGGGAAATATCGCGGGATTGGTCGCTGCATTGTTCAAAGAAGATTACGATCTCATTGCACGAAGCATGAAAGATATCCTCATTGAACCAACACGTGCAATTTTAATTCCCCAGTTTTATGAAATGAAGGAGATTGCTTTGAAAAATGGTGCCTTGAGTTTTGGTATTTCTGGCTCAGGCCCCTCTGTCGTTGCAATAACACGGGACGAAAAAATAGCAAAGGATATCGCCGACAAAATTCAAACTCATCTCAAAGAAAATGAAATTGACAGTTTTGGCTATGTTTCCCGTGTCAATGTCGAAGGACCCAGGGTTTTAGATTAAAAATTATTTACGGACAGAAACGAGGTTTATAAATCTCAGGTCAATTGATAATTGGCTCAGAAAAGATAATAAAATGAAATATCCGCATTCTAAAGTGAATACGAATCAAAATAACAGGATATTTTATATGGCCTTGACAAAATTATTTACATATGAAATTTTATAGTACAAATAATAAAACATTAGAAGTCTCCTTTAAAGATGCGGTCTTCAATTCTCTCCCTGCAGACAAAGGATTGTATATGCCTGAAGAGATTCCACAATTGGACCCGCTATTCATTAAGAATATTCAACAGTATTCCTTGCAGGAGATTGCTTTCGAAGTAGCTTCTACACTATTGGGAAAAGATATTCCCAAAGGCGATTTAAAACAGATTGTGAACGATGCCATCAATTTTGATGCTCCTGTAAGATTCTTGACCGACAGCACGGCTGTGCTCGAACTATTTCATGGGCCGTCTTATGCTTTTAAAGATTTCGGAGCTCGGTTTATGAGCAGGGTTATGGGCTATTTTTCAAAGACTGACGATAAATTACTGGACGTGCTTGTTGCGACGTCAGGCGATACAGGAGGAGCTGTTGCATTGGGCTTTTTGGGCGTAGAAGGAACACGTGTGACGATCTTATATCCTAAAGGTAAAGTCTCGGAAGTTCAGGAACTACAATTGACCACCAATGGACAAAATATTCGTGCTATTGAAGTTGAAGGAACTTTTGATGATTGTCAGGCATTAGTAAAGCAAGCTTTTAGTGATGCAGAACTCAATGCTGTATTGCGTTTGACCTCCGCTAATTCAATCAATATAGCACGGCTGATCCCACAGACATTTTATTATTTTTATGCGTATGCACAATTGAAGTCACAAGGAATCAATGAGGTCGTGTTTACAGTGCCGAGTGGTAATTTTGGTAATATCGGGGCTGGTTTATTGTCCTATAAAATGGGACTTCCAGTGAAGCATTTTGTAGCTGCAACAAACGTCAATGATACCGTTCCTCGATTCCTTTCTTCCGGCAAATATGAACCATTGCCTTCTGTTCAAACCTTAAGCAATGCCATGGATGTTGGGAATCCCAGCAACTGGGTGCGTATACAGGATCTTTTTGGCGGAAATGTGGAGGAATTAAAAAATATGCTCTCTTCTTATACATTTACAGATGAAGAAACAAAAGAAGGAATGCAAAAATTATATGAAGAATCGAACTATATCGCCTGTCCGCATACAGCAATCGCCTGGCTTGGCGCTCGTGCTTATGCAAAGGAGCATCCAGGTCATTACGCTTCGGTTTTCTTATCGACAGCACATCCCTGCAAATTCCCCGACGCAATAGCAGCAGATGTATTTGGAAAAATAGTGTTGCCTGCCGGTGCAGAAACATTGCAAGGAAAAGAAAAATTAGCGGAACTTTTAAAAGTTGATTTCGAAGCCTTCAAAAAATATTTAATCAACCATAACTAAACGTTGAGGGCTCCTTTAGGAGCCCTTTTTTATACCAAGATAAGTATCAATATAATTCTTTAATTCAAGTTTTTTATCCTTATCTAAGATTAAGTCATAGATGGGGATAGGTTGCTCTCGCCCAAATCTTATGAAATCTCCATTTTCTTCCGTCAATGAACTTAACCATGCACTGACATCAATGGTATTTTTTATCGGGTGCATATCAAATAATCGGAGATTGGCACCTGAAACAAACGCTACAATTTTCCAATCTTTTATGACTTTGTCATCAAGCACAGTTTTTTTGTCCAGGTATTTTATAAGATTTACGGACGCCCCCTTGGTGCAACTCAAAATGAGATGTGTGCCATACTTTTTTACAATAAGTTCTGGACTGTTGTTCTGAACAAAATTAATGAAGTCTTGATTTTGAAATTTCGGATCTTTTACTGCAAAGAAAAGCATGCTGTATTGAAATCCTTCAGAATAATAGTTGGTTAGTTGCATTTTCTGGTCCGAGGGAATGCGTGCCAATGCATCTGTTTCCGTTGTAACGAGTTGCTCCCCGTAATGATCAAATTGTATTCTCAGACTTCTCAATAGTCCCTCCTTATTAATATCTTCGCTAAATGCACCACCACTTGAAAAGCCCGTTGTTCTAGAAATATAAGAAGACTCCTTTAATTTTTCGGTATCAATGATTTTTGCACGTAGCCCCTTATTGACAAAAAGTAGGTTTTCTTTTGCATCATATCCATAGCCTACCATAAAATATGGTTCAGCTTTAATTGCTTGGCTGACTTTCATTTCTGTTTTTTCAAATCTAGACAACTCGACAAGCTCAAGATCTTCCTCATTTTTAATTGTGAGTTCAGAATCTGATTTTTTACACGAAAAAAGCGAACAAATAAATGTTGTGGTTAATAATAAGTGTTTTAAATTCATTTTGTAAATATACAAGAATAATTGTTTCATTTATTTTTTGACAAATAAAGAAGCAGGGTTTTACAATTAATACGTTAATTTTGCAACAATGAAATCAGTTTATTTGAATAAGGGTAAGGATAAAGCTGCCTGGCAATTGCATCCTTGGGTATTTTCTGGAGCAATTAAATCATTGTCCGATAAGATTGAAGATGGCGAAGTTGTTGGCGTTTACAATGCTGAACGTGAATTTATTGCCTATGGTCTATTTCACAATAGCTCGCGTGTAGCCATTCGTTTATTGGAATGGAACCCTCAAGCACAGATTGATGCAGATTGGTGGCGTGCACGCGTTCAGAAGGCTGTAGCAGCAAGACAGCATCTGTTGCAAGAAGGTGTCACCAATACGGTTCGTTTAATCTTTGCTGAAGCAGATTTTCTTCCTGGACTTATTGCAGACAAATACGCGGATTTTATATCCATTCAGGTTCATTCAGTTGGGGTGGAAAAAGTCAAATCAGTTATTATCGATGAATTGAATGCTTTGCTGCAACCCAAAGGAATTTATGAGCGTAGTGATCTGAAATCTCGCGAACATGAAGGTTTACCTGATACCAATGGGCTTTTGTTTGGAGAACTTCCATCTGAATTTGTCGACGTTATCGAAAATGGCATTCATTATAAGGTGAACATTATTGATGGACAAAAATCGGGATTTTATTGCGACCAACGTGAAAATCGCCAGCTGACGGCCAATTACGTTTCAAATAAACGCGTCCTAGATTGTTTTTGCTATTCCGGTGGTTTTACGTTAAATAGCTTGAAAAGTGGGGCGGCAGAAGTTATATCTGTAGATAGTTCTGCACTGGCTATTGAAACCCTGGAAAAGAATATTATTGAAAATGGTTTTGAACTTAGTCGACATAGCGCAATATTGTCTGATGTAAACAAGCAATTGCGTAAATTCATTGATGAAGGGGAAAAATTTGATCTTATTGTCTTGGATCCACCGAAATATGCACCCTCTCGATCTGCATTGGAAAGAGCATCAAGGGCGTATAAAGACCTCAATCGCCGCGGATTGATGTTGTTAAATAGTGGTGGTTTATTAGCGACATTTTCTTGCTCAGGTGCGATGGACATGGATACCTTCAAACAAGTGCTCGCTTGGGCTGCACTGGATGCCGGTAAGGAAATTCAGTTTATCAGACAATTTCATCAGCCTGAAGATCATCCTGTCCGGGCATCGTTCCCAGAAGGCGAGTATCTGAAAGGATTGTTGGTGCGCGTATTGTAATTATTATATGAAGATAGTTTAGGTTGATTTTAACAAATCAACCTTTTTAATTTTTGAACAACGTCATGATACAAGAGAAGACGAGTAGACCTATTTTTTCTATTTTGTTTGCCGTGAGCATGGTGCATCTTTTGAACGATATGATTCAGGGAGTGATACCGGCAACCTATCCCTTGCTCAAAGAAGAGCATCATCTAAGCTTTTCTCAGGTTGGGATGATTACAATGGTGTATCAGATAGCAGCTTCAATATTCCAGCCCGTTGTAGGCTCATTTACGGACAAACATCCTGTACCATACTCTCAGATCATTGGGATGTCTTTTTCCCTTCTCGGTATGCTTTTGTTTTCGAAAGCACATAGTTATGAATGGATCTTATTTTCTGTTTTTCTGGTAGGGATTGGTTCTTCAATCTTTCACCCTGAATCTTCTCGTGTAGCTTATATGGCATCGGGAGGGAGAAGAAGTATGGCACAATCTATTTTTCAGATTGGAGGAAATGCAGGGACCGCAATGGCCCCAATCATTGTCGCTTTTTTGGTATTACCGAGAGGGCAGCAGGCGATCGCCTGGATGTGCTTATTTACGATTCTTGGCCAATTTATATCTTATTATATTGGTAGTTGGTATAAAAAGAGGCTTCAGAGCTTTGCCAAATCAACGAAGAAAACAATACGCGTGCCTGATCTACCCAATAGCCGAATCATCGTGACCGTTATTATACTCCTCTTACTGATTGTTTCAAAATACTTCTATATAGCAAGTATTACAAACTATTTCCAGTTTTATACCATCAAGAAATTTGGGATTAATGAAGTGGAAGCACAAGTCTATCTATTTTATTTTCTGATAGCTGTTGCGGTGGGAACATTACTGGGGGGAGTATTCGGGGACCGATTTGGTCGCAAATATGTCATTTGGTTCTCCGTCTTGGGCGTTGCACCATTTGCATTAGCATTACCCTATGTCGGACTTACGATGACGGGAATACTAATCGTGATTATTGGATTGATTTTATCATCAGCTTTTCCAGCAATTATTGTTTATGCACAAGAACTATTGCCTAAGAAGTTGGGCATGGTTTCAGGTTTATTTTACGGCTTTGCATTTGGAATGGGAGGGATTGGATCCGCTGTACTTGGCTGGCAGGCAGATCATACGTCCATCGAGTTTATTTATCACCTATGTTCCTACCTGCCATTGATGGGTATTGTGGCTTATTTTCTTCCCAATCTACAAAAAACACCTTACAAAGAAATCTAGATTTGGCATATAGGCGCATGTTAAACACGAAAGAGCGGATTTCAATAAAATATCCGCTCTTTTTTGTTATTATTTGATGCAGTCCATCCAGGCTGAGGCCATCATCTGTGCGCCGGCAAGGGTAGGGTGTACACCATCTGCTGCCCAGTAGGCACCAGGAGCATTCTTTTGGGCATTGTCGAATATTTTTTGATAGGGAATTAGAATTGCGCCAAATTCTTTGGCGACTTCACGAGCGGATTCTTGGTAGGCCAAAAATTTTGGATACCACGCTTCAGTAATGTGACCTACGCCCTTTACTGCAAAAGGTTCTCCAATGATCAATTTGACGTTTGGAAGCTTTTGTAATGTCTCCTGTAGTAACTTTTGGTATTGGGATTTATACTCCTCAACCGTTGTCTGTGCTCCGCGGTCGATTGTTCGCCAGAAATCGTTCACACCGATCAAAATACTCAATACAGTGGGTTTAATTGCCAGTGTATCCTCCTGCCAGCGCTTTTGAAGATCGGGCACACGATTTCCACTAATACCTGTATTATATACCTTTAGTTTTTTTGCCGAATATTTATTTAAGAGCTGGCTGGCAGCCAATAGAGCATAACCGCGTCCAAGTGCTGCGGTATCATTGGCATTTCTATTGTTTCTATCTCGGCCCACATCCGTAATGGAATCACCCTGAAATAAAATGATGTCGTCGTTATTTAAACTGATTTTTGAGGAACTGGCGGTGGATTCGTGAGCGAATACATCGTTTCCCAGTATATTGGCACCAGTCAATAGACCGGAACCAATAATGCTTTTTTTGATAAATGATCTGCGGTTTGTGTTCATTATTAGGTTTTTGTTATGTTTAAAGTTACATACTTTAAGCATACTTTTCCAAACCTTTTATAATGATGTTACACGCTTTTTCAATTTCCAGATCTGTAATCGTCAATGGAGGAGCGACACGCAGTGCTGTTTCACAATGCAGATACCAATCGATCATAACCCCGTTTTCAGCACAATACTTACTCACGTTGTAAACCTGATCAAAGGAATCCAATTGCAGACACATCATAAGACCTAATCCTCGAATTTCTTTAATTGCAGGGTGTCGGAGTTTTTCTTTAAATAAAAGCGATTTTCGCTCGACCTGTTCTACCAATTTTTCTTCCTTGATAACAGCCAGTGAAGCCCGTGCTGCGGCACAACTTACGGGGTGGCCCCCAAAAGTCGTGATATGCCCAAGCATGGGATTATCCTTAATAACATCCATCACTTCTTTGGCTGCAACAAATGCGCCTAGGGGCATGCCACCACCGATTCCTTTGGCAAGCATCAGGATATCTGGGACGATAGCAAAATGCTCAAAAGCAAAGAGACGGCCTGTGCGGCCAAAACCAGTTTGGATTTCATCAAAGATCAGTAGGGTACCTGTTTCATTACAGCGTTTTCTGACGGCTTGCATGTAAGCGATATCCGGGACTCGGACACCCGCTTCCCCCTGAATAGCTTCGAGGATGACAGCAGCAGTTTGTTCCGTAATCTTTGTTAGATCGTCCAGATCATTAAACTCGATAAAATCTATTTCGGGAAGGAGGGGGGCATACGCTTTACGGTACGCATCGTTTCCGATAAGACTGAGCGCGCCTTGTGTACTGCCGTGGTACGCCTTTTTTGCAGCGATAATCTGCCTGCGACCGGTATATTTCTTTGCTATTTTCATTGATCCCTCTACGGCTTCCGTTCCACTGTTGGTGAGGTAAACCGATTGAAAATTAGGAGGAAGTTCTGCTAATAATTCTGTAGCAAATTGCACCTGTGGGGCCTGCACAAATTCACCATAAACGGTGACATGTAGGTACTGGTCCAATTGTGATTTTATAGCTTCCAAAACCTTCGGGTGACGATGGCCTATATTGCTGACATTGAAGCCAGAGACCAAATCCATGTATTCTTCTCCATTTGGGCCATAAAGGTAGACACCTTCAGCCTTAACTACTTCAACCAATCTAGGTGAGCTAGATGTTTGAGCGGTATTCATTAAAAATAATTCTCTGTTGCTTAACATGATCTTACAAATGTCCGAAAATAAAAAAGAAGTCTTCAAGACTTCTTTTTTATTTTCGAGATTATTTTCTTCTATTCTGCAGGGATTTGTATAGATGTTCCCTGAATTCCTGTTCTACTTCAAAAAATTGCGATGCCCGCGCATTGCCAATAACTTTGGCAAATTTGGCCCGATATTCTTTTTTGATCTCCACTTCTTTAGCATCATACTGTAAGACGTCTCTGGAGCCACCTCTAAAACTATTTTTTGGAGCACCATTCAATTTTTCTTTCCTGATATCCCAAAGCGTTTGGCTGTACTCATTATAGAGCGGGAAGAATTGCTGAGCCTCTCTCGGAGTTAAATCCAGTTCTTTAGTAATGTAAGCTATTTTTTCATTTTCTATAGCTTGAAATCGATTTTTGTCTTGCGCAAAGCCCAAGGCAATAGAAAATATACTAAAGAACAATGTTATCCATATGTATTTTTTATTGAACATCATTATAAGGTATAATTTAGATAATCTTCTATTTCTTGTTTAGATATATTACTTCCAAATCCCTTAGTAGGGAGATTTGCTTCGTCAGTATACTGGGCCATATAGATCATATCGTCACCAGAAGCCGACTCCGCAAGGTAATTAATGATTTCCTGCTTAGGAATTTCTGACAAATGCTGGCTTAACTGCTCTTCTGCAACAGCTTCTACAGGAGTCGTATTTTGCTGTTGATATTGATAACCCCAATATCCGCCTATACTCAACATAGCCGCAAAGGATGCCGCAACCGCATAACGAGCGTACCATTTTTTAGGTTTCCCAATCTGACGGATCGGTGTATTATCCTTTTCAAGCATTTGAACACGATCAATGATGCTGTCCGAAAGAATCTCAAAATAATGTTGTGGTACATCAAAACCTGCAGTCACAATCGTTTCTTTTAGTTTTTCTTCAGCAATACGAGCAAAAATTGTCGATTCAACTATTTCTTCGTAGCCAACAGGAGCTGTAAAACCATCTGTCGGAACTGTTTCCTTCAATTTCTCCGCCGCTAAACGGGCGAAGATGGAGTCTTCAAGGGTTTGATTATAAGCAGAAGGCATGGTAAAGCCATCCGATGCAATCGTTTCTTTTAATTTGTCTTCTAAAATTCGGTTGAAGATAGTTGAAGATAGTTCAGAAGCATAATTTTCAGGAATTTCAAAGCCGTCTGTAGTAACCTGATTTTTTAAACTATCTTCCGCAACCTTACACATTATGGCGTCAGATAAGCTATTAAAATATCCTTCTGGAACCTCAAAGATGGATTCTTCCTTGCATTCAACCAATTTGACTTGCGTAATTATTTTTGATTCTAAATCACTGAAATAATTTTCAGGTAAGCCAAATGGATTTTCACGCAACGATGCTGGAAGATTTGTAGGCTCCAGCCCATCATGATATGTGCCATTTTCCTTCATAGTATCTGTTAGAACCTAATTTCGCTAAAAGGTTTAATCGTTGTTGTTAAAAAATGCCTCTATTTTTTTGACAGCTAAATGATAAGAGGCTTTAAGCGCTCCGACACTTGTTCCGAGTACTTCTGAAATTTCTTCGTATTTCATATCTTCAAAATATTTCATATTGAAGACCAATTTTTGCTTTTCTGGCAAAGTCAACAAAGCCTGTTGTAATTTCATTTGAGCTTTATCACCGTTAAAATAATTGCCATCAGCAAGCGTTTCTGCCAAATAAGCAGTCGTGTCGTCATCCAACGACACGTTCTGCTTTTGCTTTTTCTTATTTAAGAAGGTAATACATTCATTTGTTGCGATACGATAAAGCCAAGTGTATAATTGTGAGTCTTCACGGAAATTCCCCAGGTTTTTCCATACTTTGACAAAGATATCTTGAACAACATCGTCCGCATCGTCATGATCGATGACCATTCTTCGCACATGCCAATAAATCTTCTGTTGATATTTCTTCAACAATAAACGGAAAGCTTCTTCTCGCGTACTCTCTTCGGCGAATTTTGCTATAATTAAAGCATCATCCATATATTGACTTGCGTAGTTTTGTTATTTTCTTTTGATTACTTTTTGAACCGCAGCCACAATAGCCGCAGCATTCAAACCGTATTTTTCCATCAATTGAGCAGGAGTACCTGATTCTCCAAAACTATCATTTACGGCAACGTACTCTTGTGGAGTAGGTAACTCTCTTGTTAACACTTGAGCAACGCTATCACCCAAACCGCCAAGACGATTATGCTCTTCTGCCGTTACGACACATTTGGTTTTCGCAACAGATTTTAAAATAGCTTCTTCATCCAAAGGTTTGATGGTATGGATATTGATAATCTCAGCGTTGATACCCAACTCAGCTAATTTCTCGCCAGCTTGGATAGCTTCCCATACTAAATGACCTGTAGCAATGATCGTAACATCCGTTCCTTCATTTAATAATACCGCCTTACCAATCACAAATTCTTGATCAGCAGGAGTGAAGTTAGGAACTACGGGACGGCCAAAACGCAAATAAACTGGTCCCTCATATTTTGCTGCTGCAATCGTAGCGGCTTTTGTTTGATTGAAATCACAAGGATTGATCACTGTCATTCCTGGCAACATTTTCATCAAGCCGATATCTTCTAATATTTGGTGAGTTGCACCATCTTCACCTAAGGTTAGGCCGGCATGCGACGCTGCAATTTTTACATTTTTGTCCGAGTATGCAATCGATTGGCGAATCTGATCATAAACACGTCCTGTTGAGAAATTTGCGAATGTACCAGTGAATGGTATTTTACCACCGATCGTAAGTCCGGCAGCAATTCCCATCATATTAGCTTCCGCGATACCGATTTGGAAAAAACGTTCTGGAAATTCTTTGATAAAATCGTTCATTTTTAACGAACCAATTAAATCAGCACATAATGCAACTACATTCTCATCTTGCTTTCCTGCTTCTAGTAATCCCGCACCAAATCCTGAACGTGTATCTTTTGACTCTGTATAAGTATATTTTTTCATTCTAGTAATCTCCTAAAGTTTCTGTAAGCTGATTCAATGCCGACGCCAATTGTTCGTCATTTGGAGCAACACCATGCCATTTATGAGAACCCATCATAAAATCAACACCGTTACCCATTTCAGTATGCATCAGAATAATGACTGGTTTACCTTTTCCTGTGCGTGACTTAGCTTCTGCTAAACCTGCAACAACAGCATTCATATCATTGCCTTTAGCAATTTCCATCACATCCCAGCCAAATGCTTCCCATTTTGCACGAAGATCCCCAAGAGATAATACTTGATCTGTAGATCCGTCAATTTGTGCTTTGTTATAGTCAACAGTAGCAATTAAATTGTCAATCTTATTGTGTGGTGCATACATCGCAGCTTCCCAAACTTGGCCCTCCTGCAATTCGCCATCACCCATTAATACATAAACTAGATTATTGTCTTTATTCAATTTTTTTGCTTGTGCGGCTCCAATTGCAACAGATAATCCTTGTCCCAATGATCCCGACGCAATACGAATACCTGGAAGACCTTCGTGCGTTGTTGGGTGACCTTGAAGTCTGGAATTGATTTTTCTGAACGTTGCTAATTCGCTCACTTCAAAATATCCCGCACGTGCCAATGTACTGTAAAATACAGGAGAGATATGTCCGTTTGACAGGAAGAATAAATCTTCTCCTTTTCCATCCATGTCAAAGGAAGGATTGCGTTTCATTGCATTGAAATAAAGCGCCACAAAGTAATCTGTACAACCTAACGAACCACCTGGGTGTCCTGATTGACAAGCGTGTACCATACGTACGATATCACGTCTTACCTGTGATGCAATTTGTTCTAGTTTGTTAATATCTGCACTCATTTTTTTTGTTGGTTTCACAATTGGTCGTAAAGTTAACTATTTTTAAGCTAGATGCTTGTTAAAAAATGAATTTATATTGACTTATTCCAGACTGACAATGTATTTGGCCTGCAGATTTTTATTTTTTTTGTACCTTGCTTCACTTTATAAAACCAACAATTTTCAGCATAATGCTTAATCAACTCAAAAGCTGCGTTTTTATTTCAGCGCTCTCAGTCCTATATTTGCATTCTTCTGCCCAGCACAGCAACATTTATCATAAGGATTGGATCGATTTTAACAAAAATGGAAAAAAGGATATTTATGAAGACCCCAATCAGAAAATAGCCAGTCGCGTGGAAGATTTGTTGCGCCAAATGACTGTTCAAGAAAAGGCCAATCAGACTGTCACACTTTACGGTTATGGGCGGGTTTTGAAGGATGAACAGCCCACTGCCGCTTGGGACAAAGAGATTTGGAAATACGGCTTGGCCAATATTGACGAAATGTTGAATAGCTTAGCTTATAATAAGTCGGCAAAAAGTTCATTTTCGTATCCCTTCAGCCGCCACGCGCAAGCCTTAAATAATGTTCAACGATGGTTTGTGGAAAATACACGACTTGGTATTCCGGTTGATTTTACCAATGAAGGAATTCATGGACTCAACCATGATCGGGCTACCTCCTTGCCGGCACCAATCAATATTGGAAGTACATGGAATACTGCGCTGGTACGTAAAGCTGGTGATATAATTGGTAGGGAAGCCAAGTATCTTGGCTATACAAATGTTTATACGCCTATTCTTGACGTTTCTAGAGATCCACGATGGGGAAGAGTGGTTGAAACCTATGGAGAAGATCCGTTTCATATTGCCGAAATGGGAAAACAAGTTGTTTTGGGGATTCAAAAAAATGGCGTCGCATCCACATTGAAACATTATGCGGTCTATTCTGTGCCCAAAGGGGGGAGAGATGGCAATGCACGAACGGATCCGCATGTTGGCTTTCGTGAGATGCATTCGCTTCACCTCTATCCATTTAAAAGGGTCATAAAGGAAGCCAAACCTTTAGGAGTCATGAGTAGTTATAATGATTATGATGGCGTGCCGGTATCTGCCAGTAGTTATTTTTTGCAGGACTTACTCCGCAAAGAATATGGGTTTGAAGGATATGTAGTTTCTGATAGCGAGGCCCTAGAGTTTATTTACAACAAACACCATGTTGCTGCAAACTATAAAGAGGCTATTAAACAGGCATTGGAGGCGGGTTTGAATGTGCGGACAAATTTTGATCCACCGAGTACCTATCTAACACCGTTAATGGAACTAATAGAGGAAGGGGGGCTGGATACCAAAATATTGGATCAGCGGGTTCGCGAAGTCCTGACGGTGAAATTTAAATTGGGATTATTTGATCATCCATTGAGAGAAGATATAGCGATAGCCGATAAAAAGGTGCATACCCCCGCAGATGAAGAAGTATCACTTCAAATGAATAAGGAGTCTATTGTTCTGTTGAAAAATGAACAGAATCTTCTTCCAATAGACGTGAATAAATACAAACGAATTTTGGTTACGGGACCAATGGCAGAAGCAACAAATTATACGACAAGTCGATACGGGCCATCCAATAACCCAATCACAACCATCAAAGATGGGATTATAAACTATGGAAAAACAAAGGCACTTCGGGTTGATTATGCAAAAGGGGTAGATGTCGTGGATAAAAACTGGCCTGAGAGTGAGATTATTCCAACAGACTTGTCAAGTGAGGAGCTGGAAAAGATGGCCGAAGGTGTCCGTCTCGGTAAAGAATCAGACCTAATCATAGCAGTAATGGGCGAGTCGGAACGGGAAGTCGGTGAAAGTCGATCGAGGTCAGATCTAAATTTGCCAGGCAAGCAACGCGACTATTTAATGAAATTGAAAGAAACAGGTAAACCTATTGTGCTGGTACTTGTCAATGGTCGTCCACTTACTGTCAATTGGGAAAATAAGTATCTACCTGCAATTGTGGAGAGTTGGTTTCTTAGTAATCAGTCGGGAAATGTTCTTGCCGAAATGCTGTTTGGAGGGTATAGCCCTAGTGGAAAATTGCCCATTTCATTTCCAAAGTCTGTAGGACAGGTTGAGATGAATTTTCCGACCAAGCCCGCTGCACAGGCGGGGCAACCCGGGGTCGGACCCAATGGGTGGGGAAATAGTCGGGTTGTTGGCTTTTTATACCCTTTTGGATATGGATTAAGCTACACAGATTTTAGTTTTTCAAATTTACAACTCACGAAGAAACAGATCAGACCAACGGATTCCCTTACAGTTACGGTTGATATTGAAAACATAGGGAAGAGGAAAGGCGCCGAAGTTGTTCAGCTTTATATCAAAGATGTGCTGTCTTCGGTAACGACATATGAGATGGATTTGCGTGGGTTTGAAAAAATTGAACTTAATCCAGGAGAGAAAAGGACCATATGGTTTACAATACTACCTGCCCACCTGGAACTTTTGGATCAGCACAATAACTGGACAGTTGAACCTGGCAAATTTGAACTATTTATCGGTAATTCTTCTGTTAATCTTCCGCTTAAGGATTCATTTGAAGTGGTCAATTAGGTTTAAAATTGCCAGACCAAATAGATGACGGATGGCAATCATTCCTTAGGACTTAGGGGATAAAAAAAAGGATTCAGCAAAATTAACTACTGAATCCTTTTTTTATTGTATCGAATAGCTGTGATTACATGGCCTCTGCCACTACTTCAGTCACTTCTGGAACCATGCGTTTCAACAATCCCTCAATTCCTGCTTTTAATGTGATTGTCGAGGATGGACAACCACTGCAAGAACCTTTTAGTTCAACTGTCACAATACCTTCGTTGAAGGATTTATAATGGATTGCTCCACCATCTTGTTCAACAGCAGGTCTCACATAATCATGTAATACTTGTTGTATCTTCACTTCAGTTTCAGTACCTTCAAAATTAACCTCTGTATCGTGGTGTACCGTTTTTACAGCAAGTTCAGACTCTACAGCACCTTTTACAAAGTCTTTTAGCAAAGCTTCAATGTCTTCCCATTCCGCATCTTCAGTTTTGGTAATGGTCACGAAGTTACTTGCAAAAAATACCCCATTGACAAAGTTAAATTTGAATAATTCAAGTGCAAACGGTGAATCTTGTGCTGCTTCTTTATTTGGATAATCTACACTACCGTTGATCAACAATTTGTTGACCAAGAACTTCATTGTAGAAGGATTGGGTGTAGACTCTGTATATACGTTAATCGTAGCCATGTATTATCTATTTTTATTCCAAGCAAATATAGGTCAAAAGAAGCTTTCTTAAGGTCATCTATAAGTAAAAGCTTATAAAGTAATACCTGTGTAGTTCGAAGGACTGATTGCTTTTAGTTCCGCCTTAACTTCCGCTGACACATTTAGATTATCAACAAATGTCGCTATCGTTTCTTTCGTAACATGTGTGTTGGTACGTGTTAGGTCTTTTAAAGCTTCATACGGCTTAGGATAACCTTCCCTTCTTAGTATAGTTTGTAGTGCCTCCGCAACAACAGCCCAATTATTTTCAAGATCATTGGCTAATGCCTGTTCGTTTAAGATCAATTTGCGTAACCCTCTCAAAGTTGATTTAATAGCAATTAGGGTATGTGCAAATGGAACACCAATATTACGTAATACCGTAGAATCTGTTAAATCCCGTTGAAGACGGGAAACAGGTAACTTCGCTGCAAGGTGCTCGAAAATTGCATTTGCAATACCTAAATTTCCTTCTGCATTTTCAAAGTCTATCGGGTTGACTTTATGTGGCATAGCCGAAGAACCGATTTGACCGGCAGTAATTTTTTGTTTAAAATATTCCATCGAAATATATGTCCAAATGTCACGGCATAAATCGATGACAATATTGTTGATCCGTTTTAAGGCGTCACAACTTGCCGCAAAGTTATCGTAGTGCTCAATTTGCGTGGTCGTTTGTGAACGGTCTAAACCCAAGATATTGTTGACGAAATTATTTCCAAAATCGATCCAATTTGTCGCTGGATATGCAACGTGATGCGCATTAAAATTACCAGTCGCTCCACCAAATTTAGCTGAATACGGTACTTGCTGTAATAGTTGCAATTGACGTTCAATACGTTCAATGAAAACATAGAACTCTTTGCCCAAACGAGTTGGAGATGCTGGCTGTCCATGGGTACGTGCCAACATCGGGATCTCTGACCACGAAGTTGCCAAAGATTTCAATTCATGAAGCAATTCTTCGATTGCAGGTGTATAGCTCTCTTTAATTGCTTCTTTCCAGGAAAGTGGAATGGCTGTGTTATTGATATCTTGTGAAGTCAAACCAAAATGAATAAATTCAAGGTAGTCCTGTAATCCTAATTTTTCAAATTGATCTTTTAGAAAATACTCAACAGCTTTAACATCATGGTTCGTAACTTTCTCCGTGTTTTTGATCCAAATGGCATCTTCTTCAGAAAAATTCCTATAGATATCCCTTAATTTTTCATTTAGTGTTTTGTCAAACTGTTGCAATTGAGCGATACCAGACTCGCTTAATGCAATAAAATATTCGACTTCTACGCGTACACGATATTTTATTAAGGCAAATTCGGAAAAAAATGCTGAAAGTTCATTAGTATTATTGTAATAGCGTCCGTCGATAGGAGTAACTGCTGTTAAAGATGATAAAGCCATAGATTGAATGATTTTTTGGCAAAGGTAAAAAAATGCTTGGAGCTTAGCAATTTAATTGGCGCAGATATAAAAAAAGCCTCCTTGGTGAAGGAAGCTTTTTTATAAGGTCTAAATTCTATTTCAGAAAATTAGTGAGCAGCTTTAGTTGAATCAACTTTAGCAGCAGCTGAATCTACAGCAGATTTTGCTGAATCTACAGCAGTTTTTGCTGAATCCAATTGTGTGTTAGCTGAATCTAAAGCAACATTAGCTGAATCAGTAGCAGCGTCAGTTTTTTTAGCAGTTTCACCACATGATGCGAAAGCCAATGTTAAAGCTAAACCTAAGAAACCGAATTTGAATGCGTTTTTCATTTTATTAAAATTAAAATATTTTTAAATCTTGTTATTTAGGGATTAATACCGATAAATTAAAAAGGTAACCCCAGGTTTTTCTCTTTTTGAAAAAAGAAAGACCTTTTGTTAAAAAAGGCCTTCCAAAAGCTTTATTCAGTCCTAAATTATTTTTTAGCAGCAGCTGAATCAACTTTAACAGCAGCTGAATCTACGTGGTTAGCAGCTGAATCCAAAGTGTTAGCAGCTGAATCAACTAAAGCAGAAGCTGAATCTGCAGCACCTTCAGCTTTTTTCTCTGAATTGTTACAAGATGCGAAAGCTACAGTTAAAGCTAAACCTAAGAAACCGAATTTTAATGCGTTTTTCATTTTCTAATTTTCTAATTTAAATTGAAATAATTTTCTTTTTCATCTCTTAATACACGTAACCAAAAAAGGTAACCCAAAAAATATGTTTTTTTTAAAATAATATATAAATGACTGAATTTAAGTTGTTTAATTTATTTAGAATAAGATGGTATCCCACAAGTCTCGGCTTGTGTCATCCTTTAGCTTAACAAGGGCTAAGGAAGGGTGATCATTGTGTCGTTCTTGTGTGTTTGTTGTGCTGAGCTTGTGTGAATGTATTTTAGCCAATCTAGGGATAAGATGGTATTGATAACAAACAATTTTCGATTATATTTCTTATTTTAAAAAGTAAACACTTAAAAAGAAATTGCAATTATGTTTGATAAAGTAAAGAATATAATGGATTTGGCAAAATCAATAGACTTTGGCAAATTGGAAGAAATATCGAAGAAAGTGGATTTGGGAGCAGTAATGGATGCCGTATCAAAAATGGATGATAAGCAGCTTCATGGTTTAATGAAAATGCTGAGTGCAGGAAAAGAAAAAAAGGAATTACCTCCTATTAATGGTGATTTCTATGCTATGGATAGCAAATTAAATGATTCAGATCGTGCATTGCAATTGAAGGTGCGGGAATTTATGGAGAATGAAGTCAAGCCAATTGTCAATAAATATTGGTTAAGAGATGAATTTCCTTTCGAAATTATACCGAAACTAGCCGCTTTAAATATTTGTGGCTATACCTACGATGGGTATGGCTGTATGGGGGGCAGTTCTTTAATGGAGGGGATCATCGCAGCGGAGATAGCGCGTGTTGATGCTTCTGTAGCGACTTTTTTTGGCGTACAGAGTGGTTTGGCTATGGGATCAATCTATATATGCGGATCCGAAGAACAAAAACAGGAGTGGTTGCCCAACATGCAGAAAATGCAAGTGATTGGTGCTTTTGGTCTAACCGAGCCCGAAGTAGGGTCGGGAGCAGCGGGCGGATTGACAACAACCTGTAAGAAGACCGCCGAAGGCTGGGTGTTAAATGGTCAGAAAAAATGGATCGGGAACTCCACTTTTTCGGATATAACCATTGTTTGGGCTAGGGATCTTGATGATGGCGAAGTTAAGGGGTTTATTGTACGAAAGGATAATCCAGGTTTTTCCGTTGAGAAAATTAAAGATAAAATGGCTTTGCGTATCGTACAGAATGGTCTTATTACTTTAGCGAATTGCATCGTTCAAGAAAGTGATCGCCTGCAACATGCAAATTCTTTTAAAGATACAGGAAAGGTTCTTCAGATGACGCGAGCAGGTGTCGCTTGGATGGCCGTAGGATGTGCGCGAGGCGCCTATGAAAATGCCTTGGATTATACGCGTAAAAGGAGGCAATTTGGTAAACCAATCGCCTCTTTTCAGCTTATTCAAAATCACCTGGTTGAAATGTTGTCCAATTTAACGGCTATGCAAACGCTTGTCTTCAGATTATCTGAATTACAGGATAAGGGTGAGCTAAGAGATGAACATGCCTCGCTGGCCAAAGTCTTCTGTTCTTTACGTACCAGGGATATTGTTTCCAAGGCTCGAGAGGTCATGGGCGGAAACGGTATTCTGTTGGAATATAATGTCGCACGGTTTTTGGCCGATGCTGAAGCCATTTATTCCTATGAGGGGACAAAGGAGATCAATTCACTTATTGTTGGTAGAAGTATAACCGGATTCAGTGCCTTTGTTTAGGGATTATCAGGCTGGTCTTTGGCATCCTGTTGCAAAATATCGCTTAATACATAAAAAGGGCGTTGTTCCGTAACAACGCCCTTTTTACTTCATTTGGAGCAAAAATCTAATTTTCTATTTCCGTTTGAATCGCATAATAGCAATGTCACCCATGATAAATGTCAACGTATTCTCGCTTATACTAAAGGTATTTACCTTTTCTAAGGTCGAAAAGAAGGTTACTTCGCCATTACCTTCGCAGGCCATCTTTGTCGACATAATGGGGCCAAAATTAATGGTGTTTCCATTCGTTTTAAAAGTCATATTGTAATTATTACAGCTGCTATTTCCGTTTACTTTACCACTGGAAACATCAAATATCATGGTTGGTTTACGATTGGGATATAGGCCATCGAAAGCAATCCGTGGGCCGGATATATAATCAAGTTCCCAAGTTCCACTAAGTTGTTGCTTATTGTCCTGAATCAACTTAAATTTTGCCAGGGGAGCCATTTTCGCTTTGTTCAAGCTAAGAATATCATCCTTAACCGTATAGTTATCTGCAGCAATCAGGTTTTTGGATAAGGCTTGTTCAATAGACATATCCGGACAGGCCATCATCGTAGACATACCCTGAGCAAATTTAACCTTTCCATTCTTTGATAAAGTCAATTCTCCACCGATGCCATTACATCCCCCACTTGCACTGTAACTTTTTTCATCCAGCTGGAGGTAAGGCATTTTACCGTTGATCTGAGCCGCTACTGGCTGTCCATTGATTTCAATCAATTGCCATTTTTTTCCAATTACTGACGACAGGCTACTTTCTGTGTTCTGCTCATTCGCGTTTTTCTTCATCACAGAGCAACTTCCAAGACTAACGATTAAGATGGCCAGTATGGCGATGTTTTTAAAGTTCATATTTTAAATTTTAACCTATTAACACCCTTTTTAACGTTTGGTTTGACAAAATGCTACAAAAGTTCACAAACAAAAAAGGCTTCCAGTTTGGAAGCCTTCTTTATCAGTAGGATAAATCTTACGATTTGTTTTTATTTTGTTGTGCTTGTTGTTGTGCACGCATCATTTCTTCCATTTTCGTTTGGAAGCTCGATTTTTTATCTGCTTTTGGATTCTTTTTATTTTCCTCCAATTTAGCTAAGATTTTCTCATCATTCACCATAGTGCGAATAACCAACTGCGTTAAGAACGTAAATAATGCACTTAAGAAATAGTAGTAATTCAAACCCGCTGGGAAGCTATTCAAAACAAAGAAGAAAATCAACGGCATGATATAGCCCATGTATTTCATTTGTCCTGTAGCACCAGATGTAGCGTTGTTATACCAGGTCGTTAACAGTGTTGTCAATGTCATCAAGATACACATCAACGAGATGTGGTTGAATGATCCAAAAATAGGTGCAAATGTGAATAGCGTATCATAAGTTGACATGTCCTTCATAAACAAGAAGCTTTGTCCTCTCAATTCAAATAAATTTGGAAAGAAGTAGAAGAACGCAATGGTAAATGGCATTTGTAAGACGAGAGGAAGACATCCGCCAAGTGGATTCACACCGACCTGTTTGTACAGTTTCATTTGCTCCTGCTGCATCAACATTTGATTGTCTTCACCCACTTTTGCTTTGATCTCATCCAGCTGCGGTTTTAAAACACGCATTTTGGCCATAGAGACATAAGACTTGTAGGTCATTGGGGAAAGAATCAACTTCAACATCAATGTCAATAAAAGGATAACGATACCATAGCTCATATGGAAACCATCCAGGAAGTTGAATACAGGTACTGTAATCCATTGGTTGATCCAACGCATAGGCCCCCAACCCATATTGATAATCGATTGATAATCATTTCCTTCAGCCTTCAATACATTGTATTGATTTGGTCCAAAGAAGAAGTTTAGGGAATAATTATTGTCCTTATGGTTATCAAATGCTAATTCCGCGTTTGTGTTGTAGAATTTAACGATATCGGTTTCTGACGCATGTTTTACATCCACTTTTGCATTGACAAAGCCATCTTTAGCGCTGAGGATACTAGAGAAGTAATGCTGCTTGAATGCAATCCATTGTACTTTTTTCTCCAATGCTTCATCAGCATCTTTTGATTCGGAAAGGTGATCTACTTTATTATCTTCTTTATAATACAGGGTAGATTTCTGTCTTTCCGATTCTATGTTTTGCTCTTTCTGTCTCAACGTGGTGTTCCAGTTCAGGGTCAACGTTTTTTGACTCTGCGGAATTAAATTCTGTATCCCTTTTGTGTTAATGTCCAGTCCTACATTATAACCTTTGCCAGCAATCGAGTATACATATTCAATATATTGATCGGCACTGTAATTTAGTCGGAATTTTACAGATTGTTTACCCTCAGCAGAAACTTGGATATCCGAAGATTCTGTATTGAAGTATAAATCATTTGTTGATACATTTTGACCAGCTGCATTAAACTGAAAACCAAACTTGTTGTCGTCGCCATCAAAAAGCATCAACGGTTTTCCATTGAAATTCTTTTCGCCTTTTAGTTCTACGGATTTAACCTTACCACCTTTTGTACTGATTTTGGCAATGATTTTCTCGTTTTCAATCGTAATGACTTTCTCCGTTCCAAATTTTGTCGCGCCAAAAGGTTTTTTCAATTCCGCCGAATCAGCAATCACTGCTGTTTGTGCTGCTTTGGCTTTAGCGGTAGAGTCACTTTCGGCAAGCAGTCCTTTTTCGGTACGCGCTTTAGCCTCTTGTCTCGCTTGTTCTTGTTTGATTTCCGATTCTGAAGGCTTCATCAGGTAAAATGAACCAGTGATGATAGCAAACATCAGGACCAAACCAATTAGGGTATTTCTATCCATTTTTAATAATTAAACTTAATTAATTGTATCCTTCTATTACTACTTTGATTTTTTGTTGGCCAAAGCAGCGGCTACAAAGCTAACAAAAAGTGGGTGAGGATTTGCAACAGTTGACTTTAATTCTGGATGAAATTGTCCGGCAACGAAAAATGGATGGTTTTTCAATTCGACAATTTCAACTAATCCAGTCTCCGGGTTGAATCCTGAAGCAATCATTCCAGCTGCTTCATATTGTTTTAAATAGTCATTGTTAAATTCATAACGGTGACGGTGTCTTTCAGAAATTTTTGTTTTACCATAGATGGCAAAGGCTTTAGTTCCTTTTTTAATTTCGCAGTCGTAAGCACCTAAACGCATTGTACCGCCCATATTGGTGATATTCTTCTGTTCTTCCATCAAATTGATGACCGGATTGCTGGTGTTGGCATCCATTTCAAAACTGTTGGCATCTTTTAACCCCAACACGTTTCTTCCGAATTCGATAACCGAACATTGCATACCTAAACAGATACCAAAGAACGGAATATTATTTTCACGAACATACTGAATAGCATTTAGCTTGCCGTCCAAACCGCGTTCGCCGAATCCTGGAGCAACCAAAACTCCATCCATACCTTTTAGCTTTTCAGCAACATTTTCTTTTGTAACACTTTCAGCAGCAATATAGCTTACTTTTACTTTACATTCGTTTGTTGCTCCTGCATGGATAAATCCTTCGATAATGGACTTGTAAGCATCTGGAAGTTCTACATATTTTCCAACCAAAGCAATATTCACTTCACTAGTTGGGTTTTTGAGTTTGCCAAGGAAGTTCTTCCAATTTTCTAAATCAGGCTCATTTTTGTTGGAAAGTTTTAGCTTTGTTAATGCTGTTTTATCAAGATTCTCCTTTAGCATCAGTAATGGAACGTCATAAATCGTCGACGCATCGATAGATTCTACGACGGCGTTGATGTTGACATTACAGAATTGCGCTAATTTTTTACGGATTTCTTGTGATAATTTATGTTCAGTACGACACACTAGAATATCTGGTTGTACACCATATTCCAATAATGTTTTTACTGAATGTTGCGTAGGTTTAGTTTTAAGCTCACCTGCAGCAGCTA
This sequence comes from Sphingobacterium multivorum, assembly GCF_900457465.1. GTDB lineage: Bacteria > Bacteroidota > Bacteroidia > Sphingobacteriales > Sphingobacteriaceae > Sphingobacterium > Sphingobacterium multivorum. Next base: position 106,983 of record NZ_UAUU01000011.1, read on the forward strand.
GGTAAGGGACTAAAGTCAAATGGATAACCAGCGAATTATTGGCTCCTAATTCCCAGCGAAGTTGTCTTACGGCCTCCACAAAAGGTAAGGACTCAATATCGCCCACGGTTCCGCCCAATTCAGTGATGATAATGTCATATTCACCAGACTCACCCAACAGTTGCATTCTGCGTTTTATCTCATCTGTGATATGGGGAATCACTTGAACAGTTTTTCCTAAATATGCACCTTCACGTTCTTGTTGGATAACGTGTTGATAGATGCGGCCTGTCGTGACGTTATTTGCTTGTGAAGTAGGGACGTTCAGGAAGCGCTCGTAATGACCTAAGTCAAGGTCTGTTTCAGCACCATCTTCCGTAACATAGCATTCTCCATGCTCATATGGATTTAATGTTCCTGGGTCGATGTTAATGTAAGGGTCGAATTTTTGAATGGTAACTTTATAGCCACGCGCCTGGAGAAGTTTAGCAAGGGAGGCAGCAATAATACCTTTCCCCAACGACGAAGTAACGCCGCCCGTAACAAAAATATATTTAGTCATAACAATTAAAGGATTTTCAATTTTATGTGGTCAAAATGACCAATAATAGTTGCTTTATGTACGGGATACAAAGATAGCAATTTTTATTCAAAATCAGAATTGAAGATCGCTCGAATAATTAAATTAAAAATAGATGTTACCTTGGCTATCGATTGTCGTCTTTAATGTAGGCTGTGCTTTTGACTTGATTTCAATGCGATAGAAATTAATACTGTTTGAAAATACAATCTCATAATTTTTTTGCTCATTTATAATTTCAGGATATAATTTGCTTAACTCCTGAATTGACGTTGCATAACGTTTTTTATCGTTTCTATAGATCTGTTGCAGGTAAAAGATATTCCAGGTAACTTTTTCGAGCGCGAGGAATTGCTGGTCGATAGGTTGATGGTTTGCATCATCAACAAATTTTATATGTCCCCATCGCTCGGGGTAATGCATATTAACGAGGCCGATTGGAGACCATACCCAGTTCTCTTCAGCGAGCGTCTTACCCGTATTGTCTTTTCTCTTGCTGTAGGTGGTTTCGGTGTTGTCATAATGCCACTGAACGCGTGAGAAGTTTATCTTCCAGGTTTCATTTACTTTGATCTGATTTCCTTCGCCAAAGTATTTTAGACTTTTTACAGGTATTTTCATTTCCACAGTCCAAAATTCATCCTTGTCTTGTGGATTGTTGATGGACCCGGCATGATAGACTGCAGTTTCAATATCTTTTGTGTCCCAATTTAGATTAGCCCTACCGCCAAAGCGATAAGGTTTAGTCATCAAAAGATCCATAACTGTATTTAATGCATTTATTTCAATCTCTATATATTCCGGAGAGAATAGATTTGGCTTGAGAAAGATCTCAAAATCATTGTCATGATAGATGATTGTATCTTTCTGTCTTAAATATCCTTTGATATGAGGTTCTTGAAGCTTGGCAAAAAGATAAAGGTTTTCTTTATCCCAAAGCATCTTGACTTGCGTCTTAAAAGTAGGAACAGGCTTATTTAATCCCTCAATATCCTTAAAAGAGTCTGTCCATGGCGCTTTTGACCAGGAAGCCTCATCGTCCTTTCCGTCAATCGTGATTGCATCTGTTGCTGGGTGTACATAATAGGTTTCAGGGCGCGACTGTAACTGAAGAAATTCATTCAGATTCCGTTGTGCAAAAGTAAAGGTCGGATAGCTTATAAAAGCAAGGATAAAAGCTATAATTCTCATCAAGATACAGTTTGATTTTTAACGGCAGCAAAGTGAAGATGGAACAAAATTAGGATGTTTTTAACTATTGTGATCATCTACGATTCTACCTTTCAGATACGAAGCTAAAAGTAAGTAAAATGTTTTAGCGCGGCAAAGAGGAGGGTGTGATTTTAGGAAACAATATATAATTGTCCTAAATTTATTACAGAAGCAGTGGTTTGTATGACCTGCGTTTTGGAAGCTACGGGTGGTAGGGTATAAAAAAAGGCTTTGAATGATTTCAAAGCCTTTTTTTATGCCGTGGTAGTCGTAATTAGATTCTTTTCGATTTAATACGAGCAGCTTTACCAGTAAGGCCGCGTAAATAGAATAATTTCGCGCGACGAACTTTACCGTAGCTGTTTACTTCAATTTTTTCAATGTTTGGTGAGTTTACAGGGAAAATACGTTCAACACCTACACCGTTTGAGATTTTACGAACGGTAAAAGTAGCGTTAGCACCTTCGCTGTTTAATTGAATTACTACACCTTGGTACACCTGTACACGCTCCTTATTTCCTTCGCGAATTTTATAATGAACGCTGATGGTATCTCCAGCTTTGAAAGCGGGAATTTCATTCTTTACTACCGCTTGTTCTTCTACAAATTTTACTAAATCCATGATTTCGAGTAATTATTAACGATTTATATCCTGTAAAAATCGGAATGCAATATTACGACTTATTTTCTGAATATAAAAATACTTTTTTAAAAAACTATTGACTGATATTCAAATCGGATGCAAAGATATGAAAATGAAATGGATAATCTAAAGATATTTTGAATATTCCTTTGTAGGCTATATGGAAAGGGTTTTTGATTGCTAAATTCAATAGAATATATTCTTTTGATAAAAATATTATGCAATCAATCAGCTGTTTAGTGATTAATTTTCTATAGGGTGTTGACAAAGTCAAAAAATGATTCGATATTTGTGCCACACAAAACAAAGGTGATACCTTTTCGGGGTGTAGCGTAGCCCGGTATCGCGCCACATTTGGGATGTGGAGGTCGTAGGTTCGAATCCTGCCACCCCGACTTAAAAGCTCTAACGAAAGTTAGAGCTTTTTTTGTATCCTCTTTTTATTCGTCCCGTAAGCTGTTTATAGGATTAGCTATGGCTGTTCGGATAGCCTGCCAACTTACTGTAATTAATGCGATGCCTATTGTTACTAGTCCCGCCAGCACAAACATCCACCATTGGATCTCGATGCGGTAAGCAAAGTCTTCCAGCCATTTGTTCATGGTTAGCCAGGCGATCGGCGAGGCGATTATCAAGGCAATTAATACGGGTTTTATAAAATCTCTGGACAGTAATGTAGTGACACCCGATACCGAAGCGCCAAGCACCTTGCGAATTCCGATCTCTTTGTTTCGTTTGGCAGCCGTAAATGAGGCTAAACCATAGAGGCCTAGGCACGCGATAAATATGGCCAATCCAGAAAAAAGACTGAGTATACGTTGTTGCCTAAGATCAGTTTTGTACAGCATATCGAATTTCTGGTCCAAAAAACTGTATTCAAACGGATATAATGGGGCTACTTTCCCAAATGCGGTTCTAATAGTTTTTAGGGCTGCAGGGAAATCTTTTGTGTTTAAGCGGATAAGGGCTACCCTTAGATCATCAGAAGGGGCAACAACTAATGCATCCATGTTTTCTTTTAGGGATAGGAAGTTAAAATCATCAATTACACCAATGATTGTCCGGGGGGATTGATCGCGGATCGTATTTTTTATCCATTTGCCAATGGCCTGTTCGGGAGTAAATCCAAGCATCGATGCTGCAGTACGATTGACTAATACAGCCCTAGTGGAGTCGGTCGGGTGTTGTATTGAAAAGTTTCGGCCTGCTATTATTTTGAGTTTCAACGTACTTACATAGTCAAAATCAGTGAACTCTGTCCTTGACTTCCACTTCTCACCGTTCTTTCCTTCGACCTCGAATGTGTGGCTATCGAAGAAGCCGCCCGGTTCACCGGACATAAAGGAGACCGATGCAATATCACTGCTCACAGATAATTCGTTTTTGAATGTACGAAGGTTGTTGTACAGTTCTTCATTGTCTATTGGAATAACCACAGTCTGTTGGTTGTCGTAGCCGAGCCCTAGTTCTTTTACATATTTCATCTGCTTGGAGATAATCAGTGTACCGATGATAAGTAAAATGGATATGCTGAATTGGAATACAACCAGCGTATGTCGGAACAGTGTGCCGCCCTTGCCGAAGCGCAATTTGCCTTTTAATGCCTGTATAGGGGAGAAGGTCGAAAGGTATAATGCGGGGTAACTTCCCGCTAATAGACCTACTATAATGATAACTGCAATCAAAAAAATATAGATCGGCCATGAATTCCATGGGACTGTTAGGCTGTATCCCAATAGTTGATTATATACAGGCATGAGTAGTTGCAACAGACACATGGCGAGTGCGCAGGATATGCTGGTTAATAAAATGGATTCTCCGATAAACTGTCCCATTAATTGAAGACGTCGAGCGCCAAGTACCTTTCTTAAACCAACTTCTTTTGATCGGTCAACTGCACGTATTGTTGAGAGATTCATGAAATTGATGCAGGCGATAATCAATATAAGTATGGCGATGGAAAGAAAAATGTAAATAACCTTTTTGTCGCCATGTTTTGCGCTGTCAAATGCGCTGTGGGATTCAAGATAGACGTCTCGTAGCGGTGTAAGCGCAAGATCAAAATGAATGCCCATATTGGTAGAAACTGCTTTCATATGCCTATTCATGAAATCAGGAAACTGCTTTTCCAATTGCCTAGCATCCTTATGTTCGTCAAGTAAGATGTAAGTGAATAAATTGTTGTTTTGCCAGGCTTTAAAGGGTTCGGTATCGAGATAATTGGATAAGGGGATAATGAGATCAAAATCCAGATGCGAATTGACCGGAAGATCTTTAGCGATCCCAGTAACGGTTAATTGTTTATTTTTATCAAGCTGTAGTATTTTACCGATGGGATTCTCATCTCCAAAATATTTTTTCGCAGTTTTTTCCGTTAATACAACACTTGTTGGATTTTTTAAAACAGTCATTGGATTTCCCTTGATGAGCGGAAAACTAAATAGTTCAAAGAAATCGTCATCTGCAATAAAGAGTTTCTTTTCATTGAATGCGATATTGCCAAAAGAGAATAACCCATTGGCAGGCATTACCCGTACAGCTTTTTTGATATCATCCGGATAATCGGTTATTAAGGCGGTGGCATAGGGTGCAGATAAATAAGGAGCGCGGTCTTTGGTGTTGTCAAAGCCACGCATGACCCGATAGATCCGGTCACCTTGGCTGTGAAACTTGTCGAAGCTAAACTGATTGGCGATAAACAGGAATATCATTGCGCAGACGGTGATGCCTATTGTTAAGCCAAGGATATTGATAAAGGAAAAAACCTTGTTCTTAATAAGGTTTCTCCAGGCGATTTGGAAATAGGTCTTTATCATACTTTTTGTTATAAGTGTTCATTCTGAACTTATGGTAATCAATCCCGTTGAAGGATAGGTTGATTTCTATTTTGAAAAAAATGTTCAATGGATCAATTTCAAAAAAGCGGCCAAAGGGCTAAAGTATTTTTAGTCAATAGATTGTATTCTTTCTTTTTGTGGTTAAAGTGTTTGGATTCGAACACTTCATGTTCATATTCGAACAGGCTACAGTGGGGAGGTCAAAAAGATTTTAATTGACAGGTGAGCGCTTGATCGAAGTGACAAATATTCGAAATAGCATTAGATTTGATGTATAAAGGAGAGCTATGTATCGTCAGGGCAAAGAGTATGTCGCAATATAACAACTTGTTAGTTTTATTTTATGTTTTTCATTTGCAAATAATTTGTAAGAAGCGTATATTTGTGCCACACAAAACAAAGGTGATACCTTTTCGGGGTGTAGCGTAGCCCGGTATCGCGCCACATTTGGGATGTGGAGGTCGTAGGTTCGAATCCTGCCACCCCGACTAGAAAAGCTCTAACGAAAGTTAGGGCTTTTTTTTGTTTCAGGGTAGGAATGCGAACCTACGGCCTTTAGGGTGTTATTTAGATTGATCCGGAGGAAACTCAGTCAGGGCCAGCCAATCCCGCTATTTTAGCTAGCCAAGTGTTAACTTCGCTATTCAGGGCAGTCATGCTGGTTTTTAAAATTATTATGGATCGAAATCGATATGTGTTTTATATGTTTTGTAAATTATTTTACAATAAGTCAGCTTGTTAGGTGTTATGTAGAGAATATTTTTGAAAAAAACATATTTTTAATTTACTTTTGTGCCACACAAAACAAAGGTGATACCTTTTCGGGGTGTAGCGTAGCCCGGTATCGCGCCACATTTGGGATGTGGAGGTCGTAGGTTCGAATCCTGCCACCCCGACTAGAAAAGCTCTAACGAAAGTTAGGGCTTTTTTTGTTTCAGGGCAGGGTGCGAACGTACGACCTTTTAAGATATTAGTAGGTTCGATCCGTAGGAGGCTCAGGGGGGGTGTTTGGGGAAAGTGCGGCTGAGTCAATCCTGCCACCCCGATAAAATCCACTGGTAATCAGTGGCTTTTTCTATTTTTGGATATATTTCGGACAAATTTCCCTTGTTTTTTAAAGCTTGTAAAGTTAAGAAAAGTGGGATTCATGATACACGTACTTAAATATCCACCAATAGCACACGGTGCTGACCTAAACCTTAAACTTATTTTTCTCAGCGAAGGGTTTCTTCCAAAAATGCTTTCCAGAGGATAAAACCTCTTTCTGGATCGCTGTAGTCATGAAGGATGCGATTAAATCTTTCGGGAGTATGGTTTTCTAAGAAAGCCTGTCTACCTTTTTCACGAATAATCTGCAGATCTTTATCTATCATCGCAACAGCGTCTTTCAAGACGGTTTTATTTTTATCTGTGTGCCAGATATAAGTCGCCTCCTCCGTATCTAAGGTTTCAAGGATGATGTGGTACTGGCTCTCTCCGGATAGAAGAAATACAAATGCAAAGGGACTAAGCACGAATCTAATCTTCATAATACTGCTCTGGTGGTGATCGGCTAAGAATTGAACTTGACGAGAGTGTTTGTATTTTCGTAAATTAAGGATTTCAGAAAGTAACTCTTCGGCGTTTTGATATACAGTATCGCCATTCTGTAACTGATCTGAAGTCAAAATATTTTGTTTTTGCAAAGGTAGCTTGCCTAATAGTCCCTTGTTCAGAAACTGGAATTTCACACCTTCTACAATTTCTTTATTTATTCGTTCTATATCATCGGAAGTAGCGATTTGCGCGACCAGTTTTCCGTATTCAAATTCAGCGTTTAACTGAACGTTGATGTTTTTAGATTTCAGTATCTTGATAAAGTAAGGTTTTAATACCTCAAACTCAGGCCTAATCTCCAAATTTTCGATTTGAAATTCCAAAACCGTATGCATCTCTTCTACTTTATAAGTGAAGACCACATGGCCATAATGAAACGATAGATCCTCAATGGGTATCTTGGTACTTTTTTCTAAGGTAAATAAATGACCTATTTGAGACTGGTAATCCATCGTTGGTTCATCAAAAAGTGTAGCTTGTTTGGTGATTTTACGATAATAGATATTCCGTTTTAGAAACATCTTGTCTAGATAATCGATCTGTACATCCCGATAGTCGTATATAGTTGGATTGATCTCGGATCGCTGCACCCGACCGATGTATTGAATCAATTTTCCATGGAAAGCAAAGGGATAGGCCAAAAGTAGTGTGCTGATATGCTGAATATCCGAACCTTCGCCAAAATACTGACCTGTCGTAATTAGTACTTGAAAATTCCCTTCTGATAATGTTTTCCATTTCGCTTTCTTACTGCTGTCTGAATCATCTCCGCTGAGCGTTATGGTTTCATAATTTGATTTTAGCAATAGATTCAGCGTCTCGATATGTTCTTTTCTTTCGGTAATTATAACTGCCTTTTTTCCTTGGTTTAGCTCGGCGGATACATCGTTTACTATTAATCGGTTTCTTGCTGTATCATGAATTAGAATTTGGGAAAGTGTTTCGAAACTGTCGGTTTTAGAATTATAGGGAACATGGAGTGTGGTATTCCGTACGATGATATTTGCCCTTTTGTAATCTTCAATTTCCTCTGGTCGGATTTCTGTAATGATATCACCGAGATAGGTGAAGATCAATTTATCATCATTATATTTCCGAAAAGGAGTCGCTGTGAGACCGTAGCAATAAACACTGTTTAGTTTTCCGACGGTGGTACGATAAGATTCCGCCGGAATATGATGACACTCGTCGATTAAGATCGCGCCAAATTTGTCCTGAATTGTTTCAATATGTTTTGGAAGACTTTGTATCGTTGCAACGGTTATTTTATCAGCACCCAATTTTGCTTTTCCCTGGCCTATAATCCCAATTTCTTTCTTCGGTATCCCTAGGAATGATTCGATACGTTCTATCCATTGATCTAACAGCTGTTTACGATGCACGACAATAAGTGCAGGTTGTTGTTTGTCTGCAATAATCTTCAAGCCAATAACAGTTTTTCCTGTTCCTGGTGGAGCAACGATCACACCGAAATCCTTTTTTTCTACTGCGGCGACAGCATTGGTCTGATGCTTTCGCAATGCGGCATTAAAAGAGAATTGGATTGCCGGGAGTTCGTGTCTATTATCAACAAAGTCATGTGCTACCTGTGTTTCTCTGCAGAATCGCAGTATTTTCCCAATAAACCCTCTTGGGATGAGGATTTCATTTTCCGTTTCTTCAATTAATTTAAAAAATCTTGGCGTGTCGAAAGTGCTTCTCCCTGACTTTTTCTTGATGATAAAGGCTGAATTAGCAAAATTAAGTTGCTCCTTCAAAAAATTGATGAGTACAAATGGTATAGCGTGACTATTTATACGGATCGAATTGCTCAGGGCGATTTTAAGTTTTCCATCAACAACGGGTACATAGCTTTCTTTACTTCCTCTTGTTTGATTGAACAGCTCCTCTAGGTAATCCAAACTCACTCTTTTAATTTCTTTTAAATATGCAATTTGATCAGGAAATGGATCTATCGTTTTGGGATCGATAAAGGAACTGTTGCCATTCTGTACAGCAGGTGAAAATAAGGGCATTGCAATTAGATTTCCTAAACCTTTGCCAGACAGGTAATCTTGATTTGGAAACAAACGGTCAAAGCTGGAGCTTTTATCAAATGGCGAGAATGCACCGCATCCTTCTAAGATATGTATAAATAACTTACGACTTTTGGCTGCTGGATAAGGGCTTTCAAAGAAAATCCAGACATGTGCGCCATTGCCGGAACGGGACCGTTCAAGATAAGCAGGGATATTTTTAGCGGTACATGATTCGAGAAATTTCAAAGCCTGTTGTTGCCAATCGGATTTATCGAAATCAGCTACTAAAAACCAAGAAGTGTTATCTTGCAACAGTGGGTAAATTCCGATCTGCTGAAGGCCGTTAAGATGTTTCGTAATTTCTATTTCTGACAATGGCAGGTAGCTTTTGTGGGCATAGCTTTGAAAAGTACCGCCATTAGCTTTATGTAGTCGATAATGGTATGGGTCATAGCTATAGGCCGGCATGTACCCGCCTTTACTTCCCTTCTCCCAGCGTAAAGCAAATACGTCTTCGCGACCTCTAAAAAGGTTGAGAAGATAGATTATGTCCTCGTTAGTGAATTCCACTTGTTTTTATTTTGGTATTAAGATAAGTGAATTAGAATATACATCTTAAAAATATTAATAATCTGGAACACTTTCGTTTATTCAAAGTGACTATTGAGATTTGATATCAAGCGTTGTTTTTTGAATAATTGTTACTTATCTTTACCAATCGTGTTACGATAAGACCCATTTTTTAGGTCTTATCGTAACACAAAAGGTAATATGGCAGACAGCGTTTATATATCAGAACATCTTACGAAGCCCCAACTTGGGTTCTTAAAGTTGCTGGATGACTATGAAGTACAGTTGTTCAAATTCTCAGAAATTGAACAGTTGCTAGAACAAAAGTTTGACAACTTAAGTGAAATCTTAGAGAATCTAGTCGACAAGGAACTACTTGTGCGAATGGAAAAAGGTAAATTTTGCAAACAAGGTTTTCGGGACGAATATGTCATCGGTACTTTCGTCGCTGAAAATAGTGCTGTCGCGTATTGGTCTGCATTAAATTTGCACGGATTGACCGAACAATTTTCTAATACCGTTTTTATTCAGACGACTAATCAGAAAAACGACAAGTCAATCTTAGGTACTTCTTATAAATTCGTTAGGATAGCACCTAATAAAAAAACAGGAATAATAGACAATGGTTACGGTAACCTTCATTATCCGATAACCGATGTAGAGAAAACAATAGTCGATTGCTTTGACCTACCTCAACATTCTGGTGGCTATGCGGAACTGATTCGAGCAGTTAGTCAAGCGCAAATGCAACCCACTAAATTAGTCGAGTATTGCAAGGCTGTGAATAATATAGCGGTTACCAAACGAATTGGCTATTTGGTTGAACTTCTACAAATTACAGGCATGGATCCTTTTATAGATTTTGCCAAGATGCAGGTAAAAAATAAATATAATTTGTTTGATCCCCAGGGATTGGAAGAAGGTGAATTTGTCGCAGAATGGCGATTGCGATTGAATATCAGCCGGGAGGAATTGTTAGACATATCCAATAAACAATACTAGATGATACTGAAAAAGGAAATAGCAGAAAAAGCTTTGGAAAATGAAGTGTCCAGAGGTACCATCGAAAAGTTACTGAATCAGAAAGAGCTATTGACTAAGGAGTCAATTTCATAAAGGCATTATGGCAGAATCTCAAAATATTGAATACAAGCAGAGCTGGAGGGATGAATATCTCAAATGGATATGTGGCTTCGCAAATGCAAATGGTGGTACTATTTTCATTGGTAAGGATGATGGCGGCAAGACTGTTGGTGTAGCTGATGCTAAGAAATTGTTGGAGGATATTCCGAACAAGGTGCGTGATGTATTGGGTATTTTGGTTGATGTAAATCTGCATGAGACTGTTGAAGGGGATTTCTTAGAGATTATTGTGGAGCCTTATCCTAATGCTGTAAATTATAAAGGTCAATATCACTATCGAAGCGGTAGCACAAAACAGGAAATGAAAGGTGCTACGTTGGATAAGTTTTTATTACAAAAGAAAGGTGTTCGTTGGGATGGAGCTGCTGTTCCTCGAGTATCCGTTGATGATCTAAAGAAAGAAACGTTTGTTTTTTTTCGTCAACGTGGTTTTAAGAATAAGCGTTTGTCTGAAGACAGTTTGATTGACCGTGACGAGCATTTACTTGAAAACTTGAAGTTGATTGAGAATGGTTATTTGAAACGAGCTGCTATTTTGTTGTTTCATCCTGATCCGGAAAAGTATATGACGGGAGCTTATGTGAAGATTGGTTATTTTGAAGGGGAAACGGATTTGATATTTCAGGATGAGGTTCATGGGAACTTATTTGAACAGGTTGAAAGGACCATCGATCTTTTATTTACGAAGTATATCAAAGCGCTAATTAGCTATGATGGGATCCATCGTAATGAAACTTATGAATATCCTAAAGAAGCTGTACGTGAGGCTTTATTAAACGCCATCGCTCATAAAGATTATTCGGGATTAACTCCTATTCAGATTCGTGTATACCCTGATAAGCTTATGATCTGGAATGAGGGACATCTTCCGGAAAATTGGACCGTGAGTAACTTATTAAAGAGTCATTCTTCGAGGCCCTATAATCCTGATATAGCAAATGCATTTTTTCGTAGTGGCTATGTGGAATCCTGGGGCCGTGGCATTAGTAAGATGACAGAGCAGTGTTTGGCTGAAGGATTGCCTGAGCCAAGTTACTTGGTTGAGGGATCAGATTTCTGGGTTGTATTTAAGAAGGATATTTATAATACGGAGTATCTTGAATCGCTTGGTTTGAATAGCCGACAGGTGAAGGCTGTTTTATTTACAAAGAACAAAGGAAAGATTACGAATAGTGATTATCAGAAATTGGCAGGTGTTTCTAGAGAAACATCTACTCGAGATATCAAGGAGTTGATTGATAAAAAATTATTTAAATCTAGTGGAATTAAAGGTGCAGGAGCTTATTATACCTTAAATTGAATTGCGTCATGAATTGCGTCAATTGCGTCAAACTGGGGCTTTTGAGAATAGTAAAGTAAAAGCAATATAGAGAAAATTTTCACTAGTTTGTACCAGCATTACTGTTGAACCCATGGTTTGCCGATAAAACAATAGTGTAATGATTGCACCTAAAACCTCAGAAAATGTTAGATGTCCGCTACGGCTACGCTTCGCAGTTTAAACAAGAACGCGGAATCAAATCCGGATCTAAAAGATTGGAGAAAAAGACTAAAAGCTTACTATCAAAGAGTTAATCTTTCTTCCTAACATCAAATACTATCTTCGCTCGTTCAGGATCTTCATGTGGATTGGAAATCTCGATCTTGCCCATATCTGCCAATTCTTTCAATCGATAAAAGAGAAAAAGATCGCCTACGGAACTATCATAGAATTCATCCCATATATCACAAAGTGTATAGCCAACAATCAATGCCGACCTTTGAGGTGTCTCGTTGCACCTTTTCAAAAGATATGCATCAAAAAATGTCTCATCGCCAGCTAAATGTTTCCCTGAATCATCAAATAGATTAACTACTGCATCATTCGAACGAATATGCGACCAAAGTGATGAATAGGATTGAATATCATCTTCACTTAACTTTTCAAAGTGTTTAGCAGCCTCCACAATATTGTCTTCTCGCATCACCTGTAAGGAACGGAGATTTAGCTTTTCTCCTTTCTCGTTCCTAAAATTCATATGATGGAAATTGAGTTTATGAATAGGTGTCGAAGATTCTTTCAAGTGGGAGAGTAAACGTGCTATAATGATCTTTTCGTTGGCATCGTCACCAAGCCATAAGTAAATATGGCGATACCGATCGGAAGAAGAGATTACCTTTTTCAAAAGCGCTAGATTGTCATCTACAAAATTATTGCTCCCCTCAGACTGGATAGAACCAAAAACGTTAGTCCACCATGCCTTCCTGCTCTCAATAGCTTCCGCATCGCCCAAATCACATAGAGGTCCGAGACTAAGTGCTTCGGTAAAACCTAAAATTTCACCTTTCTCTACATCGATTAATTTGCTCTGAATGAGTGTAGCATTTCCGGAGAAACCAAAAGTGATGTGCAGATCCTTTTTAGACATGAATACCTACTTATCCTTCAACAACCTCTCCAAATACTCCACCTTAGATTTTTCGGCTTCCAAAAGGCGCTCGTAAAGCTTTTTGTTTTCCTCGTAAGCTTCGATCAGTTTGTCAGCAGGGTTAAAGGTAAATGTTGGACTGGTGCTATATGCGCCAGCACCACTATTATCATGGAAATTATTGAAATAGTTGAACACAGCCTCTTCACTAAAATTCTCAATAGCTTGTGGAGTAACCCCTAATGCTTCAGCAACTTGAATCAATAGATTTGCTTCAATCTCGGCATTGCGCTCCATATTTGATACAGCTTGTTGGCTTATACCCAATTCGAATGCTAAAGCTTCCTGCTTCATACCACGCAGTTCACGAATGCGGCTGATTTTTCTTCCTATATGGTTTGTCGTGTTGGTTGTACTCATAAATCCAAAGTTAACAAATTATTCATCGTTCAAGATACGAAATATCTTCATATGGTACAAAACAAGGATAGCGTTGTACGATACAAGGGCTATTGGTTTTATACAAGCTGTTTTGGTTCGGTACGTGGATGATGCTGTGTTCATTTGTGTAAACCCAAATAAATTGATGAAGAAGAAAAAGAATCCCAAGGTTGTAACCGTGGACATGTATCACAAGTATGCTGAAATCGATGAAATGTATTCCAGTAAAGTCAGAGAGATAAAATTGGATATTCCATCAAATCTCAGAATGTTGTGTGCCATACTGGATGTCAAGGTCGAGAAACTGTTAACCGATTTTATGTGGATGTTAAGTTATTCCCATCATAATTCAGCTACACCTAAACAACGAAAAGCAGCAAATAAGTTCTTTATCAACTGCAAGTATGGCCAGCCTCTGTATGCTAAAAATCAGGTCAAGCAGATGTTTGATGAATTAAAGGCTGAACGAGAAATTTATGAAACCATAGACGGGATGGATCACGAGGATAAGAAGCTATTTTGGAAAAATAATCATATGTATAAGCAGCACTGGTTTAAACGCTGGTTTGAAAAGAATAGACACACGGGTGATATTTCTGTACTTCAAGAATACTAACTAAAAAATCATGAATGATTTTAACGCCTTAATTATACAAACCCGTTGTAAGGTTATACTTGCACATGGCGAACAACCATCTTTCTCTATCAACGAAAGCGGAGAAAAGGCGAATTGGGTAAATACAGCTATCCTCAACGATCAATTAGTCGTATACACAAAGCCTGAATATTACGGTTACCTGCTGCTACATGATTATTATCCGCAGATAACAATTACCTATAAAACATTGACAGGATTGCAGATGCTGGATAGGTGTTTTGTAGAGTCTGATGGAACGCTCAAATTACAGAAGTTAGGCATGATCGTCAGAGAAGGGTGCATAAATATATCTGTAGATGCTTTTTTAATCGACTGTACCGTGATAAAAAATGGGTATGCAAAAATCTCCGGCGAAACAATCATCTCGTATGTTTTGGTGCATCAAATAAGTGTCTATGATGGATCAGAACTGGAAGCTTCGGGAGGAAATGTGCATGCCCACGACGCGGCCAACGTATCGATATGGTTTGAAGATGAGCTTGAATTTGGACTGTACGGACAAAGCAGTATGGAGTACAGGGGTAATCCGAGAATGAAAATATTGCAGTTAGATGAAGGCTGTGCATTAAGACAAATCAATGTCGGTGATAAAATAAAAATTAAAAATTGTCGGTTATGAATAATGCTTATATAAAAATCCGGAAGATGAGTGGGACATTCGATGGTATCTAATTGAAGGAGGAATACTTGAATCCATTCAATATGGCACTTATGAATCTTTCAAGAAAAAGCTATGGGACATCCTTGTTATTCTCACATCTCAAAACAATACAGAAGAAACAAAAAAAGAATATATAATTGATCGTTTAGATAACATCGTCTTAATGGTTAAGGGATGTCATTATTTTTTGCATCATAAAAAGCGATTAAAGTATGAAGAGGATTGGATAGATATCCAATAGCTACCAAATCCTTATCGCTGTTTAGAAAAATATCGACCTCGCGAAGACGAAAAGCTCAATCATCATGTAGCGCATTTCGATTATAATTTCACTCAGCTAACACGAGAAGAGATTCAAAATTTTGTGATCGCATTTGAGAATTTTTTCTCCGAAATGGATCTGTCTTCTTGGCTGAACTTATTAGATGATTGGAAAAGATGTATAAATGAGAAGGAATCCATCTTCGAAAGTTGTGGCGAATACGCATCTTTAAAAACTTACGAACAACTCTTAAAACTACGTGAAGCTTGTTATGTCGCTTACCACTGGGCAGCGATTAGTTATCCACCACCAAACAAACACTTAATAGTTGATTATTTAGGATCGGATTATATAAATGGCTATCAAAGTGCAAACCCTTTCGAAATGACTGGTGAGGTTTTCTATGAACAAAGTTACAGTAACATTAGACAAAGTATTTTGTATTTATATCCCACATGTTCTTGTGAAAGAGGTGCCATAGTATTGACTTCTCGTGACCTGCGATATGTTTTAAGGTGGTTGCTCCAAGCCGGATGGATGTTTTTACAAACAGATTATTTTCCTGAAAACTGGCTTGACCCTGACAAAATAGTCGTTCCTTAACAAAACCCACTATTTAATTTATTTTTAAAAACAGGATTAGAAAACAGCATAATTTGTATCTTATAAAATAAGAAAATAATTTTCTGTTTCAGTAGTTCCATCATTTTCTTCATGTTCCAAGCGGTTGCAGCTAGTAATGCATTGATTTGTGGTCCCGTTTCTCCCATGAAGTAATTTTTTGCCAGCCTAAAATCGGTTTTTAAATGTCCGATGATAGGTTCTATTGCCGCTCTGGTTCTAAATTTTTTTGCGCTTTGTCTGCTTTTGATAAGCAGTGTCTTTTTTTCTTGGAGTGCTTGGGATGGAGATTTTCACGCCCTTTATTTCTGATTTTCCTCTGCCACCTCTATCGTAAAGGAGTTCTTTTGGGAGCTTTTGACCACCGGTTTCCATCTGTTCCAAAAGTGGTTCTATGGTGTGACCATCGTAAGGAGTTTGCAAAAATGCTTTAATCCCGAGAATGATTTTCTTGCCTTTGTTGGCGGTGGTTATCAAACCTACCTTATTCCCAAATTCATACTGGCTATGCGCTTTTCCTTTGGCAATACATCGGGTAAAAGGCTTGTGAATGCTGTAAATTTTATCGGCATCGTTTCTTTTTTGTGTGACAACCTTGGTGTACAATGTCATTAAATCTTTATAAAATTCTTGCTGTTCTGCATTAAAATTCCGTTGCAATTCACGAATCAGTCTCATGGCGATGGTTTTGAGCTGTCTTTGAGATTTCCTTGCCGCTTTTGCCCGCTTGGGATGTTTTCCGTTGTAGGTGTTGCGCACCATTTGTTTGCTGACTTTTGTGTAGCGTTGTCTTTGTTTTATGCCTTCATTTCCGGCTATTTTGTTGCAATAATCGATCACTTTTTTGCACAATTTTGCATCGGTAGGAAAAGAGGTATTATTCTCCTGAACGGTAGTATCGGACAAAACAAAATTTGAGGTGTTCGTCTTGGCATCGTGCATTCTTACGCTGTAGGCAAAGATTTTTTCGATACCTTTTTCGCCAATTCTTTTTCGGAAATGAACAAAATTACTCGGGTCACAAGGAAATTCGTGTTCAAAGAAAACCCTGCCACAAAAATGCTGCATATAAGGATTCATGATCCAGGCTTTTTCCAACGTCTCATCGCCCAAATTATACAAATGTTTCAGTAGCAAACAACCCACCATAAACCGAATCGGATGGCTCGGATTGCCCACTTTGGAATACAAGGGCGAAAATTCTTTCTCAAAATAATTCCAATCTATTTTTTCTGAAAGTAGAACAAGTTCATGCTCGTGGTCAATAAAATCCACCAACATTGGGCGGAATAATTCTGGCTTCTTTTCTGGATTTTTCCCCAACATATTTGCAAGGTTTTAAAGCTCGAAGATACAAATTCTTGCAATAAAAAACAAGCTATTTTAAACCCAAAATACTAATAATCAGTAAATTATAGGTGGTTTAAGGAGAGACAAAATAGACTTTTTGCGCTGTCCTATTCCAGAAGCCGATATAGCAACTTGGAAGCCGAAGAGCTTAAGCAAGAAAGGAAAAAGAAACATTCCAAAGACTTTGTCGAAATTATTTTATGGCGTTGATGTACGTGACGAAATATACAGGGTTGAATGTAGGATGATGACTTATCTAGAGGATAAATATTCCGAAAAATATACAGATTTGAACAAAGAGCAAATTATCACAAGAGAACGGCTACTGAAAGTTTTGGATGTGCTAACCCTCATCGTTTTGGATCTGCGAAAACGTAGAACCAAGAAGGAAGGTATATGCAATCCGCCAATATTCGATCATGACAAGTAGACAGAATTACTAAAAGTTGAAAATGAAACCGAACCTTTATAAGTTATGGGAATTACAAATAAAAATGATCAGACTGATTTAAATAGCATCATTCTGATTCTAGCGAGCAAATACAATATCGATCGGATATTCCTGAACACTTACTATGCGGTTGATGTTCCTTTCTACGAGTTGGTTATTCTATTATCTAACAAGGAGCATAAATCTGTCGGCGAACTAGATCCACAGATTAGAATGTCCTTAAAGGATTTCCCGAAGTTTCATCATGTCACTTTGATAGCGTTTCAGGTAAAAAGTAAGCTTATTGATGGGAACTTATATTTACATATGACCTGTCACCCAGACAAACTTATTTATCAAAATCCATCGTCAAGATTCGAGCTATACCCTGAAGGGCATTCCATCGAAAATACTCTGGAGTCGGTAAACGAATTATTTGCGCGTGAAAATCATAAAATTAATGAGTTTAAAGAAGGATACTATTATTTCAAGGAACGAGATTCGCTGTCGCATGCAGGATTTATGCTGCATCAGGTATTTGAGTTGCGGTATAGATGCATGGAGATTATGGTCATGGGAAAGGAGCGCGCAACGCACTCCATCAGGTCTCACCATCGTTATCTTGTTAGAATAGCACCGTCACTAGCCACTATATTTAAAGAAGGCAAGCCAGAAGATGAAATTATGCTTCAATTTTTAGAGGGGGTATATCGGGCGGCACGCTATGAAGATGATTTTGACGTGGATCTTGATATTCTACTGAAGCTGGAAGAACGGATGGAAAACTTCATGCAGATCACAGACACGATGTTTGAGGATTCCGTGACGAATTTTAAAAACTACTCTTTTGAGGTCGATAATCCGAAAGAGAAATTAGAAGATCGTGTTGAAAGTCAAGAAAAGTCGCTACGAAGCATTTCTAATAACGATACTATGATGCCAGAATATGATGTCTACAAAAGCGCTGCTGATAAGAAGTTGGAATTGATTATTACTTGTTTGAAGAATACAATTGACATACAAGGCATTTATCTAGTTGGTCAGCGAACTAGATCATTTGTCATCAATGGCATTAATAAACCTTCAAATACTGACATTTATGATTACTACTTCGATTTGTTAATTGTTAGCGAAAACGATATTCGTGAAACAATAGGTAATATTCAAGCATCGATAAATAAAGAATTGGAAGTTTCCGTTTTATTCCTTTCTTTCACTCGAGATCAAATACAGAAACAGTTGGACAAAAATAGTCCATTCTTTCATCGGTCTTTGCAATATGTGGATCCGCTTTATGGTATGGAGATCAATTTATTGAAGTGGGAATTTCATGAACACAATGGAAAGCGTACTCAAGACGAAATGAAAGAGGCGAAGACAAAATGGTACCAAAGAGAAAATAACGCAAGTGGTTTCTACAATGGAGGTAAAGCGATAGATCAATCCGAAGAGGTTGAAATTAAAGTGCTTCTTTATAATCAAGCTATTGAACAAGCATGTCTGGGGCTACTAGAATATTTTTATGACTATACGCCATACCAATACAATCTAAAACATTTGTTCAGTTTGTGTGCTAGTTTATGGCAATTTCCAAACGATATCTTTCCTCGTAATACCGAAGAAGAAAAATCGCTATTCGATGAATTTGCGCAAACTGTAAAAGATACGCGATATCAGGGTTGGTCCATGGTCGGTAGGGATGAAGCTTATCGTTACGACGAACGATGTGAGCGGTTTCTTAAAGAATGTATAAAGCTTGTTCGAAGTCTTTTGTTTCTCGCTTTCTTTCTGTTTTTTAACATTATATCCTTGTAAACCCGCTGTTAAACAGTTAAATTGCTTGAAATTTATTGTCAATTAGAATATAAACATAAATAATATGAACAGAAAAGCGGCATTTCTTTTAGGAATTTTGGCCTCTTGTGCATTACCGCAAGTAACCTTTGCTAAACATTCAATCGGAGAATCCATCCATTATCAACAAGACGTAGAAGGCAAAGAGCTGATTGGTCGATGGGACATCGAAGTTGATATTAATGGTACCCCTGCACCATCTTGGTTGGAGGTAAAATTGTCGGGCTATAGAACTTTAGTCGGTCATTATGTGAGTACTTCCGGAAGTGCTCGGCCAGTTTCGCAGGTGTTTTATGAGAAAGGAAAGTTTAGATTTGCTATCCCACCTCAATGGGAAGGCGGAAAGATGAATCTAAGTGTTGAAGGCGAGGTTGTAAACGGTGTATTGCAAGGGACAATAACAGAGCCTGATGGGAAAACATATCGCTTTAAAGGTGTTCGTGCTCCGGAGCTGAAGCGAACAGCTGCAGTAAAATGGGGGAAGCCCAATCAGCTGTTCAACGGCAAGGATCTGTCAGGATGGAAAGCTACCGGTAAAACGAATCAGTGGGTGGTGAAAAACGGAATTTTGACTAGCCCGCAATCTGGTTCTAATTTGGTCTCTGAGCAAAAATTTGAAGATTTTAAATTACATGTTGAATTTAAAATTCCAGCAGGAAGTAATAGTGGTGTCTATTTAAGAGGCCGTTATGAGGTTCAGATAGAAGATAGTCCAAAAGACGCACATCCTAATGCCGTACTTTTTGCGGGCGTCTATGGTTTCCTTGCAGCAAATGAGATGGTGAACAAAGGGGCCGGAGAATGGCAGACCTATGATATTACATTGGTAGGGCGTCTAGTGACGGTTGTGGCAAACGGAAAGACTGTTATCAGTAACCAAGAAATCCCTGGTATAACGGGCGGTGCTTTGGATAGTAAAGAGGCAGAGCCGGGACCAATTTATTTCCAAGGGGATCATGGTCCCGTGGAATTCCGAAAAGTGATTATTACTCCAGCTATTAAATAGCATAACATGATACAAAGGCTATCTGAAAAGGTAGCCTTTTTAAATCCCTATGACAACGACTACAATATCTTCATTCTGGTAGGAGGTGTAATAGCGCTCAATGGAGCCATGAGCCTTGTACTCTTGCAACTCTTCAAAAACCATTTTTTTTAACATTCCTTTTCCCTTGCCATGAATAAATTTTATTTCGTTCATTTCCCAATAAATAGCTGCGTCTAGATTAGATCGCATAAAATCCATGGATTCTTGTAAGAGCTCCTCTGGCGAATAATCTTCCCAATCTTCAAGGAAAGTATCGGTGTGTAAGTCTACGATAGCTGGTGGTTTGCGCATTTCTCAATATTTTACAATGCTGCAAAAGTATAATAAAACGGCGACTTAATAGGTTAAGTCACCAACAAAATCAATCGCTTGGGCAAATTTTTCATACCATTTTTTGATAATAGCTGCAATTTCATACTCTTCCTCATCGGCATGGTTGAGCATGAGTAACTCGATCGATTGGAGTAGCTGTTTGAGATCTAGAAAATAACCGTCGAAATCCCGGAACGCAGACACAGTATCCCGAATTAGCAGCATGGAATCATGTCGAAGTGTAATCATATCATGACGTGAAGATATTCGGTCCAGCAACCATTCCTTTTGGAAATTGGAGTCAATATGTCTGTTGCAAGCCTGATTAAAAAGCAATTCAAATTCAACAATTTGATGTTTCAGGTCATATATAGCTTTTTGGAGCTCTTCAAAAGTACTGATGATCTTTTCTTGGGTCTCCATGTTTTTTGATATAATTGCCATGATATTTTACTTAAAAATGTATGCGCTTGGTTTTTAGTTATTTAAATAAAAGCATGTAAGGTATATACAAATAGTTCAGCCGAATGTTTTACATTTCTAAAATTCGGTTATGATTTTTGTATATAAAAGAAGAGACTGAGCTTAAAACGGAACTGAGTTTTTTTGGTTTTTGGTCCCGTTTTCAAATCGTAGATTTTTTTTGAAACCTAATTTATTTAATACTATTTAATTTTAAGTATATTTAATATGCTGTATTGCAGCCAATGCAGTGTAAATGTATTAACTATGTTAGCATCTAGTTTTGTTGATTTCTTTAAGAAGAGGATGTCCTATGTCCTTTTTTTAGCATTGCTATTGGTATGCAGCTTGCCCATGTGTCATGGCCAATATAAGCTGAAAGATTCTACAAAATTTATAAACGATCAGTTGCCCAGGTATCTCGGAAGAATGGGGAAGATTAAGTCTATAAATTATCCCCTAGGTGGTCGTGAAGCAATCTTGCGAATATTACTGAAAGACTATTACGTGTATAGATTGGTGTCAGGAGAGGATAGTATGGATAGGGAACGTTATCCTGCTTTATGGAATTCTCTTTCGATACAAACATTTAAAACGCTAAATACGCGTGATATGTTTAGTTACTGTATGCTTGCACCTGAGTTTGAGATGCAAAATTGTGGTTCCTTGGGGCGCTTGAAAGGTCAATACATATTTGGAGTCTATTATCGAGGGGACATACCGCTGGAATATTGGAGCAATAGACAGTTGGTTGCTTTGCATGGAAGTAGAGATTCTGTTGTACGATATATGGACCAGATGTGGCCTACACTCGATTTCATTGGTGAGAATACCAAAGATTTAGCGGTTGAATTGATGATGTGGGAGTTGATACCAAAGGTGTTGGATAAGTTGGTTCTGGCGCCAACGGACAATGATCTGTATGCTCTATTGGTACAAATAATGATGCGTCTGAAATTCAAACCTTTTGAAGATTCTGCTATTTATGAGCAATTGTATGGTCCGACATCTTATATAGGAAGTCGAATTGAAAGCAATGCAGAAAATCGGAATGACATCATGAAACTCGCGCGGGAATGTTTTGAAACGCTAAATACATCGCCTGGCTTCCAATTGCCAACTTATATTAAACGGGAGCGTTTCTTAGACCCTCCTTCTTCAAGGGAGCTGTCAGGTGGCATGAGTACCTCAAAAGGACCAGATTGGAAGTGGAAAAAAGTAGAGTTACATCATTATAAGCTAAAGTTGTAGATCTTTGTCTAGAAGCAAAATTTACCATGAAGGTAAAGTATCTTTTTAACTGTAGTCTTTTCTAAAGCTTATACTAGTTTGACCATAAGTAGGGGAGTAGGTTATTTCCTTTTTTTTTACGTTATTCGCGTAAACGAAAATAGCTTAAGATATAATATAATGAAGGAAAAGGCAATTGGAAATTACCAACTAGAAATCTGTTCAAATTCCGTAGCATCTGCAATTGAAGCCGAACAAGGAGGTGCGAGCAGGGTAGAGTTTTGTCAAAATTTGGAAAACGGAGGGACTACACCTTCGTTTGGTCAGTTGCAATTAGTGCGGAAACTGGTAAATATTGGTATTCATGTGCTTATCAGGCCACGTGGAGGTGATTTTCTTTATACAGAGACCGAGATCTTAGAAATGATAGCAGATATTCAGTTGTGCAAGGAATTGGGGATAGATGGTGTTGTAATAGGTATGCTGAACGCAGATGGTACGGTGGATAAAGTGAATACTTTGCGATTGGTGGAAGCAGCGCGTCCGATGCATGTTACCTTTCATCGTGCTTTTGATCGCGTGGAAGATCCTTTTCAGGCATTGGAAGATGTCATTGAACTGGGGATAGATCGTATTTTGACATCTGGTCTGCAAAATTCTGCTTTAGCTGGAGCTCCATTACTCAAACAGTTGGTTCAACAAGCAATGGCCGTGTTGTAATTATGCCTGGTGCAGGTGTCGATGCAGCTAATATAGTTCATATTTTAGAGCAAACTGGTGCAGTTGCAATACATAGCTCAGCGAAAGAATTGCATGTGTCGAAGATGAGGTTTAACCAGAGTCAGGTCAATGGAATGGATGAGGCCACAGTGGATTAGCTCAAAAGAAAAAGTCCACCAAATGGTGGACCTATTAAAAAGCCTTTAAAGTAGTACTTTAAAGGCTATTAAATTCTTCTTACTACTTAGCTTCTGAAGCTAATTGATTTAAGATAGCATCGTTTTTAACGATTTGGTTGCTAGCTTTCATTTTTGATCTAGAACCTAACTCTACGTTAGTTCCTAATTTCAAAAACTGAACTTCAACACGTGAAACAGTTTTATTTCTTCTATCTTTTCTTTTTAAACGTGTAACTCCCATTTTGATAATATTTTTATTGTTTAAAATAAAACGAGGTCGGAAGCGGATTCGAACCGCTGTAGGAGGTTTTGCAGACCTCAGCCTAGCCACTCGGCCATCCGACCCTATTTTTTTTCCTTTTGAAGGTCTGCAAAAATAAAACTTATAATTGGAATTAAAAAATCTTTATGATAAAACTTTTATGTTTTTAAGCATTGGTCTGAAAACCAAGCTGGTATTTTGCTGTGTGATCCTTTGAGCGATAGTCAGCAGCAACATACCGGAGGGTTTTCAGCTTGGGATAACCAAGACGTTTTTGATAAAGCACTTTCCTCGGTAAAATCAAACACCGAATCCCTTGCAGCTCGCCATCAGATTGAAATAATACGCCAATCACTGTATCTTTTAAAGGACAATGCTAAATCGTGAAAAGATACTTTTTTGTGATGTTTTACTTTGTAAATTAAAGGCTTATGGATTTTGGAATAGATATTGCAAATGGGAATGTAATAAATCTCATACAGGAAATTATGAGATTAAGTGATAAAAGAAGAAAGTAAATTAAATTAGGAAACATGAAAAAACTATTATTATCTGCAGCAATTTTATTTGGTTCATTAGGAGCCTTTGCACAAGGTGGATTGGGATATGGACTACGTGCGGGGGTAAATATTCCTAAATATTCATTTGAAAATGGAAGTTCTGAATCTAACACGGGTTTTTTTGTAACGGGTTATTTAGATGCACCTATTTCTCCAAACTTTTCCATCCAACCGGGGTTGTCTTTGCAAAATAAAGGTGGTAAATATACAGCAACTTCTGATAACGCTACAGGTGAGTTAAAACAAAGTATAATGTCTTTGGATATCCCTGTAAATGCGGTTGCTAAATTTCCTACGGGAGGATCTGGTAATTTCTTTATTGGAGCTGGCCCTTACGTGGGATTTGCACTTAGTGGTAAAAATAAATTTGAGGCAAGTTCAAATAATGCTAGTGTAAAAAGAGAATGGGATGTAAAATTTGGTAGTGGAGATGGTGATGAATTAAAACGTACCGATTTCGGTATAAACTTCTTGGCAGGCTATCAATTATCAAACGGTTTTCAGATTAATGCTGGTTACGGACTTGGTTTAACTAATTTATCTCCAGTATCTAACCTTTCAACGAAAAACCGTGTTTGGTCTGTGGGTATCGGTTTCGGACTATAAGAAATATAAGTACTTAAACTTATTATGAGGAAAGAGTCCCTGCATTTGTGGGGACTTTTTTATTGGATTAAACTTAAGTCAACCGAAATTGTTATTTTTATTCAAAAGATTGCTGCATGAAAAGATTTCTTCCTTTACCCTTTTATGTTAAACTTGTCAGTGTATTGATCAGTATACTTTTATTGGGATATTTGGCAAAGATCGGAGATACCATACTTATTCCCATGATTTTGGGCTTGTTGTTTTCGCTGCTGCTGATTCCGTTAAGTAATTTTTTGGAGCGAAAGCTGCGGTTCCCAAGGACATTGGCTGGCATATTGAGCGTTATTTTATTTTTCGGTGTGTTAGGTTACGGACTTTTTCTATTAGCTTCTCAGCTTACACTCCTTAAAGAAGATTTCCCGGCTTTTAAGCAACAGATTATGGATGGTGTGGGCAATTTACAGACTTGGGTGAGCCAGCAGTTTGGAATACAGCATAAAGATCAGATTGATTTTATTAATAAAACAGCATCAAAATCCGTTGATTCGGGAACTTTATTTTTAGGTACTGCATTGGTTTCCCTGTCGTCGATGTTTATTCTGTTTGTCTTTACCTTTCTTTACACATTCTTCTTACTGATATATAGGGGACATATTGTCAAGTTTCTTTTATTTGTCAACCGTATAGAGGACCGACCTATTGTCCTGGACGTCGTTCAACAGGTTCAGTATGTCGTCAAAAAATATCTTATTGGCCTACTGATCCAAATGAGCTTGGTTTCCCTTTTGGTCTTTATTGTCCTTTCTTTAATTGGGGTAAAATACAGTCTGCTTTTGGCATTGATTACTGGCGTATTCAATGTGTTGCCTTATGTTGGTATTTTCTCCTCAATGCTCATCATTGCCATTCTGACGTTTGCAACATCTTCTTTTACCCATGTCGTCCTGGTCATCATCGCCCTCATTATTATACATATGATCGACAGCAACTTTATTGTCCCTAAGATTGTGGGTTCTAAGGTGAAAGTTAATTCGCTGTTTGCTATGCTCTCCATTATTATTGGCGAAATGGTATGGGGTATTTCCGGTATGTTTTTGGCGATTCCTATTTTGGCGATTGTCAAAATTATAATGGACCGCATTAAGGAGTTAAAACCTTGGGGATTTCTTTTAGGGGAAGAAGATAGTAAGGATGACGTTTACAATGATATGTACGCGACCTTGCACCATGAACTTCCCCCTTCGACTGAAATTGATAAAGAAGCCGAATAGTTTTTTTATTACTTTTGCCCGCTATCTCAAGCATAGCGAATAAAAGTAATTATATGAAGAGAATATTATTAACCACATTTGCCATTGTGGGAATGACAACCGGGCTTCAGGCTCAAATGTCTTTCGGCCTTCGTACGGCAGCCAATTTTGCAAAGGAAGTGAGATATTCAAGCTATGGAAGCTCGGCCTATCCTGCCATTACAAGATTACATGTAGAAGCATATGTAGAGCTTGCATTGCGTAATAATTTTGCTTTGCAACCTGGTGTGGCTCTTCAACAGACAGGATCCAAAATGAGTACAGGTTCGCAAAATGGTGAAATTTTGATGGATGGCTGGCGTAAGGTACAATATCTTGAAGTCCCTTTAAACTTAATGTATTACTTTCCTCAAAATAATTTTGGACAATTTTTTCTAGCTGGGGGACCATATACAAGTGTTGCAATCTCTGGGAAAGAGAAATTTTCTAGGACTGTAGAAGAAATTCAGTTTGGGACTAGAAAAATAGCAATGAGATGAAGAAATATGATGCTGGATTAAATTTTTTAGCGGGATTTAAATTAACAAATGGCTTTTCGGTGCATGGCGGATATGGGTTAGGTCTTTTAGATATCAAGCTAGATGATAAGATTAGTACCTATAATCGTGTATTTTCAATCGGACTTGGTTATCAGCTATAATTTTAATTGGTCGAAAAATGTCTTTCACCTCATGTTTTGGATTTATTAGTTTCATGAGGAATATTTGCGCAAACAAAACCTTCATGATTCCGCGGACAGCAACAGCAATGGAAGCCGACTGAAGGTTTCTTTCTGGCTAATAATATCAGACACATTCACAAAAAAAGGGCTTTTCTTGCGAAAGGCCCCTTCTTTTTTTCAGTGATTGAAATCTATCACACTTTGATTTCTACTTCAACACCTGAAGGTAATTCAAGTTTCATCAATGCGTCAACAGTTTTAGCGTTTGAAGAATAGATATCCAACAATCTTTTGTAAGCACATAATTGGAATTGCTCACGTGCTTTTTTGTTAACGTGTGGTGAACGTAATACCGTGTAGATTTTTTTCTCAGTAGGCAATGGAATAGGACCACTAACAACTGCACCTGTAGGTTTTACTGTTTTTACGATTTTTTCAGCTGATTTGTCAACCAAATTGTAATCGTAAGATTTCAATTTAATTCTGATTCTTTGGCTCATAGTATATGATATTATTTAAAAATGACCGCTGATTAGAGCTATTAACAACCAGCGGTCGGTTTATTTTTGAGTTCTATATTATTCTACAGAACCTTTGATTTTACCTTTTGATTTTGCAATCACCTCATCAGCAACGTTACGAGGAGCTTCTTCGAAGTGATCAAATTCCATCGTAGATGTTGCACGACCTGAAGTGATTGTACGTAATTGCGTTACGTAACCGAACATCTCAGAAAGTGGAACCAATGCTTTGATTACCTGTACACCGTTACGTGAATCCAAACCTTGCATTTGACCACGACGACGGTTTAAGTCACCCATTACATCACCCATGTTTTCTTCTGGTGTTAAAACCTCTATTTTCATAATTGGTTCCATTAACACTGGAGAACATTTAGGCAAGCCTTCACGGTATGCTTGACGAGCAGCTAATTCGAAAGACAATGAATCTGAATCGACAGCGTGGAATGAACCATCAATCAAACGAACTTTCATTCCTGATAATGGGAATCCTGCTAATACACCATTTTTCATTGAAGTTTCAAATCCTTTTTGAACTGAAGGGATAAATTCTTTAGGGATTTTACCACCAACGATTTCATTAACGAATTGAAGCGGTGATTTTGTTAAATCGAAATCTTCGTCCGCTGGAGAAATAACAACTTTGATATCCGCGAATTTACCACGACCACCGGATTGTTTTTTGAATACCTCACGGTGCTCAGTAGTACCGTTGATAGACTCTTTGTATGATACTTGAGGAGCACCTTGGTTAACCTCTACTTTAAATTCACGTTTCAAACGGTCGATCAAGATCTCTAAGTGAAGCTCACCCATACCAGAGATAACTGTTTGACCAGTTTCTTCGTCAGTTTTTACAACGAATGTAGGATCCTCTTCAGCCAATTTACCAAGACCAATACCTAATCTATCAACGTCAGCTTGAGTTTTAGGCTCGATCGCCAAACCAATTACTGGTTCAGGGAAAGTCATAGATTCAAGAACGATAGGTGCTTTTTCGTCACAAAGAGTGTCTCCAGTTTTGATGTCTTTGAAACCTACAACAGCACCGATATCACCAGCCTCGATGAAAGGGATCGGGTTTTGTTTGTTTGCGTGCATTTGGAAGATACGAGAGATACGCTCTTTGTTTCCTGAACGTGTGTTCAATACATAAGAACCTGCATCTAACTTACCAGAGTAAGCACGGATAAAACATAAACGACCTACGAATGGGTCAGTCGCAATTTTGAAACCTAAAGCTGCGAAAGGTTCGTTTACAGATGGTTTACGGAAAATCTCTTCACCTGTATCCGGGTTAGTACCTTTTACAGCTTCTACATCAAGCGGTGAAGGCAATAATTCCATGACCAAATCCAACATAGTTTGAACACCTTTGTTTTTGAAAGATGAACCACAAACCATAGGAACGATAGAGTTATCCAATACAGCTGCGCGTAATGCATTTAAGATCTCGCGCTCAGTCAATGAATCTGGATCTTCGAAGAATTTCTCCATCAAAGTCTCATCATAACCAGCTACTGCTTCCAATAATTTCTCACGGTATTCAGCAACTTCGTCCAACATATCATCAGGAATAGGAACTTCAGTGAAAGTCATTCCTTTGTCGTGTTCGTTCCAAACGATACCACGGTTGTTGATCAAGTCAACTACACCTTTAAAACTATCTTCAGCACCGATAGGCAATTGCAAAGCAACTGCATCAGAACCTAACATATCTTTAACTTGTTTTACAACTTTCAAGAAGTCAGCTCCTGAACGGTCCATTTTGTTAACGAAACCGATACGAGGTACTTTATACCCATCAGCTAAACGCCAGTTTGTTTCAGATTGAGGCTCAACACCATCAACAGCTGAAAACAAGAATACTAATCCGTCTAGTACACGTAATGAACGGTTTACCTCAACCGTGAAATCCACGTGTCCAGGAGTATCGATTACGTTTACTTGGTATTTGTTGTTACGGTAGTTCCAGAATACTGTTGTAGCAGCAGAAGTAATCGTGATACCACGCTCAGCTTCTTGCTCCATCCAGTCCATTGTAGAAGCACCTTCGTGAACTTCACCAATTTTGTGGTTTACACCTGAGTAGTAAAGGATACGCTCAGTTGTTGTAGTTTTACCAGCATCAATGTGGGCAGCGATACCGATATTTCTAGTGAATTTTAAATCTCTTGCCATAATATTTTTAAGCAGCGGACCTTAATGGTCTTATGTGTTTAAATGTAATGTTAAATAAGTACACCGACCTTGATAAAAGATTGTTTTTATCGGAGGTCGGTGTAATCATATTTTTTTGAATGTCTTCAAAATTAGAATCTGAAGTGTGAGAACGCTTTGTTAGCTTCCGCCATTTTGTGCGTATCTTCTTTCTTCTTAACAGCAGCACCTTCACCTTTAGAAGCTGAAATGATTTCTCCTGCTAATTTTCGAACATTGTTTTTTCACCACGTTTACGAGCGTATGAAATTAACCATTTCATACCCAAAGCGATTTTACGATCTGGACGAACTTCCATAGGAACTTGGAAGTTAGCACCACCAACACGGCGTGATTTAACTTCAACAGCAGGCATAACGTTGTTCAAAGCTTTTTTCCAAGCTTCTAAACCGCTTTCTTGTGTTTTTTGTTCTACTAATTCTACTGCATCGTAAAAAATAGAATAAGCGATAGATTTTTTACCATCCACCATCATATTGGTTTACGAAACGTGTTACCTGAACGTCATTAAACTTTGGATCAGGTAAAATGATTCTCTTTTTCGGTTTTGACTTTCTCATTTTTCTTTCCTCCGTTTAATTATTTCTTTTTACCTTTTGCTGGAGCTGCAGCTGCTTGTCCTGGTTTAGGACGCTTAGTTCCGTATTTAGAACGACGTTGGTTACGACCTGCTACACCTGAAGTATCTAATGCACCACGGATGATGTGGTAACGTACACCTGGTAAATCCTTAACACGACCACCACGAATCAATACGATCGAGTGCTCTTGTAAGTTGTGACCTTCTCCAGGGATGTAAGCGTTGACCTCTTTTCCGTTTGTTAAACGTACACGAGCTACTTTACGCATTGCTGAGTTTGGTTTTTTTAGGGGTAGTAGTATATACACGTGTACATACACCTCTTCGCTGTGGACATGAGTCCAACGCTGGTGACTTACTCTTATCAACCAGAGCTACTCTACCTTTTCTAACTAATTGTTGAATAGTAGGCATTTACCTGTTTTTGTTTATAAATTTTGTACCTTAAATATTTTAAGTTCGCAAAGATACTGATTCTCTTTTGAATATGAAATAGTTAGTGTATAAAATTTAGATTATTTTTTGAATTGGCGCTGCTCTTTTCTGGAATATACCCATGCCCTTCTTTATTACCTCTTCATGCTTCTTTATTATCTCACTATCCTAATGACCTGGTCGCCCTCTCCGGGATGTTTAGCCTGTAGTCCAACATCTTCATCATTTGTACGCTTCCACTATCAAACTAATTTGTCAGCCACTTATGCTGTCATATGTTGCCAAAATCGAAGAGATAACTCCTTATGCTTGGTTGTACAAAAATATAGACGATTTTAGGGGGGGCGAATAGCCACTCAATGGGGTGAATAGGTTTTTTCTTATATCTGCCGTAAGCTGTTCTTTCTCTGTGGAATATTCTTTAAAAACAGCCTTTTTTCAAAATTTCTCTTCTACTGGTTTCTGAGTATATTGCCTGCTTTGCCTGTTTTTGCGTTCTGTTGGCAAAGCGTTTGATAAAAACGTATAAATATTTAGTAGAAACAAATTAATGTATTCAAGTTATGAAAATCAAAATGAAATTAATGTATGCAGTGGTATTGGCCTTGGTCACTTTCGCTTTTGTTGGATGTTCAAAGGACAAAGATGAACCTATCCAAACAGGTGGTAGCATCGATGCAGCTGTAGGTACGTATAAAGGTAAATTGGATCTATCAAACACAACTGGTCCTATGTTTGATAAAATCGTGACGGTTACAAAAGTATCTGACAACACACTCAAAGTTGAGATCGGGGACAAAAGCATTAAAAATACCAACGAAAGAATTTAAGTTATTATAATAGAATGTATCGATTCAAACAGCAGGTGTTTCTCCCGAAGGAACATTCTTGTTTGATGTAAAAATAAGACCCTTCTTTGCCAGGGAGAGAAAACAAGTGCAACAGAAGTCTTTTATACTTTCGAAGGAAACGAAACAATAACTTTTTGTTTCTTATTCCAATGAAAAAGCGGTATTGACTAAATTCAATACCGCTTTTTCATGTCTTAAATCCGATTGGGTACGTTTAATAAGCTCGTTGGACCAGTTATGGTGGTTTTATATTAAGACAATAACGTAAAATCAATCTGCCGTTTATCCAGATCTACTTTCTTTACCCGGATTTGCACCTCATCACCCAACTGAATTTCTTTTTCTTCCGTTGACCAATAATGGCATAGTTCTTTTCATCAAGTACGTAAAAGTCATCGGTGATATCCCGCAGCCTGACCATACCCTCACATTTATTCTCTTCAATCTCCACATACATACCCCATTCTGTAACACCTGAGACAATACCTGTATATTCAGTGCCAATCTGATCCTGCAAGTATTCGGCCTGTTTGTATTTGATCGATGCACGTTCGGCTTCAGCTGCTTTTTTTCTCCATTTGGGAGAATGCTCGGCCATCTTCTCATAATGTTCCGCATTGATTTTGGTACCTCCCTCCAGATAGAATTGCAAAAGACGGTGTACCATCACATCGGGATAACGACGGATAGGGGAGGTGAAATGGGTATAATAATCGAATGCCAATCCATAGTGGCTTGTCTTCTTTGTCGTATAGATCGCCTTGGCCATCGAACGTACAGCAAGCGAAGTCAGCATATTTTGCTCTTTGCTGCCTTCTATTTTGGTCATCAAAGCATTTAAAGATTTTGCTGTTTCCTTATCGGTTTTGATGGTTAATTTATGGCCAAAACGCGCTGCAAATTGAGAGAACGTCGTCAGCGTCTCCGGATTAGGTACATCGTGAAACCGGTATACAAACGTTAGCTTGTTTTTTCCGCGCCCTTGTTTACCGATAAACTCGGCAACTTTACGATTCGCCAATAGCATAAAATCTTCAATCAGCTTGTGTGCATCCTTACGGACCTTGGTATATACCCCGGTAGGTTTGCCATTTTCATCCAAGGTGAATTTTACTTCTTCACTTTCAAAGGCTATTGCACCATTTTTAAACTTACGTTCCCGAAGAATATAGGCCAGTTCATTTAATTTCAGAATCTCTTCACTGAAATCGCCCGATTTCGTTTCAATCACCTCCTGTGCTTCTTCATAACTGAAACGGCGGTCCGAATGAATGATGGTGCGGCCGAACCATTGATGGTGTACATTGGCTTTTTCGTCTAATTCGAAAACAGCCGAAAAGCATAACTTATCTTCATGTGGGCGTAAGGAACAAACGCCATTAGAAAGACGCTCCGGAAGCATCGGGATAACACGGTCCACCAAATAGACCGATGTACCACGGTTAAATGCTTCTTTGTCCAATTCTGTATCGGGTATCACAAAATGCGAAACATCCGCAATGTGAACACCGATTTCATAGTTGCCATTCTCTAATTTTTGAAAAGAGATGGCATCATCGAAATCTTTTGCATCCGCGGGATCAATGGTAAAGGTTGTAATGTTTCTAAAATCACGCCGCTTGGCAATTTCCTCCTTGCTTATTTCTTCTGGAATTTTATTCGCTTCATCCTCTACTTTTTTAGGGAACTCCAATGGGAAACCATAGTCGGCCAAAATAGCGTTCATCTCGGTGTTATTTTCCCCTTTGGTGCCCAAGACATGTTTAACCGTTCCAACAGGATTCTTGCTCCCGCTTGGCCAGTCGATAATCGACACGACCACTTTTTCTTTGTCCTTGGCTCCATTCAGATTGTCCAAAGGAATAAAAATGTCGTGTAGCATCTTGCGGTCATCCGCAATAAAAAAAGCAAAATTGTTGGAGATGCTGATTGTTCCCGTGAAATCAGTCTTGGCCCTTTGCAGAATTTCAACGACTTCACCCTCTTTTTTGCGGCCACCTTTTCTTTTTTCGAAGGTATGGACCTTGACAATATCGCCATGGAGTGCCTGTCTAAGTTTCCGTGGAGCGATATAAATATCATTTTCAAATTCGTCATCCGGAATTACATAGGCAGAACCATCGGCGGTCATATCTACTTTCCCTGTGACATACACTTTGAGTTGCTTCAAATTAAATTTGCCTCGATCCACCTCAATAAAAAGCCCATTCCTTACATTGTCATGTAAAATATCGGCGATAGCGACTTTCGAGTCGTTATCGTTGAGGTTCAATTTTGACGAAACTTGTTTATAGTTGAGGGGCTTATTACCCGATTTTTCGAAAATATCGATAATCAGTTGTGTTAACACCTCTTTATATGGATTTTCTTTTCTTGTTTTCATTCACTTATTATTTATTATTATTCATTTACATTGGTCTTTTACAGCCCAATGGATCCTTTGACTGGCTACGATAATGGATTTCAAAAAAACAGCCTTTACCACAGATTACGAGCGCTGTACATCAAGATCGATGCCAATACAATATACGAAAAAAACTGCATTTGACAGGACAATAAGGAGCTAAACGGAGCACCTTCCGATAGCCAATGTAAAGACAGTTCAGCAGAAAAATAGTTTTGGATTGGTACAGCCTGATTTACTTTTTGCAATGATTACACACTCCAAGTGCATTTACTGCGATCGCTTCAAGACTAAAACCTGCTGGGATCGACACCTTTGGTAAGGTCATATCTTCCAGACAGTATACAGAATTGCATACCCGGCAAATAAAATGCACGTGTTGATCATGATGATCATGTTCTGAACAGTTTGTCGAACACATGGCATAAGTCGCTGTACCATGTAGATCAAAGATTTTATGGATAATCCCTTTCTCTTCAAAACTGGCCAATACCCGGTATAATGTGACACGGTCAATATCCTTGCCCAGTAATTTCTCTAGCTCTGGCTGCGAAATTGCCGAGTCTTTCCTCGAAATAATTTCAAGTACCTTCAACCGGGGTTGGGTAACTTTTAAACTATTTCGTTTGAGAATTTCTGGATATACAGTGTTGGAATCTTCCATGGATTTCTTCGTTAAGCCTTAGATCAAATACAAACTAAGAGAAATTTAAACTTATTTGCAAGTTTAAAAACTATCCGACGGATTTATTCATCGTATTTTTTCCCTTTAAATAGATCTGTAAGAAACAGAAACTGAATGTTTCATTTCTCAGAGATCATTTTTACAGTACAAAAATACGGAATCTCTTAAAAATAAGAAAACCGATAAGTTTAAGATTAGTGTCATCTTACCTATCGGTTTTCGTTATTATATGAAATATAGGAATCTTATTTGCCTGCAGCTTTCGCGTGATCAGCTAAGAATGTCGCTAGACCGCTATCTGTCAATGGGTGTTTTAATAAAGCTACAATCGCTGATAATGGACCTGTCATGACATCAGCACCGATTTTAGCACAGCCTAAAATGTGTGCGCTGTGACGTACAGAAGCTGCTAAAATTTGTGTAGGGTAGTTGTAGTTATCATAGATTAAACGAATATCTTCGATCAACGCTAATCCATCTGTAGAGATATCATCCAAACGACCGATAAAAGGAGATACATAAGTTGCCCCAGCTTTAGCAGCCAATAGTGCTTGACCAGCTGTAAATACCAATGTACAATTTGTTTTAATACCTTTTTTGCTGAAATATTTAATTGCTTTTACGCCATCTTTGATCATAGGGACTTTTACAACAATCTTGCTGTCAAGAGCTGCTAAAGCTTCTCCTTCTTTGATCATTTCTTCATAAGTTGTAGAAATAACTTCAGCACTGACATCGCCATCAACGATTGCACAGATCGCTTTATAATGGTTGATTACGTTTTCATCACCGCTAATACCCTCTTTAGCCATTAAACTTGGATTGGTTGTTACCCCGTCTAATACGCCTAAGTCTTGGGCTTCTTTGATTTGCTCTAGGTTCGCTGTGTCAATAAAAAATTTCATTGTATATGTTATTGAATGATAATTGTTTGATTATTCTAATGTTCAAAATAATGACGCAAAGTTATTGATTATATTCCAGTATTGAAGCATTGATTTTCACCTATTGTATCTTTATTTTAGCAAAAAGGAATCTCTTCTCCTAATTTTTTGTT
This sequence comes from Sphingobacterium multivorum, assembly GCF_900457465.1. Classification (GTDB taxonomy): domain Bacteria; phylum Bacteroidota; class Bacteroidia; order Sphingobacteriales; family Sphingobacteriaceae; genus Sphingobacterium; species Sphingobacterium multivorum. Next base: position 142,331 of record NZ_UAUU01000011.1, read on the forward strand.
ATACTTTTAATATACTATTATCTTTACGTATGCAGGTTTTTCGTTCTCTCCATTATAGAAATTTCCGTTTACATGTTATAGGACAAGCAATTTCCCTTATGGGGACCTGGATGCAGCGAATAGCCATCAGTTGGTTGGTCTATGAATTGACAGGATCAGTGTTTTGGCTTGGTTTTGTTCAGTTTATCTCCCTATTGCCCTCTTTGGTCCTGTCTCCATTTATCGGCAGTTTTGTCGATAAGCACAAAAAGTATAAATTGGTTCTGATGACCCAAATTGGTTTGATGATACAGGCTGGAATCTTGACCTTGGTCGTTTATCTGAAATGGGAGAGTGTCTTATGGCTTTCCATCTTGGGTCTTATACAAGGGGTTATTAATTCCTTCGATGTTTTGGGTCGTCAATCGCTGATGATGTATCTGGTTGGTGACCGTAAAGATCTGCCGAATGCCATTGCCCTGAATTCAACAATTTTCAATGGTGCCCGAATGTTGGGACCTGCAATAGGAGGTATTTTACTGAGTACATACGGTGAACTCGTCTGTTTTGCCCTAAATTTTATCAGTTTTGTTCCGGTCATTATTACATTGTTGATGATGCAGGTCGATGAAACCCATGTTCAACTGAGCAAGGGAAGCAATTGGGAAGGCTTGGTCGAAGGCTTTCGTTACCTCAAACGCTCACCGCATATTGCTTCACTGATTATTATCATGACATTCTCCAGCTTGATCGTTATTCCGTATACCTCGTTGCTACCTGCCATAGCGAAAGAAATGTTTCATGGCGATGAGCGTACGTTTTCCTGGTTTGAAAGTGCCGCCGGCTTGGGTGCAATGATTGGTGCATTTAATATGGCCCGTTTAAAATCGGGCACCAATTTGCGCTATCAGGTGATGGGTGCTGCTGCACTTATGGGAATTGCGTTATTGTTTTTGGCGCATTCAAGTATGCTGCAGATGGCACTCGTCTATGTGATGTTGGTGTCCTTTGCCATGATGATGCAAAACTCAAGTATCAATACCTATATTCAGACGCATGCCATACCAATCTATCGCGCCCGGGCAATCTCGTATTACGTTATGGCTTTTCAGGGAATATTTCCCATTGGGACGTTGATGATCGGTTCCTTAGCGAGTTACAGTGGGCTTCGAATGACATTATACGTCATGGGTGGATTGGGGATATTGATCGCAATCGTATACTATGGCTATCTCCGGCTCCATATCCACAAACGCCTATTTAAGTTTTAATTTCCGGTTTCTTAATTTTAAGCTGCGTTTGGCATAATCAATGACAGCGCCATAGTCTGCAAAAATATCTCCACCCAATACGCCGATCACGGGTTCCAGATCCATCTGCTGATAGGCATAGTTGATCGAGCTTAAATCCAATACCGCCGTATTTAAGTTTTTTATCCGCCATTCACCTATGGTCAGACTCGGAATTTTCATGTTGAAACTCTCCATCGAATTGGTGCCAAGTCCTGTTGATAATGTTTCTGAAGGCTCAAGCTGTAATTGGTCTTCCAAAAGATGGACTAACTGTGTTTTGTCAAATACAGTTTTAGAGGCACCTGTATCAATCACCATCTTGAATGAACGGCTATATAATTCCACATCGACTAAAATATGTGTGCCCTGGCCCTGCAGATCCAGTAATTGAAATGGTACTGTTGTCATATAACCAAACATACCCAAAAAATCCCTTAAAAAAGAAATTTAAGGCCTCTAGCGTATGTTTAAAATGCCCTGAAAACGTTTATGCGTTAAGCCGATCATAAAAAAAGCTGTTATTTGAAGAATAACAGCCTTTCACCTTTTTATAGTTTATGCGCTACAGCGCTTTTATTTCTTTTAATACATCATTCATTGTACGCACTGCTTCTGCACTTTTACTGAATTTTTCTTTGTCCTCTTCATCCAGCTGAAGGGGGACAATCCGATCCCATCCTTTTTTATTAATGATAACCGGTACGCCAAGATTAATATCTTCTTGGCCAAATTCACCTTCGAGGTAAACGGATGCAGTAAATAACTTGTTTTGATCACGCACGATACTTTCGACCACTGCGGCTGTTGCGGCTCCTGGAGCATACCAGGCTGAGGTCCCGATTAGACTGGTTAGGGTTGCGCCACCAACCATCGTTTTGTGTACAATTTCGTCCTGCTCTTCCGGGGTAAGGAAATCAGTGACTGGAATACTGTTCCACGTGGAGTGCTTGATAAGTGGAATCATCGTTGTATCTCCGTGGCCGCCAATGACAATGGCATTGAGATCGGCCGCAGAAGCATTCAGTTTTTCGCTCAGTTGATATTTGAATCGGGCTGAATCCAATGTGCCCCCCATTCCAATGATTCTATTTTTTGGTAATCCACTTGATTTAAGTGCCAGGTAAGTCATGGTGTCCATGGGATTGGAAACGATGACAATGATAATATCCGGAGAATATTTTACCAGGTTCTCCACCACAGACTTGACAATATTCGCATTTGTGCCAATTAGTTCTTCGCGCGTCATTCCGGGTTTACGTGGAATTCCCGACGTAATGACGGCAACGGTAGAACCTGCAGTGGACAGATAGTCATTGGTTACTCCCTTGATTTTTGATTCAAAACCCAACAAGGCGGCAGTTTGTGCCATATCTTGCGCTTTACCTTCCGCAAATCCTTCTTTAATATCCAATAATACAATCTCTTCGGCGACATTTCGACGGATTAAATTGTCCGCTGTAGTTGCTCCTACAGCACCGGCACCAACAATAGTTACTTTCATATGTAAATTATTTGTTTATTCATGAGCTAATTTCCGCTTAAGAATTCATGCTGCCTTCGGCGGTTTTCTATGCCGTATAAAATATCCAGTCTCTCTTCACGAATGCGCGTATTCTTTACATGGATATTTCATGTGCATTGATGTGGATTAATAAATAATTCTTGAATTTAATCAATTATTGTTAGTAAATCAATGTATTTCGTGGGAATAACTTGTTTTTTGACATAATCGATAAGAAGGCAAATGCCATTGAACGAATAATGCATAATGATAGTGTCCAAAGGGTATGATTCTGATGGAATACGGTTCTTCGTCAATTTTGGTGAATTATGCTGATTTTGCAAGTATCATTTTCCTCAATAGCTGAAATCCTGCCCTTCCGTACATTTTTCTTTTTATATTTTTTATTCGATTCACTTGTCCCTCAACCTGGCCGTTACTTACTGTTCTTACTACTGCATTATTCACTGCTTCATAGTCCCTTAAAAGGTTTTTAGCGAAATTTTTAAGCCCGCACTCTGATGTTGATGCCTCCTGAATCCATTTTTGTAACATTCCTTCTTTCTTGATAAGAAACAATTGTTTAAAGTCCTTTATCAACTGCTCCAGTTGTTTTATTTGAGGAAGCTTTTCAAATAATAATTCTAAAAATTCTTTATCATCTTCCTTAAGGTGTTTTGACTCCCTATAGAGCATTAAGGATAATTTGGTTGGCGACCAAGTTTTTGCTACCACCACCTGCGCCTTATATTTCATTCTACTAAGCCCCGGCATATTATAAACTTCATTCATCTTGTGGCAAAACTGGGTATACTTACCATTGAATCCCATCTGAACAATAGTGTTATGTAGTTCTCTATATGTTTTTCCGTGGTTCTCTTCGCTCAAAAGATAATTAATGAAGGATTCCAGGTTGGTGGAGTTTCTGGACTGTCTTTTCTCAAGTTTTTCCACGGATACATACCTTGCGACTGTTTTTCGATCCAGGTTTGTAATTCTGGCAATTTGTCTCAGCGTAATACCATTGGCATATAGCTCTTTAACCTTGTCGAATAGATATTGTTTATGTGCACCAATGTTTGCTGTAGAAATCGTTGCTAGAACTTCTAAATTTGCTTCAACAGGCCCGGTAACTTCCGTTAATGTAGGTTCTTTTCTTTTGGGATCATTATAAAGCTTAAATATTTCCTTCAATTCTTTTGCTTTTGATTGTAAGACTTTTTTAGCTGCTTCCCCTAAGTTCATAATTAGGTGAAAGCGGTCGGCTACCTGAATGGCATCAGGGGCCCCTGTTTTTATACCCAAAGCATATGGGCCATAGCGATCTCTGGATACTACTTTTATTTCTGGATGATTCTTCAGCCACTCTGCCAGCGTATCCGATTCACGATCCGGAAGTAAATCTATCACTTCTTTCCGTTCTAAATCCACAATAACGGTTCCGTAGGTACTTCCTTTTTTGAATGCCCAATCATCTACGCCAATTACCCCAGATGTCAAAGCCTTAGGTTGTATATCTACTCCCTGAATCACTCTTAACATAGTGGAGGAGCTAACCGGCAGTCCAACATAGCGACTAATTGCTGAACCTCTATTTCCTCCCAATTCAAGCCCCATTTTAAAAAGAAGTTCATTTGAACGAATCATTCTTCTATAATATGGCCTGATTTCACAATCGAAGCGTTCAGTAAAAACCTTTCGATGACAGACTGAATTATCACAAAAATACTTCCTAGCCCTGAGCTTGATTTTTACTAAATATCCGGAAACAGGAAGGTCTAAAAGAGTTCGGAAATATCTACTATGAACCCTATCACTCGTAATGCCACAAATAGGGCATGTTGAGTGTTTTTGATAAGCGTACGTACTAATATAAAGCTCTCCTAGAGAGGTGTACGTTGTTTCAGCTTTTAACTGTAAATTGGGAGGAAGTACAAATTCTGGAATCATAACTAAAAGTATAATATTAAATTACACATAATAATTTATATATTTGTTGTTTAGAAAAAATAAATTACAGTGGGAAAATCAGTCTTACAAATTCAGCGATCAGACGCAACAGAGATAAAGAAATTATTAAATACAAATGATGCTTATACCGTTGGTATAAGGCTATACATGGTATATCTTGTTGCATTAGGCTATTCGAGCAGACGGTTGTCTGAACTACATAATATCAGCTTCAAGCAGATAACAAATTGGGTTCATAGATTTGAAAAAGAAGGTATTGAAGGATTAAAAGATAAGAAAGGGCGCGGTAGACGGAGCAATTTATCAAACGAACAACTCGAAAGAATCAAAAACTTGGTCATAAACGAAAAACCCTCGGATCATGGATATCAATCAGTAAAGTGGACAGGCCCTCTTTTGGCTCAATGGATTGATAAAGAATATGGCTTAGCATATCAAAAGGCACAAGTCTATAACTTGCTCGAAAAGGTTGGAATTGTGTTTGAAAAGAAAAAAGGTTTAGTTTATAAAGTGTAATTATTTAACGTACTTTCACCAAAATTGACGAAGAACCTGGAATACCCCCCAAGAAAACAGGCCTGAAATTCGTTCAAGCCTGTTTTTTTTATCGTGTAAATCAAATTTTAAATCCTAGAATGGATAACCGATGGCTAAATTAAACATCAAATTATCCTTTCTCCATCTTGAACTTCCAAAGTCGATATCCTTAAATACCCAACGTTCTCCTTTGGGAAGATACGGGATGCGGAAAGGTATTGACATATCCGTACGTATGATCAGAAAAGTAAAGTCGAAGCGTAATCCAGCGCCACCGCCAACAGCTAATTCATTCAAAAAGTTCTTGCTGAATTTACCGCCGGGCTTGTTGACGTCATCCCGTTGCAACCACACATTCCCCGCATCAATGAACGCTGCCCAATGAACAAAGCCCGCTAATTTGGCTCTATATTCGGTATTCAGCTCTAATTTGATGTCACCGGTTTGGTCTGCATAGAAAAGCCCATTGCTTAATTTTTCAGGGGCAACTGTTCCGGGACCAATTGCACGAGCACCAAAAGCACGGATACTGTTAGGTCCACCCACATAATATTGTTTTAAATAGGGGAGTGACCGCGAGTTGCCATACGAATAACTTAAGCCCAGACTGACCCGCGAGGCAAGCTGCGAATTCTCCGACAATTTGAGATAATGTCTTCCATCGCCACTGATCTTGATGTATTGGGAAAAATACGCATCGAACAATTTGAAGGTTTTCCCTTTATTGAAATCTGCTCCCTTTATTAATCCGAGTATATTCCCCGAGAGGTCCAAGTTGCCTTTGAAATAAAAGGTATTTTTCAAATGCTGCTTCATCGTATTTTGAAACGTAAAGTTGTAATTTGGGCCAATCGTAAATTGTGGATCTATTGCATGCCTTAACGCCGGAATGGTATCCATTTGTTTTTGATAGTTTTCTGAGATCCCTTTAGGCTGGACATAGGTAATCTCCATTAAAGCAAGATCGTGCTGCTTCTCCTCAGACTCCTGCCAGATATAACCGTAATCCAATGCGATGGAATTTAAGGTATATGCTTTGCGGCGATTTAAAAATTCATACCGTCCTTTGACGTAAGTCTTCGGGATAAAACGCCGTGTCGGTGAAATCCGTCCAAAAGGGGACAATATCCGTGGAAAAGTCAGTGTAGCCTCCATCCCGTAACGGTAATAACTCGAATTGAGGTCAGCCGACCCACCGGTCTGGGTTTCATAACCACCGAATACATTAAAACTCAACTGCTCCGCGCCTTTAAATGCGTTGCGTAAAGTCCAGTTGACATTGACCTCGGTACCATTGTATACTGAGGCCATTTTTCCTAAAAGTTCCACACGGAGTGATTTCTTGGGCAATGGAGTTAAGTAGTAGTAGACGTCCAGTGCGTTGGGGACTTCTTTGCTGTCGACAAAGTTATTTTTGACAAACTTCCAGCTATTGAGATTCACCAGGTGGCTGATGGTTTGATTGTGGGCATTACGGTTATAGACGTCGCCTGGATGGAAGAAGATATGATTCGCGATCACAGGCTTTCTATACAGATGCTGGCGGTCTATAAAATAGTAACTGCTATCATATAGTTCCGCATTGCGGGTGGATCGCTGATAACCGGAGCTTGTTTCCGTGTAGTTCGGGAAAATGTAGATTTTATTGATCTTGGACGGTACCCTTGCCTGTGCCGGTGTCTCCTTTTTCACCGTAACATACATATCGACTTTGTTGTTCCGATGCGAACTGTCTACCTGAACTAGGATGTAATCGGGACTGAAATAATAATACCCTCTATTTTTGAGGTCATTGTCGATGCGGTCGCGCTCATTGAGGATAACATCTAAACTGTAATTCTTACCCACTTGCAAGAGGCTTTTATCCGAGCTCGAACGGATATCTTTACCCAACTGTGTTGTGCTGTCGATGTCGAATTGAACAGATCTGATTCGGTAGATCAGATTAGGCTTGGCTGTATAATTAATGGTTGCTTTTTTGTCTTCAACTAAGGTGTCCGATTTCACTTCCGCATTGAAGAATCCAAAATTCTCCAGACGATTGCGCAATAGGTTTTCATTATATTCGCGATTGACGTCGCTCAATAGTACTGGTTCTTCACCGATCTTCTTGAGGAATTTTTTAATGATGTTATTCCCCGCAGAGTCCCCGGCCATATTGTTGAAATAGAGCTTGAATGGCACGCCGGCCAAACGTTTGTTGGGCTTTGGCATCAGTGCAGCTTCTAAATGAGTCGCAATCTTTTCCTTATTTTCTTTGGATATCGTGTCCGAATCGACTATTACATTGCCCTTGACATATAAGCTTTCCCCTTCTTTTAGATTCTTGGTGGAAGAGCAGGATGCTATGAATGCAGCGCATGAAACTATTCCCACAATATACTTCAGTTTAGTTTGCATGTAATTCCTTTCCTCATCTCATTTTTTATAGCTGTCGTTCTGATGGTATCTATAGTTGATTTTGGACTATCGCTTTCGGCGTACGTTTCGTTGAGTCCAGCTGTTGCTTACGTCTCTCTTTTTCTCTTTCCTCCATACGCTTTCTGTATTCAGGACTATGGGTCATCAAACTATCTCGGATAACGGTGCGTACACTGTCGCGATAGACTGAATCGGTTTCCATACGTTCTACATCGAAACGTTTTCTGAAACCCTTGCTATTGGTGTCGTAATACTCTTTGAGTTTTTTCGAACTCATCCAGATCTCCTTAAATCGGTTGTAATCCATATTGATGATAAATCGATACCCGTTTCTACATATTGACCTTGGAGTGTAACCTGATATTGATTTTTACGATATACCCGCGCAAAATAGCGGCCATCTTGCGAAAGTTGGTAATCCAATTGGATATCTCCAGCAATGTTGTTGGCTGTTTCTCCCGGACGTGTATTTCCTTCAACTTCAAAATTAGAGCCAACGGTAATTTTTAAACGGTCATTTAAAAGCATTTTAGACACGCCGAATTCAGATCTGTTCGGGTCTGGCCAGCTCCAGTAGCGTAATCTTCTTCCGAAGTTAGGTTGAAGTCCAGCTCTACTCCGGTGATAAGCTCGGAGGCAAGGCGGTTCAATTGACCGCTCAGGAACGAACTGATGCTATTTCTGACAATGGCTTCCGTACCGCCGCCACCGGATAAACTCTCAAATGGATTGGTCGACATAAAGCGCCCCAAAACAATCAGTGGAAAAGACCTGTTTGTTCAGCTCAGACGGATTTTCACGTAAGGTGGTCAAAGCATTATTAACCTTGCTAATCACATCTTGCGAAACAACCGAGTTGTTTTCGTCCAAGTCGATATCAAAATTTAGTTGCGGTTGGAACAGTTTGTCTGTAATCTTCAGTAAGACATTGAAAGGAATCCGCTGCTTGTACAAATTAGCGTTTTCCGACCCCAGCTGCGTCGCTACAAGTTCGAGGGTTGGTGCTTTGGTTGTGTATGCTGCCGTGATATTTAGCTGCGCATCCAAGGGATCTCCATTCCAAGTGATGGTACTTCCTTTTCGGAATGTAAAATCCTTTTTCACGGGGCCAAAACTGAAGGAATAACTTCCTTTGTCTACTGTAAATGTACCTGACAAGGTAATTTTGCTACTTGCATCAATACCGGCGTTCAGTTCCGCTTCACCCTGGATATTCAGTGCATCCTGTGAACCAGCATCCAAGAGGATCTTAAATTTGGCGTCCTTATCGGTTTGAAGATTTAGATCTACGTCGATTCCCGTCAATCGGGTAACAGTCATAGAATCTAATTTTGCAAATACATTGGCTCTTGTTGTATCACTCTTATCAACAAATTCGACAACACCTTTACGATCGGCCATCCCAGGATCCTCGTTTGGCATAACAAAGGTAAAGTCCGTATCATCTAACACCTTGATTGTCCCATCAACGATAGGCTTATCCAGATTCCCCCGAATGCGCAGGTTCGACATAAGGTACATTTTACCATAAAACATGTCGTTGTCGCTTTGTGTTGAATTGAGTACCTCAAAATTGTCGGTATTGACATTGAGATTGAAATCAAAATCAGTATATGTTTTGGTTTCTATGGATCCCGTTACCTTGGCAATATTTCCTTTTTTGTCTTCCAATGCAAATTTTGGGAAAGTAATGCCTCTTTCATCCAAATGAATGGTTTCATCTTTCGCTTTGAATAGTGCATTCAACATAGCAATATTGAACTGAGCATCTTTAAACTTAACATCGCCGTTAATGCGGGGTTTGGATGGCGATCCTGTTATTTTTAACTGGCCTTCCAAGTTTCCCTTCGAGTCTTTTAGATAGCCCAGACTAAATGCCTGAACCGTCTGCATAGAAAGCGGTGCAATATCTAAAGTGAAATCCAGGCTTGCCTCTCCCTGGGGAGGACTGATAAAATCACCACTTAATACGACATTATTGCCATTTTCACTGATACTGATATTCGCATTATAGGTGTTTTCTTTTTGATTATTCACTTTTATATTGACATTACCAACGGTATCTTTTCCAATATAAAATTTATCGATCACAAGATCAGAAACAAATACAGGGCTGCTTTCTAGGCGTGATATCGTTGCCTGGCCATTAATGCCGCCGCCAAGATCGACTGTTTCACTTTCAAGCATTTTACTTAATGTCTCAATGCGGAAATTCTTAAATGCAATGTTAAGCGGCGAATTGAGCACACTATCCTGCGATGATATGCTCAGCTCCTGTCCTTTATTACTTAAGATAAAATCATTGGCCTGAATACCTGTGCTTCCAAATTTGAGTACATTGTTTGGATTTATCGTCCACTTGTCGTAGTTCAGCATAAGGCCGTCCTGAAGTAGGCTAAAAACGAATGCGCCATTATCAACGCGCATATTGGCACCCAAATGATACTGCTCTTTCTCTTTCTTGTCTTTTATCCAGAGACCGAAATCCAAATTGTTTTGGATGACTTTACCACTGAATACGGTATTCACCAGTTCAATATTGCTTACCTTGATTTTATTGATCAATGCCGAGTAATACAGTGTACTGTCGAGGGTATTGATATCCAAAGTAACGTTATTGATTTCAGTGCCATTATAGATTATTTTCGGTGCATCCAACTTGGCGAGAATCGTTTTTTGATTGGACTGTTAAACATACCATCCAATGTGATATCCGACATCTCTGTCAGTTCTGGCAAGAAATCTTTGATAAACTTAGTTCGCGTCAATTGGGCCGAAAACTCGATGTTCTGTGGTTCGTATTTGGGCACTTTAACAGCTTTGCCTGGTTGGTAATATACCTGTAAGATGTCTTGAACGGCATTCTGCAATTCTAGAATTTTGTATTTTCCGACCAAATGGGCGTTTAAAAAGTCCGATTTTAAAAGTAGCAAGTTGCGGCTAGTATCCGCTTTTGCAATTAGTGATATACTGTCTAGCGAGTAATAAGCATCATTGTAAACAATGGATGAATTGGTAATGTGTGCTTCTCCGTTCAAAAAATTTGGATCGGCTGAACTGAAATTTCCAACGAGTTTACCATGGTATTTGAACTCGTCATCCATCAATTTTAACTTTTTAAGATTGATAGTGTCTACCATAAGCTCAAAATCCACCTGTGGATACTTGGATTTCATATTGGCTGTCGCATTTAACTTCAATTGGATATTTGGATCAGGGCTGACGACAGCGGCTTTTATGTCCCCTTTGTCTGCTGTAAGATTCATATCGATATTCTGGTAGCGATAGCCCATGGCATCCATCCGATTTACTTTGCCATCAAAGTTGGCGACAAGCTTCTTGGGATCTGTTCCATGACCCTTAATTTTCCCTTCAAAGGAAAGTATGCCTAACGTACTGTCCATTTTCATGATCTTACCAATGTCAAAATCACGAATACTGACGAAAGCATCATAGGTTGTATCGCGGCCTATCATGCCTACTTTACCATTAAATTTGGCCGTCCCTTTCTCTGTTACCAACGAAAGATTGGTGTTAAACGCATTCATTCCGCCTTTAAAAGTTCCGGTAAGTCCGATTGTATTGGGTAATTCTATTCCGCTCGGCAACATTTTCTTTGAAACCAGCTTTTCGATATCCGAACGTCCTGTAGTCAATTTTTTTAAATTAAGATCCATGGACATTTTATCGACATTGGGTAGCCCCTTTAAATGTAGACTTGCAATGACACGTGTGTTGGACAGGGTTTGAAAATCAATTGCCGGAATATTGAGGTCATTTAACTTCCCGACAACGCGACCATCAATATTAAATTTTTTGTCCATCAACGGTTTCATCACCTGCATGGTGTCCAAAAAAGGAGCGAAATAGTAGATATCGCGCATATCGACACGGCTCTTTTTGATGGTTGCATTGACGTAGATCAGTTCTGGTTTTTTAGCGATAACATCCAAAGAAGGATAAGTTATTTTTAAGTAATCACGCAGCAGAGTGCGTGGCGTCTCTGCATATAGATTTTTGATCTCCGCACCGGTATTTGTATACTTAAAATCCCCCTTCAATTGCTTGATCACAAACCCCGATTGATCGGAGGCTACAAGTTCTTTGAGTGATCCACTGATGGAATCGGCACTGTAGTAAAGATCATTTAAACTGGTTTTCATCCCAGGGATCTTAATGTTGAAGTAATCAAAGCCTTTCATACGAGCCTGATTATCGTCTCTATAAGCTAAGCTTGTTTTATTGATCTGGATTTCTTTGGCAGAAACAACCCAGTTTATTTTGGTTGTATCCGCGGTGTTTTTCGCTGCTGCGTTTACTTTTTTCTGGATCTTTCCAAAGAGCACAGTATTGTCTGAACCGTCAAGATTGATCGTCTGAATATCGACAAGTTCTTTGTTAAGGTCGATCTTGTTAATGTCCGCATGGAGGTTCTTAATATAAAATTTGGTGTTCAACAGGCTAGACTGATCCTCGTAGCGTACTAAGATATTCGTCAGGTATGCGATCTGTATACCGACATCGGGAAGCAAGGCGGTTGTTTGTGCGGTTTTATCCGTAATGCCAAAGTCTTCGACCGAGGGAGCTGTACCGTCCTTAATCGGCCGCCATTGTTTCACTGTGGCGCTCAGACCATCTATTTTCACTTTTGGAAGATTGAAGGCCATGTTTTTTGTGAGGTCGAACTTTTTGATATTGGTATTTAGGCTGTTCAGGTAAACATCGGCACTTGTTCCAATGACGTCATCGGCATAAACAATATGAAATTTGTCAAATTTGACTTTATCGAGGTTAAATAGGAGGGCTGAACTGCTGTCTGCAGTTGCTGTGCTTTCTTTTTGGGAAGCGAAAGCTTTAACAATATAATCAAAGTTGAACGAACTGTCCGGCAATGTACGTCGAATTTTTGCAGTGATTCCTTCTGCTTCGAGACGCTGTATTTCAACTGTGTTTTTCAACAGCTTGAGCATATTGATATCAACAGCAATGCTTTTTCCTGCTACTAAGGTATCTTTACTTTGGTCGGCTAAATAGATATCCTCCAATACCAGTTTTTTAGGAAAATCAATATTAATGTAGCCAATTTTAACAGGGGTACCAATTTTGCCTTCTACATATTGCGTTACTTTTCCGGCAATATAATTCTGAACGGCAGGTATTCTGATTAAAAATACAATAAGAATAGCCAGCGCAATGATGACTCCAATAATCCACAATATTGTTTTAAAAGCAATTCGGGTAAATCTGTTCAACGTATTATTTGATTAAGTATCTATTAATAAAAATTAAAACGGAAAAAAGTTTGCTAAGTTTACAGATATTAACATATATCGCCACTATTTCAGCAAACTAAGATAAATTTGCCTGTAAATGCAAGTTTAATTTCTGTGTTATACCTGCTAGCAGATATTAGACAGTTTCTAATTTCCCTTATATAAAGTCATTATATCTTCGGGGCTGTTCTAAAAACACATCAAATAATTGACCAAACCATTCTAGCCGTACAAAGTTTTTTGTTTTTTAATTTTATGTTAATAAAAGCATTAAATACCTATTAATTTGTCAAAAAAATAGGTAATTAATACATGTAGTATTCTGTCGAATAGTTGTTTTGGGGAAGATAAGGCAATTATTCCATCAATTTTTTATACTTGCCCCAGTTTTCAAATACCACCCATAGCCATATAATGAAAAGTACGGCCCAAATAATTAATCCCAGTTGGCTGTAAAAAATCATATTGTGGGTAAAAATGCCAATGAGTATTGGAAAGATGACTAATGCACCTAAAGTTCTTGTCTTTGGAAAAATAAACAGTAAACCACTCAGGAGTTCGATAATTCCGACTAGTGGCATTAACCATTTTATCGTAGCAAAAGCCTCAAATACCTTTTTCATGTCCATATCCATAGGTGGCGTAGGCATATAATGAAAAAGCTTATCTAGCCCCGCATTGATGAAAAGCAAGGCAAATAAAATGCAAAGTATATTTTTAAAAATCTTCATAACGGTCAATTTTAGTTCATTATTTTACTGTTATCGTTGTTGGCGGATCAGTATTGTTATCCTCGTCATTTTTTTCTTCCTTGTTTGTATTTCGTTCTACAGTGATGGTACATTCTGTAAGCAATGCTGCGACAGCACCAATTGCTGCAAAAACAGGTGCTAAGATCAAGCCTATTGCGCCGATAGTCACCGGAAAACTCATGATTTCTTTACCATGTTTGTCCGCAATGCTGATTTTGCTCACATTGCCCTCGGCAATGATTTCCTTGATTTTCTGTAAAAGGTTTTCACCGTTAATCTGAAATGTTTCTTTGAATCCCATAATGCTATAATTTAAGTTCGCTCTTATAAAGTTATTCATTTTTTTACAGGAATCCGTATAAAGTTAATTGCATTGTTTGTTGCTGAGCAATTATAAAGTGCACTGTTTAAACGGGAGAACTTCATGTTGCATTTTTACTTTACAAGTTTATATCGTGCATCCTTAACATATATATTACCTGTGAATGGCCAACCGAAATTCTCTTGAACCGCCTGTTTAGCATTTTGCAGAAACCGGATTTTCGGTGTGTAAAACCTAGGAACCGACTTCATCATTTACACGATTATTTAACGTAAATGATACGGATATAGGACGGAGCTTATTCGGTTGCGACCGAATAAGCTCCGAAGAAGTACCGAACAAGCACCGAAGAAGCACCGAAGGATCTTCGAATTTGATTATCTTGAAACATAAAAAAAGTCCCGCGCAGCGCACGGGACTTTTTACAAAATTTATTAGCTCTATTGCATAGGTCTTAGCCCAATGCTATTAAGCTTTCTTCAAGAATTTTAATCTTTGCTTCGGCATCTGCCTTTTTACTTTTTTCGTTTTCAACAATTTCAGGTTTAGCATTTTGCACAAACCGCTCATTGGAAAGCTTTTTGTCTACAGATACAAGGAAACCTTTTAGGTATTCCAATTCTTTGGCAATACGTTCACGTTCAGCATCCGCATCAATATTGTTCTCCAAAGTAACATAACATTCGTCTTTGCCAGCAAGGAAACTTGCGGCTCCGGCTACTTTCTCAGAAACAAAAGTTACGCCTTCCAAGTTTGCAATTTTGGTAATGATGTCAATATATTGTGCTAAATTGATATCTGATTGTTGATTGATAGCCAATGGCAATGCTACTTTAGGGGAGATACCTTTAGAATTGCGGATATTGCGAACTTCCGAAATAATTTGCTGAGCGACAGCGAAATCTTTGATAAGCTGCTCATCAAAATCAGTTGCTGTCGGATAAGCGGCGACGATAATGCAATCTTTCTCGTCTTTCACACCGAACAGTTCGTCGTGCCACAATTCTTCTGTCAAGAAAGGCATGAAAGGGTGTACTAAAGTGAGTATACGTTGGAAAAAAGATTTTACTGTCTCTAAGGTTTCACTAGAAATAGGGGAGCCATAAGCCGGTTTCACTAATTCAAGGTACCAAGCACAGAAGTCATCCCATACCAATTTGTAGGTTGTCATCAATGCATCTGATAAACGATAGTGTTTGAAGTTTTCTTCGATATCGACCAAGGCTTGATTTAACCTTGCCTCAAACCAAGATGCTGAAATCTTATCTGAATCTGAAGCCGGAGTAGCAGTAATTTCCCAACCTTTAACCAAGCGGAAGGCATTCCAGATTTTATTGGCAAAATTACGGCCCTGTACACAAAGTTCTACATCAAAAGGAAGGTCGTTACCTGCTGGAGCAGTCAATAACATGCCCATCCGCGTTGCATCTGCACCATATTCGTTCATCAAATCTATCGGATCGGGAGAGTTGCCCAGTGATTTAGACATTTTGCGGCCCAGTTTGTCCCGTACAATACCTGTGAAATAAACATTTTCAAAAGGCAATTGTCCACGGAATTCATAGCCCGAAACGATCATACGTGCTACCCAAAAGAAGATAATATCCGGAGCAGTGACTAAATCTTGCGTAGGGTAATAGTAATTAATTTCTGCATTTTCTGGTTCGTTGATGCCATTGAAAACTGAAATTGGCCATAGCCAAGCTGAAAACCAAGTATCAAGCACATCCTCATCTTGACGTAGATCGGTCAATTGAAGCGCTGTATTACCTGATTTTTCTTGCGCTAGAACAAGGGCCTCTTCAACCGTTTGTGCAACCACAAAGTCTTCGTTTCCGTCGCCATAGAAATACGCCGGTATCTGATGTCCCCACCACAATTGTCTTGAAATGTTCCAATCGGTAACATTCTCCATCCAGTTGCGGTAGATATTTTTGAATTTTGTCGGATGAAATTTAATGGTATCATTCATCACATTATCCAATGCCGGTTTTGCAAGATCTTCCATCTTTAGGAACCATTGATTGGAGATTTTTGGCTCTATAACAGCACCTGTTCGCTCTGAAGTTCCAACATTATTGGTATAGTTTTCAACTTGCTCCAATAACCCTTTTTCCTCAAGCTCTTTCTCGATTTCTTTACGTACTTTAAAACGATCCATACCTGCGTAATGCAGGCCATTGTCGTTTAGTTTTGCTTCGTCGGTAAAGATGTCGACAAATTCCAGGTTGTGCTTTTTACCTAGTGCATAGTCGTTCACATCGTGTGCTGGAGTAACTTTAAGGCATCCAGTACCAAACTCCAAATCGACATATTCATCTTCGATGATGTTCACCTTTCTGCCAACGATCGGCACAATGACTTGCTTTCCTTTTAACCAGGTATAGCGTTCATCATTGGGATTGATACACACGGCTGTGTCACCAAAGATGGTTTCAGGACGGGTAGTCGCCACAACAATGTATTGATCTGTTCCCTCAACCTGATATTTCAAGTGGTATAATTTGCCGTTTTTCTCTTTATAAATAACCTCTTCGTCTGAGATATTTGTTTTTGCTTCAGGATCCCAGTTGACCATGCGGTAACCACGATAGATTAATCCTTTATGATATAGATCGACGAATACACGGATAACAGATTGGTATAATTCTGGATCCATGGTAAAACGTGTACGATCCCAGTCACAGGAAGCGCCAAGTTTTTCGAGCTGTTTTAGAATAATACCACCGTATTTTTCCTTCCATTCCCAAGCATGTTTTAAGAAATCTTCACGAGATAAAGATCGTTTATCAATTCCTTGTTCTTTCAACATAGCGACGACCTTAGCTTCAGTGGCAATGGAGGCGTGATCGGTCCCCGGTACCCAACAAGCGTTTTTCCCCTGCATACGTGCCCGGCGAATCAAAACGTCTTGAATGGTATTATTCAGCATATGCCCCATGTGCAATACTCCCGTGACATTCGGAGGGGGCATCACAATCGTGTAAGGTTCACGTTCGTCCGGGGTGGAACGGAAAAATCCATTCGCTTTCCAATAGCTGTACCATTTTTCTTCAGCTTCTTTTGGATTGTAAGTTTTCGCTATGCTCATTTTAAATTTTTGTATTCAAACTTTTAAGGAACACAAAAGTAAGGAATTCTATGTTATTTTCCTTAGTAATCCATTGATCTTGTTCTCAAACAAAAAGAAGTTATGAATAATGGCTAAGCAATACGTTTAATGAGGATCCTCCTAAGCAGAAGAGGCGGTTATTGCAGTTAGGTAAAGCATAACGTAAGATTTATACTTTTTTAATCTTTTCTTCATATTACTAAGTAATTAGCCCGTATTTCATGTAAATTAATGTAAATTTGCCTGTTTTATTTTTACACGAAGGGATGCAACGATTTGCTAATGAGCTTAGAGCTTTAACACAGTATTTTCTGTTCTGGTTAATTATCTGTTTTATAGATAGATTGATTTTTGTTATTGCTTTTTTTGAGAAGATAGGTTTTTCTAATTTCACAGAAATTTTCAGGATTTATTACCATGGTCTGAATCTGGATTTTTCTGCAGTCTCCTATATCTGTGCATTACCATTTCTGGTGTATTGCCTATTAAGTTTCTTTCCAAAACTGAAACCCAAAAGACTGATCCTCGATATTTATACCATTATCGTCCTGGTATTGTTCTTTGTGACAAGTTTTATCAATGTCAATATTTATCGGGAGTGGGGCGACAAGATTTCTAAACGTGCCATAGATGCATTTTTTGCTTCGCCTTCGGGTGCCGTCGCTTCGGCTGAATCCACGCCGGTGTTTCTCCCCATCGTTGGGATGTTGATCGGTATATTCTGCGGTTATTTTCTGTACCGTTGGATGTTTAAAAAAGTCTCTTTTTCAATCTCAAGTCTCCTGTCAGTAATTTTCTCAAACTGGCGATCGGAGTTTTTGTACTTTTCACGTTTATCCGTGGTGGTTACGGAAGAGCGACGTTAAACCCCAGTAAGGCCTATTATTCCGAGGAAACATTTTACAACCATGCAGCAGTCAATACACAATGGTCTTTTTTACGGGATTTCTTTGCCGAAAGTACCAAACTGAAAAACCCCTATAATTATTACGCGGATCAGAAGGATATTCAGGACAAGCTACGACCCGCCTTTCAAAGCCAACCTGATTCTGCCGTTGAGGTATTGTCAACGACTCGTCCGAATGTCGTTATTATCATGCTGGAAAGCTTTGTTGGCGATCTCATTCAGTCTCTTGGCGGGGAAAAGGGAATTACGCCACACATGGAAGAATTGATTAAAGGCGGTATTTTGTTTGACCATATTTATTCTGCTGCTGATCGATCCGATAAGGGCATGGTAGCGGTGTTGAGCGGTTTTCCGGCACAAGGACCCGAGAGTATTATCAAGTATATCGACAAACATGAAAATATGCCTGCCATTGGACAGGAGTTCGATCATGCCGGCTATGAAACATCATTTTATCATGGTGGTCAGAGCGAGTTTTACAATTTTAAATCGTATATGCTGACGCATGGGATGTCTAGGGTGGTGGATAACGCCAATTTTGGATTGGATGCAGAACGTGCCTCATGGGGTGTCTATGACCATGTCGTCTTTAATCAGATGATCAAGGATTTTAAAAAAGAAAAACAACCTTTCTTTTCGACGATCTTTACCTTAATTAATCACGAACCATTTGAGTTAAAACACGGCTATAAATTTGGCAATGCTACCAATGCGGATAAATTCCGAAGTACGGCAAACTATACGGATTCAGCTGTTTTTGATTTTATCAATAAAGCCAAAAAGGAAGCTTGGTATAAAAATACCCTTTTCGTAATTGTGGCTGATCATGGACATCGCCTTCCTTCAGAAAAATGGGAGCTATTTCACCCCAATCGCTTTCATATTCCGCTGATCTTTTTCGGTGATGTGATCAAACCTGAATATCGTGGGAAAATATTCAATAGAATCGGCAATCAAACGGATTTGGCGACTACCTTATTGACACAACTGAAACTTCCTACAGATCGTTATCATTGGAGCCGGGATCTTTTTAATCCGACGACACCTCAAATAGCGTTCTATAATTCCAAAGATGCCTTTGGAGTGATCACACCTCAACAGGCTGTTTCTTTTGATAATGTAGGACGGATTATTAATTATAGGTCCAATAAGGAATATCCCGCTGGCAAAACAGACAGCTTATTGAATATCGGTAAAGCGTATTATCAAGACGTATATCGTGAATTTTTAAAATATTAGAGCTATGAAATTAAGAGGAGTATTTGCACCTTATTTTGCTGTCGCAATTCGTTTTATCTTTCTTTTGGTCATCTATGCGTTATTGCGATTGGGGTTTTATGGCGTCAATGCTTCCTTATTTCCCCATGTCGATGCCGGTAAGCTTCTGGTTATGTTTGCCGGTGGCGTACGCTTTGACATTGTGGCACTCCTCTATTTAAATATCCTGTATATTGTTATGCAGACTATTCCAGGACCGTTTAAATTAAATAAACACTATCAAAATGTTGCGAAATGGATCTTCATCGTGACCAATTCAATTGGCATAGCGTTAAATTTGATTGATTTTGCCTACTACCCATTTACCCTCAAAAGGACCACTGGAACGGTAATTGACCAGTTCTCCAATGAATCTAACTTGATCAAGCTGACCTTTGATTTCTGTTTGGATTATTGGTATCTCATTATACTATTGGTGCTGATTGTCTATGGGTTGATTAAATCCTATAAACTTATTCAGATTGAAAGGACGACGAGATATAGCTGGAAGTCATTTTTGATCCAATTGCCTTTGTTTTTACTGACAGCCTTCCTTTTTATTGGTGGAGTGCGTGGCGGTTGGGCGCATAGCACACGTCCCATAACATTGAGCAATGCGGGTGATTATGTGGAGACACCGGAAGAAATGAATATTGTGCTCAATACGCCATTCAGTATATTGAAAACATTAAAGGCCGTGAGCCTCAAACCCGTTCATTATTTTTCCGAAACAGAGCTTGAACAGTTATACAATCCCATTCATGTACCGCAATCAGACCTGCCCTTTACAAAGAAAAATGTCGTTGTTCTGATTTTGGAGAGTTTTGCAAAAGAACATTTTGGAGAATTGAATAAAGATATCCAAGGTGGAAAATACAAAGGTTATACGCCTTTTTTGGATTCCTTGATACGCAATGCTTACACCTTTACAGATACTTATGCCAATGGCCGTAAATCAATTGATGCGCTACCGTCAGTCATTACGGGCATTCCTTCGATAGGTGAGCCTTTTGTGCTTTCCATCTATTCTGGAAATGAAACCACCAGCTTAGCGAAGCTCTTAGGGAAAAAGGGATATGAGACTGCTTTTTTTCATGGCGCACCAAATGGGAGCATGGGCTTCTCTGCCTATATGAAATTGGCAGGTATCCAACATTATTTTGGCAAAAACGAGTATAACAATGATGCTGATTTCGACGGGATATGGGGAATCTGGGATGAACCATTTTTGCAATTTGTAGCAAACAAGATCAATACCTTTCATCAGCCATTTTTTGCTAGTTTCTTCTCTTTATCATCACATCATCCATTTAAGGTGCCTGAAAAGTATCAGGGGAAATTCCCTAAGGGACCTCTGCCCGTACAGGAGCCTATTGGATATACCGATAATGCCTTACGCGAATTTTTTGCCACAGCCTCTAAAATGTCCTGGTACAAGAATACCGTATTTGTTATCTGTGCCGACCATGCTACTGTAAGCTATCTGCCGGAATATCAAACCACTGCAGGAGCATTTGAAATCCCTATTATATTTTATGCACCTGGTGATAATCTGGTGGGCAAAGCGGATAAATTGGTGCAGCAAATAGATATCATGCCGACAGTGTTGAATTATCTGCACTATGACGAGCCTTATTTTGCCTTTGGTTCAGATGCCTTAAAACCGGGCAAGGATAATTTTGTGCTCAATAATAATTCAGGGAGCTACAACCTCTATTATAAAGATTATATGATGTCTTATGATGGACTGAAAGTGACCTCATTTTATGATCTTAAGAAGGACCGCTTGATGAAACAGGACCTGTTAAAACAGCATCCAGCGGTATTGGATACGATGGAAACCAAGATGAAAGCTTTTATCCAGCAATATAACAATCGTATGATTGAAAACAAGCTGACCTATAAAAAATAACAGCCGGTTTTCTACCTGCTTAATCTAGCGCGAATGCTTCTATCGATAATAAGTAAAACTAAATCATAGACGAGATAGATCAAGGGTAAGGTGAAGATGACCAACAGGATAAAACCACGGGATTTTTCGTCAAAGACTCCATTGACAAAATAGTTGGCCAGACTGGACCAAAACCAAATGAACAAGTAGAAAGAGCTTGGAATGACTAGATTCCCGATCAGGAGTGCATATCGGTATTTGCCAGTTTTGTATTTTAGATAAATATACCGGATATGTAGGTATAGCAAAAATAACGATCCGATCAGCGCAAGTACATCTGGACTTATCCAAAGAATTACTTTCGCCAACAAGGAGGTTTTTAAGACAACTTCAATATGAAAACGCTCTTTCTTTTCTACCTGATCAATTCTCCAGTGAACAATGGAATCTGTCTGTAATTTGGCGGTTCCCAGATCTTGTGTAAGTACCTCCATCTTCCCATCGAGGTGCAGATACAGTTCAATCGGGCCAAAGGACGACCAGTATCTGGAGGGGAATAAGAGATAATCAATTTTGTATCTGGTCCGAATATCCCGTCGGTCATAGCCCATATAAGCACGGTATTGAACCTGAATGCTGTTATCACCTTTGTGAAGCTTCGCGGTAAAATAAAAGGCATCATTCAGCGAAATACGCTTCCATTCATCGCTGTCGTAACTGAGCTCATAATAGCCATCCTTTAAACGTAAAAAGGGGAATTTTGAACCGGGTTGATCCATCTTTTTTCCTTCAATTTCGTTCTGATTGACAAGGAGGCGATCCAATCCGTTCATATTTAAAGCGAGAAATACCAGCGGCAATTCAATAGCCTCTTCTGCATGGATGTTATAAACAATGTTGAAGTGGCTTTGATAGTCCGCATGATCATCCGAAGTGTCCGTTAAAAGACGAATGTCAATACGTTCGCTGGTAACGCTCACTTTCCCTGCGGGAACGAGCTGACCTGTTATGCTATGGGGGCTCATTGGATTTGCCATGTTGGCAAACAAGGTCATTACAGCAAGTAATAGATATACAATTGTTATTAGAATTTTATACTTCATTTGCTTGTTATGTCTGCTTAATATCAAGTTCCATATTCGGATACCGACCTTTACATGATAGCGGTGTTTGCATATTAGGATATCCTTGATCTTTAACAAGATGAAAGTAAAAATTAAAAGGGAGAAATTAAAAAGGTGATTTATATTCGTCTATCTCCGATTCATATTCGTTAAGTATATTGCTTCATTCCGATGTAAATAAAACCTTCATAATTTCGCTGGTACCAACAGCAATGGAAACGAACTGAAGG
Source organism: Sphingobacterium multivorum (assembly GCF_900457465.1). Classification (GTDB taxonomy): domain Bacteria; phylum Bacteroidota; class Bacteroidia; order Sphingobacteriales; family Sphingobacteriaceae; genus Sphingobacterium; species Sphingobacterium multivorum. The sequence goes on from NZ_UAUU01000011.1 coordinate 164,900, forward strand.
TGCCTCCAGACCAAGGATAGGAGACACTTTGAGAAAGAAAAAGACCTATGCCGCAAAGCATAGGTCTTTTTATATTTCCAATTTTATTGCGGTTTAAACACCCAACAATAAACGAGCTGGATCTTCTAATAATTGTTTTACACGAACCAAGAAGCTTACTGATTCACGACCATCGATGATACGGTGATCATAAGAAAGCGCAATGTACATCATTGGACGGATCACCACTTGGCCATTTTCAGCAATAGGACGTTGGATGATGTTGTGCATACCCAAGATTGCAGATTGTGGCGCATTGATGATCGGCGTAGACATCATTGATCCGAATACACCACCGTTGGTAATCGTAAATGTACCACCAGTCATCTCGTCAATCGTTAATTTGTTGTCACGGGCTTTACCTGCCAATGTAGCAATTGCTTTTTCAATTTGTTCCAATGACATGGCATCAGCATTACGGATAACCGGAACAACCAAACCTTTAGGCGCAGAAACTGCGATTGAGACGTCTGCAAAATCAGAATATACAATCTCGTTATCTTCGATACGGGCATTTACGGCAGGCCATTCAGCCAATGCAGTTGTTACTGCTTTTGTAAAGAATGACATGAAGCCAAGACCGATACCAAATTTCTCTTTAAAGGTGTCTTTATATTTAGCACGAAGATCCATGATCGGCTGCATATTGACTTCATTGAATGTTGTCAACATAGCCGTTTCATTTTTAACGGCAACTAGGCGTTTCGCGATTGTTTTACGTAATGAAGATAATTTCTCACGACGTTCGTTTCTTGCACCCGCAACCGGAGCAACTGTCGCAGCAGGAGCAGCGGCAGGTTTTGCTGCTGGTGCAGCAGCTTTAGCAACAGGTTGAGCTTTTTCGGCATCTTCTTTTGTGATGCGACCTTCTTTTCCTGTTCCTTTTATTGTAGCAGGATCAATTCCTTTTTCTCTTAAGATTTTTGCAGCAGCAGGAGAAGCTGTACCAGCAGCATAGCTATCTGGATCTTCATCTTTTGCAGCGGCAGCCGCAACTGGAGCTGCATTTGACGCTTCTGCAGCAGGGGCAGCAGCTGGAGCTGAACCACCGGCAGGAGCAGCGCCTTCTTCAATTGTACAAACAACGGCACCGATTTCTAAAGTATCACCTTCTTGTGCAATGATTCTTAAGATACCCGCTTTCTCAGCTGGTAATTCAAACGTTGCTTTGTCTGATTCCAGTTCGGCGATGTTTTCATCCATCTCCACATAATCGCCATCTTGTTTCAACCATTGTGATAAGGTTACCTCCGTGATTGATTCACCTACGGTTGGTACTTTAATTTCTAAGCTCATATATAATGTTCTTTATTGACAATTGCGTCCTATAGCTAAGACGCAATTGATTTTAAATTGTTTTTATTCGAATGATTTATTTAAGATTTCTGCTTGCTGTGCAACGTGTTGTTTCATGTAACCCGTAGCCGTACTTCCACTTTCTTTACGGGCAACAAAACCTGTAAATGCAATCTCAGTACCCATTAGTTTACGGCAGTAATAAGACCATGCGCCCATGTTCTCATTTTCTTCCTGAACCCAAACAAATTCTTTTGCCTTGTTGTATTTTTTACGGATTGCTTTCAATTGCTCTGTAGGAATTGGGAATAACTGCTCCAATCTCACGATAGCGATATCTTTGCGTTTTTCCGACTCTTGTTTCTCTAATAGGTCGTAGTAAACTTTACCCGAGCAGAATAACACGCGTTTAACGTCTTTCGCCGCAACATTTGCATCATCAATTACCTCTTGGAAAGCAGCTTCTGTAAAATCTTTTAATGGTGATACCACTTTAGGGTGGCGCAACAATGATTTTGGCGTAAATACAACCAATGGTTTACGGAACTCACGTACCAGTTGACGACGTAACAGGTGGAAATAGTTAGCTGGAGTAGTACAGTTTGCTAAGATCATATTCTCATCTGCACATAACTCTAAGAATCTTTCGATACGCGCTGAAGAGTGTTCAGGACCTTGACCTTCCATACCATGAGGAAGCATCATCACTAAACCGTTAGAACGTTTCCATTTTGTCTCTGCACTCGATAAATATTGATCGACGATGATTTGAGCACCGTTGTAGAAATCGCCAAATTGAGCTTCCCAGATTGTCAACGAATTTGGATTAGAAGATGCATAACCATATTCAAATCCCAAAACAGCATATTCGGAAAGTAATGAATTGTAGATAGAGAATTTATCACCACCTTTAATATTCGCTAAAGGAACGTATTTCTCTTCCGAATCTTCAAGTGTCAATACCGCATGACGGTGCGAGAATGTACCACGTTGTACATCTTGACCCGAGATACGTACACGGTTACCTTGATCCAATAAAGTCGCGTAAGCCATCAATTCGCCCATTGCCCAATCGTATGAATCAGCAGTGATCATTTTGGCACGATCTTCAAATAAACGTGTGATCTTACGGAAGAATTTTTTATCCGAAGGTAAGGTCGTGATTTCTTTCGCTAATTTTAAGAATAAATCCTTTGCAACTTTCGTTTTATCCGAGGTTGTTAATACTTCACCTTTTTTAGCGGGACGCAATCCTTCCCATGCTCCTTTAAACATCGGAATTTCTTCAGTCAATACCTCAACTGTTTTAGCTTCCTCAAATTTAGTTTGCAATTCAGCCTTAAATTCCTTCTCGATATTTTTTGAATACGCCTCGTCAATACTTCCTTCAGTAATTAATTTTTTAGCGTAAACTTCTTTCGGGTTTGGATGTTTTTCGATGATTTTATACAACAATGGTTGCGTGAATTTCGGTTCATCTGCCTCGTTGTGTCCAAATCTTCTATAACATAATAGATCGATAAATACGTCTGTTTTATATTTTTGACGGTATTCAACAGCTAAATTAATCGCATAAACTACCGCTTCAGCATCATCACCGTTCACATGGAACACGGGTGAAGAAGTGATTTTTGCGACGTCTGTACAGTATGTTCCAGAACGCGCATCCTTATAGTTCGTTGTAAAACCGATTTGGTTGTTGATCACAATATGTACCGTACCACCAGTTTTGTAACCATCTAATTTCGACATTTGGGTTACTTCGTATACTACACCTTGTCCAGCAATCGCTGCGTCACCATGAATAATGATCGGTGCAATTTTAGACGAGTCACCTTCGTATTTAAAGTCAATCTTAGAACGAACCATGCCTTCAACGATTGGATCTACAGTTTCCAAATGCGAAGGGTTCGGTGCCAAACTTAAATGGACAGATTTGCCATCGTTTGTTTTAACCTCAGAAGAAAAGCCCAAGTGGTACTTTACGTCACCACCAAAGTTTACTTCAGGATCATCAGCGTAGGTCTTACCTTCAAATTCAGAGAATACTGATTTGTAAGATTTACCCATGATATTAGTCAAGACATTCAGACGGCCACGGTGAGCCATACCGATAACGAATTCCTGGATACCGATTTCTGCACCTTTTTCAATGACCGAATCTAATGCTGGTATTAAACTTTCTGCACCTTCCAACGAGAAACGTTTTTGACCTAAAAACTTAGTGCCTAAAAAGTTTTCGAATACAACGGCGTGGTTTAATTTGTTTAAAATTCTCTTTTTGGTATCCAACGAAAATTTTGGCATGTTGCGATCCGCTTCCATGCGGTCCTGTAACCATTTAATTTTTTCTGGATTACGGATATATTTGAATTCTGCACCAATAGAACGGCAGTAAGTATCCTCCACCAATTGACGGATGTCTTTCAATGTTGCTGGACCTAAACCGACTTCAACACCAGCATTAAAAACGGTGTTCATGTCTGCTTCTGCAAGACCAAACGTTTCCAATTCCTTTCCAGGATAGTATTTACGTCTCTCACGAACAGGGTTAGTGTGTGTGAATAGGTGGCCACGGTCGCGGTAGCCATTGATCATGTTCAGCACATTGATTTCTTTCAATACGTGCTCGGGAGTAGCCTCGCCTACTGAACTTGTTGTTCCGCCAGCATTTTGACCGAAATCAAAACCTTCAAAGAATTTTTGCCATCCGAAATCTACCGATTGGGGATCTTGCTTGTACGATTGATATAAGCCATCGACATAAGCCGAATCAGCATTACTCAAATATGTCAGATTGTCCATTTACAATTAAAACTATGAAATTTGTCAAAGTTATGAATAAAAAAAGAGTTTCTAATACTGAAATTGAATAATTTAATCAATAAACCTATCCAATTCTTAACATTTTTAGCATGATTTAAAAAGGGCTTCCAGCGTCCTACAAATTTATTTTCTATTGGAATTATTTATTTCTGCCGAAGATTTATTTAACAAGTATTTCGTCCAATTTTGGAAGTCCATTTGGGAAATGAGTTTTGATCAATTTTTGCCAGTCCAGCGCTTTATTGTCTTTTTCGCTTGTCCCAACTCCGGCAATATGAGACCACTGTCCGTAAACAGTTGCCGGAGAATAGTCTAATAGGTGCTCCTCGTACCAGGAAGCGCCACGAAGCCAGTTGACCTGGTACTCATGAACTAAATAGCTGGCTGCGATTAAGCGTGCTTGATAAGGGATATAGCCGGTCTTCTGTAACTGGATCATCACACTGTTTATAAAATCATGTTCCGTGTGGCCCGATTTCCATTTTTCAAATAATTCTTCATTCCCGTCTAAGGCCGGATGATCCTGAGGGGAGCTGTTTTTAGTGCCTTGTGGCTTAAAGAATATATTCGGATATTTTTTAAGCATAAACCTAAAATAATCGCGCCAGAGCAGAATGTCGACAATCTTTTCAAATCGTTTGTCTTTCTTACCTTCACCAAGTTTTTTGATATTGTTATAGAGTAAAATAGGCGACAAGGCCCCTGACGCTATAAAAGGCCCTAGAATCAAAGGGTCCTGTTCTGTCTCCGGAAAGGTTGACAATAGCGCATGCATAATACTAAGCGCAGTGTCTTCGCCACCGAGAATATAGATGTCATCAACAGATTTGATCTCCTCTTCTGAATAGCCCAAATCTTTCAATGAAGGAATTTTGGTGTCCTCAAGATGGGGCGGCGTAAGGAAATTGGTCGGAAATGGGATGGGTTGCCTCACCAGACTTTCCCGCTCTACTTTTTTCTTGAAAATGGAAAAACCATTGGGTATGTCTTTAATAGGGAAAGGAAGATCTTCCTTATGGTAGAGGGTGTGACCGATGAAATGGCGCAAATTTATTTTGCTGCTCCAAAGCTCACTTTCTACTTTTTCCGAAATAGAAGTTTCCCGAAGTGCCACCTCGCGGTGATGATAAACTTCGTTGACTTGGTATTTTTGTGCTATTCTTGGGATAATATCTTCAGGCTTGCCAATATAAGTCAACAAGTCGCTACCATGACTCTTTAATTTTTCTTTTAAAGCGGTCACGGCTTCAATGACAAAGGCCGCTCGCAGAACACCTGTGTTTAAAGTGCCAAATTGATTGCGGTCGAAATATCGGGGGTCAAAACAGTATACCGGGATGATGAATGAACTTTTTTCAGAAGCTTGATAAAATACTTCATTGTCATGAAGTCTTAAATCATTTCGAAACCAGATCATTGTAGCCCTTTTGTCCATAGAGGTGAAGATAAATACTTTTTAGTGCAGCCTATTTTCAGAAGATTTACAAATATATAAGGATATTGTGTTCTTGAAAGTATTTATGCGCGAATTGACAAAAAAAGGACAATGGCGGTACTTGTTTGGATGGTTTACGCTATTTTGGTTAGGAAAAAATAAAAATAGTGTTAAACTTATTTGATGTTTCTCTGTTCTAAAATCAGGGAATTATGATATTTGTAAGTTATTTCCGTTACTCTTGAAACAATCCGAGTAACATACTAAAAGCGTAAGAAAAACATGGAAAAGATTGCTGCATCATCAATGGAACCGTCCTAGGGATTTTATTCGTTTTAGCGAATAAAAGGGTAATATATAAAATCAGCGTACTAGGAAGGAACGATCCTATTTAATGGCTCACGATCGTGAGAACGAATCATTAAATCGTGGTAGTTTCAAAGCCAAAAATATAGAGAATTCGAATGAAAAAGGTTTTAATCAGCGGGCTAAATACCTATTTGGGACGACGGGCATCCTGTTATTTGCAATCCAAAGATTTTGATGTGACTGGATTAGTGCGCAACTTATCTCTTTTTAATAAAATAGTAAAGGAAAAGGTGACGGCAAAGCTTTTTGAATTGGACCTGTTGCGAAAAGGGGAAGCTTTTGAGAATTTTCAGATTGCTGAACTCAATTTTGGAATTTATTTTACGCAGGTTCCCTCACTTGACAATGATATACAGCTTCAGCTTGAATTGCTTGGTCTGCGCAATTTCGTGGAAATTTGTAGACGTGCCGGAAATAACCGCGTCATTTATGTCGCGAGGCTAATGGATGAACATTTTTTGGAGCCTGTGCGCGATCTGCTGGAAAATTTACGCGTCCAATATACCATTGTGATTAAAAGTAGCGTCATCGGGAAGGAGAGTGTCTTGAACCGCATATTTGCGAAACTTGCCAAACGGCAGACCATATTTTATTGGAACTGGGTGGCTTCCCTGAAGTTTCGCCCCCTGCCTTTGCTCGATGTTTACCGCTGGCTACGAGAAATGCCTTGGGAAAATAATTTTATATCAGAAGTTATTTACCTCGGTGGCAATGAGGAAATGACATTTAGAGGCTTATTTTACCATTTCCTGAAGTGCACTTCCGAAGACCAAAAGAGAGAAATAGGCGTCAATAAATTCTTTGCTAAGCTCTTGTTGACAAGGTTGAATGATATCAATAAAGAAGATATTGATGAATTTAGGCGAGTACTTTATTATGAGAAAAATGTAGATAATTCAACTTGGCAGCGCGTACAGGCATTTGAATTTACGCCCTTGAAATCCTATGTCTGCATGGATACCTAGGTAATGGTTGAGGTTGTTATACTGATGATAAGGGAGCGGGATCCAAGATCGCTAAAGGTTTTTTCTTTATATCCTGTTTAATAAATTATTCTGTTAAATTTGTGGATTAACATGTTGAAGCAGATTTAATATATGGGATACAATAGTTTAGAAGCATGTGTTGCGGATCTTGAAAAACATGGTCATTTAATCCGGATCAAAGAAGAGGTCGATCCCTATTTGGAAATGGCCGCCATCCATATGCGGGTGTTTGATGTTGAAGGGCCCGCCTTATTTTTTGAAAATATCAAAGGTTCGGAATTTCCGGCTGTATCTAATTTGTTTGGAACGCTGGAACGCTCGAAGTTTATGTTCCGGGATTCGTTAGACCACCTGAAGAAATTGGTGGATGTTAAGATGAATCCTGCTGCAGTACTTAAAAATCCTTTTCAATATATTGGTTCCTCGATGACAGCCCTTGGGGCTTTACCCTGGAAAAAAAAATCGGGGGCTCCCATACTTCATGGTAAAACATCAATTAGTAAACTTCCGCAGATCGTCAACTGGCCAATGGACGGCGGTGCTTTTGTGACGATGCCGCAGGTATATACAGAAGATGTTGCCAAACCCGGTATTATGCAGGCCAATCTGGGGATGTATCGGATTCAGCTTTCTGGGAATGATTATCTGCCTGATCAGGAGATTGGTTTACATTATCAGTTGCATCGTGGTATCGGAATCCATCAAACTAAGGCAAATGCGCTCGGTAAACCTTTAAAGGTGAGTATTTTTGTCGGCGGACCGCCAGCACATCCCTTGTCTGCTGTAATGCCGCTACCGGAAGGACTCTCTGAGATGATCTTTGCCGGGGCATTGGGAAATAGAAGGTTCCGTTATTTTTATGATGATGAAGGTTTTTGTATCTCGGCAGATGCAGACTTTGTGATTACCGGTACTGTTTATCCCAACGAAAATAAACCGGAAGGTCCTTTTGGTGACCATATCGGATACTATAGTTTAACTCACCCGTTTCCCTTGATGAAGGTGCATAATGTGTACCATAAGAAAAATCCAATTTGGTCTTTTACCGTTGTGGGGCGGCCGCCGCAGGAAGACACCAGTTTTGGTGCCTTAATCCACGAAATTACGGGGGCGGCCATTCCAAAGGAGATTTCAGGTCTCCATGCAGTTAATGCTGTTGATGCCGCTGGTGTACATCCCTTACTTTTTGCAATAGGGTCTGAACGGTATACGCCTTATCGGCGTGTGGATCGACCGCAAGAAATTTTAACGATAGCCAATCAGATACTGGGTAAAAATCAGCTCAGCCTTGCTAAATATTTGTTTATTTCAGCAAATGAAGATAATCCGCAATTGGATATTTATGATATTCCGGCTTTTTTGGGTCATATCCTTGAACGCATAGACCTTACTCGAGATGTTCATTTTCAGACTAATACGACTATCGATACCTTGGATTATTCTGGCGATGGATTAAATACCGGTTCCAAGGTGGTTTTTGCTGCCGCTGGTACAAAGAAAAGAGAATTGGGCCGTGAATTGCCGGCTGGTTTTGAACTACCCCGACCTTTCAATCAGGCAAAATTTGTTATGCCCGGTATTATTGCCATTGATGGTCAGGCATTCTCTACTTACGAGCATGAGCCGAAAATAATGGCCGAATGGTGCCGCGCTGCCGCAGGACTCGCCTGGGAAGGTTTCCCGTTGATCGTCTTATGTGATGATGCTCACTTCACCGCTGCTACCGTCAATAATTTTGTTTGGACAACGTTTACCAGAAGTAACCCTGCGTTTGATATTTATGGAATACATAGTTTTACAACATTTAAACATTGGGGTTGTAAAGGACCGCTAATTATTGATGCGCGGACAAAACCCCATCATGCGCCGGCGTTGATTAAAGACGAAGCGGTGGAAAGGCGTGTGGATCAACTTGCTGCAAAGGGAGGGTCACTACACGGAATTATTTAAGAGCGCTAATTCCTGTTCATTCAGGTTTATGGTTGAAAAATTAATTTAGAATAGATTTTAAAAGGTTTAATATCAAGATGACTACAACAGAATTATTGAATAAATCAAAAGGAAGCGAATTACAGTTTCAGGAAGTATTGGCGCATATTGCCGATCAGTACAGCTATAGTCCCAGTGCATTTCAAAATGGGACGCTGAAAAATTCGAAAGAAGAAAATCAAGGTAGTGCAAAAGTTTTCTATTTTGCACAGTTAAATAATCTTTCGCAGGAGGATACATTGCGCCTTTTTGCCGAACATTATCAAAATGTACTCGATAATCCAGACGGAGATGGCCATCAGAACATTCGTCAATTTAGGACAAATGGTTGGGATGGGATCCTGTTTGAGGAAGAAGTACTGGTGAAAAAATAATAAATTTAACCTGGTAGCGGTAAAAACCTGAGATGCACAGGAAAACATCTTGTTGTGGCAGTTTTGAAAAGACAAAATTGAAATGGCCATTCCACAGGGTAGCATAGGTGCTACACGATAACGAAACCACGGGAATAGAGAGGGCAGTAACAATAGATTACTGCCCTCTCTTTTTCAACTATTTTGTCGGCTAAGCGGTTGGCTTAAGCATTACTTTCGCAATCCTGGTCTTTGTTCCCACCAAAATAAACCATCCAGCAGATACCGAATTGATCCTGAAAAGCGCTGTATAGTTCGGCAAAAAATGTTTCGCCAAGTGGCATTTCAACGACCTTTGCATTGATGCTCAGTGCATCGTACAAAGCTTTCGCTTCGGTGGTGCTTTCGCACATCAGCATGACATAGCTGTTGTTTCCTTGGATATATTGTTGTCCAAAAGCAGGAACAACATCAGCTCCCATCAGCATACTATCGCCGTTGATCGAAATTGCTGTATGACAGATTTTGTTTTTTGCTTCGTCTGGAACAGGTGGCATCTGTGGGTCGGCAGGGATATCTCCATAACGCATGAAGCCAGGATTTTTTGTATTGAAGACTTTTTCATAAAAGTTGAATGCTTCTTCACAGTTTCCGTCGAAATTTAGATAAGCGTGTAATTTTGCCATGATTTCTAATTTTTGAATATAATGATTACTTCTTTTAACTCTTTTCTCAATTTTTCCTTCCTATAAGACTATAAATAAATAGCTTGGAAGCACATTGGTAAAATTAAGCTGAAGTTTTCTTAAAAATCTTGCCTTAAGGCAAGATTTAAAAAAGTAGTCCTTTGGGCGTTACCACGGTTTAATTTCCGTGGACAATTTCTTTCCGGATGCGGCTTAGGGAAGTGTCGGTGATGCCCAGGTAGGAAGCAATATGCTTGAGTGGTGCCTGCTGTATCAATATTGGTTTTTCTTTTATCAAGCGCAAATAGCGGGTAGTAGCAGGCTCGGTAATCATGGCAATAGCCCTATTTTTACTGTGAACAAGTTCCTTGGCCATCCAAGAACGCCCCCATTCCCTAAATTCAGGAATCTGATGAAAAAGTTCCTGAAAATCTTCAAACTTTATTTTCCAGAGACGGGTTTCCATGAGTGCCTGGATATTTTCCACCGTTGGATGGCGTTGAAAAAAAGAGGCGACTTCAATGACAACATCATTGTCCGTACAGAAGCTTATGGTAACTTCATTGCCTTCATAATCGTGTAAAAAGGAGCGTGTAAGTCCATACTCAATTAAGTAATAAGCATTTGAAACCTGTCCTTTGGTCAATATAAAATCGCCCTTTTTGACGGTTATGGCTTCATGTTTTTCTGTAATTGCAGTTAATTCCTGTGGAGTCAGTGCAAGCTCACTATAGAAGGTTCTAATTAGATCCATGTCCTGGTTATTTGATTACGAAGTTAATTTAACGATTAATCTGCAGATCAATTGTTAATAGATTGTGTGATTATTGTAAACAAATAAGTGTTTCATTGATAATTTTGTTTGTTTTGAAAAGTATTTTTGATAAAAATATAATAAATATTAAAAATTATTATGAATTTAGTTTTTAATTGTTTTACTTTGTATCAATAACATAATGTAAAAACGAAATATTTAAAATTTTCATAATATGTGTGGAATTATTGGCGCTTTTGAATTAAAGCAACCTGCAAGCTCATTGAGATCTCAAGTATTAGAAATGTCAAAACGTATTCGCCACCGTGGTCCGGATTGGTCGGGTATATTCACCGGTGAGAAAGCTTTATTGGCACACGAGCGGTTAGCTATTGTTGACCCTAAATCTGGAAGTCAACCATTGTACAGTCCGGACGGTAAAGTTGTACTAGCAGTTAATGGCGAGATCTATAACCACCATGAATTAAGAAATAGCCTTCCTGATTATGAGTTCTCGACACAAAGTGACTCCGAAGTTGTGTTGGCTTTATATTTAGCGAAAGGTCCCTCATTTGTGGATGAATTAAATGGTATTTTTGGTTTTGCACTCTATGATTCACGTGATGATTCCTTTTTTGTCGCACGTGACCATATGGGAATTATCCCTCTATATTATGGTGAAGATGAGGAGGGGCAATTGTTCGTTGCATCCGAATTAAAATCACTGGAAGGTTTCTGTACGACGATTGAACAATTTCCTCCGGGGCATTACTTGTATAGCAAAATGGGGAAAGCTCCGCAGCGCTGGTATCAACGTGATTGGGAAAGTTACGATGTTGTAAAAGACAACGAGACCGATATCGCTGTTTTGCGCAAAGGTTTGGAAGATGCGGTGCATCGTCAATTGATGTCAGATGTACCTTACGGTGTACTGCTGTCTGGTGGATTGGATTCATCGGTTATTGCTGCGGTAACGAAGAAGTTTGCATCCAAACGTATCGAAAGTGACGACAAAGAAGATGCCTGGTATCCTCAACTGCATTCATTTGCGGTGGGATTGAAGGGAGCACCGGATTTAATTGCGGCACAGAAAGCAGCAGATCATATCGGAACAATACACCACGAGATCAACTTTACCATCCAAGAAGGATTGGATGCGATCCGTGACGTGATCTACCACTTGGAGACTTATGACGTCACGACGGTACGCGCTTCTACACCGATGTATTTATTAGCTCGTGTAATCAAATCAATGGGCATTAAAATGGTATTGTCGGGTGAAGGGTCAGACGAACTCTTTGGTGGGTATCTTTATTTTCATAAAGCGCCAAATGCACAGGAATTTCACGAGGAAACTGTACGTAAGCTGAAAAAGCTTTACCTGTACGACTGTCTGCGGGCAAATAAATCACTTGCAGCATGGGGTGTTGAAGGGCGTGTACCTTTCCTAGATAAAGAATTTATGGACATTGCGATGCGTATCAATCCTTCCGATAAAATGATTCGCGAAGGAAGGATGGAGAAATGGGTTGTACGTAAGGCATTTGAAGACTATCTGCCAGAAAGCATCGCATGGCGCCAGAAAGAGCAATTTTCTGACGGTGTAGGCTATAGCTGGATCGATACCTTGAAAGAGCAGGCTGAAAGTAAAGTTTCTGATCAGGAGTTTGCCGAGGCTTCAACGCGCTTCCCGATAAACACACCGAAAAACAAAGAAGAGTTTTTATATCGGACAATTTTCGAATCACATTTTCCTTCAACAGCGGCAGCACAAACTGTTCCATCGGTAAAATCTGTCGCATGCAGTACGCCGGAAGCCTTAGCTTGGGATGCTTCTTTCCAGAATCTGAATGATCCATCGGGTCGGGCTGTGGCCTCGGTTCACCAAGAGAGCTACGAAAAATCCAAAGTGGAAGCCGTGTAACTAATCAACCCTCATATCTATATTTGGTAAAGAAGCTGTCTCAAATTTATTGAGGCAGCTTTTTTATTAAATATGGCTATGCGATAGATTTGTGAGTTGTTTGTTGATTATTTCACAGAACTGTTCATTTGGGAAGAAAAAGAACAAAAAGTAGCTATTTAAGCTGCTTTTTTCCTTAGATTTTGCGCTATAGCCAATAAACCCCATTCTATGGACACTTTTTCCTTACCGCGGAGCATAAATCTTCGGAACCCGTGGTTCTGTTTTATGTTTCCAAAGACTGGTTCGACATCGTGACATCGCTGTTTTCTTTTGGCTATACCAACATCGCTGTTAAGCAATCCGTATGCTCTATCTTTATAAGCCTCAAGCTGTTCATTTATCTGGATGATTCTATTGCCCTGTGATTTGTGGCAAGCACCGTTCAATGGGCAGTTTGTGCAGTTTTTTGCCTGATATCTTTTTATTTTTTGCTCGAAACCTGTGGAGGTCTTTTGTGTAAATAGACCTATGCAGTTCATTTCCTGTCCCATTGGACAGATATAGCAATCTTTTGCAGGGTTATAATGTAGTTTATCAACGGAGAATGGCTTCTTGCCCGAATAACTCTTTTTCTGCTCCTTGTCAAACATACCATATTTCACATAGGCCCCAATGTTTTTCCCTTCTAGTAACGCATAGTTCTCCTGGCTGCCATAGCCAGCATCTGCGGTAATGGTTTTCAGTATTTCCCCAAAGCTCGCCTCATGTTGTGCCAGATGACCGGGTAGCGTTGTGGTATCTGTGGGGTTGGGATGTATGGTGTAATTGACGATGTATTGATTGGAAGTAGATATCTGAATGTTATAACCTGGTTTGAGCTGGCCATTTTTCATATGATCCTCTTTCATGCGCATAAAAGTAGCATCGGGATCTGTCTTGCTATAACTATTTCTATCTCCAAGCGTTACTTCCTGCTCTTCATATTGAACAATCTTGGCCGGGTAGTTTTTAGTCGCATAGCGCAACTTTGCCCTCATCTTCTTGCTTACCGAAGGTTTATCGGACAAGACCCGGTTCAGGTTATCGACCGTAGCCTGAACTTTTTCGCGGTCAATTGTTGTCAGATCGGGAGGTTCCGGAAGGTTGTCCTCTGCTTTGGCGATACTTTGGGCGTATTCCCAAATATCTTTTAAGGCAGCTTTCATCTTCTCCTTATTGGTCTGGATAGCTTTTTTCCAGACAAAGGTGTATTTGTTAGCATTGGCTTCAATCTTGGTGCCATCGGTGTAAACATCTTCTATACTCAGCAGACCTTCTTCGGATAGGAGTTTGACAACTTCTTCAAATACACTACCAAGTGCTTCTTTCAAACGAACGCCTCGAAATCTGTTGATGGTATTGTGGTCGGGATAGCTCATGCCGCTCAGCCACATGAAATTGATGTTCTCCCGGCACGCCGTTTCCAATTTGCGACTGCTGTAGACATTGCTTACGTAGCCAAACACCAAAACTTTCAACAACATCTGCGGATGATAACTGGAGCAGCCTTTTATCTTATAAGCGTCCAATAGGGACTGAATGTTGATCCGGTTGATTACATCGTTAACGATACGTACCGGATGACCTTTGGACACCAGTTCGTCCAAAGTTGGAGGAATGGCCATGATCTGGTCCTGATAGTAAGGCTTAAAAGTAGCTCTTTGAGATGGCATATATCCTTTTTGTTTACACTATAAATATATGAAAATCAAACCGTTAAAACAAATAATAAACCTTAGATAATGCAAAAAAAGAGACTGCCTTTTTGAGACAGCCTCTTTTTATGTTTTTTTTCAACTAAATAAGGGTATATCATTTAATTGATTAAAAATGAATGTGTGTTTTTAAATATTGTTTAGTAATTTTCGGAAAAACCAATCACAGGAAACTTTGGGTTTCTAAATTAACTAAGGTTGACCGGAGCACTGTCTTTTTCTGGAGCTTCTTTGAGAGCTAGTGGAATATAGTAACATGTAGTTTGCGCTCGTAGCGTTAGCGTATTAACGGAGAATTATACAATAAATAAAGATATATACATGAAGGTAGATTTAATGAAACAGCGTGGAATGAAATCTTTAGGGCTGGCACTTCTATTGCTGAGCACTCCAGCTATTTTTGCTCAAAATAAAGAAGCGATGGTTTCGTCAATTGTGCAGGAGGCAAATGCAAATTCACAATTGGAGAAGTATGCGTTTGAGCTTGTCGATATGATTGGCCCCCGTCTTGTCGGGAGTCCACAAATGCAACAGGCGCATGATTGGGTTGTCAAAAATTATAATGCGCTTGGCGCACAAGCCCGCAATGAGCCCTATGGTGAATGGCGTTCGTGGGAACGAGGAACTTCTCAGGTGACGATGACCTATCCCCGCATAAAATCTTTGGAAGGTACACAGTTGGCGTTCAGTCCCGTGACCAAGGAGAAAGGGGTTGAAGCCGAGGTTGTGGTAATGCCTTTATTTAGTTCCCCGTCTGATTTTCAGTCTTGGCTTAAGACAGTCAAAGGCAAGATCGTATTGATTGGAATGAATCCGCTTTCAGGACGGTCAGATGCCAACTGGAAGGAGTCAGCTTCCCCGAAAGGTTATGAAAAATATCAAGCCTTAAAAAATGATCAGTTGAAAAAATGGGAGAGTAGTATGTCCTATACGGGAAGCACGCGTCGGACATTGCCCTTGGCTTTGGAGAATGCTGGCGCCGTTGGTGCCATTGATTCCTATTGGACAGAGTTGCCTGGTATTACACGGATTTTTGATGCGAAGTCCAAACAGATTCCGGTATTTAACGTAGGGCTGGAAGATTACGGTCTGTTATACCGCATGGCAGAACATGGGGTCAAACCTCGGGTTTCGCTGCAGGGAAATTCAAAAGAGCTTGGAATATCAAAGACCTATAATAGTATCGCAGAGATCAAGGGAAAGGAAAAACCGGGCGAGTATGTTGTGCTTTCGGCACATCTAGATTCGTGGGACGGCGCTTCGGGAGCGACAGACAATGCGACAGGAGTAATTACCATGATGGAGGCTGTCCGCATTTTAAGGAAGGTTTACCCGGATAATAAAAGAACGATTTTGGTCGGTAACTGGGGAAGTGAGGAGCAGGGGCTGAATGGCTCTTCAGCTTTTGTCGAAGATCATCCCGAGATCGCTAAAAATATACAGGTGGTATGGAATCAGGATAACGGCACAGGGCGAATTGTCCGGATAGGGGGCAGTGGTTTTGAAAAATCTTACGAATATATAAGCCGCTGGGTGCAATATTTGCCTGAAGAGTTCCGTAATGAAATCCAAACCAGTTTTCCAGGTATGCCGGGGACGGGGGGAAGTGATCATTCTTCTTTCGTTCAAAAAGGAATTCCGGCCTTTGGGCTCTCTTCCACATCCTGGGACTATGGTAAGGTGACCTGGCACACCAATCGGGATACCTATGATAAGATTGTGTTTGATGAAGTAAAACAAAACGCCATTATCGTTGCGATTTTGACTTACCTTGCCTGTGAAGAGCCTGCTTTGGTCTCCCGCGATAAGATCACATTGCCAATTGATAAAGATGGCAAGCCGACGGTATGGCCAACTAATCTACAGTCTAAAAGAACGAGTGGCAACTGATGATGAAACAGCTCATTTTTGTTGGTCTATTTTTGGTGTGCGCCCTACTCTCTAATGGACAGGTTTCATTTGCCAATTTAGAAAACTACAGAACCGAGTGGTTGATCCTCCGTGAAAATAATAATTCTCTGGTGGGGATCCGTAGTTTCACGACAAATACTGTAAAATATTATTTGACGGTAGATCCTACTACACTGCAAACGCGTATAGTAGGAGATCGATCGGTCAGCGTTCTGTACAACGATGCGGCTCAGGTTACAAAAAGTCTAAGTGGTTCGGTATACGAAAGCTGCTTCTCTTTAGTCAGAAAAACTGAAAACAACTTACAGGATGCGGGGCTGAATTTTAGGCTTCCCAAAGAGGCTGGTATTAATTTGACGATTGATCTATGTCCTTCACATAAACCTTTGGACAGGGCTATTTTTGAAGATCTTCTCGCTGCATTTAAGGGGATAGATCGCAGCCTGCCACTGGCCGTTTCTGTTTCGGGTAAATGGATGCTAAATCACGCCGCAGATCTAGCATGGCTAAAGTCATTGGATGCAAAGGGAGTAAAGATTACCTGGGTCAATCATACGTATGACCATGTTTTTACTAGTAATCCTTTAACATCCAATTTTTTGCTTTCCAAAAATACGAATCTAGGTTATGAAGTGTTGGAGAATGAAAAATTGATGCTGAAAAACGGTCTTCTGCCTTCGGTATTTTTTCGTTGTCCGGGCTTAGTTTCCGATCGGCGTATCATTGAGCAACTATTGTCCTATGGTCTTATTGCGGTAGGCTCGGATGCCTGGTTGGCAAAAGGGCAGCAGGCCAAAAACGGAAGTATTGTCCTGATTCATGGTAATGGGAATGAGGAGGTTGGGGTGCAGGATTTTATCCGATTGCTTCGGACAAAATCTCAGGCCATAAAAACAAAACACTGGACATTGTATAGTTTATCCGAAGGCCTGGATCAGGAGTCACATTAACCTGTACTAAATTGCATAAAAAAGGGCAGTCCAAATCTTTTTGGATAGCCCTTTTTGTGTTGTCTTGTTTTCCTGAGTTTATGACGGATTTTTGAGGTGCTGATTGAAGTAGTCCGCAATTTTTTCGTACATATGAATACGGTCTTTTCCCATTACATTGTGCTCATGAGTCGGGTATAGAAAATAATCTACTTGCTTTCCGGCTTTAATACAGGCTTCTAAAAACTCCATGCTGTTTTGTTGTACAACGACAGGGTCTTGTGCGCCGTGAATAATCAATAGTCTTCCTTTCAGTTGATCGGCTTTATTGAGGAGCGATGTCAATTTATAACCTTCCGGATTTTCTTGCGGCGTGTCCATGTAGCGTTCGCCGTACATCACCTCATAAAATTTCCAGTCGATTACAGGACCTCCAGCTACTGCAGCCTTGAAGATATCGTTATGATGGAGCATGAAGGAAGTTGTCATAAAACCACCGAAACTCCACCCGAAAATACCCATGCGCTGTTGGTCAACAAAAGATTTTGATTTAAGGAACTCTATTCCTTTCATCTGGTCGGCCATTTCGTTTTGACCGAGGTTGCGATGCGTAGCTGTATAGAAATCACGGCCTCTGTAATTCGTGCCGCGATTATCCATCGTGAAGACGATATAGCCCTGTTGCGCCATATACATATCAAAATATCCAGCGCCTCCTAGCCATTTGTTGGAAACAAGCTGCGAATGTGATCCGCCGTATAAATAATACATGACCGGATATTTCTTAGCTGGATCAAAGTCGTTGGGATAAATGATACGTCCTGTCAATGGGTATTTCCCATCTGCAGATGTCAACTGTACAAATTCGATTTTAGGATCATTTATTTTTCCGGAAAAAGGGTTTTCTGCATTGACTAAGGTAGTTTCTTTAGCAGATTTAACTTCTTTGACCTGAACTTTATTTGGTGTTTTTAAATTACTATATTGATCGTAGATATACTTGCCATCGCTACTTAGTGCAGCATGATGCGTACCCGATTCATTTGTTAATTGAACCGTTTTCCCAGATTTTAGGTCGACCTCAAATAATTGGCGATCTAAACCGTTGTTGGTGACTCCTGTATAGCTAACTTTGCTGCCATCAGCCGAAAAGTCGAGCAATGCCTCCATAACGATGTCTTTATAGCCGAGTTTTTTGATCAGATTACCTTCCGTGTTGTAGAGGTAAAGTTGATTATAGCCATCTCTATCGGATTGATAAAGGAATTGATCCGGTTTGTTTGGTAAGAATGTCAATGGGTTTTCAGGTTCAACCCAGGTTGTCGCAGTTTCTTCAAACAGGGTTTTGACCAAAGAACCGTTTTCTGCATTATATTTGTTGACTTTAAGATCATTTTGCCCACGGTTAAGTACTCCGACGTAGATGTATTTACCCGAAGGATCCCAGGTAACCATGGTCAAATACTGCTCTGAATGCTCACCGGTTTGAAGGGTTACCTTTTGTCCCGTAGTGGTGTTGTAAACGATCAACGAAACTTCTTCCGATTTTTGGCCTGTCATTGGATATTTAATCCATTTGATATTCGTAATTTTGGAACTCCATTGCGGTAATGGATAATTGGCGACCATCGTTTCGTCTTTGTGATAGTACAGCAGTTTGTCATTTTGATTGTTCCACCACATTCCTTTCTTGATGCCAAATTCCTGGCGATGGGTGTAATCACTACCATTGACAATTCCTTTGTCGTTATCGTTGGTGACGGAAGTAATTTTGCCGTCTTTGTCAACAATTGCGATGTTATTGTCTACTAAGTAGGCGATTTTTGAAAAATCCGAACTTACCTCGCGATTAGTTCCCTTGTTGTCATTGCCGATAAAGCTTTCAATATTTTTTGATTTGATATTGTAAGCCACCGTGTAAGTTTTATCTTTTCCATCGACTTGGAGTAATAGCGCGTTTCCATCACGCCATTTATAGTCGTAAGGAAACATCCGCAGATTGAATGTTTCGCCCGGAATAGCCGTTTTTAGTGCTTTTTCGAGGTCTGTTTTAGAGACCAGATTTGTTTCGCTCCAGTTGCTGGAAGCGCTTTTTGATAATAGATTCTGATACGATTTATCGAGATAGGAGAGGTTGTTTGATTTTGGGATCCACGATGCTCCGGCTATTGATGTTGGGGCGTAAGTTCGGGGTCCAAATACTGTTTCTTCTAAATTGAGGTTGCGTTGTGCATAGCTGCTGATGGAGCTTGCCAACAAGAAGAATAGCGCAATTCTTTTCATTAAACTGTAATATTGTGTGAATGTTTATACACAACGGCATACGTGAGCCCATTCCAGTGGTTATTTTGCGCTTCATTAGTCCAATAATCACATGAGGCTTCTAAACCTGTTGCGATAGGAAATTAAAGGCACAAGTAGCTCATTACATTCCGTTTGTTTTTAAATTTTATAGGGCTAAATTAGGGAAATAGCCCTATAAAACCTAGTACAGAATTGTTGCTTTTCTAACTTAAATTGTTTGTTGTAAACCGCTACGTCTTGCTGCTAAGTTATAGTTTACGTAGCCAGATGTTTCTGAACTGGACCAGATCACCATGATCCTGCAATACAATTGGACCTGGGCCGTGGCTT
This sequence comes from Sphingobacterium multivorum, assembly GCF_900457465.1. GTDB lineage: Bacteria > Bacteroidota > Bacteroidia > Sphingobacteriales > Sphingobacteriaceae > Sphingobacterium > Sphingobacterium multivorum. The sequence continues at coordinate 184,767 of NZ_UAUU01000011.1, forward strand.
ATTTGCTTTGGTAGTCCGATATATTCGGTTGTGCCATCGATTTGGGTATTGTTTTGTACAACGACGCCATTATGGAGGACCGTTACTGTTCCTTTAGCGGTCAAGATTCCATCCTTATTGAACTGAGGGGCTTTATAAATAATATCGTACACATGCCATTTTTCCGGAGCAATTACCTGCGCCAGGGGTGGGCGTTGTTTGTAAATACTGCCCGCTCCGCCATTGACATAGGTTGGGTTGTTATTGTTGTCCAATACCTGAATTTCATAAAGCCCTTGTAGGAAAATTCCGCTATTACCTCTTCCTTGGCCCTCGCCTTTGATTACTTCGGGGCTTTTCCATTCAATATGCAATTGAAAATCGCTAAAGTGTTCGTTGGTCTCAATGGCTCCAGCCCCCGGTTTTACTTCAAGTACGTTGTTGGCTACCGTCCAATTGGCTTTGCCTTTTTCACTTTTCCATTGACTAAGATCCTTGCCGTCAAAAAGGACAATGGCATCGCTTGGTATACCCTGATTGATTGTAACTGTCGGTGGTACCGGACTATAATATTCGGTGTCGCTGGGTTTCATATTTGTTTGGGCCTGTAATGCAGTGGCGCCAAATAAGAGTGTTGTTGCTATCGCTGAGGATAAAGAAAAGTTCATCTGTTGGGTTTTTGGTATGGTTAAATATACAAATAATCCCACTTGTTTGGAACAATTTCAGTAGGTTTGTGCATGGCAACCATTTTACAGACAGTATCGCTGAAAGAAGCTCGGTTCTATGCACCAATAGGTTACTATGAAGAAGAACAGGTGCTAGGCAATGAATTTTTTGTTTCTATTGACGTATGTTTTCCCTTTTTGAATGCCGAGACAGAGGACTTAAACAATACGCTCAACTACGAAGAACTTTACCAGATTACAGCCGGTGTCATGCTACCTAAACGCAAACTACTGGAATCTGCGGCTTCAGAAATACTTGAACAGATTCGGGAAAGAGTATCCCATGCTCTGACGATCGAAGTGGTGATACGCAAATCGAACCCTCCCTTTGGAGGGGACCTTTCTTGCTCCCAAGTTAGTCTTAAATATTTTAAGGATTAAAACGAAACTGGATCAGCGATATACCAACTGAAAGATTTAGTTTTGCCAATCGTTATCTGATAGTCTTAAATTAATAGTATGAATATTTACGATCTTGTCATAGCCGATAAGGAAAGGATTGCTTTGGAGGATGTTTTCTTGGAAAAGGACAGCCGTCAAAAGCTGCATCAGCTGATTAAAGAGCATCGTTATATTAAAGAGCTTTCGCAATATGGTCTGCCGGTGAGCAATAAGATTTTACTGCACGGTTATTCGGGTTGCGGAAAAACAACAACGGCGAAAGCGCTGGCTACAGCGCTTGAAAAACCAATTTATGTGTTGAATTTGAGCAACCTCATTTCTTCTCGTATTGGCGAAACCTCGCAGCACATCAAACAGGTCTTTGATAAAGCAGGGCGTGAAAAAGCAGTTCTGTTTTTAGATGAATTCGATCAGATCGGAAAGGCGCGGATTAGTGAAGAAAAGGATGTGGGTGAAATGCGCCGTCTCGTGAACACCATTATACAGCTGATCGATTATTTTCCTGCTGAAGCGGTATTGATTGCAGCAACGAATCATCCTGAAATATTGGATACAGCCATTATCCGGCGGTTTCAGCTTCGTTTGGCTTTTGAGTTGCCGACCATAGTACAACTGGATGCCTATTATGATAAATTATTTACGCCATTTCCACATTATGCTGATGTCGTACAGCGACGCTATGGGATCTCCTATGCAGAGGCTAAGGACTATATTTACGATGCTGTCAAATTCTTATTGATTGCTTCGCTGGAACAAAATCAACCTTAATGGTTTTTTGAACGTTACGTTTCGGATGCCTAATAAAATACCAACTTCTGATAACATCTTTTTCTCTTATATGATACACTACTATTCGAACGCTCTGTTTGAGGTGCTCAGTAAAAATAACAACGTTTCATAAAAGATTTTTCTCTTATACGGTACGCTGCTAATTGAGCGCTCTGTTTAAGACTCTTAATAGAAAATGACAATTTCTGATAAACTGTTTTATCTCCTATACGTTAGTCTGTGTATAGGGACAATTTGGGATAGGGGGCAGGGAGCCCGCTAATGACCTATTGATCGCTAGGTAGTTGGAAACAGTTGTTTTTAAGACAAAATGACATTATTTTTTATTTTTAAATGACATTTTGTCTTTTAAAACCTGCTGGTACGCAAATTGAATAGCTCTCTTCAAATAGGTAGAACAAAAAAAGCTTAACAATAAAATAAAAAATTAGGAGGACAAAAAAATGGCATTAATTAAATTCCCTACAAAAAGTTTAAACACGGATGCAGTAAATCCATTTGTGAACACTGTATTCGACAACTTATTCAATGATAACTTCATCTCCGATCGTTTGGTGTCCCGTGTACCTGCGGTCAATATATCAGAAACTGAAAAATCCTTTAAAATTGAAATGGCAGCGCCTGGATTGGATAAATCTGATTTTAAGATCAATGTCGATAAAAATCTAATTACCATTTCAGCTGAGAAAAAAGAGGAAAGTGTGAGTGAAGAAAAATTATACAGCAAAAAAGAATTCAATTATTCTTCGTTCTCAAGATCATTTACCTTGCCAGAGACCGTAGATTACAGCAATATCGAGGCTGCCTATGAAGGTGGTATATTAATTTTGACTGTTGGCAAAAAAGAAGATGCAATCATTGCAAAACGTTTGATTGAAGTTAAATAATCCAGCAGCATACAAGAAATAGTTCATTTTGGGAATGACCAAAGGTGAGCAAAAGACAATAGTTTTTAGGTTTAGTTTATGTTTTAATCCCTCGGAATTCCGTTTGCGTTCCGAGGGATTTTTTTTATCAGGATGGTCCTGACATGATGAAAAGACTATTCAGTTTCCGCATAGTTTTCAGATCGGGGAATTTTGGCGAGATAAGGCTCCATCTCTTCTGGTAACTTCGTTAATTTCCGCTTATGAAGGTCGAGCCAGGCTCCATCGACGTTGACGGTACAGCACAAAACTCCGTCATTACGAAAAACTTGGTGTATAAATGAGAAACGACTATTTGTTTTGTTGTATTTCGTCAGTTCTACTTTTACCTGTACATATTCATCTAAATGCACTTCTTTAAAATAGATGAGTTCTTCCCGAAATAAAATTGGACCGATATGAAATTCGGCAAATTTATCCAGTGAAAAGCCCATTTTGTTCAACATGTTACTGCGGGCCTGTGCGCAGATATCAGCGTAAGCAGAATGCCGCATATGTCTATTTGCATCGATCTGCGCCCATATAATCTGACCTTGATAAAATATATTCTCCATAATCTTCAACGATTAGCCTCTTTTTTCATAACAATTTACATATTTTTAAATAAAGCTGTAACACTTTGTTTGTTTGCTATACTTATTACCTAAATATATTTAAAGAAAAATCGCTAGGTGAACCCATCAGAAATAGAATTTCTTCGACTGATTGACGAGAATAAAGGTATTCTCGTTAAGGTGAGCCGTATGTATATGGATGATCATGAAGGGCGACAAGATCTGTATCAGGAGATCGTCTATCAGCTGTGGAAATCCTATGCAACATTTAAGCAACAGAGTAAATTTTCAACGTGGATGTACCGTGTTGCCCTCAATACCGCAATGGTATTCTTAAAAAAAGAAAAGAAACATCAGATTTATGATACGTTAGAGGAACGACATGATTTTGCAGAAGAAGCTTACGATACCGATAAAGATGAGCAACTGAACGTTTTTTATCAGGCCGTTCAAGAGCTCAACGCCATTGAAAAAGCCCTGATATTTTTGTTTTTGGAAGGTCAGAGTCATCGCGAGATTGCAGAAAATCTGGGTATATCGGAAGTCAATGCCCGCGTAAAATTAAACCGCACGAAGGAGCGAATTCAACAAATCATTAAAAAATACAAGTATGAATTTTGATGAGTTAAAAAAATCTTGGCAGCAACAGCCTACAGACGAGGATTTACAGAATCCAAATCTCAAATACTATAAGGAAGTCGGCAATATCATGGGTAAGCTGCGCAAGAATATCAAACGTGAGTTTATCTCTTGGGCCGTGTGTATGGGCTTTCTGTTTTTGGTGCCCATCTTACCGATATATAAGATTGAAGGTTATGCTGCATTTGCCTATTACTTTTTTATCGTACAGATATCCTTATCTAGTCTTTTATATTATCGGAGGTTCTTTTATTTGGTAAAGAGTACGAAAAAGATCGAGTTGTTGGCTTCTAAAGAACACTTGCTCAAATTGTATTACGATTTGAAGTATGCCGTAGAGACCTATCGGATCGCGGCCTACGTGATGATACCGCAAGCTCTATTTCTTTATCTTATTATGATCGCACAGAATCGGACTACCGTCTGGTTTGATCGATTATACCATTTCAAGGAAACTTTCCAACAGGATCCAAACTTTATTGTGTGGATGATCCTTTCCGCAATTGCTTCCATTATTCTTGTTGTTGGTCTGACAGAATTTATGATTCGTGCTTATTATAGCAATTATATTACACAGATAAAGGAAAAGCTAGATCAAATGGAAGCCGAATAGTTTACAACGTCCTTGTATTTATTTTATGCTGTTGAAGACTTGATTTTCCGTTCAAAATGGCTCGAACTAAAATAGGTAAGGTTTTTGTTTCATCTCCTTCTGATTAGTTTTTTTAGTCCATATGGAATATCCGCTTCATTTTATGCTTGTTTGCTTTTTGGGGCATGGATATTTCGTATATTGTCATTGAAAACCATTGTCCGTTATGTTTAATCCGACAAAGAAGTTACAGCGCAGTTCCCAGATCTTAAGTATATTGGCCAAATATGGTTTTAAAGATGCGATCGCTCGATTGCCGTGGAAGGGACCCCGATCTGCTGTAGAACATGCTATTGACGTCGATAATATCAGTGTTTATGCCCGTATTCGCATGGCTCTTGAGGAGCTCGGTCCGGCTTTTATCAAGCTTGGACAATCAGCTTCGACGCGGGAGGGGTTGTTGCCCAAAGATCTCGTAGATGAACTTAAGCGCCTTGAGGATAATGTTCCCCCTTTTGAAGTGGATATTAAATCTTATCTCAAAGAAGAACTTGAGCTGGATATTGATGGGCATTTCCAGGAGATTACTGCCGAACCTTTTGCTGCGGCCTCTATCGCACAGGTATATCGCGCAATCTTAAAAGATGGAACCCAAGTCGTTTTAAAAGTCCGCCGTCCTGGCATCGATGAGGTTATGCGCTGTGATCTGGCACTTATGCGTGATATTGCCAAAATCCTAACCATGTACAATGATGTACTGGAAAACCTTAACCTTCTGCTGATTGTTGAATCTTTCGCTACGACCATGCAGGAAGAGATGTCCCTGGTGATTGAGCGGCATAACATCGAACGCTTCACAAAGAACTTTAAAGGAAATAAACTGATCATGGTACCCCGTGTTTATCCTGAACTCTCGTCGGACCATGTTCTTTGCATGGAATATCTCGATGGTTTCAAGGTAAATGATGCCGATGAAATTAAGCGTCGGGGAATGGATGTCCAAACGCTGGTAAAAAATGGGATCAATTTATACCTTGAGCAAGTGATTATCCATGGTTTCTTTCATGGCGATCCGCATCCCGGCAATATGATGGTGATGCCGGATGGGCGGATTGCTTTTTTGGATTTCGGAAATATGGGTAAATTATTGGGGATAGACCGTAGGCAGCTTGAAGAGTTTATTCAATCGGCTATTTCCGAAGATGCTGTCCGGCTTGCTGACGTAATTGAAGACGTTGCCGTGGTGAGCCATATTCCGGATCGTAACCGGTTTGAAAGATCCCTATATGAGATTTTCGATATGATTGATAATGTATCTCTCGGGGATCTTAGCTTAGATTTATTGTTCAATAAATTGTGGAACATCATTGGTGACAACCGCTTGTATTTTCCGGAATATATTTATCAGTTGATGCGGGGCATTTCGTTGATGGAAGGTATTGGACGCCAGTTATATCCCGATCTTAATATTATGGAGAGTATCAAGCCCTTTGCACGTAGGATTATGATGGAGCGGCTCTCTCCAGAGGCAATCTTCAAAAAAGGAAAACATAAAGTTGAATCTTTTGCGCGCGATGTCGAAAAACTTCCTGAAGATATGCGCGCCCTTGTGCGCTTATTTCGAACAGGAAATTTTACACTCAACCACCGTCTGATCAGTGCGCGATCTTTTAATGCTATTTTACGCAAGGGGGTCAATCGTATTGTCATCGGAATTATGTTTATGTCACTCAATTTACTAGGTGGGATGATTATTGTCGCACGCGTAGAACCACAGTGGTGGGGAATTCCCATTTTTGCTTGGATATGCCTTGGCTCAGCATGGGTCTTTGCCATATATTTATTTGTTGCTATGATCCGAGCAAAGGACAACGATTAACCGGGGTTAGAACGCATTTTCAGCCATGATGATTGGCTATGCATACATACACGCTATAAAATAAAAAATAAAAAGATATGGAAATCAATCTAAATGGGAAAAAAGCCCTGATCGGAGCGAGCTCTGCTGGTATAGGTGCAGGTATTGCCCAAGTGCTTGCCTCATGTGGCGTATCTGTAACATTGGCTTCCCGACAGGAGGAAAAGCTACAACGTACCTGTGAAGGTCTTGATACCTCCAAAGGACAGGTACACCAATATATCGTGGTGGACTACAATGATCACGAAGCATACAAAAAGCAGATAACACATTATTTTGAGTCGAATAAGGTTGATATTTTAATCAACAATTCGAATGGGCCGCAAGCAGGAACCATAGACCAAAAAAATTTGGCGGATTACCAGCATGCTTTTGAACTCTTATTTCAAAATCACTGTTACACGACCTCATGTGCGCTGCCTTATATGTTGGCAAATCGATACGGACGTATTATTAATGTGTCTTCTTCAACTGTGAAAGAACCGGTATCTAATTTAGTGTTGTCTAATACGATCCGTACAGCATTGCTTAGCTGGAGTAAATCGCTGGCAACGGATGTCGCTAAAGAAGGGGTGACGGTCAATAGCATCTTGACAGGCCTTTTTGATACGGACCGTATCCAGTCGCTAACCAACCTTGACGCTCAACGTATGGGTATATCCTACGAGGAAGCGCTACAATTGCGGTTGAAACAGGTTCCTGCGCAGCGTCTGGGTAAATCTGAAGAATACGGTTATCTCGTCGCTTTCCTTTGCTCCGAATATGCAAGTTATCTGACTGGAGCCAATATTCCTCTGGACGGCGGGATGTTAAAAGGCTTATAAAAAATGAGCTGCTCAATTACGTCAGGTCAAAGCCCTTGATTTGAGCATTCCATAGCTGATTGCTGTAGCCAGAACTCGGTGTAAAATTGCATAAAAAGGGGTGTCCAATCCGTTTGGACACCCCTTAATGTTAGTGTGATTTATTATTTTCAATTAGTTCAACACCAATTCGGTGTTGACAATGATGTCGACATCAGAAGCATCCGCTTCTACACCTGAAGGTAATTTATCATTGTATTTCATGCCGAAATCCTGACGGTTAATTTTTGTTTTAGCTGTAAATCCAGCACGTGTTTTTCCCCAAGGATCCGTAATGATTCCACCGTTTTGTATTACCTCGAAAGTTACTTTTTTCGTTACATCACGGATCGTCAGATCCGCTATCATCACATATTTTCCTTTTACTTTCGCATTTTTAAAACTGATAGACTTTAATGTCATTTTAGGGAATTTTTCCGCAGCAAAAAAATCATCGGTCTTCAAGTGGTTGTCACGTGCAGCAATGCGCGTATCGATACTGTTGACGTCGATAGAGAAATTAACTTTGGCATTATTGAAACTTGTTCCTGTTGGGGTTTCAACTGTTCCTTCTACCTTAGTAAATTCACCATCAACAAAGCTGATACCAAGGTGTTTTACATCAAATCTTGCGTTGGTATGTGCAGGGTCTGCAGACCATTTTACTTGTGCCACAGCAACATTAACCATTAATACTGCTACTGCCAGAATTTGGAAAAATTTATTCATCTTATTTTCTTTTTTTATTTATCTAACCTTCAAAAGTTTAAATTGTTTGTTTGAACAAGCTTCTGCAAAGGTGGGATAAACAGACAAAGAAAAAATTGATGTAGGTCAAGAATTTCGATTCGGCTTTAAGATCTGCCTTTTTAGGCGGCTAAGAAACTCCTGCGTAACACCAAGATAGGAGGCTAATTGCATATTGGAGATCCTCGGATAGATTTTAGGGTACCTTTTGATGAAATCCAGATAGCGTTCCTGTGCAGTGAAACCTATGCTCGAGATAATACGGTGCTGCGATGCGATTTGCGCACGTTGTGCCATAATCCTGGAGAGTTTCTCGAAGATGGGATGATCTTCGTAAAGTTTGTCCTTAGCCTTTTTTGAAAGGGTCAGGACGACGGAGTTTTCCAGGGCCTGAATGTTTTGGAGGGCCGGCTCCTGATAATTGAAGCTGGCAATATCACCGATCCACCAATCTTCAATTGCAAACTGTAGGATATGTTCAATCCCATCGGCGGTGACATAGAATGATTTAAATAAACCGCTGATTACGTATGCTTCATGGTGGCATACCTCGCCTGCCCGGAGAAAGTATTCTTTTTTCTTTATTTTCCGTACCTGATAACGTGAGACGATGTCATTTAGTTCTTCCTCAGTGACATCAATACGCTGTTTTACAAATTCCCTGAATTGTTCCATTTGGCTGTAAAATACGAATTTTTTGCCATGCTAATTGAATAAGTTGTCCAATTCCTATCAATTCTAAGGTAAAATAATTCAGTTGCAGGGGATTTCTTGCATTCAATTTTGTCAACACGGTGATAAAATCTACATCTTGGTGTAATATTTGACCGGATATTCGCAAAATTCAGATAGTTTGATCAATAATTGGTATCTTTTGTCAGATTTAAAATCTTTGAATTGCTATAACTATAAAAGTGTCTCATGAAGTTTGTCGCCCCCAACACCCTTGAAAATGATAAGGTCGTATTACGCATCATCGAACCAACGGATTTTGATACGCTGTATCAGGTTGCCAAAGATCCCCTGATCTGGGAACAGCATCCCAATAAGGATCGCTGGAAGGAAGAGGTTTTTCAGGGATTTTTTGAAGGGGCCTTGGAAAGTAAGGCTGCTTATTTGATCCTGGATAAGGAAAGTGGAGCCTGCATTGGGAGCACCCGGTACTATGGACTTGATGAGGCGGAAAAATCTATTTTTGTTGGATATACGTTTTATGCCCGTGCGTATTGGGGGGCAGGAATTAATCCCTTGGTCAAAGAGATGATGTTTGACTTTGCCTTCAACTTTGTGGATCGAATCTATCTGCATGTGGGGGCAGAAAACTATCGTTCTCAGAAGGCCGTGGAACGTTTGGGCGCTATTAAAGTGGCCGAAAAGATGGTCAGCTATGTAAATGAGCCAGAACGTAAAAATTTTGAATACGCATTGGAAAAATCCGCTTGGCGGCGGATCAAGAGATAAAGCCTTATTATCCCTTGATGCCGCTAAGTATACTGCCGATAATGACGGTTAATACAATCAATGTAATGATGATATAAAGCCTGTCCTTTTCGATTACAAAACCAAACAGTGAACCAATCACCCGTACGATAGGTGTACAAATCAATAAAAGAACACCCAGCTGTATAACTTGGGGAATATTTCGGCTAAATGCCCCCGAAATAATTCCAGTAATTGTTGTATTGGAATTCCCTTCACCGACAAAATCTCGATAATTCGGTACGGTGTCCTGTCCATGAACAATCAGGTAGAAGATACCGCCGAGAATAAGAATAGAGGAAGCCAATATAACGCCTATTCTTAAAATTTGTCCTACCAACAGTGAGATGTCTTTGTCTCCCCAATAGTGTTTCGAAAATACTTGTTTCATTTTGAGTAATTAGGTCCTTCATTGTCTAGCGGAAGGACGTTACAAACTTAAAATCCTAAATCGGGTAAGCTACCGTTTTTAGAATTTATGCTGGAATCCGTTGAAGATCATTTCCAAGGCCACCAAAGTAATAGCGACGGCAAAAATGATACGTAAAGTCTTTGGGTTCATGCGCTTTAAGAGTTTGGATCCTGTAATGGCACCGCATAATACACCCAGGATAACCGGAAAAGCAATACCTGGATCCATATATCCTCTTTGTAAATAGACCACTGCAGAAGCAGCTGCGGTGACACCGATCATAAAGTTGCTCGTTGTCGTACTGACTTTAAATGGAATTTTCATCATGCTGTCCATCGCGAGTACTTTAAGGGAGCCCGAGCCAATGCCTAATAATCCGGAAAGTATTCCTGCAACCCCCATCAAAGAGAAGCCGCCGACGACGTTGGTCAGCTTATACGGGATCAATTTTCCATCAGCAGGGTAGGTGCTATTCAGTTTCAATTTTTCAGCCAAAGCAGAACCGCCGGATAGCGCATGTTCGTTTTTCTTCCGTATAGTCATAGCTGCGGAGAAGATCAGTACAATACCAAAAATGATTGCAATGGTATTCGTCGGCATGTAAATGGCGATGACAGCCCCGATAACAGCACCAATCGTGGTCGCTATTTCTAAAAACATGCCAAGCCGGATGTTGGTGATGCCTTCTTTGACATAGGCTGTGGCTGCACCGGATGATGTCGCTATGGAAGCCAACAAGGCCGCTCCAATGGCATAACGGATATCGACATGAAACAGAAGAGTCAATAAAGGGATGACAACGACCCCTCCGCCTAAGCCTGTCAGGGATCCTAAGAGCCCTGCTACAAAAGCACCCAGGAGAAGGATGATTGTAAAGGTGAGAATAGTCATAAATATGTGTTTGTTTGTGTGATCCAAAAAACAGCAGCTGTTTAATGGAAGGTAATTTGTTGTAAACTTAAGGGCTTTTTATTGCTTTTGAAACTTTAAACCTGGAATAGATACAAATGTTACATCAAAAGTATTATCAAAAAATGGTACTGCCTGTCGCTTCACAGCCTGAGGCAGTACCGATGACCTTTATTGGTCTAAGTATATAGTATATAAAATATGGACAATATTATTCAGCTATTGTTTGTTGTACCTTTTCTTTTCTGTTGAAGATATCGTAGATGATTGGGAATACCAACAATGTCAATATCGTCGCTGAGATTAATCCGCCAATGATGACGATCGCCAAAGGTTTCTGTGATTCCGAACCTATACCGGTCGATAATGCAGCCGGCAACAGCCCGATGGAAGCCATGAGTGCCGTCATGACCACAGGTCGTGTTCGCGATTTTACACCTTTATAAATAGATTGGTCATTGGGTAGGCCTTCCTTCTTATTCTGATGGAATTCTGAGATCAGGATAACACCATTCTGGATACAGATCCCGAATAATGCGATCATACCTACCCCTGCCGAGATTCCAAAATTCATACCCGTCACGTGCAAGGCGATAATTCCACCGATCAGTGCAAAAGGAACGTTGGCCAACACGAGCAGCGAATCCTTGATATTTCCGAATAGAATAAACAATAGAAAGAAGATGACGATCAAACTGATCGGTACAACCTGTGCTAGGCGGTGTGTCGCACGCTGCTGATTTTCAAATTGTCCAGTCCAGCCAATAGAATATCCTTCCGGAAGCTTAATTTTACTTACTTTTTGTTGTGCTTCAGCTATGGTGCTTCCTAAGTCACGGTCACGGATGGAAAATTTGATGCCGATATAACGTTTGATGTTGTCGCGATAGATAAAAGCAGCACCATTATCTTTTTCAATGGTCGCGATACTTTTCAACGGAATTAATGTGCCATCACCACATGGAACCATCAGCTGTGCAATATCCTTTTCTGTTTTCCGATATTCGGGCGCATAACGCAGTCGAATGTTGAATTTGCGCTCACCATCGTATAAAATGGAAGCGGTCTTTCCGCCAAAGGCCATTTCCAGTACCGCCTGTGCATCTGCTGGCAGGACATTGAATGCCGCCATACGGGTCCGATCCAATACCACACTAACTTCAGGTTGGCCGATATTTAAGATGATACCAGGTTCTTTAATACCTTGAATACCTTTGACCTGTGCATAAACTTCTTTCGCCAGGCGGTCTAAGGTCGCGAGGTTATCGCCAAAGATCTTGATGCCGTTTTCGGCCTTGAAACCAGCAACGGCTTCAGCAACATTATCCGAATAGGCTGCGAATAGTTATAGGTGATCCCCTGGAATTGTTTGAGTTTATGGTCCATCTCTTCAATCAGCTGATCCATGGTGATTTTACGTGTCCATTCCTCTTTAGGTTTTAGGGCCACAGCAAACTGAACAAAGCCAAACCCATTGGGGTCGGTACCGTCGTTGCTTCGTCCAGTTTGGGAAAGTACGCCGGTGACCTCAGGAAAAGTTTCTAAAGTACCCTTTAACAGTTTGGTTGTTTTAACCGATTCACGTAATGAAGTGCTCATGGGCATCTCGGCAGTAACCCAAAGGGAACCTTCATTTAATGTCGGTAAAAACTCTGTCCCTAAAAATTTTGCAGAAAATAAGATTGCAGCTAGTAAAGTAATTGCAACGATCATACTCAGACGCTTGTTTCGGAATGTAAATCCAAAACCTTTGGCGACAATTCTATTCCAGAATTCAACAAATGGATTGTGGCGTTCTTTTACATTTTTATTGAGCAGAATATGCGATAAAGCCGGAACGAGTGTCAAGGTAAACAGTAATGCACCCAGCAAAGCAAAACCCAGGGTAAAGGCTAGTGGCGAAAACATCTTTCCTTCTACTTTTTGGAAGGAGAATATGGGCATCAAGGAGGTGATGATAATCAGCTTGGAGAAAAAGATTGCTTTTCCCAAACCTGTTCCTGTCTGTTTGATCCAGCCGGCTTTGGCCATTTTGTTGAATTTCTCCATACCCAGCTTATGAGCCTGGTGATCCAACATGACAAATATCCCTTCCACCATGACCACGGCACCGTCGATGATAATACCAAAGTCTACTGCACCCAAAGACAACAGGTTGGCGCTCATGCCAGCTAGTTTAAGACATTAGAAAAGCAAAAAGTAAGGCGAGGGGTATAATGATAGAAACGATGACCGTCGTGCGCCAGTCTGCCATAAAGAGCAATACCATCAAGGTGACGAGGACAATACCTTCAATCAAGTTGTGCATAACGGTATGGGTCGTGAAATCCATGAGATTGTCACGGTCATAGAAGGTTTGCATTTTGACATCTTTGGGAAAGGATTTTGTTGTTGAGCTCGTCTATTTTCGCTTTTACAGCGGTCAGGACCTCTCTTGGATTTTCGCCTTTCCGCATCACGATGGTTCCTGCTACCACATCATCATTCTTACCAAAACCAGCTTGGCCCACCCGAGGCATTGCGCTTTCTCTGACCTCGGCTACATTTTTAACAAAGACCGGATTTCCCTTTTGGTTGATTACCGTGATGTTTTCGATATCATTGATCGAGTTGACCAAACCAATACCGCGTACGACGTAGGACTGGCCACTTTTTTCGATGACATCTCCACCGACGTTCAGGTTACTTTTGCTGACAGCATCAAATACCTGTAACAGGGTCAGATTAAATTTGTCGAGTTTGATGGGGTCGGTAACTTATTTCGTAAACCAAATCCTGTCCACCAAAAACGTTGATATCGGCTACACCAGGGACACCACGCAAAGCGCGGTCAATGACCCAGGTCTGCAAAGTAAGGAGGTCGCGCGAATTGCGTTGATCGCTATGCAATGTATAACGGAAGATTTCGCCTGTAGGGCCGTAGGGGGGCTGTACTTCAGGGTCTACATTGTCTGGCAGGCTCACAGACCGCATGAGGTTGTTGACCTGATTGCGGGCAAAAGTGTCGTCGACACCATCATCAAAGATGATTTTAACAATAGAAAGGCCAAACATGGTGGTGCTCCGTATGCTAGTTCTCTTTTGGACTGGACTCATGCCCAGTTCGATTGGTGTCGTTACGAAGCGTTCGACTTCCTCCGCACTCCTTCCGTTCCACTGGGTAATGATGGTTATTTGTGTATTGGTCACATCGGGAAATGCCTCAATGGGCATGCTTTTAAAGCTAATGAAACCAGCAATAGCCAAAATACCGACCCAAATAAAGGTAAACGCTTTATTTTTAATGGAAAAGGCGATGATATTTTTAATGAATTTGTTCATTCGTGTAAATGCTAAGACCGATTAATTATTCAATGCTCTATAGATCAAAAGTTTATTGTTGACAACAACTTTTTCACCTTCCTGTAGCCCCGTAGCCATGTAAGTTGTTCCTTCGTTTTGTTTGATCGGCAATATTTCGCGAATCTTAATATCATTTTGGGATTTATAGATCAATACGAAATATTTGTTTTGATCGAAAATGACCGCATCAGAAGGAACTGCAAGCGCTTCCGTATTGGAGCGATGCAACACTTTAATGGTCGCTTTACTATCCGGAATAAGTAAACCATCCTTATTGTCTAGCACCACGCGTGCCTGCATTGAATTCGTTTGGGGATCGATGATCTTAAAGATTTTATCAATACTGCCCTGGAATTTTTTGTCCGGGTAGCTCAGGGTAGACACAATAGCCGGCATGCCCATACTAATCTTGTCGATATCCGTTTCGTTGACGTTAAGAATTGCCCATACATCTTTTGTATTGGCCACATCAAAGATGTTGTCGCTGCGGTCACTACGCAACTGCATGTCCTTATTGATGTTCTTTTGGACGATGTAGCCATCGATTGGAGATACGACCGAATAAATATTACCTGTACGCACATTGTAGATCTGACTGACGGCCTCTGAACGACGTAGTTGCTCTTTGGCTTTGGTTAATTGCCCCTTTGCTTCCATCATGTCTTTGTCTGTACTCAGTTTACCATTATACATGTCTTCGGCCACACGGTAGTTTTTCTCGGCGAGTAACACATCGGTTCTGGCATCGGAAAGATCCTTTTGTATACCGGCAACTTCCGTACTTCTGATTGTTGCCAATACCTGACCTTTATGGACATAATCACCCAGAGAAACATTAACGGAGACCACATTCCCCCCAACGAGCGGGAAAATATCAATGTAATTGTTTTGATCGGCCGATATCTTTCCAAAGAAGTTGAGTTCTTCGGTCACATTTTCTTTTTTTACCGTAGCAAAACTTGTCGATTTAAGCATCGTCTCACTAATTTCGAAACCTTTGACAATGGCTGCATTATCTGTTTCTTTATGATTTTGGCAAGAGTAAAGTAGTACTACTGCCACAGCGGCTATAAGAAGTTTTTTAGTTGACATGAGTTGAATTAAATATAGAAGTTTGAGCCAGGTAGTTTAATTGTTCGGCGTTGAGAATGATTTCCTTTTTCATATCGTATAGCTTAAGAATGGATATGCGATAGCTGTCCATAAAATCCGTGAACTCAACTAGAGAAATATTCCCTTTTTTAAAATTATTGAATATGCCATCATAGACCACAGCGATGTTATGCAGGTCGTCTGGTGTGATAGTAAAATATTGGGTATATTGATTTTCCCAGGACTGATAGTTGGAACGGATCTGTGATTCCAGCAGCTGCCGTTGGACTTCAATATTTTTCTTTGCCTCTTCTTCGGCGTATTTCGCTTTGATCACATTTCCTTTATTTTGTTTCCACAACGGGATCGGAATGGCGGCTGTGAAATTGAGCTCATTGCGGAATACACCTCCATTTTGGCTGTAGGAAAGGCCAAGGTTGATATCCGGTGTGTTTAAAGACTGTTGCCATCTGGTAAATAACTGTGCGCTTTCCGAGGTCTTCAAGGCAAATTGATAATCAGCATTGTTTTCCAAGGCCAATTGGTAGATGTTTTCCAAAGGCATTGTTGGCTTTACGGCAAGTTCCTGATCTGCTTCTTGATCTGTTAACTTTGGTAATACATCTTCCTGACTGGAAATAAGCACACGTAATTGCTGCTGTAGATTGATACTATTATTAATTGCTGTCGTTTTTTCGTTGTTGAGATCAATGGCCATTGTTTGAAGGCGAACCTGATCTTTTAAAGAAACGTTTCCTTTTTTCCCTTGCTCTTTATAAGCGGCGAGCAGATTATTGAGGTAATCCAGCTGAATTTTAATATCGGCCAACTTATGTTGCTCAAAGTAAAGGGAGTAGAAAGTTGTACGCAGCTGGGCGCGAAGGCTTGCCAGCAATTGGCTAAATTGTAGCTTAGCAAGTTCAACATTTGATTTGGCAAATTCAACTTCATTCTTCTTTTTTCCACCGAGATAAATCAATTGGGATACGCTTGCTTCCTTGGATTGACCAATATGAAATGTTTTTTTGTTCTGTGGGTCGTAGGCATTGGCAGACAGTTCCAACTGTGGCAGATCCCATATTTTGGCTTGTATGACGTCTGCCTCGGCTTGACTGATGTCATATTGTTGCGCGAGTAGGGAGAGATTACTTTTAATAAAAGCCTCTTCGCATTCTTGAAGCGTCATCTTTTTTCCCGAGATCTCACTTTGCTTTATTCCAAATGTACTTTCATGAATGCTCAAGTAATCTGCCTGTGGTGGTTTTTGTTGAGCAAAAGCCATGCTATTGCAAAGCAATAAAAATATAAGGGGTGTCTTTGTCATGTGTTTCAAAACTTATGTAACAAAATAACTGGTCGAAGATTAAAGACCCCTTAATAAATGCTTAAAAAAAGCTTAAAAAAGCATGTTTTTCAGATCGGCGGATAGCTATGGATAGGTATAATAATATATGCGTTTATTGCTCATAGACTTGACATTGTCTACCGCACTTAAGCAACTATACTTCCCGGTTCGGAAACAATTTAAATAGTAATACAAAAGTATGCGTAGATTGTTTTAGATCGGCCTGATATGCTATTGTTGCTTGATGCGATTGCATGATACGCTGAACGATACGTAACCCTAGGCCCGATCCTGTTGTTTCACTTGCGTTTTCACCGCGGCTGAATGCATCAAAAATTCGTTTTTGGTCGATTGTACTCAAGGCCGGGCCAGTATTGCTGACAAGCACTTTAAGTTCCCACGTTGATTCTACAATCATTACTTTTACCTCCTTGGTATCGGAATAAAGCGCGGCATTTTTAAATAAATTCACAAAAGCGATTTCAATCAATTGAGCAGAACAGAAAATACTCAGTTTGGGATCTTCGATTCCGCCAATTGAAAAATCCAGTTGTAGGTCGGGGAATACCTTGGCTACCTTTTCATAAGCCGTAAAGATAATTTCATCAATTCTTTCCTCCGCATAAGTCATTTTCAAACGCTCGGAGTCGAATTTTGAAAGTAACATCAACGAATCGGTTACCTCCGAAAGATGTAAGGTTTCTTTGGATATATTACGCAATACCTGCCTTACTTCTTCGCTCAACTGATTCTGATGATAAAGGTTCTCCAGCTGGAAGGACATTCGGGCAAGCGGCGTTCGCAATTCATGAGAGGCGCTGGAATTAAATTCTTTCTGCGATTCGAAAGCAGCCGAAAGCCGTAGCAGCATGGTGTTAAATGCTCGGGTTAGTACAGCAATCTCATCTGTTTTACCGGTATACTCGACAGGTTTGGTCAGTTTGCTGGCATTGATCTGGGTGATATTATCTTTTAATTTATCGAGTGGGATCAATAAACGTTGGATAAGGTTATAACTGAATATCCAGACCAGCACAGCGCTCAGTACAAATAATATGGTTAGGACGAGCGCCAGATGATCCATTTTTTCATTCCCGGAGTAATCCTGTGCTTTTACGATAATATAATAAGGTAAACCGTTGATGCGGTAATATTTGGCCAAGGTTTCGTATTGATCCTGATAGTAGAAAATCTGTTTTTCCTGATTTAGCCGATTGACAATCGAGGCATTCCAGGTAATGGTCTGATCCTTTACGGTGCTGAAGACCAGTTGTTTGTTTTTGTCAAGGATGATCACATCTTCATAGAAGAGGCCATCTTCGTCATCGTGGAAATAGTTTTTGTAAGACTGACGGTTGAAATAAGGATTACTGGCGATGTAATGGGAGATATTATCCAATTTATCAATCAGTCGCTGGCGAAATTGATCTTTCCGAAAATCGAAACTAGCATAGTAGATAATCAACATCGCTATACCGAAAAGGACGGAGAATGCAATGCTAAAGCTAATCGCTATCTTCTTTTTTAAATTCATTTTTCTGCCGATAGGTAATAACCAAATCCAGGTCTTGTATGGATTAGTTTATTTTCAAAGTTTTTATCAATTTTCTTTCGTAAAAAGTTGATGTAAACTTCAATTGTATTCTGTGTTGTTTGAAATTGGTTTTGCCATACTTCCTCCGAAATATGTTGCTTGGATAAGGTGCGGCCCTTTGCCTGCGCTAAGATAAGCAGCAGTTGAAATTCTTTTTGAGTAAGATTAATTTCTTCATTTGCACGTAGTACACGAGCCTCATCAGGATAAATGATCAGATCATCGACTACCCATGTTTTTGTTTCATTGCTTTCGCTATGTTGTTGTCGACGCAGCAATGAATAGATCCGCATCAGTAACTCATCTAAAACAAAAGGTTTGACCAAATAGTCATCCGCGGCCCGGAGAAATGCCTCCTTTTTATCATCTATATCGTCGTATGCTGAGAGAATAATAATTGGGGTAAAGGCGTCATGGCTTCTTATCTTTTTACAGATCTCCAGTCCATTGATTTTGGGCACGTTGATATCCAATAGATAAAAACCATATTTTTTCTGGTGCGTTTTGGCCAAAAACTCAATACCGTCAAAGGCTTGATCACAGGTAAAACCCTGGCTTAACAGAAAAGATCGGATCTCCTTAGAGAGTACCTTGTCGTCTTCGAGCAGCAAAATGTCCACCATATGTATATCTGTTGTGTTTTCGTAAAAATAAACAAATTTTTGTCATCCTATCATGGAGATATTTTCTTAGCGCTTAATTTGGTAACATAAGATTTACATGAAGAAATATGAAACAAAAAGAAATCTAAGTAGATTCAAATCGAAATTATAAATAAGTATTATGGAAAGCAGAAGAGAATTCCTCCGAAAGACCCTACTATTTTCGGGAGCAGCAGGTATTGCCAGCTTTATGCCCGCATCGATCCAGAAAGCCTTTGCGATAGACCCTGCCCCAGGAAGCAGTTTTTTAGATGCCGAGCATATTGTCATCCTGATGCAGGAGAACCGCTCCTTTGACCATACGCTAGGTAGTCTTTCGGGAGTTCGGGGGTTTAATGATCCCCGTTCGATACGTTTACCAAACGGTTTACCCGTCTGGTATCAAACGGATAAAGCGGGAAAAACTTATGCTCCTTTTCGATTAAATCTGAAAGAAAGTAAAGTGACCTGGATGGGTTCGCTTCCACATAGTCGAGCAAGCCAGGTGGATGCCTTTAACCGAGGACGTTACGATCATTGGCTGTTATCGAAGCAATCAGGGAATAAACAATATGCGGCGATGCCACTGACATTGGGATACTTTACACGGGAAGATCTACCTTTTCATTATGCCTTAGCGGATGCTTTTACAGTATGTGACCAGAATTTTTGCTCGGGCATGACAAGCACGACGCCTAACCGTTCCTTTTTCTGGACGGGTAAGATTACAGAGATGAAAGATGGTCTGCAAAAAGTGAATATTCGGAACGATGACTTTGGCTATGGTAAAATGACCTGGGCAACTTTTCCGGAATTGCTTGAAAAGAACGGCATTAACTGGCGTTTCTATCAAAATGAGACCAGCTGTGGCGGAGGTTTTTCTGGACAGGAAAGAGCATGGTTATCCAATTTTGGGTGTAATCTACTGGAGTTTTTTCAGGCTTATCAAGTTAAATTTAAGGAGAACTATATCAGAAGCCTGGAAACACAGGTTCGGGATTTGCCCATGCAGATTTCTAAGTTGGAAGAGAAGTCACCTTCTTCCGAGGAACAAGCAGAAAAGATACGCGCTGATATTCGCAAAAAAAGTGAAGCACTGGAGCGAGCTGAGACCGAACTAAAGGAATTCAATGCAAACAATTATAACAAGCTAAGTGATTTTACGAAATCATTAAATGAGCGGGCGTTTACGGTAAACAAGGGGGATAAAAATTACAGATCGCTTGATACCTTACGTTTTAAGACACAGGGAAAAAAAAGCACGCTGGAAGTCCCTAAAGGAGATATTCTTTATCAATTCCGTAAAGACGTTGATACCGGGAAACTGCCTGCCGTATCCTGGTTGGCCGGTCCGCAGAATTTTTCGGACCACCCGAGTGCGCCCTGGTATGGAGCTTGGTATGTATCTGAAGTCTTAGATATCTTAACGAAGAACCCCGAAGTTTGGAAAAAAACAATTTTTATCATTACCTATGATGAAAACGATGGTTACTACGACCATGTTAAACCTTTTCTGGTGCCAGATTTAAAGAAGAAAGATACAGGTGCATGTTCTCCAGGGATCGATACGGAGGTGGAGATGGTTCGTTTAGAAAATGAGCTAAAACAGGGGATTCCTAAAAAACAGGCACGCGAAGGGGCTGTGGGCCTAGGTTTTCGTGTTCCCATGTATATTGCGTCGCCTTGGTCGCGCGGTGGTAAGGTCTGCTCTCAGGTATTTGATCATACCTCTACTTTGCAATTTTTGGAATCTTTCTTTAATAAAAAGCTGAACAAGAATCTGCATTTGGAAAACATCAGTGCATGGCGTAGAACAATCTGTGGTGATTTAACAAGCGCCTTTACACCTTTTACGCAGCAAAAGGAACAACTTCCTTTTCTTGATCGGAATCAATATATCGAAACGATATACAATGCGCAGTTCAAAGATGATCCACAAGGCTTTGTTGAGGTCAAAGATCCTGATCTAGCAACTAAAAACGGATGGATTCCGGGATTTGACCGAATACAGGAGCGGGGGATTCGTAAATCCCTGCAATTGCCTTATGCGCATGATGCGGTGGGCTATGTGAAAGATGGACAGTTTCATCTGGCGATGACTGTAGACAACAAGTTTTTCGGAAAAAAGACTTCCGGTACAGCTTTCAACGTGTATAGTCCGTTGGAATATCGTGATGAACAGGGGCAAAGTGAAACCTACCGCAATTGGAATTTTGCGGTGAAGGCCGGTGATCGTTTGACATATCAGTGGGACCTGGCACGATTTGCAGGAGACCGCTATGCTTTTGAATTACATGGTCCAAATGGTTTTTATCGAAAATTTTCTGGACAGAAAGGAGCTGTGGCGCTAGCGGCAACCGTTTCTCCGGAGCTCAAAGCGCTGACTCAGGCGGCAACAGGAAAATTGCAATTGAAACTCGGGAACAATAGCGACCAGCGGGTAACCGTAGTTGTCGAGAGCCTTAGCTATGGAAAATATGCCGTAACGAAAGAAATCGCTCCCGCTGAAGAAGTTCCGTTGATCCTGGACGTTGAAAGTCAAGGAAATTGGTATGATATTGCTGTACGACTCAAGGAAGACAGCAGCTTCCTCATTCAGCTTGCAGGGCGATTGGAAACAGGGGTTGAGTGTACAACTGATCCATTATTAGCATAATCTGGACTATTTCAGCAGGGACAGCGGCCAATTCTTTTTGACTGGTCTACCTGCTGTTGCTCTATCAGTCTAACAATCGTATCCGGTTGACCTTATTTACAAGCGGACAAATAAGGCCTCCGGATGGTGTTTTTCTATATAACGACGAAGATATAACTCCGTATCAGAACTTATGGTGCGGTCTTTATGAACGGGGAACGTATTGTAAACCAGGGTGTGTAGGTTGATCTTGCGCTTGGCAATCGCTTCCAGACTTAATAAGGTATGATTGATACTCCCTAATTTCCCCGATGTGACAAAAATAAGGGGATACTGCATTTCTTGGATGTAATCAATAATCAGATAATCCTCTCTTAACGGAACCATCAATCCACCTGCGCCCTCAATAAGCACAGCATCGTAGCGATGGCTTAATGTCAAGCTTGCCTGTCTGATCTTGGTAAAGTCAATTTCACGATTATCTAGGCGCGCTGCCAGATGCGGGGAGGCCGGGTAGCTGAAAATCTCCGGCATGGTGATTTTCTGATGATCTTCCACCGTTAATGGGATTTCCATGAGTTGGCGATGCAGGACGATATCTTCGGAAATAGCTGTATTTCCAGTTTGTACCAGCTTTTGAGTAATGGTGCGTATACCACTTGTATTCCATTGTTTCGCGAGGAGGCCAGTAGCATAACTTTTTCCGATCCCGGTGTCTATGCCGGAAACAAAATAGATATTTTCATTCATTGCTATGTTTCTTTTGTTGGTTGTCAGATTGTTGGTGATTGGCGTGTTCAGCTGATGTTTTTTTTTGCAATAATATAGATGGGATGGTAGGTTAGCGATACGCCTTTTTCTGTCCCGTAACGAGCAGTATACTGGTCGCAGAAAGCCCGGAGCGTGCCTTTTGTCCACCGGTGATTTTTTATTCCCGTCACTCCCGTTTGCTTCAGGTGGAGCAGAACTTGTAAAGGGCTTTCAAAGTATAGTTGTAAATGTTCTTCTCGTGCAGCGAGGATCGTATAATTCAATGTTAAAAGTTCGGCAATAAGTTCGGATTTAGATCGATAGCTTAGTCCAACATCTGCAGTAGCATTGATCTCGTGCATATTGTCATGACCAAAAGTACTGAAGGCAAGGATACCCGAGTTCGGTAGCGATACATAACAGTTCTCAAAGAAAGCGCGGGGATTGTTGAACCACTGAATCGTAGAGCAGGAAGCGATTAGATTGATATCTTTGGGAAAAGCATAGGTTTCTGCATCAGCACAGCAGAACGTGTGCGGCGAGGTCAAAATATCCATTACTTCGGGCATCATTGCTGGACAGATATCATTTAAAACCATTTTTTGAGGTTTGAGATGCTGTAGCATCAACCGCGAAAAAAGTCCCGTGCCGCAGCCAATTTCCAATACTTTTTGCGGTCTGAGCGGTATGTACTCCTGCATTAAGCTGATCATTTTTTTTGCTATTTCGTACTGAGCAGTCGCTGCCGACTGATAGTTCCGCGCAGCTTTAGAAAAACGGGATATAATCCTTTGTTTGTCCATCATGATGATCATTTTAAAAGGTGCTTAAATAATTGTTCGGGATAATGCGTAGCGTCAATTATCGTATATGCGGTATCGGACCAGGCACGTTTTTGATTTTCTACGTGGAAGATTCGGTCTTCTTTACCGATATATGCCTGATGCCATTGAAATGCTGTTGCTGATTTTGTACTTGCGGTTTTTTCAATGGCGATGAGCTCTGTGCGAAGGTCTTCGATGTCCCGTTGGGGCGCTCTCTCAAGAAAGCAGTTAAAAAGGTCCTTAGAGCCACACATGCGGAATCTGAATTTTTCCAGTGTTTTATCGCTCAGTGTATCCAATGTTCCTTTGAATAACTGGGCTGGAATTCCTTTTTCGTCATCTATTGGAAATGGTGTTCCATTGATTGCGGTACACGTACTGATGGGGTAATTGCTGTTTTGGAGCTCGGGCAGTACCGTTGCTGCTGCCCATACCCCCATAGACCAGGCGAAAACCTCAATTTCCCGGTATCCTGCGAGCAGACGTTCGTCCAACAGTAAATCCGTATAGCTATAGGCAACAATAAGATCTTTGCCCACAGGAGAGTAGTGCAAAAAAGGCTGTTCATCCATGCCCCAGCCTGCAAAAAATAAAAGCAGTTTTTCGTTGGATTTTGGGTGAAGATACTGCCTTGGGAAATTATCGGCTGAAGTGACCCGTTTAGGGGAGATTCTTTTAAGTATCATAAGCTTGCTGCAAGTTGTTTGATCATGGCCGAGGTCATTGTTGCTGTTAATGAAAGCCGGATTCTTGAAGTTCCTTCTGGTACTGTCGGCGGACGTATGGGAAGTACGTAAAATCCCTTTCGCTGCAGGTCTTCTGCTTTCAGTATCGTTTCCTTATTATCACCGATAATGACTGGTAGAATATGGCTCTCTGACGGACAATTAAAGCCTTTGGCAATTATTTGCTGTTTAAGCAATAGGCTATTTTTGTGCAGCTGTTGGCGCCGGTCAGTGAAGTCGCTTAAGCGTTCCAGAATAAACGCGGTCCATAAAAGGTTGATCGGTGGTAGCGCGGTTGTAAAAACTAGCGTACGAGCCTTATTGATCAAATAATTCTGGATGGGTTCTTTACAGAGCAGGTAGCCACCAAGCGATGCTAGCGCTTTTCCGAAGGTGCCTGTCAGGAAATCAATGTCGGTAATGCAGTGCTGTTCTTCTGCGCAGCCAAGCCCCCGTATTCCGCGTACCCCTACGGCGTGCGCTTCATCGACATAGAGTAAGGTGTTGGGGTAACGCTGTTTTAGACTGACCAGATAGTGGAGGTCAGTGCAATCACCATCCATACTAAAAATACTTTCTGTGACGATGATGATGCGTGTGAAGCGATGGGCATATTTTGCCAATAATTGCGTTAAGTGGGTGTAATCGGAATGGCGGTACCTGTAGCAGGCCGCATTGGACAGTCGGATGCCATCAATTAGGCTTGCGTGGATACCCTTATCGGCGAGAATTAGTGTCTGTGTATCACACACTGCAGGAAGTATGCCTATATTCATATGATAGCCACTGTTAAAGACCAATGCACTCTCCGTGCCAAACATACGGCACAGCGTTGTTTCCAATTGCGTATAGCCTGCATGGTTTCCTGTGAGTAGACGTGAAGAGGAAGCACTGAATACAGCATTATCCTTTGTCACTGAGTTTAGAAATTCTTGACGAAGTATCTGATCTGTTGCTAGGCCAAGATAATCGTTAGAAGAGAGGTTGTGATGCGCGTTAACATACTCCTGTTCTGCTTTACCCTGCTGTGTGATAAGGGGGAGTTTTCGTATATTCCCTTGCTTTTCAAGGGTAAATAATTCGTCTTCAATGCGCTGGATTAAACTGTTTTCACTCATTGGATTGTGCTGATTACGGCTAGTAATGCCTGTGTTAACTTGTGTAGCTCGCCTTCGTTTATGATAAAAGGGGGCATGATATAAATCAGTTTTCCGAATGGCCTAACCCAAATTCCTTCTTCGATAAACCGCTGTTGTATGCGGGATAGATCGACGGAGTTTTTCATCTCGATAACTGCAATTGCACCTAAAATTCTGAGCTCCTCAACTTGGGGCAGCATTGTAGCAGCGCTAAGTTCCCGTCTCAATTGTTGCTCGATTAACGTTACTTTCGCTTTCCAGTCCGTTGCCAACAGTAATTTGATAGAAGCGTGGGCTACAGCGCAAGCCAAGGGGTTGGCCATAAAAGTTGGCCCGTGCATAAACGTACCCGGTTTACCGTTGGAGATTGTAGTTGCAACATGATCTGAAGTAATCACGGCGGAAAGTGTCATATAACCACCGGTCAAGGCCTTGCCGATGCACATGATGTCGGGCACTATTCCGGCATGCTCCCAGGCAAAGAGCTTTCCCGTGCGTCCAAATCCGGTAGCAATTTCATCAAAGATTAATAGCAGCTGATTTTCTTTGCAAAGATGTGCTGCCTGACGCAAGTACTCCGGATGATAAAAACGCATACCACCGGCTCCCTGAACGATAGGTTCGAGGATGAGAGCGGCCAGTTCGTCCTTATGCGAGCAGATCAGGTCTGCTAAGGGTTGAATGTCATTGGCATCCCATTTTTGGTTAAACCCTATTTTTGGGGCAGGGGCAAAATAGCGTTTGGGTAAAGCATGGTCAAAGATGCGGTGCATGCCAGTAATGGGATCACAGACCGACATCGCGTTCCAGGTATCGCCATGGTATCCCGAACGAATCGTGACAAAGTTTGTTTTATTGGTCTTTTTTTGTGATACCCAGTATTGAGTAGCCATTTTAAGCGCAACTTCCACTGCAACAGAACCCGAATCGGCATAAAATATTTTGTTGAGTGAAGCAGGGGTGATATCAAGCAGTATTTTACCGAGGGCAATTGCTGGTTCGTGTGTAAGTCCGCCAAACATCATGTGTGACATGCTGCTGAGCTGTGCTGTGACCGCAGCGTTCAGGACGGGGTGATTGTAGCCATGGATGGCGCACCACCAAGAGGACATACCATCGATAAGTTGCTGCCCATTTTCCAACTCGATTATACAGCCATCTGCCCGTTTAACCTTGTAGGCAGGTAAGGGATTAGTCATGGTTGTATACGGATGCCATAAATGCGCTCTGTCAAAATCATCGATAAGGTCGTGTTGGTTGATTTCTTTTCCTTCCATTATGGTTTGCTGCATAGGGTTTGTTATTTGTCTTGCTGTTTAGCGATGTTACGCTGGATTTTATGTTCTGGTCTTGACCATCTTGGTCTTTCATCAAGATCATGGTAATGCGCCATCTCCGTTGCGATGGTTTCGGGTTGATTTTTTTTCTCGAAAGGCTGCTGTGCCACTAACCCCAGTGTTTTAAACATATCCATATCTTCGTTGATAGCGGGATTGGGCGTGGTGAGGAGTTTGTCGCCCGAGAAAATCGAATTGGCTCCTGCGAAAAAGCATAAAGCTTGTCCCTCTGTACTCATGTTGGTACGCCCTGCAGAAAGGCGAACCTGTGTGGTGGGTAATATAATTCGGGCTGTAGCGACCATGCGTACCATTTCCCATATCGAAACTGCTTCCATGACCTCCATTGGAGTACCGGGTACAGGAACGAGTGCATTGATCGGTACCGATTCGGGTTGTGGAATGAGCGAAGCAAGCGTGACCAACATCGCTGCACGGTCGGCGATACTTTCTCCCATCCCAATAATACCACCGCTACATACCGTTATGTTGGTTTTACGTACATTTTCGATCGTTTGCAGGCGATCATCATAGCTTCTGGTCGAGATAATTTCCTTATAGTAGTCGGCAGAGGAGTCGAGGTTATGGTTGTAGGCGTATAGTCCGGCTTCTGAAAGACGATGTGCCTGGTTTTCGGTCAGCATACCTAGTGTGCAGCAGACTTCCATGTCAAGTCTATTCAATGTGCGGACCATCTCCAGTACATGATCAAACTCAGGGCCATCTTTAACATTACGCCAGGCGGCCCCCATACAGATTCGTGAGCTACCGCCAGCTTTGGCCGCCAGTGCCTGCTCCTTTACCTGCTCTAGGCTCATTAGGCCTTCCGCTTTTACATTCGTATGGTAACGTGCGGCCTGTGGACAATAGGCACAGTCTTCGGGACAGCCACCTGTTTTTATTGAGATCAATGTGGACACTTGTACTTTGTTGGGGTCGTGATATTTCCGATGTATCGATGCCGCTTCATAAAGAAGATCCATTATTGGTTTGTTGTATAAAGCAACAACTTCTTCCTGCGTCCACTGTGGTTTTGTTTCCATATTATTGCTAATTTTTATGCTAAAGTCAGGTCTATTTTGCTTAATGACCATTGGGATTGAGTAATTCAACGCGATTATTTTTTCTTGATAATTGCAAAGATTATAGTTTAAATGATAACTTTGGTAGTCCGAAATAAACATAATGAGTAGTCCGGTTAGTATAGGTTTTCATTCCATTATTAAGATAGATCGCCGTAAGGAAGATGCCATCTATCTGCAGATTGTTTATCAATTTATCAATGCCGTCAAACGCAATCTATTGGAAGATGGAGATCTGTTGCCCGGAAGTCGGAAGATTGCTGATGAACTAAATGTGCACCGAAAAACCATTGTAGCTGCTTTAGCGGAATTGCAGGACCAGGGCTGGGTGAAAATTTTACCTAATCGCGGAACTTTTGTGAAAAATCCCGAGCGTATCGGCACCTCCAGGTCTGCAGTTAAGGCATTTAGACAGCCGCCTGATTTTGCACCTTACTTTTTTAGAAAGGAACTCATCTTAGATATGCCTATTTCAGAGGTTCCCGAAAGGTACTATTTTACGGATGGAACACCGGATTATAATGTCATTGGAACGGAGGAACTGGTGCGTTTTTATGCATCCATGGTGAAACGGAAAAAGAAAAGTGATGATTTTCCGACGACGACTGAAGGGAATTTGTTTTTTAGGGACCAGTTAAGCTATTATCTGAATTTAACAAGAGGGTTTCATCTTTCCCGGAATTTCTTGTTGCCTATTGCCAGCCGCGAGCAGATTTTTTCAATTTTATCCAGATTATTGATCCGACCAGGTGATATTGTGCTGGTGGAAAATTTAAGTTATTTTTTACCTAACATGATCTTTAGTCAAGCTGGGGCCAAGCTAAAAACCATTCCGGTAGATGCGGAGGGGATGAATGTAGATAAAATCGGAGATCAATTTAAACCCGGAGAAATCAGATGTGTTTACCTCAATACCAGATGTCAGTATCCAACGACGGTTAACCTTTCCGAGCGGAGGAAAATTCAATTATTAGCGTTGGCCGAGCAGTATAACTTTATCATTATTGAGGATGATGTGGATTTTGAGTCTTCTTTTTTTAAGGAGAAAGGCGAATCACTTTTTCGGAAAAATGGCGGTAACCGCGTGATTTATACAGGTGCTTTCGGTAGTTTCTTTGATCCTGGTTTCCAAATGAACTTTTTGATCGCACCACAGGATCTGTTGGATGAAGGTAAAAAGTATTTGAATATCTTCGGAAAACCGAATTTTATGATCGAGAAAACCTTGGGTGAAATTATCCATCAGGGTGATATCTTTCGGTATCAGCGTAAATTTCAGAAAACAATTGCTGAGCGAAAAGAATTGTTTGCCCAATTGCTGTTACGGCATTTTGAAGATCAGATCCGGTTTGAAATCCCGTCCTCGGGACTGGCTTTTTGGATACAGTTTAATCGGGTTGTTTCGCTGACAGCCTTGCAAGAAAAAGTGCGGTTGCTAGGACTCTTGTTGCCGAGTAATTGCCTTTATCAAAATAAAACCGTTACAGCATTGCGGTTGGGGTTTGCCCATCTTGACGAACAAAGTATGGTGACGGCAATTTCTTTGTTGCGTGCTGCTTATGCCGATTTGGTCGGAAATATCGACTAGTTGCTTTGCAGTATATGGGTCAATTTGTTTTTGGCTTCTTGAGGAGACCCACAGCAATCCACAAAGTATGTGTGCTGCCATTGTTTGCTTTTGGTAGCCTGTTTGTTCGTTGGGATGCTCCAATCTGGATAAATTCGGAATCCGCGTTTACCCTCTTGACAACCTGCTGTGAGGATTTCATGTTCAATGAGCGCCTGTTTTGGAAAAACAAATAAGCCGCAATGCTGGTCTTGCTCAACTAAAATAAGGTAATAATCGAAAGGATCATCTGCAGTATAGGGGATGGTTTGACCACCGCTGTCACGTTTCCAAAGAGCAACGAATAACCCCACTTTTCTTGGTGTTATCTTAGCCTTCCTAAATTTGAAGTTTTTGTTGCCCAGTTGAAAATTAAAACCATAATAGGCTCTACCTGGTTGATCTTCCGATAGGAGCGAGCAATGGGGCATAAATATACTTTCGAGCTGATCTAGTACTTTCCTAATCATCTGGTCAGCGATCTGTGGGGCTGCCTGATGGTTAAGATTCATGTTGAGGGATATAGATTAACTGAACAACACCCGATTTGAATGTGACGCTTTGGACAAGTTTTAGGGATAGTCGTTCAGGTAAGTTTTCGAATAAAGGCTTGCCACTTCCCAGGGCAATGGGGTGAACGGAAATGCGATAGACGTCAACAAGGTTGGCTTGGATGAATGTTGTGATTAGACGTGCTCCCCCATATAGCCAAATATCTTTTCCGGGCTGCGCTTTTATTTCCTGAACATGTTCAGTGATATCAGTTTGGATGAAAGTAGCGTTTTCATCTTGTCTTGCTTGACTGGAAAAAACATATTTTTTCTTCGCATGGACATTTTTCCAAAGATTTATTTCCGTTTCATCGGCCGTAGCACCCGGTTGGAAATTACCCCAGGCATCATAGCTCACCCGGCCATAAAAGATGGTATCGACCGAAGCCAAAAAGCCATCGAAATCCATGTCATCATCCATAATGCACCAGTCAACCTCTCCCTGTGAGCCTTCAATAAAGCCATCTAGGGTCATGGCCAGATCCAATATTATTTTTCTCATGTGTGTTATTTGCTTTAAACCTGTTACTTGCGTTCCCGTAATAATAGAAGCTGGGTTAGCTCAACGGCGGATTGTCAGGATAACATAAAGATAGAGAAATAATAAGGTTTGGCCAAATTGCCGAACAACGGAGCAAAGAAAAAGCCCAGCAAAGAATGTCTGGGCTTTGAGATTATATAAGGGGAATAATACTTGCTAAAAAAGTGAAGACCTAGTCTTCATCGGTGATAATATCATCACCATCTAATTCGAAACCTTCACCAAGGAAGGTATTCTCTAGTTCGAATAAATCTGAATCTTTAATCATTTTACTATTTTTTGATATTCAAAGTTATCACCCTTATTTAAGCTAATCGTCAATATAAAATGAAGTTTGTGTTAAGTGATATCGTTATATTTTTTTGAGTACAACATCTAATTTTTCTGCCTGGATGATCCGACTGAAAAACTCTTTTAAATCAAAATACTCTTCCGGCATAAACAAGGGTTTGTTTAATTGTGTTGCAGATTCGATGATCAGAACATCCGGTGTTGTATTATTGATTTTGAAAATATATCGGGCCGCACGTTCAGGAAGAGCCATACTGATGTTTTTTAACTTTCCTTCCGTTGGATATGCATAGCCTTTTGGCAGTTTGATTTCAATGTAGCACTCTTCTTGGACTAAAGAACCAAAGTCGATCGGATAATTCCGCTCCGTAAGGTTGAAGGGATTCTTGGACATTTTTGTGTCAATATAAGGATTGAATAGAAGTTGTTCATTTTGCAGGGTTGCAAAATTCTTAATCTCAATTTCAAACTCCTCCGTTAGCGGTTTATCAAGGGATTCCCGATTCGATACTTTAAAACTATTGATTTTGATGCGATTGTTTTCTTCATCTATTTTTTCGTAGAATTCTTCTTCAGAATTACTTCCTTGAAGGCGCTCACGCATTTTGGAAGCACCATAACCGTTACGTGAGGTAATCCATTTTCCTTTTAATGCACCATCTTCCGACAGTTCACCGTAGAAGAAGTTACTGTAAGTAGATGCAAGATTTGCCTCGAGCTTTACCCAGTCAGATTCGCCTTCCAGGGGAATTGATCTTCCCTGAAAGTTGACACATTTCATTGGAATATTTCCAAACATCTCATAGGGAGAGGTCGCATCCAGCAGGTAGTAGTTTTCACCTATTTTTACCTGGGCAATGACATGGTTGAACTCTGATATCGCTGGTGCATAGAGCCCTGCATAGCCATTCTCACGTGTCGATAAAATAACAGGGATGGCATCTAGTTTCGCATAACGTAAGGCATTGACCAGTCCAAGGTTAATATCGGCGCTATTGCCTGTTCTTTTTTCGATGGCTTCTTTGATATTTTTTGCGTAGATCGAATGGCGGTTATTCCATTTTATTTGTTTCTGGAAGTAGGTATACAGTCGTACCGCTTTCTCCAGGTCATCTTTTGAATCCTGCAATACCGGTTCAATGAACTCTTTCAATGCCGTTTTTCGCTTTACCTGTCCACCAAAACTTTCGTCCTGTACAAGTTTATCTCTGACATTTTCCCACGTGAGCGAAAAGTCTTTTGTCGGTCCCATTGGAATGCTATACCGACCAAGCTCAAAGAAAATGATTGACCTAAAATTTTTGGAAGAGGTCATGTAATCTTCGGTATGGAAAGCCGGAATATTTTCCATGGTATAGGTGGTTTTATTGCCTAAGACTTCTCCAACTTGAGAATCCAGGCCTGTGTTGTAATTTTCTACCTTCCGGTCACTGACGGCTAATCCCCCCTTTAAATTGGCTTTGTAATGAAAAACTTCGGGAATACGCGTGACGTATTGGCTATAAATTTTTGGGAGATCTTCCTGAAATTCCCAGGCATTTAAGTTAAAAATAAATGGCGATTCTGTGCGGTAGCGGTATTCAATAATTGTACCTTCTTGGACCTGCGGAATGGCCGCTTTCGTTACCGCATAGTTTTCTGAGGCGTTTTCGTTAAAAATATTCGCTTTCGTCATCTCTGTTTCTACAACCTTATCTCCGACGAGGTGATAGGACGCTCCCTTGATGTCCATAAGGACTTCCCGGTCG
Source organism: Sphingobacterium multivorum (assembly GCF_900457465.1). Lineage (GTDB taxonomy): Bacteria > Bacteroidota > Bacteroidia > Sphingobacteriales > Sphingobacteriaceae > Sphingobacterium > Sphingobacterium multivorum. The sequence goes on from NZ_UAUU01000011.1 coordinate 216,926, forward strand.
TTGCCGCTTTTATATAAAGGGATACTGAAATTAGCGTAATTATAAGCTTCCTTATTTAATATTTTAATGCGGACGTGTCTGAAAAATTGAACAACCGGACCTTTGTTTTTATCATAACTTACTTCGGCTGATCCATATTCGCGTAAGACAAAGGCATTTGCTGCTGTATCTATTTTGTCAACATAATGGCAAAATCTTCCTTTTTTATTTTACCGAACGAAAAATCTTGCGCTTGTAGGTATACACCACTAAGCAGGAGAGGCCAGTGAAAAAACTTTTCATAAAAAATGACTGTATGGTTAAGAATTATAACACTAAAGTATGAAATAATTTTAAATCCAAACCCTTATAAATTAAATTGGTTGAAAAGACAAATGGATCGATCAATTGCGATTGCTTATTTGTCCGATAGCGAGATAAACTTGTGTTGTAATTAGATAGGATTGCTCAGATCGCATCCTTACAAGGTGAATTCGAAGCTTAACGTGACATAGCGGTAGTCTTCCCCTTTCCATTTTGGTCCCGAAAGTAGAATCTCTTGGCTTTGGCATCGAGGTAATCATTTGCACTTTGGAGAACGCTGATATTTGTTGGGAGTCCATCTTTATCGATATAGAAGCTTAAACGGACAGTGCCTCATAACGGCTTTTAGCTGTTTTTTTCTTGATATAATTGTTGAACGATCTCCAGCCCCAGATAGGTTCGGCACTTTTTGATTTGCGTGAAGACATCGTTGTAACGACGACTTCATCAAGTGAGGCGCCGGAAGGTTGCATTTTGATCGTCGTATTTTTGCTGCGACGCATATTCAATGCGACAGAATTGTAGCCCAGAGCCATGATGTCGACGAGTGAATCCATTGTGCTGGTTGGATGGTAGCTTGGCCCTGTGCGTCGGTATTCGTCGCAAACTTGCTATTGGGTTGAATGATTGTCACTCCCGAAATAGGTAAGCCTGTCTCTTTGTCCCGAATTGTAGTTGTAGCGGGTACTTGTTGTTGTGGCATCGCAATACCCGGAGCTCTGCCTGCAAGGTATTGTTTAAACTTGAGGTTCCCCGAATCATAATGGTTTGGGAAGCATCTTTTTTCTTTGCCATTGGTGCATAACCGATAACAATTGTACTGTCTGCAGGTCTTAATCCAAATACAGGGCGATCATTATTGAGACCTTCCTTCATTTCTTCCAATGATTTTACACGCAGGGATGGTTCCCGGGATAAAACGGTTACCTCTTCGAGTGGATGCTGTTCATGAAGCCGCGTTCGGCTATTATCGGCTAATTGTGGCAAATGATCTTGAGATCCTATTTTTGATGCAATATCATCTGAAGGAATGATAGAATCTGCTGCTGTAACCTTTGTTTTGGGTTTTTCCTGCGTAATACTTACTTCGGCGGTACGCCTCGCTTCGGAGGAATTTTTGTCCTGTTGACGGTAAAGGAGGAGACCAATCCCCAATACGATCACTGCCGCTGCGGCGATGGCAAGTCTCTTCCAATCAAAGACCTTTATTTTAGCGGTATTATCTTTCTGAACACGTTGTGCAATTTGGTTGTTGATTGTTGTAAGTACGGTTTTATTCTGATCCATTTCCATACCCATAAGAATATCGGCCAGCATGGGGTCACGCTGTGCCTCACGTTCAAGCGCGTACATCTCCGTAGGAGATAATTCGCCGTTGACGTATTTCTTTAAGTATGCTATGTCGTAATTACTGTTGCTCATTCCAAGCCTCCATGCAATTTTTTAAATTCCGCTTCCCATTCTGTATATAGCTCTTTACTTCGTTCAAGCTATAACCGGTAGATTCGCTAATCTCTTTGTAACATTTTTCCTCTAAGAAGAAGAGTCTGACCGACTGCTGCTGTTTGTCTGGCAACTTTTCCAGACAGCCTTCCATGGCTGTTAGCTGTTCTTCTTTTTCATCATATTGTTCATACTGATGCACGTCTCCAGGAAATTTCACAAATTCATCCAAAGAAATTTGAGATTTGTTTTTTTGAGACCTTAAATACATCAAACAATGGTTCTTGCTTAGTACATAAAGCCATCTTGGGAAGTCCTTGATTTCTTGCTTGTTGACCTTATATATTAATTCTTCAAAGATATTCATGACAGCATCTTTGCTCAATTCGGAATCTTGGAGATACCGTAAACAAACATAGTATACCATCTCGGTATGTCGCTGGTATAGATCCCCCAATACCTGGAGCTCCATGGACTCCTGGTAGTGCAGCAAGAGCTCGTGGTCTTGTGCTGTATCTATTTTTGACGACTTGAATGCGAACATTTTATTGGCTAAAAATATTTTTTTTTTCTGGTTTATGGAAATTTAATATTTGTGGCATCCCTTGGCAAAAATGTAAAGATATGAGAGCAATACTTTTTGTAATAGGCTTGTTGCTATCCTTAGGTGGACATGCCAAGCAGGGATATGAGGTCAGCGGTAAGGTTGTCGATGCGAATACAAGGACTGCCCTTGCGGGCGTACAGGTGAGCAATGTTGCTACAAAAGCGCTGGTGCGGACCGACGATAAGGGAAACTATCGTATTCAAGTTCTTGACGGTAAAAATACCTTGATTTTTAGTTATATCGGATATCTTGAGCAACGGATAGCGGTAAACCATCGGTCAACGATTGATGTGGGCTTGGTGCAACAAAACACCACACTGGATGAAGTTATGGTGACGGGATCTGAGCGCAGGGCGAAGCGTCAGACGGCGTCGGTGATGAATGTTAATGCAGCTTTGTCAGGGCAAGTATCGGGTCTGTATATTAGAGGGACGGGTTATGTGCCTAATCAGAACCAAGAATCTTATCAAAAAATAAAGGAAAACAAGTTTATCAATCCACGAAAAGAACCCTTATCAACGTTTGCGGCCGATGTTGATGCTGCTTCCTATAGTAACGTACGTCGTTTTATCAATTCAGGAACACTACCTGAAAAAGATGCGGTACGTGTTGAAGAGATGATCAATTACTTTCAGTATCAAGTGGCCGGTCCTAAGAATGGCGAACCTGTAAATATCGTCACCGAATTGACCAAGGCACCCTGGAATACTACACATCAGCTCATGCGCGTAACATTAAAGGCGAAAGATATACCGACGGCGAATCTTAAAGCTTCCAATCTGGTGTTTTTGATCGATGTGTCGGGATCAATGATGGGACCGGGGCGTCTGCCTTTGGTGAAAGCTTCGCTGAAGATGTTGGTTGATCAACTACGTGCTGTAGACCATGTTGCCATTGTGACCTATGCTGGATCGGCAGGGGTAAAACTGGAGAGTACGCCCGGTGATGAAAAGATGAAAATTAAATCGGCTATTGAGGAGCTGGAAGCCGGTGGAAGTACGGCTGGAGCTGCAGGAATTAAGAAGGCTTACGAAATTGCGAAGCAACAATTTATCAAAGGTGGAAACAACCGGATTATTTTGGCTAGTGACGGCGATTTCAATGTTGGGGAAAGCAGTGACGAATCGATGGAAGAGCTGATTGCCAAAGAAAGTAAATCGGGGGTTTTCCTCACAGTATTGGGGTATGGCATGGGGAATCTGAAGGACATTAAGATGGAAATCCTTGCAGACAAAGGGCATGGGAATTATGCGTATATCGACAACATTTCTGAAGCACGAAAAGCGATGGTGACCGAATTCGGGGGAACCTTGTTTACCGTTGCGAAAGATGTCAAGATCCAGGTCGAATTTAATCCCAGTTATGTGCAGGCATACCGTTTAGTGGGGTACGAAAACCGCTTGTTGGAAGCTGAAGATTTCAATGACGATCAAAAGATGGGTGGTGATATGGGGGTAGGTCATGTGGTGACAGCCCTATATGAAATTGTACCGGTCGGTGTGGAGTCTGGGATGGTCGGAACGGTAGATCCCTTAAAATATCAACAACAAGCGGATCAGGTAGCTGAGCGGAGAAATGCTGAACTGGCAACCGTGAAATTTCGGTATAAGGAGCCCGAAGGGGAGAAAAGCAAGTTGCAACAAAAGGTGATAGGAACTACTGTTACGGAATTGAATCGCGTGAGTGAAGATTTACAGTTCGCCACTGCGGTAGCGGAACTTGGTCTATTACTTCGTGATTCTGATTTTAAGCAAAAGGCCAATTTTGATCAGCTCATCACGCGCGCAAAAGCTTCCAAAGGCAAAGATGAGGAAGGTTATCGTGCTGGATTTATCCGTATGGCAGAGAATGCACGGGATTTATCGAGATCGAAAGAATAACTAAAAATGGCTAAAGATGAATTTTTCAGTAGCAGCAATCGAAATGCGGCTACTGGAAATAAGTTTAGTTTGTGGGGCAATAGGTAAAAAAGTAAATAAAATCTATATTTTTAGTTCATCAATAAAAGGAACGTATTTTGCTTCTGCTGATTTGCGCTATGTGATATTTGGTGAGTAAGTGCAATCTGAGCGATGTGTTGTTATAGTATATGGAAATAAAAAATGTTAGATAAATGAAGAATTTTTTCTTGTGCTTTCTTTTGGCTATTGGTATTACAGTGCCATCAGTAGCCCAAAATGCGAGCTTGAATAAACAACAGACCATGGCTTATATTAATAAGCTATATAAGGTAGCTTACCGTTATAAGGATACGAAAATTGACACGGTAACGGTAGATGGGAAGGTGTTAACAGTCTTTCTTTCCAGTGGCCAACATTTTAGAAGTGATATTGCCAAATCAGATGTACTTGTCATTGCAAGAGTAAAATCCGGTTATCAAATTCGATTTAAGTCTTCGCCAAGCACGGATGAAATTTTATGGGCGATCCAAACAGAAGAAGATGCCAAACGTCTGAAAAATGCATTGGAGCATTTGGTTAAAATCGTAAAGACCGAAAAAAAGACAGAGCCTTTTGGAAGTTAAATCGTAATCGGGGATCCGTTGGGTAATAGAATGTTCGGCAAGATATGAGCTTGCCGAACTGAATAGAGAAAGTAGTAGGACTTGCACATGGATATGTGTTGAGGATTGCTGAGGGGGTAACCAAATGCCTACTAGATATAAAGACGATTGGCTTCATGGCCGAAATTGATGTGGCTGTTGAAACCATCGATTGTAAATCATATCGCTTATACGAAGTAAGCATATTAACATGAATTCGGTGTTAAAATGTTGTTATCTTATTGTGATTAAGTGTGTTGTGTGTTTGTTTTTGAATTATTTTATTTCTCCTGTTGATGAATTTAATTCCCGGAAGGAACTTAATCCTCTTTCTAGGTTTATATTTCCGAGATAGCTGCTATTCATGCTCCGATTAGTTCCGTCAGCTGCAACAAAACCTAGATATAGATGATATGTATCACTTTGGGTTAGTTTCGGTATTTGAATAGATACTCGCAAATCCATAATGTAATTTTGAAGTAAAACACCTTGTGAAGCGTTTATTGGATTTTCAGGAATGAGGAGTACCAAGGTTCGGAAATCTGTCAGATCCTCGTACAAGAGTTTTTCGGTGTTTTTTAGTTCCCAAGTGATATGGATAGTTTCGTTCAACAATTGAAATGTTGCCCCTGTAATCTCTTCGTCCAAACCTCGGCTTATGGCAATCTTTTCATAATCGATATGAAAACCTTCATCGTCTTGTTGCATGGCATGGTGAAGATTATAGGACATCGCTGCATTAAATGCTGTCATATTTTTAGCGGAGGTTGAGAAGCCGAGCCGTATGACTTTCGTGTAAGGACTTAAGAATTGTTGCATAAGTCCAAATTTGTTTCGGTTGTTCACTTCCTTTTCAGAAAGTGCTCTTTTTTTATTCACCCTCGGAAGAGACCTGACATAATTGATCTCTTTCCATTTACAAAAAACAACTGCCCCCACTTTGCCCGAGGGAGGACCATTTATACCCTGTGTTACATTTGCCATAGTCTTAAATTAAATGTGTAGGGGTACTAACACACAACGAATAGATAAGTTTAGTTTAATCTATTAAATAATTGTAAATAAGGTGTTACGTAATAGGGAATTAATAGGTAGTTAAGACGGCTTCATCCGAATGAGGTCCCTATAAGGTCCCTATAAAGTCCCTATCAAATCCCTTTAAGTGCATTATTTTTTTGGGATGAGATCGCTTGTTGCTTACTTAATGGTTTGCACAAAAAAAGCAGATCCGAGGAGTGATCTGCTTTGACTGATATATATTAGAAGTTGGCTGCTACGTTAACCTAGTAGTAAGGTAAATAGTGGGATCAGGGCAACTATAGAAACCATCATTGTAATACGTTTTTGAAGATATAAACTAATAGACAAGATCAATTCGCTATGTTCAAAGCTTTCTATTTTCCCTCCATTTTTGAGCGAAGAAGGTTTGATTTCGACAACTTCCCCTTGCTCGTTCTCAATTTGCCAGGAGGTCATCCACATATTTTTTGATCTCCACGTGTATTTTTTATCGATTAGGCTAATAGTGGCTTTAGTTGTCCAGGTATCATATTCAATATCGCCGATCAGTTCATTGTTTTGATTGCGAATCTCCGTGTATGGGTTGAAAAATCCCCTATTTTTGAAACGGAACTGATCGTTGTGGATAGAAACATGAGCGTCCAGATTCCAATTGATAGATTCTAAACTTCCTATAACTGCTTCATTGCGGTAGAGGGTTGATTTAGTTCCGAACAAATTATTCTTCCAGTTGTAAATTGATTTCTTTTCCATACCTGTTTATGTTTATAAGTTTATTTTAATTCATTAGTATTAGCCCCGTTCGTTTTGTTACAGTTTTTGGAAATATTTTTTAGAGCCTATTATGGTTATTAGTAGGTGGGGGCATTCTACCTAACATGTTAGATGTCTGCGAAAAAATCCTTATTTTTACCGATAAAATCACATCGAATTGACACACCAGGAAAAGTCGAGCCAGATTAGGAGGGAAATAAATCTTTCCTACCAGCAGCTTAAAGGAATGTACCCCACCTTAAAAAGTCAGAACAGTATCGGAATGGCTCTATTCGCACTGGCGATCCTGGCAATTGTCGTTGTATCGATAGCTTGGTTTCGCGCTGTGGTTCCAACTTGGCTTATGATTGTTAGTAATGCGTTTTTTATGGGCGTGTTGCATGAAATAGAGCATGATCTGATTCATTGGCTTTATTTTAAAAGACAAAAGGCAATTCATCATTTTATGCTTTTTAGTGTATGGATATTACGTCCATTGACGGTAAATCCTTGGATACGCAGGACCTTGCATCATCATCATCATAAGTTTTCGGGTACATTACATGATGTTGAGGAACGCAGTGTTACGAATGGCGAGCAGTGGTCGATCAAACGTCTGTTAACAACTCCCGATGTTGTGTTGGGTGGGCTCTTTCGACTGCATCGCATGTTTAACGATATGGATAACGAGGTGAAAAATGGAAATCTAAAGTTGGAGACTTCTTCAAAACTAAAACGGATTATGTTTTTGAGCATTGTTCCAGTGACGATTTTTGCACATGTGATTTTATATTTCTTTTTTGCAGACCTGTTATTTGGTTGGTTAAGTGAGGTTTTTGAGTTAGATTTGAGTTTTCCACACTATGTTAATAACATGTTGATAAGTCTGCATGGGATCATTTATGTTATTCTATTGCCAAACTTATTACGTCAGTTTTGTTTGCATTTTATTACATCAAACATGCATTATTTTGGTGATGTTGAAGCTGGAAATGTTATTGAGCAGACGCAAGTATTGACAGTTTGGTGGACTTTTCCGATGCAATTGTTTTGTTTCTTTTTCGGTTGGACACATAGCATCCATCATTTTGTCGTCAATGAGACATTTTACGTACGTCATATTGGGCGCAAGAAGGCACAAGAAATTTTGCGCAAGTATGGGGTTCGTTTTAATGATTTGGGAACGTTTAGAAGGGCAAACCGTTTTCGTGAACTGTCCAACAAAGAAGTTTAGTCCTTTTTATTTACCTTTTTTTACGATAGGTTTTATAGTTACCATGCTGCTGATAGACGAGGGCTCCCTCTTCACAATAGTTGGTTAGATAAACAGAGAATTTGTTGCTTTGGCTCTTGTCAATACCCAATTGGACCAACACTTCCGAAACACGTCGTGCTGCGTGGAAAAAATCCGAATGATAGACGAGGTCATCCAGTTTTTTGCTTAGCGTGATTCTTTCCTGCGCATCAGGAGGTAGGGAATAGGGCGAATTAAAAACAATATCATGCTGAAAAAATACCGTCGGTTGGATTTCCAGGCTGCGGCATAAAGTTAAAAAGTTTGTGAGCGTTAAGTCTTTTCCCTTTTCTATACCATTGAGTGTTCCTGTTGAAATGCCTGTTAGATGGGATAGATCCCGTAGTGAATAATAAAGATCATTTCGTTTCGCGCGAAAGCGTAAACCAATTGTTTCCAGTAATGCTTTGTCTTCATCCGTCATACAACGAATTGAATGACAATTTGCGCAAAATATAGTTCATTATTTTGTTTAAAAATTTGTATTTATTATTTTTTCTTTTATATTTGTTATAACAGATGATTTAATCGGTACTGAGATTTGTTTAGTAAATAGACCCTACGTCACCGTCCTGTGTAAACCAATATAAAAAGTTATTATCTAGTAGCACACAGGCGAATGAAAAACGAAATTATTTAAGTAGATATCGTCGATTTACCTGGCTTCGGTTTCCAAGAATCCGTCAAGTTCCACCGGAGCCGTGGTAAATTGTCGAGTACGTCGGCACAATGACCGAAATTTTGGTCAGATTCTACCAGATTGTGTATGACGACACAAGTCGACTTGCCCGGCTTCGGTTTCCAAGAATCCGTCAAGTTCCGCCGGAGCTGTGGTGAGTTGCATGGTTGCGGCTATTCGCCTGTTATTGTCCACTCATAAAATAATAAATCAAATAAAACACAATCAACACACATACTGCAATAATAAGTGTACGTTTGAGATTTCGACCGGCAGGTTCATCATCTTTTTCCTCAACGGCAACATCAGGTAATTTCTCTTCCTGTTTTTGATCGCTATGTTCGGGGGTTTCATATTTATTTTCCATCACTCAACTTGTTTGTTATTGTAAATAGAACAGTTGCAAATTGTAAATCGTTGAGTTGGGTATATTTTTATTCCTATAAAAAAGTATGTTATGGAGCGCTGAGCACGCGACGTGAATAAATAAAACGGTAAAGCATTGTGTTTTTTCGAGTATTTGCATACATTGCGGCTATAATTAACGCGACAAACCTAAACAACCTGTAAACCTGCGTTTACAAATAATTTTGCGTTAAACGAAGTCTGTAATAAATAATTGAGCACTAAATGAAAAGAAGAACTCTTATCGGAACATTGGTAGCTGGATGTATGATGTTGGCTGTTAGTCCAACATTTGCACAACAGAAAGCTGCAAAAAAGGAAATTGGTCTACAGTTATATTCTGTACGTGAAGAAATCGGTAAAAACGCCAATTTCGACCAGATTCTGCAAAAGATCTCAGCATTGGGTTATACAGGAGTGGAAGCTGCTGGATACAAAGATGGTAAATTATATAACTTGAGCCCACAAGAGTTTAAGGCAAAAGTTGAAAAAGCTGGAATGAAGGTGATTTCATCACATGCAACGAAAACGCTATCAGAGAAAGAGTTAAGCTCTGGAGATTTTACAGAATCCCTAAAATGGTGGGACGAATGTATTGCTACGCACAAAGCAGCGGGAATGAAATACATCGTCACGCCTTGGATGGATGTACCTAAAACACTTAAGGATCTGGAAACGCAATGTCGCTACCTGGATGCTGTGGGTGCGAAATGCCGTCAGCAAGGAATCATTTACGGATACCACAACCACTCGCATGAGTTTAGAAAAGTGGAAGATAAAGTGATGTACGATTATATGTTAGAGCATACAAATCCTGAACATGTATTCTTCGAGATGGACGTCTATTGGGCGGTCATGGGGCAAGTTAGTCCGGTTGATTACTTCAATAAATATGCGGGCAGATTCAAGGCTTTGCACATTAAGGACCACCGCGAAATTGGCCAAAGTGGTATGGTCGGTTTCGATGCAATTTTTAACAATTCAAAAGTTGCTGGCCTGCAATATATTTTTGTTGAGCTGGAAGAAACACGTAACGATATTTATACCGGTTTACAACAAAGTATCGATTATCTGAAAAAAGCATCTTTTGTAAAGGCTAGCTACTTAAAATAGCCAAAAATCGGGAGAAAATTGACCCAGTTGAGACAATTCTCCGTTTGATAGATTTATTATTTTTCGTTAACTTGAATGTAATAAAAAGGGATTTTTTATTGAATTAAATTAGACCATATGAAACGGATTATTGTTGCCACAGACTATGCTGAAGAGGCCGAACATGCCTTAAAGTTTATTATGGAAGTTTTTGCAGGAAAAGAATACGAGCTCGTTTTATTTTCTCTTCAAAATCCTTCCATTCATGCAATGAACGCTCGACTTTCTCCCGATTCTATGTTCAAGATTTTTGAACATCAAAGTAAGGTTTTACGACGTAAAGCCGAGGCGATTACGGCCGAAAGTGGTGTTTTGACTATTCCTTATCTTGCGGCAGGTTTGTTTTATGACCAGATTACAAAATGCATCCAGGAGACGAATGCGGATTTGTTGGTGATGGGAATGGCCAAACGTTCCTTTGATCAGGACATGCTGGGGAATACCACCACGGCAGCAATCAGTAAGTTAAAAATACCTATCCTTTCCGTTCCGCTGGGCGCAAAATTTACGGGTCTGGAGCATATTCTTTTTGCCTGTGATATTGTTCGTGGTGTACAAAAGGAAATTCTTGAAAAAGTCAAGGATTTTGCCGCTGAATTTGGTGCGGTACTGGAGGTTCTCAATATTCGAAAAACTGTTGAGCAGCTGAATGAGGAAAAAGGAAAAGAAACACGTGAAACCATCAACGATGTGATGGGAATCGTAAGTTATTACTACAAAAATGTAACCTCCAATGAGGTTGTAAAAGCGATCCGGGACGAAGTAAAAGAGAGCAGTACGGATCTGCTGGTCATGATCCCCTATAAGTACGGTTTTTGGAGCTCATTGACCCACCGAAGTAAAACACGGATGATGGCATCGGGTCTGGATGTTCCTTTACTGACCATCTCGATCTAATTTTTTTTATTATAAAAGCCCAGGTGAACTGAGATCAGCTGGGCTTTATCTTGATTGTACTTATTGAAATAGGGGGAGTATCCTATCCCAAATTTGCTGGTAGGCTTTATTGTCCCGGACGATCCCCTTATCTTCATCATAATAATTAGGTGCATCAAAGCTCCCGCCTTTACGCCTCTCTACTGAAAATATATTTAAAACTATTTTTGCTCTTTTAGCTTGTAAAGGGCTGATCAGGAAGTTGAAAATTAATTTTTCTCCTTCTTTATTGCTTAGGAGATTATTGTTTTCGAGATACGTACTAGTTTGAATAAATCCCGAAGGCCGATCGAGCTGTGCAATAAAATAACCGCCATCCTGAAGCACTTGAATTATCTTGCTGTATGCTGAATCACTTGTGATCGGGATAGTTTTGGTGCGCTCTGGATTTTGTGCCAACAGGGGGCTGGAAAAGAAGAATACATAAGCAATCAGCATCAAGGAGAATTGGATAAAATGTTTCATATTGCCGAATTAAAGATCTTATCTAATGAATACTGTAATTTAACAATTTTATTTTTGATGACGGGTAATTAGATTGTCACGCTGTTATTTAATTCGTATACCTAATATTTTTAGACTACGTTCTTCCTGATCCAAGGTTGCTATATTGGGTAAGTTGGCCCATTCCTTAAAACCCATCTTTTCAAATAATGCGATACTAGGCAAGTTGTGTGCAAAGATAAATCCCAATAAGGTATGTACGCCTAAACCTGGGGCTTTATCAATGCAGTACTGGAGAATCTGTTTACCCAGGCCCCGGCCGCGTTGCTGTTCGTCCAAATAGATACTAATTTCTACTGTTGCATCATAAGCTGGACGACCATAGAAAGATTGAAAACTTACCCAGCCAATTACCTGGTTATTTACATCTTCTATCATCCACAGGGGTCTTTTTGAAGGGTTGTGTTCGTCAAACCATTTTTGTCTACTGGCAACAGATACTGGGGCAGTGTCTGCAGTAACCATGCGAGAGGCTATTGTAGAATTGTATATTTCTACGATGCGTGGTAAATCTTGTTGCGTGGCGTCACGAAATTTTAATTGATTCATGGTTTGTACTATTTATTTGTTTTGTTTGATTCTAATGTCCAAGCTAAAAAGCCATTCATAACCTCGTTCCAATGGGGCTTGTTGTAGTCGGGCCGACCATCGTTCTGAACCTCAAAATAATTGTGTTCCTGATTATAATAGCGTTTTATGGTCAGATTGCTTTTCTGATTTCTTATAAAATAAATTTTCAGTAAAAATACACTAAAGATTAATAACAGGCAAAACGATTGTAAATAAAGGCTTTACAATCGTTTTTTGATTTTTCCGGACTGTTGGCATCTTTATAAAACGCATAGGTTTGTTCAATTTTTTGAGCGGCTTGTTGCCAAGTAATTTTTCCTTTTTGCACATCGCGTTTTGCCTGCCGTATATCTTGATCTATTCGTCCGAATATATTAGTTCCTGATAGGCCCAGTTTGCTTATTTTTTTATACCTATTTGCTAGTTTGGCCGCTACATGCCCACCTTGGGAATGTCCAAATACGACTAATTGTGAATTATCGACCCCAGGTTGTCGGCTAAGATAATCCAAAACGGTAGCGGAACGGTTTACATAGTTATCTAGATAGTCTGCTTTTTGATAAGCTATACTCGGGGTATTTTTATCTTTTGAGTCACCATAATACCAATAAGAGTCATTAAGCTGAGATTCATCGACGATAACAGGAGTTTCTGGCATGGAAATAACGACGAGATGGTACGACTTAATAATATCCTGGTAGTTGAAGTTGGTTAATCCTCCCCCAAAAAGGCTTAAACCTTCTTTTTATAATTAAAGTATAGCGGTAAGGGTAACGATCCCTGACAAAACAGAAATAAGGGTTTCTTACAATGTGGGTCAGGATCAATGACTAAAAAATCAATTTTGCCGTTTGGGTTTTCAAGTTCAAAAAGGGTGGATTCATTATTGACGACGCTGATATTCTGTCCGAAGATAGCTTGTGTTGCGAAGAACAAGCAGATAAAAAGAATGAATTTCATGTAGATCGGCTGTATAGTAAATTTGTTTTTGTCAAACTTAGATAAATTGCTTTTTATATGCAATACAATACAGATCATAAAGGTAACAATTCGAGCATGTAAGACATTTCTTTTGTGCGGTGACTGGCTTATACGTTGTCGTTTATAAGGGCCACTGCGGTAAATTGCACGATTTCTGTGTTTTGTGAATAAAATTTACACTAATTTGAACAAATATTTCACTATATAGTGTTATTTTTTTCTCATCTTAGATTATTCAAAGATTTCTCATTAGTGTTATTATTTTAACTGATAATAGCTTGATTTATACCATTTGATTGGTCTGTTATTGTTTATTAATAACTATAGTGTTATTTTAGATCATAGTATTTTAACAATTATGAGCCACCATCCGGTCAAAGAAGTCACTCCATTAAGAGAAACAGAATGCTTCACTGTGTTTCATCGCATTAAAGATAAATTTGATTTTCCATATCATTACCATGAGGAGTACGAATTAAATATGATTTTGAATGCTTCCGGTGCTCAGCGAGTTGTCGGAGACAGGATTGAAGAAATTGGAGATTGTGAGCTCGTTTTGACAGGCCCTAATTTGCCACATGGCTGGTTCAATCATAATTGTAGATCAAAGAATATTGTTGAAGTGACAGTGCAATGGAATAAAGATCTATTTAGCGATCAATTTTTAAATAAAAATCAACTGAATTTTATTAAAAGAATGTTGCAAATAAGCAGCTTTGGTATAAAATTCTCGAAAAGCACTATTCAATCAATCGCACCCGAGATATTGAATTTGCATAAAACGGTGGGGTTTGATTCAGTGATAAAATTAATGCTAATTTTGAGGGATTTATCGGTAAGCAAAGACACTGAACTACTGGTTGAGGGAGATATGCTTTTGGACAAATCACTGAATTTTCGAAGCCGTCGTTTAGATGTCGCATTTGATTATATGAATAAAAACTTCAGCAAATTGATCTCCCTTAATGACATCGCCGAACTGGTCAATATGTCCGAAGTTTCTTTCTCCCGGTTTATAAAAAAACGTACAGGAAAAACATTTATTGACAATCTCAATGAAATAAGACTTGGCCACGCTACCAGAATGTTAATAGAGACGAGCAATACAGTCGCTGAGATTTGTTACCTATGTGGTTTTAATAATATTTCCAACTTTAACCGGGCATTCAAACGTAAAAAAAACTGTACCCCATCTGCCTATAGACTCAACTTCAGTGGCAGCCGTGTTTTCATTTAAGAGTTAAAATAATATATATAGTATTTTGTGGTTTTGATTGTAAGATGGGGTATATTCTAATTTGAGTATAACATTTGGTTAAAATAGTATTGATCTTTAAGTGGGGTATTAGAATATATTTGTCTAATACTTGAGGCTAACCAATTAAGAAAGGGATATACAGTACGTATGCTTAATAGAAGTTACCCATAGTAAGCAATTTATAAATCTAAATGTTATATATTATGAGAAGAAGTTTATTGACGACTTATACTCTTTTTTGCAGTGCGCTATTTGCCGTTCAATTAAGTGTTGCTCAGAGTCGATTAGTTTCCGGAACCGTTCGGGACAATCAGGGTCAGCCTTTAGCTGGAGTAACAGTAAAGTTTGGAAATCAGGTAGTCACCACAAATGAAAAAGGGAATTATCAGATTTCTGTGCCAGGCGGAACAGGAGTTTTGACCTTCACTTCGCTCGGACTCAAGACCGAGAACGTCCAATTAAATAATCAAACAGTTGTAAATGCAGTTTTGGCAACCGCCACAGTCGATCTCGAGGATGTGGTTGTTATCGGTTACGGCGGAGTCAAAAAGAGTGATCTTACAGGCGCTGTGGCCACACTCAAAGGTGGGGACCTTAACAAGACTCCGGCTTCATCAGTGGATCAATTATTGCAAGGAAAGATCCCTGGAGTCCAAGTAGCAATTTCAAGCGGTAAGCCTGGAGCTGGTGCTACAGTACGTATCCGTGGTAATAGCTCTCTCAATGGATCCAATGCGCCACTTGTTGTTGTTGATGGATTTCCCTGGGGGGATGCAGGAGATCTAAAACAGATAAATCCTGAAGATATTGAATCCATCGAAGTACTTAAGGACGCCTCATCAGCAGCAATATATGGTTCGCGTGGAGCCAATGGGGTTATTATGGTTACCACCAAAAAAGCAAGAGCCGGTAAACCAAGAATATCTTTAAACACTTTAAATTCTATTTCGACACTAGCTGTCAAACCTGATCTTTGGCGTGATGGCATCGAAGAAGCTGTTTATGCAAATGAGGCGGCATTAAATGGGGGGACTCCTTTAAGTCAGTTACCTTATTTAGGCGAAGTTAGGAGTGGGGTTTACTTTCCGTCTATAGCTGAATTGCGCGGATTGGACCCCAATAAACCACAGTGGACCACCAATACCGACTGGGCAGATTTAGTCTATCGAAACCCTTTTTCCCAAAACTATACGCTTGGTGTAGATGGAGGTTCAGATAATACAAAATACTCCATGTCGGGTAATTATTATAAGGAAGAGGGACTCGCGATAAAAAATGCGTATGACAAATATACCGGCAGATTAAATTTAGACCAGAAATTAACTGAGGCTATCTCCGCTGGTACAAATGTGATATTGACACATACGAACAATCAAGGGCAAAATTTGAGTGCCGGCCGTACGCGTATATTCCCTGTTTATGACAAAAATGGAAACTATTTTCGTACATCGGCTACGGATTTTGGTAATCCGATAGCGATCGCTAATGAAGTGCTCAACAAGTCAAAGACTATAGACGTCTTGGCTACAGTATTTGCTAATATAAAATTTACTGATTGGCTTCAGTTTAGGACACAGTTAAGTACTAAGTTTGGTAATTCTGTTGGTGATATCTACGAGCCAGCCACGGTGACATTTCGAGGTTATGAAAATACAGGTTATGGCTCTATTAGCAACTATAACAATAATGAGCTAGTCAATGAAAACTATCTCACCATCAACAAGACATTTAACGATATACATCGCTTCAATATTGTAGGAGGTTTCTCTTTACAGACATCAACAACCAGAACGAGTAATTTGATAGGGATGAATTTTGTCAACGATAACCTTCAAAATGAAAATCTCAACAGTGCAAAGACAAAGACACTCAGTAATGGACTCTCTTCATCTACATTGAATTCTTGGTTTGGACGGGTAAATTATGCTTTAGCAGATAAGTATCTTTTTACCCTGACCGGTCGCGCAGATGGCTCTACTAAATTTGGGGACAATAATAAGTGGGCCTTTTTCCCGTCAGCAGCATTCGCCTGGAAATTAAGTGAAGAAGAATTCATTAAACACCTGGGCGCATTTTCCGAGCTGAAATTTAGAGCAAGTTATGGATTGACAGGTAATCAGGGGATATCTCCTTATCAAACCATGGACCGCTATGGCGCTGAGCGCTATTTTGTAGGATCACAAGGTGGTTTTATGACGGGCTTTGGTCCGGGTTTAGCCGGAGCCAATAATGAGCAGGGGCTTACCGTCGTTGGTGGCTTAGGAAACAAAAGCCTAAAGTGGGAGACGACAACATCTTTCGATATTGGTTTGGATATCGGGTTTATGAATCAGCGCTTTACCCTGACGGTAGATTATTACGACAAGCAGACAAAAGATTTACTTCGTACGCGTACGATTTCACCATCCTCAGGCTTTGATCAACAATGGGTAAACGATGGTGAAATAAGTAACCGTGGTTTCGAATTGGGACTCAATGCTAAAGTAATTCAAACCGACGGTTTACAGTGGTCTGTTGGTGGCAATTTCGCTCTCAACCGTAACAAAGTGGTTAGAATGGGCGAGAGTGACCGTGTTGTCACAGGATCATTGATTGAAATGGTACGTCAGAATGTCAACCATTTTATCGTTGGCCAACCAATGTATACGTTCTATGGTTATCGTGCAAATGGAATAATTCAAACATTGGAGGAAGGGATAGGTGCCGGACTTACCGGGCGGGAGGCATTACCAGGTGAGATTAAATACGTCGATATCAGCGGCCCTAAGGGCGAGTCTGATGGAACCATAGATCCTACATATGACCGTACAGTAATTGGCGACCCTACACCTAAATTCATTTATAGCTTTAATACCAGCGCATCGTACAAGCGTTTCGACCTGAGCGCACAGTTTTACGGCGTATATGGCAATGATATTTTCGACCTTCAAAAGATGACACCGAGCAGGCAAGTGCAGCGCTGGACGCCTGATAACCCAAGTCAGTTATACCCTAGAGCCAATAATACGCGTGGTTATAAAGCTTCGGATTTTTTCGTTGAAGACGGTTCCTTTCTTAGACTGCAGAATGTTACTATTGGCTACAATTTTAAGCCGGGCCTGATTGCTGGCATCAGCACATTAAGGTTGTTTGCCTCCGGCAATAACTTACTGACTTTTACCAAATTTAACAGGGGCTTTGATCCCGAGATGGGATTGGATGGAATCAACTGGGGTAATTACCCACGACCTCGAACTTATTCCCTTGGATTATCCGTTGGATTTTAAATTAAACAGACATGAAAATCAATAAACTTTTTATACCTATTTGTCTTTCAGGACTAATCAGTAGCACTTTTATTTCCTGTTCTAAATTAACAGAAGAGCCTTATGGAATAGTCAACTCAAAGTCTTTTTACAAGACGGGACAAGATGCGCTTTCAGGCTTGATCTATGCCTACGCTATTTTACCCGAAGTCGGATACTATACTAGGGGGTTTTATATTATCACTGAATTGCCGACCGAAAACCTGACTGCAAAAGCAGATGCAGGGCAGTCAAATTTTGAACTGGATCAATTACGGACTACCTCGACAAATTCAGATCTCGATAATTTATGGACATATCTTTATCGTGGTATTTCACGGGCCAATGCTGTTATCGCCAATGTTCCTAACGTACCGAATATGGACGAAGCTGACCGCAATCAAATTATCGGCGAGGCCTATTTTTTGCGTGCGCTCCACAATTTTAACTTGGTACGTCTATTTGGTGAAGTTCCACTGCGCTTAGAACCTCTTGTTGAGGCTGAGCAGATCCCCGTAGCCAAGTCAAGTATCCAGCAGGTATATGATGTTATCATCGCTGATCTAAAAAAAGGCGAACAATTAATGTCAATTTCTAAAAATTTTGAGGGAAGGGCAAATCGGTGTGCTGCCCAGTCATTACTAGCAAAGGTATACCTCCATATGGCATCTTCAAAAGCTTCAGCCTCGCCAGGGTACGAATTCGTGGCAGATGCCACAAAGCTTTACCTCGAAGCGAGTACATATGCCGCAAAAGTGATCAACGATCAGCAAATTTTTAATTTTACAAGTGTTTTACCTGATATCTGGAATACCGAGATTTATAAAAAAGCGGCCGTCTCAGAGCATATCTTTGATGCCGCTGTAGACCGCTCGGGTGAACGCGAGGGTAATTATTCCAAATTACCGAACATGTTTTTGCCTGATCCCGGGTTTGCTATGCGTATTCCATATAATCCAAGCGATCCGGGGACTGCCATGATCAATATTGGTAAAGGATGGAACCACTTTCAGATGGAGGCTGCGCACTACAACAGCTACAATTCCAGTGATAAGAGAAAAACAGATCTTATTGTTTCAGAAGTTGTCAATCCCGACGGCAAAACCATTAAACTTGGTATCGCCGATTTCTCGAGGCCTTTTACCCGAAAGTATATTGATCCACTCCGGGATGCGGATAAAATGAGTACCAATTCGCCAGTGATACGTTATTCAGATATCCTCCTGGTTTATGCGGAGTCTGCAGGGCCTACAGCTGAGGGATATGCTGCGGTGAATAAAATCCGTAGCCGGGCAGGCCTAGGTCCGCTTACAGCCAATCTTTCGGTCGCTGCATTTCGTGAGGCGGTTGTTGAAGAACGTGCGCTTGAGCTTGCATTTGAGGGGAATAGGCTATTTGATTTACGGCGTAATCATCTGATGGAAAAAGTTTTGGTGGAAAAATATGGTAAATCCATCACTTCGGGAGCATATTTTTTTCCAATTCCACAGCGTGAAATTGATACAAACCCATTATTGAAACCATAACTATTTTATTATGAATCTGAAAACATATAAAGCTGGTTTTGCAGCATATTTAATATTGGTTTTTACAATCTTTGGTTGTAAAAAGGATCCCTATAAGGGAGTGGAGAGCAATGAGAAATCCATTGAAAACTTTTCCATGGGGACAGGCTTTACGCAGATAGGAGCAGCAGTTGTAGACAGGGCCGCTGGGACAGTGAAAGTAAAAGTATTGGTGGAGGACAATACTGACTTTTCCAAAGTGAAACCTGTGATCCAACAATCTTATCGCGCTACTGTTTCACCTGCCTCTGGTTCTGAAGTCAATTTTCTTGCCGGCAACTATAAGTATAATTATACCGTGACAGCAGAGACAGGTGAATCTCGTGAATGGGAGGTCATCGTCGAGCCCTTTACCGAAACGATCCTCGGTACCTACGATATTACCGGACTTGTACTTTATGGAGGTACGGGGCCTGAATATGGTGGTGGGGCGGTTTTATCCTTAACGAGTAAACCATGGATATGGCCTGTATCTGATGGTCCTCAAGTGGAATTAGATAATAGCATAACCTTTAAACTGACAGGAGTAACACCGACGGGTAAAACTACGGGTACATTTGTAAATGATGCCGGCGCTGACGGAAAATATGCCAATTTCATTTATACACCAGACCCCAAAACAGATGTCAATAAATTTTATCGTAAAATACCGAAGGGTGAAGGGAAATGGGAGCGAGACTACACAAACGATATCTTGACTCTAATTGCTGCAGATGGAAGCAGCGTAAATTGTAGTTTTCTTGGTCCTGGTACCGAGGATCTTGGCAATAAACAGACTAAAACAATTGTTAACAATGCTTTTGCTTTTTCATTGAACGGTAACGACGACTGGTCTGCAATCTATACAGACTATGATAAGTTTGTGAAAAAGCCCAGAAGATATTGGGTAGAAGTGAAAAAGCGTAATTGATCCAAATCATGAAGAAGTTATTTATGTATGCCGTGTCCATCTTAATAGGTGGAACGGCATGTACCAAGGCTGATCCGGCCACAGATCAAAAGCCCGGAGAGAAACCCTCACAAATCGAACTCCGATTATTTGACAAGCAGGCGACGGCAGAAACTAAAGCGCTCTACTCCCAATTATGGAAGATAAAAGACAAAGGCTTTATGTTTGGCCATCATGATGATCTGATCTACGGCAGAGAATGGAAGGAAGTTGCTGGTAGATCTGACGTTTACGAAATTGTAGGCGACTACCCCGCAGTTTTTAGTGTTGATTTTGCTGAATTGATGGATGACCGCCGTACTAGAGCGACTTTAAACGAGGCCCGTAAAAAGGCTATCCTTGAAGCGCGTTCCCGGGGTGAAGTTATTACCGCTATGTGCCACCTAAACAATCCCTTGACGGGCGGGGATTCATGGGACAATTCATCGAAAACAGTTGTTAAAGAAATTTTGACCGATGGAAGTGCAACAAATTTAAAATTTAAAAGTTGGTTGGATAATCTCGCCACGTTTGCACTTTCATTGAAGGATGGCAATGGCAAATTGATTCCTATTATCTTTAGACCTTTTCATGAACATACCCAAAGCTGGTCCTGGTGGGGAAGTTCTTGTACGACTAGTGAAGAGTTTATAGCGCTTTGGAAGTTTACGTTATCTTATTTGACAGGACCGAAAGGAGTACATAATTTTATTTTTGCGATATCGCCCCAACGGGACAATAATGGACGGAAAGAAGATCTGCTATTCCGCTGGCCGGGGGATGAATTCGTCGATTTTATAGGTATGGACTGTTATCATGGTACAAATACCCAAGCGTTTCTTTCCAATTTAAACGCGTTGCAAGAGCTTTCTTTAGAAAAGAAAAAGCCTGCTGGTGTTACCGAAACAGGAATTGAAGGGATCAGAAATGGTAATGTACCCTATGTCAGTTATTGGACCGAGCAGATCCTCACTCCACTCGTTGGTAAAAAAATCAGTATGGTCGTTATGTGGCGAAATGAATATGATCCATTAAAGCAAGGGATACATTTCTATGGACCATGGAAAGGGCATCCCTCAGCCGATGATTTCAAAACGCTATTTAGGAGCAGTATAAGTTTATTTTCAAAGGACCTCCCCAATATGTATGTATTGGCCGATGGTGTAACAGTTAATTAATCAGGTATGCGCTTTTTAATTGGAATAATCTTTTTTTTCATATTTCCAGTAACTACATTTTCCCAGATTATTTCTGTCGATTTTAAGGAGTCTGCAGCACTTCAAGGAAGACGGATGGATTTCGTTATAAAACTTAAATCGACCTGGACAAACCCTTATTTGCAGGAAGACATTAAGCTTGACATGGAGATATATACTGCATCAGCTGAGGTACTGCTTCAGCCGTGCTTTTATGTAAAGGGGCAATCTGGGGATATTTCAGAATGGAATGCCCGGTTCTCACCCAGACAGCATGGCGATTATCATTTTAAGTTCGTATTGCGCAAAAATGGAAAAATAGTCGCCACATCTAGGAAATTCGATGCGCGGGTGCGGGAAACGGCAGAAAAAGGATTTCTAAGTGTTAAAAATAACTGGTCCTTACAATTTGATAACGGTACATCCTTTCGTGGGATAGCCGAAAACATCTGTTGGGAATCAAGGCGTAAAGACGATTCAAAATATTATGCAGCACTGCACCAAAATGCTTCCGTTTATAATTATGACCGTATGCTTGCCGAATTTGCTGAAAATGGCGGCAATTTCTTTAGGACCTGGATCTGTTCGTGGAATTTGCCCATAGATTTTCATGACGGATTCAACAATGACCGCTACCAGTCGGATCCAGCTCATTTTAACCCCAGCGCAGTACGCCGGCTCGATCATCTCGTCGATCTTGCCGATTCACTCGATTTATATGTTATGCTTACCTTGGGAATGGGTAATTTCAGATCCGATAATATCGGAGGGGTAAAGACGACGGACGAGTTTTTTGCAGCCGAAGAGGCTAAAACGCTTTATAAAAATCGTTTGCGCTACATTGTGGCTCGCTGGGGGTATTCACCGCATATTGCTATGTGGGAGTTTCTGAATGAAGTAGATAATATTCAGTTTAATGGTCGGGAAAAGCCGATTTCTTCTAAAGCTATTGTAGAATGGCATACTGAAATGGCTACTTATTTAAAAGAGATAGATCCATATAAACACATTGTTACTACCAGCATATCCCATAGAGATATCCCGGGGCTCAATGATATCGAGGCAATAGATATCAATCAAAAACACATTTACAAACATACTGATTTGATACCCTCAGAAATCAATGCATACTCCACAAAACATAAAAAGCCTTATGTCATCGGCGAGTTTGGCTATGAATGGGATTGGCAGCAAAATTTTGATGATTTTGCATATGCGATGGAATTAGATTTCAAACGGGGTCTCTGGTATGGGCTTTTCTCATCAACACCGATCCTACCGATGAGCTGGTGGTGGGAATACTTTCAGAATAGGGATATGTTACCTTATTATCGTGGAGTACGGCAATTGAGCGACCGTATGTTGCTGAATGGAAAAGGAGAATTCAAGCCATTGGCATTAAAAGCCGGTAGGCTTGAAGCCTATGGCGTAAAATGTGGCGAGGAACTCTATATCTATCTTTACAATCCCACGAATGAGGTTTTTAGTAGTAGCGTGGAGATTTTGGACATCATCGGAAACAAAAAGGAGATCCAATCATTTGACCCGCTTACATTAAAATATCAGGCAGAAGAGCTGAAAGATCATCAGGACGGAAAAATAGTATTGAAAGATCTTTTTGTGGGATCTAAAAAAGAGAAGCTTTATATCATTAAGTAATGACAGTAACAAATCATCTATTATGGAAAAAAATATATTCAAGTCAGTAGCGCTACTATGTAGTTCATTAATCGTGATTACCGGGATCGGCTGCAAAACATTGAGTAGCCAATCGCTGGCGGCAAATACGCAGGTCAATGATTCTGTTTCGTGGTCGGCTAAAAAAGAAAAGCAAAAAATAATGGATTACCTATCCCAGATTAAGGGAAAGCGTATTATAGGTGGTATACACAATCGCGAACCCAATAGTGAGCCTGCCCGCTGGACCAATGCCATAAACAAATTAGTAGGTAGATATCCGAAGCTGTGGAGCGGTGATTTTTTATTTCAGCAGGAAAATATTGATCACAGGAGCACTATGATTGATGAGGCTATCAGCCAATTCCATCAGGGTGCAATTGTTAATATCATGTGGCACGCCTGCAACCCTGTCAATGGGCAACCTTGTAGCTGGGATGACGGACGTGGCGTTTTGAGTCATTTGACAGACAGTCAGTGGGAAAACCTTTTTATAGAAGGGACCTTAGAGCATGGTAAATTGGTCTCGATTATGGAAGAAATTGCAGTTTATCTAAAGCGATTGAAAGACAACAAGGTCATCGCTCTGTTCAGGCCCTTTCATGAGATGAATCAGGGGAAATTTTGGTGGGGGGGACGCCCGGGAGAAAAAGGCACCGCTAGACTCTACCGGTATGTACATGACTTTATGGTTAAGAAAAAAGAGCTCGATAATCTAATTTGGGTTTGGAATGTTCAAGATTTTCAAACCCTGGATACTGACGTCGAGCTGTATAATCCCGGAAGATCCTATTGGGATATTGTTTCGCTTGATGTGTACGATGATCACACGGGGTTTAGTAATGAAAAGTATGATGCGATCGTTCGTGTAGCAGCAGGAAGGCCAATGGCGATCGGAGAGTGCCAGGTATTACCGTCACTTGAGGTACTTAAAGACCAGCCCAATTGGGTGTTTTTTATGGGCTGGTCAGAATTGGTCTTTGAAAAGAACAGTGAGGCTAAGATCAAAGCATTATACGGCTCCGATCAGGTAATTATGCTGGGTGAGTAGAATAATTACACCCTTGTATAACTATTTGTTAATAAAGTATTAGTTAGCGATATCGTTAGCTTACTATCTTAGAATAACCAAAATAAACAATTATGAGATCTTTATGTAAATTATGGTGCATCTGCTTGATCATATTGTCATACAGCTGCCAAAAAAAAGCTTTTGATCAGGCTGCAGAATCTCTGCCCAAGCAGAAAAAGATGGCTTTGAACAGTAATGGTGTTGCTCCGGCTTCAATCACCGATGCCGTGACTATTTCGGGCAATAAATTTTATGTTGCCTCAAAGCAGATTTTTTTCAATGGTATCAACACGGCCTGGCAAAAGCAAAGCGATTATACTTTAGACTTTTTAGGTAGAAATTTTGATTACACCTGGTGGAGCAATGAGTTTCAGCGTTACAAGGATAACAAAATTAACCTTGCTAGAATCTGGGTGCATGGGTCTGGGAGCCATAGTCCGTCTTTAAACGGTGACGGTCTTGTCACAGGTGCCAGTAGTCAATTCTGGACAGATATGGATCAACTCGTTCAGATCGCTAAATCAAAGGGAGTGTATCTACTGGTGACATTTTGGTCATTTGATATGGTAAAAAATACCAGTAGCAAGTACAATCAATTTAGGCAGATCATCAATGACGTCAACAAAACCCAGTGGTATACCGAATATTTCCTTGTCCCCTTTCTGCAGCGTTATGAAAATGAACCCACCATTATGGGCTATGATATCTGCAATGAGCCAGAGCATATGTGGCGTGATGCAAACTGTGGCAATTTAAATAAGAACAATGTCGTGCGTTTCATTGCCTGGTGCGCGGCAAAGACAAACCAATTTTCTACCAAGCCGGTGACGGTAGGTTCAATGTGGATTATTTTTAACAGCGATAGGTACACATCATGGGATACCTATGGGGGCAATAATTATAGCAATGCAAAATTGCAGGCGCAATACAACAATTCCAACGCCTATTTAGATTTTTATTCACCCCATTGGTACCAGTGGCAATCCTCCGGGGCGCCATTTACCACCACCATCGGCTATTGGTTAGATAATGGTGATAAACCGGTCTTGATCGGAGAAACACCGGGTTATGATGTCAACAGTTCATCCTATAATAATTCCGGGAATTGGAATATTACCCTAGCCAATTATTACAAACAAAGCTATTGGAACGGGTATGCAGGCGTATGTGCATGGAAAAATCCATGGGAAAATGATAACTACGGGAATTTCAATGCCATTAAGGTGGCTACAAATGATTTTTATGTCAATTATCCGAATCTAGTTTATCCCTAACAGTGTTGTATTCTAGTGATTGATAATTGGTGTTAGAGGAGCAGTTTACTGCTCCTTTTTTACTAGTAGGCCAATTTGGAGATAAAATAGTATACCCCGTAAGTAATGTTTAAATGTTTTTTTTATGATTTTTAGTTCGAATTGAATTACCTACTGCTAAAATAGTATTAGTCGAGGTAAGCTTTACCAAGTAAATTTGCTGTAGAGATGTTAAAAGATAACCAATTGTAATATTCAGACTAGGCTCACAAATCATGATTATTCGACGACCAAATCCAAAATTATTATACGCCTCATTATTTGCGATCCTATCTGTTATTCAATTGAAGGCGCAAGAACACAAATTAAACCAGTGGGTGACCCAAGATCAGCCTCTTTCGCAGCTTTCCGCAGGGCCGTCGGCAGTATTTGAGCCGACATCACGGGGGCGTCAACTACTTATCGTTATTGACGAAAGACAGGCATTCCAGACTATTGATGGATTTGGGTTTGCGCTGACGGGAGGTAGTGCCCAACTGATACATCAGATGGTACCGGATAAAAGGTCTAAGCTTCTACACGAACTTTTCAGTGCCGGAGATGGAATCGCCATTAGTGCTATCCGTTTAAGTATTGGTGCATCCGATCTAAATAGCTTTGTTTATACCTATAATGATCTCAGTGGTAGTCAGGCAGATCCGGATCTTTTGAATTTCAGCCTGGGGCATGATTACGAACATGTCATTCCTGTACTCAAAGAAATTTTGGCCATCAACCCCAAAATTCAGATTATGGCTTCGCCCTGGACTGCTCCTGTGTGGATGAAAGTGGGACAGCAGTTTCAAGGCGGCTCATTAAAGACGGACTGCTATCCTGTATATGCCCGTTATCTTTTACGTTATGTACAGGAAATGGAAAAAAATGGGATCCCCATTCATATGATTACTGTTCAAAATGAACCACTCAATTCGAGGAATACTCCCAGTATGCCATTTTCTGTATCGCAGATGCGCAATTTTCTAAGAGACCATTTACTGCCCGTCTTTAACAAATTGAAGCCGGACACAAAAATTATTCTTTTTGATCATAATTGTGATAGACCAGATTATCCATTGACCCTGTTGAATGACCCTGCTATTGGTCCATATGTAGATGGATCCGGTTTCCACCACTATGGAGGTGACATTGGTACGATGTCATTGGTGCATCAAGCCAGACCTGACAAAAATATCTATTTTACAGAACAGATGGTCATTCAATCTAACCAGAGTAAAATCAGCAACCTTGCCTACCAGACCGAACGTCTTGTTATCGGAACCATGCGCAACTGGAGCCGGAATATGATATTGTGGAATTTGGCCGCAGATCCCGATAATGATCCCCATACAGATAATGGTGGATGTGCCATATGTCAGGGCGCACTTACCATTGATGGAGATCAGGTATCAAGAAATGTGGCCTATTACGTTGTTGCACATATTTCAAAATTCGTTCCGCCGGGATCGGTACGTGTTTCCTCCAATGCTCCTTATGATCAAGGTGTTGACATTACCACGGACGAGGAAAACGCGGATATCAAACGCGTTACTACAGTACAGAATAGTGGAGTATTGCCCAATGTTGCGTTTCTTACTCCCAAAAAAGATATTGTCCTGATTGTTGCAAACAGTTCATTCTATGATCGGGAGGTAAAAGTTCAGTATAAGGGTAAATTCAGCATGATAAAGTTAGCTGCTGGAGCAGTAGGCACCTATTGCTGGAAATCAGAATAAAAAATTATGAAACCACCATGAATATTCAAACCACACAGTGGGAAGAATAAATCTGGCGGCCTCATTACCATTGAAAACAAATGATAAACAGATGAAAAAACTAATTTTATTGGGCACAGCGTTGTTAGGTCTCTATTTGCCTGTTAAAGCACAGCGGGACGGATCCTCATTTAGCACAGCCGGTTGGTGGCAGGCATCGACAGGCAAATTTTCACCTGCGATTGATTCCAGTGGACGGGTTACCTTCCGTGTGAAGGCACCCCAAGCCAGCAAAGTGCAGGTCGAGATTGGCGACTGGGACATTATGAGATTGGCGATGGAACAGGATACAAGTGGTGTTTGGACGGCGTCTACGACCTCCCTATTGCCAGGTATTTATCAGTATGTATTTGTGGTAGATGGAAAACGTTCTATAGATTTAGCCAATCCTAAAGTCAATACGGTACAGAAGTGTATGGTAGTGTATTGGAAATTATAGCACGTCAGCCTGCCGTTGATCAGTTAAGAGCCGTCAACCACGGAGAACTCCGCATCTTGACTTATACCGCCAGCAAATTAAACAAGCAGCGCAACCTTTATGTCTATGTGCCACCCCAAGCTGTCCAGTCAGCTAAACCGCTGCCAGTTTTATATCTCAGACATGGTGGGGGAGATGATGAGGGGAGTTGGTTTCGTGATGGCGTGTTGCGTATATCATGGATAATTTGATTGCCGAAAAAAAAATAAAACCCATGTTGGTGGTTATGACCAATGGTCTAACGGATGGATCTTGGGCCGGGGGTAGTTCAGTTGAAGGGATGGATCTTCTTGAGGATGAGTTGCTAAACGACGTTAAGCCGCTTATCGAGCAACGATTTAATGTCGGTAAGGATAAGTCATACCGGGCCATAGCTGGTTTATCTATGGGAGGAGGCCAGGCTTTCGTGATCGGTATGCGAAATAAAGATACTTTCCAATATATAGGTCAATTTAGCTCGGGACTTTTGAGTGATCCAGCATTTGATTTTGATCGCTATATCCCCAATATGTCAGCTTTAAAATCTTCTTCTAATGGTCAAGCTGTCAATATTTGGTCAACTGTGGTACCAAAGATCCTCGATACAACGGACATTTAGCTTTTCTCCAGAAGTTGAAAAGCTATGGGGTTGATTATGTCTATGACCAGGCAGATGCTGGCCACGAATGGTCATTCTGGAGGGGACAATTGGAAAAATTTGTCCAACAGATCTTTAAAGAGCACAAGAAATAGAAAATATACAAGAGAAACAAAACTATACTTATAGAAGATGAATTTAATATTTGAAAATCGTAGACAAGCTATTGAACAAGCACATCAGGAACTAATTTCTCGAAAAAATACGCCATTATTGCCAGGAAATGGGATATACGAGCGGTATACCTATCCAGTTCTGACTGCTGATCATACACCACTTCATTGGCGTTATGATTTTGATGAGCAGAGAAATCCCTTTCTGATGGAGCGTTTCGGCATCAATGGGACATTCAATGCTGGGGCAATCAAGTGGCAGGACAAATATATTATGGTTGTGCGTGTAGAGGGAAACGATCGCAAGTCATTTTTTGCTATTGCCGAAAGTGAAAATGGTATAGACGGTTTCCATTTTTGGGATTATCCGATAGATATTCCCGAGACCGAAATTCCAGATACCAATATCTATGATATGCGTCTCACGCTACACGAGGACGGATGGATCTATGGTATTTTCTGTACCGAACGCAAAGATCCCGCAGCTCCTGCTGGTGATCTATCTTCGGCAGTCGCTGCTGCCGGCATTGTACGTACCCGCGACTTGGTCACATGGGAACGCTTGCCAGATTTACAATCCAGCAGTCAGCAGCGCAATGTGGTCCTCCACCCCGAGTTTGTCGATGGTAAGTATGCACTTTACACACGTCCACAGGATAGTTTTATTGATGCAGGGAAAGGTGGTGGAATAGGTTGGGCTCTGGTAGACAGTATGGAAAATGCGGTTGTTTCCGAAGAGAAAATTATAAATCACCGGCACTATCATACCATTAAAGAGCTTAAGAATGGGCAAGGGCCAGCACCCATTAAAACCGTGCGTGGCTGGCTACACCTGGCACATGGCGTACGGATGTGTGCTGCAGGCCTCAGGTATGTACTCTATCTTTTTGTAACAGATCTGGCACATCCCGACCAAATAATTGCTGAACCCGCGGGACATTTTATGGCACCCAAGGGTATAGAAAGAGTAGGAGATGTCTCCAACGTACTCTTTTCAAATGGCTGGATCGCAGACCCCGATGGTACCGTTTATATCTATTATGCTTCGAGCGATACACGGATGCATGTCGCCTTATCATCGATAGACAGATTGCTTGATTATTGTTTTAATACAGCCCAGGATGGATTTCGGTCAGCAGCATCAGTCAAGGTCGTACATACGATCGCTTCAAAAAATCTAAATAGTTAGATTTGCATCCAGAATACCTACTTATGAGAATTGAAAATGAAAAAATCTCGTTGAGAGAGAAAATCGGATATGGTCTGGGAGATGCAGCGTCGTCCATGTTCTGGAAGCTGTTTGGTATGTACTTGATGTTTTTTTATACCGATATTTTTGGTATGGAGGCGAAAGCTGTTGGTACCATGTTTTTGATCACCAGAGTTTGGGACTCGCTGTTCGATCCCATTATAGGTGTACTTGCAGACCGTACACGGAGCCGTTGGGGTAAGTTCAGACCATTTATCCTTTACGTTGCCATACCCTTTGGTTTAATCGGTGCAGCAACATTTTATACGCCTGATTTTTCGCATACCGGAAAAATTATCTATGCCTACCTGACTTATTCTTTGATGATGATGGTGTATTCGGCGATCAACGTACCATACGCATCATTATTGGGTGTAATGAGTCCCTTTCCCAAAGTGCGTAATGTACTGGCTACCTTTCGGATGACATTCGCCTATATCGGGAGTTTTGTTACCCTGCTTTTATTCAACCCATTAATAGATTTTTTCAGTAAGGCGGGAGCAGATCTTACGTCACTTCAGCATGGTTGGTTTATGGCTGCACTAGTTATTGCTGCATTTTCAACGATACTTTTTTTGCTATGTTTTTATTGGACAAAGGAAAGGGTCGTAGAGGTGACGGCGCATCACTCGACATTAAAGCAAGATATCGGAGACTTGCTAAAAAATGGTCCTTGGTGGATACTGCTGGGAGCCGGGGTGGCGGCGCTTGTTTTTAATTCCATTCGGGATGGAGCAACGCTGTACTACTTCAAGTATTATGTTGAGGAGCATCAAATCGACCGCATCATGATTTTTGAGGTACCATTTGTATTAAGTGGACTTTATTTGGCCCTTGGGCAAGCTGCTAATATATTAGGTGTTGTATTAGCAGCTCCAGTAAGTAATCGTATCGGAAAAAAAAGCACCTATATGATTGCCATGCTTATTGCTACGGTGGGAAGTATTGCCTTTTACTGGTTGGGCAAAGAAGATCTAATTCTTATATTTTCTCTTCAGGTACTCATCAGTATTTGCGCTGGGAGCGTATTTCCCTTGCTTTGGTCGATGTATGCCGACTGTGCAGATTATTCCGAACTACGTACAGGCAATAGGGCAACAGGTTTGATCTTTAGTTCTTCATCGATGAGTCAGAAGCTCGGCTGGGCATTTGGGACGGCTCTGACAGGTTGGCTATTGGCTTATTATGGTTTTCAGGCCAATCAGCAGCAGAGTGACGAAGCACTTCATGGTATTCGGATGTTCTTGAGTTTTTTCCCTGCAATCGGTACTGTATTATCCGTGTTGTTCATAAGTTTTTACCCTTTGAGCGAAAAACGGATGGATCTGATCCTTAATGATCTAAAGAATAAAAGAGAGGCTGATCTTGAAAAAAAATAAGATGAAGCAACACATTTAGCTTGAATTAAATGAATCGTTTTAGAGAAACACTTGAAAACAACATACTTCCATTTTGGAGTGAAAAAATGGTCGATCTGGAATTTGGCGGGTTTTACGGAAAGATGGATGGGCATAATCATTTGGTGCCCTATGCTAGCAAAGGAGCTGTTATGCATGCCAGGATCCTTTGGACGTTCTCTGCTGCCTATCGCCAATTTAACGATATATCCTATTTACGAATGGCCGAACGGGCTTACCACTACTTACGCGATAATTTTATCGATAAAGAATATGGCGGGGTTTATTGGGAGCTTGATTATCAGGGCAAGCCCCTCAATACAAAAAAACAGACCTATGCACAGGGCTTTGCACTGTACGGCTTCTCGGAGTTTTACAGGGCTACAGGAACATCCGAAGCTTTGGAGTTATCAATAGATCTTTTTAAGTTGATCGAGCATACTTATGATGATAAGTATGGCGGATACTTGGAAGCTTTTTCGCGCGACTGGTCACCGATAGCCGATATGCGGCTGAGTGAAAAAGACGAGAATGTGGTTAAAACCATGAATACCCATTTGCATATTCTTGAGCCCTATACCAATCTGCTACAGGTGTGGCCAGATGATCAATTAATTTCAGCCCAAAAGGGTCTGGTCGATCTTTTCGTCAGCAAAATCTATGATTCGCGTACAGGGCATCTCAATCTTTTTTTTGATCGTGAGTGGAACTCAACAACTGATACCATATCATATGGTCATGATATTGAAGCAGCATGGCTTTTGTGGGAAGCTACTATTGTATTGAATATTCCCGCATTCTCCCAATCCATCAAAGATATTGTGACCAGCATTGGTCTCGCCGCCGTGGAGGGCATCCTTCCTGACGGAAGTATGGCTTACGAATTTAAAAATGGTCATTTAGATGAGGAAAGACATTGGTGGGTACAGGCCGAGGCAGTAGTTGGTTATAGCTATCTGTCCAAAATTGTACCTGACTCCAAGTTTTTAGATTTAGCAGAAAATGCCTGGAACTTTATTCAGACAAAACTTATTGATGTTCAATTTGGAGAATGGCACTGGAGTGTATTGCCCGATGGACAAATAAATCGTAACGATGATAAGGCAGGTTTCTGGAAATGCCCTTATCACAACGGCCGGATGTGTTTAGAAATGCTTCGGTTTAATGACTACGTCTGCTAAAATTATGAAATAAATTTTTAGGTACCGGATATTTATTTTAAATTAACCTTTGCACTTGCGGCTAAAATGTATGTCAATTCAGCGATTGGGAAAAAGTAGCTTTATAACTTATTTATAGAAAGATAAATGAAAGGAGGCTTCGATTTCCTAGGGGATTCAGAGTATTTCTCATTTTAGCTGAGATTACCTTGGAAATTCTCGCTATTTATAGAGGTACTTTTATTCTCATTTTCTTTCTAAACTGTATTGTTCTCGATTCTATTACCAACTATCTATATCAAAGGGCGATTACAAAAGAGAATATAATAGCATCATAGTTACTCTAAAAGAATGTTACTGACGTAGCGTTTAAATATAAGTTTGATGATCAATATTAAATATTGTAATTTAAATTCAAGTATTTTGGATGACAAATCCTTAAGGGGAAATCGAACTCCTGAAAAGAGAGGTCAGAGATGTCGTAAACCTCGTTTTTTACGTCAACGGTAACCAAAGACTAAATAATTCTGTTAAAATTTTCGAACTCTATGTGTAGGTGTTTTAACAGGTTGATTCATAGTTTTTTAGGGGTATAAAAAAAAGGAGACACTTTCTATGAAGTGTCTCCTTAAGTGGAGCTGGAGAGATTCGAACTCTCGTCCAGTCATGGTACTGTATACGCTTTCTACATGTTTAGCTTCTCTTTAATTGTCGGGCGAGGGAAGGTGAGTCGCTTACCTATACCGTACGCCGTAGTTGCTGTTTCTCACAAGTGCTTAGCAACATCACACTTGCCAGTTCTATTGTTCGATGCCCCGAATGTTAAACCAAAGAACAGGATCTAACGGGACAAATAGCTATGTTAAGTCTAACTTAAGCAGCTAAGGCGTAGTTTTCTTCGCCAGTTATAATTCTGAAAGTTCAGATTAAAGTGCTCTACTAACAACGCACTACATGCTTACATAACCGTCTCCATCCTGTCAATTCCGGTCAACCCCAATTATGTCCTACAAAGGTACTATTTTTTTGCTAAATGGGCAAGATATACGCGATTCTTGTTTAATGTCCTGGTTTTGAATGGAAAACAAATGACGCTTTTATAAAATTACTTAGGATCAGGTATGGCCAGTATAAAACCTATGGAATTCGTGCAATATTAATGTTGCTTGCAATTATACAGTGCGAAATAAAAGTTATTTGATCGGCTGAATGCTCGGTATTTTCACAGGGACTTTGATAGGCAAGGAAGTTCTTGGTATACCTATGTTTCCACTAAAAAAGCTGGATTTTACATCCAGCTTTTTTATAATTTAATCAATCCAGTTATTTGATCAATCCAGCTCTTTTCAATAGGGGTTCTACCGAAGGCTCCTGTCCGCGGAAGCGTTTGTATAGCACCATTGGATGTTCGGTTCCACCTTTTGAAAGGATATTATCCTTGAATTTAGTCGCGATTTCCTTATTGAAAATACCGTTTTGTTTAAAGTAGTCAAATGCATCGGCATCCAGGACTTCGGCCCATTTATAGCTGTAATAGCCTGAAGAATAACCGCCATTGAAAATATGGGAGAAGGCCGTACTCATGGCATTTTCCTTGACATCGGGATAGAGTTTTGTTGAGGCAAACTGTTCGTCTTCGAATGCTTTCAGATCCGAGATCGAAGTTGGATCCTGTCCATGCCAGCCCATATCCAATAGCCCAAAGCTCAATTGGCGCATAGTCGCCATCCCCTCAAGAAAGGACGCGCTTTCGCGGATCTTTTCGACAAGTTCCATCGGGATCACTTCGCCAGTTTCATAGTGTTTGGCAAATAGCTCAAGGGCTTCTTTTTCATAGCACCAGTTTTCCATCACCTGACTCGGTAACTCGACAAAATCCCAATACACAGATGTTCCGGATAGTGTAGGATAAGTGCTGTCAGCGAGCATACCATGTAGGGCGTGTCCGAATTCGTGAAATAATGTTGTCACTTCCTGAAAGGTCAACAGCGAAGGTTTTGACGCTGTAGGACGCGTAAAATTGCAGACAATAGAGACATGAGGACGTTCTTGTTTACCATCTTGAATGTACTGTGGTTTGAAAGAGGTCATCCATGCCCCATTTCTCTTGCCCTTACGCGGGAAGAAATCGGCATAGAAGATAGCCACTAATTCACCATTGTCTTTACTGACTTCAAATGTTTGTACTTCTTCGTGGTAGGTATCTATTGTATCGACTTCTTTGAAGTTGATGCCAAACAAACGATGCGCTACTTCAAAAGCGCCTTGTAAGACATTTTCGAGTTTGAAATAAGGTTTGAGCTTTTCATCGTCCAGATTAAAGCGTTCTTGTTTCAGCTTTTCGGCATAATAGGCGCCATCCCATTTTTCCAGTTGGTCTATGCCATGTAAGTTTTTTGCAAATTGGGATAATTCTGCAAATTCTTTTACTGCTGCTGGTTTCGCTTTTCCCAGTAGGTCGTTTAGAAATTCCTTGACTTTGCCTGGGTCTTGTGCCATACGTTCGGCAAGGACAAAGTCGGCATGGGTAGCGTAGCCTAATAATTTGGCCCGTTCGAAGCGAAGTTTTACAATTTTAAGGACATTGTCCACGTTGTTGTGCTCGTTATCTTGAAATCCTTTGCGGCCTGCCGCGAGGGTAATTTCTTTGCGAAGTTCCCGATTGTCGGCATACGTGACAAAAGGAAGGTAGCTTGGAAAATCCAGGGTAAAAATCCAGCCCTCTTGTTCGTTGGTTTTAGCCAAAGCATGTGCAGCTTCTATGGCACCCTCTGGAAGTCCGGCAAGATCTTTTTCGTCTGTTACCAACAGCTGGTAGGCATTGGTTTCGGCGAGGACGTTCTCGCCGAATTTCAATTTTAAAAGCGATAGCTCGGCATCTATTTCGCGGAGTTTTCCTTTTTGTTCATCATTCAAAAGAGCTCCGTTGCGTACAAAATCCTTATAGGATTTTTCCAATAGAGTCGTTTGTTCTGCCGTCAATGTCAGTTGATCTTTCTGATCGTATACAGCCTTAACTCGTTTGAAAAGATCGAAATTTAAGGTGATATCATTTCCTAAAGCAGATAATTTTGGGGCTACATCCTGTGCGATTTTTTCAAGATCGGCGTTGGTTTCAGCGGAATGAAGATTGAAAAAGATATTGGACAAGCGGTCTAGTGTTTGTCCTGAGTAAGACATCGCAGCGATCGTATTGTCGAACGTTGCCGTTTCGGGATTGTTGACGATTGCATCGACTTCATCTTTTGTCTGCTGAATAGCTTCATCAAATGCGGGAATATAATCTTCGTTTTTTATCTGTGAAAACGGAGCCGTGTCGTGCTGCGTTTTAAATTTCTCTGTTAAAATACTCATAGGAGTAAATGTAATAAATATTTATTTCAAGCGATAGCATCTACTTAAATTATGGAGCTGAGATGATATTTGACCGAATCGGCGTTTAAGCTGTGTCGAAAACGTATGGGGAATTGGCACTGCATAAAAAAAGAGCTCCTATGAGCTCTTTTTTTATATTGGGATAAGCGACTAGGCTAGTTTTCCTAATGCTTCCTTGATTCTTTTTAAAGCTTCGATCAAACTTTCATCTGAAGCTGCATAGGACAAACGGATGTAGTTGTCGTTACCGAATGAATCTCCACCCACAGTGGCTACGTGACCAACATTCAATAAGTACAATGCCAAATCAGATGAGTTTTTAATGACATTACCATCTTGGTCTTTTTTACCAAAGAACGAAGAGATTTCAGGGAAGAAATAGAATGCACCCTCTGGTAGATTTGTTCTTACACCTGGGATTTCACTCAATAGATCGTATACCAATTGGCGACGACGAGCGAAAGCTTCTTTCATTTTGTTGACAGATTCTAATCCTTGTTCATAAGCGACGATACCCGCACGTTGAGAAATTGAACAGGTACCTGAGGTTGTCTGTCCTTGTAATTTATCATTTGCGGCGGCAATGGTTTTGTTAGCAGCGATATAACCTAAACGCCATCCCGTCATTGCAAATGCTTTTGAAAAACCATTGATGATGATCACTCTATCTTTGATGCTTTCAAATTGTGCGATGGATTCGTGTTTGTCTACAAAGTTGATATGTTCGTAGATCTCATCGGATAGGATAAATACCTGTGGATGTTTTTCGAAAACTTCAGCTAATGCAGCCAATTCATCTTTGCTGTAAACTGTTCCAGTAGGGTTGTTTGGCGAAGAGAACATGAACAATTTGGTTTTTGGTGTAATTGCCGCTTCCAATTGTGCTGGTGTAATCTTAAAGTTATTGTCGATCTCTGTATTGATAAATACCGATTTTCCTTCTGCTAAAACGACCATTTCGGAGTATGATACCCAATAAGGTGTTGGGATAATTACCTCATCACCGGGGTTGATCAAAGTCAAAATTACATTAGACAGGGATTGTTTTGCACCTGTAGAAACAACAATTTGAGAGATATCATAATCTAAATTGTTTTCTGTCTTCAACTTGTTTACAATTGCCTGGCGCAATTCAGGGTATCCCGGTACCGGCGAATAACGCGTCCAGTTTTCATCTAGGGCTTTCTTCGCTGCATCCTTTACATGCTCAGGGGTGTTGAAATCAGGTTCACCTACGCTAAGACTAATTACATTAACGCCTTTTGCTGCTAATTCGCGGCCCAACTTGGTCATTTTAAGTGTAGCCGATTCGGACAAATTATTTATCCTGTCTGATAAGTATGATGATGTGCTCATGGTAAGACAAAGATATTACATACGTTGCAAATAATCTTCTTTATTTTTGAGAATTTACAAAGAAAAGTAGCTCTTTTATTGGGCTTTTTTAACAAAAGGGCTATTGAAGCGATTTAGCACAGTTATTTAATTGATCCCCGACGTTGGATGTTCAAAACTAATCGTTCTGATTTGTCGTTATATCTTTACCTTTGCGCTCACAAAAATGTTGGCTAGTCCTCATTTCATCATTTGCTCATAAACGGTTCATATAAAAGATAAGCATCATGTCAAGACAAAGAAGATTGGTTTTATTATCGCTTTTTACGGGAATAGGTCTGATGATTGTGAAGTTTTTTGCCTACTTCTTAACGGACTCCAGTGCAATCTTTACAGATGCGGCAGAGAGTATTGTTAATGTGATTGCTTCGGGTTTTGCATTTTATAGTATTTATCTTTCGGCACAGCCTAAGGATGAGAATCATCCTTACGGGCATGGTAAAGTGGAGTTCTTTTCGGTGTTTTTGGAAGGTGGACTTATTTTCATCGCTGGAGCCATTATCTTAGCCAAGGCTTGTTACAATCTTTTCTTTCCTGCAGCGTTAACACACCTCGAACAAGGGATTTATCTGATTGGTTTTACATCTGTGCTAAATTTTGCTGTCGGATTTTATATCATGAAGCGCGGACGTGCATTGGGCTCCATTACCTTGGTGGCAGATGGAAAACATCTGCAGGTCGATGCCTATAGTACGGTCGGATTGATACTGGGGTTATTGTTGATGAAACTGACCGGTTTCCTGTGGATCGATGTAGTCATCTCCATTGTATTGGGGCTTTTTATTCTCTTCAATGGTTATAAGCTACTTCGCCAATCGATCGGTGGATTGATGGATGAATCGGATACAGCACTTGTGCAGGATGTTGTTGAAATCTTGGAGCGCAATCGGAAAGATGAATGGATTGATGTCCATAATCTTCGTGTACAGCGCTATGGGAACGAACTCCATGTAGATTGCCATCTTACACTTCCCCGTTACCTTGACCTTACCCAGGTGCACGATGAAATTTCTGCTGTGGATAAGATTGTCAATAAGGAGATGTCGGTACGAACCGAATTTTTTGTTCATGCGGATCCTTGTCTTCCACAGTGCTGCCAGTATTGCCAGGTCGACAATTGCCCAATTCGTACGGAGCAATTTCGGGTAAGAATTTCTTGGGATACGGAAAATGTTACGCGGAATCAAAAACATTTTTTATATGCTATTGCCGAATAGGGAATACTGTTTCTTTCTCCTAATTAACAGGCATACGGTATCGTCTGATTTCTTCATGTATAGTAAACTAAAAAAAAGCTAGGTTATATAAATATATATAAAAAAAGGTATCTTTGCCTTTTAGCAAAAGAGTTTAAAAATCCTATATGAAGCACATTCGTAATTTCTGTATTATTGCGCATATTGACCATGGCAAAAGTACTTTGGCAGACCGCCTTTTAGAGTATACCAATACCATCAGTCAGCGTGAGGCACAGGCACAATTACTTGATAATATGGATTTGGAACGTGAACGTGGTATTACGATCAAGAGTCACGCCATCCAAATGAATTATAAAAGAGATGGTCAGGAATATATCTTGAACCTAATCGATACCCCAGGACACGTGGATTTTTCTTATGAGGTGTCGCGTTCAATTGCTGCCTGCGAGGGCGCTTTATTGATCGTTGATGCATCTCAAGGTATTCAGGCCCAAACGATTTCAAATTTATATCTGGCGTTGGAACATGATTTGGAAATTATCCCGATTCTCAACAAAATGGATCTTCCAGGTGCTATGCCAGAAGAAGTCAAAGATCAGATTGTGGATTTGATCGGTGGTGACCGTGATGCGATTATTCCTGCATCCGGTAAAACAGGTCTTGGGGTTCCGGATATTTTGGAAGCTATTGTAGACTGTATTCCACATCCTGTGGGTGATCCTGACGGACCTTTGCAAGCCTTGATTTTTGACTCTGTTTTCAACTCATTCCGTGGTATCATGGCTTATTTTAAAGTTGAAAATGGTGAAATCCGTAAAGGCGACCGCGTGAAATTTGTTGCCACTGGGAAAGAATATTTTGCCGATGAAATTGGGACGCTGAAGTTGAATCAAGTACCCAAAGAAGTCATTAAGACCGGTGATGTTGGTTATATTATCTCTGGAATTAAGGAGGCACGTGAAGTGAAAGTGGGGGATACCATTACGCATAAAGATCGTCCTTGTTCTGAGGCTATCCAAGGGTTTGAAGAGGTGAAACCGATGGTCTTTGCGGGTATTTATCCTGTAGATACGGAAGATTACGAGGAGTTGCGTGAATCTATGCACCGTTTGCAGCTTAACGATGCTTCTTTGGTGTTTGAACCAGAGTCGTCAGCAGCCCTGGGTTTCGGCTTCCGTTGTGGGTTCTTGGGTATGCTTCACATGGAGATTATTCAGGAGCGCCTCGAGCGCGAGTTTGATATGACGGTTATCACGACAGTTCCCAACGTATCTTATAAGGCCTATATGACTAAAGATAAAGAGGAAGTGATCGTACATAATCCTTCAGATCTACCGGATCCAAGTAAATTGGATTCAATCGAAGAGCCCTATATCAAAGCTAATATTATTACGAAATCGGATTTCGTAGGACCAATTATGTCTCTTTGTATCCAGAAACGTGGTACGATCATGAATCAGCATTATTTGACGTCAGATCGTGTTGAATTGGTTTTTGAAATGCCAATGGGAGAAATTGTATTTGACTTTTATGATAAGTTGAAAACAATCTCTAAAGGTTATGCTTCATTTGATTACCACCAGATTGGTTATCGCAAGTCAGACTTGGTCAAATTGGATATCCGATTGAACGATGAACCTGTAGATGCCCTGTCGTCGTTAATTCACAGAAGTAACGCCTATGATTTTGGTAAAAAGATCTGTGAAAAACTAAAAGAACTGTTACCACGTCAACAATTTGAAATTCGTATTCAAGCGTCAATCGGCGCAAAGATCATCGCACGTGAGACGATCTCCGCTTTACGTAAAGATGTTACAGCAAAATGTTATGGTGGTGACATCTCCCGGAAGCGTAAGCTTTTGGAGAAACAGAAGAAAGGTAAGAAACGCATGCGTCAGGTTGGGAACGTAGAGATTCCGCAATCTGCATTTATGGCGGTATTGAAATTAGATTAATCAAAATAACACTATAATAAAGGAGCTCTTGGGCTCCTTTTAAATACAATAAAATCTCCTAAACATGAATCTATTAGATGGTAAACTAGTTTCCGAAAAAATTAAAGAGCAAATTGCGTTAGATGCGGCTGAATTTACGACACAGACTGGCCGCAAACCTCATCTGGTTGCTATCCTTGTGGGGAATGATGGTGGTAGCGAAACCTATGTGGCCAGCAAAATGCGCAACTGTCAACTGGTCGGTTTTGAATCAACAAACATTCGTTATGATGAAAACATTACCGAGGATGAATTGATCGCTAAGGTCAAAGAAATCAATCAGGATGAGTCTATTGACGGTTTGATTGTTCAGCTGCCTTTACCAAAACATATTGATCCGGATAAAGTTACCGAAGCAATTGATTACCGCAAAGATGTGGATGGTTTCCACCCAATCAACCTCGGGCGCATGCAACGTAATCTTCCTTGTTTTATTCCAGCTACGCCATATGGTATTATGCTGATGTTGGAATATTATAAGATCGATACTGCAGGCAAACACGCTGTAGTGGTTGGAAGAAGCAATATCGTAGGATCGCCAATGAGTATCTTGCTGGCACGTAATTCCAATCCAGGTAATTGTACAGTGACATTAACACATAGTCGTACAAAAGATCTTAAAACGGAGGTTCTGAGAGGCGACATTGTTGTTGCAGCAATTGGTAAGAAAAATTTTGTTACGGCCGACATGGTTAAAGATGGTGCAGTAGTGATCGATGTGGGTATCAATAGAGAAACTTCTACAGCAACGAAATCTGGTTTTAAGTTATACGGGGATGTTGATTTTGAAAATGTTGCTCCTAAGGCCTCGTGGATTACACCTGTTCCAGGAGGCGTAGGTTTGATGACGATTGTTGGTTTATTGAAAAATACGCTCGAAGCTGCGAAAGGAACGATCTATCCAAAGCAATAATTTTGTCTATTTGGCATAGAAGTTGTAAATTGATGTAAGCGCGCTCTGATGAGCCGTTGAAAACTACACTCATAAATCAATTTATAATGAAAAAAATTGCACTTTTAGCAGTCGTAGCAGGAGCATTGGTGATGTCTTCTTGCAACAATTCGGAGAAAAAAGACACTACAGCGACAGATTCGGCACAAACCGTCGGTGAGCATGTAGATGCGGCGATCGCAGATTTAAAAAATGCGGAAGAAAATGCGCGTTTGAAAGCGGAACAGGCGAAAAAGGATTTGGATGAAGCTATCGCAAAAGGCGATAAAGCCGCCGAGGAGAAAGCGCGGGTTGCTTCTGAAGAAGCTAATACAGCTTGGGAAAAGACAAAAGATGCATTGCGTAACGCAGGTGAAGATGTAAAAGAAGGATTAAAAGACGCAAAAGATGCGACAGTAGATGCAACGAACACGGCTGTTGATAAAACAAAAGATGCTGCAAAAGATGTTGCTGACGGCACGAAAAAAGTTGCAAATGACGTTGCTTCTGGAACAAAAGAAGCTGCGAAAGATGTAAAAGATGCGTCCAAAAAAGTAGGTGACGATATCAGCAGAAAAGCTAAAAATGTAGGTGAAGCGTTGAAGAACTAGTTAACGTCTTTCATTTAAATATAGGAAAGGGGGCACTTCGATAAAGTGTCCCCTTTCTTTATACAGCAAACTTATCGCGAATCGATTTAAATAAGCTTATTGGTAATAATCCCATAATAATTTGGAGAGCTTGCGGGTAAGTACTTCCGCTTCATTCGTTTTGCCCCAGCTTTTGTCGGTATTGTTCTTGGTGAAAATACTGAAAACGTAATCTCCTTTTGGTGCATTGACTAAAATGACCTCATTGCGTACGTCATCTAAAGAGCCTGTTTTTGAAGCTGTTTTGATAGTGGAAGGGATTTGCGATAGCCCTCTCTCGTCATAGAACATGTTGCCCATAAAACGATACATCTGATCGGAAGATTTTGAGGAAACAACTTTGCCTTGTCGGATTAGTGTGACCAAGTCGGCCATTTCTTTTGGTGTAGTCTGGCCCCAACCATATTTTTCCCAATCCGGTTTCCGCCCTTCTGTCTGCGAGTTGACACGTGTATGAGGCAGTTGAAGGGCTACTCATTAATTGGGTTGGATTGCGATACCTCCTCCTGCTAGCTTTTGATTCCAAATGCTGGTTACATTATCACTATACGATAGCATAAGTGCGACCAAGGTTTTCAGGTCAACCTGTGTACTATCCTTAAAGAACTGCATCAGTCCTGAGCCACCATAGCGTTGACTCGAACGGTAGAGTAGTTGCTGATCAAGTTGTAGTTCACCTTTTTCAATTTTATCAAAGATACCGACTAAAATGGGGATTTTGACAATGCTTGCTGTAGGGAAAATGCTGTCGCCCTGAATGTTGACTTCTTTATTTTTTTTAAGATGGTGTACATAAATGCCAATATCGCCTTGAAAACCCTGAATGAGCTGTTTTATCTGTGATTCGAGTTTTTTATCGGTAGCGGCTTTTTGTCCAAAAGGACAGTAATGATAAGAATAGTAACGTAAATGATAGGAATATTTTGTGCATTGTGAAGTTATAATGTATGTTAAATGTGGTGGATAATAGTTATTTTTATTTTTATAGGGCTTAAGTTATGAAATATCCATGATTAGTACGCATAAACATCGCTGAAAAATAAACTGGATATTCTAGTATGGACATTGAAAGACTGGGTTTTTGACTATGAAGTTATTTATGATTTTGATCGGTTGTAAGCCGAAAAATAGACGGACAGAACAGCACGACATTTTCTTTGGCATTGGGAATGAGCTCAAGGATTTTGTTGATCCCATTAAAGATTTTTGGCCTGAGGCTGATGGTAAAATCCATATTGATGCCTACCGTATTGTCCATAAGATCGGGGAATATGAAATTAAGGTTACTGAAAGGGGGAATGGACAGGCTGTTGATTCGGAAGTGAAATTGTTTTTTTGTTAATTTAGGGGGATACAAACCGAATGAATTTGATGAGTTCCATTACAAAGAGCTTATTGTTGCATCGAGTTTGGCCAAGGCTACTGAAAAGGCAAAACGGACTGTTTTTTGGAAGCACCACAGTTCGGCACACATCGATGATAAGTATGGTTTGGATGTTGATGATATTTATGAGATCGAAGATTTGCTATTACCTCGTGATAAAGAGCAGTATAGTATTCAAATTACGCCAAAGACCGGTTTGGAAGAAGATACCATTGC
This sequence comes from Sphingobacterium multivorum, assembly GCF_900457465.1. Lineage (GTDB taxonomy): Bacteria > Bacteroidota > Bacteroidia > Sphingobacteriales > Sphingobacteriaceae > Sphingobacterium > Sphingobacterium multivorum. Next base: position 260,337 of record NZ_UAUU01000011.1, read on the forward strand.
GAATGGCTATTTTAAACTGAGCGCGTTATAGAGGGAATGCGCTATTCGATTTCTTAAACATAAAAAAGGCTTCTCTATAAAGAAGCCTTTTTTATGTTTAACCAACTTATTGTTGGTTCTGATGTTGTTTTCTAATGACACTATGTTTTTTGCCGTATACAAAATAAATCAATAAGCCTATACCAAGCCAGACCGCTAAACGCTCCCAGCTTTCTATTGGCAATGAAGCCATCATTAAAATACAGACCAAGATTCCCATGATCGGAACGAAAGGAACCAGTGGTGTTTTAAATGGGCGCTCCAAATTGGGGGTCTGTTTTACGTAGTACTAAAATACCTACACATACGAGGGTGAAGGCAAATAGGGTACCGATACTGACCATATGGCCAAGGTCTGAAACTGGAACGAAACCTGCGAATATACTGACGAATACCATGAAAATAGCGTTTGTTTTCCAAGGAGTCTGTCTTTTGGATAAGTCTGAGAATATCTTTGGAAGCAAACCATCCTTACTCATCGAATAAAATACGCGGCTCTGACCAAGTAACATCACGAGAATAACTGAAGTGTATCCTGCAATAATCGTAATAATCAACGCTGTATTTAAGAAATGGTAGCCTGTTCTGGCAAAAGCTGTCGCAACTGGCTTAGCGTCCCCCTTAAACATCGTGTAATGTTCGATTCCGGTCATTACGTAGGAGAATAAAACATACAAAAGTGTACAGATTATTAATGAACCGATGATACCTATAGGCATACCTTTTTTTGGATTTTTTGCTTCTTGGGCAGCTGTACTCACCGCGTCAAAACCGATGAATGCAAAAAATACAATGCCTGCAGCACGCAATACACCACTGATACCAAAGTGACCAAAGTCATCACTCTTTAAAAATGACCAGAAGCTTTGCTGTCCACTTTTTACAAGCTCTTCACCTGCATTTACAGGGATAAAAGGATCGTGGTTTGCAGGATTGATAAAGCTCCATCCCAAGGCGATAAAAATCAAGACAACACCGACTTTTAGGATAACCAATATATTGTTTACACGGGATGATTCCTGTGTGCCACGCATCAGCAATAGCGAGAGTAAACAAACAATAATGATCGCAGGTAAGTTAACCACGCCACCTTCCCAAGGGCCTTTGAGTAGGGTGTCGGGGAGCTGGATATGGAATATCATCAGGAGCTGGTTGAAATATTGGGACCAGCTGACGGCTACTGTAGCTCCTGCCCAGTGCATATTCGAGGACGAGATCCCAGCCGATAATCCAGGCGAACAAATTCACCCATTGTGGCGTAGGAATATGTGTAAGCACTTCCCGCAACAGGAATCATGGAGGCAAATTCGGCATAACAAAGTCCTGCGAACCCACAGCCTACTGCAGCGATAATGAAAGATAGGATAACAGCTGGCCCTGCATTTTCAGCAGCGGCAATTCCTGTTAGGGAGAAAAGTCCTGCTCCAATGATGGCCCCGACACCGAGGGCGATAAGGCCCGAGCTGGACAGTGTCCTCTTTAGCGTGTGTTCACCATTTTCATTTGCTTCAGCAATGAGTTGAGGAATCGATTTTTTAAATAGCATAGGATTAATTCTTTACGATTATTTAGCTTTTTAATTGTTTTAATTAATGTCAAATATAAAATGATCTCAATGAAAAAAGGGAAGATTGCTCCTCCCTTTTGTAATAAAATCTGAATCAAATGCTTGTTTGGGTACTAATATGCTGCTGTAAAGCGTTTATTGAGGAATTGTTTGTTCTCAATTTCGTCTGCTATTGCTACAGCAAGATCCTCTACTGATAACCTAGATCGACCTTCCTGGTCAAATACAGGAGCATCAAGGCCTGTACGGTATTTTCCTGTACGGGTTCCACCAGCATGGGAATTCATTTCTATAGCAGGACTAAACATGGTCCAGGTAAGTTGATCTTCTTTTTGGATGGTTTTCAGGTAATCTGCTGCAGCTAAAGCCCCAGGTTTAATTTCTTTGGGAAAATCCGGTGAATCGACAAGTCTATTTCCATCAATCAATAAACTTCCTGCACCACCAATAACAATGAAACGATTGATACCGGCATCCTTAACAGCCTGTTGGATTGCCAATGCACCTTTTGTAAAATCTTCATAAAGATTAGGGTTGGTCCATCCGGCATTGAAAGCCGAAACAACAACATCAACACCTTTTAGAGCAGAAACCAATTGATTATTATCATTGATATCTACTTGGAGTTTGGTTACTTTTTCAGTCGATGGAATATTTTCGGTGTGGCGGGCGATTGCAACGACGTCATAGTTGCGGTCTACCAATTCTTTTACGAGATGAGATCCTACGTATCCTGTGGATCCAATTACTGCTACTTTCATGTTTCCTTTAATTAAATGTTTTGCTAAAATCAGCTAGGGTTATCTTTTCCAAACGCTGTACAATATCAGTGTCGACTTCCTGATACAGATCCTGGAGTTTGGAGTTGATATTTTTGCCAACAACACAGGCCGGATTGGGATTGTTAAATTTCCCGCCGAAATCGCTTTGCTTGGTGCTGATATAAATATCAGCCAAGGTAATCGTTGGATTCTCGGGATTTATGCGAATACCGCCGCCCTTACCTTCTTTACTCGTGAGTAAAGATGCTGTTTTAAGAGATGCAATTTCTTTGCGAACCACACTTGCATTGACCTGAATGCTTGACGCAATATATTCAGAAGAAAGCCATTGATTTGCCTCCTCTAACTGCGCCAGAACCATAATGTGTAATGCTGTTGCGAACCTCAAGTTGTGTAACATCCTCTGCTGATTTTTCTAAATTATAACACAAAGTAACAGAAAAGGTTTTAAACTGAAATAAAAAATATTACAGTTTAAAACCTTCTGACAATCACGTGATAAAAGTGTTTGTTTTTTATTTTTTCTCGTTAAATTTTTTATAACTATCCATAATATAGACCTTCAAAGTTTCTTGGCTGCTGTTTTGGATAAATTTATAAGATGGTCTAAATCGTTCCTTAAACAGGGCTAGATCCGAACCATTGAGCGGAGTCAATTCTTTGATCAGGTTTTCTGTGAATTTTCGATCAACTGCTCTTTTTTCGAGTTCATCGACCAGAAGTTTATAGTTTGAACGGGCTTGTTTTCCCTCTTTGCTAAATATGCGGCTTGGAGAAATCCGTACTCCACCGCGATTTTGACTTGCGTCAGAATACTTTCCTAAAGTCTTCTCGCGCTGGATTTCAGCAGCAAGTCTGCTGTCTGTCATCCGTTCGACGAGAACTTCACTCAGTTCGATAACATTATTCATTCTGTTCAAATAGATTCTGCGTAAGCTTGTATCATAAATGAAGACTGTATCCTGTTCGTATCCGACGGCCTTGATCAACAAGAGGTCGTTTATATTGGCGTCAATAGCAAAGGAGCCATCTCTATTGGTCTGTACTTCAACCTTGGTTCTTAAATTTTGGATCTGTGCAGCCTCGATTTTCTCACCGCTGACAAGTTCCATAATAATCCCCTTGGTTTTTTCCTGTGCAACAAGATGTCCACTCATTAGCGTAATAAGTAAGCAGCTTAGAATCGTTTGTAAGATTTTCATGCGAATAAATATAGTATGTATTTTCAATCTATGAATGAACAGTATATTTGCTGTTTTGTTTACGCCGTACATTCATGATTGTTCTCTAGCCAAAAATAACGAATAGATTTTGAAAATTTGCTAATTTGCTTTCCACGAATTATTGTCTGGATTCTTGTCTGGCATAACCATGTCTGGATCTAACTGTACGGATTGCAATGATTCTGTGGTCGGTATTTTAAATTGCCATACATCGTTTCTTTCCCAGATTTCCACCGGTAGTTTTTTTCGGATCTTCTTGCCCGATACGGTTGTCGCTTCAATAATAACTGGCATCGGTAATTTTTCGAGATTTTCCACAGTGACAAGTGCGCCAAATTTTGGCTCGTTGTTGACATAGGATACTGATTTTATACCTTGGTCCATTTGCCAGTTGTTGACAAACCACCCGCGCCAGAACCAGTTTAGGTTTTCTCCAGCACCGTTTTCAATGGCTTTGAAGAAATCCTCTGGAGTAGGGTGTTTGTAAGCCCATTCTTGGATATATTTTTTAAAAGCGTAATCGAAGCGCTCGGGACCGATGATTTCGTTTCGCAATAATTTCAGTCCATAAGCTGGCTTATAGTAGACCAAAGCACCAATATTACGTTCTTTCATGTTTTGCGGAGTACTCATGATCGGTTCAAGATTACGGGCAGTAAAGATGTAGGATCTGCTCGCCTGATTACGGTAATATTCACCATTATTGAATTCCTTTGTAGCGAGTTCGTTAATAAATGTATTGAACCCTTCATCCATCCAGCCATGTTCACGTTCGTTGGATGCGACAATCATTGGGAACCAATTGTGACCAAACTCGTGGTTAGTAACCCCCCAAAGTGAACCTGCTTTGGCCCGATTGCCACAGAACGACAAGGCTGGGTATTCCATTCCACCAACATTGGAAGCTACATTCACAGCTACAGGGTAAGGATATTCAAACCAGCTTTTTGAATAGATTTCAATTGCGGCTTTTGTATATTCTGTCGAGCGTTCCCAGGCATTGTTACTGTTACTTTCAATTGGATAGGCTGACAAAGCAAGGGATTTTTTTCCGCTGGGCAGATTGATCTTCGCACCATCTACTATAAATGCCGTAGAGGAGGCCCAGGCAATGTCTTGCGCATTATTAAGTTGATATTTCCAGGTTAAGGTTTTCTTGTCAGGTCTGGAGTTTTTTGCGGTAACTTCTTCGGCGGAGCGGATGATTACGGTTTCATCGCTACGTTGTGCCTGTTGGTATCGTTTGAGTTGCTCAGCTGTAAATACTTCCTGTGGGTTTAACAATTCGCCACCCAAGACAACCATGTGGTTTGCTGGAGTAGTGATCTCAACCTGGTAATTTCCGAATTCACGATAGAACTCTCCTGGTCCTGTATAAGGAAGCGTATTCCAACCTCTAATGTCGTCATAGACACACAGTCTTGGGAACCATTGTGCAATGGCATAGATTTTTCCGTTTTTTGTATCAAGTATACCGGTACGATCAGCTCCATATTTAGGAACGGTGTATTGGTATTTAATCTTAAAAGTTATTTTTCCGCCCTTGCTCTTTAATGCCGTCGGAAGTCGAAGCTGCATGCGGGTATCGTCAATAATATGTTCGATCGTATTTCCGTTTACGTCCGTAACCGATTGTATCTGATATCCACCATCAAAAGTGGAGTTGCCATCACCGTAACGGCTGTCGGTCAAGGGGGAGATCAATTGACCACGGCCATGTTGTGAAAACATATTTTGATCTAACTGCAACCACAGATAGTTCATATTGTCCGGACTATTGTTACTATAAGTAATCTCAACGGCTCCTGTAATTTGATCATTTTGATCATTCAGGGAAGCCTGAATTTTATAATCGGCTGCATTTTGCCAGTAGGCAGGGCCCGGTTTTCCGGCTGCGGAACGATATTCGTTACCATTATTTTTAAAAAACAAGGGTGCAAAGGCCTCAGTATAGCTATAATTGGATGTTTTCTCCTGTGCAAAGGCCGGATAAGCATAGCTCAACGCAACAAGGCTTAAAGAAGCCAGTGCAATTCTTTTCATCATACGTTTACTTAAATTATGTTTATTTGCTCCAATATACAATGAAAAGTACATTGAGCCAAAAAAAACGAAAACGACGTCTTAAAAGTTAAGGGAAAAAGGGGGACTCTAAAGGTGTATTTGGTACAATTGGAGGCTTTTTAAGACCTCCATTCCAGGGAGCTTTCTGGAACTATTTTAAATTTGTTACGTACTCTGTTTCATTAAAACCAAGTAATATGCCTTTATTGTATTCAATAACGGGACGTTTAATCATACTCGTGTTTTCCTGAAGCACCTTATTGGCGCTATTACTGTCTACGACTTGTTCTTGAGTTTCCGGAGATAGTTTTTTCCATGTAGTTCCCTTTTTATTCACTAAGGCCTGCCAGTCTACCTGTGTTTCCCATTCTTTTAATTTATCCTCACTGACACCTTCTTTTTTGAAGTCATGAAATTGAAAGGGGATATTGTTGTCTTCCAACCATGTAAGTGCTTTTTTTACTGTGTTACAATTTTTGATACCGTATACCTGTAGCATAATAGTGACAATTTGGTGAATCCAAATTTAATCAATCTCGACACAATATTTAAAATAATTCGTATTTCTGAATACATTCAAGATGCCTTATCTGTGATCCAATGATAATTGCGGATATCCTGTTGTTCATGGTATTGGGAAAAATAGGGACAAGTGGACTATTCTATTCAAAGGAATAATCAGAGGTTTATGATTTGTTAAGATTCTATATTCCCTATGGATTGATAGTGTATTTAGTACACTATAAAAATTAGGAAGTAATAATAATTTTTAATAATTTAGTAGCTTCAAGTAAAATGAAAGATTAAAATAAATCAATAACAGAAATATGAGCCTAAAAGATTTTAAAGGTGTATTGACAGGAGATCAAGTACAAGAGTTGTTTGAGGTAGCGAAGAAACATAAGTTTGCTTTGCCTGCGGTAAACATTATCGGAACAAACTCTATCAATGCGGTTATGGAAACTGCGAAAGCAGTAAATTCTCCTGTAATTATTCAATTGTCAAATGGTGGAGCGCAATTCTACGCTGGTAAAACCTTGAACAACGATAATTTACAAGCTTGTGTATTGGGAGCGGTATCTGCAGCACAACATGTTCATTTATTAGCTGAGCATTATGGTGTAGCGGTTATTCTGCATACAGATCACGCAGCTAAGAAACTTTTACCTTGGATCGACGGTTTGTTGGACGCTGGCGAGAAATTCTTTGCGCAACACGGAAAACCATTGTTCTCTTCTCACATGTTGGATTTATCGGAAGAGCCAATTGAAGAAAATATTGAAATTTCAGCTAAATACTTAGCACGTATGAAACCACTTGGTATGACTGTAGAGATCGAGTTGGGTGTTACAGGTGGTGAAGAAGATGGTGTTGACAACTCGGATGTAGATAGTTCAAAACTGTATACTCAGCCGGAAGAGGTTGCCTATGCTTTTGAAGAACTGTCTAAAGTATCTGACAAATTTACAGTGGCAGCTGCATTTGGTAACGTTCATGGTGTTTACAAACCAGGTAATGTGAAGTTGCAACCAGTTATATTACACAATTCACAAGAATATATTCGTGAGAAATATAATCTTACTGCTGAAAAACCAGTAAACTTTGTATTCCACGGTGGTTCTGGTTCATCTCCTGAAGAAATTGCAGAAGCGATTTCATACGGTGCAATCAAAATGAACATTGATACCGATATGCAATGGGCGTTTTGGGATGGTGTGAGAGCCTATGAAGCGAAAAACCACGATTATTTGCAAGGTCAAATCGGTAATCCTGAAGGAGCTGATTCTCCGAATAAAAATATTACGATCCACGCGTTTGGTTACGTAAAGGTGAAGAAACTTTTGTTGCTCGTCTGAAAGAAGCGTTCGCTGATTTGAATGCAGTAGATGTCAATAGCAAACTATAAGTATAAGCTAAAAAATAGATTATAAAAACGTCTTTAGTGCCCCCAAAAAGTTAAACACTTTATGGGGGCATTTTTTTATGTCAAAATAGGTTAAAAATTTTGTTCTTAGTAGGAATTGGCTTATTTTTTGACGAGCAACAATAAAAAGTCAAATAAATATGAAATTTATAGGAGTCAGTGTAATTCTTTTATTAATTGCCCAAATGGGGTTGGGCAGGTGAAGCAAAATGTTGGCGATTTTTCTTCGGTTGTAGCGACAGACAAGATTCAGGTGGAGTTGATTAAGTCCGACGAGTCCTTGGTGACGTTTGAAGGACAGAATCACGAGAATGTTAAGGTGGTCAACACAAATGGATCCTTGGTTTTGAAAATGAATACGTTGAACATGCTGCAAGGGGGGAATATCTCTGTGAAGGTGTATTACAAGAGTTTGAACAATGTGGAAGCAAAAAAAGGGGCCAAGGTATTTGCGACCACAAATAATACAGTTGCTGCTGATCACTTAAAAGTATATGCTTCAGAAGGTGGTCTGGTCGATCTCTATACAGCGGTAAAAACAGCTGAAATAAAAGTGACCTCAGGTGCTACAATCGCTTTGTATGGAAAGGCAAACAAACAGGAGATCATTTCGAATTTTGGCGGTAAATATGAAGGAAAAGATTTTAAGACGAACACCACGGTGGTAACCGTCAATGGTGGTGGTAAAGCGGATGTTTATGTTACTGATTCCATCGAAACCAAAACACGTGGCGGTGGCGTCATTGATGTTTATGGAAAACCAGAACAACGTGTAGAAAAGAAAATGGCTGGTGGAACAGTCAATTTTAAATAAGTGAACTGTCTTGGATTTGTCAATTTTCTGATGCTTAGATTTTAGGTGATTGAAGCGAAAAGAGTGAAATTTAGGGGAGGAGATGGAATAAAAAGGGTTTAACTTAACCGGGGTAATGATCGTCGTTTAACCTTTTTATTAAAAAGGTCAGTTATTTTGTTTTTCTCATCAGAAACCTTCTTCATTTGTGCTTAAAATATCTATTTTTGTAAAGGAATAATAAAAATAGTATTATGGCAAAGCGTAATTATGTTTCAAATTCTACGGAATCTACGCGCATGTTCAAGAATGACTTTTTAGAGTCTTTGACGAAGGTGCATTGGAGTGTACCTTTGATTTTCTATGTACCCGTGGTTGTGTTCTTTTCGTATAAAGCGCTAGTTTGGGGAGAGGTTTCCTTCTTAACATACATGGGGTATTTTATTTTTGGTTTAGCTTTCTGGACTGCTTTTGAATATGCATTACATCGTTGGGTATTTCATTTTCACCCGACAACGGAATGGGGAAAGCGAATTGCTTTTATTTTCCATGGTGTGCATCATGATTACCCAAGAGACCGTATGCGTTTGGTGATGCCATTGTCAGCGAGTATTCCACTCGCTCTTTTGGTGTATCTTGGTTTTACATTGTTTTTCTCGAATGAGTTTATCCTGGCCTGCTTTTTCTCAGGTTTTATGGTGGGGTATTTGATCTATGACGAATGTCATTATGCGATGCACCATGCTAATTTTAAAAGCGGCATTTTCAAACGCATCAAGCAGCACCATATGTTGCATCATTATTCTGATCCCGAAAAAGGCTTTGGAGTAAGTTCTTCCTTATGGGATGAAATTTTACGCTCAGGTTTCGAAGAAAAGGAACCCAAAAAAGAATCTACTTCCTTAAAAGAAGAAAAAGCATAAATTGAATCACATCAACTAAAAAAGCCCTGGATAGTTTCCAAGGGCTTTTTTTATGGATTAATTTTTATTTATCAATGTGATCAAGTGGGCTTTGTAGGCCAACTTTAGATCAAGGGTTTCTTGTTGGGATTGGCCTGCAGGTATTCCAGTTTGAACTGAAACATTTGGGCCATTTTCTGCGCACGCCATTTGGCCTCTTCGGCCTTTTGTCCACTGTATAAGCAATCTACTGTTGCTTCGAATAAATTGAGCCATTGACCAAAGTGTTGTGCATCAATGGGTAAATTGATATGGGGTGGAAAAGGGCTGCCGAAATAACTATGTTCATCCAGCAGGATAGTCTGCCAGAAACTATACATCTTTTCAAGATGTATAGCCCAATTGTCTTGAATTCGTGCCTTAAAAATAGGTCCCAGCAAAGTATCTTTACGTATCGTCGTATAGAATTGATCTACTAATACTTTAATGTCATCGAGTGTTTGAATATCCTGTTTCATCGGCGTATGATCTATGCTCATGAATAAAGGCCTATAGCTGGATCAAAAACTTTTTCATGATGTTTATCTGGATTAAATGTAGTGACATTTATGGAGAATCGCATCACTTGGATGTAAAGATGTCTCGTTGAAATTTTGTAATTCTCTTTTATTGTCAGTAAATTGACTCAATACTAAGGGAAAAACATATGGGAAAATACGTTCTTTTAATCCTATTATCGATGGGATTTTATGCTGTTGAGGCACAGGTTACAACAATTTCGATCAATAAGGAAAATTTTCAGTCTTCTGGTTTTCCATTTAAGGGGAAGCGTGTGTTACAAGTGGAACGCCTTCAGACTCCAAAAGAAGATAATTATATTGTTTTTTCAAAAGAGGAACGGGGTGCTGATCCCGATAAACTTTATGTACAACAATTTCAGCAGATCGATGGAATGTGGCAGCTTGTGGCTGATGAATTGATATCCGAAGAAGGGATTGTTACGTCGGTTTGGGAATCTCGAAAGGCATTTTTTGATGCGGATAGGGATGGTAAATTGGATGCATTATTTATCTATTCAAGGCATCCAAAGGATGACCTGCAAAAGCAGCTAAGCTGTATTGGACTAGTTCTTTATAAGAATAAGTTTTACCGTCTCCGTGCAGAGGAAGCAGATGGTTATAGCCAAACAACGTTTTCGGACAATTATGCATCCCTACCGGTTGAGGTAAAAGAAAATGTGGAACGTTATTGGAATAATCTGGATAAAAGATAATATAGGCTACGCGTCTGGAATCTACCGAAAGATCGATGGAATCATACGATCTTTCGGTAAACTTGTTATTGTATATTTGATCAAATAGTAAGCATTTCCGCATTTTTTGATCACTAATTGATTTTACCTATGAAAGGCTCATTCAATAGGTTATCTCAAAGCATGGACAAGATATCGTTTAAATCAATGTTACTGGAGTGCAGCGAGCAATTGCTTTTCTTCTTCGATTTGCGTTTTACTGATTACGTAACGTGCGATATGCTGGTCCTTCAAATGGTCTATCGTTTGAATAACATCTTTCGTGCGCGCTTCTTTGCTAGGTTTAATCAATACAATCATGTCCTTTGTATTGGGCATGGTGCTAATCTTAGCTTTTAACTGTGCAATAACAGCCGAGAGCCCTTTGTCGATATCTACCGGTATTTGTGAAGAGCTGATCGGTTTTTTGAAATCCCCATGATACCACATGAATTTTCCTTCGCCCAGGATAAGAGTTGCCGTGCGGTTTTCATCAATAAGAACCGAACTTTCTATAGCTGATTTAGTTTTGTCTGGCATGGCGATATCCATTGCAGATGGTTTGTTTAATGTTGTGGTCAACATAAAAAATGTAATGAGAAGAAATGCGAGGTCTACCATCGCTGTTAAATCTACTTTAGGGGCCATTTTCCTGCTTCTTATTTTTTTCTTTCCCGTTTCTTGCGTTTTTTGATTTAATTCTGCCATGATCGTCATCTTTAGGTTAACACGTTGTTGTTACTCCTTATAATGATGGCAGAAAAGAATGGATTCCACAGTGTTTTTTAAAAAAAATTGAAGTTTTTTTTAGATACTTTCTGTGTTTTTTTTCTTAACTGTTGGTAATCAGTTTTTTTACCTGGTGTTTTTGTTTGTTCGTTGTTGATCAGATTTGTTTAATTCGCTTGTTATTTTTCCTTTCATCCAATTTAGGTCGGTTGCTAGGCTGTCGAAATTTATCGAGTTGGTTTGGTGACTTAATTTGAGTAACAAGGTTACTTTCGCTGTAATTTTTGCTTTTGTACAAATAGTTGTGTTTGCAAAAAAGCCCTTCAATGCTGAAAGGCTTTTCTTGTGGAGTGGTTGTTACGTTACTCAGCAAGCGCCTTGGTTAGGTATGCGTTTATAAATTATTTTGTTATCTCTTTGTACATAGTCGCCCGCTACTATTGGATACGAATACTTAGGCGCGTACATGACACCACGACCCCTTATCGTTATTTTGTCGTTTACTTTCAAGCTTCGCAATTGTTGAAATTCATTGGAATTTTCCAGGCCAAAACTGAGAATATAGTCTTCACGATTAATTCTAACCATCACACCGAAACCTAACTGTGCTCCTAGTGGAAGATAAAGCGAAGTTACAACTGCGGCTATGTCGGCAGAATTCTTTATCTGATTGTTTATTTTCGCCGCGTTGTCAAGTACTTTTATGCCTTCGGGAGATTCTTGCCATTTTTTGAACTTTATACCATTAGGACTCGCTTCCCATTTATTCCTTTCGGCGGTCATTTCAGAACGAGTGCGTGATTTCGCAGCCGATTTTTTAAAAGTTTCATTTTTGATTTCGCGATTGGCAAATGCCAAGCCGCTTCCTATGGCAAGCGGTAAGACCAATACATAGATAATTTTTTTCATATTTTTAAAAGTTTAATGAAGATTCGATTTATCACAGTAAATTAGATCCGTTCAAACTTTTTTCTCGTATCCTTTTTAGCGTGATGTAACAAAAATACGTTGATGATACTTTATATAGTGGGATTTAGACTGTAAATAGTGATGTAATCTTTGTAAATAAATTGTAAATCGTATGTCTGAAAGCCGAAATATTTTCTCAGGGAACCGGAAGTACTTGTATGGCGGGATAATGCTCTTGTTTATTGCAATGGCCTTTATCGCTTTTGATAAGACTGGTACAGACGATTTTGATAGCGCCAGGAGAGAAGTTTTGCTTCGGCGGATAGGGGATGAACTGCTTACACAGTCGGGTGACAGTAGATCAAGGGTGCTTCCGATTGAAAAGATTCAAGAAAATGAATATCAGATCAGGTTTGAGAATGAAATCACCTTTAAACCGGACTCGCTGGTGAGTGCTATTCAGCGCCTGTTGGTCAATGATCCTCTTGCCAGTGATTACGTTGTTAACGTCCTGAATTGTGGCAACTCAAGCGTAGCTTATGGATATGCTATTTCCAGTAATAAAAAAGATGATATTATTGCTTGCAGAGGAAGAGTGCAACCTAAAGGATGTTACATGGTTAACATTAAATTTAAACCTACCGGAATAAACACGGCAGCGAGTAGCCTTTTTTTGATTATTCTGTTGTTTTTAGTATTTGCTGGATTCATTTTTTTTGAAAACGGATCGGAGGCGAAGTGCTGTGTTGTACGATCGAAATAACTCTGTTTTAGCCTTTGGGTCAGTTTTGTTTAATCCGCAGGAGCGAGAAATGGTCATTCATGACAACACGATTGATCTCACCGGAACGGAAACTCGTCTGTTGCATATTTTCGCCGTGTCACCTAACCAGACGATAGCACGAACCCGGCTGCAAAAAGAGATTTGGAAGATGAGGGGATTATTGTCGGGCGCAGTCTAGATATGTTTATATCAAAACTTAGAAAAAAATTGGAGTTTGATCCGACTATCAAAATTACGGTTATACGTGGTAAAGGATATAAACTTGAGGTTAGTTCGGATCATACCGAAAGTTTGGGGGGTAAAGTTTTTAAGCATACAGTTTCATTACTCTATATAAGAAGAATGTGGTGTCTCTTACGCCACGAAAGACATTCCTGAAAGCTTTGAGCTTTGCATTGAAAGATTCTGCTGAAGCATTGGTGCTTCTGTTGTCGAAGTAGTGTAGGATATATTGATGATGTGCCGCAATGGATCTTGCTACGCTCTCAAAGAGGCGATGCCCGCATTCTCAACCTGATTATGCCAGAGTCCCAGCTTGGTAAATGCTATCTTTTTGTCTCTGCATTTATTGAATATGTCACCCAGAGCAATTCCAAGGTCATAAGCGAGCTTTAGTTTGGGAAACCGTATGAACAACTGTTCAGCTCGGTGTTTCTGGTTTTCGGACCATCGGCCTGGATGCTTGAACAAGAGGTGTCTGGATCTAGCCAGTAGCTGTTTGAGCGTGTCTCCATTAGGTAACAACTCGGGTTCATATGGGATTCCTCGCTTTCGAGATTCCATTATCTTCTTGCTTTCCGCATCCAATACTTCCCAACGATATCTGATACGGAGTTCCTGCACTGCATCGTAAGCTAACTTTTGGACATGGAACCGATCGACCACACGCCTGGCATTCCTGAAACATCTACGGATTGCCTTAGCCATGTTCGGTGCCATATCCATGGTCACCTCCTTTACCTTATTCCTTGAACGTAAAGGTATTCGCTCAAGAACAGTCATGATATCCTCAGCCTTTGTGCCCCTGATAGTTGCCAGAATCGTCCCTTTACGCCCTTTTGCCGATTTACTGCTAACAATGGTATATAATTCACCGTTGCTAAAACTGGTCTCATCGATGCTCAAGCGTTCGGAGATATTCCCGGGGAAAAGAGTCCATCGCTCTGCATGTGGCTTTTGGCCCCAATCATGGAAGTCACTGAGATGGTTCTTGTATTGATCCTGAAGTTGCTTGCCGTCCATCTGGAAGAATAATCCTACCAATTGGGCACTTACAGGATAGTTATCCAAATATCTTCTTTAAAAAAAGCCCGAATTCAGTTGTCATTCGGGTACCTTCACGGACCAGGTTCCAATCTCTTGTGATAATCTGTCCCGTATCTAAGACTGTCCAGCGACGACGGCGGATATGTAATGTAACTTTCTGACCTCTAATGGGAAAGTCGGAAATCTCTGTAGAAGGCATAAAGCCCTTTGACTCCAGCTTGCTGTTCTCATAGCCTGTTGGAGAAATATTAAGCTCGTCTAAATAAATGTGGAGTTGATTGTCAACCTGATCGACTTCTAAAATCTGAAAGTATTCTAAAAGCCCTTCGGGCATCAATAGCGATAGTAATTTACGTTCGGCGTCTTGCAAGGGATATCTGTATTAAAGATGCTAAACTAGGAAATTTTTGATATTCCCCCAAGAAGTCTGCTTGGTCCGTTAGTTCTTAAGAAGAGTAAGGGGACGGATTGGGCTAAAATGCAAAAAGCCTTTCATTTCTGAAAGGCTTTTTCTGCGGAGAGTGAGGGATTCGAACCCCCGAACCTGTGACAGTTAACGGTTTTCAAGACCGCCGCATTCGACCACTCTGCCAACTCTCCGCGACAAAAGTAGAAATTTTGGGTAGAATTACAAAACTTATTTTACATTTTTCTTTGTTTAAAAGCAGTTTTAGCACTCTTAAAATAGAAATGTAGTTGAATACCAGTTGGTTATTTTTAAGGGTTGCCCCTCTTTCCGATGTCATATTGGCGACAAAAAAAACTCCGCCTTGGTGGATATTTTCGCTTTAGATGTGATCATAACCTTGTTTTAAGGAAATTGCAATTAAAAATGGAGCTATGAAAGTATTTTTAAGGAGCAAACACGATCCGATTTTTCAATTCCCGAATTGTCGTTCTAGTTCTTGTAATTCAAAAATAACTTCGTTGATGGATCGATCAATTTTAGCGAGTTGTCTTTTGCCTAAATAAAAGTAGGAAAATAGCATCCAGCTGTAGGTTGGAAGGTAAGTGAGTAAATAATAGTTGAAACTGGCACCCACTAGGATTTCCCGAAGATAGATCGAGATTGCTATACAGAGAATTAAATGATAAATGGGCATATTCCAATGAATTCTTTTCTTTCTAAAGGAATCAAACTGTTGCCACTGTTGTAAATGCTCGGTAGGTAAAGCTACTTCATTGATCTTTTTGATTTTACCTACAGTGGTCATCATTAAGGATGCCTGTATAAAACAAAGGCAGGATACGATAAACATCGCTGTGTACAATGCCAGCGTTTTGTGTCTAAAATCAAGGAAATATACTAGCGCAAGAATAATTAATCCTGTTACAAGCAATAACACAGCGCCGGTTATTTCTTTCCTTATTAATTCCTGACGAAAGTCTTTGACCTTACTCAGGCGTTTTGGGCGCAAGATATGTTGTTTGCTATCCTGTTTCCAAAGATGTTGTAAATCGTTAAAGTCTTGCATATTTATGGAAAATTTCAGTTAATTCTTTTTTAATTCGATGGATTTTAACACGGAGATTATTCTCTGTAATTCCCGTAATTTCTGCTATTTGCTCATAAGGTTTTTCATCTAATACCAATGTGATCAGTACTCTATCCGCTTCTTTTAGTTTGCTGATACATTTATACAGCAGATCAATCTGTTGTACTTTTTCATTCGTTGAATCCTCGGGTATATCGATGTAGTTTGAGTCAGTTATTTTTTTTACATGTTGATTCTTTTTTCGCATGCTCGTCAAGCAATTATTGATCGCTATTCTGTAGATCCAGGTGCTTAATTTTGCATCATTGCGAAAACCGTCGAGTTTTTTCCATACAGTAATGAAGGTCTCTTGGACTAAATCATCTGCATTATCTGGGTCTCCAGTATAACTGAGGCATAACTTGCGGATGGCCGGCGCATATTCTTTATAAATAATCTCAAAGTTTTCTTTGTTGGTCATCGGGTTATTTTAAAAATGTGTCTAGTTCAAAAAACCATATCGGCTGGTCATACATATTAAAATGCTTACTGTTGGTAGTGTGTAAAGTTAGCTTTTTTACATACTTATATTGTTGGGAAAGAATTTGCTGTGATTTTTCCAGCGTTTCGTATTTACTGCCTAACACGAAAATCGGTTTCTGTCCATACGCTCCACTACAGCTATATCCTGTGATAAGATTCATCGGTGTTCCTTTTCCATTGATGTTGACCTGAAAATCATATTTTTTTTGTGTATATGCCGATCCGTATATCATAAGTAAAAGTATTGAAATACCGAGTTTGATGAAATAACATATATAGTTCCGTAAATCTTTATTGATACGAAGAACAATAGTTTTCATAAGAATTGAACATAAAACCAGTAATTAGGGTTGCCTAGAATATTCTGCGTATTAGATGTTATGAATTACAGATTATTACATAAAAGAGTGAAAAAAGTTAAAAATCGTGCATAGGGAAAGGTAGAGTTGCGTAAAATGTTGTTTTCTCGTAGTAACAATGTGGTAATTCGAATGGTGTAGTGCTGTAAGAAAATTGATTTTTTGATAGGGAGAATAGCTGGTAAACCAGATTGAATGGGGATGTGTTGGCAGCCCAGCCAGCTGGGGCTTTGAATCCAGCCATAAAGCAAAAAGCCCTTCATTTCTGAAAGGCTTTTTCTGCGGAGAGTGAGGGATTCGAACCCCCGAACCTGTGACAGTTAACGGTTTTCAAGACCGCCGCATTCGACCACTCTGCCAACTCTCCGCGACAAAAGTAGAAATTTCGAATAGATTTACAAAACTTATTTTCTATAGATAGTCTTAGGGTTTGAAAATGAGCTGGATTGTTTTTAAAAAAGGCTATACAGGGATAATCTCATGGCAGTGTTTCCTGATGTTGGCCGCAATTTTGTCGATCGGTAAATCGTCTTGGTCGATACCAAATGGCTCTTCAATGGACTCGCCAATTAATTCGAGAGATGCTAAAACATATAAAATAAATGGTACAGCAATCACAACAAAGTAACCGATGGAGAAAACGTAACCTACTGGAAGGGTCATGGTATAGAAGATAATGAACTTCTTGATAAATGCACTATATGCCAATGGTATTGGCGTATTTTTAATACGTTCACAAGCTCCACAAACATGTGTCATAGTAGTAATTTCCTCATTAAGGATAATAAGCTGATCGCCACTTATAGTTCCTTCTTTATATAGATCATTGATTTTGTGGAAGATCATGGTAGAAACTTGATTGGGGCCATGTTTTTTATTATCCAAAGCTTTTAACTCAGGGTGTTCGTTTTCGTCGAGCATAAACTTGGTGTAATCCGATCTTAAAAAATCGTATAGTGTCTCTGCGAATAGGGGGATTGCCTTTCTAAAAAAGCTACGGTTCACTTTGTCATCTACATCCAGCATGGCATTTAGTTTGTACGAAAAGGCTCTACTTATATTGGTCAATGTACCCCATTGCTTTCGGGCTTCCCACCAACGATCATAGGCTGTGTTTGTTCGGAATACCAGTAAAAGCGATATAACAAAACCGAGAAGATTGTGGACAATCGTTATGTTTTTGACCCAGCTCTTTTCATTTAATTTGAGGTATTCCAATTCAAGAAAGGCAATTATCCAGGAATAAAAAGCGATTAAAACAAGAAATGGCAGTAACTTTTTGAAGGTATCTGATTTATGCAACTTGAAAGTTGCCGAAAGCCAGTCTTTGGGGTTGTACACGATCATACACAAAAATATAAATTGTTGTGAAAATTTTGCGAGTTAATTGCTATTGCCGTAACTTCATCGTGCCATGGCACAACAGCGATTAAAAAGAAAGAAAACAAGCACAAAAGGAAGTCAAGCCCGAGGAACAAAGTGGATCTGGATGATAGCAGGAATGCTGGTGTTTTTCCTCTGTCTTGTAATGTGGCATTATCGAGCTGGAATTATATACTATTTTCGTGTGGCTACCTCCAAAGACAAGTCTCTGACGAAGGAGGCTAAATACGATATTCGAAATATTGAGATTATGAGCAAGCACGATGATAAGGTGTTTGGTATAGACGTGTCTACCTACCAGGAAGAAATAGATTGGCAAAAGGTAAGCACAATCAATGATCATTTTCCGATAGATTTTGTGTTTATCAGGGCGACAATGGGTGAGAAAGGAATGGATAATAAGTTTAGTCGAAATTGGAGCAAAACGGCAAATAGGGCGGTTTTGAGAGGGGCTTATCATTATTTTAGACCCAATGAAAACTCGGTAAAGCAAGCGAAGAATTTTATTCGAAAAGTTAAATTACAGCCTGGCGATCTTCCACCGGTCTTGGATATTGAGGAGCATCCAAAACAACAATCTATGGATAGCTTGAAAGTTGGGCTAAAACGTTGGCTTGAAGAAGTCGAAGCTCACTACAAAGTAAAGCCCATTCTTTACTCCGGAGATAAGTTTTATAGTGATTTTTTGGAAAAGGAGTTTGCCGCTTATACGCTATGGATTGCAAATTACAACTTTTGGGTTGAGAACCCCAAGGAGCATTGGGCTTTCTGGCAATTTTCTGAAAAAGGCTCTGTCAGAGGCATTCAGGGCAATGTGGACTTAAATATATACAATGGTAAAATTGAGGAATTGGAAAAGCTGCTTATTCCTTTTAAATAGTCAAATATATGCGTAGCGTTTTTATCACATTATGTGGGGTCTGTTTTGCACTGTTCAATGGTCAAGTGCAATTGCATGCAGCATCGAAGAACCATCAGGCCGAGATGTCGCAGCCCGCTTCAGATTTACCACGATTAACATTGAAGGAATTTAAAAAAATGCGCCGTGAAACAGCTATTCAAGTTCTTGATACGCGGCCTGGCGATATATTCCTGCAAGGATTTGTGCCGAAATCAATAAATATAGGCTTTAAAGGTCCTTTTGATCACTTTTTGGCACAAGTGTTTCCCGATAAAGCGCAAAAAATTTTATTGATTACAGAAATAGATAGTCAGGATACGGTTTACAACCATTTATTAAAATTGGGTTATACTCATGTTATTGGAGTTTTGGATGGTGGCATCGAAACTTGGAAAAGTAACGAAGATGTAGTCTCATTGAGCAATATTAGTGCAGGAGAATTTAGGAAAAGATCAGGTCAAGGTCATATTGTGGATGTAAGAACAAATAAAGAATTTGGTAATGGACATATTGACAATGCAATGAATATTCCATTAACAGATTTCGTTAATTTTGGTTCTACACTTAAAAAAGACAATAAACAACTGTATGTACACTGTCAATCAGGATATAGGAGTGCAGTGGCTGTATCTATTTTAAGTGCTAAAGGATTTAAACATATATGCAATATCCAAGGTGGGTATAAGGCATTGCAAGAAGAAGTAAAGGAGAATCAATAATGGCTACTTTTGACCAGATTATTCAATCAAATTCGCTGGTTTTGGTGGATTTTTTTGCGACGTGGTGCGGTCCATGCCAGACTATGGCGCCGATTTTACAGGATGTAAAGGAATTTTATCAGGAAGATCTATCCATCATTAAAATTGATGTAGATAAAAATCCCAAAATTGCTTCGATTTATAAGGTAAGTGGCGTGCCTACTTTTGTGCTGTTCAAAAATGGACAGCAAATATGGCGACAAAGCGGCATGATTCCCAAGATGGAATTACATAAATTGATCGATCAGGCAAAGTAAAAAATAAGGCGTCCAATTTGATTGAACGCCTTATTTTTTTAATGATACTCTGGTGTTTTAATAGGTAGTGTTATATCGCACTAAAATATTAAAATTCATCGTCATCATCGAAGTCATCCAATCCTCCAATCGAGTCGATTTCAGGTAAATCGAAATCATCATCGAAATCATCATCATCGTCATCAGGACCGTTGAAAGATGCGAATTTTACTTCTTCAAGATCTTCGTTAGCTAAAGTTGCCGTGTTCATAAAATAATACTTTATTGTTTCTTATTCAATGTTGTAAAATTAGAGAAGAAAACTATTTTTTAAAACTTTTTTTCAAAAAATTATTAAGCTTTATTTTTCTGTTAATCAATATGTTGAATTGTATTTTGAAAATAAAAATTTATTTTATTTTATTTATTCATTTGTTTCGCCAATTGCATTGTCCTCGGTAACGATATCTTTTAATTGTGGGAGATCTCTCACACCATTGATTCCGAAGTGATCCATGAACTGTTGGCTTGTTGCATAAAGTAATGGTTTTCCGATACTATCTGCTTTTCCCGCAATTTTGATTAACTTCTTTTCCAGTAAACGTTGAATAGCGTAATCACAGCTGACACCTCTAATCTGCTCCACTTCTAATTTTGTTATCGGTTGTCTGTAAGCAATGATGGCGAGTGTTTCTAGCGCTGATTGACTTAATTTTCGCTTGTTATTATGATTTTGGAGCTGTTGTATCGATTCATGATAAACAGCTTTTGTCAAAAATTGATAGGCGTTGTTGATGTAACGTAATTCGAGTACATAATCTTCATCCTGGTACTTCGTTTCAATTTTTTTAATCAAGTCACGTAGCTCGTCTCTGGATACTTCGATGGCTAATGCTTCCTGCAAAATCTGTTTGATGTCGGCAAGATCTATTCCTTCCGCAGAAGCAAATATAATTGCTTCAATATTTCTTATGACGTCTTTCAATGTATCGTATTAATAGTTAATGACCTGTTCGACCATATGGGCTGGTAGCTCACGGAACTCGTACTTTTGTGTTCGTAGTTGTGGACTGAATCCAGCTTCCAAAATAGCTTCCTGTATTGATTTAGATGTGAATCTATGGGGTGCCCCTGCCGCAGAGACGACATTTTCTTCGATCATGATAGAACCAAAGTCATTTGCTCCGGCATGCAGACACAATTGAGCAGTACGTTTTCCGACAGTGAGCCAGGATGCTTGTATGTTTTTGATATTAGGAAGCATAATGCGACTCAAAGCAATCATGCGGATATATTCTTCACTTGTTACGTTATTGGTAATACCGCGAAGTCTTTTCAATAAGGTGCCATCGTCCTGGAAAGGCCAAGGGATGAATGCTATAAAACCATGGGATTCCTGCGGTTTTTCATCCTGTACTTCGCGAATCCACACCAAATGTTCAAAACGCTCTTCTATTGTTTCGATATGACCAAACATCATGGTGGCAGAAGTTGGTAGATTAATTTTATGGGCTGCCCGCATAACATCTAGCCATTCTTTACCACCGCATTTTCCCTTTGATATAAGACGTCTTACGCGATCATTGAGAATTTCAGCTCCGGCTCCAGGTAGAGAGTCGAGTCCAGCTTCTTTCAATTGTCTCAAAACTTCAATATGACTCATGTTCTCCAACTTGGAAATATGCGCAATTTCAGGCGGGCCGAGTGAATGTAGTTTTAGCGTAGGGTAAAGCTCTTTTAATTGCTTATAAAGGTTTTTGTAAAACTCAATACCCAAATCCGGGTGATGGCCACCTTGCAGCAGCAGTTGATCACCACCGTACTTAAAAGTTTCCTCTATCTTTTGCTTGTAGCTTTCGATATCGGTGATGTAACTATCTTCATGACCGGGACGGCGGAAAAAGTTGCAAAATTTGCAATTTGCAATACACACATTGGTGGTATTGACATTTCTGTCGATCTGCCAGGTTACTTTACCATGTGGCACTTGTATTTTACGCAATTCATTGGCTACGAAAGTCAAATCAGCTGTAGGTGCGTTTTGATATAAAAAAACACCCTCTTCCTTGGATAGGAACTCAAATCGGAGCGCCCGTTCTAATAAATTACTTACATTCATCAACAACAAATATAAGGAGCTTTTAGCTTATTTGGACCTATTTGTAGAATATTTGACAAAGCACATTGAATTTTGGGAAAGGTTTTCTGTAGCGAAAACAAAAGGATGTGCTTGTGTAACAATAGTATTGCAATTCGGCTTAGTGTATAAAATACAATAACTTGATTTATAGCACTTTGTGAATTAATTGAGATTTTTCCTTTTTTTTTACATTTATTATTCTTTACATTTATTTAACAGATTTTAACATTTCTGGAAAATAACCAAATTAAGTGAAAAATGAATAACCAAGGGGAATGAACCTGTCAACGATATCGCATTGTTGTCGTCAGACCTAAAAAAAATGACCAAGAACTTAAATAAACCAATATCAGCTAAAACAACTAAAGAATAAACATAAATTTTTTAAACCACCTATTTAGTAAAATTATGATGAAAAAAACGGACAAAAATTGCTGTTTTGATCTCATATTGGGCCAAAAGTTCAATAAGAGGTTTCTGCTTATGAGTTCTCTTCTCATTGGGGGAGGAATGACCACTCATGGATTTGCCAGTGGATTAGTTAGCCATGGCAAAGTTGAAGTCGTTTCATTAATGAAAACAAAGCGTGTACAACAGACGCCTATCAAGGGGATTGTGAAGGATGCTGCTACAGGTCAAGGTATTACAGGCGTTTCTGTTAAAGTAAAGGGAAGTAGTACCGGGACGTCGACCGACGAGAATGGTGCATTTACTATTCAAAGTAAAGTAGGTGATGTGTTGATTATCAGTTACATTGGGTACAAAAGCACTGAGATTACTGTTTCTTCGAAAGCTGATCTTTCAATTTCGTTAAGCAGTTCAGAAGACGCCTTGGAAGAGGTCGTTGTGACAGGTTATTCGGCACAACGTAAGAAAGATTTAACTGGTGCTGTTGCCGTTGTCAATGTGAAGGAATTGAAGACTACCCCGGCTGCGAGTGCTGTTGAGGCATTGCAAGGGCGAGCAACAGGGGTTCAGATCGTCGTGGACGGAGCGCCTGGTTCTACACCACAGATTAAAATTCGTGGCTATAGTACGATCAACAACAACGAGCCGCTTTACATTATTGATGGAGTGCCTTATGAAGGAAAGTTAAGCTGGCTGAATCAAAATGATATTGAGACGATGCAGGTCTTAAAAGATGCATCAGCAGCATCAATTTACGGTTCACGTGCAAATAATGGTGTTGTCATCATTACCACAAAAATCGGTAAAAGTGGGAAACCTCAATTTAACCTTGACTCTTATTATGGTGTGCAGGTTCCAAACAGCGGGCGTTTCCCAAAAATGTTGTCTCCGCAACAGACGTTGGATATTGAAAACAGATTGGACGGCACAAACAATGTGATGCCTGATTACCTTATCGCTGGGCCTAAAGTGGGCGGAAAAGATGTGATTACAGCTGCAGATGTGGATATGTCAAAATATAAGTATGATGCAAGTAGCCGAAGCGATTTTTATCAAATCACCAAAGCCAATAAGGCAGGAACCAACTGGTTTGATGCTTTATCCCAAAATGCACCTACTCAGTCGCACCAACTTAGCGTTTTAGGAGGAGGTGAAGATGCTTCCTATGCGATTTCTGGAGGGTATCTGAAACAAAAAGGAACGATTATTAATACCGGTTTTGAAAAATATAATCTTCGTTCAAACACACGCTTCTCTGCATTTAATAATAAATTACGTTTTGGCGAAAATATGCAATACAGTTTTACGGAGGGATTTGGTATGGGGGTAAATACCAATACTGCTGGGGACTATATCGGTGAAGGTAGTGCTTTGGGTTTTGCGTATCGTATTCATAACATCATTCCTGTTTATGATGAAGGCGGAAATTTTGCAGGATCTGTTGGCGGACAGTATGGTAACGGAGAAAACCCTGTCGCTATCGCCTATCGTGCCAAGGATAATAAAAATAAGAGCAATATGTTTTTCGGGAATGTCTTTGGAGAATTTGATATTGTCTCAGGATTAACCTTCCGTAGCAGTTTTGGTATGAAGTATGAAAACTACAATGGTGTATCTTATACCTATCCAAACCCTGAGTTTACAGAAGGAAGTTTTAACAACGGAATTAATGAATTTTTTGGACTGAATAAAGAATGGACTTGGACAAATACTTTAAACTATAAAAAAACATTTAATGAGGCGCATACGTTGAGCATTCTCGCTGGTACGGAAGCTATTCAGAATAGAAATAGGCAAATAAGAGGAAAAGGAAATGGCTTTTTCACGATGTCATCACTTGATTACCTTTATTTAGATGCCGCTTCAACCGGTCGCGTCAGTGAAGGTAGCGGTTCTGTAGGCTCCTTATTTTCGGTGTTTGGAAAGGTCGATTATTCCTACAAAGATCGGTACATCTTAAGTGCAACAGTGCGTCGTGACGGTTCTTCGAATTTTGGGCCGAACAATAAATATGGAACGTTCCCTGGTGCGAGTGCTGCCTGGCGTTTGTCGGAGGAAGAATTCATGAAAGGTGTTTCATGGCTCTCGGACCTAAAAATCAGAGCGGGTTATGGTGTGACGGGTAATCAACGTATTCCAGCCAATCAATATCTGAATCGTTATCAGGTCGCTATTAATTCGTCTTCATATCCTATTGACGGAAGCTTGACTTCCGGTATGTGGCACAATGCCTACAGTAATCCAGACGTGAAATGGGAACAAGTCTCTGCATTAAACCTCGGGGTGGATTTTACCCTAGCGCAGGGTGATTTTGATGGATCTTTCGATTGGTACAATAAAAAGACGAAAGACATGCTGTACCTATTACCTTTACCTGCTGTTGCCGCAGGCCGTGCCGAATCGCCTTATGTAAATATTGGTGATATGCAAAATAAAGGTATCGAGTTTTCTTTGAATTATCATTATGGTCGGCGTCAGGAAAGTGCATTTAAGTTGGATCTGTCTGCTACTATTTCACGCAACGTGAATAAGATTGTTTCTTTGGCACCATCAGTAACCCAACAAGTGTACGGTAGTTTCAGAAGTATGGAGACCTCCATCCTAAAACCTGGAGAACCTCTTGGTGCTTTCTACGGCTATAAAGTAATTGGTATTTATTCGGAAGCGGATATGAACAATGCGAGTGTCGCTAAATATGAGGATGGTAAGTCCAGAGCTGGCGGACTTAAATTTGAGGATGTCAACGGGGACGGGAAAATTGATGCGAGTGACCGTACCGTTATAGGTAGTCCACATCCTGATTTTGTGTATTCATTCAATATCAATGCGGCTTATAAAAACTTTGATTTTATGGCCTACTTCTATGGCTCAAAGGGTAATCAAAACTATGAAGCAACGCGATACTTCACAGATTTTGGCGTGTTTAGAGGTCAAAAAAGTACGCGCGTATTGGATGAATGGAGTCCAACGAATAGCGGTAGCATGATCCCTTCTCAAGTGAGAAATGCTTCACCTTATGAATATGCTTCTTCGAGCTATTATGTACAGGATGCAAGTTTCTTGAAATTGAAAAACCTTCAAGTTGGCTATAACTTCGATACCAATCGGGTTTTTGGTAATAATACCGGTATCAAGAAACTCCGTGCTTATGTGGGGGTAACAAATCTGTTTACGATTACTAAATATGAAGGGCTTGACCCAGAGGTTACGGCTACTCCATCGACTTACCCAGCCTTGGGTGTAGACTTTGGTGTGTATCCACAGGCTCGTCAATATATGTTGGGTGTTAGTCTAGGATTTTAAGGGTTTAGTGATTTAAGTTAAAATTTGATTGAAATGAAAAAAAGAAATATAATTACAGTTTTAGGTATATCATTGACTTTATTAGCCTCTTGTGGAAAATCTTTTTTGGAGCGTGATCCACAAGCTGAATTGCCTGAGTCTCAGATTGTAAATTCAAAAGGTATTGAGGCCTCCCTTATCGGGGCGTATGGTATATTAAACGGCAACGTCAACGGTACCTGGGGAAATTATTCTTCGGCGCCTAGCCAATGGTTGTTTGGTGAAGTTGCTGGAGATAATGCACATAAAGGATCTGAGGCAACCGATCAACCGAACATGAATATGATCGAATTTCATACGCCAAATAGTTCGAACGATAACCTGAGTCAGATGTGGGAAGTTTATTATGAGGGCGTATTAAGGGCAAATAATACGTTGCGCATTCTGAAAGCCGACCAAGCAGGTGGAAAAACGGTAACGGCTGCACGTGCGAAGGAAATAGAAGGTGAGGCCAGAGTACTACGTGCGCACTATTATTTTTATTTATGGCGTGTTTTCAAAAATCTAGCGTATGTTGATGAGAATACAACGGATGATGAAGCTAAAACGAAACCGAATAAGGATGATGTACTTCCGAAGATTATTGACGATTTGGAAAGCCCGGAATAGCTAATTTGCCAGCAACAAAAATCAATAGCCAGGCCGGACGTATGGATCAGAATATCGCTAAGGCATATTTGGTAAAGTTTATCTCTACCAGAAAAAATATGCTGATGCATTGGCCTTGTTTAAAGACGTTATCGGTGCAAAGGATCTTCGTACGATGCCGTACCAAAATAACTTTGACGTACTTACAAAAGATGGCCCAGAGGCATTACTGGTATCTAAACATGTGATTAACCCAGATGGATCTGGCGACAATGCCAATGTTGGAGATATGTTGTCTGGATTAAACGGAAGTAATCCTGTAGGTTGTTGTGGTTTCTATCAACCGACCATTGATTTGGTCAATGCGTATAAAGTTGATGCAAATGGCTTACCATTGTTGGACGGTTCTTATCGCAATAATCCATATAAATCAGATTTCGGTTTGTCTGATGAGGCAAAGAAAACATACAAACTTGATGTGACGCTTCGTTTTGATCCACGGTTGGACTATACGGTTGGTCGTAGAGGTGTAAATTTCTATGATTATGGTGTCATGCCAGGCGATGCATGGATTCGTGAGGTGAGCTCGGAGGACCATTTGTTGGTATAAAAACAATGATTCCGAAGAGTCTGCATGCGACACATACGGCGTCAGGAGCGGCATATATTACTGACTTGGATGTTAATATTATTCGTTTAGCTGATGTTGTTTTAATGGCAGCGGAATGTCAAGTTGAATTGGGCGACTTAGGTGCAGCGATGAATCTCGTAAATGCAGTTCGTGAACGTGCGGCAAAATTACCTCCAAAAACGACTGGCGATAATGTTGCGGCGGCAGTATATGTTGTTAAACCCTATACTTCTTTCCCAGACCAAAATTATGCGCGCAAAGCTGTTCGTTTTGAACGTCGTTTAGAATTAGCGATGGAAGGACATCGTTTCTATGACCTCGTGCGTTGGGGTGAGGCGAAAACTGTATTGGAAAGCTACGCAACGTTTGAAGGTGGTTTTATGTCACGTTATAAAGGCTTAAACTATAAACCACAAAATGATTACTTCCCAATTCCACAATCGCAGATTGACAGAAGTGGTGGAGCTCTGACACAAAATCAAGGATATTAATTTTTGATAGTTTTAAAAAGGAAAGGGGGAGGCGTTGTCTTCCCCTTTCCTTTTTAAGGATTTGTATCTGAATTTTGGCAATAGACGAAAGGGAGTTCATGCAGTTTTTTGTATGTTTGAACTGATGAAAAAAATTTTAAGTGCATTATTGCTGCTTTGGTTTCTGCCCGCTGCTACTTTTGTAGCGAAGGCTCAGAGCTTTGAGGATGTTTATCAGCTATTTCAAGAATCTAAAATATTAAATGATCATTTTGTTGGTTTTTCTTTATACGACCTCAATGCCAATAAATATGTCATGGATATAAACGGCAATAAGCATTTTACGCCGGCTTCCAATACGAAAATGTATACCACCTATGCCGCACTGGCACTGTTGGGCGATTCAATACCTGGTTTGGAGTATGTGGAACGCGGAGACTCGTTGCTTATCTGGGGGACTGGTGATCCGACCTTTCTGCATAATCGTTTAGATACCCGGGTAGTATACAACTTTTTGAAAAATACGAATAAACGCATTTTTGTCGTGCCAGGAACAATGAAGAATAAGTTCTTTGCGCATGGTTGGGCTATGGAAGATTTTGAGGCTTACTATCAACCTGAAATCAGTACATTTCCTATTTATGGCAATGTGGTCACTTTTCGACAAAAAGGTTATAATTATCTATCGACCTCTCCAGCAAGTTTTCAAAATTCACTGGATTTTTTGCCGGAACCTAAGGTCGGTGATTTTGAACTTTCCCGCTCATTTCATGCAAATTCCTTTTGGATGTCCAAACGTCCCGTTCCGAGCGGTTATGTCAATGAAGTTCCATTTATCTATTCTGATAGCTTATTTATTAAATTATTGGCGGACAGTCTAGGTAAATCCGTCACCTTACTATCTTACCAAAAACCAAGCAATACCAAGATACTCTATTCCGGCAGTACCAAAAATTTAATCCGTGAAATGATGTTGCCAAGTGATAATTTTATTGCTGAACAGTTTTTGATGATGTGTTCGTGGAAACAATTCAGTCAATTTGATACTTACTTGGTACGGGACTGGATGAAGAATAACGTTTATAAATACTTTTCAGCTGAGGTCGCCTTATTTGATGGATCGGGTCTGTCGTCCTATAACAAGGTGACTCCGCAGAATAATGTAGATCTATTGGTCCTCTTGAAAAATAAGTTGCCGGATGAGCAAGAGCGTTTCCGTCTTTTTCCGGCTGGAGGTGTCGATGGCACCCTAAAACGTACCTATAGCAAAGATCTCGGTGAACCGTTTGTTTTTGCTAAAACGGGAACGATTACATCTGTCTATAATCAGAGCGGTTATCTGATTACGCGGACAGGAAGGCGCTTGGCATTTTCTTTTATGAACAATAATTATATAGATGATCGAGCAAGTGTAATTCGTAAAGAAATGGCTAAAATAATTACTTATATTCGTCAAACTTATTAAGCCAATTTAAATGGAAGCAATTGTAAAAAACAATAAAAAATTGATTCGTTCTTGGGCCATGTTCGATTGGGCCAATTCTGCTTACAACCTTGTTATTACTTCCACGATATTCCCTGTTTACTATACCGCAATTACGACGACAAAAGAGCATGGTGATGTTGTTCGTTTCTTTGGGATTGAAGTCGTCAATACCGCACTTTCCAATTTTTCTTTGGCCTTTGCCTATTTGCTGATGTCTTTTTCTTTGCCTTTTATTTCTTCCTACGCTGATGCAAAGGGGAAAAAGAAACAGATTATGAAATTCTTTACCTATGTTGGAGCGGTTGCATGTATGTGCTTATTTTTCTTCAAGCTTGAAACCTTGGAAATTGGTATCATATGTTTTGTTCTTGCGGCGATGGGCTATATTGGTGGTGTTTTGTTTAACAATTCTTATTTACCGCTTTTGGCAACTGTTGATCAACAAGATAAGGTGAGTGCGCAAGGTTTTGCTTATGGATATATTGGCTGTGTCACTTTACAGATTCTTTGTTTTATAGTGGTGCTTAAACCTGAATGGTTTGGTATTACAGATGCCTCACTGCCGGCTCGCATATCGTTTCTAATGGTCGGATTGTGGTGGCTTGGGTTTTCAATGATCCCTTTTAAATACCTGCCTAAAATTGATGCGACCGAGAATAACACCGGTAAGAGTTTTGTACAGAATGTACGGGATGAATTCGGCCATGTTATCCAAAAGATCAAAGGTATTCCAGAAATAAAACAGTTTTTGCCGGCTTTTTTCTTTTATGCAATTGGTGTTCAGACCTTGATGATTGTAGCCTCTTCTTTTGGAGAGAAAATTTTGCATTTAGGCGCAGAAAGGTTGATTGCAACAATTCTTCTCATCCAGCTCGTGGCTATCTTAGGTGCATTTTTAATGTCTTATTTATCTACGCTTTTTGGAAATATTAAGGTGTTGATCGTTGTGGTGATGATCTGGATCGGCATCTGTATTGCAGCATTTTATTTATCTACTCCACTTCAGTTTTATATAATTGCTGCACTGGTCGGTTTAGTTATGGGCGGGATTCAGTCCTTATCACGCTCAACCTATTCTAAGTTAATTCCGACGGATATTAAAGATACGACGGCTTTCTTCTCTTTTTATGACGTTACAGAAAAAGTTGCTATTGTCATTGGATTATTCTCATTCGGGTTTATAGAACAGGTAACACATAATATTCGATATTCGGCATTGGTTCTTTCTTTATTTTTTGTAATTGGATTGTTACTTTTGGTCCGGATATTAGTATCCAATAAATCTTAATTTTATTGATTGAATTGCATATGAAAGTAGAACTTTTTGTTCCTTGTTTTATAGATCAGCTTTACCCTGAAACCGCTTTTAATACGGTTCGTTTATTAGAAAAAGTCGGTTGCGAGGTCGTCTATAATCCTGAGCAGACATGCTGTGGCCAGCCGGCCTATAATGCTGGATTTTGGGATGATGCGAAACAGGTCGGACGGAAGTTTTTAGGTGACTTCTCGGGAGATCATGTGATTATTTCTCCTTCGGCGTCCTGTACTGGTATGGTACGACATGCTTATAATGATTTATTCGCAAATTCGGCAGATTCCCATCAATGTCATAAAATACAACAACAGGTGATGGAAATCTCTGATTTTTTAGTAAACGTGCTAAAAAAAGAGTATTTTGGAGCTGAATTGGAGGGTGTTGCGGTATACCATGATTCTTGCTCGGCTTTGCGAGAGTGCAAAATTAAAGAGGAACCACGGAAATTATTGAGTAAGGTCTTAGGTTTGGAGATGGTGGAGGTGAAAGATAGCGAGACATGTTGTGGGTTTGGGGGAAGTTTTGCCGTTAAATTCGAAGGAATATCCGCGGCAATGGCTGAGCAAAAAGTGCGCAATGCACTTGATCTGAATGCGGATTATATTATTTCCACTGATTCATCTTGTTTGCTACAGCTTCAATCTTATATCGATAAACATAAATTACCCATTCAGACGATGCACCTCGTTGATGTGTTGACCACTGGCTGGGGAAATATTTAAATAACACATTAAATCTAAACACATGAATTCAAGAAGAGATTTTCTTAAAAACCTTGCGCTAGCATCTGCTGGTATAGCATTAGCTCCCTCTTTGGAGAGTTTTGCGGCAGCAAAGAAAGATTGGTTTGACATTTCCTTGGCTGAATGGTCATTGCATAAATCCTTGTTTAAGGGAGATTTGAACAATTTGGATTTTCCAGTATTGGCTGCCAAAAAATACGGTATCTATGGGGTGGAATATGTGAATCAATTTTTTAAGGATAAGGCTAATGATAATAATTACCTTACTGAGCTAAATATGCGCGCGAAAGATAATGGTGTACGTAATGTACTCATTATGATTGATGGTGAAGGAAATCTCGGTGACGAAGATGAAACAAAGAGAAAACAAGCTGTGCAAAACCATTATAAGTGGATTTCTGCAGCTAATTTCTTAGGTTGTCATGCCATTCGTGTCAATGCGGCTGGAAAAGGAACGCCTGAGGAAGTGAGTAAGCGTGTTGTTGAAAGTTTAACAACACTATCTGATATCGGTAAAAAAGCGGGCATTAGCATAATTGTAGAAAACCATGGTGGTATCTCTTCGCATGGTGACTGGTTGGCCAATACATTAAAAGCAGTGGGTAGTAAATATTGTGGAAGTTTACCCGATCTTGGTAATTTCTATGAGTATGATCGTTACCAAGGTGTAACGGATTTAATGCCTTATGCGCATGGTGTGAGTGCCAAAACACATGATTTTGATGCCAATGGTAATGAAACGCAAATTGACTATGAGCGTATGTTGAAGATTGTTAAAAAAGCAAAATTCAAAGGTTATGTGGGGATTGAATATGAGGGAAGTAAGTTGAGTGAGGAAGAGGGTATTTTTGCTACTAAAAAATTATTGGAACGTTTGCGTCCTTTGATTTAAAATTTAACTATTCGAGTTCTTTTCTGTCAATGGAAAGAACTCGAATAGTTAAATAGGTTTTAATTGATGTGTTGCTCGGATGCAACAACTAAAAAAACTGAAGTCCATTTGTTAGAAACCTATTAAAATCTTCACTATCTTGCTTGAGTATATGAAGATGAGTGAATCACTACTTTCTTGGTGTAGAGGACCATCGGATTTTTCCATTTACTGATGGTATACTTATAAATGGAAATCGCACTACCTTATTTTGAAAAATAACGACTAAAAAAACATGAATTTTGAAAAAAATGCTGTTCTTGAAACCCACTTGCAAAAAGTAGGGGCGGAACATGTATTGGTACAAGGGCATCCAGCCGGCTTGTTCGTATTATTCTTCACAGAGATGTGGGAGCGTTTTAGCTACTATGGCATGCGGGCGCTGTTGGTGAATTTTCTAGTTTCTACCATCGCCCAACAAGGATGGGGCTGGACCAACTCCGAAGCGATGAAGCTTTACGGTTTGTACACCGGGATGGTGTTTTTAACGCCCTTGTTCGGCGGGATTATAGCCGACCGTCTTACAGGATATAAAAAATCCATTATGGTGGGGGCTGTAATTATGACTCTCGGGCATATCGCTATGGCTTTAGAGGGATTTAATAAAAGCTTTTTTTTGGCAGGGTTGGTGCTGATTGTTTTGGGAAATGGTCTGTTCAAACCCAATATTTCTTCGATGGTAGGAAAATTATATCCAGATAAAGGCGGTAAAAAGGATGCGGGGTATACCATTTTTTATATGGGTATCAATGGAGGGGCATTTTTGGGTATGATGCTATGCGGCTATATTGGTGAGAAGATCGGCTGGCATTATGGTTTTGGGCTTGCCGGAATATTTATGTTTTTGGGAATGTTGCAATTTTATTTTGCGCAGCGCATCTTTGGAAAGATTGGCAATACACCCGAGAAACAAGAAGAGCTAACCGATATTGCAGCGGGTCAAGAAGAAAATCCGCAACATATTGTGCGTGATCGTTTGCTTGTAATAGCCATTTTTATGTTGTCAAGTATTGTCTTCCATTTAGCTTTTGAACAAGCGGGTGGCTCGATGACGATCTTTGCAAAAAATTATACACAGCGGGTATTGAGTGGTGACGTGGCGGTTTTATTTAAATGGTTCGACGCTGCATTGACGGTTTTGCCGATTGTGGTAATTACTGGGGTATTGTTTGTTTTAGCGAAGAAAATCATACGCAAATACCCGATGATTATACTTTTTTCGAGCATTTCTTTTGTGATCATCTGGTCCTTGTGTCTTTGGAAGGTTTATCGGGAATATTATGGTATGAATTCGGAAGTTACTGTATCCTGGTTTCCGATGTTAAATTCTTTCTTTATCATTACGCTGGCTACATCATTTAGTAAGATCTGGGAGAAAGTATGGAATCCTTCTGGTCCAATTAAGTTTGCAATGGGACTGACACTGGTTGGAGTTGGCTTTGCGGCACTATCTATTGGAAGCTCCGAGATTCCTACCGGTGCAAGGACGGCCTCTGTTAGTATGATATGGCTGGTATTGGCATACTTTTTTCATACAGTGGGCGAATTGTGTATTGGTCCGGTTGGCCTTTCTTATGTCAGTAAACTATCGCCCAAAAAATTCCTGGGGTTATTGTTTGGTTTTTGGTTTTGTGCCAATGCCATAGCTAATTTTATAGGGGGCTTTATTGGGTCGTATATTGATAAGATTACTGAATCTCATTCGATGTCTTACTTCTTTGCTGTTTTTACAGTGATCCCTATGGTGGCTGCTGTATTTCTTATTCTAGGCAACAAAAAAATAAAAAAGATGATGCATGGAATTGATTAATTCATAGAAAAATAGTGTATCTTCAAGCGATTTTTATCAAAATAAAAACAAAACCTGAGTTATAAAACAATTATTGAAATTATATGAATCAAGAAAAAGATCAAGTTCTTGTAGCGCATCTTGCTAAGCAGGGGATCGATGACAAGATGGTAAATGGACATCCTGCCGGATTATTTGTGCTATTCTTTACAGAGATGTGGGAGCGGTTTAGCTACTACGGTATGCGGGCATTGTTGACCTTATTTTTAATAAGTTCCATTGCTGATGGAGGATGGGAATGGAGTAATGAACGGGCCATGAAACTTTACGGTTTGTATACTGGTTTCGTCTATTTGACACCATTAATCGGTGGAATGATAGCGGATAAGCTAACCGGTTTTAAAAAGGCAATTTTGATCGGTGCTTTGGTCATGACCTTGGGGCATTTGTCTATGGCATTTGAGGGCGTAAATTCAAATTTCTTTTATCTAGGTCTTGTCTTAATGATCCTAGGAAACGGGATGTTTAAACCTAATATTTCTTCCATGGTGGGAAATCTCTACCCAGATCAAAGTCCTAAAAAGGACGCTGGTTATACCATATTTTATATGGGAATCAATGCCGGATCATTTTTAGGAATGCTATTATGTGGTTACATTGGTGAGAAGATCGGTTGGCATTATGGATTCGGACTTGCTGGAGTGTTTATGTTCTTTGGTATGTTGCAATTCTATTTTGGACAAAAGATATTTGGTATCATCGGAGATTCTCCTAAAGCACTTCAGGCTTACCATGAAAAAAAGATCAAGAATCACGAAGAAGAGGAAGAGGTCATTCCAGCACATGTTGTCCGAGATAGATTGATCGTCGTCACCATATTTATGTTGGCTAGTGTAGTTTTCTTTCTGTCTTTTGAACAGGCAGGAGGATCGATGTCAATCTTTGCCAAGGACTATACGCAAAGGGTTCTGTCTGGAAGTTCGGCGGTGACATTTAAATGGATTGATACTATTTTGACCATTGTGCCTATTGTTATAGTCACAATTGTTTTAACAGCATTGGCTAGAAAGATATATAAACAATATCCATTAACGATTTTATTTACTGGTATTTCGTTTGGTATAATTTGGTGCTTAGGACTTTGGAAAGTCTTTAGAGAAATAGGAATAACTGGATCAGAAGTCGGCGCTTCATGGTTTCAGATTTTGAATGCATTTTTTATCATTTCACTGGCATCGTCATTTAGTAAATTCTGGGAAAAAATATGGAACCCGTCTGGTCCTGTTAAGTTTGCATTGGGCTTAATATTAGTAGGTATTGGATTTGCAGCATTGGCTTATGGGGCGAGTGAAATTCCCCAAGGTGCCAAGACAGCCTCGGTCAGTATGATTTGGCTTGTAATCGCCTATTTTTTCCATTCTGCAGGAGAGCTTTGTTTGTCACCTGTTGGTTTGTCTTATGTGAGTAAGCTTTCTCCAAAGAAATTTTTGGGACTTCTTTTCGGTTGTTGGTTCTGTGCTTCGGCTATTGCCAATTTTATCGGTGGATTTTTAGGGTCATACATTGATCGCATTACAGAAGAACATTCGATGTCTTACTTCTTTATGATATTTGCAATAGTTCCGGGAGTTACTGCATTGTTGTTGATCATCTTTAACCCCTTATTGAAAAAAATGATGCACGGCATCAACTAAATTGTTGTAGAACGTGAGCATATAAAAGCGGTTGGCTGATCAGTACATCGATCAACCAACCGCTTTTTATATTCTTTTATTCCTCCACTTTCAAAAGTAGTTTATCGATGCGGTGGCCATCCATATCAAGCACTTCGAAAACTAGATTTTTAAATCGGACACGTTCGCCTTCTTCGGGCACGTGATCTAATCTTAGGAACACTAGGCCTCCTACGGTAGTTACATTGTTGATCTCATCTTCGTCTTCCTCAGAAAGACCGATTTCAAATTCATCCAAAAGGTCCTCGATCTGATATTGTCCGTCGACAACATAATCGCCGTTTTCCAATTGACGTATTGTCGGTCGGGCACTTAGGTCGCTTTCTGTGATGTTACCTACCAAATCGCCAACGATATCCCGTAACGTAATAATTCCCTGTGGCGAACCATATTCATCAATGACAACCGCCTGATGTATACTGGAGGTGCGCAGGGTATTCATGATGCTATAAGATGAGCTAAATTCGTTCACAAATTTGATGGGTAACATGAGCGTTCTTAGATCAAATGGTTCGTTTTGGAGGCATTGTCGTAGTAAGGACTTTACATGAACAACACCTTTAATATTGTCGAGTCCACCTTCACAGACCGGGTAGATGGAATGATCGTTGTCCAGTATGATCTTTCTGTTTTCTTCAAAAGAATCTTCCAGATCCAAAAAAACAATGTTTTTGCGGTGAGTCATTAGGTTGACCGCCTTTTTGTCTCCTAAACTCAATAGACGGTCGACGATATCGTGCTCAATACCTTCGATGACACCACTGTCGACACCTTCGTCTACTAGCGCCTTAATTTCTTCTTCCGTGACACTATTGCCGCTACTCTTGATATTGAGTATTTTGACAATAAACTCTGTCGACATACTGAGTAGCCATACAAATGGTCGTACGATTTTGCTGAGCAGGTTCATCGGGTAAGCGATTAGCATGGCATACTTCTCCGGAATAGCCATACCGATACGTTTGGGGACTAATTCACCAAGCACCAACGAAAAGTAGGTGATGATAAAGACGACAATGATTACAGCGAGCTGTTCGCTATAGGGGGCTATAATACTACATTTATTAAATATGCCGACTAGATATGTGGAAATACTACCACCAGAAAAAAAAACCGGTTAGAATGCCGATAAGGGTAATGCCTATTTGTACAGTGGATAGAAAGTTGTTGGGCGATTCTTTTAGGTTTAGCGCTATTTTGGCTGCCGCATTGTTTTTATCGCTTTCAGCCTGTAGCCTTGCCTTTCTGCTGGATACGATGGATATTTCTGATGCCGATAGTATTCCGTTTAGAATAATCAGGACTAAAATAATAATTGCTTCGGTAAGCATAATGAGTTGAAAAAGTTTGTTTGCTAGTGCTAATTTACGGAAAAGACTAGCTAAAAAGTAGGATTATTATGATTATGTCAAGCATCCATAAAAAAAGCCGTATATCTTTCAATACGGCTTTTATAATAATAAGAATGTTTTTTCAATTACATTCCACTGTCATCTAACATAAAAGTATTTTTCTTGGTTTTCCATTTTCCTTTTGTGAAATCAGGGAATTCCAACGTTTTATTTCCTTTTGCAATAGACTCGGTAGATAATGGGAATACAGCACTCATGGTTACTGAATCATATACGTCAATTGGCGTCTGTACCTTTTGTTTTACTGCCTGAATGAACGCATTGAATACAAACCAGTCCATGCCACCATGACCAGAACCATTTGCTACCGCTTCATATTTTTGCCAGATTGGGTGATCGTATTTCTTTACCCATTCATCTGCAGAATCCCACGTGTGTGGTTTGGATTTACCCTCGATGTGAATACCTTTTGCAACATCCATCCAAATACCATCTGTTCCTTGTACGCGGAAGCCGATAGAGTAAGGTCTTGGCAAGTGTGTATCATGCGTTAATAACATGGTTTCTCCATTTGCACATTGTAACATCGTTTGTGTGATATCACCATTTTTGTAATTGATCTTACCGTTGGGGTGTCCTGAGGAAACTTTATTGACATAGGCTGCCAATCCACGGGCTTTACTTGAGTACGAAGTGATATGGGTGAATCTGTTGCCCTTGTTGATATCTGCAAATTGCATAATTGGACCTAAACCGTGGGTAGGATATAGATCACCATCTTGATCGATATTGAACTGTGTACGCCATTGTGCCTCAGAAATCGCTTTCGGGCCATATTCAACGCCATGGCCATAATACGCTTTTCCGTCATTGAATAATACTTCGCGTAAATCGTGTTGATAACCGCCTTCCAGGTGCAACAATTCACCAAATAGCCCTTGTCTGTGCATATTCAATACAGCAAGTACGTCACGACGGAATGCCACATTTTCTAGGGTCATGTAAGGCTTTCCGGTTTCTTCGGATACTTTCACAATATCCCAGTGATCTTGTAGCGTTAGACCTGCTATAACCTCGCAACCTACGTATAGTCCAGCTTTCATTGCGTCAATAGCTTGGTTTTTGTGGAATTGCCAAGGTGTTGCAATAATGACAGCATCTAATTTTTCATTGCTTAACATCTTTTTGTAAGCATCAACGCCACCAGTATATTCTTTTGGAAGTTTGGTGCCTTTTGCGTTGAATTGTTTACGGCATTGTGCTAGAGATTCTTCTTGGGTGTCACAGACAGCCACAATTTCTAAATCATCTCTGTTTAGGGCAATTTGAACGTGATTACGTCCTCTAAGACCCACACCAATAAAACCGATTTTTATCTTGCCATTTGTTTGGGCAAATAATTCTGTACTTGAAAGGACACCGATTCCAGCTGTAGTGATGGCAGTCGATTTTATGAAATTTCTTCTATCCATTGTTTTGAGATATAAGGAGTTTGTATATTAGTTATTTACTTGTTTGAAAACAGTCTTTGAGACTGGGTACTATTAACAAATATATTATTTCATTTGGGATAAATGAAAGTGCAAACGTTTGCTTAATTTTATTAAATTTCATGCAAACGTTTGATTGAAATAAAAATTATCATTTATTAATTCAATTTGTGATATTGCAAGCACATTGATGATTTAAAAAACATAGTTTAATGTCTGATTTTAACCAATTAGTAGTAGAGAGCGCAGCAAAACAATTCACATTAGAAGGAGATATCATTTCAGTGCAACCGTTTGGTTCTGGTCATATCAATGATACCTATCGTGTAGTTACTACTGTAGATAGCGGTATATCGCATTTATTGCAACGTATTAATCACCATGTTTTTCCGAACGTGGATGGATTAATGCATAATATTGAGATTGTCACCAAGCATCTTAGCAAAAAAGTTAAAGTCGCTGAAGGAAAAAGAATCAGCGATCATGTATTGACAATTGTTCCTACAAAAGGTGGGGAATTATATATAAAAGATAGTCAGGATAATTATTGGCGCATGTTTATTCTCATAGAGGATACGAAAAGCTATGATATTGTAGAGACTGAAGTCCAAGCAGCCGAAGGTGGCCGTGCTTTTGGGTTGTTTCAAAAACAGCTGTCGGATTTAGATGCTTCGTTGATCGTTGAAGTACTTCCCAACTTTCATAATATAGAGTTTAGACTTGAAAATCTTCGAAAAGCAATCGCTAAAGATGTGTGCCAACGTGTAGCGTCGGTAAAGGACAAATTGGATTTTATCTTTAGTCGTGAAGATCGAATGAAAACCATTCTTGAACTTGGTAACAAGGGGGAACTTCCACTGCGCATTACACATAATGATACCAAGTTTAATAATGTGCTCTTAGATCGCCACGATAAGATGCAATGTGTGATCGATTTGGATACAGTTATGCCAGGCTATGTGGCATACGATTTTGGAGATGCGATTCGGACGATTATTAACCCTGTTGCCGAAGATGAGATGGATGTTTCGAAAATTCTGCTAAATCTTGCCTTATATAAGGCCTATGCCGAAGGTTATTTGGAGGAAGCTAATGACTTCTTGACAACTTTAGAGAAAGAAACATTAGTCGATGGGGCCTTCTTATTGCCCTATATGCAAGGAGTACGTTTCTTAACGGACTATTTGGAAGGAGATCATTACTACAAGACTAAATATGATGACCATAATCTGGTGCGTACAAATACGCAATTGAAATTGGTTGAAGAGATGGAAAAGAATGAAGCATTTATGCGGAAGGTAGTTTTTGATTGCATTTAACAATTTTATACCTTTAATCATATTGAGAAGCTTCCATCGCGTAGATGAAGCTTCTTTTTTCTGTAAAAAAAATATTCGAATGAAAAAACTAACCATTTTGCCTATCGCAGCGGAGCTGGCCCATACACTTGATTATCATACTTTGTCGAAGCTCTTGAGCAATTTTGAATCGCATTCGCTGGAGTTTAATAACTGGAGCGAATCTTTCCCGTATAAACCTCAGGTACAATTTAAGATTGGCTATACCCAGGAGTATCTTGTGTTGCAATATGATGTCGTCGAAGAACAACTTCGGGGTAATTATTCCGAAACAAATCAAAATGTATGGGAAGATAGCTGTGTTGAGTTCTTTATTTCTTTTGATGGACGCGAACATTATTATAACCTGGAATTTAATCTAATTGGAACAGGCTTGATCGGTTATGGTCCGGCCGAAAAGGCAAATAGAAATCGATTGGATAGTACAACAATAGAACAGGTGCGTACTTACTCTTTAATTGAGCGTAATGGTTCCGATAAGCGATGGAGTATGATTGAGGTCATTCCACTTGCTGTATTTCAGTTTGACGATGTTGTAGACCTGAAAGGTAAACGGATACATGGGAATTTTTACAAATGTGGTGATCATCTCAAACAACCACATTTTATATCTTGGAATAAAATAGAAAACCCAACTCCTAATTTCCATCTCCCTGAGTTTTTTGGAGAAATGGTCTTTGGTTAGGAGTTGAGTGAAAAAAGGTGATGCTTATTGGTAAACAGATTCTTTTTTGAATTTCTTTGCCAATAAAGCATATACTAATACACGGTATTTATTTTTATTGGATTTGCCAATAGCGGTAATCACTTCCTCTAGTGCCTTGTCTAAATCAGGGCCATCTTTTAGGCCTAATTTTTTGATCAAAAAGTTTTGTTTGACACGGTTAAGTTCTTCGGGATCTGATGCAGCAATGGTTTCCGAGTCTGCATTGTAAATGGAAGGTCCTATTCCTTTTGTTACTTTTGCAATAAATGCTTCATCTAATGATAAGCCTAGCTTTTTTGATTCTGCAACATATGCAGCAATTTTTTCATCTAATTTGCTCATAATTATGTAAGTGATTTAATTGTAGTAAGTTAAGTTAGGTAAAAAAGTCGATAAACAAAATTATTCTTTGGTTAGGATAAAGATTGTTACATTTGTGCCCTTGATAAGTGCTGTTAACTAAAATGTGGAAAATTTCAACTAATTATTCTTCGTAATTGTTGTAAGTTACATTTTTATAAGTTATCTTTGCACCTCAATAATTGAATATACGTAATCATAATAATAATGAAAAAAGATTTGCATCCTTCAAATTACAGATTAGTTGTATTTAAAGATATGTCAAATGACTATGCTTTTATTACAAAATCTTGTGTTGATACAAAAGAGACTATTACATGGGAAGACGGAAATGAGTATCCAGTTGTAAAATTAGAGATTTCTCATACATCACACCCTTTCTATACAGGTAAAATGAAATTGGTTGATACTGCTGGTCGTATCGACAAATTCCGTAACCGTTACAACAAAAAATAATTGTAGCAGATCTGTATATTACAATATTAAGAACTCGATAAATATAATTTGTCGGGTTTTTTTTGTTATTTTTAATTTGTGAAAATCTTCTTTACAGATTGCTTTGATTCGATCCAATTGTTGGATAAGCTTAGCACCCCATTAACTACTTTTGATAGAAAGAGTCTTTATCCATTTACTTTCGTGAAATCTTGTTTGGACCTTCGGGTTGGTATACTGACTTTACGGGAGAAATGGGCAAAATTAGCTTTAAAATTTGATGTACACTATGTTGCCAACGATGCGGATAAGGAGGGGCTTATATGGGTGTCTGAGAACGTTATTCCGTCAGTAGCCTTATTACAGCTTCTACAGCGATTGCGTGTCGGAGAGGTCCTTGTACAGGACGGATACGTTTTAGCTTGTTGTTATACACATATAGACTCTTATCGTGTGCAAGAGGTTGATATATCCGTTGATCTATTAAAAGGGATAGAAGATCTATTTTTGCTCACAGGGACTGAAATAACACATGATTTCAATCATCTGGTACAAGGTGTTCAGTCGTTCAGTATATCTGGAACAAATCAATTGTTAGGTAATGATCTTTATGTGGCTGATCGTGTTAGCATGGAATGTGCTACGCTCAATACCCTACAAGGTCCCATATATATCGATGAAGATGTTACAATTATGGAGGGCGCGCATTTGCGTGGTCCATTATATCTTGGTAAAGGAGCCGTTGTAAAAATGGGCGCTACGATTTATGGGAATGTTTCGGTAGGGAAGCAGAGTGTTATTGGGGGAGAGATCGGGAATTCGGTCATTGGTGATTTTTCGGCCAAGGGGCATCATGGTTATCTAGGGTGCTCGGTAATAGGAGATTGGTGTAATTTAGGAGCTGGTACCTCTAATTCCAATTTGAAGAATAACTTAAAGACTGTTTCAATTTACGATTATGCATTAGATAGTGTTCGGGATACAGGTCTTTTAAAATGCGGTGCCTTTATTGGAGACTATACTCGCCTTGGCATCAATTCGGCTTTAAATACAGGAACAGTAATTGGAATTGCAAGCATGCTAGCAGATACAAGTTTTTATGCTAAATTTGTACCGTCATTTGCTTGGGTGTTTGACGGAGGTGCTCAGACTTATGAATTTGATAAGTTTATGGCATATCTGGAGACGCTGTATGCATCAAAAGGGGAAGAGCTCACGGAGCAGATTAAAGATAAATTGAATCAACTTAACAAAAAATATAATTAAATCGTAAAATCATGCGTAAAAAAATCGTAGCTGGTAATTGGAAAATGAATTTAGACTATCAATCAGGATTGAGCTTGTTTTCTGAAATTATCAATATGGCCAAAGATGAAGTGATTGGAAACCAGGAATTGGTTGTTTGTAGTCCATTTATTCATTTGTCAAGTCTTGGGCAACTGTCTAAAAATGTCGCGAATGTAAATATTGGTGCTCAGAATATTCACCAAGCGGAGTCGGGTGCTTATACAGGTGAGATTTCGGCTTCACAAGTAAAATCAGTAGGTGCTTCACATGTTATTTTAGGTCACTCTGAAAGACGTGCTTATTTTGGTGAAACTGATGCATTGTTGGCATCTAAAGTGGATATTGCATTAAAGCATGATTTAACCCCAATATTCTGTATTGGAGAAACAAGAGAGGAACGCGAATCTGGAGCTTTCTTTGATGTGATCAAAACACAATTGACAGATGGATTGTTCCACTTGTCTAAAGAAGCTTTTGCAGCTGTGGTGTTGGCATATGAACCAGTTTGGGCAATTGGTACTGGCTTGACAGCTAGCCCTGAGCAAGCACAGGAGGTTCATAAATTTATTCGTGAGGTGTTAGCTGATCAATATGGTCAGGAGATTGCTGATAATACAAGTATTCTATATGGAGGGTCTTGTAATCCAGGTAATGCAAAAGATTTGTTTGCTCAAGCCGACATCGATGGTGGTTTGATTGGAGGTGCTTCTTTAAAATCGAGAGATTTTATTGATATCGCTAAAGTATTTAACGGCTAATTTTTAGAAATGAAATACGTAGAGGTTATCTTTCAAATGCGATCAGGTGAAGAATGGCAGAAGGATTTGTTGATATCTGATTTGGCTGATATTGGCTTTGATACTTTTGAGGATACCGAATCTGGATTTGCAGCTTATATTTCAGCTGCAAATCTTGACTTGCAAGCATTAGAAACACTGATGCTTCAACCTTATGAAGGCCTGGAGGTCGATTATAAGATACAGGAAATAGAAAATCAGAATTGGAATAAATTGTGGGAAAGCAATTTCAACCCAATAGAGGTAGGAGGGCAATGCTATGTGCGTGCAACTTTTCATGAGGCCAAACCTGAGTTTCCCTATGAAATCATTATAGATCCGAAGATGTCTTTTGGCACCGGCCATCATCAAACAACTTCGATGATGCTTCAGTATATTTTGGAGAATGATTTTATGGGCAAGCAGGTTTTGGACATGGGCTGCGGTACAGGGATACTGGCCATTTTAGCATCAAAAAAAGGCGCGAAAGCTGTATTGGCTGTGGATTATGATGAGATATGTGTTGAAAGTGTAATCGAAAATAGGGCACTCAATCATGTTGAGCATATCGAAGCGCTCTGTGGATCTTACGAAGTTTTGGACGGTCGGGTCTTTGATGTGATTTTGGCAAATATTAACCGTAACATTCTTTTAGAACAATTACCTCAGTATGCCTTGAGCATTCGTACAGGGGGTGAGCTGTACCTAAGTGGTTTCTATGAGCAGGAAGATTTAGCAATCTTAAGCGATGCGGCGACCACATTGGGTTTTGAGTTTATCTCCAATAAAGTTTTAAATAATTGGTGTGCAGCCAAGTTTGTGAAGCGATAATTTAGCTATGCGGATTCATTTTATAGCAATAGGTGGTAGTGTGATGCATAACCTTGCTATTTCATTGGCAAAACAAGGGCATCAAGTGACCGGTTCTGACGATCAGATCGTAGAGCCCTCCCGTTCTCATTTGATTGAAGCAGGATTGCTTCCTAATCAATTGGGGTGGTTTGAAGAAAAAGTGACGGAGGATATTGATGCTGTGATCTTGGGCGCTCATGCCCAGGCAGATAATCCTGAATTAAAGCGGGCCCAGGAATTAGGTCTTAAAATTTATTCTTTTCCAGAATTTATACAAGAGCTTTCGCAGGATAAAATCCGGGTGGTTATCGCTGGAAGTTA
The DNA here is from genome assembly GCF_900457465.1 of Sphingobacterium multivorum. GTDB lineage: Bacteria > Bacteroidota > Bacteroidia > Sphingobacteriales > Sphingobacteriaceae > Sphingobacterium > Sphingobacterium multivorum. Next base: position 304,778 of record NZ_UAUU01000011.1, read on the forward strand.
CGGTAAGACAACCATAACGAGCATGGTGATGCATGTTATGCGATTTCTAGGAAAAGAATTTGACTATTTGGTAGGAGCTCAATTAAGAGGCTTTGATAAGTTGGTCGATATTACTAAGCATAATAAGATTATTATTATCGAAGGAGATGAATATGTTTCATCTAAGATTGATCCGAAGTCCAAATTTTTGTATTATAAACCGAATATAGCGTTAATTTCGGGTATTGTATGGAATGAGTTTAACTCGAAAATATCTCAAGAGGAATATATTAAACAATTTGAAGATTTTATTGACTCAATTCCGCCTAAAGGTACCTTAATTTATAATAAGGAAGATGTTGTGTTACAGAAGGTTCTTCAAGATACAAAAGATTGTAAGATCAATAGACATGGCTATAAGATTCCTGATTATACAATTAATAAGGGGGTGACTTACATCAATACACCGGATGGCGACGTTCCATTGCAAGTGTTTGGTAAGCACAACCTATCTAATATTGCTGGGGCGTATACGATCTGCGAATGGTTGGGGATCAAAAAGAAAGAGTTCTTTGAGGCCATAAAAAGTTTTAATACTTCGATTCGTTATTTAGAGTTTGTTGCAAGCTCGGAAGGATCTGTGGTTTATCAGGATTATGCCTGTAATGCGGATAAAGTGAAGTCAAGTATTCACGCCGTGAAAGAGCAATTTCCTAATCAGAAATTGGTTACAATTATCGAATTAAACTCGTATGATAGTTTAGATTCATCGTTTTTGTTACAATATGCAAACTCAATGAAAGAGTCGGATGTCTCTGTGGTCTACGTGAATATAAATTCCTGTAAAGAACTTAATAAAGATATCGAAAGTGTCCCCAATAATATTAAGAATAATTTTAATAACCCTGATTTAGAGGTTGTTGTGAGTTTGGATGGGCTCTATTCATTTTTAGATGGTGTCAAATCAAAAGGTTACAATTTACTTCTTATGAGTTTAAATAATTATAATGGGGTTAATTTGTCTGTGCTCGCTGATCGGTTTTTTAGAGATTTTTAGAGAAAAAATTATAATTTAATGTAAATTAAATTGTAATTTATTATTTTTGTTTAAAATATCTACCAGATGAATGCATTAGGAAAAAAAATCAGATTACTTAGACACCAAAAGGGGTGGAGTCAAGAGGATGTTGCAAAACGATTGGATATCTCAATCCCAGCATTTTCTAAAATTGAAACAGGGATTACAGATGTGAATTTGTCTCGCCTGAATCAAATCTCAAAATTATTCAATTTGACAGTTGTTCAACTTTTATCTACTTCAGATTCTGAAGAAGATAAAGAATATGTAAACGAGGTGAATGCTTTGACGCAAAAATTACAACAACGCGATGGCGAAGTAATTGAATTGCAGAAAAAGGTTATTGATCTTTATGAGCAATTGCACAAAAGATAAGGCATATTAAAAATGTTACCGAAAAGGCAATCCAAATGGGTTGCCTTTTTTTGTTTATGCAACTTTATTTTGGTCAAAAGTGATTTTGTTTTTGTTTCTTTGTAAGTATTTTATCAAAAAATAAAGGTTGATTATTTATGGGGAGATTAAACGGGGATATAACGAATAGCCCGTCGACTGATTTTTTTAAGTCAAATGTATTGGGACAGCGTTCAGGACTCTTTGTCCTTTTCTTTACTGAAATGTGGGAACGTTTTTCGTTCTACGGGATGCGTGTACTCTTAATGCAGTTTTTAACTGCTGCAGTTATTCAAGGTAGTCCTTTCTCGGGATGGTCCTGGACTGCACAACAAGCGGGAGCACTTTATGGAACCTATGCCATGATGCTCTATTTAACTCCTATTCTAGGAGGGATTATAGCGGATAAATATATTGGATCACGGAAAGCTGTGATCATCGGTTCGGCGATTATGACGCTTGGACATGCTGCCATGGCCTTTGATACTTCCATTATGTTTTTTCTGGGTTTGATCTGTTTAGTTATTGGAACAGGTTTTTTCAAACCCAATATGCCTTCTATCTTAGGTGAAATGTATAAAGATCTACCAGAGAAAAAAGATGGAGCTTATACCATATTCTACATGGGGGTCAATGCTGGTGCTTTCTTTGGCATGATGCTATGTGGATATATAGCCGAAACGTATGGTTGGCATTGGGGATTCGGCTTGGCTGGTATCTTTATGCTTTTGGGAACACTGCAGTTTGTTTTCGCAAAACCGCTCATGGGAAATCTTGGTGTATTAACTAAATCTACCTCTGGGGAACATAAAGTTATCGCTGAGGATACCGATACCAGAAATCCATTTACCATACGGGATTATGTATTGATCGCGATAGTTTCTATTATCGGTTTCGTATATGCTTTCAATGACCCTTTGTCTAAGAATGGTATTGTTGATGTGTTTTCTGGTTTGGATACACCGTTTCTTAGAGGTCAATATATTATGGTTATTGTGGCGTTAATTCTCTTCATATATCTTATTGTGACACGGATTTTGCGTTATGATAAGGTTGTAAGGGATCGGATGTTTGCGGTCGTGTTGCTAGCGTTTTTCTTGGTCTTCTTTTTTATGAGCTTTGAGCAGGGGGCAACTTCGTTGGTTCTTGTGGCTAGAGATAATATTGATAGATCACTTACTGGTGCTGCATTGACGACCTTTAATGTGGTAAATGGTTTATTGACGATTGTACCGCTTTCGATTATCTCTTGGGTTCTGATTAAATTGGCAAAAGTAACCTGGAACAAAATTGCCATTTCAAATATCGTATTGTTTATCTGTTTTGGGTTGATCTGGGGAGCAGTAATCTGGATGTTGTACAATGAATTCAATAAAGAAGCATCAGAAATTAAAGTCTCCTGGTTTTCGATCCTAAACTCATTTTTTATCATTGCACTTGCCTCCTCGGTATCCAAAATTTGGGAGTCCAAATATAACCCATCGGCAGCCTTTAAATATGGCTTTGGTTTGATTTTGGTTGCGATAGGATTTTTTATTATCGGGTTGGGATCTATGGGGATAAGCCAAGGGGCTAAAATCTCGATGGTATTTTTGGTGCTGACCTATTTGTTCCATACATTGGGTGAATTATTTATTTCACCGGTAGGTCTTTCTTACGTATCCAAATTGGTGCCGGCTCGCATGCTCGCATTTATGTTTGGAATATGGTATTTGGCGATTGCTATTGCACAGAAGGTTGCAGCGGTATTAGGAGGACAAGTGGAAACAATTCAAGAGGAGCACTCCTTGAGTTATTTCTTCTTCTTATTTACAGCAATTCCTGCCTTAGCAGGCCTGTTAGTAATGCTGTTTAATCCATTGATTAAACGATTGATGCACGGAATTAAATAACAAATATATAAGCTTCTTTTGCGAAAGAAGCTTTTTTGATTAATATAAATTAGTATGGAGGTTAGTACAAGGGAATCGCTAGAAGAGATTCAAAATTTTGACGGGAAGTACCCAAAGCAAATCTGGAGTTTGTTTTTTTCCGAGATGTGGGAAAGATTCTGTTTCTATGGTATGCGCGGGATGTTGGTGTTCTTTATGATCACACAGCTAAACTTTGCTGAAAAGGATGCCAATTTACAGTATGGAGCGACACAAGCATTTGTATATGCGTTTACATTCATAGGAGGGCTGTTTGCAGACAAAATTCTTGGTTTCAGAAAGTCTTTATTCTGGGGTGGCTTATTGATGATCGTAGGAAGCTTATTTCTTGCAGCAGATCCACATAAATATTTCTTTTTTGGTTTATCATTTATCATTATAGGTACGGGTTTCTTTAAACCCAACATATCGACGATGGTAGGCGAGCTGTATAAAAAAGGTGATGTTCGTCGTGATGGCGGCTTTTCCTTGTTTTATGCGGGAATAAATTTAGGCGCATTCTTAGGCGGATATATCTGTGTTGCGATCGGTAAAGGATATATGCTGACGTCAATTATTTCTGAGGGACATCGCTGGAATGTTGCTTTTGGTTTGGCGGCGGTAGGCATGTTGGTTAGTTTAGTGAATTTTCACTTTACCAAAAGGCATTTAGGACCAATTGGACTTCAACCTGGGGATCCTGAGGCCATAGTAAAGACGAAAGCATTACCGAAATGGGTAGAATATGCCGTATATATTGCCACGTTGATTTTTATCCCTATTATTCAGATCATGGTGTCAAAAACGCAGTATACAGACTATTTTATGTACACGATCGGCCCATTGACGCTGTTATATCTTTTTTATGAAATGTCTAAAGTGACTGCTGAAGAGCGGAATAAATTAATTGCGGCGCTGGTGTTTATCCTTTTCTCGATTATTTTTTGGGGTATATATGAGCAAAGTGGCGGTTCCTTAAGCATCTTTGCTGCTAAGCATTTGAATGATTCCTTATTGGGCGTTATTACGCTCGATCCAAATGGCGTTAACAATTCAGGTGGAGCATTATTTATTATTGCATTAGCACCTCTTTTTGGTCTTTTTTGGATTTGGCTGGGCAAACGTAAACTTGAGCCAAATACCATTATTAAGTTTGGTCTTGGCTTTGTTTTCTTGGGATTAGGTTATTATGTCCTATTTGCTACGCGTTTATTTGCTCACGATGGTATGACCTCATTGGATGTCTTTACTCTTGCACTGCTTGTGATTACCGTTGGGGAGCTTTGTCTATCACCAATTGGTCTTTCCATTATGACGAAATTGTCTCCAGCAAGATTACAAGGTATCATGATGGGTATGTGGTTTTTGGCAAGTGCTTACGGTCAATACGTAGCAGGCTTGATTGGTGCTAGTATGGCTGAAGCTAAGGAAGGAAGTTCATTGGCGGATAAACTGGTGACTTATACGGAGAGTTATAAACAATTGGGCTTATATTCTTTGATTGCTGGTGTGGTGCTTATAGCCTTATCTCCTGTTGTACGTAAATTGATGGGGAATGTAAAGTAAAGTGCGCAACTTTGAAACATTAAAGTTATTAATATAAAAAAAGCTTGATTATTAAATCAAGCTTTTTTTATATTAATAAATCCATTTGAATTTATAATCTTTTTCTGGAACCTTCATCCGATCAGCCAGTCTAGCCAAACGATCTGGTAGTTTTAGTAGATAATCTCTCGCTTTCTCACCTTTATCATTCAGGCCAGTAACTTGATCTATTTTCCATTCACTGTTCAGCTCTTTCAAGATATCCACGTAGTCCAAAGCAGTATATACTCCCAATCGTTGGGCTGCGTCCGAGAAATGTGCAAATGCCTCTCCTTGGGGCTCACCGGCTTCTCTTAAGAACTGGGCCGGCATAACGATTTTTTTACGCATCATATCCTCAAATGCAATCATGACTTCACTCGGGTCTACGGTGATTGCTTTTGAAATAAAAGACATATAAGCTTTAGCATGACGTGCCTCATCAGATGCGATGACCCCACACATTTTTGCCAAAAGTTTATCGCCGCTTTTTTTGGAAAGCCCAGATACACGACGATGGGAAACGTTGGTCGCTAATTCCTGAAATGAAGTATAAATAAAATTCCGGTAAGGGTCTGCACCAGTACCAATATCAAAACCGTCTTGAATAAGATATTGTGTAGACATTTCAAATTGGCGCATGTCTATTCTACCCGACAAATAAAGGTATTTGTTCAATAGGTCACCGTGACGGTTTTCTTCAGCCGTCCAAGCGCGTACCCATTTCATCCATCCACCTTGCTCGTTTTTGTCAACGTCTTCTACCATGGTCAACCACGATTCGTACGTTGGAAGGGCCTCTTCGGTGATGGTGTCTCCAACCAATACTGCGACCAAATCATAAGAGAGCTCTTTTGCACTTTCCTGCAACTCTTTTACTTCCTCAAAAAAAGTGTCCCTAGAAGAATCTGGAAGAAAATCGGCAGGTTGCCACATCTCTTCAACAGGCTTCAGGTATTCGCTCATCTCATTGAGCATGAACGGTTCCAAATAGGTCATCACTTCTTTACGTGAGCCTTCCGGTAAATTTAGAGGTAATTCTTGCATATCATTACAAAGGTACTAAATAGCATCAATAAATTATAAAAGCTAATTATAATTGTTTAAAATGCCAAAAATTACTTTTTTGGCTGAGGATACCTTGGAAAACCGACATTGATAATGACATAAAAAACAGATTGACCGTCCTGTATTCGATAAAATACTATTAACTTTGTATAAATTATTTAGACGACGTTGGAAAAATTTAATATAGATAAAATACGAGCCGATTTTCCGATTCTGAAGAGAGAGGTAAATGGTAAACCATTGGTTTATTTGGATAATGGCGCGACAACACAGAAGCCGAGTTCTGTTATCAATTCGATTGTACATTATTATACAGATATGAATAGTAATGTGCATCGGGGCGTACATTATCTTAGTCAGATATCGACGGACGCTTTTGAGGTGACTCGAAAAAAAGTTCAGGCTTTCATCCATGCTGCTGAAGATAAGGAAATCATTATCACCAAAGGAACAACAGATGGAATTAATCTGATTGCCACTTGTTATGGCAGAGCTTTTATTCACGAAGGTGATGAGATTATTATTTCAGCGATGGAACACCATTCCAATATTGTGCCTTGGCAGATGCTCTGTGATGAAAAGGGCTGTAAAATTCGGGTCATTCCGATGAATGATAAAGGTGAGCTTGATATGGATGCCTACAGCAATTTGTTTAATGAGAAAACCAAATTAGTTGCTGTAACCTATGTTTCAAACTCCCTTGGGACAATCAATCCTGTGCGTGAGATGATTTCAATTGCTCATGGACATGGTGCTGTTGTTTTAGTCGATGCTGCGCAGGCTGTTCAACATATACAGATTGATGTTCAAAAGCTGGATGTAGATTTTCTGGTATTTTCCGGACATAAAATGTACGGTCCTACAGGTGTAGGAGTGTTATATGGCAAAGAGGAGCTATTGAACGCGATGCCACCTTATCAAGGTGGTGGAGATATGATTAAAGAGGTTACTTTTGAAAAAACGACCTATAATGAATTGCCTTTTAAATTTGAGGCGGGTACGCCTAATATTGAAGCCGGTATCTGTTTGAACGAGGCCATCGATTATATCAATTCAATAGGTCTGGAAAATATCGAGGCCTACGAACATGATTTGTTGCAATACGCTACGGAGAAGTTGGCTGAAATTCCGGGCATGCGGTTTATTGGAACGGCCGAGCAGAAATGTTCCGTTATTTCATTTGTAATTGATGGCACGCATCCTTACGACGTTGGTGTGATCTTGGATAAATTGGGGATCGCTGTACGTACAGGCCATCATTGTGCCCAACCTGTCATGGATAGGTTCGGTATTCCGGGAACTATTCGTGCTTCTTTAGCCGTATATAATACAAAAGAGGAAATAGATATTTTGGTCGCCGGTATCCAACGCGCGGTCAATATGTTGGTTTAATAAAAAATAGGTATGACCATTAATGAAATACAGGATGAATTAATTGAGGATTTTGCTTTCTTTACGGATTGGATGGAAAAATATGAGTACATCATCCAGCTGGGAAAAGAAGTGCCTCTAATTGATGAACAATACAAAACAGATGAATATATCATCAAAGGATGTCAGTCCAAAGTATGGCTTTTTCCGGAAATAAAGGATGGAAAAGTGTATTTTACGGCAGATAGCGATGCAATTATCACAAAAGGCTTGGTGAGTTTAATGGTCAAAGTACTATCTGGACATACCGCCAAGGAGATTGTTGATGCCGATTTATATTTTGTGGATAAAATAGGGCTGAAAGAACATTTGTCACCAACTCGGGCAAATGGCTTGCTATCCATGATTAAGCAAATTAAATTATACGCTCTGGCGTTGCAAGTGAAAGCATAAAAAGGGGATTATTCATCCCCTTTTTTCTTAATACTATTTTAAAAGCTGTTCCCCTCAGCTTGAGATTTATTTTGAAATTATCCAATGAGTTCCTGAATAATGATCTTTTTCATTCTCATGAGCGCTTCATTTGCCCCTGGTCGCTTTAGTAATGTTGCAATTTGTTCGGGTACGATCTGCCAGCTTACACCGAATTCGTCTTTGCACCAGCCACACATGCTCTCTTTGCCTTTCTTCGTGATCGTATTCCAGAAATAATCAATTTCCTGCTGATCTTTACATAGAATAGTGAGTGAAATGCCTTCGTTAAAAGTGAAATTTTGTGGAACTCCGCTATCCATTGCCATGAGTGTAAAATCCCGGACTAAAAATTGGGTATGTTGGATTGATCCGGTATATTCACCTTCTGTGTATTTCATGACCCCATTGCTTCGAAAATCATGAAATAATTCTGCATAAAATGCTAGTGCTTGTTCGCAATTTCCTTGTTGCTCTCCGCAATACATTAGCGTAGGTACAATTGCCTGTTGGTTGGTATCGCTCAGTTTACCGAGGTATAATTGCCAATTTACGCCAAACTTGTCGGCCAGCCAGCCGTAGTGCGGGCTCCAAGGGTAGGAGTTTAAAGGCATTAAGGTGTTGCCTTCCACAGCAAGTGAATTCCAGATACGATCAATTTCCTCTTTGCTTTCGCAAATGACCATAAATGATATGGATGGGTTGGGTTTGAATATAGGACCTCCATTTATTCCAATAAATTTCACACCGCTTAGGACAGCTTCAACAACGATGGGAGAGTTGTTGCTAATATGGCTTCCAGGGAAGGTACCAGCGTAAAGATCAAAGGCTTCCTGCGCGTTTTGATCGAACCAAATGGATGGGATAATTGAATTATTCATCTTTTTTTGTTTTAGCGTTCACCTATTTGTATTTGTCGTTCAGGCCTTTTTTAGCGAGGACCAACGGTTTAATTTTTTCAATACGGGATTGTTTCGTTTTTTCTTGCTTGGCCTCATCGATGTACTCGATGTATTCTTTCTGTTTTCCTGGTGTTAAAGCCTGGAAACTTTCTGCGAAGGTCGGATCCGTCTGCAGTGCTTCCAATAATAGACCAGCAGGGGCCTTCATTGGAGATTTAGTTGGCTTGAGCTCTTTTCCCTCGTTAATGGTTTGGATGGATTCTTGGATATATGCGGCTATTTTTTCGGCATTCATATCCTTAACGTCTTCAAAGCGCCATTGTCGTAATGCTTTCGTTTTTCCTTCGGAGGCACTGATGAGATGTTTATCCCGATCGGTTAAGAATACACCATTATAAAACCAGAGGGAGAAGAAATTTTTAAAGCCGCCCCAACCAATAACATTTTTCCCTTTATGCGTATAGATATAGCTCCCCCATTTGAATTCCTTTTTTAAGGAAGTTTGCTGGATGATCTCTTGCATGAGTTCTTCAGCCTCCTGCCAGTTCCCTCGGCTTTGGTACCAATTAGGGCCTTGTTTGTCTTTAAGTTTATCAATATTAAAATTGACAATATCGGTAATTAATTGTGTTGGAATCGGTTGATCCAAAGGAATTTGTATTGCCCCTTTTGTGGTTTTAAAATTTTTGAGTTCTGTAATGAAGTGCTCGATAGCAGCAGGTCCTGGATATAGGCCCAAATGGTTTTTGTTCATCGCAAAATGGATGATATTACCCTTGTATCTGAAAGTAGGCATTTGATAGGAGATCGTTTCTTCTGCATCGGGAGGGACTAGGCCAGCGATAAGCTGTCTCACCTTGATCAGATATTCTTTTTTCTCCCCGTCAAATTGATTGATATATTCGTCTATTGTTGCGATGCTCGTTGTCATAATTTGTGCTATTCTTTGATTCTCGTATACTTATTTTCAATAAACTGTATCGTTTCGGACATAAGCTGATGGAGTATTTCTATGTTGATGTCGCTTAATTTCTTGATGTATATGCAGGCTTTGCCTATTTTAAATTTCCCGAGCCGATCGACTAAATGTCGATGTTCATCGGCACCGGTAAATACATAAAGGGAGATTGCTGATTTTCGGGGGCTAAATGCGATCAAAGGAGCATAGCCTTCGTGCCCACTTACATAGGTATAATGATAGTTTCCAAATCCGATGATCGTTGGTCCGTACATTCTAGCCGGCTCACCCGTTGTGGTTTCCATTAATTGTATCAGTGTTGCACTATCGATTTGTTTTTGTGGGTCGTCAACTGTTTTTATAAAGTCTTGGACAGAAGCTTCGGTATATGCCGTTTTATTTTTTGCCATGTATAGTTGATGTCTTTTGACGGATATTCGGATAACCTCAATTGAATATAGTGTATTTGAAGTAATTCGATGAGCAGCTATTTTTAGAGAGAACTATTTTTGGAACATAAAATCGAAAGCCCCAGTTCTCAGATTGATATCATATTCTAGATAAGCTTTCATGCAAGCTAAAAAGTTGGCCCAACCTTCTGTTTGTCGCATCATCATTAAAATTCCATCTGCATCGTTGTTCATCTCGTGTTCTGTAATCTTTATGACGGTCGCGTTTTCTCCGAATGTGGACAGTGCGATTTCTACCGGTTGATTGGGAAGTCCGCCGCTCCAGTCAAAAGAGATATATGAATTGGGCCTGATGGTTTTTCCTGTCACGGGAAAACTGTCGGGAAACTCTGGAAATGTCCATTCTACCGTTTTATCTGTCTCTAGACGTCCAGTCGAAGATTTTATAAAATAATGATTCATTTTATTGGGATCTACAATAGCCTCAAAAACTTCGTTGATCGGTTTCTGAATTTGGATACTGGCTTTGGCGGTTAGTTTTTCCATATTAATTTAAAGTTTTAGACAAATATTCAATAAATACAGATAGCTTGTATCTGATTACATTAAAAATATTGAAAAAGATCTTTTCGTGACCATGGACCAATCTATTGTCCAAATCACCGTTTATTTATTTTAAGATGTATAGACTATATAAACACCTTATTGAAGAATAGGTTTTCATTTTGGGGACCTGGATCAATATTTCCCCTAAAAGGAACGAATTGTACACTTGTAAAATGTAGTTTTAGCGTATTTTTGACTATAGTTAAAATTGATCCTGCATTCCTTCCATTAGGTCGCAAGGAACGATAATCCAATAAATTTAGAAAAGGTATCCGTCTGAAATCTTTCAGGTGGTATTTGCCGTCTTCATAAAACCAACGTTATGTTTAAAATCAAGTGTTTTTTTCTTTTTATGGTTTCTTCGGGCGTTTTTTTTTCGAGCGCACAGACTAAAAATGTAAATGAAGGCAATGAGGCTTCAAATATGTTTAATGATGCGACAACACGTGATAAAAATGCGATTGTTGAAGCAGAAACCGGTTGGTGGAAACGTGCTGCATTAACTCGTGAACAACGTCTAGAAAAATGGAAGGCAGCCTCGTTTGGTATGTTTGTTCATTGGGGCGTTTATTCCCAATATGGAAATATTTGGAAAGGGAAGGCGGGCGGGGGCTATGCGGAGCATCTGATGCGTGTGATGAAAATCCCACGTAGTGAGTATCTTGATTCAGCACGTCGATTTAATCCGCTAAAGTTTAATGCGGAGGAATGGGTATTGTTGGCAAAAAATGCAGGGATGAAATATTTTATTATTACGGCTAAGCACCATGATGGCTTTGCGATGTATCCTTCTGCATTTTCAAGTGACTACTCATTGTCAAGCACTACATTTAAAAGGGACCCGTTGGCGGAATTAGCAGCTGCCTGCCATAGACATGGACTCTTGTTTGGCTTCTATTATTCGCATGCTTTTGACTGGGAGCATCCGGATGCTCCCGGTAATGACTGGGATTACCGTAATCCCGGCGGGGATAAATTGTTGGGTGGCACAAATTGGTTTGACAAACATCCTGAATGGTTGACAAAGGCTCGGCATTACGTAGATCAAAAGGCGATTCCTCAGATTGAGGAACTTATTCAGCGCTATTATCCGGATTTGTTATGGTTTGACACACCGCATAAGTTGCCGCTGTCTGAAAACCTGCGAATTTTAAAGGCTATTCGAACAGCTGATCCGAATATTATTGTCAATGGTCGATTGGCACGTACCGAGGAAAAGAATTACGGCGATTACCTGAATACGGCAGATCGACCTGAGGAATATTATCCAGTTGCTTCTGGCGCTAATTGGGAGGCCATACCAACTACCAATGAATCCTACGGTTATTCGTCGACTGATAAGAGCCATAAACCGACAGCGCATTTTATCAAACTCTTAGCCAAGGCTAAAGCCATGGGTGGGAATATTCTAATGAATATTGACCCCAAGGGCGACGGAAGCATCGACAGCGCTGATGTCGCTATTTTAAAGGGATTAGGTCGGTGGATGCGGGGGAATAGTGAAAGTGTCATTGATGTTGCACCATCTAGCTTACCTCGTCAGCCTTGGGGAGTCATTACTCAGCGTAAAAATACCCTGTATTTACACGTGTTTGAGCGCCCTCAACGGAATGATCTGATTGTCGGCGGATTGATTGCTCAGGTTAATTCGGTTTCGTTATTGTCGGGAGAAACTATCGGAAAATATAGGTCCGACAAAGATGGACTGCATATTCCTATAGATCAAATTGCTTCTGAGGATGATGACCTGGTCGTAGTGGTGCAATTGAAGGATAGCATAGCTAATCCAATAAATCCTACTTTAATGTATGTGGATCATCATGTCAATAAAAATCGGCTACTGACCTTTTATGCAAAACAGATCGGGAATCCGATGAAGTTTGGGGACGGTAAAAAGAATCGCTATTATGTGACGGGTTGGACTAGGTTAAGTCAAGGGTTAAGATGGGATACCCATGTGTTAAATGGCGGGCGCTTCAAAGTAGCTGTACGGTATGTGAAAGATGTTGTAGATACAGGAGGTAAGCTGGGCTTGAATTTAGGGGGGAAGAATATTGATTTTACGATAGATCCGTCTTCTTCCGTTGGTTTGCGTGAACATCAGCTTGAATTGGGTACGGTGACATTGCCAAAGGGCAAGCAAGCGATTGAATTACGTGCCCATACTATAGCGGGAGCAGAAATGGTGAAATTTTTGGAAGTCATATTGCTTCCGGAATAATTTGTATTGTTGAGCATTCGTCGATCCTTTGTTTAAATCCATCTGGGGTTAATAACAAAAAAAGCTAATCTTGCGATTAGCTTTTTTTGTGTCGACTAGTACGAAATTCGAAACTTTTAAAACACGATATAAATTCTCACTCGCTATGGACTAATGCTGCGTCTGATTTTAGGATTAAATACAACTTTCAAATACTGTGAAAAACAATACTTTTACTAATTCAAATACTGCCTTTGCTATTTTATGGTTTTAGTTTTGCTATCATTGTGACAAGTTTGATGAAAATTAAACGAGACAAAATGAAAAAGATCATCCTTGCATTTCTACACTTCGTTATTATGCTATCCGCAGCAAATGCACAAAATAGCATTAACTTTTATCACTCTTACCCTGCTGGTGGAAGATTAGCCATGTTTGTTGATAGTGGAGCCAGAAATGTTTATTATGAAAATATATTTCCAAATCAACCGCAGACCGCCTTTAATTATTTAAAAGGAATTAAAAACATAGGTATCCAAATCTATTTTAGAAAGACAGAACGTGTACAGGATTATCGGTATACAATCTTAGCGGATAACAAACCTATAGCGGTAAACAAGTTGATCGATACTGCACAGCTGAAAAATGTCGATCGGGGGGAGGAGGAAGTACGACGTTCCGCCACGTTGGGTACCTTCGCTATAAAAGATAAAACCATTACAATACTCACCTATGACATCCAAAGACCGCAAGAGGTTTACAAAAATGTGTTTTACGGGAGACCTATTCCGAAAGCGAAAATTAAAACTTTTGCGAAACGCTTCGCTACTAAAAATGGTGTTGATTACAGCTATGTAACTGACCCGAAAGATAGAACAAGCATTACTTTTACCAACAAAGACGATGAATTAACGATAGTAAAAGACAGATCGGATATCGATTATCTCTACTATACCTCCATAAAAGATAAACAAACAAATAAGATAATCTTCGAATCAACAGCTTGGCAATACGGGGGCTACCTTGATGAAGCATATAAACTGTCACCTTATGTAAAGATTGATAAAAGCATTTTCAAAAAATCGGGAGATTATGAAATTATCATTCAGCCATTGATCAAATGGGATAAATACGCTGATTCCAATATTTCATCGGGAGAAATAGAAAAAATATATGACCCGGCATACGCTTTCTATCACTATAGATGAAGAAAGCTACACCAAATTAGAGCTCTTTACTTATGCGGCTATTGTAACATTTTCCATTGGATCAGTGTTTCTTGTTATCCTTTATCTCACCAAAAAAAGAAACAAAAAAAAGCTGATAGAAAAAGACCAGGAAGGAAGTATGATAAAGCTACAACTTAACTCCATTCGTTCCCAATTAAATCCTCATTTTTTGTTTAATGCACTTTCTGGTATCCAAAATCTGATCAACAAGAATGAAATAGACAGTGCGAATAAATACCTTTCCAAATTTGCTCGCTTAACGCGTAGCGTGCTTAAGGATAACGAGCGGATTAGTTTATCGCAAGAAAAATCCCTATTGGATGATTACCTACAAATGGAGCAATTGCGATTTGGCTTTCAGTACACCATCAATCATTCTGGAAACTTAGATTTGACAAACATAGAAATACCAAGCATGTTACTGCAGCCCTTTGTAGAAAATGCGGTCAAACATGGGATGGCGCAAAGAACTACTGCTGGCAAAATTATGATTGAATTTATAAAGCAAGCAGATAACTTGGTCTTAACCGTTGCCGATAATGGAAATGGATTTGACAAGGGGAAGAAGCACAATGGTTTAGGTCTTCAGTTAAGTGACAGTAGACTCGCACTTTTAAATAAAGTTTATAAAGAAAATCGTTTTATCTTAGTTATAGAATCAACCACTAATGGTACTAAAATATGTTTAACATTAACGGATTGGCTATAATATGATAAGAGCAGTTTTAATAGACGACGAAATTTCCAATTTAGAAAACCTACAGGCTTTACTAGAAAAGCACTGTCCCCAGGTAACTGTAGTTGCGATAGCGCAAAGCGTGGGAGATGCTGTTGATGTTATTGGAAAGTATTTGCCTAATCTCGTGTTTTCTCGATATTCAAATGGGCGAGAAGACAGGTTTTGATGTGTTAAGGCAGCTTCCATGGCGTGATTTCGAAGTTGTTTTTGTTACCGCTTATGACCAATATGGAATACAAGCTGTAAAATTTGCGGGCATTAGATTATCTTTTAAAACCCATAGATATTGAGGAATTTAAAGGATTCGGTAAAAAAAGTGGAATATAAACTATCTACGCAGAAACAAAATTCACAGCTCGAATTTTTACTGCAGCAACTAAAAAAAGCAGAAACGAACATAGGCAAGATTGCCCTACAGATGCAAAGCGAAATAAGGTATGTTATTTTATCCGAAATTATACGTTGTGAAGCAGATAATACGTACACGCACTTTATTCTAGCGAATGGTGAAAAAATTTTGGTTTCTAAATCACTTAAAGAGTATGCGGATCTACTGCATCCCAGTGGATTTGTAAGAACACATCAAAGCCATCTGGTAAATCCAAAATACGTGAAAAGCTGGTTAAAAGAGGACGGTGGTATTTTACTCTTAATGTCTGGTGAAAAAATACCCATTTCTAAGCCCAATAGAGACATGGTGAAACAAGCCTTGCAGCAGCTCTAATCTAATTTATTGTGATCCATTGCCGCTTTAATCTGATAGCCTGCATGGTCTAAGCGAGCGCTATCTGATACGCAGATGGCTCTTAAGGTAAAATACTGTAGAAATATCTTTCATAATCCATTCGCATTTTATTAAATTACATTATTAAATATTAACCGTATCGAAGGATTGCCATGGATCAAACCACTAAAAGATCATCTCTTATTTTATACTTCCTTATCATTTTGTTTTCGCAATGTGCCATTGGCCCAACAGACGTTCTCTTATGGAAGTTTGGAAAGCTGAGTATGTACGCCCCGAAGGGTAAACCCAATGCCTTGGTGTTATTTGTTTCTGGAGATGGGGGGTGGCAGTTTGGGGTAATCAATATGGCCAAATTTCTAGCTGCACAGGGGGCGCTTCGTTGCGGGGATCGATGCCAAGCACTATGCTACTTCAATGGCACGTTCAAAAAAGGACTGTTATTATCCTGCCGCAGATTTCGAGCAGCTCAGTATGGCCCTTCAAAAGAAATATAAGTTTGAAAGCTATCAGAAACCCATATGGTAGGCTATTCCTATGGGGCAACGCTGGTTTATGGCTTGATTGCCCAGGCTCCTGCTGGGACTTTTCGTGGTGGGATTGCCTTAGGCTTCTGTCCAGATATCACTATTGCCAAACCACTCTGTAAGGGCAGTGGATTATCTTCCATGTCTTAAAACCTGGAAAAAGTTATTATCTGGATCGTAGCGAAAAATTGGCCGCTCCGTTTTGGGTACTTAATGGTGTAAAAGATCAGACCTGTCCCTTTAACGCTACGGCAGATTTCCTTAAAGGGATAGAAAATGTCCAATTAGTCAGCCTGCCCAGAGTAGGACATGGTTTCTCCATTGCCGATAATTGGCTGCCTCAGTTCCGGATGGCTTTTCAAAAGTTGCAGGTGGCCGGCCAACCTACCCAAAATGGGGGTATACTCAAAACTGATATGCCCATTGAGATACTGGAACCCAAGAAACCGACCAGGGAATTGATGTTTATGATTTCTGGCGATGGTGGTTGGACCAGTTTCGACAGGGAGTTGGCCAGTACTTTTGCGACAAAGGGGATCAAAGTGATTGGCTTGGATGCACAGAAATATTTTTGGAATGCAAAGACACCAGAACAGACGACAAAGGAAGTGTCCGAGATTTTGGCTTATTTTCAGGAAAGGGAGCCCAATACCACTTTTTCGATCATGGATTATTCTTTTGGGGCTTGTGTGATACCATTTATCGCTAACCGTCTGCCCGAGAAGTTGAGAAAAGCGACCACTGGATTGGTCTTGTTATCACCAGATGATCGAGCCGATTTTGAGATCCATGTGGCGGATATGCTAAGTTTAGGGTGATCGGAGCGAACCTTATGATGTAGTAGCTGAGCTGAAGAAGGTAAGTCTGCGCAAACTGTGCATTTTTGGTTTCGGGGAGGATAGCGAGATTGTAGCAAAGTTTAGAAATGTAGGAGCACCGGTAGAAATCTTGCCTGGAGGGCACCACTTTGATAACGATTATGAGGCCATTGTGGGAAAGGTGATCAACGGCATAGCGATCAAATAACCAAGTTTAATCATAGCACCTAGCTTATCGGGTTCAACTACTGCTAAAACAAAAAAAGCTAATCTTGCGATTAGCTTTTTTGTTGTGATCCCGCTGGGATTCGAACCCAGGACCCATACATTAAAAGTGTATTGCTCTACCAGCTGAGCTACGGAATCCTTTCTGTTTTTGAAAGTGATGCAAAGGTAGAAAAATAAGTTATTTGTGCAAAATGTTTTTGTCTTTTTATTGATAAAAATTGTAACTGTTTAAAAATTACTGAATTATTTTTTAGTTAAAAAGCCTTTTAAAACACTTGCGGGTTGGCTGGGTCAGTATTGAAGCTGTTTTCTGGAACAAGGAAGGGTATTTTTAGGTTAGAATGGTCATAAAAAAAGTCAGCTAATTGCTGACTTTTTTTATGCTATAGGGTTGTATGGATAACATTATTCAGTGACCACACCCATTTTGCTAAACTTATCAATTCTTTCAGTAACTAATGTATCGCTATCTTTAGCCGTCAATTCTGCAAGATCTTTCAATAACTGGCTTTTTAGATTAGCCGCAGCTGCTGCAGGATCTTGGTGAGCACCACCTAGCGGTTCAGGGATAATACCATCAATCAATCCGTTGCCCAACATGTCTTCTGAAGTCAATTTTAATGCCTCAGCGGCCTTTTCTTTGTGATCCCACTTCTCCATAGGATAGAAGAACAAGATTCAGGTGATATGACCGAATACCAGGTATGTTCCATCATGTAAACTCTGTTTCCAACACCGATACCCAAAGCTCCACCTGAAGCTCCTTCACCAATAACAACGCAAATGATCGGAACTTTCAAGACAGCCATTTCCATAAGGTTACGTGCAATCGCTTCACCCTGTCCGCGTTCCTCAGCTTCAAGTCCTGGATAAGCACCCATCGTATCAATTAAAGTGATCACAGGCTTATTGAACTTTTCCGCCATTTTCATTAAACGTAATGCCTTTCGGTAGCCTTCCGGATTGGCCATCCCAAAATTATGGTATTGACGCTCTTTGGTGTTTTTACCTTTTTGATGACCGATGATCATAACAGCATTACCATCAATAGAAGCCATACCACCGACGATCGCTTTATCATCCTTAACGGTTCTGTCACCATGCAGCTCGATAAATTCGTCGCAAATAGCTTCTATATAATCATAAGTCTGAGGGCGATCCGGATGGCGTGACATTTGAACGTTCTGCCAGCCTGTTAAATTGCCGTATATTTCTTTTTCAGTAGAAGCAAGCTTTTCTTCAAGCTCACGAACGGTTGCGCTCATGTCAACTTGAGTTTTTTCGGCAACTTGAGTTACCTTTTCAATTTGCAATTGCAAGTCTGCAATTGGCTTTTCAAAATCAAACGTGGTTTTCATATATCTATTTTATGAAAATATTCAGAGGGCTAATTTAGCGCATTTTTTCTGAAATTAAAATTAGGGAGGATAATATCATTGGAATTCCTTTGTTACATTTGGCGTTATAATCGTACTGGTGGCTTAGTTTTTGATTGTAGGCCTGTGAAAAATGTTGACTTATGCTGAAAAAATATTTTTTACTTTCTTTTGTTACTGATCTTACCCACACTTGTTCGATCAGAAAGTTATCCTGAGGTTTATTTGACAATAGTGTTATCAACGGGAGTTATGCGAAGAGTATCGCGCACTATACTGGTGAATCATGGATCCAAAATGTGAGCTATAGCCTTCCGGTTTCCGATAGTTTGTTTTTTACGCCAGGCAATTCGCTTTCTTTGCGGTACGTTTCTTTCTCCGAATGGTAAGTGGGAGGCAAGCATTTTAAACGACAAACAGAAATTTCCCTATTTAATTGCCAAGGATGATCATCTAACTTTTAAGCTTTTTATTCAAAGCAATACTGAAAAGGGACAATTGCCAAAAGTTACCTTACAGCAGCATGATACAAAGACGAACGCTGTGGATATCGCAAATTATATCGATGATTTTGCTTATGATACTTGGCTTAATGTGTCCATTCCAGTCAATAAATTTGGAGGAATTGCATTAGGGAAGTCTGTTTCGGCTTTAATTCTGGAACAGAATGGAACTGCGCTGCAGACAAATCAATTATTTATCGATCAAATTTGAGTTTTTGCCCAAAAACTATCCAAAGGTAAGACTTTCATCAGCAGCTATCTTATCTAAGATCAGTTCCGTAGATAAACAAGTCGAGCTAGTTTGGCAATTACCGTTGACACCAAGTATTCGCTATGTGAAAATCTACCGTTCGGAAGATAAACTCAATTTTCAGCCGATAGCAATTCTACCCATCTATGTACAGAAGTCGCTGGATAGGGTGAATGAATATAACAAATCTTATTATTACAAAATCGCCTGGGTAGACTATAATTATGTTGAATCTCCATTTTCTGAGGTTAGGGAGGTGCAGACAAAAAAGGGGACGGATAAGGAAATGTTAAATTTTATCCGGAATGCTCATGTGAATTATTTTATAGACAACTATGATGTGAATAGTGGTATGTTTCTGCCTGACCGAGGTAATAGACAAGCTATTGTATCTACAAATGAAACTGGCTATGCGATCTTGGGTTTGCTTGTGGCAGGAGAGAACAACTTGATCTCGCGGCAAGCTCTTTTAGTCAGGTTAACACGGATTGTGAAATTTTTGAGCAGTGCACAACAACATCAAGGGGTCTTTACAGCGCTTTACGATGGACGTCAGGGGTACCTTATTATCGCGATTCAGTTCCAACGTACGATTTGCGCGGTACCTCCCATATTATGGAATCGCTTTTGATCGCCCGACAATATTTTTCTAAAGAGGATCCTGAGGAACAGGCCTTGAGGAATACTATTACGAAGCTCTGGGAGCGCATAAACTGGAACTATTTTACGGATGCACAGCATCCTGATGTACTTTGGAATAAGTGGTCTCCAGTAGACAGTACAGCTAGATCGAGGCCTTTGGGGGGATTTAACGAGAGTCTGGGGACCTACTTGCTGGCGATGTCTTCACCTACCCATCCTTTAGCGATTTCAGCTTATATCAATGGATTTGCAACCAAACATAAAGGTCACGAATTGTATTTTGGGGATGACACCAATGATTTGGCTCCTGAACTCAAAATGAAATTAGATGATTCTTTAGCGCGTTCAATAAGTGCAAACCCTTTAATTGGCGATGCTGGAAATGCTGGTGTTTCGATCTACTCCGACGATAAAGTTATTTTTGCCAAGAATATTGCCGGCGGTAGTTTAAATGAATCGTTGATGTCCGTTTATCGTCCCTTTTTGATTATGGATCCGAAAGGAAAAGTGGATGACTTTGTCGATTACAAGAAATATTTGTCGAATTATATTTTGGCCTATAAACGTAGAGATAATGAAATGAGCATAGGGACAAGATTTACAGATATTTGGGGCGTGGAAAATGTGGAAGACACGTATCAGGGATATTTGGTGAATCCTGCGGTAGCTATTGCAGCGTACCCATTTGAAAAGGAGATCGGTCTAAAAGCATTACGTAAGTTTTACGAAGAATACGCTGATGTGTTATTTACGCAATATGGTTTCAGAAGCTGGATTGATATTAAAAACAACGATGTTTCTGAAAGCTATCGTGCGAGGAATCAGGCAACGATTGCCGTAATGATCGAGAATGCAAATTCAGGCATGATCTGGAAATTGTATGAGAATATTCCTGAGGTAAAAAAGACTTTAGAAAAAGTATATACCAAGAAATAGATTTGTTACGTTAGTTATGGCGTAGAAGGGATGTCATATTGGACTTTTTTCGCTATATTTACTTGCTTAAATCGATATTAAATACGTTAGAAACGACATGCTTAGAAAAATTAATTTGGGGATTTTAACCTTATGTGCAAGTTTATCGTTATTTTCCTGTAAACAACAAGCTATTGTAGTCAATCCGGGTGCTGTTGTAACAAAAGATGGAACTGATGATGGTTTGAAAAATGTGAAGAAGGATTTTAATGATGCGAAAAGAACTGATGAAGGGATTAAGTTTAGTATATCGTCTGATTTATTGTTTCCAACAAACTCTTCTTATCTATCTGAGAAGGCAAAAACTGAAGTTAGTAAATTGGCGTTGATCTTGAAAGAAAGTAATAATAAGATCAAAGTTGATGGGTATACTGATGCTACGGGTACTGTTGAGTATAATCAGTGGCTTTCCGATAAAAGAGCAGCGTCTGTTAAGAAGTTCTTAGTAGATTCAGGTGTTGCTGAATCACGCATCACGGCAAAAGGTTTCGGTCAGTCAAATCCAGTTGGCGATAATAAAACTCCGGAAGGACGCCAAAAAAATAGAAGAGTGGAAGTTACTATTTTAGATAAAAAATAGTTTATCAGACCAATTCTTAATATAAAAAAGCGTGGTATTTAAGATATCCCGCTTTTTTTATGCAGTTATATCGCGGTTTTAAATCGTTGTATACCGTCTCCCCAAACGAGATATTTTAAATAGGAGATATCGGTAGGAGGCTCGCGCTGTGGAGATTGTTTTCGATAAGGTACGAGTCTAGGGGAAATAGCGTTGAAAAAGATGAATTTAGAAGAAGAAGATCATAAACAAAAGCCAATTTTTCGGGAAGCCATGTGGTTTTGGTTTGTGTTAGGTTGGATAAGTTTTGGTGGAACAACTGGTCATGTGACCATTATGCACGATTTTTTGGTCGAAAAGAAAAGATGGGTAAGCAACAGGAAGTTTTTTCAGGCACTCAATGCCTGTATGTTATTGCCAGGACCTGAGGCGCACCAATTGACGATCTATTTAGGATGGAAGTTGCACGGCTTAAAAGGAGGTGTGTTGGCCGGACTATTTTTTATTGTTCCTTCACTTCTCATTATATTTGGACTCAGTGCACTATATGCGCACTATGGTAACTCCGCATTGCTTATTGCTTTATTTTCGGTTTTAAAACCTGCCGTTCTAGCGATCATTATATTTGCAACCTTTCGAGTGGGGCAGAAATCTCTTGTCAGCATATGGCATTATTTGGTCGCATTGGCTGCCTTTCTGCTATCGTATTTTGCTGGGGTTCCAATGCCCTGGATTATTGTGGGCGTGATCGCTTTCGGTGTACTATGCTATGCAATCTTGTCAAAAACTTCCAAAATAAATGCCCATCATGAAAAGGAAGATAAGCAGCTCGAATCAGTTTATTATATCAATACGCTCGAAAAACTACCCCCTATATCTTACCGTCGTATTTCTCTTCAGGTTCTGCTGTTTTTCTTACTATGGTTGATTCCGCTGTCCATTTTACTGTTTTTTACTATCGATACGGAATTTTGGAAGACACTTTCCTTTTTGTTTACAAAGTCTGCTTATTTGACGATTGGAGGTTCTTATACAGTCATTCCCTATGTTGCGGCCCTTGTGACAGAGAAATTGTTTTGGCTTTCCAAGAGCCAGATGATAGATGGATTTGCGCTTGCAGAGACAACCCCGGGGCCTTTAGTGGTCGTTTTGGCCTATGTTGGTTTCATGGCCGGCTTCAATCATTTCCATCAGTCCTATTCTATGGCAGCACTAGGTTTAATCGCTACAGCATATTTTACCTTTTTGCCAAACTTTGCCCTGATTTTTGTTGGGGCACCACTGATCGAACGGACCCAAAAAAATGCATGTATACAATTTATTCTGTCTTTAGTAACAGCATCGGTCGTTGGTGTAATCGTTAATTTAGCCTGTTATTTAGGGCTAGGAATTCTATTTCCAGGTGGGGTTAGTTCTTGGTATGCCATTGAGCCGATGGCTTTGGTATGGGTGTTATTTTCACTTTTTCTTTTATTCAACTATAAAATAGGCATGTTGAAACTTATACTGTTAAGTTTGGCCTATGGCTTTCTCTTATTTTTATGGCGATAAAATAAAAATGTCCATCGACTGATGAGCTTCGCGAGCAAATTTATAAAAGATTGAAGGGGGGAGTGAATTTGATAGGGTTATTCTAGGTTACAGACGCATATAAACAAGAAAAGCCCATCGTTAGATGAGCTTTCTTGTACCTAGGGCGGGAATCGAACCCGCACTCCCTTAACGGGAACAGGATTTTAAGTCCTGCGTGTCTACCAGTTCCACCACCTAGGCAGGTGAGCGAAAAACGAGATTCGAACTCGCGACCCCAACCTTGGCAAGGTTGTGCTCTACCAGCTGAGCTATTTTCGCATTGGAATTTTATTTCAATTTTCAAAAGAACCTTGCGTTCCTTTTTGGTGATGCAAATATAGAGCGAAAATTCAATATTGCAAAATATTTATTTACTTTCTTTCTGTGTTTTTTATAACTCCTTTGAATTCAGTATAGAAAAAATTAAATCACTCTCAAATCCGCGGGATAGTGCAAACTGATAAACTTTGTTTTTAACTGCATAGCGGTCCTTGCCACTAATTTCACGGAGTTTTTTGTCAATGATGTGATTTAAGATTTGTTCATATTCATCGAGATCGATTTGCTTAAATGCAATTTTTATCAATTGCTCGGATACCCGTTTTGCCTTGAGTGCCTGCTTGATTTTTACTTTGCCCCAGCCTTTCATGCGGAGCTTTCCGTTACAGTAGGCAATAGCAAAGCGTTCTTCATTTAAAAAATTATCGGCGATCAAATTGGCCAAAATATTTTCGACTTCTACTTCGTGTAGTCCCCAGCTGTAGATCTTATCGCGTACTTCTTGCTGTGCGCGTTCTTGATAGACGCAATAGCTTTCCGCTTTCAACTGTGCCTGATGCTGCGTTAATATCTTCTTATTTCTTTTTTCCTCGTCAAACATATTGTCAAAATTTCAAAAATAATATGAAATAACTAAAAAAATGTTCAGTTTTGACACAATCAAAAATATCAGGAGAATGTACAAAATATCGGAAATCGCCCAGATTTTACATCCCAATCGCACATTTATCACGGATCCCAATTCTTTTGTCCAGCATTTATTTTACGACAGCCGTAAAATTGTCCAAGCGGACAACGGGATTTTTTTTGCACTTCAGAAGAATAGAGATGGCCACCGTTATATTAGAGAAGCTTATGATAAGGGAGTTCGTAATTTTGTGCTTCAAATCGATAGTGCACAGGAAATGGAGTTTTTGGAGGCTAACATTCTTTGGGTAGCGGATAGCTTGGTCGCTATGCAGGAACTGGCAACTTTTCATCGGCAGAAATTCGATTACCCGGTCATTGGAATCACTGGTAGCAATGGTAAAACGATAGTGAAAGAATGGCTTTTTCAGCTGATGTCTCCTGAATATAAGATCTATAGAAGTCCCAAGAGTTATAACTCTCAACTCGGTGTCGCACTTTCGTTATGGGGACTATCCGATCAGTATAATCTTGCGCTGATCGAAGCGGGGATTTCAGAGAAAGGAGAAATGCAGCGCCTTGAGCAGATGATAAAACCAACCATAGGACTATTGACCAACATTGGTGTGGCCCATAAAGCCGGTTTTAAATCGAAGGAGGAAAAGACTTATGAAAAGCTCGAGTTGTTTAAACATGTTGAAACCATGATTTTTCCGAATACTTACCTTGAAAATGTTCAATTGCCTTATCGGCCACGAAAATTTTCCTGGGGGCTTGATGAGGGGCTTTCTTTGGAGGTGTATTCCATCAAACAGGTCAACGACCGATTTACTATGGTAACCTTCTATTATACCGGGCGCACCTTTGCTGTTGAAGTACCGTTTGTGGATAAAGGAAATGTTGAGAATGCCATAAATTGTGTAGCGGTGATGCTACGTTTTGGTTATGAAAATGAAGTGATCGCATCGAGGATTAAAGAGTTGCAGCCTGTGGCGATGCGTCTTGAGTTAAAAAAAGGAAAAAAGAATAGCTCCATTATCGATGACTCGTATAGTAATGATCTGGATGCACTACAAATAGCCCTGGAGTTTTTAAATCAACAGGGCCAGCATCCGTTCAAGATGTTGATATTATCGGATATTCCCGGTGTTACTATCGAAGATGAAAAAAGCTTGTCCAAGCTGAGACGTTTGCTTAGTGAGTATCGTTTGGATAAATTGATATTGATAGGTGAAGTGTTGCCTAAATTGGCTGCACAATTTGATGTGCCTTCCATTTCATATAGCGATACTGCTGCTTTTTTGGCCGATATAAGGTCGCTTTCTTTTGAAAATGCGACGGTATTACTGAAAGGAGGACGGGAGTTTCATTTTGAACGTATCAGTCAGCTTTTGGTTGCAAAATCGCATGATACAGTGCTTGAAATCAATTTGAATGCACTGGAAAACAATCTAAATGTATACCGCCAGTTGTTACCGAAGCATGTTAAGCTGATGACGATGGTCAAAGCTTTCTCTTACGGTAGTGGAAGTTTCGAGATAGCAAATCTTTTGCAATTTAATCGGGTGGATTATCTGACGGTCGCTTTTGCGGATGAGGGGGTGGATTTGCGCGGTGCGGGAATCACATTGCCTATTGTGGTAATGAGTCCGGATGAAAGTTCTTTTGAGTCTATCGTTCAGTACAACCTTGAACCGGAGATTTATAGCTTTAGAATATTGTTTTCCTTCTTGAATTTTCTGAAAACGAAACAGATAACTTCCTTTCCGATTCATATTAAGATAGATACTGGCATGCATCGGTTGGGTTTTATGCCTGACGAGGTCAATCGTTTAATAGCTGTGTTGCGTACGGAAGCGGTTTTGGTGGTTAAATCTGCCTTTTCCCATTTAGCGTCTGCAGGCAATGAAAAGGACCGGGAATTTACACAGCGACAAATTGATCTGCTGGATGACTTTACGAAACGTCTAGAAAGTGGTCTAGGATATTCCTTTCTACGTCATATTGCAGCAACCTCGGGTATTGAACTGTGGCCGAATGCGTATTTTGATATGGTACGATTGGGGATCGGTCTCTATGGTATCGATATTGAGCGGCATGATTTACCCATTAGGGAGGCGAGTACCTTGAAAACTAATGTGACGCAAATTAAATACCTCCCGGCAAGTGAGACCGTAGGTTATAATAGGCACGGTGTTCTGTATAGAGATAGTAAGATCGCCACGATTAAAATTGGTTATGCGGACGGTTACGATAGGCGTTTTGGTAATGGTGTCGGTAAAATGTTGGTTAACGGTTTTTTAGTCCCTACTATAGGTGATATCTGTATGGATATGTGTATGCTGGATGTAACGGATGTGGAAGTTGGAGAGGAAGATGAAGTTATCGTGTACCCTGATATAAAGTCAGCAGCGAAGGCTATCGGAACGATCCCTTATGAACTGCTGACCAGTATTTCCCAACGCGTAAAAAGAGTATATTTTTATGAATAATAAAGGATATTCTGCATTTTTGAATAATATTTGATTTTCAATTCATGTTTAGCAAATTAATTAGAGGCTTTATTAATTATTTGATAAGAGGTATCCTGGTGGTGGTTCCTCTAGCTGGTGCTATTTTTTTAATAGTTTGGATTGTTGCATCAGTTGATTCGGCATTGAATCTAACTGAACATTTTTTGGAAGATGATAGAGGGCATCCCTTGTATATTCCGGGAATAGGTATTCTGACCGTTATTTTGGTGTTGGTTTTGGCAGGGCTTATTTTTACAAATTTTGTTACAGATCCAATTAAAGTGTGGATTAATCATCAGATCCAGCGGATTCCACTTTTAAATACATTATATTCTTCGATTAAAGATTTTACAGAGGCCTTTGTTGGTGATGCAAAGAAATTTAATGAACCTGTCTTGGTAACGGTGAATGAGTTTGGTCTGAAGAAGATAGGTTTCTTAACGCAACATGATTTAAAAAGCATTGGGCTTGAAGAAGAGGTTATGGTGTATTTTCCATATTCATATTCTTTTGCGGGACAGGTTGTCATTATCAGTGCAGACAAGGTGAAAAAATTAGATATGTCGCCAACAGATGCCATGAAATTGGTTGTGTCCGGTGGTGTGAGCGGGATAGCCCATTAGTACTTCTTTGCAACAGTTGACTTTAAGATTTATTCAATAAAAAGGCTGGAAATTGTCCACAATTTCCAGCCTTTTTGTTTTCGTCTGTTTTGTCCTTCCAATTGTAATCCCGTACGGCAGATACGTTTGCGATTGCCAAGTTTAAATGAAGAAATAGTGCTGCTAAGCTTTTTTTCTGCCCTAAAGTTGGATTTACTGGCGGGATTGGAATATAGCCGTCATCTCCAGGAACCTTTGGAAATTCATGTTTTTCCCATTTTTCGCGCGCTATTTTTAATGTTTCAATGTCCGAAGCGACGAAGTTCCAGTCGATATAGCGTTGTTCAGGAAAAGGTTCGCCACCAAAAATGTAGACCGAGGTTCCAGCCTCCATTTTGAATTCACATAGTTTCGCATCTTTGGCAACTAAAATCTGCTTTGGACCGAATTCCTGACCTTCCGCATGAACAGTCCCATGCAGAATATATAATCCACTTTCGCCATATAGATGATCACCTAGTTTAATAGTTGCATCTTTTTCCGCTTTGATTTCAATAAGGTATAATGGGCTGTATACGGGGACCTCGGAACGGTGATCTTTAATTTCTCCTGCAATTAAGCGATAGGATACGCCATCTTCGGTCCAATGTGGAAGTTGCGGTTCTTCTATGTGAACAAAATTAGGCTCCATTTTTTCGAGTTCTTTTGGTAGGGCCACCCAAATCTGCAGTCCATGGAGGTCGTGCGGCGTCGATCGCAGTTGTTCCGGGGTTCTTTCGGAGTGTGTGACACCCTTACCTGCCGTCATCCAATTGACTGCTCCAGGTTTGATCTCAACGGCATTTCCTAAGCTGTCCCGGTGCATAATGCTACCTTCGAATAGATAAGTCAATGTGGATAACCCGATATGCGGATGTGGTGCAATATCCATAAAGTGCGGTTCGGCAATGTTATCAGGTCCCATGTGGTCGATGAAGATAAAAGGGCCGACCATACGTTTCTGCCTGAAAGGAAGAAGTCGCCCAACTAAGAAATTCCCTATGTCAGCGGCTCTTTCTTCAATAACTATTGCAATATTTGACATAATGTTTCCTTATTTTTGTGTTTCTAATCTACAGCAATTTAAGAAATGTCAAGTATAATCAATCGTTTTTTGGGTAAAAAGAGTGTAAGAAATGAAGCGCTTTTGGCACTGGCAGATAGGTTGTCTTTTAGGAACAGTCAGCTGGACAGTTTTTTGATCGATCACCTAATACAAAGTAACAAAATAGATCCAGCCGACTTTTTTGCTTTCCAAGAGCAGTTGCTTAAGCTTCATGTTGACCGATTGGAGTCGATGCAGGTGGAGCTTAGCTTGTTGAACCAATATTTGCAATTGGCTGAACGTTTTCTTCCAGCAGGTTTTACAGTCAAATGGGAAAATAAGCTTCAGGCTCAGGAGGAGATGATGTTGCCGCCGCTCATTCTTTTTCCTTTGGTACAGCATGCTGTTGAGAATGGTTATAATACGATGTCTTCTCATCCTGTACGGATCCGATTATCGGGCTCATCCAAGTTGATTATGCTTGAAGTTAGCTATCGTGTGAACCATTATCTGGAAAGTCAATTTAGCAGTACACTGATACGTGATTTTAGACAGCGCTTGGACTATCTTTTTCCGGAAAAACATAATTTGCTGATGAATAGCAACAGCAATACTTCTCGAATAACTTTAACTATCCAACTTTAGATGATATTGAAGTGTTTTAATGCATTCCAGATACCATTTTCATCAACACTGTCTGTTATATAATCTGCAATTTCCTTTACCTCGGGATTTGCATTACCCATAGCAATTCCAATATGGGTGTGCGCTAGCATGGTAATATCATTTCCGCCATCGCCAAATGACATAGTTTCTTCCAAGGTAAAGTTGAAATGATCTAAAAAAACATCTATACCAATTTTTTTGCTTTGCCCCATCGGATTGACATCCGCAAAAATGGGCGTCCATCTCGAAGCAACTGAATTTGGCATCACATTTTCCATGAATTCAGCTTCTTCTTCAGGATTGATGAAAACATTGACCTGCATAACGGAGTCCAGATCAAAATCCTTTTCGTAATCCCGAATAGGTGGTGTCGGCACATTGACCTGTTCGTACATTCGTTGTACCTCAGGTGTAACCTGGTTTAAGGAAATTTCTTTTTCGGACATAAATGAAAAAGTCAGGTCCTCACGCTTTTTAGCATAATCCAATAAGGAGCGAATGTCTTTTTGAGGGATGTTATTTTTATAAATGACTTCCTGTTCCTTTGTGACGCAATACCCGCCATTGAAGGTGATATATCCATCAAAATCGAGGTAACGAATATGTCCCAACTGATTGTAGGATCGTCCTGTTGAAACAAATACCTTGATGTTTTTTTCTTTTAATAATTGAAATGCCTGTTGAGTAGATTCGGGAACCTGATGTGTTTTGAAACTTAGCAAAGTTCCATCGATGTCAAAAAAGATCGCTTTAATCATGGATTTTTGGGTCAAAACCAAATATACTAAATACTTAGGATAGTGTAACTATTACAATATTAAATCTGAGGCGTTTTATCTCCTACAGACCATGGGAATTTTACCACACTGGTGAAGAAAGGTGAATGTCAAATTTGTAATTAAAAGGAAATAAAACCTAAAATAAAAGGGACTTAATAGGTAGATTATAGGGCTTCATCCGAATGAGGTCCCTATGAGGTCCCTATAAAGTCCCTATTAGATACGTATTAAATGAGTTGTTAATTTGAATTTAATATAAACTTAGCTCCTTCAATATATACGGAAAAAAAGAGGCCGGGGGCTTTACGATTTGGTTTGATATTTACTCATGGGATACACATAAAAAAAGGAAGATTGAGGAGTTTATGATGTTATTTCTTGTTGAAGCGGAACCGGTAGGCGGTATCGTGTGGCGCTAGATTTTCTTTAGTGGATTTTCGCAAAAATCTGACATAATCTTCTCTAATAATTTCGTAAATTTCAAGTTCAAAAAAATGTAAATTGTCTTGCATTTAATGTGTTGTATTAAAGAGGGTTAGAATTTTATGTATATTATTTTCGATACGGAAACGACGGGTTTGCCTAAGCGTTGGGACGCACCAATTACCGATACGGACAATTGGCCTCGCTGTATTCAATTGGCTTGGCAGATTCATGATGAGATGGGAAATTTGGTCGAACATCACGATTTCTTGATTAAGCCAGATGGATTTGATATACCCTATGACTCTGAAAAAATACACGGCATATCGACTGCATTGGCAGAAGAGCAGGGATTGCCGCTCCAGGAGGTCTTAGAGAAATTCAATGTGGCATTGAATAAAGCCAAGTTTGTTGTTGGACAAAATATTGGTTTTGATTTGAATATCATGGGCTGTGAATTTTACCGTTATGGTGTTACGTCCAATATGGCTAATATGCCTGTATTGGATACCTGTACGGAAGTAACAGCTGAACTTCTGAAAATTCCAGGCGGTCGTGGTGGACGCTTTAAACTACCCAATTTGACTGAGTTGCATTCTTATTTATTTGGAGTGCCATTTGCTGAGGCACATAATGCAACAGCCGACGTTGAAGCGACAACACGTTGTTTTCTGGAGCTTGTAAGAAGAGAGGTATTCACTGCCGAAGAACTTCAGGTCGATACGGGCTACTTTGTCGATTTTAAAACCAACAATCCGGGGCCTATACCCACTGTTGGACTGAAACATATCAACCTAAAAGCAGCTTCTGATGAAATTAGAAAACGGTCTCAGCCAGATGAAGTCAAGGTTGTTGTTGATGCGGACGCGTTAGCAGCTTTAAAGGATGCCAAATTTGCCCATTTACATAACCACTCTCAGTTTTCGATCCTGCAGTCGACGATGTCGTACGATAAGTTAGTTTCGGCAGCGGTGAAGGATAATATGCCTGCTGTTGCATTAACGGACCACGGAAATATGATGGGGGCTTTTGAGTTTGTCTCTCGTGTTATAAGTCATAATAAAGAAGTTGAAGCGCAAAATGCGGAGGCAGTTGAGAATGGAGAGGAGCCTACTGGTCAGCTTTTAAAGCCAATTGTTGGTTGTGAATTTTTTGTTTGTGAAAACCACAAAGATAAGTCGAGGAAGGATAATGGTTATCAGATTGTGTTATTGGCGAAAAATAAACGGGGGTACCATAATTTGGCTAAACTGGCTTCTTTTGCTTATACCGCGGGCTTCTATTATGTGCCGCGGATTGATAAAGATCTTATTCTTCAATACAAGGAAGATGTTATCGCTTTGTCAGGTAACCTACAAGGCGAGGTGCCGAATAAAATACTGAATATAGGTGAGAGTCAGGCCGAAGAGGCTTTGCTGTGGTGGAAAGAACAATTTGGGGATGATTTTTACCTGGAATTAATGCGTCATGGTCAGGAAGATGAGGATCGTGTGAATCAAACCTTGCTTAAATTTTCCCGCAAATATCAGGTCAAAGTTGTTGCGACCAATAATACGTATTACGAGAAGAAAGGCGATGCACATGCGCATGATATTTTGCTCTGTGTGAAAGATGGTGAAAAGCTATCGACTCCAAAAGGTAGGGGACGTGGATTCCGTTTTGGTTTACCCAATCAGGAATATTATTTCAAATCTTCAGATGAAATGAAGGCCCTTTTTAAAGATTTGCCCGAAGCGATTCTAAATATTCAGGAGATTGTCGATAAGGTAGAGATATTTAAGTTAAACCGCGATGTCCTCTTACCTAAATTTGATATTCCTGAGGAATTTCAAGTGGAAGCCGATCTGGAAGATGGGGGAAAACGTGGTGAAAATAAATACCTGGCGCATCTTTGTTATGTGGGGGCTGAGAAGCGTTATGAGGAAATAACAGATGATATTCGCGAACGTCTTGACTTTGAGTTGGCTACCATTGAGAAAACGGGGTATCCAGGTTACTTTTTGATTGTTCAGGATTTTATTGCGGCGGCCCGGGATATGGGAGTTTCCGTGGGGCCGGGACGGGGATCTGCTGCTGGTTCGGCAGTAGCTTATTGTTTGGGAATTACCAATATCGATCCGATTAAATATGACTTGCTTTTTGAGCGTTTCTTAAATCCAGACCGTGTATCCATGCCCGATATTGATATCGATTTTGATGACGAGGGACGTGGACGTGTCATGCAATATGTAATCAATAAATATGGTGCTAGTCAGGTTGCCCAGATTATTACCTATGGTACAATGGCAGCGAAGTCATCCATCAAAGATACAGCGCGTGTATTGGACTTACCTTTGGGTGATGCCAATGAAATTGCCAAGCTGATTCCGAACCTTAAATTATCCAAGATTTTTACTTTAGATGATGCCGGTTTAAAGGAAAAGCTAAGGACTGAGGAAATTGAAGCCGTCAATAGATTGAAATCTATTGCGGATGGTGCTGGATTGGAAGCGGAAACGATCAGACAGGCCCGGGTTTTGGAGGGTTCTGTACGAAATACAGGTATCCATGCCTGTGGTGTTATTATTACACCAGACGATATTACTAATTTCGTTCCTGTTTCTTTGGCAAAAGACTCTGATCTTTATGTGACGCAGTTCGATAACCACGTTGTTGAAAGTGCCGGTTTGCTGAAAATGGACTTTTTGGGTTTAAAGACACTGACACTGATTAAAGATACGGTTGAAAATGTCAAATTAAGTCATGGTATTGTGCTGGATCCGGATCAGTTTCCGATCGACGATGAGCTTACGTATGAGCTCTTTCAGCGTGGAGAAACCATAGGGGTGTTCCAATATGAATCTCCTGGAATGCAGAAATACATGCGCGACCTTAAACCGACAGTATTTGCCGATTTGATTGCGATGAATGCACTCTATCGTCCGGGACCAATCGAATATATTCCAAGTTTTATTAAGCGTAAGCACGGTATAGACCCCATTGTTTACGATTTGGATGCTTGTGAGGAATACCTCAAGGAAACCTACGGTATTACAGTCTACCAGGAGCAGGTTATGCTCTTGTCCCAGAAGCTTGCGGGATTTTCAAAAGGTGATGCCGATGTCTTGCGTAAGGCTATGGGTAAGAAGCAAAAGGCTGTACTCGATAAGATGAAGCCGAAGTTTGTTTCGCAGGCAGAGGAGAAAGGGCATAATGCAAAAGTTCTGGAGAGATTTGGACCGACTGGGAAGCTTTTGCGAGTTATGCATTTAATAAATCCCACTCGACCTGTTATGCTTGGGTTGCTTATCAGACCGCTTATTTAAAAGCGCATTTTCCTGCGGAATACATGGCTGCGGTACTTTCCAATAACATGAATGATATCAAGCAGGTGACATTCTTTATGGAGGAATGTAAACGAATGGGCTTGCAGGTATTGGGGCCAGATGTGAATGAATCCTATTATAAGTTTACGGTAAATGAATCTGAGCTATTCGTTTTGGAATAGGTGCGGTGAAAGGCGTTGGGGCAGGAGCGGTAGACGCTATCGTGCAAACACGGCAATCAGGATTGTATAAATCTGTTTTTGATATGGCTAAACGAATCGATCTTCGTGCGGTAAACAAGAAAGCTTTTGAGAGTCTGGCTTATGCTGGAGGCTTTGATAGTTTTGAGAATACGCACCGTGCACAATATTTTCATTCGGATGAAAATTCAACAGGAATGGAAAAGGCGATCCGATTTGGCCAGCGCTTTAAAGAAAATGAAAGTTCGGCCCAGGCGAGCTTGTTTGGTGTAGGAGGGGCTGCAGAATTGCCTGAGCCGGTTTTGGCGCCATGTCCGCAATGGGGATTGATTGAAAAGCTTAAATATGAAAAAGATGTTATCGGTATTTATCTGACCAGCCACCCCTTGGATACCTACCGGTTTGAAATTGAACATTTTTGTCAGAATTCCGTTTCAGATTTGGCATTAATCAATAAGGTAAAGGCAGCAGAGGTCGATGAAGAGACTTTGCTGGAGTTTAATCGGATCAAGAACAAAGAATTGGTGATTGGTGGTATTATCGCATCGGCAAACCATCGATTGACGAAGACGGGTAAGCCTTTTGCGTCATTTATCATCGAGGATTATAGTGATTCTTATGATATGGCAGTTTTCGGCGAAGAATACGTTAAGTTGAAGGGATATTTGCAAGAGGGATATTTTGTGCAATTGCGGGGTTTGGTACAGGAGCGTTTCAGACAGGTTGGAAATTGGGGCTTTGAGCTGCGCAGTGTTCAGTTGCTTTCGGATCTTCGTGAGAAGATGGCGAAGAGTTTTACGATCAATATTCCTTTACCTAAGTTGAACGAAGCATTTCTTTGATGGTATCAAGGATATACTGGCGCAAAATGAGATCGAGGGAGTTGTGCCAAATTGTCAATTAAAGTTTAAAATCTGGGATCCCCAAGATGAAATATCTGTCGAAATGCCAGCTAAAAGTCTGAAAATAAACCTAACAAATGAATTTTTGGACTGTATAGATAAGTTTGAAGGGATAAATTACCGATTGAATTAGTTTGGATTAGAATTTGTGTAATTAAGATTACAAATACATTGGTAGTAGTTACTATCTTTGTTTATTGATTTTAGCAATTAAATAGTATTATAGATATAACTTCGGTTTATAAAATTAAAAGATTATGGCATTAGAAATTACAGATAGCAACTTTGAAGAAGTTGTCTTAAAAGCAGACAAACCAGTATTAATCGATTTTTGGGCAGAGTGGTGTGGTCCTTGCCGTATGGTAGGTCCTGTGGTTGAAGAATTGGCTAAGGATTATGAAGGTAAAGCTGTTGTAGGAAAAGTGAATGTAGATGAAAATCCAGAGATTTCTGTTCGTTATGGCATTCGTAATATTCCAGCTTTATTGTTCTTTAAAAATGGAGAAATCGTTGATAAACAAATTGGAGCTGTTCCAAAATCAGTATTGAACGAGAAATTGGAAAAACAATTAGCATAATTTAGCTGAAAAATAAAAAAAAGCCTGAAATATTATATTTCAGGCTTTTTTTTGCTGTTAAATTTTATCTATTTGAATTTTATTTATTGTTTTTTCTGATTTTATCTTGATTTTTATTCTTTTATGTTCTTTTTATGTTTTCGTTTATGTTTTTACGTTTTTTTTTCTGTGTTTGTTTAAACATTTGTGGTTTTATTGTAGTTTTTAGTGACTTATTGTCCTGTTTTTATGTTTATATTTTTGGAAGTTTAAAATTATTTATGATTTTTTGATAAAAAATTCAATTTAATTTGTAAAAATGAATATTTTTTCCTTCTTTTGAGTATTGAAATTGAGTTTCGAAAAGGATTTGTTTCGGTTTAACTGGTTTCGATGTTATTTTTTTGACTCGGTGGTTTTGGAGTTGTTTTTTTAAAAAAAATAGAGATTGATAAAGATTTTCCCTTTCAAATACCCTAGATTATGCCTCGCGTTGCTCTCCGTAACGCGAGTTTTTTTTTGGGGGTAAAGTAGGGTGACTAGTCCTGAAAAATCGATACAGGTTTTCAGTGATTAAAAATAAATAATTTAAACAGTAGTAGCCGATAGGTTGCTACTGTTTTTTGTTTTATAAGTTCTGAAGTTCATGTTTGATTTCATGTGCATCTGATTTGGAGTTAACATATGATTAGACCAATGTGGTCTGTCATTATTATAGATATCGATTGCTTCAGCTACGATCTGCTTCATCAAATGTAGATCTAAATGATAGGTATCAATCATGAACTCTTGTTTGAGTATACCATTGATTCGTTCAGCGATGGCATTTTCATAAGGATCAGAGTTTTCTGTCATACTGCACCTGAGCTGATATTTGTTTAGGTAATATTGGTATTCTTCTGCACAATATTGTACCCCTCTGTCGGAATGATGGATTAACGGCTCGTTTGTTTTTCTTTGTTTTTGTGCCATTTTTAGTGCTTTTACAACATGCGGTGTGCACATGGTCCGCGAGACCTCAAAGCCAACAATTTTTTTCGAATAGGCATCTGTAACCAAACTCAGGTAACAGGGGCTTTCTCGCTTCCCTATGTAAGTGATATCACTTACCCAAACCTGATTGGGACGGCAAACAGTCACTTCTTTAATAATATTCGGATATTTTCTAAATCTATGATGTGACATAGTGGTCGTATGATAGCTTCTTTTAGGTGTAATTAACAAATGGTTGGCGCGTAAAATATCAAAGAATTGTCTCTGCCCACTTTTAATGCCTGTAGCTCCCTTGCCAATATATGGTAAAGTTTCCGTGTGCCTATTCTTGGCTGGGTACTGCGTATTTCATGAACTAAGTCCACAATTTTCCCGGCTATACCCTGGCTCCTCACTATACGTTTGATCCTTCGATAATACACCTGCCTGTCTAACCCGAACAATCCACAAGTAAAACTTAGGCTTTCTTGTTTTTCTTGCCGGAAACGATTGATTGCGCGGGTTTCAAGTTTTTTCTTACGTCGATTTTATATTCTTTTTCTGCAATATCGATCATCATGTCAAAGATGATCGCTTTGGAATCAGCGATGTGATTCTGATGCTCAAGTTGAGCCTTTTGCTTCTCCAGCAGTCTGACTTTGGCTTCCAGTTCTAAAATGCGCTGTTCTGGTGACTTTGCCATATTGGATGGTATTTGATTCTCCCAATCAAAGTTACCATATCTTTTTAACCAATTGCGAATAGTGCTATCTCCCTGGATGCCATACTGTTTTTGTGCTTGGGAGAGTGTCAATTTCCCCGATTCAATCTCTTTAACGACATTCAGCTTCAATGTTAAAGTGTAATCACGCTGAGTCCGCTTTACATAATTTGTTCCTTTTTCCATAACGATTCTTTTTGTGTATCGATATTTCAGGACGAGACAGGGGTAAAACAAAAGCGGCTATCCGAAAGGATAGCCGCTTTATATTATTGACTAAATAAACTGAATTATTCAGCAATTACTTCGAAAGGAACTTGAACTTTCACTTC
Source organism: Sphingobacterium multivorum (assembly GCF_900457465.1). Classification (GTDB taxonomy): domain Bacteria; phylum Bacteroidota; class Bacteroidia; order Sphingobacteriales; family Sphingobacteriaceae; genus Sphingobacterium; species Sphingobacterium multivorum. The sequence continues at coordinate 341,833 of NZ_UAUU01000011.1, forward strand.
TTTGTGTAAGTTTAAGTTAGCGATGTATTCACCTAATTCTTTAGGTTCAACTTCGAAAGTGATACGACGACGATCTACATCAAAACCTTTTGCTTTCAACGCATCAGCAATTTGGATGCTGTTTACTTTACCAAAGATTTTACCAGATTCACCTGCTTTAGCACCAATTGAAAGTTTGATAGCTTCCAATTTACCTGCTAATTCAGTAGCGTCTTTTTTGATTTTTTCTTGTTTGAACTGAGCTTGTTTGATGTTCTCAGCTAAAACTTTCTTTGCAGATTCAGTCGCTTGGATAGCAAATCCTTGCGGGATTAAGTAGTTACGACCGAAACCTGGTTTTACATTAACGATATCGTTTTGCTCACCTAAGCCTTTGATATCTTGTTTTAAAATTACTTCCATTCTCTATCGTCCTCCTTATTTAATTGCATCAGCTAAGTAAGGTAATAAGCCGATGTGACGAGCACGTTTAACAGCTTGAGCTACTTTACGTTGAAATTTCAAAGATGTACCAGTTAAACGACGAGGTAAGATTTTACCTTGATCATTTACAAATTTCATCAAGAAGTTAGCATCTTTATAATCGATATATTTGATACCATTCTTTTTGAAACGACAGTATTTTTTACGGTTGTCCTCTACTTTAGGAGCAGTTACGTATTGGATATTTTCGTTAGCCATTAGTTTGCGCCCTCCTCAGTTTTAGTTTCAGCTTTTTTGTTGAATGCACCGCTACGTTTTTTCTCGTTGTATGCTTTAGCATGTTTGTCTAAGCTTACAGTCAAGAAACGCATAATGCGCTCATCACGTTTGTATTCAACCTCTAATTTATTGATTAATTCACCTGGAGCCTTGAATTCAGTTAAGTGATAAAATCCAGTAGTTTTTTTCTGGATTGGATACGCTAATTTTTTCAAACCCCAATTGTCTTCAGCGACAATCTCGGCTCCGCCTTCTGTTAAGATGTTTTTGAATTTTGCGATTACTTCTTTCGCAGCATCATCAGAAAGCAACGGGGTAAGAACGATTACAGATTCGTACTGTTGCATTTTGTTAATTAATTTTGTTATTTAAAATTCCACTTTTGTGGAAGTGCAAAGGTAGTTATTATATTGTTATGTTGCAATGCTTTGAAATAAAAAAGTTTAGACCCTTTCCTGTAATCTAAACTTTTTCTCAAACGAGTTCGACTATATCTTAGTTCAATTTCTTTAATTCTTCTTTGATAGCTGCCTGGATTTTTTCGCTAACAGGCACTAAAGGAAGCCTTAATTGATCTTTTCCAATCCCCAATTCCTGCAGAATGTATTTTACACCAGCTGGGTTTCCTTCAATAAAACATAGATCTGTGATGTTAAGAAGTTCATTGTGGATTGATCTAGCTTCGGCATAATTGCCTTCAGCACATAACTTCGCTAATGTGGCTACCTTTTTCGGTAACGCATTTCCGATCACTGAAATGATACCAGCAGCGCCAAGCGACATCATCGGCAAGGTAACCGGATCGTCTCCGGAAATCAATAGAAATTCTGCTGGTTTATCCCGTAGAATTTCGCTGAATTGTGCAAAATTGCCGGAAGCTTCTTTGATGGCTACGATATTCGAAAAATCATTGGCCAGTCGTAATGTTGTCTGTGCTGTTATATTGCTACCCGTACGTCCAGGTACATTGTATAAAATAACCGGAAGTGGAGAGGCGCTTGCAACAGCCTTATAATGCTGGTAAATGCCTTCTTGTGTTGGTTTGTTGTAGTAAGGAGATACCGATAGAATTGCGCAAAAACCTGTTGGATCAAAGTTTTTAATTTGCTCCACAATTTCGGCTGTATTATTTCCACCAATTCCAGCAACCAAGGGTAGTCTACCGTTCACGCGCTTGACAGTAAAATCCCAGATGCGCTTTCGTTCATCATTGGTTAAAGTGGCAACTTCTCCAGTTGTACCTAAAGAAACCAAATAATCCATACCTTCGTTGATTTGCAAGTCAATTAGCTGACCTAATGCTTCGAAATCAACAGATTCATCTGAGTTAAAAGGAGTGACTAATGCTACTCCTGCGCCGTGAAGCTCGTTCATCTTGTTTTTGTATTTATATAAATTTAATTAAAAAAACTTACTTGGGATTAATGAGTTCAAATAGTTCTTGATCATTAATCATCGGGATACCCAATTTTTCAGCCTTCGCTAGTTTGGACGGTCCCATTTTATCTCCTGCCACGAGATAGCTTAGTTTGGCAGAAATGGAAGATAACATCTTTCCGCCATTGCTTTCAATTACAGCTGCCAGCTCTTCACGTGAATGTTCTGCAAATACACCGGAAATCAGAAAAGTTTTCCCTTCAAGTGAATTGCTCGCCAGGATAATCTCCTTTTCCTCAATTTCGAAATTTAAGCCATAATTCCGCAGTGCAACAATCTGTTGTTGATGAATTGGATTGTCTAAGTATTCTTTGACGCTCTCCGCGATACGGCGTCCAATATCTTGTACTCCTTCGATTTCTTCTGTTGAGGCTTGGGCTAGCGCATCAATATTTTTGAAATGCTGCGCCAATTTTTTTGCAATTGTCTCGCCGACATGACGTATTCCAAGCGAAAACAAAACTTTTTCAAAGGGTTTTTCTTTGGATTTTTCAATGCCATTGAGCATGTTATCGATTGATTTTTGACCGAAACGTTCCAGTTGTTGTAGGTCATCTTGATGGTCTTTCAGGCCATAGATGTCAACGATGTTGTGTAGCAAACCTTTCTTGAAGAAAGTATCCACGGTCTCATCTCCCATTCCTTCGATATCCATCATTTTTCGTCCGATAAAATGTTGCATTTTGCCAACAATTTGCGGCGGACATCCAGTTTCATTCGGGCAGTAGTGTACTGCTTCCCCTTCTTGCCGTATAAGTACTGTGCCACATTCCGGACAGGAAGTCGGGTAGACAAAACTTGTCGATCCCGATAACCTTTTGTCGAGGTTTACCCCAATTATTTTAGGGATAATTTCGCCCCCTTTTTCCACAAAAACAGTGTCATCTTCGTGTAGGTCGAGACGTGCGATTTCATTTGCATTGTGTAAGGAAGCGCGTTTTACGGTTGTGCCTGCCAGCTGTACAGGTTGAAGATTGGCAACAGGTGTAACAGCGCCGGTACGTCCAACTTGATAACTAATCGAGTTAAGAATGGTTTCTACACGCTCGGCTTTGAATTTATAGGATATTGCCCAACGTGGATTTTTGGCCGTAAAGCCAAGCTCTTCCTGTTGTGCGTAATCATTTACTTTAATAACGATTCCATCAATTTCATATCCTAGGTTGTGACGTTCGACATCCCAATAGTCAATAAATGCAAAAACATCGGTTAATGTGCTGCATTTTCTGCTATGCTCGCTGACGTGGAATCCCCAGTCTTTGACATGGTTTAAGCTATTCCAATGATCGTGAAATAGATTTGTTCTGTTGTCGCAGTACAAAAAGTAAAGGAAACTGTCCAATGGGCGCTTGGCAACTTCAGCAGAATCTTGGAGTTTGATGGTTCCAGAAGCGAAATTTCTTGGGTTGGCATAGGTTTGCTCCTCATTATCGGCTCGTTCCTTATTCAGGCGGAGAAAAGCTGATTTATGCATAAATATTTCACCTCGTATTTCGAATTGATCTGGATAATCTCCTTCTTTGAGTTTGATCGGGATAGAACGAATCGTTTTAACGTTGTTGGTGACAACATCGCCTTGTGTACCATCCCCGCGTGTAACGGCTTTACTTAGTAAGCCATTTTCATAAGTCAAGCTGATGGATAAACCGTCAAATTTTAATTCACAAACATACTCGAACTGATCGCCGATGATTTTGCGGATCCGCTGGTCGAAGTCAAGTAATTCCTCCTGATTGTATGTGTTGCCCAATGAAAGCATTGGCCAGCGGTGTTTTTCCGTTTGAAATCGGGAGGTAATGTCTCCACCAATACGCTGTGTAGGGGAGTTGGGGTCGGCAAAGTTGGGATATTGAGCTTCCAGCGCTTCGAGTTCCTTTAATTTGAGGTCGAAGTCGTAGTCCGAAATAACACTGTTCGCCAATACATAGTATTGATAGTTATAATGGTTGAGCTCTGCCGTTAAGTCTTTTATCTTTTTTTCAATATCCATCACCAACATTTTGCAAAATTACAAATAAAAAGTACGTTTAAATAAAATAAATAAAGAATCTTGTTGTAATGACTGCTTTATTTTTAAAATGCGGTTTTCTGCATTTTGTGTTTTGGGAAAATAATATGCTATTTAAAATCCTCTGGATTTAGCTGTGAAAATTTATGTTTGTTATTTGTGTAAAAATCAATGATAATTGATTTTCTGTAATGCCCTTTTGTATTTTCTTTCGCCTTGTATTTTTTTCGTTTTTTAGCATTTTTGAAAATATTCAAGAAGAAATACTGATGCGCACGACTGATTGCCCAAGCATCCTTAGGTTTTCTGTCGATCAGAAACTTAGCAAGGGCAGCAAAGTCAAACCAAAGCCTGATGAAAATAATCCATATGGCTTTGCCTAACGGAAGGTTTTTTTGCAGCATGACCATATTATTCCTAAAATTGAGGTAAGTCTTTTTGGGATTACTTGCATTGAGGGTTCCTCCACCAACATGATAAACAACAGATTTAGGGCAATAACCTATGCCGTAGCCCATTTTCTTTAATCGCCAACACAGGTCGATTTCCTCCATATGAGCAAAGAAATCTTCATCAAGGCCATCTGCTTCCTTCCAGGCTTTTGAGCGAATAAAAAGCGCAGCTCCAGATGCCCAAAAGATCTCAGATTCCTTATCGTACTGTCCCGCATCATCTTCTACTTCATGTAGGATTCTCCCTTTACAGAAAGGAAAGCCAAAGTAATCCAGATAGCCACCGGCGGCTCCGGCATGTTCAAACTTCTGCTTGTCATGAAATGAACGTATTTTGGGCTGTGCTGCTGCCAGGGAAGGGTTTCTTTCCAAGTATTCAATCACGGGTTCAATCCAGTTTTGGCTCACTTCGACATCCGAATTCAGGAGTACATAGTAATCAGCGTCTACACGCTGCAGTATTTTGTTATAACCTCCTGCGAAGCCATAGTTTTTATCATTTTCAAGTATAGTAATCGTCGGATAGTACTGTTTCACAAATGAAATTGAATCATCATCGGAGGCATTGTCTCCAATGACAAATTCGACATTCGGATACGAACTGTTATATACGGATGGCAAAAATTTTTCCAGGAAAAATCGACCATTCCAATTGAGGATAACGACAGCTACTTTGGGTAATTTACTCATTTTCTACGTTTTCTTTTCCAGCGATTATGTGACCATAACCAATATTCTGGGTTTTCACGAATAAGCTGTTCAGCAAATTGATTGTGTATATCGGTAATTTCATGCTCGCCAAAGCCACTTGGATCTTCGATTAAAGTAACGAATTTACAGAAATACTGCCCTCTTTTGGGCTTTCTTCCGATATAACAATAGACCACAGGTGCTTTACTTATTCTAGAAAGTCTTTCGGCTCCTGTATAGACCAATGTTTCCTGATTTAGCCAATTAATAAAATAATCGGAATCCGAATACAGCGGTGTTTGATCCGCAACGAGTATACTGATATTGGGCTGGCCCTTCAACTTGACGATATGACGGAGTATTTGTTTCATTGGTACCATTTCGGCGCCAAACCGTCCCCGCATGTCATTGTACACCGTGTCAATGTCTTTGTTGTTGAGTGGTTTGTATACTATCAGTGTAGGGAAGTTTGTGATTAAACTCAAACGGTGAATACCAAGCTCCCAATTGGCATAATGTGAAGTCACCCCGATTACGTTTTTGCCTGCCTCGAGGTGTCTCGTCAGTTCTTCTACATCTTCCAAAGTCATCTTTTTCTTGACTTCCTCAGCCGTAATCGTTTTCAATTTGATCGATTCGACAAGGAGATCCGGGAAAAAACGGTAAAACTTTTTGGCAATAACCAGGCGTTCTTTATCCGTTTTTTCTGGAAAAGCATTCTTTAAGTTTTGAAATACAATATTCTTCCTATATCCAATCATATAGTATAGTATGTAATAAAGCCCATCGGAGATCAAATATAGAAACCAATAGGGGAGAAGAGAGATGATATAGATTAATGCGTTTAACGCTTTTTGTTTCATGCTATAGCTAAAATTCCCAGTGTTCTTTACAAATATCCTTAATTTAAGTTATTTTTGCGTCACTTATAACAAAAATCATCAGTTTTTATGGAATCGCAGTTATTACTTCCGGCATGTTATCTTCCACCAATATCTTATTTTCATACAATACAAGAGCATAATCTTCCTTTGTTCATCGAGAAATACGAGCATTTTCAAAAGCAGAGCTATCGTACGCGGGCACGCATTGCTTCAGCAAATGGTGTGCAGGATTTGATCGTACCCATTCAACATGGCAATAAAGAACGAGTTCCCATGAAAGATATTCGGATAAGTTATGAATTTAACTGGCAACGTTTACACTGGTTAAGTATACAGACCGCTTACCGGAGTTCTGCATATTTTGAGTATTATGAGGATGATTTTATACGGTTTTACGAAGGTAAATATGACTATCTCGTCGATTTTAATGTGGCCCAGCTGGAGCTTATTCTAAAATCAATCAAACTTAAACGAACCATAGGGTTTACAGAAGCGTATGTGGCCGAGCCGTTAGAAGCGATCGATTTCCGCAACCTTATACATCCCAAAAAAGAAAGCATATGGCCTGATCCAAAAGAATATTATCAGGTTTTCTCTGATAAAAATGGATTTTACCCAGATTTGAGTATTATCGATTTGTTGTTCAACCAAGGGCCGCAATCAAAAAGTTATCTATAGTCGGACGATTTTTTGAACAAAATGCGTTTAATATTGTTGTTATTCAATATTGAACGCATTTAAATGAAACAATTCTTTTTTACTTTTCTCCTTCTTTCTTTGTGTTGGAGCTCTATACGGGCTCAGGGCGGCGTTGATACGATACATTATCGAAAAGTTTACTATTGGGGTACAACCGGAATGGGTTTTCCGATCGGGAAAACCAAAGATATACTTTCGCCAAAGTTTTCGGGTAGTATTGGTTTAGATATATCCCTGAAAAATTCAATGTTTTTTGTATCCCCCACGCTTTATACACTTTCATTTAAGTACAAACAACCCTTAATTGATCCCGATTTCCAATACCGCATAGAAGATGCCAATACGAATTTCTATACTTTTTCATTCTCGGGCGGGATTAGGAAACAGATGCGTAGACTGAATATCTACGGTTTTGCTGGGCCTGGCGTTGGTCTGGCGAGTGAGCCGAGAGCGCGTGTGCTGGCAGATCAAAAGCTCGTCAAGATGGAGAATAAAAATCATCTGAATTTTTCCAGTAAATTGGGGGCTGGCGCAGATTACAAATTTAATGGCTTCTTTTTAGGGCTCGAGCTTGGTTATCTCCATAATTTTAGGAAGATACAGGATAGGCCTGTTAATATTTTTACCGTCATGATCGGGTTAAAATCCGATATCACGCAGATTGGAGACAAAGTCATTGACGTCATCGGTATAGACGGTTCCATCAGTGGTAAAAAAGACAAAAAATAAATTTATTGTTTTAAGACCTGAATGGTGTCTCCAACATGTGCTTCGGCGTCGCTTCCTGTTTTTTTAACTTTTTCCGTCTGTTCAACCGCTACCGCAAATGTGGAAGGCACAATGCCCGCGCCAAATTTAATGGCATAAAACTTGGTGAATTCTGCCCCAAAATACAATATCGCAGCCGAATAGTAGATCCATAATAACATGACAATTATCGATCCTGCGGCTCCATAAAAGCTGGCTGTGGAAGAGAGATTCAGATAGATTGAAATGCCGTACCGGCCTAACATGAAAAGTAAACCTGTAAAAATGGCTCCCCCGAGCATGTCTCTGAATTTTACTTTGGCATCGGGAAGGAAAGAAAAGATAAAGCCAAATAAAATGACAATGACCGAGAAAGTGATGCCTGTATTTACCCACGAGATAAGCGCAATGGGAATAAAGGGAAAATAGGTCATAACTAAATTGGTCACGGCAACGATAACTCCATTGATCATGAGTGAAGCAATTAGTAAAAAGCCCAAGGCGATCACGATGGAAAAAGAAATCAATCTATTGATGATTAATTTTAACCAGCCTTTTTTGGGTTTCGGTTTTACTTTCCAGATATTGTTTATGGAGTCTTGTATATCAACGAATAAGGTCGTAGAGGAGAGAATCAATGTAACAATACCTATCGTGATCCCCATATTGGATTTATTCTCGAAAGTTATCTTTTGAAGATAGGACTGGATCTGCGTTGTTACATCCTGTCCAAAAAGAACCATGACTTCCTCCAACACCTGATCCTGCGCCGAAGATCCACTCTGAAGATGTTCTCCGTAGAAGAAGCCGATACACCAGATCACAATCATAAGAAGTGGGCCGATGGAGAAGACGGTATAGTAAGCCAATGAAGCACTCTTCTTCATACATTTGTCATCATTGAATCCATTAAAGGCATCAACTAAGACATGCCAAATGTTTTTCCAGTAGGCGAGTGTAAATAAATCTCGTAGTGTAACGTGCTTCATAATAAGATGATCAGCCCCAATAATCGTGCAAATTGCTATTCTTGGTTTTGTTCCTGATACAATTTGTCGATTACGGCTTCGTTCTCTTTTAAAATAATTTTTCGTTTTAAACTCAATTTTGGTGTCAATTGACCGTCGTTGATTGTCCATTCCTTTGGAAGAAGAATAAATTTCTTGACAATTTCCCAATGCCCAAAGTTAGTAGATAATCGGTTAATTTCTTCCTGATATTTTTGGATTACTTCTGGATTTTTGATGATTTCTTCGTTTGAACCGCTGGTGATACCTTTTTGGCTTGCCCATTTGGACAGCACATCAAATGCAGGAACAATCAAGGCTCCAGGAAATTTTCTATTTTCTCCGAAAACCATGACTTGTCCGATTAAGGTAGATTCCATGAGTTTGTTTTCAATGGATTGGGGGGCAATATATTTACCACCTGCCGTCTTAAACATTTCCTTTTTTCGATCGGTTATTTTAAGGAAACCATCGGATGTTATTTCTCCGATGTCGCCTGTTTTGAAGAATCCATGATCGTCAAAAGCCTCTTTCGTGGCTTCTTCATTTTTATAATAGCCAGTCGTGATACTAGGACCTTTGACAAGGATTTCGCCATCTGAAGCAATTTTAACTTCTAAGTTTTTGAGGGGTTTCCCTACCGTCCCAAATTTCAATCCATTGGGTAAGTACGAGTTTACCGCAATTACGGGGGAGGTTTCAGTTAACCCATAACCTTCGAGCACTTTAAGTCCAGCAGCCCAGAATACACGCGCTAAACGTTCTTGAAGGGCAGCGCCACCTGACACGATAATTTTAATATTTCCGCCAAGAGCTTCTTGCCATTTGGAAAATATGAGTTTTCTAGCAATCGCAAGTTTGAGATTGTAAAGCGGTCCATTTCGTTCAGGTTCTTGAAATTTCAGGCCGAGATCAACAGCCCAGAAGAAAATTTTCTTTTTTAATCCCGTTAAGGCTTTCCCTTTTTCAATAATCTTATCGTATACTTTTTCCAGTACACGCGGTACTGTGGTGAAGACATCCGGTTTGACATCGTTGATATCGGCAACGACATTGTCTAAGGTTTCCGAAAAATAAATCTGAATTCCTTTCGAATAGTACATATATACTACCATGCGTTCAAAGATATGGCATAGCGGAAGAAAGCTTAGCGCCGTTTTGAAATCTGATCGGATGAGATGATTGCAGGCCAAGACGTTGCTGTATACATTTTTGTGGGACAAGTATACGCCTTTAGGGCGTCCTGTGGTACCTGAAGTGTAAATTAAGGTTAGCAGATCATCTTCTGTGACTGCATCACGAAGCGGAGCTAGATCAGTTGAGTCATCTTTTGCTGTTTCGATGAATGTTTTTAGCTGGGTATAATTTTCAATGGCATCAAAAGTATACAGTTGTGGGTGTATACCGTGCTCCCTGATCGCTTGTTCAATACGGTTTGTCAATTCGCTGTTGCTGACAAAGAGTACATTGACATCCGAGTCATTCACGATAAATGAAAGATCCTGTGCAGATAATGTGGGATAGAGGGGAACAGTTGCGAGACCGATTTGATTGCAGGCAAAATCAACTAAATTCCATTCGGGACGGTTGCCGGACATGATTCCGACCCGATCACCTTTTTTGAGGCCTAGTTTAAGTAACGCCCTGCTTAAGGTGTCAATCGCGTCGGTGTACTCTTTGGTAGAATACGTTTTCCACTGGCCGTTTCCATCTCGACCTGCCACCATGATGTCCTTTGCGTATTTTTCTTTATATAAGGTTATAAAGTCAAAAATTCTGCCCATATCACTTGAGTTTATTTGGTTACTACTACATGCTGTATTGATCTAAATATACAGAAATAAAGTTGGATAATTCGGGATTATTGTCATAACAAATTAAACATTGTTTCGTTATAGCTGTAGTGGATATTTACCCTATTGAAAAGGTCCTTCATAGGGGAAGTTCTGGTAAATAGTTTTTATGTGCACTGCAATATATTGCATATAAAAAGCAATTTATCTATGTTTGAAAAAAATGTAAAGCAAAAAAGCGTACGATTTTTATGAGAAAAATATTTTTGGCTGTCGGTGGAATACTGATGTTTGGAGCATTATCCAATAGAGCTATGGCTCAGTTGGACAATAAGGGTGCTATTGGTGGACGTTTTGGGTCTGCTCAGGGAATTACATATCGTCATACGCTTAACTCGGACCATGCATTGGAGGCTATCATGAGCATTCAGAGCAATTCTGATTTCCGCCGTTTCCGCGTTGTTGGTTTATATGAAATCTATAAACCATTGACTGGAGGATTCAATTGGTATTATGGTTTCGGTGGTAGCGTAGGCTCTTATAAAGAGAAAGATAAAATTATAGATGGTCAACGTCATTCGTTTGACTCACAACTCAATTTAAGTATCGACGGTATTGTTGGTATTGAATATAATATTCCCCAAGCTCCATTTCAGATCTCATTGGATGTAAAACCTTATTTCGATTTTCTAAACGAATCCAGTATCAAATTATTTGATCCGATCGGTTTTTCGGTAAGATATAAATTTTAAAAAAGAATAGCGGGAGACCCCGCTATTCTTTTTTAATTTTAATACTAGTACTTTCGTGTTATGCCATCCAGATTTTACCCAGCAATTCCTGTAAAAAGGTTTGTTCTTTGAGCGGACGGATTTCATAGATCTTTTTATTGCTCTTTCTGATCTGAACAGGGATTTCACGCACTAAACCATCTCGTGCCACCAGGAAGTTTAATGTTTCCCCCTCTTTGGCATGTTGAACAATGAAATCAATTTCCTTGTCTTTCACGTCGAGCCTGTTATTATTAATTGCAATCAGTTCGTCTTTTACATTCAATCCGGCGTCATACGCACCAGAGCCTTTTTCCACTGTTGCTACCGAAATTAACCCATCCACTTTGTTGGTCGTAATGCCGAATGTCAATGTGTTGTTATCAATATTGGTATCCACAATTTCGTAACCAACAAGATTAAAATAATCGTTATAATCCAGTTCTCCGTCCTGATGGGCAGCATTGAAAATGTCGTCTAACGACGTGCCTGCGATGCGTTCAGCAAGGCTTCTCAATTCATTTTCTTCAAATCCGCGATCAAGTTTTAGGTAGAACTCCTCATAAGCCTCACGGATAACATCATCCAATTTTAGTCGACCTTCTGTAGCAGCGATAATTTTAATATCCAATAATGCTGTCAGCATTGCCCCCTTGTTGTAATAGGAAATTCCTGAATTCATCGAATTTTCATCAGGCCTATAATATTTAATCCAGGTATCGAAACTTGAGGCTGCGGCAGACTGTATCGCATGACCCGGTCGGTTCAGTACAATATTGAAATCGTTAGCTAGCAAAGCGAGGTACTCTTTTTCATCATAAAATCCACAGCGTTTAATAATTAAATTATCATAATACGAAGTGAATCCTTCCATGATCCAGAGGCCTGTGGTATAGTTCTCGCCATCGTAATTAAACGGTCCTAATGCTTTTGGACGTAAGCGCTTGACATTCCATAAGTGAAAATATTCATGTGCAACGAGACTCAAATAGTTTTTGTAGCTTGTCTCATTTAAATACGCATTCCTCGACGCTCCCAATACTGTTGAATTGAGATGTTCTAGGCCTCCACCTCCAGATTGGTAATTGTGGGTAATAATGACATATCGCTCATTGGGGTTCGAACCCCAGATGCGGGTTTCCTCTTCGACGATACGTGTGATATCTTTCGTCAGACGGTCTTTATCATAACTACCACCTCCGACCATGGCGCATTCATGCTCGACACCGGCAGCTATGAATTTCCAGACATCTTGGTTACCCGCTTCGATGGGCGTATCGTATAATACGTCAAAATTTGGTGCATAAAACTTATGTTCTTCAATTTGTTCGAGTCCTGTTGATATACTTGCCCAAGAATCTTTTAGTGCTATGCTGACTGTTGAAGGACTGTCTATACGGCCATCGATATGAAAGAAAGTTGCCGTAGGCACAATAAAAGCATGATCACTATCGAAAAAGTTGGTACGCACAGAAACTTCAAAACCGTATACAGCGTAGATTACTTCGATTTGATCCAAAGATTCTGTGGGTATTCGCCAGGTATTTTTTGAAATTTTCTGATAGGAAATCGTATTTCCTGTTTTGTCAAATGATCGAAATCGTTCTACATTTTTAGCATATTCACGAATTAAATAAGATCCAGGAGACCAAACTGGCATTTTTAGATCGACATAAGGCTGGTTGAGCTTTGTGATGCTCATTTTTACTTCGATGTAATGAGCTTGTGCTTCTGAAAATGATACCTCAAAATGTATTTCGGGTATGTTGAAAGGGTCACTGTCCATGAAAGATGATTTTAGTATGAGCTTACAAAATTACAAGTATCGTACGCTTAACCAAACAAAAAAAAAGATTGTTGGTTCTACAATTATGAATCAGCTGCTTCCTGTCATCATTCTTTTAGTAGAAAAGAATGATGACAGGAAGCAGCTGATAGTATCCTCCAATATACATAAATTTATTTAAGAAATGAGGTATAATTCGATGGCAAAATTGCTGCTTTGGATAAAACGACGGTTTTAATTGGGCTGGGGAGATGAAGCAAAAAATCTGTTTTTTATCAGAATTTTTGCTAAGTTTGATACAGTAGTTTATAGGGGGAAAATAATCAAGAATTTGTATGATCTTAGTTGTTGATAGCGGCTCTTCAAAGTCGGATTGGAAGTTGGAATTGCCAGATAGTGCGCCTATCTCATTCAGTACAAATGGACTTAATCCTTTTTTTGTGAATGAAAAGGAAATCACACGTGTTATTAAGGAAATACCCGAAATTATTCCCTATGCCGATGAAGTTACTGAGTTGTATTTTTTTGGTGCGGGATGCATTACGCCCGATCGTCGGGAAATGGTTTCAAATGCATTGACACCCTTATTCGAAAACGCTTACATTTCTGTTGAGAACGATCTTTTTGGTAGTGCCTTAGCGACCTGTGGTAATAAAAAAGGTTATGTAGCGACATTGGGGACGGGGTCTGATTTGAGTTTTTTTGACGGGGAGGAGCTTATGCCCTCACATAATGGAAATGGCTACGTATTAGGTGATGAGGGGTCGGGGGCATATTTTGGAAAAAACCTGGTCAGGCTTTTCCTATATGGCCGTATGCCGAAAGATCTGAACGAAAAATTTGCGAACAAATACAGAATCAATAAAGAGATTGTCATCAAAAATGTTTATCAAAAAGAACGTCCAAATGCTTTCTTAGCATCTTTTGCGCCGTTCATGTCCGATAATATTACCCATCCCTATATTATAGATCTGGTAAAGAGTGGATTCGAAGAATTTGTTCAAGCTTCGATTTTGACCTATCCAGACTATAATAAATATGCATGTCACTTTGTGGGTTCTATTGCGTATAGTTTTGATTTAATCTTGCGGGAAGTCTGTGAAGCACATCAGATACAGGTAGGGACCATTTTAAAATCTCCTATCAACGAGCTTTTTGATGCGGTATTGGAAAGAGAAAGTAATTCATTGTTAAGTCTTTAAAATAATTAAATATGATTATTGCAACTATTATGGTGTATATGTCAATGTTATTTGGCAATCCCAACTTTTATGATTTTAAGTTTACGACACTTGAAGGGCAAGAAGTGAAAATGTCCGATTTCAAGGGGAAGAAAATATTGATCGTGAATACTGCCTCAAAATGTGGTTTCACAAAACAGTACAAAGATTTGGAGGAATTGCACAAGACCTATGGCAATAAGCTCGTTATTATTGGCTTTCCGGCAAATAATTTTGGACAACAGGAACCGGGTTCAAATGCGCAGATTCAAGAGTTTTGTGAACAAAATTATGGTGTTGATTTTTTAATGGCCGAAAAGGTCGATGTAAAAGGAGATCAAATTTCACCCTTGTTTAAATATTTGACCGCTCAGGAGAACCCAGATTTTAAAGGTGATATCAAATGGAACTTTGAAAAGTTTTTGATTGATGAGAACGGCAAACTTGTCCATCGTTTCCGTTCTGCGACGAATCCGCTGGACCCTGCTATTGTAAACTGGGTGGAAAACAAGAAATAGTAAAAATAACAAAGTAAAAAAGCTGCAAAATCTGCAGCTTTTTTACTTTGTTATTGTCCAGTTGATCCGAAGGCTCCTGGTTTTGCCATAAACCGGGACAAGGCTCTATTTGATGGGTTTGGCTTTCGTTTATTTATTAAACTTTTGCCTATTTGATGTAAGCCGTTGCCTATTCAATGTAAGCATCGTACAGGGCGCTAATGCAGTCTTCAAGCAAAGGGTTGAAGTCATCGCTGTCGGGAATATTGCAGCCGTTTGTAATGACAATAAAGCCATATTTCTTTGCAGGGTTGAAAAATAGTGCACTATAAAGCCCGTAAGCCGAACCCGTATGGCCTGTCAAAGTAATCCCCGGTATAATTTTAGAATTATTCATCATAGCTAATCCATAGCCCGATTCCTTATTTACAGCGGTCTGCATAATCTTCGCATACTTTTTATCGATGATGTTTTTTCCCTGACTATGGCCGTAATTCATATGCATCATCATATATTTAGCTAAATCTAAGGCAGATATTTTCATTCCACCTGTCGGAGAGAGCACAGGAGTGCTATAGCCCAAGATGTACTGATTGAGTTCCTCCCGACGTGGATTATAGGCACTGGGTTCTTCATGCGGTGTACCTTTAGCATCAAAGGAATATAAAGGAACAAATCTTCTTTGGTCCAAAGAGTCGATACAATAACCACCATATAGGTTGAGCGGTTTGAGGATATGGTTAACAATATAGCTGTCGACGCGTGTATTGGTCAGTTTCTCCAGAACAGCTCCTGCCATATTAAAATTGAGATTACAATATTGGTATTGTGTGCCGGGTTCATAAAGATTGTAGGAATCTTTCCAATTGGGGTTCTTGGATGGATTGATGACATCTAGGTTGAAGTAACCGTTTTTATCATTGATACTGGAGGTATGGGAAAGGATCATCCGGACGGTGATTTTTTTGCCTGGAAAATTCGGATTTCTGATTGGGAAACCTATCAAATCCCCGAAGTCGTCGTCGAGTTTGCATCGGCCATCCGCTATTAATTGCATCAATGATGTTGCGGTGAATGACTTTGAAATCGAAGCAATCCGAAAGAGGTCATTTTCTCCGAGAGGCGTTTTGGTTTCCAAGTTTTTGTAACCATAATTTTTGTGATACTCAATTTTATTGTTTTTGACGACGACCACACTGAGCCCTACGGCATTATAGCGACGCATAATTTCTGTAAGATCATGATCAACCTGTGTGTGCTGGCCAAGCAAAACTGTGGGAACGAATAGATAAATAAAGACGGCGAGTAGGAGCTTATACTTTCTCATTGGATTGATTAGTTGGGATGTTAGTTCTGGTATAAATGTAGGAAATACTGATGAATAATAGAAATAGTTACAATGAATCCGTGCAGCATATCATAGTTGCTATACAGCTCAATCATGCTTTATTAGCGTAATAAACTATTTTTATTTAAAACTATTCTAAACAATAAAATAATATCGTATGTTTGCGCCGACAAATAATTTTTACGAACTCACAATTTATTAACATGAAAAGAACTTTTCTAGGACTTGTTTTAAGTCTAGGATTAGTAGGAGCAATTCATTTGGATGCATCGGCGCAAAGTAAGGGGATACATGGCCGTGTTAAAACCAAAGATGGTGCACCAATTGAATCGGCTACAGTAACCATAGTTTCTTTAGGTAGGTCTACTTCGACTTCAGGTGATGGAAGCTTCCATTTCTCTAATCTTCCGGATGGAACCTATACTATTCGGATCAAAAGTATCGGAAATGGAGTCGAGGAGCGTACTATAGAGGTTAAAAATGGAAAGGCGATGGCCGTGAATGTTGCTTTGAATATTTCTGAATCTCAATTGGAACAAGTGGAAGTCGTGGGCTACAACTCGCACAACAGCAAAACAGTGAATGTGGGTAAAGCAGGGATTATTGACCGGGATTTGCCGCAGAGTGTACAAATTATAAACGAACAGGTAATTGCGGATCAACAGGTTAATCGCCTGAGCGACGCGCTAAAAAATGCAAACGGTGTCGCGATGGGAGCGAACCGTGGTGGGGTCAACGAAAATTTTTACGCAAGGGGCTATAGCTTAGGCGGAAATAATATATTTAAGAATGGCGCGCGAACCAATAATGGAGGTTCGATTGAGGCGAGCACCTTAGAATCTGTCGAGATTTTAAAAGGAAGTTCTGCTTTGTTGTATGGCGGTGTATCTGGTGGGGCCGTTGTAAACCTAGTGACGAAAAAGCCTAAATTTTATTATGGAGGCGAAGCGTCAATGCGTGTAGGAAGTTATGACTTTTATAAACCAACAGTAGATGTGTATGGTCCAATCTCCAATAAGGTTGCATTCCGGGTTATCGGAACTTATGAAAAAGCGAGTAGCTTTAGGGATCAGGTCACATCAAAACGTACATATGTAAATCCTTCTGTTTTATATAAAATATCCGATAAAACTGATCTCAACTTTACAGTCGATTACTTAAAAAGTGATTTTACGCCGGACTTTGGAATGGGGACCGTGGATGGTAAGTTGAATAATGAAGTTGGAAGAAACACTTTTATGAATGTGCCTTTTGCTTTCAACAGAACAAATACCTCAAACGGGCAGATCAATTTGAACCATAAGTTTAATGATTCATGGAATTTAAACGCAATAGCAAGTTACCAAACCTACGATCGTGATTACTATGGATCAGATCGGATTCAAGCGAATAAAAATGGAATTGCTCCACGGAATTTAACCCGATCCAAATCAAATGAGTTTACAGCCAATCAGCAATTGAATCTAACAGGAACTGTAAAAACAGGGGCGATCAAGCATAAGATCTTGGTGGGAGCAGATGCCGATCAGTCGCATTCAAATGCGTATGCCTATAAAATTGATGCATCTAAAAATGTGGGCGGTGTATACGATTCTATTTATGTCTTTAATCCCTCGCAAACTGCGCAGCATTTGGCTTCGGGAAATGGACTTCGGACAGATATGCCACAAGCGGATTTATTGACCAAAACAACGACGGATATCTTTCGTTATGGCGTATTTTTTCAGGACCTAATAGAAGTTACTGAACAATTTAAAGTGTTGGCTGGTATTCGCTACACGTATCAGCGTACACCTAATTCGGAAAAGTATACTTATGCGACGAATCAATCGGAAGAGATTATTAATCTAGATGGTCAAAAAAATCCGATTGGAGCAAAAGTGGATAAAGCATGGTCGCCTAAATTTGGATTGATCTATCAGCCGATCCGCTCATCAAGTGTCTATGTCACTTATGCAAATAACTTTACATCGAATTCGGGATATGATGTGAATTACCAACCGATGGCTCCCTCTATCATCGATCAGTATGAGGCCGGTGTGAAAAATGACTTTTTCAACGGTAGGTTATCCGCAAATGTTGCTTGGTATAGAATTAACAACAATCGCTTTGCCCAACAGTTATTGGTGCTTCCGAATGGAACAAGCAATAGCGATGCAAATATGAAAGAATTTTCTGGAAAGACGGCTTCAAGCGGATTGGAAGTTGATGTTACTGGAACCTTACTCCCAGGACTGAATGTAATTGCAGGTTATTCCTACAATTATATGCGTTATACCGAAACCAATCCGATTTCAAGTTATACAACCATCGTTGATGGTAAGGAGAAAGTGACTGAAATTTCTGGGAACGAAGAAAATGTACGTCTGGTAGGAACCACAGCACATACGGCTAATGGGACCGTGTTTTATACCATTCAAAATGGGACAGTTAAAGGACTGAAATTAGGTTTTTCCGCATTTTATACAGGTCGACGTAATGCAGGTTGGAATAATACTAAGATCAATGTACGCGATGGCCTCAATCGTCTGATCTCTGTTAGTCCATTTACGACCATAGATTTCTCCGCTGGTTATGCTTATAAAAACTGGAGTATTTTGGGTAAATTATCCAATATTACCAACGCGTTTAATTATTATATCCATGAAAACTATAGTGTGAATCCGATTCCACCGCGTAGTTTTATGGCAACGCTAGCGTATAAATTCGAGAAGAGGTAATATTGCTCTTCGATCCAAAAAAAAGGAGTCAGCAACATGCTGACTCCTTTTTTTATGCTGGAATTTCAATAGATGCCCCTTTAGGACGCATTGAAATCAATATACTCTTTCTGGATACAGGCTATAAATTCGCCTAATGCACTGTTTTTACTTTTTATATTAGAGACCAGGATCACTTCTGTTTTGCTATCCATATCTTCAAGCTTCATGATTTTTAGGTTTAAATGCGGGTATTGTTTGATGGTGGAATAGGGGACGACTGCCAGGCCCAACCCCTGTGCTACCAACTCAAGGATGGAAGACATCGAATTGCTCTGGTGTACAATTTTAGGTTCGAAGCCCATGCGATTACAGGTGTTAATAACAAGCCGGTGATATTCGGAGGCGTATTTCTGATTGAAAGAAATGAAACTTTCATTAAAAAAGTTGATCGCATTAAATTCCACCTGTGAAGGACCTACAATCACCATAGGGTCTTCGAAAAGAGGAGTGGTCAGCAATTCATTTGAATAAATTGGAGCGCGCATGATGCCTAGATCCAATTTTCCATTTTCCAACGCCAGCTTTTGCTTCTGTGTCGAAGTTTCAAAAAGACTAACCCTTAAGTATGGAAACTTTTGTTGAATTTGCTTCAATACTGTAGCAAGCATCTTTTTTGGTGTTGAACTGATATAGCCTAGTTTGAATTCTCCGGAGATATTGTTGTGAATCTGTTTGGTGATCGTTTTGCTGTGCTCTATGTTCTGCAGAATCTCTAACACTTCCTCCAAAAAGTATTTACCTGCTTCAGTTAGCTCGACACGTTTGTTGGTCCGGAAGAAAAGAATAACACCCAATTCGTCTTCTAGATCTTTAATCTGCCGGCTTAATGGGGGCTGGGACATAAATAAGCGTTCTGCTGCTCGGCCAAAATGAAGCTCTTCGGCTACTGTTTTGAAATAAATGAGATGTCGGATTTCCATCGATACTTTTTTGGTATGAATTGATGACAAAATAAATATTTTTAATGAATTCCAGTTAGTCCTACCTTTAAATTATTAAAAATTAATGGATGAAATGCCCGATGGACTGTAAGATACAGCTGTAGGGGGAATCTATCTGAACTTTAGAGCATAAACAATTTAGAGATGAACAAAGCTACACCACAGGAGATTGAAACACGGTTTGACAATGATGTCGAACGGTTCTCAAATTTAGAAACAGGTCAAGCAACCACATTGGATGCGGTATGGAATATGGAGCTTATTACGGATGCCATTGTCAGTCTTTATCCAAACGCTCAAAATATATTGGACATTGGATGTGGGGCTGGCAATTACGACGTAAAACTATTGCAAAAATTGGAGTCTAATCCAAATGTTAGTCTGTTGGACCTGAGCCAGCCCATGTTAAATAGGGCAAAGGAACGCGTTGGAAAATTGACCAACGGAGAAATTCATTTGATTAAAGGCGACTTTCGTACTGCTGCTTTGGAAGAAGACAAATTTGATGTCATCATCGCAACATCCGTTTTACATCATCTTCGAGATGATAAAGATTGGGAAAATGCGTTTGGCAAGCTGTTCCGCTTATTGAGAAACGGGGGAAGTGTGTGGATTTTTGATTTGATTGAGCAAAATAATGAACAGCTTCAAAAATTAATTTATAGAGAAAAATATGGTGAATACTTAACTAGCCTGAAGGATGAACAGTACCGTGATCATGTTTTTGACTATATTGAACACGAGGATACACCAAGATCGCTGATTTATCAACTCAACTTATTGACACAAGTTGGCTTTAAAAATGTTGATGTTTTACATAAAAACCTTTGTTTTGCTTCTTATATGGGATTCAAATAGGCGCTGGAAAAAAGTGTAAAATAAATAAGGCGATACGGGGAGTATCGCCATAAAATCACACTAACTATTAAAAAACCTATAGGACTAGGAATTTACAAATTCAATAAACCAATGTATGTCTCATCCCACGCTCCTCTACTTTTATTCCTCGTCACATGCGAGATGTCAAATAAATAATAAAATGTAATTATTAAGGTCAATACTTTAAAAAAATCAAGTATTTCCATTGGTTTACGTAAAGATATGTCTTTATTTTTTAAATACAAATAAAAATGATGAAAATTGAAAAATTATTATTATTTGACCGTTTTTAAGAATTCTTCCCAGGCGATCTGATCTGTTTTGAAGGTCAAATCTTCCGTTAACACCGATTCAATCGGTACCCATCGAAAAGACTGAAGCTTATTATCTTCAGGTTTCTGATCAGGATCGAAGTCAAAGGCTTTGGTAGTCGTTCTGATCTGAATAGCTGAGGTATTCTTGACCTGATAGTAAATCGATATGATTTGGCTATCGTTAAAACTTGATTTCTCATAAAAGTCTGTGGTGTAAATATGTTTAACCACAGCAATGTCAAAAGCACATTCTTCCTGATACTCCCGGATCAAAGCATCCAATAAGCCTTCCCCGTATTCTAAGCCCCCACCAGGGAATTTGGTAAATGAAACATTTTCCGTTCTTTCGTCGCTGATCAATACCTCTTGATTTTCATTGATCAATATTCCGTACACTCTTACGTTAAATGGAAACATGGATTAATTATGTTTGTATATATTTTAGTTTCTGTCTTTTACAGTGGCATAAAACCATTGTCTACTGCAAATTCATCCAATCCGATATAAGAATAATGTCTCGGAAGAAACCAGCCAATTGCTTCCATGATGTTGGTGAATTCTTTTTCAGTCCTGAATTGGTTCGCAGCGATATTGAATGCCAAATCTTGTGAAGCATTTTCTTCATCTTTATAATTACGCGCAATGAGCATCACCTTTGCATTCTTTACGCCATAATAATCTAAAAATTCACGTAATTGGTTGCGGACAGCCTGTGGAAGAATGGTCTCGGCAGGTTGCCCCACTAATATTTCTTCATCTTGACCGATAATCGTTTGTTCATTTTTCTTTGAGAAAACACTTTCATCTGTATAAAACTCTCCGTTTAAAAAGTAGTTAACTAAGTCGCCGTAGGTGAATACCCAGTCGGGGTTTTCATTTTGTGTATTGATAGCAATACCAAAACCTTTTGGCAACACGTAATCCTTCAGCCGATTTTTAATGACAAAGGCCTGAAAGTTCTGATCTTTCGGAACACTTTCGAGTTGAAAATAGGGGAACCCATCAGGACCAACAACCACTTCTGTTTCTGCTAATTTTAAGGTGCATTCAGCAATATTAGCCAGAAAAATATCACGCCACTCTTCATCCCGCTCTTCAAAGGGAACTTCCATCAGGCTATTTATTATAATCGTTTTTTCCAGGTCTCCCAAACGATTATCATTCGCATTGTTGCTATCGTCAAATAAATGTATTGTACTCATCTCGGATTGTGATTTTTTGATTTGCTGGTAAAAGTAAAAGAATATTTATTAATTAACGACGTTTTCTTGATTTCGAGCCGCCTTTTCGTTGATTGTTTTGGCTGCTAGAACGCATTTTCTCCCAACTCAATAAATAAGGATGTTGATCGTCAATTTTAATTTGCCGTTTTAAGGATAACTGTAATTTTATCCACTTTTCATTGTCCTCCGCATCGCAAAAGGTAAATGCTTTTCCCTCTGCTTCCGAACGACCTGTTCGACCGATTCGATGCGTATAGAGCTCGGCGGAATCCGGAATTTCGTAGTTGATGATAGCTTCTAGGTCCGGAAAATCTACCCCTCGAGCCAAAAGGTCCGTCGCAATTAATACACGTACCTCTTTTTGTCTGAATTTAGCAATAATCTCTTCTCGTTTTTGCTGCGCTATATCGCCATATAATGCCGAGCAAGAAATGCCATTTCGATCTAAATCTGTTGCGATGCGTTCGACAGCATGAACTGTTCGCGTGAAAACGATTACTTGCTGTGCAATACGGTTTTCAAGGAGATAACGCAGAAGGGTCTTTTTATCATTTTTATCAACATAGAGGACAGATTCTTCTATTTGACCCTTTTTGGCCGTTGTTTCTAGGTTGATCTCAACAGGGGTATTTAATCTTTTTCGAACAATTTTTTCGATTTCAGGGGTTTTCGTAGCTGAACTGAAAATGGTTTGTCTCTTAGCAGGCAATGTGCTGATGATTTTATTGATTTCTTTCGTGAAACCGAGATCTAACAATTGATCGAATTCATCGATCACCAGGATATCTATCGTTTTTAGATCGATAATGCCTTGTTCAATAAAATCCAGCAAACGTCCTGGAGTCGCAAGGACCATCTGGGCTTTCGGATAAACGTCGAGTTGACTTTCATAAGTTCCGCCACCATAGAAGCTGGCGATAGTCAACTCCATTCCATCGATAAGCCCCGATATGCGCTGTTTGGTCTGTATACAAAGTTCCCGTGTAGGAAGGAGTATAAGGACCGATAAGTGATCTGGGGTAATCTTGGTTCGTAAGCGCTGAATAATAGGGACGGCGAAAGCCTCCGTTTTTCCCGTGCCGGTTGGGGCAATCGCCAAACAGTCTCTACCTTCTAAAATGGCGGGGATAGCTATTTCTTGAATAGGTGTAAGCGAAGAAAGCTTTTGTTTTTCAAGATTAGCGATAAGGATTTTATCGAGTTTAAGTGCTGAAAAATTCAAAATAATGAATGTAAAACCCAAAAATAAAAATTAAAAAGGACAATGGTGTTTTTGCCTGCTGATTGGAATTAAAAATCTGTAAAAATTAGGATTTTTTGTCAAAAAGTACTAATTTGAGAAATTAGAATATTCTATTTCAAATCTGAATTATTGATTATCAATTTATTTGATAAACACCAATTATATAGAATAATATTTTTGTTAAATTTGTTGAAACAAAAAAGAATATGTTTGATACTGCATTTGACCAAAACAATGAATCTATTTCCACTTTGAGCTTTGACGAGTTCAAAAAGATTATTGTGAATGATTATCGAACTGCCTTAGAAAGTCGTTACGTGAGTTTATTGGGACGTAAAGAAGTGCTTACAGGTAAGGCTAAGTTTGGTATTTTTGGCGATGGAAAAGAATTGGCACAAATCGCGATGGCTAAAGTTTTCAGAAATGGGGACTGGCGGTCGGGATATTACCGTGACCAAACATTTATATTTGCTTCTGGCATCAGTGATGTCTATCATTTTTTCTCTCAATTATATGCCCATCCCGATGTTGAGGCAGATCCTTCTTCTGCAGGAAGGCAAATGAACTGCCATTTTGCCACGCGTGTTGTGGACGACCAAGGTAACTGGTTGGATCAAATGGTTCAGAAAAACTCGTTTTCAGATATTTCGACCACTGGCGGTCAGATGGCAAGATTGCTGGGCTTGGGCCTGGCTTCTAAGTTGTATAAGCAGAATAGAAATTTAGACTATCTATCTTATTTTTCAAATAAAGGAAATGAAGTTGCATTCTGTACGATCGGAAATGCTGCTACTTCTGAAGGCGTATTTTTTGAAGTCATCAACGCCGTAGGTGTTCACCAGATTCCAACAGTGATTTCTATTTGGGATGATGGGTATGGGATATCTGTGCCTAATGAAATTCAAACAACAAAAGGAGATATCTCCGAAGTCCTCAAAGGTTTTCAGAAGGAAGACCTAACAAACGGGATCGAGATATTCAAAGTGAGGGGATGGGATTATGCGGGTTTATGTGAAACCTACGAGCAGGCCGCCCAAATTGCTCGCGAAAAACATATTCCATGTCTGATTCATGTGACCGAATTGACGCAGCCTCAAGGACACTCTTCTTCAGGTTCACACGAACGGTATAAATCGCAAGAAAGATTGCAATGGGAAACTGATTTCGATTGTATCGCGAAAATGAAAGAATGGATCGTAAGTTCTGGTATTGCTACCACAGAAGAATTGGATCAATTGGATCAACATGCTAAAGACCATGTTCGTCAAGAACAAAAACGAGCTTGGGCCGATTATATTAAAACATTGAGCATCGAAGCTCGGGAAGCTATTGATTTACTTCAGGGTATTCCAAATGAGCGGGCTGATTTTGCGTCAAAGAAATTGCAATCGATGGTTGAGCCTTCTTTGAAAGAAGTTTATGGCCAGGTTCGCAAGGTGTTGCACGAGCTTAAAGGTCAGCATAGCGATGGGCGCCAGCAATTATTAAATTGGTACAAAGAGAAGCAGGAACTGAATGAGAAACGTTATAATTCAAAATTATTTACAGATGGTGTAGATTCACCTGCTCACGTGACGGTCGTACCTGCAGTCTACAGTGAAGAAGCTAAAGTGGTCGACGGACGTGAGGTCTTGAATCTATGTTTTGAAGAGAACTTCCGGCGTGACGAACGATTATTGGCGTTTGGAGAGGATGTCGGTAAGATTGGAGATGTGAATCAAGGTTTTGCAGGTTTACAAGAAAAGCTGGGTGTGCATCGTGTATTTGATACCGGTATTCGGGAGAATTCAATTATAGGAAAAGGACTAGGTTTGGCAATCCGTGGACTTCGCCCAATTGCTGAGATCCAATACCTGGATTACCTAATCTATGGTATTACAGTAGCAAGTGATGATTTGGCAAGTTTAAGTTATCGCACCTTTGCAGGTCAGAAAGCACCATTAATTATTCGTACACGTGGCCATCGATTGGAAGGTATATGGCATTCCGGATCGCCCATGTCAGTAATTTTAGGATCTTTGAGAGGTCTGCATGTATGTGTGCCGCGTAATATGACCCAGGCAGCAGGTATGTACAATACGTTGTTCCGCTCTGACGAACCTGCTATCGTTGTCGAATGTCTGAATGGGTATCGTCTAAAAGAGCGTCTACCAGAAAACGTTGGTGAATTTACTGTGCCAATCGGTTATGCCGAATGTGTTAAAGAGGGGCGGGATATCACGGTGGTATCCTATGGGTCAACTTTACGTGTTGTTGAAGAAGCGGCCGTGGAATTGGAACGTTTGGGGATATTCATCGAAATTATTGATGCACAAACATTGCAGCCTTTTGACAAAGGAAAACTTTGTGCTGAATCGCTGAAGAAAACAAATAAACTACTTATTGTGGATGAGGATGTGCCCGGTGGGGCCTCAGCTTTCATCTTGCAAGAGATATTAGAGAAACAAAATGGCTACTATCTATTGGATAGTCAGCCGAGGACACTGACTGCAAAAGCACATCGTCCGCCATATGGCTCAGATGGGGATTATTTCTCGAAGCCATCTTCTGATGATGTTGTCGAGACAGTGTATGCAATTATGCATGAAGCTAATCCAGAAAAATATCCATCTATGTTTTAATAGATGGATATCTTTTTGCTTTACTAAGCTAAATATTCCAACGGCTGGGATGATATTTTAATTGAATATACTCGCAGCGCCAATCATAGCGGCTTTTTCACCAAGTATTGCTGTATAAATTTGAAATTTTTCAAATTCACTTCGGTCACCAATGAAAATAGGTAGCGCTTTGGCGATATTGCCACCGACTATAAATATTTCAGCAGCATGTTTCTCTGCGAAGAACTGCATAAAATCAAAGAGATGTTTAGCATATTCATCTTTGATGATTTGAAATTCCTTAGTTTCCCGATGATGATCTAAAATATCTTTAAGTCCCGTAACATCTTTTCCTGCTACTTCTTTGAAACGTTTGATGAACCACCGTGTGACAAGAAATTCTTCGAAAATACAATCTTCGTAAGGGCTGTTCCATAGGGCGGCATCATAGGCTTTTTCACCTTGATTCCATACCGCAGATCCAAGTCCAGTACCCAACGTAATTCCTAATATCCGCTTGTTTGTTTGCAAGTTCTGTACGAATATTTCACCTTGTAGGAAGGCTGCTGCGTCATTGATAAAGTGGATAGACGTAGGCGGAAGTCCCAGCTCTTCAGCTAAAAGCGCTTTGACATCCATGTTGTACAGATTGTCATATTTGCTTTGTCCCTGTATCTTAGATATTCCATTTTCGTAGTCAAAGGGTCCCGGCATAGCAATGCCGATGAACTGAATAGGAGCCGGTGAGGTGGCTATGATATCGCGTATAGCTGATGCCCACGTTTGTAAAATCGTTTTAGCATCTCCTTGAGAAAAAACGTGGTTTCTGGCCACGTTTTCTAAGTATATATTCCATTGTTTTGTGTCAATGATACAGGCAGAAATATGTGTGCCTCCAATATCAACACCTACGACATAATTATCTTGCAGCATGTTTGTAACTTTGATTTTTAAGTAGATGATCCGCGATTACAAGTGCTGCCATAGCTTCCACAATAATTACTGCTCTCGAAACAACACAAGGGTCATGTCTCCCCTTGCCACTTGCAATAGCAGGGTTGCCATGGATATCCACTGTTTCTTGATCTCTCATGATAGTGGCAACAGGCTTAAATGCTACTTTGAAAGTAATATCCATACCATTTGAAATCCCGCCCTGAATCCCTCCAGAAAAGTTGGTATGTGTGTGCACTCGATTTAAATCATGGTCATCTGCTACAAATATATCATTATGTTCGGAACCTCGCAACTCCGAACCTGCAAAACCTGAACCATATTCAAAACCATGTACCGCATTGATGCTCATCATTGCTTTAGCAAGGTCTGCATGGAGCTTATCAAAGACCGGCTCGCCTAATCCAACAGGCACATGTCTGATGACAGCCGAAATACGTCCGCCAACAGTGTCACCTGCTTTTCTGACCGAGTCGATAAACTCAACCATTTCGTTTGCTGTTGCTGGATCTGCACAACGTGCGATGTTGGCTTCCCGCAACTCAAGCAAAGCTTTGAGGTCTTTGGTATCTACATTTGGCGCCTCAATAGTACCTACTCCCGAAACGTGGGCAAAGATTTCGATGCCAAATTGATTCAGAAAGCTTTTTGCTACAGCACCAGCAGCAACACGGGCAGCGGTTTCCCTCGCTGAGGACCGTCCACCGCCACGATAGTCACGTATGCCATATTTCATCTGATAAGTGAAATCAGCATGGGAAGGTCTGAAAATATCTTTGATATGGGTGTAATCTTTCGAACGCTGGTCTTCATTTGGAATAACAATTGCTATTGGTGTTCCCGTTGATTTGCCCTCGAATACGCCAGATAAGATTTGTGCAGTATCACTTTCTTTTCTTTGTGTCGTGATCTTAGATTGACCGGGTTTTCGTTTGTCGAGCTCAGACTGGATAAATTCCTCGTCTATTGTTATATTTGAAGGGCAACCATCAATAATTACACCTATAGCTTTGCCGTGTGATTCGCCGAAAGTGCTAATTCTGAATAAATCGCCAAATGAATTTCCTGCCATAAAAATTAAATTTCAATAAACTTAGATAAATTTGCCTTTAAATGCAATTCTAAAGCACCAGACTGAATACAAATTATGAGTCTGTAACTCGAAGATGGCCTAGTAGATTACATTACAATTTTTGTCCCAAGCTAAAAGGCTATCTGGGAGATTGTATCATAAAACAGAGATTAATATTGATGTTAATCCCTGTTTTTGATATGTTAGTCAATTATAAAAGCTTGCGCTTGTAAATGTTTCCAAAAATCAGGATATGACTTTTCTACAACTTGAGGTTCAGCAATCTTGATTTGGTCAAAAACTAAAGCCAAAGGTGCGAATGCCATCGCCATGCGGTGATCCTCGTAAGTCTCGAAGGTCACATCTTCTGGTTGATATACACCTGCAGTTTTCAGATGGTATGTGTCACCATCTTCGATCAATTCAGCACCGAACTTCGCGATTTCGGTCTGCAATGCAGCAATACGGTCGGTCTCTTTAATCTTTAAGGTTTCTAGACCTGTAAAGGAAACATCACGTTTTAAAGCAGCTGCGACAACGACTACTGTTTGCGCAAGATCAGGGCATTCTTTAAAGTCGAACAAGGTTTTGTCTGAATTGATTTCTTTTTTAGTTAAATGCAATCCATCCGATTCAAAGCTCGAATAAACCCCAAAATGTTCCATAATGCTTATGATGGCAATATCGCCCTGTAAACTATGTTGTCTTAGCCCGGGCAATACGATCGAGGCATCTGCATCAGCTAGTGCTACAATAGCATACCAATAGGATGCTGCGCTCCAATCTGGTTCTACATATATGGTTTGCTTTTCAAATGCTTGCGGTGCAATTTTAATCGCATTCTCCGTCCATTCATATTGGATCCCGACACTTTTAAGCATATCCAAAGTCATGGATACATAAGGTCTGGAAGTTAATTCGCCTTCAATCTCTAAGGTAAGTCCCTTTTTTAATGCCGGAGCAATTAATAGCAGGGCCGATATATATTGACTGCTGATATTTCCTTTAATCTTAACACGGTCTTTTCCTTGAAATAATCCGCCTTCAATCTTCAAAGGAGGGTAACCCACCTTTTTTTCATAATGGATTTCGGCACCAATTTCTTTCATGGCATCGACCAATATCCCAATTGGACGCTGTTGCATGCGCTCTGTCCCTGTCAGGATAAAATTGCCTTTAACAAGGTTGAGGTAAGCTGTAAGGAAGCGCATAGCTGTTCCTGCAGGGCCTATGTCAATTGTATTATAACCAGGTTGCGGTTCTGACGCGATTTTTAATACGCGGTTTAGAGTAACCGTATCTGCAGCCTCAGAGAGGTTGGCTATTTCAACTTGTCCTTTGCTCAGCGATTGGATAATAAGAGCACGGTTGCTCTCAGATTTTGAACCTGTGAGTTGGACCGTGCCCTGTATCTTTTTTGCAGGATGCGTCAGCGTGATGACTTGTTGATTCATTATGCTTCTGCTGTTGGTTGCTCTTGCGTATTCATGACCGCATTTTGTTTGCGGATAGATTCGTTGTGAATTAATTCCAGGAATTTCGTCGCAAATTCGCTACCCAAAGAAAGCGCTTCCGCTAATTTTGTGCGTTTTTGAACAATTTCATCCCAACGGTTAACTTGCAAAATTGTCACGTTGTTATCGCGTTTGTATTCGCCGATTTTCTCAGCAATTTTCATGCGTTCACCAATTTTTTGGATGATCAAATCATCTAATTTGTCAATGTTGCTACGCAATTCTGCTAATTTATCTTCAAATGAAGGGTTGTCCGAAGCAGCTTTACGTAACGTCAAGTGGTCGATCAACTCGGCCAATGCAGCTGGCGTTACTTGTTGTTTTGCGTCAGTCCAAGCGACAGATGGATCGATATGTGATTCGATAATCAATCCTTGCATATCCATATCCATTGCTTTTTGTGCGATGTATGGTAACAATTCGCGGTTTCCACAAATGTGACTTGGATCGTTGATGATCGGTAGGTTTGGACAAGCCGTTTTTAACTGAATCGCTAAATCCCACATTGGTTCATTACGGAATGCTGTTTTCTCGTACGATGAGAAGCCTCTATGAATAGCACCTAATTTTTTGATACCAGCACGGTTGATACGTTCCAATGCACCGATCCACAGCGATAAATCGGGGTTTACAGGGTTTTTAACAAATACTGGAATATCTACGCCTTGCAAAGCATCAGCAATTTCTTGTACAGTAAATGGATTTGCCGTTGAACGTGCACCTACCCATAGTACATCCACACCAGCAGCCAAAGCTTCTTCCACATGTTTTGCTGTAGCAACTTCAGTAGCTGTTAATAAACCTGTTTCTTCTTTCGCTCTTTTCAACCACTCCAAACCAATTGAACCGATACCTTCAAATTCTCCCGGACGTGTACGTGGCTTCCAGATACCAGCGCGTAAAATATTTACTTTTCCGGTATTTGCCAACAAATGCGCTGTTGATACCAGCTGCTCTTCTGTTTCTGCGCTACAAGGACCTGCGATAATTAAAGGTTTGTCTCCTGTATCCAACCAAGATTTTAAAGGAGTGATGTCTAATGTATTTTTCATGTTAAGTTTGATTATCTATTTTAATATTGTCTGCGTAAATTGTTAATTATAGTTTTTCGTTTTTGACATACTCGCCCATAATATTGAAATTGACACTATGTTTGAGTACTTTACGTATAGCTGCTTCGTAGTCTGTTTGTTTTTTCCATTCTACGTCGACGAAAAAATCATATTCATTGCGTTTTCCGATTACCGGCATTGACTGAATCTTGCTCAAGTTGATATTCTGTTCAGCAAAACATTGTAAAATAGTCGCCAGAGATCCCACTGTATTTCCTGTTTGGAATGATAATGACGCTTTATTGGCATTTTTATGTTCGACAACCTCATTCGATAGTACGAGGAAACGCGTTGCGTTCTTTTTATTGGTTTCGATTCTCTTTTCTAATATTTCAAGACCATATATTTCAGCGGCCAATGTCCCTGCAATTGCCGCAGTATCCGTCAATTTTCGCTCGGCAATCATTTTTGCAGTTGCAGCCGTATCAGATCCCTCGGTTATGCGTACGCCCTCAAGTTCAGAAAGAAATTCTTCGCATTGGCGAATAGCAATCGGATGCGATTCGATGTGTTTGATATCCTTTAATTTAACGCCCGGCAATACCATGAGATTCTGTTGGATGTTTAGGTAAACTTCCCCAGTGATATGGAACTTGTAATCTCTCAATAAATTATAATTCGGCAATAAGCTTCCCGCAATTGAATTTTCGATCGCCATAACGATATAGTCGACTTTTCTTTGCTTCAGCAATTCACAAGTTTTTTTAAATGAATCACATTCTACAATTTCAACTTCTCTTCCGAAAAATTTAAATGCGGCCTCTTCATGAAATGAAGCCTTTGCTCCCTGTATTGCAATTTTTAAACTCATTGTTTTTTGTTCGCTATGTTGTCTCCAAAAAAAAGAGTCCCGATCATTTGAACCGGGACTCTTCTTGTTTGTATTTTTTATGATTTATACACAATCTAATCCCGGCTCTTATTTTTAAAATAAAAGAAGTTAAAATAGAAATATGTATATGTTCTGTTCATCCTGTTGTTGTTTGATATTTCAAATGTACGAATGTTTTTGAAATATCAAAGAAAAAAAATAATTTTTTATTGAAAATATCTGATTTATTTAATGAATTTTTTATTTGTTTTTTATGTGTTTTTTATGTGTTTTTTAAGCTTAATTTTACTTGTTTATTTTTAATTTTTTTTGAATATCTATTTTGTTATAATGTTGTAATTAGGTTATTTGGCTGTTTTTATAACAATTTTTATTTTATAAAAAGCCTTATTTTTTAGTTGTTTTATGTGTTAAAAATGATTGTATTTTTTCGTGTTTTTTAGCTATATTTTTATATTAAATTTAGGTGTTTTTAATGTTAATATAATCGTTTTTTTAGCTGTTTTGTTAAAAAAGTATTTTATTACCTTTGGGCAAACGCTGGATTTTATGCTAAAACGAATTAATTTTTATGTGTGTGTAAGTGTGATCTGTTTGGTGTTGACAGGTTTCACTTTTAAAGGAGAGGAAAAGGACGCCAAAGTAAAGCGTGTTATTGATGGCGATACCTTTGTCATTGAAAATGGAACCCCAAAAGGGGAGAAAGTTAGGTTGATAGGAGTAGATGCTCCGGAAACGAGACGTACTGCGCGGAAGGAAATCGGGTACTATGGTCAAGAAGCAAAGCAGTATTTAACGACGATGTTAAACGGCAAAAGTGTTAAGTTGGTCTTTGACGTTGGAAAACGGGATCGGTATGGAAGACTTCTTGCCTATGTGTATGTTGGAAAGAAATTTATCAATCGGGATTTGGTTGAACAAGGGTATGCAGTATCCTATACGCTGGCACCAAATGTACAATATGCAGAATTATTTGTAAAATTGGAGCGTCAGGCTCGTCAGGAGAAACGTGGCCTTTGGAGATAAATGAAATTTGAATCATGATTTTTGTTTTATTAAGTGTCATCTGCAGCGTCACCGTTGCTGTTTTATTAAAATTGGCAAAACAAAATGGAGTTGAAACCAAACAGGTTATCGTTTGGAATTACCCCATGGCAGTTGCACTGACCTATTTTGTCTTACAACCAGATCTAAAATCGCTGGTATGGGATGCTATGCCGATGACGTTGTATATGAGCCTGGCGATATTACTTCCTGGAATGTTTGTTTTTATTGCTTTGTCCATTCGATATAGCGGTTTGGTCAAGACAGAGATTGCACAGCGCCTATCGTTGTTCATACCCTTGCTTGCATCATTTTTCTTTTTTCATGAAAAAATGGAAGGACACAAGATGCTGGGAATAGCTCTTGGTTTATTGGCCATCCTATGTTCTATTGGTTGGCAAAAGAATCAGCATGTTAGTTCGGCAGACAGTCGTTATAAAGCGCTTTACCCGTTATTGGTATTTATCGGTATGGGCATAATTGATATCCTCTTCAAACAAGTCGCCTTGCATGTCGATATACCTTATATCAGTTCCCTATTTATTATCTTTGTGATGGCGATGTCTATTGCAATGGTGCTATTGCTGTATTTCCTTTTTGTGGAAAAACAACGTTTTTCAAGGCAAGCTATGGGCTATGGATTGGTTTTGGGTGTATTTAACTTCTGTAACATCCTATTCTATATGAAAGCGCATCGTGCGCTACCAGAAAATCCATCAGTTGTATTTACGGGGATGAACATTGGCGTAATTTCATTGGGCGCGTTAATCGGCGTCTTATTTTTTAAGGAAAGGCTATCGTTGTTGAATTATCTAGGTATAGCGCTTTCTATTGTTTCAGTTTTAATCATAGCATATCTATGAGTTTATTTGAAGATACTTACCGGACTATCAATGCAAAATACGAGGGAATTTTTAGGGATAAGGGAAGTAAGTTTATTGCTTATGCTTTTCCTTTTAAATCCGAAGATCAATTAAAAGATTTGATCTTGGAAGTGAAAGCGATTCACCCGAAAGCGAGGCATCATTGTTGGGCTTATCGCCTCACACCTGATCGTGCGGTCTTTCGTGTAAACGATGATGGAGAGCCTTCGGGGACTGCAGGACGACCTATTTTAAACGTTCTGCTGTCTATGGATGTCACCAACGTTATCGTCATTGTCGTTCGTTATTTCGGTGGTACTTTGTTGGGGGTTCCAGGCTTGATTAATGCCTACAAATCAGCAACCCAAGATGCTTTGATCCATGCCGAAATTATCGAGCGTACAGTGAATGACCATTATAGTATTACCTTTGATTACCTGCATATGAATGATATTATGCGGATCATAAAGGAAGAGGGCGTGGACATTGAAAAGCAAGAGTTTGATAATCAGTGTTATTTGGAGTTTGAAGTCCGAAAAATGCAAGTCAATCGAATTGTGGATCGGTTTTCCAAAATAGAAGGTTGTCAGTTAAGCTATTTGTATACAATATGATCAACGCATCGGAATTGATTTTAAATGCAGATGGAAGTATATACCATCTGAATTTATTGCCAGAAGATTTGGCAGGTACAGTAATTACAGTTGGCGATCCAGACCGTGTAGCCAAAGTCTCGAAGTACTTTGACCGTATTGAACTCAAAAAAGGGAAGCGTGAGTTTATTACGCATACCGGCTATCTGGGAAATAAACGGTTGACGGTAATCTCAACAGGTATAGGTACTGATAATATTGACATTGTGTTGAATGAACTGGATGCACTGGCAAATATTGATTTTGCCAATAGAACAGTAAAGTCGACGCTCAGCTCATTGCATATTGTACGCATTGGAACTTCTGGAGCAGTACAACAAGATGTCGAGATGGGAACTATTTTAGCCTCTGCTTATGGAGTAGGTCTTGATGCATTGATGAACTATTATCAGGGATCTTACGACGGCGAGGAGCAGGCGCTTCAGGTAGAACTAGCCAAATATTTCTCTGCATTAAACCTAAACCCCTACGTTGCGAAAGCTGGTGCAGGCCTTTTGGATCGAATTGCCTTTGATTTACCGAAGGGAGTTACGTTAACTGCGCCCGGATTTTATGCTCCGCAGGGAAGGACTGTCCGCTCCACGAATACGATTCCTAATTTTATAGATTTGATCAACTCCTTTCAATATAAAGGTCAGCGCTTCACCAACCTGGAAATGGAAACAGCTGGTATTTATGCGTTGGCTAATATGTTTGGACATCAAGCTTTATCCATCAATGCGATCTTGGCAAGTCGGGTAGATGGCCGGTTTTCTTCCGCACCTGAAGAAGTTGTTGATAAGGCCATACAGCTCGTTTTGGAACGCATTTAACAATTTTTCTGCGTCATGCAGAGGCGATGATAGTTTTTCTCAATGATGCGGTAAAAGAGTTGAAAAGAATTAAATATTGATTCAAATAGAAAAGGAGTTGTTTTTAGACAACTCCTTTTCTATTTGAATCAAATTTAAGCATGATGAACAGTAAAATGGTGAAACTCCATAAGGATGAACCACCATAACTAATAAAAGGCAGCGGAATACCGATAACCGGAACAATACCGATGGTCATACCGATATTGATGAATAAGTGAAAAAAGAGAATGGACGCTACACCGTATGCATATATCCTGGCGAAGGCTGAACGCTGTCGTTCGGCTATATGAATAATGCGAAGCAGTAGGGTGAGATAGATAAGTAATAAGGTAACCGATCCAACAAATCCCCATTCTTCTCCAACGGTGCAAAAAATAAAGTCCGTGCTCTGCTCAGGTACAAAGTTGTATTTTGTTTGCGTTCCCTGCAGGTAACCCTTGCCTAGGAGCTGTCCTGATCCAATTGCAATCTTCGACTGATTCAAATTATATCCTTTTCCTTTAGGGTCTTCCATTTTACCCAGGATAATGTCAATACGGTCACGTTGATGAGGTTGTAGCACATGCTCATACACCAGGTCCACACAGAGAATAAATACAGCGCATGCAGCAAAAAGTATACTGAGATTGATAATGTATTTTCTTCTCTTGCGGTAGTTCCACATGACAAGGCCAATAAGCAATGCTAAAATCAAGATAAGTATCCAAGGATTGACCAATAAAGAAAGAACAAAAAGTAAAATGCAGAGCCCGCCAAATATAAGCAGTTCATTATTTACATAGCCTTCACGATAGAATACAAAAATCAACGAAAAGAACGCAAGGGCAGATCCCGTATCGGGCTGCAGCATAACTAAAAATACAGGAAATAAGACAATACCGGCTCCCATGGCCAGTGTCTGCATGGTCGGCGCTTTATTGCTCTGAGCGCTCAAAAAGTTAGCTAAGAGCAGACAGGTCGAAAGTTTGGCAAACTCAGAAGGTTGTAAGCGGAAAAAACCTAGGTCAATCCACGCTTGGTTTCCGCCGACATTTCGCCCTACCACGAGCACGATGACAAGCAGTACCGCTGTTATACCATAAAATATTGGTGAAGCGGAACTGAAAAACTTAGCATCGATGATCAGAATGGATATCCCCAAGATAATTGCGGAAACAAGATACAAAGACTGTTTTCCGTAATTGGTCCCTAAAGTAAAGAAATTGGGTAGCTCAGGATTAAATACAGCTGCACGGATATTGAATAGGCCAATTAAGCATAGCGCCAGCCAAAGAATGATGGTGAGCCAGTCTATTTTCCCAAAGAAACTCGTTTTTTGATTATTCATATCTTCTCTTTATCTCGCTATGGTGAACAATTGTTTCTTTTGGTTTCGTTAAAGCAGCCAGTTGGCGTTTGGATTTTAATGTGTCCGTTTTTGATTTGACGGAATCAGCCTTTTTTACATCTTTGACCTTTGGATCCACGACCTTTTTAGGCGCAGGAAGAAAATTCGCTTTATAAATGCGGTCCTGAATATATTTTGGCGCAGTTATCGTGTCTTTGAGGTATTTCTCAACCATCATACTTGCGATAGGTCCTGCCCAGGTTCCACCGTAACCCGCGTTTTCAACAAAGACAGCAATAGCAATTTTAGGGTTTTCTCGTGGGGCAAAAGCAAAGAAAACGGCATGGTTTTCACCATGTGGGTTTTGCGCTGTACCTGTTTTTCCGCACATTTCGATGCCCGGGATACGATTGGCCCAAGCGGTACCTTCGGGTGTATTAACAGCATCACTCATCCCTTGGATAACAACAGGATAGTACCGTTCATCCACTCCGGCACTGACTTTTTCGGTAAATTCCTTCTTGGCAATTTTCTGTGCACCAATACCTTTAATCAAATGGGGTCTGTAATAAAAGCCTTTGTTGGCAACGATAGCCATAATGTTGGCCATTTGCAACGGTGTTATTCCCATTTCCCCTTGTCCGATCGATAAGGAGATATTGAAACTTGAACGCCATTTATCGTTACCGTATCTTTTGGTATAAAAATCTGATGTCGGCAGTAAACCCGGCTTTTCACCCGGTAGATCAATGCCTAGTTTATGGCCAATTCCAAACTGTGTCACGGCATTGCGCCATAGATCGTAGGCCTTAGGTCCCGAAAGCCCACGTCCGTCGATCATCTTAGCATAGGTAAAACCATAATAGGTATTACATGATACGGCTACAGAGCGCTGTAATGTGGTTGATCCATGATAGTGCGTACAGCCCATCCAGCCGCGTCCACCACCATAGCTGTATCCATGTGGGCAGAAAAATACGGTATTACGATCAATAACACCAGCCTGCTGCGCAGTCAATGCTGAAACAACTTTAAATACAGAGCCTGGAGGGTAGGAGGCTTGAATAGGGCGGTTAAAAAGTGGTTTGGTTTCGTCTTTCAATAATTTCATATAATTATTGCCAGACTGCCTGCCGACCATCATGTTGGGGTTGTAACTCGGGCTACTGACATAGGCCAAGATTTCACCCGTTGCAGGCTCAATGGCAACTATGGACCCCAATTTATTTTTCATGAGGTTCTCCCCAAGAATCTGAAGGTCTTTATCCAACGAGGAAACCAGTCCTTCCCCCGCAACAGCGAGTGTGTCGTATTTCCCCTCCATAAATACACCCTTGGGACGGTTCAGTGCATCGACCATCAAATTGTTAACACCACGTTTTCCACGAATGAGGTCTTCATAGGAACGTTCCACCCCGCTTCGGCCAATATAGTCACCACTTCGATAAAATCCATTGGAGCGTTCAATATCCTTTTCATTTACCTCACTCACATAGCCCAAAAATTGAGCAGCTATACTGTCTGGATAGCTTCTGATCGTTCTTTTTTGAACATAGAAACCACGAAATTGATATTGGTACTCCTGGTATTGAGCCCATGTCCGTACAGACAGCTGTTTTTCAAAAATAGATGCACGGTAAGGCGAGTGCACTCTTGCCTTTTCCATCCGTTTGATAAAGCCTTCCTTGTCAATGTCTATCAATTTGCAAAACAAAGCGGTGTCGATTTCTTTCACCTCACGTGGAGTAACCATAAGATCATATACCGGTTCGTTCTGAACCAATACCTTTCCCTTTCGGTCCAAAATAACCCCTCTGGCGGGGTACACAATGACCTTGCGCATGACATTGCTGTTTGCGGAATGTATATAGGAATCGTCTATGATCTGTAAATAGAATAAGCGGGCCACCAAGGTCAATGTGATGGCAATAAAGATTCCTGAAACGACGTACTTACGCGCAAAAAAACTGTTCATAGAAATGAATTTCTATCCATCGATTTACTACAACCGATCTTTCTTTTTGTAGAATAATATGCTAAATAATAGCATGATAATTACTGTAAATATACAACTTAAAACGATACTCAATAAGGTGTATTGGATGTGCTGGAAGGAAAAAGATTCCAAGAGATACAAAAATGTATGATGAATCAATGTTCCGAAAAAGATGTAGGAAAAGAACCAGCGAATATTCATGAAGCCCAACATCGGGGTAAAGAAAGATTCGCGTTCTTCAACTTCAAGCGTAATTTTCATGAAGAAAATACGGAAGGCTGCCAGTGCAACACAGGCTGCGGTATTGACCCCAAGGGTATCATAAAACGAATCTACGGTAAGTCCCGTGAGAAATGCGATCAAATACACCAGGAAATTAGGTGTTCCTGTAGGAAGTAAAAAAATAAATAAGATATAAGGAAATGCAGCGACCAGATTGTAATAACCGATATTTTGAAATAGGAAAACTTGCATCCCTATCAAAACGATAAATCGAATAATATTAAATATTAAAATCCTAGCCATTGTCCTTTGTCGATTCTTCTAGTGTCTTTAATTCTTTATTTAACAGGTCTTTTACAACGTAGACATGTTGCAAGTTGGAGAAATTGGTACTCAACAATAGTCTAAGATCCAAAAAAGCGTCTCCTGAAGAGATCCCCGTCTGAATGACCGTTCCAACAAAAATTCCTTTTGGAAAATGTCCTGAATATCCTGAGGTGTACACTTTATCTCCTTTGTTGACTTTGATATGGTTTGGAATTTCCTTGACCATTGCCGCGCGGTAATCCATGCTATTGCCCCATACCAATGAGCCGAAAACCTCGGTGTGGCCTAATGTTACGGATATACGCGTATCGGGATGCAATAGGGATTGCACTGTCGAGAAGTTTTGGGAAACATTCAATACGATACCAACTACTCCGTTGGGAGCGATAACACCCATACCTCGCTCTATACCATCTTTACTGCCTTTATCGAGTGTGATCGTATTTGCCTTTTGGTGAATGCTATTGTTGATGACATTTGCAATAATAAATTCGTAACGCCCAAACTCACTGCTATCGATTGCCGGGACAGGACCGATCTTGATGCTGTCTGTTGATCGATAGGCTTGTAAGTCCTTTCTCAGTTGTGCATTTTCCTTTGCAAGTGCATCGTTGGTCTCCCCGAGGTGCAGGTAGCTTTTCCAGGAATTGACCTTTGCATACAGGCCTCCGATGATACTATTTGAAGAATTTAAAACAGAATTACGTTGGAAAGAATTGTTTGTGATCACCAAAAATAACGAGAATCCAAAAAATAGGATAAACCAGAAGAATGCATTATATCGTCTCAGGAATAACCAAAGGTTTCTCATTTTTTAATGTGGGTATTTAATAAGCAAGCGATATAATAGTTTTGCATATTATATCGCTCTTTAATAAAATATTGTTATTAATTATCGAACGTTATGATTGCATCAAGAATTTAAATCGTCCAATATTTTTAAGTGCAATACCAGTTCCTCTTACAACAGCACGTAATGGATCTTCAGCAATATGCACTGGAAGTTTAGTTTTCGCTTGTATACGACGGTCCAAACCACGCAACAATGCACCACCACCGGTAAGATAAATACCTGTTTGATAAATATCCGCTGATAATTCTGGTGGAGTGATTTCAAGTGCTTTTAAGATGGCTTCCTCAATTTTTGATATGGACTTATCCAGACAATGCGCTATTTCGGTATAAGAAACAGTAATTTGCTTAGGAACACCCGTCATCAAATCACGACCTTGAACGGCGAAATCTGCTGGTGGTTCCTGTAACTCAGGAAGAGCCGCACCAACTTCAATTTTTATTTTTTCAGCCGTACGTTCACCGATCATGATATTATGTTGCCTTCTGATGTATTGAACGATGTCTGAGTCGAAGTTATCACCTGCAACACGAATAGATTGGTCACACACAATACCCGATAAAGCGATGACAGCAATTTCAGTGGTACCACCACCGATATCGATAATCATATTACCCATTGGTTCTTCCACATCAATTCCGATGCCGACAGCAGCAGCCATGGGTTCATGAATTAAGTAGACTTCTTTCGCACCAGCAATTTCCGCTGAATCGCGTACAGCTCTTTTCTCTACTTCCGTAATACCGGAAGGAATACAAACCACCATACGTAGGGAAGGGAAAAACCAGCTCTTACCATTGTTTACCAATTTGACCATACCTCTGATCAAGTGTTCAGCTGCCGTAAAATCAGCGATTACTCCATCACGTAAAGGACGTACTGTCTTTATATTATCGTGTGTTTTACCTTCCATTTGCATGGCCTGGCGACCAATGGCGATCACTTTGTTTGTGGTGCGGTCAAATGCAACAATAGAAGGTTCATCCACTACTACTTTGTCATTATGAATTATTAGGGTATTTGCAGTACCCAAGTCAATCGCAACTTCTTGCGTAAACCAATTAAATAAGCCCATCTGCTAATCCTTAAGCTATTTTAAAATAATATGCAAACCTACACAAAAAAAATTAATCTTTTTGAGGTTATACATCAAAAAAAACTATATTCTGAAAGTAAATTCTATCTGGAAAAAACTGTCTTTAAATTTAACGAATATAATCTGTAATTCTTACGTCCCGGCTGAAGTTATTTTTAATCGGACGCCGTGTTAAATTAAGAAATAAGTGGGTGTTTTTTAAATCATGGAGCACAAGGAGCAAGAATCCAAAAGTGAAAAGGTGGTTTTGGAAAACTAGCTAAAGACTCAAATGCTATGAAGAGCTGATAAGCGAAGCCGTCACAACGTTTTAGAAGCCTATTCAGTAGGTTAATATGGCGAAGAGAAACAGCTTCAGAAGGTTAATAAAGATAAAAGAAACAGCGGCATTATCGTTTGGGATAATGCCGCTGTCGGGCTACTGAAATATGTTTATTTAGAATTCAATAGGAAGTTAGTGGGCAGTTTCTGCTTGTTTTTCCTCTGGAGTTGGCTCATCATATTTGTGGAAGATCAAACGCACGCCACTGTTTTTGGTGAAAAATTTGATCGACCAGTTGACGAATGTGATCAATTTATTTCTGAATCCATAGATGGACATCAAGTGGACAAACATCCATGTCATCCAGCCAAAGAATCCATTGAAATGGATTTTTCCCATGTCGACGACAGCTTTGTTACGACCTACCGTAGCCATGGATCCTTTATCAAAATAGTTGAATTTCTCTGTTGGTTGATTGGACATGGTTTGGAGAATGTGTTTTGCAACATATGCTCCCTGCTGTTGCGCTACCGGTGCAACACCAGGTAAGCCACGAGGAAGATCATCTGTGATAAATGCCGAAACATCACCAATAGCATAGACCCCTGGCATATCAATAACACGGCATTGATCATCTGTCTGTATACGGTTACCACGTTGGATAATCTCCTTTTTGAAACCATTCGGATACTGCCCAGCTACACCTGCTCCCCAGATAACAGTTTTTGT
This sequence comes from Sphingobacterium multivorum, assembly GCF_900457465.1. Taxonomy (GTDB): domain Bacteria; phylum Bacteroidota; class Bacteroidia; order Sphingobacteriales; family Sphingobacteriaceae; genus Sphingobacterium; species Sphingobacterium multivorum. Next base: position 383,545 of record NZ_UAUU01000011.1, read on the forward strand.
TTCAATGCTTCTGCCATCGGCGAAAGTAATTGAATTGCCATCATATCCAGTTACCTGAACATTCAATAAGACTTCTACACCCAAATCTTTGAGGTACTTTTCTGAATCTTTAGAAGATTTTTCAGATAAGTTGGCCAATACTTTTGGAAGTCCTTCAACCAGGTAAACCGACATCTCAGATTTTTTCAATTCTGGATAATCTTTCTCAAGAACATTGTTTTTAATTTCTGCGATTGCTCCCGAAAGTTCTACACCTGTTGGACCACCTCCAACAATAACAAAGTTCAAATTAGCTTTACGATCAGCAGGGTTTTCTATTCGCACTGCTTCTTCGAGGTTCTGTAAAACATAGCTTCGAATATTTAATGCTTCTTGTATATTTTTCATCGGCAAAGCATATTTCGTGATTTGCTGATTTCCGAAGAAGTTCGTGGTAGCACCTGTCGCAACAATTAAATAATCGTAGTCAAAATCACCAACATCTGTTCTTACAATCTTAGCTTCATTGTCTACGCTTTTTACGTCAGCAAGTCTAAAATGAAAGTTGTCTTGGCCTTTGAACATTTTGCGAACAGGGAAGGAGATGGAGTCCGCTGAAAGAGTACCCGTGGCAACTTGGTACATCAATGGTTGAAAAGTATGAAAGTTATTTCTGTCCAGCAACAGAACTTCAACTTCCTTATTTTTAAGCTTTTTAGCAACTTCAATTCCTCCAAATCCAGCACCAATAATGATTACTCTTGGGAATTTTCTATTTGAACTATTGCTTGGCATATTTTTAATAGTTTGTTGTAAAAATTCGGTACAATCGAATTAAGCTGCAAATATCTTAAATTTTGGCTCAAAAAGCTAAAAAATATTTATTTATTATGCTGATATGTTGTGAATTTTATTGTAAAGAGGCTAATTCTTTCAATAATATGTTTTGTAGTTGTTTGATTTTTAGCTCTTTATAGTGTACATTGTACCCTTTGAAAAAAAACGATGTATAGTATCATCATTGTGTATAAAATACACAATGATGATACTATTGTAGCGCACCTTTGATCTTGATTTTCATGCCGTTGTTGTTATTCTGTAGATACAGCTGACAGGCAAGTCGACTTTGATCATCGGCATCCGGAAGCGTGTCCAGCATGTCGAGTTCTTGATCACTCGCTTGGGGAAGTGTATGCAGTCCTTCGACAACTTCGACATGGCAGGTAGCGCACAGCGCCATACCACCGCAAGTGGCCAATATTTCATAGTCGGATGCCTTTAAAATCTCCATGAGTGAAAGATTGATATCGGTCGGAACTTCCAGGATATTTTCGGTCCCATCCCGATCTATAACAGTGACTTGAATTAAATTATCGTCCATGGCTAGAAAGTATTTATACCGTTTACTGTTGTGTATTTGAATGTCAATTTTTGATCTGGATACACAAATTTGAACGCACTTTGACACATTAGTGCAGCCTCATGGTATCCACAAAGGATGAGTTTCAGTTTGCCTGGATAGATGTTGATGTCTCCAATAGCATAGATTCGTTCGATATTGGTCGAGTAATCAAAAGTATTGACCGCTATCGCATTTTTATCGATATTTAATCCCCAATCCGCGATCGGACCAAGCTTCGGTGTAAGTCCATATAAAGGAATAAAATAGTCTGCATTTGTAGCGATGACTTCTTTTTCTTTATTGGTTGTTTCAACATGAGACAAGTAGCTATCGCCATGAACATTGGTCAGATTGTGGGACAATAATAAGTTAATCTTACCCTGTTGGGCCAATTTGAACACTTTCTCAGCCGAGTCTGGGGCACCCCTGAAGGAGTCACTTCGGTGGATTAAAGTGACCTGTTGCGCAATATCTGCAAGATGGAAAGTCCAGTCGAGCGCGGAGTCACCGCCACCGGCAATGACGATTTTTTTATCCCGGTATTTGGCGGGATCTTTTACCATATAATCGACCCCTTTTCCTTCAAAGAGATGAAGATTAGGGATTTCTGGCTTGCGCGGTTCAAAGCAACCTAATCCCCCGGCAATGACAATGACCTGTGTATGGACCATCGTATGATCATTGGTTTCTACGATAAAGGAACCATCGTCCTGTTTTGTGATATGTTCCACTCGCTCGCCTAAGGTGAATGTGGGGTCAAAGGGTTTAATCTGTTCGAGCTGTTTATCGATCAATTCCTGCGCAGTGATACTTGGATAACCAGGAATGTCGTAGATAGGTTTATGGGGGTAGATCTCCGAAAGCTGACCGCCCACTTGGGGGAGTACGTCAATCAAATGGCAGCGCATTTTTAAAAGTCCAGCTTCAAAAACTGCGAATAGGCCAACAGGTCCCGCTCCGATGATACAGATATCCGTATTTATCATAGCTATTCTATATTTAAGTTGTTATATATTGTATTCAAAATTCTTGTAAAAGCTTCGAAATCTTCGTCTGCTAGATTTTCCCAGGCCTTCATGCGAATCTCTGTAACAAGCGGCGTTAGCGATGCTACTTTTAATTTCCCTTCTTCTGTCAAATGAAGGTAGAGACTTCGACGGTCAGTTTCGTCAGTAATCCGCTCGGCCAGGTTTTTTTTAAGAAGGATATCAACGATCCGTGTCAGTGTGGGCTGGTCTTTTCCGCAGCGCTTTGCCAATTCTTTTTGTGAAAGTTGATCTGTTTCGTATAAAGCCTTTAAGATGGTCCATTGGTCTACAGTAATATCAAATCCTTTCTCCGCAAAAGAAGATTGGGCGAACTGTTTTACTTTCTTGGCCGTTTGGTCCAAGATGAAAGAGTAGCGGTCAAATTTTACGTTTAGCATACAAATATTTAGTGTAACAAATATATTTAAAATATTTAGTGTGACAAGTAATTTGAATGTAATAAAAAAAGGGCGTTCATTCGAACGCCCTTCTTTATTTTATTAACATTAGCTATTATGGTCTTACGACTTCAGCTTTTTTAGCTGTATTACCTTCTGCTAAATGCTTTCCTTTACGTAAGTCATATACCGAAGGTGCCGCTAAGATAATCGATGAATATGTACCTACGATAACACCGATTAAGATTGCGAATGAGAATCCACGGATAACTTCACCACCAAAGATAAACAATACAGCAAGCACAAACACGATTGTCAATGATGTGATGATTGTTCTACTTAAAGTAGAGTTTATCGCATGGTTTACCACATCGCCTAGATCTTCATTATGCGCATTTGGTTTCGATACGAATTCACGTAAACGGTCAAATACAACCACTGTATCATTCACCGAGTAGGCAATTACAGTTAATATCGCTGCCACAAAGTGTTGGTCAATATCCAATGAGAATGGTACGATACCATCCAAAATTGAGAATAATCCCAATAAAATAATCGCATCGTGAATTGTTGCAATAGCTGCTCCAACTGAATATTCCCATTTATGGAAACGGATCAGGATGTAAGCTGCAACAATGATGATAGAGAAAACTGCGGAACTGGTTGCTCTAGATTTGATGTCGGTAGCGATACTTGGTCCAACTTTTTGAGACGAAAGGATCTCATGTTTATTGGAAGCATCTACTTTTGATAAACCTTGGTTTAATTTGTCCAATACCTCTTTATCAGCAGTGTCCGAAGTTTCTTCGATATGGTAAGTTGTTGTTATACGCAGTTGGTTGGATGCACCAAAGACTTTTACTTCAGTTGTTTTCTGGAAGATATCATCCAAGTTTGTACGTACAGCTTCCAAGTCCACAGGTTTATCATAACGGACAGTATACGTACGGCCACCTTGGAAGTCTACACCTAAACTGAATCCTTTTGTGAAAATTGATGCCGCAGAAATTAACACGGCAACGATTGAAATCGCATAAAAGATTTTACGTTTCTGAACGAATTTAAAGTTTGCATTATGCAAGGTATTTGCAGACCAAGGGAAAGAGACTTTGATTTTGAAATCTTTCGCCAACATCCATTCGAAAATAACACGAGTAACAAGGATCGCAGTAAACAATGAAGTAATGATACCCACCATTAATGTTGTTGCGAAACCTAAGATTGGACCGCTACCAAATAAGAATAAGATAATACCGATCAAAAACGTTGTGATCTGCGAATCCAGGATGGAAGGTAAAGCGTGTTTGTAACCATCTGCAACAGCCTGACGGATCGATTTTCCTAATCCCAGTTCTTCACGGATACGTTCATAAATCAAGACGTTCGCATCGACCGCAGTACCCATCGTTAATACGATACCCGCGATACCCGGTAAGGTGAGTACAGCATTTAAGGATGCCAATACCCCCATAATGATAAATACGTTTAACAACACCGCGATGTTTGCCACGATACCTGCAGTATTGTAGTAAGCGATCATAAAGATCATTACTACGATAATACCGATAACAGCAGAGTTAACACCCGCATCGATGGCAGCCTGACCTAGAGTAGGTCCCACAATAGCTTCTTCAACGATTTTAGCAGTTGTCGGAAGACGACCTGCTTTCAATACGTTTGCTAAATCTTTGGTGTCTTCTACCGTAAAGGATCCAGAGATTGATGAACTACCATTTGGGATTTCTCCGTTTACAGAAGGAGCAGAATAAACCACATTATCAAGAACGATCGCAATTGCATCTCTGTTTTGAGCCGCTTTTGCAGTAATTTTCTTCCATTCACGTGCACCTTCGCTGTTCATTTGCATACCAACCACAGGTTGATTTTTCTCATCAAAGTTTGCTGTTGCATCCGTAATGACATCTCCTGTCAATACAGCACCGTTGTCTTGTCCAGCCCCCTTAATTGCATATAATGATAGTTGCTCAGGTGTCTTTTGCTCAGGTTTTACAGCCCATAAAAGTTTTAAGTTTCCAGGTAGGATTGATTTTACCTCTGGACGTTGTAAATAAGCATTTACTTTTGCTGTATCTTTTAAAGAAGCAATACCAACCATTGAACCTGGCATAAGCGCCATTTGTTGGTTTTCGCCCATATAAACTGCTGGACGTAATACTTCAAATAATGGATTTTTCTGACCTAGATTTACAGCAGCACTGTCTTTCTTAGCATCTTTCTTACCACCGGTTAGATTAGACAATAAATCATCTGATTTTTTGCTTGTATCTGCAGCAGCATTTGTCGTAGCTGCTGGAGCAGCTTTTAACGTTGAAGCTAAAGTTTTGTCGATATTTTCTAATATTGGATAAACTTCCTGATTCGTATAGGTCTCATAGAATTCCAATTTAGCTGAACCTTGTAATAGGTTACGAACACGGCTTTCATCTTTTACACCAGGTAATTCGATTAAAATACGGTTTGTACCTTGTTGAATTTGAATGTTTGGAGATGCAACGCCAAATTTGTCGATACGCGTACGAAGTACTTTGTAAGAATTTTGGATGGCATTGTCTGCTTCTTTTTGAAGGAATGATTCAACTTTTGAGTCTGAATCACCCGGTTTAATTAAAAAAGCATTGTCTTTTGTTGAGAAGAATGTTGAAAGTGGCGTTGTCGCACCGATGGATTTGTATTCCTCCATAAATAAAGCAACGACTGTTTTTGCACTCGTTTTACTTTTTGCCACTGCCTGTTCCAACGCTTTGTTGAATTTCTCATCTTTTGGATTGTTCGCCAAATTGCGGATCAATTCGTCCAATGAGATCTCCATGGTTACGTTCATACCGCCTTTCAAATCCAATCCCAAAGCGAGTTCATTTGCTTTAGCTTCCCGATAGGTGTATTTTGCAAAACCTAAATTGTACACTACTTCACCTGCCATTGAGTCGAGATAGCTTTTCTCTTTTGTCAAGTCTCCTTTGGCAAAATTCTCAGCATCTCGCTCCACATTGCGGGTCACCCAAGTAAATGATAGGGAGTATAGACACGCTAATGACACCACTATCACTAAAAGTTTAATCAGCCCTTTACCTTGCATCGTCTGTTATAATTGTATTAATTTTAATGTTAAATACTGTTTATGTAATTGATAATTAGTTCTCGTTTAATCACATTTTACCAAGAATGGCAAAGGTATAAAATTTTTGTAGAATGAAAAGTTTTATTTATGCCAATTAGGTCAACGGCATAAAAATAGGAGAATTGAAGAAAAAAAGAAATATTAATTGATTTTATTTATAAAAAAAGGCCCTACTCAAGACGAGAAGGACCTTTTTACACTGTTTAGTTGCTTATATTATTTCAATGTGTATTTGATACCAAAAGAAAATGTTGATGCATCAAAATCACTATTGTGGTTCAATCTCCAGTCTGGTTTCCAGTCTGCGTGGAAAGCAATCGGAGCAACTGGAATTTTGAATTCCAAACCTAGTTGAGGACGTAAAGCAACATTTGTAATATTATCTCCTACGTCGATAAATGTCAATTGTGCACCAACGCCGGCATACCATCCCAAACCATTCACGCCTTGGAAGGGTCTTGCATATTGGTAGTCTGCACCTACAGCAACCACGTGGTCGTCAAACATCACCTGTGCTTGTCCCATGTTGGCACCGCCAAAAGATTGCTTATATTGAACACCCCATAAGTCAGTTGTTGTACCATCGAATACAACACCTATCGCTGATCTAAATGGAGACTGAGCTTTCGCTTCCTGTGCGCCAAATGCTAATGCTGCGACGGCAGCTAATGAGAGTAATGTCTTTTTCATAATTATCTTATCTTTATATTTTCATTAATTAAAATAACTTTTCGTGTTACACAAAAGCAAATAGCTTGCCAAAAAATGATATTGCCAACATAGGGGCCGTCATGTAGTCTTAATTCATAACGTTTCTAATTTGTCTTCCGATTGTAATTTGTATCTTTTATTTTTTATTATTGCTTATTTTTCTTAAATTTGCCTGGCAAATAGAAAACCCAATACATATTTGCCATGCAATTAGATCCACAAAAATTCGTAGCAGAAGGTCTCACTTACGACGACGTCTTATTAATTCCAGCTTATTCTGAAATTTTACCCCGTGACGTTGATACGAGCACTTCGCTAACAAAAAAAATCAAATTAAATATTCCATTGGTTTCTGCAGCAATGGATACGGTAACCGGTGCTGATTTGGCGATTGCGATTGCACAAGCTGGCGGTATTGGTATGTTACATAAGAACATGACTATTGCAGAACAAGCTGCTGAAGTACGTAAAGTAAAACGCTCTGAGAGCGGTATGATTCAGGATCCAGTTACGTTATTGGCAACAGCAACGGTGGGTGATGCCTTCAATATTATGAAGGAGCACAAGATTGGTGGAATCCCTGTTGTGAACGAAAAAGGTCAATTGGTCGGTATTGTGACGAATCGTGATCTTCGTTTCCAAAAAGATATGAGCCGTCCCATCAATGAATTGATGACCAAGGAAAATCTTGTGGTTGCTCCCGAAGGAACGGATTTAGTGAAAGCGGAAGAAATTCTTCAAAACGAAAAAATCGAAAAACTTCCAGTAGTCAATGAAGAAGGTATTTTGAAAGGCTTGATTACCTTTAAAGATATACAAAAATATAAGCATTACCCAAATGCTGCCAAAGATAGCCATGGTCGTTTATTGGTTGGTGCGGCAGTAGGCGTTACACCAGATACCCTTGACCGCGTGGAGGCTTTGGTGAAAGCAGGTGTGGATGTGGTTACAATCGATACAGCACATGGGCATTCTAAAGGTGTAATCGATAAGTTGAAATTGGTGAAATCGCAGTTCCCTGACCTACAGGTAATCGTTGGAAATATTGCAACAGGTGCAGCAGCAACAGCTTTGGCTGAAGCAGGTGCAGATGCTGTAAAAGTAGGTATCGGACCGGGCTCTATCTGTACAACCCGTATTATCGCTGGTGTCGGTGTTCCGCAGCTTTATGCCGTATATGAAGTTGCCAAAGCCCTCAAAGGAACTGGCGTGCCATTGATCGCAGACGGAGGTATCAAACAGACTGGTGATATTGCGAAAGCAATCGCAGCTGGAGCAAGCACAATTATGGCTGGTTCTCTATTCGCAGGCGTGGAAGAAGCTCCTGGAGAGACAATTATCTATGAAGGACGTAAGTTTAAATCTTACCGCGGCATGGGCTCAATCGAAGCCATGGAAAAAGGATCGAAAGATCGTTATTTCCAAGACGTAGAAGATGATATCAAAAAATTGGTTCCCGAAGGTATTGTGGGACGTGTTCCCTATAAAGGTACATTGGCTGAGGTTGTTTATCAATACATTGGTGGATTACGCGCTTCTATGGGCTACTGTGGTGCTGCTACAATCGAAAGATTACAGGAAGCACAATTTGTTCGTATTACAGGAGCAGGGCTGAGAGAGTCCCATCCACATAATATTTCCATTACGAAAGAAGCACCAAATTATAACAGCAGAGGCTAGATATTGCTTGGAGCATATAAAAACCGATAATCTTGATTATCGGTTTTTTTTGTGTAAAAATATTAGCAAAATAGCCTGAGTGATCAACAGGAAATTTGTACTTTTATACCCTATTCTCAGGTTTTAAAATTTAAGGAGTTAATTTGGATTATTTAGCGGGTTTAAACCCTTCACAACGAGGAGCCGTAGAGCAAACAGAAGGTCCTGTGATGATTGTTGCGGGAGCTGGTTCAGGAAAAACACGGGTCATTACCTATCGTGTCGCACACTTGATTCGAAAAGGTGTTGATCCATTCAATATCTTGGTATTAACATTTACCAACAAAGCGGCCAAAGAGATGCGCGCGCGTATCGTTTCTGTTGTTGGGAGCGAAGCGAAAAATATTTGGATGGGAACATTCCACTCGGTGTTTGCAAAAATACTCCGTGTAGAAGCTGAATTGATCGGTTATCCCAGAAACTTTACCATCTACGATACGGATGATACCAAAAGTTTGTTGCGTGCCATTTTAAAGGAAATGAATCTCGATGATAAGCTGTATAATGTCAATCATGTGTACGGACGTATCTCACAGGCAAAAAATAACCTGATCTCACCGCAGGAATATAATAAGAATGAAGCCATATTGGCCGAGGATATTTCCAATGGTCGTGGTCAACTGGGACAGATTTATATGACCTATGCACAGCGCTGTTACCGTGCTGGGGCAATGGATTTTGATGATCTGTTGTTTAAAACGAATGTATTGTTAAATAAACATCCAGAGGTACTGCATAAATACCAGCATCAATTTCGTTACTTGATGGTCGATGAGTACCAGGATACCAACTTCTCGCAATACCTTATTGTCAAACGCCTGGCAGCAGTCAACGAAAATATCTGTGTGGTTGGGGATGATGCACAATCAATCTATGCATTTCGTGGCGCAAATATTCAGAATATCCTGAATTTCCAAAAAGATTATCCGGATGTGAAGATCTTTAAACTGGAGCAGAATTATCGATCTACGAAGATGATCGTGAATGCGGCCAATTCGGTGATTGCCAATAATCAGAATCAATTGGAGAAAAATGTTTTCTCGGATAATGAAGAAGGCGAAAAGATCAAGGTTTCACGTGCTTTCTCTGACAATGAGGAAGGTAAGATCGTCGCCGACCAGATCATTGAAGAGAAATCGTTAAAAGGGCTTAATTATAAGGATTTTGCTATTCTGTATCGTACCAATGCCCAATCCAGGGCTATGGAGGAGGCCTTACGCAAAATCAATATCCCTTATAAAATCTATGGTGGTACGTCTTTTTATCAACGGAAAGAAATTAAAGATCTGATCGCGTATTTCAGACTTACCTTCAACCCGAATGATGAGGAAGCACTCAAGCGTGTGATCAATTACCCGCGTAGAGGGATAGGGGATACGACGATAGAAAAGATCATGATCGCTGGCAGATCAGAATCAGTATCGTATATGGGATGTTGTTGCAAATGCAGCCCAGTTTCTAGATGGGCGTAGCGCAACGTCTGTCGGTGGTTTTGCACAGATGATTCAGAGTTTTCAGGCCCTGGCCAAAAACAATAACGCATTTGATACCGCAATGCATATTGCGCAGCACTGCGGTATTCTGAAAGAATTGTACGAAGACAAATCGGTAGAGGGGTTGGCACGTTACGAAAATATCCAGGAACTCCTCAATGGTATCAAGGAATTTTCGGAACGGGAAGATATCGAAGAACGTGGACTTGATGTCTATATGCAGGATATTGCCCTGTTGACAAACGACGATAATGATAAAGATCCAAATGCGGATACTGTATCATTGATGACCATCCACTCTTCCAAAGGCTTGGAATTTCCGATTGTTTTTATTGTAGGCTTAGAAGAAAACCTATTTCCTTCCCAGTTGTCGTTGAATTCCAGGTCGGAACTGGAAGAGGAACGAAGACTTTTTTATGTTGCCGTTACGAGAGCTGAAAAAAAATTACTACTTTCGTATGCTACTTCGCGATATCGTTGGGGAACGCTGAATAACTGCGAACCCAGTCGCTTCTTGGATGAATTGAATCCGGCATGTCTTGCATTGGATTTTAAACCACGACAAACTTCTGCCTCAGCCGGAAGTTTTCAAGGCGAACGAATTGCATGGCAGCAAAAGGACAGTGATGATACGTTTTCTAAACCTAAGCCTAAGCCCATGGTTAAAACGACATCGATACTGCCGAAAGCCCACAAACCTACTGCGGGTTTTGCTCCTTCAGATACATCAAATCTTCAGGTCGGCATGGAAGTTGAACATGAACGCTTTGGATTTGGCAAAGTTGTGAATCTCGAAGGAAACAAAGGAGATATAAAAGCAACTATTTTCTTTAAGGAATTGGGACAGAAACAATTGTTGCTTAAATTTGCAAAACTTAGAATAATTCAATAATAAAATACCAAAACGATATCTTAATCGTTTAATTAGGTACTTATATTAGCTATATGAACTTTGACTACAACAGCACTAGACCAAAATTGATCCTTGCAGAATATGGTCGCAATGTGCAAAATATGGTAGATTACATCTGTACTTTACCCACAAAGGAAGAAAGAAATAAACATGCGCAGATTGTAATCGATATGATGGGGGTATTGAACCCACATTTGAGAGACGTGTCTGATTTTAAACATAAACTGTGGGATCACCTACAGATTATCTCTGATTTTAAATTGGATATCGACTCGCCTTATCCAATTGCCACAGCGAAAAGTGTGAAACACGAAGTTGAGCATTTAGGCTATCCGCAGCATTCCATTAGATTCAAGCACTATGGTTTTACCGTAGAGAAAATGATTGAAAAGGCGTTATTGGCCAATGACGAAGCCAAAAGAGAGCAGATGGTCATCGGTATCGCTAATTTTATGAAAATGGCTTACCTGACCTGGAATAAGGATTCTGTTTCGGACGAGTTGATCATCCAGGATCTCAAAGAGTTGTCAGGTTATCAATTGACCTTACCAGAAGGTACTGTATTGACCAAACTTGACTTTAAAACTCCGCCTCCGGGAAATCGCGTTAAAGGTCCGGCTAACAGTAACTCAGGCGGAAATAATAACAATAACAATAATAATAATTCCGGTCACCAGTCGAAAGGTGGAGGCAAGCCTCGTATGACAAGTAACAACAACAATAATACGAAGCGCAATAACTACGGAAGCAATAACAACAGCTATAGTCGAGACAACAATAACAACAGCTACGGTAGGGACAACAATAACAACAATAACAGAAACAGAAAGCCGCAGGGTAATTATAATAATAAACGAGGCTAGTTCTTAATGATTTTGTTTAAAGAAGCAGGCAATTGCGAAGTGATTAACAGATTTCTTTACAATTGCCTTCTTTTTTTAAGAATCGCGCTGTTTTATAAAAAAACAAGGTTCTTTGGTCTCCGATCCCGGTATGTTGGGCGGAAGGCTAAATATCCCGAGACAAATACAAGAACAGGGGTATGACACTAAGAAGATATCACTTATATATAAATGAACGCATTTGAAATAATCGGTGGAAAACCGTTAAAGGGAGAGATTATTCCTCAAGGAGCAAAAAATGAGGCCTTACAGATCCTTTCTGCAGTTTTACTGACAGAAGAACCTATGACCATCAGTAATATCCCAGATATTAAGGATGTCAATAAGTTGATCGATCTATTGGCTGCTTTAGGTGTTAAAATTGATCGCATAGATAAGGACACATACGTTTTTGAAGCTAAAGATATAAATATAGACTATTTCCAGTCACCCGAATTTAAAGAAAAAGGCGGTGGGTTGCGTGGCTCTATCATGATTGTCGGTCCTTTGTTGGCTCGATTCGGAAAAGCCGCTATTCCGAAACCGGGGGGTGATAAAATCGGACGTAGACGATTAGATACCCACTTTTTGGGTTTTGAAAAATTGGGTGCTAAGTTTGTGTACGATGCGACTACCCATTTTTTTAACGTTGATGCAACGGAGTTAAAAGGAAGTTATATCCTTTTGGACGAAGCTTCTGTAACGGGTACGGCAAATATCGTGATGGCTGCTGTATTGGCAAAAGGGACAACAACGATATACAACGCTGCTTGTGAGCCTTATTTACAACAACTATGTAAGATGTTGAATCGCATGGGGGCTAAAATATCCGGTATTGGATCTAATTTGTTGACCATCGAAGGCGTAGAGCGTCTGGGGGGAACTTCACACCGCATGTTGCCTGATATGATTGAAATAGGTTCTTTTATCGGCCTTGCGGCAATGACAGGTTCAGAAATCACCATTAAAGATGTCTGTTTCGAAGAACTTGGCGTTATTCCATCTGTATTTTCGCGCTTAGGCATCAGGTTTGAATTACGCGGTGATGATATTTTTATCCCGGCACAAGAATCGTATGAAATCGATACATTTATCGATGGATCTATCCTGACCATTTCAGATGCACCTTGGCCAGGTTTTACGCCCGATTTATTAAGTATAGTACTTGTTGTGGCGACTCAGGCAAAAGGAAACGTATTGATCCACCAAAAAATGTTCGAGAGCCGTTTGTTCTTCGTGGACAAATTGATCGATATGGGGGCTCAGATTATCTTGTGCGATCCGCACCGCGCAACTGTTATTGGACTGAATAAATCACATCATCTGAGAGGTATTGAGATGACTTCGCCAGATATTCGTGCCGGGGTTTCTTTATTGATTGCAGCCCTATCTGCTAAAGGAAAATCTGTGATCCATAATATCGAACAGATTGAACGTGGCTATCAAGATATCGAAGAACGCTTGCGTAAATTAGGAGCAGATATTAAACGTATCGATGCCGAACCAAAAGGTCATTAATTAAAGCGAATAGCCTATGTGCTAGTGTAAGATAAAAGAAGCTCCGGATATAAATTCTGGGGCTTTTTTTGTGATATCTGCGTCAAATAAGGTAAATTTGTCTATACTACATTTAAACAGCTATAGATATGAAAAAATATCTAAAAAAGTACGCCTTAGTTTTCCCATTATTAGGCATAGTGCTTCTTTTTCACAATTGTCAATCCTCTACACCTAAAGAGGTTAAGCTACATGAAGAATCAAATACAACAACGGATATCCGCTCTTCTAAACGGATCAATGCTGCGGTAATCGTACAAAAAGTTACTTTTCCTAATATGCCTTTTGCTGAACTGATCAAGTTGATGAATCTGACCAATGATAGTTCACCTGCTGCATTGTGGAAAGCGATATCCGCACTACCTCAGGCGGAACAGATAAAGAAAGATAGCTTTGATATTGAAAATCCCCTGCAGCGCATGGAGCTGATGCTTGTTCCTTTACGCAAGATGGAAATTAAATTTGATCAACAGCAAGCAAAATCGAATGCTGAAGGCCTGACTTACCGCCTGGAAAATTATGTGAATTATAACAAAGGCTTAGGCGAGGTTTTTCTAGCAAATAGCGAAAATGAGGCTATCCATGTAGGGCTGAACTATCCGGAAGGGAGACTTAATGGATTGGCGAAAGTGCAGATACGCATAAATCCCAAAGAGTATATGATCGATAAGACCGGAAAAACAAAAGTAATTGCCGGAATTACCTGTCAGCAGGCTATTTACAATAAAATTGATGCAAGCGATAAGACGCTCCCTAAATTTGTTGTCTGGAAAAGTCCACGTATTCCGAAAGGAATCAATGTGTTGCATCCTTATGTGTTTGACGAAAACGAAGGCATACTTGAAATTGATGCCTATCTCAATGCGGATGAAAATTCCCTTTTGCGCTTTACGACCACTGCCGTTGTCGAAAAGAAATTTGAACCCAATGAATTTGAGGTAACAAAAGCACATGTTAAGCTTGATGGGGCCAAGGATCAAAAGAACATCGAAAAAAATGTACTTTATGTAGTGTTTCATTAGGAAACAACACATCAAGGAAACATCATTGAAAAGAAAACACCATAAAAAAGGAGTTGATCATTTGATCAACTCCTTTTTTATTTGGGCTATATGTAAAAGTTTACATTAAAGGAGCTGGTGCTTCTTCTTCAAATAAAGGGAATTCCTTGATAATGTTGTACCATGTGATTACCTTTTTAATATCCGAAGAATAAACACGTGATTCATCATGGCCAGGAGCTACTTCACGGAAGAAATTTCTTAAAGTAGCGCCATCAGATTTTGTATCTGGTAGAGCGATGCCTTTCTCTTTGATTGTTTCAAAAATATTCAATAGACGAATTTCTTCTTCTTCACCATAGATTGTGATATCTTCCAAAGTCGCCATTTTTGTAGAAGATAAACTTACTACAGTTTTAATTTTTGCTTGATCAAGGGTTTCTAGAATAAAACCACCTTTATTTTGTCCAACCAATTTGAACAATCCTGGTTTACCAGTTACGGATACTAATGCTCTTAAATTCATTTTAATATTATTTAAATCTCCAAGAATTAATCTTCGATAACTTCAATTGATAAAATACGGTCACCTTGTCTGATATCGTCAACGATGTCTACGTTTTCGATTACTTTTCCAAAACAAGTATGGTTACGATCTAAGTGCGCAGTGTTGTTACGGCTATGACAGATGAAAAATTGCGAACCACCTGTATTACGACCTGCATGAGCCATAGACAATACACCTCTATCGTGGTATTGGTTTTCGCCTGTTAGTTCACAGTCAATTTTATAACCAGGTCCACCTGTTCCAGGGATTCCAGCAGCACCTTCACGTGAATTTGGACATCCACCTTGGATAACGAAATCAGGGATCACACGGTGAAACGCTAATCCATCATAATATCCTGATTTAGCAAGTTTGATAAAATTGGCTACTGTATTTGGAGCATCAGCTGTGTAGAACTCCACAGTCATGTCGCCTTTTTCTGTTTTAATAATCGCTTTACTCATATTCAAAAATTTTTATGAAATACAAAGATAACGTTTCAGAGTGAAATGTGAAGTAAATCGCGATTGCCAATTTTTTTTAATTGATAGATTGTGTATTTCTCAGGATATTAATTAGCTATTTTTTGTATATTTATGTACGCTAGCCAATTATAATTAACTTTAGATGTCAAATCCGTACAAACTAGTCATTCGGGAGTGGGCAGAGGCCGACCGCCCGAGAGAGAAGCTATTGAGCCAGGGGCGTAGGGCGCTTACAGATGCCGAATTATTGGCTATCCTGATCGGCTCTGGTTCCAAAAATGAAAGTGCTGTCGAATTATGTCGACGCATATTGGCTGATGTCAAAAATAACCTGCACACCCTTTCGATGATGGAGGTCTCGGAACTGAGCCTATATAAAGGGATAGGTGAAGCAAAAGCCATCGCCATTATTGCGGCATTGGAGCTCGCCCGCCGCAAAAACGACCTGCCTGCAGAAGAACGAAAGCTGGTAAATAGCAGCCGCTTCGTTTACAACTTGATGAAACCCATCCTGCAGGATCTGCCTCATGAAGAGTTTTGGACTCTGTATTTGAATACGGGGTATAAAATATTGGACAAACAGCTCATCGGCCGTGGTGGTAATGATTTTACGCCGGTCGATGTCCGGATAATTTTACGCTCCGCACTCAGCCTTAAAGCACATGCCATTATTTTAGTTCATAACCACCCATCGGGCACCTTGTATCCCAGCAATGCTGACAAAATTCTGACGCAAAAAATTGTTGAAGCCTCTAAAATTATGGATATTAGAGTTGCCGATCATTTAATCTTTACCGATAACGGCTATTATAGTTTTAAAGACGAAGGTATAATCGACTAGTTACAGTAATTCTTAGTATGAACAAAAACAGTATTGATAGATTCACAGACCGGGTTGTCGATTACGAGAAATTTAGACCTTGTTATCCAAAAGAGATTATTCAAGTACTTAAAGAACAGATAGGGCTGGATAAAAAATGGTTGGTTGCCGATATTGGTAGTGGCACTGGGCTATCTACGCAACTTTTTCTCGAAAATGGAAATGACGTTTTTGCTGTTGAACCCAATCGGAAAATGCGTGAATCTTTATTGCATCATTTTAAAACCTATCGGAATTTAATCGCGCTGAATGCCACCGGCGAAAGTACATCCATTGAGTCTGGCTGTGTCGATCTTATTTTTGCGGGTCAATCGTTTCATTGGTTTGATCGGGATGCATGTAAAAGGGAGTTCGCCCGCATCCTCACCGAAAATGGACATATTGTGTTGGTTTGGAACCAGCGTGATCCGGACGACGCTTTTCAACAGGAATACGAAGATTTTCTGCTCAGCCATATACCAAGCTATCAATCTGTCAGTCACAAAAATATCAGTGACGATGATCTCAAACAATTTTTTTCACCACGTCCAATGATCAAAATAACCTTGCCAAACCAACAGATATTGGATCTTCGGTCGTTCTTGGGAAGAGTACGTTCATCATCCTATTTTCCCAAAGAGCAGGCTGAAAACAAAACGCTCTATGACGATCTCCGTACACTTTTCGATAAGTACGCAATCTCTGAGCGTATCGTATTCAAGTATATAACCGAAATTTATATCAGTTAACTAAGAAATGGGAATTTGCAAAGCTTCTTTCGTTGCATTTTTTCTCTTCCAGTCGAAAACTCTTCGCATAGGCGAAGAATGAAAAGGGAAGATTAAGATGAATAACGTTAGGATTACCCCGATAATAAATAGCCCGGAGTAGGCGTCGCGTATGGATAGTAGCGAGGCTTGGACTTGGACCGATTTCATTATATTTCCTCTTTGTAGCACCAAGCTATTTGTTCGATCGATTATACCAGCAAGATTATTGGCATTAAGGATCTGTAGGTGGTAATACCAATTGGCAATGACGTTTGACCAGACTACAGGGACCAAAAATGAACGTGTAAGAATCAAAAATACTAAACCAGAAAGGTAATATTTGCTGGGGATATTGCCGGCCATATATACGCCTATCCCAATATAGGAAGTGATCACACCCATTCCTCTTAATGTCAAAGGGAGATAGAATAAAGCCGTGTTTGTCTGTTGATCAATAATCCTTGCAAAGAAAAAACAAGATAGTGCATAACAAGCCGCCGAGAATGCCAAAATAAACTTACATTTCTTTGTGATTTTGAAATATACATAAGCGATTACTGCACCAATGATATAGCTAGGGATCACATAGGTATTTATTTCGGCGAGTTCCAATGGATTTGTGCCCAGCGTAATTCCCAAAAGAGAGGAGTAAAGTGAAGTTGAACTATAAAAAATGCCGAAAATAAAAATTGTTCCAATGGAGATCGGCAGAATCCGTGTTGAAAATGCTTCAAAATTTAAGAGTGATTTTCGGATGAGCGCATTTCTGTTTATAAAAAGGATAAAGAAACAGAGTGATGCGATTCCCGTGACCAGAATAAACTTGGAATGAAACCAATTTTGTGTCAAACCATATGTGCTGAAATAGGCAAAGTTCAATAAGGAAATACAAAGTAAAATACTGCCAAACCAGTCATACTGGTACAGCGGGACCTTTTTAAAATCTGACGATTTCATAAAGATAATGCAGATTAGCAACGCTACTGCCAGTAGTATATTTTGAAATAGAAAGACAGTTTCCCAATAGAAACGTGCTGCAAATAGAACAGATATATAACTTGCTAAGGCCGGAATGATCATTGTCATAGGATAGTAGACCGCATATAATTGATACCGCTCTCCACGCGGCATGAGGAAAGGGATCATTTCCCCAATGATGGCAATCGTGACGATGATCTTGGCACTTCCGATAAAAAATGTAGCAATACAGATGTTGACGCCATTATTGGCGTGTTCCAAAATCGTATTGGAAGCGAGGATGATGAAGATGGAAACGATTAATATCGTCTTTTTGGAAAATAATTTCAATAACCTAAATACCAGCGGTATGGCACATACCATTCCTGCATAATTACAATATGTAGCCATACTCAGATCTGCGGTGATACCGGCATATCCATTCATGACATACGCGTTAATGGATGTGGGGATACCATTATTGAAGGAAAATAGAATATTGAGCACAAATAGAAAGAACAATTCCCATCCTGAACTCAACCAATCTTTGAATATACGATCTTTCATGATTATTTAATACGTATGATGGCATTCATACCTACGCGAAGCATGGCGAGATCTTTTGGGGTATTGGATGCTGTAAAATTAATTCTAACCGGAATGCGCTGTTGTACCTTAACAAAGTTCCCCGTAGAATTGTCAACCGGAACAGCAGAATACTTAGACCCTGTTGCTTCAGATATGGCCGCTACTTCACCTTCAAATGTCTTCCCTGCCAATGCATCAATTTCAATGTTGACTTTTGCCCCGAGGGTAATATTTTTTAGTTGACTTTCGGTATAATTTGCGGTAATCCATTTCTGCTCATCACGTACAATATTGACCAATGGCGTGCCGTTTTTTACCAATTGGCCTTCTTCTATCGTCCGCCGTCCCAATACACCGTCGTACGGTGCCGTGATAACCGTATACGACAGGTTTAACTTGGCTAGATCAATCGCTGATTCGGCCTTTAGTAATGAGGCATCATTGACCGACAGCTTCTGTTCAGACTCATGTGTGTTAAGTTTCGATACACGCTCTTGCGCCAAAAGTGCCTTATATTTGGCTAACATGGCCTCATAATCTGCTTTTACCTGATCGAATTGATATTGCGCTACTGCTTCATCTTTCACCAGACTCTCATAACGCCTATAATTCAATTCCATATTATCTAGCCGGGCTCTCATCTCATCGATATTGGCATTTGCTATCGCAGTACTATTGCTGGCAATGGCACTTCCAGATTGCGATATAGTTTTACTTGCTTTGGCATCGGCAAGAGTGGCTTGTGCATTTTGTAATAAAATTCTGTACTCCGCATCATCAATAATGACGAGTGTATCGCCTTTGTGAACTTTTTGATGCTCATCAAATCGAATTGCTTTGATATAACCGCTGATACGCGAATTTATAGGGGTAATATGGGCATCTACCTGGGCATCATCTGTATAAACAGATTCGTTGATGTGGAAAAAGACTAAGATACCCCAGATAATTGTTACCACAATGACGACCGCAGATAGGATGTTGATGATCCATATCTTCCGCCTTTGTTTTATTTCTTTCTCACTTAATGTTGAATTGCTCATGACTCAATTACTTATCTTCTTTTTTTTCTGAAAATCAAGGCTCCCGATACGATTGCTTCTCAATAATTGCGGTCAATTTTTCGAGAGTTTCTGTAATTTCCAATACTTTTTTTTCTGATATCTCCTGCAGGATCACACAGTAGAGGTCCTGTTGGACAGGGTCCAACAATGTCCTATATTCTTCTCCCTTTACTGTTAATTCGATTAAATTATTCCTTCTGTCATTGGGATCGCTGACGCGCCTAACCAAATCCCGTTTACAAAGGTTATCAATCAGCGGGGTGACACTTGCTTTGCTCTTTTGTATCGCTATGGCTATATCTTGCTGATTCATTTGCTCCTTTTTCCACAGCGCCGCTAATACTTGTAACATTTCGTAGGTGATCTCCAATTGCTGTTCCTTTATTTTCTGTATATAGTATTGTTTTAAGCTCGTCCGCAAAGCAATGATACTATCTACTAAGGGTTTTACTGGATTCATGGAGTCGTTTTTCATCATACAAAGTTAAATATAAAACAGTTAAATATCAAACTAATTTATTTTAGTTAAAAATGTGTTAAAGATGAGTGCTTTAGAGAGAGATGGCATTTTATTTGGAAGCACTTAAACGAAAGGAAAAAAAGATATGTTAAGAGTTGAATTAATCTTCTTTAGAAGTTGCCTACTGCCATTGCTGATTTTAGGAGGTGGGATAAGTGTTGTAAGGGCACAGCAAATGCATGCTTTTAATAACTTAGAAACCGATTATCATTTTGTATATCGCTGGGTAGATCTATTCTTCCCTTTAAGCGCTCAGATAGATGTGATGAGCTTAGACGTTGCGCCGATCGATAAAGAGCCCGAGCAGCAGGAGAAAATAAAAACGTCAACGGGAAAACAGCGTTTTACGGGCAGGGTGAGTGAGCGCGTATATGAAGGTTCGGAAGTAATTGTGAGCCCTGGAGAATCGGTTGGCAATATAACCTATAGCTCCACTAGCTCCCCCACCCGGTATCGTGTTGCCATTGATCGACGCAGTAATGAGCACTACCATGGAAAGCCTGTATTTATAGATGCGAAGGGGGTAAAATATATAATTGATTCGAAATTTAGAAAACAAGTTGTCGAATAATCCCTTAGCTAAGTTAAAAGTATGTTAAAAATCTTTTGTTCAAGAAATTAGATCGAAATATGGCATTTGTATTGTACTTTTATTTACAATTATTTTAATAACAATTGCGTTATGAAAGCAATAGATCGTTTCAAAAAGATCACAGCTGCATTAGCTTTGATCGCTGCATTCGGATTGGGACAATCCCATGCACAAACGGCTCCTAAAAAAATGGAAAAAGACGCCAAAAAGTCTGAACAAAAAGCAAAAGATGTAAAGATTAAAGCCAACGAGGCCGAAACGAAAACAGCGCCTGTGAAAGCTACAGCAAAGAAGGAAGCCGCAGTCAAAGAGAAGAAGGAAGCTGCAGTGAAGGAAAAGTCAACGCAGGCGAAAAAGATGGCTGATACAAAGGCAGTGCCAGCAGCACCAGCGGAAGCGAAGGAAAAAGCCGTGAAAAAAGAAAGTGCTAAAGCTGAAAAACAAGCCGCTGCTGTTAAAAAGGATGCCGTAGCGACAGCTGATAAAGCAACAAGTGAAAAATACAACGGCCATACAGTTTATCTTGGTCCAAAAGGAGGAAGATACTATATCAACGGAAATGGTAATAAAACATACATTTCTGACAATAAGTAAAGCGCAGCTAAAAACGAATTATGGTAGAAAAGGGGATATCGATTGATGTCCCCTTTTTTAATTTCAATAGTTTACCGTAGCAAATTCATTAAATAGCTTTTGTCCAGATAAAAGGCATCTATACTTCCACCATCATCCAGGATACTGTTGCTAATCTCCTTTTTATGTTGCTGTAATATTTGAATTTTATCTTCGACTGTGTTAGGGCTGATTAATCGAACAGCGGTAACTGTCTTTTGTTGCCCCATGCGATAGATCCTGTCGATCGCCTGTTGTTCAACAGCAGGGTTCCACCAGGGGTCTACCAGGTACACAACATCCGCTGCGGTAAGATTAAGTCCGGTACCACCGGCTTTCAGACTGATCAGAAAAACGGGGATATTCTTGTCGGATTGAAAGTCACTCACCAATTTACCTCGATCTTTGGACTGGCCAGTGAGCATCAGCGAACAAATACCTTGTTTGTCCAAAGCCTCTTTAATCAGGTTGAGCATACTAACAAACTGGGAAAACACGATCATTTTGTGCTGGTCTTTTTTATGTTGAATCTGCTCAATAAGCATTTCGATTTTGGCAGAATCCGCAGCGCTAGTCAGATCTTCATTTTGGAGAAGTTTGCTTGAATTACATATCTGACGCAATTTTGTTAGCCCCTTTAGTACATGCATGGGGCTTTTCTTGATTTCATCACCATCTTTGGCAGAGATAAAATCCCGAAACTCTTTTTCATAAAGATCATAAATTCGCCGCTGGGCAGTTTTCATTTCACAGTAAAGGACCAGCTCATTTTTTGCAGGAAGATCACGCAACACATCCTGCTTTGTTCTCCGAAGAATAAAAGGTTTTATTTTCTCTTTCAGCACTTTTTTTCTCTTGCGGTCGTGGAAAGCATCTATAGGAGTCGTATAGACATCTTTGAAATATTTTTTGCTTCCAAGTAGACCTGGCACAATAAAGGAAAGCTGTGCATAAAGATCCATCGTATTATTCTCGATAGGAGTTCCCGTTAAGATGATGCGATTTCTTGATTTTAACAAATTTACTGTCTTGTAGCGCTGGGAATCCGGGTTTTTGATTTGCTGCGATTCATCCAATATGACATAATTGAAGGTTGTTTTTTTTAGGATATTGATATCCGTCAGCAGGTTGTGATAAGAAATTAAAACCAGGTCGTATTGTTCAAACTGCATCCCTTTTTCTATTCTATTTGGACCATCTAAGACGAGCGTTTGGAACGATGGAAGAAATTGTTGGATTTCATGCCGCCAATTAAAAATTAAGGTCGTGGGAAGTACCAGTAACGTTGGTGCAGATTGTCCCTTTGCTTTTTGAGTAGCCAGAAAGGCTAATATTTGGATTGTTTTGCCAAGTCCCATGTCATCGGCAAGACAGGCGCCAAAGTTAAGCCCCTCTAAAAAATGTAGCCATTGTAAGCCCTGCTGCTGATAAGGACGTAAGTTTCCGATAAAAATGGTCGGTACCTGGACCTCGGATAGCGAGGGGAAATTGGCGAGCTGCTTTCTCAAGGTGCTGAGCTCTGCCAACAAGACGGGGGCAAGCTCCGCCTGATCAAATAATTGATCGATCTCATTGAATTTGTATTTTGGAATTTCAATGAAATCATCAGCTATCGATTCGGCAGCATTAAAATAGGCCTCAAATTTATCGAGCCACTGTTCCGGTAAAATCCCATGGGTGCCATCATCCAATGTAATGAATTGCGAGCGGTTCCGTACAGCCTTTTCAAGTTTTTTTAGCGAGACACTTTTGGGGCCAAATGACACCTTTATATTGGCATTGAACCAATTTTGTCCACTGAGGACTTCCACATGTATTTTCCCTTTAAAGCGACTTAATTTATTTCCACGTAGCGCATTAAATCCGATGATCTGTATCCCTTGATGCTGCCACTCCTCAAAAGCATCCAGAAACCAGTTGCTGTCCAGAAAGTATTTGCGGTGCAGATAAAAATGCTGAAAGCTTCCCTCATCCATTTGCTCCTGAAAATACGGATGCTGTTTCAGTAACAGTGAAATAACTTTTGTTTCAGCCTCACGTTTCCGATCGACCAAAAATTGCGTACCCTTGCTGTCGGTGCCAAATATATTCCGCTTACTTAAAATAGGAATTTCCACCTCACCATAACGCATGACAGGGATAAGATTAACAAAATCTTCCGATTCCTCCAAAAACAAAAGGGACTGCATGTCCTGATAATACAGGTTTTCCTTCAACTGTGGCTTGCTTGCTTTTGGAATATCTTTAAAATTCAACTCCACAGAATGTGCGATCTGTTCCAAAAACAACCTGTTGAACTCTTCGAACTTACGTTGATGGACCAACAGTTGTTCCCCCTTGTTGCCAAACAAACGAATCAACTTAAGGTGATGTTTATTCTCAATCAGAAAAAGTTGATTTTTGATAAGAATAAAATGGTCCAGAAGAACATTTAAATCCTGTAAACTGTAGGTGATGGTATGGATATGAATTTCTCCCTGAATGGCATAAAATGCACCTTTTTTTGTAATAAAAAGCTTAATATCACCTTTGTTTAGGCTTAATTGTACCGGCGATAAAGTGGAGGCTGTAATATTTTCGGATTTCTCATAGTCATGCAGGTAAAAATCGAGATGTAAGGGGTTTTTTGCAATCGCCTTGAGGGTTGAGCTGATTTCGATATTCTGTTGCACAGCTTGAGAAAATTGGTAAACAGCGGTGTAAAATTGCATTTCCTCAATCGAGCTGCTTTGCCAGATATGAGACTGGCTCTCACTGGAAGAAACCGGGTTTTTTGGTACGCCGGATTTCGTCATGGGGGATTGACACAGGAGTATTTGTAGATTTTTGTAATACCGGTTGCGCGTTAACACCACAAAATGATGTTGCTGTTCGACTGTCGTCTTGGCCTTTGGGGCAAGAGATTCCTCTACGAGATCAAAGTCATCAATGGAGGTTAGCTGTTTGTCTTTTAATAGAAACTCCAGCTTCCCTGCTTTGATCTGGGCTGAAAAATAGTTTTCTAAAGACGATTCCTTTTCCAGTCCATATTGTGCCGCAACCTTCTTGAGTAGATGCTGATAGCGGTTGTGATCAAAAAATGCCAGCCAATTCTCCTGTGTAAATAATTTACTTAAAGCCGCCTTTTGATGACGACAGAATCCACTTTGTGGACAATTGCAAAAGACGGCTGTTGTGGGTGCCGTATAAATGATCATCACTTCAAAATCGGTGTAATTCTCCAGTACCTGAAAAGTTGCCTGATTGACCTCCATCTCCATCGCATTGATCTGTAAATGAGCCAGTGTCAGGTCCATCCAAGGAAAATAAGAATAGCGGCTCACCTTGGTGAAATCGATATCGGTCAATGTATACTGATGGAATTCCATGATCCTTGGTTAAAAATTAAAACTCATTCCGCCATAATAATTACGTAATGGGGCAGGATTAAAATACCGTCCTCCAAAAGCATTGATATCGTTTCCAAGACTATATTTTTGATTGAGTAGATTGTCGGCCCCTACAAAAAATCTGATTTTATATTGTGAACAGACAGCTTTGCTCCAGGATAATTTGCCTTGCAAAAGATGATACCGTTTGGCATAAACAGTGTTTGCATCGTCCAGTGGTATTGCGGCTGTTAAATTGGAAAGAAGATCCAATTGGCATTCATTCGGGAAGAGTATATTCAACGAATTTACCCATACCGTTTTAGGAACCGCAGGGAGTTTATTGTCCTTATAGTTTTTGTCACCTATCTGGTAGGTTTTGAAACTGTAGTCGTTGAGGGAAAAATTACTGGTCAGTTGTAGGCTACGGACCATACCGGTCGCTTGAGGCCTGATCAAATAGACGAATAGCGATGCTTCCAGTCCCTTTTGGTTTATTTTACCCGCATTTTGAAAATATTCAGCACCATTGTCCCGTACCTGCCGGATAATGGCATTGTTCATTTGATAGGTGTAGGCCGCTGCATCTAAAATAATCCGGCGATTCCACAAATGCCAACGCAGTCCCAGTTCGTGGTTTGTACCTGTTTCTGGCTTCAACATCGTATTAATTGTATTGTCTGACGAGCGGACCTCAGCAACAGTTGGTGCAGAGAAACCTTTAGAAATCGAAGCCCTAAGTGCGAACATTGGTGTGATCAAATACGATAGAGCAGCTCTTGGCATCCATGTACTTCCGAAATCAATGTTTTCTTTGTTCTCCTGTGGAACAGGGTAACGTTGCTGGTAGCCAATTTTATTCTCATTTAATCCGAGTGACAGCTCTACCTGAAGACGCTCCAGCCACTCCAGCTGGGTGCGTGCAAAAAATGATTGCTGACTGTTTTTCAATTTGTCCTTGGCCTGAGGATCGGTAGCGACACCTTGGGCGTTGTCATAATTGTCAATAGCATACCAACCCTTTTGTGCTTCCAGGCCCAGTTGGACTTCATATTTTAAATCTCTGCTCAACAGATCGGCATACGATAAATACAGGCGCGTTCCTATGTTCTTTTCATCTCTTTTCTCGTAATTGGTGATGAAGGGATTTTTGATCTGATTGGATGAACCAAATACACTCGCGAATAAGGTCATCTTAGAACTGAGATGCGTCTGGTTGCTCAGTCCACCAAAGAATGTCTTATCGTAGATTGCTGCTTTTTGTTCAGCAGCACCAGGGTTTGGTCCGCCCTTTGGCCGGGCTTGCCTGCGGTCGCTTTCCATTTGTGCTGCGGTGAGCCCTCCCGGAGTTTGGTAACCGAGATCCGAATAGAGCCCCGTGAATTTTAATTCGGATGTTTTTGCATATTGCCAATTGTAATTGAGCTGGATATTCTTTTTGTTTAAGGCTGAATTTTGGCGATAACCGTCACTTCTCGTCCAACTCTGATTGACGGCAAGTTGTTGCGTCTTGCTGACGGGTAATATTGCATTGAGCTGCTCCTGGAAAAGACCATAGGAGCCTCCCGTTAATTGGAGATTGACTTCAGGTTTTGCAGATTGATCAAATCCTTTACTATATAAGGAGAGTATACCGCCTGAATTGGCCCCGTAGATCGACCCGTCCGGACCTTTCAAGATATTGATTTGCTCGATTGCATAGGGATCGAGCAAGTTAAGATAGGTGTTCCCGCCGGCGTCAGTAAGCGGAAAGTCGTCCAGATAGATTTTAACATTGCGAACACCAAAAGGTGAACGGATCATACTCCCGCGGAGTGCAAGCCGGTAACTTCCAGGAGAACGTTCTTCCATCCGTAAACCCGGTACCCTGTTCATTGCCGAAACAAAAGAGGGCGACTGCTGGGATTGGATCATTTGGCTGCTTAACACAGCCGCAGAAGATGTCAATCGCAATAGCGGTTGTTTATTGAAGTAGGCTTTAACTTCGACTTGTTCTAGCCGATTAGTTGTAGTATCCACTTCTTGCGCATATAATTTGCTACATAAACCAAGGGTAGCAAGTAGGTAATATCTTTTCATTGTTCGGGTTAGTTCGGCTTAGTCTGCAAATTCCTGACTGAAATAAATTTCAAAAATCTGCTTTTTCTTATTGTATTTTAAGCATTGAAAATTCGCGTATACGGAGCTGGTCGGTACACAAAGACTGTTGGCCATGGCATCTTTTGCGATGTTTTTGTTCAGACAGCCCTGCTGCAAATCGAAGTTTTTGTTCGTAGAAATATCGGTCACCTCAAAGGAGTTGTCGTCAATCAGGTAATTTGAATTGTTTAGGCGAATATAATCCTCTTGGTAAATCAGTTCGGAAGCAACAAGATAATCGAGCGATCCAAAGCTGGATGAACAATCCGAATTTTGAAGGGTATTGACAACTTTTAATTCTTTATACAGTGTGTTGAATGTATTGTTCTTACGATCCAATAGGATGATTTCGATGCGATGATTATCTTTATTGTACACAATATACCCAAGGTCATCGGCACCATTTTCAAAGATATTCCCTTTGGTGATCGCTAAAACAGCTAAGGTAGGATGCCTAAGAAAATAATCCTTCTGGTCCGCCGGTAGTGTTGTCGTTAACTTCTGATGAAGTTTATCGAAGAGGCCGGCATCATTCATTTCCATTAACTGCTGCGCTTGTTCTTTTACCCTGCCTTCAAAACGCGGGCTATCGTAGCTCGACGTATCCGATGGGAGCGACGCGGAGGCAGGAAGGGCTACTTGTTCTTTCTTTTGGTCTTCACTTTTCGTTGATGTTGGTGTTGGCGTCTTTGCCTGATGACAGGAAACGAGACCTAAACATAATGGAATGTATAGAAAAAAGGTTTTTAAATTCATGATGAAGTATCGTCAATGCTTATGCAGTCACTCTTCATGCAGCGAAAGAGCAATAACATCGGCTAATTTAGTTATTTTATGGCAAAGAAAGCTGCCGCAGCCTGGAATTAGAAAGCTTCATTCAGCCCCAAAAGAAACCACGGGAACCATATTTTCCAAAGGCATAGTCCAGACATAGATTTGTGCGTGTTGATTTGTTAAAGAGAACTCGCAACCCGGCACCACCCCCAGGTTGCCACCTTTCAAAAAGTTTGGTGCCCAGTTCGTCGCTGGCAGTCTGTAGGTTAAAAAAAGCAGCTCCGCTCAAAAAGCGATTCTTTAAAATTGGGAAGCGGTATTCTGTTTCGGCATAACCGAAAGAAATTCCTTTGAAATAACCGATGGTATAACCGCGGCCGCTTCTGACGGCTACGTCCCTTCCTGTTCCTGGAAGATCAAAATAGGGCAGAGTACCACCAAGTTTATAGGAACCCCAATACCAGAAGGCGAGTACATGAGCTGGGTCGGACTGGGATAGACTAAAGTATTTGCGAAAGTCGGTGGTAAGCTGTACTGCACTTTTGCTGCTACCCAGCAGCGTTGTGTTCCATCGCACACCGATATCTGAATATATACCCTTGTAAGGCCTGTTGGGATTGTCTCTGGTCATATATTGCATATTGAGCAATAGGCCGTTGGAATTGTAACTGTCGGGCTCGAAGCCATGTTTTTCGGTGTAGATGGTGTTGGGCGTAACGTTGCCATTCGGGCCGCTGCTGGTTATTTTCCGTCGTAAGTCAAACGCCAGTCCGGCCCCAACAAATAGCCCGTCGGCGATGCGTTTATAGACTTTTTCATTAAATGTAAATGCATTATATTTTGCGCCGTATTTCTTATGGTCGGGGTTGGCAAGAATCTCTTCATCGGCATTGTTCCATTTTCCATGGGGAGTCATGCCCAGCCCTGCGTCTAAAGCCACCATTTTGACAAGTGCAAAAGCACCCTGAAAATTTAGTTTATTGTTCGGAGTAAATACATTGTGGCTGATATAGAAGACCATAATATTTTTCGTGGTGATCGAGGCGGATGTCGCTGCGATCGACATGGTGGTTGTTTTGGGATCACCTAGTACTTTCCCGGCGACAGCCTTGATTCCGATCTGACCACCTATGGTTGGGTTGTAGGCAATGTTGGGCATTAAGGTGATGGGAGAACGTTTACTTGCATGTTCCTTTTTTCGTTTGGGATGTATTATTCTTCCGATGAGATCCGATATATCGTATTGACTAGCCAAGGCAGAGTCACGCTGCTGTTTGTACTGTGCAACAGAGTCTGCTTTCACATCATTTTGAGCTGCAAGGAGTGTAGGGATTGAAATTAAAAGTATTCCTAAAAAAGCGTATCGGAAGAAATCGTTATAACGTAAAAGTTGATGCATACATTCGAGCTTATCTTAAAACTAAACGTAAAAGAAAATAAAATGTTTTCTCCGGCACTTGGAGCCTGTCTTTTTGATGGTTGAACAAATGCGAATAGGGTATTGTGTTGGAGAAGTTTATTTTTCTTGCGAAGCTGGAGAATTAAACTTGCAAATCACAGCAAATTTATCTTAGTTTGATTATTTAAACTAGGATATGATAGGAGGCACTATATTGAATTACGGATTGACGTTGCTTTTATTGACAGGGGCTGCTCATGCACAAGAACTGTATACCCCAAGGAATATTCAGCAAGCGATCGCAAAGGGGACCCGTACTACAACGGGCATACCGGGAAAAAACTATTGGCAGAATTTTGGAAAGTATGATGTGCGGGTGCAATTGGATCCGGCTACAAAGATGGTGAGTGGAACAGAGACTATTCTGTACACAAACCATAGTCCTGATACATTGAATCGCTTGGCTATCCGATTTGTAAACAATGTGCACAAACCCAATGCGGTACGTGCGGCATACGCTTCGGACGATTACCTGACTTCGGGTCTAAAGATAAAGTCGTTTAAACTAAATGGTCAAGTTTACGACGTAAACAGCAAGGACTGGGGGACGGTGAAGTTGGGCGATTTTGGACAGAAAATCCTTCCGGGAAGTACTGCAACGTTGGACATTAGCTGGGAATACCCTTTATCTGTCGAAAGCGACCGTGAAGGACTGCTGAATGCGTCTACCTTTTATTGTGCTTACGCCTATCCGCGTGTGTCTGTATACGACGATTACAATGGCTGGGATCTTTTGGAACATAATGGCCGGCAAGAATTCTACAATGGTTTCAACGATTATCAATTTGAGATATCCGTTCCGAAGAACTTTGTTGTCTGGGCGACAGGTGAATTGACCAATGCGGCTGAGGTACTGCAGAAACCTATTCTGGACCGTTTCGAAAAATCAAAAGTCAGCGATACCCCAATACATATCGCGACTGATGCCGAAATGAAATCGGGGAAGGTGACAGCGCAAGAAGCTTGGAATACGTGGAACTTCAAAGCAAGCTATGTACCTGATTTTTGTTTCAGTGTGAGTGACAATTATATCTGGGATGGCGGGAGTGTAGATTTGGGAAGCAAACGCGTCAGTGTGCAATCCAGCTATGTCGCCGGAACGCCAGATTTTGAACAATATATTGGCTGGCAACAATACTGCATTAACTGGTTTTCTAAAAATTGGCCTGGTGTCACCTATCCATACCCAACAATGACAGCCGTTCAGGGATTTGCAGATATGGAATATCCGATGATGATCAACGATTCGAGTGTTCCAGATAATCTTGTGGATGCACGGCAAACAGCAGACCATGAAATTGCACATACTTATTTTCCTTTTTACATGGGTATCAATGAGACGCGATACGGTTATATGGATGAAGGTTGGGCTACTGCATTGGAATTCTGGATCGGAAATGCGGAGATTGGTGTCGAAAAAAACAAAGAGCTTTTTAAGGATGCTCGCGTAAAGCGCTATATTTTTGACCCTTCTACAGAAGAAGATCAACCCCTGATTACGATGACCTCTCAGTTAAGTGGTTTAGGGTATGGTAATAATGCTTACATCAAGGCCGCGTTGTCTTATATTGCATTACGGGATTATTTGGGCGATGAGCTGTTTAAAAAAGCATTACATCATTATATGGAGTTATGGCATGGAAAGCATCCGACGCCTTGGGACTTTTTTTACAGCATCAACGCCGGAGCTGGGCAAAATTTAAATTGGTATTGGAAAAATTGGTATTTTACCAATAATTACATCGACCTTAAAGTGGATAGCTTTAAGCAACTCGGCGGTAAAAATACACTTACAATTACCAATGTAGGAGGATTTGCAATTCCGTTTGATGTGTTGATTACCTATGCAGATGGATCGGTGGAGACAAAACATCAAACTCCAGCAATTTGGCAACACAATGAAAAACAGGCAAGCATGACTTGGAGTTCGACCAAAAAGGTGAAAAATATTACCTTGGACGGTGGTATTTTTATGGATTACACAGCTAAAGACAACAGCTGGAACGTTATAAAGTAATCCGATTGATCGTGTCAGCCTTTATGTTCTGAAAAGGTTGACACGATTGTTTACTGAATCCTGTTTTAGTCTGCGGAAAAATAGCTGTTCGTTGGTGTCAGCCTTGCCCCGCTACGAACAACTACAGCTGATCGATGCTTCGAAATGTCAGATTAATTCGTGCGCTGAATGCCTTCTTTGTCGGTGGAAGCCGATGCAGCCAATACGTTTGTGTAAGACCTTTCATCACCAATAAGCTTCCATGCCCCAAGATAATGTCTATTTTTTCTTTGCTCGTTTTGTGTTTAAAAGCAAACTTTCGTTCAGCACCAAAGCTTAAAGAAGCAATTGCTCCATTTTTTTTGAGGTCTTTTTCACCGTCACTGTGCCAGGCCATTCCCTCGTCGCCATTGTGGTACAGATTCAACAGGCAGGAATTATAGGTTTCCTGTGTTTGCTCTTCGGCAATTTTTTTCAGCTCAAGAAGTTCCTGTGTCCAGGGAAGCGCCCTTTTAGTGGTGTTGGAATAACTATATTCGAAAGCCTGATCGCCATACCAAGCCACCTTTCGCTTGGTGACGATTTCATTTCCAAAAATAATGGCGCGATCATTTACCCATTCGATCGAGTCCATGAGTTTATCAAAATAGTGGTTTGCTTCCTGCGGAGACAGTATTTTGCCATAATAATTGACAGTCCCATCGTAAGGGAGTAGATTTCTATTGCCATCGAAGAGATTGTCGAAAAGTTCCATGTTATCGTATTGTGTGTGTTTACTAAATAGCGGTATGTAAAGTCTCCCATCCGATCATCGCTGTTTTCCGCATCGGATTCCATCGGTAGCCGCCAAATATTCCGCTGTTTTGTATCACTCGATGACAAGGGATAAGGTAAGCGATCGGATTGCTTCCGATAGCTGTACCGACAGCACGGGAGGCCTTGGGGTTTCCGATTTGAGAAGCGATGGCACCGTAGGTACTTAAGTTACCCATAGGGATTTTTAATAAAGCTTCCCAGACTTTCAATTGAAAATCAGTGCCTTTTAAATGCAATTTTACCTGACGGATGTCTTTGTCTTGTGGATTTAATGCTTTGAGTGCATTCTCGTGCATGCTATTTCCCTGTTGTCGATATGTTGCATTCGGAAAGCGTTGTTGAAGGGTGTCAAAAGCTATTAAGTTGTCATCGGCATAAGCAATATGACAAATACCTTTAGAAGTGGATGCAATGAGCATTGTGCCGAATAAGCTCTGATAATAGGCGTAGGAAATCAATAGATTGGAACCTTCATTTTTATATTCAGCGGGAGTCATCCCCTCAATATTGATGAATAGCTCATGAAGTCTACTGCTGCTGGAAAGGCCAAGCTGGAATGTTGTTTCAGCAATGTTATTTTCCTTGAGCAATGATTTTGCATGATTTATACTCACATATTGTAAGAATTTCTTGGGACTTGTACCTGCCCATGCGGTAAACATGCGTTGA
Source organism: Sphingobacterium multivorum (assembly GCF_900457465.1). Classification (GTDB taxonomy): domain Bacteria; phylum Bacteroidota; class Bacteroidia; order Sphingobacteriales; family Sphingobacteriaceae; genus Sphingobacterium; species Sphingobacterium multivorum. Next base: position 415,981 of record NZ_UAUU01000011.1, read on the forward strand.
AAATGAGCTTCACTCATGTAAACATGAGAAGCGATCTGACCCAATGTAGGCTGTGTCTTAAAGTTTTCCTGTAAGAAATGTATGGCCTTGGCGATACGTTGAAAATCTACTTCTTGTTGAATAGTCATGATTGTTCATTTAATTTATACAAAGTTGCTAATAAGAAGAAGTCTTTAAAATCCGATTTATGCTAAATTAAATGTTGGATGAAGGAGATTTGTCCGAATGACCTAAGGATTTATCTGGTGCAACTAGATCGCGGATCAGTTGTTTGAGTTCTTTTATTTCGGGGAATCGACCCGCTCTTTTTCGATCGAAAATCTCCTGATCCGCTACCCGTACGGTATAACGGCCTGCAATTTCGCTGGGGACCAGCATAACGCCATGGATTTCATCCGTGAACGAACTCAGCACCTCCTGCGCCATATAGGCGGCACGCAGCATCCAATTGCATTTTGGACAATATTCAATTTCAATAACAGGTTTTGTTGCCATGAGTTAAGTTAAAGTGCGTTGTTTTGTTTTAAACAAATTTATCGATCCTAGCGCTGCAATCAAAGCGCTTTTTGTCATGGAAATTTCGAGATTATTTCCAACTCGTTGGAGTATAGTGTAAAACCCGTCCATTTCATATAAAGGCCGCCTATTCCAAGGGTCTTTTACTCGGTCAATGGAATGGGCGGCTCGTTTTGGATACACCCGATAGGTGTGCTGGAGGCTTACCCGATTTTCAAAGAAGTCATGGTCAGCGATCCAGCCACTGAATTGTCGTTGAAGAGAAACAGCTCGTCATTTTTCTCCTGTAAACCCAAGGTATAGATTAAAGGGAGGTAATGTTCAGGCGTCGGAATTGCCAAGTCAAACTCTTTGCCCTGTTTTCTGAAATCGATGAGCGCCTGATGATTGCCGTTCTGGATGAATTGCTTCATTTTTTCGTTGGCTATCGTGGCCCACTCATACGCATAGCCTGCCGTATCGAGTTTGTCCCAGGCGACCATCCGTAAGTTGTGCACCATATTGCCACTCCCTATAATGAGCACCCCTTTTTTTCTTAGCGCGTTTAATTGCTGTGCAATCTCGTAATGGTATGCTGCAGGCTGTGTGTAATCGATGCTCATTTGAATAATTGGAACGTCTGCATCAGGATATAGATGTTTGACGACTGACCAGGAACCATGGTCCAATCCCCATTTGTCGTCGAGGTGAACATCCGCTTTGCTGACGACACGTTGCGTTTCCAAAGCGAGTGCTGGGCTTCCTGGAGCTGGATATTGGACATCAAAGAGTGCCTGAGGAAAGCCGCCAAAATCATGAATTGTGGCGGGGTGCTCCATCGCTGTGACAAATGTTCCACGTGTTTCCCAGTGTGCGGAAACAACAAGAATCGCCTTCGGTTTCTCGAAAGTTTGACCTATTTTTTTGAAGCCCTGCACAAATTCGTTGTCCTCTATGGCGTTCATGGGACTTCCATGTCCTAAAAATAAGACCGGAAATTTATCCGTTGCCTCTAGTTCCTCGGAAAATTTATAGAGCGAGTTTGCTTTATGTGCTACTCCAGCTAATGGTAATGTTGTCATAATTTTAATAAAATCCTTTCTACGCATTTGATATGATGTGACTGCGTTAATTTTTACTACAAATGTAGGGGATGGGCTTGGCTAGGCGGTATAACAATCTTGTCAATCTGTTGTACTATTCGGAAATAAGTTTTTGAATTTCATTTCTAAATTCCGAAGGCGTCATGCCGGCTTTCTTTTTGAAGACATTGGTAAAGTAAGCTTTGTCTTGGTAGCCGAGCTCAAAGCCGATTTCCGAGATCGTTTTAGTCGTTGTCAACAAGAGGTTTTTTGCTTCAATAAGTTTCCGTGTTTCGATGATCTCAGAAACGCTTTGTTGCAATATGCTCTGACAAATTAAATTTAGGTTTCTTGCGGACATAAAAAGCTTCTCCGCGTAAAAATTAACGCCTTCGGGACGGCGGTAGTTCTCTTCCAGTATAGATAGAAAGCTTGTGAACGTTGTACTCTGATTTCTTAATTGCTGTTGGCTGTCTGGAAATTGCCTTTTCCGTTCAGATTCAATCATGGTAAAGATAGTGCTCAATAGCTGCTTGATAACCGCATAGTCTACGCTATGTTGTAAGCATTCCTGTTGCATTAGCTCACACAAGACTATCAATCTCCCGAAGCAGTTGTGGCTGGCGAAGGTCAATGTCGCATGCTCATGAAAGTGGGCGTAGAGCTGGAAAGTCGTTTCGGGGATAAATTCACTTTTAAATTGAATGACCCAAAATTCAATGTTATTATTATGCAGAAGAGGTTTGACGCGGTGGGTTTTGCCCTGAGTGACAAAACTTATAAAAGGAGCGGTGTAGGTTGTTGTTTTAAAATCGATAAAATGCTCGAGCTTTCCTGCCACACCAATAATCAATTCCTCGAAATCATGTTGATGTATTTCGTTTTTGGATTGCTGTATGCGCAATGCCTCGTCGGTATCAACTTTATAAATTTTGAAAAGTCCGTTCAAAATAAGGAAGATTTTAATTTGCTATTTACGAATATACGGTTTCGTTTGCATATTGGCTATTCGCAGTGTTCTACCGGCAGTTTGCAGTTATTGACTTTTGAATCTATGTTATTTTCCAATGCTGTGCCCAAATGAGACTTTGATGTTTGGCGGTACATTTTTTATGTTGGCTAGTTTATAGTATAAATCCTTATATGTGTATCCGTTTCTAAGCTAGTTTGTCATCTGAGTTGGTATTCATTTGCCCGTGTCGGCAGCGGGGTGAGGGCTTAGACTCGGACTCAACACGGACTCAACACGGACTCAACACTGACTCAACACGGTTGCAGGGCAAATCTGCCCCGACCATGGTACGAAGCCGGGGGGAAGGAAGCTGGGAGGTTCCCGCAGAGCTTGGGCAGCAGCCGGAGTCCTATCCCCAACCGGAACCCTAGTTGCCCTAAATGAGCCATGCTTCCCCAGTAAATAAAGAAAAGTTGAGGGCTTCTTATTCCTTAGGTTAGCTTTTGTTTATATTTAGCTTAGCAATAAGTTAGGTTTTGTTTAGCTCTAACCTATACTATACCTAAACAAAACCTAACTAAAACCTAAACTAAACCTAAGTAAACAGGTAGGAAAGTATAGCTGCAAAAGAAGGTATTCCGGAGCGCTGAGTTCTGCGATCTTTTACGCTTGTTCCCGTCCATCTGCTGCGCCTGTGCGCACCGTCTTCAATTGGGCATTGAGGCGAGCGGGCTACCATAGTGATCCCGAGCTTAAGCAGATCGATCAATACACTGTCCATCCATGTTTCCGCTGCAGAGCCTGTATCAAGTCCCGGTTCCGCGGATGTCCGTGGTGCGATCCAATTTTCAGGATCATCCATGTTTCCCCCGCAATGTCCAGGTTAGATCCCGGTTCCCGTCCCTATCCTGTGCCGGATCCGGCGTTCCCAGCCTTCCGCCCACCTGTTTTACAAAAAGAATCTCGCACCGTTACAGGTAGTTAAGGGGAAAATGAAATAAATAAGAACAAAAGGCTTGGAAGTTTGTTTATAAACTCCCTATCTTTGCACCACTCCGCAAGGGAGGGACGGTTACTTCGAAAGAAGGAACCCTGAAAAAAAGAAGGGTTTAAGGGAGTTTGGCAGGATTTAAAATCCCGCTGATTTTATTTTAAACGCGGAAATCGGAAAAAGAGAAAAGAAAAAAAACGTCAGAAAGTTTTTGGAAGTTCAAAAAAGATTTCTACCTTTGCAGTCCCAACGGAAACGAAGGGAAAAACAAAAAAGATAAAGAGGGGCGCAATGCCCTCGGAATATAGCGGATACGGAAGTTGAAGCGAGAAAAGTTCTTTAAGAAAACACAATCATGTAAGCGTGACGAGTAGACAGACGAAAGTCGAAAGTCATGAACAAATTCAAGTAATTCGTTCAATTCGATCCAAGATCAGAGATATAAAAAAAGAATTCTGATTATTATAAATAGTTGGAATCAAAAACTTCATTTTACAATGGAGAGTTTGATCCTGGCTCAGGATGAACGCTAGCGGCAGGCCTAATACATGCAAGTCGGACGGGATCCATCGGAGAGCTTGCTCGAAGATGGTGAGAGTGGCGCACGGGTGCGTAACGCGTGAGCAACCTACCTCTATCAGGGGGATAGCCTCTCGAAAGAGAGATTAACACCGCATAATATCAACAGTTCGCATGTTCGGTTGATTAAATATTTATAGGATAGAGATGGGCTCGCGTGACATTAGCTAGTTGGTAGGGTAACGGCTTACCAAGGCGACGATGTCTAGGGGCTCTGAGAGGAGAATCCCCCACACTGGTACTGAGACACGGACCAGACTCCTACGGGAGGCAGCAGTAAGGAATATTGGTCAATGGGCGGAAGCCTGAACCAGCCATGCCGCGTGCAGGATGACTGCCCTATGGGTTGTAAACTGCTTTTGTCCAGGAATAAACCTAAATACGTGTATTTAGCTGAATGTACTGGAAGAATAAGGATCGGCTAACTCCGTGCCAGCAGCCGCGGTAATACGGAGGATCCGAGCGTTATCCGGATTTATTGGGTTTAAAGGGTGCGTAGGCGGCCTATTAAGTCAGGGGTGAAATACGGTGGCTCAACCATCGCAGTGCCTTTGATACTGATGGGCTTGAATCCATTTGAAGTGGGCGGAATAAGACAAGTAGCGGTGAAATGCATAGATATGTCTTAGAACTCCGATTGCGAAGGCAGCTCACTAAGCTGGTATTGACGCTGATGCACGAAAGCGTGGGGATCGAACAGGATTAGATACCCTGGTAGTCCACGCCCTAAACGATGATAACTCGATGTTGGCGATAGACAGCCAGCGTCCCAGCGAAAGCGTTAAGTTATCCACCTGGGGAGTACGCCCGCAAGGGTGAAACTCAAAGGAATTGACGGGGGCCCGCACAAGCGGAGGAGCATGTGGTTTAATTCGATGATACGCGAGGAACCTTACCCGGGCTTGAAAGTTAGTGAAGAGTGCAGAGACGCACTCGTCCTTCGGGACACGAAACTAGGTGCTGCATGGCTGTCGTCAGCTCGTGCCGTGAGGTGTTGGGTTAAGTCCCGCAACGAGCGCAACCCCTATGTTTAGTTGCCAGCATGTCATGGTGGGGACTCTAAACAGACTGCCTGTGCAAACAGAGAGGAAGGTGGGGACGACGTCAAGTCATCATGGCCCTTACGTCCGGGGCTACACACGTGCTACAATGGATGGTACAGCGGGCAGCTACATAGCAATATGATGCTAATCTCTAAAAGCCATTCACAGTTCGGATTGGGGTCTGCAACTCGACCCCATGAAGTTGGATTCGCTAGTAATCGCGTATCAGCAATGACGCGGTGAATACGTTCCCGGGCCTTGTACACACCGCCCGTCAAGCCATGAAAGTTGGGGGTACCTAAAGCATGTTACCGCAAGGAGCGTGTTAGGGTAAAACCGATAATTGGGGCTAAGTCGTAACAAGGTAGCCGTACCGGAAGGTGCGGCTGGAATACCTCCTTTCTAGAGTATCGAAGATCGGTGCTCGTCACGTTACATATGATTGCAAAAGAAGAAAAACATCAGAAGAAAGTGCCCGCCCCTAAGGGAGCAGGACCGAGAGAGACAGATGAACAGGAAATAGCTAGTCCCGTAGCTCAGTTGGTTAGAGCACTACACTGATAATGTAGGGGTCAGCAGTTCAAATCTGCTCGGGACTACGAAATAATAAGGGGAATTAGCTCAGCTGGCTAGAGCACCTGCCTTGCACGCAGGGGGTCAACGGTTCGAATCCGTTATTCTCCACATCTCCGGGAGGAACATCGACAGATGCTCCGAAGAAACAAACCGGAAAAAGAGTTCTTTGACATATTGAAAGAGAAAAAAAATTACAAGAGAAGACAACAGTATAGAGACAATACGTGTATGTGTTTGATGTAGAGAGGAGACCCTCGGTGAATGCCGAACGAATCTCTGCGTAGCATATGGGTATATATATCAAAAGCAGCCGCATAGTAGCAAAAGGCTATGCCGGTGAAGAAAGTAAATAAGGGCACACGGGGGATGCCTAGGCTCTCAGAGGCGAAGAAGGACGTGATAAGCTGCGATAAGCTACGGGGATTGGCAAATGCGAACTGATCCGTAGATTTCCGAATGGGGCAACCTGACTATTTGAAGAATAGTCGTATAAAACGCGAACGCGCTGAACTGAAACATCTAAGTAGGCGTAGGAGAAGAAAATAACAATGATTTCCCAAGTAGTGGCGAGCGAACGGGAAAGAGCCCAAACCGTTTATGTTACGGCATAGACGGGGTTGTAGGACCACGACATTGTACAGCGCTATGAACTGGAAGCAGGTGGGAAACTGCGCGACAAGGGTGAGAGCCCCGTACAGGTAAAGAATGTTGACATAGTGGTATCCTGAGTACCGCGGGACCGGAGAAATCCTGTGGGAATCCACCAGCACCATCTGGTAAGGCTAAATACTCCTGAGAGACCGATAGTGAACCAGTACCGTGAGGGAAAGGTGAAAAGAACCCCGAACAGGGGAGTGAAAAGAACCTGAAACCGTGTGCTTACAAGCGGTTGGAGCAGGCAGGTCCTGTGACAGCGTGCCTTTTGCATAATGAGCCTACGAGTTACTCTTGTCTGGCAAGGTTAAGTCCTTCAGGGACGCAGCCGAAGCGAAAGCGAGTCTTAATAGGGCGCATAGTCAGATGAGGTAGACGCGAAACCTTGTGATCTACCCTTGGGCAGGTTGAAGTTGCAGTAACATGTAATGGAGGACCGAACCGATAAACGTTGAAAAGTTTCCGGATGACCTGAGGGTAGGGGTGAAAGGCCAATCAAACTGGGAAATAGCTCGTACTCCCCGAAATGTTTTTAGGAACAGCGTCGGCGTAGAGTTTGATAGAGGTAGAGCTACCGATTGGGTGCGGGGGAGTCAAATCCTACCAAATCCAGACGAACTCCGAATGCTATCAAATATAGCCGGCAGTGAGGCTTTGGGTGCTAAGGTCCAAGGCCGAGAGGGAAAGAACCCAGACCATCAGCTAAGGTCCCCAAATTCGTTCTAAGTTGAACTAACGAGGTCCGGTTGCCCAGACAGCTAGGATGTTGGCTTGGAAGCAGCCATTCATTTAAAGAGTGCGTAACAGCTCACTAGTCGAGCGGCCGGGCGTGGATAATAAACGGGCATCAAGAACGGTACCGAAGCTATGGATTTGCATTGAAAGATATGCATCTGGTAGGGGAGCATTCCATCGCCGGGGAAGCACAGTGGTAATGCTGTGTGGAGGTTATGGAAAAGCAAATGTAGGCATAAGTAACGATAAGGCGGGTGAGAAACCCGCCCACCGAAAGACCAAGGTTTCCTGATCAACGTTAATCGGATCAGGGTCAGTCGGGACCTAAGGCGCACCCGAAGGGGGCAAGCCGATGGACAACTGGTTAATATTCCAGTACTCTTCATAACTGCGATGTGGTGACGGAGTAGTGACACTGCCGCGAACTGACGGAATAGTTCGTTGAAAGACGTAGGTATAGGGACGGTAGGCAAATCCGCCGACCCTGCTGAAACCCAATAGTACAGCAAAGCTCCGGTGGCGCTGATAGAGCAGGTAAACAGACTTCCAAGAAAACCCGCTAAGCTTCAGGTTATGAAGACCCGTACCGCAAACCGACACAGGTGGTCGAGGAGAGAATCCTAAGGTGCTCGAGTGAGTCATGGCTAAGGAACTCGGCAAAATGGCCCTGTAACTTCGGGAGAAGGGGCGCTGTCTCGAAAGAGCAGCCGCAGTGAAAAGGCCCAGGCGACTGTTTAACAAAAACATATGGCTTTGCAAAATCGCAAGATGAAGTATAAGGCCTGACACCTGCCCGGTGCTGGAAGGTTAAGAGGGGATGTCATCGCAAGAGAAGCATTGAATCGAAGCCCCAGTAAACGGCGGCCGTAACTATAACGGTCCTAAGGTAGCGAAATTCCTTGTCGGGTAAGTTCCGACCTGCACGAATGGTGTAACGATCTGGGCGCTGTCTCAGCCATGAGCTCGGTGAAATTGTGGTATCGGTGAAGACGCCGATTACCCGCAACGGGACGGAAAGACCCCATGCACCTTCACTATAGCTTAACATTGAGATTGGGTACAGGATGTGTAGGATAGGCGGGAGATGTTGAAGTGGCTTCGCCAGGAGTCATGGAATCAACCTTGAAATACCGCCCTTTCTGTATTCGGTTTCTAACTCGGCGATGTCGAGGACATTGTTTGGTGGGTAGTTTGACTGGGGTGGTCGCCTCCAAAAAGGTAACGGAGGCTTTCAAAGGTAAGCTCAGTACGCTTGGTAACCGTACGTGGAGTGCAATGGCATAAGCTTGCTTGACTGTGAGACCGACAAGTCGAACAGGGTCGAAAGACGGACATAGTGATCCGGTGGTTCTGTATGGAAGGGCCATCGCTCAAAGGATAAAAGGTACGCTGGGGATAACAGGCTGATCTCCCCCAAGAGCTCATATCGACGGGGAGGTTTGGCACCTCGATGTCGGCTCGTCACATCCTGGGGCTGGAGAAGGTCCCAAGGGTTGGGCTGTTCGCCCATTAAAGTGGCACGCGAGCTGGGTTCAGAACGTCGCGAGACAGTTCGGTCCCTATCTGTTGTGGGCGTTGGAAGTTTGAGTGGATCTGACCTTAGTACGAGAGGACCGGGTTGGACAGACCTCTGGTGAACCTGTTATGCCGCCAGGTGTACGGCAGGGTAGCTACGTCTGGAATAGATAAGCGCTGAAAGCATCTAAGTGCGAAACTAGCCACGAGATGAGACTTCCTTATAGGGTCGTAGAAGATGACTACGTTGATAGGCCATAGGTGTAAAGGTTGAGAGACCAAAGCCAAGTGGTACTAATAGCCCGAAGCTTTCTCAAGCAGATAACACTGTTGTCTTCCTCTTTAATTTTTAGAAAAGAATAACAAAAAGAAACAAAGCTCTTTCAATAGCTATGTCAGTTGGCCTGATGCTCCTAAAAGGAACCAGACCAATAAAGATTTTAGGTGCCTATATCGGCGGTGTCTACCTCTTCCCATTCCGAACAGAGCAGTCAAGCCCGCCAGAGCCGATGGTATTGCCGTAACAGGTGGGAGAGTAGGTCGGTGCCTTTTTTTACACGGAAGCCCTTGCTGGAAACAGTCAAGGGCTTCTTTCGTTTAGATACCTGCCTGTACTTCCCCGTACAATGCTATTGCATATCTTCCGTACTTCTCTGCACATGCTATCGCATTTCTTCAATATTTTTTGGTGATCGCAGTACGTTGCTTGAATTTACTTTCCTGCAGCGCCCCTGTAACAGTCCCTCCAGTTTTATGTGGCATTTATCATCATGGTCATTTCATAAGCCACATGGAAGTAAACATTCGATATTTGGTGAATAGCCTATAATAGCTCGGTTAGCCTGCAACATTATTATTGGACAATCGTTTGCATTCCTGAAACTCTTTTTTTACTTCAATTTACTATTGTATTATTGTTAAGTTAATTTAATGCATTATAAATCATACTCATGAAGGTATCTTTTTGGAGTACAAAAGCACAAGTCAGTTTACTGATGGGATTGGCTTCTCCTTTTATTTTTCAACCCACTCGAGTCGATGCTAAAGTAAGTACGATCAATTATTACAATACAATAGGTCGCGATCAAGCTAATCGTATTATCGCGATTCAAAAAATTAATCCGACTACAGTTGAGATTGTATACGATAATGGCCAACGTCTGACTTTAGATTTCTACGGTAATCATATTTTTAGAATGTTTCAGGATGTTCATGGTGGAATTATTCGTGACCCTGAAGCTAAACCCGACGCAAAAATATTGGTAGAGCAACCTCGGAAAACTGTCGCTGAGCTCGAAGTAAAGGATGAGGGTAATAAGGTCAGCATCTCCACCAACGATATTCTTTTTTCAATGGATAAACAGACTTCACAGTTTAGTATCCTTAATCGTAAAACCAATAAGATTGTAGTTGAAAGCTTAAAGCCGGTCGTTTTTGAGGACAAACAAGTAAGCCTTGAATTAAAGGAAAATGCGGATGAGTACTTTTTTGGTGGTGGCGTTCAAAATGGACGTTTTTCACATAAGGGAAAAGTAATTGCTATCGAAAATCAGAACAGCTGGACCGATGGCGGTGTTGCCTCTCCAACCCCTTATTACTGGTCAACCAAAGGGTATGGTTTTATGTGGCATACTTTTAAGAAGGGAAGTTACGCCTTTGGAGCCAAAACCGCTGGCACAGTCAAATTGGCCCACGATACGGATTATCTGGATGTCTTTTTTATGGTTGGTGACGGTATTGTGCCTTTGCTCAACGATTTCTACCAATTGACGGGTAACCCAATTCTTCTACCAAAATTTGGTTTGTACGAAGGACATCTTAATGCTTATAACCGCGATTTTTGGAAAGAAGATGAAAAGGGAATTCTTTTTGAAGATGGCAAACGCTATAAAAAAAGCCAAAAGGACAATGGCGGAATCAAAGAATCGCTGAATGGCGAGAAAAACAATTATCAATTTTCGGCTCGCGCAGTCATAGACCGTTATAAAGCCCATGACATGCCTTTGGGTTGGATTCTTCCCAATGATGGTTACGGTGCTGGATATGGTCAAACGGCATCTTTAGATGGAAATATCCAAAACCTGAAAGAGTTCGGCGATTATGCACGTAAGAATGGTGTGGAAATCGGTTTATGGACACAGTCTGATCTCCATCCCAAAGACAGCATCAGTGCATTACTGCAACGTGATATAGTAAAAGAGGTACGGGATGCAGGTGTGAGAGTCCTAAAGACGGATGTGGCCTGGGTTGGTCCAGGATACTCCTTTGGTCTCAACGGGGTAGCTGATGTAGGGCATACCATGCCTTACTATGGCAACGACGCTCGTCCATTTATTATTTCATTGGATGGTTGGGCAGGCACACAGCGCTATGCCGGTATCTGGTCGGGTGACCAAACTGGAGGTGTATGGGAGTATATTCGATTCCACATACCAACATATATAGGCTCGGGACTTTCGGGCCAGCCCAACATTACCTCTGACATGGACGGGATCTTTGGTGGTAAAAACTTCAAGGTCAATATCCGTGATTTTCAATGGAAGACTTGGACACCCATGGAACTCAATATGGATGGCTGGGGCTCGAACGAGAAATACCCTCATGCTTTGGGCGAGCCAGCTACTTCGATCAATCGTCTGTATCTGAAATTGAAATCTCAATTGGTTCCCTACAGCTATAGTGTGGCAAAACAAGCGGTAGATGGTCTGCCCATCATTCGCGCGATGTTTTTAGAGCAAGCAAATGCTTATACACTTGGAAAGGCAACGCAATACCAGTACCTCTATGGTCCAAATTTCCTGGTGGCACCGATTTATCAGGAAACACGTGTGGATGAGAAGGGAAATGATATACGCAATGGTATCTACCTGCCGGATGGTGAATGGATTGATTATTTTACGGGTGAAAAATACCAGGGTGGCCGTATCATCAATAACTTTAATGTGCCTATTTGGAAGCTGCCTGTTTTTGTGAAAAATGGAGCTATTATTCCGGTAACCAACCCGAATAATAATGTGCTGGAAATCAAAAAGGATCAACGTATTTATGAGGTGTATCCTTATGGGAATTCCAATTTCCTGGAATATGATGATGATGGAAAAACCGAGGCTTATCGGTATGGTAAGGGAGTAACTACATCCCTAACTTCGCAGTTAAACAATAATAAAGTTGTTTTTACGATTGCTCCAACACAGGGCGAATTTGACGGATTTGAAAAAATGAAGTCTACCGAAATTCGTTTCAACGTTACCAAAGCACCTAAGAAATTGACCGTAAAGGTCAATGGAAAAAATAATAAACTTAAAGAAGTGAACAGCTTAGATGCGTTCAATACTTCTGAAAATGTATATTTCTACGACGCACAACCAAACCTGAATCATTTTGCAACCAAGGGATCTGAATTTGAAAAAGTACCTTTGGTGAAAAATCCGATGTTGCTGGTACGACTAGCGAAACAGGATGTCTCATCGACTGCAATAGAAGTACAATTGGAGGGTTTCGAATATGCTCCTGTTGACAACTATCTGGCTCAGACCGGTGCTTTGACTTCGCCCAAAGCTGTTATCACAGATCAACATACACAAGCATATACCTTAACCCCAACCTGGGAAAAGGTTGCAAATGCTGATTATTATGAAATTGAATTCAATAATCTGATCTATTCGACCATCAAAGACAGTCAGTTGCTATTCGAAGGATTGGCCGCGGAAACTGATTACCAGTTTAAAATTAGAGCTGTCAATAAATCTGGTGTTTCAGATTGGAGTACATTTGCCGCAAAAACAAAGGCAAATCCATTGGAATTTGCCATCGAAGGAATCAAAGCAGAGACTTCTGTGGATAACCAAGGCGGAAATGGTATCAATAAATTGTTCAATTATGATGAGGGAGATATGTGGCATACAAAATGGGGACAGACAGCTGTTCCGTTTGATATGACTTTAGATCTAAAATCTGTTAATCAATTGGATAAGTTTGAATATCTTCCAAGAACCGATGGCGGAAATGGTATCCTTTTAAAAGGAAAGGTATTCTATAGCAATGATAAGGATACCTGGACGGAAGCTGGAAGTTTTGATTGGAAACGTGATGGCGAAATGAAACGTTTTGATTTTGGAACCCATCCAGTAGCCCGATTTATCAAAATTTCAGTTTCTGAAGCTGTGGGAGGTTTTGGCTCCGGAAGAGAATTATATGTGTTTAAAGTGCCCGGATCTTCGAGCTACCTACCAGGGGATATTAATAATGACCGATTGATCGATCATAATGATTTGACATCCTATATTAACTATACGGGATTGCGATTGGGTGATGGAGATTTTGAAGGTTATGTCAGCAATGGTGATGTCAATAAGAATAATTTGATTGACGCTTATGATATTTCCAATGTCGCTGTTGTTATCGAAGGTGGTGCAAAACCAGCAAAAGAAGAAAAAGTAGCTGGTAAACTAAAATTGGTTCCCTCAAAAACAAGCTTGAAGTCGGGAGAAACCGTAGAGATCAGTATTAGCGGAGAGAATCTCAAAGCTGTCAATGCACTTAGTTTCGCTCTTCCGTACAATCAGGGCGATTTTGAATATGTCGGTATTGAACCTGTACAGCTGAAAGAGATGAACAATTATAGTAACGATCGTCTTCACACCAGTGGAGGTAAAGCGCTGTATGCTACTTTTGTTAATCTTGGCAATAAGGAGACCTTGAATGGGTCTGAAGTTTTATTTAAGATTAAATTGAAAGCAAAACGCAATGTCAACTTCAATCTGAAAGCGATAGATGGTATTTTGGTTGATAAAAAGCTGAATTCCGTTACTTTCTAAAAATAATAAATAGCCTTAACAAAAAGAGGCTGTCTCAAAAAGGCAGTCTCTTTTTTTGCATTATCTAAGGTTTATTATTTGTTTTAACGGTTTGATTTTCATATATTTATAGTGTAAACAAAAAGGATATATGCCATCTCAAAGAGCTACTTTTAAGCCTTACTATCAGGACCAGATCATGGCCATTCCTCCAACTTTGGACGAACTGGTGTCCAAAGGTCATCCGGTACGTATCGTTAACGATGTAATCAACCGGATCAACATCCAGTCCCTATTGGACGCTTATAAGATAAAAGGCTGCTCCAGTTATCATCCGCAGATGTTGTTGAAAGTTTTGGTGTTTGGCTACGTAAGCAATGTCTACAGCAGTCGCAAATTGGAAACGGCGTGCCGGGAGAACATCAATTTCATGTGGCTGAGCGGCATGAGCTATCCCGACCACAATACCATCAACAGATTTCGAGGCGTTCGTTTGAAAGAAGCACTTCGTAGTGTATTTGAAGAAGTTGTCAAACTCCTATCCGAAGAAGGTCTGCTGAGTATAGAAGATGTTTACACCGATGGCACCAAGATTGAAGCCAATGCTAACAAATACACCTTTGTCTGGAAAAAAGCTATCCAGACCAATAAGGAGAAGATGAAAGCTGCCTTAAAAGATATTTGGGAATACGCCCAAAGTATCGCCAAAGCAGAGGACAACCTTCCGGAACCTCCCGATCTGACAACAATTGACCGCGAAAAAGTTCAGGCTACGGTCGATAACCTGAACCGGGTCTTGTCCGATAAACCTTCGGTAAGCAAGAAGATGAGGGCAAAGTTGCGCTATGCGACTAAAAACTACCCGGCCAAGATTGTTCAATATGAAGAGCAGGAAGTAACGCTTGGAGATAGAAATAGTTATAGCAAGACAGATCCCGATGCTACTTTTATGCGCATGAAAGAGGATCATATGAAAAATGGCCAGCTCAAACCAGGTTATAACATTCAGATATCTACTTCCAATCAATACATCGTCAATTACACCATACATCCCAACCCCACAGATACCACAACGCTACCCGGTCATCTGGCACAACATGAGGCGAGCTTTGGGGAAATACTGAAAACCATTACCGCAGATGCTGGCTATGGCAGCCAGGAGAACTATGCGTTACTAGAAGGGAAAAACATTGGGGCCTATGTGAAATATGGTATGTTTGACAAGGAGCAGAAAAAGAGTTATTCGGGCAAGAAGCCATTCTCCGTTGATAAACTACATTATAACCCTGCAAAAGATTGCTATATCTGTCCAATGGGACAGGAAATGAACTGCATAGGTCTATTTACACAAAAGACCTCCACAGGTTTCGAGCAAAAAATAAAAAGATATCAGGCAAAAAACTGCACAAACTGCCCATTGAACGGTGCTTGCCACAAATCACAGGGCAATAGAATCATCCAGATAAATGAACAGCTTGAGGCTTATAAAGATAGAGCATACGGATTGCTTAACAGCGATGTCGGTATAGCCAAAAGAAAACAGCGATGTCACGATGTCGAACCAGTCTTTGGAAACATAAAACAGAACCACGGGTTCCGAAGATTTATGCTCCGCGGTAAGGAAAAAGTGTCCATAGAATGGGGTTTATTGGCTATAGCGCAAAATCTAAGGAAAAAAGCAGCTTAAAAAGCTACTTTTTGTTCTTTTTCTTCCCAAATGAACAGTTCTGTGAAATAATCAACAAACAACTCACAAATCTATCGCATAGCCATATTTAATAAAAAAAGCTGCCTCAATAAATTTGAGACAGCTTCTTTTTGTTAATTGACGTCTAAGTGTACGAAATTAGTCCAATATCATACTGAGGTCCATCAGTAGGATTTCAGTATCTGCTGAGGTTACTTTCAGGTTAATTTCAGCGACATCCCAGATTCCAAAGCCATCTCTGCTCTCCAATTCTTGTCCTTCGACGGTAACACTGCCTTTTATTACAAAAACATATACACCGTTTCCGGCCTTTTTGATCTGGTATTTTGTCTGGACGTCCTTGTCAAAATGCCCCATAGAAAACCAGGCATCCTGATGGATCCATACACCTTCGTCTTCTGGATTGGGCGAAAGAATTTGTTGGAATTTATTCTGTCTTTGTGCGATATCTAATGTAATTTGATCGTAGCGCGGGCTGACATTCCGTTGATTAGGGTACACCCAAATCTGAAGAAACTTCACCACCTGATCGGTGTTTTTATTATATTCACTGTGTATGATGCCCGTTCCGGCACTCATGACCTGAATATCTCCTTTCCGGATAATGGCTTTGTTACCCATGCTGTCTTCGTGTTGCAAATCACCTTCCAAAGGAATACTGATGATTTCCATATTATCGTGCGGGTGTTTGCCAAAACCTCTTCCTTCAGCCACCATATCATCATTTAGTACCCGCAATACACCAAAGTGCATACGTTCGGGGTCGTGATAATTGGCGAAGCTAAACGTATGATTGCTTTCTAACCAGCCATGATTTGCATGACCGCGTGTAGCTGCTTTATGGAGGACGCTATGGTTTTCCAATTTGTCTGAATTATAATTTACATCTTCGGCATCCAGCGTTTCAAGCGGTTCTATCTCGTCAATATCATTCTTCAAGATATCAGCTGAAGATACTGTTGATGCAAATATTCCGGAACCCAAAAGGCCTTTTTTTATAAAGTTCTGTTTGTTCATGATCTTATTATTTAGTATCCAAAATTAGCCTATTAGCCATTGATTTCTATTGATCTAGTTCAATAAAGAAAGGATTTTAGCGGATTTTAGTTGTTTCTCTAAGAAGCTGTTGCTTGTGGTCTAGCCATTATTAAACGGAACGTAAGTCTGGAAAAAGACTGTAGACTTCATTTTTTAGAAGTCCACTTCCACCGCCATAATGTTTGATCAGGCCAATCGGATAGGTGAGCCGCGAAAGGTGATCTGTTATTTCATGCTCTTCCTGAGGAGAGAGTCCCGAACTCAATAATAAAACATCTACAGGATTGTCTATCAGATGTTTCTTACAAGTACCCAAATCCTGTTGTATCGTTGCATTCCAGCTGGGTGTGCTTTCAATGATTCTCTTGAGCGTGAGGAGAATTTCTTCATTTTTACCCAATAGGAGAAAGTTTATGGTTTTCATGATGAATGCTATTTTTAAGTGTATGATTAGTATAATGATACACAAATTCGTTACACGCTAATGTTGATGAGTTGAAGCGCAACTTTTGTTTATCATTCGCTATCGTGATGCTTCCTTCTTAAGGATTTGTACGAATTACTGTATTAACAATGGCATTACCCTTTAAAATTTTTGAAATGGGACATTCTTCGGCAATTTGTTGAAGTCGTTCTCGGGTATCTTCCATTAAGATTTGTCCAAAAGCGATCTCGCGATCAAAATACGTAACCACCTGTCCTTTTTCAATCTTGAGATACATATTTGAACTGACAGAAATTTCTGGAATATCAAGTCCTTTTTTATCGATGTACATGCGTAGCGTAGCTAATGTACAAGATACAAGCGATGAAATCAGAAGGGTGTAAGGGTCAGGCCCAAGATCTCTTCCGCCAAGTTTTTCAGGTTCATCCGTAATAAATTCACCATTCCTCCAGTGGATGCTGGTCTTATATTTCTGCTCGGCAATATGACCGATGACAGGGTTTTCCAATATATATTTCATACGGATAATTCTTTTGTTTGTAATACAACAAAAATAAGCCTGAATTGATTCATTTTCATTGATGTAGTTCAATAAATATAGTCATTCTGTCTTATGATGTTTTTTTTATAGCCGATCAAGCGGATGGATTTCCGCTGATGGATAAACATTACCGTTTCAGAAAAAATAAGGATTGGAGTAAGTTGAATCACATAAATTTTCTTACTTTTAACAATCGAACACGCTCATTTTTTTAAGGATTTTAATTTAATATTTCGGTTATGATGAAGAGATTTTTACTTGTCGGACTTTTTGCTGGTATAACCCATTTTATGGCTTTCTCGCAATCGCACGAACTACGAGTGGGTATTACTTCCGGTGTGTCCAACTTTACGGGATCGGGAGCCGAAGCGAAGAGTATGTTGAATGGATCTACGCAGCAGGACTATTATACCAATAATCCTTATGGAAAAAAATATGGAATCAATATCGGTGGTGCTTTAAACTACAGGTATGTTTTTGCCAACAACCTGATATTAGGATTGGAAGGCGCCTATGAACGATTGCAGACAAAGATTGATTTGGAAGGCAACGAGTTTATGAATGGAAGCCGTGGTCAAACCCGTCTCAATCAACAATTTATCAATTTTAATCCTTTTGTTGGCTATCGTGTCTTTTTTGAACCGATGACAATGGATATACAGCTGGGTATGGATATTGCCAAAACGTTAAGCATTAAAGAAAATGGTAGCATTGAAGATAAGCAGGGTAATAAAACAAGTTTTGATCGTGACCGCGGCAAGATTATAGATTTGGATCTACGCCCTCGATTGCAGTTTAATGTAAATTATGACCGTTATACGGTGTTTGCTGGATATTCATGGGGACTGAAGGATTACAACAGCGGGATGCTTGGCGCTGATCCCGGTACCGCACGATTAAATGTATTCCGATTGGGTTTACAATATCAGTTATTAACCCCACTATTTAAAAATGACTAAGGGTCGAATAGAAGCATTCAGTGATGGCGTTCTAGCCATCATTATAACGATTATGGTACTTGAATTAAAAGTACCTGAAGGGGTTACTTTTGCAAGCCTCAAGCCTTTATTGCCCAAAATCATCTCTTATATCGTAAGTTTTATGTATGTGGGACTCTATTGGAACAACCACCATCACCTCTTTCAAATCGTTCGCAAAGTAAACGGCAAAGTACTTTGGAGCAATCTCCATTTATTGTTTTGGCTATCCTTAATGCCGGTTACCACCAATTGGATAGGTGAATCCCATTTTGGTCGAGATCCGATTATCGCTTACGGTGTTGTGTTGATTATGTGTTCTATTGCCTACCATATCGTGGAGTATTTTGTGATCCAGATTGAGGGCGAAGATTCTGCATTGAAAAAAGCGGTCAAATCGAAAACAAAAGAAAATATTTCTACCGCACTGTATTTTCTGGGAATAGGTCTGTCTTTTATCAATCCGTATATCAGTTTAGTGCTATACGGAACGGTTGCTATTATGTGGATTATTCCCGACCGCCGTATTGAGAAAGAAATGCGGAATCAATAGTTTTGCTGATCCAGGACTTTCAGGATGAACTGCGCGCGATCAAATACGGTTGTTTTTGGAACCTCAATGGTTTCATAACCCAGTTTTGTATAGGTCTCTTTCATTATCTTGAAGGTATTTTCGGCCTCCTGCCAAGTTTGTTTCCGCTCGTTGTCATTCGCATAGATCTCTGCCCAAGGTGGTAAGATGAATACCTTTTTATGATAACGCTTCAATCTTGCTTCTCGCAGGCAATCTTCCCCGATTGCAAGACCTTCCATGGCAATATATGCTAATGTATCTGGAATCCCGCGGTCAAAAAACACATAGCGGGTTTGATCTTTGCGCAACTGTTCCGAATAACCGCTGCAAGACGCCGCTAGCATGAGCTCGGCATAATGACGCTTATTCTTCCAGGGGAGGCCGTCGCCATTCATTTCCATTTGTTCTCGGATAATCCGCCGGGCATCCTCCGGTACAACACTAAATCCCAGTTGTTGTAATTCCTTTAATAGCGTTGTTTTACCGACACCAGGTCCTCCTGTCAGGACAATAAATTGAGCTGTTTGATCCATAATGTTTAAAAGGTAATAAGTTAGCAGATCATAAGTCCCAAGTTAGTCCAAACTTGGTTTCTCTGCCGAAAAAGGGCATCGCTGTTTTCAGAAAAGATCAGCTGTATTGCTTGGCAATTTTTTTTTCGGGTTCCACGTAGCACATATACAGGGAAAAAAGAAAAAAATATTCAAGGGGTTTCATCAGGACATAGGTCATATTTGATGCCCTAACAGAATTTATTTTGATCGAGATATTAAACCCATATTTATCATAGCAATATCTAACATAGCAATATCTAACATAGCGGTGTAATACTGGCGATAGATCGCTTAATATTTCTTCGAATGCATTGGCAATTTGGAGTTGTCTATTGACGATAATGGTGTTACCATGTCTTTTGCCTAATCTCAATGGTTTTACAAGGACGGGATCTCCTTTAGCTGCAACTGTACAGAGGTAATGTCCCTGATGATCCAAGATGGGAGGGTGCATTTTTTGTGAAAAAGCCCAAGTGGTTGTTTCTGTGAAAACTTTTACCATTGAATCCCGATCCTGCCCCAAAAGGATGAGGATAATTGTTAGTAAGAGAAAGACCGGAACAAGTAAAATAAGCGCCCATGTGGGGTATTTTAGCTTTGCCGAAAGTAGGTTATTGATCTTGTTGAGCGTGGCGTTGGCATAGCTTCTCGTCGAGGCGTAACCCTGTTCTTCAACGATGATTTTACGGATTAATCCTATACCCATGATCAAGCAGCATAATGGTGTGAAAATAAAGTATAAGGTTCCCTCGTTGCCAACATACATGTCCAATGTGGACGTATCGTGGTGACTGACCTGAACGAGTACAAACACACTGATCATACTGCCTATCATTAACATAATCAGCATTAGAACAAGAGGAATAGAGGGGATTTTTCGTCCTTTGAGCCAAATCGCTATTGCTGAAATATTAAATGTTAGGAAATAAAACACAAGCGATAAAATGTGTTTTCCACCGAAGGGAATATAGCAATCACCATCTACAGGATCTACGGCTTGATTATATTGACTTGAGTGGAATAATAGCCCTACACCGGTTATCATTAACGAAATCAGGTAACCGATGATGATCGCATACTCAACAATTGTTATTTTTTCGCTGTTGTTTTTTGACAACAGAACGAAGCAGATATAAAATTCCGAAAAGCGTAAGAATAATAAGAAGAAAAATGAAGATCATAATGGGATGAGCAGTTATAATGCTAAGACGAATATCGTCAAATCATTTGTTTAATTCAGATGCAAAGCAGTCTTTTTTTTGCAGTCTATGTGTATAGTTGCTTGAAACCAATATTATTGAAGTGTTTAATAGGTTGGAATTCAAGATTTCTTCAACAGTATATCGTTATAGGGCCGAATGTCTAGCAATTATCAGTGTTTAATCTTTGCCGAATAACCGGCTCCAAAAGCTCTTTTTTTTACTGCTTTGCGAACTATCTGTTGTGTCAAAATGTTTAGGGTTGGCATGGATTGTTTCTGTTTTGACATTTGGTAAGATCTCATTTTCAGGAATTCCATGACGATGTTCTATTTCCTGGATCTGTTTTAATGCCGTTGTCTGATATAAAAGTGGGCCTTCTTTGTCGCAGTTAAAGAGGTTGGAGTAACTTTTTGATTCATTCAGATCAAAAGGTTGTGGTTCGACAACTTCTGTTGCTTCCAAAAGACCAAGGTTACGATCTTTGGCATATTGCAGAGCATTGAGGAAAACAGCAATACGGTTATCAGAAAATAGCGTATCTAGTTCAGCCTTGATCGTTGGATTATTATGGTAGTCTACCAACAATTGCGCAACTTTTTCTGCTGGGATAAAGACACCCGAACAATAGTTTTCTACAAGCCTATTTTCGATATTATTGGTCAGAAATTCATGTTGTACAAATTC
This sequence comes from Sphingobacterium multivorum, assembly GCF_900457465.1. Lineage (GTDB taxonomy): Bacteria > Bacteroidota > Bacteroidia > Sphingobacteriales > Sphingobacteriaceae > Sphingobacterium > Sphingobacterium multivorum. Next base: position 437,122 of record NZ_UAUU01000011.1, read on the forward strand.
ATTCCACTGTTTGTAATAGCCGGATAAATGGTCATTTTTGGAGAAGGATAGGGCTCCACCGCGCACATAGAAGTATTTTTCGAAAAAACCCTGGACAACAGCAATGAAAAATCCATGGGTTTTGTCAAAATAATCATTTTTGTCGGTTTCCCGACCCGCATTTAAGGTGTCTTGGTACTTGGTTTTATAGAAGTCTTCTAGTTGGTGAACAGCAGAAACTTCCTCAATCTTTTCAGGATTTTTGAGCAAGTCAAAATACCAAGTTTCTATCTGCTGTTCTGAGATGGGGTGGTAACTAATATCATAGCCCATAATGACTGTTTTTAATCGCTTATGTTGTAATTGCTAATATATTAAAAATTAACATTTTGTGCAATATGAATCGCTCGGCTATCGTGCTTTTTTCACCTAAACAGACTGGTCGATGACAATTTTATACAGCGATATGATGGGACAACATGTTTGCCTATTTCATGATAATTAATTACTTTGGTCACAAACAGAATTTTTATATGAAGCACTTACTAGTTGTTATTTTTATGTCGGCGAGCTTATTTTTTACAGCCTGTCAATCCCCAAGTCCAGAGACTTTTTTCGGAAAAGTTGTTTTAAACACAAATCTTGTAGCAGATTTTGCCCCTGAACGCTACGGCAAACAGCTCGAGCAGGAGACCGTAGAATTTGCGGATATGCCCTCCAGTAAGAAAGTAGGCGACGAAGCTCAAAAATCTGTTGGAATCAAAATTCAGGTGGTCGAAAAGGCTTTAAAGGATATTAAAGAACTGAATGTTTCCGATGCCGATGCAAAAGCGTTGAAAGAGCAGTCTATTGCATTATTTGAAAAAGTGTTGCCTGTTTATAAAAACGAATATACCGCTTATGCAAAGTTATGTGATGGTAAAGGTTCAGCTGAAGAAAAGCAGGCTTTACTCCAGAAGATCGAAAAAAACGATATGCCTTCCATTAACAGTGTGTTTGACAACGTATATGCTTTAGGAAAAGCTTATGCCGAAAAACATAACTTGAACGTTAACTGGGGGAATTAAGCCGATGGAGGAAACAAGCTTATACAGAAATAAACGGAAAACAATTCAGCTATTGTCAATTTCGGGAGCTCTATGTTTGTTGCTTTTGGTCGTTTTATTGTTCAGTATCGGTTTATTTGATGGAGTATTTAAGGTAAAGCCGACAGTTTTCTCTGCCGGAGCACTGCTGGTACTCTTAATTTTATTGTTTTCCAGCCTACTGAGTCTTCGGGATAAAACGGCGCAAATTGTTTTGAACGATCGCTATTTTCTTGGAAAGACAACACCAGTATCAAAAGCTTTTGGCCGAGGCGACTGGCAGGATGTTAAAAGCATTGACTTACAAAAAGTCGGTGGTGATACCCTGGTCGTTGTAACACTGGGTCATCCTTCTAAATATAAAGAGCGGCTTTCGTCGCTGTTATGGAAAATGGCTTATCAAGAATCCACGCAAGAATTGTGTATTATGTATTCGTCCTCAACGATTGATTTGGAGCCCTCCGAGCTGTATCAGCTTTTTGTTTCTTATTGGAAAAGGGTAAAAGTAATCGATGTCTAGCAAACAAATTAGGTCATTGCAGACTTTATAGCATCAATCTTCTGTTGAATAATCTCTTTTTCCAATGTTATTTTGGCGAGGTTTTTTGCTTTATTGAAGTTTGCAATGGCTTTGTTTTTATCTAGATCCTGATAAAGTTCCCCGAGGAGGACAAAATAAAAGTGGTTGTCTTTTAGTTGTAAGGTTTTTACTTCGGCCAATGCAGCTTTAGCGCCTTTTACTTTATATAGGGCAAATATTCTATTTAATGCAGCTGCGGGGGAATAATTGACGACTAATAAACGGTCATACCACTGCAGGATTTCGGTCCATTTTTCTGGACTGTCTTCCTTTATACAATGGCATTGCGCAATTTTCGCCTCCAGATGATAAGATGTGAGTTCGTCGCCCGATGCGGCATTCTTCAGAAAATAAAGCCCCTGATGGATGAGTTCTTGATTCCAGCGTTCCTCATCCTGTTGCTCATACAAAATGAAATCACCTTCATTGGTCAGCCTTGCCTCGAAGCGGGAAGAATGGAAACAAATCAGCGCAATGAGCGCATTGGTCTTGGGTGTATTGGTTTTTTCATAAGATGAAAGCATGAGCGCAAGGCGTAACGCTTCAATACAGAGCTCCTTTCGTAAAATTTGATTTTGGGTTTTAGAATAATACCCTTCATTAAATAAGAGGTAAATAATATGGAGTACATTATCGAGGCGTTTCATAATTTCTGTTTCGGAAGGCAGCTCAAGTTCGATTTTTTCTGAACGTAGTTTTTCCTTTGCTCTGAATAGGCGCTTATTGATGGTTTCTTTGTTGGAAAGAAATGCTTCGGCAATTTCTTCTATCCCAAAACCACAGAGGATTCTAAGGGCAAGACCAATTTGTGCCTCACTGGCAATTGCTGGCGTGCAGATGGCAAACAGCATTTTTAATTGGCTGTCTTTAATATTTTCCTGCGAGAAACTAAACTCGTCAAAGCTCTCCGCTTCTGGCTCCCGCTGCCGTACTGCCGGGATGATTTTATCAGTAAATATTTTATTTCTTCTAAACTGGGCCAAGGTCTTTTGTTTTGCAACCGTGTACAGCCAAGCTGTAGGATTTGCAGGAACGCCTTTGGTCTGCCAGGATTCTGTGGCAACTAAGAACGTTTCGCTGACGATATCTTCCGCTATTTCGATGTACTGGAGGCCAAAACTCTTACTGATGACAGCGACTATTTTGGTAAATTCTTGCTGGAAAAGCTGTTTTAGAAAATCTGGATCCATAAGTTTAAAATAGGATCGGCTATGTCGGTGTACAGCCGATCCTGTATATGATTAGTTGAGTAGTGCACGTATCTCTACACTTCCGTTAAATTCGAGAATAGGACAGCCATGGGCCAAGGTTGTGGCTTCGTCAAGATCCTCTGCTGCGACGACAATAAAACCGCCCAGTCTCTCCCGAATTTCCACAAAAGGTCCATCCGTAACGATACCGCCAGGCTTTAATACCTTTCCGGCAGGCTCAAGACGGGAGCCATGATCCTTCAGTTTACCTTGCGTATCGATGTCATGGATCCAGTCGAACCACCTTTTGTTCACAGCTTTTGCTTCTTCTTCTGTCAGTTGACTTTGCTCATTGGCCCCCTGACGAAATAATAAGATGAAATCTTTCATTTTTATGGTTTAATTTATCGTATAAATATACGTTTCGTATTTATGAGGTTGGCTGTACTTTGTGCTGCCCAACTTTGTAGCTTCCTGCTTGTGTGCGGAAGGAAATATTGATCCTATTGTAGGAATTGATTGCTGTAATGGCCAAGGTCAGGTCAATAAGTTCTTCTTCCGAAAATATTGCAGTTGCTTTAGCATAAACCTCGTCCGATACATCGCCATGTGTAATTTTCGTCACGGCTTCGGCCCATTCCAGCCCAGCACGTTCACGTTCGCTATACAGCGGGGCTTCCCGCCAGGCATCCAATAAGAACAATCGTTGTGGTTGATCTCCGGTCGCCAGTAGATCTTTTGAATGCATGTCAAGACAATACGCACAGCCATTGATTTGTGATACACGGAAATAAATAAGATGCAAAAGCTCTTGTTCTATCGAACACTTGCTCAGATATGTACCTATTCCATACATTGATTTCATGGCGTTTTGCCCTTTTGCGAAAAAATTGATGCGTTGTTTCATTTTTTTATTGTTTTTAGTGTAACTGATTTACACCACAACAATGCTTGAAGTTAAAGAAATTGGACAGCTTGATCTGTAAATTTTAGACTTAAATTATAAGTAGCTGTATTACAGTTTTTTAATTTGATTATTTCTCTAATAAAATTCTAATAATTTTCTAAAAGATCTCTAACGGATCATGGAGGTAGGAATGCGCACCTTTGCAGGCAAAGGAGGACAAAGAGATGAGTGTTTTTGAATTTGCCATACGATTATTTGTAGCATTGCTTTTGGCGCTGCCGTGGGAGTAGAGCGCCAATGGCGCCAGAAAAATGCGGGGCTTCGGACAAATACTTTAGTTTCGTTGGGAGCAGCAGCTTTTGTGCTGCTTTCCATAGAAATTGGCGGTGATGCTACCGGACGGATTGCTTCTTATGTGGTCAGCGGAATTGGTTTTCTTGGCGCTGGTGTGATTATGAAGGACGGTTTGAATGTGCATGGTCTAAACACGGCGGCGACGATTTGGTGTTCGGCTGCAGTAGGTGCACTCTCCGGTTTAGGTTTGCATGCCCAAGCATTTGTCGTTGCGCTGGCTATTATTTTTACACACCTAATCTTTCGTCCAATCGGGCAGAAACTGACCTTCTTGACTTTTAATAAATCTGCAGCATCACAAACCGAATATCTACTGACCATAGGCTGTGGGATAGACATCGAAAATCATATTCGTGTTTTATTGATGCAGATGCTGAGCAGTAACGAAAAACTGTTGTTGTCTTCGCTTTCGAGTGACGATACCCTCGCTACAAACGGCGTTGTCATTAGGGCCATCGTTAGAGCCATCGGTCAGCAAGATAGTCTTATCGAACGGATGGCTAGTCGATTGACCATCGAGGAAAGAGTAACAAAAATAAGCTGGGAAATTATAGGTACCGAGTCGGACCTGTAATAAGAATCGGATCTATAATAAGAACGGGATTTACGGAAATTAACATGAAACGGGCTATAGGGTTATGATTAAAATGAACAATAAAACAACAAGGAATCCATTGCACAATATGATCAGTTCCAATGGAATGAATGTAGGGACTGTGACCAAATTGCAGGGGGTGGCCAGTCAGGATGAAAAACTTGCCTGCGCGATGTTAGAAACGAGCAGAGAAGGGATTACAGATGAAATGGCTGCGGAGCGTCAACAGAAATTTGGTTTAAATGAGGTGAAACATCAAAAGGCCCCAAAGTGGTATGTGCAGCTATTGAAATCTTTTGCTAACCCCTTTATATATATTCTGTTATTGATTGCCACTGTTTCCTTTATTATCGATGTTGGGCTTCCGGAGGTTGGCGAACGGGATTATAAAACAGTTGTTGTGGTGTCCATTATGATTTTGGTCAGTGCACTGCTTCGTTTTGTACAGGAGTATCGAAGTAATGCCGCCGCAGAAAAATTAAAAAGTATGGTGAAAACTACGGCGACAGTATTGCGGAAATTTAAAGGGAAAAGAGAGATTCCTATTGTTGAGCTGGTGCCGGGAGATGTTGTATACCTTTCCGCAGGGGATATGATTCCTGCAGATTGCCGTATTATTCAGAGTAAGGATCTTTTTGTGAGTGAAAGTATGCTGACCGGAGAGGCGCTTCCTGTAGAGAAGAATTATTTGCCGATCCGGGATGCAGCGAATAAATCACCTATTGAACTTTGTAATATTTGTTTTATGGGGACCAATGTCGTTAGCGGATCGGCGACAGCCCTGATTGTAACGACAGGAAGCTATACCTATTTTGGAAGTATCAGCAAATCGATTACTGGCGAACGTCCCGAAACAAGTTTTGATAAGGGGATAAATAAGGTGAGTTTTTTATTGATCCGTTTTATGCTGGTCATGGTTCCGCTGATCTTCTTGATCAATGGGTTGATGAAAGGGAACTGGACGGAAGCGCTACTGTTTGCCATTGCTGTTGCTGTAGGTTTAACCCCCGAAATGCTGCCCATGATTGTCACCGCTAACCTGGCAAAGGGTGCTGTCAATATGAGCAAACGTAAAGTCATCGTCAAGCGGCTAAATTCCATCCAAAATATAGGTGCCATGGATATTCTGTGCACGGATAAAACAGGAACATTGACATTGGACAAGATCGTCATGGAAAAACATCTGAACGTCTACGGTGTCGAAGATGACGAGGTACTCAAATGGGCCTATCTCAATAGTTTTCATCAGACTGGCCTGAAGAACCTGATGGATAAGGCTGTGCTGGAACATGTCGAATTGCACGATTACTTGAAAGTGGAGGATCGATATTTGAAAATTGACGAGATCCCATTTGATTTTCAGCGGCGACGGATGTCTGTGGTTCTCAAACAGCATAATGGCAAACACCTATTGATCTGTAAAGGGGCCGTAGAGGAAATGCTTGAGTTATGTACACATGCTTTTGATCCGGGAGATGACCGTAGCCTGCATGTCGAAAATGACCGTACAGTACCGATGGACGATACGATGCGTAAAATTGTATTGAAAACATCAAGAAAGATGAACGAGGAGGGATTACGTGTTTTATTGGTTGCTATCCGAGAATTTGAAGGTAGTCACCCGTTGACCTATGCTGTTGCGGATGAAGCGAAAATGACGTTGACCGGATTTATTGGCTTTTTGGATCCGGCCAAACCATCGTCACAGCCTGCGATTGAAGCCTTGCTGAAATTGGGGATTGCGATTAAAGTACTGACTGGAGACAATGAGATTATTACACGTAAAATCTGTCTGGATGTCGGCATTCCGGTGGATCGGATCGTCAATGGAAATGAATTAGATAGCATCACGGACAGCGAGCTAAATCAATGTGTTGATCGGGTGTCGGTATTTGCGAAATTAAGTCCGCTCCAAAAAGTTCGTGTTGTGAAGGCATTAAGGGAAAAAGGGCATACGGTTGGGTTTATGGGCGATGGCATCAATGACGCAGCAGCACTTAAGGAGGCTGATGTCGGTATCAGCGTGGATACGGCTGTCGATATCACTAAGGAAAGCGCAGATATCATTCTGTTGGAAAAGGACCTTATGGTGCTGCGAAAAGGGGTTATTTACGGGCGTCGAACTTTTGGCAATATCATTAAATATATCAAGATGACGGCGAGCAGCAATTTCGGCAATATGTTCAGTATGCTTGGTGCTAGCGCTTTTCTTCCATTTCTTCCAATGCTGCCCGTGCATCTGCTTATTCAGAATCTACTCTATGATATACCGCAGGTAGCTATTCCCTGGGACAGTATGGATGAGGAATTTATTGTCGAGCCAAAGAAATGGGACGCTGGCAGTGTCTCTAAGTTTATGTTATTTATTGGTCCCATAAGTTCACTATTTGATTTTGCCACTTTTGCAGTATTGTTTTTCGTGTTCAAGGCCAATACCGTATCGGATCAAACACTCTTTCAGACTGGTTGGTTTGTGGAGGGATTGCTTTCACAAACATTGATTATCCATATGATAAGAACCAAGAAAATACCCTTTATTCAAAGCTGGGCTGCAGCACCGGTTGTGGCGTTGACGAGTTTGATGATGATTATCGGTGTTGTTTTGCCGTTTACATCATTTGCTGCTGCTTTAAAAATGGAGGCACTGCCCCTAACTTATTTTCCATGGCTTATCGGCATTTTGATCTGCTATTGTTTATTGACGCAGTGGGTGAAAAATTGGTTTATTCGGAAATTTCATACCTGGTTATAGTTGTAAATTATTGGAGTAAAATGCTGAAATTCATCAACAATAATGTTAATTTTAGACAAAATACTCCAATGAAACTTATAACATATACCCTTGCTATCTTTGGATTGGGCCTAATGGCTTCCTGTGGATCGGGAACTCAGGACCGACAATCTACTGTTGATACTGTTGCGAATGAAAAGTTTAAATCGTATGAGGACCGCTTTATTCTACAGCTTTGGAAGGAAAATCCGGAATGGGCTACCCAGGTCGGATTCCATCAGTATGATTCCTTGTTGACCATACCTGATGCTGATGCGCAAAAACTACGACTGGAGTTTTCGAAAAGACATTTGGACAGCCTTAAAAATTTTGATCTGAGTACCTTGAATCTTTCTCAGCAAACAGATTATCATCTGATTCAAAACTATCTTGAATCCAATATTTGGGCGATTGAAAAAGAGCGCGCGTATGAGTGGAATCCTTCTTCGTACAATGTTGGCGGGACGATCGCTTTTATGCTTGCCGAGAATTATGCGCCTTTATCGACCAGACTTAAAGCGATATATCATCGGTTGACGAAGATTCCGGCCTACTATGAGGCGGCGAAAGGACAGCTTAAAAATCCGGCCACGGTCTTGACCGATTTGGCCATTCAGCAGAATTTGGGTGGTTTATCTGTGTTTGAAAACGATTTGCGGGATTCACTTAAAAAATCCGATCTGCCGACTTCAGAAAAGGATGCCATCCAGAAGGCTTCACAACAAGCTATTGCGGCGATCAACGGATATGTTCAATTTTTAAAAGTGACACCTAACCCTTCTCCACGAAGTTTTAGACTAGGAAAAGAGCTTTACGACAAGAAATTTGATTTTGATATCCAATCGGGTTCAACGGCAGAACAGATTTATCAGGCTGCTCTAGCAAGAAAAAGCTATTTACACGGAGAGATGTATAAAATTAGCAAAGAGCTGTGGCCTAAATATTTTGGGAAATCGTCCTTGCCGTCAGATAGTTTGATTGTCATCCGAAAAATGATCGACACCCTGTCTGTCAACCATGTTAAAGCAGAAGAGTTTCAATCAGCTATCGAAGCACAGATACCGAAGCTGGTTGCGTTTGTCAAACAAAAGGATTTATTGTACCTCGATGATAGCAAGCCGCTCGTGGTGCGTAAAGAGCCTGCTTATATGGCTGGTGTTGCGGGAGCTTCAATCAGTGCGCCAGGTCCATACGATAAAGGTGGGAATACCTATTACAATGTGGGCAGTCTGACCGGTTGGACGAAAGAGGCAACGGAAAGTTACCTTCGGGAGTATAACCATTACATTTTACAGATACTCAATATCCACGAGGCTATTCCAGGCCATTATACCCAATTGGTGTATGCCAACCAATCGCTGAGTCTCATCAAGAGTATTTTAGGAAATGGTGCAATGATTGAGGGCTGGGCTGTCTATACCGAACAAATGATGCTCGAAAATGGTTACGGAGACAATGCTCCAGAAATGTGGTTAATGTGGTACAAATGGCATCTGCGTACTGTTTGCAATGCGATACTCGATTATAGCGTCCATGTGAAAAATATGAGTGAAAAAGACGCCATGCATTTGTTGGTTGATGAAGCGTTTCAACAGCAGGCTGAAGCAGCCGGAAAATGGAAACGTGTGTCGGTGAGCAGCGTGCAGTTGACATCTTACTTTACGGGATATAAAGAAATTTATGATCTTAGGGAAGCTGTGAAGCAAAAAGAAGGAAAACAGTTTAATTTGAAGGCGTTCAATGAAAAATTCCTGAGCTTTGGCAATTCACCGGTGAAGTATATCCGGGAAATGATGTTAAAATAAAAGTAAGAAATCCGATCAATGATAAAGCCACTCCCCTGAGTGGCTTTATTGTTTATCAAAGCTTATTGCTCGATGGCAACATCGGCGGTCACCTTGGCAAATTTGTTTCGATAATCTATTGGTGTAAGGCCAGTAATTTTTCGGAAAATATCTCGAAAGGCTTTTGTATCTGTATAACCTACATCATACATGACCTCAGAGACGTTTTTTCGTGATGCTTCGAAGAACTTTTTTGCAGCTTCGATGCGTACGCGTTGCAGGTATTCAACAGGCGTGTTGTTGGTTGCTTCTTTGAATCTCCGTTCAAATGTTCGCCGCCCAATATTGACATGATTGGCCAGTTCTTCGACTGTAATTTTCTCCTCGTACTTCTTCTCGATATAGTCTTGAGCTTGTTGGATATCCAGATCAGCATGATTACGTTGGCCTCTGAATATGGCGAATTGCGATTGATTATCCCGGCTGATATCCAGTGCAAAATATTTGGCTATGAGTACGGCTGTTTCCCTATCGGCATACTTTTCCACTAAATAGAGGATCAGATTCCATAAACTGCTCGCGCCACCACTGCTGTAGATATTTTCATGTTCAGTGATCACGGCACCATCTTCAATTTCAATGTGGGGGTATTTTTCCTTGAACTCTTCGATATGTGCCCAGTGTGTCGAACATTTTTTCCCATCTAAAAGACCGGTCTCAGCGAGCAGGAAAGCACCCACACATAGACTGGCAAGACTAGCCCCTTTGTGGTACAGTTTTGTGATATAAGGGATCGCTTCGGCATTATCACGTATTCCTTTTTCTATGTTGCCAAAAATAGGCGGTATAATAAGCAGATCTGTTTTCTGAACGTCCTGTAGTAGTCGGTTTGTCTTGATGGTATACTCCCCGCTATTGGCCGGGACGTAAGTCGTTAAACCTACATATTCGACTTCAAAAATAGGCTGTTTTCCAAAGGCCGTTAGAAATTCATTGGCCGTATGAAAGGTTCTGAACGCAGGGGTAATACCTTCGATAGTACCGTATTCGGGAACAAAAACAGAGATTTGCATATCATTTTTGGTTTATGATATAAAGGTACAAATAGTTTTTGTCGTAATCTACCCCTAAAGTTGTCGTCTTTGCAACAGCCGCAATGTTGTGATCCTTTGCATCTTTGTTATATCAATATAAACAATAGAAAAACAATGGAAAGACAGACAAAAATTACAGTTGAAGCCGCGATTAACGCTCCTGTAGAAAAAGTATGGAAACTTTGGAACAATCCTGTGGATATCATGCAATGGAATACGGCAGATCCGAGCTGGCACTGCCCAAGTAGTGAAAATGACCTTCGTGTAGATGGAACTTTTAAAAATAGAATGGAGGCGAAAGACGGAAGCTTTGGGTTTGACTTCGAAGGAACCTACCATACGGTAAATCTATATCGGGAAATTGCTTATACCATGGCTGATGGAAGAACTGTAAACACGTTTTTCTCGGAAACGGAAGGGCAAACTAACGTAACTACAGTATTTGAAGCGGAACAGGAAAATGATCCTGAACTGCAAAAATCGGGTTGGGAGGCTATTCTGAATAACTTCGTAAACTACGTAGAATCTGCGAATTAATATTTCCTGACTTCAAGGTGAATCAGAACTGAAATTATACACTTACACAAACGACTTATACAATGAAAAAGAACAAAATTGCTTTTTGGATAGCAACGGTATTTATAGTTCTCTGGGAAGGACTAATGCCACTTGGAACACTATTATTTGCTCCTCAATATATCAATGCGGGCACAAAATCGTTGGGATACCCCGACTATTTTGCCTATGCATTAATCATCTGTAAGGTGTTGGGCGTTATTGCAATTGCTGTACCACAGGTTCCAGGTAAATTAAAAGAATGGGCTTATGCTGGATTGACATTTAACTTAATATTTGCTTTTATCAGTCATGCCTGTGTTGACAAAAATGCTGCATTTATGGCTATGCCTATTGTGATATTGGCGGTACTCGCTGTTTCTTACGTCTATCAGGGTAGAATAGCCCGCTTGAGCAGCAAAGATATGAGCAACACAGGAACGTATCATCAGACCTCAGTTGTTTAAGGCCTTATTAGATTGGATTGTCCTAAAATAATGCCTAATAGAAAAAGTAAAACAAAAAACCAGCAGTAGTAATTTATTTATAAACGATATAGCTATGAAAACGAATCATGTTTCTTTACATCGAATTATTCAGGCGAGCCCTGAAAAAGTGTTCCGTGCTTTTGCAGACCCGATAGCACATGCCAGCTGGCTTCCTCCTTACGGTTTTCTATGTACCGTACAACACATGGAATTTAAAGTCGGGGGAAGTTTCAAAATGACTTTCACCAATTTTAGTACAGGTCATAGTCATTCCTTCGGTGGTGAGTATCTAGAGATTGAACCAAATGGTTTTATCAAGTACGTGGACCGCTTTGATGACCCTAATTTACCAGGTGAAATGACTACGACTGTTTCTTTGCGTAAAGTGATCTGTGGCACTGAACTTCAGATTGAACAGACGGGAATTCCCGAGATTATTCCCGCGGAGATGTGTTATCTTGGGTGGCAAGAATCTTTGGAAAAAATGAAAAAGCTTGTGGAACCTGAAATACCGGACGCTTAATCAATTTAAATTATGCTAGTTGAGCAGATGGAACGCTTGCAAAGCGGAATATTCATTACATTCTCAGGAAACTGTAGGGCAGCACTTACCTTTTACCAGACTTGTTTCGGGGGCACTTTACATTTCGAGATGTTCGAAGAACCCCTTCAAGGCTATGTTGAAACTCCTGTGGTGAGTGCCGCTCTTATTTCCGAACGCATTGTCATCTATGGCTCCGATCTCGTACACAATGAAGGTCGGAAAGTGGGAAACTATGTAGCTGTATTTGTTCCCTGTCAGGACAATGCTGATCGCGAGGAATTAATCGGAAAACTTACATCCCAAAGGATCAAAAATAAATCTGGTGATACAGCACATAAATTTATTGAGGTAACTGATTTGTTCAATGTACGCTGGGTTTTGGGAATTTAGTTTCCTCTTTCAAATAGTTGCTTTTTCTATTAAAAAAAGCAAATTGTACTAAAATCAGTGTTATGATCTTTGTAGAAAATGAGTTTGTGCCATTAATCCGGAGGTCTATTTGACAGATCCTATTTTTGCCTACTTAGGGGACAAACTCTCAGCACTGGGGATGCAGGTTGAATACGTTGATTTTCAGGTCAGCCGTAGCTTTGGTGGGTCTTTTCGTTGTAGTACCCAGCCATTATTGCGGAGTTTCCAGTAGACTTCTTCATTCTTTCTGATCCCTATCCAGATTTTTTGGTCCTGCTGGAGACGCACTTTTTCCAATGGATAGTTAACTAGTAAAATGCTGTTGCTTTGTCCATAGTCCTGTCTACAACGAGTCTTTTATTTCGTTTTTTTTTAACTTTTACTATATTGATGTAACATATCATTGTTTCGGTATACTAACATATTATTAACAGTTAAAATAAATTATGAATTTATCAATAGAGACCCTTAGTAAGACCTATTCTAATGGGGTAAAAGCTTTAGATGGCGTAAACTTAGAAATCAAGCCTGGGATGTTTGGTCTACTGGGGCCAAATGGTGCAGGCAAATCTTCTTTAATGCGGACGATTGCGACGCTTCAGAAACCCGACAGTGGGCGTATTACTTTTGGTGATATTGATGTACTCAAAAATCAGCTTGATTTGCGGAAAGTTTTGGGTTATTTACCACAGGAATTTGGTGTTTATCCCAATCTGTCGGCATCAGACCTGCTGCAATATTTTGCAAAATTGAAAGGAATTAAATCTAAAGCGGATCGGGATGCCATTATCAATCGTGTTCTTGAGGTAACCAATCTTTGGGACGTGCGCAATAAAAGTGTAAGTGGTTATTCGGGCGGTATGAAGCAACGTTTTGGTATAGCGCAATTGTTGCTGAATGATCCTAAGTTAATCATTGTTGATGAACCGACCGCAGGGCTTGACCCAGCGGAAAGACATCGTTTTTTAAATGTGCTACGCGAGATAGGTACCGATCATACCGTTATTTTTTCCACGCATATCGTGGATGATGTGCGTGAACTCTGCCATGAGTTGGCCATTCTGAATGGAGGAAAGATCCTTTTGAGGGGCACTCCAAAAGAATCTATTGATCAATTGGAAGGTAAAATCTGGGTGCGTATCATCAGTCGGGATCAATTGGATGAGTATACACAAAAATATAACGTTATTTCAACCAATTACAATCAGGACAACACGCTCAATATTCGGGTGTACAGCGATGCGCGTCCTGATGAATCATTTGTGAACGCTCAAGGCCAATTGGAGGATGTCTATTTTGTAGCGCTAAAAAATGATCAACGCCATGTTTAGAGCCATTTTTAATTTTGAGTTTGCGCGTTGGTTTAAGAGTTCGGCCGTCTACATCTATATGGCACTCTTCTTTGCGCTTTCGTTGTTCATTATGCTGTCTTCACTCGGTATTTTTGACGGTATAACGGCAACGACTTCGTCCAATACCATGATGAATTCTCCTTGGGCAATTAACGGCATGGTCAACGGTATGTCGACTATTATCTATTTTTTGATACCGTCCATCGTTGGAGCCTGCGTCTACCGGGATTTTCAATATCAGGTGCATACGATACTTTTCAGTTACCCTTTCTCAAAAACGGATTATCTACTCGGTAAATTCTTTGGATCGGTGGCTGTTGTATTGGTTATTGTATTTGCTTCAACCCTGGGGATTATCGTTGCACAATTTGTACCAGGCATCAATCAATCCCTTTTGGGGCCAATTCAGGTTGGGGCTTATTTACAAACCTATCTTGTGCAGGTTATCCCTAATCTCATTATTTTTAGTGCAATTATCTTTGTGCTGGTAACATTGACACGAAACGTATACGTTGGTTTTGTTGCGGTGCTGATTCTTATTATTCTTCAGGTGCTGGTTCAGAATCTGGCAAACAACATGGACAACCGTTTCGTTGGGGCATTGATCGATCCTTTTGGGGATAGTGCCATCTCGTATTATACACAATACTGGTCTCCTGAAGAGAAGAATGTAAACAACCTGCCATTTACTGGAGCTGTTATTTATAACCGGTTAATATGGCTTGCGGTCGCAGCCCTATTCATTGGCGGGTTTTATGTGTTGTTTTCTTTTTCACAACATTCGATTTCCTTTAAATCGTCGAAAAAAGGAGCCCGTTTAACCAAAAATAACTTTGATAGTGTCTTCAAAATCAATCTACCTAAAGTAAATTATGATTTTTCGACATTTCATTATTTAAGAACAATGTGGATGATGGCACGGTATGACTACCGATATATTGTCAAAAATCCGGTGTTTTTAATATTGACTTTGGTAGGAGTATTGTTCATTATCTTAATGGCAAGTACCATTGGTTCGATATTCGGAACGTCGACCTATCCCGTGACCTGGAAAATGCTGATGATCCCGGGGACTACATTTAAATTTTTCCTGCTGATCCTCACTTTTCTTTTTACGGGACTTCTTGTGCATCGTGGAAGTATTACTCGGATGGGGGGACTACTGGATACCACAGCGGTACCCAACTGGGCTTTTATGGGATCGAAGGTTCTCGCAATTCTTTTGATGCAATTAACCTTGCTGGCCGTTGTGATTGTGACCTGCATGGGCTTCCAAATATACTATCGTTATTATAATTTTGAAATCGGACAATATGTGATGCACCTGATGGTATACGGTATGCTGTCAAACTTGGTGTGGCTCTTCATTTCACTTTTTGTACATACGCTTTTCAAGAATTACCTGGCTGGATTTTTTGTGTTACTGACCCTCTTTATTGGATTACCTTTTTTATCCATGGTCGGTGTAGAACAGGAAATCTATCAGTTTAACCAGGGACCGGATCTCGATTACTCGGATATGGATGGATTTGGTTACGTTCTACCGTTTTTAACCTATCGGGTTTATTGGCTACTTTTTGCGGTGTTCTTTGCTGTTATAGCCCTGTTGTTGTGGCGGAGAGGTAGTTTTTCAGGAATTAGCGAGCGTTGGCGTATTTTTAAGGCGAACTTGGGGCCGGTAACCACGGCGATACTCATTTTTGCCTTTGCGGGCTTTATCGGCATCGGTGCTGCAATCTATTACGAAAATCATGTTAAAAATCCCTATTATACCAGTTTAGATCATGAAAAACAGGCTGTGGAATGGGAGAAGAAATATAAAAAGTACCAATACAGGCCGCAGCCCCGTGTTGTGGATGTCAAGTTTAATTTAGATATTTTTCCCGATAAGCGTAGTTTTAAAGCGAATGCGGCCTATGTGCTAAAAAACAAGACGAATACGCCTATAGATTCCATTTTCGTCAATTATAATGATTACGATTATACCTTTTCTTTAAGTGTGCCGAATAAATTGATATCGGCCGACGATAAATATAATTTCAATATTTATAAACTCGCAAAGCCTATGGCTCCGGGCGATTCTATTGTATTGAAATTTAGCACGGCTAGTCCGGCCAACACCTGGATAAATGAAAAGTCTCCTGTGAAGGGCAATGGCACTTTTATCAACAATATGCTTTTTCCGAATATAGGCTATCTTGACCGTGGCGAGCTGGTAGATAATGATATTCGAAAGAAATACGGACTGCCACACCGGGATAGAATGGCTCCACAGACTGACAAAAGGGCCCTTCAGAATAACTATATATCTAATGATGCCGATTGGATCCGTTTTGAAGCTACGGTTAGCACAGCCAAAAATCAGTTGGCTATTGCTCCAGGCTATCTCACAAAAGAATGGGAAAAAGATGGTCGTAAGTACTATCAGTATAAGATGGATTCGGAAATCCTGAACTTTTTTGCTTTTAATTCTGCCGAATATGAAGTCAAAAAAGATAAGTGGAACGGGGTTAATTTAGAGATCTATTACCATAAGGGGCATACCTATAACCTGGATCGCATGATGGCTTCCAGTAAAGCTTCTTTGGCTTACTATACGAAAGAATATAGTGCTTACCCGCATCGACAATTACGTATTATTGAATTTCCGCGCACAGCAGGAACTTTCGCACAGTCCTTTGCCAATACTATTCCTTTTTCCGAAGCGATCGGCTTTATTGCTGATGTCAATGAGAAAAAGGAAGATGCAGTCGATTATCCCTACGCGGTAACAGCCCATGAAATTGCACATCAGTGGTGGGCACATCAAGTGGTAGGAGCCAATGTGCAGGGAGCGACATTGATGTCCGAAAGTATGTCGGAATATTCATCGCTAAAGGTTTTGGAAAGAAGATATGGGAAAGGGCAGATGCGTAAGTTTCTCAAAGATGCGCTCGATGGCTATTTACAAGGGCGAAGTGCCGAAAAACTCGGTGAAAAGCCGTTGATGTATAATGAAAATCAAATGTATATTCATTACCAAAAGGGATCCTTGGTACTGTATGCCTTGAGCGATTATCTGGGCGAGGATCTTTTTAACCGGACAGCTCAATCTTATTTACAACGTACAGCGTTTCAAAACCCACCGTATACAACGTCGTCGGAGTTTGTGGATAGTTTTAGACAGGCGACTCCAGATTCCTTACGTTACCTGATTAAAGATATGTTTGAAACGATCACCCTATATAACAACAAAATAGAAAAAGTAAGTTCTAAGAAACTTAAAAATGGTAAATATCAGGTTGATATCCAATTTGAAGTTTCTAAATACCGCGTAGATGGCAATGGGAAAAAGAGTTACAATGACGAAGGTGGACAGCCACTGTCCTTTAAGAAATCAGATCGTGTGACCCTGAAATCATTGCCATTGGCAGACTATATTGAGGTAGGTGTTTTCTCGGATAAGAAAAGCAAAGACGGTAATAAACGTCAGGAGCTTTATCTAAAAAAGCATAAAATCGATCGAATCAACAATACGATGACGCTAATTGTTGATCAAAAACCCGAACAGGTCGGCATAGACCCTTACAATAAATTGATCGATATTGAATCGGACGATAATCGAAAGGAAATATAAAAAGGGTAGTTATAAAAAAATCCTCATCGCATGATGAGGATTTTTTGTGCTCCCACCTGGGCTCGAACCAGGGACCAAAAGATTATGAGTCTAATAGTCGGTACCTCATTACCTGACGCAAAAACGTTGTTTCTAGCTTGCTAAGGCAATATATTGAATATTTTTTACTTATCAAAATTTGGTACTGTTACACTATCGTTACATAATTTGCAGTGAAAACGATAAATTAAATAAGTTTAGATACCCTTAAGATGTTGCTCGGAAACAAAACATTAATAAAATCCTCATAATTAACTAAGGTTCTGTAAGTGTCCCAAAAAATCCAACAGCTTAAAACTGGACATAAATGTTTAGATTTAAGTAATAAGATGAAAAAGACACGTTTTACAGAAACCCAGATTGTGCGAGCACTCAAAGAGGGAGAAGAAGGTCGAAAGACCGAAGATATCTGCCGAGAGCTTGAGATCAGCAAATCCACCTTTTATAATTGGAAAAGCCGTTACGGTGGCATGGAAGCATCAGATGTCAAGCGCCTGAAGGAACTTGAAGAAGAAAATGCACGCTTAAAAAAGATGTTTGCCGAACTGAGTATGAACCATGATATCCTAAAAGAAGTTATCACAAAAAAAGGTTGGGGCTCCGGCAACAAAAACAGTTGATCCAGGAGATTATCCTAGATCACGGTTTGAGTGTCACCGGAGCCTGTAAATTGACAGGTATGTGCCGTTCACAATATTACTATGTTAGTAAGAAAGATGATAGTGCTTTTATAGCAGCATTAGATCAACTGTCTTCCAAACATCCTGTATATGGATTTCGAACACTATATGCCTACCTGCGCAGAGAAGGTAAGCCATGGAACCATAAAAAAGTATACAGAGTATATAAGCTACTTAATATGAACAAGAAGCGGCGTGGGAAACGTCGGCTACCTACTCGGGAGAAACAACGTTTGGAACAACAGAGCAGTATTAATCAAAAATGGAGCATGGACTTTATGAGCGATAGCTTGGCCAGCGGAAACAGGTTTAGAACTTTTAATGTGATGGATGACTGTTCCCGTGAGATATTATGTATCGAAATAGTTACTTCAATTTCTTCTTTGCGGGTAACTCGGACACTTGAACAAATTATAGAATGGTGGGGCAAACCGCTCTGTCTACGCGTAGATAATGGTCCTGAATTCACCAGTCATCATTTTGAGCTCTGGTGTAAAGACCAGGGAATCGGTATTCAATTTATCCAGCCCGGTAAGCCTATGCAGAACGGTTACATCGAACGGTTCAACCGAAGTTATCGCAAAGAAATTTTGGATGCTTATTTATTTTTCAACTTGTCAGAAGTAAGAGAACATACCCAGCTATGGATGGATGAATACAATAACAACAGACCCCATGAAGGTCTTGGGAATCTTACACCAACGGAATTATCAAAAAATATTAGACACAAACAACAAATAAATCAATTAGTAACGTAAATTAGAAAAGTCCAATCCCAGCTGTCGGAAAAATGGGGTACTTATACAAGCTCAATCCCCAGATGTTATTGTGATGCTGGACTAGGAGAGGTCCATTTGACTTCCAATAGTGGTATTAGTAGATGCTATAAAGATTGGTAGTAATTAAATCAAGTGTTCATTCTTTATGAATGAACACTTCTAATTTTTATTTATATGAGGCTAATTTATTTAAATTTATTGCTTTTTATTGCGAGTTGTGGCCCTACAACTGCTCCAAAAGACTCGGTATATATCATGGGTAATATTAAAAATCTTTCTGCGGGTACCGTGTACTTATTAAATTCTGAAAGAAAAGCGATTGATTCAGTTTATGCCAAAGATGGGAAATTTTCCTTTTCATTACAGAGAGATCCAGAAAATGATTTTTACACCTTAAGCCATATAGATGATAATGGCATGAAATCCATTTTTCAGTTTCCGACGGATAGAACATTTAGAGGAGGTCCGCTACAGGTAGATTTTTTTATGGCCGATGACACGGTGAAATTGGGGGGAAGCTTAAAGGTTTTTCATTCAAGACAGATTAAAATGGCCGACAACATACAATTAGTATATCCGGATGAACCCCTGAGTGCTGGAAAACAGACCCGGGCTATGTATAGCGTCAACTGGGATCTAAATAAACGTATCACAGATTCCGAATTTGTTAATGTACAGCAACAGGTCAAAGAGTATCCCTATTCTATCTATTTGCTAAAACAAATTTCGGAAAATCGGGCAAATTTCAGTGTCCGACAATTGCAACTTCTTCTGTCACTTTTTAATGATGATATGAAGCAGAGGAAGGAGACTGTCGCAATAAAAGAGTCCATATCGAATCGGCAAGTTTCTTCAGGGAAAATTGTTTCGCTTGAACTGAAGTTTGTTGATGGTGGGGTAAAACGGATTATTGATCGAAATAGTAAAGTTAATATATTGGTGTTTTGGGCTAGTTGGTGTGGACCATGTTTGCAGGAAATCCCCGCTTTGAAGGAGCTATACAAAAAATACAAGAATGAAGATAACGTCCATTGGGTATCTGTGTCATTGGATCGAAATGAGCTTGCATGGAAGAAGAGTCTGGAAGAGAACAATATGCCTTGGGAGCAGTTTATCGTACCATCTGAAAAAATAAATTTCTTGTATGATATATTGGAGCTAGATGGAAGTATCCCGGCGGTTCTATTTGTCAATAATCAAGGTAAAATCATTAACAAACTCATAGGTTATGACAAGGAAAATATAAAAAACTATGACAAAATTATTACTGAAAATCTAGCTAAAAACTAATTAAGAGAATTGAAGTTTCACCGCCATATTTTGATGAATGATTTTAAAAAATATTTGTAGTTACATGAGCAAAATAATTCTATAAAAAAGTAACAAAGCGTTTTCCTTATTATAAACAGATGGACATGATGGATAGTGGGGCTACTTGCCTTCTCATGATCTTCAAGTACTATGGACAAACTATTTCTATTCATAAGATTCGTAGATTGTGCCAGACAACAGGTAGAGGTGTCAATTTACTAGGAATTATTGAGGCGGCAGAAAAGCTGGGTTTTCGTACATATGGTGTACGTCTTACTCTTGAACAGCTTGGGGAAGTTGACCTTCCATGTATCTTACACTGGAATCCGAACCATTTTGTGGTGGTCTATAAGGTGAAGAAGGAAACTTATTATGTGGCAGATCCTTCTGTAGAGTTAATAAAATATCATAGTAAAGAGTTTGCAAAGAACTGGTATTCGTCAAAGGAATTGCATTTGGGTCTTTCTCTCATACTAAGCCCTGGCCCAGAACTTTATAAGCTAGACGAGGAGAAGGATAATCTTTCACTAAAATGGATGAAGTTGTTACTTTATTTTTATAAATATAAAAGGTTGTTTATCCAATTGGCTTTAGGGTTTTTCCTGGGAACTATTTTACAGCTCATTGGTCCATTTCTTACTCAATCCGTAGTGGAAATTGGTATTAGTACAAAAAACATAAGCTTTATCAATCTTATCCTTATCGCCCAGCTTATGCTTTTTATTGGTGGTACAGCCGTTTCATTTATACGTTCTTGGATTCTCCTGCATATTAGTACGCGGGTGAATATCTCCATCCTAACTGATCTATTGATAAAGATCATGAAATTGCCTATGGAATTTTTCGATGTTAAGACGCATGGCGATCTTATGCAGCGTATGTCAGATCAACAACGTATAGAAGCGTTCGTTACTGGGGACACTCTGAACATTCTATTTTCTTTAATCAATATGTTGATTTTTGGGACGCTATTGATAATCTATAATAAAGTGATCTTTTTTGTGTTTTTTATCTCAACCTTGTTTTATACAGGTTGGATATTATTATTTATGAAATATAGAAGAGATCTGGATAACAGGAAATTTAAGATAGCTTCCGAAAATCAAACATATACCGTGGAGATGATTCAGAGCATTAAGGATATCAAGTTAAATAATGCTCAGAAGCAGAAACGATGGGATGGGAAGCGCTTCAGGCCCGTTTTTTTTTAAATTTAAGGTAAAAAGCCTTGCATTATCACAATTTCAGTCTTTGGGTTCTATGGCAATCAATCAGACGAAAGGTATTCTCATTACTTATTTGAGTGCAAAAGCTGTGATTGATGGTGATATGACTCTAGGTGGGATGATGGCAGTCCAATATATTGCGGGCATGGTGAGTAGCCCTGTAGAGTCATTACTGGGATTTATGCACGCATATCAGGATGCGAAAATTAGTATGGAACGTCTCAATGAAATTTACGAAGCGGATGGTGAGGAAGATATGCAGCGAGATTATCTGATCAATTTACCAGAACGAAAGGATATAGAAATTCGTAATTTGACTTTTCGATACTACGGGGCTGGAAATGAGCCTATATTTACGAAGTTAAACCTGCATTTTCCCGCCGGTAAAACAACAGCTATAGTTGGAACTAGTGGCAGTGGAAAAACAACAATACTCAAACTTCTCTTACGTTTTTATAATTCTGAGGAAGGTGAAATATTTGTTGGTGGAAAGCGGCTGGAGCAGATTGACTTTGCCCTATGGCGAGGGGCATGTGGGGCTGTTCTCCAGGATAATTATGTGTATGCTGATACTATCGAAAGAAATATAGCTGTTAATGATGAGTTTCCAGACATTCAGCGGTTGCAGAAAGCAATTGAAATAGCGAACCTAACGGAATTCATTAGTGAACAACCTTTCGGATTAGCAACCAAGATCGGAACTGCTGGAAAAGGGGTGAGCCAGGGCCAACGCCAGCGTTTTATGATAGCGAGGGCTGTATATAAGGAACCTGAGTTTATATTTTTGGATGAGGCGACCAATGCGTTGGATGCAAATAATGAGAAAGCGATCATTGAGAACTTAAACTCATTTTTTAAGAATAGAACAGTGATTGTGATCGCCCATCGACTGAGCACAGTCAAGAATGCAGACAATATTGTCGTTGTAGAGAAAGGAGAAATTGTTGAACAAGGTTCACATCATCATTTAGTGCAGATGAGAGGGAAGTATTTTGAACAGGTAAGAAATCAATTGGAACTGGGAAGTTAGAACACTTTATGGAAGAGCAAATAATCATCGAATCAGAATCCAATTCTGAAGATCTTCAAGAAATTATAACTAAGCCTCCATCGTGGCTGTTACGATGGGGAATAAGCTGTATTTTGTTTATGGTTGTGGCATTATTGGGTATATCTTGCTTTATTCGTTATCCGGAAATGATAAACGTACCAGTTAAATTTAATACTGAAGAGTCTCCGAAGTTCGTATCGGCCAAAGTATCAGGTAATTTGGTGAAATTGCTCCTTAAAGATGGAAACTGGGTGACACCGGGCACGCCATTAGCGTATTTGGAAAGTACGGCAGACCACGATCAAGTTTTAAGCCTATTGGGACATTTGTACGAATTACAAAAAAATTATGAAAGCCCCTATGATCTCAAAGAAAGAATTATGGCTAGAAATCTTAATCTAGGCGAGCTTCAAGAGAGCTATCATACCTTTTATCTTGCATATTTGAACTATCTCTCATCCCGAAATAATGGTATTTTTCAAAAACGAAGGATAGTGATCAATAAAGAGGTCGCGAATGTAAATAAGCAATATGAAAAAAGCAATCAATCATTTCAATTGCAAAAGCAACAATTGAAACTTGCTGAGCAAGATTATGAAAAATATAAACTTCTTGCCGAAAAGAAAGTTATCAGCCCTGCCGAACTGCAGGAAAAAGAAACTCTGTTACTCTCCAAAAGGCAGATAATCCCTCAGATGGAAAATAATTTGATTTCCTACGAAGGCAATATCATATCCAAACATAGGGAACTCGCAGATATTGAAAACCAGATTACGGAAGAGCAGAAGAAATTTATTCAATCACTGAACAGTTTTATTAGTGATGCAGAAAACTGGAAAAAACAATATGTGATTGTAAGTTTTTCCGAGGGGAAACTAATATATAGCGAATTCCTGCAAGTTAACCAATCTGTTTTCTGTGGGCCAAAAGCTTTTCTATATTAACCCAAAAAATGAACAATACTACGGTGAATTGACAATATCTCAGGACATTTCGGCGAAGGTAAAGCTTGGTCAACAGGCTCTTATAAAAGTTCGGAGCTACCCGTATGGGGAATATGGATATCTTCGTGGCAGAGTATCGTATATTTCAGAAATACCCATAGGGGACAGTACTTTTTTTGTTAAGCTCGATCTCCTACGTAGTGGTAAAGATTCCTTGATTCAGCTTAAGCCTGGAATTCTAGGCAATGCAGAGATTATAACAGAAGACAAATCTATATTCAAAAGAGTATGGTATAATCTCACCAAAAATCTTGAATATCAACGAACAGGTAAAGGTTAGATCGTATTTAATTGATATATAGAAAAATAATAATGTTTCATAGGTAGAATTTTACAAAAAAATAAAAATTGTAATATGAAAGTGAAAGAAAAAATTCCAGTTGTTTCAATTAATCTGGGTAGAAGAATTGATAGAAAGAATCACATTATCGGTCAATTCCGTGACAGAGCGGAATTTGAACTTCGTGTTGTTCGAGCCATTGAGCACACAATTGGCGCAATAGGGTTGTGGCAGACTTTGCATAAGATAGTTATGGACGCGGAGAGAGAGCAGCTAAACTACGTCATTATATGCGAGGATGCTCATTGTTTCACCTCTAATTACAATGAGGATAATCTGAGGAACCTTATAAAAAAAGCAGATCAAAAGCAAGCTGATATTTTACTCGGTGGAGTGAGTCACTTTGAAGATGCAGTACAGGTAGGCCAAGATCTCTTTTGGATCAATTATTTTTCAGGATTTCAATTTGCATTGATTTTTAACCGTTTTTTTAAACGAATTCTGAATCTCGACTTTAAGGAATATGATAATATTGATATGAAAATGAGTGAAATAAGTCAGAACATGTATTGTATGTATCCTTTTATTTCTATCCAAAAAGAGTTTGGCTATTCAGATGTGACTAAAAAAAATGAACAAAAGGGAAGGGTGGATGAATACTTCAAAAAAACAGAGCAACGTCTTGAGACGTTATTGTCTTTACGCGCTCAGTTAGAAAACCTTTAAATTAAAGATCATGGTAAGCGAAATTAGTATATCTACCTATGTTATAAATATCCCAAAAAGAAAGGATAGATTGAAGCACATTTTATCCCAGTATGAGGGGCGAAAAGAATTTGACGTAAAAGTAGTCGATGCTTCTGTCCACGTGAACGGAGCGATTGGGCTTTGGATGAGTATATGCCGTATTATAAAGATGGCTCTTGAAAATGATGAAGACGTTATCATAATTTGTGAGGATGATCATGAGTTTACCTCAGATTATAACACTGAAAACTTTCTGTCAGCTATTTACGAAGCAAACCGATTGGGAGCAAATTTCTTACTTGGTGGAATTCTTGGTGGATATACGAATATCCTGCCGCTTCCATCGGGATTGACATGGATTGATGCCTTTTGGGGAACTCAATTTGTTGTTGTTTATCGTTCGTTTTTTGAAGCAATTTTAGCAGAACCATTTTCAGAGAAGGACGTTGCCGATGGTAAGTTTTCGGAAATGACGAGCAACAAATTTGTTATGTATCCTATGATTTCCATTCAGAAAGAATTCGGTTATTCCGATATCACATCGATAAATGGTGTAGAAGGACATTTGGAAGCTATTATCCAGTATACAATGTTAAGGATGCATAAAATTCATGAGGTGTATTGGAGTAATGTTTTAACAATAGGAGAGAGAACCTAAATGATTATGATGTTATACGGATTTAAGCTCTGGCAAATATCTTGACAAAAAGCTTTTTCGTTGCATCTTGGGTTGTCGTTCTCAATTACTATGAGAAAACCTATTTTTGCTTGGATAATCGTTTGGAATATTGGCATCAAAGCCTTAGATTAGTTCTATAAAGCGCTTGCAGCTAAAACGTATTTCAAACCAGTGAGTAATTCGATGAGTAAGAAAAAATAAGGTTTGTAATTTACTGATAAATAGATTAATGCAATTAGGGTTCGATTCCCCTACGGACTTTTTGCAGATGTTATGAAGGATTCGGGAGGATAATTTTATGAGTCTAATAGTCGGTACCTCATTACCTGACACAAAAACGTTGTTTCTAGCTTGCTAAGGCAATATATTGAATATTTTTTACTTATCAAAATTTGGTACTGTTACACTATCGTTACATAATTTGCAGTGAAAACGATAAATTAAATAAGTTTAGATACCCTTAAGATGTTGCTCGGAAAAAAAACATTAATAAAATCCTCATAATTAATTAAGGTTCTAAAGATGCAAATCAATAGAAATGGTTAACCTGCGAGATAAAATTTCCGGCTATATATATTTTGGGGTTTTGGTGCATATTTACAACAGAACGTTCGATTGATCTTTCCCTGTTGAGATTAATTGTAATATTTTTCTGAGGTTACAGTTTGACCCATTTATGTATAGGTTGACTATCCTGTTTAAATATCACATTTAACCATTTAATGAGTTTCTAGACCAAGTTTTTAGTTGAATTTTTTAAAGAAATCCAGTCCATTGTTTATAGCAATGTCTCCTGTAGCGAAAAAATAATCCTGCTTTTCTTTACGAATTATATTAAAATTTTCTTTGTAAACAGATTGGTTGTCGATGATAGAACACATATCTACCTTTGCTTGTTCGATTGTTTTGGCTATATATCCTAGCTTCTTTCCTTTTATATCTTGCGGGTAATAAGGAACAGAAGATAGCTCCAAAACAATAGGGATGACGTTATGAACCAAACCTTCCATAAGTGTTGAAGAAAATGTGGAGACGCCGATTTTCGTTAGTGAAAATATACTACTTAGATCTCCACTGCTTTTTATTTCTATATTTGGAAATTGGCTGAATTTACTAACCCAGCTTTGTTCAATAGTAAACTCGGGATGCTCACGAACCCATACTTTATATTTTGGAAAGCTCTCTGCACACCATAATGCAAATTCTAAAATATTTTCGAAGTATTGCTCATTTAAAATAATAATCGGAGCTTGTAGAAAAAAGGTAATTATATTTTCTTTTGCCAATTTTGGAACTTTATAGCAATATCCTATTGATACAAATTCTGGGTCTGAGTTATATTTCTTCCAGAGCCCATTGAATATATTTCCCCAGGTAAGAAAGTAGTCGTATGTCATATTACGGAATCTAGAATGCATTACTGAAGGCCAACCTTGTTGTAGACATAGAGTCTGAATTTGAATCTGTTTTCCAATTATAGCCAGTGCTTCCATTTCTGAATGGCAGCCCTCCAAAAGAACTATACATTTTGGTTTTAATGCAGAGAGGTATCCCATAAAATTATTAGTAAACCAAAACAAATAGGGAAAGTTTCTCTGCAAAAATGATTGATAAAAACACTTGAAATCGCTTCTCAAACAAAATTCAATAAAAATAATATTTTGATTTTCAGTACTAAAATTTCCTAAATCAAAATTATAGAAAATAACTGTTTTTTCCTGAATCCTTTCTAGTATTGGAAGAAAATAGTAAAGCTGTCTTATGTTATAACAATAGAAACATACAGCTCCGTTATATTCCTCAAGATAATCCATATCTGTAATAGCTTTACAGGGGACTGTTTCTATATAACCTATTTCGTTTGAATTCGGAAGCAACGGTTTCAGATCATTGTTCCAGATAAGTCTTTTGAGATTTTTTTTTGTATTTCTCTTTAATCGTTCATTATTATATTCATCTCTATAAAAGAAAAAGATATGTGTCCATAATGTATTGATTATTGTCTTGGAAAAATCTAGCCTTTCTAAATTAATAGCTGCTTTATTAATATGCTGACATCTGTTGATAAATAGGAGTAACAGTTCCTCTACCGTTTCAATAAACTCGAGGTAATAATCTTTTTTTTTCTTCATTTTGCAAATATTTAACATATGTTTCTGCTATTTCCCAATCGATCGGTTCATCAATTTCGATAGCGAATGGGCTGGTTATTTCGACTGTACCGACTGTTCCAGAAATCAGTTGTTTACTTTGTAATATGGCCTGAATGGTGCTTCCATATATTGCACCAGATTCAATTAAATAGCCTTTATAATCCTGTCTCCTAGGTTTATTTTCCCAATTATAATCCAAAGAATCGCCATCTTCCGTCCACCTAAAATGTTTTAATCTAAGACATGATAAAACTGAATCGTATTGATTATCAATTATTTTGGCAATAACTGCCTGTATGTCATATACGGAAGTTTGGGGCGATGTTGCCTGTAACAATATGAGTTTATCATTTTGGAGGTAAGTGTGTTCATTTAAAAATTCAAGAACTACGTCTGTAGTTGGCGAATTATCATCAGCATTTTTATTGCTTCGGTGAAACAAAAGTACTTTATTCGGATATACTTCAACGAGAATTTTTTTTATAATATCATCGTTTGTAGCCACCCATATTTCATCGAATTTATGAGTTTTTAAGGCAGTGTCTAAAATCCATTGAAACAGTGGTTTACCGTTAAAATATTTATGGTTCTTTCCAATGATACCTTTACTACCTTTTCTGAGAGGTATAAATGCAATAAGCTTATTTGTCATACATAATCTTTTTTGTCGTTTTAATGGGTTATTCTTTGGAGAATATTCATTTAATATATGTGACTTATATTTATAATTATATTTTATATTGTTGATTTTTGATTGTGAAAATGCTGTAATTGAAATTTATGAAATTTATTTTTTTATTTAACTTATTTATGTATATTCGTTTTATGTAGAACATAATCCAAATAATTACCTAAAGTTAACAAAATATTATATGAATTCTATTTTGGTTTAAAATAAATATTGAGTAAATATTTTTCTTTTCTGAACTTATTTTAGTTTATAAATTTTTATGTGATTTACAGGAGAGTATTATGCAGTATTATTTTATTGTCAAGTGGTAATTGTAAAGGGGGGATCAATAAATTATGAAAAAGTTACAATAAATAACCTTAATATTTTAATTAAGAATGTTACGCAATTTTATTAATACAAATGTTTATGAAAATAATCTGACATTAGTTTGTCAGCATATCTTAAATCATTACGGAATTAAAAATACATTTTCTGGAGTTAGTACTCTGATAGATGAACACACTGAATATCCCTCATTATTGTCAATTATAGATACCTTGTCAGAATATGGCATTGAGAGTGCTGCCATCCGAAAAGGAGACTATAATTATAATGATTTTGAACTACCATTTATTTGTTCAATCCAACAGCCATATTGGCCTCAAGCTTGTTTCACAGTTGTGACTAAAATTGATGGCGATGAGATTAATTATTTAGATCCTGTTCAGAAAATCGAAGTATCTGCTTCGGTTAATGATTTTAGTAATATTGATAAGGATATCGTTTTGTTGGTTGATGCTTCCACTTCAAAGGATGAATTGTATTATCAGAAAAACAGACAGATTGAAAAACGCACTTTTTTTAAGAAGTTTGTGTTCCTTTTAATATTGGTGATAGCATGGTCTTTTAACATTGGATATGCTGTGTTAAGTGATGTTCTGTCAGTAAGTGTATTTTTTGTCCTATTTTTTCTACTAAATACGATAGGAAGCATAGTGGGTTTTTTGCTTATATGGCATGATATAGATGCTCATAATCCATTTTTGAAACAAGTCTGCGGCGGACAGGCCGGTAGTTTTAATTGTGATGCCGTTCTGAAATCAAAAGGCGCTTCTTTTATTGGATTAAGTTGGTCTGTAATTGGATTTAGTTATTTCACTACGATGATATTGTCGCAGTTACTTTTTGGTCTTACAAATATTCTTTATTTATCCTATTGGGCATTATTTTCCTTATTGGCCGTCCCTTATACACTCTATTCTGTCTACTATCAGTGGAAGACAGTTAAGCAATGGTGTCCCCTATGCTTGATGGTACAAGGAGTCTTATTTCTTTCTGCAATTAACTCTGCTGTTTTCATTTACTTCAATGGTTTAAATTCGTTAACGATTTTTCCCCTTATGACCTTATTAATCATTGGAGGGGGTATGCTGAGTTTAAGCTCTAGTTTGGTTCCAGTTTTCAAGGGGAGTAAAGAAAATCAAGAACACAAAAGAAAATGGCATCAGTTACGGTATAGTACAGATATTTTTCAAATATTGCTACAAAAGCAACCCAACATTACCTTGCCAGTGGAAGGTCTCGGAGTACAGATTGGTAATCTAAATGCGGATCATGAGATCATCAAAGTCTGTAACCCATACTGCGGACCTTGTGCTAAAGCCCACCCTGAACTCGAGGAGCTTATCAGATCGAATAATAATATTAAAGTTAGGATTATTTTTACGGCAACAGGGGAAGAGAATGATATTAAAACTGCACCCGTTCGCCATCTATTGGCAATACAGGAACGGGATGGTGACAATAAGGTCTCCGAGGCATTGGATGATTGGTACCATTCAGAAATTAAGGATTATACATCCTTCGCAGAGAGATATCCAATGAACGGTGAGCTGGAAAGGCAGAAACATAAAATTGAGGCTATGCGTGTATGGTGTGATAACATGAAAATAAGGGTAACACCTACTTTCTATATCAATGGCCACGAGCTTCCTGATTCTTACAGGATTAATGATTTAAAACATATACTCAAAAATACTACGTAGTTGATGTTCGGTATTGATTGCAACAATCCGAACAACAGAAGGCTCCCTGTAAAAGGCCCTCCATTTTGATGCCCAGGAGCTAATGGACATTATAAACTTAAATATTAAATGAATGAAGAAAATCAATTTAAAGTCAATTAAGGCAGATGAACTTCTTTCCAGAGATCAATTAAAACAGATAATGGGAGGATTTACTGGGAGCGGTGGAAGTGGTACTGGTGTTGTATGTTCAGCAACAGCATCATGTGGCGATGGCCGTACACTTTCATGCAACGGCTATGCAAATGGATGCGCTGGTGTTGATGGCCCGAATGGATACGTGGCTTGTGAAACCCAGGATGGTACAATGAAAACTACAAGATGTTAAAAAGTAAAAGTTATGAAAAAGATCAGTTTAAAAACTATTGATAATCAGGAAATTCTTTCAAGGGAAGAATTGAAAAACATTATGGGCGGTTTCACTGGAAGTGGTGATTCAGGGTTCTCATCCTGTACATTGACGTGTGATGATGCGAAGAAAACTAAACTCTCTAAAGATTGTGGTTATGGAGTTTCATGTTCTACAGATAAGAGCAATATATATTGCGGAGGAGAAAAAGCTGAAACTTGTCCCAGTTAGTTGTTGATTAACGAGGGGTCGTCGTAACAACTGACGATCCCTTATTTAAATATAAAATTATGAAAGGTTTTTCGATTTTAGGCCTTATTTTTCTTATTGCAGGAGAGCTTTTCGCACAGCAACCGGGGTATTCAATCAAAGGTACTTTAAAAGGCTTAGGAAATCAGATGGTCTATCTAAGCAATAAAGCAGGGGGATACAGCAATGCCACAAAACTTAATGTTGTAGATTCTTGCTACAGCAAAAATGATGCTTTCTTATTCGAGGGGATTATCGCTGAACCGGATTTTTATTCCATAGAAATTCCATTGTTAAATATTGGTTGGCAAACTTTTATTTTAGAGAATACGGAGTATACTATCATCGGCCAAATAGACTCTTTAAATCGAGCTGAAGTTAGGGGAGGTGCTCAACAATCAGCTTATCTTGATTATAAAATTAGGGTTGAAAAACCTTTTAATAAAAAATATTTTTTTTATCGGAAAAAGATTGAAGAAAATAAGAATGTCGAACTGTATAAAGATTCTTTAAATAATCTATTGAGAATATTTAACCATGATTTTTTAAGCTGGATAAAAACAAACTCAGATATGTTTATTGGTCTTGATGAACTTTATTCGTATGCGGGTATGAAAATGCTTACCGATTCAACCCAAAGAGCCGCTTTTAATTTATTGAGTCCCGAATTAAAAAGAAGAGGAATAGAAAAAGGGCTTGATGTTCGTATAAGGGGCGGTCTCAAGGTGGGAGATTATTTACCCGATTTTACAATGGAAGATATAAGCGGGCAAAAAGTTACATTATCGGCCAGTTATAGAAAATATGTGCTGGTTGATTTTTGGGCAAGCTGGTGCGCCCCATGTATTGAAGAACTGAATAAAATAGGGAAATGGTATAATAAAGAAAACTCTTTAGACTTTGAGATCATTGGTGTTTCTGTGGACGTGGATAGGTCCAACTGGATCTCGGCATTGGAAAAATATAAATATCCCTGGATTCAGGTATCGGATTTAATGGGATCGAGCAGTGATTTTTTTAATAGATGTGGTATTAGGTCTATCCCACATAATTTTTTAGTTGACCAAAATGGCCAAATCGTCCGTGTTAATATAAATTCTGAACAATTACACCAATTCCTGAAAGAGAAACATTGTTATTGATCGTTTCTATTCTGAAGCATAATATGATGGTGCTGTTGATACAGGTTTATTAGATGAAAGCATCATTAACACTTTGTTATAATTTTAAGGGATTTTAATATGAAAGAAAACATACCAGTTTTTGCGATTAACCTGGAGGATAGGATTGATCGGAGGGATCATATCCTTAAGCAATTCGCCGGAAAATCTGAATTTGAATTTACACTTTTTAAAGCTGTTAGACATAAAATAGGTGCAGTAGGTCTATGGAGGACAGTATATAATATTGTAAAAGAAGCAGGAGCTAAACAATTACCTTATATTATAGTGTGCGAAGACGACCATTGTTTTACACCCCATTACAACGTTGCTGAATTAAGAAATACAATAGCGAAAGCAGAGCATTTGTGCAGTGATATTTTATTGGGCGGGGTGAGCCATTTTGAAGATGCTGTACAGGTGGAACAGGAACTTTTTTGGCTCAATCATTTTACAGGTTTTCAATTTGCGATCATTTATAAAAGATTTTTTCAAAGAATTCTAGCACTGAGATTTAATGATGATGATGATATTGATCTGAAAATAAGTGAAATAAGTGGTGGAATACATTGTATATATCCCTTTATTTCTATTCAGGAAGAGTTCGGCTATTCAGACGTAACAATCAAAAACGCAGAACCTGGGATCGTGGAAGAGTATTTTGTTAAATCTCAAAAGAGACTGGAAACACTGTCATTTTTGCGGGGCCATTTCGATAATCTCCATAATAATAAGGAAAATGGAAAATAACATTACTATACCTACTTATATTATTAATATTCCCGAAAGAAAGGATAGGCTAAAGCATATTTTAGCCCAATTTGATGGTAGAAATGAATTTGATGTACAAGTAGTGGAGGCTTCCGTGCATACTAATGGCGCCATAGGTCTATGGATGAGTATCTGTAGGGTTATACAAATGGCGATTGAAAGTGATGAGGATGTCATTATTCTTTGTGAGGACGACCATCAGTTTACACCGTATTATGAAACTGAAAAATTTCTGTCCGCTATTTACGAAGCACATCGTTTAGGTGCTAATTTTTTGCTTGGTGGAATTATTGGAGGGTACAGTAATATGCTTCCTCTTCAGTCGGGAATAACATGGATTGACACTTTTTGGGGAACGCAGTTTGTCGTAGTTTTCAGGTCTTTTTTTGAAACTATTTTGGCCGAGCCTTTTTCGGAAGAGGATGTGGCGGACGGCAAGTTTTCAGAAATGACCAGCAATAAGTTTGTTATGTATCCAATGATTTCCATTCAAAAAGAATTCGGGTACTCGGACATCACGGCTTTATATAACGTAAATGGACACCTACAGCATGTTATCCAATCTGCTATCATTAGAATGGATAAAATTCATGAGGTATATCATAGCCATCCGTTTGATAGTGTAAAACAGTAAATTTATTGTATAAACCATATAAAACTCCTAAGTGATAAAACGTTTTCCATATTATAAACAGATGGACATGATGGATTGTGGGGCTACCTGTCTGCGTATGATATTTAAATATTATGGTCAGTCTGTCTCCATACACAAAATACGAAAGCTCTGTCAAACCACCAATACGGGAGTCAATCTGCTGGGGATCAGTGAAGCGGCTGAAAAGCTTGGGTTCCGTACCTATGGTGTAAGGTTTAGCCTTGAACAGCTTAAAGAAGTGGAACTCCCCTGTATTCTACATTGGAATCAGAATCATTTTGTGATTCTTCACAGGATCAGGAAGGAAGGTACTTTGTTGCTGATCCGGCAATTGGGCTCGTTGCCTACGGGGAAAGCGAATTTGCCAAAAGCTGGTATTCCACCAAGGAGCTACATTCCGGATTATCACTTCTGTTAAGTCCGGGGCCTAATTTTTATCAGCTAGATGATGAGACTGAACTGACGTTGGGGTGGGGGAAGATGTTTACCTATTTCTATAGGTATAAAAAGCTTTTCCTACAACTGTTTCTTGGGATGATTTTGGGCACAATTCTACAGTTGGTCACACCCTTCCTGACCCAATCGGTCGTTGACATTGGAATCAATAGTAAGAATATCAGTTTTATCAACTTGATCCTGACTGCTCAGCTCATGCTCTTTGTTGGGAGCACCTCGGTTTCTTTTATGCGTTCATGGATCATGCTGCATATCAGTACACGGGTAAATATTTCCATTTTGACGGACCTGCTTATCAAGATCATGAAACTTCCCATGTCTTTTTTTGATTTGAAAACTCATGGTGATCTGATGCAGCGGATGTCTGATCAACAGCGTATTGAGTCTTTTCTTACAGGAAATACATTAAATACCCTATTTTCCTTAGTCAATATGCTGATCTTTGGGGGCTTGCTGGCTATCTACAATACAACAATTTTTATTATATTTTTTGCTGCCACTGTATTATATACGCTATGGATTCTGTTTTTTATGAATTACAGACGCGAACTGGATCAAAAAAGATTCAAAATTTCATCGGAGAACCAAACCTATATGGTTGAAATGATCCAAAGTATCAAAGATATTAAATTAAATAATGCTCAGAAACAAAAACGCTGGGGCTGGGAGGCACTACAGGCCAAGCTATTCCAGTTCAGAGTAAAAAGTCTGGCACTGTCGCAATATCAATCACTCGGGTCAATGGCAATCAACCAGACGAAGGGAATCCTGATCACGTATATCAGTGCCAAAGCAGTCATTGATGGTAATATAACGTTAGGGGGAATGATGGCAATACAATATATTGTCGGTATGGTTAACAGTCCTGTCGAGTCCTTATTGAGTTTCATGCAATCCTATCAGGATGCCAAAATTAGTATGGAACGTCTGAATGAGATATACGAGACTGATGAAGAAGAAAATCTTCATAAAGATTATCTTTCAAAATTACCGGTGCGGAAAGATATTGAGATCCGTAACCTGACCTTCCGTTACTATGGAGCGGGTAATGAACCTATATTTCATAAACTCAACCTGTCCTTTCCTGCGGGTAAAACAACGGCAATAGTAGGAGCGAGCGGTAGTGGTAAAACAACCATATTAAAGCTGTTATTGAGATTTTATGATTATGAAAAAGGCGAGATTCTTGTAGGAGGTAGACGCCTCGAGCAGTTGGATTTTTCTTTATGGCGTGAGAGTTGTGGCGCCGTGTTACAGGACAACTATATTTATGCTGATACTATCGAGCGCAATATTGCAATCAATGACGAGTTTCCAAATGAACAACGTTTACAGCATGCGATCGAAACTGCCAATCTGAATGATTTTATAGCAGAGCAGCCTTTTGGGATATCAACTAGGATAGGTATCGGCGGTAAGGGTATAAGTCAGGGGCAAAGACAACGGCTCATGATAGCTCGCGCCGTATATAAGGAGCCGGAATTTATTTTCTTGGACGAGGCTACGAATTCACTTGATGCCAATAATGAGAAGCTCATCATTGAGAATCTGGATCGTTTTTTCCAGAGACGAACAGTAGTTGTTGTTGCTCACCGTCTAAGTACAGTAAAAAACGCAGACAATATTGTTGTGATCGAAAAGGGAACAATTGTCGAGCAGGGGACGCACATAGAGCTAACCCGATTAAAAGGACGATATTTTGAATTGGTAAAAAATCAGTTGGAACTAGGGAATTAAGGTATGAAAAAATCGATTATGATTAATGAGAATCTTCATTCGGAAGATTTACAGGAAATTATCGCCAAACCACCTTCCTGGCTGTTGAAACGGGGTATCTCTTTGATACTAGGGATAGTACTGTTGATGTTGGGATTATCCATATTTATACGTTTTCCAGAAATTGTTGCAAGTGCTGTGAAATTCAATAGTATCAATGCGCCGAAGGCTATCATGAGTCGAAATAATGGTACTCTTGTTAAAATATTGGTCGGGGACGGAGAATGGGTAAAGCCAGGTACTGAACTCGCTTATCTGGAAAGTACCGCAGATCACGGCCAGGTGACAACTCTGCTGGAACGCTTACAAAATCTGAAAAAAGTAAAAAACGAGAGTTATAATCTAGAAAGTCTAATTGACCCGGCTAAACTTAACTTAGGAGAATTGCAGGCAGGATATCAGAATTTTTATTTAGCTTATCTGAATTATAGAGCAGCAAGCGAGGATGGGATTTACCAAAAGAGAAAAGGAGCTTTAGTAAAGGAATTGACTAATCTGGCGAGACAGTATGAAAAAGGAACGCAATCATTTAAGCTACAGCAGCAGCAGCTGAAACTTGCAGAAGAAGAGTTCGAAAAGTACGAATTGCTCGCTCAAAAGAAAATTATTAGTCCTTCTGAACTACGTGAGAAGGAAGCATTGCTACTGGCAAAGAGGCAAACTATTCCTCAGATAGAAAATAATTTAATTGGTTATGAAGGAAATATGCTCGCTAAAAATAGAGAATTAACAGACCTTAGCAACCAGATCGATGAAGAGCGTAAAAAATTTGTACAGGCACTGAATAGCTTTATAAGTGAGGCCGAAACCTGGAAACGGCAGTTTATATTAACGAGCCCAGTAAACGGTAAACTTATCTATGGCTCCTTTTTGCAAGAAAACCAACAGGTTAAGATGGATCAGCCCCTTTTTTACGTCAATCCAAATAATGAACAGTATTACGGGGAACTCCTTCTACCACAAGTGGTATCTGCAAAAGTTAAAAAAGAACAAAAAGTATTGATAAAAGTTCGAAGTTATCCATATCAGGATTATGGCTACTTGAATGGAAAAATAGATTATATATCAGATATTCCAATGCAGGACAGTGTCTTTTTCGCCAAAGTTTCGCTTATTCGTTCTGTTACTGATTCATTGATTATTTTGAAGCCCGGAATATTTGGTGATGCAGAGATCATTACGGAAGATAAATCAATTTTTAATAGAATATGGGATAATCTAACAAAGAATCTGAAGTTTTAGCTTAGACATTACAAATATCAAAGAAATATGAATGGATTGAAAACCCGACTTCTTTTTATACGCATAGCCGTGTTCTACGTAAGCTATTTCAGGTGTCGAAATATTGGAGTCCTTATTCGTGTTCCTGGAATGGTTTTGTTAATTATATTATTACATATCGAGATCCAGGTTCAGCTACAGGAGGGGGTGTATTTACTGTACAAAGTGACCTCTCCCCAAATTTAGGAGTGTTCTAAAGTAGAAAATTCTGCTGTTTTGACCTGTGTTTCGATAAACATTTCAGGAGCCATATACCCTAAACAGCTGTGGAGTCTGAAGGTGAGTACTCTTCCACCTATCGACATCTTTGGAAATAAACTCGATCCGTTATCCTGATGGATTTTCCTGAGTATTGGCTGCCGGCATAACATGAGTTCTTCTGAACCAAACTTTCCATAAGTGTTGACGATAATGTGGAGAGGCTGGTTTTTGTTAGCAAAAATTTTTTACTTAAATCTTCACTGCTTTTATTTTGATATTAATAAATCGTTGAATTCATTAATCCAGCTTTGGTCGATAGCCGACTTGAGATACCCACTAATCCAGACGTTATATTCTGGAAGGCGCTCTAAATACTATATTGCAAATTTTAGAGTTTTTTCGAAGTATTGAAATTTAGAAAGAAGGAAGAGGAGAAAACTTCCTTCTTTTCTAAATTTCAATACTTTTAAAATAAGATTTTTACATCTAGGTTTCTTAATCTATTTGATCTGGAAAGGGAATTTGCTGTCCTGTAGCCTTATAAGTAGGCAACTGTGCTTTCCAGGTCCGGAGCTGATCTGAAAGCAATTTGCTGAGTTCCTTGGTTTTTCCTTTCATTTTTGGGGCTAGGTTATTCAGCTCTCCAATATCGTTCCGGAGATTGTAGAGTTCCAATTTCCCATTTTTCATATCGTAAAGCAGCTTATAGTCTCCCTGTCGTACAGCGGAAAAGAAATTGATCCCCGGGCCATCAGGTACAGTCCATTTATTGGGAATATTCCATACCAAAGGGCGGCTATTCCAATTGTCGGATTTATTTCCTTCTAGAAGCGGCAATAGGTTTTTTCCGTCGGATTTATCTTGGACCAGCTGATAGTTGTCTATTTTGGCCAAGCTGAGTATTGTCGGAAAGAGATCTTCGACCATCACAGGGGTAGCATCCGTATTGGCAGGATGCTGTTTGGCCTGTTTGATTAATAAGGGGATTCGGATACCGCCTTCGTAAACGGAGCCTTTGCCAGCTTTTAAGGGTAGATTTTGGGTATGGCTCGGTCCAGACCGCATCGGGCTGAGGCTAAGTCCGCCATTGTCGCTCAGGAAAATAATAACAGTATTATCGTACAGGTTCTTGTCTTTGAGAAATTGTACGATATCGCCCATGCTCTTGTCATAGCCTTCGACTAAGGAAGCATAAGCCGCTTCAGTGGAATCTAAGCCACGGTCGAGGTATTTTTGTACAAAGCGTGGATCGGGTTGGATCGGGACATGCACCGCATAGTTGGAAAAATTAAGGAAAAAAGGTTCCTTACGGCGTATAGGTTCCTCCAGTGCCTTTTAGGGCCTCCCGGGTTAACGCTTCCGTTAGAAATGTGGGTGTACTGTGATATTCCATGAGATCGGGAACTGCCTGGTAACCTGCTTTTCCAGGAAGGTTACCATAATTTTGCTCGCCATAATAGTTTTGTGGATGTCCGGCGGAGTGCCCTGCAATATTGACCATAAAGCCCAAATTCAAAGGACTTGCACCTGGTGTTCCGGCAGACCCCCAGTGTGCTTTGCCCACATGAATGGTATAGTAACCATTGGCCTTGAGGATGCTTGGAAATGGAGTGGCATATATCGTATGTGGAACATTGGGCACAGGACTCAATCCGTTGATATTCCAATCCGGTGGATTCAACAATTCATCTTTGCTATCTGTCGGCGTGTCAGCCTTGGGATGGGTCCAATTGGTGACACGATGATGAGCAGCATTTAAACCGGTCAGAAAGCTCACCCGGGAAGGTGTGCACACCGGTGTTGCATACGCATTGGTAAATTTAATGGATTCTTTGGCCAATGTTTCGAGATAGGGGGTATGAAACTTTTCGTTGATTGGCGTTTTGACCTTGTAAAATGGTTCGGACATGTCCTGCCAACCTAGGTCGTCCACAAAAAACACGACAATATTGGGGCGTTCTGTTGTGGGACCAAGTTGTGCCTTGCGTTGGCTCTGCGCCTGCAGCAATAACCCCATATTTGTAAATAGGGTCACTAATAGGATAAATTTGCTATTTTTCTTAAAAAGTATCATAAGCATTAAAAGTATGAATAATAGGTTGGCCAATGGCCTTATCTATTGTTAGTTTAATTTGTGTACAGCGAATGGGGCCTTTCAATTGAATGATACATTTATTACCAATGGACGAACCCGTAAATAGTGTTTGCCATCCCCGCTTCGTTTTCGCAGTAATGTGGAAAGCACGTACGCGTTGTCCTTGATCAATGCTTTCTTCAATCATTAACTGGGTAACAGCTTCCGCTTTTTTAAAACGAATAAGCTCTTCTTTTGCATCTAGATCCTTTATTGGGGTACTATATTGGCGTTTGATCTCATTTCCAAGTTCTTCTAATCTTCGTTGATCTATTTGCGGTACAAGCCCTAGTGTATCGGGTGTAACTCCCAAGATCAAAGTCGCATTTCTGCCAACAGATTTTTGATACATATCCATCAGGTGGTTAAGAGAAAATACTGAATTTTCATCATTCGGTTCCCAAAACCATTCGTGGCGACCGTTTGCTCCGCGGAGCGGGGCATCAGCCATTGCAGGCATAAAATAGTTCCCATCGGGATCACCGGTTTTTAATAATAAGAAGTCGTTTGTGGAAATTGCCTTTGGACAACTCTCTCCTGCGCCGGTATAAGGAAAAGGAAACATAGACCAGCACGGATAATGTACTGTTCCAGACTCGGAACCACCCCATCTTGCCTCTGCCAGTTCGTCGTTATGATAGAAAAGGCAATTGGGCTGATATTTTTTTACAATTGGGAGCACATTTGGTGCACCTTTTTCGGGGCTACTGGCTTATAATCATAAATATCAAATTGTTTCCCCATCCAATGCGGAAACAAAACTATTAGCAATATGTGATCATTCGTAGTTGCCAAATAACTTGACTTTGTTTTCCGTAAGTGAAGATAGAGTTTCTTACCCTTTTAGGGCAGATCTTAGTTACTTAAATACATTTTAAAACACCTCCGATTGAATCGATTTTCTCAATTCTCAAGAGTCCCACTTCTTACATAAACTAAATAACTTTAAAGGGCATATCGCCCAGATCCTAATCACTTCAAATTGGGATAATAAGTATTAGTCTTTTTTTATTTCTGTTCCAACGCAATTCCCATTTACTTCCACTAACACCATCGAGGTCCGGTATGCTTTCTTTGATTCGTTTCAAGAACGAAGGTAAGACGTGTTACGGATCCTAAAGGTCAAAGCGAGTTTTGAAAAAATAATCTCCAGCCCTTTGGGTAGTATTTTTTTTTCAAAAACCTTTTATCCTCCTAGCCACTAACCTTCTTCTCTTCATGAAAACGAAGCAAAAGCATACTCCGGCTCTTTAGACGAATAAAAAAAATGTCAGCTATGGGAATTAAAAAGCATTGGAAACAGAATAAAAAGGAAAACGAAAACAAGCACCTCCTCTCATCGCCGAATAAATCAAAAAAATCTATTCATCAACCATTAAAGCATTAAAGACATGCTACATCAATTAGATATCACAGAAGCTCGGGTTTATGTTGGAACTTTTCATAAGTATAGTACAGGATCACTGTATGGCAAATGGCTTGAATTGTCAGATTATTATGATATAGAGGAGTTTTACGAGGCATGTAAGGAACTTCACGCAGATGAAGAATATCCAGAATTCATGTATCAGGATTATGAGAACATTCCCGAAGACCTTATTAATGAATACTGTATCAGTGCAAATATTTTTGAAGTTCTTGACGCAGTAGACCGAATGGATCAAGATCATAAAGAGCCGTTCTTGATTTGGTGCGATAACCTTAATAGGAACTTAGCCAAAGAAGAAATTTATGACCTAATATCTCGCTTTGAAGAAGACTATCAAGGTGAATATGATGATGAGGAGGATTTTGCAAGGGAGATAGTGGGAGAGCTGTATGACCTCCCCTCAATTGCCAAACAATATTTTGACTACGAGGCATTTGCAAGGGATCTTTTCATGACTGACTACTGGTTCGACGATGGCTTTGTCTTCCGTAAATCATAACTAAATTTTTCAACCAGGCGATCCGATCTTGGGTCGCCTAAATAATTCAAAAAGATGAAAACAACGAATAAAAATAATATAGGCGTACTAACATATAAAAAATTCGATGAGAATGTTCTGTCGAATTCCAGTTTCGATATTAAACAGCTATTCAAAATAATCCTTCATGATAAAGACTTTATTCGGTTCGAGATTTTCGACAAAAACAAAAACTTACTACTTACAACAAATCCATGTGATGACGCATCGAATGTAGTGATTATTCACTCAGCGAAGGTATACCGTGATGAAGAGATTAAGTGGACAAATTTCAATGCATATCGTACGCCCATGTATATCTATGGTAAAAAGATAAAATGGAAAGTGAACCATAGGGTATTTAAAACGAAGAAATCAGCCGTAGATTTTGCTGGATTTACGAATAGAAATATTGCGGCGATCATAGAAAAATTCATTGATCGAGACTAACTGCAAAAGATCCTAAAAACAAATTTATAAATAAGAAAATCATGAGTAGTCAAAATTTTTCAATAGAAAGTGTTCTATTTGGGATTGAAAATATCAAAGGCCCAATAGAGTTGGTTCAATTTTCAAATCGCTTAGCATCACATGAAGGTATTATGTCTTTTAACAGAATGGCTATAGTAAAATTCTCAAACCCCCAAATAAATAAAGCCCTTCCAAATGGCGTACCTACAGATGAGACTTTGTTAATAGCGAATGAAATAGGCCCGTATTTGGATATTTATCTGTGTATTAGAAGTGGGAAAAGTTGCTGCAGGATAGCAACAGCACATTTCCCTGGTGGTGAATTGTATATACATGACGAGTATCGACATACTATACTTCTAAATAAACTTAGCGATAAGCAAATCAAAGATCTATTCAACGTCGTTCGTGAAGATCTTTCCATTATTCAGCCAAAGGCAATTTTTACAGAATTCTAGGCATTTAAAAAAGTGAGAATTATAGTATTTTATAATTCTCCCTTTTCAATCAAAGAAAAGGCCCCTGCACTTTCGTACAGAGACCAGGTTCTCAAGTTTTTATTTATTTTTTTGATAAAAATCCTATATAAATCTGTAAAAATTTAGGCTTCTTTAATGCTTCTCACATTTGAATTTTCACTGTCTTCATTCGAAGATGATTTAAGATTTAAAAGTTCAGCGCGAAGCTTAGCAATTTCGTCGTCTTTTGACGAGAGAATACCCTTAAAAACATTGACAATTTCTTCAACGGGATGAATATTATAGTTATTAACTTGATCATTCAGTATATTGTTGTTAATAATTGCATTTTCATCAAAACCTTTAATGGCTTCAACACTGGCTTGCAATACTTCAGAAACTTTCTTTAATTGTTCCTCACTTATTTCTTTTTTATTCTCCATTTTAGATACATTTTGTTGGGCAATTCCTAATTCCTTAGCAAAAGTTTCCTGTTTCATTCCTCTCAATAAACGAATTTTTCGGATATTTTGACCTATATGTTTTTTAGCAATATTGTACATAACAAAGGAAAAATTGTATTACGAATATACTAAAAATTTAAGATAACATAATTCATTATTTTATCTTGTAAGGTGTATTTTACATCTTCGTTAACCCTACTAATTATTAACTCTTTAATTATCTTTGATCAATA
This sequence comes from Sphingobacterium multivorum, assembly GCF_900457465.1. Classification (GTDB taxonomy): domain Bacteria; phylum Bacteroidota; class Bacteroidia; order Sphingobacteriales; family Sphingobacteriaceae; genus Sphingobacterium; species Sphingobacterium multivorum. Next base: position 479,736 of record NZ_UAUU01000011.1, read on the forward strand.
TTCCTAACGGAAAAAATGGAATATTATAGAAAAATAGACTAAATTTAAGCACTTAATTATAAAATAATAGGTGCTTATACGAGCCTCGCACAACAAATCTGACAAATTTCCCAGCGAGTGTGAGTAGTGTTACCTGACCCTATATTTCAATAGGGTCGGTACCTGCTTATGTTCTAATGGGGAGCCCTTCCTTGGAAGGGTTGGCTTTGTCAGAGCCAGTTGCATTAGACTTTGTAGGACCGGCCCTATTGTTTTTTGTAGCAAGAATAATTTTGTTTAAGAGGCTCACTAAACTAGTGAGCAAATGAAAAAACAATTATTTAAGAATATTATAAGATCTCCTGAATAATCTTTCCGAGTAGCCGGCAATGTTTGGCTTAATAGCTATTGGGTGCAAATTACCAATAATAAACACCTTATGAATTCCACTTCAACGCCCTCTAGCTTTCAAATCAATAAATTTTATTAAATGCAGGTTTGGCTTAAAAAATAACTGATGCATTCAGAATGGCATAGCTATGCCCCAAACATGCGGTTAATTATCTGAGAAATGATGCCTAAATATAACTATTTGATCCAATTTGATTTGGAACTCTATGATATTTACCGAAAAGGATATAATCCAATTGAGAACGTGAAAAGCTTTTGGGAGCAGTATTCCTTAAGTAAAGTTTACGAAAGTATTGCAGCATTACAATCTGACATTCGTAATGAGGCAAAGATGAAATATAATCCACTGTTGACTGAATTTTCTATCCATCTACTCCGGGTCTTGATAGCATATCTTATGATCCATATATCTGAAATGGATTTGAGTAAAGTCTCAATTTCAGTAGATACAAATAAGGAAGAGTTGGAGATATTTAAAAGGATCTATGATTTCTTCCAACGTGTAACCCCTTCTAATCCCAATTCCTAGAATTATGAAAAAAACTAATCTTAGCCTACTGCTACATATCCAAATGCTTAAGATCATGATGATTGTGGTTTTATATGCTTTATTAGGCACTGTAAAGGTATCCAGTCAATCTTTGTCGCTGTCAATTGATGTCAAGAAAGATACGAGCATTCATCCGTTAAATATAGGCGATCCTATTCCTGATAAACTTTGGAATACGGTATTGCCAGTTATGCATGATCCGCAGCAAAAGGAGCATATACAGCTCAAAGATTTTCAGTCAAAAAAACTCATGATCATTGACTTTTGGGCGACTTGGTGTGCACCTTGTATTGCGTCAATCAAAAAACTTCAAATTATTGAAAAGAAGTATGCCGACAGGTTTGCCCTTATACCGGTTACCTATGAGAAGCTTGATCTGCTACAGCGACAAATGGCAAAGCTCAGCTTTCATCCGTTTAGCGTGTATTCGGATCCGCAATTGCTCCAGTATTTTCCACATCGAAGTATTCCGCATCAGGTATGGATCATGGACAATAAGGTTGTCCATATCGGCGCAGCTGTAGATGCAAATGAAAAAAATATTGCACTTGCACTCGATGGGCATCTTCCTCAAATGGAAGTCAAAGCCGAATTTATGGACTTTAGCCTGACGAAACCATTGGATGAATTTGCCAAGCTTATTAATACTCCTATCTATAAGAAATCTGTGATGACGGGTTATATAAAGGGTATAGGCGGTAATAATGGGATAATGCAGGCCAATGGTCAGAAGCTGTTGTATTATAATAACGCATGGGTATTGAGTATGCTAGCATACTCGACTGGTATGCCGCTCAATAGAATATGGATAGACACGGTAAAACGGTCTAATACCAATTTCATAAGCCAGCAGGGCTGCTACCAGCTGATTGCTCCTGAAGCAACACCCGATGATCAGATGAAAGCTTGGTTTCTAGCGGATTTAAAAGCTTCCTTTAACTGTGATGTGGGTAAGCAATGGCGGAATATGATGGTGATGAAGATCCTGAAGAAAGAAAATTGCGCAGTACAGAAGCTTGAAAAATTAAAGCACCATACAGATCTGCGATCCTTACTCGCGTTGTTAAATACCAACTTCAAATGGAAAGTAGATCTGCCGATCTATACAACAGATCTGTCCTTAGAAACGGTCTTATATACCAATGAACCCATTCCTACGCTCGCCAAGGATGAAGCGCTATTGGCTGAATTCTTAAAGCTGAATGGCCTGATACTGAGTCATACCGTTGAATCTTTGGAAATAATTGTTGTTGATCCTAAAAATGAACCTGCACGATGAAAATATTAGTTTACATTATAATCGCAATGCTTGGTCTGGTTTCCCAGGTCTATGCGCAGAAAATCTTAAATGGACGTGTGACCAATATTAAGGGGCAAGCTCTGCTCCACACGACGGTCAGAAATCTAACTTCCAATAGCGCGACGTCTACAGATAGTGATGGAAAGTTTTCCATCGAAGCAAATCCGAAAGACTCTATTCGTATCATGATCTTGGGCTATGAACCTCAAACAATGGCTACAAAGGATTGGCCTGCGGACGGAATAATCCGCTTGGCGAGCAAGATCGTCATGCTCGAAGATGTGGAGGTGGTACATACGGGGTTTCAGCGCCTACGCAAGGATCAGATCACGGGATCAGTGGATGTGATCTCTGAAAAGATGCTCAATAGGACGACTGGAACAAATATTCTGTCGCGTATTGAGGGGCTTTCGCCAGGTATTCAATTCAATAAAGGAGATGCTGCCGAGACTGATGCATTTTTGATCCGGGGACGCAGTACGATTTCAGCAGAGGCTAAACCGCTCATTGTGGTAGATGATTTTCCCTACGAGGGGGATATCAGTCAGATCAATCCCAGTGACGTGGCCTCGGTGTCTATTTTGAAGGATGCAGCGTCGGCAAGTATCTGGGGCGCTCGGGCAGGAAATGGTGTGATCGTCATCAAAACCAAACAGGGACTGAGCTATAAATTGAAGATTGATTTCAAGTCTGACTTTGCCCTGCAGAATAGGCCTGATCTGAACAATTTAAACTGGATTAGGTCAGCGGATATGATCGAGTTTGAAAAGCTGCGGTTTGCGCAAAGTGCCTACGACAACTTATTGAATGGACCTTACTACCTCACGCCGATCACACCTGTGGTAGAGCTGTTATTTCAAAAAAGGAATAATCCCAATGACGCGACGATAGATGCCCAGATTGAACAAATGAAAAGTAATGATGTGCGGAAGGACATGGCGCAGTATCTATACCGACCACGCTTTCGGCAGCAATATCATGTGGCGATTTCAGGCAGGACGAAGCAGGTTTCTCATATGACTTCGGTGGGTTATTTTAAGGAACTTTCCAATTTTCGTGGTACAGCGGATGATAGGCTGACGATAAGGACCAACAATACATTTCGACTTTCACCCATAATCGAGCTTTCGCACAATCTGCAGTATACGCATGCAAGACAACAGGCTAATGCGAATCCGGGCTATCTGATCATGGACAATCGTGAAATCTATCCGTATGCCTCACTTGTCGGTGCGGATGGTAGCCCAAAAAATGTTTATCTGAACCACCCCAAAGCTTACTTGGATACAGTGGGAGCAGGGCATTTAAAGGATTGGTCTTTTAATCCGGTACGCGACCTCAATACTGTAGATAACAAGGTCGCTGGTTATAATCTGACAAATAATATTGCACTTGCCATCAAGCCAATCGCGAATCTATCGGTCAGCCTGCGGTATCAATATCAGATCGGCTCTGATGGTAACGACAATCACTACAAAAGCGATTCATACCTTGTCAGAAGACTTTCCAATCAGTATGCCTACAAAAAGAATGGAAACTGGACGAGTGCTATTCCCAAAGGCGGGATATTGGACTTCAATGAAAGTACGCTACAGTCGCATCAGGGACGTTTACAGCTTGATTACAACAAAAGAATCAATGCGGATATGCGCCTGGATGCTATTACCGGATACGAAATCCGGGCGAAAATCGAACAGGGCAAATATGGTCGCTACTATGGCTATGTCGATGACCGTATGTCTGTAGTGAGGGACGTGGATTATATAACGAATTTCACTTTGCTGAGCAATGGGGCATTAGCTAAAGTTCCCGCTGTATCGGGGGTAAATAAGCGGACAGATAACTTCTTGTCTTGGTTTGGAAATGCAGTAGTCTCTTATAAGGATCAGATTTTTATTTCGGGTAGTGTGCGCAAAGACGAGGCAAATCTATTTGGTGTGGAGACGAATGCCAAGGGGACACCTTTCTGGTCTGCAGGACTGCGCTATGAGACGGGACTGTTGGATCGGTTGGCGCTAAGGGCTTCTTATGGTGTCAATGGGAATATATCGCGAATGGCTACCGCAATGACGACCATACAATATATTTCCTATACGATTTCGGGACTACCTGCTGCCAGGCTCAACTCACCGCCAAACAAAAGCCTGCGCTGGGAAAAGATCAATACAGCTAATTTTGGTGCCGACTTCTCGGTTTTTAAAAACCGCTTATCGGGCTCATTGGATTACTACCTAAAAAATGGCCGTGACCTGCTCTCACAGTCTCCTATGGACCCTACATTGGGAATAACTTCTTTCTTCGGAAATGTCGCTTCAATGGATGGTCACGGATGGGATTTAACGCTTCAGTCGCGAAATATGGAATCTGCTGTGACATGGAATACATTCCTCAATCTGAGTTATACAAACAGTAAGGTGAAAAAGTATCTGATGCCCAAAAGTGCATCACCCTTACCATATCTAGGCAGCTCAGGAATCAGTCCACTGGAAGGGAAACCGCTATATGCTGTTTTCAGCTATCCTTGGAAAGGGCTCGATCCCAATAATGGCAATCCGCAGGGGATAATCAGTGGTGAAATTTCGGAAGATTATAAAACTATATTGAACAATACGCGCATAGAGGATATGGTCTATAATGGTCCGATGCAATCACCTTGGTACGGCTCTTTGCGTAATGAATGGACTTATAAAAATGTAGGTCTTTCGGTCAATCTCAGTTTCAAATTTGGCGGTTATTTTCGTACTTCTTCTTTTTTTAGTTCAGCTTTATTGGCTGGATTTAATGCACATGGAGATTATGCGAAAAGATGGCAAGTGGCAGGGGACGAACAAAATACGAATGTCCCATCGCTTGATTTAACAGGAAACTCAGATCGCGATCAGTTTTATAAATATTCTTCGGTATTGGTCCAAAAATCGGACAATATTCGGGTTGAAGATATATTACTCTATTATTCTTTGCTGCCTGAAACTACGCGCGGATGGGGTATTCAAAATGCTCGTTTTTTTGCGCAGGTGCAGAGTCCTAATTGGGCCTGGATAGGCAATAATATGGGTATTGATCCCTATTTCAATAATATGCCAAAGTCTCGGCCTACTTATGTTTTCGGTATAAGTTTTACATTTTAAGTTGCAGTGATTATGAAAAATTTAATACTTATTTTTTTATTGTTTATGGGGCTGTTTTATGGCTGTTCCAAAACAGAATTTTTGGATGCGAAGCCTGATCAGAGCTTGGTGGTGCCATCTTCACTGGAAGATTTTCAGGCTATACTGGATAATGATTTTGATATGAACGGTGTGCCGAATGGATTGGGTTTGGTGCCCGAACTCGGGGAGATTGGATCGGATGATTACTATCTGACAACCGACCTGTATCAAAATCGCCTGACAAGTCTCTATCGCGACTTTTATACCTGGTCAAAAGATGCGAATTCGGGCGATAACCTCAACGATTGGGATAGAGGCTACAATTGTGTTTTTATGGCCAATATTGTGTTGGACGGTCTATCACAGATGAAAGCTGGGAACTATGATTTGGCCCGGTGGAAGGAGATACGGGCTGCGGCATTATTCTACCGCGCGCATGCCTTTTTTCAGCTTGCGCAGGTTTTTGCTTATCCTTTTGGTTTGGCTGATATGGAGCCATACGGTATTCCGCTTCGGTTGAATGCCGATGTCTCCGAAAAGATAAAACGTAGCACAGTACCCGAAACTTATGCGCAGATTACCAAAGATCTGGAGGATGCTGTTGAGGCGCTGCCGCCAACTTCTTCTTACAAAGAAAGGCCGTCAAAGACTGCTTGCTATGCACTGTTGGCGAGAGTGTATCTTTCTATGCGCGATTATGATAAGGCTTTGGCTGCGGCAGATGCCAGCCTGAATATCGTGGATGGGCTATTGGATTACAATAAGCTCTCGGCCTCGGCCAACTATCCTTTTCAGGGATCAGCTATTATGGATACGGAAGTGCTGTTTAAAAGTACCTTCGTGACCCGATCTGGAATCACAAGTCCGCTGAGTATTTTCATTGCCAAAATTGATTCCAACTTATATCAAAGCTATGTGAAGGAAGATCTGCGGAAAGGGGTATTTTTTAGAACGGCAACGCCTAGTGGTTTTCGGTACAAAGGAAGTTTTTATGCCAGCACAGCTTTTTTTGTAGGACTGGCCACAGATGAGGTTTATCTGATAAAAGCCGAATGTCAGGCAAAACTCGGAAGGACGCAAGATGCTGTTGAGACGATTGAGAAACTAAGAAAAAATCGATTCGCGGCGAATTCAGATCTGTATAAAGTACCTGCGTCTATTGCCTTAGATCAGCAATCATTGCTGAAATTTGTGCGCGATGAACGCAGACGGGAGTTGATTTTTAGAGGTTTGAGGTGGACGGATCTCAGGAGATATAACATGGAAGGAGAGTCGTTGACCATCCATCGTGTTTTGGGAGATGAAAGGTACACACTCAATCCTAATGATAAAAGATATGCTTTTCTCATACCAAGTCTGATCATAGGCTATAATCCCGATATGGCTCAAAATCCAAGATAGATAAATGCAAAAGGCTCCAAAATAAAGATTGGAGCCTTCTGTTTTGTACCGCTTGTTAATTAATTGTTCAGCGGTTCGCGTTCAATAGTCTGAACTGCTGACGTACCATCATTAACAGTAGAAGCACTTGGATTGGTATTAAGTCCTTTCATACAGATTTCAGTGTCTGTAACTGGAGCTTGACAATCTGGGCTCGATGGCTGCGTCGGACTTTGACCGATAAAGCTGTAACTTCCTGCAGCATCTCGATGATACCAATACAGATTATCGGCTTTTTTAAAGCTGTTAAAGCCGACAAAGGATGCCATTGCAACGGCCACAGCTACTGCGGCTTTTGCATTAATTTTGAATTTTCTCATATGCATAGCATATCGATTTTTTGGTTTAATAAAATGTATTAGTTTTCTCTTTCTGACCCATCATTAACACTGATCAAGGACGAGAAACCTTTGGTCTTTTGGCAGACGAGCCCTTCTGCCGAGCCAGCCTTGGGCTCAGCTTCCGATGTTGTAGCTGTTGCTAATTTTTTATGAACCTAACCTCATCATCAATTTCCTCTGATGCGAAGCTTTATCTTTCTATCAAGCAATAAACCTGTAATACATGTAATCGTGATCAGGCCATTGACCCAGAGATGGGCTTTCCAGCTAATGGGAAATTCAAGGATGCAATCACAGGGAAGACTTCCCCAAGTATCACGCAAGGCAAGGAGGACGTAGCCTGAAAAAAACAAGCATCAACAGGAGTGTCAGCCAAAAACCGAATCTTTTTGTCGCTTCAAAAATAAAGAGGATACCGTTGGCCAATTCCACGGCTGGTAGGATATACGACAGCATAATGCCATACTGATCTTCAAAGGGTTGTCTGATCATCGAAGCACGGAATTCGACGTAGGTAAATACCTTTTTCGAGCCGACATAAATCCACAGGCTGAGCAGGGCAAAAGTCAATACCTGCAAGACAAATTCCTGTGGATGCTCTTTGATGTATGAAGCCAAATAAATGAATTTACGTCTTAACCAACTAGGTGTATTCATTATTTGAACTTCTTCTGAAGTTGCAGTTCCACTATTCTGAATATATTTTCCGCGTTGCTCCATCATCTGTTTTTATCCTTTATTAAGTTTGATAATGCTAAATTACAGTAATATGAACTAGACCGTTAGGTAGAAAGGGATGTGCAAGAAGGTAGAAAAGTATATTTGATATCTCAGTCTATTTGATTGGATATAAAACTTTAGTCATTGGTGATTTTTTTTTATGAAACTGCTTAAAGTTTAAGGAAGTTAACCCCGTTTGGTTTTTAATAAAAGCATTCAGTTCCGTTGTACTACTAAAACCGCATTCTTCTGCAGTGGCTAAAAGTTTATCTTCACTGACAATTATAGACGCAATATGGTCTAATAAAACCTGATGACGGTAACTTATAAATTTACATCCGTAGTGTTTTTTGTGCTCGTCATTGAGATGATGCCTAGTTACTAAAAGAACCTCAGCAATATCACATAATCTAGCCTTTGCCCCCTGATGCAGAATCATAAGTTGTAGTAAATTGCGAGCTCGGTCAATCAGCATCTCATGTTCATCATCACGTAATTTAAATCGACTTAGTTGAATTAGAAAGATGATATTTTTTAAGATGAAATGCTCATTGTCCAGTATATTGGGGTTAATCTTGCTAAATAGCAATTTTAATTGACCTTTAGTGATTTCACCGACCCGAAAAGTAACACTAGTAATCGACCGCTTTGATTGCCCCTTTTTTGCATTTATCAAATCTTGCAAAAAGCTGAAGTGCCGGTTGGCAGGTGGTCGGAATAGTCCGGCATCTAAAATAAAGCCGACCATAATATGATGCCCTTTGGGTATTTTCAATTTATACTCTCCTTTAGCCAGATAAAGATAAGCACCTCGTCCTTCTTCAAAATCCATCATGAAATCTTGAGTGCTATGAATTTGCCTTAGTGGGGAATTGCTCAATAAAGGATAGACAAGATGAAGATCACCCATAGATGTACACACTGGGATATTTTCTTCGCGTTCTATCCAGAATTCGTAGTAATAAAGATATCCATATCGCCCATCGAAGGTAAGCTCACTTATGCTGTTCTTCTGATTCGTCCAATGTCGTTCATGCGCATTACGAATTGGATAGGTAACAGATTGTCTTGGCTGATCAACAGCTCGATATTCTTGTGATAAGGTGAAATCATAACTTCTTTCCATAAACTCCTCTCTGTTAATGTTGGAATAGGTTTAATAGCTTGATTAACCGTTATTTAATAGTTAAGATGTTATTTTACTAAAATTTTAATGAGTGACCAAAGATAAATGTAGAAAGGTTTTGGGAGCCTGTGAAGAGATGTTTAGATACTGTGAATTTTTATGTATATGGAAATTTTTGATTCACAGGCTCACAGAACCTGTGTGTTCAAAAATGAATCTTTTGTCTTGTTTTTCTACCAAATTAGGCCTTGTGATCACAACGCTTTCATGGCCTGAAAGCAAAGTGACCAAACTGGGCAAGTTTGGTACTGAGCGAAAACAAAAGATGATAAAGATAATGGAACAGCTTTTTAATGAAATGCAACAATTAGCTGATCAAGCACTTTATACATTTTCCAATTTGGAAACAATAAAGTTCATGATCGAATCTGCAGAAGAAAAATGTAGTCTATACTACTTATAAAATCTAATTGGTGATCCGGACACCTTATTTTTTAGCAATTTAAACAGATAGAACATGAATTTCATTAACCAAAATAATAATCAAAACCCTTCGTCAACACATAACAAGCTATTTTTTAGTTCTGAAAGATGGATTAGAGGGCTAAAATGCGCCTCTCTTTTTTATCATTGGGAGCTTGTTAAAAGCTACGAATCAGTTTTCAATTTATTAAAAATGTATCAGCATTGGTCTAGTCAGGAACGTCATCAGGTTAATGATTTGTTATTAAAACATCTTATTGATATTTGGCCATTTACTGATAGAACCATTCGAATATGGAGCTGTATGCATATCGGACCATATGGAATGATTGCTAGGGTCCTAATTGTACTTGGGTTCAAAGTGGCTGTGTTGCTTCGCTCAGATGTCTATGAGGAGCAAGTAGCTATATATAGAAAACAATTTAAACTTTCATTTGGAAAGGATGCTACAGAAAGTGATTTATTATTTATAAGATCGGACGTTGGAAATCCTTTATTAAGGTTAAAGGATGCCATTAGTAAGGGGTTTCAAGTGGTTATATTTATCGACGGACAGCTTAGTAAAAATGAGCATGGAAAGGGTTGGGCTAAAGTAAATCTTTATAATTCAGATATAAATCTAAGGGAAGGTATTCTAGGATTGAGTTACTGGACCCAGATTCCGATTACGAGTCTATTTTTAACAATAGTTGATGAGAAAATCAAATTGCGGTATGTTCAAGATATCGCTGTTAAAAATAAATTAGATTATCATAACGTTCTTCAAAGTATTTTCAAACCTATCCATCACCTTAAAATTGAAGAGCTTATTCAGTGGGAATTTTTGCCAATTATATTTGATCATACTACCATACAAGACGGATATAAAAATATCAGATCTAGTTTATGGTTACCATTGTATATGCAAAATAAAGAAATGCTTTTTGATATTACAACTGGTCGCTCAGTGTGGGTTGCTCAAAATGAATTTAAGATCATATCTGGTAAGTTTAGGGCGTTTTTTAAGTAATTAACTCTCTTTTATAAGAAACAAGTAGTATTTTCTTTAAACTGTAAAATATTTTTTTTACTAATTTTATAGTTGTTGAGATTAATATTTGTTCTACACACCTAAACTTATAATGATAAAACAAAGTCTTCTTAAACCATTATCAAGACGTGTTCATTTCGCATTTTGGACAATTTATTTCATTTGGATCTCCGCAGTAAATATTTACAAATATGGTTGGGGGCATACGTATGTTTTATTTGTTTTGTGTCCTATAATGTTGTCAATCAGTTATTTAAACAGAGGGTGGCTGCGTCAGTTACTGTTTAGAAAAATTGAAGTTCTACAAGTAAGTAAATTGTTAAGTTATTTTTTAGTCACTGCTTTTTGTGTTTATCTGGCATTATATGAGTTCCCAACAGAGCTCAGTAGAAAGATTTTAAAAAATCCTCAATTTTTCAAGCTTGCAGATTTTGCTATAGATATCATAACGTTTTATTTAACCTTTGCGCTAAAAGGTGGATTAATATTGATCATGGAAATTTTATATAATGTTACGGTTAGCATATTCATTTATTTAGGGTTGGTTCGTTCAAACTTTAGGGAAGCCACAAAAGTAAAGGTCTTTCGTAATTGGATTACACATTTCATGGGTAATTTGACACAGAGTTTTGCGCGATCGGTTAGAAAGAATCCGTCAAACTTTACACATGTAGACTCTTTGCTTAAAATCGAAGGTTATGCTTTGCGACAGTTGAATTTTCGGAATGACATCTTGGGAAATTTGCAAGATGAAATAAAATATCTAAGGTTGCTGATGGTTTTATATGATGAAAAAAATATTAAACTACAATTAGATATTGAGAATATTAACAGACGTATAATTCCGATGATGTTGATGAGCTTATATAAAAATATGGTAAAGCATGGAGATTTTAGCCAAAGTAATATACTAGCCATTATTTCAGTGTCAACCTTTGAGGATAAACTTGAAATTAAATGTAAAAATAAAATTTCGGAAAAGTCTGCATGGATTTATGGCGAAGGGGGCACGGGATTGAAGCAACTTCAAACGTTGCTACGTCTCGAATATGGTAAGGCCTTTACTTTGTTGGAAAAAATAAACGAGGGAATGTATTATCTAAATATTGAGATAGATTTTAATTATGAAAACGATAAAGAGGGTGTTAAAGCAGGAGAATAGACGTAAAAAAATAAGAGTCGGAATTTTGGATGATGATCCTGAGATGGTAGAAGAACTGAAAGAATGTGTTGATCTTACAGTCAATTTTGAATGCGTATTTTCATCGACTAATCCAAAAGAAACATTATTGGCACTAAGAACGCTCAAACTTGACGTGTTGTTTTTAGATATAGAAATGCCTGTAATCGGAGGCTTGGATATTTTACCTCAGCTTGAGGATCTAAAGGTGAGTAATCCTGGAATTGCTAATATGCAGGTTGTAGTATGCAGTACCAATGAGGCTGTAGGTGATAAAATGTTCCTCTATGGAGTAACTGATTACTTTTTAAAACCTTTTGAAAGGGATCGTTATTGGAAAGCTATTAAAAATGTGAAAACGAAACTTATGGGATTAGGGTTAAATGATCTTGATGAAAAAAATAATTGTTTTTTTTACGGCAGACGTGGAAAAGAAAGGCGGCGGTTAGAATATGACGATATACTTTGTATTGAAGCTAAAAATGAGCAGAGTTGGATATGGTTAGATGACAAAACCTTTATTGAGGTTAATGAATCTTTTGGAGATATTCTTACACGATTACCAAAATCAAAGTTTGCGCAAATTCATCGCAGTTTCGCTGTCTCTCTTGACCAAGTAACTGGTATTACATCAACACATGTGTATTTATCTGAAATTGAACTTAATAGAGGGGAAAAAGGTAAGTACAAATATTTTGATAAATGGATCGAAGACAATATTATAACGGGCATACTAAATAAATCTGGGGAAATACGACTGAAAGCCAGAAATCATCACGTTAGTGATTAAGAAATTTTATAATTGATTGAGACTTTTTTTAAGTGAGTTGTTTTGAACAAGACAGTGTATTCTAATTGGTCCACAAGTAAATGGTTGTACAAAATTGAAGAGGTATTTTGTACAACGCAAATTTCAAATCATTTAAGTATAACTTTGACAGAGTTTTTAGGGTTTCTAAAAGCCAATATGGTTTATTTTCTTTCCAGCTTTACAGAAATAATTGGGGATTCCGCTAAAAAGGCAAAGATAGCCCTTTCACAGTTAATTTTAACCGCAAATAAGATATATGGAAATCTAAAAAATATTACCAAAACGAATGTCCCTATAGAAAGATATAGTTATATAAGAAAGATTTATATCGAAATGCTGTCAATTATAGATTCATTATTAAATGACTGTGAGCGCTTAAATGAAAAATTGCTTAGAGAGCTACCCTTAACTAAATACTCTTCCTTTGTAGGAAAGGATCTGTTTAAAAAGGACCTCGCAATATTGAAATCCAAAATACATAGCTCATGTATCAATCATGATCTTTCCAAACTTGTTTTAGGAACACTTCGAAATGTAATAGAAAAGAAGGAAATAAAGAGAGGAGAACTCAAATATGCAATGCTGATCTTACAGGAACTTTTAAATTTGGAGAACCTTGAGACAGAAAAAATTGAAAATATTCTTATCCAATATGATTTTAATTCACCGAAGTTTTTTAATTACTGCGCTAAGAATTGCCTTCTTCAGGCAACCGAAAACATAAGTCTACATACGCAGATGGAGGTACTGATCTCTTTGGAAGAACGATTGAATATTATTCCTCAAAAGCGTTTTTTGAAGCTTACAATGGAGGATGAGTCTATTCGTCGACAATTAAAGAATTTTTATAAAGAAAAAAAGGAAAGCTTGAAGGAAAGAATGGAATTGCGGAGAAATGAAATATTAGATTCAAAACTATGGCAGGATAATGAAAAAGCTTTGATAAATCTTTCGGTTCCACAAATGGGGCTTATTATAAGATTATTTATGGAACAGGGGATTATTCCACGTGAGGATGTCGGAAAGACTTTTAGTTATTATGCTAAACATTTCAGGACTCCTCACGCTAGTTTTATTTCTGCCGAAAGCCTACAAAAGAAGTCGACAGACGTAGAATTTGCAACGGCGAAAAAAATGAAAAGTCAGTTAATCGGTATGGTAAACTGGTTGAACGAGCATTATAATACTTCCAACTACAAAGATTCATAATTTCCTTTTTTCAAATTCATCCAATAAACCTGCTCTTTCCAATAGCAAAAGAAGATCAGAATACCATATGTAATTGAAGTTCTTGTCTTTTCGTAATTCTGGTAGATTAACATTCATGATATCTTCTAAGGTATTCATACCTAAAATATTTGATCGGTCGAGAAAATCCTGTTCAATATTTAGAGAAGATAGGTCAATTTTTGGCGTATTCATAGTTCAAAATTAAAGCAAAATTAGCCATTGCTAACTAATATTGATATCCATCATAAATATAAAAAATCTATGTATATCCCTATTCATTATTGATTAAATTTCCTCATTCTCATATTTTTCATATGAATATCTAAATAATGAAAATTATGAAAATATGCATTTAATGCCACTCAAGCATTTTTTTTGAAAGGGGGTGAAAGGGTTCTTTTCACCCCCCTTCACTGTTTATGCCTACTTCATTTTTCTTGCTTTGCAACCAATGGGACAATAAACCCATGGGAATTATGAAAACAAGGGAACTGTTTTTTTTAATGAGGCAAGCAACAGAGGAAGGTGTATCTAGAGCATTATCAATTACTGGCTCTATGCCTAAATCAATTAACAAATCTCAAGCTTATAGGCAGTACGGCCGTAGCAACATTGATAGATGGATCCTTGAAGGTATCCTAGTCCCCTTATCGCATCAATCTTCTCAAATTTTATTTGACCCAGAAGAATTGAAATCTATTTCTGATTCAAGCAATCGCATTACCTATCTGCAAGTGGCAGAAAGATAACTCAGCTTGCCGTGAGGCAGCAATTCTTGTTCTTTGACATTTGGGGATGAAGCATTATCCTGATAAAAAAGGAAATTATGTGAAGAGAGAGTTTTTTCATTTGGAAAAAGTCTCTCGAGAGCACATAGGCAGGCAATAGCCCGATCTGTACAGATTGACGTGAGTAGTCCCGACCATTTAAAACATTAAATTTTGATTGGATAAATACCTTAAGTATTAACAATTTTTATTACACTATTCATTACCTAAATGAATATTACCCTTACACCTTTTCAATTACAGAAACTACTATCTGATGCTTCGGAACTTGGCGCTCTCAAAGCATTAGCAAAAGTTGGAACGATTAAGCCCTTTCTGAAAAAATCAGAAGCTTTTCGGCGTTTTGGACGCAATAACGTAGAACAATGGATCAGTCAGGGATTGATTACTCCACGAAAAGATGGAAATCACTCAGCGGCCTGGCGAATAGACAGAATTGAAATAGAAATCATCTACAAGGCTAAATCCTCGATGAGTTTCTTTTAAAATATAAACATATTATGACAACAAATAGAATACTATCTGATGAATCATCTTCAAAGGAAGAATTTATCTCCATCAAATCATTATTATACCATCTGGGATTTAAACCAATTGTTTCAAATGAGAAGGAGAGTTTCTACTCAAATATTTTTACTTCAAATAATTTAAAACCAAACAGTTTTAGGTTAGACCATACATTAGATGTATGGTTTGATAAATCAATAGGAAAGGGAGGAGGTATTATTGATTTTGGTAAATATTACTGGCCTAATCTCAACCTCGATGAAGTACGAGAAAGATTAAATTCGTTTTCAACCAGCAAAGAATATCATTTCATGTTCCCAATAAATGATAAGAAAAAGAGGAAAAGAAAGCCTATTAAATTGCCTTACTACCAGGTGGCAGGTATACGGAAGCTTGGTCTGACTAATGAAGTGTCCACATTTCTTCAGGATGCCGGATTATGGGAAATTGCAGATTCAAATTTGGTCGAAGTTCATTATTATGTTAAGGACGAAAAAGGTAAACGCAGAGATTTTTGTGCAGCGGGATGGCCGAATGAGAATGGAGGCTGGGAAGTATACGCCAAAAATTTCAAGTCCTGTATCGGATCTAAGGGGATGACATTTTTTGAAGCCTCTACGAGAAATATTGCCATCTTCCAGCAGTTTACCGACTACCTAAAACATAGAGATCAATTGTATTCACTTTACTCTTCGATTTTAGTACTTAACTCTCCTCAATTTGTTTCTGCCGCCATTAAAAGGGCTAGCAAATACGATAACGTTAAATTTTATTTTGATGGGAACCGGGAAGGTTATAAAGAGGCTAAAATAGAAGTACAGGGTAGCTTGCCTAATTGTATTTTTCTTCCGCTATAAATCAATATTTTTGATGACACAATATATCGATCGAAAAAATGTCGAAGGGTTATCTATTGTGGATTTCCTTGGCCGATTGGGGTACTTCCCTGTCAAAAAATCTGGCAGGGAATTTTTTTACCATAGTATGCTCCGAGAAACCGGTAAAAATACACCATCTCTAACAGTATGGGACGAAGGAGGGAAATGGATGGATCATGGTGGCGCCAATCATACTGGAATTCATGGCGGCGGAATCGTCCAGCTTGCGATGGCTTATTGGCCGAAACATTCTTATTTTGAAATTTTACAAAAAATCCAATATACTTTTGACCATTTTGAAAAAGCCGAAATTCCAGTCTTTGAGTCAAGTAAGGCTCCCGATAGGGAGATAGAAAATATCCTAGAATTTTCACACAGTCAGAAATTGGGTAGAAATTATTCTCTCTCTAGGTACATACAGGAAAGAGGAGTTGATTCTGTGGCAAACGGATTGTTATGGGAACTTTATTACCGCAATAAACTCTTTTCCGATCCAGCGAGATTATTTTATGCGATAGGTTGGAAAAATGAAAAAGATAATTGGGAGATATCTAGCCCAAAGGGATTTAAAGCCAGTATCGGAAACAAAGATATTTCAGTTATACGGGGCAGAACGGATCATCTAGCCATATTTGAAGGCTTTTTTGATTATTTAAGCTGGCTGAGATTAGGTAAAACTGAGTTTCCACCTACCGTTATCGTGCTTAACTCGGTTTCTTTAGTCAAACGTGCTATGGAGCGTATGTGTGAATTCAATAAGATAGATCTTTATCTGGATAATGATGAAGTTGGGAAACAATGTACTTCAACGATAAAAGATTTTTACCCTTACGCGAATGACCGAGCGAATGTTTATTCCGGTTATAAGGATTACAACGAAATGTTAATGGACTCGTTGAAGAACATACATATCCATAAAAATAGATAACTATCGGTATTTACAAATATTCAGATTTCTATATATCCGATTATCTGGATGTCTATCTATACAGCTATATCGCAGTATAAATAACTATGTGGACATATCAATATAGGAAAATCTATTCCATTACATAAATTAATAGATGGATATATTGGAATAGGTTAATCTTCATTACCCTATATATACATTATCATATATATACATAAACAGATATTCGTTTATTTGAATATATAGATCTATTTATATGAAGAAATTAACTGATACAATATCGAAATTGTACGGGTAATAGGAACCTGCCAAGTTCGGCACTTATTCCGGTCAAATTCCTAAAGCCCTGATTAGAATTTGATCAGCTTGATCTTTTAAAAGGCTTTCATCGTCGATAAAACACCTCCACCCTTCCTTGTTTTGTAATGGGCAAGTTGTGTCTTTGTACGTACAGATTTCGCTTTGCTGATCTTGTACCAACAAAAACGAACTTGCCCTGAAACTTATCAGCCTTTTAGGTTGACAAGTATCAGGGAAGGAAAAATGTCGCAACTCCATTTTTCTACTTTCTAAATCTTTGCCCCTTGTTCCTGGGGCATTTTTCCTACATCTAATTTCAACAGCATGTTAAAAAAACACGGCAGCCTATTCACGGGTATAGGAAAGCAGTAGGAGCTACGGAAATGCTATAGTTCCCTAGGTTGCCTATGAGATTTTCAGGACCATTCAGGCAGTTGATAGTTAAAAAGAACCGATATATGGGAAGAAACAAACCACTCAAAACTGAAACGCAAAAAAATAATAGAGTCTTCCGGTTTGAACTGCGCTTAACGGAAAACGAGAAGGCACAGTTCCTTGCCCTTGAAAAATCGCTTGGTATAAACCGGTCAGAAATTGTAAGGAATAGGGTTTTAAATCATTCATCCAGGATGTTGGTTGATTCTAAAACCATACTCCAAATGCTCGATACGCTGGGCTCGGAGCTGGGAAGATCAGGGAATAATATCAACCAGCTCGCCCGCCACATCAATACATTGAAGCTACAGGGTAAACTGGAACCCGGCAAACTATCCCGATTTCCATCTCTCATAGCTGATTATAATAAATATCAGCGACAGATTGAACAGGAATTCAGAAATCTAATGCGGTTAATCAAAGGGCAGCGATGATTGTTAAAATATTATCCTCCGCTAAAAGTTTTGGCGGTGTTCGCTATAATACAGACAAGATTCAGCAGGATAAAGGTGAACTGGTAAAAGCAGCCAATTTCGGTGCGCTTGGAGCCATGACCAGCTTGCGCCCATCTGATTATATCAACTATCTGGAACTACAGACCAGTGCGAGCAAAAAAATAAAGAACCCACAATTTCATGTTGCGATTTCATGTAAAGGCCGCAGCCATAGTAAAGAAGAATTAACAGAAATTGCGGAGAAGTGGTTAAAAGGAATGGGATATGAAAATCAACCCTATTTGCTGATATTTCACAAGGATACAAAAAATAATCATATTCATATCGTCTCAACACGTGTCGGCAGGGACGGGGAAAAAAATCAGCGATAGCTATGAGAAACTTCGTTCCTATGAGGTCCTTAACCGGGTGATGGGAAACGACGAAAAAAATAGAAGCTTTGAAATCCATACAAAATACCCTCCAATACAGCTTTTCCACACGGGCACAGTTTATGATGATTTTGGAAAATCAGGGCTACAGCATTACGCTTAACGCTGGAAAGTACCAGGTTTCCAAATTCGGTAAGAATGTTGGTGAAGTATCGCTGGATGTCATTGACAGTAAAATCGGGCAGTTTCAGAAAGACCTTGATAGATTATCCCAAATACGAGCAATTTTCCACCGCTATAAATTGGCACATGATCCATCCGTGAGAAATTTGTATCGGGAAAACCCGGGTGGAGAAAGAACTATTGATGTTGGTTACACTTCCGATCTGGCAGAACTGTTCAAATCAAAATTCGGCATCCAGATCCTTTTTCATGGAAAACCGGGAAAACCTCCTTATGGTTATACTGTAATTGACCATGCGTGTAGGAACATCTATAAAGGTGGCGACCTGATGCCACTTTCAGAATTTATCTCCGCAAATAATAGCGATAAAACGTTGGAACCTGCCAGGTCTGAAGATTCCGCACGATATGGGTTTAATCCGCCAGCTAATAAATCATCTAGTACTGAAAATTCAATCGTTCTCGATGACATACCGGAAAATGGCAGTTTTCCGGTACCTGATTTCCAGATCGACATTCGGGATGACGTCGATGATGAAGCCATTCATGGCAGAAACCGGAGACGTAAAAGAAAATCCCACACCAATACGCGTTAGCAAAAACATTATTGACCAAACTCTAACATTATGCTTGTACTTATTGGAAACCAGAAGGGGGGCTGCGGTAAAAGTACCCTTGTGCTTCTGCTTGCCAATTTTTTGGCAATTGAGAAACGCCAGGCCCTGACCATTCTTGATATGGATTATCAACAATCCCTATTTGCAAAATCGCAGAAAGCTAAAATTTTGGAAAATGACCCGTTTTATGAAATTATTCCCGCCGCACTTGATGACTTCCCATTAATGAAGAAGAGACTTCTAAAATCTCCAAAGGACATCATTTTAATCGATCTTCCCGGAAAAATGGATGATGATGGTCTTCTTCCGATCTTCACTTCCGCCGATCTCATTATCTGCCCATTTGCGTATGACGAATTTTCAGTCGATTCAACAGTGCTATTTTCAATGGTCGTCAAAAAACTGAACAGACGTGCAGAGGTTCTTTTTATCCCCAACAGGATTAAGACAAATGTAAAATACGAAACCAAGGAACAGGTACAGAATGTTCTGCGGAATTTTGGAACAGTCCTTTCGGAAATTTCGGACAGGATAGATTTTCAAAGAGTCTCAACAGTACATACACCCGAAACGATCCGTTCGGTATCTTATCCGGTGCTTTCCCATATCTATGACCATTTTCTTAAAAGTGACTAATGCCCATGAATATTAAAACACTAGCGGATGAACTGAGGGAAACCATTCGGAAAGATAATAATGAAGGGACAGGCAAAACAGTCCCTAAAAAGAAATCTGACCCCAAAAACGCATTAGATCCTATCATCGAGGAAATACGTACCCACAGGCTGATCGGAAAAGAAAAGCTGCTGATCAGGCTCGACGATAAAACCATATTTCTTCTCAAACAGCTCAAGGTTACCCAGGGAATTGACATGAACAAGATCATTTCCTATTCCCTTCAATACTTCCTCCAAAAACATCCCCAAATTTCAAATCATATCAAAGAAACCCTAAAAAATCTCGAACTATGAACTGGATTCAATTTACACTCTATCTCTCTACGCTTTACCTTGGATACTATGGACTGAACCTCATGTATGATTTTTATCGCAATAATAAGCCGGGTAATGAACCTAAAAACGTCCGAAATGGTGAAATCTCATTTCCTGAATTTCATTCCTCCACGAAGGTGGACCTACTGGAGGAAGATATTCCGGACGACAGCTTCGAAAATGCAGGTGCAATCACAAGTGGCCCGATAGAAAGTTCTGGTGGCGTATCCATCAAAGAATTGTTCTCCCTTGCTCAAAATGACCTGATCGAATTCACAAAGGCAATTGCTTATTAATCAATAATGAACAAAAAGAAAACGATATGGACGGCAATTGCCGTCTTTTTTTTTGTCCACAACCTAATCGCCCAGCCGGGCCTGTCCGAATTCAGGCAGGTCAGCTCGGAGATCAGGGGCTGGTATTTTAATTTTTCCGACTTCGCCCTGGTCCTTGGAGCTATCTGTGGCCTGATAGGAGGGGTTCGGATCTTCTACAACTGGCAGAGCGGAAAAGACCATCATATTGATGCCCAGGTCATGGCCTGGTTCTTCTCCTGTCTTTTTCTTTCCCTGCTGAGTGCATCCCTAAAAGCACTCTATGGAATCAGCTAAAACGCCAATCTTTTTTCCATTCACTTTTTTAATTCCTATTTCTTATGAGAGTAAAAGCAAGCAAGTTACTTGTTTTGGCCGCAATCTGTCTTTTTGCGGAACGTTCCTTCGCCCAAGGAGGAACAGTTGGTATTGACGCCGCCACATCGTCGTTAAATACCTATGTCGATCCCATATCGACATTGATACTGAGTATCGGGGCTGTCGTCGGGCTGATAGGGGGAATCAGGGTCTATATCAAATGGAACAGCGGAGACCAGGATATCTCGAAAGAACTGATGTCGTGGGGCGGTTCCTGTCTATTTCTCATTCTGGTCAGTGTAGTCATCAAGGCATTTTTTGGCGTATGATTCAGAAAAACTATCAATTTTATAAGGGGCTCCAAAAGCCCCTTATTTACCGAGGTTTTAAAGGGAAATTTATTTATTACGCTGTCATTTCCATCATGGGTGGCATGCTCTGCGGAGGTCTTATCGGCGCATTTACCAACATGATACTTGGCTGTCTGGGCATCCTCGTGTTCATGACCCTAGGAATGGTGTATACGATCAGTAAGCAGAAAAAGGGGCTATTCGACAAAACCCGTCACAACGAAATTATTATCCATCCTTCCAAAACACTGTTCAGAAATGAAAAAGCAAAGTAAGCATGCCTTTAATCTACCTTTTGTGGGCATTGATGAATTTATGGGCTTCCCGATCCTCTTTGGGGATAAGGGGGACTATTCAATTATCCTTGGTATTAATAATCCGGTCATCCAGTATGATGCCGATGAAACCAAGTATTCCGCCTATCACCATGCACTCTCCAGTGTGGTCAAACTTTTTGGGGAAGGACATATAATCCAAAAACAGGACGTATTTATCCGTAGAAAGTATCGGCCAGTTCCATCGGAAATGTTTTTGGAACAAAAATATCAGGAACATTTTAACGGTCGGGAATTTACCGAAATCAGAAGCTACATCACCTTTACCAAACAGGTCAAGAAAGGAACATTCTATACTTACGATGAGAAGGTGCTCCATAAGTTTATAAGGGATCTTGGTAAAGTAACTGAGGTATTAAGTGGTGCAGGTCTTCATCCAAGGGTTCTTGGAAAAGCAGAAATCAATCGTCTTTTTTACAGGATACTATCATTTGATTTTGAGGGTACGGAAACTGTATTGGATAATTATCAGTGTCGGGACAATCAGATAAATCTGGGGAAAAGATCTATCAGATGCATTAGTCTGATAGATACGGATATTGTTGAACTGCCGGATACGATCAGTGCGTATGCGATACGGAATGAAACAAACGGCTTGATGGATTTTCCCGTTGACAATTTATTTTTTCTGCACAGGGTGCCAGAGTATAAAGTCATGATCTATAATCAGGTGATTGAAATTCCAGCTCAGCAGTTTACACTGAACAAACTGGAACTTAAAAGGAAAAGGCATTCCAATATGCCCGATCCGGCCAATCAGCTCTATGTTGAAGATATTGATAATTTATTGGCCGATGTGGCGAAAGACAATCAGTTGCTCGTAAATACACACTTTTCGATTTTGATCGGCTGCGATTCTGAACTGCTGGAAAGGGCATCGAATTTTATTGAATCGTCCCTATTTCAGCAGGGGATTATTCCCAGCAGAAATGCTTACAACCAGTTCGAATTATTCAGATCTTCATTACCCGGCAATGCCGTGGAACTACAGGTTTATGACTGGTTTCTGACTCCGGTAGATGCGGCCCTCTGTTATTTCTTTAAGGAATCACTGCCCTGCGATGAAAAAACGGATTTTCTGATCCGGTTTACAGACCGACAGGGTATACCACTTGCATTTGATCCTGCTGACCTGAGTACCAACCGTATTTCCAACCGTTCGAAATTTGCGCTGGGGCCTAGTGGTACCGGAAAATCTTTCTTCATGAATGCGCTTCTGGAACAGTATTATAGGTATAACATGGATATTGTCATCGTCGATACCGGCGATTCCTATCAGGGCCTCTGTACTTTTCTGGGCGGAACTTACCTGACCTATACTGAGGTAAACCCGATATCCATGAATCCTTTTGCCCTGACTCAGGAAGAGTTTAACTTAGAGAAAAAGGATTTCTTAAAAACTCTGGTAGCGCTGCTCTGGAAGGGAGCCGACGGAAAATTGTCACAGGTAGAGGATACACTTTTATCAAACGTTATATCCTCCTATTATTATGAATATTTTTACATCGATCCCGGTCCGCAAATCCCCCATCGTCCCAACGAATTAAATTTCGACTCTTTTTATGTGTATTCCGTTGACAAGATCAGGGATATAATGGAAGATGAATCTTTAAAGTTTGATCTGGATGAATACAGATATGTTTTGAAGAAATTCTTTACCGGACAGGAATTTGGAACCGTGCTCAATAAAAGCGCTGATTCCTCCCTATTTGAAGAGAGGTTTGTGGTGTTCGAAATCGACAATCTTAAGGAGAACAAGACCCTTTTTCCTATCGTTACGCTGGTTATTATGGATTTATTCCTACAGAAAATGAGACATCGGACATTCCAGCGTAAAGCCTTGGTGATCGAAGAAGCATGGAAAGCCATTGCAAGCCCATTAATGGCTGGTTACATAGTTTACCTATATAAAACGGTAAGAAAATTTTTATGGTGAAATCGTTGTCGTTACGCAAGAATTAGGCGATATTTTGGGCAATCCAATAGTTAAGGACAGCATTCTGGCAAATTCGGATACAATATGTTTACTTGACCAGTCAAAATTTCGGTCCAATTATGATGAAATAGCAAAACTGCTGTCCATTACCGATGTAGAAAGACGCAAGATCTTTACCATAAATAAATTACAGAATAAAGAATACAGGTCCCGTTTTAAGGAAGTCTACATCCGAAGGGGGACGGTGGGCGAAGTTTATGGCGTGGAAGTATCCTTATTTCAGTATCTCGCATTTACCACCGAAAAACCCGAAAAAAGTGCCGTAAAAATCTATGCGGACCATTTTGGAAATTACAAAGATGGCCTTACCGCATTCGTCAAAGATCTGGAATATTCTGGGAAAGCCCTGAACGATTTTGTTGGGGAAGTTAACAGAAAGGGAATTCAAAATTTAAATCTTATGGCCAATGAATAGACTAATTATGATTTTGCTGATCTTATTGCCAAGCTTGTCTGTAAAGGCACAGATCTATACCGATCCGGCAGTTGCAGCGGCAACTGGGGCGCATGCCTCTGTCATAAACAGACAATTGGATCATGTTAACGATAATCTGACCCTGATCCAGCGGGGCCAGCTTGCTGTTACCGGCCAGTTGCAGATCGTCAACGATCTACATGATAAAATTTTTAAAGGACTCTCCGAGGTCTCTTCTGTGGTCAGATCACTGCTGAGCATAAAAGAGATTGCTGGAATTACCGTCGATATTATTGAGGATGTCGAAAAAGCAATGGTACTTGCAAAGGGGAACCCTGTGCTTTTACTTTTTGCCGAAGCCGGTGCAAGGGAATTTAAGAACAGGGCGACAAACCTTGCCACGGAGGTAGGAGCATTTGTACTCAAAGATGGGAAGGATAATCTGATGGATTCCGGTGAACGGGCAAAATTACTCAACCGTATACAGACGGAAATGACCATTCTCAGAGGTGTTGCGTATGGAATGCACCGTAATATGTATTGGGCAAAACAACGGGGAATCATCAATTCCTTAAATCCCTATGCTAGATTTATCAATATAGATAAACAGATCGCGGATGATGTTATCAGAAATTCTAGACTCGTAAAGAAGTAATGCAATGAAATGGAGAATTATCTTTTGTTTCTGTATTCTTTGCTTATCCAAAACTGCAAGTTGCCAGTTGAATGTGCAGCTGTTGCACCAGCTGGTAGGTCACAGCAAGGATGAGTATGAACGGCAGAAAGATGCCCGTGACCGCCAGGGAGTGGCTACGGCAAATGAGCAGGTAAATACTTCGGGTACCACGAAGCTCAAAAAGCGGTACCGGGAGATACAGAACAGGTTCAGTATCCTGCATATGGCATTACAGGGACTGAGTATGGGAATCGAATCCAGACCGATCATTGAACGGATTATTGCCCATCAGGACAGAATAATAAGTATCGCATCTGACCATCCTGAATTTATTCCACTGGCCTTAAATAGCGAAAAGGAAATCGTAGATAGGTCAGTTCAATTGGGAAGATATATTGCTGGCCTGTTTTTGACAATCGGGGATCTCAACCAGATGAAAGCCAGTGATCGCCGTTTGCTTTATGCGCATATACTGACTGAACTCCGACAGATCGAAGGAGTATCCAGGGCACTGGCAGCTACTCTTTATTACTCCACAAGGAAGAAAATTCTGGATGGTCTTAATCCCTTTAAGGAATATATAAACACCGACAGGAGAATTGTAGAAAATATATTAAGACAATTAGAAAAGAAACCATGAAGTATTATCTCATAACACTGATTATTTTCTGTTTTGATTTTTTGTATGGGCAAGGTTATGTGACAATAATTTCAGATACCAAACATCTGGCAATCGTAAATGAAAACGGTGCGGTCAGGCTGGCCTCCGAATCGGCGCATAACAGTATGCTAAAGCAGATCAATCAAAATGTTGAAGACATCAATCTTAACCTGTCTTCCCTGGTAATCGTTCAGCAGGTGATCCATAGGTCCTTAACGGAGGTAAACAATGCTTTGAAATCCGGCAGATCCGTGTTACAGGTTTCTTCCCTGATCGCTGAAATTGTTAAACAGTCCAATAGCCTTATCGAGATTTCAAAAGAAGAACCCTGGCTGCTTTTAGTGGCGGAAGGAACAGCTAGACATCTAAAAGAAAGGGGGATAATTCTTGCTACGGAAGTTTTTGATTTTGTTCTCAGGGAAGGCAAAAATGTCTTAATGGATTATGAAAAACGGGATTTTCTTTTGCGGAAGATCATCATCGAACTAAAGGTGATGCGCGCGCTACTTTTCAGTATGGAACGTTCGGTTTATTGGACAAAAATAAATGGATTATTAAAAACGCTGAATCCTTTTAAAAATTTCGTCAATAAGGACATCCAAAAAGCAAACGAGATATTAAGGAACTATGGCGCTGTAAAACATTGAATTATGTGGAGAATATTAGCTATTGTTATTTTTCTGTTTGGATCTAAACCTGTCATTGGCCAGCGGATCAAGCGTCAGACCGATAAACATATTGTCAATCAGCAGGAGCGTATGGTGCATAAACAGTGGGACCGAAAGAAATTTACCCCGACTTCTGGCTTTCTTGGACTGAATTATCAGTATTGGCTCACCTGGGGACTTCATCCCAATTATCCCAAACTGGACAGGCGCCCCCTTTCAGGCTCCGGGCCCCAGACCTTGCGGATGGGTCTGGTGATGGCTATGCAGCAGACTAATGATTCCTATAAAAAGCAGTCCGATACCATCCGAAATACTGCAATCAAGGAACTGGCCCACTATTCAGGGGCTGTAAGTTCCGTAGATCCACTTTGGATGCTATACTATAAACATGAGTTCGCTCCCCTTGAAAAAGATGAATCTCTAATCCTTCAGGGGCTAAGTTCAGAGGTAAGAGAATATCTGATAAATAAAGGTACTTATGAATGGTATACCAGTGAAAGATCGGGCCTCATAGAACGTCTGGAAATCCTTAAAACAGCAGACCTTGAAAGAGGCAGCAGGATCTTGGGCTATCATCGCCTATTGTCGGAATATAGGGTTCTTGAATTGGGGTGGGGATCCAAGAAAAGCAATGCCCTGAAATTTCTGTCCCTATCAAGTGACCTGTCTTCCATTAAGGAGGTAGATCCGGTCATGCCGCTCCCACATACTGGAAAATCTGATATTGAAATTGCGGACAAAATCCTAAATAAGAGCAGATGATAAATTAATTTTATATGACATACACATTTTTTTTACAGGCATCTCCAGTGGGGGTGCCTGATTCATTTAAGGATACTTTCACTTTCCTGCAGGGAAATGGAGTATACGAGGAAGGAGTAATGCACTTCCTGAAAGGGATGAAAGATACGATATGGACCCATTATGATACTTTTATTACGGACGCACAGGCGCTAGCGGCAATTTTTATGCTCATATTTTTTGCCATAAAAAGCTATGAAATGATGTCCGGTGATAAAAAAATGGAGATTATGCCCCTGCTCAGACCATTTGGACTGGTCATGGTCATTATCTGGTGGGGAGCTTTCACAAGGGTGATCGCTTATCCTACGGATATTGTCGCTGCCAAAACGGAAAGCCTCTTTGATAGCGGACAGACCGAAGTCAATAGCTTAAGGCTCCAACGGGCAAAACTCATGTATGATATATCCAATTCCCTGACCCAGATCCAGGCGGAAACCGAAGTTGCAAAAAATGAGGCGGATACATGGTACGGAAAGGCTTGGGATGCGGTCACCTCAACCGTGAAAGATGGATTTACTTCCGTCTGGAACAATGTTGTGGAGCTAAGAAACAGAATGCAGATCAATTTGCAATTGTGGGCAACCTATACACTGGAAACCTTGGCAGTCTGGGTCCTTCGGATCTGTGTTTATATCATATTCATGATCCAGATACTCTATTCGACCATTCTGATCATTTTAGGACCATTCTCTGTTGCGGTAAGTATTCTTCCCGCTTTCAGGGATTCTTTCGGAACCTGGATCGCGCGGTTCGTGTCGGTCAATCTCTACTCTGGGATTGCCTATCTGGTAATGCATATAGCCAGTCTTTTTCAGCAGTATGCCCTGGAAGCTGAGATCACCCGTTATCAGGAATTATTATCGACTTCCGGTGATAGGCTCGAAAAACTTGGCTGGCTTGCCGGAAATGGAATAATGTCATTTGGGATCGTCATAGTAACCTTCCTGATCGGCGGGCTTACCATGCTCACAGTGCCAAGTATCAGTACATGGATCGTCTCCACTTCTGGAATCACTTCAGCCGCGGGTACAATGGGCCGTGGGGCATCCGGTATGGCAAGAACAGCTAGGAGGGTGATCGCTAAATTCTAAACTTAAATAAAGAACATGATTATCAAAAATATAGAATCAAAGATTCGTCTGGCAACCCTTATTGCCGTCGGGAGTTTAATAACGGCCTTTCTGCTGGTGTCCATAGTTTCTTTCTTTGCCTTTAAACAGGTGGAAAGTGCAAGAAAGTCAGTATATGTACTGGATATAAATAATGTGCCATTGGCCGCGCAGCAGACCAATGTTGAAATGAACCGTTCAGCCGAGTACCGAACGCATATAAATTTATTCCATAGTCTTTTTTTTACGCTGACACCGGACGAGAAGTTTATAGAATACCAGATGAAGCGGGCGATGTATCTGATTGATGAATCAGGTGCTTTACAATACAATAACCTCCGTGAGAAAGGATTTTTTAATTCCATCTTGTCTTCCAGTGCGGTACTTACGGTCCAGACGGATTCAATCCACCTTGAAGGAAACTATTTTCGCTTTTATGGTAAACAGACCATAGACCGACGGAGCTCAACCGTCGTTCGTAGTCTCATTACAGAAGGATATTTAAGGGACCTTAAGATCAGGACAGACAACAACGCGCACGCTGTACTGATAACGAGATGGAAAACATTGGAAAATAAAGACCTCAGTTATGTTCAAAAAAACAACCTCTAATAAATCCGAAAGTAGTGTCTGGAAAGAGATCGGCAGTGAATTTTCCAGGTATACAGTCCATCTTAGAAAATGTGTAATGTCAAAATTGGGTACATATCCCAAACAGGTTTTCATGTTCATGGTGTTATGTATCCTAATTTCAATCTGCTGTTTTTTTATGCTGCCAAGGCAAAAGGAAGTAAAAATGGTGAAAAATCCGAAACTCTCTGCACCTATTGCGGATGGAATGGGAAATATATTTGGTTCAATCTCCGATCTAAAAGAAGTACTTGAACTCCAGGCTGTCCTAGAAGGGCTTTCAAAAAAAGATAACCTGGATAAACAGGATAGTATGATCCTTATCCAGATAAAGGATAGGCTTTTGTCGCTGGGAAACTATAATGCGAAGGATTCGATAGCCAAAGATTGATCCAGCATTTTTTTCCTAAACCCGCTTAGTATTTCTCAATTCTAAATCAAATTATATTATGAAATTAGACCTAAAAAGGCCCAAATATATCATACCGCTTATCGCCCTGCCTTTTATCTGTATTTTCTTTTACGTTTACCAATCCGCATTTTCAAAAGAGAGTGCTGTAAAAGATAATGGGCCACAGCTAAAAGAACATATTTCGGAAGTCTCCCCAGAGGTGAAAAATAAAGCTTTAACAGACAAGCTTAATGCTTACCGGGAAATGTACCGTCGAGGAGACGGCTATACCGCGGTGAATCAATTGCAGGAAGACAAAGTAGATGGATTCCGTTTTGATGAAATGTACAATGATAAAGAAAAACGCAAGTTGGATTCCATTAGGGATAAGCTTAAACAGGAATCACTAATTTCAGTTGATGCACCCAGGGCTGTGCATGGAAATGAAGACCTGGACCGTGTCCTGAGTTCCCTTGTTCCTAAATCCAATCCAGAATCCAGAAAAGAACCAAAAAGGACAGAAGAA
The DNA here is from genome assembly GCF_900457465.1 of Sphingobacterium multivorum. Taxonomy (GTDB): domain Bacteria; phylum Bacteroidota; class Bacteroidia; order Sphingobacteriales; family Sphingobacteriaceae; genus Sphingobacterium; species Sphingobacterium multivorum. The sequence continues at coordinate 509,115 of NZ_UAUU01000011.1, forward strand.
GATCCGATGCTTCTATTCCGCCGTCAGATGGAATTTGCCGATAGTCTGGCAAAGGCCAATGACCCGGAAGAAAGGGCAGCAAGAGAGGAGAGGCAGCGGATCGAAATAGCGAAAAAAGCAGAAGCGGATCTGCCATTGCTTAAAGTCAGAAAGGCCGACGATACCGAATCCGTTTTCAATACGGTAAGAGACAATCCGAACGATTCTTTTATTCAGGCCATAATTGACGAAAATATGACCGGATATGTGGATTCCAGGTTGCGGATCAGGCTCATGGATGATTTATTGGTGGGAAGCAATCTGATCCACAAAGGCACCTATTTATACGCAAAAATTAGTGGATTTACCGGACAGCGTGTCCTTTTGAGCATTAGCTCAATTATGCAGGGAGGTAAGATCCTGCCCGTAAAACTTGATCTGTATGATAATGATGGTCTTCAGGGCCTTTATGTGCCCGCATCCGCTTTCAGGGAATTCAGCAAAGAGCTTGGCGCAAATTCTTCTCAGGGAATTTCAATACAGGGGGGAGAAAACCAGAACCAGATCATTATGGGCGTGATCCAGAGGATGTTTCAGTCGACTACTACAGCAGTTTCCAGGTATATCAGAAAAAACAGGGCGAATATCAAATATAATACGCTGGTCTATCTGATAGACCCACAAGCACTTCGTGAAAATCAAAAACAATACAACTAATCATTCATCATTTTCAATTATGAGAAATCTATTTCTGTTTTTATCGGCGATATTTCTGCTCGCCGCAACCCCGACAATGGCACAGACAGGTGGAGACCATTTACTTAGCGACCTTAAATCTATCAGGATTTCCAAGGGAAATACAGTTCACATCCTTTCACCGGAACCGATCAAATATGTGGATATATCTTCCAAAAGAGTAGTGGCAGATTTGCCTATAGATAATTTGCTCCGGCTTAAAATTGCTCCGGACAGTATGAATCTAGATGATTCAGGAACAGAACTCGGCAGCATTACAGTGGTCGGAGAAAATTTCATGACACAGTTCCGGGCCTTTAAAACTGGTCAGGATATTGAAGCACAGTCGCCGGTTCTTTATGAAATAAATCCTTTATCTACGGTTCCGCTGGAGCCTTCGGAAAACAACCTAAGCAGGAGCCAGATGAGGTCCTTATCCTATACTCTTTTAACCCAATCCGGTAACCGTCCAAAGAGGAAGGAAGAGAAGTTTGGAATAGGGATCTATCTGAACGGTATCAGAACGATCGGTGATTTCATTTTTCTGGATCTTTCATTTGTCAATAAAACGAACCTTTCATTTAGGCCAGATCAGCTACGTTTTTTTGTGGAAGATAAAAGAATCACCAAGGCAACAAATGTCCAGTCGGTTGAGATAGAACCCCTCTGGCAATTTCAGCCATTCGACCTCCTAAAGAAAAAGAACCGGAATATTTATGTTCTTAAAAAAGTAACTTTTCCAGGCAGTAAAATATTGCGGATAAGTCTCACTGAAAAACAGCTATCGGGCAGGGCAATTGACCTGAAAATCAAATACCAGGATATCCTGAATGCCGATTCTCTATAACCAATAAAAAATGGAAGAAACAAAAGAGCAACAGGGCCTTTATAGATTCTTCCAGTTCACCATTTATCTTTCCATTTTTCTGGAGTTCTATCTCTTTCTTTATGTTGAGAAATCCCTTGAATATGGGATTCTAATCAAAACAAATTTACTTTTTGCAACCAAGCTGGCAAGGATGCCTTTTTATTCGGGACTGCTGGCCAGTAAGCTATTTACTGTTTTTTTGGTCATACTGGTTTCTATCGGTACCCTGAGTAAAAAGAAGAAAGATCTAAACCCCAAGAACCATATTGTTTATCCCCTCACGCTTGGATTCTTAATAATTGCGCTCGCGGTATGGCTGCACGGTCATGAGGGGGAACCAGTTCTATATGGGCTGAATTATTATGATCTTGGTTATGTATTCAGCTCTTTTCTGGGGATTGTCCTGATCCATGTTGCATTAGACAACATTTCAAAGATTATCAGCTCTAGGTTAGGGAAAGATAAATGGAATATCGAGGAAGAATCCTTTATGCAGCCCACCCAAGTGAAAATTACGCCTTATTCTGTCAATATCCCTATGTTGTTTTATTATAAGGGAAAGGTAAATCAAGGCTATATTCCACTTGAAAACTTATTCAGGGGCTGTTTGGTCTGCGGAGTTCCGGGAAGCGGAAAAAGTTTTGGGGTCATTATGCCTATTCTGCGTCAAATGATAGCAAATTCTTTTACCATGTGTATATATGATCTAAAGTACCCTGATCTTGGAAAGATTGCCTACTATCATTACCTACTGGCAAAACAGGAAGGGAAAATGCTGGATTATGAATTCCATGTCATTAACCTGAATGACCCATCCAGAAGCCGCCGGGCAAATCCATTTAAACCGGAATATTTGCAGACCCTCGCTGATGCAAACGAAACTGCCGAAGCATTGGTAGAGGCTCTAAAAAAGGGTGATAAGAGTGGAGGAAGCGACCAGTTTTTTACCCAATCTGCCGTGAATTTCTTGACGGCCTGTATCTACTTCTTTAGCAAGTATGAAAATGGAAGTTATTCCACTTTGCCGCATGTTCTGGCATTTCTAAACCTATCCTATGAAGATATTTTTGACTCACTTTTTAGCAATGAAGAGCTTAATTCACTTCTTTCTCCATTTCAGACAGCTTATAAAGCACGTGCATTTGAACAGCTGGAGGGGCAGGTTGGCACATTAAAGATCTTTATCAGCAGGCTGGCGACAAAAGAAACGTTCTGGGTTTTTGGCGGAGATGACTTTGAACTTCAGGTTAGTAATCCCAAACATCCCGGAATACTGATCTTGGCTAATGATCCCGCTACCCAGAGCATCAATTCCGCATGTTTATCGGTTGTCGTGAACCGTGTAACAAAGCTGGTAAATTCCAAAGGAAACCTTCCTGTTGGAATAGTCGTTGATGAGGCTCCGAGTTTATATTTATACCGTATAGAACAGGTCCTTAGTCAGGCCCGAAGTAATCTTGTTGCGACGGTTTTGGGTATCCAGAGTTTACAGCAATTTCAGCAACAGTATGGTAAAGAAACTTCCGCAACGATTACTTCGGTAGTGGGAAATGTTCTATCAGGAAGCGTACAGAACAAAGATACGCTTGAGTGGTTGGAAAGGATCTTTGGAAAAGTAAAACAGCAGAGCGAAAGCCTTAGTATCGACAGGAATAAAACTTCTATCTCCCTGTCAGAAAAACTCGAACCCCTTATCCCCGCAGGTAAAATCGCAGCACTGCCTGCTGGTCAGATGGTAGGACTTATCGCTTCTGATGCCGTAGAGAAATTTACCGGAAAATTCAGGACCTCAGCCGTTAACTGCCGGATAAATATTAATGTTGGAGCGATAAAACAGGAAGAGCAGCATTATAGAGAATTGCCCATATTCTATGATTTTGGAGAGAAAAAAGAACAGATACTGCTGGCAAATTTTAAAAAGATCAAAGAGGAAGTTAATTCAGTTGTTGAAGCAGTTACCGGATTTCGGTATACCGAGCCTACCGAAAAAAAATCCTTAGCGGATAAGTACAAAAATTCATCGGAATAATTTTCAGAACACTGATTTAATTTCATTATGTATAATATTCGTTGCCCTGTTTATTGTAGTCCAATAATCTGGGTATTTCTATTGCTTTTTATTTCCTTAAATACTGTTGGGCAATCCCTAGATTTTAGTCTCCCTCTTGAAAAAATGAGGGTAACGTCGCCCTACGGTTTTAGGGTACATCCGATAAAATTAAAACCTTTTCATCATAACGGTGTAGATCTTGCCGCCAGAGATTCACCCATCTTTAATATAATTTCAGGAAATGTGGTGAATGCCGGGGAAAGTCCTACGCTGGGTAAATTTCTGGTAATAGAATCAGGTGATGATATCCAGGTTATATACGGACATCTATCTCGACTATTGGTCCAAAAAGGCGAATGTTTACCGCCCGGTCATCTACTTGGTGTAAGCGGTAGAACAGGTCTGGCGACCGGAGAGCATCTCCATCTCTCAGTCAAAATCCGGGGTCAATTTATTGACCCCATTCTTTTTCTTAAAAAACTCAATGAATTCAGCTTAAATCCTTTAAACGAGCAAAAAAATGAATAAATCTTTTGAAAGCCTTAATGAGAAACTTAGAATTCTGAAAGAAGGCGAGGATATTGGGCTAACGCCCGAAGAGGCAGTGATATACGGTATATCTTATGGTGACGAATTTCCTTTCGAGGAGGAAAATAACGAGGAAGGAGAGGAGGATGAACAATAAGGTAAAGTCACTGCACGAACAGGTTGCCGCCGCCCTTATCGAAAAATTAGAGAAAGGAACAGCTCCCTGGCAGAAACCTTGGAATTCTGCGTCAACCGATTTTAATCTGCCTTATAACGCAATTACCGGAAATAGATATAAAGGAATCAATATCTTTTCACTGCTGAATTCAGGCAGGGAAGACCCCCGATGGCTGACTTTCAAGCAAGCGGATTCCAAAGGCTGGCAAATAAACAAGGGTGAAAAGGGTACGCTGGTTCAATTTGTCAAAACCCATGATCTTATCCCAAAATTAGATGAAAACGGGAAAAAAGTCCTTGATGAAAATGGTAAAAACATAAAAGTACGGATGCCTTTGGAACGCGCCATTGTCACAGCGGCTTGGGTCTTTAACGCTGAACAGGTAAGTGGAATTCCTAAATTAGAATTAAAGCCCCAATTGAAATCTGATTGGGACCCAATAGTCCGTGCGGAAGATCTGGTTCTCCTTTCCGGTGCGGTGGTCAATCACAGAAAAGGAGATGAGGCGTATTATAGCCTCCGTTCTGACAGTATAACGATGCCGTTAAAAGAACAGTTTACCACTCCTGACCGCTATTATGCTACCCTTCTCCATGAGCTTGGGCATTGGACTGGACATCAGGACAGGCTCAACAGGTCCCTATTTAACAGGTTTGGAAGTGAAGGCTATGCACGGGAAGAATTAAGGGCGGAGATTGCCTCTATGCTGATCGGTGATGAGTTTAAGATAGGTCATGATCCAGGCCAGCATGCTGCTTATGTAAAAGGGTGGATCGAAATGTTAAAAAATAATCCATATGAAATCCATGCGGCGGCAACGGATGCGGAAAGGATATTTTCTTATCTACTGGATTTTGAGCGTAAACGTGAACTTAACCAGCAAACCACTAATAAAAGCCAGCAAAAAAATGAATCCAAACTCTTTATTGGCGATATCATTCCGTACAAGGATTCGATTTATAAAGTAACCAGTCAACTGAAAAGAGGAAGATTTCAGATGGAAGTAGAGGACACCGGGAAGAAATTTGTACTCTCAAAAAATGACAGGCTCTACCAATCGTTGCTAGATGTCAAAAACGGCAATGATATAAAAGCTCCAGCAATTTCTAATAGTAACGAAGAAGTCCAAAAAGCTTCTTATGGTTTAAAACGTTAATCCCATCACTCGATAATAATATGAATCAATTTAAAGACAACGAACTTCCCCTTGGTGAACTTGAAAAATTGGGACTCTATATTCAGGGACGGATACTTCTCTCCAGGGAGAATATCAATGCACTTCTTACAGGTAGAAGAACCGAAATGACAAATTTTAAGGACCTTAAATTTGATGGGCTTTCTATTCCCGAACTCGATGCGAAACTATCTTTAAAGAAAAATGATGACGGAAGTGTGAGCCTGAATGTGCATCCAATATACAAGGTAGCAAAAGCACATGAGTTATTGGATGAAAATGAAAGCCAGAAACTTCAAAATGGTGAGATTGATAATATTGCAAAAGAGCAAGAAGTACAAAAGGGTAAGGTCAGAAAAATAATCATCGAATACGATGAAAAGACCAAAGAGTTTATTTCCTATGATCCTGAAAAGGTAAATGCTCCATTAACGGTAAATTCAGAGACGCTAACAGAAGAACAAAAGAAAAAATTTAAAAATGGACAGATTGTGGAATTATCTGATGGCACTAGGTTTCAGCATACAGCGCTTAACCCTCAGGGATTAAAATCTGACAATAAAAGACTCGCCCTTTCGATCCTGTTTGATGCAGGTATCTCTTACTTGGTATATAGGGGGATTCAGGCCCTGAAAAACCGTGCTGCCAAATTCCAATCCGAAGGTTATACAAATGGGTATAATCAGGCCATTGCTGATATGAAACAAAAAGGAAATGTAGTGGATTCTAATGTTACCATCCAGCAATTAATAAATAAGCATATCCCAAATCAGGAATCTAGGGGATATGGACGCTCATCGGCCCGCTAATGAATGCGGATAATTTGGATCAGGATGTGATCCGATTCTTCGAACCATTTTTTGAAAGATCCCCTACGGGTTTTGAGTTCAGCTATAAATACCTTTCAGATCAGCAGAAGGAAATTTGGGTTAATAACGGATATGTTAACGAGGTCGCTAGTGGTATCTGGAAAGCCTATCATCAAATACCGATTTCAGTAACCAATTTGTTTATTGCTTCGTCTTGTACGGATATTTTGTGTTTTGCACATCTTTTTCAACAGTATGTTGATAATGCACTATCTATTGCTTTTGCTTCGATAGGCTATCTTCCAAGCAGAGAAAATTTTAGGGAACTCATTTGTGAGTTCCCTAATGCGAAAATCCATCTCATAGCTGAAAATAGCTTGATTGGGAAAATCTTTGACTGCAAGATTGCACTTTGGAGTCGTAGTATTGACTCAAAATTTCGTGTCAATAATGAGCTAATAGAAATAAAATTTGGCTCGCAAAGTCTCGTATTACCGATTGAGAAGTTTTCCCTAAACTACTTTGAGGTGATTTCTGGTAAACGGTTCGCCGTTCGAACTCATAAACCGGTTAAGGGATTCCTGAATTTCCACAAATTATTTACCGCCCTATAGTATTTAGTTCCCGAAAAGGTTAATTATTAACCGCCTTCCAACTTATGGATTTATTCACCATTTAAAATTCAATTTTATGAATATTGAGCTTAAAAATATTAAACATTTTCCTTCTTTAAGTCAGGAGACAGAGGCATTTACGGCCTCTTTATATATCAATGGTAAACATGCCGGATATGCTGAAAATACAGGGCATGGTGGCGAAACGAATTATTACGATAAAGATGCCAAAGGAAAAGAGCTTATAAAACAAGCCGAAGAATATGTGAGATCCTTTAAAAAACCAGATGATCGTTTTATCAATTTGGCTTTGGAGGAAAAAATTAATGATCTACTTTACGATCATTTACAGAAAAAGGACCTCGAAAAATTCAATAAGAAACTTGCTAAAATAACCGATAATGGAATTGCTTATGGTATTCCAAATGATTCGTATTCTTATTTTACTTTCAATCACTCAATGGAAAAATTCCTAAGTAATATTAAAGGGATCGAACATATCAAGAATTTGATAAGGGATAAAATTATTCCAAAGCTAGGGTCCGATAAAATTATTTTAAATACAAATATTCCTGAAAAACTCCTTTTGGAATCTGGTCTCAAAAAAGGACAGTATGTCCAACCTAAAGCCAATATAATATGGATAGAGAATTTAGGTCCAAATAATGAGCAACAAACTAAACGAGGGTGGTAGTTTGTAAGAATAGGGGAGGGTATTTCCCTATTTTATATCAGTTTTCATCATTAAGGTTGTTTTATATATAAAATCATAATTATTAATTTCTATTGTATTGAATAAGCAATTGTTTTTTGGTAAATTAATGTTACCATTTTAACCTTAAAACAATGAAAAAGACATTAATGACAACAATAGTGTTGGCGACCTGTATGGGCGCGAATGCTCAAGAAACGGACCAAAAGTCTGATAAAAGACGTGCAGATGACCTAAAAAATTTTATGACTAAAGTATTAGGGACTAAAACGGACGTTCCAAAAGGCGGTTTTATATTTGATATTTCAAAAAGCCCTGAGTTGTTGTTAAATGTTCCTGTAATTCCAGGAGTGTTTAATCAATTATATTTTGATGGAAAAGTTGCTTCATCAAACGATTTTACTCCTTTAGTTAAAAACGGGGCGTGGTTGCCTGATCTTGGAGTCAATTTAAATTTTAACCAATTCTTTCTTACTACCACTAAATTTTATGTCGATTCTATCAAATTCAATCATGGTGGAAATGTTGAAGAAGCATCAATTAATGAAGCATCTCAGATAGTTTGGCTTTGGTTAAATACCAAAGCCGGATATAATTATGCTACTTTGGAAACTTATAATAATGATCTTACATTATTGAATAAGGATAAATTTAGTAAGGAGAATTTAAATAGTTTTGTTGCGAAAACTGATCTAAATTTATATTTTTTTCCATCTAGACGATATTTAAAGTTTTTCTCTATTATGGGTAAGGCTGGGTTTGAGTATAAAACAAATGATCATAATTATTCTTCCCTCAAATCTGTAAATATTAAAAATTTTGAAACTATTACAGATGGCAGCGGAAAATCAATGGAGGTATCTTCTGACACAAAAAGGGTTAAGGAAGGAAAACTAATTGTGAAAAATTCAGCCAGTATAAATTATAACCTAATGACTTTGTTTTCTATCTCCAAAACCTTCTATATTGGATTAAGTACTTATGGAAAACAGACATTAACTAAAGATCTGAAATCTTTAGATGCAGGTTTTGGAGTTACAGTTCCTGTTACTAAAAATGAAAAAGATATCGCAAGTTTAACATTGAAATATGAAATTCCTGATATTAAGGATAACATAAGTAACATTCCAGTAAAGGATAAAGGAATCTTGGGATTTTCCATCGGGGTTCCTATTAATCCTTTTGGAAGACATTAAGAAAAGTTAAATAACGAGGACTATTCCCTCGTTATTTAACTTTATAAATATGGATTCTTTGGTATCTCAATTAATTTGCAACCATCCTTCTTTAAAGATTCCAGTAATTCGATTTCAGGTAGAGTTTTAAATATAATAATACTTGGAGACTGACTTGGTATTATACCAAAATTTGATAAAAAAACTCTAATACCTTTTTTGAAGAGAATTTTTCTAAATTCCTATGCACCTGCATACCCTTAATTAGCTGTTTCGTTAGCTGAAAAGTGTGTAATTCGTCTGCATTCAATCACGCAGATTTGCTGTCGGGATTTATGCCGATTGGCTACATAGTTAAGGTTATAACCAATCATCCAGTTAACCTGTTACAAAGGAAATAAAAGCAATTCCAACCCCATAAGGGTGGCAGTATTTGGCGTTTATTGGCTTTGTTTGGCGTGATTGTAAGTCGTTGTTATTCAAATGGTCTTATCGAACTTTGTAACGAAAGCGATTAGCTTTTTCAGCTAACTCCAATCCGTTTGCAAAACGGATTTTTCTGAACTCCTGTTCAGAGCAAGTTATCTCTTGAGGTCCTCGAAATAAATTTCCGCACCTCAAGAGCACTTGCCCTTGCAGGGGGCTGGAAACGGCTCCGAAGTCGCTCGTTTGTTTAATATTAAAATGGATTATTATGGAAGAGAAAAACAGAAAACAGATTAGGAAAACAGGACGAAAACCAAAGATTGACCCTGCCGTCAATCGGTATTCCATCAACCTGAATGCAGAGGACAATGCCAAATTTCTTGCACTCTTTGACCAATCAAAAATGAAAGTCATTGCTCATTTTATTACCGCCTGCATCTTTCAAAAGACGGTAAAAACCGTCAAAATTGATATGGATGCTATCGAATATCACGAAAAGCTGACCCGATTTTTTAGCCAGTTCCGAGCAATCGGAACGAATTACAATCAGATTGTTAAGATATTATACCGCAATTTTTCCGGGAAAAAAGCAGGAACATATCTTTTTAGATTGGAAAAAGAAACGATAGAATTGGTAAAAGTCACTAAAGAGGTTATCCGTTTAACACAGGAATTTGAAGAAAAATATCTGAAAAAAGAGTAAAGTTATGATTGCAAAAATTGGGAAGGGAAGCAATATGTACGGAGCGATTTTGTACAATCAGCAGAAAGTGGACAGGGAAAATGGAGCGTATGGGTTACGGCAATCAGCCGTATATTGTTTTCAAACATACGGATATTGACCGAACACATATCCACATCGTTTCAACCTCCGTAGGCATTGACGGAAAGAAAATCCCCGATGATTACGACCATCCACGCTCAATGGCAATCTGTCGGGATTTAGAACAGAAATATAATCTGCAGAAAGCCACTGAACAAGAGCAGAAACAAGCCAACAAGGTTTTCAAACCTATGGATTACCACAAAGGCGATGTCAAAAGTCAGATTGCTTCGGTAGTAAGGCATCTGCCAAAGTATTATAGCTTTTCAACTATGGGTAGCTACAATGCGTTACTTTATCTTTTCAACATCACAGCGGAGGAAGTCAAAGGTGAACTGAACGGACAGACCGTAAGCTGATTAGTGTATTTCGCATTGGATAAAAACGGCAACATGGTTAGCAATCCGTTCAAAGCATCACTTTTCGGAAAAGATGCAGGTGTAACACAACTGCAAAAACACTTTGAACAATCAAACGAGAAAATGAAAACCAACCCCGCGAGGTCTGTCCTAAAGAATACAATTGAATTGGCTATACATACGACAAACAACGAAAAGGAATTTAAAAAGCAACTTGTAGGGCAAGGTATCAATACGATTGTCCGTAAAAATGAAAGCGGACGGATTTACGGTATGACCTTTATAGACCACGGAAGTCGTAGCGTTTGGAACGGCTCACAATTAGACAGAAACTTGTCGGCAAACATATTCAATGATTGGTGGAACAATGGAAACAAACCCGAACTGAAAACACAGGACAGCCTTGTCTCTAAAGCAAATGAAATAGACCACCAACCAACAAAAGACCTTTTTGAGTTTATCACGCAGGAACATTCGCAAAGCTCTGATTTGGGATTATTCAGTTTGCTACCTGATGCACAGGGCGTGGATTACGAAGAAGAGCAGTTTGCTAAACAAATGAAGAAAAAGAAGAATCGGCGAATCTAATATTGCTCCTTCATATTTCTATAAAGTGTGGGATTCATATAGATCCTTTCAATAACTTTATGTTAAAATGATGGTAGAACTACCAACTTTACCATCATTTTAACATAAGTCAGCAGTAATGAAAAATGAGGTAAAAAAGCGCTTTGAATGGGTAATGCTTTATGAGGCCATTGGTAATGCAGGTGTTGTATGTTTAAAGTGTGGCATAACTAGGCCGACACTGAGAAAATGGGTTAAACGATTTAAAGAGTCTGGTATTGATGGTCTAAGTGAACTTAGTAGGAGACCACATAAAATCCACCATAGAATAACAAAAGAGGACGAACAGCGAATTCTTGAGTTAAGAACAAACCGCAATTTAGGGCATCGTAGTATTGCTAGTGAGATGAAACGTTTATATGGGGTCTCAATCTCAACGGCAACTGTTCATAAGATTCTTAAAAAGAATAATAAACCGTATTTAAAACTTAAGCGATACTACCGTAAAAGACAAACTCGCTATAACCGACCAATACCGGGTGATCGCGTACAAATGGACGTCTGTAAAATAGCGCCGGGCATTTATCAATACACAGCGATAGATGATTGTAGCAGATTTAAAGTACTTCAATTATTTCCAAGGCGTACTGCCACCAACACCCTGAAATTTCTTGATACAGTGCTGGAACAAATGCCATTTGCGATACAGCGCATTCAAACTGATAGAGGAAAAGAGTTTTTTGCTTATTCCGTTCAAGACAGATTAATGGAGTGGGGTATTAAATTTCGGCCTATTAAACCAGGCTCTCCACATCTCAATGGAAAGGTAGAAAGAACACAGCGAACCGATCTTGATGAATTTTATTCCACAGTTGATATCAAAGATCCAGACCTACCAAACCTACTATCACAATGGCAATTTTATTATAATTGGCTTAGATCCCACAGTTCTCTAACGGGCCGTACCCCAATTCAAGTAATTAATGCTTTATCAAATAAAACTCCATTATGGGAGGAAGTCGATGAGATGTACGACCCAAGCAGAGAGCGAATTAGAGATCAAAATTATTGGATTGACTGTCAGTTAAATAAGTGAAACGATGTATGTAAATCCCACATATAAAGTAAGGTTTGTTATTCATATTATGTATAAACAACAGTAGGCAGAATCTTTGGAATCAAGCAAATGAATCTAATTTTTCCTTTCTTTTCTCCCAATCAGGCATCATGAAAGTGAGTAAATCAAAAAAATCCTGATTATGGTGTTTGTGAACCGTATGACACAATTCATGCATAATGACATATTCGATACACCTTTTAGGTGTGTGAATTAATTTAGGATTGAAGATCAATTTATTTTTAATGGTACAACTTCCCCATCGGGTGGGCATATCCTGAAAATAAATGTGATTAGGAGCCTTGAAGCGTTCTGAAAATTTTTTAATGATAGGTTTTGCTATTTCGCTTATTTTACTGTGAGCTCGTTGTTTTAACCACTCATCGAAAAGCATTTGTGCTTTTTCCTTATTTTTTACTGTAATTAAAAACAGATTTCCTTTATAGGTAACTTCTTCCTTGTCAGATTTTTCAACAACTAATTTATACTGCCTTCCTAAATATAAAATAGAATATCCCGATTTTATTTCATAGGAGATTTGCGTTGCATCAAAATTCAAGAAATAAGACTGTTGTTTACATATCCAGCGGGCTTTTTTTAAAAGTGATTCTTTAATTTTTTCCAACGATATTTCTAATGGAGCTACTACAAAGACAGAAGTGTCTGGCAATATTTTTACACCAATCGTTTTGCGATTAGCGTATTGCAATTCAAATTCGATCTCTTGTTTTCCGTATTGAATGCTTTCTTTCATTATCTGTTTGCGATGGCAATATCAATTAATTTTTTTGTCAATTCATCTGCTTTCGAAACAGAAAGATGAAACACATCCATTAAATAATCTCCAAAATCTAATTCGATTTTATTGATAATATCAGTGCGTTTATGCCAGTCTACAACTTCAAATTTTGAAACAATTTCATCAAACATTTTTGTAATTTCTACTTCTTTATTGATTAAATCACTTTCTTGTTTTAGCAACTGAAAAACTGCGATGTTTCTACTTTTATCTTTAATATCTTCAGGAATATCATCAGAAAAACCTTTTGTAGCTTGTTCTTTATAGTCGGTCAACCTTCTTAATGCTTCAATTTCAGACAGGCGATTAGCACGCATTTCTGCAATCGTTTCGCTGATTAGTTCAGATAGTTTTTTGAATAACGCAGGATTAGCATCAATATTGATAGATAAATATTTTGAAGTTGCCGCTGCAATTTTTTCAGCTTTAGCTCTTGGTCCTACCAATTTTTCAACTTCCTCAGCAAAGGCTTCAGTATCTAAAATATCCAAAGGTTCTACTAAACGAATGATTTCCTCCGTAATGACATGTTGATCGAGCAATTTCTGCAATTGCTTTTCGTATTGTGTAAAACTGATTTTATCGAGATAAATCGAATTTGCTGCGACACGAATACCTGCAAATTTTTTAAGATCGTCTTTATACTGCTTAATTTCTTGCTCCGATGTTTGGTTATGAAAGTCAATAGAAGATAATGCTACCTTTAGCATTCTGGCAAAAATATTAAATTTAGTATAGAAATCATCTCTTATAGACTGGTCAGATAAAAAGACGATATATTCATCAATATTCTGCTTATTGCTAATGGTTTTGAAAATATTCAACAAATCAGTATGAGCACGGGGTAATTTATTTATTTCTTCAGAAATATCTGTTAAAGAACCTGCCAGATCTTTTGGATCAAAAGAATTATCATCTCCAGAATAATTCTCCAAAGCTTCCTGAAGTTCTTGCATTATTCCAGCATAATCAATTATGTATCCATAATCCTTTCCGGGGAAAACTCTATTTACTCGGGCAATAGCTTGAAGTAATGTATGTTCTCGTAACTTACGGCATAAATACATCACAATCGTCTGAGGTACATCAAACCCTGTAAGAAGCTTATCAATAACAATCAGTAATTCGATATTTTCTCCTTTTTCGTATTGTTGTATGATATCTTCATCGATCCGCTGACCGTATTTGGTTTTTAATAACTCATAATATTGAGTGACTTCGGGCGATTCAGAGCTGTGTACATCTTCATTATTTTCTCGTGTATCTGGAGCCGACATGACTACTTCCGTTTTTACTTTCCCGATAAGGTCAAATGCTTTCTTGTATTTAACGGCAGTTAATTTATCTGGACACACCACCATACCTCTGAATCCTGAGTGTATTCCTGTTGTTTTATTTCCATCTCCCCAATTTGAGTAAAAATGCTGACTAATATTCCTCGCAATTTCGTGAATATTTTGTTCCGTTTTGGTAATCAAGCCTGCCCGGCTCATTTTCTTTTTCAGATCGGCACGTTGATATTCTTCCAGATCTTCCATCACCATATCCACATTTTTATCGAGCACCTTTCGATTTACGTCCTGTACTGCCAATCTTCCTTCATATAAAATAGGTACGATAGCCCCATCTTCAACCGCCTCTGAGATGGGATACGTATCTATTATACCTCCAAATTTATTCGCTGTATTTTTTTGTTTTTTCATCAACGGCGTTCCTGTAAATACGATAAAGCAAGCGTTAGGCAATACTTTTTCCATATTCACATTAAAAATACCATGTTGTGTTCGGTGAGCTTCGTCAATTAACACAAAAATATTGTGACTGGTTAATTGATTATCTGACAAACTTTTGACTGCTGCATCAAACTTGTTGATAATAGTAGTTGTTACAAAATCACCATTGCCCTTCAGTAAGCTCACTAGTTGTTTACCAGATACGGCATTGATGACATCTACTTCTACTTTTTGTAATGTAGACGTAATTTGTCGGTCTAAATCAATTCTATCTGTCACTAAAATAATCTGAGGATTATTTATAGTGTCTTGAATTTTACGAGCCAGCATTGCCATTGTCAAAGATTTCCCACTGCCTTGTGTATGCCAGATAACACCTCCCTTTCTTTTACCGTTACGAACGGGTTTTATCCGTTCAATGATTTTGTTGATGGAAAAGAACTGCTGAAAGCGGGCAATTTTTTTGACAACACCAGCTTCAAACAGAATAAAGTCCTTAACAATAGCTAATAAACGCTCAGGACTTAACAAACTTTGGATAAAAATATCCTGTTGGGTAGGTGCTACGTATTGTTGATACTTTTCTTGGTATGCAATATGGTCTGATTTAGTTCTAATATCCGGATTCGAGAAAAGTTTTGCTTCTATATCCTTTGATAAAGCGGTATTTACTAAATCATCTAAACCGTCAATAAACTGTACCTCCTTCTCTTTCCAGATTGCCCAAAACTCTTCTTTAGTATTGGTGGTGGCATATTTAGTTTCTAACAAAGAGGTTGCTAATAATACCTGACTATATACATATAAATTACGAATACCATTTTCTTGTTGGTTTCTGATATGTTGAGAAATTGCTTCGTGAATAGGCGTTTTGATTGTTGGACTTTTACATTCTATAATAGCTAACGGAATACCATTGACAAATAAAGAAATATCTGGTCGGTACGTATCTTTTCGTCCTGTACGTAATACCGAAAATTCTTCCGATACGTGAAAATAGTTGTTAGTAGGATTTTCCCAATCAATATATTGAATTGTATGACTTTTTTTGTCACCATCAATAGATTGTTCTAAAGCATGTCCAAATACCAACAAATTGTAAATTTGATTACAAGCTTGTACCAATCCCTCAGAAAGTGGTATATCCTGAAGTTTCTGGATTGCTTTTTCAATATTTGTTGATTCAAACTTCGTTTTTTTACTTCCGATTTTAATATCATTGATATGCATCAAACGCTCTCTGAGAATATCAGTTAAAATAACATTACTTTCTCTATTTTCACGAAGTTGTAAGGCTTCGCTGGGGGATAAGTAATCATACCCCAGATTAATAAGTAGTTTGAGCGCAGGAATTTGTGATATATTATCTTCGGTGAATGCCATGGTATGGATTTATGGATGCTATTTTACTGTTCTACAAAGAAATCTTCGTCTAAATGTTTTACTTCATAAGTTGCTTTTATTTGTACACCAACATTATATTCGTGCATTAAATCAACCAATTTATTACCATCTATCAAAATTATTTTGTGATGTGCGTTTTTAGCCTTTTCCTCTGCTCCTTTATCAAATAAAGAGGTTGTCACAAAAACACCTTTGTTAGTGTCACCACTCATTGCCCCAATGAAATTTCTGATGTCTTTTTCACGGACTTTATTTTCTGTAAATCTTTTTGCCTGAATATAAATCTTATCCAAGCCGAGTTTATCTTCATTTATAACTCCGTCAATTCCTCCGTCAGAAGATTTTGTAGTTTCAATAAAATCTCCATACCCCATCTTCTTTAACAAAATCAAAATAACTTTTTCAAAATAATAGGGATCTATTTCTTTCAACTTTTCAAGAAGTTCGTTCTTGGTTTCCTTCTCAATTTGATTAAAGCCTTCATCAATTAAATCCTGGGGAGAAGCATTCGATATTTTCTTTATTTCTGTTGATTTTTTATCATTTTCTGTTTGATAAAAATCCATTAAAGAACTTTCCTGCTCTAAGCTATTTAAACTTAAATGTGTTTTCTGAGCAATTCCTTTTTCCGTAATTTGTACATTTCCTCTTGAAGGATAATGAATATACCCGCCTTTTTTAAGATAAGATTTTCCCCAAGCAATTCTATTATTGATTAAGTTCTCTCCAGATTTTGTCGTTTCTTCAAGAAGTTCTTTGGGTAAATGAGCGTAATACTTTTCAATCACCCTCTTTTGCATCACCCTTGTATGAATTACTTCTCCGTTTGATAAAATCTCCAGAATCGGATTAAAGGTTTCATGGAATTTAGGCAGTTCTTGATGCATTTATAAATTAGAAATTATGAGTTATGATACTAACTTTCGTACTGAACAAATATAGCAAAAAATGCACTCATAACTCATAATTAGCAACTCTTAACTACCTTAATGTCTTAAACATTTGCTCAATAGCTTTCTTCTTTTGCTCCATATTAGGATGAACATAGAGATTTAAAGTGGTGCTGATGTTAGAATGCCCTAAAAGTACACTTACAGTCTTGTAATCACAATTACTTTCGATACATCTTGTGGCGAAGCTATGCCTTAGACCGTGAAATTTTAGTTCCGGCATATTGAGCTCCTTCATTAAGTTTTTATAATAACTACGGTATGTTCGGGGTTCTGTAGGTTTAGCATCGTTTGTCAAAACAAAAAATGATGGATTGACAATTTTTTTAAATGGCTTCAATATCTTCAATAAATCCTTACTGATTGGAACTTCCCGAATGGAGTTTTTGGTTTTTGGCGTATCTAAAATCAGTTCCGTTCTACGGTTTCCTTCTTCAATCACATAAATACGTTGAATCGTACGATTAACACTGATAACACCGTTATCTGTATCTATATCCTGCCATGTTAATGCACACACTTCTCCAATACGCATACCTGCACTCAAGCAGATATAAACTCCTAAATTTCTGAATGTAAAATGTTCCTGTATATAGCTCATTATTTTTTCTGATCTGCCCGGCTTAATACTTCAATATTGTGTTTTTCACGCTCTGTAGGAAACTGTATGTCAAAAGGCGTATAATCCAACCATTTATGTTTTGCACCAAATTTGAGAATCATCTTCAGCACAATCAGTATATCTTTAATTGTCTTATGGCTCAAACCTGATTCCAATTTCTGGAACACAAAACTTTGTACATCAGCCTCTTCAATAACAAATTGATCACCAAAAACAGGTTGTAAATGATTTTCAATCAGAAGTGTATAAGCTGAAAAGCTTGATTTCTTGACATACTGCTTCTTGTCTACTTTCCAAAGTGTGATCACTTCTGAAATTCGTTTTTTATTCATTTTGCTTAAATTTTAAATTAATATCAAAGGAAAGCAATTAAGGTTTTTTAAACCTTGAGGATATAAGTTAGTCAATGTTCCCCCTTTGAGATTTCCGGGCTTTGAAGGGGAATGGGAAACAAAGAAGTTGGGGGAGATTGCAACGTTTTCCAAGGGAAAAGGCATTTCTAAAAGCGATATTGCCGAAAACGGACTTACTGAATGTATTAGATATGGAGAACTATACACATATTACGGAGAAGTAATCAATGATATAAAATCCAAGACTAATGTTGATACATCTAATTTAGTCTTAAGTGAGGTTAATGATGTTATCATTCCTGCATCGGGAGAAACAACAATTGATATTGCAACAGCTTCATGTGTATTGAAGTCTGGCATTGCATTAGGAGGTGATTTGAATATTATCAAAACCGAGAATAATGGAGTGTTTCTATCTTATTATTTGAATAATAAAAAGAAAATGGAGATAGCCAATTTGGCACAAGGAATTTCAGTAGTACATCTTTACTCAAGCCAATTAGCTACTCTGACTTTAAGTTTTCCAAAGTTGAAGGAGCAAAATAGAATTTCTACATTTTTAGCTTTATTTGACGAAAGAATCCAAACCCAAAACAAAATAATTGAGGAGTTGAAGTTATTAAAGAATACGATTCGCTATCAACTCTATGAACAAATTCTTAATCAAGAAAATGAATTGGTTCAAGTTAAGGATGCTTTAAACTATGAACAGCCAACTAAATATTTGGTGACAAATACAGATTATTCATCTGATATTTCCTTGATTCCAGTTCTAACCGCGAATAAAGCTTTTGTATTGGGATATACCGATGAAGAATATGGTATTTATGATAAGGGGCAATGTATTATTTTCGATGATTTTACAATGGATGTAAAGTTTGTGGATTTTCTATTCAAAGTAAAATCATCAGCAATTAAAATTTTGACAGCTAAACCAAATGTGAATCTAAAATTTATATTTGAATATTTGTCATTTTTAAATCTATCGTCAAATGAACACAAACGCCATTACATTTCCGAAATTGAACCTATGGAAATACAATTGCCAAATTATATTCAACAGAAACATGTTGCAAATTTTTTATCAAGTATTGATGATAAAGTAAAAACTGAGTTTGAAATTCATATGCTATTGATTAAACAGAAACAATATCTTTTAGCCAATTTATTTATATAAACAAATTGGCTAAAAAGTATGTCTTTTGTCTCTCTAATTGCTGTAAAATACTGGTTTCAATTTCAATTTTCGCATCGATAGATAATAAAAAGTCAGCTATTTTATGTTGTTCCTCCAAAGATGGAAATGGAATTTTTATTTTAGCCATAATTCCATTCATTAATTTGGGGTTTCCAACATAAGAAACATATTTTTTTGATACAGAGTTTATTAATTCAGAAATACAGACATTTGCATAACCATCTTTACTTAATAAAACTCCGCAAACATTTGTACAATAGAATTTTCCGATACGATAGTTTACATCACCTGCATTAGCACCATCGGTTGTCCAAGTAATAGCATTCTCAAATAAAAAATCACTATGATAACCTGCCAGTCCTTTGTTTTTTGTTTGTGAAGAATAAACAGGAAAAGGTTTTTCTTTATTCCTTTCATTTGACAATAGATTCATGGCTAAGACATTTCCTCTTGTTATTTTAAAAATTTCACCTACTTCTTTTGAGTCCCACTTAGGGAAAACATACCCATTTTCATTTTTAAAGCTCAATTGAGCAGAGAATATTTTCTTACTAATCGTATTCACATAGGAAATTAAATCCTTAATCATGCCGTTATCGGCAGAAATCAATCAATATATAGTTGTTATTTGTTGTATATTTGCCGATAACGGCATCTATAATCAAAAGCTATGAATTATATTTCAGTAAGTGAGTTTGCAAAAAAGTGGAATGTTCCGGAAAGAACCGTCCGGAATTACTGTGCAACAGGAAGGATTAAGGGGGCTTTCTTAACTGGTAAAACATGGAATATTCCCGATGATGCGATATTGCCTGAGAAAGCAAATAAGAAGAAATTTAGTGATAATCCATTACTCAATCATTTCAAAGAGCAAAAAGAAATGAAGCTCAAAGGTGGTATTTATCACCGTACGCAAATCGATCTGACCTATAACTCAAACCGCATAGAAGGAAGCAAGTTAACCCATGATCAAACTCGATATATTTTTGAAACGAATACTATCGGAGCTTCCAAAGAAAGCGTTAATGTAGATGACATCATAGAAACGACCAATCACTTTCGATGTATTGATTTAATCATTGATAAAGCAAAATCTAAATTATCAGAATCATTTATAAAGGAATTACATTTTCTCCTGAAATCAGGAACATCTGATAGTCGAAAAGACTGGTTTAATGTTGGCGAATACAAAAAACTCCCTAACGAAGTAGGTGGCAATGAAACTTGCCCACCTAAAGAGGTGACGGCAAAAATGAAAGATTTACTTTCTGGTTACCACAGCATTGAAAAGAAAACTTTTGAAGATATTATAGACTTTCACTACCAGTTTGAAATCATTCACCCTTTTCAGGACGGAAACGGTCGTGTTGGTCGGCTAATCATGTTTAAGGAATGTCTTGCCAATAATATAGTGCCCTTCATTATTGATGAAGACATTAAACTGTTTTACTACAGAGGTTTACAGGAGTGGAATCATATTCGAGAATACTTGTTAGATACCTGTCTTACAGCTCAGGATAATTACAAAGCTATTCTTCAATATTTTCTAATAGAGTTTGATTAGATTTGAGATATTATTTCCCATAGTAAAGGGCTTTATCAAAAAATATTTGAACTCAATCGATTTCAGTTTTCTATTCTTCCTTTAAAATCACTCTGCACTATAAAAAAAGGAGAGCAAATAAATGCCTCCAAATTATCTGAAACAGGAATTTATTATGTAATGAATGGCGGAATATTACCATCTGGTTACCATTCTGAATACAATTCAGATGCAGAAATTATTTCTATAAGTGAAGGTGGAAATTCTTGTGGATATGTTCAATATAACCATACTAAATTTTGGAGCGGAGGACATTGTTATACACTAAACAATATCGATAAAATCATTAAAAACAAATATCTATACTATTATTTGAAAGCCAACGAAAATAAAATTATGGCACTTCGTGTAGGTTCTGGGTTACCCAATATTCAAAAATCTACTTTGGAAAAATTTGAAGTGAAAATTACTAACCTTTATGAACAAGAAAAAGTTGTATTAGCTTTGGGGAGCTTATCAACCAAAATAGCTGTAGAAAGTAAACTACTTGAGCAATATGAGATACAGAAAAAGCATTTGTTACAGAACCTGTTTATATAAACAGGTTCTGTAACAAATATTGTTTTTGAGAATGGTATTTATCTAAAATATTTTTCTCGGTTTCTATCTTTGTATCAATGGAAGAAAGAAATTGCACTATAGTATTTTGTTCTTTTGATGTCGGGAGATAAATTTCAAAACTTTTTACCGTTTCTGCATTTAGATTTCCTTGTGTTCCCGTTGTAATATACTTATCAACATATTTCTGAAAATAGACCAAGTAATAATATAGATATTCTCGATTAATTTCATTTTTTGGAATTAAATTCAGTACAGCTTGAGAAGTTGCCAACTCGATTTTATTTATACTGACAAAACCAACCGAAGCATACATTGAGTATATTATAGAATTTATTGGAACTATCCAACTTGCCGAGCTCTTTAATCCTAATTCAGAGATATTTCTTTCAGTTGAAAATAAATACTTCCCTTGTATTGTCATATCACTGATTGAAAGAAATGGAATATTACCCTCATAATATTCTTTTATGGTCGATTTTGGTGTGCCTCCACTTTTTGTTTTCTCACAAATTTCTCCCAAACTCTTCAATGTCCATCCATCCTTAAATTCCCTAAATCTAATTTTTCGAGAAAATATCTTTTCACTTAGCCCTTTAATTAAGGTTTCTAATTGTTTAATTATTTTGCTTTGGGTTTGGATTCTTTCGTCAATGAGTGATAAAAAAGATGCGATTTTTAGTTGTTCATCCAAGATAGGTGTAAATAATTTTATACCCTTGATGCTTTCAAAATTTAGACCTTCACGACCGCTCCCCGTTTGTAAATTATTGAAAATAATTTGACCTTTATTTGATGAAAATATAGGTTGAATAAATCTTGGATTATATTGTTGACTTAATCTTATAATGCAGACATGTTGATTAACATTTCCAATTTTAAAATCATTAGACACAACACAGCTTCGCCCCAATGAAGCACCTGTTATATTAAGAAGTATATCATTGGGGTTAACAATGCTGTTTTTCATTTGGTTATTTACAGATTCTGGAATAAATACAGAATTATCTAATTCTAACCTGTCGTTGTTTACATTTTGACTCCGTATAAAAAGTATACCTTCCTTTGTGTAAACGGCTTCACCTCCTAAAGGAGTCTTTCCACTATTGACTTTATCAGCAATCTCTCCCAACCTCTTCGTTTGCCATTCCTCTTCAAATCCCGGAAATCTCAAAGGGGGAACGTTACCTACTTTTAATTTTTTATTTTCCATCTCGATGACTCAATTTTCGTTAGTAAAAACATTAAGGATTTAAAAAATTAAAAATCAATTCCCAATTCTTTCAAATACATATTAATCTCCTTATCCAACTCATCTCGTTTTGCTTCCAAAGATTTGATTTCCTGCATCACTGCCTGAATGTCGATTTCGGGTTCTGGTTCAAAAGTATCAACATAACGAGGATGTTGAGGTTGAAATCATTCTCCTTTACCTCTTCAAAACTGGCTATATAAAGCGAATCTTTCTTCAACAATTCCTGTTTCCATTGCCTGATCATGAAACTGCGTGAAAATATCTGTAATATGCTGAATGTGTTTTTCCCCTAAGGAATTTTTGATTTTTTCCCGGTACAAAATCTTTGCTGGCATCAATAAACAGTACTTTCTCTTTGTTTACTTTTGCTTGTTGAAAATAAGAATAGCAGCTGGAATACTTGTGCCAAAAAACAAATTGGAAGGTAAGCCTATCACTGCTTCAATCAAATCTTCTTCAATCGTTTTAGTGCGAATTTTTCCTTCAGCAGCTCCTCTAAATAATACACCATGTGGTACAACCACACCTGCTTTACCAGTATTATTCAATGATTCTATCATATGTGAAATGAAAGCCCAATCTCCTTTAGATTTTGGTGGCAAACCTCTCCAGAAACGATTGTAAGAGTCACTTGCCAAATCATCTGCTCCCCATTTATCCAATGAAAAAGGAGGGTTGGCTAATACCGTATCGAATAACATTAAAGCATCTCCTTCCTTGTGCTTTGGGTTTCTCAACGTATCTCCCCAACGTATCACAGCACTATCATAGCCATGCAGATACATATTCATTACAGCCAATGCCCAAGTACTACCATTTGCTTCTTGACCATATAGCGAAAAGTTATTATCACCCACCTGGCGTCCTGCTTTGATTAAAAGAGAGCCTGAACCACAAGTAGGATCATAAATACGTGAACCTGGTTTAGATTTGGTCAGCTTAGCCAATAATGTAGAAACCTCCGCCGGAGTAAAAAATTCTCCTGCTTTTTTCCCTGAATCAGATGCAAAATTAGCTATCAAAAATTCGTATGCTCCTCCAATGACATCGTTATTTTCTAAATGAGAAGAAGAAAGGTTTAAAGAATAAAAATCGTTCAACAAATTACGTAATCTGGTTATTTTGCCTTTTGCATCTCCCAAATTAGAGCTGTTAAAATCAATATTTCTAAAAATATTAGATCCATCATGACCGCCTAATTTTTCTCTGTTTGCTTCCTCCAATTCCGCTAAAGCATGATTGATCATTTCCCCAATCTTTGGATTGTTACGGTTTTCATATAAAAAATAAAAGCTTGATTCTTCAGGAACTATAAAACGCTCTCGCTCCAATGCTCTTTTTACACGTTCTTCGTTGCCTTCATATTTTTTTGCATATTCTTCTTTTTTCTCATTATACACATCGGTTACATACTTTAGAAATAACATGGTGAGTATGTAATCTTTATATTGAGAAGGATCGATTGTACCACGAAATGTGTCACAAGCTTTCCATACTGTATTGTTTATATCTTTTTGACTTACTTTAGTACTCATTTTGTAGTTTTTTATAAGTTACTGTATTGATTAAATTTTCTTTAAGAGTGATTAACTCCTTTTGAATAACAACTTGTTCTTTTTTTAAGAAATCTAATTTTATGATCTGCTTTTGCGTCTCTAAATTAGGAATAATAATTTCCAAGTCTCCTAATTCTTGTTTTGTGATCGAGGGTATATTTTGGGTCGTCATTTTAGAAGCAAATACTTTTAATGTTTCAGGATGATTCAGATACCAAACCAAGAATTCAGGTAAAATAAGATTATTTTGAATAGTTAAAACCAGAAAAGAAGCACTGGCAATAGTAAAGGAATATTCATTGCGGAATAAGGCAGCGAAAAAACGTCTTCCCTTGGCATTGAATAAAACCTCGTTATATTGTAAGAAATTTTTTTCAATAGCCGGCTTTATCAAAACGTTAGCTTCAAGATCGTTTCTTAAATTTCCATCATCATCATAATCAGAAGTTCCAACCATTCTAACATAGGCATCGGTCAGTTGCTTCTCATCATTGTTAACGGTTTTAGGAACCACCATTCCCGACCTTATATTAACAATATCTGATAATTTAAACTTTTTGTTCATTTCTTTATTTTTAAACAAGCTCTCCGTTCTGTATAAAGAACAGAGAACTTGCAAATTAACATCAATTATGAGGATATTCGGGACCTAACCAAACTTTATATTCCAAATACTTGTCATAATAATATATCCATTCAGATATCCACGGAATGACTTCTACTAAATCAAGATAAGGTCTACCTTTTAAATCAAAAACTGGATGATACAAACAAAGTGAACCATCACCGTTAAAATGTGTATCTGCACATTTTATAAGATTTTTAGTTTCTACCATTACTCTTTCAAATCTATTGGGGAAAAATGGAGAACATAGCACTTTCAAATGATATTTTCTGTTATTCAATTCCAACGTACCTTTTCCTTCAAGTAATTTTACTTTCACTTCAAAAGATAACCATTTGAATTCTTTTTCACATTCAATCAGCGTTTTATATAAAAATCCCATCCAGTATTTTTGAGCTCGTTCTTTAGGATTCAGCATAAAATCCATGACTTCCATTTTTTACACCTGATGAGGTATTAATTTGACCACTTGAGTCTGTGTAAGCTGTTCCAGAAAGCAATGCGGCTAATTGAGGATTCCCTTTATAACTTTCTTCCAACTTAACCAAAGTTTGGATGTTTTGTTTGTAATATCCATTTCCAAATAAATCTTTATAATTTGACTCATTCGTTGAATTACCAATGAACGCATTTAATTTTTTCTCAAAGTCTTCTACGAAGCCTACAAAACTGTTATAATGTTTATCCTCCCACGAATCGGTAAAATTCTCTCTTTTACTTTTGTCCTCGTGATTATCAACCGGATTATAAACAGTAAATTTTATTTTGTGATATTTGTAATCATCCGCTAATTTCTTTAATTTTTGGACGGCATTTTTTAAAGCTTCCTGAATAGAAGGATTATCAGCATGGCTTTGTGCTAATAATGTGGTCAACACAATACTTGAAATGCATGGAGTTTTCGCTGTATCCTTATCAAAATAATATAAATCTCGATATCTCTTGACAATTTGAACTGTACGTTGCAATGGCGTTTTCAAATAGACATCTAAAGGTAAATCTTCAGTTTCTATCTCAGCTTTTAACATAATATTATATCTTTCCTGAAGAAGAAAGTTTGATTTGTTTCTTTCCGAAATATTTGTGAACCATTCAGCATATCCTTTTGGGTTTGTTCTTGACCAAGACGTCCTATATTTGTTCTCAGGAATCATCAATCTTGTATTGCTTGTAGTAATCATGCATCCTGGTAAAATATCCATATGGAAATCGCTATTATAGTTAATACGGATACAACGATTCTTTTTCTGCAAGAGCGGTTGATAGGTGCTGTGATTATTTAAAACACGATACAGTTCATCATAAATTTCTGAAGGTGTATGATTTAGATAAGAATCCTCAATGTGTAAAACAATATCTAAATCAAATTCTTTTCCAGAAAGTGGTTTGATAGTTGTGCCTATTAACAAAGAGCCTTGTGCATATACATTTATTGTATAATCTTTAAAAAAATCTTCGTCTCTTGACAAAACGTCATTTACAGCTCGGTAAGCAGATTCCATTTGGCTTTTACGTGTTTCATCAAGCTCTAAATTTGAAGCTATTATTGCTAAGAGTTCATCTTTTTTGAATTCTTGGTCTGTATATTTATGTAAATTATTTTTCATTGATTAAATATTTTGTGTGTTCTCCAATTTTAGCAATTTGTTCTTCATGCTCAATTACCAATAATCTTTCAATTTCGCTGATGTCTACTACCATGAAATCACTGCCTAATTTGCGAGGATTTTTTAGAAGTTTTTTCAGCACTACTTCTTGTTCCAGAGTTGGAAGAAACTCAACAATGTCATAAATCAAAACTTCATAACATTGATGAAAAGTACTGTAACCAAATACTTTCATCGTTTTTTGCACCTCTCTGAATGATTTGGAGTAAAAAATATCTTTATCAAATCCATGGTCTTCAATAAGCTCTTCGTTGAATTCACGGTCATAGGTTGTTTCACGGTCTTTTCTGGATTCAAACCATTTAATAACATCTAAAGCATATTTACCTTTCACTCGAAAACGTAAATCGTCTTTGCTAATATCATCCGATTTCATTCCCTTCGCTCCGCAATCTTCCTTATATCCCCATTTTTCAAATTCTGAAAAACCGTTAAGTTTTTTGTAAACACCACCTACAGGTTGTAGTTGGTCTTTAATACGGTGACCACGAACTAACAAAAATTTAGAAGTGCCGGGAATTTTAATTCTGATTAAATAACTGATAGAAAATCGAACATCCTCATTCTTTAATTTAGTAAAATTGGACTGTAAATAGGTATAAATTTGATTTTTGTTATCTAGCAACGATTCTGTTGCTTTTTTTATGATAACCTTACCAGCAGCCATACCTAAAGCTGCTAAAACTGTGTTTGCTGCCATTAGCTTAGATTTAAATATTTATAAAAATTGCTTAATAGAGCATTATAACCAATGAAAACTTGTGTATATACATATAAATACATAGTTTTGCAAAAACGAAACAGACTATAATACTCTAAACCATAATGAGGTGACTAGCCTCAGGAGATGTATTGTTAAGCGCAATACGGGGATTTTATAAGTCAAACATCAAAAATATCTTAAAACCAAATCTATGTGCAGTAGAATTTGGTTTTTTTGTTTTAGTAATTCTTGTACAAAGATAAAAAAACATTTTGAATACACAAATAAAAATGCAAGTACAAGGATTACAAAATGTAAATAGCCATCTCAAAGATGTCTATTTGGTTTAATATTTATTGATATTTTAAGAAAATA
The DNA here is from genome assembly GCF_900457465.1 of Sphingobacterium multivorum. Lineage (GTDB taxonomy): Bacteria > Bacteroidota > Bacteroidia > Sphingobacteriales > Sphingobacteriaceae > Sphingobacterium > Sphingobacterium multivorum. The sequence goes on from NZ_UAUU01000011.1 coordinate 536,630, forward strand.
TAATTGATTGGGACGGATTTCTGAAAAATATGTATATTTGCTACGAACGAACGGAAATGTATTGAAAAACAAAGCAATAAGCACCGTTACCAAATCGTTACCTGACTTTTTTGATAATCTTTATAAAAGCTTAGTATTCAATCGATACAGCTTTTTCCTGAAAACTTTAAAATATAAAAACAGTCAAATAGAATTATGTGTAGCATTTGCCTAAACAAAAACCAGATATAAAGATCAGTATGACCTATTTATTGGGTATAACTAATGTATTTAACCTATAATATAACGGAGAGATTAACAGCAAATGGAGTTTATAATAAATATCGAAAACTATAAGCAATTTATTCGTGAGGACAAATATTTGATTATTGATACCGAGTTCATAGAAAAAAATTCTTTAGAGACATGTAGAAGACTGACAATAAATGGTATACAAGACAAAGAATTGCTATTATATGTCTCAAATATCAATGTAGAAAATACTAGAATAGAAATAAATGACTGCTCATTTACGGCTGTTTCAATTGAAAATTCCACGATTGATGAAGTTATTTTTAACACGGTGGAAGTAAGTGAGGAAAAGAACGGAAAGTTTGCCCTTTTTAAAACATTTATTGACACATCAAAGTTGAAATACTTATGGTTCTATTACTGCAAATTATATAATGGGTTAATTGTGAGAAAAGAGTCAGAGATAGAGTCATTATCAATTAATGAAACGGTAATAGACAGAAGTTTCACCTTCATTAATTCTAAATGTAAAACAATAACTGTCGAATCTTCAAATGTTTCTGAAATCAGCATAGATAGAAATGACTATCCCAAAAAAAATGGAAGGACAGAGGTTGATTCAATAAATATTTTCAGAACAGAAGGGTTGAAGAATATTAAAGTATGGGAAGTAAATTTTAAAAATTTTCACATTCACAAAGTGGTTCTAAACAAAAGTGCTAAACTGTCAGAACATAATAACGAAATCTATGTAAAAACACCAGATAAGTATAAAGAAATAGAGGAAATTAAAATCTCTGAATCAACAATCTCATCAAATATAATTTTCGTGTTCGACAATGCAAAACACCTAAAAATATTTGAGTCCAATTTAGGTGATGTGATCCTAAATTATTGGCAAATAGGTGATTTGTTGTTTTCTGATTCTAATTTTAGTGAGTCAATATATTTCGGTAGTTCAAATCAAATTAAAACGATAGACAAATTACTCATCGAAAACTGCACATTTGACGACGTATTTAACATGAGTAGCATTTGGTTTAAAGAAGAAGCATTTTTTCTAGGTTTGGTTTTCAACAAATACCCCTCATTCTTTTATCATAACGCATTTAAGGAAAACTGCAAAACAGACTTTAAGTATTCTAATCTGCAGAACTTAGTTTTTCAAAAAATTGATTTTAGTTTTTTTTCCTTTAAACAGTTTGATATTACAAATGTTGAATTTCGAGATTGCCATTGGCTTTCGGAAAGAAAATTCTTTGTGAGTCGAAATATAGTTTTTGATGACAAAACAGATATAGATGAAGTTGACGAGTGGATAAAAATTAAGGATATCTATTCAAAGTTAAAAACTAGTTCGGAAAAAAGCTCTGACTTTATAAATCTTGAAAAGTTTTACATATCGGAACAGGAGACAAAAAGAAAGATTCACCGAAGGAAATCTGACTGGATTGAGTTTTTGCTAATGGGCTTTCACAAAGCTATCAGTAGCTATGGCGTAAACTTCAAAAAACCATTATTCTTTATATTATGTTCAATAGTTTGTTTTGCAATAGTATTTATTTTTACAGGGTTCTATGTAGGTGACACCTTAGTTAAGTATGAGTTTTCATTTGATGCTTCAAATACAATAATTACATTTAGGGATTTAGGCTATTCACTAATTTATAGCTTAAAAAATATCTTACCATTTCAAGTAGGCTTAAATTTCTTCCTTCATTCAGACAAATCACTCGAAATATCACAAACACTTGAACTTATCCATAAAATTATAAACTTAATTCTGGCAACAAGCTTTACTGGAGCTTTCGTCAGATATTTACGAAAATAGAAAGCAATACGGATAACCTGGCATTGGCATAAATTAAAAAAACTAACATAATGAACGACAATAAACAATATGAAATTTTCACGCAAGAAATTTATCAATCGTTAATCAATGCGCAAGGAATTGACACAATTAAAGTCGAACATGATTTAAAAATTGAAGGTCGGTCAGGACAAAAACATCAAATTGATGTTTATTGGGAGTATGAAATTGCAGGAATTAATCATAAAGTAGCAATAGAGTGTAAAAATTACAACAATGTAGTTTCAGTTGGAAAGGTTAGAGATTTTTATGGTGTACTTTCAGATATTGGAAACATTAACGGAATTATGGTAACAAAGGAAGGTTATCAGAAAGGGAGTAAAGAATTCGCAACACATTACGGCATAAATTTAAAAGAACTTCGAAAACCCAAAGAAGAGGACTGGAAAGGCAGAATAAAGAGCATTGTTGTAAATATGGTAATGGTTATTCCAAATATTAAAAAAAGATTTATTGTTATTGATGAGGAGTGGGTTAAAGCAAATATTAAACTCCCTGAAAATGGAGATTTTAATTATTCAATTAGTGGAATGGCGGACGATATTTGGATACTTGATGAAAATGGAGGGAAATTAAAAAACTTTCACCAACTTGACCAAGAACTCCCACAAAACTGGAAAGAAGAAAAGGATTTGGAACATACTTATAATTTCGAAAATGGCTATATTGAAGTTGAACAATTTGGAAGAATAAAGATTAAATCAATCAAATATCTGTATGAAGTGAATACAGGTTCTAACGAAATAATAATAGATGGTGGAAGAACAGCCAAAGCAATTTTGAAAGACGCGTTGGACGGAGAAATTAAATTCTTTGATAAAGACGGCACTATTAAATAAAAAATTCTACAAATCATTCTGATTCGGGTAAGCTGACCAAATACAATAGCGATGAATTATTTAGGAAAAAGATTACCATTAATAACTCGATGTCGATATTAGCTAGCATTCGAATTCATGTAAATTTAAACTTCATTTCACTTGGCTCTTCAAGTCACAGATTAAAATATTATGAGGCCTTCGGTTTGTATCTTTTTACATGGAGCAAATTTTACATTTACACTTTACAAAAGCAATTATACCAACATTTTTGGAGTGTAAACTGAACTGTGTCATTGGATAATTAACCACAATCTAAAAGCCTCTATCAAGTTTGAGCCTATCCCCAAATTTAATGTAAAGTTGGGATATGGTCAATCCCCAGTTATGCACTGGCATTGTCCACTTTTTAGAGATGTCCTTTATTATCAGAAACATCAGCTTCATTAGAGCCTGCTCAGAACTGAATGCACCTTTAGACTTCGTTATTTTTCGGATCTGACGGTGCATTCCTTCAATAGGATTAGTGGTATAGATAGTCTTACGCACCTGCTCATCATACTCAAAAAAAGTAGAGAGGTTTATCCAGTTATCGAGCCATGACTTAGCGGCTATGGGGTATTTCTTGCCCCATTTCTCTTCAAAGACGTATCCATCCTATCAAGTACATATTTTATAATCGGGATCTAGTATCGAGCTTTGTGTCATGATGATACAAGAAAAACGAGAATATATGTTATCGATGATAGCAGGCTGGCAGCATAGCGGAAAGAGCAAGAAGGCGTACTGTGCTGAAAACGGGATCAATGAGGCCAAGTTTTATTATTGGATTGCCCGAACCAAAGAAAGCGATAAGTCTTCTACTGGCTTTTTAAGCATCGATAAAGCGAGTAAAAACAATGATATTGAAATTATCTACCCCAACGGAGTACGTATCAAGGTTGCGAATGATCTTGGACTTCTTTCTCAACTTATTCGCTTGTACTGATGTTTGCTCTAGGCTCATCACACCGGTTCTATCTTTATGACGGCTTCTGTGACATGCGTAAATCATTTGACGGACTCTGCGGATTAATCGCTTCGGCTATGCAGCGGCAGGCTACCAGTGGTGAAGTATTTGTTTTCCTGAATCGTAGCCGTACGCACGTTAAGCTGCTGCATTGGGAGAAGGGTGGCTTTGTGCTGTATTACAAACGCTTGGAAACCGGAACTTTTCTGCCGCCAGATCTAAAAAACAATGAGTTGTCCTGGAGTGATCTTGTACTGATGGTTGAAGGTATACAGGTTGTGAAAAGTATTCAGAAAAGACGTTTCTCTTTACCTTAAAAGTGGTTTTTAATAGGATAAAAGCCGCTTTTTCTGTATATTTACCCTATGGAAAATGCACTGGAAAATCTCTCAAAAGAAGACCTTATCAAGGTCATTTCCAGTCGTGATGAAAAGATAGATTATCTGGAATCCCAACTGGCCATGTATAAGCGCATGCAGTTCGGCCAGAAGCGTGAGCGCTTTGAAGGCGACCCCAATCAGACCATGCTTCCTTTTAAGGCAGAGCCTGCGGAAGTAGAGCAGCAACAAGAAGAAGTTAAGCAAAAAATCGAATACATCCGCAAGCGCCCCAACCATAAAGGGCGTGCTAAATTACCTGCCCACCTCCCTGTGGAAGAGATTGAAATCCACCCAGAAGGTGATCTGTCTGAAATGGTGTGCATTGGTAAAGAAATTACCGAAGAACTGGAGTGCGAGCCAGCCAAATTCTATATCAAACGTTACATCCGTTATAAATATGCAGCCAAAAACGGAGATGGCGTATCCATTGCCCAGCTTCCTGAACGAGTTATTGACAAAGGGATTGCAGGCCCGAGCCTACTAGCGATGATATTGGTGGGTAAATTTCAGGACCATCGTGTGCCACGAAAGTGTGCTTAATTATATAAAAACAGCAACTATGCTGTACCCAAGATGAGGGATGGCCCCTCGGTATCGGTTTGCAGGAGCTGGTACCAAACTACCTTATGCTGCAATTGTCAAAAGCCTTTGTAGTGAGCGATAAGGAAAAGGCTCTATTAAAAGAGTCATGTGTCACTGTTGGAGACGACCTTAAGGAACCGTTGAAGAAATGTCGCAATTTTAAAGATGATGTCAAAACCGGGGGGAGATGGTTACTCCGGGATAAGTCAGGGGTGCACCTGTTTACTGCCCTGACGGCATCCGGCACAAAGACGGCGTGAACTACAGTGAGGCTTTAGTACGGAACGTGGGAACCTATGTGCGCAGTGCTAAGGGAAAGGCACAAGCAGAGATCCTGTAAGGCTGAGAGTACCGATACGCCACATAGGGGCGGATTGACTGGTAGTAGTGATGAAGCATCTGTAATCGATGTGAAGCGAAGCGGTCAACTTATTCAGCTAATTGAATTAATCAACCAGAACACTGGGAGGAATTTATGCAAGAAGCAAAGTCATTTATTATTTCAAAACATCTGGTGATGGAAGCGTGGAAACGAATCCACACCAACGGTGGCAGTGCAGGTGTCGACAAACAGTCGTTAATGGATTTTGAGAAGGATCTGAAAGGTAACCTATATCGGATTTGGAACCGTATGTCCTCGGGGAGCTATTTTCCTTCACCCGTGAAACTTGTGGAAATACCCAAGAACGGAGGAGGGTCAAGACCTTTAGGCATACCTACGATATCCGATCGTGTGGCCCAGATGGTAGTGGTTCTACTTATAGAACCGAATCTTGAGCCAATCTTCCATCGGGATTCTTACGGTTATCGACCAAAGCGTTCGGCACATGATGCCTTGGCTGTAGCACGAAAGCGATGCTGGCAATATGATTGGGTCATTGATATGGACATTAAAGGTTTCTTTGATAATATCAACCACGATCTATTGCAAAAAGCATTGGTTCGGCATACGTCTGAAAAATGGATACTGCTTTACATCGACAGATGGTTAAAGGTTCCGTATGAATGTGCAAAGGGAGAACGGATTGAACGAACCAAGGGAGTTCCACAAGGATCTGTTATTGGTCCTGTACTTGCGAATCTTTTTCTACATTATGCTTTTGATGAATGGATCACACGGCAATATCCTGAAATTCCTTTTGAACGCTATGCAGATGATACAATCTGCCATTGCAGGACAAAGGAGCAAGCAGTTTCCATAAAGGTTGCTATCCAGAATAGACTAATGTCTTGTGGGCTTGAACTGAACGAATCCAAGACTAAAATTGTCTACTGTAAGGATTCGAATAGGAAAGGAAGTCATGAAGATATTAAGTTTGATTTTCTAGGGTACACCTTTCAGCCGCGTAAAGCAGTAAACGCTAAGAAGCAATATTTTCTTAGCTTTCTACCTGCGATAAGCAATAAGGCCAAGAAAAAGATCGGAGAGGTTATGCGGTCATGGTGGAAAACAAGCCGTACAGATAAAAGTATTATAGAGCTTTCGGAATGGTATAATCCGATCATCCAAGGTTGGATCAATTATTACGGGAAGTTTTACAAGACTGGTATTTATGGTTTGCTTGAACGCCTTAATATGCGACTTGTCATTTGGGTAACAAAGAAATACAAAGGTTTTCGTGGTCGAAGAACCAGGGCAAGACAATGGTTGGGCAGGTTTGCAAAAGCCAACGCCAATCTGTTTGCCCACTGGCGATTTGGTATAATGCCACTAAAGACACTTTGAGTTGACTGAATAAGAAAAGCCGTATGAAGTGAGAGCTTCACGTACGGTTTTGTGAGAGATTTGGGGTGAAATTCCCCTTATCTACTCGACTTCCGCTATACCGACAGAAGCAGATCTTCGCAAGGGAAAATATACAGATCCCATCATCAACTATTGAAGGATGGACCAGGCAGGCACTGGAAAAACTCGAACCATTGTATGAACAGCTCCTCTTCGATACTAAATCACAGGGATATCTACAAGTAGACGAAACAGTAATAAAAGTATTGGACAGCGATAAAAAAGGGGCTGCCCATCAGGGGTACTTTTGGGTCTACCACTCGCCTTTGGATAAGACGGTGCTGTTCGATTATAACCCTTCCCGTGGTGGCCATGTACCTAAATCCATACTGGATAACTTTAAAGGATATCTACAGACGGATGGATATGCCGCCTACGAAAAGTTTGGTAAAAAGAAAGATATCACCCATCTGGCCTGCTGGGCACACGCACGCCGAGAGTTTGAGAAAGCGCTGGATAACGATAAAGCAAGAGCCGAAAAGGCCCTACTATTGATACAGGATCTTTACAAAGTTGAGCGAAAAGCCAAAGAAGAAAAGTTATCACCTGATCAGGTCAAGGAGCTGCGGCTAAAAGAGTCGCTGCCGGTTATCAACGAACTGGGGAAATGGATATTCCAGGAGATAAAAAACGTATTGCCCAAAAGCCAGATAGGAAAGGCTATGGCCTATGCATACGCCCGTTGGGACATGCTGTCGGAATATTTGCGTGATGGAAATCTGCAGATTGACAATAACCTTATCGAGAATGCCATTCGTCCGGTTGCCCTGGGACGTAAAAACTGGCTGTTCGCAGGAAGTCATGAGGCAGCACAGCGATCGGCAATGATCTACTCTTTCTTCGCTATATGCAAAAAGCATGAGGTAAACCCTTTTCAATGGTTAAAATACGTATTGCTGAATATAGCAACCATAAATCATAAAAATATAAAGGATCTGTATCCGCAGAACTATAAAAATATTATTCAGTAATCAAATACGTACTTCGTAGGGCGGATACTCAAAGACCAGTAGTTTTTCATATCCCATTTCTTCGTTTACAGCTTTATAAATGGGCTTTAAATCTTCAATAACAGCCTTTTTGTCCTTTTCTGTAACGTAGCGCATGCTTGATCTAATCTGATGGACAATGCATAACTGAACTTTTGTTTTTGGAAAAATAGCTTCTATAGCTTCAGGAAAGACCTTCAGTCCATCAATACAGGCTATCAGGATGTCCTCTACACCGCGTTGCTTTAGATCGGTGAGTACGGATAACCAGAATTTAGCTCCTTCGTTTTCCGAACTATAAACCCTATCAGGTCTTTGCGACCATCCATTCCTATGCCCAAGATATTATAAATGGCCCGGGACTCGACCGTACCGTTCTGACGGACTTTATAATGCATGCAGTCTAGGAAAACAAAGGGATAGACGGCTTCTAGCGGACGACTTCGCCACTCGTTAACAGCAGGCATGACGCTTTCTGTAATACGGGATATTTCAGTTGCAGAAATCTCCATAGCATACATCTCGCGGATAAAATCACTTATTGCACGTGTGCTCATACCTTTGGCATACATGCTCAGCACATGACCTTCCAGCTGTTCTGTTATAATAAGCTGACGTTTGGGAACTACCTTGGGCTCAAATGTACCAGATCTATCCCGTCCAGATTCAAGTTCAAATGTACCGGTATTAAGGCCTCGAACAGTTTTTTTGGTCTTGCCATTCCGACGATTGGAGTTCCCGGAAGCTTTATCTTCCTGAAGGTGACTTTCCAGCTCGCTATCCATCATCGACTCCAGTAAGTGCTTCATTAAGGGCGATAGAAACGCCATCATTGGGAGATAAACTCTTTCCGTTATAAAGACCTTGCATAGCTTCCTCTTTGAAGCGTTCAAGTCAAATGGGGTCTTTTCTTTCATGACCATGTCGTTTGAATAATTAAATATAAAAAAACCTTATTGAATTATTCCGTTGACACAGTTCACGTTACAGTCTCACATTTTTTTATTTATGTATTTGTTACGGTTCTCTAGTATTATTTGTTAATAGTATTTACGTATTTAAGATTATTCGATGGTTCACATATGGCATTGGCCATTCATCTCTATAAGAATCAGCTTTATAATAGAATTCTTCCCTTACAATATACGCGAATTGCATATTATTTTTCTGCAATATATTTTTAAAAAAAGCTGTATCGATGACCAAATAGTTTGAATGAGGGATCAAATGTAAGTGATGGTTAAATGTTTCTCGCAATCCTGACATAAAATCTGCAGCTTTGGCAATGAGCTGTTCCTTAGAAAAATAGGATATACCATCAGTTTTAGGTTCTAATCTTAATCCTGAACCCAATAGAGGATGTAGTAACACAAAAGGGTTGAAGATGCGATAATATTCCCATATATGATGAGTCGGAATATTAAGTTGAGCCGTTAGAGGTTGTAAACCTGAGATTACAGGTTTTCGATTCCTTGCAGAATATCCTAAATCATTATCCAAAGAACCAAATTCGTTGAGGTTACGAATTTTTGGATACAAAAATCCATTGGCATGAATTTGATCATAGATTTGGTCTGCATTTCCAATTAATGTCTGATTTAATGGGTACGCAAAGGCAATTGTTTTTTGTACGTAATAGGTCTCAGCCGAATAAAAGTCTTCACCATGATGAAATACAGCGTTCATCGATAAAATAGTGTTATCTCCCGACGCAATAAATGCTTGGTTTAATTCTTCAGACAAATCCGGATGCGCATTTCCTGATTTTATTAAAGACACATGATACTCTGGCCACCATTCCGGTTTACGTTGCGGGGAGACCTCCCATATAGAATAGTCTATCGGCAAAACTTTTAATGTCAGACGGAAAAACGTCCCTATGTCAAGTAGCCCCATATCATAAAGGCTATCGATAATTTTAAAGAATGTCGATTTTAAGATTTCAGCAAAAATAGTATTCCTACCAATCATTACTGTAGTTCCCCTATTTTCATATTCTTCATCCTCAGACTGGTACACCAATCCCATTTCCTCACAACGCTCTTTATACATACACAGCCACGCTCTCCAGACTGAAAATGGACTACGGTCTTCAATATCATCCAAAAAATCGAGATAAGAAAGTGTCAGGTTTCTACCAATCAATTTTTTGAAATGATCGAGATCAATTTTGGGAGGTGCGGAATTAATGGCGACAATAAGCGGCCTATCGATATATAATGGAACTTTCAATATCTCAGCAATACGCTCAAGTAATAAATCTGTCGCCATACATCGAATTTTCAGTAATGTCCCCAATCGTAATTGCCCTAGATGTTTAAACGTTAATGAATTCGGATTCTGTATTGAGCGTATAATTACAAACAGTCCATAACATGCAATAGATTCAAGCTTACAGGATTCTAGCCAAGTATAGAACATCGAATGAATCTCTCCAGCTTTATCATTACGCAGAAGTTCTGATATTTTTTCTGCTGCAGTAGATTTTACTAATGGGCTCATCCATTCCAAACGACGTAAGAGTATATCAAAAGGTTTAATTTCTTTTGGTTTAGTCCAAAATTCAGGAACTGGTAGAGTCACATTAGGAAAAATGCTCGTAAGGGTATCTAAATAGAATTTTACACACTCTTCAGCACGCTCTATCTGCCCTGTATCAACAAAGAACTGTATACTTTTTGGAATTGGTATTGAATAATTCTTTTCGTCAGCATATTGTAATCCTGAGTGAGTCACAGTCCATTGATAAAACTCTTCTCTTCTGTGTGGAAAACTTTGGTTAACCTCGCGCCAAACAGTGCGAGCGTTTTCCATACGAACCATATAATTAGTATTCCATCCCCCAATATCGATCATTTGCCAGCACAAACACTCAAATGCCAGCGGCTTGTCAACTTTCAATGCGTAGGGATATAATACGTTTAACGTTTCTTTTCCGATATTCCAAGGTTTTTCACCCAACACACTTTTAATTTCTTTTAAAAGTTCTAAAGTTGAATTCGGCAATTTTCGTAACCAGAATTTTGCCCAAAGATTAATAAAATGTCTTTCGTCAAATCTTGTAAAGTCTTCGTCTTTCTTTCTGTTTGACAGGGTCTTAGCTAAACTACCTGGTGCTACGGACGCATAGGATTTGTCATTTGAATTCCCTTGTTTGTATGACGGGGAATGACTTTCTTTCTTCGAATAATTGAGCTTTCCGAATTTTGAGTGAATGTCTGCTATCACTTCGGTCGTTTTGGGGTTAACGTTTTCACTTGAAAGAGTAGAGAACCCAGAGTGGTCTATTGCGGTACATGATAATGCAAATGAGACAGGATCATTTAAGTCCAGCGTTTTAAGCACACTAGTCCAGAGAATGTCACTGTCAAGGTACTCTCTGGTATCTAATCGATGAAAATAAAAATTATACAACAACTGAATATCATAACGAGCCACTAGTAAGTAAAAAGCGGAGATAAAATGCCTTGTTTCATCGCCATCTGTGAGTTCTTCTATATAATAAACATATGGCATTAATCTATTTAAAAATTCACCTGCTTCAGATGACCCTGAATCAATAAGAACCTCTATGCTCTCTATGATATCATGCATGAACATATCTTTATGGTAGCCATAGGCCAAAATATTTTCCGCAGCCAGATAGAGAAGTTTGGGCAAGTGCAAGCCATTCTGGAAGTCTTTATATAGCAAAGTTAGGCCTACTAGGTTTTCCGCTTTGTCTTTGAATGGTATCAGCTCTTGTTGAATCCTGTCTAGTTGTTGTTCCAGGAAAAAATCCAAAGCTTCGTCGGAAATTGATACCCGCTTGCATTGTACCAGGTCAATTAACTTATTTTGGTAATACCATTTATGGTGAAATAAGAGGTCGAGCTCTGCTTTGGTCAATTCAGGCTGATTTCCGTTTCGGATGTTCGTAATCTGTGTTAACCATACTGTTTCTTCTATAATATAGGGAACAACTACTCTTCTAAGTTCATAGATTTTAAAATCATATGAGAAGTCTAATTCTGGAAGCTCTTCAAGATGCTGGAGTACATCATGAAGTTTTATTCTTTTTTTCTCTGAAAAAGAACTCCCCAAAGTTGAAGCGATTCTAACCACAATTTTAGCCAGTTTTACGGGCCAACGTTCCGAAGCGTTTTTTAAAAATTTATTGATTGTTGTTTTGTTATCAGCTAGAGAGTTAAAAAAGCCAGCGTCGAAAGTGCGTTCAAACAATTTTATTATTTCTATACTTTCTGAGGAACTATAGTATTCATATTCGTCAGGGAATTCCTCTTGACTAGGAAAATCATATAATTTCGCTGATCGAAGTCCTGAATAAACAGAATAAAAATTCATCATTCGATGAGCTTTTGGATTTGTTCTGCTTATGATTTCTATCCATTGATAAGAGCCACTCAACATATCCCGCTGCATGAAAACCTCCAAAAGTGCTACACGCTCTGATGGTTTTAGTCTCAGTCTTAGAAATGCATCTATACGTTCTCTATTATTAGCTTCGTCTGCCAGCAGGCAATTTAAGTAAGCTGAAAAGTATGTGGAGGCTTCGCTTGATTTACGGAATTGTTTGAGAAAACTGAAGACCTTCTTTGTCGGAATATCCGGAAAAGCGACCAATACTTCTATCCAGTTTAGAGTCAGTTCTCTTTGATCAGAATTGCGGTCTTTGTAAAGTTCGTTCATCCGTTCCATTGCCTCCAAAGGAATATCGTTTACAATCCCCCTATTTTTAAGACTTATCAATATCTCTTTAACTTGGTAATGGGTCAACTTTGAGAAGTCTGGATATGGTATTGCAAGATTGGGCTTAGACCGAAAAGATGTAATCCAAAGCGTATTAAGGCACTCAGCCATGTTAAATGTACGATTTGAAAAGTAACTGGAGACAACAGAAAAGTAAATTATCTTGTCAGCAAGTTTATTTTCGAAAGCTGCTTTAGTCGCAAGGTCCAATAGCTTTTGAATCTGAAACTCATCCCGACAATCAAGATAACTGTTTATGATCCAATCGTGGCTTAAGGATAAAAGAGGGGCAGGATTATTCAAATAATATTCAATTTTTACTGATTCTGCCCATCTCAAAGATTCTTGCGCCGGATTTTGTAACCATTCCCTTATGACCCTGTAAAGTGCTGTCTGCTGTTCTTTTAATTCTGGCTGACCATTCATAAAGACCTGAAAACTGTTGTGATAAACTGAGATTCCAGACAACTCTATACGTATCAAATGAGATACATCCTTAAATGCTAAACTTACATCGGCTGGATATTTGGTCAAGTGAGCAGCAAGGGAAAAAAGTTGTTCCTTGTGCAACTTAAAATCTAATGCAGTTATTGCATAGCAAAGACTCTGTGCAAGCTCCGAAAGAGAATTCCACAGAGCAGCATAATAGTTTGAAATATCATTACCATATGCCTTTATTCCCCTAAGATCATAACTTGAGAGATTTCTGCCATTATTGCTAATCTCCGTAATTACGTATCTTAGGTGCAAAGGGTTTCCAGCCGTTAATTCATAAAGTGCGTCCGTACTCTCTCGAAAATACTCCTTATGTTGTCTCGCAACGTCAGGAAATGCCTTTCTTGCAATCTTTGCAACCTGTATCCTGTTGAGACCTTTAATTTCGGTCCAATCAGACTTGGGAGCATATTGTTCAACAATTCTCGGAAAACAAGGAGTTGCCATCTCCTGTGTTCCGAATATTACCCAAAAGCCTTCCTGCGGAAATATAATATCATTTAAGAATGTTACTAAAGCTTCTCGGTTTTTACCTTCTCTAATAACATGATCAAGTCCATCTATGATAAGGACAAATGCGGTTCCTTGATTACGGTGATATTCCGCAATTCGATCTATAAATTCCTTAATAGCGGTATATTCTGTATTTATTTCACCGAGTTCCCTAATCACTGAGTTCTTTTGCTTTTTAAACTCAGCTTTAAGTGCTTCCTTGACCCGATCCGAGTTAAGTCGTTCTGCAAAGGAGGAGTCCTTAGGGTTTAGGTGGTAATGGTGCCTAAAGACCATGATTCCGTTTTTCTTCAGCGTAGAAAATAACTTTGACAAATAAGTACTCTTACCGCAACCCGGTTTACCAGTAACGACCTTTATACCTCCTTTGACATCTTTGAGCTCGAACAGTAATTTCTCATGAAATCCTCTGTCAAAGAATTCAAAATCGTCAGGTATTTCAAAATTTTGATTCAACGGCCTTGGGTTGTCCCATGAAAGACAGCCGCGTATTTCTTCAAGCGTGAAGGTTTTAGGAAACATAGAGCGTCCCTGGGAGGCAATATAAAGTAACAGGCTGTCGACACCCGCTTTGGTCACTTTCAGCTCTTTATACAAAACTTCTCTTAGCGTTGATTCAAGTTCTTGGATGCCTGGCTGATTGAACTTAAAGTGAAAGTTCATGAAGAAACTTTCCAAATCTTCTTCAGAAAACTTATCTGTCAGCTCTTTATAAAAATCCGGATCGATGTTTGACACCTTTCTTTTGTCCAGTTTAAAGTCAGATAGGCATTGAGCCACATCTACTGCGATATTTCCATTGCTTTCTAGAGTGGATTTTGTTGGTTCTAGGTGGATAAGTGCTAAATATGAGCTAATCCACTTGAATAGTCCCTTTGCTTTAAGTTCTCGAAAATCCCATAAATCCCTATCCGGATGTTGGCGATGCTTGAGCTGAAAATATTCGGTCGTACCTTCAGTTCTAGTAACCATGACGTCATCGATTGCGAAATATTTTTCCTTTACCAGATCCGGCGTAAATTGGATTCGTATCTGAGTGTATGCTCTAGGATTTAGAAGCCATTCCACACAATGCTTTAGCACGTGCAGGTCCTCATAGGTATAGCCGGATCTAATGGAACTGTTAGGATTAATTTTGCTCATATCTATTGACTAAAATAGTGAAATTCTGTGACTCATTTTGAAGAATAAGTTTAGAAAATTGATGAAATAGGAGATTTTGATACAATGGATTATTCAGATTCGAAAGTGAATGACCTGGCAATACGGACAATTTTGACCACTCAAATATTCAGCTGGGTAGCCTGAAATTTATTTTTTATTGCTATGTCCAAGGTGGTCAATCCGCCTCGGAATTGCCTGGTCTCAATATCCGAATTTTCTATCGCACAAGCATACTGTAACCTAGCATAAGGACCAGTCGGAGTCCAATCATAAGCAAAGTAGTGAGAATGTTGAAAAGCAAGTTGCCGTAAGCTAGGAACATAAACAAAAGGAAACTGCAAGTAAGGAGGAAGTCATTAAGGATCGATTTAAATTTGGCTGTCTTAGAAAAGATTGCTTTTTGTTACTGGTTTAATTTGGTTTTTTAATTAACTAAAAATAGATAAACAGTTTTTGCTATTGATCATTGAGAATCCATAATTCGATTAATTCCCCCATACTTTTATTTTTAGTTTTAGATTTAAATTCTTGGTAATAATCATCGTCTAATTGAAAGTATACAAAATTACCTACTGATGTCCTTTCCTGTATGATATGCAATTCGCTTCTGACTTTACAGTCATCATCTCCACATCTTACAGATTTTAAACGATCAATTTCATTTAGTAAACTTGTATATTGACATGGCACTGAGAAAGTTTTATCAACTCTGAATCCATATTTTCCACCAGCAGGTTGAATATTGTGTTTAGGATCTAACAATACTATATAAAATACATCCTGATTTAGTCCCCAGAATCCTACAACTCTTCCATTTCCTTTACTTATGTGAAATTGATAAAATGGGAAATCAACCTCATTTGAAATTATATCTTTATTAACCCATGTTAAATCACTTCTTTTTATTGGTATATTTTTAGACTTCCAATTTATTTCGTGATATCTATAAGCTTCTTTGAGAGAATTATTAGAGGAGAATTCTTCAGGGCTGTGCTTACAAATATCTTGAAGTCGCTCAAATAAAGAAATAAACCAATTATTTTTTTCGCCGCCTAATCCGAAAAATTCATGTTGCTGGAAATACATAAAAGAAAAAAACCATTCTTTAGGTTTATGTCGATTATGAATATTTACCGGAATTTGATGAGACGGTGTATTATTACCTAATACAGGTCTGACAGAAAAGTTATCAATAGGCATTTTGAAATACTACTTAAAAGATTAATTAAGTCTTTTTTTGTAATATTCTCTCATAGACTGCTTGGGAATAACTTTTTCGCATATTTGGTAGGGATTAAAACCAATTCGAGCATTTATCCATGGATCCTCATTATGAGTCATTTCCTCTAGTTCTGATCCTGAAAATTTAGCATAAACATCTAAAATAGAATTTATATGATTATTTATAGGGGGATCCAATTGAGTGTAAAAATTGGTATCCTTCACATCATAGATTTCTAATTCGCTATAAATGGAGTGGGTATCTTTATATGAATTATAGATCGACCTATTTACTGGCCCATGTACCCACGCTTCAAATTCTTCATTAAAAGCAGGTCTATCATAAAAAGCCAAATGCCATGCTTGAACGTAGTATAATAACTTTTGATGCTTCAATATATTTAATGCAGTATTTCCCTGCAGCTTGCAAGCATTTATAATATAATCTGAAATAGCATTAACTGAATACATAATTAACTTTTTGCTTTGTGTGTTACTTCTCTTTAATTGACACGATTGACTACAATATGGTTTAATAATAGTGCCAAATAATAAATATGTTAGAGAACTTGGTGTTATTGAAGGTGCTCTAAAGCTTACTCACGAAACAAGTTTAATGTATAATTTTGAAATAAGCAAGTTTAATGCTGTTGCACTTGTTAGAGACAATGCTATTGTAAATATAGTTCTTGTAGTTACATATAGATACAAAACGATACACGTTTTAAGCCCTTAGGGAAGTTTTTATAAAATTGGCGATTGCAAAACATGTCCAAATAAAATGAATAATCTGACAGCGTTAAATGAAGTGAAGTAAATACTTCCGAATGAAAAAAAAATTGTCACTTTTTTGTGATATTGTATATATGTAACATTAATTCACTGTTTATTTCTTCTCCTCGAAAACAACTTCCGTTAAAAATGTCTAATGAATAATACTAGCTAATCTAAGGTAAGCTAGCTTTTTTTATTAGAACCCCATTCCCTTCGACTATTTTCAATTGAGGTAATGAAAAATTTATGCATCATAACAAGAAACGATTTGCTCCCGAATAATTGTGAATATTCAAATACTGAATGGAGATTTTGATACCTTTAACATTTAGATTCGAAGACCGATGATCATTCGATTCGTATGATTTTGACCATTTGAATATTACAATTAAAAGTCTCGGATCCATTTTTTTTAGTTTTATGGATTTATTCAAAGGGGGCAAGTCGCCTCGGAATCACATGGTCTCACTAGCCGTAATCTCAAATTACAGGAAGTAATATAGGCCATTGTGTTCATATGCAATCCTTTCATGGGATTCTACCTGCCGTACAAATTTTTCTTTGCAGTGCTTGCAGGTATGTTTCTTCCGGTTGAGTACAGCAATTTGCCTATGGCCACAGTTGGTACACTGAATATATCCCCAACGGTACCCCGTAAGAAGCGACCTTACTTCAGGCCTAGCATAATTGTTTCCTGTGACTAGGTCGAGTTTTTGCCGGATAACGTTCTCAATACTGATCAAGAAGTCAGATACATGGTTATCATGTTCAGAAAATTTGATAATTTCTTCGTGGACTTCCTTGGACGTAAACCGCATTACTAGCCAGCCGGCAGCCTGAAGATTGACATCTTTTCTCCTATCCTTACGCACATGCTTTTGTCCATGTGACCGCTGTCCATCTATTTCCACTGCTACCTTGACTGGATCTTTTACCGAACCTCCATAAATTGCAAAATCGATCTCATATTCAATTCCTGGAGTACCCATATCGTAAACATCTTCTAGTAGAATCATTTCATTTGGAATAATTATATAATCGCTATTATCCTCGGGAAATTGGTTCAACACTAGAAAAAATGCCTTTTCAAGATCGCTTGTCACTTCACTACTCAAATAGTCATCAATATTTTTAATCATAATGTCTTTCAAGCCGAATTCGTCACTTCTTAGGCTGTATTCGATTTGATTCCTAAGCTTATGTATGTAGGGTTTTAAATCCATATCTTGGTTTCAATATATTGCTTTTGTGTTATATTTTCTATATAATAAAGGACTAAGGTTGCTTACATCGTTGATATTAAATATGGCCTTTTATATCATCGGAGAATATTGTAAAATCTATGATTCTAGTGAAATATTAATCTAAACCTATTATTCCTGTATTATGTAATTTGATATTATCAGTAAGAAATAGGTTAATATCTGAAAACTGAGTTTTTTTTGATTTTATAGACCTCCTGATTATATGATTAATTGAATTGGCGATGGCAAAATTAGACCATTTTCAATAAAAACTCGAAGATTATCCATACGCTCGAACCTATAATCTTCAGTACCTGCACCAAAAACTCTAAATAATATGTAATTCGATCCTTGATCAAACAATGTCTTCCATTCATTAGGTGACATGTAAATAATCTCTTTCGTGAAAGAGGATGTTCCTTTTACTTCAACGAGCCGTTTAACCCCATTTTCTGTAACTTCAAAATCGTATGGCAAATAGCTTTCTACATCCTTATTAAGCCAGTTAATCTCGGTAAACGTGCCTGTGTTCTCTTTAAAATATTCATAAATAAAGTTCTCAGACCATTGTGTGCCACGAAAGTGTGCTTAATTATATAAAAACAGCAACTATGCTGTACCCAAGATGAGGGATGGCCCCTCGGTATCGGTTTGCAGGAGCTGGTACCAAACTACCTTATGCTGCAATTGTCAAAAGCCTTTGTAGTGAGCGATAAGGAAAAGGCTCTATTAAAAGAGTCATGTGTCACTGTTGGAGACGACCTTAAGGAACCGTTGAAGAAATGTCGCAATTTTAAAGATGATGTCAAAACCGGGGGGAGATGGTTACTCCGGGATAAGTCAGGGGTGCACCTGTTTACTGCCCTGACGGCATCCGGCACAAAGACGGCGTGAACTACAGTGAGGCTTTGGTACGGAACGTGGGAACCTATGTGCGCAGTGCTAAGGGAAAGGCACAAGCAGAGATCCTGTAAGGCTGAGAGTACCGATACGCCACATAGGGGCGGATTGACTGGTAGTAGTGATGAAGCATCTGTAATCGATGTGAAGCGAAGCGGTCAACTTATTCAGCTAATTGAATTAATCAACCAGAACACTGGGAGGAATTTATGCAAGAAGCAAAGTCATTTATTATTTCAAAACATCTGGTGATGGAAGCGTGGAAACGAATCCACACCAACGGTGGCAGTGCAGGTGTCGACAAACAGTCGTTAATGGATTTTGAGAAGGATCTGAAAGGTAACCTATATCGGATTTGGAACCGTATGTCCTCGGGGAGCTATTTTCCTTCACCCGTGAAACTTGTGGAAATACCCAAGAACGGAGGAGGGTCAAGACCTTTAGGCATACCTACGATATCCGATCGTGTGGCCCAGATGGTAGTGGTTCTACTTATAGAACCGAATCTTGAGCCAATCTTCCATCGGGATTCTTACGGTTATCGACCAAAGCGTTCGGCACATGATGCCTTGGCTGTAGCACGAAAGCGATGCTGGCAATATGATTGGGTCATTGATATGGACATTAAAGGTTTCTTTGATAATATCAACCACGATCTATTGCAAAAAGCATTGGTTCGGCATACGTCTGAAAAATGGATACTGCTTTACATCGACAGATGGTTAAAGGTTCCGTATGAATGTGCAAAGGGAGAACGGATTGAACGAACCAAGGGAGTTCCACAAGGATCTGTTATTGGTCCTGTACTTGCGAATCTTTTTCTACATTATGCTTTTGATGAATGGATCACACGGCAATATCCTGAAATTCCTTTTGAACGCTATGCAGATGATACAATCTGCCATTGCAGGACAAAGGAGCAAGCAGTTTCCATAAAGGTTGCTATCCAGAATAGACTAATGTCTTGTGGGCTTGAACTGAACGAATCCAAGACTAAAATTGTCTACTGTAAGGATTCGAATAGGAAAGGAAGTCATGAAGATATTAAGTTTGATTTTCTAGGGTACACCTTTCAGCCGCGTAAAGCAGTAAACGCTAAGAAGCAATATTTTCTTAGCTTTCTACCTGCGATAAGCAATAAGGCCAAGAAAAAGATCGGAGAGGTTATGCGGTCATGGTGGAAAACAAGCCGTACAGATAAAAGTATTATAGAGCTTTCGGAATGGTATAATCCGATCATCCAAGGTTGGATCAATTATTACGGGAAGTTTTACAAGACTGGTATTTATGGTTTGCTTGAACGCCTTAATATGCGACTTGTCATTTGGGTAACAAAGAAATACAAAGGTTTTCGTGGTCGAAGAACCAGGGCAAGACAATGGTTGGGCAGGTTTGCAAAAGCCAACGCCAATCTGTTTGCCCACTGGCGATTTGGTATAATGCCACTAAAGACACTTTGAGTTGACTGAATAAGAAAAGCCGTATGAAGTGAGAGCTTCACGTACGGTTTTGTGAGAGATTTGGGGTGAAATTCCCCTTATCTACTCGACTTCCAACGTCAATCATGACTTTTTTAGAGGTCAGCTGTGTATATTCTTTTGTTGAAGCTGCCACAGGATTCGGATATACCTTTATTTCAGGCTCAATGTTGCTAAAATCAATATCGGAAACTTTGACCTTTTCCTCGAAAGATTCTTCAAACTCAATGGTAATATCTTTAGATGGGTCAATGTCTTGTATATCAATTGGCTCCTCAATATATTCATCAAAGATTTCTTGCTGCGACTCTATTTCTGTGAACTCGCTTCCTATATATCCCTTTTGCTCGAGCCATTCAAATATATCATGCTCGGTGCTTTGCATTATTACATGAAACTCACGTTCCATGTCCTTAAAATTAAGCAAGGCACATATAGTGCTGCTCAGTGTATAGAGCGTTATTGCGGAATTCCACCTTCCCCTAAAATAAAGTTTTGACATCTCAAACCATGAATCAATTGGAGAATTGAAAATGACTTCGCCAGCTATTGTCTCATAAACCAGGCTTAGCCCTGCCGCAGAATAGAACTGTGTGACGCTGATCGTATAGCGAAGCCGGGAAAGCACATCGGGAAAAGATTCACTAGAGTTATGTGAATAAATAAGGGCTAAGAATTTCGAACGTTCAAGAATTGCTTTGGGTAGGTCCAGTTCATCCTGAACACCTTCCGATACAAATTTCAATTTTTCAGAGGTTATGATTTCGATCTGTAAAAGATCGCATAAAGCCTCTACTTCATTGAAGGTGATTTTAGCGGGTGTCTTTATGAATCGTTCAGAAGTTGGAGGAACCTCTGCGCCGATAACACTAAAGCTGTAAAGATCGGTAACGTTCTGAAAAGTATTATTTGTCGTCAATAGTAGGGCTGTTTTACGCCATTCGGCGATCGTTGTTTTTAAGCTTGCAGACCTCTCAGCGGATAAACTGATGAGTTGTTCGTAAATGGCAAAGATCTGTTTTCGGCTTTCGACGGATATTGCTTGTCCTGACAAGTAATTTAACAATTCAAGGCATTCGGGGATAGATATGCTTCTTTTAAATCCAAAGAAATCCGCTTGCTCTTTAGTAATTGACGCAGGCAAATCGGCAACCGGGTAGAAGCTGCCAACAATATTTTTTAAAGCGGGAGAAAATATCTCTATTGCCTTATAGCAATGTCCGTCAGTACAGGGAATAGAGTTGAAATTACGGATGTAATACTGCACAAAACTTGGAACCTTCTCGCTTCCACCTTTGTAATAATACAATGTTTTGGAACATTTCTCTAGGAACTCGTCCCAACCAATTAGCATCTTTGACCAGAAGAATTTGGAAAAGTCAGGTAATGCTAGATGCTGTCTGAAATCTATCGCCGTAAAATTTTGCACCGAGTGCTGACCTGAATATTTCCAGGGATGATAGATCTTAGGATAATATAAATTGTGCTCAAGCCATTCAAAATAATCCTTGGATTCAATGTACTGCTTTTCAAATTTGCTTCGCTCAAACTTTTCTTCTTTAATATCTATCGTTATAGATTCCCGAACCCCAATCTTTTTAAAGAATATTTTCCATTCCGAAGCCGCTTGAACGGTTTCGGCATAGTTATCAACTAGGAAGTCAGCATTAGGGATTACAGCAGATAAACTTTTTTCTGGGTTGTAAAAATCGGATAAATACGCCCGTCCTGGAAGCCGAAGGCCGTTAACTGTAAGAACTTTCAATGATTTTAATGCTTCATAGTCGGCCTCGGAAAGCACTTTAGACGTAGATACTCTGAAAACAAACCTGGTAATGCTAATGGCGTTATCATCAATGATTTTATTACCCATTATAAACGGAACAATTGCTTTACGAAAAATTTCAAGGTTCGTGGGTTCTTTCACGCCGAGTTGTTGCAGCCATTTCATGACGTTTGGACTTTTTGAAAAATGATCTAAGACCTTGGGATGAATGAAACTAAGGTTATCAAATTCGGTATCGGTATCTTCCTCCTTCCAAGGAAAGAAAATTTCCTTCGGAGTTTTGATGTTTCCTGAATTATCAAGAATAAATGCTGCATCAGCCAATATTGGTAACCAATTTTGGTTATTCCCGTTTAAGGTTCTGTTGAAAAAAAATACAATTAGATTTATCCCCTGAGAAGAATTGTTGATGATGCCGGTGGTAATGAGTTGCAGTACATTATCGAAAGTGAATTGCCTAGTACCGAGACCCGATGTATTGGCCTGGTCCCTGACAACAATGTCTATCACACCATGATTGTTATCAAGCTTAAAGAAGTTCCTGACAAGCTCGGGATCGAAATATTCAGTAAATCTGGTTTGATCAATTATTCCGTTAGCTATTGAGACGTAAAAATCACTTTTCTGTTTAGGAATAAAGTCAACCGTCCTGGAGGCAATCTCCAAACTTTCATTATAAGCTTTTTGAATATCAGTAAGGTTGTATGCTGGAAACTTGCCTTTTAGCAACGTAAGTACGTCATGGCAGAAGTCAGTTTTCTGGAGTTCCAAAAACCAATCTATTTGTTTTAGAGCGATTTCAGATAGTAAAAATTCGTTCCATGGGTTAGCCATCAAATCCGTGCGCTCAGCATTGGTGAGGAAATCACCATTCATCAGGAAAGGAAAACCTAGATCAGCCTTGGTAGGAAGGTAGGAGTAAAGCACAGCACTTTTTAAAGGCAAAAACTGTCTGTCTTTAACACTTGCCGCAAATGTGATTTTTGTCGAGGTTGCTTCTTTTAGTTTTTTAGGACATTCGGTATCGGATAAAGCATTAAGCTTGATGCTCAGTTCCTCTTGGTGTTATTATAAAGATTGATAACACCGTCTTCTTCCAGACCTTTTGATAACTGTGTAATAATATTCTCGTGATCGTAAAAAGTAATTGTTCCAATACGTCTTAGAAACAGCATGATCTGGCAATCCTTCAATACTTTTTCTATCTCTGTCAGTATTATATCTCTGTTGCTAACTGCAATAATTGTATTAACGCGAATTGGGTCGCAATAAGTTGTTACTTCATCAACTGGATTGTTTGTCCAAATTGGAATTACCTGCCAGGGATACTCCTCATAGTTTTTATAACCTTCGTATCTTTTATCAAAGCGAAACGAGTAATCACCTGATATGATATGTGCATAGTCTGAAGAGCCGAAAACAGATTTGAATCCTATGCCCTTATACCCCGTTTTTTCAACGCTTTTGTCTTTTTCACTTGCCTTATTTCCAATTCCCGAGATGCCTCTTACATCGCTCTCAGTGAAGTGTGCTCCACTATGAGAAAACACAAGGTAGTTTTCTAGCAATCGAAACGATACATCTATTTGCTTGTCACTTCCTGTCGAAGCGTCGTCTGCATTTTGAAGCAATTCAAATACAAACCTATTTATGTGCCCGAAAACGGTTTTGGACAAAGTATTAATCAATCGCGCTAAATCACGCGAATTGCTGTCATTTTTAGCTTTTTCTTCAAATATTTGCTCAACGAGATCTTTTGCATTCATAATGGGGACGGTTTGTGGTTGGACTGGTGTAAATATATTCCAGCTTAGGCGATCAAGATAATAAAAATAGTGATTAATCCGTAATTTGCTCCTTTAACTCAGTGCATTTTGAATCTAGGTAAAATGTTCCCTAGGGAAAAATCACATCCAAAATTAGGGAGATCAGTTCTTAAAATGAACCCTGCTGATTGATTAAGAATCTGTTGCAGCGCTATAACTGATTTATCGCTATTTATTGAGTTTCCGTATACTTTTGGGAAATAATAGAATGCCATGGCTTTTTTTTATTCAACTTAGATACCATAAATATAACAATATCAAGAAATCTAAAATAAAGTTCGAATAACTTCGTATAGATTTCTTAGATACTCTGCTTAATTTGCTTACTTTTTGAAAACCTCTTATTTGTAAGTATTCTATTTGTCAATATTTATCTGGTTTTGTTGTGATCCAAATAAATATAAGCCATGTAAAAAATACCAATGAAAATCCAATCCAAGGATTTTTCATACCGAGAGCAGCAAAAAGCCCAATCGTGGATAGAATACACAAGAATAAAAATAATAATAAGGTCTTCATTATTTAGAAAGGATGAAATTATACTGCAACGATTTTCGTTGCAGTATATCAGATTAAGCTGCTTGTTTGTTTTTATGTTTCTTTTTCTTCGATTTTTTTGAATTATCTTTTTTCGAGTCGATTTTTCTTAGAATTCTCATTACCTTCTTTTGAACATCGTCAACAATCTTCCAGTCTTTCTCAATATAAATATCGGTTACTCTATTTCCCTCATCGACATGATTCAAAGCTAAGGAGACATCATCTTTATTTAGGCGACATCTATTTCTAGCAGTACTCGCAAAAGTATGTCTCGCCCAATATAGGGTGAGATTTTTAATGCCGGTTAGGTTACGAAGGTGAAGCATTCCCTTTGATAATGCGTAATTAAGGTAATTCGGATTTCTATATCGGTTTCGTAGTTTTTCGATATATTTTTCGAGAAGTGGTTTCGCCTCGTCAATTATTCTAATGCTAATAAATGCATTGTCTTTTCTTAAATCTTTTGTCTTTTTCCGATTGTAATCAATTCTACCATTTCGGATATCTGATCTATTTAAGTAATAAAGATCTACAGCATTTATTCCGCATAGATAGAATGATAGCATATACAATTCTTTGGCTAACTCAGCTCGACTGTTAGGTACAGTAGGCCAATCTCTTAATTTTAAAACATCATCTATTTCATTGTTTCTATTTTTTGTTAGAGGAGGAGAACCTACCTTATACTTTGAGAAAGGATAATGTTTAATTCGATAGATCCCTAAATCTTCGTTATTGTATTTTTTCCTTGCCTCATTAAAGAGTGTCCTTAGATCTCGCATGTGATTATGTAGTCCACTGTCTGATAAACCCTTTTCGGTTGTAACGACTGAATTTCCAAATTGATTAATCCTAGTCATGGTTCTATCGGACTTCAGGAATCGTTCATACATAAACAACATGTTTGAATTTATTTCCTTTATGGAGACAGTATGTCTTTTAAAATAATCAACAAGGCTATTGCATATAGCTGTATGGTTTTTGGCTGTTCCGCTTCTTCCATCAGATTTTAATCGTTCGATATGGTCCCTACAAAACGAGATGAATTCAACATCTTCATCCATATCTTTCAGGTAATCTTTTAATGCTTCCGCTGTAAAATATTCGAGCCTTCCATCAAGCTCACTGATCGCTTTACGGTATTCCTTAAGTTGATCATTTAACTTGTCAAGAACAAAGGTGTCTTTGATCTTTTTTTCTTTGGTGAGCTGTTTCTGAACAACGTAGTGATTAGTATCCAAAAACTTTCTTTCTCCCTTGTGATAGACACAGATTTTTACATTGTAGGTGCCATCGGATTTCTTGTGGTGTTCATAAACTTTTGCGCTTACGGTTGCCATAATCTTTTTTCTTTAGCACGTAAAAATTCCCGTTACATATTTGTTACATTTTTACGTGAAGTTCAACAAAAAACTATGCAAAACTGGCCAAATAGGGTAGTTGTCCCATGGCCATTCCATCAATGAAATTTGATGGAAAGAAACGAAAAAAAGCGGCTTTTCTGCATAGAAAAGCCGCTTTTTTGCTTTGTGCTCCCACCTGGGCTCGAACCAGGGACCAAAAGATTATGAGTCTTCTACTCTAACCGACTGAGCTATAGGAGCAGGTCGTTTTGTTTTGTCAATTTAAACAGCTGTTGTGCCGTTTTGACGATGCAATTATCGATATTTGTATCGATATTTCAAAATAATTCAATGGAAAAAATTAAAAATATTGTTCTTGATTATGGGAATGTGATCTTCATGATCGACTTTGTAAAATTGAAAGATGCTTTTACTCAGTTAGGTATAGAAAATGTGGATGCCGTATTTGGACATCATGGTCAAAGTGCACTTTTTGATAATTTTGATAAAGGAAAAATTGATTCTACGCAATTCCGTGAGGGGATAAGAGCATTAACCCAAAATCCAGCCCTGACGGACGAACAGATTGATACGGCCTGGAACAGTTTGCTGCTTGGTGTACCACAAGGTAACCATGAGATTCTAGTTCAGTTGAAAGATCGATACCGAACATTTTTGTTAAGTAACAATAATGCAATTCATTATGCCTATTGTATGAATGATATTCATCAAAAATATGGTGTTGCCGACAATGAAGGTTTTTTTGAAAAGACCTATTATTCCCATTTAGTGGGGATGCGCAAACCAGATGCGGAAATATTTGAATTGGTCATGCAAGAACAACAATTGGATCCGGCGGAGACTTTATTTATTGATGATAGTCCGCAACATCTGGCGACAGCAAAACAATTGGGTTGGCATACAGCATTGTGTACTAGGGAGAAACCCTTAAAAGTTTTGTTGGAAGAATACGGATTGTTATAAAAAAATAATTTTGTTTTCCTTTTTAAAAAGAAATAGCTTACCTTTGTCCCACTTTAAATTTAAAAGCGGCGAAAGGAGGTATATATAACGCATGATTATCGTAAATGTAAAAGAAGGAGAATCTTTAGATAGAGCATTGAAACGTTTCAAAAAGAAATTCGAAAAAACTGGAGTTTTAAGAGAATTACGTTCACGTCAAGCTTACGAAAAGAGATCTGTAACTCGTCGCATTCAAGTGAAAAAAGCGATTTACAAACAATCTTTGAATCAAGATGTAGCTAACTAATTGATTCGCTGAGAATTTTAAAATATAAAGGGAAAAGCCTAGCTTTTCCCTTTTTTTTGTGCTTTTAAGTTTGTAATTTAAGCTATATAGCGAGGGAAAATATGTTGGAAAAGGAGTTTATTCGGTTTTTGCAGATTGAAAAAAGGTATTCAGAACATACGGTTATTGCCTATAAGCATGAGTTGGAGATGTTCCAGTCTTTTTTGGATCGTGAGGGACTGACTGTGCAGGATATCGTATACCGTGATTTACGTCATTATTTCGCGCAAATGGTAGAGTCCGGAAAAAATGCAAGTTCAGTCAACCGGAGTATGTCCTCCATGCGAACTTATTTTAAATTTTTGCAAAGAGAAGAGTGTATTGCGAAAAATCCCATGACGCTTATTAAAGCGTTAAAAACTGCTAAAAAATTACCGGTTGTTGTTGAAAAGGAAAAGCTGGTCCGTTTGTTGGATCAGATGGGGCAGGAGCAGGATGGGTTTGAATCCTGCCGCGATTATATGGTTATGGAATTGTTGTTCGGTACCGGGATTCGGTTGGCAGAATTGTTGAAAATTAAGGAGCAGGATATAGATTTTTTAATAAAAATATTCTTATATTAGGTAAAAGGAACAAAGAACGCTTGGTTCCGATCAATAATCTTTTATTGAAAGAATTGAAAAACTATTTGCAACAAAAGGCGACGCAATTTGTTGATACTAATAACAGCTTACTAATCGTTACGAAAGAAGGAAAGCCAGCATATGCCAAGCTGATCTATGCTATTGTACATCGGCAATTGACGCTGATTTCTACTCAAGGTAAGAGAAGTCCTCATATTTTGAGACATACTTTCGCAACGGCCCTGTTGGACAACGGGGCGGATTTAAATGCAATTAAAGAGCTGCTGGGGCATGCAGGGCTTGCGGCAACACAAGTGTATACGCATAACTCAGCAGAACGATTGAAGTCAATTTATAAACAAGCTCATCCAAAAGCTTAAAAAAAGGAGGAAAAATGAACATTACTGTGCAATCCATTCGATTTACTGCTGATCAAAAGCTAATCGAGTTTATCAAAAAGAAAACAGGAAAATTGGAGCAGTTTTTGGATTCCATTATTGGTGGCGAATGCTACCTGCGATTGGAAAATGTCGATGATGAGGCAAATAAAATTTCAGAAATTAAATTAAATATCCCGGGAAGCCAGCTTTTTGCGAAAGGGCAAGCGAAGAGCTTTGAGGAGGCGACAGATATTGCTGTCGAATCCTTGCGTAGACAGATTAATAAACATAAAACAAAGACAAAAAATACAGTTATCAATGGACGTAATGAAGTTCTTACCCTAGAGGAAGAAGAAGAGGAAGAATACGATTAATAACTATTAAAATATAGATGTAAATGTAGGAGGTCAGTTATAGAAACTGGCCTCTTTTTTTGTACCGCTCTATTGTAATTGGTCCGTAAGAACCTAACGTGGATTTTCGGGGCTGTTGATCCATGTGAAATTAGGAAGGATTTATTTCCATTACTCGCTGAAAGGCTTATTTATATTAAATCAAAATAATCTTCTGTTTTACTTGGATTGATTATAAATAATATTTATTTTTGATCGATTTAAATGATAAGGGAAATAGAAATGTCAAAATTGGTTTGTCCGTTAGCACATGTTGAGGAAGTGTTTTCAACTATAGTAGGTACAGTTTATCAATGTAGCCGCAAAAATTGTTTCTGGTTGGAATATAATAATGAAACAACGTCTTTCTCGGTATCGGATTTTTTGAAATTTAAGAAACGTATCGATGGGATTGATGTTGAGCATATGCTTCATGATACAACACGCTCATCTGATTTTGAAATCATTATGCCTTTTCGTACAGAAAGATGTTTCATCTTAACTGTAGCGGATGTGCTCCAGTTGCGCGAATTATTAGATGGCGCTAAATTTATGATGGAATTGAATAGCGTTGTCAGAACTTGTTTGCAGGTTTCGCCATTTGCGGTTTTCGCTTAGGTAGTATATATAAACGAATTTAAAAAGAGGCTGTCTCAAAAAGGCAGTCTCTTTTTTTTCATTATCTAAGGTTTATTATTTGTTTTAACGGTTTGATTTTCATATATTTATAGTGTAAACAAAAAGGATATATGCCATCTCAAAGACCTACTTTTAAGCCTTACTATCAGGACCAGATCATGGCCATTCCTCCAACTTTGGACGAACTGGTGGCCAAAGGTCATCCGGTACGTATCGTTAACGATGTAATCAACCGGATCAACATCCAGTCCCTATTGGACGCTTATAAGATAAAAGGCTGCTCCAGTTATCATCCGCAGATGTTGTTGAAAGTTTTGGTGTTTGGCTACGTAAGCAATGTCTACAGCAGTCGCAAATTGGAAACGGCGTGCCGGGAGAACATCAATTTCATGTGGCTGAGCGGCATGAGCTATCCCGACCACAATACCATCAACAGATTTCGAGGCGTTCGTTTGAAAGAAGCACTTCGTAGTGTATTTGAAGAAGTTGTCAAACTCCTGTCCGAAGAAGGTCTGCTGAGTATAGAAGATGTTTACACCGATGGCACCAAGATTGAAGCCAATGCTAACAAATACACCTTTGTCTGGAAAAAAGCTATCCAGACCAATAAGGAGAAGATGAAAGCTGCCTTAAAAGATATTTGGGAATACGCCCAAAGTATCGCCAAAGCAGAGGACAACCTTCCGGAACCTCCCGATCTGACAACAATTGACCGCGAAAAAGTTCAGGCTACGGTCGATAACCTGAACCGGGTCTTGTCCGATAAACCTTCGGTAAGCAAGAAGATGAGGGCAAAGTTGCGCTATGCGACTAAAAACTACCCGGCCAAGATTGTTCAATATGAAGAGCAGGAAGTAACGCTTGGAGATAGAAATAGTTATAGCAAGACAGATCCCGATGCTACTTTTATGCGCATGAAAGAGGATCATATGAAAAATGGCCAGCTCAAACCAGGTTATAACATTCAGATATCTACTTCCAATCAATACATCGTCAATTACACCATACATCCCAACCCCACAGATACCACAACGCTACCCGGTCATCTGGCACAACATGAGGCGAGCTTTGGGGAAATACTGAAAACCATTACCGCAGATGCTGGCTATGGCAGCCAGGAGAACTATGCGTTACTAGAAGGGAAAAACATTGGGGCCTATGTGAAATATGGTATGTTTGACAAGGAGCAGAAAAAGAGTTATTCGGGCAAGAAGCCATTCTCCGTTGATAAACTACATTATAACCCTGCAAAAGATTGCTATATCTGTCCAATGGGACAGGAAATGAACTGCATAGGTCTATTTACACAAAAGACCTCCACAGGTTTCGAGCAAAAAATAAAAAGATATCAGGCAAAAAACTGCACAAACTGCCCATTGAACGGTGCTTGCCACAAATCACAGGGCAATAGAATCATCCAGATAAATGAACAGCTTGAGGCTTATAAAGATAGAGCATACGGATTGCTTAACAGCGATGTCGGTATAGCCAAAAGAAAACAGCGATGTCACGATGTCGAACCAGTCTTTGGAAACATAAAACAGAACCACGGGTTCCGAAGATTTATGCTCCGCGGTAAGGAAAAAGTGTCCATAGAATGGGGGTTATTGGCTATAGCGCAAAATCTAAGGAAAAAAGCAGCTTAAAAAGCTACTTTTTGTTCTTTTTCTTCCCAAATGAACAGTTCTGTGAAATAATCAACAAACAACTCACAAATCTATCGCATAGCCATATTTAATAAAAAAGCTGCCTCAATAAATTTGAGACAGCTTCTTTTTGTTTTGTGGTGACCTTATTTAATTTTAATTTAAATAAGTCTCAATGGACTACCTTTTGTTTTTTGGTTGGCATTCCTGATTTTAAGTCCTTTCTGCAACTTATTGTTTTATTTGATGGCTTATTGAAAGTATCAATATTACGTATTTGTAATTGTATTGATTCTAAACAAGTTGTGGTTTGTTTGTCTAATTTAGACTGAATTTGTATTACATATTCTTGATACACATTTTGAATATCTGCTGTATCTTTGTGATGTAGTCAGGTGATCATGTGTTTCACTTGTTCATGTTTTAGAAATTAAACTTAAGGTAAATATGAAAGATTTATTGAAATTAAAATCTTCTTTGAAAGAAGAGATCGAAAATATATTGAATGCACAGATTAAAGTTGAAGCTCATTCTTCAGCATTATATTTGGCAATGTCTTCATGGTGTGATGATCAGGGTTTGGAAAATGCTTCCGAGTTTTTTGCGAAACAATCCAACGAAGAACGCGAGCACATGTTGAAGCTTTTCAATTATATTAACAACCGCGGTGGTCGTGCAATTTCTCCGGAAGTTACAGGTATTCCTCAAGATTTTGAATCATTCCGTGGTGTATTTGAGCAAACATTGGAACAAGAGATGTTTGTTACTGAACAATTCAATAATATTGCGGATAGATGTGCGAAGGAAAAAGACTACGTAACTTTTAACTTTGTTCAATGGTTCTTGGAAGAGCAAGTGGAGGAGGAGTTTGTTGCAAGACGTATTCTTGAATTATTCGATGTAATCGGTGAAGATGGTACTGGCCGTTGGGAAATTGATAAGCACCTCGTTAAGGTTACCTTTGCGGGTGAATAATAAATTGTAAAAAATAGTGTAAGAAACGAGCTGTTGAGAAAACAGCTCGTTTTTTTATATACAAAATCACAACTTTTTACGTTAATAGCTTAAGAATTCTTATATTGAATTGTATTATTGCAAAGTCTATTTGATGGAACTAAAGGACGGGAATATTATCCGGTTAGTACTTTTTTTAGCTATAACGAACTTGTTTTTTTTTACCCAAAACCACTTTAGGGCAGGTGTCAAAAAAAGAGGTTTATGGCATTGTTGTCGATACAGCTGGAAGGCCCCTAAATGGTGTAAGTGTTCACCTGACGAGTTCCCGCGATACCTTGTTCTCATCAACTTCCGCAACAGGTTATTTTCATTTTAATCGTGTACTGGGTAATGATATTCGTATTAGCTGTAGCCAGCTGGGCCTTAGTATCTTGGAACGTAGTTATCCCTTGTACAATAGCACGACAGCTAAATTGGATGTTGGAAAATTGACCATGTTTCCCCATGTATCCCTTTTAAAAGAAGTTGTTGTACTAAAATATAAACCCATTGTCTATAAGCAGGATACTGTTCAATTTAATCTGGATGCTTTTCAATTTGATCGTCGGGCACTCTTAGAAGAGGCTCTTAAGGCATTACCCAATATTCAGGTCTCGCGGGATGGTTCTGTCTACGCCTTCGGTAAGCCCATATCCTCTGTTAAGGTGGATGGTAAAAAATTCTTTGGTGGCGATGTGCTCACCGCCACACGCAATCTTCCTGCAGATTTTGTGAAAAAGCGTTCAAGTTATTGATTTTTTATGGTGACGAGGCGACGGCAAAAGGAATTAAAAGTGCTGAATCCGAAAAAGTTCTGAATATTGTGCTCAAAGATGATAAGAAGAAAATTACTTTTGGTCAAGCTACGCTTGGCGGTGGTTCGGTAGATCGTTACTTGGGGAGTGCTGGACTGAATCGTTTCAATGACGGTAAAGAGTACTCTGTTATTGCCTCGGTCAATAATACCAATACCAACCTTTTTTCTTTCGGTTCTCCCAATGGCGGGGAACGGGAGCGGGAAATGGGTGAGCTAGCGGATTTTGCGGACCCGACAGACGGCGTCAATAAAATCGGCTCTGTAGGTGGTAGTTTCTCTAGTCCGCTTTCTAAAACGGTAACAGCAAGCGGAAAATATAGCTTTACGCAACGTAATAATTATATCCAGGGAAATTCCTTATTACAATCGATATATGGGTATGGCAAAGCCGCGAATAATCTGATTAGTAATTTTGAAGATTACAAAATAAAATCAATCGATCGTATCCATAAAATGGACTGGGATTTTGATATGAAGCTGTCGCCCAAAGATCAGCTTAAAATATCGCCCAAACTATCTTGGACCAATTCGACCAGCAATACGTTAAAAGATAGAAGGATCCAAAATAATCGGTTAAGTAGTACGGGGAACTACGGCGCGGCCAATAGTACAGAAAGCCCTGCTGCGGCTTTAGATCTTTTTTACGTGCGAAGTTTTACTAAACCGGGGCGGAAAGTACTTTATACTTTGCATACGGATTTTAATTCCTTGGATAAAGATGAGGAAGTGCGCGATTTTAATAGAGCGATCGACAGCAGCTTGAACGTGCCAAAAATAACGGAAACTTACCTGAATCAAATGGTCCGTTCCAGCAATGAGAATAAAAATATCCAAAGTCGCTTGTCGTTGGTGGAGCCCGTTGATTTAGGTGGTACCTTGGAGATCAATTACGATTTCGATTATACCAAAATTGATGCCCGTCGCTCTACTTTTGACAATAACAATAATTTTAACAACGGGCCCATACTGGTGGATTCACTTAGTTTGAAGTACGACTATTCTTTCGCAAGCAATAAAGTCGGCATGATTTACCGCCAAGACTTAAGCGAAAAAGTAAAGGTAAACTTCGGTTTTGCAGTTCAGCCGTCCGAATTAACGGGAAGTTCAACAGATAAACTGATAAAAACCTCCTATTCAAATGTTAATCTCGTGCCCTCTGCTGGATTGAAATGGAAGTTTACCAAAGAAGAGGATCTTTCTATGGACTATTATGGACGTAATAACCAGCCTAGTTTCTATCAGATACAGCCGGTGGTTGACAATACCAACACACAGAATATTGTGATCGGAAATAAGGATTTGAAATCTGAATTTGCACATAGTATTGTTTCAAAGTATCGCAAATCCATCACGCGGAGGGGACAATATCTGGAAGCCAGTCTTGCTTTTAACTTAGTAAATGATAAGATTGTAGCCAACCGGACAATTGAACCTAATTCAACGATACAGAAAACGACTTATCGCAATACAGAAGGCTACTATGATATTAAGAGCTATTATTTGTTTACAGCTTCTTTATTGTCGGATAATTTGCAGATGAGCTTAAATGGCAATGCAGATTATTACAACAATATTTCGTACGTCAATGATAAAAAGAGCTTTGGTGGACACTTTTTGTTTACACAAGCCCTTCAATTCCGCTATACCTGGAGTGATATTTTTGAAGCGGAATTAAATGGCAACTATTCGTTGAACAGGGCCACATTTGACTGGCCTGTACAAGATAATATCACGGCGCATTCCGGAATCGTTGGTTTGGGATCTAAAGCTTATTTGGGCAAACATTTTACCATGGGACTTGAACTTTCTCAAAAATTTAATGCGGGTTATTCGAGCTCATGGAACAATATTAATCCAACGATAATCAACGCCTATATGGAATATACTTTTGGAAGGAATAACTTGGGTATGTTGAGATTTCAGGGATTCGATCTAATGAATCAGAATACTGGAATTTCACGTGCCGTGGTGGGAAATGATATTTTAGACGTTCGAAACAATCGTTTGGCTCGTTATTTTATGCTTTCGCTCAATATAAGATTACAGAAATATCCCAAAAAATCATGATGAAAGCTGTCATTATTACTGAACCGGGTGGACCCGAAGTTTTGGAAGTCCGCGATGTGGAGATGCCGCAGATCGGTGAACTGGAAGTTTTAGTAGAAGCAAAGGCTGCAGGTGTAAATAGACCTGATGTTTTTCAGCGTAAAGGGAACTATCCGGCACCTGCCGGGGTGGATGCGCGGATACCTGGATTAGAAATAGCAGGGGTTATTGTCGCAAAGGGAACCGGGGTCGCTGACTGGAACATTGGTGATCGTGTATGTGCACTCGTAGCGGGTGGAGGTTATGCAAACTATGCTAAGGTCTATCAGGGACATTGTTTGCCTATTCCCGATCATTTAGATTTCGCGGAAGCAGCCTCGCTGCCTGAGACCGTATTTACAGTATGGGACAATGTCTTTCGAAGAGGGAATTTGCAGACCGGCGATCATTTTTTGGTACACGGTGGTGCTGGTGGGATTGGCAGTACGGCAATTCAGTTAGCGGCCTTGTTTGGTGCAGCAGTATATACGACAGTCAGCTCATCTGAAAAGGCTAGCTTTTGTAAATCATTGGGAGCAACCAAAACAATAAATTATAAAACGGAGGATTTTCTGGAGGCGCTGAAGCCTTTGGGGGTTGATGTTATTTTAGACAGTATTGGTGGTTCATATTTTGAGAAAAATATCAACCTTTTTGAACCCCGATGGTCGTTTAGTATATATTAATGCGATGGAAAGCGTAATAGTCGAGTTAAACTTGCTCAAATTAATGCAGAAACGGATTGTTTTAACGGGAAGTACATTACGGGCGAGAGACCGTGAATTTAAGCAAGTGCTACGGGATGATATCTGGTCTCAGGTATGGCCGAAACTTAGCGCTGGCGATTTCAAACCGACCTTATACCGGGTGCTTCCTTTTGCCGAGGCTGCTGAAGCCCATCGATTGATGGAAGATTCAAGCTTATTGGGTAAAATCGTCTTAAGTTTTTGATCGCTGAAAGCTGAGCGGCGTGGTGCCGGTTACATTTTTGAAGTATTTATGGAAGCTTGAAAAGTTTTGAAAACCTGATTCAAAGCAGATCTGCTTCACCGTCTGTTTGTTTTCTATTAATAAATTGCAAGCGGTTTTCACGCGCATTTCGATCAGAAATTGAAAGAGCGTTTTTCCTATCTGTGATTTGAAATAACGGCAGAAGGAATTTGGGGTCATTCCCGTGAGAGAGGCAAGTTCTTGCAGGCGTATCTGGTCGCGATAATTTTCACCGATATATTGCATGGCAATCTGCATACGGTTGGCATCCTGATCTTGCAGCTGGATGGTAAAAGTGGGGCTCGTTAACAGATCATGTTGTTCTTCGGCCGAAATATACTGTAATATTTCTAATAAATGAATAATACGTGGGGTACCTGTTGCTGCCAAGATAGCGTCAATTAATTGCGCAGTTTTTAGTCGGCTGCACTCCAATAATGAAATGCCTCTTTTGGAGACGCGAATAAGGTCTTTGATGGATTTATTTTCAGGTAAATTAATAAAATCATTTCCCCAAAAGTTCTCTTTAAAATGAAGCACACGAATATCTGCGCTTTCTGCTTCTTCCTCTTGAAGATAAATTTCGTCAAATAACCAATAATGAGGTAGGTTTGAACCCACAAGGGTGATATCGCCCGATTCAAAGCGCCGGACACTATCGCCAATAAATTGGGTGCCTGAGCCTTTGGCGAAATAAATTAATTCCAGTTCTTCGTGGTAATGCCAAAGATTATGGTACTGAGGTGTATTGTCTCTACGCGCGTTGAACGAATGCTCAAGATTGCTATTTAAATGAAGCAGCTGTGCTTTCATAATTATGAAATATATGCAGTAAAGTTACATAATTCAGTTTATCTATGGTAATATAGCTTAATAATTTGATAATATACTTGAATATTGTCTAGCATTTTTAAGCTTATTTTACATTAAATAACTACTTATAACCATTTGAAAAATATGACGAATAAAAAGAGTTACGCATTTGCCTTGATTTTGGTGACATCCTTGTTCTTTTTCTGGGGATTTATTCATAACCTTGATCCGATCTTAATTCCGCATTTGAGGAATGCCTTTAGTTTATCCCATTTCCAGGCTTCCTTAGTCGATTCGGCTGTATTTATCGCTTATTTTGTGATGGCGATTCCTGCTGGAATTATCATGAAAAAATATGGCTATAAAGCGGGTATTTTGATTGGATTGATCTTTTTTGCCATTGGCTGTTTTCTTTTTGTACCTGCGGCCAATACGATAAGTTATGTTTTCTTTTTGGGGGCATTGTTCGTTGTAGCCTGTGGTCTTACCATTCTGGAAACCGCTGCAAATCCGTATGTAGCGATTTTGGGAGATCCAGCTTCTTCGGCGCAACGGCTTAATTTTGCGCAGTCCTTTAATGGACTAGCAGCCTTTGTTGCTCCGATTTTTGGTGGAAAATTTATTTTATCCCATGAACCCAAATAACAGGAAGAACTGGCGCAAATGGCTGAGCAGGCAAAGATGGCGTATATTCAGTCGGAAACAGCTGCTGTGAAATTGCCTTATGTAGTATTGGGAATATTGATTTTATTGATCGCTGCCTTGTTTTTCTTTACCAAATTACCTGATATCAAAGATGCCGAGGAAGAAGGTAGAGCTGGTTTTTTCCACGCGTTGCGTCATAAAAATGTGCGTTGGGCCGTGGTGGCTCAATTTTTCTATGTGGGAGCGCAAGTCTGTATTTTAAGCTTCCTGGTATTGTATGCAACAGAAGCTGCGGGCATATCGGGTAAGGATGGGGCCGATTATGCTGGGTTTGCGGGATTGGCTTTTATGTTGGGCCGGTTTATCGGTACATTTTTTATGCGTTTTGTATCAGCATCCCAGCTTCTGATCATCTATTCCGCTATAGCGATCGTTCTATCCCTATTTGTCATCTTCGGATCAGGTATTCAGACCTTGTATGCATTGATCGGTATTGCATTCTTTATGTCTATTATGTTTCCGACGATATTCGCGTTTGGTGTACAAGGTATCGGTGCCGATACCAAATCTGCTTCCAGTTTGATCGTCATGTCTATTGTTGGTGGTGCTTTGTTACCTCCAATTTTGGGCTTTATCTCGGATAAAACAGGACATTTCCAGTATGGCTATTTTGTGCCATTGGTTTGTTTTATTGTTGTCTTATTGTTTGCTTTCCAAAATAGAAATATCAGTATTGCGGAAACCGAAAATCTTAAATCACATTAATTAGTTAGTAATGAAAAGATATGTCATGGCTTTAGATCTTGTGGACGATCCACAATTGATCAAGGAATATGAGGATTACCACCGTGAGGTTTGGCCGGAAATAAAACGTTCGATTCTGGATGCAGGTATTCTGCAGATGGAGATCTATCGTTTTGAAAATAGATTGTTTATGAACATGGAGGTGGGTGAAGACTTTTCATTTGAGAAAAAATCGGCTATGGATGCTGCCAATGAAAAAGTACAGGAATGGGAACAGCTGATGTGGAAATACCAGGCGGCCATTCCGGGGGCAAAGCCGGGAGAGAAATGGGTAATGATGACAAAAATATTTGAATTAGTATAATTATGGCTATACAGCGCTATTTACAGATCCATCCAATGGATAATGTCCTTGTTGCATTACAGGACTTGGCTGCGGGAACAACGATTGTTTTTGAAGGTAAGGAATTTACATTAAAGCAAGCTGTTGCTGCCAAACATAAATTCACCATCCAGCCAATGGAACAAGATACGGAGATATTGATGTATGGTGTTCTGGTAGGAAAATTGAATACTCCCCTAGCTGAAGGGGAACTCATTACCACTGAAAACTTGCGCCATGCGTCGGAAGATTTTAAAATGGGCAATCGCAAGACAGCCTGGACAAAACCTGATGTTTCTGCATTTAAAGATAAAACGTTCAATGGATTCCACCGTTCAAATGGGACTGTTGGAACGGCCAATTACTGGTTGGTTATTCCATTGGTTTTTTGCGAAAATAGAAATGTATTGACCCTGAAGGCTGCTTTTGAAGAAAAGTTGGGCTATAAAGTAAAAGCCAATAATTACGTGTCTGAGGTAGAAGATCTCATTAGCTTATATAAGTCTGGTGCTGATGTAAATGCGATTCTTAGTCAGGATCTACTTGCTAATTCGACTTCCAGTGAGCAGGAACGCCTGTTCAAAAATGTCGATGGAATCAAGTTTTTAAACCATGAAATGGGCTGCGGCGGAACCCGCATGGATTCGGATGCCTTATGTGGCCTTTTGGCTGGTTATATCACCCATCCGAATGTGGCGGGGGCAACGGTATTGAGTTTAGGATGTCAGCATGCGCAGGCTTCCATTCTGAAAGCTGAAATTGAAAAGCGAAGTCCAGGTTTTGATCGACCACTGTATATTTTCGAACAACAGAAAGAAGGAACTGAAAAAGAGCTTATGCAAAAGGCGATTAAAGCAACTTTTGCAGGGATGATGCAAGCGGATAAAAATGAGCGCAAACCAGCCTCATTGGACAAATTGTGTATAGGTCTGGAATGTGGTGGTTCAGACGGATTTTCGGGCATCTCGGCCAATCCGGCGCTCGGATTTGTATCAGATATTTTGGTGACTTTAGGCGGATCGGTGATTCTGGCGGAGTTTCCTGAATTATGCGGCGTGGAACAGGAGTTGAGTGATCGTTGTATCGATGAGCCAACGGCGGAGCGTTTTATGTCGCTGATGCGTACTTACAACGCAAAAGCTGAAGCTGATGGTTCGGGATTCTATATGAATCCTTCTCCGGGCAATATTCGTGATGGTTTAATTACTGACGCAATTAAGTCTGCTGGGGCTGCCAAAAAAGGAGGAACATCACCTGTTGCAGCAGTGATTGATTATCCTGAATTGGCCAACGGTCCGGGGTTAAACTTATTATGTACGCCTGGTAATGATGTGGAAAGTACAACTGCAGAAGTGGCAGCAGGTGCTAATATTGTCTTGTTTACTACGGGGCTGGGTACCCCTACAGGTAACCCGATTGCACCTGTTGTGAAACTATCAACAAATACCAAGACTTTTGAGAAAATGCCCGATATCCTGGATTTGAACTGTGGTACCATTATCGAAGGTACAGAGACTATTGAGGAAGCCGCACACCGTATTTGGGATTATGTAATAGAGGTTGCTTCTGGTGAAGTGAAACCGAAGGCGGTGTTGTTGGGGCAAGACGATTTCATACCATGGCGTAGAGGTGTTTCTTTGTAGTTGGGTATAATGAGTTTATTGAAAATCCATGACAACTAATCATTTACATATGAAACTTAAACATGTAATCTGTGGTTTAGCCTTGCTGATGGGATCAGTATCCGCGAGCTATAGCCAGCAACATTATCAACCGAGTCCCGAAAATCTGAAAAATAGGGAGTGGTTTGAACAATCTCGGTTTGGTGTTTTTATCCATTGGGGGGTATATAGTGTGCTGGGGGATGGTGAGTGGGTCATGAACAACCAGAATATCAGTTTGGATGAATATGCATTGCTGCCTAAATTTTTCAATCCAATTTCCTTTAATGCGAAAGAATGGGCGAAGTTATTTAAACAGGCAGGGGCAAAGTATATCACCTTTACGACCAGACATCATGATGGATTTTCGATGTGGAACAGCCAGGTTTCGGACTATAATGTGGTGAAGAAATCTCCCTTCAAACGCGATATTGTGAAAGAGTTGGTGGAAGCTTGCCGTGCCGAAGGGATAAAAGTGATGTTCTACTATTCGCTTTTAGACTGGCACCGGGATGATTATCTGCCTGTTGGTAAAACGGGTGGTGGCATTGCGGGGCGCGATTCAACGAAAGGGGATTGGAATCATTATGTCCAGTTTATGAAAAGCCAATTAACGGAGCTGTTGAGCAACTACGGTGAGATCGATGGGATCTGGTTTGATGGTCATTGGGACAAGCCCAATGAAGATTGGCATTTCAAAGAAATCTATGAATTGATTCATACCTTACAGCCACAGTGCTTGGTGGGTAACAACCACCATCTGGCGCCATTTGAAGGGGAAGATTTTCAGATGTTCGAACGTGATTTACCTGGAGAGAATACTACTGGGTTCGGCACGAAAGCGCATGATGTTGGGAAACTACCGAAGGAAGTATGTGGAACAATTGCAGGATCTTGGGGATTTGAGCTGAAAGATCGGACACGAAAATCCTTTCAGGAAGTGCTGAAATACCTGGTCAAGGCAGCTAGTCATGGTTCCAATTTATTGCTCAATGTTGGCCCGATGCCAAACGGTGAGATTCAGGACTATCAACAGGAGCGCTTGAAAGAACTTGGAAAATGGCTATCGGTGTATGGTGAAACAATCTATGGAACAGCGGGTGGGGCGGTGTCACCAACAGACGATTATGCGTTGACAAAAAAAGGAAACCAAGTGTATCTACATGTGTTTAAAACGGATAAAAAGGAATTGTTGATTAATAACCTTCCTTATCAGGTGAAAAAAGTAAGCACATTTATCGGAAAGAAAGAGATTAAGTTTAGTTATAAGAACAATAGTCTACGCTTGGATTTGCCAACATCGACAGATGAAGCAGATTTGGTATTGACATTAACAATTAAATAACAATGGGAAAATTAGAAACAAAAGTAGCTGTAATTACCGGTGGTGGTAGTGGGATAGGCCGTGCGATCAGTCTGCAATTTGCTGCAGAAGGAGCAAAAGTTCATATTCTGGATTTGAATGAAGATGGCGGTAAGGCTGTAGTTGATGAGATCTTGGCTTTGGGTGGTCAGGCTGCATTTAATCGTTGTAATGTAACTGATCAACAAGAAATTACTGCTATAGCACAAAATATCGGAAAAATTGATATTTTAGTAAATAATGCTGGTATCGCTCATGTTGGTAATTTGGAAAATTGTCAATCAGAAGATTTTGAGCGTGTTTTTAATGTGAATGTTAAGGGAGCTTATAATGCATTGCATGCTATTGTGCCGATGATGAAGGCGCAGGGTTCGGGAGCAATCCTTAATTTAGCATCCATAGCTGCATGGGTTGGTATCACGGATCGTTTTGCGTATTCGATGAGCAAGGGGGCTATTTACGCGATGTCAATGTCTGTAGCACGGGATTACATGGCCTATGGTATTCGTTGCAATAGCATTCGCCTGCACGTGTACATACCCCATTTTGTGGATGGATTTATCGCAAAAAAACTATCCTGGAAAAGAGGAAGAAATGTTTTGAAAAACTATCAGCAAGCCAACCAATAGGCCGCATGGCGCAACCGGAAGAAATTGCCAAATTAGCACTTTTCTTGTGTAGTGACGATGCTGGATTTATTACTGGAAATGACTACCCTATTGACGGTGGTTTTATTAAATTGAATAATTAAAAAGCTAAAAATAAAATATCTTTTATCTCAATACTATAAAAATGAAATTAATACGTTTTGGAGCTCAAGGCAAGGAGAAAATAGGTGTTCAGATCGATGGTGTAAATTACGATGTAAGCGCATTTGGTGGTGATTACAATGAACAATTCTTTGCAGAGAATGGTGTAGCCCGTTTAGAAGAATTTGTGAAGGCAAATGAAGGTAAGTTGATTGGAAGTTCCTCAAGGCGAACGTATCGGAGCACCTTTTGCCCGCCCATCCAAAATTGTTTGTATTGGATTGAACTATTTAGACCATGCCAAGGAAACAAATGCACCAATTCCTGCTGAACCGATCATCTTTATGAAATCGACCACTTCGTTGGTAGGTCCATACGATAATGTGATGATTCCGAAAGATTCTGTAAAAACAGATTGGGAGGTGGAATTCTGTATTGTGATCGGTAAAAAAGCTTCTTATATAGAAGAGCATGAAGCCTTAGATTATGTGGTCGGTTATGTATTGCACAACGATGTTTCCGAACGTGAGTATCAGCTGGAACGTGGCGGTACTTGGGATAAAGGAAAAGGATGTGATACGTTTGCACCGATGGGACCTTTCATGGCGACAAAAGAAGAAATCAAAGATATCAACAATGTGCGTCTATGGTTGAAGGTAAACGGAAAAACCTACCAAGATGGTAATACCAAGGATTTAATCTTTTCGGTGGCGCATGTAGTATCCTATGTGTCTAAATTTATGACTTTGTTGCCTGGCGACGTTATTTCAACAGGTACACCTGCAGGTGTTGGGTTAGGATTTAATCCACCGATTTATTTGAAGCCTGGCGATGTGATCGAGTTAGGAGCAGATGGTCTTGGAGAGTCCCGTCAGACTGTGGTAGCGTATTCAAAAAATTAATTGCTCATTAGGTTTTCTTTTCATTATGCGTATAGATACCCATCAGCATTTCTGGAAATTCGATCCAATTAGAGATAGTTGGATTACCGAAGAAATGCAAGTCATCAGACGTGATTTCACCCCTTTGGATATTCAATTTGTGCTTGAACGAAATGGATTTGGAGGGAGTGTTGCTGTTCAGGCGGATCAATCCAACGAAGAGACTGCTTATTTGGTTCAGCTGGCTAGTGATTATCCTTTTATTAAAGGCGTAGTGGGCTGGATTGATCTTCAAGCAGCGGATATTCGACAACAGTTGGATGGCTATCAATCAGCTACGGTCATCAAAGGATTTCGTCATATTGTTGAAGGAGAAGCTGACCCTGATTTTCTCATTCGCCCTGCGGTATTAAACGGGCTGAAGGCCTTAGCAGATTATGGTTATACGTATGATCTGCTCATCCGTCCACGACATTATGCGGCAACGTTGGATTGTGTGCAGCAAAATCCAAATCTTCAATTTGTATTGGATCATATTGCCAAACCGCCGATCAAGTCGAAAGCATTTGATGAGTGGGCGGCGTTTATCGATGCGCTATCTGCCTTTCCAAATGTCGTATGTAAAGTTTCGGGACTTGCAACAGAGGCCGATTGGGAAGGATGGAAACTTGATGATTTTAAGCAATATCTGGAGCATATCTTTGCGCGTTTTGGAAAGGAGCGCATTATGTACGGGTCAGATTGGCCGGTATGTCTATTGGCGGCATCCTACGAAGAAAGTATTGCCATCGTTGAGGATAAATTAGGGCAATTTACGGCTGAAGAGAAGAACGCATTTTGGGCAGAGAACGCAATACGCGTGTATAATCTTTAAAAGGAAAAACTTCAGCATGCTATGAAAGGGAAAAATAGCATGCTGAAGCTTTTTATTGGTCATGAAGCTGGATAATGGGCTTAATGACGTCAATATAAATTATTCAATAACCAGAGAACGAATTCATTGTTGCGAATGTTAACCACAATCAATGAAACAAACCATTCAATAAAAGTATTATGGATCTTCATTTAAAAGATAAAGTTGTTATTGTTACCGGCGGAGCAAAAGGAATCGGGCGGGCTGTAGTCCACGCGTTGGCTAAAGAACAGGCTATTCCTGTCATTGTTGGCCGTAAACAAGCTGATAATGAAAAAGTCAAAGAAGAAATAAAGCAATTTGGTGTGGATGCACTCTGTATTGAAGCAGAATTATCTAAACCCGAAGATTGTGAAAGAGCCGTTCAAAAGACATTGGAAGTGTACGGGCGGATCGATGGTTTGGTGAATAATGCCGGACAAAATGATGGTGTTGGATTGGCATCGGGCAACTATGAAAGATTTGTTGCTTCGCTACATAAGAACTTAATTCACTACTATCTGATGGCACATCACGCTTTGGATGCGTTGAAAGCATCTAAGGGCAGTATCGTGAATATTTCGTCCAAAACTGGTGAAACAGGGCAGGGCAAT
The DNA here is from genome assembly GCF_900457465.1 of Sphingobacterium multivorum. Classification (GTDB taxonomy): domain Bacteria; phylum Bacteroidota; class Bacteroidia; order Sphingobacteriales; family Sphingobacteriaceae; genus Sphingobacterium; species Sphingobacterium multivorum. The sequence goes on from NZ_UAUU01000011.1 coordinate 580,889, forward strand.
ACCTCGGCTTATGCGGCATCCAATGGTGGACGTAATGCACTTACGCGAGAGTGGGCTGTAGAATTGTTGCCTTACTCGATTCGTGTCAATGCCATTATTGTGGCAGAATGTGCAACTCCCAATACGATACCTGGATTCAAACCTTATCAAATCCGGAGGAGACATTGAAAAAAATTACGGACCGCATTCCATTGGAGCATCGCATGACCACAGCAGCGGAAATCGCCGATACAACAGTCTTTTTGCTGTCTAACAAATCAAGTCATACAACTGGTCAATTGATTCATGTGGACGGTGGCTATGTGCATCTTGATCGGTCGATTATTGCTGAATCGTAGCAGAAAAGCGATTGGGTTTTGGAAATTAAACTTGAGTGGATTTTAAAAAGACAACGCCGGTTCATTTCCAAAATCCATGATCTTTTTTTTGATAATATCCCTCAATTAATCAATGAAAATAACACCCATTGAATTCAGGCAGTAGGAGTATGATGAATTTTCTATACGGCGGAGATGTGGGGGGGATGTTATATAAAATGCAGTTAGCTAAAACAAAAAAAGCTTGTTCATTGAACAAGCTTTTTTTGTGGTGCCACCTGGGTTCGAACCAGGGACACAAGGATTTTCAGTCCTTTGCTCTACCAGCTGAGCTATGGCACCAGTTGACCTTTTATTTAAATCTGTGATCATCAGATTGAAGCGTGGTGCCACCTGGGTTCGAACCAGGGACACAAGGATTTTCAGTCCTTTGCTCTACCAGCTGAGCTATGGCACCGCTTTTTTGCTATGGGTTTGTTCCCCTATTGCGATGCAAATATAGTCCGATAATTTGAATTCTAAAACTTTTATGCAGATTATTTTCGTACTTTTTTTCGAACGTGTTGATTTTGATCGAGATAAAATTACAAGAAACTAACATATAGGAAAAGGAATAAGCTGTATCTTTGCATTTCAATAATTAGAGATGAGTAAAAGAGGAAGAGTTTTAGTTGCAATGAGTGGAGGGGTAGATAGCTCCGTTGCTTCTGTCATGCTCCACGAACAAGGATATGAGGTTATCGGTATCACGATGAAGACATGGGATTATGCATCCGCAGGTGGCTCGTCGAAAGAAACCGGATGTTGTAGCCTTGATAGTATCAATGACGCTCGTACATTAGCCGTAAACTATGGTTTCCCTCATTATATATTAGATATACGTGATGAGTTTGGAGATTTTGTGATTGACAATTTTGTAGAAGAATATATTGCTGGGCGCACGCCTAACCCATGCGTGTTGTGTAATACCCACATTAAGTGGGAGGCTTTGATGAAACGCGCTGACAAATTGGACTGTGAGTTTATCGCTACCGGGCACTATGCTAATATCCGTATGCACGACAATGGTCGTTATGTGATATCAAAAGGTAAGGATGAAAACAAAGATCAATCTTACGTTTTATGGGGCGTATCACAAGAAAATCTTGCCCGGACACAGTTTCCGTTAGGATCTTTCACGAAAAAGGAGATTCGTCAGATGGCTTTGGATATGGGACAGAAGGAATTGGCCAATAAGTCGGAGAGTTATGAAATCTGTTTCGTTCCTGACAACGACTACCGTGCGTTTTTGAGACATAAGGTGCCAACGTTGGATCAACAAATTGGTCCCGGTAACTTTATTCTTTCCGATGGTACCGTTGTAGGTAAACATATTGGTTACCCTTATTTCACCATCGGTCAGCGTAAAGGCTTAGGTATTGCCTTGGGTAAACCGATGTTTGTGATTGAGATCCTTCCGGAAAGTAATACGGTCGTATTGGGTGAAGAACATGAACTTGAAAAGTCACATGCTTACGTTCGTAATGTGAACTTTGTGAAATATGCAGGACTAGATCAACCGATGGAAGCAATTTCAAAGGTACGTTACAAAGACTCTGGTGCTTTGTCGACCATATCCCAAGAAGGCGATAAAGTGCGTATAGATTTTGTGCACAATGTGAAAGGTATTGCTCCAGGGCAATCGGCCGTTTTTTATGAAGGCAATGATTTACTCGGTGGTGGTTTCTTAATGAAATAAATAGAAGCTGGACTGAGATCTAAAATAAGAATTTTAATCCCTATACTGCCGCTGCGGTATAGGGATTTTTATTTGGTTTAAAATACGCTTTATTGGGACTTCAAACTAGAAGATATTCGCTTTCCCGCTTTGTGAAAAATTGGAAATTTTAATTTGTTTTTGCTAATAAAATTAGTAATTTTAACCTATGAATTCATCGGAATATTTGAAGGGCAGAGGGGCGCAGATCAATCCCAATAACAAATTTTTTTCTAATCAATACGTGCTGGAACATGTGGAGGGGCTGGATGAAGAATTTTTGGGTGCCGAGAAAACACAATTTATTCCGACACATCCAAAATCCATTATATCCAAATCAAATAGCCCGGATCTACGTTTTGAACGATCCATTAATCCCTATCAGGGCTGTGAGCATGGTTGTATTTATTGTTACGCGCGCAATTCGCATGAGTACTGGGGCTTTAGTGCTGGGTTGGATTTTGAACGTAAGATCCTAGTAAAACATAATGCGGCTCAGCTTCTCGAACAGGAGTTTAGAAAATCGAGCTATCAACCCGATTTGATTATGCTTTCAGGCAATACGGACTGTTATCAACCGATTGAACGGAAGCTGGGCATCACACGCTCGCTTTTAGAATTGATGGTCAAATACCAACATCCGGTCTCTATCATCAGCAAAAATGTACTGATGCGACGGGATTTTGATCTTTTGCGCGAGCTTGCAGCACACAATCTGGTTTCCGTTGCTGTGACCATCAATTCGCTGCGCGAGGAGGTACGTCAGAAAATGGAACCTCGGACTGCTACAGCGTCGGCCCGTTTGAAACTGATCGAGGGATTGACAGGGATTGGTGTACCCGTCATGTTAATGATGGCCCCCATCGTTCCGGGGATCAATAGTGATGAGATTTCAGATTTGATTCGTTCGGGAGCAGATGCGGGAGCCATTACGGCCTCTTATACCATCGTGAGGCTCAATGGACAGATCGGTGGTATCTTTAAAGATTGGCTCTATCAAAACTATCCTGATCGTGCTGAAAAGGTATTACACTGGATCGAAGCCTGTCATGGTGGAAAAATTAACGATACCGATTTTGGACGGAGGATAAAAGGGGATGGCCATATGGCTGAGAGTTTACAGCATTTATTCAAGCTTTCCGTCAAGAAATTTATGAATAATGGGACGCTTCCCTCCTTGAGAAGAGATCTTTTCCGCTTGCCCGATGCAGGAACGCAGCTGGGCTTATTTTAGTTATTGTTGTCAAATGGTAGCATTAAATTAAGCCATTTGTGTAATTTTAAACATGGAAATTAGAACAGAACGGCTCAAGCTTAGATCCGTAGAGAAAATAGATTTGGAAAAGATCCATTCCCTATTAATGTATCCTGAATCTGCATTATTTAATCCGAGTGGATTTCCGAATGGAATAGCCCATACAGAGCAAATGGTGGAAGCTTGGTCGGCGCAAATCAATGAATTGGATGCCAGAAAGGATTATACCTTTTATATAGAAACCCTTGAAGGGAAAGAGTTTATTGGTCTAATTAATATCAGTGTTGTCAAGCTGCGCTATCGAAATTCAGAAGTATGGTTTAAGCTTGTTCCGACAATGTGGAATAAGGGCTATGCAACAGAGGCATTGAACCGAATCCTGACATTTGGTTTCAAGGAACTTAATTTTCATAGAATTGAGGGCGGTTGTGCTGTTGGAAATATCGCCTCCGCTAAAGTAATGGAGAAAGTCGGCATGGTCAAAGAGGCGCGCAGACGGAAAATTTTGCCGTTAAAAGATGGTTGGAGCGACAATTATGAATTTGCTATTCTCGAGGAGGAATACCCGCATTAAATTTTAGCAAGAAAGCCTGATTCATGCAATGAATCAGGCTTTTTTATGGACAAGATCAAGGTTCTGTGAACTAAGATTTCTTTCTTTTGATCAAAACATAACTCACATAGAGTAATATAAGCCAAGCAGGGATCAATTCTACCGGAAGTTTCATCCCTGTTATCCACATGATGCCAAGTACAGCGATCAAAAAGATCAGACAGATATAATTACTTAAAGGATACAGAAAGGATGGAAACTTGGTGCGTAAGTGGGCATCGAGTTTATTCTTTCTGAAATACAAGTGTGTAATGGAAATCATGACCCAGTTTATAATCAGTGAAGATACCACCAGCGACATCAGGATCTCCAAGGCATTTTTAGGTGCTACATAGTTGATAAATACACAAATCGCCGCGAACAGTGCCGAAACTAAAATCGCGTTAATAGGCGCATGATTCTTGTTGAGTTTCGAAAGAAAACGGGGTGCATTTCCCTGCTCTGCCAATCCATATAACATTCTGCTATTGCTGTACACGCTGCTATTATAAACAGATAATGCAGCGGTAAGGACAATAAGATTTAGCGCATTTGCGATAATTTTTGTGAAATAGAAGGTCTTTCCAAAGATCGTAAATTCAAACCCATTGAGTTTGTCAAACACCAGCACAAAGGGACTTGTATCGGCGGTGATATTTGTCCACGGTGTCAAAGAGAAAAGAATAATCAATGCACCTACGTAAAAGATTAAGATTCGATAGATAACCTGGTTGGTCGCTTTGGGGATGTTCTTTTCGGGATGCTCGGCCTCGGCAGCAGTGATACCAACCAACTCCAGGCCACCGAAAGAAAACATGATCAATGCTATGGCGGAAAGAAGGCCTTCAAAACTTCCATCCGCTGTTTGGCTAAACCAACCTTTTGGGAAAAAACCACCATGTGAAGTCAGGTTGCTGAGACTTGCCTGCTCCCCTCCAGTACCGCTTACCAATAAATATGCACCAAAAACAATCATGGCAATGATTGCAACAACCTTGATAATGGAAAACCAAAATTCCGTCTCGCCATAAATTTTGACTGAGGCAAGATTAAGGGCGTTGATTGCAAAGAAGAAAAATAAACTTGATGCCCATAAAGGTATTTCCGGCCACCAGAATTGTACATAAACGCCTATCGCTGTGAGTTCGGCCATGCTGACTAAGATATACAGCACCCAATAGTTCCAGCCCGAAGCATAACCCGCAAAAGAACCCCAGTATTTATTGGCGAAGTAGCTAAAACTTCCTGAAACAGGTTCCTCAACAACCATCTCACCCAACTGGCGCATAATAAAAAAAGCAATAATTCCGGCGAAAGCATAGCCGAGGATAACAGCTGGCCCAGCCAATGTGGCAGCCTTCCCAATACCTAGAAATAAGCCCGTTCCGATTGCACCACCCAGGGCAATTAATTGAATATGTCTGTTTTGAAGTCCTCTTTTTAACTCCTCCTTATTGTTCTGTTTCTCCATGTGTATGGTTAATACGGTTACTAGTCTGTTTTAATCTGGTCCTTAGATACGGAAAAACCCATGAGGCTATTTGCTCCCGCCAAGGATCGTTTGAGCAAAATCAATGACGCCAGAAGAATTACCTGTTTATCGTAAAGCTTCCCAGCGAACGATTTGCCCTAAGCGCATAAAGTTAATAAAACACTTAGGTATTTGTGCACATTCTGTTGTGGTTTTAATGTATTTCGTTGTTTTTTTATAAACAATAGCGAGGGGCCTGTTTGACTCAGAAATAGAAAGCGCCGTAATTTGGAAATACGGCGCTTTATGAATTAGCAGCTAGTGTGATTTTTGGCCACTCTAACTAATAACGAAATCTTATTTGTAAATGCTACTCAAAAAGATAAATTAATTTGCTTTTTGTGTTTTTTCTACGCCGCAGTCGCATCCGCAGCCTTTCGAGCAGCTCGACTTGCCCTTTAGTGATTTTCGGACATTTTTAACGACATACCACACAGCCGCCAAAACGAGCATTCCTACGATGAGATATTGTACTGTTAAATTATCCATAGCTTTTTATTTTAAAAGTTGATAAGCAATCAAGGCACTGAAATACGCCAAGCCTGTCATAAAACCAAGCTGTATCAAAGTCCATTTCCACGAGCCTGTTTCCCTCTTTACTGCTGCAATTGTACTCATACATTGCATAGCAAAAGCATAGAAAAGTAATAAGGATACACCAGAAGCTAAATTATAAGCCGGTAAACCGGTATTCCTGTTAATTTCGCTTTTCATTTTGCCTAATACCGTTGTTTTAGATGCTTCATCTTCGATATCCACTTCGTCACCAAGGCTATATACTGTGGCCATTGTGCCTACAAAAACTTCACGGGCAGCAAACGAAGAAATAAGACCTATGCCCATCTTCCAGTCGTAGCCTAATGGTTCAACAACAGGTTCAATAGCCATGCCAAGATAGCCAAGGAAAGAGTGTTCCAGACGGTAAGATGAAACTTCATGGTCCAAATCGGCTTCGGACAGGTTGGGGTTATTTTTTGTCACATATTCCTCCGCCCGGCTAAATTTATCGTTCGGACCAAAACTACCCAATGCCCATAGGATAACGGAAATGGCTAAAATGATTTTACCTGCGCCGAAAACAAAGCTTGATGCTTTTTCCCATACATTTAAGGCTACGTTTTTCCAATCTGGAGTCTTATAGGTGGGGAGTTCAAAGATTAGAAATGATTTGTGTTTTGATTTGATGACTTTGGTCAGGATAATCGCCGATAGCAAAGCTGCGAATATTCCAAGTAGGTACATCACAAACAATACAATACCTTGTATTTGAAAGCCCCCTAATTTCGTGTCCGGTATCACCAGTCCGATCAGAACGATATAAATAGGTAGACGTGCTGAGCAGGTCATAAAAGGCGTTACCAGAATAGTGACCAGTCTTTCTTTGCTATTTTCGATGTTACGTGCCGACATAACCGCAGGAACAGCACAGGCTACGCCCGAAATCAATGGAATCACTGATTTTCCATTCAGCCCGAAAGGGCGAAGCCAGCGGTCCATCAGGAAAACAACACGGCTCATATAGCCCGTTTCTTCCATGATCGAGATAAAGATGTATAAAATAACGATCTGTGGAATGAAGATCACAATTCCGCCAATACCTTTGATAATACCATTGCTGAGCAAGTCGGTCAATGGCCCTGCCGGCAATGCTGTTTGTATATAGGCTGCAAGATCACCAAATAAACCATCGATAAAATCCATGGCTGGTCCAGACCAGGTATAAATTGCCTGGAAGATTAAAAAGAGGATTCCAAAGAAGATGACATAGCCAAAGATGGGATGAAGCAGGATGCTATCAATCGTATTGGTTTTGTTTTTATTGGAGGATTCATCCTTTGCATAGATTTCAGCAAGGCTGCTATCCAGGGACTTACTACGCAAAATGGCTTCGTCTTTTTGCAGTCTCTCGGCGCGTAATTGGTGTTTTTCACGGATTTGTTGAATCGCCTGATTTTTTTCTTTCGATAAAAAGGATACCTCGCCTTTGGCCAGGTATTGCCAGGTATGGTATTCCGTATCTAATGGAAAAAGACGTTTGGTTTCTTCTAATGCGGCATCAGCTTCTTTGGGTAGGCTAAATTTGCTGATATACATGGGCGGAACAGCATCAAAGTTTTTGATCAGCTGATCGATACCTTGTCCCGTACGTGCATTGGTTTCGTAGACTTTTGTATTTAATAGCTGCTCAAGCTTCTGAACATCTATTGTAATTCCTTTTTCTTTGGCTTCATCTATCATATTGATGACAAAGATGGCCGGCAGACCGAGCTCCCGGGCCTGCTGATAAAGAATAATAGACCGCTTTAAGTTCGTAGGTTCAGCGACGACAACGACAAGGTTAGGTCTGAAACTACTTTCTTTATTGACTAAAGTGTTGAAAACAACTTCTTCGTCCAGCGAAGTTGGGAACAGGGTATATGTTCCCGGTAAATCAATAATACGATAAATTTTGTTGTTGGCTTTTACTTGCCCCTCACGTTTTTCGACCGTAATACCGGGATAATTTCCTACTTTCTGATTTAATTTTGTAATCCGGTTAAATAGAGATGTTTTACCCACATTTGGATTACCCAAAAGTGCAATAATCGGGTTATTCATTATTTCTGATCAATAAGGATGACTTTAGCTTCTGATTTGCGGATAGCAATTAAGGCGTTATTAGCACTAATATTTAGACATATGGGACCGTCCAAAGGTGCGATATGTTTCACTTCTACTTCAGTACCAGGTATAAACCCCAATTCGAAAAATTTAGCTGGAATTTCGTGTGAATCAAAATCAATAATTACCGCTTTTTCCCCTTTTTTTAGCTTATCTAAGCTAGTTCTATTACGCATCTGCCTGTTTTTTTGAATTCTTCAAATATACAGAATTTCTACCATTTAGAATGATTCTAATGTCATAGTTATGTATTTAGTAAAAAACAGCTATCTTTACTATTCAGAACGATTAATTATCAACCAGAATGAAGATTGAGGACGAAATCAAAGTAAGTAAATTCAGCAATGAATGGCATCGTTGTACGGTAAATATTCTATATACGTACAATTGGATTAACAATGAGCTTGAACAGCGAGCTGCCAAAGAAGGGATCACTTTGAAACAGTTTAATGTCTTGCGCATATTGAGGGGCCAATATCCTAAGCCTGCAACCAATAATCTGATTAAATCAAGAATGTTGAGTACCACCCCTGACATCTCGCGTATGATTGATCGCATGGTTTCCAAAGAATTGGTTTCACGTTGTCAATCGGGTGGAGATAAAAGGGCTGTGGATTTGGTTATCACCGAGAAGGGCTTGGAGATTCTTAAGAATCTAGATGAGGAAATGCTGATGAAGGATCTTTTACCCAATCGAATTAGTGAAGAAGAGGCAATGACGTTAAGTACACTGTTGGATAAACTTCGCGGCTAAAGAAATTAATGCGCATGGTCATGATGTTCATGATCATGCGGTTGTTGGTGTTGATCGTGCCCATGATCATGTTCTCCGACAAATAAGAAACTTCCGAGTGCAATCGCAACACCTGCAATCACAGCGATCATTTTCTTTTTATTGAATTTATGATGGTCAATGGAGCCCGATTCAAAAAGTATCGTCGTCGATATGTGTAAGAAGATACCAATAACGACGGCCATGATTTTATCAAAATATTGCTGGATATTCCCTACTTCACCTGCACTGATGGCTTTGCTCAGCAAAAAGCCAAAAGGGGTCATTGCCGCAAATAAAGCCAGTGTAATGAGGATGGTATTTTTCTTTAAATGTGTGCTTATTAGAATACTTCCCAACGCAAATGCGGCCGGAATGTGGTGGATGGATATGCCTAGTGCAAGTTCTGTCTGATGTGTAGCCGCAAGTGGCATTCCCTCGAGGAAAGCATGAAGACATAGGCTGAACATAATACCGATTGGAAAACGATGGCTATGGTGGTCATGATCATTTTCGGTATGGATATGGCCATGTTCGATCCCTTGGGAGAACTGTTCAAGAAATAGCTGGAAAAGAAATCCAGCAAGTACATAAATACCCAATACTTCAGGTGAAGTATTGTTGGACTGATAGACATGCGGAATGAGGTGAAGCACAGTAATAGAGAATAAATAGGCTCCACTAAAAGAAAGGATGAGTTTAAGGAAGCTGGTTCCTTTCTTTTGTACAAAAAATACAGCAATTCCACTTGCAAATGCAGGTATGAATAAAATTAAAATCAATAAAATTGAATTCATTATACGTGTTCAGTTTTAAAAAAGCTAGGCACAAACCGTTTAAATAAGTAGCCTGTTGCCAATCCAACCAGAATACCTAAGGCTGAACCACACAGGACATCAAACGGGTAATGGACACCAACATAAATTTGAGAGGCTGAGATTAGGGTTGCCCAGGTAATACAAAGCCAAAGCGCATGTTTCCATCTTCTCCGGAAAAGTACAATCCAGAAAAAAGCTAGGGAAAAATGATTGGCCGCGTGAGAGGATGTAAAGCTGAAGCCCGAACCGCATCGCACTCGGATGTTGACATTTTCTTTAAACTCCACGTCGTTACATGGTCTAATCCTTTTTACAGTCTTTTTGATCAAATGAGAGGATATACCATCGGAAATTCCGAAAGTAACCAAGGTCATGGCAACAATTAGGATACCTGTTTTTCCATAGGTCTTAATGAAAAATATGATCAGAAATAAATACAAAGGTGCCCAAGTGTATGGATTGCGTAATATCGGCAATAACCAATCAAATACGGGGTTACTCAAGCCTTGATTAATGGCCAGAAAAATCTCTTGATCGATGTGTACTAATTGTTGAATCATAAATGTTGCTGATGACAATGAAATTCCCAAACTTTAAAAACTCACTTTTCAAAAGTAAAAATAATTTCATTGCAAACGGTTGTTTCTTTTAAAAACAACTTTGTTGCAACAAATATACGTTAAATATTCATTAATTATAATTTTAATTCGATATTTTATTGCCATTGTGCTAAATTTACACGTTAATCAATTCAAAAGAAATGACTTTAATTAAATCAATATCAGGAATACGAGGTACGATCGGCGGACGTGCTGGAGAGGCACTTACCCCAATAGATATCGTTAAGTTTACAGCTGCTTATGGCAAAATAATTGTTAAGCAGAGTGGTATCAAAAAAATTGTTGTCGGAAGAGATGCGCGTGTTTCTGGTGAGATGGTAAGTAATTTGGTGATTGGAACCCTACAAAGCATCGGTGTTGATGTGGTTGACCTGGGTCTTTCAACAACGCCAACGGTAGAGATTGCCGTACCGATGGAAAAAGCAGCGGGTGGTATTATTTTTACTGCTTCACACAACCCCGGTCAATGGAACGCACTAAAGTTATTAAATGCAAAGGGTGAATTCATTTCAGATGCTGAAGGGCAAGAAGTATTGGCCCTTGGTGAATCCTTAGACTTTGATTTTTCCGAAGTGGAAGAACTGGGACAAGTTCATAAAGATTATTCATACTTACAGAAACATGTAGACGCTGTGTTGGCACTGGAATATGTGGATAAAGAAGCCATCAAAGCGGCTAATTTTAAAGTTGCTTTGGATGCAGTCAACAGTACCGGTGGTACATTTATTCCAGCGTTATTGGATGCACTTGGTGTACAGACAATCTTTAAAATCCATTGTGAGCCAAATGGTCAATTCCCGCATAATCCAGAACCATTGAAAGAGAATTTGACGGATCTATCGGCTGCGGTTATTGAACACAAAGCTGATTTAGGGATTGCCGTAGATCCGGATGTAGATCGATTGGTCTTTATGATGGAGGATGGCGAGCTATTTGGTGAAGAATATACCCTAGTTGCCGTAGCGGACTATTTATTGCAGCATAAAAAAGGAAATACCGTTTCCAATTTATCTTCTACACGCGCACTACGTGATGTGACTAAAGCACATGGTGGCGAGTACTATGCGGCGGCTGTGGGCGAAGTCAACGTGGTTACAAAGATGAAAGAAGTCGATGCTGTCATTGGCGGAGAAGGAAACGGTGGTGTTATCTACCCGGCATCTCATTATGGCCGTGATGCGCTGGTAGGCGTGGCCATCTTCTTGACACATTTGGCTAAGCTTGGTAAAAAAGCCTCCGAATATCGTGCTTCTTTACCGCAATACTTTATGTCAAAAAACAAGATCACGCTGACTCCGGAATTGGACATTGACAACCTATTGGCCAAAATGGAGGAAAAATATAAGCATGAAGACCATTCGACAATCGATGGCTTGAAAATAGACTTTGAAAATGAATGGGTGCATTTGCGTAAATCGAATACCGAACCGATTATTCGGATTTACTCGGAGGGACCTACGCCTGAAGCTGCTGAGCAGATCGCGCAGCGGATTATCAGCGAAATTGAAGAAATAATTAAATAAAAAAAAAAAGCTGCATACGCAGCTTTTTTTTTTAAGAGTGATCTCAGCGAAAGCGTATTGTCTGAGCGATTACGAAGTTTTATAATGTATGATTAGAAAGATCATTTTAGGTACGTATTGTTTTCTTAGTTTAATCTTATTTGTCTTTCCGACAAATGCCCAGCAGCCAATGGACGAAATCAATGGGCTGTTAGACCGTTGGCACAAAACCTCGGGCGAGGTAAAGTATGGCCCGTTTTTGAATGTTATTGCTTCAGATGGCGTTATTTTGGGTACTGATCATGATGAAAGGTGGGATAAAGCACATGCAGAGAAGTTCACCGATCAATATTTCAATCCAAAAAATGCCTGGACCTACACCTATGACAAGCGGCATATCAGCTTTAATGCCGATAGCACGACGGCCTGGTTTGATGAAACGTTTAAGATCAATACCAAGTCCTTTCGTGGCGTGGGCGTATTAAGTAAGCAGGACAATGAATGGAAGCTTCGTCAATACAGCATGTCCATGTCGGCACCTTATGCGGATGTGAAAGCGGCCGTAGGTGGAAAGGCAGGTCAGAAAATTCACAGTAACCTGTTATTGGTGATGGTGCTGTTTTTCTTTATGGCTATGTTATTTGTGCTGAGCCAACGCCTCAAGATCTCTTACCCCATTCTGTTGGTTATTGGCGGACTTGTGATCTCGTTGATCCCAGGGCACCTGTCATAAGTGTTGATCCCGATATCGTGTTTATGGTATTTTTGCCACCCTTGCTTTTTGAAGCGGCCTGGTATACCAATTGGGGAATTTTCTAAAGTGGCGACGGTCTATTTTTATCATGGGCTTTGGTTTGGTCTTCTTCACATCGCTGGCGATTGCCTACTTTTCGGTCAGTATTATTCCGGGATTTACCTTGGCGCTGGGCTTTTTACTGGGTGGGATTATCTCTCCTCCAGATGCCGTGGCTGCTAGTTCTGTCCTGAAAGGGGTAAGTATTCCGAAACGTGGAATTGCGATATTGGAAGGGGAAAGCCTAGTGAATGATGCAGCCTCATTGACGGTATTTAGATTTGCATCCATTGCGATTCTTACTGGCCAGTTTGTGATGAGCAATGCGACGACGCAGTTTCTGATGTTATCGGTCATGGGGTTGTCGTTGGTCTGGTCATCGGTCACATCCTCTATATATTCCTACGTTATGTTGCTAAGTCGTCGAGTATTTCAACACCCATAACCCTTATTGCACCTTACCTGATGTATATTGTTGCGGAGCATTTTGAGTAGTCGGGGTCTTGGCCGTGGTTAGTGGCGGATTGTTTCTTTCCTTCCGGGCAGGGATTACCTCAACTATCATACACGGATCCAAACCAAAGAAGTGTGGGCGACAGTGGGTTTTCTCTTAAATGGATTTGTCTTTATCCTCATTGGACTTGAACTCCCGGTGATCATCAATGGTTTGGGGGAATACTCCATGGAGGAAGCTATTGATTATGCATTGGCGATTTGTGTAATTGTTATAGTTTTGCGATTAATCGCCGTTTATCTTTCGGCTTTTGTTCCCAGGATATTGTTCAAACGGGTCCGCATCAAGGAAAAGAGTCCAGGATGGAAATTGCCCCTGGTCGTTGGCTGGGCCGGTATGCCCGGAGTGGTTTCTTTGGCATCAGCATTAGCAATACCATTGACGTTATATGATGGAACGGCCTTCCCACACCGAAATCTGATTTTGTTCATTACCTTTGTGGTTATTTTAGTGACGCTTGTTTTTCAGGGGCTTACATTGCCTTTGTTGATTAAATTGATAAAAATTGAAGAGGTCGATGAGCAAGCTTCGATGGAAGAACAGATCGATGAGATTCGGGTACGTCTTGGCAAAGAATCTATTGCATATCTGGATAAACATTACGCAAAGGAAATGCTGGAGCATGAGACAATCGCCCGTGTTAAAGAGCAGATTATCCGGAGCGTAAATGCATCGGAACGAGCAAAAGAGGAGGATACCCGTGCGCAGCTTTCTGCAGTAAGGGGGCTCTATAATAAAATTATGTTGGAACTTTTAGCGCTACGTCGTGACGGTCTGTACAAGATCAAGGAAAGCAAGGCTTTTGACAGCGATGTCATTAAAGAGATCGAGTATTCCCTGGATTTGGAGGAATCGCGTTTGTCGCGTAAGTAGTTATTTATAAGTGCGTAAATCTCGGTTTTGGACGACAAAACCTAGCGGCACAGTGCTGCAAAAAATAGTGTGTAGTGTTGCAGGAAATAGCGAATTTAGCTTATAATGCTAAATTCGCTATTTTGCCTTTATCGCCCACTAAAAATATCGCTCGACCTTTTTTTGCCTTTTGGACGGCATTGAAACTTTCCTTTCCAATAGGCGTCCAGTTTTTTCCGCCGTCATTCGATAGGTCTGTACCCGAAGTGCCCGTGCTGATCAGCTGTTTTTTTGAAAGATAAATAACGGCCGACTTAAAGCCAGCGGGTGCTGTCTGTGGTGCAGACCATGTTTTGCCGCCATCGTTGGTTAGCAGGCTATTTTTGTCTTTGTTTTTATCCGCCTTATAATCGCCACCGACGACAATACCCGTTTTTGATGTGTTAAATGCGACAGAAAAAGGGCCGGTGCTATTTGTGCCCTGAATGATGGGGCAGCTGTAACGTTGCCATGTGTTACCCTGATCCTTGCTGCTGTAGATATTGGAAACTGTCCCACCTGTGGCAATCCAATATGTTCCGCTGTTATCGCAATATATTGATGTTCCACTGGCTGCAAAACCGGCCTCGCCATCGGTAATGGTAAAGTGCATATTCGGGGATATATCTTTCCAGGACCTTCCGAAATCGGTGCTTTTCAATAGCGGCATTTTTCCCTGAATGGCGTCGCCAAAGGCAATGCCGACCCCTTTTGATGTAAAAGCAAAACCGTCATAAAATATTTCGGGCCGCTTGTCATTGAATACTTCTTTCCAGCTTCGACCACCATCCTGTGTGCTTAAGATAATGGCAGGGGAACCGGCCGATATAATTAAGGCTTCATGCTCATCAAATGCTTCGATATCCCTAAAATCTGTTTTTTCGTAGCCAATTGGATTGACCCACTGCCAGTTTTTTCCAGCATCGGTGCTGAGCCCAACTGTCCCATTGCTTCCGCTTACCCATAGAGTTGTATCATCAACTACACTTAAACCTCTGTAGCTGCTATTTCGTTCTTGATTTACGATGTTAATTTTTGCTTGTTGAGCACTCAAATGGCTCAGGAGAAAGATTTGGATAATAAGGGCAAGAAATAAAGGTTTCATGTGGTTATGATTTTTATTTAAACAAATCTACTCGTCTTTTTGAAACTTTCCCCTGTTTTTTTAAGATTGTTTTGCGGAGCTGGAGAAATCCAACGGTCATTTTCCGTGGTGATTTAAAATAAGGGATACTCAATACGACCAACAGTGCGATGCAGGCCGAAGTTCCAAGTGCTCCACCGTAGCCGGTGAAAAATTTACTTGTATTAAGCAGAATCGTTGTAAAGATAATGCCGGCAAGGGCTAAACCAAAATAAGTTGATAACTGACTTTTTGATACCATACCTATAAATGATGCACCGATAAAAATCGGCGGAATATATTGTGCAAGATAGGGCGAAACACTTTGTGGGAAGAAATGAAGAAAACCTGCGACAAATAATGTCAGCAATGCTGATGAACGCACTGCTCCTTGGTGAAATTTGGTATTGACATAGTAGGTCGCTGTGCTCCCTATAACTCCAACGAGGTATAAAATGAATGTTTCCATATTACTTAAAAATGTATAACAGGAGGTAGGTCAGTGAAACACCCAGGAAGGCCAATGTTCCTAGTTTACCGCCGACACCATTTAATAAACTTTTCGATACGATCAGAAAGATCGCTGTAAAAATACTGGCTGCTAAAATAAAAGAGAACCCATGCGCCACCTGCGCATTGGACATCCCTACAAATGCACCGCAATAAATTGCTGCCGGAAGGTGGGGTAGATAGCTTGAATTTTTGTTGATATTGGGAATGAACGAGGCGATGGTACCTGTCAGCGCTGCGCCCAACACAGGGCCCAAACCGAAAATCTGATTGAAATAGTAGGATGCAATCGCTCCTACAGGTACCCAAATAGCAATTTTAATCGATTCATATTCATGCCTGTGATGATGAATGGGCGACTTGAGGTAACTGTATAAGATCAGTAAGGACAGTAGGCCGATAAAAGCCAATACAATATAAGAATGTGTGTTTTCTACAAAGATGGCCACTAAAAAAAGGGCCTGAATGACAAATAATAAACAGATGCTTATTATCCTAAATTTCTGCCGGGCTTGCATTTAAATAAATTTAGGCAAAGGTACTGATTATTTGTCTATTCTATTGGTAGATTTTCTTTTTATCAATATAGGGTCAAGAACAATCTGTTCGATTGCTTCGTATGGACTTTTTTGTTTGACCATTTTCAGAAAGAGCTTAGCACATTCTTCGCCCATTTTGTTGGCCTGCTGGTCGATACTTGACAGTGTGGGCGTGATAAAAGAAGAAAAGGTCTGGTTTGCAAAACCGATCACACCAGTTGTTGGAATAGCAATATTTGCAGTTTTTAATGCTTGTATTATCCCGACAGCTGTAAAGTCATCGCCACCAATAAAGGCGTCAGGTTGGATTGCAGATTTTAGAATCTGTTCGGTTCCTTTGATACCGGCTTCAATGGATAAGTCGCCGCGAATAATAAAGTCCTTCTGCGGGGAAATCTGCGCGTCTTTTAGGGCGGCTTCGAAACCATGGAAACGATCCTGAAAAATCGCTATTTCTTTATCCGTTGTGATAAAGGCAATATTTTTGTAGCCCTGTTCAAGTAAATGCTGTGTTGCGAGGTAGCCTGCTTTAAAATCATCAAGTTTGACCACGGGAGCAGGAATATTTTTATGCGTACGGTCAAAAATAACCAAACATTTGCGCTGATTGATCACTTCCTGAAAATGCTGGGTTTCCTGCGTTTCTAGCGACAACGAAGCAATAATGCCGTCCACCTGGGCTTCCAGTAAAGTCTTCACGCCATTAACTTCATCCTCAAAAGATTCATTCGATTGATAAAGCAATAGACTATAATTGTGTTTTTTTAACTCTTTTTCAATACTATGTACCGCCTCTGCAAAAAAATGAATTTGCATGGTCGGTACGATGACTCCAATTGTATTGGACTTGCCCGAGGAAAGGGAGGACGCTAGCTTATTGACACTATAATTTAATTCCTTTGCTTTATCAAGCACAAGCTTGCGTGTCGCCTCGCTGATCGTAGGCACATTATTCAATGCGCGCGATACGGTAGAGACTGTCACTCCAAGCGCACGGGCAATATCGTAAATTGTCGTTTTTTTATTCACGCTCCAAAGTAAATAATTTTATTTAATATTTTGATAATTCAGAAACATATCCTACTTTTATGCAACCGGTTGCAATGTTTGTTTCCGCCTTTGTTTTAAAATAACCAGTTTCAATTAATTACCATGTATTTATTAGGTATAGACGTAGGTACTTCTTCCGTAAAGGTTTCGATTGTTGAGGCATCTTCGCAACGCAAGGTTTGCTCGGTGCAATATCCGGACGTAGAAGCTCCCATTATAACGGTGGAGCCCAATTGGGCTGAACAAAACCCGCTCGATTGGTGGGACTACTTTAAACAGGCTTTATTGAAGGCAAATGCGTTAGGGTTATACGATCCCAAAGCGATTTCCGCCATTGGTATTGCCTATCAGATGCACGGCTTAGTTATCGTCGATAAAGATCAGAACGTGTTGCGAAATGCAATTATCTGGTGCGATAGCAGGGCTGTAGAAATAGGGAATGCTGCTTTCGATGAAATCGGAAGATCTTTTAATCTGAGCCATCACTTGAATTCTCCGGGGAATTTTACGGCGTCTAAGCTGGCTTGGGTGAAGGCTAATGAACCGGCGATCTATGAAAAAATAGATAAGATCATGCTGCCGGGCGATTTTATCGCCATGAAACTTTCGGGACAGGTGACAACTTCCATATCAGCCTTGTCTGAGGGAATATTTTGGGATTTCAAAAACAATAAGCTGTCGGATACCATCATGGATTATTATGGCTTTGAGGATCATCTTATTCCTGAGATCTTACCCGTGTTTTCGACCCATGGACAGATTAAAACAGCTGTTGCCGAGGAGCTTGGCCTCTCTGGCACAGTGACTATCAATAATAAAGCTGGTGATCAGCCCAATAACGCACTTTCCCTCAATGTCCTTCAACCCGGGGAAGTTGCCGCGACCGCGGGCACTTCAGGGGTTATCTATGGGGTGAGCGACCAGTTGATTGCAGACCGTGAATCGCGCGTCAATACATTTGCACACGTCAATTATCGCGAGGATGATATCCGTACAGGGGTATTGCTCTGTATCAATGGGACCGGTATTATGAATAGTTGGGGCAGAAGGTTACTGGGGCGTGATTTATCCTATGAACAGATTAATGCACTAGCCGGCGCATCACCTATTGGTAGCAAAGGATTACAGGTTGTCCCATTCGGCAATGGCGCCGAACGCATGCTCAATAACCAAACAGTGGGGGCATCAATTACAGCGATAGATTTGAACAGACATGAGACAAGCGATATTTTACGCGCTATACAGGAAGGGATTGCCTATGCCTTCCGCTATGGCCTGGATATCATGCGTGAAAACAATTTGTATCCAAATATGATTCGTGCGGGGTATGCAAATTTATTCTTGAGCTCCGTTTTTAGGGAGTCATTTGTGGGGGCAACAAACGTTCCTGTGGAGATCTTCAATCACGACGGGAGTATTGGAGCCGCTCTTGGAGCAGGTATAGGAAGTGGGTATTATGCCGATTTTACAGAAGCTTTTCGTTCTTTGAAACCTGTTTATACAGTGGAACCTCAATTTGTAGTGCAATATGAGGAGCACTATCAGCAATGGAAGGAATTATTAAACAAACAAATAAATAACAAATAAGATGAATATTATTAAAGGGAAAAAGGAATTTTTCAAAGGCGTTGGCCAAATTCAATTCGAAGGAAAAGACAGCACAAATCCATTGGCTTTCCGTTATTATAATCCAAAACAAATTGTTGGTGGCAAGACCATGGAAGAGTATTTTAAATTTGCCTGTTCATACTGGCATTCTTTCAACGGTAACGGATCTGATCCATTTGGCGGACCGACACATCAATTTCCATGGGATGAAAGCAACGACGTAATCACGAGGGCAAAAGATAAAATGGATGCAGCATTTGAATTTATTAGTAAAATAAATATCCCCTATTATTGCTTTCATGATGTGGACTTAATTGATTACTCGGATAATGTGGTTGAAAATGAAAAACGTCTGTCAACTATCGTTGATTATGCGAAGGAAAAACAAAAGGAAAGCGGTATAAAATTGCTTTGGGGAACAGCCAACCTTTTTAGCCATAAACGCTATATGAATGGAGCTGCAACTAACCCTGATTTTCATGTTCTTGCACATGGTGGAGCACAGGTCAAGGCAGCTTTGGACGCAACGATTGCTCTTGGTGGTGAAAATTATGTTTTCTGGGGTGGAAGAGAGGGGTATATGAGCCTTTTAAATACCAATATGAAGCGTGAGCAGGAACATCTTGCACAGTTTTTACATATGGCCAAGGATTATGCCCGCAAAAATGGTTTTAAAGGAACTTTCTTTATCGAGCCGAAACCATGTGAGCCTACAAAACATCAATACGATTATGATGCGGCTACTGTGCTGGGCTTCCTGCGTCAGTATAATCTTTTGGAAGATTTTAAATTAAATTTAGAGGTAAACCATGCGACATTGGCCGGACATACGTTTCAGCATGAGCTACAGGTTGCTGTAGATGCAGGTAAATTGGGCTCCATTGATGCTAACCGCGGTGATTATCAAAATGGATGGGATACGGATCAATTTCCGAATGACATCAATGAATTGACCGAAGCCATGTTGATTATTTTAGAAGGTGGTGGTTTCCAAGGGGGCGGTGTGAACTTTGATGCCAAAATCCGCCGGAATTCCACAGATCCTGAAGATCTGTTTTATGCACATATTGGTGGGATGGATCTTTTTGCACGCGCTCTAATTACGGCAGATCGTATCCTGCAGGACTCGGACTACAAAAAAATTCGGACAGACCGTTATGCTTCGTTTGACGCAGGTCATGGCGCATCGTTTGAAGATCGTAAATTAACTTTGGAAAACTTAAGGGATTTAGCAGTGGAATTGGGTGAGCCTAAAACCATCAGTGGTAAACAGGAGTATTTAGAAAATTTGGTCAATAGATATATATAGTTCTAAAAATATTTCTATATTAGGCGATCAAATTAAACCAATTACCAATACATGAATAATTATTTAAGCACAAAAGATTACATCGTTTTCCTGATCTACTTTGTTATTGTAGCAGGTTACGGATTATGGGTGTATTATCGCAAGAAATCTGAATCTGTAGGTTCCAAAGACTATTTTTTGGCTGAGGGGTCATTGACGTGGTGGGCTATCGGAGCCTCACTTATTGCATCCAATATTTCGGCCGAGCAATTTATCGGTATGAGCGGTTCCGGATTTAAGATGGGATTGGCGATTTCAACTTACGAGTGGATGGCTGCCATTACACTGATTGTCGTTGCGGTATTTTTTATCCCGGTATACTTAAAGAACAAGATCTTTACGATGCCACAGTTTCTCCATAAACGATATAATGGAACTGTTGCGATGATCATGGCCGTTTTTCTGGTTATTGCTGTATGTTGTCGTTAATTTGACATCCATCCTCTATTTGGGAGCCATTGCGGTAAGTAGTATTTCCGGTATCAGTCTGGAGGCCTGCATGTATGCCATTGCGATTTTTGCTGTGATCATTACATTGGGAGGAATGAAAGTAATCGGTTATACGGATATTATTCAGGTTTTCTTTTGGTATTGGGTGGTTTGGCGACCACTTACCTAGCCTTGAACCTCGTTTCAGAGCACTATGGTGGATCAGGAGTATTGGAAGGCTATCACTTGATGACCGAAAAAGCTTCCGACCACTTTCATATGATTCTGGATCGTAAGAATGAGAACTATCTCGATTACCGGGGCTAACCGTATTGGATTGGCGGTATGTGGATCGTTAATTTGAACTACTGGGGATGTAATCAATACATCACGCAACGCGCGCTTGGAGCAGATTTGAAAACCGCGAGAAACGGTATCTTGTTTGCAGCATTTCTGAAGTTATTAATGCCTATCATTGTTGTGTTGCCGGGTATTGCAGCCTATGTCATGTGGAAAGATGGCTTGTTCCAAAATGAAATGATGCAACATGGTGAGGTAAACCCTGACCACGCTTATCCAGTTTTGTTGAATTTATTGCCAGCAGGTTTAAAAGGCTTGTCTTTTGCGGCATTAACAGCTGCAGTGGTCGCTTCTTTGGCAGGTAAAGCAAACAGTATCGCGACAATCTTCTCCTTGGATATTTATAAAAAAGTATTCAATACAGAAGCATCGGGATAAGAAATTGGTCAATATCGGGCAAGCTGACTGTTGTGGTTGCCATGATCTTGGGTGTGCTGATTGCTCCACATTTGGGGTATTGATAAAAAAGGTGGATTCCAATATATTCAAGAATATACGGGTTTTGTATCTCCAGGTATTTTTGCGATGTTCATTTTAGGATTCTTCTGGAAGAAAGCAACTTCAAATGCGGCTTTGTTTGCAACAATTGGAGGTTTTAATTTTCTCCATCATCTTCAAAAAATTGCCAGATTGGGTCGATCTGTCATTCTTGTCATCGACAGGTTTCTCTGTTCCAAATCCAACAACAGGAGTCTACGAAATTCCATTTTTGGATAGAATGGGATTCGTCTTCGTGATCTGTATTATCGGTATGATTCTCATCAGTATTGTCGACAATAAGCGTGGGTGTCGTGCCAGCTGGATTGGAAGTTGATACCACGATGTTTAAACCACACCGGGCGTTTTTGGTCATTGCATTGATCGTAGCGCTATTGGTTACAGCATTATATTCTATTTATTGGTAATCCAATAGCAAATAAGATTTTAAAAACTCCTATCAATCTCGGTTGATAGGAGTTTTTTTGTTGTTTTAAAAATACCTATCTTGGTTTAAACTAAAACCATTGCTTAACGAAAGATTGCTGCTATGAAAAGAAGAAGTACCCTGCTACTGACGACGATATTTGGATTACTTACTACCGGTATGCCGATGCTGAGTTCAGCTCAGCGCACACAGAAACCACCTTTACATGGAAAACATTGGATGGCTATTACGGGTAAGCCCTTGGCGGCAACAGCGGGTGCCCAACTATTCCAACAAGGCGGAAATGCGGTGGACGCTGCTTGTGCCATGCTCGCAGCAACCTGTACGATGTGGGATGTTTTGAGTTGGGGCGGAGAGACGCAGGCCTTAATTTATCATCCGAAATTAAAGAAGGTTATTGCCATAAATGCCTTGGGGGTAGCACCCAGTGGAGCGACAGTTGATTTTTTTAGGTCAAAGGGCTATGAATTTCCACCTGAATATGGCCCCCTTGCTGCGGTTACTCCGGGTACGCCCGGCGGATTGTGCTATATGTTGGCTCATTATGGAACGAAAAGTCTTGCAGAGGTATTGGCTCCTGCTCTTGAAATGGCTGCGGGTTATCCCATTGATGCACAAACAGCAACGAGTATAGAGCGGGGTAAAGACCGCATTAAAGAATGGCCCTACAGTAAAAAGGTGTTTTTAGTACATGAAGGGAAATCCTGGGAAGCTCCCGAGGCGGGAGAGGTTTTTGTACAGCAGGATCTGCATAAGACCCTGTCCAAATTGGTAGAAGCCGAAAAGAAGGCCCTAGCAGCGGGAAAAGACAGGAAAGCCGCAATCATGGCTGCTTACGACCGGTTTTATACCGGCGATATTGCCGGGAATACTGGGGTGGGCATGAGTCAGCGCCTACAGAGTTTTGTCTTAGATTCGTTGATTAACCCGTTCAATGTGGTCGAGCCAGGCAAAAGACCGCGTGTAACGCTCACCCCTTCGATGGCTTTGAAAAACGGAAAACCTTACCTTTCTTTTGCCGTGCAGGGCGGAGATACTCAGGATCAGAATTTACTGCAATTTTTCTTGAATATGGTCGAGTTTGGTATGACGCCACAACAAGCCAGCGAGGCGGCCAATATCAACAGTAATCAGCTTTGGCTATCGCTGGGAGGAACAAAGACCGATGATCGAAAACCGCGCTCAGGTAGCCTGCTATTGGACAAAAATACCGCTCCAGCAATTATTGAACAATTGAAGAAAATGGGGTATAGCATTCAGCTCGGCGATCGTACCAGTGGACCTATCAATGCGATTTATTTCGATCAGCAGCACCGTACACTTTGGGGCGGCAGTAGCAACAATGGGGAGGATTACGGCATCGGGTGGTAGTATTTCATTGGCTTTGCTTAGGTTTCGGTTTTGTTATCTCCACTGTATTTATTATCTTACCTACTGATCGGAAACTGATTTTTGTTATGGAGGTAGTGTCAATAAATATTCGTTTGTTTTTCAGCCTGATGAAGCTGGTATTGTCTTGGTAGATGGCTTGAAGCGGCGATTACGTGCATCGTTAGCCGAACTGCTTCCCGACAAAAACAAAGGCTGGTATCCCAGTTGCAATTCCAAAGCTCATGTAACGATATGTGCTTTTGAAGCAGATGCGTGTAAACTGACAATGGCTATTGAGGCTTTGCAGGAGACTTTGGTCTATGAGCGTAGTCAGTATGTTTATTTCGATCATTTTTCATCATTTGCGGGTGGTGCTTTCTATATTGCACCAACTGTGCACGCCCGGAGTTATCTCAAGGACCGGGCGCGGAAGGTTGTTCAAACATTGACGGAGTTTGATTTGATCGAGATTAGCGACGAACCCCATATTTTCGATTGGGCGACGTCTGGAGCCAGAGCAGCTTGAAATCGCAAAAGAACAGTTGCGGTCTGTCGATCTGAGCTTTATGTGCAAGGGCGTTCATGTGCGGCAGTATAAGCCTGATTTAGGTCAGTACGAGATCATCGATTTTATCCAATTTGGCAACCAATCGAAGGAAAATTCTGGCCAGCTGGCATTTAAATTCTAATAATATCGCGGTTTAATTGCCTAATAATGTAAAGCTTTTTATCTTTAAGGCTGACAATACACGATATTGCACTTATAGTACTTTATGCATTACGACGAATCTCATCATAAATCCCTATCTGATATCCATGAAAGTGTCGATGTCAATCAAGGGAAATCCAAATTTAAGAAGATACTTAGTTTCTTTGGTCCAGCTTATCTCATTAGCGTGGGGTATATGGATCCAGGCAACTGGGCTACCGATCTTGCTGGAGGAAGCCAATTTGGCTATACCCTGATTTGGGTGCTGTTGATGAGTAATATCATGGCACTGGTGTTACAGAATCTATGCGCGCGCCTAGGTATTGTACGCGGTAAAGACCTTGCGCAGTGTAACAGAGAGACCTATCCTAAACGGATGAATTTTGTGCTCTATGTGCTTGCTGAAATTGCAATAGCAGCCTGTGATCTGGCGGAGGTTTTGGGAATGGCAATCGGTCTTAACCTCCTTTTTGGAATCGATTTGCTTTGGGGAGTAATGATCAGTTTTGCAGATACCTTCTTGCTGCTCTATCTGCAGAAGCTGGGGATGCGAAAAATGGAACTCTTTATCATTGGACTTATCGCGCTTATTGGCATGTGTTTCATGGTAGAAATGTTTTTGGCGAAACCTGATTTTGCAGAGGTAGCCACCGGATTTATCCCCAGTATCCCGAATAGCGCTGCATTATATATTGCCATAGGAATTATAGGTGCAACCGTCATGCCGCATAACCTGTATCTGCATTCGGCCCTGGTGCAAACGCGAAAAATTGACAGGAATGAGGTTTCTATCCGAAAATCGCTCAAGTATAACTTTTGGGATAGTGCCATCGCCTTGAACCTGGCCTTTTTGGTGAATGCGGCAATATTGATTCTTGCAGCCTCTGTTTTTCACAAGAACGGTATGCATGACGTGGCCGAGCTTGAAGATGCTTATCACCTATTGGGCAACCTTCTTGGAACGGAATGGGCCTCAAAATTGTTTGCTGTTGCCTTGATTCTTGCCGGACAGAGCTCAACGGTGACGGGAACCCTAGCTGGACAGATTGTGATGGAGGGATACCTTCGCTTGCGGATTAGTCCGACCTTGCGGAGGATTATAACGCGGCTTTTGGCTATTATCCCGGCTGTATTGGTGATACTCATTTCGGGTGAAGGTCGCGTTGGTCAGCTGCTGATCTTTAGTCAGGTGATCTTGAGTATGCAGCTCGCTTTTGCCGTCATCCCGTTGATCCATTTTGTGAGCGATAAAGTCAAGATGGGCACTTTTGCCATTAAACCGTTAACGAAAGTAGCGGCCTGGCTGATCGCGGCCATTATCGCTGTTTTGAATTTTAAATTAGTATACGACGAAGTGGTCGGCTGGATTGGTGAGGCCAACAATATTGTAGTAACCGTATTATTGATCTTGGGCGCAGTGGGCTTGTTTGCCTTATTGATGATGACCGTATTATACCCTATTTTACTTAAATCAAAACCAACGGAGCTGGAGGTGCACCCACCATTTGAGGCTTTGCATTTTGAGCATAAGGGCTCTTTTAAGAAAGTAGTGATTGCATTGGATTTCTCAAATTCAGATCAGAAAGTAATCCAATATGCTTTACAGCTTTCGCACGAGGATACTTCTTTTGTGGTTGTACATATTGTTGAGAGTGCATCGGTAAAGTATACCGGAGATTCGACAGATGATTTTGAATCGCGTCAGGATTTGGAACGACTGAAATTGTATGCAGACTTTCTCTTGTCCAAAGGACATCAGACGGAATATGAATTAGGTTACAATAACCGGATCAAGTGCATTGCTGAAATTTGTGAAAACTATAAAGCTGATCTGTTAGTTGTAGGCAGTCATGGACATAATGGGCTGAAGGATTTTGTTTTTGGTGAGACAGTTAACAAGCTGCGGCATGCAGTGAAAGTACCTGTTTTTATTGCTCAATAGGTTCTCAGTGACTATCTCAAAGAGTCTCTGTCTATTCACTGTAATTTTATTGCGGAAAAAGTGAGCGGGGCGATCGCTAAGTGCTAAATAATTCTTATTTTTGCGACATCAAATCAAGATATGAGCGACGCTATTAAACACGAGTGCGGAATCGCACTAATTCGCCTGTTAAAACCCTTATCTTATTATCAGGAAAAATATGGTACGCCATTTTATGGCATCAACAAATTGTACCTATTAATGGAAAAACAGCACAACCGTGGACAAGACGGGGCTGGAATTGCAACCATTAAATTTGATGTAAAACCTGGAAATCGTTACATTTCGCGTTATAGAGCTATGGGCTCAACTGCTGTGGCAGACATATTCGAATATGTACAGAAAAAATTTGCTTCTGTTCAGAAAGCATTTCCAGAGGAGTCAAAAGATACGCAATGGTTAAAAGATAACGTAAGTTTTACGGGGGAAGTACTTTTAGGACATTTGCGCTATGGAACGCATGGAAAGAACAGTATCGAAAGCTGTCACCCATTTTTGAGACAAAACAATTGGATGTCTCGTAATTTGGTGGTAGCGGGTAACTTCAACATGACCAATGTGGACGAATTGTTGCAACAGTTATACGAGTTGGGACAACATCCAAAAGAAAAAGCGGATACCGTAACCGTTTTGGAAAAAATTGGCCATTTCTTGGATGATGAGAACCAAGATCTGTTCGATCAATTCAAAAAAGAAGGTCATTCTAATATTGAGATCAGCTCGCTGATTGCTAAAAATATTGATGTTACCAAAATATTGAAGCGTTCGGCCAAAACGTGGGATGGCGGTTACACCATCGCAGGTATCTTTGGTCATGGTGATGCTTTTGTGATGCGCGACCCAGCGGGTATCCGTCCTGCGTTTTATTATCAGGATGAGGAGATCTTGGTGGTAGCATCGGAAAGACCGGTCATCCAAACTGCATTCAATATTCCTATTGGTGCTGTAAAGGAAATTAAACCAGGTCATGCCCTGATCGCTAAAAAAGATGGTACTGTATCCCAAGAGATGTTTAGACAACCCGTAGAACAACGTTCTTGCTCTTTCGAACGGATCTACTTCTCGCGTGGATCAGATGCTGATATCTATCAAGAACGTAAAGAATTAGGAAGATTACTGGTGCCTCAGGTATTGGAATCTGTCAAAAATAACATCAAAAATACCGTATTCTCGTTTATTCCAAATACAGCCGAAGTATCTTACTATGGCCTAATGGATGGTATCAATGCCTACGTTCGGGATTTTCAAAAAGAGACGCTATTAAATCGTTCAGAAAAGATTTCTGATGAGGAGTTAGATGAAATCTTGAGTATCAAACCTCGTTTTGAAAAACTCAACGTAAAGGATGCTAAACTGCGTACCTTCATTACACAAGATGCGGACCGTACCGATATGGTACAACATGTATACGATACGACTTACGGTATTGTAAAAGATCATGAAGATACCATCGTTGCCATTGACGATTCGATCGTTAGAGGAACAACGTTGAAACAAAGTATCTTGACGATCCTGGATCGTTTGAATCCGAAAAAAATTGTGATTGTTTCTTCTGCCCCGCAAATTCGTTACCCAGATTGTTACGGTATTGATATGTCACGTATGGGTGAGTTTGTCGCATTCGAAGCGGCAATTAATCTCCTCAAACAACGTGGTATGGCACATATTATTGATGAAGTTTATCAAAAATGTGTGTTGTCAATGACCCAAGATGTTCATGAGATCGAGAATTATGTTAAAGCGATCTACGCACCGTTTACGGATGAAGAGATCTCAGAAGAAATTGCTCGTATTGTAAGACCTCACCACCTAAAGGCAGAGCTTGAAGTAGTTTACCAAACATTGGATAATTTACACAAAGCTTGTCCGGACCATAAAGGTGATTGGTACTTCTCGGGTGATTATCCAACACCTGGTGGAAACAAGGTTGTTAACAAAGCGTATATGAACTGGATTGAAGGAAAGAATGTAAGAGCATATTTCAGCAGCTAAGTTCAAAATTATATTAAAGAGGGATGCATTTATGCGTCCCTTTTTTTTTATATATTCGTACCAATTAGTGTCAATATCCTAAATTAAAAAACCAATTAAAGCAAGGGAAATTGCTGTCCGTAAATAAACCGATCATGAAGCATATTTTTAAGAGTCTCTATTTTCAAGTCATCGTTGGGATACTTGTGGGGATCATCTGTGGTATCTATTACCCTGACTTCGCTGTCAAGCTAAAACCATTGGGAGACGCTTTTATTAAACTGATCAAGATGGTTATTGCGCCATTGATTTTTAGTTCCATTGTGATCGGTATAGCTGGAATGCAGGATACGAAAAAAGTGGGAAAAATCGGCTTGACTTCCATTATCTATTTCGAGATCATGACCACGATTGCCCTGATTATCGGTCTGGTCTTTGTTAATTGGATACAGCCGGGGACCGGGATGAACGCCGATCCAGCGAGCCTTGATGTATCTTCGATATCCCATTACATCTCAGAATCCAAGAAACCACATGGTTTTATGGATTTTATCATCGGGATCATTCCAGATAATGTGATTGCTGCGGTAGCTTCGGACAACATGTTGCAGGTACTCGTTTTTGCCGTACTATTTGGGATCGGTATGACAAAAATCGGGCAGAAAGCTTCCGAGCCGGTCCTCCATGTATTGCAATCTTTTCTGAAGGTGCTCTTCTCCATTATCAAAATGATCATGTACCTGGCGCCAATCGGTGCAATGGGAGCAATGGGTTTTACGATCGGTAAGTTTGGGATCCAGGCCTTATCCAAACTCGGTATGTTGATGTTGAGCTTCTACCTAACCTGTTTTATTTTCGTGGTCATCGTGATTGGAGCGGTATTGTATTTTTATCTCAAGGTGAATGTTTTTAAGTTTTTAAAATACATCAAGGAAGAAATTCTGATTGTATTGGGGACTTCCTCTTCAGAGTCCGCATTGCCTGGAATTATGCAGAAAATGGAAGATGCGGGTTGTGCCAAGCCTGTTGTGGGTTTAGTTATCCCCACGGGCTATTCTTTCAATCTGGATGGGACAAGTATCTATCTGACCATGGCAGCGGTTTTTATTTCGCAGGCCCTCAATATGCATCTCAGCCTGGAGCAGGAAATTACCTTATTGCTGGTGTTGTTATTGACCTCTAAAGGTGCTGCAGGTGTAACAGGAAGTGGTTTCGTTACCCTCGCTGCGACCTTGCCTGTTGTTGGCCATGTACCGGTGGAATCAGTCGCTTTGATCTTTGGTGTGGATCGTTTTATGAGTGAAGCAAGGGCGATAACCAATTTGATCGGAAATTCAGCCGCAACGCTGGTCATTTCAAAATATGAAAATAGTTTGGACGAGGAACTTTTGCATGAAAAGCTGGGATCTAAACGCGTATAATCGGTGAGCGGAATAGGTATAGATTGTATAACAAAGGTGCTATCCAAATTCTTTGGATAGCACCTTTAATTCAAAACCCTTCGGTATGTGTTAATTCTCTTTTTTGGTATTTTCTATATCTTGAGCCAGATCGATGGCACCCATTACTTTTTCTTCCAATAGCGCGAGCTTGATCACCTGCGACATTTCAGTCACATAGTGGAACTGCATATCTTTGATATAATCTTCCTTGATCTCCAGGATGTCTTTTTCATTGGATTTACAGAGAATAATATCTTTGATGTTCGCGCGTTTTGCAGCAAGAATTTTCTCCTTTATACCGCCAACAGGCAATACTTTTCCGCGTAACGTAATTTCACCTGTCATGGCTAGTTTTTCCTTCACTTTACGTTGGGTAAACAGCGATGTCAGTGCGGTGAGCATCGTTATACCAGCTGAAGGGCCATCTTTTGGAATAGCACCTGCTGGAACGTGAATATGGATATCCCAATGGTCGAAAACACGATAGTTAATGCCGAAATCCGAAGCGTGGGCTTTCAGGTAGGCTAGTGCAATCGACGCAGATTCTTTCATGACATCACCCAAATTACCGGTCAGGCTCAAACGTCCTTTTCCTGGGCTCAGTGAAGATTCTATAAATAAGATATCACCACCTACGGAAGTCCAGGCCAAGCCTGTTACGACACCGGCGACATTGTTATTTTCGTAGATGTCCTTATCAAATATTGGGGCACCTAGGATATCAAGTAGATCTTGTTCGTTTATACTTGGACTGTAATCCTTTTCCATGACAATACGTGTTGCAATACCACGTACGACAGAGCCGATCTTTTTTTCTAATCCGCGGACGCCAGATTCACGTGTGTAATCCTCAATAATCTGTTCGATGATCTTCGCTTTTAACGAGACATCTTTGGATGCCATTCCATGCATTTCGCGTTGTTTTGGCAAAAGGTGTTTTTTCGCGATTTCGATTTTTTCCTCGATGGTATAGCCATTCACTTCGATAATTTCCATCCGATCCAATAGCGCAGGTTGAATAGAACTCAAAGAATTGGCTGTCGCGATAAACATCACTTTGGAAAGGTCAAACTCCATTTCCACATAATGGTCATAGAAATGTGTGTTTTGTTCTGGATCCAATACCTCCAATAAGGCCGACGAAGGATCTCCTTTGAAATCTGCGCTCATTTTATCGATTTCGTCCAGAATAAAAACCGGATTTGCTGCCCCTGCTTTTTTCAAGGACTGAATGATACGGCCCGGCATTGCGCCGATATAGGTTTTGCGGTGTCCTCTGATTTCTGCTTCATCGCGTACACCACCCAAAGCCATACGGGTATATTTGCGTCCTAAAGCTTTGGCAATGGATCTTCCCAAGGAGGTTTTACCCACTCCCGGAGGGCCTACCAAACAAAGAATAGGTGCTTTCATATCATTTTTTAATTTCAATACCGCAAGGTATTCAATGATACGTTTTTTTACTTTCTCGAGTCCGTAATGATCTTTGTCGAGCACTTTTTGTGCTTTGTTTAGATCAAAATTGTCTTTTGTTGTTTCATTCCAAGGTAGATCTAGCAAAAGCTCAAGGTAATTGAGCTGTACCGAATAATCTGCAGCAGCAGGATTGATCCGCGATAGCTTTTCGAGTTCCTTTGTGAAATGTTTTTCGACATCAACACTCCATTTCTTTTTCTTACCCCGTTTTTTAAGCTCTTCCAGCTCAAGATCGGGCGTATTGCCACCCAGCTCTTCCTGAATTGTTTTGAGCTGTTGGTTCAGGAAATAGTCACGTTGTTGTTTGTCAAGGTCGACACGTACTTTATTCTGAATCTGGTGCTTTAGTTCCAACATCTGGATTTCTGTCGTCAGCAGTTCCAATAAAAGTTTGGCACGGTTCTCCACTTTGGGTATCTGAAGCAGTTCCTGTTTTCTGATCATTTCGACATTGATATTCGACGAAATGAAGTTGATCAGAAACGAGGGACTTTCAATATTTTTGATGGCTATACCAGCTTCACTAGGTAAGTTTGGCGAAAGTTGGATGATCTGCAGCGCCATTTCTTTTAAAGTAGAAATTGTCGCTTTAAAGTGCTTGGTCATCTTCGGTTTCGCTTCGTTGAATTTCTCCACACGCGCCTTTAAATAAGGTTCGGTTTCGACAATTTCCAACAAGTTGAACCGTTGTTTTCCCTGGATAATGACGGTGGTATTACCATCAGGCATTTGGAGTACTTTAATGATATGAGCTACAGTGCCCACTTTATTTAGTTCTTCAAATCCTGGGTCCTCTACAGTCATATCCTTCTGAGAAACAACACCAATAGTTTTGCTGCCTTTATAAGCTTCTTTGACTAATTTGATGGATTTATCTCGACCTACGGTAATCGGAATGACAACACCGGGAAATAATACGGTATTACGTAAAGGCAAAATAGACAATGCTTCTGGAATTTCAGCATTCGCCATATTATCTTCATCCTCTTGTGTAAGTAAAGGGAAGAATTCGGTATCCTCTGCAACGATTGGAATTGCTTGACTGAAATCAAAAGTTTCGAATTTGCTCATAGTATTTATTTTGTGTATTTGGCAGTCGCTGACATGTTGACGGCTGACTTTCAAATTTTAAGCTTCTATTATTGTTTCCCCTATATTGCAAGGGAAGTGCCAATTGCTAAAAGTGAGCAAAATTACAAATCTATTTTCTAGAATAGGAAAAAAAGGCAGGTTAAATAAAATTTATCTGCCATTTGTTGGAGAAATAGGCATAATAATTGTAATATTGGAATGTGAAAGGGCACCGATGGCAGTTCTTGCGTTTAAAGAAATCAATCGGCGGTTTTTTCAAAAATGTAGAAACGATCACACGTGATCATTAAAGAGTGAATATAAAAACGTAACTAGTTAGATATGAATTTAAAATCATTTAAATTGGGTTTGTTTACTGGGGTTTTTGCCTTAGTTGCTTTTAGCGCGAATGCACAACAACCAAAACAGGCTGAGCATAGCAACGCTAATGTGAGAATGGGGCAGAAAGCTCTTTTGGATGGTGATTTCAAGAATGCAGAGTCATACTTGACTAAAGCCCTCCCTCAGGAAGGGAAAGATCCGGACGTATTATATATGTTGGGATATTCTCAATTTCAAAATGGTGATTATAAAAAATCAGCGGAGACTTTTGGAAAAGTAGTTGCATTGAACGGTAAAAATGCAAATGCTTTATATTTCAAAGCGAAAGCAACAAACAACCTCGCTACTCAATCCACAAATAAGACATCTGTTGCCAACAAAGAGCAGTTGTTGAAAGTTGCTATTGAGGATTATTCAAAAGCAATTGCCATTACGCCTACTGATTCGAAATTCTATCAAAATAGAGCGATTGCGAATCGTGATTTAGGTATCTTGATCGGAACAGCGGGTACGCCGAATTACAATAAGGCAATGGCAACTGACGCTTATAACAATGCAATCAAGGATTATGAAAAAGTGTTGAGCTTTGATGCATCGAAAAAAGATATTCAAACAGAAATCAAAAAAGCGAAAGTATATAGAGATAACTTGAAATAGTATCGCTATAAAAGCATAGAAAAAGGGAATGCCAATGGTATTCCCTTTTTTTTGTGCTTATTAATTTTGTACCTATTGATTTTGTACCTATTGATTTTGTACCTATTGATTTTGTAACTATTGATTTGTGCCGGTTGAAATGTACTTATAGGAATGTAACGGTTGGTCACAAATGAGATCCAGTTTCATTTAGAGGGGTGAGTTTCGGCAGTTTTTACTCGATAAATTTCAAACGAAATAAGCACTGAAACTGTTCTTTTCCTAAATCAAAATGAATATTATGGAAACGAATCGATTGTCAAAGGAAATGCAGGAAATTTTAATCAGTCAGATGACAAAAGAGGCTGAGGCTGCACAGATTTATTTGGCGTTGGGGGTATGGGCAGATGATCAGGGTTATGGCGGAATCGCCAATTTTCTGTATAGACATGCCCAGGAAGAGCGAAATCACATGACTAAAATTATGGGTTATATTCTGGAAAGAGGTGGACGCCCCAGAATACAGGCTATTGCAGCGCCCCCAGCTGACCCGCAATCGCTGACCGAATGCTTTAATCGCGTTTTTAAACATGAAGTAGATAATACCGAAGCGATCTATAACATTGTCAATTTAGCGTTGGCGGAGAAGGACTGGGCAACATGGAACTTTGCACAGTGGTTTGTTAAGGAACAGATCGAGGAAGAGAAGTTAGCATTGGAATTGATTGATAAGTTGAAAATCGCTGGTGGTGACCGAGCTTCAGATGAATCCTTGTTTGCGTTGGATTCCTCCCTTGAAGCCATGCCCGACGAAGTAGCCTTGGCAAGGGAAGCGACAGCAGATGATCCCAAATAATTGTAAAATAGAAAAAGGCGGGATCGTAGATCCCGCCTTTTTCTATTTTACTGTGTACTAATCTTAATCGACTCGTTTGTGCTAAGCTAAATTTACTTTATGCGCAATGGCATATATACACCGAAGGTGATGTTTCTACCCATATTGTAGACACCAAAGCTCGTGTCTTCCTGTGAAAGACGTCCTGGGCGCAATCGGCTCAACGCATCGTAATAACGTTTGTTGGTCAAGTTTGAAGCTGCTGCAAATACTTTCAGTTGCTGCGATCCGAGATGTAATGTCGTACCGATTCCTGCGTTTAATAAAGTATACGAGTTTTGCTGGCGTTTCGAAGGTTTCATCAATGCGGTTCTGTTTGAAATAATTGTCCAGCCCCACAGAAACGTAGAAAGCATTCAATCCGCTAATCTTGGGCTCAAGACGCAGTGTATTGTGTACAACGCCAGCTGGAATCAATGCCAAGGGTCTGTTAAAGGTATTGTTCTGTGCATGGGTATAGCTAAATGTATTATCCAGGTGTATCCAATTTAACAGGTGAAAATTCAGGCTTCCTTCGACACCGTAAAGATTGGCGTTTACCTGGCCATAGCGATATACGTCGTAGGTATGCGAATCGCCATCTTCACCCACAACGGTTTTCGTGTCGCCTTTTGTTGTTGAGGCATAGATAAAATTGTGGATATAGTTTTCGTAGATTCCGACACTTCCTGTAACGATGCTATGCCCAAACTCGAGGGTTGCATCCGCTTGGTAACTTCGTTCAGGTTTCAGGTTTTCATTACCAACTTCATAGCGGTACGTTCCTTCGTGTACCCCGTTGGAACCTAATTCTGCTGGATTAGGCGCTCTAAAAGCCGAACCGGCATTCGCTTTGAAATTGAGGTCTTCGCTGAAAATATGGGTATATCCAAGCGCTCCACTCACATTGCTGAAACTATTTTTAAAACCAGCGAACTGCTCTTCATCTTCAATAAAGAGCTGCTTGCCTTTGTTTTTGACGTAGTCATAGCGTAATCCAACGTTAAAGGTATTTTCGCCCCAGGTTTTCTTTGCATAGCCAAAAGCGCCCAATTCCAACTGATCATAGGCCGGAATTAAGAATTCAACGCCTTTATTTAAACTGTGTTCCTGGCTAGCACTAATGCCAAATACATGTTGCCAGCCATTTTTTTCACTTAAAGAATATTTTGCGTCAAGTGAATACGTATTCAGGTCAAAGAATAAGGAAGGTGTTGCTTCTTCAAGCTCCCGACGTTGATTTTTTTGATAGCCCAGATCAAGTTTTAAACTACCGGAACCGATGATAAAGTTATTGTTGAGGGCCAGTTTGTAATGGCGGATGTCCTGCTTGGGGAAATCTAAGGTCCGGCTTTTTGAGTTTATGTAAAGTGGGTCACCAGGTTCGGCGTCGTAAAAGCCGATATTATTTTTCAGGTATGAAAAATTCAGATGAGAGTAGCCCCATTGCTTGTTTAGCCCGAGCATACCGCTGAAATTACTGGTATTAAAACCACTATTGCCATAGCGGCCTGCGGGCGTGTTATAAGAATAGGCGTTTTGATAAGAACCACGCCCACGCCATACGAAGCCATTTTCATTACCGGTAAGCATAACCGAACTATTGGTTAGTCCGTTGTTGGTGGAGTAGCTGCTCAATACTTCACCTTTAAATTGCCCAGCTGTAGGAACATTTGGTTCAAGCACATTGATTACACCGCCAATAGCATCAGATCCGTACATCAAAGAGGCTGCACCACGCAGGACCTCCACACGATCCGGTTGATTTTGGTCGATTTCAATGCCATGTTCGTCGCCCCATTGCTGTCCCATCTGTTTGACACCATCGCTCACCGTGACGACACGATTATAACCGAGTCCCCGTATAACAGGTTTTGAAATGCCTTGTCCCGTTGTGATCTGGCTTAGTCCGGGAACTTGTCGGGCAAGAGCATCAATAAGATTCGTAGCATTTCCCTGCAATTCATCTTTGGAGATTACAGCAACCGAGGTACTGTTGCGACGGCTCTGTGAGGTGACCAATGTACCCGTAACGACGACTTCATTGGTTTCAATAATACTTTCGGTTAGGGCGAAATCGAGGGAAAGATTTTCCGAAGTTAGATCGACGGTCTTGACAACGGACTGATAACCCAAGAAACGGACCTCAACCAAGTAGCGTCCACTTGAAGGAAGTGATTTAAAGCTATAATGACCTTGTTGGTCTGATGCGGTGCTCGAACGAAGCTGTTGCAGTGATATTGTTGCACCAGCAATGGGAAGATTAGTTTTTGCATCCGTTACTTTACCGCTGATTGTTGCGGCGAGAGCTGGAAATATGGAGAAATAAGTGGCAAGCATAAAAATGCAGCCTATAATTTTAAGTTTCATCTGTACGAATAATTTTTACGTATATAACATCAAGCAAGACAGCAGCTCAATAACTCATCGTATGAATTCTTGAGACTGTCGAGTTCTAAAAACTTGTATGAAGTCGTTTGTCGCAATAATGAGAAGAGTATATGAATGACATTATTGGACTTATGTAAAAATTAAGCGATGGGGGGACCACGATTGCCAGAAAGCAGTGATCGAATAACTTGATCTCCGGTGATAAACAGTCCATATTCAATCTGCTGGGTCGGAAGTATTAATTCATGCAGCGTAAAATGGAAAAGAATTTGTGGGTGTGAGTTTTGATCACAAATGGAGCACTTGGGATGATCCGTGTGGTGTTTTTTTGCAGGACTGTCTACGATACTGAGTGTAGTTTGCGTATGCGCATGGGTATACACAATGAACTGACCAATTAAGAAGGTCAATAAGAGCATTAATGCTGCGAATTTGTTCAATGAGATACCTTTCACGCTAAAACCACTACGTTTAAACCCACGTTTTCTCTTGAGTTATTTTGTTAATCAGATCAAAGGTAAGGAAAATATAATACAAAGCAATTGTGTTGCATTTATTATTTTGAACCGATTATCGAAAAGATGTGATAGGGGATACCCGTCGGAACAAAAAAAAAGTGTCTATCCAAAGATTAGATAGACACTTTGCATATGATCGATAAGGTTGTTTATTTTTTGGAAGGAATAAACTTGCCTTTAATTTCATATTGATTGGCATCCAAGCCTTGGACATCTTGAAATTTGACAATGCGATAAAGCGAGTCCGTATAATAGTCTAATTTTTCTTGACTATCGTATAAGGTATTTGTTATCTTTTTATCGATATGGATGTGTTTTACCTTTTCGTTGTTATCAAACTCGATGCGTAACTTTTGTATTTGTAGTTCTTTCTTTTTAGCTGTAAATTCTGTTACACAGTCTACAGCTTTAACTTCATACAGTGATGGATCGAAGTTTTTGCTGATGTCGGCAGCTTGAAAGGCGGAAAGTTCATTTTTCCAGTTGCTAATTTTCAGTTCCTTTTGTTCTTTTTCTCCATCTTTGTTGACAGATTTTAGAACCGAGGGGTTGAGTTGCTGCAGGCGATTGACCTCGGCAGTAAAGAATGAATCAACAGAAAATATGTCTGAAGATTTTTGAGGACCTTTTGTCGCGGATGGAGATCCACAGCTCCAAAAAAGCAGCGCACTGCCCATAACAAGGGAAAGTGCTCTGCCACTATTTATAAGTAAATTATTATTCTGATACCAATACATTTCCTGTCATTTCAACGGGGATATTGACGCCTAAAAGCTGTAAGACGGTTGGGGCAATATCACCTAATTTACCATCTGCTATTTTCTTATACTGATCGTCAATCAAGATACATGGAACCAAATTGGTTGTATGTGCCGTATTTGGCGATCCATCTTCATTGACCATAAACTCGGAGTTACCGTGGTCGGCCAAAATAATAAAGGAGTAACCATTTTTAAGGCCTGTCTCAACAACCGTTTTTGTACATTGATCAACAGTTTCCACTGCTTTTATAACAGCCTCAAAAACACCCGTGTGACCTACCATGTCAGGATTCGCAAAATTCAGGCAGATAAAATCAGGTTGAAGTGTTTCCATATCGTTGACGATAGCTTCAGTAATTCCTTGAGCAGACATCTCCGGTTGAAGATCGTAGGTCGCTACTTTTGGAGATGGAACCAACAGGCGGTTTTCACCTTCAAATTGCTGTTCACGACCTCCTGAAAAGAAAAATGTCACGTGCGGATATTTCTCTGTTTCGGCGATGCGCGTTTGCGTTTTATGATTTGCTTCCAACACTTCACCCAGGGTATTGGTCAAGTTATCTTTTTGGAAGACCACCCTGACATTTTGGAATGTTTCATCGTAAGATGTCATAGTCACATAATATAGATCCAAGGGTTGTAGATCATATTCTGGAAAAGCCTTTTGTGTTAAAGCGATGGTAATCTCGCGGCCACGATCTGTTCTGAAGTTATAACAGAAGACCACATCACCTTCTTGGATTGTTGCTACCGGAGTACCGTTGGCGTCAACCAATGCGATTGGTTTCACAAACTCATCGGTTACACCTTCGTCGTATGATTTTTGGATCGATGCAACAAGGTCATTGGATTTTTCACCTTCCGCTTTTACTAAAAGATCGTATGCTAATTTCACACGTTCCCATCTGTTGTCGCGGTCCATGGCATAATATCGACCGATTGCAGAGGCAAAAGTGCCCGTTGTCGTTTTTAAATAGTCTTGTAGATCCCTGACATAGCCAATACCAGAGTTTGGATCTGTATCACGGCCATCTAAAAATGCATGTACAAATACCTGGTCACTTGTCAAGCCAGCATGTTTTGCAGCATCACATAAGCCTTTTAAGTGCTTTGTATGTGCGTGTACACCACCATCGGAAAGTAATCCGATTAAATGTACCTTTTTGTTATTTTCCAATGCATATTTAAATGCGTCTTGAATAATAGGATCCGTATTGAATACGCCATCGTTGACAGCTTTGTGAATACGACCCAATTCTTGATAGACGATTCTTCCGGCGCCAAGATTCATGTGACCAACCTCCGAGTTACCCATCTGTCCTGCAGGCAGTCCAACAGCTTCACCAGAAGCCTCTAAGCTCGAGTTTGGATAAGCTTCTAATAAATGATCTAAAAATGGGGTGTTTGCAGCTTCAACTGCATTTGATTTATCATGTTTTCCATATCCTAGTCCGTCTAGGATCATGAGTGCAACTTTTTTCTTATTCATCGTATAACAAAGATAATCTTAATTTTAGAATCTATCAACGCATCTTAAAAAGTTCCCTTGTTAATCCCTAATAATTTTATAGGTTTGTGGCATAGTTTATGTTCGGTTAAAAAACGGAGCTACCTAATGATTGATATGGATGATAGAAGCTGTTCTATAATATGTTGAGCTATATGAAATTTTTAAGCTATTGCGTATTTATACTTATTACTAGTCTTTTTGTACACACTGCGGCCTTCGGGCATTATTTAAGAGAAGTAAATACAGTGGTAAAGGTAGCTTTGCCAGGTGATGATGATTCTTTAGGAAGTATTTCAGAGGAACTGAAATCGTATTTGAAAGAAGGTAATGCAAAAAATATGGCCAAGTATTTCGGCTCAAACTTAACCTTATCTATTTTGGGGGAGAATGGCGTATACACAAAGTATCAGTCAGAAATCATGTTGGCGGCATTTTTTAATCAGCATAAACCCAAGACTGTTAAATTGACGCAAGCCAGCAATGCGAACAATGGCTATCAATATTTTACATTTACATTAGCTACAGAACAAACAAACTATCGTGTCTTTATTAAGATCGGCGTAGGAAATAATAACCATTCGATTGAAGAGCTAAGAATCGGCAAAAATTAAAGCTAGCGATGCTTTTTTTATAAATCTATTTTTCGATTAAAAAATTATTCCACATCTTAGCCCAATAAATAGTATTTATGGAGAAGGAAATCAAGGACTATCTGGCCCATTTTGTAAAACAGGCTGTCGCGGAGGATTTGGGCGATGGAGATCATACCTCACTTTCTACGATTGAAACTGGCGCACAAGGTGAAGCCAAATTGATTGTTAAGGATAACGGTATTTTAGCAGGGGTCGAAGTGGCGCAGGCGATTATTGCCTATATTGACGATACGTTGACCTGCGAGGTGTTTATCCACGATGGAAGTCAGGTTAAAGTAGGTGATATTGCTTTTTATGTGAGGGGAAATATCCAAAGTATTTTGCTGGCAGAGCGTTTGGTGCTGAATGTCATGCAGCGTATGAGTGGCATTGCGACAACTACCCGAAAATACGTAGACCTTCTCAAAGGTACAGGTACGAAAGTTTTGGATACCCGGAAAACCACACCCTTATTGCGTGTATTGGAGAAAGAAGCCGTCCGCATAGGAGGTGGGACCAATCATCGTTTTGGTCTTTTTGATATGATTTTAATTAAGGACAATCATGTGGACTATAGTGGCGGTATTGTACCGGCTCTAAAGCGCGCAAATGATTACAGAAAGAACCTAAATAAACCAATAGAAATAGAAATTGAAGTCCGAAATTTTGCGGAGCTTGATGAAGTTCTTAACTTTGGCGAAGTGGACCGAATCATGTTAGATAATTTTTCGCCGCAGGATGTAGCCAAAGCTGTTCAGCTAATTGACCATCGATTCAAGACAGAGGCCTCTGGGGGAATAACTTTCGACACGATCCGATCGTATGCGGAGGCTGGGGTAGATTATATTTCAGTAGGTGCTTTGACACACAGTGTAAGGAGCCTGGATCTTAGTCTGAAGGCCAAATTAATATAAGAACTGATTTAATTAATGATATCGATTTATTTAGTAACTGCAGTATTACTAGCTTATTTGTTTGGTTCCATACCTACAGCAGTTTGGTTGGGACAGGCATTTTATGGGGTAGATGTTCGTGAGTACGGTAGCGGTAATGCTGGGGCGACTAACACCTTTCGCGTCTTGGGCCCTAAAGCGGGATCGATCGTGATGTTTGTAGATATATTTAAAGGCTGGACAGCAACAAACCTGGCTTATTTAATAGAACTGGGGCAAAATACCAGCGATGTCCAATTTGTCAACTTTCAGTTGGCACTTGGCGTTATTGCGGTATTAGGACATTTGTTTCCTGTATTTGCAGGGTTTAGAGGTGGAAAAGGGGTGGCAACCCTGTGTGGTATGATCCTCGCTATACATACACCTGCCGCTTTGGTCTGTGTTTCAGTGTTTATCATCATCCTGCTGACAACTCATTATGTTTCGCTCGGTTCCATTTCTGCAGGTTTTGCATTTCCTTTTAGTTTGGCCTTTATTTTTAAAACAACGATACCTTCTGTGCTGCTTTACGGAATAGCCATCTGTATTCTGTTGTTAATTACCCACCAAAAGAATATAGAGCGTTTGTTAAAGGGGCATGAATCCAAGATTTACCTCTTTAAGAAAAAGCCGAAGGAAAAAGAATAGGCACAATAATTGCATTCGCTACGATGGATTAATAAATTATTGTAAAATATCCATGTTGGATGCGCTGAAAAGCGATTATCTTTCGCTTCGAAACTCCATATGGCCCTTGAAATAAAATTTAAACTATGAACGGAATGTTTAAGTATTCAGCTATGGTATTAGCATGTGTAACACTGGCATCGGGGTTGTCGGGTTGTGCAACTTCTGCTGTTACCGGGAAAAAATATTTGAAATTGGTCAGTGCTGATCAAGTGAACCAACAAGCTGCATTGGCTTATAAAGATTTTTTATCGAAAAATAGCGCGAAAGTAGTAACCGGAACTGCAGATGCGGCGATGGTAAAACGTGTTGGTAACAAGCTTGCAACGGCGGTAAATCAGTATTTGCAGAGTACAGGTCGCGCAAATCAATTTAACTTCAATTGGGAGTTTAATCTGGTGAAGAGTGATGACGTGAATGCATGGTGTATGCCTGGGGGTAAAGTTGCGGTATATACCGGAATATTACCAGTAACACGTACAGAAGCGGGATTGGCAACAGTAATGGGACACGAGATAGCACACGCTATTGAAGAACACTCTGTGGCTCAGGCTTCGAATCAGATCGCTTTACAGCTGGGTGGACAAATTTTAGGTTCAGCTGCAGGCGTATCTGGAAACAGTACGCTTGGTGTTTTTAACAATCTTTATGGATTAGGAGGCAACTTGGCGCAACTGAAATTTTCGAGAAGCGACGAATCGGATGCGGATGCAGCGGGTTTGATTATTATGGCTTTGGCGGGTTACAATCCCAATGAAGCTGTAGATTTCTGGAAGCGTATGGCATCGGGTAGTCAAAAAGGGCAGCCTGAGTTTTTGAGTACCCACCCGAGTGATGAGCGACGGATTGCGGATATTCAGAAATTGATTCCAAACGCAATGAAATATTATAAAAAATAAACGATTGATAGGATACGAAAAGAGGAATTTGCGTGAGCAGATCCCTCTTTTTTTTGCATTATATTTTGATCAAGTTACACCCCGGCTAGCGCATCGCTAACGCCGAGCACTACACCGATAACCAATCCCATAAAATTAAAGGCTATGGTAATGATGACCATGATGCCAATAAATTTGTAATGTTTTTTTAACGCATCCAAGCAGAGCTCCAGCTGAATGGTGTCGCGGTTTTCAATAGCTTTTTTCGCTTTGGATCCGAAATTATAAAGGAAATAGATGGGAAGGCAGAAAAAAGCAAGAAATAAAAGATAAAGTACACCGAATGTGGATAAGGCCCCTGCTGTGACATATTCGTCGGCCCCGAGTGATAATGCACTGGCTCCGAAGATTAGGCTGACCATGGTTATGGCAGAAATGCCGATGAAAATAAAACAGACAATGGCCAAAAAATTGGCCCATTTGGCCGCTGAAGCCAAGAAGGAGAGTCCTGCCGGAGACAATTTAATGTCTGCAGGTTCTTGAAAAGAAGAATTTTGAATACCGTCTTCCATGAAGCATAAATTATTAGGTGTGCGAATTTCTGAAAAGTTCTTGGCTTTTGAAACATTTTTTATATAAACCATCAGGCCTATAGAATCGTTTAGATTTTTTTGGTCAGAATAAGTTACAGTGGCTCAAATTCGACAAGAAACTGAGTTGTTTAATAAAAGTCTCGATTGACAGGAAATTAGTTAAAAATTTTCAAAAAGTTAAATTCCGATTGGAAGAATGTTGTTACAAAAAAAAAATCCAGAATTGATGTGGAAAACTATTTTTGATCCGATAATTAGAATGTAAATGCTGGTTTAAAACATCTTACAACGTTTTTTGTCGTGATAAATTATAGGTTGATGTCTGATTTTTGGTGTGGATTTCATGAAATGGGTGTGGTTTAGTGTGTTAAGTTTATATTAAGTCCTTTGTAATTTGAAATCTCTTAGTAATTTTGCTTAACATTTTTTAACAAATCACATTATATGAAAAGATCTTTACTCTTTTTCGCTCTTGTTATGGCTAGTTATGGTGCTGTACAAGCTCAGGTTACGACAAGTAGCGTTACAGGTATTGTAAAAGAGTCAAACGGACAGTTCACATCGGGAGCAACAATTAAAGCTACGCATGTCCCATCAGGAACAGTTTATTCAAGCTCGGCTAATGCTGCAGGCA
Source organism: Sphingobacterium multivorum (assembly GCF_900457465.1). Lineage (GTDB taxonomy): Bacteria > Bacteroidota > Bacteroidia > Sphingobacteriales > Sphingobacteriaceae > Sphingobacterium > Sphingobacterium multivorum. The sequence continues at coordinate 624,212 of NZ_UAUU01000011.1, forward strand.
GGTTTAACCTTGCCAATATGCGTGTTGGTGGACCTTACAGAATTGAAGTAACCTATGTAGGACAACAACCTATCGTGTATGAAGATGTTTATTTGCAATTAGGTGAACCATTCGTAGTAAATCCTGTTTTCGGCGATTCAGCGACTAATCTTGAAGAAGTAGTTGTTACAAGAGCTGGAGTTTTAAAAGGAGAGCGAAATGGAGCATCTACCATTGTTGGGCGTCGTCAGATCGAAAATTTGCCTACAATTACTAGAAGTGTAAATGATTTAACCCGTTTAACTCCCCAATCTAACGGTACTGCTATTGGTGGGGGAAATTACCGTGCCAATAATTTCACTGTTGACGGAGCGAATTTCAATAACCAATTTGGTATTGGCCAAAATATTCCAGCAAATGGATCTCCAATTTCTATTGACGCGATAGAGCAGATCTCAGTGAATGTAACTCCTTTTGATGTTCGCCAATCAGGTTTTACAGGAGCGTCTATTAATGCTGTAACACGTTCTGGTCGTAACGATTTCTTTGGCTCAGCTTTTTATAGTGGTCGTTCTGATAAACAACAAGGAACTCGTGTAAATGATGTGGTGTTTACACCTAATGATCTAAGTGTAAAACAGTATGGTGTAAGTTTAGGTGGTCCAATTATTAAAAACAAGTTATTCTTCTTTGTGAATGTTGAACAATTGAAGCAAACTGAACCAGGGCCGACCAAAGTTGCTTCTGTAAAAGAATCTGACTATGGAACTACAAGTTATTTTGCAAGACCTACAGTTGCTTTTATGGATGAAGTGAGCAATTATTTGAAAAATACTTATGGTTATGATCCTGGTGCTTACCAAGGATATTCTTCGAAAAGTAATAATGATAAGATCTTTGCTCGTATCGATTGGAACATTGCTGATAATCACAAAATTAATTTTAGATACAACCAAGTTAAAGGGAAATCTCCTTCTAATTTGAGCTCATCGTTTAGTGGTTCTAATATTGATACAAAAGTGTATCCAATGAGTAGAACTGGAAATAATGCTTTAAGTTTTCAAAACTCGAATTATTTCCAAGAAACAAATTTATATTCTGCGACAGCCGAATATAACGGAAAGGTTGGTAATTTGAATCATTCTGCTCGTCTCTCTTATGTGAACCAAGATGAGCCTAGAAGTGTCTCGGGAAGTGTATTTCCTTTAGTAGATATACGTGATGGTATTGCTGGTACTGGTGGTAATATACTTACCTCTTTTGGAACAGATCCGTTTACGTACGGAAATCTTCGCTCGGTCAAAACTTGGACTGCAAATTATGACGCTAACTATACCTTGAACGATCATTACTTTACTGGAGGTCTTCAGTTTGAGACATCGCGTACAGTAAATGGATTCCAACGTTTTGGAGCCGGGTATTATATGTATAACTCTTGGCAAGACTTTATAGGTGGTAAACCTGCTGTAAACTATGCATTGACTTATCCGTTGACCGCAGATGGTTCTCAGGCTATGCCAAGCTTCAAGTTTAACCAATGGTCACTTTATCTGCAAGATCAGTTTACCGTAAATGAAAAACTGAAATTAACGGGGGGAGTGCGTTTAGAACTTCCAACGTATCCTGATGTTTCAGAAATGAAAACTCACCCACTGTTGCAGAGCTTAGAATTTGCTAACGGACTTCATCTAAATACAGGTGCGATGCCTAAAACAAGAGTAATGGTATCTCCGCGTTTTGGATTTAATTATGATGTTAATGGTGATCGTTCATTTATTGTTCGTGGAGGTACAGGAGTATTTACTGGTCGAATTCCTTTTGTTTGGATCGTTGCTCAATCAGGAGATTCTGGTATGCTTCAATATACAAAGACTTATGCTGCTGGCGATGCAAATATGCCATCATTTAGCCCAGATATTAAAGCGAATTACCCAGCTAAACCTGATGCTGCTGGTACTTCATTGCCTGGTAACATGTCAGCGATGGATGTTAACCTTAAATTTCCTTCAACCTGGAAATCAAGTGTCGCAGTTGATTACAAACTACCTTGGGGAGTAGTGGGTACAGTAGAGGCTATCTATAATAAAGATATTAATGCTGTAGTTGCAAAAAATGTAAACTTGGTTGATCCGACGGCAATGAATATCGCTGGATATGGAGATACTAGATTTATTTTCCCGAATGCAAATGCGGATAAATACCTATATACAATTGACTCAAAAGGACAACCGGTAAAAGGATCTACGGGGCAATTTATTCCAACGTACATGACCAATGCGAAAGGTGGACATTATTATTCGGTAACTGCTCAATTGCAAAAAGGCTTCGATAAAGGATTTTCCGGAATGGTTGCATACACTTATAGTGGAGCTAAAAATTACGGTGACGGCGCTGGTGATCAGATTCAAAACCTATGGTCTATTCCTCTTCAAGCAAACGGTAACTCCAATAATCCCGAACTGGGATATACTACCAATATTGTTCCTCATCGTTTAATGGGATCTGTGACTTACACCAACAATTGGATTGGTAAATTGAACACTTCGATGACATTATTCTATAGTGGAAGCTCAATGGGTAGATTCTCTTACTATTATGGTTCTGATTTTAATCGTGATGGTCAAAATAATGACTTAATCTACATCCCGAAAGATGCTTCAGAATTGAAATTTATTGATATAGCGGCTGGTAACAGTAACTATGGTAAGAAAGCCTACACTGCGCAGGAGCAATCCGACATATTTTGGAGCTTAGTGGATGGCGATAAGTACCTTAGCGAGCACAAAGGAAAGTATGTTGAACGTAATGGCGCTGTTGCACCATGGAGACACCAGTTTGACTTCCATTTGTCACAAGAAGTATTTAGAGGAATTGGCGGCGGAAATAATTCGTTAGAATTCTTTTGGGATGTGATGAATATTGGTAACTTGTTTAATTCTTCTTGGGGTACTTATAAAATTAATAACAATATTTTATTGACTCCAAAAAATATTGATAAAGTAGCAGCAAATGGCACTACAGTTCCAACATTTAACTTGGGCTATGCAAATGGCGATGTCATAAAAGAGTTGAATCGACCGAACGAATCGATCTCTTCAACTTATTATATGCAGTTTGGTGTTAAATTTAAATTTAACTAGGAATACTATATAGTAAATTGATTTACGACACCCCAAAAGCTTGATAAAAGCTTTTGGGGTGTTTTTGTTATAAAACAGTTGATAATGAAGTAGATTTTTTTTCAACACTATCCACTAGTAAACGATAATCCCTCTGTTTACGTAATTATTATCGGGTGCTATCTATGTAAGACAAGGTCCTAATACGCAGAAAATAACTTCTGTGGAAGGCATGCGGGCATTATTTCAGCAAAGCGATCGCATTTACTTTGACGAAGGCTTGTGTCCGGACTTTGATATTGCGAACGATTTGGATACCGTCTATTTTGAAGAGTTTAGAGCGGCTTCGAAATTATCTGGTGCGGTTAGAGCCAAGCAAATCATTGCGAATTTAAAGCTTACCGATACGAAAGGTGTCTTTAAAAATGGTAGCGTTTTGTTTTTTGCTAAAGCTCCGGAAGCTTTTTTTGAAAAAGCGGTTATTCGTTGTGTAGCTTTTAAGGGCATGACCAAAACACAGATTATAGATGACAAAGTGTATGGTGGTCCGTTAATGCAACAGTATGAACAGGCGATGCACTGGTTAAACAGCAAACTGGATGTGCGCTATGTAATTGAGGGTTCGGGACCAAGACAAGAATTATGGGAAATTCCGGAAATTGCGTTTAAAGAAGCCCTTATCAATGCTTTGGCACATCGGGATTATTATGATAAGGGTGCAAGAATAACCATTGAACTTTTTGATGATCGTGTAGAAGTGTCTAACCCCGGCGGATTGGTTGGCGCCATTGATCCAGCGGAGTTCGGTTTTAAAAGCCATAGTCGAAATCCACTTATTTTTGGGCTGTTCGAACGTATCCAAATGGTCGAGCAGATTGGCTCAGGTATTTCAAGAATTCGTGAGGCGATGGAAAAGGCTGGTTTACCAAACCCCTTGTTTAAAACAGAAGGCATGTTTACCCTTGTTTTAAAAAGACCAATCCATTCGAAACACGGGAGTGTTTCCGAAGATACTAGGGTGGAAATTGAAAATACTAGGGTAGAAAAAGCAAATCCTAGGGTAGAAAATGAAACTACTAGGGTAGAAACCAAGTCTACAAGAGATAAAATTATTGAACTCATTAGAGAAGATAAGCGCATTACAACAGCCGAGTTAGCCGATAAATTAGAGATTACAGTGAAAGTTCTTTTTCATAATAGTCAAGACGACTTTTTAGGTACTCAAACTTGTCTGCCTTGTAAGCAGGATTCCCTGCATGGAACGACTTTTCCAACAGGGGATCCTCCTGTTTAAGAAGTTCTTCCGTATTGAAACCGCCGTCGGCCATCTTTTTGAGATAGGACTTCACCGTATTCTTGCTCATTCCAAGGATGCGGGCGATTGTTTTTATCCCGCTACCGCTCTGGTACAATCTGATTAATTGCTTTATCTGACTCATTCGTTTTGGTTTTCCAGCCATCAGTGATCCGAATTGTTTGATCACTAAGTAACAAAAACTACTTGCTAAGGGGTCAGCATGCTCCAGCGCAATGAACTAAAAAATGAATTAGGGGGTCAACATCAGCCAGTGTGGCAGTGGAATAACAGCTTTAAACGCAACATGCATCCCTAATTCTAATTCAATTTTGAGGGGTCAGCTTGTTCAAGTATATCCACATTGCATTGAAGACGAACTCCAATAAAAACCACTAGCAACATTATCAGTTAGTGGGATGCTGTGTAATTCACATTGATGTTGAGTATATTCTATCAGGCTTTTTCTGATAATATTTGTCGTCATGTCTGACAGCATATCTTTTCCAAACCCTCGATAAACAAGATGTTGTCTTGAAGATCTTCAATTAAGCCTGTGGAACTAGCAGTACTTTTTAAGATATTCTCAAAAATTTCATCAGAAAACACCCTTCCAACACCTCTACCTCACGGTTTGCCTCTAGAAACACCAAGGCATGGTGAATTAGGTTCTTCTAGATGATCAAAAAGATTTCTTGCTTGATCGATATCATTATTGTTAATTAAATCCAGTGCTCTTTGGAAAAAACTCTTGATTGTCCTGTCAGCTTCCAATGACCATTTATCATTTCGGATGCTAATGAAAAAAGGATCTAAAAATAATGGGGTGTCCTTGGTTGTATCAATATCAATTAAATCGAGCTCTAATTGACTTTTACCGCGTTTAAAATGTTGGCTAATTGTCTATAACGGAGGTCAACGGGCCATTCAATTCGGCTATAATACCCAATTATTTCGGAAGTCACTGGGCCAAAAAAATCTCCTTAATTTCGGAGGTCGTCGGGCCATTTCTCTGTTGAAAACGGAGGTCATTGGGCCACTTTCCTTTTAAACTGCCTAAGTTGCTGCTGTATAAACTTATCACAGCAGTATGGCAGGACAACGGAAAGATAAAATGGAACTTAGAACACTTATCCTTCTTAAGGAAAAAGGACTCAGCAACCGTAAGGTTGCCGAAATGATGAACATCAACCGTAAAACGGTAGACAGTTACATGCGACGTTTTAATGGACTAGAAGTGGAGTACCGTGAGCTTTTGTCGATGGAAGACGCTAAGCTTCACGATCTTTTTACCGAAGAAGACCAAACTGAAAAAGAACGTTATGAAGCCTTATCTTCGCAGTTCAGTAACATTCAGAAAGAGCTGAAACGTCCAGGTGCCACCCTGCATACTATCTGGCAAAATTACCTGCTGGAGTATCCGAATGGCTACCGTTATACGCAGTTTACAACACATTACAGGCATTGGACACACTACATGAAGAACCTCAGGCGATCTTCAGCATCCCTATGCACGAAAACTTGCGGGATGCATCAATCTATAAATAATACCAAAACACATAAAAGTAATATGAACGAAAACACAACAATCGAAAAGATGCGCAAAATGCGAATGACGACAATGGCTGAGCTCTATAGATCCAGCGTGAATGAAAACCTTTATCGTGAGATGAGCGTGGATGACTTTATAGCGACGATAATTGATGCTGAATGGGAAGCCAGGCAGAATAAGAACATTGATAATCTTATTCAAAAAGCCGGTTTCAAGGAAAAGGCAGCAGCTACAGACATTGATTACACACCTTCCAGAGGATTGGATCGCAATATGTTCGAAAGATTGCTTTCACTGGGCTTTATAAATCGTCGGGAGAATGTTATTCTGACGGGGCCTGCTGGGTCAGGAAAAAGCTTCCTCGCTCAGTGTATAGGTGTTAAAGCCTGTCAGATGCTTTTCAAAACACTTTACCTGAACACAGGGAGGTTCTTTGATATGGTGAAAATAGCGCGATTGGACGGTACCTATCACAAGTTGCTCAAAAGAATTGAAAGAGCAGAATTGCTCATACTAGATGACTTTGGTCTCACCCCGATAGATCAGCAGGCAAGAACAGCTTTATTGGATATTATAGAAGATCGCTACAACAGCGCTTCACTGATCATGGCTACACAGATACCTGTAGAAAAATGCCATGGGCTCATTGGCGAAAGCACGATCGCTGATGCTATCCTAGATCGGGTCACTTTCTCTTCACATAGAGTGCTGCTGGAAGGCGAATCTTACAGAAGAAAAAAGAAATTGGAATCATAATCGTAATTGTATATTATTGTAATCGGAAAGTGGCCCAATGACTAGCGAAATAATTGGCCCAATATCACCGAAATCACTGGCCCAGTATCACGGTTCTTCGTCAATTTTGGTGAAAGTACGTTAAATAATTACACTTTATAAACTAAACCTTTTTTCTTTTCAAACACAATTCCAACCTTTTCGAGCAAGTTATAGACTTGTGCCTTTTGATATGCTAAGCCATATTCTTTATCAATCCATTGAGCCAAAAGAGGGCCTGTCCACTTTACTGATTGATATCCATGATCCGAGGGTTTTTCGTTTATGACCAAGTTTTTGATTCTTTCGAGTTGTTCGTTTGATAAATTGCTCCGTCTACCGCGCCCTTTCTTATCTTTTAATCCTTCAATACCTTCTTTTTCAAATCTATGAACCCAATTTGTTATCTGCTTGAAGCTGATATTATGTAGTTCAGACAACCGTCTGCTCGAATAGCCTAATGCAACAAGATATACCATGTATAGCCTTATACCAACGGTATAAGCATCATTTGTATTTAATAATTTCTTTATCTCTGTTGCGTCTGATCGCTGAATTTGTAAGACTGATTTTCCCACTGTAATTTATTTTTTCTAAACAACAAATATATAAATTATTATGTGTAATTTAATATTATACTTTTAGTTATGATTCCAGAATTTGTACTTCCTCCCAATTTACAGTTAAAAGCTGAAACAACGTACACCTCTCTAGGAGAGCTTTATATTAGTACGTACGCTTATCAAAAACACTCAACATGCCCTATTTGTGGCATTACGAGTGATAGGGTTCATAGTAGATATTTCCGAACTCTTTTAGACCTTCCTGTTTCCGGATATTTAGTAAAAATCAAGCTCAGGGCTAGGAAGTATTTTTGTGATAATTCAGTCTGTCATCGAAAGGTTTTTACTGAACGCTTCGATTGTGAAATCAGGCCATATTATAGAAGAATGATTCGTTCAAATGAACTTCTTTTTAAAATGGGGCTTGAATTGGGAGGAAATAGAGGTTCAGCAATTAGTCGCTATGTTGGACTGCCGGTTAGCTCCTCCACTATGTTAAGAGTGATTCAGGGAGTAGATATACAACCTAAGGCTTTGACATCTGGGGTAATTGGCGTAGATGATTGGGCATTCAAAAAAGGAAGTACCTACGGAACCGTTATTGTGGATTTAGAACGGAAAGAAGTGATAGATTTACTTCCGGATCGTGAATCGGATACGCTGGCAGAGTGGCTGAAGAATCATCCAGAAATAAAAGTAGTATCCAGAGATCGCTATGGCCCATATGCTTTGGGTATAAAAACAGGGCCCTGATGCCATTCAGGTAGCCGACCGCTTTCACCTAATTATGAACTTAGGGGAAGCAGCTAAAAAAGTCTTACAATCAAAAGCAAAAGAATTGAAGGAAATATTTAAGCTTTATAATGATCCCAAAAGAAAAGAACCTACATTAACGGAAGTTACCGGGCCTGTTGAAGCAAATTTAGAAGTTCTAGCAACGATTTCTACAGCAAACATTGGTGCACATAAACAATATCTATTCGACAAGGTTAAAGAGCTATATGCCAATGGTATTACGCTGAGACAAATTGCCAGAATTACAAACCTGGATCGAAAAACAGTCGCAAGGTATGTATCCGTGGAAAAACTTGAGAAAAGACAGTCCAGAAACTCCACCAACCTGGAATCCTTCATTAATTATCTTTTGAGCGAAGAGAACCACGGAAAAACATATAGAGAACTACATAACACTATTGTTCAGATGGGATTCAATGGTAAGTATACCCAGTTTTGCCACAAGATGAATGAAGTTTATAATATGCCGGGGCTTAGTAGAATGAAATATAAGGCGCAGGTGGTGGTAGCAAAAACTTGGTCGCCAACCAAATTATCCTTAATGCTCTATAGGGAGTCAAAACACCTTAAGGAAGATGATAAAGAATTTTTAGAATTATTATTTGAAAAGCTTCCTCAAATAAAACAACTGGAGCAGTTGATAAAGGACTTTAAACAATTGTTTCTTATCAAGAAAGAAGGAATGTTACAAAAATGGATTCAGGAGGCATCAACATCAGAGTGCGGGCTTAAAAATTTCGCTAAAAACCTTTTAAGGGACTATGAAGCAGTGAATAATGCAGTAGTAAGAACAGTAAGTAACGGCCAGGTTGAGGGACAAGTGAATCGAATAAAAAATATAAAAAGAAAAATGTACGGAAGGGCAGGATTTCAGCTATTGAGGAAAATGATACTTGCAAAATCAGCATAATTCACCAAAATTGACGAAGAACCAGTATCACCGAAATAGATAGGCTAATGTCTCGTCCTAAAAAAACTTTACAGATTTAACCATTAGTCCTAGAAAGATCTTACAGGTGTTATTGGTAATCCTGAAAATCCTTTACAAGTATACAAACTCCTTCTTCATCTAAAATATCTTTTCAAATTACTTTTTCAGTAGACGTTAACTTCTTGGATAACGCTTCCATCGCTTTTTGATTTCGCCGTTATGAAAATGCGCTCCTTCCGGCGTTCGGAAATCCAAGCTGCATGCGGACGTTGACTGTTATATATCCTGATGATCTTGTCAATATTCTTAGAAGCATCTTTATGATTCTGGTAAACCCGTTGGGATAGAATTCGTTTTTCAGGATCCCGTTTACCCGTTCGGCCAGAGCGTTATCGTAGGGACTGCCGTTTTGGGTCATGCTTATAGCGACTCCATAACGTTGAAGCATTTCGGTATACTCGTTGCAGCAGTACTGGATCCCACGGTCCGAATGATGGATGAGTAGAAGGGAGACACATGCTTCCAGTTAGATATCGCCATCTCCATGCCCTTAAACAGCCCGTCGCCTCAAGAGTGGGATGTAATGCATATCCAACAATCTTTCGGGAGTACGCGTCGGTGATGAGGCTGAGATAACTGAAGCCCTGTACCGTCCTGATGTAAGTAATGTCGCTTACCCAGAGCTGTTCAGGTCCCGTGATGATAAGTTCTTTTATCAGGTTAGGGTATCTCTTAAAGATATGGTTGGAATCTGTGGTGCGGACTATGCGCTTGCGCCGCCTGATCAACAGGCCATGGAACCGAAGTAAATTGAACAGCTGATCGCGCCCCATTTTTATACCGTGTTCGATCAGCCGTGGTTCGAGAACGTGAAGCAGCTTCCTTGTCCATAACAATGGCATCTGTATCCGAATTTCCTTTACCAGAGTCAGGACGACCATTTTTGCTATCGTTGTTTTTTCCGCATAGCGGATAGCGTCGTAATAAGCCTGTCTAGTGACGCCAAACAGTGCACAGAGATCTCCCAGACTTATGTGGGGATGGCTCTGCCTCATTCTTTTGACCGTTTGGCACCAAGCTTTTTTCTGATCTTGATCTTGAGTTCCTCTTCACTAACCTGGATCATGGTCTGCAGTCCTTCAATCTTTAGGTTGGCTTTTTCCAAAGCTTTCTGTAGATCTATCACCTGTTTAGAGAGCGCCTTTACTTTTGAGGTTTCATTTGGTTCCTTCATCGGCTTTTGAATCGGTCTTATCAAAGGAAGCAAAGAATCCTGAATAACCCAACTATTAATTGTATTTCTACTTATACCATAAATTTTAGCCGCTGTACGATGACTGTGAAAACCTGATTTTATCTCACCAACGATCTTGCGCTTTACTTCTTCTGAATACGATGTACCCCTCTTTTTGAATGGCTGTTTAACACCATTTTTTGGAACTTTTCCCATGTCCTTTACAATTTTGGTGTAAAGCTATTTCAGGACAAGACAGTTTTCCTAATCCTGAAAAAATTGTCGGGTACTTATATAAGCGGCTTTTGACAGCATTTATTAAAGATTATGTTTGTGCTATTTTAAATAATCTTTATTTAATACGTATTCTTCAAATACTTGAATCACATAGCTACAATAACTACTTATCTCATTATATCTATTGTATAAGTCATTCATCGTTACACGACTTCCAATTTCTGACGAGGTAGTGTTCCCATGTGCAATGGCGTTTCTATTGTCAACAATATCTTTGAGTCTTCCTCCAATTGAAGGAAGATTTAAGATTGGAGAATTAATACAAAATGTTTTCCAAATGCTTTCTAATTGCTTATATCTTATGTTTTTGCCGTCTGTCGGAATTAAATCGGTTATTATTTGACTTATGGAATTATCGCGTATTTTCTCGAATAAGCTCCATCGACAATCCCAATTTCGAGCTTTTACATTGGCAAGGCTATCAAATTCGGAGTTGAGAGCCATAGTTAGAAGCAATGGTTGTAAATCATTAATATTTACGTTTTCATTATTTATTAATATTATGGTTCTTTTTATACAAGACGTTATGGTAAATTCAAATACTCCATATATATGAACATAAAATAATCCTTTTGCTGTCAAAAGATTGTTAGGTGTAGGTATCGGTGGAGAGGGAATTAGGGAATTAATTAAATCTAAAAAATCCCTCACTTCTACTAACCTAGACGCGGAATCTGTCTTTAAATCTGTGAACATTTATTCTCTTGAGAACTTCTCTTTACAATATTCAATTCTACCTTTTACCTTAGATTTTGTGTTAGTTGCTCCAGTAGTATATTTTCTTAGATCGTCGGAAACCATCCATTCTGCGATACCATTTAAATTTAAATTACCTTTATCTCTTATTGCAAGAGCTGCTCCCACTGCAACGCCTTCAAATAAATTTACAGGTGTTGTTTTCTGTTTACGCGATATTCCGTTTTCAAGAGTTGATAGTTGGTCAAATACTTTTTTAAATATTGTTTCATTTATTTTGTAATCAAAATTGTTTGATTTGCCAGCGAACATCATATAATCATTTAAAAAGTCAACAACGCTATGGTCGAAATTTTTATAATTATTTAAGAAAGCGAAAAATCGAAGTACAAATTCTTCTCTTGTTCCATCCATTTCCATTGATTTGGTTAAAATAACTGTTTTCTTAAAACTCTCATAAGTGCTCAGTTCCTTTATGAAATCGTTGAATTTACCCCTATAGATACAACTGCGTATTTCTTGATCAGTTAAACTCACTCCACCAGTATTTAGTCTTTCGAATAAATCAAATCTTACACTTAAATCACTTTTATCACTTAATGTTATAACTTTAAGTGGTTTTAATAAGAAATCTAGCTGGATTGTTCTTGGGAGATCACTGAATTTCTTTCCGTTAAAAGTTGTTAGTTTATTTAAATCAGATAATTTTAAATTAGATATTTCTTCGGTATTAGTTTCTTGGAGTTTTTTAATAACATTTTCGTTACCGCAGAATCTTATGATCGAACTCAGTCTTTGTACTCCATCAATCAATTCCCATGTATTATCTGAATTTGTTGCCATAAATAAACTAGGAATAGGAATACCTAAGAAAATTGATTCCACTAAATTTGATTGTCGATCATTTTTCCATCTAAATTGTCGTTGGTATTCCGGGGCGATATCAATTATCCCGTCGTCAAACATACTTACTAGTTCTTTTACAGAAAGATCAAACGTATTAAAGTCTACCTTTCTTTTTTGTTCATTTAACTGAGAGTCGAAATCCATAATGCTTTAAAATGGTTAATTTTCAAATTTACAAAAAATAGTGTATTGCACTTAGCAGATTTCCATCTTGTTTAAAAATTTATTATACTCAATATTTATAGTTTGTTTTTAATCATACTACATCTAACTAAATAGATGTGAATTATACTTTTACAAAAACCATCTATTATATATTTTATAGAATGTCTTTGATTAGCATTTGATGGGTTGGTTCGTTCCAATATTGAAAAGGTGAACATTGAACTAATAATTTTAATTATTTCATGTTATTTTGGAGAAATCTAAAAGATCATTTGGTGTAACTTTAAGTGCGTCAGCTAATTGGGTTAGAATAAATGCAGTTGGATTTGCTCCTTGGCGCTCATATCGATTAATAAATTGTTTGTCTTTATTAATTATTGATGCTAATTCACCCTGCTCAATTCCTTTTTCAACTCTAAGTTGTTCAATACGTTGTCCCAGTTTAATGCGAAATTCTTTTTGTTTCTGATCCATCTTCTCAAAATCGATATATTAAGAAAAAAATGGTCAACAAATTTGTTTACTATAGCTTTGTTTTGTATCTTTGCTACCATCACATACGATAATAAAATATGAAATAGGTAATAGAAAAATATTAAAAATATAGATATTCAAAAGTCTTGCTCTCCATTCTCAGGCCAAGTGGCAAGGCAGCAGAAATATCTCACGCTTTCAATGGAAAATGCTACTTTTGCATTTAATTCATTGAAGTGTGGGGCTGCTGTTTACCCAATGCGACTTTAGGCCTGAGAATCTTTTGGAGTATGGGATGCAGCCCCCTCTTTATGTTGATTGCTACCCTGCAAGACTCGTTACCAATAAAACGAGTTATGAACAAAAAACAACAATCAAAAAACATCATCACAGCCCCCGAGTAGCTCGGCTGGTTTGGCCAAATTAGATTTGGCTTCTCTTTGCCATGGAGTGCGTAACGCCAATATTATACACCTTTGTGACCCCTCATTCAAACGCGCTCTGGCTCCCAGAATGAATTAATTATTACTAATGTGAACTGAGTAACATCAGGCTCCCAATAAAAAGCTGATTTCGATCGGAGAGGGGATGCTATGTACTTTCGGTTAAAGATTACAGACTGAAAAATGAACAGGATTTTAGCGCTACAATTTGCTTTTGATTGGTTGATCTATGAAGTCTATAAGGTCGATTATGATCCTATAAAGGAGATTGAGGCATTCTGGAATCAATATGCCTTAGACGCTATTTCTGCTAATACACTACAGCTATTGAGCACGTATCTTGATAGTGGTGCAGGAGAAAATAGACTCTTAAAGAATGAGGAAATGCAGGAATTTGCAACCGCATTGTATCGGGTGTTGATAGCTTATTGTATCGTCTATCATCGCAATATAGACCTGCGTAAAATGCAGCTGTCAGCAGAAGCTGAAGAGCGCATCGGAAAAGAGCTAGAATTGAGCAAAAAGGTCGCTGAGTTTTTCAGTAGGTTATCGAAATAACCGCCAACAAAAAAATTATGAATATCCTGAGATTTTTAGCCTTTTTAAGGGGCTATATAACCTATATATTTCAAGTACCTGTAAAGCACTACTTAAGCACAGATATAGTACTAATTACGCAAAATTTGCGTAAGAAGATTAGACAAGGAAAAAACGTACTTTAAAGGTACTTCGATCCTGCTAAAAAAGCGCTGTAAGATTGGCGCTCAAAACCTAATAAAAAATGTGAATTCTTTGGGCAGCCATCGGGTTTTGTTTGAGGATCGTTCGACACTGTGTCGTACCAGCGTCGCCTCATCTTCGGAAACGCTTCGACTGTTGTTCGACTGCGCTTCGGGTGGGAGTCGAAGCGTACGCGAAGCCCTGCCGAAGCCGAGCCAAAGAGCTCCCGAGCCTGTCTCGACCATGTCCCAAAGAAGTCTCGAAGCTGAGCCAAAGGTCAGTCGAAGAGCGGAAGTGGTATCACATTATTCGGACTTTTTTCTGACCAACTTCGCCCTGGCTTCTGCCTTTCATGCAATTGGCATCAAGTTTTCATCGGGATCTCATCGGGCCACAGCGATCAAAACCCGATGCCGACCCGATGAAAACCCGATGAAATGTAAAAATTCGGCAGGAATTGCTCAAAAGATGGTCGACTATAGCTTGGCACAAGAAACACTCAAGCTTGACTATAGCGCGACCCTAGGTTCACCCTTGCTAAGCCCTTGTTATACACAAGGACAACTAAACGATTGCACAAGCCCCACACAACAAAAGCAAGCTTTTCAGCAGGTGGGAAATGCTAGATTGACTTATGACGTAGAATCTGAACGATCTGTTTTAAGGCTCTTTAAGTCGATCTGTAAGGTTTTTGTGTTTCGGCCCAATACTTTGCTTGTAACAAGTAAAGTGGTTGCTCAGCGGGCTTTAAAATGCTTTCTATCTTTTGCAGATTATAAGCGTGCCTATCGCATCATTTTGACATGCTTGTTTTTATGTTTAGTTTCTATGTTTAGTTTATCGGCTCAGACGCCCCGCAAGAACAGCGGGGCCGATGGGCTATCTGATCTCGTTGCACTAAATCCGGGCGATAAGATCCCGGATGCGGTATGGAACCAGCCGCTCGAACTCCAGTATTTTAATGGTCAAAAGAAAACAATCAAATTCGCTGATCTGAAAGGGAAACTGATCCTGCTGGATTTTTGGTCAACTGGCTGCCCGAGCTGTATTGAAGGAATTCCCGACATGGAATTGATCCAGCAGCGCTTTAAGGATAAGGTACAGGTTGTGATGGTCAATAGTAAGCGGAATAAGGATACCCCAGAGCGGATAAAAAAGCGATTCAAGAAATATAAAGAGGACTTTAATTACACACCGGTATTGCCGACAATACTGAATGATACCTTGTTTACATCACTTCTTCCGCATAATACGTTGCCAACGATAGGAATTATCAATTCCGAAGGTGAATTTGTCCTCAATTCATACGCAAGTTCTATCACAGAGGATATTATCAAAGATTTTTTAAAAACTGGCGTGTCAAGCCGATTTATTGAAAAATCGGAAATCAAAAATACGGCCCGGATAAACACGCAGCCTTTGGTGGATACAACGGGACTTTTATTTTGCTCGGTGATGTCGGGTTATCGGGAGAATTATCTCGGTGTGTATCCCGCAATGTCCTACAGCGAAGGGAATTCACTGTTTCAGGTAGGGAATTACTTTCTGAATACCTGTTATCAGCTGGCTTTTCCTGATGCATTCAAAGGGGTACAATCGAACCTTTTCGTTTTTGATGATCAGATTAACAAGGAATTTATCGATCTCATATACGACTTTAAAACAACAAAAGGACAGTTTTGGTATCAGCTCTACCTGCGCGATAGTATCACTCAGGAGTTAGCATTCGATTATTTTAGAAATGCTTTGATTCAACGGTTTCATGTTGCAGTTGAGCGAAAAAATGGTGTTGTTGCGGCATACGCACTTTCGCTGGATGTATCGCGTCCACTATGGAAAACCAAGGGCGGAATGTATATGAATAGTGTGGATAAAGGCAATGAATCTTTGATCATGCAAAATATGCCCCTAAATGGTGTGATTGGTTTCATTAGGTCTGTTTTGGATAAGCCGGTAATTTTTGAGGGTAAAAGTGCCGAACGGATTGATCTGCGTTTGTCGGGAAACTTTCTTGATCTGTCTATCAAACAAAAAATAGCTGCGCTGGAACAGCATGGTATAAAACTTACACCAACACAATACAGTGGTGAATATCCTTATTTCTATACCGTACCTACTAATCATACGAAGTAATGAGGGTGTTGTTGACAGCGCTTTTGACAAGCGTATTGTTTTTCATGGGCAAGGCTCAGGAAAAAATTTGGGTACAGGGTACAATTGTTTCAGCGAAAGATGGCAGGGAGCTAGTGGGGGCATCTATCCGGAACAACACTTTGCATAATCAGGCTGCAAGTTCACTGAAAGGAAAATTTGCTATTCAGGTAGGTGATCATAAAGATTCTTTATTGATCAGTTGTATTGGTTATCTAGATAGGACAGTAGTAGCCGGATTTTTTGAGAAGAATAAAATATTGGCTTTAAATGCTAATGAGATTTATTTGGAAGAGGCTATTGTCAGTACCGGTTATCAGACATTGAAAGCCAATGAGGTGACAGGGGCCATTGATGTAGTCGATAATAAGATGCTCAGTCAGCAGGTGGGAACTAATATTCTGGATAGGCTCAATAACATGACAACAGCAATTCGCTTCGACAATCAGCCGATACAAAATGCTGACCTGCAGAAACTGAATATTTCCGTACGCGGACTGAGTACGATAAACGGAAACCTGGATCCGCTCATTGTGCTAGACGGCTTTATCTATGAGGGGGATATCAGTAATATCGATCCCAATAATATTGAAAGTGTCTCCATCCTGAAAGATGCTGCGGCGAGTGCCATATGGGGAGCCCGCGCTGGGAACGGTGTTATCGTCATGACTTCAAAAAAGGGTGCTTTTTCTAAGGAGCAGAAGACAAAAATAACATTGTCAAATACAGTGATTTTGAAGGAAAATAGCGATCTGAATAAAATCTATCAGCCCCAAAATGCGGATTTTATCGCACTCGAAAAATATCTTTTTGATAAGGGCTATTATGATTCGGAATTGCTATACCAGCCTTATCTGGCACAGTCGCCAGTGATCGACCTATTGGATCGACGTAAGCGCAACCTGATTTCACCGGCAGATTCGGCCAGCGGTACAGCTAAACTCATGGTACAAAATGGAAGACAAAACTATATGGATGCTTTTTATAATGTTCCGTTTGTCAATCAGCACGCGCTGAATATCTCGGGCGGGGGGGCACGCAATTCGTATGGGTTTGGTATTGGGTATACGGGGAATAAATCCGAACTGGATGCTTTTGATAGAAAGATCAATATCCAGCTGTCCAATAGTTTCAGACCTACCGACAATTTACAGTTGGATCTCCAGGTGCTGTATACCAATCAGGATAGCAGAAAAGGCAAACCTGAATTCTCATCGTTAAGCTATAGCAGTATGCAGGTGCCATATCTTCAGTTTCTAAATGAGGATGGTACTGAAATCCCATTTGAAAAGGAATATAGGTCCAGTTATCTGAAGGAAAACTATACAAATGGTTATCTGCCATGGGATTACTATCCACTGTCGGAATACAGATATGCAAAAGACCGACGGCAGAACAATGAATGGTTTTCGAGCCTGAACCTGAAATATAAGGTATTACCTTACTTACATCTGAATGTCGGGGGACAGATTCAGCAGCAGCGTACTGAAAATAACGAATTGAATACTTTGGAAAGTTATGAAGCACGTAAGTGGATCAATGAATTTACCATCATCGGTACGGGTACCACAGCTACAAAATATAACATTCCACTTGGTGGTATAAAACGGTACTCCGCTGCTGAGGGCAGGTCGTATACGCTACGTGGTCAAATTGATTTTAACAAATCGATTGGTCGGCATCTGTTGGTCGGCATTCTTGGTGGCGAGGTACGGGAGAACAGATCGAACACAAATTCCTATACGGCCTATGGATACAATGAACTGCCGATGTCAAGCACTTCGGTAGACTTTGTAACTCGCTTTCCAACATTGCCGGATGATGGGATGCGACGGATACCGGGAGCGCCGCAATTTTTTAAAAATGTAAATCGATTTGTATCACTTTATACCAATATAAGCGACCGGTTTATGGACCGCTATGGCCTATCTATGAGTTTGCGTAAAGACGGCGCTAATATCTTTGGTGCTTCGACCAATGATAAATGGTCGCCGCTCTGGTCCGTAGGCGGATCTTGGGACATTCATAAGGAGGCTTTCTTTAAGCTGGCCCTGTTTGATTATCTAAAATTGAGGACAACCTATGGAACCAGTGGTAACGTCGATCTACGACGGTCGCCAGATCCAATTGCCTATATCGGTTCGGCAACTTATACCAGCTATCCAATGTATCAGATAAGTACCTTGAACGATCCCTTGCTAAAATGGGAAAGAGTGGCAACCACTAACTTTGGTCTTGATTTTTCAGTAAGAAAAGGAAGATTGTCCGGGCGTATTGACTATTATGTAAAAAAAGGCAAAGATCTATACGGACTGAGCGAATACGATTATACGGCATGGGGCTTACAGGGTACAGTTGTCAAGAATTTGGCAGGAATGCGGGGACAAGGTTTTGATATTGACTTAAATTCAAAGAATATAAGCGGAAAGATCAACTGGGATACGCGAACGATATTAAGCTTGAATAGGAACAAAACAACGCAATATTACAATCTGCAAAACAGCGTCACATCCTTTCTCTCGAGCGGAAATACCATCACACCGATCGTCGGTAAACCACTGAACGCATTGGCTGCTTATAAATGGATGGGGTTGAATGAATTTGGGGAAGGGCAGGGCCTGCTGGATGGTCAGCTAAGTACAAACTATACCACCATACGCAACCAGGCTAATGCGTCGCCGGATGGAAATGAAAGTATCGTGTATTTTGGATCCTCCAAACCGCAGGTCTTTGGGAATATAATCAATACACTGGCTTGGAAGTCTTTGATTTTTTCTTTCAACGTCAGTTTTAAGGGGGACTATTACGTCAGGCGTCCTGTGACGTCCTATTTTTCATTGTTTGCTAACGGTAAGGCCTATCCAGACTTTGATCAGCGATGGCAGCAGCCTGGGGATGAACAACATACACAGGTTCCTGGTATGAAATATCCTATAAAATCATTGTCGGATGCATTCTATCAATATGCTGATATCAATGTCTATAAAGGGGATCATTTGCGGCTGGAATATGTTTTGTTGACCTGGCAAGGTAAGTATACCGTCGGAAATCGTGCATTTAATATGGGGCTGTCGGCAAACGCGGCCAATCTAGGGGTACTATGGCGTGCAAATAAGATTGGTATCGACCCGGAATTTCCGTACCGATTAAGTCCACCAAAGACATTTTCCATCGGATTAAAAATTGATTATTGATCTAATAACGTAAATGATGAAAAGATTTCTTAACATATTGTGGCTAGGGGTAGTTGTTTTCTTCTTGTCGGCCTGTCAAAAATATTTAGAGGTACAGTCAAACTATGGTTTGGCTGTACCCAATAGCTTGGACGACTTACAAAAGCTACTGGATGATAGCCAGATCATGAATCTAAAGTTTCCTTCTTTTGGGGAAGCTTCGGCAGATAATTATTACCTGAGCCAATCCGCATATGATGCATTGATTGACTATGGTCAACAGACTTATATCTGGCAGAATGATCATATGAATTTCGGAAATGACTGGTCCTCCTCTTATAATACGATTTACAATAGCAATCTTGTGTTGGACCGTATAAAAAAGAGCAATCGAAATGAAGGTAATGCTAATCAGTATGATGCCATTTATGCTTCTGCTAAATTTTATCGGGCGAGCCAATATCTGGCTTTATTATGGACCTATTCAAAAGCCTATACCCAAGAATCAAAAACAGATATGGGTATTGTGCTGCGGAACAGCTCGGATTTTCATGACCAATCGTACCGGTCGTCCATAGCGGAGTGTTACGAAAAAGTAATCACAGACCTGAAAGAATGTAGCCTTATGCTTCCTGAGAAAACCAGTCATGTCATGCGTCCCAATAAGTATGCGGCTTATGCTACATTGGCTCGTGCTTACCTATCTATGCAAGTCTACGATTCGGCCCATTATTATGTTAATTTAGCCTTAAAACACAATGCTGACCTGCTCGATTTTAATAATTTATCGGAAGTGAAAATGACAGCGTCCTACCCATTTACGATTTTTAATAAGGAGACTTTATTCTATGCTGAATTATTAGTAAGTATCAATTTGACAAGTTCGCGCGCATTGACCGATACGCTCCTGTATCGTTCTTATGACAGTAATGATTTACGTAGGTTAGCATACTTTAAAGTAGCGGCCGATGGAACGACTACTTTCAAAGGTAGTTACGCAGGATCTTCCAAGATGTTTTCGGGAATAGCAACGGACGAGCTGTATCTTATGCGTGCAGAATGCAATGTGAGAATGGGGATGTAGAGACAGGAATGGCAGACTTAAACCATCTACTCGGGTATCGGTATAAAGCGGGCACATTTATTCCTTATGTGATAAAAAACAAAACAGAAGCACTTGCTTTAATCCTAAAAGAGCGAAGAAAGGAATTGCTGTATAGGGGGCTAAGATGGATGGACCTAAAGCGGTTGAATGCAGAAGGACGAGAGATTTTAATAACAAGGAAACTAATTGGGCAATTGATTACTTTACAGCCAAATTCCAATGCTTATGCGCTTCCTCTTCCTGAAGATATTATTAGATTGACGGGAATGCAACAAAATCCGAAATAAAGAAAATGTAGATACAAATAGGGAAGGGGCAGTCCGATCGGACTACCCCTTCCTTTCATTTATCCCCTATTGATTGGGGTAAATGTAGTTGAGCTGCTGCCACCGGTTCTAGATGGGATATAGTTTCCTCCAGAAGTTGCGGTAGCGCCAAGTTGAATCCTTGCTGGATTCAGCTGATCTGAAGCATTCAGATCAGATTCATCGACAACCTGAGAGCAAGCCATAACGTTTGCACTGTTACAGTCCTCATCATTGGGCGTGGTATTCCAACGCGAGGCGTCTTTAACCTGATCCTCATCTTGAGGATCACCATGGAAGTAAATAGTCACAGGATCTAATTTTTTTCCTGTATAAGCCTCAGCACCTTTAAATGCTGAGAATCCGATAATCATGGCTCCGCCTAATATCATGTAGCCATAATTGTTTAAAAATTTGGTTAGCATGTAGCTACCCTCCTTTCTGTATTGCAAACCAGAAATTGATTAGTAAAGCTGCCAGTTTGCAAACTTTTGGTAAATAATTGTCGGTACGGTCCTGTGTACCGATCGTATGTAGATACCAGCAGACCTTTTACATTGCTGCTGGCAGTATTGGGCTGTTGATAGTCGTAAATGCTATCTGGTGCGTACCAAATATCCTTTGACTTCGTATAGTGGATATTCCAGTAATTGATGGCTCCCATTGCCATAAAGCCTATCAGGAATAATGCGATATTTGTTCGGCCTGTTAGTGCACGCTCGCCGTAGTTGATCGTCTTACGGTGCAATCGCCATCCGGTTATCGATAGGCCAAGAATAATGAGATTAAAGATCAAATGTGCTGTCCAGGAAATATTGCTCAAAAAGCTGGTACACATACAGGGTTTCTTTTCATATACATTCAATACCCCCAGACCGATATAAATACTAAAAACGAAAATCAGTATGGCCGAAACTTTCCATCCCAGGGCGCTCAACCTCGCTGATGGTATCGCCAGGAATACGCCAACACCGATTTCTATAAGCGGAAGTAGCCAGTAGATTACCGGAGCCAGATAACTGATCAGAGGCTGCTGCTCAAGGGCGATCTTGAATGCACCGAGCTGCCAGAGTTTATCCATCCCCACATAGACCCAAAAAAGTATCATTGCTGCCCGGATCACCTTGTATATCATGTTGCTGTTTTTATTCCTTTCCATAACTTTTATTATTTAGATCATGGTATTTATTATTTCCTATCGCTGTTTTATTATTTTTCGTCGTTTCAAAAACAGGGCGCCGTACCTGCCCATACAATTGGATACAGCAGCCTGCCTGAGCGTCAGCTTCACTTTCTCGTACGCTGTAAAACAAAGGTAGTATGGAAAATAGGCCGGCGTAGGTGTAGCGAAATGGTTAATTTGGAAAGTGCACCTGCCTCTATTGGATTTAAATAAAGACTGGGATGTAATGAAGATGTATTATGCGGTAAAAAGATCAGCGGGGAATTCTTGGTAAAACGGTCGGTTTTCGCATAACTAGGACTATTTTTGATGGGTAGAATGAACACATTTAGGAGGTGTAGCGGTGGCATACCCCCTTTTTTTTAAATTTTTATGTTTTATTTATTTAAGTCAGGAAACTGCCTATTCAGTTCGTCAAGCATCGTATTCAATACCTTGCGGATACGGAGCGCTGTATGAAACTCGGCGCTTTTGTCCATCCGGATCAGACTATGCGCAGAAAGTAAGGTGCCTTCCCTCGTTTTGACGAGCCTGGAAAATACCTCGGCAACTTCTTTTTTCTCTGACGACCACATAATGTTCGCTTTTACAGATATATGCATCCAAAGTTTGAGCTCTTTGCCATTAAAATTGCTTTGAATAAATTGTTGGGGATAATCCTGCATTGTTGCTGATGGAGAGATTTTTTCATCCTCCATGTACCCGCGCATCAACTTGAGCAAGCTCCTACGGTTGCTATCATATGCAAAGTCTGGGATACAGGAGAAGTGTTTGGGGAAGCGTAACAAGGCATCCATAAAGGATGGGTCTGAATTGTAAAGTTCTTTCCAGCGATTGAAGAAGCCCATGTGGTTAAAATTGAAATTGACCATCAGAATCAAAAAGCGGTAATGCCAGTTTTTACTCTGGCGCTTGTCTTCAGCCAATTGGCAAAGTGATTCGATCATTTTGGTTAGGTAGTCCTGATGTCGGTATTGAATATAGGGAATCTTGCCATTTTCAAATAGGCTGTCCATACCCGAAAGGATCTCGGTGAGATAGGCTTTAGGTATGCTTTTCTGAGCCAACTTATCCAGGATATAGGGCATATGTTCGTATACATATTCATGCAGCCTCAGGTGATAAGCTCCGGCAGCGGCGTATAGGGATCAATATCTTTTTTAAAGAGCTGTTCGATTCGCTCAAGTAATTCTTCTAGGGCAAATAGCGCTGCAGAACTCACAATTTTACGCACGTTACAGAAGCTATACAACAAAGAGTGTAGCCGCAACAATTGAGTATGGTAAATTTGGATAGCCTGACGGGCATTATTTACCTGAATAATCTTCCGATGGGCTTGTAGTGCCAATGCAAAATTAGTATTGCAGGCCTCGGCGATCTCACCCAAATGGTTTGGAATATCTTTGTTATCAAGATAAACCAAAGCTTCTATGAGCGTTGTCAGCTTCTGTAAACTTACGATCATCTGTACCTCCTTTTGATATCTTTATGGTACCACGGCCAGCCAAATCTCCCGGGATGCATCTGAAGTATGAGTGAATCTCCTTCATTGGTCTGTTCATGTAGTTGGGGATTGACATTAATCGAAACTTTTTCTTCCTCACCTTCATAATTGAACGAAAACCATAGTTCGTATAGGTCACAGCAAGCAGGGCATTTCTGGATAACAATGGCGGGTATGCGTACAGCTTTTGCATTTGGGATATGCTGGCAATTAGCCATGATCAGCAGCATACGGATATACCAGGTACATGCAATGATCATGATGGGAAATTGGATCCCATAAAGTTTGAAAAGGTCTGTCTTTCTCCAGAAAAACAGATGTGCCATCGCGCAGATGATAAAGGCTGTCGGTATGCCCTTTTGGACAGCTGTCCAAAAGGGTTGTGAGCTGATCAGTAGCTGGTAGGGAAGACGGTCAAATAGTGCTATGCTGCTGACCTGAATACAGGCGAAAAAGACAACGAAAAGCTGCATGACGCGTTCTTGGCCACGCATTTCCAGAAATGGAATAAGAATGATCATTGCCCCGATGCTATAGACGCGCTCGCTATGTGTCCGGGCCCAGAAAAGCCCATATAAGGTTATCAGTACAGCAATTGCAATAAATACATAATTGCGGCTAAATAGCAGTCTAAATTTCTTTATCGTCCTCATGATTTATGGTTTAATAATCAGTGAAGTTTTACGCTATAAATTTACCCACTATAGCATGAAATTTCAGTGAATATCCCAACCATTTCAATGAAGGTCAATTTTTTACAATGAGGGCTAATTTCTTGACAGCGAAATAGGATTTTCTGGCAACAAAGAATTAAATTTTTCATCCGGCAGGGGAATTATTTGAACCGTAAAACGATGCAAAAGCATTGATTTAAGTTAGTTGGACATCGTTTAATAAATAATTGGCTAAATTTATATAACAAAAATAAATATGTAAATTTTAATAGCGTTTTTAAAATGACGTTTGTACATGAAAAGTTATAGCAAGAATAGATATCAGGATAATAGAACATTGACGGTGCAGTATCCCGATGGGGTCTGGCAGTTGATTGCATCTTTCATTTTTGGAGGGTTCTGTTGGTATCTGGGCTATCGGGGCGCCTTGGCGGAATGGCTTTTAGACTGGCCGGTAACCTATAGCTATCTATTTTTTGTATTGATGGTAGCGATTATTTTCTTCTATATACGATTGGCTATCGTGATATTGGACAAAAAGCAGAACTGGCTGGTTAACCCGGAAAAACGCGCCGGTATGCAATTATTTTTTTGCTGCATACTTCCGACACTTTTATTGTTCTGGATCATTGGCCCCGATCCACAGGCGAAGGATGAATGGCTGCTGTTTCCTTTAATGGTCATATTTAGCGGTATTTTGGTCCTGAACATGTCCTATACAGTTTATTTCTACGTGGCTGTTTACCACAGGCAAAAAATATTGATTTTAGAACAGAAAGAAACTATCCTGCAGCAGGAATCAAGAACGATAGATCTCCAGGAGCAGATTGAGCTGCTTTCTCCGGGCATCGAAGAGCTGAAAGAGATCCTGGAAACAGCAGGGGAAGATAGAGATGTGGATTCCATGGATGAAATAGATTTAACCATGTGCAGATCCATGGATCTGGAGCAAGAGGTATTCCAGCTCAATAATAAAATCTTGTCCCAAAAGATATCCTGTAAGGATATCGGGATTTTTACTTATAAAAATGGTATAGTCAGCCTTTATTTAAGAACTGCGATGGACGAAAATCTGACTTGTGGTGAGCAGCGCAGCTTAAAGGAAGTTGTCAATAGCACGAAGGGATTTGTACAGAAGATTGACCGGGATAAAGCCATACCCTTGGATATGATCCAAGCTTGCCAGCAACTGAAACGGGGCCGATTGCGTATCGTGCTCAAAATACCTTTTGAGGGACGGTACTATTTTGAGGTGTCCGACAAGATTGCAAAGCATATCAGGGAATGGGTCATGTTGCAGGTGCCAATAGAAAAAGAGCAATAAAATATATTAGGTAAACTTTAATAGATAGATTATGGAAAAAGTAAGGGACAATACCTGGAAATGCCGAGCTACTGGTAAAGTTGGATTTCCTTCTTTAATTGAGGCGCAATGGGCAATGCTTCACTTTAAGTTCAGATCCCGGATGAGAAACAAACTGGATGGTAAACGTATCAAACACAGGATGGGTAAAGATGCCTGCAAAAGGGCTTATTATTGTAAGTTCTGTAAAGGTTACCATATTACCACTTGGGAAAAAGGTCACTTTAATAATTACAAGACCAAAGCCGAATCCTGGGAGATACCGAAAGTATTAGGAAATTGGAATTATTCAATAGAATAATCCCGTGGTCTATTTTCTATTCTAATTTTTTTCCTCTATAATATTCATTCCAGCTATCCTTCGCATAACCTTTGCCCAGATATTTAAATGTAAAAGCAGTTGCATCTTTTATCTCCTGACCAAAATAATAGACTTTCCAGCTATCTTTGCTGTATCCATCGCCGAGAAGAACAAAGCTTTGGTCGGATACATCTTTTAGTCGATTGCCTCTATAATAGACATTCCAACTGTCTTTGGCATATCCTTCATCCAGTATTTTAAAGCTGGGCGCAGAGACATCTTTAATCTTAACGCCACGATAATAGGCATTCAAACTATCTTTGGCATATCCCCAACCAAGTGATTGGAAAGAATGTGGCGATACATCTTTAATCTTAACGCCACGATAATAGGCATTCCAGTTGTCTATTGCATAAGCATTGCCAAGGTCTTTGAAAGATCGTGCATCGACACCTTCGACCATCTTATCCCTGTAGAAGATCCGGTTGCCTATGTTGACATAATCGTTTTCTCTGTCATGTCGAAACGTCGTCTGAGACGTAGATCTTTTATTGTGACGACCTTGTTGAGCAATACTTTTCTCCAATATACATAGCAATGCAAAGGAAATAACAAGCATATTTTTTAAGTGGATAAAGGCCATAATGTATCTGTTTTATAATATGATATTTATATTGAATCACTCCTTTATGACCAAGATAATTCACCGAAGATTTAATCATTTTATCATTTTATTTCTCGTTATCCTTATCCGTTTCAAATGCAACTATTTTGGAATCCAAATATTTTTTTGTATATTGCTGGTTATGAGTTTTAAAGAAAAATTAGAGAACTGGCGCACGTCAATCAATCGCGCCGGTAGTGGTGAGGAATTGTATATTTTGCTTTTGAACTATAAAAGGTTTATCAACAAAAATTGGGTGGACGATTTTGGCGATCCGGGCAACTGGAAATCGGAATTAAATCAGGTCATCAGCAAAGTAAGAAACAAGGTGGATGTAGCAGATATCAGAGCCTGCCAAGATTTATCGTCCTATCAGGACGATGCCCGGCAGACCGCACATTCACTCAATCATACCTTAAAATATCATCACTCATTGACAAAAGGGTAGGCTAGGCCTACCTTTTTTTGCCGATAACGATTACTGTAAAGGAATCAGGACATTCTGTTCCAAGCGTACAGGGACATGCTTCACCGAGGTAAAACCGTCTTCCTTGGAAATGATGTTGGAAAGATCCAGTCCTCTTTTGGAGAACGTACTGATCAAAGCTGTTCTAAAGGTTGCTTTGGCTGAACCCCAGCCTTGTCCTAAAATCGTGTCATTGTTGAGCTGGATCAGTTCATCTGTTGAGTAATAACTGAATTTTTCCAGTAAGTGTTGGTAAAGATTTGTTGTAGTAGCCATACAATTTAAAAATTTAAAGGATTAAACCATAAACTGTATCCAGATCTTGTTGGGAAAATAATCGTTCTGTGACGTTTATTTTGGTCGAAACCCGTATTAATTTACCACCGCGGTGCCTCCACTCGGTTGGTATTGCATCATGCAATTCTGAATACTCTACAAATATAGTAGATTATTTTTTATAATAAAAATATTTTTGTTTTTAAGGGTAAATGAGCGCTAACAACAGGAATAAGGCGGTCAAAAGCGAGGCGCGTTGTTGGCTGTGATTTGGTTATGAAGCGGATAGCTGGGCGAAAAATTTATCATGTTACTGTAATCTCATCGAAAATACTTTTAAAAACAGAGATAAGACAATACTTTTGCGCCATGAATAGAATTGCGGAAATTAACGAATACATTGCTACCGAACGCGAGGTATTATTGCAACACCCTTTGTATCGTAAGATCAAAACGATCAAGAATCTACGTTCTTTTACAGAAGGGCATGTGTACGCTGTATGGGATTTTATGTCTTTACTAAAAGCTTTACAGATTAAATTGACCTGTACGACTTTACCTTGGTTTGCGAGTGAGCATCCATCAACACGCTATCTAATCAACGAAATTGTATTGGCTGAGGAATCGGATGAATACATTGATGGCCGCCGTTTGAGCCACTTTGAGATGTATCTGGACGCCATGGATGCCATGGGTGCCGACCTTCATCTGGTCAACAAATTTATTGCTCAAGCCAAAAAATCGAACAACATATTCGATGTCATTGCAACGACCACATTGGATAAGCGGATCAAAGACTTTTTGAATTTTACATTCGAAGTGATTGCTGAGGGCGAGGTGCATAAAATTGCTGCTGCATTTACATTTGGACGCGAAGACCTTATTCCGGGAATGTTTACCTCTATTTTGGAAGAAATTAAAACAAACTTTCCTACAGCCAATCTGGACAGCTTTATTTATTATTTTCAACGCCATATTGATCTTGACGGCGACGAGCATGGACCGTTGGCGATGCAGATGATCACAGATCTTGCGAAGGACGATGAGGTTAAATGGACGGAAATGAAAGAGATCAGTAAAATTGCGCTACAAAAAAGAATACAGTTGTGGAATGCAATAGAAGATTCCTTATACGGATAATCTATTATTATACCATCGAGTAAGGCCTTTCAAATCATGATTTGAAAGGCCTTTTTTATGTGCTGTAAAAAAGGATATTGTAAGGGCTTATTGGCAGATAGTGGTCTTTTTGTTTGAATTGATGAAAAAATGTCTTTTTTTCGTAACATATTGGCGTTTGTGAAGAAATCCAAGTTCCAATAAGTGTCTAAGTTTGCTACGCAAAAAAATAATAGAGCACACGTGAACTTTTTTCCTCCCTATTGGGCAAAAGGCATACTAACCATGGGATTGTTAGTATGCGTTATTTCGGACACCTTCGCCCTCGATTCTTTGCGCATGTCCCTGAAAGACATGATCGACAAAGCGCTACAGAACAGTAAATACATCGAGCAGTCTTATTTGCAGCTCAAAGAAACTGAGGTGGCAGTACAGCAGCAACGCATGGAGTTGCTCCCTAAGATTTCCGCCAGAGCTTCTGCTAGTTATGCAAGTAATATGCCTGTATATGACCAGGGGCTTTTAAATAAACCTTCCCAGCATGATATCATTCACTACTTGTACGATAGCGGCCTGGATTTTTATCTGAACCTCTACAATGGGCATCGGGACCTAATGAAAATAGAGTCCAAAAAAACTGGAAAATGAGCTGGCTAGAATCGATTGGAAGAATGCCGCAGCACAGACGAAATTGGAGGTTTGCAATCTTTTTTTGGATTTGGAACTGTCGTATAGTAACCGATCTTTAATCGAGCAGGATATTGCTGATCAACGGGTACAGCTCAAGGAGATTGAGCATCTGTATAAGGCGGGCGTGGTATTACACAGTGACGTCTTGCGTATTTCGTTGGAACTTTCGAAGCGGGAACTGTTGCTCGTGCAGATCGGTCATGATATTCAGGCTGCAAATCAGAAGCTGCAGCTAATTGGCGGTATTACAGCAGAGATTATCCCCTTGACCGAACCTTTTAAAGTGGAAAGCCCCAGCTATGAAGCGCTTGTTGCCGAAGCGCGAAGCCATGCTTTTTCCCTTCTAAAATCCGAACAGGAAGTTGTTTTGAAGAAACTGTCGGTCAAACAGGCGCGATCAAATTATCTTCCTGAGTTGGGTTTGACCAGTACATTTACCTTTGCCAATCCACAGGTCTTCTTGTATCCCTATAATCCCAGCTGGTATAATCTGAGTATCACAGGGCTCAAATTAAACATACCGATCTCGGCTATCTATCTCAATAAAAACGTGGTGCGCGGAGCACAGATCGCATTGGATCGACAAGAGGTAAAACACCATCATGAAGAGGAGATTCTGGAAAATCAGCTGTTACAGGCCCTGTTGGATTATCAATTGGCTATTAAGCAGCAGGACGTCTGTCAAAACAATAAGGCTTTGGCGCAGGAAAATGCACGAATTATAAAAAACAGGTATTTTAAATCATCGGCTTTGATTACAGATCTCTTAGATGCTGATATGCAATACCTAAAAACACTTTTTGATCTTGAAACCGCACATATTGCGATACAGAAACACTATTATTTTATCGAATTTTTGAAGGGTACTATCTAATGAAACCTAAATCACGAAGAACAGTTGTGGAGGCACAACTCACTCGAATCACCAACTGGTTGGCTGGAATTGTCTTGTTGGCTTTGTTGTTATGGGGCGCTCAAGCATTATGGATGCGACTGCGGTATACCTACACAAATGATGCACAGGTAACGCAGTATATCAATCCCATTGTTTCCCGGGTAGGCGGATATGTGGTTTCTGTGCATTATCACGATCATCAATTGGTTAAACGGGGTGATACCTTGTTGCTTATAGATAATAAGGAATATAAATATGAGGCTGATCAGGTAGCGGCATCCGTCAATAAGGAAGCTGCAGAGATCAATGTTCTTCATAGTCAAAAGGAAATTCTC
The DNA here is from genome assembly GCF_900457465.1 of Sphingobacterium multivorum. GTDB lineage: Bacteria > Bacteroidota > Bacteroidia > Sphingobacteriales > Sphingobacteriaceae > Sphingobacterium > Sphingobacterium multivorum. Next base: position 654,358 of record NZ_UAUU01000011.1, read on the forward strand.
CAGGCGGAACATGAATCTTTACGCACATCAATTGCTGCCGGGGAGGCTCGGGTAACCAAGCAACAGTTGGAATATGATCGATATAATTATTTGTTTCAGGAAAAGTCTGCAACGGCTCAGCAACTGGAGGATGTAAAAGCAACGTTGGATGTGTATAAGAGTGAGCTGGCTTCGTTAAAGCATAAATTACAGGCTTCACAAGAACGTGTGCATGATGTGGATATGAAAAAAGGTGTGGTGGATGCCGAACGTGTTCGTTTGACGGCTGCTGTCGGCCGCAAGCGGCTTGATGTTGGCTATACCGTTATTCGTGCACCTTACGATGGTCAGATTGGCAAACGCACGATTGAAAAAGGTCAAATGATAAGTGCTGGCGAAGTTTTGGGCTTTATCGTCAATAGAGAAACCCCAACCTGGGTGACGGCTAATTTTAAGGAGACACAGTTGCGCTATTTACATCTTGGCAATAGGGTTGAGGTGGTGGCGGATGCCTATCCGGATCAGAAATTTTATGGCAAAATTATTTCCATCTCCCCAGCTACAGGTTCTGCATTCTCCCTTTTACCGCCAGATAATGCAACGGGCAACTTTGTGAAGATTGTACAACGCGTACCTGTTCGCATTGAGCTGGATAAGCAAAGGGGAGCCCAACAGCTTCTTTCGGGAATGAATGTAAATGTCTCGGTATCAAAAAATCAGAACTAGTGAAAGGAATTTTTAAAGAATGGGTGCCGGAGTGGTTGATCAAGCTTATCCTGTTTAGTAGTCTAATGCCTAGCATGGTCTTATTTTTCCTGCCGGGGGCCAATACAAATGTCACTGCTGGATTTTATGGGGCGCAACCCAGTGACATCCAGTTTCTGATTATTTTGTTTTATGCTGGTTTTGTCGGATTCTACGTGTTGGAACGACGCTTTTTTTTATACTTTCCCATTAAGCAGTACTATATTATCTTTCATCTGCTACAGCTATTGAATTGCTTTTTGATGTACAGCATCACCGATATCAGCTGGGTATACGGGCTGCGTTTTTTTCAAGGTATGTTGTTTGCTTCTGCCGTAAACTTATCGATCTCCATGATATTTTCCAGGTTGAAAAGTGATCGGGCCAAGGAAGTAAGTTATGCTGTTTTTTTCGGCCTATTATTATGTAGCTCGCCTTTTAATACGTTTGTTACGGCTGAATTTATCGATTCATTCAATTTTGATCAGCTCTATCTATACGCTGCATTATCATTTGTACCGGGTTTATTGCTCATTATGCTAACGATGCGCTCCATACGGCATATACGTCCTTACCCCCTGTTTTCATTAGACTGGGCAAGCTGCATTTTCTATAGTCTTGTGATCGTCAGTTTTGGCTATTTAATGGTGTATGGACAAGAAGTTTATTGGTTTAACGATCAGCATATGCTGATCATATTCGGGGTAGGTTTAACGTTGCTTATTCTTTTTATTGTTCGGCAAATGGTGCTCAGGCGTGTGTATGTTCATTTGGCGATTTTTAAAAACAGGAACTTTCTCTTGGGCTTATTGATTTTGTACATGATGTATATCGAGCGCTTCTCCTTGACCATCTCAAATCAATATCTCGTACAGGTTATTCAACTCGATCCTATTCATTTGTCCTATATCCAGTGGTTTAATATTGCTGGTATTGTCGCTGGTGTTCTAGGCTCATTGTATTGGATGCTTGGGCAACGCCCCGTAAAATGGATCTGGATTTCGGGATATTGTTGCTTGCTGCTGTTTCACCAATGGATGTTTTTCTCCTTTGAGGGGCAGGGTAATGATGCGCATTTTTGGATACCCTTAGTTTTACACGGACTCGGAGTAGGGCTTATTATGGTACCCACCATCTTATTTTGCATTACCAGTGTCAGCCCTCAATTGGGGGCTTCTGCGGCTGCGGTCTGTCTTGCTATCCGATACCTAGGCTACACGAGCAGTATCGGTTTACAGAATTTTTTCAAGTTGTTTGACTATGCCCAGCACCAGCAGGTTTTTAGGGACCAAACGGAAGTGGGCAATCCCTTATTTCGGGAGTACCTGCAGCAGGAATCTGTCAGCATTTTGCAGCATGGACTGCAGTATAAGGAACATACAGCCGCCTTAAAGCTCGTTGCTGAGCGGGTCAAGATCCAATCCTTTGTGCGATATGCCATGGATTATTATGAGATCATGTCCATGATCAGTATCAGCATACTTTTGCTGATACTGATTTCGCCTTCCTTGAAAAGCATGTATAAAAAGTTGAGAAAAAACAGAATTTCTCCTGCTTAGCTGACAGTGCTACATTTTTCCTTTACCACAATATGCTGGTTAAGGAGACTTAAAAAAAAATAGCATGCTATCAGGATAGGGAACGATGGGGGATATCAATGCTAAAAACACTTCCAACGCCTTTTGCCGAGCGGACGGTGATCTCGCCTTGATGGAGAAGCACGATTTTTCGGGTAAGCGATAAACCAATACCATTTCCCTCGCTATAATCTTTGTTGCTTCCACGATAAAATGGCGTGAATATATTGGGCAGATCGACCGGGTCAATGCCTATTCCGTCATCTTTAAATTCCAGCTGAACCCTATTTTCATCCGCCTTGATAGCGATTAGGCATTTTTGATTGGGTGAAAATTTACAGGCATTTTCAATGAGGTTGACAAAGGCGACCTGCAATAGATACTCATTTGCATTGATGGATAGAAGTTTTTCATCTTCAATCGCCGGATCGACAAAAATGTCGAGTTTATAATTTGGACTTGACTGGAGAACCTGTTGGCATGCATCAATTAGTATTTCGTCTATACGTAAGGTTTTAAACGCGATTTCAGAACTGTCGTAACTTGCTTTGGCAAAATCAAGTAAGCTATTAAATAACTTCTTCAGTTTCTGTGCATCATTGAGCGTATTGTCGATGACAGTTTTATACTCCACTATGCTACGGTCCTTATTGGCAGAAATCTCGAGTTCTGCAATCATTGCGGCCAAGGGTGTTCTTAGCTCATGCGAGATATTGGAGACAAAATGCTTTTGGGCATCAAAGGAGTTCTCGAGGCTGTCGAGCATCGCATTGAATGTGCTGGCCAATTCGGAAAGCTTGTCTTTATTTCCGCTACTCGTAAGCCTGGCATCCAAACTTGTTGCAGAAATGGTTTTTACACGTTGTGTCATTTCCAGGATAGGTTGAAAGACCTTTTTGGAAAAGAATATTCCTGCTGCATAGATCAGAAATATAGACAAAATGAAAACCAAAAAAATGGTAGATAATAGACTATTCAGTTTATTGTAGCCGTATTGATCATAGGCTGCGGCTGTGATGATGTAAGTTTTGTCTTTGTACGGAAAGGTTATGCCGATGACCTGCCATTTTTCCTGATAAAATCGTATCTCTTTATTTTTGAGAATATCCTGCAACATGGCTGGTGTCTCTTTGACAAAGTCGATATCTACGGCATCATGATACAAGAGATCAAAACGGGTGTCGTAAATTGCAACCTCGACTTCGTTGAGGATTTTTCGGTTGTTGTGGTAGATATCTTCTAAGGTCTTTTTGTCAACTTTTGCATTCAAAAAAAGGTTTGCTTTGGTGTAAGCTTCTTTTTTCAATAGGGCGTAAAATTCTCTTTCCCGATTCTCCACCGCTGAAAAATATACTGTACAGGCAAATACCAGCAATATGGTGGCTGTAATCAGCGTGAACAATATGGAGATTCGTGTCCTGATTGGCATTAGTCTTGTTTTAGAATAAAGCCCATTCCGGATTTGGTATGGATATATCTGGTCGCAAAATCTTTGTCGATTTTTTTACGTAGATAGTTGATGTAAACATCAATGAAGTTGGTTCCGGTGTCGAAATGCGTTTCCCACACTTTTTCAGCAATTTCCATTCTGGAAAGGACACGCTCGGGATTCTGCAATAAATAATGGAGTAACTTGAACTCTTTTGGGGGTCAAATGGATTTCGACCGTATTCCTTTTGACGCTTTTGGTATGGAGGTTCATTTCCAGGTCTCCATAACGCAAAATTGTTCCCGTGAGTGTATCTTGTTTTTGATATCTTTTGAGCAGGACTCTGATGCGGGCTAGGAGTTCGCGCATTTCAAAAGGTTTGACCAGATAGTCATCCGCTCTGGCGTCAAAACCCTCAATTTTATCATCTGTAGTTCCTAATGCTGTTAACATGATAATGGGAACATCGGGTTTGATATGACGAATTTCTTTGCAGAGATCCAATCCATCCATCTTAGGGAGTACGATATCGGTTATGATAAGATCAAAGTCGTGTTGTAAGGCCATTTTCTTTCCAGATATGCCGTCGTAGGCAATAGCTGTTTGAAATTCATTTTCATCAAGTCCGCGTTTGATCAATCCTGCGACACGTACGTCATCTTCGACTAGGAGAATCTTCATATAAAGAAAAACGTTAAAAACTTCGATAAATCGAAGTTTATCTATGATACCAAATCATGGGCTATCCATGCATTGTCCCTACAAATGTATCAAACTACGCTAAATTTACACGGATATGCAAATAAAACTTTCTACACGGTCCTGCGATGACATCACTTACCTAATGTCTGTTATTGATCGTAGAATAGGACTACTTTTGGAATTTTAAAAATGAATGGAAAAAATATGTTGATTATTTTCAAATTGATAATCAACATTCCAGCCTTGATACCGGGCGATTTCGGTAATAATTGCCAATCCTAAACCACTGCCTTGGCTGTTTTTCGAAAGTTTGGAAAACCGTTTGAATAAAAGTATTTTATCTAAGGGCATTGAACCGGGATTATATACCGTTAAAGAAGTTTGATTGAGATGTACAGCAAGTGTATCGTTGGCATTGCTGTAACGTATGGCGTTCAGGAGTAGGTTGTTGATCAGGATTTCGGTCAGACTGCTGTTTCCTGTCAGCAGCACCGACGGTTGGATCTCTTGTTGCAGCTGTAGCTGTTTTAGCTCCAGATGTTCTTGCATGACTTCAATACTTTGTGTAACAAGCGAGTCCATACTGATTTTTTCGGAATGATCGAATTGACTATTGTCAATCTTGGCGAGCAGCAGCAGGTTGCGGTTGATTCGCGTGCTACGTGAAAGCGCTTTATGCATATCTTCAAAGAGCTGGTATTGCTCATCACTTAGATCAGGGTACTGCAATAAGATATCTAACTTATTTTTTAGGATTGCCAAGGGTGTTTGCAATTCATGAGAAGCATTTTCAGTGAATTCCTTTTGTGATCGGTATACGGCCAGGTTTTTTTCAAGAAGCTTGGATAAGGATTGATTAAGCTCATGGAACTCTATGGTGTCCGTTTGCTGAAAGTCAACCTGTTGTTGACTATTGAGATTAAATGCCTTCAATTTATCAACAGTATCTCGAAATGGTTTCCAGAGCCTAAGTGATATTTTTCTGGAGATAATAAGTAAACCAATGACCAAGATAACAAAGAAAAACAGTGTTGTTGCGGCGATGGCGGCGATGGTTTCTACAGATTCTTCAATATTTGTTTGTACGGTAAAACGATAAGGCGCACCATTGATCTGAATGACAGATGATAGGCATCTAAATCGGTCGATTGTCTTTGGCTCGACAAAACGCTGCGGTTTTTCGATGGTATACACGCTATCTTGCAATAAATCGCCCGGTTTTACTTGATGTATATTCGTTTCAGGTTGTATGCTATTCCATAAAGCGATGCTGGCTTGGAGCTTGTCTTCGGACAGTTTTAAACTGTTCAGCTCGTAGGTTGTTTTCTTGACGATAATTTCGTTATGTTCGTCTAATTCACTTTTCCATATCCCGTCGATTACAAAATAATAAACAGGAATGCTGACACCTAGTACGATCAATACATAGAGTAGAAATGGGGTCGTTATTTTGCTCAGTAGGGGTTTCATCTTACTATTTTAATTTTCCCATTTGTAGCCCGTACCGTATACCGTTTTGATATAGGGTTGACTTCCGGCGTCCTGTAGTTTCTTTTTTAAATTTTTGACATGGGCATAGACAAAGTCATGGTTATCGAGCATATCAGCAATGTCGCCAGACAAGTGTTCCGCTAAGGTGCTTTTTGAAATTACTTTATTTTTGTTGCCGATAAAAAACATCAGCAGATCGAACTCTTTTTTGGTCAATACAACAGGAAGATCATTGACAATAACAGTTTTTGCCAGTAGATCAATCTGTATTTCATTTTGCACAACAATATTTGAGCTGTTGAATGGTTTCCGACGGATCAGGGAATAGATTCGTGCTGTGAGTTCAGATAAATGGAAAGGTTTGGTCAGATAATCGTCGGCCCCCAGTTGTAGTCCATGAATTTTGTCGTCCAATGCATTTTTTGCAGAAATGATGATCACACCGTCCTGCTTTCGCTGCGTCTTCAACTCTTCGAGTAGTTTCAGACCATTTCCATCTGGTAGGCCGATGTCCAGTAAGATACAGTCGTACTGGTATAACTGAATTTTGTCCAGAGCATCCTGCAAAGTTGGCGCAAATTCGCATAAATACTGTTGCTCGCTAAGGTATGTTGCGATGCTTTTGGCCAGCTCCAATTCGTCTTCTATGATCAAAATCTTCATGTGGTAAAGATAGAATTTCAATTTAGTAGAAATTTAGAATTTATTTCGCAATGATCTATCAATTTTGTTCATTTTTATTTCTTGTCCTACGACAAGTGTAATCGCTATTGAAACGTGTAATTTTAGTATAAATCAGTTATTTAGTGTTTAAAAAAAATCAAAACGAAATGGATAAACCGAAATCATTAAAATTAGAAATCATCATTCCTGCTTATCGCATGCACAGTCAAATTTTTCTGAATGCGTTGGATGGCGTTTCGGAAGAAGATGCATTAAAACGAATTGATGGACAGACCAACCATATCGTATGGATGGCAGGTAATTTTGTAAATGTGCGTTATGCAATGGCACATGTTCTTGGGCTTCAGGAAAATGATCCTTACCATGAGCTATTTTTTATGGGAAAGACACTCGATGAAAGTTATCACTATCCCAGTGTGCAGGAATTAAAAGAAAATTTTATATCGATATCACCGAAAGTCTATGCTGCTTTGCTGCAAGTGGACGATACGCAGCTGGCTGAACTATTTAAAATGAATATGAATATCCCTTTTATTGAGGAGGACAAGCTAAATTTCATAGGGATGTGTATCGGACGGGAAGATTATCTTGCCGGTCAGATTGCCTTGATGCGAAGGTTGCTGCACTATCCAGGCATGAAATACGATATTGACGAAAAAATCCAGTACTAAAAGAAAAAATCCAGTACTTAAAAAACTCAAGATCGGCCGCTGCTTAAAACGTCCGATCTTGAGTTTTTAAGTATGGACCCAGCCGCATGATCTGTCTGCGCTGAAAAGTCAATACGTTGTTTATACCTAGAAATAAGGTTTACTCGCTACCTTTTATCGTCAATATAACACCTGAATATTTCTCGTGGTCTTTACCGATATAGAGCAGATCGACTTTTTTTGTCGCAGCATCCTCGAGCTGTTTTTTCAATAGATTTAAATCTATTTTTTCCGTTTTTTCCTGCCATTCATCGGTCGATTGGGGCCTGAACGAAGCAATGTTCTTCATGTCAAAAAGTGCCGAATTTGTGTCGAGCTGCTTTGAACGATGTATAAAAATAGTGTCGCCCAGTATTTTATCTATTTTTATCCAACCTGCAGGAAGTCCATTTATACTGTTACCGTCCTGATCGGTAAAAAAAGTAGCGCCATAAAGTTGACCTGCCTTTAGTTGCTTCAAATTATCAACCATCTGACCGACTTCTTTTTCCCGTTGTTGATTGCCCAATTTATTCTTTACCCCATAAATGACTGCCCAGATAAGGATTGCCGCAGTGACAATTAGAAATCCTTTCCATAACTGAAAATAGGGGATGCTATACTGACTTTTGAACGCTTTGATCTCGGCTTTTAATTCATCTGAATAATTCCGCGCGTGAATCAATTTTCCTTGTTCGTCGTAAAGTCTGGAAAGTTTAACAAATCCACCGCCAAAAGGTAGGCCTATAAACCGACGGGCTGGCGTAATAATCTGTAAGGTGAAATTTCGTGGCGCGTTTTCTTTTTTTAAGGTCGCTGTTACCGTTTTTTCTGCTAATACAAAGTCGTAGATACTGAAAATAAAAAACATAGTCTGTCGTGATTTTTTAATGAAGAACTGAGGGAAGGATTCCGGATCAGTTCGACTTCATGAGAAATGAAGCATAAAAGCAAAATTAAAAGAAATAAATAAAAATCAATAAAAACACCCGGGCATTGCAAGAAAATTTCGATTTTTGAAGGGTACATTTTTGAAAAGCAATAAGATCAAATTGATTTAATACGCTGTGCCTTTCAGTAGGCTGACAATATAAACCGAAATGTGCGGTATAAAATATGATAAACCTAAAACTGAGTTTTATTTTGATCTGTGTAACAAGTGCTGTTATGGGACAAAAAATGGATAAATCAAAATTGGATAGCACCATTGCAGGCTATTACAAGGACCCGGCAGCTCCGGGGATTAGTTGTGCAGTTAGCCAAAATGGTCGTCTTATTTATCGTTATGCAATTGGACGTGCAGATTTGAAGGAAAAACGTGCAATCACATCCAGTTCACATTTTCGCCTAGCATCGGTAAGCAAACAGGTGACTGCACAGGCGATATATACCTTAGTGATTCAAAAGCGTTTAAAACTAGACGACCCATTGTCCCTTTTTTTTAAAGATCTGCCAGTCGCGCTGAAGGGTATTACTGTTGCGCAGCTTCTGCAACATACATCCGGAATCTGGGACTATGAAGAGCTTATACCGAAAGAAAGGAAAGATCAGGTATCGGATAAGGATGTGCTGATGTATATCCGGCAGACCGATCGTTTATATTTCCCTTCGGGGAGTCAGTTCCGTTATAGCAATACGGGATATTGTCTCTTATCGCTGATTGTTGAGGAAGTTGCGAAAAAATCCTTTGCTTCATTTGTCAAAAGTCAATTGTTTGAACCCATAGGCATTAGCAAGGGATTGGTATATGAACCGGGCACGACGGTTGATGAACGAGTCTATGGTTATCATCCGACGGAAGGTTCCTACCTGTTTGCCGATCAGAGTGTGACAAGTGCAACACAGGGGGATGGCGGTGTTTATCTATCTGCGGATGAATATCATACATGGGCCAATTTTTTGGTAAAAGATCGGTTAATACAGCCGGGACTGGAGCAATTGTTCGATCAAATGGCCTACCCGGTAAAGGATGGAATAGCGTATCATTTCGGCTGGTTTATTCAAAAAAAAGCAGGCCACAAAATCCTGTTTCATTCAGGTGAATCTACCGGGTTTCATCATATCGTTTATATCGATGTACAGAAAGACCTTGTGGTTTCACTCTTTAGCAATCGTGATGATTTTATGATCGGTGAAGCTTTTGATGCCATCCTTAAAACAATGGATATCAGCAAACCGGTATTGAATGGGCAGCATCGCTCAACTTTTGCATGGTTGAACGGAGTATATGCGAATGAGTGAAAGAGGGACGCGGATTGAAATAAGCATAAACAATAAATCGTCACAGGTAAAGCTGCGACGATTTATTGTTCATGAAGAGACCTATTTTAAAAAGTCGGGCGATTGATAGGCCGGATTGGGATAGGTATAGAACCCTTCCCCAGTAGCGACGCCCAATTTGTTTTTGTCTATAAAATGCTCCTTGAGATAGGCTACTGTTTTGATCTTTAAGGGGTCATTGGTCGCATCGGCGCTCATTTTGTTGATATTATAGGCTGTTGTGATGCCAACGATATCGAGTATGCCGAAGGGGCCTGTTGGCGCTCCAGTGGCAACCATCCAGGTTTTGTCGATCGTTTGGGCATCCGCCACTTCGTTGACCAAAAGATCTGTTGCCGCGAAAGTAATGGGACAAGTAAGGAGTTTACAATATAGCCAGGTTGCTCCTTATGTAGTGGTAGGGCAACCATACCAATGGATTTTGCAAAGTTTACAACCTGCTCAAATACTTTTTATCTGTACCGATGCCCATAATTTCTGCTGTATGTGCTTCCAGATTTCATTGGCAAATGTAGCGCAAGGAACTTCTCGGGACGGCCGGTTTCTTGGGCAAATTGACTTGGTAGCAAGGTTGAGGAGTTTGTGGCAAAAATGGTTTTCTCCGGAGCGACTTTCGCTAACTCCTGATAGAAACCAATTTTAATGGCTGGGTTTTCGGGAACAGCTTCGATAAGAAGATCTGCGTTTGCTACCGCCGCGGCAAGATCCGAACTATAGCTGAGCCTGTCAAAGGTTGAAGCCAGTTGTTCTTTACTCGCATGAAGATCTTTCTCGAATGCCTGCGCCAAAATATCAAATTTTGCTGCAGCTTTTTTTAATACATCGTCGTTGATGTCGTATACAGTGACATGATAGCCATGAAATGCTGTTTGGAAAGCGATTTGATAGCCTAAAACCCCACTGCCAGCTATCGTTATATTTTTAAAGTCCATGATGTTATTGTTTTTTCAATTCGTAAAAATCTGCGCCACGGAACCATGGCGCAGGTTGTGATCCTTATCCTTAATTCCTTTTAACCAATCTTTGAATTTGGTGATCTGCTCTGTCAGGAAAGATTCATGGTCTTCTTGTTCCTCAGAACCGATAGGCAGGATATGTTCAAAATAAGTGCCTTTTAGCATTTTACGTAGTAAGCCTTCGCCCACAAATGGTTTGTCATCATTTAATGTTTTGGCTGCTTTCAAAAGATGGCGGATGTCGTATTGTAGGGGATTGATATCCGGAACCTGCTTGTTTAAGTTCAGCAGTTCGTATACCGCAATACGTGCGGTACGTACCGAGCTTTCCATGGTAAAGACAACGTCGTTGTTGGTTTCGACAAACTGACCGATCAAGCCCAGGTTTTTACATCCTTCAGGTACGACTCTCGGACGGTCGCCTTTTGCTCTTGGCATAAACATCGAGGTGATGTAAGGCATAAATGTCGTACGTACAATCGTATTTTGATAACATCGTCCAGTTGATCAATAATGCCCAAATGGTGACATAGTTCGGCTAAAATTTCATCTCCCGTACATTGTGGCATTGGCTTTTTGATGTAATTTCCTTCTTTATCCATAAATAAAGCATATACCCATAAGACAAGAACATCATCGGTTGGCCAGGGAAGTGTGGCTGTCTATTACAGGTGAAACTCATCAACCAATTGGAATCGGTAATGGTAATAATACCGCCAGTAACAGTTTTGCCGGAATAAGGGTCGTTGACGAATATTCTTTTAATTTTTCGACTAAAGCCGAAGTTTACATGTTAGGGTCGCAGACTCCCATGCTGATTTTTCGATGTTACTGCAGAACTTTTCGGGTTTACCAAAGATGGCGGATTTGGCAGCCAGATTTTTCCAGAGTTTCCAGCCTGCACTTTGACCGCTGCTGCTATTGTCGATACCGATGATCGGTGCATTTTGTTGTCCCCGTAGAAGGTATCTTCTGTCATTGATCCGGTTGTCACAATGACGAAATCGTCTTTTCCGATTGGAATTTTTACCTCTTTACCGTCTTGTTCTGTAATCAGGGCCTCCACAACTTTTCCATCGGTATTGCTTTGGATATCCAGGTCTTTGACCAATACATTGAATCGAATGTTTACACCTTTGCTTTGAAGTACTTTACGCAAAGGGTCACAAAGGTGTGTATTGATTGTATTTCGGGAATACGAGTGATGAAAGATCATTCAATCCGTCTATCGCATGTAAAAAGCGGTGCATGTACAATTTCAGCTCAAGTAAACTATGCCAGTTTTCGAAAGCGAACATGGTACGCCAGAAGGTCCAGAAATTGCTGGATAAAAATGACTCGCTGAAGTAGTCTTCGATGGTTAAGTCATCTAAATCTTCTTTATTTTTGAGGAGCAATCGAATGATGGCCAGCTGATCCATTTTGCCCAATCCAAACTTGCTGAAGTCTTTTATCTCACCAAGTTTATGAATAAGCCTTGCTTTGGAGTAGTTGGAGTCGTTGTCATTGATCAAACGGTACTCGTCCAGAACACTGTAGGGGGCAGGCATTTCCAATGCAGGAATGTCCTGAAACATATCCCAAAGATTTTCGTAGGTCATATCCATTTCCCTACCACCGCGGATGACATAGCCGTCGGTTGCATTACCGGCGCCATCTAACGAGCCGCCTTCCACATGGAGCTGTTCAAGGAATGTGATGTTTTCAGCAGGAACATGACCATCTCGGATAAAATAGTAGGCTGCAGACATCCCTGCTATACCGCTTCCGACGATGTAGATTTTACTGTCTTTATATGATTTTGGTGGAATACCTTTATTGCGTTGATAATTTCCGATCTGATCAGAAAAGGGCATCGATTTTTTCGGTGTGTTACGTTGTTGTTCTTTGCTTGAATCGGGTTCATGATTTACATTTCCATATTCAGCAGATGCATTTAATACTTTGTCGAATTTTGAGGTGATTTCTTTCATGATTCTTATGTTTTTTTAATTCTTGAGTAAAGTTACTAAGACCACCTTAATCATTTGTGCCCTCAAATTCGCTATTGTTCTACCGAATTTCCTCTTTCTACATATTTTGTCGCTTTCGGTACTCTGATGGCGATAAGGTGGCGTATTTTTTGAAAAAAACGACCCAAATGCTGAGATGGAATTAAATCCGATTTCATAAGAAATTTCTGAGATAGTCTTTTCGGGATTCCCGAGCAGCACATAGGCTTCTTTAAGTACATGCTCATCAATAATTTCATGTGGCGTTTTACCTGATGCTCTTTTAACAACCTGAATAAGGTATTTGTTTGAAATAAATAACTGGTCGGCGTAATATTGTACCTCTTTGTATTGATTGCTATGTCGCTGCACCAGGTCTGTAAACTTATAGAACAGGTTGTTGGTCTCTTGTACACTTTCCGTTGTATTATGGTCTTTAGAGACCAATTCGTCGGCGATTTCTAACAGGAGATTGAAAATAACCGTGCGGATGATATCTGCTGTAAAATGCGTTGTTCTTAAAGTAACTTCTTTGAGGTAGTCTATTAATTTTAAGAGCTTGTCAATTTGTTTGTCTTGGGAAATGACTATCGTAAAGGTTGAATTTTTAAAAAGCCCCAGTTGTTCGATAAAGAATGGGATTGACAATATGTTTAAGCAGGAATGCTTTATCAAAAAAGAGCAGCTTCATTCTAAAATCGGGGCTGACCTGCGAAAACCGGAAAATTGTGTTGGGGCGGATACGAGGATGTGATTTGTCGAGATATGGTATTCCTGATTGTCTACCTGAATATTGATATCGCCCGCCGTACAGATACAGATGGCATAATAATCAATACGAAAAGCATTGCTTGGGTATTCAAAAATTGGATTTCCAGAAGAAATATAATAGGGGCGGTGGCAATTTACGCCAAAAGAATGATAAGGTATCTTGAAGACTTTCGTGTGTGTGATAAGTTGTTTTTACCTTAAACTTCATTGACTTTTTGTTCGGCTTGGGCATATACAGTTCCTATTGTTTTAAATATTCGAATGGGTTTTGTTTATTCGGATGCTGTCCGTTTGCGCATGAGTTTTTCTGTGGCAATATCGTCTTCTATCCCGACGAAGAAACTTTTGAATCCGAATTTGTTCAGTAGTCGTCTCGATGCGGTGTTATCGGGATCAATGATACCAATCACATCTTTACCTGGATTTAATGTTGTGGCAAGGGCTAGCATCGACTCACAAATCTGTGTTCCCAGCCCCTTTCCCCAATGTTCTTTGCGCAGCAAATAACCAATTTCGAATACACTTGGATCTTTTTGTAATTAACAAGCTTACAGTCGCCTAAGAGCTTTAGCGTATCCGCTTCGATTACTTTAAAATAGCCTAAATCAGGATCCTGGTTAATTGCTAGAATCGAATCGAACTTTTTCCGGGCCTGCTCTTCGGACAATCCTTTGCCGGTAATGTATTTCATGACATCATCCGCTTTAACCAAGTCGTGGAAAGCGTCAAAATCTTCCGGGAGATATTTTTTGAATAGAAGTGTATTGTACATGGCCAATGCGTTTATTTACAAGATAAGGTTGTTTTTTCTGAAATCAAATTATCGGAACCTAAATCATCATCTTTCTGTCTTATTTAACTTTTTCATGGTGGTGTGTTATAATTTTGCAATTTAAATATAGCAACTTTGCTATATCCAAACACCGCCACTTTTTAACGTTTAGGACGCAAGTGTGATTTTAGCACATCTGTCCTAAATAAATTTTAGGATTGGATTTCTGTGGTACAGGCATAGCTTTTTTCATCATTTCGATATTGACCCCTATTTTTCAATCTGCGAAGATCTTTAGCTGTCCCTTTTTTCCTTTTATAGGGGGCCTGGAGAAAGGGATCATCTATCCATTGCCAGATGTTTATTTTCACGAAGATATTCATTCTGATGAATGCGACCAGATTGGACAGGTTCCAGTCATATTTGGCCTTTTTTTGTAAGTATTTTAACAGTAATATGCCAATGAGTGAAGTCCAGATCTGGATCATCACTGCATTTTCAGAAGTCCCTATGAATGTCGATACTTTTAAGCGCTGCTTTAGATGCTTGAAGAAGACTTCGATATGCCAGCGTTGTTTATAGATGTTTGCCACCAAAGAAGCCTTCCACTTCGTATTATTGGTCAAAAAGTGGTACTCATTGCCAGTGGTGCTGTCCCAAAAGTGGACTAGGCGTAGCGGCTTGCCGTTGTATTTATTGCAGGCAGCACCGGGATAGCTCAATGAGCTCATCCTTAAGGATCCCCTTTTCCATGAGTGCTTCACTCTGATAGGACTTGATAACCTTGTACTTCATATTAACTTTACTCCTGGTAACGAAGTAACACCCCCTGCTGTCCAAATCCCCAAGCCAGCTGTAATCCACGTAGCCACGGTCCACTACCACCACGCTTCCCTTGGAAAAACTGTAACTACCGGCTCGCTGGCTCTCATGTACTTTTCCATCGGTAATCTGCATAAAAACAGGTAGGCAGCCATCATAATCCAAGACAGTGTGCAGCTTTACGGCACCTTTGGTGCTGCGAAACTTTGCCCAGTCAAATACAGATAGACATAAGGGGAAGATGCTTGCATCCATCAGATATACTTTACGCTTTAGCTGACCAAGATCTTTGCGAAAATGGGTGTCCTTTTGCCAAAGCCTTTCCAAAACAGAGAAATAAAGATCTTTGAAAAGTTCATGCGTACGGTGTATGTTGATATAGGATATATTGGACTTACTTGGAGCTCTTATTACTCCTAAGTGGTTCAGGTTACCAGTTGTACTGCGCAGACCGTTACTAATATCCCGGACCGAATCTGCCGAGGAAAAATGACAGAAAAGCATACTGACTAGATGCGTCCAGCTGTTGATCCCTTTCTGATGTTTGTCACTTTTGTGCTTTGAAACCAAATCTTTGAATAATTCGCGGTCGATAAGAGATAAAATCTGACTAAAAACATTTAAAATTTATCATGGCGGTGTGTTATAATTTTGTGATTTAAATATAGCGATCTCGCTATATCAAAACACCGCCATTTTTTAAACGTTTAGGACGCAAGTGCTGTTTTCTAATCCTGTTTTTAAATATAAATTAAATAGTGGGTTTTGTTAAGGAACGACTATCTAGTTCTCTTTTTAATGCGATTGAAGCTTTTTGACTTCTTGTGTCCAATCATCAGCAGCATTTCCGTCTGCTCCATCAGAAATATATTTCAAACATAGAAAATCGATTTTTTCCTGCTCAGCGACTTTCGCCAACGCAAAAGCTTCCATATCGATGACATTATATTCAGGATTGATATGCTCCATTTCGAATTGGTCGCCGGAACCGCAGATCCCGTTCGGGAGATGGCTTTGTTTTAATTCCATATTCCAAAAGAATTGGTTCATCAGAAAATGGCGTCTCAAATTTCTTAAAAACCCAATGCTCTTACATCCATATCCCGCTGGATAAAACGGTTGCAGTTAACAATAGTTCCTCTGTCAAAAACTGTACTTCCTGCTGTTCCCAAATTGATTATGAGATCTGGCTTAGATTTTTGAATGGCTTTTACAAGATGATAAGTCGCTTTAATTTTTCCTACACCAACAAACAATTTATTAAAACTATCAAATTCTTTTCCGGCTTCTGATTCCAGAGCAAAAACCAAAAGGATGTTGCTGTAAAGCTTTCCGTTAATTGTCATTTTAGAGCACAGTTTTTTTCAGAAAGAACAAAGTCAATGTCCGTGCGCCCTGTGCACCGTGTACCAAAACGGCGCTGATGTCCGCTGTTGCAGATGGCCCCATCACAAAACAGCCATAATGTGAGTGTGGAAAATCTACTCTTTTGTAGGCGGTATGCATATTTTCGGTCAAATCTTCAGGATCCAGCAAAACAGCGAGGTGTTGAGATAAATAACCTAATGAATTGGTAACCAGAGATTTTTCGGTGACCCAGACCATTCCCATCTCCGCCACACCAAACTCTGCACGGAAAATACCCAAACCCACATCATTAAGATCCGCGGGCTTTTGCACGTGTATATCTTTATTCCCTCTCCATTCAGGCGTTGCAGAGCAAGTGACCTTAGCATCAGGAAGCTTTTTTCGCATAATTTCCTGCGCTTCTTCTACCGATGCGACATCATAAAAATCGACGGCAGCAATTTTGGCGTTAATTTCAAAAACAGCTTTAAGATCTGTCCCTGGCTTTTTATAATCCGGGATGGCGGGATAATCCACTTTTTCGCGGTTAGCAAGATTGGTTCTTACCGAACTCAGTAATTCTTCTTTAGTCATTGTTTTTTCGGTTTTTTTGTACCAGTCTCTGAAGGTTTCTTTTTTCACGTCAGGCAATTCACGGTCTTCTACCCAAGGATCCAACGTGCTGTTTTCCAATAGAGATTTTGGGAGAATATTCAGCATATTGTAAGTGGTCTTTTCCATCATTTTAAAAGCAGTTGCACTGCCCAGCATTCGGTCAGCAGCAGCAAATGCCAGCCTTCTGCCAAAAGGTGTTTTATTTTTATGCATCATCACTTTTCGCCACTCGATAATCTGGTCCGAAATATTAATATGAACGGGGCAGATCTCTGTACAGGAGCCGCAAAGCGATGAATGGAAAGGTAATTCTGAATAGGTGTCTTCATCAAAAGTAGGATCCAGAATAATCCCAATCGGGCCGGAATAAGTAGCACCATAAGACAATCCGCCACTCCTTCTATACACAGGGCAGGTATTCATACAGGCACCACAACGGATACATTTGAGAGAATGCCAGAATTTGTCCATAGACAATCGTTTGCTCCTACCATTATCTGTGAGTACAATGTGCATCTCAGATCCTTCTCTTGGGCCTGAAAAATGAGAAGTATACTGCGTTGCCGGCGTCCCTAAAGCACTGCGGGAAAGTAGTCTGATAAAAACACCCAGATCTTCTACCTTCGGCAGGATCTTTTCTATACCAATACTGGCAATATGAAGCGGTGGAATGCTTGCAGTAAGATCGGCATTACCTTCATTAGTACAGACTACAAAAGTACCGGTTTCGGCAACGGCAAAATTGGCGCCTGTCATCCCGGCATCTGCCACCAAAAATTTGGGCCGGGCATTGTTCCTCATTGCTTCTGCGAGAGAATGCGGATCATCATCGTTGGGATCCGTACCAATTTTATCTGCAAATAGTTTAGCAATATCTTCTGTCGTTTTTTGGATGGCAGGCATTACAATATGACTTGGGCGCTCGTCTGATAGTTGCTGGATTCGCTCACCCAGATCGGTCTCCAGGACATCAATTCCTCTTTCTTCAAGAAAAGGTGTCATCCCGCATTCTTCCTGCAACATCGATTTGCTTTTGATGATGCGCTTTGCGCCGTGAGAATTCAAAATATCAAAAACAATAGCATTATGTTCATCGGCATCTTTTGCAAAATGAACTGTGATACCGTTTTCCTCTGCTTTTGTTGCAAACTGTTCAATGTAGTGATCCAAATGCGTCAGCGCATGTTCCTTGATTTGCGAAGCCAGATTCCTAAGCTCTTCCCATTCCGGAATCTCAGAGGATACTTTACTACGTTTAATGATAGTATTATAAAGATTTTTATCGTGTTGCGCCTCGTGAATATCATCCTGTTTGATGAATTTTCTCGCATTATCTTCTACGTTTACTTTTCCCATTGTTTGTGATTTTTAGAATGGTCCGTTATTCAAAACCTGAGCAATATGTACAAATTTGAGGTCTGACTTTTCTCTTTTGGCAATGCCTTCCTGATGCATCAGGCAAGACATATCCGGCGAAACTACATACTCGACCTGATGTCTTGTATAATCAGCAACTTTGTCCTGCCCCATCTTGGCACTCACCGCTTCATCGGTTACACAAAACGTCCCACCAAAGCCACAGCATTCTTGTGGCCTGTCAATCGTTTCTACTTTAACTCCTGACACCTTCTTTAACAGATCTTCGGTTTTATTAAAGTAAGGTTCCTGCCACTCAAAACGGGATGCAATGTGTAAGCCGCGGATAGAACTGCAGGAATTATGGATAGCCACCGTATGCTGGAAATCTGCCCAAGGGAATTCTTCTATCTTGAGAACATCGTGTAAAAACTCTACTAATTCTATGGTTTTGTGACGGATTTCTGTAACAGTTTCGGTTTGCGGAATTGCATCCATATGGAGCTTGACGTGCTTGACACAACTCCCTGCCGGCCCAACGATATAATCAAAATTCAAATCCTTAAAATTTTCACAAAACTGAGTTTCTGTCCTTATAGAATGTTTCTGATCGCCCTCATTGGCCATAGGCTGTCCACAACAAGTCTGCTGCAAAGGTACTGTGACCTCTACGCCCAATCGCTCCAAAAGCTCAAGTGTGGCAATACCGACTTTGGGGTAAATCAGATCTATATAACAGGGGATAAATAGTGCTACTTTCATTACAAAATTTTATAGAAACTCTAAATTAGCACTTTTTCTTCTTTTCCTGATTAGGCTTAGGATGAAAAAAGCCTATACGAGAGGTTATTTATATTGAGTAAAAATAATTTACCTGGCATTAAGACAATAAAAAAGACCTTTGAAATCAAAAGTCTTTTTTATTGAATATTAAATTCTATTATGTCAGCATTCCGCCGTCAACATTCAGAACCTGGCCGGTGATGTAGGAAGACATATTACTTGCTAAGAAAACGCAGGCATTAGCCACGTCTTCCGGCTGTCCACCCCGTTTCAACGGGATACCATCTCTCCATCCCTGTACGGTTTTCTCATCAAGGGCGGCCGTCATTTCGGTTTCTATAAAACCTGGTGCCACGGCATTGCAACGGATATTTCTGGATCCTAATTCTAATGCAATCGACTTAGAAAAACCAATAACACCAGCTTTAGAAGCCGCATAATTGGCCTGCCCGGCATTCCCTTTAACGCCTACTACAGAAGTCATATTGATAATTGAGCCCGATTTGGCCTTCATCATTGGCTTGATAACCGCTTTGGTCAGGTTAAAAACAGAATCCAAATTAACTTTGATAATCGTATCCCAATCGTCTTTGGACATTCTTAACATCAGATTATCTCTGGTAATCCCGGCATTGTTTACCAGAATATCAATCGTCCCAAACTCTGCCAATACATCTTCTACCAGCTTTTGGGCAGCATCATAATCCGACGCATCGGACTGATAGCCTTTGATTTCTGTAATATTACTTAATTCTGATTCTAATGCTTTTGCTTTGTCTACAGAACCGGCGTAGGTGAATGCCTTTCCCGATACCTCTTGTTGCGCCTGTAATGATGGCAACTTTACCTTGTAATAATCCCATTTGAAATGTTAGATAAATTAATCTTTAAAAGACAAATATATGAAATCGCCATGATTTGGAAACCAATCACCCATGAAGAGGCGATTGTGCATGACTTCAGAAAAAATATAAATATGCCTATAAAAAAGTTTTATTTATTAAGTTCATTATGATATTCATTTTTAAGTGATTCAATTTTGTCTTTCAACTCTTTGCTGATTTTGTTTGGATAGTTTTTCAGTTTTTTGAGATTGAATGCAAGAATTATTGCAGAGATACCTGAAAAAATAAATGCCACAGCTGTTATAACAACCAGAGAAATTCCGGCTAAAACAGGATTAAGAATAAGAATAACAGACCCGATAAGGCCAAGAAAACTGATCAGCGCCAGATTCCCCCACTGCAAAACGCCATAGCTTTTGAGATCAAAGGCAAAACCAATCCCCTGTACAGAACGGAACATCAATGAAAATCCAATAAAATAGGGCAAAGCAACAAATGCCACCTGCGGCTGAAAAAATAATATAATCCCTACAAAAAGATCCAGCAAAGCACCTACCAGATACCAGCCCCAATTGTCCAGATTATCCTTGTTTTGTATTGCAAATACAAGTTCCATAATCCCGAAAACCAAAAATGATGCACTGAAAAACAGCACCAGAGACAGGTAAGTGGCTTGTGGAATGCTAAACATGTACAATCCCATAATCACCAGTAAAATACCTACAATTAAAGGTAAATACCAATACTTAACTGTGTTTTTGATAGTTTTAAAAAATGTTGTTCCCATAATAATATGTTTTTGAAATTAAATTAACTCGTAGTGCATTCATATGTGTCCTAAATAAATTTTAGGATTGGATTTCTGTGGTACAAGCATAGCTTTTTTCATCATTTCGATATTGACCCCTATTTTTCAATCTGCGAAGATCTTTAGCTGTCCCTTTTTTCCTTTTATAGGCGGCCTGAGAAAGGGATCATCTATCCATTGCCAGATGTTTATTTTCACGAAGATATTCATTCTGATGAATGCGACCAGATTGGACAGGTTCCAGTCATATTTGGCCTTTTTTTGTAAGTATTTTAACAGTAATATGCCAATGAGTGAAGTCCAGATCTGGATCATCACTGCATTTTCAGAAGTCCCTATGAATGTCGATACTTTTAAGCGCTGCTTTATATGCTTGAAGAAGACTTCGATATGCCAGCGTTGTTTATAGATGTTTGCCACCAAAGAAGCCTTCCACTTCGTATTATTGGTCAAAAAGTGGTACTCATTGCCAGTGGTGCTGTCCCAAAAGTGGACTAGGCGTAGCGGCTTGCCGTTGTATTTATTGCAGGCAGCACCGGATAGCTCAATGAGCTCATCCTTAAGGATCCCCTTTTCCATGAGTGCTTCACTCTGATAGGACTTGATAACCTTGTACTTCATATTAACTTTACTCCTGGTAACGAAGTAACACCCCCTGCTGTCCAAATCCCCAAGCCAGCTGTAATCCACGTAGCCACGGTCCACTACCACCACGCTTCCCTTGGAAAAACTGTAACTACCGGCTCGCTGGCTCTCATGTACTTTTCCATCGGTAATCTGCATAAAAACAGGTAGGCAGCCATCATAATCCAAGACAGTGTGCAGCTTTACGGCACCTTTGGTGCTGCGAAACTTTGCCCAGTCAAATACAGATAGACATAAGGGGATGATGCTTGCATCCATCAGATATACTTTACGCTTTAGCTGACCAAGATCTTTGCGAAAATGGGTGTCCTTTTGCCAAAGCCTATCCAAAACAGAATAGTAAAGATCTTTGAAAAGTTCATGGGTACGGTGTGTGTTGATATAGGATATATTAGACTTACTTGGAGCTCTTACTACACCTAAGTGGTTCAGATTACCAGTGGTACTGCGTAGACCGTTACTAATATCACGAACCGAATCTGCCGAGGAAAAATGACAGAAAAGCATACTGACTAGATGCGTCCAGCTGTTGATCCCTTTCTGATGTTTGTCACTTTTGTGCTTTGAAACCAAATCTTTGAATAATTCGCGGTCGATAAGAGATAAAATCTGACTAAAAACATTTAAATTTTTCATGATTTTAGTTCTCCAATTTAACTTACATTGCCTTTCTGTAAAGCGGACGGGAAGTTTTTATAAGAATGCTTTTCTGCTGCGATACCGCGTAAACATTTTTTTAGAGCGAGATAATAGTTATGGAAATAAGAGCGGCAAGCGAAACTGATTATGCAGCAATTCTGCACATTTGGGAAAATTCGGTTCGGGCGACACATGATTTTTTGAAGGAGGAGGATCTTCAGTTATATAAGAGGCTGATCCAAACCGAGTATTTACCACAATTAAAGGTATATGTCATAGATGACAACGGACAGCCTACAGCTTTTTTCGCTGTCTCCGACGATAATCTGGAAATGTTATTTGTAGATTCAGCATACAGGGGGAAAGGTGTCGGGACTGTGGCACTACAGCATGTACTGGATAAGCTTCAGGTATATAAAGTTGATGTCAATGAGCAAAACCAGCAGGCGGTTGATTTTTATCTGAAAAAAGGATATCAGCTCATCGGACGCTCACCTGTAGATGGTATGGGGAAATCCTATCCGATTTTGCATTTACATAACGAGAGCGCTATTAATGGATCGAAATAATTTTAATAAAATGAAATAACTCATGATACAAGGTTTATACGAAACGCATATTCAGGTGCGGGATTTAGCTAAGTCTATCGCATTTTATACGGAGGTACTGGGATTACGTGTGGCACATCGTGATCCGACACGTCCCATTGTTTTTCTATGGATTGGAACCGGAAAAGACTATATGTTGGGCCTGTGGCAGGAAGAAACAAACTTTCAACCCAGACATTTTGCTTTTAGCGCAAATAAAGCGGATATATTAAATTATGCCGTGGATTATCTGAAAAAACGTGATCTGACACCCTACAATTTTTTAAAGGACGGGATCGAAGCACCGATGGTCTTTGCATGGATGCCTGCATTGGCCATATACTTTAATGATCCGGATGGCAACCAATTGGAGTTTATCGCAGTTTTGGAAGGGGAGGGTAGGCCCGAATTGGGCGTGCTTTCTTATGCCGATTGGATTGATCGTACAACATAATAAGTCGCGAAAGGGCGACTTATTATGCTGATTTCCACTCTTCGGCAAGGATAGCAAAGACCACATCATCTTCCCATTGACCGTTATGGAAATAGCTTTTTACAAAATGAGCTTCCTGACGAAATCCCAGACTTGTTAAGAGCTGCCTGGATGCCTTGTTTTCTGGAGCTACCGAGGCCGTGATCCGATGTTTATGATGCTGACGGAACAGGGCCTCTATAACTGTTTTCAGTCCTTCTTTGGCATATCCCTGTTGCTGGAATTCTTTTTTTATCGTACAGCCCAATTCCACCTGCAGGTGTTCAGCACCAAAAAAATGAACGCCAATATCGCCGATTACAGCCTTTGCTATTTTGTCGGTCATAACGAGCTGAAACCAGGACTCTGGAAGATTGAACGTGTTTGGGTTTTTTGCTATAAATTCATCGACTTCTGCCAAAGAGTCTGGAATCCAGCCCTGGTATTTATTGGTTTCTTTATCTGAACGATACCCGAATATTGCCCGACTGTCTTCCGGCATGATGGGCCGAATCGCTAATCTTTCTGAATCAATGCGCATGGTTTAACGTTTTGAAAATCTGGCTATCGCTTCTTCACGCGTACCTACAAAATTGATTTTTTTTGATTTATTGCTTTCGTAGATAAAATCGATTAAACTTTTGCTGTTGTATTTGGAGAAATCGCCAACGATGGCAATGTCAAAGCCATACTGCGTATATTTTTGAAGAATTTCACCGGCAAGTTTTGTTTTAAGTTCGAAGAAGTCATCCGTGATGTTCTCTTGATAAATAATTGCTTTGTATGCTTCTTGCGCGCCACAGTCGACCATAATCTGTAGACCATCATCGAGATTATGGATAAAGACGCCTGAACCTGTAACTTCAGCAATGTTTTCGTCACCTAGCTGAATAATAGTGATTTCCATTTTTTTTGTTGTGTCGTTTGAAAAATATATTTGTGGGATCAGATTCCATGATCCATTGCACATCGGTGGGATATGCTGTTGAAAATGATCCGAGATAGCGGATAAATAGGTTTTAACCTGCAAATTCTTTCAGCATATTGATTGTTGGACAGAAGAACAGGGAGCCGGTATGTGCTGTACTAAAGTCTAGTATTCTATCGTAATTTCCTTCGGGTTCACCGATAAACATTCTGTTCAGCATCAATTGTAGGGTACTGAATGTGCTGGCATAAGCGATAAAGTAGGTTCCCATTTCATTTGTTGCGATTTGCCCAAAAGGCATATTGTCGCGAACAATCTTTAAATCGTCACCGACATTGGCCAAGGCCGAATGAGAATTGGCCGGTTTTTCATCGTCGCTCATCTCAATATCGTTTGCTTTGCTTCTGCCGATGACCTTTTCCTGATCGGCGACGGGTAAAGAACGCCAGGCATTCATGTCATGAATATATTTTTGCACAAATAAATAGCTTCCACCCTTATAGGCTGCATCCTCATCACCAACGATACCAAAGAAAGCACGATCCTCACCAAGGGGATTTTCCGTTCCGTCGACGAAGCCCAAGATACTTCGGCCATCCCAATATCTGAACCCATGAACTTCCTCCTTGCAATCCGCAACGGGACTTAATAAGGCTGCTATTTCGGTCGCCATGTCAATGCAATAGCTTTTTTCATAAGCGCGAATATGGAAATGTACATCGCCGGGGGTAGCCACAGCAACATGTTTTTGACCAATGATGGGTTCGAAAGGAACCAATTCCTTTGGCATAGGTTCGTTGAGTTCAAGCTTTTTCCAGGCATGGTGACTTATGCCCAATACCACGCTTGCTTTTACAAGGTTTGAACGTACCTGCGCCGAATTGTTGAGATTGACAACCAATGCACATAAGCGTTGGAAGACATCTTTAATGACCACATTTTCGTGGAAATTCCATACCATAAACACCGTATTGTTGCTCGGTGTATCGATGACATTTTGGGCCTGATGATCCATAAGATAAGTTGTTGTGTGTTGTACAGCATTGCTAAGCTACAAATAAAATCGGTTTTAGCGATAGACTTTTTGATTACTCGAATGCGGTTTGTTGATATAGTTTGACGATTTCATCAATAACTAAATCCGGTTCATCGTAAAAGACATGATGCTCCGCATTTTCGGCTAAAATATAACGTCTATTGCTTTTTTGATCAGCAAATTTTTTAAGGGCAGCAATAAATAAACTGCGATCGGGTTCTTCAAAAGGTGATTTTCCTGAGCCAATGACAGTCATAGGGACATTGATTTTTTCAGCAACCTCATGTAAAACAGCCGTTGACGCTTCGTAGTTTAAAACGAGGTGATAGAACCCTAAGCTTTCTTTTTTTATGTGATCAAGCTCATTGGCATATTCTCTCTTCAATGATTTGGATCGCTCCATAGTCATGAAATAAGGGGAGACAATATCGATCATTACGGTGCCGACAACCTGTCAGGGATTGGTCGTTATAAATTTCATCGTATAGTTACCACCGAAGGAGTGGGCAACAAAAAAGTACCGATCACGATAGCCCATTTGCTGCAAGGCAGTTTTAAGATCCTTTACTTCATTTGTCAAGCTAATGTTAACGGTGTCTATTTCACTTTTTCCAAAGCCCGCCCGGTCATAAGTAATTAACGGTGCACCCAATTTGCTGGACAGGGGTTCCAATAGCTTTCTCCAAACGGAAGCATCATTTCCCCCTCCAGATTCAAAGACAATGGGGATACCTTTTCCCTCCATTAAAGTAAAATGAAGGTTGTGGTTGCCTACATTGATCATGGTATCCCTGAGCTGTGCTTTTACGGCCAGGCCGGGGAGTGTCAGTAGGAGGAAAACGAATAAAAGGAGATTATACTTTAGCCCGTACATCGTTCATTTTAAGTGTCATGCTTTTCGCTTCTGTTTCGATCCATTGGCTGTATTCGGCGATAGCCTGTAAGCGAAGTTCGTCCGAGATATACCCTTCCGTAACCATTTGTCGCGACTGGGCGACTTTGTTCCAGATGGCCAGATTGGTATCAAAGTTAGCTTCTCCTTTTTTGTAGATCTGATCGGCATTGATAACCTGAACCGAATGGAAACCTGCTTGCTGGAGCAGTGCAGCGACCTCATCAGCAACACGATTGTTCATCCCTGCATCTGCTCTCCATTGCAGGAAAGTGCGGTAAAATGTGCGCATGCTTTCTGGCGGAGCGGGGGTCCATTCAATGGCGGTATGATTGTAGTCTAAAATAGAGATTTGTCCGCCAGGTTTTAACCAGGATTTAAATAAGCCTAATGCTCTGGGAACATCACTTAACCATTGCATGGTGCGCGCCGTTATAATCAGGTCGAACGGATGTGGAGGCTGATAATCAAAAATATTGCTGCAGACCAGGCTTAGATTTTTGGTGTTGCCATATAGTTCATTGCCACTATCTATAAAAGGCTGTGTATTATCGAGCCCGATTATGGTTCCGTCACCGATATAAGTCGCGACCTCATTCGTGAGTGTTCCGGTACCACAGCCCACATCCAAGATTTCCATGCCAGGAGACAGTAAGGGAATAATCGTTCTATAATCGGAGGATAGTGTCCTTCTTTCAAATATCTTATTGGCCTGTTGATCTTTTCTGTCGATAAATTTCTCTTTCATTGAATTGGGTTTAGTTGATTGTAAATATAGCTTTTGCCTTCCGGTTAAAAAAACTTCTATTCGTTTAATCGTTTTTGTCGCGCTAATCTGACCAACAGTTGAGAATATTCCTTGCTTTGTTTATGATTACGATCAATCGAATACCATATTCTCCATTAAGAAGGATATAATGATCATTTTCTATTTTATAGCAACAGCGATACTTTGCGATTAATACCCTAATTAGGAAATTATTTTATGTCGGTTCGCTGTTTTTTTAATAATAGTTTTTTATATTGTTATACAACAGCAATCGTGCTGTGTAATTACACTAAGATATCCTGATATTATGCGAAAAGTATTTAAAGTTCTCCTGCTAATGTATTGTGCTGTTTTTCTTTCAGCCTGTTCTTCCAACTATCTCATGACGTTCAATGGGGAGAACGTAAAAAAAGACGAAGACAAGGGAACGTTTTCATTTAAAAATGATACGGTACAGATTGATTATTCCTTCGCCGACAGAGATGGTCGAATTTACCTTCGGATAGAAAATAAAATCGATAAACCGATCTTATGGGATCTTAAGAGTTCGGCCATGGTTATTAATGGTAAAACGCAAAGCTATTCTGCTGAACAAGCTGCTTTTAATGGAAAGATGAATGCTTCGGTTTCCGATATAAACGCCAGTAAATCCACTATATTTAACGAAACTTGGGTGAACGGTTATATCACGGGGTCGGTAAGTTTGCCTAAAGATGTCGTACTTATCCCACCGCATGCCTATGTGGATGGGCATTATTTTGATTTTAAAAACGATGTTAAATCCATTGTACGATCATCCCAAAAAGAAAAAGTGTATATGTATGATATGAGTGGCGAAAGTTTTGCGGTAAAACTAGCCCGATTTGAAGGTGCTGATTCACCTTACAGTTTACGTAGCTATTTGACTTATTCGATTTTAGAAGATGGTAAAGCTATTGTTAAAACTACGGAGCAAAAATTTTATGCAGTCCAGCTTTGGCAGACCGGTGCAGTAGCACTTAATAATATTCTAGAACTGTATAATAAGCGCGGAGACGTGCTGGCTGTTAAGGAAAAAAAAGGACAGGAGGCTATGATCGTTGGGGGTGCTTTGGCATTAACTGCAGCGGCCGCAGCAATTGACCCGAAAGCAACTGAATAGTACCCAAAGCCATCTACTACTGCTGTAGCTTATGCTCGTCTAAGCTGTGCCGGATTAAATCATGCCGGTTACAGCTTAGACAAACAATAAGTCCGAATTATTGTTTAAGATATTAGATCCTTTTATCCTCAAAGGCAAAAAAGCTGTATCACTTATTAAAAAAATCTATATATATGAAGTATCTTGCACAATTTATGTTGATCGTCTTTCTTTTTGTTGCTAACGAAGGTCGATCCTGTACACGCGTTGTTTATAAAGGACCTAATCAGACCGTTATCACAGCTAGAAGTATGGACTGGAGAGACGATATCGCGGCCAATTTATGGGTATTTCCGCGCGGCGTAGCAAGAAGCGGGGAGGTAGGGCCGCAGTCATTGCAGTGGACTTCACAATATGGTAGTGTTGTTTCCAGTGCGTGGGACATTGCTACGGTCGATGGTTTAAATGAAAAGGGATTAGTGGCCAATGTACTCTGGCTTGTCGAATCTACTTATCCTAAATTTGATCCAGCGGGACCAAAAAAAGGTATTGCAATCTCGGCTTGGGCCCAATATGTTTTGGATAATTTTGCGACCGTCAATGAAGCCGTATCTGCCTTAAAGGATGAACCATTTGTGATTGTAAGTGATTATATCCCGGGCACTACCAAATTTACGACGGTGCATTTATCGCTTTCAGATGCCACAGGCGATAACGCTATATTTGAATACATTAACGGGAAATTGGTTATTCATCACGATGCGGCTTATACCGTCATGACAAATTCTCCTGTCTTCGAAGATCAACTTGCGCTAAACAGGTATTGGCAGGGAATTCCTGGAACCATTATGCTTCCAGGAACAAACCGCGCTGCTGATCGTTTTGTGAGGGCTTCTTATTACATTAATGCGATTCCGCAGACAGATGATTTGCGGCTTTCTGTTGCGAGTGTTTTCAGCGTAATCCGAAACTGCTCGGTTCCATTTGGAATAAGTTCCGAGACGGAGCCTAATATTTCCTCTACGCGGTGGCGATCTGTAGCTGATCAGAAGAATAAAGTCTATTATTTTGAGAATGTATTGGTTCCGGGAACGTTGTGGGTGGATCTGGCTAAATTTGATTTAAAGAAAGGTGCTCCAACGATGAAGTTGGACATGAAACAAGGGATGGCAATAAATGGCATTTCAAATACGCTGTTTAAGGCTGCCCAACCCTTTAAATTTATGGGTATTTAAATTAGAACGGGCTTGTCCAATCTTTTTGGACAAGCCCTTATTTATGCGATTTTATAGCGATCCTAGTTGACTGAGGTCCCGTCTATAATCTCTTCATCCGCTTTGCTGACCAATTTAGTATCTTGTTTTACGTCGCCAAATATTTCAATCTGACCATCGATGCTACGCCCTTTCTGTACGGGGATGCGTTGGGTTTTGCCAGCAACGACAGCAATCACAAAGCTTCCTTCGCCCGAAGTAAATACCGCTGATTTTGGCACAACGAAAGTACTGTCTTGCGATGTTAAAGGTAATTCGACCTCTGCGACCATGCCGGGCAATAGCTTGTTGTCGATATTGTTAATATCAATTTCTACCCGTTCGGATCTTAATCTACTGTCCAAGGCACCCGATTTACGTGCAATCTTACCGGAGAAGGTTTGTCCAGGCAATGATTTGACGGTAAATTGCAAGGGCTGGTTTTCAGCTAGAAAACCCGAATATTGTTCCGGAACAGCAACGGCTAACCGGAGTTTACGTTGTTGTTGAATGGTCATGATGGGCATTTCCGAACCACGGCCAGCTGGACCAACATAGGCGCCTTGATTGACATTTCTTGTTGCGATGACACCGTCGAAGGGTGCTCTGATTTCCAAATAATTCAAGAGGTTTTGTACTTCTGCATAGGCTGATTTAGCGGCTTGGTACTGGGCAAAATCAGCATTCTTTTTTGACTCAGCAACCTCAAGATCGAGTCTAGCCACAGTTCCTTCCACCTTGCTGGTTTCGAAGAGTCTATCGTAAGTGCTCTTTGTAGCCATATAAACTGCTTCTTGCGATTTGAGCCGCGATTTTGCAGCAGATAGCTGTGAACTCAATTCGGGAGCTTCCAAGACAGCCAACAACTGGCCTGCATGCACTTTACTGCCGATGTCCACATTGAGGCTTTTGACATAGCTGCTGACCTTGGCGTAAATTTCGACCTGCTGGAATCCCGTGATTTCCCCAGGGATCTGCATTTTATTGGTTAATTTCTGTTTGGAAGGTACAAATGTCTCCATCGCCGGAGCTGCAGCTTCGGGACTTTCTTTTTTGACATTTTCCTCGGCTGCCGAATGGCATCCTGCTAAGGATGCGATCAGGCCGGCGATAGATAATATTTTGAACAAATTATTTTTCATATTTTATAGATTATACTGCTTTTACGATAAAGGTTTTAATGCGGCAATATAGTGTTTACTTCCTTTGTCTTCAGGATCTAATGAGATCGATTGTGTACTGCTTTTTTCTTGCGCCCAAGCAAATATGAGCGGTAAGATGACGAGTACGGCAAATGTCGAAAATAGTAATCCGCCAATGACGGCTCTACCGAGTGGTGAAACTTGTTCACCACCTTCGCCATGGCCAATGGCCATAGGGAGCATGCCTACAATCATGGCTAAACTGGTCATGATAATGGGTCTAAGCCGTAAGGATGCTGCCTCACGAGCTGCAGCCAGCGCATCTCCATGATGCCGACGGATATGTTCGGCATTGGTGATGAGTAGAACAGCGTTCGCAATGGATACACCCACCGACATGATAATCCCCATGTAGGATTGTAAGTTGAGGGTAGATCCGGTTAACAACAATAGAAGTAATGACCCCAGCACCACCGCAGGAACTGTGGTGAGTACAACCATAGAAACTTTGAACGATTGGAAATTGGCTGATAGCATCAGGAATATAACGATAATGGCAACAGCCAAACCAGATTCAAGGCTGCTCATGGTTTCTTCCAATACTTTTCCGAGGCCTATTTGCTCCATGGATAATCCACGCGGGAGTTCACCAAGGGCTTTGATACTACGTTTTACATCTTTGGAGGCTGTTTTCAAATCGGTATGATCAATATTTGCTGTAACTGATACATAGGGCATCGCGCCCAAATTGTCATTTTCTCCATAAGTGAAGGACGGTGTGATGGTTGCAACGTCGCTCAGTATTGGTCGCGCCGAATTTTTCAATAAAGGGATTTCACCGATTTCTTTCTCATCTTTCATTTTATCGATGGGAACCTGAACTTGGACATTATACGAGAGTCCTGCTTTTTCATCGATCCAGGTGTTTTTTTCGGTATAACGCGAAGATGAGGTGGACGCGATAAGCGATCGTGTCACTTC
Source organism: Sphingobacterium multivorum (assembly GCF_900457465.1). Classification (GTDB taxonomy): domain Bacteria; phylum Bacteroidota; class Bacteroidia; order Sphingobacteriales; family Sphingobacteriaceae; genus Sphingobacterium; species Sphingobacterium multivorum. Next base: position 685,463 of record NZ_UAUU01000011.1, read on the forward strand.
GCTGAGATCGATACCCAATTGTGCAGCTCTAATGCGATCTATTTTAATATCGTACGAAGGATATTTAATGGATTGTGCTAATTGTACATCTCTAAAGTAAGGGATGGCTTTTAGTTCCTCGATCAATTTTCCGGCGTACTTCTCGTTGTTCTTTTTGTTTTTTCCTGCTATCCGAACTTCAATAGGGGTAGGCGACCCCTGGCTTAATACTTTATCCGTAAGTTCGATCGGTTCAAAGGATACCTGTACATCGGGAACTGCTGCTTTCAGGCGTTTTCGGTATTCATCACGGAAACTGTCCATATCATGATGGTAGTCTTTCAGTGCTATTTGGAAAACAGCTTCATGTGGACCGGCCATGAAAAGATAGATCGGCGATACTGAAAACTGCCCGGGGTGCTGACCGATATAGACAGAAGATATGCTGATATGTTCTTTGCCAACCAGTTTTTCCAGTTCGGCCAGCGCCAGTTTTGCTTTTTCTTCGGTGCGTTCGATACGTGTACCTTCAGCGGCACGAAGGCGCATTTGAAACTGGCTGGAGTTGACTTTCGGAAATACATCCTGGCCTATCGTGGAAAGTAAAATGACAACAAGACTTAGCGCTCCAAGCAGATAGATCACCGTAATGGTTTTCTTTCTTTTGAACAAGCGATCGATCATTTTCATGAATCTGTTTCTGAACCGTTCAAAAATACTGATCTTTCCATCGTTGTTAAAGTCGTCACGTTCCACCAATAGTTTCTTCTGATTCAAGGTATCCTGTTCGGATTCTACGGTCAGTCCAGATGCTGCAAACTGGGCTTCATCTGCATTTAAACCCTCGGATTTGGTCGCATGTGGAGCCTTATGGGCATGATCTTTCATAAACCAGTTTGCCATGATGGGAACGAATGTCTGCGAAAGAAGAAAGGATACGATCATCGAAAATCCAATGGACAGGGCCAAGGGAAGAAATAGCGAGCCCGGAATTCCCGTCATGGTAAATGCAGGTGCAAATACGGCTAATATACAGAGCAGGATCAATAATTTTGGTAAGGCGATCTCCTTACAGGCATCCCAGATAGCCAAGGCTTTGGGTTTACCCATATCCAGATGCTGGTGTATATTCTCGATCGTTACCGTACTTTCGTCGACCAAGATACCAATAGCCAGGGCTAGTCCGCTGAGGGACATGAGGTTGATGGTCTGCCCGAAGAGTTTCAGAAAGAGCACTCCGGATATCACGGATATCGGTATGGTCAGGATAACGATCAGCGCGGCTCTTCGATCACCTAAAAATAGGAGCACCATAAGTCCGGTCAGGATAGCTCCGATGGCACCTTCGGTAATCAAACTCTTTACCGAATTGATGACATAAACGGATTGATCAAATTCATACGATAACTTGACGTCGTCGGGCAAATTCTCCTGAATTTTTGGTAAAGCTGCTTTTAAGTTCTGGACGACTTCCCATGTGGAGGCGTCGCCAGCTTTGGCAATACTGACGTATACGGAGCGCTTGCCGTTGACCAAGGCGTAGCCTGCAGTAACATCAGCTCCGTCCTTTACCGTAGCGATATCTCCAAGGTAAAGATTTTGTATACCACCTTTAAATAGCGGGATTTTTTCAAAATCTTTGACCTCTTTAATGGTATTATTGGTCGGCGTAATGTAGTTTTTATCCTGAATGCGTACGTTTCCTGCCGGGGCAGTTTGATTGTTCAGTCGTAGCGCTTCTACGACTTGGTCGGGTGTCATATTGTGGCTGCGCATTAAATCCGGATCAACGTTGACCTCAATTGTGCGTGGACTTCCCCCAAAAGGAGGTGGGGACAATAAGCCGGGGATTGATGTAAATGATGCCCTGACATAGACGTTGGCCAGATCTTGCAGTTCATTATTGGATCGTTTGCTACTGCTCAATACCAGTTGACCTACAGGAAGCGACGAGGCATCAAAGCGAATGATGAACGGCGGTTGTGAGCCTGGAGGAAAGGAGGCCTGGATCCGATTGGCCAGGGCACTTAGCTCGGCCGCAGCCTGTGCCATGTTGGTGTCTTCGTAATACGATACTTTCATTAAGGTCAGACCCTGAATATTCTTGGTCTCAATAGATTTGACCCCATTGGCAAAAAGAAGGATATTAACGTAGTTTTTAGCAAAATAAGATTCCATTTGATCCGGCGAATAGCCACCAAATGGATGGGCGATATAAATAACCGGAAGGTTCATTTTTGGCAGGATATCCACCTTGATTGATCGAACGGCACCTATGCCAAAGACAATAAGTCCCAATACGAGTACGAGGATGGATATCGGCTTGCGTAAGGCAAAACGTATTAAATTCATGTAATGTTATTTATAGTTCTTTGTTGAAAATATCAAAATCTCCCGCAGCAGCGGCTTTTAATAAAAGCGACTGCCAAAGATTGATGTGGACGATCTCACGATCGGTTTCGGCTCTATTTAGTGTGTAAAGGGTCTGTGTAACATCGACAAGCGTAGCTAGACCGTTTTTATACATCGTCATTTTTTGATTGTAAGCTTGCTGGGCTGCCGACACTTGTCGGGGAGCTTCTAAATCACTTTTTCGGGCCAATTGAATTTTAACATCAGCAGCATCCAGCTGTGCTGCCAATTGGGCTTCGGCGGTTTGGTATTCTTCTCTTAGGGCATCATTCGTAAAGCGCTGTGCACTGATTTTTTTATTTATGCGTGCAATCGAAGTCAGATTCCAGTTTATGCCCAATCCCAAGAGATAATTTTGCCTACTGGGACGAACGCCTTGCCAATAATTTGTGCTATAAGCTTGTAGATCCGTAATGTAGTCGCTCTTAAAACCTGATCCTCTTGTCTGAAAAACACCAAAGGCGCTTACAGTGGGAAAATATTCTTTGGTTGATAGTTTTAATTGTTGTTCACCCAATTCAATTTTACTTTTATAAAATTGCAGAATAGGATTACTTTCAATCAAGTTGTCTGAAAGGGGAGTTAGCTGTACTGGTGTTTTCTGGACGAGCAAGGTATCTATTTGCAGGTCTTTTGCTGGTATTCCCATCAATACTGTCAATTTGTTGTTTTGCTCCTTAACATTTTCACGGGCCTGATTGAGGCTGATTTTAGCGCGCGATACTTCCGCTGAAGCAAGTGTAGAATCTACTCCGGGCAATATTCCATTTTTTACTTTGGTGGCAGCAATATTTAAAAATACCAGTGCACGATCCAGATTCATCTGTTGATTTTTTTCCAATCGTTGACTAGCCAATAAATTGAGGTAAGCCGCAGCAATCTTGACTTTATGCTGGAACTGTTCCTGACCGAGATCGGCCTGTAGTCGTTTGGTATCAGATTTGGCCAATTCGATCCGTTCTTTTTTTCGTCCAAAGGTATAAATGTCCCAATTGACGTTGGCTAAGTAAAGCGCACCAAATGCGGCATTCCAATTTTGTTCGGGAAGAGCGGCTCCTGAAGAAGCTACCCCTAGTCCGCCGAATCCATACAGTGGACCATTTTGTCCATTGACTGTTCCAAAGTCCTGTTGCGCTACGATGTTCAGATTGGGCCAAAAGTCGCGTTTGACTTGTTCATTGGTCTGCAGGGAAGACTGGAGATAATATTCCTTTGCCTTGATATTTCCATAATTTGCAAGCCCCTGTTCTACGGCGTCGCGCAGTGTAAGCGTCTGAGCGAAGGAGGAGGATGTCGCAAGTGACACAGCCAATGACAGCACTAAATTCAATTTCAGCATAGGTTATCTATCATTTTATGGACACGAAGATAGCGATGAGCTAGCCTGTAAGGCCCCTTTTAAATGATCTATCGTGTTTAAAAGTGACCAATTTAATTCGTCATTTATTTTTCTGCTGTTATAAATTTAAAACTCTTACTTTGTAACAGAATTTTAACAAAAAAAAGGATTATGAGAAAGGTTTTGGAGAACAAGATGATACAGGAAGTCGTCCTATTGATCTTTTCGTTTATCCTCTTTACGTTGAACGACTGGATTTTGATCCTGAGTTGGAAGGGATTTTTGATGGGGGTGCTCTATTTCCTGATCCTTTATGCGCATGCGCAACTAAATCGCTTTTTTCTATTGCCATTACTGCTTAAAAAGAATAAACCCCTGTTGTATATTCTGGCTTCGGTGGCAACGCTGCTGATTTTTGCACTGATATTAAAAGAGCTGACGGATAACGTCATTTACAAGAATTGTTTTCTCTACAAGAATCTGGTTCAGAAAACATTCCATTATCAATTTGGTGTATTATTGGGCTCGTTGATCTGCATATTGGGCAGTATCCAATTTATCGAATTTTACCGCTTTCAACGGGTGAAGACCAGACGCGAACTGCTTTCCAATCAAACGCAACTGTCGCATTTAAAAAAGCAGCTCAACCCACATTTTCTATTCAACACGTTAAATACCATTTATGGTATTAATCTAAAGTATCCGGAACGTACTTCTGAATTGATCATCAAAGTGTCTCAGCTGCTTCGTTATCAAATGGAGAGCAGTGAACGGGAGTATGTGCCTATGGATGATGAAATTGATTTTATTTCAAGTTATATTGAACTGGAACGCGAGCGGTTAGGCTATCGAACGAAAATTGAATTTGACTATCAAAAAGAGGAAGATATCAATTATCAGATAGCGCCAATGTTATTGATTACTTTTGTGGAAAATGCTTTTAAACACGGAACCTGCAGTATTGAAGATTGTTTTGTACATATTTCAATCAAGATTGAAAAAGGGAACTTATATTTGCATGTCCGAAATTCTGTTCCGGTCAAGAAAAGGAATGTGTTTTCAGCAAAAATAGGTTTGGAAAATACAGTGGCTCGATTGAAGCTTTTGTATCCTAATCGGTATAAACTAACGACAAATTCCAAGAAAGAAGAGTACGAGGTGTCATTGGTTATCAATCTTTAAACAATGAATAAAAAAAGCTGTATCGTGGTTGATGATGAACCTGCCGCGCATTATGTCCTGGTCAATTATATTGAAAGAAGTACTGATCTACAGTTGGTTGCTCAATGTTATAATGCTTTTGAGGCATTGGAGTTTCTTCGGGAGAACAAAGTAGATTTAATCTTCCTGGATATTGAAATGCCCGAAATTAATGGGATGGAGTTTTTGAAGATGCTGGATAATCCACCCAAAACGATTTTGACAACAGCCTATTCCGAATACGCATTGGAGAGTTATGACTATGGCGTTGTCGATTATTTATTAAAACCTATTTCATTCCCCCGTTTTTTTAAGGCTGTTCAACGTTTTTTGTCGTATAATACGGTCCTGTCACCCCAGGAAGAAGAACCCAAATCGATTAGTATACGCATGGATGGTCGTATTATTGAGGTTAAATTATCGCAGATTGATTTTATTCAGAGCTTTGGCAATTACGTAAAAATTGTTACCCCGGGACAAACTTTTTTAACAGCAAGCACCACCCAACAAATTCTCACACAGGTGCCAGCATCAAAGTTTGTCCGTATCCACAAATCCTACATTGCTTCGATCAATAAGGTGATCAAATATGAGCATGGAATGGTACAGATCAATAATACCTCCCTTCCGGTCGGTATTACTTTCCGTCGAGAGTTACAGGAGCGGCTAGCCAATAAATAGGTCTGAGCGAATGGAGGTCTTGTTGCTATGAGCGAGTCAGGTGACTACCATTTCTCTTTTAACAGCGTTTCCAACTGCCCAATTTCTTCCTGATACATGGTTTTCTTTCTAGTTCCGAAGTAAAGGATATTTTCGACAGGCGATGTCCCTTCCCAGATTAGTTTTATTTTCCCGGATGCAATTGCTTCAGCACATAGGAAGTCAGGAACAATCGAAAAGCCTGTATTGTTGCTCAAACAGCGTATGATGGAGCTAATATTGGGAACAATATAATTGGGGCTAAAGTCTGGATGTTCGCCAAAGTGTGTTGACCAGTAGTTTTTTAAATGATCCATATCGGCAGCCGTGCTATACCATAATTGTTTTTTAAGGAGTTGAGCTGCTTCTTTAATTTTATTGGCACTCAGCAGTGCTTCCAGTGTGGATGTATCCGTCTGACACCCTGCAATCAAGACAATACGTTCTTTTGAAAAAGCTTCATACTGTAGATTCTGTTGGTTTCCTTTTTGAGGCGTAATAATAAGATCCAATAAACCATTATCAAGATCCTGTTGCATCTGCGGATATTCTCCAAATTTGATAATTAAATTGAAGGGGAGCTGGGCAATATGTTCTTCGAGGGTGTACTGAAAGGTCTCAAAACACATTCCGATACTGATCGTTATACGTTCGTCCAATGCCCGTTTGTGAAAATGCTGTTCACCGGTTTCTAGTTTTTTAAGCGGATCAATAACATAGTTATACAAGATTTTCCCCTTTTCGGTCGGCACCATTCTTCGCGCAGAGCGATCAAAAAGCTTGTGCCCCGTAAATGCTTCCAGGGAATTCAGATGTAAGCTTACCCCCGGCTGAGAAATAAATAATTCCTGTGCAGCTGCAGATAATGTTCCGGTTTCATAGATTGCCTTAAATGTACGAAGCCATTCTAAGTTCCATTTCATAGTTATTATTTTTATGATACAAATATACAATTTAAATTATTTGTATGATTCAAAAATATGATAGAAATTTGTATTATCAATAATAAAAATTATAGAGATGAAAATATTTATTATCAATGGCGGACAGAAATTCGCACACTCGGGAGGTTCTTTTAATACTACGATAACAAATTGGACCGTTGAAACATTGGCTGAAAATGGATTTGAAACAAGGGTTACCAATATCAATGATGATTTTGATCCAATGGTTGAAGTTGAAAATTTTAAATGGGCAGACATTATCGTTTACCATTTTCCTGTATGGTGGTTCCAGGTTCCGAATCGTCTGAAACTTTATATCGATGAAGTCTTTACGGCCGGCCACAACAACGGTATCTATAAGAGTGATGGTCGATCGCGTAAGAATCCGGCAATTAATTAAGGCACCGGGGTTTGATGCAAGGTAAAAAATACATGGTGACTTCGAGCTGGAATGCCCCTGAGACAGCATTTACAATGGAAAATGAGTTTTTTGATCAGCATTCAGTTTGATGCCGGTGTTTTATTCGGTTTTCATAAGATGAATCAGTTTGCAGGATTGGAACACCTGGGAAGTTTCCATTTTCATGATATGGAAAAGGGGGCATCTCAAGAACGTGTCGACAATTACGAAAAGGAATATAAACAATATTTGGAAGAGGTCTTCCATTTGGAAACTACGTTGAACTAAAAATTTATTGATCGATAAATCGCTTTATCCATGGCGTTATTGCGATGAAAAGAGTAAATTACCAAAATAAAATCAATAACATGAAGGTATATTTAACCGCAATTTTAAAAGCAGTTCCTGCACATCGGGAAGAAGTATTGGCATTATTGTTAGAAATGGTCGAGGCAAGTAGGAAAGAAGAAGTGTGTATACAGTATGATCTGCACCAGGTAAACAGTGATGAAAATCAATTTATATTTTATGAAATCTGGGAAGATCAAGCGGGCTTGGATGCGCATAATCAACAACCTTATATTGTGGCATTTGGAAAAGTGGCTGGTGAAAAATTACAGGAAACGCCTCAAATTATAGCAATGAATAAGATTGCTTAATTTACCATGTGGTCTGTCCGGACCTTATTGAGAAGATAGCAAACAACATGTGTAGTGGATGATTTGTGTGGGCCTAGGATATGAACTATAATTGAAGTATTGGTGGTGCCAAAATCATTTGTGTTGCCTAGATAGAGCGTGCTCTATTCTGATTTGGTGACGCGAATGATTTTGTTGGTACCTTGCTGAACAGCGACGTCGACTTTATTTCGTTGCGTGTAGCTCTGTTGCAGGAGATTCAATTTTTTGGTCAGCTGACCATCTTGATTATCTAGCCAGAAGGTAGCAGCCATGATACCAATTTGCACTCTGTAACTGGAATCAGTTTCCGGAACAAGCTGCTCGATAATCTGATGTTGATACCAGGTCAGTTTTTTGTTTTCTTTTTGGGAAACACAGCTGTACAGGAGAAATGCCAGAAGGGCGACATAGCCCATTTTTTGAAGTTTACTGCGTCTTAGGTCCATCAATAGTTCTTTGTGTTAATATCAAATCTACGATTTTTTATCCAACTAATGAATTACCTGTATGAATTTTTATGGCCTCATTTAAACAGTTATGCTCATTTATTGACCAGACTTCTCCTGTATGCACATTCAAGTAAATCTAAAAATTTATGAAGTTTATTGTTCATTTCGTTGTAATCATAAGCCTGAATTACGTCGGGTAATTGCACAAATTGGTGCAATTGGCTTTGGAGAAGGAGATCTTCTTCTGAAGCTATCAATAGCCGGACGACTTCAGCCGTGAGTTCCATATGGCATTGAAATCCGTAAACGAGATTTGTATAACGCACAATTTGCCTAGGGCAGCCGGCGCTACTTGCTAAGATTTCACTTTCAGGGGTAAGTCCAGGCATATCGTTGTGCCAATGTCCAACCGATAACGGGCTGCCGAAATGCGCTATTTTGGAGTCGTTTATTCCTGCCGCTGTAAGCGTGATGGGGAAAACCCCAATTTCTTTTTGTGGACTATGTTCATACTTTGCCAATAGCGCTTCGCCAATCAGTTGTGCGCCCAGGAATATACCAACAACTGCCTTGCCTGCATCAATACATCGGCGGATAAAGGCGATTTCGGCCTTAGCGTCAAAATAAGGGTATTCGGAAGGGGATGAATCTGGGCTTTGCGGTCCGCCCATAATGATCAATACATCGACGGAATCAATTTCGTCTGGCAGAAGGTCCTGTCGGTAGACCTGGGAAAAGGTGACCTCATGCTGTTGTTTTTCTGCCCAGGCTAAATAGGCTCCAGGTGCTTCAAAAACTTCGTGTTGTATAAAATGTATCCGCATTGGTTTTTATGTTATCGGTTTTCGTTCCAGTAATAACTATCTGGAGTAGGACGCTGTCCAAAAATTGCCGTTCCTACCCTGACAATCGTCGCACCTTCCGCTATCGCTATTTCTAAATCCCCGCTCATGCCCATCGACAGTTCTTTCATCGATACATCAGGAATAGCTAGGGCTATAATTTGTTGTTGAATATGTCTAAGCAATTTGAAACAGGCTCGCACCTGTTCGGCCTCGGCACTCAATAGACCTATCGTCATCAATCCTTTAATCTTTAGTGTGTTTAACGTTGCTATTTGCTGAACCAGATCGATCACTTCATCTGGAGCAGCGCCGTACTTGCTCTCTTCAAAGGAAGTATTCACCTGAATGAGCACTTCCATGGTTTTATCTTCTTTTAAAAGTCGTTGATGCAATTTTTTCGGCAAGATCTATACGATCGATTGAATGGATGCAGGATACGTTGTATTTAAGCAGATCCTTGATTTTATTGGTTTGCAGGTGGCCAATAAAATGATTAACATGCGGAATAGTATTTAAATACTCAAATTTGTCTTTTAATTCCTGTACTTTATTTTCGGCAATTAAGGTTTGACCAGTTTGCAGTGCGATTTCGATACGTTCGGCAGGTACGGTTTTAGTCGCTAGCAATAATTTTACTTCGCGTGGGTCGCGCTGGTTTGCTTTGCACGCTTTGTCGATACGCTGTTGTATAATGCGTATATTCTCTGTAATAAACTCATCCATGTTGCAGTTGTATTGTTTTTTTCATCATAATATCGATTTGCTTATCGTCGCCCAGTTGAAATATATGCTTGTCGAATGCCACAAACCCATTTTTCCGATAGAAATTGATCGCGCGGGAATTTTTTTCCCAAACACCAAGCCAGATAAATGAAACTGCTTTTTTTTGAGCTAAGGCTAGTGCTTTCTCGAACAATAGCTGCCCCACTTTTCTACCGTGAAATTCCTGTAGAACATAGATGCGTTCAATTTCCAATGCCTGTAGGCTTTGGTTTTCGGTCTGCGCTTGTCCGGTATTTATTTTTAAGTAACCGATAACATTATTTTCTAAAACGGCGAAGTAAAATTCAGACTCATCATGGCAGAGCTCGGCCAATAATTTTCTCTTGAAAAACCTTCCGTTAGATAAGTCTTCATGTTCTCTTCGGTGTTTGTGTCTGAAAAGGTCTGGATAAATGTTTCTTTTCCAATCTGCTGTAGCAGGTCAATATCTGTTAGTTTTACTTTAGTGATTGCTATTTCGGTGTTATTTTTGTTCATTTTTTTCATTACTTATTGATCCATTTTTCATTGCTGCGGCAATATTTCTTTCGAGCTCATTGTCGCTATTTTTCAGAAAATCGCGGATACGCTGTCTTTCTGTTTCACTTTTATTTTGACTTAATTTTTTTTGGCCCTGTAAATCCGTAACGACAAGTTCGAAGGTGATGATACCTCGCATCATGCCACTTTTGAAGCGATCGGAGAGATTGTTCCATTGTGTTAGATAAGCTTCGTCGTAACTGAGGATCATTTGCTCTAAAGCCTTGTTTATTGCTTTTTCCTCCGTAAGGATAGATGCAAGACCATAGGCATGAACCGCAATGTAGTCCCAGGTTGGCACGCTTTCCCTCTTTTCGTAGTGTTGTGGCGAGATATAGGCATGTGGTTCGGAGAAAATAACTAATGACGGTGTATTTTCGATATAATTGGCTTGTTCGTTTGCGCGAGCGAAGTGTGATGTTAAAAGCAGCTGATCTTTATCTGTACGGATGTGGAAGGGGAGCTGGGTTGCTATTGGAATCCCCTCTTTAACCGATACGATGGTGGCAAAACTATATTGTTGCATAAATTCAACCTTTTCTGCGTAATCTTCGAACTGGAAATGTTTGGGTACATACATGCAAATAGCTATTTCTTGATTTAATTCAAAATTACGGCCAATGGGTGCAAATGAGCTAGTCCAAATTGAATAATGTAGCTGGTCCAGTGTTCATTTATTGCGCTTGCTTAAGTATATTTACGTTAAAAGATAAGCAAAAAAAGACGCCAAAATTGGAGAAATATGAGCTAAGACGTTTAGAAATAGGAGAATGGCAGCAATACAAAAAGATAAGACTGGAGGCCTTATCTTCTGCTCCTGAGGTGTTCGGTAGCAATTATCAAAAGGAAGCGGCTTATAGTGATGCCGAGTGGATGGCCTTACTGGGCAATCCCAAGTGTGCGATATTCGGTTTGTATAACCAAGATTTATTGATTGGGCTGACCGGTGTCGTGTTGGATCGGGCGGATGAATCAAATGCGATTTTGATCGCGTCTTTCATTCAGGAAGGCCATAGAGGCCGGGGTTTATCCCGCTTGTTTTATGAAGCGCGTATAACATGGGCACGTGAACAAGGCTGCCTCCGGATTACGGTATCTCATCGGGTTGGTAACGAAGCCTCGAGAGCTGCAAATCAATCGTTTAACTTTGCGTATACACATTCAAGGGATGTCGTTTGGCCTGATGGGGTCAAAGCAGAAGAGCTGATCTATGTTTTGAATCTTTAGTTAACCTGCTTCCTGCTGTTGATCAATTACTGCGTTCAGTCCGGTCTGAACGCAGCAATTGATCTATAAAATACAACGCATGGAAACAAGCTTTAAAGTTCGTTTTCGTGCGAATTGTTGGGTGCTTTTGGATTATATTGCTGGACATGATCAACCTTGGCAAATAGGTGTGGACCATTCATTTCAATTCCTGCCGCTAAAAAATCATCGAGTATCAACTGAAAAATTTCAGATTTTGCCAGTTCAATTTCCGCGGATCTAGCGATGTAGACATTCAGTTCATATAAAACATAAAAGTCGTCTAATTTTTTTTGCAAGACGAATGGGGCAGGATTAAGGTTGACTCTTTTTATTCGCGGCGGTATGTTCAGTAGTAATTCGTGTATACGTTGCCAAGGTTCTTCATAACCGACTGTCAATTCCACCTGAAAACAGATTCCTTCCTCAGAGAATGTCGAATAATTGACGGTATTTCCCGAAAGTACCGAGGAATTGGGAATGGTAATTTCTTCATTTTTTATCGTTCGGAGCCTGGTTACCAGGGGGGATTTTTCGATAACAACGCCCGTTTTGTCGGCGATAGTGATACGGTCTCCGATACGGAAAGGACGCATATAGGTGATCACAAGCCCCGCTATGATATTGGAAATCGCGGAAGATGACCCTAAAGAGAACAGGACACCAATAAATACGGATATTCCTTTAAAGATATCTGAATTTGCGCCGGGTAAGTAAGGGAATATGAGCACCAGCGTGAAGGCTTGGAGCAGAAAGCGAACAATAGTAAAGGTTGGCATGGCAAAATCGCGATGAAAACCATTGACCTCTAATTTGCCTTTGTCAATTTCGCTAAAAATATACTTTATGAATCGAACGGCATACCGCATGACAACGAGTATGACAAATACAGTAATCAGATTGGGAATATAATCCCAAATTGCCAAAACTGCAGTCTTCAGGGGCTTTGTAAAAAGTCCAATGAGATTGGATGCCCAGCTCTGTGTAAATGGAAAAACACTGAAGACAATCGGCAGCATGATAAAGGCAATGAGTACGATCAAGCCCCAACGTAAGATATTTATGGCATTAATAAACATCCGTGTTTTTTGTACGGAGGTGACAAGGACGTAATTTTTGATCTTAATGTCTTTGATCCGCTGTGTTCTTTCTGTCAATATACGTCGCGTACCATATTTTTTCAATTTGTTTATCAATAGAATCAATATCGAAAAAACGACTAGAATGAGAAATACAAGTCCAATACGGGTAAGAAGTTTTGTAATGCTGTTATCAGCACGTTCCGTTTTGATTGAATCCTGAATTCTTTTTAGGTAGTTTGCCGCAATCTCTTCTTTGCTTTTTCCTTCAAGAAGGGCATCGAGTTCTGTGACGGAAGTTATGACGAGATCTTTATAAACGATGTCGGCACTTATTTCGCTGTTTTCGATTTTAAAGGAATCTACTTTCACAAAATCGTCTTCATATAGATTATGGATTCTGCTGACCACATTGTAAGCGCGGTCTTTGGCTAATGATGATCCAAGTTTATTATAGATATAGAATAGCGTATCCTGAAATGGCGCGACCGCATATCTTTTTGTGTTTTTTTTGATGGAGTCTACTTTAACTTTCAGCTGCTGCTTCCGAAGGTTATTTTCTTCGTCAAACTCATTCAGCTGCTGTTTTAAATTTTCTTTTTTGGGGCTATTTTGACTTTTAAGATCGGCAATTTCATGCTGAAGCTTTACCCGTTCAAGAGAATCATTAATTTGCTGTTGTCTAATTCCGTTCAGTAGGGAACTTAGATCCAATTCTTTTTTATTGACCGAATCTGTTTCTTGTGCATAAAGCGGTGCGCTCGTTGAAAATAGACAAGATATAGTCATTAAGAAATAAACGTAAATACTTCTCATCGTGTTATTGGTAAAATTGAATGCCGATGTTTACTAGGTTATTTTGCGCATAACGATCGGACAGGTTCTCAAAGATAATAATTATCTCGATTAGACGGCAGATCGTCAAATATGATATAAATTGAAGGTAAAATGATACGATGCGACAGCTGAATTTAACTTATTCCGACTTTCTTTGTTAAAACGATTGAGCATATGCTCAATACGAAAAACTGTATAGCTAATTTTATCTAAAAAATATGATTAAACCTTTTCAAAAATCTATTTATGCAATGAACAAACTTGGGAAGATAGGTCTCTGTGTTATTGTAGCCTGTGTTTCCACTGTTTTAGATGGACAAGCCCAAGAACGCAAAGCTCCGGCTTATCCATTGATTACACACAACCCCAATTTTAGTATATGGTCAATGACAGATCAGCTTCATGCATCGACAACAAAGCACTGGACAGACGCTGATCATTCGCTGTTGGGCTTAATTGATGTTGATGGTCATATTTATCGTTTTCTTGGCAAAGAGGAACCGAGTTATGCGGTTATTCTACCGACTGCCGAAGATAAATCTTATACGGTACAGTATACAGAATCAAAACCTCAAGGTGGCTGGGAATCTTCCGCTTATAATACGGATACGTGGAAATCGGGACTTGCACCCATGGGTGATGACGAGAAGCAGGTAAAAACCCTTTGGAAATCGGACGATATCTGGGTGAGACGCGAGTTTTCCGTAGCGGATCCGAAGGGTATTAATGAGTTGTTTTTAAAACTCAATCATGATGATAATATAGACGTATTTTTGAATGGGAAGAAGGTTTACGAAAAAGTAGGTTGGACCAACAACTTTCAGTATATACCCATTGACAAGGCGAATTTGAAGGCTGGGCAAAATAATATTGCCATCCATTTGAAGAATAGTGCTGGCGGTCGTTATCTCGATTTTGGTTTGGTTGACAGGCTTAAAGAGCGTGGGGCACGGATTGAAGAAGCCGTGCAAAACGATGTAGAAATAACAGCGACGCGTACGGTTTATAACTTTCAGGCAGGTAAGGTTGATCTAAAATTAACCTTTACGTCGCCTTTGCTTATGGATGATCTGAATTTATTTGCTCGACCGGTAAGCTATATCACGTATAACGTCAAAGCAAACGATGGCAAGCAGCATGCGGTTAAAGTTTTTCTAAGTGCATCCACAAATATTGCGGTGTATAAACCTTCACAGGAGGTGATCGCCGAAAAATATGAGACGGCAAAATTGTCTGTACTAAAGACGGGAACGGTCGAACAGCCTATTCTGCAGAAAGGGGCCGATGATATGCGGATAGACTGGGGGTATTTTTATGTTGCTGCGCCGAAGCGGGATAAAACGCAACAGTTTATTAGTCCGAGAGGCGGAGCCGTAGACGCCTTTAGAAAGGGAACAACGACATCGGTAAGAACTGTTAAGGGGACATCACTTGCGCTGAACACGGTCATTCCATTTGGCAATGTGGGGGCGAAAGCGGAGGAACGTTTTGTAGAGGTTGGGTACGATGAAATTTATGCGATTCAGTATTTCAAAAATAATTTGAGACCATGGTGGAACAACTCCGGTAAAGAAACGATGGAAAATCAGCTGACTTTGGCTGCAGATGAGTATCGTAAGGTACTCGATAAGTGCGTGGCATTCGACAAAACAGTGTATGCAGATGCGCTAAAATCGGGTGGAAAAGAGTATGCACACCTTAGCGTTCTCGCTTATCGTCAAAGTATTGCAGCACATACCTTGGTGAAAAGTCCACAAAACGAACTATTATGGCTTTCCAAAGAAAATAATAGTGGCGGATTCATCAATACGGTCGATGTCACTTATCCTTCAGCGCCATTGTATCTGATCTATAATCCGGAGTTGTTGAAAGGGATGTTAAGTGGAATATTTTATTTTAGTGAGAGCGGTAAATATCCCTATCCTTGGGCAGCGCACGATTTGGGTACGTATCCATTGGCCAATGGTCAAACCTATGGTGAACCTATGCCTGTGGAGGAATCGGGCAATATGATTATTTTAACTGCTGCAATCGCAAAAGTGCAAGGGAATGCTGACTATGCCAGGAAGCATTGGAAAACATTGACAACATGGGTAGATTATCTCGTTAAAGATGGTTTTGACCCTAAAACGCAGCTCTGTACAGATGATTTTGCCGGTCACCTTGCACGAAATGCCAATTTATCTGTTAAGGCTATCGTTGGTATTGCTTGTTATGCGCAGCTTGCGGAGGCCATTGGTGAAACTGCAATAGCAAAAAAATACCGTGCAATTGCCGAGGAAATGGTTCCGAAATGGATGGAAATGGCAGATGCCGGTGATCATTATGCACTGACATTTGATGATAAAAATACCTGGAGTCAAAAATATAATTTGATCTGGGACAAAGTGTTGGGATTGAATCTGTTTCCACAAAAAGTGTATGATACAGAAATTAAGTATTATCTGACCAAGCAAAATAGATTCGGCATACCATTGGATAGCCGTAAAGCATACACAAAAAATGACTGGATTCTTTGGACGGCATCATTTGCTCCATCAAGAGAAGCATTTGAAGCTTTGATAAAACCAGTCTATAATCATGCGATTCAAACGGAATCCCGTGTCCCATTAAATGATTTTTATGATTCGACTACGGGGATCCGCGAAAACTTCAAGGCGCGTAGTGTTGTTGGAGGTTTTTACATGAAACTTTTAGCGGATATCATGAAACAGAAATAAATGAGGAAAATGAGTAGGAGACGGGAGTCCACAATGAAATATTTAGTTTGTGTTTAGTTAATTAGACGGCGGGCAATTAAAGAATTGCTCGCCGTTTGTTTATAGGGTTATGCGTTTCAATATCTCGTATTTTATGGTATCGAAATTTGGCTCAATATGGTTCTTTTTTCTGATTTCTGTTGAAATACGTGTTGTCTTGCAAGTTCTGTATTGTTTTTCTGAAATTTTCACTGCAGTAGAACCTAGAAAGGACGTTAAATATTCCTTTGTTTGCCATTAATATGTCACTGGTATATGCAGGATGACTGTGGTACCAGCGGTTGGGTTTTTGGTGATCTGTACACTTGCTTTCTTGCCCAACAGCTGCATGCGTTCACGACTGATGGTCCCAGAGAGTGAACGATGGGTAATTACAGGAATGTCGGGATTGACTTTACCACTATCTTTAATCGTCACCTGTAGGATATCTTCAGATAACGTAAACTGGATGTCGATACTGCCATCGCCCGTTTCGAGGTTTATGCCATGCAGAATCGCATTTTCAACATAGGGTTGTATGAGCATTGGTGGTAGCATGACCGCACTTAAATCTTGATCTTCAGGTTGTGTGATATGGTAATGAAAAGCATCTTCAAAACGCATTTGCTGCAAGATCAAATAGTTTTCTAAGGTTTCCAGTTCCTCATTTAATGGAACAAGGTTTTCACGGCTTAATTCGAGATTGCTGCGTAGTAGTCGACTGAAACGATTTAAATATTTGATAGCATTTTCCTTCTTATCCAGGCGCATGAAACTCTGTACAGCGGAAAGGGTATTGAAAATAAAGTGCGGTTCCATCTGTGTGCGCAACAACTGCTGCTGCAACAAGACCTTTTCTTTCTCTTGTATGGAACGGCGCTGGCGAAAACTGTAATATAGGAAGAAAAGTATGATGATCAATAAAATAACCGCTAGCGAGGATATGATCAGCCCTAAACGATTTTGTTGTAGCTGGAGTTTATTGATCTTGATATTTTCGTTCAGTATTCGAATAGATTGATCCTTCGCCTGGAGTTGATATAGGGCATTCATTTCTGCGATCGCTTGTGTATTCTCCGATTGGTAAATACCCCTTTGTAATTGCACAAGATGATTCAATACGTCTATTGCGGCTTTATTTTTTCCTTGCAATCGATAGACGGCTGCTAGACTGTTTTGAAATGTAATTTCGTTGTTGGGAAAGATTAATTTTGGAAACTGCGCTTTAAGTTTGCTGGCTTTTTGGATGAATTTTTCTCCCAAGGCCGGCTTATTTAATGAAACATAGATTGCGGCAACATTACTGTAGTCTACGAATAAATTGTTCATCAATATAGAGGACGCTGTTTGTTGGTGCAAACGTTCATCTATCGCTATTTTTAGCAACTCATAATGTAAAATGGAGTCCGGTTTTTTAGCCGTTTCATAGTATTGGATCTTCGAATCATATAGAAAACTAATGTTGTATTTGTCTGGATTTTTAGCATGTAATTCTTCGAGTTGATGAAGAAAGGGGGCAATATCTTTTGCTGGCCGCTGTAAAGTATTCAGCGTCTGGATCATTTGTACCAATACGCGTTGTCGGTTAATGTGTCCTTCAGGCAGCGAATCAATTAGGGGGAGTACCGAACGATTCATTTTTTCTGCAAGGTTATACTGAAAGGAGCTCAAGTTGTTTTGGGCAGCGGACAGTAATATCGCTGATTTCGCTTCGGTTGACAATCCTGATGCGGTATCCGACAAAACAATCGTGGCGGCTTTGTTGTAATAATAGCCCGCTTCGCGTTGTTTTGCTTCTATGCTGCGGATATTTCCTATGCCATTGTAAATAAGAGCTTTGTATTTAGCGTTTCCGTTGGTGGGTTCAATGAGTTCGAGCGCCTGTTGAACAAAAAAAAGAGCCGAATCCTGGCCACTCATAGCATAGAGTCGTGCTAGATAATATTTTACACGGGCAGCGAGTACCGTGTCTTTTTTTACGGTGGCATGCTGGTCTAACTTTAACCAGGCAAGCTTGATGGAATCCCCATTTGCTGCATTTAATCTTTGGTCCTCCAGCGTTTTAATCTCTGCGGCAATAGCATCATGATCGGGCGACAGTGCGTCATTCTTTCGAGCGCAAGCGATCGAAAACAAAGACAGTAGCAGCCAAGGGAAAATGCGGTTCAATAGGCTCATTTTTCAGGGAACAGCTGATTTAAGATCGAGTTTTTTCTGCGTGATGAAATCGGAATTTCCTCTTTGTTCTTTAAGACAATATACTCGGAACGATTGACACCAGAAATATGTGACCTATTAACAAGATAAGATTGATGGGTGCGTAAGAAATAGGGCGGTGGCAATAATTCTTCATAATATTTGAGGGGTTTAGAAATTAACTCCTTTGTACCATCATTTAAAAACAAAAAAGTATAGGGACCGTCTCCTTTGCAGTACACGATGTTGTGAACGGGGACAATACGTACATGGTGTATGGAAGACAAGGCGATGCTTTCGGGAAGTTCGCTGGCGTGTAAAGCTTCCTGCGCCATTGATAAACGCTGCATCCATTGGGGATTGTTTTCGCTTTTACGCCGGTAACGTTCTAATGCCTCGTTTAATTCGGTTTGATCGACCGGTTTCAAAAGATAATCCAAAGCACCATATTTGATGGCTTTGATTGCAAAATGATTGTAGGCCGTAATGAAAATAATATTCTGTGGAATAGCGATTAGCTTTTTTAGGATGTCAAATGCTGTACCATCACGGAGTTGAATATCCATGAGTATAACGTCTGGTTGTTTCTCTTCAATCAATTTTACAGCATTTGTCACCGTATCACTCCAGCCAACAAGTTCAACATCAGTTTCCTGTTGGATTAAATAGCTGATTTCTTTGCGTACCGCGGGTTCATCCTCGATAATGGCTACTCTGATCATTTATCAATACTTTATACCCTATAAAAATAATAATTGTAAGTAAGGAAACTGAATCCATTTACAATTCGTTGCAATTATTTACAATCTGGATTTAAGATTCGAGTAGGGGTGAATTGGATTTCATCATTTAAAATTCCAAATAGCAGTTGAAATTTTTATATTTAGTATTGTATAGACCACTAGTAATATGGAGGCTCAGAAGTCATTAAAATCGGTTTTTGCTGGTAGCATTGGTATGATTACCTTGTTTGCAATTGTTGGACAGTTTATCTTAAGTGCTCATACCTCCAAGCTTGACAGGATCGACTATATTATTCAGTTTTTTAGTTATTTTACAATTCTGAGTAATGTAATGGTTATGTTATGCTGTTTTTTTACTATTTGCTGGTCAAAAAGTCGAATGGGCCTATTTTTTACTAGACCCGAAACAATTACTGCCGTAACATTATATATTCTTATTGTCGGAATTATCTATAATACCATACTTCGCTTTTTGTCGCATCCTCAGGGTTTATCAATGGTGGTTGACGAATTATTGCATGTGCTCGCTCCTTTGAGTTTTTTCCTTTTTTGGTGGCGTTTTTTGGACAAGGGAACAATCCGGTGGAGTCATATTTTTTATTGGTTGATCTTCCCATTAGTCTATCTTTTTTATACGTTGTGGCATGGTTCGTTTTCTGGATTTTATCCCTATCCTTTTGTCAATGTTTCCGAATTGGGGATGGACAGGGTTATTTTGAACAGCTTTGGAGTAACGTTGGTTTTCATCGTCATTGGTACATTGCTCATTGTATTGGGAAAGTGGCAAAACAAACGGCGTTCTCAACGGATTAAAAAATAAGAAAACTCAAAGCTCTTCGATATTGTTATATCACAAAACGGCGTTTATTTTTTACTTTAATTGAATTGAAAATGGTTATACGATTTTTTATCTGTGTCTCTTTGGTATTATGTGGGATTTGTTGTTTTGGTCAAGTGGATGTTGATAAAATGAGAGCCGAGTACGCGACTGCTGTTCAAAACAAAAAGCTCTGTGAAACGAATCTGAAACTATTGGAAAAAGCTGCCAATTCCGCCACAGAAAAGGGTTATCTCGCGGCTTATGCGATATTATGGGCAAAACATATGGGCAACCCGTTTACAAAATTGGGGCAATTCAAGAAAGGAAAAAAGCTCCTCGAAGAAATGATCATGAAATACCCTGACAATATCGATTTACGTTTTATCCGTTGGAGCGTGCAGACGCACGCACCATCTTTTTTAAGCTATGGTAAAGATAGATTGCGTGATAAAGATTTCTTGGTCAAAAATTTACATAAATTGCCCAATCCAAAGGGCCGAGATGTAATATATACCTATCTGAAAGAAGCGAATGGTTATCTAAAAGGCGAGCATGTGTTTTCGCAGGCCGAATTGAATGAGCTCTCCAAGTAACGAGCTTTCCAAACAAGATTTAGCTATTCCACCAGTTCATTGATGCTGAATAAAAATCTTCGCATAGGCCAAGTTTTTTTTGGACGGAAATTTTCATCTTTGTTAGATCAGTAGCAATTAAACTTTAAATGATGAAACAGATATTTATAAATCTCGCAGTAGCAGATGTGAATAAGTCAATGGATTTTTATACACAATTGGGCTTTACGAACAATCCTCAGTTTTCGGATGAGCAAGGCAAATGTATGGTTTGGAGTGAGCATATTTTTGTTATGCTTTTATCTCCGGATAAGTTTAAAACATTTACGGAAAAACCGCTTGCAGATACAAAAAAACAGATCGCAGGACTATTTTCACTTGCTGTCTCTGGTCTGGATCGTGTGAACGAAATTGTTGATAAAGGACTGAAAGCTGGCGGTATAGAACCCACGCCAATGAAAGACTATGGTTTTATGCAACAGCGAAGTATTGAAGATTTTGATGGGCATACCTGGGAGATATTTTACATGGATATGAGCAAATTTCCAACCGCATAAAAATCACAACGGAATAATCGGTGAAAGCAAGGTCCCTGCAGTAATGTAAGGGACTTTTTCTTTTGATTTTAACGTAGCGAAGCAAGTGTATGGCGACCATTGCCGCGGGCGATTTTTTATAGGAAGTACGAATATTAAATCATGGTAAGCGAATTATAGTTATGGCTTGTCAAAAACGGATGTGCACCCTAAATTTGACGAAATGCTCGTTCGTGTTAGATAAGCGGATCAGCATTAGATCATAAAACTTGATATATGTTTAAAAATAGAAAGCTCAGCAAAAATCCGCTTCATTATGTTTATGCGATAATATGGATTCTTTTATTTGGTTCCATCGCTTATTACGTTTATTCAGGTGCCGCATTTAAACCGGAGAATGGTAAAATCCATTTGGTCGCCATACTTATTGCTTGGGTGGTGGAGTATTTGGGGCTTACAATTACAAGTTTACTATTCCTTCTGTATGGAATTTATCGGGCTATAATAACTGTTTTAGATGACGGGAAGAAGCGATCATAAAAGGATAGCGTTTGGGCGTCTACCCAAAACGCTATCCTTTATTAGTTTTAGATCGTGTTATTCAATAGATCATAAAGACTTTTAATCAAGACTCGATGGACTCCTGCTTGTTTCAAAACGGGTTTTTAAATGCTGTCTTCTTGAGCGGCGTAAACGTGATTTTTTTACAGGATAATGTCTCTTTTTCGTGATATTGTTAAAGATCAGAGCCACCAGGAATAAAATTATGCAACCCGATAGTACTGGACTTAATACATACCAATATCCCATCGATGAAATTTTTGTTCCGCTGCTGACGGCAATGAGTGCTGTTGCTCCACCAGGAGGGTGTAGTGTGCGTGTATGCTGCATACAAACAATGGACAAGGCCACGGCGAAGGGAGCGGTCAGCCAGATAATATCGGGAAGGAGCTGTGCAACGGTAACACCGGCGATTGCAGAAACAACATGCCCACCAATTAAGTTGCGGGGTTGGGCAAGTGGACTTTGTATGGCACATAAACCAAAACCGAGGAAGCTCCGAAGGAGCCTATCAAAAAGATATTTTCCAGCGAAGGTAAATGAAGAGATTGGATATAAGCGATAATAAATATTCCTACAAAGGCGCCAATAAATGACCAAAAATGTTCCCAAGGATCGACTAACGTCTCTCTATAGATTACATATCTATAGATCCGTAATTGTCGGTGAAGATGCTGTTTCATTTTATTTGCAAATATATATAGACTAAGGGCTTTAAACTTTGCGTATTCTATCTCGATTTTTGAAGAATTTATAACATCCGATTTCTTATGTTGGATGTCACCATACTTTGGACAGTAAAGTCCATCGAAATGATGTCTAATGAATACCTCATATTTATAGACTCAAGGTAGTTACAAAGCTTTTACTCCTTCTTCAGATCGAGATATTTAATGGGCAAAAGTACATTAAAATAATAAAATCTATCTCCTATAATTTAAAATCTCCCTCTGATACTGCTAGTTTTAACGTATACTCTTTTATGGCCACCAGCGCAACTTACAATTTTGTAAGTTGTTCCAGTCACCAGAAAAACACATTAGTTTTGTTCAAAAAATATACTTTATGGAATTGAAAGATAATATTGTGGGTTTTCACCACCTGTCGATTAAGGCTCAGGATTTTGATAAGACAATTGGATTTTATGAAAATCTCGGTTTTATTATTGTGCATGAATGGTCATTACCCGAGTTTAATTTAGAACGTTGTGCTATGCTTTTTAATGCCTCTATTGGCTATTATTTGGAAATTTGTGATAAGAATGCTGCTATTCCAACGCAGGGAAGAAGGCGTATAGAAGGGGAGGAATATGTCGAGAATGCGCTACTTCATCTGTGTTTTACGGTAGAAGAAGCCGAAGATGCCCGAATACAGGCTATCGCCCATGGTGCTCAAGATTTGAGTGATGGAGTATTTCAACTCATACTCAGCCAAGGTAAAAAAGATGTTTTTGTGCGAAATAGCCTCGTTTACAGTCCGAATGGGGAAGTGATTGAGTTTTTGGAGCGTGTTGATTTTAGTTAAGGTTAGTCGTTGTTAAACCCAGAAAGCGCCGCCAATAGGGGTTTTAGTTTACGACTTTTATCGGTCAGCGAATAGATTGATGCTGTTTTACTTCGGTCTTTTTGAATGAGTCCGTCCAGCTGTAATTCTTTCAATTGTTTTGCAAGTGTACGATCGCTGACTTGGGGCAGGAGAATTTTGAATTCCGAGTAGTTCGTATCCTGCTCCAGGAGTTTGAATAGAATCGAAAGCTTCCATCGGCCACTGAATAATGCCAGCGTCTTGGAGGCGTTACAGAACTGTTGTAATGCTTTTTCATTGATTGCATTCGTCGAATTTTCTTTGCGGTCTTTCATAGCAGCTAATATCGATCATTTCTTCTATTATTATCTAGTCGTGTGTCTGATATAAGAATTCATTTGAATAAGTTTAAAAATAAGGATAATACGCTATGCTATGGTTTGAAGTTGAATTGCTTTCTTCTTTTGGCTTTTTGACGGTTTCTTCTTTCTTCTTTTGTTCAACCATATCCATATTCCTGTGATGGGGAGAGAAGCGGCTAGTGTAACGGCTAAGAATACAATAATCTTAGAAGGTAATCCAAATATCGACCCCATATGAATAGATTTCATCATACGTTGAGCCTGTTGCGCCAAAGGTAATTTTTCTAAAGGGTTATTTTTAAGTAGTTGTCCGGATTTGCTGTCAAAGAAAGCCTGGTTGATCTGTAAAGTTGCATTTGAAAAATTTTCCTTAGTTAGTGCAAAAGCTAAGTCCTTCTTTTCAGGAAACGTGATAATTATATTTCCAGAGCTGGGATATAGGCTGTTTAGCTGCTGATAGATCGTATCCAGCACGAGGTAATCTGAAAAAGCCTGATTGTTGATGTTGCTGATCTTCTCTTTTGTTGATTTTTGCGTTGAACCCAATACTTTATAGAATTGTTTATTGTACCAATCGAAACTCCAGGTCAATCCCGTCAAGGTAAAAATAATTAAAAACAAAGATGCGTAAAAACCGCCCACTGCGTGAAAATCCCAGATTTTTCTTCTGAGAGAGGCTGCCATTTTTATCGTTACACGTTGTTTGAGCATGGATTTATTTTTTGGCCACCACAGGTAAATACCACTTAGGGCAAGAAAGAAAGCCGCTAGAGCTGAGATTCCAGTTAGGGTACTTCCGATTTTTTCGACGAGAAGAAAACGATGGATATCCAAAGTCTTTTGAAAAAAACGGTCACTCTGCCGACCTTTGGATAATAGTGCTCCTGTATAAGGATTTATATATGCATACCAGTATCCGGTCTTTTTTTGTCCATACTGAATACGGAAACTACGGGAAGGATCTGCTGGAATTTCGATGCGAAACAACTTCTTGTCCGGAAAGATAGCTTCGGCTTTTTGGGAAATATGTGCAAGGGAAAGACGATTGCTTTGTACAGTTACCTGCTGTTCTTTCGGCCATAAAAGTGGGGTAAGCTCTTTTTCAAAGCTCAATAACATCCCTGTCACGCAAACAGTAAAAAAGATTATACCAAATAATAAGCCCAAATAAAGATGCAATTTTCTAAGTATATTTTTTAGGCTTTTTTGTTTAGCTCTTTTATGTGTCATAGATGCGCTGTCAATCGGATGAACAGCGCAAAAATATAGTATTATCAGTAATTATTCTAAATAAACGTAAAGTTTAATCGTACCGTTAATCGTCCCAATCCTCATTATCGTCGTAATACTCTTCTGGTCTTCTGTCAAGAGGTACATCTTTGACCACACGAATCGCAGCATTTCCTAAGTTGACATTCACTAGAAAAGAAGGGACATTCACAGAAAAGTTCCATCGGCCATTGGTCATATAGACATATCCGCCCCGATAAGGATCATAGAATGTTTTGTAATCGCTAAAGTACACATGATGTCTCATGTCGTAGTGATGTGCGCTAGCCCATCTTGGACGCCCATGATCATGTTCGTATGCATGTTTCCAGTATTTGCGATCTTGCTTATCGCGTTCGCGCACATATTTGTCGTACTCTTTTTCCCGTTTTCGAATGTATTTTTCACGGTCCTTGTTGCCATGCCAGCCATGGTCACCATGTCCTCTGTGTTGTGCTTGTGTTAAAGCTGGCGTCGCCAGAACTAGGCTTAGGCAGCCCACCGCAATTGAAATTAGCTTTTTCATTATTCCCAAATTTTCATAGTTATTTTCTAGAATACAAAATCCTTGCCAATTGATTAGTGGTTATGTCTGATCTAATTGGTGTTGTCTGCCAGAGCTGCTTGGACTTCTTCTCAAAAGATACTGATTAGCGGGATAAGGCCTGAAATGGCGATAAATTAGATAAAAACCGTATCTAATCAAGTTGAATATACATGTGATAATATTCGCCCCCTACTAAAGGAGTTTTTTTGCCGAGTTTGAAACCAATCCTTTCATAGAGTTTTTGTGCATTGGGATTCTCTAGGTCGACGAGCAGGCCAACTTTCTTAAAACCGTTTTGCTTAGCATGTGTAATCGCATAATTTAAAAGTTCTGTTCCGATGCCTTTGCCCCGTGCCATGGGAGCAACCGCAATTGAATCGATATAAAATTCGTCGCCAATTGTTTCGGCTTCTGGAATCAAATTATTATTGTACAGTTCCTTCATATGATCCAAAATAGGCTGTCTTAATTCAATAAACCGATCACCATCGTAGCCGGTTAATGAGCCCAAAATATGTCCATTGTCGTCAGTTGCGACAAAAGTATGCTCATAACTATAGAGATTACCTTTTTGCTTGAAAAGCTGCGTTAAGAAATTTACCGCTTCGTTTCGATCTTCTTTTTTGATAAAGCTAAATATAATGTCTTCCATTGCCTGGAGCATAATTTCAGGGACATGATGTGCGTCACTTTCCTCGGCACTTCTAATTTTATGATGTATATCCATTTTTTTGAAGAATAAAAACGAAGTTAGTAAACTTAAATGGTTTTCGTTAAAGGGCTTTTGATCGGATTTTTTTTCAAAGACATTTTACTATAACGAGCGATATCTCGCTGAAGAGGGGATAAAGCTGGACCTTTATTGACTGTGTTATGAAATGGCTCAGGATATGGATCCTTGCGAAATCCGATAAAAGTTAATTAAATACTTCTTGTGAAAAAAATATATTGTCCACGTTGGATCGAATAGTTGATCAATGTATTTGAATATTGATCGGCTTATATTCATAAGACATTTCTTGTTATTTTTGAATCGTGTTGTTGTCAGTTATACGGCTTTCGGCAGCTTTTTTTGGATTAAAAACAAATTACAATGATTTTAAGAGCGACAGTTTCTGCTTTTTTTGGTTGCGATCATCAGCCTAATTGCGACCTTACTTGTACAGAATGCAGATCTAAATATGGTTTATGCTGCATTTTGCTGTTCGCCTTATTTTATTGTTATCGCTTTGGTTTATTTCCATTTTAATTTCTTTCGGAAGAAGTTAAAGGTCTTAGAGAAACCAAAATTCGCTTTTGAACTTGGCTACGGTTTTCTTTTTTATTGCTTATTTTCTTTATTGCTTCCGGTACTTCTTTTTTTATCAACCTTGGGTGATGAATACGAGCATCGGCTTTATGCAGATCTAGGGGGAGTGATTAAGGAAATGTTTCCCTTGATTTTAACACTCAGTATTTTCCTGACATTCTTTAGTAGCGTGATTATCACATGGGCAATAAAATCCTGGAAATATTTGGTTCCGACTTTGCTTGGATATCTTATTTTACTACCGATTATATTCGCGTTCTCAACGACAATACGTGAGTTTAATGACCTCAGGGAAGAACGCCTAACACAAGAAGATAATATCAGAGAAGGGCGCTATAAATGGTTCTGTGCGATGAGTAATCCAGCAGCTTATCCCGTCCAGTTATATAGTGGCCGTTTTATCTTTCCGAAAGATGAAGATTATGAATTTACATTTAGTGAAGGCAATATCGTAAACTATAACGCCGTGTGGGGACAAGCTGGAGGCGGTACATATGAGCAGGTGATGTCATTGCCTAAGGCATTAGACGTTACTTGGTATTCCTTTGCTGAAGATGTTTTTTATCGCATGAACGGTCCGATTGATTATAGTAAATTGCGGAGGTTGTTCAGTACACCATACCAAGAAAAAGGAGCGATCAAAACTAATGATGAACATTATAATAAGATTATTTTGGGTTTTGCTCCTGGCGGTGTACTTGTAGTATGGGCCAGTGGGACAGGACGTCGTCAGGTCGAAATCGGTCGTTATCAAGCCGAAAAATTAGTGATCCATGCTACGGATACATCCAAAGATAATGGAGCGTACGGTAATGTCTTTAATCAGGAATGGCGCGATCAAGTATTGTCCGATACATAGATTATTCCTTCGGATGTTCAACAAGCCATTGCAAATAAATCTATTCCCTATGGCTACTGGGATAAATTACGGCAACGTTATCCTGTACAGCCTAAATTTGTATTGTCTTCTGACATAAAAGCATTTGATGCGGACTTTGAGTTTTATAATTCCGAACGATTTGTCTTTGATGAGCGTCTTCGGGATATGGACATGGCATCTCGAGGTATTCCCAAAGATGTGTACATCAAATGGTATGATCAACATAATAACCGATGTGCTGCGCGGTTTTTGTTTGATGAAACTGAGACATTTAAGAATTTCGCTTCATTTTTTAATGACAAAAAGGACGTTGGGGCTATGCTGGAGTTCAGTGTTGACACAAAGACTAAAATAGCAACAGCGACATTAAGAACCGATAGTGAAAGTAAGCTGCTTTTGAAAACTGAAGTAATCGACTATGGGGAGCATTTCTAAAATTTGGAAGTGAATCTAAAGATCTTTTTTCATGTTATAATTTGGTATTTCGACTTCAGTTCTTATTTGTATCTGCTCAGCGATAACTTTAAATCCATTTGCCTCAAAAAAGGGTTTCGCGGTTTTACTTACGTCAGCAGTCACGAAAGTTCTTTCTTGTCTTCTTGCTTCATCTTCCAATGTAGTATAAAGTTTTTGAGCAATCCCTTGGCGTTGAAAATCTTTATGGACATACATGACATCGACATAGTTTCCATGATTGAGGGAAGCGAACCCAACCATTTTCTGATTTAGCATAGCTACAATAAAATACTGATCTTCGATTAGCCGATGCCAACGGCCATGATTATTGACGGACAATACCCATGCTGCAATTTGCTCGTTATTATAATTATCTGCGCATACAGTCGCAATAGTTTCAGAAAATAGGATTAACATTTCTTGCAGATCTTGCAATACTCCTTTTCGGAGAGTCAATCCCATTGTTTTTGTTTGAATTTTGGTCATCTTTTGGAAAAAGTGTTAGATAAAAGGCCTGATATGCCAAACCTAATGGGTTGCAGTGGTATCAAAAGAAGGCGAAATTTAATGAAAACGTGTAATTATGTTAAAGTTATAAATATTATATTTATAACCGCAAGTCGGCGATCCGATTTACGAACAATAAGTCAGTATTAACCATTTTCTCGGAGGATTTTGCGTATTAATTTCACAGAATTGTTGAAATTAATTTATCGGTTATGCCAATAGGCAGACAGAGCGTTGAAATTGACCTTTTTCAAGCATGAAGACCATATTTTATTTTTTTGTATTCGTTTCTTTGGTATTGTCAAGCAACTTTAATCATGTATGTGGGCAATCTGTAGTGGAAATAGCTGCAATTAAAAACCCTGTTGTCCAACTGGAGGCTGCTCTTCAGTTGCCTATTAGGTTTGATGGTGATACGATAAAATTGAAAAATGCCTTGGCGCCGTTTTTGGAATTGGCAGACAAAAAAAGAAGTGTTGCTTTAAAATGGGCTTATTATATGCGTATGGCTGACGGTTTCTCAATTGCGTTTGATCGCATAAATTCATCATCTGAGCGCTATTATCGTTTGGCTGAGCAGTTGCTCCGTGTACATCCGGATCCTGAATTAGAAATGTTGGGTTGTGCCCGTGAAGGATATTACAACTTTATCTATAGACGGGTAAAGGAAGCATTTCCGTTCTTTTTACGAGCGAATGATTTAAAATCTAAAGTTACTATCAAAAAAATCCCCATGGTAGTCAAGCATTACCAATTTATGGCGAGTTTCTACAGCTACATTGGTGAACAGGCAAATGCTGTTGCTTATTTAGAGGAAGCGCTACTTTTACCACGCCGGCTGCACGGGAACGTGTCGATCTGATCAATTCCATTGCTGTATATCTAGCAAAGGACTCGCTCGATCACCAAGCTTTTACCTATTTGAATCGCGCAATGGATGAAGCTAAATTGGCGAAAGATTCGGTTTGGATTGGTATCATTTCGGGTAATTTAGCAGATCATGCATGGCGAAAAGGTGAAAAGGAAAAAGCTATTGGGTTAGTTAAGAAAAATATTGAGCTTTCTATGCGTTATAATGAGCGGAAAGATGCGATGCGTGCAAATCTCAATTTAGCCAATTGGTATATCGAATTGAAAGAATGGAAATTGGCTGAGCAATATGTGATGACCTGTGAAAGTTTGATGGAAGATAAGCCCTATTTTTTAAAATATAAAGTAGAATTAGCAAAATCCAAGTCTAACATCATGCGGGGGTTAGGACGTGGAGGGGAGGAGCTTAAGCAATTGCATTTGTATCTGATGTTGAAAGATTCGTTGGAAAAAAGGATGAATGATAAAGAGATACAGAAAATGCTGTGGCAAAGGGAGTCTGAAAAATACAATCGGACTATACAGGCTACTGAAGAAAAACGGATTCGGACAAAACGCATGTATCAGTTTATAGGCATTGTTCTTCTCTTGATTTTTGCCATAATTGTATTGTTGGTCAATAAGTCGAAAATTAAAATTAAGATGCGGAATACTTTACTAGAAAAAGACCAACTTGCGCTTGCCTATGAAAAACAATTGCTAGATCAGGAGCTAATGATTTTACGAAACTCTTTGACTGAATTTACAGCCACCATTCGGCAGAATGATGTCGTTATCCAGCAACTTAGGCAGGAGGTGGCGACGATTTCCGAATCTGATCCGGCGTACATCACGCAGGTTACGGATAATTTGAATGCGCTTTTGCAGCAACACATTATGACAGATGAGCGGTGGCAAAAATTCAAACATGTTTTTAACAAAGTGTATCCCGCTTATCTGACACAAATGCGGCAAACTTATCCAAAGGTTACCGAGAATGATCTTAAGATATTAGCGCTGCTCAAATTGGATTTAAGTAATGCGAGTATGAGTGAATTGCTGTGTGTTTCGGTGGAAGCCGTTCGTAAGGCAAAACAGCGATTGAAAAAAAAATTAGAGCAAACCGAAAAGTAAGGGAGATTCACATTTGATCCATGTCTTGAATAAAGGTGATCTCGTATTTGGAGGCTATTTAAATCAAATAGATTAATCAAGTAGAGTCTACCGGATTAATCTATTTGCTAAGAGCGACGAAGCGCTATCGAAATCTATTTCGCATTTTTTGCAGTGACATTAAGTTCAATGTCAACGTTTTGTGCGATCATCCAATCTTGAGGGTTACCTTCTGTACCGTATGTAAGACCCCAATCTTGTCTTTGGATCGTAAATTTAGAATAGAATGTTACTTCATCACCATTGAAAGTAATTTTTGCAGGGAAAGTTACATTCACCGTTTTATCTTTGATGGTTAAGTTACCACTAACTGTATTTGTCGCATCAGCAACAACACTTTTTCCTTGCGCTGCATCAAATGGACCAACTTTGGTGATTTCGAATTTTGCAGTTGGATATTTTGCTACGTCAAAGAAATCAGCACTTTTTAAATGTGCATCCAGATCTGATGATTTTTTGCCCCCGGATGTCGCAGGATCTACAGAAGCTGTATCTGTCAAAATAGAATTGACATCGATAGTGAAAGTACCACCAGTAACTGCGTTATTTTCAGCTGAAAGTGTTCCTTCGCTTTTCAAAACACCATATCTTGGGTTTAAACCGCCTTTATGGTAACCAGTCCATTTTAATGAGCTTTTATCTGCTTCAACAGTGTAAGTCTGTCCTTTTTGTTCAGTTACTTCCTGAGCAGTTGTTGTTGTTGCTTTGTCGCCATTTGTATTTTGACAAGAAGCTAACAACAGGATAAGGGCTAAACCCGAGATTAATTGCTTTTTCATTTTTAATCGTTTTATTTTTTATATGTTATTTACACTTTATATTTTGCCGCATCAACTGTGCCAATCTGCAGCTGCTGATGTTGTCGATACAAAGGTAGATGATAGATAGTTTATTTTTGGTATCAGTTTCCTTAAAGAAACTACTTTCCAAAAAGATAGTGGTCTGTAACTTTATAAATGCGTATTTTTGTAAGAATAAAGAAATCTTGTCAGTGGCGCCAAGCTGTGCTTGTGTGTTCATTTATCGTTGATCGTATAGGGGATAAGGAAGTCTGTGAGGGTAGAGCGTACATGAATAAAAAAATAATGTAATGAAAAAGGAAGCAACTTTAACGTCGTCAGGTGCATGCAAAACACGTGTGTTGGCCATTAACGATACCATGGAGATTTTGGCCGGAAAATGGAAATTTCATATTATTGGTACCTTATTGTTGGTTGAGAAATTACGTTTTATGGAACTGCTGCGCGAAGTTGAGGGGATAGGTGCGAAGATGTTGTCTAAAGAACTGCAGGATTTAGAAATGAACCAGCTGATCAGAAGAACAGTATTAAATACCAAACCTCTGACGGTGGAGTATGAATTGACCGAATGCGGAAAAACTTTGGGCCCAATCATCGATGAGATTACGAAATGGGGTATAACTTACCGAAGTAAGCTTTATACCAAGAATGGGGAACTGGAAGCTACGACCTAGTATGTAAACACGCCTTTACTTTTAGTGATAAGAGGGAGGATGCCTGTAAAGAACCTGATACGTTGGTAGCAAATCCCTTTGATTATAGGTTATGAAAACGATAATAATTGTAAGTTTGTTCTAGAAATTACAGTCTAACCTACTAAAAAGAAGACAGGATGCGGTTACAACACTTACTTTATTTGTCTCTTGGAGTTTTGAGTATCAGCAGTTGCGGAGTTACCAAAAACGCCCGACACCAAGAGATTCCCTTTGATGAAGGTATCAAAAAAATTAACCATGTGGTTGTTATTTATATGGAAAACCATAGTTTTGACAATCTTTATGGCGAATTCAAGGGAGCCAATGGCATAGATAATGTCAGAAAGGGTGATTTTTTACAGGTAGACGAGAATGGTGAAGCCTACCAATACCTCCCCGAAATTCCACGTAACAATTCCTTTCCAACCAATCTACCCAATCAATTTTTTAATATAGACCAATATGTACCTTCGGATAAGGCGACGCCCGATGTTACACATCGGTTTTATCATAATCAATTGCAGATCAATGGTGGAAAGATGGATAAATTTGCACTCTATAATGATTCCAAAGGTTTAGCGATGGGCTATTACAATACAGAGAAGCTACCTTTGTATCCGTTTGCCAAAGCCTATACATTATGTGATAATTTCTTTCAGAGTGTATTCGGCGGATCCTATTTAAATCATATTTATATGATTTCTGCGGCTATTCCTGTTTGGCCTGATGCACCAAGCTCATTGGTTGCTAAACTCGATGCAAATGGAAAGATGATTAAAGATGGTGTAGTTACGCCAGATGGTTATGCAATCAATCATGTGCTTTCTCGCAACAAACCTTATCCCGCGAAATCTGATACTTCCAAATTATTACCTTCTCAGACTATGCCGACCATTGGCGATCGCTTGACAGCGAAAAATGTAAGTTGGGCTTGGTATTCAGAAGGCTGGGATGACGCTGTGGCCGAACGTAAAAATAATTTTGCCTACAATCATGAGCCTTTTTTATATTTTGCTAATTATGAGGATGGTAAGGAAGGACGACAACACATGAAGGATCAAAACGATTTTATCAAGGCCGCAAAAGAAGGAACGCTTCCTAGTGTATCTTTTGTTAAACCAGGTGGGGGCAATGATGAGCATCCTGGAAGTTCGGCAGTCTATTCATCAGAACAACTTGCTGTTAATTTGATCAATGCTGTATTGGAGGGACCGAATGCAAAAGATGCGTTGGTGATTTTGACCTACGATGAATTTGGTGGCTTTTTTTGACCATGTTAACCCACCCGTCGTTGACCGCTGGGGACCTGGTAGCCGAATCCCGGCAATTGTCATTGGACCATTTGCTAAGCGTGGTGTAGTGGATCATACGCCGTATGAGACAGTGAGCATCCTTTCATTTATAGAAAAACGCTGGGGAATAGAGCCTCTTGCTGAAAGGGATAAAAAAGCAAATCCCTTTAGAAATGCGCTCGTTTTCAAATAGTCGGTTTTTATATCGAGAGATAGGAAATTGAACTATGTGTAAAAAGGTTGTCGTTTTTATCTTATTGGTTGCAATAGTATTTACCCTCGGATTTACTACAGGGCAGCCTGTTTATACAAAACAAAAAGAAGGCAATGCCCGAGAGCATCTGATTCAGAAAGAAGTACTGGGTCAGATGCTTTCTTTTAAGACATATATCAAGGATACGCTGCAGGCCGAAGTACAGAAAGGTACGGTGGATACGCTACGTCTCAGAAGAGCCTTTTTGACGACAAGGCTACTTTTTAAAAAGTTTGAATGGGCTTCGGAGTATTTTACTGCAGATCTATCCAGAAGGTTAAATGGACCTCCGGTGGAGGAAGTTGAAAATGCGGATTTGTTGGATCCCTCTTTGGCTAGAGGGGTGGAGCCTATTGGATTGCAGGTGATTGAAGAGCTTATCTATCCCACTTACGATAATAGCAATAGGCAAAAGCTAATTCGTGAAATCGAACATTTGATAACCAATACGGATTATTTGATTTCCTATTTTGAAGATCATCAATTGGAGGATTGGCGCATTTTGGATGCTTCGAAACTTGAAGTATTTCGGATTATATCTTTGGGGATTACCGGATTTGATAATGCACTTTCTCGAAATAGTATGATCGAGTCTTCTATGGCGTTAGGCAGCCTACAACAAATTCTTTTGCAATATGAAGGTAGAAAAGAAACGCTAAGATTGATGCTTAAAGGGGCGATCAAATATTTGCAAACAACACGCGGAATTTGAATCGTTTGATAGAGCGCAATTCATTACCCAATTTGCCAACAACATCAGTACAGAGATAGCACAGTTGGAACGTAATCTGCCTGGCCCTAAAATCAGATACAATCGAATGCTTCGGCAAGACGTCAATACGATGTTTGATCTGAAATGCATTTAATGTAGATGCCTTTAGCCCGGGACCAAAATTTCACTTCAGCAATGAAAAGGCCGTACTGGGAGAAAAATTATTTTATGATGTTGCTTTGTCAGGAACACATACGAGAAGTTGCGCTTCATGCCATCATCCTGACCTTGCATTTACAGATGGGTTGAACTTGCAAGTGGACATTCATGGTTCGGGACGTTTGCTCAAACGTAATACGCCTACTTTGCTCAATGCGGCCTTACAGTCCAACTACTTCTATGATATGCGTTCGTTGACGCTGGGAAGATCAGATACACGATGTCATTGGTAATAAGCAGGAAATGGACGGCTCGGTAACTGATATCGTTCAATATGTTTCTTCGGATAAAATCTATCGGTCATTATTTAATAAAGCATTCAATACAGTGGATGGCCCAATCTCAGCAGAGCAGGTAAGCAATGCACTTGCTTCTTACATTCGTGGCCTGACCAAAAATCAATAGCCGATTTGATGATTATATGCGTGGGGATAAGAACGCATTGTCCAAATCGGAAGTGAATGGGTTTAATTTATTTATGGGCAAGGGAAAATGTGCGACCTGTCATTTCCTGCCTTTATTCAACGGTGTTACACCGCCCAAATTTATTCAGAGCGAAGTCGAAGTCCTAGGAGTTCCAAAATCCATGAAAGATTCTGTGCTGGATTCGGATTTAGGCTACTATGATATCATTGGTGTTGATTCTTATAAATATGCTTTTAAAATACCTTCTGTCCGGAATGTAAAGAAAACTGCTCCCTATATGCACAATGGGATCTATCGGACGTTGGATGAGGTCATGGAATTTTATAATAATGGGGGTGGGGCAGGATTGGGGATCAAATTATCCAATCAGACATTGTCAGATGAAAATTTGCATCTGAGTGAAAAGGAAATGAAAGATATTATTGCGTTTATGGAAAGTCTCGAAAGCCAATAAAATGACTACGATTCAATATACGCATTCAAGATGGAAAAGCTATTATTTTTACCCTATCTTGGTTTGCCGGGATTAATCAACAGTCAAGTTAGTTAGCCTTACTGACTATAGGAATAAACTATAATACATGGAGTAACCAGTTGTTCCGTCGAGCCATTGCACAAGTTCTTTATGACTATAATGAAAACCGGCTTTTTGGATAGCGGCTTTCGAAATCATATTTATTTCACGATGGCTTATCGTCAGTTTTCTTAATTGATTCTCGGTGGCCCACGCCATTCTTATTTTATACAAAAGACTCGATAGACCTAATTTTCTGTACAGCGGCTGTATGAAGGACTGACCAAAGTAGGCCTCTTCTTTATTTAACAGCAGCATGCTGGTTATCCCAATCATTTTTTCATTTTCGAAAAGACCAAAAACAATGCGTGGGTATCTTATGCATTCTGCCCAATCCAAGTCAGATAGTTCTATTTCAGGAGGAGTGCTCCGTCTAAAAAGTGTAGGTTCGGTTTGAATTGACTCGATACGCATCGCTTTGTAAAGTGGAGATTCGTTCTCTGCAAGCTGACGGATATGGAATGAACCTGATTGAAATGCTAAAACGCGCTCTGACATAACGTAATTAATGCTGTCTTAATGATTATTTCTAATACTATAACGCGAAAGTATGTATTATTATTTATACTTCAAATGTGGTATAGCATTCCTTCTCAATTGCTGATTCCCGATGATTATGGCGCGACAACTACGACTATATATGCCTGCAATTGAGCAAGCCGCAATTGTATTAAAGCAACACATGATCCTATTCGTTTCAATGTGGCCTTATGCGCAATTAGGACATCAAAATATAAGTTTCACGAGTAGCATTTCCGTATTGGTGCTAAAATATGTAAAAGTGCTGAATTATAAGATTAGAACTACAGTAGTTCGGCTATTCTATTTTCTAAGTCTTCTAAATCAAAGGGCTTGGCGAGATAGCTGTCTGCTCCAGCTTGCTGGGCTAGTGTTTCGATATCGGTATTAGCGGATAGATAGATGACAGGGATATTGCAATATAGGGGATGATTTTTGAGCAACCGTGTGGCTTCTACACCGCCTATTTTGGGTATCCAGTTGTCCATCAAAATTAAATCAGGATGTACCTCTTCTACTTTTTCGATAATATCATGAGACGTTTCAGAGACCGCCATATTATAGCCATTTGTTTCGAGGATTATAGTACATATTTCAAGGACATGTTTATCATCGTCCAACATAAGTATTGTTTTGTTTGACATGTTGCAGCTTTAAAAAAGGTGGAGCTAAATTAAATAAAAAGCTATTGCGAGAATAAGGTTAAAATACCGATTCTAATAAGTATAAACCCGTATTTTCGATATATAAAGATGAAAAAGGGAGTTAATTTGCTGGGTTAGTCTAATTTTGAACTTTCAAAAATAGTATTATCTTTATTTTTTAATTAATATCCAATGTTGTCCTGAATTCTAATGAAAAAATACATTTTTATTCCCAATTGGCATTTCATATTGCCGCTATTATTTATCATGGCAGGAAATTGCCTGTTCGCTTTTGAGAAATCGAAACAAGCGTATTTTCAATTGAAAGTATATCATTATGAGAACGATGAGCAGGAGAAAGTCATTGATCAGTATCTTGAATCGGCGTATTTGCCGGCATTGCATCAATTGGGATTTAAAGAGGTCGGGGTATTTAAGCCCTTAGAAAATGCTACTGATCAAGATAGATTGGTTTATGTGTTCATCAGTGCTGCAGACTTCAGTTTGCTGGTTAATTTGGATCAGCGGCTTGCCAAAGATCAGAAATACCTGGAGGCTGGAAAGGCTTATATCGAGGCAGGTTATAGTAATCCTCCTTTCAAAAGGTTGGAGACAATATGGATGAAAGCATTTGAAGGAATGCCCAAATCGGCGCTTCCTAAATTATCTGCTGAAAAAAATAAACGCATTTATGAACTACGCAGTTATGAGGCCGCAACCGAGCAGCTTTCTGCAAATAAGATAGCGATGTTTAACAATGGAGAGATCGATATTTTCAAAAAACTGAATTTTAATGCTGTTTTTTATGGACAGGTGATTGCTGGTAGCACAATGCCCAACCTGATGTATCTGACGGCATTTGAGAACATGGAAGATCGGAATATACATTGGAAAGATTTTGGACCTTTATACAAACCAATGCAGGATTTACCGCAATATCAGAATAACGTTTCCAAAAGTATAAAAGTACTGTTATATCCCACTGCATATTCTGATATTTAGTGGTTGAACTTGTTTATCTTCTCCTAACAAACAAATTGAATTTTTTGCACCAGTCAAAAAAGCTGGCTAACGCCTGTTTGTCCAATTTTTCAAAACTGTAAATCTTATGGGGATAGGGAAGGGCATTCGTATAAATGCCGGTATTTGCTAATATTAGCATCGGATTGCTGTTATTAATTTTGTCAAAATATTTGCCTAGGATGGTGTAGTGTGTTTTAAATAAGGATTCAACAGTTTCGTTATTAGGGACTAATGAAATGGTGTAATCGTAGTCATCATGTTGCATTTTTTCACAGTCGCATATCCTGTTTTTTCCTAAAGCAACTTCATTTCCACTGTCCCAAAGAAAATTTGCGACTTCAAAAAATAAATCGTTTTTGATATGCCCGACGGGCTCCGCGATAAAATATCTCATTCCTTTTCTCTTTTATTTGTGGTGTTCTTCTTGATATTTAATGGACTACAATCTCCTTTCTGTCGGATTTAGATAATCATTAAAGACGCTGTTCGAGTTGTCGCTAACGACGGGCTGAACCAAGCTTTCTAACACAAAGAAATACCAATTCGCTCTAGTTTAAAAGAGATAAAAAGTGGTAAATATTGGACTATTCAAGGTTCCTATTTCGAAAGGTAAGAGCTGTCATACTGGTTACTTTTGAAAATAGACGTGAAAAATATGGATAGTCGTCATAACCTAGCTCTACTGCAATTTCTTTTACAGATTTATTTGAATGGTAGAGCAAACGTTTTGCTTCTAATACAACGCGTTGCTGAATATGATAAGTAACGGGTTTTCCGGTTGTTTTTTTGAGACATTCATTGAGATAGGCCGTTGATATTTTCATTTTCTCTGCATATACTCTAGGCTGTTTAATGTCAATAAAATCTTTATCTAACAGTGAACTGAACTGTTTGCTGATCAGTTCGAATCTAGACTGTGCATCACTTTTAGCTGATTGGATTAAATACTGCGAGATAATAAGTGCCGCGATGGTATTGCAGCTATCTTTCATTAGTGCAGTATATAGTTTTTCATGTCTTCTTTCGTTGATTTTTAAACAGGTGTCTACAGTCTGGGATAAGACCGCCATTGTATCCTGATCGATTTCGATGGGAGCAATCGTCGTAATATCCTTTAGCGCGTTTACGTAGTCTGAGTTTAGGTTTTCTACACTGATCATTAAGACACTAAAAGCGCTGTAATCCATAGCTAAACCCCGATGTACTTGGTAAGGCTGGATGATCATTACGGCGGAGGAGCCTAATTGATAGCGCTGAAAATCTACTTCAAATATTCCATTTCCCTCTTCAAGAATAAAAAACAAGTAGAAATCATCACGATGTGCCTGACTTATCTTAGCTAACTCTAAATTTCTGACAGCATTCCTTTTTATAGCCATTCCCGAATTAAACTCATTAGGAAATGAATTTAATGGGATGGTATTATTTTTTTTGAGGCTGACGGATTCACGCTCAAATTTAAACATTTGTCAAGATACTAATGATGTTTTTTCTATATCCGGGGTCTTTTTCTCGAAGTTCGAGAATATTGTGTTTTAAATCGATGTTGACATACCATTCCGCGTAATGATGTTTTTCATTTCCGTCGTCAAAGAAAACTTTAGCTTTAATATATTCTTCATCAAAATATTCCGGGTGCCCACTGACGATAAAGGCGGTCGATCCAATATTATCGTGCATTTTAAAGGATGTACCATCAATTTTAAAGAGGCTATTTAAGGCTTTGGTAAAATTGTCACTTAATTTGCCAATCGAATAGAAATTGATCCCTTCGCGATAAAACCTTTGTTTATCGACTTCGGTATCGACAATGCCCAATTTCATGTCGGGACGAAAGGCGATTGCCAAACCAACTATCTCTCTACCCCAAAGCCCCTTAGCTTGGACAATATGATGTTCGTCGTCATCTTTCCAGTATTTTGTGACGGTCAGCTGTAAATCTACAAAATCATCGTCTTCACTAACGTCAATCTGTCTCAAATTACTTTGTCCTTTCAAGAAATTCAAAAAGCGCATAATTATCCTGTTAATTTGGTGTTAAGCTCCATGGCGTAGTTATGATACCAGAAGATATACGATAAGTATCATTTGCGCTGGAAGCCTTTGGCTATTGAATTAAATATACTATTTTTTTTAATAAAAAAATAGACTGGAATTAGCTTAATCGCTTAAAAAATGATTTATTTACAAAGGAAGTTTCTTCGCTGTTTTTTCTGATGCGATCTCTTTGGAGATACGTTCATTGATATTGATTTTTGCATGAATAAAAGTGAAGATTACTGTGCCATATTCCCTGGCGTAGCTATTTGTAATGGAGTCGGCCAATATTGATTTGCCGAAGAAAGGACTTGTTATTGCTAGTTCTCTTTCTCGTTCCCAGCGATCTTTAATTCGAATAACATTGCGGTATGGTTTATTCAAATCAAACCAATTGATGTAGTCAGCATTGAATGAAACAGCCTTAATTCCGCGTTTGGAATAGTAGTTTATGGCGCCGGCCTGCCCATAGTTGTCGCAAAGTACAAGGGTATTTTCCGATCTAGGTATTTGGTCATAGAGGCTATCGACTTTGCGTGCAAGTTCTTGCCATCCCAACATATCCGCAAAATCTTGCGGGAGCGGATGCTCTTTACCGTCCTCCCAGGTCAACATACCATACTTTCTGTATTTATCGGGATGGTTCACAAAATATGCCGGATTTCTATTGGGAAATGCAATATTATAGACCGGAAGAAATAGGATCGCAGTTAAAGCGATCAAAATAGGTTTTAAAATCTGACCGGTTTTATTTTCCAAAAGTGATGAAATATAAACTGCGCCAAAAGCAAAATATATAGGGTAAAGACCTATTGCATAATAATCTTTCGCTCTTAGAAATAAGAAGATTCCAAGGGTGATAAAGAATGAGTAGAAGAACAGACGATATGTTTTAAATGCAGGATGTTTCAGCAGTGCATATAATCCAAAAATGAGGACGGGAAAGGTCCCGAAAAAAAACAAAAATTGAGAACGTATGAAGCTCCATTGGTTAACATGGACAAGTTGCGTATCTTGAAGTTCTTTGAAATGAACAAATACAGGAAAGTTATTTTTGTATTGCCATATTATATTGGGAAGGATAATTAGTATGGCGATGAGTATTCCGTAATATAGCTTTTTTTCTGTAAATATTTTTCGCTCCGGAACCAATGCGACTGCGGGGATCAAACCCAAGATCAGAAATACGATGTTATATTTATTTAGAAATCCAAGCGCAAAAACAATAGCCATATAAAATAACCACTTGGATTGTCTGTTGTTTAAATATTTTATTATACAGTAATATATGGAGGTCCAACATAAGACATCAAATGAATTAGGTTGATATAAACCATTCAAACGGAATAGTACAGAAAACATAATACAACAGCTTCCAAAGAACTGTGCAAATAGATTTCCTTTCAGCGATTCTATTGTTTTCCAAACGATAAGAATCGTTAAGGCTCCGAAAAGTGCCGGGAAAAACTTGATCCAAAAGACAGAATTGCCCAGTATTTTGATGAGATAGGAAATCCACGATGTTAATGGTGGTACGGAAAGGTAGCCCCAAGCTAAATGGTTTGCTTGATCTATATGTAAGAATTCATCGCGCTGCAATTCGTAGGTTGGGCTAATCAACTGGTATTGCATAATGA
This sequence comes from Sphingobacterium multivorum, assembly GCF_900457465.1. Lineage (GTDB taxonomy): Bacteria > Bacteroidota > Bacteroidia > Sphingobacteriales > Sphingobacteriaceae > Sphingobacterium > Sphingobacterium multivorum. Next base: position 726,746 of record NZ_UAUU01000011.1, read on the forward strand.
ATTTAAAAATGATTAGGCTTATTAGGATAATTCGGTTTTTGAGTGCCATCTGAATCTATGTTTATGGATGTCCTCCACCAATTTACGATTAAAATAGATTCTAAACTTTGTTTTTTAATAGAATCGATTGTTTCAGCTAATTTGGGCAGACAGCTAGCCCACTGTTTTGTCTAAATAAAGGAAATCATCACAAAATTTTTTTGAAAACGTAAGACTAAGAATCCCCAAGAAAGCAAACGATAGATCGGCATAAAATGTTATTTTCGTGTAAACCAACAAAACATGAGTATAGCATTAATACTGAGTAGGGCCAGGGCCGAGGAGTGGAAGGTAGAAATCAATAAATATTTACCTGAAATAAAGGTGGAGATCTTCCCTGAGATTGAAAATTATGATGCGGTCGAATTTGCGCTTTGTTGGAAACCTGAAGCAGATTATTACACTCATTTTCCAAACTTAAAAGTTATCCAGTCTGGGGGCGCCGGAATAGATCACCTTTTTCCCAAAAGTATTTCATCCCATCTCCGCATTTGTAGGATTATCGATCCCATGTTGAAAAGCGATATGTTTGAACATGTTTTGACTTGCTTGATGCATTCGATGAAGAAGTTTTCGGCTTATATAAACGAAAAAGAAAAGAAACATTGGCAGCCCTTGCTATACAAATCAATTGGTGAAACCAGGGTTACTATCTTAGGATTAGGCGAAATTGGTGGTTATGTGGCTGAAAGGTTGGTCCAATTGGGATTCAACGTAAATGGGTGGGCTAATTCACCTAAAAATCTTAAGGGAGTGAATTCGTTTACTGGAATGAAAAGACTTCGTTCTGCCCTTGAAGACACGGATTTTATGGTTAATATCCTACCATTGACCGATGCAACAAAGGGAATTCTAAGTTGTGATTTGTTCAATTTGTGCCCAAAAGAAACTGTACTCGTGAACGTTGGTCGAGGGGAACATCTCGTGGAAAGTGATTTGTTGGATGCAATTGATGGAAAGAAAATTGCCGAAGCATATCTGGATGTATTTCATCAAGAACCATTACCGCAAGATCATCCCTTTTGGGATTGCCCATCCATTGTGATAACCCCGCATGTTGCGAGTAGGACAAATATTGGCTCTTCCGTCTTACAAGTGGTGGATAACTATCGAAGAATGGTTGACGGGCGACCTTTGCTCAATGAGGTTTCTTTACAAAAAGGTTATTAGCAATTTAAGATGTACGTGGGTTTGCGGCATAATGCATTGATTGGTATTTTATCGGATAAGTTTGCAAAGTTGGTTTGCTGTAAACTTATAGGCAAGTGGATTTTATTTTTTAGATTTATATAGTCAATTATCCTTGCTTTATAAACAATTTATGAAGGTACAAGTATCTACAAACTTTAGGAAACACGCGCGTAAAACAATTTTATCTATTGTTGTGTTTGCGATTACTTACGTTATTCTACTGCTCTTGGCAATAGGTATTACTGTTGGTTTTACCATACTTGGAATAATGATTTTCACCGCCAAGCCCATGTTTTACACTGCAATTTTATGTTTGGGCTTACTCGCTACAGGTCTGACTATACTGTTCTTTTTGTTAAAATTTGTTTTTGCGTCAACAAAAGTTGATACGGGACATCTTACGCAGATATATGAGCGCGACGAACCACAATTATTCGCACTTATTCATGAGGTCGTAAAAGAAGTTGATACCAGCTTTCCAAAGAAAGTTTTTCTATCGCATGAGGTCAATGCATCTGTATTCTATGACTCTAGTTTTTGGAGTATGTTTTTACCCATTAAGAAAAATCTTCAGATTGGTGTGGGGCTGGTGAATGCAGTTACTCAACAGGAATTAAAGGCTATTCTTGCACACGAGTTTGGACACTTCTCACAAAAGAGCATGAAAGTGGGTAGCTATGTTTACCATGTTAATCAGATTATCTACAATATGCTGTATAAGAATGAATCGCTGGATAATATGTTTGATAAATGGGGCAACATCAGTGGGTACACTGCGATTTTTATTGGCATATCAGTGTTTATTATCCAACAGATTCAGCATATTTTGAAGCATCTTTACGAATATGTAAATCTCAATTATTTGGCATTATCGAGAGAGATGGAATTTCATGCGGATGAGATTGCGGCACATGTTGCCGGTTCCCAGGCTTTGGCTGATTCGCTGCTGCGCTTGAGTTTTGCAAATCATGCACTAAATAATGTGCTTACCTTCTATGATAGCAAATTTTCTGAAAATATCCGCAGTCGCAATATTTATCCCGAGCATCGCTATGTCATGCTCCTGTTTGCGGAACGCAATAGATATCAAGTGCGAAATGGTTTTCCCCAGATCGAATTAGCGACTTTAAAAAAAATATGATAAATCGAAATTAAATCTTGAAGATCAATGGTCGTCTCATCCGTCGGATGAAGATCGGGTAAAGGCATTACAGCAGCTTAATATTGTCAAGAAAGAAATCAACAACGCACCTGCTATTGAATTGCTAGCTAATCGTGCTGCGGTAACAAACCAGATTTCGGACAAGTTGTTTGCGCAGGTACAGTATCAACATCCTCCTTCGCTGTTAGAAATAGCATCTTTCAGTGCGGATTTTGAAAATCGGATGAACAAGTATGCTGTTGATCAAAGATTCAATGATTTCTATGACTACAATCATCCTGTGCGAAAAGGTGAAACGCCAATTTTTCAGGAACAGCCAAAGCCGACTTTTGATGAATTATTTGCCGATAGTAGAGTTGAAGCATTATATGAACTTAATAGCCTGAAAAATGATAAGTATGTCGTTGAAGCAATCGGCAAAGGCGAATTAAAGTTAAAGTCGTTTGACTACGATGGTATAAAATATCGTGCTGCGGATGCCTTCGAATTACTGGGGAAAATTGAAGATAATATTGTAGCTACGGAGCATAAAATTACCCTCTATAACCAACAGATCCACTCTTATTTTGCACGCTTAGCGGATAACCAGGGGATGTGTGAAGAGTTTGAACGGAGATATTATGATTTTGCTTTTTTCGATAAAAATTATGAAGAGGCACAAAAACTTTATGCTGACATGACGGAGAACACCCGGTTTATATTTCAGACTTTGCCTTTCGCAGATATTGAGGCTAGGTTGCGAGACGTCAAACCTATGGAAGGGGAGTTAAAAAAGAAACTGGCAACACTTATGGCACTTCCTGGAAGCAAAGACGAATTGGATGATACGTTGCTTACGTCATTGGACACATATATCAATAGGGAATTAATCTATTTTAATGTAGATCGTTACAATGAGGATAATCTTCAAATTCTTTTTAATGCCATCTCGGTCTATAAAAAGTTATTGGATGATCAGCATTTCGCGAAGAAAAAGCACTATTTAGATTTTATGCTTACCCTTGAGGAGGGTAAGGGGCAGAAAAAAGGACTGTCGTAATTGCCCTTCTATATTGACGGTTTGTCCCGCTGTACGTCGAATAAAATGGTTTAATTTTGAGAGACAGTAACCAATTTTAAATTGGATTTGTTTTATTAAAAACTAAAGTTTTTGTTATGCGGAAATTAATAATGAAAATGTCTATTTCCATCGATGGATTTGTTGCGGGCATCCACGGTGAACTTGATTGGATGTTTAAAAGTGGCGACGATCATTCTAGCGCATGGGTTTTAAATATTTGTGAATCTGCCGGCATTCATCTAATGGGTCGAAAGACCTTTGAAGTAATGGCTTCCTATTGGCCTGCTTCGACAAATCCTTTTGCGGCAGCAATGAATGAAATCCCTAAAGCTGTCTTTACAAAAGAGGGCTATCATCCCAAAACAAAAGATTTCGCAGACAATACAAAGCTTCCTGCGAATTCCTCTTGGATGAATGCCCGGGTTTTTGATGCAGGTCTCATTGAAGGAATTAAAGCACTAAAAGCAGAATCTGGGAAGCCAATATTGGCGCATGGCGGAGCTGAATTTATGCGAAGTTTAATTGAAACCGGATTAATTGACGAGTATCATTTGATCACACATCCAATTGCATTGGGTACTGGGCTGCCCATCTTTGACGGTCTTTCCAAACCCTGTGAACTAAAGCTTATGCACGCGCAGGTTTTTCCAGGTGGTGTTGTCGCACATACCTATTGTCCGGCGTAGAATGAACATACGACATCTAGATGTCGTATGTTCATTCCAGCAGCTAGCTTTTTAGAAATTCAGTGAATCGGCAGAGGGGCCATAACTTGCTGGAAGGGGAATATCATTGAGTCTATAGTAAACACCTAATTGTGCCCTGTGATGTGTAATCTGGTTTAATGAATGACGAATAGCACCGTATTTGCTCCAGCTTGCCAGTTCATGGCCGTCATTTTTAATGGTCCAGCTTGGAATTAAGTCTTCCTCCTTAGCTGTTTCTAAAGCCTTTTTTCCGGCTTCGTAATCTTCGTCTAATTTTTTTAAGAGATCATCCCGGGTCAATAGACTTGTGGGCACATAAGCACTTTTGGCAAAGTCAAGTTCTGAAGTCTTTAAAATGGTACTTGGCCATTCGAAAACTTCGACTAAGTGGGTTGCCAGACGCATCATTTTCATGCTTTTTTCATGTGGGACATATTCATTCTTGCCTTCAGGAAAAAGTGCGATAAAGTTTGTTGTAATTTGATATTCATTCGCTAATTCTTCTTTTAATTGTGGTAATGTTTCCATGTTTTTTACTGTAATAATTTAAAATTCGATTAGTTATCCTACTAATAGCCTTCGCACTGGAATTGTTTTTTCGTTTAATATTTTTCTTTTCCTACTAAGGTTAAACAAAGATATAATCACAGGGTGACAGCTATGTGTCAGTATGAATTATCGATTTATGATAAAAATAAAATAGTGGCAGTTCTTATTATCTCATGTTGTTGAAAACTTGGACTGCAGAGGTTCGAGTATTTGTTTTTTTTATAACGTTTATTTACGCAAGCGCAGCAAATAATAAAGCAGGTCAAGCGAATTGTAAAAAGGGTGAAAATGAGCATATAGACTAAGTATATTTGATTGGTAATTAATTAAATAAAATAGAACTATGGGAAATAAGAAAGCAATATTCACTTTTGTAGGCCTGGTATTGGTTGCAGCAATTGGTATCGGTATATGGGCTTACCGTCTTTTGGGAAATATGGAGGCGGATCAGGAAAAAACAGAACAATTATCTTCCCGAATTTTAGCAGGTTTTGGCGATCATACCGCTATTTATAAATATCCAGTACAATTGTCCACAGTAGACTGGGGGAAGAGCTGTCTAATTCTTGAAAATGGCGGTGCCGGTGATTTGGGAATAACTTATAAGGAAAAATGGAACGAGGCATTGGGAACAATAGATAATTATCCCGGTGATGCTGTCAAAGGCATTGTTATGATAGCGATGGACATGCAGGAAAAAGGTGAGTATGTTAATAAAATCGGCCAAAGAGATAAAGCTTATCAGCGCAATTATATCATTAGCTATGTAGATCTCGACAAGAAGGTAGTCATTGCCCGCGATACTCTATATGGTGAGGAGCCGCCTTTGGTGAATCGTTCCTCCGGTTCGGGAGCTGGTGACTTCCCCTCGGAAACAGAAGTTGTAAATTCGGTCAAAAGTAGGTTGAAGTTATAATTTTTTTTTCTTCGTTTATGGAATTTGATATTCTTCGCATCCCTGCACGAAAGTTGAAGTGCCGGATGAAAGAATCTAGTACTTGGCTTTAGGTAAATTTATCTATTTTAAAAGAATTTAGCCAGTATCTTAAACATGAAATGGAAATCAATTGTTGTATGCTTTTTAGCTGTTCTGTATTCCGTGGTACTTTGTGGGCAATCGACCTTATTCAATAGTCCGCGTGGATCTTCTGACTATTATATTTATAAACTGAGCCCAGAAGTTTTAAGAAAAATTCACTTGGGAGAGAAGAAATTCGATGAAACTATGCTCAGCGATTTTTTTCTTAAGTATAAGGCCGGAAGTCCACAGCCGACTTTACCTCCTGGTAATTATGTCCAGGTCCGCGCCAGTGGAGCTGATCTCATCTATCAGGAATTGATTAGTGATAACCTATATGTCAAGATTATCCCAGCAGAAACTTTTGCGATTTGTCTATACGATTCGCTGGGAACGATTATAAAAGATGCACAAGTAAAAGTGAAGGGACGTCGCATGTCATTTGATAAGAAGTTTCATTACTATAAAGTTGCCAATGCAAATAATGACGATATTGTCAGTATTGAACATAAGGGTGTCTATCATTACCTGAGTGTAGAGCGGAGTTGGCCTTACAAAGACAGGGTTCCATTATGGAAAGGGATCAAAAATAGCTTGCTTAGAACAAAGTTTAAGATTAAGAGGTTCTTTCATAAACAGGAAACTGAACAGACAGAAAGCTTTATGGTTTTTAACAAGCCAATGTATAAGCCAAATGAGCAGGTTAAATTTAAAGCTTATCTTGAGGAAGAAAAATGGAAACCTTACCGTGATTCTATTGCCGTACGTCTGACAGGTGGATATGGGTATGCCAAAGATACCGTTTTGATCCGACTTGCTCCCTATCGTCCGGGAATGTACACCTTTGAATTTAATTTGAAGGGGCTTGGCCTTATCCTTGATAAAGATTATGGGATCTCTTTGGAATCTACAAAAACCAAAGCCGTCTTGCATCAACAGTCTTTCCGATATGAAGATTATGAGTTAAAAAGCCTAAGTTTTAATATGACGTCCGAAAAGACGAAATATGCTAAAGGAGACAGTGTGCGACTGAAACTAAAAGCTTTAAATGAAAATGAAATGCCCATATATGATGGGAAAGTAGATTTGCGTGTTGTGACAAGTCCACTTTATACGCTTGATGTAAAAGCCAATAAGGTTAATTTTATTCCAGATACTTTATGGCAAACGAGCGTTTCTCTCGCAGATGTGGCGGAAAAGGAAATTGTATTACCCGATTCAATTTTTCCGGCTGACATTGGTCTTACATTTCGGGCTATTGGCACTTATCTAAGTTCAGATAATGAAAGAATTGAACGAAGTCTCGACCTCAATATACTCAACAGCGAAAAAGAAATTCGTATTGCTGTAAAAGACGGGCATGCAGAGCTGAAGTATTTTGAAAAAGGTGTTGCGATGCCAACAACTGCTCAGCTAATGATATTAGGTGAACATCGCGAAATGCTGAAGACTGAAAATTTGAGTTTACCTAATTTGGTTTCTATACCCTGGCAGGCTGAAGAAATTGTTGTCAAGTCGAATGGATTGAGTAAAAGTGTATATTTAGAGGATCAAGAACAGGCACAACTGAATTATCGGTTTTATCGAACTGCGGATTCGGTGATATTGCATGTCAATAATCCCGCTATGATTCCATTTTGGTATCGTGTCCATCGTGCTGGTCGTACGATTGCTTCGGGTTATCATACCACGTTAAATAGTAAATTTTTAGCCCGTGGAAAAGACGGGTATAGCATGGAAATCACCTATCTTTTTGGAGGAAAATCAAAAGTTATCCAGGAAGAATTACCCTATGTGGAGAAGAATTTAAATTTGGTAGTCAACACGGCGACGACAGTTTATCCGGGGCAGAAGGCTGACGTGGAACTTTCGGTTACGGATAAGAATGGTAAACCTTTGAAGGATGTTGATATTACGGCCTATGGTTTTACCTCAAAATTTAGGTCAGCAACCGCTCCAAATATTACTATGGGTGGTCTGATGCGAAGGGCAAAAGTCTCACAAAATCTTAATTTTAGTTTGGATGATGATGAGAAGGCACATCAGGGAGCTCTTCAAAATTGGGCAAAATGGTCTAAAGACATGCAGTTGGATACGATGGCTTTTTATCGGTTTTTATATCCCAAAGATTATTATCAGGAGTCTCTTCCTTTAGATGCTGTCAAGAGCCAGATTTCCCCTTATGTCGTTGTAAATGGTGTGGTGCAGGGGATACATTTGGTATGGATAGACGGCGTGCTGACTTATGCTAAGCAAGAGCAGCAAAACAACAGCAGTATTTTTGAAGTTGCTCCGGGTCAGCATGATTTTAGATTTAGGACCAAGGATCGCGACATTCGTGTAAGTGGCTTTTATATTGAAAAGGGAAAAAAGATCATTGTTTCCTTTAATGCCTCACAGGATACGATTGGTTTTACCTACCCCGAAAAAGCATTCAGTAAAGGCCAGATTTTGGTTTACCAATTACCTAAAGAACAACGTGGCAAGTTCTACGAAAACGAATTGACTGAATTGAAGCGCCAGTTGATTACAGTAACCAACAATTTTGGAGCCTGGCAATTACCCAATAATAATGTGTTGATTGAGAGGCCAGCATATATCCAGACAGCTGGAGATCTCTATTACCTCAATCCCGTAAGAAAAACCGTTTACGATAGTCGGTTGCGTACACAGGTTCCTGTGCCACTGATGGTAGGACCATTTCCAAGGACAGAAATGTATAATGGTGTGTCCAAAATAGGTACGCTCATGGTTGATACAGCGAAAATTGGACGTTTTGAAATTGAGGGGGGCTATCAATATAGCATCTATAAAAATTATCAAAAGCAAAAAAGCTGGGATGGCAATCCTTTGCGGATTGATCTGTATGATTTCAAGCCAAATTTAGATTTTCAGGAGAAGGTATGGTCATTGGAGGATATCAAGGCAAACGTAGAACGTACTTTCAAAGAGATCATGCAAAATAGCACGGGATTGGCACAATTTGCTACGGTGAAGAAAGGAAAAAATGAGGCTATTTTTAAATTGAATTTAACTTTGGGCAATGATGTTGCACAGAAAGGCATCCGGCCTACATTGATCTTTATTGAACCGACGAATGTCAAGGAGAGAATGTATTTTCGACTGTTTTACGGTGGACATCGAACTTTTGGAGATCTTCCAGTCGGCGATGTTACTTTGCATATTGTAAAGGATGATTCAACTTCTTTTAGTTTGCCAATCAAACTCAAAGCCAATGGGATGAATTATCTCCGGCTGGATTCTATTCAATGGAGCAATGCATCCCAAGCGGCAAGATTGGCTTACAAACTTGTACGTGATGAAATTATTGTGCGTACCGTAGAAAATCCATTGCGGGATTCTATAAGCCATGGGCAAGAGATTGTTCCGCAGCTCTTAAAAATAGACCGGGAAGATTTTAGAACGAAGAGAAAGAATAATAAGGTCGCCAGGGTCTTAGTTTATGATAGGGATACGCCATTAATTGGGGCTAAGGTGAGTGTTCCGGATACCAAAAAACGATATTTCACAAGCTTTGATGGTAGTGTGGAACTTGAGCTCTCCGATGACAAAAATACGGTACTTGAGATTGCTGCTTTAGGGTACAATACCGCTACGGTCAAAGTCTCCAGTGGCAAAGATTATTTCGTGGAATTAAAGCCAAGCGAAAATCAATTGGATGAAGTGGTTGTTGTGGGATATGGCGTCCAAAAAAGGCAATCATTGACTGCGGCAGTGAAATCGATCAATGCTAGGATGGATGGGGTGACTACAGCTATGCTGCAGGGGGCTGTAGCAGGGATTCGTATTCGTGGCGCTGCTAGTCCGGCCCCCAATGAAAAACCATTGATTTTAGTGGACGGAGTCCCTTTTGAAGGTGATATTTCAAGTCTTGATCCATCGACTATCGCGTCATTGAATGTGATTAAAGATCAATCTATGCTGGGATTGTACGGTGCGCGGGCCGCCAATGGCGTGGTGATGGTTCAGATGAAAGCTGGAGCATCTGCGACATCGACAGGTGCTGTGGATATGCCCTATTTGGAATCTGGAAATACGATGCGCGTGAACTTCCGCGATGATGCATTCTGGCAGCCAAAGCTAACTACCGATGCTCAGGGAAAAGTTAATTTTGAAGCGACCTATCCGGATGATATTACCAATTGGCGAACATTCTTTATCGCTAAAGGAAGTAAAAATTTCGCCGACATAAAAGAGCTAAATGTCAAATCCTTTAAAGCTGTTTCGGCACATTTCGCGACTCCCCGATTTGCCATCAGAAGTGATCAGTTTACAGCCATGGGAAGGGTTGTTAATTATCTTAGCGACAGCTTGCAGCTCTTGCGTACCATCAACAATGGGCTGACAACGCAGGAGGCAACGTTGAAAATTGCGAAGTCCTATCGGGATCCTATATCAGTTATTGCCGCTCAGGGGGACAGCGTCCAACTTGCTTATTCGATCGAATTGTCAAATGGATATTTTGATGGTGAAAAACGTAGCATTCCGATTTTTGAAAAGGGGCTTGAACAACATGAAGGAGATTTTAAAGTACTCAACAGTACCGCAGAATATTTACTAAAAACTTCTCCAGCACTAGGCGAAATCACCTTGCATGCCGAAGCAAATTCGCTGGAATTTTTACAATGGGAAATTGAATCGATCGATCGTTATAAATTTCTATGCAATGAACAGATGGCTTCCAAATTGAGCGCATTACTTTCCAAAAAAGAGCTGACAAAATTGATCGGAAAGCCCTTTACAGAGGATAAGAAAATAAAGGATCTTTTGAAGGAGTTACAGAAAAACAAAAATTCCAATCAGGGCTGGGGTTGGTGGAACAAAAGTGAAACTGTGACCTGGATCAGCAACTATGTGATCGGGGTACTGTTGGATGCCCGAGAAGCCGGCTACCAGGTTGAGATCGATACGGAGATTTATGCAGAACGTGAAAAGACCATGTTGAAAAGCAGCTTGGCTTCGCTGGATGTTCTATTGGATAAAGATAAGCTTCACGGGGCCAAGGAGAATTTGTTTAGCTCCTTGATATATCTACTCCGGTTGGATCCTAAAGCTGATTACAAAGATTATTTCTTCGAAATCGACACAAAACTGAAAAGTAAAACCATCAAGGATAAACTGTTGAAATATCTGTTGATTTCAAAACTGGGTCTTAAGGATTCACATGCTGCAGATACCGTTCTTAAATACGCGTCAAAGGCTGTCTTAGGTGGGCTCTATTGGACTTCTGGAACTACAACAGATCAGAAAGGCGGATTTTTTATGCGCCCAACGGAAACCAATACCGAGAATACATTGTTGGCTTATGGTGTCTTAAAATCAATTGGTGGTCATGATTCAGATTTAGAAAATATCCGTAATTACTTTTTCGCGCAGCGGCAGCAAAACCAATGGTATAATATCTACGAATCTTCCCGTATCATACGAAGTATTCTTCCTGATGTACTGAAAGAGGGTGAATCTTTCCAGGCACCGGTAATGGTCATCAATGGCAAACGCGTCACTGCATTTCCGTATACGCAAAGCTTTAAGTCGGATGAGCAGATTAAAGTGAGGAAAGAAGGGACGGGGCCGGCTTTTGTGACGGCTTATCAAAATTTTTGGAATCCCAATCCAGCTGTAGAAAAAGAAAAGGGCTTTGCCGTGGCAACGCGATTTAAGGACAATGGTGCTACGGTAGCGGCACTCAAGGAAGGGAAGCCTGTAAAACTTGAAGCAAGTGTAACATTAACTGGTGAAGCTGAGTATGTGCAGATTGAAGTTCCGATACCGGCGGGATGTTCTTATGAAACCAAAACCAATGGATACTATAGAATCGAGGCGCACCGAGAGCATTTCAAAGATCGTGTTGTCATTTTTTGCAACAAACTGGGGAAAGGTACACATACCTTTGAGATCGAACTTTTACCTCGTTATACCGGGACTTATACTGTCAACCCCGCGAAGGCTGAATTAATGTATTTCCCGACATATTATGGAAACGAGAAAATGAAAGAAATCGTGGTGGAGTAAGTGTATTGTTAAAATAAAAAGGGACTTATCACATGATAAGTCCCCAACATATAAAAACTAAAATTACAAGTGCGCTATTAATGATCCCATCCGCCTCCTAGGGATCTGTATATCGCTACGCTTGCTTTGAGTTGGTTGACCTTCTTCTCAACGAGCTCAAATTTAGATTCCAGGGCATCGCGTTGCGTTAGCAGAACTTCCATATAATCTGCGCGAGCGTATTTAAAGAGGTCGTTGGAAATACCGATAGACTCATTTAATGCATCAACTTCCTTGGTCTTAATTTGTAGGCCATTCTCCAGATTTTTAATTTTGGAGAGCTGGTTTGCAACTTCAATATAAGCAGCCAATATGGTCTGTTCATAATGGTAAACAGCCTGAACCTGTCGTGCATTGGCATTATAGTAAGCCGCCTTGATCGCTCGTTTGTTAATCAGGGGCGCAGTAAGTTCTCCAACGAGCGAAGCCAGAAATGATTCCGGCTTAACGAGATAAGTTGGATCAAAGGCCTGAAACCCTACACCAGCAGCAATATCCAAGGATGGGTAAAAGCGGGCTTTAGCCGATTTTATATCCAGTTTGGAAGCTGCAAGTTCATACTCCGCCTGCTTAATATCGGGTCTGTTTTCTAATAGCTCCGAGGGAATACCTGTGTAGACGGTTTGAGGAACAAGCTTGTCAAAAGAGGCTTGGTCTCTTTGAACCGGCTGCGGGAATCTTCCAACAAGGTAGTTTATTCTATTTTCTGTTTCTGTGATCTTCTGCTTGATATCATATTGCATACCTTGGGTTTTCAATATCTGGGCTTCGAATCTTTTGACCGCTAATTTATTGGATCGCGCATTTTTCTTCAGGTCATTCACGACGACAAGGGCGTCGTTTTGAATCTTTACATTCTCATTGATAACCAGGAGTTCGTTGTCCAGCGCTAGGAGTTCATAATAAGAATCTGCAATTTCGGATATTAGGTGAGTTACCATAAAGTTTTTGCCTTCCACGCTGGCAAAATACCGTTGCAGCTGCGCTTTGGTCGCATTGTGAAGTTTACCCCAGATATCTGTTTCCCATTGTGCCTGTACACCAACTCCAAAATCAAATAGCGGTTCAGGCATTTCACGTCCGGGTTCGATTTCTGTATTCTTTTCCATCGCTCCAATGTTTGTGTAGCGACTTACTTTGTCGACCCCCGCGCCAACTTTTACGCCTACGGAAGGTAGATATTCACCTTTTTTTGCGCTTACCTCATTTTTGGCTATTTCAATTTCCTGAAGCATAATATGTAGCTCCTGGTTGTTTACTAGTGCCTGACCGATCAATCCTTGTAAATTGGGATCGCTGAAATAGCTGTTCCATTTTATTTTTCCTGTATTTGCGGTGTCGCTGTCGGCATCGCCATATTTATAAGGAACGGTTCTATTTTCGGCACGTTGTTTTATTTCCAGTGGTTTGCAGGCTGCAAGACTGAGCAAGAAAAGTGCAAAACCTGTATAGTGATATAATCTATTCTTATTCATAATGTATCATGTCTTCGCTTAATGGTGATTCGTCTTCGGCTTGGATCATTTTTCTTCCGTCAGCCAATTTTGCAAAAATGTAGTAAAGTCCGGGAATGACGATAACGCCAAAGATTGTTCCGACAAGCATACCGCCCAGTGCTGAGGCACCTATGGTGTGGTTACCGATAGCTCCCGCGCCGCTGGCAAAGACAAGTGGTACAAGCCCAGCGATAAATGCAAATGAGGTCATGAGAATTGGTCTGAAACGCGCTCTTGAGCCCTCAATAGCTGCTTCCAATATGCTATCGCCAGCTTGGCGCCTTTTCACGGCAAATTCTACGATAAGCACCGCATTTTTACCCAATAAACCAATAATCATGATCAGCCCGACCTGTGCGTAGATGTCATTTTCAAGACCCATTGCCTTTAATAAAAAGAATGATCCAAATACACCCACGGGTAGCGACAACAATACCGCAAATGGAATAATGAAGCTTTCGTACTGTGCCGCAAGTACAAGATATACGAAGACTAAGACAACCAAAAAGACATAAACGGCTTCGTTTCCGCGTTGAGCCTCATCATAGGACAAGCCCTCCCAGGCAACTTTATAGCCGTGTGGTAATGTTTGAACTGCGGTTTCGTTGATTGCCTGAATAGCGTCGGCTGTTGTATACCCATTTGCCGGAAGTCCACGGATGGCGGCCGAATTGTACATGTTGTAGCGCGTGATTTCATTTGGTCCCTGTGTTTTTTTTAAGGTCATAAAGGCCGAGTAAGGAACCATCTGGTCATGATCGTTTTTGACGTAAAGGTTCATGATATCGGAAGGTAGCCTTCTAAATTCTGGTGAAGATTGTACATAGACCTTGAAGAATTGACCGAAACGGATAAAACCCTGCTCATAGGTACTACCGATAAGGATATTGAGGTTGTCCATGGCTTTACCAATGGAAACGCCTTTTTGCATGGCGGCGTTATTGTCAAATACCAATTCGTATTGCGGGTAATTGGCAGCGAAGAAAGTGAATACACCAGTTAACTCTTTGCGCTTTTTGAGATTAGCAATAAAAGCTTTATTGACTTTATCGAAATCTTGGTAATCGGTTGTCCTATTGAGGTCCAGCAGGCGCATGGAGAAACCTCCTGAAGAACCAAAACCCGGAACAGCCGGAGGTTCGAAGAATTCAACTGTTGCACCTAGATTTTTTGATTTTTCTTCAAGTTCTTCCATGATCTCTTTAACGGAGTGTTCACGTTCACCCCAGGTTTTGAGGTTGATAAGACAGGTTCCGGCATTCGATCCACGGCCTTCGGTCATGATTTCATAACCTGCCAGTGATGAGACAGATTCAACCCCATCTACCCCTTGACAGATCTTTTGGAGCTCTCTGGAAAGCTTATTGGTCTGTTCCAATGTTGATCCTGGAGGAGTCTGAATAATGGCATATATTGTACCTTGGTCCTCACTCGGTATAAAACCTCCTGGAAGCGTTTTGTTAATGACGAAAATTCCGACACAGAATGCTATTAAGATACCCCATGTAATCACTCTTCGGCTGGCAATTTTACGAAGTAAGGAGGCATATTTGCCCGTTATTTTATCAAAAGTACGGTTAAAAAGGTCGAGCGATTTAGTGAATACGTTTGATTTTTTTGGTTTACCATGGTTATTTTTAAGGAGCATCGCGGCAAGCACAGGAGTAAGGGTTAATGCGACTACTGCAGATATCACGATGGAACTCGCCATGGTAATTGAAAACTGACGGTAAAATGTTCCGACAGGGCCTGTCATAAATGAAATGGGGATAAAAACGGCCACCATAACAGCTGTAATAGCGATAATAGCACCTGCGATTTCGCCCATGACTTCTTTTACAGCGCTGTATGGCGATATGGCACTTTCTTCCATTTTGGCATGTACTGCTTCAATGACCACAATGGCATTGTCTACGACAATCCCGATGGCAAGCACCAATGCAAACAAGGTCACTAAGTTGATCGACATACCGAACCATTGGATGACGAAGAATGTACCTATCAGCGAAACGGGCACGGCGATGATTGGAATCAAAGTCGAACGCCAATCGCCAAGGAAAATAAACACAACAATGGCAACTAAAATAAAAGCATCGCGTAGGGTATGCATGACCTGTTCGATAGAAGCATCCAAGAATTGGGATACGTCATAACTGATTTTATAGTCTATACCTGGAGGAAAGTTACCTTTCATCTCAGCAAGTTTTGCCTTCACATCTTTAATAACGTCATTAGCATTACTGCCATAATTCTGTTTCAACACAATTGAAGCCGAGGGATGCCCGTCTAAATTGGAATAGATGTCAAAGAATTCACTTCCCAGTTCGACTTTAGCCACGTCTTTTAACTTGATGTTTTCACCGTCGCCGTTTGCGCGAACGATAATATTGTCGTATTCTTCAGGTGTATTGTATTGTCCTTTATAAGTTAGGACATATTCGAGGGATTGCGCTGCAATACCCGAGCTTTGTCCCAGTCGACCGGGACGGCCGATGATACTTTGTTCTCCTATCGCTTTCATCACTTCATCAACTGATAAGCTATAGGCACGCATACGATCGGGATTTAACCAGACGCGCATGGCATATCTACGGCTACCTAAGATTTGTGATTTGGCGATACCATGAATACGATTGATTTCAGGAATGATGTTTACCGTTGCATAGTTGTACAAGAACTTTTCATCCATGCTTTTATTTGTACTGTAAAGATTCACGTACATCAGCATACTGGGCTGAATGGGATTGACGACGACTCCTTCCTTTTGAACAAGTTCAGGCAATAGTGGCATGACTTGATCCACCCGGGTTTTGACCAGTACTACGGCATCGTTGGGATCCGTTCCGGGGTCAAATACGACGTTTACGGTCGCTTCACCGGCGCTGGTTGCATCGGTAGCGATATAGCGCATTCCCTGTACACCATTGATTGCATTCTCCAGTGTAATCAGGGAGGATTTTACAAGTACATCGGCACTTGCACCAGGATAGGCAATGGAGACCGCCACTGTAGTCGGTGCGATTTTTGGAAATTGCTCTGTAGGAAGCTGCTTTATGGCCAAACCTCCGATAAATAGGATGACAACCGATATGACAATAGCAAATACCGGTCGATGTATTACTTTTTTAAACATAATGCTGCTTTTTTAATTACTCTGCATATAAATCTAAGTTTGACATGACTTTCTCCGGAGTCTGATATTTGGATTCAATGGTCTGGTTTTCCTGTACCATGCGAAGTCCATTGAGCAGAATCTTTTCATCCTTGCCCAATCCGGAAGAAACAACATAGATATGCGGCAGTTCGGCAGCAACTTTTATTTCTCTTGCTTTTACTTTATTATCTTTTGTAATAACGTAAACATATTTTTTTCAAGCTCCTCAAATGTTGCTTTCTGCGGTATCATAAGCGCATTGTTATAGGGCGATGTAATGACGATATTGCCTGTCTCACCATAACGCAGTAATCCTTTGGATTCGGAAAAGTCGCTCTGTAGGCAATATTTCCAGTTTCATTATTGAAGTCTGATTCAATTGTTTCAACAATACCCTCATGACCGAATTCTTTTCCATTGGCCATGTTTAACCGTACATGCAGCGGGCCATTGTCTTGTTTTGCGTCCATTTGATTGAGGTATTCCACTTCGGGTACATTGAAATAAACCCACATTTTACTGTTATCGGACAATTCCGTGATCAACTCGCCTTCGTCGACAAGACTTCCTTTACGGACGTGAAGCTTACCAACGATTCCGGAAAACGGTGCTACGATGTCCGTAAATTTGAGATGAGTATTCATCGCGGCTAGCTCAGCTTTGGCTTTTTCATATTTTGCTTTTGCCATTTCAGTTTCCTGCGGAGCGACAATATCTTTTTCGGACAGATTTTTGGTGTTCTGATATTCGATTTCAGCATATTTTACCTCTGCTTTAGCACGATTAACATCGGACTCATAGAGGTTGGGCATGATTTTAAAGAGGGGTTGTCCTTTTTGTACAAAATTGACCTTCATCGACAAATATCGATTGAATGTAGCCTTTTTCCTGCGCGCGCAATTCAATATGGTTGATCGAACGGATTTGGGCGACATAGTCTTTATTGACGATTGTATCCTTGACCAAAGGAGTAGTGACGTTGAAAACTGCAGCTTCTTTTTTGTCTTTTTTTTCTGACTGGCAGCTTGTAGATAGAATAATAAGGCACAGGCTTATATACATAAAGCTTCTCATGACCATGATAATAGTTTTTTAATTATTTCCGAAAAATTGAACAATAGTGTGACCTGCTTCCAAGTGATTTTGAAAGCTATTTTGATGTTTTTTTAAGAAATTATTAAAAAATCACAGCCTGAATACACTGTAATGGATATAGAGAGCGTTTTTTCTAGAAGTAAGCTGGTTGGAATTTGCAAGCGAAACTGCTGTGCGTGTATTTTGAAATTGAGGATGGATATACGATATTATATTCCCAAAATCATCCCCGGTAAGTGCAAATAAGTTAGGGCTATTGGAATCACTTCCCGCGTCATCATTTTCATTGTCATTTTCTGAAAAATATGCCCTTAATTTTTCATGCCGAGGACGTTTAGTTTTGCGAATAACTTTAGTGTCATAATCTTCGCTTTTTACTTGCTTGTTGAAGTGGTTGACAGCGTGAAGATTGCAGGAGGGGATATTATTTGGTGTTGGCACATGATACCAGCCAAAACTGATAAGTATTGCGCAAACTACGCCGAATAGATATTGATGGAATTTTCCTTGCATCCTTGAAAGCAAATGTAATTAAACTTTAAAAATGATACAAGTGATTTGGGTATCGAAATTTTAAAGTTTATCTAGTATTGTTACAATTATTGAAAATTGACATTGCTGAAATGTAAAAAGGTCTGCGATGTTATTCTGAATACCTTTGCCTATCAAATTTATTCTTGCCGTTAATTTATAACTCTTTTTTAGGAGTTAATGCCTCTTTTTTAAACGGTTTTAAGCGTTTTTTGATTATTTCTTAGCATCTGAATTGCTTTTTCTGCCCTTGTTTTTCTAGTTTGTTCCTGTTTAGCTGAGCCTACCCAATCACAATATCCCTGTTTGTATGATTTGGAGAGTGTTTCAAAAAAAACATTGGCTTTTTCGTCCATATCCAACAATTGTTGGAGTTCCATAGGAACGCCTTCAATATGTTCACCTTTTTTTAGCATGTATTTTTATCATTTGATTCCCGATAAAAATACATAAATATCTTCGAGTTGCCGGTCTTTATTGCATGAATACTTTTGACTTGCCGTTAGGTAATACGATCAGGGGATTGCAATACTTTTTCTTGAAATAAGACTTACATGTTGCCGCTGTCTTTATATGTGTTGAAACATATATCGTTCTTATTTGTTCTTCTATTAGTCAACAAAAAAAATTCAATATGAAAGCAGTACGTTTTTTTGGGCATAAAGATGTCCGCGTTGTGAATGATCTTGTGAAGCCCGTTCCTAAGGGCGATGAAGTATTACTAAAAATTGGTGGTGCAGGTGTTTGTCATTCTGATCTCCACATTATAGATGAGGGGACCGTTGTAGGTACGGTATTTACCTTGGGACACGAAAATGCGGGCTGGATTGAAGAAGTTGGATCGGATGTAAAAGACTATAAAAAAGGAGACGCGGTACTGGTCTATGGCCCTTGGGGTTGTGGGCACTGTAAGCCCTGTCAGCAATCAAAGGAAAATTATTGTGATCACCAGTCTGAAATGGCCTATGGTGGTGGGCTAGGCCTTGATGGTGGGATGGCGGAATATATGCTTGTCCCTTCTTCGCGTTTACTGGTCCCAATTTATGACTTAGATCCAGTCATTGCTGCGCCATTAACGGATGCGGCACTTACTTCTTATTCGGCGATAAAACGTTCGATAGGCAAATTGACAGCGGATGAGTATGTGGTTGTGATCGGAGTTGGAGGTTTGGGCCATGTTGCCTTACAAATACTAAATGAAGTAAGCGCGAGTTCAATTATTGCCTGTGATGTCACCGAAGAAAAACTAGCCTTTGCTAAAGAACTGGGCGCAGCCTATGTGGTTAATTCGAAGGATGCAAATGCAGCCGAACAAATCAATAAGATTACGGGCATTAAAAAAGCTAAAGTAGTGATTGACTTTGTAGGCGCGACATCGACTATAGATCTAGGAACAAAGGTTGTTGGTTTGGATGGTGACCTGACAATTGTTGGATTAGGTGGGGGACACTACCAGTACAATATGTCGGGGCTTCCTTTTGGTGTGAGTATGACAAACCCATATTGGGGCTCGCGGGTTGAGCTTATGGAAGTTGTAGGTTTAGCTAGGCAAAGGAAGATTCATATTGAAATTGAGCAGTTTAAGCTTGATCAGGCTAACGAAGTTTATGATCGAATGCGCAATGGTAAGATCAAAGGAAGGGCTGTACTGATTCCTTAATAAAAAAAAGTCTATCTTTTTAGTAGTTTATTTTGGTTTTTATCTTTTTGATGTTTATCTTTGTTGTATCATAATTTAGGTTTATAATTGGTTATTTAAGGTTTTCATTCTCCCCGTTTGAAAACCTTTTTTTTAAAGTCTCTCTTTTGATTGATTATTAAAAACCTTCTGCCTTCTTTACTGTTGTAATACTAATAATCCGCGCTGATTTATCTGCAAAATATTTATGGACAAAACAATTCTCGTACTCACCGATTTTTCTGAAAACTCATGGACTGCTATTCGATATGCGGCGAATCTGGCTAAAAAATTTAATTGGACAGTAGAACTTCTGCATACTTATACCATCCCAATAAAAGACAGTGTCCATGCGAAAATGGAGAATATGTTTTTGAAGCCTCAGAAGGAAGGAGGCTGAAAGCATTGCTCAAGGACTGGCAGATACGTATCGACGATGAATTTCCTGATCTCCGCTGTAAAACCGTAAGTTTGGCCGGCAACTTGGAAAAAACGGTACTAAACTTACTACAAGAAAAGGAATATCATTTTATCGTCATGGGAGCTAAAGGTAAAGGTATGATACAGAAAGCTGTCTTGGGAAGCAATACCTTCGCCCTGATAAAAAAGAGTCCAATCGGTGTCTTGGCAGTACCCATCACTTTCCAAAAATTTGGGTTGCAAAATATCGCATTACTGAGCAATTTTTAAAGCGTCCGAATATGATCTACTCGACAGTTTCACCTTACGTGTACCGGAGAAATTTAATCTCAGCCTGTTGCACGTAACACAAAAGTATATCTCTCCAAAACAAGAAGATATTGAAGACTGGAAACAAAAGCTATCCGCCCAATTTTCGTTTAATAAAATTGATTATGTGGAAAAAAATGCGGTCAATCGTTTAGATTACAATATGCCTATACCACGTTGTATCGACTACATGGTGGAAATCGAAGCTATTGATCTTTTACTGGTGTCGTACAGTCCTAAAAGTTTTTTTCAAAAGTATATTTTCCCGAAATCTTACGAAAGCAATTTATCGCAACCTGACTGTACCTACCTTTTTTAAGCGTAATTTATATTAATTGCGGGTAATCTCCTCCTGCTTATCACTTTCCATTGGTTGATAGTACACGTTTTAGTAAAGGGAAAATGATTAAACTAAAGTTAGTAGCCGCGATTTTATAATTACTAACGGAGCTTTAAATTGCGTCTCCGATGTGAGGTAATCTATTCATATTTTTCATTAGCTTTATCAATAATTGTATAAAATATAAACATAATGAGCCTTTGGATACTTCCTTTGATCGCAATACTTTCCGTAAGTCCCGATAGTACACATGTAGGAGAATATAAATTTGCTGAAATGCCCAGTTGGAGTGATGAGTTCGATTACGATGGTCTTCCGGACGCAAAAAAATGGGGATATGATGTAGGCTCCTTGCATAATGGTTGGGGAAATCATGAACTTCAATACTATACAGATGCAAACAGGAAAAATGCAAGTGTTGCAAATGGTGTTTTACGTATTACTGCAATAAAAGAACAATATGAAGGGTTGAACTATACTTCTGCCAGGCTGGTGAGTAAAAACAAGGGCGATTTTCTATATGGTCGATTTGTAGTCCGAGCCAAGGTGCCGAAAGGGAAAGGTACGTGGGCAGCCGCTTGGATGTTACCGACAGATTGGGTTTACGGAGGATGGCCACATTCGGGAGAAATAGATATCATGGAGCATGTCGGTTATGACGAGAATGCAATACATATTACCGTTCATACAAAGGATTATAATCATTCTATCGGAACTCAAAAAGGAGTGATGAAACGAATTGATCAGGCAACATCGGAGTTTCATAATTATCGGATAGACTGGACCCCCGAGTATATTCGTGGTTTCGTGGATGATGTACAGATCTACAGTTTTCCAAATGAAGGAAAAGGCAATGGCGTGTGGCCATTTGATAAAAGATTTCATTTACTATTGAATCTGGCCGTTGGTGGAGATTGGGGCGGTGTGCAAGGCGTCGATAGCAGCGCATTTCCTGCAGAGATGGAGGTGGATTATGTCAGGGTATATGATTTACTGAAACCTTAAATGAATCTTGTTTTCATCTATTTTCTCTAATTTATAAAGATTAATTCAAATGTTTAGGCATCAAGGGAGAGGAAGGAATTATATTCATAATTTAAAGTTAGCCTCTATTTTATCTTGTGTGGCGGGTTTGGTCAATATTACAGGTGTTCTTGCCGTTAGCACTTTAACAACGAATGTCACAGGTCACTTCGCATTTTTTTCAGAACAGTTGATTTTAATGAATTATAAGATGGCTTTGATTTATCTGTTATACATTGCTTTTTTTTTAATGGGAGCTACCGTTTCAGGTTTTATTGTAGAATTAGCTTCAAAAAAGAAATCACATAACGCTTATATCATTCCAATTTGTATGGAGTCTATTATCTTAATTAATGTAGGACTGCTCCCAGCTTTATTTAAAGCAGGGCCAACGTTACCAACCATAATTTCATTTGCCCTGCTTTTTGCTATGGGACTTCAGAATGCCCTGGTAACGAAGGTGTCACAATCAGTTGTCAGAACGACGCATTTGACGGGATTGTTTACTGATCTTGGTATTGAAATCTCGCAGTTACTTTTTTATAGAGAAATTGCTGAAAAAGTGAAATTACACAAAAGTATTTTTCTTAAGTTGATGATTATTGGAGGCTTTTTTATTGGGGGAGTTGTAGGCGGCTTTATGTTTCAATATTTTAAACTGAAAACATTATTGTTACCGGCTAGTATGCTTTTATTTGCCTTATGGTATGACCATATTCTACTTAAGTTTTATCATTTGAAGCGAAGCTTAAGACCGGATGAATAGGTTCGATTAAATTCATATTTTAGCTTAATAACATGAACTATTCCCATATCCTGTTTGAAAAATTAGTATTATCTGCCGGTAGATTCAACATTAGTGAACCATTGTACTGCATTCTTTTATTTGAGAAAGCGACGAGTTTTTCGGTTGATTTGGTGACATACCATGCGGATCCTAAAAGTGTTTTGTTTTTGTCTCCCTATCAGTTGTTTACGATGGATGTGGTGCAGAAAAGTACCTTTAGTGTGCTAAAATTTCACGGCGATTTCTATTGTATAGAATATCATAAAGATGAAGTTGCCTGTAATGGAATTCTATTCAACAACATCTACCAGCAACCTCATGTGTTGCTCTCAACAGCTATTTATCATGAGATATCAACTATCATGGAAAAAATAGATCAGCTCAAAATGTCGTCGGAATCCTATGATCAGTCATTGAGCAGAACCTATTTACAGCTGATTTTAGCGCTGGCGAGTAGACAAAAGCTACTTTTTAACGACCTACAAAAACCGTATTGGGCTCATAGAGATATTATTGATGACTTTGAGCAGTTTTTGGAAAAGAATTATAAAGCGCATAAAGAAGTTACCTTTTATGCAGCGAACTATGGTTTAAGTCCAGCCGTTTTTACGAAAAAAATAAAATTGAAATGGGGAAAATCCCCTTCAAAGTTGATCCAGGAACGCCTCGTATTGGAAAGTAAAAGACAGCTCCATTTGACGGCCAAAAGTATTAAAGAAATAGCAGCCAATTTGCAGTACAAAGACGAGTTTTATTTCAGTAGATTTTTTAAGAAGATGGTAGGCGTATCTCCTAAGGTATTTCGGAAGCGGGTCGGTTTATCAATTGTTGCCGAAAAGTCTATGTTATAGATCTATTTGTCCATGTTGTGGATTTAAGCCATTGTTTAGTTTTGCATGGTATTAAACAAACTACGTTATGGAGAAAATAATAAAGCTATTGGCAAAGTCACAATATATCTTTACAAACTTTGCTAGAATTTCAATTTTTATTGTGATGGCATGGATTGGAGGATTAAAAGCATTTCAATATGAAGCTGATGGTATAGTTCCTTTTGTTATTAATAGTCCGGCAATGCGTTTTTTTTATCATAATACGGAAAAACGGGTGTTGGATAAAAACGGAGAGCTAATACCGGAATAGCAGTTGTTTAAAAATCCGGAGGGTCGTGTCGTAAAGAAAAATATTGCATGGCACCAAGAAAATGGAACTTATATTTTTTCTTATATACTTGGCTTTGTAATTGTTTCAATTGGTCTGATGATATTTTTAGGTATCTGGTATCCTAAAATCGGAATTTTTGGGGCATTGTGTACCGTGCTTATGTCATTGGTTACACTTTCTTTCCTGATAACAACTCCAGAGGCGTTTGTGCCAAAGCTAGATGGAGATTTCCCGTCACCTAATTATGGTTTTCCTTATTTATCCGCGGCCGGTAGATTAGTCCTGAAAGATGTAATTATGCTTGCAGCAGCATTGATCATTGCAGCAGAAAGTGCCAGCCGTCTGATAAAAAAAACGAATATAAAATAGAGACAGATAGTTTTTGTATGTGAATTAGCAGCAGGTTGTTTGCTGGAGGCGATCACTACTCGGGGTAAATCCACCAACTTTTGGAAGGTATCTTTCATGCCAGCTGTATTTTGGCAGCATCTTTGTGTCTCGTCGTTAAACTATATTGAGTTATACCACGAACGATATGAAAATAATACGAACGACCCTTCCATTTCTTCTGTTTAGTTTCATCCTTTTAGTTGGATGCAACAATAATCAACAGATCAGGATGATTGATAAAGATGGTAACACACATTTGTTGACAAGAGAAGGTGATCGAAAAGGAGAATTGGGACTGCAGCGTATCATCGCTCGTGGCAATGATACAGTAATAACGATTGATGGTGCAGGTCATAAAATGATATGGACAGCTTCAGATGTGACCAATATTGATACAACAAAGATTCAATATTATCTCAAAAAAAGAAATGGAAGCAGTGTTCATATTTATACACCCGTAGATGTAAATCAAAATTTTATAGATGTCGAGGATAGTCAAAATGTTTTGTCAGATCCTTATGATGGTACAGACAAGAAAAAATCCCTACTGTAGATTGCCGCATGAAAAAGCATAATTTGGGCTAAAGAGAAAATCCTAGCAAGTTTACTTGCTAGGATTTTTTTTTGGGTACTTTGGCACCTTCTTTTTTTGCTTCGGAGAGGCCGATAGCAATCGCCTGTTTTCGTGATGTTACCTTTTTCCCGCTACCAGATTTTAATTTTCCTTCTTTCATTTCGTGCATCGTCTTTTCAACTTTCTCAGATGCTTTTTCTGAATATTTTGCCATAATAGTGTTACCCGTTGATCTGTTATTAAACACTTCTGCAAAAAGAACAGCTGTTTCAGTTGAATCGTTTGAAAATTCTTTGAGAGCGAAATAGCGAACATCTGTATCCGCTAATTCAATTCATTTCCAGCTTTAATCACGGCTTGGTTGACTGCTTTTATTCTTTCAAGATCCATTTTTTGTATTTTACGGTCGTAAGTCAATAGGCCATTGACTTCATGTTCCACATCGGTAGTTTGCGTATAAATAGCAACACTCAATCCTTTGTATCGGAGCAATTGTTCGACATTATCCATTAGGAATAT
The DNA here is from genome assembly GCF_900457465.1 of Sphingobacterium multivorum. Taxonomy (GTDB): domain Bacteria; phylum Bacteroidota; class Bacteroidia; order Sphingobacteriales; family Sphingobacteriaceae; genus Sphingobacterium; species Sphingobacterium multivorum. The sequence goes on from NZ_UAUU01000011.1 coordinate 752,024, forward strand.
ATAACGGTCTGTGAGTGCCTCTATAGTGGGTTCGTAGGCATAGGCATTGTTTTCGACAGGCCACATGTGACCGCGGACAAATAAGCCTACGCCACCAAACTCTCCGAGGGAAGCTGCCCTTTTCGAATCAGGTTCTGAGGCACCCTTTGGGCCAACATAGATATGGGTGTCAACAAAATCTCCATTTCCGGGGTCACCATAAGCTTTTTGGTAAGATGGATTGTTGTTAAATCCCGAATTACCGTTCACTAAACGTGAAGGGTCATATTGTTTGGTCCAGTCGGTAATATTGCGTACATCGAAAGCGCCCCAATTTTCGTTAAAAGGAACCCAGGCGATAATGGATGGCGAGTTGTAGTGGTCGTCAACGATGGCCTTGTATTCATCACGAAATGCTTTTCGATAAATCGTAGTATCTTCTTCGGGATACCAAAGGCAGGGCATATCTTGCCACACAAGCAGTCCCATTTTATCTGCCCAATAATAGAACCGTTGGGGTTCGGTTTTCATATGCTTACGAATAAGGTTATAACCAGCATTTTTGGTAAACTCGATATCATATTTGAGAGCTTCTTCCGTAGGTGCTGTTAGAATACCATCGGGCCAATACCCCTGATCCAGGAGACCGAGCTGCATCACAAATTTGTCATTCAAGAGCGGCCTTACAATTCCGTTTACCTTACCAAGTTTAATATCACGCATACCAAAATAGCTCTTAACCTCGTCAATGATTTCTCCATTCTTCCCATGTATACTTAATTTTAAATCGTATAAAAAGGGGGAGTCAGGAGACCAAAGTTTTGGATTTTCTACCGGGATATTAAATTCCATGCCCGACTGAATTACCGTTTTTGAAATTTCTTTTCCCTCTGAAGAAACGATGGCCGTAACTTTTGCCTTCGCTGTGCTAGTGACCTGTATTTTTAGTTGTTTTTCTGCTACTTGAGGCAACAATTTGATTCCCTGTATATGGTTTTTGCTTACTGGTTCCATCCACACAGTTTGCCATATGCCAGAAGAAAATGTATAGTCGCCTCGAGGTCCATTTTTGCCCGAAGGATACTTACCGTCGTTCTTGTCATGCACTGCGACGACAATGTTATTTGGACCGGCCTTTAAAAACTCAGTGATGTTGATCCAGAAGGAGTCGTAGCCACCTGAATGAGTACCAGCTTTTCTACCATTTACAAATATGGTCGCATCGTGATCCACTGCACCAAAATGGAGTATAATATCTTTCCCTTTCCAATGATTAGGTAGCTCGAAATTTTTACGATACCACAGATTAATTTCTTGTTTGCGTTGTATTCCGGATAAATAGGACTCTGGACAATAGGGGACAAGAATGCTTTCTCGGCTGTGGTCAAAGGAAATGGGGACAGCAGGATTTAGTGCGTTCGGAGCATCCTTTCCACCTATATAATCCCATTTACCGTTGAGACATAGCCATTCATTCCTTTCCATTTGGGGACGTGGATATTCGGAAAGTGGGATTTCTGTTTGCTTGGCTATTGCTGTCCATGGGGTTGAAAGCTGTGGCTGTTGTGCCAAAGCATTAAGCCAACCGAAGAACGATAGTGCCAGCACAAAAATTGAGGTTTTGGTTTTTATCATGGTATACTTCTTGGTTTTTCAGAATATGAATATAAGTATACTAAAATGATTTAGTGAATTATAAACGAAATGTTACTAGTGCGGTTTTCGATATTGGGCTTGGTTGGTTGGTTGGTTGGTTGGTTGGTTGGTTGGTTGGTTGGTTGGTTGGTTGGTTGGTTCACAACAGAAATAGAGACTGGATTAAACAAAACTACAGGAGCTGCTTTGTTGAGACAGCTCCTGTAGTTTTGCTTATTACCAAATTTTGATTCTTTCTTCCGGTGACTTGTACAGTTTGTCTCCTTGTTTAACATCAAAAGCTTTGTAAAAAGCATCAACATTGATCAATGGACCAAAACTTCTAAAATATCCTGGAGAGTGTGGATCCGTTTTAACTTGGTTGACCATATATTTTTCACTGGATAGGGTTCTCCACACAGTTGCCCAGCTTAGGAAAAAACGTTGGTCTTGTGTGTATCCACTTATTTCACCTGGGTTTCCCTTATCTTTCAGATACATTTGAAGTGCGTCGTATGCAATGTTTACACCGCCTAAATCCGCGATATTTTCGCCGTTTGTAAATGTGCCGTTAACGAAAGTGCCTTTTACAGGTTCATATTTATCGTATTGAGCTGCGAGTGTTTTTGTTGCTTTTTCAAAATTGGCCTTATCTTCTGGTGTCCACCAGTCTACCAAGTTTCCGTCCGCATCAAATTGTGCACCTGAATCGTCAAATCCGTGGCTCATTTCGTGGCCAATTACGGCACCTATACCACCGAAATTGACAGCTGCGTCGGCTTGCGGGTTGAAAAATGGTGGTTGAAGAATAGCTGCCGGAAACACGATCTCATTGTTTACGGGATTGTAATAGGCATTTACTGTTTGTGGAGTCATTCCCCATTCTGATTTGTCTACAGCTTTGCCAATTTTAGCCAGATCCTTTTCATATCGCCATGTGGTGATATTTTGGAGGTTAGCATACAGATTCCCGCCTTTATTTTCAGATAGAATATTCAATTTGGAATAATCTTTCCATTTGTCCGGATAGGCAACTTTTACAGTGAATTTGTTTAATTTTTCAAGCGCTTTTCCTTTTGTAGCCGAAGACATCCAGCTCAAATCGTTGATATGGACTGCAAAACTTTTCTTTAAATAGTCGATCAATTCGACCATTTGTGCTTTAGCCTCAGCTGGAAAATATTTTTCGACATATAATTTTCCGAAAGCTTCGCCTAATGTAGAATTGATCAGTTCAAAACCTCTTTTATTTAACGCTCTTTGTTCTTGTTGACCTCTTAAATACTTACCATAAAAAGCAAATCGCATGTCTCCTAATTTTTCGCTTAAATAAGAGGCACTACCGTTGATCATATGGAATTTTAAGTAATCTTTAATAACAGGAAGGTTTTGTGCACTGACCAATTTATCGAAGTTCTTGTAATAACCTAATTCCCCAATGATTACTTTTTCTGTATTGACACCTACTTTTTTAAGGTACTCAGGTAGATTTACATTTTTAACCAAGGCGGTTAACTCTGCCATGGTCTGTGGATTGTACTGTAACGTATTATCACGGCTTTGTTCATTGGTCAAGTAGGTCTTCGCAATGCTTTTTTCGTAGTCAACGATTCCTTTTGCGGCAGCATCAGCATTTTTATAGCCTAATTCTGTTAACATGGAAGCTACATATTTTTGATACTCGGCAATAGCTTCGGTATTTTTTTCATTTTCTTTTTGATAATAATCTCTTCCTAGTCCTAATGAGGCATCTCCTAAGTAGACCGCGTTCATTTTTGAATCTTTTAAATCAGCGTAGACCCCCCAGCCATAGAAATTATTCTCACCTTCTTTCGTTACGGAAGTTAAATAATTCTGAAGATCTTTTAGGTTTTTAATCGCGTCGATCCTGTTTAAATTTCCCTGGATCGGTTTAATACCGTCTGCATTTCTTTTCTGTAAGTTCATATAAGAAGCATACAGGTCCTGTATTTTTTTGCCCTCACTTCCTTCAGGAAATTTATCTTTTAAAAGTGAGTTCAGAATTTTCATCGAATTGTTGTCCGTATCTTCTGCCAATTTATTGAAGCTTCCCCATGTGGGTTTGTCGGAAGGAATTTTAGCCGTTTTCATCCAGGTTCCGCTTACGTAGTTGTAAAAGTCATCCTGTGGACGTACAGATTTGTCCATTAAGCTCAGATCAAGTCCTTTGTCGGGTCCTGTACCTGCTGTCTGTGCTTCAGCATGCTGTGTGTAGACTCCAGCCAAGAAAATTAGGGCAAGTGTTAATTTTTTCATTGTTGTTTTAATGTTGTATGATTTTCAATAATTCAATCTGGGAGTACGCACAAATTAGGAGTAAAATAGGTCATGTTATTTGCTCCGTGTAATTCGATTTGTATCAGCCATGTCAATAATAATTAGCTGTGGTTTTTTTTAAGCTAAAAAAATCATTTACACAAATGACGGAAAATTCTAATTCAGCAACAAGTAAATCTGTGCATAATCTATAATTTTATTATACATTGACCTATGATTTTTAATGCGATCTGTTAACTGCTACCTCAATAGAATCAAAATTTCTTTCCGAATGCAAGTATCGTATGCTGGTTCGGCAGGAAATGATTGCATTTCTTTGGAGCGCGGCTGAAATATAAATCTACATAAATTGATAGATTAATTAATCACCTTAAAGCTTCCACAGTGGAATTTAGAAAAGCCGTGCGCGAATTCACTATCGAGCGCAGCAATTCTAAGACATCGTACATCGATGATGGTATTTACCTCTTATTAATTGGAATGATTTTCCAGTAGTCTTGTGAGAAGGCGCTCTATATACAGACTGTCCAGTTCTTTCCCGATAAAAACCATCGTATTCAACTTTTTATCCTCCTGTTTCCATTGGCTGCCATAACTCATTTCGATACGAGAACCTACAGCTTGAATAATGATTTTTTTGTCGCTATTTTTTTTAAATGCGATTCCTTTTACCCTGTAGATTCTGTTTGTATATTTTCCGACAAGCTTGCTCAAACCAAGGAATAAATTGACGAAATTAAACTCTTCGGCAAAGGTGTAGATTCGTGTCGAAATATCTTTGAGATGTGATTTTCCGAAACTCGATTGACCTAATATTGTCGTCTTATTGGGGGACAGGTTTTTGAGAAAAGAAAACGTTTCTATTTTCTTTGTGTACACTATATCTTCAATTATTTCAAAAGGAAATTCCATTGTTCCTTTCGAATATAAAGTTTTTGCAAGTGGATTTAGGTTCGCTAAATAATTGTACAGCGAATCTAGATAAGTTGGGTGTACATCGTTGGTTTTATTAATGATGATGGCGTCAGCCGCCATAATTTGTCTGAGTACTTCATCTCTTTCCTTGATCTGATCTTCGACAAGAGCGGCATCTACGAGACAAATAATTTTTTTTAAAGGGAAGTAGTTATGGAATATCGGGTGCGTCGTAAAGGGCTCTATAATTGCAGTCGGTATGGCTAAACCAGTACACTCGATAACCAACTCGTCAAAACTATCTTGTTTTTTATAAAGTAATTCAAGCGAACTATAGAGCTCGTCATTTAGCGTACAGCAGAGACAGCCTTCCTGAAGTGGAACAAGTTGTCCGTAATTTTCAGTCAGTAACATGCTGTCAACGTTGAGTTGGCCGATTTCATTTTCGATAATAGCAAAACGTTTGTTCGGATATGATTTCATTAGGGCGTTTAGATAAGTAGTCTTTCCGGCACCTAAAAAGCCTGTCAGTATCGTGACAGGGCGAGCATGACTTTTATTCATTTTTTATGATTAAATATGCGATATATAATTATCAGAAGTACATGGAAAATTATTCCATATGGTATCTTATTTCAATAAATTAAAGAAGTCATTTCTTTGACTTTCCGATGCGAATATCCCACTATACTCCATGGTAGTTGTACTACTGGTCGTATCTTTAACTCCCCGTGCTGATACACAGAGATGATCTGCGTCAATGAGCACAATAATATCATCCGTTTCTAAGGTCGATTTAAGTTCATTAAAAATCTGTAACGTAAGCCGTTCCTGTACCTGTGGGCGGTGTGCGTAATAATCTACTACACGATTTATCTTTGATAATCCGATTACTTTTTTCTTTGCTATATAACCAATGTGCGCTCGTCCCACAATTGGCAGAAAATGATGCTCGCAGGCTGAATTTACACGTATATTTTTCTCAACCAATAGTTTGTTGTAACCATATCGATTTTCGAATGTGGAAAGTTGGGGCTTATTGGCTGGATTGAGGCCATAGAACAATTCATTGATATACATTTTAGCCACACGATAGGGGGTTCCACTGAGACTATCATCCTGGAGGTCAAGGCCTAGTTCATGCATGATATCCTGAAAAAGCTGCGCGATCTTTTCAATTTTCTCGCTGTCGGTTCGTGTAAATGCATCATGTCGCATAGGTGTATCAATCGAAGTCATGATATGAAGATCGCCTAGATTTTCGATAGGGGAGGAGATGTCTCTTTTTAATGATGTGTTCATAAATAATTCCTTTGTTAGTGTACGCTGATTAGATATACGAAGGCTCCTGCAATTAGGAGTTGTTAACTTATTTTTATAAATATAGTGAAAAAGTAGTAAATGCAATTTAGTTGCATGTAATGTTTTTTCACTATATTTGATTGTCACATCTTTAATAGGCTATGTTTAAGAAATTTACTCTTGTTTTTTTATTCATTTTTTTAGGTGGAGAGTGTTATTCAGTCTTGGCACAAACGGGGTTGGAATCTCAGCATCTAGCAGACCATAAGCCACTCATGAATGAAGTTTGGAAAACCTTTGATACCATGTTGTATAAAGTGAACAAGAAAAATGGGAAAACGATATACACGCCATTTTTTCCCAGTAAGCTTGCAAAAATGGATGGCATGAAGGTGGAACTTCAGGGGTATATGGTGCCGCTCAAGGCAGGTCTTCGACATAACAGGTTCCTATTGTCCGTTTTACCTGTTTTACAATGCATGTTTTGTGGGCAAAATGGAATTCCACCGATGGTAGAGATTACGTTGGCTAACAACGATAAAATTTGGTTGAAGGAGAACCCTATTACTTTAAAAGGATATGTCAAGCTTAACGAAAAAGACAGGACTCGGGTTGAAATTTTTATACAAGATGCATCTATCGTAAAGTAGTAGATTGTTAACTACGCCAAATGGTCCAAAGTATGATCCCATAAACCACAACAACCAAAGCAAGCAACAAAAACAGTTCAAAGCTCGTTTCCGGGAAACCACTTGATTGTGATAGAAAGGCGGCTATTAATAAAATACCAATCAATCCGATACCGATACTTAGTATGAGTTTTCGAGGTTTATTAAATGTATTATTGATTTGGTCAGGTTCTGCTGTATCTGAAATATTGCTTTCCTCTTTCAGTACTGCTATATCCAGCTCAAGTTCCCTTGCTATAAGATTTAGGTTATAGGCCCTTGGAAGGACTTCAGCATTTTCAATACGCTGTACGGATCGCAGATTAAGCTTGACCAGATCAGCAAGTTGCTGTTGTGAGTAGCCTCGGTTTATACGTGCATTTTTGATCAGAAGTGCAATTTTTTCTTTACTTGATTTATTGGTCATCTTACGGCATTTTGCGACGTATTCAAATGTCGTAAAATTAAATGATTTAAGGCCATAGCTTTGTAGAAAAAAAGTATGATTGCTATTGTTATTGAATTGTTGGTTTCTTGGTTTTTACTAAAACACTTCTGTCACCAGGATCTTAGGGTGTTGGGCTTTTATGCGAAAGGCAAACCGTTATTTTTAAGTTTGGTTGTACCAATGTTTTATTTGGTTATCCTCTATTTAGGAATAGCCTATTTGGTAGAAAATCCTTATAAGTTTAACCCAGAGTATACACTTGGAGATTTTTTTCGAAGTCTTTATTATGTATCAAAAGCAGTTATATTTGAAGAATTGATCTTTAGAGGAGCTCTATTGTATATGCTAGTCAGTCGCTTTGGGAAGACAAAAGCTGCATTCATAACAGCCATAGCTTTTGGAGTTTATCACTGGTTTTCATATGGCATAATCGGACATGTGTTTGAAATGTCAAGAGTTTTTATGTCGACGGGTGTATTTGGTTATTTACTAGCACGTATATGTATAAAAACAGGTAAAATAATATTTCCAATTGCTTTGCATTTTGCTTATAATTTCACAACAATGGTCGTATTCTCAAAGGAAAAAAATATTGGATTGCAACTTTTGGTAAAAGCTCATGCCGTCGATCCGGTTAGACCTGAAGGAATATTTCCGCTGTTCATTTTCGTTATTTACTATGTAGGCTTTCCAGTATTGTGTTATATTTTCCTTAAATCGTTAAAAAACACGAATGGCTGGTCCTGATCTTTTAATTTTTCCATTACTTACTTGTTGAGCAGATGCTATTAAAAATATATTTTCCGATCGATTGCCTACTATTGACTAATAATCGCTACACTATCTTTAGGAAAATGATTTTGCAACCATTGTTGTAATTTTTCGTGTTGCGCTAATGGAAGTGGGGTCTTGGTAGCGTATATAAATGCTACGATCCTGGCGACGCTATCGGCCTTTGCATAATGTTGTTGGACACCAATGCTATAGGAATTCAGTTCGGGGAATAATACAGCGATATCGCGATCAAGTTGCGGACTGGCCAACTGGTATTTCGCTAATTCATTGTTTAGGGCGCGTATCGTGAGATCCTTTTCACTTACAGCTGCTGTACGTCTGTCTATTTCGCTTAGAATACTCGATTTTAAATCTAAACTATCCTGATGAATGACAAGGTTAGTATTGGTAATACCAAATGATTCCATTACACGCTGTAAAGATTCTACCTCTTTGTCACTGAATTTTTTTGATAAAAAGGCAAGTTCAAGTTTCTTTGGATTACTATTCATCTCCAGCTTTTCATAGATAACGGTGTAACCTTTGTTGCTGAGTTCCTGTTGAACAAATTGGTTTACCTTGCTGGTGTATTTTTTTTCTTGCAGTAGATTGTATGCAAAATAGACACTTGGCAATACAAGAATAATCGTGATGATGGTAATACTTTGAGTAATTCTTTTTTCGCGTTTTTTATCGATATAATGAGTTTTGGGGTAACGCAAATATTTGACAATGATAAATGTAGCAATGCAGATAAAAACACAATTGATGATGTATAGAAATAAAGCACCCGCAAAATAACTGAGATTACCGATAGCTAATCCGTAGCCTGCAGTACAAAGTGGGGGCATCAAGGCTGTTGCTATGGCAACGCCAGGAATAGGATTACCTTTGTCTACCCTAGTAATAGCGATAACCCCTACTAAACCACCAAATAGTGCAATCATTACGTCATAGATATTGGGCGATGTACGCGCTAATAATTCGGATTGCGCTTCCTTGAAGGGGCTTAAAAGAAAATAAATATAAGAAACAACTAAGCTTATTAAAGTTGCTATCAATAGATTTTTTAATGATTTTTTTAAGAGGGGAAAATCAAATGTCCCCAACGCAAATCCAGCTCCAACAATCGGGCCCATTAATGGAGATATAAGCATAGCACCGATAATTACCGCTGTAGAATTTACATTTAGCCCTACAGATGCAACCACAATTGCACATGCTAGAATCCATGCATTAGCACCGCGAAAAGAGATATTGCTCACAACATTTTCTAGAACAGCCTCCTTTCGGTCTTCTCCCTGATGTAGATCGAAAAATCTCAATATTTTATTCATTAGCGTATTAATATAGCGGCTCAGCAATTATTCAGCAATTATTAAGACGCTAAAATTATGCCGATTTTAGTCCTCTGTCGTAATTCTGCTATACAAAGTCTTTACGGACAAAAACACTCGTTAATAACGTGAAATCCATTTTTCATTTGGCTGAAATCCCGGGTGACCGGCAGATATCGTTGTCTGCTTTAGGTTGCTGATACTTTATTTTACCTCATATTTATCGGGTATTTAGCACATTTAAATTTTTTAAGTTAGGTTGATCTGGTGGTCGGTAGATCGGCTTTTCAAAGGGGATTAGCATGCTATTTATGGATAATTGTGAAGAAGATTTTGTTGATTCCTTATAAAATATTATCTTTTAGTAATTTTAGAACTTAGAAACACGGAAGAGAAATGTCATTAATAGATTTATCAAAACGCGTGGCGTTGGGAATAGATATCGGTGGAACCAATACAAAATTTGGTGTGGTCAATCATCGGGGCGAAGTACTTGAAAAAGGAAGCATAAAAACAGATGCTTATCAAACGGTGGAAGAGTTTATTGATGCGTTGTACGAGAAAGCTTATCCCTTAATTGAAGCATTTGGTGGTGAACAAAGCTTTGATGGAATTGGTGTCGGCGCGCCTGATGCTAATTATTACACTGGGACAATAGACCACGCTCCCAATCTCCCTTGGAAAGGTGTGATTCGATTTAGCGATTTAATGACGGCCAAATTTAAGATTCCCTGCACCATTACCAATGATGCAAATGCCGCTGCTTATGGTGAAATGCTTTTTGGTGCGGCACGCGGCATGAAAGATTTTATTATGATTACCTTAGGCACGGGAGTAGGAAGCGGCATAGTGGCCGGAGGGAAGCTTATTTATGGACACGATGGCTTTGCTGGCGAATTGGGCCATACCATTGTCAAACCAGGAGGACGAAAACATTGGAGTACGGGTTCTGAAGGAAGTTTAGAGGCTTATGCATCTGCTACGGGAATCACCATTACAGCCAAGAAAATGCGGGCCGAATTTCCGGAATCGATGTTGAATCAATTCCCTGAGGACGCGATCAATTCGAAGACAGTTCATGAATGTGCGCTCAAAGGGGATGCGATAGCCATTGAGGTATTTAGGTATACTGGGCAGAAACTAGGTGAAGCATTAGCAAATTTTGTGATGTTTTCTTCTCCTGAAGCAATTCTACTTTTTGGAGGAGTAATTAAGGCCGGTGATTTTATCTTAAAACCCGCGAAACTCCATATGGAAAGAAACCTTTTTCCTTTGTTTAGAAACAAAGTTAAACTGGTCTTTAGTGAATTGGAAGAGGCTGACGCTGCTATTCTTGGTGCAAGCGCATTGGTCTGGGAAAAATAATATATTGGTTTGTTCTCAAGGCAGAATTACCGCTTATCGGGACTGTTGTGTTTTGAGAACAACTTGGTTAAATCGCTAAAATACAACGGCACTTTCACAGAATATATATGATCTTGTTGTCGGGGATTTATGGAGAAATAACTGACCATTTAATTTATTATAGCGACTGTTATCTTTTTTTGAGAAGCTAAAGGCATAGTCTTTGCTAATAAGTTCTTTTAAACTTAACACTATTCCCAATGAAAAAGACCATTTTTCTCCTTCTGTTGCTGTGTACAGCTTTATTCTCAAAAGCAGATCAACTTCAGGCCTTGACACAAAAGCAAGCCGAAACGGCCGTTGCATACCTTAAAAAAGAACCCATCGTTATTTTATGGTGTAGCTGTTGTGATAATCAAATACCCAAAAAGATTACTGTTCAAGAAGTATATTTCAAGGCATATCCGGATGGAAAATATTATTCTGTGGTTGTAAAAGGACGGGATGAAAGTGGGGCCGAAGTAGAGGAATATGTAGACTTGGCTTATGTGTTCGTAAAAAAAGGTAAAAAAGCGAAAAGCTTAGGAAAAGTGTTGAAATATGAGTGTGACCCTTGTACAAAACCATTTGACTGGGCGGCTTAAATTCTTGACGCGACATATTATCGCTAATCTATTCTGTTTGCTTCAAGAAATTATACCCTCAATGGTGATAACTTAGCATCAAAAAGTACTGGTCAAGAAAAAATCCCAAGCTGAAAGCTTGGGATATTGATAAGTGCGGAAGAAGGGACTCGAACCCCCACGCCTTGCGGCGCCAGATCCTAAGTCTGGTGCGGCTACCAATTACGCCACTTCCGCATTAGGATTTCTTATGATGTCGCAAATATAAAAACCAAAGTGCTATCTTGCAAATCGATAAGCGAGATTCCTCCTCCTAAATACGGATCATCCTGTTTATGAATGGAATATTTTTCAATAGGATCCTTGTTTCTTTAATCATGTGATCAGCAGACGGCTTGTTTATCCAATTTTTTGATGAAATGCTTGCTGTCCTAATCAAGTTTTGTTAAGGCCTTTGAATTTCGTAACAAAAATACATATTGAAAGAAGTCTGTTGTATGATTCGTTTCAGCAGGTATGATATTTTCGCCAAAAAGCCGTGATTTTACAGTTATTAAATCTTGAGAAGTAGCATAAGGTGAATGTGCTGCATTGAGTTTAAATAACGATATACTATTTGGTCGACTTAATTCTTTTAGATCCTGAATGCCTTTCACGAGCATAAGTGGGCCATCTGCATTTACCCATTCTACTTTTTCATCTTCAGGGGTTGGAAATTGAGGATTCTTTGGAAAATACATTTCACTAGCAATGGTATAACTAACAAAGCTAGATACTTTATAGCCGCTACTTTTCAAGCGTGTAGCAAAAGGATCATTGGTTGCATCCTTTCCTTTTTGTAAAACATGAAAAAAACCAAATAGTCCATATAGTTTTTGACCATCAATATGGTGATTTTTAATATAATTTTCCAAATTTAACAGCATAGCTGAATCCCTGGATACGTCAGATTTATCCGCTGTAAAGCTTTTGTCTATGCCAATAACAGTGATTTTTGCCGAATCGGCAAGGTGGCGGTTATAATCATAAATTTCGACCCATTTTTGATATAGCTCTAAACTAGACTGTTGCGGGATACGTTTGCGAATGGAGCGAACCACATCTTTCAGTAGGGCGTTATCTTTTAGCGGCTTGGATAAAAAGCTGTTTAGTTTGTTGGCATTTGTACTATCCATCTCAGCAATGTAATATTTAACACCGAGCTTTTTGTTCAAATAAAATAACAGCTCTTTGTCCAACTTTTGATTGTCTGCGTAGCCATGAATTTCCCCGAGTAAAAAAATATCCGAATTATAGAAACTATTGTCGAATAGAGAATCTACAATACGATCCTTAATCTCCGTTTTATGAAGCTTGAGGTACGCTATATTTTCCGCGTTGGTATTTCCTATAAATATCCGATTGGAAATGAAAAAATAGAGGAATAATAGCCCAATAATAGCCAGTATAGAAAAAAATGTAATCTTAATAAATTTAAAAAACTTTTTCATAAATGAGGTTTTGGCAAAGGTATTATTTTTCAAGGAATGAACCAATAAGTATCCATGCATATAATTAAAATATATGTATTGGTGTTTTTAAAAATTGGTTCATTCTTTAATAGAATTGGGTCATTTTTCAATGACTATTTCCATAGGACGATTGTTGGCGCACAGTGAACCGCTGCGGGCTTATTTTACAGTTTTTTGTACAATAACAGCGATTTTGTAGTTACCCCGTAGCGTTTGTGTCCCTTGTTCCTTGTTCGGATAAGGAACGATATCCTGTAATGAAATGGTATATCCGTTGGTGTTGGCAGTTCTTTGGTAACCTCTATCCTGTAGGTCTATTGTTGCGAGCTTTATTGTCGTGGGTTTAGTTGCTTTCTCTACGATCTCAATTTCTGCTACTGCAACTCCAGACCAGATACAGTTGACGCCTTCAGGGCAACGGCTATCTTCTGAAATACCATTAAATTTGATCTTGATCGGATATTCTCGCAATGATTTTCTTTGCCCCTCAGCTAAGGATACACTTTCTCTCTCTGTTCTATTTCCAATATTTTCCTTTTGCGTTGCACAACCCGCTAGCGAACAGAATCCTAGCCCAATAATAATCGTTTTATAATTCATCATCTTCACCGAAATAAAACTAGTATAAATGTTATCCAGTTATCTAGTCATTACTACCAAAATTAAGCCATATTTAAGAAAACGTGCTAATCTTTCGACTCTTAATAGCGCTAAGCTCCCACTTGAATCATTGCTATGGATTTTGAGCGATTATTGCTGTGGTCCATATTCATCATGATCTGGCTTTTCAGATTCTTCACAGCGCGAAAAAAATAGACTGGTAATTGACAGTTTTGATGGATCGAATTGTTCGTCTTTCAGAAGCAACAGATTCTGACGGATGTATTTATTTAAGTATCGATCGTCTTGCTCAGGATTGCCCGCAAAATAGGCCTCATTGTCTGATGCAAACTTACTTACATATCGATTGTTGACGGTATCCAAGACGTACTGTTCGAGGTCAGGATAAAATAGGGTATAATATGCGTTACTAAATATTGCTAGGGGGTCAATATAATTTGCCTGATCATAATCCTTCTTCATGGTCAATATTTCGTGCCAGTGTTCTTGATTTGAACCGTCTTGATTTTCTTTTAAAAAACCTCTTTCTCCACCGTAATTGGAGAGTCTGATGGCTAATTTATTCCCTTCAGCCAAATATAGGAAAGCGCTGAAATGTTGACGTGCACGTTGGGGTCTGTTATAAACAGCTATAAAATCATTGAATTTTTCTTCATTGCTATACTGAAAGACTTGATAAGTACTGTCATGTTCCATAAGCTGGTTTTGTACAATAAATTTAAGCGATTGAACCGGTTTGGATTCCTGATGAACAAAAGGGGGGCTGAAACAGTTTGCCTTGTCATTGAAAACCCGATGTGTACTGTCATTATCAAATTGTACATAGGTTTTACCTTCTTCAAAACCTGCCAAATTGATACAAGTACTGTCTGTGAAATTAGGCTTGTGACGCCCATACAGTTGAAATAAAGGGGCTTCATCTGGATAGAAAAGCAGGTAGTCTTTTTCAAAAACATAGAAGCCGAAAACAGATGTAGCATAACCATATAACAGAAATCTGCCATCTTCAAAAAGACAAATCCCGCTATTACCACCATACTGTCCACTGATGGTCTTTGCCTTATCTTTTCCGTTTGGAAAATAGTGCGTGACTTGCTGTGCTTTACTATTTGTTACCATAAGGATAAGACTAATTAAGCCTAGAATTTTTTTAATGAATGACGTGCTTTTACTTTCTTTCCGCATATCTTTTGTTATTTATCAAATTTAAACCATTGCAAAACTGGTTCAATGGTGGTATTTACAATCCGTGCAGGCATTTTACGATTCGCCGAAACCTGTAATGGGGCAAACTAACACATATTCTTTCGCTTGGTAAATTAGCGGTTTTATCCGTCGTATTTTCAACTTACATTAACATCTTTTTTCCACCTATTAGAACAAAATATACCCCACTTAGACCGCTGGTTCGAATATCTTTGATTCTCGTCTGATGAACACTTCGCCTGCTTTGAATGTTCATGGAAATTTATGATGATTTTATTATAGCCAATAAGATAAATAGATGTCAACACTAACCCGTATAAATGCATATATGCATCTCAAAAAACATATTCGAATGAATGTAATTGCAGATCTTGATATGAGTATTTTCTATTTTAAGAAAAGACCTTTGATCGTGATGGATTTGTCAAATGAAAAGATATATTTCAATGATAGTGGATTAGAATGGTTGCGTTCAGAAAAACAAATAGTGCAGCCTGTTCAATGGACTCGGAGTAAGTATCTTCCCTCCAAAAATTGGGCAGGTATAGCTGTACATAACGTAAAGAATGACTTGATTATTCAGCTAATTGACGAATTTTACTTGGCTACATGTGAAATGCTGTCGATAAATCCAATTTCCAAGGAAAATTCGTCCGACAAAATAAAGCTTTAGACAGATTTTAATAGATTTAAATGTGATTCGTCCTCCCAGGCGGAATCAAATCATGAAAAACTAGCATTGAAAATTAGAAATACAAAAAAGAGTAAATTAGTACGATATGGTGGAAGCAAATCATGCATTGCGTATTAAAATATAAATAATAATGAGGATTAACAGAAAATAGGCTAACTTATATTAGGTATTTTAACCTGTTTTATAGGTACTTTAACTTGTTTTGTCTTTGCTGCTTTTTTTTAAATTTTTAATTTTCATCTTTAGCGTATTATAAACGTAAAATTTGAGTCCATTACACAACCTTTCTGAAGAAACATTGATTCTTTTATTGAAAAAAAAGAATCAACAGGCTTTTAGTTATCTTTATGATCACTATGCCGATGCACTCTTTGGTGTGGTTTGTCGTATCGTGGTCTCAACGGAGCATGCGGAAGAAGTCATTCAAGATGTATTCGTCAAAATTTGGCGATATATCGATGTTTTCGATGCAGAAAAAGGCCGCCTTTATACCTGGATGATTAACATTGCCCGCAATACAGCCCTCGATCATCGAAAATCAAAAGCTATCGTAAACGAGCAGAAAAACCAACCGCTCTCAAATATCGTAAATAGGGAGGAAGAACAAGATCTAAGTCAGGGCGAACAACACACGAAAGCAGATTTTATTGGATTTAAAAATATTTTAGATAAATTGAAGCCGGAATGGCGAATCTTGATTGAGATGGCCTACTATGAAGGATATACACAACAAGAAATCGCTGAACAGCTTGATGTGCCGCTAGGAACAGTAAAAACACGTACCAGGGCAGCTTTTATACAATTACAACAATTACTAAAAGAGTACCGCTAGTTTTGGATATTAGAGCATACATATCGTCGGGGATTATTGAATCGTACGTTTTGGGACTTGCTTCTGAAGAGGAAGTGAGCATCTTGAATTGTATTCGAAAAAATAATAGCGAAGTGGAACAAGCCATCATCGAAGCAGAGATTGCACTCGAAGATTTGGCCGATAGCCAAGCGATAGAGATGCCTATGCAATTAAAACAGGATATATGGAATAAACTCATTGCAGAAAATCTAGTACCAAACGAAGATCATAAAATTGATGAAACATTAGTACCTTCTTCTACGGACCATAACGACGTAATTGTTATGGATACCGAAAAGAAAACGCTTGTTGCTCGATCATACAAGTGGACTATTGCTGCAAGCCTATTGTTAGCCGTTAGTATTGGTGCTAATATCTTCCTATATCAACGTAAACAAGATACAGCGAATAAGCTAAATCAGACGACGTCCTTACTTGATGCTGAGCAGGCAAAACTTGCTACCCTACAGGATAAATGGGCTCTCGTTCAAAATCCAGCAATAAAAACAATCCCTCTGAAGGGGGTAGAAACTAAACCCGATTACCTTGCTTTGGTATTCTGGGATCAAGTATCAAAGACGGTTTATCTGAGTATTGAGCACATGCCTGTTGCACCCAAAGGTAAGCAATATCAACTGTGGGCAATGGTCGATGGTAAACCTGT
The DNA here is from genome assembly GCF_900457465.1 of Sphingobacterium multivorum. GTDB lineage: Bacteria > Bacteroidota > Bacteroidia > Sphingobacteriales > Sphingobacteriaceae > Sphingobacterium > Sphingobacterium multivorum. Next base: position 768,896 of record NZ_UAUU01000011.1, read on the forward strand.
TAATGCCGGTGTTTTTCCACTTGACTTAAAAGGAGATACAGCAAGTAAGATGCTGGATATTCCAAAGGCCCAGGCTTTTGCTATTACCCTCGAAGATGAAGGCGGCAAAGATGTACCGACACTCACAGCATTATGTGTAATGGGGAGTATATAAAAAACAATGCCCTGATGGGATAAACCGATCAGGACATGCTAAAAACAGGTAAACTACGTCTTTTGTTAGGATTTTATAAAAAGACCTGCAATATTAAGTACAGCTTCTGCAGTTAGAGGTTCATCGAAAGACTGGGTTGCTGCATTGGTCGAAATTTTCCCCATGGCACCTGCCAATGTTGTAATATCCACTCCCGCTTGTGTTATATTATTTTCGCCTGCATATACCGGATCGACAACTGCGCCAATACCACTGTCATTACTTCCTGTAATCCAAGGTTTTTGATTGGCAGTTCCACCTCCGCGAGCACGACGCATTTGGCGGATATGAGAGGCATGTCGTGCCTCAACAGAATGGATCTGAAGCGCCGCAGTCAGTACAACACGATTGCCGAGTAAAATTCCCGCTTGCCCTTTATAAGCTCTTACCCCGGTGTCTTCAAATGCTTGTGCGATAGCTAAAAATGTGTCGTAGTCACTGAAAACATTGCCGAAAGTCCCCCCAGCGGTGAAATCAAAGGTTGGCTTTGAAACAGCTTTATTGCCTAATACCTGTTTAAGAAAATTCACATGTGCAATTTCATGGTCACGAATGGTGGTTATCGCACCGAGTGGTTTACCTGTGGGGATAAGACCTGCTTTGGCAACAGCCATAGTGTAGTATTCTGCTTCGAGATATTCCAAAGTCAACGCATAGTTGAGTACTCCATTGACATCTGTGGGAGCCGTAGCACCATAAGCTTTTTTAAAGAGCTCACCTATCATAAAGGGCAGGGCAGCCAAAGTTATTTTTTTGCTCATTGAAGCCAAACTTTTAATTGCTTCGCGACGAGGGCTGATGCGATCGCTGAATTCAGGATCTACAGCATTTATTTGTTCAAAAACGTTTAAGAGATTCATGATAATCAGTTTTTAGGTGAATTAATAAGTTGGTAGATCGCTCACATCAATCTTAGATTTAATAAATGGCGCTGCGGCACTAAGGACAACGCTTGGACTCTTTGCGACATCAAGACCATTTGAATCCACTACTTCCTGATTGGCAAAGCTACCATTGTCGATCATATCCCTGACCCAGGCGGCATGTCTAGCTTCAACAGACACGATCTTGCCAGCCAACAGTAAATAATTGACATCTTTTATTAACCATCCAGCACCATTGTAGGCCGAAACGCCAAGATCTTCAAATGTTTTTGCTGTTGCCAGTACCGTTTCGCGACTGCTGAAATTGATACCGCCTAAATTAAATTCAAGACTTGAAATGGCTTTGGCCCCTAGGGCTACCTTGAAAAACTCACGATGAGCAATTTCATGATCACGGATATCCGTAAAAAAAGTTTTTTCCATGTCCGTCATGCCACTATAGGGGTTGTTGACTAGCTGGATATAAAATGCAGCTTCAAGTTGTTCAAGTGCATAGGCATAATTTAGGATGGCAATGTCGCCGCTACCAAAGTACATGCCCTTACCACCGTTATCCATGCCATCATCGTGGTCTTTTTTGCAACTCGACATACCCAGGATGGCTAATGTAGCAGCACTGGCTCCTGCATATTTTAAAAAAATCTCTTCGTCTGAGATCTCTTTTGTCCATGTCACTATTGGAGTTCAATAGTGTTTCGTTGTGAGAGGTTATCTTTTCCATAACAAAAGTCTTTTAGTTTATAATTTTTTTCTGTACTTATACCCATTTACGACTTTTTGGAAAGCTTGGATTTCATAAATTCTTTTTTTTTTAAAATATATTTTTGGCATTGAAAAACCGATATAATCTTCTCCCTTTTGGGAACCGAAGGCAGCACGGCGCTTATTATCGGTGATCTTTTAATCTAATAGTTTGTTTTTTATTTAAAACTATTTTAACACAGCGGTGTTCATGATTATATTTTATCATGCTATTACCGCTGGTTTTCTACTTTTTACGATAGACTAAGAAAAGTTAAAACCAAATCGATATTAATTGGGCATTGGAATGATTCAAATCAATCGTTAAAGATTAGTGAAATATTATTTGTACGTTAGCGCATGCTATACATTTGGACCTATAAAGACTTCGAAGATAAAATTATTAACAATACAGGCTTTTGAATGAACGCTAAATTATCGCCAAAGAATGAATCAGATCGGATACGCGTGTTGCATGAATACGAAATTTTAAACACAGCAGCCGAGGAAGAGTTTGACCGCATTACGAAAATTGCATCACTAGTCTGCGGTACACCCATCTCATTGATTTCACTAGTGGATAAGGATATGCAGTGGTTTAAATCGCGGGTTGGCTTGGAGATAGACGAAACAACGCGCGATGTTTCTTTTTGCCAATATACGCTGGAAGAAGATCAGCTGATGGAAGTTGAGGACGCCAAAAAAGACGATCGCTTCAAATCGAATGAACTCGTTATCTTAGAACCAAACATTCGCTATTATGCTGGATTACCATTAATCGATCCCAACGGATATGCCTTAGGGGCCTTATGTGTTATTGATCGTGTTCCAAGGCAGCTCGATCAGCATCAAAAAGAGATCCTAACCCTTCTTCGGGATGAGGTTGTCGCGCTTATTGTCAACAGAAAAGAAAAAGAAAAGTATAAAGAAAGTGAACAAAAACTGAAAGCATTTTTCGATAACTCTCAGGGACTTATGTGTACGCATGATCTGAAGGGCAATTTTATAGCCGTCAATGAAGCTGGAGCCAAGACTTTGGGCTATACACGGGAGGAGATTCAGTTACGATCACTTTTTGATATTGTCCCATCGGAGGGGCACAAGAATTTACAGGACTATCTGGGCGCAATTGTTCAACGCGGAACAATCAAAGGAGAAATGCGAACCTTGACACGCTCGGGTGAGACGCGTATCTGGATGTTTAATAATATTTTGCAGACCAATGGGAACAAAATACCCTATGTGATTGGCAATGCCGTGGATATTACGGAACAGCATTTTCTAGAAAAGGAACTGAAGCATGCCCAAGCAACATTGATGCGGACTGGAAGGGTAGCTAGAATTGGAGGCTGGGAATATACGCCTGCTGATGGGAAGATTGTTTGGTCCGAAATTACGCGAGAAATTCATGAAGTACCCGAAGACTATGAACCAGAGCTAACAACTGCGTTACAGTTCTATAAAGCGGGATCAAGTAGGAATAAAATACGGACTGCCATTGAACATGCACTCGCTACGGGAGAAGCTTGGGATTTGGAGCTTGAGATTGTCACCTTCGCTGGTCATGAACTGTGGATACGTGCATTGGGAAATGCTGATTTTGAAAATGGCCATTGCGTTCGTTTATACGGTACCTTTCAGGATATTGATAAGCGTAAACGCATCGAAGCAGAGTCTTCGAATTCAAAAAAACTGCTTTCAGAAGTATTGGATGCAACCTCCGCTGTAGCTATTATCGCGACCGATACGACTGGTGTAGTCACATTGTTTAATACAGGAGCGGAAAACCTTTTGGGATACCGCAGTGAAGAGGTCATTGGGAAATTGGGGCTTGAACATTTTCATTTGAAAGAGGAGCTCGTGTTGAGAGCTAAGGAACTGGAAGTTGAATTAGGACGTTCGGTAGATAAACTTCGTTTCTTTGTAGATATGGCAGAGCTGCATGGTGCTGAACAGCGAGAGTGGACCTATTGTCGAAAAGATGGATCTAGATTGTATGTTTCCTTAGCCGTTACATTTATTCGGGATATTAACGAAAATGTTATCGGTTATCTTGCGATTGCAACTGATATTAGCCGGATTATTCATCAACGGGAAGAGCTGGAAAAGGCGAAATTAGTAGCTGAACAGGCAAGTGCAGCAAAATCACAATTTTTGGCAAATATGAGCCATGAGCTTCGTACACCTTTGAATGGGATTGTTGGCTTTACCGATTTGTTGCTTGGGACAGCACTTGAAGATACTCAACGGGAATATCTGAGTATCGTTGATCAATCAGCCAATTTATTGCTTGGAATTGTAAACGACATTCTAGATTTCTCCAAAATTGAGGCTGGCAAACTAGAACTGGACGTTGAACAGACGGATCTTCAGGACTTGGTTATTCAACTGACAAACTTTCTCAATATGCAGATCAAAGCCAAAAATTTAGAGTTTTATCTGAATATCGCGGCCGATGTGCCACATTATATTTGGGTTGATGCCCTCCGTATCAAGCAAGTATTGATGAATTTATTGAGCAACGCCACAAAATTTACCGAGAAGGGAACCGTTGAACTCAGCATTACAGTAGAATCACATGATGCCACCCAGGCTGTTCTGTGCTTTAGCGTCAAAGATACAGGCATAGGTATCAAAGAGGACAATGTGGAACGGATATTTGATGCATTCACACAGGAAGATAACTCGATGACTAAACGTTATGGGGGAACTGGCCTTGGACTAACAATATCGAATAAATTGCTTAAAATGATGGGCAGTGAATTGAAATTGGAGAGTACCTTTGGTGCCGGTAGTCGTTTCTTTTTCACTATTAATGTTCCCGCCGTTTGGGAAATTAATGCGTGGGATGAATTAAAAAAAATAAAGGATGTACTAATTGTTGCAGAGGAAGAGTCGGAGCGAAATGATTTGGATCGGATGTTATCGTTAAAGAAGATTAATACCGTGCATGCAAAAACTGGATTTGAGGTATTACAGATATTAAAAAAGGGACATCATTTTGATGCAATTTTGATCGATCATCAATTGCCTATCATCAGCGGTATTGAAACGATACAGAATATTCGTGAAAAAAATTTCGATAACAATACTGAGCCGACCATTATTCCTATTTTTAGTTCGAATCAGCAGGATATAGAACAGCTATGTCATTCCGTGGCCATAAGTAGATGGTTAGTCAAACCCTTTACGCCGGAGGAGCTGTATACAGCTTTAGTAAAGGTGAACGTTTCTTAGTTTGAAGTAAGCTCTCAAAGTTGCATGAGCCGTATTTACGACCTAAGTTATCCATTTATGCACAGTTAATAGGTTCTCTTGATAGGGCGATGATGAAGTGTCTGATTTCCTTTGAATATGATTTTTTTGATTTCTAGCGTATCAAGAGCATGTTTATTATCGCAAGTTTCGGATTTTACAGCATTATCTTTCTGGATAGCTTTGTGTTGGATAATAAATAAAACACCATGCAAATTTTTAAAGATAAAGTCATCCTGATTACAGGGGCTAATAGGGGGATAGGAAAGTCACTGGTAAGTGCATTGCTCAATAACGGTGCAGGGAAGATATATGCAACCTGCCGGGATTTAAAAAATATGCCAGCATTCAACGATCATCGAATCGTACCGCTGCAACTAGACATTACCGATGTTAAACAAGTAGAAATGAGTGCGCTAGCAGCCCCAGATACTGAGATTCTGATTAACAATGCAGGAACCTTAAATCCAGGGAATATGCTACAAGGAGAAGTATTGGCTATGGAAAATGATCTGAAGGTAAATTATTTTGGAACAATAAACATGATGCGTGCATTTGCTCCAATTCTGATAAAGAATAGGCCATCTATCATGATCAACATTGTTTCGATTGCCGCCTATTCGCCTTTACCTTCTATTGCTGGGTACGCTGCTTCCAAAGCAGCACTTTATTCTGCTACACAATCTGTTCGAATTGAACTGGCTAAAAGGGATGTGACAGTATATGCTGTTAATCCGGGAGCAATTGATACCGATATCAACAAGGGAAGTGATTGGGATATGCCAGACCCAGATCGTATCGCAATAAAGATAGTAGAAAGTGTCGCAGCCGGAAACCTCGATATAGTCCCGGATGAAATGGGACAAGGTATGTATGCCGCATGGCGAGAAGAGCCTGCGAAATTATCAAAAATATTTTCTGATCTCTATCATCAAGAAAATTAGATGTTCACTATTGTTCGGCGCTATCGATGTTTATGAGTAGCGCCGAACAGTATGCTGACGATCAAAGAAGACGCTGTCTCCAAAGTCGATTTTACAATTCGGATCCAAATAAAATTTGAAACTTTATTACATTAAATGGAAAAGGACCAAGATCGCTTCGAAATGCAACGATTGACTATTCTTTTGATTTTAGGTATGGGATACGATATAGTTCATCAAATCTTTTCTTATCATCCCGATAGCTGCTGACGGCTCCAAATTTATGCATCATTTTAATATAGCACCATGCGAGATCTATCTGATAAGGCTTAAAGCCACTCCGCGCACTCTTTGGATATAAATGGTGGTTGTTGTGCCATTCGCCTGCTACAATGCCAGGCCATAACTGGTTTATGGATTTGTCTCTCTCATTGAAATCGATACCTTCACGTTGTTTGTCTTCACCTTTTGCATGCCCTTCATAGTTGAATGTGCGCACACCGACTGCCCAAAAGCCGGCGGCTCCAAAGAGTGTACAGGCAAGTGCGTGACCACCGATTAAATAAAAGGCGGCATACCAAAAAGCCCAGTTTAATATCCAGGATCCTATTGCATGTGAAGGATTGACGTACGACCCCCACTTTTGATATTGCGCATAACTATTAGCTGTTACACCCGTGTGTCGCATAAGCAATTTGACGCGGTTATAGGAATTTTCCGTAAGGTTCTTAGCAATAGGCTGGTGATTTACATCGGCTAAAAAACAGTATAGAAAGCCAGCTTGGGCATTATAGGGATCACCCGGTTTATCGGATTTTGCGTGGTGAACATGATGTGAAATAACATATATTTCTTCGGGAATTACATTGATGGTCAAATTCTGCGTGAAAAAACGCCAGAAACCGTTGCGGAATTTAAATGCGCCGTGTGTCGCAAATCGATGATGCCATATCGTTCCATGGGTCCCCATAACGATCATACTGTACAGGAACGCGGCTAACACAGTCCACCAACTGAAATGGTAAACCAAAAAGAGGATAAAAAAGGGGATGAGGCAAGCTACTTTTAACCAGCTAAAAAAGGGTAACCAATTTCGTTTATCCTTAAAAATATTAAGGCGTTTGAAGAATTCAGTGAAAATTTCTTTTTTGCTTGGCTTTACGAGATTTCCATCGGCGTCTTTCCATCCGTAGGTTGGAACTTGCAGGACATGGTCTAAAAAGGGCATTTGTGGTTGATGTAAATTATAATTTTTGCTAAAGGTATCATATTCCATGGTTAAAAAGTGTTAATGTTAAAAGTTTAACATATCCTTAAGATGTATCAAGCAATTCGAGAAGGATGAAATAGCTTGCTGGAAGATATAATATTAATAAGCAAAGGCATCACGATTAATGCTTATTTTACCATAAAGTGATACGGAATTTAAAGGGAGTTTATAGCTATTCATCCGAATGAGGTCCCTATAAGGTCCGTATGAAGTCCCTATAAGGTCCCTGTTATTATTAAAGTTTTAAGGGCCATATTCTAACACTTTATACTATTGTTCTTTAATGAATTTCATCTCAAACTCATTCTCTTTTCTTACGACTTGTTTTAGGTCAGGCGTAAATTGAAGTTCTATTCCAAGCCCCATTTTGAAGAGATCATTTCCAAGATAATCGAGCGCTACATTTTCTTGACTGGGGGCCTCTAAAATAAGCATACTGTCTTTCTGTACAAAGGTGAGCTTAAATGCGGGCGATATCTCGGCAGCATAGGTGCCCAAATAGCGCTCGATGTGTTCGATAGCCCGTTTTTTTACCTCATAAGGTTCTATGGCGGTAATATTTTCCATATTTTCTAAACGTGCCATCAATCCCCAGCCATAAAAATCATTGGATATTCCAATGAGCAATTGGTTTTCACCTTTTTTAAGTTTTAAGCGGCTATTCCCGTTCTGTACAGATATCCTTCCGTCGGGATACCTTTTCATATTCTGCCTAAAGATATTTTTGTCTGTGTAGGTAATCTGATCATTTAGGTAAAGCCATATTTCATCTGAGAATCCAAGCTGGAGATTAGCTAATGTAGGTTCTTGTGCTGTAATAATAGTTTTTAGCCATATTATCCGACGCTTTTCGGCACTACCGAAGCGTCTTGTAAGGTTTACCAATCCATACCGCTCGGTTGCTATTTTTTCCGTGAAGGCTTCGTCTTTCGGCAGGTCACGAAAAGTAGTTGGTTCTCGCCCTTCTTCCAAAGTCGTGGGTTGGGTTATCGACCAACTTCGGATATAATTGGCCTCATGTCGGGTCAGGTCCACACCTTCGGCTTGCGGTAGGTTCTCAATTTCATTAGGTTTAATCTCGATATTACTGATGTATGCATCGCCGTCGAAGGCAATGCTTCCAGTATTTTCTCGTCCCTCGAGTTTTGGTACGGTCAATCTCAAGCTGTTATTGACAAAAACCTGCATTTGCACACCTGATATGACGAGTTTAATATGATTCCATTCTTCTGTTTTAGCAGCCGCAGGTGCCTGATATTGGGGATAGATGTCCCACATGTTGACACCGTCTAAGATGGGACAGTACTGAATGCCTTCATTAGCGAATGGATTGGCCATTTTAGGAACTCGGAGATAGACAATCTCCTGTTCTTTTTCATTTTTTCGATGAAAATAAATGGCGCTGGCGAACTCTGTTTTTGAAGGTATCACATCATACTCGATGGTTCCGTCTTTAAAAATTAAGTCTTTAATCACGACTGGACCAGATGCTGGAGCGATTTTCATTGCTTTACGACCTTTAAAGTTTAGAAAATCAACTTTTCCGTGCTGGAAGGACCATTGTTCTGCGTTTAATGGAATGCTCTTGCTTATTGATGCTTTGCTATTTTTTTCTTGAGTATAACTTTGTAATAGAATGACCCATATGAAGGCTAGTGTCAAAAATATCTTTTTCATGTTAATTAAATTTTTGATAAATTTAACGGATAGACCTTATTTCAACTCGCTCAACCTTGCGGCAAGTTTATTCAAGTTTGTTCAAGCAGATTGTTTGTTTTTAAAATGTTGATATATAATAAATTATGGTTAAGTTGAGTGATCCCGAATTGTTTCTGCATCTTAAGAATTCCATTGAAAATCAACTTGAATGGGGGGAAACAGCTCATTGGAGTACAGCTGATTTTGAAAAACTTTCGGACAAGATACAGGAGAAAACGGGAGTAATACTTAGTGTTTCTACGTTGAAGCGGATTTTTGGTAGGATTGATTACCAGAGCAAACCAGCCCTCACGACATTAAATACATTGGCGCGCTACGTTGATCATGAGGACTGGCGGGCTTTTCGGAATGCTTATGCACAGAAATATATACCGCAGGAGCAGGCATTGCATAAATCCGCTTTTGAACCAAAGGTGAAGAAAAGAAAACAGCACGGTCCTATATTTATTATCGCTATTTCATCTGTTTTCGTCCTTGTCTTGGTCGGACTTTTCGGTAATAGGTTTATTCCAAATAAGAAGCCTATTAATAATAGTGCCTTCCACTTCTCGTCGAAGACAATGCTGACAGAAGGCTTGCCAAATTCGGTCGTTTTTAATTACGATGCTTCTGCTGCAAATGAAAACGATTCGGTATTTATTGCACAAAGTTGGGACACCAGCCGTAAGATACAGGTGGATAGAAAGGGCAAACACCATTCTGCGATTTATTATTATCCAGGTTACTTTAGAGCTAAACTGATTATTGGGAATAAAATTGTTCGAGAACATGATATACAGATTAAAACCAATGGCTGGCTAGGATTAGTAGAAGCAGCCTCGGGAAAGGAGCCTTTGTATTTCAAAAAAACTGAAATCGTGTTACCCCATGAAACTGCCATTACTCAGGAATTGTTGAATAGCTATAACGTCGACCTCCTCCCTGATGCTCCACTGGTAAGACTTTACAATCAAAAGGATATGACAGGAGTTATGACCGACAACTTTAGTTTTGAAACAGACATCAAAACAGGAGCGAGCAATAATGGTAATAATTGCCAGCGTGTGGAAGTACTCTTACAGGCTAAAAACGATATCATCATTGTACCTTTAGTAAATACAGCCTGTATCGGTGACATAGCTCTTACAGCTGGTGGCTTTTATACGGATAGCAAACAAGATGACCTCAGTGGATTTGGCTGCGATCTTTCCAAGTGGACCAAGCTTAAAATAGTTTGTAAAAATCAGCAGGTTAAATTTTGGATCAATGATAAACCTACATACACTACGATGATTAAAAATGCACCAACTGAAATAGTTGGTCTGCAATATCGTTTTAAAGGGGCAGGTTTTGTTAGAAATACCCGTTTAAGTGGGTCGGAGAGGAAGGATATTAGTTTTTGATAGGTAAACCAATTATGCATATGATGATACTAAAAAAGATATTTCCTTTTTTATTTTTCTTACCGCTAGCTTGCTTGGCTCAGCAAGAAAAAGGAAAGCCTTTCGAAATACAATTTGATATCTCGGGACTTTCCAATGGCGCAAAGCTTCAATTGAATAGCTTCCAGGAAGGTGGTCGGTCCTATGACGTCATACTTAAGGATGGAAAATGTGCCATAAAAGGAACTCTAGAGGAGCCTTCTTTATATGTACTAACGGCAAAGCCCAATTTGAGGGCAGTCATCTGGATTGAACCGGCTCGCATGAAGATATTAGGCGATAGTTTACATTTTTCGGATATAGCGGTGCTGAATTCCAGATCACAGGCTGATGCCATCCCAATCAATAGGCAACTGGATCCCATGTGGAAAGGAGCAGCTGAGCTTGACCGAAAAATTGAAATTGAAACCGATTCGGTCCAACTGGTGGAGTTGAAAATAGCATCGGACCATTATTATCGGTCCATCAGACAGTTGAGAGTCCACAATATTTTTGATAAAACACCGTCTTATCCACTTATGCAGGAACTCTATTTCTTAAGGACATCATTGACAAGAGATTCCTTGCAGTTGGCTTTTGATAGGTTTCCTCAGAATATGAAAAAAAGTAGAACAGGACGGTTCTTAAAGGAATTTCTCCAAGCAAAGGAACTTAGAAGAGGGGATCTGGCTCCAGCTTTTATTGTCAAAGACCTTAATAATAATGATGTGAATTTGACTGATTTTCGGGGAAAGATTGTTGTTCTCGATTTTTGGGCTGCTTGGTGTGTGCCTTGTAGAAAAAGTAATAAGAAGCTACCGATGTTGTATGCTAAATATAAAAAACGAGGTCTAGAGATCCTATCTTTTAACCTAGACACAAATAGGGAGATTTGGAAGAAAGCAGCGGTCGAAGACGGCATATCCTGGACCAATGTGGGCGATCAGCAAGCGCTGAATAGCAAAACAGCAATTAACTATCGGGTGCAGGGATTACCAAAGGTTTATATCATTGATCGAAATGGTTTTATCATAGATACCGGAGGATCTGGGGTGGACCTAGAACGTACTATAGAAGAATCTCTCGATCCTTTGCTTTAAGATCCAGTATAAAAAATAGAGTAGGAGCCGAGGGGGAGGTTATGACCTTTCCTAAATGCAGGAAAGGTCTTTCTCCAATGACGTATGTTTTATTCTTCTGATGTGTTCTTTAGTTGCATTAAGAGCGTGTAGGCATTTTTGCTAACGATTTTCTTCCCTTCAAAATCGCGGTAATTCAATACCTTCACTAGTCCTTTTTGAGGCTCCTCAACTGCTATTTCCGCCAGGCGATAATCGCTGTTTCCTTCCGATATGAATACATAATTTTTTCCTTCAAAGTCTACGATACTTTCTTCAGGCAGAGCGTGCCCCAACGTAGCCGTTGTTTGTATTTCAGCATTCATGTATACACCAGGTATCATATTCTGATCATATTTGTCCAAATGACAATGCACATCTGTCATGCCGGAGGGATCGACATCTTTGCCGATCAAATGGATTTTTCCATTGTACTTTTTACTTGGGTTAGCATTGGAGTACGCCAATAGAAGCTGTCCAGGGCGAAGCTGTTCAAGATCCTTTTCATAGACTTTGAGGTTCAGATGGATATCCGTTGGATTGATCAATTCGAAGAGGATATCCGAAGGATTCACATATTTCCCGATGTTGACATTAACCTTGCTCACATACCCATCTATAGTGCTGTATACGGGAGCACTTTTTCGAATATTTCCAGCAGAAACTGTACTGGGCTGAATATGTATGAGCTCTAGCTGTTTTGCAATGGCATTCATTATAATCTGTTGACTGTTCATTTCGGCCTGAGCTTGCTGCATTACTTTATCGCTACTCGCCTGATTCTGGTTGAGTTCCTTTTGACGTCTGAAGTCAAGCTGGGCAAAATGTAACTTTGATTGGGCCGAGAGATAATCTTGCTGAAGCTGCACAAACTGTGGATTTTCCACAACTGCTATAACATCTCCTTTTGAAACCTTCATACCAGGAAGCAGCTTGGTACTTTTTAAGTATCCTCCTAAAGGAATACTTACCGACACGAAGTTTTGAGGCGGAACATCTATTTTTCCATTGACTTTTAAGATGTTGGTTATCGGTTCGTCCGCAAGCGTTACTATTTCTAAATGCACATTTCGCAACTGGGCATCTGTTAGGGAAACCAGGTTTTCGTCTTTGGGGCCTGGTGGCGTGGAGGCTGCACTTTCCGTATTTCGATGACAAGAAATACAGAGTACAGCCAACACATAAACCATATAGTGGGATAAAAGATTTTTCGTTTTCATTTTTATCGATTTATCATAATGTAATGAAGCAGAATGGCATTTTCATTGAGCTGCCACAACGCATCCGTATAATTACTTTTCAGTGAGATTGCTTGGTTGACCAAAGTGACAAATTCGAGATAATCTATGGCGCCGTTTGAGAATTTTTTCTGTACGGTTTCAAAGACTATTTCAGCATTCTTGAGTCCTTCGGTTTCATATTGATCGACAATATCAAGACTGGTCTGATAGCGTTGAGAAAGCTCTTGTACTCTTTTTTTAAGCTCAAATTGTGCATTTTGCAATTCGTCGCTGGCGATGGTTTCCGCTAGACGTGCAGTCTCGATCCGAGCTCTCTGTCCTTTGGAAAATAACGGTACGGCAACACCTAACTGTACAGAATGGAATCGCGGACTTGCGTCGTAGGTCCTGTTATCTGGACCGGTACCTTTAAAACTATTTAGATTATAGCCTAATAGCAACTCGGGGAGCAATTTAGATTTTTCAACCCTTGTTGCTTGTTCCGAGACTATTTTTTCTTGTTCCAATACCTTGAGCAAAGGATGATCGGTTATTGATAACTGACGAAATTCGATCTTTTCCATAGAACTTAGGGTGTAGGTCTCTTCCGTATTTAGCAGCCACTGGAATTGCAATTGAAGTACCTTTATCTCATCACGTACCTGTCTTAATTGGATCGTGATAGCTGCTTTTTGATTCTTCGCGGTTACACTTTCAAGGGCATCACTTTCACCTGCTTTTTGACGTAGAATGGTTTTGTCGAGAAAGCTGCTATACAATGACAGTGCTTTAGTCAAAAGCTGTTCCTTTTGTTGCCAATACAGTATGTTGTAATAGGTAAGACTGACAGCCTTTTTAAGCTCAAACTCTTTGAGAGAGACTTGTAGTTGACTTATTTTCCATTCTTCGGTATAGCGGGCCCGTTGCCTTTTGTAGACCGCAGGAAAACCAAAACGTTGACTGATACTGACCTTTGTATCCTGATAGGCGCTATTGATCTGGCCATAATCCAAACTGATATCCATCTGCGGAATATCGGCAGTGGATGACCCTATTAGCGCTTTGGCATAGGCAGCTCTTAGTTTTTCAATTTTTATGTTATGGTTGTTTTGGAGAGCGAGTTCAATAGATTGATCCAAAGTAACAACAGTCTGTGCTGTTGAATTGTTTGTTGTTAAAAAAATAAATGCAATCAAAAGAGGTGCAACATGTCGTCCTTTTAATTTATTGAGTTTAAATCCCCGTTCTATAGTTACATAAAGCAAAGGGAGAACGAATAATGTTAATAACGTTGCTATAAGCAGGCCACCAATGACAACAGTTGCCAATGGGCGTTGTACCTCAGCTCCAGCGCCATTGCTCAGTGCCATGGGGATAAAGCCCAGTGAGGCAACCGATGCGGTCATCAAAACGGGGCGCAAACGATTTTCTCCGCCATCGACAACAATGCGTACAATATTGCGGATGCCACTTTTTTGAAGCCTGTTAAATTCGGAGATCAATACGATACCATTGAGGACAGCCACGCCAAATAAGGCTATAAATCCAACCCCGGCACTGATACTAAAAGGCATTCCCCTTAGTGCCAACAGGAAAACCCCACCTATAATCGATAATGGGATAGCACTATAGATCAATAAACTTTCTTTAACAGATTTAAACGCAAGGAATAGAAGTATAAAGATTAAGGCTAAAGCAATAGGGACAGCAATCAGGAGGCGTTGTTTGGCATTATTGAGATTTTCAAAAGAACCGCCATATTTGATGGAGTATCCTGTTGGAAGTTTGATTTCCTTATCAATTTTAGCTTGTAGTTCATGGACGATACTTTGTACGTCGCGGTCTTTGATATTAAATCCGACGACAATCCGGCGTTGTGCGTTTTCACGTTGGATCTGATTTGGCCCTTGCTCAATGGCCACACGTGCCAATTGGGAAAGTGGAATTTGGTTGCCCGTAGGCGTGGGGATTAAAAGGTTACGGATATCGGTAATATTCTTTCGGTCCTTGGCGGCTAGGCGGACGACCATGTCAAAGCGTTTCTCTCCTTCGAATACCAGACCTGTACTCTGTCCAGCAAAAGCAGCATTTATGGTTCTATTTACGTCAGCAATGGAGAGTCGATGCTGGGCGATCATTGGACGGTTATAGGTTATGACGACTTGTGGAAGTCCGCCAATAGGTTCGACGTAAAGATTTTGGGCTCCTTGGACCGTTTCAATGATTTTACCTATTTGCTGAGCATGTAAGGCCAGAGAATCGAGGTTGTCTCCAAATATTTTGAGGACAACATCTTGCCGCGCCCCCGTCATCAGTTCGTTGAACCGCATTTGGACGGGGTACTGAAAGCCGGCCGTAATACCGGGTACATCCGTCAAGGCCATACTCATTTTTGAAGCAAGTTCTGGAAATGTATGGGCCGAAGTCCATTCTTTTTTGTCTTTTAGGATAACCATCATGTCTGATGCTTCCATTGGCATAGGATCGGTTGGCACCTCGCCGCTGCCAATTTTGGTGACTACTTTTTCGACCTCAGGAAATCTGCTTTTCAGAATATGGGCAGCCTTTTGAGTGCTTTCAATAGTCGTAGTCAGGTTACTGCCTGGAAGAACCCGCGTGTCGACCGCAAAATCTCCCTCCTCTAGTGAAGGAATAAATTCCCCGCCGAGGTGACTTAGTGTAACTACGGCAAGTATAAAAAGCGAGATAACCAATGCAAGAATAGTCTTTGGAAGTCGGAGTACTTTGAGTAATACATGGACATAAAATTTTTCAAGTCTTTTCATCAGCCGATCCGAAAGCGAAGGTTTGCTATTTCTCGCACGGAGTAATATTGAACTCATCATCGGTATATAGGTGAGCGATAACAGGAACGCGCCTAATAAAGCAAACGCGACTGTTTCGGCCATGGGTTTGAACATTTTGCCTTCGATTCCTTCCAATGTTAAGATGGGGAGGTAAACGATCAGGATAATGATCTGTCCAAAAACAGCACTGTTCATCATACGACCGGCAGATGCTGTCACCATATCATCCATTTCAGAAGCGGGCACCTTGAGCAATTCTTTGAATCGTTGCTGCTGCATAAGCTGATGCATCACAGACTCGACAATAATGACAGCCCCATCAATGATTAATCCGAAATCGAGTGCACCGAGACTCATCAGGTTACCACTCACTCCAAAGAGGTTCATCATGCAGATTGCAAATAGCATGGCTAAGGGAATGACGGAGGCTACGAGCAATCCAGCCCGTATATTGCCTAGGAAGAGTACTAGTACAAAGACGACAATTAATGCTCCTTCCAAGAGATTTGTCTGTACCGTACTGATGGCATTATTGACCATTTTGGTACGATCAAGAAAAGGTTCAATAAGGACACCTTTAGGCAATGTTTTTCGGATTTCCTCTACCTTGGCCTTTACATCTGCAATGACTTGGCTGCTATTGGCGCCTTTTAACATCATCACGACGGCTCCAGCAACTTCACCATTGTCGTTGTAGGTCATCGCGCCATAGCGGGTTGCATAGCCAGGTTGTACTTGAGCAATGTCCCGAATGAAAATCGGCAGGTCGTTTTGCTTACCCGCAATCGCAATATTTTGGATGTCGTCAATGTTGCCGACCAGTCCTTCGCTTCGGATATAAAGGACTGTTGGTCCTTTCTCAATGTATGCGCCGCCGGTGTTTTGGTTATTGGCATTTAGTGCGTCAAAGACATCGTTGATTGTAATCCCATAGGCATTGAGTCTGTCAGGGCTGACAGCGATCTCATATTGTTTCAGCTTTCCTCCGAAACTACTGACTTCAGCTACGCCTTTGACGCCTAGCAGCTGCCTTCTGACAATCCAATCTTGGATAGTACGCAGTTCGGTTACATTATACTTGTGCTCGTATCCCGACTGGGGTCGAACGACATATTGATAAATTTCTCCAAGACCTGTAGAAATAGGGCCCAGCTGGGGAGAACCTATGCCTGGAGGAATTTCTTGCTGTACCTGTTGCAGACGTTCAGCGACTTGTTGCCGGGCCCAATAGACATCAATGTTGTCATCGAAGACAATGGTTACAAGGGATAGCCCAAATCGCGAAAAACTCCGGATTTCCTGTAATCCAGAAATATTACTGTTGGCCTGTTCGATTGGAAAGGTGATTAATCGTTCAATATCCGTTGCACCAAAAGAAGGGGCAATAGTGATGACCTGCACCTGATTGTTGGTAATATCAGGTACAGCATCAATAGGAAGTTTGGTCACCTGATATGTGCCTATCCCGATTAATGCCAACATCAGTAGTGCTACAATGAGTTTGTTCTTTACAGAGAACTCAATGATTTTCGTAAGCATAATAAATAGATTCTGTTAAATCGTAAAATAATAGCGGAAGACTTCAGCCAAGCATAGAATCGCAGCGATAAAAAAGGATGCAATTGTGACATGACAAAACTTAAACTTTTACTGACGTGAAAGTTATGGTCGGGTGGAAGTCTTCAACCGAAATAATAAGAAGTATGATGTATTAACAGAATTTGGGCGGCTGCCAAATGGAAGTTATGAATGTATCCTCTATAAACTGATCATTCCAAACAGCGGTATTGTTATTTTTTTCGGGTAAGGATCTATTTTTAATTTTGATAGCAGCAATTTGGGGGCACACAAAAACAGCGTTGTATGAGTTGTATGCATCATAAAAGGAAGTTTTTGATCTTTCTCATAGTCATCGTCATGTGGGTGATTCTCTAGGTGGTACCCACTGTAGTGTACGTTCAGAAAATCGACGACAGAGAGGCTTGGATTTTTTACTTTGTGCTCAAAATAATGCTCAATCAACAACGGAAATCTCAATAATTGTGAAATTTCGGTTGCCGACGCGATGTAAATCGTCAAGAAGCATATAGCCAGCAGCTTTTTCATCCTAAACAAAGCTATAAAAAATATCATTAAAATATTAATCAAACTTTTCAACGTTCTGCAGCGTTTTATTGAAAAACAAACAAAATGATTGCTGAACCTTAAAAAATTGACTAACCTGTGAACGATATGTGCTAAAGCATAGTCACAGCCATAACAGGTTGCTTAAGGCTAGGTATAAATTTTACAATTCTTTTAACGTATTTGTTGATCAAAATTTATTTCGAATGACTAAAAATACCCCCCAAAAGGTAAATGACCATCTTGCTAATGAACGAACTTTCCTTGCTTGGATCCGGACGAGCCTAGGGATTATGGGATTCGGTTTTGTAGTTGTTAAATTTTCATTATTTATTCGTCAGATTGAGCTCATTTTAAAAAAAGATGTAGTTGCAGGCTCACAGCATGAACATTCTGGCGCTGTTGGCGTTTCCATTGTAGTCATAGGTGCATTGACAGTTATTGTCGCTTTCTTTAAATATCGTAAAACGAACAAACAAATTGAAGCGGAAAACTTTACTCAAACTTCAAATAGCATCACGATTGTGGCTGTGTTAATTTTTGTCATAGGTATTATTCTGAGCTGGTATCTTATCGATGGTCTTTAAGGAGAAAGCGTTAGATCTAGTTCGCGCTGGAATGATTATTCACGCTAACTAGATCTAAATTGACCGTGCATTCGCTATTTACGATACGGGCAAAATATATTATTGCGATGTACACTGCGCGACCGTTATTTGCTTTATTGCGCTACGTTTTTCTAGAAACTGTCGTAGGGCGATCATCAAAAAAGCAAGAAAACCAAAGCCCATCGTAAGCCATGGCGAAAATTCTACACCTTTCGAAACGATAATCCAGCCACCTACGGTAGTTCCCAAGGTTACCCCAAGATTGCCAAATGAAGTCGCTAGACTATTGGCAAATTCTAGCGCCTCGGGTGCAGAGGAAATCATATAGGTAGATGCGTTTAAGAAGCTAGGAGAATAAAGAAATCCCCACAAGGCAATCGTACAAACCGTGGCGAATAGATTGCCATCGGAAAAATACAGTAGTAAGGGGATAATAAGTGTACCCGATAAGAAAAAGGCCGTGGTAAACGTAATATTTCGGTTGAGCATTTTCCCTGCAACCCAGTTAGCAATGACTCCGATAATACCAAATACAAATAACATATAACTAACCATGGTACTGTCCATATTCTTTGCTTTGTTTAAATACTCGGCGAAGTAACTATAGGTAGAAAACCAAGCTGATACCATAAAGAAATTCATGGCGGTGCTGACCAAAAAGATGGGCTTGGTTAATATTTTCATTTGACTTCCATAGGTTTTTTTTTCTTTCACGGGCAACGGAGGAATGTTAAGATAGATCGCCAATAGCGCGAATATACTGACAACTGCCTGTATTGTGAAAGAATATGTCCAGGAAGAGAGACTGGCAATGTAGGTGGCGAAGGGGACGGTTGTTACCATGGCTATCGCAACACCACTGAAAACAATACTCATAAGCTCATTTTCATTTTGTTTCCCCCCTTTTAAAATGGCGACAGACAATGCTGTTGCAATATAGACAGGTTGGAGAAAGGCCGGAAGAATTCTTACAATAAGCAGTAACCAAAAAGGAGGGGATAATGAAGAGACAGTCGCTGTGACTAAGAAAATAGCGATGGCAGTTAACATGACTTTCTTGCGGTCGAATCCCGAAGCGAGTAATGTCATAAATGGCCCAGTTATCGCAATGATCAAAGCAAAAGCACTCAATAAATAACCTGCTTTATCGATACTGATATGATAATGATCGGCTAGTTGCGGTAAGATGCCAATAATGCCAAACTCTGTTGTGATTACTGCGAGAAAACCCAAAGCGCCTATATATGCGTATTTTTTCATAAATAAAAACTGTTGTGTATGATTAATTATACGAGCAAATGTAAAGGCAAATACTTGCTTCTGGGTGTCAAGCAGCTATTTGTGTGTTACTAACAAATTTGTAAGTAATGGAAAAAGAAATTGTTATATTGGTCGGATTGTGGCGAACCCAAGGAAGGAAGAGAATGTTGTTTGATGTATAGCGCTTAAAGTCTGACTAATTGTTTCCATGATGGATTTTATACCTTATTTCCTGTAAGGCTACTAAACTTATTGCCAAGTTTGTCCTTATAAAAATCGCCTTCCTTCTTAAAGCTTCTTGCATCTACTTCTTCAAGCAACTGGTTTTTATAAAACACATTTTTTGTGTCTTTTCCAAAATCATTGCCCAAGAGTATAAATGTTTTTACATCGGCACCTGGGATTATTTCCTGATTAAAGAACACGTGACTTTTGTCTTTTGAATAGGAGTTGCTTCCGTAAGAGTCAATTTCTTCATCAATAGGATATAATTTAAAAGAGGGGGCATCAACATGCGCATATTTAAAATCTTTTCCTCTGAATAGGATAGTTTTATTGTCGATATTGATATGGTCCTGATCAAGCACACGAATTTTGTGAATGGTGTTAAATGGCCTCTTTACAACAGCTAACCCCTGTTGAAATGGCGGATAATAAATCGTGTCATAAATTTTTATGTAATATTTGTTAATCGCTTCAACGTTTCCAGTATTGGCTAAAATTGCCTTAAAAGTACCGATATTAGGTGAAATATATACGGAGTCTTTGTCCTTTAGAAAGTAATCGTTGATGAACGAAAAGGTGTTCCTGTCGACTTTTATGGGATCATTCGAATAGAAGTAATGATCCTTGTCGCGTGCCCAGTTTATATGACCCGCAACCGCTTCATATGTCTTCGGATCTGCGCCTTCGATAATATGGAAGCCCAGGACCTGATCGATATAATAAACGTGAAAACGATCTTTTGGAATCTGCTGGTCAACATAAAAGGAACTTTTGTCCACAAGTTTTTGGGCATCCCACGAAAATAGACCGCATTTTTGTCTTTGGCGATATCTTCTGACAGGACTTCAAACGATTTGGCGTCAGCCTGCATTTGTGAAATACCCAAGCTAAACCAATTTCCATTCTGACAATAAGCGATCTGCCCTTTCGAATCAATAAAATAGGAACCCGATTTTTGTTTATTGACGGGTTGGCCAATATTTCGACAAGAGATAAGAAAACAAGAAAAAATACAAGCTACAAAAAAAGCACGTTTTTTAATTTTTGTAATGCAGATATGTGCTAACATATTCTTTTTTTAATTAGTTATTACCAATTATTTATGAGGGTAATTGCATAAAACTTGCCCCAATAACCTTTAATGAGTTGTCAATGCGTTTCCAGGTTCTAAAATACCGGAATTTTCCTTCGAGTGGTGCCCCCATAACCTGACCTTTGGCCGTCATCGTAACGACTGAAAGTGCGGTATCTCCCACGAGCTTGATCGCATCGATTTCTGTTGTGGCTTGTTCAATAATCATTGCCTTTGACCTATGCGCATTTAGATCCATTTCTTTTGTTAGCATTTGGCCATCTGGCGCAATTGCTACCAGACTATCGTACAGAAGGAGGTCAAGAGCATCTACATCACTTGCTAGCTGAGCCGCAAAAAGCTGGTTCTCAGCTTCGATAATATCTTCTTTTGTTATTTTGTCCATAGTTAAATCTGATGTTACCATCTTTGTTTTAAGTGTTTATTATTTTAAAAATACTAAATCATTGTTGAGCTTTCGCCATTAGACAATTTCTTTTTTGCGCGCTATGCACCACGAGAACAGTAACTGTTTAAGTTCCTTATGACAATTTGAGATTATTAATTACACCTTCTTTTAGCTCCTTATTTATTTGGTGTAGGCAGCTCCTTAATCCATATATTCTTAAAATCTACGGGTTGACCTTCACTCTGTAAAGCGATAAATCCACTGCTGAGCAACTTACCATCGATCTTCATTTTGGGGTCATACCCATTGGCCGTTCCACCTCCAATCTGAGGTTTTGAATATTCTAGTACGGTATCTCCGTTAATGATGTGTTTGATTAACGAATCTCCCAATACAATCAATTCCCCTTTAACCCATTGATCACCATCATAGGTCTTCGAAGTAGAATTTAAACAATGTGAGGAAGCTATTTTGCCCTGATAGACCACATTGGTTCCAGGGGAACACATATTTCCTGTAGGACGGGGTTGACCATCGCTCAATCCTCCTAAAAGTTGCATTTCGACAGAAATAGGCCAGTCCTGTTCTTTCAACATTGTTCTGGGGTCCTGCGAATGAAACATCACGCCGCTGTTACGAAGCGTATAGGAGGGGGCACCTTTATGGAGCGCGCCTACAAATCGATATTCAAACTTTAAATGATAATAAGAAAAGGGTGTTTTATAATATAAATGGCCAAATTGATCATTAAAATCATCATACTGATCATATCTGACCTTAATTATTCCATCTTCGACTCTAAACGTATTTCCGTAGTTCACACCGACATCATGATGATGAATTTTAACAAACCAATCATTGATGTCTTTTCCGTCAAATAATGATTTCCAGCCAGTATTATCTCCCTGGCTTTTCATTCCTGCGCATCCTGCAAAAATAAGGCCGGTAGCTAATATGGAGTAAAGGATTCTTCGCATAACATTGATGTTTGGTTTAAAATTGGATAGCAAGATACGATATATTACACTAAACTACACATTGCTTCAGCGGGTACCTCCGAACTTTACACTTTATTTGATTTGGAATAATCTGTTATTCCAAGTTTGTTTCCGGATGGATCGTTAAATTCAACTGCTAAACCTGTCATGATCTCAAATGGCTCGCTTAAAAATACGATCCCTTTTTCCTTAAGCCGTTCATATGTTGTCTTGACATCGGCAACGGTAAACCAAATCGTCGGTTTGGTATGTTGTAATGTACTAAGAATGATTGCAGGTTCATTGTCACCTATCTTGAAAGCCGTCATTCCCTTATCCGAAAAATCGAATTTAGTTCCTAGGCCAAGTAGATTTCCATAAAATTCCTTTGCCTTCTCGAGATTTTCTACGGGTAGAAAGAAATTGTCGTAATCCAATATTAAACTCATTTTGTTCAGGATTTAA
Source organism: Sphingobacterium multivorum (assembly GCF_900457465.1). GTDB lineage: Bacteria > Bacteroidota > Bacteroidia > Sphingobacteriales > Sphingobacteriaceae > Sphingobacterium > Sphingobacterium multivorum. The sequence continues at coordinate 791,566 of NZ_UAUU01000011.1, forward strand.
TTTGCGATAGGTCAATACCAAATGCCGTCAATTGAGATGCTCCAAATTCAGTAATATAGAAATTTTTATCACTAGGATCTGCTTTTGCTAACCAGCCTTTTACAATCAGAGCCTCTAGTAAAAGTTGGCCGAGTTTTCCGCCGATATGTTCGTAACATAATTTTGCAGGCTTCATTTTATTGTTATTTTTCATTTTCGTCTCTTATATCAAGTTAATCGTTGATTTATAATTTCTTACCTGTAAAAGTATAAAACTTCAAGTGGAAGCTAAATGACCAAAATCATTGATTCAAGTGGCTATTTGACACAATTCAGCGAGCCAATCTTTGTGAGTAGGAAAACAAAATGTATGCAAATTTGGTATCTAGAGTAGGGATTTTATAATTTATGAGAAAAGAACAGGATAAAGAGCAGCAGGTAAAAAGTTTGTTTGGACGATTTAAAGGTGAATTAAGGGATCCTGCTTATGTAAACGTTGATTTTTTGGTTTTACTCGTGGACATCATCCGGCCAAAGCATGTTCATGTACTTTATCAGGTTGATATTCAATTTTTATTGGGCTTTCTTACAGCAGCACCCGAAGAACTCCAATGTTTTCAACTTTATCTCAAAAGAGTCTTGGCTGAAAAAGATTTTGATCAATTGATTTCTGATACCGGTATAATTAGTTACGCAGATTTTTTTTATGAACTAAAAAAAAGAATCACCGAGCGGTATTTGCCTTTTCAACCACCTAAGTCTACTTTACAATATCTGTTAAATCAGGTTTTTTACAAACCTGGGGATGCGGACTGGGTTGCCGCGATTCCGCAACATCAGTTCGATGAGCTGTTTCGTGTATGTCAATTTGAAACGATTTACGATGACAAAACGGGTTTTGGAATGACCGAAATATTGTATGGGTTGGAACTGTTGGTTCAACGTATTACCGGGCGTGCAATGGAAACAGACGTAAACAAGATGGTACCCGAGTTTCAAAATTTTGATAGCCCATTTATTGCTATTATGCGGGAGTTTACCGAATTGAATGATCGTATTTTACAATCAGAATATAAGTTTATTTCCTCGGATGATCTTTCTTATAAACAAATCTTGGTACTTCATAAGCAATGCGAATCGTATATTGAAACGGCTTTCGATAATTCACATCGTTTTGGAATTTCCATCAAAGTGAATCAATCGCTCTTACGTATGCGGCAACAACTGGAAAGGATCCGAGAAATCTTGTCGTTTTTAGTCATCGATCATGCAGATGAAAAGAGGCAAAAGACGATTGCGCTGGGCACTACACTTATTGGTTATAATTCCCGGAAAAGCAATATTCGCAAATTGGTTGGACAGAGTACACAGCTCTTGGCCTACGAAATTACGCATCATACTGCGCAGACCGGTGAGCATTATATTACCTCAAGTAAACAGGAATATTGGAAAATGTTCCGTTCAGCCTGTGGAGGAGGCCTCATTGTCGGCGTTATGTGCATCGTTAAATTATTGTTAGGTAAGATACACAGCAGTGAATTTGGTCATGCATTTCTTTACAGCATGAATTATGCGATTGGCTTTACGTTTATTTATCTTCTTGGTGCAACTTTGGCAACCAAACAGCCTGCGATGACAGCTTCTGCATTGGTGAACGCTATTGAGCAAGGGATTTCCGAACAGGGGGACAGCAAACATCGTTATTGGAAATTTGCTGAATTGTTTGCCCGATTATTTCGGTCTCAGTTTATTGCCTTTATTGGTAATGTTGTGATGGCTTTTCCGATGAGCCTTTTTCTTGTCTGGGTAATTCAACAATTGTTTCAGGTCAATATTGCGAGCGCCAAGTGGTTACATCTGGTCAATGATCTTAATCCAATAAAAACACCGCTGATCTTGCATGCGTCTATCGCCGGTATTTTTCTATTTCTTTCCGGGATTATTGCCGGCAGTATTTCAAACCGAGACAAACACAACTCGGTGTACTACCGCATTCAAGAACATCCCCTATTGAAAAAAATATTCGGCCAGGCAAAAACAAACAAACTAGCTTCGTTTTATGAAAAAAAATGGGCTGGTATCGTATCCAATATTTGGTTTGGGATCTTTATGGGAACGACAGCTTCCGTTGGACTTTTTTTAGGTTTAAATCTAGATATAAGGCACATTACATTCGCCAGTGGGAATCTGGCATTGGGACTATTTGGTCATGGGATGGAGCTATCTACTGATATATGGATTTGGGGCATTTTAGGGATTGGTATCATAGGATTCTTTAATTTTATGGTCAGCTTTTCCCTTTCCTTACTGTTAGCGTTTCGCTCGAGGAACCTTCCATCAAAAGAATTGATTAAAATGGGAAAGGCGGTTTGGATCTATTTCAAAATAAATCCAAAACTATTTTTCTTTCCACCACAAAAAAATTAAAAATGGGAAGCTTCTTCCAGTGTTAGCTGAGCAATCTTGCTATTTTAAGGTCGGCGCAACACCTATACAGCTAGCAGAAGATGTGGCCCTATCTAGACATTGATATCACCCGAAAGATCAGGTTTATCTTCATCATCTTTTTCTTTCTGCTCGGCTTGCGCTTCCTCCCTGTCATGGGTACGATCATCTTTAATACCCGATTGATTGGTATTGGGATCTCTATCTTCTTTGGAAGTGCCCTCTTGTTGAGCTTCGGATAAGTCTGGGCTTGGCTCCCGTGGATCTGGGTTTGGAATGGCTGCGATGATAAGAACAAGCATGCCAACATGCGTTTCTTTGGTGTTTTTAGATCTGTTCATTTTAACGAGTTTTTTAAAAAAGAACATTTTTTGATCCATTATCGTTGGTTCAAATCATATTTTATTTATTGCCAGTGACAATTTCAACTATACCTTCGAGCGAGGTAAGCTTCAATTGTTGGCCGAAGTAACTCTTGTGCTCATCATCGATGTGTATTTCGTTGCCTTCCCATTCCATCGCCAATCGACTAGCCCGGATAGGTTTTATTTTAAATTCGACGTTGGTTCCATTCAATAGTCCATCGATATAGCTAATAAGTTCCTGGCGTTGATCGACAGTGACAATGATGATATCAAATTGTCCATCTCCAGGGGCAGCGTCAGCAGCAAGAACTAGCCGCGGTCCCATACTTGATATATTCATGATCTCAACAAGTATGCAATCTTTTTCATAATTATTTCCAGCCACTGTGAGTCTTAGTGTGGTAGCTCGGAATGTTTCTACCAGTTTGCGAAGCTGCCTTAGTGCGGTTTTGATTTCATCTTCTGCGCTCAGCTCTTCTGTATTTTTTTTATCCATTTTCTTCATCAGTAAAGGAAATACACCAAAGCCAATGGATTCAATAAAATACAACGGCTTTCTTTCTAGCCCCATAACCATTCCTACATCGAATTTTTTAAGTTGGCAATTTTTCCAGAGATCGATAGCTTTTTCAATGTTCAAAGGAATACCAAGAGAAATAGCAATATTGTTTGCAGTGCCTTGTGGGAGTATGGCGATTGGCCTTTTAAATCGTAGTTTTTTTTCCAATAGCGCCATAATTACCATTCTTATAGTCCCATCACCGCCAGCAAGGGCAATGATGTCTGTCTGCGGGTCGATTTTTTTGACAGCATCTTTTTTGGTTACTACAATGCAATTGTGGCCAAGATCTTCAATCAATTGGCATAGTTCATCTTTGTCTCCGTTTGAGTCATCCCCAGCAGCAGGATTATGTACTAACCTTATGTTTTTGCCATGTTCTTTCATAAAAGCTGAACAAAGCCTGCTTGAGATTGGTTTTCATAGAAAAGGACAGTTATGAATATACTTATTACCAATGATGATGGCATTTATTCACCGGGGATTGCGGCACTGGCAAATGCAGCAAAGGAGTTTGGGACGGTAATGATTGTTGCGCCCGATGTGGAGCAATCTTCTATGGGACATGCTATTACGCATTCCCGGCCCTTAAGCTACCGACGTGCACCGATAACTTTTGAGGATATTGAAGCGTTTAGGGTAAATGGCACTCCAGCAGACTGTGTGGCGTTGGGTCTACATATGTTTCCCGATACGCAGGTTGTACTTTCGGGTATTAACATGGGACCAAATTTAGGCAATTCCATGTGGCATTCCGGAACTTTGGCTGCGGCAAAGCAGGCGACACTGCTCGGTATTACCGGTATAGCATTGAGCACACCCGTAGGAAAGACCGAGCCGGATTTTGAAGGATTGTATCCGTGGACAACCGATGTGCTGAAGATTTTACTGAAAAATAAAGGCCCTGCTCTCTATAATGTGAATTTTCCAGCCAACCCGGAGGGGCTTTCCTGGACAAGACAATCAGTACGTTTATATGATGGCCGTGTGGTGCCCGGAGAGGATCCTATGGGAAGGAAAAACTATTGGATCACAGTGGTGCCATTAGAACCTGCTGAAAAAGGTACTGATCGCTGGGCAGTAGAACACAATTTGGTTTCTATTACGCCTTTACGTCTTGATCTTACTGCACATGATGAACTTGCAGCAAGGGAGACAGGCGAACATAAATAATAGGTAGTAATAAAAGAAAATACGATGGTAACAGCCGAAAATTTAATACGAAATCTTGGTTTATACTTTACTATTGAACAACTGTAGTTGAATCTATTGGGATCATCAGGTTAAAAGTTATTTTATTGTCCTTTAAATTTACGGCTATTTTTCCCTTATGAATTTTTACTATTTCACTCACAATAAACAATCCTAATCCGAGCCCATTACTATTGACTCCTTTTACAAAAGGTTTAAATAGATCTTTAAGATCCGAATATTGAGGATAGGAGACCTCATTTGTAACACTAAAAATGAAATTTTCTTTTTGAATGAATGCATTTATTTCGATATTTTGAAAAGGATTACCATGTTTTATCGCATTTCCAATTAAATTAGTGAATGCACGCCCCATTTTCTGATGATCACAAGGTACATCAACTGGAAGGTTGATGTTGGCAATTAGTGCTCTGTTATGTAATACTTCAAATTCAGATAAAATTTGCTTGATCAATGCATCCATGCGATAATGATCATTAATTCTAATTAGCTTGTCTTGAAGACGGATACTACTGAAATCTAAAATATCATCTATCACTCCTTTGACGCGTGATGAAGCCTCTTGTATTTTCTTTATTAAGTTTTTTTGGCTTTCATCTTTAATGTTTTCGCCAAGATATTGTGATATCACTTTTACGATGCTGACGGGATTATTTAAGTCGTGAGCCAAGGACGATAAAACAAGTTCTCTGTTTTTGGAATAATTAAGTTCCTGCTCCAATTTTTTCCTCGTATTTCTACGTTCAATAATGGTTTTGAAATCTATTGCAATCAAATCACTGCAAACAGGTAGCAGCGTCTCTAATTTAATTGGGTCGAAGTGTACTGGTTCAGCGTTCATGAAACTCAAGTGCCCAACAATAGAATTATTTTTGTTAATAATTGGGTAAGAGATATAGCTTTTTAAACCGAATTCGTGAAGAACTTGTGTCCATTCGTCGACAGAACACTGCTCGGTATCATCAATGTAAATAGGGGAGAAACCTTTCCTTATTTCCTGATATATTTTAACGTAGTGTTCACTATTTTTATTGACGATCTTCTGAGAATGATAATCGTAAACACACCAATTTCCCCATTTCCGGCCATCTTTCTTGCGTATCATGCCATATCTCATTTTCGTGTGGCCACATAAAGCCTCCAAAATTCTTTGACAGGAGTCGAAGTCGCTCTTCTGTTTATGCATATCGTACCATTGATTTTGATTTAATTGGCTTGGGATCGTCATCTTTATTGCCGGTCGATTGGTTTATTAATAGCTTTGATTTACTGTTGAGGTTGATGCACCTTAGAGTTGTTAAAACCCTTAATTGCACGAAATATAAACACTATCATCGCAAAAAATAAAAGTATATGAATAAAATCTTCAGTTATGAATCCGCCTAAAAAAGTGACCGCCCACATGATCACCATACCGATACCTGCCAAATATAATAGATCTTCCATATTAAATACGATTGTTTATTGAAGAACAATATTATCAGCGAATCGTTTCGTAATTTTATAACGCGATAGGAAAAACTACTAAAAAGAAGCTGTGTTAAGTGAACTCAAACGCTTTAAGAAGAATCATCAGGTTTGAAGATATTGAATATTGTTGTTATAAGCAATACTGATGCGCGTAAAATAGGTATAGTAAAGAATATATATAATGGTTATATTAGTTATTATTAAAATTTCTTTTATGAAACGTATAAACCAATTACTCAAGGGGCTTCTTGCCGTCTTCATTTTATTCTTTTTTATCCAGTGTAGCAAAAATTCTGCTGAAAGCAATGAGAAAATAATGATTGTGGGACCGCAGTTGGTTGATTGCGAAGGTGTAAGCCCAATGAAGTGCATGCAGGTTAAGGCGAAAGAATCAGATAACTGGGAATATTTTTATGGAAATATCCAGGGATTTAACTACGAATCAGGATATGAATATGTGATCAAAGTAAAGGTCGAAGAGGTCAGAAATCCTCCTGCTGATGGTTCATCTCAGCAATATACACTGATAACTCAAGTGTCAAAAACAAAAAAGTAATTTGATTATATACTAAGAAAGTCCCTTTTTGAGAGATTGGGACTTTTTTATTTTCTTATCCAGACTGCCAAACGGAAAAGACCTTTATTCCTTTAGGAAAAGGGTAAAAGTGATGAAAACGGATGATACGCTTTTTTTAAACGGAAGGTAATCTACGGAATAAGCTTATGTAAAAGCGATCCCGCAGATGGTTAAACAAAATAAAAATACTTATTTGCTTTCTAGTGCGACTTCCTGTGCTTTATAATAGCTTTCTATTAAAGCTTGATAATTAGGCATCACCAAGGAAAGTGCATGTGCATATTTCGCAGCGTCCGTATGTTTCCAACTTTTTAATATTTCACTAATTACAGCTGTGGTCGTAATGGGAATAACGCCTGCCAACTGTAATCGAGAAATTGTTACTTGTGTTGATAATGGACTCATATCGCCTGAAGCATCAATGACCGCAAAAACTTCATAACCTTCCGAAATTGCTGAAATGGCAGGAAACGCCACACAAACACTTGTTAATACACCTGCAATAACCAATTTTTTCTTACCAGTAGCTTTAACAGCTTCAACAAATGCAGGAGTGTCCCATGCATTTACTTCACCAGTACGTCCGACATATTGTGCATGTGGGGCATTTTCGTGGATTTCTGGCATCAATGGACCATTCGGACCCTTTGGTTCTGAAGCAGTTGTAATAACAGGAATGTTTTCAATAGCGGCGACCTGTGAAAGAGCGACTACATTACTTCTCAATGTAGGTACTTCAATATCTTTTACTGTCTGGAATAGACCACTTTGGTGATCGATCAATAAAAACGCTACATCGTCCGCGTTGATTCTTGTTGTAAGTGCCATGACTTTAAGATTTAAAATGTTAATACTAATTTTTTATAATGTCAATGTTTCCGGTATTCATGAAATCTGACCTAGAGGAACCTGTTTTCTTTTGTTTGATAAAGTTAGGGACTGTTGAAGCAGCAAAAAATGGAGTACAACAAGCATAAAACATAATGTACATTAAGATTTATTGCTGCTATTATCATTCTGCATCCTAATGGAATAATCGATGTAGTTATTCGATCGCTTATTATTCTAAATTTTTAGCTTTAAGTATTTCCCAACTTTACTATATTTGCCGCTAATAATAATTAGTCTAAATAGTAATTATGTCTTTTTGCAAAGCAGTATTTCCAGGATAGCAAGGTTTGGAAATAGAAGGACATCAATATGCAGACAGGGCAAATGATTTTTTAAACACCTTAAATACGTGAAAAAAACAACAAGATCTTGGTTTATTACCCAGAAGACAATATTGGCTAGTAGTCTATTGGTTTTAAGTTTTTCTATAATTCCAGCAATAAGTTTTTCCATGGAAAAACCGATGACTGTTAAGAAAAATGGTCATGGTCAAGAACCAGGATAATTAAGGGCAAAGTGAAAAATTCCGTGGGGAAAGGTTTGTCCAATGTGTATATCAATATTGATGGGATAAATAGTACCAAGACTGATAATGAGGGGAATTTATTTTTTCAAAGATTCCTAAAGGAATTCACTCCATGACCGTAAAGCATATTGGTTTTCAAGAAATCAGATCGCAGATCGCACTGGAAGGGGAAATTCTGGAGCTTCCGGACTTTGTCATGGAACAAACAAGTAATCATTTGAATGAAGTTGTCGTGACGGCGAGCAGATTGGCTGAAAGCATAGACGAAGTACCATCGTCAATTACCTATATCGGAGGTAAGACCTTAGAAGATCAGCGTCTGATAAATGACAACTTACCCAATATCCTAATGCAGAAAGTGCCAAGTATCTCTCCAAGTGAGGAAAGCCAAACAACTTCATCGCTAAAATACGTGGTCGGAATTTTTTGGTACTTATCGATGGGATTCCTCAATCTACTCCTTTAAGAAATGGCGGAAGAGATATGAAGACGATTGATGCTAGCGCAATTGACCATATCGAAGTCATCAACGGTGCCTCTGCAATGTATGGAAATGGTGCCGCCGGTGGTATAATTAATTACATTACAAAGAAGCCAAAGATAGACAAGAGTTTTCATTCGTCAACCTCTTTAAATAATTCCCTAAGCTTGGTCAAACCAAGTGAAACATATGGGTATAATTTGGCACAAGTATTTTCGGGATCGCAAAACAAGTTTGATTATGTCGTGCAAGGAAAGATGCGCGAACCGGCGTGGTCCGCAGCTCTGATGGCACCATTGTAAGTCCATTTTATGGTCTGGGCGAGACAAAAAGTTATAATACCTTGGCGAAGATCGGTTATCAGATTAACGATAATCATCGCATTGAATTGATGGGTAACTATTATAGAAGTGTTCAGGATAGTAAATACGTCGGCACTAAGGGGGAGTTTGGAAGTAAACCCGCTATTGGGATCCCTTCAGATACAGTGATTAATGGCGGAACACCTTACAATAAAGCTTTTCATGTAAAGTATGATGGCAACTTTGGTCGGACTTCAGCAAATATGAGTCTGTATTATGAAGATATGAACACGGTATTTGAAACCTACAACCAAACCTATTCAGATCATAAGGGAGCTAGACTAAATTTCAGTACGCCCTTTGATCTATCCAACAACAATAAAGTAACCTTAATTTATGGAGTAGATCTTTTAAAAGATCACACGGTTCAAAAAACGTTGAGCGATGAATTAGTGACACCCGATATGAACATGAAAAGTGGGGCTTTATATCTTCAAAGTAAATTTAATCTCGCCGATTACTGGATAGTGAAAGGTGGTGTGCGGTACGAAAACTTGGATTTTAAGGTAGGGGATCTGACAAAAGCAGGGAAAGTCACTCCGGGAGACAAGAGCAATTCAAATGCATTTGTATTCAATTTGGCAGGAAGGTATAATAAATTGAAATACCTACAGCCCTTTGCTTCATTTTCGCAAGGATATTCTATCGGCGATGTGGGGCTTGTATTGCGAAATGGAGTACCTTTGAGTCAAATCGATCCGAAGCCAGTAGTTGTCAATAACGTTGAGTTGGGTCTAAACGGGACCTATTCTATGTTGAGCTACCAATTGACAGGGTATTATAGCTCCTCCAAAAAAGGCAGTACGTTCGCAGAAACGTCAACACCTGGTAATTATGAATTGATTCAAGTGCCGCAACGTATTTACGGTTTGGAGTTTGTTGTCGATATTACTCCTGTTGACTGGTTCAAGTTTGGTACTATACTCGGGTACATGGATGGTAGGCAAGATTTGAAAAATGAGGGAAAGTATAAGGATAAATTGGACAACTCCATTATTTCGCCTTTTAAAATAAATATTAATGCCGATTTCAAATTGACAGATCGGTGGAACGTCTATCTCCAATATTTACATTTGGGTAAACGCGATGTTTTTCAACCTTCTGAATATAATTATGGCAAATACCCGATTTCGGGCTATGGGCTGATGGATTTCCAAACGCGCTATAAATTAAAGAATCTAGCTTTCATTTTTTCAGTTAATAATATCCTAAATAATGATTACTTCCCGCTGCACGCGGAGGTGAGAGGAGCCACCAATGAAGGCCGTTATTATGTAAAAGGAAGCGGGACAATAGCAAATTTAGGTATTCAATTGGATCTGTAATTATTTATCGTAATTTCTATATTGCAACTGGAATAAAATTCATAAAATAGAATTGATTCGAAGGTATTATAAGCTGCTCGCATTAGACGTATAAGAGTTGGATTCATCTGTGCTAGCTGATATATATGAGTTTTCAGTCTGCACGATGATAGGTGGCCTTTGAGATAAGCTTGCGCTCGCTATGATTTGTATTCAACGTTTTCAAATGCTTAATATGTATCCGGAATGAAATTCGCTATTAGACCTATTCAACATTTTTTCAAAGTCCCGATGCTAGCAGATCGGTAGGCCGTGTAACCAAAATGCTTTTTAAACGCATAGGAGAAATGTGAAAGATTTTCGAATCCTACCGCGTAACAAACTTCGATTGGTTTCATTCTTTTTTCAACAAATTGATAGTGTGCTAGCTCCAATCGTTTTTTTGTTAACCATCGCTGCGGTGTGAGGTTGAAAATCTTGCTAAAATCCCTTTTGAAGGTGGTTAAACTTCGTCCTGTCAGATAACCGAATTTTTCCAGCGATAAATTGAACATAAAGTTCTTTTCCATATAGCCTGCCAGGTCAATTTTGCCGGGTTCTTCAAAGTTAGCCAAAATAGGATCTATTTCTTTATCTATCGCCCGGAGGATACTGATTGCTTCCGTGATTTTCAGGGAGGCAATGTTCTCGGGCAGTTTCTGTAGTTCAAAATCAGGAATCAATGAGGAAAGACAGCTTTCCAGTAAAGGATGATTGTTAAAGCTGTATATCTTTTCCGATTTTCGAGCAGAAGGCTCTATGGTCAGATTTGCATAGAAATTTTTTAGCTTCTCACTCGTTAAGTGCATCACGACCGTTTTGTGAGGCTGTCCATCTTTTGGGTAGTTGATAATTGTTGCTAACTGATTTCTTGGAATTAGAAAAATATCACCTTTTTTAAACACGTAAGTAGCATCGGCTTGTACAATTTTTGTTTCGCCGGAAATAAACCAGATTAACATATGGCACTCGAAACTGATATCCGATTTGAAAAACTTATCCTCATAACAGGATAGCTTAATATCATCTGTTATATATTTTGCTTTATACTCCATGATTCGAATTTTCTGTTCGGCTTTAAAGGCATTGTGATGACATAAATATAAAAAATTAATAGCTAAATCTTTTATCGTAAGCCGTTTGGATATTAGTCGATATCACATCTGTCCTAAATAAATTTTAGGATTGGATTTCTGTGGTACAAGCATAGCTTTTTTCATCATTTCGATATTGACCCCTATTTTTCAATCTGCGAAGATCTTTAGCTGTTCCTTTTTTTCCTTTTATAGGCGGCCTGAGAAAGGGATCATCTATCCATTGCCAGATGTTTATTTTCACGAAGATATTCATTCTGATGAATGCGACCAGATTGGACAGGTTCCAGTCATATTTGGCTTTTTTTTGCAAGTATTTTAACAGTAATATGCCAATGAGTGAAGTCCAGATCTGGATCATCACTGCATTTTCAGAAGTCCTATGAATGTCGATACTTTTAAGCGCTGCTTTAGATGCTTGAAGAAGACTTCGATATGCCAGCGTTGTTTATAGATGTTTGCCACCAAAGAAGCCTTCCACTTCGTATTATTGGTCAAAAAGTGGTACTCATTGCCAGTAGTGCTGTCCCAAAAGTGGACTAGGCGTAGCGGTTTAGAATTGTATTTATTGCAGGCAGCACCGGATAGCTCAATGAGCTCATCCTTAAGGATCCCCTTTTCCATGAGTGCTTCACTCTGATAGGACTTGATAACCTTGTACTTCATATTAACTTTACTCCTGGTAACGAAGTAACACCCCCTGCTGTCCAAATCCCCAAGCCAGCTGTAATCCACGTAGCCACGGTCCACTACCACCACGCTTCCCTTGGAAAAACTGTAACTACCGGCTCGCTGGCTCTCATGTACTTTTCCATCGGTAATCTGCATAAAAACAGGTAGGCAGCCATCATAATCCAAGACAGTGTGCAGCTTTACGGCACCTTTGGTGCTGCGAAACTTTGCCCAGTCAAATACAGATAGACATAAGGGGATGATGCTTGCATCCATCAGATATACTTTACGCTTTAGCTGACCAAGATCTTTGCGAAAATGGGTGTCCTTTTGCCAAAGCCTATCCAAAACAGAATAGTAAAGATCTTTGAAAAGTTCATGGGTACGGTGTGTGTTGATATAGGATATATTAGACTTACTTGGAGCTCTTACTACACCTAAGTGGTTCAGATTACCAGTGGTACTGCGTAGACCGTTACTAATATCACGAACCGAATCTGCCGAGGAAAAATGACAGAAAAGCATACTGACTAGATGCGTCCAGCTGTTGATCCCTTTCTGATGTTTGTCACTTTTGTGCTTTGAAACCAAATCTTTGAATAATTCGCGGTCGATAAGAGATAAAATCTGACTAAAAACATTTAAATTTATCATGGCGGTGTGTTATAATTTTGCAATTTAAATATAGCAACTTTGCTATATCCAATCACCGCCACTTTTTAAACGTTTAGGACGCAAGTGAGTCGATATTGAACTTTACTCCGATCATTTCTTCACTAAGGTGCCAAAGGCGTTTTGCTGAATCTTTATCCAATGAATATTGTTGGACACCGTTCTGATGCAGTTTTGTATGGGTTGGGATTAAAGGATCTGTTGGTAGCAACTCTGCGATATCGTTATCTTCCAGATATACACCGCCTATTTCATCTAATAACGGACTGGTCGCTGCAAAAACCGTAGTCGCAGCACCTTGTGGAATGGTCTTCAATGCAGCCATTATCGCTGGGTGTATATTTCCATTTTCATCTAAAAATCCTAACTTCCTCCATTGTTCCGGGTCTGCATCCCGCCCCAATTCTGTACCTCCGATCGAGCCGGGATGTAAAGAATACGCCCTTATATTAAAATCTTTGGCTCGGTTATCTAGCTCTAAAGTGAAAAGATTGCTTGCCGTTTTTGATTGACCATAAGCCTGAAGAGTTTCATATTCGCGATTTTCAAAATTTGGATCTTCAAAATTGAAGGAAGAATTATGGTGTCCAAGAGAAGATACATTGACAACTCGTGCAGCACCCGCCTGTTTTAATGCGGGCCACAGTCTAGCTGTAAGATGAAATTGCCCTAAATAATTTGTCGCTAGTTGCGATTCAATTCCACGTTGGTCACGCTGCAAAGGGACCCACATAATACCGGCATTGTTGATTAGTAAATGAAGTGGTCTGCCTGATAAAATGAATTTTCTAGCAAATCTGTCAATAGAAGCTGGTTCAATCATATCCACTTCTTCGATTTCGATATTTACTATACCTGCTAAATTTACTTTTGCTTTTTCAACGTTTCTTGCAAGAACGATAACAGTTGCACCGGCAGAAGCGAGCGTTTTGGTAGTTTCAAGTCCGATTCCCGTATTACCTCCCGTTACAATTGCGATTTTATTGCTTAGATCAATTCCTTTAATGACGTCCTCGGAAGTAGATTTTGCTGTGAAGTCAGAACCGATTGGTTTCTGTAATGCCCCTTGATAATTGTTTGCTTTCATTTTTAAAAATTTGATTTTGTTAAGACAAAGGTAGGAGGGATTTTGACGCAGGGTTTTGTTTAGACGTCCTAACTTACTTTGTTTAAAAGATCAATGAAAAATATTAGGCGAACAACTCATTCAATTGATTTGTACAGGTTTTGAACGATTTTGGGGGATCTAATCTTTTTCTTTTTACTATTGCTGATACCGCTGATAATATGATTCAATGAGGTTTTTGAGCTCATTGAAGTCAAGCGACAACTGATCGGATGAAATGGCTATTCCATTTTCGAGCACATGTTGTTGTACTTGTGGAGCGAACTGCTGGATATAATTTTCGGGATTGTGTAGCTTCAAAAAAACAAAATGGACACCATGGGCCATCCCTGTTGAGACGGATTGAATCGCAGTCCATTTTACTGTCCCAACCTTTATTCCTACTGGTGTACCGTTATATCGAATACCATCTGCGTTTAATAGGAGGCCGGTTCGATTTTTATTAAATAGGGCCTTTATACCACCAATCAGACAATAACACCCTAAGCCTCCTAAGGTCAACATCAGTGACCCAGGGAAAATTCTTATTTTTTCGGCGACAAAGAAGATATAGTAGGCAAATGCCAAAGCCGCTATCGTCATCAGCAAACCAAACAGCGCTAATTTCAGGCGCTTTTTATTATCAAATTCTATGATAGTCTCATTCATAATTCACTTTTTCTTCTATGTATTTATAGGACTAAATTAGAATAACTTTCCTCAAATTTTCAAGGGAATTCCAATTCGTGGTGAATCGTTTTAAATTCGCGGTATTTTAATGTCTATCTGTATTTAAACTATTTTCTAAACTCAATTATATCCAGCGCTATGCCTCCACGAATCATCTGTGATGATCAAAGTATTGATGGGTTAATCTATCCTCGAATCCTTTTCGAGCTTTTTGGTCTGTTTTGCTGAAAAGGTTTTTCCAAAATTGTAGCTGAAACTCAATTTTGCATAGCGCGACTTCAATTTATTCACTGTTTCAATGCTAATCACATTGCCTAAACTGGAAATAGGTCCTTTTTGTAAGTTGAAAATATCCTCAATCGTGAGGGATATATTTAACTTGTCCTGAAGCACTTTTTGCTGTAAACCCGTCGTGATATATCCCGTTGCGCCATATTGCATTTGAAAACTATTTCTTTTCGATGCATAAAAGCCGAGTATTTGAACAGTAGTCTTTGGCAGAATATAGATAAAAGTATTGATCGACCCACTAAAGTTGACAATCCCTGGTAACAAAATATCTTCTGTATTGTTCGATCTGAAAGTTGGGCGTTGTGCTGATAAATATGTACTGACATTCACGCTGCTTCCAAACTTGTTTTGCGACATGACATAACCTCCGATTTGGTTTAGATTATAATCATTATAATAGTTAAACTCTGGACTTCCAACCTCCTCATTATATCTGGAGATATATGTAAACATATTCTTCGAAGAGTTTCCATATAAAGAAAAGATCAGTGAGTGGTTGCTATTCCACTTATGTGAATATTGCAGATCTAGCCTATTCGCAAAATATGGCTTCAAATGTGTGTTACCGTTGGTGAAATAGATAGGATTATTGTTCACCGCAAATGGATTGAGCATACTATACCCGGGACGTTCGATTCTTCTGTTCCCTGATAAAGCAATGCTGTTTTTAAGGTCTTTGAAATCATAACGTATATTAAAGTTGGGAAATAAATTAAGATAGTTGTTTTTAATTTGTTCGTCAGTTAAAACGGCTCGTAATTTATAGTCGAATGATTCTAATCGCAAGCCTAAATCGAAGGAGAAGTGTTTCAATTTGCCATTCAGAGAAGAATAGGCTGCAAGTATATTTTCGTTATATTGAACCTTATTTTCACTATTTAATTCACCTGCATCGATAATTCCATCTGTGGCTAGATTCTTAAAGAAGCTTTCTGTATTTGCACGGGCATATTTTGCACCGAATTTTAGATCAATACCCTTTCCAATGTTTGTTTTGTAATCTGTATTGAATGTCCAGATTTCATATGGTCTGGAAGTAATAAAATTTCTGCTATCATTTTCTGAGGAATTAATTTCCGTGTTAGAAAAATCATATGCCTTTCTCCAGAATGAAGTGTTATTCTCATTCGAGTATTTCGAGTAATTCATACCGATCGAAAGCTTGCTTTTCGTTTTAAAATCTTTATCATAAATGAAGTCGGCGATATGAAAATTATTGTCCAAAAACATGAAGTCCTGCTGTTTAAGCTGCCTTTGAAATTGATCTTCCCGATTATAGATCGTAGCGTCTCTTTCATTAGGAAATTTGCCATAAAAGCTGGCGTACCAATAATTAAAAGAAAGTGTGCTCGTCGAATCAATATTATAAAGTGTATTGGTTTTCATGGAATGTGTTCTTTGGGATCTTTGGCTGGCCTGTTCTTGTCTATAGAGATAACTAGAATCGGGTAAGTAATAGTTTTTTATTAGATCGTTTCGTTTATGTAGGTTTTCACTATATGAAAAATTATAGCCCACTGAAATTTCAAACTTACTTTTTTTAAGATTTAAATTGAGCGATTGGTCCGTCCCCCAAAGGGTGGAAACACTTGTACTTGCCGACCCAAAGAAGCCCAAATTGGAATTTTTCTTAAGTCTGATATCGAGCACACCTCCATCTCCGGCGGAATCATATGCCGCACCCGGACTTGTAAGCACGTTAACGGACGAGACCTCATTGCTCGGTAGAGATTTCAGGTAGTTCAATAAATCTTGACCACCCAAATTGACTTTCCGACCATTGATCAATACAGTAGCTCCTTTTCCAAGCAATTGTAATTTGCCTTCCATTTCATCAACTGTTAATCCCGGAACCTGCTTGAGCAGTTCTGCTATATTTGTACTATTGCCTAGTATATTGTTTTCCGCATTAAATCTATACCCACCGGTAATAAGTTCTAGGGGAGGTTTTCTGGAAGAAACTGCAACCTCCTCAAGCTTATTGTCAATCTTATGAAGCTTTATAGTACCCATATCTATATTGCTCCCGTTGGGTATTACAATTCTTTTTATCTGAAACTGAAAGCCCATATGATTGATTTTTAGGTAAAATGAACGCTGACTATGGGTCAATTGGAAGTCCCCACTTTCATTTGTCACCACTGTTCTGACAGGATTGCTGCCACTTTGATGATCCAGTAAGGATATGGAAACTAAATGAACAGGTTCGTTAGTAATAGAATCAACTACTTTGCCCGTAACAGTAAAGGTTGAATCGATGAATGAAATGATCGTCGTGTTAGACGAAGCATGAGATATAGCGAAAAACAACAGGTATGGGAGAACTAGGGCAATTTTTTTTAACTCTTTCATGTATTTAAGGTTCTTGTGCAAAGCTTGATGACAATTGTTTGCAGTTAGTGACTATAGGTTAGTCGAGCTCACGGAAAAAATGTTGCACGTGTAATAATAAAAACGAACATAACTTTAGAACCTTGGTCTTGTTATAGTTAAAGCAAGTCTCTATCCTCGATGGGTTACAGTTTGCCACTATTAAGGCTATGATGTTGGTTTATTTTTATTCTAAAAAATATTATTTTTAAAATAATTAAAACAAATATGGTATATTTATGTTCTAAATAAAGTGTATGAAATATCAGCTTTTAAAAGAAATCATTGGATTAGTTGAAGAGTTTGAACAGGAAAACGTAGACGGAATCTATAGCACTGACGCAAATGGATTTAAACGTTGGATAGTAACAAAGGCAACCGATGTTCTCGAAGAACCCAATTGGGACGGTAAGGAAAATGGGCGTAGTCCGGAAAGTGTCATCAGCACGTTAATAGTGCATATGAATAGGTTCGCAAAAAGTTATTCAAAGGCTGCTATTTGGGAATCTGATTTTTCCACACAAGAGGAGTTTATCTATCTTATTACACTACGGTCCTTTGATAAGATGACAAAAATGGAATTGATCAGAAGGAATATTCATGAAAAACCAGCCGGCATGGCCATTATAAACCGTTTGATCAAACAAGGTTGGATACGTCAACACGATTCAAAACTGGACCGCCGCAGTAAGTTGCTGTACATCACGGAAAATGGCTTGTCGGCATTGGACCGGCAAATGGGAAAAATACGTCATGCGACGCAGATTGTTTCAGGCGATTTGACCTACCACGAAAAAATAACATTGATAAGTTTATTGGATAAACTGAGCAAATTTCATCAATTAATCTATGATAGAAATATTGCACCGGAAAAATTGCTGGAGCAAGTGAAGTTATAATCCACATCGGGATGCGATAGAAATGACAAAAATCAATAGGATGTGTACATTACTAGTTGCGGTGCCAATAAGTATTGGGAATTGCCCAAGTAGTTTAGCTAAAAAAACAAATGAAAAAGAAGGTAGCCGTTATTGGCGCAGGTTTTTCGGGTCTTTCAGCGGCAGCGTATCTTGCTAAAGCAGGGTACGATGTGCATGTTTTTGAGAAACATACGCAGCCCGGTGGAAGGGCGAGACAATTCAGTACGAAAGAAGGATTTAAATTTGATATGGGACCGAGCTGGTACTGGATGCCCGATATCATTGAGTCCTTTTTTTCGGATTTTGGATGCAGCACAGCTGATTTTTTTGAGCTTGTATCGCTCAATCCTCAATTTGAAATGATATTTGACTCCGGACAAGTTCGTGTTCCGGAATCCTATCAGCAATTAAAACTATTATTTGAACAGATCGAACCTGGGGCTGGTACGCAGTTAGATCGATTTATGGAAGCTGCAAAATTTAAGTATGAAGTGGGGATGCGGGATTTCGGCAATAAACCCTGTCACAATTGGGGCGAATTTCTCTCTCCAAAGATTGCACTTAGCGCTTTTAAGCTAGATTTGCTTTCCAATTTCCGATCCTATGTTGCCAAATATTTTAAGGACCAACGATTGCGGACATTAATGGAATTTCCGGTCATATTTCTGGGCGCCTCACCCAAGGATATTCCGGCATTATATAGCCTGATGAACTACGGCGGTTACGCACTTGGCACTCATTATCCGAAAGGAGGTTTTTTTCAATTAGTACTGGCGATGCAGCAAGTAGCGGAGAGGCAAGGTGTCACTTTTCATTTCGATCATAATGTTGATACATTAAAAATTGAAAAGAATAAGATCACTTCATTAGGTGTTAATGGCGTAGATTACGCATTTGATCTTGTGGTTGCATCCGCTGATTATCATCATATCGAAACACTACTTACCAAGGATTTGAGAAACTATGATGAAGATTATTGGAAGAGTAGGACCTTTGCCCCTTCGAGTTTGATATATTATCTGGGGATGAAATCGTCCATTCCAAATCTAACACACCATACACTGTTCTTTGAGCATCCGTTGGACGATCATATTGACTGTATATATGGTGAAAAAAAATGGCCCCAAAATCCACTGTTCTATGTATGTTGTCCATCCAAAAGGGATCCTCATGTGGCTCCCCCAGGCAGTGAGAACCTCTTCTTGTTGATGCCGTTGGCGACAGCTATCTCAGACGATGATGAAACACGTGAAAAATACCTAATTAAGATGTTAGAGCGTTTGGAAAAGCATACTGGTACAAAAAACCTATACGAGCAGATTACATACAAGAGAAGTTACTGCGTAAGCGACTTTATCAGCGATTACAATGCTTACGCTGGAAATGCTTATGGGCTAGCAAATACATTAAAACAGACAGCGGTATGGAAACCCAAGATTAGAAATAAGAAAGTCCATAATCTTTTTTATTCAGGTCAGCTGACAGTTCCTGGTCCCGGAGTACCTCCATCCATCTTATCGGGGAAAATTGTTGCCAAAGAAGCCATTGAATTATATCGTAAAACATAAGACCATGAAAAAGCTATTTGATGAACTCGCTTATGAAGTAAGCAAAAAAACAACTGAAAAGTATAGTACAAGTTTCTCGCTTGGTATATTGGCCCTCAAGCCAAGCATTAGGGCTAGTATTTATGCAATCTATGGCTACGTAAGGTTGGCTGATGAAATAGTCGATAGTTTTCATGGTTATGATAAGCAGCGACTTTTGGCGAGGTTATACCTCGAGACTAACTGTGCTTTAGAGGAAGGTATCTCATTAAATCCGATATTACAGTCTTTTCAGGAGACGGTGCATAAGTATGCTATCGACATCGAGCTGATCCGACAATTTCTGCATAGCATGGAAATGGATCTGAATAAGGTCGACTATAATTCCGAACGTTATAAAGAATATATTTATGGTTCGGCTGAAGTGGTGGGGCTGATGTGTTTACAGGTTTTTACAGAAGGTAATAGACAGCGCTATGAGGAGTTAAAACCTTACGCCATGAAACTGGGTTCTGCATTTCAAAAAATAAACTTCTTGCGTGACCTCAAGGAAGATTATCAGGTGCTTGGACGTACCTATTTTCCAAACCTGGATATGGCGGTGTTTGACAATGCACTCAAAAGCCAGATTGAGGATGAGATACACAGCGAATTTAAGGAAGCGCTTTTGGGAATCAAAAAATTGCCTGCATCGGCAAAATTTGGCGTTTATCTGGCTTATAAATATTATCTTTCACTATTTGCGAAGATTCGGAAAAAATCCTCCAAAGAAATTTTGGAAAGCAGGATTAGGATACCTAATGCACAAAAAGCCTACGTTGCTTTTAAAAGTTATCTACGTTACAAAGCTGCTTACTTATAAAATAGAGTTATGAATTTTATTACAGTATTGGTCACTTTTATTGCTATGGAGGGCGCCACCTGGCTTATCCATAAATACATTATGCACGGCTTTCTCTGGATATTACATCGCGATCACCATGATCACAGCAATGTGGGGTTTCTGGAAAAGAATGATTACTTTTTTATCATTTTTGCCCTTCCCACGATCGCGTTGATGTATTTTGGGTCGTTAAAGGGGTACAATTATCTGTTTTATATTGGATTGGGAATTATGCTCTATGGTATGGCATATTTCTTTGTGCATGATATATTTATCCATCAACGTTTCAAATGGTTGAGTAAAACGAATAACCCTTACTTTTTAGCGCTTCGTCGCGCCCATAAACAACACCATAAACATTTAGGCAAAGAGGAGGGCGAGTGTTTTGGCTTTTTATATGTTCCAATGAAATACTTTAAAATGTATACTAACAATGAAAAAATATGATGCAATATACTTATTCGCTTATCTTATTTTTTACGGTCATAATCTGTTTTGTCGCATCCTTCGACAAGCGGCTTCGATTCGATCGTGAGTTCATCCCATTTTTAAAGGCATCAGCGCTTGTTGCTGTATTTTTTATAACTTGGGATGTCTGGTTTACCAGTAAGGGAGTGTGGTGGTTTGACACAAGATATACCTTGGGACTGGCTATAGCAGGACTACCATTGGAAGAATGGCTATTCTTTATCTTCATCCCTTTTTCATGTATTTTTACCTATTTCTGCATCGATAAATTTTTTAGATTACAATCGCTATCGGCTTTTAATAATGTTGTTGTCTTTGTAAGTTTCATTATATGTGCTGTTGTTGCCCTTCGATATGCTGACAGAATCTATACCGTAGTTACCGCTGCTGTGACTATGGTGACATTGGTGCTTTTTCACTTTGTATTTCGGATACAATGGATTACGCAGGCCTCTTTAGTCTTCACTTTGCTGATGCTGGGCTTTTTACCTGTCAACGGCATACTTACCGGAACAGGATTGGAGTCCCCTATTGTCAATTACAATCCAATGGAATTTATGGGGATTAGGGTACTTACGATTCCGGTTGAAGATGCAGTGTACGGATACACTCAGTTTTTGTGGGTTCTTTACTTTTTCAAAAAGTTTCAAAGTATGCCCCTAAAATCCAATCTATAAAGTGGATGCATTTGGACAGCTCAAATAAGCTCAGAAATCCGCTGCTTGATTTTTTGGAAAGTAAATCCATGTTTGTAATGGATTTACTTTATCGACTCTCACTTTGAATTAAAAATACCTTAATTAATTTTTTTGCTTATTGTTTTACCCAGTAAAAAGTTTTTGAAAAGATGCCTTTATGGGCCACAATTTTCAACTTTTTTCCCTGCAGGTACATTTCGCAATTGCCTTTTTGGCCAGTATCATGGTTTTCCACAGTCCCCTTCCATTCATTTTTTTCAAAACGCACATTGTAGAGGGTTGGACGTCCTTTGGGATCAAGACCAGAAAATTTTCCGTTGCTGTAAGTGATGGTGATAATGAAGCCTTCCTCGGTTTTCCATTTACCTGCAAAATTATCATTGGAGGATTGAGCAACACTCATTATTGCCATGAAGATGATGACAAGGGATGACAGTATTTTTTTCATATGTAATGATTTCATACTGCAAAGCAAATTAAAATAATCTGCAGTGTTTTTAATATATCTTAAAAATGAAATCGACTACCTGCACGCGCGTATCACGCTTAGTGTTTGTTGGGTAATACCCAGATAGGAGGCAATATGTCCCAAGGAGGCTCTTAGCAATATGCCAGGAAATTTGTCGAGCATATTTTTATAGCGTTGCTCGGCAGTTTGAAATTTTAATGCAAGAGTTTTTTCGGATAGCATACTAATCACTTGCAGCGATACCTGCAGCCGGAAGTTCTTAAAAGCAGGGATGCTATTACAGAGTTCGTCGAGTTTGCTATAGGGGATAGCACGCAAACAAGCTTCTTCCAATACCTGTTTACCATAGGGGTGGGGGCGGTCAAAAAAAACACTTTCAAAAGATATCAGGAAATTATTCTCGTCGAAAAAATAATGAGTGATATCCTTTCCATCTAAATTATAAAAAGCGCGTAATAATCCTTTTTCAATAAAATAAACATTTTGGTGGTGATTGTCAGGATGTGCCAGTACAGTACCTTTCGCAAATATTTGTTTACTAAAGGCTCTGCCGATAGCATCACATTCGGCGCTGTTCAATTTTATGTTTCTAAGTAGATAAGATAAGAGTTCCATTTACTTCAAATATAGAAAAATGCAACAGGCTGCCCATAATTCCTCTCCAAATTTATTTGAATATTCTCCAAGTCCATCAGGCAATAAATGGATTAATTTCACCGTTGGCAAAAGAGTGTGAAATGTATGCCCAAGATTGAATTTTTTAATACCTAATGGATTGTGCAGCAAGTTGCTTTAAGTAGGAGATAGTATCTGGTATAAGAAATGATATTTCAGCCCTTACCAAGCTTTCTATTTTGTAGCAATCCTGTAACGATTGATGTCAGTAATCAATTCAGCCCTATTGCTGTTTAAAATGAATTTAAAAATTTTTAGATGGACCCAAATTACGTTTTGAGCTTTAATACCGCAAAACAATATCTGTTTTTTTCTTGTTTTTATTCATAATATATAGGGTATTTAATGAATAAAAACAAGAAAATTAGTGACTTAACTCAACTCAACGAAGACCTGGAAAACTATTTTAGCAATACCATTATCCCGCAGTTATTCGTTGATGCTAACTTAATTTTAAGAAAGTTCACTCCACCAGCAATGAAGCAGTTTGATCTTAAATCTGAATTCATAGGAATGCCGCTAGAGGATATAAGAGAAAATTTTAGATTTCCGACCTTTATCAGTAATATAAACACGGTGATAGCGACAGGTAAAATCTTGGAGAAAGAAATACAGACTACAGATTTAAAGTGGTACCAGATGAATATACTCCCTTATCATGTCCGTAATGAGAACCGGACGAATGGAGTCATTATTACATTTGTAGATATTACGCCAAGAGTAAAGGATCTTAAAGAACAAGAACGGCTTGTTCTAGAACATGAGTTGCTGCTCGATACAATAGCCCATGATATTAAAAATCCATTATTGGTACTTAAACTAACATTTGGGTTAATGAAGGAATTTAAGGATAAAAATTCAGCGAAATTCTTGCCCTTAATGCAAAATCATGAGAAAAGTTTGGTAGAAATAAAAAAAATAATAGATGATCTGACCGAAAGTCGTTGGGAAAAGCAGAAGTATCAGGCATCAACTGAACTGATCGATCTTCCAAATATTCTAGAGGACGTGCGGTTGAGTTTAGCACCGCAGCTGATAGAAACCGATGCAATCATCCGACAGGATTTAAAAGTTTCGGAATTTACTTTTGTACGACGTAAGCTGCGTAGTGTGCTCTATAATCTGATGAATAATGCGATTAAATATACACCAGAGTCACAGTCTCCAGAAATTCTAGTGCAATCTTTCAAGGAAGATGGCTATGTCGTTATTTCTGTAAAGGATAATGGGATAGGCATGGGGCCAGAAGTGCAGCAGACGATTTTTGAGAAATTTAAACGCGCAACCAAAATGGTCGATGGATCTGGCGTAGGTCTATATTTGGTCAATACGATTGTGACACAAGCTGGTGGAAAGATCGACTTAATAAGTGAGCCTGGGCATGGAACAGAAATAAAGATCTTTTTGAAGCAAGATTAGGTTTGAACTTCGGAAATGATTGATTTAATTGATCATGTTGAATTTGTTCGTAGATTAGAGGAGAAACACCAAAATAGCAGTAGCAAAAGATCAACAGTTTTAATATGGATGCCACAAATCATGAAAGCAGACGAACAGACATACCGTAGTTACAGGCTTTCCATTGCAAGCGAATTTGAAACGGTGTTTTCTCATTTTTATTTTGCAGAGAACAATTCAGCAACTGCCCTAACGAAAACATTGTTGCCGTCTTTTCAGACTATTATGGTGTTCAACTTTGGTACAATAGTCCGATTGGTTTCTGATGCCAAAAATGAAATCGAGGTGGACAAATGCATCGTACTAGGTCCCTTAAAATCTGCCTTTGAATATACACTTCTCCCCGGATCACAAATTTTAGTGGTTAATTTCAAGGGCGATGCATTTTATCGTTTTTTTGGAAAGGCATTTCTTTCACAGCATTTGCCAATAAACCCAGATGAAGTTATAAGTGAAAATTGTTTTAGCTACCTGTGGCATCAGTTGAACGGTATGACAAGTGTATCAGACCGAGTAAACTGCATTCTCGATTTTTGCAGACCTTACTTAAAATCACAGCACAGCACCGCGGCTTTATTGGCTAATTTTAAAGACAGTACACGCAATCCAGTCAAGACCATTGCCGAAGAAACCGGGCAAACTGAAAGAAATGTGCAATTGACGCAAAAAAAGCATTTTGGCTATAGCTCCAAAGAGCTTAGTAGATACCAGCGTTTTGTAAAAGCAATTGAACTGATACAACATGTTCTTTTATCATCGAAAAAAGTGGACTGGTTTGAAATTATAGCTGAATGTGGATATTACGACCAAAGCCAGCTTATCCGGGATTTTAAGCATTTTATCAATCTTTCCCCAAGAAATTTTGTTCGATTTCAGCAAGATATCTGCCGGGCTTCAGGAGAATAGCCTTTTCGTTTTCTTACAATTTTTCCGTTTACTTTCAGGCTATTTTTGTTTTATTCAATTACTTAAAACAAAAAAAATGAAACATCTTATTATTTATGCCCATCCAAATACGGCAAGTTTAAATCATTTATTCAAGCAAACAATTGAAGAAACACTCCTGCAACAAAAGAACGAAGTTGTAGTCAGGGATCTGTATCAGCTTAATTTCGACCCTGTGCTGTCCCTTGAAGATATGGACGGACAACGCAGGGGCATCGTAAGCGAAGCAATTAGAAAGGAACAGCAACATATTGCCTGGGCTGAAGCTGTTACCTTTATTTATCCGATATGGTGGACAGGTATGCCGGCTATGATGAAAGGGTATATCGATAGGGTATTCAGCTACGGATTTGCCTATAGGTACGATAACGGAGTACAAAAAGGACTGTTGGCCGGTAAGACCGCCTACATTATCAATTCACATGGAAAATCAAAGGCTGAATATCAGGAAATAGGAATGGATAGGGCGCTGATACTGACCTCCGACATAGGTATCTATACCTATTGTGGCTTCGATGTGAAGTGCCATTTATTCTTTGACCGTGCCGACCGTGCAGCAGCAGAAACGATAGATGAATGGAAAATGGAAATCGTTGATGCTTATTCCTTGGTTCGATAAAGTCCTTTTACCAAGAAGTTAATTTCAGCTATATTAACTTCTTGGGAGGACGGAGGTGATCTTGATCGGATATGCTATCAACTTTTTTGTTCATCTATTTTCTTGTTATTCTAACCATCCCAGCTCCGGCTAATTCGTAAAAACCAGTACGACTTGAATGCACACGTTTATATGATGATTTAACTTTTTGTTCTACGCTTATTTTGGTTAATACTTCTCTGGAAAAGCCTAAAAGCCTCATTTGTGCCCGGAGCAGATCACTGCCCTCCAATCGGAAAGTGACTGAATCTTTGCCGGCTCGAAAGTTTGAAATTGGGTAATTTATAAAAACTATTCCACCCCAATTGGCCACTTTAAAATACTGTCGTGGTATGATACCAAAGGCCAGTCCGGCGCCATATACTTCCTGGCCGACTTCACCGCTTTTCTCCCAGCCATCATGTATGTCTTGAAGTGGAATCCATAGATCTTTTTGTATTTCACCCGTTTTGGTTTTTTCGACAATCATTTCTGTCGGAAGTAGCGGAGGGTAATAGTAGGCGAGTCGGCCCGCAGCATACTTGATAAATTCCGGGATCAATATTTTTAGCGATGGAAGAATAGCCATTCCTGCTGCCACCTCAAGATAATGATGCAGGGCAGCAAATACTTCCAGCTCTTCGTATGCCGCGGTATAGGGGGCATCTTTCAAGGGAAAAACAGAAAAAAAATAAGGAAAGTTTTTGCCGTAACCATAATTGCATTCCCACAATTGACAGTTTTTAAATATGCCGGCGAGGCAGCAATAGCTTAGTTTTAGGTAATGCTCATCGTCGGTCACCTTATACATCTCCAAAAAGGCCCCCGCAGCAAATGCCGTATTGTTGGCCTGATAAAATATATCAAAGGCCAGACCGTCTAAACTTTTAAGTGCTCTGCTTGCTTCCAGAAAAAATCGTTTTTCTTTGGTCAGCTGCCAGGCCAGGAGCATAACGTGTGCATATGATCCCGGGACGTCTTTTTCACCACCTTTACCTGGAGTCGTTTCGGCTTTTAATACCTCCAAAGTGGTCATCTTATAAAAGACAGGCCATTGATAGTCAAAATGTTTGGCAACCTTTATCGCATAATCTATCGAATCCAGAAATAGTTTTTCAGCCATCTTGTCGCCCCCCAATGCAAGCCTGGCGAGGTTTAACAAGGGGTGATGTAGATACCAGGAGTCCATTACCATCTCACTCTTTTGCTCTTCGGAATGATCCAAGTCATCTTTTAACGAAGGGTGCCACCTGACTAAACTCTTTATAGACTTATCATAAAATGAGGTGAGTCCATCGGAGAGCTCCTGCAACAAAGGGTGCTGCTCTCCGGTCCAGGTAAGATACTCATGCAATGGGAGTATGACGGCAAGCTGCACCATGATTTCTGCAGGCGTTTTGTAGTCGCCCACATAAGCATTCAGATAAGGACTGCAGTCTGTTTGTGTCCAGCAACCTTTGTTGTTCGAAATATTATCCAGGATCTTTTCAGCCGACTGCAGACAATTATGTTGGCTGGCTTCAGGCTTAGGAAGGAGGAGGTATATTGATGCCAGTGAATCGAGGTAACTTTCAACGACCTCGACGTCACTTTCGGGAATCTTTTCATCGAGCTGTACAAAAGCATCCGAAATGATATACTCTTTATTGGCCGGCAATGGTTTTTCAGCGTTTACAGGAAACTGGAACCCCAGTTCTGGCCATTCACCGCCGACAGTTTCCCGGAGTGATACTTCTGTTTCCTGGCAATAGGGAGACATGGCTGTGAGATTCTGAAAATAGAACACCGAACCGGCTTTTGGCTTTGTCATACTAAAATAAAGCTGTCCTGACCAGGACCCTACCTGTTTGGCATGTATTTTTCCCACTGTATTTTCAGTATTTCCATCTTTAGTCAAGGGAACAATATCGCGGGGCCAAAACGGGATAAGAAGCGGTAATTTCGTTCGCAAGGTCGTGGTATAACGAAAGGTGGCGCGCAGACTTTCGGGAGAGAAGACAATGATTCGATAATAGGCTAACCTAGTAGAAGCAGTGATAAGGATCTCATCGGGAGCTTCGGAGATCGTCACCTTTTCAAACCTGCTATTCATCCCAAAGGCCAGTCTAAAGGCTATGCTAGCGCCCGTTGCCAGATAACCACGAGCCAAATCGAATCGCCTGGATTATGAATTTTGAGTCTGTATGTTTTTAGGTCTATTTCAAAAATAGACGTAGAATCTGCTATATCAGCCTGGACCGTTGCTGTCCAAGGAGTGACGGGATTTATCATCATGCTAATTTCTTAACTGTATAATGTGCTTGTCTCCTTATAGGAAGAGAAGCAAGGTAACAATCGTTTTAACAATTGATGTTTATGGTACAACTACGGTGAAAACGTGTTTGTCCTGTTTTTCAATTAGGCTGATGAAAGGAATAACTAAGCTTTGAAGAAAATAAAGTGATTGTGGCTAGGGATAGGATGTGTTTTGCCAAAGATACCTCAATGGACGATTGCACAGGTATAATAAATGCCCGGATTGCCGGGCATTTATTAACTTATGACGCTGACTCGTTTACTGACGAGACGGCTATTTCTGTGAGTAATGTATCGGTTTGCTTTTCCTCATCAAGTGTTTGTTGAAGCAATTGCTCGGCTTCTGTATGGTTCATTAATTTTGCAAATGTGACAAGGCAGCCATAGCTGGCGATTTCATAATGTTCAACTTTTTGGGCTGCAGAAATGAGTGCGGCATCTAGTGCTGGATCGCCTTCAAAATTTTCAATGATTTCATCAGCTTCCTCCAGCAGACCTTCCATAGCTTTACATTTTTTCCCGCGGGCAGCAATGCCCAACGCTCCAAATACTTCTTTAAGCCGCTCGATTTGTCCTTCAGTTTGGCTGTGGTGCTCCTCAAATGCTTGTTTTAATTGTTCGTCTTCTGCGGCTTTGCTCATTTTCTTTAAACCTTTTAAGAGCTGTTTCTCCGCGCCTAAAATATCTTTTAATTCGTCTACAAATAACTCATGTAAATGCTCGTTTGGCATTTGTTGCTGATTTTGATTCGATTTTGCCATAATTCTTTTTAGAGAAGGACATGAGTCAGAAGAAGATCGTTTTTAAAAATTCTTAATTTTGATTTCCGTTTTGTCAATTCGGGAGTACAATTATTGGAAAAGGTCTAGAACGTTTTGCCGGGGATCAACTATTCCTAATTTTTTTAATTGTGCTGGATCATACCAATCTATTTCTTGGTGTGGTCACTAATAGTATGCCATCGTCCTTCATGCGATAGCGATGGTCTGCTATAGTGATGATCTTCTAAAACAAAGCAGGCCTGAGAATGGTTTTTTTAGCAGAATCCTGATTGCTATATGCATATTGAATTTGGCCATTGCAAATAAATAGCACAGTCAAGGGAATTTAGATAAGGTGCCGCGTATGAAAAGAAGAAAATTTATAGTGCAAACAGGCCTTGCAGGATCGGGCTTAATCTTTAGCGCAGCGGCACCTAATATTTTGGTAAGAACAATTAAAGAACATAGTATGGTAAAACCTGATAATTTAAGCAAACACAGACGTTTTCGCTCCAATAATAAAGCCGGGTTTGGTGGCGTGGCATTAGGGAATGGCTTTCAGCAAAACGCAGATCTAGAATGTCTCCAAGCAGTAGAAGCAGCTTGGAATGCTGGGATACGATTATTTGATACTTCCCCATGGTACGGATTGGGCATCAGCGAACGCAGAATGGGCTTGTTTTTAAAAGATCAGCCACGCGACAGCTTTACCCTTTCCACTAAAGTAGGACGACTCTTAGAACCTAAAGAGGACTTTACCATGGAACAGTTGTTATGGAAGGGTAAAATGAATTTTCGTTATCAATACGATTACAGTGCTGCCGGTGTGAGAAAAAGCGTAGAGGATAGCTTACAGCGCATGGGCTTATCATCTATAGATATCGTATATATTCATGATCTTTCACCCGACAATGGTGATATGAAAGACAGCTATGGAAGTTACTTTGAGCAAGCGGCGAAAGGAGCGATGCCCGAGCTGACTAAAATGAGAGAAGAAGGTATAATAAAAGGATGGGGGCTAGGTGTCAATACCATCGAACCAATTTTGCAAACATTAGACATGGCAGATCCCGATATTTTTCTTTCAGCCTGCCAATATTCGTTGATTAAACATGATGACGATTTGAATAAGGTTTTCCCAAAGATCGCTGAGAGAGGGTTGTCGATTGTTGTAGGCGCACCACTGTGTGCTGGATTTCTGTCAGGCAGGGACCGCTACCTATATGATGGAACGTTTCCTGCTGGGGTTAAAGAAAAGTTGAATGCTTTACAAAGGGTGGCTGACGATCATGCTGTAGACCTGCGGACAGCTGCATTGCAATTCGCTGCAGCACCAGACGAGGTTTCAGGAGTGATACCCGGAGCACATACCGTAAAGCAGGCCATTCAAAATGCGGAATCTTTCAAGACTAAAATTTCCGCCGATTTTTGGGAAGAATTAAAACATGAAAAATTAATTGCGGCAAATGCTCCCGTACCAAAAGCATAGCATTTAGAATCGTACCTTAAATAAATTGGCTTGCCGTATCGAATTTGAATAACAGTATCTAAATATGAATAGACAAATTACACAAAACAACATAAAAGACAATACAACATAAAAGACAATACATTCTTTTGGTATAGCTATATTAAATGGTTCAATGGATACGACGAAATAAACGAGATCAACATTGACGAAGCATTAGAAGTTATCGGCATTGACAAAGAAAAATTAGCGGAATGGGAAGAACGATTTTTTTCGCTAGATGACTTTGGAGAAGTTTCAAAATTTATCGAAGGAAAATTAGATGGAGATACGACCTTCTTAATTGAATTTCAAGATCATGAAATTAGATTTTTTCTTAACGACATTTACTTTGGGAAGTTAGGTGGGCATTTTGAAGCTTGGTTTCTAACTTGGGATGAACTGTTATCACTTCAACAGTTTGAACAATTATTTCTGCTTATGTTACCAATGACAGCAATTGAAAGAGAGCAAAGAGACCATGCGAAGCAGATTATATATAACCATTTAAAGACAGTACCACAGTTTGAGCAAAGTGCGGAATATATTTCTAAATGTATTTTAAACGGACTTTTAATTGACGAGGTCTTTTTTGAGCTTGATGAAGTGGGTACAGTAAACAATCAAAATCATAGTGTTCGAAATATTCGAAAATATCCAAGATATAAAGAAAACATAATTGAATTGAATAAAATCTTAAAAAAAAATTGCAATAAAAAACTCGGCTCATTATAGTTACGCCAGATCCGCGGCTCATGAAATTCTGGTGCGATATTTCAAAGAAAATGGCTATGTTGTTATTGCTGAAAAGCTCTTTGATACTTTGCCAAATAAAAAGTTTTTTTAAAATGCCTTAATGCGCCACAATTTTGATTAAAGTCTCTGCAAAAATGAGCGATAAATAAATTTTAAAGATGAAAATATTAATTTGGAAGGGCATTATCTACAATTCCCTCGAATATTTTAAACTGACACAACAGGGAGGCTTTTTTATGGTCGATTCCAACATTATTGGGTATTATGAAGATAAAATCTATACCCTCAAATATCATTTGAAGATTGACGAGCATTGGAATGTTCAAGGTCTTGATTTAGAATATGAAGTGAATGGCGTTAATAAAAGAATAAAAGGAAATAAAGTTAAAAATGACTGGGAAATAAATGGATCGATTATAATCGATTTTCAGGGTATTGATTATATTGATATCTCCCTCACACCATTTACCAATACACTTCCGATCAATAGTTTGAATCTCGAAGTCGGTGAGAGTACGGATATCAAAGTGCTCTATTTTGATATTCTAAACGACGGCATAAAACCAGTTCATCAGAACTATTCGAAAACGAACATGTTAACCTTTCAATACAAGAATGTTCCGAAAGATTTTGAGGCCGACCTTGAAGTAGATCATTTGGGTTTAGTGGTCAATTATCCGGGGTTATTTACCAAGGTAGCCGAAATTTAGCAAGCATCTTCCGGAGCTCAGAAGAACTTCGATTTATAGTCCCTGCGTTTGCACCGGAAAAGGCGAAATCGTGACGAAGTTTCTAAAAACAATATTCCTTTTAGTGCTGTCTTAGCTATGTAACATAAACAGAGCACAATGAATTTTGATATGATTAAATGTGAGGACCTCGGCCAGGCCATACATATACCAAACACGACGGACGACCATCACGAAGAAACCTGGTTTGTGAAATTTGGCGAGGAAATAATAGGTGTTGGACTTTTTCCAAAACAAAGCTCGAACTGCGTTTTGGCAATCGTTGGCGATAGCTATGACGACAAGAAAATACTGGGCGACATTGATGCACATGATAAAGTGATTATTGAAGGATTGAATATCGCTTTTGAAGGCTACTTAAGATCCATCCGCGGTGATGTAGTCATCGGCGAAAAGCAAGTAGATGATTTCTCGCACAATAATCAAAAGTTGGATTAATACCCTATAAAAAAACTGCTCAACTGTTGAGGCAGTTTTTTTTTATCCTTAGCGAAGTACGCTTGTGCGGCTTTCATTTCCGGAAATGAGCATAACAAGGCAGACACGAGGATGTTAAAATATGCTGAAATAGGTTTATCCTCTAATTTAAGAATTAATGTGGATTTTTTTTGTTTAAACAATTGATATTCTTACAGTCAACCAAGTTTGTGTTCCTACGATATTATGGGCTTTATTTTATAATGTAGAGACAAAATATATCGCTGCTGGGGAGTACAGCTACTCTAGTGTGTCGATTGATCCCCAACTTTGCTGCTTCTTATCCAGTTTTAGATCTTTCAATGAAATAAACATATAACTATACCAACGTGATACTATGATTTCGAGTCCAAAGCAAAATTTGGACTAATTTTTTATTTAAAAATTTTATATATCGTTTTATACATTTATAAAAAAATATTAATATTGTATTTATGTAATACATAATATTGTTGGCATTTTTTCTTAATCTAACCAATTAATCTTAAACATCTGCTAACCTTTGAAAGAACATTTTTAATTACGATATGGAATCGAATCAAGTGGAAAGTCGAATAGAGCATAAAATTTTGCGCTGTTTAAAAGACGGAGATATGCAAGCATTTTCCTTAGTTTATAATTTTTACTGGGATGGCCTCTATGACTTTGCTTTACGATTAATGAAGGAAGAAGCGCTAGCACAAGATGTTTTGCATGATGTCTTTACCGAGTTGTGGGCCCGTCATAAACGATTAAACATCCAGTCATCGTTAAAAGATTATTTATTCATTTGTACAAAAAACAGATGTTTTAAGCTGCTGAGGAAATTACGTAGGTTAAATGAAGTAGAGGATCACCTGTTATTAGACATAGCGATTGAGCATGATGAGTTTTCGTATAAAGAGCTTTCTGATCAGCTTGATGGCTTACTAGCAAGACTTCCAATCAAAACAAGGGCAATATTTATTATGAGTCGAGAAGATGATTTATCCTACAAACAAATCGCAAAAAAAATGAATCTTAGTATTAAATCTGTCGAATATCATATATCAAAAGTCTTGAATAAATTACGAAAAGCCTTATAATTATATCCGCCTTTTCGTTAACTTGTCGTATTAACAAATTAAAATCTTTCAAATTCATCTGTATTCTAAGCATATGCCCCTAAACGATAGCGAAGATATAAAAAAACATACTTTTGATCGTATTCTAACAACGATTAGTCGAAAGAAACGTAAAAAGCGTTTGTTGAATGGGGCTATCCTATTTTTTGTTTTATCTATTTGTTCTGCTAGCTTATACTTTTTTTATTCTCGTTCCATTAATATCTCCCCCCAAAAATCTGAGCATATTTATGCGGATATTACAGCTGGAGATATCACAATTTCAGGGTCAAGGCCCATTTCCCTTGTTGAATGGGAGAATAATAAAAACAAACCTTTCAAAGTCAGTAAAAAGAAAGATATGTTGATTATTGAACCGACAGAATCATCAACCTCCGAATTTGATGATGTTGTTCTGCGCGTTGGGGTTGGTGGATTGTATAAGGTTTTGTTAAAAGATGGAACTATAGTATTTCTTAATTCCAATTCCGAGCTAAGCTACAAAGGTGATTTTTTAAAAAATCGGATTTTAAGTTTAAAAGGGGAAGCCTTTTTTGAGGTTGCAAAGAGACAACAGGCTGGTATTAAACAGGAATTTACTGTTCTGACAGGGAAACAGCGGATAGCTGTATTAGGTACTAAGTTTAATGTTTTGTCTCGTGAAAAGATCGAGCAGACTGTATTAACAGAAGGAAGTATAGCTTTGAGAAGTATGAAATCAGGAAAAAATGAGTTTCTTGTTCCTGGAGAGAGAGCCATGCTGGATGATCAAGGATCTATTGATAAAACAACTGCTATAACCGAAGATTATACATCGTGGAAAGATGGTAATTTGTATTACGAAAATAAAAGCTTGCGCTATATTCTCTCAGATCTCGCTAATATTTATCCGATTCATTTTGATCCCAATAAAGTTCCCAATCGAAATTTTACACTTTTTCTTAAAAGAGATCGCTCGTTTTCTGAGATTTTGGATCTCATAAAAAGATCAGGCAATTTGAACATCACGTTAAAAGGTCATGAATTAATTTTTTAAAAAAATTTTTTAGGGTAATCGCGTTTGGGAGACTCTTTATTGTAAGAATGGGAATAATGCCCCTTTTACAATAAAGCCTAAAAATATGAATAAAAAATTTCACCTGAGAAAAAACAAATTTTGGTTTGTTCGGGACCAATCTGCTTTAACTTTTCTAAAGCGATCGTCAAGAATAGGTACTATCCTTGGTTTAATAGCTCTCCAAAGCCTTCCCTTAGCCAAGGCACAAGAATTAAACCTCAATCTAAAAAATGCAACCTTATCAGAGGTCCTAAAAGAGATACGTAAACAAACGGGATATCAGATTATTTATGATTCGGATATTTTGCAAAACAAAAAATTAATCTCTTATTCTGGTTCCAAATTGGATTTGAGGTTAGTGTTGAAAAAAGCGCTCACGGAGCAGGATCTAGATTTTGTGATTGAAGGTAAAACTATTATTGTTAAACCACAGGAAAGGAATAGTTTCAAAAATATCCCAAATCAAAAATTAGAAAAGATAGAGATTAAAGGTACAGTTTTGAATGCATCGGGAAAACCAATTGCGGGTGTGACTGTGACAGAAAGAGGTACCTCAAATACTGTATTGACAGCAGAAGACGGAACATTTACTTTAAAAGTAGCAAATGAAAAATCTATTTTGGATTTTTCCTATGTGGGGTATGCTTCTTTAAGTGAAAATGCTAGTCGCAACCCAATGCTGTTGACAATGGCCAGTCAGGATAGAGCCTTGGAAGAAGTTGTCGTAGTGGGGTACGGAACTCAAAAGAAGGCAAATTTGACTGGTGCGGTTTCTTCCCTTGATGGTAAAGAGTTAGAGTCAAGACCTGTGCAGAATGTTGGACAGGCGCTGCAGGGCATGATTCCTGGGTTGAATTTACAGACAACTGGATTGGGCGGCGAGCTAAATCAAAATCTAAGCGTCAATATCCGTGGTGCGGGGACGATAGGCGTAGGGTCGAGTTCATCAGTTTTGGTTTTAATTGATGGGATGGAAGGTAATATGAATGCGCTGAATCCTCAGGATATTGAAAATATCACCGTGCTTAAAGATGCAGCAGCTTCTGCTATTTACGGCTCCAGGGCACCTTTTGGAGTTATCCTCATTACAACAAAATCTGGAAAATCGGGGAAGATAACAGCAAATTATAACAATAATATAAGACTGGGCAAGCCAAGAGGGCTACCAACGATGTTAGATTCCAAAACATTTGCTTACTATTTTAATGAAGTCGCAGCAAACGATGGTGAGGGTGCAAAATTTTCGCAGGAGGTATTGGAACGGATTGACGCTTATCAGAAAGGAGAAATAGAAACGACAACTACCCCAAATGCTAGTGACAGATTTCAATACTATACGGGATCTAATGGGAATACAAACTGGTTTAAAGAGTTTTATAGGGACTTTACAACTTCCCATGAACATACGCTCAGTTTGAATGGCGGTACTGAAAAGCTAAATTTTTATAGTTCTGCAAATTACATGGATCAAAATGGTTTGAACAGATTTGCCAATGATAATTTTCAACGATATTCGATAGCTACGAAAATCAATGCAAAGATTAGCGATAAGGTGGACCTCATGTACAATACGCGTTTTGTACGTGAAGACTACGAAAAAGCAAGCCATATGAATGATTTATATTATCATAATATAGCGAGAAGATGGCCTACGATACCTTTGTACGACCCAAATGGAAATTATTCCGAACCAAGTGAAATATTGCAGCTGCAGCAAGGAGGACGTTCAAAATTTCAGAAAGATTTTCTTTATCAGCAGCTACAATTACATTATCAGCCAATCAAAAACTGGAATATAACAGGAAATGTCAATTACCGCATTACGACTCAAAATGACCATGCCGAAATTTTGAAAGCTTATTCAAATGATGCAAAAGGAAACCCGTTTCTCCTTGCAGTAGGATACAATGCTGCGGGGTATACCAATGTGTCTGAATACAATCGCAAAGACGAATATTTCAGTACAAATTTCTTTTCAGATTATTCCTTTGACCTCAACGATGATCATCATTTCAAAATTTTGGCTGGTTTCAATTCAGAGCTCAATAAGTATAGAGATCTCAATGGAAGCATGAGCGATCTGATCACAGATAATATACCGACATTGAATACTGCCACCACCAATCCAAGGGCTTCTGGGGGCTATCAACATTGGGCTACCGCTGGTTTTTTTGGACGATTAAACTATAGCTACAAAGATAGGTATCTTTTTGAGGCTAACGGACGATACGACGGCTCTTCACGTTTTCCAAGAGATTTGCGCTGGAATCTCTTCCCCTCAGTTTCCGCTGGATGGAATGTAGCAAATGAGTCATTTTGGCCTATTAAGGAGCATGTTTCCATGTTTAAGTTACGTGGTTCCTATGGCGAGTTGGGAAACCAATATACGGACAATTGGTATCCTTTTTATGCAACAATGCCAGTAAGTATAGCTAATGGTACCTGGCTTTTGAATGGACAAAAAACAAATACAGCCAGTGCACCTGGGCTTATTGCCT
Organism: Sphingobacterium multivorum; assembly: GCF_900457465.1. Lineage (GTDB taxonomy): Bacteria > Bacteroidota > Bacteroidia > Sphingobacteriales > Sphingobacteriaceae > Sphingobacterium > Sphingobacterium multivorum. Next base: position 828,552 of record NZ_UAUU01000011.1, read on the forward strand.
CAACTTTGACCTGGGAGCGTGTATCAAGCTGGAATGTGGGGTTGGATCTGCGGGCACTTTCCAATCGTTTAGGTTTATCTCTTGAAGTCTATCGTCGGAATACATTCGATATGATAGGACCAGCACCAGAACTTCCCGCTATTTTGGGTACAGCTGTGCCGCGATTAAACAATGCCGAGATGAACTCCAGAGGCTTTGAAATTGAGTTAAATTGGAAAGATCATATCGGTAAATTGAATTATAGCGCGCGAGCTGTCCTTTCCGACGACCGTCAGACAGTCACCAAATATCCTAATCCTACAGGTACGTTGAGTACCTGGTACGATGGCCGCAAGAATGGGGAGATCTGGGGATATCAAACTTTAGGAATAGCACAGAGCGCAGAAGAAATGGCTGCACACCTCGCTAATGCCAAACAGTCTTTCGGGACAAACTGGCAAGCTGGGGATATTATGTATGCTGATCTCAACGGGGACGGTCAGGTTAATAATGGAGCCAATACGTTGGCGAACCCAGGGGATCTGGCAATTATAGGAAATTCGGCCCCACGCTATCGTTATAGTTTTGATTTAAATTTCAATTATAGTGGATTCGATTTAGGGATTTTCTTGCAAGGTGTTGGAAAACGCGATTATATGCCCAATGGCCCATATTTTTGGGGGGCGAATGGCGGGATGTGGCAGTCTGCTGGATTTGTTGAGAATATGAACTTCTACCGCGATGAGAATTCCACGATGGTACAGAACGGTGTTTTAGGTGTTAATAAAGATTCCTATTTACCAAGACCTTATTTTAACACCTCAAAAAATCAGCAAACACAAACTAAATATTTGCAGAGCGCCGCTTATTTACGTTTAAAGAATGCTCAATTTGGATATACGTTTTCTCCACAGCTATTGGCCAAGATAGGATTTACCAAAATTCGTATTTATGCATCAGGTGAGAATTTGTTGACTTTTACCAAAATGGCTAAGGTTTTTGATCCGGAAACCGTTGGACTAGGAGGATGGAACGATGGAAAAACATATCCATTTTCGACGACTTATTCTTTTGGCCTTAACTTGAATTTTTAATTAGATATATATGAAAACGACATATTATTTTTCTACAATTTCTTGGTTGTTATCGATGACCGTGCTGTTCACTTTGCATTCCTGTAACAAGTATCTGGACAGGGAACCCTTATCCAATGTAACGCCGCAGGAATATTTAAATACCGAAGCTGATTTAGCCGCATATACGGTTGGACGTTATGCCTTTCCATCACATTCTGGCTGGGGGCTTGGCACATTTGCCAACGATAACGGTACCGATAACCAGGTGACTTCAAGTTATTCGACTCGTTGGGTTCCGGGAGAATGGCGTGTGCCGAGTTCGGGCGGCGAATGGGATTTTGCTCAGATTAGACAGTTGAACTATTTTCTCGAACAGGTACTTCCAAAATGGAAGAGCGGTAAGTTAACAGGAAATTCAGCAAATATAACTCATTATGTGGGTGAAGCGTATTTTTTGAGAGCGTATGAATATTTTAATAAAGTACAGGCGCTGGGTGATTTTCCGATTGTTAAAAATACACTCAAAGATAATATGGAGGAGCTGACGGCTACTTCCATTCGACAACCTAGAAATATGGTGGTTAGATTTATTCTTTCTGATTTGGATTCGGCAATTACGTTGTTGAACGATGTAGCCCCTGACGGAAAAAACCGTATTTCAAAAAAGGCCGCTTTACTTTTTAAATCTCGTGTAGGGTTATTTGAAGGCTCTTGGCTAAAATACCACAAAGGAACTGCTTTCGTCCCTGGCGGAACTGGCTGGCCGGGCGCAAAATCGCACCCAAATTTTTCGATCAATATCGATAATGAGATCAATTATTTCTTAGAACAGTCGATGACTGCAGCTGCTCAGGTAGCCGATGCAGTCGAACTTGTCGGAAATACAAAGGATGATGGTTATAATTCATCTTCGAACCCCTATTTCAAAATGTTTGGCGACGAGAATCTAAATGGTTACAGCGAAGTACTTTTATGGCGGAGTTATTCAATGCCTTTAGGAATTACGCATGCTGTAAATCACTACATGAACCGTAATGGCGAAATTCTGGATATTCAAGAGGCCTTGTGGAAAATTTTACGATGAAAAACGGACTGCCTATTTATGTTTCGAACTCCGGTTATGCAGGCGACGATTCCATCAGCCTCGTCAAAAAAAATCGGGATAATCGCTTACAGCTCTTTATGAAAGCACCTGGTGAATTGAGTTATACCAACCAGATTTCTTCGACAGGTGCTGTACAGACAGAGCCGAGACCAGATATTATCGGACTAGCCGAAACAAGGTACGTGACAGGTTATGCCGTGAAAAAAGGAATGAGTTATCTTTTTGCCCAAGCTGAGGGACAGACTGGTACCACAGGCTCAATTATATTTCGTGCTGTTGAGGCTTATTTAAACTATATTGAAGCAAGTTATCTTGCAAAGGGAATGATCGATGCAAAAGCGAATAGTTACTGGACAAAAATCAGAGAAAGAGCAGGTGTAAATACAGATTTTATGGCAACCGTAAATGCGACAGACATGCAAAAGGAAGCTCAAGGTGATTTTGCAGCATATTCTGCTGGGCAGTTACTATCCGACAAACTTCTTTATAATATTAGAAGGGAGCGCCGTTTAGAACTAGTTGCTGAGGGATTTAGATTTAATGATCTTAGGCGTTGGCGGGCGTTGGATCAATTGGCAAGCAATCCATACATTATTGAAGGGATGAGACTGTGGGGGCCTATGCAAGACTGGTACAAAGATAAAGGTGTATCGACTTTAATCGTACCCGGCACAGCAGGAAAAACCGCAAATGTGTCCTCACCACAGGAAAGTCAATATTTAAGACCCTATCGGATTAATCTTTCGGCTAACAATCTTGTTCTAAAAGGCTATAGCTGGACCAGTGCCCACTATTTGTCTCCTATAGCCATAAGTCATTTGAGCATAACTTCAACAGATGGTAGCCCAGCTGGTTCAATTATTTATCAAAATCCGAATTGGCCTTTAGTTGCCAATCAGGGAGCCAATCAATAATTGGTCGGAACCTTTACGAAAACTTTGAAGATAAGATAGTTCGGAGATTATTCCGGCTATCTTATTTTTGTCAGATAAATATCAAATGAAGAAAATTAATACAATTACATTACTGTTATTGGCAGCGGTTTTTCACGCTTCGGCTCAAAATATGATTGCATTACAACCCGGAGAATCAGAATCTGCTATTGTAACCAAAGCTGCCAACGTGATACCGACCCAAAGACAGCTTGATTGGCAAAAGCTGGAAGTGACCGGATTTCTCCATTTTGGGATCAATACCTTCACAAATAAGGAATGGGGTGAAGGGAAAGACGATCCAAAATTATTTAATCCGACGCAATTAGATGCAGAACAATGGGTTAGGACAGCAAAGGAAGGTGGAATCAAACTTTTGATTCTTACGGCGAAGCATCACGATGGCTTCTGCCTCTGGCAAACGAATACAACAGACTATTCGGTTAAAAATTCTCCTTACAAAAAGGGAAAAGGAGATATTTTTGGCGAACTTGCTGCGGCCTGTAAAAAATACGATATGAAGTTGGGGGTATATCTTTCCCCTTGGGATCGACATGAAGCTTCTTATGGGTCAGAAGCTTATAATGATTTTTTTGTTGCCCAATTGAGCGAATTACTGACCCGATATGGTCAGATTGATGAAGTTTGGTTTGATGGTGCTAACGGAGAGGGACCTAACGGTAAAAAGCAGGAATACGATTGGAATCGTTATTATCAGGTTATACGTGAAAAACAACCTGAGGCCGTTATCGCAGTTATGGGACCCGATGTAAGATGGGTCGGTACAGAAACGGGGTATGGACGGGACACAGAATGGTCAGTTGTACCGGCTAGTAATCTAGCACAAAATCAGATAGCTGCAGGATCGCAACAGCAGATGAATATTAAACCGGCCGGAGATATGCGTAATAAAGATCTTGGGAGCAGAGAAAGGATCAAAGAGGCAAAAGGGCTGGTATGGTACCCAGCGGAAACTGATGTTTCTATACGCCCGGGATGGTTCTATCACGAGGAAGAGGATAACAAAGTCAAAAGCCCGGGTAAGTTGATGGATATTTATTTTAATTCGGTAGGGAAAAATGGTGTCTTGTTGCTTAATATTCCACCAACAACTGCAGGTTTGATTCATTCGGTAGATGCTGCAAATTTAAAAAAGTGGAATGACTGGCGCACAGCATTGTTTTCGAAAAATCTTTTAAGCAAAGCTAAACTCCTTACTGCAGGCCTCGTTTTAAAAAAATGGAAAAAAATGCCATTTTGGACGACGAAAGATGAAAAAAACAGCATAGCAACTTTTGAATATACCCTACCTAAAGCAACCGCGTTCAACGTTCTTTCCTTATAGGAAACCATCGCTTTAGGGCAACGTGTCGAGCGATTTAATTTGGAGATCTGGCAAGATGGAGTCTGGAGAGAAGTGTCGAAAGGAACTACTATCGGTAACAAACGTTTATTGACTTTTCCGACAGTTAGTGCCCAGAGATTAAGAATCAACATTTTACAATCTCGCCTAAACCCGCAAATAGAACAGCTGGAACTCTATTTCAATGAAAAAGGAGCATTTGAATAGCACATCATGATTTCAGCTTTAATTCCAATCACAAAAGATCTGAATAATTTTATTATGTTATACATAAGTTGTATTTTCGGATCTTCAATTTGTTTTTATGAACAAACTCAACCTTAAAATGCTATAGATGCAAAAAGAATCTAAATCTTATTTATCCATTTTTTCAACCCGAGGACTGAAATTTATACTATGTGCAATAATATCTATTGGACCAAATACTTTATTTGCTCAGGAACGAATAGTAACCATGCTCGAGGATGGATGGAAATTTACAAAACATGATCAGCCAAACTTCGCTGATATCGGATTGATTACAAGCGAATGGCAGACTGTTCGTGTTCCGCATGATTGGGCAATTTATGGCCCATTTAGTGCCAACAATGATAAGCAGCATATGGCTATTGCTCAAGATGGACAAAAGGAAGCATTGGAACATGCAGGTCGGACTGGTGGACTTCCGTTTGTAGGCGTTGGCTGGTATCGTAAAGAATTTGAATTGCCACAAAACGTTCAAAATAAGCGCACGGTTTTACAGTTTGATGGTGCTATGAGCAATGCTGTCGTTTTTGTGAATGGGAAAAAGGTCGGCAATTGGCCTTATGGCTATAATAGTTTTTATTTTGACGTTTCCGAGTATGTGAGTCCGGGTCAAAATTTGGTCGCGGTAAGATTAGAAAATAAGTCTGAGTCATCCCGCTGGTACCCTGGCGCAGGATTGTATCGAAATGTTCGATTGGAGATCACTGAAAAAACAAGTATTGCACATTGGGGCACCTATATTACGACGCCTGAGATCACAAAGGATTTCGCTCGAATTCAGGTTCGGACTGATTTAGCCGGTATAGATCTGTCGAAAGATTCTCTTTCCTTAGAAACTATTCTTATCGATAGCCATGGACGCATCGTGGCGAAGAAGAATGATCAGATAGGCAACTACCAGATCCAGCAGATGCAACAGGAATTGTTCGTTGAGAAACCACAATTGTGGGAATTGCAATCCCCCAATTTATATAAGGCTGTCAGCAAGCTCTATCAGAACGGCAAATTAATCGATAAATATCAAACCGTATTTGGAATCAGAAGCATTGCTATGGTACCCAATAAAGGGTTTTATTTGAATGGAAAGCTGACCGTATTTAAAGGAGTGTGTTTGCATCATGATTTGGGGCCTTTGGGAGCAGCTGTGAATGATGCCGCTATTAGGCGGCAGTTACGAATAATGAAAGATATGGGCGTTAATGCCATTCGCACTTCCCATAATATGCCGGCTCCGGAGCTGGTGCAAGCCTGTGACGAAATGGGTATTATGCTAATGGCGGAAAGTTTTGATGAATGGAAAATTCCCAAAATGAAGAATGGGTACAATCAATATTTTAACGATTGGGCCGAAAAAGATCTTGTAAATCTGATACGGCATTACCGCAATAATCCAAGCGTTGTGATGTGGTGTATTGGAAATGAAGTACCCGAACAAGGAAGTCCTGACGGATCTAAGGTCGCGCGGTATCTGCAAGATATTTGCCATCGTGAGGATCCATCTCGCCCCGTTACCCAGGGGATGGACAACCCTGATGCGGTTATAAATAGTAGCTTTGCCTCAACGATGGATGTTGCAGGCTTTAATTATCGTCCATTTAAATACCCCGAAGCCTATAAAAAGTTACAACAGCAGTTAATTCTTGGTACTGAAACTGCGTCTACTTTGAGTTCTAGAGGTGTTTATAAATTTCCCGTTGAACGAAAATCGATGGCAAAATATGACGACCATCAGGCTTCGAGTTATGATGTAGAGCATTGTTCCTGGTCGGATTTGCCTGAAGATAACTTTATTCAGCATGACGATCTACCTTACGCAATAGGTGAATTTGTCTGGACAGGGTTCGATTATTTGGGCGAACCGACACCCTACTATACAGATTGGCCAAGTCATAGTTCTTTGTTCGGTATTGTAGATCTTGCCGGTATCCCTAAAGATCGATATTATCTTTATCGTAGCCATTGGAACCAGGAATTGCATACACTTCATATTCTTCCTCATTGGAACTGGAAGGGACGCGAAGGACAGAAAACGCCAATTTTTGTCTATACAGATTACCCTGCAGCGGAAATTTTTATCAATGGAAAAAGTCAAGGAGTAAAAAAGAAAGATTTTGATGTTACCTTGGTAAATTCTAACGATAAAAAGGCACAAAATGATTTTATGCGTCAAAAGCGCTATCGTTTGATGTGGATGGATACTAAATACGAACCGGGTACGGTTACGGTAGTTGCCTATGATTCTTTAGGAAATATAGCTGCAAGAGATAGTGTAAAGACGGCAGGTAAGTTATATACTGTACGTTTAGACGTTGATCGGAAACAATTGAAAGCAAATGGAAAAGATATTGCTTTTATCACAGCTACGCTGGTTGATAAACAGGGGAATATAGTGACAGGCGAAGACCGAGAATTAAAATTCAAGGTAAAAGGTCAGGGGGCATTTAAGGCTGTGGCGAATGGAGATCCAACAAGTTTGGAATCATTTCAGAAGCCTTTCATGAAGTGCTTTAATGGTCAATTGGTTTTTCTTGTTGAAAGCAGAGACTCTGTTGGGGAAATTATAGCAGAAGTAGAAGGAAAAGGATTGAAGAAAGCAAGCGTCAAATTAACGGTGAAGTAAAAGATATGTTTCATCCTATAATGCTGTACAATTAGATAATATAGGTGTGTGTATAGATGGAATTTGCTTGTGGGGCACGATAATCTCATAAAGGTCTATTAAATATTGTAGAGAATTATTTGGCCTAATTAATGCATCAATTAATTATGTTTTAAAAAATGCTTTGATACAACCTTTTTAATATCTTTGGTGAGTAACTTCATTTTATGAAAAGAGCTATTTTTTACTATTGTGCTCAGCTATTTTTCTTAATTCTAATTTATTAATTGGAGGATGTTCCAAGAAGGAGAATATTGCGAGCAAAACCGATGAATATTATTGATCAGGCAGAAATATTATATCCTTTGAATCTTGTTGTAAGTGCTGCAAACAAAGATTTAATAGAGTTATCTTGGGATAAGGTGAACAGTTCGCATTTTAAGCCAGTATCCTATGCGATATATGTCGATAATAAGCTTGTAGCGAAGGATCTTAGTATAACAAATACAGCTTAATTAATTTGCTTGGCGATACAAATTATAAGATCCGTGTAATTGCGAGTTCCCAAACGGGAATAACACAAGAACAAAGCATAGATGCAAGAACTGTTGGAGGCAGCACAACTAACGGAAGTACTTATGTTGAATACAAAATTCATACGCAATCACGTATAACGGGCAATAATAGCATCCGTCTTCTGGAAGATGGTGGACATTTAATCTGTACATTTTTGCAGCATGAGGGGGGAGAAACAAATTTTAAACTGATTGTATATCGTACAAATAATAAAGGCCAGATTATATGGTATCGCTTGATCCAGGATCTAAATTATTATGATTTACCACCACATGTAGTGTTGCCTTCTAAGCAAGATGAAGCTTTCATTATTGTTAAACACGATATTTATGTCATTGATCAGACGAATGGTAAACTGAAACTGGAGAAGCCCGTTTCGATAGATTTGTCTCCGAATGATTACGTTTCATCAGTTCAGTTTGACGCGTCACATAACATGATCATGGGTACAGGTGGGGGAGAGCTGTTAAAGGTTACTACCAGCGACTTTAAAGTTGTTTGGAAACGTAAAAATAGCTCCGTTGGCATTTCTTCAATTCAGTTAGACAATGCGCAACAGATCTATTATAGTTTGCTTGATTCTGAAGCAACAAAAAATTAAGGTGCAAAAAAACAGATCGGGACGGTAATGTGCTGGCTACTTTTGAGTTTGATGGAAAGCTTCCTGGCGATTACGAACGTCAATACCATATGCCTATTTTACTGAAAGATAAAAATGATATTTTTTATCTCTGGGGTTTTGACTTCTATTCCTATTCGTTAAGGTATGTCAAATTTGATAAGAATGGCAATGTCAAGGCAAAAATTGGGTGAGTACGTCAATTTAAAGCCAGCAGGAGCTTTTTTTGATAATGATAACAATATTGTGGTCTATGGACAGCAAGAAGGTGGTGGAATATCCACTTATGGTACTATAAATAAGTATGACAGTGATCTGAAGCTCTTATCGACTTTACAATATCCTAATTTGGAGATGCATATGTTTAAAAATATGACCCAGAATGTCGATAATTCATACAACCTGTTTTTCTATTATATACAAACCTGGTCCTATGAAAATTTGAATTTCATTTATATTAAAACAAAATCAAATGGGCAACTTTAACAAATACCTTTGTCTACTGGGGCTTGTTTTTCTTATGTCGGCCTGTAAAACTGAAAAAAATGAGGTTTTTCCAAGGATTATTAATGAGGCCATCACTAGTGTCCGGGATAAAGAAATTTCAATGACCTATCAGATTTCCAGTCTAGGATATACAAAATCGGGCGTCAGGTACTATAAAAAAGATAATCCCAGTCAAGGAAAAAGTGTTGAAGCTGTTCGTGAAGGCGATATGTTTCGACTCACATTGAATGAACTGGATTCCGAATCTACTTATATTTTGGTGCCTTACATCGAGTATAATGGCAACACAATAGAATCTGAGCGTAAAACTGAAATAACCACAACTGCTCCATTCCCAGAAGATTTTACGCTATTTTGGCCTACACCCGTGGCAACTTATGACGAGACTGGCAGGTTTACCACTGTTGTAGAAGGAAAGAACCTCCATAATATCAACTTGCGGGATCTCAAATTTCTTTATTGGAAGGACACATTGCACATGGACTATCCGCAAGCGACAAAAAATGGAACTTATCAAATCAACCTGTCGGGGTATTATCCGTACAGAGATGGTAACCATATGATGCGTGTTCTCTACAAAGAGAAAGAGATTATTGGACAAGCCATTGATTTTATTTATACTGGAAAAGCCTTGTCCTTAAAGCTGAAAAAAACGTCGTTGAGGACTACTTATGCATCTATCTGCAATAATCAAATTTATTATTTTGGAGAAAATTCAGTCTCACTATTTGATCCTGAAACAAGCAGATTACAAAATATTGCTCATATTCCGGATTCGATACGATTTCTTCCTGCAAAATCCGTCTCCTTAAAGAATAAGATATTTTTTGTGTCACAACCAGTAAGCCATATACTGCCTTCTTTAGAACCGGATGCTTTTCATGGCAATGAGCTTCTTTGTCAGGCTTTTGATGTTGAAAAACGTGAGTTTTCAAAATATTATTTTAGCCGGCCCCAACTTAAAGAATCGCACGGTTATAACAATCATGGTATCTTTGTGCACAATAATACGGTCTACCAAACCTACACACTTACGTTGAATTCGCGAGGCATAAAGAACATCGTTGCCAAGTATAGTCCAGAAAAAGACAAATTTGAAGAGATTGCCACTTTCGATATCAATTTTACTAGCGACTGTTTTGTTTCAGTTAATGGCAGATTATATGCACTTGGAATTTCAAATGTATTTGACCAAGGCTTCAATATCGGGTATACCCTAACGGTATATGCTGTTGATGCGGGCACTTTTAAACTCACCGAATTATATCGTGCTGGAACAACCCATCAAACCTATCCTTATGCGCCAGTAGGTGCCATAAATTATGGGGGTGATATTGTATTGGCACTAGACGTTAATAATTTTATGTTATACAACGTAGCAAAAAACACGCTTAATACAGTTCATTTAAGCAGTGATGTAGACCATATGTATTTTGGGGGGATGTTCATTTATAAAGACAAGTATTACCTCAATACGGACTTAAACTTTTTAGAAGGCTCGATTTATGAAATGTCTATCCAATAACAACTGTATATGCTGGTTTATAGGAGTTTTATTAGTCCTTATGAGCTCCTGCAAAAAGGAAACCGTATATAACGAAATAGATGCTTTTGCAGATATTCAAAATAAAGTTACTTTAGATAAAGGCCAGTACATACTGTCTTTTACACTTGCTTCGTATCCATATAGTAAAGTTGAAGTATATGTACACGATGATCTTGCCGTTATGTACAAACAGACCGGAGGAAAAATCTACAATGCCGTGAGTCAAAATAACAATAAGTATAGTGTGTTCTTTTCCCCTTTAGAAAAATCGAAAAAATACTATTATCAACTGATTGTTAACGACAGCAACGGGAATTCAGTGCGTTCAGCAATATTTAATTTTACAACTCAACCTTAATATCCATGTATCATAAGTCTACATTATTTTGGTGTTCATTTCTTTGTGTTTTTTTTGAAAGCTTTTTATTTGTAGCCTGTTCAAAGAAGGAATACCAGGATGTCCTGAAAACAGTATATGAACCTAAGGCCGAGCCCACTGAACTATATGACGAATTCACCGTCCAGCTAAAGGGTAGCGCCTTACAAAAAGGGGAAACAGGTACATGGAGTATAACAAAAGGAACTGTAGTGGAAGATTATGTGAAAATCGACGATCCTAATAACCCTAATTCGTTTTTTAGGGGAGTGCCTGGAGAGGAATATATCCTTACCTGGACGGTAAAAGGTAGTGGTAATAGTAATACGGCCACAGTCGATGTTAAAATACCCGAGTTACATATCGATATTAAGGAAAATACACCTTCATCTTTTAAGACTATACTTCATTTCGCCGTGGATCCTAAATATAAAGGTAAATGGTCTTTCGATAAAGCTTATGGTCATCTACATAGCACATACCACGACGGATGGGCTAGGCCAGTAGAAGAAAACCCTACTATTGAACTGCATGGTTATTCCAATACCAGCTATCAAGTTACCTATACGATGACTTATGCTGGGAAAAATTATCAGTTTACCAAAAAGGTACAGACTGGCGAATATCAAGAAGACGAGGCATTAAATGAATTGCAAATGGGGCGCGGTGGGCGTGTTGTTGAAGATAAGGATGGACATATTATTGAAATAAATATGCAGGCTTCAGGTATTGCACATTGTTTTAATGACCCGGGCTCTTTTCCTGCGCTTAAGGCATTTAAATATCTGAGGAAGCTTATTTTAGGTGGATCTTCATTGAAAGATGTTCCGACTATTTTCGGCGATCATTACCTTGCTCTTGAAGAACTTAGTCTGGATCGGGTAGGCTATTATCTTACCATTCCCGATAATTTTGGCAATCTAACCAAATTGAAATCATTTCACCTCACACCGATGCGAACCCCCGATTTGGGATATACCGTGGTATTGCCAAAAACTTTTGGAAATTTAAAGTCGCTCGAAACCCTTATTATGCGGTATGTCGGCGATGTAGACTTCAACGGCACGTTGGGTAAACTGGTCAATTTAAAACACCTCGATTGCTTTGTTACCCAGCTTCCTTCAGATTTTGGAAACTTGACCAAACTGGTGTCTACGGAAGTTCTCGCGCAACAGGCGTATATCCCATCAAGTTTGAGTCAATGCCGTAATTTGAGGTTTGCACGTTTTAGTTTTGTTTATCCGGGATCATCACCAGTTACCTTGCCTTCGGATATCGATAATTTGACTAAGTTGGACACGCTTGAAATTTACGGAGAAAGTAGGCTTCAGCAACTGCCACAATCTTTTGGTAACCTCAAGAGCTTAAAACAACTTTGGATTCAAGGAGAAAGCTTGCAATCTATTCCTGATAATATTGGGAACTTGTCTAATCTTAGATTCTGGTTAGTGGGCGGTAATTTTAAAACTTTACCGGCTTCGATAGGTAACCTTAAAAAATTAGAAGATCTTTGGCTATCCCCTTCTGTAGAGAAGCTTCCAGATGAGTTCGGCGGATTAAGTAGTTTATCCTATCTGAATATGGAGAATAGTAGACTGACAACTCTACCGGAAACATTCGGAAAACTTAAGAGCCTGAAGGAAATCAATGCAAGGGCATCTTCGATTACTGATTTTCCAAGCAGTTTTGGACAATTGGACGGTCTGCTAAAACTGGATTTCAATTATAGCAAGCTCAAGAAATTTCCTGTAGAGATTTGTGCTTTGAAGGCCGTGAATAACGTTATTTTGAACGGTACAAATTTGGGTCGACTTCCCGATGAAATTTATTCCATGCGCTCAGGTGTGATTTTTACGCTATATCAATGTTTGAATATGGACTATGATCAATTAAAGGAAATCACTGCGAAAAGAGATGGTCTTGTATTTTATTACTGATAAGCGGATCATGATTGCCTGTAAATATGTTAATTTTTAAGGCATGGCCCACAGGAAGTAAACATAAAGTCCGATAGCACAGGGTGCTCCAGATGAATGTTTACAGAATATTTTTGGACGGAAACAAAGGGGTATAACGTAATACTATTCAAGCTTAATGAAGTTTCAAAAATTTCTTTTCGGACGATCAATTTTGGGTAAATTCCAAAAGAATAGAATAAAATGATAAAGGAGCTGACCGCATGATCATCCTTTTTTTTGGAAGTATTATAAGGATAGCGAATGCGAGAAAAAAAAGAATTGTAATAACCGGAAAAACAAACGGTACTAGGCCATCAAAATTCACACAAAGCCCAAAAACTGTTAAAAATAAAATTGGTAATACGATTAGTATTATTGAAAAGTTTTATGGAGTCCAGTACTTTTTATAATACTCTAGCTGCGATTTTACATTGGGATCTTTCCCCTTTAATTTCCTATAATAACTTGTTAATATGATGCCAGACATGTCGTCAGGATGCCTTATTCCCCTTTTATTGAAATATGCGGAGAGCCTTGAACCTCCCCAGAGGCCCCAATTATTTCTCATCCACATTCCAAATCCGAAATGTGAGCCGGCCATAAACTCTGACTCTGTCATTTCTCTTACTTTATTTTTGGTGCTATCATCCCAGAACGAGTCTATTTGGACAAAACAATCGTCAAGGTTTTTCGGGATATAAATACCGGCAATTGTGTCCGCATTCATCCGCTGTCTGATTTCCTTTTTCAATTTGTTTTCCTTCAGTTTGAATGCCTTCAGGAGAGAATCTTCTTTTACATAACCCGCTGAGAGTAGCTGTTTATAGTATTCCAAAATCACATCTTTTTTAAAGTTGTGGATTCCTTTATTATTTAAATATGTAAATAATGGAGATTTTCCAGTCGAAAGGAGCGAGTCAATCAATTCAAATTCACTTTCAAGTTCATTGTCGGTTAATTCACTTAACTCTACCTCATCACTATACTTGATTACGTTTTTTAGGCTATCGGAAACGTTAAGATTTAAGAATGAGGCTGTTTCTTTCAGATTTCTAGGAAGGGAGTTTTGAGCAGAAGCAGAGGGCAGTGACCAAACAACTGATATAAGTGCAAGCAATATAAATCTTAGGGTGGCCATATTATTGGTGTAAAGCAGTTTTAAATTCAACTAATTAGATCTAAACAATTATTGAACTAATTTAAGAATTTATTCTTTTCTAACAGCTGTCAACTTAGGTAACGTTGCACAAGAAATGTAATATGCTTTCAAACAGTTATAAGACTTAAGTGATCAATTTAATATTAACGAATAAGATTATAGAAAATGGCTGGCAGCCTGTCCAATATTGAACGGTTAGTGTTCAATAACGGTCAGTACTAAGAAGGGAATTCGTTCGTAGTGTGTTGGCAAATAGTGTGTTAAATTTATTGGCAAACTATTTGGAATCCCCATTCAAGTACAAAATAAATAAAAGATGGTAAAGCCTATTTCCAATATGTTCGAAAAAACTTCTAAATATGTATTGATTATCCTATTCAGTTTGTCATTTATGCTTACCTATGGGCAGCGTAACGAAATTATGGATAAGCCAAAAGTTGATGAGCGTATCGAGATTCTGAGTATTGTATTTAGACTTGCTGGCAATCAAGAGTATAGTTCAGGCATTTTTAAGCGCTACGTTGATCGAATCAATGAACACTATGGTCCTTTTAAAGAACACGAATTGATCACTTTTGTCAATAAGATTAAAAATGAAAATGGGATAGGCTACGATGCAGTGATGAGTATGGCCATACATCTTGATGATAAGTTCAATCTTAAGCAAAAAAATATCAACGAAACCCTGGACAAAAGGTGGAGTAGAGCTAATGCTCTTCAATTCGCAACACTGTTAAAGAAGTTTTACAAAGACAGTAATAGCAAAGGATTTTTTCAGGATAACCAGGCACTGTACAATGAGGTACAAAAGCGCTTTCTTCCAATTTATGAACATATTGAATTGGACTGGTACCCTAAATTCTATGGTAAGAAACCATCCGAAAAGTTTTTGATTGTGAATGGTTTGGGGAATGGCGGCGGTAACTATGGGTAGCCATTAAAAATCCACAGGGTCTTAAGGAAGTCTACGCTATTATGGGGACATGGAGTATGGATAGTCTTGGCATGGCTGAATTTCCTTTACAGAGCTATTTCCCTACATTACTTCACGAGTTTAACCACTCCTTTGTTAATTATTTATTGGAAAAAGACACGACAATTTTTAGAGACAGCGGGCGAAAAATTATATAGCGTTGTAAAGGAGAAAATGAACCGGCAGGCATACGGTAGCTGGCAAACGATGTTGAACGAGGCATTGGTTCGAGCTGCGGTTATCAAATATCAAAAAGATCATAATTTCAGCTCCGAAGAGATTTCAAAGGAAACCAATGGACAGCTAGATAGGGGATTTCTTTGGATTGAGAAACTTGTTGATGAACTTGAACACTTTGATCGTCAGCGAGACTTATATCCTACTTTAGAAAGCTATATGCCTGTACTTGCCAAGGTTTATCAATCCTATGCTAAAGATATTTCTTCTTTAGATGCGGCTTTTGAAGAAAGAAGACCAAAAATCATTTCTTTTGAGGGAATTCAGGATGGACAAACCAATGTCAACAACACCTTAAGGGAGCTGAAGATAAATTTCGACAGGCCCTTATTGGGACAGGGACGGTCATTTAGGGGAGTTTCCAAAGAAGGTTTTCCGCTGATAAAAGGACATCGTTATTCTTCAGATAAGAAATCTGTTATCATTGATTGGGAGTTAGAACCAAACAAAAACTATGAAATTATCATTACAGGAAATGCATTCCGTACTGCAGATGGGATACCGATGAAAGACCATTATCTAAAATTTAGTACAAAGTAATTTACTGTAATGGACAATATTTGACCATATACATAATAAATTGTGGCAAAGGTAACTCACATTATCGTTGTGAGAGTTAAATAGGTTCATTCCATTGAGGTATACCGACAAACATATCATTTACAAATTTTTCTGTATACCGCTGCATTCCAGCTTCCTCCTTATCAAAGTAGATCTTTATTTTTGAGCATACTTTAGGGTTGTAGCATAACTTTACGCGGAAGTTTTCGATCCATTCGGCCCGTATAACAATCGTAATTAATTTTTTTTGTGTCTCTGGACAAGCCGATTACAGTGATAGCTTGGCACATCCCAGCATACCAATCGATAATATACACTTTGGTGCCCGGGCTAAACTGTTTAGAGCCTTTGTGGGTTTCCATTTTCCCTTCACCATAACTAATTTCCTGTTTGATATTAGCTACTAATGTCCATAATGGTATAGGTTCTAATGATCCATATTTATTCAGCGCTATTTTAATTAAAATATTTTCGCAACTAGCTTCATGATATGGCTTTACTGGTTTTTGAATTTACAAAACAGGATGTAAGAAATAGAACCGCATATATCACGCATTGCATCTCGTTGGTGGTCCGATATAAAGTTCGCTAATGAACATTAGTTATATCGATCCGTTAAACTATCATAAGTGAGATTGGGAAGAAGGCCTTATTAATTATAGAAATGGATAAGACATTTAGGGATTCATTTCCGTTTGGATCCGAAAAATCCTCCCTATGATCTCATCAATTGCCTTTATTTTTTGATTGGGACAATCGAAACAGCATAACCACCGCCTGCGGCACAATGTTGAACGATAGTATCCTTTTTCGTTACTCTTGTAGTTTTTATGGTATACGCTTGTGGTTTTGTCTTATAGTTTGCGTCTGATGCATCAGCATAAATAGTTGCCAAATAGGTCATTCCGTCATCCAGAAAATCAAATTTTATCTTCGATGTTCTGCTGGAATTTCCATTTACACTTCCTAAAAACCATTTTTCTGTATTTTTTTCTTTACGGGCAACGGTAATATATTGACCAGGTTCAGCCTCTAAATATTTACTGTCATCCCAATCCAGCCCGACATCTTTAATAAATTGAAAAGCATCTGGAAAACGATCATAATTTTCCGGAAAATCTGCTGCCATCTGCAAAGGGCTATACATCGTTACATATAGCGCCAATTGGTTGGCCAACGTACTATTCACATGGGCGCCATTGGCGAGGTTCATTTCAAAAATACCGGGGGTATAATCCATTGGACCGCCAATAAGTCTTGTGAAAGGCAAGATAGTTACATGATTAGGCTTTATGCCACCAAATGCATGGTATTCTGTACCTCTAGCAGATTCATTGCCTATCAAATTTGGCCAGGTACGTGCTAATCCCGTCGGACGTACAGCTTCGTGCTGATTAACCATAATTTGGTAGGAAGCTGCTTTTTCTACAGCATACTGAAAATGGTTATTTGTCCATTGGCTATAGTGGTGTTCACCCAATGGAAGAATATTTCCTACATACCCACTTTTTACAGCATCATAACCCAATTGGTTCATCAGCCTATAGGCTGTATCGATATGGCGCTCATAATTGCGGATAGATCCGGATGTCTCATGATGCATAATCAGTTTCACACCTTTGGCGTGTGCATAATCGTTTAATCCTTTGAGATCAAAATCAGGATAAGGCGTGACAAAATCAAAGACATAATCTTTATCATTACCAAACCAATCTTCCCATCCGATATTCCATCCTTCAACCAAAACACCCTCAAAACCATGCTTCGCAGCAAAATCTATATACTTTTTAACGTTTGCTGTTGTCGCGCCATGGGTACCATTTGGTTTTGCCTTACTGAAATCTGTTATTCCCAACTGGACAGACGGAAATTCATTTGTATAGGACCAACTACTCTTACCGGAAATCATTTCCCACCACACGCCTACATATTTTGTAGGCTTTATCCAGGAAGTATTTTGTATTTTGCTTGGCTCATTCAAATTATAGGTCATCTTAGACGCCAATATATCTCTTGCATCATCACTTACGATAATTGTTCTCCAAGGTGAGGTAGCGGGTGCTTGCATTTTACCCTTATCGCCATGTGAATCTGGTGTAAGCCAAGATTCAAAAACAAAATTTTTGTCATCCAAATTGAGGTGCATCGTCGAGTAATTCAGACAGCTTGCTTCATGTAAATTGATGTAAACACCTTCATTGGTTTTTAGCATCAACGAGGTCTGTACCCCCGTTGGCGAGAAGGAGGTTTGAGAGACGTTTCCACCTTCGTAAGCGCTTCCCATCAAACCCCTTATTTCAGATAGTTTAGATGTGGTATAATTATATTCCTGGGTGTCATAATCGCCAGGAATCCAATAAGCGGTATGGTCACCAGTCATGGCAAACTGGCTACGTTCCTCTTTAATAGTGAAGTAATTTAGGTTTTCTGCAGTGGAAATTCATACCGAAAACCGAGACCATCATCAAATAAACGAAAACGGATAATAATTTGACGCTCTGTTTGTTTTTGGTTTAATGTGACAGCGAGTTCATTATAATGGTTTCTTACATTTTTAGTTTCTCCCCATACCGGTTGCCATGTTTCATCGAAAGTGCTGGTCTTTGAATCGGAGATTTCAAAATTGCTATAAAGCGAGCTCTTCTTTTTTATCTGAATTTCACTATCCGTTTGTCCCTTTAAGTTTAATTCTTCATCCGGTTTGAGCTTGAGTTCCAATCCCAGATTGCTGGTCTTGATTACCACGTTGTTTTTAAACTTTAATTCGTAGGTTGGCGTACCTTCTTTTGTCAATCCAAAGGCCAGTTCAAATCTTCCATTGGGCGATTTTATCTGTTGCCCCCGTGCTACGATCCCGTTACAGCAAAAGACGACAAATAAAAGAAAAATTGATTTTTTCATCATTTCTATTTTAGCATATATATTAAAATTCAGTATTTTTATGAGCTTTGGATTACTTCGTCAATCGCAAAACTGTTACACCATGTGGTGGAATATTCTCAAAATAGGAACTCATTGTCCCCAGGTCTTCATGTTTCCATAAATCCCTTACCCGCCAATGGCTGCCAGATAAATCTGTAAAATTCAATCCTCTGGTTTGATAGTTACTCTCTCTATTAAAAAGGGCTATGACCCAATCACCATTGGTCAACTGACCTTTCCAGATCTGGCTTTTTGGATCTTTCGGATCGTTGGTTAAGGGTTTTCCGACAAATCCATCTTCTCTTAAAGCAAGTAGTTCCCTATTTTGGTAAAGCCAAAGATTTTTATCGATGGAATTATAACGGTCTCCAATTGTGACAGCGCCGCCAGAAATGAAGCATGCTGAGATTACACTCTTCTTTTCATGATCATTTGAAAAAGTATTGATCCGAAGAAAATCAGCATCCAGTATCATCTTTCCTCTGCCTGAAATGTTAGACCAATAGGTCAGACCATCCATGCCATTTGCATATTGTGACCATCCAACACGTTTGATTCCACGTTCATTGTCGCTCCATCGCCACCATTTGCCATCTCCAACATCGTCGTTGACGCGGATCATGTGTCCGTATTTTTGCTCTACCTGCGCATCATTATAGAGATGTGGCATCACCAGACTTAAGAAAATTCCATTTTTATCGCAGGCTTCACGCATCCACCGAAGAGCTTTCTCATAGTACGCCGCCGGACGTACTGGACCTACTGTCCCCATATTCCTATCTTTTCCATCTTCGAACCAGGAAAGAAAATCTACGCGTAGATAGCGCACCCCCATATCCGCATAGTATTGAATATATCCTTTGACATATTCTTCGGCCCCCGGTTTGTCAACTTGTACCCATTTAAACCAGGTGGCCTGCTCATCTTCGTTCATGATGCTGGAAAGGGGAATATTCGTTCCTTTAATTTTTACACCAGCATCAGCAGCCAATTTGATTACCCATAGGGGGTTGTTGTATATTCCCAAAGTCATCCCTCTACCTTTCA
The DNA here is from genome assembly GCF_900457465.1 of Sphingobacterium multivorum. Taxonomy (GTDB): domain Bacteria; phylum Bacteroidota; class Bacteroidia; order Sphingobacteriales; family Sphingobacteriaceae; genus Sphingobacterium; species Sphingobacterium multivorum. Next base: position 848,333 of record NZ_UAUU01000011.1, read on the forward strand.
GGTTATCGGACCACCAGGCGTAGTCGTGCTTCCATTTGGACGAGTGGGTTGTACGATAACCATCGGCGTTGTATTTAAAGTCGTCGCCCCAGCCGTCGATACAGACCATCTTGTAACCAAAAGATTTTAGGTTGTTGTCGATCCAGTTGATATTCTTTTCCCATTCGTCTTCAGGAATATAACCATCCGTTTCGAAGTTATATTCGTAAGGGCTCCAATATAGTGGGCCGACGAACGGATTTTGCAAACTGTCTGGTTGAATTATCTTTGTGGTTATATCATTTGAAGGAGTTTTTGAACATGCTGTCATAAACAGCATGTTCAAAAATACAAGTGGTGTAGTGAGTTGATGAAATCGTCTCATATGGCCTAGTTTTTGACAATTGAAATTGTTTCGTAAAGCTGGTTGAAGGTAATTTTATACGTTCCAGCTTCGGTAATTTTCCATTTGTTGTCGATTTTACCCTCAGCGATAATTATTGCATCTTTTCCTGTTGTTCCTTCTCCATTGGTTGGTGGCATGAAGAAATCTCCGTCCCAGCTTCCGGTTGCGGTTGGGATCTTAAATTCGCCTACTTTTAATGAGCCTGTATAAGTAAACTCATAAGGGTTTCCTGCGGTAGGCACCATCGGTGTTGGATTATCTATTGTCCAACCAGAAGGCACGGCGTCCCCCACGAGCCATATCTGCTTGTACGGGGTAAAAGGTTTGATCGTTATAAATGGGGTTGCACTGATATTAAGCAGAATCTTGTAAGCGCCAGCAGCTGCGATGTTCCATTTATAATCAGGGTTTCCACCCGGAACCAGCTGAACACCAGTTTCGGAAAGTTTTGGATGGTTTGCTAAAGGCATAAAGAAATCTGTCCCCCAATTTCCTGTCGCTACAGGGATTTTAAAGTCACCAGCATTCAATACTTCATTAAACTTAAACTGAAAGGCGTTGGTCGGATCTTTCTTCATTGCATTTGGGTTCTCAATATTCCAGCCATTTGGCGTAGCATCGCCCACCACCCATAGGGATGCATACGCCGCACCGACCGGACCAGGAACAACCTGTATGCTGATTGTTTTCGATGTAGCGGACAGCGTTTTTGACGGAATTAGTCCGAGCACCGTAATATCCAATTTGGACTCTACATTGACCGTCATCTTCAATTTTTCAACTAGTATAGCGTTCAATTCACCCTGGGTAAACCGTTTGCTTATCGCTCCAGAGGCGACTGCTACACTATCCCGTTGCTCACCGTTTGCCAGGATTATTTTATAAGAGATCATTGAGTTTGAAAATGCCGGCCACGAAACCGTAAGCGCATCCTCAGACGGCTTACTCGGATTAATGACCACTTTATCGGCAGATGCTGTAATATCCGTAATTTCGAATGGCAGTGGGTTAGGTGCATCCAGTTCTTTCGAACAGGACTGCACCATTATTAAACATACGCCCCATAGCAGGATATTTCCAAGTTGCTTTGAAGCCGACAATCTTATTTTCCAATTAAATTTCATAACTTTCAAAAGGTTTTATACTTACTAAAACTGATTAGTATCCGGGATTCTGTTGCAATGACGGAGTTAGTGTGAAAACACTCTGACCAATAGGATAAATTTTAGTATGATCACTATTATCAGGTTCTTTATCCCACCATTTTCCAGAATTGAATTTACCCCAACGAATTAAATCGGTTCGGCGTCTTCCTTCGACCAGGAACTCACGACCCCATTCATCGATCATTTCCTGATCGCTCAATTGCTGTCCCGACTCCAGGTACAGGCTGTTTGAGCCAGTTGGATAGTTACGCTTACGCACCGCATTCAACAATTTTGCGGCGGATCCTTTATCGCCGGTTCTATATTTACATTCAGCTAGTGAATAATAAATTTCAGCAAGTCTAATCTCTGCAAATGCCGAAGAAATGGTATTTGGATCCTTTGAAGGATATATCGGATATTTCGCAACCCATAAGCCAGAGTTGTCATCTGCATGGTTCATATTGGATTCTTTATCTGCGATCTTTGTTCCCGGAGGGGTATCTTTAAACCATCCCACCTGATCACGGGCAAAGATGGTATATCCTCGGTTGCTTTTGACCAATTTTGTCGGATCGCTATAATAGGGGAGGTAACCGAACAAAAACATCCCTTCTCGTTTACTATTGCCAAGATTTTTATATTTCTTTAATCGAAGATCATCTGGATAGCGCTGAAATTTGATAAAGGGTTTACCGAGGGAAAAATTATACTCGACACTGTCCACATCCCGTCCTGGCTGAAGGGCATAGCGGGTATTCATATTTCCGAAATCGGTAAAGCCGAAGAAATTTTGAGCCTGATGCGGTGCCATCCACCAATACATATCCGAACTATAATGCCAGTGTGTGCGGGCCAAAGTTGCAGGGAATCCGTAGATAACTTCACTGGAATTTGCGTTATCGTAATCAAAAGGTTTTGACCATATCGTTTCCAATTGGTAATTGCCATATTTTCCGTCTATGATATCCTGACATACCGCAGCACATTCAGCATATTTGCTTTGACCCGTATAAACTTCAGCATTCAGATAAAGTCTGGCCAACAAGGCTGCAGCTCCGCCTTTTGTCCATCTACCAATCCCCGTTGTGCCGAGATCCTGACGGAGTGGCAATCCGGGAATAGCATCTTTCAGCTCTTTTTCAATAAAGGCGAAGGTTTCAGCAGGTGTCGCTTGCGGCGGAGTTGCAGTTTCACCCTTTACTTTTGTTACCAGTGGAATATTCCGGTATAAATCAAAAGCCCGTAGGTTGAACCAGGCCCGGAGTGTCTTCAGCTCAGCCACAAAGTCGGCCTTTTCCGCTTCAGTGATCTGAACTTTTTGGATATCCACCTTTTCGATATCCTCAAGCGAGTTTGTCGCTAAACTGATACCCTGAAAAAGAGCTTTCCACATATCACTGGTATAATCATCCTGAACTGTCCAGGTATGGTAATGAGCCCGTTGGTATTTGCCTCCATCAAACCAGTCGCCATCTCTATTTGGGGTCATCAATTGGTCGGCAGGGAGTTCCTGCGCGTAAAAGAGACCACCACCCTGAATCGACCAAAAGGCATGTTCAAACGGTCTCAAAAAATCACGGATCACATCTTCTCTTTTCTGTAAGAAATTGTCAGAAGTAATTTTATCATATAAGGTTTCGTCAAGCTTGGTACAGCTTGCGCTTCCCAAAATTAGGGTGCTAATGGAAAGGGGAATTATATAACGTAATGAAAATTTCATCTCTTTGTTGTGTTTAATCGTTAGAATTTAACCTGTAAGCCTGCTAGGAATTGCGCCGTCGATGGATAGTAAGACAAGGAAGTATTTATACCGGGTGTTAGTCCATTAACGGATATTGCTTCAGGATCACCTGTTGTAAACTTGGTGAAAGTATATAGATTCCGTGCTACGGCATACACCCGGATCGAACTGATTTGCTTGACAGGAGGTTTGATATTATAACCAATCGTAATATTGTCGATTTTTACAAAATCACCTTTCTCCAAGAAGTAATCCGAAAGAGTAGAATAGGTCTCTGCATTGGTCAACGCAGCATATTTGCCATTTCCATAAGCCGATTTGAGCACGTTCGCACCAGATTGCGTAACTGGGGTTCCCAGATAAAAAGCTGTAGTGTTAAAGAGGTCGTATTTAAATGAACCTCGTAAAAATACCGAAAGATCGAAGTTTTTGTAGGTAAAGTTCTGTCCCAAACTAGCGGTAAACAATGGTAATCCATTGCCTACAAAACGTTTATCTTCTTCCTTTGCTGTGTTTCCGGGTATAATATTGTTGTCCTTATCATACACCATCAAACGTCCAGTGGCGTCGATACCGGCAGATTCGTACATATAGAAACTGCCGATTCTCCGTCCTTCTTCCAAACGTTGAGCTGGTCCGGGAGACCCCGGCGAAGGCATATAGGACATGAATTGAAAGTTTTGCCCCTTATAAATGTCATTTGAAAAGGAAACGAATTTATTGCTATTTGATGCTCCAGCGAAACTTACCGAATATGAAAAATCTTTCTGGGTGAGGATTTTAGCATTTAATTGAACCTCCAGGCCCGAATTTTTCATAGTACCTACATTGGCAAAGGTTGTTGTTAAAACGAATGGTGGAACCGGAACGTTATAAGAGCCTAGCAGATCTTTATTGGTACGTACATAATAATTGATACTACCACTTATTTTTCGTTGGAAAAGATCAAAATCGACACCGAAATTTAAGTTCTGTGCTTTTTCCCAACGAAGGTCATAGTTGGTATTCTGACTGGGACCCCAAACTTGGTACGATGCCCCGTTAAACGCAAAATAACCATAACCTTGATAAGTATCCAACGAAAGGTAACTGCCAAAGTCCTGATTACCCGTCTCACCGTAATCTGCTCGAAGTTTCAGGTCATTGATCCAAGAAGCTTTCGGAAAGAAATCCTCTTCCATAATTCGCCAGCCTAAGGAGAGCGCGGGGAAATAACCCCATTTGTTCAGTCTTCCAAATTTAGAAGAGCCTTCATAGCGCAAACTTGCCGATGCATAATATTTATTTGCCAAATCATAATTTACCCTTCCAAAAAAAGCGATCAGTTTCGCATCATTTTTATATGAACCAACCGATCTGAATGTGTAATCACCAGGCTGTGGATTGGTAGGAATAGGGACGTCATATTGACCTGAGCCCAGATTGTTATACGTCAGTACATCGGATGGGAAATTTTGGTTACCTGCATTCATTCCTGAATACAGAAAATAATTATATGCATATCCTCCTAATACGTTAATATTATGTCTTCCGAAACTTTGTTTGTAGTTTCCTGTCCATTCAAATACATACTGGTCACTTTTTTTATAATTTCTTCCTGCTGAATTTCTACCACTATTTCCATTAATCGCGCCTGTATTGTAGGACGGTGTAAAATTGAAATCAAAAAAATCAGAAGATTGTTGTGCCAACGTTACCTGCGTAGACAAGTTTTCCAAAATGTTAAGTTTAAAAGCTGCATTCCAGTCCAGGTACTTGCCCTCTGTTCCATCCAATACCGTGCGAAGCTCTTCAACAGGATTATAAGCACCAGAAAAACCCGTATTGATATAATTGAATAAGTTTGGATTTTTTGCATCCATCACCGGCAATGTTGGATTTAGTGTCAAACTTTGATTGAATGCATTATAACTGGCATTATTTGCTTTAAGGAATCTGGGCGCAATGGTTACAGTGGCTGTATACAGGTTATTGGCCGAGGTATGGGACAGATTCAACCGCGCCCCGTATTCTTTCTTGTCTGAACGTAAGTCCAATCCATGAGCATTGCGCAGGTCAAATGAGACGATATAATTGGTTTGTTTGTTTCCACCAGCTAACTGAAGCGTGTTTTTTTGATTAAAGGCGAATTTGCGCGATACTTCGTTAAACCAATTGGTATTTCCTCCAAAATCCGTTCCTCGGTTGTGTTTTAAAAAATCTTCGGCACTGAGAACCTGGATACGGTTATTCGGTAAGTCAAAACTCGCATATCCATCATAAAATGCGTAAGGCTCAGATGTGCCTTTTTTTGTTGTGATAATAATTACGCCATTGCTCCCACGTGTTCCATAGATAGCAGAAGCTGCACCTCCTTTGAGTATATCGATTGATTCAATATCGTTTTGATTTAAGTTGTCAACATTTCCCCCAGGAACACCATTAACCACATAAAGCGGTCCAAGTCCGGCGTTGCGGGAAGACACACCACGTAGTTGCAGACTGGGAGAGGAATTCGGATCTGACTGGCCAGTGTTTACTACACTGAGTCCGGCTACCTTGCCAGCAAGAGCATTAAGTACGCCATTTCCACCAAATACGTTGAGATCCTTACCGTTTAGATGTGTAATGGCGCTGGTTACTTCTTTTTTATCTAGAGTTCCGTAGCCAACTACTACAACGTCAGCTAATCTTTCTTCATTTGTTTCAAGCGTTAGATTATAGACAGTGGCGTTATCAATATTCTTTTCCAATTTTTTATAGCCTAGAAAACTTATCTGTAATTTATCCCCGACATTTACTGCGGATAGTGAAAATCTTCCTTCGTCATCTGTTTTAGTAGCTTTTGGTTTTCCGGATACGGTAATAGAAACACCGGCCATTGGTTTACCTGTCACATCAAGAATTTTCCCTTGAATGTTTTTTTCTTGAGCTTGTACCCATGTCATTATCAGTATCCACATAAACACAGTTAATAGATACTTTAAAGACGAGCACTGTCTTAAATAGATTACCCTCATAAATTGGTTGTTTAAAATTTTTAAATTATCCCTTTTTTGCTGCTTAGGTAGTTTCTAAAACAGCCATTGGTTACAGTTCCAAATCTAGAAAAACCAAATCCCAGGAAAAAGATCGTAAACGCAAAATATAAGTCTAGAGAATGTTTAAGTATTTGATTATTAGGTGTTATGTCTATATTTTTCCAAAGAAAAATATAGATATAACGGCAGTAAATTAGGTGGGGAAATTGCATTTAGCGTACCAAATAATCTAAATTTAGCACGCAGTACGATATGTAATACAGCGAATCAAAGCTGTATAGATGGGTATTTAAAAGTATCGGGTGTCTTGTTTCTAAATACTTTTAATCGTTCCGATCTGCATGATGTTTTTATCAAATTCATCCTTATCTATGATAGCTTTGCTTTTAATTTTTGCACGATAAGTATAAATTGTGTTTAAGGAACAATGGAGAAATCCAGCAATTTTGGATGAATCATTTACACCGAGTCTGATTAGGGCGAAGATGCGCAATTCGGTATTCAAGAGCTCATTCGTTTTAAGCATTATCTTTCCATCTTCGGTAAGCAACGAGTTTAAATCGTCTACAAAACTGGGAAAGAGATGAAGAAAAATATGATCAAAGGTATTAAACAGTTCCTTTTTCTCTTTGTCTATTCTCTCGTTAGATTTGACCAGGTTAAGGAGCTCCGAAATTTTGTCTCCCATGATCATTTTCTTTATTAAGGTCTGAAATTTCTCCAATTTCGTGATGTACATTGAACAGATATCAAGAAAATGTCCGATGTATACCTCTTTGATGTGATTGGATTCATACAGCAAATTGTTCGTTTTGGCCAATTTGTTGTTTACAATTTTATACTCTTCATTTTTAGTTTGTAATTCTTCATTTAGTTTATTGAGATCCTGATTTGCTTTAAATAATTCGAGCCTGAACCTACTCACTTTTCTCATCTGTTTATAAACATATATTATCGCTAGTATCAATAATATGGAAAGGACGGAAGCAACAATTAAAAACGTAAACAATTGCTCCTTTTTTTGTTTTTGATGTTCCTGGTAGGAGGTATCAATAATTGGGAAGATTTGAGAAACTTCATAGGTCCTAAATTTAGCATTGCAGAAGATTGCGTCTTCAAGCGATGATTTTATACACATATAGGATTCATCGATGTAACCTTGTTGGTGCAGTAAAAATGCTAACGCTTGCATGGAAGTATTTTCTTTTATCGCATTTTTAATATCGCAAGCAGCGGATATAATCAGCAGTTCACACTGCTTGCCTACATTGCCTTCCTTTCGGTATATTTCTGAAAGTGAAAATGCAAGCATTGCTTTTTCATGGCTATCTTCCTTTATTGTCGCGAATATTGAATTCAAGATTACTTTAGCCTCTTTTATTTTGTTCAGGTCGATCAGTTTTTCTGCATATACCATTTTGTAGTGATTCGAAGATTCATCAAGCAGTGTTAATAAAGAATCACGATAATTATGGCTAATTGCTAAATAATTTTTTTGGTTATAATTATGGTATGCGTAAAACTTGAAAAAGTTCTTTTGAGCATCCAGATATTTTATTTTTAGGTGATTGTTTAATTTTTGGATGGGTATTCTATCCAAAATATCTTTAGAATCAATGTACATACCTGCGACCAGATAATGTAGAGAAAGGTCTAATTCAGTTTCTAGTATCCAATTTGGACTCTGAAGTTTATTTGCCAGTTCCAAATTTTTCTTAGCATAATAAATAGCGGAATCAGATTTATAGGATGCGTATGAGCTACTCAGCTGTTTTTGTAATTCAAATTTTAGATTCAGATTTTCGGTGCTATTGTCCAGCTTTTTTTTTATTAGGGAAAGATAAAGCTCTTTTTGCTCAACAAAAGTATCTTTATTTTGAATGAGATTAGTAAGATTGAGAATTGAGGAGTCTTTTAAAGCAATCGCTTTAGTTTTGGAAATTGTGGCTATAAAAAATAAAATCAGATATAAAAATACAGGTTTTCCCATTTATATTAGTAGAATACTATTCAAATTAAAGAAATTGAGCAGATCAAATATAAATAAATAACTTGAGTTTGTTCTATGGCGCTTTTTTTATAATAGATCATATCCGAGATTAAACACAATCCTGCGTGTTGAAACATTACACCAATAATGACCTATTCCATTTTCAGATACCTGCCCTCGAACGAACCCGTTATAACGTCTGACACATGTAGCGGTTCCGTGGCTTTTTGGGTTACGCTCCAAACTGCTTTAAATGGTGGTTGCAATGTTTGTATATGAACTGACCTAATTGGGCTCTGGACATTCTACCAAAGAACCAATGTACAAATGTATCTTTTTCAAATGTTTCATATTGCTCGATTAATAATTTCCAATTTCGTTTCTCTATTTCTAAATCATGTATGTCTTCATTTACGATAAATACAGCGGATGTGGGTGCGTTTTTGCCAAAACTTGTTGTTTCATCTTTCAATATCCCCTTTATCGCATTTTGACCAAAAATTCTCCCTAAAAATGAACGCTTAACCTTTATGGATCCTTGGTAATATTGTTCACATAATATACAATGCCTGACCATTTGCGTTACTGTCATTTTTCCCCAAAGAGCATCGCTGTCCTCGTGTAATAAATTAATTCTTTCGATGACCGCTTCTCTTATGTTTTTCTCAAATATTGATTTCATATTAGGAACATTTATCTATTCTATCTAAATTTTGATCATTTGCAGTCTTACAAATCTAACAGATTTGTTCTTCGATCGACTTTGCATAGGATAAGAAATAGAATTGCATATCTATCGCATTACATCTCGTTGATAGTCTGATAGACAGGATAATTTTTTGAACAAGATATTTTGAAAGTGGATTTTTAGCCCTGGATCAAACTGCCGGAAATGTTGTTTTGGGCGTTGGGAAAACGGGCATCTCGTTATATACGGTCAACAACTGTTCCGTAGAGGGAAATATTATTGAGGGGAATGATTCCAATGAGGTCGGTATCGATATTCAATCTTCTTCGGTACGCAGATCATCAGATATCAATGTGAGCGGAAACCAGATCAAAAGCGGATTTAAAAACGGTATCAACACTTTTAAATCGACAGGAACAGGATTTGACAGGATAGCTATCACAGACAATCGGTTGAAAACGAGGGTGTAAATTGAACTGTGTCAGATAAAGAATTTTTATATTAGACACAGAAAATGGGAAAAGAGAAATTTGACTTTGAACGCTTCAAGCAAGAAGCAATGGAAGGGCTTTACGCCGGCAAGAAAATGGGCGGTACCGATGGTATTTTTGCCCCAATGTTAAAGCATTTACTTGAATCTATGCTTGAAGGTGAGCTAGAGAATCACCTAGAAGAAAGCCGCGCCTCTGGAGATTCTAATCGAAGAAATGGCAAGACCAAGAAGACTGTTCGTAGTCTTCAATCCGGTCATTTTGAACTAGAAAGTAGCCGAGATCGTAATGGTACCTTTGAGCCTAAAATCGTATCTAAACGACAGCTTGTTATCACCAATAATCTGGAAGACAACGTTATAGCGATGTATTTCAAAGGTATGAGTACACGAGATATTTCTAATTATGTAAAAGAAATGTATGCTATGGATATTTCAGCTAGTGAAATATCACATATCACTGATAAGGTTATTCCTGCGACGAACGAAGGGCGTCAACGTCCTTTAGATCCAGTTTATCCGTTTGTTTTTTTGGATTGTATGTTCTATAAAGTTAAAGAAAATGGGGTTATCAGTACTCGAGCTGTTTATAACATATTAGGCATAAACCGAGAAGGCAAGAAAGATCTTCTTGGTATGTATCATGCAGAAAGTGAGGGTACTAAATTCTGGTTAACCGTTTTGACCGAGTTAAAACAACTTGGTGTTGAGGACATCTTGATTGCTTGTATTGATGGGTTAAAGGGGTTCCCGGAAGCCATTGAAGCTGTTTATCCACAGACCCAGGTTCAACTCTGTATTGTGCATCAAATCCGTTCAAGCTTAAAGTATGTTCCTGAAAAAGATAAAAAGACCGTAGCAGCGGACTTAAAGCCTATATATCAAGCCACTAATCAAGATCAAGGCTACGAAAATCTCTTAGAATTTGAAGATAAATGGGGTAAGAAATATCCATTATCTGTAAAAGGATGGTTAGATAACTGGGGAAATCTTTCGACTTATTTTGAGTATGCACCAGACATCAGGAGAGCGATTTATACCACTAATGCTATAGAAGCTATGCATAGGCAGATTCGCAAAGTAACAAAGACCAAAGGGGCTTTTACTTCTGATCAGTCTCTGATGAAACTTATGTATATGGTTGTAAAAGAGGTCTCTAAAAAATGGACTATGCCTATCAGAAATTGGGGCTTGACAATGCAACAACTACACATTAAATTTGGTAATAGAATCAAAGCCTTCGGCGGCTCTAATTGATGTTTGGCCCGAAGGGGGCCAAACATCAATTAGAGCTTGGTGACACAGTTCGCTTTACACTACCTAAATTCTATAGATAAGCGTTGTTACTTGAGTGGAGCCTTCGGAAGCTTTGATCATATTATTTCGGAAATTACTAATCGGTGAAATCGAATAATTTTGACCATTAAAATAATGTACCTATAGATTTTAAATTATGTTTTAATTGCATCGGCTATTCTCCCATATTGTACAGCATGATACGTTTACACTCTTCTTAAGTTTAATTTCTCTACTAGATATTTAGGTTTATTCACTCAATGAAACTCCTGTTTCGCTCATTACTGATTTTTTGCAACAGAGCCAACAATATATTTGGATAAAGTTTAAAAACTAATTATTCAAATGAAAGTTTTAAAAAGCATGTTGATGGTCAGTCTAGGATTGATTATCTTTTTCTCCTGCAAAAAGGGAGACACTGGACCGCAGGGTGCCGTTGGCGAAAAAGGCGAAAAAGGTGAAAAAGGTGAGCAGGGGGCCAAAGGAATTCAGGGGTTAAAAGGTGGTGACGGGGCGACAATTTTCTCTGGTGATGCGGTTCCTGTCGCTACGCTGGGGAAAGCTGGAGATTATTATATCCGGAAAGCGACTTCCGAAATGTATGGTCCCAAAACAGATGCCGGATGGGGACAGGCAACTTCATTTAAGGGGGCGACAGGTGCCAATGGAACGGCGGGATCCAAAATCCTGAGCGGCACCCAAATTCCAGCGGTGTCAGTGGGTGCCGTAGGCGACTTCTATTTTAAGGTGGATAGTTATCAATTTTTTGGACCTAAGACTGCATCCGGATGGGGGACAGGGGTTAACCTGAGAGGTGCTACGGGTACTGCTAATGTACTCTACAGTGGTTGGCAAAGTGCTACAGTGGTTAAAGATTCTATTATGGACGGTACGACGGTCAGAATTGGCCATCTTGCTGCAAAAGGACTGTCCACAACCATATTGAGTAGTGGAACTGTAATTGTTTATCTGGATTATGGAGGCGGAATTTATCAGCTGCCTTATACGTCAAGAGCCGGAGGGAGAATGAGTACAATTTCACACCATCCGAAAGAGAATAGGATCATTGTCTACCGGTTTGTCTACGATGGTGGAAATCTCCTTCCATTACCTGATCAAATTAAGTACCGTTATATAATTATTCCGGGCGGAACCATGGCGAGACTGAAACGCAAGGGAGTGGATCTGAATGATGTAAGTCAGGTAGAGTTTGCCCTAAAGTCGGAATAAAATGGCTAGAGAACTGAGTGGAAGATTTAAAGTGGTCCGGTCTTATTGGTATAAAGTATCGGAAGAATTGTAAATGCTTCAGCATGCTGAATATATCGTATATTTAAGATAGCTATTCAATTGTTTTGAAGGTGTCAATGTAAATAGAATAAATTATGATAAAAGCAGTCATTATTGATGATGAGCTGAAAGGTGCCACTTTACTCCAGCATAAACTCAGCGCTTTTGCGGATAGACTTGTTGTCGAACGGATATTTAACGATCCCTTTGTTGCACTAAAAGTCCTTCCATCCATTAGCCCAGATATCGTTTTCCTAGATGTCGAAATGCCGCTGATGGATGGATTTAAGTTGTTGGAAAATCTAGGAAACATCGATTTCGAGGTTATTTTTGTTACTGCCTATAATGTATATGCTATTGAAGCCCTGCGCGCCGATGCTTTGGATTATCTGCTCAAACCAGTGGATACTGATGAACTAACGGTTGCAATTGAAAAATTATGCAAACGGATTGAACGGAAAAAACAGCGCCAGAAACAGGGTATTCATGTGGGGAGTAGTTCTGCATCACGGTTGGCCCTGTCTACTGCAGAAGGTATTTATTTTGTAAGAAAAGATGAGATCGTCAAAATCGAAGCGATGAGTAACTACTCGGTGTTCTATTTCTCTGCAGGTAACAAGATCATTGTCTCCAGGACATTGAAAGAGTTTGAAGGATTGATGGATGCTGATTGTTTTTTGCGGATCAACCGGAGCACGATCGTCAATCTTAGTTGTGTAATTCGCTATAAGAAAGGGGAAGGGGGCACTTTACAGCTTGCGGACGGATCAGAGCTAGAAGTTTCCCCAACCAAAAAAAGCCTGCTCATGGAATTGTTATCCCGTACTTAACCTGCAGTTATGGCTAACGTAAAGTTATTGATTCGGCTATTTGTCTTTGTGATGTTTACCTTATCGCGGGGGCTGGCACAGGAACGGATTTATAACTTTCTTCATTTTACCAGTCGTGAGGGACTCCCCAGTGACAAAGTCAGAGATGCCGCTGTCGATGAAAAAGGATTGGTATGGATCACAACGGGAAAGGGCCTTTGCTATTTTGATGGGAATACCTTTTTCCCTGTTAGTTTTACGCAAAATTCAGATTTTTCATATGATCTGGGAAATCTCAGCATAGGCAGTAATAATAAGATCTGGGTTGCGAGCTATAACCGGGGCTTAATATCTTATGATCGGTCCAAACCCCAGCATGAGGCCTGGACTAGTTATAGTGCAAAAGCGGCTTACGGAGATGTTGAGAAACATGAACTTTATGCCGTTCATGAGTCAGGAGGCAAGGTGTTTTTTGGTGGGCAAGAAACAGACCTACAGATTCTGGATCCGGTATCCGGACGCATATCAGTAGTAAAACTAGCACCGGCAGCCTATGTAACTATTTTCCGCATCCAAGAAGATCAGCATGGGATTCTGTGGATAGGTACGCGCTATCATGGCCTATTTTCTTACGAACCCAATTCTGGGAAGACAGTTCATTATGATCTGTCAAACAAGGGTGAAAATGCGGTCACGGGAATCTGTAGAGCAGGGGAGCAGGTTTTTGCCGCCTATTATAATCATGATCTGATACGGTTATTGCCTCAAAAAAAGCGGATTGAACAGCGAAATATTCTTAGTATTGGTCGTAATGTTGCACACTATGATAACAATATCGCTGATGTCTCCTTTTTCTCAGAAGAGAATAAAATATTGGCAGCCCATAGTGGGGGCAAACTGTACAGTTATGACCTATATCATAAGGAGGTTGTTGAGATACCGTGGAACAGGGCTGTTCCAGAGGGATCTGCTGTTAAAATTAACCGTATTGTATCCATACAGGGAGGATATTTTATCTGTTCAGATCACGGGCTATTTTATTATTCGAAAAAGTTAAATTTAATTAAAGACCTCATACGCACTAAAACTGATCCTATTCAGCATATCTTAAAAGTAGGTGACAAGAAGTGGTATGTCTCCAAGGCTCAGATTGGTGAATTATCGCCAGATTTTCAGCTACGTTTATCAGCTTTCTCCCTAAACAACCTTAAGATCAGCCAACTTGTGGCTATAGGGATTTATATTTACATCTCGACCGTAGACAGCGGGATTTATGTTTTTGATACTATGCGTAAAGAGCTTAGGGCGTTAAAGATTGTAGGAAACTCTTTTGGTCTTGAACGAGCCGACTGCAATAGTGTGATATGGGATTCAGTAAAGGGAAGAGATATTCTATGGATCGGCTCCTGGAACTCAGGATTATATCAATATGATCTTTCTACGAATAGGGTTGTATTGTACAATAAAGAGAATGGTCTTATTGATCATAAAGTAATCACCTTAGGAAAGGATAGTTCTGGCTCTCTTTGGCTAGGAATGGATGGCTTCGGTGCAGTTAAAGTAGTGGATAAGGTGAATATGAAGTTTATTAATTTCAAGCATCAGCGGCAGTCTGGAGAAAGTCTTGCTGCCAATACCGTGTTTTCCTTTCTTTTGGATATTGATCGCCACTTTTGGTATAGCAGTAGCCAACAGGGTATAGGGATGATTGTTGAACAGCCAGGGAAAACACGTTTCCTACAGGCTAATGACCGTAATCGTTTCCCTTTGTTTTATGCCCATACCCTAAAAAATGATATAAAAGGACGAATCTGGATGAACACTCGAGATGGAGTAATGATTTTTGATCCAACGTCTAAAACGTTTTTACAATTGGGAGCAGGTCAAGGCATATTCCCGCCCGAACGATTTTCGACCCATAGTTTTTATTTTGATTCGGATGTATTGGTTTGGATGACGGATAAAGGTTTGATCAAAGGGCCGATGGCCGAGATTGGAAATAAAACTGAAAATATGCCCCCCGTTATAAGCGCGTTCAGGATATTGAACCGCGATAATACCTATCGGCTTGTAAATGGAAAGATTGCGCTCCAGCCTGATGAAAATACCTTTTCTTTTCAGTTTGCTGTACCCGGCCAGCTTGCGGACAAGACCTTACGTTTTAGCTATAAACTAGAAGGGGTTGATCGGGAATGGATTGATTCAGACGCAATTCAACAGGCTGTTTACAGCAATATTGCAGGCGGGGATTACCGTTTTGTCCTACGAGTGGGGGACCAGGATGGAAATTGGTCGAAAGCACAGCTGGGTATACCTGTGTCTGTAAAACTGTTGTGGTATCAAGGTTTATGGTTTAAAATCGGTCTAGTGTCTTTTGTTTTTCTTGCAGTAGTACTGATTTTGATCTATCGACTTGCGCATCAGGCCAAAATTAATCGGATGCAACAGGAATTTAGCCTAACCTTACAGCATGAGTTGAAACAAAATGAATGCAAGATCAGGGAGCAGAGCGAGATACTGGAAATGGAAAAGGAAAAAAAATTGGCCTCAGAGTTCCGGCAACAATTATATGAGAGTGAACTGAAAGCTATTCGTTCGCAGATGAATCCACATTTTATTTTCAATATTTTGAATTCTATTGAGGCCTATGTAGTCGAAAATGATGCCGTACAGGCCAGCAAGCTGATTCAGAAATTCGCCACTTTGAGCCGTGTCGTACTTGAGAATTCTCAATTCTCCAAGGTGACCATCGCTTCCGAACTTCAATTGGTCAAGCTGTATCTGGATCTCGAGCAAGAACGTTTCGATCATATATTTACCTATAGCATTCAATCGGATGAGCGCTTAATCAAAAGCAATAAAAAGATTCCATCGATGCTGATTCAGCCAATTGTCGAAAATGCCGTACATCATGGTATGAGGCATCTCCATGACAAAAAAGGCAAGATATTGATCCGGACAGCTTTAAAAGGAAAAGAAATTAGGATTGAAATTCTGGATAATGGTGTTGGTTTTGATCAGTTTCCTAAAACTGGAAATAACAATTTCAAAAGTACTTCCTTTGGTTTAAAAGGAGTACAAGAACGATTACGTATGCTCAGTAGTGATGAGTTAGCAGAATCCGCTTCGCTCACAATTGACAAAAAACCTGATGAGGAAGATTTTACTGTCAGGATTACTATCACGCTTCCTTTATAGGCAATTATCTCCTTTTGATCCTGCTGACGAGTGCCAAGATCTTGGTGGCGAGTTACGGTTGACCGGTTGAACAGCTGTTCCCTAATTGATTCTCCTTATTCATACTGAGTTTGCCGTCACTTACTCATTGATAGTCTGTAAAGTTTTTTTTAAACTTAACTTTAATCTGATCGTAAATTCACTTCAAATAGAACGATACAAAAGGGCAATATATGGATTCAACCTGGTTTTGTATTTAAGCCTATTGAACATTGGGCAACATTGGCTGTTGACCTGATCAAAGCTGATATGGCAACTAAACGTCGCTTAATGGCAACAGAACTGACCAATAAAAATAGCATAAACTATATAAAATTCTTGAAAGAAGGACCGCTAGAAGAAAAAAAGGCAGGTTTTGGTAAGGTGAAGAAATTGGACAAAAAGCTGGCGAATGGCGAAGTAAAGGGAGCTAAGGAAAGCCTGAATATGTTCACTAAAAAAGATGGTCAGTTATTTGTTTATGATAAAAAGCTATTTACAGAAAATCTAAAAGGAAATAAACCTCAAAACTGGCAACAATTGGGAACCTTGGATTATCATTTTAACACCTTAAATATCATATCACAAAATGAAGCTATAATTATTGCTAAGAAATTGGATTTGACAAATTGTAGATTAGAAGTGTCTGCAGATGTAGATAAGCTTATAATTTTGGCAGAAGAAGTGATATGTGGTTCTAATGCAGAGATTTCATGGAGCCGACCTGGAGGTTATACCCAAGGACATGCTGATGATCCCTATTTAGATGGGATCCCAAATCATAATACAGCACAACGTGAATTCAATCAAGATCAACGAAGTGGGTATGCTGGAGGTTATGGTGGGAAAGGAGCCGCTGGAATAATTGGAGCAAATGGCAGAAAGGCGCCATCCTTAGAAATGTGGGTTAAGAACATGACCAATTTACCAAATATAGATTTAAATGGAGAAGATGGCATTACAGGAGGTGTTGGTCAACGAGGAGGACGAGGAGGAAATGGGCAAGGAGGAAGTGTGGGTACATATTGGCCAATAATTAATGAATGTAAAAAAAATGCGGGAAATGGTGGTCGCGGTGGAAATGGTGGAAATGGCGGCGATGGTGGTCGCGGTGGTGATGGCGGAAATGGTGGTAATATCAGCATTGGTGTATTGCAGGGTACATTGGCCGGAACGGTTACCAACAACAGCTTTCGTTGGAAAAATCAAGGAGGACAGCCAGGCCAAGGAGGTGCAGGCGCATTTGGGGGCGATGGAGGATTGGGTGGTCGAAGTGGAAATGATAAAGATTATTGTCATAATGCGCGCAATGGCGATGTTGGTGCCAACGGACAACGCGGTTATAACGGACACGCGGGCTATAATCATGGCTTAGATGGTGTTAATGAGTTTTTTCAGTTTTCTTTAGATGCTTGGAATGAACAGTTAACAAGACCATTTATTACATCTGTTAGTACATATGAGGCTTTTCCAGGAGATACAATTGTGGTAAAAGGAACTACTTTTGCGAATTCAGATAAAGTTATTTTTGATGGTTCTATAGAACTACAGCATCATATAAACGCTGACGGAAGTATGAATGTCGTTTTACCGTTGGATACTTCAGGAGGTTCTAAAGCATTATTTATACTTCGAGTAGCCGATAATTTTGAAAGCAATCGGGTAAATATTCGAATAAAACCGCAATTAGACGTATTTGCCGATCAGATGATGCCTGGAGTTTCAACAATATTGAGAGGTAGAGCATTTGTGCCGGGAGCATCGGTACTGATTAATAATCAAAATATTGCAGCAGAAGTGGCAGCCTCTGGTAAAGAATTAACATTTATTATGATAGGTTTTCTTAATCAAGGGAATTCATCTTTAGTTTCAGTACAGGTCAGAAATCCAGATGGTATGCTTAGTAATGAACGCAGTGTCTCTCAAGCTGGAGTTTTAGAAATACCCTATCGCTTTGGCAAAAACAACCTATCATTCCATAATCCGAATATAGGAAAGCCAAGTTTTGATACGTTTAAAAAGACATTTGGTTCAAGTGAGGTATGGCATGAATCTTTCGACCCAATATTTGGTCATCCGATGTTAACAGCCGCTTTCTTTGTATTTTATACCTACTTTTTAAAAGGTAAAGGAGATGGAGGATTGGCGACGGGTTTCTGTACAGCCATGTCTACGAAAGTTGCTGATAACCTTTGGACAAATAATGTGGATATTACAGGTATCCAGGAAGCAGACATCATAGAAGAATTAACCGCTATACATGGAAGTTGTTAAGCAAAGAATCTTTGATTCATTTTCATGATTGGGGTCGTACTTTCGCCGATAATGTAGATTATGCGATTCGTTCAATTGAGACAGCTTTCCTTAGAGGCTGTGATCGGAATAATACGCCTTTATTGTTTTTTATACCAGCAGGTGAAGTATGGGACAGTGAATATTTTGATAAACTTAGCGATTCTCATTGTTTATATCCTTATAGATTTGTATACCCAAAAGGTCATACTGGTCCTAAGCTTTCAGCAGATGCATTGAGTACCATAAACAGCTTGGATGGCGTTAAATTATACTGCTATGATTGTAACAACGAAACCAATCCAGACTGCTTCTTAGAGTTTAGTACCGTAGATGGTAAATTAACCTATACCTATAATAAAAAGCAAGGATTTAGGCTAGACAAGCAGATTACGATTGGCATTATGTCCAACGGAGCCTTTACACTTGCTGATCATGATATGCCATTTAATGGACCGTTTGGTGTATTGGGCTTTGCAATGGACTTTATGCTGAGCCCTGCAGATATTGAGATCACCGATGAGTTAGGTTTAAAAGCAGGGCATATCAATGGAAAGATTTATAGTGAAATTCCTGGTAGTCATCCATGTTACTTAGTGCCAGGAGCATATTTACTTCCGACAGGAAAGAACTTAACACGAAAGATTAGAGGAACAGCAAGCGGCACGTATACTTTCAATAATATTATGCCTAATGGCGCTATGATAAAATTGGAAAATATAAAAACTAACATAGGAGACGTGGATACCATACTGGTAACTGCGGATAACTCACAAGTGCGATTAACGACACAGCAAAATAAGGATATTTCTTTAACTATCAGTAGGATAGTAGACGAAGAGATTAGAGCATTAACGATTAAGGGTTTATCTTTAGCAGCAAATTTAGATATGGATATTACCATCTCGCCGGATTTAAGTGTATGTAGAATAGGAAATCATCAAGCTGTAAACCAAATTTCAGTCATAGCAAGTGTAGCTAGAGAAAAGGACAACGTAAAATCAACAAATACTCAAAGTATTCCATTGCAAGTAAATAGCGATTTGTTGGTTGCGTTTAATGATTGGAAAACTACAGATTTTCAATTGAACATGGTTCCTTTTTAAAATGCATTACTGATCACTCGCTATTAGTGGTTGTCATCCTTTCTATTTTTAATTTGGCTTGAATGGATAATTTATTGAATTTAGACAAAGTATAATTCTCATTTTTTATAGCCAAATTGACGATGATCATTATGCGAGAAGTGCAGTTCAAATTATTTTTTATTCACCGAGTAGTGGATATTTTTAATGACAATGACCTCCCCCGCAAAACAGGACATTTTAAAAGTGGAGTTTCGGACGTCTGGTTAAATGTGCTTCGGCCAGTGCAACCAGCTTAATTTAAAAATCAAACCCCAATTCGGATAGCATTCGTTCGTGATTATTCATAAAATACTTCATCAGCTTATACTGTTCGGTAATCTGATATGAAATTGGCTTTATTCCATTTTCAGATACCTGCCCTAAAACGGATAAATTTGATGCTATGGTAGACTTTTTACGGAAGAATTTACCTTTAGTTGATCGGCGGGTTCAAAATGCGATTTACCTAAATTTTTTAGGTAAATTAGATTTTTCTAAAAACCCCGGTTTAATAAAATGCTTAGGGCAGCAATTAGGTAAAGCCTATACTGATATAGAAAATTATAATAATTCTCCAGCTCGTGATAAGGTAAAGAACTTCTTGAATAAATTTTGATGTTCTTGCTACAGGTAAATACTTGAAGTTGGCACTTGAAAGATGTAAATGATACTCAAAAAGAAACAGTCGCAACACTAAGTAAGAAGTTATCGTTGCCTTATACAGGTACGGAGCAGGACTGGGATATTGAGATGGCAGATTCCAATCGCATCAATGAATTTATTGATTTTTATCATCAATATAACTTAACTTTTGAGGAAAGGGTGGCTTTAATGTGGCTGATTATTGCGTCTTATGATGATTTTGTAAATGAGAACAACGTAGCGATAGATTATAGATGGGATGCCATTAAGGCGATGTTAGCAAAGGATAGGATACATTTTGTGGAGTTGATAAATTATTAGTCTTTGTATAACGAAACCGATATTTTTAGGATAACACCTCTTATGATGAATATTCCGACAAAAGTACACCACGGGTTCCGGACGAAAGTACACCAGATTTAGTGACCAATAACCCGAGCTATTTTACAACTGGATTGTATTAACTTTTCAAACTTAATGATTTTTTTTCTTTCTTAACGACTTGCCCTGTAGCGAGAGTCTGTGTGCGGAAGCTGTCAATCTGTCCATTATCGCATCCGCAAGTGTTGGCTCATCAATAAAGTTGTACCATGCTTCAATCGGTAGCTGAGAAGTTATGACAACAGAGCTATTTCCATATCGGTCTTCCAATATATCTAGCAGTGCAAGCCGAGTGTCAGCGTCTATTGATTTTAACCCGAAGTCATCCAATATGAGTAACTTTTGGTTTGCAATTCCCTTTATCCATTTCAGATAAGTACCATCAAGCCTGGTCTGTACAACGGTATCCATAAAGCGGTTCATACTGAAGTATAGCGTTTTAAAGCCCAGCAGACAAGCCGACCTTCCCAGCGCACAGGCCAAAAAGCTTTTACCTGAACCTGTAGCTCCTGTGATAAGAACATTTTCTCCACGATGTATAAAAGAGCCGTCTGAAAGTCGAAGTACCTGTTCACGTGTGATGCCCCTTTCTGCATTGCAGATGATCTCTTCAGGAAGAGCGTTGTACCTGAGCCGGCTGGCTTTGAGATATTTCTGGGTTCTGGTATGGTCACGGTATTCCAGTTCGGCCTGTACCATGGATCCCAATAGTTCATGGACATCCTGGATTTCGTGTACTGGTAAGGAGGCGACTGCTTCATAGCGGCGGGCCATGCCAGTCAGGCGCATTGATCTGAGCTGTTCGATAGTTTGATCTGTGTTCATTTCTGTTGTTGATTTATGTGTCTGTTTTATTTGTATTCATCAGCCCCCCGGATGTTCCGGTGTAGTGGAATGCTATAACCGGCAGTGTGCCGATCATCTTTTTCCAGCATGTCCATCTTGTTGTCAAGGATATTTTTTATGGCCATATAATTAAAGCGGTGGCCTTTTAGCCCTCTTTGGCAGGCGGCTTCTATGCGGTCTGGATAAAGCGATGCCAGCCTGAGGAGTCCCTGACAGGCTTGATAAGATTGGTCTATGATCAGTTTGCTATCCATTACCTTTTGAAAGTATTCGCGGGTGGCAACACCGTATTTTTCTGCCCTTGAAAGATAGTCATCGGGATTCCAGGCCAGGCGCTCGCGAAATTGGCGGTGATGTGGTGGTTCATGATTTCTGTCGGTCGTATAACCGTGTTTTTTATAGCTGCGCCTGTGAAGGGCTACACGGACGTTTCCGATGTATATTTCAACGGTATCGGTACAATAAATAATATTTACCGTGCTCCCGATATGTTTGGAAGGTACGCTGTAGAAGTGCCAGTCCTCACCCAGTACCACATGATAATCACGTTGCACCTTTGCACGTGTATAGTGTTTCATTATGAAAGAACTTTCCGGCAACGGATTTAAGATCGGTTTCTCACTACTTTCAAAAAGCTCTGTTCTGCTGAAAGTCTTGCGCTGGAAGTTTTTCTGATGGTGCTCTTTAAGCTGTAGACCTATCGCCAGATTCAGTTCGCTGATACTTTTAAAGGTCTCATTTCGGAGTGGAGCGTATATCCGTTGATAGGTTATTTTAACAGCACCTTCCACTGATGCCTTATCCCTGGGTTTTGCAGGACGTGTGGCAAGAAGCGCTATGTTATTATGATTGGCCCATTGCTCCAGCATATCGGCGAACTTTGGTTCGTAACGGTTACTGCGCACGACCCATTGTTTCATATTGTCCGACTTTACCGATAAGGGTACGCCCCCAAAATAGCCAAGGGCATTGTTAAGCGCCCGCAATACCTGCGGCAGGGATGCATTAATGAGCGCTTCCACATAACTATAGCCGCTAAAAGGCAATACGGCCACCAGAACAGGACAGGCTATCAGTTCACCACTGTCGGTATCCACATAATGCAGCATATCACCAGCAAAGTCTACCTGCAGCAGCTTCCCGGGCTCATGTTCAAAACGCATGGTAGCTCCCTGTTTGCGGATATGTTCCTGAAGAAGCTCACAGAATCTGGAATAGCCAAAGCCATCGGGATATTCAATGATATATTCCTGCCATAACAGCTGACGCGTAACACCTACACGACGGAGTTCGGAAAATAGATAGGAAAACTGCGATTCAAGATGTATCCGGCGGGGATCTTTTTCTATCTGTTCCGCTTTGCCCGCATTAAGATAAGCCTCCAGCTCGGCATCGGAAAAAAGGAGCAGTTCCGCAATACTGAATCCGCTGTCGGCAAACCGCTGCAAATAACCTGCGATGGTACGTCTATTGATACCGGTCTCCCTTTCGATGGAACGCTGGGAAAAGCCACGTTCCAAAAACAGCAATATCTGTCTTATCTTCTGCATATTTAGAGGTCTGTTTGCCATGTCGTTAGGTCTAATACAGGCCCAACTTAGCAATCTTTTTTTCTTAAATATCCAGTGGTGTAGTTTGCCGCGGAATTATTGGTGCACTTTGTGTCGGAATGGCAGTCTTTCTAGAACAGTGTAAAAGACCGTCAACCTATAATTAGACTGCTAAAAATTTACACCAAAGTGGTGTATTTTGCAGCGGAATCACTGGTGTACTTTGGAGGTTCTTCGTCAATTTTGGTGAATTATGCTGATTTTGCAAGTATCATTTTCCTCAATAGCTGAAATCCTGCCCTTCCGTACATTTTTCTTTTTATATTTTTTATTCGATTCACTTGTCCCTCAACCTGGCCGTTACTTACTGTTCTTACTACTGCATTATTCACTGCTTCATAGTCCCTTAAAAGGTTTTTAGCGAAATTTTTAAGCCCGCACTCTGATGTTGATGCCTCCTGAATCCATTTTTGTAACATTCCTTCTTTCTTGATAAGAAACAATTGTTTAAAGTCCTTTATCAACTGCTCCAGTTGTTTTATTTGAGGAAGCTTTTCAAATAATAATTCTAAAAATTCTTTATCATCTTCCTTAAGGTGTTTTGACTCCCTATAGAGCATTAAGGATAATTTGGTTGGCGACCAAGTTTTTGCTACCACCACCTGCGCCTTATATTTCATTCTACTAAGCCCCGGCATATTATAAACTTCATTCATCTTGTGGCAAAACTGGGTATACTTACCATTGAATCCCATCTGAACAATAGTGTTATGTAGTTCTCTATATGTTTTTCCGTGGTTCTCTTCGCTCAAAAGATAATTAATGAAGGATTCCAGGTTGGTGGAGTTTCTGGACTGTCTTTTCTCAAGTTTTTCCACGGATACATACCTTGCGACTGTTTTTCGATCCAGGTTTGTAATTCTGGCAATTTGTCTCAGCGTAATACCATTGGCATATAGCTCTTTAACCTTGTCGAATAGATATTGTTTATGTGCACCAATGTTTGCTGTAGAAATCGTTGCTAGAACTTCTAAATTTGCTTCAACAGGCCCGGTAACTTCCGTTAATGTAGGTTCTTTTCTTTTGGGATCATTATAAAGCTTAAATATTTCCTTCAATTCTTTTGCTTTTGATTGTAAGACTTTTTTAGCTGCTTCCCCTAAGTTCATAATTAGGTGAAAGCGGTCGGCTACCTGAATGGCATCAGGGGCCCCTGTTTTTATACCCAAAGCATATGGGCCATAGCGATCTCTGGATACTACTTTTATTTCTGGATGATTCTTCAGCCACTCTGCCAGCGTATCCGATTCACGATCCGGAAGTAAATCTATCACTTCTTTCCGTTCTAAATCCACAATAACGGTTCCGTAGGTACTTCCTTTTTTGAATGCCCAATCATCTACGCCAATTACCCCAGATGTCAAAGCCTTAGGTTGTATATCTACTCCCTGAATCACTCTTAACATAGTGGAGGAGCTAACCGGCAGTCCAACATAGCGACTAATTGCTGAACCTCTATTTCCTCCCAATTCAAGCCCCATTTTAAAAAGAAGTTCATTTGAACGAATCATTCTTCTATAATATGGCCTGATTTCACAATCGAAGCGTTCAGTAAAAACCTTTCGATGACAGACTGAATTATCACAAAAATACTTCCTAGCCCTGAGCTTGATTTTTACTAAATATCCGGAAACAGGAAGGTCTAAAAGAGTTCGGAAATATCTACTATGAACCCTATCACTCGTAATGCCACAAATAGGGCATGTTGAGTGTTTTTGATAAGCGTACGTACTAATATAAAGCTCTCCTAGAGAGGTGTACGTTGTTTCAGCTTTTAACTGTAAATTGGGAGGAAGTACAAATTCTGGAATCATAACTAAAAGTATAATATTAAATTACACATAATAATTTATATATTTGTTGTTTAGAAAAAATAAATTACAGTGGGAAAATCAGTCTTACAAATTCAGCGATCAGACGCAACAGAGATAAAGAAATTATTAAATACAAATGATGCTTATACCGTTGGTATAAGGCTATACATGGTATATCTTGTTGCATTAGGCTATTCGAGCAGACGGTTGTCTGAACTACATAATATCAGCTTCAAGCAGATAACAAATTGGGTTCATAGATTTGAAAAAGAAGGTATTGAAGGATTAAAAGATAAGAAAGGGCGCGGTAGACGGAGCAATTTATCAAACGAACAACTCGAAAGAATCAAAAACTTGGTCATAAACGAAAAACCCTCGGATCATGGATATCAATCAGTAAAGTGGACAGGCCCTCTTTTGGCTCAATGGATTGATAAAGAATATGGCTTAGCATATCAAAAGGCACAAGTCTATAACTTGCTCGAAAAGGTTGGAATTGTGTTTGAAAAGAAAAAAGGTTTAGTTTATAAAGTGTAATTATTTAACGTACTTTCACCAAAATTGACGAAGAACCACTTTGGAGCGGAATGGTGGTGTAGTATGGTGCGGAATATGCATATGAGAACTGTCTAATTTTATTAATCGATATGACGATGAGTTCAAAAAATCCGTAAGATGCCAATTTCCAGAAATACCTTGATCTTATACGTGGTTTTTTAAGCAACGAGATCACAGCTTCAGTTTTTGAAACTCGTTTTCTTCAGCTTAGGCGGGAAGATAGCCAATGGATGAAATTTGGTTCTGATCATAAGGCCTGCCGAATTTTAGATACGCTGAAGTATCCGTTGCTGAATATCGCAATGACAAAAATGGACAAATAAAAAATGTGAAGTCCTTTCGAACTCCACATTTCTATAATTAATACACTTTCTGGTACGATGCTGTTACCTCTTTTGTTTTTTCATTTCTTCTATCTCTCGCTTTAGCTGGTCTCGATCTTCTTTCTTGTAAAATTCTAACTCCGTTGCAGAATAATCGTACTTGAATAATCTCGCTTTTATTCTGGTATTATTGACAAAAATACCAAAGTCTATGTTTGCTATAGTGAGAAAACCAGCACTATTTCCATCAATTTCGATACTTCCAAATTTTGTGAGTTTTGCCAGTCTTGTACTGAATGATCCATCTGTGTCTGAAGATACTTTTTTGAGCGTATTTCCTTCAGAGTCTAAAAATCGTATCCCGGCATTGGGTACCTTACTTTTTGTCTTAGCTTCAGTGATAATGCCTGAAATCGTCACAGAATCTTGCAAATCATTCTCGTCTAAATAGCTTGAAGATTCGTACCCGCCCAATACTTTATTGTTTTCTGTTTTGGGTATGATGATAGCGCAGGATGAGAAACAAAAGATCCAAAAAAAGACAGAAATTTTAATAGCCCAGATCAACTTATAACACCTATCTATGTTTTCTATTTGCTTTTTCAACTTCTTTCCTCAACTTTTTCTGGTCCTTTTTTGAACCTATTTCATTAATATACATGGGCTGCCTTGGTAATTTTATGTCTAAGGCGTAGGTTTTAAAATTTGGCGCAATGTAAACATGTTCGATAGTCATCCCCGTTCCAAATGTATCTACAATAATTTTTCCATGGAGCAATCCCTCGGATGGGATCGTTAGCGAAAATTCTCCATTTTTATCGGTGATGGTTGTACCAATTGTATCACTCTCTGAACTAAGAAAGAAAACTCTAGCAGAAGGAACATTTTCATTATTATGGCACATGCTCACTTTGCCTTTTATTAAAGGCGATATCTCATCATCTGTATAACCTTTACCTCGTTGGCTATAGCTGCTGCAGTTGTTTTGGTCTATATCAACCCAGTCGTTATAATTCTTCTTTGTGGAACAGCTAAAGAGTGTTAGCAAAAGAAGAAGTTTAAAACCACAAAGGTTTAACTTTATGCGTAATGCCATTATAAATTTGGACCTTTTTTATATTTCAAATAATAAACAAAAATTCTTTATATGAATAGATTCCGTTGTAAACAAGATGAAATTTTTAGCACCATCAAAAACTTTTTTTTAACTTGCTTGTACCTACCTCTAAAATCTAACTCATTTCAATATTAATAATTTTTCTGAGTTGATTCTCATTTATATCTATTTATTATTTTGATTCTTGATTTCTTTAATCTCTTTTTTCGAAAGGGGTACTGTGCTTTTCATAACTCCATTTATAATAAACAGTTTCACAGCTATTTCTATTTGTGAATAAAATCGACCCATATCAACTTTTGCGATTTCAAGTTCACCTAATGAATTTCCATCGGATCCATTTACATTAATATTCCCGACAGTAGGTTCAGCTTTTATGGTAAACTTAAATCTTCCCTGACTATCAGCTGTTTTTATAGCAATTAATTTATTATTTGTATCCCGAACTTCAATTTCTGCATTTGGTACTATTTTATTACTTCCTCCCATGCGTACCTCTCCCTGAAGTGATATTATTCCTTCCAGATCTTTATCATCTTTTAAATATTTTATATTATAGCCCCCACTGTTTTTTCCTTTAAATAATTGGCATCTCGTTTCCTAATCGATATACAGGAAAACAATGTTACGGATAAAAATAAAAACAAGAATTTAATAGCCAAGTTTTGTACCTTTTCTGGATGTACCCTCTTTAATAATTCCATATTGTTCTGCTTTAATAGTATTAGTTATCCTATTTTTTGTCTCATCGTCCAATTTGTATCCCATCAATTCACCATAACTTTTAAGACTTGTCGATATATCAGTAATAAAGTTTTTAGTTATTATACCATGCTGTAAGCTGTTTGATCTACGTTCAAAGATAGTTGTATATAAATAATTGTGAATACGCTAATTTACTGTTTACAGGATCATCTTTTGCCCATGCAACAATAAAAGCGCGTATAGATTCATGCTGGATCGACTATTGACCTGTTGTTAGCTACTAGTGTCCATAATGGATGCCGCCAGAGTTGCCTTGGCTCATCATGGCGACGTACTATTTCAATTTTTTAGCGGCTTTATTTTCTACGAGCGACTTCATTTGTGTTACCGCTACTTTATTCAGTTGCATAAGCCGTTCATTTTGTGGTACTCCTTGTTGAATTAATAACGCGTTTATACTTTCCATGTTGCTTAGCACGACCAACTGTTCTATAATCGCGTAGTCTCGAATATTGCCCTTTTTATCAGGATTAGTATCTCGCCATTGTTTGGCAGTTATTCCAAATAGTGCGATATTAAGTATATCGGCTTCGTTGGCATAAACGGAATTTGACTGTTGTTTGGTGATTTCTGGCGGAATAAGATTTTCTTTGATAGCATCTGTATGGATTTGATAATTCACCTTAGCTAGCGTTCTATTTAAATCCCAATTTAATTTCAAACGATTGTTTTCATCGTCTTTTAAACGTTGAAACTCCTTTATTATATAAAGTTTAAACTCGATTGAAATCCAGGAAGCGAATTCTAGTGCTATGTCCTTATGAGCAAAAGTTCCCCCCGTACCTTCCAGCTTTAGAAATTATACCAATTGCGTTGGTATTTTCTATTCAGCGTTTGGGAGTCATCACAAAACTATTGAGACCAGCTTGTTTTCTAAACCCGTCGAATTCGACGGGTTTAAAATTGGGATTATATATACTTTCCCAAAAACCTAAGAGTTCAATTGTATTGCGATTTCTCATCCAGTTTTTAATTAAATCGTCAGTATGTGCCGAATCTTTGTGTCTTGCAATATCCGTAAGTCATATGTAATCATTTTGATTTTCTTGATATAGGAGAATATCTACTCCTTGTACATTAATTTTTTTATTCTTAGTCATGCTTTTAGATTTGATAAGTTCTTCCCGTCAGCTCGAGAAAACTAGATGGCATATTGGCTATTACAATTTTATTTTACTTTTTATGAAGATAAATATACTAAAAAAATAGCAATACATAAATAGATATATATAAAGATTTAGAATAAAACCTTAAGCCCTTCTTCCTTTTACTTCGAATCCCCAGGTTTGATTGCTTGAATTGTTCCTATATAAAAATGTTTTTATCTAAATTTTTGTCCGATACCAGACGGATGATTTTGAATAATGTATCCTATTGGTCTGGGACAACTGGTTTGAAGGAGAGATGAAAGCCAGCAAAAAAAGGTTAGAAGAATTATCTGGTCATTTTAGTTTTGAAATTTTTGATAACGGAACAGAGTCCTTCATCAACCTGACTTAATTCAGAGCATGAGCAAGCTAATTAAATTCTATAAATAAGTATTGTCATTGGAAATTTATAAAATCTGATTAACGAAGCTTTTATAGCGCACCCCTTCGTCGAGAGGTGCGCATTACATGTGAACGTGAATACTATTTGAACCAAAGGTTTTCTATATTCCTGATTTGTGCCTATTAGTTCGGCATAACGACAATAGCTTGGGAAAAGTCAATGACTTTGTACTTCTTTTTTATTTTTTGGTCGAGTATGACCTTATCATTCGTGAATGAAACAGAGGGTTTTAAAATGCCAGGTTCCAGATAGTTTAATGAGTTTTCTGTGATCTTAAAAGTAAAGCGTTCTAATTCATCTATGTTTATCAGGCCAGCGTTTACTTTATCTTCAAAATCATCCGTTGTATCTATATTCTTAAAAATATATTCTGTATACATTTTACCTCCATACCACTTACTATTGGTCCACCAATAATTTAGAATAGCGTAGTTTCCTGGCTCAATAGTGTATATGAAGGTATTTTCCTTTGATATTTGAATGTCGGCTTCACTCTAAATGCAAAACCTCCTTTGTTTCTGTATTGATCAAACGTATGTCCTGCGGAAAACCTCCACTGCTGAATCCTAATCGTTGGATAAAGTTACCATAGATAATTGCTTTCCCCTTCGGTATACCGTCGTCACTTGCGATATCAGTAAGGTGTTTTAGATTTTGAGCATTAATATGTATTGATAAAAAAACTAAGATTACTGTTATTATACGTTTCATTTCTAAAGCAGATATTGGCTGACAAATATTCTTTGCGAACATTATTTAGATTAACTAGCTAGGGATAAAGCTAAAATAAATACCTCATATTTTATGTGTCAATTATGAATTTAACGATTATATAACACATCAATTTCCCAATGAGTTCTTTGCATTTATTTTTGTCTTCCATTTAATTTGATCTAAAAATCGAAGCCCAATTCGGATAGCATTCGTTCGTGATTATTCATAAAATACTTCATCAATTTATATTGTTCGGTATCCTGATATGCAATCAGCTTTATTCCATTTTCAGATACCTGATAGATATCAGCTTCGGGATAGCCCATTAGGATTGGGGAGTGTGTTGCGATAATGAATTGGGATCTCAGTTCTACAAGCTCTCTTATTCGGCTCAACATATTTAGCTGGCTTATGATAGACAGTGCGATTCTGGCTCATCAAAAATATAGAGTCCATTACCGTTGAGGCGATGATGTAATAAATAAGAGAAGCTTTCACCATGAGATCATTCGTGGGAGCGATCCACCATAGATTGCTGAGCTTCATATTGATCTACTGCGGTGGCTACATTATAAAAACTTTCAGCCCTGAGAAAATAACCATCTCTGTTGCGATATGCGGTTCGTATCACTTGGATATCTTCGAATAAAGCAGAATGGGAATCCATGGTGCTAAAATTAAAATTGCAGCTTCCACCTTCAGGATTAAAGTCTGCATTGATGGCTATCGCTTCTACTAGTGTCGATTTCCCGATACCATTTTCTCCTACGATGAAAGTCACAGGACTCCGAAATTTAGTTCCACCAGCGCTGATAATGACAGAATATTATACGGATAATGGTCGCGGTCTTCCTGCGGTTTTTTATTTCGGATTTGGCTAATATAAATCATCTTACTAAGCAATTGTGGAGTACCCTCTTGTTTTTTCGCGACTTCAGACTGATTTTTTCTAAGAACATTTTATATTCTTCTATTTTAGGATTAAATTCTATCAAAGATTCGTTATAATATGGCAATAACCAGCTCAACGAAAATAGTTTAGTCGGTCAAAAAGGGTATGAAGACATTCTTTTGTTATGAAAAATTTGCATAGCTCTACCAGGTACATTTAGTAGAGACTATACAAATTTTTTCCTGTTGAAACTATAAATACGCTAATGTTTCATTTTTCCTTTTCCAGTCTGTTCTAATGCTAGCTTCAGAGCCCGAGCGAGGTTTTCTGCGTTTCCAATTGCCCAGTAGTGCAAAAAGAATACATGGGGTTTTCATGAACCATATGATTGTGTACTGCAACGACTTCAATACCATTTTCTATTAAAGTTTTATAACAGGTGCTACTTCATCCTCTAGCATAGCGAAATCTCCAGCTATTGCTGCTTTTTCATTTGTACCCTGAAAAGCTATCCAAGTGTTATAACCAAAAAAAGTTGATATAGGAATGCCATGCTCGGTAATAGGAGCGTCGGACGTCCTATGGTATATTTATACACTCCACTGGACATTTCTCCTTGGATACCTAGTATTGCATCAATTCTTTTGATATCAATACTGTTGTCCACAGTTCTTCCTGTAAATTGTCCTTTCGCTGGATCTGTGCCCCGAGTTTCCTTTACCTTATCCAAAATAGCTTTGGCTTTCGCAGCCATTTGCTCGACACTTCCACTTCCGCCAATATGCATATACATCACATTGGGGTGATTTCTTACAAAGTGGTTGTGAATAGCAGTTATCGTTAGTCCTTGTTTTATTACCTCAAACTGAACGGGTTTTAGATCATTTTCAGTAATAACAATATTCCCATAATCATTGCGCCATCATGAGCCGGAGTAAAGGCTATCCAGGTTCCGAGTCCCATTGGCGGTATGATTTTAAAGCCATCCACATTGATGTCTAGATCATTTTGAGGAACAGTAATCTTATATTCTCCATTATTTTCCTTGCCCTTTACCTGTACAATCTTTTCAATGACGGAAATATCAAGCGGCTTCAATTTTATACGATTATTGCTTGAATGGTCTGCCTTGATCATGCTGCCATGGGTAGCTTCTTGTTGAGCATGTAGTTCTGCTGATACTAATAATAGCGCGGAAATGGATAACGGAATAGTTAACAGTTTTGTTAGATTTTTCATAATGAAATATTTATTGGATTCTTCGGGAATATCCCTAAATAAAATACACTGATTTTATTTTATTGTTTTGTTATTACTTTTTTATCTGGTTTCAGCTCTTCATTTGGTTTTAGTACGATCAGATCACCAATCTTTAAATTTCCGAATATTTCCTGTTTTCCCCAACAGCGAGCCCATTTCTGACATCAATCCATTTTGTAATACCATTGGATATAACGATGACAAATCTTCTTTCAAGTGTTGTAAGTACAGCTGAGTTGGGTACAATAAAAGAGGGCTGTGTTCTGGCAAATTTAAGGTTGACGTTGGCAAAACTTCCGGGTTTAAGCTTAAGATCTGGATTTTGAACTTCAAATTCCCACAGTTCGCTTCGCGTTTCGGAATTAATACTTCCTGATTTTCGTGAAAGGACCGCCGTGAATAGTTTATCCGGAAATGAACTAGTTGTTAATTCTCCTTTATTTTCCATTAGCTGTGCCCCAGAATAAATCTCAGGTACAGGTATTTGAAGTCTTAATATCCTATTATCTTCTATTTCAAATAAAGGAGGTTCATTTAAATTTCCGACAAAAGACCCAATATTGATATTGCGTTTTGTAATAATTCCTGTATAAGGAGCTACGATGGCAAGATAATTTCCTACCTGTCTATAAGATTTAGCGGCAAACTTGGAAGCATTGTAGTTGGCCTCATCAGCCAGCATCTGTGATTTTGCTTTTTCCAGTTCTGATGCAGCTACTACGCCGTCGGACTTAGATGCCTTATTGATGCGGTCGTAATAATCCAAGCTAGATTGATAATTAGAATAAGACATTTTTTCCTTTGCAATCAGCTCCTGAAGACGTGAGTTTATTTCTGGAGCATCCACTAACGCAAGTATTTGGCCCTTTGTCACCTTTGAACCGAGATCAACATTTAGGCTTTTGATATAACCAGGAACTTTTGCTCTTATTTCAACTTTTTCATAAGGTAGAAGATTACCCGGAAGGGATATACTCTTTTGTAGTGTAGATGAATCTAATGTCGTCACCTGAACTGAATCTGGCTTTATCTCTTCTGCAGCAGTGTTTTTTTTATCACTTTTTTTGCCCATACAGGAAATAGTTAGCGATAAGGCTATTAGAGCGAGAAATTTTCTTGAATTTATTAATTTAGTTTTCATGATCTGGATTTCTTAGTTATTTTTCTTCGGGAAATAGTGATACTCCTGCTTGCTCCTTGCTACCTATGAGTAGGTCATGTACCAATGGTACGATGAGCAAACTGCTAATCGTACTAAATACTAATCCACCTATAACAGCAATTGCCAATGGTGCTGTCTGTTTACCTCCTTCACTCAATCCGATGGCCATCGGTACCATTCCCACGATCATTGCGAGACTAGTCATCAATATAGGTCGAAGTCTATTGGAAGCAGCCGTTACTGCTGGCATATCGTATTTAAATTTTTCTCGCCTTATCGTTTCGGCATTTGATACAAGAAGGATCGCGTTGGCAATAGCAACACCCAAGGCCATAATGCATCCCATAAAGGATTGAATATTAATCGTGTTTCCTGTAAAATATAGTATTAATATAGAACCTGCCAACGCTCCGGGTAACACAGTAAGAACAGTAAAAGCAAGTTTAAAGGATTGGAAAAAAGCTGCCAACATGAGTAGGACAACAAAGATCGCCAAAGCCAAGCCTATAGTGAGCTCTTCAATAGTCTGTATGAGCATTTCTGATTGACCACGTGTATAGACTTTTACTCCAGCAGGGAGAGATCCCAATAGTTTGATGTTTTTATTTACATCTTTTACTGCGGTTCCAAGGTCTTTATTATAAATATTTGCTGTTAGTGAAATATAGCGCTGTTGGTTTATTCGATCATATTCTCCTATGGAGTTGATCTTTTTTATACTTGCAATATCCCGTAAGTATACTGTTTTCCCATCCTTATTTGAAATCGGTAGTTCCTCAATTTTTTCTACGGCATTCATGTGCATCTGGGGATACTCTACTTGAACTTGATAAGCATTTCCTGAGCTATTGTCGAGCCAATAGATGGGTTGGATAAATCTACTCGACGAAGTTGCATCAAGTACGGATCGGCCTGCTTTTTCAACCGAGATATCCATCTGGCCCATTTTTATTCTATCATAATTGATTTGAAGAGTTGGATATTCTAAGGGTTGTCCGATCTGCACATCACGTAAATAATCTATTTTATCTAATATGTTTTTTAATTTTTTGGCGATTTCTTGGCTCTGACTTAGATTTTTTCCCTGGATTATTATTTCTATTGGATTATTGGCGCCTAAACTCATTACCTGATCAACAAGATCCGCAGGTTCAAAAGACAATGATAATTCGGGCATGTTTTTCGCTACTCCATGCCTTATACTTTCTTTGAGTTGTTCAAGGGGGAGATTTGATTCCTTTGTTAAATTTACTTTCAAAACAGCTTCTTGAGGACCGCTGGTGTAGAGGTAAATCGGATTAATAGCATAGGTGGGAGGCTGTAGTCCCACAAAAGCAGAAGTGATTGCAATATTTTCCTTCCCAGCGATACTGTCTATCATTGAAAGAACTTTCTTTGTTGCATCCTCTGTTCTTTCGATTCGGGTTCCCGGCCGCATCTTTAATCTGACCTGCATCTGACCTGCATCAACCTTTGGGAAAATTTCCGTCCCAGATCCCAAGTAGCTCAGATAGGCAATAGTAGTCAAACCAATGAGCGACACGGGAACAATAATGGATTTTCTTTTCCGACATTTTAAAACGAAAGCTACGAGACGATCTTTAAGATTTTGAAGCGGGTCTAATGTTAGTTTCTCTTTCTTTTCAGCCATAAACCAATTGCAGAGTATCGGTACCAGTGTTTGCGATAACAGAAATGAAGCAATCATTGCAAAACCAACGGCTAATGACAAAGGTTTAAACATTGACCTTGGCACGCCGGTCATAAAGAAAGAGGGAACAAATACGGCAAGGATGCTTAAAAGAATAAGCAATTTGGGGATCGCCATCTCTTTACATGCTGTCCATACAGCCTTTCGGATGGGCATCTCATTTTCAAGATGATGATGTATGTTTTCAATAGTCACCGTGGATTCATCAACAAGTATACCTACCGCCAATGCCAACCCCCCTAAGGTCATAATATTAATGGTTTGTCCTGTTAAATATAGTCCCGTTAATGCCGCTAGTAAAGCCAAAGGAATATTTACAACCACAATGATCGCACTCCTGATATCTCTTAAAAATAGTAGAACCATCAAGCCGGTCAAGAATGCGCCAAGTATACCTTCAAATAATACACTTTGGAGAGAATTGCTAACATAGCCCGATTGATCAAATTCATAAGATACTTTAATGTCAGGTGGTATGGCCGACTGCATATCTGGTAAAGCATGTTTAATAGCCTGAACGACATCCCAAGTAGAAGCATCAGCTCGTTTAGTGACAGGAATATAAACCGTTCTTTTACCATTAATCAATGCGTAGCCAGTCGTTACATCCGCTCCATTATTAATTGATGCAACGTCCCTGACATATACAGTTGCACCTTCTTTATTCTTGACAGCGATATTTTCGAGTTCTTTGAAATCCGACACAATACTATTAGAAGGTGTAATTATAGTTTGATCAGCCGAACGTATATTACCTGCCGGAAGGATTGAATTATTCTTAGCGATGGCAGTAACGAGTTCATCAGCAGTTAGATTATAACCTCTTAGCCTTTCAGGGTCTGCTTTTATGACAATGGTTTTTTGGTTTCCCCCGAAAGGAGGTGGAGCTGATACACCCGGAAGAGAAGCAAACATAGGACGTACCTTGAATAAAGCGAGGTCTTGGATCTCATTTGAGCTTCTTGTCTCGCTACGGAATACCAATTGACCAATTGGTACCGAGCCAGCATCATAGCGCATGATAAATGGTGGGAGTGTGCCTGGGGGCATGAATGATTTTGAACGATTTACATAAGAAACTACTTCTGCCATTGCAGCTGCCATATCGGTCCCTTCATGAAACTGTAACTTTATTAATCCCAATCCCTGTATAGACTTGCTTTCAACAGTTTTTATTCCGGTGATGTATAGAAAATGATATTCATAATAAGATGTTACAAAGCCTTCCATTTGCTGTGGGGAAAGTCCTCCATAGGTTTGGGCAACATAGATCGTAGGTGCATTTATATTCGGAAAAATATCTATCGGTGATTTCTTAATTGCTAGGATGGAGGATGCAAGTATACCGAGCACCAAA
Organism: Sphingobacterium multivorum; assembly: GCF_900457465.1. Taxonomy (GTDB): domain Bacteria; phylum Bacteroidota; class Bacteroidia; order Sphingobacteriales; family Sphingobacteriaceae; genus Sphingobacterium; species Sphingobacterium multivorum. Next base: position 884,528 of record NZ_UAUU01000011.1, read on the forward strand.
ACAAGGATAGTTATGGGTTTCTGGAGCGCAAACTTAATTAATTTTATCATCGTGATTTATTTTTGAATTGCGTTAGTGAAAATTGTGACATCGCCGTCAATTACAGTTAGGAGAAGATATGCTTTCCAGGCATCCAGATATGCTTTTTTATTATCCAGCTCAGCTTTTAGCAAACTATACTGCACCTGGATAAGATCCGATAGATTGATCAGTCCGGCACTATATCTTGCCTGTATGGCAAAAAAAGCATATTGCGCCGCATTTAACTGCTTTGTAGTTTCGGCAGCCACCAGAATACAATTGGAAAGCGTTTCACTAGCTATCTGTTGTTGAATTGATAGCAGGTCTTTACTTTGATCTATTTTCTCTTTAGCAGCTAAAGTTAGCATTTGTTGTTCCTGAAGCTTTTTTCTGGTTTCGCCATATTTCATTATAGGTAGGCTCAATTGAAATCCAATTGCATAATTTATTCTGTTTAACGAAAGTCCTTTTATGTCTCTATTCGTTCCGTTTTCTTGAAACCCTGAGCCTCTACCAAATGCTGTACTCCACAAAGTAACCTTAGGTAGATAGTCTTTGTTAATCGTGTTCTCTTTTAATAAATTTAGAGACAAACTGCTCTCGGCGGTTTTCAACATAGGGTTTTGACTAAAATTTGAACCACCTTGAGTTATTGGAGGCAGCACACTTATGAATGCTGTATCCGTTGGCAAGGGGAGGTCTTTGGAGGAAATAAGATGTGCAAGTAAAAGCTGATAAACTTTTTGTTGTTTTGTTGAATTGAGCACCTCAACTGTCGCTTTCGATAATTCGGATGAGAAAAATGTGCTGTCTGCTCCCGGTCTTATACCATTTTTGGAAAGAACGGCACTCTGTTTTAGATTGATTTTTGTCCTTTGTGTATTAGCAGAATAGATCTTGGTATGTTCGAGTGACAGTATTAAATCCAAATAGGTATTTATGATCTTAGTCCGGTGCTCAAGAGTAGATTCTTTAAATACCGCTTCTTTCACCCTATATTCCGCTGAAGCTTCGCCAATTTTGGCATCTTTTTGACCAAAAGTGAGTATATCCCAATTCAGTAATACACCAGCTGCACTTCCTACTGTGGGGGTAAATGAATTGCTGACCGAAGGTGGACCGCTGATGGGCAGTATCCCATTTGGATAAAAAAGTCCGGTGGTGTTATTTGCAGTCGCTAAACCAACTTGATAATTAGCATCAATATTTGGTAATTTGCTATATTGAACGACATTGATATGCTTTGCCGCTGCTTCAGCTTCATAAAGGATACTTTGTAATTGGTGATAATTTTCACCTTGAGAAATAGCGTCTTTCAGGCTGATCCGCTTTTCCTCAGAATGTTGAGCTAATAATTTTGGTGGGCCAAAAAAGAAAAAGACGCCAATACAATAAAACCATTTAACCATTTTATTTAAGTTTGTCCCCTTAGGGTGTTTATAGGGACAAACCTAAAAAGTGATTTTGGAGAAATTTTGTCAATTTGGTTCTATACCAGAAAGAAAGTTAATTTTAATACTGTGCCGTCCATCAGTGTAACTATAATTTATACCAAACTGGTACAGTTTACATATCTGTTCTACCAATGAAAGCCCAAGTCCCATTGTTTTTTGTTTGTAGTTGCCCTTTTTGAAGCGTTGAAACATTTCTGAGGCTGGACGATCCAATGGATGCCCGGTATTTTCTACAGTAAGTACTCCATTGGAAAGCTCTATGGTCAGTTCCATACGGTTGTCATTATGTACGATTGCATTCTTAATAATATTAGAAATAAGAATTTCGACCAAGGTCCGGTTTGCATTTATCATAATATCCTTCTCCCAATATGTTTCCATTACTTTGACCGTATGTTCAAATTCCAGATATTCAGCAAGGATTCTTTGTACAACTACAGCGATATCAATCTTTTCATTTTCAGGGAATTGATTGTTTTCTATTTTGGAAAGCAGTAAAAGTGTCCTATTTAAATCGCTCATTCTTGAAGTTGCCAAAGATATATCGGCGATGAAAGACGCCATTTTTTCTGAGACATCACTCTGGTTAATAAGCAATTCGAGCTTGGCTTGTATAATAGCTAATGGAGTCTGCATTTCATGTGAGGCATTTTCTACAAATTGCTTCTGATTAATGTATGCCAAACGTGCTCTGGTAACTAATTGCGTCAATATTTGATTAAGTTGATCAAATTCCAATGTGCCGGTATCAGGTTTCAGTTCTATATTTTGCTTTTGAGCAATATCATAATGTTCCATTTCCCGCATTGTTGTGAAAAATGGAGCCCAAAGTTTTCCTGAACTTATTTTATTCAAAATGATTATTGCTATGAGCAATAATATAAGAATTAGCGCTTCCGTGGCGAATACCTTTATGATAAGATGAGATATTTCAGTAGCAGAAATAAAGGTCGTTACCGTGTATTCCTTTCCTTTCCAATCATAATTCTTAGAGAACATCTGAAAGGGGGGGGTAACGTCGTTATTTAGGAGAGAGAGAGTGGTGTCGCGGACTATATTCGGGGATTGTATTGGAGATCCTTCTATAATTTCATACTCACCTATAATTTTAGGAGTAATCTTACCATCTGTGGATATAAAAGACTGCCATACATTTTGTTGCTTTAAGTTAAGCAATTTCTCCTGCGCATGGCGCGCGTGATGAGTAAGCATCAGGAAAAATATTAGGGAACATAGGATTAAAATGATCGGTAATACGATAAGCAAAATCCTCGTGTTGCGGATTAAAAGTGGTTTATTCATATAGAAATCTTGTATCCGAGCCCATAGATTGTTTCAACTTTTACAATGCTGTTCGCCTCTTTGAGTTTGCGTTTAATATTCTTGATCTGTGAATAAACAAAGTCGAAAGAGGGCATAAGATCGGTTCGATTACCATAAATGTGCTCGGCGATAGCTTGTCTACTCACGACACGGTTTTTATTGTTCAGCAGATAGGCAATCAGGTCAAATTCATTTTTTGTAAATTGAAGAGGTTGCCCATTGCACTGCGCAGATCGGCCTATGGGGTCAATAATGAGATTTCCGATTTCCATCATTTCAATACCCTCATTGAATTGTCTTCTCATACATGCCTTTATCCTTGCGTTCAGTTCAGAGAGATGAAAGGGTTTTACCAAGTAATCATCAGCTCCGAGATTCAGTCCGATAATTTTGTCTTCCAATGAGTTTCTTGCAGAAATAATAATGACACCGTCTTTTTTCTTCTCTTCGCGCAATAACTTTAATAAAGCTAGACCATTTCCATCAGGAAGATTTATGTCAAGTATAATACAGTCGTAGTTAAAACCAGAAATAAGGTAGCTTGCATCTTTGAAATTTGTTGCCGTTTCGCATCTAAAATCTTCTTGGAGAAGATATTCTGTTATAGATTTCAGAAGTTCGAGTTCATCTTCAATGATAAGTATTTTCATATTGTCGCTTTCTTATACAAAGATAAATCAAGATTCTGTAGAAATTTTGTAGTTTGAGCTTTAATATCGATATTTCGCGGTTCAATTTTCCATTTGAGATCGAGATGTTAACAATATAATTCTATTTTTTTGCTATATTCCGTTTTGAAATGCTAAATAGGATAATCACTATAACTGCTAAGGCCAAAGTCAATATCCCACCATACAGAAACTCACGCTCAGGGTATTTTGTTCCCAGATAACCTGCAATCGGATAGGCAATTGCCCACCATAAATGCGAAAAAGCAAAGTGTGTACCATATACTTTTCCTTGATCTTCAGGCGCAATATTTTCGCCGATCAATGTTTCCGAAGGCATGTCGGCCAATGTCTGTCCTATACCTGCCAAGATCCATAGGAATATCAGGCCATTGAACGGAACAAAATTTGCAAAACTGATCGCAAAACCGATAAGCAGTGCTCCGCCGATCAACGACGAACGTCTTGTTTTAGATTTATCCAGACTACCCAATAGGAAAGCAGATATCGCAGCACCGATCCCGAAGACGGCCATAATCCATCCATAATGTTTGTCATCAAGATCGAGAGATGTCTTGATAAGACCAACCGTGTTTACAAGGACCAAGGCTCCCGCTACCGCAGATATAAATTCGATGCTCAGTGAAAAACGCAATATTCTATTTCCAAACAACAAATGGACACTTTTAAAAATTTCAGCCCATGTGCTCTTCACCTTTTTATTTAAGATATCAACACCCTGTTGCAAGGAAGCTTGGGGAATCGTCACGATAAGTATGATGGCCAGCACAAGCATGACAGCATCTACAAAGAAGATCTGTTTCGCTCCCAGCCAAGCGGAAAAAATGCCCGCTAGTGCTGGACCAAATACACTCAAAAGTTGAAACGTAGCCATGGATAGCCCATTCGCTTCACGATAAAGATCCTTTTGGATAACCTGTGGAATAATTGCTCTGTAGGTTGGAGTGAAGAATGCCGCAAATATATTGAGTACAAAAATCAACACATATATCTGCCATTCGCTGTTTACAAAAGGCAACAGACAAACAACAACTATTCGCCCCAACTGCGTAATCAATAAAATATTCTTCCGTCTAAACCTATCCGATACAATACCAGCAAATGGAGAAAATAAAATATACGCAGTGACTCGCAGTGTCAGAGCAGACGCCAGTATTTTGGCAGAACCATTCGGATTTAAGCTATAGGTTAATAAAGCTATTCCCAGCCAGGTAAAAGCGTCACCAAAAAGACTGGCTATCTGCGCAAAATACAATTTTGCGAATATCCTGTTTCTTAGAGCCGAAAATGGTTTGATCATATTTTGTGTGAAGGTTTCCATATTTTAATCGTTTTTATCAGCATACATTGTGTCTCATTTCAATCCTTTAGTATAGTGAACCAATTTTATCGCTTATAGATCAAGGTGTATGACTTCGATTTGTGTGAATGTCAGCCAATAAAAATGAAATAATAAGTAGTACAATAAAAGCAATCACTGCTACGGCGATCCAGGCCAAACCTGTCATCTTGGGCGTATGTTTTTTCTTGATGCCTCCTCTTTTTTTTGATTGAGGAGGCATTGCAATTTTTCTTTTTTTCTTTTTCCTTACAGATTTCATAACAACTGGATAAGGTCAAGCTTACTATTCTTCCTCTTCGGCATTTCTGATTGCGGAGAGTATAGTATAAGCATTTTTAGTTACTATAGTAATTTGATCTGGGTTAACTGACGAAGATAGGGTTATAGCAGTAAAGCCGCTTTGTTCCACTCCCTTAGCTACCTGAAGTAGCTCAAATGTATAATTACCTTTAGACTGTTCCTGTTGTACGACAATATAATTTTCTCCTTCCAGTTGTACAAGAGCATCCGTCGGTACTGCATCCCGCAGTTCAGCTCCTGTTTCCAAAAATGCTTTTACATACATCCCTGGCAGTAGTCCGGATTGTTTTGTAAAACGACAATGCACGGCAATCATCTTGTTGTCATCGGCAGCCTGACCTACCAGATATACATTTGCCGTTCTGTCATAGGAGGTTTCATTGGAAAGCGAGAATTTCACTGTCTGACCTTTTTTGATCTTTGCCATATCCTTCTCAAAAGCATTGAGTCTGAGGTGAAGGTCACTCGTACCCATAATTTCAAAGAGCACGTCCGTGGGTGCAACATATTTTCCACGATTGATATTGCTCGTTTTGATAAAGCCCGAAATGGGTGCATATACGTTTGCGGTCCGTGTTATGTTGTTTGTTTTTTTCAGTGCCACACTGTTGATACCGACCAACGCCATCTGTTGTTGCAGACCTGATATTTTGGCTTTAATGACCCTTAGATCGGAGCTGACCTGTTGAAAGGTCTTTGCCGAATTTACATCTTCCTGTCTCAGGTCTCGTTGTCTTTTGTATTCCTCCTCCAGAAACTCCAGACGCCCAAGGCTCTCCAGGTATTCCTGCTGCATGCTAATAAACTCTGGGTTTTCCAATGTTGCCAACAGTTGGCCTTTTCTGATTTCCTGACCTTGCAGCAGACCCGCAGTTGTTATGTACCCACCTAGAGGGGCAGATACTGAAGCAATATCGCCAGGTTCAGCATCCACTGTTCCTGTCATTTTAATGATGCCGCTGAGACTGCGTTTTTCTACCTTGCCGGTTTGGATATCTGACAGTTTGTATTGATCGGCTGTAAAAGTGATCGTCCGAGCCTTATTTTCAGTACTGTCTTTTGCACTGGATTCGGCAGTTGTCGCTTCTTTGTTGTCGCTATTTTTTTGTTCACCACAGGAAGAAAGCAATGAAGCAGATAAGAACAGAAGTGGAATATATGTTGTTAACGATGTTTTCATTGTTAAAAGTTTTAATTTATTTATTTCCTAAAACAGCCTCGATCGCTATTATAGTGCGGTTGTATTTATACAGGTTGTCCAGATATTCAGCCTGAATGGTATTTGAAAGAGTCAGGTTTTGAAGATATTGTGTGTACGATATATCTCCACTTTTGAAACTTTTATCCGAATTGGCAATAATAAGCTGGGCTTGGGGCAATGCCTGCTGTTGATAATAAATGAGCGATTTTTTGAACTTGAGGTATTCTTGAACAAGTTCCTTCAATTGTCCGTTCAGATTTGTTTGCGCCAGATCAACTTGTGCCTGTGCACGTTGTTCATTGATGCGTGATGCGTTGATCTTTGCCCTATATCCTCCCGGGAATATTGGAATACCTAAGCCAACCTGAAAGAAATTAAAGCGGTCCATACCTGTATAGGTTCTGTCAATACCATTGATCGTCTGCATGCCTTTGTAGGTCTGACTGCTAAATCCAAGAATAATATCAGGGAGTGCTCTGCTTTTTTCAAGTTCTGTTGTCTTGCGACTTACCTCGATCTCCTGTTTGAGATAGGAAAGCAAAGGGTTATCTTGTGAATTAAGGCTTTGCTGATCCAAAGAGAGATCTTTTGCCAGCAATTCCTTCTCACTGATGACAACATCTACATTGATATTCAGCAAGGTTTGTAGCATTTGTTGCGCAATGGTGATATCCGATGCGTTCTTCTCCAGCTCATTCTGTATTTGCTTGGACTGTACTTCTGACGTGACATTCTCCAGACTGGTCGCTTCCCCCGCACGATACCGTGCATTGCTGGCCTTGCTCAACTTAATATAGATGCTATCTTGTTGCAGCAGCAATTTTTTCTTTTCAAGTGCGTATTGATACTGTGTATAAGCCAGTTTTACTTCGCGCCTGAGGTCATTTTCCGTCAGTGCTTTATAGGCCATGCTGCTCTTTACCTTTTCTTCGGCTACTTTGGACTGTCTGCCATATACGGTGGGGAAGTCCAGTCGCTGGGTGAGGTTGATGAGATTGTCCGTTACCGTTGGATTACTTACAACCCCCTGTGTGTAGGAAACCTCTGTCTTTGGCATGGTTATGCTCCCTTTCTTGAGTTCCTGCTGTAGACCGATATCGTAGTTGGCAATCCTGATCTGATGATTGTTCTTCAGGGCAATATCGATCGCCTGTTGTAGCGATAGCGATTTTAGTCCGTTATTGTCCGCTTGCTGGGCTTTGCTTATTGCTGGGAGTGCCAACAAGGGGACAATAAGCCATGCGATTGCTGTGTTCATCTTATTTTTTTTAGAAGATTTGGAAAAATAGATGTAAAGGACGGGTAATACCAGTATTGTAAGTGCTGTTGCTGTGATCAGACCACCAATGACTACGGTAGCCAGCGGCCGTTGCACTTCTGCTCCCGATGAAGCCGAAATTGCCATCGGTAGAAATCCTAGTGACGCTACTGTTGCGGTCATCAGTACCGGCCTTAGACGCATTTTGGTTCCGATACGTACCCTTTCCTCAATATCGGTTATACCTTCGGCTTCGAGTCTATTGAATTCGGCAATCAGTACGATACCATTCAATACAGCTACACCAAATAAGGCAATAAAACCCACACCGGCCGATATACTGAAAGGCATATCGCGGATCAACAGCGCGAATACTCCGCCGATTGCCGAAAGTGGGATGGCTGTGAAGATCAGTAAGCCCTGTTTGACTGAGTGGAATGTAAAGTAAAGTAAGATCAAAATAAGGAGTAGTGCTACTGGTAATGCTACAGCAAGTCGACCGTTTGCTTCTTCCAGATTCTTAAACTGGCCACCATAGGTTACATAATAACCTGCAGGCAATTTTACCTTGGCAGCGATAACGTCCTGAATATCATTTACGATGCTTTTGACATCACGGTTTCTCACGTTAAAGCCCACCGTTATCCGTCTTTTGGCGTTGTCGCGTTGTATCTGTACGGGCCCGGGTTTATAGCTTATTTCTGCAAGTTCATTGAGCGGAACCTGTTGTCCATCAGGAGTACTCACAAATAGATTCTGTACATCGGTGATATCTACCCGAGAGGCACTATCCAATCTGACCACAAGGTCAAATCTCCGTTCGCCCTCATAGACCAGGCCCGAAATCTTTCCTGCAAATCCTGCCGATACGACGCTGTTGATATCTTCCACGTTCATTCCATACTGACCGATCTTATCCCGGTTGAAGCTGATATTGATCTGCGGTAGTCCTGTTATTTCTTCGATGTAAAGATCTTCGACACCAGCAATGGATTTGATCTTCTTGCCGATATCAGATCCAATGTCGGAGAGGATATCGAGGTCTTCGCCGTATATCTTGATGACGACATCCTGTTTAGCACCGGTGAGGAGCTCATTAAAACGCATTTGGATTGGCTGCTGGAAGCTGAATGTCGCATTAGGAATCACAGCAAGAGATTCCTGCATTTTTTCGATCAATTCCTCACGGTTTTTTGCACTTGACCATTCCTTTTTCGGCTTTAATACCACTATCATGTCGCCAGCTTCGATCGGCATAGGATCTGTAGGGATCTCCCCAGAACCGATTTTGTTGACGACCTGTTTTACCTCTGGGTAATTCTTGAGCAATATATCCTGGGCCTTTTTCGATACGGCGATCATCTGGTTGATTGAGCTTCCAACGGGGACACGGGTTTCGACTGCAAAATCGCCCTCATCCAGCTGCGGGATAAATTCTGCACCCATGCGGTGAAATGTCCAAACAGTAATAGCAAATAGAGCTACGGCAACCACCACCACCAAAAGCTTCTTTTTCATTGCCCCCTCAATGATAGGGCTGTACACTTTTTGTATCGCATTCATCATGCGGTCCGAGAAGTTTTCCTTGTGCGAAGTCTTTTTGCTCAGTACCAAAGCCGACATCATAGGCACATAAGTAAATGATAGCAAGAAAGCACCAAGGATGGCAAAAGAAACCGTCTGCGCCATCGGCGTAAACATTTTACCTTCTACACCGACCAAAGCGAGTAAAGGAAGATAGACTATCAGAATAATAATTTCGCCAAAAGCTGCCGCGGAACGTATTTTTCGCGAAGATTCGTATACTTCCTCATCCATTTGCTCCTGTGTTAGTTTTTCGATTCCGCCATACCTCATCTTGCTCCCAGCGATGCGGTGCATGACCGCTTCGACGATGATGACGGTACCGTCGACAATGATTCCGAAATCAATTGCCCCCAAACTCATGAGATTGCCCGACACACCAAATAGGTTCATCATGCAGATCGCAAAGAGCATGGTCAGTGGAATGACGGAGGCTACTACAAGTCCGCCACGTAGATTTCCCAAAAATAAGATCAGTACAAAAACCACAATCAGGGCTCCCTCGATCAGGTTTGTCGATACGGTTGATATAGCTCCGTCAACAAGCTTTTTGCGATCCAGAAAAGGTTCTATTTCTACACCTTTAGGTAGGCCCTTCTGTATTTCCGCTATTTTTTCCTTTACATTGGAAATCACTTCCGAAGAATTGGCGCCTTTCAGCATCATCACAATTCCGGTCACAGTTTCACCCTGCCCATTACGGGTAGCAGCACCATAGCGGGGACCATTTCCAAAACCCACGTCGGCCACATCTCTGATATATACGGGCGTACCGTTTTCCTTTTTAATAACGATATTTCCAATTTCTTCGGTATTTTTTACCAGACCCTCAGTGCGGATAAAATATGCATTGGGCCCCTTGTCGATATAAGCACCGCCTGTATTCTGGTTATTTTTTTCGAGGGCATTAAATATATCCGAAATGGTTATATTCTGGCTCGCCAGTTTATCCGGATTGACTGCAATCTGATATTGTTTGACAAAACCTCCGAAGCCGCTCACCTCTGCCACACCCGGTGTTCCGAGTAGTTGTCTTTTGATGATCCAGTCCTGAATGGTACGTAGTTCGGTAGCGTCAAATTTATCTTCATATCCTTTTTGTGGATGTACGACATACTGAAATATCTCGCCCAATCCAGTTGTAACAGGCGCCATTTCAGGTGTACCGACACCTGGAGGAATATTTTTTGAAGCAATGCTAAGCCGTTCCTGCACCTGCTGGCGGCCCCAGTAGATGTCCACCTTTTCTTCGAAAACGATTGTGACAATAGATAGTCCGAAGCGGGAGAAAGAACGCATATCCTTTATTCCCGGTATACTGACCATCGTTTGCTCCACCGGAAAGGTGACCAGCTGTTCCACCTCCTGGGCGGCGAGCGTTGGTGATACCGTGATCACCATGACCTGATTGTCCGTAATATCAGGTGTCGCATCAATAGGAAGTCTGGTTATAGAATATGTACCCCAGCATATCAATGCCAGGGTAAATAAACCGATCACCAACTTATTTTTGATAGAAAAATGAATGATCTTATTTAACATATTATCATGTTGTTATTAGTTATTGTTTAAGGAGATACTGGCCTTTCAGTTTTATATTGACCGTAATATCTTCAGTTGTATAATTTTTGAAATACCAGCCTTGAGGTCCCTCATAAGGTGCCAAAAATGAACCTGCAACATTATTTGAGTAAGCGATAGTATAGCTTTCAAAGTAATTGTTGTAGCCTTTCACCTCGCCATGAAAATCAAAATAGAGTTCGCCTTTGTCTGTGCTCCACTCATAGCGCAATGCGCCGTATTTGAGCATATTGACTTTATATTCGAGCCCTTTACCTGCAGGCACCAACACATTCACCTCATCAGCTCGATCCGCAAGTTGTGTTGCAGGTGGCGGATTGTCTGCAGCGCTAGGTCTGGCTACGTCAGGACCAGAACCTACATTGGCCAGTGTGATAACTTTATGAGCTTCCGCCGACGATGCCGATTTTTCCTCGCCTTTAGGTACATAGAGTTTTATAAAACCAGTTGCTTTTCCGATACCTAAAGGATCTATCCCATATTCCGCGGGTAGCACAGCACTTACCAGTAGCACTGTTCCGACGATAAATGCGATGATCACTTGCTTGACGATCGATTTTTTGTCCAATATTTGATGTGTTATTTCTGACATTTTTTTTTGATTTTAGGAGTTTAGATAACCGACTATCTGGTAGCCGAACAAGAGAAAACCTGCTGCCATGAGCAGTGTATTTGTTAATGTAGAGAATTTAAGAAAGCTTGGGTATCGCCGCCAGTTTGTAATGACGAAGAGGACCAGTGCCAAAGCGATGAATTGACCGATTTCAACACCGATATTAAACCCAATGAGGTTGGTCAGCAATCCTTCTCTGCTGAAACTCAGTTCCTGCAGTTTACTGGCTAGGCCAAATCCGTGAAATAGTCCAAATATCAGTACGGCGGCTTTGGTGTTCGGCTGAAAACCCAAGAAACGCTGGAATCCTCCTAAATTATCAAAACCCTTGTATACAATAGAAAGCGCGATTATGGCATCAATCAGGTAAGAGTTGATGGCCATGTTAGCCAGCACACCTAGTAATAGTGTTACACTGTGTCCGATGGTAAAGAAACTGACATAGAGAAGTACTTCCTTTGTTCGATAAAGAAAGAATATAACACCGACAAGGAACAATAGATGGTCATAGCCGGTCAACATATGTTTGGCGCCTATATACAGAAAGGGCACAAAAGCTACTCCCGAGTTTCCGCTTAGAAATGTCTGTGTGTCTTCATCGACACCGTGGGCAAATAGAGTTGCCGATAATATCAACAATAACACTGTTGATAAAACTACTTTTATATAATGCATCTGAATTTAAATCTTATGCCTATGCCTGCACTTGTCTATACCGAAAAGCTGACAAGTACCGACAAAGTGCGTGGTATGTTTAAATAGAAAATAAATTAGTGCTTATGTCCGTGAGCTTTATCAATGCTATCCTGGTTTACCACCTTTGTTGTACTACTATCTTGAGCAGGCGTTGCGGAAGTATGGCCACCCGATGGATCATGCGAATGTCCATGAGCTTTGTCTATACTGTCCTGATTGACGGATTCAGTTGTTGAAGGATTATCAGAAGTTGATTTGCTGTTATTGGCGCAAGAAGTAAAGATAAGGGCAGTACATACTGCAATGTAAAATGAATTTTTCATCGTTTTTTTATTAAAATATGATTGATTTAAGATTGCCTAGGATATAGGCAAGAGTAGAATCTTAGCTTTCAAAAAGGATTTGAAAGTTAAGCAACGAGGAAAATAGGAGGGCCTCGGAGAGAGTAACCACAATGTAAGGGAGCCTGATAGGTGATATGCCTATCTGGTGGAAAAGTGTTCTGCTGGAAAGTGATGATAAATTTCCAGCTCATGCTGAATTCGGGTAAAGTTGCCAAAAAAGGCTTTACAGTATCTTTGACAGCATGATCTTTTTTGTCTTCGGAGTTTGTATAAGTAATCTGGTCCCCAGTATGTTGAATAGAAGAGAATAGGTGGCCTATATCGGTTTTTCCATTATTGGATTCAACAGTATTTAGGTGCGTATGTTCTTCAAATTCATCATGGTGATGGTGTGCAAATAGACCGTGCCCAAAAATAATTACTTGGGCCACTAATAAGAATAATGTTGTTAGTCTTTTTTGCATACTCGGAGTAAAAGTACAAATTAATCATAAGAATATCTCTATTAAGTTCTATATTGTTTTGCTGTTTTTCCAAAACTCTTTTTAAAAATCTTGTTTAAATGGCTTTCGTCGGTGAAATTTAGTTCATTGGCAATTTCTGATATTGTTAAATCACTAAATTTTAATCTTGTCTGAACTAGATGAAGCTTATATTGTATAATATAAGCTTTTATTGTGCTCCCGGTTTCTTTTTTAAAATATCTATTAAGGTGATCTGGAGATTTACCAAAATCAGAGGCTATCATTTTAATTTTCAGTAGCTCATTGTCATAGATATGTTGTTGTATATATGTTGTTATTTCGTGAACTTTACTTTTTGGATTGTCTATTTTAGAGAAAAGAGAAATGCTTTCTTGAATTTTTCTGGCGATCAAATGAAGCAATAGATAGATAATGTCTTGGACAATAATATCATCAAAGAATTGTGACCTATTTTTCTCTTTTAACAATTGATGGACAAGAGCTTTAAAAATGGCACTTTCATCTTTGGATATTAGATTTCCTTTTATGGCGTGATGGTTATGAAATATATATTCAAGTTGTTTATAGATTTCTGTTATATGTATCTGGCTTTCGTCAATTCTTATATTCTTAAGGAAAAATCCTTTTGTGAAGTCAATTATACAAACTTTTGTCGGAATTGGGATTTCGAATGTATGGGAGTCTTCCGGCGTCAAAAGGAATACGTCGCTGGAAAATAGTATAGGGATGGAAAAGTATGTTTCCTTTTGTGCCGATGCTAAAGGCATTTTGTTTCAAACACTTTTCGACAGCGTGAACACCGAGTTGCAAGAATACGGACAAATGGAAGAACCTACCATTGTGAAAAGGTTTGATGGTAGTGATATTACTGCCAATACCCTTGAATTTGAAAACCGTGTTTTTGCCTTAATTGAGGAATTGATATACATACTGAATAACTTTTAGATACTCTAACATGAAAGATATAACACAAAACTTCGGAACACTTTACCACCCTTTATCGGCTTTGGTTTTTTACCAAACCAAAGGGAATAATAAATACACCTATGTAGAACATTTTGATATGGACAAGAACGGTAATCCTATCAATGCTCATCCTTTGACAGAAAGAGAAGCTAAAGAATTGGCAAAAGCACTCAATACCAAAAAGGAAAAGAGCAAGGCATTTTTAAAATCTAACGGCATTCTGCCTACCAACGTCCTGCACATTAATCCGAGTGAAAACGGTACGGTGCTTTGGTACACCAAGCCACGAAAAGTAAAAATGTTCTTTACTGAAAGTCTTGAAATACCAAACGGTACGGCGAAAGTACCTGCAATGCTTTGGTATGCAAGCAAGCAGAGCCTTATTGTTTTCGCCCTTGAAAAAGACCACAGACCTACCGAGAATACCGTATTATTTCACGCACCATTTTTCAATATTTACGAGGACGGACACGTATGTATGGGAACTGTAGATATCAATATCAAAAATTCTGCTTCGGTGGAAGAATTTATGCAAGCGTGGGAAAGCTACTTTTTTAACAGCTATTTCAGTCACTTGGTAAACGAACACAACCCCATAAAAGGAAATTGTGTAAGCCTTTGGAAAGACCTCATCGGCACAGACAAAGCCTTTCCTAAAGATGTATTGAAAAAGACAAACAAGACCATAAAAACGATATTGTAATGAGCAAAGAAATTTTAAAAGTCCATTTTACGGACAGCGATTTGATAAATCCTACCAACCCGATAATTGTAAACGTAATCGGTGTAGGTGGTACAGGCTCAAAAAGTAATGACTGCCTTGCTTGAAATGAACCACAGCCTAAACGAGTTAGGACACGCAGGGTTGTTTATTCGTCTTTGGGATTATGATGTAATTACCCAAGCCAATTTAGGAAGACAGCGTTTTGCAGAAAGTGAGGTCGGTTTGTACAAATCCGTTGCTATCATTAACCGTATAAATCGCTTCTCAGGTACGAACTGGAAAGCAGTAGCAAGGAAATTTGAAAAAGACAATAACGGCAAATTTCCCGATAACGTCGGAGCAAGTATTTATATTTCCTGTGTAGATAGCGTAAAAGCAAGATTTGAAATTGCGGATATATTAAGTGAATTGGGCAACGGAAGAGCCTATTCCAACCGCCCACGCTATTGGTTAGACTTTGGCAACAGCAAACATACAGGGCAGGTTTTACTATCTACCATAGGAAAAATTCGCCAACCCAATTCAGAGAAATACGAAACGGTGGCAAGCCTGCCATGGTTACGGATGAATTTGGCGAACTGCTTAAACAGTCCGAAGTGGATGACGATACACCGAGTTGTTCCCTTACCGAAGCCTTGGAAAAGCAGGACTTGTTTATCAATTCCTCATTGGTGCAGATGGGTTGTTCGTTGTTATGGGGCTTGTTCCGTAACGGTTTGACACCATACAGAGTTTTTTTTCACAACCTGAAAGATTTCCGCACCCACCCTATAAAAGTCGCCTGATTGGAAAATCGGGCGGCAAAATGGGATACCTACCCACCATCCATTCCGGCACATTTTACCAAACAGGTTGCGACATTATTTGAGGGATATTCATTATCCCTTTCGTTGTTTTAAGGAACTTCTTTTCTTGCCACATTGGCGACCAAAGAAAAGAAGCAAAAGAACGCCGCAGGTTATATCTGGAGAGCAGTCTAAATTGATTAAATTTGGAACTCCTAAATAATACCAATATATCAATGATAAAAACCGAAATCAGCATAATAGTCAATCGAAAAACAGATATTGATTTAATACAACAAAAAATTATCGAGAATAATTTTAGATTTCCTGTTTATGTCTTGGAATTTGAAGAAGGTTTTCAAATAAAAAACTACAAGTGATTATGAGGAATGGGAGTTGGATACTTTAATATTAAACAGTTTTCCAGAGTATGAATTTACCACTGACCTTGAGAAAGGCAGGAAGGAAATAAGGTTACAAATTTCAAGATATCAATCTGAACTATCTACTGATGGCTGGGGAAGAAGAATTGAAAATCCTTTAGATGAGACAAAATATCTGATAAAAAAATCGGTTCAGAAAACCCCGAATTTTAACCCCAAGGTAAAAGTTTTATTTGGAGACAAAGAACAGTTTTATCAAGTAAACATTATAGATGGTATTAATGAAGCAACGAATGAAAAAGGCTTCCTATTACTGAATGAGTTTAAAAATAATGTGAATGATGATACTGATTTTTTCAAAGATCGACTTTATAAATCTAAGATAGAGGCATTTCATTTTGGATGCGATAAGATGCGTAAGTTGGTAGATAATGATTTTGCTTTTTACCTTGAAAATGAAAAGAAAAAAATCAGAGAAATTCAAAAGATACCGCGAAAAATCATCAGGGATTTTATAAAGGCTTGCAACAGTTCCGACGAAAGTAGTATCCTGAAAAATCTTGACGAGAATATCACTTTTGAAGAACGCAAAAACTGGAAAACTATATTTGAAACCGAAGGTCTTTCGAAATTCAGAGAATATTTGAAATCATCCGAACAACAATTGTGTGGCAAGGATTTTAAAATTCGATCATCCTGGAATTTCAACTTACCAAACGTAACTATTGGTGTTAAGTATTTCCCCAAATCATTAAACTCAGAAGATCGACCATTTCAAAAATATGAACAGATCCAATTTGTAATAGAAAATGATAAGATAATTAAGGTTTATTATCAAATTTAAAGAAATAATGTAACCCTATTTTTCAATAAGACGAGTTACCAAACTATCTCTACAGAGAGACCTTCTTGTCTTATCAATGCATTTCAACAATATTTTTTATAAAGCTATTGCAGTTTTTGATATATTATCGTAATATTGCGATATAAATAAAAAAACAAATGGGTGTCACGAAGACTGAAATATTTACAGAAGAGCAAAATCATTTAGCTATTACTTTGAAAGCACTGGCGCATCCTGCAAGAATTGCCATTTTACAATATATCATCAAGCAGAATGCCTGTATCTGTAATGATTTGGTTGAAGAATTGGGATTGGCACAGGCCACCATTTCACAGCATTTGAAAGAATTAAAGAACATTGGCATCATTAAAGGAAATATTGAAGGGACAAGTGTATGCTACTGCATCAATGAGACAGTTTGGCAACAAGTTAAAAATGAACTCAATACTTTCTTTGTGGATGATATAATCATTGAAAAATGCTGTTAAGGCATTTTTTTAAAGCCTTCATATATCGCTACATTGCAATATATCATTTACTAAAATAATATCAACAATATGAAACTATCAGAAATCAAAGAAATCCTTCCGACATTGGAAAATGTTGAATTCCAATTAGAAAATGGAACTTTTGTACCCGAACATTTCCACGTTACCGAAGTGGGGCAAATAACTAAAAATTTTATCGACTGCGGTGGCGTAATTCGTGCCGAAAAAGTGGTAAGCTTTCAACTATGGAATGCCAATGACCTTGAACATCGTTTAAAACCCACCAAACTTTTAAACATCATTAAGCTTTCGGAAAAAAAGTTAGGTATGGAAGATGCCGAAATTGAAGTAGAATACCAAAGCAATACCATTGGAAAATATGATTTAGAGTTCATCGGAAAAACATTTGTCCTGAAAAACAAAACTACAGCTTGTTTGGCAGAAGATGCTTGCGGTATTCCGTCAGAAAAGCAAAATTTAATAGAATTGAACGTAAATCAAACCAATACTTGCACACCAGGTGGCGGATGTTGTTAATCATAAAATAAATATGGAACATTTCAATCGAAAATCCCATTGGGAAAATATTTACGAGAGTAAACCTTTAGAAACAGTGAGTTGGTATCAGCCCAATCCAGAAACTTCATTAAATTTTTTTCATCAATTCAACTTACCGAAGAGTGCAAAAATTATTGATATTGGCGGAGGAGACAGCTTTTTGGTTGACTACCTACTTGATTTAGGTTATGTCGATATTACCGTATTGGATATTTCCAATGCCGCTATCCAACGGGCAAAGGAAAGATTAGGCAGTAAAGCCAACAAGGTACACTGGATTATTTCAGATATTTCAGATTTTGTACCCACTCAGCAATACGACTTTTGGCACGACAGGGCAGCGTTTCATTTCCTGACGGAGAACCACGAAATAGAAAATTATATACAGACTACGACCAAAGCAATTGCCCCGGATGGCATTTTAGTGATGGGAACCTTTTCTGAACAAGGTCCCACAAAATGTAGTGGCATAGATATCAAGCAATATTCGGATAGTAGCTTGTCGAAATTATTTGAAAACTCCTTTGAGAAAATCAATTGTATAACCGTTAATCATACGACACCATTTGATACCGATCAGAATTTCGTGTTCTGTAGTTTCCATAAAAATTAAATCCCCCATTATGTATTCAGTATTATCAAAAACAATCGAACAAGTACAAAAGCAAAACATTAGCGAAGAACGTAAAACTATATTACAGCCACTGATCGATTTTGTACAGCAAAAAACAGCTCATAAGCGGGAAATAAATATCAACTTCATTTGCACCCATAATTCCCGCAGAAGCCATTTGTCTCAGGTTTGGGCACAAGTAGCCAGTGCGTACTTCAATATTGCAAATGTACATTGCTTTTCCGGCGGAACGGAAGAAACAGCACTATTTCCGAAAGTGGCAGAAACATTGGCTAATCAAGGTTTTAGCATCTTCAAAATTGCAGACACACATAATCCTGTATATGCTATAAAGTACAGTGAAAATGCTTTACCAATAATCGGTTTTTCCAAAAAATACGATAGCCCTTTTAATCCGGTTTCAGCGTTCGCAGCTATTATGACCTGTTCGCAGGCAGACGGTGGTTGCCCTTTTATAGCAGGAGCAGAAAAAAGAATTCCCATCACTTTTGAAGACCCTAAAATTTCAGATAATACACCGGAGCAATTAATGGTATATGCAGAAAGGAGTTTACAGATAGCAGGCGAAATGTTTTATGTCTTTTCAAAAATCAGCCGATAACCTATGCAACCAAAACTAAAATTTCTTGACCGTTACCTGACCTTATGGATATTCCTTGCCATGGCATTAGGTGTAGGATTGGGTCATTTCTTTCCCACAATTTCCAATGTTACAAACAGCTTGTCAGTAGGTACTACCAATATTCCCTTAGCAATAGGATTAATACTGATGATGTACCCACCATTGGCAAAAGTGGATTATTCCTTGCTACCTAACGCGTTTTAAGGATAAAAAAGTAATCGGCATATCCTTATTGTTGAATTGGGTAATCGGTACAGTATTAATGTTCGGATTAGCTGTTTTGTTTTTACGCAACGAGCCCGATTATATGACAGGCTTAATACTGATAGGCTTAGCAAGTGTATCGCCATGGTTATTGTATGGAGTGATTTGGCAAAAGCCAACAGAGAATATACAGCTATGTTGGTTGCTTTAAATAGTATCTTTCAGATATTGAGTTACAGTTTTTTGGTTTGGCTGTTCATCAATGTATTACCAGCAAAATTAGGTTTAGCCAATTTCAACGTAAGTGTATCTATGAAAGACGTAAAAGAAAGCGTATTGATATACTTAGGAATTCCGTTTTTGACAGGTTTTTTAAGTCGTTATTTTTTAGTCAAAACCCAAGGAATTGAATGGTATAACAGAACATTCATACCCAAAATATCGCCTATTACTTTGTATGCTTTACTCTTTACTATCGTATTGATGTTTAGCTTGAAAGGCGACAAAATAGTAGAGTTACCAATGGATGTGATAAAAGTAGCCATACCCTTAATCATCTATTTTGTATTGATGTTTTTCGTGAGCTTCTTTATCAATAAATTGTTGAAACTTCCTTACGACAAGAACGCATCAATCGCTTTTACTGCTACAGGTAATAATTTTGAATTGGCAATCGCCGTATCTATAGCGGTTTTCGGTATTCATTCGCCACAGGCATTTGTTGGCGTTATCGGCCCACTGGTTGAGGTCCCTGTTCTGATACTTTTGGTTAGGGCAAGTTTGTGGTTAAAAAAGAGGTATTATAGTTAATTTTATAAAGACAATATTGAAGTTCCAGCAAATTGAAAAATTCTATTTATATAAAAACCAAAATTGAAGCGGCAGCATTATTAAAAGCTGCACCGTTCCGGAAAGAAATTCGCAAGACCGAACCGCACAAACACAACAGCTATTTTGAAATTATTTATTTAAGAGAAGGAAGCGGTTTCCACACCATCGACCATACTTCATTTTCAATTAAGCCACCCACCGTATTTTTTGTTCGTAAAGAACAGGTACATCATTGGGATATGACAGATACACCTGACGGCTTTGTTCTGCTTTTAAAGAAGGGATTTCTCGACCAATCGATGGACAGTGAGCTGAAAAGTCTTTTATCCAAACTCAGCGAATTAAGTTGCATCTATCTGAAAGAAACAGAAAGTATAGATACTATATTTCAACTGCTCACTACAGAGAAAGACTTTACCGTTACCGAAGGATTATTGAAGGCACTATTTGCTAAAATATTGATTTCAGCAAAACCTTTGACTAATAAAACGAGTAAAACCGATGATGTAATTACAGTTTTCAGGGAATTGCTCAACCAACCAAACGACCTTCGAAACAATGTTGCTCACTATGCAGAAAAGCTCCATACGACACCACAAAATCTCAATGCTATTTGTCGTAAAACACTAGACCAATCAGCTACAGAGGTAATTGCTGAACATATGATAAGTGAGGCAAAGAGGCAATTAATGTATACAGAAAGTCGTGTTTCTGAAATTGCCTATAGTTTAAATTTTAATGACACTTCCCATTTTGTAAAATATTTCAAACGGTACACAGGTCTTACGCCACAAACCTTCCGGAATACCTAAATCATACCGTTTTATTTTCAAATATACCGTATGTGATAGTTTGTATTGTACGAGATTTGTATGGCGTAAAATACAGGTTATGAAATATTTGACATTTTTATTTATACTTTCTTTTTTTTCAGCTTGTAATCAAAAACAAGAAGCTGTTGAAGGACAGTGGATAAAAGGAAACGAGCAGGAGAAACTTGAAACGATAGAAAATCAATTTCGTGGATTTGACATGGCAAAGGTTGAAACCGGATATCGTTATCAGGAATTATATTGGGCAGGACAAGACGAAAACTGGGAGTATGCTGATTATCAATTGGAAAAAATCCAAAAGGCGATAGAAAATGGATTGGAAAGAAGGCCTAAACGGGCACAATCCGCACAGCATTTTCTAACCGTTACACTCCCCCAAATGAAAGAGGCACTAAAAAAAAAAGGATACAGTTGTTTTTAATAAGAACTTCCAAGTACTTACCAATAGCTGAGTTAGCTGTCATGCAATGGAAAAAGTACCTTTTTTTACTGTAAAAACTCCGACAGAAAGAC
Source organism: Sphingobacterium multivorum (assembly GCF_900457465.1). Lineage (GTDB taxonomy): Bacteria > Bacteroidota > Bacteroidia > Sphingobacteriales > Sphingobacteriaceae > Sphingobacterium > Sphingobacterium multivorum. The sequence continues at coordinate 905,804 of NZ_UAUU01000011.1, forward strand.
AATCACCCATCAGAAAATAATGCTTGAGGATATCAAACAGATAGATACAAATATTCTATTATGGCTAAATGGAAGCCACAACGAATTTTGGGACGAAGTAATGTGGTTTGCCAGCGGCAAATACACTTGGCTTCTTTTTTATGTTGCACTGATAATTTTGCTTATCTGGAAGTATAAAAGGATGCCATCCTAATGATTTTATTAATCGTATTGCTCATCACAATGAGTGATCAGTTGGCTTCCGGCATATTTAAACCACTATTTGAAAGGCTGCGTCCAAGTCATAATCCAGCATTGGAAGGTGAGCTACATATAGTAAACAATTATCGTGGCGGCAAGTTCGGTTTTATTTCTTCTCATGCTGCCAATGTCTTTGCTTTGGCATTTTATTTAACCATATTAACTAAACAAAATCTGAAATGGCTCCCAATTATTCTCATCCCATGGGCAATTTTTGTCAGTTTGAGCAGGATTTATTTAGGCGTACACTATCCCGCTGATATTTTAGTTCCAGCTATTTTAAGTATGCTTATTGCAGGGATGGTAGCCCATTTATATAAAATATACAATCCAAAATTCATAAAACTATTTAATCATGATGTTTCAAAAAATAACTAAGACAAACCTATCAAAAACTACCATACTTATTCGACTGATGGTAGGTGCCGTATTTCTTTCGGAAGGAATACAGAAGTTTTTATTTGCAGACACCTTAGGTGCAGGACGTTTTGCAAAAATAGGTCTGCCTAATCCTGAGTTTTTGGGTCCGTTCGTTGGCAGCTTTGAAATTGTTTGTGGATTTTTAATTCTTATTGGACTTCTGACAAGATTGGTGAGCATTCCTCTTATCATTATTATGTTCGTTGCTATTGCAACAACTAAATCAGAAGTTTTAGCAGAAAAAGGATTTTGGGAAATGATGCATGGAAGTCGTACAGACTGGGCGATGCTTTTGGGTAGTATCTTTCTATTGATAAAAGGTGGAGGTCGTTGGTCGATAGATAGCTTGACAAATATTCCTAAATAAATAGGACAATTTCAATCACTTAAATATAACATATCATTTTAGACAATTTATATGAATAAGATACTATTTTCTGCTATTGCGTTAATGTTTGCTACAACAGCAATGGCACAACTTCCTAAAATTCCTGCTACATACAGTAACCTGGGCTATGATACTAATGGAAGATTATATTTTGAAAATAAGGGTGAAAAATACTTTGCTGAAGAATTTAAAAATCCACTAACGATCGAACAACTTCTTGGTAAACCGGAAGCTACTGAAAATGGGGTTCAGATGGATTTTGGGACTTTAAAAGGCACGGTAACCTATGGCTTGATCCCTTACGGAAAAGTTCCGCATCCCCTTCCCGTATATCGAAAAACCGTCAAAATTGAAGACGGTAAAATAGAGCTCAATATAAAAGAGGATTTCAAGTATCCGTATGATTTTGTAGACTGGAAGAAAAATGGGTACCTGAACCTTGGCTACCGAATTGCTGATGAGCAGGGTATGCTTTTGTTTGATGGCATAATTGCTTTAAAAGGTGAAGGACCATTTGAAGTCATACCGGCAATTTATGAAGGACCTTTTGTAAATATGCTTACTGATAACTCTGCTGTAATCTGGTGCAAAACCACACATCCCGTAAAGGCCGAAATTGAAATCAATGGCAAAGTTTATAAAGATGAGCACGAAACAACGCTGCATCGCTGGAATATAGCAGGACTTACCCCAAATACAAAGCACAACTATAAGGTAAAATATGGGATACAATCGCAATCGTATCATCTTAAAACTGCACCATCTAAAGGCAGCAGAGAAGCGTTCGTATTTGGTTATGCAAGCGACAGCCGCCATGCTACAGGTGGAGGTGAACGGAAAATCCTTGGAGCCAACGCCTACATAATGAAAAAAATGGCTGCACTTGCTCACATGAAGGACGTGCGCTTTATGCAATTCACCGGTGATATGATTAACGGCTATTTGAGCAGTAAAGAACAGCAGAGACTGGAATATTCTAACTGGAAAAAATCCATTGAACCATTTTGGCACTACATGCCCTTTTATATAGGTATGGGTAATCATGAAGCATTAGGTCTTATTTTTAAAGATGAAAACGGCAAGCAACAGGCATTTATTGATGCTTTTCCTTATGAGACCCAATCAGCAGAAGCACTTTTTGCAGAGGAATTTGTAAATCCTGAAAATGGTCCAGATAACGAGGATGATAACAAGTATGACCCTGACCCTAAAAATATAGACTTCCCTTCCTATAAGGAAAATGTGTTTTATTATACCTACGGAAACGTGGCGATGATTGTCCTTAATAGCAATTACTGGTATGCACCTTCCATTGCTAATCAAACGGCTTCCAGCGGAGGGTTGCATGGGTATTTAATGGATAACCAACTTCAATGGCTTCGTGAAACGATCTCAAAATTGGAAAGAGACAAGAATATTGACCATATTTTTCTTACACAACATACTCCTGCATTTCCTAATGGAGGACACAGTAAAGATGTGATGTGGTACAGCGGTAACAACGAAAAAAGACCCTACATTGGAGGAAAGCCCGTTGATAAAGGAATTATAGAACGCAGAGATGAATATTTAGATATTTTGATTAATCAAAGTAAGAAAGTGGTGGGGATGCTTACAGGCGATGAACATAACTATAACTGGTTAAAACTGACGGCTGATATGCCAATTTACCCCGAGAATTATCCGCATAAAAAACTTAATGTATCGCGCCCAATCTATCAAATCAATAATGGTGCAGCAGGAGCTCCTTATTATGGTCAGGAAGTATTGCCATGGAGTAAGCATACCCAGTCATTTAGCGTGGAAAATGCACTTTGCCTGTTTTATGTGGAGGGAAAAAAAATAACAATGAAAGTATTCAATCCGGACACTTTAAATCAAATAGATGAAGTCGAATTAAGATAATTAAAATGCAAGAGAATGTAAACGTAAAAGAAATCGCAAAAGTTTTCGGTAAGTTAGGTATTATAGGGTTTGGAGGTCCGGCAGCACATATTGCCATGATGCGTGACGAAGTGGTGGTTAAACGAAAATGGATGAGTGAACAGCATTTTTTGGATCTACTGGGTGCTACCAACCTTATTCCAGGACCTAACAGCACGGAAATGGCTATTCATATTGGCTATGATAAAGACGGTTGGAAAGGATTGTTAACAGCAGGTTTATGCTTTATTCTGCCTGCCGTATTTATCACTGGAATTTTCGCATATTTATATAATCTTTACGGACAGCTACCCGAAGTACAACCTTTTATCTATGGTATCAAACCTGCTATAATAGCCATTATTCTGGCAGCAATTTATCCATTGGCAAAACAATCTGTCAAATCCATAAATTTAGCTCTTATTGGTATTGCTGTTTTGTTCGCAGCGGTGTTTGGAGTTAATGAAATTTATTTAATGTTTGGTGCAGGTTTGTTAGCATTTGGATTGCACACGGTTCAGAACAGGCAAAATGATACTTTGCAAAGTATTGTTCCGTTTACCTTTCTTCAAATTACACAGACAACTTTTTGGACAGCGACAAATGCCAAACTGTTTTGGACATTTCTTAAAATTGGCTCCATACTTTATGGGAGCGGATATGTGCTGTTTGCCTTTTTAGATACAGAATTGGTTGCAACAGGTCTGCTCACAAGACAGCAACTAATGGATGCCATTGCGGTAGGACAGTTCACACCCGGTCCTGTTTTTTCATCGGTAACGTTTATTGGCTTTCAAATCAATGGGCTTTCAGGAGCCATTATCTCAACTATTGCCATTTTCCTGCCATCATTTGTTTTTGTGGCACTGCTTAATCCGTTAATGAAAAAGCTACGAAATTCTAAAGGATTATCTTCCTTTTTAGATGCCGTGAATGTAGCATCGGTAGCCATAATCATAGCGGTGTGTTACGAAATGGGTAAAGAAACTATTACTGATTGGCGGACGATGTTAATTGCAGTTTTGAGCATTGCAATAACTTTTGGATACAAAAAATTAAATAGTGCTGTTATAGTTTTGGGCGGTTCCTTATTAGGATATGTATTATTTCAAATTTGATAAAAATTTAGATTATTATCTTCATAAGGAGAAACTGTACAAATTCGTAACTTTCTCAGATTAACTGTCCATACCGATAACGGTTTCTATTACTCTTTCAAAATCATCAACATCGCTTCCAAGTAGTAGATAACTTGAAAACCCAATCTCTAAAAGAGATTTCCCAACTTTCTCATCATCAATATCGCTATGGGCAACCAGTTTGATTGCAGGGTACTCTTTCCTTAATTCTTGAAGCTGTTTAAGCACATTTTGGTCGTAAAAATCCAAGTCAATAATACAGACTTTGGGGATTTTGTTCAATGAAGACAACTGTGATAACCCGTTTTCTATGCTTTCTGACCTAGATAGGATTTCCATTCCAGATGCAGCGAGATCTTTGCAGATGTTATCGGTTACAGGGCTTTTGTCATTGATAAAAGACAGGGAGATTGTTTCTTGTACAGTACCAGTTTTCATACGTTACCTTTTTTTGAGTTAGATGAAGTTCCTGCACAAAAAGAAAGCGCAGGCAACTACACTTACCGCACATTGAGGTACTGGTATACCCGACAACGAATAAGCGAGCGCCCACGCCTATGGCATGAGCGTTCTTCCTTATCGTCCCGTTGTCTAAAAATTACCAGTTTTCAATGTGGGACTTAAAGCAAAACACTTTAAGTATTTCTATATTTTACATAGCAAAGATACTAAACTCGTTTCGATATAGAAATATGATTGCTTGAAATCCGTTATTTGTTCTTTTGTCCATTGCAGACATAGTTTTGTTCAAGTATCCGTAAAAGGTCGGTTTGCTTAAAAATGATTTTGCCGCCTATCTGGATGTATGGGAGTATTTGGTCATCACGATATTGCTGTAAAGTCCGTCTGCTGATGTGTAACAGTTTACACACGTCTTCGCCTGAAAGATATATTTCACCGTTCATTACAGGACGGTAGTTTTTCAATATGCTTTCAATACGGGTGCGTAGCTGTGTAATCATTTCCCTGTGGGCAATGATTTCGTCACTATCATTCGTGAATAAATCCATTTTCAGTAGTATTGTCCGGCTGTCTGGCTTCGAGCAAAGTCTGTACATCCGAGCGTTTATAATAATTTTTGCGGTTCAGTTTTGAATACGGTAAAAGTCCTTTGCTTTTGTAGGTCTGTAAAGTCCGTTTGGTAATGTTCATCATCAGGCACACTTCTTGGTTATCAAGCCACTGTTCCTCTTTAAAAATGGGCGTATATTTCTGTGTGGCATTTTCGGTCAGTTCCAAAAGTGCTTTTAGCTCATTTTTCATTCCGTCTAGTGCGGACTTTTGTATTGCTAAGACTTCCATATCCAACTTGTTTTTTATTTCAAAATCTAATTTATAAAGTCTTTTTTCGTATTTTTCTATATTGTACTCATTGGCACTGGAAGGCAGCATTTGGCTGGACAAGAGCAGTTATTTGATGGTTTTAATAAATCAATAATTAGCTATCACAGTTGATTTTTTACCAAATGGTAAATATGCCAAATGATATTATTTTTAACTTGCACATATGGAAGAACTGATTGAATATATTCTGCAATTTGGAAATCTTAACAAGCAGCAAATTGAACTTGTAATAAGCAAGGGACAAATCCTGCAATTAAAAAAAGAGGATTATTTTTCTGAGGCGGGGAAAATTCCAAAGCAGGTTGGGTTTATAGTAGAAGGAGTTATTCGTGGCTGTTATTACAATAATAAAGGTGAAGAAATTACCCGTTGCTTCATCAGCGAAAACAGCCTGGTATGTGATTATGTCAACTTCGAGGCGAATGCTACGTCATCTGAGTACTTGCAAGCTATTACAGATTGTAGTCTTATCGTATTTTCAAAGAAGAATTGGGAAGAACTATCCCATATTATCGTTGGTTGGGAGAATATTAAAAATAAAATGGTGCAGCTGTGCATGTACCAAAAATCAAGGAAAGGCCCGGTAATTTCGCAGGACGCTACAACAAGATACCTTGAATTTTTGGAAAATTATCCTTCATTGACCAACCGTGTTCCATTATCATACATAGCTTCCTATTTAGGGGTTACACAACAATCTCTTAGCAGAATACGGAAAAACATCCGCTGATACACTTTTTACCATTTGGTAAATGATGCCGCTGTCTAATACCTCAATTTTGTATTGAAATTTAAAAATTACAAAAAATGAAAACAGTATTAATTACAGGAGCAAACAAAGGCATCGGTTTTGAAACTGCCAGACAGCTTTTAGAAAAGGGATTTTTCGTATTTATTGGAAGCCGTAATATCGAGAACGGTTTGCAGGCAGTTCAGAAACTGAATGCAGAAGGCTTTTCAAATGTAGAAGCCGTAGAACTAGATGTTACTGACCCTGCATCGGTACGGCTGGCACGGGAAGAAATAGGCAACAAGGTTTCGGTTTTGGATGTACTTATCAATAACGCAGGCATCAACGGAGGAAGTGAGCTGGCTTATTGGCTCTTTCCTAAAATCAATGGCTTGCTAACTGGCAAGGAAAAGAAAAAGGCAACTTTGGTTATGCCTTACTATCAGAACAAAGGCTTCGGTATCGGGTTAGTACAGAATTTTTAAATCAGTTTATTATGTGGTTAGTTTATGCTTTATTATCCGCTTTGTTTGCTGCACTTACCGCCATATTCGGTAAGCTGGGCGTAGCAAACGTCAATTCCAATCTTGCAACCGGGATACGTACGGTGGTCATATTGATAATGATATGGAGCATCGTAATGGCAAGAGGCGAAGCAAAAGGAATTAGCACTTTGTCAAAACAGAATATCACTTTTCTTATTATTTCAGGAATAGCCACAGGTTTGTCGTGGCTATTCTATTTCAAAGCCCTGCAATTAGGAAAAGTATCGCAGGTGGCAGCCGTTGATAAGCTAAGCGTAGCCCTTACAATCATCATCGCCGTCCTGTTTTTAGGCGAGCAGCAAAGATGCTCATTGCGACGGACTATGCCCGTAAGATGTCGCTCGATATGCGTATGGTAAGTGACCATCCCGACAACAAGGCTTCGCATTGTGCGGTAAATATCGCCAAGTATTACAACCAGTTCAACTCACAGAAAGGAACGCAGTTCGTTTTCTCCGATTTGGGAACCTACAAGCCCGGCGAATGGAACGTGTACTCCGAAATAAAACGCAAACTCGTGGAAGACCACGGCATACCTGCGCACGAAGTAAGGTTTATTCAGGAAGCGAAAAATGATAAGCAACGTAAGGAACTTATCAACGGAATGAACGAGGGCAAAATCCGTGTACTGTTCGGTTCTACAAGTATGCTTGGAACTGGCGTAAACGCACAGAAAAGAGCTGTTGCCGTTCATCATTTAGATACACCGTGGCGACCGTCTGACCTTGCCCAAAGGGACGGGCGGGCAATCAGAAAAGGCAATGAGATTGCCAAATTCTTTGCCGATAATAAAGTTGCTGTGATTATCTATGCAGTTGAAAAATCGTTGGACAGTTACAAATTCAACCTGCTGTATAATAAGCAGCTTTTCATCGACCAGTTAAAGACTAACAACCTGACCAAAAGAACGATTGACGAGGGAAGTATGGACGAAAAATCGGGAATGAACTTTTCGGAATATGTGGCAATCCTGTCAGGAAATACAGACCTGTTGGATAAAGCCAAACTGGAAAAACAGATTGCAGGACTGGAAAGCGAAAAGCAGGCGTTCAACCGCTCTAAATCCAGTGCCAAATTTAAGGTACAGGATTATATGGAAATGTTGCAAAGCACTCAATCCCGTTTGAGCCGGATGAGTACCGACTGGGAAAACTTACAGCAACGCCTGCAAAAGCGTTCGGACGGTACAATCGAAAACCCTGTGCTGTTAGATGGCTTGCCGCCCAATGCAAATCCGAAACAAATAGGCGCAAAACTGAACGAGATTGCGAACAAAGCCCGCACGGCAGGCGACTATCGTGAAATAGGCAACCTCTACGGGTTTCAATTATTGGTTAAAACAGAACTTCCAAAGGATAATTCAACACTCGAAAGGGTCAATAGATTTTTTATAACTGGCGAGGGCAATATCAAGTACACCTACAATAACGGTCTGATGGCAAAAGACCCCGAAACCGCCGAAATGAATTTTTTAAGGGCTTTGGAAAAACTGCCGGGCTTTGTGAAGCAGGAGCAGGAGAAAATCGCTGAAATACAAAAAGACCTGCCGATACTTCAGGAAGTGGTTAACGGTACTTGGGCTAAGGAAAGTCGATTGAGTGAGCTTAAAACGGAACTGGCTGCCGTAGAAAGAAAGATACAGCTATCTATTACGCCGGAAACCAAACAAGATGCTTCGGAGCAGGCAGAAAAGCAGAATGAAGCCCCAAAGGTGCAGGAAAGCATTATACGGACAAAAGGCGTTCATTCACCTCGTGGCGTATTATAATAGTCGTTACTTTTCGTCCATTTTTTTTATTAGGGCTACACACAGGCTGTCAAGGAATTTGGTTCGGTTTATCTTACGGGCTTTCAGTTCCATAAACGTGTGGTAAAAATCGCCTAATTCAATATTAAAGGCATCTTCAAATGCTTTGGCAATCAATTTTATGTCTGTATTCCCATTGTTAAATACACCGTGGGAGTATAGTGCATATATGAGTTCCGTCAGTGCTGTTTTGCTTGCTGTCCATTTGAACGAATTATCGGAACCCTTTTTCACATTGATGTTATTGAGCCTGTCTTCCAAATAAACTTGTATCAGGTCATTGGCAATAATCTTGGCAACCTTATAATCGTGTGAAGTAGAAAAACGATGGTCTGCTTCAAAATAAAATGTGTCTAACCACAGCCTTATATCGTGCTTGCCACGCACAAAGAATTTTTCGTCAACGAAAGAATTATTGCTGCGTTAATACTTGTAAAAATCAAGGTTGTTTTCAAAGAACCTTTTTAGCTTTTTCAGTTCTTTGGTAAAATATTTCTTGGTACGCTTGTTCCCGTAGGGTCTTCTTGTTTCGATTTTATAGATGGCATTGTAGTAGATGAGCTTTGAAACAATAACAGGTTTCTGATACTTGAAAAAATGGATTTCTTCTTCCATATTCTTAAAGTCATTTTTCAGTACAAAGTCCTTTAAGTCGGCAAGGCTTTGTATGATATGGTGTATAACGGCTTCAATTCTTTTTATGGGGCAGTCGGTTTCAATCTCCAGTTCCTGGATTGCAGTTTCCAATTTAAGATATGTTTCATTGTAAAATTTATCCATTCGCTTCATTTTGATGTAATATATTATTGGTTAATACAGAAAAGCTAACACTGTTCGTATTAGCTTATGATGCAATTACTGCTTAAAAAAATTCAACCTCTACCGTATTGATGATGGAACGATAGATAGATTTTTGTTGCATACTTTAAAGGGTTGTAGTATGATGCAGGTTAGTCTTTGCGAATTACACCTGCATCACCTCCTTTTTTTTACCGATATTTTTTTACGGTTATGCAGTTTACAACCCTTAGTTATTTAATTTTAATAAGTCAATGCCAGCCCCACACCAAAGCCCATATCGCTATCGTAATGAGTACGAATGCCAATGTTTTTATTGATAATATACCTAAGCTCTGCCATATACTCAAAATCTGTATTGACCATAAAACCACCTCTTAGTCTTTTTGAAATTGGTATATCTTCACGCAGTAACTGCAATCTCACAATTCCATCATGATATACTTCTGCCTGAAAATTGACCAGCATCGGCAGCGTATAGATAAATCCTAAGCTAAACTGTCTGCGGATGTCTTTCTCATTTCTTTGCCCAAACAAATTCTTTTCGTGCTGATCAATACCGAGTCTGCGGTAACGCCAGTCAAAACCTATGAATGGCATAAACCATTGCATTTTACCAATATATCGTCCTAAATGAGTTTCTACTTCATAACCGTCCATATCATTGTAGCCCAAACGCCATTCTGTACCTAATTGGTAGCGTGCATTCATTAGCATAGCTTCTCCATCATTACCATTGGTTGCAAAATCGTTTTGTGCCATAAAATGAGGCATATTACTTTCTCTTTGCAATTCTTTATAGGCTTTTGCCTTATCGGGTAGATAGGGGTTATTGTAGTCTCCAACTTCAAAGACCCTGTTCATTCCCGCCATCATGTGATATAATATATGGCAATGAAAGAACCAATCACCTTCCTCATTTGCTAAAAACTCAATGGTATCTATTTCCATAGGCATGATATCCAACACATTTTTAAGCGGCGATTTTTCGCCTTTTCCGTTTATCACCCTGAAATCAAATCCGTGAAGATGCATTGGATGCCGCATCATTGAATTATTATAAATGGTAATCCGTAGAATTTCTCCTTTTTTTACAGGTATTTTGTCAGTTTCCGAAAGTATTTTATTATCCATGCTCCATACATAGCGGTTCATGTTGCCAGTAAGTGTGAATTTCAACTCTTTTACAGGCGCATCATTTGGAAGAGAGGTGTTATAAGGTGATTGCAACATAGCATAATTTAATGTTTTGATGTCTCCCAAGGCATTAGCGTTGTAACGGTTAGCGTCGTTATCCATATCCATACCCTCATGCTTACTGTGGTCTGCTTTTTTTGTTGCATCTCCGGTAATTTCGGGATACATCACTACATTCATGTCCATTTGGTTAAGGCTCATCTTCATGCCCATATCGTTCAAATCGCCATTCATTTTCATCATATCGTTCATCATCTTCATCCCCTCGAAATACTTCAATCGTGGGAGTGGAGAAATAAGCTGTTTGACCCCATCACCTATAAAGTAACTCGCAGATTGTGTCCTGTCTTCGGTTGTTGCTAAGAACTCGTAAGCCAAACCATCTTGAGGGATAGTCACTACAATATCGTAAGTTTCAGAAACGGCAATGATTAACCTGTCCACCTCTACAGGCTCAACATCATTCCCATCATTCGCTACTACTGTAATTTTTCCTCCAGCATACCGTAGCCAGAAATATGAAGACGCCCCTCCATTGGAAACACGCAATCTGACTTTGTCGCCTGCTTTTAGCTTTTTACCATCAATTGTTTTCAAATCGGTGCTATGGCTACCATTTATTAGGATTTTATCATAGTAAATGTCACTGACATCCATCGCCAGCATCCGCTTCCACTCGTTTCTTACCTTTACCCCTAATTTTCCCTCCTTAATAGCTTCAACATATGATTGTGTTGCGCCTTTCTTAATGGCCGCCCAATCATTTGCATTGTGTAGCATACGGTTGATATTATCGGGGTTAAGATTTGTCCACTCACTTAATATAATTGGAACGGTCGGCAAATCGTCAATTCCTTTTCTGAATGTCTTATCATCGCTTCTTTTCTTCATGATAAAACTTCCGTACATGCCAATCTGCTCCTGCAATCCTGAGTGGGAATGGTACCAGTGCGTACCATGCTGGATAATCGGAAAACGGTAGGTGTAGGTTGTGCCCGGTGCGATGGGTTTTTGTGTAAGCCAGGGCACACCGTCTTCTTTATTGGGCAGGAACACACCATGCCAGTGAAGTGATGTGCTTTCTTTCAATTGGTTGTGCACCACTATTTCGGCAGTGTCGCCCTCGGTAAAGGTAAGGGTGGGCATGGGGATTTGCCCGTTTACGGCAATCGCCCGCTTTTGCTTACCTGCATAGTTGACAAGGGTATCTTTTACATACAGGTCGTAATGCACTACTTTCTGTGCAAACAACGTTTGGGTGCAAAGCAGTATCAGCACTGTTTGCAGTATTCTTATGGGTATTTTCTTATATCTGTTCATTATTTTAAAAATTTATTTAATACTATCTTCCATTGTGCCAAACCACTTTATCAAAACCTGCTTATCCTCCTGTGATACTACTGCATTACGATGAATGAGTGTATATGACGATAAGGGCATTTCTCCGTCCTTTACCTGCCCCGCCATAGCCCTGAACTTGTTACGCTGCCTGCGAGCAGAATAATTACCAAACTCGCTAAAGTTAAGTTCTTCTTTGCCCTTTTTTATATGCTCAGCCATGTACCATGCTCCGGGCTGGATACGGCTGTACCACGGATAACGGGTATTGTTGCTATGGCAGTCATAACAGGACTGGACAAGGATAGCCTTTACATTCTGGGGAACGGCGTACACCCTTTCGATATGGGTGGCTGGCACTTCATCAGCCTGGTTCTGTAACGGTTGAAAGAACTGTATGCCGATGAGGATAACAGCCAGCCCCAATATGATTTTCTTTTTTATGGACATATCAGTTCTTTGTAATAGTTTCCGTTACGGAGCCACAGCCCGGCATCTTAGCACCGTAGTACGGGTTTTTGATTTCCTTTGTTTCGCTTAACCAAAATGCCCCTTTTCCATCGTTAAATTTGGGACAGGCTATCTTATATACGGGTTTGCCCAAATCGAACGATTTGGCCAAATCGTAAAAGTCTTCGCCCAACATGACAAGGTGTTCCCTTTGGTGTTGGATGCTGCCCAAGTTGGCGGCTATATGCACGCCATTTTCCTCTATGCTGGCGGAGATGTCCTTATAAGCCTTTAGCTGCTCTGCATTAAAACGGGTCGTATCCAAGCTGTAAAGTGTCTTTACCAAGCCCTGCGCCGCAAATACCGCCTCCTTGTCATCATCTGAAGAAAGAGCGGACACCAACTTCCCGTACTGCCCGAACAGACCCGGTATGGTCGGCTCTGCGCTTGCAGTATGATTGGCATGTGCCGTAGTGTCCGTATGGGCTTCGGCAGAGCTGTTCTTCTTTTCTGAATTGCCGTTACATGCCGATAATATAAATACGGCGATACCAAGAACGGTTGAGATTACATATTTCATCGTTAGTTAATTTTAAAAGTTAATTACTGTTTTTGCTTTTTTAAATAATTGGTGTAGTTATCCCTGCTTTCAAAGTAGGATACTTCACCGTTGTTTCCCGTAACGGCAATCACCGCAAGAGCTTTGTCTACCTGCTTATGGGAATAGGGGTCTGTTGCTACCCGCACGCTGGCATCCTTTGGAATGCGCTCCTTGCACATTTCGCAGCATCCGTAGTAGGTTTTACCGCCAAATTTTACGTCAAACTGCTTTTTGCCCATATAGGCATCGTTGACCATACAGACTTCATCCGATGGAACCAATTCACCTATTTGGGTACTATGCCCGTGGCTTTCCGGAGTTGCCTGCGAATGATGCTGTTCCGCTTCATTCTTATTTGACCCTGCCTGCCCGCAAGCGGTGAATAGCAGGGCTGATAAGGAAATAAAGCCAATTATTATTTTGCTCATGTCGAAACTGTTTTTTGAAATTTTATTATTTACTTTCTTGAAACTCTTTTAGCTTGCGCTTCATCAGTTCAATTTCTTCCGCTTGGGTCTTAAGTATGTTTTTTTGCAGCTCTATCAGTTCCGGGTCGGTCAGATGTGCCTTTTCTGACATCAATATGGCTGCTGCGTGATGGGGTATCATACCCTTTGCAAACTGCTTGTCCCCGACATTGATTTGTTCCCTGATACCAAACCATGAAAAGATGCCAACGGCAACCGAGATGATGGCTATCGACCAATTCAATCTTTCCGTTGGGGTACATCACTTTCATTATCGCTAATTCGATAAGCAGCATTGCCGAGGTCATCAGCAGGGTCATGTACAGGTTATTGATATTGGGTATCAGGTTCTGCCACCCGTCAATCATGGCGTACATGATAAAATACATCACTGCGAACATGGCGACAGCCATCACCGCAAAGCGTTTGTACATGCCCGAAGCATGTTTTGGATTGTGCGTGCCATGCTCCGAGGCATGACCCGCATGGTGACTGTTTTGCATATTTTCCATAACCCCGAAATTTATTTGCTGTTAATTGTTTTTTCCACCTTACCGCAGGTCAGCATTTTAGAACCGTAGTAAGGGTTTTTGATTTCCTTGTTTTCGCTGAACCAAACAGCACCCTTGCCGTCATTGAACATCGGGCAATGGTCTTGATACAATGTTTGCGATGTACCGAACAAATCAATCAGGTCTTTCAAATCTTCGCCAAGCGAGGCTAAATGTTCCCGCTGGTGGTGGATGTTGCCAACATTTTCCCCGATATGTTCTGCGTGTTCTTTAGCATCGTCCGCTATGTCCATGTATTTTTTTGTGCTTATCGGCAGGAACGGCTTTCATGTCCACCTTATTCAGGGTAGCTAACAGCTTTTTCCCTGAACTGGCGGCAGCTTTGTCATCGTCCGAAACAAGGGCGTTCTTTAAGGACAGATAATCGGTAACTATGGGCGCAATAGAAAAGTTTTTTGTTTCTTCTTTTCCTGTTGCTTTTGCTTCCTGACCGCTCGGTGTTTCGCTCACAGCGGGCGCAGCTACCGTTTCATCCTCTTTTGGTTGGGAAGCTGGCTGTTCTTGTGATACCACAGCAGTATCATTGGAAGACTGCTCGTTTTTGTTGGATACCTGATTGCATGATACTGTTACAAATGCCATGATAACAGCAATGATTGATAATGTTAGATTTTTCATTTTTATTTATTTAAATTAGTTTTACATACTGCTCATGTCGTGTCCTGCCATCGGGTCTGCTCCATTCCTAAAAATGTATTCGCTGTTTAAAAGATAAGCACCTGAAACAACTACAATATCTCCATCTACTAATCCTGAAACGATTTCTATTCTGTTATCTATTTCCGTTCCCGTTTTTACCATTCTACTTTTAAATGTCTTTTCTCCTGTTTGTACCCATACGGTTTCACTTTTACCATTTCTTATTACAGCATCTACCGGCATGGTTATGCCTTTAGTCTTCGGCGTTTCAAGAAAAAACATATACAGGCATTCCGGGCTTCAACTCTTTATTTGGATTAGGTACTGTAATTCGTATCAAATTAATTCTTGAAGCCGGATTAAGTTCGGGGTTGCTAAAGTCTATTTTGCCAGTAATAACTTTGTTATTCAGGTCAGGAATTTGTACTGTTGCTGTTTTTGTCTGGTTGATAAGTGACATTTGGGAGGAATAAGCCTGTGCTTCTGCCCAAATTGTAGATTGGTCAGCCAAGTCCACTATCGTGCCGCCTTCTGCCACATAACCGCCCTCTAAAACTTGCAAACTTGTGATGTATCCCGAAGCCGTACTGTAAAATGTAGTTGTTGCCGATATTTTGCCAGCACTTTGTAAAGCTCTAACCTGATTATCCGTCATGCCCCACAATAACAATTTGTTCTTTGAACTTTGTATAAGCTGGTCAAAATCTATTGAATTAATATTTCCGAAAGTTTTCTTCTTTTCCAATGCCAGTAAAAATTCCTGCTTTGCATTGTTCAGTTCTTCCACTATATATTTCCATTAACGGGGAAACCTTTGATTACAAAGTCGCCAACGTTTTTATAATGCAGTTTTTCAACCCGTCCCATAACTCTGGAGCTTACGGATTGCATATTGTACTGATTGAAATTTAATTACACCTGTAAGTATTACTCTATCCCCAAAAATACCATCTTTTAAGGTGTCTGTTTTTATGTTGCCCAACTTAATCTGTTCGCTATTCAGTTTGAATGGTATTGGGGTCTGCTTGTTTGCTTTTCTCAACCCGAACAAGCTCCATGTGGCATATAGGGCAGTGACCGGGTTTGTCTGATACAACCTGTGGGTGCATGGAACAGGTATAGTAACTACCATCATTATTGCCTGCATGGTCATGTTTATTGTCTTTACAAGACAGCAAAACCGACATGAGGAGGGCAATTGTTATGACTAAATAATATTTCATATTCTAATTATTTTTTGTTCTTACAAAACTTTCACTATCCATAAGGTACTGTGCATTTCCGGCAATCTCATCCGAGGGTAACAGCCCCTGCAATACTTCTATATATCCGTTCGCTTCATTACCTGTTTCAATTTTATTCACGATAAACCCTCTATCTACTTTTTTCAAAATGACTTTCGTTAATCCAAGGGAAATGACGGCTTCTTTAGGTATCCAATTACCGGAAATTCCATCTGTTGCTATTTCAGATTTAACCTGACTTCCAATTGGTAAGTGCATACGGCTATTATCAAAATAGACACGCACTGATAACGTTTTACTTCCGGGTCTGAAAAATGGTTCTATAAACCCAATAGTTCCGGTAAATTTCTTCTCCGGTGCTACTTCCGGTATAATACTTACTGTTTGCCCTGTCTTTACAAGTGGTACATCCTCGGGAAAAATATTTAACAACACCCACGATTTTCCCGGGTTAAATACATTAAAAATAGTTTGTCCTTTTTGAACATACATACCTTCTTTCAGGCTAAGTTCAGAAGATGTTTCGGATATTTCGCCCATCGAATTTGAGGGTAATGTACCACTTCCCATTGACCCGGCTGTGCCGGTTTCGTGAATATGTCCGGCATAGTTGCTGTAAACAGATACGGATAAATCAGGCTTTCCTTTTTGGATGATACTCTTCAATTGGTTTTCGCTCATTCCAAGTAATAGCAATTTTTGTTTAGCTGCATTTATCATCATATTGTTCGTAGCATCATTTTTTAATAGAAACAATAAATTTGCTTGTGCTTCCATCAGTTCTGGGCTATAAATATCCATCACTTTCTGCCCCTTTGCTATTTTTTGGAATTTATAACGTATATAAAGATTTTCAATCCTGCCGGATATTCTGGCGGATATATTTCCAGTTTGTCGGGTATCATAAGCAATATTCCCAAGAGCTTGTACGGTTATGTCTTTTTGCTCTGACTGCATCCTAATAGTAGGAATGTCTGATATGACAAATTCATTAGTTGGTTTAAGCAGTGTATTCAACTCAATACTTTCCGCTCCATTTGTATTTACTGTTTTTTGCTCCAATTCCATTCCGCACTTGGGGCATTTACCGGGCTTGTTGCTGGTAACTTCGGGGTGCATGGGGCAGGTATATGTCGGGCTATTTTTAGCAGTATGACTGTTGTCGGGATGACTGGTCTTCTCTGTATTGTTATTGCAACTATACAATGCAAGAATAATCATCAAAAAACAAATTATATATTTCATTTTCTTTCAATTAAACGGTCTATTGTTATTTGCATCTCAAATGCTTTTGATAAAATATCAAGGTATTCCAGTTGTGTCATGTTCAGTTTTTCCCATGCATCATACAGCATAAATAATTCCTCGGTATTTTGCTCGTAACCGAGCTGCATTGTTTTGAAATTATTTTTCAAAGCCGGTATAATGTCCTCCCTATAAAGACTAAGCTGATTTTTTTTGAGGTCGAACTCGTTTCTCATGCCATATGCCATACCGCTGTATTCATTTATCATCATGTTTTTTTGAGAACTAAGGGCATCTGCTTTCCACTTCAAACTTGCAATATTAGCTTTGCTCATCTTTGAAGCCCAATTGACAAAAGGCAGTTTTATCATTGCCATTGCTGTGTATTGCATGGGCTGTCCGCCAAAGCCATACATATTTTCAAATCGAACACCAAATTCAGGTTTCAGGTTTTGTCGCTCTGTTTCCTGTTTCAGAGTTGTCAACCGTATCTGCTGGTCTAATGATTTCAGGTCACTCCGGTTTTTGTTGAACAGTGCAGTATCAAATACCATATCCGAATAATCGTTGAATGAAAATATTGTATCAATTTCAAAAGGAGCCATAGGGTTTCGCCCCATAAGGGCATTTAACCTGATGCGTTTTTCCTTGATGTCATTTTCATACATAATCTGCATATTACGGGTGCTTCCGAGCGCTGCTTTAGCTTTATAATATGCACCTATTTTACCTACTCCGTTCTTATATCGGATTTCTGCATTCTTAATCATGAAGTTTAGCATCTTTTCGTTTTCGGCAACTACATCCAGCCGTTTCAGTAATACAATCCATTCGGAGTATAAGAGTTTGGCATCCTGTATCAGTTCATTTATGCCTGCTCCTTTATTTTCTTTTTCTACGGATGACATTGCGTTCATATATGCTTCTTCAGCATCCAACTTTTTCTTATTGGGTATCATCTGTTCTATCGACAGCATAGCAGAACCCATTCCTTTCATGTCACCATCTCTTTTCCAAAGGTTCACGTTGTAAGGTGTCATAAACTGTCCAACACCAATTGTTGGCGGCATCCAGCTTCTTGTACCTTTTGCGGCTTCATCCATAGAGCGAATTTCATTGTCGTACATCTTCACAATGGGATGATTGGTTTGTATGCTGTCTATAACATTTTGGAGGCTTATCACCTGTGCATTTATATTGGTAAAAAGACATACTATAAATGCTGTAAAAATTACCTTTTTCATTTCTGATTTTTTGATTTTAATGTCCTGCATCTAATACGTCAATCTTTCCGAATTTTTTCAGCTCATATTCTTTTTGCATCAGGAAGATAATTGGTGTAACCAGCAGAATATGGATTGCTGAAGTAAATACGCCTCCAACCATCGGCAATACGATTGGTTTCATCATATCACTGCCAACGCCGGTACTCCATAATATGGGAACCAGCCCGAACAGGGTTACACACACGGTCATTATTTTTGGACGTAAGCGTTTTGCCGCACCGTGTATAACGTATTCTCTAAGGTCTTCGTTTGTAATGGTTTCACGACTGTTTCCTTTTAATAGCACCAATTGTTGCATGGCATCATTGAGGTAGATGACCATAACAATTCCTGTTTCGACAGCAAGACCAAACAGGGCAATAAATCCAACAGCAACAGCTACAGAAAGGTTTACACCCCATAGACTAATCATAAATACTCCTCCAATCAGAGCGAATGGAATACTGATGAGATTGAAGAAAGCCTCTCTCATAGAATGAAAAGCAAAATACATAGACAGAAATATGATAACTAATACAATGGGCATAATCCATTTCAGTGTTTGTTCGCCCCTTATAAGGTTTTCATATTGTCCACTCCACTCTAAAAAATATCCCTGTGGCATTTTAAGCATCATATTATTCAGCTTGGCTTTAGCTTCTTCTACTGTGCTGCCAAGGTCTCTTTCTCTAACGTTGAATAGAACTGTACCTCTTAACATTGCATTTTCAGAGTTAATCATTGGAGCCCCCTCTGATAGCTTAACATCTGCAACACTTCCTAATGGAATAGGGCCAAAATCCATTGTTTGAACGGGCAGGCGTTTAAGTGCTTCAATATTATTTCTGAAATCCTGTCCGTAACGGGCATTTACAGAGAAGCGCTGCCTTCCCTCAATGGTAGTGGTCAATTTCATACCACCCAACGCGCTTTCAACCAAATTGTTTACATCGTCTATGCTTATATTGTATCGGGCAATTTCATCTCGGTTTATAACAATATCAACATATTTACCTCCCGTTATTGGTTCTACATACATATCTTTAATACCTGCCACACCCTCAAGTTCCGTTTTGATTTTTTGCGATAATGAATAGATGCTATCGAGATTTTGACCATAAACTTTTATGCCAACATCGGTACGGATGCCGGTTGACAGCATATTGATGCGGTTTATAATGGGCATTGTCCAACCATTTGTTACTCCGGGCATTTGAAGTTTCGCATTTAGTTCATTAATGATGTCATTCTTCTTTATTCCGTCCCGCCATTCATTTTGTGGTTTTAATAAAATGATAGTTTCAATCATACTGATTGGAGAATTGTCTGTAGCAGTATTCGCCCTGCCAGCTTTACCTAAAACGTGCGCTACTTCCGGTACAGATTTAATAATCTTATCCTGAACCTGCAATATTCGTTTGGCTTCTGAATTAGAAACATCGGGTAATGTAACGGGCATAAATAACAATGAACCCTCATCGAGTGGTGGCATAAATTCCCTGCCAAGATTTAATATCATTGGAATACTTATAATAAGTGCAGCGATGTTGATACCCAATACGGTTTTTCGCCATTTTACACACCATTTTATAACAGGCTCGTACAGCTTTTCCAAGCCCCGGTTTATCGGGTTTGAATGCTCACTTTTAAACTTGCCTTTCATAAAGAAAGAAATCAGCACCGGCGCAAGCGTGAGTATCAATAAAGCATCTACGACCAATATAAACGTTTTGGTATAAGCAAGCGGATGGAAAAGTTTGCCTTCCTGCCCTGTGAGTAGGAATACAGGTAAAAATGAAGTTATAATGATAATTGTTGAAAAGAATACGCCTCTTGAAACCTGCTTGCATGATTTCTCAATGATACTAAGTCGTACTTCCTCTGGAATTTTTTCGTAGCCAACATTTTTATTGGCTTTCTTTTTAAACCATTTTATTTTCATGATGGGTCGGATGTTTTTTGTTTACGCTCATTTTGCCAAACGGAAAGATTTCTGTAAGAGTTCTCTGACATTATAATTCCGTTATCTACAATTACCCCAATTGCCAATGCAATTCCGGTAAGGGACATAATATTGGATGATAACCCAAAAGCGTTCAATATGATAAAACTGATGGCAACGGTAACCGGAATTTGAATAATGATACTTAATGCGCTCCGCCAGTGGAACAGGAAAAGAATTACAATAAAGGCGACTGCAATAATTTCCTCTGCGAGCTTATGTTTGATATTTTCGATAGCTGCTTCGATTAATGTGCTTCTGTCATAAGAAGTTTTTAATGTTACGCCAGCCGGTAAACCTTTTTCAACATCTTTGATTTTTTCTTTAACGGCTTTTATCACTTGGTCTGCATTTTCGCCATAGCGCATTACTACAATTCCTCCAACAACTTCTCCTTCTCCATTTTGGTCAAATATACCCAGCCGCAAATCTCCGCCCATTTGTACGCTTCCGATGTCTTTTACTCTTACCGGAATGCCATTATAGTTGCCTACTGCAATTTTTTCAATATCAGCAGTATTCTTTATATACCCCAAACCTCGTATAATGTAAGCCATATCTGCCATTTCAAATTTGCGACCACCAACGTCATTGTTGTTTGCTTTTACTTTATTCATTACATCCATAAGGGAGATATTGTAATACTGGAGCTTTACGGGGTCAACGACTAACTGATATTGTTTTTCATATCCTCCAAACGAGGCTACTTCTGCAACACCTGGTACCGTTTGCAGTGCCAACTTGATATACCAATCCTGCAATGCACGCTGCTCTCCAAGTTCCATCTGCGGTGCATCCAAATGATACCAGTATATATGACCAACACCTGTCCCATCAGGGCCAAGCGTTGGTGTAACCTCCTGTGGCAATAGTCTTTGAGCATAATTAAGTCTTTCCATAACTCGTGTACGAGCCCAATAAACATCAACATCGTCATCGAAAATGATATACACGAAACTCATTCCGAACATTGATGTGCCTCTTACGTTCTTTACTTTGGGGATTCCCTGTAAGTTGCTTACTAAAGGATAGGTTACTTGGTCTTCGATAGTCTGTGGACTGCGTCCCATCCATTCAGTGAAAACTATTACTTGGTTTTCACTTAGGTCAGGAATTGCATCTATCGGATTTTTCTTAACTGCTGAAATACCCCAAACAAGTAAACCGGCGGCTATAAGCAGCACGATATACCTATTTTTCAAGGACAGTTCTATTATTTTTTGTACCATGATTTATTTTCATTTTAATACTGTTTTTTTACAGAACCGCAGGTCAGCATTTTAGAACCGTAGTAAGGGTTTTTGATTTCCTTGTTTTCGCTGAACCAAACAGCACCCTTGCCGTCATTGAACATCGGGCAATGGTCTTGATACAATGTTTGCGATGTACCGAACAAATCAATCAGGTCTTTCAAATCTTCGCCAAGCGAAGCCAAATGTTCCCGCTGGTGGTGGATGTTGCCAACATTTTCCCCGATATGTTCTGCGTGTTCTTTAGCATCGTCCGCTATGTCCATGTACTTTTTGTGCTTATCGGCAGGAACGGCTTTCATGTCCACTTTATTCAGGGTAGCTAACAGCTTTTTCCCTGAACTGGCGGCAGCTTTGTCATCGTCCGAAACAAGGGCGTTCTTTAAGGACAGATAATCGGTAACTATGGGCGCAATAGAAAAGTTTTTTGTTTCTTCTTTTCCTGTTGCTTTTGCTTCCTGACCGCTCGGTGTTTCGCTCACAACGGGCGCAACTACCGTATCATCCTCTTTTGGCTGGGAAGCCGGCTGTTCTTGTGATACAACAGCAGTATCATTTGAAGAATGCTCGTTTTTGTTGGATACCTGATTGCATGATACTGTTACAAATGCCATGATAACAACAATGATTGATAATGTTAGATTTTTCATTTTTATTTATTTTTTGATTTTTAAAAAACTTGCGTTAATAGCCACTACAATTGTGCTTACACTCATCAGCACAGCACCCATAGCGGGACTTAAAACAAAATTCGGATAGAGTACGCCTGCCGCAAGCGGTATTGCCACCACGTTGTAGCCAACCGCCCATATCAGGTTCTGTACCATCTTTTTGTAGGTAAGTTTGCCGAAGTCAATCAGTTTGACCACATCCCTCGGGTCGCTGTCTACCAATATGATATCCGCTGTTTCGGCAGCCACGTCCGTACCGGAACCCACGGCAATGCCCACATCTGCCTGTGCCAGTGCAGGTGCATCATTTACACCATCACCAATCATTGCTACGATTTCGCCTTTTGCCTGAAACTCCTTTACTTTCTCCTGCTTGTTGTGCGGAAGCACATTAGCCAAATACCCGTCCATACCCAATTTTCCGGCTACGGCAGCAGCAATCCTGTCGTTGTCCCCGGTGAGCAGAAAGGACTTGATGCCCATTTTTTTGAGTTCCTCAATCGCCTGTGCCGAACCCTCCCGGATGCTGTCTGCCAAAGTAATGATGCCGATTACCCGGTCATCAATGAGGACAAAGTTGACCGTTTCGGCCTCTTGATTGATTTCGTTTGGAATTTCAGGCAGGGAAAGGTGGTTTTCGGTGAAATAATTCGGGCCGCCAGCTACGACATTTTTCCCGTTCACAACACCTTTAACACCTATGCCCTGCATATAGCTGAAGTTTTCAGACTTCCATAAGGCAAGGCTCTTTTCTTTCAATGTAGCCATAATGCCTTTGGCGATATGGTGTTCCGAATTTTGCTGTACTGCGGCAGCATACTGGATAACCTCATCGGCATTATATTCGTCTGTTAACGGTATAACCTTTTCTACGGCATGGGAACCTTTGGTGAGCGTTCCGGTCTTATCAAAAATGACAGTGGAAAGTTTTCGGGTGGTTTCAAATGCTGTGCGGTTGCGGATGAGCAGACCATTGGTCGCCGATAGCGTTGTGGAAATGGCGACCACCAACGGGATAGCCACGCCCAATGCGTGCGGGCAGGCCGTTACCATTACCGTCACCATTCTTTCAAGCGCAAAGGCAATATCTCCACTGCTTGCATACCAATAGGCAAATGTGCCTATGCCAACGGCAATGGCAATAAAGGTGAGCCATTTGGCAACTTTGTCCGCAAGGTTTTGCGTATTGGACTTAGTAGCTTGTGCCTCCTGCACAAGATTGATAACCCTGTTCAGGTAGCTGTCTTTTCCAACGGCTGTTACCTTAACTTTCAGCGCACCATCGCCATTGATAGAGCCTGCGATGACCTTTCCGTCCTTTTCCTTTTTCACGGGAATACTTTCTCCGGTAAGCATGCTCTCGTTGATATACGAAAGCCCCTCCAGTACCAATCCATCGGCTGGAATTTTTTCACCCGGTTTTATGATAGCCGTTTCACCGCTTTGCAGGTCTTCAAGCTTTATTTTTACCGCTTCTCCGTTTCGCTCCACCGTGACATCGTTAGGCAGCAAAGCAACCAATGATTGCAAAGCCCGTGAAGCAGCCATTTGGGAACGCATTTCCAGCCAATGCCCTAACAGCATGATGTCGATAAGCGTAGCCAGTTCCCAAAAGAAGTCCATGCCCTGCAAGCCAAATACAACGGCTACGGAATAGACATAGGCTACGGATATAGCGATAGCAACAAGTGTCATCATCCCTATGGCTTTGGCGTTCACCTCGCCAATCATTCCCTTTAGGAACGGCAAGCCTCCATAGCTATAAATCACTGTACCCAATGCCAGCAGCACATATTTATCTCCATTGAAAGCAAGGCTGAAACCCAACCATTGCTGTATCATGTGTGACAGGAGCAGGATAGGGATTGTAATGACGAGGCTTATCCAAAAACGAGCGAGAAAATCGCCTGTATGATGCCCCTCATGTTTGTTAAAGCTATCTCTGGCTTGGTTATGATGAGAATGCCCGGAATGCCCATGTCCTGATTTTTGTACATGAGAAACTGAGCTACCGCCAACGGGAACCAGTGCCATGCCACAAAGCGGGCATTTGCCTGGTTCGTCTTTTAGCACCTGCGGGTGCATGGGACACGTGTATTTTTTCATAATAAGGGGTTTTAAAAGTTATGTTGCACTTAATTTTTTTGCCATCTCATGGGTCATTTCTTCGGCATAAGCACCATAGGCATCCACAAGTACGCCTTTATTCTTACCATCATTGGACGATATGGCATAAATCACGGCATTGTTATCAGGACTGCTGTCGAGGCTTTCAAACCTATGGGTTTCCGTAACCGTAAAATCCTCCGGTTTTAGTTTCAGGCTCCTTGACGCACAGTACAGGCAGTCCGGCAACAGACTAAAGTCCATACTGTACCCACGCTGTCTTAGGTCTTTAAGCGCCTGCACCATGTCATTGTACTGTACCATAGCTTTCAGACCTGTTATTTAATGGTTTCGACCGTACTGCCGCAGGTAAGCATCTGTGAGCCGTAATATGGGTTTTTAACAGCATTCTCTTTACTTAGCCAATTGGCTCCCTTACCTCCATTGTACATAGGGCAGTGCTGGTAATAAACGGGAGTATCCTGTTTAGACACTTTGGCCAGTGTGTAGATGCTTCCCGAAAGTGCCGCAAAAGCACTTCTTTGTTTTGCAACATCTTTTGATTTTGAAATGCTTTCCGCATTGGCGGTCAAGTCCTGCATCACTTTCATCCAAGCCGTATGTTCCTCTGCCGATAGCTTATTCATATCGACTGCTTTAAGGGATGCAGCCAATTCAGCGGCTTTGGCAGATGCGGTCGCCGCATCGGTTTTTATCAAAGCATCTTTCACTGAAAAGTAGTTGTCAAATACAGCCTTTAGCTGTGATTGGTTTTGGGCTGCATCTTTGTTAGCTGCCATTTGACTATGGTCGTGATTGCCATGTCCGGCATTCATGTCCATTCCCGCCTCCTTGTTTTTGGCAACCGTCTTCACTGGTCTATCATACTGGCAGCAACCAGCCAGTTTAGCATATACGTCATCCGGCGCACGGAACTTCTCACTGTCATAACCAGCCAAAGCGATACGTTTCAGGATTTCATCCTGATTTGTTTTGTCGCCGCCATAGGTGAGCGTAGCCATCTTGGTATCTTTGTTCCAGTCCACACTGGCTACCTTTTTTACGTTACCTGCCTTTTCGATGGTGGTTTTGCATATACCACAATTGCCGTAAATCTTTACGGTTTCTGTTTTCGCATTCTTGATTTGTGCGAAGCCGTTTATTGATGATAGTAATACGGCGATTACCATCACTATTTTTGATAATGATTTCATAATAATTACATTTTGAGAAACGGGGGATTGATAAACCCATTTCTGTTTTAAATTTTAAATAAATGATACAAATAGGGGATTTGCAAAAGCCGGAACAGCTTCTGACAGGACATACCTATGGCTATCAGGCCATAGTTTTAGCTTATTTTAGGCGGTAGCCAAATGGAGAAAAAGCCCGAAGAATAGTAGGCTTCTTTGAAACCGAATTTTTGCTTTTTAGCTGCTGCTAAGTGATTTTTTGCCTTTAATTCGATTACGGTTGGGACATTTAGGGAAGTGGTTGAAGCACCGCACCTGCAAGAGCTGTGGGAACAACCGCCCCCGCATTTGTCACTTTTGCATTTTTTACAGGATTTGCTCTTGCAACCTTTTTTATGTTCTGATTTTTTGGATTTCTCCTTTGAGCAGAAAGACTGCTCGGTCTTTGTTGAATTTTTGGAACAGGCATAGCTCTGACTTGGCATCATAAAGAAAACCAAACAGAACAATGTCAAAATGCCTATATGTATTCTATAATTTTTCAACGCAACAAAGTTACAAATTAAATTGGTTTTTTATATCGTTTTACGTTTTTTTTTGCTATATGGAAAAATAATGCCATATACGCAATAACCTATCGTCTTTTTTCAGAATTGATAAAATGCCCTTTTTCATCAACCCAACCTCATGGAAATTCGGTCGGAAAAAGGGCATTTCAAAAAGTTGCTGGCTTAGGCATCCAAAGGTTCTATTTTGAAGCCTGCCTTTTGCACGGTCGATATTACTTCCTGCTCGGTAATGCCCTCGGACTTCACGGTAAGTACCTTGTCCTTGTTGGCCGTGTCCACTTCCCAATGGCAGATGCCCTCTGCCTTGTCCAAGTGCGGCTTTACAGATGCGATACAGCCGCCGCAATTGATGTTCGTCTTGAATTGAAATTGTTTATTTTCCATTGTTTACAAATTTTAGAGTTATCTGATAATGCAAATTTCCGTACTATTCAGTTAGTTATTGTTGTGTAATTTCTTGTTTGATTTGTGAGATTTACTGTTTTATTTCTTCCACTTCAACCGCAGGCTGTTACTGACCACGCTCACGCTGCTCAATGCCATTGCCGCACCCGCAATCATCGGGTTGAGCAGGAAGCCGTTAACAGGGTAAAGGATGCCTGCCGCTACCGGAATGCCGATTACGTTGTAGATAAACGCCCAGAACAGGTTTTGCTTGATGGTGGCTACGGTCTGTTTGGACAAGCGTATTGCCTGCGGTATCTTGGTCAGGTCGGACGAAATGATGGTCATCTTGGCTACGTCCATTGCGATGTCGCTGCCTTTGCCCATTGCGATACTTACATCGGCTGTTGCCAATGCGGTGCTGTCGTTGATACCATCGCCCACCATTGCCACTACCTTTCCTTTACTTTGCAGTTCTTTCACAAAGTCGGCTTTATGCTGTGGCAAAACTTCGGCTTTGTAATGCTTGATGCCTGTCTGCTCCGCAATGGCTTTAGCGGTAGCTTCATTATCTCCGGTCAGCATATACAGGTCAATGCCCATTTCCTGCATTTCCCGGATAGCCTGCACCGATGTTTCCTTAATCTTATCGGCGATAGCGATTACAGCAAGAGCCTTTTTGCTGTTTGCAAACCAGATAACGGTTTTAGACTGTTTGCCCCATTCTTCGGCCTGGTCTTGTAATTCTCCGGCAATGGCAATGTTGTTTTCTGCCAATAGCTTTTTGTTGCCTACATAATAGGTTTCGTTGTCATGGTCTGCTTTTGCGCCTTTGCCCGTAATGCTGTCGAACATGGATAAAGAGGTGGCCGCTACATCGCCAAGATGCTTCACTACGGCTTCTGCCAATGGATGCTCGGATTGCTTTTCGATGCTCAAAAGGATTTCTTTTGCAGTGTCCTCATTGTTCAGCCATTTAATGCCCGTTACCTGTGGTCTTCCCTCGGTGATGGTTCCGGTTTTGTCCAAAACGATGGCATTTACTTTTTTGGCCAGTTCCAAACTTTCGGCATCCTTTATCAAAATGCCATTTTCAGCACCTTTACCAACGCCTACCATAATAGCGGTGGGTGTCGCTAAGCCTAAAGCACAGGGGCAGGCAATGACCAATACCGTAACGGCTGCCAACAGACCTTGAACAACCCCGTTTTCGCCTCCCAAAATCAACCATAGCGTAAATGTCAGGATGGCAATACCTATCACTGTGGGAACAAAGATGCCCGCAATCCTATCGACCAGTTTCTGTACGGGTGCTTTGCTTCCCTGTGCATCCTGCACCCTTTTGATGATGTGGGCAAGCATGGTTTCTTTGCCCACTTTTACCGCCCTGAACCGGAAGCTGCCTTTTTGGTTAATCGTTCCTGCAAATACTTTTTCTTTTTCTTTTTTCAATACAGGTACAGGCTCACCGCTTAACATGCTTTCGTCCACATACGAATTGCCCGATATGACCATGCCGTCTACCGCAATCTTTTCACCGGGCTTTACGAGTATCACATCGCCTGCGCTTACGTCTTCGATAGCGGTCTGCTTTTCCGTTCCGTCCGCCTGTACCACGATGACCGTTTTTGGCTGCAAGCCCATCAGCTTCTTAATGGCTGAAGAGGTGTTGCCTTTGGCTCTTTCTTCCAGCAGTTTTCCCAAGAGGATGAATGCGATAATAACGGCAGCCGCTTCAAAATATACGTGAGCATGCAGTCCCCGTTGATGCCAAAAGTCGGCAAACAGCATATTGAAAACACTGAACAGGTAGGCAATACCTGTACTCAATGCCACCAGCGTATCCATATTGGCGGAACGGTGCTTTGCCTGCTTCCAAGCGTTTACAAAAAAATCCCTGCCCAACCATATTACAACGGGCGTGGAAAAGAGCCACATTATCGGGTCTGCATAGGGCATATCCATAAAGAACATTCCTATGATTACCACGGGCAGGGAAAGGATAATTGCCCAAATGGTCTTGTTTTTCAAGGTTCGGAATTTCTTTTCGTGGATGGCTTCGAGCGTTTCCTGCTGCTTGGTTTCGTCTTCAATCAATAGGTCGTAACCTACTCCCTGAACCGCTTTTTGCAGGGTGGAGGCATCGGTCATATTGGGCAGATATTCCACGGTAAGATTGCCCGTTGCAAAGTTCACGGAAGCATTAACTACTCCCGGTTGGTATTTCACAATGCTTTCGGCACTGCCCGCACAGGATGCACAGGTCATGCCCAATACCGGAAAAGCACTTTTAACCGTAGGAACTCCGTAACCTAAATCTTTAATTGCCTTAACAGCCTCGCCTACGGTTTCATTGCTATCTACTGTAATCGCTGCCCTTCGGTTGTTCAGCTCTACTTTATGGGTTTCTACGCCTTTTACCTGTGCCAATCCCTTTTCAACGATTAATGCACAGTGTTCGCTTTCTACATCCTCCAATGGAATGTATATATTTTCTCTGTTTGTCGCCATATTTGCCTGCTTTAATTTACAATACAAAATTGGCTATTATATTTATGGGTACTGTTGTGAAATTTTGGATTTGATTTGTAAGATTTACTTACACTTTATCCAACGGTTTTCTTTTATCCTCTTTAATCTGTTTGAAATGGCTTGGTGTTAGCCCGGTAACTTTTTTAAACTGGTTACTCAAATATGCCACGCTCGAATAATTTAGGCGGTTCGCAATCTCACTTAATGACAACTCATCATACACCAACAATTCTTTGACTTTCTCCACCTTTTGGGCGATAAAGTATTTTTCAATGGTTGTACCCTCTACCTCTGAAAACAGATTGGACAGGTAATTGTAATCGTGATGCAATTTGTCACTCAATACATCGGAAAGGTTGGTTTTTACATCACTATCCTGATGGTGTACCAGGTCAATGATAATGTTCTTTATCTTTTCTATTATCCTGCCTTTTTTATCGTCAATTACTTCAAATCCTAATGGCTCTAAAGTTTTGGACAAATTCTCTTTTTCCAGAGATGTTATTTCTTTGGAAAGAATAACTTCGCCCAGTTTTATATTTTTAGCATCTAATCCCAGTTTTTCCAATTCGTTTTGTACCACCATAATGCAACGGTCGCAAACCATATTTTTAATAAAGATTGTATTCATATTTATTTACTGACTACGTTTAGTATTTAATACATAAGCAATAAACAAATTTACAATTTAAGTTTAATTACTCTGACTTCTTGCCAAGAGGAATAAAGCCTGTGTACATATATACTTACTGTTTTTCATCTTGTTCGTCCATTTTCTTTATCAGTGCTTCACACAGCCTGTCGAGGAATTTCGTTCGGTTTATTTTGCGGGCTTTAAGTTCCATAAACGTATGGTAAAAGTCGCCTAACTCAATATTGAAGGCATCTTCAAACGTTTTGGCTATCAATTTTATTTCTGTATTCCCATTGTTAAATGCACCGTGGGAGTACAGTGCATAAATGAGTTCCGTGAGTGCAGTTTTGCTTGCTGTCCATATCAACGAATTATCTGAAACCTTTTTAACGTTGATGTTATTTAACCTGTCTTCCAAATATACCTGTATCAGGTCATTAGCAATTATCTTGGCAACCTTATAATCGTGCGAAGTAGAAAAGCGATGGTCTGCCTCAAAATAAAAAGTGTCTAACCATAGTCTTATATCGTGCTTGCCACGTACAAAAAATTGTTCGTCAAAGAAAGAATTATTGCTACGGTAATACTTATAAAAATCAAGGTTATTTTCAAAGAACCTTTTTAGCTTTTTCAGTTCTTTGACAAAATATTTCTTGGTACGCTTATTTCCATACGGTCTTCTCGTTTCGATTTTATAGATGGCATTATAATAGATGAGCTTTGAAACGATAATTGGCTTTTGATATTTAAAAAAGCGAATTTCTTCATCAACATTCTTAAATCCTCTTTTTAAAATATATTTTTTTACGTCGAATAAACATTTGATAATAAGTTGTATAACTGCTTCAATGCGTTCTATCGAACAGTCTGCTTCAATCTCAAATTCTTTGATTTCGTTTTCCAGCTTAGCCAGCGTTTCGTTATAAATTTATCCATCCGTTATCCTAAATCTATTTTTTAAACAATAATAGAGAAACCCAAATACTGTCATATTTGAAAGAAATTTGCATTTTCGGGTTTCTCTTTTGGAACTTTGGTTTTTGCTCGATACAGAACTAATAAGTCCATTTTTAGTGATAGGGATAGATATAATAGTGTCTAATTTTATGTATATCAAAGCAATAAGACACAGAGCTAAAAAATATCCCAAAAAGTATCATAAAGAGCGAAGATCTTTTCTTCTTCTTCTCCTTCGACAAATTGACATTTGATAACTTTTGCCTTTCTTACGAATTGTCTGTTTTATTCATCATTAGGATGTTCTAATCTTAAAATTTCATCCGCTGTATCCTTACTGCGTTTAGTATAGCTAATAAGGCAACCCCAACATCGGCAAAAACAGCTTCCCACATAGTCGCTAAGCCCCAGCTCCCAAAACTAGTACAATAGCTTTTACTCCGAATGCTAAAGCTATATTTTGCCAAACGATTTTCTTTGTCTGCTTGCCTATATTGATTGCCATAGGTATTTTACTCGGTTTGTCGTCTTGTATTACCACATCTGCCGTTTCAATGGTCGCATCGCTTCCCAAACCGCCCATTGCAATACCCGCATCGCTCAAAGCCACAACAGGCGCATCGTTTACACCGTCGCCAACAAAAGCAACGCTTCCGCCTTTGGCTTTAATTTCTTTAACTCTGTTTACTTTATCTTCAGGCAATAAATCTCCGAAAGCATTATCTATCCCCAACTGTTCCGCTACATACTTTACAACCGTACTTTTATCTCCGCTAAGCATAGTAGCTTTAACATTGAGCTTATGCAATAGATTTATGGTTTCCTGTGCGTCTTCTTTTATGCTGTCCGCAATGGTAATGTAACCAACAAACTTTCTATCATAAGCCACTGCGATTACCGTGTAGACAATGCTGTTCGGGTCTATGTCATAAGTAATAGAAAATTTATCCATCAGCTTAAAATTCCCTACCAATAATTCTTTCCCATTTACATTAGCCTTTAGTCCGTGTCCTGCAATTTCCTCTATATTTTCTAATGGGATATTGTGGTTTACATCGCCTACATATTCTTGAATGGCAGTTGCTACGGGGTGGCTACTATGGCTTTCCAAAGCATTGACCATTTCTAAAATTTCTTTCTCATCAAATGCCTTGTCAAATACAACTTCCTGAACTTTAAATACGCCCTCCGTCATTGTACCTGTCTTATCCATTACTACATTTTGTATGCTGGCAAGAACATCCAAAAAGTTGCTTCCCTTAACCAATATTCCATTTTTACTCGCTGCCCCAATTCCGCCAAAGTAGCCTAAAGGAATACTTATTACCAATGCACAAGGGCAAGAGATAACAAGGAATACCAAAGCACGATACAACCATTGGCTGAACACATAATTTTCTACAAAGAAGTAGGGCAATGCTGTAATTAGAATAGCTAACAGTACAACTATCGGTGTGTATATTTTTGCAAACTTTCTAATGAATAATTCTGTCGGTGCTTTTTGAGCAGTAGCATTTTGCACCAATTCTAAAATTTTACTCAGCTTGCTATCAGTATATGCAGTTGTTACTTTTACTTGTACAACGGTATTTAGGTTTATCATTCCTGCTAATACCGTATCATCTTTTGCTTTGGTGTCGGGCTTGCTTTCGCCTGTTAAAGCTGCTGTGTTGAATGATGCAGTTTCGGATAATAATGTTCCGTCTAATCCTAATTTTTCGCCGGGCTTTAATTGTATGATGTCACCAATGGTTACTGTTTCCGCCTTTACTGTTTTCGGTTGATTTTCTTTTAGAATAGTTACTTCATCGGGGCGTTGGTCAAGCAAGCTCTTGATATTTGCTTTCGCTCTTTTAACTGCTAATGACTGAAAGACTTCGCCAACAGCATAAAACAGCATTACAGCGACACCCTCTGGGTATTCACCAATGGCAAAGGCTCCAATAGTGGCAATACTCATTAGCAAAAATTCTGAAAAAACATCGCCTTTGCTAATACTTTCAAAAGCTTCTTTAATTACAGGAAATCCGACTGGTGCATACGCTATTATATACCAAACAGTTCTTACCCAACCTTGAAACCATTCAGGTTTCAAGGCATTGTCTAAGTAAATAGCAATTAGCAATAGTACCAAAGAAATAATTCCTGGTAAAAACATTTTTATAACGCTATTTTTATCAACAGCTTCACTTCGTTCATTACTCTTTTGATTGACTTTTTCATCCGTTGAGCAACAAACATTATCAGTACTCTGCCCTGTATTTGTTTGGGCATCGTTTTTGCTTTCCTCGGTGCAGCAGAGTTGCTTGCCGTGTGCATCATAAATATGCTTGTGATTTTTATCTGTATTTATCATTGTTTAGTTATTATTGGTTAATCTTCCTCTTCTCCAGCATTAGATAATTTTGCGTTTACAAAAAATGCTCCTTTTACAACGATTTTGGCATTGACAGGAATTTGCTTGACAAAAGTTATTGCGGTATACCCCATATCAGATACCCCTTTCAATACTTCTACTTTTTCAAAATTTATATTGCTTGTATCTTCCTTATGTTCAGTTTCCTCATCTTCTTTATGGTTTTCTTCTTCGTGATGTTCTTCTGCTTTTTTATCGGTTTGTACGAAAATAAAATATTTACCATCAGTATTTACGATGGCATCATTGGGAACAGCAGGTGTGGTCACATTGCTTAAGCTTACAATTCCTGTTATATTCATTCCATCAATTAACCCATTTTTATTACCTTTTATGCGGCAACGTACAACAATAGTTTTACTCTCATTTTGAAAAGATGAACCGATATTGAAAACCGTAGCCTCATATTCAGTGGCTGGATTATTTGTCAATCGAAAATGAATAGTTTGCCCAATTTTTATTTGTGGTAAATCTTTTTCAAAAACTTGTAAATCCAAATGCAATGAGCTGTTATCTACAACTTCAATTACTGGAGAAGAAACATCTACATAACTTCCAATTTTAGCGAAAACATTACTCACTGTACCATTCAAAGGACTAATTACCGTTAGCGCAGATTTCAAATTACTGTTTGATAGGGTGCTGGGATTGATGCCCATTAATTGTAATTGTTGATGTAAAGATGCTTTTCGAGTACGAAGGCTGTTCAATTCGGCTGTTGCACTTTGTAAATTTTTCTTTGCGCCAGCATTTCCTTCGTTTAACTCTTTTTGTCTTGATAGCTCTTGCTCTGCAAAAGTTATTCTACTTACTATACTCAAATATTCTTCCTGTAATTGTATAAACTGCGGATTGCCAATCGTCGCTATTATTTCACCCTTTCTAACATAATCCCCAAGTTGAACTTTCAATGTTCTTATCACCCCACCATATAAAGTTGTAGCATTGGCTTTATTGTTATTGGGAACATTCAGATTTCCATTTGCTTTGATGGTTGCAGACAGCTCCCTTTGTTCTATTGTGCCTATTTTTATTCCAACTATCTTTATCTGTTCCTCTGAAAGTGTGGCAATGGTTGGTACTTCTTCGTGGGCTTCTTCTTTTTGAATTTCTTTTGCCTTCTGGTTTTGCCCATCCCCATCTTTATGATTATTGCAAGCGGAAAAAGCAAGTATTACAACAGTTATCACTGTTACAAACGTGATTTTATTTATATTGAATTTCATTTTTTATTTATTGATTAATGAGAGAATAAATACTGATTACAGACTGGTTTACCTGCTGAATACTTTTCAGATAATTTAATTGAATATCGGTTGTGGTTTGCAATGCAAAAAGATATTCTACATAGCTGATTTCTCCAGTTTTATAACCTAATTGTGCTGCTGATACTATTTCTTTGGCATTAGGCAATGCTTCTTGCTGAAAATAATTAAACTGTTGCATATCTTGTTGGTATTGTTGCAAAGCATTTTGTAATTGTGTTGTTAATGCTTTTTGCAGCTGCTGAGCATTGGCTTCGGAAGCCTGTTTTCTGAAGTCCAAAGATTTTATCCTTGCTTTGGTAGCACCATAAGTGATAGGAATTGCAATGCCAATATTTACAGAATTGAAACGTTTACCAGAATTAAAATATTTTTCTGCGCCATTTACAGTATGAAAACCTATTAAAGATTGATTTGTAAAACCAATTGTAAAATCAGGTAAACCTTGCGAACGTTCTACCTTTTTGGTCTGTTCTGCAATAACAGCATCCTGATATAAGGATTGAATGGCGGGATGACTTGCAACTACATCATTATCCAATAAATTACTGATTTGTAATGGTTGAAAAATTCCATTTTCTACAATGAGAAAAT
Source organism: Sphingobacterium multivorum (assembly GCF_900457465.1). Classification (GTDB taxonomy): domain Bacteria; phylum Bacteroidota; class Bacteroidia; order Sphingobacteriales; family Sphingobacteriaceae; genus Sphingobacterium; species Sphingobacterium multivorum. Next base: position 940,729 of record NZ_UAUU01000011.1, read on the forward strand.
CCTCTCTTGTATTCATCAAAGTTTTCAGACTGGCAACAGCATTGTTTAAAAACACTTTATTCTGTTTTAACAATAAATTAATTTCCCCTTTCTTAGCTTCTGCCGTACTGATGTCCACTTTTTTTGTATCACCAGTTTTATAACGAAGCTGTGCTATTTTTATAAAATCGCTGTACAGACTATCTAACTGTTGTAATTGTTTTTGGTTATGTTGCAAATACAGGATTTGATAATAGTAAGTTCTGACCTGCGTTTTTAGCTCTATTACCGTAAGGTTTTTCTGTAATTCTTTCGCTTTTATTTCTGCATTAATCAATTGCTTTTTTGCTCCGAATAAAGTAGGAAAAGGAATAGTTTGCGCCACTTCAAATGACTGGTCGAATTTTGTACTGTTGTACTGCCCTAATTGTGCATTAAAACCTAATTTTGGTAATTCTCCGGCAGTTTTTTTCAAGGCTTTACTTGCATCAATTTCTAAATCTGAAGCCTTTATGATTTGATTATTTTTCAGCGCAATGTTTATTGCTTCATCAACACTGGATAAATCTTTCGTCTGTGCGTTTGCTGTAAAACCTACCAATGATAGCAGTAACACAACGATAGTCGCAATGGGTTTCACTTTAAGTTTTCTTTTTAAATTAATTTTTGAATTGAAGATGATGTACAATAAAGGCAGTACGAATAGGGTAAGGAATGTGGCAGTTACCAAACCACCGATAACAACTGTAGCCAATGGTTTTTGTACCTCTGCACCTGCGCTACTGCTCAAAGCCATTGGCAGAAATCCTAAACTGGCAACTGTTGCAGTCATTAAAACCGGTCTCAAACGGATTTTAGTTCCTTCGATTACCCGTTTCAATACATCTTTTTCTCCTTCTTTTTCTAATTGATTGAAAATACCTATCAATACAATTCCGTTGAGGACTGCAACACCAAACAATGCAATAAATCCAATACCTGCGCTGATGCTAAAAGGCATTCCCCGAAGTAATAAAGCTAGTATTCCTCCAATTGCACTCATTGGGATAGCCGTAAAAATTAATCCTGCCTGTTTAAAAGAACTGAAAGTAAAGTAAAGCAGTACAAATATCAATATTAAAGAAACTGGAACAGCTATCAATAATCTATTGCTGGCTTCCTGTAAATTTTCAAACTGCCCACCATAAGTGAAATAATATCCTGATGGTAATTTTACTTGGTTATTCAATTTTTTTTGAATTTCTTCTACTACACTTTGAACGTCTCTGTCTGCTACATTAAAACCAATTACAATTCTTCGCTTTCCCGCTTCACGGCTTATCTGCGCCGGTCCTAATTTATAATCAATTGTAGCCACTTGTGATAGAGGAATTTGACTACCTATGTTGGTGGGTATCATCATATTGTTTACATCTTCAATACTACCCCGGTAAGTACTATCTAAACGCACAACTAAATCAAATCTCCTTTCATTCTCAAAAACCACACCTGCACTTTTTCCTGCAAAGGCAGTACTCACAACATTATTTACATCTTCTACATTTACTCCATAATTGGCTAAACGAGTTCGGTCGTATTCAATATTAATTTGAGGTAGCCCACTTACCAGTTCTACTTGAGGTACTGTAACTCCCTTTACTGTTTGTATAACTTTGCTAACCTTATCGGCATTTAACGCTAGTGTATCTAAATTTTCTCCGAAAATCTTAATTGCAACATCTTGTTTTATCCCTGTCATAAGTTCGTTAAAACGCATTTGAATGGGTTGGCTTTTTTCGACAATTATGCCAGGTATTACGGCTATTTTTTCTTCTATTGCATCGCCTAATTCATCGTATGTCCTTCCGGATTTCCATTCACTTTCAGGCTTAAGAATAATTATTAAATCTGTTGCACTCGGAGGCATTGGGTCAGTAGGTACTTCACCAGCTCCAGTTCTACCTACCACCATTTTTACTTCATCAAATTGTTTGGCAATTCTCGAAGCAAGCATCGAAGTTTCTATACTTTGTGATAATGAGGTTTCAATAGGCATTTTAAATTCAAACGCATATTCTCCTTCTTGTAGCTGGGGTATAAATTCTCCTCCCATTCGGCTAAACAAGAAAATACTAACCGCAAATATGGCAATGGCGATACCCACGAACCAATACTTTATGCTAATCGCTTTTTCAAGCAAAGGCTGATATTTTTTTTGTAACCAATTCATCATTCTGTCAGAAAAGGTTTCTTTATACGAAGGTTTTTTGGATAAGAACAAAGCACACATCATTGGTATGTATGTTAAGGATAAAATCAAAGCTCCAAAAATGGCAAAACCTACAGTCTGTGCCATCGGACGGAACATTTTACCTTCAACACCCACTAACGTAAGAATAGGAATGTAAACAATTAGTATAATGATTTCACCAAATGCTGCACTGCTACGAATTTTGGAGGCAGACAGGAAAACCTCTTCATCCATTTCGGTTTGTGTAAGCCTTTGTTTAGATTTCCGTAAGCCTAAGTGATGTAATGTGGCTTCCACAACAATTACTGCCCCATCTACAATCAACCCAAAATCTATGGCTCCCAAACTCATTAAATTGGCGCTTACACCAAACACATTCATCATCGCCAAGGCAAACAGCATTGCTAAGGGAATAGCGGAAGCTACTATTAATCCGGCTCTAAAATTTCCTAAAAAAAGTACCAATACAAAGATTACAATCAACGCACCTTCTATCAGGTTTTTTTCTACGGTACTCATTGCCTTGTCAACTAAAACTGAACGGTCTATGTAAGGTTCAATAATAATATCATCAGGTAATGACTTTTGTATAGTGGGTAGTTTTTCTTTTATTTTTTCAATTACATTATTGGCATTTTCGCCTTTTAGCATCATTACTACACCACCTACTGCATCAACATCTCCGTTATATGTCATTGCTCCATATCTAACAGCACTACCAAATCGTACATCTGCCACATCTTTTATAAAAATTGGAACACTACCAGGATTATTCTTTACGCTAATATTTTTTATATCATCTAATGATGTAACCAAGCCAATCCCCCTAATGAAATAAGCATTTGGTTTCTTATCAATATAAGCACCGCCAGTATTTTGGTTGTTTTTTTCAAGAGCGTTGAAAATATCGGTAATACTTATATCCATAGCCTTTAAGCGATTAGGATTAACAGCAACTTCATATTGCTTTAGCTCGCCACCAAAACTATTTACTTCTGCAATTCCGGGTGTACCATACAGTTGCCTTGCAACAATCCAGTCCTGCATTGTACGAAGGTCTTTGGCATTGTATTTATTTTCACTTCCCTTTTTGGGATGTATTATATATTCGTATATCTGACCAAGCCCTGTACTGACCGGAGCCAGTTCAGGTGTTCCTATTCCGTTCGGAATTTTTTCTTCTGCTTCTTTCAGTTTTTCATTAATGAGCTGTCGGGCAAAATAAATGTCTACTTTTTCCTTAAATACAACTGTAATTACGGACAAACCAAACCTAGAAATACTTCTGGTTTCTTCTAAATCGGGAATATTAGCAATGCTTTGCTCTATCGGAAAAGTTACTAATTGTTCTACTTCCTGAGCCGCCAATGTGGGGCAAACCGTAATTATTTGCACCTGATTATTTGTAATATCGGGTACGGCATCAATGGGTAATTTTGTGGCACTCCACACTCCCCAAATAATGAGCAACAATGTCATTATTCCAATGACGAGCTTGTTCTTAATGCTAAATTTTATGATACTGTCTAACACAATTCATTTGATTAATAATTAATAATAATGGATATAAATACTTTCTGTCCGTTACAGAAAGGACAGCTAAATGTGCAATTTAGATAATACACCTATCTAATAGTAAATGAATATATCATCCATTACCAATAAATACATTTGCTGAAAATATTAAGTATTAATCTTTGGCGGCTGCCAAATGTTTCCGTGATAATTGGAAATGAAATTGAAATTTTGAAGTGGGAATTTTTGTATCTTGCTAAGACTTGGCTTTGCCTCGTTTATTTTGAACGTTTGAAACGTAAAATTCACAACGGTATGACAAGTAGCACAAGAACAAAAAGGACTGCATAAATCGCCGTTTTTCGTTTGACCATTGCTTGTATTAGAAAGCTCTGATTTTGAAGTATTACTGGTATCCATACCACACGCATCAGTACACGGCATTACGGATAATGCCAGAAAATATATACTGAATATGAATATAAATAGTTTCATCAGCTACAAATATAAATAAATAGATTGTGCAATAGAATTGCAAAGTTGAAAAAATCTATTTGTTACATTTGTCGCATTTCCCCTTAAGAACTAAATTAGCTCCATCTAATTTAAAGTTTTGAGGAACTTCGATGTTCGGAATTTCTGTTTCAGTAAGGCAAAAAGTATGTTTGCAGTCGGTACAATAAAAATGTGTGTGCAGTTCTGATAAATTACAATTGCATCCTGATTGGCAAAGTGCGTATTTAATCACTCCGCTTCCATCATCAATGGTATGGACAAGTTTGTATTCCAGGAATACTTTAAGTGTTCTGAAGAGAGTAATATTATCTGCTTTTTCAAACTGTTCTGCCAGCTCTTTATGACTTACTGCATATTGTTGTTTCAATAACTTTTCAACCACCAACAAACGCATAGCGGTGGGTTTTATAGCTTTTTGCAGTAAAATTTTTTCTAATTCAGTCATTGTGATTTAATTTTCTATCGTCCAATCATCATTATCGTCCTCGTCAACTGATATTTGCTCAATGATGCTGTTTGCTGCACTGTCAGAGTATGTACCATAACCATTTACGAAAACACCTTTTGCTCCATCTTTTTGGTTTCTCATCGCATATAAGATAGCCTCATCTTCCAAGTCATTAAGCCCAGTAAAACGATAAATTTTATCAATAACAATGTCCCTTAAATTAACTTTCTCTCCGTCTATTTTGTACGAAATGTTTTCTTCCAATAGATTAAAGTCTTCCGTATAACCCCTTTGTCTTAGTACTTCAATTACTTCTGATAATGTTTTTTCTGTTGATAGCATAAGTATTCTTCTTAAATTTTTGAAAATATTTTTTGAAAAAACTGAACATTTTTTTCTCTTAATTGGTTTCTAATAGCAACATTTTTTATCCTGTTGTATTGATGGACAAGGAACACTGGCATAACTACAATACACACAACAATCGCCTTGTAATGGTTTTAATCTTGTCTTGCAATTTTCACATTCATAAAAATATTGGCAAGCATCTGTTGGCATTGTTTCCTCTTTTTTGTATCCGCAATTTGGGCAAGTTATAATTGATTGTAATTTAATTTCCATTATGATATAATTTTACTTTTTAGTGATTTATAACCTGTCGAATTGATAGCTTTTTCAATTTCTATAATACTTGTTTGTTTGTTGTCAAACTTAACAATGGCATTGCCTTTCTCATAAGAAACCACAACTTCCACAATTCCTTTTAGTTTACTAACTTCCGTTTTAACGTGGTGTTCACAACCTGAACAAGTCATCCCTTTGATTGTAAACTCAACTTTCTGAATTTTGGAAGTTTGGGTAATAATTGCTTTACTTTCGGTCTTTGGAAAAAAAATGTGAGCATAAAGCGGAAATGATAAAAGTAAAGCCGCCATAACGGTAATAATTCCTAAAAATGATTTTGTTTTCATAAAGTTTGATTTTTCAGTTGTTTCACAGTTGCAGTCAATTTTCTTTTGCGGTTTCAATTTTTGATACCAAGCAAAAGCAAGCACTAAAATAGTTAACCCGATAAAATATGGACGAAAAGGTTCGAGCCAAGAGAAAGTTGAAGCAAGTCCACTTGTTCCTGCTATGAGAGCCAAAACAGGTGTAATGCAACATAATGAAGCTGCTATTGCTGTCAAAAGTCCAGTCCCAATTAGTTTTCCGTCCGTTACCATATTGTTTCTAAATTTTTTTTATCGTCAAGTATTTTAAAAAATGGGTCCAACATTTTCTCATACTCTTTTGTCAATGAGTAAAAAATGGTTTGCGCCTCTCTTTCGGTTTCAATAAGCTTTCGGTCTTTAAGTTTTCTCAAGTGCTGAGAAATCGCTGAAATTGTCATTCCAAGAATTTCACTCACATCACAAACACAAAGTCGTTTTTCTTCATAAAGAAGAAACAGAATTTTCAGTCTTACATTGTTTCCAGTCAATTCAAGTGCGTTCGACAAATAGTCAAACGAACTGTGGAGTTCCGAAACTCTTTCTTTACAGCGATTGATTTGTTTAATGTCTGCCTGTTTTCGTGTACAAGAAGTATTATCCATAATGCAAATGTAACTAATTTGTTTATTTAAGCAAATGCTAAATTATGAGTATTAAAATTTGGCATTTTATATGTTGACGTAATGGTGCTGTTACTTTTAATTCTTCTAACAATATATTAATAGAAAAATCACAAAAAAAATATTTAGTATAATCATTCTTTCTGCACCAAATGCTGTAAGTTAGGGTCATTCTTGATACGCTCCATTTCACTAACAACAATATTCAGAATGTCTGATTTTATCTGCTTGTAATTGTTTTCTATTTCCTGCTTCATCTTATCCTCGCCCTGCTCATTTACAAAAGATAAGATTTGCGGTATTTGCTGATAGGCTTTGCTTTCTGCCGCTACCTTTTCATTGTCCACTACAATTTCGGCGTGAAATATCTTCTGCTCGATACGTTCATCAAAGTTATCTGATACAGAACCAACAAACAAACCTTGTGTAAGTGTTGAGATTTTGGAAGCCGGAATAAGGCTGTCTAACTGTGTCGAAATAGAGGTAGATTTATCATTGCGGTTAATCGTCATACTCTGGCGTTTCTGTAATACTTTACCGAAACGTTCCGAAAGGCTTTTTGCTGTTTCGCCAACCACCTGACCACTGAATATATTACCGACAGTATTCTGTATTACCTTGCTTTCCTTGTCGCCGTAATCCCTTGTTAATTGCGAAAAATCCTGAAAACCCAAACATACCGCTACCTTATTACTTCTCGCCGTTGCGATAAGATTGTCCAGTCCCCTGAAATAAATTGTGGGCAACTCATCTATGATAACGGAACTCTTTAGCTGTCCCTTTTTGTTTATCAGCTTTACAATCCTCGAATTGTATAAACCCAAAGCTGAGGAATAAATATTTTGACGGTCGGGATTGTTACCCACGCACAAAATTTTAGGTTCTTTCGGGTTGTTAATGTCAAGCGTAAAATCATCGCCCGTCATTACCCAGTAAAGTTGTGGGCTAATCATCCTTGATAGCGGAATTTTTGCCGATGCGATTTGTCCTTGTAACTGGTCTTGCGCTCCACCTTGCCACGCATCCATAAAGGGCGACAAATAATTTTCCAAATCCGGGTATGAAGTTAAAATCGTGAATACATCCGAATACTTTTTATTCAGTAATTCAATGGCGTGAGGGAACGTACAATACTTACCATCTTCGTAGATTTTCAGATACCAAATAATCGCAGCCAAAAGAATAATTGGGCTTTCCACGAAAAAATCCCCTTGCTTCTGTATCCACGACCTGTTAAGGTTTAGCATTATAGTATATGCCGCTTCGTAAGCATCAGAAATGTCCGTCATAAAATCGGGATTGAGTGGGTTGCAACGGTGGCTCTTGCGTGGGTCGTCGAAATTTATCACGTAAAATTTCGGCTGAACTTTGTATTTATCCCGATGCTTCAGTAAGTGATTATAGGCAATAGTAGAAAGGTCGTCAAACTTGAAATCGTAGATATACATACTAAAGCCTTTTTCAATCTGCTGCTTGATGTAGTTGTTTACGATGGCATAAGATTTACCGGAACCGGGAGTACCCAACACTATTGATGCCCTGAATGGATTTACAATGTTTATCCAACCGTTGTTCCATTTGCCTTTGTAGTAAAATTTGGTGGGCAGGTTAACGGAATACTCGTTTTCCATCAGTTTGGTTTCCTGCTGAAAGCTCTCATTCTCATTATTAAATACGTCGTCCATCAGGTTGGTACGAAGCAGGCGGCTCATCCATACGCCCGCCATCAGCAAGGCGATATAACCTAATGAGATAGTAAGCATATACAGGAATGTGCCTGTTGCCGGAGATAGCTTTAACAAAGGTGTGTTCAGGAAGAACAGCACAAAGCCAACGCCCAACGCCACGTAAATTTTAGTCCAGGTTATCTTTTCGTTCTTTACGCCCTTTGTCCCTAAACAGCTTAAAGCCAGTAAGACCAAAGCGAATACTTTGGTGTAAAGAGTGTGTGAAAACAAACCCGCCGTTCGGTCGAAATTGCCTAATATCTTGTTGATTACTTCCAACGTCCAACCACGTTCTAAAAAGAAACCGTAGCAGAACCAATAAAGGTGCATCAGCACCAAAAGAATACTGACTGCCCGCATAAAAGCCATTATCTTGGAAAGCCCTCTTAAATCGTCTTCTCCCTGCATTATCTAAAGTTTTAATGTTCGGGCGTGAATTTAAAGGCTCTATGGAGTGGCTCTAAGAATGTGGCAGCCAGTGGCGTTCTGTGGCAGTGTTTGGCTGAATATTACTTCTGACCTCTTTGGCGTTTTCTTTTCTTCTTCATTTTATTGGCAAAGTCCTGTTCTTCGTAATCTTCGCCCTGGGCTTCGGGCAATAAACCTCCCAGTGCTTCAATCAAACCGTCTTCGTGTTTTTCAGTATGTAAGAAGTCGAACAAATGGTGTGGTTCTTCCGCAGGAAGATCCGCATCATTTGATGTGGATAATTTGGGTTGTAAAACGGCAGGTTCTTTAATATTCGGTTTGATGTTATTGTTCCAATAATCATTAAAGGTGTTGGCAGAAAGTTCTGTTGCCAAACGTGAACCGTTCCAAACTGCTTTGGAATTGTGGTCTATAAATGTGATGCCATAAATACGCCCTGTATCATTTCGGCGCACCACAACGTTAATACCCTGTTCCGCCAACTGCTTTTTAAATGCCTGTTCATCGCTCGTGGTTTTCAGGGCAATGGTAACGGCAGATTTTAGGGTCTGTTTGGTGGGGCTATCTTTCAAAGCCGTTTTGCATTTCGCAAAATGCAGTTCCAAAGCCGGAAGCCCTGCGCTCTTTCCGAACAGCGAAGCCTTGAACGGATGCCCGGCTCTTTCGCCTTTTTCATTTAGCGGAATATATATTAAGCCCTGCTTCATCTCTCCCTGCAATTCGCCCTCGATTTTCTCGGCGGTAATATTGAACAGGGAAAGCAGGGCATTGTATTCGCCCAAAGTTTGGTACTGGTAGTAATTCGGGAGGTGGCGAACGACCGAAGCAATTTGGCTTTTTACATCGCCTGCCCGATAATCTACCGGACGGAAAACCTTATCATTCTGATTGCGCTCTTTGTCTGTTGCGGGTATCAACCCGTGTTTTCTTTCTAGTTCACGGCATACATTCATAGACCGCATTTTCTCGAATTTATCCGAAATCTTTTTGCCCTGCTCGTCCACGCAAACCGATACAATGTGTATATGGCTACGGTCAATATCGGTATGTTTGAATACCACAAAAGGCTGTTCGCCGTAACCCATTTCCCGCATATACTGTTCTGCCATTTCCCTAAACTTATCATCGCTTACCTTATCGTTCGGGTCAGGATTTAGCGAAATATGCAGCGTGTGTTTCTCGGTATTGCGGTTGGCTATCAGGTAAGGTGCAAAAGACTGGGCTAATTGTGCCACGGAATAATGACCGCTTGCGGTTTCAATCATCTTATTGGCAAACAAAATCTGCTCGTTTTCATTCTCCACTTTAAGCTGATTGTACGCCAACGCTCCGTATAAATTTGCACTTCTTCCAATTTTTGCTATCAATTCTACATTATTTTTTTAGGTATTCTTCCTCAAATTTTTCAGTAAGCTGAATGATTTTCTGACACAGCATTGCCATTTCAGCCGTCTGTTTCTCCAGTTTATACAGGAACGCTGCGGCTTTTTTCTCGGAAAAATTCTTGTACAGCACCTTTACAATTTGGTTATAGTTCACACCTATGGAACGGAACTGGCTGTGAAAAGAGGTCAGCCGCATATAAAAATCAACCGTTCCCTTGTCAATCTGAATGGTTTTTATGGTCTTGTCAAAGATGCAGGACGTTATGAAATGCGCCTTTACCTGCATACCTGATTTATCAAACAGGGCAAGAAAATGGGCGTGTTCCTGCTCGTTAAAGGAAATCGTATAGCGGATGGTCGCCGGGTCTTCTTTGGGGCGACGTCCGGTCTTTTTCAATTGCTTTTTGTTGTTATCGTTCATCACTAATCCATTTTAAAATCCATACAAAACCCTGACTTTGGAAGGTGTTTTCTGCCCCCTGCAAAGGGCAAGTTGTTTTGAGCATCGGAAATCATTCCGAGATGCTCAAAACACAACTTGCCGTGTTCCGTTGAACACAAAAATCCGCCCTGCGGGACGGATTAAATGTAACAGGGAAAAACGGCTCGAAGCCGTTCCTGTTGCCCTCCATTTTGTCAAAAGACTTTTGCATAAATCCGTTAATAAAAATCATTGTACAAAGTAAAGCCCTGCCCGTAAGAGTATTGCAATGCAGTACCCGGACAAACGCTGCCTTTGAACGCCAAACACTGCCACGATAATGAAAGCACCTATATATCTACATTTCTTTGTGCCTACAAACAGATAGATATAAGGGCATAGCTAGGTATGCAGGTAAAAACATAAGTACGCAATCAGCTATGTAGAAAAGTACCTATTGAGATATGCGATGATGCAATTGGGTACGCACATATTCAGGCACATAAATAAACAGGTCTGTTGGTACAAACATACCTGCATACAGCTATAAACGTGTATTCAGGTACATAGCTTGGTGCATCATTACCTGCCTAACTACATAAGTATGCACACAGCGACAAGCCTATATACAGTGGTACACAGGTAGGTAATTGCGGATATATGGACATAGGTAAATGGATATATAAATAATTAAAAACAGCAGCAATATGAATGCAAAACACAAAACAGTATTTATCGCCTTTTCATCTCAAAAAGGCGGTGTCGGCAAAAGCACCTTTACAACGCTTGTTGCAAGTACGATGCACTATCGGTTGGGCTACAACGTAGCCGTATTTGATGCGGATTTTCCACAGCACAGCTTGATGAAAATGAAAACAAGGGATTTGGCAATGGTAATGGAAAACGAGGCTTTGATAAAGCTGGCGTATAAACAATTTACCACCATCAACAAAAAAGCCTATCCCATTATGCAGTACAAAGCGGATAGCGTATTGGAAGCGGCTCACGAATTTGTAAACACTTCTTCCGTTCCGGTTGATGTAGTATTTTTTGACCTGCCCGGAACTGTAAATACGCCCGGCATTCTGAAAGCATTGGCAGGAATGCACCACATTTTCACGCCCATCACAGCAGACCGTGTGGTAATGGAAAGTACGCTCATCTTCACACAGCTTTTACAAGATGTGATTATGAAAAAAGGGGAAACGTCCATAGAAACCATTAACCTGTTTTGGAACGTATCCGTGCTATGAAGTACATATTGCCTTAGATCGCATTAGGCTTTAGCTTTGCTGTATGAACAACTTAGAAGAAAAACGTGAGCGTATGCTGTCGCTTATAGCAGACTGGCAACAGAGCGGTAAAAGTAAGAAAGCTTACTGCGCGGAAAATGGGATCAACGAAGCGACCTTTTATTATTGGTTTTCGCGCAGTAAAGAAAATGACACAGCAGGCCTCGGAAACTTTATAACAATTGATAAGGCGCGGGGAAAGAGCGATGTTGAGATTATTTATCCCAATGGTGTGCGTATCAAGATCGAAAACGATGTTGCCCTTGTGTCACAGCTGATCCGTCTATACTGATGTTTGCGCTTGGTTCATCGCACCGTTTTTACCTTTATGACGGCTTTTGCGACATTCATAAATCATTCGACGGGCGCTGCGGACTGATCAGTTCAGGGATGCAACGTCAGGCAACCAGCGGTGAGGTTTTCGTGTTTTTGAACCGTAGCCGTACGCATATGAAGCTGCTGCACTGGGAAAAAGGAGGCTTTGTACTTTATTATAAGCGTCTGGAGAGCGGCACCTTCATGCCGCCGAACGTAAAAAATGGAGAATTGTCCTGGAGCGATCTGGTATTGATGATTGAGGGGATACAGGTGGTGAAAAGTATTCAAAAAAGACGTTTCTATTTACCTTAAAAATTGACTTTAAATAGGAATAAAGGTGTCTTTTGAGTATCTTTACGGTATGGAAACAGCGCTGGAAAATCTCTCGAAAGAAGACCTTCTCAAGGTCATTCCAGTCGTGACCACGCTCTTTCCGAGCGAGACGAAAAGATAGATTATCTGGAAGCGCAACTTGCCACGTACAAACGTATGCAGTTCGGTCAGAAGCGCGAACGTTTTGAGCCTGATCCCAATCAGACGATGCTTCCATTTGAAGCTCCATGTGCAGAAGTAGAGCAGCAAGAGCAAGAAATCAAGGAAAAAATCGAATACTTACGTAAACGCCCTAACCATAAAGGACGTGCGAAATTGCCCGCACATCTTCCTGTGGAAGAAATTGGGATCCACCCAGAAGGCGAGCTGTCTGAAATGGTGTGTATCGGCAAAGAAATCACCGAAGAGCTGGAATGTGAACCGGCAAAGTTCTATATCAAACGTTATATCCGTTAAAAATATGCAGCCAAAGATAAATCTGGCGTATCCATGGCAGAACTTCCTGAGCGGGTAATCGATGAAGGCATCCCCGGGGCAGGCCTGCTGGCGATGATCCTAACACATAAGTATATGGATCACCTCCCATTATACCGCCAAAAGCAGATCTTCGCAAGGGAAAACATACAGATCCCCTCATCAACGACAGAAGGTTGGACAAAACAGGCACTCGAAAAACTAGACCCCCTTTTATGAGCAGCTTATCTTCCAGAGCAAAACACAGGGATATTTACAGGTTGATGAGACACCGATAAAAGTACTGGAAAGCGATAAAAAAGGAGCTGCCCATACCGGTTATTATTGGGTCTATCACGCTCCATTGGATGGTATCGTGCTATTTGATTATAGTCCCACCCGTGTATTCGCCCTACCAAGTACATATTTAAAAGCTTAAGTGTATGGCCTAGCTTTGCATTATGAATATGCGAGAAAAAGAGCTGCCATGCAGTCTATGATAACAGACTGGCGATTTAGCGGAAAAAGCAAGAAGATTTACTGCGCTGAAAACGGGATTAACGAAGCCACTTTTTATTATTGGTTTTCGCGCAGCAAAGGGGAAGAAACAGCCAGCGGTAGTTTTATAACTATCGATAAGAGCAGCAGTAAACATGAAGTTGAAGTTATTTATCCCAACGGAGTACGTATTAAGGTAGAGCATGATCTAGCCCTTCTTTCTCAACTGATAAAACTTTACTAATGTTTTCGCTGGGTTCATCACACCGGTTTTACCTTTACGACAGCCACTGTGATATGCGCAAATCATTCGATGGACTATGCGGACTGATCACATCAGTGATGCAACGACAGGCTACCAGTGGTGAGGTATTCGTGTTTTTAAACCGTAGCCGTACGCACATAAAACTTCTTCACTGGGAAAAAGGAGGCTTTGTATTGTATTACAAACGTCTGGAAAGCGGGACCTTTTTACCGCCACATGTAAAAAACGGAGAATTGTCCTGGAGTGATCTGGTACTGATGGTTGAGGGGATACAGGTTATGAAAAGTATTCAAAAAAGGCGGTTTTCTTTGCCTTAAAAGTGGTTTTATATAGGATAAAAGCCACTTTTTCCTTATATTTACACTATGGAAAAAGAACTGGAAAATCTCTCAAAAGAAGACCTTCTCAAGGTCATTTCCAGTCGTGATGAAAGATAGATGTTAATTCGCAGATAAATACCCCAGCAATTCGCATTAAAATGCCACCACCTTAAACAATTAAGGTTTTACTTGTTGAGAGTATAATAAACTCTCAGCGTTATGTATAAAGTGGCTATGTACAATACGATAAAAACACTTTTGGAACACGGCAAATCTTTGCGGGAGATCTAAAGGGAACTTGGGATGTGCCGCAAGACCGTTTCGCGTATCCAAAAAGCGCTGCTGAATGGAGATTCAGCTCCGAGGCAGCAGTCCCGTTCCAGTGGACTTTCGGCACTGCTGATCCACCAGAAATTGATCCAGCAGCATGGGCTTACCCTGTCTTATTCGAGTGTCGCCCGTTACATTGGTAAATTCAAGCGGGCAGAATGTTTTGTTCCGCTGCACAGCCTTCCGGGTGAAGAGGCACAGGTCGACTTCGGTTACTTTGGTGAGTTCCGCAGGAATGGCCGTGGTGTTAAGGTCTGGGTATTCAGTATGGTACTCAGCCATAGCAGGCAATCCTATTATAAGGTTGTTACCAGTCAACAGGTCCGGGAGTTCCTGGACTGCCACATCAGTGCTTTTGAATATTTTGGGGGTGTCCCAAAAATGGTCAAGCTGGACAACCTGCGCTCGGGTGTAACCAAGGTAGATCTCTACGAACCCACCCTACAGGCACAGTATGCGGAATTTCTCAGTTATTATCATTGTGCGGGTATTGCCTGCAGACCCCGCCGGCCAACAGACAAAGGTAAAGTAGAGTCTTCCATAAAATATGTCAGGAACAACTTTCTGAAAGCCTTTGAAAGCAAAAGCTATGAGGACCTGATCTGTGGTCTGCGCGTATGGAATGATGAAATATGCAATAAACGTGTCCACGGCACCACCAGGCGCAGGCCTCATGATATCTTTCTTGAATTGGAGAAAGCTGCGCTGCAGCCCCTGCCTTCCAGACGTTTCCAGATACAGGATGTCTGCCACCGCAGGGTAAACCGTATGGGACATGTCGCCTATAAGCAGAATTATTATTCGGTTCCGGCTGACTATATGGGCATGAATGTAAGGCTGGAGAGTAACGGTACGATACTTCGCATCTATGACAGCTCACGACAGATCGCCATGCACCAACTATCCGACAGCATAGGCATGTTTGTCAGTCTTGCGGCGCACCGCCCCAGGGAAAAGAGAATGGTCAGCAAGGAAGAATACCGTGAAATGATGGGGCAGATAGGTCCAAATGCGTACACTCTGTTTGATCGACTTGTGGAAGAAGTGCCGACGCACTGGGGCAAGATGACCCAGGGTATACTTGCGCTGAGAAAGCGCTTCACTTTGGGCCAGATAGAAAGATCATGTGCACGCGCACTGCACTTTCACGCCATAAGCTACCAGCAGGTCAAACGGATATGGGAGAATGCGATGTACGACCTGCCCCGGGAAGATGTGCTAACAATGGGCTTCTCGGACGAATTTCAGCACGAAATCAGTTATTATGACACTCTTACAAATTAATGGACATAAATATGGAAAATCTAAAAACACAGCTCCGCACTCTTAAAATCGCGGCCATCTGTCAGAACCTCGAGCTGCGTAAAAGGTACGCGCTACAGCACAAGATCGGTTACATTGAATTTCTTGAGCTTCTGGTGGAGGATGAAATGGCCAACAGGCAGACCAACGGATATATAAATAAGCTCAGGGAATCAAAACTCGACACGCAGAAGGTATTGGACTGTTATGATTTCAGCTATCAGCCCCAGGTTGACAAAAGGCAGATCTATGATCTGGCCAGCTGCCGGTTCATAGACCAGAAACATAATGTGGTATTCATGGGGAAACCGGGGGTCGGAAAAACGCACCTGGCCCATGCAATCGGGCTGGAAGCTGTAAAAAAAGGTAAGCGGGTACTTTTCATCCATACCAATGAAATGGTCGAAAAGCTATATTCCTCCCGTGCGGACGGATCCTATGCTGCGACCATCCAGAAGTTCCTAAAACCGGACCTGCTGATACTGGACGAACTGGGCTTCAAAAAAATGCCGCAGTACAGCATGGAAGACTTCTTTGAGATCATCAGAAAAAGATACGAAAACGGCTCAATGATCATTACCACAAATAGGAACTTTGAAGACTGGGGGACACTTTTCGGGGACAAAGTAATCGCATCGGCGATAATAGACCGCATAGTGCACCATGCCACAATCGTCAAACTAAATGGAAACAGTTACCGTATAAAGAACCTCCTGGAACTGAACGGAATGTTTGAAGACGACCCTAAGGAAAAATCAAAAAGGGGAAGACCCAAAAAGTCAGAAGATCAAGAAAATTATGAAAATAATAATGAATAGAATAATGGTTTTTTTTGTGAAATTAGTGGGGGCATTCTGATGCGAACTAGTGGAGGCATTCTAATGCGAAGTGACACTGCCTTTCGCTATAAGGCATCGGTTGAGGAGCTCAATATGGATCCCAAACGCGGTACGGACAAAGCCCAGATCGCTGACCTAATTACTGGCGGGTACATTGAAAGAGGTGAGCCGCTACTGATATCGGGCGCGACGGGGTGCGGAAAAAGCTTTCTGGCCTCAGCCCTTGGTTTAAAAGCATGCTCACAGGGAAAAAAGGTCTTATACTTCAATCTACAGAAGCTGCTCCAGCGAACCAAGATTGCCAGACTGGAAGGATCAATGCACAAACTTTTGGACAGGATTGCAAAAGCTGACCTGCTGATCCTGGATGACTTTGGTCTTGTAAATCTAGACCAGCAGCAAAGGCTGGACCTGATGGAAATTATTGAAGATAGGCATGCCAGATCATCGACCATTATAGCCAGTCAGCTTCCCGTATCAAGCTGGTATGATGTGATTGGGGAAGATACAATCGCCGACGCTGTATTGGACCGGATTGTACATACTTCACACCGAATTGAACTTAAGGGTGAAAGTCTAAGAAAAAAAAGGTAATATTGTCAGGCTATTGGTAAAAATCCCCCAGATAACCAAAATCAGAGGGGTCAGTATCGCCGGAAAGGGGTCAACATCACCGGAATATGCAGTAAATGAATATATAGACAACAAAAAAAGCCATCTTACTTACGTAAAATGGTTTTTTTTGAAAGTGAACCCGCTGGTACAAAACTCGAACTCTTTTTTGGAAGATTTGAGGAGATTAAACCAATTGAAAGATAGTCTGTACCAATCTTATGAAATTGTAAAAAAAGCTAAGCGACCTTTAAGTTCTACAAAAGTAGGAAAACTAAAAAAATGAGTCAATATAAATTCTAGTCTGATTTCGTTTTTATCAACCTTTATAAAGGCCATTGTATATTGTTAAAATCTTTTAGCATTTTATTTCCTATCTCAGGACTAATGAATCGGATGTAATGAATCCTTCCTAATAGCCAATATCTATAGAACTGTTTATCAACTCCTATTTTTTTTTGATGGCTTTCTGGCCAATATTTTAAACAAAAGTGAATGTGTCTTTTGACATCTTTTCTATATGACTTAGGTACTGATAGTCCATGGGTTGTATTCAAACCTGTAACCTTTTGACGCATGCCTTTTTTTCGAAGTGTCCACTTATTCCAGTTAATCAAAAGGTTTTCAGACATAACGACTCTCATGATTTCTGTTTTTGTAGGAATGTTTTTGATGTCGTTACCTGAGAAGGTAATATCATCGGCATATCTTGTGTATGTACTTCCTTTTAATTCCGCAAGTTCGACCATTTTACCATCTAAATTTCTGAGTACTAAATTAGAAATTGATGGACTGGTCGGAGCTCCTTGCGGTAAAACACCATACTCTTGTTCAAATGTTTTATTGAACAGTTTTTGTTCAATATGACTAAGCTGTAAATAATAATCTTCTTTAATTGGAACAGTAACCAATTTTGACAAACTCCAAGAAAGTGTTTTAGTGTAGCCTATTTCGACAAATAATTTAAATACTTTATGTTCAGTAATCGTTTCAAAAAACTTGAGTAGGTCTACGTTCAATATAAATCTCTTAGCTACGTGTTGATCGGCGTTTTCCTTGATTGATCGGTTTTTTATGTATCCATATGCTGACGAAGTAGGATGGTGGTGCAAGAGGATATTATGGTAAATCCAAGATTGAATAAGTTTTAAATTTGTAAAAGGTACGGATAGATGTCGCAATCCACCCTTTTTCTTTTTTATATGGAAATGCTTATAGTAATTTTCTCTATGATCTTCTATTGTTTTAAGATCTTCATAGTTAATACCTAATTCATAGGCCATGTGCTTCAGAGAAAATAATACAGGGAATCCTCTATTGACAAGATTATCTGCATACTTAAGCGTGTTGACAATGTATTGTTCTGACTTTTCTTGGTTTTTACATTCTTCAATAAAGAGCTTTCGGTCGAATGACATAGTTATTACGATTATTTGATGTAGTTCACGTGAGTGAACTATATGCAAGATGAGCGCTTGCGCTGACTGTGCGTTGGCGCGCGAGATATTGCATATAGATTAGTATAAAAGAACTTATAGTTGTGTTGGCATAAAAGACACCAACAGATAGAGACACTAGCTACTATCTACTAATAATTACGTTTTATCGCCGAAAGTCTTTGGTAAGTATACTATTTTCTTGGGAGATATTGAAACACTATCTGCTGATTTTTTATTTTTTAAATAGACGAATTTTTCAATTTCATTCACTATTGCCACTCCATTTGAGCTTAATTTTTTATGTGACGTACATAACTTCAAATCTACTAATTCTGTCAACAGCGTTTCAAATCTTGATGTTGAGATGTTTAGCCATTGACAAATAACATAGTCGGATCTTTTTGCTTTCAATAATTTCATGACTGCAAACATCTCTAAATTGCGCTTGGAAAATGGGGTTGATGATAAATTCAGCCCGGGTATTTCAAACTTGTTCTTGGATATCGACACCCAGTAGAGTATTTCCTTTTTCAATTCATTATGATTTTTGACAAAATCGGAATAAAATCTAGGGAATAACGGCGTCCAGTTACATCTACTGCTCCATATTATTGGTAGCGTATTGTTGGGAGTTGTATGTTCAAATACGACGAGCGATTGCGAATTTTCATATCCTAGTGCATTTTTTTTTTCTGTCACAAGCTTTGCCCCATATTTGTAGCAAAATTCTCTAACTGGCAATGTATTGGGTCGATATCCAAATACAGAAGGTTGTGAAAAAGCTTTTTTACGTACCTCACCAAATAAGCCAACATTTGGATAGCTATATTGAAGCATTTCAAATCCTTCTTCATTAATAATAATTGAAACGATTGCAAGGTTTGGTTTAAGTTGATTATCTGCTAAAAACTGAATAAGCCCGCTTTGAGTGGTATTTCCGCTCAAAAATTCTCCGACGGAATTACCTGTCCCGACAAAATCATCTACAAGTAACAGTAAAAAATCATCTTTAACGATTGTCAAATCTTGAATTAGTGGGATTATCTCTTCCTTACGACCTATTAAATGTTTTTTTCTTCTATACCTTTTATCAGAAAAAGTAGGTGATTTGTTAATAAAATACAACATCGAACTACCGCTTTTCCCATATTTACCGATGCCCAATACTATTACTATTTTATTGCTATATTGTTTAAAGACCTTTGAAAGACCATCCGAATAAATATCAAGTACCCTACCTAAGGGTAAATATTCGATGTTTTCCAAAACCTTCAGTGCTTCAGGTAAATCTTCTTTATCAAAGTTGTCTAGCCAATTTAAAACGTGATAAATTGATATACTACCGTAGAAACGGTTGACTAAAATGCTATCGATCAGAAACTGATCCGATTCTGAAAATTTCATAAATAATCCCACATATATTTATACTCTGATACTCATAATCGGAGAATGAAATTTGCCATCACTAAATGGCTACTCTTTTCAATGACGAACTAACCTTGTTGAAATCAATATCTGCAAAATCTCTCTGTGCCTTCTCCTGTACATCAATGTCCTTCGTTTGAAGTAGGTTTGCCATATATTGAAGTTTTCTCTTCACATTTTCAATTAAGTCAGACCACTTCATGACCCATATTTCAATGTTTTTATTTTCATTTCTGAAATAGAAGTATGGGTTATCCTCACCTTTTTGCCTGCCTTGGATATCGAATATAGCATCCGAATTAATTTCGGAACTTATAAGCAGGATTTTGAAAGAAACGTCACGGCTAACTGAATTTAATTTTTCAATTTCTCGCGCATACTTCATAACCTGAGCAATTTCCTTTGGACTAATTTTAACCTTAGGTGCTTTCAATTCAACTATTAGCACTTCTCGCCTTTTATGATCTAAAATTCTTTGATTATACATGAACAAATCTGTGATAGATTTGACAGACCGCTCAGTGACTTCATTGATGTTGTCATCTTTTTTCGACGCTTTGTATCCCAGACAGTCATCCCGCAACTGAATTAGATTTTTCTCAAGGTTTTTATCTGAAAGCAATTTTGTTGTTTCATTATATTCTTCTCCAAATATCCACAACATACGTTCAAGAAATTTGTGTAATTCTTTTCTCTCCTTTACATTTTTGGCTATATCGCTATATACCAGCTTTTCCAAGAAATCAACTTCTTCAATCTTCGTTGCTACTTTGTCCGAAAATTCTATGATATTTTCTAAATCAGTTTTTTCCAATAAGTCAGAGAACTTCGATATGAGCTTATTGTTTAGTTTCAGTATACTGTATAGAATTTTGTTAAGCTCGCCATTTGAAATAGTTCTGTCTATTAGTGGGTAGATGATTTCTCTAAGCTGGTTGTCGTCTTTTAACAAATGGTATCGATCCTCTACTAGATAAGCCAATTTATCGAACAGTATCACTTTGGATTGTGAACTCGACTTTTCTTTGTAAGGATAATACGTGTCTTTCTTTAAATTATCCGAAAAGTTGTCAAACTCTTTGTTTCTCTCCTTAAAAAAGACATTTAGCTTGTCTTTAATGAACTCTCTAACTTTTCTCCAATCAGGATCCAGATCATCAAGATCGATATTACGATAAATATCGGAAGATAGCGTTGAAGATGATACATAAATAAACCATCCT
Organism: Sphingobacterium multivorum; assembly: GCF_900457465.1. Classification (GTDB taxonomy): domain Bacteria; phylum Bacteroidota; class Bacteroidia; order Sphingobacteriales; family Sphingobacteriaceae; genus Sphingobacterium; species Sphingobacterium multivorum. The sequence continues at coordinate 961,640 of NZ_UAUU01000011.1, forward strand.
CCGACTTTAGGACTTAACCAAGTAGCATCGTATTCTAAACTCCCTGCAATTGTATTCAATCCTGCATTTTGAACTGTTAGAAAGACTTTTATTTTTTCAATTTTTTTTATTGGCATAAAGTCAAAGAGCACCTTATGATCTTTCCCCTTACTGTCTGTAAATGTTGAAGCAATTTTGATAGGCTCACTAGTTACAAAATCAGTTGGGTTAATTGGGTGGCCGTTTATGTGAAAGACGATGTCTTTATTAAAAATTTTAAGAGGATATCTTTCGAAAATTGCATCCGATATATTTTGACGTAAAAATTTGTCAATTATCTTTTTCTTTGGTTCTTTTTCTGTAACATACGAAGGATAAAGATTCGTAATAGTTACCTTATAATAGGTGTTATGGTTCTTTCCTTTTAGTAATTCCTCCTCAGTGGGGATATTAATTTCAGATACATTGATATTATTTCCAAAACTATCAAATGAAAGAGGTATTACGGCTTTCGAAAATGTTTTACTTTCGCTACAGTAACCAACCGTTTCAATTTCAATTTCTTTGCCAATCTGAAAGCTTGCAAACCGACCTATCCCTTTTCCACCGTCTTTGTTGGTAGTTCCTATATCTAAGAGTTTAGTTTCTAACTCATTGATATGAACACCCTTTCCATCGTCTTTTATTGAAATTCGTTTGATGTGGGTCGTGCTTAATTCTTCATCAGAGGCATAATCTATCTCAATCCAAATATTTTTGCTTTTTGCCTGAATAGAATTATTCATCAATTCGCTAAATGCTACAAATGTGCTGATATAATTCGCAAACAACTCATTGACTAGTCTGGAATTTGTAGTTAATTTTCTCGACATTTCTAATGAAATAAGTAAACTCTATATTATAGAGGATTTTCTTAGCGAATTTATGGAAAAAAGTGTTACGAAACACTTAGATTATCAATCTAATAATAACTTATATCCACACAGTGCTAAATATAGCGATGCGCTGTTTTTTATAAAAATCTTCCCTGACTTCGTCCTGTCTCATGAAAAAAGCTCGGTACTAATCGCAAATTTTGCGAAGGCATATTGGCTTCATTTTAAACCATTGGTATTATGAGACACCTATTACAAAAAATCGTCTCCGACATACAGAAACAGGAACGTAAGTTGTCGGTGGAGGCTTCGAGTTTTATGGACGAGGCATATAGGATGATAATCTATCTGAAATCACTTCTTGGAGACATCAAAGAAGATATTATAAACGAGGGCTTCGCAACATTAGAAGACGAGATCCTTTTCTTTAAGCAGATAAAGCCGACCGTTCTTGGTAAACTCATCCATTACAACAAAGTGTTCAGAATAGAAACTGCCTGCCCTGCAAGCAACGGGAATATCTATGAAAATTATTTTGCCATGCACCTGCAAGAACTTAAAAAAGAATATATGGAGCATGTCTGCAATTCCGACTTCTACCGTTATTACCGTTCCGGCAGAACTGACCGAGATGAACAGTATTTTACGCTTGGCAAAATCAACTGCCATGATGGGCTGAACAGCTTTGTGTTTGAAATAGATACCAAATTTTCGACCTATTTTGATTATAAGGTGGCGAAAATCATCGTCAACGAATTAATCTATCACTATCTGACAACAAAGCTAAGCCCCGAACAAAATCCCGACGTGCTGTTACAGCACGAGGAAACAAAAGACTTCTTTTGGACACCCTTATCGAATTGATTTATGCACTCTACGCCTGCGATGCCATTTCGCACGGGAAAATAGGCATCCGCAAAATCAGCATGGTATTCCAAATCCTGTTCCGTGTCTCGCTGAACGACATACATAACAGCTTTCACCGGATGAAGACGCGTGCAGGCTCACGGCCGTTGTTTTTAGACCAACTCAAATACAGTTTAGAGGAATATATGGACAGGGAAGACAACCTGTAATTTTTGTATTCCTAATTCGATAACAAACTTTGGTTTCAATAAACGAAAAAAAAATGTTATTCTTCTTTACGTTGTTGCACGTTGAACACTGTGCCTGCGGGGTATTGAATCCAGTGCATATTTTCCGGCAACTCTTCCAGTTCATCACATGTTTCGACGCCGTTAGACAGTAAATAATCTGTCGCCTCAGCCACATTTGGAACGGTGAGTTGTAACCAAGTTTCCGAATGGGTATAGTTGTCAACACAGTCCAGCCAAATTACATTATTTCCGAATTTTACTTCGTGTGTTCTGGAGACGGTGGGATTGTCGATGGGCTTTTCAGAAACTTCAAGTTTCAGTATATCCCTGTAGAAAGAAACTGTCTTTTCGTATTTACCTTTAGGTATTTTAATAGCAATATTAATTCCTGCTTCAAATTTCTGATGCATATAGTCTCTGTTTTAGATAAACTATGAACGTAGCCATTCACGTTTTTAAGTAGTTGGTCACATTCTCCAGTAAATCATAGTCTAATTCTTTCTTAATTTTTTCAATGATATTATCTATTTCAAACTTTGTAGTTCTTTTTTCGACGTTGTAAAGAATGGCGTTTTTAAGGTGATTAGGTACGGGTGATTTATTTATTTGGAAGCACAAATATTCAAAACTTGAAGCAAAATGTTCAGCTCTTTTATGGTCTGGATACATATAGGAGTTTTCAAGAAAGCTGATGAATTTTTTATCCTTTGCATCAATAAGAATCCCTATATCCAAACCATTATCATCAACTAATTTAATTGTATCACTTTGTAGGAGTTGCAAGGTTTTGTTAACACTAAAATATTTAAATAGAATATAGAGGTGGTTGGTCTTGATATAAGTAACATCATGAATAAAAACAGAAACAAGTAAATTACTAATAAACTCCTTAGCTCCAGTTTCATCGCTTATAGTTAAAGCTTGCAATAAGCCATGAAGTTCAGGTGTCATTGAATTTATTCGATAACCGTCTCTAAATTTAAAGCTACCACCGTGAAAGTATGAATTTAGAAATGCTTCATTCATAGTGTATTTTTAAAATTGCAAAAACCATTTAACGTCAATTCGTTGTTTGCAATATACGTGATTTCTCATCTACATAAACCGAAAATGTATATGTAAAAAACATGCTTTAATATGAACGTAGAGTAGATTAAGAGGTATTTCATCCTCTTTTAATAGGCATGTGATATATTTGCGACCTAAGCAATAAATACCTTTATAAAAAACGTAATCTATTTGGAAAATGCTGATGTATTGGTGTTATGGGACGGAAGGATTTAACAAAGGGGGTGTTCCGACCTGGGGAGGATCTGTCTTTTTTGCCCGACCAGATTTTAATAAAAATGGGAACGGTGCACCGTCCCCGAAAATCTATGAATTATAAAATACATGACCGCTATCGCTCCAATAATCACCGCAAAACAGGTCACGGGCGTAAGCCTCATAATCGAAGTACGTTTTTGCAAATTCGGGCAAGTCCATTTGCTCTACCGTGTTCATATTTAGTGAAAACCTCAACTTTAGCCGTTACTTTTTAATCACTGATGATATCTTCCAAAATGCAAGAGGATGTCAATTTCACTAAGTGGGTAGAGGTAATTGAGTTAACTCAGTAGTAGCCTAGTCTATCTATAAATGACTGATAATCAAATTCGATGATCTTCATGTTTTTTCAATATTCCTTTTGTTCAACACCTTTTGGGTTTTTCAAAATTATTGTTCATCTTTAATGTGCAAAGTTGAGTCTATTTTTAACAAACCAAATCGAAACACGTAAAGACTTATGAATGAGAAAAATAATATTCCTGCTGTATTTAAAGAAGATTTAAAGAATTTACTCGCTTCAATATTCGAAATTGAACCAATAGAAAATGGAGAACGTAATTGCAAAGTGTGTTTCAAGATAATTTCTTTGGAAAATATTCAGCTAATAATTCCTAGATCGGGAGAAGTTTTTGATTATGTGTGCAATAGTCCTGTTTGTGTAGAAGATTATAATGCTAAAAAAGAAATCACAAAATGAACGAACTAGTTAAATCTATACTGATTTTTATTCCTATTTCCTTTATTATATTTTTAGCAGGAATTTATTTGGGAGGTGAAGTATGGACGAAGGGTAAAATCGTGTTGGGAGACATTTTAGCTTTGTTTGGATGGGTAAGCAAAAAGGTTAGGAAGCTAAGTGTGGAAAGCGAATATGAAGGCACGATAAATTCTATTATTAAAGACTATAATAAAAATTTTGAAAGCCCAATCTTACCAAATTGCAAAATACAGTGGGTAACTGTGGATAACAAACAAAACATATTAAAAGAGAATGAAGCTATTGTTTGTCTTAGTTTTGACAAGAAAGACCACAACCTCAATTTTTATAATGCTACTTTGAATTTCGTTCAAACAGGATTAATTGCAAAAGCAAAAGATTATTTAAGTAAATCATCTTCTACAGCCATAGATTTGTTAACAACGCACATCATTTTAAGAAATAATAGAAAAGAGGTTCTTACGACATTTCGTAAAAAAATGAAGGACTTTGATGAGGAAACAAAGAGAGAATTCGAAATTCTCACTCCTACAAATGATAAAGGCCTTTTTTTAAATATATTGCTACCTGAATTCCACTACTATGGTGAGTTGATTGATACTTTGCCACCTAATTCTGAATATAATATTGAAGCGTCTGGTTTACTAAATTGGTTTACTGAATTAGCAACAAGGGAGTTTGATGAAAGAACGAATTTGAAGTACATATCAAAAAATTTCAAAGTTGGCGTTATACTGGTAGGAAAGGATGAAACATGGGAAAGTCAGGGAGCTTCTGCATACACAAAATGGGCAGACTTTTATGCTACTGAGAATTATAATTCCGTTTATATTTTGGCTAGAGGAAGCAACGGCTATGAACGAGCGACGACTGTTGCAAATATTTTGACAAGTTCTAAGGGATTTGACCAATTGAATAAAAATCCTAAAATCAAATGCGTATCTCCTGAAGGACAAGAATATATAGTTACTTGTTATTCCCTAAGACCTAATAGAGCGAAGATTTCTTACTTAGCGTGGGAAAGTTTTAAAGAATATAATGCGAATGGAGAACCAGTACCAGCAATCATTGATACCGTACAAAAAGAAACTATAATAGTAAATGTTTTTGGGCTAAAAGTTGAGATTTCAAAAAAATATCTTTCTGAGATAGAGATATCAGATGCGAGAAAAGTATTTAAAAATGAAGATGAACTTTACCTAAATATTATCGAATTTAATCCGGAACAACATCATATTGTTTTATCGAATAAGGGAACTATATCTGACCCTAAACATTATATTGATGCGGTTTTAAACAAAGAAATGGTATACTCGTGCCGTGTAGAAAAAGTTCAAACGGATCGAGGAGGATTACAGATTGGTTTAAAAGTATCAAACTCTTCATTTAAAAATTGGCTTTTTATTCCTACACATAATGCCACAGCAAGTCGATTTCTTGACCTTAACAGCAAATTCCCAATAGGTAGTCTCTTAGATGTAAAAATTCAGCGTTATGCATCCACGACATCTAATTTTATTGGTAGCCTGATAGACCTTAAAGATCCATGGGATAGCGAGAAATTTAGAGAATTAAGAATAAATGATGTTTTAAATGTAGAGGTCAAGCAAATTAATGAGTTTACCGTAATCTGTGAAATAGTTGAAGGCTTGGAATGCCGCTTTGCAAGGCAAGAAATATCTTGGGTACCACAGGAATGCGTCACTTCGTCATATAAAATAGATGATAAGATTGACGTTAAAATTCTAGCTATTGATGAGGACAGAAAAAGAATTGAGACTTCCATTAAAAGGCTTGTAAAAACTCCTGAGCTCGAATTTTATGATGCAAACTTAGATAAAATTGTTGAAGTTGAAGTTGTAAGAGTTGTACCAGACATAGGGATTGCTGTAAAGTATGAGGGTGGTACAAATACAGGGTTTATTCATTTTTCGGAAATTGGATATGGGTACGTAGGTAGATTTGAAAACATTTTCAATCCTTCTGACAAAATTCAGGTTGTACTTTCGGCATTTGATGCAGATAAGAATAGTTTAAAATTTAGTGTCAAAAAGCAATATAAACATCAATTTGATGAATGGTTTCGCTATGTGAATGTTGATGAACCTGTGCGAGGCAAAGTCATTAGATATTTTGACCGTAGTGTGCAGATAGAGTTGGTTGCTAATGGATTTACGGTACAGTCTTACATAGCAAAAAAATTTATATCGAATTTGGCATTTGTTGAAAATGAAGATCTTCCTTATTACTTGCCAATTGGAGAAACGTTTGATTTCTACATATTAGGTATGGATGATAAAAGAAAAACTATTTCTCTAACTCGTAAAGACTATTTCGATCAATTCGATTTGCCTGAATATGGTGACAAAATCAGAGTGACATATGTTAAGGAAAATCACTCAAAAGCTTATTTCTACTCTAATGATTTTGAAGGCTGGATAAATTTACCAGAAGAAAACATACAGCTAGGGAGCAAATTGGATGTTATAATAGTATCTCAATCTACAGGTGAATTTTGCATCATTTAAATTTAGGGTTAAAAATTGGAGAAAATCAATATTTCGAGCGCTCGGCTTTCTGCAAAAAAGACGGTTCCGACCTGAGGAGGATCTGTATTTTTTGCTCGACATGATTTTTTCAAAAAATGGAAACGGTTAAACGTTCCCCAAAAATTATGAATTGTAGAATACATGACCTCTATCGCTCCAATAGTCGTCGCTAAACAGGTCTCGGGCATAAGCCTCATAATCGAAGTACGTTTTTGCAAATTCGGGCAAGTCCATTTGCTCTACCTATTCATAGGCAAAATCTTCCTCGTCTTTGTATTCCCCTATATAGTCATCGTCAAAGTCGCTCATTAGGTCGCCAATATCAGCCTCTGATAGCCTACGGTGTCCATTGTCGCACCATATTAGGAATGCCTCTTTTCGGGTTTCGTTCATATTTTCCAAAGCCTCCAAAACATCAAATATGCTATCGCTTATCCAACATTCGCCGATTAAGCCGTTTGGGATGTTCTCGTAATCTTGAAACATAAATTCGGGGTCTTCCTCGTCATCGTGCAACTCCCTGCAAGCATCGTAAAATTCGTCTTTGTCCGCATAGTCGGATAGCGTTAGCCATTCCCCGAAGATTGAACCGTCATTAAATTTTGCGTATGTGCCAACATATACCCTTGCTTCCGATGTGATTATTTGATGTGTCATTTCTTTACTGTTTTGAATTAATTTTTTTGATTTATTCGGCAATGAGAGGTGGTGCTGTTGTTTTGTTTCAATACCATTTCCAATGCTTATATTCCTCATGCCTGACATTTTTTTTATTCTTGTAAAGAGCCGGAGTATGCTGTGTTTCGTTTCGGGAGCAGTTTAGGTTAGCGTCTAGGATGCACAAGGTTTTGGAAAACAAATACTACCCAACGGGTGGAGATTTTTTTTTCAAACTTGCATGACCTTTTGCTTCCCTTAAGAACACGTCCAACCTTTGCTCCATGAAAGGTGAACAACAGGCATACTGGCGTTTTCGGGTAAAACCAATCGTGGAAGTAATGAGGATAGCATTGCCGAAATGGTTCTAAACAGGCAGACTATGCCAAGTAATTCAACCCAAAGACACAATCCAATATCCACTCCATCAGTGGGATAAGTTTGTCTGTGCGGATTAATCCGTGTGGTTAACAGACAAAAATCAGTTGAAGATGGAGAAAGAAGAAGCGAACGATGTAACACCCGAAAGAGTTGTACAAATCTTGAAAAAGAAAGGAACAGATTTAGAGGAAGCAAAAACCATCTTGGAGTTTGTCAAAAAGATAGCTCACATTGCAGTTAACCAGTATCTCAGAGGAAAATATTCTTTTTTGCGATTTGTGCATCGTATATTTTCATATACAAAAGAATTTTTTAGGGCATTAATAGCTCAAGTGTGATTGAGGTGGAGTTATTTTATCATACAAATCATTTACCCTCCCCTTCAATTTGTCATAAAATGCTCTTTTCTGTTGTGTTAACTTTGTCTCTAGGGCTAAACAATCCTCGATTAATTCTAAAACTTCCTCCTTGGTCTTAAGTACAAATAGTGATGAGAAGTTAATATTTAATTTTTGGCTCACCAACATGATGACATTCCAACCAACAATATGCTCCGCTCTTTCAATCCTGCCTATCAAGGTGTTGTCGGTCTCACTAATAATACCTAAATCAAGCTGAGAGTACTTGTATTCTAGTCTCCTTAATTTGACAGTTAGTCCTAGTGAGATATTAATAATTTCTATTTCGATTTTTGAATAGTTGGTCATAAACCAAATGTTGACATAATCGAGAGTTTTATTCGATACATATTTGTATTGAATAAATGGAATTTGTATATTTGCTAAATATTCATTCAAATCTTGGATAGAATGGCATTTGACTAAAAGAGTCTCGATAGTGAATTCCGACAAATTACTAGTGAACGAGACGGTAGTCCAATGCCCATGTAGATATTTTTGTACTTTTGTGCAAGCTATAGCTCATGGGCGACTATCGTAATTCCGTTTCACTAGGCCGTCGGAAGCCTGCTATACGGTTGATAGGAGCCCGCTATAGTTCTTAAAAACCTTAGGGGACTCACTTTATAAAATTTAATTTTAAGTGAGTAATGAAACAAAAGAAACAAATCACAAAAAACATCTTCAAATCTCCCGAGTAGCTCGGTTTGATTTCGCCAGCAATGATCTGGTAACATCAGCTATGGAATTCGAGATGCCCAACTATATACCGAGTCATATCCATTCACTAGAATTCTAGCTATCCCAATTAACCAATTTTATTACGGGCGGTTTACGGCCTAAAAAGTAACCGATTCAGTCGAACTGGAATAGGTATGCTCTAAACTCGCCATTAAAAATCTAAAGAATGAGATCTAATTACGCTCACCTAATTCTACTGGATTTGGTAATTTATGAAACTCATAGATCAGGATATGATCCTGTGAAAAATGTTCAAGACTTTTGGGATAAGTATCCTCTAAGTACAATCAAAGACTATATCGTTGTTTTGCATCCCGATACGGTTGATAACGAAAAAACGAAAGATAATCCGCAATTGTCTGAATTTTCCGTCGAACTTCTCCGCGTCCTGATAGCTTATTTAATGATCCATACGACTCAATTGGATCTTGGTAAGGTATCTATTTCTATCGAGCTACACAAAGAATCGATAGATACTTCTAAAGCGATCTCCGATTTCTTTAATCGCGTATCCTCATCCAACCCCAATCCCTAGAATGATGAAAAAATTAAAACTACAATCCAATAGCAGCGCATTGCTGCATATGCAAATACTAAAGATCACGGTACTTGTGATCTTATATTTTCTAGTTTCTATGTTTAGTTTATCAGCTCAGACGCCCCGCAAGGATAGCGGGGCCGATGGGCTACTAATCAAATATCTCAAAATAGGGGATACTATCCCGCAGGCTCTTTGGGATATACAGCTTGATGTCGTAGGGCATCAGACAGGGGCCAAACAATTGACGCTCCGCGACTATAAGGATAAGAAACTGATTATTCTAGATTTCTGGGCTACCTGGTGCTCCTCGTGCATAGCCTCATTCCCTGGTCTCTATAAATTGCAGGACGATATGGACGGCCTAGTCAAAGTACTTTCAGTTACTTACCAAGATCGTGCTGCTGTCGAGAAATTTATTAGCAAAAGTGAGTTTATACAAACCCATGGATTGGCTAATAGGTTTTCCTCCATTGTCAACGACAAGCTGCTGACCAAGTTTTTTGATAAAGACGCAATCCCATTTACAGTCTGTATTGACAACAATGGTGTGGTACGTGCACAAGCAATGCCGAGTGAACTAAATGCGCTTGCTTTGAAGCAGATGATCAAAGACCGAAATGCAGTGCCCGTAGCGGCCAAAGTACTCGCATTTGACCAGCCATTATTGCAGCCTTATTATGATGCTAAGATCATCAATTATTATTACAGCTCCTTACTGCCCTATGGTCAGGGGATATCGCAGGCAAGCAGTTTTACGGTGGACTCCACGCATCAGTATAAGCACCTCGTTGTACCCAATCTCAATGTATTTATGCAATATGGTATCGCATTGCAAAATGCTCAAAATTATATTGCCGGTCTTTCCAAGATTCGCGCTAGACGTATACTCGAAATAAATGCTCCCGATAGTATAATCCACAGATTGGAGCAGGATCGGAATTTCTGGAAATATACCTACGAATCGGTAAGCCCAATGCTATGGAATGATAATACCGTTTACAAAAAAATGGAAAGCGACCTCAATTTCTATCTCGGAATGAAAGCATCTTATCAATTACGTGATGTTGAATGCTTGGTGATGCGCCGTGCTGATGGTAAAAAGCCTCGCCAAAGTAAGGAATTGGCTAAGGTACCAACGGTCATATTGAACGGTCTGGTGGAGAACGATGGGAGCTCAGACGGCAAGTTTTTGCAAAAGGCACAGCTTGGAAACGATAAGCCAAAGAATGCATTTATTGGCGTTGAAATAAAAAATATCCCCAATCTGTTTAACCTGAGGTCTTTCTCGGTATTGCCCTTTATGATCGATGAAACAGGGCTTGATGAAAGGATAGACTTACCGCTTTCCGATAATCTCAGCGATATAGACCAATTGAAACAGGCATTTGCAGTACAGGGACTGACTTTATCACTTGAAAGGCGGAAGATGATCATGTTCGTCTTAACACAGGATGGATTTAAAGAAAGTGGTAGTGTAATGAAATTGACGCGCTACGGTTATGTAGCTAAGGGAAGAAAGGAGCTGATACGATGAAAAAATATCTTTTAGTCGTGTTGATTTGTGTCGTATTTTGTTTGAAAACATTCGCACAGGGACAAGCAATCAGGGTTCAGGATCGCGATACAAAACTGCCTATTGCTGCTGTATCTATTAAAGATTGCGAAGGAAAGGCTTTCGGAGCCACGGATGCAAAAGGAGAGTTGTTACTGAAAGGACATATAAGCTGTCTTGTTTTTCGACGCCTTGGTTATCACCCTGATACCCTATCGCTGGAAGCGCTAAACCGACATAGTTGGTTGGTATACCTCACACCTCTGGTCAATGAATTGGAAGAGGTACAGGTATCGACAGGTTATCAGACCCTACCCAAAGAGAGAGCAACCGGAGCTTTTGACCTGATCGGGAAAAAGGAACTGGATAGACAGATAGGTTCTAATATTCTTAATAGATTGGATGGACTGAGTAGTGCCATACTTTTTGATAAACGTGGTGGCAATCCGAGCAATTTTATGGTCAGGGGCCTGAGTACGATTACCGAAACCATCAAAGGTCCATTGATTGTGGTGGATAACTTTCCTTATGAGGGCGATATCAATGATATTAATCCCAATGATGTGGAAAATATTAGCGTATTGAAAGACGCTGCTGCGACGTCTATTTGGGGTGCTAAGGCTGGCAATGGCGTGGTCGTCATTACGCTAAAGAAAGGGAAATTTGATATGCCGATCCGTCTTTCGGTAACGAGTAATATCTCCGTGATTGATAGGGAGGATCCCTATTATCGATCGCAGGTAGACAATTCAACCTATATCGAGGTGGAGCGACTTCTCTTTAATCAGGGCTATTACGACAATACGCTCAATAATAAGGTGTATAATCCTGTGGTAAGTCCTGTGGTTGAGCTCTTAAACGATCATCGTAATAAGTTGATCGACGACTCGGCCTTGGAATCCCAATTGAATGCAATTGCTCAGGGAAACTTGCGTGCTGATATAGCGCGGTACCTGCGTCAAAAGGGAATTAATCAACAGTATAATGTGCAGCTGAGTACTGGAAGCGAGAAGCTGGCGTCTATTTGGTCGGCCGGATTTGATAGGGTAAGAAGTAATATTGTCGGCAATGAAAATAGTCGGTTTACACTTCGTACAGAGCAGACCTGGCGACCGATTTCTAAATTGGTACTTACGGGGGGAATGCAGTTCAATGCAAATAAAGTGACCAACAATGGTATTTCATCCTTAGCAATCGGAAGTGCTGGGCTAGCTTATCCTTATTCGCGGCTATTGGATAGCGATGGCAATCCGAGTCGATTGGAGCAGAACTACAGAAGTCGTTTTCTGGATACGCTGGGCGAAGGCAAATTGTTGGATTGGTCGTATTATCCCTTGGCAGATCAGAAACTATTGGATAAGACGGATAATACGAATGTGCTGAAATTTGACCTTGCAGCAGCGTATGAATGGATAAAAGGGCTGCGGTCTGAATTGCGGTACCAGTATTTTACATCGAATGGCCTCCTCGAGGATCGGATGGATCATAACTCATTTTATGTGCGCGATCTCATCAATAAATATAGCCAGTTAAAAGGTAATGTCATTGAGCGTCCTATTCCACTGGGTGATATTTTGGATAGAACTTCAAACAGACAGTATGGTCACAATATGCGGGCACAGATTTCCTACGATAAACAATCTAGCCTGGGCGATCTGAATGTGTTGATAGGTGGGGAGGTAAGGGACAATCGGGGGCTACTGCACACTTATCGGCAGTACGGATACGACAATGAACTCAACATATCCCAACCTGTTGATTATCGCACAATTTTTACTTACTACGCTGGCCTTGGAAGCAATACGATCTGGTATAACTTTAATGATGAACGTAATGTAGACCGTTTTGTCTCCGTTTTCTTCAACGGATCGTATAATCTGCTCAAAAAGTATACAGTTTCAGCAAGCGCGCGTCGTGATGCATCAAATCTGTTCGGTGTAAATACCAACAATAGATGGAAACCGCTGTGGTCAATTGGTGGTATGTGGAATGTCGATCGCGAAAGTTTCTATAACTGGGCTTGGATGCCGCACTTAATCTTACGGGCGACCTACGGAAAAAGTGGAAATGTAAACAATTCAGTTCCTGCACAGACGACCATAACCTATAACTCCAGTCCCGGTGTACTGGGGGGATTCACCAATGCCTATGTCAATAATCCGCCCAATCCAGACCTGCGATGGGAGGATGTAAGCCAGTTAAATTTTGGACTCGACTTTGGCCTAAAGCACAATCGAGTGACTGGATCGGTAGCTTACTTCAATAAAAAAGCAACCGATTTGATCGCCATTGTGAATGTTGATCCAACTGTAGGTGTCGATTATTTAAAAAGAAATGCCGCAAGCCTGCGTACACAGGGCTGGGAAGTACAGCTCAATACGCTCAACATCGATGCCCCGTTGCAATGGCGTACCACCTGGTTATTTTCGTCCAATAAAACCCGGATTATGAACTATAGCTATCGGTCAAACGTGAATGCTGATATGGTAAATTCGGGCCAATCGCTTACACCAATAGAGGGTTATGCTGCTTATAATCTAGTCAGTTACCGGTTTATGGGACTCACAGCTGATGCCGGTAATCCTCAGTTTAGTGTGAACGGACAGCCTTATTCCAATTATGGCGATTTAAGGTCCAAAGTTTCTCTTGAAGATCTGGTATTCCATGGATCTGCACTTCCTGAACAGTTCGGGAGTATCAGAAACAGTTTTACTTTCGGTGCTTGGGAAGCCGGTATCAATATCGCTTATCGTTTCAATTATTTTTTTAGAAGAGAATCCGTCAATTATTCCTCCTTATCCTCCAATATTCCGCTACACAGTGATTATTACAATAGATGGCAAAAAACGGGTGATGAGGCGACGACTAATGTTCCTGCATTCAATTACCCATTGAATTCCAACAGGGATCAGTTTTATATGAACTCCGACATTTTGGTCGAGAAAGGTGATAACATCACTTTGCAGGATATTAGCTTGATCTACCGCCTGAAACCCAAACTGGGCTATTTCAAAAGTATTTCCTTACAGGCTTATGCCCGCAATCTTGGTGTGATCTGGAAGGCGACCAAGCTAGATTTGGATCCAAATGGAATTACTATGCGGATTCCCTCGCAATTTTCACTAGGTATAAACGCTCAATTTTAATACGATGAAGACAAACATAATTTCAACTATACTATGCTGCTTGTTGATAATAGTGGTAGGATGTAATAAATTCTTGGATGAGAAATCCAAAAGTTCATTGGCAGTTCCCAAAACATTGAAAGATCTACAGGCTTTAATGGATTATGAGCTCTATACCGTACGCAGCTTTCCGATCGGGATGGATGTCGCCTCTGACTATTATTTTATGAACGATAAAGACGTGAAGAGTTTGGCGGCAGAATTAAGTGATGTTTATCTTTTGAATAACGAACAGACTAAATTGACAGACTGGACCGAAAGCTACAAAAAGATTATGTATGCAAATATCGTTTTGGATAACGTTGATCAGGCAGATTTAGACGGTATGTCAAATTCGGAAAGGGATTTGGTCAAGGGAACGGCGTTGTTTCACAGGGGATGGAATTTATTCTGGCTGGCTCAGGAGTTTTCGCAGGCTTATGAAGCTGGTACTGCAAAGAACGAGCTTGGCATCCCACTTCGTACGACCTCAGATATCAATGTTAACTTTCAACGTACTAATCTGGAAGATACTTTTTTGCAAATCACCAAAGATCTTCGGGATGCGGCTGGTCTGCTCCCCAATCTGCCGCTCAAAAAGACGAGACCATCCAAAGCTGCCGCTTATGCTGTACTGGCCAGGGTGTTCCTCTACATGGGGAATGTAAGTGAAGCCTTAAACTATGCGAATCTTTCCTTAGCGATCCAAAAGGATCTTATTGATTATAGGATGGTGTCGCCAACAGCGGCAATTCCATTTGAATTAATGAATAAGGAAGTTATCTTTCATAGTGGTATGGCGTCATCAGGTGGCATATTTACGGGAACAAAATCTTTTGTCGACACAGTACTGTTTGAACAGTACAACGGAGGTGATTTGAGGAAGACACTGTATTACAAAAAAAATGCAAATGGATTTTACAATTTCAAAGGAAACTATGCGGGTACAATAGGAAGCTATGCATTTTGCGGTCTTGCAGTAGATGAACTTTATTTGATTAAAGCCGAATGTGAAGCAAGGTCAAATCAGTTGATTGATGCTGGTAATACGATGGTTGAATTGTTGAAAGCACGTTATGAAACAAGCAAGCTACCCATTGTACCCGCTGGAAAGGCTGAACTGATCGACTTTATATTGAGCGAACGTAAAAAGGAACTGGCTTTTCGCTTTGGTACGCGATGGTCGGACATAAAACGGCTGAATAAGCACTATAATGCGGGCATTCGAATCGTACGTAACTTTGATGGAAAGGAATATATTTTAGAACCTAACGATAAGCGATTTGCGCTATTGATCCCATACTCGGTTGTCGTTGCTGGAGGGCTTGTCCAGAATCCACGATAGATAGGAAAGGGCGAACCACCGCCCTTTCCTATTTTTTGCAGATCTTAATTTTCCGCGCGATAGAACACATGACTAGTTGGCGTTCCTGAATTGATTTCAGATTTAAGCTCGTTTGTCATTTGTGGTTTACCAGCACCGTCATTTTCAGCTTTGATACCACATAGAACTTCGTCGCTTGGACATAATGTGGCAATATCACCCGAATATGGCTGGTAATTATTTGGGTCGGTCAGATCACCACTTGGATTAATGACTTCCCATGATTGCTCAGTAGTGCTTGTTGCTTTTCTACTGATTTCATTGGCGTGTCCAGCATAGACACCCAATCCCAAAACTGCTCCTAGTATTGGGACAAATAATTTTACTTTTTTCATGTTGTTGATATTTATAGTTTATAAATGCAGGTTGGTAGTTTCTAATCCTTCAATATCTTGTCTCGGCGACTTGCCTTGTCGTAGGTTTATCGATATATCTGAATTGTCGCAATCCCGAAAGAAGATATCGCTCAACTATTGACTACCTTTCCTGCTGGTCGAATCCCCGTCGGGATTCGCTATGCATAGTTTTTATTGCTTTTTTTAGTTTGTATTCCATCAGCCATGCCGGTGCCGCAAGTAAAGTAACCGCCAGATTGAATTGAAAATGTTGTTTCCAGCTCATTTTCTCAAATACTTTTCCGCAGGCACAGGGCACATAACCATAGATTTCGATATAAGCCAAATAGGCATAGATCGAATAGGCTGTCATTAATAAAATAGCTAGCCCCAAGCCCCATATCCTTACCTGTGGAATACACATCAGGAGGACAGTCCCCAGCTCCAACATCGGAAGCAAATAGCTCAAAATGGACATCGACCATTGCGGAAGAGGCTGTTTGTGAAGTTGACTCACAAATGCTGCATGGTTAAATACTTTTCCAAGTCCAGTGAAGAAAAGTAATAGGATCAGCATGACTAATGCGGTCAGAATATACCACTCCATATAGGTTTGCCATTTTATTCGTTGAATTTTTTTATCAACTTTACTTGCCACGCCAGCTCCATCATACTGTCTATATTTTCCGTTTTCTTTCATCGCCGTTTTTGTTAATCGCTTACTAAGTTTTACAATGCTAAATTACAGCGATAAAAGGGCGAGCGTTAAGCAGAAAACAAGCGATCGATTGGCAGAAAACAGGATTGGTTAGGAAGGCGGTTCTTGAGCACCTTGGGCAGATAAGGGGTCATTGCTTGCATTTTCCTGCTGTTGCTTAAAAGATCCCGGAGTAAGACCTGTCTGGTTTTTGACAAATTTGTTGAGTTCAATAACACTGCTGAATCCACACTCTTCGGCCGTGGTAGCCAATTTTTCATTGCCCACGATAATGGAAGCAATATACTCCAGCAACATTTGGTTGCGGTAGTCGTGAAATGTGCATCCATAAGTTTTTTTGTGTTCTTCGTTAATATAGTCTCTGGATTTAGATAGTACTTCGGCTATATCCGATAACCGGACCTGAGCCCCTTGGTGTAGCACCATCATTTGCAATAAATTTCGTGCCCGGTCGATCAATTTTTCCTTGCCCTCCTCGCTTATCTTAAACCGGCTTAGCTGGATCAGAAAGATCAGCTGCTTTAAGAGCATATGTTCATTGTCGAGGATATTGGGGTTGATCTTGCTGAAAAGCAATTGTAGCTGCCGTTTGGTGACATCACCAACATGAAAGGTAATGCTCTTGCCCGACTGAGCTGACTGATTTTTCTTCGCTTGTACCAGGTACTCTAAAAAACTAAAATGCCGATTGGCGGGCGGGCGAAAGAGCCCCGCATCCAAAATAAAGCCCACCAGTATATGATGACCCTTGGGGACAGTAAGTCGGTATTCGCCTTTGGCAAGATAAAGATAAGCGCCCCGCCCTTCGACAAATTCCGTAACAAAATCCTGTGTGTAATGGCTTTGTCTTAAGGGGAACTCACTCAGCAAAGGGTAAGTAAGATGTAGGTCGCCCATGGAGGTATATATGGGGATGTTTTCTTCATGTTCCATCCAAAATTCATAATAATAGAGATAGCCATAGCGGCCATCAAAAGTCTGCTCGCAGATGCAGTTATGTACCGATTGCCAATGCTGTACCTGGGCATTGCGAATAGGATAAACCGGACGCTGTGGCGGAGAGGTAACAGGCTCATATTCCTGTGGCAGGACAAAGTCATAACTTCTTTCCATAAAAAGCAACTTTAGATAATAAAGGCTGGTTTAACTGCTTGATTTTCTGTTTTTAATCCGTCAAAAAATGAATTCTACTAAAAGATGATCAGGTTACCAAAAAAAAGTGTGCATAGGTCTGGGGAGATGGCGAACAGGTCTAGAAGTAGGGTGAATTTTAACGGGCTAAAAAATTAGCGGTTCACCCTGATCCACAACCGATGTACCCAAAAATGAAGTTGATGTCTTGGATTTCTGCCAAATTCGCCACTGTGATCACCCCGCTTTCCTGGCCGGAAAGCAAAGCGACCAAACGGGGCAAGTTTGGTGCTGGACGAATACAAAAAAGATGAAATCAATATGGAACAGCTCTTTATAGAATTGCAGCTTTTGGCTAACCAGGCGCTTTGCACGTTTTCCCATGCGGAAACAGCTCAGCTCTTGAGCGACACCGAAGAGGAAAAATGTGATATCTACTACTTCTAAGTATTAGTAGTAACCTGATGGGTGATCCGGACACCCTTTTTTGATAACCAATTAGTCGAACTCGTATGAACAATATACCTCAAAGTATGGGGAATGACCCCGATTTAATGGCAGATACATTAGCTCTGAATAGCCACAGCTGGTACAGATCGCTCAAAGCTGTAGCACTCTTATACCACTGGCAATTGATTCCGCATGCAGGGGCCCTAATCCATTTCTTGCGGATACATCAGGAATGGTCCAATCAGCAGCATTATCAGGTAGATGACAATTTATTAGCGCAGCTGATCAAAGCCTGGCCTGGGAACGATCCGGGGCCTCGCATCTGGGCTTGCTTACATATTGGTCCATATGGCCTGATCGCAAGGGCATTGATGCTGCTGGGGCATAAGCTGGCCATATTATTGCGTTCGGATGTTTTTGAAGCACAGGGACAGATTTACAGGAAGCAGTTCCGGCTCTCCTTTGGCCGGGAAGCGACCGAGGACGAATTAATCTTCATTCGTGCTGATCAGGGCAATCCGCTCTTAAAGCTCAGGGAAGCACTGCGGAAGAACTACGACCTGATCTTTTTTATCGATGGGCAGCTTAGTGCTGGTCCCGCCTCAAAGGGATGGGTACCAGTCAGACTGCATGGATCGGAGCTGCTTTTACGGGAAGGGATCGCTATCCTGAGCTATTGGACAAGAATACCGATTAGAACTGCCATCATGACAATTGTAGATGGGCAGATAACGCTTCGCTGTGGAGAGGACGGACGATATGTGAACAGTAAATCCGACTACCAACCGGCACTGCAGCATATCCTTGATCTTGTAGGGGACCTTGCTGCGGAAGAATTGATCCAATGGGAATGCTTGCCAGCAATCTTTGATCATGAGCTGCAGATAAAACAAGAGCAGATGCCTTTACAAAGCTGTTGGCTTCCGATTGTTGTGGGGGAGGAAAGAATGCTCTTTGATCTGGCGACTCGCCGTTCGGTGGTTATTGGAATCAAGGAATTTGAAATAGCCTGTCAAAAGTTCAGAAAAATATGGTTGAACGTTTAAACGTATTTTTTTTGGGCTAAGGTTGTGTAAATCTTCTTTATTTGATAAATTGTCTCTTAAAATAATTTATTTGTTAAAATAAAGATTTGTTTTTTCTTATTACCTAAACCAATTATGAGCAAGGACAGGATTCTTAAACCATTATCGGCGCGATTTCACTTTATTTTTTGGGGTGGCTATTTTGCTTGGATTAGCCTAGTCAATATCTATAAATTCGGCTGGTGGCATGTATTTGTTATCATAGTAATGGCCCCTTTAATGTTGGGCATTAGCTATACGAATCGGGCTTGGTTGCGACGTGCGCTATTTAGGCGTTTTACCTTGCAACGGATGGGCATCATGATCGGTTATTTTTTGCTGACAGCCCTGGCAGTTTTTCTGCTGCTATATCAATTTCCGACAGAGCTTAGCCGGAAAGTACTCAAAAACCCCAAATTGTTCAGAGCGGTAGACTTTGGAATCGACGTATTTACTTTCTATGTGACTTTTGTGCTCAAAGGCATTTTAATTCTGGCTATTGAGATCATTTACAATCTCAGTGCAGGTCTTTTCAGGCATTTGGGATGGAAAAGAATACATTCTCTAGAAAGTCTGAAAGCAAGGCTTTTTCGTAACTGGGCCGTTCATTTCATGGGCAATCTGACACAGAGCTTTACCCGTCTGGTACGAAAGCGACCTGCAGTTCTGAACCGAATAGAATTGTTCTTTGGTCTGGAAGCCTATGCTATACGAACGATGAACTTTAGACAGCATATATCGGGAAAATTGGAAGATGAGCTCTTTTATCTGAAGCAGCTGATGCGCCTGTATGGTGAGCATCACATTCATCTGCAGTCGGATATTCAGGACTGGAGCCATCCGATTATTCCCATGATGCTATTGAGCCTGTATAAAAATATGGTCAAACACGGCGATTATAGCGACAGCTCTTTTGAAAGTATTATTTATGTGTTTAGTGATATGGAGAGGGTATCAATAAGTTGTACCAATAAGGTTTCATCACAGTCTGCCTGGATCTTTGAAGAAGGAGGCACTGGTTTAGAACAATTGACAAAATTGCTCCGTCTGGAATACGGCGAAGCATTTTCCTTGATAAAACAAATGGCTGACGGCATATTTTACTTGAACTTGGATATAAATTTTTAACATGGATACAATAAAAAAAATATTAAAGCAGGAGGGACGGCTCCAAAAAATCTGTGTGGGGATTGTGGATGATGATCCTGATGTTGTAGATGATCTTAAAAGATACGTAGACTTGACAGATGGTGTCGAATGTGTGTATGCGACGACCAATCCCAAGGAAGCCTTAGTGGCTTTGCGTCGCTTAAAACTGGATATTCTATTTCTTGATATTGAGATGCCCATCGTTGGGGGACTGGATATTTTGGGGCAGCTGGAAAGTCTCAAGCGGGGCAACACGGGTATTGCTAATCTTCAGGTGATTGTTTGCAGCACGAATAGAGAAGTAGGCGACAAAATGTTTCACTACGAGGTAACCGATTATTTTCTCAAGCCCTTCGAACAGGAACGTTTTTATAAAGCTATGGACAGAGCAAAAAAGAGAATTCAGCATTATGGTTTAAATAACTTGAATGATGATAATAAGTGCTTTTTCTATGGGGAACGGGGGGCTGTAAAAAAGAGGCTAAACTATGATGAGATCTGTTATATTGAAGCAAAAAATAATCAGACCAGAATATGGATGAATGATAAAACTTTCGTTGAAGTCAACGAATCGTTCGGTAATATGCTCGCCCTGTTACCCAAGGCGAGTTTTGCACAGGTACACCGAAGTGTTGCGGTTTCTCTCAAGCACGTGCTGGGAGTGACTGCCCATCATGTATTCCTTCCTGATATAGAAATAAACCGCGGTGAAAAGGGAAAATACCAATATTTTGACCAGTGGATTGAGCAGAATTCCATTAGTGGTAAGTTTCAGATACATGGTATCGTCAGAGAGGGAAAAGAGATGACGAACACGAGTCAAAGGATGTAATGTTAATACTGATTTTATGAAGATAATTTTGAATAAAACACGAAAAAATACACATAAAGGGAATGATGCTACGATATTGTTTGCCCTCCATATGCTGTACAGCAAATTGCAAAAAATGCAAATCAAGAATGAAATCGCTGATGAAGGCGTTTCGGCCTGGTGGGATGCGGCTTACGTACAGGAATTTGTCGGTATCAGCGAGAGAACCTTATACCGATACCAGCATAAGGGGATGCTCGGAACGGTACGTAAGGAAAATGGCAAACGCCTGTTTTTGCAGACCAGCGTAGAACGGTTTAAACGTGCCTACTGGAATCTGTAAATCCAGGATGGATTGAGATTATTTTTGGGGTCTTTCGTTTTCGGAGGACCTTTTTTATTTTGTCTTTCGGAGCAATACCTGACCAACACCTACCCATCTTCAACCTTTCGCCTGCCTTTGTTCGACCGTTCCTTGGGTTTTCTTCGGGTGGCCATCGGGATCTGTTCGGGTGTGACCCGAAGCGGACCGCATGAAAACTGCTGGAAAGCCCGAGCAGCGTCGGGACTTGCTTGGGTGTTGGTCGGATGCAAGTGTATAAAAAGGATGGTATATGGGGGCTGTCCTGCCAGCTCCCTGCCTAATTACCGAACTGCTCCTGCCAATGTTCTGTCAGTCTTTTTGTTGATGTATGTTTTTGTTTTTTAAGTTTTTACGTTTGTGGTGTCAGGCTTAAATACCGGTATGTCTTAGCCACTGACAAGGGTTTAATTTTTAAAAAACAGAAAAATGGGAACAATAGTAAATGGAATAAACGGAGGTATAAGCGGTAAGACCGGCTCCGTGATAGGCTCCAGCTGGAAGAGTATCAACTACCTCAAAGGGCTTTATAAAAAAAGTAATAAACCGGCTAGTCAGGAGCAGCTGATCACGCAGGCAAAGTTCAAATTGCTGATGCGTTTTTTAATGCCCATCAATTCGTACCTGCAGGTCGGATTCGGACAGAAAAAAGCCGATCGGCAGACACCCCTCAATGCTGCGTTTCAGTTTAATCTGCCTTTGGCTATCCAGGGTACTTATCCGGGCTTTACACTGGACTATAGTAAAATCCGAATTGCCGACGGAGCTTTTTTTCTGGGGCCGCCCCAAGGTGCGTCTTTCGCCGATGAAGAGATGACAGTCACCTGGGATTCGAACAACAATGACATCTACGGCTCAGCAGATGATGACGGTGTGTACATCATCGGGTATCATCCCGAACAGGACGAGTTTTTGGCACCCTCTATCGTGCCAACCCGACAGGTAGGTACCACGACTTTTGTAGTGCCTGCACATTTGCTCGGTGGCTCGGCGCATCTGTGGATCTTTATGGCCGACCGCAAGAAAAAGCGCGTATCCAAAAGTAGTTATTTGGGGCTGATACAGCTCATTTAGTTATTCATAGGGAATATCGTCCGCTATGGATGATATTCCCCTCTATTTTTTTCTATTATGAAGAAAAAATCAAATAAGAAACGGTCTGCTGCCCAACTTGACCAGCAGAAACGTTTTGCGCTGGCAATGAGTTTTTTGTCACCGCTGAAATCGATTCTGGCTGATGGATATAAATTTCTAGCCAAACGAAAAAAAAGACTGGTATATCCCTTTAACCTCGCCCTTTCACATGTGCTTAACATGGCCATTGCTGAAGAGGAAGAGGGGCCTTTTGTGGATCCCGAAAAAGTATGGCTCAGCGACGGCACGTTGCCTGGGGTGTTGGTCTCAGATATAGTCGAGGAAACTGGGCGGATACTGGTCAGTTACGAAAGTTTTTCCTCATTTTGTGCCTGGGATGATCATGTCAAACTGATCGCATATCAGGTGAAAGAAGGTGTGGCGATACGAAGTCAGCGCCTAGCCTTGCGCAGCGAGAAACAGGTCGCCTTGGATATCCCGCCTTCACTGCTCGGAAAAGAGCTCTTGCTTTATATTGTCTGCTGCGAAAGAGATGGTATAAAGTATGCACGGAGCCAGTATCTAGGGACTTATCTGATTAAATAATTTTTTAAAAAAGTAAAATGGAATATGTACAAAAACAAATGGTCTCCGATATCGAGGATATCTATTGGCCTTTAACGGGAAGGCAGCTGCTTGGCATCGTACTGGCCTGTCTTCTTTTATTTTTTATTTTATCGGGATTCTTGCTACAAGCAATCGATCCGACAGCTGGGGTATTGGATCTTGGTATCCTCTCCATCCTGCTCTTTGGTATACTTGCTGGCTTGGCCGCTATATATTGCTGCTTTTGGCTTCAGGAAATGCTATGGCAGCCCTTTAAGTTTTTCCGGCAGGAATTTAGTTTTCACTTTAATCAATTGACCTCATGGCAACAATGCATTATCTATTTTTCGGTTTTCTTTCTATCGCTGTTCTCGTTCTTGGCCGTGCTCGCAATGCTGCTGTAGACGACAAGAGCCTGACAGGCAACTATACTGAGATGCTAAGCACCGATCCCGCAGTGGAGCATGGGAATGACACATCAGTGAAACGCTACGCCAGTTCGGGGGTACGCGAACGCATTGTCGATATTGCGGTACACGAAATCGGCGTGCGAGAGGCGACTGGCCACAACGATGGCAAGCGGGTCGAGGAATACCTGGCGTATACTGGACTTGGAAAGGGCCATGCCTGGTGTGCGGCTTTTGCCTCCTGGTGTTACGGCAAAGCTGGACTAGCAGCTCCGCGGAATGCCTGGAGCCCGGCACTTTTTCCATTAGCCCGGCGTTATACGGCCCAGCAGATCAATCAGGGGACTGTGCGGCAGGCAGATCTCTTCGCCATCTATAGCTCCAGTCTTCAGCGTATCAACCATGTGGGGATTGTGCGGAAAAAGGAGGGCAATTGGATCGTGACTGTGGAAGGGAATGCAGATAATCGTGTGTTGTGCAAGCGGCGTCCCTTGGCTACCATTTATGCGTTTTCAAATTGGCTGGACTGAAAGGAGGAATGATGAAAACAAGGCTATACCAGATCGTATCTTACGGGGGACTTTTATCCTTGCTGATCTCCTGCAAGATCTACGAAAATAAAAAATATCAGAAACAACAAGAAACGGATACGCGCCGGCAATATACCGAGCAGCTCCAAAGGTTATATTCCGATCATCAGGATACGCTTTCCCGACTTTGGTATTTTTGGACGGACAGCGCTTTCCGTTTCTCCCCAGATAGTGGTCTATCTGCCCGGTCGGGAGGTTTAGTATGGCATGAGTCCGCCAAAAGAGTCCGTAAACAGGTATTGGAGCTGACTGAAAAAAGCAAACAGGAAAATCAGAAGCAGATCAACATTGAAAAACGTGGCAGGCAATTGCTAGCTGTCCAGCAGGTTTGGATCATCGGTTTCGCCTTGCTTCTTTTTCTCCTTTGGCGATGGTATAGATCTCGTCTATTGCCTTAGTTTGTTTTTGGAAGGAGGCCTAGAGAAAGGCTTTGCGAGCTATCGTTGGGATATGAAGGGGATACGGATTATTAACCGTAATCTCCTTTTTTATGCGGTAAGAATTCCTGTTATACAAGATTGAAAAAATCGAAATTTCTTCATCTTTTTAAATTTTTATTTAAAAAAGCAAAACCGTTTTAGTTTTGTTATATTTGTTCGTAACCAAATTAAGGGAGTAATCTACAACTTACTAGGACACAGTGCGTGAAAGACCAACTTATGAAATATTCCTGCAATACTGAAGAGAAGTCTGTCTTGATCTCCCTTCGTTCCGGCTGCCAGCGTGCTTTCCGGCAGGTTTACAGTATGTATAGTGGGCGTATTTATCTCAACATCCGTAAGATGGTCAAGTCGGAAGAAGACGCAGTCGAACTATTACAGGAAGTATTTATTAAAGTATGGGATAAGCGGGAGTTGATTGATCCCGAGCAGCCTTTTCGATCTTATTTATTCCAGATCGCCAAATATACTGTCTATAATTTTATCCGACGAAATAATCTCGAAAAGCAAGTCCAGGCCTATGTTAGCCTTCACAACACAGCCTTGTACAGTCACGTCGAAGAAGAACTCTATGAAAAGCAGTATGAAGAATGGCTGTCACAGACCATTGACCAACTGCCGCCGCAACGCAAACTGATCTATAATCTTTGTAAAATTGAGGGCAAAACCTACGCCGAAGTAAGCGACTTATTGAGTATATCGACTTCTACAATTAACGACCATATCGTAAAAGCCACGAAATATATAAAAGAGAAGCATGGGATCCTGGATAAATCCACATTGCTCATTATTTCTTTTATACTTCTCCAACAGCATTAACGCATAAAATTTTCATTCCACAGAAAAAAAGTAAAATAAATTCGCAGCCAGAGCAGATGACGTTTCCCGCTGAAGTGTATTAGCTGAAAAGAGGGTAACCAATTGTGGAAAAGAAAACACTTCGATATAAGTTAAGGCGCTATATACAGGGAAAACTTAGCGAGGAAAATTCCCGTGCGTTTTTGTCCTATGTAAAATCAGGCAAGGATAAAATATTACTTCAAGAACTCATCCAGGAGGTTTTGGACGATCCCATCGATCAACATCTGTTGGATGATCCAACCTTATTGGCAGTACTGGATAATACCTGGGACCAATTGCATCTTCAGATCAATAAACCGAAAACAAGATCGCTGTGGGATTGGAAACGTATCGGCGCAATCGCGGCAGCTATTATCGGGCTATTATTTATTGGTCGCTGGTTTCTTGTCGTTGAAAATAAAAGCGTAGCTCCGCAAGCTGCACAAAATGTAATATCGCCCGGAAAACAATCCGCAACCTTAACGCTGGCCAACGGCAAGCAGATTCGTCTACATGAAACACAAAACGGTCGGCTTGTGGAAGAGTCGGGCATAAGGATATCTAAAACGACGGATGGCCAATTGATTTACGAGGTCAGCGGTAAGACGCAGGGCGAAATCGAGCAAAATACCTTATCGACAACCAAAGGAGAAACCTATCGGATTAAACTACCTGATGGTACACAGGTATGGCTCAATGCGGCCTCTTCGCTCAGCTATCCGGTTAGTTTTGCCAATCAAAGGGAAAGAACTGTCACACTCACCGGTGAAGCTTATTTTGAAGTGGCGAAGGATGCCAAACAGCCCTTTATTGTGCAGCAGCAGATCAGCAGGTCAAAGTGCTCGGTACTCATTTCAATGTAAACAGTTATGCCGACGAATCGGCGGTACAGACCACTCTTCTTGAAGGTCGTGTGCAGGTCAGTTCCCATAATCAAAAATTGCTATTAGCGCCGGGAGAGCAGTCGAGCCTTACAGCTCATGGGGTGCTAAAATCCCACCCGATAGATACAGCTCCGATTATTGCCTGGACAAACAACGAATTTATGTTCGATGAAGATGATATCGAAAGCGTCATGCGCAAGGTTGCACGCTGGTATAATGTCGAGGTCATCTATCAGGGTAAAAAAACAACTGAGAAATTTGGTGGCGGAATATCGCGTTTTGATGATGTTCAAAAGGTCTTAAGCCTGCTCGAAAAAACGGGTGCCGTCCATTTCAGAATAGACGGAAAAAAAATACATGTACTTCCGTAATGATCCTGAAAATAATTAATTACACAATAACCTAAATAAACGAACCGATGAACAAAAAACGACAAAACGAATAGCCACCAAGGTGGGGTATAAAAAAGCAACCAAGATCCTGAAGGGACTCGGTTGCCGTTTGGGACAATTAAATTTAACTATCCAATCTGCAGTATGTTTCTGTTTTGGACGACTCGAATACACTGCAAATAAACCTTACAAATGTATCAAAATTATATCAGAAAAAAGGAGATAGCATATCTGCTATTCCGTAAACTATGGCTTATTATGCGATTGACAACCATAATTATCTTGGTTACTTTTATGCAGGTTAGCGCTACCACCTTTGCACAAAAGGTAACATTAGAATATTCCAACATGAGCCTTAAGAAAATATTTAGGGAACTCAAATCCCAGACGGGATACAATTTTCTGTACACGGAACGGCAGATGGTAAACGCGAAGTCTGTTGACATCAAAGTTAGGGACCGTCAATTGTCGGATGTATTGGACCAGATCTTTAAAGATCAGCCCTTGTCTTATCAGTTGGATAATAAGACAGTGGTCATTTACGATAAGCCAAAAGCTTCCATAAAGTCCGCACCGATGGAGTTTACGATGACCCCAAATCAGGTTCCTATAAAAGGACGTGTGACCAATGAACGTGGTGAACCTCTCGCAAATGTCTCTGTGCGGGTCAAAGGAAATGAATCTTTAGGTACTACCACCAATGGTGATGGTATGTTTACGCTCACAAACCTTTCGCCCAAAGCAACCCTGATATTCTCCTCTGTTGGTTATGATGCTTTGACCGGGGAACTGTCTTCCCTGCGGACCGATGGATCGGGGCAGCTCAATGTAATCATGAAAAATAGCAACAGTCAGCTCGAGGAAGTTATCGTAATCGGCTATGGTACCACGACACGTCAGCGTGTTGTCGGGGCCGTTGATCAGATCAGTGCGAAGACTTTCGAAAACCGACCTGTAGGCAATGTAACGCAAGCTCTTCAGGGAGCCTCGCCCAGCTTGACCATCCAACAGAAAAGCATGGACCCCAATGATAATTCGATGAATATCAATATTCGTGGGATATCTACCATAAACAGTAATGCACCGCTGGTGGTGATCGATGGAATTATTACAGAAGGTGGAACGCTCAATAAGATCAATCCGGATGATATCGAAACGGTGTCGGTATTGAAAGACGCAGGTTCTACAGCGATATACGGTTCGAGGTCCGCAAATGGCGTTATTTTGGTAACCACCAAAAGAGGACGCCAAAATCAGCGGCCCGCAGTGACTGTCGGCACGCAGTGGGGCGTGCAAGAACCCAAAATTTTATTTTCACCGGTTGCAGGATATGAAAACGCGACCCTTCGTAATCTTGCGCTGACCAACTCAGGAATGGATCCACAGTTCTCACCGGAGGCTATCGCAGACTTATATGCCCATCAGGATATCGAGCGGTGGAACTTGCCGGAAATCATGAAAAACTCTTTCCAGCAAAAATATAATATCAGTGTGGCCGGGGGCGGCGATAAAAGTTCCTATTTGTTTTCAGGCGGCTTCTACAATCAGCCCAGCAACTTTGTCGGACAGGACTTTGGCATTAAGCGGTACAATTTGCGGAGTAATCTCAGTACAGAGATAGGCCGTTTTAAACTGACCTCAATCTTAGCCTATACCCGCAACAACAACATGAGCAACACGGCCGGAAGTGCCATTATCAATGCTTCAAGACTTCCGCCTTATTACTACTACCGCATGCAGGCCGATAATGGAAAATACCTTGTCAACAATGCACTGACAGATCAAAATCCTTTGGCTGAATTGAATGAAGGTGGCTATATCAAAAACGATAACGACTATTTTAATATCAACCTGAATCTCGAAGCAAAACTGTTCGAAGGTTTAAAAACTGCGTGGTATCTTCGGAGCGGACATCTATGCAGATCACCGTTCTATCCGTAGAATCCAGGTGCCATTATATTCCAATCCGGATGCCACGCAAGCTCAGGTCTACGTCAATTCAGACCGCAATACGGAAGATTTTAACGAAAAAGCGTCCTTACTGAACTTTCAGCTGCTCCTGGATTATGACCGAACTTTTGGCAGTCATCATGTATCAGGTCTGTTTGGAGCATCCAACGAATCCTATACACGCCGACAAAACGAACTGAAAATGAAATTTACTGATCCTGTCCTCGGTACACCTACCACAGGGACAGTCATTGATCCTGTGAGTGCCCGTGTGACACCAAATGGGACACTGCAAAATAGTATCAATTCGATCTTCGGTCGTGCCGGATACGACTTTGCAAGTAAGTATTTTGCCGAATTTAGCTTTCGCTACGATGGATCTTCTAAGTTCTCAAAAGCTAATCGCTGGGGCTTCTTTCCTTCGGGATCCCTCGGATGGCGGGCATCCGACGAAGTATTTATGAATTGGTATAAACAACATGTCGGTAGCCTAAAAATCCGATCTACCTATGGTGTTCTTGGCAATCAGGCCGTAGACGACTACGCCTATTATTTTACCTATGAATCCTATCAGAACAGTTATGGATTTAACAACAAACCTGTTTCTGCTGCGGGATTTAATTATGCCAGTCTGGATCTACGCTGGGAGAAAACCTATAATTTCAATGTTGGGTTGGATGCCAGCTTCTTTCATGATAAATTAACGGCCAGTTTCGATTATTTTAAAAAGCGTACAGTTGATATCTTGATGTCGCCACAAATACCTTCCACATTCGGAACCTCCCTAAAGAATCAGAATTTAGGTGAGATGAACAATGAGGGCTGGGAAATCAACCTTAGCTACCGTGCGACAACAGGCGATTTCCAACATACGATCAATGCGAATATGGGCGATAGTCACAATAAGATTATTGCGATGCCCGGTGATGACCGTATTTCAACAGTCGATAACATTACTAAATTGACGCGTGTTGGGCTACCTTATAATTCCTACTATGGGTACAAGATGGCCGGATTCTTCCAAAATATCACGGATATTGAAACTTCGGCCTTGCCGAGCGGTATTACTGCAGCAGATCTGCGCCCGGGCGATGTAAAGTATGTGGATCGGAATAACGATGGAATTATCGATGCACGGGATCGCTTTGTGTTGGGCAATGGTTTCCCGCGGTTTACATTTGGGCTGACCTATAACCTGAATTATAAAGATTTTGATTTTAGTATGTTCTGGCAGGGGGTAGGCAAGCGCGATATGATGATCCGCGGAGAATTGATCGAACCATTTCATCAGAATTATTCATATACCATTTATCAGCATCAACTCGATTACTGGACACCGACTAATATTGATGGACGCTGGCCACGATTGACTGCAAACGGATCAACAGCATCGACCAACAATTTTGGGAAAGATTCTGATCTCTATCTTTTCAACGGGAAATACGCGCGATTGAAAAATATACAGGTAGGTTATTCGTTGCCAAAAGAACTAGTGTCGAAATTGGGATTGCAGCGCGTTCGCTTTTTTATCAATGCCCAAAACTTGCTGACTTTGAGCAAAAACTCCTGGATAGATCCCGAATCCTCCGAATTTGATTCTAACATGGGTGGTTCGGCCAATAGTGCCCGCAATTATCCGACGTTGAAATACTATGGCGGTGGATTAAATATTCAATTCTAACCTTTTATGTAATGAAACTATATAAGATACTTGTAGGAGGCTTGAGTTTAATGGCAATTCTCCAATTAACATCCTGTAATAAGTTGGATACGCTGCCAACAGATCGTTTTACCGATGAAAATTTTTGGGACTACGCAGACAATGCCGAAAAAATCGTCAATATGGCCTATAATCAGCTGTATTCAGCAGATCGTATGTGGAATGATGAAGCCCTGAGTGATAATATTTTTGAGGGGCGCTCAAACACAGACCAGCGTGCGATCCGTAATGGAACTGCCGATCCGACACTGGGCCGCTTTGGGGCAGAGTGGTCCGATCTCTACGGCGGTATTAAGACCTGCCATGTCTATCTAGAGAATGTGGAGCGTGTACCCGGAATGGACCCGGCACTCAAAAAACGCCGTACCGCCGAGGTGCGCTTTATCCGTGCATTTCTCTATTTTAGACTTGTTAATTTCTATGGCGCTGTGCCTTTCTTCACGAAAGATATCTCACTGGAAGAGTCCAAGACTTTACCACGGACAGAAAAAGCGACTATTATGGCATTTATCCATCAAGAGTTGGATCAATGCATGGCCGATCTACCGAACAAAGATGCTTTACCGGCAGACGACCGCGGCCGGATTACCAAGGGCGCCGCTTCAGCCTTTCAAGCCCGTGCCTACCTGTATGAAAGCAACTGGAATAAAGTAGTGGAGTACTGTGAAAATCTGATGAAAAAACAAACGGAATTTGGAACTTACGCATTATTCCGCAGTTATCCGGAGCTGTTTACTGCAGCCAATGAATACAATTCAGAAGTTATTCTGGATTATGCCTATGTACCTCTTTTAAAAACCTGGAATAAGTTATATGATGCAGCACCAATCTCTGCACAGGCACGTTTAAACGGATATGCACCATTACAAAGTCTGGTTGATAATTATTTGACACTGGGCGGAAATACCATTGCTACGGATCCGCAATATAACGACAGTAATCCCTATGTCAACCGCGATCCACGCATGGCTGCAACCATCGTTTTTCATGGCGGACAATGGACAGATTTTGACGGTACAACACGCAAGATTTTTATCAAACCCGGCTCGGGTACAACCGATAAGGAACGCCTCGACGAATATCAGGGTGCCAGTGCCAACGCTTCCGCGACAGGTTATTACGTAAAGAAATACTACGATGTAACAGCAACAGTAAAATACGATGCCGGATTGAACATCATCATGTTCAGGTACGCCGATATCTTATTGATGTATGCTGAAGCAAAAGAAGCACTGGGACAACTGAATGCCGCAGTATGGGACATGACGATCAGACCTATTCGTCAGCGGGCTGGTTTTGAAGCATCAAAAGCGCTGGACTTCCCGACGACCGGAGACCTGAAGACAATTGTCCGAAATGAGCGGAGAAGCGAGCTTGCACTTGAGGGATTGCGTTACTATGATATCATGCGCTGGAAGGCGGGTAAAACTTATTTGGACGGCCAGGTATTGGGTGCTAAATATGGTGGTAACAATAGCAATATCAAACTGGATATTCGTCGATTTGATGAAAGTAGAGACTATCTCTGGTCGATACCACGAACCCAGATCGATCTAAATAAAAATTTATTGCCTAACAATCAGGGCTACTCAAACTAAACTTAATTAAAAAATTAGCGCAAACGTCGCATTAAAAAAATGTACGTTTCGAACCATAAATTTAGGATAAAGACATGAAATGGTATTTTAAAGTTATAGCAATGGTCGCATTGGCTGCGAGCATCGTCTCCTGTAAAAAAGACGATATGAAATACGCTGACGCAGAGGTGTCTGCTGTTGAGAACCTCTATACCCCTGCAGATGGAAAAGCTGTCAAATTATTAAGTTCCAGCTCCGCAGCGCTGTATTTTGAATGGGAGTCGGCCTTGGTGGCCGACGGTGGGGCAGCTCAATATGAAGTTGTCTTTGACAAGTCCGGCGGCGATTTTAGCAAACCTCTTTACACAGTTACGTCGGATAATAATGGAAACTCAAACGGCGCCAATATCAGTCACAAAATATTGAATCAGGTAGCAACGAAAGCGGGGATCAACCCTGGTGAGAGCGGCGATGTAATCTGGTCAGTCTATGCTATCCGTGGAATGAAACGGGTGTTGAGCAAAGCTAAGAAGGTATTGAACATCAAAACACTGGAAGGCTTTGCGGAAATCCCCGATGAATTATTTATCACTGGAGAGGCAACTGAGGGTGGGACGGATGTTGCCTCATCTTTACCTTTTAATTTGGTAGGGAACGGTGAATATGAGATCTTTACAAAATTGGAAGCCGGTAAAAAATATATTTTTACGGATCGCAAGTCTGCTGAGGGACGTGTTTTCTATTCGGAAGATCAAACCAAAATAAAAGAAGGTGAAACCGGAAGTAACAGCATTGCTAAGACCGCAGTATATCGTATTCGAATAGATTTCAATGTTGCAGCAGTTACCTACACAGAGATCAAAAACATGGGCGTTTATTTCTCGCCATCCGGAGCTGTAGTGTTGGATCTACCTTATCAAGGGAAGGGAATTTGGGCTGCAACAGGTATCATCAATTTTAAACAGGAAAGTTGGGGCCGCGACCAACGTTATAAGTTCCAAATGGAAACCGTCAAGGGAGGAAAGACTGAAACCTTACAGCTGGGAACTCAGAATGGAACGGACAGTCCTCCAAATAGTTCATCAGCTCCTTCTTATTATTTCGTTCGCATATTGCCCAATCTTTCGCAATGGGATGATAAATGGAAATTTGTAGATGCAGTAGACGGCCATCCAACAAAAATAGCGATGATTTTACAAGGCGACAAAGACTATACGCATACTGTAGTGCCAAATTAAAGGAGGAGACCCGATGAAAAAAATGATTATACTGTCATCCATATTGTTTCTACTCTTTGGATGCACCAAGATTGAGGACAGCTACCCGTATGAAGACTCCGTAGAGGAAAGCTGGACAGCTATTGCAACACAGGTTTCCGATAAGATGATCGCCGGGTTCTGGAATGAGTCCGGGTATTTTAACAATGCGATCAATCAATCCGATCTGGGATTTCAATATTGGCCCAATGCACATGCGATGGATGTTGTTATCGATGCTTATCTACGGACGAAAGATGCCAAGTATAGTGCCTATTTCGGCAAATGGTTTGAAGGTGTGAAGATCAAAAATGGCAATACCTATTATAACGTATTCTATGATGATATGGAATGGAATGCACTGACCATATTGCGCTTATATGAAATTACCAAGGATCAAAAATACCTCGACACCGTATTACTTTTATGGACAGATATTGTTGGTGCATGGGATGAGCAATATGCAGGCGGCGGATTGGCTTGGAAGAAAGATATGCGCTATAGCAAAAATGCTTGCTCGAATGGGCCAGCTAGTATTCTGGCAGCTAGATTATATCGTTTGACAAAAGATGAAAACTACCTGACCTGGGCCAAGAAGATCTACGAATGGCAAAAGGCAACCTTGTATAATCCGTCAACAGGCGCTGTTTATGATAATATTAATGGTCAGACTGGTAATGTGGATATGACGACACTTACTTATAATCAGGGAACGTTCCTTGGTACCGCAGTGGAGCTTTTTAAGGTTACGAATGACCAGCTCTATCTGGTTGATGCGCAAAAAATTAGTTATTACACGATTACACGTTGTATCGATGGCGGGAATAATATCTTGCGCGATGAAGGAAATGGCGACGGCGCATTGTTTAAAGGAATATTTATACGATATTTCGTAGACTATTTAAATCAGGAAGGAATTGATGCAGCCTACCGGAGTAAGTTCGAGAAGTTTTTGGTCAATAATGGTAAAATTGCCTGGATTAAGGGAACGAGTCGACCGACGTTGTTCTTTGGCCCATCCTGGGCGCAGCCACCTATTGGCAACAGTGAAATTACGGCCTATGCAAGTGCAGCCATGCTCTTTGAAGGATTAGCAAGCTATGAAAATAAATTAAAATAATGGAATGCAAGAAGCCTTCGTGACCCAAAAGGTTCCGAGGGCTTCTTAAAGTACATATGCTGATGAGACAAATCATTAAAATAACGACGACCGTGCTGCTATCGGGCTTATGCTATTTAACAGGCTATGGTCAACTCAATAAGGGGCAGTCTGCCGAACGTGCCCAAAGAACCCTAGCTATTATTTACGCTAAGTATGGAAATACCAAAAACCAGTTGTTGACTGAGAAATATCCATTCGACGAAACCTTTAAAGCAGACTATCTGGATAATCCCGAACAGGCAGCCGGGCAAAAGAAATATGCCTACCTATGGCCATTCTCGGGGAGCTTTTCCGCTGTAAATACATTGATGGAGCTCCCAAAGAACAAAGCGCTTTATCAAAAGATCCTTGACCAGCGCGTGCTACCAGGATTAATGGAATATAGGGATCATTCTAGGGAGCCCGTTGGTTATGCTTCCTATATCAATTCTGCTCCGGCATCAGACCGGTTTTATGATGATAACGTCTGGTTGGGTATTGACTTTACCGATAGTTATCTGCAGACAAAAAAGGTCGATTATCTCAAGCATGCGAAAGAGATCTGGGCTTTTGTAAAAAGCGGTGCGGATGACAAGCTCGGCGGCGGAATCTATTGGTGTGAACAGAAAAAGGAATCTAAAAATACCTGTTCCAATGCTCCTGCAGCAGTGTTTGCACTAAAACTGTTTGAAGCTACTCAGGAGAAAGACTATCTGAATGAAGCACAACGTCTCTATGACTGGACAAAGGCAGGACTGCAAGATCCTGCGGACAAGCTGTATTGGGATAATATTCAGCTCAATGGAAATATTGGTAAGGCCAAGTATTCCTATAATGCTGGGCAGATGTTGCAAGCAGCAGCCTTGCTTTACAAGCTTACCAAGGAAAAAAAATATCTGATTGATGCCCAAGAGCTGGCAAAAGCTTGTTTAGCGTATTTTTTTCAGACCACGGACCAAGATACTTTTCCAATGTTAAAGAATAGTAACTTATGGTTCCATGCTGTAATGATGAGGGGATATATCAGTTTATTTGAACAGGACGGAAATAGAAACTATATTGATGTTTTTGCGAAAAACCTA
Source organism: Sphingobacterium multivorum (assembly GCF_900457465.1). GTDB lineage: Bacteria > Bacteroidota > Bacteroidia > Sphingobacteriales > Sphingobacteriaceae > Sphingobacterium > Sphingobacterium multivorum. Next base: position 996,983 of record NZ_UAUU01000011.1, read on the forward strand.
GACCGTGCATGGTATAAGATGAGGGATCAGGACGGACTTTTTGATGTCGACTGGACTTTGGAGAAAAAGCAAAAATCCAAGTGGCTGTTAGATCAATGCGCTTTTGTGGAGATGTATGGACGTTTGGCAAAACTAGGATATTAATTCATGTATCAATTTCCTGACGAAGATAGGGGCGACGCTACTGATGCTCAGTCGGAATTTTTGAGAAATTTTTAAAACATTCTTGCGCTGACAGTGGTTTTTTGGATAACTTAGGCAAGTTAGATTATTGTATTTATATAGGCTAGGTATTGGTTCCCTAGCCTATTTTTTTTCTTACTATTTTTGCATTGACTCATTGATGCAGAAAAATCTAGATCCCGCACAGAATTTTAATGTTTTCATGGGCTTCCCGCTGCTGGCTCAGCTGAATCTGGATCAAGTTTTTGGCCCCGATAGACAGCTTGTTTTCCTCCGCCAGCGCTTTGTCGTAAACCTCGCGGAACGCTGCCTCGCCGCGCTCACAATGCTCCAATAAATCTTGCATATTACCGCCCGATAATTTTGATTTGATCACCATCCACAGCCGAAAAAGCTCGCCGCTTAATTTTGTCCGGTCAGTCGCGTATTGGCCAGCAAGCTCAACCAGTGGACTGAGTTCGGCAATAAACTTTTCAGACTGCCCGATCATCTTTCTGAACACAGCTTCCCGGGCACCTTCGCCCTGCTCGTTGGCCAGATCAATAGCCAGCTCGTATCCTTCGATGCGGTCATTGTTGATTTTAATGAGGTCATTTAAAATATTGGGGTCGTTCTGATTACTTTTCATCTTTTCGTTATACTATTTTTAATCTTGTGTGCTGTTTAAATCTTATATGCTGTTTGTAGAGGAACAAGGAAGATTAATCATTAGTTTGTCTTTATTTCTGTTATGATAATTTGTGGCGGCTTACTGCCTGATTTTGAGCGGACTTATTTCGTGTTTCCTCGCATAGGCTATGTTGCTGACCAGACAGAAAACGTATAACGTAGACTTTATTTTCCTAAAAAACAAACGTTCTGTCCTATTTAAGAGTTTCTTTCTTAGAAAACAAGATAGATTTTGAACAATAACGATTAAAAAACACGACAGCAATGGATGTAAAAAAGGAAAAGACAAGCAAGCTACAGACCTATTGGACCATACTGAAAAATACGGTATCGGGATTTATGAATGAAGACTCCATGAAATACAGTGCTTCATTATCCTATTATACCGTTTTTTCCATTGGCCCCATTTTAGTTTTAATGATCGCACTGGCCGGAATATTTTATGGTGCCGAAGCCATTCAGGGAAAGGTTTTTACCGAACTGAACGGTTTGGTGGGTAATAGCGCCGCCAAACAGATTGAAGAGGTCATTCAGAACCTCCAGCTGTCGGGCAAATCCAATATGGCGCTGGTGATCAGTATCGTGACGCTGATTATCGGAGCAACCACGGTTTTTGGCGATATGCAAAACTCCATCAATAAAATATGGCATGTACGTCCAAAACCAAAAAAGGGTTGGTTAAAACTAATTCAGGACCGATTGCTATCGTCCTCGCTCGTTATTGGACTGGGCTTCCTGCTGGTGGTCACCTTGATCGTCAACGGTATTATTTTGGCCCTGACCGGACAGCTACAGCGCTATTTTCCGGAAATAACGGTCGTGCTGTTGAACGTCATTAATTTTGTCATTTCCTTTGTGGTTATTGTCATCCTCTTTAGCGTGATCTTTAAAACCTTGCCAGATGTCAATATCCAATGGAAGACCGTTCGTGCCGGTGCCCTGTTTACGGCTATATTATTTGTTATTGGTCGTTACCTGATCGGCATCTACCTCGAACGTTCGGCCACGCAGGATACCTACGGTGCGGCAGGCTCCTTTGTACTGATTTTGCTTTGGGTATATTATACTGCAGCGATTCTCTATTTCGGCGCGATTTTCACCCGCGAGTATGCGACGGAAATGGAAATACCGATTGAACCGTCTGAATTCGCAGTCCATGTGGAGACGCAGGAAATCGAGCGGAATGTCGATGAAATACCTCCGGCACCAATGGATTCCGAGGAAACCACCATTGATAAAACGGAGTAAGTCGCCGTGAACATTTTTTAACATTTGATAACAATTTTTTTTAAACGATTCCAGCTGCAGGCTGTTATATCTATAAAAAACGAAAGGAAAATAATATGAGCGAATTAACTTGGAAAGGTCGTTGGAACGAAATTAAAGGTAAGGTAAAACAACAATACGCAGACCTTACAGATGATGATTTACTATATGCGGAAGGCAAAGAAGATGAGTTGGTAGGTAAACTTCAAAAGAAAACAGGTAAAACACAAGATGAGGTGAATAACTGGTTGAACGGTTTGTAGAATAGTGTTTTCAGGTTAAAGGCGGATAGCAGCAATGTTATCCGCCTTTTTTTATGCCTTTTTTCTGTAAATCAGATAGCTGCCCAGGAGACACAGGTTTACGAGAACAGCAAAGCTGTTTGAATAGATAATGGGCGCCTCACTTTTCATTATGCCGTACCATACCCATAGGGCAAGTCCTATGATTAAGGTTAACAGCATAACGGGAGAAAGGTCATCCACATTCTTTTCTTTCAATACCTTGATCAGCTGTGGTAACATCGAAATGGAGGTTAGGATCCCCGCAATAATTCCCAATAAGTTTTCATTGATCATAAGAGAAATAGCTGTTTAATTGTATCATGCATTTTGCTCAAATCGACTAAAATGGATAACCGATCGCAAGATTAAACATCAAATTGTCTTTCCGCCATCTTGAACTTCCAAAGTCGATATCTTTCAGTACCCAGCGCTCACCTTCTGGTAAATAAGGAATGCGGAACGGGATGGAAAAGTCGGTACGCAGGATCAGAAAAGTGAAGTCAAAGCGTAGCCCCAGGCCACCGCCCACGGCAAGTTCCTTGAGGAAATCCTTGCTGAATTTGCCCCCGGGCTTATTCTCATCCTCACGTTGTAGCCACACATTACCGGCATCAATAAAGGCTGCCCAATGGACGGGACCAGCTATTTTGGCTCGGTACTCGGTATTCAGCTCCAGCTTGATGTCGCCCGTCTGATCGGCATAAAAAAGCCCGTTTCCGAGTCGCTCGGGTGCCACTGTACCTGGTCCGATTGCACGTGCGCCAAAGGCACGGATGCTATTCGGACCACCCACATAATATTGCTTCAGGTAGGGGAGGGAACGCGAATTGCCGTACGAGTAGCTCATCCCGATGCTTACCCGGGAAGCTAGTTGTGAATTTTCGCTGAGCTTGAAATAATGCCTGCCGTCGACACTGGCTTTGATATACTGCGAGAAGTAGGCGTCAAAAAGTTTAAAGGTCTTCCCCTTGTTAAAATCTGCACCTTTGATCAGTCCCAGAATATTGCCCGACAGGTCCAGATTGCCCTTAAAATAAAAGGTATTCTGCAGATGTTTTTTCATGGTATTCTGAAAGGTGAAATTATAATTGGGCCCAATCGTAAATTGGGGATCGATCACATGCCGCAACGCCGGAATGGTATCCATCTGCATTTTATAGCTTTCCGAAATGCCTCTCGGCTGTACATAGGTGATTTCCATCAACGCCAGATCATGCTGTTTCTCTTCGTTCTCTTGCCAGGTATAACCGTAGCTCAGCGCCATGGAATTGAGGGTATAGGCTTTCCGTCGGTTTAAAAATTCATAGCGTGCCTTGATATAGGTGTTCGGAATAAATTGGCGCGAAGGATTGATGGTGCCAAATGGCGTCAATATCCTCGGAAAGGTTAAGGTGGCCTCGGTACCGTACCGGAAATAGCTGGAGTTCAGGTCGGCATTGCCTCCCGTCTGCAGTTCGTAGCCGCCAAATACATTGATGTTGAGCTTTTCGGCTCCTTTAAAAGCATTCCGTAAGGTCCAGTTGACATTGACCTCGGTCCCGTTGTAGACGGAAGCCATCTTGCCCAGCAGCTCTACCCGGATGGATTTCTTGGGCAAGGGCGTGAGATAATAGTACACATCCAGCGCGTTGGGCACTTCCTTGCTGTCCACAAAGTTATTTTTGACAAATTTCCAGCTGTTCAGGTTCACCAAATGGCTGATCGTCCGGTTGTGGGCATCGCGGTTGTAGAGGTCGCCCTGCTTGAAAAAGATGTGGTTGGCAATAACAGGTTTGCGAAAGCTGTGTTTTGGATCGATAAAGTAATAACTGCTATCAAATGGTTCGGCATTCCGGGCCGACCGCTGGTAGCCTGCCCCGGTCTCCGTATAGTTGGGGTAGATATAAATCTTGTTGATTTTGGACGGTACCCGGGCCTGCTCAGGGGCTTCTTTTTTTACCGTGACATACAGATTCACCTTATGGTTGCCGATGGTGCTATCGACCTGCACCAGGATATAGTCTGGGCTAAAATAATAGTAGCCCTTATTTTTAAGGACATTGTCTATCCGGTCCCGTTCGTTGAGTACCACATCCAAGCTATAGTTGTTGTTTGGCCGTAGCAGGCTCTCACCGGAAGTCCCCTGAATATCGCGGCCGAGCTGGGTCGTGCTGTCCACATCAAAGGTGACCGATTTAATGCGGTAGATCAGATTGGGCTTGGCGGTATAGTCTACCGTTGCTTTTTTATTTTCAACGGTGGTATCAGAGGTTACTTCGGCATTGAAAAATCCGATATTCTCCAGTCGGTTGCGCAGCAGATTTTCATTGTACTCCCGGTTTACATCGCTCAGTAGTACAGGTTCCTCGCCAATTTTTTTGAGGAAACGTTTTATAAAGTTGCTGTTGGCGGTATCGCCGGCCATATTGTTAAAATATAGCTTGTAGGGCATGCCCAGCAACCGCTTATTGGGTTTGGGCCGCAGCGATTCGGCCAGGTAGGTCGCCAGTTTCTCCTTGTTTTTCTTCGAAATGGTATCGGATGCGATGTTCACATTTCCCTTCACATACAGGCTCTCGCCTTCGGGTAGGTTTTTGGTCGACGAACAGGCCGCAATGATGCCGCTTATTATAAATAGGCCAATCAGCCCCTGTAGTTTAATTTGCATGGTAAGCCCTTTCTTCGTCTTCATTTTTAATTGCTGTGGTTTTGATCGTGTCTAACTGTTTCGGCGTACTCTTTTTCCCTGCGCTGTTTGCTGTGCTGTCCACCTGCTGGCGGCGCTGCTGTTCTTTTTCCTGTTCTTCCATGCGTTTGCGGTATTCGGGACTATGGAGCATCAGGCTGTCGCGGATGACGGTGCGGACGCTGTCCCGATAAGCCGAATCCTGTTCCATACGCTCGACATCAAAACGTTTCCTAAACTTCTTGCTGCCTGTATTGTAATATTCCTTGAGTTTTTTGGAGCGCATAAAGATCTCCTTAAACCGGTTGTAATCCATGGTAATGATAAAACCGATACCCGTTTCAACAAACTGTCCCTGCAAAGTGACCTGATATTGGTTTTTGCGGTAGAATCGCGCAAAGTAGCGCCCATCTTGGGAAAGCTGATAATCCAGCTGTATATCACCGGCAATATTATTGGCCGCCTCACCAGGGCGTGAATTTCCCTCTACTTCAAAGTTAGATCCGATATTGACTTTCAGGCGGTCGTTGAGCAGCATTTTGGACACCCCGATGTTCAGGTCGGTACGTGTCTGGGCAGTTCCAGTGCTGTAATCGTCTGCTGAGGTCAGGTTGAAATCAAGTTCAACTCCCGTAATTAAATCGGAGGCCAGGCGGTTGAGCTGCGAACTTAAAAACGAACTGACGCTATTGCGTACCAGGGCTTCTGTACCACCGCCACCAGAAAGGCTTTCAAATGGATTGGCCGACATAAAACGCCCCAGCACTATCAGTGAAAAGACCTGTTTATTGAGGTCGGAAGGATTATCGCGTAAGGTCGTCAGGGCATTGTCTACCTTACTGATCACATCCTGCGATACGATGGCATTGTTGGCATTCAGGTCGATATCAAAATTGAGCTGTGGCTGAAACAGTTGGTCTGAAATTTTCAGCAGCACGTCGAAAGGTATCTTTTGCTTGTACAAGTTGGCGTTCTGCGTGCCAAGCTGTGGCGCTACCAGTTCTAGCGTAGGGGCTTTTAAGGTATATACTGCCGTAATATTCAACTGCGCGTCCAATGGATCGCCATTCCAGGTAATTGTACTTCCTTTCTGAAATTTGAAGTCTCTGCTGACGGGACCAAAGCTGAACGAATAACTTCCCCTCTCCACGGTAAAAGTGCCCGACATGGTTATTTTACCGCTGGCATCTACGCCGGCATTTAATTCGGCCTCGCCCTGAATGTTTAGGGCATCCTGCGAGCCTGCATCAAGCAGAATCTTAAACTTAGCATCCTTATCGGTCTGCAGGTTCAGGTCGACATCTATGCCCGTCAGTTTGGTGACGGTCATGGAATCTAATCGGGCAAGGGCATTTGCGGTGGCCGTATCGCGTTTGTCTACAAATTCGACTACACCCTTCCGATCGGCCATACCGGGATCATTGTTGGGCATTACCATGGTAAAATCGGTACTGTCAAGTACTTTGAGGGTACCGTCCACAACAGGTTTGTCTAGATTTCCACCGATCTGCAGATCGGTACCCAGAAACATTTTTCCATAAAATAGATCGTTGTCTGCTTGAGTGGAATTTAGGACTTCAAAATTGTCCATGGCGATGCCGAGGTCAAATTCAAAATCGGTGTAGGTCTGTGTCTTGATAGAACCGCTGACCTGGGCAAAATTGCCTTTGCTGTCTTCGAGTTCAAATTTGGGAAACGAAATACCATTTTGGTCAAAACGGATCTGTTCATCTTTTGCTTTGAACAGGGCATTGAGCATGGCTACATTAAATTCTGCTTCCCTGAAATTGAGGTCACCTCTGATCTGTGGTTTCGAAGGCGATCCATTTATTTTTAGCTGACCCTCCAGGTTACCCTTTGCGTCTTTGAGGTTGCCCATGCTGAATGCCTGTACGGTCTTCATTGTCAGTGGCGCAATATCCAGGGTGAAGTCAAGCGCTGCATCGCCTTGCGGTGGATTGATAAAGTCTCCGCTCAGGACGAGGTTATTTCCGTTTTCGGTAATGCTTACGTTGGCATTGTAGGTGTTTTCGCGTTCATTATTAACTTTGATATTGATATTGCCCACGGTATCTTTTCCGAAGTAAAACTTGTCGACGACAAGATCGGCAACAAAAACAGGACTGCTTTCCAAGCGGGAGAGCGTGGTTTGTCCGTTGATGCCGCCGCCGACATCCAGGCTGTCACTCATGACCATCTTGCTCAGTGTCTCGATACGGAAATTTTTAAACGCCACATCAAGCGGTGAGTTCAGGATGCTGTCCTTGGAAGCGATGCGCAGTTCCTGTCCCTTGTTGCTGAGGACAAAATTGTTCGCCAGCAGTCCTGCGCTGCCAAATTTTAAGGTGTTGTTGGGCGCCACATCCCACTTATCGTAGTTGAGCATGAGGCCGTCCTGCAGCAGGCTGAATTCAAATAGGCCATTTTTGGCCTCCATGTTGGCCCCCAGGTGGTACTGTTCTTTATCCTGCTTATCTTTGATCCAAAGCCCCATGTTGACGATGTTCTGAGCAACCTTACCACTGAAAACCGTATTGGTCAGCTCAATGCTGCTCATTTTAACTTTGTTGATTAAGGCCGAATAATAGAGGGCACTATCCAGACTGTTGATATCCAGGGTTACATTGTCAATCGCCGTACCCGCATACACAATGCGTGGGGCATCCAGTTTGGCCGAGAGGTTTTTGGATGTACTGTTAAAGAGACCGTCCAGGGTAATGGCTTTCATTTCTGTCAGCTGTGGCAGAAAATCTTGAATCAGTCTATTGCGGCTCAGCTGTGCCGAAAATTCGAGGATCTGCGGTGAGTAGGCCGGAATCTTGACCGGCTTTTCGGGTTTGTAATAAACCTGAAGCAAATCTTGGACGGCACTTTGCAGCTCCAGAATTTTGTATTTGCCGACCAGGTGGGCATTCAGAAAATCAGAACGCAGCACCAGCTGATTGCGGCTGGTATCGGCCTTGGCCAAGAGTGAAACAGTATCCAGTGCGTAACGATCGGAGTTATATCGTATCAACGAATTGGTAATATGCGCTTCACCATTCAAAAAGTTCGGATCTGCCGTGCTGAAGTTACCGCTCAGTTTGCCCCGGTAGCTAAGCGCATCCTGCATCAGGTGTAACTTTTGCAAGTTGATGCTGTCGACCAGCAGTTCGAATGCTACCTTGGGATAAGTCGATTTCATATTGGCGCTGGCATTCAGCTTAAGTTTGATATTCGGATCGGGACTTAGAATGGATGCCTTCATCGCACCCTTATCGGCCGATATATCCATGTCGATATCATGGTAGCGGTAGCCCATCGCATCCAGCCGGTTCACTTTACCGTCAAAATTGGCCATCAGTTTTTTAGGATCGGTACCCTTGCCTTTGATTTTTCCTTCGAAAGAAAGGATGCCCAGGGTACTGTCCATTTTCATGATTTGACCGATATTGAGGTCACGAACGTTGACTGCCGCATCGTATAGGGTATCGCGCTTGGTCATTTGGACCGTTCCATCGACTTTGGCAGTGCCTTTTTCGGTCACCAATGCGAGGTTGGTCTTGAAGGCAGTCATTCCACCTTTAAAAGTTCCGCTCAGACCGATGGTATTGGGTAATTCGATTCCGGCAGGCAGCATCGATTTGGAAACGAGTTTTTCGATATCCGAACGGCCTGTCGTCAGTTTTTTCAGGTTGAGGTCTACCGACAATTTATTCATATCGGGTAGTCCTTTCAGATGCAGGCTGGCAATCAATCGGGTATTGGAAAGTGTCCTGAAGTCGATATTCGGAATATGCAGATCATCGACACGGCCGGTCACGCGGGTGTCGATATAAAATTTTTTGTCGAGCAGGGGCTTCATCACCTGCATGGTGTCCAGAAAGGGTGCGAGAAATCGGATATCGCGCATATCAATATAGCTTTTTGTGATGTTGGCATTGACCGTGATCAATTCTGGTCTTTTGGCGATGATATCCAGGGAAGGATAACTTAGCTTAACATAATCGCGAATCAGGGTGCGAGGAGTTTCCGCATAGAGATTTTTGATTTCGGCACCGGTATTGGTATACTTAAAATCGGCCTTTAATTGCTTGATGACAAAGCCGGAGTGGTCGGCTGCCACGAGTTCTTTCAAGGATCCGCTCATGGAGTCGGCGCTGTAGTACAGATCGGTTAACCTGGTTTTTAGACCGGGCATGTGGATATTAAAATAATCGAAGCCTTTGATGCGCGGCTGATTGTCGTCTTTAAAACGGATACTGGTATTGTTGATGATGATGTCTTTTGCGGAAACTACCCAATTCATCGTTGTGGCCGCACCGGAAGCTGTTTTTGCAGTGCCGTTCTTTTCTGCCTGGGCGTCTGATTTCCCAGTTTTTGCTTCCTTGTTTTTTGCGTTGGTTGTTGCCGCGTCTGCTTTCGTTGCGTTGGTTTTTGTCACCTTGGCAGTAGCCTGTTGAATTTTTCCGAGCAGGACATTGTTGTCCGAGCCGTCGAGATCGAGCTTTTGGATGTCGACAACTTGTTTGTTCAGATCGATCTGATTGATGTCGGCATGGAATCTTTTTAGGACAAATTGCGACTTCAGTGCACTGGACTGGTCCTCGTAGCGGACCAAAATATTATTGAGGTCGGCCACCTGTATACCCACGTCAGGAAGGAGGGAAGTTGTCTGTGCCGTTTTATCGGTGATACCAAAATCTTCTACCGATGGGCCTGCGCCTGCTGCGGCGGGCTTCCACTGCTTGACCGTTGCATTTAGTCCGTCGATATTGATTTTAGGTAGCTCAAAGGCCATGTTTTTGGTCAGGTCAAATTTCTTTATGTTGGTATTTAAACGACCGAGATAGACGTCGGCACTGGTACCAATCACAGCATCGGCATAAACCACATGTATTTTTTCAAACTGTATTTTATCGAGGTTAAACAGCAGGGCAGAAGTGGTGTCAGCAGTAGGTTCACTTTCTTTTTCAGAAACAAAGGCCTTAACGATATAATCAAAGTTGAAGGCGCTGTCGGGAAGAGTACGTCGTATTTTGGCGGTAATTCCGCGGGCTTCCAGGCTTTGGATCTCTACCGTATTTTTCAAAAGCTTGAGCATATTGATATCGACGGCAATGCTTTTTCCCGCAACCAGGGTATCCTTACTTTGGTCTTCGAGGTAGATGTTTTCGAGGACCAATTTTTTGGGGAAATCAATATTAATGTAGCCAATGCTAACGGGTGTGCCGATCTTGCCTTCGACATAATGCGTTACTTTTCCGGCGATATAATTCTGTATACTGGGCAGGCGCAATAAAAAAAGGATCAGCATAAAAAGCGCAATGATGCCGCCAATAATCCACAGTATTGTTTTTAAAGCAATTCGTGTAAATCTGTTCAAGGTGTTGTTGATTTAAGTTTACAGATATAACAACACAGAACTGCAAATGGTTTGGATATCGTGAATTGATATCTCTGCCGATGTATGTTTAGCTTACCATAACAACCAAGTTAGAATCGCTAGAAAGCCGCCACGGATGAGTAATTCCTGTGTGAGCTCCTCGCGGTCCAGTTTATACCAGCTATATTTTTCATAATACTTTCGGATTATCTGTCTATTCTTTTGGTTGACGATTTTATATGTTGCTTTCATAAGCGATTTGTATTGATTTTCTACAAATCATGCAATTTTAATGCAGTTTTTATGGCGGAAAAGGGATTTCAGTAGTAATTTGGTACGATAGGTTATAAAATACTGACGGTTTGGGTATTTACACGATTAAATTCAAGAAATACGGCATTTAGGGTTTGTCTATGCACGCTATAGTTGCAGTTATTTATAAATAAGCGGCTTAAATAACGCATATTATCTAAGCCGCTCAAAGTAGTTGTACGTGATTATACTAAAGTTCACTATTGTTGTCGAGTGTACCCGGCTCGTGCCCCGTCCCTTGCTCATGTCGTGCAGCCACTCTACGGGTGCGCTGCGTCTGATCTGTCGGAAGACTTTCGGTTCTTTTCCCGCCGCTATAGAACGTATCTTCGCTAAAGTGATAATGATCGTAGAATGCAGTCGGGTCATAGCTGTTAGAGCTTACGACGAAACCTACATCGCCAGTGCCTTCAAATACATGACGTGTAATTAACTCTGTTTCGGGCGTGACTTTATCCTGTTGGTAAGCAGGCAGTCGAATTAACTGATCTTCACTGACGGATATGACCACTACTTCGCCATCGTCGGCAGGATTATACAGATAATCTGTTGCTGGTTCTTCCGTCGGAATTTCGTCTACCGTAAGGATCACGCTAGGATCGATGGGCTCGACAGGTGGAACCAGCGTGGTTTCCTCATTGCTGGCCTGAATTTGTGTACCGTCATAAAGCGATGCTAATCCAATGGGGGCCAATACTTTCTTGTCTTCGTCAATAACAAAATCGGCGTCATGGAGATCAACGATGATATAACGGACTTGTAGGCTTTCAGGATCAAAGAGTAGATCATCCACCTTGCCGATCAATTGACCAGCTTCATTTTTCACTTTCCAGCCTCGGATATCTGGTTCGCCGTCGACAATTTCATAATCGCTTCCACCGAGTTCAATCAAATGATTATAGTTGTTTTCTTCTATTGCCATGTCTTTAATTTTATTGGTTATCAATTTTTATTTATTCCGAAAAACGACAATCTCCACATTGCGGTTCTGATTTCTGCCACTTGCAGTTTCATTGTTGGCGACTGGCGCTTTTTCACCACGAGAATGTATACTGATTTTTTCCTGAGCAATGTTGCCACGCTTGACGAGCCAGTCTTTGACAGCGGTTGCTCTTTCTACACCAAGCTGCTTATTGTGGGAAACTGTACCTGTGCTATCCGTATTGCCGAAAACGCCAACATAGGCTCCTTTAAAATTTTTATTTAAAGCTGCTGAAATCTGGTTGAGCTTCGCTTCAGCTGTACTTTCTAAGGTATTTTTATCGGTTGCGAACAAGATGTTTTCCCCTAACGAATAGATGGTATAAGCATCGCTCGAACGTACACGGATATCCTTATCCGTAATGTTTGGATCGGAAGATTCAGCACTGTTGAAATCAATTGAATTCCATTCTGGAACGGTGGTCGCAAGTGTATCTCCTTGTGGCGCGCTTGAATTAACGGTCGTATCGGAGCTGGTTTCATTTAACCTAGCGCCACTGTTAGAACGATTGATGAAATAGAGGACCAATCCCAATGCGATCAGTGAAAGAAGGAGCCATAACCACCAAGGTGCTCCATTTTTAGGTTTTACTTCTAAATGTGCCATATATACTTTTTTCAAACAGAACAACATTTATTGAGCTTCGTTTGAAAAAGTTTTGTTTAGGAAGGATTGCTGGTTAAATCATACCGCCTGGAAAACGTACAAAAGTCAGAATCGTACCTTCAGCGTACATGACCTGTTCCGGATCTTTGGGCTTTTAAAAATCTTTGCCGATAATTTCATAGTTTTACAGGCATGGGGTTTTATCGCTATTGTTTATATTTTATTTTGTTACTGCTCACTTCATGTGCAGCAGATACAAAACAGGCAAATTTTGCTACTGTTACAGAATGCTATTTCCGCTTGAGAAGATTGATTGGATAAGTGCTATTCCATTTGAAATAATTAAGTTTGTGGTATAGCGCTTATAAAAAATGCAATCTCTTTATTTCTATTGGTTACTTGTTTGTTCTTTCGTGGGTACGCCTGTTTTCGGGCAATCGCTGGATTATCCCTCTTTTCGCAATATTTCCTTGGGAACGAATGCAAATACAGTCCACTCTTTTGCACAGGATAGCTTGGGGATGCTTTGGCTGGGAAGTAACAATGGGTTATTTAATTATGATGGCTATGCGCTGCAGCCGCTCACGGGGACCAAATCTTCTTTTCAGACTTTCGTTTACTGCATTGCACTGATCGATAATAAACATTTCGCATTGGGGACAGGGCAGGGTGTGCTGCTCTATAACTATCAGTTCGACCGATTCGAATCTTTTCCGGCAGGGGGACCTGGAGATGTCAGGTCTTTGCTCCTTGTTGGCGATACCTTGTGGATAGGTTCAATAAGTGGTTTGTATTGCTATAATACCAAGACACGTAAACTTATTGATTATCATAATTCATTCCCAAAGAATAAATCAAAATCCGCCGTGTATGCACTGGAAAAGGTGGGCGATAGAATCTTAATCGGTACGTATAATGGACTTTTTGAATTAAATCCAGCGAGAAAAGATATTGCGCCTCTACCGCTCCCAGATTATAGGCCGGGGAGTAATCAATTTGTGAATTCTATATTTTCTATTCCGGAATCGGCAAGTACCTATGTTGGAACAGAATACGGCCTGTATCGCTATAATACGAAGAACCATACGCTTCAGAAAACTCCGGTATTACAAAATCATCCCATCAAAGCGATGGCTTCCAAAGATTCCAATACCTTGCTTGTCGGTACGGATGATGGTCTTTTTACGTATCAGCTGGATCAGCAGCTGGTCAAACGGATCAAACATGATTCCCGGAATAGAAACTCGCTGGCCAATAACATCGTGTGGAGTATCTTTAAGGATCGGTCGGAAAATATCTGGCTGGGTACCGACCTGGGATTTTCCTTATGGTCCAACCGCAAGGTGGAAAAAATACTGCCGATCTATCAATTGACAGCGAGCAGCGACGGCAACCGTTTTTATAAAATTAACAGGGATCGCAATGGCTGGTATTGGCTGGGAGGCGATAATGGTTTGATCCGTGTACGTGGGCTGGACGACAAAAATACGGAAAGCAACTGGTACCGTATGGATGCCAAGACCTATCGTCTGGCACACAACCGTATCCGGGATATATTTGAGGATCATACGGGATTGGTGTGGATAGCCTCCGACGGTGGCGTCAATGTGTTTGATGCGCATACGAAACAGTTTAAAACCTTTACAATCGTCGATGCCAGTGGAAGACGAAATGCGAAATGGTCGTACGACATCTTGCAAGATGGACAGGATAATTTCTGGGTGGCCTCCTATATGGGGGGATATTTGTTGTCAACCGAAGCCGTTTATTGGAGGCGACGGGCCCGGTCATAGCAAACCGTAATTTCAGTAAAGCTGACGGTCTTCTGGAAGATTTTGCCAATCAGATCGTTGACAATGGAAGGGGGAAGATCTTGGCGCTGTTCTATAATAAGGGGATCAGTAGCATTGATGTGGCCACAGGGAAAATAACGGAGCTTAAAGACAGCGCTGGGCATGCATTGGATCAGGCGACCTTTATGCTGAAGGATGGGCAGCATACGGTGTGGGTAGGGGAACATGGCGAATTGAGGCGAATTGCTCCGGACGGGAAAAATACATTGCTTCGTTTTGATCCTGTTGGTAAAGGAGAAGTAACTGCCATGGCCGAGGTCAAAGAAAGCATCTGGCTGGCAACGAGTACTGGAGTATGGCAGGTTAATAAGCAGAGTTTAAAAACTGAATTATTAAGATACGGACAAAGGATATCCTCGATGTACTACGATGCCGAGCGGGAACAAGTGGTGCTGGGAGGAATTGATGAGGTGGTCCTGTTGCCCGCGCAAAATGAGCTAGCGGATCTGGATGGTTCCAAAAAGATTGTGCTCACCGCAATGTATGTCAATAATGAACGTTTCGGTAATTACGACTATGGCTTGCGGTATAAGAACGAGATCGCTTTGGCGCATGATCAGAATAACCTCCGGCTTGAATTTTCCGATTTGGATTATGGGAATCATTTGGGCTATCGCCTAGCTTATGCTTTTAAAGGAAAAAATGAAACCTGGATTCCGATGGAACGGGGTGATAACAAAGTGCTTCTGTCCAACTTAAGTTCGGGTAACTACGACCTTCAGTTGGCTAAAGTGGATGTCGCCGGTCATGTTGTGTCGGAGATTTATACCTACCATATTCAGATCCGTTATCCATGGTATGCAAGCTATTGGGCCAAAGCTGCTTACGCCCTCATTGTTGTTTTCCTGCTATTTTGGGTCGTCAATTTTTTCAGGGTTCGTAGTACACTAAAATGGGAAAGGCGCGAACGGAGAAAGGTACTTGAGCTCACAAAGATGAAAATGGACTTCCTGACAGCTGTGTCGCATGAGCTGAAAACCCCTTTAAGCCTGATTTTGGCTCCTGTCAGCCAAATGATGCGGCAGACAAAGAACAGTGACAAAAAGAAGCAGTTGGATGGTGTTCATCGAAATGCCTTAAAAATAAGCCATCTCATCCAGGAATTGATGACTTTTGATCAGGTCGAGCAGCAACAGACGCCCTTACAGGGCCTGCTTACCTCTCAGGTGGATCTGGTCGCCTATAGCAGACAAATTATAGCTGACTGGCAGCAGATACCTGAGTACAGTACCGTCCATATTGGCTTTGTTACCGATGTAGAGAGCTTTTTTATACAGACCGATGTAGCCAAACTGGGATCGATTCTCAACAACCTCATCGCTAATGCCTGTAAGTATAATCGTCCGGAGGGTGGCGTGGAACTGCGGCTGAAAGTAATTGGTCCAGATGTCAAGCTTGTCGTTCGGGATACGGGAATTGGTATAGCACCTGAAGACCTACCTTATGTATTTAGCAAATTCTATCGTTCTTCCCTGAAAGAAGTGAGTGCTGTACAGGGCACGGGCGTTGGTCTGTACCTTGTCAAAAGTTATTGTGAACAGTTGGGCTGGACCGTTGATATAGCGAGCGATCAAAATGGCACAGCCGTAACGCTTAGTTGGAAACATGACCATGTAAACGATGAGGATGCGACCGATAGCATACCGGTAGGGGCTAAACGAAAGCTACTGATCGTCGAAGATAATGCCGAACTCGCTGATTTTTTACGAAATGCCATGCAGCCACATTACGATTGCCGCATTGTGAGTGATGGTAGCGAGGGCTTACGCTTGATCGACGGACATAGTTTTGTGCCCGACATTATTCTCACGGATGCCATGATGCCCAATATGGGGGGGATTGAAATGGTGAAAAAACTACGACAAAATATCGTGACGGCAACTATTCCGATTATTTTGCTTACCGCACAAAACGATAAGCTGATCAGACGCGAGTGGGTTGCCGTCGGCATAGATGCTTATATGGCGAAACCTTTTGATCTGGACTTGCTCCAGATACAGCTATTGCAGCTCTTGGATAGGAAAGATAAGATTGTCGCTCAGTTGCGTATCGACGAAATCAGTAAACCCACAGAAGCAATAGCTGTACATTCACCAGATGAAAAATTTCTGACCAATGTGACACGGCTGATCGAAGAAAATTTAGACGATTCGGAATTTTCGGTGCAGCGGCTCAGTGAGCTGACGGATGTCGCCGCCAGACAACTCCATCGTAAAATTAAGCAACTAACAGGCTATACACCGGTGGAGTATATACGCAGCATTCGTATCAAAAAAGCAGCGCTGTTATTACAGCAAAAAAAGTTTACCGTTTCCGAGGTGATGTATATGGTCGGATTCTCCAATGCTTCTTATTTTTCAAAATGCTTTCAATCGGAATTTGGGATGTCACCAAAGGTGTATATGGAAGGTTATTTGTAAGTGGTTGATTGTTAGTATTGTTTGTTGTTTTAGGTGGTTGGGGATGTCCAATTTGTGTTGTTCTTTGTCCGATATGTGGCCTTAAAAAATAATCACGTTTGATAGGTTTGTAAGAGTAATAACCAAAAAATTATAAATCGATACAATCCATGCGTGTAATTATTTTATGCTGCTTTGCTCTTTTGGGCTATGTCAATTCTTACGCTCAATCGAAGGCGATTAAAAAGGTCCCTACAGTTTTTGTCGACCGTGAAGGTGTCATGCGCTGGTCCGACTCCAAAGCTGAAGCTTCATTTTATGGCATCAATTATACCGTTCCTTTTGCCCATGCTTTTCGGGCTTTACACGATAAAGGCATCGATCGAAAGCGGGCTATTGATCGGGACGTTTACCACTTCGCCCGTTTGGGATATAATGCTTATCGTATCCATATTTGGGATGTAGAAATCTCCGATAAAAATGGTAACCTGATCAGCAATGAACATCTTGATCTATTGGATTATCTACTTTTTAAACTTCAGGAAAGGGGAATTAGGATCCTGATTACGGGAATGACCAATTTTGGTAATGGTTATCCAGAAAGAAATATAAATACAGATGCATTTACGTATCATTATGATAAGTGTGCGGTTCATGCTAATCCACAGGCGATAGCTGCTCAAGAAAAATACATTACCCAGTTACTTCATCATGTCAACCCGTATACCGGAAATGCTTATCAGACGGACCCTTACATCATAGGTTTTGAAATAAATAATGAACCTTGCCATACAGATGCCATTCAGACGACGTCGGACTATATCGGTCGAATGGTGAAGGCTATGAAGAAAGCCGGGAATAAAAAACCGATTTTCTACAATGTAAGTCATAATATGGAACATGTTAAGGCTTATTTTGATGCTGATATCCAAGGGACAACCTATCAATGGTATCCTGTGGGACTGGTTGCTGGACGGGAACGTCAGGGGAATTTTCTTCCTTACATTGATCAGTACGATATCCCTTTTTCAAACTTGAAAGGCTTTGCCAACAAAGCGAAGGCGGTTTACGAATATGATCCTGCTGATAATCTCTACAGCTACATACATCCCGCAATGAGCCGCACATTTCGTTCGGCGGGATTTCAGTGGATCACTCAGTTTGCTTACGATCCGATGGATATTGCAGCCTACAATACCGAATATCAGACACATTATCTCAATTTGGCTTATACCCCGGCAAAAGCACTGAGTACCATGATCGCTGCGGAGGTAGCTTATACGATACCAAGAAATAAAAAGTTCGAACAGTATCCTCAAGACACCCTATTTGGCGATTTTAGCGTCAGTTATGAGCAGGATCTCTCCGTGATGAATGCGCAGGATAAGTATTTTTACACCAATAATACGACAGTAAGGCCTTTAAATCCAACGAAATTGCAACATATTGCCGGTCATGGTTCATCACCTGTGGTGGAATACCGTGGATCTGGTGCTTATTTTTTAGATCGACTGGAAGATGGTCTATGGCGTTTGGAGGTTATGCCGGATGCAGAAAAAATCGCTGATCCTTTTGCTAAGCCATCGCTCGATCGGGAGGTGGTACATATCCTGTATCGGTCACAGATGATCGATATTCGGATTCCTGATCTAGGCGACCTGTTTACCGTCCGGTCACTGGTAGGAAAAAATGACACCGATGAAGCTATTTCAGTTGCTAAAACAAGTTTTAGCGTTAAGCCTGGAGTATATCTGTTAAAGCGTAAGAATATCCAGCTGAAAAATAGCTGGCTAGCTTCCTCGCCCTGGAAAAATGGCTATTTGGGCGAATATTACGCGCCAAAAACTGAAGCGCTGAAGCTACCTCTATTGATACACCAGCAGCCCAAAGTATTGGAAAAAGGGCGCTCTACCAAATTGCAGTTCCGTTATGTTTTTGAAAAACAGCCCGATTCCATTATTCTACAAACGGATCAGGTTTCGTTTTGGAAAGATCATAATCCCTACATCAAGTTGATCTCCAAAGATAACTGTACCTATGAAGCGGATGTCCCGGCATCCTTATTCGTGGGCAATGAATTGAAATATACAGCTACTGTGTTTGTGGATGGTGAAAAAATTACCTATCCTGATAATCAGACTGGAGCACCGCTGGATTGGAATTATCGTGTCAATAGTTATTGGACGGTGGGTTTAAATGAGCAGCGGGCGCCTATAGGGCTTTTTGAGTCCTTGTCCAAAGTCTCTTCTTTGGAAACTTTCGCTATTCCAGAAACGGCTTACATGACTGCGCAACGGGAGCATCATGATCTCAGTAAAGTTCCTTTTTGGACCTATACTTTTCATGCTAAGGATTCTGGGGTACAGTATTTTTGGGTAAAAGATATCAAATCGACAATTGCTGAACGGCCTGCGGGTATCGCTGCTGCCACAAAACTCTGTATACTCTTGAAACATGAGGGCGGGAATCCGCTACTGCATGCTGGGTTTGTTACAAAAAAAGGGTATACCTATGTGGAAAACATAGCTATTGGGACATCGGGCGAATCTTTGGTCCGTATGGATCTAGCCGACTTAAAGCTTGTGCCTACGGCTTTGCTACCTGCTCCTTATCCTGTATTTCTTGAACGGTTTTTTAAACCTACAGTTCAGGCTCAATTTGACAAAAGGGAGATCGAAAAACTAATCGTTTCAGGCGAAAAGATGGAAGGGGTGGTACTATCCATAGCTGCGATATGGCTCGAATAGCGATACAGCTGCTTAATGCCACCGATTAGTAGGGCATGGATAATAATCCGTCAGGCTGTAAGGATCAAGTTTTGGAGCAGGACGACGACCTGAAAAAACGACGGCGTTTTTTAGGGGAATGCTTAAATAAAGCGATAAGGAGTACAAAAAATATAATAAAGGGAAAGAAAACAATTATAAACACATCTAAATTTTAAACAATGAAGGGTTTTGCATTTAAAACAAGTTTATTGGGCTTGTCCTTGCTATCCTGTCTTGGGGAAACGCAGCTTTATGCTGCAACGAAAGGGGAAAGCAAGTGGATCAGGTCGATGCAACAACAGGATGTCCGTGGGGTGGTCCGCAACGAGCATGGGCAGGTGATGGCAGGTGTTACTGTATTGGTGGCCGGAACTACGGTGGGCACTTCAACAGCGAGTGATGGCTCGTACCGTATCTCATTGCCCAAGGGTAAATCCCAGCTTCTATTCTCTGTTGTAGGCTACAGTAGCCAAACCTTGACGGTTGTAGGGGGAACATCCGTGGATGTCAGCATGGTGCCTGCGGGAAATGTGCTGGAAGAGCTCGTCATCGTAGGATATGGTAGTACGACAAAAAAGGATCTAACCGGTGCCGTAAATACGGTTGGAAGCAAGGATTTTAACAGTGGACTTGTCGGCTCTCCCGAACAGCTGATCAATGGAAAAACAGCTGGTGTGCAGGTGATGTCCAACAGCGGTTCTCCTTCTTCCGGGAGTACGATACGTATCCGTGGGGGAGCCTCCTTGAGTGCCAGCAACGATCCATTGATCGTATTGGACGGTGTACCGCTAGAGACTGGTGGTATTAGCGGCAATAGTGGCAATTTTCTCAGTCTGATCAACCCGAATGATATCGAAAGCATGACAGTGCTCAAAGATGCATCATCGACAGCTATCTATGGTTCCCGAGCGTCAAACGGGGTATTATTGATAACAACAAAGAAGGGTAAAGGAGATGCTTTACGGCTTTCTTTCTCTTCAATCGTGTCCATGCAGCAGGCTATGGGAGTGGCTGATATGATGTCGCGCGATGAATTTGCCTCGCTCATCAATACCAAAGGGAGCACTGCCCAAAAGGCATTATTGGGCAATGCCTCAACAGATTGGCTGTCTGAGGTTTTTCAGGATGCCATGGGGACGGATAATAACTTAAGTCTACAGGGAAAGATCGGTAAAACCTTGCCTTTTCGTACATCGGTGGGCTATTATAATCAGCAAGGGACTTTGCGTACCGACAAAACGGAGCGCGTGACGGGCGCTTTGGTGTTAAATCCCACTTTTTTTAATAAACACCTGACCGTAAATTTAAATGTTAAAGGTGCCCATAACAACAACGCATTTGCCAATACCGATGCGATATGGTCTGCTGTAGCGTTTAATCCTACGCAACCGATTTATTCTGGGGCAGATGCTTATGGCGGCTATTACGAGAGTTTGGATAATGCGGGTCTTCCGGCAACAGGTGCAAACCTCAATCCACTGGGATTGCTCAAGCAGGAAAAACACCGTAGTACAGTCAATAGAGCCGTGGGTAACCTTGACCTCGATTATAAATTCCATCCGCTGCCTGAACTGAAAGCGCACGTAACACTCGGATATGACTATGCCAAAGGGAATGGATCGAATCTTATTCCGGCAAGTGCGGCCAATAATTTTACGATTGGAGGCTCTTTTGACCGTTATGAACAGACGCTTAAAAATAAATTGTTTACAGGCTATCTAAACTATAACAAGTTCTTCCCGGAAATTAAAAGTACAATTGATGTGACAGCAGGTCACGATTATCAATATTGGAGTGCCCGACGGCCACCTATAGTATACTATAACGAAGCTGGTGATATACGCTCGACTGCTATTGCATCTGACGAACGACATACGCTGATTTCTGGTACGGACGGATCAACTACAATTACGATAGCCGTTATTTATTGACCGCTACGGTCCGTAAGGATGGAACTTCCCGATTCAGTCCCGAAAACCGTTGGGGACATTTCCCTCAGTCGCCTTGGCCTGGCGTCTTTCGCAGGAGTCTTTCATGAAAGGAATCTCTTTCATGGACGATCTAAAGCTCCGGGCGAGTTACGGTGTTACAGGGCAGCAGGAAGGAATCGGAAATTACGAATATTTGCCGGTATACAATTTGGGAACAGCCTATGCACAGTATCGTTTCGGCGATCAGTACCATCTGGTGTATAGACCATCGGTTTACAATCGGGACTTACGCTGGGAAACGACCAAAGCATTTAACTACGGCCTGGATTTCGCTTTCTGGAAAAACAGGCTGTCTGGTGCAATTGACTATTACACAAGAAAAACACATGATCTATTGGCCAATGTGCCTGTAGCCGCAGGAACCAATTTTGATCAGAACGCGACTATCAACGTAGGTAATGTTGAAAGTAGTGGCTTCGAATTTCAATTGAATACCGTGCCCATACAAAAGGATAATTTGCGCTGGGAAGTCAATTTCAATGCGACTAATCAGCATACAAAAGTAACCAATATAGCTTTGGCGCAGGATGCGAATGCCATAGGAACTTATGTGGGACCGAATGTCAGTGGCCGTGGTATACAGATTCTGACAACGGGGTATCAGCCTTACATGTTTTATGTCTACAAACAGTTGTACAATGAGGCTGGCAAGCCGCTCGAAGGTGTATATGCGGATCTGAATGGTGATGGAGCGATCAACGAAAAAGACTTGTATCGCTATCAATCGCCCGCGGCAAAATGGCTCTTTGGTTTCAATACGCAGTTAACTTACAAAAAATGGACAGCAGCAACGACACTACGCGCAAATTTGGGTAACTACGTATTCAATAATACCAAAATGAATCTTAGTGCTTGGGAAACAGTTCAATATGTGGATGCGTCGATCAATAACTTACATCGGGATTACTTGGATACCCAATTCCAGACCAGACAGTATTATTCGGATTTTTACGTCGAAAATGCTTCCTTCCTTCGGATGGAAAACGTGTCGGTGAACTATAATTTTGGTCAGGTGGGTAAGATCTCCAATCTACGTGTGGGTGCGGTAGCTCAGAATATTTTTATTGTGAGCAAATATAGCGGTATGGACTCTGAGGTTCCGAGTGGCTTCGACAGTTCGTTCTACCCACGCTCAAGAACTTTCTCCTTGAGTCTCAATATGGATTTTTAATGGCTACCTCAAAAAAGAAAACTTATATAGCGATGAAAAATATAAAAAGATATTGTTTTGGATTGTTGTGTTTAATCGCATTGCTGCAATCCTGTACAAAGGACTTAAACCAGTATCCCACTGTAGAAACTACTTCGGAGTCGGTATACACCTCTGTGGATGGTTACCGGGCTGTGCTTGCTAAATTGTATGCCTCATTTGCCGTTGCGGGCAATGGACGTGGTGATGCCGATCCGGATATGGCGGGCAGCACGGCTTCTTGGGGGTACCTTCGGGTGTACTTTAACTTGCAGGAGGTACCGACTGATGAGGTGATCTATACATGGGCAGGAGGCGACAATATGACCGATATCCAGTATATGACCTGGGGAGCTTCCGATACCTGGGTCAATGCCATGTATTATCGGATCTATTATACGGTAGCCATCTGTAATGAATTTCTACGGAATGCAACAACAGAGAAGCTGGCGACTTTTAATTCGGCCGAGCAGGCACAAATTTTGGAGTTCGCAGCCGAAGCGCGTTTTCTGCGTGCATTGGCCTATAGTCATGCCATGGACCTTTATGGGAACGTTCCTTTTGTGACTGAAAAGGATCCGGTAGCTGCATTTTTTCCACCACGGATGACACGGGCTGATCTCTTTGCATTTATTGAAAAAGAATTGACAGAGGTCGAAACGATCTTACCGGAAGCACGTCAAAATGAGTATGGCCGGGTAAGCCGTGCTGCCGCCTGGTCCCTATTGGCCAAGAATTATCTGAATGCGCAGGTCTATACGGGCACAGCACGTAATGCCGAATGCCTGAACTATGCGAAAAAAGTGATTGATGCCGGATATTCCTTAAATGCGAATTATAAGCAGGTATTTAATGCTGATAATGATAAGCGGACCAATGAAATTATTTTCCCGATAGAGGCCGATGTAGCGTATACAACGACTTGGGGAGCGACAACCTATCTTGTCAACGGCCCTATTGTTGGGAGCATGAAATCATCGGATTACGGTGTGCTTTCCGGCTGGAATAGTTTTCGTACACTTCGCGAATTTGTGGCACTCTTTCAGGTGGAAGACAAAAGAGGTGATTTTTGGAAAAATGGCCAGTCCCTGGATGTCGAAGATCCCGCTGCCTCGAGCCAGGGCTATGGGCTTGTTAAGTTTACAAATTTGAAAGATGATGGTACCTATACGACAGATGAAGGATTGGTCAGTACTGATTTCCCGATGATCCGCCTGGCCGACGTGTATCTAATGTATGCTGAGGCTGTACTGCGCGGTGGCGGAGGAAGTGTACAGGAAGCGATCAAATTGGTCAACAGTATCCGTCAGCGGGGATATGGTAGTTCGGCCGGAGCCATTGATCAGGCGCAGCTGACACTGGATTTTATCCTTGCAGAACGCGGCCGTGAACTGTTTTGGGAGTGTACGCGTCGCACAGACCTGATTCGCTTTGGGAAATTTACCGGTAGCGATTACCTCTGGCAATGGAAAGGTGGTGACATGAACGGCCGCTCTGTGGATGCGAAATTCAATCTGTATCCGATTCCAACCACCGATATGAGCGCTAATCCGAATTTGATCCAAAATCCTGGCTACTAGCGCTGGCTGGCATTAATAACTAAATCTATGGGGATATACTGCTATTTGAGCAAACATGCTGCGGAGGGTATCCAGGTATTCCCATATGGACTTTTAAAGATAATGATACCTATGAAACAATTGACACTCTATATTCTGGTGTTGCTTTTCGTTGCCTGTAAAAAGGAGGGTGGGACACCTGCTGTCAGTGGGATAAAACCTGCAGTGTTGTACAGCAGTACAACAGAACTGGTCTTAAAATCTACTGACCGCAAGACCGTAGCGCTGCAGCTTGTCTGGGATGAAGCGATTTTGGCCAGCGATGAACCAATGGCTCAGTCGGCTTTAAAAAATAAGATAGAAATTGCTGCTGATCCATCTTTTTCTGCTGTCACCAAAAGTATCGAGCAGGTAGCAAGCTCGCTCAGCTATACGCATGAACAATTGAATAACCTTGTCACGGGAATGGGATTTTTGCCCGATGAAAAGAACGTGTTTTATGTCCGTATTGCTTCACGATTGGGAACCAATACAGATTGGCTCTACAGTATTGTGATCGCCCTGACTGTGACCGCTTATCAGCCCGTGGAGGATGCTGCCTATCTCTACCTATCTAATAAAGAGTTTACGCAATTTCCATGGAAACTGTGTTCGAGAAAGGAAGATGGTTTTTATGACGGTTTTGTGCGTCTCGACCAATGGTATAATTTTTATTTAACCAATGCGGAAAGTGCGAGTGCACCGCTCATCTATGGTTCTTATCCCCTGGATGGTAGCCAATATATTTTGTATAGTGGAGCTGATCGCTGGAATTGCTGGACGAGTAAAGGTGGATACTTATACTTGACAGCCGATGTCAATAAGTTGGCCTGGAAAGAAACTTCCGTAGAATCCTTGACGGTAACGGGCGATTTTAATGGTTGGAGTGCGACAGCAACACCAATGGTATATGACCAGACGGCGAAGGTTTGGAAAGCAACCATCACGACAACGGCAGCCGAACAATGGGGAATTAAGGTATTGATCAATGGCAGCTGGACTTGGTTTTTTGGTGCAGCAGAGGGCAATGGAAACTGTGCTTTGTATACGGCCGATGGAACTGGCTTCGCTTATGATAAGATCGGTACACATACCTTGATTCTTGATCTAAGCGATCCAAAACAATTCAAATATCATGTGGAATAAAATAGATAGGGACGGGTTCTTAAATGAAATAATCGGATGAAAAAAATAAAAATAATGTTGGCCCTGATAGGCTTGTGTTTGGGCTTGTCTGGCTGCCACGACAAAGATAATCTTAAGGTGGATATACCTAAAACACATTTGGCAAAAGGTGCGGATGTGAGCTGGATTACCGAAATGGAAGCCTCAGGTATGCAATTTTTTAATGCAGGAGGCAGCGCAGTGGATGGGCTGAAAATCTTGCGTGGACTGGGGATGGATGCGGTACGTCTGCGTGTTTGGGTAGATCCCGAACAAGGCTGGTGCAACAAGAATGACGTACTGGTGAAAGCTCGTCGGGCGCATCATCTGGGCATGCGTATTATGGTGGATTTTCATTACAGTGACACCTGGGCGGATCCGGGACAGCAGACAAAGCCTGCCGCCTGGAAGAGCTTATCGTTTGATGGGTTAAAGAAGGCTGTTAGTGATCATACAACGGAGGTTCTTCAATTGCTAAAAGATAGTGGTATCTCACCTGAATGGGTGCAGGTCGGTAATGAAACGGGCAACGGAATGCTTTGGGAAGATGGAAAAGCCTCTGTCAGTATGGCTAATTATGCCACATTGAATAATGCCGGTTATGATGCGGTAAAAGCGGTGTTTCCGGCAGCAAAAGTGATCGTACACCTGCATAATGGATTTGACAATGACTTGTTTCGTTGGATGTTCGACGGTCTGAAAAAAAACGGTGGGAAATGGGATGTAATTGGGATGTCACTTTATCCGACCCCAGAAAACTGGGAAGAGCGCAATGCGGCCTGCATCAGTAACATCAAAGATATGGTTGCCCGATACAATTCAGAAGTGATGATCTGCGAGGTGGGGATGAGCTGGGATGAAGCAGATAGTGCTGAAATATGGTTAAAGGATCTTTTCAACGCGGTCAATAGTGTGCCCGATCAGAAAGTACTGGGTATATTCTATTGGGAGCCTTTGGCGTATGGTGGGTGGAATGGTTATACCCTAGGTGCATTTGACAATAATGGGCGCCCAACAAAAGCATTGAATGCGTTTAAATAAGGTATATTTAAACCGCTGAATGACAATGAAAAAATTGAACTGTAGACTATAAACACCTGATTTGATGATGAGATTACTGCGTACGACTTACTTTTTGTTTCTTTTATTCCTACTTGTTCCGGGCAATTCGTACGGACAGTCTGCACGGCAATCCTTCTTGTTGGAGAAAAACTGGCGTTTTTTTCAAGGTGAGGTTGTTCATGGGAGTCAGTAGCATTGGATGATAAGGCCTGGAAAAAAGTCACGGTACCGCATGATTGGGCTATTTTCGGGCCCTTGGACCGGTCACACGATCTGCAGGATGTTGCCTTGATCGTTTAGGCAGGGGAAGAAAATCGGGAAGGATTCAGATAAAGGCGAAGTGCAAAGATTTAAAAGAGGGGGTATTAACTGTACAGACTGTAAATTCTAAAACGTTTTGACCGTAGCTTTTGTTTAAATGATACCTTAAGTAAGTTAGTGAGTTGATTGTATTTTAACAGAAAGGCTAGATCGATATCGATCTAGCCTTTCTTGTGCATTATTTTCTCCTAATCTGTAGCTTGACACCTAGGCCGAGGCCAATATAATCATCAAATGTAAGATACTTTTTCTGTACGGCGCTAACGAGGTAAAGATCGCTGGTATGAAGATCATAATAGAATTTTACGCCTTCAAAATAAGAGTTGCTGGATTTTATTTTATAACTGAAGTCCTGTCCTACAAAGATATTGATGCGTAGCCTGGTCGAAAACCGATAATAGCTATTCGGGTATTTGTCAGGTTCTTTATACCAAAATTGTTTACCCAATGTCGTATTGAGATAAGCACCGGTACGCAAGGGATGATAAGTAAACTGTTTATTGAGTTTAATTTTCCACGGTGTATACGATTGACGCAGCGTTAAGGTAAGTTTAGCCCGGTCTGTATCATATTTCGGTACATAGCCAAGCAGGAAATCTGTCGACTGGAATCTCTGTTCGGGAGAAATGGAAGCAATCAGCAAAGGCGGCGCTACATTCTTGGCTAAGATGAGTCAATGATGAAGTCTAAACATAAAAAAATACCGAAGCAATATACACTTCGGTATTTTTTGTGAAAAAGAAAATTACAATTTAAAGTTAGATGGTTTTGCTGTCACGCAGCATCTTAATGATATTGTGCGCTTCAAGCTGCTTGCTGAGCTGCGTGTTGATCAAACTATGCACATTTTGCGAGAGTTCTTCCGATCCATCAGCCAAAGCGGTTTGATAGGTGGATTTGAATGCATCTTCGCCCTGCTCACAGGTTTCAAGCAGACTTCTTTCGTCATCTCCCGTGATATTCACTTTTATGCCCATCCAGGCGCGGAAAAGCTTACCGCTCAGCATAGTGCTGTCTGTCGGTTCTTTGCCCTCAAGCTCAACATAAGGTGTCAATTCGGCTATAAATTCTTCCGACTGTCCAATAAATTTTTGAAATGTTGGTACTAGTCTATCCAAGCCGTGGCTGGTTGCTAGATCAATTGCCTTTTTATAACCTTCGATGCGGTCGTTGTTGATTTTGATAATATCGTTGATGATCTCCGGATTGTTGATGTTGTTTTCCATAATATTGTTATTTGTTATCATTTTTGTTTATTCGAAAAACAGCAGGCGTTGCATGATCGTTTGCAGAATTCGAGATTCAGGTATTTAAATCGTAGCCCGTATTTATCCCATTTTTTATTGCAGGGGAATAAATCTGTCTAAAACTTTCTGCAATTTATCCTTGTTCTTAAAACCGAATACTGTCCACTAGGCAGGCAACGAAAACTATGCAACAAAACATTCATGTAGCCATTATCGGGGGTGGACCCAGTGGCCTGTTTATGTACAAAAGATTGATCGAAAGGAATATCGCCGGTCTCAAGGTATCTATTTTCGAATCCCGAAAACAATTGGGGCAGGAATGCCTTACAGCTACGAAGTGCCACACCGGAGCACTTGACGAATGTATCGGATCATGAAATCCCCGCATTGGTCACGACGATTGAGGATTATGTTCAATCCCTATCGGAGGCCACGCTCCGTACTTATGGAATCGATGTGGACTATTTTAATCGCTACAAATGGTTTCCACGGCTGCTCCTCGCCGCTACCTGTCGGAGCAGTTTATGTTGTTGAAGCGGATGGCGGATGAACAGGGCATTGAACACAGGTTCACCTCGCTAGCCAGGTTACTGATATTATTGACCTCGAAGGCCAAGCGCAGGTTAAAATCACGGTGGGCAGCACCGATACCTATATCGTAGACAAGGTAGTCATCTGTACCGGACATAAGTGGCCAACCAAGTATGAGGGCAATGTCGAACATTATTTCGAATCGCCCTATCCACCGTCCAAGTTGGCCTTAAAAACCAATCACGCCGTCGGGATACGCGGTGCTTCGCTCACAGCAATCGACGCTATCCGTACGCTGGCTCGCCACAATGGTTCTTTTGAAGCCCTGGAGACAGGAGAGCTAAGGTATGAGATCGACCCGGGAAGCGAAAATTTTAAGATATTGATGCATACCCGCAGTGGGCTGCTTCCTGCGATCCGCTTCCATCAGGAAGAACCTTTCCTGGCCAATAACCTGGTGATCTCCGAAGAGGAGCTGATGCTTAACAGGCTAGAGAATGAGGGTTTCGTCTCGCTGGATTTTCTGTTTGAGCGCAATTTTAAAGCGCAGTTCAAGGAAAGAGATCCCGACTTTTATGCAGTCGTGGAAAAGCTCAGCCTGGAAGACTTTGTAGAGGCAGTACTCCATTTAAGGGAACAGAAAGATGCCTTCGAGGGATTTCGCCAGGAGCACGAACAAGCGCTGAAATCTATTAAAAGGCGCCAATCCATCTATTGGAAGGAAGTGCTTTCTGCCTTGAGTTTCACCTTAAATTATCCCGCCAAGTACATGTCTGCCGAAGATATGCTGCGTTTAAAAAAAGTACTCATGCCGCTGATTTCTATTGTCATCGCTTTTGTGCCGCAGAGTTCTAGTCGCGAGCTGCTCGCGCTGCACGATGCTGGTCGGCTGGAGGTGGTCAATGTTGGTACCGAAAGCCGGGTTGAGCCTGCGCACGATCGCGGCGCCAATTATTTTTATACCGATGAATCAGGGATCGAAATAAAATCGCATTATAAGACATTTGTGGATTGTGTGGGACAGCGACCGTTAAACTTTGAAGAATTTCCATTCAAGAGTTTGGTCGACAACGGCCATGTTAGCCCAGCCTACTTACGGTTTCGCTCCGTGGAACAGGCCAAGGAACAAATGCTGGCAGGCAATGACCACATGTTTGTGGCACCGGATGGCGCTATTTTTTTGCAGGTACCCGGAGTAAAGATCGATGACAGCTTCCGTTTGGTAGACCACGGCGGTAGCGCCAGTCAACGTCTTTTTATGATGGCCGTGCCTTATATGGGCGGCTATAATCCGGATTATTCAGGCCTTGATTTTTGCGCCGCCACATCGGCTATCATTGCCGGGAAGATTGCGGAGAGCGGATAAATACGCAACTTTTTGTTAAAATACGGTAAGATGGTTGAGGCCCGGGGGCGTAGGATTTAATTTAGGCTCCCTATTGCTATATTTGGCCGCCATCTAGACCATCGGTTGGCATAGTCTTAACTCAATTGATGAAAAAGCATGCCTAAAACTATTTTAAGAAACCTGCAGATAGGTTTTGGAATATCCCTGTTGATCCTGTTAGCGAGCTCAACGGCTTCTTATATTAGTATTCGTAAGCAGAACCATAATAGTGCAATGGTCGACCACAGCCGGCGTGTCATGAGCCGTGTCAACAAAATTCTGCAGGATCTGCAGAATGCCGAAACTGGCCAGCGCGGATTCCTGCTTACAGGTATGGACAAGTTTCTGGATCCTTACAAAACCGGCCTTCAGTCGCTGCCCCAATCGCTGAGCCGTGCGCACGACCTTACTTCCGATAATCCCGAGCAACAGCATATAATCGATACGCTATCCACACTCGTGCAATCCCGACTGGCAAAGCTTGAAAACCTGGTCAATATCAAAAAGCGTGGTGGAATGGTCTCCGTATCGCAGCTTGAGGAGGGGAAAACCTATATGGACAGTTGCCGTTTACTGATCAGCAAAATTATCGATCGTGAAGAACTTTTGCTCAATAAGCGTTCGGAAGAACTGAGCCGCTCTTCGGGTTATACCTCTATCTTTGTTTTGTTGGCCGCTGCTGTATCCTTATTGATTACCCTGTTCTTTTACTTCCGCCTGCGAGCGGATTTCTTCCAACGGGAGCAGCTGCAGAATGACCTGAAACGTAAAGATGAAGAGATACAGCGGCGGCTGAGCATTACCCAGCGTATCGCACGGGAGATAGCAGCCGGGCATTATGATATGCAGATTCAGGATGGCGAACAGGACGATCTGGGCAGCCTGACGGGATCCCTCAATGAAATGGCGCGTTCGCTCAAAACATCTTTTGAAGAACTCAATAATAACAACTGGCATCAAGCTGGTCTAACCCAGCTGGGTAACCTGTTGATGGGTAATAAACAGCAGGAAGAGCTTACGGCTGTCACGCTGGGCCATCTGACAAAATATGGCAACTGTGTAAACGGCGCCATATACCTGATGGAACAAGATGAGCTTGTCTTAAGGGGATCCTATGGACTTGAAGATCTCGAACGTAAACGCTTCGCCCCAGGTGAGGGCATGGTCGGCCAGGTCTTTAAAGACAAGAAAGAAAAGTTATTCGAAAACCTCGAAGATACCCATTATGTCATCAGCTTTGCTGCTGGGAAGGTACTGGTGAACAACCTTTTTATACTGCCTGTCTTTGATGGTAACGACTGTATCGGTGTAATGGAGCTGGGCTCACTACAACCTTTTTCTTCCATTCAGCTGGCGTTTTTTAGGGATGCTGTGCAAAAGGTGGGTACGACACTTGCGGCGGCCCAAGCCAGGCTGGTGGTACAGAATTTATTGGAAGAAACCCAGGCACAGACCGAAGAATTGCAGGCACAGCATACCGAACTGGAATCGCTCAATTCGAGCCTTGAGATGCATACCCATAAACTGCAGGCTTCGGAAGAGGAACTCCGCGTACAGCAGGAGGAATTGGTGCAGTCTAACCGGGAATTGGAAGAGCGCTCCAAATTGCTGGAGGATAAAAATGTGGAGATTGCCGAACGCAATCAGGAAATACAGAAAAAGGCGGCGGAGCTTGAACAGAGTACGCGCTATAAATCTGAGTTTTTGGCCAATATGTCGCATGAACTGCGTACACCGCTCAATTCAATTCTGTTACTTTCACGCTTGATGTCCGAAAATTCAGATGGTAACCTGAATGAAGAACAGATGGAATCGGCAGCTGTGATCCAAAGTTCGGGAAAGAGCTTGCTGACCTTGATAGACGAGATTCTGGATCTTTCCAAAATTGAATCCGGGAAAATGGATCTGGATGTACAGCCTGTATTTTTTGCCGATATATTGAACGGGCTGACGGCTATGTTCGCACCAATCGCCGCCGACAAACAGCTCGGATTAGAAATGAACGTTGCGGAGGGACTGCCGCTGCAGCTCGAAACAGACAAGCAGCGCCTGGATCAGATTTTACGTAATCTATTGTCGAATGCCATCAAATTTACAGCTTCGGGTAAGGTTACCTTGCATATTGACCGCGAACAGTCGCAGAGAAACCGTATCGTATTTGAAGTGCGCGATACGGGAATCGGAATACCGAAAGACAAACAGCATCTGATATTTGAAGCTTTTCAGCAAGCAGACGGTTCTACACGCCGCAAATTTGGGGGTACTGGACTGGGGCTCTCGATCAGTCGGGAACTGGCGCGTCTGCTCGGAGGTGAAATCTTGCTGGATAGCGAAGAAAACAAAGGCAGTATCTTCCGGCTGATCCTTCCAGCGCAGATTTCGGATGCCACGCCAGCTGCTTTCGGCACGGTGCAATTGTCACCGATAGAGCTAGACTTGCCTGCAGGGGCATCTACAGCTGTAGTGCAAACTTCGCAAACAGTGAACTTGCCTGCCGAAAAGATACTGGAGATACCTATTCCAGCCGATATTCCCGATGATCGCGATAGTATCGTCGAAGGCGACCGCTTTATTTTGATTGTTGAGGATGATATTGAATTCGCAAAGATTCTGCTGAAATATACGCGCCAGCAAAACTACAAGGGTATCGTGGTCGTCCGTGGTGATATCGCGGCTGAGATGGTGGCCCGTTATATGCCGCTAGCCGTTCTGCTGGATATTCAGCTTCCGCTCAAAGATGGCTGGCAGGTAATGGCTGAGATCAAGGAAAACCCCAAGACTCGACATATACCGGTGCATATTATGTCTTCTTTACAGGTTAAGAGAGAAAGTCTGTTGCAGGGCGCCATAGACTTTATCAATAAACCGATGGCATTGGAGCAGATGGGTGATATGTTCCGTAAAATAGAAGATGCCCTCACGCGGCATCCCAAAAAAGTACTTATTGTTGAAGAAAATCCCAAACATGCGGCAGCGCTGTCGCTCTTCCTCGGAAGTTTTGACATTGCCTCGGAGATCAAGAGCAATGTAGATGATAGCATTGTGGCGCTGAGCTCAGACACTGCCGACTGTGTGATACTTGATATGGGTGTTCCAGACCGTGTTGGCTACGAGACATTGGAAGCTGTAAAACGAAATCAGGGTCTTGAAAATCTGCCGATTATTGTTTTTACCGGTAAGAACCTTTCGCAGGTAGAGGAAATGAAATTAAAACGGTATGCGGATTCTATTATTGTAAAAACGGCTAATTCCTATCAGCGTATTTTGGACGAAGTGGGTTTATTTCTACATCTCGTAGAGGAAAATAATGGTCCTTCTACCAAATCTCCGGGTAGACTTGGCTTTTTGCGGGATGTTCTGCAGGGTAAAAAGGTGCTTGTAGCGGACGACGATATCCGAAATATCTTCTCGCTCACTAAGGCGCTCGAAAAATATCAGATGACCGTGGTCCCGGCAACGGACGGAAAAGATGCGCTGAAACAGCTGGAAGATAATCCGGATGTAGCGGTGATCCTGATGGATATGATGATGCCCGAAATGGATGGTTACGAAACGATAGCTTCGATCCGACAAGATCAGCGATACGAAAACATGCCCATTATTGCTGTTACAGCCAAATCAATGATGGGGGATAGGGAAAAATGTATTGCCGCAGGAGCGTCTGATTATATATCCAAACCGGTGGATATTGATCAGCTTTTGTCCCTACTTCGTGTGTGGATGTATGGATAATAGGTATATAAATATAAGGATGATGTATGGATAGATTATTAGTAAGGTGTTATATATAGACAATAGGGGGATACTAAAACTGCATGGATAAGAACAAAATCATATTGATTATCGACGATGATCAGAACAATATATTTGCATTGAAATTGGCCCTGAAGTCAAGAGGTTTTCAAGCGATAGGCTGCCTGTCTGCTGAAGAGGGACTTGCTCAGTTACGGGATCATGCCGGCATAGGCCTTGTCCTCATGGATATGATGATGCCCGAGATTGACGGTTATGAAGCCACTCAGCTGATTCGGAAAACAAAGAATGCCTGTGAATTGCCTATCATCGCTGTGACGGCACAAGCCATGACCGGCGACCGTGAAAAATGTCTGGCTGCAGGAGCAAATGGCTACATTTCGAAACCGATAGATATTGAACTTCTGGTGCAGCTAATAGGGGAAATAAAAAGATGATTACGGGAAAAAAAATTGTCAGCCAAGAGCAGGTGATGATGCTGATGGAGGATGTGGAGCGTCTTTATGGTTACGATTTTACCCATTATACGAAAGCCTCCTTATCGCGGCGAATCAACCAACTTTGCCTGCTGGATAATTTTGCGAGCTTTGCCGAACTGCGTTACCGTGTTGTCCACGATCCGGAATACCTGCAGCGATTTGTCGAAAAGATGACGGTCAATGTGACCGAAATGTTTCGTGACCCTAGCTTTTTTGCACATCTTCGCCAGGAAATCCTACCCAAATTGCGCACCTACGCCTTTATCCGTATATGGATAGCTGGCTGTGCAACAGGTGAAGAAGCGTATTCACTGGCCATTCTATTGCAGGAACATAATCTGCTGCACAAATCGCTGATCTACGGCACCGATATCAATCCCTCGGTGCTCGAGCAGGCAAAGAAGGCTGTTATCCCGATGGCAAATCTAAAATCCTATGTTGAAAATTATCAGCTTTCAGGTGGTAAAGCTGATTTTTCATCGTACTATACCGCGAATTATAACTGGGTGAAACTCAATCCCGCATTGCGGGAACGAATTGTATTCGCTTCGCATAATCTGGTGAATGATGCTTCTTTTAATGCTTTTCAGCTGATTCTATGTCGCAATGTGCTGATCTATTTTGACACAGAGCTGCAGGCCAGGGTATTATCGCTCTTTGATGAAAGCCTCGAGACATTTGGTTACCTTGCCTTAGGCAGTCAAGAGACGCTGCGCTTCTCTGCGCTGGCACCCAACTATGATCAGGTAGGAAACGAAAAAATATGGCGCAAGGTCAAGTAGAATGGACTACTTTTTTTTAATTGGATAGTATTAAAAAATTAACTTATTTAAAAAAATAAAGTATCTTAGTAGGATTGGAGGAAAAATGACTAAAATTCTTTTAGTTGATGACCACCGGCTTGTACGCAATGGGATACGCTTGATAATTGATACCCACGACAAGCTTACGGTGGTAGCTGAAGTAGATAGTGCGGAGGATGCACTGATCTACCTCGAACAAAATACATTGCCGGATCTGGTTTTAACTGATGTGAATATGCTGGGGATGGATGGCATAAGTTTTATCCGTATGGCCAAAAAAATCTATCCGGATGTTAAGTTTGCCATATTATCCATGATTGAAGAGCCCGCTCAGGTAGCCGAAGCTTTTCGGAGCGGAGCGGACGGCTATCTGTCCAAGGGTGGCGATTATGATGAGATCTTGTTTGGCTTATTGCGCTTGGCGCAAGGTCAAAAGTATCTGATGACCAATTTCGGTTTGCGCTTTATGGAAGATTATAATGTTGAGAGCAGTGCTACGGTCGATGTAGGTTCGCGCCTGGCACAGTATGAGATTTCCGATCGGGAGTTTGCTGTGCTGGAACTGATTGCCCAGGGTTTCACTGCAATGGAGATTGCGGATAAAATTTTTCTAAGCAAACGAACCGTTGAAGGACATCGCCAGAACTTGATGGATAAGACAAAAAGTAAGAATACGGCAGATTTGATCCGTTTCGCTTTTCAGCAGAAGCTTTTGCAATAAGCAGACGAAAAATAGGCCTTTGTTTTCGCATTGTTTGGTACAACGCAGAAAACATAAGGCCTCTATTAGCTATGGTTAGTTGCCGCTGTTTAAGGAGAAGCTGGCTTCCAGCCATTGTCCCGCGCTGTACCGAGCTCACCGAACTTGCCTTTTTCACCGGCAGCGTCTTTCCCGCCAAAGGTGTAGACAGGTTCCCCGATGAGTTCCAGTCGAATCTGTGGTATCGGAAATTGGGTCGGCGTGCCGCCCTGTAGCAGATCATTTCTCCGCATGAACGTGAAGGGTACAAAAGTACCGCCTGCTCCATCTATTTCTATGGCATATTCATAATGAATCGCGTCGCGAAGTGCACTAGCAGTGGCTATCACATCGGGAAGACCACCTTTTTGTTTGCGCGAGGCTGTAGAAGCATTCAGTTCAGCCGCAGCGCCATCGTAATCTTTCAACCAGTATTTTGCTTCTGCCCGCAATAAGCGTGTTTCTTCAGCCAAAAAGTAAGGATTGACAGCGCCGGCGACATTGAGGGTAGACAATTTGGGATACATCCACCGCGAACGCATGTAATTGCTGAATAGTCCTCTTCCCCTTGCTTCCAGTAGAATACCAAAGTTATTGGTGTAGGTAAAATATTGGTAGAAACGTTTATCATCAGACTCAATAGGACCCAAGATAACGCTGTTGTTGGTTGGATAAGCTGTGGGTGTTTTTTTTGTTTTATCCGCCAAATAGGCGATTTTGATATCAGCAGGAACATAGGAGGCCGTTCCGTACGGCCGTTCGAGTACGTCCACTAGTGCATTGTAGTAGCCGCCCACGGTAGTGGTGATGGTGTAATCGGTGGTAAAGCCCTTGTTAGCATAGGTAAGAACTTTGTTCCAATACGGGGAACCCAGATTTTCTGCTTCGGTCTTATCCCGTGCTACCGAGGAAAGAATCCGGGCAGAAAGCGAATTGATCAGTAATACGAGATCGCCTTTGGAAATGGTGATCCCCTTTAAAAAATCAAAATTCAGGTTGGGTGTTTCGGCAATAAGCTGCAAGGTCTTATCAAGATGTTTGACGCCATTCTCGATCAGCTCTTTATAGGAATTGGGAAACTCCTTGAGTTTAAGGTTGACGTCATCGACTATCAGTCCGCGGTCGAATATTGCGCCCAGGTAACCCTGGGAAACACCCTTTGCATAGTAGGCACCAATAAGGTAGTCTTTGGTTCGGTCGGCACCCTTGTCATCATAGATCGTTAACTTTTGATGCTCGATCAGGTCGATCACTTTGGTGGCATCCAAATTGGATTGATAAAAATTGGAATACACCTCACGAACAGCTGCATTACCGCGGTAAGCCGAATTGTTGTTGAGACGCAGGCGCGGTTCGTTCGCAAAATCCCACCAGGACTGGCTACCGTTGGTATTGGTTGACTGGTCTGCCCAAAGACTAAAGTGGGAACCACCTGCGTTGTTAGTCGTGGTATTAAAGGCGGTCTGTACACTGCTTGTTGTGAGTACATAACCCAAACTTTTTATCTTTTCTATGGCTTCGGCATTCGTCAATGTCGAGGGGTCATCGAATCCGATCGATTCGCATGAGCCTAGTGAGAAAAGAACGGCTAAGCCAAAAAATATCTTCTTCATGTTTTACTTTGTCTGATTAGGTTAAAAATTGAAGGTTAGTTTCCCTGAAATAATACGGTAGGAAGGGTAATTGAATCCATCCTGTCCGATTCCATCTACATTAACGCCCTTGTTGTTTGTCCAGATAAAGAGGTTTCTGCCGATAAGGGAAAGATTGGCATTTTTCAGAACCTTGGAAAGGCCTAATTTTTCTGTCGGGAGTTTATAGGATAAAGAAATTTTTTATGCTCAACTTTTTATTGATCTGCGTATTGAAAATAAAACAAAAAGACGATGAATAAAAATACAAATATTATCCGTGTCGGAACCGTTAGAGCTATACCGCTGAAAAATATCAGACAGCAGCCCCTTCTTCCTGTAACCCATTAGTTTGTTGTCTTTTAATATCTTTGATGCCTTTGCTACCCAACCATTCCATAAAATGATCGGGATTGTCCGGTATAAAATGGATTACCTGACCATTTTTAAGAAGTAAAGAAAATATACCGCAATTAGCGATGAATTTAATGATTTCATCAGAACGATGTTTCAATAGTGAAAAATATTCCATTAAGTTTGGTTCGTTTTTTTCTTTAAAAAATAGGTTGGGTAAGATTACCCAAAATATGCGTTAAATGGTTAATTCAAACGATTGTATAAATCAACTCAAAGATGTGAAATATTGTTGATATTTCTTCAAAAGATGAAAAATTATAAGAAATTATTTTTTTCCGTTAAATTGTTTTTCGTAGCGTGCTGATCGCTGCATTGTATAGGCCTTCCCGAAAGGCTTTTCCCATAGACTTGCTGTTTTCGTTCGAAAGGTTGGCTTTGAATCTTTAGCTAAAATCAATTAGAGATGTCCTTGATAACAGGTTTTAAACATTTTTACCCTTCTTTTAATTATTCGTTGCAAAGCCTTTTTGCGGAAAGCCATAGTTTTGCTTTGTAACCAATTGGCGAATAGCCGGTCCATTTTTTAATCAAGGATCGGTAAAATCAAAAATAAAATTCTAATGATGCATCGTATGGATGCAAAGTTATTAAGTATGGACCTGCTTAAATAGGCGGGCACCAAAAAAAACTAACCAAGTACTTGCCTCTCGGGGCAAAAAAACGTCTCTGCATTCGGCTTGAGGTAAAATATGGGGTAGATCTTGAAAGGGTAACTCAGTTGCTCAAAAAAATAATGGATGAGGACGAGCAGATTCTCTCTTCTGGGGGTACTGCTGTGCAGTTTGCACAGGTAACCTCACAGGCAGTGGTGGTCGAACTCTATTTTTGGGTCAGAATATCTAAAGACGGTGGTAGTGTCAAGAGCGGACTATTAACCAAGATTTATAACGCGTTTGCTGATGAAGGTATCGATATGGCTTTGCCGATTCAACAGGTAATGCTCAATCAAACCAATAGCGAAACAAAAGTGAAACCCAATCATTAAAGTTGCTCTGCCTGATCAAATAGAGAAGATTATTTTACCATGTTATTGACTGATGGTCGCATCAGCACATTAGTTTACTAGAGTCAACTTTTGAAGAAATGGGGTAGAATGTCCTCCTTTGGGAAGACAGAAATCACTTAAGGAAATAATAAAGTCGGGTTGTTCGTGGTTCATTGCATCGATAAAGCTTTGAGCACGGCGGTCCCCATCCTGCATCAGATCGTAATGTAGATCGGTGATAACACCGAATTTTAAGTTCTGATGTCTAACATCAACTTCTCGGTTGGAGCTGTGTCAAAGTCGGTACGCATTTTTGCAAGTTTTTAAGAATTTTTTTCGGTTTATCATGGCTTTTTATTTGATATTGATTTTGGACTTCGGACAAAACCAATGATTGTTGCACATATCGCACATATCAATGCAAAAAAAAGAAATATATTGGCCGTGTTGCCTGTGTAATCTATCAGCTTACCAAACAAAGGTTCACCAACGGCCGCAAATACATACGCAAACATGTTCATCACGCCGATACCTGTTCCAACAAGTTTGGTTCCAAGCAGATCTGGGCTCAGGGTCCAGAAATTGGCTTGCGGACCATACACAAAGAATCCTGAGGTAAACATGAGTATGCCCATCAGGAGGTGATTGTGAATAGGTACCAAATAAATGAGAAGGGCAATAATGCAGCTGATCATCATACCCGCAGCGATCGATTTACTTCTGTTTTTGTTAAAGACGAGGTCTGAAATGTATCCGAAAGAAACAGCACCAAGGGCCATCCCAATGGGGATGAGTAAGGTTAACCACATATTGCCTGAAGATTCTTTGTAGTTGTTGCCTAAAAAGTGGATCGGTACCCAAAAGATTAAACCATACCGTGCCATACTTTGAAAACCGATGGCGAGCGAAGCGATCATAAAGTTGCGATGCTGAAATACATGCAGATAGGACTGCTTCCAGTTTCTTGTTTTTCTGATGCTGCAACTTGTTCTGATGTGTCTTCCTGATCCGTGATTCCTTCTTTTTTGTCAGCAGGAGTATAGCCTTTTTTTTAGGGTCGCTGTATGCGACAAAAAGAAAGACCAATAATGCGCCGGCGAGAAATAGGATAGGATAGCGAAATAGGGTACGCCAGCTTTGTTCCTGTTGGACGAGTACCAAAGCCATCAGAAAGGTCAAAACGGAGGAGCTTCCGGCAGCCATGGTATAAAAGCCAAAAGCCTTGCCACGTTCGGAGCTGCTCCACCAATTGGAAATAAGCTTACCTCCTGAGCCCCATGCCATGGATTGGAAATAACCGTTCAGCGTCCAAAGAACCAAAATAGCTGTATAAGAACCAGCGAAACTGATGGCGAGATTACAGAGAATGGACAAGCCTCCTCCAGCGACAATCATCATTTTGGGACTCCATCGATCGGCTAGATTTCCATTGATGAGCTGGCCGATCGCATAGCCCATTAACATTGTAAAACTGATCCAGCCTACTTGCTGAAAACTGATGTCTAGCTCTTTGGCAATACCTCTTGCTGCCCATCCAAAATTGTGTCGACCTGTGTAAAAGAATAAGTAACAAAACATGGTTACAAACAACATTTTCCACTGATCTTTTCTAAATTTTCTTTCCATTAAAGCTGCTCCGTTGAGGGGTGGACGAATAAACCTGCTCGTATTGGTTTGTGCGTTAACGCATAGCTTATTGCATCATTGACTTCAGCAAGTGGGAATTCACGTTCGATCAATGATTCAAAGGGATACTTTTGCCAGTTTTCAATGATAAAGTCTACAGCGACAGAGAAATCGGTATAGTTGTAATTATGCAGTCCTTTGATCGTGAGCATCTTTCGAATTACTTTTTCGGCGTCTATCCCAGTAGCGCGCTGCTTAAACACGGCACCTACGAGAACAGCATTCCCATGGAGCCCCAACGTATCGATGCCAAGCTCCATCGCCTCTGGCGAGCCGCTCATGTCGATAAATCGGTCTATAACTGTAGCTTCTAATGCTGTGCTGGATGTGGTTTCACGTAGATCTATTGTAGCTGTCGCGCCAAATTTTTTAGCGAGTTCTAAACGTGCAGGATTAATGTCAGAAGCGATGATACTTTTAGCACCCATTTCCTTGCACATGGCAATGCTAACCAGTCCCAATAATCCAATGCCTGCAACATGAATGTTTTTTTTCGTAATGGTCTCTGCCAGGCGAAGGGCTCCTGCCGAAGTAGCAACAGCACAATTGATGGTGGCAGCTACTGCAGGAGAGATATCTTTTGGAAGTACTCGTATGCAGGTATTTGGCCGTAAGATGATATGGGTTGCCAATCCACCATGAAGGTCATCCATTTCGGTTATCTGACGGTGACCATATTTGTAGATCTTATCGTTTTTCTGCGGAATCTCCGGCTGATAATTGGCACTATTGGGATCACTGGAAAAAACAGTCCAGGTAATTAGGTCGCCAATCTGTAGCTGATTGCCTCGTGCATCAAGTCCGCTATGATCAGAAGAAATCGCTGCGATAACGCCCACAATCTCATGACCTAAAATCGTAGGACATGGTTCGTTTCGCAACCCACAATAGGTATGAAGATCACTACCACAAAGAGTGGTATAGCGTATGTTGACCAAAATTTCGCCATCTTTCAAAGGTGGAACAGGTTTGCTCACTTTAGCGAGCGTCGTATTAGCTTGATCAAAAACGTAATATGTTGCTAGTTGTTTCATTTTGCATAAAAATACATAAGTTATGTGATACTAAACAAAGTTTATTTATACTATATTTTCAAATGATTAAGTTTTTGTGAATAAGGTCAACGATTGATCAAAATTAATGAGATTCGTTTTAAGGTAAATTTTTTAATTAGCACGTGATTGTTTAGCTTTGATATTCCATTAGTCATTATTATTAATTTATTACCTAAAAATTGTGCAAAGCCAAACTATTATTACTTTACTTATTGTTGGAATAGTCATCAGTAAAACGCTGATAGGTGTACTGATCTACTTTTTAATCCGAAAGAACCAGTTGCTAAAGGTCGAACAGCTCAAATTAACGACTGCCAACAGTATCCTCAGTGAACAGGCAATTTGTATTCATCATTATAATGAGGAGTTAAAAATTGCTGAGAGTTTCAAGACTAAAGTCCTATCCATTGCATCGCATGATCTCAGGGCACCATTTGCATCGGTCGAAATTTTGCTGGCGATTGATGATATTTCTCTCGTTGATAAGGAGGATCTTAAACTCATTTTTTTAAATCTAAAAGGTCAGGTGGCCAGATCGCGGACGATGTTGGAAGAGGTTTTACTTTGGACAGAATCACAACTTCGAGATAAGCTTGAAAATACCGAGAACTGTAATATCCGCGATCAAATTGATGCGGTATTGGGAATCTATGCGCTAGAAATCCAACGTTTCAATATACAGATCATAAATTCGGTGAATCCAGATTTTTGCGCGCATACACATAAAGGAACTCTCGCTTTTGTGCTAAGAAATGTGATTAGCAACGCCATTAAATATGGACGAGTCGGCGGTAGCATCGTGCTGCAATTGATCGATGACCAAAGCGATCGATGGGAGCTTACCGTTAGCAATGATGGGGAAGAACTTTCATCAGAAGTCCTCCACAATTTAAATTTTGTTAATAGCTGGGACCGTAAAAGATCTGAAAACAAAAATGGTGCAGGGTTGGGTATCTCCCTCTGTAAGGATTTGATCAAACGGATTGATGGAAAAATGCAGTTCGAGAATCAGCATGGTATAGGCGTTTCTGTTCGGATCTCGTTTCCGCGGAAGGCTTATCAGGCTGTCTCTTGATAACAATCAATCTACTATAAAAGCCCGATCTATATCGGGCTTTTTTTATGAAGAATTAAATGACAAACTTAGTTTTTTATGAATGACCAGTTGGTATGAAAGATCCGTAAACCAATCATTTTGAGTCTTTTCCAGACGAAAAATACCTCAAAGGTCTTAAAAAAGTTTTACTTCTTTAGAGCTTCTAGCATAAAAAGTCCTTCAGTTTCGAAAGGGAGTTCAAGAATACGATTTTGGGCATCCATATCGACTTTAATAGAACCAAATCCAACTGCTTCCAATAGTTCGATGTCTTTGGCAGGACGTTGATGTGCACTGATGTCTAATGCCGATTTGATGTCATTGATCTGATCTATAGCGCCCGATGGACATTCATCGTGCCTTTCGGTACTAAAGACCGTTTTCCCAAAATCGGCATCTAGGTTGATCATTTTTCCGCCCGGCTTGAGCACACGTTCCATCTCGCGGTAGCATTTTTCGAGATCGGGGATGGTCCACGTCATCAACCTGGTGAAGACGAAGTCAAAGGTGTTGGCTTCAAACTGTAGTACTTGCGCATCCATGACCCGATAGTCTACGCGAAGTTCTAGTTCTTGGCTGACGAGTTTTGCATATTCAATCATCTGCGGGGAGAGGTCAACGGCAGTAACCTCAAAACCCGCAAGGGTCATAATGTTGGCGAAATATCCCGTAGCAGTACCGACCTCAAGTACTTTATTGCCCGTAGTCTGGCTACGGACGGACTTGAAAAACGCTAGACAGCGTTCGGTCTCCGGCCGGGACCAAGCTTCATCCCTTTCCTTGCGCCAGGAGCTACTACGGTCATTCCAATATGCTGTTATTCTTTTAATCATCGCAATAGTGTTAACAGGTACAAATTTATCCATTTTATCAGCAACAATTGCTGGAATTTATGTCATATCTCCGATCAGTTTGTTTTGGATTTTTATTCTGCTTGCCTCAGCTGCGGACATAAATATCACCCAGCCAATCCACAAACGTAATATTAAATAATAAGCAATACCTGTTGAATGTTGCACGACGACGTGGGTGAATTTGCCCAGGAAAACAAATTTTAGCTGTTTTTTGATTGTTTTAGTTCATCAATCGTCCGGTTGTATCGATCATAAATAACTTTTTCAGGTTCAAAATTTGGATTAGGTTTCAAATATTCTTCGATCTGAATCGTATTTTCCCTTAAGGTGGTCTTTGATCTCAGTAGTGTACCTTTTCCATGGACTTCGTTTATGTCAACAGGGTTGATGGAGGAAAAATGTTTTTCTAGCATTTTCGGGATTTCGCGAAAATTGATGCAATTTTCGTAAATAACGACCTTTTTACTTGTTTTAATCAAGGGTAGGAGAACTTTCGCTAACCATCCTGGCTTTTCTGACGCGATTTGAATTGCCGGTTGTGTCAGATAAAAGCTGAACTGCGCCTGATCGTCGCTGTGGTAGTTGCTGTAGATAATGGTCTCGATAATTTCCCAGGAGATAAATTGGGTTGTTTTTAGCAAGGGGATTTGATAGGATATGCCTTTATGATCGGATGTTACACTTTCCTGTTGGGCAATCTGTCGTGTTATGGTTTTCTCGGATACTCGAAATCCAAGGGTCATACCGTACAGGATAATACCGGGGAATAGTATGAAAAGTACAGAAACGACATAAGCCCCCACAATTTTGCTGCCATGAACCATCATGAATATTGTCAAAGCTATTCCGATACAGATAAACAGCCCAAGTAATAATTTAATGACTAAAAGAGGATTAAACTTCATTTGTTCAAAGCGCGTGATTTTTAGCTAAATGTACTAAAACTTCTTGATGTTTTAGAAAACATTTGAGCGTTTTGAAAAGAGGCAGTTCGTTGCTGGTATGTCAATAATTAGTATATTTGCTGCACTAGCGATACATGAAAGCGAAACAATTGATATGGATTCTACTGCCGCTGATGCTCCTGCAGAGCTTCTCGTCGGTATGGCTATGGACTGTTTTTGAATTTAACAGAGATTATATTGCTAAGAATGAGTGTATCAATCGATTCAACGAAAAGGCACTTTCCTGTAGAGGACAATGTATCTTGATGAAGAAAATGCGTGAACATGAGGAGAAGGAACAAAAGAACCTGGAATCTCGTATAATCGACGTTGTATTTATCAATAATCAGCAACGTTTTAACCTTGATATCACTTTTTTTGAAGAAGCGGCTGCGGAAACCTTACTTCCAGCATATCAGGCAAACTATAGCTATAGACCAATCTTTACTATTTTTCATCCACCTTTGGTTTAAGTCATTTTGCTTTTCGTACGGGCTGTCGGCATATTGACTGATGGCAGGTACTGTCTATTTTCAAAAGATTTAAATTAATACATATGAATTTATATTCCCGTGTCGGG
Source organism: Sphingobacterium multivorum (assembly GCF_900457465.1). Classification (GTDB taxonomy): domain Bacteria; phylum Bacteroidota; class Bacteroidia; order Sphingobacteriales; family Sphingobacteriaceae; genus Sphingobacterium; species Sphingobacterium multivorum. Next base: position 1,041,847 of record NZ_UAUU01000011.1, read on the forward strand.
ACTGTCGGGGGCGTAATCTTACTGCTACTCGCATTTTCAGTTGCTTTTTCAACTTCACCCTGTACTGCCGATCATTCAAAAAAGAACGGTAAGAAAGCTACGGATTTTATCTTGCCTAAGGAATCCGATCTGGTCCGTATAGCGGATACTGTTTGGGATGTTACCAATTATACCATATATGCGGATGCCAAACTCAACAATAAATACCATACCATTTATCTGCGTTTAAGAGATACCTCGGGAATTCCGATCAATGACAAATCCCTTGATTTCTATCCAGAAATGAGTATGGGACGTATGAAGCATGGAGGCCCCTTTGAGCATCCCGTCGCGCTCGGCGAAGGCTGGTATAGCAGCCCAATGGTTTTTATTATGGCGGATATCCCGCGGATGGGGAAGGGCTGGCAATTACATACGATACGTAGTCACAATCGCATAAAAGATACACTTGCCATCAAGATTCCGGTTACTGCAGCAGCAACCATGCGAACAATGAGCTCTGGAACCAGAGACGATAGCCGCGTATTTATTTCCTGCCTATTGCCTGATAGCGTAAAGCAGGGAAGGCATCCCATCCGATTTTTAATGAATAAAATGGATGGTCATCATTTTCCGGTATTAGATCATTATGTCATTAAACTGAAGACCAATAGGCCTACTACGGAAACGGGGTCTTCGGAAAATTTTGCTGCTGAAAGTACAGGTAATGGTTACTATGAAGGCACTGTTAATTTTTCTATGCCTGGTCGTTGGGAAGTCATTGTCGAACTATGGAAAGCGGGCAAAAAATCAAATCAGGATGATATAAAATATCTAGTGCAGGTCACTTAATACAAACAGAATTTATTTTACCAATATACTTAAACAATAAAAATGAAAAGGAGAATCAACGTAATCCTAGGCTGTTTCGGTTTTGTAGCTATACTGGCGTGTAGCGGAAATGAGGCGACAAAAGTCAAGAAGGAAAATAGTGCCCAGCAACCTTCCGCAGTTGAGTCTGGGACCATGCTCGATTATAAAACCGAGGGGCCCAAAGGGGTGGGAACTATTTCTTCCTTCGAACACAAACCTTTTGATGCGCAGCTTGCAAATAGGGGCGTAGAACTATTTGTGTCGAAATGTGCAATGTGCCATAGTTTTGATCGTACATTGGTAGGTCCATCGTTGGACGCTGTCATCAAACGTCGTACCCCGGAGTGGATTATGAACATGATGCTAGATCCGGCAACCATGCTGGAGAAAGATGCCGACGCGAAAGCACTGAGTAAGGAGTATGGGTCGCCAATGATTAGCTTGGGCTTGAAGCAAGAAGAGGCACGTGCCATTTTAGAATATTTGCGCGAACGTAATAGCACTACAAAATAGATCGGATCAATGAAGTCTCAACACTGTAGATGGTGGTTTTGTATGACAATGGCTTGGGCAATATGTGTACAGGCAACCAATCTGTTGTGGGCATTTATTGAATTTGAGTGCAATCGTACCTATATCGAGCAAAACCTCTGTGTCAATCGTTTTGAACCGGCAGTGAGCTGTAAAGGCTTCTGTTTCCTTAGCGAAAAGACGGTTGAACAAAAGGATGTGAACAATGTGCTCGCCAAAATGAAGGGGATGGAAATATTGGTCTTTGTGCAGTATGTGAAGGGAGTCTTGCTGTACTCTCCAATAGTACCTGATGTGAAAACTGTCTATCCGAAAGACTTTGTCTCCGATACCTTCGGAGGTATACTGCCTGAAGTTTTTAGACCGCCAATCATTTGATTATTCCACAAATATTTTTTCACAGAATAATCATAAAGAAATGGTAATACGAAAAGAGAAACTAGATTTTCTAAAATTAGAAGATATTGATTCCACTTCGCAGGGAATCGTTATTATGCCTATAGCAGCTTTTTTACAAGCTAAAGCAAATCAAAATACGCTCCACCTAAGGTCTTTTTATACCCTTTTGTTTATCAATAGTGGTGAACTGTCTATGGTAGCGGATCAGAGCGTACAGATTATAGCTGCCCATGATATAATCAGCATAAATTCAAATTGTGTGTGTAGTTTTCATGCAGGTTCGTCTGTAGAAGGATACAGTGTCTTATTTACAGCATCCTTTCTCATGGAAAGTCAGAACACTGCTGTAAGAAACTTCTTTCATTTTTTAAGGAGTAGATGTAAACACGCTTTTGTGCTATCGAAAGAAGATATCATCAGTTGTCTACATATAGTAAGTTTGATGGAAACAGCTTATAATTCAGTTAAATTGAGTGCTCACGGTGTATTGAGCCGCTACTTAACCATGCTGCTCCAGATTTTGGGAAGGCAAATCGTGGTCGATCATGTGGCTGCAAAGCAGGAGGAAGATGACGATAAAATCCGGAGTTTCGAATCTTTGGTTGATAGTCATTATGCGCAGCAGCGTTATCCGTCATTTTACGCAGAGCAATTGAATATATCGATCAACTATCTTAATCGGATTTGTCGAAAAAACAGATCGACGAGCTGCGGTACTATTATCCGCGGACGGATACTATTGGAGGCCGAGCGATTGCTTTATCATACCTTTAAAACGGTAAAAGAAATTGCCTTTGAACTCGGTTTTGAAAATGTACCATATTTCAGTACTTTTTTTAAAGCAAATAAAGGAATGAGTCCTGAGGAGTTTAGGAAAAATTGTTGATGTAAATATGATTAAAAGCCTTTTTCATGTAGTTGAAAAAGGCTTTACTTTTCAAAAAAAATGTCCTGTAGCCTACGCAACCTTATTTTTTCTTTTCCGATTTTTCCTTATCATCAACAGGTAAATCCAATATAGCCATTAGTAATAGATAATAACCTTTTTCCAATCCCATTTTTTGTGCTTTTTGGTGTATCGTATCCATATCTTTAGTCAATTATTGTTTAAATTTTATTTTGCTATTTGTGTAAACAGAATCAAATGCTGTACCCAAAACTTTCCCGAGGTTCGCTAACCGTATTTTTAGGGCATAAATAACGTAGAGCGTTCATTATTTGACAAAAAAATACGGACTGCTCAGGTATTTAATACAGTGAAAATATCAGATGAATCGGCAATGAGAAGTAAAAAGTACATGAACGTCTTTGCTGTAAAACATTTTCTATGCCAGCATTGTCATACTTACGATTAATAATAAAAACAGGTATTTATGAAAAAGATAATTCCATTTGCGCTCATGTCGAGTTTATTGATGCTCGTGTCGAGTTGTGCAGCAATTGAAGGTATATTTAAAGCAGGCGTATGGTCGGGTATCCTATTGGTTGTTGTCGTAGTCGCAATTGTCATTTGGTTGATCAGCAAGTTGTTTGGTGGATCAAAATGATTTTATGAACGGGATTTTCGCTATTTTGGGACTTATTGTATTTAGGTACTTATTGTTTTTCGACGAGATATTTCCAGTAACGTTTGGGAACATGTCTTAAATGAAGCTTCAGGTTTTTGCGTGATTCAATAGAGGTACTTTTAAAATAAGTCTTCCAGAGATGCTGATAATCTTTTTCTTGAGGATCGAGATCCACTTCTAGCTGATATGGATCTTGAACCTCGTCTTTATTGTTGTTGTATACCTCCAAGATATTTTTGCCATCATAATGGAAGCCATAGTTTCGCCGTATATCATAAATTAACCAGCACTGGTCGGCGAATCGGTTTTTAAAGAAGTCTACAACCAGGGGAATCACATTGAAATCGGGTTCAACGATGGCTGTGTAGAGATTATCGTTAGACTTGACAAATCGGATAAAAGCTTTCATGCGGTGTCGTTCGCGGCTGATCTTTTTGACTGTCTGATGGATACGGAGTATGGGTGGGTATCCATAATTGCGTATATCTAATTTTCCCCTTCGAAAAAGTTCAACAATCAATTGAAATCCATTGAGCCATTCAGATTGATTATCGGACAAAAAATTATGATAAAAGATTTTTGTTTCTTTTGCTCCAAGTATCTTTTCCATTCCCACTAAAATGCGCATGGCTTTTTTAACCTCAGTATGAACCTGTCGCTTTTCCGAAAAAATACTAATTGCCATAGACTTTTCTGTTGTGGGAATGCTATCAAATTCTTTCCGTTCAAAAGCTTCAAATACACAACAGAGGTAACCGGAATAACTTCCGTCAAAAATATAGTCCATTAGAAAAGTGTTAGCTGTGTATTGGAAGCCTTGGCTTGTGTACGAGGATTACTTTCAAGAATAGACTTTCTGATGTTTTCGGGATAGTGGAAGCCTCCAGCGATGAGTGTATCCTGGCAAACCATAAAATATTTGGCGCGATTATAGGCAATTCCCATTTTTCGAAGTTGATATTCCTTTAATTTTCCATATTTGCGCGACTGTACAATTTTGTTGGCAGATTGCCTGCCAATACCCGGGATTCGGATAATCCACTCATAAGTAGCGCTGTTGATGTCGATAGGAAAGAATTGCGGGTTGCGTAGCGCCCAAGCAAGCTTAGGGTCTATTTCTAGATCGAGATGTTGATGCGTGCTGTTGAGTATTTCATGAAGCGAAAAACCATAAAATCGGAGTAGCCAATCTGTCTGATAAAGTCTGTTTTCACGTACAAGAGGCGGTGTTGTTCCAATTTGGGGAAGGTTGGAATCGGTCGCGTTGATGGGAATATAACCCGAATAATACACCCGTTTGAGATTGTAATCTTTATAGAATGTATTGGCCGCCTGCATAATCTGTAGGTCGCTCTCTGGAGTTGCTCCAATAACCAGCTGCGTACTTTGGCCTGCTGGTACAAATAAAGGTGCTTTCTTGTCTTTTTTTCGATCCTGACGAAGATTGAGAATTTCATTTTTAATAATCCCCAGAGGCTCGCGAACGGACTGATGATCCTTTTCCGGAGCAACAAGTTTGAGTCCCTCCTCAGTAGGAATTTCGAGGTTTACACTCATTCGGTCAACATATAAACCTGCTTCTTTTAATAATGATTCACTTGCTCCGGGGATGGCTTTGAGGTGGATATAACCATTAAAACGTTCTTCCGTCCGAAGTTTCTTGACAACTAACATTAAGCGTTCCATGGTGTAGTCTGCAGATTTGAAAATACCCGAACTTAAAAAAAGACCTTCGATGTAATTTCGACGGTAGAAATTCATGGTCAATTCGACAACTTCCTTCACCGAAAATGCTGCGCGTTGCACGTCGTTGCTACGTCGGCTAACACAAAAGGAACAGTCGTAGATGCAGTAATTGGTCATTAAAATTTTTAGTAGAGAGACGCAACGGCCATCTTCGGTGTAGGTATGACAAATGCCACTAGCCGATGAATCGCCTATTCCACCACTATTTTTTCGTTTACTTCCACTTGAGCTGCAACTTACGTCGTATTTAGCGGCATCAGCTAATATCTGCAATTTATCATCAAAACCAAACATGATTTATTCTCCAATAATTTGCTGTAAAATTACTAATATTATTAGTAATAAATACCCGTAAAATTACTTGATTTGCCTTTTTTAGGTTCGTACTATTCATCTTCAACTGCGGGAGGATGCCCAAATTTGCTAAAAAAATAAACGATTTGTGACGGGATTTTGTTCATGAGTAAACTACATATTATGGCAGAGAATAATTTGAATAATAAAGAAGCGCTAGAAAAGCTAAAAGGGATCGTCGATCAAATTGATGTGGGAACAGTCTGTTCATTTCCATCGGATTCTGACTATCCCCATGGTGTTCCGATGAGCAGACAGGAAGTGGATGCAAATGGTGACATTTGGTACATCTGTTCGGCAGAAAGTGAGACGTTTAAAAATATTTCACAGGATCCCAAAGTTTCCCTATTCTATGCCGATCCCAAAACCTACACCTTTTTGAGTATAAACGGTAAAGCAAGTCTTTCGCGGGATCAGGAAAGGATAGACCGTTATTGGAACAAAATGATGGAAGGCTGGTTTAAGAAAGGAAAAGAAGATCCCAATATCCAATTGCTACAGATCACACCTGAAGAAGCGCATTATTGGGATTCAAACTCAAATATGGTCATCAACTTGTTTAAAATGTTGAAAGCGGCTGTTACAGGAAATACACAAGATATAGGTAAAGAAGGAGATCTTAATATTTAATATAAACGGAATCTATAATATCAACACAGTAATTAGCACCCTAAAAAGGTCCTCTTTTCCAAAATGAGGACCTTTTTTCTAACCAAACTTTTATCGAAAAAATCTGTTACGCGTTTCCTTTGATCACACGTAAAAGTACTGCGATGATTGCAATTACCAAAAGAATATGAATTAGCCCTCCGCCAACAAAGCCTCCAAAAAAACTGATTGCCCATATCAGGACCAAAATAACAGCGATAGTATATAATAGATTTCCCATAGTAATGAATATATATGTGTTTATTGAATAACAATACTTATCCAGCGATGGTTTAGTATTTTTTCTCTTTTTTCCACTTACGGATCCTCCCGACTGCATTTTGATAAGGTGAAGCGGTGTACCAGTCTCTGGAAAATCAACCTCTTTGCCATCTTCACTTTTCTTATTCCATTTGAGAACCAGCTCACCCCAGCCAATTAAATAGGAAATTAGGTTATTTATACTCATTACTGTTCCTTTAGCATGACCCTGGAGTATAAGAAGATTAGTTTGATCGTTCGGAATATCGGAAAGTTCACAGACAAGCTTGCTGTAATTTATACGGATAGCTTGAAGGAGTTCGTCTTTTGTGGTTGGTATAGCCATGGCATAAATGTGAATTATACATAAGATACAGATAATTATGTATAATTGATTAGCTTGGGATGGAAGTTGTAGAGCAGAACGTGTTCACAAGCCCACAGCAGACAATGTTTGACAATGCCTTTTGTTTTAGTCTGATAGGGTTTTTGAATATATTATTGTAATTGAAAAAACAATAAACTTTAAATTGTAAAAAATATGGTTTTATGTGTTTTTTTTGGTAAAATTTATTGTTTTATTAAAGTGGTGTTGTATTTTATTCTGTTTATAACGAATATTGTTGTGAGTATTTAGACAGGATCTTTCATAGGGGAAATACTGTCTAAGATGTACTGCCAATGAAATAATAAACTGAAAAATTGATACAAAGATGAAAAAGATTTTATTGTTACTAACCGTGGTTATGTTCGTCGTTTCGGGCGCATTCGCTCAGATTCATAAGCCTGTTAAATGGACTGTGGCCAGCAAAAAATTGAACAACAAGGAAGCTATGGTCTATGTGAAGGCCACTATTCAAGATGGTTGGCACATTTACTCCCAAAATGTAAAAGACGGTGGCCCAATTCCAACATCTTTCAATTTCGGTAAAGCTGCTGACTACGTTTTGGTCGGTAAGACGGCTGAACCAAAACCGAAGATCAAACACGAAGAGGTTTTCAAAATGGATGTGGGATACTTCACCAATGAAGTGATCTTTCAGCAAAAGGTTTCGCTGACGAAAGGAACAGCAACAGTAAAAGGTACCGTGGAATGGCAAGCTTGTGACGCTTCACAATGTCTTCCTCCAGATGAATATGCTTTTGCTGTAACGATCAAATAGTTTAATAAATAAAAGCAATTAACGATCTAAAGCGATTTGGCGCTTAAGATAATTGATAGAAAAAGGAAAATTAAGGATAAAGGCTAGGTAATCACACCTAGCCTTTTTTGTTTAAAGGGGGCTTTTGGTATAAAAAATAAGCCCTTTGGTATAATATGTTAAATCTATTTTTTACGAAATTTTAGCTTTGTTTAAATGGATTACACAAACTTACTTATGCAGGCAGATCTTTTTTTAGTGCATAGTTACCGCAAGAACCACAACCCACAGCTATATTTTCACACCATTGAAAGGGTTCGAGATATTGTAAACGCAGTAATGACCCTAAGTGAAAAATATGCCTTGACGGCCGAGGATAGAATTGCAGGAAAACAGTCATCGGTCTAATGTAAAGGTGTGTTTTATGATAAAAATGATAAAAATAGATCGATTAAAGTTGAAGCATTGTACACTAGTTAGTTTTTTGGTCATGGGATTGTTATGTTTCGAGACCGCATGTTACGGACAAATGGGGTTTGGACTTCGGGTGGGTGGTAATATTTCGCGTGCAAGTGGCAATACATTTGGCGCCAATAGAATGGGATATCAATTGGGAGGGGATTTGATTTTTGGACTTAATAGCAAGATGGATATTCAAGTTGAGCCTAGTTACAACTTAACCAGAATTCGTGTCAATGGTAACACGGCTTCTCTTGCTGGAGGCTTATCCAAGGGGACCCGTTCGCTGAAATATCTCAATACACCCGTACACCTAAAAATTAATTTTACGAGAAAATTTTCAATCTTGGGTGGCCTAGACTTGAATATGTTGCTCAACGACGACAGGTATAAACTTAATGATGGAAAACCAGCGTTCAACAGTCGTACACGGATAGGTTACGCATTAGGGATAGATCTTGGCGCGCTGTATTTTAGATACCGACAATTCAAAAAGAATAATAAAATTGTAGACAATTGGGATGCACATATTGACCAGTATCAACTGGGATTTAAAGTGCGTTTGTTTTAAGCTAATAGTTCCACTGGTAGGTAACCTTTACAGACTTTCCTGTGCTGTAAGCTGAGCCGCTCTGATTTTGCTACATCAGGCGGCTTTAATTTTATTAATGATTTACGATTTGTTGTGGAGATGGTTATTGCTGGATATCATGGATATTTGCAGGACTAGCTCGATACACCAATCGATGTACTTGTAACGGGCTGATGGAGGATGGAGCTCCTATAGGGCTGAAGGATTTTCCCCGTTTATCAAACTAGACTGCAAATACCGGGGATGCTGATCGTGAACGTACGTTACGACAAGGGGATGCTGATATGTTAAACGAGGTTTGTACTTCATCATGCGAAAGTTTTTAAGGAAGTTCACCTGTTATTGTTTTAGCGTATATCTTTATATAGCAACAATGTTGCATTTGTGTTGTTTTGTTTTTACATTTGTTTAAACGAAATTACTATGAGCAGCATTTCCAAAAAAGTTAAATTACCTGTCACTGTTTTAAGTGGATTTTTAGGTGCGGCAAAAACCACACTATTGAATCATATTCTACACAATAAGGAAGGCAAGAAAGTTGCTGTTATTGTTAATGATATGAGTGAAGTGAACATTGATGCACAAGCTGTTGAACGTGAAAATGTGCTTTCGCGAACAGAAGAAAAGTTAGTGGAGATGAGCAACGGATGTATTTGTTGTACCTTAAGGGAGGATTTGATGGTGGAGGTGGAGCGACTAGCGAAAGAAAATCGCTTTTGATTATCTTCTTATCGAGAGTACTGGTATTTCGGAGCCTATTCCAGTAGCGCAGACATTCAGTTATAGTAGTGCTGACAATGGGATTGATCTGTCTACGTTCAGTTACATTGATACTATGGTAACTGTGGTGGACTGTTTCAATTTTGCTAAAGATTTTGGAAGCGCCGATACCTTATTAGATCGGAAACTGACGGATGACGACTATGACAATAGGGCAATTGTAAGTCTGTTGACTGATCAGATCGAATTTGCCAATGTTATCCTTTTGAATAAGGCCGATCTGGTATCTGAGGAAACTTTGGGCACTCTCGAGTCTGCTATTGGGCGGCTTCAATCCTGGAGCCAAATTAATCCGTACACAATTTGGACGTGTTGATCCAAAGGAAATTATGGGTACGAGCTCGTTTGACTTTGATGAAGCTTCCTCTTCGGCTGGATGGATCAGAGAACTTGAAAATGAACATAGCCCCGAAACAGAGGAGTATGGTATTTCATCTTTTTGTCTTTCGATCGCAACGGCCTTTCCATCCCCAGCGACTGCACAGTTATCTCAATGAGCGGTACCCACATAATATCATACGCGCTAAAGGTCTCCTCTGGTTGGCATCCCGGCCGAATCTTGCGATTAGTTTTAGTCAGGCAGGTGGCAGCGTAAGATTGGAAAGTGCAGGCTCATGGTGGAGTAGCATGCCCGAAGAGCAGCGTTATCAGTATCCCAGTTATGCCGAAATTAGCGCTGAACTTCTTAAACGTTGGCACCCGGAGTGGGAAGATCGAAAAAATGAATTGGTATTTATAGGTCAGCATCTAGATAAAGAAAAATATCTGTCGTAGCTTGAAGAATGCCTATTGACCGAAGAAGAAGGCGATGACTGGCGTTTTACTTGGTGGAAAGACGAATTTCCTAAAAATATTTAAAACCATTTGTGATCGGCATCGGTTAAAAAAGTAAGTAATGTAGGTTAGATATTGTATTTTTCGAAGGCCAGAATTAATTTTCTGGCCTTTTTTATACTGATTTGCCAGATGTTATCAAGATACGGTTATCAGCCTTCATCAATCGCGCTATTAAAAATATAGAAATCTATCCCTAAAACGCTTAATCATGATGGTCGAAAATCATCTTTATGATTCCGAAAATTTCAAAGAGTCATAGCAAAGATGTCATGGTAAAAGAACAGTATAGTTGAGGAACAATCATAGTCACTATGCATGATATAATTAACAATGAGCAGACTGCTTGATTTTAATAATACCTAAAAGGTTTAATTTTATACCGAAATCAATACTGAAAAAGCATCAAAAAAGAGTAGGCTTAACTTGAATGCAATTGAACGCATGCATACGCTGGGTAATATCTTTAAACCTGGGGTGGTGAAAGGAATTGATCTGAAAAAGTAATTGATAGACTTTCAAAAAAACAGCACTGATAGTCTAAAGATAAAACTCGCTCACGCATCAAAGAGGTGAAATTAGTAACGGGATTGTCAGAATATTAGTATGTTATTTAGAATTGTTTTAAATTACTGGTTTTCTATGTATATTTGAAATACAGAAGGGCACCCTTTCAATTGAATGCTAATTTTATATTGAATGATTATTGTTATATAAATGAATAAAGTAGAACTGTTTGAAAATGAGCGTGCAAGTGGCTATGATCAATTTGTTGAGAGCTGGATTCCCAATTACCATTATTTTTTAGATCAGTTGCCAAAGCTCCTCCGAGAAACTGAAAACAAGGATTTACTGGTGGTAGGATGTGGTACTGGAAATGAAATAGAACGTTTTGTCGACACAGCAGAATCTTGGACAATAACCGGGGTAGATCCGTCGCCTGAGATGATTAGCCAGGCCCTGGAAAAATTTGAAGCGGATGAGAATGTTCATCTTGTCGAAGGTGTGGTAGGTGATTTGGACGAAGAGAAACAATTTGGTGCTGCGACGCTTTTGCTTGTATTACACTTTTTAGAAGACAATGGCGAAAAATTGGTTATGCTCCAAGATATTTCCAAGAGAATGATGTCGCAAGCACCCTTGTTATTATTAGATATTACGGGCAATAAGGAGCAGATTCAACAAAACTTGCAGTTGTTGCGGCTTCTTCTACCCAAGGGGATAGATGAAACACAGGTCGCTCAAAGATTGCGAAGAATCGAGCACGAATTGTTGCATGTCTCGGAAGAACGATTAGTCGAGCTCTGTGAAGAAGCCGGATTTGAACCTCCTGTTCGATTCTTTCAATCATCGATTTATATGGGGTGGATAACCCGAAAAAAAGATATTATTTCCTTTTCTTAGCAAAGGGATTGAAGGAAAGCCCCGCATTAATATAAAACGAAGGACCGGGATTTGCTTCCCATACATAATCGCGCTGGGTTTTGTTTTTTTCAAATACGCGTGCACGGGGTATGGTTTTTAGTCCTGATTTAAGGGTGGCAATAAAAGATCGGCCCAGGTTATGTTCATAAGTCAGACCCGAATTGATCTCCATCTGACTGAAGGTATATACTTTTTCAGCGCCCTGAAAGTTATAGAGGTAAAAGATCGTACTATTTAAATCGGAACCTATTGAAACGCGGCCATTCCGCAAGACCTCTTTTCGAAGGTAGGCTCCTTTAGGTAAGATGACATCAAGTATCATCCCATTGGCAAATTGTTGCTTGTAGGCAAAGGTTGGTAAAACCGGAATAATTGCTGCCGGATCTATAAAGCCGATGAGGCCCACCGCCATTTGAATCTCCCGCGTAGCTTTTAGGACCACAGTAGCAGATAATATCCCATTAATGCGTTCTATTGCTTTTTCACTCCCATTGGCAGCAACCGTTGCGGTATAAAATGCTACCTTGCCCCACAAACGTGAATAACGGGTAAGATTAAGTGATTCGTAATGATAATGATATTGATGGGTTGACTGTATGGTGGATTGTGCGATGGGGTCTAAACGATTGGAGTTTACAGAAGTGAACTGATAGCCAATATTGGTACCCAAGTTCCAGGTTCTGCTCTTTAAAAAATTAATGTTGATACTACCTCCGGCTTGGTACATCGATTCTACTTTTGTTTTAGGTAAATCCTGACCTTGGAGCTTTGATGAATAACGGTATCCTGTATTGGATTCATAGGTCAAATTGAGGACCCGTGTTATGGGAAATTTGTCGGTAACCACAGCCCTCACTTTTTGCTGCACGCTATCTTTAGTCTGTGCGATGGACGTGGATAGGCTAAGTAACAGCACAAATGACCACAGAGCTTATATCCTTGAAGAACCAGATTCAGCCACATTTTTTATTCAATATGCTGAACAATGTTAAGGCTTTAATTCGAAAAGATCCGAATATGGCTACGGAGGTCATCATGAAACTATCAGACTTTCTAAGATATCAGCTCTATGAAATAATGATGATAGGACGCTTTTGAGGTCTGAAATCAACTTTATCTCCAATTTTCTAAAATTGGAGGAAATACGCCGTGATAACCTCACAACGCGTATATCCTGCCCAGCAGAATTGGAAAAGAAAGGTATATTCCTACCACCACATCTTTTTACAGCCTTTGTTGAAAACGCAATTAAACATAGTCTAAGCGCAGGCGCTGGTGATACCTTTATTACAATTCATTTTTCTGAAGCTAATCAGCAGCTTTGTTTTGAATGTGAAAATTCGAAAGATCCCGACAGCTTATTTGTCCAAAGCAAATACAGCGGACTGGGATTGGCTAATGCCAAAAGACGACTGGATCTCCTATATAGAAATGATTATGAACTGTCGGTGTCAACGACTGAAACATTGTATAGTGTTAAACTTACTATTCCATTATGAATTGCATTATTGTAGACGATGAACCCCTGGCTAGGGAAGAAATGAAAAATTTAATCGAAGAAATTTCGTCCATTCAGATAGTCGGTACATTTTCCAACGCGATATCGGCATTAGAATGTATTAAAACAAATTCGGTGGATTTGCTTTTTCTGGATATTGAGATGCCAACGGTTAATGGACTCGATTTTGCACAGTCTCTTCCCAATGACAAGCTGGTTATCCTGACGACTGCCTATGCGCAATATGCACTGAAAAGTTACGAATTGGATGCAATAGATTATCTGTTGAAGCCGATCAATAAAGACCGCTTAGCCAAAGCGATCGATAAAGCAATAGCCTATAAAAAATTACTAGCGTTAAAAGAAAATCAAAGTACGGTTGAGAAGGCCAGTGAGGATGCACTTTTTATTAAATCGGATAGGAAATACTATAAAATTGCATTTACTGATATTCGCTTTATAGAAGCACTCAAAGATTATGTGGTTATTTATACCCGGAACAATAAACTGATTACTGCAATGAATTTGAAGACAATTCACCAGAAACTTCCGGTGAGCCTCTTTGCACGCACCAGTAAATCCTATCTGATTAATTTGTCCTTTATTGATTCATTTGACAACCATACTGTTTACATCGACAAATTTGAAATTCCGATCGGTGAAATCTATCGAGAAGCTTTCTTTAAACAATACACGGGAGGACTGCTGTAATCTACTGGCGGCTTAGGCAACTACAAAGCGATCCAGGAAATCAACTTGGATACCATAACCATATAGGAACTTCGTCAGGTAGTCGATGGAGCACTCTTCTGTTTCGAACCTGAATATGGCATCCTCATCATCTAGATCGACAGTAGCATCTTGTACTTGTGGAAGATGAGTTTTGACCAATTGCATCAAAAACTCTTTCTTGCTTTTGGTCTTTACAGAACTTTTAAAAATCAACACTTGCCTAACTTTCATCCCGACTAATTTATATGTGTTCAAAATTATTTGATACCCTTAACGTATGGGATATCGTTACAAATCTATATTCTTCATTGCTTCACGCAACCTATATTATACGAAAGCATTTAGTTTTTATACAAAAACAAGGTTGAGCATTGAGCAGATGAATGGTGTAGATTATATTGAGGGCTAGGATATCAATTCTAAATTTCTACAGAAAGTCGGTGCATTTTTGTCAGAGGCTACAGTGAAGTAGTTTTTTGTTGAAATCCTATGATAAATTTAGTTGTCCTGTTTTTAAGTACCATAGTCGCTTTTTGGATCAGCGCCATATGTGGAGGGGGAGCAAGCCTTATTCTTATTCCTTTATTGAATTTTATGTTGCCTTCATCGTTAATTCCATTTTCGTTGACGATTGGTACGTTTACCAGCTCAGTATCGAGAATAATTGTTTTTAAGCGGCATATCAACTGGAAGATCTTTCTGTGGTTTGTACCGTTTTCAATTCCGGCTGTACTATTAGGTGGATATCTGATTAAATATATAGAACCTTCCTATTTGCAGTTGATTGTTGCTTTTTTCCTCATGGGAAATATCCCTCAATTGTTTAAATCAAAAAATGCAGCGTTATCTTCGGAAAGTAAGTGCTCGAAATCTTTTTTGGCAATTATAGGTTTTCTTTCGGGCTTTATTTCAGGAATTACAGGTGCAATCGGCTTGTTGTTCAATCGGTTTTATTTGAAAATGGGGCTTTCCAAAGAGGAGATTATTTGCACCCGTGCTGCAAATGAAGTGTTTTTACATCTCGTAAAACTTATTATTTATATTATTTTAGGTCTGTATTCTAAGGCAGCGCTGGGACTGGCAATTGCCGTTGCAACAATAGTCTCATCATTTACTGTTCAGTTTATATTACCCTACCTCAGCGACCAGGTATTTTAAAAAAATAGGTTATGGTGCTTATGGTGGTTTCAGGGGCGATATTGCTGACAGGTAGTTCGCGTAAGATTGTCGATCAGAATGACGTGCTGATAGCCTTAGATCGCTCGAAGGAATAAAACTGAAATTGCATTGAGCTGGCGAGACACAAATTTTGTCTTGGAATTTAGTCAGACGCATGGCTTAGAACTCGAACGATCTATTCACTGGACTGGTTTACCACTCAAACTTCAGCAAAAGTATTTTGCCCTTAGCAAAAAACATAATAGTATCTATATCGAAAAGGTTATACGTTTTAGAAGGAAGGCTAGTTATGAATTTTACTGTCATAAAGAAGGTGTGTTAACACGATTGGATTAAATTGTCTCTTGCCTTTTTATTTTTAAATGCTTATTTCTACTGGTTTTAAAGTGTATTGATATATAATCTATCTATTTAGTAGATTATTGAAAAATATTCCTATATTTGAACCGAAGAATTATTTAGCAGGAAGGATATGGCAATGGAATTTTTAGCACAACAGGCACAAACGCAGCATTTAAATCAAGCTTTTTCAGGTAAAAAACAAATGATGATGCGCGGGCTATCTATGCTTAAAATTTCGGATCGTGTTTTATATACCGGTGCCCATCCAGACGATGAAAACAATAAATTATTGACATTTCTATCGCAGGATCAGGTGGTCGATACTGCCTACCTTTCTGTTACGCGAGGTGAGGGAGGACAGAATTTTATAGGTAGAGAAAAGGGATTGGATCTGGGGGTACTTCGGGTGCAGGAGTCACTTGCGGCACGTGAAATTGAGGGAACAAAACAGTTCTTTACACGGGCAAAGGATTTCGGCTTTGCAAAATCAGTCGATGAGACGTTGGCGCGATGGGATGAAAATGGTGTACTGGCAGATATGGTATGAACTATCCGTTATTTTCGTCCCACTGTAATTGCAACGCGATTTTCGCCGAATGTCCCTGACTCGCATGGGCACCATCAGGCCTCAGCAATCCTAATGGCGAAAGCTTTTGATCTGGCCGCTGATCCAACAGCTTACAGCGAACAGTTAGCAGAACTAGCACCTTGGCAAGCTCAGCAATTGCTGTGGAATGTATATCAGGAGAGTGGTGTTAAAGATATTGGCGGAGAAGTAACACCTTTGCCAGCATATATTTCTTTGGATATTCCTATAAGACATGGCTCTTTTGACTTACATTATGGTGAAATTGCAGCAGAAAGTCGTAATCGACATCGTTCTCAGGCCATGGGAAGTTTGGCGCAGCATCACTCTAGTATCGAGTATTTTGAAGTATTAAAAAGTGCATCGATCAATTCAGAGGCTGTGAATACTATTTTTACGCATTGTTCAGTGCAAGATTCTTATGCAAATGTATTCAATCGGTTGGTGGATGACCTTATCGCAAAATGTGAGTCTGATACGGCAGAGCTTACATTGGAGCTTGCTTCGATTTTATTTTGGATGAAGATCGTTCCCGAAGATAATATTATTCATAAAAAACGAGCTGAGGTAGAACGTCTGCTACTTGATTTTGCTGGTGTCTCCTTAGAAGTACAGGCTTCTAACGCCCTATGGGTGCCGGGAACCGAGGTTAATATGATCTTGCATGCGCATATTCCAGTGGAGTCTAATTTGCAGTTGACAGCGGTAAATGTTCCTTTTATAAGGGGGGCAAGGCAAATAGATCTTCCCTCGTCTCCATCGAAAATGATCCATTTGAATGGTCAGCTTCTTGATACAATTTTACCTTCTTTTCCAACTTGGCTTAATGCTAATGGTGACGCACATAATTATACACCAGAATCGTCTGCTGATGTTGTATTGACACAATATGGGACCGAATTGTTGGTTCATCTGGAACTGCAATTTGCCGGCTTACCGATCGCGATTAAGCTTCCTGTAAGACATGCAGGTAGTCTCGTTGTCGTAGCTCCCCCGGTAACAGCAGCATTTGATTCGGATATCGTTGTGCTGTCTAAAGCGACCCAACGTTTAGTTGCTTTGGAGCTGCAATCCAATATAGCCGAATCCTTACCTATTAAAGTGAGGTTAACGCTTCCGGACGGATTGAGCGCATTTCCGACAGAAATTGATCTCAACATCGCAGGTAATGCAGCGGAAAAACTTTATTTTGAGTTGAGTTCATCAGCATCACAGGAAGAGATTCAAGAGATTGGATTTGAGATTGAGACCAGTTCAGGTATATATCCGTTCACAGCTAAAAGTATTGTTTATCCGCATATTAACAAAGTAACTTACTTTCCCAAGGGAATACTACGGGTGCTGAACTTGCCAGTGGATATTACGGCCCGGAAAGTTGCTTATATTTCGGGGATGAATGATGAACTTGGAGGGAGCTTGTGCCAACTTGTTGAGCAATTGGATATTATTCCGTTTGAGTCCATTGGTGAAATAAATCTCTTCGATTTTGATGCAGTGGTCTTGGGAGTACGGATTTACAATACCCATCCCTTAATTGCGGAATTTCATCAGCTTTTCCGTGACTATGTGGAGCAGGGCGGTGTATTGATAGGGCAGTATAATACGCCATATGATTTGCATTTGACTGAGGTTGGGACTTATCCTCTAGCTGTTTCTCAGGAAAGAATTACAAATACAGAAACCCGCATTTCATTTTTGGACCCATCCCATCGTATATTGAACTACCCCAATGTAATTGGGCAGCATGATTTTCAAAATTGGGTGCAGGACAGGGCACTTTTTTTACCGCAAAAATGGAGTGCAGACTTTGAACCAATACTACGGGGGCAAAACGCAAATAATCAGCATGAAGATGGTTTGTTGCTGCTTCGCAAAACAGGAAAAGGTTATTATATCTACAATAGTTTGTCTCTATTTAGACAACTGCCTGCAGGAGTAGCGGGAGCATATCGTCTTTTTGCCAATATGCTTTCACTTTCATCAGTCTCAGATACTTATTGATCAATAAGTGTTGTAGGCGAGATGATCTAAAAATTGAATCAACACATTTTCGTGGATGGATTAGAAGACCGCTACAATTAAAATGCCCCAAATAGTGGCAACTATTTGGGGCATGTCCAATTTTACAATAGGTTTCTTATCAGATACTTTAATCCGATGGTACGTTATTGTACAGAAATAATTCCTAAATCTTTCACACTTGCTTTGGCTACTTGCACGCCTTCAATGTTTTTGTTCATGTAACCAGCTACCGAAGGTTCGACAACAATCTTGTAAGTGCCTTCAGGCATCCCAGGAAAGTAAAACTTTCCGGCTGAGTTTGCCAACGTACCTACAGTATCTACACCGGTAATAGCAAATACATTGGCTTGTGATTCCGCAGGACTAATTGTGCCAGTGATTGCTCCAGATGTGGCCACTGGGATGGCGCGAATAACGGGTTTAAGAAGATATTGATCGTTGCCCGTCTTTACAATCGATTTTGACGCATCAAAATCCAAAAGAAGTGTGTACGCTACATCCGGAATTAATTCATCTTGTACTTTGAGTTTAACGCCAGAGGACTGTCCGCTAGGTGTTTTTAGCGGATGTACAACGCCATTGACCCAAATTTCATTTCCTGAGTCATTAAGTTTGAGCCGAATTTCTTGGATCATACCAGAAGGAACATCCTGTCCGGCTATGACGGTATCTTTTCCCATTGTATAATTCAAAATATTAAATGGATCGGCGGCGACATCTATCGTTGTGCTACCCGAAGTAGTTCGGATCTCGATCGCATCGATGTGAAGATTGATCGCGTCATAGTAACCTGGAGCATCCGTAATTTTTACTGTGACAGGTGTTTTTTGTGAGGAGGGACCATCATTTTTGCTGCAGCTGCTTAAGAACACTAGGGTCGCTAGAGCAAGGAGAATAAAGTTCTTTTTCATAGTTAGTAACATTATGGTTACAGCTGGGCAAAACTTATGCCATTCTATAAATAAAACAAAGTCCCTAGGCCCGAAAAAATAACCCCAGATGGAATTGACCATACTGGGGTTGTTTCTATACTTCATAATGATTATTAATCCTTTTTATGGAAAAAGGACTCTTTGGGAATATCAATTACCTTTGAATCATTGAGACTGTATTGAAGTTTTAGGGTAAATCCGCCTCCAGCTTCAAGGAAATCTACAGCAATTGGATGGTAGCCTGGTTCTAAAGCAATCTGTCCACTTTTCATAATCGGTGCATGCTGTCCGTCATTATTGACGACGAGCTGATCATGGATTCGCAAGACACCACCATCATCGCAGGTGAAGTAGAAATTATAGATTCCCTTTTCTCTCACATAGAGATAGCCTCTAATTTTTGCGCCAAAAGAAGGCATTTTGATGGTATCGCTCAGCGCCACATTGCTGATTACTTCCCGGCGTACTTCAGGCCCTGTAATGGCCGAAGTGTTGGCAAAAGTTCCATTGAAAAGTGTTGCCATAAGCCCTGGGGCTATGCTATTTTCATTGGGTTTTACGCTCTTTTTCCAGGTATCATTTTTAAAATCAACCTGATAAAGTTCACTTTTTGCACCGGAAGAGGAGATTGTTGCAAAACGAATTGGCCCTTCTTTTTTAACCACGAGCGAACCGTTCAATACTGGGCTCTGCTGTGTTGGAAGGCTACCATCCGTTGTATAGTGTATTTGATTCTGTGGAAGTTCATTTACAACCTTTAGAACAGATTGTCCGTCAACAATAACCTGTGTTTCGGCGAATCCTGTGAGGTCTGGCATACGATAGCGTAAAACCATTTTGTTCCAAAGTCCAAAGTGCGCAATTACTCGATTTCTATAGCTATCATACAGCGGTTTGTTGGTCCATACACGTTCTGATAAAGCGCTTAACCGCGGGAGAATCATAAACTCCAACCGGGCGGTGGAAGGAATCATTTCTGTCCAGATATTGGCCTGTGCACCTTGGATCAGCGGTGCTTTTTGGCTGGAAATATCCGTAGGTACGACATTCATATTGTACACGGCATCCAGGCTGATGCTATTGGGTAAATAATCAAAATAAAGCGGGTTGGTAGGGGTCATAACGACCCGGTGACCACGGTTTACAGCTTCTATCGGTGCATTTTTTACCCAACCACGCCAGTACATCACCATCATGCTCGTGTCCGAACTACCGTCTAATATTTCATCCCAACCAATGCTCTGTTTATTTTTTGAACGAATAAAACTGTTTACTCGTTTGACGAAATAACTTTGAAGATCATGTAAGTTCGCTATTTGCTTTTCTTTCATAAAAGCTTGAGCCGCTGCTGATTTTGACCAGGAGTCTTTTTCGACCTCATCCGCTCCGATGTGAATATAATGCGAAGGGAATAAGTCAATAATTTCGCCTAGTACGTTCTCAACAAAGGTATAGCTGCTCTCTTTCCAGGGGCTGATGGGGACAGAAAATTGCTTTCCCCAGCCTGCGGATTGGCTGTCTAATAGGAGTTCAGGATAAGCCTTGGTAGCCACCATCATATGTCCGGGCATGTCTATTTCAGGAATAATTTCTATCTGGCGACTGGCCGCATAGGCAACAATGTCCTTGATATCTTGTTGTGTATAGAAACCACCATATTCTTCCTTTCCGTTTGTTGTGCGGATCAATTCCTTCGGCAGATTAAAATCGGGGTTCTCTTTGGCTTTCACAAAGCAGGCCGAATCTTGGTTGTTATAAATACGCCAAGCCCCCTGTTCGGTTAGTTTAGGGTATTTCTTGATTTCTATGCGCCAGCCTTGATCGTCCGTTAAGTGCAAGTGAAATTTGTTGAACTTATAGGTTGCAAGCAGATCAATGAATTTATAGATATAATCTTTTGGAAAGAAGTGGCGGGCTACATCGAGCTCAACACCGCGCCATTTGGAAAGCGGGCTGATCTTTTACGGTTACATAGGGAAGGGCAAGCTTGCCTGTTGTTCCCGAAAGTAGATACAATTGCTGGACTGTCTGTAAACCATAAAATGCGCCCTTTTCTGAAGAAGCGATGATTTGTATGCCTTTTTGATCTATCTTCAATTCATACGCTTCATTTGAGAGGCCCTGGACTTTGATCAATTGCAGCGTGGCGTTTGTCTTCTTCACGCTTTTTTGTTCAGTTGACCGAATAGCGATTGGTTGATCCATGCCGGCAGTGACGTAGAAGAAAATGCTGGATCAATAGCGTAACCCAATTCTTGACCATTTAGCTGAAAAAGGCCCGGCCCGGCTTCCAGCTGTTGAGGAAACGGAATAAGTTGAGGAAGTATGTTTTTTTGTTGTGCAAAACTTAATGTCGGCAGGTACAGGGCACAGGATACAAGTAAGGTTGAGAAGATTTTATTCATAAATGTGTTTTTTGTGATTCACAAGTAGTTTTAGATTTTGCTGCAATATACCAATATTTCGGGTATCGGCCGGCAATTTTGGTTGATCTGTACTTCTTAGCATTATAAGCAAAGCATTTCTCCTAATATTGTTATAAATGTTTGTTCGACATTTATATATTTATTCTTATCTTTAACTTGAAAATAACCTGTATTTGAATAGGCCTATAATATGTTTATATCTTGAATATTTTCATTGCATAATTGTTTTACTGCTGTTTTAAACAAGATCGTAAAAAGTTGCCTGTGGGTTGACTGCTTTGATATTTTGCAGAGAAGCCTTTCAATAAAGTAGGTTGGTGTTGTTAATTTATTGGTGGTGGTAGAGCTATGAAAAATTTTCTTATTAGCATTGTTTTCTTTTGTCAGTTGGCCCACGTTTATGGACAGCCTAATCGCGTCCATTTTTTTCTCCCTTCAAGATGGTCTGACCAATCAGCAGGTGCTGGATATTGTGCACGATGATGACGGATTTATGTGGATAGCCAGCGAGCTGGGATTGAACCGGTATGCAGGGAAGTCTTTTAAATCATTTTATGCAACAGACAAGCCGGATGGGCTATCGGTCAATAGTAATGAAATCAATACCTTGCTTTATACCGACAAGAAATTGTATATCGGAACGCGGTCCAATGGCCTGAATGTACTTGACTTACGTACAAATAAATTTAGCTATTACACACATGACGGTACTAATCCGAAATCCATCGCGACAAATGATATAACCGATATAATTGAAGGGAAAGATGGAAAACTGTGGCTGGCCACCTATCATCAAGGTGTACAGCATTTCGATCCAATAACCAAAGAGTTTAATCATTTCAATAAGAAAAATTGTCCCGGACTTCCCGAGAATAGTGTTTGGTCTTTAGCTGAAGATCGCAGTAACATGCTTTACATTGGGCATGTAAATGAAGGCCTGACAATTTTGGATCCCGCCCGTCGGTCACTGAAACGATTGACTAATCAGAATACATTGGGTAAACTTCCTGATAATGAAATTAAAGTGTTGTTTTGCGATCAGGGGGGGAATGTGTGGATTGGAACCCGTAAAGGGTTGGCTGTATATCATCCGGCTTCAGGTCAATTACAGCAAGTCCCTTTGGCAGGATTAGCAAAAAATGGGAATGAACCTTTTGTCTACGCAATCAAGGAAATTGGCAATACCTTATGGATAGGAGGCGAGTCGTCGCAACTATTTTTGTTGCAGCCGAAATATACGTTTGATAAACGTTTTGAAGGCGTCCAGCATATACAGCTTTTTGATCTTGGCAAAGGTAATAATACCATGGTCCAGCATATCACTCCGGATCGGTTCGGAAATATTTGGCTGGCGTTATATGGTGGAGGTGTAGGGGTTGTTTCGCATATGGCTTCTTTTTTTAGTGTTTTTCCTTCAGACAATATGTTACCTGACCGATTGGCAACAGTGAGTAATGTATTAACTGTTGAAAATCGGACTCGACTGGTAACTGAGGGCTCGGGTATAGTAGAAATGAATGCTGGAGGCCGTTTGTTGGGACAAATTACCCAAAAAAACGGATTGCCCGACGATTTTATACTTACGGCATTTAAGGATCGGCATCAGCATGTATGGATGGGATTGCGGAAGGGCGGGATTGCTGTCCAATATGCTGGATCTTCCGATTGGCATATGATCGATTTAGGGGAGTCGGTGACCGAAGTTCGTGCGATATATGAGGATCATTTGGGGCACATTTGGATTGCTGCCCATCAAGGTCTTTTTATATACGATGGAGTGGCACACCATGTTCAAAAGCTTCTGATCAATAAGCCTATGCTTGGTGATTATGCACCGCGAACGCTAGTGGAAGATGGTCAGCACAATATGTGGGTAGGAACTTATGGGCAAGGACTCTATGTATATAATTCCGACCGTAAACTGCTTCGTAAGATGGACAATAAGAGTGGATTACGTAATAATACAATCAATCATTTGCTACGCGATAGGGATAATAATATTTGGATCGCTACAAACCACGGATTGGCTATGCAGGATGCAGGTAAGAAGATCGGTGATCTCGCTTTATTGTTGCCGCCGGGAGGTAATGCTTGGTTGTTTGTCAATGGACTTGCGGAGGATCATACCGGAAATATTTGGTGCGCAACCAAATCGGGGATGTTACGCTATGTCTTGCAAGAGAGGCGTTTTCTCCACTACGACCAATCCTTTGGTTTACCCTTGGGCGGATTTATCAATGCAAGTGTAGGAAAAGACCGCGAAGGGCGACTGTATTTTGGCATGCAGGAAGGAATGTGTTATTTCAATCCTGCTAATATTCCGTCCGATTTCCCTACTTCGCCTGTAAGCCTGAGCCGATTTATTGTTTTTCAATCGGGCGAATCCAATGCGCAGGTTGATAAATATCCGTCGGATACAAAGACGATTAAGCTCAATTATGATGAAAATAGTTTTCGCATCGAACTTGCTGTCATGGATTTTGCTTTGGATGGATTGGTCGAATTTGGGTATCAATTGGAAGGACTCAATAATGACTGGATTTTTTTTGGGCAATGAGACAAACCTCGACTTTCGTAATATTCCCTATGGTGAGCACGAGCTGCTCATTCGTACGCGAATGAAAAACCGGTCAGTGGTCGCAAGAGTATCAACGGCTGCTGATTAACATCGCGCCACCTTTTTATTTGAGCTTACCTGCTAAGGCATTTTATATGCTACTCGTGCTTCTGATTGGATATGTGATTATATCCTTTTATTTCAAAAGGATGAAAGCCGAATCGGAACTCAAACTTAAAGAACGGCAACATCTACAAGACGAACAGCTGCATGCCGAGCGGATGAACTTCTATACGCATATTACCCATGAATTACGTACACCCCTGACGTTGATCCTGGGTCCCCTTGAGGATCTGTCGCAAGAAAAGCAGCTTGCTGAGAAACACCGTGCGTTGGTTCAGACGGTTCAGAAAAGTGCCAATAGACTTTTCACATTGGTCAACCAGCTTTTGGAGTTTCGGAAGGTAGAATCGCAATTTAAACCCTTTGTTCCCGAAGCAGGATCCTTGGGCGAAATGCTCGCCGATCTGACACATAAATATAAAACATTGAATCACAAACCTGGTCTTCGCGTGTTGTGCGAACTCCCTACAGCGGATATACGTACGTTGTTTGATGCAGAAATTGTGCAATTGATTGTCGATAATTTATTGTCGAATGCGTATAAATACACAGCTTCGGGCTATATTAAACTAAGTCTGCGCTACGAAGGTGCAGATCTAAATCATTGGGCCATATTGTCTGTAGAAGACACGGGGGTTGGTATTGCCGAAGAAGATATTGAGCGGATTTTCAAAAAGTATTATCAGATTCTAGGCACAGGTACGCAAGGTACAGGAATTGGCCTTGCTTTGGTCAAGGAACTAGTTGCAATACATCATGGAAAGGTAGAGGTAAGTAGTACGTTTGGGCTAGGCACTAGATTTACGGTCAAGCTAAAAGTAGACCAAGTTGTCGCACAAGAAAGCGAACCGCCCACGGCTTCGCAGCGCCCCCTGATTCTACTGGTCGAGGACGATTCGGAGCTCCGGGAGTATCTTGGAACTACCCTGCAAAGGCATTATGATGTGGTACTTGCCGAAAATGGAGCTGCGGGCTATAAAACGGCGATGGCACGAATACCTGATCTGGTGATCAGTGATATTATGATGCCCGATATGGATGGCTTTGAGCTGGTACAGCAGCTCAAACAGGAACGCAGTACAAGTCATATTCCACTGCTACTATTGACGGCGAAAAACACCGATGCAGACCGGCAACGGGGCTATGATCTGGGGATAGACTCCTATCTGATCAAGCCTGTTACGGCAGCGTTACTCTTCAAACGTATCGACAACCTATTGAGCCGACAGAAACAGATCAATGAACTGAT
Organism: Sphingobacterium multivorum; assembly: GCF_900457465.1. Lineage (GTDB taxonomy): Bacteria > Bacteroidota > Bacteroidia > Sphingobacteriales > Sphingobacteriaceae > Sphingobacterium > Sphingobacterium multivorum. The sequence continues at coordinate 1,067,084 of NZ_UAUU01000011.1, forward strand.
TTTGGAAAGTTTAAACAGCAAATCACCCTATTCAGATGATTATACCGAGCAAAAACCTCCTGAGGAGCTGTGGCGGGAAAATGAATTTGTTCAGGACTTTATGCAGATTGTCGAGCAGCATATGCAGGATGAAGTATTGGATGCTGCTGCCCTTGCTGACCGAATGAATATGAGTCAGTCTACCTTATACCGCAAGTTGAAGGGGATCACAGGTAAAAATATCAATCAGCTGGTTCGCAAGATACGTATCCATAAGGCTGCGGATCTACTTCGGACGGGGAAATATAATGTGACTGAAGTGTCGTTTATGGTCGGAATAAATAGTGCGATTTATTTTCGGCAGTGCTTTAAGGAAGAGTTTGGCCAGCTACCTTCCGAATACCAACGAGCCGACAATAAGATCCGGGTAACGTATTAAAAGAATACACAAACGCTCATAATGCCCCTGCTACTCCTCCGTGGCGAGGGGCATTTTTTTTCGCATAAAACAGCCTCCCCATGGCAGACCGATAAAAGCAGGCTCAGGTTTCATCAAACAGGAAATATGCCTTAAATATATTATAAAAGCTGTTTTTGACTGAAAATTATATGATTTTTGACGGATTTGTATATGATGTAATGCTGCAAAATGGGCTAAGTTTGAGGTATTATCCAATTATAAAATCTAGGTAGGGGTGGCAACGATGCAAAAGAAATAACCAAAGTAGACCATAGTTTACCATCATATTGTCTTGTCCGGCTAGATTGTATTATTTACTGTTTAATTCGTATTTAAATTTATGAAAAACTTAAAGATTGCTTCTTTTTACACCATGTTGAGTGTGATGCCAACATTGCTGTATGCGCAGGAGAAGGTTACGGGACAAGTTTTCAACAAAGCAAACGAGCCTATCGTTGGTGCGAGTGTACTCCTCCTAGAAGGGGGAAAGGGAACCTCAACAGACAAATCGGGGAAATTTGAGCTGAATGCCAACAAAGGAACGCTCGTTGTGTCATTTGTTGGATATAAGACTCGCCGAGTTCCATTGGATGGAACAACAAATTTAAAAATCCAGCTCGAGGCAGATGAAAATGTTTTGGAGGATGTCGTCGTTGTTGGTTATGGTAAACAGTCCAAACGTAATATTACGGGGGCAGTAAGCAATATTAAATCAGAGGATATTGTACGGTCATCATCGACGACAACTGCTGGGGCTTTGGCAGGAAAGGTGCAGGGGATCTCCGTGCGTGCCAAAGACGCGCGTCCCGGTCGTGGTGCAGCGATTGAAATCCGGAATATGGGCTCGCCATTATATGTAATTGATGGGGTTGCCTACGGAGGTCAGGAAGGTACGGACTGGGTCGGTACACAGAATGGCTCCGGAGCAGATATCTTCAACTCGCTAAATCTCGAAGATATTGAGAGTATCTCTATTTTGAAAGATGCCGCAGCGGCAGTATATGGATTCCGTGCTTCTAGAGGTGTTGTACTTATTACCACCAAAAAAGGAGCAAAAGGAGAAAGTGCAAAAATCAATATTAATGGCTACCAAGGCTGGCAGAATTTGACACGTTTTCCGACCATGGCAAACGCGAAACAATACACGCGTGGATTGGTTGAGGCTGCGCAGAATGAAAACCGCGATCCGAAGACGGTTTATACGCCCGAGGAGTTGGCTAAATGGCAGGCTGGAACAGAGCCTGGCTACCAAGGCTATGATTATTATGATATGGTGATCCGTAAGAATATCCCACAGCGATACATCAATGCCAATGTCACCGGTGGAAGTGAAAAATCAAATTATTTCCTGTCATTGGGCCACCTCAATCAGGATGCAATGATCAAGGATTTCAATTATAAGCGAACCAATTTTCAGTCCAATATGGAAGCTGAGGTACTCAAAGGACTTACAGTGGGTACACAGATTTCAGGAAGACATGAGGGAACCCAGGATGTTGGCTTACCAGGTGGAGATGGCTACTTCTCCTCGATTTTGGCTATTATGAAAAATAGACCGACGGTAGGCCCTTATGCAAATGACAATCCAGAGTATATCAATCATACAAATGATTTTCCCTATAACCCGGCGCTCTTTAGTCGCGATATCGCCGGCTATAAAGACAATAAATACCTTGCTGGAAACGTGAATCTCTTTGCGGCCTATAAGACAAATTTTGGTTTGTCGGCAAAGGGAACTGTTTCTTACAATTATACCAATAATAAATTTGAAGGCTTCCAATATACCTATGATGTATATCGATACGAAAATAATGCCTATAAGCGAACTGGTGGAAGTGATGCTGGCTGGCGTTACGATACCACGAGGGAGATTGTTTCTCGGTTTGCGCAGTTCCAGATCGATTATAACAAGCAGATCGGCGATCACACTTTCGCAGGAATGTTAGGCTATGAGCGCTCAGACTGGGACCGGACGTATAAGGCATTGGGCGCAAATCCTTCAAACAATTATATCCCGTTGTTGAGACTGTCGGAGCTCAATAGTTTGGCCGATGAATGGGCTTACGAGGCTCGGGCTGGATATATTGGCCGTATCAATTACAACTACAAGGGCAAGTATCTTCTGGAAGTTCTGGGCCGTTATGACGGGTCCTTTAAATATTATGAGGGTAAACGCTGGGGATTGTTTCCAGGAGCATCAGTAGGTTGGCGTATTTCGGATGAGGGGTTCTTCAAGCCTTTGAAATCCGTCGTGAGTGACCTTAAAATCCGTGCTTCGATCGGGCAAACCGGACTTGAAGAGGGTGTGGGAATGCATGATTACCTTGCCGGATATAATTGGGCGGCTGGAAGTGCTGTCTTAGACGGAGCCTATGTGCCCGGGGTACAGCCAAGAGGTTTACCAGTGCGCAACCTCTCCTGGGTTAAAAATACCAATTATAATATGGGGGTCGATGCAACCTTGTTGAATAATAAGCTGACATTGACGGCGGATATCTTTAAAATTATCCGTACTGGATATCCTGGGAAACGATACGATGTCCTATTACCAGCTGAAATCGGTTATGACCTTCCCAATGAAAACCTCGGTAAGAACGGCTATTATGGTGCGGAAGGTATCATTACTTATACCGATAAGGTCGGTGAACTTAACTATGTTGTCAGTGGGAATATGACTTTTTCACGTTATCGTGACCTAGAAACCTATAAGCCTCGTTTCAGTAATTCGTGGAATGAATACCGTAACTCGATTGAAGACCGCTGGGGTGGCGTATGGTGGGGATACCAAGTTGTCGGAAGATTTCAGTCGGAAGAAGAGATCCGTAACCATCCGATCAATAATGATGGTCAGAACAATAGGACACAACTTCCTGGTGATCTGATTTATAAAGATGTAAACGGCGACGGTGTTATCAATGATATGGATCAGCGTCCGATCGGTTATCCGACAGGTTGGGCACCGATGATGAGCTTCGGTGGCCGGATAGGACTTGACTGGAAGGGTATCAACTTAAATATTGATTTGGCCGGTGGTGCGGTGCAATCCTGGTTTCAGGATTATGAGTTACGTAATGCCTTCCATGGTGGTGGTAATTCTCCAGCCTACCTGCTGGAAGATAGATGGCATCGCAAAGACCCTTATGATCCAAACAGCGAATGGATTCCGGGACGCTACCCTGCGATTCGTAACGGCAACTCAGGTCCCAATAGTCGAAACAGTGATTTTTGGTTGACCAATGTGCGTTACCTCCGAGTCCGCAACCTGGAGGTTGGATACAATCTGCCAAAAGCATGGATTCAAAAGATTAAGGCCGAAAAAATACGGTTCTATATCAATGCTTCAAACTTGATTTCGTTTGACAATGTCAAAGACTACCAGATTGATCCCGAGATCGAAGCGAGAGCAGCAGTAGTATATCCACAGCAAAGGGTATTTATGGTTGGATTTAATATGACTTTTTAACATGAAACTACGATTTAAACTTACCTACATAGGCGTTGCTTTATTGACCTTGTCCTCGTTGAGCAGCTGCAATCACGACGATTGGTTTGACCGGGATTCAAAATCATTGATTACCGATGCACAGCTTTGGAATGATCCGAAACTATTGACTTCACTCGTCGCCAATTATTACGATAGAATGCCAACGTTACATGGTGTTTTCAATACAGGAGGAATGACCGAATTGGATGATGCGATGTGGTCGGGACATCGCGATCAAAACTGGCGTAACGATTACCAATTTGGTGACGATTACGGTCGCTATTGGGACTATGGACTTATTCGGGATCTGAATCTTTCCCTCGAAAATATCGATCAGTTCAGTACACAATTGTCTGATGCACAACGTAAGCAGTATAAAGCCGAATTACGCTTCATCCGCGCTTTTGTTTACTTCGAACTCGTCAAACGCATGGGAGGGGTTCCGATTGTCACTACGCAACTTATCTATGACTTTAGCGGCGATCCAACACCATTGCAGGTGGCACGTGCCAAAGAGTATGAAGTCTACGATTTTATTTACAAAGAACTGGAAGAGATTAAGGAAGATCTCGCCGTCTATAATGCCAGTAAGACCAGAGCCAACAAGTATACGGCATTAGCTTTGGAAAGTCGGGCAATGCTTTATGCGGCATCCATCGCGAAATATAATAATCTGATGGCCTCACCGATAACGACTGGAGGGGGAGAAGTGGGAATTCCTGCCAATATGGCTACTGGGTATTATACCAAGTCGCTGGCTGCCTCCAAGGAAATTATGAACGGTCCCTATGCGCTTTACAATGAGAATGCCGATAAAGGTGCCAATTTTTATGATATGCTCAATAAGAAAACTGGTGCTGAGGTCATCTTTGCAAAGGATTTTGTAACGAGTTTAAAAGTTCACCGCTTTGCTTATGACAATATCGTCAGAAGTCTGACCGAAGACAATGAGTCGTCATCGACGATTTCGCCTTCATTGAGCCTTGTAGAAAGTTTTGATTATCTAGACGGTAGCAAAGGTACATTACATGATAAAAACGGCGCAGGAAATTACGTAGCCTACCAAAATATCAACGATATTTTTGCAAATAAAGATGCCCGTTTGTTTGGAACGGTGATTTATCCGGGAACTTCATTCCGCGGACGTGCTGTAAGTATTCAGGCTGGAGTGGCAACTTGGGGGGCAAATGGAGCCTACCAGTTTACTGCAGCACCACAACTGGGACAGAATTATGCGAGTGGTGGTTTGTGGACCGGCTTTGATGGACCGCTTTATGATGCACAGGACGTCAGCAACACCGGTTTCTATATCCGGAAATTTGTCAGTGATGCGCCGGCGGCCAGCACACGTGGTACATCAGCTGCTAACTGGTGGCCGTGGTTTCGTCTGGGTGAAATTTATCTCAATGCGTCAGAAGCTGCATTTGAGCTGGGGCAGACTGTAGATGCAAGAACTTATGTCAATAAGTTACGGGAAAGAGCAGGATTTCCGGCCAATAGCATCAGTAATCTAACGATGGATATCATCCGTAATGAACGCCGTGTCGAACTTGCCTTCGAAGATCATCGTTACTATGATCTTAAAAGGTGGCGTATTGCGCATTTGGTGTGGGACGGATCTGAAAATGATCCCAACGCGGTTGTATATGGACTATATGCTTATCGTGTCGTGCGTCCAGGGCATGCCGATGACGGTAAGTATATCTATGAACGGGTAAGACCTGCGCGTTTCAGAAAGGCACGCTTTTTCCGTATGGCCAATTATTATGCGTCCATTAGTCAGGATGTCATCAATAAAAATCCTAAAATAGTTAGAAATCCATTTCATTAATCTAATTGAACCATGAAAATAAAATTTTTAAGCTTATTGATAGCTTTTGCAAGTCTACTCGTTGTAGGTTGCGAATATGATAATTTTGAAGCTCCAAAATCAACCCTATCAGGACGCGTTGTTTATGAGGGGAAGGCGATTGGCGTTCGGAATAACGGCCCTCAATTGGAATTATGGCAGGATGGGTACCCGCTTCGCTCAGCAATACCCGTATATTTTGATCAGGATGGCTCTTTTTCTGTTAGTCTTTTTGATGGCGAATACAAATTGGTGCGGAAAGGAGATTCACCATGGCTGCAACAGGCAACTGATACGGTTTTGGTACAAGTGAAGGGCAATACGACCATTGATGTACCTGTAACACCCTATTTTACGGTGACAAACGAGTCTTTTCAAAAAAATAATAACAGTATTTCGGCTAACTTTACGGTGAACAGAATAGTAGGTACGGCAAATATGGAGTTTGTGCGTCTTTACCTCGGTAAATCTGTCTTGACAGATCAGGTACAACGCGAGCTACGTGTGGACGCCAATTTGGCAAACGTTGCTTTCGGTCAGCCGACGAGTATCGTCGGAGAGTTGCCGGACAATTTGAAAAACCTCGATTATGTGTTTGCCCGAATAGGGGTGAAAGCTACGGTATCGGGAGAGTACTACTATACTGCCGTTCAAAAAATAGCTTTAAAATAGGTGCTGACGACAAGTTAAATGGTCAGATTACGAAGCCACGGGATCAAATCCCGTGGCTTTTAGAGATGCAAAAATGTATAGACGCAAAAATATGCCAATGCTTATTTCTTCAACTAAATCTTCATGAAAAAAAACAGAATTTCAATCTTAGTTACCTTATTTTTAATACATGCTACGTGCGGTGTTTTTGCACAGGCTTATCGCAGCGGACCTACCGACAAAGATTTTGCAGGTTACTTATTTGCCTATTTCAAAGGGAATGCGGTTGTAGACGAAGCTGTTTGTTTTGCGATCAGCACAGATGGCTATACCTATCGCGCGTTGAATGATAATCAACCTATCCTGGATTCGAAGATAATCAGTAAAACCGGCGGTGTTCGGGATCCGCACATTCTCCGTGGCGAAGATGGAAAAACATTTTATATGGTGCTCACCGACATGACTTCCTCCAAAGGCTGGGATTCTAATCGGGGTTTGATCCTGCTAAAATCCGAAGACCTTGTGCATTGGTCCCATCAGGCAATCGATATACAGCAGCGTTTCAAAGGTCAGGAAGCGTTGAAAAGAGTATGGGCGCCCCAGACTATATTTGACCCTTCGGTGGACAAATATATGGTGTACTGGTCCATGCAGCACGGAAATGGTCCAGATATCATCTACTATGCTTATGCAAACAAGGACTTTACAGATTTTGAAACCGAACCTAACGTGCTGTTTCTTCCAAAAAATGGTAAATCCTGTATCGATGGCGATATTATTGCAAAGAATGGTTTGTTCTACCTTTTTTACAAGACCGAAGGACATGGAAATGGTATTAAGCTGGCGATAACTGATTCCCTGACTTCGGGTAAGTGGATTGAACAACCGGGCTATAAACAGCAGACCAATGATGCTGTGGAAGGATCCAGTGTCTTTAAACTCAATCAGTCGGACAAATATATCCTGATGTATGATGTCTATGGTAAGGGGAAGTATCAATTCTGCACCTCTGAAGACCTTGATCGTTTTAAAGTAATCGACCATCAAATTGACATGGATTTTCATCCACGGCATGGGACCATCATTCCTATTTCAAGACAAGAAATTCTGGATTTGACCACCAAATGGGAGAAACCCAAAGATATGGAATTCACATTCAGAAAGAATCCAGTATTGGATGGCTTTTATGCCGATCCGGATGTCCTCTATTCCAATAAAACAAAGAAATACTATATCTATCCAACGAGTGATGGCTTTGACGGTTGGGGTGGTTATTATTTTAAAACTTTTTCTTCCACAAATCTAAGTCATTGGAAAGATGAGGGTGTGATTTTGGATCTGAAAAAAGATGTTGCTTGGGGGCCTCGACATGCATGGGCACCTACAATTACGGAAAAGAAAATCAAGAACGATTATAAATACTATTATTACTTTACAGCGGCCCAAAAGATTGGTGTTGCGGTGGCCGATTTGCCAACAGGCCCATTTAAAGATTCAGGTAAACCCTTGATCGATTTTAAACCAAATGGTGTAAAAGGAGGGCAGGAAATTGACCCTGCAGTGTTTAACGATCCGAAATCGGGAAAAAGCTACCTGTATTGGGGAAATGGCTACCTAGCTGTTGCTGAACTCAATAAGGATATGATCTCGATTAAAAGAAATACAATCAAAGTGTTAACACCCGACAAGACTTTCCGGGAAGGCGCCTATGTTGTCTACCGAAAAGGTCTTTATTATTTCTTTTGGACGGAGGATGACACCCGAAGTGAAAATTATCGGGTACGTTATGGAACTGCGACTTCTCCAGATGGACCGATCACTGTTCCTGAAAATAATTTAGTCTTGCAAAAGGATCCTACCCAAGGAATTTATGGTACAGGACATAATTCTATTTTGCAGATTCCAGGTAAAGATGAATGGTATATTGTATATCATCGTTTTAATTATCCCAAAGGTATCGATATGGGCGATGCAGCTGGGTTTAATCGAGAGGTGTGCATGGACCGGTTATTTTTTGATGATCAGGGCCATGTATTGCCTGTCGTTCCTACACTTTAATCACTAAACCTAATGCATATAGTACAATGAAAAAAATAATAAGAAATCTGGCTGTTTTAGCTGTGTCAAGTTATTTGGGTATGAATAGCTTATATGCACAGCCCGGATTTGGTATCGCCGAACGTGTGAATTCGGATTGGCGTTTCCATTTGGGCGATATTGAAGGACAGGCAAACGCTGAAAAGAATCGCGCAGGCTGGCAGCCCATTAGTTTGCCCCATGATTGGAGCGTAAAATATCCACTGAGCCCAACGCTAGCCAGTGCGACGGGCTATTTACCCGGCGGCATTGGCTGGTATCGAAAACAACTGACCATACCAGTGGAAGATCAGGGGAAAAGGTTGTTTCTATATTTTGAGGGGGTTTACAACCGAAGCGAAGTTTTTGTCAATGGTAAATCGGTTGGAAAGCGGCCCAATGGCTACGTTTCCTATTCGTACGATATCACACCATACATTGAGTTTGGGAAGGAAAATACCATTGCTGTTAAGGTCGACCATAGTAAAAGCGCCGATTCAAGATGGTATACAGGATCAGGAATCTATCGCGATGTATGGCTTGTAAAGGCGAATACGCTGCATATCGATCAATGGGGAGTCTATGCATATCCAGAACTAAGACAAGGAAAAGGAATTTTAAATACAGAAGTAGCCTTTGTCAACAGTATGCAAGTTGCTGCCCCGATTAAAGTGGAACAGGAGCTGCTTGATCCAACAGGAAAGGTGGTTGCCAAAAAGTCGCAGAAAGTGCAGGTCGGGGCCGCGGGTAAGGCAACTGTAACACAGCAATTGGCAGTATCGAATCCATCGTTGTGGAGTTTGGATCAACCCACACAATATACCCTGCGGACCATCGTAAGCCAAAATGGAAAGCGGATTGATCAGTCAGAGGTGAAAACAGGCTTTAGGGCCTTTACATTTGATCCGAACAAGGGCTTTGCCTTAAACAATTCCTGGATGAAAGTCAAAGGTGTTTGTTTGCATCACGACGCTGGGGTATTGGGAGCTGAAATGTATACTGAAGTATGGCGCCGCCGACTGCTCACCTTAAAATCTTTGGGGGTTAATGCCATTCGAACCAGCCATAATCCGCAGGCATCATCACTTTATGCTTTATGTGATGAGCTCGGTTTACTTGTTATGGACGAAGCCTTCGACGAGTGGGAGTACCCGAAGAGGAAATGGTTACAGGGATGGAATGTCGGGACACCGGGTTTTGAGGGATCATACGACTTTTTTGAATCCTGGGGAGAGCAGGATCTGGCCGATATGGTCAAAAGAGACCGCAATCACCTTTCGATCTTCGCTTGGAGCATAGGCAACGAAGTGGATTATCCAAATGACCCTTATTCACATCCTGTCCTTAACGGCGAGAAGAAGGAAGGTGGTTTCACGCAGGCCTCGTATGGTGGTTACAAAAAGGATGCACCAGATGCGATGCGATTGGGGGATATCGCCAAACGCTTGGCTGCGGTTGTGAAAAAATATGATAAAAGTAGGGCTGTTACAGCAGGGCTTGCTGGGGTAGCGATGTCGAATGAAACAGCCTATCCTGGAGCACTTGATATTGCAGGGTACAATTATACCGAAAGTCGTTATCAACAGGATCATCAGCGCTATCCAGCACGCGTAATTTTTGGAAGCGAGAATCGACACGATCTTCCAGCATGGCTTGCGGTACGTGACAACAACCATATATTTGGCCAATTTTTGTGGACAGGTATTGACTACCTCGGAGAGTCGGGGCGTTGGCCTTCACGTGGATTTTATTCAGGACTGCTGGATTTCGCAGGTTTTATCAAGCCGCGAGGCTATTACCGTCAATCACTGTGGTTGGATAAACCGATGGCCTACTTGGGTACTTATCCATTGCAGGGAGGTGCCGCAGCTACAGATGTTTGGTCTGCATTGGAATCTGAACAGGGGCAACGGAAAAATGAGGCACCTTCCATGGACGCCTGGCCAGTCTGGAACTACCAAGAGGGACAGCAGATCAGGGTGGTCTGTTATACCAATAGTGCTAGCGCGCGCTTAGAATTGGATGCTCAAGTGGTGGGCGAAAAGAAAAACTACGATCAGAAAACAGGGATCATCTTTTGGGACATTCCTTATAAAGCAGGAAAGCTAGAGGTTGTGGGTTTGGATGCGAATGGCAAGGAGGTCGTTCGGCATGCGATTCAATCCAGCGAGAGACCCGCAGTTATTCAAGCTGTCATGTTGGGTAATCAGCAAGTCGAAGCTGGTGGAGTGATCCAAATTGCTTTGCAGATCCTGGATGAAAAGGGCGTTCCTGTCGTTATTTCGGAGGATGAAATTACCTGTGATATCGTGGGAAATGCGCGTCTACTAGGAATGGAAGCTGGAAATAACGCCGATATGAGCGATTATACGGACAAGAAGCAGCGCGTTTATCACGGAAAGATGATCACTTATGTTCAGGCTTTGGGTAAATCTGGAGAAACGGTCGATGTACGTTTTACCGCACCTTGGTTGAAAACAGCAACGGTAAAATGCCGGATAAAATAATCCTCTTTTTGTTTTTTGTTCGCACAGATCCCGACTATTCTATTTGCTATGAATTTATTCTGATTTTGATGAGTGTCATAATTGCTTTATAAGGTTATAGCTAATAAGATAAACTTTAAAACTGGAATATACGAATACCAAATTATCACTAAAAACAATTTTTAATCAATTTTTATACAGTGATTAGTCATTATTTATTCAGTTCGTACTGAGTAATCACTGAACGAGCACTGAACAAGCACTGTTAAAAGGTGCAGTTGGATACCTATTTGGTACTCACTTGCTACAACTTAAAATTAACCGCATAAAAAGGGAACAAACTATACTTGTGCTTGAGCGTAGTGTTGAAGAATTGTTTGAACTTGAAGACAAAGATTAAAGTCATTTTGCAAATAGTTCTTGTCCTGAAGAAGTTACAAGGATGATAGATTTCAATTGGAAGAGGATGTTGATGCTTTGTCAAAAAATAAGTAAGGACTGTTTCGATGACAACAGTCCTTACTTATTTTTTGATTAGTTTATTGCTGGGAATTGCTCAATAGAGTAAACAAAGCTTTAGCAGTTTCTTCCGAAGACGCAGGGTTTTGCCCGGTAATGAGATGGCCATCTTTGAATACATAACTATGCCAATCTTCCCCTTTGCTGTACTGTGCACCCAATTTTACAAGTTCATCTTCTACTAAAAAGGGAACAACAGCCGTTAATTGAACCGCTTCTTCCTCGCTATTTGAAAATCCGGTAACTTTTTTACCTTTGACCAGTGGCTGACCATTACTATCCTTGACATAGCGAAATACAGCTGGCGCATGGCATACGGCGGCGACAGGTTTGTTGTGGGCCCAAAATGACTCGATCAATGCAACGGATGTCTTATCGTTGGTTAAATCCCACAAAGGACCATGGCCCCCAGGATAGAAAATCGCATCGTAGTCCTGTTCATTGATCGTATCCAAGGCTAAGCTATTTGCCAATTTTGTTTGGAGCTCCTTATCTGCATCAAAACGTTTGGTTGCTTCTGTTTGAAAATCTGGGAGCGCACTTTTAGGATCGATTGGTGGTTGCCCTCCTTTTGGAGATGCTATGGTGACGTCCACTCCTGCATCTTGTAAAACATAATAAGGCGCTGCAAATTCCTCCACCCAAAAACCTGTTTTTTCTCCTGTATCACCCAATTGGTCATGTGATGTCAATACAACCAATACTTTTAATTTGTCTTTTTTCATATTAAATAACCAAGTCTGTTAAAAAATTATATGTTTAAAACGATAGTACAAAGTAGGGATAAATTGCCGGAGCCCTATGTGATATACATCACAATTTGGAGAATGGTTTTGCTTTTGTGATCTAGATCACATTATTTGGCTTGGTATAGCCTGCTTAGTGTTTCGCGGGAAACGCCCAGATATGCTGCGATCAAATGTTTGGGAACGAGATTATAGAGTTCAGGGTATTGCTGCATGAGTTCCTCGTAGCGGCTCCGCGCATTGTTGTTCAGCAGTGACATTATTCTTTTTTGCAGCCCAATGTATCCTTTATTAGAACGCCATCTGAAAAAGGTTTCAACTTCGTGAATTTCCTTACATACTTTTTCCCTGTCCTCATTCGATAAGCAGAGCGTGTCTGCCTCGCTTACACAATCTAAATTGACTGTAGCCCTGCTTTGATTATGCAATGCATTATAATCAGAAGCCCACCAGGTCTGTGTGGCAAACTGTAAGATATGCATCTTTTGTTCATCGTTGGTAAAAAAAGTCTTTAAACAACCATTTAGCACAAAATACTCTTGTTCGACCAGATCTCCTATGCTGATAATCTGTTGTTTCTTTTTAAAGGAGATCGGTTTAAAAAAAGAAAAGAAGTAGTCGAATTGTTCGTCGTTCAACTGGACGGTCTTGTCGATATGTTGTCTCAGAATTTCACGTTCGTTCATAGCTAACAGTTACTTGATCGATTTAAAATTAAACAAAATCTCACAAGGATAGCGAAGGGATGCATCAAGTTCCCTTCATATCCCTATCATATACTAAGATAATATTAATTTGATTTTAACTTGTTCCTAGACAAAAAGGGGACTTGAAATCCTTTAGCCGCGCTGCTAAATTTCCATGTTTAACCGATTTAGTGATTTATAAAAAATGATTTTTTTAAATTTTATTTTGTTTATACAAAGTTATTTTCTATTTTAGTGTTGCCCATTCAAGGGCACTTTTCATAAAATAGGTTAATAATATGGCTAAAACACCCGGAGTACCCCATGCTTTCGGGTGTTTTTTTGTTTTTTACCCTTGCGTTATTTCCTTGGATATGTCCTATAAATTTAAATGCTTAAGAACCTATGTCTTGCCTGATTGGCTCATTAGTTAATTATTTCCGTTTTAATATTCTAGAATAATCGCTAGTAATCTCATGATTATGAAAACTTATTTCGCTGTATAACGATTCTGCTACAGTGTTGCTAATTATAATGACTTTGAGTAAGTTTAAGGGAAAGAGCCACAATAAATAAATTATGTCGATCGTTGACAAGCAAACCTTAGCGGATTTAAATGTTACCAACAGTAGGTATAAGGATATGGTCGATTTTTTTCGATTGTACAGTTACGCTAGGTGGGCGGGATATGTTGTATAGTTATTTTCTTAAACCTCTTTCCTCTAAATTGGAAATAGAAAGCAGACAGCATCTAATTCTTTTTATGCAAAAGTTGAGATTTCGGATCTATTGGATAAGTATATGATGCAGGATCTGGAGCAATATTTGTCTCTGCCGCAAGAACCCTATTCACCTTCCAGGGCTACTTATTATCTCGAAATGGTGTCAACGAATTTTTTGTCTTTGGATTTTAAAAAACGCGAGATACTTATTAAGCGATCTATTCACGAGATCGCTAAGATTACAGATGGTCTTGCTATTTTTTTAGCATCTGCAAAATCAGAAGGTCATAGTTTAGCTATTCTCAAAGAATATCGTAAGCACATAGATTGTGTTTTGGAAGATATCGATCGGGATGAGTTTAAGCAGTTGCTGAATAACAAATTTTCTAAGGAGCTGATGATCAAATACGATTATCTTTTTAGAAATATAAAACGAAATGCAATACGTGAGATTTTCGATGTTTTGTATCATTTGGATGCTTTGTTCAGTGTAGCAAAAAGTATCAAAGGAAAGAATCTTGTTTTTCCTCAAATTGAGGAAAAGACAGGGGGAGAGGATATGATCACCATACGTGGAGCTTATAATTTATTTATTGAAGATGCCATTAAAAATGATGTAGAAATAAAAAAGAAAACAACCTTTGGTATCTGACCGGAGCAAATATGACGGGTAAATCTACCTTGTTGAAGACAATTGGAAGCTGCGTTTATCTGGCACATCTTGGTTTTCCGGTTTCAGCAGATGCGATGAAAACAGTACTTTTTGACGGAATATCGGCGACCATAAATTTAGGTGATAATATAAATGCAGGTGCAAGTCACTTTTTTAACGAAGTATTACGGGTTAAACATTTGGCGGAGTTACTGGCATCCGGTAAGCAAATGTTTGTTCTGATGGATGAGCTATTCAAGGGGACAAACCATGGTGATGCCAGTGAAGCAACCCTGGAATTAGTTAACTGTTTGAAAGGATACAAGAACTGTGTATTCTTATTGTCCTCACATATTACGGAAATTTGCCCCATACTGTATAAAGAAGGTATTACACTGAAATATTTGGGGGTTCAGTTGGATGAAAAGGAGGGAATTATCTTTACATACCGACTTTTGGATGGTGTTGCCGAAGAAAAGTTAGGCATGTGGTTATTGCGCAAAGAACGGGTATTTGAGATTTTAAGGGAATTTGATTTGGGAATACAAAAAGAATGAGATTATTGTGATATTGATTATCTTGTTTCAGTTTTATAGTCTATGGTAAACTTTTGGTCAAACCGAATCAATTATTTAAGCATTTTTTTAGGTGGTAAAATTGCAGATATCTTTGGATCCAGTAGACTTGACGAAGTAATGGGGAACGAACCAAATAAACAATGGGGCTCGGTAATACTGTTGAAAGCAAATAAAATCAAAGTTTTAAGCAAGTATCTGAAAGTCGCGTCAGTAAATGTATTGGCAAACTAAAAAGATGAATTACTTTAAAAAACAACTCTATATCCTGTGTCTACTAGGCGTGTTGGGCCAGGCAAAGCAGAGCTATAGTCAGCAGCTGCCGCTATTTAACAAAGAAAGCAACAGCCTGTCTGGAGACTGGCTAATAGGAACTTCCCATGCGAAAGCAGGGCTCTTCAAGACGAAAGAAGGTCATTTGGTATTTTCCAATGGCTTGGTCAGCCGTACATTTACGACTTTTCCAAATGTAGCCAGTATTGGTTTGGACGAATTGACTGGAAATACAGCATTTCTAAGGTCGATCCGATCTGAAGCCAGTGTAACAATCGATGGGTTTACCTTTGATGTCGGTGGATTGGAAGGACAAAAAGTACATAATTACTTACTAAAAGAATGGATACCGAGTTAAAAGGCTAATCCATGGCTTTTAAGTTCCATGATT
The DNA here is from genome assembly GCF_900457465.1 of Sphingobacterium multivorum. Lineage (GTDB taxonomy): Bacteria > Bacteroidota > Bacteroidia > Sphingobacteriales > Sphingobacteriaceae > Sphingobacterium > Sphingobacterium multivorum. The sequence goes on from NZ_UAUU01000011.1 coordinate 1,082,633, forward strand.
ATAAAATTGAAGATACAAAACCCCGTTTTGGCTGGAAAAAGAGGCCAAACTGGATGCCTAAAGAGATGCCCTGGCCAGTGCGGGGCAAAGAGCTGACATTTAACTATACATTGGATCAACAGGCGATCGATGCTCTTGCCGCAAAGAGCAAAAGTGACCAAAACAGATCATTGCTGTTGGAAGATAAATTTCAGCGTTTAGCGTCCGACTGGAAGTTGATGGTGTCAAAATCACATGCACGTAATTCCTTTGTCAATGAAGGAAAAGTGGGCGAGATTATGGCACTGGAGAATGCGGCAGTATTTGCTGAAAGAGCGGTTCCTCAAGACGCAAAGGTACTCGTCGCCAAGATGAATAAAGGTACTGATCAATCCAACGATTGGGGATTGGGTTTTGGGCTAACACTAACGAATAGTAGCCCCAGACTTTATTGGCGAGCAAGTGAAGGCAAAGTAGTCTTTTTTGATGGCAAACGCGATAACGGAACCTTCGAAGTTGGTAAAGCAGATCAGCTATGGTTTAGATATGAAATAGCGGATAAAGAATTATTGGCACAAGCCTCTTTGGATGGACAACAATGGCATACCGTCGGTCATCTTTCGCTAAAGTCAGGTGACAAGATACAGTTGGTTCGTGTCGGAAAAATGGATCCAAACGGCGGGAACAAAGATGGAAAGGCTTCTACAAAGGAAGGTCGCTCCAAAATAGAAGGTTTTTGGGCATACGGTGATTTTTCATCCCAATTTGCAGGCGATTTGTCCAGTAAACTTGCTTATATGAAAAACGTTACGGTACAGGTTCATTATGATCTTTATGATGACATGCCGATCTTTAGTAAGTGGATTACTGTGCAGAATCAGTCGGACCGGGAAATTGTGGTTAATAGCTTTAAGAGTGAGCAATTGGCTGTATTTGAGCCCGAAAGTTCGGTAGATCATAGAAGCCGTTGGTTATACCATAATATCACCGTGGAAACAGATTATACATTTGGCGGTATGAGCGAGGAAGTCGTTTATTCCTCGAGTCTGGAGTGGAAAAAAGACCCGCTATATACCACACAGGTCCACTACGACCGGGAGACACCCTGTCTGTTGGAAGTTGCACCTAAAATGGGACCCGAACAACAGGTTGCTGCCGTTGGAGAATTTGCAAGCTATCGGGTTTGGGAGCTGTTGAACGATAGCTGGGAACGCGAACGTAAGAGCCTTGGATATCGAAAAATGCTGCGCTCCATGGCGCCATGGGCAACTGAAAATCCAATATTGATGCATGTACGGAGTTCGGACAACGAGTCGGTAAAAAAGGCAATTGATCAAGCAGCGGAGGTTGGTTTTGAAATGGTGATTATGACCTTTTGGTCTGGATTCAATGCCGAAGATGATTCTCCCGAAAATCTCAAGCGTATGAAAGAGCTTGCTGACTATGCGCATAGCAAAGGAATTGAACTTGGAGGCTATTCGCTCCTGGCCAGTCGGCATATTGATGCTAAAAATGACGTTGTGCTACCTGAAGGCATGCATCCTCGCTTTGGAAGTTCACCCTGTATTGAGAGTGAATGGGGCCAGGCTTACTTCAAAAAGCTGTATAACCTGTATGAAAGTTCGGGACTGGGTGTATTTGAGCATGATGGCTCTTATCCAGGGGATTGGTGTTACGCCACCGATCATCCCGGACATCACAATGAAAAAGACTCGCAATGGAATCAGTTTAAACGGATCACTGATTTTTACAAATGGTGCCGTGAAAAGGGAATCTACCTGAATATTCCGGATATGTATTTCTTTAATGGTGGAAACAAAGTCGGAATGGGCTACCGTGAGGCGAACTGGTCGCTTCCGAGGACACAACAGGAGATTGTGGAAAGACAGAATATCTTCGATGGTACCTGGGCTAAAGCTCCATCCATGGGCTGGATGTTTGTTCCTTTGGTAGAATACCAAGGTGGCGGCAAAGAGGCAACGATAGAGCCGTTGAAGGATCACCTACCGCATTACGAGCAACGCTTGGCCAATCTATTTGGCGCAGGTGTACAGGCTTGTTATCGTGGACCACAGCTTTATGACTCCCCAGAGACGAAAAATGTAGTAACCAAATGGGTGAATTTTTACAAGAAACACCGTGAAGTTTTGGACAGTGATATCATCCATGTGAGACGTCCTGACGGGATGGATTATGATGCTATTTTGCACGTGAATCCAGCGGGAAAAGAAAAGGGATTACTAATGATCTATAATCCATTGGACGAAGCGATAACACGAAAAATTAAGGTCAACTTATACTATACCGGACTGAAAGGAAATGTGCAAGTGGTTGAGCAAGATCAAAACAGTAGGACAATGCCATTAAATGCAGCCTCAGAAGGGATCTTTGAGGTCAATATACCAGCAAAAAGTCAAACTTGGTTTGTGATTAAGTAAAGAGTCTTCTCATCATTGTGATGAGAAGACTCTTTTTTTACCCGATGGGATAGGGCATTCTATACGTTATTCAATATGGAGCAATTTTTTGCTCTGTTTCGAACGACTATTTTCATTAAAATCCTCCACCTAAAAATAGTAATCCTGATCGCTGTTGAAACTGCGGCCATCAAAGTTGTCGTCGTAGACGATGATGGCATTTTATCATAATTCATTGCCGGCTATTTGCCGTCCTCTTTCTTGGGGGGGCATTTTACAAACACGCCCGTTTCGAGTGTCAGTTCACCGGTCGTAGGGTTATAACTATCCTTGGATAGAATAGGTATTTCACCGGCAACTTTACTTTGTTCGGGGTTGGTATAGTGTAATGGGGGTAAGATGAGGCTATCGGGAAAGACATATTCCGTAGCCATCTTCTTCTTGAGCTCTTCATCTATACTGCTGTTTTCATATTTTTTTTAAGCTCCTCTTTGCTTTGGGAAAAGGTTATGTCGCTGAATAAGGTAAGCGGTACAAGCACTACCAAGATATTTTTTATCAATTTCATAAACAGTTTTAATTGCGTCCACCAATATACTTTTTTTTCTTATAGCAGTAAAGGGCTAATTAACCAGCCGATTAAAATAATACAATAAACGAATCGTAAATCATTTTTGGCGAATTGTAAACGGAGGCTTGAATCGCTGACCGAGGACTTTATATTTGGATCCAAGAAATGCCGAAACATATCTTGGCGCTTTTTTGAAGTAAGAAATGAGCAGATCTTAATTTGTTAATTTATTGCGCTGCAGATTTATGTGCGACATTTTAATTTTAATTGTCATAGTAGATAGTGCCTTACACGTAAGGTAAATGTTTTTCATAGGTAGTAAGCCGTAAAGGACTCCCCGTCCTTGCGGCTTTTTTTGTGCTTATTGTTCAGTTGAAGAATGGCTGGCTAATATATTCCTATCGTTAGTTTGCAACGACATGTTTTATGTCTTGGCTGTTTTAGGCTGGGAAAAAAAAATAAAAAAGTCAAAATTCCTTTAGGACGTTTTGTCTTTCCCGTTGTCATCAATGTATAAATGGAGATTTTGGCCGTTAAATATCCATTTGAAATGCAACTACTATGAAATTTTAGCCTATTAATCATTTTTAGCATGGCACTGACTAATAAAATATTCCAGCAAAGTGAGATTGAAAGTTTTGAATTCAATCACAAAGTCTTAAAAAACTGTTCTTTTATCGATTGCAAGATAAAAGGGAAAAGCTTCATGAACTCCATGTTTCGTGATTGTAAGTTCATTCGCTGTACCTTTGTAGACTGTAACTTTCAGTCTGTTGTTTTTCAGGAATCTGGGCTTTGGATGGAAAGTACATTCGAAGCGAATGATTTTTCGAAAGCCATCATTGGAAATCTAAAAATTGAAAAGTCGTCCTTCCTTTACAATACATTTGACAAAACAACTTTCGACGGGACGAACTTGATTCATGTGGTATTTAAAGGAAAGATCAGTTCTTCATGGTTTTATGGAATTCCTTTTACAGAAGACTTATATTCCACCAATCTTTTTATTCTCAAAAAAGCCAAACCATTAAAGACTCCCTTGGTAAATTTTGGTCATGCAGAATTAAAGGACGTTATATTTTCTCGAGGGCTAGATCTCTCCAGTACAGTTTTTCCAAACCAAGAGCATCTTAAAATTATCAATAATCCCAGACGTTTTTTTGTTAGTTTCCTCAAAAGGTCAAGAGAAGTGTTTACGGATAATGAATCGTTGGTTTTCTGTCGGGACTTGGTGGATAATGTCTTGTATAAGCCCGAAAATAGGGGGATGCCAATCATATTGGTTGATCTAAATCAGTTTTACCCCTCATTGAATGAAAATAGAGATCGTCTTATTGTTGATCTATTAAAAGCAGGATAATCATATCATTCTATATATAATTGTTAGTGCAAAGCCGTTTGGAGTTCCCAGCTCTAGCGGCTTTTTCGCTCCCGACCTGCTTATGCATTTATTCGCTCCTGTCATTACCTTTGTTCGCTCTTGTTCCTAGTGAACACCTAGCTGAAACCTTGTGTTTACCTAGTGAACTAGGTTAAGACTGGGCGATTCATAGGGATTTGCTAGGTGAATTCCAAAAGCAAGGCAAAAGCAGGGTAGAAGCAGTGCAGTCAAAAGACCGTGCAAAGGCCAAATCTGATGATGGAAGTTAAAGTGCATCCTGCTGTATCATAGTTTTTTTATGTTTTTTTATATATAAGAAAATTAGGTATATTTAATTACTTTTTTAAGATGAACGAATGAAAGATACGAAGCTATTAAAAGGCACTTTACAAACGATTATTCTGAAGCTATTGTCTGGAACGGAAAGAATGTATGGCTATGAAATGACCCAACAGGTAAAACTCATAACAGATGGGGAGTTTATCCTCACTGAGGGAGCGCTCTATCCTGCACTACATAAGTTAGAAGCGGAAGGGCTTCTGGATACAGCAATAGAAGTTGTCGATGGAAGAGCAAGAAAGTATTACTCCCTGACAGTGAAGGGAAAAAAAGCGCAGATAATTAAAATGAAAGATGCGTTGACCTTTGTGGAGAAGTTGCAGGTTATTTTGAACACGAAACCAATTGTATCATGACAGAAAAGAAATTGACCAAAGCGGAGTTAGGTATTCTGATGGATTTTATCCGTTCTAAAGGATATCATTATGTTGATGTTCAACTTGAAATTTTGGATCACTTCGCCTGTAAGGTAGAGGAACTGATGTCTTCAGATGCCGGCATGTATTTCAATCGAGCCATTGATCTCGCTTATGCCAGTTTTGGAGAGTCAGGGTTTGGAAGCATTGCAGCTAGTTATGAATTGAATCTGCAAAGAAAACAAATCAATAAATTTCCTGCTGATTTTTTACAGTTCGTCAAGCATTGGCATAGTGCAATTTATATCGTGTACTTCACATTGTTCTATTATTTTGTGCCGCTCGATGCAGATGGTTTTTGGACGGGATTAAAATTAGGGATGATTGGTACATTAGTTTTTTATATTCCAGTATACCTATTGCGGCATCGGCCTCGAGGGAACAAATACTGCGTTTATCGCAATTATCTTGGTTTAACAATACCGATTATGATTTTGATCATCGGGTTGGTTTCTTCGGAATGGATCGTTAATTATGTTCCTTTAGCTTTGTATCGTGTTGTTATTCTTATTTTTATGTATATTGGATTAGGAATTTTGTCTATCTTTGAGAAGAATCTAAAGGCCATTGTCCGACGGGTAGATGAGATCGAAGTGCTGCACCAGAGCTGACGATTAATTTTTTAAATTATGAAATATCTTTTCCTGTTGTTATTAAGCATTTGTTTTTTGTCCAGTTGTGACAAAGAAGATAGTGATTTTGACGCTAGGGAGATCGGTGATGGAACAATGGCTAAAAGGTATCAATTTGTAGGGCGTTCCGTCGGGTTTTCGGTTAGCCAGATCTACGTGGATGGCACTATAGATAAAAACTTCTATTTGGGGACAGTTTGGGGATTAAAAGATACTACGCCGCAACTAAAACTAACTTCCCTTCGCAATTATAAACCTTTCAAGAGCACAATTTCTTCTACACAGCCAACTTTAGCTCCAATCCGTATCATTCCTGGATTTGATGCTGTGCGAGCTTTCGCTAAGAAAAGCAAGGGGGAACCGGCTGTTTTGAAGCAGTCGTCTGTAGGGGCATTTTTCGATTATAGAGCGATACGCTACCATCTTAATAATAGCCCTGACGTAGATAGTGTACTCAAATTGGTCCGTCACCATGATTCTACCACGATAAAAAGAGCTAATAGCCTGTTATTGCGTCGAGAACATATTACATTTAGTCTCCATGCGGATCTGAAAGACTATGAACAGGCTTTTAGTAAGGATGCACTAGGGAAGTTAAAAAAATCAGGATATAATCCCTACTATGTTTCGTCAGTCAACTATGGTACCCACTCGATTATGATGGGAGAAAGTGATTTTACACGTGGTGATCTTAAAAACGTATTGGAAAAATTGCTGTACAATCAATTTCTGACAAAAACCGACGAAACGGTGTTAAATCGTTCCGATGTGCTGGTTTATTTGCGTGGTGGACGTCAAACTAGTTTTATTAGACGCGCAACAGGTTTGGACGCTATTAAAAAACTTGTCATTGATTATAAAAATGAACTTGAACTGCAACAGAATAGCTTTGACTACCCCATTAGCTATAGTCTAGGAAACCTTAATTCCTATGGGGACCTGAAATTCTGGTACTCTTATGATTTTCTCGTCCGTGAGGAAAAAGAATGATTTTTATTTAAACATTTGGATAATTAAAAGGATATTTTTTACATTTGGGCTATTGTCGCAAACGGCATCATAGCGCAGTTTCCTGTCTATCTATTTTAAACATGGCATAACCATTAATTAGCCTTTTTGCTTCAATACCATTATTAGCTAAAAACAATTAAAGAAGAACTATGGAAGAAACAATTAAGACATTGATCTACATTCACGCATTTTTTGGTGGGATAGGATTGATTACCGGCCTGATCAGTGTGGCTGTAAAAAAGGGAGGAGCAGGGCATAAGAAGACGGGGATCATATTTTCCTATGCGATGGTGATTAGTTCTTTAATTTCACTTGTTATTGCGAGAATGCCGGGCCACGAAAACACATTTTTATTTTTGATCGGTATCTTTACCATCTATCTCATTCTGGCGGGTAATCGCGCGTTGACTTTACGCAGTAAGATTAAACAACAGACCGATTGGAAAGACAAACTTATTTCGGCTACGATGCTGCTTGCATCGGTTGGTATGTTATGTCTTGGTTTAATTGGATTAATACAGCAGGTGGCAAATTCTGTTTTATATGTCTTTTTTGGTGGTTTTGGTGCATTTATGAGTATTCGGGATTTTCAGCTGTTTAAAAGTTTCAAAGAAAAGAAAAATGGCTGGCTGGTCAGTCATTTGGGTCGTATGGTAGGCGCATTGATTGCGTCGGTGACTGCCTTTTTAGTTGCCGGGATTCAGCTTGGTTCAACGCTGGTTTGGATTACGCCAACCATCATCGGCACCTTGTATATCATCTATTCCAATAGAGCATTGAATAAAAATAAAGTGCTTCGTGCGGATTTGCATTAATCCAGCGAGTTAAACATTTGAATTGATTGAAGAAAGGCCTAAGTTTTTTATTTAGGCCTTTTTTAATGCTTGATCTTATGCTCATGAAACCTTGTCAAGAGGTTCTTTGTGCTTTTTTTTTACTCCTACTTTTGATCCAGTTCAATGCAATAGTGCTAGGTTCGCTAGATGCCGAAAGGCTTGTATTGTGATCTAATAAAGGAAATAGGCAATATTCGAAAGGCTTTCCTTGTGCTTTAAGTGCATTGAGATGTTCAATGGATAAACCTACAGGTATTTGGATATCTTTGGATCCAAAAAGCCAGAGCCCTGGAGTTGTTATCGTTTTAAGTGGTGTCATGGGATCGGTATTTGTAAATTGATAGCGATCCGGATCATTCGCCACATGTTGTCGGGCATCGGCTTCCGTATGTTTATCCCAAAAATCTTTTTTTCCATTCGTAAAAAACTGGAAGCGGAGCTGCTCACGGGCAGGGATAACTGCTCCACTGTACAAAACAAAAAAGTCGATCAAAGGATTTTGGTTAGTCGCTAAGGGAATGATCCATCCCGCTTGGCTGAATCCAAGTAGTCCCATTGGAATGTTCGTCTTCCCGAGTTGCTGATGGAATGCTTTTACCGCTGCTTGTGCATCTTTGGCCAGCAGGTGGAGGTTGGCAGAGTCGATATTATTTGTACCGACCTCAGGGCCAGCGTAGGTTCCCTCAGATTTACCAACTCCGCGCTTGTCATAAGTAAATACAGCAATACCGTTTTGGGCTAAATATGAGGCAAACTCCATCATCCTTTTCTCTTGTCCAGAACCATGGATAAGGACAATGGCCGCATGGGCACGGCGAGGCTGAAGTATGGTTCCTGTTAACTTAATACCCTCACTTTTAAATACAATATCTTTTGTATACCAGTCTAAAGATTGGGCTTTTGCATGTTGCGCGAAGAGCAGGCAATACATGGCGACGAGAAAAGGTAGCGTACGAAGTGTAATCCGCTGTAAGGGAGCATAGTTCGTCAGGGAACAGTTTAATGAGGAGGATTTAGGCATAATTAATTCGGTGTTAAATTTATTTTTGTCTAAAGTAACGAGTTTAAATTTAAAAAGTTTGTGCTTTTCGGTGGACTGTAGGTTTGAATCGGTAAATCGTCCTGTTTTTGCTGTAAATGGCGGATCAAAATTCCCTTGAATCGTCTGCTTGGTATTTTGCAGATAGCAATGTCCATTCTTGAAAAAGGTTTACAAAAGGTTTAACACGGCTTTTACTTTACGGTTGGTCTAATACTACTCTTACTTCACAGCTGGTCTTTTACGGGGTTTTGATTTGTCTATATTTATTTGGGTAAAAACTAGTGGTCAAATTTGATTTTATTCCGTTTTATAATCGTTATTTCTACGGAACTTATTCGGTCTTTATTCGCTTTCATCCGAATGAAGTCCGAATGAGGTCCCTATAAAGTCCGTATTAGCTCCCTGAAAGTGAAGAAATTTGTGAGAAATAAAATAGCGACGGAATAAGATTCGTTAACAGTGTTTTAAGTTTTTCTTTCTTGTTGTATAACGTAATATATCCTTTATCAAAAGTTAACATCTGAAAATTATTTTTGAGCTGAATGAAGCGATTGTTCCTGCGGTAGTTTTCCTTAAGGAAAACTCAGCAAGTAAGAAAAACTCAGCAAGGACAACCATAAATCTTATGAAAGAATACTATGCACATTTTCTGCAACATGATTCCTCTCTTAGGGGAAACCGATCTTAGTACTGGACTCCTTATTGTTTTTGCCCTTTGTTTATTTGCCGTTGTGGCCTTTGAATTTGTCAATGGCTTTCATGATACCGCGAATGCTGTTGCAACGGTCATTTATACCAAAGCACTTAAACCAATTGTAGCCATTCCTTGGTCTGGTTTTTGGAATTTTCTAGGTGTTTTTGCAGGCGGAATAGCCGTGGCTATGGGAATCCTTAAATTGGTGCCTCTGGATACCTTAATGGCACTCCCGGTTTCCGTAGGCGCTTGTCTGGTCCTTTCTGTATTATTGGCTGCTATTATCTGGAATTTGGGGACTTGGTATTTTGGTATTCCTTGTTCGAGTTCACATACCTTGATTGGTGCCCTTATCGGGGCTGGTATAGGCTTCACCTGGTATTACGGTGGCAGCGGTGTCAATTGGCATAAGGCTGAGGAAATTGGTCTTTCTTTGATTCTGTCACCTTTGATTGGCTTTGGTCTAGCGGTGATATTGATGCTCTTTTTGAAGCATGTCGTCCGTTATAAAGCACTTTTTCACATCCCACAAGGAGAAGATGACAGACCTCCATTTTTAGTACGGGGTATTCTTATACTGACCTGTACATTGGTCAGTTTTTTTCACGGTAGCAATGATGGACAAAAAGGAGTAGGGCTGTTTATGTTGATCTTAATTGCATTTCTTCCTGCCCGTTTTGCAATAAACCATTCCGTACCAGATGCGGCTGTCATTAAAACGCTCGATCAAACGGAAATCGTGTTGCAGACAATTGCTTCCAGTAATGTTGTTCAAGGAACGATGTTTGCACATGTCCATGAAGAGATTGAGCAAGTCAAGTTGCATTTGATGGATAAAAGTCTAACGGATAAAGCTGGGACGTTTAAATTCAGAAAAGAGGTTGAAGGTTTGGTCAAATCGATTGCTACATTGGAGAGCAATAAACGGATCAATATCAATGCTGAAAATCGTTTGGAGCTCAATCGTAAGTTGGGTGAATTGAAACATCTTACGGACTTTGCACCGATTTGGGTGATCTTAACGATTTCGGTAGCACTAGGTTTGGGAACAATGATCGGTTGGAAACGTATTGTAATAACAATAGGTGAAAAAATAGGAAATGAACATTTGAGTTATGCTCAGGGGGCCTCAAGCGAGATTGTCGCAGCTTCGACAATTGGTATCAGTACCGTATTGGGTTTGCCCGTTAGCACAACGCATGTGCTCTCAAGTGGTATTGCTGGTTCAATGGTAGCTTCTGGAGGAAAGAGCAATTTAAATAAAGGAACACTCAAAAGTATCGGTCTTGCTTGGGTACTTACTTTACCTGTGTCGATTGGCTTGGCTTTATTACTATTTGTATTCTTCCATCTTTTTATTTAGTTGATTGTTACCTGAATGTTTTTGTCATCCAATGACTTTGTACACATGGCTATTGGCAGTTTAATGTTAAAACTTAAAAAATGAAACAAATTCTCGTTGCCTCTGATTTTTCAATCAATGCAAGTCATGCTTTGCGTTATGCCTTGTCTTTGGCTTCTCGTTTGCATATGGAAATTGCTGTTGTACACGCCATACACCCGACAGAAGGGATCAACAACAGTACTTATAACGCGATCTTTATAGAAGATTATTACGCTAGAAAACGAGCTGCTTTGCAAGAATGGACTGATCAGGTGGTTCAGGAAAATAAATACAATGGCCTTAAAGTGAGATCTGTTGTCGAAGTAGGTTATCTGCGGAATGTAGTCACAAAGTATGTTGAATATACCGATGTTTCTTTTTTGGTGATGGGAATCACTGGGGCGACGGGCATTAAAGAAATTGTCGGTAGTAATGCAAGTATGGCTGTGACAAAATTGCGTATTCCGACCTTGATTGTACCTCCTGAAAGTAATCTGTCCGCTATTCCGGTCATTACATTGGCAACGGATTACAAAACCACAAAATTGTCTGTGCGTGATGTCAAAGCGCTCAATCGTATTTTAAAACTTTCGGACCCCAAGAAGTTGGAAATTCTACATGTTTCAGAAAGGGATTTGGACGAAAAGCTGGTGCGTAATGGGGAGAAAAAAATGCGTCAGTTGCTTCCTAACGTAACTATCAACTTTAACTATGTGGATGAGGATGATACACGCCCATCGTATGCGATCGTTGATTTTGTGGAAAACAATCAGACCGATATTCTATGTTTGGTCAAACGCAACCATAATATGATTTATCGTTTATTTGCAAGTAGTACGGTGAATGAAGTTCTGAACCGATCGGTTAAAGCGATTTTGGTGTTGCATGAATAGTCTATGTTGAAACTTTTTTACGCTATATATCAAGCCGTTTTGGATTTTCCAAGCGGCTTTTTTTCAATGACAAAAAGATGGATTGATAATTCAGAAACCAATTTTGAGCCAGTAGGCAATCAGTATCACCTTAAATTAACCTAAAAATCTCTACAAGTCGTCGTCCTGTGGAGATTTTTCACTATAGTCCCTTATAGTGCGCTGAAACTTTGTATATTTTTCCATGTACATCTAATTCCATATATTCCGCGGAAAGCGAATCGTTGACGCTTTTATAGAAAATTACCATGGAGTTTACGCCCGTAAGTATGTGGTAAAGCTCAAAATGAAGTTCTGGATATTTTTCCAGTGCGCTTTTAAAATAAGCTTTTAATTCTTCTTTGTTCTTTATATTTCCCGCCGTATTCACACCCATTTTCTGAATAAATGGGGGAGCGAAAGTCAATGTCTTCACTATAGTGTCACATAATTGTATCCAGATCGTGTTGGTTCCAGGGATCAACCCAATGTTGCGTAAGATCTGCAGGCTGATTAAAATTATCTAGTGTATTCATATTGTATTAAAAATTAATCGATGTATCTGACGGAATTGTCAAACCAAACCGCTTAAAGCAATATACATAATTTAACTGTCTTATCTGGCGTAAGGATGGATAAACCGTTATTGACCCACAATTTGTTGGAATCGCTAAATTGAACAAACGGTTGCGTTTTGATCAGAGTTGTCAATGCTGATAATTCTCGTTATTATCGTAAGGTTATAGTCTGTTCGTAAGCAGATTGACTATAGTTTGTTCGTTTATAAAATAAGAAAATTGTGAAAAAATATCTATTTCTTGCGGGTATTCAGGTAATGTCAGTGCTAGGGTTATCGGCCCAAACGACAAGGTCAACTGTGCCATTACAGCTATTGGGTACCCGGAGTTGGATCCGTGTAGACACGAAGGATAATCAACCGAGCATGTCCGGAGCGAAAGTCTTTTGGGCAAAAACGAATAAGAAACCGCAAACAGCCAATGCGATATTAGCAGAAGGTGCCAAACGTTATTATATTCAGCAGGTGGAGCCTGAAACGACCTATTATATCTGGATAGAATCTGCTACAGGAAAATCCTTGGCGAATGGAAAAGTGTATACGAGCAAGAAGTGGCAGCTGGATGATACTGAACTCGATGAGGAGCAAAAGAATCCAAGCTCAAGAGCTGTTCCTATTGGTATGGAAGTCTATTGGCAGGATGAATTTAACGATCAATTACTTAATCGGAATAAATGGACGACCAACTATTTCTCGTCCCTGAACTATCTGAATGAAAAATCCAAGGATGAAATGTTGCATGATCGTTTGCCACAACCGGCTTATACGTTAAATGGATCAGCGATCAATCTGTATGTCAATGATACCATTCCCAAGCGGATTTTTACGGAGGGTGGCAACCAAAAGATTTCATCCATCCAAACCTACGATTGGAAGTCCAATGAAAATTTACTGGACAACAGCAAAGGTGGGTACTTTGAAGTTAAGGTAAGGCGTAACCGCCAAGGTAGTCCCAAGGGAACAAATACAGCTTTTTGGTTTGATTCACCTGGGCCAGATATTCGTTATTATCTTCAAGAAGGATCCGAAGTCGACGGAATTAAAGGCATTCGTCCAAAGGGACAGCTTTTTGAAATCGACGTTTTCGAATATATTACGGCTCAATTTGTGGTACATGGGCATGTCGATCAAAAAGGGGTATTTCAACGTAATCTTGCTACACATATTGCGGAGGGGTATGAACATGTCGGACAATGGGTAACACATGGAGTATTGTGGACACCTACCAGTATTAAACATTATATCAATGGAGACCTGATCAAGGAGTATACGAATAAAAATCAGATTTATTCACCCAACCACTTTTTGAACGTATTTCTTGGAGCCTATGGATCTGAACGCGGAGTCAATATGGAGGTCGATTATATTCGGGGCGTATAATTGGCCTTTAAAAGATGGTAATGAATTGCCTAACCCAGATTTTGAGGGTAAATCTGGTCTTGCACCTTGGGAAGGAGCAGCGGTCATCGAAGAACGGCGTGGAGAAAAAGGCAGTAAAGCGGTCGTACTTGCGCCGGGTCAAAAAATAGAGCAATATGTTTATTTGGATCCTCAACAAGACTTCAAGCTTGGCTATTGGAGTAAAGGAGGTAAAGTTCAGGCGGAAGTGGATGATGTTGCTGTCGTAACAGGAAAGTTATCGACTTTAAAGACTTTAATAGCTGATTCAGGAAAGAGAGGTGGAGAACAGGCGGTTAATTTTGTCACTGGCAAGGAGATCAATCCGAATAAAAAAATAGTTCGGATCGGATTTACCAATGTAGGAACGGAAAACGCATTTTTGGATAATATCATATTGAAAAAAAGATAGTTATAATGCAGTTTTCTTAATAAATATTGGCTTCATGTATATCACGTTGGAGCCATTTTTATGTTTTTTTATGCGGTAAATGTTTCTTTTGATATGCTGAAGGTGACATATTTGTCTGTTTTTTGAAGAAATGAGAGAACGTAGCGGAGTCCTCAAAACCCAATTCAATCAGGGTGGTCTTGATTGGATTGGCCCCCAAACGCAGCAGGTGCATAGCTTCCTTTAACAAACGATTATGAATCAATTTGAGGGGGGTAGTCTCCATGTATTGCTGTGTTTGTATCCAAAGAGTTGTTGCAGTTATATTCAATAAATTTGCGTAATAAGCGACATGGTGTTCTTTTTTATAATGAAGTTCTATTAATTCAAGAAAGCGATTCAGGATGGCTGGATAAGTATATGGTGCTAAATTATCGATGTGTTTGGTTAAGGAGCGGTTAATCTCTAGTAAGCTAGTTCCCAAACGTGATAAAATGAGTGATAATAGTGGCTGATAGCGAGAGAGTTCCTCACGGATCTTATCGAATTCATAGCGAAGCCTCTCAAATTCATATGCTGCGATCTGAAGTATCGGATAATCTTTAAGAAGTTTTATGTTGATTGAAAGCGTATGACATAATTTTTCAAAATTTTGCCAGGGAATTCTAAAATGATAAACAGCGGTTTCTTTGAAAAAATAGAAAGAACTTGACTGACCAGGGAACATTAAATGAATTTGGTAACCCATTATATTATGTTGCCCCTGATCAATCTGACGGATACCTCCTCCCGAGTGTATTAAGATAAGGGTCAGCACCTCTTTGCTTTTGAGCATATGGCAGGTGTGTACTCTGATATTCCGCATTCGATATAAAAAACCGAGATGCTCTACCTGTTCGTCGCATGTTGTTATGTTTGCAGTATTAAACATAGTTACTTTGGTCTGAGAGGCGTTAAATGCACGATTTGTTTATTCAATTTTGCGATTCTTATCTAACGATTATAGGGATATTCCTGTACCCAATGGAACTTGCGCTGCTTTAATTCGAAAGCTTGCACGTCTTGTTTAATCAGTTTAATTTGCGCTGTCTGGTCATCGAAGGTTTTTGTCAGAAGAATATTTCCATCTTGGTTGATTTTATAATCAAATTGATAATTGTTTAAGGTAATTTTCTTCCCCGCAGCATCAATAATAACGCTCTCTCTTTGCGGGCTATAGTCTGTGTTGCGTATTAAGACCTTGTTGTTATCAATTTCGAAAACAATAAGTCGCCAATTTTCGGGGATTGTTTTGCGTGGTGTTCCCGCTTCATCAATACGGTAGATTCCATATAGTGGTGACTTCGTTAGGTACTCAGCGATCATTTTTTTTGTACTTAATATGCCCATGCCTTGTTGCACTATAAAGAGAAGTAACACGGCCAATTTGATGATAAACAAACTTTTTCTTTTCCAGCTTTTATTGAATAGGGGTTGTTGAATAGGAAGTAACTGTACAGGTTTTCCTGAAATAAAAATTTCGCACAATGCTTTTAAGTAGGGAAGCAGTAGAAATATGGAAAATAGCAGGAGTGCTGTGGAGACCATTTTGACAGGAACATCATAAAAATAATTAACAGCCATAATATTGATACTTGTCGCAACCGTAATAAGTGCACCCAAAACCATCATTTTTCTGAAAAGCAATAGGCCCGATAATATTTCAATTGAACCGATGAGTATATTGTAGCCTTGAGAATAACCGATATAAGTCCATGCGAGGCCCATGGGGGAATACTCGCCCAATGGCTGCAGGAGTTGTGTTAACCTCGGCGGCTGCATTTGCATATAGAAGACTTTGATGAGACCATAGTTGATGAGCATAAAAGCAACATAATAACGTATTGCTGTGGTTAACCAGTAAAAAAGGATCCTATAGTTCGCTCTTTTTCGATCTAATATGGACCATAAAGCTGCCCCGACTAATGCTAGTAGGAATAAGATCAATAAGGATATCCAGGCATAGGAGGTATCCCCACTTCCGTTGATGAAGATGCTGTGGTCGTAAGAATAGGCCAATATATTTTCTGCAAACCAGGGAGTCAACTTTTGCATAAAATGATTGAGGGGAGAGCTGATATAGCCATATAATGGATAAGTGCCGTTGTTGAAAACAAGAATAAACGACAAAATGAAAATAAAAGAAAATCGAAAACCTAATTTTCTAAAGGCAGGCCAACGTTCTGGACCGTTTTCGTTAAGAATAAGCATGATTAAAGTTTATAGTATTTAAGTTAATATTTTTTGGTAAAATAGACCGTATGTTTGTTGAAATAAATAATCGATTAAATAGTAAATAATCATTACGCTATATTTGGACAGAAGTTTTTATCTTGCTCCTAAAAAATAAGGATCATGGACAAGATCAGAGAATATTTCGAATCGCTCGTTGTCATGAATGATACGGACTGGGAAGTATTTTCCGCTAAGCTTGTTAAGATGGAGTTTCCAAAAAAATCACTGATTTTGGAAATCGGAAAAACTGAACAGTATTTATCTTTTATTGAAAAAGGAATTGTACGTTTCAATATCCCAAAACTGGACTATGATTTTACTTTTGGATTCGCTTTTGAAAACTCTTTTGTAAGTGGGTACGATTCCTTCTTGACACAACAGCCTTCATCGTATCATCTCGAGGCAATAACGGATTGTATTTTATGGCGGATATCGTTTGAGGATCTCCATGCGGTATATCAAACAACAACGGTTGGGAATCTAATTGGTCGGAAAGCGGTTGAGGACATTTTTCTAAAAAAAATGAAACGGGAACTGACGCTACTCGAAGATTCGGCAAAAACCAGGTATATCAATTTGTTGCGTGAGCAGCCCGAGCTGATTCGCAATATTCCCTTAAAATATCTGGCTTCTTATATTGGTATTAGACCGCAATCATTGAGCCGAATCAGAAAAGGCATTTATTAACAAATGTTCATTGATAACAAAAAGAAGGGTACCTATTTTTGTTATAAAAAAGATGAAACCATTTTTTGTATTGATCGTTGTCTTTATTGTCTCCAATTTTAGTACCCTGTTGTTGAAAGGCACGGTGGATTATTTTTTTTCTGGCAAAATAGCACTAGCCGTTATGTTGCTGTTTACATCATTGGGGCATTTATTATATACGGAGGGAATGACCTTGATGCTGCCCGAATTTATTCCATTTAAAAAGGAAATGATCTATGCAACCGGACTGTTGGAAGCCCTTGCTGCTATTGGGCTATTTGTCCCGCAGATGAGCCGCATAACGGGAATCCTTTTAATTGTCTTCTTTCTACTGGTATTACCCACAAATATCCGGGCAAACTTGAAGCATATAAATTATGAGACGGCTACTTTCGATGGACCTAGTCCAAACTATTTGTGGTTTCGTATTCCGTTTCAAATCTTGCTTATCGCTTGGACTTATTATTTTGCGATTCGTTAAATCAAGTTTCTTAACTAAAATATAGCATTAAATTAATATGGGATTGTTTAGTGTTATTTAACAATTTTTTATTTTTACTAAACTTTTAGGTTTAATCAAATGAAAGAAGCAATTAAGATGATCGTATTTGACATGGCAGGTACGACAGTGAACGAAAATAATATTGTGTATAAGACGCTTAGAAATGCAATAAATACGGTAGGAGGCTATGAACTTACATTAACGGAAGTATTGGCGCATGGCGCAGGTAAGGAAAAGTTACAAGCGATCAAAACAGTACTTAAAAATAGCCTGAATCTTGTTGATGATGAATTGGCACAACGCATGTTTACGTTGTTTTTAGGGGAGCTGGAGCATGCTTATGAAGTAGAAGAAATTTATCCAAATACGAATGCTGAGGAGCTTTTTGCCATATTGAAAGACCGTGATATCTTACGTGTGTTGAATACGGGATATGACCGAAAAACTGCGGAGTCGCTTTTAGAAAAGCTTAACTGGAAAGTAGGAAAGGATGTAGATGCATTAATTACAGCGTCTGATGTGCCTCGAAACAGACCCTATCCAGATATGATTGAATTAGCGATGCAAAAATTTGAAATTGCTGATCCAGGTGTTGTCGTAAAGATTGGAGATTCTATTATCGATATACAGGAGGGGCAGCAAGCAGGCTGTGGTTTAAGTATCGGTATCACAACCGGTGCACATAATGTGGTTCAACTCAAATCCGCAAATCCCGATTATGTGATTGATGATCTACTGGAAATTGTTCCAATACTTGAAAAGAAGAATATCTCCAATACAGTTGTCTAGTTCTTTGACACTGTTGAATAAAAAAGCGGGTATTTCTTGTAGGAAATACCCGCTTTTGATTGCGATATGATCCACATGCTATTGCATTTGTATGCCTTCCATTGAATTCTGGTTTTTGTTTTTCTTAAACATGTTCATATCCATTTTTTCCGAAACGGTAGGAAAGATTCAATTTGATCAACTGCGGATTGGAAAGTCGATAATAGGTTTGAGAGAATCCTTCACCCGATGAAACAATGGTATTGCCACGTGTTCTGAAGATATCATTGATGGCTAATGTTGCGGAGGCAGCCTGATTTTTCAAGAAGCTTTTCTTGATGGCAAAGTCGATACCATAGAATGGTTTGATATAGCCTTGGGAAGAGCTTTGTGCCTGGTTCATTGGTGGGCCGAATGTCTGGCCCTGTGTAACTGGCATATTTGTTTTACCTTGATATTCAAAAGCAAGCTGTAGGTTCCAGTTTTTCTGTAAGTTGAATGTATTGTTCAATTTTCCAAATACTGTCCACATACCTTCCGATGGTGTTTTCTCATCAACTTCAATTTTAGAATTGTAGAAGTTGAGGTCTGCTGTCAGATCCCACCATTTTTTGAGATTATTGGTATACGTGAATTCGGCCCCGTAATTTTTGCTGGAATTGGCATTGATATAGGTATTAATGAAGTCCATTTTGTTCGTCACCGGATTGAGTTCCTGTGTCAGGTAACGTGTAATTAGGTTGTTTGTAGATTTATAGTATACCGTTGCCAAAAATGTACCTTTTCCATGTGTACGACTGTAAGAAAGTTCGCCCGAAGTGGTGAATTCTGGTACAAGATCGGGGTTACCACGTGTAATATTTAAGCTGTCGGTGTAGTCAACAAAAGGGATAAGCTGAAAGAAGTTCGGACGGTTGACACGACGGGTTACGCTCATCTGTATTTGGTCTTTCTCGGTTAGCTTTTTGCTTAAGAACAAAGAAGGAAATAAGCTAAGGGGATACTTGTTGTGAAACTTTTCATTTGTATTCAAAAGTTCGCCGTCGTACGTTGAGCTTTCTGCGCGCAACCCAACTTTATAGGATACCCAGTCTTTGAGATTTCCTCCAAGTGAGGCATAAGCTGCATAGACACTGTTTTTATTGTTATAGTTCGCTGAAGCTGCGGTGATATTTTCAAAATCCTCCTTATCCACTGCTTTTAAGGAATTCGTGTTGAGGTTTTTGAGTTTATTGATCTGGGCACGCACACCGGTCTCGAGTTTCATGCCATTTTTGAACGGTTTGACATAATCTGCCTGCACAGTCATAAATTTATTGTTGCCGGAGCCGTTGTTTTTTTGGATCTGCGTTCCGCTGACCTCATCGCTGGCATTGCGATAATTGGTCGTATATAGACCATTTGAGGTGTTATTACCGCCAAAGTAATTGAAATCGACAGACAATTCTTCGCCTTCAGTTTTGAATTTTTGGACGAGACCAGCTTGCAGGCCACGTGGTTTAAAGCTTCTTTCAGATTCGGAAATGCGATCGCTCATTGAAGTACTGCCCCCTGAAGTGGTGGAAATTGCTGAATTTTCATTAGGCTTAAATTTACCCTGAACCAACACTCCGGCGACAGATAGCGTTGTTTTGGGACTTAAGTCGTAATCTACGCCAAGCCGGCCAAAGGTAATCATACCTTTTGTTTTGCCCTCGATATCTTGATCTACTGTCGATTCTATGCCATTAATTGTACTGGTACGGTGGCTGTCGCCCTCGGTGTTGGTCCGCATGCGCATATTCATTCCCGTCAGTGAGATGTTGAATTTATTCTGACGCAGATTTAAACTACCCATAAAGTTGGTCCCGCCAAAGCGGTCGCCACCTAAGGTGACCATACCATTGTATCCAGCTTTCTTATTTTTTTTCAGAATAATATTGAGGATACCGGCCATACTTCCAGAAGCGTCGTATTTGGCAGATGGATTTGTGATGATCTCGATTTTATCAATGACATCAGCCGGAATTTGATCCGGTGTAAGCGTGGTCGGTTTTCCGTCAACAAAAATCGTTGGCGCTGCATTTCTCAATTTTACATTACCGTCGATATCTACTTGTACAGAAGGCATATTGCGGAGTACATCGATTGCTGTACCGCCAGCCGCGACGATATTTTTCTCTACGTTGAAGACTTTTTTGTCGATATCCATTTCGAGTAATGCCTTACGGCCAGTCACGGTGACTTCATCGAGCTTACGGTTGTCATTTTCCAGTTTGATCGCGCCGATATCTTTGGCTGTTTTTCCATCGGTATAGTCTACAGCTAGATCAATCGGTGCATAGCCTACAGAGCTAATTTTTAGCTTCCATTTTTCTTTTGGTGAAATGGCTGCGAAATTGAATTTTCCATTTTCTGAAGAACTGGTACTTTTTACGAGAATTTCCCTTTCTTTACCAGTAGCTTGATCCTTGATGACCTTCAATAAATTCACGGAAGCTTGCGCGATCGGTTTCCCGGTGTTGTCCACAATTTGGCCGGAGAGCTGGCCTTCGGACATGGCGAAAGCAGGACGACCGCCTGCAGGGGCTTGAGCGTGTACAGAAGCAACCGCAGTTGCCATTAGTGCTATTGCTATAAATCTTTTCATTTTTTCTTTGCTATGCTATCGGCTACGCGGATTAGGCTGTTCGATAGTACGCAAATTTGAAAAGGATTTTTTAGCTATGCAATCATCTGTAGACCGAAGCGGCGAATGTGTAGACGAACGGATAATTGTATCGATTCAATTTGTACCTGTAGCATTAGATAAACTGTTCGATATTTTTAATATATTTTTTACCGATAGGAAGGGCAGTTTCGGGTAAGGTGAGTTTGCTTTGACCGACCTGTTCAATACGATTTTTGTTGACAATAAAGGAATTATGTATGCGTAGAAAATCGACTGTAGGTAATATTTTTTCCATCCCTCGGAGGTTGCTGCGCGTAAGAAGTGGCGATTCACGGTCGACCAGGTATATTTTCACATAGTCTTTCAAGCCTTCGATGTAGCTGATTTCATGGAGAAAAATTTTCGTCTTTTTGTATTCTACATTGACGATAATATGATCCTGTTCGGGTAGCTGTTTTGCAGGGAGCAGCATACTTTCTTCCACTTTTCGGACTGCGGCTGCGAGTCGTTCTTTTGAAATGGGTTTAAGCAGATAATCTACGGCATTTAGCTCGAAACCTTCAACAGCATATTGGTGATAGGCCGTGGTGAAGATAACTAAGGGGCGCGGAGTGAGTTCGCGAATAAACTGCGTACCCAATTGATCGGGCATTTCAATATCCAGAAAAATCAGATCGATAGCGTGATCTTTTAAATAGTCTTCAGCTTCGGCCGTCGCATTAAATTTACGGGCGACTTCGATTTGCTCAAAATTCAATAAGTCGTCTTCTAAAATGTTGAGCGCGAAGGGTTCATCATCGATTAGTATACATTTAATCTTCATCGGTCATCAGTTTTAAAGTCACTTCGAAATCTCCAGCATCGGTTTTTCCGATCCTGAGGTCATGTCGGTTGGGATACAATAATTGTAATCGTCTGCGTACATTGGTCAGTCCTATCCCTTCGTTTGGACGCGGTTCCGTATGTTGTAAAATGCTATTTCGGGATATAAAGATAATGCCACCTGGAGTATCCTGGAATTGAAACTGTATCTGTGGTTCAGTTTTGCTATCCACACCATACTTGAATGCATTTTCCACAAAATGGATGAAGAGTAATGGGGGGATCATTCTGTTTTTGACTCTGTCTTCGATATCCAGTGCTACATTTCCTTGAATAGGAAGACGAAGGGTCTGTAAGGCGATAAAATTGCGCATATGGTCGATCTCTTTAAAAAGCTCGACTTTGGGACCGTCTACTTCGTAAAGTATGTAGCGTAGCATTTCGGACAACTTAACAATAGTGTCTTCGGAATCTGATGATTGTTTACGAATGAGCCAACGGATATTATTGAGCGTATTGAATAGGAAATGTGGGCTGATCTGAAGTTTTAACATCGTTAGTTCTGCCGTTGTTTTTTCAAGCGCAATCTGTTTGTTGAGCTCCTTTTGTCGGGCTTGCTCATCGTAGAGAAAGATCATCGAAGAGGTAATCATACAGAGTGAGTAGATAATACCCGGGCCGATAACCAATCGTACGAAAAGAATATTTTCCTTGGTCAGATGAGCTAGCTCCCCATCTGGATTAAAATAGACTATACAGTAGTTCAGTGCTACATAGGTGGCAAATCCAAGTGCCATTAATAGTACAAAGATCTTTCTGCGACCAAAAAAATAGGTGGGTGCAACAACGTAGCAGTGCAAGTAAAAATGAGTAGCCAGGAATACAATATTTACTAAATGCGATAATGCCGAATAAGGCTTGAAATCCGCGATTTTATCCGGCTGGTAGAGGTACGTAATAAAGGGCAAAAGCAGTAATATGGTCCAGATGACAATATGTAAATAGAATTTTCTGAAGAATCTGCCAATCATGTTATATCTAATTAATCCCCTTACTTTTGGATAAGACCAAACTTAGATAAATTGCTTTTTATATGCAATATAAATACGTTTATAGGTAAAAACAATTATTCATCAAAGCTGTTCTCCGATGGTTATCATGGTCTGTTGTCAATCGATATGGTGTTATAAACATGAGCAGCTATTAAATGAAATGATGTTAAAAAGAGGTTCAGGAAAGAACACGAAAACGGGAAATAGGCTGGACTGTTGGAAATAGTTTTGTATTTTGCAGGTATAAACTTTGTAACGTGACGTTCAATCCAAACCGATATCAGCATATGCCCTACAGACGCTGTGGGAAGAGTGGCATTCTCTTGCCAGCCATTTCATTGGGGCTTTGGCAAAATTTTGGTGAAACCGATATTCAAGCGGTGTTCCGCAAAACTTTGGTGACCGCTTTTGATCACGGGATTACCCATTTTGACCTTGCCAATAATTATGGTCCGCCTCCGGGAAGTGCAGAAGAGAACTTTTGACATATATTGCGTAGCGATTTTGTGGGCTATCGTGATGAACTTTTAATTTCCACTAAAGCGGGATATACCATGTGGCCGGGTCCGTATGGTGACTGGGGAAGTCGTAAATATTTGATGGCCAGCTTACACCAGAGCTTAAAACGGATGAAGCTCGATTATGTGGATATATTTTACCATCATCGACCGGATCCGAATACACCGTTGGAAGAGACGATGGTCGCATTGCGAGATATTGTTCATCAAGGAAAGGCCTGCTATGTGGGTTTGTCCAATTATCCTCCTGATCTTGCTCAGAAAGCTGCTGCGTTATTGCGTGCAATGGGGACACCATGCCTTATTCATCAGCCGAAATATTCGATGTTGGTGCGGACACCTGAGGAGGGGCTTTTGGATGTGCTGCAGGCAGAAGGAATCGGAGCGATCGCTTTCTCTCCTTTGGCACAGGGACTGTTGACCAATAAATACTTAGGTGGCATTCCGGCAGATTCGCGCGCTTCGAAAGAGCATTTTTTGAAAAGTGACATGATCACTGCTGAATTGATGGAGAAGATAGACCGGTTGAATAATCTGGCGATACAAAGAGGCCAAACATTGGCTCAAATGGCAATTGCATGGTTGTTGAAAGATGAACGTGTAAGCTCCGTTTTGGTAGGGGCGAGAAATAGTGAGCAACTGGTTGATTCACTCAAGGCCCTGGACAGGCTAGACTTTACGGCGGATGAATTGGCACTTATTGATGCTATTCTGAAGTATAATTAATCACCTAATTGATCATGTCATGTTTGCCTTTGAAGCACAATTGGAAATTATCGGTATCAATCCTTTTGTTTTTGTTCCTGCTGATATTCTGGAAAACCTATTTAAGGATGCGGGAATGAACAAAGGTTATATTCCTGTGAAGGGAAAAGTTAATGAAAAAGATTATGTTCAGACCTTGCTGCGATTTAAGGGGGAGTGGAGACTGTACATTAACACGGTTATATTGGCGAACTCGCCGAAACGAATCGGCGAGACCTTAACCATAACAATCGCTTTTGATCCGGAAGACCGGACTATTTTGCCTCATCCAGAACTCGAAGCAGCATTTGCGCTAAATAATGATGCACTAAAGGTGTTTGATGGATTGTCTCCATCAAAGCAAAAGGAAATTATCCGTTATATTTCTAACTTAAAAACTGCGGATAGTCGAAGAAAAAACATCGAAAGGGCGATCGGTTTTCTATTGGGTAAAAATCGATTTGTGGGGCGCGAAAAGCCCTAAGAACTCAGACCAGTACTTCCATGTATGTCCTGTAATTACGGCCAGATATAGGGAGGATTGGTTAGAATTTTAGTGATAATTTGAATATACTTATGGACAATCCTAAAATAGTATGGGGTATCATCGGCTGTGGTGATGTCACAGAAAAAAAAAGTGGACCTGCGTTTAATCGGATAAATAATAGTCAGCTAATGGCTGTCATGCGAAGGGATGCGGCGAAAGCTGCTGATTATGCTAAGCGACATCAGGTACCCCTATGGTATTCAGACGCTGACGATTTACTTGATAATATCGATCTCAATGCGATTTATGTCGCAACGCCACCGTCCTCTCATCTCGCGTATGCACTATCTGCCCTGCGTAAAGGGAAATCTGTTTACGTTTGAAAAGCCCGTTACGTTAAATGCGATAGAGGCTGAATCATTATTGGCGGAAGTAAAAAGCAGTAACGGGAAATTGGTTGTTGCGCATTACCGTAGACAATTGCCTTTGTTTCTAAAGGTTAAAGAGCTTGTTGAAAACGGTGAAATTGGCCAGCTAAGGACGGTGCAACTCCGTTTATGGCAAAGCAGAACGCCCGACCTGGTAACTAAAAGTGGCGGAGATTGGCGTACTGATCCTGCTGTTTCGGGCGGCGGCTACTTTTTTGATTTAGCCCCTCATCAATTGGATTTGATGCTTTACTTTTTTGGAATGCCGATTTCATACGATGGTTTTAGCTTAATTCAGGATAGGGACAGTGCTGTTGCCGATCAAACCACAGGGACCATTTTATTTAATAATCAGCTTGTTTTTCATGGAAGTTGGTGTTTTAATGTTGCCAAAGAAAATCAGGTAGACCGTTGTGAAATTGTTGGAAGCCTTGGTCGTATTTGTTTTTCCATTTTTGGAAATTCAGTTGTTATCGAAACAGGGGATGGAGAGCAGGAATTCAGATTTGACCATCCCGAAAATATTCAATTGCCGATGATTTTCGCGTGCGGTAGAGTATTTCAGCGGCATCGGGCCAAATCCATCTCCGATTGAGGAAGCCTTGGTCCTGATGCAGATCATCGATAACTTTTCGACAATAAGGCAATAATATTTTGCTTTGCTGATAAGCTCTAGTCTTTAAGGATGAAGCAGGTATAATGGAAAGCCTATTTGGAAGATAGGTATGATTTTGGTCTTCCAAATAGGCTTAATTTTTCTGACAGTGTCTGATCTTATTGGCCACAAAGAACCTTCAGTTTGCTTTCATTACTGTTGGTGTCTGCGAAGTTATGAAGGTTTTATTAAGTATTCTTTCTTTTGAATGGACCCATTGGAGCAATGAGTTCTAAGTTGGTGCCATAAAGAGGTGCACCGAACTGATCTTAAAAGCAATTAATAGATCGCTACTGGATTGACATTGACCTGTGTGGATCCTACATATAAGGGCTGTCCAAGGACAAATAGAAATTCCCAGACTTCTTCTTTTACCAAGGGGCGTGTGTCGATTAATTCAAGATTGTATATGCCACGTTTGGCCAATAAAAACTGATTGATTGGAAATTCCTCGTTGGTATTGGGGTTTGGATATACTTCAGATGCCCACGTGTCACCACCAAAAGCAACGATACCTTGATCTGCTAGCCATTTTGCTGCATCCATACCGATACCGGGTTCAGTTTCCAGGAACTGTTGGTTGTTGTTGCCGATCAATTCTAACCAACCTGTGTTGAATAAGACGATGTCACCTTTTTTGATCGTGATCCCTTGTTTTTTTAATACCGATTGAATGGCTTCAACGGTAAATTCTGTACCACCGGGAACGATATCTTTTCCATAATAGGCTGTCATATCCAAGACAATAGCACGGGTTACCAGTGGTGGGACTTTTTCTATTCCAAGTTTTTTAACGCCTTCTACCGTAACAAAATCCTGCGCTTTGTTGCCATTGTAGTAGATATTGTTGATTCCGATATGTCCAATACCGTTCAATTGGGTGCCGACACAGGTCCAGGCATTTACCAATTCGTCGTTGAAAGTGAATTTATTGGGACCAAGTGTTGCACCAGCCTGTTCTCCGGGTTGTATATTATACAAGTTAAAACTACGGTGGCGGAAAGCTGGAAGCTGTTTGTTTACAGGGACAGCAAGAGGGACAGTTTTTCCCTTTTTGACAAGTTTTAATGACTGTAGCACCAATTCTGGTGATATTAAATTGGCAGCTCCGATCTCGTCGTTCTTACCATAAGCAGCATGATGCCATGTACTATCTGTTGGGTCTACCAACAGTGTTTTATTTTGCGCATTGCTTTGCAATGCTGTGAGTGACAGTACCCCATGAGGAGTACTGTCAACTGATTGAATTTTTTCATCGTTGAATATTAAATTTTTGCTAATGCAAGATTGATAAAGGATAGTTCTTCTGCGGTAAGCGTGATGTCGATGGCCTGCGCATTTGCGATGGCCTGCTCTGCATTTCGGGCACCTGCCAAGACCACAGTGATCGCCGGCTGCAAACTAGTCCAGCGTAATACCAATTGGGAAAGCGTGACACCTTTGTTTGCGGCAATTGGACTGATGGTATCCAAGAAGGTCTTTACCTTGGCCAGATCAAATTGTTGGAAATAACCATTGCGGTGATCGTTTTCTTTTAATTTACCCGTATTGAAATATTTACCGGTTAACAAACCACGCTCCATAGGGCTATATACAATGATACCTAGATCATTTTCCTTTGCGTAAGGAACAAGGTCCTGTTCGATACCTCGGTTCAGCATGCTGTAACCAACTTGATTACTCGCTATTTTGAGGGTTTTTCGTGCTTCTGAAACTTGATAAACGCTATAATTGCTGACGCCGGCAGCACGGATCTTACCTTGTTGTAAAAGAAGATCCAAGGCTTCCATCGTTTCGGAAATCGGAGTCGTACTATCTGGCCAGTGAATCTGTAGTAGATCGATATAGTCGGTGCGTAAACGTTTTAGGCTATTCTCTACTTCCTGAATTACACTAGCTTTTGATGCATATTTATAAACTGGAATAGTTTTACCAGCTTCTTCTGCGTCAAAGAAAAATTCACCTTTTCCTTGGTTACTACCGTCCCATACCAAACCAAATTTGGTCAATACCTGTATTTTGGTCCGATCATAACCTTGAATTGCCGCACCGATCATTTCTTCACTCAAACCAAAGCCATAAAACGGGGCTGTATCTAATGTAGTGACACCGTTGTCGATCGATGCTTTCACAGAATCAATAGAATCTTTCTTTTCATTGCCGCCCCACATGTTGCCGCCAATTGCAAAAGCTCCGTACGTAATTGCTGATAATTCTAAATCTGTTTTTCCTAATTTTCTGTATTCCATTTTTTATTTTTTATGTCTCTTGTTAAATTTTATTTGTCGTTCTGATGCACCTTTTTTTACTAAATAAATCTGTTCGAAAGGATGCTTACTATTATCAGAATGATTGATGGCACAAAGTTATAACGCTATTTTTTATTATTAAAATAATTTAAATTAGGTTATTCTATTATTTTTGTAATATAACACTAGCGTCTTTTTTTGAAAAGCGCCAGCAGATTTCTGTTAACTTTTTCTTGTACATTCCTACACAAACTAGTAGATTTATATAGTGTGGTAGGTCTTGTTAGTACTTACATTTTTATTGGGATAACCGTTCAGTAAAAGAATATCTATGCAAACAGTTGAACAATTTAAACCTGATGTGATTATTATCGGAGCGGGTTTAGCAGGGCTTACAGCAGCAATGGAGGTTACCAATGCTGGTAAGAAAGTGCTTCTTGTAGATCAGGAGACAGCTGAAAATCTTGGTGGTCAGGCCTATTGGTCCTTTGGGGGCTTTTTCTTGTCAATTCATCTCAACAACGTCGTATGGGCATCAAGGATTCTTTTGAACTGGCTCGGCAGGACTGGATGGGAACTGCAGGATTTGACCGCGAGGAGGATTATTGGCCGCGACAATGGGCAGAGGCCTACCTGAAATTTGCGACGGAAGAGAAGGCTGCTTACGTCGCTCAGCTCGGTATTAAGCTGATGTTTATGGTCGGTTGGGCTGAGCGCGGTGACGGATCGGCCTCGGGGCATGGTAATTCCGTTCCTAGATTTCATGTTAGTTGGGGGACTGGAACTGGCGTTGTGAAACCTTTTGTGGATAAAGCTTTTGCTGCGCAGGAAAAAGGTCTGCTGCGGTTTTGCTTTCGACATCGCGTGACAAAATTGCTAACGCAAGATGGCGCGGTCTTCGGAATTGCGGGCGATGTTTTGGAAGATGATAACAAAGCAAGGGGTGTTGCTACCAACAGAAATATTCTTGCAGCGTTTGAATATTATGCAGATCAGGTCGTTATTGCTTCGGGAGGGATTGGAGCAAATCATCAATTGGTACGCGAAAATTGGCCTGAACGATTAGGGAAAGCACCAGTGCAAATGATTTCAGGTGTTCCCGCCTATGTCGATGGAAAAATGATTGGAATTGCCGAAGAGGTTGGGGCTCATATGATAAACCGCGATCGCATGTGGCATTATACGGAAGGGATTGAAAATTGGAATCCAATATGGCCTATGCACGGCATCCGTATTTTATCTGGGCCGTCTTCATTGTGGTTTGATGCCCGCGGTAATAGGCTTCCAGCTCCTTATTTACCTGGATTTGATACCTTGGGTACACTCAGGCACCTGCAAGAGACAGGCTTTTCTTATTCCTGGTTTATCCTGACACAGAAGATTATCAAAAAGGAGTTTGCTCTTTCAGGTTCAGAACAGAATCCGGATATCACCAACAAGGATTATAGGTTATTTTTGAAACGCATTTTTGGGAAAAATGCACCTGGACCAGTTGAGGCTTTTAAGGAAAAGGGACCTGATTTTATTGTTTCGGACAATCTAAAGGATTTGGTCGCTCGTATGAATCGTTTGACAGGCGAAGATCTTTTGGATTATGAAACGATTAAAACGCAAATTGAAGCGCGTGACCGGGAGGTCGATAATAAGTTTTCAAAGGATACGCAAGTAAATTACATTCGAAATACACGAAACTACCTTGGTGATAAATTAGGTCGGGTGGCAGCCCTCCATAAAATCCTGGCGCCGGAAAATGGACCGCTCATTGCGGTACGTCTCCATGTGTTGACGCGTAAAACCTTAGGCGGTCTCAAAACGAATCTCCATTCGCAAGTACTAACAAAGGATAACAAGGTGATAGCGGGTTTGTATGCAGCAGGCGAGGTGGCTGGATTTGGTGGTGGCGGCATGCATGGTTATCGAGCGTTAGAAGGTACTTTCTTGGGCGGTTGTATATTCTCAGGCATGAAAGCCGGACAACATATTGCGCGTTTGCCAAAGGCAGCATTTACCTAAAAAATGTTTATGAAAGTCGATCCTTTTCTTTATAATGCCAGCTTTTCCATCCGATGTTGTTGCCGGATAGCGTCGGCCCAGGCCATCGGTGGTTACATTTAACGTTAAAACAACATTTCTAGTAGGCAATCAATGCGATGTTTGCCTATTCAGATCAGAGTAAGAAATTATTAAGTTTTTTTCTGGATAGAGCGCAGCGTTTGAAGAAGAACAGAAACGAGTACAAAAGCGAGCCCCACATAAAAGGAAGCATTGACTTGTTTGCCTTCGTTGAAGAATAAAAAAGCAATGATAATCGAATAGATGGGCTCAAGATTGAAACTCAAATTGACCGTAAATGCAGATAGCTTCTTGAGCGATTCGGCAAAAAGAACATAAAGACCAACCGTACAAAATAAAGACAGCAAGATTAAATAGATCCCATCAGAAAAGCTTGGTATAAAACGTTCGGTGGGAAATAAATAATAGAAAAATAGGCAGTCCAAGTCCCAATACAATGGTGCCACTAAGCATTTGATAATAGTTGAGTAATTTACTATCATATTGTTTGACCAATCGCTCATTGTAGATGGTGTATAGGGCCGCGAAAATAGTTGAAATTACACCCAAAATAATGCCCACTTGATAAGAGCTATCAAAATGAAAGATTAAACTGATTCCGATCAAGGTCAACATGCTTAACATCAGCTGCGCCGCACTAAATCTTTTTTTATTGATGATAGGTTCTAGAATGGCTGTGAAAAAACTGGTCAGGCAATAGCACACTACGCCAATGGAAATATTGGAAAACTTGATACTTCCATAGAAAAATATCCAATGGATGGTGAGCAATAATCCACCTCTTGCAATATTCAGTATATCTTTTGTCGATTTTAATCGCTCAATCTTGAATAATTTGAGGACAACGAAAAGAATGAGTGTTGAAAGTAAAACCCTAAACCACACGAGTGGTATCTGATTGAGGGTAATGAGTTTGCCGAAAACTCCGGTGAAGCCTGCGAGCAGTACCGCGGTATGAAGTACTAAATATGATTTTTTCATAAGAAAAATGTCTTTCCCATAAAGGGAAATTTAAAAGCTAAATAAATAGTCAATCCTTGTATCATCCGAATTTGCTCCTGATCAGATGTCATTATTCGTTTGACATTGCGCTATGTTATTTTGCTGGTGGAGAAAGACAAGTTCTTCAGTCCATGGTTTTATGCTAGTTTTTAACAAATATAGAAATTATCTACGGTATTCAAAGTCCTTTATTTCAGCCATTTTGTTGGATTAATATTCTTCATCCTAAAGACTAAATCTTATATTAGTGATCTCACTAGGGGGATGCCCAAGATAATCGTCTTCCTAGTATTGAATATGCAATATCAATATAAACCAAACTAAACAATGAAGAGGAAAGAATTTATTCGAAATACGAGTCTGTTGGCTGCATCGGCACTTTTTGCACAGACGAAAGTATTCGGTTTTCAAGCTGATACGGTCCGTGTGGGGCTGATCGGTACCAACGGTATGGGTTGGTCTAATCTGAAGGCTATCTTGAAAGTACCAGGCGTGCAGTGTACGGCATTATGTGATGTCGATGAAAATGTTTTGAAGAATCGCGCTGAGGAACTAAAGAAACGCAATATTGATGTGAAGACTTACATCGATTATAAAGATCTTCTGAAAGCAAATGACGTTGATGTTGTTATTGTCGCTACGCCCGATCATTGGCATTGCATGCAAATGGTTGATGCTGTTGCGGCAGGAAAAGATGTATATGTCGAAAAACCAATTGGCAACTCCATTCGGGAATGTGAAATTATGGTTGCAGCTGCTAAAAAGTATAAACGTGTTGTACAGGTAGGGCAGTGGCAACGAAGCCAACAACATTTTAGAGATGCGATGGATTTTGTTCATAGCGGAAAATTGGGGAAGATACGCCTTGTTAAGGCTTGGGCTTATCAAGGTTGGATGAAGAGTATTCCGGTTCAGGCAGACGCTAATGTTCCTACTGGAGTACATTATGATAAATGGTTGGGGCCAGCCCCAAAACGTGCATTTAATCCCAATCGTTTTCACTTCAATTTCAGGTGGTATTGGGATTATGCGGGTGGCCTAATGACCGATTGGGGTGTACATATGTTGGATTATGCGCTGATCGGAATGAAAGTGTCAGATCCTGTTTTGGTAATGGCTGCTGGTGGTAAATTTGCTTATCCCGACGACGCCGCTGAAACACCAGATAGTCTAACAACGGTGTATGAGTTTGATGGATTTAATGTTCAATGGGAACAGGCGACAGGTATAGATTTGGGCCCTTATCAGAAGACTCACGGCGTTGCTTTCATTGGTAATAATGGTACCTTGGTCGTTAATCGTGAAGGCTGGGAAGTTATTCCCGAGAAAGGACGAATGGACGCTGTCTCTTTCCAACGTTCGCAGGACAATGGACTGGACAAGCATATGGTTAATTTCGTTGAAGCTGTTAGAAAGAAATCAGTAGAAGGTCTTCATGCTCCGATAGAAGCGGGGGCTCATATTGCGATATTCTCACAGATGGGAAATATTGCATACCGTTCTAAAAAGAAATTGTTTTGGGACAAACAAAAGCGCAGTTTCAATGATAAAGATGCGGACGGGTACTTAGTGAAAGTTTATCATAATGGCTATAATCTGCCTAAAGTGTAAGGAAATATGGGTATGAAAGGTATCGTATTGGGTCTCGCTCTGGCGACATTGTCTGCAAAGCAAGTTTCGGCGCAACAGATGGAAAAAATGTGGGATGGTCAAGGAGGAAAAAATTCCATTTCCCAAAATAGAGGGAAACTGTTCCGTGACGGCAAATATGCGATGTTTATCCATTGGGGAATCTATTCGCAGCTGGCAAATACCTGGAAGGGGAAAACGTTTTATGGCATATGGGAATGGCTCATGAACAAGAGCATGGCCAATATCCCCGTCGCTGACTACATGGCCGCGGCGGCGTCATTTCATCCAGATCATTTTGACGCTAAGGCGATCGTACAGCTTGCAAAAGATGCGGGGATGCGCTATATCGTGATTACGAGCAAACATCACGATGGATTTTCGATGTTTCATTAGAAAGTGAATTCGTTTAATATTGTTGAGGCGACCGATTTTAAACGTGATCCGATGATTGAGCTCGCGAAAGCCTGTAAGGAAGCGGGGATCGGTTTTGGCTTCTATTATTCGCAAAATCAGGATTGGACTTATCCCGGCGGAAATGGAGGTCCCAAGGTGGACGCAGCCGGTCATTCGAAAACATTTGACGATTATTTTTGGGAGAAATGCTATCCTGAGGTGAACCAGATTACGACGCAGTATGGGCCGATAGAATTGGTCTGGTTCGATACGCCTGGTGGGATGGATAAGAAATACGCCCAAAAACTTGTCGAATTGGTTCATAAAAATCAACCTGGGGCTTACGTGTCGGGACGTGTTGGACACGGACTTGGTGATTATTCTACTTTGGGGGATATGGAAGTACCACGGCAGAATGTTCCAGGTCTTTGGGAGGCAGTCGATGTAACCAATGACTCTTGGGGGTATGCTTGGTACGACAATAATTGGAAGAGTGCCCGTGAAATCTTGTCTCGTACATTGTCGACTATTAGCCGGGGCGGGACTTACATGTTAAATGTTGGGCCTAAACCAGATGGGACTATTCCTGAGCCAGCGAGCTTAGCTTTGCGTGGTGCTGGTGCGTGGATCCGAAAGTATCCAGCGGCCGTTTATGGTGCGCAAGCTTCACCTTGGGGGCACGCTTTGCCTTGGGGGGATGCTACTGTACAAGGACGTAAAATTTCATTATTGGTCTATCACTGGCCAACTAATGGAAAGTTGTTTGTTCCGGGCCTAACAAAGGGGATAACGTCGATCAATCTTTTAAACGCAGATGGGAAGAAAAAGTTAAATTATACGACCGATGGAAAATGGTTGGAGATCAATATCCCATCGGTAGCTCCAGATCCACTGGTTTCTGTGATTGAGGTCGTTATGCAGGGGACACCTCTTATTGATAAAATGTTGGGTGTCGATCCGGCGATGGAGACAATTCTTCCTGTAGACTTTGCCGAAGTTGAAGGATGCCATAAAACCGGGAAATCCTGGATGGAGAAATTCGGTGAATGGAAACATGTCGTTCAAGTAGGGCAATGGAATGATCAAAGTAAACTAACGTATGCTATAGACATTGTTAAGCCAGGCTATTATCAAGTTGATCTAAATTATACAGGGCAGGGGAGAGTGGTGTGGAAGATCGAAAACTCGGCTGGAGAGATCGTGCAGAATCAACAAGCCGCTGCTTCAGTGTATAATTGGTACCCATGGGGATGGATGAAATTTAAAGCCGCAGGAAGATACAGCGTTACTGTTTCATTTCTTGAAGGTGATGGTGACAAGGTCAGTCTCAGTGCACTTCGATTTAAACCTGTAGAATAGGCTGTTGCTGTCTATTCTACAGGTTTTTCAATCATCAATTTCTGTGCTTTCTGCCTTAATTGATGATATTCCCAAAAAAATCAAACAGGGATTTTTAGGCAGGCATTCGATTCAGCTAGTCTTGCATAAGAGTCTGTATTTTCTCAATAGAATCCTCATTCTCCAAAAACTCAAGATACGGTAACAAAGGTTCGATATCTTTTTTGTCCATTGTTTCTATGTCTTCAAATAAAGCATTTACAAAATCACTGCAAAAAGATTTGCCAAAGCTATACGTGATGATTCTCGCAAGATCATCACAATCGATTTCCGTGGCATTCAGATTAAATACAAGTTCAGGTATTTCGTAGTCGCCTTCTGCCGGATAGCCGATATACCTAAACATGCTTTCCTTCCAGACACGAAATAGAATTTGATGCGAGACATGTTTTCCAAAGTATTCGAACACCTTGGAAAGTAGATCGCAAGCTGCCTCCTTCTCAAAAACACCGGTAATGCTTTTGTCTATCAATTCAGCATAAGGAATGAAAATCGAGCTATCGAAATGAACATCAAAATTAGCGGTAAGCATAGCCAATATATGTTCTTTGGGCTGGATTCTTAGAAGTTGTCTTGCTGTTAATGAGGTTAAGTTGTGCTTTTGTTCTCGACCGTGGCTATCGGGGAGGAGCACGGTGTGTTCTTTGTCGAGGAGCGAGATGACGAATTTCCAGTCTTCGGGCCTTTTGAGAATCCTGCAGTTATGAGCGAGATAACCGCTTCTTTTTGGGTCAGGTTTCTTGTCTCCGACAATAACTTCTCCAGGTTGAATAACATGTTCTGGAGGAACTTTAAACCTGCGTATATGCACAAAGAGTTCTTCTCCGGAAGGTAACGCAAGAGTACCAAATCCTTTGTTATTGTCGAACCATTTGACAGCGCCGATAAACATGGCTGGAGTTGAGTTTTGTTTCAATAGCATAAAGGTAATGAATAAATGCATTTATTATGCATTGAAAATGAAATATTTGTAATTATTTGCCGTGAAAGACT
This sequence comes from Sphingobacterium multivorum, assembly GCF_900457465.1. Classification (GTDB taxonomy): domain Bacteria; phylum Bacteroidota; class Bacteroidia; order Sphingobacteriales; family Sphingobacteriaceae; genus Sphingobacterium; species Sphingobacterium multivorum. The sequence goes on from NZ_UAUU01000011.1 coordinate 1,117,960, forward strand.
TTTAACGGATCCGATGGATTCTTAGTCTACATGGTTAAGAACGCTTTCTAAACAGCCAAAATGTTCGTAATTTCAATAGAAAGCGACAATCAAATTAGTGGGACGGAATTGGACAGGAGTCAAAGGGCGTTTTGAAAAATCGATTGAGAGAATAATTTCATAGCATTTTTTGTCGCCTAGGCGTAATTTTGAGCTAACTTAGTCTGTTGAAATCTGTTCTATAAAATCGTTCAATAATATAACGTATCCTATGCAGTCTGTAATTGTCAAATCTATTCTCAATAAAACAAAACAAAGAGATCCTTGGTTTCTTGACGATTACACCGTTAACTCTTATAGCGGATGCTCGTTCAATTGTTTATATTGTTATATCAGAGGTAGTAAATATGGTATTAATATGGCCGAAAAGCTAAGTGTAAAGCGCAATGCGGTGGATTTGTTGGACCGAGCCCTAGCGCTTCGTGCCCGTAAAAAACAATATGGAATAATTGTATTGTCGTCTGCAACGGATCCTTATTTGCAATTTGAGCAAACCGAGCTACTGACGCGGCAATTATTGGAAATTATACTACATTATCGTTTTCCAGTGCATATTATCACCAAATCGGATCTAGTAAGTCGGGATTTTGATTTGTTGAAGCAGATCGATGCTGAAGCGATACTTCCATTGGATCTGCAGGGTAAATTGACACATCGCGCTTTTATTACTTTTTCCTTTTCAACCATCGATATGGAAATTGCCAGCATATTTGAACCAGGTGCACCATCGCCTGAGCTTCGTTTGGATACATTGAGTGAAGCACGTAAGATGGGATTGTGTAGTGGCGTAAGTTTAATGCCTTTGTTGCCCTTTATTTCGGATACCGGAACTCATCTTGATCAGATGTTTGGGACTTTTCGATCCATTGATGCAAATTATATTTTTCCAGCAACCTTGGCCTTGTATGGTTCTGATCCTGGTGACAATCGGACGTTGGTTATGCGTGCGGTTGAAAAACACTATCCACAACTCGTGGAAAAATATCAACGATTGTTTGGTGCGGACGGCAAACTTCCTAGCTATTATCGACAGGCATTTGCGGAAAAGGTTAAGGGACTATGTCTGCAATATGGACTTAGGGACCGGCAGACGAATAATGATCCCTTATAAATTCCTGGGTATTTTTGGCGGTTGATCAATACCAAAGTAGCTTTTTCTCCTTCTCTGTGATGTGTGTTAAGTTGAGCCATTTGCATTTTTTCCTTATTGATAGGCCATTTAAGTTGAATGTGACGGTCTTGATTCTAATCTTTTTAATAAGCAATCTTATTCCGTAGTAAATACAGGTTTTTAGGTATGCTAACTGTTTGAATTTTAGCTTTTAATTGTATGTTTTCGCCCTGACTAAAACCGATAGAAAACAGATGTATTGGATAAAGGATTTTTTATGACGAAGTTTTACGTTAAAACGAAGAAAATAATTAACCTAATTGTTTAAGTGTTTTGTGAAATAAGTGATCCCTCGCTTTGTTGTTTTTTGTATTGTATTGTTTCAAATATGTTACATTTTATTTCGTATAAGGTTTTTGTGAATATTATTTGTTTAATATTATTTAACATGTTGATTGATAGTGTTTTGATTCATTATGTCAAACTGATTGGTTCTTTGTTTTATTAAAAAATTAAAAAAGACATTCTGTTTCGTGTTAAAATTGTATTATCTTAATATTGATTTAACCAATTGTCGTTTAATTGTTTAGTAATGCTTTGTTAATAATTTACAAATATTAAATAACCTTTCTTTGTAACCGAAGAAAAACAAAACCAAATTCATGAAAACGAAACACGTATTACTTCCTGTAATGATCGGGATGTCTCTCGGCGCGTGGGCCAAGAGCAAACCTGTCTTTCTGACATCTATTCCGGATGTTGAAATTTCCGCCAAATTTCAGGGGCCTATTCGAGGCATTGTAAAAACAGCAACCGGTGAACCTATCTCGGGTGTGTCAATTTTTAATTCAACTACTGGCAAAACTACGCAAACTGACCAACAAGGTGCTTTTGTCATCGAAGGGAAAACTGGGCATACATTGCGCTTGTCGATGATCGGTTTTGAAACACAGCACGTAAAAGTAGAGGCAATACCTTTAACCATTCAGTTAGTTTCGACAGATCAATCCCTTGATGAAGTAATTGTTGTCGGGTATGGTAAGCAAAAAAAGGTAAACTTAACAGGTGCTGTTACACAGATTGATGCGAAGATACTTGAAAATCGCCCAGTTGCCAATGCAACTCAAGCTTTGCAGGGAGCAATACCAAATTTGAATATTACATTTACCAATGGTAGGCCAGGAGGGGAAGGAAATGTTAATATCCGGGGTTTTGCTTCGATAAACTCAGCTAATGCACAACCCCTTATTCTCATTGATGGGGTTCCGGGTAATATCAATACAATCAATCCGCGTGATATTGAATCGATATCGGTTTTAAAAGACGCTTCTGCGGCAGCGATTTATGGCGCTCGTGGGGCATTTGGTGTTATGCTCGTAACAACTAAAAAAGGAAAGGCCGGAAAAATGAACATTAATTATAGTAATAATTTTGGTTGGTCTGGACTGACGGTGCGGACAGATTTTATGACGAGCGGTTATGATGCTGCTAAACTAAATGATGAAGCTTTTATTCGTGCCACCGGTAATAGTTATACGGGATATACAGAAGATGACTATGCTGAACTATTGAAACGAAAAACAGATCCTAGTCTGCCTTCCGTAGTGGTTCAGAATAGAAATGGAAAAGATCAATATGTATATTATGGCAATACAGATTGGTGGAATGAGATGTATCGAAAAACACAGACCTCAATGGAACATTCGTTAAATTTCTCTGGCGGTAGTGAAAAAATTGATTACTATGTGTCGGGGCGACTTTATGAAAAAGGGGGGCTAATGAAAATTAACCAAGATAAATTCGATGCTTATAATGTTCGATCGCGCATAAATGCGCAGGTGACCCCTTGGTTGAAGGTAAGTGCAAATACCCAGCTGAATTACCAAAACTACACCTATCCAGGATGGGCGACAAGTCCAGATAATAACAATAATTTTATTTCAACAACGGTACACGCTTTACCATCTTATGTGCCCATGAATCCCGATGGTACCGCAACCTATAGGACGGAACTGAACAATTATAATATTGGCGATGGTATATATGCAGATTTGTTGCATGGAAAGTCAAAAGGTGGCGAGGATAAATATGAGTTTATCAATATGTTTGAGACTGTATTTCAGTTGGCGCCAAACTTGACCTTAACGGGTAATTATACCTTTACTTATAATCCGATCCATAACTGGAATAGAAGAACGGCCGCTCCTTGGTCTGTTTTTCCTGGTGTGATCAATTACTTGGGAAATGATACATATACCGAAACGATCATCAATAGGCCAAAACATTCACTCAACCTATTCGCCAATTATAGCAAGCAATTTGGAGATCATCAGTTTGCCGCCACGGTAGGCTTTAACCAGGAAACCACAGGATACAAACGAATCGGCGGTACGCATACTAATTTGCTGTCGGAGGATTTGAATGATTTTGCGCTGGGGACTGGTCAAATGCAGTTACTCGGGAATGCAAATACCTGGGCATTACGAGGCTATTTTGGAAGGTTGAATTACAATTATAAAGGGAAGTACCTGTTGGAGGTGAATGGTCGCTACGATGGAACGTCTAAATTTCCATCCAGTCAGCGATATGGTTTTTTTCCCTCTTTCTCGGGCGGATGGCGGATTTCGGAAGAGTCGTTTATGGCTAATCTGAAGCCTGTTTTGAATGAAGCTAAATTTAGAGTCTCCTATGGGGCGTTGGGTAACGCACAGGAAGCTGCTGAGTATGGTTACATCCAATTGTTGAATGCAGGATTGTCCAATTACATAACCAATGGTACAAAAACACAATATCTGAGTGCACCAACTCCAATTTCGGCTGATTTAACCTGGGAGAGAACGAATACATTAAATTTCGGAACAGATCTCGAATTTTTTAGAACTCGACTGAGTGTATCTGCTGACTATTTTATTCGAAATACGCTCGATATGTTGATCCCGGGCAAAACATTGCCAGCGGTTTTTGGTTCGGCGTCGCCTCGGACAAACGCTGGAGACCTAAGAAATAAAGGCTGGGAGGTTTCTGTGGCTTGGCGTGATCAATTTGACTTGGATGGAAAATCTTTTGGCTATAATATTGGGTTGGGATTGTCGGATTCTAAAGCGAAGATCACACGTTTTGACAATAAGGAAATGCTGCTAAGTAACTATTATGTCGGCCAGACTTTGGGCGAAATTTGGGGGTATAAGGCTGATGGTTTTTTTCAGTCTCAGGCGGAAATCGACAATTGGAAAGTTAACCAGGATTATGTGGATAAACAACGATTGGCAGCACCGGGAGACTGGTCCAAGCTTCATCCTGGAGATTTGAAATTTGTTGATATTGGTGGAAAGGATGGCGTTCCGGATGGAAAGGTTGATGCTGGAGACAATACATTGATGAACCCTGGGGATCAAGTGATCATTGGGAACAACAGAGCCCGTTATACATTTGGTTTTAATTTGGGGGCAAATTGGCAAGGATTCGATATTTCGGCCTTCTTTCAGGGGATAGGTCGACAACATTGGTGGCCTGGAGCAAATGCAGATAAGTTTTGGGGACCATACTCAAGACCGTACTATTCGTTTGTGCCGAAGGATTTTGAACAGGATATTTGGACGCCTGAAAATACAGATGCCTATTATCCATTGTTAAGAGGCTATATTGCCTTGAATGATCGTGGATCTTTGAACGTCAAATCGGATCGTTACTTACAGGATTTGGCCTATATACGACTAAAAAATCTAACCGTAGGCTATACGGTTCCTCAGGCCTGGCTAAAGCGCGTGAAATTGGCCAATGCGCGGATTTATGTGTCTGGTGAAAATATTTGGACTGCGACTAAGCTCCGTTCCAAATATATTGATCCCGAACAGTCGGCTCAAGAGGTCAACGGAAGATCATATCCAATCTCTAAAACATTTTCATTTGGTCTAGATTTAACATTTTAATAGTATGAAAAAGATAGTATATATATATGCATTGTTGAGCTGTGGCATGATGGCTTGTAGCAAAGATTATTTGGAACGTTTGCCTGAATCGTCAGTTACTCCTGAGGCTTCCTTTAAAACAGAAAAGGATTTGGCGTTATTTACAAAGTCATTTTACGATGCCGCACTACCTTCGGCCGAAGGAGTTTATAACGAATCGGTCGATAATATCGTTAAGACAACATTGGATGATGAATTGACCGGAAAAAGACAGGTTCCGATAAGTGGCGGTGGATGGACTTGGGCAAATCTTCGTAATATCAATTACTTTTTGGCGAATTGCTTTAATACAGTTTCAGAAACGACTGCTGCGCCCTATGCTGCCGAGGCGCGCTTTTTTAGGGCATATTTTTATTTCGATAAACTGAAACGTTTTGGAGATGTGCCCTGGTATGACAAGGTCATTGATCAAAATGACGAAGAACAACTTAAGAAGGCGAGGGATCCGAGAACTTTGGTTGTATCAAACATTCTCGCTGATCTGGACTATGCGATTGCCAATCTACCGGCTACCAAAAGTGATGAAAAAGTGACCAAATGGACTGCATTGGCCTTAAAGTCCCGGGTCGCACTTTTTGAAGGAACATTTCGTAAATATCATACAGAATTTAATTTACCCGATGCAAACGGCCTGTTGGAGAAGGCGGCCGATGCAGCCAGCAAGCTTATGGAGGGAGCGCAATACAGCGTATACAATGCCGCGGGAACAGACTCTTATGGTGCATTGTTTTATAGTGTTAATAGTTTGCCACAAGAGGTTATTTTAGCGCGGAAATTCTCGGATGCTTTGCAAATCTGGCACAATGTAAATTATTATACGATTACAGCTTCCTACGGAAAACCCGGATTGGATAAAAATTTGGTGGATTCTTACCTGATGAAAGATGGAACGAGATTTACCGATAAATCAAATTACCAAACAATGACGTTTAAGGAGGAGGTCCTAAATCGCGATCCACGTCTAAGCCAGACGATTCGTACGCCGGGCTATAAGCGTATTGGAGGTGCCGCTGCTGTTGCTCCGAACTTTGGGAATTCAGTGACGGGATATCAATTGATCAAATTTGTGGGAGATGTAAAGTATGATAACTTCAATCGTTCTGAAAATGATATGCCGATTTTTAGGTATGCCGAGGTTTTATTAAATTATGCTGAAGCGAAAGCAGAGTTAGGCACATTGAGCCAGGCCGATTTGGACAAATCAATTAAGTTGTTGCGCGATCGTGTAGGCATGCCAAATCTAAATCTGCAGGCGGCTAAATCAAATCCAGATGCATTTTTAGCGAAAGACTATCCGAATGTAGTTGGTGATATGAAGGGGGTACTATTGGAAATAAGAAGAGAACGCCGTATTGAATTGGTGATGGAATCTTTCCGTTGGGATGATATCTTAAGATGGAAAAGCGGCCAGTTGGTCACGAGACAATTTAAAGGGATGTATTTTCCGGGTACAGGCAAGTTTGATTTAGATAATGATGGTAAAGATGACGTTTGGATTTATGAAGGTGACAAGCCGAGTGCCTCGGGAATTCAGCTATTGAAATTGGGCTCGGAAATCTTATTGGAAAATGGGAATAAAGGAAATGTGATTATTAATGCGCATATCAAAAAAGTTTTCGATGAAAAGAAAGACTATTTATATCCAATTCCTGTCCAAGAACGACAATTAAATCCTAACCTTACCCAAAATCCAAACTGGGGAGAATAATACACCTTAAAAAATGCGATCAGTGGTCGAGTGCTTCTCCCGCTGATCGTATTTTTAATATTACGATATGTTTTTTTTAACTAGCTGTATTTTAACTATATATGTTGTGAAAAATGCGTTTAATTTATTTTTCGTACCTTTGTATCGTCAAAAGACAGAATGGCGTGAGTTTATTCCGCTATGGCTTTGTGCCTTTGGCACAGCCTAGGTTGTTCGTTATACTTGTTGAAGTATATTTTGGAGATGCTTTATAAATGGAGCATTTCGTCTTTAAAAGATTAGTTTCTTTTTCATCATTGCTCTTACCGAACCGAGAGTAAAGTATGTTAGTTAATAAGTTGATTGAACTGTACGAGTAAGATTTCGATCAAACGGACTCAACTGTAGGGATATTTTTTATTTGTAAGAAAATAGCGTAGGCGTATGGCCTTAGTGGATCACTTATGCCCTTTTGGTTTATTTATGTTTAAAAAAATTAAAGAATGGATAAAACAAGCAAGGTAAAAGTAAAAGTTGAAGACTTGGTACTTGTTTTCGGAAAGCAAAAGAAACAAGCTCTGCACTTACTGAACGAGGGTTTCTCGAAGAAGGATATTTTAGCGAAAACGGGCTGTACTATTGGGATTAACAAAGCTAATTTTGAAATCTTCGAGGGGGAATTTTTCGTTATAATGGGGCTTTCGGGAAGTGGGAAATCTACCCTGCTCCGTTGTCTGAATCGATTGAACGAACCGACATCAGGAAAGGTTTATATCAATGGTGAGGATATAACAGGGAAAAATAATAAAGATCTTCTTGAAGTCCGTCGAACAGAAATGAGTATGGTCTTTCAAAAGTTTGGTCTGTTGCCACATCATACCGTGTTGAGCAATGCTGCTTTCGGTTTAGAACTACGAGGGGAAGAACGGGACAAACGGGAATCTAAAGCGCAGCAAGCGCTTGATGTCGTCGGGCTCAGTGGATTTGAACAACAGCTACCTTCTCAGTTATCGGGTGGTATGCAACAGCGGGTTGGACTGGCTCGGGCACTTGCAAATGATCCTGAAGTACTACTGATGGATGAGGCATTTTCAGCTCTGGATCCCCTGATTAAAACAGAAATGCAAGATCAGTTACTGGAGTTGCAGGATAATCTACAAAAAACAATCGTATTTATTACCCATGATCTCGATGAAGCGATCAAATTGGGCGATCGTATTGCTATTATGAAAGATGGTGTCATCGAACAGATCGGTACTGCGGAAGATATCTTGACAAATCCAGCAAGTGAGTATGTTAAAGCCTTTGTTGAAAAAGTGGATCGCAAGTCGATCATTTCGGCAGGTTCACTGATGTTTGAGAAACCTACTGTTGTACGTTTCAAAAAAGATGGCCCTGAGGGGGCGCTGCGGAAAATGCGGGCGACAGGAATTGAAATTCTCCCCGTAGTCGATGCGCATGATACTTTCCTTGGTTTTGTTCATATGAGTGAAGTCATTCAATCGGCAAAGCGTAGGGAACCCACCGTAGAATCCATTATACATGCCAACGTTCCAACCGTATCAAAAGAGGTGACCGTTGAAGAAATGTTGCCCCTGATATCGGAGATCCGGTCGCCAATCGCTGTGGTGAATGAACATAATCGTTTGTTGGGGATCGTAACACAGACATCGTTGATTATCGAAGCGACAAAGTATAATGAAGAAGAAATTATTGAATTAAAAGAGAAAGCAAATAATCAGTAGAAATGAATAAAGTAATCGATATAGGACAATACATCGCTGTAGCCGTCAATTGGCTGACAGATCATTTAGAGCCATTTTTTAACCTGATAAAAAATACAGTGAATGCATCCATTATTGGACTGGAATGGGTGTTAACAACGATACCTTTTTTATTATCATCGCATTATTTACAGCATTAGCCTGGTGGAAATCTGGGAAAGGGGTCGCACTGACGACATTGTTGGGATTAACATTGATCTATCTGATGGGATTTTGGATTGCAACGATGGAGACTTTGGCGCTGGTATTGGTCGCTACCTTGACAGCCTTGGTTATATCAGTTCCTTTGGGTGTGTGGGCCGCGAAGAATAAACTAACAGCGAAAATCATTCGGCCCTTACTTGATTTAATGCAGACGATGCCTGCCTTTGTTTACTTGATTCCAGCGGTGTTATTTTTTAGTATCGGTAAAGTCCCGGGAGCTTTTGCTACCATTATTTTCGCTATGCCACCTGCCGTCCGTTTGACGACTTTAGGGATTGATGCGGTTCCAAAAGATATCGTTGAAGCTGCACGTTCATTTGGCGCGACCAATAGTCAGATCTTATTTAAAGTAGAACTGCCCTTGGCTACAAAAACAATCTTAGCAGGGATCAATCAGACCATATTACTGTCTTTATCTATGGTTGTTATTGCCGGAATGATTGCTGCTGGTGGCTTGGGAGAAAAAGTGCTTGAGGGTATTAATAACTTGGATATTGGTCTTGGTTTTGAAAGTGGTTTGTCCGTTGTGATTCTCGCTATTATTTTGGATCGAATCACGCAGGGCTTTGTAAAAAAGAAAGCATAGTATGAGGAAAATAAAAAGTATGGTATTGTGTCTGATGGTGTTGTTGCTTGCGTCATGCAGCACAGGTCGGAATAAAAATATTATTCATATCGGTATGGTCGATGGCTGGGCCGAAGGGGTCGCAATGACAGAGGTCGCAAAAGTTATTATGGAAGAAAAGGGATATCATGTCGTTATCCAACGAGCTACGCCCGATATGATCTTAGCCTCTATGAACAATGGCGACACAGATCTATATATGGATGTCTGGCTGCCATTGACTCATGGAACTAAAGTGGCTAAATTTCCAAATATTGAAGAGCTCGGAACGAGTTATAGCCATGCGCGGAATGGACTTGTTGTGCCAGATTATGTAACAATTGATCGGATTGAAGAGTTGAGAAAACATGAACGAGAATTTGATAAAAGGATTATCGGTATAGAAAAGGGTGCTGGAATAACACGTGCTGTAGATCAAGTGATCAAAGAATATGAACTCGATTATAAACATGTGAATTCATCTACGGTTGCCATGATTACGGAATTGCAAAACGCGATTAAAGCAAAACGATGGATTGTGGTAGCTGGCTGGCAACCACATTGGATGTTTGCTAAAATGAAATTGAAGTTTTTGGATGACCCCAAAAAGACATTGGGTGATGCCGAGCAAATTAAAATTTTTGCACGGGGAAACTTTAACATTGAGCAGCCTGAGCTAGCCCGATTTTTCTCCAAAGTCTACTTCGATGAATCAACAATGGCTGATTTGTTGTCAAAAATGCAGGGAAGCCAGGACAAAGCATTTACGGCAAAAGAATGGGTCAAGAAACATAACGATCTCGTAAAGGGCTGGTTATTGTAAACTGAGGTGATAAATAGTTATGCTCCCCCAGTACGCTACCCGGCATAGCATAAGGAGGGCATTGTCATTACGACAATGCCCTTAAAAATTTACGGGCCAGTTGAATTTGTTGTTGTATGCTGGATAAAGGATATCTGCTATCATCAATCCATGTGTCGAGCCCCTTTGGAAATTCCCAGGCGAAATCTAAGACTTTCGCTTTTACTGCGGCTAAAATAATGTCATGTTTCGTTGCATTTGGATTGGCAATCTTGATGTTATTATAAATGCTATCCTGGATGAGTGGAAAGTTGTCTGCCATATCCTGATTTCTATTTGTATCCATAGTGAATTATTTTTCAAATAATTAAGAATGATTCTAAATAATTTTATACTTTAGTCAAAGATAGCAGGCATTCTATTGTTATGGGGTCTGCATAAAGGAGTAAAATGTCCGTCGAAGGGAATATTTCTGTTAAGGTATATTGCCTAATGTGCGTAAGACTATTTGAATCCTAAAAGGAATTAAAAATGGCAGTAAGATTATATGATATTGATTCACCCAATTTATTATTGGAGCGGACTTACCCAAGTACCTACTTTTCTGTCGACACTGGAATTTATGAATCTGTAACACATTTAGATACTACATTTGGAAAAGGTTTTTATAAGGAGGTTTTCTTCGATGGTATTCATATTGGTTACGGTCATGCACAGTTATTTAAACGGATGCGGTTTCGTTTTGAAAGTGATTTTGAAACAGTTGAAATGCACTTTGCCTTAAAAGGCAATAGTCAGGCGAGTGGCGAAATGATGCCCTTAGGTGTAAATTTTGAGACATACCAGCATAATATTATTTACGGAAATTCAATGTGTGGTCAAATGGAGTGGGGGAATCAGGAGTTTCAGTTATGTGAAATAAACTTATCGCCCGAATTTTTTAAAAGATTCCTGCCCGAAGATTCTAAATTCTTTGCAGATTTTCGGAATGCTATTGACCGTGGTAAATCGGGATTGCTGACCAATATGCATAGACGGATTACCCACGATATGTATGAAATTATCGACGATGTAATCAATTGTCAACGAAAGGGAATTTTTAAGAAAATTTTCCTGGAAGCAAAGATTATGGAGCTCTTGCTTCTTCAATTGGAACAGTTTCAGGAAGAGGATTTTGTAGCAGTTTCGTTAAAAAAAGCCGATATCGATAAGATATATGCCGTTCGTGAGTTTCTACGAAAAAATACGGATACCAATAGTACACTAGTCAATCTCGCGCATCTGGTGGGTACCAATGAATTCACATTGAAAAAAGGTTTTAAGGAGCTATTTGGTACGACTGTTTTTGGTTTTTGGCATGACGCAAAAATGGAACATGCCAAGAAACTGATCTTAGATGAAGATCGAACAATCGGTGAAGTTTCTGATTTGGTTACAAAAATCAACGCCATTTTTCGGACGCCTTTAAACGTAAATTTGGAATCCCACCGAGTAAGCTAAAAAATACCTTGTAATGTGGAATAGTTTTTTTTACACTTTACGGACCTTTTATTCCTTCTTACGGAAGTTTTAATAGCGCATGAATCGGGTTTGATAAAAGTCGAATAATTACCTTTGTTTAGAAAGATTCTTAATAATGGTCTTTTGATCAAATATGTACGTAATTAGAAAATCATGGGAAAAACTGAAATGAAAGTAATACAGCTCGCCCTGACTGTAAGTAGAAAAGAATACCTGACGCCACATTATATTCGTGTTTATTTGACTGGTGATGGTGTAGATCAAATCGCTAATACGACCGTCGGAGTCAATAACAAGATCTTGATTCCACCAAAGCATGTAGATCGCATTTATTTTCCAGAATTTGATTATGAACGAGGGCAGTGGAAGCCGATGGATGAGGCGATTAGGCCAACAGTTCGAACTTATACACATCGTGGTATCAACCTTGATAGAAATGAAGTATGGATTGATTTCGTTGCCCATGGTGATGAGGGGACAGCTTCAGCTTGGGCTATGGCTGCAAAACTTGGCGATGTGCTTGGGATTCTGATGAAAGCAGGTAAGACGTCTCTATATGAAGTTGCAGCTAACTATCTCCTTGTTGGGGATGCAACTGCAATTCCTGTTCTGGGGGCAATCTTAGAAGATTTGCCACCTTTGGCAAAGGGAATCTGTATGATTGAAGTACATGGTAGCGAAGATATACAGCAATTGAAGACTAAGGCTGCTATTGATTTTATTTGGTTACATAATGATACGCCACAGGAAGGTAGCCTTTTGGCGGATTTGGTGAAGATCAGATCCTTGCCTGTAGCGGATAAATTTGCTTATGTAGCTGCTGAATTTTCGACAGTTAAGGAGATTCGCAATTATTTGCGTATGGATCTCGGTTGGGGAAGAGAGGAGCTTTATGCTTATTCGTATTGGAAAGCTGGAGTTGCTGAAGATAAATCTGCTACAGATCGCCGTAGTGAGAGTGAAGAAATCCAGGCCTAACGTTTACGATAGGTTATGGAGAAACAGAAACAACTGATCTTAAACGGTAAGTTAAGTAGGGTGATGTGGCAGATGTCGTGGCCTGCCGTGATTGCAATGGTCCTGTATGGTCTGAACAATTTTCTGGATGGTATTTTTGTTGGTCATCTGATTAACAATACAGCGTTGGCAGCTGTCGGTGTAACCTATCCTTTAGCCCAATTTGCACAAGGTTTTGGTACCCTGATCGGAACAGGTATGGGGGCAGCAATTAGTATTTGGATAGGTGGGGATCAACAGGAGAAATTACATAGGTCATTTGGTACGATGCATTTTTGGCTATTATTTTCTCTCTTATAATTACGCTCCCTTGCTATGCATTTGCCGACAAATTAGTCTACATGATGGGGGGTAGAGGTGATTTATTGGCTCTTGGGGTGGATTACTTTCGAGCAACCATATTGGGAAGTTTTTTCTGGATTTATGGTTTGTCCCTCAACATGATTATTCGTGCAGAGGGTCGTATGAAAACTGCGGCCTGGATGATTGCAATAGGATTGCTTGTTGATGTCCTACTTAAACCGGTTTTTATAGAACACTTTGGTTGGGGTGTTTCAGGAGCAGCTTGGGCAACCAATATATCGATGATCATCTACACATTTTTAGGTGTATGGTATTACGCCGGGGGAAAGGCTTCGTTCAAAACAAAGTTTTGGTCTTTATCTTGGGATTTATCGATTTTAAAAGAAACGCTTTCATTAGGAATGCCCGGCTTTGTCATGATGGTCATGATTGTAATCCAGAATATTGTTGTCTTCAACGCATTGGCCAATTACGGAAATAATATGGATATTACGTTTTTTACGGCGATCAATCGGCTTTATATTTTATTAAATACCCCACTATGGGGGCTTATGCGGGCTTTGCAGCCTGTAACGGGGATGAATTATGGTGCTGGGCAGTATACGAGAAGTATCAATTCGTACCGTTTATTTGCCATTACTGGGCTGCTGATTCTGCTTCCGTTCTGGTTGCTGGTGATGCTGCATCCCGTTGCTGTGATATCGATCATGATCCCAGGAGCGATTTTTTCAATACAGCAGCTAATGGATTTCAGAATTTACATGAGTGTTTTATTGGTTCTTCCATTTATTTTTATGGCGATGGTGTGGTTTCCTTCCATTGATCATGCCAAGCCTGCGACTTTTATTAGTGTATTGCGACAGGTTGTATTTTATATTCCTATCTTAATTATTGCGCCAAAATATTTTGGTGTACACAGCATTTATGTAGCGAGCGCGGCGATAGACTGGATTATTTTCATTATAGTCATCTATGCGGTTCGACGAATCACGCGGAAGCTCAATATGCAAACTGATGTATAAGACATTGCAGCGCGAACGATGTTAATGTTAAGTTAAGCAATCTTTAAGATTGCATTGTTAATATACTACTCATCTTCTAGTAATATATGTTTCATTTTTTTGGGCAAAATTCAAAATAATGAAACCTATTAAACTACTTCAATTTAGGAAAACAGCTCAGGTGACCTTAGCTATTGCATTGCTGAATGCGGCACATGTCGATAGCGTATGGGCAAACTTTGCGAATGAAACTACCAAGCTCGAAATTGCCGATCAAGCTATTATTAAAGGGATTGTTAAGGATCAGGACGGCAAACCTATTGACGGCGGCACGATCATCAATGAAACCAGCAAACAGAGTACGCGTACAGAGTTTAATGGTAAATTCAATCTGAAAGGTCAGGTTGGCGACCAAATCCGTGTTTCTTCTTTAGGATATAAAACAGCTACAATAACTGCTACAGATGGGGATCTTGCGGTGGTTTTGGAAAAGGATGATTCAAAGTTGGATGAGGTTGTTGTCACGGCAATTGGTATCAAGCAACAAAAGAAGCAAATTGGTTACGCTACCCAAGAAGTCAAATTAGACGTACTTAAAGAGTCTAAAACAATGAATATTGGTACAGCGCTAACGGGACAAGTATCTGGTCTTATCGTTAATAATCCAACGGGGATTTTTCAGGCACCATCTTTTCAATTGCGTGGTAAGAGCCCACTTATTGTCGTAGATGGTATTCCTGTAGAATCTGATTTTTACGACATGTCCAGTCAAAACATAGAAAATATCAATGTGCTGAAAGGAACAGCTGCTTCATCTTTATATGGATCGCGCGGTAAAAATGGCGCGATCTTAATTACAACCAAAAGTGCAAAAAGTGATAGGCTGGAGTTTTCGGTTGGAACCAGTAATATGTTTTCTGCTGGATTTACAGTTTTTCCTGAGTCGCAAAAGGAGTTCGGAAGTGGATCCAACGGTAAATATGAGTTTTGGGATGGTGCTGATGGGGGGATTTCAGATGGAGATATGACATGGGGACCCAAATTGAACTCCGGAATAAAGGTGGCACAATGGAACAGTCCGATTCGTGATAAGCAAACTGGTGAAGTGATTCCTTGGTGGGGCGATGTGAGTGGAACCAAGTATAATGATAAGTCACGTTACGAAAGAGTGCCGATTGATTGGGTCGCACATAACAATTTAGAGGATTTCCTTGGAACTGGACTGATTACCGAGAATAATGCGACATTATCGTATCGTTCGGAAAAGGTAAGCATATTTGGAACAGGAAAATATGCCTATCAAAAAGGTCAGGTGCCCAATACAAAGCTTTCTACAGGTGGATTAAATTTGAATACCTCTTACCGTTTTACTCCTGAGGTACAATTAGATCTTAACTTATCCTATAACAAAGTGAAATCTCCAAATTATCCAAGGTATGGATATGGACCTAAAAATCATATGTATACGATTCTGTTGTGGATGGGAAATGATGTAAATGGACAGGAATTAAAGGATCACCTCTATATTCCGGGACAGGAAGGCTATCGT
The DNA here is from genome assembly GCF_900457465.1 of Sphingobacterium multivorum. GTDB lineage: Bacteria > Bacteroidota > Bacteroidia > Sphingobacteriales > Sphingobacteriaceae > Sphingobacterium > Sphingobacterium multivorum. The sequence goes on from NZ_UAUU01000011.1 coordinate 1,133,550, forward strand.
CAAGCAAACTATAACTATGCTTGGTACAACAACCCTTATTTTGCAGCTAATGAGCTGAACCAAGTATACGATCAGGATATTTTGGCCGGGCAGACTGCTTTAACTTGGCGTATTTCACCTGAATTTACCATCAAAGGTCGTGCTGCAGCAAGACAAAAAAATCTATTCCAGGACATGCAGAGTCCCAAGTCTTACATGAATTATGGCGATTCACGGAATGGGGATTATAAAAACTGGGATAGCAAGCAGCTCAATTTTGATGCGGACGTCTTAGCAACCTATATTAAGCAGTTGTCTGATAATTTCGGTGTAACCGTTAATGCGGGATCTTCCACTTTCAAAAGAGATTATCGTGAGCTTTATCAAACTACTGATGGTTTAGTTGTACCATTTGTCTACAACTTAGGCAATACCCAAGGTCCAGTTAAGGCAACAAATACAACAACTGAGAAAATAATCCGAAGTGCTTATGCGTCGGTAAACTTAAATGTGTTTAAGTCCACCTATCTGAATTTTTCGGGAAGAAATGACTGGTCTTCCACATTATCAAAAGCAAATCAGTCATTCTTTTATCCATCGGTTTCGCTAAGTAGTGTTATCTCCGATTATTTAAACTGCCAGCGCAAATTGACTTTGTTAAATTGTACAGTTCCTGGGCATCGGTATCTTCTGATCTGGATCCTTATAGCATTGCTGCGACTTATAAAAAAGATGTTACCTATGGTTCGACGCCATCAGTAACCTATCCTGCAGGTATTATTAATCCTGATATCCTTCCACAGCAGTCCATTTCTTTAGAAATTGGTGCTTCTATGGCTTTCTTTAAAAATAGGCTTTCGGCTGATGTAACGTACTATAATGTTGTTGATAAAAATCAGATTATCGATTTGAGTATTTCCCAAGCATCCGCTTTTACTTCGCGCAAGGTGAATGGAAATAAATACCGTACAAAAGGACTGGAAATTTCTTTGACAGGAAATATAATTAAAAATGAACAATTTTCGTGGACGTCGACTGTAAACTGGTCCCGTGCAATTCAGCGTTTGGAAGAAATTTACAATAACCAAGCGAAATACGGTAATCTTAAAAAAGGCGATCGTGCAGACAGCTATTATGGTACTGTCTGGGAAAAATCGGCTGATGGTAAGGTTATCTTGAATCCGAATACGGGTATGCCGACCAAAAATCCATTTCCACAGTATTTAGGTTACTTTCAACCGGACTGGCAATTTGGTTTTGCAAACCAGTTTAAATTTAAGGGATTTCAGGTAAATCTTGATTTCGACGGATCTATTGGCGGCGTGATGAACTCGACAACCATAGAAAAAATGTGGTGGGGTGGAAAGCATCCTTCTTCGGTCTTATATCGTCAGGAACAATACGATGCAGGGAAACCAGTTTTTGTGCCAGATGGGGTGATCGTAACAGGAGGTGAGCTTACCCGCGACGTGAACGGTAATATTACTTCAGATACCCGAACGTATACAAGTAATACAAAAGCTGTTGATTGGCAGGCTTGGAGTCAAAATTATCCTTATCAGGCCAGAGTTACAGAGTCTGAAAGTAAACTGTTTGCCAATGTATTTGATCGATCATTTGTAAAACTACGTAGACTGTCGGTAGGTTATGATGTCAATAAGGTGTTTAAATTAAAACAGCTTACGGCCTTAAATGCATCACTATTTGGCTATAATTTGGCTATGTGGAAGAAAGTACCTTATATCGATCCTGATTTTGGTGTTGGAAACGATGGAAAATTACAAGATCCTTCCACGCGATATATTGGTTTTTCTCTAGATTTTAAGTTTTAATAAAGTAGTACGATGAAATTATTTAATAAACATATATTTCTTGGATTCTTTTCTCTTTCAATCATGACTTCTTGTCAGAAATTGACGGAAGTAAATGTTAATCCAAATGAAGCGACAACAACCCACCCGCAAGCTTTATTGACGAAGGTAGAATGGGATGCTTTTCGGACCTGGCACGGTACCTCACCACTATATGCCTTGAAAATGATTGTGCAAACAGATGGTGAAAATGCGAATCAAATTTATAATTGGCAAAGGGGAAGCTTTGAGCAATATGGTAATCTTCGCAATATTACCAAGATGACCGAAGAAGCTGAACGTATTGGCGCTGAAAGTTATTTGGCATTAGCAAAATTTTTCCGTGCGTATTATTTTTATAATCTTACCTTAACGTTTGGTGATGTCCCTTATTCAGAAGCAGCAAAGGGTGAAAATTTAGCAATTTTTGCGCCGAAATACGATACACAGAAAGACGTTTTGGTGGGTGTATTGAAGGAGCTCGAGGAAGCAAGTATTATTCTGAAGAAGAACAATAACACCATAAATGGGGATATTATTTATGGTGGAAATAGTGGCAATTGGAACAAGTTAGTCAATTCATTTCGCCTAAAAGTACTATTGACGCTTTCGAAGAAAACGACTGATCTTCCATTTAATGCAGCAACAGAATTTTCAAAAATATTTACCAATGAGTCTAGAATCACTGATGTTGGTGGTGGTGAAGATGGGCAACTCATCTTTTTGAATCAAGAGGGTAATCGCTATCCTGAATTTAACTCTAGCGGTTATGGATCGGGAATGTATATGGATTCCACTTTTATCCAACGATTGCAGGACCTGAAAGATCCGCGGTTATTTGCCGTCGCTACACAAACAAGACTGGGTAAAGAAGCGGGTAAAGCGATTAATGACTTTACGGCTTATGAAGGCGGAGATCCGATTGTTCCTTATGCACAGGTGAATGCAAAAGCTGTATTAGGTAAATTATCGAAAGTCCACGAACGATTTTATCAAGATCCCACAGCTGAGCCATTGGTCTTATTGGGCTGTTCGGAGATGCAGTTTATTTTGGCTGAAGCCATTTTGAAAGGTTGGATAACGGGCGATCTCAATGCAACGTATACCAAAGGAGTACAGGCATCGTTCAAATTTTATGAAAAGTATGCGAAAAATATAGGAACTTATACAAATGAAGCACAAGCTGCCAAATATCTTGAACAAAATTCGGTAAGTCTTGACGGGGCTAGCTCCAATGAGCAAAAGCTCGAACGTATCTTGATGCAGAAATACCTGCGCTCATTTCATCAGGGGGGATACTCGGCTTATTTTGATCATTTGCGCACGGGATATCCGAGTTTCCGTAAATCGGCGAATGTGAAAACAGCCTATCGCTGGATGTATCCTCAAGATGAGTACAATAATAATACGGCGAATGTATCTGATGCGATCAAATCACAATTTGGCGGAAATGACAATATTAATTTACAGACTTGGTGGTTAAAATAATGGATTCAAGGAGGGTATTTTTAAAAAAAGCAGCCATGCTGGCAGGGAGTACAGTCGCCATAAACTGGCTGCCTGAATCAATACAAAAAGCCTTGGCGATTGAAGCTCCAAAAGGATCAACTTTTTTGGATGCCGAACATGTTGTCTTTTTGATGCAGGAAAACAGATCGTTTGACCACTGTTTTGGAACTTTGAAGGGTGTACGTGGCTTTAACGATCCCCGCGCGATGAAATTGCCGAATGGTCTACCTGTATGGATACAAGGAAATAAGGAAGGTGCATATTTTGCACCTTTCCATTTAGATATCGTCAATAGTAAATCGACTTGGATGGGGTCGCTTCCGCATGGTTGGCGTGATATGGTTGCTGCTCGTCATGACGGGAAAATGGATAATTGGTTGGAAGCAAAGAGCTCTGGCAATTCAGAATATAAGGCTATGCCTTTAACAATGGGTTATTATAACCGTGCGGATATTCCTTTTTATTATGCTTTTGCAGATGCATTTACAATTTGTGACCAGCATTTTTGTTCTTCACTGACGGGAACGAGCGCTAATCGATCGTATTTTTGGACTGGTACAGTGCGCGAAGAACCCCGTAATCCCGAATCTGTTGCGCATGTAGACAATGGTCAGATCAACTACAAGGATGTCAAATGGAAAACCTATCCTGAACGACTGCAAAAAGCAGGGGTCTCGTGGAAAGTTTATCAAAATGAACTAAGTTTACCAGTAGGCTTTAAAGGAGAAGAGGAAGATTGGTTGGCCAATTTTACAGATAACAACCTGGAGTTTCATCAACAATATGGTGTAAGATATCATTTGGCACATTATCAGTGGATGAAAGAACGGGTAAAAGAGCTGCATAAATTTTTGGAAACAAATCCAAAAGAAGAATTGCTGCACAAAGCCAAAGCGGAATTGGAGGATTTGAAAAGGGATGTCATTCATTATACGCCCGAGAATTTTGAAAAGCTATCCCAGTTCGAAAAAGATATCCATCACAATGCATTTGTGACTAATCTAGCTGATCCCAACTTTCACAAACTTGATAAATTAAGTTATAAAGAAGGTGGAAAGCGGCAGGAAGTTGAGGTGCCAGCCGGAGATGTTTTTTATCAGTTTAGAAAAGATGTTGAAGATCGCCAATTACCTACAGTGTCGTGGTTAGTGGCACCTTGTCGTTTTTCGGATCATCCGGGCTCACCTTGGTATGGGGCATGGTACGTATCCGAAGTCCTCGATATATTGACCAAAGACCCTGAGGTTTGGAAAAAGACGATTTTCATCTTAACTTATGACGAAAATGATGGATATTTTGATCATATCGCTCCTTTTGTTCCGCCATTGAGCACGAACAAAGATCAGGGTACCGTGTCAGAAATCGACACTTCGGATGAATATGTTACGCTAGAACAGGAGCGAAAAAGGAGAAATAGTAATAATGTAAGTTTTGAAAGTCCTATTGGTTTGGGCTATCGCGTACCAATGGTGATAGCTTCACCCTGGTCTAAGGGTGGTTGGGTCAATTCCGAAGTTTTTGACCACACCTCCTGTCTTCAATTTTTAGAATATTTTTTGGAGAAGAAAACGGGTAAGGTGATACGGGAAGAAAACATCAGTCAATGGCGAAGAATGGTCTGTGGCGACTTAACAACTTCTTTTCGTCCTGTAGATAACATTTCCAAAACAAGGCTTAATCCGGTAGACAGAGACGGGTATGTTGAACGTATATTCTCCGCCAGGAATAAAAAACTCCCAACAGATTTTGTGAAAATCGACAGCCAAAAACTGGAGGAAATCAAATCGACAGGTCAGTATCATGCAGCTATGCAGATGCAAGAGCAGGGATGGAAGGATGCTTGTGCTTTACCTTATGAATTGCAGCTAAAAGTACAACATACACCAACGATGCTTTCCATCAGCTCAACCTTGGAAAGAAGGCTCAATACAGCTAAAGCGGGAGCGGGCATGCCTTATTATGTTATTTCCTATGTGGCGTATGATGGCCATCCGTCGGGTAAAGTTTGGAATTTTACGGTACGGGAAGGGGATCAATTAGCGTATGAATGGGAACTCGATAAAATTGTAGGAGAGTACATATCATTTGCATTGCATGGCCCTAATGGTTTCTATCGTGCGATTGAAGGCGCAAAGTCACATATTCCAGCTATTGATGTGTATACGAAAGTAGTTGCTGGAAAGCCTATTCTTTGTGTACAATCAGAGTCGCTAAATTGGGATTTACATCTTAAAGACTGTTCCTATGATCTTTTCCATGCGAAGGCAATGCGCAAGGATGATCCTGCTTTGGTTGAAATCGATTGCAGCAAGAGTGAAGGTTGGTATGATATCGAAATAACGTGTTCAGAAGATCATGCGGTCAAATTCTGCTATGCTGGACATATAGAGACTGGTAAATCAAGTAAGACGGATCCGTTGATGGGTAAAGTAAAATTATAACTGAACCAATTAAATACTAGGACGAAAGCGCTGTTTCACGATCGATGAACACAGCGCTTTTGCTTTTGCAAAATAGCGCAAGATTCTTTTCGTGTGGATTTTGGCAAAAATGGGATTTGTGTCTCTTGAGTCAAAACGTTATTTTTATGGTTTGGATCGTAGTTCCTTACAGAGAGCTACACATCATGACGAATATGGAGGAGCAAAAAATTATTTTGGTTGAAGATGAACAGGATGTTGCTGATTTGATCGTACAAGGCTTAGGCGAGGATGGCTATAGGGTCATTCATCTGGGGCGTTCGGAAGGTCTGGAACAGCTTTTGGCGAAGCAAGATGTCTCTCTTGTGCTATTGGATATTCTTTTGCCGGGAACCAATGGCCTGGATATTTGTAAGCAGATCAGACAGTGGGGGTATACCGATTTACCTGTTATGATGCTGACTGCACTTGGTACTCCAGAAAATGTGGTGCTCGGACTCGATAATGGTGCCGATGACTATCTTTCCAAGCCCTTTAAGCTCATTGAATTGAAGGCTCGGATACGTTCATTGATCCGCAGGCAACAGTCTATCGTACAGGCAACACAACGTGAGTTACAGCCCTCGAAAGACACATTTAGTTATGGTTTTCTGCGTATCGATGATTATAAAAAAATAGCCTACTGTGAGGGGCAGGAACTCAATCTGACAAGTACAGAGTATCGTTTACTTTTGTTGTTTATTCAGAGCCCCAAAAAGGTATTTGAGCGCACGGAGCTTTTGGACAAAATATGGGGTATAAATTTCGATATCGGATCAAATGTTGTCGATGTTTATGTGAATTATCTGAGAAAAAAGATTGAAAAAGTAACGAGCAAAAAAGCGATCCATACGGTTATTGGTATGGGATATGTTTTAAAAATAGAAGACTGAATATTTAAACATGCACAATTATAACCGAAAGCTTACTTATCTCATTGCAATTCTAGTCATTTATGTGAGTTGTTTTGTTGGCTTTATTTTTTATTCCATTACGAATTTTGCTTTTACAGATTTTTATAAGCGGCTGGACCTGCGGCGAAATATTGCTGCAGAGAAATTTCTGAATAGTAAATCTGCCTCCCAAACTGATCAGTGGAGCCTTGATTTTATTGAAAATCTCAATAATCAGCATGAATTTTTGGTGGAATTTGATAGCAATGGTGCTATTGTAAGAAGCCAGGGATTCCATAAAGAACTTTGGGATAAAATCAATAAAAACGGAAGCTCAAATTTCAAGTCGGGCAATCAATTCTATTCAACCAAATATTTCTCGCAAAATGGTCGAAAGTATATCGTGGGCGCTTCTGCTGAAAATTACTTTTATACACACCATTTGGCCTATCTTCGTAATCTCCTTATTATAAGTCTGATTTTGGGAATTCTCTTTATATTCGTTGTTTCGGTTTTTATGAAGCGCTCGTTTTTAAAGCCCATATTGACCATGATGAAAGAGGTGCAGGAGATTGGTTCTGAAAATCTCTATAAACGATTGGATGAGGATAAATATAAAGGGGAGCTTCATGGTCTGGCACTCACCTTTAATCGGATGTTGACGCGCTTGGAAACCTCTTTCGAAACACAAAAGAACTTTATCAGCAATGCATCACATGAACTGAATACGCCATTGACATCCATCATAGGACAGGCAGATCTTGCTTTATCAAAAGAACGCACAACGGAGGAGTACCAACGAACATTATTTAAGATCATTGAGTCGGCAGAGCATTTGGAAAAGAAAACAAAAGCACTTTTACTGCTGGCGCGTACAGGTTTTGTTAATAATGCGACTGCATTTAGCCCCGTTCGTATTGATCAGATTGTGATGGATGCAGAACTAACAGTTAAGGCCATCAACGACAAGTTTAAGATTATTACAGATTTCAGTCTATTACCAGATGATAGTATGCGACTTAAGGTGAATGGAAATGCAATTTTGCTACAACTTGCGCTATCCAATATTATCAGCAATGCATGTAAGTATTCATCGGATAGAACAGCATACATTGCTTTGGGTGCATTGGACAATAAAGTCTTTATTCTAATAAAAGACAAAGGTATCGGAATACCTTCCCGTGAATTGGACCATATTTACGATCCCTATTTTAGAGCTTCCAATACGAGTGGGATAGATGGTTATGGTATAGGACTTCCCTTAGCCAGGAATATTATTAAGCTGCATGGTGGGACATTGAAAGTCAATTCTGTTGTGAGTGAAGGTACCACTGTAGAAATTGAACTACCCACTTACCTTCGATTCTAATGTAGTTTTAATTTAGATGGCATTTCTAATCTCATTTTAATACAGTTGCGAGCTTTCTAATGAAAAGCTAATTTTAGATTCATTCCGTTGCCATATGTGCGTTTTAACTTTGCTAAAAAAAAGCATGGCTAAAACAACGCGTATATTAATACCCAGTGATTTTACAGTCGACTCCCTTCATTTTGTGCGTCAAAGTATTGAAGAGTCAACGGCTGATTGTATCGATATTATCCTTGTGTATGGCAATAAAAGCAGCACTTCTGCGAGTGAATTACTCGGAATTGGATTGGAAGATCAACTGGAAACACTTCAATCGGATTCTTTTTTAAAAGGCTGCAGCGTAATCTATCAGCGCTATAAAAACCGTGGGCTCAGTATTTTTGCAGATATCTTGGGTACCGATAACAGTCATTATTTGCAGCATTATCTTAGGGGACAGTCTGTTGATGAGATCATAATACCGCGAGATTATACCTATAAAAAGAAAACACGCAATTTTTTTAATGTCGCTAATGCACTCCGTAAGGTTGAGGGCCAAATTTGTTCTACGATTATATTTAAAGAGCAATCAAGTATCGGAAACAGAGCAACCGGACTAGTTGAATGATCGCTGGGAGTTTTTTACTATTGTTTTAGCTGAAATTATCATTTCTAACTTATCTTCTATCTATTTTTATGGGGCATATACAAGGCGGACCATCCCCCTTACAGCGGTTGGCAAGCCTATTACATACTGAACGGAAAACGATCAATTATATATTTATTTACGCTATTGTGATCGGTATTTTTAGTTTGACTATTCCAATAGGGATAACAGCAATCTTTAATTTTTTAAGCAATGGAGCGATGTATAGCTCTACCTATATCTTAATTGCTTTTGTGTTATTTGGCGTGATCGTGGGTGGAGTATTATTGATCGGACAATTGACCTTGGTCGAGTATTTGGAGCAGAAAATCTTTCTAAAATCAGCGATTGAATTTTCGTATCGACTGCCAAGAATTAAACCTAAAGAGTTACTTGGAAAAAACCTAGTGGAGTTGGTCAACCGATTTTTTGATGTCATCATTATTCAAAAGGGAATTATCAAACTTTTGATCGATATCATCGCCGCGGTCGTGACAATTTTCTTCAGCGTGGTTTTATTATCTTTTTATCATCCCGCATTTTTGGCCTTTGGCCTTATTGTCATTTTTTCTGTCATTACGATACTTGTTTTATATTATAAAAGAGGCTTGAAAACAAGTATTGAAGAGTCTGAATACAAATATGAAATGGTAGCTTATTTGGAAGCTGTTGCCGGACAAATCGACCATTATCGCGGTGATGAGATGAAAATGAATGAAGTGACAAAAACAACAGATTCCATTGTCAGTAAATATTTAGCGGCGAGGAATGATCATTTTAAGGTTTTAAAGCGTTTTTTTCTAGGTTCTGTCCTGCTTCGGACCCTGTTGTTTGGAGCGATGCTCTTGCTTGGATCCTATTTTGTTGTCGAGCGGCAAATGACTTTTGGCCAATTTGTAGCTGCTGAAGTTGTGATCGTTCAAATTGGTTATGCCATTGAAAAACTGATGACTAACTTAAATACGATTTTTGATATGCTTACGGGAGTTGTCAAACTGGCGGCTGTAACCGATCTTGCGTTGGAGGAGGACGCTGCGGTTTATGTTGATTAATAAGGATCATTCGAATCGGACAACGCTCTCTTGGAGAGATCTTTCTCATGATGCTGTTGATAGCTTATTGAAAGAGCGGGGATCCTTAGTTTTGGGGCGGATCCTTGTGTTATCTGGGATTGTTTTTGTACTGGCACTTTTTCTCCCCTGGCGGCAAACAATTCTCGGAGTAGGAACGGTTACTGCTTTACGTCCACAAGATAGACCGCAGACTATCCAAAATCAGATTGGTGGCCGCATCGAGTATTGGGCAGTTACCGAAGGGCAGGAAGTGAAGAAAGGTGACACAATTTTGGTCCTTTCGGAGACTGCACAATCCTATTTTGATCCCATGCTACCTGTGAGATTAGAAGAACAATTGCATGCCAAAAGGAGTGGAGAAGATGCCGCTAATCAAAAGATGCAAGCTACCCAAGCACAGATTGAAGCATTGAAAAATGGGCTGGATTTTCAGCTTGCATCAGCTAAAAATAAGGTGGTTCAAGCACAAAATGTGGTAAAAATAGATAGTGCAGAACTTGTCGCTGTTATGAGCTTTTTTGAGACCAGTGAAAAGCGGCTTAAACGGTACGAAGAAGGGTATCGTGATGGCTTATTTTCGTTAACGGATATTGAGACAAGACGCTTAAATCTACAAAATGATCGAGCTAAAGTAGTAAGTGCGGATAACAAATTATCAAATTCAAGACAATCACTAACAAATGCGAGCATCGAATTAAACAACATCCGTGCAAAGTATAATGAGTCATTAGCGAAAGCGCAGTCTGATTTAAGTTCCGCTTTTTCTTCCAAGGCCTCAGTACAGGGCGATATCGCTAAACTGAGAAATGAGATCTCCAATATCGATGTCCGACGAGGATTATATGTCGTGAGAGCTCCACAAGATGGTTTTATTGTAAAAACCTTTAAAGCTGGAATCGGTGAAAATATGAAGGAAGGGGAGTCCGTTGCGACATTGCAACCTAAAAAACCACTGCTGGCCGTAGAGCTTTATGTAAACGCGATGGATGTACCATTGATTGAGCCGGAGAGTGATGTAAGGCTGCAATTTGATGGCTGGCCATCGATCCAATTTTCCGGATGGCCTTCTGTCGCGGTGGGTACCTTTGCCGGAAAAGTTTCAGTCATCGATAAAGTGAGCAGTACGAATGGTCGATTTAGGATTTTGATACGCGCGACCGATCCGGTTCCTGAGGGTGACGAGCCTTGGCCAATCCAGTTAAACCAAGGTTCAGGTGCTTATGGAAGGGTTATTTTAAACAAAGTACCTTTGTGGTATGAGATATGGCGACAGTTGAATGGTTTTCCCCCGAGTTTGGAACGAGAACCAAAAGAAAGTGAAAAAAAGTAATTGTTATATGAATAAATTGAATTTTATTTTTATCATGTTCTGCTTTTTTTTCTATTCCCATCTTTTGGCTCAGGAAAAGGAATATGGAGCACCGAAGACTTTTACAGTTGATGACATGGAAGAGCTTTTAATGGCCAATCATCCCATTGTTAAACAAGTAAATCTACTGAGTGAAACTGCAAAAGCCCAAGTAACACAAGCGTTAGGGAAGTTTGATCCAACACTAAATTCGAGCTTTAAAAATAAGCATTTCGGTCATACGGATTATTACAATGAGTGGAATAGCGAGTTGAAAATCCCACTTTGGTTAGCAGGAGCAGATCTGAAAATAGCTTATGATCGAAATGTAGGGGATTATACAAACCCACAATCCCGAACGAATAATGCGGGGCTCTCTGCAATCGGTTTAAGTATTCCTTTGGGGCAAGGTTTAATCGTCGATAGCCGAAGGAATACGTTACAGCAGGCAAAGGCGATGATCAGCTATCTGGAAGGCGAAAAGATCAAGCAAATTAATGCCATTTGGTTTCAGGCACTTTCAGATTATTGGAACTGGTATTTTGCTTACCAGCAATACCAACTTTTATTAGAGGGCGTTAAATTAGCGGATCAGCGGTTTAGCGCAATCAGTGAGCAGACTATGCTGGGGGACAAACCTGCAATCGATTCTATCGAAGCTTCGGTCGTCGTAAAAGAACGACGGATAGAACTTTCAAAGTATGAAGTAGAACTTAAAAATGCGAAAATTGTATTGTCCAATCATTTGTGGAATGATCAACAATTTCCGGTTGAACTTCCCGATCACGCCATACCACATAAGCTCGAAGACCAAGTTATTTTGCCGGATAATCGTGTGATCGAGGCACTACTGGATTCGGCAAAAATTGCTCATCCCGAAATGATCAAGTTGGCTAGTAAAAATCAGCAACTGCTATTTGAAGAACGTTATCGAAAAGAAATGCTTAAACCTAAATTGAATGTGTCGGGTACGCTCATTTCTAGCCGTCGCGGTTTAAATGATTTTGTACCACCGCAGTATGATTTTAATTGGCAGAACTATAAGCTAGGTTTTGAATTTGCATTTCCACTTTTTATTCGCGCCGAACGTGGGAAGCTCAAAGAGGTACGGATTAAGCAAGATCAACTACGATTTGAGCAGGTAGCGACTGAAAGAAATATTTACAATGACGTCGTTAAAAAGTACAATGATTTAAATGCTTACAGTAAACAGATTGAACTTCAATCGATCAATATAAGTAACCAGGAATTGCTCCTTAAGGGTGAATTAAATAAGTTTGAGCTGGGTGAATCAACCTTGTTTGTTGTCAATAGCAGGGAAAACAAGCTGATTGAAATGCGTATCAAGCAAGAGAAGCTTTTTACGGACTATCGGAAGGCACTGGCAGAGTTATACTACAAGGCCGGAACTAAATTTTAATCCCATTTTAATCTACATTTTATTTTTAATCTCATTTTAATACAAGTCCTAAAATTCTAATAGAAAGTTAATTTCAGATTCATTCGGTTGCCATGATGACCTGTTAATTTTGTATAAAAATAATTGGATATGGCAAAGGCAACGCGTGTATTGATTCCAAGTGATTTTACGATTGATTCGCTCTTTTTTGTGATTCATAGTATAGAACAATCGTCAGCTGAAGAGCTAGACATTATTTTGGTCTATGGCAATAAGAGCAGTACTTCGATTAGTGAGTTATTAGGGATTACACTGGAAGATCAGCTTAATAAGCTGCAATCAGAAGATTTTTTGAAAGCCTGCCAGATGATCTGTCATCGTTATGAAAATCGTAAGCTAAATATCTATACAGATATTATCGGCTCTGACAATCTCAATTATTTACAACATTATTTGCGCGGAGCTCGGATTGATGAAGTCAAGGTTCCCACAGATTATGAATTTGAAAAAAGAACAAGGCATTTTTTTGACGTCGGACGGGCTTTGCTTCACTTGAGTAAAAGTAAGCAGAAGAATGTCTCGATCGTAGAAAAACCCGGGACAAACAAAACCGGCAGAAATGTCTTGGCGGATTTATTTTTTAACAAGAAATGGGATGTTAATTATTAAGAGAAAAATATTGGCACAATTCAACTTTGTCTTGTTGTCCTTTTTGCTTTTAGGGGCTAGTTCAATGGTTATGTTTTATGAAAACCCTGAGCGGCTTTTAGAAGGGGAGTGGGAAGAGCAGGGTTGGTACTTTGAGAAAGTGGAGAAGTCTCCAACATTCAAAAAACAGGCGGTTATCCATGAAGGAATAAAAGATGCTGCAATCGCGCACCTTCCACCCCTGCAGGATGGATTATGGCATTTTGAAAAAATGGGTGATAAAAATTTTATTGCCCATCATGAGGACAAACAATACAATTGGTTTTTGAAGGGACGAGGCCATATTCTTGAGCTTCGTAAGAATGACGAGCTAATAGAGAGTTTCGTTATCCAAAAGTTGAATAAAAACCAGTTGGTGCTGCATCTTAATTTGGATATGCAGACGAAAGGAATTGCACGTATCGTGCTGAAAAAAGGAGGAAAGGAAAAGTATGCTGAGAAAATATAGTAACCATAGGACGATTCAAGATAACATTAGGCTGGGGGGAATTACCGCGTTTTCTGCAGGAATGGTCAATGTCGCATCTGTCATTGTCTTTTTCTCGTTTACCTCGAATGTAACGGGTTATTATGCTGTTTTTGCACAGGAGATAGCGAAAGGGAATTGGTACCAAGGTGCTGTGGTGCTTTTTTGGATTTTACTTTTTCTAGTAGGGAGTATGCTTTCTAATCTGATCATCATTCATGGTAAAGGACGTTTTAGCTCCTATTTGACACATTCCATTCCCTTGGTATTGGAAATATTGAGTATATTATTTGTTGGGATATATCTTGATGTATTTTATGAGGATTCTTTGAAAGAAACTGAGATACTTGTCGGTGCATTGCTCTTTGCGATGGGGCTACAAAACGGTTTGACTGCGAGCATATCGAATTCTGTTGTGAAAACAACACATTTGACCGGGCTAACGACAGATTTGGCCATATTGATTTCGATGTTCACCAAGGAGTCTAACCGGAGCAATAAGGCATTGGTCGACAAATTCCATTTGCTATTGAGCATCGTGAGCGCGTATGTCGTTGGCGGACTTGTGAGCGGTATTTCATTCACTTACCTATCAAATAAAACATTTTACGTGGTTTGTTTTGTTCTTTTAGTCATCGGTTTATACGATCACTACAAATTGTATCTGTTGAAAAAGCAATTTGTGAATCGTCATCGTCAACCAGTGGCAGCTTAGTTGACTGAGCAAGTTCTTGGTTAGCTAAGCAAAAGGGCAAATAGTTTAATCGCATTTCAAAAAATGCGATTTTTTTTGTCCAAAAAATGCTTATCTTCATACACAGTTATCACGCTCTACCGAAGCGAATGAAAGACTACTTAATCAATTTAAAACCGTATCATGATCAAATTCTTTTCCAACCGGCCTTTTTGGGCACTTTCTCTAATTTCGCTGTCAGTATCACCCCTCTGCGTAAAACAGGCTTATGCGCAAGAATTGCACACCCAAAGATCAGTACATGATCAAAATAAAAGCCAGCAGAATCTTTTACGGGCAATCCAATTGATTGATCGATCAATGGACGTCTATTTTTCCGGTGAAGATTTCAAAATGCATCGTTTTTATAACCCATTTACGAAGGTTCGATCCGAAGAAACAGCTAGTGTATGGATGTATTCTGTTTCCATAGAATCTGTAAACGCTGTGTTGAGTGGCTTGAAAAAGCAACAGAAGGTAGATAACGGCAAGCTTTATAAAATGTATTATTCCCGCTATGTAGATTTATTGGCTAAGCTTCATGCAAATGCAGCCTATTATTTAGGGACCTTTACGCTAACGTCGTTTACGCAGCATAAAGAATGGACGGTGTATGCTGTCGATCGCGTTCGAGAAAAAGGAAAAGCAAATGTAACGGGCGTATTGAACGTCTATGATGATCAGATGTGGTTGGTACGGGAATTATTGGAAGCTTATCATTTGACCGGGCAAGATCGCTATTTGCAAGAAGCGGAGTACCTTACGGCTTATGTTCTTGATGGTTGGGATTGTACTTTGGATGAGAAAGGGAAAGAGCATGGCGGAATTCCATGGGGACCAGGATATGTAACGAAGCATGCCTGTAGTAATGCACCGATGATTAGTCCGCTTGTTGCATTGTATGAAATCTATAAAAACAAAGGGGACCAAATAATTGCGCATTCCATCGATCAGAAAGATAAACTAACCCGTATTGCTAAAAAAGAGCGGAAGGCCGATTTTTATCTTCGTTATGCTAAAAGGATTTATGATTGGCAAAAAGCAAATCTTCTTAATGAAAAAGGTGTCTATGCGGATATGATGGGTGATTGTTTTCCGGATTGTTCGATAGCTTATGAAACGGTCAACGGCGTGCGATACCGAAAAAATACCGAACTCAGAAAAGCCGTCGGAACTGCATTTTCCTATAATAGTGGAACGATGATTTCCGGAGCAGCAGACTTATATCGTGTTACGAAAGCTAAAAGCTATTTAGAAGATGGCAAGAAACTGGCCGATGCGACTTTTACTTATTTTGGAAAGTTTGGGCAGCAGATTCCAGAGCACTATACCTATGCAACAGACGGTTTTAATAACTGGTTTAACGGTGTTTTGTTAAGAGGCTATACCACTATATTACCGAATTATAGTAAGGCTGGGATGTATGTGAAGTCTTTTCAGGAAAACTTGGATTATGGCTATACGCATTTCTTGAACGAAGGATTTTTGCCAAATGATTTGCTCGGAGGTTGGGCAAAAGATAAAAGCAAGAATGATCTGGAGGGAATGTTTATGTTCACTTTTGCGGCACAATATGCTACACTTGCGCAAGTTGAACAACCAAAATAAATGCTCAAATAGGGGCACTTATTTTGGTTGGGATAGGATTGTCTGCATCGTTATGATTTAGATAAAGCAGTTTGGGCGTCTTGAAATTCAGTAGGGCTCTGTCCAAACTGCTTTTGAAAATTACGAGAGAAATGAGTCGCGGAGCTATAGCCTAGTAAATTAGAAATTTCGTAGACTTTATGCTGCTTTTGGATGAGCAGTTCTGCTGCTTTTCGGAGCCGCGTTAAATTAATCAGTTCATTGGGCGATAGGCTCGATACCACATTAATTTTGCGATAGAGGGTAGGTCTACTCATGCAGAGAATATCGGCCATTCGATCGACATTAAACTGTGGATCATCGAGGTGTTGCATGATGATTTCTTCAATCTTCAACAAAAACTCTTGTTCACTTTGATTTTGACCGATTTGCTGTATTTGCGACATCGGATTTTTAATAAAAAATTCCTTGACTTTAACTCTATTCTTTAATAAACTCGCGATTTGTGCTCTTAAAAAGGCAGGTGAAAAAGGTTTTTCAATATAAGCGTCGGCACCATACTCCAAACCCTGAATTTTTGATTCAATACTATTTTTTGCCGTTAAGAGTATAACTGGAATGTGTGCATATGCGATATCTTCTTTAATTTTTTGACAGAGTTCAAAACCATCCATTTCTGGCATCATCACATCGCTGACGATCAGATCAAAATATTCAGTGGCTAATACATCCAGCGCTTCCCTACCATTGGAACTCGTTGTTATCTGATAATCCTCATTGAGATCATCCGCAATGAATTCAAGTAGTTCAGTATGATCATCTACTAATAATAAATTGGATTTGGCATTCATAATTATGGGTTTGTATTGTGATTCAAAGGCAATGTCAAACTAAATACGTTCAATTGGAGGTCGTTTGTACTGTATAACAGGGTACCTTGGTGTTTTAACGTTAAGGACCTTGTCAATGCCAAGCCTAGGCCGCTTCCAGGAACATTCTTATTTTGTTTTAAGCGATTGAATGGTTCAAAAATTCTTTCCCTTTCTTCTGAAGGAATTAAAGCTCCGTCGTTTTTCACGGTCAATATAAAGATATTTTTCTGTTTATCCATATTCAAATTCACTTCAATATAGGATGAAGAATATTTAAGGGCATTATTCAAGAGGTTGTAACATATCTTGTCGAATGCGTCGATATCGACTTGACCTATGATATCTGGCATAATGTGCGATACCATCTGCTTGTCCTGCGCCTGCAGTGTGACTGTAAAATTGTTGATAATTTCCTGGACCGTTTGGCTTATGTTTTCTGATTCAAAGTGTAATTTGAATCCTTCTGTTTCGACCTGTCTAAAATCCAATAGCTGATTGCTAAGGGCAATCAACTTCTCCGTGTTGTTTTGCATGGTCAATAGTAGCTTGTCGTTACAGGATTGTGATCGACTTTGTCCATAAGCTTCTCTAAGGGGGCCTTGATCAATGTCAACGGTGTGCGTATTTCGTGCGCAACATCGGTGTAAAAATTGATTTTTGAGCGATAGAGTTCTTGCTCGCGTAGATTTTGTACGGTTAAAAGATGTTGTCGATTGCGTTGTTTGATCTTTTCATTGAAATGATGAATAACAAATATAATCAGCCCCACAAGGATTAGAGCATAGCAAACAAAGGCCGGTATACTTGCCCAGATCGGAGGAAGAATAGTGATTTTAAGACTAGCAAAAGTGGGGATTGTATTGCCATTTGGATCTTCTGCTTTTACAGTAAAAACATAGTTTCCGGGCGCTAGCTTGGTGAAGTAAGCTCGTTGATTGCTTGTAATGTCTATCCAATTGTCGTCGAGACCATCCATTTTGTAGCTATAGTGAATGGAATGGGGGGCTTGGTAGTGTAATGCCGCAAAATCAAGACTGAAGGATGACTCGTCGTGTTTCAGTTTGATTTTATCCGTGAACAGAATTGATTTGGACAGAATATTTGTATCGGTGTACTGATTGATCGCCCTATTGTTGATGTAAAAATTAGTGATGTAAATCGGAATTTGATTCTTGTAGTTGATTTGGTTGAGCCTTTCGGGATTGAAACGTATCAGTCCATTGATGGTGCCGAAATAAAAGTTTCCATTGTCATCATTAAAGGATGAATTGTAATTGAACTGAATCGTCGGTAGGCCAGACTCCAAGTTGAAGATGCGTTTTTTTCCACTGGGAAGATGGTAGCGTACCAGGCCCTTGGAAGTACTCACCCAAAGGTTATTTTGTTTATCTTCTAAAAAGGCGAGTGTCACATTACTGGGCATTCCTTCTTCCAGGCCAATGTTTTCAAAGCCATCCTGATTTGATTTCTTTTTAGCCATCCCACCTTCGGTAGCTATCCAAATTTGATTTTTTGAGTCCTCAATATACTGTTGACCCTATTGTTGGGCAAGGAATTGAGATCGTTCTGATGATGCGTATAGTGTTTGAAATAACGTGTGGTCGGATGATAACAGAATAGTCATCACGCCACGTTCCGACCCAGATATTCCCCTTTTTATCTTCCAAAATGCTTGTATAAAACATGTATTCTGGGACATTATCAATAAGGTGGAAAGATTTTTTTTCTAGATCAAAGCGGTATAGGCCGCGTGTGGATGCAGCCATGATTTCTCCTTTTCGAGTTTTATAGAGATAAAAAAGAAAATTACTTTGGAGATCGGATGTTGATACATTGCTGTTACGATCGATGTGATAGATAACTTTTTGAAGCTTTGGCGAAAAAATGTCCAGACCATTGACGAAAGTACCAATCAGTAGTTTGTCGCCAATAGGGAGAATACCGTGAATATTGTTATTTGCCAGATTCCCCTGTTTATCGGAGAAGTTCTGGATATAACCCGATTTAGGATCCAATTTAGATAGACCTCCGTTTTCGGTGCCTATCCATATATCGTGGTTGATGTCTTTTTTGATAATCCGAAACGACAGAGCCTTTTAAGCTCCCGGGGCGATCTTGTGGGAGGAATTTTTCGATTATACTATTATTCTTGTGATAATAGTTAATCCCACCAAAGTAGGTTCCCAGCCAAATACCCTCATCCTTATCTTGTAGGATATTATAAATGGCATTGTCAGATATCCCCCAAGGGTTTTCTTGTTCTTTCTGAATGTTGATGTAATTTCCGCTCGCTATTTGGTAAATGAAGAGGCCAGATTCGGTTGCAAACCAATATTCATGATCGTTTGGCTGTATAATATCTCTTACATAGAGAAATTGATGCAGCTTGTCCGGACCAAGAATTGACTTGAGGGACTTGTTTTTAAAATTGTAGCTATAAACCCCAGTTTTCGACGTGCCAATCAATAAGTCTCCATCGCGGTTTTCCATTATTTTCTCAATACTAAACCAGTCTTTAGGACCATATTTTGCTTGAAAGTCAAGCATTAGTGCGGGTTTTCCAGAAGAACCTATCTGGAAGATCTTACCTTCAGGAGTTCCAAAAAATACAGTTCCATTTTTTGTGCAGCTGATTGACGTAATATAGAGGTCCGATTTTGTAAATTGTTGAATTGCGTGACTAACCAAATCATGGCAATAGAGCATTCCATTGGATATAAACCAGATCCTTTTGCGTTGATCGGTAACAATGACGGGTACGTCCGCATTTTCAAATTGTTTGCTCAGTAATCTAAATTGCTCGTCGACGGGATCGTAGCAATAGATTCCCTGATCTGTTCCAATCCAAATTCTTTTTCGAAAGTCCTCTTTCAAGGAGATGATATTATTACCACCCAAGCTGTTTTTCCCAGATTGGGTGGCATCAAAATGTTTGAAATTGTTACCGTCAAAGCGATTTAATCCATCCTTTGTGCCGAACCAAAGAAAACCCTGACTATCTTGCATGCTACAAATGACAGCATTGTTTGACAAACCTTCATTGATTTGATAATGATTGAAATAGTAGGGCTGCGCATATAGCAAGGAAGGGAGTAACAGGATAAATAGCAATCGTAAAGGCTTCAGGTTGATCATGATCATTTTTTGGTTATTGATACAAAATAGAGCTAAAATGAAACAATTTAATCTTAAAATTTCTAAAAAATTTAAGACTTTAGCTTATAGATTGTAATCGTTAAAATTATAAAAAATCTAGAAAAGGACGTAAGTTCTATCTAAACAAAGATTATAAACCCTTTAAAATATTACGAATGAGAGGAAAATTGACCTTGCTGGGTCTTTCTGCAATACTTGCTTTTAGTGTGTCTTGCCAGCAACCGACTGGTTCTAAAACTCCCAAAGCAGATTCTTTATCGGCCTTCATGGATACCGCGCAGTTCAGCGGAACTATTGATCAAAAACAGGCGTATCTATATGAACTGAGCAATAAAAATGGCGTACAAGCTTATTTTACCAATTTTGGTGCACGTTTAGTGGGATTATGGGTGCCTGACAATAAGGGTGAGTTATGCGATGTGGTTTTGGGTTTTTCTAAAGCGGCTGATTATAATAATCCCAAAGAACCATTTTTTGGTACTATTGTAGGGCCTTTTGGTAATCGGATCGCCAAAGGCAAATTTAAGTTGGATGATAAAACCTATACATTGGCGGTAAATAACGGTCCTAATACGCTGCATGGCGGTTTTAAAGGTGTGCATTTTGCCAATTGGACATTAAAATCGTCAGATAAATCATCCCTGACATTTGCTTACACCTTAGCTGACGGACACGAGGGTTTTCCAGGAAACATCCAAATGGAGGTGACTTATACGCTGAACGATAATAATGAATTGATGATAGCTTATCGTGCTACTTCCGATAAAAAGACGGTGATCAATTTGACCAACCATGCTTACTTTAATTTAAACGGTGAAGGAAGTGGTACCATTCTGGATCATCAACTTCAATTGTTTGCCAATGAATACACACCAGTAGATAGTACACTAATACCCACAGGGCAATTAGCACCGGTAAAGGGAACAGCTTTTGATTTTACAACCTTGAAACCGATAGGAAAAGATATTAATGCCAATGACCAGCAGCTTAGTTTTGGAAAGGGCTATGACCACAATTTTGTCTTAAGTAAAGAGAAAGATGGCGACTGGTTTAAAGCGGCACATGTGATCGGTGATAAATCAGGGGTGGTCATGGATATTCTGACAACCGAACCTGGTATTCAATTTTATAGCGGCAACTTTATGAACGAACAAGTACAATTGAAGAATGGTAAAAAAGATTCCTTCCGTACGGCTTTTTGCCTTGAACCGCAGCATTTTCCGGACGCTCCGAATCAGCCAGCTTTTCCAACAACAGTCCTGAACCCGGGGCAAGTATATCAAACGAAATCCCTGTATCGTTTTTCGGTAAAATAATACATATTTAATAATGATTGGTTTGAAAGTATACCACTGAAAAGAGGTGTACTTTCTCTGTTTAATAGACTTTAAAACGTTTTAGGTTGTATTAATTATTTGATACAAATAGGCAGTTTTTTGAGAAAAAACGAAAGCCTGTCCGATTGAATATACCTTAATTTTGGACAAATCAATTATACAAACTAATCAATCTAGGTATGTTTAAGGGTCTTAAATGTCTGCCAATTTCTGCTACTTTACTCTGCTGTGCGAGCAGTTTTATTCCTTTAGCAAAGGGAGCAGATTTATTTCCAGTTCCTGCAGAAAGCATTGCTTTGCAAAAATCAATCAAGGGTGTGGTTAAGGATAAAGAGGGCAATCCGATCGTAGGAGCGACAGTCGCTTTAAAATCCAAATCAAGCACTGCCGTTTCAACGGATGCAAAAGGTAATTTTAGTCTAACAGGTGTGAATGCTGGGGATCTACTGACTGTAAGTTCAGTTGGGTATCTCTCAAAAGAAGTGGCCGCGAGCGCGGATTTAGCTATTACATTGGACGATGAAAATTCACGTATCGGCGAAGTGGTTGTGGTCGGGTACGGTACACAAAAGAAGGAATCTGTTACTGGTGCAATCACGGCAATTTCTTCGCAGGATATTTCCAGATCTGTTGCGACTACAACCTCGGGAGCTTTGGTCGGGAAGATTGCAGGGGTCAATAGCCGGATGTCGGATGGACGCCCTGGAGCATGGACGGGGATCAGCATCCGGAATATGGGAACTCCCTTGTATGTGATCGACGGTGTTCAAAAAGATGAAGGCCAATTCAATAATTTGGACTTCAATGACATCGAATCTGTTTCGGTTTTGAAGGATGCGTCCGCAGCGATTTATGGTGTACGCGCAGCCAACGGAGTGGTGGTTGTAACGACAAAGAAAGGAAAGCGTGGCGATAACAATACCTTTAATATCAATTCCTATTACGGCTGGCAAAGTATGTTTCGTTTTCCTAAGCCTGCAGATGCAAGTACCTATGTAAAGAGCTACATTCAATCGGATGCTATTCTTGGTGTGAAGGATCCCAAGTATTCATTAAGCGATCTTGAAAAATGGCAGCAGGGGACGGAAAAAGGTTACCGCCCATTTGATTGGTACGATTATATCTTAAAAACTAGTCCGCAAACCTATGTTTCTGGAAATGTGAGCGGTGGGTCCGAAAAAATCAATTATTACTTAAGTGCCGGGCATCTCGACCAACAATCCATTATCCGTAATTATGGTGGTTTCAAACGTACTAATGTTCAGATGAACATTGATGCGAGCGTATCTAAACGATTAAAAATAGGGGCTAATTTGAACGGGCGGATCGAACAGCGCAAACAACCTGGGGTACCCGGTGCTGACGATACTTGGCAAGCCTTATTTGCCATTTACCGCAACTTACCTACTGCGCGGCCATTTGCCAACGACAATCCGCTCTATCCAACACAAACTGCCGCCAATACCGAGACGAATTTTGCGATGCTGAATTATGATCTATCGGGTACATATCAGGAAAAATGGCGGGTGATGCAACTAAATTTTAATGCCGAGTATAAGATTACAGATGATTTGGTTGCCAAAGGAACGGTAGGGTACTATTTGGCTAATAAGTGGATGGATAATCAGGAGTTCACTTACAAATTGTATGGCTATGATGAAAAAACGGATACCTATCCAGTTATATTTAGCATGGATAACCCTTGGCGGGAGCGGTCTATCGCTCAAATCGAAGAAATTTCAACACAATTCACTTTAAATTATAACAAACGTTTTGGAAAGCATGGTGTGAATGCTGTATTAGCCGCGGAGTCAATAAAACGAGATAACCCCGATATTTATGTCCACGACAGACCAGCATCGAATGCATTGAGTTTGATTTATTTTCAAACGATGGATACCTATAATGATACTGGAGTAAATACGCAAGCAAGAGCCGGCTTTGCAGGTCGGGTCAATTATGACTACGATCAAAAATATCTTTTAGAACTTTCATCGCGTTATGATGGATCCTGGAAGTTTGCTCCTGGAAGTCGATGGGGATTTTTTCCTTCAGCATCCGCGGGATGGCGGATCTCTTCTGAAAAGTTTTGGACAGATGGCATGCGGAAGGTACTTGATGATGTTAAGCTTCGGGGATCTTACGGGATATTGGGGGATGACAATTTGGATGATTGGAAATATTATGCTTTTGGTTACCTGAGCGGATATACCTATAATTCCAAAGGTTCGACGATTGACGGAAAATATGTTATTGGCACCCAACCCCGTGGACTTCCTGTTAAAACACTTTCCTGGATTGAGGCGCACATGTTGAATGTGGGGCTTGATTTTAGCACATTAAAGGGAAGATTGACGGGTAGCTTGGATTTCTTTCGAAGGAAAAGAAGTGGTCTACCGGCTTCCAGAAATGATGTATTGATACCAAATGAGGTTGGTTTTAGTCTGCCTTATGAAAACCTAAACTCCGATATGCATAAGGGTATCGATGGCTCAATTATGTGGCGGAGTAAGGCTGGCGATTTCAATTACTTTGTCGGTGGTAATTTTACATTTGCCCGTCAGATTGATGGTGAACAATATAAACCCCGGTTTGGGAATTCCTGGAATCAGTATCGGAACTCCATTTTTGACCGCTACGCCTATCTAAATTGGGGCTTACATGCTACTGGACAGTTTCAGTCCTGGGAAGAAATTGCCAATTACGATGTAGACAATGACCGTCAAGGTAATTCTACCTTGAGACCAGGAGATATAAAATATGAAGACATCAATGGGGATAAAGTGATCAATGAGCTGGATCAGCGGCCAATAGGATATCGGCAAGGCGGACTTCCTTATTTCAATTTTGGAATTAATCTGGGCGGACAGTTCAAGGGATTTGATCTGGCCATGGATTTGACAGGAGCAGCATTTGCATCCTATCGTCCCAATTACGAAGCGATGAACCCTTTCCACGATGGTGGAAATAATCCGCAATATTACATGGAGAATCAATGGATGCTCAGTGATATTACCAACCCGAATAGTACATTGATTCCCGGCAAGTATCCAACATTGATTCGCGGAAATCAAAACCATAGTAATTATTGGCATAGCGATTTTTGGCTCACCAATGTAAATTATATAAAACTAAGAAATCTTCAGATTGGATATACCTTGCCAGACAAGTGGATGAAAGCTCGTGGAATCCAAAAATTACGAATATATACGATGATGCAGAATCTCTTCAGTATAGATAATTTGGGTGATATGAAGATCGATCCGGAAATCACAAGTGATTCGGGTGTTCAATACCCAACAAACCGGGTTATAAATGTGGGTGTTAATTTAACTTTTTAATGAAAATGATAAAGAGGAAGGTTATTTTATGGGGTGTATGTTTAGTATGTGCATTCTCAAGCTGTAATAAGTTTTTGGACAGGGAATCACAGGCTATTTTTACCGATGATCAGATATTTTCAGATCAAAATATGGTGAAGTCAGTGTTGGCCAATTACTATGGAAGAGTCAGCTGGGGCCAGCAATTTGGCGACAACGGCTCCTTTGCGATGCTAGATGAAGCAGGATTTTCCAGTGGTTCTCCCAACAATATGCAGGAGTTTCCAAATGATTTTTGGCGGATGTATGATTATGAATTGATCCGAAATCTAAACCAATTTATTGTAGGTGTCCGACAATCAACATTAGATGACAACAATAAAAAGAGCATTGAAGGTGAGGCCCGCTTTATCCGTGCCTGGACTTATTTTAATATGATCAAGCGTTTGGGGGGAGTGCCAATGGTGGGTGATAAAGTATATGATTATACAAGTGGAATGGATCCAGCAGAATTACAGTTGTCGCGTGCAACCGAGGCTGAAAGTTATAATTATGTCATCAGTGAATGTACTGAAGCGGCTAAAATGCTCGGTACAGAGAAAACCATCAATTCGGCGAGAGCCAATAAATGGACAGCTTTGGCGTTAAAAGCCCGCGCAAGTTTATATGCTGCTTCCATAGCCAAGTATAACTATAAAACTCCAGACGTGAAGACTGCAGGAAATGAGGTGGGCATCCCTGCATCTGAAGCAATTAAATATTATCAGACAGCTTATGAAAACTGCTTTGGATATTATAAATAATAGTCCTTATGCGCTGTATAATGCAAATCCGGATAAGGGCAAGAACTTTTATCTTGCCGTAACCTCAAAATCAAGCAATGAAGTAATTTGGGCAAAAGACTATGCTTATCCTGGTGAGACCCATTCTTTTACCAATAATAATATAGCCTCATCTGTCCGCGGTGATATTGATGCCAATTTCGTAACTCCAGTACTCAATTTGGTGGAAGCATTTGAATATACAAATGATCGAAAAGGGGATCTGAAAACGAAGACTGCTGCTGGTGACTATGTTTATTATACAAATCCCGAAGATCTTTTTGCCAATAAGGATGCACGCTTGTATGGTACGGTAATTTACTCCGGAGCAGATTTTGCTGGAACGAAAATAACTTATCAGGCGGGGGTTCGGTATAAAGAAAATGGTACATGGAAGACAGTAACAGGTTCGCCTGGTTCCTCAAATGATAAATTTGGCGGACTTGTTACGAGTGAGGATGGCCCTACGACTTCCAACGATATGTATGTCAATAAAACTGGATTTAATATCCGGAAGTTTATTGACGAAAATAAAGATGCCTCTACACGCGGGCGCGGTTCGGATATTTGGTTTGTCCGTTTTCGTTATGCTGAATTTCTGTTGATCGCTGCAGAGTCGGGGCTTGAACTTGGTAAACCGCAAGCTGAGTTGACTGGATATATCAATAAGATCAGGGAGCGCGCGGGAATACAAGCATTGACGACTATTTCTTTAAATGATATCATTCAGGAACGTCGAGTTGAATTTGCATTCGAAGATCATCGCTACTGGGATCTCAAGCGTTTACGCATTGCACACGAAATTTGGAACGGAAGTGCTGATAATTACAATGCGGTGCACTATGCCCTATTTCCGTATAAAATATATGCTCCTGGGGATCCTAACAATGGCAAGTGGGTTTTCGAGAAACAGAAATCTAGCCATACGCTCTATCCGCGAAATTTTAAATATCAGAACTATTATAATTTCGTTGACCAAAATTGGATTAACAACAATCCGAAGCTAGTCCGAAATCCTTATCAATAGCATTATTCTTATGAAAACTTTTTTTTGTAAATTAATAGTCGGTTTGTGTTTACTCTTGGGTGTTTTTGCTTGTGGCAAAGATAATTATGATGCACCACAAAGCACATTAAGCGGACATGTAACCTATAATTCCAAACCTTTGGGGCTGAGAGGATCCAATCAATCGGTCTATCTTCAACTCTGGCAGGATGGTTATCAATTTCGGTCTCCTATTAATGTTTATTTAACTCAAGATGGTTCGTTTTCTACGAAACTTTTCGATGGAAAGTACAAATTGGTGACAACCAGTGGAAATGGACCATGGGTGAGCAGCGCCGATACGTTGCTAGTTGATGTGAAGGGCAATACCACAGTGGATTATCAGGTGAAACCCTACTACATGATGAGTAATATAACCTATAACACACAAGGAAATATCCTTAAAGCATCTTTTGATATCGAAACGATAGATGCTTCAAGAACGATTGATTTAGTCACCTTATTGGTCAATGATACAAAATTTGTGGATTTGGGCCAATATACATATAAGATGGAAAAAACTGGATTAAATGCCGGCCATGTCGAATTGGAACTGGATATCAAAGATATTTTGACCAAGAGCGCAGCGGTGTATGCGCGCGTAGGGTTACGGGTAAATGGGATTACCGAGGCGCTGTACGATAGTGAACCAAAGAAACTAAAATAAAAATGATTAAAAGAATTGGCTTTTTAAGCTTATTGTTGGGGTTTGGCTTAGCTACGTCGGCTCAATCAAGAATAGCAACTTCCGTAAACCAATTGCCGTTGACAGGTAAGAATACACAATACGTGAACAATAGGGCTCCACTGAGACAAAATGCCTTGCTGAAATTGCCGGTAGGCAGTATAGTGCCTGAAGGCTGGTTAGGGAAGTACCTAGCGTTGCAAAAAGATGGTCTCACAGGTCATTTGGGCGAAATTAGCGCTTGGCTATCCAAAAAAAATAATGCTTGGTTAAGTACGGATGGGAAAGGAGATTATGGCTGGGAAGAAGTTCCTTATTGGCTAAAAGGTTATGCTAATCTGGGCTACATCTTAAAAGATCCTACAATCCTAGCGGAGTCAAAGATATGGTTGGAAGCCGCACTAAAAAGCCAGCGTTCTGATGGATACTTTGGGCCATTGATTCTGCGTAACAACAAACCAGATCTTTGGGGGAATATGTTGATGTTGTGGTGCCTGCAATCTTATTATGAATATAGCGGTGACCAACGTGTCTTAACCTTGATGACCAATTATTTTAAATGGCAGGCCAATTTGCCGGATAGTTTTTTTCTTAAAGACTATTGGGAAAATAGTCGGGGTGGTGACAATCTGCTCTCGGTTTATTGGCTCTATAATAGAACACAGGGGAATGAATGGCTGATGGATTTAGCAGATAAAATCCATCGGAATACCGCCAATTGGCGCCAGAAAGATGATTTGCCGAATTGGCATAATGTTAATGTAGCGCAGTGTTTCAGAGAGCCGGCAACCTATTATCTGAAAAGCCAATCGAGTGAAGACCTGAATGCGACCTACGCTAATTTTCATTTTGTCAGGCAGGTATTTGGTCAGGTTCCAGGCGGTATGTTCGGTGCCGATGAAAATGCACGTCCAGGATATACCGATCCCCGTCAAGGGGTGGAAACCTGTGGTATGGTCGAACAGATGGCGTCCAATGAAATCCTTCTTGGGATAACAGGCGACCCATTTTGGGCAGATCATGCGGAGGAAGTCGCTTTCAATACCTATCCAGCAGCCGTAACAGCAGATTTCAAGGCCTTAAGGTATATTACAAGTCCAAATATGACCATCAGCGACAGCCATAATCATGCTCCTGGAATTGATAATAACGGGCCATTTTTAATGATGAATCCCTTCAGTTCACGCTGTTGTCAGCATAATCACAGTCAGGGCTGGCCATATTATGCTGAGCATTTGTATATGGCAACGAATGATAACGGTGTTGCGGCAGTACTATATGCCGCATCAAAGGCTGAAATCAACGTCGGAAACAAGCAGGCTATTCAGATCCGGCAAGAGTCCAATTATCCTTTTGAAGAATCGCTACGATTTGAAATAGGAACACATGGTAAAACGGTTGATTTTCCCTTTTATCTCCGTATTCCAGCCTGGGAGAAACAAGCGAAAGTAACGGTTAATGGTAAAAGCCAAGCTGTGGAAGCTGGTGCAAAATATATTCGGATTCAACGGCAGTGGAAAGACGGCGACAAGGTCGAACTTTCCTTACCAATGACCATAGATCTGAAAACATGGACAGCCAATAAAAATTCAGTGAGTATCCAGCGTGGACCATTGACCTATGCCCTTAAAATCAAAGAGAATTATGTGAAAAAAGATAGTAAGGCTTCGGCAATAGGAGATTCCAAATGGCAGGAGACTGCAGATCCATCCAAGTGGCCATCCTATGAAATCCTTCCTGCAAGTGATTGGAATTACGGACTTGTACAAAATCAATTGCAAGCTGTTAACCACCTAAAAGTGGTCAAACGACCATGGCCTAAAGATGCATTTCCTTTCGACGCAGAAGCAGTACCTATTTCGATTCTTGTGAAAGCGAAACGTATCGATGGGTGGAAAATTGATGAAAACGGGTTAACGGGGGTATTGCCTCTGAGCCCCGTGGAAAGCAAAAGCGAGGTACAGGAAGTTGAACTAATTCCAATGGGAGCAGCACGTTTGCGCATTGCTGCTTTTCCCACGGTGAAATAATATAAATACGATATAAATAAATGACTTAACGATTTTTTATGATGAAGAAAACCTTATTTTTTGCCAGTTTGATGATGGCAGCACAATTGAACTTTGCTCAGGATTGGAAACCCGCCGGATCACATATATTAACCCCCTGGGGCGAGAAAGTAACGGCCCAAAAGCCACATCCTGAATACCCTAGGCCACAATTAATCAGAACCAATAACTGGCAGAATTTAAATGGACTATGGAAATATGCTGTCACTCCGGTAGGTACTAAAGAGATTCCTCGGCAATGGGACGGCAACATCCTTGTTCCTTTTGCAATTGAATCGGCATTGTCCGGTGTTGGTAAAGAGGTTGGAAAAGATAAAGCCTTATGGTATAACAATACCATAACATTGGACAAGTCTGTCCATAAAAATAAGGTCCTGTTGCATTTCGGTGCCGTAGATTGGCAATGTGATGTGTATGTAAATAATCAATTGGTCGGAAGACATGAAGGTGGTTTTGATCCATTTTCGATGGATGTGACAAGCTTCCTAAAGAAAGGAGCGAAACAGGAAATAGCCATTCGGGTATGGGATCCGACTGATGATGGTCCACAACCACGGGGTAAACAGGTGAACAAGCCGAATGGTATATGGTATACACCAGTGACGGGAATTTGGCAGACCGTTTGGTTAGAAAGTGTTCCACAAACTTACATTGTAAGTACCAAACAGACACCGCGATTGGACGATGCTGTCTTGGCCTTTCAAGCTTCCGTAGAGGGAAGCCAAGCCGGTGACGAAATAAAGGTGCGTGCATTGGATGGCGGAAAGCTTATTAAAGAACAAATAGGACAACCCAATACATCTTTTGATCTTTCGGTACCCAATCTGGAGCCCTGGTCGCCGAGTAACCCTAAACTCTATGATCTGGAAATTCAGCTGATTCGAAAAGGAAAAATCGTAGACCAGGCGAAAAGCTACTTCGCCATGCGGAAGATAGCCATGCAGAAAGATGAAAACGGCGTTCAACGTTTAATGTTAAACAATAAGTTTACTTTCCAATATGGTCCATTGGATCAAGGCTGGTGGCCGGATGGTCTACATACCGCGCCAACGGATGAAGCGCTGAAGTTTGATGTCGTCAAAACAAAGGAAATGGGATTCAATATGATCCGTAAGCATATCAAGGTAGAACCGGCACGTTGGTATCGGTACTGTGATAGTATAGGTATGCTTGTCTGGCAAGATATGCCTAGCGGCGATCTTGGTGGAAATCATTGGGATATGCAACCGGGAAAGATTTCAGGTGGCAATCGGGATAAAGTACGTTCACAGGAATCTGAGAATTACTACCGGAAAGAGTGGAAAACCATTATGGAGGTATTGCACAACTATCCAAGTATTGTCATCTGGGTGCCTTTCAATGAGGCTTGGGGGCAATTCAAAACGAAGGAAATTACGGAATGGACCGTGGCTAATGACCCGTCAAGACTCGTAAATAGCGCCAGTGGTGGTAACTTTATGGAAACTGGACATATCTTGGATATCCATAATTATCCGGATGCAGCCATGCCTGATCCAAATTTGTTTGGTGCTAAACAAGTGCTTGCATTGGGTGAATTCGGTGGTCTGGGATTACCGATAGACGGACATTCTTGGCAACAGAAAGACAACTGGGGATACCAAAGTTTCAAGAATAAAACGGAATTATTGGAGCGTTACAAACGTCTTATCCATGATTTGACACGTCTAATTCCGATGGGATTGTCGGCCGCTGTTTATACACAGACAACAGATGTGGAAGTAGAAACAAATGGTTTGATGACTTATGATCGTAAAGTTGTAAAAATGCCTGAAGCAGAATTGAAGGCTGCACATCAGGCGCTTTATAATGCACCTACCAAATAATTGATAGCGATATGGCCGCAAAACGGGTTGCGGCCTAAATTTATCGCTGAAAATATACCGGTCAACCTAAACCTATTTATACGAAATCAATGAAATTAAAATTACTAATTGCAACGGCTATTGTATGTCAATCGGTATCGTCGTTTGCACAAAAACAAGTCCTTAAGAATGATCTTCGCGCGCCTGCCTATCCTTTAGTAACAATTGACCCGAATACAAGTGCCTGGTCCTATAGCAACGAATTGAATGCAGATGTTGTACGCCATTGGACCGGAAAATCCTTTCCCTTATTGGGCGTCCTTAAAGTGGATGGAAAACCCTATCGCTTCCTGGGCAAAGAAGAGGCTGAACTCTTGCCTTTGGCCCGGATGGGCGAACATGCGGCTTGGACGGGAAGTTACGTTGTCAGCGAACCTGCCTCAGACTGGATGAAACCTTCATTTGATGCACGGCAATGGAAAATGGGGGCAGCGCCATTCGGTACCAAGGACAAAGAACCCAATGTGGAGACTGATTGGCAGGAACCTAAAATTTGGGTTAGAAGGGAAGTTGAACTGACTGAGGATCTTACGGGCAAATCCGTATATATCGAATTTACACATGACGATGACGCTATTTTGTACGTCAACGGTATTGAGGTTGCTAATACAGGCAATTCGACAGGTAAAAATAGTCGGGTCAAGCTGCCCGAACATGTCGTAAAAACATTGAAGAAAGGAAAAAATATACTCGCGGGTTATTGCTATAATAGGGTAGCGAATGGATATTTTGATTTTGGACTCTTTACAGAAAAAGAAGGTAGTATTCAATTCGACAATGAAGCGAATCAGATCACTTCCAATGTGCAGGCAACACAAACACATTATTCGTTTAACTGCGGGCCCGTGGACTTAAATATTACATTTACTGCGCCGATGTTTTTGGATAAATTGGACTTAATGGCTAGACCCGTAAATTATCTTTCCTATACAGTCCATGCGAAGGATGGCAAGAAACACCAGGTACAACTTTATTTGGAGGCAGCACCAAATTGGGCACTGAATTCTCCTCTTCAAGATGCGACAAGCAGTTCCTTTATTTCCGGAAATCTCCAATTTGTAAAGACAGGAAGCAAAAGCCAGCAGGTTCTAGGAAAGAAGGGTGACGACCTACGGATAGATTGGGGGTATTTCTATATGGCAGGTGCAAAATCTAAGACAAAGTCAGCGGTCGGAAGTAGCCATCAATTACGCTCTAATTTTCTGAAGAGTGAAAATAGCTCTTCTCCAAATGGAGGGCAACAATTGGCACTGATGCAAACTTTTGATGTCTCATCAAGCTACCAGGATAAGATCTTGTTGGGCTATGATGACCTGTACTCGATCCAATATTTTGGACAAAATTTACGACCTTATTGGAATACCAATGGAAATAGTTCCATTGAGAAACAATTTGAACTGGCCGACAAAGAGTATACTGTTCTCAAAAAGGCTGCTGATAAATTTGATGCCGAATTATGGGGTACAGCTTTGCGCAACGGAGGTGAGGACTATGCTGCATTATGTGCCTTGGCCTATAGACAGGCAATCGCCGCTCATAAACTTGTAAAAGCACCCAATGGCGATCTGCTTTTACTGTCCAAGGAAAATGATAGCAATGGGTCAATAGGAACAGTTGATGTAACCTATCCTTCGGCTCCGATTTTCCTTTACTATAATCCAGAACTGGCAAAAGCACTAATGAACGCCATTTTTTATTATAGTGAAAGCAATAAGTGGACAAAACCTTTTGCTGCGCATGATGTTGGGACCTATCCTTTAGCGAATGGCCAAACTTACGGTGGAGATATGCCTGTCGAAGAATCGGGAAATATGCTGCTATTAACTTATGCTTTAGCGAAGGTGGAAGGCAATGCCGCATATGCCAAAAAACATTGGAAAGTGTTGTCTACCTGGGTAGATTATCTAGTCGATAAAGGTCTTGACCCCGAAAATCAGTTGTGTACAGATGATTTTGCAGGCCACTTTGCGCATAATGCCAATTTATCCATTAAAGCTATTTTGGGTATTGCATCTTACGGGTATCTGGCCCAAATGCTTGGTGAAGAGGCTACGGCGAAAAAGTATTTGACCGAAGCAAAAGCAATGGCGATGAAATGGAAAAAGATGGCCGAAGATGGGGATCACTACAAGTTAACTTTTGATAAAACCGGAACCTGGAGCCAAAAGTATAATATGGTCTGGGATAAATTGCTTAAGATGGATATTTTCGACCCTTCTATCCGTGAAACTGAAATTAAATACTATCTCGGCAAACAAAATAAATACGGACTTCCCCTGGACAACCGTCAGCCTTATACCAAAACCGATTGGATTATTTGGACGGCGACTATGGCAGATGATAAGCCTACCTTTGAGGCATTTTTGAAGCCAGTCTACCGTTTTATGAACGAAACAACCGATCGCGTTCCCATGTCGGATTGGACTTATACAGACCGTCCTAAAAGAGCAGGATTTAAAGCACGATCTGTTGTTGGCGGGTATTTTATCAAAATGTTGGAAGAGAAATTGGGAAAAGCAAAATAGCTTTTCCTATGATATAGAAAATAATATAAATAGAATAATAAGATGTTGAATGCAATGTTGTTCAGATATTGGATTGGCGGAGTTGCCGTACTGAACCTGTTGAGCTCTTGTGGAAGCGCTACAGGTTCAGTGAAGCCGTCGGAACAAATAGCAAATGCCACGGCTCAGCATAAAACCTATAGCAATCCGGTTTTTGAGCCCATACTTGCTGATCCTACAGTCGTTAGAGATCCACAGCGCAAAATGTTCTATGCATATGGGACAGCCGACAATTGGGGCGACGGAAAGGGACAACGTCTGGTGTCTATTCTACAATCCACCGATCTTGTAAACTGGACATGGATCGGAACCGCCTTCCCAACTAAACCGGGTTGGAAAGCAGAAGGCGGAATCTGGGCCCCCGATGTGGTGCAGTTAAATGGTAAGTATCTTTTATATTATGCCTATTCCACATGGGGTGATCCCAATCCCGGCATCGGTGTAGCCCTAGCAGCTAGACCGGAAGGCCCCTTTATCGATCAAGGTAAACTTTTTGATAGCAAGGAGATCGATGTGCCGAATTCAATAGACCCTTATTTTTTTACGGAAAATGGGCAGAACTATCTATTCTGGGGCAGTTTTAGCGATGCGAGCACGCAGGGTACATATGGTGTTGAACTGGATAAAAATGGGACAGTGGTACCCGATTTAAATAAAAAATTTAAAGTTGCCGCAGGAGATTTTGAAGCCGTTGTG
This sequence comes from Sphingobacterium multivorum, assembly GCF_900457465.1. Classification (GTDB taxonomy): domain Bacteria; phylum Bacteroidota; class Bacteroidia; order Sphingobacteriales; family Sphingobacteriaceae; genus Sphingobacterium; species Sphingobacterium multivorum. The sequence goes on from NZ_UAUU01000011.1 coordinate 1,167,996, forward strand.
ATTCATAAACGGAAAGGGTACTATTACTTTGTCGGGTCCAAAGGCTCCTGTTGTGAAGGAGAAAAAAGCAGTTATCATGTTCTTGTGGGGCGCTCTCGCCATCTGAAAGGACCCTATGTGGATCAAGAAGGCCGCAACCTTACACAGCGGGGGAGTGGAACACTGTTGTTAAAAGGAAATGATCAATTTGTGGGGACGGGCCATACTTCGCGCATTATTACAGACGACAAGGGAAAAGATTGGATACTCTATCATGGTATCGATCCAAAACAGCCTCGTGTTGCTACGGGGGGAAATCGCCGGATGCTATTGTTGGATCAGATCGTCTGGGATAAGGACTGGCCAAAAATTGAAGGGACAACCAGCAGTGTTGCGCCACAACCAGCACCAACGTTTAATTTTAAATAGCATTTGCAATAGCTAGCAGCGGATCTTCGATCTTCGTCGGTCTTAATTTTCGCTGCCGATAAAAAATATGGTACATCAAACGAAGAAACATTTTGAACTTCTTGACGCCATGCGTGGGGTAGCCGCAATCGCAGTCGTCCTGTTTCACTTTATGGAAATCGCCCAACCGGATTATCGAAATAGTTTTATTCCACATAGCTATTTAGCCGTTGATTTTTTCTTTTGTTTATCGGGTTTTGTCATTGCCTATGCCTACGATCAGAAGCTGGCCGCAATCGGTCTAAAACGATTCTTTCTCTTGCGTTTGCTGCGATTGCACCCATTGGTTATCATCGGTACGTTGATTGGTTTATTCGCATTTATTTACGATCCATTCAGCAGTTTGTCTGGCTCATTTTCTGTTTTGCAAAAGATGGGGATGTTCATCAGTGGGATAACGTTGATTCCATACCCGGTTGTACCAGAACGCTATTTTAATCTTTTTCATTTAAACCCACCTACATGGTCGCTATTTTGGGAGTATATCGCTAATATAGCCTATGCTTTGGTACTGGTACGGATTCCAAAAAAGTTTCTTTGGGGGATAGTGCTCCTTGGTGCAGCAGCGCTATGTGCCGAATCATTTCGTTCGGGCTATTTAGCTGTCGGTTTTGGAGCAGACAACTTTTGGGCTGGTGGAATTCGTTTATGGTTTTCGTTTTCAATGGGACTACTTATTTTTAGATCGAACTGGACCATTTCCAACAAGCTTCCTTTTTTCGGTGTTCTAGGTCTACTTGCCGCCGTATTTTTTATTCCATTTTCTGAAGCTTATGGTAAATACATTGATCCTATTGTCGTTATCTTCTATTTTCCTTTATTACTCTTACTGGGGATAGGAGGGCAGCCTGTGTTTGGAGGGGTCAAGAAGTTATGCAAGTTTTTAGGTGATATCTCCTATCCGCTCTATATCATTCATTATCCATTTATCTGGATTTTTATGAGCTATGTAGAACTTAATCACCCATCGAATAAGCAAATGGCTGTGATTATTGTTATTGGAATGCTGTTGTTGATTTTTTTATCTTTATTAGTCTTTAACTATTTAGATGAGCCTATTCGGAAATATTACGGTCGAAAACTAAAGTAAATGGCGATGAAGCCAGCTACTGATGAACTGGAATACCTCCATTTTGCAGTCTTCATTAAGAATTTCATGCCGCATGCCTGCATATAATTTAAGGGTTATATCGGTCTGTCCCTGTGCCCTTAACTGTGCCGCACTTTTTTCAACGCCTATGCCAAAATCTCCAATTGGATCATCCTGTCCGCTGATAAATACAATTGGTAGGTTTTTTGGGATATTCTTGGTAGCCTCGATAGCTGTCGCTTGCAAGGAAAGGTCTAATACGGTATGAAACCCATTGTTGGTAAACAATCCCCCACAAAGAGGATCTTCCAAAAATGAAATACGGTTTGTCTTGCTTATGCTTAACCAATTGCTGTTATTTTGGTTAGGCTCGTTCTTAAACCGAGCATTATTACGTTTGTCAAAAATGCGATTGATCAATTTACTTCTTCCTTTAGGGGCAATACTATTGAGAAGAGTGAGTAAAAGGCGAAAGGCCATGGATCCTTTTTGACGTTGGCCTGTCCCCACGATAATGGCCCCTTAAATTGCCGACCAATTTTTTGTAAAACACAACGTGTGACAAAGGATCCCATGGAATGCCCTAAAATAAATTGAGGCAGTTGCGGATAGGTTTCACGTAAGAAGTTACTCATTGTAATGGCGTCATCAATAAGTTGTTTTTTAGCCCCATGCTTTTTAAAATAACCCAATTGATCGACCTGTAGCGCCGTTTTTCCATGGCCCAATTGATCGTAGCTTAAAACCGCAAAATTCTGTGTAGTCAGATAACTGGCCAATTCTTCGTACCGACCACTATGTTCCTGCATGCCATGAACCAAGAGTAATGTTGCCACTATTTGATTGTCGTCGGGTACATACAGACGATAGAAAATTTTATGTTCAGGTTCAGTCGTTGCGCTGATTGTATAAAAATTGGAAACTACCTTGCTCATTATACCACTTTATTTTAAGTAAAGTAAGATAATTTTAGTGCATTTGCAAGTTTAACAATCTTCTTTCAGATGTTGTTCGGATGAAGCCGAAAGCCTTTCAGGGCAATTGATCAATAAAAATTAGCACGATTAATTTTTGTGGTTTGGGAATATTTTTTAGATTTGCATTAATTTAGAATTAATTTAAATAAAGTAGCTGATCTATTTTAAACATGGGCTTGTCTGTATGCAGAAATTGTTGCAAACATCGAATTCGGAACGCATCCATGTTCTAAAAATATACGCGTTTACACATATTCTGATGAAACCAACACGATATATTCCGACCCGTGTTATCGTATAATTAAAGCTCAATTTGCAGAATAATTGAGTAGGGAATGAATAGGTTATGTTGCTCCATCACCTTCAAAAGACAAATAAAAGAATGAAAAAGACACTTTTGGCAGCTTTATTATTCGCTGCATCTTATGCACAGGCGCAGACAAACTCGTTGATGAACGGCGAGTTCTGGAAGGGCAAACCTACATTGACCGTTGTTAAAGCAGAAATCAGCAAAGGAAATAGCCCTTCTCAGCCGAATGCGGCATCCTTTGATCCGGTCACTATGGCTATATTAAATGGTGCTCCGACTGATGTCGTCAAATTCATGATCGAACAAGAAGGGAATAGTGTAACCAAGAAGACACATCACAGCCGTAGTTATTTACACTGGGCAGCGTCAAGTGGAAATGCTGAATTGGTCGATTTTTTAATAGCGAAGGGATCTGATGTCAATTACCAAGATAGCCATGGTTACTCAATTGTCGCTTATGCAGCTTCAACAGGAAATACAAATACTGCTGTGTATGATGCCTTGTTTAAAGCAGGTGTGAATCCCAAACAGAAATATGAAGGTTGTGCAACTTTGATGATGCTTGCAGCGTCTGCAGACAAGGACCTGGCATTGACGGATTATTTCATAAAAAAAGGATTATCTATTCAAGATAAAGATGAGTCGGGCCGTACGGTAACGGATTATGCTGCTAAACTTGGAAATACCGCGCTTATGGAGAAATTCATCGCCCGTGGTGTAAAGCCGACCAACAATGCGTTGTTTTTTGCGACTCAAGGTTCTAGACAAGCTTCTAACGGTTTGGCGGTTTATACCTATTTGGTTGAAAAGTTCAAATTGGATCCTAAGGCGGTAAATAAGGAAGGTGCTACTGTACTGCATGCTTTGGTTCGTAGGCCAGATATGGATGTGATCAATTATTTTTTGGATAAAGGTGTAGATGTCGCAAAAGCTGACAACGAAGGAAATACGGCACTTATGGTGGCTGCTAGTGGTAAAGATGCTAAATTGGTCGAGTTGCTGCTTACTAAAGCGAAAAATGTGAATGCTGTAAATGAAAAAGGAGAATCTGCATTGACTAAAGCAATAGCAAATGGAACTCCTGAAGTAGCTGCGGCATTGGTTAAAAATGGAGCCGATACCAAGGTATTGGATAAGGAGGGCAATAACTTAGCGTTCTATTGGTTTAATTCTTACAAGGAATTGCCACAGGGGGGCAGACCAGGTGGTCAGGGAAATGTGTCACAAGGGGATGAGTTTAAAGAAAAATTAGCGATCCTTAAGACGAACGGATTGGACGTTATTGCTCCGCAAAAAAATGGTAGTACATTGTATCATTTGGCAGTAGCCAAAGAGAATGTGAAGCTGATCCAGAAAGCTAGCGAACTTGGAGTAGACATTAACGCACAAGATAAAGAAGGAACGACGGCACTACATAAGGCAGCTCTCCTAGCTAAAGACGATTCCATATTAAAAACATTGGTTTCGCTTGGTGCAAAAAAGGAATTGAAAACAGAATTCGATGAAACAGCTTATGACCTGGCGAAAGATAACGATTTCTTAGCTAAGTCCAATGTGCAGCTTGACTTTTTGAAATAAGACAACATCGTATTTCAGTGGTATTTCTAATCATATCGATGAAATATCCCGATAAATAATAAAAATATTGGTAACGCTGAACGGACTACGGATACCTTAAAATTAGATACAATTGAAGATGAATAACATATTTAAAACAACGATAGCCACTCTTTTATTTTCAATGGCAGCCCTAAGCTCTTTCGCACAGGCAGCTAAATATAAGTGCATGATCCAAATGAATGCCTACGAAGGTGAGAAAGCCTACGTCGTGATTTCACTGATTAATCCTAGTGGAGCTTACGAAAAAACACTCGCCGTATTGGGATCTGATAAACAATGGTATAATACCATCAAGGAATGGTACAAGTTCCAAAATAAAACGAAAGAAAAGTTAAATGCGGTGACGGGTGCTTCAGTGGGTGGCGGTGACCGTGCCATGCGTACATTGGATATTGACGAATCGAAGTTCAACAAAGGGTATAAACTCCGTTTTGAATCTGCTGTAGAGGAACAAAAATATCATACTGCCGATGTTGAAATCCCTTTAACAAAAGAAGCCATTACCGAAAAAGCGAACGGCAAGGGATATATCAAACTTGTCAAGTTAAATAAAATACAATAAAAGAAGGGTTAAAAATGCTGGTATCTATTTGGAGGTATGCACATTTAGCCTTAGCTATTGTTTCTTCTATCTTTTTACTTTTATTATCGATAACTGGCGTAATATTGGCCGTTGACGCTGTCAACGAAAAAATTCCACCTTATCGGGTTGAACATATTGAAACTTTAAACCTTGCGCAGTCCGTAACAGCCTTGCGCAAGGTTTATCCCGAAATCATAGCGATTTCGGTAGATCACAATCAATTTGTGAGTATTGATGCCATAGACGCTGATGGCAATACCGTGAAGGGTTATATTGATCCGAATACCGGGCGTCTGCTTGGTCCCCAATTGAATAAGTCCCAGTTTGTTCAATGGGTTACAGCCTTACACCGTTCACTCTTTCTGAAAGTGACCGGCCGGGTGATTATTGGTGTGGTTTCATTTCTGTTGTTTCTTATTACTATTTCAGGAATTGTTCTGATTGTTAAGCGTCAACAGGGCGTTCGACACTTCTTTGCCAAAATCAATCGGGACTTTTTTGCCCAGTATTTCCACGTTGTTTCAGGACGTTTATTTTTGATACCAATTTTGATATTGGCCCTAACTGGTACCTATTTATTCCTGGTACGTATTGAAATCTTAAAAAAGCCGAATCAAACCATCGAATATCCCAATAAGATGAAGGAAGATATCGAATTGGAGGTGGCAAAATTTTCAATATTCCAAAATACAAAACTTGTTGATTTGAAGACCTTGGAGTTTCCGTTTATGGAAGGCGATCCTGACGAATATTTTGTATTGAAGCTTCGCGATCGGGAATTGATCATCAACCAGTTGAATGGAAGCTTGCATAAAGAAGTCAAGTACCCCTTTACTGCATTGGCCGAAGAGTTGTCTTTGGACCTTCATACGGGTAAGACCAATATTATATGGGCTATTGTACTGGGGCTCGCATCGTTGAATATTGTGTTCTTTATTTATACAGGGTTCGTCATTACATTCAAGCGCACGCGTACAAAAATCAAGAATAAATATAAACCTGAAGAAGCGGAGATTGTTATTCTTTTCGGAACGGAAAATGGAAGTACGCTGTTTTTCGCCAATCAGATCCATAAACAGCTCTTGGCGGATGGGCAAAAATCGTTGCTGCTCGGAATGAATCAATATCAATGCTTTCCAAAGGCAAAACACTTGCTTGTGTTTACTTCGACATACGGGCTAGGAACAGCACCCTCCAATGCACTTCAATTTGAACAAAAGCTCAATAGCCATCCACAAAAACAAGATGTACAATTTTCGGTTCTAGGCTTTGGTTCAAAAGCCTATCCCGATTTTTGTGCTTATGCGCGCGAAATTGATTGTTTACTAGAAAAACAAGGTTGGGCTTCGCGTTTAACAGACTTACATACCGTTAATGATAAGGATGTTGATGAACTTATTTCATGGATACATGACTGGTCTTCGCAGGCCACTATTGCACTCGCTTCTGCACCAGCTATTTATAGTGCTAAAGTTGTCGGACTGACGAAATTTAAGGTGGTAGCGAAGTCTGCTGTTTCAGCGACTAACACGACCTTTACTTTAGTGCTGAAGCCTGCAAGTAAAATTAACATGCAATCGGGCGATTTATTGGCAATCTATCCCGCGCAAGATCAACGTGAACGTTTTTATTCGATCGGCTACAAAGATGGAATGGTGCAGCTCGTGGTGAAATTGTTTCCTGATGGATTTGGTTCTAGCTTCCTCTATCGATTGGAAACTAATCAAACCCTCCAGGCACGTGTCATGGTTAATCCAAGTTTTCATTTCCCGAAAGCAGCAAATGCAGTCGCTTTAATTGCGAATGGTACAGGGGTAGCACCCTTTCTTGGCATGATTTCAGAAAATGAAAGTAGGACGCCTTTGCGTCTGTATGCTGGTTTTCGCCATCGAAATGAAATGACTGCGCACTATGTGGATTTTGCTGATGAGCAGATAAAGCTGGGACATCTGAAGCAGCTTGAACTGGCTTTTTCGCGCGAGGAAAATCCACAATATGTCATGGACCTGATCCGTCGGGATGCGCTATATTTTGTCGAATTGCTTGAAAAAGGAGGTTGTGTATTGCTTTGTGGTGCATTGCGTATGCAGCATGATGTTGAACATACTTTAAATGAACTTCTCCTAGCGCATGTCGGCAAAACTATTGCCGACTACAAAGAAAGTGGACAAATCTTAACGGATTGTTATTAGTAAATTGATGGTACAATGGTAAATCCCGTCACGAAGACTACTTTTGGTATAGATCGACTTTATAATTCCTTTTTGGATCAATCTCATGAAGAACAATAAACAATGTGTCCTGCTTTTAATGCTCTGCTTTGTGTCCATTACTTCGGGGATTGCGCAGGTCTTGGTCAAGCGGCAGGTTACCCTTATGGGCTCTGTTTTTGAAATCAGCTTGGTAGATCGGGATAGCGCGATTACAAATCAGCATATCGATGAAGTCATCTCCGAAATAGATCGAATAGAAAACCTGATTTCAGAATGGCGTCCGCAAACCCAAATAGCAGCGGTGAACCGCAATGCAGGGATTAAGCCCGTTAAGGTGGATCGGGAAGTTTTTGAATTAACAAAGCGAGCGATCCAGTATGCTCAAAATTCAGGCGGAGCCTTTGATATTAGTATTGTTGCCTTGGATAAAGTTTGGGTATTTGATGGTAGTATGACCACGATGCCTACGGAAGATCTGGTTAAAAGGTCTGTCGCCAAGGTGGGCTATCAACACATCCGTCTCGACAGTGCATCTTCGACAATTTTTCTGGAATTGCCCGGTATGAAGATCGGTTTCGGCTCGATCGGGAAGGGCTATGCTGCTGATCGTGGCAGGGACATAATGAAGGCAAAGGGAATTGAAGCAGTATAGTTAATGCTTCCGGAGATCTTTCGGCTTGGAGAAACCCACCCCGGGGGGACGCCTGGAAAGTGGGTGTAAACAATCCGTTCAAACCCCATCAAATGGTCAAAGTTCTTCATTTGAATGAAATGGCCGTAGCAACTTCAGGCAGCTATGAGAAATACGCGGAGATCAATGGGAAACGGTATTCACATATTATAAATCCAGTGACAGGTTATCCAGCTACGGGATTAACTTCAGTGACGATTTATGGACCTTCCGCCGAGATTGCAAATGCCCTCAGTACCTCAATTATGGTACTTGGTGAGAAAGAAGGAAAAAAATTAATTCAGCGTTTCCCTGCATACCGTTATATTTTTATTACCGATAAGGTAAAGTCATTCAGCAGCGGTGGAAGTAATAGACCACACAGCATCATTTTTTTTCTGAAAGTGTCTGATCTTATTGGCCAGAAAGAACCTTCAGTTTGCTTTCATTGCTGTTGGTGTCTGCGAAGTCATGAAGGTTTTGTTTTATTCCCGATAAAGTAGGTTGAATGCATCAGCTATTAGCTGATTATCTCGTATCTTTATCCTAACAAAGCGTATACGAAAGAAGACGGTAGAGAACGTGTGCTTATTGGTCAGAAAGTTGAAGTCAGCAAGAAGAAAGATTCATGAAAATAATTTAAAGTAAAAGTTTGACTAGTTCGTCTATGCTGCTATGGACATTGCATACCAAAATCATATGGCAGAAAAAAATTCCAGATCATTTACGGATATCGTTAAGACTTATGGAAGTCAGCTGCTACGTTTTGTTAAGGGAAGGGTAAAGAAAACGGAGGATGCAGAAGATATCTTACAGGAAGTCTGGTATCAATTTAGCCGTTTGACCAATATGGACGAATTGGAGAATGCGGGAGCATGGCTCTATGCTGTCACACGAAATAAGATTACAGACAGCTACCGGAAAAAGAAAAGTGAATCGCTTGATGAGCTTATAGCGGGTGACGAGGATAGCGAAAGTACGTTTCCTATTCGTCAGCTCCTTTTAGCTGACGACTCCAATAATCCTGAGCTAAAATTATTTAAGGATATTTTTTGGGATGAGCTGATGAAAGCATTGGAGGAATTGCCGGAAAAACAACGTCGGGTTTTTGTGCTCAATGAACTGGAAGAGAAAACTCTTCAGGAAATTGCAGTCATGGAAAATGAGAACCTAAAGACGATTATCAGCCGAAAAGGGTATGCAGTGAAGCACCTGAGAATACGGTTGCGAAGTTTGTATGAAGAATTAAAATTTTAAAAGGATTAAGCTATGAATGGAAGAATGAAAAGACAGCGGAAGGGTAAATTCGCTTTTATGGTTGTCGCTATCATCGTTGGTGTTTTTTTGTTGGTAGCATTACTACAATATTTGTGGAATACATTAATGGTTGATATTTTCAATCTGAAAGCAATTACCTATTGGCAGGCGCTGGGACTCTTTGTCTTGTCGAAAATCTTGTTCGGCAGGGGCTTCGGTAAACCGGGAGGTGGCCGATTCCGACGGGATTTTCCGCCTCAGATGGAAAAAGGAGAAGATCTTTCCGATGAGGAAAGGGAACGTTTGCGCGAAGAATGGAAGCGTCGTTTTGGAGGACGATGCGGGTTCTGAAAAAAAGAATAAAAATTTTAAAGTAAAAACTGTTGTTGGGCGTCTTCTTCTATAAAGGCGCCTTTTTTTATGCCGATATCCTAATGGTAAACAAGTAACAGAACGCGAGGATCTGTCAGCAGGGATGTTGGATAAAACAAATAGTTAATTAAAACATACAAATGATCTAGGAAAATTCTATGTGCAATGTGCTGAAAATAGATATAATCCGCAATCATTTTTAAAAAAATGTATTCAAATGAAAAATAAACTTCGATTTATATTGCCACGCCTTATTGTGCTTACGGCAATAGCAGGATTAGCAACATTGATTATTGGGACGATCTTTAAGCTCTTGTTGTTTGGGACAATTCTCTTTGGTATAGGAAGCTTTGCCGCGGCAAGAATGCGTAGAAGAGATAGACAAGCATTCAAAATGGATAGGGCTCCGGTATATCCGAACGTTCACCGTCATTATAACACTGTGGTTGCAATTGTTCCATTACAAGGGCAAAAACGTGCTAAGAAAGCAACAATAGTTCCAGTTTACTAAGGTTAAAAATTGCAAGACGAGGAAATTCATCCCACATCAGTTTACACGTATTATTCAATATTAAAAATTAAAAACATGTTTAAAAGAAATCATTATACCAACGGATATTCAAATCATAATAAATTTTGCGGACAACATTTCAAAGACCGCTTTGAAAAATTCCAACAACAGTTTTTTGATGGTGAAGCCGGGCACAATGCTGGCGTACAGCAAGCTGTTCCTGTAAATATTGCCGAAAATCAAGAATTCTATGAAGTGCAGCTTTTTGCCGCTGGACGTAAGAAAGAACAATTCCAAGTCAGCATAAATGACGGGATACTGAAGATTTCATGTACAGAAAACACCCAGGACAATGCCATAGATTATATCTATAAAGAGCAGGATGGATTGGCATTTGAACGTGAATTCCAATTAAATGAACAAGTACTTACAGATAATGTGCATGCAAGTTTCGAGGATGGGGTATTGACGGTTATCCTTCCAAAAGATCTTGAAAAAGTAAAACGGCCACAAGAGGTTGTTATTGATTAGTAAAAACCAGTTTTGATCTGGGCGCACATCAAGGCTGCTGATGTGCGTAGCCTTAAATCAGCGTAAGAGCTGATGTTGAAAAAGGACAGCATCGAATTTTGCTGTCCTTTTTCTGTCTCTTAATTTACCGCCAACCGGTGCCCAAAAGCAGTGAACAGTAAACGAATTTCGAATAGCTGTTTGGCACTATGGTCCTTATATCCGTACTGCTTTTCTAAGTATTCCCAGAATTTGTCTCGATTGTTGATCATTGCCATAATAACCTATTTGGTCTTAGATCAAGATAATCTCAAAACGGAAATGTACTAACACCAGATTATAGGTAACAACAATTTTTAATCAATTTTTAAACAGTATTCAATCATTGTTTATTCAGTATGCACTGAGCGATCACTGAACAAGAACTGAGCGAGCACTGAACAAGCACTGTCAAAAGGCATAACATGATACCTGCCAGATATTCGCTTGATTGAAAGGTATAAAGGTTAGGGATTTGGAGTTTACGCAGCTATAGATCAGCTAGGGCTATAAGATGGTTACAATATCCCTAGTTGGTTTGTGCATGCTAAACTGGCTTCTATCTGTGCTGGTGAGGCTTGGCTTTATTGTAGCTCGTATGGCACTGTGTGAAGTTTATTTAGATGTTATGTTGTGAAAGCTACTCCGTTCTTTTAAGTTTTTTATTGAGTTGCTCTTTGCCAAATCGCCAAAAGAAATAGAATAAGCCTATAACAACTATAATTGCCATAAAGGGCACAAATATGGCGAGTATGGTCAAAATGGTTGAACCGATGGTTTCCATGGTCGAGATCATAAAATTGCCAAAACCTGCCGTCCCAACAGACGAGACTGCACGGGTACCAGCTAGCGCTGTGCTGATGGTCGCCGCGGTACCGCCACCAGCGATGATTGCCATAGCCCAGCGGAAAAAGGGTGAAATATCTGTAAACTGTATGGCAAAAAGTAAGGTGCCGGCTATCGTCGCGAGAGGAATTGAAAGGCTGTCCAATATATTGTCAATAAAAGGAATGTAATATCCTGCTATTTCCAGGATCATGGCTAGGCTTGTAGCTGCCAAAACAATAGGTGAGCCCGCCCAGGCCAATTCATTGCCAACCTGGAACAATTCAAGCCGACAGCCAAGGCTCAATAAGAATAGCGGCATGAAAACCCGGAAGCCGGTAGCTGCAGCCAGACTCAAGCCTATAAAAGCACTTACCAAAAATGTGGATAGCTCACTCATGGTCAATATTTTTGATACAACCTAATTATAGAATAGTAAAAGAATCGCTTTTGTTTTTCAGACTTCCAAAAATCGTCATATTCTAGCTGCTCATTAAAAGATGATTTTTAGCATTTTATATAATTATATATTGTGTATATAGATTTTGATTATAGTGTATCGAATCATTCGATGTACAAGTGGGATCTCATTTGTGTAATTTTATGAAAGTGGGAGTCAAACAATTTGATCACTTAAGATATTATATAAATAAACTTTCTTTTCTTATGGACAACAACGAAAAAGACATTAGCAAATGCCCATTTCATAATGGTACGATGCGCAACGCCGTTGCGGGAGGGGGAACTCAAAATCAGGACTGGTGGCCAAATAGACTTCGTGTAGATCTGTTGAGACAACACGCGAGCAAGTCAAATCCGATGGACGAGGGCTTTGATTATGCGGAAGCATTTAAACAATTGGATTTAGAAGCCGTAAAAAGAGATTTGCATGCCTTGATGACCGATTCGCAGGACTGGTGGCCTGCTGACTTTGGACATTATGGACCATTATTCATCCGGATGGCTTGGCATAGTGCAGGAACCTATCGGGTAAGCGATGGTCGAGGCGGAGCTGGGTCTGGGCAACAACGTTTTGCACCACTGAATAGCTGGCCTGATAATGTGAGTTTGGATAAAGCACGTCGCCTGTTGTGGCCTATCAAACAAAAATATGGTAAAAATATCTCCTGGGCAGATTTATTGATTTTAACAGGGAATGTTGCTTTAGAGTCTATGGGCTTCAAGACTTTTGGTTATTCTGGTGGACGTGTGGATGCTTTTGAACCTGAATTGGATGTCTATTGGGGTTCTGAAAAAACATGGTTGGGCGGTGATGTACGCTATGCTCATGGTTCAGAAGGCGTAGTGGAATCACACGGTGTATTATCTGCCGATGATGATGCAGATGGTAAACAACATTCGCGCAATCTTGAAAAACCGTTGGCAGCGGTACAGATGGGATTAATTTATGTTAATCCGGAAGGACCAGATGGAAATCCAGATCCTATCGCGGCTGCAAAAGATATACGGGATACTTTTGGTCGGATGGCGATGGACGATGAGGAAACTGTCGCTTTGATTGCTGGAGGGCATACGTTTGGAAAAACACACGGAGCAGGTCCTGCCGACAATGTCGGAAAAGAACCTGAAGCAGCCGGCATAGAACAACAAGGGCTTGGTTGGAAAAGTACCTATGGCAGTGGAGTAGGAGCAGATGCGATCACGAGTGGCTTGGAGGTTATTTGGACACAGAAACCGACAGAATGGACCAATCTCTTTTTTAAAAATCTCTTCGAAAATGAATGGGAATTAACAAAGAGTCCTGCAGGAGCGCATCAATGGGTAGCCAAAGGAGCTGATTCGACTATTCCAGATCCTTTTGATCCAACTAAAAAACGTAGGCCAACGATGCTGACGACAGATTTGTCCTTGCGTTTTGATCCAATTTATGAAAAGATCTCGCGTAAATTTTACGAAGATCAAGACGCATTTGCCGATGCATTCGCTCGCGCCTGGTTTAAATTGACGCACCGTGATTTGGGACCACGAGAGCGTTATTTAGGTGCCGAAGTTCCTGCTGAGGAATTATTGTGGCAAGATCCTATTCCTGCTGTCGATCATGCTTTGGTCGATGCTAATGATATTAACATGTTGAAATCTACCCTATTGAGCGCGGGGCTCAGCACTGCAGAGCTCGTAACGACCGCTTGGGCTTCAGCTTCTACTTTCCGTGGGTCTGACAAGAGAGGTGGTGCAAACGGTGCGCGGATACGGTTGGCTCCGCAGCGTTATTGGCAAGTCAATAATCCAGCACAATTGCAAAAAGTTCTTACTGCGCTTGAGCAAATTCAACAGGACTTTAATGGAAAGCAACAGGGCGGAAAGAAGATTTCCTTGGCAGACTTAATTGTCTTAGGTGGTGTTGCTGCGATAGAGCAGGCCGCTCGTGCAGCTGGACATGCTGTCAACGTACCGTTCCATCCGGGGCGTATGGATGCATCACAGGAACAGACTGATGTAGAATCCATGGGCTATCTTGAGCCAATTGCGGATGGATTTAGAAATTACCGTAAAGGTGCTTATACCGTGTCTACGGAATCATTATTGATCGACAAAGCACAATCACTTACGCTATCTGTTCCGGAACTAACGGTATTGATCGGCGGACTTCGTGTTCTTCAGGCAAATTTTGATGGTTCTGCATTAGGAGTGATGACAGATCGGCCAGGCCAATTGACGAATGACTTTTTTGTCAATCTATTGGATATGGGAACAGCTTGGAAAGCCATCTCTCCGGATCGGGAAGTTTTTGAAGGATCAGATCGTAAATCTGGTGTTAAAAAATGGGAAGCCGGACGTGCAGATCTTGTTTTTGGTTCCAACGCTGAACTGAGAGCTGTTGCTGAAATATATGGCAGTGCCGATGCAAAAGATAAATTCGTACAAGATTTTGTGAAGGCATGGACTAAAGTGATGGAGTTAGACCGTTTTGATCTGCATCGCTAATTGTTAAGAATATCAGTTTTTCAAGAAGCCAGGTCCGACGCGAACCTGGCTTCTTGTTATTTTAGATTTATCCAGATAACCCTGAAATTAACCTTTTGCTCCGCCGCTAAGATTGGCTCAGATTTTTATGATGTACCTGACCAATATTTATCGCTATGGTCTACGACATGGACCAATTTATTTAATGAGAATAGCAGCCAAAAAAGAACCAATTTTTGCCTCTAATATCATTTTAATCTCACTTTAACCAAATTTTAATTTAATATATGAAGAATTATGGAATTTTCTTTGGGTGTTTCCTATTTTGTGAAATAAAATTCAAGATTTGTGCTACTTTTTCTTCTTTGATCGGTAGTAACTTTGTAATGGTTTCAAAGGAATCTTTGATACATTGTTAGGTTAAAGCTATGTGGAAGCACTTTATTTTTCTGTTTGCAGCACTGTTGTTATCATTTAAGAATTTAAATGCAAACAGTCTTGTACTGAAAAGTGAAAGTGTCGAATCCCAGTTTTTATCTGCAAAAAATCCTTCCAACAATGCGGACCATACACACATCGTCCATTTTCTTAAAGATCATAGTCAATTTTGTTCGCTTTACCCATCGCTTCAATCCATTGTTGCGGAATTGGACGCCGAAGTGGCACAAGATTGGTTGATGGAGCGTTGGTTGGTTACGGTTGATTTGCTATGGCATGAACTTCTGCCATCCCCACAACAGAAAGATTATCGGTATGAACATACCCTTGATCTAGAGCATATACCCATCGCTCGATTTTTGCTGTTTGAGCAAATCAAAATTCCATGCTAAAGCATACGCTTTTCTTCACATCATACAGGCAAAGAGAACTGTCATTTCTTTTCTAAATTTATTTATTTCTTAAAATATACCAATGCACGAGCTAAGTATAGTAAAGGATATTTTTGATACGTTGACCTCGCATTATGAGGCTAGGGTAGATGATATTCAAAAAATTCAGGTCACAGCAGGATTGCTATCCAACGTCCAGCCTGTATTAATCCAAAATGCATTTGATGCTTTTATTGCTGAAAATACGCAATACCAAGATATGGAAATGGAAGTCGTTGTAAACGATATCATTGCATATTGTGAACATTGTCAGAAAAACTTCCCGGTTCATTTTCATCGATTTGTATGTGATTGCGGACAAGCTTCTAGTACAATTGTTCAAGGGAATGAACTCTATATATCAAAAGTAATTTTTAAACAAGACTAAAATCGTTTATCATGTCAGACAATACTTCAAATCCTAAAAGTTTAGGTAACCGTGTAGGTTCGGTTCAATGTGAAAATACAACGCTACATTTATTAAAAGCAAATGATTTTGTCGCAAAAGCCATCCGCGATAGACTGAAAGACGTTTGTGTGATCAATGTATGTTCTTCTCCGGGTTCGGGTAAAACCACCTTGATGCAAGAAACGGGAAAACGTTTGGCCAAAGATCTGAATATTGCTGTTTTGGTGGGTGATCCGGAAACCGAACGTGATGCGGTTCGTATGCGTGAGGTAGGCATTAATGCATTGCAGATTGTCACTGGTGGAATGTGTCATATTGAGGCACAAATGATCTTACAAGCCCTGGATCATATCGATATCGAAGGAATAGACCTGTTGTTTATTGAGAACGTCGGGAATTTATTGTGTCCATCAGCGTTTGATTTGGGTGAAGATTACCGCGTGACCTTATTGGCGACCACAGAAGGGGACGATAAACCGAAAAAATACCCACGTATGTTTTTAACAAGCGAATTGATGTTGGTTTCCAAAGCTGATTTACTGCCATATGTACCTTTCTCGGTAGATGCGGTAACGAAAGATGCGCGCGAGGTGAACCCCAATTTGGAAGTTATTACAATCAGTACATTAAATGGTGACGGTCTTGATACCTGGTGTGATTGGTTGAAAGAAAGAGTTCAGGCGAAAAAAGATCAATATAAGGCGCTTGAAGTAAAATAACGGCCAATTGATAAAAGAGTGGTATAGCAATGATCCGCGCTTCATTGTTATACTGTATATGTTGACATGTTATTTGTGTTTAGAGGAAATAGATTTGACGGAGAACGAAACTGTGTCAGTGCCG
The DNA here is from genome assembly GCF_900457465.1 of Sphingobacterium multivorum. Lineage (GTDB taxonomy): Bacteria > Bacteroidota > Bacteroidia > Sphingobacteriales > Sphingobacteriaceae > Sphingobacterium > Sphingobacterium multivorum. Next base: position 1,184,466 of record NZ_UAUU01000011.1, read on the forward strand.
TTAACGAAATGAAGAAGATAGGTTTACAATATGAATGAGCTACCTGTACCAATAGATAAAATTGTAGCAAAGCATGAGTTTGCTCTTAGTGAAGTCGATCAAGTGTATCTTGAATGGTATGAAGTCCACAAAAGGCGCCTAACACGCAATACAACGGGCGGAAAGACAATCTTTATGCAATTGGAGCAAGGTGCGGAATGGCATCATGGCGATGCTTTATTTCATCAGGAAACGCTACAGGCGATCCTGGTTGTCAAGCCTACGTTGACCATAAGATTCAATCCAATAGATTTGGTGCAGCTTGCAGATTTTGGTTATTTTATTGGAAATAGACATCTGCCCATATTCAACGTAACAGATGCCCAATCACTTCGTCTTCCTTACGATGGACGGCTCTATGAGCAGGTCCTGGCAAAGTATGGAACCTCGATTCAATTGGAGGAAGCCTTACTGTTATCCGAGAATTTGATTCGACTGCAGGCGAGAAATAAAAAGAAAGCAGATTTAAGCGGAACAGATGAACATGTTGATCCGCGTAAGCAAATCCTAAAAAATAAGTAGATGAAAGTGAATCGTATTATACCTGTATTGCTTTTGGCATGTTTGTGTTTGGTGAGCGCCTGCCAAAATCGGCAAGCAGGTGCGGTCAGCAATCAAGTGAAAGCTGTCGACAGCCGTGGAAAAGAAGTGGTATTAGCGCATACGGCACAACGTGTGGTTGTATTATTTCCGTCCCTTGTTGATGAAGTCTACATGTTGGGTGCTGAAAATAGCCTTGTTGGTATTCCTGAACAGGTTTATCAGTTCGAAGATACCTATAAGTTTTTATCCAAATTGGATGATAGGATCGCAAAAAAAACACTGGCGACACCTACTTTCGCAGGCCAGGCAAATAATGTGGAAAGCATAGTGAGCTTAAACCCTGACCTTGTTTTGACATTCAATACCGATCAGGATAATATTTCCCAACTAGAAGATCTTGGAATTCCAGTGTTCACTTTTTCTTCGCAGGATGAAAAAAGTATTTTTAATGAACTGACAGGGATGGGAGCATTACTCGGAAAGAAAGCGCGAGCGGAAGAAATTGTTCAGTTTGTTTCGGCGGAGATCAAAAAAATGACTGCTCCCAAGGATCAAATACAGAAGAAGGTTTATTACGCTTGGTCTAAAGGTCGGGTACTTTCGACATCCGGTCGTGGTAGTTTGATTGATATGGCGATCCGCCTTTCGGGCGCAGCTAACGCCTGTCCGTTGGAAATGGAAGCCCCAAATGTCGGTGCAGAGACAATTTATAAATGGAATCCGGACCTCATTATTCTTTGGAATTCTACATTGGCAGACGTCTATAACTTAAAGGAACTCGCAGCCTTACCTGCAGTGCGAAATAAACAGGTATTTGTGATGTCACCGTCGTTTCCATTCGACCCACATACCGTCAAATTTATGCTTTTTGCCAAACAGATAAGGCATTGGTGTTTTTCGGATTATACGAAACAGCAACTTGACCAGGATATGGCTATCGCTTTTGAAAAACTTTACGGTAAAGCAGGATTACTTCAATGATGCATCAATTAAAAAAGCTGTTATTGCTCGTTGTTCTGCCATTGTTGGTTTTATTGTTTTCCCTATTGGTGGGCTCAAGCCAGAACATTGGTTTTGTTGAGCTCTGCCAACGCATTGGATCGGAAGTGGGGGGATATTTAGGTCACCCTACTGCGGTATTGAAGGATAATATGGATACGATATTGTGGCAGGTACGTTTACCACGGATTCTGCTGACCTTTATGGTCGGAGCTGCTCTAGCGTCTTCTGGCGGAATCTTGCAGGCCATTTTTAGGAATCCAATCGTTGATCCCTTTACATTGGGTATTTCTTCGGGATCTGCTTTTGGGGCTGCATTGGCTATGTTGTTTCCGCTATTGCCGGTCAATATATCCGCATTTTTGTTTGGTGTATGTGCTGTGGGGTTGACTTATTTTGTTTCAAATGCTGGTTTGAAAACCTCGATTATTGGGATGGTATTGGCAGGAATGGTTATTTCCGGTGTATTTACAGCCATGTTAACCTTGTTGCAATACATCAGTGATCCCTATAAATTACAAGCTATTGTACAATGGACAATGGGGAATCTGCATACGGCCTCCTGGTCGAAAGTACAGCATGCTTTTCTGCCGATAACGATAGGATTGGCTATCCTGATCCTGTTTCGTTGGAAGCTGAATCTTTTAGCCTTGGGCGATCAAGAAGCAATTGCTGTTGGCGTCAATCCGAAAATATTGAAACTGGGATTTATTGCTGTAGCTACACTAATTACGGCATCTGCCGTTGCAGCTGTAGGGGTAATAAGTTTATTTGGATTAATTGTTCCACATATCAGCCGGATGATCTTTGGCCCCAATAACAATATTGTTGTGTGGGCAAATATCAGTATTGGTGGTACCTTTCTTCTACTGATCGATGATTTTTCTAGGGCGGTCATGCCATTTGAAATTCCGATCGGTGTATTTACAATGATTATTGGCGCTCCCTTGTTTATTTACCTGATGCGTCGTAATGAAATCAACTGGAATTCATGAGTAATTCGATTCATATCAACAACCTTTCTTTTGCCTACGGTAAGGATATCATTTTAAATGATGTAACCATGTCATTCCCAAAAGGAAAGCTTTCTGTTATTCTCGGTCGGAATGGAAGTGGTAAATCCACGCTGTTCAATATTATTGCAGGGCTGGAAAAAAAATATGATGGATCGGTTCTTATTGGTGAAACGGAGCGTCGCGATTGGAAGGTTGGTCGGGCTAATTCATTGAAATTGGGTTTTCTGAACCAGTTCCATCAGACCACATTTCCTTTTAGCGTTGTTGATGTTATTCTGACGGGACGGGTTTCATTTTCTCGTTTTTCACCAAGTAAAGAAGATTTCGAGGCAGTAGAACAGATCTTGGATAAATTTAACCTCACACACTTAAAGGACAAACCCTATACGTCGTTGTCTGGAGGGGAGCGACAATTGGTGTTACTATGTCGGGTATTGGTACAGCAACCTGATTTATTATTGCTTGATGAGCCTACGAATCATTTGGATCTGAAATATCAGATTGCGGTTCTGCAGACCGCCAAGGAGCTGGTCAAGGAGGGGACAACCGTGTTATGTGTAATGCACGACCCTAACATGGCGTTTCTTTTTGGTGATCAGTTTTATCTGATGAAAGACAATAGGCTCGTGGACCTCCACGGTCTGGATCGGGAACAAGTAAGAAATTTATTGGAACAGACCTATCAACTTCCTTTGATTAGTTTGGAAAATCAAAAGAAATGGATGTTTGTTCCGATGCTGAGTGGTGCTGCGGCATTTGAACCCATTGAGGGGGCAGAACATAGTCCAACAACCGTCATTGAGCTGAATACCCCCTGATGAAGTGCTGGAGTAAGCGCCTTTGTAAAAATATCATGGGTTGTAGGTGAGATGCCCAGTTAACGGGGCGATTATTTTAAAATAGCGATAACACTATGAATATATTTAAAGACAGTGGTCATATATTGATTGAAAATAAACGGATGAGTAAGGGATCTCTTCCCGCTCAACCTCAGTTGAAAAATATAACCATATCTCGTGTTGAAGAGGAGGATATTGATGTCGTATTACCTTATGTCATTGAATTTCGGAAACAGTTGTTTCCGATGTTGGATTCCAATAAGCTTCCTAAGGATCTACTCGCATTTTCAGCAGTGTATCTTGAGGCTGAAGCTGCTGCATTCTTGCAGGCAAAAGATCATCGGGGGTAATTTGATCGGCGTGGTTGGTATGTCGGCTTATGACTACCGTTTTCCGCATTTGGATATAGACAGAAGGAAAACGGTGGAAGTTGCCCGGCTTTTTGTGGATCCGAGTTACCGTAGGTCAGGTTTAGGAACAGCCTTGTTCAAAAGTTTGGTCGCTGTAGCTAAGGAGAAAAGTATAGAAAGGCTTTATTTACATACGCACCCATTCTTGACAGGAGCCTATGAGTTTTGGGGAAAACAAGGCTTTCAATTAAAGGACTATTGTAATGAATCGAATTTTCCAACGATACACATGGAATTATTCGTTGATCGTATTGCTTAAACCCAATTTGGGTAATCCAAAAAAAAGAAAAATTATTCTAATGAACAACATGATGAAAGCGCTAGCTTTCGCTTTATTGACAAGCGCTTCCGTACCGGGAGCCGTATATGCACAACAAGGTGTGGCATTATTTGGAAAAATTCAGGATGAAAACGGTGATCCCATCGCTGGGGTTACACTGACCTTAGTCGATGGACAACAACAGACAAGTTCTAATGCTCAGGGCGAATTTAGTTTTACCGGAATAATTTCCTTTCCTGTACAGTTACGTGCAGATGCAATTGGGTATAAGCCTGTATTGCTGGATTTGAACGCCGCTAGCTGGAATGCAAAAAAAGGAGTTCGATTACTGATGGTGGCCGGTGATAATACCTTGGATGAGGTATTGGTAACAGGTAGACGCAACAATTCTTATTTGACAAACGACATGGAGTTGGGCGGAAAATTTGCTGGAAAATTAAAAGATCTTCCACAATCTGTTGCTGTTTTAAGTAAGGAATTTATAGAGGATAAGCAGGCATTCAACACAGGGGCATTGGTTCAGGATCTGGCTGGTGTGACCGAAGCATCTTCCTATGATGATGTTGTCATTCGTGGCTTTAAAAGCGGTTATGAAACGGGTGTACGGCTTGTCAATGGCTTACGCTCGGGGTATGGTTATGGTAACAGTTATTATAATTCTCCCTTAACAATCAATCTTGAAAATATCGAGGTTTTGAAAGGGCCAGGAGCATCTTTATTTGGAGATATCGTACCGGGTGGTACAATTAATATGACGACCAAGAAGCCTTTGGAAGATTTTAGAGGGCATGTGAATTTTTCAAGTGGTAGTTTTGAAACGATGAGAACAACTGTGGATCTCGGTGGACCACTGGACAGTGCCAAACGTATTTTATATCGTTTTAATGCGGGTTACGAAGATACAAAGACTTTCCGCGATGTAAATCGCCAGAAACGAATCATGGTGGCTCCTTCGTTCACCTTTAAACCAGCTGAGGGCACGGTGGTGGATATTGATATGGTGTATAATCAGTTCAACGGTTATCTTGATCGGGGAATGGGTATTAAGGAAAATAACTTTTATGCTTTGCCAAGATCATTTACGTTGAGCCAGCCTTCCGATTTTTATAATTCCAAGACTTTTTCGTTAAGCGGCCGCTTGTCTCAGCGTCTGGCAGAACATGTTAGTTTGAATCTGAGCTACATGAAATCCATCTATCAGGAGGATGTCAACGAACATCGGACAATGAACACCTTTGCTGATGCGCCACATAATACCATTATGAATATGCGTTTTTTTGATCGTCATGGACGTGACTATACAGATAATGTTGTGGGTTATGTTAAATGGGATCTTTTGGGCGATAGAGTCGATCATCATTTTGTTGCAGGAGTTGATTTTGCACAATATCGGGGCGACAAAGAAAATCAATTGCGGGAGGCGCGGCAGCAAACTGTAGATGGCAAAGTCGTCCCGTTGACTTTTGATTTGAACAATCCCACTTATACCACGCATGATCTAACGAATTATGTGTGGCGCACGGGAGTCGCTTATCCTTTTTTGAGTCCCTACAAAACAACGGGTAAATATATTCAGGATCAAATCAGCATTGACGAGCGATTGAAACTTATTGTAGGTCTTCGTCATGAGCATTATTCTTCTGAAACACTTGACGGAAAAAATCGCTTTCATGCAACGCAAAATGCCTTATTACCTCGTTTTGGTGTAACCTATGGAATCAATAAGCAAATTAACTATTTTGCAAGTTATTCACAGGGCTTTGTGCCTGTGGGCGCCAATTTTATTCAGAACTATAAAGATTACGGAGCTTATAAACCCTTTGATGCCGAGCGGAGTTTCCAGGTGGAAACGGGGATGAAGGCTGGTTTTTTTAAAGAGCAATTGCAAGTTGATCTATCCTTATTCCGAATTGAACGACGGAATATGCTCATTGCCACAGGGGCTATCAACGATTCAGGGCTGCCGGAGTATAGACAATCTGGCAAAGCGCTATCGCAGGGTGTCGAACTCGATGTGCGTGGGCAGTTGACACGTGAGTTCCAGATTATGGCCAATTATACCTATAATGATACGGAGGTAAAATCATCTTCTGTTCCTTCTGAAATCGGGCAGTCCCTACCGGGAGCACCTAAAAATATGGCGAGTGCCTGGTTGAAATATGTGTTTTCAGCTAGTACATTAAAAGGTTTGGGTTTTGGTGCCGGTGTTTATTATGTAGATCGTAAAAGGATGGATAACAGTATCGGAAAGGATAGCGAAGGAAATGCACTCTGGGGGCAATGGCCTTCGTATACCACTGTAAATGCTGCTGCCTATTACCACATTGGTGCGATGAAAATGGCCTTAAATCTGAACAATGTATTCGATAAATATTACTTTTTAGGTGGTTTTGACTACACGAGAGCCTTTGCTGGTGCACCGCGAAATGTCATGGTATCAGTGGGTTACTCTTTTTAATGCTGAAATAGTAATCTAAAACCGCCAAAGCGGGCTTTTTCAACAAATTTGGACTATTTAATTCAAGATTTGTGCTAGTCAAGTAGCCCGCTTTGGTTGTAAATTTGAACAACAAATAATAGTATTGTGAACGCAAGAATGAGGTATAGTTTAATCTTTTTAGTTTTTCTTTTGAGCACCCTGCTCATGAAAGGAATAGCTATGCCATCACATTCTACTGTTCAGCATTTACCCCTCGTCCGCCTAAGTCTGTCTGTATTTCCTTCTCATGTAGATAAAGCTTTAGGACAGTCAGAACGGGAAAATCTGTTAGCTGCGGTTAAAGATCATGATGTCTATGATATCACCGAACAGATGGACCTCAAAGATGAATGGAGCAAGCTGCTCTATTGGGGCGTGCTTTCAATTTGTCTTTTTGTATTCTGTTATCCTGTACGTCTCAAAATTCAGAATAACAGAAGGCCTTATATGGATCGATTGATTCTTCCGCCAAATATATTCTTTTCCAAAGTTTAAAGATCCCATTTCTGGGGTAAAAATTTCCATTTCTTACAAGGGTTGAGAAAAGACAGACCTTGCGCTGTGTAGGGGTGTAATCTGTCCTATTCATCACGATTTTGAACGATTTTTTTAAGTCGTATGACCTTGTCGTGACCTGTACCCACCGTGACTTGTTTTTAATTCGAATAACAACAATTTAAATAATATTTATATGCATTTATTACCTAGAGAGACAGAGAAGCTATTGCTTCATCTTGCCGGCGAACTAGCGAAAAAACGTAAAGCTAGAGGACTTAAATTAAACTATCCGGAGTCTATTGCATTGATCAGTAGTGAACTTTTAGAAGCTGCTCGTGACGGGCGTACTGTTGCCGATTTAATGCAGTTTGGTGCAACATTGTTGACACGTGAAGATGTTATGGAAGGTGTGCCCGAAATGATTCATGATGTACAGATAGAAGCAACATTTCCAGATGGTACAAAACTGGTTACTGTTCATAACCCGATTCGCTAATTGTTAAAAATATAATCTATGATCCCAGGAGAATTTTTTATTGCAGATGGCTATGTGATCTGCAATGAAGGTAGAGAAGTTACAACCATCACTGTGACAAATACAGGCGATAGGCCCATTCAGGTAGGTTCACATTTCCACTTCTTTGAAGTGAACAAAATGATGGAGTTTGATCGCGAGAAAGCTTTTGGTAAGCGCTTAAATATTATCGCAAGTACTGCAGTACGTTTTGAACCAGGCGAATCAAAAGAGGTCGAATTGGTTCCGTATGCAGGTGCAAGAAGGATCTATGGCCACAATGATTTGGCAAATGGAGATACCGAAACCGAAGTTGCGAAAGCAAATGCAATGAAAAAAGTAAAAGAACAAGGCTTTAAAAACAAAGTGTCATGAGTTTAAAAGTTAGCAAATTAAATTATAGCGCCATCTTTGGCCCTACAAGTGGAGATAAAATCCGTTTAGGAGATACAGATATCATTATTGAAGTCGAAAAAGACTACGCTTACTATGGCGATGAAGCCAAATTTGGCGGTGGTAAGACCGTGCGTGACGGGATGTGCCAATCTTCCGTTCATACACGTGATGAAGGTACACTGGATATGGTGATCACTGATGCTATTGTTATTGACCACTGGGGTATCGTGAAAGGTGATATTGGTATTAAGGATGGTAAAATTGTTGGTGTTGGTCGTGCTGGAAATCCGGATACCATGGATAATATTACACCAAATATGATTATCGGTGCTTCTACGGAGGTGCATGGTGGATCAGGATACATCTTAACTCCAGGTGGTATTGATACCCATATCCACTATATCAGTCCAACACAAGTTGAAACGGCCTTATATAGTGGTGTTACAACAATGATCGGGGGCGGTACAGGTCCAGCGGATGGAACAAATGCAACTACAGTAACACCGGGTAAATGGAATTTACGCCGCATGTTACAAGCTGTTGAAGATCTTCCAATGAACTTTGGTTTTTTTGGTAAAGGAAACGTTGGTACTGAACAACCTATTGTTGAACAAATTGAAGCTGGTGCCTTAGGTGTTAAAATCCACGAAGATTGGGGTGCTACACCAGCAACAATCGACAGAGCGTTGACGGTTGCTGATCAATATGATGTGCAGGTGGCTATCCATACCGATACGCTGAATGAAGCGGGTTTCTTGGAAGACACGATCCAGGCAATCAACGGACGCGTGATCCATACATTCCATACGGAAGGTGCTGGCGGTGGGCACGCTCCGGATATCATCAAATCTGCGATGTATCCAAATGTATTGCCAGCATCGACAAATCCAACACGTCCATTTACAAAAAATACAATTGACGAGCACTTGGATATGCTGATGGTTTGTCACCACTTGAGCAAAGAAATTCCGGAAGACGTGGCTTTTGCCGATTCTCGTATCCGTCCAGAAACGATTGCAGCTGAGGATGTACTACAAGATCGCGGTGTATTCAGTATCATGAGTTCCGATTCGCAGGCAATGGGACGTGTAGGTGAAGTCATCACACGTACTTGGCAGACTGCAGACAAGATGAAGAAACAAGTAGGTCCATTGCCTGAAGATGAAGGTAAGGACAACGACAATTTCCGTGCACGTCGCTATGTCGCGAAATACACGATCAATCCAGCAATTGCCCACGGTATTTCGAAGTACGTTGGTTCTATCGAGCCTGGTAAAATTGCCGATATGGTGATCTGGCGTCCAGCTTTATTTGGCGCAAAACCAGAAATGATTATTAAAGGCGGGATGATTATCGCTTCAAAAATGGGGGATGCGAATGCTTCTATTCCTACACCACAACCTATCATCTTAAGAACCATGTTTGGCGGTTTAGGTAAAGCCGTTCACCAAACTTGTTTTGACTTTGTCTCTAAAATTTCATTGGAAAAGGGAATTAAAGAAGAGTATAAACTAGAAAGAACCTTACTTGCCGTAGAAAATTGTCGGAATATCTCCAAAAAAGATATGATCCACAATGATGCCACACCTGAAATTATCGTCAATCCAGAGAATTATGAGGTAAGTCTTGACGGCGAGATCTTGCGGTCAAAACCTGTTGATACAGTTTCGTTGGGACAACGATACTTCTTGTTTTAACCCTATAACTACTTTTTATGGCGTGATCCGATGTCACGCCATAAGCTATGAAAAACAATAGGTTGATGAAATCATCATGGGCTTATCAAAAGCGCATAAAAGAGAGGGAATACTGATTGCTCATGATGCTTCATTAAGCTAAAATACGATTTACGCTAATGAAAAATTTGAAGACATTTTTAGGCTGTTGTATAGCAATGGCGTGCTTAACCATACAATCGGCCTATGCGCAAAAGGGAGGTATCATGGTTTATGGGTCACTGAATTACCACGAAACAACAGCTGGGCATCAATTTAGTGCCGCTCCGGTGGGTGCTGCTTATTTTTTCACTGACAATATGAATGCGGGGCTAAACTATGGGTTCAATTCTGCTAAGGATAAAGCACTGGATTTTACGGATCATTCGCATGAAATAGGACCTTTCTATAGCAATACTTGGCCCCTGAGTGAGCATTTTATGTTAATTGGCCAGGTTGATGTGCATTATTTGTGGGGCGATCAACATGTCGCTACCGGTGGTACTATGGTAGATGGTAAATACAATGGCTATCTATTCAGAGTGTACCCGCTTGTGGGTATCGCCTTGGGAAAAGGCTGGGCATTAAAAGCTAAAGTAGCAGAACTGTCTTATAAAAAGAAAAATAGTAAAGATGCTGCTATTCCCAATGATCACGAAGTTATTACGGGAATCAATGGATCTACAGTAGGTTTAGGCTTGTCTAAAAATCTATTTATTAAAAATTAAAAAATGATAATCACGGAAATCACAAGGAATATTCAGGGGGAGCAGATCACTAAGCGTCTGGATTTGCTTGCTATTGAATGGTATGAGTCGACCAAACGTATTCAACGTTTACGTACAGCGGAGGGAATGGATATTGCCGTCAAATTGTTGGGTAATACATCCAGCTTGCAGGATGGTGATGTCTTGTACGAAGATGAAGAGAAAATTGTTGTGGTAACGATCAAACCTTGTGAAGTCATCCGTGTCATGGCAATTGATTTCCTGCGAACTGCTTTTGTAAGCAGCGAAATTGGAAATAAACATTTGCCTCTATTTGTGGAGGCAAATGAATTGCTTATGCCTTATGAACGGTCAATGTACGAATGGCTAACGAAACAAGGATTTGACCCGCAGCGTGGCGAGCGTCAACTTTTACGTCAGCTCAATGCAAATGTCGATCCCAAGCATCATCAGAAGATGAAGTCTTCAACGAAGAATATACCGCTCTTGATCAACGACAAGGCCTTCGTGAATTTGCAAGCGGCAACAGCCGGTATCGCTTTAATGCCCAATGATAGAGAAGATTACGCAAGGAGCTGATAAGTCCTTGAAGATATATACTTATATAAAAAATAATGTCAATGAAAAATACATTTCTAGGCAAGTTACTCCATCTCGCAGATCCTACATTACCAATTGGAGGGTTTACCCATTCAAATGGACTGGAGACTTATGTGCAACAGGGCTTGGTCTGTGATAAAGTTACGGCGGACAATTATGTGCGTCATAACCTCTGGTATAATCTGAAGTACAATGATGCTGCTTTGATGAAATTGGCCTATGAAGCAACTTCTTCGCAGGACATGGATGCATTGATCGCCCTAGATCAAGAATGTACAGCATTAAAAAGCCCAAGAGAAATTCGCGATGCCAGTAAAAAACTAGGCGTACGTATTTATAAAATATTCAGTCGGTATCAACAGCAGGATTTTATGCTGTCCTGGGGTGAATTAATCCAAAAGAAGGAAGTAGATAGTCATTACTGTTTGATGTATGGCATGTTGGCGTCACTTTTAGAAATTCCGCTAGAAGAAGCATTACACGGCTTTTATTATAATGCCGCTATTACGATGGTGACCAATGCTGTAAAACTTGTGCCGTTAGGTCAATTGGATGGCCAAGATATACTTTTTGGTTTACATGATGATATACTTGATCTCTGTAAAGAGACTTTAACAGTTGAACGGAATTTAGTGGGCTTATGCAACATTGGATTTGATATCCGTTGCATGCAACACGAACGATTATATTCTAGAGTTTATATTTCTTAAAAAACAATTAAAATGGAAAATAGAAAATATGTTAAAATAGGGGTTGGTGGTCCAGTAGGATCTGGTAAAACAGCATTATTGGAAAGATTGAGCAGACGTTTGATGAATGAAATTGATCTTGCCGTAATTACGAATGACATTTATACCAAGGAAGATGCGGAATATATGGCCAAAAATAGTTTGCTTCCCCGTGAACGAATTATCGGCGTAGAAACCGGCGGTTGCCCGCATACGGCGATACGGGAAGATGCGAGTATGAATCTGGAAGCTGTAGAAGAACTAGCAAGCCGCTTCCCGGATTTGGAGTTGATTTTGATTGAAAGTGGTGGTGATAACCTAACTTCTACCTATAGCCCTGATCTCGCCGATATTACCATTTTCGTAATTGATGTTGCCGAAGGTGAAAAAATGCCTCGTAAAGGTGGTCCAGCAATTACAAGATCTGATCTTTTATTGATCAATAAGAAAGATTTGGCACCCTATGTAGGTGCAAGCTTAGAAGTAATGGAGCATGATGCACGTAAAATGCGTAAAGGTTCTCCATTCTTGTTTTCAAATCTGAAAACTGGCGATGGTTTGGAAGAGATCGTGGGCTGGATTAAAAAATACGCACTCCTTCAAGATATTGAGGAACCTAATTTACTACGTTAATTATGATTTGTTCTTTAGATATTAAAATAGCACATCGCGAAGGAAAATCCTTTTTAAAAGATGCATATGCGACACAGCCGTTTCGTATCGTTCCTGTTGGACAATATCAAAAAGACAATGCCGCGTACTTGATGATCATGAGCTCATCCCCAGGCTTACTCGACGGTGATGACCACCGTATTCAAGTGGATATTGCTCCCGGATCTAAGTTGCAATTACAAACACAGGCTTACCAGCGTCTATTCCATATGAAAGGTCATTCTTCCCAAACTATGGAAGTGAATATCGGTGAAAATGCTGTTTTTTCTTACGTGCCCCATCCTGTCGTACCACAACATTCGTCTCATTTTTTGAGCCATAACATTGTACATCTTGCCTCTAATTGTCACTTATTGCTTAGTGAAATCGTGACTTGTGGTCGGAAAATGTCTGGTGAAGAGTTCATGTACAATCACTTTCAAAATCTGACAGAATGTTATGTCAATGGTAGGCTCGTTGTGAAAGATAATGTATTGCTGCAGCCAGATCGTATGCCTATACAAGGCTTGGGTATTTTGGAAGGCTATACGCATCAGGGAACTTTGATTTACCTTAATAGTGCCGGCTTGAATCCAAGTGACTGGATCGAGACTTTCCATGAACAATACGGGGAAACCAAAGACGTTGCGTTTGGTATTAGTGAATTGCAACACGACGGTTTTATGGTTCGCGTTTTAGGTTACGGTGCCGAACAGCTTTATCTTCTTTTTAAAGAAATGCAAAGCGCATTATGGGACAACATATTTTTGAATAACAACTAATTATATTCCAATGAAAAATAACATCCTAGCTTTTGTAAAAGCTTTTTTTAAAGGATTTGGGCAAATTATGTTACAGGGTAACATTTGGACGGGTATTTTATTTATAGGCGCCATTATTTATGATTCGGCACTCATGGGCTTTGCGGGAATCCTCGCCAATATCGTTGGGGTATTGACTGCCAAGTTGATGAAATTTGATGAGGATCATATCAATGATGGACTCTTCGGATTTAATGCTACGCTTTATGGTATAGCTTTGGTTTTCTATTTTCAGACAAACGTCTGGGTATGGGGAGCTTTAATCGTCGGATCTGCGTTGACCACCATATTGATGGGTTTTGCATTAAAGAAGAATCTGCCGGTATTTACATTTCCATTTATCTTAATTACCTGGATCGCATTGTATGTGTTGAGTATTCCAGAATTGGCCTTACGGACGGTACCCGAGCATTTTGTTGATATTCAGGAAATGGATGACTTCTTAATTGAAGGACATGCCTTTGGTCAGGTTATTTTTCAAGGTAGTTTAATTGCTGGATTGATCTTTTTATTGGGGTTTTCCTGAGCAATCCCATGGGAGCACTTTACGGTTTCGCTGCGGTTATTATCAGTATTTATATTTCACACCATGGCCATGAATCTGCAGACATGACCAATAATGGAATCTTTAGTTTCAATGCGGTCTTGGTTGGAATCGCGCTAAGCGGCCCCCGTGTTAGAGATGGTGTATATGTTCTAATCGGAACAATTATCGCCACCTATTTTGATCATTTTTTGATTCACAACGGATGGACGACATTGACTTTTCCATTTGTTTTTGCGATGTGGGCTATGCACCCTGTGAAACTTATCGATAAATGGTTGGTGAATAAATTTTCATCAGCCGAGGGGACTTCCTAGTCCTTTTTGTGAACTAAAATTTTATGTATGTTTAAATCTCGTTTAATAAAACTATTCCCAATAATGCTCTTATTGGGAATTCATGTAAATATCGCCTATGGACAAGTCAGTCCGCCGGGATTAGGAAAAGCAAGGTCCGCATCTTGATCAGTTTTGGGCTTGCGCCGGAAACTGGATAGTGCGGGAACCAAAGAGGCACTAACCTACATCGGTCTGGGAACCAAAAGTACGCCCGATGATTCAAATCCTTTTCATAAACAGGCCATTTGGGTACTAAACCACGAAGTCTACCATAAATTTGCCAAAAATCAGCAATACAGTTATGCTGTAAGCTATCGCCGCCAAAACATCTATGATGAGGGGGCACCCTACCATAATGAAGGGATCGAGCAAGAGTTTAGGGTATATGGGCGATACGCCTATACATTTACGCTCAATGACCGGCTGAAATGGAAAAATACCTTACGACAAGAGTTCCGGAAGTTCTTTACAGCTGATTTTCAGAAAACAGAAGAGAATTTTCAATTGAGGACCCGGCTGAAATCACAGTTGAATTTTAGGATTTCGGCTAAAAATAAGCAAGAGTTGGCACTCAGCGCGGAAGGACTTTTTGCAATCAGTAAGCTCTACGAACCTGTCAGTGCTTGGTCCAGTTTCGGTTATAAAGAGACCCGTCTAGGTTTCTATTACATGACAGATATTCCAAAAACACCTTTGCGATTGGATCTGGGTTATATGAACGATCTCATTAAGGGATATGACAAAGTAGATTTTGGGGTTCATTATCTAGCCGTAGACTTAATTTGGAATCTACCTTACCGTAAAAAGCATTAGTCCGCCATAAACTTATGTTTTCTATAGTCACTGGGTGAATACCCAGTGATTTTTTTGAATAGCCGGGTGAAATAGGAGGGAGACTGAAATTTCAATTCAAAAGCAATACCGGCAATGTCTCTTGTAGCGTCCTGCAACAGAATCTGACTGTGTAAAATACTAATCTCACTAATCCATTGCTTTGGCGGTTTATTTGTCGCCTCTTTAACACATTTGTTGAGGTAGTTTTCTGAAATATGCAATAAATTAGCGTAAAATAAGACGTTCTTATGATCGATATGGAACTTTTGGACGTATTCGCGAAAACGAAACGCAATATCTAACTGTCTGCTCATTGGAGCTTTTGTCTCTATATCCGATTTTATCACCTTCAATAAAACACACTGCATCATGGAGATGCAAACTTCCATCACGCGCCCTTCTGTAAAAAGTTCTTCTTCCAATAGGATAAGCATCTGCTGGATCCAATGCGCTACATGGGGTTTAAGTGTGGTAAAAGGATGGGAATTGAAAAATTTAATATCGTTTATACCAAGCTCAATATCAGTTACAATTTCATTCTCATAGACCACAAAAAAACCTTCTACATCATCGGAGATTGCCAGCGTAGCCGTAATATTACCTTGTTTGATGTTAATGACCTGGTTTTCGGTCAGTGTATAAGAGGCACTCTCCAGGTGCTGTGTCAATGTGCCTTTCGTAACAAAAATGAGAAAATTAAAGGTTGTACGATAGGGGATAACGGGCATCAGGATACTGCGTAAGTAATTCTCGATTCGATAGACTTGAATTTTATTCTCGTTGAACAGATTATGCTCCGAAACATCCGGTAGAAATAGTTTTTTGTACTCGTAATTGTTGATGATCTTAATCGAATTTTTCATAGTCTTAAAACAACGTACTTAACAACGAAATCTTATAAAAGAAATAGTTGTATGTATGACAAATATACTTAAAAGTTTGCGAAAATTGTGTTAAAACTGCCTGTGCTTATACAATGAATTAGGCTGTTAAATGGGGTATAATGGCGCTGTTAGTGCCTATTTTCATTGCCAGCTTTTAAAAACTCGTCAGAGAAATTTATAGGCTATTTTTCCCTGTTGAATTTCTCTTTGTTATAGGATGCCGAGGCCCCTTTGGGTATGGATAGAGAGGACCATTTTTCATCGATACATATTTTTCCGATATAAACAATCTGTCCGATGTGGTAGGGGTAATGTGCAATCTGCCGCAAAATAGCCTCCATGACAGTATGCTCTTCATTGCGTATATAAATAACTTTTTCTAGGTCATCTTCTACGAGGGATCCAATGGCTTGAAAGAGACAGTTCCATCCAGCATCCCAATGATCAAGAAGCTCCTCGCGGTTTGTCCAGGTATTCTCAAATTCCAGATCCCGGTTTCTATTATCTTTTTCTCCGTCCGTGCTGAGAAAATCGGTCCAACGTGAAAGCATATTTCCACTTAAATGTTTCACAAGCAGTGCAATGCTGTTGCTCGAATCATTTGGCTGCCAAAATAGTTGTTCAGTACTTAATTGATCAAATGTTTTATCACCCAGTGATTTATAATATTGAAATTTCTTTAAGCAGCTCGCTAGAAAGTTATCCATCCTTTTGAAGTTTATGATTTTATACTTTCAAGATACGAAAATGCCAGGAATCCCCGATGACTAGAATCTGGACTCCATGTAAAGAATTGCTTTTGATGACAGGAGGCCGTTGAAGTTGAGTAGGATAGGGAAAGACAATCGGTTAAAAAAGCAAAGGTGATACTGGGGTATGTATCACCTTTTAGCTAACTAAACATTAAACATAAATAAACAGTCTTTTTAAAGACCACACTAAAAATTATAATACTACTCTGCCACTTGTTGATTTGTCAACCTGGACATTTTTCGGTTGATTTTTTAACGCAATTCTTGCCGACGTAGAGACATTTCCCTGTAAGTTTTCTTTCACGCTGAGCGTTACATTGGCAGACGAATTGGCTTGTATTTGCGCATTTGTTGTCGTGAAACGGCTCATATCAACCGACGCTGAGGAGTTGGTGTTCAAATTTAAATTTGAAGCGCTACCTGCAATTTCTTGCTTAGACGAACTGCTTGCCGCTACTTGCAAGTTTTTACTGCTCACTTCTGTCGTTAACTTACTTGAAGAGCTCGTTGAAAGATTTATATCATCCGCAATTAATTTTTTAAGGGATATTTTTGCGGAAGAGGATACGTCTACAGAAATTTTGTTTGCTTTAATCGTTTCATCCGTATAGATCGAACTGCTGGATGATGCCGAAAAACGTGTTGGTATCTTGCTTGAGTAAACAATTACGCGATTGTTTCTCGCATTTCTGACAGAACTGTTTCTTTTATACTGTACATAGAGTGTGCCGTTTTTTACAGTCGTTTCGATAAGGGATAAATGCTCAGGATTATCTGCTTCAACAACAACCTCGTTGCGATTAGAGTGGATATAATCTACACGTAATGAAGTTGCCGATGAAATACCATCTGGAGCAGTGATCTTGCGTGTTTCGCGTTCTTGTGCCTGAGCTACATATAAAAATGAAATAAAGGCAATGGTTAAGATTCTTTTCATTATTTTTCTGTTATTAGTTTAAATTTATTATTACTGAAAGTTTCATTTTAATTTCCCTTTTTATCGTTTCTTATGTGCTTATGCACTTGTGCACACGCTCTATTGTTAACTGCCACCTAGAGTATAATAGTAATGCCAAAACTTTTAATCCGTTTAAAATACTGATTAACACTAGTTTTGTTCCTGAGTGCTATTTTCGTTAATGCTCATTTTTGAACATCAACTGTTCGGTATCGGACAGTTTGCGTTTGTTTACCATACCCTTCGTTCGTAAGCTGCTAACCAGAACTGATACTCTAATTGGGAAGCTGTTATAAATACTTGTCGCATCTTCTCCCGATTTGTTGCAGTAGTTTCTGCCGCAATTTTGTCAACGTAGTTTTTTGCCTTGACAACTCCCTGTGCAAAGTCGTCACCGCTATAGGTTTCTATCCATTTGGAATAGGGATTCCCCTGTGTATTTGCCGTGGCTACAATATGGTCGCCGACCTCTTTATAAATCCAAAAACAGGGGAGTGTTGCCGCCATAGCGATCTCAACGCTCTCGAAAGCGGCTACGCTTTTAAGAAAATGAACATAATGATGGCAGGTTGGTTCGATTTTGTTGCTCTTGTCGGCAGGACTTAAACCAAATTCCCGAAAGTAATTTTCGTGTAATGCCCGTTCAACAAGAAGCGCATTGCGACCAAATTCGAAGTAGTCCAATGCTTGTTGGTTATCCGCACTTTTTGCACCTATAAAGGCGAGCACACGGCCAAATTCTTCTAAATAGAAAGCATCCTGCTGCATGTAAAATTGAAATTTATCCAGAGGAAGACTGCCATCACTAAGCTGAATGATAAATGGCATAGCAAGTATATCTGAATAAATAGCTGTTATGGATTCCCAGGCATGATCAGTCCAGTTCATATTGAATAAGTTTAAGGGGGTTGTGGAAGTGATTTAATGGCCCATTTCCTTTGCCAATGACCAGGTCTTTGCTCGCAGCTATCGCTGCGTGTATATAGGTCAAAGCAGTATCTACTGCAGTATCTAGGCTGTTGCCTTGTGCCAGTTGACTGGCAATTGCAGAAGACAGCGAACAGCCCGATCCGTGCGTATTTTTGCTGTTAATTTTTTGCGATCTGAATTCAATTGGAGATCTCCCGTGCTGAAATAATAAGGTAGTTAACTCTTGACTTTGGAGATGTCCACCTTTCACCAGAACTGATTGACACCCTTTGGTCAGTAGCGCGTTTCCTGCTTTTTTCATTTTTTGGACGTCGTCAATAACTTCGTTTACTAAGACACTCACCTCATCTAAATTTGGTGTAATTAACGTTGCCAAAGGAAAAAGAAGGGCTATGCAGGCCTGAATCGTATCGTCGTGAATGAGCTTGTGTCCGCTGGTCGAAACCATGACCGGGTCAAATACTATAGGCCCTTTGTATTCTTTTAAATAGGTGCTGATAAGCTGCACAAGTTCAATGTTGTGTACCATTCCGATTTTGATTGCATCAGGATAGATATCGTCAAAAATAGCATCTAGCTGGTCTTGGACGGCCGTCGTGGGGATTTCATAAATACGTCGAACACCTTGTGTGTTTTGAACGGGTAAGGCAGTTAAAACATTCATGGCATAACAGCCTAATGCAGATATGGTTTTGGTATCTGCTTGTATGCCTGCTCCACCACTACCATCGAACCCTGCTATGCTGAGTACAGTAGGGACGCGGTATTTTTTATCTTTTGTCATTTTAATAGTTCTTTTAGTTGTGCACTGGCAGCTCTGGGATCTTGACTTTGGCATATGGCCGAAACGACAGCAATCGAATCTGCCCCTGCGTTCCAGGCATGTGCAGCATTCTGTAGGTTCATTCTTCCGATTGCTATTAATGGTTTTTCAGTTTTATGACGCAATTGCTTTAGGCCCTCAATTCCCCATTCAGTAATCGTATCTACTTTTGTTATCGTTGAAAAAATGGGACTTACACCAAGGTGGTCGACGGCGCGCATTTGTTGACTTTCCAGCTGCTGCATATCCTCTATGGACCAGCCTATGGTTAATTTATCGCCATATTTTTCTCGAATAGCAAGTGGTTGACAATCATTTTGCCCTACGTGTACACCCCATGCCCCAATTTGGTCGGCAATTTCTACTGCATCATTGATTACGAGGGGAATGCCATGATGATCAGTAATTTTTTTCAAGCGGATGGCTTTATCCAAAAATGTAGCCGGATCGTCAGCTTTTTCGCGCAATTGTATAAGATCCACTCCACCAGTAATGGCTTCTTCGGCGACATGGAGCCAATTTTGAGGAAAACAGTCCCGCTCAGAAATCACCAAATATAAAGGGTAGGGAAAAAGCGGATTAATGCGCATAGCGTTTGATCTTGAGCTTTGATTTTAGACGTTCTGCATTGAGCTGATAGAGTTCATCGTAGAGATTCAATTGCAGGGTGCCCGGGCCAGCTGCTGTTTGGGCAGCGAGTTCTCCTGCTAAGCTCAAAATGGATACACCGGCAACAGCTGCTTCAAAATATTGGTCTGTAACACCTAGAAATGCACCAATAAGCGCAGTAGCACTACAGCCAAGTCCGGTGACTTGCGTCATTAAAGGATGACCATTATAGACCTCAACACGGTGTTGTTCGGAGAGGATATAATCGATTGCTCCAGAAATGCAGATAATGGAGCCAGTCTGTTCCTGCAATAATTTGCCAAACCGGAGTGCATCTTTGCTATCTGTCGTACTGTCGACGCCTTTTGTGTTCGGTTGGTTGAAATTGTACAGCGTCATGATTTCTGATGCATTTCCACGAATAACGGTTGGTTTGAGATCCAGTAGATTGGATAATAAATCATTGCGGAATGCTGATATCCCAGCACCAACAGGATCAAGTACCCATGGCCGTCCGATGGTATTGGCATGTTCGGTAGCAACCAGCATAGCTTCGGCTGTATCTTCACTCAAGGTGCCGATATTAATGACCAGCGCTTGCGCAATATCGACAACTTCGCGCACTTCCAACGGGCTGTGTACCATCACAGGGGAGGCGCCTATAGCTAAAAGTGCATTGGCCGTATTGTTCATCACGACCAGGTTGGTGATGTTGTGGATAAGAGGTTTTTCAAGCCTCAGCTGCTCTAATAGTTTGATAATTGAATCTTCCATTCTTTTTGCTTATCGTAAGATGTTTCCGTGCGGCTTTGACGGGAAGAAGAGAGATAGCCTGTGCAGTATAGAGGTTTGCTGTACAGTTGATGTTTGCTTTTCCCTACGTCGGTATAAACCGAATCAGGTTCAAAGGGACTATCTCAATTCTATACAGAATACCCCCAAAGCCATATCAAACTTAAACAAAAAAGTGGACTTTTTATATAAAAAAACGCAGAGCTGTTAGCTGACCAGGCTAGATGAATACATTGCTGTATTAAGATCCTGATTTTTGTTCAGTACGCATTTCGATATATTTTTCGGGAGTGTAGGTGACACGCGCAAAATTTTTGGTCAAAAGTTCTTTTTCTATAGTCTTCCCACCCTGAAATTTAAAAAACTTCTCGCGCCAGATCTCGTTTTTCCGAAAGAATTGATTGTCTATTTTCAGAAATTGATGTTCTTTTTCAAAGACATGGTATGCAAAATCCAGTTCTTGGTCTATTCGCAATTCGCCCTCTAAGCATTTCTCCGTAAACCATAGATTTATTTGGAAAGTGTATGGTGTATGGTTGGTGAATTGATAATCACGATAGTTATAAAACACCGTAGCACCACTGCCGAATGGTAATACACGGCCATCGTCTGGAAAAGGGTCAAAAGAATGATGATAACGTTCATTGACGGTAAGCGGACTATGGATTACAAGCCAATGAATGAGGTTGGATATTTGACAGATTCCGCCGCCAATACCCGCTCTCGCTTCACCGAAGGATAATTCCATGCCCGGCAAGTAGCCTTTTTTTGCGGTTGGCAGTCCAACGAGTTTACAGAAAGAAAAGGTTTCCGTCGGTCTGATGAGAATGCCGTTAATCTCCGCTGCAGCAATTTTCAGATTGGTAACTTTATTGATCTGCAATTGCATATTATTTTCGCCCAGTTTCTTCAATAATACAGACTGGTGTTTTTTGATACGGAAGGGAAGTTTTTCAGCTGATTTAACTTTGCTGTATTTTTTGTCGTCAAATAGCCAGACGGCTTTTCGCTGCATTCTTCTTACCCATACTGCAAAAAAATAGAGTATGGGGTGCTGTTGACTGATCAGTTTTCTTTTTTTCAATACGATGTTTATTTATCGCTATCAAAATTAATGCAGAAATCTATCTTTTGCCGCTTTTTTTGATTTTGCCCTGTGTTTTTACTGTATAGGGGCGCTCTATGTCTATAGCTGTTTTCTTGTTTGTATGTATTTGCCCGTGAGCTTCCCATGCCCGTTATAGTTCAGGTTTTCATACGTACAGTTTCCCAAATCTTTTACAATTGATTTTTGTTGCAATACCCCCTTGAAGTAGAATTCATCAACTGTTTCGTTGGCCCGGTAGGATCGCTTGATTTCCGCTGTGAGTTGGTCATTTTGATCGAAGGTTTGGCGTAGTATATAATCACTTGTTTTCGGATCGCTATACGCATAACGGACCCGACTTTCCCTTTGATCATTTCTGCCCGACAGCTCTTCACTCATGCGATTCTGTTTGTCATAACTGTAAATGGTCCAATCTATCCGTTGGTATAAAAAATGAATGGATTCACTTTTTACAACCTGGAGTTTGCTGTTCAAGTGGTCTATTGTCGCTGTTTGTAATGTTGGATCGTAGGAAACAATGGCGTTTGGGAGATAACGGTAAATGGTGCTGTTGCTCCATTTGCTGTTTTGAAGGTACTGTATGGAGTCGATAAGTCCGAACTGATTATAGCATCTTTTGCTGAAATAATTATTTCCGCCGGAAAGATTGTTGGATGTGAGCTCTTTGCCTTCTTCATATACAGTCGTCACAATTGCTCCAGTTTCCACCTCATTTTCATCGGAAAACTGCTGCATGACATACGTGCCGTCACATTGATTTTTACGCTGACTGTAGTAAAGAGGGAGAGCTGTATTGGCGATAATAGCCGCTGCATATTGCCTGGATGGAATAAATTGCACTTGTGCAATGGAGTCAAAGAAATGTTGGGCATTATATTGTGACGAAGGATTCTTCGACGCAACTTGTGTGTTGTTGCTTAATATGGATTTGGCTGCTGTCAGATAGGTATTACTATCGTATATGATCTTGGGTTTGCCTAAGCCATCAAACAAGATCATGGCATGACGTTGTTTCAATGACAATACATCGATGGTCCATTGTTGATTTTTAACGCTAAATGTAAGTTTTTTTGCATCGGTTTTTGTGACCAGTAACTTTGTTGTGCTAAAAGGTACTTGCTTGAAAATCGCAGCAGCATTTTTTTCGTGTAAACGCATGATAAAATCAGTTGATTTATCGGACTCATTGGTTACAAACAGAACTGCCTGTGTAGGGCTAGCTATTGTTAACGATTTTACTGTTTGCGATGCTGCAATGGGACTATAAAACAGCAATATCAACAACTGAATGATAATCGGATAAATGTGCAGTTTCGCGTTATAATTCATTTGGGTCGATATTGCTGTTGTTGACTTTGCTATTTAATTTAATACTTCTTTCAAAAATAATAAGGTGTGCTCCCAGGCACGTTTGGCCATCACGGGATTATATTCCGCTGACTCGGGATTCGTAAACGTATGTCCAGAATTTGCGTAGGTAATTATTTGCCAGTCTGCTTTTCCTTCATTTAATTCCTTGACCAACCCATCGTAATCTTCTTTTGATACACTCTTATCGGCTGCAGGGTGCTCAATGAGTACTTTTGTTTTAATGGAACCATTGGGTCTATCGGCAGCTTTGGATAGGCCTCCGTGGATACTGATCACGGCATTGACGGGGAAGCTGGCTCTCGCCGCTTCTAATGCTCCTGAACCTCCAAAGCAATAGCCAATGATCGCAATTTTTGTCGGATCTGCGCCTTCTTTTTTCAGTTGTTCTAATGCGAGCTTGATGCGATGCTGATAAGCTTTATAGTCCGTCTTGTAGTGGCCTGCAATTTTCGAAGCTGCGGTGTTGTCCGCAGGAATATTTCCCTCACCGTAGATGTCGGCAATGAACGCGATGTAACCTTCTTTTTCAAGAAGCAATGCCGCTTGTTTCGCTTCGTTGTCAATTCCCTTCCACGCAGGAAGAATTAAGACAGCAGGGCCTTTTTTTGCCCTATTGGCGGTTACCATGCCGTTGAGTTTTTGTTCACCATCCTGGTAAGAAACCTGTTTTAATTGTTGGGCCTGCGTAGTCATCGTGACCATAGTCAGCATCAATAGTGTCATAACTGTTTTCATCTGTAAATAATTTGTTCCGCTCATTATTTTGTGTGATCAGAAATGAACCTAATTTGGAGTCCATCTCAACTAAATATAATTTTCAATGTACATTTTTTCCGCTGTCGTCAACCTGAAGTTACGACTTTATAGATTCAATAATACCAATAACATCGAGTTGTCCGAGACCTTGGTCGTGTGCTTTCCCGTAGGTATCGAGTAATGTCTTGAGGAGGGGATATTCGGCACCGGCTTGTTGCGCCAGTCGAATATCTTTCAGCATAAGATCTAGCGCGAAAGCAGGACTGTAGTTTTCTTCCACCAGTAAAGGCGTTTTGACTTTTGTTGCGCCACTGCCACTGGCACTATCATTGATGATTTCGAGCATATCACTCCGTTGAATTCCCAGTTTATCTGAAAATAAGATCGTCTCTGCGAGACCTTGATAGATCGTTGAAAGAAAATAGTTGATCGCAAGTTTGGCGGCAATTCCCTGGCCATTTTCGCCAACATGTTTGATCGACTTGCCCATCTGCTCGAGGTATGGCCGGGCGCGATGAAGATCCTCCTGTTCACCACCGACCATAATAATCAGGGTGCCCTCTGCTGCGGGCTTGGTACTGCCGGCCACAGGTGCATCTATAAATGCGGCTCCTTTTTCTTTGAGTTTGGATGCGATAGACAGGGTGAGTTCACGGGATATGGTACTCATATCGACAAATAATTTGCCCTTGATATCTCCTTGAAGGATTTTTTCATATACTTCACTGACAGCTTCATCATTGGTGAGCATGGAGAATACAATATCAGCATGTTCGACCAATTCGGCTATACCTTCTCTGATCATTGATTGTTCTTCAAAGCCCGCTGCTTTTGCACGGTTTCTATTATAAACAGAAAGGGGGAATCCTGCTTTTTCCAGGTTTTTAGCCATGGGGTGCCCCATGTTTCCTAATCCTATAAATCCTAATTTTTCTATCTTCATCTAAAATTACATTAATAGCTCTTGAAATTTACGTCTATTAAAGATACAAATGTTTTGGTCATTCCACTAATACCCTGATTTCGTTACGAAGGAGCACTATTTTATCTTCCTGTTCCAGTTTTTTTAAAATTCGGGAGACAACTACCCGGGATGTGTTTAGGTCAGAAGCAATATCCTGATGCGTAAGGGTAAGTATTCGGTCGTTGTTCAGCTTTACTTTGGCTTTCAGATATTGGATGATTCGTTCTTCCATATTGGAAAAAGCTAGACTATCAATAGCTTGTAACATTTCGTCCATACGGCTTGAATAGCTTGATATGATGAAATTTCGCCAAGAGGGGTATTTTCCCATCCAAAGGTTGACAAGCTCATTTGGAATCATGGCAACCGTTGTTGTTTTTTCTGCGAGGGCACGAATTTCACTTTTTTTATTTCCGAGACAACAGGCTATTGACATCGTACAGGTTTGACCTTTTTCCAAATAGTAGAGCAGCAGTTCGCCTTTGTCTTCATCTTCCCGGACAATTTTTATTGCTCCATCTAGGAGAAGGGGCATCGACTTGATGTATTGATTGGTATCAATGATGAGATCCCCCTCATGAAACGTTTTGATGTGTGCGTTTTTGGCTATTGCAGTAATTAACTCTGGCTCAAGAATGCCTGTATAAGCTTGTTGGATTGACAACATACGGTATTATTTTAGTTAAAGTTAATTATTTACGGGCTTATTTTATCCCCTGGGGGTGGAAAAGAATGTTGGTGGAAAAGAATGTTGGTGGAAAAGAATGTTGGTGGAAATAATGTGTAGAAAGACCGGTTTTTTTGTGCTGTGTTTGGCGTATCCAGCAGCTAACATATAAAATCGTGAAATTCATAAATTTTGATTTATTCAAAACAGACAAAATGTTATTCTGATTATTTTTAGTGTTTTTTTAAGAATGTGATGAATGTGTTGTATTTATTTTATTTAATCTGTTTTTTTATTGCCTCTTTGTTTTAGAAGTAGCTGTTTTTCTGTAGAAGCTTAAAACTGATTTGTTTTGTATAGCGCTAGGGTCTGATAATCCTATTGTTAAAATTAGTTAAAAAGACAATCAATTCCTAATTTTGCGCCACAAAAACAAAACAATCACATCTAACATGAAAAAGTCTTTACTTTTTTTTGCCCTCGTTTTTGCTAGTTATAGTGCCGTTCATGGTCAAACAGCAAATACTAGTTCGGTTTCAGGAGTTGTCAAAGAAGCTACTGGACAAACGGTTAAAGGAGCAACCATTAAAATTACCCACATCCCAAGTGGACAAGTTGTAAGTGGCTCAGCCGATGCCCAAGGAAAATTTCAAATTTCAAATCTTCAAGAAGGAGGCCCCTACAAAGTAGAGGTAACTTACATTGGCGAAACGCCTGTTGTTTTCGAAAACATCATGCTGAAATCGGGGGAATCGTTGAATATCAATCCAATTTTTACGGCTGGATCTTCAACAAATTTGGATGAGGTTGTTGTTGTTGGTCATGGTGTTATTGATATTGCTGCGGGAAGAAAGACGCCGATTGCCGTTTCGACGATCCGTAAACAGGATTTAGAGGAAAGGGTAGGCGCACAGGATATTACTTCAGCACTAGCTAATACCCCGTCGGTTTATATCACTGGTCAGGCAAAAGGTTTTGGTGAGTCTTCTATGACAACACGTGGTTTTGATCAGTCCAATACCGCATTTTTGTTGAACGGTCAGCCGATCAATGGTATGGACAATGGAAGTGTATATTGGTCAAATTGGTCGGGACTTACAGATATTGCTTCTTTAGTGCAGATTCAACGTGGTTTGGGATCATCTAAATTAGCGATTTCATCTGTCGGCGGTACCGTAAATTACGTGACACAATCTACCGCAATGAAAGAAGGTGGTTTTGTCCGCACTACTGTTGGTAACGATATGTTTATGAAGGCAACAGTAGGTTACAATACCGGTCTGATGAAAAACGGTTTTGCTGTTTCGGCTATGTTTACGCAATGGTCAGGTAACGGTTATATGGATCATACGGAAGGTGCTGGACAAAGTTATTTCTTGTCCGTTGGATACAAAGCAAATGAAAAGCACAACCTGAACTTCATGGTAACCGGTGCACCACAGTGGCACAACCAAGGATATACCTCAAAATTGTCTAACTATCTTGCTAATGGCAGACGTTACAACGACAATTATAAGGATGCAAATGGCGTGATGATGAATGCGCAAAAGAACTTTTATCATAAGCCGGTAGCCAACTTGAACTGGGATTGGACCATCGATGATAAATCATCTTTGTCAACTGTCGTTTATGCGTCGTTAGCTGCTGGGGGCGGTCAATCGTTAAGAAGTGATAAATACAACAAAGGCAAATATTTGGCTGCTGATGTGAACAATCATCAGTGGTTTGGTATAGTTTCCAATTATAACCGTAAGCTTTCAGAGTCCCTGAATTTTAATGTGGGTTTTGATGTGAGAGATTATAAGGGTACACATTATCGTAAATTGACAGATCCACTAGGAAATACAAATGGTGTTGTATTGGGCGGTAATGTTAATTTCCCTAATAAGCCATTGGTTACCAATACATACTCAACAAATCCTTGGAAAGCTTTCTCAAGCAAACCTGATTCGCGTGAAGATCGTTTAGCTTGGGATTACAATCAATACATCCGTTATGGCGGTCTGTTCGGTCAATTGGAATATGCGAAAAATGGCTTTACAGCGTTTTTCCAAGGATCGGTTTCCGAACAACAAAACAAACGTTCTGATTATTTTCAATACACACCAGGTAATGAGGATTCTAAAGACGTGAACAACTTTGGCTACAATACGAAGGGTGGTGTAAGTTATACATTGGGACATCATAGTGTTTTTGGTAATGCGGGGTACTATTCCCGTCAGCCTTATCAAAACAATATTTTCATGAATTTTGCAAATGATATTAATGAAAATGCTGAAAATGAAAAAATCCTTGGTTTAGAGGCTGGTTATAAATTTGCTTCTCGATTCTTGGATGTGAATGTGAATGTTTACCGCACAACTTGGGAAAACCGTGTTACGGGTAGTTCGAGTTTAGCGACGGCAGATGATGTGAAAAAATACAACCCAACAAATGATCCTGGTATTTTGGTCGAAGGTGCCTATTTATATACAACAAATTACGGTGTAAAACAGGTGCATAGAGGGGTAGAAGTTGATTTTGAGGCCCGCCCAATCGAAAAATTAAGCCTAACAGGGTTTTTATCGATAGGTGACTGGAAATACGATGGCGCAGTAAACTCTGTTATACGTAACGATAACCGCGTCGAATTGGGACGTTCTCAGGTTAACTTAACCGGTGAACATGTTGGTAACGCAGCGCAAACTTCTTATGGATTTGGTGCTAAATATAAAGTGTTTAAGGGTTTGTCTGTTGACGCAAACTACAGATATTATGAGCGTTTGTATGCATCGAATTATCGTAGAGAAGTAATAGATGGCCAAACTTATGGACGTTATATGAAATTACCGTCTTTTAATCTTTTGGATGCCGGTCTTTCTTACAATGTCAAAGTAAGTGACAAGAACAGCATGAGTTTCCGTGTTAACATGAACAATGTGTTGAATAAGTTCTATATTTCGGAAGCTACTTCGAGTAACTTGGTGACAGATGTGAACAATACTTGGAATGGTATTGATACTTCCAATTTTGTTTTGATCGGACAGGGTAGAACTTGGAATGCATCTGTGAAATTTACATTCTAATAAGATTTACGTCGAATACAAAAGGTCCACAATTATTTTGTGGGCCTTTTTTTGTTTTTTAATAAAAACTTAATAATTTTAGGTGATCTAATTGTCAACCTGATGTTGCATAAATTAATTTGTCTGGAAAATTTACAGATCGGTACTGTCCATTTTTCTGCTTTTGTTGTTAATTTGGATGGTGGAAATACAGGATTTGCTTTATTTATTAACCAAGAAAATGACCCAATCTTTATTTTTCGAAAAGAAAAGAAAAATGAGGTATCTTTCCATGTAAATGAAGAGCAATTCTTTTGGATTGTAAAAAACAGCCAGTTTACACCAGGAGAACGTCAAGACTTTTTTGCTGAATTTGTTGAATTCCTGCGTTTGATGGAAGAGAAGGTTTCCAATTATGTTTTCAAAAAGGAAAAATTAATCAAATTTACAAATTCGAGGGATATTGTCCGCTATAAATACTTATACCTGACAGGTGAAATTAGTTGATAAGAATACCCGATTATAATACCTGATCTCCCGTTAGATTTCTTTTGTAATGAAATTTAGCTTAGTTTTGGGTATGAAGCATATGTTTTCAAATCTAGCTGTCATTCTACAAAACAATACTTTTGTGGAATCAGATTTTACACTGCCAGTACCCGTACTTCTTGCTAAGTTTTCTTTTTTACCTATTTCATCATTTTTTCCGGAAGCGAGTTCATCTTTTTCCGCTGATTGGTTAGACACCGTCCAACAGAGCGCGATTAGATCTACATTGGAAGGATTTAATGTCGGAATCAGTGGCGATGGTAATCCTGTCGCTTTACTTGAGCAGGCGATTGCTTTGACCAATCATGCACTTGCCTATAGCTATTTGGGGCTTTATTATTTTAAAATAGCGGCATATGACCAAGCTATTGCAACGTTTACAAGCGCAATCGAACAGTATAAAGAGGAGCCATTTTTTTATGCGAGCCGTTGTTTAGTTTATCGACTCATCGATGAAGACGAAGGTGCTTTCTATGATTATCAGATTGCCAAGAGACTGGATTTTAATTACCATAGTGTATTGGAATGGGCGGAGAATCAAGCTGAACTCACTTACTTTGAGGCCGATAATTTGGTTATTCAAGAGCTGGAATCGAAGCCAAAGCACCTGAGTACTGACGAAATAAATTCATTGGGACTTGAATATGTTCATTGCTATAGCTATCTAAAAGCAATCGGTCTTTATTCTTCTGCTATTGCGGAATCCGACAACAAGGATAGCAACCTGTTTGTTTTTAGAGGAAGTTTGTACCTGAAATTGACCTGTTTTGAATTGGCATTGTCTGATTTCAATCAGGCTATTGCTCTTGATGAGAATCGTTCTGCCGCCTATATATTTCGCGCTAAAGTGTTTGAATCCTATCGTAATTACCAAAGTGCGCTGGAAGACTATGCCAAGGCGGAGGAAATAGATCGTGATTCATCGATCGTATACGAAGAAAGGGCATCTTTGTTTGAGCGGTTGGGAAATTTTGAGGAAGCATTATTGGATTTTGATCGCCTTGTTACGCTCAATCCGGAAGATTTTTATGTGTATTCATTACGAGCCGATTTGAATGAAAAGTTGGAGGATTTACCAGGCGCACTGGCAGATTACTCGAAAGCGATCGATTTGAATCCATATTATTCTGATTTGTATTCATATCGCGCAGCAATTCGTGAAAAATTGGGTGATCCTATCGGGGCAAAAGCCGACCTGGATAAATTCAATGAATTGGAAGATGAATAAAAAAAGTCCACCTTTTGGTGGACTTTTTATACCTACTGCTCTAACTAGAGCAGCCTTTATTTAATGATCCTTTTTATCTTATTGGAACGGGTAATAAGTTTGTGCAATTTGTCATAATCCTCCGTGGCAATAGAATCGTGCAGGGATTGAAGCTGCTTGATATGTTCTTCGAGTACTTCGAGTACATTTTCGCGATTTTGCTTGAAAATAGGTGTCCACATATCGGGCGAACTTTTGGCAAGACGTACTGTAGATTCAAATCCCGAGCCTGCAAGCTCAAAGATACGCCCTTGAGATTTCTCTTTTTCCAATACTGTTAAGGCGAGGGCGAAAGAGGTCAGGTGAGAAATGTGGGATACATAAGCCGTATGCACATCATGTTCATCTGCATTCATAAAACAGCTGCGCATCTCCAATTGGTCGGTGATGGCATCGGCAATCTCGAAAGCATCCTCATCCGTTTTAAATGCTTCAACATACACCATCATTTTTCCTTTGAATAAGCCTGCTATTGCAGCTTCAGGCCCAGAATACTCTGTTCCGGCCATGGGATGGGCTGCAACATAACGGCCTCTATTGGGATGATCCTTTATTTTATTCAGAATATTCGTTTTTGTTGATCCCATGTCGATGACAACCTGGTCTGTGACCAGATCCAAGATTTGAGGAACAACATGTAAAATGGCATCAACAGGAATTGTGAGCACCAATACTTTACAGGTCTTAATCGCATCTTCTAAGCTTGCTGTTTCGTCAATGAAGCCGATATGCATCGCTTTATCTAAGTTCTTTTGACTCTTATCTACACCGATTATTTTGTCGCAGAATTTTGTTTCTTTTAGGCGAATGGCAACTGAGCCGCCGATCAAGCCTACGCCTACCAATGGCAATGTTCATATATAAACAATTATATTAAGCGTATTTTTGTTCAAATGTTATACATCGAACGCTTCATACCCTGGTTGTTTGTTGATCAATTATTCTATCGATAATTTCAAAGCAGTTAAGCTGCGCCCGAAATCGAATGTGTTAAAATTATTTTAATACGTTGGATTGATTCTTTGAGTACCTCTACCGTAGCACAGAGACTGATGCGTATATATTGATCGCCTTTATCTCCAAAAATTCCACCCGGTGTAATAAATACCCGTGATCTCTCCAAAACAGCATCACTCAGGGCATAGCCATCTCGTATTTCTCCGAATACGCGCCCATACAAATAGACCTACTTGTCTTTTTGATAAGCACAGTCCAGCAAATCCATGATCTCATAAACCTTTTGGCGCCGTTCCGCATAAATTTTGTTTAGATCAGCATACCAGGAGGCATCAAGTTGTAGGCTTTCGCCGCGGCCAGCTGAACAGGTAAAAACATGCCTGAGTCCATGTTGCTTTTGAAACGAAGCACTTGGTTTATACGTTCTTCGGCACCCACGAGCACACCAATTCGCCATCCCGCCATATTGGAAGATTTGCTCAGCGAATTCAATTCGATAGCCACATCTTTGGCGCCAGGTATACTCATAATGCTTTTTGGTGTATCTGTCAAATAAAGCTATATGGGTTATCGTGGCAAATCAGGATATTATGCTCTTTGGCAATTGAATCAGCTCTTGATAAAATGCATCGGGTGCGGAGGCACCTGTTGGCATATGGGATAGTTTATCCACATTAGTTTAACCTTTGACAAGTCTTGTTTTTTGAGCTCATTTAAATCAATAAGCCAATTTTGCTCTTGTGTAAGATTATAGGTAATCGCTTCAGCACCACTCAGCCGCACTGCGGCCGCATAAGCAGGGTAGCCAGGATTAGGTATAAGTGCCTGATCCCTTCCTGCAGGTAGGTCATACAGATATGCACAATGCCTTCTTTTGACCCAATTAAGGGTAATATTTCGGTATTGGGATTAAAAGTCGCGTTATAATAACGTTGATACCAATCTGCAACGGCTTGTCGTAGGGCAGGTGAGCCTTTATAGTTTTGATAGCCATGCACATTTGGAAGTTGGGCATTCGTAATTAATGTCTCGATCACCTCCGGATGCGGGGGTAAGTCTGGACTTCCAATTCCTAGGTTGATTACACGCGCTCCCTGTTTGTTCAACTCATCTATTTCTCTTAATTTTTTGGAGAAATAATATTCTTCAGTGTGCTGCAATCTTTTGGCAACGTCTATTTGCATTTTATTTTAATAAATTTGGTATTTGAATAAGGCTAAATTAGGGAATTATCTATTAAAAGGAGATTTTTTTATCGATTTTTCAAGCTGAACAAGCTGAATGCTTTATTCTTGCGATGCAACAATTTTATAGTCCCTTGCCAGGATATGTGCTTTTCTTGATTAATTTGTTATTTTTGTTCAATTTCCTCGTCAAAAATCTGGAAGTTAGAGGAGAGACCGACGAATTACTTTTGATGTAAAAGTAATTTGTCTTAGTTCAACATAAATGAAAACATATTTTAGGCTCTTATCGTTTGCTAAACCCATTGAGAAATTTGCAATCCCCTATGTAATTTGCACGCTGATCACGGTTGTTTTTAGCACGTTGAATTTGGCATTACTTGCTCCTTTACTCCATACACTTTTTAAAACCGGAAAAGAGGCTTGTGAAGCAGCTATTGAAGTCGTGAAACCTGAAGCGTACACAGATATTTTAGCTTGGTTCAATTACTATGCATCGATGGCAAATGAGCAGTTTGGTGCCTATGGCGCATTGCAAAGGGTCTGTATTGCAATTGTGATCTCCGTATTTATCAGTAATCTGTTTCGCTACTTCTGTCAACGCATTATGGAGAATTTCCGTATTCATACTTTGCTCAAATTGCGTAGAGCGGTATTTGACAGTGTAATGGATTTACATGTCGGTTATTTTACAGGACAACGAAAAGGAGATATTGTTTCTAAAGTGCGTCTGATGTACAGGTCGTGCAGTATTCTGTGACGGGGACTTTACAGGTGGTTTTTAAAGAGCCCTTGCAATTGATCGCTTATATCGTGATGCTTTTTAATATCTCTGCGCAATTGACATTCTTTTCACTCTTGGTCATTCCCGTCTCTGCATTTTTGATTTCTAGAATCGTTAAGAATCTTAAAAGCCAAGCGCATGCGGCACAGGAATCGTATGGAAATATGATTTCCTATTTGGACGAAGCATTGTCTGGAATAAAAATTATCAAAGCTTTCAATGCCGTTTCATTTATTAAGAACAGGTTTCATAATGAGAACGAACGTTACGCCAATATCGGTCGTGCTATGGCTAAAAGACAACAGTTAAGTTCACCTGTGTCCGAATTGCTGGGGGTAATTATGGTGGCTATTATTCTTTTGTATGGCGGCCATTTGGTGCTTTCAGGTGACAAGAATTTAACGGCGCCCGCATTTATTGCCTATATCGCTATTTTTTCACAGGTGATGCGTCCGGCAAAGGCGTTAACAGATTCTTTCAGCGGTATTCATAATGGTCTTGCTGCGGGTGAGCGTGTATTGGAACTTATCGATGAACGGACGGAAGTGAAAGATCGCGCCGACGCGAAGCTTGTGAAAAGCTTTGAGAAGAATATTGTCTTTAATCAGGTGAATTTTTCGTATACCAAAGATAAAGAGATTCTACAGAACATCGATTTGACTATAGAAAAAGGGAAGATTATTGCGTTGGTGGGACCTTCAGGTGGGGGAAAATCAACTTTAGTTGATTTAATTCCGCGTTTTATGGACGTTACTGGGGGGCAAATTTTGTTTGACGGTATTGATTTACGGGATTTAGACCAGGATTCTTTACGGGACATGATCGGTGTCGTCAATCAGGAGTCCATTTTGTTTAATGATACAATCTTCAATAATATTGCATTCGCTAATCTTTCGGCCAGTCAAGAGGAAGTAGAAGCCGCTGCACGGATTGCGAATGCGCATGAGTTTATTGTGAAAACGGAACAGGGTTATCAGACCAACATAGGTGATAGGGGCGGTAAATTATCTGGTGGCCAACGTCAGCGGATCTGTATTGCACGAGCTGTCTTGAAGAATCCACCGATCATGCTTCTTGATGAG
This sequence comes from Sphingobacterium multivorum, assembly GCF_900457465.1. Taxonomy (GTDB): domain Bacteria; phylum Bacteroidota; class Bacteroidia; order Sphingobacteriales; family Sphingobacteriaceae; genus Sphingobacterium; species Sphingobacterium multivorum. Next base: position 1,218,919 of record NZ_UAUU01000011.1, read on the forward strand.
GCGACTTCTGCTTTAGATACCGAATCTGAAAAGTTGGTGCAGGACTCCTTATATAAATTAATGGACAATAGAACAACGGTTGTGATTGCCCATCGTTTAAGTACCATTCAGAATGCGGATAAAATTGTGGTTATTGAAGCCGGAAAGATCGTAGAAGCAGGTAGCCATAGTGAGCTGATACAGCAAGAAGGATTATACCGTAAATTAATCGAAATGCAACAATTTACAGATTAGGATCCTTTTCTAAGAGCTATGTCAAATTAGTTGTTGTCACATTTTTTATTATAACTTTTGTTGCCTTTTCGGTACATTTGATTTAAGATAGGAGATACATTTAATGAACGCAATAGATAAATTGAATTTCTTGATTAACGATAAGAATTTAGCTGTCGAATTGAGAGATATAGCGGAGAAAGTTTTGCGAGAGGAGCGTATCACTTTTGAGGACGGCGTACTTTTGTATGAGAAAGGTGAGTTAGGCTACCTTGGTGTGCTTGCTAACTATATTCGCGAGAAACGCCATGGTGATCATACTTTTTTCAATCGTAATTTTCACATCGAGCCGACTAACGTCTGTGTATATGACTGTAAGTTCTGTTCGTATTCCCGCTTAATAAAAGAACGGGCTGAAGGTTGGGAGATGGAAGTCGACGGCATGATGGATATTGTGAAAAAGTACGACAAGGAGGCTGTTACTGAAGTTCATATCACCGGAGGGTTGTTCCTAAGCAGAACCTCGAATTTTATGCCGATTTTTTTCGCAAATGTAAAGCACATCGTCCCCGAGTTGCATATCAAAGGACTTACACCTGTAGAGTATTACTATATTTTCAAGAAAGCAAAATTGAGCCATTACGACGGATTGAAGTATCTGCAATCCTGCGGATTAGATTCTATGCCGGGCGGTGGTGCGGAAATCTTTCATCCAGAATCAGAGAGCAGATTGCACATGATAAATGCACAGCCGAACAATGGCTGGATATTCATGAGCAGGCGCATAAGCTGGGCATGCATACCAATGCAACCATGCTGTACGGCCATATAGAGCAGTTTTGGCATCGTGTCGATCATATGGAGCGCTTAAGACAGCTACAGGATAAGACTGGCGGTTTTCAGACCTTTATTCCACTAAAATTAGAAACAAGGAGAATCAAATGTCCCATATTCCGGAGGTATCCGTTATTGAAGACCTCAGGAATTACGCGATCGCTCGAATTTACATGGATAATTTTGATCATATTAAAGCTTATTGGGCAATGATATCTAGAGATACGGCCCAGTTGTCCTTGGCTTTTGGGTCGATGATATAGACGGAACACTGGATGATACGACAAAAATATACAGCATGGCAGGAGCAGAAGAGCAAAAACCGGGGATGACCACACAAGAGGTTGTCGAGCTGATAAAAAATGTTGGACGCCATCCGATTGGAAAGAGATACCCTCTACAATGTGGTATCCGATTATAATGATGTTGTTTTTGATCAAGTTGATCAAAAGAAAAGCTATTACGCATTACCTGTTGTCAATTCATAACTCATATCGCACGTTGAAAAAGACATTTTATTTTATACGACACGGACAGACTGATCTAAATTTAAGAGGTATTGTGCAGGGGCGGGGTGTTAATTCCCCACTCAATAAAATGGGCATAGCTCAAGCTCAGGCTTTCTTTGATCACTATAGTACGGTGCCTTTTGATAAGATATATACCTCCACTTTATTGCGTACTCATCAAACTGTACAGGGGTTCATTGATTTGGATTTACCTTGGGAACAGCTTGTTGGTTTGGATGAAATAAGCTGGGGAGTTTATGAAGGAAAAGAACAAACACCGGAGTTGCTAGCTGGTTTTGAAAAATTGGTCGCAGCATGGCGCAATGGAGAATTGGATGTCAGTATCGAAAACGGAGAGTCTCCTCATGAATTAATGGCGCGTCAACAAGTCGCCTTGGATCATATGCTCGCTCAGACAGATGAAAAAAAACATATTAGTCTGTATGCACGGTCGTGCTTTACGGATTATGCTTTGTCTAATGACTGGTGTCGATGCCCGTTATATGGATGATTTCCCGCATACAAATACTGCTTTATATAAATTGCTGTATGATAATGGTCAATTTGAGATTGTAGACCATTACAATACCGCACACTTAGAAGCATTGATAAATGAATAAAATTAGAGTTTCTGCCGTATCGTATACCAATACTTATCCATTTTTGAATGGAATACGTAAATCGAAAGTGATGGAGCAAATCGACTTGAGCGTCGATTATCCAAGTGCCTGTGCACAGAAAGTAATCGACGATCAAGCTGATATCGGGATTATACCGACAGCTGCCTTATTAAGTCTACCCGAGTACTATATTAATACCGATTTTTGTATCGGCACGGAAGGTGCTGTCGATTCTGTCTTTATTTTTGCCAATAAACCCATTGAAGAGGTAAAAACTTTACGTTTAGATAAGCAATCGCGCACTTCAAATGGTTTAGCACGTGTATTGATAAAAAATTATTGGAAAAAGGATGTGGAATTGATCGCTGATGAATCTATCGAGCCAGATGCCTATGTTTTAATTGGGGATCGTACTTTCGGTAAGAAGAATGCAATACCCTATGTTTATGATTTGGGGGAAGAGTGGTTTAATTTCACCGGACTTCCTTTCGCTTTTGCCTTATGGGTAAGTAACAAAAAACTTCCCGACTCTTTTGTAGAGGAATTCAATGAAGCTTTAGCGTATGGCGTTGAACATGCAACCGATGTGATAGCCGGTCTCCCAGAATTTGAGGACTTTGATTATACCAAATATCTGACAGAGCATCTTAATTTCCATTTGACAGCCAAGAAACGCGAAGCTGTACAATTGTATCTCCGGTATTTAAAAGAATTGGATTAACCCGGGGGTGCTTGGCCTGAACAGGAACGATGACATACCCTGAAAAATTTTAAATCAGAATCGCCAGGTAAGCCTTACACGGTATTGTGAAGGCTTACCTGGCGATTGATTTCCAAAGAAGAAAATACAAGAATTGAAGCCACCGTTTTACACTTGAATTCCAATTAACCAATGTTTTGGACCTTTAAGTACGTCCAATTTTTACTTTACGTCCTTTGATTTTTTGCCCATTTGCCTTGTTGATAATAAAAGGAGCAAGCTTTCTTTTAACGGCGACATAAGCGACCTTATCTTTCACTTCTATTATACCAATGTCGTCTTTTTCAACACCTTCCAAATGCAGGAGAAAACCTACAATGTCAATTTTATTGACTTTGTCTTTTCTTCCAGCACTAACATAAAGTGTGGCGAAAGGTGAATTTTCAGGAAGATCATAGTATTCGGGAAATTCCTCTTCAGGTATTTCCTCCGCTATATAGGGATACGCTTCTTCCGGCTTTAAGATGACATAGACATCACCCTTTGCCTGCATACGCGCAGTACGTCCATTGCGATGAATAAAGCCATCTTCTTTATGCGGTAGCTGATAATGAATAATGGCATCAACTTCGGGGATATCCAGCCCTCTTGCAGCCAAATCGGTCGTGATCAAAACATTGTTGGAATGATTACGGAATTTGAGAAGCGCCAGTTCACGATCTTGCTGTTCAAGTCCGCCATGAAAGGTGTCGTGAATAATATTGCGATTATCCAGTAGTTCGCTGATGTGATCGACGGCATCGCGATGGTTACAGAAGATAATCATTTTTTTCGTCCCAATCTTGCAGATAAGTTTTAGTAGTGCCTCCAATTTCTTTTGAACAGGGGCAACTACTTTTTTAATTGTAATGCGGGGTATATTTTGTGAATTATTCAAAAATCGACAAGAATAGGCTCCTCTATCTGTGTAAAAGGCGGAATTGCATCCATCATCGTTGCAGAAGTCAATATCCGCGATCTGATGGCCGGTATATGTCGAATAATAAAATCCATTTGTTGCTGAAATCCCAGTTCCAACGATTTATCAAATTCGTCTAGCACGAGGGTATGAATACCGGAAGGATCAAAATTTCCTTCTTCGATATGTTGTTTTATGCGTCCTGGAGTTCCTATAATAATTCCGGGAGCATCCTTGAATTCATTTTTTTCAATACGGGTACTATGACCGCCATAGGCACAGGTGACTTTGTGGCCAGTGGCTACCTTGCGAAGCACTTGCTCTATCTGTAAGGCCAGTTCGCGGGTCGGCACTAAGATCAGTACTTGAACCTCCCGAACGATTTCCTTCAGTTGCTCTAAAATGAGCAATGAAAAGGCCAAGGTTTTGCCAGATCCTGTGGGTGAAAGTAAGATGAAATCATGATCTTTTTGGTACGATTCCACTACTTTTTCTTGCATCTCATTTAAGGATGAGATACCTAATTTATTTAAAATAGCTTCTAGCTGCATTCAGCAAAAATACAAAATACCGCTATTTTGAAAGGAACAAACTCGAATGAAAATTTTTTAGGCATTTTGTAATTAAAAAAACAAGGTAATCAGTCTATAAAAGATGATTACCTTGCCTTGATTTTTATCGGTATACTGAAACACGCGGTATAGTTGCCGAGTTATTAATTTTCCATAAGTATTGTTTTATAGGATATCAATACCTTCTTGTCTTAATGTTTCTTTTTTGTCCTCTTCCCAGATACTGACTTGGACTTCTCCAATATGTTGTTTTTTGAGCATAAACATACAGACACGGGATTGTCCGATTCCACCGCCCATAGATTCCGGCAATTGATCATTGAGAAGCATGCTATGGAAAGTCAGTTTGGATTTTTCAGTGCAATTTCTGATTTCCATCTGATGTGCCAAAGCGGTTTTATCGACGCGAATCCCCATGGAAGAAAGCTCAAAGGCTGAATTTAAGATGGGGTTCCATACGAGAATATCTCCATTCAATCCTTTGTGTCCAGCCTCATTTGCAGTACTCCAATCGTCGTAGTCTGCTGCGCGACCATCGTGTGCAACACCATTGCTGAGTGCCCCGCCGATACCATATAAAAATACTGCACCATATTCTTTTGTGATGGTATTTTCACGTTCTTTTGCAGTTAGATTAGGATATTTTTGCAGAAGTTCTTCTGCTGCAATAAATGTAATGGTTTCTGGAAGAATAGCTTTTATCTGTGGATACTTGCTTTCAACCTGTTGTTCTGTATAGCGTAATGCATCGTAAATTTTTAATACGGTATCTTTCAGTAAGGCCAAAGTACGTTGATCTTTATCGATTACTTTTTCCCAATCCCATTGGTCTACATATATCGAATGAATAGGGGTGTAATCTTCATCAGGACGCAGTGCTTTCATGTCGGTCACGATGCCTTCCCCGGGTAACATTTCAAGTTCTTTTAAACGGACTCTTTTCCATTTTGCCAATGAATGTACGACGACAGCCCTTTTTTCATTCAATGATTTAATCGGAAATGATACCGGGCGCTCAATTCCATTTAAGTCATCATTTAATCCTGTGCCGTCTAAAACCACCAAAGGCGATGAGATCGGAATTAAATTTAATGCTTTCTTTAGTTGTTGGACAAATGTATCTTTAACGAAGCTGATAGCAACTTCGGTATTTAAAAGTTTTCTTCCCTCCATATGAGTTAAATGAAATACCATGTGCGGATTGATACGCATGGTTTTATTTTTTATTCAGTTATTTCCTACAAAAGTATGAAAATATCACTGGTTAATCTGTTTGGTTGTGATTTTTAATATTTATCCATTAAAAAGTTGAAAAAATAAAAAAATTCTAACAAAATGAAGGTAGGTCAATATTTAATTATAAAACTAATAATTTGTTGGTGCAACTAAAAGTGTTTGGTTACTTACTAAAAGAGCCCTGAATATTTCAGGGCTCTTTTATTTATGGTGGATCGACGTGATTGATTAAACGGAGAAACTTTCGCCGCATGCACAGGTCCGGCTCGCATTAGGGTTATGGAATTCAAAACCTTTTCCGTTCAAACCATCGGAATAATCCAGTTCTGTACCTGCTAGGTATAAAAACGATTTTATATCCAAACAGACTTTCACGCCTTTATCTTCGAAAAATTGATCACCTTTTTTTTCTTCGTTATCGAAGTTCAGCTTATAACTCAAGCCCGAACAACCGCCACTTTCCACAGCAACACGCACAAAGTAATTGCTGTCATATTGCTCATCCTTCATGATTTCCTCGATACGAGTTTTTGCTTTGTCAGTAACTGTAATCATAGTAATATCCTTTGTATAGCACAAAGATACATACAATCTTGTTATATTTCGCCTGTTATAAAGTTTTTAGAATGTCATAAATTAATCGATCAGGCCAGCTTTGAAAAGTTGCCAGATGGGGGATTGATCGCGGATTTTGCGAACCGCATCTGTGACCAATTGAGCGCATTGTATAATATCCTCTTGAGTCGTAAATATGCTTAAGCTAAAGCGAATGGCCGACAATGCATCTTCTTTGGAAACATTCATAGCCATTAAAACATGGGACGGTTCTCTGGACCCGGTTACACAGGCTGAGCCCGAGGAAAGGGCCAAAGCAGGGCAGGCAGTCATTATTTCGCTGGCTAGGATGTGTTTAAAACTAATGTAACTGGTGTTGGGTAGGCGGGGTACATTTTTTCCATGAATGATGATTTCAGGAATATCACTTAAAAGTTCTTCCAATAGATCGCGGTTTCGTTCGACCGTATCATAAGATGCTGGATTAATCAGAGACAGGGCTTTTCCAAAGCCGACGATAGCTGGAACGTTGTATGTGCCGCCTCTAAATCCGCTTTCCTGACCACCACCTACAAGCAGCGGAGCAATCTGAATCGGCTTCGATTTTCGACGGATGTATAAGGCACCGATTCCCTTCGGGCCATGAAGTTTATGCGCGCTCAGGCATAAAAGGTCAATCGGGACTTTTTGTAGATCAATGTTGATTTTTCCAATAGCCTGCGTAGCGTCACAGAAAAATAAGATGTCTTTCTCCTTACAAATAGTGGCGATTTGAGTTAGCGATGTGCATACTCCTGTCTCGTTATTGGCCGCCATGATGCAAACGAGTATGGTCTGGGAGCTCATCGCATTTTTTAAATCGTCTATACGAATCATTCCTTGTGCATCGACGGGGAGATAGCTGATCTGCGCTCCTTTTTTCGTCAGTTGTTCACAGCAGCTTAATACAGCTTTGTGTTCTGTTGAAACGGTGATAATATGATTTCCCTTGGATTGATATTTGTCAAATATGCCACAGATTACGGTATTAATACTTTCTGTTGCACCTGAATTGAAAAATAGTTCTTTTGGTGAACAATTCAGTGCTTCAGCTATTTGCGCTTTAGCCAGTTGGACGGCGGCATTGGCTTCACGCCCCATTTGGTGATAGACACTCGATGCATTCGCATAGTTTTGGATGAAGTAGGGCGTCATGGTATTCCATACCTCATCCAAAATTCGCGTTGTTGCGTTGTTGTCCAAATAAATCATATCCTTCATCAGGATAAAGATAAGGATAATGAAGGTTATGCTGAAGCCTTCACATCAACTTCCTTTTTTTTGACATTTGGATCATATCTCAAGCCCGGGGTCAACCAATACATCAGTATGATACGGGAATAACGGTAGTTGAATGGCGACATTAAAACAACGCTCATGATAGCAACGGTTGCATAGAGTATAAAAGAAGAATCATTGCCTGTCAGGATATAGGTTGCCATACAAGCCGTAACCATTTCTGCAATGGAGAACGCATAGGTAACATACATGGCACCATAAAAATAACCTGGCTCACGCTCGTAACGAAGTCCACAGTATTCGCAATGGCTATTCATTTTTTGTACTTTAAGACCATAGGCAGGACCTTGGTACACATGGCCGATCCGGCATCTTGGACATTTCGCTTGCCATGCAGCTTTAAATTCAGATAATTCGTATTTAACCTCTTCCATAGTTATAGTTGTTTTCTGAACTCTTCTGGTGTGAGCCCAGCGGATTTTTTGAAAAATTTAGTAAAGTATGAGTTGTCATTGAATTGCAGCTCATCTGCAATCTCATTGATATTTAAGTTTCGATTGACCAATAGTCGCTTCGCTTCGAGTACAATCCGGTTTCGTATAATTTCACCTGCTGATTGTCCGATGTAGGATTTGCAGATCGCATTCAGATGATTGGGTGTGATAAATAACTGATCTGCGTACACACTGGGCAATTTGGTAGATCTGAATTGCTGTTCAACCAATTGCTGAAAACTATTGAATATTTTGTGATTATATGGCGTACTGTGCTCTTGATGATCTTTTTCTGTAGAAATTGAGATATACAATATAAATTGGAGCAGAAGTGTACGGATATAGTCTTCCGATTGACCTGCCGCTTTTGCGGAAGCAATTTGTTCAAGAATGTGAATAGCCTGCTTGCGAAATTGTTCCGCAATAACAAAAATAAGCTGCTCAATTTTACCCTGTAAGAAGCTGAAGCGTTCCAGGTAATCGGTTCTTAAGAGAAAAGACTGAAAATAGTCAATGGAAAAATTGACAACATAGCCTTCTTCGTCACCTGTAAAGTTCCAGGTATGAACTTGACCTGGTACCATAAAATAGATTTGATAAGGTTCAATGTTGTAATGATTGAAATCAATAATGTGTTCTCCTGAGCCCTTGGTGAATAGCACAAAATGGAAAAAATTATGTTTGTGAGGAAATACCATATCCTGATGCTTGATGATATATTCTTTTAGATCATCAATATGAATCGTTGTTTTGTTATTGAGATCAATGCTACAACTATCAATAATCGGAATGGTATTTTTTCTATTCATATAGCAAAATTACGCTAAATATTCTTTTAACAGTGGTGTTTATTTGGTCTTTTATGGTGTTTTTCAATGATTTTTATATTTTGATACGGTATACGATATGTTGGAACAATCCTTGTGCCTAGAGGTTTAAAATATATTTTACAACATGGAAAGTAATTTAAATAGTTTGGGGAGTAGATTTGGTCGTTTGACCGATATTGTCATTGAGTCTATTCCGGGGATTATAGGTGGAATTATCCTATTGATTCTTGGGAAATATGTGATCAATTTTGTAGATCGCTTATTACATAAACGTTTCGAAAAGAAGAATGTAGATCCCTCTATTCGGGCATTTATCTCCAGTATTGTAAAGATCGTCATGTGGGTGATGTTGCTCCTCACCGTCGCAAGTCAGATTGGAATACAGACAACTTCTTTTATTGCTGCTTTATCCGCCTTTGGGTTGGCCGTTGGTATGGCGCTGCAGGGAAGTCTGAGTAATTTTGCCGGCGGAGTGCTGATTTTGATGTTTAGACCATTTGAGGTAGGGGATTCCATCTCGAGTGCAAATGGTACCGCAGGTACTGTAGAACGGATTGATATCTTGTATTCCACTTTAATAGGCGATGATGGTGTACGTGTTTTTAGCCCAAATGGCCCTTTGGCCAATTCGGTTATTAAAAACTATACGAAAATTGTGCAACGCATGTTTGAATATACCATCAGTATCTCTTATGATAAAAATGTGAAAGAAGCGAAAGATATTATATTAAGAGTTCTCCATTCGAATGAAAATGTGTTGACAACTCCAGAGCCAACTGTTTTTATCAAAGAATTGGGAGACAGTGCCATGGTTTTAACCGTTCGTGCGTGGACGAAAAGAGAGCATTATGTCGCTGCTCGAAACTCAATGCAGGAAAAGATTATGTTGGAGCTGGAAAGGAACGATATTAGTTTATCTTCCAATCCGACACAGATTAGCATTGTTTCGAATTCAAGCGACCTAGGGACTGCAAAAGCTTAGTCCTGATCTGTTCCCAAGGCGTGTAAAAGGACAAAGTACCGGTAGGCAATGATAGCCTGCTGGTACTTTTTTAATTTCAAGGGATCCATCTTACCGTATTTTGGTAAGATGGCTTTATTTAAGCTGTTTAAAATCTGAAAAAATCTTCGTTTCATTGATATACCTCTTTATTGATAATCTGCGGCATTTTTTCGCCTTTAATTGCTGCCAGTAAGTTACTGGCGGCCATCATTGCCATATTATCCCGCGTTTCTTCTGTAGCAGACCCGATGTGTGGCAGTACACAGACATTTTCCATATTTAACAGTGGATTTTTCGGATCCATCGGTTCAGGATTTGTCACATCAAGTCCGGCACCCCATAGTTGGCCAGTCTCTAGAGCTTCTGTTAGATCTATTTCATTGACCAATCCGCCTCTGGCGGTATTAATCAATATAGCGGAGTTTTTCATGCGCGCAAATGTCATTTTGTCAAACCGGTTTTTAGTCTCCGCTGTCAACGCCGCATGGATTGAAAGGACATCGCTCCGCGTGAGCAGATCGTCGAAATTCACATATCGTGCGCCAAGAATTTGCTCTGCTTCCTCATTACGGCTCCGATTGTAATAGATAATATCCATGTTATACGCTGCTTTGGCTTTTCTCGCGAATTCAAAGCCAATTCGTCCCAGTCCATAAATACCCAGTGTTTTGTTGTTGAGCTCGATGCCTAGGTTTGCCGTTGGATCAAAACCTTTCCATTCGCCCTGCAAAATTCTCTTGTGGTTGAAAAATGCCTTCCGCGATACCGATAGCATTAAAAGGAATGCGACATCAGCTGTTGCTCCCGAAAGTATGCCTGGCGTATTGCTTACAGGTATTCCATGCTGTGTTGCGGCAGCGATATCCACATTGTCATAGCCGACACTCATGAGGGATAGGGCTTTAAGGTTTGGGCAGTTTTGGAAAAAATTAGCATCAAACTTTTGCATCCCACCATTCAGCACGTAATCGGCCTGTTGGCTCGCTTCGATAAGCTGCCTTTCGGATAGGGGATCAGCTGAATCGTGTATCGTTAGATCGTGACCGGCAGATTTTAATAAATCTATACCTTTTTGTGGTATTTTTTTAGTGATAAATATCTTCATGCAAATAGCTGTTCTTTAGCTTTCTTGTGATTGATTTTGGTAAACCAATTTGTGTTTTCTTCTAGTCAAAATTAATGATCACTCATCGCTATAACAACAAAAAAAACCATATTGTTGTTTCAATATGGCTCATTATTCTCTATTTTTTGAACTTTATTTTTTACGGAGTATGTAATCTAAAATAGCTTTACCCTTATCATCGGCAGAAATGGCAGAATTGGACAAGATGATAACGCCACTTTTTTTATCGGGCGATAAGGCTAGATAGGAGCTGCTTCCGGCAGTTCCTCCATTGTGCCAATAGACCGTTAGGTCGTCAATCAGGTTCATATGCCATGCGAGTCCCAAGTCGGTGTCTGGAGGCAGAAAAAAGTAAACAATCTGGTATTTGCCATCGCATTTTCCAAGGGAGTCTGCGGCATTTTGAATTGCGCATTCGCAAATTTAAGCAGATCCTCGAGTGTCGATTTTAATCCGCCAGCGGGACCGAAAGCGTCAAATGACCAAGGAATCACTTCCTGGCCTTCTTTATTATATACTTTAAAAGTATCTTTTCTCTTAGGGTCTAATACTTGAAAGGTATTACTCATTTCAAGTGGTTTACAGATGATGTCTTTTACAAGCTGATCATAACTTTTTTTATAGATACTGCATATAATGTCTCCTAATACAGCGTAACCAAGGTTGCTGTACTCGTATTCTTCACCTGGATTTTTTTTGTTTTTAAAGCTTGCGAGGTAATTATAAAGTGCTTTTTTGTCGTATGTTTTGTAGGGGTCGTTTTCGTTAAATCCTTTGACTTTGTCAAGATTGTCAGGAAGTCTAGGTAAGCCAGAGGTATGATTGGCCAGCATTTGAAACGTTATTTTTGAAAGTTCTTCATTTTTCTTGAGTGTATCAGGAAGAAATAGCGCAATAGGCTGATCTAAGGTTATCGTTCCTTCTTCGACAAGATTTGACAAAAGTATAGCGGTAAAAACTTTACTTAACGAACCAATTTCATAGGTAGAAGTTTTTGTAGGCGCTGTTTGGTTGCCTTTGGCAGTCTCACCATAGAAATAGCTTTTTGTTTGTCCATTCTTTAGAATGCCAATTGCAAGTGATTGCGTATTTTGTTGTTTCAAATAAGCATTTGCAACAGAATCGACAAAAAGGTCGTCATTATCGACTGATTTCTGTGTGGCAGGTACCACAATAGTTTTTTCCACTTGAGGCTTGATTGCCAGAGGAGTGAATTTTAATGTATTGAATTTTAAGGTTGTGTCCGTTGCAAAAAGAACCTCATACGATTGGCTGTCGAAGTCCATCTGATAGGTTGCAAGCCCTTTTTCAAACTCTTTTATGGTTGAGCTTTTTACCCTTCCTAAGGGATAGAGTTCCTGTAGTACTTGCGTGAATTTGGCTAAGCTAAATTGTTGTTTGAAGGTGTCACTGGCCAAATTATAGGCGGAGTCTGTCATCTGGGAATTGATAAAAAATTCCAGCTTATTGTAAACTCCTTTATTGATCTGTTCTGCAGGATTCGTTTGGGCAAAGGAGTAAGATGTGATGCCCAGCAATACTATTGTAATAAAATGTTTCATAACGATTGATGGGCACAAATCTACGGAATGTTTAAATTCCAATCAATTGTTTTAATCGGGCATAGCCTGATTTACTGATATTGAGCTTTTCGCCTGATGTCAGTGCAGCAATATACGAATCCTTTTCATAAGGTTCCAATTTGGCCAACTGATCCACTTTAATGATAAAAGATCGGTGTATACGGACAAATTGATTCGGATCCAAAGATTTTTCAAAAAATGCCATTGTTTTATTTTTCAGGTACATGCCATCTTTGGTATGAATTTTAACATAGTCGTCATAAGACTCCAGGTATTTGACGGTATCAATCGGAATAATCTTGATCTGGGTGCCTGTTTTGACAACAATACGGTCGATTTTTGTTTCGTCCTGCGCTGTAAGCACTTCGTAGTTGGGTTGAACTTTTTTCTCAGGTGCGGAGTAGCTTGCTCTGAATTTTTCTAAAGCTTTTTTGAAACGTGTTGGTGATACTGGTTTTAATAGGTAATCCAAGGCGTTCTTTTCGAAAGCTTTCAAGGCGTATTCGTCAAAAGCGGTCGTAAAGATGACCGCCGGAGGGTCGTCAACGAGTTCAAGCATTTCAAATCCGGTCAATTTGGGCATTTGTACGTCCAGAAAAATTAAATCCGGTTCGTGCGTATGGATAGCCTTAACAGCTTCAAAGCCATCACCACATTCCGCCACAATGGATATATCGGCTTCATTTTTTAGGTAACCCGCAATAATGGAGCGTGCAAGGGGTTCATCATCGATAATTACGACTTTAATCATATTGAGGTATTTTTAGGGTGCTAATAAATATGTTGTCCTGAATTTGAGTTTCCAGTAGATCATTTCTTCCATAAAGGAGATATAATCTGCGTTGAATACTCGATAGTCCAAATCCAGTGCCTTTTTTTGGTTTTGACTGTTCTTCGGTATCGAATGGGTTGGTAATCTGGATCAGCAGTTGGCCATCATTCGAATGGCATTTTATTTTAATTTCTACTTGATCCGTTACATTATATAACCCGTGTTTAATCGCATTCTCCACCAGTGGCTGAATAATCATGGCAGGCAATCTATTGTTAAAAATTTCTTCTGAAGAAGAGATGGATGTATTGAGTCGATGACCGAAGCGTACTTTTTCAATATCGAGATAAAGTTGAAGGTGATCGAGTTCTTCTTCAAGTGTGATAATTTGATTATTTTCTTTTCTTAGTGTTCCTCTTAAAAAGTCCGATAGCTGGAACGTCATGTTTCGGGCTTCATCCGGATTGGCGCCAATAAGTGCTATAATGGAGTTGAGGCTATTGAAGAGGAAATGAGGCTGTAATTGTTGTCTTAGATTATACAGTTCGGCTTCCCGAAGTAAATTTTCGGATTCCTGCTTCCGTTTGATATTGTTGATATTGTCTTCCTGAATATTCCAGACAATGTTGATAATGGCAACAGAAGTCAAAATGAGGAAGTTAACGATGCCCCGATAAGGTAATGTTAAGTCCAGCAATGGGGTAAAGGTCGATTGGATAAAGTAACTCATCAAGAATCGGCTTAATGCGATGCTTATTGCGCCCATGATTAAACCGATGATGAGTACTTTCCAAATCTCCCGGGGTTGTGGGGTGTAGAAATTGAGTGCTGATGACATGCCATAGCAGCAAAACATCATCACCATACTGTTTATAAATGAATCCTTGAATGCAAGTTGCTGATCAAATCCAGAACGAAGCATCAATAGGTATTGTAATGCAAGATATCCGATAAATACGGATACACAGATAATGCCAATTAGTCGACTTTTAACACTGAGGAACAGCTTGCTTTTCATCTATTAAGCATTTTTTATGGTTAAATTACCTAAAATACAGGTGCCTGTTATATAGATTTTTTTATCTGTATCGGGGTTATAAATCGTTTGGAACCGACGGTCATCGACAGAGCCTAAGACCGAGGCGACGTTACTAAATACTGTCCAATGTGGGGGGATAATTATACGTGCGCTGCCAAACAATTGGAACGTATCGATCACAATTGGCTGCTGAATATCTGCTTTCGTTAAATCTAGCTCTACGCTTCCAAATACATTGGTCAAATTGCCCCCTCTAAAGTTTTTGGAATAAATGACTTTCTTTTGACCCGCAAAGATGCTGTTCAGATTGAGGTTGTCCTCAAATGACTGGTGAAAGGAACCTTTCTCTTTGTCGCCAAAAGCCTGCTGATTAGGCGAGGCTTGTTGGCTTGAACCGTATTGTTCATTAAATGGTCTTGATTCCTGATCCGTAATGTTGCTCTCAGTTGCGCCCTCTACAGGTACACTGACTCGCTTATCCCAGTCGTAAGAGCCTTGTGGCGGATTAGGGTAAGTTGGGGGAACCATCGGCGGTTTCCTTTTGCTCATGATAAAGTAGATCCCGAGCGAAATGATGATGATAGGGACCGTTACAGAACCAAAGTCTGTACGCATCATTCTTGAAATAAGGCTCGCTCCGCCTATGATCAATAGGATAATTGCCGATTTTTTCTGAAATTGGGAATTTATGCCAATGACCAATCCAATAATGATTAATATCGTTTGCCAGCCAAATAACCAATCCGGAAACCAGCTTCCTAAATTGAGGTTATTCAATAATAAGAATATACCTACGATGATCACAATTGCTCCTACAATATTGCGGCTATTATTGCTGTTTGGTATGATGGGTTCTTTTTCCATAATGTTTTTACTATTTATGACTCAAAGATAGAGGCACAAATATATTCTACATATTTGCTTTAGGTAATACAACTTATATTTTCGGTAAATGTAATGATTTCGTCGGTAAAAAATCTTGTTGTTTAATTTTTATCTAGCCTATGTTAGGAAGGGGAACTGCCATTTTTATGCGTAATTGTCTTTTTTTTTAATATTATTTGGTGTATTAAAATGAATTATTATATATTTATCAAAGATTAAGATTACTTTAAACTTAAATAACAACCAATGGGAGATTTTGAAAACAAAGAACGTGAAGAAGTTTTTTCAAAAAAGGTGAGAGCAGGTAAGCGTACTTATTTTTTTGATGTAAAAGCAACTCGATCGAACGATTACTACATTACTATCACAGAAAGCAAGAAACGCTTTGAGGATGGCCAGTTTATTAAGCATAAGATTTTCTTATATAAAGAAGATTTTGAAAAGTTCGCTGAGGGTTTGACAGATGTAGTTAATTACATCAAGTCTAATCAGGAAGTAATCGAGAAACGTTATGAGCCTAACTTTGATGATGCATACGCTGAAGAAGCGGGTGTTCGGTCAAAAGATGATTTTTCGTTCTAGTATTGTAGAGCGAAATCTGAATGAAAGAAAGAAATAAAAGCCACTGAAGTGGCTTTTTTTGTTGTTTTCTATATCCGATGTTGCACTTGGCGACCAAAGTGATGTTTACAATGGTATATTTCGCAGGAAATCATTTAGCACGGCATTGAATTTTTCGGGTTCCTCGAGATTCGGCAAGTGCCCGGATTCTTCAAACTCCATATAGCGGACGTCGGGTATATTTTCGATAAGGATATTTGTTTGTTCTTCGCTCATCATCTTGTCGTGTTTCCCTTTTATAATCAGTGTTGGGATAATAATGGTCTTCAACGAATGGGTTGTATCTGTTCGTGAAGCAAGAGCAAGTTGTGTCGCACAAATGCTGGCGACTTCATTTCTGCGAATACAGCTTTTGATGAGTTCAACAGCTTCGGGGTTTTCACGGATTGTTTTATCGTGAAATACATTCGCGATAAAGCCAATGGCAAACGGTCTTCTGCCATATTTTAATAGCGCCTGAATGGAATCAAAACGCTTTTGTTTGCTTTTGTTGTCGTCGGAAAGGGAATTCGTGTCACAGAGGATAAGTCCTTTGAGTTGTTGGCCGATCAGTTCATAGGTCCTGAGTGCAATGTAGCCGCCCATAGAAATTCCACAAAGGACGACATGATTGAGGTCGAGTTTACGAATAAATTCCACTAGATCTTTGGCAAAAACATCGACGGAGAAAAAACCATGTCCATTGGTGCTTAGTCCATGTCCGCGAACATCAATGGCGATGCCTGTATAATCTTCGTCGAGTTGCAGGAGCTGCTGTTTCCACGTGTTTTTGTTGAAGGGAAAACCATGGATGAAAATGACTGTTTTTGGAGCGGGGTATAATTTGCTGGGGCGAATATAATAGGAGATACTGATATCTCCGATGCGAATTTTACTGAGTTTTAATTCTCTTTTGCTCATGAATGCTAACATTTGTCAGTGTCTGAAAAAAAAAGTTGATATTTTAAATATAATATTATCAACGAGATAAAAGAAATGTTGTTGTATAAAGTTTAAAAAAGAGAAAAAATGTTTGTTAAATCGATAAATATAACGATATTTGCATCACCAAAACGGAAAAGGATAACAGATTTGTTTTGGTTGCCTAGCGCTCCTAGCTCAATTGGATAGAGCATCTGACTACGAATCAGAAGGTTAGGGGTTCGACTCCCTTGGTGCGCACGAATACAGGTTCTGTATCTTAAAAAGGCATTCCTAGCTCAATTGGATAGAGCATCTGACTACGAATCAGAAGGTTAGGGGTTCGACTCCCTTGGAGTGCACAAAGAAAAGCCAGTCAATTTGATTGGCTTTTTTGTTTTTATTAACGTTGTTGCAAAGCTGTCGATGGTAAAGGGAACTTCTTTTTGAAAAAAAATTTGTAAAAAAACGAATTCTGACTATATTTGCGTCACCAAAACACATGGGACAGAGTTCTAAACGTAATGGTTTATTGCGCTCCTAGCTCAATTGGATAGAGCATCTGACTACGGATCAGAAGGTTAGGGGTTCGACTCCCTTGGAGCGCACAACTGAAAAGCCTAGTCATCATCTGTGATTAGGCTTTTATTTTTTAACTCGTTTTAATTTCTTAAATAAAACTATGCTAAACCTTGTAATATTTGGCCCTCCGGGTGCAGGTAAGGGAACCCAATCTGCAAAGCTTATTGAAAAATATCAATTGGTTCATGTTTCAACTGGTGATATTTTTAGAGCACACATTAAAGGTCAAACGCCACTTGGTCAACAAGTGAGCCAGATTATTGCTGAGGGAAATTTAGTGCCAGATTCGATTACGATAGCAATGCTGGAAGAGGAAGTAAAGAAAAATCCGGATGCAAAAGGATTTATTTTTGATGGATTTCCTCGTACTGTTGCTCAAGCTGAAGCATTGGATGCTTTTTTAGAAGGTATCAATACATCAATCTCGGTCGTAATCGCACTGGATGTGAATGAGGATGAATTGAAAGCACGCATCGCTAAACGTAAGGAAATTTCTGGTCGTGCGGATGATGATGCGGATAAATTGGTGAAGCGTATCGATGAATATTTCACAAAGACGATTCATGTGTTGCCGTATTACGAGGCACAAGGCAAGCTTTCTAAAGTGAATGGTATCGGCGATATCGATTCTATCTTTAAAAGTTTGACTGATATCATCGATAATTATTAATTAAGATAAGTATTTTCTAGACTGTAATAAATTGTAATGGCGCAAGGTTCGAATTTTGTTGATTATGTGAAAGTGTGTTGTCGTTCTGGACATGGTGGGGCAGGTTCGGCTCATTTGCACCGTGACAAGCACACCGCTACTGGTGGACCCGATGGTGGTGACGGCGGTCGTGGCGGACATATTATACTGAAAGGAACGACTAATCTCTGGACGTTACTCCATTTAAAATATCGTAAACATATCATCGCGTCAAACGGTGAGTCTGCGGTAGTTCTTTGCGTACCGGGGCAACCGGACGTGATGAGATCTTGGAAGTGCCACTGGGTACGATTGCAAAGGATGCGGAGACGGGAGAGGTATTGTTCGATATCACAGAAGACGGTGAAACCAGAATATTGGTTCCGGGTGGAAAAGGCGGGCTGGGCAATTGGCATTTTAAGTCGCCGACACAACAGACACCACGGTTTTCGCAACCTGGTCTTCCGGGGAAAGAGCAGTGGATGATTCTCGAATTGAAGGTTCTTGCTGATGTTGGATTGGTGGGATTCCCGAATGCAGGTAAATCAACGTTGTTGTCCGTGGTCTCTGCTGCGAAACCAGAAATCGCGAATTACCCCTTTACAACACTGGTGCCTAATTTGGGTATGGTAAGCTACCGGGATAACCGTTCTTTTGTTATGGCCGATATTCCGGGTATTATCGAAGGGGCTTCGGAAGGAAAGGGATTAGGGTATCGTTTCTTGCGGCATATCGAACGAAATTCTGTTTTGTTGTTTATGGTGCCGGCCGATACAGACCGGACAATCCGGGAGGAGTACGCCATTCTATTGAATGAACTGACTGCATATAATCCCGAGTTGGCAGATAAACCTAAATTGCTGGCTATTACCAAGTCTGATATGCTCGATGAGGAGCTGGAGAAGGAAATGGAGCTGGAGCTGCCGGAAAATGTACCCTATATTTTCATTTCGTCGGTGACCGGTAAAAATATATTGCCATTGAAAGATATGATCTGGAAAGCAATCAACTCTTAAGTTTAAATACATAAACAGAAAAGGCGCCCCACACCGTAGGGCGCCTTTTCTGTTTATGTTAACTACGAATTTCTATCCTTAAACTTTCATTGCCCCCAGTTTTAGTGGTAACGGCAACTGGCTGATTTAAGAAACGCATTACAACTGACTCATTCAGCCACCAACTTATCCCTAATCCCAATTTTCAATTAGTTTTTTAGTCAGTATTTATTCACTGTTTATTCAGTCTTCACTGAGCAAGCACTGAACAAGCACTGAACGAACACCGAACAAGCACTGTTAAAAAGACGAATTTGATTCCTCCGTATTTCTAATTTTCTGCAACTAAAAATTAAAAGAAAAAAGGAAGAAGCTGCGATTACGAAGCAAAAAGATCGCTGTTCTGTAATAATAGGTCATTTTAACGGGAAGATGAACTAGCGCACAGCATTGTGCTCCAAAAAATGTATGTTTTTTAAGTTTTTTTATTAATTTCAACCTATTATTTAATCCCTGATGGACGACTGTTTTTCAGTTCCATCGCCAAACTAAATCTAAATGAAAACAGAAGACGAAAAGTATTGTGTAGAGTGCGGTAAGTTAATCAATATCAAGGCGGAGGTGTGCCCATTTTGTGGTGTGAGACAGCCTATTTTTTATGCTAACCAACCTTTTCAACAGCAAAACAACACCTTTCAGGATGACAGGTGGTTACCAGCACTGTTATTTTGTTTTTTTCTCGGCCCTTTTGGAGCGCATCGATTCTACTTGGGGCAAATTGGTACTGCTGTTATTCAGCTGCTTACCTTGGGGGGATGTGGTATCTGGTATCTAATCGATTTGATTATGATTATTGTCGGAAAATATAAAGATGCCAACGGTAATTATATCAAGAGTCCAATTAACAATAATTAATGATTTCGCTCGTCCTGAAATACCATAAATGTCATTGGATATATTCGTTGGTGCTAGGGTATTTCGGGATTGCCATTGGCTCTTATCTTTTTACAGATATCCATATCCTTATTCCCTGTCTTTGGAAGAGTATCAGTGGTTCTGATTGTCCCGGTTGTGGGTTAACAAGAGCCTTTATCGCCTTGCTGCGGATGGAATGGCAAGAAGCTTGGTTAGAAAACCCGCTGATTTATATGCTTGTCCCATTATTGACTGTGCTGATTTTGAGGGACTTTATTCGGTTTCGGGAAGTCCAATCAATGGAAGGATAAAAAAATAAAAAATGTTTTCACTTTATAAGTGATATGTCGTAACTTTGTCTCCCGTGAAAATTAAAGTAGAGTCTTTACTGGTAGGTGCCTTAGGAAACGGTTTGTCAATCGTAATGATGCATTGTTAATTGATATTTAGCCCATTTGAGGGCTTTTTTTATATCCAGTCAAGAAGGCTTTAAAATTCATAAAAGTAAGGATACACATTTTTATAATATTACATCGATAATGACCAACTACAGCAAATTGCCTGCAATTTTAGTTTTAGAAGATGGTACAGTTTATCACGGTAAAGCCGCTGGTAAAATTGGTACGACTACTGGGGAGATCTGTTTTAATACAGGAACAACCGGTTATCAAGAGATTTTTACAGATCCATCTTATTTTGGACAAATCATGGTAACGACCAATGCGCATATTGGTAACTATGGTATTGATGCGGATGATACCGAATCAAATCAAATTCAGATTGCTGGATTAGTTTGTAAAAACTATAACATCAACTACAGCCGCAAAATGGCTGATGAATCGATCCAAAGCTACTTTGAGGAAGGAAATTTAGTTGGTATTTCTGATGTGGATACCCGTTCATTAGTGCGCCATATTCGTGATAAGGGGGCGATGAATGCGATTATTTCTTCAGAAACATTGGATGTTGAAGAATTAAAACGTCAATTGGCGGAGGTTCCTTCAATGGATGGTCTGGAATTGTCTTCGAAAGTAACGACAGCTGAGCCTTATTTCTTCGGTAATGAAAATGCTTCGTTGCGTGTTGCAGTTTTGGATTTGGGAATCAAGAAAAATATCTTGCGCAATTTTGAGGCTCGTGATGTATATACAAAGGTTTTTCCTGCGAAGACAACATTTGAAGAAATGGAGCAGTGGAATCCGGATGGTTATTTCATTTCCAATGGTCCTGGCGATCCAGCACCGATGGATTATGCTATCGAGACTGTAAAAGCTATTTTAAACGCAAATAAACCGATGTTTGGTATTTGCTTAGGTCACCAGATTTTAGCATTGGCAAATGGCATCCGCACAAGCAAGTTGCATAATGGACACCGTGGTATCAACCACCCCGTGAAGAACATTATCGCCAACCGTTGTGAAATTACGTCGCAGAACCACGGTTTTGGAGTTGTGGCTGAAGATATCCAAAATTCTGAGAACGTCGAAATTACACACGTCAATTTGAACGATCAGTCTATTGAAGGTATCCGTATCAAAGGACAGAAAGCATTTTCGGTGCAATATCATCCAGAATCATCACCGGGTCCACATGACTCGCGCTACTTGTTTGATGATTTTGTAGCAATGATCAAAAACTAAATTGCACAATATTCTATAAAAAACCCTTCAGATTTTGAAGGGTTTTTTATTGTTTTTAGTTGAACAGTTATGCCGATGGAGCATATTTTATTTCATAATAAATAGGGGAATAAATACATTTTTTATTATATTTGATTGTGAAAAATGTCTGTAGATAAGAGTGTGTCTTATCTACACTAAGTAATGAAAATAAATTATAGTCTAATAAAGAGATGAGTTTAATTATCGATGTTCATGCGCGTCAAATTTTGGATTCGCGCGGTAACCCTACAATTGAGGTAGATGTTACTACACAAAATGGTTTTGTTGGTCGTGCAGCTGTTCCTTCAGGTGCTTCAACTGGTATTCACGAAGCAGTAGAATTACGTGATGGTGACAAGTCAAAATATCTAGGAAAAGGTGTTTTGAAAGCTGTTGAGAATGTAAACACTAAAATTGCAAAAGCGCTAGAAGGTGTAGATGTTTTCGAGCAAAATGCCATCGATAAAATCATGATTGATTTAGACGGTAGCGAAAATAAAGGAAACTTAGGCGCAAATGCTATTTTAGGAGTTTCTTTAGCTGTAGCGAAAGCTGCTGCACAAGAGTCACGTCAACCATTATACCGTTATATCGGTGGTGTAAATGCGAACACGTTACCTATTCCTATGATGAATATCATCAATGGTGGTTCACACTCTGATGCACCTATCGCATTTCAGGAATTTATGATCATGCCTGTGGGTGCGCCTTCATTCTCTGAGGCTTTGCGTTGGGGTACTGAGGTTTTCCATACGTTGAAAAAAATCTTACATGACAGAGGTCTTTCAACTGCAGTAGGTGATGAAGGTGGTTTCGCGCCAACTTTTGAAGGTACTGAGGATGCCATCGAAACAGTTTTGAAAGCGATTGAAATTGCCGGTTACAAACCTGGTCAAGATGTTTGTTTAGCGTTGGATTGTGCTTCTTCTGAGTTCTACAAAGATGGTAAATACGATTATACTAAATTTGAAGGTGATAAAGGAGCTGTGCGTTCTAGCGAAGAGCAAGCAAGCTATTTGGCTGAATTAACAGCTAAATACCCTATTATTTCTATAGAAGATGGTATGGCTGAAGATGATTGGGCTGGTTGGAAAACATTGACTGACAAAATCGGTGACCATGTTCAATTAGTAGGTGATGATCTTTTTGTTACCAATACAAAACGTCTTCAACAAGGAATCGATACTCATACAGCAAACTCAATTTTAGTGAAAGTAAACCAAATTGGTTCATTGACTGAAACAATCAATGCGGTTACTTTAGCTCAAAATTCTGGTTACACTTCTGTGATGTCACACCGTTCGGGCGAGACTGAAGATGCGACTATCGCTGACTTAGCTGTAGCACTGAACTGCGGTCAGATTAAAACTGGTTCTGCTTCACGTTCTGATCGTATGGCTAAATACAACCAATTGTTACGTATTGAGGAGGAATTGGGTGGTAATGCACGTTTCATCGGTAAAAACTTTAAATACGCTAAAAAATAAGCGAAAGCTTATTTTTTATATAAAAAGCCGAAGTATTTTCTACTTCGGCTTTTTTTGTGGGCAAAATATGCTGAATGATTTTTTCTATAGTTGGCTTTAGCACCGGAACTGATATCCTGTCTTAGAATAATGTATTTCCTGTGTTTTTGTTGGGATAGGTTAGATCCAAGTCGAATGTTGTATTCAGTTTTTTGATAAAATGTGTTGCCAGTAATGGCGATTCTATCTCAATATTCTGGTGGATAAAGAAATACAGTTTTTGCAACCCGTTTTCGCGCCATAGTTTCAGCACATCGATCCATTGATCTAGGCGATCGTAATCTGACGCGTGGTTGGCACCTACATACCGTATAAAAGCAGTCGGTGTGGTTAAGCGCATATGGAGCATGTCTCTACGGCCTGCGGTATCGACCAGTACGTTGGTCACGTTGGTTTCCTCCAGCAGCGCATAGAGTTCTTTTGTTACTTCGGGTTTGGAAAACCAATCTTTATTTCGTACCTCTAAGGCTAGAGGGACTTCTTTTGGCCAGTCATGAAGAAATAGTTTTAGACGGGCCATATCCTTTGGACTATAATTGTCGTGCATCTGTAAAAAGGCCATTCCTAGTTTCTCATCGAAATGAACAATGGAATCTGTAAACAACTTCACTTTATCACCCGTATTTAATAATCTGCTAAAATGGCTGATGGATTGTGGTATTTTAGGGAAGAACTTGAAGTTAGCAGGTGTTTTCTTTTTCCAGGTCTCTACCTGGTCTATGCCAGGTGAATTGTAGAATGTAGCATTGAGTTCAACGCTGTTAAACTGTGTGGAGTAATAAGCAAGTTCGTCTTTTGTACCTCTGGGATAAAAGCCTTTTAAATCTTGTTTATTCCATTTTGCACAACCTACATATACATCAAAAGGCTTGTCATTTTTGAAATGCTGCAATAGGTTTAAAGTTTCTGCTGGAGTAGGGGGAAGGGTAAAGTCGATTTCCTCAGGATGTTCTACTTGGCCGAATTTCATATCAGTTTTTTCTTAATTTATAATCAAATAATAGATGAGCCAACAAGGCCAACAGCGTATAACATGTGCCTACGAAAATAACACCGGGCCATTGGAAGTGTTGCCATGCTTGTGCAGCAAAAAAAGTGCCTGTTGATCCACCAACAAAATAGCTGACCATATATACGGTATTTAGTCGGTTGTTGGCCCCGATGTTTAGCGCATAGAAATCGCTTTGATTCAGGATATGCATCGACTGTAGGCCAAGATCGATGAGAATAACACCAAGGATCAGGCCCCAATAGTAATTGCCGAAGAGGGCGAATAATAGCCAGCTAAGCAGCATCAATAGAATAGCGTATAAGATAATTCTGGCTTTACCGATATATATGGTCAATCTGTTTACAAAAGCGGCTGCAAGCGCACCGCAGGCCCCCACAAGTCCAAATGCTCCGGCGGTTGCTGGCCCATCGAAGAAAGGAGGGCCTTCCAGGTGGAACACAAGTGTCGTAAAAAAAGCAGAGAAAGCCCCAAATCCCATGGCACCACGAAATGCTGCGAGCTGCAACACAGGCTGTTTTTTCGCGAAGTTCCAGACCGAACGCATCAATTCGCGATAAGAACCTTTGAAATTAGGCAGTACCTCTGGTAGCTTGAATGCGATGGTGATGGCTGTAATGACCATAATTGCTGACGCTATCCAATACATTTCGCGCCATCCGAAGTAGGAGCCAATAAACCCGCTTACAACTCTAGAGAGTAAAATACCGATCAGCAGACCCGACATAACCATACCTATCGCTGAAGCCTGCTTTTCTTTGCTCGCAAGTTCGGCTGCCATGGGCACAAAAACCTGTGGAATAACAGATGTGAAACCTATCAGAAAGCTGAATAGCAATATGGATAGGATAGAAGTGGACATGGCCATGCCTACCAAAGAAAAAATAATGAAAAAGAAATCGATCAAGATCATTTTCTTTCTTTTAAACATATCCCCTAAAGGAACGATCAGTAACAGGCCAAAGGCATATCCGATCTGCGTTAACATGGCCGAATTACTGACCATAGCCTCGTCAATATGTAGGTCTTTGGCAATCAAGCCCAATAGTGGTTGATTGTAATAATTATTGGCGACAACCAAGCCTGTGGCGATGGTCATCAGCCACAAGGTTGCTTTGGATATTTCGTTTTCGGAATCTATTGTTTGCGACATGAGCGACTAATGTAATTCATCCCAGAGATCCTGAAATTTTTGTTTCAATGCTGCAACTTCCTGTTCCAATTGTCCAATTCGTTCGAGTAAGGTCTGGTCGTTCGAGGAGCTGCCTGCAGGAACGCTATTTTCATACGCTTCCAGGTTGATATCTCCTAATAAATGAATATAGCGGACTTCTTTATGCCCTATTTGTTTAGGCAGGGACTTCAAGTAGCCTTCTTGTGCCAATTTTTCCAATTGTTCATTGATTTCGCCCAATGATTCGAATTCATAAAGTCTTCCAGAGTTTGAATTAATTTCCCCGGCGGTCATTGGTCCTCTGAGTAGTAATAAGCAAACAATGGTTAATTCGGAAGGAACCAGTGGAAATTGTATGGCAAAATTGTGTTTATACTTTGTTACGCGAGATCCTCCGCCAACAACTGTCGAGATTAAGCCCTTTTTCTTTAATATATCCAATGTAGCGATAATATCTTCTTCTGTATATTGTACAACCGGTTTGCGGGAAGTCTTTTGATTACAAGCAGCTTGTAAGCTGTTGATTGTCATTGGATAATATTCTGGGGTTACTTTTGATTTTTCGATTAGTGAGCCTAGTACACGTTGTTCCATGGCAGACAATTGGGGCAAATGAGTTGTTTCCATTTATCTTGAAGAATATAAATTTATGATTGAATACAAGTATGCTGTTATGCAACGTAACATTGGCTTGCAGTTTGTTCCTTCTCAAAGATGCCCTTTTTCTCCTACAACTCCAAAAGATCTTTTTCTTATCTTCGCATGAGTAATAGAAGATTTTAAGGTGCTTAAGATAGCTTTTCGTCAAGAATTTGTCCATCCCGTCAAAGAGGGGCATCGATTTCCGATGCTGAAATACGAGTTGATTCCTTTACAGTTAAAACATGAAGGGCTGGCAGATGAGTCAAGTTTTTTCAGTCCTGAACTAGCAAGCTTTGAGACATGCTGTTTGGTCCATGATCCAGTGTATGTAAAGCAGTTGTTTGAGCTTACTTTGGATTCGAAAATGATCCGTAGAATAGGTTTTCCATTAAGTCAAAGCCTTGTTGATCGGGAGCGATATATCTTAGATGGGACGATCCGAAGCGCCGCATATGCACTTGAGTATGGTGTTGCTTTTACCATTGCAGGGGGGACACATCATGCCGGTTATGATTTTGGTGAAGGCTTCTGTCTGATGAACGATCAAGCGACTGCCGCCGGGTACCTGTTGAAGCATAACTATGCAGGTCGTATCCTTATTATTGATCTGGATGTACACCAAGGAAATGGTACTGCGCATATTTTTGAGGAGCATAATCAGGTGTTTACCTTTTCAATGCATGGCGAGAAAAACTATCCCTTTGTCAAACAGCGTTCCCATTTGGATATCGGCTTGGAAGATCAGGTTACTGATGCGGAATATCTCACTTTATTGGAAGAAAATTTGGTTGATGTGTTCCGGAAATTTGAGCCTGATTTCGTTTTCTATCAGGCTGGAGTAGATATTTTGCAAACAGATAAGCTGGGGAAATTGAATTTAAGCAGCAGTACCTGCCGTCGAAGAGATGAATTGGTCTTTCATATGTGCCATAAACACCATATCCCTGTTCAGGTAAGTATGGGGGGAGGTTATTCTCCTGAAATTAAAGATATTGTCAATGCACATTGCCAGACTTTTAGAATAGCAATAGATTTATATAATTTATAAGATAAGAAATATGTTTTTTCACCAAGATGCAACTTTTGAAGCGTTATCCATTCATCGTGTAGGCAATAAAGCGCAAGATGAATTTTATATTTTGTCGGATGCCCCGGTATCTCTTGAAGGAGATGAAGTGTTACCTGGACTATTGATGCAGTATTTTATGAGTCCTTTTGCAAAGGTGAATGAGGTATATCGCTTATATCATCCGAATGGAGAGCTGGAATTGAATGAGATTTTCTATTTTGCAAGACAGTATTTTAAGGAGCAGCTTCCATTTCACGATTTTTCCCAACAAATTTCAAAACACCTTTATGAGGTGTCCAACCATCCTAAAATTAAAGCTGGGGAGGTATATGTCGTTGCCTTAAAGAATGTACAGATCGAAGGGGAAGAACATGATGCCATTGGTATATTCAAATCGGAGAATAAAGAGACTTATTTGAAAGTATATCCGGAGCAAGGTGCTTTTATGTTGGAATATGAGCAGGAGGCGATCAATATCAATAAACTGGACAAAGGCTGTATTATTATCAATGTAGAAGAAGAAGAAGGTTATAAGGTGCTGGTTCTCGATCAGACAAACCGTCAACAGGAGGCAGTATACTGGAAAGATGAGTTTCTACAGCTGCGCGTGCGTAACGATAACTTCAATCAAACAGGGAATTATCTGAAAGTCTATAAGAACTTTGTTCAGGAAAAACTAGATGAGACATTTGAACTGGAGAAAGCGGACAAAATTGATTTGATGAACAAATCCATGAATTACTTTAAGGAAAAAGAAACTTTTGTCCAAGAAGAATTTGAGGAGGAAGTACTGGGCAATCCGCAGGCTATTGCTTTATTTCAGGACTTTAAAGCTGGTTTTGAAGACGAATTTGACTCCCCATTTCAGGCAAGTTTTGAAATAGCAGATAAAGCGGTGAAAAAAATGGAATCTTCTTATAAGTCTGTTTTAAAGCTGGATAAGAATTTTCATATCTATGTTCATGGCAAACGTGAATATCTTGAGAAGGGGTACGATGAGGATAAAGGCATGAATTATTACAAGGTCTATTTTGAGAACGAAAGTTAATCGTTTTATAGCTTATTTGAATGGATAAACGCGATAAAATAGCTGTTTTCACGGTAGTATTACTTCTGATTGGAATTTTTATTTTCTCCTTGGTTGAGCAACATAGCCAATGGATTGAGGCGTTTTATGCACGCGGGTTTTACCGTTCCTATAGTCATGTGCCAAGATTTATTTTTGGGTATGTTCCCTTTAGTTTAGGTGATCTATTTTATGTCCTAGTCGTTGCATTTCTACTCTATTCAATTGCTAAATTAATCGGAAATTTATGGAAAGGAAGATGGAAAAGTTCTTTTCGTTCGGTTTTGACTATGATCAATTTGGTATTAGGTCTCTATTTTTTCTTTTACCTATCATGGGGTATGAATTACTATCGTGAACCAATCAGTATAAATGCCAATTTGAAAGTTGATAGCTTAAAGTTAGCGGATTATCTCGTGGTTTTGAATGGGTTTTTGGACAGTACAAATAATCTGCGGGAACATGTGGATCCATCCGAATGGGAAGAGCATAAAGAAACTATTCAAAGGGATTTGAATACATGGGTACAACAGGATACGGCTTTTGCAGATTTCCTGTCAAGAGGTCAAATTAGGGCAAAATCACCCATAAATAGCAGGATAGTTTCTTTTTTTGGTGTCTCAGGTTATTTTAATCCGTTCACTCATGAAGCACATGTTAATAAAGCCATGCCGGTAACCTTTTTACCTTTTACTACAGTGCATGAACTTGCGCATCAACAGGGAATTGGTTTTGAAGACGAGGCGAATTTTATCGCTTTTGCTCGCTTACAGCGACATCCACAGATCTTTTACCGATATTCGGCTTATCTACAGACCACACTGTATATGTTACGTGAACTGCAGGGCATGTATCCTGATTTAGGAAAAGATTACAAGGGAAGATTAAGCGCAAAAGTATTGAACGATATGGAAAAAGAAAGGTATTTCTGGAGTCAATACACAGGTTGGGTCGACGATGTGATGGGATTGTTTTATAATCAATATCTCAAGCACAACAATCAAAAGGAAGGCATAGCACGATACGATCGGATGACACGGTTGGTGTTGGCCTATGAGCTTAAAAGAAGAGGCTGTAGATAATAATGAGCCCATTAAAAAAGGCGTATTAGAGAATAATACGCCTTTTTTATGGATTAAGGAATTTTGTTATTGTGTTGAAATTAGTTCAAATGTACCTTCAGTTCCGGCACTACCCGAATAAATTTGCCCTTGAGGCAAGCCTCTCAATCCGGTGGGAGCGGTTTTAATCCGATCATAGATGTTTCTCAAGTCCGTGTTTGCATTGACAGCCCGCCCACCTGCTGCAACATCTCCATAAATATAATTAGGCGCTTTTTTATTTGTTGTCTGAGGTTTAAGGCTACCAGTTGTTAAATTGACTTTAATTTTTCCTCCGTTACCATTCGGAAAAGTTTTGGTGCCATTAAAAGCGTCATCTCCCTTTGCAATGATATAAAGAGAACCTAATTTTTTGAAAATTAGCATTGATGTCAAAATTTGCACCATTATTCTTTCCATCTGTTCCATAGATGGTTGCTTTATTTCCAATTTCAGCATAACCAATTGTTAGCTTGACATTTTTCTTACCATAGAACGAAAGGGTAGAATTGTCTTTCATGATTAAGGTATCGATGTGCATGACAACAGTAGAGTCTCTATTATCGATATTTTTTTTCGCTTTTTTGCCAATTTCCAGTTTAGAAATATGTTGTGTTTCTTGTGCTTTCCCAGTGAAGGTCATTGCAAAGCAAAGAAAAAAGCCTAGAATAAATTTAAATTTCATAAAACTTTTAATTAATTGTAACTAACTAGTAGTTTGACAAATAAAAGGTAAAAGAGTTTAAAATTTAGCGAGATATTTTACAATTAATTTGGCAGTTTTCTCTGATGCGCCAGGAGAACCTAGCTTTTCGGCTAAAATATCATAGTTTTCCATCACACTTGCACGGTGAGCTTTGTTATTGATAAGTTCACCTACTTCATAGGAGATATCGTATGCCGTGCATTCGTCTTGAATCAATTCCCGTACTGATAAGAAATTGTTAATTAGATTGACTAGTGAGATAAATTTAACCTTGATGACTAATTTGGCAATCCATACCGATATTGGGTTAGCTTTATAAACGACAACCTGAGGTACTTTCAAGATACCTGTTTCGAGTGTAGCCGTTCCACTCGTTACGACTGCGGCTTCTGCGTTATGGAGAATGTCGTAGGTTTGATTGAAGATTACGGGAATATCAATACCTTTAAAAAATTGCTTGTAGTAGGCTTCATCAAAATTAGGCGCACCGGCAATGACAAATTGATGTACAGGAAAGAAAAATGGAAGTTCGGCCATGATGGGAAGGAGGTTGGCAATTTCCATTTCGCGGCTTCCGGGTAAAAGGGCGATCAAGGGTTTTTCTGAAAATCCATGCTGCTCCCTGAACTTTGGGTTGAATTGATAGGCTGAAATCGCATCCAACAGCGGGTTTCCAACGTAATCAACGGGCATGCGCCACTTTTTATAAAAATCTACCTCAAAAGGCAGAATACAAAACATATGGTCGACAATCCGTTTGATTTTCTTTACGCGGCCTTGATTCCAGGCCCACACTTTAGGGGAAATATAATAACATGTTTTGATGCCATTTTTTTTTGCAAAAGCAGCAATTTTCAAATTGAAGCCAGGGAAATCTATAAGAATGACGGTATCCGGTTTTTCTTTCAATAGATCATTTTTAACAAGTTTGAGATTCCTAGATATCTTGGGCAGATTTTTTAAAACCTCTATAAAGCCCATAAAGGCCATTTCTGAAGTATGTATCAACGCTTTTTTTCCCGCCTCTGCTTGCATGAGATTGCCCCCTACGATTTGGAAAGTCGCATCGGGGTCTTCAATTTTTAATGCTTTAATAAGATTGGCACCATGTAAGTCTCCTGAAGTTTCACCTGCAATAAGATAGTATTTCATATGTCAATGATTTTATTCTTTATGATCTTATGAGATATCTTTTTTTCGTTAAAACTGCGTTTAGTCTTAACCATGGATATTTCATTCAAATGATCGTTTTTGAACTGTTAAAGATAAGATTATTCTAGGTATATGATGAATTCGAGCATATTATTCCATATCTTTAATTAAAGATGTTCAAGTTTTGAAGAAAATATCCGAAGTATAAAAGGTAAATAGTAATTTTGTCTTATGCAACGATTGTGGTCCTTAATAAGAAATAAGTATTTGTTAGCCGCTTTGGCTTTTCTCGTGTGGATGTTGTTTTTTGATCGAAATGACTTTGCCACGCAGTATAGTTATCAAAAGCAGAAAGCGAATTTGGAAAGTGAACGCTCCTTCTACCTTAAGGAAAATGCGGCTATCATTAAAACAATAAACGATATTCGATCAAATCCGCAGGAAGTACAACGTATTGCACGTGAGAAGTATAAGATGAAAAAAGATAATGAAGATATTTATGTGATTACTAAAGTAGCACCTAAAGAGAATCATTAAGATCTACGATATGATATAAAATGAGAAACAACGGCCATCATGTTTACATGACGGCCGTTGTTATATAGTATATAGATATGGGTATTTTAATTTGCGGCTTGGGCTACTAGACCAATATATAAAGGTTTCTTTTCATCATTAGCCTTGCCTATGAGTATTAATGAATAATAATAACCTTCAACCAATTTAATGTCGCTACGTGTTGCGATAGTTTTTCCGGCTTTATCACGAGCGGTGACAGTGAATGTGCCACTCTTTTGAGCAATAAATCCCTGATGGGCACTTGCTGAATTTTGTGTTTCTTGTGCTCTATTGGTCCATTCTGAGGGGGAAGCCTGATCTCCTATTTTCAGGGTAACTAAATCTGTACCTTCAGCAAGATTAAAGAAGCGTAAACCAGACTCTGTATTTTTGATGTCTTTATTGATTCGATCTGTTGTGATCACCTGTACGGGTTTGGCTTTAGTTCCAAATAAAAAGGATGTATAGATGGTGCTATCTTTGATTGTTACAGTTGTGTCCGTTAATTTCGTGTTATATTCAGCGGAGACTGCAATTCTACGTGCTCCTGTAAATAGCCCAATTTGAGCATAACTCTTGAATCCCAATGGATAATTAGGGTTTTGAAGCGGGCCGCCGTCTGCAAAATATATAACTGCATTGGCATCCGTGTATCCATTAACCATGGTAAGCAATGCGGCAGGAATTGGCTGGTCATCGTTATCTTTTAGACAGCTTGTTAAAAAGAATGCCGCTAAAGCAATAGCAATAAAATTAAATAATCTATAGTTTTTCATAACCGTGTAATATTAAAATTTGTTTTTGTGACTCACATTGCGCTTGTGTTGTCTATTATACGGAGATGACTGACACTTTGCTACAGCGATTTGTAAAAATAATAAAAATCCATATTCAGACCTCGTTTTTTATTCCGATGACCCTTGTAAATGAATATATAAAGTAGTTGGTTGGACCGACAGCGGATCAATAAGGGTTCCTATGCAAAATTTAGTCGGTGTGAGGGGAGGGATTTGGTTATGTTCGCTGCGCATTGTGATTCTGGTTCGTGTTTGGTTTAGCGCGAGGATTTGGATTGTTAAACTAGTAATCCTAATTTTGAAGTATGAACAATAGAATCAAAAGAATTGCGAAGGGAATGTTTGAGCAGTTTAGGCATCGTAAAATTACGGAATCTGAATTTGTACAGGCGGAGGCAAAAGCGAGGAATCTAGGAGGCTATATGGACGACTTCAACGTATTAATTGCGATGTGTAAGGACACCATTACGGGGAAGTATAAAATGGACAAATGGAATTTATCGATTATTATTGGAACGATACTTTATGTGGTTTCGCCAATTGATGCAATTCCCGATCTTATTCTCGTGGGCGGGTGGATAGATGATGTGGCCATTGTGGGTTATGCGATTCGCAAACTCAGCGCTGAGATGGAACAGTACAAGCGTTCAAAGTTTCCTGTCGAAACGAGATAAATAAAAAAAGCTACTTTAGAAAAGTAGCTTTTATTTTTACTGAGAATTTTAAAAAGGTCATTATATTGTTGTTATGCAAAATATATTGGCTGTTCGTGTGAGGCCAGAAGTGGCTAGGTAAACTTTGAGTTATACCGTAAAAAAGGTTTCGCCCACACGATTTTATTCTCAGGAGTCTGAACAGTACTTAAGGCCGCGAAGCGAGCTTGAATAAAACAAAAGGATAGACGAAGGAGAATTGAGTCAATATGATTTAAATTCTTAATTATGGCTATTAGAAAGCAATGCATTGGGATAGATATCTCAAAATCAACCTTTACAGCTTGTTTATGTCAACAGGCGGAAGATGGCAAATTAACGTTCTCAAAGGTCCTGGACTTTGGTAATGATAGTAAAGGCTTCAATCAATTATTACGTTGGGTGAAAGGTCTGATTGTATCAGATTCGGAGCTAGTATTTCTCATGGAAGCCACAGGCGTTTATTATGAGAACCTGGCCCACCATCTATACAAAATCAAAAAAAGGGTTCATGTTGTGCTTCCCAACACCTCAAAACACTATTTCTCTAGTCTTAATGTGAAAACAAAAACAGATGCAGTTGATGCGCGAATTCTAAGTCAGTTTGGTATTGAGAGAGTTCATAAGTTGTGGTCCCCACCACCAAGCACACTCTTGCAGCTCAGGAATCTAACTCGTTACTATGTTCAGCTTCAGGAACAAAAGACAACACTTGGCAATATTAGTCACAGCAAGGACTGCGCACATGATATCCAAGTATTTATTACCAAGAGCAACAAAAAACTCATTACTGAGATAGATAAGGAAATCGAAAGATGCCTGAAAGAAATTAAGAAAGCTATCGAAAAGGAAGATGTACTGAAGGAGCATGTCAGAAAGGTTTTGACGATAAAAGGTGTAGGATTGATTACGGTAGCAACGATATTAGCTGAAACAATGGGTTTTGAGCAGTTTCATAGTTCAAAACAATTGGTTAGCTATTCAGGCTATGATGTAGTGCAAAGAGAATCTGGCACCTCGATTAAAGGCAAGACTAGGATCTCCAAGAAAGGAAACAGATATATCAGAAATGCACTTTATTTCCCAGCGATGGTGGCCTGTAGGTACAATGAAGCATTAAAAGAAACTTATATCAGAATCAATAAAAACAATAAGGCATCGAAAATGATTGGACAGGTGGCAATACAGCGGAAACTCTTAGTGTTGATTTATACGCTTTGGAAAAACGATACTGAATTTATTGAAAACTACCAAAGAGGTAGTCTCGATCCGAAAACCGAGACTACGCAAGATAGTTCAGTAGCTGAACTTCTTTAGAATACAAAAATACTTTTTTGTCTAAATATTTGGAATTTATAACAGTACCTTTTTTTATTTATTATTGAAGTTCAATTAGTGCTTAAAGTGTCTAACACCTGTTGTCACCATGGAAATTCCTTTTTCATTGGCCATATCAATTGATAATTGATCTTTAATTGAACCACCAGGTTGTAACACGGTTGCTATTCCAGCTTCCGAAGCAATCTCCACACAATCAGGGAAAGGGAAGAAGGCATCAGATGCCATCGCACAGCCTTTAAGGTCAAAACCGAAAGAAATTGCCTTCTCAATAGCTTGTTTCAATGCATCTACACGAGAAGTTTGCCCTACGCCTGAAGCTAACAAAGTACCATTTTTAGCAAATACGATTGTATTTGATTTGGTGTGTTTTACAATTTTGTTTGCAAAATAAAGATCCTCCAGTTGTTCAGAAGTTGGCTCTACTTGCGTTACCGTAACCATTTGTTCAGGTCCTTCAATCGTATTGTCTTTATCTTGAAGAATGACGCCGTTCAATAAAGTTTTGAACTGTTGTCCAGGTAATGTAACCTCTTTACGAACCAAAATAATTCTGTTTTTCTTTGCGGTAAGTATAGCAATCGCTTCTTCAGAATAAGAAGGTGCAATCAACACTTCGAAGAATAATTTATTGATCTCTTCAGCTGTTGCCGCATCAACTTGTCCATTCGTTATTAAGACTCCACCGAAAGCTGAAACAGGATCACATGCTAAAGCATCTAACCAAGCTTGTTTGATTGTTGACCGTGAGGCAACCCCACAAGCATTTGTGTGTTTTAAGATCGCGAATGTAGGCTCTGTGAACTCATCAATTAAAGCAACGGCAGCATCAACGTCAACCAAATTGTTGTAAGATAGCTCTTTACCGTTTAATTTATCAAACATCTTATCTAAGTCGCCGAAGAAAATGCCTTTTTGGTGCGGGTTTTCACCATAGCGCAACACCTGCGCTTTTTGCTCAGATTGTTTAAAAACCTGAAGCGGATTTTCTTGATTGAAATAGTTGAAGATTGCCGTATCGTAATGCGAGGATGTATTGAATGCACGTTTAGCAAATTCTTTACGTTGTTCCAACGACGTATTACCTTCTTGGTTTGCTAGTATTTCTTCCAATTCTTTGTAATCATTTTTGGAAGAGATAATAACCACATCGTTAAAGTTTTTAGCGGCAGCGCGTATCAATGAAATTCCACCGATATCTATTTTCTCGATAATATCTTGTTCCGATGCACCGGAAGCAACAGTTTCTTCAAAAGGATACAAATCCACAATAACCAAATCGATCTCAGGTATTTCATACTGAGCAAGCTGTTGTTGATCCGACTCAAGCGGGCGGCGCGCCAAGATACCGCCAAATACTTTTGGATGCAATGTTTTTACACGGCCTCCTAAAATGGAAGGGTAGCTGGTGAGGTCTTCAACTGGAACAACATCTATCCCTAAATCTTTGATAAATGTTTCTGTTCCACCAGTGGAATAGAAGGTAACACCGTATTTGTTTAATAATTCAACTAAAGGAGCGAGGCCGTCTTTATAATAGACTGAAACCAATGCATTTTTAATCTTTACAGAATGGTTCATTATGATGGATTTGTTTCGTGGCGCAAAGATAGGTATTTAAAATCTTGATATCAATAAATCAATTACTTTAAATAGAAAGGAGAATCTGTTTACGAGATTCTCCTTTCTAGATTGTTTTAATTTTATACCAAATTGAGCTTTAATTTTAGCTCTTCAGAAATTTGGTTGGTGATTTCCCAGATTGGCTCTGGTTCATCGGTATTGTTAAATATGACCTGATCGCAAGTGTCCTGATAGGGCAGTAGGTACTCGTTGTAGGAGGGTAGAACATGGTTTACCCATTTGTACATGACATCATCTTCAAAGTATCCCCGTTCAACCAGATCACGGTGTAAGCGTCGTCTTAACGCGATATCCTGATCAGCGCTTAAAAATATCTTATGATTGATTAAATTATTTATCTCTGTATAATAGAAAATGAATAGACCTTCAATAATTAATATCGGTGCCGGTTTAATCTCTAATATTTTGGGTGTTAATGAAGGGTTGTTAAATGTATACTCTTCTTTATATATTGTCTCACCGTTAAAGAGAGCCTTGATATCTTTATAAAAAGCATCTCTGTCGATTGATGTCGGAATATCGAAGTTATAGAGCCTATTTTCCTCCTGAGTTTTAGTATTGGCAGGGATGTAATAATCATCTTGGGAAATTAAGGTCACCTCATGTGGGTTAAAATGTTTTAAAAAGCTATTTAAAAAAAAAGTCTTCCCAGAACCACTACTTCCGGCAATTCCTATGACATACGGTTTGTTATTCATTCTTACTATGCTATAAAAGCTATTTTATTCTGTTAATTTTCTAGAGGTAATCCATACGCAATTTCAACCTGGAAGCGTTTATCAAGTGCGCCTATGCTCGCGGCGGCAGACTTTGACAACACGACAATTGCATTTTGGTTTTCGGCATTATCATTAAATTTACCGACCACTTTTGCATAAGTCACACTTTTGGTCATTGGGTTAGTAATTTTTAAAATAGTACCTACTGGAGCTGACTTATGAAGAGCGAGGTTGCTTGTACCTTGAGATGATAGCCCATCAATCCAGACGCCAATACCACGTTCGGACTTTTCACGTATTCCGTAGCGGTTTGTTGAAATTTGATTTTCTTCTTTATCATCACCGTCAGTAGAATCGGGGCTTACAATTTCGATTCCTTTAGGTTCAACTAATTTTGGTCGTTCAGGAGGCAGGGGCTGATTGGGGATCATGAGTTTCATTCCACCGCCAATAACATTATTTTTTAAGTTATTTGCTTTTTTGATGTCTTCAACAGAAATACTGAACCTTTTAGATATGGCATAAAGTGTCTCTTTCTCACCAACGATATATTCCGTGAAACCTTCTTGCTGCTGCGGATTACGCGGATTTTGCACTGTCATATTTCCACGGTCATTGTTTACTGTTGATTTCGCTTTTCGACCTGTTGGAATCTTAACAATTTGACCCAGGCTTAATGTTCCATTACCGTTTATTTGGGTCAATTGGCCTACCGTCGTTTTATACTTTTTACTTAACTGGTAATAATTATCTCCTTTTTCAATTTTGAACAGCACGTATTCTTCACCATTGATTGCTTCTGTTCCTACTGAATCAGGGATAAAATCAGCGCGTAAAGAAGTTGAGTTTTTTGCTTCAACTTGTTGAATAGCTAATATCGCGATGGATAGAATAGCTATCTTTTTATATGTCTTTAATTCGAATAAAACTTTCATATATTTTGCAATTATACTAAATACGAAACAAACTCCCGTTTATTATCTGTCAAAAGGAATATTTGTTCGTGAATAAGAAAATAAATGTTGAAGAGCTTTAGTTCCAGCTTGGAAACTGCAATAATAGACTCTGTCAATGTTTCTCTTGTGGATTGCACTAGCCTGATTTGATAACAATTGTTTCTGTCTTTTTCATAGAAAGCCCAAATAAAGTAGTCATTCACTGTATTTATCCAGATTTCACCATCAATTGGGAAATCCTTCAAAAAAAGGGGTATTTCACCATTGTAGATAATAGGATAGACGAGCTCGCTAGCATAAGGTTTAAAGAAAATTTCATTTTTGCTTTCAATCGACATCGATTGGAGGTTCAAAAATAATTGGAAGCCTTCTGCTATTACTTTTGGTCTAATAAGCACGCCTTGATCAACCATGCCGATGAATATGTAGTTGAACCAGGTTTCTTGAAGCTGCGGATTGTAGCAATCGATTACCTGTATGCCTGCGTCAATAGGTGAATTATTGGCAATCTTCTTAAGTATTAATTTTTTGCATTGAATTCCTGCTAGGACCCACTCTTTGGCTATTGCCTTGAAGTCTTGTAATACGTAAGTTCCTTCAAAAGTGATGACATTAAAATAGGGAAAGGTATCATCTGGATTTCTTGTCTCTATAGCGATCAATTTATTCTCCGCATCGATTTCTATCCGCCAAATGGGGTATGTAAAAATGAAATTGAATGCTTTTGAAATTGTGTGATTTGCCATGTAATTTTCAATCCAAGGGGACAAACTTAGATAAAGTTACTTTTATATACAAGTATAATCACGCGTAAACTGATTTTATCGTGTTTTATGTTTGTTTTAAACAGTATTTTTCTCAAAAAAAAGTCCAGACATAGCTGGACCTTTTTTTTGAGAAAAATACTGTTTAAAATTTAGAACCAATTGTTAGTACAACATTAGTCCGTTGATTTTTTATATCGGCTACCGGACTAGCATTATTCCAGTAGTTCTCATTAATCAAATACGGGCTTTCTTTGTAATTGACTGCATTATACGCACCGGTCAAATCAACATACATGCCGCGGCCAAGTTTAGCGCCGATACCTAAAGATGCTGTATAATTCGTGTAGTCTGCATTTTTATAGGGGTTGCCACTGTAATTGAAACCAGCTCTTCCGCTGAATACATTATCAAACATCACTTCACCACCAATTCGGGCATTAAATGCACCTTGGTAAGTATCTTTGATGTTTTGATTCATGTTCTTTTCTAACGTTTTACTGTAATTTCCCACATCTTTAAAACGCATAGCGGCATAGTCTACCCATTCGACATCAGCCGTTATTAATCCTCTTGAGAATAATTGGCTTGCCCCAAGAGACAATTTATAGGGTGTATTCATGTTATACTCCAAGTAACTGTGCCCTGCGTCATCACTGGTTCTATACTCTTTAAATGATTTGTCTTCATTTGGTCTGAAGTAACGGAACTCAGAATTGCTATATGATTCATCCCGGATGCTCATAAATGTAGGTGACTTAGCAGTGAATCCCATGCTAAACGTTGGCGTAAATTTATAGATTACCCCAAGTTTAAAGTCTACACCGGTACCATCAGTGGCCTGCGCATAATCATCATATAATTCATAATCTTTATCCAACATGGCATACTTTTGGGCATTGGTTGGTTTTAAAAATTCTGAATCTTTGTTGATGGCTTTTAATTGGTCGGCGGTCATTGTTTGACCATATTCAGTAAACCAGCTGGAATTGTCGTACGTAAACGCAGTGAAACCTAAAGAGGCTCCCAAATACAATTTGTTGCTATAATTCGCACCAAATGACAAAACAGATTCGGATTTACTGCCTTTTTCCAAAATAGAATTTACCTGATCAAAGCCATCCTTTCCATTAAAATTATCAAAGTCAGTAATAGGGAAATATCTTCCGTTATTGCCTGTTTCTTTATCAAATAATAAAGAGTTATTATAAACTTCCTGGCCCCAGCCATTCATACCGCCAGGTGACGATAGCTGGTCAGAATAAGCGCCAGAGATCGAACTTGTGTTATTTACTCCTCGATATTCTAGCAGATTATTATAGACATAATTGCGATTATAAGCAATACCGACATTGAAATTTAACCAGCCTTTATCTAAGTTGCCTCCGTTGCGGTAAGTTGGTAAGTGAAAAACAATTCCAGCATTATCTAAGTTGAAATTGTTCTTGCTACTGTTTGAATTTTGACCAAAATAGTCGGTTTTGTTTTTATTGTTCAGGTACCTGCCAGTTACTGATATATCAGACTGATTGAAGTAACCCAAACCTGCGGGGTTACTCGTAATCGAACTTATATCTCCACCTAATGCGGTAGATGCATTTCCCATGGCCTTAAAACGAGCTGTTCCGCCATTGTCCCCTTGGGAGAATAAAAGTACATCTTTCGTATATTGCGCTTGAGTAGTCCCTGCTGCACCTAAAACGAATGCAGTTCCAAAAAGTAATTTTTTGATTGTCATATGCTAAAATATCGTCAATAATAATCAGTAGCACACAAGATGCTGCGTGCTACTGTTTAAATGCTTTTAACTATCGAGTACGTCCTCCACTTGATCTTGAGCTACCGCCTCCAGAGAAGCCTCCTCCCGAAGATCTAGAACTACCACCTCCAGAAAAACCACCGCTAGAGCGGGAAGATGAACCACTATCATAGCTTCTTGTTGGCGGAGTATACGACGGTCTTGACGTTGAGCTTGGGTTGCTGGAACGTGTTTCCATCGAACGGCTCATCGGACGAGATACCTCTCCCGAACTGTTTCGTGATCTGGAATCATTATTATAATATCCGCTAGAGGTGCTACGTGTGTTGTTTGGATAGGAGCCATTGACTCTGTCTGACGTTCTTGAACGCATACCGTCTGAGTAAGCTCTGTTCGAAACGCCATCTGATGTTCTTGTTCTTCCTCCAGTTCTATCGTATGAAGAACTCCGTGAAGATACCGTGCCATCAGAATTTCTTGATCTACTAGCAACGGATGTGATTCTGCCTCTAGAATCACGTGCTACGCCAGTACGGTCGTATCCTCCAGAACTCCGAGCAACACTGTTACGGTCATATCCACCTGAAGTTCGGGTTCGTGATGATGAACTGCGCGTGTTATAGTTATCTCTGTATACAGATCTACTTGATGCATAGCGTGGTCTTGAGTTACCCCAGTAGCCACCGCCCCAGTAACCGTTTCCATACCAACCAGATCCCCAATAGCCGCCGCCATACCAGCCACCCCAAGGTCTGTAACCGCCATACCAAGGAGAGCCCCAGCCCCAGCTAGATCCCCAACCCCATCCGAGGCCGATAGACCACGATGAACCCCATCCAGAGTTCCATCCCCATCCCATTCCGAATGAAGGGCCGTATCCATACCAACCACCGAAACCATAACCATACCATGGATCAAAAAATGGGTCAAAGTACGTCATGCCCGGACTAGCGTAATAGAAACGATTGATACGGTTTGCATATTCAAGATCTTCATAGGAATCATTGTTGTAATCCTGATCAGAATATTCGTCATCATAGTAACCACCTTGTGCCTGTCCATTTGGTTGGGACTGATCTGCATCTGTGTAATAGTAATCTGGGCTTTGATAAACCTTTTGTCTCGCTTGCCCATTATTGCCATAGACATCGTCGCCATAGATTTGCCTACTTGTACCGCAGGAACCAAGCATGAACGCTCCTGTTATGGCAAGTGCTCCGATAAATAATCTATTTTTTTTCATAATATCCTAAATCCTTATTTTCGATTATACAGCCTTATTTACTATCTTAGACGCAGATTTCTCGAAGGGGTTTAATCGAAGTAATCAAAAATACAAATATTTTTTATTGAACGCTTTTCGTATTAGAATTACAGACGGGATTTAACGTAATAATGTTACAATAATTTATCAATTTCATATGAGTAAAGGAATAACAAGTCGTGCTGAAGATTATTCGCAATGGTATAACGAGCTTGTGATCAAAGCTGATCTAGCTGAAAATTCAGCTGTACGAGGCTGTATGGTGATCAAACCATACGGCTACGCTATCTGGGAACGGATGCAAGCGATCTTAGATAAAAGATTTAAAGAAACAGGTCATAGCAACGCTTATTTCCCTTTATTCATTCCCAAATCGTTTTTTTCAAAAGAAGCTGCGCATGTGGAAGGTTTCGCTACCGAATGCGCGGTAGTAACTCATTATAGATTAAAAAACGATGGTACAGGTAAGATCGTAGTGGATGAAGAGGCGAAATTGGAGGAAGAGCTAATTGTACGTCCGACTTCTGAGACGATTATATGGAATACCTACCGTGGTTGGATTGAATCTTATCGTGATCTTCCAATTTTGGTCAACCAATGGGCCAACGTCGTACGATGGGAAATGCGTACACGTCTTTTCTTGCGTACTGCGGAGTTTTTGTGGCAGGAGGGCCATACAGCTCACGCAACCAGAGAAGAGGCTATTGAAGAAACCGAACGTATGCTTGATGTCTATGCGGAATTTGCTGAAAAGATATTGGCTGTGCCTGTTGTACGTGGTAGAAAAACAGAAAACGAACGTTTTGCGGGTGCCTTGGATACCTATTGTATTGAAGCATTGATGCAAGATGGAAAAGCATTGCAAGCAGGAACTTCTCATTTTCTTGGCCAAAACTTTGCAAAGGCGTTTGACGTGAAATTTACGTCTAAAGAAGGAAAATTGGAGCATGTTTGGGCGACTTCTTGGGGTGTTTCTACACGTTTGATGGGTGCATTGATTATGGCTCACTCAGATGATCAAGGATTGGTGTTGCCACCAAAATTGGCACCAATTCAAGTTGTCATCGTTCCGATTTTTAAAACTGATGCAGAAAAAGCACAGATCGATGAATTCGTGAATCAGTTGACAAAAGAATTACGGGTGAACGACATATCCGTAAAATACGACGATCGGGACACTCAACGTCCGGGCTTTAAATTTGCAGAATGGGAGTTAAAAGGTGTTCCTGTACGTGTAGCAGTCGGGGCAAGAGATATGCAAAATGGTACGGTAGAATTAGCG
This sequence comes from Sphingobacterium multivorum, assembly GCF_900457465.1. Lineage (GTDB taxonomy): Bacteria > Bacteroidota > Bacteroidia > Sphingobacteriales > Sphingobacteriaceae > Sphingobacterium > Sphingobacterium multivorum. The sequence continues at coordinate 1,261,705 of NZ_UAUU01000011.1, forward strand.
CGTCGTGATACCCAAACGAAGGAAACGGTTGCTCAGGAGGGCTTGGCCGGTACTATTGTACAATTGCTAGATACTATACAAGAAAATATATACCAAAAAGCATTAAATTTCAGGACATCGCATTTCACTGAAGTGAATTCGTATGATGAGTTTAAAGAAGTGCTGGAAGGTAAGGGTGGTTTTATCTCTTGTCATTGGGATGGAACAACAGAAACGGAAAAACGCGTAAAAGAAGAAACCAAGGCAACAATTCGTTGTATTCCTCTGGATGCGAAAGAAGAGGAAGGTGTTTGTATCTTTACCGGGAAGCCTTCAAATCGTCGTGTACTCTTTGCAAAAGCCTATTAATAGTCTTATCAGAATATGAGGATACTCATTTTGGGATGTGGTTGGCTTGCAGAATCTTTTGCGCTACATATGAAGTATCAAGGCCATGAGGTTTGGGCTAGTACGACAACATCTGAAAAATACCATCGGTTGAATGCCGATGGTATTTTTTCATTTATTCTAGACTTTGATTATGAAAACTTTCCAGCAAGGATAGATTTACCTACTCAATTTGACTTCGTATTAAACAGTATTCCGGCAAGTCAGAAAAATAGTGTAGCGATTCTTGAAAACAGATTTTCGAATATTAAATCATTTTACAGGCACATTACTTGGAAGAAACAAGTCTTTCTGAGCTCTATTGGAATTTATCCGGATAAAGATGCTGTATTTGATGAATTCTATGCAGATACAACCGAGCTCTCATCAAAACTCTTGCTTGCTGAAGCATGCATGTTGGGATTGGCTGATACCATAATTTATCGATTAGGAGGTTTGTTTGGTAAAAACCGTGTTTTTGCCAAATATTTTTCCGAACGTATTTGTACGACGGGTGAACAGCCAGCCAATTTTGTTCATATCGATGATGTGATCAGACTGTTAGAGGCGGCATCTTGCAATGTGCTTAAACATACTGTATACAATGTTGTTGCTCCCTTACATCCTAAAAAAAAGGACGTAATTCTAGCGTCGGCAAAAAAATATGGCTATATTTTGCCACTTGCATTCGAAGCAACGAATACGATTCAAAAAATAGTTAGGGGTGAATTACTTCAAGAGGAACTGGAGTATGAATATGTCCTGCCTGATCCTTTGCAATTTTAATTCATTTTTATTTTAAAAAGAAAAATGAATTTGTGACTACCAAGGTGAAAAAATTAAATAATTTCATTATTTTAACATCAATTCTACTATGGGAAATTTAAGTAGAGGGTCATATTTGCTGGAATTTACCAATATCGAGAAATTTTTGCCAGATATTGGTGTTTTCCTTTGAACAAACCGATAATAGATTAGTATTTTAACAGCATATTATAATAGAGCCATGACAAATGTAGAGAGACATCAATATATCTTAAAACAATTAAAGGAAGTCGGCGTAGTTCAGGTAATTGATCTATGTGAGGAATTGGGCGTTTCCTCTGTGACCATTCGGAAGGATTTGACCTTGTTGGAAGATAGTGGATTGTTGTTTAGGACGCATGGCGGGGCAACACAATATAATCCTTATACGACTGATCGTACCGTATTTGAAAAAGAGAAACTTCGTTCGGATGATAAAAGCAGGATCGGGAAAAAAGCGGCTGAAATGATTGAGGAAAATGATTCCATCATTATAGCTTCAGGAACGACCATGCAGTCGCTAGCAAAGCAGATTGTTCCTAAAGGAAATATTACTGTAGTGACTTCGGCATTGAATGTTGCAATGGAATTGATCAAATATCCTTCGGTTGAAATCATGCAGATGGGGGGGACGCTTCGCAAGACCTCAACATCCGTAACGGGAAAGTATGCAGAAAATTTATTACAGGATTTTTATTGCAGTAAATTGTTTTTGGGCGTGGACGGGATTGACCTGGAGTACGGGGTATCAACGTCAAGTGCGCAGGAAGCTCAATTAAATCGCATTATGATCGATACGGCTCAAAAAGTTGTCGTTCTTGCAGATTCTTCCAAATTTGGAAGAAGAAGTTTCGGACGAATTTGTGGTTTTGATAAAATTGATATATTAATTACCGATGACAAAGTAAATACAAGCTTTGTGGAATCGTTAGAAAAAGCTGGGGTAAACGTCATAGTTGTTTAACACAGTTTAACAAAAATAACTCAAAACTATGCTCGTCTTTTATCATAAAAAATGTCCCCAAAAGAGTGTTTAACTTTTTGGGGACATTTTTTCTATGGACAGTTTTTTTAGCTCAGTGCCGGCTCCTGCTGGCTTAAACAGTGGAAACTTCCCAGCCCCCAAATAATGTCAACGGAATTTATACCGATGACTTTACGTGTAGGGAAACAGCCTTGGATAATATCCAGTGCTCTTTGGTCATTTTTATCGTTGAAGATCGGTACAACAACGATATCGTTTGCAATGTAGAAATTAGCATAAGAAGCAGGCAATCTTGTTTCGTCATAGATGACCGGTGCTGGCATTGGGAGCTCAACGATATGCAGTGGCTCTCCATTTAAGAGTCTAAATGAACGAAGTGTTGCTAGATTTTCTTGAAGTATCTCGTAGTTTTCATCCGTTGGATCTTCCTCGACAACTGTTAAAACGGTGTTTTCGTTGACGAAACGTGTGATATCGTCAATGTGTCCATCTGTATCGTCTCCAACGATACCGTCTCCAAGCCATAAAACCTGTTCCTGACCGTAAAATTCTTTTAAATAAGTTTCTATCTGCTCTTTTGTCAGGTGTGGATTTCGGTTTTTATTCAATAGACAAGCCGTTGTTGTCATGATTGTTCCTGCGCCATTAAACTCAACTGAACCGCCTTCCATGACGATATCAGGGACAAATAGAGGAAGGTTGAATGTTGTGGCAATACGTGTCGGAACAATATCGTCAAGGTCGAAAGGAGGGTATTTTCCACCCCAGGCATTATAGCCCCAGTCGACTACTGCTTTTTGATTTGTTGCTTGGTTAATAATAAAAGCGGGACCGTGGTCTCTACACCAAGCATCGTTAGTCGGATTAAAGTAGAATTCGATATTGCTAAAATCTGTTGTCACTTCTTTGAGTGCGGTAATAGCAAAATTTTGCATTTCCTCATTAGCGACGTTAATCCTTACTTTTTGCCCTGCTGCTACGGCTTTAATAAATTTCGCAATAAGGTTTGTATATTGTTTCGATCTTCCCGGGCCAAGATTCCTCTTTATGTGGCCAGCTCAACCATAAGGCTTCTTGCTTTGCCCATTCTGCAGGAAAAAAGAAGCCCTGTTGTTTGGGGAATTGTCAAAATAGTCCAGGGTGAATGTTTTTTTTGTTCCATACTTATTTTAGCGGGATTAAAAAAGCCATTTCAGTTTGTTTCAGCACAGTGGTATGCCTTCGAAACTGAAATGGCTAGCATATCCAATATTAGTCTTCGTCAATAAAACGTTTGGTGATCGGCGCGTATGTTTCGATTCTTCGGTCTCTCAAAAATGGCCAATGTTTTCTGAAATAGTCCGATTCATTTAAATCTAGTTCGACGACCTCAATTTCTTCTTTGTCATGTGAAGCAAGGTACAGTAATTTACCTTGTCCATTCGTCACGAAGCTTCCACCCCAAAATTTCATTGCACCATTTTGTTCAAATCCCACACGGTTAACGGATACAACAGGAACGCCGTTTGCAACGGCATGGGAGCGTTGTATTGTTTGCCATGCATTATATTGATCTTTGTTGGTTTCTTCATCTTGGTCTGTTGCCCATCCGATAGCAGTAGGATAGAATAAAATTTCGGCACCCATCAATGCGGTAATTCGAGATGCTTCCGGATACCATTGATCCCAGCAAATTAAGATGCCTATTTTTCCAAATTTTGTTTTGAATACTTTGTAGCCTAAATCGCCTGGTGTAAAATAGAATTTTTCGTAAAACGCAGGGTCATCTGGAATATGCATTTTGCGATATTTTCCTAAATAGGAACCGTCTGCATCCAATACAGCGGTTGTATTATGGTACAGTCCTTCTGCTCTTTTTTCAAATAATGAAGCGATAATGACGACACCTGCTTCTTTAGCAACAGCCGATAGGGCGTCCGTTGATGGACCCGGAATAGCTTCAGCCAGTGCGAAATTGTCATAATCTTCCACATCGCAGAAATATAAAGAGGTAAATAGTTCTTGCAGACACACAATTTGCGCACCTTTTGCAGCGGCTTCTTTTACTTTAGCGATAGCTTTTTCGAGATTCTCTTGTTTGCTTGCGGTACAGCTCATCTGTACAACTCCAACTTTTACTTTGCTCATTCTTTAATGCTTATTTTAATACAGCACAAAGATACTATTCTTAATTTGGATTTGGTCGGTAGGAAAAACAAAAAGAGCTCTTAGAGCTCTTTTCGTAATCTTGCTACAGGAATGTTCAATGCTTCCCGATATTTTGCAACCGTTCGCCGCGCAATATTGTAGCCTTTTTCTTTGAGAATCTCAGTGAGTTTCTCGTCAGCCAAGGGTTTCCGTTTATTTTCTTTTGCGATGCACTCCTCCAATATTTTCTTAACCTCTTTATTGGATACTTCTTCACCAGAATCCGTTTGAATAGCTTCAGAGAAAAACGATTTTAAGAGAAATGTTCCAAATTCTGTTTGTACGTATTTTGAATTTGCTACCCGCGACACAGTTGATATATCCATATCGATTTTGTCGGCGATGTCTTTTAATATCATTGGTTTTAGCTTACGATCATCACCTGTGAGGAAATAATCATATTGGTATTCCATGATTGCATTCATTGTTTTTAGTAGGGTTTGTTGACGCTGTTTTATTGCATCAATAAACCATTTGGCTGAGTCAAGTTTTTGTTTGACAAATTGCACAGCCTCTTTCATTTTTTTATCCTTTTGATCCGATTTCTCGTAATGTTCAAACATATGTTGGTAATCACGACTTATGCGGAGCTCAGGTGCATTTCGGCCATTTAAAGTCAAATGCAGTGTTCCATCATTATTGCTGATATGGAAATCCGGGATAATATGTAGTTGCTTGCCTGCTACTGCGCCAGAATCTCCTGGTTTTGGATTAAGTTTTAGAATTTCGTTGACTACGTTTTTTAAATCTTCTGATGAAACGCCTAAAGATTTTTCTAATTTATCATAATGCTTTTTAGTGAATTCTTCCAGGTAATTCGCTACGACTTTAATAGCGAGTTTGATTGTGGGATTTTGTGTGTCCTTTTTTTGTAATTGGATCAATAGGCACTCTTGCAGATCTCGTGCTCCAATTCCTGCAGGCTCAAAATCTTGAATTACCTTTAGCATATCCAATACTTCCTGTTCATCGGTCATTACATTTTGGCCAAAAGCGAGGTCGTCGACAAGATTGATGATGGGCCGGCGTAAATAGCCGTCATCGTCCAGACTGCCAATAATTTGCTGGCCAATTAAAAAGTGCTTGTCATCTAAAGCTAAAAGGTCTAATTGTTGTTGTAACTGCTCATAAAAGGAGTGCTGAATTGCAACAGGCATTTCTTTTCGGTCGTCATCGTCATCTCCGTAGTCATAGCCATTGCCATAATCTTTGAAATCATCTTCCTGGATATAGTCTTCTAAACTAAAGTCTTCTGAGTCGAATCCGTCTTCATTGTCAAAGTTGTCATCTGGATCTTTATCGGGGTATTCTTCTATAGGATCGGTCATATTAGTCAAGCTACCATCTTCTAACGCAGGGTTTTCTTCTAATTCTTCCTTGATTCTCGCATCTAATGAAACAGTCGGAACCTGCAACAATTTTATAAATTGTATTTGCTGCGGGGACAATTTCTGTAATAGCTTTTGTTGTAATGTTTGTTTTAACATGCTAATAGTTGACTTTTTTACATCTAAATTTAAACAAATATCATTATTATTTTAAAATAAAATCGATAATAAATAAAAAATGGGTATAATATTTGTGGAACGCGGGAAAAAGTTGCAAAGAAATTTGAGACTAGGCCTTTTTCTACCTATAGGTCTTTTGTTGTTTAATCGTGGCTGTAATTTCCAAAATCCACCCTTTCGAATTATGTCGTATTTTACAGTTGTTTGGCAGGTGTTTTTTATTGTTAAAAAATGTAAATAGTTGATTACAGCGATTTATTTAGTTGTATATTTAGCCCCTGAAAATAGATAAAAAGGCATATTGGACAGGTGTAAAACCTTTTGCTGGTCGGATGTGTTGAATATAAGATAAATTTCCATTTATGTTTAAACGTATTAAGAATAGGATTCTTCGTTATCTTGTTATAGCAGTATATTTTATCATTATATTGGTGTGTGCTATACAATTGAATTTTTTGTGGCTCTTTGGTTATTCTCCAACAAAAAAGGATATCGTTATGCCTAGTGTTAATATCTCTACGGAATTATACACGGCAGATAGTGTTTTAATTGGACGGTATTTCGACGAGGACAGAAATCCAATTCCATTTGATAGTATTCCGAAGTCTGTTACTAATGCGTTGATTGCAACTGAGGATGTTCGTTTTTATAGCCATAATGGTGTTGATTTTTTTGGTCTAGGATCAGGTATTATCTCTACATTAAAAGGGGATAAGCGTGGTGCAAGTACAATTACGCAACAGTTAGCTAAAAATCTTTATCGTACACGTTATAATAAGGCCGGTGGATTGTTGACGCGTCTTCCCGTGGCGGGTCTAGTGATCACGAAGTTTAAGGAGTGGATGACGGCTTATAAATTGGAGCAACGTTATTCCAAAAATCAGATATTGGAGATGTATTTAAATACAGTATCCTTCAGTAATAATGCCTATGGGATTGAGACTGCTGCAAAGCGCTATTTTTCGAAAGGAGCGAATCAATTGAATCAGACCGAAGCTGCTGTTTTGATTGGCATGTTAAAAGGTACGACTTTATATAATCCTATTCGTAATCCCGAAAATGCTTATGTGCGAAAAAACACCGTTTTAAGTCAAATGTATAAAGGTGGTTTTCTGAAAAAAGAAGAGTATGATAAACTGGTTAAGGAGAAGATTGTTTTGAATACAAATAGTCAAGATCTTAATGCGGGTGGAGATTCTTACTTACGTGCTGCAGTAGCTAAATGGTTGGAAAAATGGTCTGAGGATAACAATTATGATATCTATACAGACGGTTTGAAAATTTACACGACGATAAATTCTAAACTTCAAAAGCATGCTGAAGAGGCTGTGGCGAAACAAATGATTGAATTACAGCAACGTCTAAATAACACCTGGGAGGGCCAGGAGCCTTGGCGTGATTTATCAGGTAAGGTTATACCCAACTTCTTGGATAATTTGGCAAAGAAAACTCCTTATTATGCTTTTTTGAGTAAAAAATATGCGAATACCCCTGATAGCATCAATTACTTCCTAAATAAAAAGAAGAAGATCGAAGTTTATAATTGGAAGGATGGTGGTAAGATCCAAAAGGATATGTCTACAATGGATTCTTTGAAATATTATGCCATGATGTTAAATGCAGGCATGATGTCTATGGATCCGTACTCGGGTGAAATTAAAGCATGGGTGGGTGGGATCAACCACCAATATTTTAAGTATGATCACGTGATGCAGGCGAAGCGACAAGCGGGGTCTACATTTAAACCTTTTGTATACTTGGCTGCTTTGGAGTCAGGGATGTCTCCGTGTGATAAGATTACGGATAAACCTGTTACGATCAAGATTGATAAAGGAGATTCTGTTGAGGTTTGGGAGCCTAAAAATGCAGATTGGAATTTTTCCTATCGTGAAATGTCGTTGCGTCATGCGATGGCGCGTTCCATTAATTCGGTTACGGTTCAGTTAACTGATATGGTTACGCCCGCGAAAGTTGTTGATGCGGCACATCGTTGTGGTATTACAAGTAAATTAAATCCTGTTGCCTCTGTGGGGTTAGGACCTAATGATGTTTCTGTTTTTGAAATGGTGAACGGGTACTCGACGATGATGAATCACGGTGAGCGTGTCTCACCTTTATTGGTGTCTAAGATCGAGGATCATGATGGTAATGTTATTGCCACTTTTCAGGCGGAGCGTAAACAAGTGGTGGATAAACAAGATGCCTGGTTGATGACGTATATGCTGCGGGGTGGTATGGAAGAACCTGGAGGTACATCTCAGGGATTGTGGGAATGGGATTTATTTGATAAGGAAAATGAAATCGGAGGAAAGACAGGTACTTCTTCCGAATATGTAGATGGTTGGTATATGGGAGTGACTAAAGATTTGGTGACAGGTGTTTGGGTTGGCTGTGACGAACGGAGTATTCACTTTAAAAATTCTCATTCGGGAGAAGGTTCTCGTACAGCATTACCAATATTTGGGGTGTATATGGAGTCTGTTTATAAAGACAAACAATTGGGATATACGCAAGGTAAGTTTCCTAGTCCTACTGTTGAAATTACGAAATCTTACAAATGCGAAACTCCGCGTTATAGTGATCCGGAACCAGAGCAAAGTGATTCGACACAAGTAGAAGAGCCCGCTGATGAAGGATTTATCGGGCCTGAGGAAGAGGGAACGGAGCATCCTGTTGAGCGTAATCATACTGAAGGTGCTGATAGCGGAACGAGTAGCGTAGGGTCATCCTCGTTGGAGGAGCTTGGTAGTCAAAACTGATAATAGTTAAAGATATATCTAAAAAATAAAGATGGCCGCCTAGTTTAACTAAGGTGGCTTTTTTTATGCTAGGCTGCGTGGTTGGAATCTCTCTTGGTGAACGTTTGGTGTTGCTGAGGGAAAAGATTATTCCAATTAGGATTATATTTACGGATGAGCCTTTCGACTTGCATGGTTGTAAAATGTTGCAGTTCACTTATTCTCTTATTGGCGGTCTCCGAATTTGTGAAAGATTCTGTGTAGATTATTCGATTTAAGCTAGGGCCCTGGTTGAAAATAAAATTATTGGACTGCTGTAGTTCCATTACTGTACTAAAGATGTTGGAACTGAGACCGATTTTAAAGTGTTTCCGATTGTTGTCGGTTGATATATATACAATAAAATTGTTCATAATGCTAAATTATTTGGATGTTTAAAATATATTTACTAATTTTATTGGCACAATATTACTAATAAAATTAGTTTTTGCAAAATATTTTTTTGAAAAAATAATATGTCAAATATTTCGTCCAATCTGAAATTCCTTCGAAAAGGAAAAAAAATCACCCAGCAACAATTTGCTGATCTTATGGAAATTAAGCGTGCGTCTGTCGGTGCATACGAGGAAGATCGAGCAGAGCCTAAATATGAGTTATTAAAGAAGATTGCCGAATTCTATGGTTTGACTATGGATGAGTTGGCAAACGATGTTATTGATGACAAATGGAAGCCGGTTCCTAAAAGCAATGCCTCAAATTTGAGGGTGCTTAGTGTGACTGTGGATGCAGATGATCGTGAAAATATCGAACTTGTTCCGGTTAAGGCTAGTGCGGGGTATTTAAATGGATATGGTGATCCAGAATATGTTGCTGAGTTGCCAAAGTTTTCGCTACCTATGTTTGGTCAGGGGACATTTCGTGCTTTTGAAATAAAAGGGGATTCGATGTTGCCTTTACCTTCTGGTTCTATTATTGTGGCCGAATACGTAGAAAATTGGCATGATATTAAACCAGGAAGTACCTATATTGTCGTGTCGAAAGAAGATGGTGTGGTGTATAAACGCGTTGCTTTTAAATTTAAAGAGGATAAAGGTTTGAAGCTTGTTTCTGATAATAAGACCTATGAGCCTTATTGGGTAGAGACTGCTGATATTCTTGAAGTGTGGAAGGCTAAGGCTTTTATCAGTACACAGCTGCCCGAACCTACTCCGGAGCCAACCATGGAAACCCTGACCAGTATGATGGCGCAGATGCAGAAGACGATTAATGCAGTGGTAGATGGTTCTAAATAGTGGAGAATTATCTACGTATTTTTATTATTTAGTCACGCTGTGAAGATGATTACAAGGACTGAGGAGCGATCGATTGCTTGTTTTAATAGGGACTGTAGGTATATTGAATATAAAAACAATCTATCTAAGTTTGTTTTTTATTTTATAAAATGCTATATTTGCATATCTGAAAGGAAGGGGGCTCGTATTGCCCCCTTTTTTTAATTCAATTAATTTAGCATTTCTAGAAACAGAACAATGCAGCATATAGAAAAGAGAGTTATTGAACTCATCGCGGAAAAAATTGCAGATCGCGAGGATTTGTTTATCGTCAGTGTGAAGATGCGCCCAAATAAAATTCTCGAGATTCTTTTGGACGGAGATAATGGTGTGAATATTGATGATTGCGCACAGGTGAGCCGTCATGTTGGTTTCCACTTGGAGGAGGAAAATGTAATTGATGATGCTTACCGTTTAGAGGTTTCATCTCCAGGTATTGATGCTAATTTTGTTAATATCCGACAGTATCAAAAGAATATAGGTCGTACAGTTCAGGTAAAGTTGAACGATAATACAAAAGTTGAAGGTACATTATTGACCGTAGACGAGATGAAGATCAATGTTCTTCAAAAGATAAAAGAAAAAGGTAAAAAAGCACAAGAGGTAGAAAAAGAACTTCCTTTTGATCAAATAAAAGCAACAAAAGTGGTAATTTCATTTTAATAATAATGAGTAACAGCAACATCAATCTGATAGACTCTTTTCAAGAGTTTAAGGAGTTTAAGAATATCGATAGACCTACTGTTATTACAGTATTGGAAGAGGTTTTTCGTAGTATGATCCGTCGTCGTTTTGGTACGGATGAAAATGTGGATGTTATCGTGAATCCAGATAACGGAGATTTGGAGATTTGGAGGACGCGTGTCGTTGTTGAAGATGAGTTTTCAGAAGATGATGACCTTGAAATCGAATTAGCGGAAGCTAGAAAGCATGATGAAGATTTGGAAGTAGGTGATGATTTTATTGAACAGATCACATTGGAAAGCTTTGGTCGTCGTGCAATTTTAGCGGCACGTCAGACGCTTGTATCTAAGGTTTTGGAATTGGAAAAAGACGAGGTCTTTAAGAAATATAAAGATAGAGAAGGAGAGTTGGTCATTGGTGAGGTCTATCAGATTTGGAAAAAGGAGATCTTGGTATTGGATGAAGACGGGAATGAATTAATTCTTCCTAAATCAGAGCAAATCCCAGCTGACTATTTCAAAAAGGGAGATGGCATTCGCGCAGTTGTGCATAAAGTAGATATGATGAATAATAATCCGAAGATTATTATTTCACGTACTGCACCTGCGTTCTTACAACGTTTATTTGAACTTGAGGTTCCTGAGATTTTCGATGGTTTGATTACGATCAAGAAAATCGTTCGTGAGCCAGGGGAAAGAGCAAAGGTTGCTGTTGAGTCTTATGACGATCGTATTGATCCTGTAGGAGCTTGTGTTGGTATGAAGGGGTCTCGTATTCATGGTATCGTTCGTGAGCTGCGTAATGAGAATATTGATGTAATTAATTTTACAACAAATCATTCGTTGTACATCGCTCGTGCTTTGAGCCCTGCAAGAATTAGCTCAATCAAAATCGATGAAGAAAATAAGACTGCGGCTGTATATTTAAAATCGGATCAAGTTTCTTTAGCCATTGGACGTGGGGGACATAATATTAAATTGGCTGGTAAATTGACTGGTTATGAAATTGATGTTTATCGCGAAAATGACGAGTTTGATGAAGATGTCGATATCGAAGAATTCAGCGATGAGATTGAAAGCTGGGTTATTGATGAATTGAAACGTGTCGGCTTGGATTCAGCGAAGTCGGTGTTGTCTCTTAGCGAGGAAGAGCTGGTTAGACGTACCGATTTGGAAGAGGATACTGTTCGTGAGATTGTACGTATTTTACAAGCTGAATTTGAATAAAATTCAGCTCGTTAATTTTTTTCTATCTAACATTCGGAATAAATTGTTTATGGATGGAAAAAAACATATTTTTGTAATTATATTAAAATAGTTTATATTATAGATGACTGAAGGAAAAGGAACAAACTTGCTTAAAGCAGCAAAGGAACTCAACATCGGGATACATACCGCCGTGGAATGTTTAGTGAAAAAAGGATATGATGTAGAAGCAAAGCCTAACACTAAATTGAGCGGAGAGATGTATGGTGTGCTGTTAAAAGAGTTTCAGGGAGACAAATCACTGAAAGATGAAGCTAAACAAATTGTGATTGGCAAAATTCGTCGTGAGGAGTCGCCGTCCTCTTCTCCTAAGGAATCATCTAAGAATGAGGATTTCGAAGATCATGATGAATCCAAGGAAATCTTGGTCAAGAATACAGTAGAAATCCCTTCTGTTAAGGAAACTACTCCTGCAAAAGTGGAGGAGCCCGTTCATCAAGGTGGTATGAAGGTGGTTGGTAAGATTGATCTTGACGCATTGAATAGAGGCGGAAGTAAGGTCAAGAAGGAAGAACTGTTAAGGAGGAACCAAAAACCATTAAAGAAACGCCTGTAGAGGCTAAAGCTGAAGCTAAGGTGGAAGAAAAGAAGGAAGCCGAAGTCAAAGCGCCTATTGTTGAAGCGAAAAAAGAAGAACCAAAGGTTATTGAAAAGAAGCCGGAAGTTGTTGTACCAAAAGCTGAAATAGAAAAACCCGAAGTAAATAAAACTGAAGTAAAAGCAACTCCGGTTGTAGAGACAAAAACTGAACCTGTGAAGGTAGAAGACAAGAAAAAAGAAGAAACAGCGCCGAAAGCTGTGCCAGTAACTCCAATAGTGGAGCCTGCGAAAAAACAAGGAGATGAAATTATTTCTGCTCGTGCGGAAAGATTGACAGGTCCTAAAGTCATTGGTAAAATTGAATTACCATCTGCTAGACCTTCCCACAAACCAGTGGCTTCATCTTCAAATGCTGGAAATAATAATGAGAAACGTAAGCGTAAGCGTACGAATCCAAATGGTCCAGTAAACCCAAATGCGGGGCAAGGTCAAGGTCATAATAATCAAAACCGTGGACCGCGCGATGGTAACAATCCCAACAACCGGGACCAACAAGGAGGTAACCGAGGTGGGAATCATGGTCCTAACAACAACCCGAACAATCGTCAAGGGCAAAACAACAACCAACACCCAGGTAGACCGGGACAAGGAGGTAACAACCAACACTCAGGTAGACCAGGACAAGGTACGAGACCGCAACACGGTAATCGTTTTGACAATAGAGGTAAGGGAAGACCTGTTGAGAATAAGGAAGAACCTACTGAAAAGGAAATCCAAGATCAAATCAAAGCAACACTTGCTCGTTTGAGTGGTGCAGGTAAATCTGGTAAATTTGCGCAACGTGCCAAATTGAGACGTCAGAAACGTGATGATGTTGCTCAACATGCGGAAGAAGCTGCAATGGAGCAAGAAATGATGGCAAAAGTATTGCGTGTTACAGAGTTCGTAACTGCAAACGAATTAGCTAATTTGATGGACGTTCAGGTAACCCAAATTATTGCAACGTGTATGAGTTTGGGTATGTTCGTGTCAATTAATCAGCGTTTAGATGCGGAAACTTTAACCATTGTAGCGGATGAATTTGGTTATCAGGTAGAGTTTATCAAACCTGAGGATGAGGAGACTGCTGAATTGGAAGAACCGGATACAGAAGAGAACTTGATTTCAAGAGCGCCTATTGTAACGGTCATGGGACACGTCGACCATGGTAAGACCTCTTTACTGGATTATATCCGTAAGGCGAACGTTACTTCTGGTGAGGCGGGTGGTATCACCCAACATATCGGTGCATACGCGGTGAAATTGGAGGATGGTCGGAAGATCACTTTCTTGGATACTCCTGGTCACGAGGCTTTTACAGCGATGCGTGCCCGTGGTGCCAAAGTAACAGATATTGTTATTATTGTTATCGCAGCTGACGACGCCGTCATGCCGCAAACAAAAGAAGCGATCAACCACGCGCAGGCAGCAGGAGTTCCAATCGTATTTGCATTTACTAAAGTAGATAAACCGGGAGCAAATCCTGATAGAATCCGTGAGCAGCTTTCTGCGATGAATATCTTAGTTGAAGACTGGGGCGGTAAGTTCCAAGCGCAAGAGATTTCAGCAAAAACGGGGGAAAATGTTGACCTATTATTAGAGAAAGTTCTATTGGAAGCTGAGATGTTAGATCTAAAAGCTGATCCGAAAAAACGTGCTGTTGGTTCAGTAATTGAAGCAGCTTTGGATAAAGGTCGTGGTATCGTGACAACGGTGTTGATACAAAGTGGTACATTACGTGTTGGAGACCCTATTTTAGCGGGATCGCATTCAGGTAAGGTGAAGGCTTTGACTAATGAAAGAGGTGAACGTGTTAAAGAGGCGGGACCTTCTGTTCCAGTGCAAATCTTGGGTATGGCCGGCGCACCAACAGCAGGGGATAAGCTTTATGTTCTTGAAAGCGAGTCTGAAGCTAGAACTGTAGCTAACAAACGTCTTCAGTTACAACGCGAGCAAGGCATGCGTGCAACTAAACATATTACCTTGGATGAAATCGGTCGTCGTTTGGCTATCGGTAACTTTAAAGAACTTAATATTATCGTTAAAGGTGATGTGGACGGTTCTATTGAAGCATTATCAGATTCATTATTGAAATTGTCTACTGACGAAATTCAGGTTAATATCATTCACAAATCAGTGGGTGCAATCTCTGAATCAGATGTATTGTTAGCTTCTGCTTCCGATGCGATTATCATAGGTTTCCAAGTACGTCCAACACAAAACGCACGTAAGTTGGCAGAGAACGAGCAAATTGATGTACGTTTATATTCGATCATCTATGATGCGATTGATGAAATCAAGTCTGCGATGGAGGGTATGTTGGCGCCGAAATTTGAAGAGAAAATCGTTGCTGAGGTTGAAATCAGAGAAACCTTCAAAATTTCTAAAGTGGGTACGATTGCCGGATGTATGGTTAAAGAAGGTAAGATCAATAGAAATAATGATATCCGCATAATCAGAGATGGTGTTGTAATTCATACTGGTAAACTGGCATCGTTGAAACGTTTAAAGACGATGTGAAAGAAGTTTCAATGGGTTATGAATGTGGTTTGAATATTGACCGTTTTAATGATATTCAAGTAGGAGATATTGTTGAAGCTTACGAACAAGTTGAAGTGAACGTAAATTGTAATCACTTAGTGATACACTAATAAAACAGAAAGCGGCATTGATTTAATCAATGCCGCTTTCTGTTTTAACGTTCGTATAGTTCTATTGGAACCTGATCAGGATCAAAGAAGAATGTAAAGCGTTTATTTGTTAACTCGTCTATTCTGATCCCTTCATGTGATACACCTGCTTTTTCGAGCTTATTTAATTCTAGGTCGAGATTATCGACTTCGAATGCAAGATGTCTTAAACCGGCAGCTTCTGGAAAGCTGAGCCGATTAGGCGGTGATGGGAACGAAAAAAGTTCTATAATGTAATGATCGTTGAGTTTGAGGTCCAGTTTGTAGGAATCACGTTCCACACGATAGTATTCTCTAGCAATCTCTAGGCCCAGTATGCCCGTATAGAATTTCTTTGAACGCTCGTAATTGCTGCATATAATGGCAATATGATGTATCTTGTTGAGGTTTAATTTCATCTTTCAATACTTATCTCATGGCATTTGTTATATCTTTTGTTCGTTTAGGATATGGAGCATATACAGACTATTTTACCATGTCTCTCCTATTATTTTGCTCTTTCATATTGTTTAGGCCAAGGAACCTCAGCGTCTAATTCTTTGGCAAAATGTAATGGAAGGTGTGGATCATCAAGAAATCCCCGTGCGATTAAGATTAAATCTGCTTGCTTTCGCGTAATGATCTCGGATGCTTCAATAGCAGTTTTAATTAAACCTACAGTGGCAACGTTATTCTTGGTATTCTCCTTAATAGCGGTGGCGAAAGGGAGCTGATATGCTGGTCCTACATCTATTTTTTGATAGGAGACCAATCCTCCACTTGAAACATCAATCAGGTCTACCCCCAATGCATATAGCTGTTGTGATAAGGCTATGGATTGCTTTAAGTCCCATCCGGCTTCGGCCCAGTCAGTTGCTGAAATACGTACCCATAAACTTTGGCTTGTTATTTCTTGTTTTACTCTTTTCACAATTTCAATAAGAAAGCGTATTCTATTTTCAAAGATCCCGCCGAAAATGTCTTTTCGTAAGTTGCTCAGTGGTGAAAGAAATTGATGGATCAGATATCCATGTGCTGCATGGAGTTCAATAATTTCATAGCCGGCTTGGATTGCTCTTTTCGTCGCTGTTCCAAATTGTTCAATCAGATTTTCAATGGCGGAAACATCAAGTTCCTGTGGTTCATAATCTCCTGCATGGAAAGCTATTGCAGATGGAGCAACTGTTTGCCAGCCCTGAGGGTCCGTTGGTGAAAATTGATTCCTGCCAAGCCAAGGTTTATTGCTGCTTGCTTTGCGGCCTGCATGGGCAAGTTGTATGCCGGGTATGGAATTATTTGCTTTAATGAACCCGGTTATTTCTTTTAATTTTTCGATATGCTGGTCGTCCCATAAACCAAGGTCTCCATCACTGATTCGACCGTCAGGGCTAACTGCTGTTGCTTCTTGTATTACTGCTGCAGCTCCGCCGATTGCAAATTGGCCCAAATGAACCAAATGCCAGTTATTTGCAAAACCATCTTTTGCCGAGTATTGACACATTGGGGATACAACCAAACGATTTTTCAATTGTAAATTTCCGATGTTTACTGATGAAAATAATTGACTCATAATTGCTTGTTTATAGAAGATAGGACCAATGAAAGCTCCTATCTTAATCAATTTCTTTGTATCATAAAAGAAAGCTATTAAAAGGGCTGTATTTGACCCTGATGAATAGCTATTCGATTATTAGGGATTTGTAGACCATAAAGAAGCTGATTTTAACATGGCTCTTCTTGGTAGTTTTAAATTAGCAATGATCAGCTCCGCGAAATCTTCAGGCTGAAGAACTTTTTCTGGATCACCATCGGTAAGTCCAAGATCTTTGGACATATCCGAGGCAATCGTACTAGGCATAAGTGTACATACCCGAATATTGTTTTTCCGTACTTCCCGCATTAAAGAATCGGCGAAGCCGATGACGCCCAAACTTTGATGCACTATAAGCGGAAGTGGTGGCTGCGCCATTTAATCCGGCAGTCGAAGATACCATAATGATATCGCCTTGATTTTTTTCAATCAGTTGCGGAAGAATAGTCTTTGTAACAAAATATGTACCCAGGAGATTCGTTTGAATGATCGATGTCCAATCGGCAACATCCATGTCGAGCACAGTGGAAAACGATGCTACTCCCGCATTGTTAACTAATATGTCAAAGCTACCGAAGGTATTTTTCAATCGCTCGACCTCCTCCTGTACTGCACTATAATTTGATACGTCAAAGACGGCATAAGTGACCTCAGTGCCCAGCTCGGCAAGTTCCGTGGCCGTATCCTTTAAAGCAGCTTCATTTCTACCGGTAATCGCGATATGAACACCTTCTTTCGCTAATGCATAGGCAATCGCTTTCCCCAATCCTCGCGCACCACCCGTAATTAAGGCTCTTTTTCCTGTTATATTTTCCATAATATAAAAATAGGCATGATCTTTTTTATTCCTGTCAGATGATCCTAAAAAAGGCAATTTATTTTGCCTTTTTTAGGATATTTTCGATAATGGGGTAAGTATTGTTGCGTATGTCTTCAAATTGGTCCACATGACGCCATTCTGCTTTTGTGATATCTTCTGCAGTTTGCGGAATCAATTTAGGGACTTTGTTGACTCCCATTTCATACCAGTTCGTTGCTTTTAAGACGAATTCTCCATTTCGCAAAAAATAGGTATGGTATGATGTGGTGATTTTTTTTCCTAAGTAGTTGATTTTGATGCCACATTCCTCTTCAACTTCGCGTACAGCTGCTTCCCGCATTTTTTCATTTTCTTCCACTTTACCTTTCGGAAGATCCCATCTTCCTAATCGGTAGATAAAAAGATAGTCTCCATCACCATTTTTCACCAGCCCACCTGCAGCTTTAATGAGCTTAATTTTATTTTTTAAGTTTTGAAATACGGTTTCAAAATCCTTGTTGATGTAGAGATATGTTTTTGGAACTTTATCAATTTCAGATTGTTTGAAAAGTTTTTGGAGGTCAATCTCTTGAAAACTAATTGTTTGTGGGTTTTTGATTTTCGATGGAACAAAATCTGCTAAAATTAGCACGGTTTCGTTCATATAAATTTTATAAATTTGCGCCATGAATAATTTAAATGAGGTTGAACAAAAAGTTGCTGAATCCTTATTGCAAATTAAAGCAATAAAATTGCAACCTAAAAGTCCTTTTACATGGGCGTCGGGTTGGAAGTCTCCAATTTACTGTGATAACCGTATCACTTTATCTCATCCTGCGATTCGTACATACATTCGTCAAAAGCTTTCTAAGCTTATTCAAGAAGAGTTTGGATCAGTGGATATGATTTCTGGAGTTGCTACGGCAGGTATTCCACAAGGCGTTTTGGTAGCACAGGATTTGGGACTACCATTTTCTTATGTCAGAAGCTCAGCTAAGGATCATGGTCGTCAGAATTTAATTGAAGGTGAAGTAGTTAGCGGTCAACGCGTAGTTGTAATTGAAGATCTAATTTCGACAGGTAAGAGTAGTTTAGTGGCTGTAAAGGCGTTACGTGAGGCTGGCTGCAATGTTGTTGGCTTGGTCTCTATTTTTACTTATGGATTGCAACAAGCTACTGATAATTTTGCTGATGCAAAATGTCCTTATTTCAGTCTATGTAATTATGATGCTTTGATTCAGGTCGCTGCTGAAAATAGTTATGTATTGGAAGAGGATATTGAGATCTTGAAAAAGTGGCGATTGAACCCGGCTACTTGGGGCGACAATTTTCAATAAAGAGGATTAATTTATCGTTATGACTACTATTCAGAACACAACAGAAATCAACAAAAATGTCGGCGAGGTGTATGCGTTTTTGGCGGATCTCAACAATCATGAGCAGTTGATGCCTGAAAATATCTACAATTGGTCTTCGACTACGGACGAGGCGCGATTTACAATACAGAATATGGCAAAATTGGCTCTTCGCGTAGAAGAGCGTGTTGAGAATCATCTTATTAAGTTGACTCCTTTAGAGAAGGCACCTTTTGACGTAACTCTTCGTTGGGAATTGCAAGTTATTGCTGATACAGTGACAAAGGCAACCTTTATCATAGATGCTGATCTCAACATGATGATGAAAATGATCGCTTCTGGGCCGCTTCAAAAATTGGTTGACTTTCAGGTCAACAAATTAAAAGAAAAGCTAGGGTAGGTTGGTTCATAGCGAATATAAAAAAAGCTCGATTAGTAATAATCGAGCTTTTTTTATGCTAGTCTTTCATTGACTTTTTTCCAATTCACAACATTCCACCAATTTTTAATATAATCAGCTCTTTTGTTTTGATAGTGCAGGTAATAAGCATGCTCCCATACATCAAGACCTAAAATGGGAATACCTTTTACCTCTGCAACATCCATTAAAGGATTGTCTTGGTTTGGAGTAGAGCTAATTTTTAAGTTACCTGAGTCATCCAAAATCAACCAGGCCCATCCCGAACCGAATCGTGAGGTTGCTGCAGCTGCAAACTGTTCTTTGAATTTGTCTAGAGAACCAAATGTCTTATTGATCATAGTCAATAATTTTTCGGATGGCTGGCTCGGCTTATCGGACAGACTTTCCCAAAAAAAGTTATGGTTCCAGGCTCCTCCAGCATTATTCCTTGCTTTTGGAGAGTACTTAGATATGTTTGCTAGAAGTTGCTCCTCTGAGGCTTCTTTGATGTTTTCAGCAAGAATGGCTTCGTTAACGGCATTAATATAGGCCATATGGTGCTTTGTATAGTGGATTTCCATCGTCAACGCATCAATATTAGGTTCCAAAGCGGCATAACTGAATGGTAATTTTACTTGGGAAAACTTTAAGGTAGCGGCATGTAATTCAGTAGCTTTCGCGGAAGCAATATCTTGTAATATTGATCCAGATACAGCGATGCCTAGCGTAGCTTTTGCTGCATTTTGAAGGAAGTTTCTGCGTGTTTGCATATAATCTTATTGTGATTAGTTTTGATATAAATATAACGTGAAATTTTGCAAATATTGTCCAAGAATTGTCTGTTAATTGTAATACAACAAAATTGTTATAAATTCATCTGTAGAGCAGCATGCTTTGTTTCGAATTTTGATGTACGGTAATTTTGCTACCCCTAATTTCTATTGTTTTAAAGGCATTTCATGGCAGTTATAGGACAGGTTGGCTAAAGAATTATAATTGTTTATAAAATCAAATTTAGCTAAGTTTGATCTATGTATACATTAAGGATTTCAAAAATCATCCCCCAACCTAATAATAACCTTACTTTTCAGCTTGAGTCTATAGCAGGAGACTATCCTTCCTATAAAGCTGGGCAGTTTATTACGCTTTCTTTTGTGTTTGGTGACCGTGAGGTACGTCGTTCTTATTCTTTTAATAGTTCGCCGGATAATAATGAGCCCTTAAGCATCACTGTTAAGCGTGTCGAAAATGGGGAAATATCTCGACTGCTCCACCATACTATTGTGGAGGGGGATATCGTCAACGCGATGGAACCTCAGGGTTTGTTTGTATATGAACCTGAACCGGAAAAGATTCGGACCTTATTTTTGTTTGCTGCTGGAATTGGCATCACACCCTTGTACGCTATTCTCAAAACAGCGCTTCTTGCGGAAAGTAAGTCTAAAATAGTGTTAATTTACAGTAATAGTACGCTGGAATTAACACCGTTTCGATCCGAATTGGAGGGTTGGGCAGACCGATTTCCTGATCGTTTAACAATTGTGTGGATTTACTCCAATAGTAAAAACTTGATGAAGGCCAGGTTGAATAGAGATTATATACATGCTATTGTTAACGATCATTTGTTTGGAAATAAGGAAGATGCCTTGTTTTATACCTGCGGTCCTGTGATTTATATGGATCTATGTCGTTTTACCCTTTTGGGGATGGGATTTGATTCCAATCAGATAAAACGAGAGACATTTCTATTGCCCCAAAATGAAGAGGATGATGATGACGAGACCGAAAAGGAAGTTGATACAACGACCTATGCTATCGAATTATATTTTCAAGGTAAAACCTATAATCTTGAAGTGCCATATAACAAATCTATTTTGGACATCGGGCTGGAACATAAAATTAAGTTGCCGTATTCTTGTAAATCCGGTATGTGTAAGTACCTGTATTTCACAGTGTACAAGAGGTAAAGTAAGAATGGATTATAATGAGGTTTTAACAGATCGCGAAGTTGAACAAGGAAGGATACTTTTGTGCACGGGGCATCCGGTAGAAATGAATACGGCTATTGAAGTATTATAATTTAACATCTGTATTTAATCCGAAAATACAGTGTGTTGTTATAGGGCGTTATAGCTATTTAAAATTGCATATACACGTAAATTTACCTAAGTTTGAATATAACCGTTTTATAGCTAACTATTATGGGAAAATTACTCTGGAGCCCAACAGAAGAGCAAAAATCTCTAGCTGAGATCAATAAGTTTAAACAATATGTGGAGAATGAGCATGGCTTATTCTTTCCATCCTATCAGGACCTTTGGGCATGGTCAACGACGGAACTGGCTAATTTTTGGAAGAGTATAGCCGCCTATTTTAATTTAAAATTTCATTCAGCTCCTACAAACATTGTCGAGTTACCGGCAGATTCCACAAGCTTTATTGGGACAAAGTGGTTTAGTGGGGCTACTTTGAATTATGCTGAACACGTATTTCGGAACACAACGGAAAAGCGTCCTGCATTAATCTTTCAATCTGAACAGCATGCTAAAAGAGAGGTGTCATGGACTGAGTTGGAATCCATGGTTCTCAAACTCCAAGTCTATTTGAAAGAATTAGGTGTACAAAGTGGAGATCGTGTAGCTGGTGTATTGATTAATGGCATCGAAGCAGTTGCGTTATTTTTGGCTGCTAATTCCATCGGTGCGGTTTGGTCCTGTTGTTCGCCCGACTTTGGGGAGGCAAGTATTCAGGAACGTTTTGAGCAGATTGAACCCAAAGTACTCTTCGCAAATTCCAGTTATTACTATAATGGACGTCTTTTTGAAAAGGCGGAAAGTATTCAGCAACTTTCGCAGCGGCTACCATCATTAGTGGCTTGTGTTTTGATTGATGATCCTATTTGGGAAGAGATTCTGAAAAAGGATCTTACACAAGTTAAGCTCCAATTTACGGCAATGCCTTTTGATGCTCCAATATGGATTTTGTATTCTTCGGGAACTACCGGGAAGCCTAAAGCCATTACACATGGAGTTGGTGGTATGCTGCTGGAACATATGAAAGCACTTGGACTGCATCAAAATGTGCAAGACGGCGATCGATTTATGTGGTATTCTACTACAGGATGGATGATGTGGAATTATGCGCTTTCGGCCCTTTTAATGGGAAATACATTGTGTATATATGATGGAGCTACGAATTATCCCGACAAATTGAGTTTATGGAGGTTTGCACAAGAAAGTAAGGTGGATCATTTTGGCGTTGGGGCTGCTTATCTCATCTCCTGTCAAGATCAAGATTTAAAATCCATGGCTTATCAGCCGAAAACAATAGGGTCAACAGGCTCACCACTTCCGCCAGATGTGTTTGAATGGCTAAATGTACAGTTTCCAAAAAGTCAAATTGTCTCATTAAGTGGTGGTACAGACGTTTGCAGCGCCTTTCTTTCGGGGTGCACTTTGCGTGATGTTTATGCAGGAGAGATTCAATGCCGCACCTTAGGAGCTAAGATAGAAGCATTTGATGAGAATGGTCATCCACTTTATGGGGAGGTTGGAGAACTCGTTATTTTAGCTCCCATGCCCTGCATGCCCATCTATTTTTGGAACGATGGGGCGAATAAAAAATACTTCGATAGTTATTTTGATAAATATAGCGGTGTTTGGAGTCATGGTGACTGGATTAAGATTACTGACCATGATGGAGTAATTATGTACGGGCGTTCAGATGCAACTCTGAACCGTGGCGGCGTACGTATTGGTACTGCGGAGATCTATAATGTTTTAAATAGAACCGAGGGGGTCTTGGATAGTTTGGTTATTTGCGTAGATCATGAAAATGGATCATCTGATATGTTGCTTTTTGTTCAATTGGACACTGGCTTATTGAATGACATGTTAAAAAGTGAGATTAAACGGGTGCTTCGGCTGCAATATAGTCCGCGACATGTGCCTGACGATATTTTTCAAGTAGCGGCTATTCCTTATATGTTAAGCGGCAAAAAACTGGAGCTGCCTATTAAGAAAATCTTTTCGGGGATACCCGTAGAAAAAGCGGTGTCAGTAGACATTATGCGGAATCGAGAATCTTTGTTGGACTTTGAAGCGATTAGCAAAATCTGGAGAAGATCCTAAATATAGCTATAAAATAGCTAATTTAAAAACCCCTCAGATGACGAAGTTTGCCGTTTGAGGGGTTTTCGAATTTAACTTTACTCCACTCAGACCTGTATAACACCTACATTATACCGGTCTAAGATAGGTTTTTCGTTGGCAGCTTCAATTCCCATGCTGATAACTTTTCGTGTTTCTTCAGGTGCTATAATTCCATCAACCCATAGTCTCGCAGCAGCGTAATATGGGCTCAATTGCTCGTTGTACCGGTCTTCGATGGATTTAAGGAGGTCGTTTTTCTCTTCTTCATTAATTTCTTGACCTTTGGCCTTTAAAGCTGATTCTTGGATTTGAAACAGTGTTTTGCCTGCTGCGGCACCGCTCATGACTGCCATTTGGGCGGTAGGCCAAGCGTAGATTAGTCGTGGGTCATACGCTTTTCCACACATTGCATAATTTCCTGCGCCATAACTGTTTCCGACAATAAATGTAAATTTTGGGACTACGGAGTTGGCCATTGCATTGACCATTTTTGCGCCGTCTTTGATAATCCCCCCTTGTTCAGATCGGCTCCCTACCATAAAACCAGTGACGTCCTGAAAAAAAACAAGTGGAATGCGCTGCTGGTTGCAATTCATGATGAAGCGCGCCGCCTTATCTGCTGAATCACTATAGATAACCCCGCCCATCTGCATTTCCATGGTGTTGCCAGGTTTTTTGGCTTTAATGATCTCGCGTTGATTAGCAACGATCCCGACAGCCCAGCCATCTATGCGGGCGAGGCCGCATACAATGGTTTTTTCCATAATCTGGCTTGTATTCTTCTAAAGTCTCTGCGTCTACAATTGCATTCAGGATATCCTGCATGCGATAAGGTTTTGTCCTGTCTTCGGGAAGAATCTCTACTATTTTACTCGGATCAGTTTTTGGGGGTAGGCTTATCTTTCTGTCGAAATTAGCTTTTAGATTTCCACCGATTTTATCGATAACATTTTTTATAGCATCTAAACAACTTTGGTCGTCGGGAAATTTATTGTCTGTTACGCCGGATATCTCCGAATGGGTAGAAGCTCCGCCGAGTGTTTCTGCATCTACAGTTTCACCTATCGCAGATTTGACCAAGTAAGGGCCTGCTAAAAATACAGATCCCGTTCCTTCGACGATAAAGGCGTAGTCGGACATAATAGGTAAATAAGCGCCACCTGCTACGCAACTTCCCATAATTGCTGCAATTTGAGGTATTCCCATGGAGGACATTCGGGCATTGTTACGGAATATACGTCCAAAATGTTCTTTGTCCGGAAAGATTTCATCTTGTAGCGGTAAAAATACACCGGCGGAATCTACTAAATAGATAATTGGCAAGTTGTTTTCCATAGCAATTTCTTGTGCGCGTAGATTTTTCTTGGCAGAAATTGGGAACCATGCCCCAGCTTTGACAGTCGCGTCGTTGGAGACAATGACGCATAGTTTGGATTTTACATAACCCAGTACCGCTGCGCATCCTGCGTTTATGCATCCACCATGTTCTTTGTACATTCCTTCGCCGGCAAACATGCCTATTTCAAGATACTCACGGTCTGGGTCCAGTAGATATTCTATTCTTTCCCAGGCTGACATTTTGCCTTTTCTTTCAGTTTTTTTATTTTATCGATGCCGCCACCGAATTTTAAATTTTCTCTTTTTTGGCGAAGTAATGCGAGTAGCTCCTTCATAATTTATAATCTTGGTTTTAAAAACTGTTAAATTAAGAATTTCTTATTTTTAGATAAATTTAAAATAAAATTTTAAAATATTTGCAATTTTATTCCTAAATATTTTGATATATTTGAATTGAATTACCGATTGTAAATTTAATATTCATGCTTATGTTTATTGAAAATAAACAACAAATGGATATGATCAGACAAAGTGCACGAGATTTTGCACAGTATCATATCAAACCTTATGTGATGGAATGGGACGAAGCCCAAATATTTCCAATAGAAGTTTTTAAAAAGTTAGGCGAACACGGTTTTATGGGAGTAATCGTTCCTGAAGAATATGGCGGATCAGGGCTCGGGTATCAGGAATACATCACCGTTTTGGATGAAATCTCCAAGGTATTGTGGTTCAATCGGACTTTCTGTGGCGGCGCATAATTCCTTGTGCACAAATCATATATTAAGCTTTGCCAGTGAAGAACAGAAGAAACGTTATCTTCCAAAGTTGCGACAGCTGAATGGATCGGTGCCTGGGGGCTTACAGAAACCGGTTCCGGTTCTGACGCCGGTGGAATGACGACATTTGCGGAGAGAGATGGTGATCATTACGTGTTAAATGGTTCTAAAAATTTTATCACGCATGCCATCAGTTCTAGTGTTGCTGTCGTTATTGCACGAACTGGGGCTAAGGGGGATAAAAAAGGGATGTCGGCTTTCATTGTTGAGAAAGGTACACCTGGATTTACTGCGGGAAAGAAAGAAAATAAATTGGGGATGCGTGCCTCAGAAACTGCCTGTCTTTTTTTTGATAATTGTCGGATTCATCGGGATCAACTCATCGGTGAGGAAGGACAGGGCTTTGTACAGGCTTTAAAATTATTGGATGGCGGACGTATTTCGATTGCGGCACTTTCTTTGGGTATTGCCCGCGGAGCTTACGAGTGTGCGCTGAAATATGCACACGAGCGTGAGCAATTTGGGAAAAAGATTTACGAATTTCAGGCAGTTTCTTTTGCACTTGCAGATATGGCTACACAAGTAGAGGCAAGCGAATTGTTAACGAGGCAGGCGGGCTATTTAAAGGATCATGGGGACCGTGTTTCTAAAATTGGAGCGATGGCTAAACTTTATGCGTCGGAGGCTGCTGTTAGTGTCTCGAATGAATCTGTGCAGATCTTTGGTGGTTATGGATTTACAAAGGACTATCCTGCCGAGAAGTTTTTTAGAGATGCTAAACTATGTACCATAGGTGAAGGGACTTCAAGTATTCAGAAAATGGTGATCGCCAGAGAGATTGAGAAAGATATTTTATAGCATATGATGAGGGATCAAGTTGTATTGGTTGATTGCCCAAGAGACGCTGTTCAAGGGCTTCATAACTTTATTGAGACAGATAAGAAAATTAAACATATCAATACGTTAATCGAAAGTGAGCTGTTTGATGTTATTGATTTTGGATCTTTCGTTTCGCCGAAAGCAGTTCCGCAGTTGGCGGATACAAAAGCAGTCCTGGAAGGAATCAGAAAGAATGAAAAAGTGAAGTTATTGGCGATTGTCGCCAATCTTCGGGGAGTAGAAGAAGCCGTTCTAGAGGAAAAAATCGACTTTTTAGGGTATCCATTTTCAATATCGGAAACATTTCAACGTCGAAATACCAATATGGGCTTGGCGGCTTCTTATCAGCAAGTAAAAGAAATGAAACTTTTGGCAGACGCTAATCATAAATCTTTAGTTATTTATATTAGCATGGCTTTTGGGAACCCATACAAGGATCCGTGGTCCCCACTTTTGGTAGAAGAATGGATTGGGAAATTATACGATCTGGGTATCCGGGAATTTTCTTTGGCAGACACAACTTCAGAAGCCGATGCGAATCAGATTTCAGCATTATTCACTTTTGTTAAAGCCAGTTTTCCAAAACTGGAAATAGGTGCACATTTTCATGCGAGGCAAGCGGAGAGTCTTGCTAAGATTGAAGCCGCTTATCTCGCAGGTTGCCGTAAATTTGAAGGCGCATTGCTTGGTTATGGCGGTTGTCCATTTGCAAAAGATGATTTGGTTGGCAATATACCTTCAGAACTCTTGTTGCGTTATTTTGGACGAGGAACTGATGCTGAAATACTCGGATTGGAGCATAGCTTCAGGCAAATGATTTTGTAGGGATTTTTGAGATGGAAAAACTGAATTTTATAAAGGTGCACGTTGAGCAGCATGTGTTCAATTTGACGCTAGCTCGTTCGGATAAAAGAAATGCTTTTAGTCCGACTATGGTGAACGAAATTGCCTATGCATTGAATCTGGCGAATAGCAATCCCGATATTCGTTTAGTACAAATAGAGGCTGAAGGTCCGGTGTTCTGTGCGGGTATGGATCTTAAAGCTTTTGAGGATCCTACAGTAGATATTGGTAATCCGGCAATTCCAAAGGTTGAAAAGTCTTTGGCAGAAATATTTGCCTGTTTAGATAAGCCTTCAATCTGTGTTGTTAGGGGAGATGTTATTGCAGGTGGTTTTTTGATTGCATTATCTTGCACTTATTTGTTTGCACTGCCACATGTACGTTTTTCTTTGCCAGAAGTAAAAATCGGACTCTTTCCATTTCAGGTGTTGGCCTTGCTAATGGAATATATGCCTGAAAGAAAAGCGATGGATCTTTGTATCAGGGGAGATTCTTTTTCTGCGGGAGATGCGCTGGATAAGGGTATTCTGTCCGGAATTTTGGATGTTGAAGAAACTGCCTTGGTTGAATTGAGAGAAACTATTCTTAAAAATGCTCCTTTGGCTATATCGAGAGGTTTTGTTGCACTGCGAAGGCTAAAAGAGCAAGATTATGATGATAAGTATAACTTTCTCTTAGAGAGCTTGGCAGATTTGCGTAAAACCAATGATTTCAAGGAGGGAATGGATGCCATGCGTAATAAAAGAAAAGCCAACTGGAAAAATAGCTAATTAAAATGATCGAAAACTCGGTCTGCTTGTCAAGGGAGAGAATTCCCAAGGAATAGAACTAAGGATAATCAGTAAAGCTAGTCCAAACCAGATTAATAATGTTTTAAAACGTCGATCGTTTGTATCGGCGTTTTTGCTTTTATGGGCACCCAATGTCAGGCAAATTGCAGCCATAATCATCATGCTACTGTGCTCCATACTGAAGAAGCGAATTTGCCTCAGGTGGACTGCTTCGTCGAAATGTCGTAGGAAGTACTGTGTGATGGGGCTCAGTATATAGAGATTAATACCTAAAACTAGCTGAATATAGAAAGAAATAACCGTGGTTTTTACAAGAAATTGATCGATAGGGGAGAATAGAAGCTGCTGTTTTTTCTTATAAAAAAAGGTTGAAAGACTAATTGCTAGTATAATCAGTACTTCCCATCTCCATAAAGAATGCATCGCTAGAATGAAGGGATAAATGTAATTCATCATGAAAACAAAGATGGTAATAAAATAGATTTAAAGCTATTTTAAACTATACCAGCTTATAGAATAGATGCTGGTTTTTCATTAATTGTCTACGTCTTCTGATCAAAGGACTTGTATTTATATGTATTTTTACTTTATATAAGTACTTTATTGTTTTGGTTATTAGGTTGCTTTGTGTTGTTTTTAACTCTTGGTTAATGCTGTTGTTATGTGTAATTCGCCGTTTATCTATCAGGCGGAGAATAACGATTAGCTGGACCAAATAGGCCGTCCAAATGATCGAGAACGAAGGTATTCGCTTGTGAATAACTAATGATCGTCTGTATGCTTTATTTTTAGTTGTTTTTAGCCTCTCTGAGGTGATGTTTGTCATTCCCGAAGGGTTTGTGTGGTTTTGATTTGTTTTAGCTGAGAATGCGGCTATTTCGGGTTTTTGAAGGTGGTTGCGATTTGCGTGTTGTTTTTAAGGATAATGCACATCGATAAAAATGATGTTTTATTCGATTACGAATTTCATAATTTATTATAATAACAATTTGTTTATCATAGTATTATGTTTATTATATAAATTGAATGTATATGTTTTATTATGTCCGATCTGTGCTATTAAATTAAAATAATGCCTGAGCGTAAGCAAAGCTCTGCCTGTGTTTTTTTTTAAAATGTTTTTGGAATTATACAAAATCCGTTTCTATATTAGTGTATTAATTAAATAATACAGTAGTATGGTTACTATCCAAAATCTAAATTTCAGCTATAGTAAATCATGGCCCCTTTTTCTTCATATGGATCTTGAATTGAAGCAGGGGCATATCTATGGCCTATTGGGAAAGAATGGTGCTGGCAAATCAACTTTGCTTAAGAATATTGCCGGTTTGGTATATCCTGTTTCGGGGCAAGTTGATGTGTTGGGGCATAACCCTAATCGAAGGGAACCTTCCTTGTTAAGGGAGATTAGTTTTATTCCGGAAGAGTTTTATCTCCCTGCCGTAAAATCAGAACAGTTTCTGAAGGCTAATGCAGGGTTTTACCCCAACTTCGATCAGGTATATTTTGATCAGCTTATTCGTGAGTTCGATATTCCCATTGAGCAAAAATTAGCAAACATGAGTTATGGACAGAAAAAGAAATATATTATTTCTTTCGGTTTAGCGTCTAACACAAAAGTGATCATCATGGATGAGCCAACGAATGGTTTGGATATTCCTTCTAAGGTTCAGTTTCGAAAGATCATGGCTTCTGCCATTACTGATGATCGATGTGTAATTATCTCCACACATCAGGTGCGTGATCTGGATAATCTTATTGATGCTGTTATTTTACTTGATGATCATAAGGTTGCACTCAACGCTCCGATGCATGTGATTACTGATCGCTTATGCTTTAAAAAAGTAAGAGAGTTGCCTTTGGATACACTTTATTCCGAAGAAGGAGTAGGCGGTTTTAATGTTATTCTTCCAAACTCGGCGGCAGAAGATTCGAAACTGGATTTGGAGTTGCTATTTAATGCAGTGTTACAGTGCAAGGAAAAAATTACGGACCTTATTAAACATGATGAATATGTCAAATCTATTTAATGCTACGCGTTTTTTTGGACTGATTCGAAGACAATGGATTGGTTTTGGGCGAATTTATCTGATGTCAATAGGGATTATTGCCGGGGTAATTTTTGGTTTTTATGCAGTTAATTTGGGATCAAATTATGATGATATCAAAAAGAATATTGTTTATTCGTTGCTAAATTTCAGAGCACCGTTGTTTTGTATCTTGGGACTCTTTTTTGTAACGGTTATCTCGAGCAGTTATTTTGCTGATTTAGGGAAGAAGACCCGGGCGATTTTTGAGCTGATGATTCCAGCGTCACAATTGGAAAAGTTTCTGGTCAGCTTATTCTATACGGTTGTCGTGAGTATTGGTTCATATTTATTGGTCTTTTATTTGATCGATTTGGCATTTGTTTCTTATTTGAGGAGCGTTGGTTCTGTGGTTGTAAATGAAGTACAGCCATCAGGAGAGACGGTCAGTGTGGATCTATGGCAGTACTTTTTCAAGGTTCAATACCCTGAACCGGCTTATTATTTTTGTTTTGTACCAATTCTTCTGAATGCAATTTTCTTACTTGGTGGGATCGTCTACCAAAACTATCAATATGTAAAGACGGCTATTTTTCTTGTGCTTTACTGTGTAGTTTGGATGTGTCTTTTTGTTTACTTAATGAAGACTCAGACCCAGGATACCGTAGGTACAATGGATAATAACTATTGGTCTGATTCAAATCATATTTTTGCATTGATCGGCGCTGTAGGAGTGTTGCTTGCCATAATGATTTGGGCGGTTGCTTTTTTAAGGTTGAAAGAAAAGGAGATTTAATATGGAGTTCAATGCAAATAAAGCCATTTACCTTCAGATTGCTGAGTACGTATGTGATCATATTTTGCTAGCGACCTGGAAAGTGGATGAAAAACTCCCCTCAGTAAGGGAATTGGCAGTTCAGATGGAGGTTAACCCCAATACTGTTATGCGGACCTATGATATGTTGCAGCAGAAAGAAATTATAGCTAATAAGCGCGGGATCGGTTTTTTTCTGACACAAGAATCGGTGAAGAATGTGAAGTTATATAGAAAGGCAATTTTTCTAGAAGAAGATCTTCCCTTGTTTTTTCGTAATATTTATTTATTGGAAATCGGTCTGGATGAGTTAGAGCAACGTTATAGACGGTTTGTAAGTCAGAATTTTAATCAAAATGAGTCATGAAATTAAGTACAAAAATAATAATGGGATTAGCAATAGGCTTATTCGCGGTTCCGATGCTTGTCGCGTCCTACCTTGTTCGTATAAATCGAGTGGATGCGAAAAAATATAATGCTGATGTTGAGCAGGAGGTATCCAAGCCAGGTGCAAAGGATGTTTATTACCGGTCGTTCCCCTTGGCAGCTTTCGATAAGCTTTATATTGTAGGTACCAATGCAAGGGGTGTAGGGTTGTATTGGGTGAAAAGCGATAAGTTTATGGTTAAAGTTAATAAAAGTCAAGCCGACTTTGTGAAAGCGAATGTCGATCAATCTGGCAATCTTACCTTAGATCTTTTATCAGGAGGAGACGGGGGGTATAATTCAATCTATATTTTTTCACCTGATCTTAGGGTTTTAAAATTAAAAAATGCGGGTATTAACGAGTTGTCCGCCAGGTTGAACGAATTGACTGTCGTAGGTGATAGCGTTGAGGTATTTTCCCTTGCGGAGAAATCCGTTATAAATACATTGAATCTGAACCTGACAAATTCCACTATTGATGATCTTGGCGGGACGGACAGTAAGGGGAATTCTCTTGTCGGTCGTTTATTTGTTAACACAACGAATAGTGTTTTGGGACTTCCGCGTACGAATTATCAAAGTGCAGATATTGTGGCAAACAATTCAGAAGTTTATTTCAATAGGAAGGGACCTGAAGCCAAAGTAGGTCTTCTGAATATCAAAACTGAAGGAAAATCATCTGTCCGTTTAGATAGTTTGCAATGGGGAACATTGAACGGGAATCTATCCAATGATACTAAAATAGATTTGCCTGTCCATGCATTGCGATCATTGATTAAGTAAGGTTTAATTGGTGGATGTTGCAGTCGATCGTTAATAGTAGAGATCGGTATTTTCTGAAAAGGTCAAAATTCCATAGTGGGGTTTTGACCTTTTCTTTAAAGGGATGATGTAGATTTTCGGTGTTCGATACTGCAGTCCAAAAAATACGTCTCGAATTCGAAATAATTCTTTTTGTTTTTTTTCTTTAACATCTGCAAGAGAAGTTCTACCGATTTTTCTGCCATAAGCTGTGTTGGCTGGGTGATTGTTGTTAAAGATGGGTTGAGACTGTTGGCAAAAGGGGTGTTGCTAAAGCCAATTAAGTTCATGTCATCAGGAATTTTCACCTCTAATTTATTTAATATGTGCAAAACTTTTAGCGACAAGGTGTCTGTCGTTGAGAGGAGTGCATTTGGAGCGGAGGGCTTATTTAATAACGTGTTTATTTTGCTTTCCAGTTCGTCATCGATATTATCTTTGGGGCTTGAGTAGGATATTTCAACAATATTTTCTTCTTTAAAAGGAATAGAGGCATTAAAGAGGGCATCTTTATATCCTTTTATTCTGCTTACATTTCCACCGATATCTTTGCATAATAAAAGAATGATATTTTCGCGTTTGTTTTTGATCATTTCTTCTGTTGCCTGATAGATGACTTTGTTGTTTTGGATTCCGATTTTAAAGGTGTCGAGTTGATGGTTTATCCGGTCAAAAATAATCACAGGGCAGATCTGTTCCATGATATAAAACAAGAGTGATAAACTTGAATCATTTTTTACAGGAGAAATGATTATTCCTTCGATATTGCTTTGTATGCAAAGTTCCAGTGCTTCCTTTTCTTTTTTCTCATCGTTAAAAGTCTGCAAGAGGATGAGTTTATAATTCGTCTGCGATAAAATAAGGGAGATGTCTTCGTAAAAATCAAAGAAAAAAGAGCTTGAGATAAATGGAACAATGATCGCTAGGGTGTTTGATCGCCCCGTTTTTAAGCTTTTTGCGGAGAAATTTGGTATATAATTAATTTTCTGCGTGAAATCTAAAATTAACTTTTTTGTTTCTGCGCTTATTTCATGGCTATCGTTTAGTGCTTTGGAAATGGTTCCTGGAGATAGGTTTAACTGTTGGCCAATCTCTTTTAACGTAAATCTCTTCATGTGCTCGATCCTCTTTCATTGATTGTAATTGTTCTAGCGTCAATACGATGGTAGATAGCGCTAGAATTATTATTGAATTATCGGTTAGTGTTTTTAATGTATTAAGCCCGAAAATTCTTGAAATTATAAAGATAAGATAAAAAACATGTTTTCAAATGGAGATCAAGAAAAGCGTTGTTGATGAAAAAGAAGTTTTCCGCAAGTGTTAAACAAGAAAAGCTAATCCTGCGATTAGCTTTTCTTTAGTGATCCCGCTGGGATTGGCTCAGCCCCTCATTTCCCAAGCGCACCCCTGAGCCTCCATTGGATCGAACCCGGCCGACCCTTCTTTCGAATCTTAATATCTTTAAAACAAGAAGAGCTAATCCTGCGATTAGCTCTTCTTTAGTGATCCCGCTGGGATTGGCTCAGCCCCTCATTTCCCAAGCACACCCCTGAGCCTCCATTGAATCGAACCCGGCCGACACTTCTTTCGAATCCTAATATCTTTAAAACAAGAAGAGCTAATCCTGCGATTAGCTCTTCTTTAGTGATCCCGCTGGGATTCGAACCCAGGACCCATACATTAAAAGTGTATTGCTCTACCAGCTGAGCTACGGAATCCTTTCTGTTTTTGAAAGTGATGCAAAGGTAGAATTTCTTTTGATATATGCCAAATTATAGCGTGCAAATTTTGACGAAAAGGCCTTAACTGCTTAATAAATAAACGGATTATTTTTTTTATCGCGCTTTTTTTGCATGGATTATTCGGTCTGCTCCATTAATATCTTTTATGAGTTTGACCTGTTCAAATCCTTTTTTGACCATAAGTTCCTTCATTTCTGGACCGAGATATTGATTGATTTCAAAATATAGATCTCCATCTGGGGTTAAATGTTTCAAAGCAAAGGATGAAATAACATCATAAAAAATCAATGGAGCACTTTCTTCAATGAATAATGCGAGCTCAGGTTCATAAGCCAATACGTTTTGATTCATATGCTGCTTTTCTCCCGGGGTTATATAGGGCGGATTGGATACAATGATATTATAATGTTGGTCGGAGAAAATGTATTCCCATTCAAATATATCCGCATTGATAAATTGAACCTGAGTTTTTAAATTCTTAGCATTTTCTTGTGCTGTATTTATCGCCTCTTTTGAGATGTCTATCGTTGTTACTAGGGCATTATTGAGATGCTTTGATAAGGTGATCGGGATGCAGCCAGAGCCAGTTCCGATATCTATAATTTTTAGGTTTTGAGAAGATTTGTGGTTTTTGATGATCAGATCGACAAGTTCTTCAGTTTCCTGGCGTGGAATGAGGACCGATTCATTGACCTGGAAAACTTCACCATAAAAATCTGCTTTATTGAGTATGTACTGTATAGGTCTGTGCTTTTTTAGATCCTGAAGGATGCTAAGTACTTCAGTCTTATCCGCCTCCTTGACGATATCTGTTTTTCTCAATTGATAATTGGTTCTATTTAACCCAAACTTTTCGGCAACAACCACTAAGAATATTGCTTTTATTTCATCCTCATCATATAACCCCTGAAGCTCATGTTGAAATAATAATTCGAAATCTTGAAGTATTTTCATGTGTCAAAGGTACGATTTTCATAGATTTGTATCCATGGATATGCACAAGCAATATATGCATCGTTGTTTGGAACTGGCCCAAATGGGCGCGGGTTCAGTGAGTCCCAATCCAATGGTTGGGGCTGTCATTGTTTTGGACGGTAAAATTATCGGTGAAGGATATACTTCTCCATATGGTGGACCACACGCTGAGGTCAATGCGGTACAGCAGGTTGTGCAAAAGTATGGGGAAGAAGCAAAACGGCTTATCGAGGGAAGTATTTTTTATGTTAGCCTTGAACCTTGCGCGCATTATGGAAAGACACCGCCATGTGCCAATATGATTGCAGAGCTAAAACCCTTAAAAGTCTATATCGCTTGTTTGGACCCTTTCGCCAAGGTGAATGGCAAGGGAGTTGAGATACTGCGCGAAGCAGGTATTGAAGTTGAAATTGGTTTACTGGAAAAAGAGGCTGTATGGCTCAACCGTCGGTTTTTTACACGTATTGGTCAATTCCGCCCATATGTTATTCTAAAATGGGCGCAGTCGAAGGACGGTTTTATGGGGATGCAAAATAAACAAATTTGGTTAAGCAATGCTGCTAGCCGACAGTTGGTTCACCGCTGGAGATCAGAGGAAGATGCTATTTTGGTCGGTACAAATACCGCAGTTGTAGATAATCCCAGTCTGACCGTAAGAGAATGGCAGGGTAACAACCCATTGCGTATTCTTTTAGATAGAGATCTTGCCATTCCACTAGATGCCAATATTCTAGATGATCAAGCTGATACAATCGTCTTCAATGCTAAAAAGACAGATTGGACAGCAAATGTTAAGTATATTGAGCTTGAAAATTACGGGTTGTATCTGCCGCAGAATATTCTTTATCAACTATATTTAATGGATGTTCAGTCAATCATCATAGAAGGAGGGCGTGCTACGCTGCAAATGTTTATCGATGCGGATCTCTGGGATGAGGCGAGGGTGTTTGAAACCGAAAAAAAGCTATTTAATGGAATTACGGCTCCACAATTTAGTGGACAATTGCTTGAAAGTAAATTGGTTTCCAATGATCTTTTAAAGATCTATAAGAAACAGTGATTATTAAATTGTATATTTAGGGAATTAAGCCATAGCCGGTTAATTTAATTCTTAAATTACAATTATGTTAGTTACAGAAAACTTAATGCAGTTTATCTGGAAACTTCGGCTATTTCGTGCAAATGGGTTGCATTCTACGGATGGTGAACCCTTGGCCGTTGTTCATGTGGGGCAATACAATACAGATTCAGGCCCCGATTTCCTGATGTCACATATTAGGTGTAAAGATAATGATTGGTTTGGTCATGTCGAGATGCATATCCAATCTTCGGATTGGGATCGACATTGTCATCAAGAAGATGCCGTTTATAATAACGTTATCTTACATGTGGTTTGGAGAAACGATAAAGTTATTTACCGAAATGACGGTACATCAATACCGACATTGGTGCTTTCGGAATATGTCGAACAGCATCTGTTGGAACGGTATTCAACGATGATGAACGCAAAAAGTTCGATACCTTGTGAGTTTCAGTTTGGTTCAATTGATCTTTTTAAAAAATCCATGTGGCTGAGTACTTTAGCTGTTGAACGCCTAGAAATGAAGGTTCAACAAGTTTTGTTGATTTTAGATCAATTTAATACGGATTGGGAAAAAACGTTATGGGTATGGATTTGCAGATGTATAGGATTAAAAGTTAATGCCGATACATTTCAGGAGCTTGGGGAGAAATTACCTTGGAACATTTTACAAAAATATCGTTCAAACCTATTTAAAATAGAAGCTCTTTTCTTTGGGGTTAGTGGGTTGTTAATTCAGGAGTCAGGAAGCGAGTATATGAAGCAGTTAGCCGGTGAATTTGAGTATCAAAAGCATGTACACGGTATAGAGGTTGTTTATGGGGTTTGGAAGAGGATGAGAATGAGACCTTATAATTTTCCCGCACGGCGAATTGCTCAATTAGCTGTCTTGTTTAGCAAGAACGAGTTGGGCGTTGCTAAGATTTTGGCTGTCGATGATTTGGAAAGAGCTCGAAAATTATTTAAGATAGCGTCGCTAAGTGATTATTTTGACGGACATTTTTCCTTTGGTACAAAAACGAAGATAAAAGAAACACTTCGGTTGGGTAATGAAACTATTGACACGCTTGTTATTAATGTGATTATTGTTTTTCTTTTTTCATACGGTAAATATTTCAGTATTCAGACCTATATTGATAGGGCCCTAACTCTTTTGGAGCAGCTTCCTTCAGAAAAAAATATGGTTGTGAGACAGTTTGCCCAATATGATTGGCATCTTCAAAGCGCATTGCAAAGTCAGGGGATTTTACAATTAAAGAGATTTTACTGTGATCGGAAACGCTGCCTTCATTGCAGAATCGGATGCGAAATTTTAAAAAGAAATTAATTTTTTAAGATCTCTGCGATCTCTTTATGGCCTTTTTCAAAGGCCAGGTCCATTGGAGCTAACCCTGAAATATTGATGATTCTGGTGTCGGCTCCATTTTCGAGTAAGGCAACAATAAAATCGATATTACCATATTGGGCAGCGAAATGAAGTGGAGTTTCGCCAGTCGCTTGAATGGCATTGACATTAGCATTGGCCTCGATTAGCAACTTACCGATCTCTTCATTGTTGTTTGCAGCGGCAATATGTAGCGGAGTGGTGAGTTGTTCATTTTTGGTTACGACATTCGGATTGACTTTTTTGGACAGTAAAAGACGTACAATGTCTGTTTTGTTGAAATATGTTGCTAAAGTTAATGGCGTAAAGCCCTGTGACGACCATTCATTGACAACAGATGGTGCTTGCGAAATAATGGCCTCCAAGTATGAAGTTAACCCAGCCGCGCAAGCCTCATGGATAGTCATGGATTTGGTGTGTTGTAAAAGTATCCGTATGATCTGGGGTTTGTTGTAATAGCAAGCCAATAGTAGGGGAGAAATTCCATGACTCGTTGTTTCTTGTAAAAGTTCGGGATTCCCAATCAATAATAAGTCGATATCATGGCTTTTGCCTTCTTCAATATATTGTTCTAAAACGGAAAGGTTCATGTCTTAACAAATTGTCTAACGTTGTTACTAAAATAGACTTTATTGATGAGAATAAGCGTTTGATTTGCGAAAATATTTGTATTTAATTTTCCTTTGGATTGAACTGAAATTTGGAAGAAGTTTTTTTTTGCGGGGTGAATTGGATCTTAAAATCTGGGAAAAAGGAATTTTTAGGGTATTTTATATACACAAATGTGTAGTAATGCGCATAATGTTTTTGTAAATTAAAAAGTAGATGTACTTTTGTTAAGCCCCTCCCAAGGGCATGTTTTTCATAGGTAGATGTAGGGTCGGGTGTTTCTCACTACGACCCTTTTTTTATAGCTTTGTTTTTATTATTTTAAAAGAGATGTCTAAGAGAAAAATTGTTGTTGCCATTACTGGAGCTAGCGGCTCAATCTATGCTAAAGTTTTACTTAAAAAACTATTGGTATTAAAAACACAGATCGCAGAGGTTGGGATTGTGATGTCGAATAATGCGAAGGATGTATGGCGTGCGGAGTTGGGCGATGAGAGTTATCAGGATGTGCCGTTCAAGTTTTATGACAAGGGTGATTTCTTTGCTCCTTTTGCATCAGGATCGGCTCGCTATGATACTATGATTGTCTGTCCGTGTTCAATGGGGACATTATCAAGGATAGCCCACGGTGTGTCTTCTGATTTGACAACCCGAGCGGCCGATGTCGTGCTAAAAGAGCGACGAAGATTGATTTTGGTTACCCGTGAGACACCACTAAGTATTATACATATCCAGAACATGAAATTGGTGACAGAGGCCGGAGGTATCATTTGTCCGGCATCACCTTCATTCTATAGCTTACCAAAGACTTTGGACGAAGTCGCGGAAACCGTGGTTGATCGGATTTTGAGTCTTGCTGGGTTTGAATTTAAACATTATCAGTGGGGAGAAAATGCCTAGTTATTCCTCGTTGAAATCTATTTTTAATGTTCTATAATAAATTTGTATTTTGTAACTTTGTTTCTCGAAATGAAGCAATCACGAGCATCACGCGAAAAAGTTATTTATAGCTATATGATTTATAGTGATAAAGCCACTGTCTGTCCATTCTTACTTCGCTCGCTACCCGCTTCGATAAACAAGTTGTATCCTTTTAATTTCAATCACATTCATATATGAAAAGCTTATTGATTACTTCTGTTAAAGTAATTTTACCTGGTAACGAATTTCATCAGCAGCAAGTTGATGTATTTATCGAAAAGGGAAAGATTGCACAGATTGGAAAATCTGTCAAAGTAGCTGATAAAAACATAGAAACCTTAGATGGTGCCGGAAAAGTTTTAGCGCCAGGTTTTTTTGACCTACATGCCAATTTTGGAGAACCTGGATTAGAAACCAAAGAAGACATCGTTAGTGGAAGCGCAGCAGCTGCTGCTGGAGGATTTACTGGAGTAGCCGTAATGCCTAATACCGAACCGGCGATTCAAAGCCGTTCCGAGGTTGCACTTATTGTCAATACAGCGAAAGGAAATATTGTTGATGTACATCCAATTGGAGCGATCAGTAAAAAGAGAGAAGGGAAAGAACTGGCCGAGCTATTTGATATGAAGCAAACGGGTGCTGTCGCTTTTAGTGATGGAAACAGGAGTGTACAGCAGGCGGGATTAATGAGCAGAGCGTTGTTATACGCTAAGGGATTCGATGGATTGATTTTTTCACATGCTGAAGATGAGTCTATGGCAGGTGGAAACAAAATGAATGAAGGTGCGATGAGTACTTATTTGGGAATGAAAGGTATTCCTAACCTGGCCGAATCGTTAATGGTTTCTCGTGATCTGTATTTAGCGGAATATACTGGAGCTCCAATTCATTTTGCATCCATCAGCACTCCAGAAGCTGTCGATCTGATAAAAAAAGCGAAAGCAAAAGGTCTTCCAGTAACATGTGATGTTGCTGCACATCAATTGGTGTTTACTGATGATGATATTGTCGGTTTTGATAGTAATTATAAGGTAAGCCCCCCATTACGCACAAAGGCAGATCTGAAGGTATTACTTAAAGGCGTTAAGGACGGTACTATCGATGCTGTCGTTTCGCAACACACACCGCATGAAATAGAATTTAAGAATGTTGAATTCCATATTGCAAAAAATGGAATTATTGGACTGCAGACCGTATTACCACTCTTGATTCGTGCTGGATTAAATGAAGAACAAATTGTCAATAGTCTTTCAGTTAGACCCCGGCAGATTCTAGGACTTGAAGTTCCTCTTATTGAGGAGGGAGCAATAGCCAATCTTGTCGTATTTGACCCTGTGAAGATTTGGAACTTCGATGAAACAACAAATAGATCTAAATCTAAAAATTCTCCATTATTTGGACAGACTTTAAAAGGTGCTGTCGAATTGATCATCAATAATAATCAAATCATAAAAAACGATTAAAACCATGGAAGCAAATATTAAAGCAGCCGTTGAGGCAGGTATATTAAATTATGGCAAGGTTGATGGGATCTCGACTGCCCCGGAATTTCTTGAAAAGATTATTGCCGTATTCAATACGGAAGCAAGTTATTTAGAGAAATTAGAACTGTTGGATCAATCTTTTGATGATTATCCACTTTTTGATGAGTTGCGTGAGGTTTATGTAGACCTTTTACTCATGAACTTTTTCTCCAATGATGTTTTAAAGCTTGAAGATGACTATTTGGATTCCGAGGAATGGGAGGCTATAGAAGATGAAACTATAGATAGGGGAACAGAATTGTTGAATATTTTTCTTTATTTAGGGGAATGCAAGGACGATGAGATTGAACCTGAATTGGATGATTTCTTAAAGGAATTTTTATTAGTTGATGAAGATGAATTTCAGGATGAGCATGAAATTTATGAAGATATCATTGCCAATCAAATTGTAGTAGATAGCCCGTATGCTGAAATTGCAAAAGTAGGAAAAGGATTAAATCCGAGAAGTGAAGTCTACGAACTTTTTTATCCTATCATGAGCTTCTTTAGTGAGTTGAAACCATCTGAAAAACAATTTGAAGAGTATGCAGAAGCGTCTTCCAATAAGGCATTTGATATTGCACTTTACCAAATAATTAGTACTTACTATAACAAATAATTTTTATGGCAGATTCAATCAACCAAAGTAATGTAGGATTTGATGCGGTAATTGACAAAAAGAAAAGTATTATTTACGGTGTTATCCTGGGAATAATTTCTTTCATTCTCGGATTAGTCGTCTTGTTTGTTGTCAAAGACTTAAATTCCTTTTGGGGGGTAATGTCGATGTCATTTATTGTTAATACTGGTCTTTTTGTTATTATTTCTGCGCTTTTCGCTTTCTCTCTTAGGAAAGCAAATGGCGGATACTGGAATTTTTCTATAGCATTAAAATCCATATTTATGATGCTTGCTATTTCCACTATTATTTCAACAATTGGGACA
Organism: Sphingobacterium multivorum; assembly: GCF_900457465.1. Classification (GTDB taxonomy): domain Bacteria; phylum Bacteroidota; class Bacteroidia; order Sphingobacteriales; family Sphingobacteriaceae; genus Sphingobacterium; species Sphingobacterium multivorum. The sequence continues at coordinate 1,302,995 of NZ_UAUU01000011.1, forward strand.
CAGGCGTATGTTAATTTCATTAATCCAACTTTACAAGAAAAGGTGGTGACACATACAATTAATGTTACAATTGAGTATATGGAAAAGAACAATGTGCCGGATGAGGTTATCGATTCAAAAATCGCGGAACTTGAAAAGCAAGTTGATGCTATTGGAAAGATAACGCTAGGGCAGGTGCTCAAAGGGTTGGCTATCACGCTGATGTTTCAATTTGTTTTTGCATTACTATTATCAGCCTTGACAAAACGAGAAAAATTGGTGATCAAACAAGAGACCAATTAGTGTTTAATAAAATAAAATTGACCCTATAAGGTATTACTGAAAAAGTAATACCTTTGTTGGTATTATAATACTACATTTTTAGCATGATTAACATTCACATGGATATTTCTGTTGTTGTTCCTTTATTTAATGAAGAAGAATCCTTACCCGAATTGACAGCTTGGATCGACCGCGTTATGGCGGCCAATCATTTTTCCTATGAAATTATTTTAGTTGATGATGGGAGTAAAGATAATTCTTGGAAAGTTATCGAAGAGTTGAAGTTAAAGAACACGAATATTTCTGCGATAAAGTTCCGACGCAATTACGGAAAATCTGCGGCTTTAAATGTAGGCTTTGCTGCTGCACAGGGCGATGTGGTTATTACAATGGATGCAGATCTACAGGATAGTCCAGATGAGATTCCTGAACTGTATGATCGGATCGTGAATAAGGGAGCGGATTTAGTATCGGGTTGGAAGCAAAAACGCTATGACCCATTGACCAAAACAATCCCAACCAAATTATTCAATGGGGTGACAAGATCGATGTCTGGAATTTATAACCTGCATGATTTTAATTGTGGTCTTAAAGCTTATAAAAAAGATGTTGTCAAAAACATCGAAGTTTATGGCGAGATGCATCGTTATATCCCTGTTATTGCGAAATGGGCAGGATTTACCAATATACAGGAACAGGTAGTACAGCATTACCCACGTAAATATGGTACCACCAAATTTGGCCCGGGTCGTTTTGTGAAAGGTTTCTTGGATTTATTATCCATATTTTTTGTCGGGAAATTTTCGAAAAGACCGATGCACTTTTTTGGTGTTATGGGCGTGATTAGTTTTCTTGCAGGTTTATTTATCTCCATTTATTTAATTTGCCACAAATTGATGAGTATCGCCAGCGGCACACCATTTAGAGATATAACAGATCAACCTTTATTTTTCTTTGCGCTGACAGCGATTATTTTGGGAACACAATTATTTCTGACTGGTTTTTTGGCTGAGTTAGTGTCTAGAAGCAGCTCCGATCGGAATGATTATCAAATTGAGAAAGTCATTTAATTAATTATGCGAATTGTGATTTTAGGGTCCGCTTATCCGTTAAGGGGCGGTGGGATAGCATCTTTTAATGAACGATTGGCATTTCACTTTCAGGAAGCAGGGCATGAAGTGGACATCTATTCTTTCAGCTTACAGTATCCTAATTTCCTTTTTCCCGGAAAGTCTCAATATTCGGATGAGCCAGCACCAACTGGCCTTCATATTAAGACCACGGTCAATTCCATTAATCCATTTAATTGGATTAAGGTAGGTAAAGAACTAAAAAAGGCAAATTATGATTTGCTTATTGTACGATTTTGGATGCCGTTTTTTGGACCTTGTTTGGGAACAATTCAACGACAAGTTCGAAAAAATAAACATACTAAGATTGTATGCATCGCTGATAATATCATTCCTCATGAACAACGGATAGGGGATAGCTTATTGATTCGTTATTTTTTAAAGTCTGTTGATGCTTGTCTCACCATGAGTAAAAGTGTGCTGGCAGATCTGAAAATGTTAAGCCCGAAAATGCCAGCGGTATATACGCCGCATCCACTCTATGATAACTATGGTGTACATCAGAGTAAAAAGGAAGCACGTCGATTACTTAAGATTGCCGAGGGGGATAAAGTCGTATTGTTTTTTGGTTTTATTCGTCAATACAAGGGTTTGGATATCCTCCTGGAGGCATTGGCTGATCCCAGAATACGTACCCTTGGGGTGAAATTGCTGCTCGCAGGCGAATTTTATGGTGACCCTGCTCCTTATTTGAACCTTATAAAAAAGTATAAACTGGAAGAGTTTATTTTTATGCATACTGATTTTATTCCTAATCAGGAGGTCGGAAGGTATTTTTCAGCGGCAGATTGTGTGGTCTTGCCCTATCGGAGTGCTACACAGAGTGGAATTACGCAGGTTGCTTATCATTTTGATTTACCGATGATTGTCAGTAACGTTGGGGGATTGCCTGAATTAGTTCAGCATGAGTATGTTGGTTATGTCGTGGAACCTGATGCCCGTCAAATGGCCGACGGTATTTTTTCATTTTACCACTACAATAAAGAAGAGCAATTTAGAACAAATATTATTGACGAGAAAAAGAAATATAGCTGGGATACTTTTGGCAATGAACTCCTTAAGTTGGTCGATTGATTGACATTCGTGATTTTATTTGTATATAAAATCAAATTTATCTAAGTTTGGGAGACTTAGGTAGAATTTAAAAGGAGGAGAGATTTTGTTACCGTTTACACAAAGCAGTTTAACGAAAATAGAGGAGTTTTTCAAAGAGCAGGGGTATAAAGTGAGGTACGAGAAAGGTTCCTTTCGTACCGGTGCCTGTATGTTGCAGACGACAAAAGTGGTCGTAGTCAATAAGTTTTCGAATCTTGAAATAAAAATCCAGTCACTGTGGAATATATTACTGGATATTGATATTGATTCGGAGGTTATTTCTGAAAAATTTCTTCCACTATATGAAGATGTGTTGAAATCAAAAATTGTAGCTTGAGAATAACATTTTTAGGAACCGGAACATCACAAGGGGTGCCAGTAATAGCATGCCAATGTCAGGTCTGTCAATCTGAAGACAAACGTGATAAGAGATTACGTTCTTCTATTCTTATTGAATACAATCAGCATACATTGGTTGTCGATACCGGTCCTGATTTTAGATACCAGATGCTGCGCGAGAAAGTTATGCATTTGGACGCCGTATTAATGACGCACTCACATAAAGATCATATTGCGGGACTGGACGATGTTAGAGCGTTTAATTATCAGCAGCATAGTTCTATTTCAATTTATGGCACCGAAGCACTTCATGAAGCACTAAAGCGTGAATTTTATTATGCATTTACGGAAATTAAATACCCAGGAGCGCCTAGACTGGATTTGGAAGAGATAAAGGCTGGTGTGCCATTGTCTTTATTCGGAAAGGAAATTATGCCTATCGAGGTCCTGCATTATAAAATGCCTGTGTTGGGCTTTAGAATTGGAGATTTCGCCTATATTACTGATGCGAAGTTCATTTCTGACGAATCAAGAAAATTATTGGAAGGAGTAAAGATTCTTGTCGTAAATGCTTTACAGAAGGAATCTCATATTTCACATTTAACGTTGGAAGAGGCGATTGAATTTGCCGATGATATTCATGCCGACAAAACCTATTTTACACATATTGGACATCGAATGGGATTGCATGAAGTTGTTTCAGGAGAATTGCCCGAAAATATGTTTCTAGCCTATGACAGATTACAGTTGGATATAACCTAATCTATTTAATATAAAACTATAGTCCTTTTTTCGTTGTTATACCTATAAAAAATAAATTAGGTATTAAATTATAAGGAAATGGGAAATTTACTGTACATCATCGCCGTTATTTTAGTTATCATTTGGGCGATAAGCTTTTTTGGAGGTTATGCGGCTGGAAATAATATCATCCACATTCTTTTGGTGATTGCAATTATCGTTGTATTACTACGTGTTATTCGTGGCAATGCTTAACCATTTAAATTAGTTTTAAATAAAGTTGGGCAATTTGTAAGTCTTGGGGATAGGTGATTTTTATATTCTTAGAATCACCTTCAACAATATAAATACTTTTGCCCGTTTTTTCGACCACTGAAGCATCATCTGTAAAAAGTGGATCTTCATCTTGTTGGTAGGATTTTAACAACAATGTTCCGAGGAAGACTTGTGGAGTTTGTATCAGCCAAATCTGATTTCTATCTGTGGCGGTATTTGTGGATATATTTCCTAAACGCACCGATTCAACACTCTTTTGTGCCAATACAATTGCTTGGTGTTCGTAAGCTCCCTGAAAAGCCTTTCTAATTAAATCGTCCGAAATAATCGGACGAGCTCCATCGTGTACGGCGATGTAATCTTTAGGACCAATGTCGAAGTTTTGTTTAATGTAGTCTATACCGTTCTTTACGCTTTCGAAACGAGTTTTTCCGCCAAATGCAATATGTATTGGTCTGTCAAACTGATACTTTACACATAACTGGTTCCAATAGCTTTCCATTGCTTCACTGATTACCAAGATAACTTCTGAAATGGTGTTGGATTGATAGAAGCGATCAATAGTATGCATCACGATCGGCAGCCCATCCAAGTTAAGAAACTGCTTTGGAAGATCGCTTTTCATCCTGTTTCCGATTCCTGCAGCAACGATTATGGCAAAATTCATGGTATTATTGAAGGGTTTTTATTTAAAAAAAACGTGGATAGTTATGAAGCCATCCACGTTTTCTGTTTTTGTTATATCAAATCATTAGATAATTAACATGGCATCACCATAGCTATAGAATCTGTATTTTTCTTTTACTGCAACTTCGTATGCATTCATGACGTTTTCGTAACCAGCGAAAGCAGCAATCATCACCAAAAGTGTAGATTCTGGCGTGTGGAAGTTTGTAATCATCGAGTTTGCAATACTGAAATCGTAAGGAGGGTAGATGAACTTACTGGTCCAGTCAGAAGCCGCTTTTAAGTGATGGTCTGCCGAAACAGAAGATTCTATTGCACGCATAGAAGTCGTTCCTACAGCACACACACGACGTTTGTTATCGATAGCTTTATTAACAACGCGCGCAGCCTCATCAGTGATGATAAACTGTTCGGAATCCATCTTATGTTTGGTTAAATCTTCGACTTCAACGGTACGGAAAGTTCCAAGCCCAACGTGAAGAGTAACTTCTGCAAAATCAACGCCTTTTAGTTCCAAGCGTTTCATTAACTCTCTGGAGAAGTGAAGTCCCGCTGTAGGTGCAGCGACAGCCCCTTCATTTTTTGCATAGATTGTTTGATAACGGAATTTATCTTCCGGTGTAGCTTTACGCTTGATATATTTAGGAAGCGGAGTTTCACCTAAGATTTCGATATTACGGCGGAACTCTTCATCGGTACCGTCAAATAAAAATCTAATTGTACGACCACGAGAAGTTGTATTGTCAACCACTTCGGCAACCAATAAATCATCATCACCGAAATATAATTTGTTGCCTACACGGATTTTACGCGCAGGGTCTACCAATACATCCCAAAGACGAAGTTCATTGTTCAATTCACGCAACAAGAAAACTTCAATCGTCGCTCCAGTTTTTTCTTTATTACCGTAAAGGCGCGCTGGAAAAACTTTAGTATTGTTTAAGATCATGACATCCTTGTCATCGAAATAATCCAATACATCTTTGAAAATTTTGTGTTCAATTTTACCAGTATCTCTATGTAGGACCATCAAGCGTGATTCGTCACGATTTTCAGAAGGTTCAGAAGCAAGTAATGATTCTGGTAAGTTGAATTTAAATTGAGATAACTTCATCTTTAATAATAGTATATATTAATATCTGCCTTTCAGTGCATTACAGTGCACCAAATACCAGGCTGCCAAAAGCATACAAAGTTATAACTTTTTCGGGTATGGAAGAGCCATATTTCTAATTAATGTATATATTTTTGGGGATTTTGACATTAAATCAAAACTATATTGTATTTTAGAATACAATTATGCTATTTTTTAGATTGATATTGGAGAGTTGTCAGTTTGCTTTTTCGGCATTGAAAGACAATCGTACTCGCACCTTACTTTCGCTGCTGGGTGTGACCATCGGTATTTTTACGATTATTGGTGTATTTTCTGCAGTAGATACCCTACGGAATAATATAGAGGAATCAGTAAAGAAGATTGGCAGCAAAACACTGTATATCGAAAAATGGCCCTGGGATGGCGGCCCAAATTTCCCTTGGTGGAAATACTTGAATAGACCCGAACCCACATACAATAATTACCTGGATTTAAAAAGCCGGATGACGACGGCTGAGTATATGGCGTATATGATCAATATCGGCAATACGACTATTAAATATAAAAATAATTCGGCCCAAGGCTCATCGGTTAATGCTGCGACTTACGAAAATCTTTACATTCAAAATTTGAATATTATAGATGGTCGTTACTTTGCTGAAAGTGAGTCGAGGGGTGGAGCTCTTGTAACTGTGTTGGGCGCAAATATTGCAGAGGGGCTTTTTCCTAATGAGGAACCAGTTGGCAAATATATCAATATGTTAGGCCGAAAAATTCAGGTTATTGGTGTATTAAAGAAAGAAGGAAATGGTGTATTGATTAATACCTCTCCGGATGATACAGCCTTTATTCCGTTTGAGCTGGCTAGAAATTTGGTCAACTATGATAATTTCTCACCGAGTATAGCGATGGTTATTAAATCGAACTACACGCTTGGCGAGGCTGAGAGCGAAGCGAAAACACTTATGCGGTCGATTCGTCGTATATCACCACAACGGGAGGAGAATTTTTCCATTAACCAGACAACAATGATCACAGGTGCATTGGATCAGCTTTTTGGTATCATTAATCTGGCGGGTTTTCAATTGGTATTTTTTCAATTTTAGTCGGCGGTTTTGGCATTGCCAATATTATGTTTGTAAGTGTCAAAGAACGTACACATATCATCGGAATTCAGAAAGCGCTAGGAGCTAAAAATTTCTTTATTCTTTCACAATTTTTAGTAGAGTCTATTGTACTTTGTTTGTTGGGTGGAGGGATTGGTCTCGTTGTCGTCTATTTTTTGGCTTTTGTGGTACAAGCTTCGACTGGCGTTGCTATTGTGGTCAGTTTGAAAATGGTAATGCTTACTGTTTCACTTTCTACTTTTATTGGGTTAATATCGGGCATTGTTCCAGCTTTAATGGCTTCTCGATTGGATCCGGTAGAAGCGATTCGGAGTAAATAAAAAAGGTATGTTTAAAAGGGCTCAATTTTCGATATTACATGGATTTTGGCTTTTAATCTTTGCTTACAGCTGCCTGTTGATGGCTGAAATTACTTTTCGCTATCGCGGCTTCTCTCTCGATGCTAATTTCTTGATGATTAAGCAGACCGAAATAGAATCACTTTGGTGGTATCGCTACGTGTTTTATATCCATGTTTGCACGGCTATCTTTGCCTTGCCTGCCGGCTTTACGCAGTTTAATACTTATCTATTGAATAAATATCCGCGAGTCCATCGAAGTATCGGGTATTTATATGTATTCGCCATTTTGGTTTTTGCCGCTCCTTCAGGTTTGCTTATTGGATCCGTGGCGAATGGCGGGTTAACCGCTATTATTGCCTTTGAATTATTGGGGCTTGGATGGTGCTATTTTACATGGCGGGCAGTTCGTTTGGCGAGTCAGCGAAAATTTGATAAACACCGTGATTTTATGATCCGTAGTTTTGCATTAACCTGCTCGGCATTGACCCTACGTTTTTGGAAGGTTGCTTTAGTATACTTCTTTCAGCCCAATCCCATGGATGTTTATCAAATTATTGCATGGCTGGGATGGATACCTAATTTGTTGCTGGCGGACTTTATTATTTATCAAAAAAATCATAAATTATGAAGAAAAACCTTTGTTTACTGTTATTGCTTGGAGCAGTCCTTGGTTGTAAGGATGGGAAAAGTAAAAAGAATGAAACTGCCGAAATAAAAGATACTGTTGCCGTCGAGCGTGAGGCCCATCAGGAACTTTACGGTAATTGGGTTGGCGACTTTGTTGTTGATGAAAGTACACTTGGAGAAGACGAGGGTTTGCCAACAACGGATTACGCTCCGAAGATAAATCTGACGATAAAGAAAATTACCGATAAAGGAGGTGTTTATGGACAGAATGTTGTAAAGGGGAATCTGCGCTCTTTTGTAGGGAAGTTGGAAGAAAACGGTGCTGATATTCGCTTATTATTGGATGAACCTGGAGACAGAAAATCCGACGGGCGTTTTGAAATTAAGCTTAATCATGACACGCTAATTGGTAACTGGTCTGCGTATGACCAGGGTGTAAAGATCAAAAAGCGAAACTTTAAATTGTTGAAAAAACAATCTGCCTATAATCCAAATCTGATGCTTAAAAATCAGGATGGAGAGGAGGGGACCTTGGTTGACTGGATTAATGAAAAAAGAAAAGAGGAAACTGACGTGGATGGTGACTCAACGTATACATACATTATACAATATTATAGATCTGCATCTCCCGCAGTCTTTACTGTAAATGCGTCTAAGCAAAAGTTGACAGAGAAAGATCTGAAAAACCTCAAGAAATTAGATTTGGAAATTATTCGGAATACCATTTTCGCCCGACATGGCTATGCGTTTACTAAACCCAGCATTCGCCAATTTTTTGAGCCTGTAGATTGGTATGTACCTATTTCAAAAGATGTGAGTGCAGACTTAAGTCAACTGGAAAAAGATAATATAGCCTTGCTGACTAGGTTTGAAAAATATGCAACAGATAATTATGACACCTTTGGAAGATAGATAATCCAGTTAGCATTATGAGACAATATTTATGCGATCAATCACACAAAAAAGGCTTTACAATGTAAAGCCTTTTTTGTGTGATTGATTGTGATGTTTTATCCTTTCTTCCGAATGGAAATCGCATTTTTATGCGCCTGTAGTCCCTCGAGTTCAGCGAGTATTTCAACCACTGATCCGATTTGTTGAAGCCCGGTTTCGTTTATATGTTGAAAGGTAACTTTTTTAACAAAAGAATCTACCGATACGCCTGAATAGGAGCGTGCATAACCTGATGTCGGTAGTGTGTGATTTGTACCTGAGGCATAATCTCCTGCGCTTTCAGGTGTTAAGTGCCCTAAAAAAACAGAACCAGCATTGCTGATATAGCGTGTTAAGGATTCCCATTGGTCCGTCTCCAAAATAAGGTGTTCCGGTGCATAATCGTTTGAAAACTGTATGGCCTCCTGAAGCGTCTCAACAGTTACTGCATAGGAATTTTCAATCGCTTTTGAAGCGAGTTCCTTGCGTGGCAAAACCGCTAACTGGGCTACAAGGGCTGTGTTGACTGCATCAACTAGCGCATTGGATGTTGCAACCAAGACTGCTTGACTGTCGGCTCCATGTTCAGCCTGTGCCAAAAGATCTGCTGCCACAAATGCTGGGCTTGCCGATTCATCCGCGACGACCAGCACTTCGGATGGTCCTGCAGGCATATCAATACTGACATTTGCTAGCCCCTGTATGATGGATTTTGCTTTTGTGACAAATTGATTGCCCGGGCCAAAGATCTTATCCACTTTTGGTATGGTCTCCGTTCCAAAACCCATCGCTGCAACAGCCTGAGCACCTCCAACTAAGTATATTCTGTTTATCTTAAGTAATTTTAAACAAAAAGCGACAAAGCCATTGATTTTTCCATTGGATTGAGGTGGAGAACAAACGACGATCTCTTTGCATCCAGCTATCCTTGCCGGGACACCAAGCATTAAAAGCGTGCTTGGTAAAACTGCTGACCCGCCAGGGATGTAAAGTCCAACTTTTTCAATCGGACGGACTTCTCGCCAGCATTTTACACCGGGCATCGTTTCAACCGTACGCTCTCTTTTTAGCTGTGTACTATGGAATTTATGGATATTTTGAAAAGCGATTTCAAGTGCTCTCTGTTGATCACGGCCTATGGTAGACGCCAAAGCGTCGATATCTTCCTCGTCTAAATATAATCTGTCAAGTTCAACTTTATCAAATTTGGCGGCATATTCGCGCAGAACCACATCACCTTGTTGACGTACTTGTTGAATAATCTCCTGAACAACATCCTGAATTGCATTGTTGGGGTCCATATTTCGGGCAACCAATTGTTGTATTTCCTCTTTCCCTAGGGTCTTGTAATCATATTTTTTTAACATAGTCGTACCTCGCGTGTCAAGTTTAAAGGATGATTTTTTCAATTGGCATTACAACGATACCTTGGGCACCTTCAGCTTTTAACTTATTGATCTTATCCCAAAAGTCATCTTCCGTGATAACAGTGTGTACAGCAACCCAACCTTCTTCTGCCAGTGGAACAACCGTAGGACTCTTAACACCGTGTAATAAAGAAGTAATAGCCGGCAAATTTTTCTTTTCGACATTCAATACCACATATTTAGTTTCTTTTGCTAAAAGAACAGATTCGATACGTTGCACTAATTCCGCCAAAACTTCATTGCCTTCCAATCCCTTTCTTCCGACCAATATGGCTTCTGAATTTTTAACATCAGCAAAAGGCTTCAAACCATTACTTTTTAGTGTTCCACCGGTCGATACGATATCACAGATCGCATCACTAAGACCCAAACCGGGGGAAATTTCAACTGAGCCAGATATCAAACGGATATCTGCATTGATCTTATACTCGTCTAGAAAATTCTTTAGGATATTTGGATAAGAGGTTGCGATTGCTTTGCCGTTAAGGTCTTTAATGTCTTGGATGGTGCTATCTTTGGGAATAGCAAGTTTCAATGTACATTTTCCAAAACCAAGCCTCTTGATGTATTCTACTTTAGATTCGGTCTCATCAATGATGTTTTCACCGACGATGCCCAGGTCGGCTATACCTTGTTCCACATATCCCGGAATATCATCATCTCTCAGAAATAATATTTCGAGTGGGAAATTCCCAACCGTGGTGATTAAAGAACTTTTGTAGTTCTCGAAGTCTAAACCACAATTTTTCAGTAATTGAACAGATTTTTCGTTTAACCTACCCGATTTTTGGATAGCAATTTTAAGATTTTTCAACGCTTTATAAATGTTAGCAGTAAATTATTAATAATAAGAAATCAAACAAGAGGGAAGGTATTCTACGTAAGAACACATTAAATTAACATATCGCCACAATGGCGATGATGAAAATGAAAATGATGTACGCAAGTATAGACCATGTTTGTATTAATAACTGCAAGCAAATGTATAGTAAATTAATGGGAAATGCAAGACTATCATTTTAAAATTCTTATCCTAATGGACTTGTTGTTGAAATGAATTCAATTTTCTTGAAAAAATTGTAAAAACTAGGTCATTGATTGGGGAATACACTATAATTTAGACAAATGACAATGCTGATTTCCTATCCTATAGTAAGCTGTTTGAATTACTCCAATAGTGAGCTGTGAAATTTTGTCCAATCGAAATGTTTCTTGATAGGGTGACAACTCTCATAAATTTCCTTATTTTTAAGGATTGGGGAGTGACTTATTAAGTTAATAGCGGATAAAAGTGACAATAGTGGGGGGAGAAGTTGTTGTTTAATAAATTGGAGTAGTGTGTTTAGTGGTACCTAATTCAAGGGAATTGTAAATTAGATCAATTATTTGTTAGATGAAAAGATTAGCTTTTATTTTTATTTGTTGCGTTAACTGTCTTTATGGCCCTGTTCTAGGACAAGAAAGTCCAGCGTCTACGTTAGATATCCGGATATTGGAGTCCATAGCTGAGACTCGGACAGCGCCACAAACACAAACATTTAAAGTGCTTTCTGATATCAATAACTATATTCAGATAGCTGTTCCTGTTGGTTTACTGGTGGCAGGTGCGGTCAACGATGATAAGGCAATGCGTCAGAATGCCCTGTATGTCGCCAGTAGTACGGCTGTAACAGCGCTAGTGAATGTTGGTTTAAAACATATCTTTAAGCGAAGTAGACCATTTAAAAAAATATCCTAATTTCATATCGGTTCGTACAGCCGGTGGGTATTCCTTTCCCTCTGGTCATACGTCATCTGCTTTTGCTACGGCTTCTGCTTTGTCTCGAGCCTACTCGAAGTGGTACGTCGTTGCGCCATCCCTTTTATGGGCGAGTAGCGTGGGATATTCAAGGATGTATTTGGGCGTACATTTTCCCTCCGATGTATTAACAGGAGCTGTACTAGGAACGGGAGCGGCCTTTGCTTTGGATGGATTAAAGAAATAATATAGCAATAGAAAAAAAATGATACAAGAGGTTATTAAAATATTGGTTGTTGGATGTGGAAATATGGGCGCATCTCATGCGAAGGCATATCACGATTTAGATGGCTTTCAAATTGTGGGTCTAGTAGCTCGCGGGGAGAGCAAAAGTAAACTGAATGAGCAATTGGGAGGTAACTATAAAATGTTTGAATCTTATGAGGATGCACTTCAGGAAACGAAACCGGATGCCGTTTGTATTGCGACCTATCCAGATACACATAAAGCGTATGCTATAAAAGCCTTTCAGGCTGGCGCTCATGTTTTTATTGAAAAGCCTTTAGCTGAAGACGTGATTTCGGCGCAGGAAGTCGTCGATGCAGCGCTGCAATACGATAAAAAATTGGTTGTTGGATATATTTTGAGGTATCATCCCTCCTGGATCAAATTTATTGAAATATCCAAAACAATGGGAAAGCCACTTGTTATGCGTATGAACCTGAATCAGCAGAGCCATGGGTATATGTGGGATGTGCATAAAAATCTGATGTCTAGTTTAAGTCCCATTGTTGACTGCGGAGTTCATTATATTGATGTCATGTGTCAAATGGTGGGGGCGAAGCCATTGTATGTATCTGCAATAGGTGCACGGTTAACCGATGAGATTCCTGCCTGGAACTACAACTACGGACAATTGCAGCTGCATTTTGAAGATGGGTCCGTAGGATGGTATGAAGCCGGATGGGGACCAATGGTCAGTCAAAACGCTTTTTTTGTAAAGGACGTTTTTGGACCTAAGGGCGCCGTTTCCATTATCGCAAACAAAGCAAGCGATGAAGGTAAATCGGATTCGGTAGCATCCCATACACAAACAGAAAGCCTTCGCGTACATTACGCCGATTTAGATTCGGCAAACGAATTTACGAAGGTCGATGAGTGGGTCAACTTATCTGATGAGCCTGATCATCAAGAATTATGTAATCGGGAGCAATTATTCTTTCTGCAGGCGATTGTAGATAATTTGGACCTTTCTGATTCGATGGAAGATGCTGTTAATAGTCTACGGATTGCTTTGGCATGTGACGAAGCGGTGAAAACAAAACAGATGATAAAATTGTAGTTCATTTTGCTTAGCGATCACGTTTTTACATTTTATGGAAATATGAAGAGAAAAAAGTAAATAAATAAAAAAATAGCGTAAAAGATAGGCTTTTTGGTCTGTCTTTTGTTATTTAGCTACATATTTATCACTCTTATGAATAATTTACTCAACGTTGCACTATTATTTGGATTATCAATTTCGACAACCTATGCACAAGATAAGCAATGGCAGATGGAGTTGGTGTTTAAAGGTGAAGTTTCCCCTGAAAAATTTGAAAATGAAGTTCCGGAATTTGCAAAAGAGTTTTATGAGCCATTTTTGAAAGGAAAAATGGCTTATCGGAATGTGGAGATTTTAGCTGATGCCGATTATTCTTCCACTGTAGTGAATCAAAAAGCACATGCTATTTTAAATCGAAAATTAGCAAAAACATATTCGTATTCGGTCGGCGATGATATTGTTACTGCCGAAGCATACAATCCAGCCTATAAGATTGTCAGTGCGAAGTTAGGGGAGTCGGAAGGTCCCTATGTGCATCTGCAAGATATGGGCGAGATCGAATCGATAGCGGGAATTACCTGTAAGAAAGCAAAGTTATTTATAAAAAACAATGCCGATTCTGCAGTAGCAACGGTATGGTATTCGGAAGCGGTGCCTACTTATTATTTGACGGCATTTTCATTTATCAATGATTTGCCTGGAGGTGTGCTCAAATTGTCTTTGGGTGAGAACAATGATCTTGGTTTTGAAACAACGAAAGTCACCAATGTATCTTCTGCGGCAGATTTCGAGCTTCCCAAAAATGCAAAGGTGATTGATATCTCGGGGGGAGGTAATACGAGTGAGGGGGAAGATGTGAGTTTATTTGAAGATACTTTCCCATTGGATAAGTCACTTAAATGGACCATGGTCAAGGATAAAGATACCAATGATGAATATTATGGTATAAAAAACATGGCGGGAGAAGATGTGCTGCCATGCTCTCTTTTCTCTTTAGCGTATTTTAATGAGCAGACTGCTATTGTTTCAGATAAGGATAATTATTTTTGGTTGTTGGATAAGAAGGGGGGGAAGGTAAATAAGGAAGGGTTTGACTGGCTTACGCCAGCAAATCAAAAACTTGCTATTTTTCAGAAGGATGGTAATTTTGGATTGGTTACACAGGAAGGGAAAGTTCTGCTTGACAAGAAGGAAAATATCAGTAAATTTTTAGACAATTATTTGATGTTCTCTGAAAATGGAAAAGTTGGATTGTTGGATGAAAATGGGAAGATTTTATTAAAGGCGAACTTATTATTTTTAGATGCTGATAATGCTGGAAATGTTCTGGTCCGGGAGAAGGAGGGTGAAGAAACGAAAACGTTAGACCTGGAAGCTTTTTTAAAGACCTATGTGAAGTGATTTTAAAGTCCATGCATTAATATAAATTTATTATTTATAAAAAAGGCCTTCGATACTATCGAAGGCCTTTTTTATGTGTCTATTTAATTGTGCATTTGCACGATTAAGGAATGTTCAAGAACTTATGTGTTTGTAGTGAAATATCCCATTTAGGGTTTTCTTTTACGTAGTCAATAATAGAAGGTGTCATCTCTTTAGATTTCGACCATTCAGGTTGAAGGTATAATCTACAGTTTTGTCCTACAAGTTGTGCGTATTCTTCTCCCCATGCGAAATCGCTTTTATTGAAAACGATAACTTTAAGTTCACCAGCAGCTTCTAACACATCTTTCCGTGGAGCTTTGAATTTTTTTGGAGATAAACATATCCAGTCCCATTCGCCACTCAAAGGATATGCACCTGAGGTTTCAATAAACGTTTTAATGCCCGCCTCATGAAGTCCTTTTGTTAGGTAATCCAAATTATAAATAAGTGGTTCGCCACCCGTAATGACAACTGTTTTTGCCGGATATTTCTTTGCATTTTCGATAATCGAATCTGCGGTTGTAAGGGGGTGGATAGATGCATCCCAACTTTCCTTTACATCGCACCAGTGGCAGCCCACATCGCAACCACCCAATCGTATGAAATAAGCAGCAGTCCCGGTGTGGTAGCCTTCTCCCTGAATAGTGTAAAATTCTTCCATTAAGGGCAATAGTGTTCCGTCTTCTGGTACTTGATTTGACATAGTTAAAATTTCAGTCTGCAAAGGTAGCAAATATTAATGAGATGCTCAATTTGTCCTGTGGCTTTTAAGTAGCTGTCCTGTCATTTTTTTTATATATAGTTGCTGGTAATAATCTGTTTTATCCCTTTTATTTTTAGGTTGATGTTTAAGCAAAGCACATTGTTTACCGCTACTATGGTATCAGGTTTATACGATGTTTTCTATTAACAGCGAAACAATACTCTTTTTACAGGGGTGTAACAAGGGGTTAATAGGGATTTACCCCTGTTAACCCCCTGTTATACCCCTGTTAACCCCTTGCTATACCCCTGTTAGTATATAACCTGATTTTCATTCATTGTTGGGATGTACATGGGGACAATAGAGAGGAGCTGTTGATCAATAAGATCAGATTATCAATTCGTTTTAAACTGCAATGATGAGGATGTAAAGCTGATGAAATCGGTTTGTTTGAACAGAGGTCGGGAGCGGGGCTAGTAATTATACCTGTATAATGCGTTGAATAGCGCTAAACTCCTGTTATTTTATCAGAATTTTTACTAAATTTGTGTCACAATTTATTTATTGAAAACGTAAGTGTAATAACATAATTGTACATGTTGTTTTATGTTTTCTATTTTTTAACAATTTAAAGATCATAGTTGTAAATGATTAAAATTACACTACCGGATGGTTCCGTAAGAGAGTATCAACAAGGGATCACTGCTGCAGAGATTGCGTTATCAATCTCGGAGGGGCTTGCAAGAAACGTCCTTGCTGCCGAAGTTAATGGTGAAGTGTGGGATTCTGCCCGTGCTATTGAAAATGACGCTACTGTCAAGTTATTGACCTGGAATGATACCAAAGGTAAATCCACTTTTTGGCATTCTTCAGCCCACTTATTGGCTGAGGCATTGGAGGCATTGTATCCTGGGATTAAATTTGGTATTGGTCCCGCGATTGAAACCGGATTTTACTACGATGTTGATTTCGGTGATCGTGAATTCTCGTCTGATGACTTTAAAGCGATCGAAGACAAGATGCTGGAGCTGGCTAAACGGAAAGAAACATTTGAACGTAAAGCTGTTTCAAAATCGGATGCATTGGCTTACTTTACTGAAAAAGGAGATGAGTATAAGCTAGATCTAATCAAAGACTTGGAAGATGGAAAGATTACTTTCTATACTCAAGGGGAATTTACAGATTTATGTCGTGGGCCTCATATTCCAAATACTGGGTTTATCAAAGCGATTAAATTGACTAATGTTGCCGGTGCTTACTGGAGAGGTGATGAGTCTCGCAAACAGTTGACACGTATTTATGGTGTTACTTTCCCTAAAGCATCGGAGCTTACAGAATATTTGAAATTTATAGAAGAGGCGAAAAAACGCGATCACCGTAAACTGGGGAAAGAGTTGGAACTTTTTGCTTTTTCTGAAAAAGTTGGTGCAGGTTTGCCTCTTTGGTTGCCTAAAGGTGCTGCATTACGTCAAAAGCTGATAGACTTCTTACAGAAAGCACAGTTAAACTCAGGGTATGAGCCTGTTGTTACTCCGCATATCGGACATAAGCAGTTATATGTGACTTCTGGACACTATGAGAAATATGGCGCGGATTCATTTCAGCCGATAAAAACTCCGATCGAAGGAGAAGAGTTTTTGTTAAAACCAATGAACTGTCCGCATCACTGTGAAATTTATAAAGTAAAACCACGTTCGTATAAGGACTTACCGGTTCGATTTGCAGAGTTTGGTACTGTATATCGTTACGAACAGTCTGGTGAGCTTCACGGATTGACAAGGGTGCGTGGATTTACTCAGGATGATGCCCATTTATTTTGTCGTCCCGATCAGGTTAAAGATGAATTCAAAAAGGTAATCGATTTAGTACTTTATGTTTTTGGAGCCTTAGGCTTTAATGATTATACAGCACAAGTGTCGTTACGTGATCCTGAGAATCGTACGAAGTATATTGGTACTGACGAAAACTGGGCTTTGGCTGAATCTGCAATTATTGAAGCTGCAGAGGAAAAAGGCTTGCCGACAGTCGTAGAATATGGTGAAGCGGCTTTCTATGGTCCAAAATTGGATTTTATGGTGAAGGATGCTTTAGGTCGTAAATGGCAGTTGGGTACTATACAGGTGGATTACAATTTGCCTGAGCGCTTTGAGTTGGAATATACGGGAAGTGATAACATGAAACATCGCCCTGTGATGATTCACCGTGCGCCCTTCGGATCTTTAGAACGTTTTGTGGCTGTATTGATCGAACATTGTGCTGGACAATTCCCATTATGGCTTGCTCCTGAGCAATTTATCGTCTTGCCAGTGTCAGAAAAATATGAAGAATATGCTCAAAATGTTTTGAATTCGCTAAATAATTCCGATATTCGCGGACTGATAGACTTACGTGACGAGAAAGTGGGCAGAAAAATCAGAGACGCCGAAGTGAAAAAGCTTCCTTATATGTTGATTGTAGGGGAAAAAGAGGTGGAAAATGGCACAGTTTCTGTACGTAAACATGGCTCAGTGGAATTAGGAACTATGACTGCTGAGGCATTTAGAGATATATTAATTAAGGAAATAACCGTTTAATTTTTAAACATTTGGCATTAAAAAGACCCGGTGGTCCAAGACCACCAATGAGAAAGAAAGAACCAGATCACCGCATTAATGAGTTAATCAAAGTACCTGAGGTACGTTTGGTAGGAGATAATGTGGAGCAAGGAGTTTTCCCTACGCGCAAAGCGTTAGAGTTGGCTGATGAGTTGGAACTTGATTTAGTGGAGATTTCGCCAAATGCTGTACCGCCGGTTTGTAAGATTATCGACTACAGTAAGTTTGTTTACGAACAGAAGAAGAAACAAAAGGAAATCAAAGCTAATGCAAAACAGACTGTTATTAAAGAAATTCGTTTCGGACCTAACTCTGGTGAGCATGATTTTGAGTTCAAATTGAAGCATGCGATTAAGTTTCTTGAAAGTGGAGAGAAAGTTCGTGCTTATGTACACTTCAAAGGTCGTGCTATTGTACACAAGGATCAAGGTGAAATCTTGTTGTTACGCTTTGCTCAGGCTTTAGAGGATTACGGTAAAGTAGAGCTTTTACCGAAATTAGAAGGTAAACGCATGTTTTTAACAGTAGCTCCAAAGGCTCCTAAAAAATAATAAGAATTCTAACAGATTGATATAAAATTTATAAGTATTATGCCAAAAGTTAAAACCAATTCCAGCGCAAAGAAACGTTTCAAATTGACTGGAACAGGTAAAATTGCAAGAAAAAACGCTTTCAAAAGCCACATCTTGACAAAAAAGAGCACAAAACGTAAACGTAACTTAACACAAACAAGTTATGTATCTGATGGCGATATGGGCAACGTAAAACGTATGCTTGCTATCGGTAAATAAGTTTTATTCGATTTTATTAATAATAATTTTTTAACCGGGTATAAGGTTGTAAGTTCATTGAAATACATGACACCTTCTACCAAACTAATTTTAAAAATATGCCACGTTCGGTTAACGCAGTAGCTTCTAGAAGAAGACGCAAAAAAATCCTAGGCCTTGCAAAAGGTTACTTTGGATCACGTAGCAAAGTTTATACTATTGCTAAAAATACAGTAGAAAAAGGTTTACAATACGCTTACCGCGATCGTAAAACCAAAAAACGCGAGTTTAGAGCTTTATGGATTCAACGTATCAACGCTGGAGCTCGTCAACACGGAATTTCTTATTCCCAATTGATCGGTAAATTAAACGCTAAAAACATTGGTTTGAACCGTAAGGTTTTAGCTGACTTAGCTTTAAATAACCCAGAAGCTTTCAAAGCAGTTGTAGACGCAGTAAAATAGAGTTTTTAATCCGCTGTCAATTTGTTAGAGATATTAAAGGAGCCTAAAAGGCTCCTTTTTTTGTTATGACGGTTACTGTATCTTTTTTGGGACGTTATGTGCCAGGTAAACCCAATTCAATGCTATGTTTCATTTTAGTTCTTACTCCCCAATTATACTCTTGATGCAAGTGACGCTGTATATTACAACTTATAGCTCTTTTAGATTTGAAATTAGGTTTGATTTTTGTTGATCTGTAGAAAACATAACATTATGAAACTAAGAACAATTACATTTGGATTTTCACTTCTTTTGATCGGAAGTTTGGTGATGGCGGCCAAAGAGCCAGTTTCGAAGGCTCTAACGAACGATGTGGTTAATCAGCAGGGAAAAGTTATCTCAATTGAAGGGGTGAACAATAATCGTACGATAGAGGCCAAAGGGGGGGAGATTGTACAAATAGAAGGTGCTGACAATAAAGTTGTAATCCGTGGCAATGTAAGTAAATTGATTATTGAGGGGAAGGGGAATACAGTAACAGGCAATGACATCGCAACGGTAACGATAGAGGGAGCAGACAATATGGTCAATATTGGTTCAGTAGAGACCGTTCAGATTGAGGGAGTCAAAAACCATGTCCATTATAAGTCTACGAAGAACAAGTCTGGTCAGGTAAAAGTGTCTACTGAAGGCGCGGATAATATGGTGATGAAAATGAAATAATGTAAATCAGATTTCCATAAAAAAGGGTTGTGTATATTATTTACAGAACCCTTTTTTATGAAAATGGTAGCTACGGTTTGTCTTGATCGTCCTCGGGATGACTGCGAGCAACTGTATCCCCCTGGGATTGAAATTCCGCTCCAGCTTCGTTTTCTCCTTGTTTCATCATTGAATAAGGCTTTAGAAAATCTTGATCAAAAGGATGCCCTGTCGCCGCCTTCTGAATAATCCCATCGTTCTGATATGGGCGAACACAGGTACCCTTTACGCGTTCCGATTTATAGACATAAGTTCCCCAAATACAGAAAAAGAAAATCGATTTTAAAGCATCTTTATAATGTGTGAACAGATCCTCTGTTTTTTTCAAAATAACTTTTGAACATAAAATGGGATACAATTCCATCAATAGTACAGAATACGGCCATAAATAGTGCAACGATAAAGAAGGTCTGAGCGAAAATATCCCGTTTCTTGATCAGCAAGATACAGCTATAAATCAAACCAGCCAGCATAAATATATTACAGATTATTTCAAATAATAGTAAAGTTCTGTATAGAACGGGGGAAACACCTTCCATCTGATCTACCGCTTGCCAAGTATATAAATTAAAGGAGGGCTGTTGGAAGAAAAATATACCGGATAAGGTGAATATATTTATAAAAAGGACAATAAGCAGTACGATCATCCATCCGCCAATCTGATCGTAATAAATCTCGTCATAAGGTTTGATGATAAAAGCTTTGGTCTTATTATACTTTTTAACAATATACCAGATGACAGCTGGCACCAGAAGAACGACTAGGATCAGAACAAACCAATTAATGTCTTTCGCTGATGCCGGCGTATTCAGATTAGGTATCCCATCTGTTACATATCCATCATTGTCAAGATAGAAACCATTATAAAAGATATGATCACGATCTGCAAAATCTGTATAATACTGTTTCAGGTCTTTTTGTTCGACAAAGGGTTCGTGGAAACTTAACGTGTATGCAACCTTAATACTATCCTGTTCTACTTCCAGTGTTTTGCCGAAAACATACGCAGTGCGGTCGAAATAACTATTGTCTCTATAATTGCCAAATTCCTTTTTCCCTTTGTTGACGATATACATTTCGTAGGTTAGATCTGTTGGAAAAGAAAGGCTTAGGGGAGCAATACGATCCTCCATAATCTCTGGAAGCTTGTCATTTATATTTGTTCCCAACAAAGGAATATATTTTTTAGTAGATCCGCTTTCTGTCTTTCCAATGTTTTTTATTTTATACTTTTCGATGATCTCCACAATATTGTTCTCCAGATCATCTTTGTATTGTATTTGACCAATTTTATTGATCTTCGGATAGATCTTGGCATAATACTCCAAGTATTGCTTCTGTATGTCATTTTTTGCACTACTTTGAATATAAGTACGCATATCGTCCGCTTCATTTCCAACATAAGTTGTGTGGACATCCAGGGTAGCCTCAAATTTGCCTTCCATTGTCAAGGTTTCCTTGACTTTAATATTACCGGTAACATGCTGCGGTACGTCTGTAAGCTTTCCACTACCCATAGTCGAGAGTACTTTTCCATAAGCTGGGAAATACCTATTTTTGATATCTCCACCCTGATTAGTTATGGTTGGATCAATATATTGGGACCGTCCACCAATATTAACTTCAATAACCATATGGTTGAAAGCATAAGGTGAGGGGAGTTCTTCCTGTAGGCCTCTATTCTTATAGGTATTGGCTAATACGAGTCCTGCATCAATATTCTTGTTTTTGAGCATTGTGGCCAGCAGCATTGATTTATCTTTACAATCGCCGTAGCGCTGGGAAAATACTTTTTCTGGAACATTTGCCCGGTGCGAATATTCTCCCATCTCAATACCCATATAGCGTATCTCATTTTGTACAAAGTCGCAGGCCTTTTTCAGGTACGCATAGGGTTGCCCGTTGGACTCTTTCCAAAGTTGATTGACGAAGGCTTGAAGTGTATTTGTCGTTGCTATTTGTGGAATAGGATTAATTTTACGGTTCCATTGATCAACTTCCTGCCAGGTATTGAATTCCGAGCATTGGATATATTTTAAAGGGTTGTACCATGACGGGCTATAATCTTCGTATTGAACCGTTTTGTCCGCCGTCAGCTCCCAGAAGAAATTTGTTGTATTTCCTGTTGACTGTTGCTGCACCTCAGGAGCGCCATTGAAACTCTTAAACTGAAGTTTGCGACCATTGGGTACAATATAGTTGAGATGGACCAGACCTGTAGGTTCATATCCCTGTAAGTAGTAGCTGTCGAAAAATTTCTGTTCAAATACTGGGTTTACACCTATTATTGAATAAGCAAATACAATCTTGTCGTCTTTACGTAAATCCTCCAAAACATAATGGGCCATTTGACTTCCGTTGTAGATAGATCTCGAAAGCTCTGTTTCGGAGGCAAGGAGCTTAAATTTTGCTTGCGGTAGTAGATTAATATCCTTGCCGTTGCGAATAACCTTTAGCTCATGTAGTTGAAGTTTTTGAAAATGCGGGTCAAAGGTTACCTGAATTTGCCCCAGATTTTCGATTCCAGTCTGATCAAATAGAACTTTTATGTCCTTATAATATTTTGTTTGGGTAGCCAAGTTTATTTGATGTTCGATTAGCTCATAGTAATATCCATCACTAATATCATCCAAATTTGGCTTTATGGCCTTTTTTGTAGTGGGCCGGAGCCAAGTTGGCGATGCCGTCTTTTGGATAGTTGTTTGGCTAAAAGACCAGGAAAATGCAGCTAGTACGAGTACAAAGGCAAATAGAAGATGGCTAAATCTTTTCATTAATTCATAATTTAGCCTAAGATAAGTAAAAATTGGAAGCAACGGTAGGCGAATTTAAGGAGTATTGGAAATTCGGCCTTAGTTGAGTCTAGGTTATCTAGCAACTAAAAGGGTTGTCCGTATATACGAACAACCCTTTTAGTTGCTAATCCGGTAATTTTATAATTTACTTTCTCTTTTTTTCTTTTTCTTAACGACTTTAGGCATTTGAGCTTGCTTTGCTTCATATTGTCTCTCAATATATTGTATAATTTCTGAGGCAATATCTTTTTTTGTCGCTTTCTCGATGCCTTCCAAACCAGGAGATGAGTTTACTTCCAGTACTAAAGGGCCTCTGTCAGAAGGAATCATATCTACACCACAAACCGTAAGTCCTAGCTGTGCCGCAGCCGCAATTGCTGTTTCTCTTTCAGCTTTACTTAACCGGATAATCTGAGCGGTGCCACCCCGATGGATATTTGATCTAAACTCACCCTCTTTCGCCGTGCGTTTCATCGCTCCAACAACTTTGCCGTCAACCACGAATGCACGAATATCAGAGCCTTTAGACTCTTTGATGAACTCTTGGATCAGGATGTTATTGCCCAGGCCGTAGAACGCTTCTATAACAGAAGAGGCCGCTTTTTTGGTTTCGGCAAGTACAACACCGATACCTTGGGTTCCCTCGAGTAGTTTAATGACTAAAGGAGCACCACCTACCATACTGATGAGATCGTCCACATCGGAGGCTGTGCGTGCAAATCCTGTAATCGGGAGTCCGATACCTGCCCCGGATAAAATCTGTAGGCATCTCAATTTGTCTCGGGAACGCGTAATGGCTTGACTGGGATTCGCGGAAATGACATCCATCACCTCAAATTGTCTAACGATAGCAGATCCATAGAATGTTACCGATGCTCCTATCCGGGGAATAATGGCATCAATATCACTGAGATCCTGTCCTTTATAATGAATACTGGGTTTACCTTGTTGAATGCCTACATAACATTTGCTGTGATCGATGACAACACATTCGTGTCCTCTTTGTTGTGCGGCTTCTACGAGACGACGAGTTGAGTATAAACTCTTTACTGTCGATAATACGGCAATTTTCACGGTTTGTATATTGAATATATTTTGTGCTAAGATAACAAAATAGCTTGGCTAATTGTTTTATTTTACCAGGGTCTTCGTCGACAGATTTTCTTTGGAAACATCGACCAAAAATCTTTTGTTTAAGAAATTTTTACCCAACAGCATAGGATAGGTCATTTGTGATCTATTTCTAAAGGAGATCTTAATGCTAAATACCTGGTTATATAATGTTGCTGTTGTGCGGATATAGTAACGCTTTTCTTCTTGGCCAAAAGAACTTTTCACTAGTTTTGTCCTATAGAGTTTTAACTTCAGTGTTTTTGTTTCTTTTGTCCCAAAATTTGTTATAAGTTCACAGATAATCCAATCCTGACCATCTTCCTTAACGATCTCGTACGAATTGCAATGTAGTACCGATGAAGCAGCACCGGTATCGACTTTTGCTTCTATACCATATATTCCCAATTCAGGTAAATCAAGGGTCTCTTTCCAGCCCACAAGAAGTTTCTCTTTCATTTATACCAAATTGAAAAAATAGCCCTGTCGCCTGTATAAGCAGGGGACAGGGATGAAAATCTTTTATTCGTAGATAAATTCTCCGTAAGGAGAGGTTATAGTAACTTTTTTAGCAGTAGATTCTTCCACGCGACCTATGATTTGAGCCGGAATGCCAAACGACTCTGAAATAGCAATGATATCCGATGCAATTGATTCCGGTACATATAATTCCATACGATGTCCCATATTAAATACTTTGTACATTTCTTTCCAGTCTGTATTGGATTCTTTCTGTATTAATTCAAAAAGAGGTGGGATCGGGAAAAGATTATCTTTGATGACATGCACATTATCAACGAAGTGTAAAACCTTTGTTTGCGCTCCACCTGAGCAATGCACCATTCCGTCGATTTGTGAACGATACTTGTCCAGTATTTGTTTGATAACAGGCGCATAAGTACGCGTCGCCGAAAGAACAAGCTTACCCGCAGTTATTTTTTCTCCTGTTTCAACTTCGATTTCATTGGTGAGGTCCTGGGCTTCCAGCGAAAACTAGTTCGTAAGGAACAGCTGGATCATACGCTTCAGGATATTTTTCAGCTACTTTTTTGTTAAATACATCATGACGTGCAGAAGTTAGTCCATTGGAACCCATTCCGCCATTGTACGTCTGTTCATAGGTTGCTTTTCCATTCGATGCCAATCCAACAATTACATTGCCACCTTTGATGCGATGATTTGAAATGACGTCTTCACGTTTCATACGACAGGTCACCGTACTATCAACAATGATGGTGCGAACAAGGTCGCCAACGTCGGCCGTTTCACCTCCTGTAGAATAGATGCCAATTCCCAAATCCCGAAGTTCAGATAGAATCTCTTCTGTGCCATTGATGATTTCTGCGATCACCTCTCCAGGAATAAGATTTTTATTTCTGCCAATCGTTGAGGATAAAAGAATGTTATCGATGGCTCCCACGCAAAGCAAGTCGTCAATATTCATGATAATTGCATCCTGTGCTATACCTTTCCACACTGAAATATCACCGGTTTCCTTCCAGTATACATAAGCCAATGAAGATTTGGTACCAGCACCATCCGCATGCATAATATTACACCAGTCTGGATCTCCACCCAAAATATCTGGAATTATTTTGCAAAATGCTTTGGGAAACAGACCCTTATCTATATTTTTTATCGCATGTGCACATCCTCTTTCCCTGCGGATACGCCTCGTTGATTGGTATTTAAATCTGACATCTTAGGGCAAAAATAAGCAATAGGACTGAATTAAAGAACCTAATTCGTGTAATTTAATCACTTATTATTATGCGCCAATGTTGAATTAGATTTTCGAGATTACTTTTTCGCATTGGCCGGACTTGTGCTGGGTAAGCATCTGTACATAATGTCTTCTCGTTTGTTGAAATGCTTTAAATACAAACTGTACGCTTTTTGTCGTTAAAAATAATTTGTGTGATGTGGGAAAGGTTTGCAGCAGATCGTCAATCGGATTCGGAACTTCATTTTGTATGGCTAAATCCATACTGCCGGGACGAGAGGCTTCTGCACAAACATCCCAAAGACCAATGTTGTTTTTGAGTATAAATCTATCTTCTCCGTATAATTTGTTTGTTCCGGTGCATTGAACAAATTGGTGATTACTTTCCAAAAGCGATTTTGTGGATGTGCATAATATTCATTTTCTGCCAGAGATTATCTCCGGGCAACGAGCCAAGGATGAGTATTTCTGTCGTCGAATTGACTAAGGGTAGAAAGGATTTTTTGCGCATGATCAAAAATAGCAATTTTAGATTTCCTTTGAAATATGAAAATTATTGTAGTATTTTTATGATATTAAAATGATATCAAATATATATTAACAATTATGGAAAACTAATTAAACCAATGTCAGGGCTATTTAGCTTTATTGATAGCTGTTGTCTCGTTTGTGGCAGCTATATTTTCATTTGCGAGTGTAGAAGAAAGTTCGCTGTATGTTGTATTGGGAGTGGTATTAATGATTGCTACTTTTTTATTTTAAAGGGATTGATGATTATTAATCCAAATCATTCACGTGTGCTGAATTTCTTCGGAAAATATGTAGGTACCGTTAAGGAAAATGGATTGTTTTTTGTCAATCCGTTGTATTCAACGATTAAAGTAAGTCTTCGTTCGGATAACTTACAGGGACAGACACTGAAAGTAAATGACAAGATGGGAAACCCAATTGAGATTGGGGCAGTGATCGTGTGGCAAGTGGGTGACACGTATAAAGCTGCTTATGATGTCAGTAACTACACATCTTATGTACGCACG
The DNA here is from genome assembly GCF_900457465.1 of Sphingobacterium multivorum. GTDB lineage: Bacteria > Bacteroidota > Bacteroidia > Sphingobacteriales > Sphingobacteriaceae > Sphingobacterium > Sphingobacterium multivorum. The sequence goes on from NZ_UAUU01000011.1 coordinate 1,329,499, forward strand.
CAGAGTGAAGCAGCAGTAAGACATTTGGCCGGAAGCTTTCCTTACGATAACTTGGAAGATGAAGGAGCGGAGATCACCTTGCGTGAAGGTGGGGATACCGTAAATCATATTCTTGAACAAGAATTGTCGGATCGTTTGGCGCCAGCTGGCGTTATTATTAAGGAAGCAAGAATCAGCCATTTGGCCTACGCGTCAGAAATCGCTGGTGCGATGCTTCAAAGACAACAGGCGGCAGCAATTGTGGCCGCAAGGGCAAAGATCGTAGATGGTGCAGTTGGGATGGTGGAAATGGCCTTGCATAAATTGTCTGAGAAAGATATTGTAGAGTTGGATAACGAGAAAAAAGCAGCAATGGTCAGCAATTTAATGGTTGTACTCTGTGGAGAGAAAGCAGCGACACCAATTGTAAATACAGGTACTTTGTACCAATAAACGAAATGAAATGGCGGATAAGAAAAACTTTATGCTACGCTTAGACGACCAAATGTACAAAGCATTGGAAAAATGGGCTGCAGATGAGTTTAGAAGTGTTAATGGGCAGATAGAATATCTTTTACATAAGGCACTGCAAGAAAATAAAAGATTGGGTGCAGAAAAAAAGCCTGCTGATAAGAAATAGCCTATAGTAAGGAACGAAAACTGTACCTTTGGCCTCGCAATTAATAAAGCCAAAGGTACTTTTTATTTAATGTTTTAACGATAGAAGATGAAGATTAATCCAGCGTACAAGTTATTGGTCGTAAGTACAAGCACGATCCATGGGAGTGAGTTTTTAGCTTATATTAAGCACGATTTTGTCGAATTTATTCAGTCAGACGAATTGCTGTTTGTCCCTTTTGCGAGACCTTCAGGAATTTCCTTTGATGCTTATACCGCTAAGGTACAAGATGCCCTGAAAGATGAGGGCGTGACGGTTAGGGGGCTCCATGAGTTTGACAATATGAAGAAGGCTATTCAGGATGCTAAAGCTATTTTTATTGGTGGAGGAAATACATTTTTACTCTTAAAAACGCTGTATGATCTGGATTTGGTTCCGCAACTGCGCGTACAAGTAGCAAAGGGGATTCCATATGTGGGCACATCCGCGGGGTCCAATTTGACCGGATTAACAATTGGAACCACGAATGATATGCCTATTGTTTATCCGCCTAGTTTTAACGCACTTGGTTTCTTACCTTTTAATATCAATCCACATTATTTGGATCCAGATCCAAATTCTACACATAAAGGAGAGACGAGGGAAACGCGAATTCAGGAATTTCATCAATTGAACAGCCAACCTGTTATAGGCTTGCGTGAAGGTAGCTGGCTACACGTAAATGACGGGACCATTGTACTGCAAGGTGGTTTAAAAGCACGGTTGTTTAAGGCGGGGCTTGAACCTGTAGAGCTAGCACCTGGATTAATTAATTTTTAAGCTATTGTAAAGTTAATGGGCAAGGAACGTCAAATGGACCGTTCAGCACAGTGGTAGACGATTTTATGAAAAGCTGGCCCTAATTCCCATTGGAAAAAATAGTTTTTCAGATTGTTGAAAATAATACAAAATAAGCTACTTTTGCGCTAAATCCATTAAAATTTTCTTCCAATGGAACAAAATTCAGCATTACACCCGGCCGATATCGCGGAAGAAATATCGCGTTTAAGTAAAGGGGAGCAACATCAAGAGTTTATGGACTATCCTTTGGAGGATAGATTGGAGATCTTTTCTTTTTTTGAAATGGATGTTCAATATACGTTGATCAAATCCATGACGGAGCATGAGCTGTCCGAATTGCTGAATAATTTGAAGCCGGATACCCGGAATGAATTATTGTCGGAATTGCCGGATGATCTGATTAAATATCTGATCAATCTATTGAATGAGCGCGAGAAGCAAATGGCTTTGGAGCTGATCGGATATAAAGAGGATAGTATAGCCCGACTTATGACACCAATGTATGTGCAAGTTCGTCCTTATTATACTGTTGATGATGTCTTTCGGCATATTAAAGTTTTTGGAAGGAAAGCTGAAACGCTCAATTTTATTTATGTAGTTGATGAGAAAAACGTATTGATCGATGACTTGAAAATTGGTCAATTACTACTATCGGATTCTTCTACTAAGATTTCCGACTTAATTGACTACAATTTTGCCGCGATTAAAGCCTCTACACCCATGGAAGAGGCCTTCGAGACTTTTCAAAAATATGACCGCAGTGCTTTGCCTATCGTTACAGAAGCAGGGGTGTTGGTTGGAATTGTGACATTTGATGATGTGTTGGACCGAATTGAAGATCGCGATACAGAAGATATCCAGCGATTTGGAGGGATGGAAGAATTGGATCTGGCTTATACCAAAACCCCCTTGTTGCAATTGATTCAAAAAAGAGCTGGCTGGTTAATCATTTTGTTTTTTAGCGAAATGCTTACAGCCTCAGCAATGGGCTTTTTTGAGGGGAATTGGAAAAAGCGGTTGTGCTTGCTTTGTTTGTTCCTTTAATTATATCCAGTGGAGGTAATTCGGGGTCGCAGGCGGCATCTTTAATTATTCGTGCCATGGCGCTCGGAGAGTTAAAGCTTAAAGATTGGTGGTATGTGATGAAGCGCGAAGTTTCTTCCGGTTTAATTTTAGGTGGGATATTAGGTTCGATCGGATTTCTACGGATATTGGCCTGGCATTTTCTTGGTCTATATGACTATGGTCCTTATTGGATTTCAATTGGCTTTACGGTTGCGGTTTCCTTATTGTTTATTGTTTTATGGGGAACTTTGTCGGGATCGTTTATTCCATTTATCCTACGTCGGTTCGGTTTGGATCCAGCGACAGCATCAGCGCCGTTTGTTGCAACGTTGGTGGATGTCTCCGGATTGATTATCTATTTTACTGTTGCAGCATTCTTTCTGCACGGAAAACTACTGTAGTTCAGATGTCATCTATCCATTCTTGTAATCTGCACTCTTCTTTTTAGCATGTTTTTTTGTCCGATCTTGTGTTTATTTGAAGTAGTCCATAATGGAACACAAGGAGATAGACAAAGAAGCTGAAAGCGTATTGCTTGTTTATAAATTTAGCCTGCGGTATAATTTTTCCTTTAAACCGCCTTTTTGCGCGATATAAATTCCTTTTTTTCCGGAAAATAAAAAAGCGACTATACACGCTATTGCTATAAATAAAATAGGTTGAATCCCAAATAATTCATAACCCATTACAATACAGGCGAGCGGGGTGTTTGTAGCGCCTGAAAATACGGCTACAAAGCCCATGGCAGCCAGCAGGCTGACGGGAAGTGGAATAATGGTGCTTAATGCACTACCTAAGGTTGCCCCGATAAAAAATAAGGGGGTGACTTCTCCGCCTTTAAACCCGGCCGAAAGGGTGAAAGTCGTCAAAAGTAATTTGATAATAAAATCATAATAGTTCGACTGATCGACAAATGCGTTCTGAATCATGGGGATACCAAGTCCAATATAGTTACTGCTATGGAATAACGTAATGATAGGTACCAAAATAATACCGCCAATCACTGGTCTAAGCAGAGGATATTTAATTCGTTTGAATTGAAGGCTAAAGAAATCGCTGGCAGATGTAAAAAGCCATGCTGTAATACCGAATAGAATACCTGCGGCGAGGCTAAATCCAATATTGGTCAAGGACAGCATTGGAATAACATCATGAATTGGATAATGGCTGTGTGGAATATTCCATAATTGACAGCTGAAGTTCGCAAAATAGGCGGTAAATAAACAGGGTAGGATGCCGAAATATCTTTTTTTGCCAATCAGTAGGACTTCCAGGCCGAATATCGTTCCGGCGAGCGGGGTGCCAAACACAGCGGCAAATCCTGCAGTGATGCCGATCGAAATTAAGATGCGGCGTTCAGTTTTATCGAAGTCAAACCAGCGATTAAGCTGATCGGAAACTGCTCCACCTATCTGTACAGCAGTTCCTTCACGGCCTGCAGAACCCCCAAACAGATGTGTAAGTAAAGTTCCGAATAAGACAAGAGGCGCCATGATAAGCGGAATGCGGCGTTGAGGATGAAGGTATTCTTCAATCAGCAGGTTATTTCCTTTGCTTGATGGATCGCCCCAATACTTATAGGGCAATGCTATGGCAAATCCTGCTAGGGGAAGTCCATAAATTATCCAAGGATGAGCCTCCCGGTACTGCGTTACCCAATTGAGGGAAAAGAGAAAAAACGCACAAACAGATCCGACAATGAAACCTATCGCACTACAGGAGATAAGCCATTTAAGAAAAAAATGAAGATTGCTTTGATTTGAATGTGTTATAGCCATAAGTCTACACTTTATATAAAATTGTTGTTTTATACTAAAATAGTAGACGTCATCAGCTTATCAGGGCGGTTCAGGGCAGACATCATTGCCATATTTATTTCAAATCTACAAAAAACGAACGATAACAGCAACCCAGCCTGCGATCATAAGCAATCCGCCGAGCGGGGTAATTGGGCCAAGAAACTTTAGATTCTTTTTCCAGTATTCAGCAAACGATAGAAAATATATACTTACAGAGAATAAAATAGTTCCTAGTGTGATCAGATAAAATGCCACTCGTTCAGACTGAAGCTCAAACCGAAAATTGAATCCTAGAATCAATAGGGTTAGTGCAGCATACATTTGATATCGCACGCCGACCTCAAAGGATTCCAGTTTTTCAGCGGATAGGATTTTTTTGAACGCATGGGCTCCAAATGCACCTAGGATAATAGCGAGGCTGCCAAATAGAGCGGCCGTGATGATGACAACGTTTTGCATGCCTGAATTTACTAAATTGTGGGTTTAATCATATCAATATGAAGGATTCCGTAATCAGGGTAGGGCTCGGAGATTTGTTTAAACCCTAATTTTTCATAAAAGGATTTTAAATGAAATTGTGCGCCTATTTGTATCTCGCCTTCACCAAATTCTTTATAGAGAGATTCGATGGAATGAATCATTAATTGTTGACTCAAACCGGTTCCGCGAGCTTGCTCAGCGACAATGACCCGACCGATGGAAGCCTGCGGATAGGAGAGACCAGGGGGAACTAATCTCGTGTATGCAATGATATCATCATTGTGTTCCGCCCAAAGATGGAGACAAGCAAAGTCCTTATCGTCCAATTCAGGATATAAGCATTCTTGTTCCAAAACAAAAACTTCCATTCGAAGCTTTAAGATACGATACAGTTCTTTATTGTTGAGTTCATCAAACTTCTTGAGGTTCCACTGAAAATCCATCATTAAAATAAAAAAAAGAGTCAAATTAAATCGATATATCAGGGAAGACATACCCGATTTAATTTGACTCGAGTGATTTGAAAACTTTTATGCGAGAAGACTTTTAACGACTTCAGAGATTGTTTTGCCATCAGCTTGTCCTGCAAGCTTTTGATTTGTTGCACCCATTACTTTACCCATATCTTTAATGGAAGAAGCTCCTGTTTCTACGATAATTGCTTTGACAATGGTTTCAACTTCTTCTTTGCTTAACTGTTTGGGTAGGTAAGCCTCGATTACTTTTTCTTCCTCAACTTCAATTTCATACAGATCTTCACGGTTTTGCGTCTTATAAATTTCAGCAGATTCGCGACGTTGTTTGACAAGTTTTTGTAACACTTTAATCTCCGCCTCCTGGCTAAGATCTTCTGCATGACCTTTTTCTGTTTTCGCTAAGAGGATAGCTGCTTTAATCGCACGTAAACCACGTAATTTTGCCGTGTCTTTTGCGATCATTGCTGCCTTAATGTCTTGATTTATTTGTATTTCTAATGACATGATATTTGAATTATTTTCGATTGACAAGTGTGCCTGTGGCCTGCGCTGTAGGCATGATTAAGAGATCGTTGATATTAACATGTGCTGGTCTGGTAATGACGAAAAGGATCGTTTCCGCAATATCTTTCCCTGTTAGAGGTTGTACACCATTGTAAACATTTTTAGCTCTTTCTCGATCTCCATGAAAACGAACTTCCGAAAACTCTGTCTCTACCATTCCGGGATCGATGGAGGTTACCTTAATGCCTTGCGTTAGCAAATCAATACGCATCGCTTTAGTCAATGCGTCGACAGCATGTTTGGTCGCACAGTATACATTTCCATTCGGATACACCTCTTTCCCTGCAATAGATCCTAAATTAACAATATGAGCGCCGTTGTCGGTATCCATAAGGGGTATCACAGCTTTACTTACATACAATAAGCCTTTGATATTGGTATCAATCATTCTGTCCCAATCGCCGATATCACCATCTTGAATAGGATCTAATCCCTGGCTCAACCCAGCATTGTTGATGAGAATATTTATTTTTTTCCATTCGGGGGGCAAACCTCCAATTTGGTTTGCAACTTGCTTAGCATCTCGGACATCGAGCTCAAATATATGGATCTGAATAGTCGGGTAGGCCGCAAGTAGTGTATCTCTTAATGTTTCTAAACGGTTTAACCTGCGCGCGCAAAGTAAAAGATTATACCCCTCTTTCGCTAAAACTTCGGCACAAGCCTGACCGATGCCGGAACTTGCTCCTGTAATAAAAACTGTTTTAGTCATATATTGTAACTAGTTGGTATTTAAAATTTAATCAGATTTTCCCTAAAAAAAAGCGCCTCGGTCACCCTATTTTGTAGCAATATAGATGGTACAGATGCCAAACGTCTGTGGTCTAACAATGGTTTCATTAAAACCAGCTTTTTTGTTTATGGCCACGAACTTTTGGCCGTCCGGAAATTGAGCAACGGATTCCGGTAAATATTCATATGCACTGGAATCTTTTGAAAAGAATTTTCCAATGGTTGGTGTGATAAACTTGAAATAAAAATTATACAATTGTTTAATGGGGAACTTTTTCGGATTAGAAAATTCTAAAATAACAGCTTTCCCACCAGGCTTTAATACGCGGTATATATCCGATAAGCCCTTTTCCAGATTTTCAAAATTGCGGACACCAAATGCTACAGTAACTGCGTCGAAGGTATTATCTTCGAATTGAAGCCGCTCAGAATCTCCTAACTGAACTTCAAATTGATTCGCTAATCCCTTGCTTGCAATCTTTTTCTTGGCGACTTCAAGCATGCCTTGGGAGATATCGACACCAATAATCTTTTTTGGATTCAAGATTTTAATTGATTCCAGTGCAAAATCACCAGTTCCTGTCGCTACATCCAACATCAGTTGCGGTTTTATGGACTTTAAGGAATTGATGGCTTTTTTACGCCATATAATGTCAATACCCAAAGACATGAAATGGTTCAAAAAATCATAGGAATGCGAGATATTGTCAAACATATCTGCTACCTGTTTCTTCTTCCCATCGTTGGTGTCTTTGTAGGGCTTTAGTGTTGAGGAATCGTGCGTCATTTTACAAAGATACAATATATGAATATTTTTCGGTGCTAAAAAAGGGATTTGTTTTCATATCAAAGTCAGTTTATTTTGATGGTAGTGGAGGATATTGATTTGTTTTTGACCATTTTGCTTATTCACAATAGTTTAAGTTATTAACATTTTTTAAAGTATTGATTTTGAGTGGTAAATTTTTATTTTCAACATCTTTTCAACAGTAGGTGTTGAAAACTAATCCTGTAAATCTGTGTCCATCAAAGCTTTTTGAGGGTTCGGATCTGATCGTCGAATTTCCCTGTTTGTAAATCCTCATGGTGGTGAATTTTATTTTTTATACATTTGTTATCCTATCTAAAATTTATAAGGATAGCAAAGCTATATTTCTGATATAATATCATGATGAACGACAGTAATTTTGAAGCGAATAACACGGATAATAACAAACGGGGTAATTATGGCGAACGTCGTACCAAATTAAATAATTTGGTGAGCGGTTTGGGTAAGCTTCCGCCGCAGGCAGTGGACCTTGAAGAAGCTGTTTTGGGGGCTTTGATGCTGGAGAAAAATGCACTGAGTGAAATTATTGATATTCTAAAACCGGAATCGTTTTACAAAGAATCACATCAAAAGATCTTTGAAGCGATTTTTGGCCTCTTTCAAAAGACTTCTCCAATTGATATATTGACAGTTACCTCGGAACTTAGACGGATGGGGGCTCTTGAAATGGTCGGCGGTGCCTACTATATTACGCAATTGACAGATCGCGTGGTTTCTGCAGCTAATATTGAGTATCATGCCCGTATTATTTCTCAAAAATATATTCAGCGTGAGCTTATTAAGGTTTCTACCGAAATTATCAATAGTTCATATGATGAAACATCAGATATCTTCGATCTTTTGGATCATGCCGAAAAAAGCTTGTTTGATATCGCGCAAAATAACTTGCGAAGAGATTCAAGAAAGATGGATGATATTATGCGTGAGGCGATTTCTAATCTTGAAATGCTCCGGGATCGCACAGATGGTCTAACAGGTGTGCCTTCGGGTTTAACAGCCTTGGATCGTATGACTTCAGGTTGGCAGCCTTCTGATCTTGTTATTATTGCAGCACGTCCAGCGATGGGAAAAACTGCATTTGTACTTTCTGTCGCGCGTAATGCCGCTGTGGAACACGGTAAAGCAGTCGCCGTATTCTCGCTGGAGATGTCATCTGTTCAGCTCGTCAATCGTCTAATCGCTGGTGAAACCGAAATTGAGCAAGAGAAATTGAAAAAAGGAAATCTTGCTGATCATGAATGGCAACAATTACATTCGAGAATTGGTCGATTAACTGATGCGCCTATTATTATTGATGATACGCCGGCGTTGAACGTGTTCGAATTTAGAGCAAAATGTAGGCGTCTAAAAGCACAATACGATATCCAAATGGTGATCGTCGATTACTTGCAGTTAATGCACGGTAAAGCAGACGGTAAAGGCGGGGGTAACCGGGAACAAGAGATTGGTAGTATTTCGCGCGCGTTGAAGTCTGTAGCTAAGGAATTAAATATCCCCGTGCTTGCATTGTCGCAATTGAGCCGTGCAGTAGAGTCAAGACCGGGCAATAGTAAGCGTCCTATGTTGTCCGATTTACGGGAGTCTGGTTCTATTGAACAGGATGCTGATATGGTTCTTTTCTTATATCGACCTGAATATTATGGTTTGACAGAAGATGAAGAGGGACGTCCTACTGCCGGTGTCGGTGAAGTTATTATTGCAAAACACCGTAATGGTGAGACCGGAATTGTTCCACTTCGCTTTGTGGGTAAATTTGTGAAGTTTGTGGATTTAGAAGATGAGTTTTCGGGTATGGGTGGTGGAGATGGATTCGGTGATGCGCCGGCTACATTTTCTGCTTCGGCCTTGAATCCGTCGCCAAACTTTGCAGATGATTTTAGTGCTGGAGGTTTTAGTGGAGGTATTACTATGCCCTCCCGAATGAACGATATGCCTGATGATGCGCCATTTTAGTGGTTAATTTTACATAAGTATTCCTAAATAACAGAAAAAACCGAATGATTTAAATTCGGTTTTTTCGTTTACCGCGTCCGGCTTGTTTTCGCTAGTAAAACAAGGTTATTATCCATTTTCAACGTGATGTATTAAGGGGGTACGCAAAAATAAATGTTTTAAAACTAAATGAACAAATGGGGTTAATGTTTTTTTGTCGTTTTGATTGTTTTTATTTTAAATAAAATCGGAACTTTGTGCGCCTTTGGGTTTATTAGAATGGTAGCTTTTAGACTTAGTATAACAGGTCTTAGACAAAAGTTGGTGAACAGTTTTTCGACAATGACAGGAAGCTAATGGATATTCATTATTTTGGATCGAGCAAGTTAGCTTTTATTTGGCTATTGATAGCAAAAACAAATAATATATTTCGATGAAAATAACATTACTTTGTATAGGTAAGACGGATGACAAATACCTAATTGAAGGTATTGAAAAGTACATTAAGCGATTAAAGTTTTATGTGAACTTCAGTATTGTCGTTATTCCCGATATCAAGAATGTCAAGAATCTTTCTGCTGAACAGCAAAAAGATAAAGAGGCTTTGCTGATTTTGAAACAGCTACAACCACAAGATCTAGTAGTTCTGCTAGACGAACATGGAAAAGAATTTCGCTCCTTGGAGTTTTCAGCTTATTTGGAAAAAATGATGGTACAAAGTGTTCAGCATTTGGTATTTATTATAGGAGGCCCCTATGGGTTTGACCAAAAGATTTACGATCGGGCAAAATCAAAAATCGCTTTATCGAAGATGACGTTTTCGCACCAAATGATTCGTTTGTTTTTTACAGAGCAGCTTTATCGTGCTTTTTCCATCATGAAGGGGGAGCCTTATCATCACGAATAATATGGAAAAAAGTCCGTAACTTCATCATGAATAAAAACAAGCTTATGAATTTGCCCAACAAACGAGATTATCACTATAAAAGTGACGAAGGAGAGAAAAATAGCCAATTGAATAAATACATTATGATTGCTTGTATTATTATCGTGATCTTATTGGCCTATTTTTTCGCATAGCTTAATGTCTTTCCATACGGATTTAGTAAAAGAAATAAATCTCTTACTTAATATCCGTATGGAGGATATCAGCAGATGATTTTAATAAATTTTAATTGAATTGTTTAAGCAAGAACGCTTAATTTTTGGGAGAAGATTGGCAGGTTTTGCGCGTTCTTTTTGGGGCGGTGTTGTTTACGAATCCCCAGTTGGTCATATAGAATGACAAGGGATTAATTTCTAATAATTTTTTCATTTTTTCTTTTTTTACCATATAATAATTTATTGATTCGCTAATAGATGATCAATAATCGAGCCAAACTATGATATTTGTCATGTTCGAAAAGAAATATAGAAAATAAGGTCAATAAAAGTAGTTGAAAGTGTGTTTTTGAGGGCCAAGTCAAAATAAAACGCAGCCCATTTGAGAGGGGCTGCGTCGAATCAAGGAATTTATTTTTTATCAATTTTATATAATTTTCCGATATCTGTGATAGCGTACAGCGCGCCATCTTTTCCCTGCGTGATATCTCTAAATCGTTGTCCTTCACTACCTAATAGACGCTCTTCTCCAACCACCTTGTTATCCTTCAGTATAATTCTGGCAATGTGCATGCTGCTCAAACCGCAAATAAAGAGATTATTCTTCCATTCTGGAATATTCTGTCCGGTATAGAATGTAATTCCACTAGGAGAGAGGACCGGATCCCAATAATAGACAGGTTGTTCCAGACCGTCTTTTTGTTGTATACCCGCGCCAACTTTATCGCCTTTATACTCTATACCATACGTAATCGTTGGCCATCCATAATTCTTGCCAGCTTCAATTCGGTTCAGCTCGTCGCCGCCCCGTGGACCAAATTCGGTTTCCCAAAGATCGCCGGTTTCCGGATTTAAGGCAAGCCCTTGAGGATTGCGGTGTCCATAACTGTAAATTTCCGGACGGACATTTGGCTTGCCTATAAATGGATTTCCTGGAGCAGGCTGTCCCTCAGTGGTGATGCGTAAGATCTTGCCCAATGCTGCATTAAGATCTTGTGCCAATGGTCTTGTAACCAAATCAGATCTTTCACCCGTACTCAAAATAATATTTCCTTCTTTATCAAAGATAATACGACCACCATAGTGCAGATTTCCTTTATGAGCCGGAGTAGCTTGATAGATCACCTTGGCACCTTCTATCGATTTCTCGTCTGCAGACAGTTTTCCTTTTGCAACAGCCGTCAACGTCCCAGCAGCGGTATTATCAGAGAAAACCCAATAAATCATACGGTTTGATTCGAATTTTGGATCAAGACGTAATCCCAGAAGTCCACCTTGCCCACTGCTATTGACTTGAGGTAAACCTTTTATTGGGTCACTTAATTTACCGTCCGCCGTTGCAATGCGAAAATTCCCCTCTTTTTCTGAGATTAATAATCGGCCATCAGGCAGCGCAGTTATGCCCCACGGAGATTTTAATCCCTCAGCAATTACTTTACCTTCGAACGGCGTGCTTGTCTTTGCACCCTGAATTCTCGTTTGTCCGGCAAATGCTGGTTTATAATTTGTGTTTGCCTTCTGTGTTTCTACCGGAGGGTAACTTGTTGTGTCAGTTGCAGCGTTTGCGCTGCTATCCGAACTCGAATTTGAATTCGCATGGTTGGAATTACATGCGGTTAATCCTAAAGATACTGTTAAGAGGCTTATTGTCAGTTTGGTTTTCATTATCTGTGACTTGTTTTTGGTCTGATTATCTGCTTGAAGATATTAAAAATTAATGAAATATTATTTTATAGAATGTAATAATATAAATATATAACTCTATTAATAAGAAAGGGAGGATGCTAGCCAGCCAATAGATTTTAAATATTAAAAGAGTTATTTTTCCGCCAGGCAGTGTTTTACGATTCGGTGGAGTTCAGTTTCCTTGTTTACATAATAATCACTTATATCTAGAATCGTGTTTGTGTTTAAATTGTAGATACACACCGGTACATAGTTAGGCTGGGCAGATGTCTCGAAAGTTTTAAAATAATCTGCACTTTCCTGAATACTTGAAAATTCTTTGGATTCACAATGTTGTGTATCCTGATTGTAAGCAATGGTTATAAAGTTCTTTTTCATTGTACTAGCCTTTTTATCAACATAACGAAGACCAGGGAGTAAAAGTTTTAAAAATCATTGCCTTTTATTTGTTAAACACTGATGTGGCTTGCGGCTATTGGCTTTCCAAAAAATATTTTTGCTTTACTTTCAAAGTCTCTTGGATCATCTGTCGTATAGAAGGCCAATTGTCCATTTTGGGAACAAATAGTTTCAATCTCCTGATGACGATGGAGATAGTCCCTTAAGCTATTTGCAACAATTGGACCCTGAGAAATGATATTGATATTGCTTGGTGTATATTTTTTGATTACGGGCAGCAATAATGGATAGTGGGTACAGGCAAGCACAATAGCGTCGATCTGATCGGACTGTTGTAAAAGTTCCCGTATATCTTTTTCTACAAAGTAATGAGCGCCTTCTGTATTGATTTCGTTATTTTCTACTAAAGGGACCCAAAAAGGACAGTCATGTTGAAAAACTTCTATTTCTGGATTAAATTTATGTATTTCTATTTTATAGGATTCAGATTTTACCGTTCCCGTAGTAGCTAAAATCCCGATCTTATTAGTTTTCGTAAAATTGTGTACAATTTCGGTAGTGGGTCTGATGACGCCGAGGACTCTCTTTCCCGGCGGTAGATCATGTTGTTGTATGGTTCTTAATGCTTTTGCTGAAGCTGTATTACATGCCAGAATAACAAGGTTACAGCCTAGATCAAAAAGTTTAAAAACACATTGTTTGGTATAGTTATAAACGGTTTCAAAAGACCGTGTACCATAAGGGACCCGAGCATTGTCCCCTAAATAGATATAATCGTACTGAGGTAAAAGATGTTGAATTTCCTTAAATACGGAGAGTCCTCCGTAACCGGAATCAAAAATGCCAATCGGACCTGGTTTTGATAAGTTATCCATAACACAATGTTATAAGCTCTTCCACTTATAACATTGTGTTACAAGTTTCAGCTTTATTGAAGCAAAGATGGTTTCTCTTTGTATATTTTCCAAATTAATTCGCCAAATAATGTATTTGTCCAAGCAAACCAATGTCTTGTGAATTTTTTAGGATCGTTTTTATGAAAAGACTCATGCATAAATCCAGTTCCGCCATGCGTATTGACCAGCGTTTTGATGCAATTGCGAATCTCGTCATCATTTGTCGAAGTTTGCGCTCGCATAATAATGGACATCGGCCAGATCATATCTCTTCCTATGTGAGGTCCGCCAATACCTTCTGCTGCTGTTCCCTTAAAAAAGAATGGATTTTTATCAGACAAAACAAAGTTACGTGTACGTTGATAAACTTCGTTATTTAGATCGACAGCCCCTAAATAAGGTAGAGCCAATAAACTCGGAATATTTGCATCATCCATCATAAGATGGCTCGAAAAACCGTCTACTTCAAAGGCATATATCCGGCCTAGTGTCGGATGGTCGATGATACCATATGTATTGACTGCTGTTTCGACCTCATTCGCAAGAGCTTCCATTTTGACAGCTAGTTCATGTTCATTTTTAACCTTTTTCAAAATTTCGGCAGATTGTCTAAGGCTAACGATCGCAAATAAATTGGACGGAATAAGAAAGGAGAAAATGGTAGAATCGTCTGACGGTCGAAAACTGGAGCAGATCAAACCAACTGGATTTACAGGATATCCGTAGCCATCTACTTGTAATGTATCGGAGCCTCTGGAGGTTGTACGTTCGAATTTGTACGGGCCTAGACTATCTTTACGCTGTTGCTCAACAAAAGTCTGATATATTTTATGTTGCGCTTCTAACCATTCTTCATTAAACGGGCTATTGTCATTCGTTTCTTTCCAATAATGATAAGCTAATCGAATTGGATAACACAATGAATCGATTTCCCATTTTCGTTCATGGATTCCAGGTTTCATATTTGTGTGATCACTGAACCATTCGCCTTTTTTGGTCGGATCGTTATAAAATGCATTGGCATAGGGATCAATATTGATACATTTACTCTGCTTTTGGATTAAGCCAACAATAAGATCCTGTAGTTTTTTGTCCTTTTTCATAAAAGGAAGGTATGGCCATACCTGTGCACTGCTGTCACGCAACCACATGGCATCAATGTCCCCTGTAATTACATAGGTATAATTTCTTCCGTTTTGAACATAGGGAAATACGGTAGTATCTAAGGTATTAGGAAAGCAGTTGTTAAATAACCAAGCCAGTTCCTTATTTTTAACATTTTTCTGAAATTCTACAATTGCATCTTCGATGACCTTGCTCGAGAAAAGTCTTTTCTCTTTACTTGTTCGTACAGTGGGAAAAGAATGTTCTTGAGCAAATGAAAATTTGCTTGTAAGTGCACCCGCGGTTAACAGGCTTGCGTTTTGGATAAATGTTCTGCGTTTCATGCTTGCTAGGACTGATTTTTATGTTATAAGGTTATTTACTAAAATGCAAGATATAAATATTTTTGAATAAAAGGAATAGCAAATACGATTTAGCATTATAAAATTGACTGAACATAGGAATAAAGTCATTTTTATTCGGTTAATTTGCGTTTAGGAATGCATTTTGCTAGAAAAAATAATCTTTGAAATAATTTTATGAGGCTTAATATAACAAAAAATAATAATTTACTCCGAATTGTGCTGGCAAGCATGGGGGTAGGTATTTCCTTCGGCGGTTTTGCCCAGATCAAGAGTCAGCCTTATTCGTATCATTTTTATCAAAAAATGAACGATGCGGTTTATTCTACTGAGACGAGAATGCACACTGCTGCTAGACCATTCGTCATCAAAGACTCTTTATTGTTAGCCAAGTTTGATTCAATCCAATCCAATAAGCCTGTTTCTTCGTCCAATTGGTTTATGCGTAAGATTTTTAATGAACATCTGGTGCAGGTTGAGAAAGAAGATTATACATTCTATGCTGATTTTTTACCGGATCTTTATATTGGAAAGGATATGTTAGGTGACAAGCGTCGGACATGGATGAATAGCAGAGGATTTCAGGTGGGATTGAACGTGGGTAATAAATTTACATTCAATACTTCCGCATTTGAAAGTCAGGCGGTATTTCCCAAATATTTGGATGACTATATCGTAGCCAATAAAGTTGTGCCGGGGCAGGCGAACTCAAAATTTAAGTCCAACAATAAAATGGATTGGATGTATGCGACAGCAAGTATGACCTATGACGCGCATAAGTATATTCAGGCAACTTTGGCTTACGACAAAAACTTCATTGGGGATGGATATAGATCCATGCTTCTCTCTGATTTTTCATCGAATTATGCGCATCTGAAATTAACAGGGACGATAGGGAATGTTCAATATACTTCGATTTGGGCCTATATGAATGATCCGACGCATCCTAGACAGGATTTAACAGGTACATATCCGATGGAGGGTGAACCGAACAAGCGTTTGGGCGATGGTAAAAAATGGGGGGCTTTCCAATATCTGGACTGGAATGTGACCAATAAATTATCAATTGGCTTTTTCCAATCTGTTGTTTGGGCTGCGCAAGACGATGCAGGTAAAAGAGGTTTTGATTTCAGTTATATTAGTCCTATTATCTTTATCCGACCTGTTGAAAATAATAATCGTACTTCGCCAGACAAAATGTTTTTGGGGTTAACTTCCAAATATAAACTACCCTATAATTTGACGGCATATGGTCAGTTCTTATTGGGGGAGTTTACCGCCAAAGAGTTTTTTGCTGGGAATGGATATGCGCATAACAAATGGGGAGCACAACTTGGTGTCAGGGGATATGATATGTTTGGTGTGAAAAACCTGAACTTTTTAGCCGAGTATAATACAGCCAGACCATATACTTACGCACACTTTAAGTCGTATTCAAACTATAGTAACAATGCCGAGCCATTGGCTCATCCGAAAGGGGCAAACTTTAGAGAGCTTGTTGGCCTTGTGAATTATGCATGGGATAGATGGGACTTTTCGTTACAGGGTATGTTTACCCAAAATGGACTTGATCTGCCTGATGGAAGTAATATGGGCGGTAACATCTTCCAATCCTATAATACAATACCAAATCTATATGGAAATCATATTGCCCAAGGAATAAAGAATAATATCTATTATGCGGATGCTAAGGCTGCCTATGTGCTTAATCCCAAGTATAACCTCCGTTTAGAACTTGGTTATACCCAACGTTACGCAAAAGCACAATATGAAACACCTGTAGTCAATAAATCCGGCGTAGTGTCATTTGGACTTCGTTCAAGTTTCCGGGCAATTTATAACGATTTATAGAAATTTTTATAAACCGATCTATAATTAAAATAAACTATATTGTTTTGGCGATAAATGCTGTAAAACCAATATAGTTTATTTTTAAATATAGTTTTAGCACAAATTGACAATTAGGGAAGACAACTTGGATACAATTAGAATAAATATCCGATCGTGGACGATCCCTTCTTATGATGTGTTAGGGCTTAAAAACGATTTGCTTAAACAGAAAATGGCATGGGTTCGCTTAGTTAGCCAATGGACCAGCACAAAACTAATGTTATTCCAATGAAAAAAATCCTCGTACTGAATGGCCCAAATTTAAATTTGTTGGGTGTAAGGGAGAAATCAATTTATGGTAGCCAGGACTTCCTGAGCTATTTTGAAGAACTAAAACAACAATTTGAAACAGTGGAATTAGCCTATTTTCAAAGCAATTCTGAAGGAGGATTAATCGATAAGATACACGAAGTCGGTTTTGAATTTGATGGAATTGTGTTGAATGCCGGAGCGTATACTCACACTTCAGTTGCGATTGGGGATGCAATCGCAGCAATCACAACACCTGTTATTGAAGTTCACATAAGCAATGTCCATCAAAGAGAGGAATTTCGTCATCATTCGTTCCTCGCAAAGAATTGTAGAGGGGTGATCTGTGGTTTTGGCCTGGATAGCTACAGATTGGGTATAGAGGCATTTATTAAATAATATCTTCTTTTGCAAGGAAGAGAAAAAATAGCTATAAAACAAAAAAGCGGGAATTCCCGCTTTTTTGTTTTATAGCTAACAGACTTGTTCTAACCAATAAGACTTCTGATTTCGACTTCGTCTGCTTTGATCTGAGCTTTCATTTCTTCAAGTGAGTCAAATCGTTCATCGTGTCGGATAAAATGAAGGAACTTTACGCGGAGTGTCTTGCCATAAATATCCTGATCGAAATCGAATAGGCTGATTTCAATAGCCCGATTCATGCCATCGACAGTGGGCCTGGTTCCTATATAGCCCATGCCTTTCGCGATGGATACTGGACTTTCCTCTTTATACTCTCCCGTAGTGATGTTTTGGATATGATTATAGATGTATACCTCAACAGCATAAATACCATAGGCTGGTATTAGTTTATGAGGTTCGTGAACCTGAAGGTTGGCTGTTGGAAATCCGATGGTACGACCAATTTGGTCGCCTCTAATCACCGTTCCCGTTAATTCAAAAGGATAACCTAAATAGAGATTAGCCGTTCTTATATCGCCTTTTATAAGCGCTTCACGTACGCGCGTGGAGGACACTGCAATATCATTGATGTCTTGCTCCGGAATTTCGTCAACGCTGTAGTCAAATATAGATGCAAACTGCTCCAAATCGCCCATCGAACCCTTTCGATCTTTGCCAAAATGGTGATCATAGCCTATCACAATCTTTTTTGTGCCCAATTTGCCAACAAGAACATTGCTAATATATTCTTCCGGAGTCTGATTGGAAAAATCACGGGAAAAAGGAATGATAATTAAGTGGTCAATTCCTACTTTGCTTAATTGACTGACCTTTTCTTCGATATCGTTGATCAGGCGTAAACTATCATCGTCTGGATTGATAATCAATCGTGGATGTGGAAAAAAAGTAAGCAAAATTGTCTCACCATTAATTTTATGAGCTGCTTCCTTTAGGTGAGCCAATATTTTTTGATGGCCAATATGAACTCCATCGAAAGTACCGATGGTTACAACTGCATTTTCAACTGGTGAGAAATCATCTAAACTTCTGTAGATTTTCATTTATAGGAGTTTTTGCAAAAATAAGATAAAGAATCAATAAAATGGGACGGTAAAGTTATTTAATGATTTCTTTATGACGTTTTATTTCAGCGATAAGTTGTTCAAGGTTCCAAGCATTTTCTACGCGATAATCTCCACTTTTGGTGCGTCGCAAGGAACTCAGATGTGATCCACTCTGTAAGAATTTTCCAAAATCGTAGGCCAACGATCTGATGTAAGTTCCTTTTGAACAGGATATACGAAAATATACGTTGGGGAGCTCGATTCTTTCAATGATAAAGCTATTGATACGTACCTGGCGGGACTTTATTTCAACCTCCTCGCCACGACGGGCCTTTTCATAGACACGTTCGCCATTAATTTTTATGGCTGAATGGGCAGGGGGAAATTGCTGAATATCGCCTTCAAAGGATTTTGCTGCTTCGAAGATCATGTCCTCCGTGATGTGATCGATTGAAAAGGTTTGGTCAATTTCTGTTTCCAGATCGTAAGAAGGCGTCGTCGCTCCTAAGGTGATCGAACCCGTGTATTCTTTGTCCTCAGCTTGGTAGCTGTCTATTTTTTTTGTTAGTTTTCCAGTGCATACAATGAGTAGCCCCGTTGCCAGTGGATCTAAAGTCCCTGCATGACCGACTTTTAATTTTAATGGCTTGATTGAGTTTCTAACTTTACCAACAACGTCAAAACTTGTCCATGTTAAAGGTTTATCGATCAACAACATTTCTCCTTCAGCAAAGTTGAACTTTGCTGAGTTTTCACTAACCTCTATATTTTCCATCCAAAGATTTTAGATAATTTGTAAACTATGACCCGAAAGTAGGAGGGCAAGAATAATTACACCAACGATGATTCGGTACCAACCAAATGCTTTAAAACCATATTTGGTTAAAAAGCCGATAAAAGACTTAATGGCGACGATTGCAACAACGAAACCAATTAGATTTCCGATAATAAGCAAATTAAGTTCTTCTCCCGTGAAGGTGTTACCTTCTTTAAAGAACTTTAAAAGCTTTACGGCAGAAGCGCCAAACATCATAGGCAAAGCAAGGAAAAAGGAGAATTCCGCAGCAGCTTTACGTGTTAGTTTCTCGGCCATACCACCAATAATTGTGCTTGCAGATCTTGAGGTACCCGGAATTAATGCAAGACATTGGTATACCCCGATCATAAAAGCTTGTTTGTAGGAAACCTTGTCCGAATCTTCAACAGTTGGTTTGTTGAACCACTTGTCAACAAAAAGTAAAACGAGACCGCCGACGACCAACATCACGGCGACCATTAATGGACTCTCCAGTAATGCATCAATATAATCGTTGAATAACAAGCCCAACACAGAGGCGGGGATAGCTGCAATGATCAATTTGTAGTAAAATGATAGTGTTTTAAAGAAACGCTTGTAGTATAACACCAATACGGATAATATCGTTCCTAACTGGATGACAATTGTAAATAATTTGACAAAAGCCGATGGTTGAATACCCATTAGGGCAGTAGCAATGATCATATGACCTGTCGAAGACACAGGCAAAAACTCCGTTAATCCTTCAATGATAGCAAGGATGATAGCTTCAATAATAGACATCTGTTTGAGGTAAGATTACGCTTTAATTTGATTTGTTTTTGGGACGATATAGGATTGCCGCGAATCCGATCGCAAATCCAAGAACAACAACAATAGGGGCCAAGGTGATCTTGGTAAAGCTATAAATGTCAGTTTCACCAGACATCAATGTAAAGCCAATGACTACAATAGCTAAGCTCGCTATAAACAGTTGGTAATTTACTTTGGAGAATACAAATGAACCTTTATTGACTGATTCAGTAGATTTCTTTATTTGAGCCATTTTTATCTGTATAAATCGTTAGATTGTGCCTTTAAATATTTTGTTACTGCGAAATAGGTGCTAAGTCCCGAAATGAGAATTCCAATCAGGATTACGCCTAAAAAGATCACTGCAAATTCAAACCAGTTGCGTAAAAAAACCAGTTCCGGTATTTGCTGTTGTGCAAATTTCAGCGTTAGAATGAGCAGTAAAATCGCGATCAAAGATCCCAATAAACCATGAATGATGCCATATGTTATAAATGGTTTACGAATAAAGTTTTTAGTCGCCCCAATCAATTGCATACTTTTAATTAAGAAACGCTGCGAATAGATCGCAAGACGTATCGTATTATTGATTAAAGCTACGGCGATAATCAGTAAGATAACCGCAAAAGCAAGAACAATCATTCCGATGATGCGTACGTTTTTGTTGACCATGTCAATTAATGACTCTTGGTATACAACTTCTTTAATTTTATTGTTTTTGGAAATCTTTTCAATAAAAGTTTTAATGCTATCTGTATTGGCATAATTCTCTTTCATGTAAACATCTAAAGAAGGCAATAGTGGGTTATGCCCCAGATATTGTACGAAATCTTCACCAAGATCTTCTTTCAAGTTTTTTGCAGCCAATTCTTTACTGATATATTCGGTGCGAAGTACGTAAGGATCTTTTTCAAGGTCTTTTTGTAGTGAAAGGACATCACCTTCACTTGTGCCATCATTTACGATGACATTTAAGACGATATTTTCCTTAACGTATTTCGAAAGATTTTTAGCGTGCACCAAGAGTAACCCTAACATACCTGTTACCAGCAACACGAGAGCGATACTGATAACCGTAGATACATATACAGATTTTGTTTTTCTTTTTTGTGTGCTTAATTCGTATTCTGACATAATAAGCAAAAATTTATTTGCGAAAGTAACTATTTGAGTGGAAGATTTCGAATTAATCTTGTAATTACTTTGATAAAATCTATTCGAACGCTGTTTTCTTCCTATGTTTAATTAACTTTTCAATACTATAATTTATTGTTCAAACTACAAAACTTTTATCACATTTTAGTATTAAAATCGTAATTTCGCAAGTCATAAAAATTCCTTACGAATAAAAATGGAGTATAATCACAAATCATTAGAGAAAAAGTGGCAAAAATTTTGGGCGGATCATCAAACGTATAAAACGTCCGATACGCATCAAAAGCCAAAATACTATGTATTGGATATGTTTCCTTATCCTTCCGGAGCGGGGCTGCACGTTGGTCACCCGCTGGGATATATTGCTTCGGACATCTTTTCAAGATATAAACGTTTGAAAGGTTTCAATGTATTGCATCCGATGGGATATGATTCTTTTGGACTTCCTGCAGAGCAATATGCCATTCAAACTGGTCAGCATCCTGCTGTTACGACTGAGGTAAATATCAATCGTTATCGTGAGCAAATGGATAACATTGGGTTCTCTTATGACTGGAGTAGAGAAGTACGTACTTCTGATCCGTCATACTACAAATGGACACAGTGGATTTTTATGAGATTGTTTGATTCTTGGTATAATAAAGAGTCAGATAAAGCTGAACCGATCGAAACATTAATCGCTAGGTTTGTTGCAAGTGGCTCTGCTGGCATTTTAGCAGTTTCCGATGAAGATGTCTTGGAATTCAGCGCTGATGAATGGAAATCTTTTGACGAAGAAAAACAACAACGGGAATTGTTGAAATATCGGATTGCTTATTTGCGTGAAAGTACAGTAAACTGGTGTGCCGCTTTAGGTACAGTGTTAGCGAACGACGAGGTAATCAACGGTGTCTCTGAACGTGGCGGTTATCCTGTGGAGCAAAAGAAGATGATGCAGTGGTCTATGCGTATTACGGCCTATGCGGATCGTTTGTTGAAAGGTTTAGATACAATTGATTGGCCAGAGCCTTTGGTTGAAATGCAACGGAACTGGATCGGGAAATCTGTAGGTGCCTCCGTGAAATTTCCCGTGCCACAATTAAATACAAACATAGAGGTATTCACTACACGTGTAGATACCCTATTTGGCGTTTCGTTTATCGTATTGGCTCCAGAGCATGAATTGGTGGCTGCATTGACTACTCCTGAGCAGCAAGCTGAAGTGGATGCCTATATCGAGAAAACGGCGAAAAAATCTGAATTGGATCGTATGGCCGATACGAAAAACAGTTTCTGGTGCTTTTACAGGTTCTTATGCTAAACATCCTGTTTCAGGACAAGATGTACAAATTTGGATTGCAGATTATGTACTTGCCGGTTATGGTACAGGTGCTGTAATGGCTGTTCCGAGTGGCGATCAACGTGACTATGTGTTTGCTAAACATTTTGCTCTTCCTATTATTCCTATTTCGGATACCCAACATATTGAAGAAGAAGCTGATCCTAATAAAGACGGGAAATATATCAATTCCGATTTTATCAATGGTATGACTTACCAAGAGGCGGTCCCTGCGTTGATTGCTAAATTGGAAGAATTAAAATTAGGTAAAGCAAAAATAAACTTCCGTATGCGTGACGCTATTTTTGGTCGTCAGCGCTATTGGGGAGAACCCGTTCCTGTCTACTTTAAAAATGGATTACCTTATTTAATTAAAGAAGAAGAATTACCGCTCTTATTGCCCGAGGTTGATAAATATTTACCGACAGAATCAGGAGAACCTCCTTTAGGAAGGGCAAAAGATTGGAAATATGAAGATCAATATGAGTATGAATTGAGTACGATGCCAGGATGGGCGGGCTCTTCATGGTATTGGTTTAGATATATGGATCCAAAAAATGAAGGTAATTTTGCGTCTAAAGAAGCAGTGGATTATTGGAAAGCCGTAGATTTATACATCGGTGGCTCTGAGCATGCTACTGGACACTTGTTATATTCGCGTTTTTGGAACAAGTTTTTGAAAGATTTGGGCTATCAAAATGAGGAAGAGCCATTCCGCAAATTGATTAATCAGGGCATGATTCAAGGGCGCTCTAATTTTGTGTATCGCGTGTTGGATGAAGAGGGTAGAGGTACAAATCGATTTGTATCCTATGGGTTGAGAAACGAATATAAAACAATTCCATTACATGTCGATGTAAATATAGTCTATAATGATCAGTTGGATTTGGAAAAATTCAAAGCTTTCAGACCTGACTTTGCCAACGCCGAATTTGTGTTGGAAAATGGTAAGTATATCTGCGGCAGCGAAGTGGAGAAAATGTCAAAATCCAAATTCAATGTGGTCAATCCGGACGATATTATCGAATCCTATGGAGCAGATACATTACGACTATATGAAATGTTTTTGGGGCCTTTGGAGCAAGCTAAGCCTTGGAATACAAATGGGATTGAAGGGGTTTATAAGTTTTTACGTAAAGTATGGCGACTGTTCCACGATGCTGAGGGTAGTTTCACTGTTTCCGATGAAGATCCATCCAAAGCAGAGTTTAAAGCCTTACATAAAATTATCAAAAAGGTGGAAGACGATATTGAGCGTTTTTCATTCAATACTTCAGTTTCAGCCTTTATGATCTGTGTCAATGAATTGACCGAGTTGAAATGCAATAAAAGACAAATATTGGAACAGCTTGTCATTATTCTTCAGCCTTATGCACCACATATTACGGAAGAGTTGTGGGCGCTGTTGAGTAATGAAGCTGGTACACTATCTTACGCTTCATATCCTGTATTTAAACCAGAATATTTAGTTGAATCGGAATTTGCTTATCCGGTGTCTTTCAATGGTAAGATGAAATTTAATCTGTCATTGGCACTTGATTTAGATCAAAAAGCAGTAGAAGATACGATTAAAGCCCATGCTGATGTACAACGGCATTTAGATGGGAAGGCGATCAAAAAGATTATTTTTGTCAAAGGAAAAATAATCAATATCGTCATTTAATCCACTCAATACAGTATAAAAAGCCGTTTTATCAATAGGATAAAACGGCTTTTTTATGCCAATACATCTTGAAAAGCTATTGTTTTATCGAAGATAGCTTTCGCATAGGGACAATTTGGGATAATTTTGGCGTCATTCTTTCGGGCGTAGTCAACAGCCTCCAGTACCAATTTTTTTCCCACGCTCATTCCCTGATACTCGTCGTAGACTTCTGTATGATCAATGGAAAACTCATGATCGTTTTGCCAGGTATACTCTAAAATTCCGGCTTCATTATTTTCAACTTCTGCAATAAAATTGCCTCTTTCGTCCCTTTCGATGTTTCTTATTTCCATAGTTTTTTTTAAAAGTAACGTCTAAATGATCTTTTTTGTTTTATGGAATTTCTCAATTTTAGGATTGCAATCGGGTTTATCTATTTGCGAAAGGATGCGAGAGTATAGGCTCTTATTCACAATTGAAGGTTAAACTCACCGCTAGTCAAACTATCGTTTGCTCTAGGGGCGTTCACAAAAACATACGCATAAAACTATTACCTATAGATCGAGCTTAAAATCAATAACGATGAACTCACGCTAAGTTGATATCAGCATGAATACAAACGCTTAATAGACATTTTCTGAAGAATTTTTCTTATCTTTGTAAATATCTCCTTAGTATACCTCGCATTTTTATCTTTTCAATGAAGCTCTAAAGGTCCGTAACCTCTTCGGGAACATTTTATTTTAATCCATATTGAATGAGCAAAAGCCAAATTACATTTAACAAAAAAGAACGAGAAAAAAAGAAGCTACTTAAAAAGCAACAAAAAAATGAGAAAAAAGAATTCAACAAAACAAACAATGACAAGGGAAAGTCATTAGAAGAATTGTTTGCCTATGTTGATGAATACGGAAATATCTCAGACAAACCGCCGGTAAAATTGAAAGAAGGTGAAACTCCGACATATAACGCTTCTCCTCAAGAAGACTATTCTTTTGGAAAGGTTGTTCATTATAATACCGAGTCCAATTACGGTTTTATTAGGGACAACGAAACGCAGCAATCAATATATTTCAATGATCGTCTCGTCGGTCAGAAATTAAACCTCAACCAAAAGGTGAAGTTTAAATTCAAAAGTGCAAAACAAGGTGCGCAAGTAACCGAGGTTTTGATTGAATATTAGCACGAAAGAAAACACTTGGCATGTCAGGTGTTGATCATAAGCTCCTTTGTTTGATATCATCGTGGTTGGCGTCAAACAAAGGTTTTTTTATGCTTTAAATTGACGGTTTTTGATTTATGTTCCGTCGAGATATTCCATTGTCGAATTTAAAAAGCTTTGTGCGTCAGCTTTTCATCGTTTCGGATTTTTGGAGTTCAAGCTATGCTGTTTTGGGTAGACAGCAAGGAATAGATCCTTTAGACGATTATAGGCAAACTATTTATACCGCATTTTATCCATACCTTCTTTAAAAGGTTGGATCGAACCTAATGGATTTCATTTTGTGATTCCTTTTTCAAGGTGAAAATTGTAACCTCGGGTCTGGCGTTGAATCTGATAGGAATACTGTGTCCCAGTCCTCGATTGATATATAATATTCTGTTTCCGCTTATTTTTTTTATTCCTTGATCATATTTTTTGTTTCGTACAGGTATGATCGGGGAGCCCCAAAATGGAATTCGTATCTGACCCGCGTGCGTATGTCCTGCCAGAATCCAGCCAGTGTAACCATTCCAGACATTGAGGTCTGCGGCATCTGGATTATGGCATAAGACCAAACTGGCTTGCGATTGGTTATACTCCTTCATAGCTTTGATAGGGTTAAAATTCGTTCCCCAAAGGTCATCTATGCCGAATATTCTTAACCCATGAATTGTTACACTTTCATTTCTCAATACGCTGATGTTATATCCTTTGAGTAGGCTCACGATTGAGTCTGCTGCAGCACTGTCCCTAAAATTCGTTCCATAATCATGATTTCCTAGGATCGCCAATGTCTGAAGTTTGCCTTTTGGTGCAACTTGCATGACTTTATCAAGCTCAGCTAAGGGTATTTTATGATTAACGAGCCGTACAAAATCGCCGGTGTACACAATGATATCCGGTTTTAATGCTGCGATTTCTCGGAAGGTTCTTTTTATAAAATCTTTATCCACATAGTTTCCGATGTGGATGTCAGAAATCTGGACCAATGATTTTCCGTTCAATACCTCGGGTAAATGTTTTATAGGTAGATCGATCTGTTCATATTTTACCCAATGCGGCTCGATTTTCCAGCTATAAAAACCGATCAATGTACCCATAATAAGTAAGTATAGGGTGATATGCTTTAATTTTCGCTTGTTTTTCATCGCGCTAAATTAGCTTTCCATGTTGATTTATTGATTTGCATATTGAGGCTTTTCCAGGTTTCATCTCCAATTGCTACTGTTGAAATAATATTTTCGTTGATCCGGAAGCCTACGGTTTCATAGCACCGAATTGCATTGTAGTTCCAGTCATAAACGTTTAGATCAGCTATATCATAGTTTCCTTCGATGAAAAGTAGTTTTAGCAGTGCATTTATGGTGCTTTTGCCATAGCCTTTATTTCGTTCGGAACTTTTTGCAATCAAAATGCGGCAGAGTCTTGGGATGTCTCGTTCGAAGTTTAATTCACAGTGACCAATAGTTTCTGTGGTTGTTGTATCTGTTATTTTAAAAGCGCGGCGCTTTGGGTTTTGTATATATTGTTCAAGTTGCTGATCGCTAAGAGGAAACGAAAAATAAGGTCCTGCAAATTGCAATAGTTCCTCTGCTGATCCAATCCAGGATTTAAAAAGGGGGAAATCTGATCTTTCGAATGGAAGGAGTGTTATCATGCTTATTGTCTATGTTGCTGTTTGGATAGAATACACTCAATTTATAAAATTCTAATGCTGAATCCTAAAGAAGTTACCGAATTTTACGAAATTCGTGTGAAAATTTTTAAGCGTATATTATGCCGCAGCTTATTTTAGATACAGTTATAGAGGCTCCTTTGCCTGTTGTTTTTGACCTGGCGCGTAGTATTGATTTGCATATGTATTCGACAAAGAAAACAAGGGAGAAAGCGATTGATGGAGTGACGACGGGTTTGATCGAAGCAGGACAAAAGGTTCGGTGGCTCGCAAGACATCTCGGCATTACGCAAACATTGACCGTGCAGATAACGGCGATGGAAAAGCCTCATTTTTTTGAAGATCAAATGACCCAGGGGGTATTTCATACCATGGATCACAAGCACATTTTCAAGCAACTTGAAAATGGAAAAGTAGTCATGCGTGATATATTTAATTTCAAGGCGCCGCTCGGAGTTTTGGGGAGATTTGCAGAATGGCTTTTTTTAACGCGCTATATGCGATGCTTTCTCGAGGAGCGCAATCAAGTGATCAAAGAAGTTGCGGAATCAGGAAAATATGGCTCGTATATTCAAGAGTAGCTTTGTTGGAAAAAGAATAAAGGATTGATCGGCTCAGCTTAGGCGTCCTTAACAACCGTATGAATGTTCTTCGCTAGAAGGTTATAGATTTGTTCGTATCGTGTGTTTAGTGAGAAGGTCATCGATTCGCTGTTGGCTGGATTAAAATCCGATATTGACTTTGAGGTAGCATTGCTTCTTTGTACTTTTTTTCGACAGTATCCGTAAAACCTTTTTATTAATGATTTCTTGCTAAAATAACCAAATCCGGTTTTTTCTTCCAAAGCTCTTCCTGTAAAAACTCAAAAGCTCCTTTTTGATTCATGGTAACCTGATGAATTTTGTTGAATTCATTGTAGAAATAGATACGATAGCTGTTAGGTCCCCGGTAATTTCTGATAATTTTTGTTTTCAATACGATGGATTTGATGAATAGCGATCCGTTTGTTTCCGATCAACGGAAAGAATAAAATCTCATTTTCACAAAAAAGATAAGGAGCGGCAACGGCAAAAAAGTGCATGAGTCGTCTATTGTACTCCTGGTAGACTGCTATATCATGATCGTTTAGTCGCTGTAGCGCATTGATGAATTTTTGATTTTTAATGTAAGCCATCCAGCACAATATACCGAACGCAAAACCTAAATAAATAAAAAGAACAGATAGGGTAGGGAGTGACTTATAGAAAAACGAGAGCTTATCTTTCACTGGCTGACCATTTCGAAAAAAAGGCAAATAAGAAAAAACCGTAACAAAAAGCAAACATAACCAAGAAAAATTCCAATAATGACATTACGGGCTTTCTTCATCTTTATCCGTTCTGCTTTTAAGAATGATCTCACTAAGGTGTCTTTATTCATGGTCTTTTTGAAAAATTTAAAAGATAATAAAAGCGTTTGTTATGTTCTTTCCGAATTTGATTTTAACGGTCTAGGGTAGTTTTTTTATGATGTATAGCTTTATATAATCCATTTTACTTATTTATTTTAAAGGTTTTTATTCTCATTTTTTTTTATGAATTTGCGACCCTTCAACTGCTGAAGTTTTTTACTGGGTCCATAAAGTTCTAGCGCAGATAAGATGTTGTTTGAGTCGTTTTAAGCCCCACTGTGCTCTTCTTTTTTTGTAGAGGTGAATGTGGTGTTTTGCAGAAAGTTGTTATCTTATATCGATTAAGAGGGGGGTAGAATTGGATAGCATGACTCAGAATGGTGATATAGAAATAGAGTGTCCCGTCGACTGCAAGTCAAGTACTCCTCATGGGTACTTCGGCAGCTGTGTTTTTAAGGTTTTACCCATAGTTAGGCGGGAAAGATGTTATTATCCGTTTTAAGCGATTTTGTAAAGATTATATGTATTTGGTTGGTTATGGATAGATATTCTCTTATATCGCATAAAAAGCTTGTTATATCGCGTGTTTGCTTGCGTTCATGAGACGGGGTGCGCAAGTGGGGCTTACGCTGGTCAATTGAACCCTGCTCAGGCGCCCATTTGTTTCGAGGCCTTTTTTGTCTGCGGTTATCATTGACATATGTCTTGTCGCACATGTTATTTTTAGCCTGCATAAATCAAGCGCGAAGATACAACGATATTTACCTGTTTGACTTTTGTGTAAACCGGGGCTGTATGGTTCTTCACATTGTGGCTGTACTTGAGTAAGAAAAAGGTGTGGATAAAATTTTATCCACACCTTTTTTTTATTTAAAATAGCCCGTTAATGGTGTTATTTAATGTTATTTTTTTTGTTTATATAAATTACATAATTTATTGTTAATTAGAGTTTAGAATGCTATTATTTTTAATAGTATGATTCTTCCAGTAAAAATACGAAAAGATGGTGTTGTAGTCAGAGAATAATCCTCATTTTTTAAATTTAACCCAAAGGAAAGCTATGCAAAGAGGGCAATTATTGCCCAGTGATCGGTTAAATAGATGCCTGATTGCTGCGCTCAATAGGACTGTTTAATTAGGAAATGAGCATTATTTACAACAGGTTATATCGAGGCGGTCGAGCCTCTGCCAGATCTGTTTTCCTATAAGCGTAGTTTCACCCTAAAAGGTCGAATTTAGGGCGATTTTAGGTCTTCTGTGGAAACGAATGTTAAGATGTCTAAAATTCTTTTTTTTACATTTTTATTTTTTTTTATAAACCTATCTTTCAGGTGTTTATTGTGTGTTATATGGATTTAATATTTATATATTGAAAAATGGAATTTATGCGCACTTCTTTACTTTTTGTAAAGGGGCACAGCTGGAAAATAGCAGGAAGAAGCGGAAGATTTGGCCTATTAATCTGAGGAATTTGTCCTGGTTTTATCGGGTTCGATATGGCTTTTCGTTAATAGGATTTTTCCCTTGATAAGATCATCATTGAATTGGCCGACTGTTGTTTTTTGAAGCATTTCTGAAAGGTTATTGCGTATGCTTTTGAACTCATGATGCAAGGGACAGGGATATTGTTCGGAGCAGAATTCAAGCCCCATGCCGCAGCCGACAAATAGACTTTCACCGTCGATTGCTTTAACGACCTCGGATAGTGGTGTGGACATATCTCCGCTGTCGAGGTAAAACCCCCCGCCAGGTCCCTTCATGGATCGAATGATACCTGCTCGGCTTAGATTCTGTAGTATCTTGCCTAGAAAAGCCTCTGGAGAATGGATACTCTCTGCTATTTCTTTTATGCTCACGCGTTTATTTTCTTGGGAGCTTTGAGCAATAAAAAAAACTGCCCTTAGTCCATATTCACATGTTTTAGAAAAAATACCCATAATCTCTTTTTTGCTTTTTGCAAATGTACAAAATCAAAAATAGCCATCCGCAACGATTAAAAATTAGGGATGACTATTTCATGAAATAGGGCAGTGCAATTAATTTAGTTGCAAAGATGCCGGACCAAATTCTTCAAAATGAATGTTCTCAGCGTTGATGCCCTGATGGGTTAAATATTGGAAGTGCTTTTTGATAAATCCTGCAGGGCCACACAGGTAATAGTTTGCCTCCTGTGGAAGATAAGAAGCATCTATTTTAGCGAGATCAACCCAACCCTCAAGAGCGTCAGTGTCCATACCCTGCGCTTCGTCATAGAAAGAAAAGCTAGTCATGTTTTGATGTTGGCTCTCCAATGTTTTTTACTCTTTCTTTAAACGCATGTAGATCAGGGTTGCGGCAACCATGGATCCAAGTGATCGGTTTGTCTTCTTTCTTGTCCGCTAGATGCTCTAACATGGCCATCAATGGGGTCTGACCAACGCCGCCACTGATAAATACATGTGGTTTGTCACTTTCGACCAATTGAAAGGAGCCTGTTGGTGCTGTGAGTTCCAGTTGTTTTCCAACCTCAACGTATTGATGTATATAATTACTCACCATACCCTCAGGTTTTCCTTCCGCGGCTTCTCTTTTTACCGAAATCCGGAGGTATTCGCCGTTACTCGCATCGGAAAGACTATATTGTCTGGGTTGATAAAGGTGTAATTCGGGAAGAAATACACGTACACTTACATACTGGCCTGCCTCGTGTTTTGGAAGTCTTCCTTGATCTGTTGGCTTGAGATAAATAGACTGAATCTCATCGGTCTCGGCTACCACTTTTATAATGGTGAATGGCTTCCAGCCCGTCCATCCGCCGTCGCTCTGGATCATCTGATTATACATATCCTTTTCGACTCCGACCATCAGATCTGCTAGCTGAAAATAGGCAACTTCCCAGGCTTCAATCAGTTCTTCTGTGGCAGCAGCCCCCAATACTTCCTGAATGGACGCCAATAAATGCTTCCCAACAATCTGATAATGCTCCGGACGAATATTGAGGCTGCTGTGTTTTTGTCCGATATGTTTCACTGCCGAAAGAAGGACTGCTGGATTCTCAATATGCTCCGCATAGGCTAATACTGCTGTAGCCAAAGCCGTTTATTGTCGCGCATTTTGTTGGTTTCCCATATTGAAGACATGTTTAAGCTCCGGATTGTGGTCAAACATACGTTTATAAAAATAACTGGTCAGCGCTACACCATGTTCGTTTAAAACCGGTACAGTACCTTTGATTAACTCTTTTTGTGCTTCAGTAATCATAATAAAATATTTAAATACCTTTTTATCTTTTATTTGATCAGAATAAAAAATGAAAAAATCCACTCGCTGCGAGGAATCTTATAACCTTGATAGGGTTCATTTGCAAATGACTATCGTTTACAAAAATAGAGAATTATAATAAAAGACAAAAATATCTTTTATTATTTTTTACTGCTTGTACGGACAATCATCCGGTCGATTTTAACGGCAGTCTTGTTCACAGTGGACTACTCCCAGGTTTTAAGGTTTTTAGGATAAAATGTCCATTCAGGGGTTTTTATAATATCTTGGTCAATATCGTACCAAGGACTAAGCTTGCTGTTGTTCCAATTGTTTAAAATTTGTATTTCTTGGGCTGGCATGTAGCTTTGTGCGAGTAGTACAATTGTTTTTCCAGTGCTGTCCTTGGCCAGATCAACTACAATGATTGCATGGCCAATAGGAGATCCTTTTTGGATAAAAGTATCTCCAATCTTAACTTCTTGAGTCGTTTTTACACGGGGCAGCTCATCATGTAGTGAAGCCGTATTTGCATAGGCAAAAATATATTCCAAATATTTCCAATAGGTTGGGTAGGCGTAATCTCCTTTTGCGTAGTTTGTAAATGTACGGGGTTTACCGTCTGAAAGGAAGTTGAATTTGATATCCTTGTACCGCTTTTGTTGGTATAAGTAATCTGCCCTGAGTCGCATGACAGCATCCGCGCATTGGTGTAAATCGCGCTTTCCGATGTCCAGCTTTACAACACTGTTGTAGATGTTATTTCTAGGTTTAATTTTTCCATTGTAATAATGTACCTCCCTGTCGATGGGGTACAATGGAAGATTTTCAAGGAAATTTCCAAATTCTTCAGTCCGGTAGTTTGCTCTTTTAAAGCCTTCCGGCAATAAAATGCGTGATTTGACCGTCATCCCAGCGGGGTTAATAAACTGGCTTCCGTCCGTTCTCGCTAGATCCGCAGCGACCGAGTCGAGCACTTGGGCTTTTGGTGAAGCCACATTCGGTTGTCCACAGCCAATGAAAACCTGACACGAGAGGAGTGGAATGAGTACATGTATGGATCTCATATAAAATTTTCTGAACTAGTGTATTGCGTTTATCGAATATACTTAAATCTAGATATAATTCGAAACATAAATCATTTGAGAAAATTAAGAAATTTTTAAGCTACTCATCCGCTTTTTGGATCATTTTCTGATGTAGCTTAGCCGAAGTTAAAAAGAATACGATTATGTCAGGAAAACAGATTTTTCAGACGTCAAGCAAAAAGCGCTGGTACGCTTTTTCATGGATGAGCAGCGCATTGGTAATAGGTTTGATCATTGGTGTGATATGTGTGGTTTATACATTGGGAAAGATTCAGATTCCTCCTTTTCCAACAATTAATACCAACACAGCATTGACCGAAAAGTCCACCGCCAGATTAAAAAAATCCAAACAATTCAAGGAGTTTACCATTGTAAAATCCGAATTGGAGAAGATTAAACGTGACCGTGAGCTGAAGCATTTGAAACATATTGGTACCAAAGACAGGATCAATATGGGCTTTTATGTCAGTTCTTGGTCTAATGAAGTTCGTGAACAGTCTTTATCTGATTTACGCCGAAATATAGGTCATTTGGATATGGTCGCCATGGAGTCCTTTTTTACGGTACCTAATCAAGATACCGTGGTCGATAAAGCAGATACTGCTGCGCTTAAGGTGATCCATCAATATAAGCGTAAAGCAATTGCGCAGATTTCCAATTTCAGTGGTAACGATTTTGATGGGCAGACTGTAAAGGCTATTTTGCTTAATCCGGATAAACAACAACGTTTTATAGACGACATCCTTCTTAAAGTGAAGCGTAATGGTTTTGCAGGCATAAATATCGACTTTGAGAATTTACAGTTGGATGACCACCAGCCATTAAACGATTTTATGGCGCATATCTATACCGTATTTCATACGGAGGGCCTGCTTGTCACGCAAGATATCTCGCCTGAAAATGATGATTACGATCCCATTTCCTTACAAAAATATAACGATTATATTATTTTGATGGCTTATGATCAGCATTCCATTGAAAGTAATGCTGGGGCCATTTCACATCAGGCATGGGTTGAAAAGAACCTGGATGAACTTTGCAATAAGATCGATGCAGACAAAGTGATTTTGGCTTTGGCATGTTATGGATATGACTGGCCGAAAGATCGGGTGGGCAAAACGTTGACGTATGATAACGCCGTTATCTTGGCGCATAATTACAATGCTAAGATTACTTTTGATCCCCAATCTTCCAATCTCAACTTCAGCTATACAGATGGTGCGGGGATGCGCCATGATGTCTATTTCACCGATGCCGCAACTTATTTCAATCTCATCCGCAAAGCCGATGACTGGGGCCTTGCAGGCATTGCTCTTTGGCGTTTGGGAAGTGAAGACGCTCGTTTATGGTCGTTTATTTCCAGATCATTGAATCAAGAAAATTTGAAAAAAGAGCCTTTTGACTTTCGGAAAATAAGTCAGATCAATGTGGGAGGGATTCAATATATTGGCGATGGGGAAATTTTGGATTTGGTCAATAGCCCGGCTCCTGGGGAAGTTAAATTTACTTACGATCCATCGACGCTAATGATTCAGGACCAAGTGTATGTAAAAACACCGAGTAATTACGTTATTAAGCGCTTTGGAGAAAGAGACAAGACGGTGGTGCTCACATTCGATGATGGGCCTGATCCGACATATACGCCACAAGTATTGGACATCTTAAAAAAAGAACGTGTTCCGGGAGCTTTCTTTCTTGTGGGTGTGATGGCTGAGAAAAATATGGATCTGGTCCGTCGCGAATACCAGGAGGGACATGAAATCGGTAACCATACTTTTTTTCACCCCGATATGTCCACAATAGGGCCAAATCGTGTTAAGTTCGAGTTGAACGCCACCCGAAAGATCATTGAATGTATAACCGGTCATAGTACAATTCTTTTCAGAGCTCCTTTTAATGCGGATGCCGAACCACAGACGGTGGCCGAAATTCTGCCCGTGGCCCAGAGCCGTAAAGAGAACTATATCAATATTGGCGAATACATCGATCCCAACGATTGGTTACCTGGCCGTACAGCAGATGAAGTCTATAATGAAGTCATCAAACGACGCGATAACGGGAATATTATCCTATTACATGATGCTGGAGGCAATCGAGAAGCGACCATAGCCGCCTTGCCACGTATTATTCATTATTTTAAATCGCATGGATATAAATTTGCAACGATTGGTGATTTAATGGGCAAAAAACGAGATGAATTGATGCCACCTGTTGAAAATGCTTCCGATTCGGGATTTAGTGGATCTTCCAACCGCTTGTTCTTAGGAACATTGTTTTATGGTAACATCTTTTTGAATCTGGTTTTTTCCATTGCCATTGTATTGGCAATTTTTAGAACAGCAATGATTGCTTATTTGGCAATCCGGCAAAAACAAAAAAGTAAAAAAGAGCAATCTCAATTGGTTGTGGATCCTCGGGAGAAGGTAAGTGTGATCATTCCGGCCTATAATGAGGAAATAACCGTGTTGGCAACTATAAAAAGCCTGTTGAATTTGGATTACCCCAATTATGAGTTGATTTTCGTTGATGATGGATCGAAAGATAAAACTTTTGAGATGGTCAGTAAGGTGTATGGCGATCATCCTAAAGTCAGGTTATTTACAAAACCAAACGGAGGGAAAGCATCTGCGCTTAACTATGGTATCGAGCAATCCGATACTCAGTTTGTGCTCTGTATCGATGCCGATACTCAACTGAAGACAGATGCGCTAAAGCAGTTGATGAAATATTTTAACAAATCTCAAGTCGCTGCTGTCGCAGGAAGTGTTAAAGTAGGAAATGTCCATAATATATTGACACATTGGCAATCGATCGAGTATATTACTTCACAGAATATGGATAGGAGAGCTTTCGATTTGCTCAACATGATATCGGTCGTACCAGGGGCAATTGGCGCCTTTCGTAGATCTGTTATTTTGGAAGTGGGTGGATTTACAACGGATACATTAGCGGAAGATTGTGATTTAACCATGCGTATATTAAGAGCGGGTTATACCGTGCGAAATTCATCTGAAGCAATCGCTTATACGGAAGCACCAGATACGGTAAAAATGCTCTTCAAGCAGCGTTTCCGTTGGAGCTTTGGTGTGTTGCAGAGTTTTTGGAAAAATAAACAAACCCTGTTAAATCCCAAATATGGCTATTTTGGTATGGTCGGAATGCCTAATATTCTGATTTTTCAGATTATACTTCCTTTATTTGCGCCC
The DNA here is from genome assembly GCF_900457465.1 of Sphingobacterium multivorum. Classification (GTDB taxonomy): domain Bacteria; phylum Bacteroidota; class Bacteroidia; order Sphingobacteriales; family Sphingobacteriaceae; genus Sphingobacterium; species Sphingobacterium multivorum. The sequence goes on from NZ_UAUU01000011.1 coordinate 1,365,476, forward strand.
TTGGCCGATATTTTTATGTTATTCTCTCTGGTGAGCGGTCTTTTCTCCCTAAGCGAGGTAAATGGTATCAGCTGGACAGGAATTGCAGGATTATTTTCACTGCATAATGGTTTTGGTCAAGTGATGTTTTATTACTTCCTTTTTGTATTCGTGGATATGTTCTTTGCAGGCATTGCCTTTAAAATGGAAGGCGAGAAGCTTAGCAATTTAATTTATTTGTTTCCGCAGCGTTTTTTCTGGCGTCAACTGATGTATTTCGTTTTATTTCAAGTCTGTCAGAAAAGCGATTAAAGGTGAATTAAATACTTGGGGTACCTTGAAACGGACAGGCGGGGTGAAAGAGGTAACAACAAGTGCATAGAAATTGTGACTTACACGAGTTAGGCGGTAGCATCCTTCTTGGTATCCTACTTTAGGATTGCTATCGCCTACCAAAAAGTATACAGAGATTTTTAATTGAGCTTGAGAATAGGTACTTTCAATAAAAATAGAAACGACATGAAGATACTTTCCGCTCAGCAGATAAACGGGATTGATAGTGAAACCTTAAAGGATCAGAAAATTAGTAGTCTTGACCTGATGGAACGAGCTGCAACAGTTGTTTTTGAGGAAATTAAAAAGCTTCATTCACGATTGGAGCAAAGTACCTTTTATATTTTTTGTGGTAAGGGAAACAACGGCGGCGATGGTTTGGTACTGGCGGGTCTGTTGGATCAACAACAGGCCCAAGTCAAGGTTTATTTAGTGGATGTTAAGGATTACTCCGTAGATAATCTTACCAATCAAAAGCGTTTACCCAATCATATGATTCAAAAAATTGCAGCGGAAGACCAGATTGATATTCCTTCCGATGCAATCGTACTGGATTGCTTGTTTGGATATGGATTAAAGCGGGCACTGACAGCTGACTGGAATGGTATAATTTCCAGTATAAATGGATGTGGTGCAACAATCTATTCGATCGATATGCCTTCTGGGCTGCTGGCTGATGAAAAGACAGCTAAAGATGTTCCCATTGTAAAGGCAGATATGGTATATACCTTTCAGTTTCCAAAGATAGCCTTGCTAATACCCGAAAACCAATGGTATGTAAAAGACTTCAAGGTATTGGATATCGGTCTTAGCCAACGTGCAATTGAATTGGCAGAAACCAATCTGTTTTATGTCGACGAGTCCTTCCTTAGGTCCTTTTATCGACAACGAAGGAGATTTGATCATAAGGGAACATTTGGTCATACCCTGATTATTGGCGGAAGTAAAGGTAAAATGGGGGCTGTTCAGCTTGCGCTAAAAGCGGCTCTTCGAGCGGGTTGCGGTTTAGCCTCAGCTTATGTACCTAACTGCGGTAATACTATTTTACAGACTGCCGTGCCCGAAGCGATGGTGATGACTGATCTCCAACAAGATTTCATTAGTCAATTCCCCTTATTGACAGGTTATCAGTCAGTGGGTATCGGAATCGGGATGGGAACAGCATCCCATACAATTGATGCGTTAAAGGTATTTATAACTCAGGTTAATGATACCCCTTTGGTATTAGATGCTGATGCTTTAAATATTCTTGCCCGCGAACCAGATCTTTGGGCCTCTGTTCCAGCGCACAGTATATTAACACCCCATCCCAAAGAACTTAGCCGGATATTGGGTGCTTGGCAAGATGATTTCGAAAAGATTGAGAAAGTGAAAGCTTTTGCGCGTAAACATCAGTTGTACCTGTTAATAAAAGGGGCAAATAGTGCAATGGTTATGCCTGATGGGCTCGTTTACTTCAATAGTACAGGCAACGTGGGCATGGCAACAGGAGGCAGTGGCGATATACTGACAGGGATTATTACCTCCTTGCTTGGACAGGGCTATTCTTCTAAAGAAGCTTTAATTATGGGGGTATATATCCATGGGCGCGCGGCAGATATTGCAGTTAAGACGATTGGTGCCTATTCCTTATTACCTTCGGATACCATTAATCATCTTTCCGACGCATTTATCTCATTAGAAAAAGGATTATGATAGATTGGTACATTGAACAAGTTTTTGCCGCCCGGACCTGGAAACTTCGAAAAGAGGTTTTCGCTCTGGAAGGTAAGTTGGCCGAGGTGATGTTGGAGGGCGATTTTGAAGCGACGCATTTTGCCGCCTACGACGGAAACGAAGTAGTAGGCGTGCTGAGCCTGATTAGTTCAGGTGATACTTATACAATCCATTTCCTCGCTGTTGCTCCACATGTAAGACTGAAAGGTGTAGGCACAGCATTATTGAAACATGCGCGACTATTTATCGATACGTTCGGTGGTAAAATGCTCCAAGCCGAAGCGCCCTCTGCACAGCAGCATTTTTGGGAAAGTAATGGTTTTGTTCCTATAAAACAAAAGGAGGAGCTCATGATCACGTATTCATTACCGCCAACCAATGATCTCATGCCCGACAATGAGCCATGAGGTAGGTTATGGCTGCACACCGGTGCTGCTCCTTGTGATCCTTACGGATTTTCAGCATAGGTGATCCGATCCGCTTCGGTAATGTTACGTATAACCCGGCACGGATTACCTGCAGCTACGACGTCTGCTGGAATATCTTTTGTGACGACTGATCCAGAACCAATGACCGAATTTTTTCCGATTCGCACGCCGGGATTGACGACAACCTGTCCACCGATCCATACATTATCTTCGATTACGATAGGCAACGCAAACTCCCAACCTTGATTTCTTGCTTCAAAATGGAGGGGATGGCCGGCTGTGAAGAGGCTTACATTAGGACCAAATAATACATTATCACCTATGGTAACTGGTGCACCGTCTAATATTGTACAATTATAATTGCTGTAAAAGTTCTCACCAATAGCAATATTGTAACCATAATCGCAACGAAAAGGAGGTTCGAGAAAGAATCGAGTTCCCGTCGATTTAAAAAGTTTTTGAATAATCTGTTTTCTGAATTTCAGGTGTTTAGGCTCCGAATCGTTAAACCGTTTAAGTTCTTCTTTTGCGTATTGTCTTTCCTTAAATAATTGCCCCTCCGAATCGATATAGGGAAGGCCGGCAATCATTTTTTCCTTTGCTGATTTCATTCAATGCCCATTTTTCCGCAACAAACTTAGATAAATTGATTTTTAAATGCAATAGCAATCTACGCCTTGTGAATCTGGGTTATTGAGTTTTTTTTGCATAATCAATGGCCCTTGTTTTCAACTAAGCATAACCAATGGATACCCTGTTTCCATCAAATGGGCTGCGTTGCAGCGCCAAGTTTTGTAACAGGAGCTTATCTACACAAGGTGGTTTAGCACCTTCTTCCGATTTAATTCATTGCAGTTGTGACAAACAATTTTCCTTCGAAAAGCATTTAGATAATGGACACACGTATGCTACTGCCTTCGTCGTAGCTGTATTCAAAATTATTATTTCAATGAAGATCGCTTATATAAGTACTTACTTGCCCAAAGAATGTGGCATCGCCACTTTTACATCGGATTTGTTGCATGCTGTTGCGTTGCATAATCAGGAATTAACACAGCACGTTTTTGCTGTCGCTGACCGGGACTATGATTATCCCAGTGAAGTTGTCTTTAAAATAGACCAGTATGATCAATTGTCCTATATTGAAGCAGCCAACTATATTAATGAACATGGCTATGACTGTGTGATATTGGAGCATGAATATGGCATCTTCGGTGGTAATAGTGGAATATATATCTTATCGTTGGTTAACGCATTGCATATTCCATTGTTAGTTAATTTTCATACCATTCTTGAGAAGCCGAATGTTGATGAAAAGGCTATTCTCATTGAAATTGTAAAAAGGGCTTCGATTGTAATCGTCATGAGTAATTATGCGGTTACTTTACTCAAATCCATTTATAGGGTCAATACCACGAAAGTTAGACTGATACACCATGGTGTGCCCGAGTTTACCTTGGAACATGAGCTTGCAAAGCTTAAAAAAGGTCTTTCTGGCAAGAAAGTGTTATTGACATTTGGTTTCCTGGGACGCAACAAGGGCATCGAAATGGTGATTGAATCCTTGCCTGAAGTCGTTAAAGATGAACCAGATCTGTTGTACCTGGTCGTTGGCAAAACACACCCTAATGTGTTGGCGCATTCGGGAGAGGAGTATCGGGAGTATCTAGGCAGTCTCGTGGAAGCTTATCAGTTGCAGGAGCACGTCCAATTTGTTAATTCCTTTGTGAGCCAGGCCGATCTGGTAGAGTATCTTTGTGCCTGTGACGTTTATGTCACCCCTTATGTTAATGAGGCGCAGATTACGAGTGGAACGTTATCTTACGCCATTGGTGCCGGAGCTGCAGTGGTCTCTACGCCTTACTGGCACGCAAAGGAACTGCTGGCTGATGGAAGGGGGGTATTGGTCGAATTTAAAAATTCAGCCAAGATGGCTGAAGCGCTTAAAAACTTGTTTTCAAATTTGGATTATCGTACCACCTTGCGGGACAATGCCAGTGCATTTGGAAAGGAGCTCACCTGGAAAAATATTGGCCTCCGGTATACACGGATTTTAAATAAAATCATACCTACCTACGACGGCCTTAAAGAAAACGCAGGATTTAGTAAAGATGAGATGCCTAAATTCAGCTGGAAGCATATCGATAGGTTGACCAATCAGGTGGGTATCTTACAGCACGCAACTTATTCTTTGCCCAATTATAAAGAAGGCTACTGTCTTGACGATAATGCGAGGGCACTTTTACTTGCTTTATTAGCCCAGGATAATTTTGCTGATAAGAAGTTAGACCGCCGTATTTCCACCTACCTGAGTTATATTTATTATCATCAGCGCGAAGACGGTCTTTTTCATAATTTTATGGATTTCCAGCATAATTTCTTGGATGAAGTCGGTTCGGAGGATTCCTTTGGACGAACGATATGGGCCCTGGGGGTGCTTCTTCGTAAAACTAAATTAACCAGTTATTATCAATTGGGACACGAGTTATTTTTTAGAGCTGTGCCGAATTTCGGTCAGTTGCGCTCCAACCGGGCGATAGCGTATACTGTGCTGGGAATTGCCGAATATTTGCATCATCAATCCAATGACGAGGTCATGATAGAGCTGATGCGGACGCTTATCGGCAAACTTGTGCGGGAATACGAAGCGAGTTCAGATGAACACTGGCAATGGTTTGAATCCGTATTGGCGTATGATAATGCAATATTACCTTATGCGTTTTTGACAGCATATCCTTTTTTAAATGATGAGACAATAAAACAATTGGGGCTAACGACATTAAAGTTTCTCGAAAGCATTACGATCCAAAATGGTGCGCTTTCGTTGGTTGGAAACCAGGAATGGGCCAAGCAGGGCAAGCATGTCAGCAAGTTTGGTCAGCAGCCGCTCGATGTTACAGCCATGGTATTTATGTATCGCGAAGCTTTTCGACTGACGAATAAAAAGGTTTATTTTACCCGAATGATAGCCTCATTCCGCTGGTTCTTGGGCGAGAATGATCTTAGACTCGGACTCTACGATGAGGAAACCAAAGGTTGCTGTGATGGACTGGAGGCTTATGGCATCAATAGAAACCAAGGGGCTGAAAGCACCCTCTGTTTCTATTTGGCCTATATTGTGGTTTCTCGTGCCTTTAATGATAGCGATCAGGATTCAAGATAGCCAGCAATAAGTCTTCAAGCTTGATGGTGGCATAAGTCGACTCATAATCAGACATTGCATACGGTAAAATGAGGTGTTCATTGTGGACCAGGGCACCGCAGGAATAAATGACGTTTGGTACATAGCCTTCCCGTTCTTCATCGTTTGGGGTCATCAATGGGCTATGTAGTCGTCCAATTTCAACATGGGGGTTGTCCAGGTCCAGAAGGGAGGCCCCCAAAACATACTCGCGCATCGGGCCCACGGCATGGGTCAGGATTAGCCAGCCATATTGAGTTTCAATCGGTGAGCCACAATTGCCGATCTGGACAAATTCGTAGGGATATTCAGGTTCTTGAATGCGGATTGCCGTTTCCTGCCATATGTTGATATTGTTGGAGTAAGCAATATAATTGTTTTCACCGTCAATTCGACAGAGCATGGCGTAGCGCCCATTTATTTTTCTTGGAAATAGTGCCGCACCTTTATTGGCAATTTCACCATAGATGGGTTTCACCTTAAAATGATAAAAATCTTTTGTGGTGAGCAGTTTAGGAAGGATACTAAATCCGTCGTAGGCTGTGTAGGTAGCATAATAGATGCTCTCATTCTTCTCAGTTTTGAACTGGACAAAACGGGCGTCTTCTATCCCTCTTTTTTCTGTGTCGGCGAGCGGAAATATCACGCGTTCCGAAATGGAAGTGTCCAATGAAAAAGTCATTTCATAATGCGAGGAAGCGAGCCAGAGCGCCTGTTGTAAAAATGTCACATTTTCAAGATTTTCTTCACTCTCCCGCCGCACTTCATCGATGTACCGCTTAAGTTCCTCATACGTAAATGTCTCCGTTAGCTTTTCCTCGAGTTTGGACTTAACTTCCGTTGGTTCCGCATGTAGCTCATTCATCTTCTTTAAGAAGGACTCCTTGTGATACCGGTGGTTTTTAACTTGCATGGGTTTATCCAATAGATTACCGATATAGTCGATATGGATATTATTGTCGACATCCAAGGTGCCCGAGCGAAAAACGATCGAAGAGACATGACCTTCTCCGGTGGCCCTGAAGCTTAAAATAACCCGTTTTTCACCTTTGAATAATTCGGTCTGATCCGGATGTTCGATAATGGAGGGATTAAATAACGCTGCCGATTCAATGGAATATTCCATGGTAAAGTAAGAGCCGATCAGCAACTTGTCGATATGACTTAGCTTCTCCTTTGAAAATGGAATCTTCTCCAAAAGGTGGCTTACCCGGTCAAAATTTCGTTCAAAGATATGGGCAATGCTACGATGTCTTTTCGTATAGCTTCGTAAAACCTGTCCAAAGACTTCTTTCCGTTCCGACTCATTAAGGGATAAAATGCGCCTGATAATTTTTATTGTACGGTCATCGCCAAGGAAAAAAAAACGTGCGAGAACTCTTTTCTTATCCGGTTTAAAGTAAATATCCTTTCGTTCAACTTGTACTGGTTTATGCATAATTTTATGTTCATGTTTACACATTTATTAGAACGATCAGCGATTGTCTTTTGTTTTATTCCCCGGCAATAATCAACGGATATCTGATAAAAATCGAGTAACTTTGACCAAGGAAAAATTTAAGATATGATTGAAAATAGTTTAGAACCAAAAGCAATTTGGAAAAATTTCGTTGCATTGAATGCGGTCCCCAGAGCTTCAAAAAAAGAAGAGCGCGTGATTGCCTTTATGGTAGACTTTGGTAAATCCTTGGGTTTAGAAACAAGCGTTGATGAGATTGGTAACGTGCTCATTAAAAAATCCGCTACTCCGGGAATGGAGAATCGCAAAACGATTGTTTTGCAGTCGCATTTAGATATGGTGCACCAAAAAAATAACGATACTGTTTTTGACTTCGATAATGAAGGTATTAAGATGTACGTTGATGGCGATTGGGTAAAAGCAGAAGGTACCACTTTAGGGGCAGATAATGGTCTTGGTGTTGCGACAATAATGTCGATTCTGGAATCATCCAGTATTGTACACCCTGCTATTGAAGCTTTGTTTACCATTGATGAAGAAACAGGTATGACAGGAGCTTTAGGTTTAAAAGGCGGTGTACTTTCGGGCGAAATCTTGCTCAATTTGGATACAGAGAATGATACTGAAATTGATATTGGCTGTGCCGGCGGGATTGATGTGACGGCAACGCAGTCCTATAGCGCAGAACCTTGTCCTTTTGATACGTTATCTTTTGAAATTACCGTAAAAGGACTACATGGCGGGCACTCTGGAATGGATATTCATAAAGGTTTTGCCAATGCCAATAAGGTAATGAATCGCCTGCTCTATAGAGGCTATGAACATTTTGGATTGCGTATTGCGTCGTTATTGGGTGGAAGCCTCCGCAACGCCATCCCGAGAGAAAGCGTTGCCAAAGTGGTGGTGGTTAAGGATAAAGCAACTGACTTTGTTCAGCAGCTAACACAATTGGCTCAGGATATTAAATTGGAATATGCAACGACAGAACCAGCTATGGAAATTGTGGTGAAGCAAACTGATGCTGCTTATGCTACAGTCGTTCCCGTAAACGTGCAGGAAAACTTGATCAACAGCGTTTATGCGGCCTTAAATGGTGTATATCGTGTGAGTGCCGATTTTGAAGACTTGGTAGAAACCTCCAATAATATTGCCAAAGTAGAAGTAGGCGGGGAAAAGGTTTCCATCAAATGTCTAACCAGATCTTCTGTTGAAACTTCTAAATTTGATTTAGCCCAATCGTTACAGGCAGCATTTGAACTGGGCGGTTTTAAGGTAGATTTTTCGGGCAATTATCCCGGATGGGCTCCTAATCCGAATTCTGAAATTTTAGAAGTCCTCAAATCCATTTATACGAGACAACATGGCGAAGTTCCGGAAGTCGTGGCGTGCCATGCCGGATTGGAATGCGGTATCTTGGGGACAAACTATCCGGCAATGGATATGATTTCTTTTGGACCAACAATCTTAGGTGCACATTCGCCTGCAGAGCGTGTCTCCATTTCTTCGGTGCAGAAATTTTGGAGTTTTGTGCTTGATATTCTCAAAGAGATCCCCAAAAAATAAGTCGCAACAGCAGACGGTTGCATTATTTCTGAACGACAGGCCATGAAATCAAAGTCATCGGCGAGTAAACAAAAACGGGTATGGCTTGAGCTATACCCGTTTTTGTTTGTATCATTTTTTCATTTTTCTTGCAAAAAATGAAAAATATCCTTACTTTCAGGATGAAAAAATGATTTAATAGACCAAATTTTATACAAGCTCTCAAATTGAGGGAAAACCTAATCGTGATATGATATAATGACCATAATCCTCATTGTAATCAGCATTTGTTTGCTTATCCTTTGCATAACTTATTTTAAGATCAATGCCTTTCTCGCATTTTTGGTTGTTTCCTTGCTAAGTGGACTTTGTTTGGGAATTCCACCGGCACAGTTGGTAGGCACCGTTGAAAAAGGTGTTGCCGGCGTTATGGGGAGCCTAACGTTGATCATTGTTTTGGGCGCAATGTTGGGGAAAATTGTAGCTGAAAGTGGGGCCGCTGAGATTATTGCTGAACAAATGGTCCGCTTAATGGGAGAGCGATACCTTCAGTGGGGGCTTATGTTGACGGGTTTTATCGTTGGTATACCACTATTTTATGGAATCGGATTTGTCTTATTAGTCCCCTTGATATTTTCGATTTCCTACCGGTATAAGTTGCCGGCAGTATATATTGGATTACCGATGCTGGCAGCTTTGTCTGTGACACATGGCTTTATTCCGCCGCATCCTTCTCCCGTTGCTCTCGTTGCCCTGTTTCATGCCGATATGGGATTGACACTTATTTATGGTCTTTTGATTGCTATACCTGCTATTATTTTAGGTGGCCCTATTTTTGGAAGATGCCTGAAAAACATACGGGCGAGTCAAGAATCAATTTTTCGGGAGCAAGATCGCTCGGAATCAGCGCAGTATCTGCGCCCGACAGTTGGGTAAGTTTGGCTGTAGCCCTGCTACCGGTATTACTCATTGTCCTATTTACACTGCTTCCTTATTGCTACCATACAAGTAATATAGCGCTGCAGCAGGGCGTGAAGTTTGTCGGCAACCCCACCGTTGTTATGGTTATCGCGCTCAGTGCAGCAACCTATTTCTTAGGATTGAAATTGGGCCGATCGATGGCCAATGTGATGACAATTTATGAGTCTGCTGTGAAAGATATTGCCATGATACTGTTGATTATTGCTGGTTCGGGAATCTTTAAACAAGTGATGGAAGACAGTGGAGTCAGTCTCCTTTTGGCCAACACCTTACAGCAGCTCTCCATTTCACCTTTACTGTTGGCCTGGTTAATTACAGCTGTTATCAGAGGTTGTGTCGGCTCGGCCACAGTCGCCGCGTTGACAGCCGCTGGCGTGCTGCTCCCTATTGTTACAGGGGGAGAAGCGGATCCCAATCTCATGGTATTGGCGATAGGGGCCGGAAGTCTGATGTTCTCCCATGTCAATGATGCCGGATTTTGGCTTTTTAAAGAATACTTTGGCCTTAGCGTAAAGGATACGTTATTTTCCTGGTCGATCATGGAGGCGATTGTTTCCATTGTTGGACTCCTTGCTGTTTTACTATTGCAATTAATTTTATATTAGCTATTATTTTAAACTTTAAAATCGTTAAAGATGTACAACGCAGACGAACAATTCGAAAAATTAGGTTTGACATTACCTCCAGCACCGGCACCAAAAGGTGTTTATAAACCATACGTCATTGATGGTAAGTACCTGTATCTTTCCGGTCATGGTCCTGTACAAGATGATGCCACATTGATTATAGGTCGAATTGGAAGTGATATCAGCCCCGAAGAAGGTAAACTTGCCGCGCGTCAGGTCGGTTTGACCATGCTGTCGACCATTAAAACCAACTTGGGTTCCTTGAACAAAATCAAACGTGTAATCAAAGTATTGGGTATGGTCAATTGTACCTCGGATTTTCTTTATCACCCCGGTGTGATTAACGGTTGTAGTGAACTATTTGCTGCAGTTTGGGGAGAAGAGAATGGTATTGGAACACGTAGCGCAGTAGGATTCGGTTCTTTGCCCGATAATATTCCAGTGGAAATCGAAGCATTATTTGAGTTATATTAAACCGAATAGTATGGAAACTTGGTGTCACATACAAAATGTCGATCAAGTCGATTCGCCGGCCTTGCTGGTCTACCCTGATCGCATTGTCAAGAACATAGACCGCGCTTTACACATTGTGCATGGGCGGGCGGACCGATTGCGGCCGCATATCAAAACGAACAAGTGTCGTGAAGTATGCCAGCTGATGATGGATAGGGGGATTACAAAGTTTAAGTGTGCAACCATTGCAGAAGCAGAACTATTGGGTGTTATCGGTGCAAAAGATGTTTTGCTGGCGTACCAGCCCGTAGGGCCAAAGATAGATCGTTTCTTGAATCTGGTGAGCGCCTTTCCCCAAACACATTTTGCCTGTCTTGTGGATCATGTCGATGCAGCAGAGGAGATTTCAGCGCGGAGTCTGTCGAAAGGTTTGCGAAGCGCTGTTTATTTGGATGTTAATATTGGAATGGGACGTACAGGGATAGCTTTAGACGGGATTGAGCGTCTCGTTATGGATATCAATCTCCTGAATGGTATTCAGTTGGTCGGTATGCATGGCTACGATGGTCATATTCATGATAAGGATTATCAGCTTCGCGAAAAACAATGCCAACAGGCATACGGTATACTTGAAACGGCCTACCTGATGGCGCAGACATCCACCTCTAAACCATTGACTAAAGTGATTGGCGGTTCACCGAGTTTCCCTTTTCATGCCGAACGCAGCGATGTAGAATGCAGCCCAGGAACCTTTGTGTTTTGGGATTTTGGCTATGCCGAAAATTATGCAGAACAAGATTTTATGCTTGCCGCGGTACTTCTAACGCGTGTCGTTTCTATTGTTGATCACAAACACCTGTGCTTGGACCTAGGGTATAAATCCGTTGCATGCGAATCGCCGCAGCCTCGCGTCAAGTTTTTCGATCCACGTATAGGTGAAATAAAAATGCAGAGTGAAGAACATCTGGTTGTTGAGGTGACAGATAGTGCGCAGTTCCACTTAGGGGATGCGCTGTATGCTGTACCACGCCATATCTGTCCTACCGTAGCCTGTTATGGCGAACTTCAAGTAGTCCATGAACGGCATGCAGATCAAACGTGGACTGTTTATGCACGAAATAAAAAGATAAATTGTTGATATGTACGAATTTGAAATGCCATTTTTGGTCGATGCACATTTGGATTTGAGTATGAATGCCATGGAATGGAATCGGGATCTTCGATTGCCAATTACGGAACTCACCGCAGGGAAAAGGGGATGGATGACAAGCCCGATCGGGCTAAGGCAACAGTCACTTTTGACGAATTGCGTCGTGGTCATATTGGTTTTGGTTGTTGCCACACAAATCGCTCGATTCGTAAAACCCGAAAGCTCTTTACCAGGCTGGTACTCCCCAGAACAGGCTTGGGCGCAGACGCAAGGGCAGCTTGCGTGGTATAAGGCAATGGAAGCCGATGGGCAAATGAAAATGATTTGTACAAAGGCTGATCTGGATCAACATATAGCACTTTGGTCGAATGGCAGCGATCATGTAGATAAGCCAATCGGATATCTGCTGAGTCTGGAAGGAGCCGATTCAATTGTAGATATCAGTTATCTTGAAACAGCTTATAATTATGGTTTGAGAGCTGTCGGACCAGCGCATTACGGACCGGGGCGATATGCCAACGGAACCGACTCATCGGGCAAGCTTAATGAACAGGGCGTCCTATTGTTGCGGGAAATGGAGCGATTGGGGATGATATTAGACGCAACACACCTCAATGATGATGCGTTTTGGGACGCTGTTGGACGTTATAACGGTGCCATTTGGGCAAGCCATAATAATTGTCGCAAGTTTGTCGACCATAATAGGCAGTTCAGTGACGAAATGATCAAGACTCTTGTTTCGAAAAAAGCAGTGATCGGTGTAGTGCTCGATGCTTGGATGATGGTACCGAATTGGGTCCGCGGTGTATCCGACCCTAAAACAAGCAATTGCTCCATGGAAATCATGGCCAACAATATTGATCATATTTGTCAATTGGCAGGAAATGTTGATCATGTTGGCGTGGGGAGCGATTTAGATGGAGCATTTGGCCGAGAGCAGTGTCCTTATGATCTGGAAACTATTGCTGATATCCAAAAAGTATTTGGTATCCTGTCAAAAAGAGGGTATGATAAGACCGATCTTGAAAAGATTGCTAGCAAGAACTGGCTTAATTTTATGCGAAATGCATTGCCCGAATCAAAACAAACACCTCCAACACAACTGAATAGATGAAACCAGTATTACGCGTGCAATTGTCCCTGATGATGTTTTTAGAGTATTTTATCAAAGGGGCCTGGTTTGTCACTTTGGGAACATACTTGATTAAATCGCTCAATGCCTCAGGAATGGAGGTAGCGAATATTTTTGCGACACAATCCCTTGGTGCTGTATTTGCTCCTTTTTTTGTGGGTTTTGTCGCCGACAGATACTTTAATGCCGAGCGGGTGCTTTCAGCTTTGCATCTCATTGGAGCTGGACTACTTTACGGGATGTCTCAAGCACCTGATGCAACACATTTTTATCCCTATGTGTTTGTTTACTTTATGGCTTACATGTCTTCGTTATCCTTGTCCAATGGAATAGCATTCCGGCATATAGAAGATGCGAAGAAGTATTTTCCGGGGATACGTGTTTGGGGAACGATCGGTTGGATCTGTTCGGGACTTGTCATCAGTTATTTGTTCCGTTGGGATGCGCCCGAATCGATACAGGCAGGTGCTCTGCACAACACCTTTATTATGGGGGCGGTCTGCTCGTTGTTACTGGCATTCTTTAGTCTAGCCCTCCCAAAAACTCCGCCGCAGGTGAAACTCAGGGATGAAAAATTTGATTTTGGCAAGGCGATCGGTTTGGATGCGCTGAAGCTTTTAAAACAGCGGAGCTTTCTGATTTTTTTTGTGACAGCAATTGTCATCTGTATACCTATTTCGTTCTATTATCAAAATGCCAATCCATTTTTTGTCAACGCCGGAATACCGAATCCCACAGCAAAAATGGCATTGGGGCAATTTTCCGAAGCCATCTGCCTGTTGTTGATTCCATTTTTCTTTAGACGCCTGGGGTATAAAAAGATGATTTTATTGGGGATTGCAGCCTGGGCACTCCGTTATTTGTTTTTTGCATACGGCGACGGACAGGAACGTTCATTCTTATTGCTACTCGGAATATTATTACATGGCATCTGCTATGATTTTATGTTTGTAGTCGGCCAGATTTATACCGATAGAATTGCCGGCGAAAAATACAAAGCTTCTGCACAGGGGCTTATTACCATTGCGATGTATGGTGTAGGGATGTTAATCGGATTTTGGGTTGCCGGTGCAGTTTCAGATTATCTAAAAACAGCTTATGCTGCTCAATTTTGGGAATATCTTTGGTTTATTCCTGCAGGTATTTCTGGTTTTTGTCTTGTGTTATTTGCCGTATTTTTTAAAGAGGAGAAAGCGCTGCCGGATGTGAAAGCTCGTTAAAGATGCCTTTGGTCAATTAAAAACAGGGATTTCAGAAAAAATTAAAACATGGAGCATCTTTGATGGGGAGGTGCTCCATGTTATTTATAGGCCTATTATATCATATTAAACCATTCCTGGTATTTTTCACCGATGAAAGGGAGTGGCTTTCGCTCTCCGGCAAATGCAGACATTAATCCCAATATAAGAGCAATGAGTAGGAGCAATCCAACAATACTAAGGGCAATTCCGCCAATACCTGGAACAAAACGTAACAGCCCCAAGGCCATTCCTGTCAAGGAGATACCTATACTTTGTCGGATATGGAACTGCGCTAAAGCAGTCTTTTCCTTGTTGTTCATAATGATGGCTGCAACAAGGCCGATGATGGTTAAGTAAGAAATAATAGCAATTGTTTTTCCGTCGTTTGACGTAGCCTTTTGAATAGGGGTTCTCTCCATGATCCTTTAATGTAAAATGTTTGACTTAAATATTTAAGACAAATTTAGGAGAGATATCCCTTGGATCCTTTAGCTGAATTCAGGGATATTTTATTTATCCTTCCACACTTTCCAGTAATTGCTTTTCATGGAGTTCAAAATATTCACCTCTTTTATCCATCAATTCAGCATGTGTACCCTGTTCTACAATTTCTCCTTGATCCATCACCAATATATGATCTGCATTCTTGATCGTCGAGATGCGATGGGCAATAAAAATACAGGTCTTGCCTTTCATGATGCGGCTTAGTGAACGGAGAATGGTTTCTTCCGTTTTTGTATCCACGGCTGAAAGACAGTCATCAAAAATCAATACTTTGGGTTCCTTAATTAAAGCGCGTGCGATGGATACCCGTTGCTTTTGCCCCCCGGAGAGGGTAATACCACGTTCTCCAACAGCGGTTTCAAATCCATCTTCAAAAGCGATAATATTGTCGTATACAGCGGCATCTTTGGCAGCCTGTTCCACTTGTTCCTGTGTAAAGTGGTCTAAACCAAAGCCTATATTATTGGCAATGGTATCCGAAAATAGGAAAACATCTTGTGGGACGAATCCGACCTGTTGGCGTAAGCTTTTGAAATCAAGGTTTTTAATTTCAAGACCATCATAATGAATACTTCCTTTGTCGATATCATACATCCGAAGTAGTAAGTTGGCCAGCGTAGATTTTCCGGATCCTGTTTTTCCGATAATAGCAAGTGTTTTGCCGATGGGGATTTGGAACGATATATTTTTTATCGCCTGAATGCCGGTTTCCGGATAAGTAAACGAGATCCCATTAACCTTGATTTCGCCCTCCAGTTCCTTGGCAGCTGTGCCGTT
Organism: Sphingobacterium multivorum; assembly: GCF_900457465.1. Lineage (GTDB taxonomy): Bacteria > Bacteroidota > Bacteroidia > Sphingobacteriales > Sphingobacteriaceae > Sphingobacterium > Sphingobacterium multivorum. Next base: position 1,380,978 of record NZ_UAUU01000011.1, read on the forward strand.
AACGATAGGAGATTCGGTTTGAAGGAATTCGTTAATCCGTTTTTGTGACGCGGCAGCACGTTGCACCAATGACGTGACCCAAGCCAAAGACATGGCAGGGAAAGTCAACTGGTTGACATAGATGATAAACTCGGCGATATTTCCGGCAGTCACTGTTCCTTTGGCAACTTCGATTCCACCAATATAAATGGTAATGACTGTACTGAGTCCAATAAGCAATAGAATAAGCGGGAAGAAAACAGCCTGTACTTTGACGAGATCAAGAGCCGTGTTCCGATAAATGGTACTTTCCTTCTCAAATTCCTGCATTTTATTTTGTTCTCTGGTGTAGGTTTTGATGACTCGGATGCCAGCAAAAGTCTCCTGGACAAAGGAAGAAAGTTTCGCCAGTTGTTTCTGTATTTTTAAGCTACGCTTGTTAATGATTTTATTAACAAATAAAATAATAACCGATAGGACCGGGATTGGCGCCAATGCATAAGTGGCCAATCTTCCGTTGACGCTATACATCGCATAGATGACCATGATCGATAAAACTACGGTATTGATCGCATACATGATGGCAGGTCCTAGGTAGTTACGCACCTGATTGACGTCTTCAGTCGCGCGGCTCATGAGATCTCCGGTGTTGTTTTTCCGAAAGAAACCAAAGTTTAAATCCTGGTAATGATTATAGATCTCATTTTTGAGGTCGTATTCAATATAACGCGAGGTTAAAATGATCGTCTGACGCATAAAGAATAAAAATATGCCCCGCAGCAGCGAAAGTAGGAGCACGACGAAACCAAAAAATAGGAGGCTGGTGCCAAATACCTGATAGATGAGTTCCTGTCTGTCGAAACCATCAAATAGACGGTATAGATAGATGTTTTCTTGTACCAAATCAAATGCTTCGCGAATTACCTTTGCAGGCAATACCCCAAAATAGTTGGATATGATAACGAAAATAACCCCTGGAATCAGTTTCCAGCGGTATTTATAAAAGTACTTATTTAAGTAGGCGAGATCCTTCATATTACGAATACAAAAGTAGGACTAATTCATCAAAATGCTTTACGATTTAAGCGAATTTACTGTCATTCGGAAATCAAATGTTAAGTCTTGGATAAAAAAAGTTGTTATGCACAACGAATAATTTTCCTACTTTTGCATCAAGTACCTTAAAAAATTAAAACAAATTAGAGTAGTACATTTTATGTCAACATCTCAAAATTCTATTTTTGAATTGATGAGCCAGTCTGGCCATCAAAACTTATTTTTCTGTAATGATGAATTAGTGGGCTTGAAAGCTATCGTTGCGATCCATGATACAACCTTGGGGCCTGCGATAGGAGGAGTTCGTATGTTACCATACGAAAGTACAGAAGAAGCTATTGAGGATGCTTTACGTTTATCCAAGGCCATTACGTATAAATCTGCCATCACTGGATTGAATTTAGGCGGGGGAAGTGCTGTTATTATTGGTAATAGCCGTTTGGACAAATCTGAGGTTTTATTGCGCCGTTTGGGCCAGTTTATTGAAGGATTGAATGGTAATTTCATTGCTTCACTAGACGTAGGTACGACACAACGTGATTTAGAACATATTTATACCGAGACTGACCACGTTGCTGGTCTACCAAAGGCTATTCATGGTAGCGGTGTCGGTGATCCTTCCATTTTTGCTGCACAAGGTGTTTATTTTGGTATAAAAGCCTGTTTAAAGGAATTATACGGATCGGAAAATGTTGCTGGTAAAAAAGTTATTGTACATGGAGTAGGTGGTGTTGGCGAACGTTTGATCGCGATGTTACGTGAAGAGAATGCACGTGTATATGTCAGCGATATTACGGAAGAAAAAATGCTGAAAGTGGCGGCTAAGTACAAAGCTGAGCCAATACCTTACAATGAAGTATTCGATCACGAATTTGATGTATATTCTCCTTGTGCGTTAGGTGGTACGGTAAATCCGGAATCCGCACAGAAAATGCAATGCAAAATTATTGCTGGTTCTGCCAATAATCAATTGAAAGATGAACTTGTTACAAGTTCTATTCTGCATGAAAGAGGTATATTATACGCGCCTGACTATTTGATCAACGCCGGTGCATTAATCGGCTGCTATTCAGAAATTCAAAATTACGGCGTAGATCACACTGAATTTGTGATCAAAATATTTATAATGCGACTAGAGACGTCTTGAAAAAATCAAAAGAAGAGAATATTTCTACTTTTGAAGCGGCTAATCGCATTGCGGAGAAGCGTATCCAAGATATTAAAAAAATCAAGCGGTAGTCTTCATCCCAAAATCGTTCTTACTTATTATTTTATAAAAAAATCGTTCTTTAAATTACTATGTTAAACAGGAGACACCTGAGGGTAAAAGTAGTGCAAACGCTTTATGCGTACAGTCTTTCAGAAGATAAAGACATCAAAACATTTGAAAAAGCACTATTAAAAAATGTGGATGAAGTCTATGAGATGTATATGTGGACACTGAATCTATTAGATGAAGTATCTGATTATGTCTTAATAGATGCAGAGGGTAGAGCTAATAAGTTTTTACCAACTGAAAAAGACTTGTCTTTAACGACCAAGTTAAGTACTAACACTTTTATTGAGTCATTGAGACAAATCCACAATATGGAGAAGGTGTCAAAAAGTATAAAATTTCTTGGAGTTTCGATCCGGAGATCGTTCGTACGGTATTTTTGCAATTAAAGGATTCCGAGGCTTATTTGGAGTACTTGCAACAAGAGGATCGTTCGATCGGTACGGAAAAGGATATCATCAAGCATATCTTTAAAAAGATCATCTTGAAATCGCCGGTTATTGAGCAGGTTTTTGAGGAGAAATTCATCAACTGGCCTGTCGATAAAGAAGTATTGCAAGCGTTGATTGCGAAGACTTTTAAGAATTTTAGTTCAGAAGATCCACGTAAAAATAAACTGGCAGAGATTACGCAAAACTGGAATGATGATAGCGACTACGTCATTGCATTGCTAGGTAAAACTATTCGCAATACAAATGAATATCAAAAGCTTATCTCGGAGAAAACGAAGAATTGGGAGTCAGACCGTATTGCGCTAATGGATACTTTATTGATGCGTATGGCCATATGTGAGTTGGTTAATTTTCCATCTATTCCTGTGAAAGTGACAATAAATGAGTATATTGAAATTTCTAAGGTATTCAGTACATTGAAAAGTAATACATTTATCAATGGTATCTTGGATAAAATATTAAACGATCTGAATCAACAAGGAAGAATCCAGAAGGCAGGTCGTGGTTTAAGAGATTAAAACCAAACGCATAAATAATTTATACGAATGAAAAACTTTGGCAAATATTCGGTTTTAGCTTTGTCGGCAGTACTTTTATTTTCTTGTGGAAATGCACAAAAAGGAAAAGATGAAGGAAGCAAGACAGCGACTGAAACAGCAGCTGCGGATAGCCTTTCTAAGGCGGCAGCACAATTAGGAAAAGTAGAATTTGAAGAGTCTGCATTTGACTTCGGTCAGGTAAAGGAAGGTGCACAGGTAAAGCATACCTTTGTGCTGAAAAATTCGGGTGATGCACCTGTTATTATCTCGAAAGTGACTGCTTCATGTGGTTGTACACAACCTGAGTTTTCGAAAAGCCCTATTTTGCCAGGTGGAAAATCTGAGATCCATGTAACTTTCAATAGTGAGGGACAAGTTGGTAAACAGCAGAAGATCATTACGATTCAATCGAATGCTTCCAATGGCTTAACAACAGTGCAGCTAAAGGGCGAAGTATTAGCAAAATAACACATTATTAAACGATATAATAGAAGATGAACACAGTATTATTACAAGCAGCGGGTGGCAACATGATGAGTTTTTTACCAATGGTTTTGATTATCGTGGTATTTTATTTCTTCATGATCAGACCGCAGATGAAGAAGCAAAAAGATCACAAGAAATATATTGAAGAACTTGGTGTAAATTCAAAGGTGGTAACTACAGCTGGTATTCACGGACGCATTGTAGAAGTATCAGACACGACTTTCTTAGTTGATGTAGGTTCAGGTGTAAAATCCGTTTTGACAAATCAGCCATTGCTTTAGATGCTTCTAAAGCTGCTAACAACACGGAGAAGAGCGCTTCTTAAGCTTTTTTGGGAAAGAAATGAAAGCCAGTTTTCGTGGAAAACTGGCTTTTTTTATGTACCGGTCAAATCTTTATCTTACCTAAGTGCATACTGTCTGTATTACCTCCGCATAGCTCTCTACAAAAAGATATACACTTCATAGGTCACTTGCTTTTTATGTTTCGGTATATCAATGTTTTGTCTGCCCGTTATTAAGCTATTTTTCGCCTCATTCGTCAAAAATGGATATTCAGCCCCATTATACGTTGCATTATACAGGAATAAGAACGAATCATAAGTTCCCATGTCAAATTTCTTCTCTAGATAGGGGTCGTATTCCCAGGTAACCAGAAACACCTGGTTTCTTGATCGAAATCCATCGTGTAGGAAGTGATGGGATTGGGATTTCCTTTGGCAATCATAAATTTTGCCAGTCCACCACAAAACGTTCTCTTCCTGAATAAGCGCATGGTTTAAATTATAAGACATTGCGACATCATAGGCCCGTTTCGGATAACTGTATGCCTTGTAGCCTATATTGATGATCGGGTTTAACATGCTTATATGCGACCTCATAGTTTTGAAGCTGTTCTACTCAGCAGCTGTTCAGGTGTGGGCTCTCGTTTTTTAACGCGAGGGAGAGAGCGTACATAATTTCCTGTTTTAGTCGACACAAATACAACAGAGCCTGCTTTCCCGAAACAGTCCATTAACGCCATTTTTGATGATTGCCATAATGTATTGATTAGCTTATAATAATTAAGATAAGCATTAAAAGGAACATGCTAATACCAGGTAATCCTAAACACAATTTTTAGTCTATGTTTAGACAGTAATCAGTCATTGTTTATTCAGTCTGCACTGAACAATCACTGAACAATCACTGAACGATCACTGAACAATCACTGTAAAAAGTGATAAGTTGGTTACCAACTGATATTCTTTTGTTGCAGCTAAAAAATTAAATGAGACAATAGGGAAGGGACTACACTCTGTAACAAAAAAGTGTGTCGCAAGAAGTATTTATTAGACGCTCTTTTCCTGCTGACACCAAGCTGTCAATCGAGCTTCTAATTTTGTAAAAAAGAATGCTATGGAAAATCTTAAACCGTTTGACGGGCTACATTGTGAAACCACCGCAACAGGTACTTTATTGAAGCATATTGGCATTGAACTTTCTGAACCGATGCTTTTTGGATTAGGGGAGGGACTTAGTTTTATCTATTGGAAAATGAAAACCATGGACTTTCCATTTTTGGGCGGACGAATAAAAACGGATCTCCTGACGCAGCATATCTGCAAAAATCTCGGTCTCGAACTCAATGTTCATGAAACCTCTTCAAAAGTAAAAGCCTGGCAGGCTGTACGACAGCTCTTGGATGAGGGGCAACCTGTGGGATTAAAACTCGATGCCTATTACCTGGAATATTTTACTAAGCCATTTCATTTTGCGGGACATTATGTCGCTATATATGGCTATGACGATGAGCACGCCTATTTGGTGGATACGAGGCAGCAAGGCGGTAGTGTGAAGACGTCGCTTGCGAGTTTAGCTATAGCGCGGGCAGAGAAAAGGCCTATGTCGTCCAAAAATTTGTATTATACCATAGCAGGTAATATGGAGAACGTTGACCTGAAAGAAGTGCTGATTGCCGCAATGGTCAATAATGCAAAGCAATATCTTGCACCACCTATCAACAATATTTCATATAAAGGAATTTTGAAGACCAGTGAAGAAGTGTTGAATTGGTTCAAGACAAGTCAAGCTATTGAAAGCGAGTTTAAGATGGCTGCAAGTCTAATGGAAAAAGCGGGCACTGGGGGTGCTTTGTTTCGAAATCTGTATCGCGACTTTATCAAGGAAAGTTACGATCTCCTCGGAATAGAACAACTCGCGGTGGTTCATCATGAGTTTGTACAGATTGCATTATTGTGGACATCCCTGTCGGAATTGTTTAGTCAAATTGCTGAGACGGCCAGTTTCGATGCTGTCCAACAGGCATCAGCAATTTTCAAAACCCTTGCCACAAAAGAGAAAAATGCAATGGAAATATTGGCGTCTTTGTGATGAAATGCAGATAAGAACGCTAATTTTTGCGCAAATTGATTAAGTTTGTGTCATGGCGAATGCAGTTCGAATAAATAAGACCCAACGGCGTAAGATTAATGTCTTCGTGCGTTGTGTTGGAATTTCGTTGTTAGCTTGGTTATTGTTTTCGATTTCCAATCAATATACTGTGTCCGTTAAGGCAGCAATTGAATATGTCAATCTTCCCGAGAAACGCGCATTTCACCCACAGCAATCCGATACGGTAAAGGTGAAATTGGAGATGACGGGATGGCAATTCCTATTTTCCAAAGCTGCTTTGGAAACCCCAAAGGTGCAGGTTGACCTAAGCTCTTTAAAAACCAAAGATTGGATTGTTTTTTCCAATCAATTGGGCTTTATCAACCGGCAGTTTCCACATGAACAACGGGTAGTCTCGGTCAGCCCAGATACCTTGTTTTTCGATTTTTCCAAACAGACGCAGCGCAAAGTGCCCGTCAAACCTTTATCCAATATTGGCTTTAAGCGTGGGTATGGTTTTATTGCTGATACCAAGATTACCCCGGCTTATGTGACGATTACAGGGCCCTATGAGGATGTTTCGGCGATTGAGTATTGGGAGACCGATACCGTTCGCGGGAAGGAAGTGGAGACCGATGTTCGAACCGTGGCAAACCTGGCACGTAACCAAAAAGCGAATATCAATGTTTATCCGACTTCGGTCGAGGTTCTGATGCCTGTAGGGGAGTTAACCGAGAAAGTGATTGAATTACCCGTGAAGGTTGAAAATGGCCAGCGCTATAGTTCTGTTAGGCTTAATCCAAGCAAAGTGGTCGTCACCGTACTGATGTCCGTTAAGGATTATAATAACTATACATCGCGAGATTTTGAAGCTGTGGTAGATCTGGCTGACTGGGAGAAAAACGGGGTGCAATATTTGCCTGTTTTGCTGACCAAAGTACCTGACTTTTGTAAGGTAATCAGCGTTGTACCTCAAAACGTGGACTTTTTTGTACGTAAATAACACTATTTTCATGAAGATTGGAATAACAGGCGGAATTGGATCCGGTAAAACATTTATCTGTCAGCTTTTTAAAGCCATGGCTGTACCTGTTTATAATGCAGATGATGAGGCGAAGGAATTGATGAATACCGATTTACGGATCAAAGAACGCTTGATTGCGGAGTTCGGTAAAGAGACCTATAAGGATGGGAAATTAGATCGGGCTTTTTTGGCCGAACAGATATTCAGCGACAAGGCGAAGCTCGAACTTGTAAATGGCATTGTACACCCCATCGTTATCCAGGCGGCCAAAGACTGGGCCGAACAACAAAAATCCCGTTATTCACTCAAGGAGGCTGCTTTGCTTTTTGAAAGTGGCTCTTACAAGGATCTTGATTATACCATCCTGGTTACTGCGCCTTTACACATACGTGTTAAACGTGTTATGGAGCGTGATGGCATCACTGAAGAACAGGTCATGGAGCGAATAAATAAGCAACTAACTGATGAAGAAAAATTAAAACTGGCAGACTTCGTCATCATTAATGATGGAACCACTCCGCTATTGCCGCAAGTGTGGACTTTACATCAAAAATTTCTAAAATAAAACTATGTCGATCATATTAGCTGACTTCTTAGTCAGAAAACCAGAAGGTTATTATTGCCGTTATGGTGATTTTTTTATTGATGCGAGCAATCCCGTCATGCACAATGTCGTATCTCATGCCCATGGCGATCATGCCAGTTCGGGACACGATTATGTGTATACAACGCAGGCAACTTCACTGTTTATGACTTATCGCTATAAACAAAACCGCAAAGATTCATATCAGGTTAAATTGTTCAATAGTCCGTTTAAAATGGGTGCGGTCGAAATCACATTTTTACCAGCAGGTCACATATTGGGTTCGGCACAAATTCTGATGGAATACCGGGGAGTGCGCTACCTATACACGGGCGATTACAAATTGCAAGCTGATGAGACTTGCGAGCCGATCGAAGTGCGGCAAGCCGATGTCCTTATTACAGAAAGCACATTTGCAAATCCGGATATTACACACCCAGATCCTGCGGAGGAGATAAAAAAACTCGACGGACATGCCAGTAATATTTTATTAGGTACTTATGTGTTGGGCAAGGCGCAGCGGATTACTGATTTGATCAACAGATATTGTCCGGAGCGAAAAGTGCTTGTGCATAGTGGAATATTGCCCTACCATCGCCTTTACGACCAGCACGGGCTGAAGAAATTAGACTATGAGCCCTACAACAGAAAAGAAATGAAACAGGGCGAACAGAATAAAGTTTATTTGGTACCGCCGATGACTTTTAATAGTTATTTTAGGGCGACCAAAGTATTACGTGCATTTGCTTCAGGCTGGAAACGTTTACAGGCACAGAATGATATCGAATTGTATATTTCAGATCATGTGGACTGGAATGACATTCTTCACTACATTAAGATGGTAAATCCCCAGGAAGTTTGGACACTACACGGTGACGGGACCATTTTAAAAAGTTTTTTTAACGAAAAATTGATCGTGCGTGATGTGCTTTCTGCATAAGCAGGCTGTGTCGAAAAGTTTTCAATCGGGAACGTAAATTTCTATTTCATATTGACAACTTTGTCAACAATATAAACCGTGTTTCCACGCCAGGGAAGAACGCCATGATATTCTTTGTAGCGCAGATCGAAGTACTTTCCACTATTGAGCTCCAATTGACGGAATATAGAATCATCTTCAATAGAAAATTCAAATTGGTTGCTGGCGATACCACCCGTTTTGATACTTCCAAACCCCTCCTGGATGAGTTTACCTTCGTATGTCTTGAAAATATTGCCCTTTTTTACAGCATAATTAAGATAACCAGATTTTACGCCTTCACCGAATACATAGTAATACTTCCAGTAAACGTAGGATCCACCCCCCACAAGTAGAAAAAGGATCAGCAGAAGTAAGAACTTCTTAAATCCGGATTTTTTCGGTTTTTGTTCAGGCATATTTTCCATAATGTGCTATTTTTAAGTCTTTTTACTGTGGTTTATGAGACTATCAGGACTGGATGCTTTTTCGCCTAACCTATAGTTTCACCTAAAGATAAAAAATTAACGGCATAATAACGAATGGTTTAGATGTAGCCTAGAAAGTTGCCGAGCGTGATTGGAGTAAGAGACTCCCGAGCCTACCGTTTGCGGGCTTTGCTATAGTTGCTAATTCTATTAGTTATTTTTCGGTTTTCTTAGTCTGTAATGCTAATTTTTGTAAATTTGGATCATGGATCCCGAACAGGTACATCGCAAGATTATTCATTTGGATATGGATGCCTTTTATGCATCTGTAGATCAGCGTGATTTTCCCGAATATCGGGGGAAAGCGATTGCAGTAGGTGGTTCTCCGGATGGGAGAGGAGTAGTTGCGACGGCCAGTTACGAAGCACGAAAATTTGGCGTCAAATCTGCGATGAGCTCCCGAAAGGCTCTTCAGTTGTGCCCCCATATTATCTTTACCTATCCTCGTTTTGACGTGTATCGTCAGGTTTCATATCAAATCCGGGAGATCTTTCTCCGTTATACGGACTTAATTGAACCGCTTTCCCTCGATGAAGCTTTTTTGGATGTAACTGTAGACAAGCAGGGCATTGGTTCGGCTATTGATATCGCCAAAGCCATTAAAGAAGCAATCAAAGAAGAACTGAATCTGACCGTCTCGGCCGGCGTTTCCGTGAATAAATTTGTTGCAAAGATTGCTTCGGATATGGACAAACCCAACGGCTTAACATTTATAGGTCCTTCTAAAATTGTCAAGTTTATGGAGTCATTGCCCGTGGACAAGTTTTTTGGCGTAGGTAAGGTGACAGCAAAAAAAATGCATGAACTGGGACTGTTTACTGGGCTTGATTTAAAAAAACAGCGTGAAGAGGATCTCGTACGTTGGTTTGGAAAGACGGGGCATTTTTTTTACCGTATCGTACGCGGGATAGACGACCGTCCTGTTGTTCCCAATCGTAGCAGCAAATCGGTCGGGATTGAGGATACTTTTGGTGAGGATGTAGAAGTTTTTGAAGAATTAAATACCATTTTGCAACGGCTCTGCAAACAGTTGTGGACACGTATTGGGAAAAAGGAAATATCTGGGCGAACCTTAAACTTAAAAATTAAATATGCCGATTTTGTTCAGTTGACACGAAGTATCACCCTAGAAAATAGTTTTGATTCGGAAGACAAAATTTACGCCACCGCCCATAGTTTGTTGAGCAAGGTTGAGCTGGTGAACAAAGTGAGGTTGTTGGGTGTTTCGATATCAAATTTTGTGGAAGAAGCTGATTTTCCAAAGGAAGGCATACAGCTTGCACTTTTCGAGCAACATCCTTAGTAAGGAATCATCTGGTTTAATCGAGCCCTTGCTAAATCATATGGTACGCGATATGTGAATTAAGCTTGTTACAGGCAAAATCGTCGTTATTTGTCACAATTCTTTATCTTAGCCAAAATAATTAATAAACATATCCAAAAATTAATGAATACGGTATCAAGAGTACTCTTAGGTGCGTCTATCGTTTTTTTTGTGCACGAGGTTGGTTTCGCACAAAAGAAATTGGATTTTGCACAGTCCTGGGGGCAAAAGTCATCGTTGACAGTTCGTACCAATCAGTATCCTGGCTGGGCAGACGGGACAGCTTATCTGGAAAATGATGTAAATGATGGTCGTTTATATCAGGTTAACATTAAGTCAGGTCACAGAAGCATTTATACAGTTCCCGCTAAAGAAGGGACGGTTGTTTATGTCGAGAACAATGATATCTTCCTGAAAGGTACCGATGGTGTAGCAAAGAGGCTGACCAACTCTCCTGATGTTGCTGAACAGAATCCAACCTTATCACCGGATGGTAAATATGTAGCCTTTACGCGTAAAAGCAATCTGTATAGCGTGGACGTGACTTCAGGAAAAGAAATGCAATGTACAAAGGATGGTACTGATGTGATCTACAATGGTTGGTCATCCTGGGTATATTACGAAGAAATTCTTGGGCGCCCAACAAAATATAAAGCTTTTTGGTGGTCTCCGGACAGCCGTAAGATCGCTTTTATGCGTTTCGATGATACCAAGGTTCCGATGTTTCCGATTTATTCGTCCAAAGGCCAGCATGGTTACCTGGAGGAGACAAGATATCCCAAAGCCGGTGACCCAAATCCGGAAGTGAAGGTAGGAATCGTTCACCTCGAAGGGGGCAACGTTACCTGGGCTGATTTCAACGAGAAAGACGATCAGTATTTTGGCCAGCCTTATTGGGCCTTTGATAGTAAAAATGTGATGGTACAGTGGATGAACAGGGATCAGAACAATTTGAAGTTTTATCAAGTGGATCCGAATTCAGGTTCGAAAAAAGAAATCTACGATGAGCGTCAGGCTTCATGGATCAATTTGGATCACGATGAGCGTATCACATATCTGGCGGACAACAAATATTATATCCTAAAATCGGATAAGACAGGCTGGGCGCATTATTACCTCTATAAATTGGATGGAACATTGGTCAATCCAATTACTTCCGGCGAATGGCAGGTAACGGAATTAAAACGGATTGATGAAAAAAATAAGGTGATCTATTTTACCGCACGTAAAGAAAACTCAGCGCGTTTTGATTTGTACCGCGTGGATTATTCAGGTAAAAACTTAAAACGTCTGACGTTCGGTGAATACTCGCACGATGTGAATGTGTCGCCTGACGGCAAGTATTTTATTACCAAATACTCCAATGTGAGTACACCCGATCGGTTCGCTTTGTTGGATAATCAAGGTAAGGTCGTACGTCAGCTAGCGGATAGTAAAGCTGCTGATTTTACCTCGTATACCTACGGTAAAACCGAATACTTACATCTTAAATCAGATGACGGACTGTTCGATCTTCCATTGACCATCACTTATCCGACAAATTTTGATAAATCAAAAGTGTACCCGGTTGTTTTCAGTATTTACGGTGGGCCTGACGCGGGAACGGTAAAAGATACCTGGAAAGGAACGGCCAATCAGTACTGGGCCAATGAAGGAATTATTCAAGTCTCTGCAGATCACCGGGCATCTGGTCATTTTGGTAAACAAGGTGTTGCTTATATGCACCGCAATCTTGGTCACTGGGAAATTATTGATTATTCGACAATTGTTAAATGGTTAAAATCGCAACCTTGGGTCGCTAAAAACAAAGTACTTATTACAGGGCATAGCTATGGTGGCTATATGACTTGTTTGGCGATGACGAAGGCGGCAGATGTATTTGATTTTGGTATTGCTGGCGCACCGGTTACCTCATGGGATCTGTATGATAGCCATTACACGGAAAGATGGATGGACACGCCTCAAGACAATCCAGACGGATATAAAGCTGGTTCTGTGTTGACCTATGCCAATAATTATAAAGGCGTGTTGCGCATTATGCATGGCGATATGGATGACAATGTTCATTTGCAGAATACAACCCAACTTGTCGATAAATTAACGGATCGAAGCGTCCCTTTTGAATTGATGATCTATCCGGGAAGCCGTCATGGATTTGACCGTTCGAAAAGTAAATATGATTTTAATGAGCGTGCGCGTTTCTACTACCAATACTTATTGGAGAAGCCGCTTCCCAAAGAATTTAAATAGGAAGAGTTAAGGTCAAAATAGAAAATCCCTTATCCATTCGGATAGGGGATTTTTATTTTTAGCCTGTTTTCATCTATCTGGGATAACAGATTTTCCATAACCGTTCTTTTTATGTTAAAAATGATAAAAAAAGTGATTTTTCTAGGTGTGTAAATTGTTGAAAATTAAAAAATATGGCATCTTTGTAGAAGTTTATTCAAAGAAAAAATGATTCAATTCCTAAAGGAAAGTACTTTTGCCGTTAACGAGGTTTTTAATAAGTCATTGGAGTTGCTGAAAAGGCATTATTTTTCAGTGGCGGGGCTTTGTTTTTTACTATTTGTAACCTCCGGACTGTCTAATTATCTCGCGACCACCATCAGTGATTTCAATGTGGTGTTGAGTGGCTTTATGGCATTTTTTTTCATGGTGATGTATTTTGGATTGAACATGACTTTGTTTAAGTATATTTTAAGTCTGATTGATGGTAACCAGGAGAAGAAACTCGTCCAATGTATCCCGAGTACGAAAGAGCTTGCATACTTTTTTGGCGCTATGTTGAGTATTATGGTGCTTTCTATAGCACTTCTGATGCTATTGGGGGCCGTCTCTTTACCATTCCTTTACCTATTTGAAAATGGTGACAATCGGATGGAGCTGATGAGCAACTTTACGATGTTTGTTGTCTTTGTTGCGGCCATATTGACGTTCATCCTGATTATTCGAGTGGCATTTTATCCGTTTTTCATTATTGATAAACACGCGGGGACATTACGGTCATTACGCTTCAGTTTTGCATTGACAAAAGGCAATGTATTCAAACTATTATTGATTTTGGCTGTATTTGCTTTTTTCCAGTTACTACAGATGTATTTTAATTATTTAGAATATTACATAATTTTTATTATTTTGAACCTCGTGAGCTCGTTTTTGGTGGTACCTCTGGCTAGTATTGTTGTTTCGGTCGCTTACCGATCCATGATGGCGGATTACCATGGGGAGAAGACCCAAAGATTTTAAATAATATATTTTAATTAATAGCAAAGGTTTTGAGTAAAAAAGGAATTGCCATTTTAGGGGCAACGGGAAGTATAGGCACACAAGCCTTGGATGTGATAAGAGCCTTTCCTAATACATTTGAAGCAATTGTTCTGACTTGTGGCAGCAATGTCACACTGTTGATCCAACAGGCCTTGGAGTTTAAGCCCAAAGCAGTGGTGGTAACAGATTCCCTACACTATAATCAGGTACAGGATGCTTTAAAAGGATATGATATCGCTGTTCTTTTGGGTGAAGCCGGATTGGTTGAAGTGGTGCAGTTGGAAGAAGTTGATATCGTTTTGAATGCAATTGTTGGATCTGCGGGATTAAAACCTACTGTTAAAGCGATTCAATCGAAAAAAGATATTGCACTGGCCAATAAGGAGACACTTGTTGTCGCTGGTGAGCTGATAATGGCCTTAGTGAAAGAATATGGTGTACGCATGCTTCCTGTGGATTCAGAGCATTCGGCGATCTTTCAGTGTTTGACCGGTGAGGAGCATAATCCAATTGAGAAAATATATGTGACGGCCTCCGGCGGTCCTTTTCGTGGGAAAAAACGTGCCGATCTCCTACAGGTTACGAAGGCCCAAGCCTTGAAGCATCCCAATTGGTCGATGGGCGCCAAAATTACGATTGACTCGGCATCCCTGATGAATAAAGGGCTAGAAGTGATTGAAGCAAAATGGCTCTTCAATCTGTCCATAAATCAGGTGGATGTGATTGTACATCCTCAATCTATTGTACATTCGTTAGTTCAGTTTCAGGATGGTTCCATGAAGGCCCAAATGGGGATTCCTGATATGAAATTGCCGATCCAGTATGCACTGACCTATCCGGCACGTTTTGAAAACAGTTTTGAACGATTTAATTTCATGGACTATCCGACGCTCAGTTTTGAAAAAGCAGACATGGAAACTTTTCGGAATTTGGCATTGGCTTATGAAAGCCTTCGTACCGGCGGAAATAGAAGCTGTGTATTAAATGCGGCCAATGAAGTGGTTGTGGATGCCTTTCTGAAAGATCAAGTTGGTTTTTTGGAGATGAGTGATATTATTGAACAGACATTAGATAAAGTAGAATTCATTGCGACACCGACGCTGGATGATTATCTGGAGACGGATCGTGTCGCAAGGTTAATAACAAAGGAAATAATCAAAGATTAAATTTTAAAAAGCATACATGGGTGTTTTAATTATGGTCGGACAAGTGATTTTAGGCTTGTCAATTTTAATTGTTCTACATGAGTTAGGACATTTCTTAGCAGCACGTGCATTTGGTATCAAGGTGGAAAAGTTTTATCTGTTCTTTGATGCTTGGGGAGTGAAATTATTTAAATTCAATTATAAAGGATGTGAATATGGTATTGGCTGGTTGCCTTTAGGCGGTTATGTCAAGATTGCGGGTATGATCGATGAATCGATGGATACGGAGCAATTGAAGGGGGAGCCACAACCTTGGGAATTTAGATCAAAACCAGCTTGGCAACGTTTAATCGTCATGTTAGGCGGTATTATTGTCAATATTGTCGTCGGTGTTGTTGTTTTTTGGATGCTGACTTTTAAAATGGGCAATACAGACATTAAAATGGATCAGCTGGTAAACGGTATTGTACCTGGGTCCATTGGTGAATCTATTGGTTTGAAAGCTGGCGATAAAGTGATTGCAATAGACGGTCACCGTATCGAAAATTACTCGGAGCTGATCAGTTCTAAAGTATTGATGGGGGGAGTTGCACTTACAGTTGAGCGTGATGGAGCTACAGCAGAAGTCAAAGTCCCCGCTGATTTATTAAACACGCTTTCCGACAAAAAAGGAGAGAAGTTTATCGAGCCACGGGTTAAAACGACCAGTGTTGCTGAAGTAGCTCCCGGTTTGGTGGCAAGTAAAATGGGGTTTGTGAAAGGCGATAGCATTATTGCCGTAAACGAGACACAGGTTCCTTTCTTCGATCAATTTAAGGCGCAAATAAAAGCGAATAGCAATAAAACGGTTGCGATTAAAGTTTTACGCAAAGGGGCTGAAGTTTCCTTGCAAGGAATTGTTCCTGCAGATGCCATGCTGGGAATAGGGATCAATCGTGATTATTCCATCAAATCGTTTACAACGCAATATACCTTGATGGAGGCGTTTCCGATCGGTGCAAAGAAAGCGTTTACAGTGATTACCGATAACGCTAAGGGATTTGGTAAATTTTCAAAGGCGAAGTGCGTGCTGATAAAGCATTATCGGGCCCTATTGGCATTGCAACTCTGTTTGGCACGGAAGTGGACTGGATCCGTTTTTGGTCCTTAGTAGGGATGTTGTCTATGGCATTGGCATTTATGAACCTATTGCCTATTCCAGCTTTGGATGGCGGTCACGTGTTGTTCTTGTTGGTTGAGATGATTCAAGGCAAGCCATTGAGTGAAAAATTCCTAGAAAAAGCACAAATGGTCGGTTTCTTCATTCTTTTGGCCTTGATGGTCTTTATATTTGGAAACGATATCTTTAAGTTATTTAAATAAGTCAACGGTCGCCGGTCAATGCTGACGGTGACTATTTCTAAAAAAAAGCTAAAAGCCAACGATGGTCGGAATTTCTTCCGACCATTTTTTGTGATATGACAGTGCTAGCAGGAAAAGGTCTTTACATTTGATTTGTAACATTTATGTATGCAATAGCCCTGCATTCACTTCAATACGCTTTTTCCAGCATTCAGGATGAAGGTCTTTCCAACAATAAATGATTTTTTATATTGCATTTAAAAAACTATTTATCTAAGTTTGACCATGGATGGAAGAAATAGAGCAGATGTAAAGCCAGGTATGTTGGTGAATATAATCTTAAAAAAAGGACCAGCGTACGGGAAATCTAACAGAAGGCATTGTGAAGGACTTGCTAACATCGTCCTCTTATCATTCGAGGGGGATTAAAGTCAGGTTGACGGACGGCCAAATAGGAAGAGTGGCCGAAATTATTGAAGATGATTTTTAGGAGATAATCTACCGGTCTTCTTTTCTCTTTACCACATCTTTTCTAGCGTTGTTGACGCGAAGAGATTGCTACCTATGATGTTTCTTATTGTATAAATCAAACTAAAAGTTTGTTGGATTGTTAATATTGGACATTTTGAAATAAAATTTGTATAATAACATAATTATTGCTAACTTTTTTCTGTATTTTTTATTTTATTACATATTTATATAATATTGTTTTTATAATTACTAAATGACAGCTTATTCAAATGGATACCAAAGATAGATGTACGATTGTCTACGCAGATGATGCGATGATTCATCATGTGTTGATGCGAGCGATGGCTCAATCACATTTATTGGATTTGGTTTATTGTGCATCCAATGGCAGGGAGTTGATCGACTACCTCCATGAAAACGAGCATGAGCTTCCTGAGATATGTATATTAGACCTGCATATGCCTGTATTAAACGGAATAGAAACGGCAAAAATTGTGAAAGAAAGATTTCCCTCGATCAGAATATTTGGGTTGACTTCGAGCAGTGATGAGAATGAGCGGATGGAATTGCGGGACGCCGGGGCAGAAGAGATTTTTTTCGAAAGAACAGATGCCTTTATTAATGAAACAACTTGCGCCCAGCCTATAGAACGTATAAATAAGGAAGAAGCCTAACAGATGTTAGGCTTCTTCTTTTGCTTCTAAGGCATCCTTGAATTTCAGCAGTCTAATCCAGGATGGACATTTGCTTAAATCTTTTTTCCCATAAGCTTACATGGATGAAGCTTGTGCTCAAGAAACGCTGAACGTCGAAGACCTGCATATCTTGCTGTATTTCCAGCGTTTCGGGCAAGTCTTTGGATTGAAAATAGTGTTGTAATTCTTCTGGAGTCATACCACAAAAATAAAGTTTTAAATCCTTATCTCCAACCTCCACCGAGCGCACGATACAAGTCTACAAATGCATCTAAATGCTGTTGTCGTAATTCGACGAGATCCAGGTCGCTATTAAGGGCATTACTTTGCGCGGTAATGACCTCTAGATAGGTGGCATACCCACTTTTAAAGAGTAGACCTGCGTTTTTTAACTGCCAGGTGCGCGTTATCGACCCTTTCTTTAGCCAAAGCTAATTGTTCACGTTGCTTGTCGACTGTGACCACTGCATTAGAGACTTCGGCGACTGCCTCGACAACTTTTTGTTGCAGTTGGATTTCGGCTTTATCACGTTTCCAATTTAGCAACCTCATACTGTGTTTTCAATGTTTTGTTTTTGAAAATAGGCGTGGTTAAATTTCCAGTTATTCCACCAAGCAATGCGCCAGGGATATTAAACCAATTTTTAGGGAGCATACTATTTACCCCTAATACGCCGCCCACGGTCAATGACGGATAACGCATAGCCTGTTGGATATTCGCATTCGCATTGGCTGCCATCAGTTGAAATTCAGATGATCGGATATCTGGTCTATTGCGGACAATCTCGATTGGGGACCCCAGGGAGATGTCTTTGCTCTCCGCGAAGAGATGCTCGTAAGAAGTTCCTCTTTTGATGCTGTCGGGTAATTTTCCGGTAAGTGTCTGCAGCGCATTTTCCTGGATGGCAATTTCCTTTTCGATTTCGGGAACGAGGGAGGCTGCCAATAGGCGTTGTGATTGTGTTTGTTGGATCGCCAAGGCGGTGATTTCACCAGCTTCATATTGGAGCTTGATCATGCGGAGAGTGCTGTCATTTAATTGGACGTTCCGTTTGGCAACTTCAATTTTGGCATCTAGCATCAAGAGATTGAAGTAACCTTTTGCCACAGCTGTTATGATCGAGGTCTGTATCGCATTTTTTGCCTCCTGTGTATCCAAATACTCGGCTAAGAGTTGTTCTTGTTTGCTTCCTATTTTCTTCCAGATATCGACTTCCCAGCTAAAATTAATATCAGAGCCAAACATGGATTGATAGACGAACATATTTTGCGGCGCTTTTTCATCCTTATGATCGTAGTATTTAGTCAGAGGACCACTGCCAAAGTCCTTTGATCGCCAGGTACGGTTTCCATTGGCAATTGTTGCATTTACACTCGGCAGGTAGTTGGCTTTATTCTGCGCTAAGACTCGCGTTGAAATCTGCAGGTTGAGCAGTGCAGTTTTCATTTCAAAGTTATTGGCTAAGGCAGAATCAATCAATAGCTTCAATGTGGGATCATGAAAGAAGGATTTCCAATGGATCAGGCCCATACTGGAGGTATCTCCGAAGTAATCCAGCGTATCGCCACGAAAGTTTTCCGGAAGTTTGAGTTTGGGCTGCACATAATCTTTGCCGATCTTACAGGCATTCATCAGGCCTAAGAGGCCAATGATGATCGATATTCCCGAAAGGTATTTTTGTATGTTTTTCATTATTCTTCCTCTTCTTTAGCTAGTTTATCATGTAGTTTTTCATCCAGACTTTTGAATACAACAAAGAGTACGGGGATGATAAAGATGCCGAATGCTACACCAAAGAGCATGCCGCCGGCGGCGCTGAAGCTGATCGAATGGTTACCGATTGCCGAGGGGCCAACCGTCCACATCAAGGGTACCAGCCCTGCAACAAAAGCCAGGCTGGTCATCAAGATTGGCCTTAACCTAAGTTTTGAACCGCTAATGGCTGCTTCGACAATGCTTTTGCCATTTTTTCGCTCCTGGACAGCGAACTCCACGATCAGAATCGCATTTTTGGCCAAGAGGCCAATGAGCATAATGAGTCCGACTTGCACATAAATATTGTTTTGAAGTCCCACCAGGTTGATCACGGTAAAAACGCCGATCAGGCCGACTGGTATGGACAATAGTACTGCCCAAGGAAGGATATAGCTTTCGTATTGAGCCGAAAGCAGGAAGTAGACGAATAGGATACTAAGCGCAAAAATCAAGATCGTCTGCGAACCGGACTGACTTTCTTCATAGCTCATGCCCGTCCATTCAAAACCGTAATTACCCGGAAGTTTATTGTCGGCCAATTTTTGGATTGCCTGCATGGCATCATCAGTACTGTAGCCTTCCGCTGGCGTAATATTAACCGCTATCGCGTTGTACAGATTGTAGCGTGTAATAGTTTCCGGACCCACCGTCTTTTCTAAAGTTAATATGGTGTTAATAGGAACCATTTCGCCTTTACTATTCCGCACAAAAATAGAATTGAAGGATTCGGGATCCTTCCGGAAGTCGAAATCCGATTGAACATAAACGCGGTATTGGCGACCAAACCGGTTAAAATCACTCGCCTGTACACGTGCAAAATAAGACCGTATTGTAGACATAAGATCTTTGATTTCGACGCCCAGCGATTTTGCCTTTACGGCATCGATATTTACTTCATATTGAGGGAAGTTTGATTTAAAGCTTGTGTAGGCGCTGCGAATTTCAGGCAGCGTATTGAGCTGGTTAATAAAGGTATCTGCAATGGTGTTGAAATCCCGAATGTCACCACCCATCCGATCCTGAAGAACCATTTCAATGCCGGCAAAGTCTCCAAAACCCTGTACGGTAGGTCGGGGGAACACCGTAAACGTTGCTTCATTGATCTGGGATAGATCATGCCTAATGGTATCCATAAACGCATTAATGTTTTTGATGTGCTCGCGTTTGGCATGTGGTTTTAAGGTAATGTAACCAGCAGCAAATGCCGGGCTCGAACTTCCGTCCAGGGCATTAAAACCAGAGACTGTTGTCATGCCATTAATGTCCTGTCTTTTCTTTAAAATACTATCGGCACGATGAAGAACCTCAGTAGTCCGACTCAATGAAGCGCCGGGAGGGAGGGCAATGTTATATGTAATAAAGCCATCATCTTCGGTCGGAATAAAACTTTTGGGCGTTTTAATCATGAACACGATGCCAAGTGCTGTAATTAAAATTAAGCCTGCCCAGGCTATTTTTTTATTCTTGATCAGTATTTCTACAATAGCGACATAACGGGCCGTCACCCGATCAAAAGAAGTATTGAATGCTTTAAAGAAACGATCTTTAAATTGATTGATTTTGCTGCTTTCTTGATTGGTATGCTGTTTCGGGGCTTTCAGTAGGAGAGCACATAAGGCTGGACTTAAAGTTAAGGCATTGAGTGCTGAAATCAGAATCGCCGTTGCCAAGGTATAGGCAAATTGGCGATAGAAAATACCTGCTGGCCCTTCCATAAATCCTACAGGCAAAAATACAGCAGCCATGACCATGGTTATTGACAGGATGGCTCCCGTAATTTCGGACATCGTCGACAATGTTGCGGCTCTGGGTTTCAATCCTGTGCTGTGCATTTTTTCATGGATAGCTTCGACGACAACGATGGCGTCATCCACTACGATTCCAATAGCCAACACCAGGGCAAACATCGTGAGGACATTGAGCGAAAATCCAAAAAGCTGCAGAAAAAAGAAGGTTCCCACCAAGGAAACTGGGATTGCAATTGCCGGAATCAGGGTGGATCGAAAATCTTGCAGGAAGATAAAGACAATAATAAATACCAGGATAAACGCCTCAAAAAGGGTGTGCTCCACTTGGTTGATCGATTCGTCGATCTGATCACGTACTGAATAGGTCACCTCATAGTGTAGGCCTTTTGGAAATGTTTTTGATTGTTCTTCAAGAACCTTTCTGACAGCAATATCGATGTCATGGGCGTTGGAACCACTGGTCTGTGTTAAGTTGAGTGTAAGACCGGGATGGCCATTCACCTTGTTGTCGCTGCTTAAATTTGTAGCTCCGAATTCTACCCGGGCCACATCTTTTAAATAGAGCACTGAACCGTCGGTGTTGGTTTTGATCACAATACTCTGGAATTCCTCCGGTGTGGTGAAACGCCCCTTATGACGGATCACTGTTTCGAAAGCTTCATCCGAGGTTTCTCCAAATTTGCCTGGGGCAATCTCAAAGTTTTGATCTTTTATAGCATTCATAACATCTTGTGGAACGAGGTTATAAAGGGCTAGTTTTTCTGGGTTCAGCCAAAGGCGCATCGCATAATCCCTGGCCCCCAAACGGGAAACTTGAGCTACGCCATCGACACGCAGCAAAGGTCGCATCAGGTTAATCTGTGCATAAGCCTGGAGAAAGGTTTCATCGTAGGCGCTATCCTGGTGATCGGAGTAGAGATTGATGGTCATGATGACACCGGTTTGCCGAGGCATGACCGTGATGCCGGCTTCATTTACTTCGGCAGGAATGGAACTGATTGCTTTGGAAATCCGTGTCTGTACGTTGACCGAAGCAATATCAGGATTGGTACCTGTCTTAAAGTACACCGATACACTTCCCGATCCTGAATTGGAGGCAGACGACTTGATATAGGTCATATCCTCTACACCATTGATGGCTTCTTCGATAGGCAGCAAAACACTTTTTGCTACGGTTTCCGCATTAGCACCGGGATAACTTAGTGAAACAAGCACACTTGGTGGGGCAATTTCTGGAAAGCGCGAGACAGGCAGGAGTTTTAGGCCCACCAAGCCTAAGATAACCAGGATAATAGAAACCACCGTAGCTAATACAGGCCTATTTATAAATGTTTTTAGCATATACATAGAATTTTAAACACGCTACTTTTGGTGCACAGTATGCCTGGCACCGGGTAGTATGCAAAAATGATCGATAATTATTTCTGTAAAATCGGGGTCACTGGTGAACCGTCGGTTAATTTGTCAAATCCGCTGGTAATAACGCGATCGTTTTCCTTGAGGCCTGTATAGACGATATAATTGTTTTTACTTTTGCCCATCAGTTGGATATTTCGTTTTTGCGCCTTATTGTTTTGGTCCAGTATATAGACAAAGGTTTTATCCTGCAATTCATTGACGGCTATCTGCGGAATTTGAAGAACGTCTTTTTTTACTTCGGCAATCTTAAGGGTGCCGCTACTTCCGGATCGAAGTATGTTGTCGTGGTTTTGGAAAGTGGCGCGCAAAGAGATTGCTCCCGTAGTTCGGTTAATCTGGCCATTGACGGCGTCGACAATACCTTTTTTTGAATATTCCTCACCATCTGCGAGGACTAAAGTAACTTCTGGAAATACGAGCTTTTGATTCTGGTTGTATTTTTTCCCTTCCAAGCTATCTTTTTTTGCCTGTGCTTTGGAAAAATAAAGAAAGTCAGATTCATTCATGGAGAAATATACATACACTTCCTGGATGTCTGAAAGATAGGTAAGGGGTTCTTTATCGCCTTTTGATACCAAATTTCCAATACGCTTTGGAATGCGGCCAATGTAACCACTTACCGGAGCGGTGATCACTGTAAAATCTTTGCTGATCTGCGCTGAACGTACGGCTGCGATGGCCTGGTCCAACGTTGCCTTGGCTACTTGATAATCTGATTTTGCCGACGCCAGTCTGACATCGGAGATAACGTCGTTTTGAACCAACGGTTTCAACCGGTCGACTTCGAGCTGTGCATTTTTAAGTTTGGCTTTGGCGACTTGCTCCGTAGCAACCATGTTATTGAGATTTTCTTGGTAAGTAGAAGGGTCTACCTTGAACAGTTTCTGGCCTTTTTGAACAAATGAGCCTTCATCGATATAAATTTCCTGAAGCAGCCCTTCGACCTGTGGGCGGACCTCCACGTTAACTTTACCTTCTATGGTTCCCAAATAATCCTTGATGGTGGTGGCATCAGATTTAGTGACGGTATAGACTGGCAAGGCTACGTTTTTTTCTTTGGTTTTATTTTCTTTTGAAGAACTTGAAGAACAACTTACCTGTGTGGCTAAGGCTGAACAAATCAAAAAGGTTACGTTAAAAAAAGATAATGTTTTTTTCTTCACAATGCTTGATTAATTTTTACGATATATGTGTTGAGTAATATGAATATTACAATATAAACGACAAATCGTTTAATTATTGTGAAGATTAACATTTGTTAACACCTCAAATTTTAGTTAATAACCGTTCAATTATTAATCAAAAATAATAGTTAATAGTTTTAAGGGTTTGATAGTTATGGTTTTATGGAGAGGGATACATCATATTTTCCTAGAAAGGGAAAATATGATGTTGGTTGAAATACAGCTTAAAATTTAAGGTGCTTCACGGTCAATCCGTTATTGATAAGCTGTTTTAAAGCATCAATACCTATGCTGATATGTGCTTCTACATATTTTGCTGTAACTGTTACATCACTGACAGACGTTTTGACTCCTTCGGGTACCATTGGTTGATCCGAAACCAGCAACAGAGCACCTGTTGGAATCTTATTGGCAAATCCGACACTGAATATCGTTGCGGTTTCCATATCCACGCACATGGCACGGATTGATTTTAAATATTTTTTGAAGGCTTTATCATGTTCCCAAACTCGTCTATTGGTGGTGTATACCGTTCCTGTCCAGTAGTCACGTTGGTGATCCCGGATTGTCGTGGATATGGCCTTTTGCATGGCGAAGGCGGGTAATGAAGGTACTTCGGGTGGAAAGTAGTCATTGGAAGTTCCCTCACCGCGGATAGCGGCTATTGGAAGAATCAATTCGCCTACAGGAATTTTTTTCTTGATTCCACCGGTTTTACCCAAAAATAGCACTGCTTTTGGTGCAATTGCTGATAATAAATCCATAATGGTTGCGGCCATTGGACTTCCCATCCCGAAATTGATAATGGTGATGCCTCCGGCAGTGACGGATTGCATCGGTTTATCTTCTCCATAAATAGGCGCATTATCATGCATTTCAGAAAATAGGTGTATATATTTCGAAAAGTTCGTTAAAAGGATATATTCCCCGAACTCTTCCAAAGGTCTTCCGGTATAACGGGGAAGCCAGTTGTTCACGATTTCTTCTTTGGTTTTTAAACCTGGTGTGATCGGACTATTTACGGTATTCTTTGCACTTTTCTTTGTTGTCATAGTCATTAAATTTAATTTCTTGAATCTCTTATCTTCCTGTCAACATTCCGTTATGGCTATGTTATTATTGTAATATAAGATTTTTAATTCTTTTCTAAAAAAAAATCCCGTTCAGCGAACGGGATTTTTTTAAGCAACTTTAAGCTTTTTTAAATCAGACTTTTCGAATTTCTTCTTCGCATAGTCTAGCGTGATTTCCAATGCTTTCTGTCCCGTCTGCTCTTTCGTTGACGGAATTTCAAACATGGCATCCAGCATAATGGCTTCGCATATACTGCGTAGGCCTCTGGCTCCAAGTTTAAATTCGTCAGCTTTATCAACAATAAACGTATAAACGTCAGGATCAAATTTTAGCTCAATACCTTCGTATTCAAACAGCTTTTTATATTGTTTTACCAAAGCATTCTTTGGCTCAGTCAGAATACTCAGCAAGGTTTCCTTATCCAGCGGGTTTAAGTAAGTTAATACAGGAAGACGACCAATCAGCTCTGGAATTAATCCAAAGTTCTTTAAGTCTTGCGGTGTAATATACTTGTACAAATTGTTCAAGTCAATTTCCTCTTCGTCCTCGTTCATTTTATAACCTACTGTCTGGGTACGCAGACGGTTTGCAATTTTCTTTTGAATACCGTCGAATGCTCCACCACAGATGAATAGGATATTGCTTGTATTAACCGCGATCATTTTTTGATCAGGGTGTTTACGGCCGCCTTGCGGTGGAACGTTGACAACTGTACCTTCGAGAATCTTCAGTAAAGCTTGCTGCACACCTTCACCCGATACATCTCTCGTAATAGAAGGATTGTCGCTTTTACGTGCGATTTTATCAATCTCATCGATGTAGATGATACCACGCTCAGCGGAAGCCACATCGTAATCTGCCGCTTGCAGTAAACGCGTCAATATACTTTCTACGTCTTCCCCTACATAACCTGCTTCGGTCAATACTGTAGCATCCACAATACAGAAAGGTACATTAAGTATCTTGGCGACAGTTTTTGCCAGCAAGGTCTTACCAGTGCCTGTTTCCCCCACGATAATCAAATTGGATTTTTCGATTTCGATCTCGTCTTTATCCACTTTCTGATTTAAACGCTTATAGTGATTATAAACGGCTACTGAAATTACTTTTTTGGCATCATCCTGACCGATGACATATTGGTCCAAGTGGGTTTTAATCTCCAAAGGACGGATCAACTTTAAAGCTGTCTGTAAAGTTTTACTTTTTCGTTGTTTTAATTCTTCTGCCAAGATTTCGCCTGCCTGCTGGATACAACGGTCACAGATGTGCGCACCGTTGCCAGCAATAAGCATCTGGGCTTCATTTTTGCTTATGCCACAAAACGAACAATGAATGTCTCTATCGTTATTCTTTGCCATTGTTATTTAATAATCTCCTTCTTTGGAAGTAAAATCTCGTCAATCATACCAAATTCTTTGGCCTCATTAGCCCGCATCCAGTAATCGCGATCGGAAGATTTTTCTACCCATTCGTAAGTTTGTCCAGAATGATCTGAAATAATGGTGTATAATTCTTCTTTTAATTTCATCATCTCACGTAAGTTGATTTCCATATCGGCTGCAACTCCTTGAGCGCCACCGGAAGGTTGGTGAATCATGACGCGTGAGTGGCGTAAGGCTGCACGTTTGCCTTTTGCACCAGCAACTAAAAGAACAGCGCCCATAGATGCTGCAATACCGGTACAGATGGTTGCTACATCTGGCGTAATATATTGCATGGTATCGTAGATTCCTAGTCCAGCATACACGCTTCCACCCGGTGAATTGATGTAAATCTGGATATCACGTTGTGCGTCGGTAGACTGTAAGAACAAGAGTTGTGCCTGAATAATGTTGGCTACCTGATCATCAATACCGCTGCCTAAAAATATGATACGGTCCATCATCAAACGCGAAAATACATCCATCTGAGCAACGTTCAATTGACGTTCTTCAACGATGTAAGGCGTAAGGTTTGTCGGAATGCTAGTCTCTGTACGAGCAATGAAACTATCAACATGTTGACTTCCAATACGGTGATGCTTTACTGCATATTTTCTGAATTCGTTTTTATCTATATTCATCTTTTTATTTTTTCTATTCTGTAGGACTAATATAAAACTATATTTTAAAAATCAAATAAATTGAAAAGATGTTTTACATCTACTTTACATTTTTTCGGTGCTCCCCGTTCAAGACCTAAGGGAGACTGAATCTCCGGATTAATTTTTATCTATTTCATGCATAGCTCCTTAGTCAATTTCGTTGTAGTTGGGGAGGTCTTCCAAAAATTCGTAAGACTTTTTGATAAAATCAATTTTACAATAATAATGATTCATACCGTTGCTTACTAGCAGGTATGGTATACGGTGAACTGTATTATAATTTGCAATTTGCTCAAATACTTGTTGTGTAATTTTTATATGAGGTGCCTTAAATTCGGCTAAGACCACCTTATGCCCGCTGCTGTTATAAATTAACAAATCACTTCGTTTCTGCAGGTTATTTAATTTCAAACCGCCTTCGATGTGCATCAGTGCCTTGGGATAATTTTTCATGAGCGACAAATAGTTGATCCAATGCTGCCTAACCCATTCTTCCGGTGTTAATACCAGATCCTTTTTTCTGAGCTCATCAAATATATAAATCGCATTGTTCTTTTTAGATATTTTAGCTTGATACGGCGGTAAGTTCAGTGGAGTCGGTGAAAACATACACAAATATACTAAAATTTTAGCAAAAAAAAATACATTCATCAGGCATGAAATATGGTGTTTTTTTGCTGACGAAGATGATTTTTTGTAAAAAACCTCAGGTCTGCTTTTGTGGCCGTATTGCTTGACCAGAATTGTGGAAGTTGTGGTGTTAAATGTTCATGGCTTTAAACCAATAGCTTAAAGTGATGGTCGTACATGAATCAATTATAAAAGCGTTAATTCGGCGAGGTTACTCGCTTAAATTGCCATTAAAATCGTAATTTTGCTTCCTATAAAATGTCCATAGTCGAACTAGATACACCATGTGAAGATGCAATAACATGGGACATTTTAGACTGTAGCAGATTGTTTGGATGCGGGAAAGTAATGGGGCAACCGATCTGCAGTGAAAAAATAAATAAATAGACCGGGTACTCCATAGCAACTTTAGACAAGTTGCCGCGTGTAAAGAGCTTAATTGGGCCCAGGGAAAATAAATACTATCGATAGTTTTTGCATATGAACATAAATCCGATCTTATCTGATATTAAGAACAGGTCTTTTAAACCAGTGTATTTATTGCAAGGGGAGGAGAGTTATTTCATTGATACCATTGCCGACGCATTGGAAGCGACGGTATTGAACGAAGCACAAAAGGGTTTTGATCAATCGATTTTCTATGGAAAAGATATTGATATATCTACCATTGTCAATGCAGCAAAACGGTATCCCATGTTGAGCGATTATCAGGTGATTATTATTAAGGAAGCGCAGGAGCTGAAATGGAAATCGGATACGGAAGAACTGTTAACTAAATACCTGGAGCATCTTACACCGACAACCATTCTTGTGTTTTGTTTTAAACATGGGAAATTTGACAAACGCAAAAAGGTCTATAAAGTCTTTGAAAAAAAGGGACTAGTTGTTGATGCGGCCAAACTATACGACGATAAGGTTGGCCCCTGGATTGGGACGTATGTGAAAGATGCGGGCTGGCGCATTCATCCGCAAGCTGCGGTGATGATTGCGGATTATCTCGGTAATGACTGTCCAAGGTGTCCAATGAACTTGACAAACTGATGCTTAATGTTCCGAAGAGCCAAGAGATAAGCATGGAAGATGTTGAACGGAATATAGGTATTTCCAAAGATTATAATGTTTTTGAATTAAATACTGCTTTGGCTAAACGTAATGCCCTAAAAGCATATCAGATCGTCGATTATTTTGTCGCCAATCCCAAAAATAATCCACTGGTGATGGTTATTGGACAAATTGCCACCTACTTCACGAAGATTCTCAAATACCATTATCTGATAGACAAATCCGTCGCGGCAAAAGAACTGGGGGTACATCCTTTCTTTCTAAAAGAATACGAGCTTGCTGCACGGAATTACAATAGACGGAAAACTTTCGATGTGCTTAATGTGTTGAAGGAGACCGACTTGAAATCCAAAGGTGTCAATGTGCCGAGCAATTTCAATAGTGAAGAGATTTTAAAAGAAATGATCTACCGGATACTTAACTAATCTCATCCAACAGCAAAAACACCAGAAATGGTGTTTTTTTTTACACAAATTTAATAATTAAACACTTGTTTAAATTAAACGTTTGGTTTAACTTTGTCGCGCATTTAGCGAGAACGTCTTTTATTATCGCTATGAATATGCGATGGTATCTTTAAAAGATCGAGGTTTAAAATGGAATTTAACGAGAAACAGATTGATATTTACTTGCAGCTGAGCGTCTTTTTGCAACAAAAGGGTTTGATGGGACTCCGTGCGTGATATTGCCAACGAAGCGAATGTAAATGTTGCAATGATCAACTATTATTTTGGATCAAAGGACAAGTTGCTGGATACGTTTTTTGAGTGGCGTGTTCCTGATTTTATGATCAATGTGGATGAGTTGGCGCTTATTGACAATGCGCTAGACAAAATAGACGCGATGGTAAATCGATCAATTAAATCGATGAATTCGCATCGTAAGCTGTATCATATCATTACCATTGAAAGTTCACTAAAACAGCGGAT
The DNA here is from genome assembly GCF_900457465.1 of Sphingobacterium multivorum. GTDB lineage: Bacteria > Bacteroidota > Bacteroidia > Sphingobacteriales > Sphingobacteriaceae > Sphingobacterium > Sphingobacterium multivorum. Next base: position 1,410,322 of record NZ_UAUU01000011.1, read on the forward strand.
GCTGATCTCTGAAGCATTCAGGAAGCTCAAATTGCATAACCTGGAGGTTATTTCTTCCGTGATCAATGAAGGTGTAGAACAGGGGGTGTTCAAAGGTGGATATGATCCAATTTTAATCCATTCGATGATGATGGGAACTTTTATGAATTTCCAAATGAATCATTGCTTTTTGCAAGATCAGTTGCATATCGATAACGATGAAGAATATGCAAATTATATAGAAACAACTTTAACAGAATTTATACAGACAACAATTAAAGCTTTATTGACATATGAAAAATAAGTTGGCCAATTTGAGTGCTTTATTGCTTTTAAGTCCCATGGGTTTGTTGGCACAGGACAACAAGCACATGACTTTGGAAGAAATAATTCACTTGGCCGCAAATCAAAGCGTGGAAGCGAAGTCTGCCGACACCAAGATATTGGGTAGGCAGCTCGAGGTGGAAACGGCCAAATCGAAACAACTTCCCGATGCAAAATTGAGTGGACAATACATGGCTATGACCACACCAAATGTGAATTTAAAGTTGGCTTTAGGTGAGGGGGGATCTGCTCCAGATATCGCTGCAAACCAATTGTGGTTGGGTCAGGCTTCGGTGAGTATGCCAATCTATACCGGTGGCAGAATTAAGGGCGGCATTGATATTGCAAAGGATGTATTGAAAGCCGAGGAATACAATGCTGTAGCGAGCAAAGAACAATTGGCTATACGTGCAGTAAATCTTTATTTGAGTCTTTATAAGGCTCAACAAACCAATTTGTTGATTGCTGAAAATATTAAGCAGTCGGAGCAACGTGTTTCGGATTTTAAAGCGATGTTGGATAATGGTTTGATCGCACGTAATGACTTATTAAAAGCAGAACTGCAGCTTTCAAACTATCAGGTTTCGCTTCAGGAAGCACAGAAAAATATCAAGGTGCTGAATTATCAATTGGCTAATTTCTTGAAAATTGATGAAGATACCCAACTGGATCAGATCAATTTGGGCGAAGTCACAGGTGTGGATTTGGGCTTAAAAGCATCATATGATGCAGCAAAAACCTCGCGCTCAGATCTAAAATCGATGGAATCGCAACGTTTGGTTGCTGAAGATCAGTTGAAAGTAACAAAAGCGGCTGCCATGCCAACTGTTGCTGCAACAGCTGGATACAATGCTTTTGGTCTTCAAAAGGTGGTTACCGTGACGAATGCTGCCATGGTTGGCATCGGCGTTTCTTACGATATCGGTTCGCTTTACAAAAATAAAAGAGAAGTGAATGTGGCAAAAAACCGTATCAAGGAAATTGATGAGCATATTGAATTATTAAATGACAAGGTAAAAGTGCAGGTTCAACAGGCCAATGAAAACTATATGCTGGCACAAAAGCAGGATGTGGTCTATCATCAGGCGGTGGATCAGGCTGTTGAAAATTATCGGATCACCAAAGATAAGTACGATAATGGTATCGCAGATACCGACGACTTGTTGACCGCAGACGTACAGCAGCTGCAAAGCAAGATCAATCTGGCAATCAGCAAAGCAAACACCATTGAAAAATATTACGACCTGCTGTTAGCAAATGGGTCTTTAAACATTAAATAGCAATTAATCTAGACATGGAAAATACAGTAGAAAACGCACCTGAAAAAAAAGGTACAAATAAAAAATTTACAATTGTTTTGGCTGCATTGGTCATCTTCGGAGGGGCTTATGGGGCGTATAAATATATGCATGGCCAGGCGCATGAGACTACAGACGATGCGCAGGTAGAGAAAAACATGAGCCCGATCATTCCACGGGTGGGTGGTTTTATCGCTAAAGTCTATGTAAAGGACAATGATTTGGTTAAAAAAGGGGATACGTTATTTACCATTGAGAGTCAAGACTATCAGGTTCGTGTGGACGAGGCATTAGCAGCCTTGGCAGCAGCTCAAAGTAGCTTTGATGTTTCAAAGGCAGATGTATCTGCGTCTTCGGCTAATGTGGCGATCTCAGATGCAACGATTCAATCCAATTTAGGCAGCATCGATGCGGCACGTATTCGTGCTAAGCAAGCGAACAATGATTATATCCGCTACCAAAACTTATACAATAACCAGTCCATTACGAAACAGCAGTACGAGCAGGCATTGACTGCGAAATTGGAAGCCGACAAGCAGGTTGAAATTTTGCAACAGCAACGCAATGCCAGTGCGTCGCAACGTAATGCAATCGTCAGTAAGACTACAGTGGCTTCAAAACAAACTTCTGTTGCTGAGGCGAATATAAAAAGAGCGAATGCACAGCTTGAGGCGGCTAAATTGAACCTTTCTTATACCGCGGTACTGGCTTCTGTGGATGGTCAGGTATCCAACATTAAGGTTCAGCCTGGACAAATGGTCAATCCAGGTCAGTCTTTATTCTACATTGTCGATAATATTGAAACATGGGTAGTAGCCAACTTTAAAGAGACGCAATTGGAAAAAATGAAGCCTGGTCAAAAGGTGGGGATCAAAGTGGATGCTTATCCTAATATCGAATTTGAAGGTGAAGTAAATTCTTTCTCACCGGCGACAGGATCGCGTTTTTCTTTATTGCCGCCAGATAATGCGACTGGTAACTTTGTGAAGACTGTTCAGCGTTTACCTGTAAAAATCAAATTGACAAAAGACAATAAAGCAGAAAATGTGGCTTTGCTCAGACCGGGCATGAATGCTGACGTAGATGTGCATGTTCAATAACTATGGAAAATTTAAATCAACAAGACAGTCTGGTTGAATATGGTTTTCGACGTGTTGTAATCACGATTACAGCGGTGCTTTGTGCGCTGTTGGAAATCGTGGATACAACCATCGTCAACGTGGCTCTGAACGACATGAAAGGTTCGTTGGGGGCGACCTTGACAGATGTGGCATGGGTTATCACGGCTTACGCAATCGCCAACGTAATTGTGATTCCGATGACCAGCTGGTTGTCCCAAACAATTTGGACGGAGAAATTACTTTGCTGCGTCTATTATCATATTCACAGTATCTTCATTTTTATGTGGTAACGCGACCAATATTTGGGAGCTTGTTGCATTTCGTTTTATACAAGGGATGGGCGGGGGGAGCGTTGTTAGTAACAGCGCAGACCATTATTACAGAAAGTTACCCGAAGGAAAAACGTAGTATGGCTCAGGCTATCTATGGTATGGGGGTAATTATTGGTCCAACGCTAGGCCCACCGTTAGGTGGATATATTATCGATAATTTCTCCTGGCCATATATATTCTATATCAATGTGCCGTTAGGGATTATTGCGACCTTGTTGACCTTATCTTTTGTGCGCAGCCCTAAATATAGCCAAAAGCAATCTGCAAAGGAAGTGGATTGGTTTGGTATGATCTTTTTGATCATGTTTATTGGTTCCCTTCAGTTTGTATTGGAACATGGACAACAGGATGATTGGTTTGACGATCCATTGATTTTAGGCTTGTCAATCTTGTCTGTTTTCGGACTATTGTTCTTTATATGGCGGGAATTGGTCTATGATAAACCCATTGTTAACTTGCGGGTATTGAAGGATAAGAATTTGCAGGTTGGTGTAGTGATGAGTTTTATTCTTGGTTTCGGCTTGTTTGGATCGACTTTTATTATTCCAATCTATACACAGTCGATATTGGGATGGACGGCCACAGACGCAGGTTTGTTATTGTTGCCAAGTTCAATCATGACCGGTATCATGATGCCTTTTATTGGGAAGATGATCCAAAATGGTGTTCCCCAAAAATATATGGTTGCCGTAGGACTAAGTATCTTTTTTGGCTTCTGTTTTTGGATGTACAGTCTCATGACCAATGATACGGGAGCAGAGCACATGTTTTGGCCCCTAATTCTCCGTGGAGTTGGCTTAGGATTGTTGTTCGTACCTGTCATGACACTCTCCCTATCGACATTACATGGTAAGTCAATCGGTGAAGGAGCTGCCTTTACAGGGATGATGCGCCAGCTGGGTGGTTCGTTTGGTATAGCCTTAATTACGACATTTATTGCCCGTGATAGCCAAAAACATCGCGTCGATCTGGTGGCTAATTTAGATCCAAGCAAGTTTGATGTGCAACAACGGGTGCAGCAATTGCAAATGAGCTTTCAGGCGAAAGGTTTTTCGCCCAATGAAGCTTTGGCCAAAGCACACCAGATACTCGATATGAGCGTGATGAAACAGGCTACTGTATTATCCTACATGGATGTGTTTTTATATCTGGGTGTGGTATTTTTGCTGTGTGTCCCCTTTGTCTTGATGATCAAACAAGGAAAGACGCAGATCGATATGTCCAGTGTGCATTAGCATTTAAATAGTCCGGTAAGCTGGTATCACGGTGACTTGTCAGTAAAGTACTGGTTATCGTTCAGTCAGAAGTCCTCAAAAAGTGTTTAGCTTTTTGAGGATTTTTTTGTGCATTTTCTTTTGCGATAGAAAAGTCCTTAAGGTTGGCGTTTGGTCTTGTCTAAACAGGAGCAAGCATACCTTTGATCAATTGAAAAACCATAAATTGAAAAACCTGATTTAAAATTGATTGTTTAATAATAAAGAGTTTGAAAGAATTTATCTTTTGGCATCATAAAAGACGAATCTTATCAAATAGCGACTCAGGTAGATTGTTTGTCTTTAAAATAGCAAATGGATGTATACGGAAAAACTTAATTTTTTGGCATTTATCATTCCCTTATTTTTAATTCTGATGGTGTTGGAATATGGGTATAGCCTCAAAAAACAGAAACGTTTTTATTCTTTTGATGAATCGATCTCAAATCTTAATGTTGGTATCGTTGAGCGTATGTGTGATATGTTTTCCGTTAGTTTATTTTACTTTTTTTTCGTTTGGGTGTATCAAAATTTTGCGATATTTCAGATTGAAGCTAATGTTTGGACCTGGGTTATACTTTTCCTATTTACAGATTTTCTCTGGTATTGGTATCATCGCTATAGCCATGAAATAAACCTATTGTGGGCTGCGCACGTTGTACATCACCAAAGTGAAGATTATAACTTTACGGTGGCGGCCCGGATCACCATATTTCAAGCCGTTTTCCGTTCGTTATTTTGGGCTTTTATCCCCCTTTTGGGTTTCCCGCCCTTTATGATGACCGCTATTCTGTTGATTCATGGCGTGTATCCATTTTTCTCCCATACGCAGACTGTTGGAAATTTGGGTATTTTGGAGCGGCTATTTGTAACGCCTTCCCATCATCGGGTGCATCATAGCAGCAACGAAATCTATCTGGATAAGAATTATGGGGATATCCTGATTATTTGGGATAAGCTGTTTGGAACATTTATATCGGAACAAAAGGAGGAGCCTTGTGTCTATGGGCTCACAAAGCCCATTCACCGCTATACTTTTCTATGGCAGCATTTTCATTATTTATTTGAAATTGGTTTGTCATTTAAGCGGGCGAAAGGATTTGGGAACAAAATGCGGACTATATTCGGTAAGCCTGACGATATACAGCCTGAAATTCGCGAAGAACTGGAAGAGCGCATATTTGCCGGAGCTAAGCCGCAAGTTCATGCGCAGGCGTTAAGCCGCTATATCTTTTTTCAGTCCATGTTGACGATGACACTTCTTTTTTTCTTTCTGCTTTATGGTAATTATCAGCAACTGATACAACTCGTTATTGGCGGGGGATTTATTCTTTGTAGTGTTATTTGTATTGGAGGACTTCTAGAACATGAAGACTGGGTTTTTCCACTTGAGATGCTGCGGTTATTCTTATTACTACTGTATATTGGTCTAACTTTTTATTCACCATTGGGACTTGTTTTGGTAGGATGTTTCGCTTTGATTCAATTGATTTTTTATCGACCGTTAGCAGTTCGCTATAAAAAAGTTTTGCGTCTTGAAAGACGTTGAATTTATCCGTATGAGTTCTTGTCGTTGGAAGTAAGCATCTATTGTTTCATATTTCATCATTTAATTGATCTTTTATCTGTATAGCAAGCAAGCAAGCAAGTAAGTTCTATAAACAATGCCTTTTGAAGAGCTTTCCGCGTGGATGACAGAAGCAGTCAACTTGATGCGGTATTACGTTCAATTATTTATCTGCTGCTGTAATTAAGTCTGCAAATGATTGGCAATAGGATCTGGCCATAATATCCCAGCTATATTGTTTTAGGGTATTCTGTTTAAATTGTAGGCTTAGCTTTTTATAGTGGACTGGATCTTCTAAAATGGCTTGAAGTTGTTCGATCCATGCGTTTTGGTTTTCGCTTGGCAGGAGAAGCCCATTGTAATTGTGTGTAACGGCGCTTGTAATTCCTTCTAATTCGGCGGCAACAACAATTGTGCCTGCTGTGGAAGCTTCTAGGCAGACGAGCCCAAAGCCTTCCATATCACCGGCCATTTCAATATTGGGCATCAAAAAGGCCTGTGCGTTGGTCAGGAGGCTTTGCAGTTGTTCGAATGGAACTTTTCCAAGATGTTCAATTTTTTCGGGGTATGCTTTCAGTAATTTTCGGATGGCCCCTTGATCGGTGGGAAATCCGAGGAATAGGGTGATTAAATGATTTATCTTTTTTGGTGTAAGCTGCAATAGGCGTTCTTTCCATTGCGGTTTTTGATCGAATGGCCCCACCATTAGTAATTTGAAATCGCCCTGAATCGCGGGGATGACATGTTTCATCAACCACGAGAAGCCCTTCCGCTTAACAGGGCGTCCCAAAGTGATAAAATAGGGCCTGCTTTCGCAGGTTGGTTCATTGTTTTGAGTGGAGCAGTGTATCGGATCTACACCGTTGGGTATAACAATGATTTTGGATGGATCGATACCGCGTAACTGTGCGGCGTCGGCGGTGGCTTGGCTAACGGCAATAAGCTGATCAAAAGTGTTAAACCGCGGTATAATCTTACGTTGAAAATAACGAAGTGGAAAAACGATATCCAGACCGTGAAGCGTGACAGCACGTTTTAAATGGGTATATCCTTTGTGAAAAGAGGCGAAGGACGCAATTAATCCATCATTAAAGTGGATAAGCTTGATGCCGGGGTTATCGTTAATTTTGGCTAGAATGCGGCGATTCAGTAGGAAGAAGAAGGCTAAAAGAGGTTCCCTATTGTCATAGACTAAGGTGTGTACCTTCAAGTAAAGAGCCGCAGTATTGATCAGTTCAAAGCTTTGTTTTTCCATACCGCCAACACTTGGGGGATATTTGTGGCTGACAAATAGTATTTCTATTTCAGATGGATACATGTACTGGTTTCCTTTTGATGCATAGATAAAATATAAAACCCAGTGCTACCCAGGTGAGCTGTCGGCCGCGACGTAATAATGAAGCACTGAGCCAAATACTACCTCCTGTAATACCGATCATATGGAGTAGGAGCTTATTGGCGATTTCTTCAATACCCAGTTGTCCTGGAATAAAAGCACCGATGCTTTTTAGCACAATGACGCTCATATCTACTATTAAACCATGTATTGGTTGTACTGAAACACCCAAAAATTTTAGAATATAATAGAATTCAAGGCTGCCAATAATCCAATGTAGTGCAAAAAGTAAGTAAGAATACCAAAAAACCTTATTTTGATGTTTATAAAAGTCTTTTACACTCCAAAGGAGTGACTGAACATGCGCTTGTGCTTTTCCAAAAGGTGTTGCTGTTGAAGCCTTGGTTTGTGAGGGACTTTTTGCAGCTATTAACCAGTAAAGTATCAAGATCATCAAAAGAAATAAGAACATACAGATCATATAAATTACTGGGCCTGCGTAGCGTATAATTTCATTTTTTAAAGGAGAAAATATCAACCAAATCATAGCAATCAAAAAGAGTGTCAATTGAGACAGTACGGCAGTAATACGGGATATTGCAACCGAATTCAATCCTTCTTTTAAAGGAATGTCATAACGGGTTATCAATTGTGCCTTTAATAAATCGCCACCGATAATGCTGGTGGGATTGAATAGTCCAACGGTTTCCCCGATTTGACGGACGGCAAAGAGTTTGAGCAGATTGACCTTCTTTTTTGCAGGGCCTAAACATATCCACCAAGCTAATGTACCTAAAAAATAGGCCGCGCAAGTTGTAAACAAAATAACGATGAAGCGATAACCAACAGAGGAGAGCTCTTTTTTCAACGCATTTAAATCGCTTTTCGCTAAAAAGATCGTGATGGACGCCAGAATCAAAAGTAAAAAAACACCTTTGATGAGTTGGCTTGGGTTTGTTAATTTGCCCATGCCAAATCGACTTCCTGTGTTTTGTCTATCAATAGTTCAATGTCATTAAAATAGCGTCCAGCTAGTCTATTCCAATCCAGTTGCCCAACATAGGATAGACCTTCAATGACGAGATTCTTTTTTAAGCTTGCGTCGGAGAGAATTTTTTTGAGGTAGTAAACATATCCAGCCGCATTTTCAGGTTGACACTTAAATCCATTTTTTCCGTGCTGAATCAAGGAGGCCGAGCCTCCGCCGTTGGCGATAACACAAGGAAGTCCGGATGCTAATGCTTCGACGACGACGTTTCCATACGTTTCTGAGACCGACGGAAAAACAAACGCATCGGCCGAAGCATATAAAATTGCGAGCTCATCATGGCTTTTCTTTCCTAAGAAAATAGCTTTAGGCATCTCTTGCATCGCAATTATTTTGGCTGTTCCTTCACCGACAACAATGAAATTATAGTCGAGGTTTTGGGCATGTATCTGTTGATAGATTTCAATAAGCGTTTTAATATTTTTTTCCCAGACGATACGACTGACAAAAAGGATTGTTGGTTTGTCATTCTTTGTGATGGTCTGCAGTTGAGATAGATTCTTTTTTGGGGGTTAAACAGAGCTGTGTCTATTCCTCTTTGCCACAGTTTTAATCCTTCTTGTTGTAAGCCGATCTGCTGTAATTCATTTAGAATGGATTTGGTCGGTACATAGACAATATCACATTTGTTGTAAAAGTTATTCATTGCTTTTTTCATCCATTGTTCAGTCGGTTTGACTAAGGGTAATATGTTTTTGAAATAATAGACAATGTATGAAATGAAGTGTGTATGATAGATTGTAAGGACAGGAATACCTTTCCGTTTGGCATAATTCAATGCAAAAAAACCTAAAAGGGAAGGAGTTGCAATATGGATCATGTCGGGAGCAAATTTATCTAAAGCGAGCTCAAGTTTCTTTTTAATAAGCTGTGGAATAGCGAGACAATAATCGTCATTGACCGGTATTTTGAATGTGGGAACCTTGTAAGAATGGAAATTTCGAAATTGCGTAGGGCCGCCGCCATAAATAAAGAAATAGTTGAATTTCTGCTGGTCTATACGGTTTATCAGCTGAAACATTGTCCGTGATGCACCGTCAAAATCCTCGACGAGTATCTCTGTAAAGAAGGCTACCTTTCTCATGTTATTCTTATTAGGGGTTGTATAAAAATAGTTGAAAGCTGTAACCCCTATGCTATGCAGGTATTAACCTTTTGTCATTATAGTGTTTATAAATTATTAGTTTTTAATGATTTGTGAATGATTATTAAAAGTAGAATTAATTGAATATGATAATAGAGCTAATGTTGGTGGAGTACCTTTAGAGTGAACAAAATATTCAGTCCATGCTATTAGATCTATTGTTCGAAAAAAAAATTAGACCCAAGGGTTTTCGAAAGATTGTCATCTTATTTATTTGTGCGTCTGCCGGTGTTATGTTGGGTTTTAAGTTGAAGCCAAAACAACAGCCGAAGTTTAGTAATTCGGTGTATGCAGCTATGCCGGAGGCGACATACGGAAAGCTAAATTTGTTAACATACAATATAGCTGGCCTTCCTGAATTGATTTCCAGTGCTGTAACCGAGCGGTCTTCCAGTATTACGTCGATCGGCAATCGGATCAATGCGTTTGATATTGTCAATGTACAGGAGGACTTTAACTACAACAAGTTTCTTTACAGCGAAAATAAGCATAGCTACCGAACGGCAAATATGGGTGGAGTACCTTTTGGGGACGGGCTGAGTACACTTTCAAAATATCCGATCGTAGAGTTTGAGCGAATAAGCTGGACCGATTGCAATGGTGCAGATTGTCTGACGCCTAAAGGCTTTTCTTACGCTCGAATTCAATTGGCCAAGGCAGTATTTATTGATGTTTATAATGTACATGCTACAGCGCAGGATGATCAGAATGCAACGATTGCCCGGCAGAAGAATATAAATCAGCTAAAAGCCTATATCAAAAAGTATTCGGCTGGCAGACCACTTTTGATTATGGGTGACTTTAATGCACATTATGCTTACGAGCTGGATAACATCGGTTCTTTTCAGAAGGACTTAGGTTTGGTAGATGCATGGGTAAGTTTACGCAACAAAGGTGATATTCCTGCGCATCAAGCGAACTTTGAAGCGAAAACGGCGTTGGAGTTAACAGAGGATTGTGAAGGTATTGATAAAATCTACTATCGCAACGATCATCATTTGCTATTTGAGGCAAAGAATTATCAGGTTCAAAAAAAAGCTTTTTCAAAACGAAAAGGGCCAAGATTTATCCGATCATTGTGCAGTGTCCTTACAATTAGGCTGGCGTATTGTCAAACCGTCGGTTCAGTAAAATAAAAACTTTCTCAATTCTTTCATATCAATCGCGATTAGCACTGAACCCCTCAGTGCTTTTTTAATGGACATCAAAAAAGCCCCATAAAATGAATTATGGAGCCTTTATTAAATTGGGATAAATTATCTTATTTATTTATACATTTCTTCACGTTGTGCTTTCACTACATCGCTATTAATGTATTCATCGTAAGTCATCAATTTGTCGATGATACCTTTCGGCGTCAATTCGATGATTCTATTGGCAACAGTTTCAGTCAATTCGTGGTCACGGGATGTGAACAACATGGATCCTTTAAAATCAGACATTCCATTGTTCAATGCAGTGATAGATTCCAAGTCCAAGTGATTGGTTGGTTCATCGAAGATCAGGAAGTTGGCACCTTGAAGCATCATACGGGAGAACATACAGCGCATTTTTTCTCCTCCCGAAAGCACAGATACTTTCTTCATAACCTCTTCACCGGAAAATAACATTTTCCCCAAAAATCCCCGTATAAACTGTTCATCTGCTTCTGGGTTAGTTGTATATTCTCTCAACCAATCAACCAAATTATCACTTTTTCCTTCAAAGAACGCGGCATTTTCAATCGGCATATCGGCAGGAGTGATGGTAACGCCCCATTTGAATTCGCCGCCGAAATCGGTGTCTCTACCAGTGATAATATCGTAAAATGCTGTGGTAACCAATGAATTTGGACCTAGAACAGCGATTTTATCGCCTTTATTAATCATAAACGTGATATCCTTAAAGAATACCTCGCCATTGACCGTTTTGCTTAATCCTTCAACTTGTAGCGTTTGATCTCCTGGTTCACGATTCATGGTATTGAACATGATGGCAGGATATTTACGGTTGGATGGTTTAATCTCGTCAATATTGATCTTATCCAAGGCTTTTTTACGAGAAGTAGCCTGTTTGGATTTGGAAGCATTGGCAGAGAACCGACGGATAAATTCCTGGAGTTCTTTTACTTTATCTTCCATCTTCTTGTTTTGATCAGAACGTTGCTTTAACGCTAATTGAGAAGATTCGTACCAGAATGAGTAGTTACCCGTATAGATTGTCATCTTACCAAAATCAATATCCACTGTATGCGTACATACAGCATCCAAGAAGTGACGGTCGTGGGATACAACGAGGACGATTGCTTCGTAACTCGCTAAAAAATCCTCTAACCATGCAATGGTATTAATATCCAAATCATTGGTAGGCTCATCGAGAATCAAAATATCGGGTTTACCGAATAATGCTTGCGCTAAAAGTACGCGCACTTTTTGGTTACCGTCGATTTCAGAAACCAACTTATAATGTAGTTCTTCTTTAATACCCAAACTGCTCAATAAAGTTGCGGCATTTGATTCGGCATTCCATCCATCCATTTCAGCAAAAAGACTTTCCCAATTCGCCGGCACGTTCGCCGTCGGCATCAGAGAAATCCTCTTTCATGTAAATGGCATCTTTCTCTTTCATGATTTTGTAAAGCTCTTGGTTACCCATCATGACAGTTTCAAGAACAGTAAACTCGTCGAAAGCATAGTGATCCTGACTTAAAACAGACATGCGTTCGCCTGGCGTGAATGCCACTGAACCTGTCGAAGGATCAACTTCCCCTGAGATAATTTTTAAGAAAGTAGATTTACCTGCTCCATTAGCGCCAATAATACCGTAACAGTTTCCAGGTGTGAATTTTAGATTGACATCTTCGAATAGTACACGTTTACCAAAACGAAGGGAGAGATTTGACACATTAATCATGCTGCAAAGATACGTTTTAATATTGTATTTTTAACTATTTACGGTGATCAGTTTCAGGAGAAATTGCGGAGAGTAATGTTGGGGAAATCAACTGTTTTTTAGCTTCTTTTGAAAACATGTATGGTCTGAAATTTCAAAGGATGAAGAGGATCTTGAAATGACGTGTGAAATCCGGCAATGTGTGCAAACAAGGAATTAATAAATTATAAATATTGTGTTGGTGATTTAAATTGGCTTCTTTTTTGTGGACAAGAGCTGAAATGAAATCAATTATGAAAAGAAATAGAATAACCGGTGTCGTTATACTTACAGTTGCTTTTTTATTTAATATCCAAGGAGCCTCGGCTCAATTTGGAGGGCTATTGGATAAGGCAAGCAAAGCCGTTGCTTCCAAGGGAAGCAAAATGTTGGGTTTGGATAAACTGCTAAAGGAACCAGAAGCGATTAGTACAAGTTTTGAAGATGTAAATAGGAAGGGGGAGCAAATGCCCGATTTTCAAAATACGGCTGTTTATAAACCTTTAGAAAATTTGCAAAAGAATGGCAATGATGGTTACTTATTGGAGGCTGGATATTTTGAAATGACCAATAAGAGCTATTGCTTGAAAGCAGGTACTTATGCGCCTTCGAAAGGTGATGGATATATGTATGCACCTACATTGGGCAAGAAGAGAGAAGTAGTCATTGCAATTTTGAAAAGTGCTGAAAAGCACCCGGAAGTTGCACAATCTGACATACAGATGCTATTGTGGACGATCATAGCGAAGACAAAATTTATTGATTATTCGGGTCCGGTGAAAGAGACAGCCTTAAAATTGCTTACAGCTGAACAAATTTTGCATTTGGAAGGTGGTGCGCTCGGCGTTTTGCCATTCGATGTTGTCCAAAAGGCAAAAGACCAAATGCCTCCTGCAGTACAGACAATCTTTGAAGCGGAAAATAATATTCGGCAGCTCGTTTCCTCAGGAAACTATTCGTACGCTGATTTTGAACAATATGCAATCTTAGCTGGTATGGCTGAACCTCGTACGGACGTGCCAAGTGGTATTTGGACGCTTCACCCCGATGGTTATTATGTTCGCTATTTTCCAAGTGGTTATGCGATTACCAAAGTTCAGGTGTATGTCCCTCAAGAGTTGATTACAAAATTGAATGGCAAGAAGCTTGTATACGATGCAACAGACGATATTGCTTGTCCGGCAAATACGGGATCGCAACGATTAGCACAAACGAATGAACCGATTCGTGATTAAGATGTGAGGCATTGAAAGGTCGATAGGAAAGAGAAGGGTATAAAGAGGAAATTTAATGAATAAGGGAGATCTACTGATCTCCCTTATTCATTAAATTTCCTCTTTTGCCTCCTGTATAATATATAAACAATGACAATAATAGCGATGATTGCTAAAATAATGTAATGGGAACCTGAATGTTGGGTTTTATCCTCTGTCGTCTGCGCATATGTAAAATTTGCCACGAAAAGAAGTACCATGAAAATCCACTTCTTGCACATAATAAACGGTTTATTAACTATAGTAGCAAGCTAAGTATTTTTTGCAACAAAGCCAAATTATTTCATTAAAAAATGACAAAGCTTTTTATAAAAATTTAATGTATAATGTCTGTTTCTCCCATTTGATTTGTTAGGTTCGAAAAATAAAAGGGTAGCTACATTGGATATAGCCCGGGATATCGTCGCTCGAATTCGGTAAATGGTCCTAAAAATCGTATCTTGTGAACCTTTGTAAGCGTTTTTAGATATTCAAATCATGTCAAAACTTATCAATTTAACTGTCTTTAGAGAATTCTTAAAATCCAGCTTTGCAGGTGGAATTATACTTTTTTCCTGTGTTATTCTAGCATTGATCGTTGCAAATACACCTTTGTATGCCAGTGTAATGGAATTCCTGAACAAGGAAGTAGGCTTTGAGAGCGATCATGTTCATTTAAAATATTCGTGGTTATTGTGGCTCAACGATGGTTTGATGGCTATTTTCTTTTTACTGGTGGGGCTCGAGATAAAACGTGAAATTGTAGAGGGTGAACTCTCATCGCCAAGTAAAGCAATCCTGCCCATTTTGGCTGCGGTTGGTGGGGCACTTTTGCCAGCCATCATTTATTTTGTATTAAATCAGGGAACCAATACGGCAAACGGCTGGGGTATCCCTATGGCGACGGATATTGCATTTGCTTTAGCTGTTATCACGCTTCTGGGAAATAAGGTTCCTGCCAGTCTTAAAATCTTTTTGGCTGCTCTGGCCATTGTTGATGACTTACTTGCCATTTTGGTCATTGCGATCTTTTATAGCAATGGTATTCATGCGACCTATTTGTTTATTGCTTTAGGCATCTTTCTGTTTTTGATCGTGTTGAATAAACTGGGCGTTAAAGCGATATGGGCTTACCTTATTCCGGGTCTATTTATTTGGTACTTTGTTCACCACTCGGGAATTCATGCAACAATAGCTGGCGTGTTGGTGGCTATGACGTTACCAACAACACCGGATGCGGAAGAATCTCCCCTGGAAAAATTGGAGCATCTATTGACCAAACCCGTCAATTTTATTATCATTCCGCTGTTTGCATTTGCGAATACGCTTATTCCAATCCATGGGGAAATGATTGTGGTTTGACTTCAAAATTGGGGATTGGTATTATCTTTGGTCTTATCGCTGGTAAATCAATTGGTATATTTTTGATCTGTTATATTGCGAAGAAGTTGAAGATTGCGCAATTACCGGAAGGGGCTGGCTGGAAACAGATTTTTGGAGTAGGCTTATTGGGGGGAATCGGTTTCACGATGTCGATCTTCATCTCGATACTGTCTTTTGATGATAGCATGCTGATTGAAGAGGCCAAGTTCGCGGTTCTGATCGCTTCTTTATGTGCCGGCCTGCTAGGCTACGTCGTTTTGAGCGCTGTGTCAGCTGCAAAGAAAACAGGGGTTATTGATTAGATTTTGAATAGATAGCAGTCGAAGGTTAAAGATTAATCCTATTTGGGCATCTATTTGAAAGCGGATAACGAGCTATAGGTATTAATTTTAGACTTTTATGAATTAGATTTAGTAATTTAGGGCACAACAATAAAAACAATACGTTGAGATTTGATGAATTTGGCTTTGTTCCGGCTTTGGAAGAAGGTTTAGAAAGTATGATGTTTGAGGAGGCTACGCCGATCCAAGAACAGACCATCCCGATTATTAAAGAGGGAAAAGATATGATTGCCTGTGCACAGACAGGTACAGGTAAAACAGCAGCTTATATGTTGCCGATCCTCGATGCAATAGCACGGAATTCAAGGGAATCTATCCTCGCTATTATCCTTGTTCCGACCCGGGAACTTGCTATGCAAATTGACCAGCAGATTATGGGCATGTCTTATTATACGGGTGCAACATCCATAGCCATTTATGGTGGTGGTGATGGTATGGGGTATGAACAGCAAAAACGGGCCATACGAGAGGGGGTAAATATTATTGTTGCTACGCCGGGAAGGTTGATAAGCCATCTTACCTCCATGAAGATTGATCTCTCTCATTTAAAGCACTTTGTTTTGGATGAAGCCGATAGTATGCTGGATATGGGATTTCAAGACGATATTTTACGTATTGTAAGTTATCTACCGAAGAAAAAGCAGATGCTTTTGTTTTCGGCGACGATGCCGATGAAGATAAGGTCTTTTGCCCGAAAAATTCTGCAAGAGCCTGTGGAAGTTAATATTGCCATTTCTAAACCTTCGGAAGGGATAGATCAACGTGTATATCTTGCGTATGATCAACAGAAAATGGAGCTTCTGAAGAATATACTGAAGGATCCGAACTATGTATCTGTTATTATTTTTGCGTCCCAAAAAACTACGGTCAAACTTCTCGCTCAGGAATTACAGAAGCAGGGGATTGATGCGGAGGGTTTCCATTCGGATCTCGAGCAGTCGAAACGGGAAGATATCATGGCTAGATTCCGGTCTCGTCAGGTACGGGTATTGGTAGGGACAGATGTGATATCTCGCGGTATCGATGTGGTGGGGATCAGTTTGGTCGTTAATTACGATGTTCCACCGGATCCGGAAGACTACGTACACCGTATTGGACGTACGGCACGGGCAGCAACTACAGGAACAGCCATTACCTTTGTCAATGAGAAAGACCAAAACCGTTTCGCTCAAATCGAGAATTTAATAGATTATCCGATTGAAAAACTTCCATTGCCAGAGGGGTTTGAAGCGGGACCTACTTACAATCCTGCCAAAAAGAATCCACAGCATAAGAAGAAGCGTTTCAATAGGAATAAAAATAAAAACTATCAGAAAGCTAAAAGAGCCTGATTTTAAAATACAAAGCCCCCATATGAGAAAAATATGGGGGCTTTGTATTTGAGTATATATTGTATTTAACTTTTATTCAACAGTCCATACGGCCAATTCATATCCATCAGGATCCTGGAACTGAAATCTTTTTCCTCCGGGAAAGCTAAAAATATCTTTTAATATGGTCCCGCCAGCACGGATAACCTGATCACGAGTAGCCTGTAGATCGTCGGCATAGATAACGACGAGAATACTGCCATTTCTGGGGTCACCAAGTGTAAAACCACCATCAACATATTTTCCGCCAAAAGCCGTATATGCTGGTCCGTAATCCGTAAACTCCCAACCGAAACTCGTTGAGTAGAATGCTTTGGCACGTTCAAGGTCGCTTGATACAAACTCAAGGTATTGGATCTGCTGGTTGACAAATTTGTTTTCTGTACTGCTATTGCTCATAACGGAACTATCTATTTAATGTATATATAATAAATTGCTTGACCGGTTGTGCCGGTTTTGGAATTAAAACCCGAATCGTTTCATAAATATAATGCTTTGTTGAAAATGACACACATTTTTCTTTTCAACATGTTTTTTCGGGGCTACCTGTTTATCGGGGCTACCTGCTTGACACAAGGAGGAAACAATATTCATTTCCCAATCTTCGTTGGACTGGGAAATGAATGGAGGTTGTTAAGCGCTCTTTTTACTGCTGATCCAATACTGCAATAACACAGATGAAACAACCAAAAACAGTCCAACATAGAAGGATAGGTTTAATTCTCTTGCTTCATTAAGAAGTAAAAATGCAATCAAAATAGCATATACTGGCTCAAGATTTAAGCTTAAGTTCAATGTAAATGCTGATATCTTCTTTAAGATTTCTGTAAATGCGAGATAGACTCCCACAGTGCAACATAAAGATAGGATGATCAGATAGAAAATATCCAGGGCATTGGGAATGAAAGTGCTGATTGGATAGTGCTGAATGTAAAAAGGAAGTAGACATGCCAGCCCTATTGTTCCACCGATCATTTGATAATAATTAATGCATATTGCATTGTACTTTTTGGTCAATTTTTCATTGTGAACCGCATAGAGTGAGGCAAAAGCCGGAGAAATTATCCCTAAGACTATGCCAAGCTGGTGTGAGGTATCGAAGTGAAATATCAGTGCTATCCCACACAACGTAAGTCCACTCAACAGAAGTTCAGACAATCTAAATTTCGTTTTATTGATCATCGGTGCAAAAATAGCGGTAAAAAAACTTGCCATACAGTAGAAGATTACGCCGATGGAAATGTTTGAATATTTGATGCTAGCATAGAATAATAGCCAGGATGCTGTCAAAAGTAGCCCATTTTTTGCAATATGCAGTTTCTCTTTGAAAGTAAAATCTGTAGGTATTTTATACCATTTTAGAATAAAAAATAGGATAGCGGCAGCTAAAAATACACGGTACCATGTGAGTATCCCCTCGTTGAGTGAAATCACTTTTCCAAATACGCCAGATAGTCCCAGGCACAGCACAGCAAGGTGCAGCATGAAATATGAATGTTTCATAAGAAATTGTCTTCCAGTTCCGCCCAATAAGGACGAAAGATGTTAAATAATAAAATTGATAGAAAATAAGAAGCACAGCAAATCGGTCCATTTCTGGTATTGGGCTTCAGTAATATCGGGAAAAAATATTACGCTACTGGAGGAGGAAGACAACTCGTTCTATTCATCATATTTGTATTTACCCGAAGATAGGGAATTTTGGGCGCAGCTGCAAAAAAGTAATGAAAAAGCCCCTAGGAAGTTTTTGCTTCTAGGGGCGTATATTTATTCAGTTGCCTTTATTTTGTGCTTTTTATTTTCTGCTTTTATGGCGTATTTGGCGGTAAAGTATCCGTTCCGCCCCCCAGTGCACGGTAAAGATCTATGGCCGCATTGAGCTTTTCCCGTTTTACTGTAATACGTTCCAAATCATTTTGAAGTGCATTGTTTTGGGCAGTTATCACTTCCAAATAGTTTGCCATCCCACTTTTGTAAAGTAAGGCCGCATCAGCGGTGGCTTTGGCGAGGGCATTTGATTTGGCGTGGATAAGTCGCAGGCGCTGTTCTGTATGTTTGATTTTTGCCAAGGTATCAGAAACTTCCGAAACTGCGACCATAACCGACTGTTTAAACTGCAAAGCTATCTTTTCGCGTTCGATGACCGATATCTCATAGTTTGTTTTCAAGGCCCCTTTCTGAAAAATCGGTTGAGCAATATTCCCTGCTATTGTTTTCACAATAGAACCCGGTAGATCAAACCATTTGCTAAATTGAATGGAGTTTGTACCAATGGATGGAGTCAAGCTTATGGAGGGGTACATTGCTGCTTTAGCGAGTCCCATTCTGCTTGTCGCAGCCACAACAGCGTATTCAGCTGCTCTGACATCTGGTCTGCGGCTTAATAGTTCGGCCGGTACCCCTGCGGCAAGTCCGTCTCCAACAATCGTATCATCTAAACTTGCTGTACGTTGGATGCCCTCGGGGAAACCTCCGCAAAGAATGCTCAGTGCATTTTCTTCGACCGCCATATTTTGATGGGCTAGGGGAATTAATAATTCAGCAGTTTTCTTCTGAGCTTCGGCTTGCTCCACAGCAAGCGAACTGACCAGTGATGAGTTGTATTGCAAACGTATCATATTCAGTGTGCTATCGCTCAATTGAACATTTCTTTGTGCAATCTTAAGCTGTTCATCCAAAGCAATCAGATTGTAATATGACTGGATGACCTGTACAATAACCCGGGTTTTCAAAGCCGATAAATTTTCCTTTTGGCCAAAAAAATTAGCCAAGGATTCTTCTTTTTGCATTTTTACCTTTCCCCATATATCGGCTTCCCAAGACAATCTGAGCGTAGCACTATAATCGTCCATATGAGGCGTCCCGATAAATTGGTCACTTAGTGAGCCATTTAAAGAGTTGCTCGATAACCAGGTTCTATTCGCTCCAATACTTAAATCAGCTGTTGGTAGTAATCCTTTCTTAGACTGCTTGTACGCGAGTTCCAATTGTTGCATGTTCAGGAGTGCTACATTGACGTCCGTATTATTGGACAAAGCCTTTTCAATGAGTGATGTCAACAGGGGATCCTGTACAAAGTTACGCCAGGATAGCTGTAGCGTATCAGACGTCACGACAACCTCGCTGTTTTTGAAATTTTCGGGCATTGCTATCTCCTGACGGGTGTATTTTTTGCCCACGCTGCATGCGGACAACAACAGGGTAGTGCTTGCGAAAATTGTTATATAGTGATGAAATTTTTTCATTTTAATCGTTTGTATTGTGTACTGTATTGTCCGTAAGTTTTTTACCCGAAACTTTTTCTTGCAAATATTGGAACACCAGGTATAGTAATGGTATAATAATTACCCCAAGGATAACACCGCTTAACATACCCATTGCTGCTCCTGTACTGATGGAATGGTTACCTGTAGCCGTTCCGCCGGTCGCAAACATCAAGGGGACCATACCCGCAATGAAAGCCAATGAAGTCATCAAGATTGGGCGTAGACGAGCTCTTGCGCCTTCTAAAGCCGAATCAATGAGTGAGGAGCCTGCTCTTCTCCGCTGTAAAGCAAATTCAACAATCAAAATGGCATTTTTTGCCAAAAGACCGATGAGCATGATCAAGCCGACCTGGACGTAGATATTGTTGTCCAATCCAATAGCACGTGTTCCTAGGAAAGAGCCGATCATCCCTGTTGGGATTGATAACAGGACGGCAAGAGGCAATAAGTAACTTTCGTACTGTGCTGATAGTAAGAAATAGACAAATAGCAAGCTTAATGCTAGGATAAGTACGGTTTGATTGCCTGATGACTTCTCTTCCAAACTAAGTCCTGTCCATTCGTAGCTGTAGTCTCCCGGTAACTTGGTCAATACATTTTTCTCCAATGTTTCCATGATAGCACCATTACTGATACCAGGCGTACTAACAACGTTTATCGTGAGCGAATTGTATAAATTATAACGGGTTACCGACTCAGGACCATACACTTTACGAAGTGTGACCAAGGTATTTACAGGGACCATTTGGCCAAGATTATTCTTGACAAATATTTCGTTGAATGCTTCTTTATCGGTTCTATAAATGCCATCAGCTTTAACTGCTATCCGATAGAATTTACCGAAACGATTGAAATTCAATGATTGGTCACCCGCAAAGTAAGTTTGAACGGACGAAAGCATTTCACTGACATCAGCCAAGTTGGGCCGCTTTGTCTTCATCTACTTCTAACTCCATCTGTGGATAATCTGCTCTGAACATGGTATAGGCAAATTGCACTCCCGGTTGTTTCATAATCTGCTAGGTCAATAGGGTGTCGCCGTTTGCGTGTTAGATGTAATACCATTCGAACCGAGAGCAATAAGTTTTATCAAAATAGCGGTTTTATACTAAAAAAGGAGCAGAAAGTTTTTGATTCTTTGCTTTAAAAGGTGAACTTTAGCCCAAATAGATATCGAGACCATCAAACATTCTACCTGTATCGACTGTTGATTTCTCGAAGACCCGACTTAGATAAAATGAGAAGAATCTTTACATTAATTGCCTGTTGCTGTGTTTTTAATTCGCATGCGCAGCGTATGGACAGTATTACCACGGTGATCGCACCTGAGTATGACCGAGTGGGATTATTGCATCGATTTTGGCTTGGAGATAGTTACCGTAAATTATACAATACTCCTGTTAAGATGCGTGTGATGGATCTCGCTACAGAGCGAGGTGGACTTCAGATCGTCAAGTTGGGCGGCGGAATGCAGACCCAGTCGCTTCGACTGGTAGATTCTTCGGGTAGGGAGTGGGTTCTCAGGTCCATTCAGAAATATCCTGAACGCAGTCTCCCGGAAAGCCTCCGAAAGACATTTGCAAAAGATATTGTACAGGATCAGATTTCGATACATCATCCATTTGGAGCATTGACCGTTCCGCCATTTAACAAAGCCTTAGGAATTCCTTCAGCCTCGCCGGAACTGGTTTTTGTGGGAGATGATCCAAGGTTTGGCGAGTATCGTGAGGTATTTAAGAATAGGGCCTATATGTTTGAGGCGCGTACCCCTTTTGAGGATCAAAAAACGGATAATAGCGCAAAAGTCATGCGTAAAGTGTTGGAAGACAATGATACACAAATTGATCAGAAGCTCACACTACGTGCACGATTGTTAGATTTTACGTTGGGCGACTGGGATCGCCATCAAGACAACTGGCGTTGGGACCCCGAAAAAGAAAAAGGTAAAAAGATCTATACGCCTGTCCCTAGAGATAGGGATAAGGTGTATTATAAAACTTCGGGGGTATTTCCAACATTACTTTCCTATCAATGGTTGAAGGCCCATTTGCAACCCTTTAGTCCACATATCCGAAATGTGCCCCATTGGAATTTTAATGCAAGTACTTTTGATCATTTTTTTCTCACGCATCTTACGGTGGACGAGTGGATTGACGAAATACAATTTGTTCAGAAAACATTGACGGATTCGTTGATTCATCAGGCTATGTTAACGATGCCTGATACCATTGTGAAAATGAGCGCGAATGAACTGGAAACAAATATTCGTTCAAGAAGGGACGAACTGATGGAAAGTGGATTAACCTACTACCGATTTCTAGCCCGTGTCGTTGAACTACCATTGTCCGCCAAATCTGAATTTGTAGATGTCGATTACAATAGTGATGGTTCGGTCACTGTCAATATCCATAACAAGAAAAAGGATGGCACCGAAGGGCGAAAATTGCTAAAACGTACTTTTGTACCTGATCAGACCAAAGAAGTTCGCATATATGGTATATCGGGCGCTGATGAATATAAGTTCCATGGATCGGGCAAATCGCCCATAAAGGTTCGGATTATTGGTGGTGATGGTCAGGATTTGTACCGTACAACAGACAAATTTGCCAATGGCAGCAAAGTTTATATCTATGATGGTAAAGAGCAGGTTCAGGGTACTATCCAGGTTGATGATGCTATTCATCTGAAATTGAGCAAAGACAGCGCTGTCCATACGTTTGACTATGACAATTTTGTCTATGATCGTAAAGGAGTTGTTTTTAATTTGGACTATGGCGTTGACCGCGGACTTATTTTTGGACTGGGGTATATGATCGAAAATCAAGGATTCAGAAAGAAACCTTATGCGTATAGGCATGAGTTTCTTGCCAGTTATTTGACCGGTCGCGAATCATTTATGTTTGATTACAAAGGTAATTATAAGGAACTCATTGCAGGGCATGATCTTTACATTCATCTTTCATCCCTTGGGCCCAAAAACCTGAGCAACTTCTTTGGGTATGGAAATAATACCATTTTTGATAAATCGGATTCAAAGCGCATTTCCTATTACCGAAATCGATTTGATCTTGTGAATGGTGATATTTTTCTAGAAAGATACCTAGCCCCCAAATTCAAGGTTTTCTATGGATCCTCCTCCGAATATTATAATAGTAAAGAATTAAATAATGTTGGACGATACTTTGAAGAGTTTCATGAAAAATATCCTTCGGAGCCTATCTACGGTAGTAATTTTTTCACTGGGGTCACCACTGGTATAGATTACGATACCCGCGATAATATCAGTAATCCAAAATCGGGAGTACATTTTCACACTAGATTGGGGTGGAATGCTGAAATCGGAGGGGAGGGCCGCAACTATACAAAATTACAGCATTCCATGAGTTTTTATAAAACGGTTGCCGACAACTATATTACTTTTGCTAATCGTGTGGGATTTGATGCGGTATGGGGAGATCCCTATTTTTATCAGCACGCACAAATTGGAGGAGAAATGAGCTTAAGAGGGTATAATTCTCGGCGATTTACTGGGAAAACAGCGCTTTATAATAATTTTGACATGCGATTGAAATTATTTAGCTACTCTTCTTATATCGTTCCTGGAACAGTCGGGGCAATTGGTTTCTATGATATAGGAAGAGTCTGGATGAGTCATGAAAATTCCAATGACTGGCATATGGGATATGGTGGCGGAATTTATTTTATGCCAGGAGATCTATTAACTATTCAAGGAGTAATAGGGTTCAGTAAAGAAGCAACCTTGCCTTATCTCCGAATTGGACTTTCTTTTTAAAGACCTAAAACGAAGCTTTTAAGTATAAAATGAAATCGGAGATCAAAAAAAAATTAGATAGAAATTTTGCTGAGCGTAGATTACGAAATAGCAACATCGATTTATCTGTGTTAAAACACTATAAGAGTTACGCAAAAACTTTTGCCGACATTCATAACGGTATAGTCGTACTGAGTGACCTGACGGCAAAATGGAGTTATACCTATATGGGGACAATTGCAGAACGACTTTACCTTCCTTCATATGACAAGAAGCTGGAAATAAACGGTATTTGGGAAGATTTTCTTCTCGAACGTGTTTACCCCGATGATTTGGCCATTAAGCATGCTTTGGAGCTTCAATTTCTCAACTTGGTCAAAAAAAAGGATCTGGCGGAGCGATTCAATTATCAAGCAAACAGTATACTTCGGGTCGAAGGGAGAGAGGGGCAAATCATCCAGCTGTCCCATCAGATTTTTTACTTGGACACCCCAGGACCGGAATTCCCCCAGCTGGCTTTATGCTGTTATACCTTACTACCAGAAACTGAAACTTCAATCAATCTTCGAAATTATATCCTCAATCAGGTAACAGGCGTAGTCCATCACTTAGATGGCTATGGTGCGAAAACTTCGATTAGTACACGAGAGAAAGAAATTTTAAGCTGCATCAAGGAGGGGATGATTAGTAAACGAATTGCCGAAAAACTAGGGTTGAGCATTAATACCGTTAACAGGCATCGGCAAAATATACTCCAAAAGCTTCGTGTACGAAATTCATATGAAGCAGTGAGTGTGTTTAACAAGATGCAGCAGGACATACTGACTTAAGATGACGCCCGTCTATGGGGCTGTCTTAGACGGGCGTCGATATTTTTTAGTTTGAATTATTCTCTTTCAGCCATTTGCTTCGACGTTGATCTGCAAGGTGTTTGATCGTAAAATAGTCAAATTTCGCCTGAAAGCCATTGCCGTCTGGTGAAGCTGCCATTAAACCAACCATAACAGGGTGATTATCCTGCAGCCAGGCATTCCTCATCATGATATACTCCTTGTCATCAAAAGAATAGAAAAATTCGACAGCATCTAATCGACGTATCGCTTTGATCCAAATAAAAGGGATTTCCTTATCTATTGGAATAATGCTCCAATCACTCGTTTTATGCGTAACGACCGTACTCAAATTGTATTTTCCATCCACAAATTCTATCCCTGCTTTTATATAGTTTTCATGATCAATGCGCAGCATGAGACCTGCTTGGTCAAAGCGGGTTTGGTAGTTCGCCGAGATCTTTGCCTTGACTTCAAACTCTCCCCCGCGTAGCGTATAGAAAAAGGGGGCGTCGTCTACTGTAAATCCATAATGAGAGATACGCCAATAATCGCTTTTAGGCGTAACGAACATCGAAAGTGAATTGTCTTTGATGTTCCATTCTGTTGGTTCGTTAAACCAAAGCATCTTATCCAATTTTTGTGCGCTGGCCTGCATCGTAAGCAATGGAAATAATGAAGCTGCTAAAAATGTCTTTATAGTTTTCATGTTTTTGTTTTTGTGATGATATTCATTTTCATCAGCAAAGATATTTAAGCATAGCCCAGGTTTTCAATACTGATAAATAACCATGATTTCAATAATTCATCCTATTGTAATTTATTTGCAATTTAATTGCATTTAATGTTTTTGCTACATAGTTGCAATAGTGAAAAATACTATCTTCGCTGAGTTGACTTTTAATCCACTGTAGTACCGAATCGGTATAGCAAACAAGATCGATTTCAATTTTAAACAATATAAGCAACAGCAGTATGGAATTTTGGGAACGTAATTTTATAGAGAAGCAAGAAATGTGGGGGGATGAAGCCGCAAAGTCTACAACGTTTGCAGTAGGCTTTTTTTTGGAACACAACATCAAAAATATACTGATTCCTGGGTTCGGCTACGGTCGCAACGGTCGCCCTTTTTTGGAAAATGGAATAAAAATTACAGGCATTGAGATCTCGAAAACGGCAATAGAACTCGCCCGGAAATCCTTTGGGACAAATACGATAATCCATCATGGTTCGGTTAATGAAATGCCTTTTGATCAGGATATATATGACGGTATATTTTGTTACGGGCTTATTCATCTATTGGATGCTGAAGAACGTAATGCGTTAATCCAGCATTGCTTTGACCAATTAGCTGAAGGAGGTTATATGATTTTTACGACCGTATCAAAGCTAGCGAGTATCTATGGAAAGGGGGAGGCCATAGGCACTGATCGATTTGCAATGTTTGATGGAGTACATATGTTTTTTTACGATATTGATTCCATTCATGCCGAATTCGATCCCTATGGATTAATGGAAATTAGGGAGGTAGAGGAAAATTTTCCATTCTACTTCATCATTTGTCAGAAGAGGATTAATATTTAAATATATATATTTATGAAAGATGATAGAAGCTATGAGGTAATTATCGTTGGGGGAAGTTATGCGGGGCTTTCTGCAGCGATGGCATTGGGACGTTCCTTGCGGAATGTGTTGATTATCGATAGTGGGCTACCTTGTAATCGACAGACGCCGCACTCTCATAATTTCATTACGCATGATGGTGAAAAGCCGCTTAGTATAGCGAAAAAAGCGAGGGAGGAAGTTCTGAACTACCCGAGTGTCAAGTTCCAGAAAGGGCTTGCTGTGAGCGGCATGATGACAGCTACAGGGTATGAAATAACCACCGAAAATGGGGACGTCTTTCAGGCTAAAAAGCTCATTTTTGCGACTGGTGTGGAAGATATTATGCCTAGTATACAAGGATTTTCAGCCTGTTGGGGAATTTCGGTTATCCATTGCCCATATTGTCACGGTTATGAATTCCGAAAAGGAAAAACTGCTATTATGGCCAATGGAGAGCGTGCACTTCACGTAGCGGGATTGGTCAATAATCTCTCGAACGACTTAACGCTATTGACTTCGGGTAAGGCTAGTTTTGATGTTAAGCAGAAAGCAAAACTGAAGTTACATGGTATTTCGATTATTGAAGAAGAAATAACTAAAATCCAGCATAAGAATGGATGGGTCCAACAGGTACAATTAAAAGACGGTCGTGAACTTGCCTTTGATGCTGTTTATGCTGCCATACCTTTCAGGCAACATTCGCTTATTCCTGCTATGTTAGGTTGCGAATTGACCGATCAGGGACATATAAAAACAGACAATTTCCAGAAAACAACAGTCGCGGGTGTTTTTGCCTGTAGAGATAATTCCAGTATGATGCGTTCTGTAGCGAATGCGGTTGCTGCAGGAAACCTAGCTGGAGCAATGGTTAATAAAGAACTTGTTGATGAGGTTTTTTAGTGGCCATATTGATCTGTTTTCCGGCAGTGGTGACACATTGTTAATTCATCAGGAAGTTTTTACAAAAAACTTCCTGATGCGTAAATGCTGTCTTTATTAAATTTTTTTGTCCAAATTTTACTGAAATAATAGCTGCCGATAAGATAAACCGACACCAGGAAGTGATCCTTTATGATGGATAATCGTTTTAAAAGTCGACGGTTCCTACTCTACATTTGTTGAATACGTTCGGTCCGACTAGCCGTTTCCCGTCCCCATTCTGCAATAGATTCTAATAGCGGAATAAGCGTCTTGCCGAATGGTGTAAGTTCGTAATCTACTTTCAAAGGAGCTTTTTCGGTATGTACTGTACGCTTTACTAAACCATCAGCCTCAAGTTCCTTTAATTGTAAGCTTAATGTACGCTCGGTAATTAATGCACATTCTTTTCTTAATTCATTATAACGTTTTTTTTCAATTAGATGAATCAAAATTACTGCTTTCCATTTTCCGCCTATGTATTTCATAGTTAGGCTGGTACTGCATGGGTATTGTTTGTTGTCTATCAAATACATCTGTTACTATCAAGTTTGACCGTTATTGCAAATATATAATACCATATTTAAGTTTGCAACTATAAAATATATAGTTAATTTAATCTTGTATGTTATGGCTTTTTTAGAAACTGCAAAGCAACGTTACACAACGAAAAAGTATAATTCAGAAGCGCTAATTCCGGAGGAGAAAATCGCTGAATTAAAGGAAATAATCCGATTGAGTCCATCTTCCATCAATAGCCAGCCATGGAAATTCTTCTTTGTCTCTTCTGGGGAGATGAAACAAAAACTCGCTGCCGCATCCTATTGGAACGCACAGAAGATAAATGAGGCAAGCCATCTGGTTGTCTTTAGCGCACTTACCGATGTAGATCGCTTTGAAGAGCAGATCGCAAACACGCTTCCAGAGGGATCGATTAATTACTATAAGCAATTTTTGCAGTCGAAAGGGGAGGTCCATGTTCAATCCTGGATGAAGCAACAGGTGTATCTTTCTTTGGGATTTTTCCTTGCAGCCTGTGCTGCAAATCATATTGACGCAACCCCAATGGAAGGAATTGAAAATTCCGTCTACGATGAAATACTGGAACTCGATGGCTATCAGACGCTGTTTGCAGTTGCTATTGGCTATCGACATGTGGAGGATGCAAATCAGCCTGCAATTACCGCAAAATCACGTTTGACAATTGCAGATATAATTGAAGAGTTCTAGGTAAAAAAGATGAAACCAATAGTGGTTTCATCTTTTTTACATTAGTTTAAACTTATCTTTTTGCCCTGTTCGGGGAAAACATAATTTATTTTAAGTGGATTATTGTTGAGCAATTCGTTTTTAATGATTTCAGGGTTGTTACCAGTTGGTTTTCGGTGTGTGACCACTATGCTTAGCCCTTCCAAGTTTTTTAGTCCCGTTTTTTCTTTGAGCTTTACGAGTTCTTCTAGCAGCAAATTGGGGGTTAGGTGACCGAAGAGTAAATTTTCTGGCTGATTATTTGGGAAGGAGACTTCAATCAATATGCTGTTTAATTGTTTATTTTTGATCAGTGGGGTAATCTTATTCCAGAGCTTATCTAGCTGATCGGATTTTTCCACCCGGTCCGCGCCAGTATCGCCGAGGTAAAGGAGGTAGTGATTATCATGGCGGACAAGTGCTGCACTACTTTTATATGGATTTACATGGCTCAGCTCATATGCCGTCAAAGATAATGCTGTATTTGGTACTTGCATTTCCAGCCCCTCCTGTAAACTGTTGTAATGATACTTTCCTAGTATGGGTTTTTGGCCCTGGTCCCCAAAATTGATCCAGGTATCCGTGATGAAATAGTGATTTTGTAGAATTTGAAGGACCTGATCAATAGCGAAAATGTTCTTTTTGCTATCGGCAGGAGAATTAATAATAAGACCCGATAGATGATCGAGATGTCCATGGGAAATGAAATATCCCTTTATTTGGTTATGCAAAATTGTTTCGACCGATCCATTTAGACTTTTCAATACAATAGCTTTTCTAATCCCGGTATTTATGGTTCCGGCGTCGAGGCAAAGGAAGGCCGTATCTCTTGGAGTGCCTACTAAATAAGCAGAAAGATTGTCTTCTTGTTCGCCACCATATATTCCCAGCGGGACAAGGTCAAAATGCTGTGCCTGACAGGTCATGGTCACAAGAAATGTAAAAATGGAAAGCGCTAGTTTTTTCATGATTATTAAACTAAAAACCCATCCGTTGTTATAGGATGGGTTCAAATTTACGTTATTTTTTGTTTATTGGTTGAATCGGTAACGTACACCCAGCTGAATTCTCCAGCGTGAAGTTTCATCCACACTGTTCGAGAAAGTGTTGGTTAAAGGAATCTGATTTGTTGCATCTAAATACGGGAATGAGAATGTTGGTTGTCCCTGCGCATTCAATCCTTTGTAATTTAAGATACCGTTCGCTTTGTTGGCAAATTGGGCAACTCCCCAGCTTTTGTTGATCATATTACCGAAATTAAATACATCAAAAGTAATCTGCAATTGATGTTTCTTACCGCTGGTATTTAAAAATACATCTTGCGCGATGCGGATATCCAGTGTTCCGATCATTTTTCCTACCAATGCGTTACGTTTCGCGTATTGGCCTCTGTGCGCGTTCAGGTAATTGTCCTGATTAATGTATCCGTTCAATTGAGACCATAATTGATCAGCTGTCCGAGTGTCTTGCACATTGTCGCCAACAAGTGCAATTTCAGCTTTACTATTTGGAATGTAGATCAAGTCATTACCAGACAAACCATCATTGTTCAGGTCACCGCCATAAGTATAAGAGTAGCGAGGCCCGTCCTGCAGTTGATAAAATAAGGAGAATGTCGTTCCTAAATGATCCAGGTATTCTTTACGGTAAGAGAAGTTGGCAATAAATCTATTTTTAACCAAATAAGTTGAATAAGATAGGTCAGCGCTATTTGGATTACCCGACAAATAGCGATCACGCCACATGGATTGAGCAATAGATCCTCCATCGTTCACAGATCTTGAATCTGTATAGGTATAACCGATATTTGCAAAAAATCCACCTTTGAACTCTTTCGACAATGTTCCTGTCAAGGTATAACTATAACCTTTTGATGTATTGGACATCACAATGGCGTCGGAAATATTCGGATTTTCGGGAGTAGGTTGAGCAGCACCATAAATACGTGGAGTATTGTAACGCATACGGTTATCGACACCAACTAAAGCTTTACCGTCCGTCGTATTTAGATTGACGTTACTGAAATAGACCGAATTGATATCTTTTGAATACATGGCTTCAAAAGTACCAATAACACCGCCTGGTAATTTTTGGTCAATGGCAAGGTTCGTTCTCCAAAGCTGCATAAATTTGAAGTTATTATCCGTTACCGCCAAGTTATAACTCGAGTTGTTGGCTGCAGTTTGGTGGTTCACATTGCGATAAGCATCTACATCAGGTGTAAATGGGCGGTTTGTAGGATTATTAATAGATTCAGAACCAAACATAACACCATTATTGCCGGCCTGATTAGAAATCCATACTAATGGCGGACGACCCGTAAAGATTCCCGATCCACCACGTACCTGCGTTTGATTTGTTCCATTGACATTCCAATTAAATCCAATTCGTGGCGACCAAAGAATTGCACTCTTTGGATATTTTGATACATCGATCTTTTCACCTTGATCAAAATTCAACTTGGTTACATTATCATTTTTCAGTTCATTGGGGGATGATATGTTAGTCAAATCGGCTCTCAATCCAGCAGTCAATTTAAAATGATCATTTACAGCATAGGCATCCTGTGCATATAGACCAAACATACGTACTGAAATTTCTGCATAAGGAAATGACCCATCAGGTAAAACAGAATATTGGATTTGGTATTTGGTTGCGTTGGAAACATTATTTTTTGCAGAGTTGTAGAAGTCATCTAAACTGGCAAATGTATAGGCCCCATAATAGTTCGGTGCAAATCCATTGGTGGTTTTGTAATTTTTCAAAATTGGCTCCCAAGGTAATCTCATGCTTTCCGGCATAAATATTAAAGTTGTTGGTTGCTTGAAATACCTTCGTCTTTAAGCTATTAAATGCTGTAAATGGTTCGTAACCAAATGCTGTCATGCTACTACCGTCGGGGTTCATGATGTCTACCAAAGGAAATGGTTGGCCACCTTTCGACTCTCTATAGTCGTTCATGACATTGTATCCTACGGTCAATGAATTAGAATATTTGCTACTGATACGCGTACGTAATTCTAAATTCACATTGTCCATGTTGTTGTTTATACCGTAGCCTGCTGAGCTGAAAGGTAGGCCAAGGTTGGACGGTTGCCGATTATTTTTGGGCGCACCACTATTGGACGGTAAGATGTCGCGATAGGAACGAAAGTAGAAATATTTAGCGCTTAAGGTATTTTTTTGATCGATATTGTAATCTAATTTAACGGAAAATTTGTCACTGCGTGTATCCAAAGGATAATCTTGATAAGATCCAGGATTATACCCGATCGATTTAAGGTAGTTGGCTAGCTCATCAAGTTTTCTCCGCAGATACGGTTGAAACATTCGGCCCCGTATTTCCTCCGCGTGAAGCTATAAAATTTGTTCCTGGGTCTGTTCTTCGCTCAAGCTCGCCGCTTGCAAAAAAGAATAGCTTGTTTTTGATAATTGGTCCCCCCACGGTAAAACCATAGCCTTTTAAGCTGAAGTTGTTGACTGGTGCTCTTAGTCCGGCCGAATTGTATTTGTTGACTAAATTCTGATTTCTGAAATAATAATTTAACGAACCTTGTACTTCGTTGGTACCACTTCTTGTTACGGCATTGATTGCAGCACCGGTAAAACCATTTTGTCTTACGTCATAAGGAGCAATGTTTACTGAAATCTCCTCAAAGGCATCCATATTGATAGGTTGCGAGTTTTGTTTGGCTTCCGATGGTTCCTTGTAGTCCAAACGCGTTGTTAAATAGCGCGCCATCGATGGTAAAGTTATTGGCAAGGTTGCTTCTTCCTGCAAAAGAAGGATTACCGTACTGCATCGAAAATTGAGGGGTCAGTTTGACAAAGTCTGTAAAGCTTCGATTGAGTGTGGGTAGATTTTGAATCGCTGTGCGGGAAATGTTTTGTGCCGCACCTGTTCGGCCGGAGTTGAAGACTTTGCCCTGTCTCGTACCTACAACGACAGCTTCATCCAATACTTGCGATGCGGACTGCATCTGAATATCTAATGTTGAGCTTTGTCCCAAAGCCAGTTTCTCGATCTGCTTGATATTGGGTGAATGCCCCAAGATAAGTTACAGTGATTTGATAAGGGCCACCAATTCTCATATTGGGGAGATTATAGCGTCCGTCACTTCGCGATGAAGTAACGTACTTTGTCCCAGAAGGTAAATGTATGGCTTCAATTGTCGCCCCATTGATTGGCGAATTTCCCTCTCTGACAGTTCCATTCAGAGCAGAGGTGGTTTCATTTTGCGCATAGGTAAGTGAGGTACCGATTGTGCTTAGCAAAATACTGGTAATCAAATGTTTTCTCATTTGTTTTGTAGCGGTTTAAATGACTAGGTGATTTTTAAACCGCGATAAAGGTAGGAGAGTAGTATTGATTTTGTGTTAAGTAAATATTATTTAACGGTTTCCACTGTCGTAGGTATAAACCGTTTTTTATTATTGATAATTCAGTCCAATCTTGCTTGCGGCTATTTTTTAATTTTGATTATGTTTACGTTTTTTCTTTTGTTGTTTAGTATATTCAAACCTATTTAACCGGATTGGATTTTATCGTTACTTATGACCATAAATTTTAAAAACATAGATTATTTGAAGTCTGGAAACGACGTGCAGAAAAAAGCCTATCGGTTATTGACTGACTATCAAATTACTACTCTTCTTGATGCTTATGATCCGATTGTAGTTGGTACGATACCGATTCAGCTAGATGTGGGTGGGAGTGATATAGACATTATTCTGTGTGTCAACGATTTTGATGCTCTTGAAGAAATGCTGTCTCTTAATTTTCGGTTACAGCGGCCGGCCGATCGTGTAATCGTCCTGCCGTTTCACGATTGAAGAGCAGCTTTTTGAAATTTTATGCAACGGATAAAGCAACTGGAAATTCAGAATGGATACTTACATATGCTTAAAGAGCATGAAATTATTCAATTGAGGGGTGGAGAATTCCGCTGAACAGGTCAGACAGCTCAAGAGGAGTGGGATAAAAACTGAGCCTGCATTTTGTCAGCTATTGGGAATTGAAGGCGATGCATATACCGAACTTCTAAAGTATAATCCAGCAGATAACACGATGAACTATGAATGATTTTAATCTATAATAGAATGAATCCTAGTTGAACAGTTCAAAAAATATGGCTATCTCAATGAAGCAATTGAGAAAGCGGTAGAAAATAGAACGCGTTATTTCTTTAAGAAAAAGGGCGAGCATTTTTTGAGAGAAGGGGCAGCATTTATCCAGCTATTTTGTTTTAAGTACAGGATTACTACGAGCTTATTTTTTTAAAAACGGACGTGAAATGAACAGCTGGTTTGGTGAGGAAAACCAGATTTTTGGATCGATTTTACCCGTTTATACTGAAAAACCCTCTTTTGAAAATATTCAGCTTCTTGAAGATTCCGAGATCTATGCTATTTCTGTAGACGATTTAAATGAATTGTATAGAATTTATCCTGAACTAAATCTTATCGGTCGGAAGATTGCCGAGGAGGTTTGTATTATTCTTGAAGAACGGATTATGTCGCTGCATACCAAATCTGCAGTAGAACGATATCAATCGCTCATACGCTTACAGCCCAATTTGTTAAATAGAATTAATCTCGGTCATATTGCATCATATTTGGGGATTACACAAGAAACACTTAGTCGGATCCGGCGATAAGGTACGATTTTGATATAAGTCAAAAAATGCCCCTCATTTAGCGATTATCTTTGCTGTAGAAATTTAAACTATTGAAAATGAATTGGATTGCATTGATCATCGCTGGCATTTTTGAAATTGGCTGGCCGCTCGGATTAAAAATGGCTCAACAGCCAGATTCAAATAAATTGGGTTGGATCATATTGGCTATTGTTTCTATGAGCATTAGTGGAGGATTATTGTTTTACGCTCAAAAGGCAATTCCTATCGGTACAGCTTATGCCGTATGGACAGGTTTGGGAGCTGTGGGAACATTGATTGTTGGAATCTTTTTTTTCGGAGATTCTGCCAATATATTTAGGCTCCTTTCAGCAACATTGATCGTCGCTGGAATTATCGATTTAAAAATATTCTAAAAAGCCACAGGAAATGCTATTTATGTTAGGGAAGATTTAAATAAATTATATAGGTGAGCTCAATTTGCTTGACTAGAATGTTCAAAGTCGTTTGAAACGCACTTTTTTAATCAAAACTCCTTATAAAAGAGTAGGTTGGGATGATTTTTGCTTGATAATCAAATTATGAGGCAAGAACTAGCAGAAAAAATAGAATTGTATAGTAAAAGGTACGGCCTATTTATGCGGCCGGAGTATATTAGCTTTGCTCGGGACACGACAAGACTTTTGCTTCGCAATGAATGTCTCCGTGAAGGTGATATAAAAGCGTACCAAGACTATATTGCTTCGCATTATCCGGAAGATCTTCCCTGGGAAATGAAACAATATCAGGAAACGACCAAAGCATTGGAACGAATGAGTAAGGAAATGGCAATTGCTTGGGTGAATACGCATCAAATCAATATTTTCGAATCCGATATTTTTATCGATGATGAAGATTCAATTTTGCGCCCTATTCAGTCAAAGGATGAAGATATGTTTCGCTATAATTTTAATGCGTTGGAAGAACTCATCTACAATCACCAAAGACCAGAAGATCTATTTCGGCGGAATAGGGATTGTTTTTGGATAGATACAAGAATTGAATGGCGGTAGTAATACTTCTTGCGATATTTTTTATAATCGAGACGCTAAAACAATTTTTTGTTTTAGCGTCCAAGTCCTTCGCATATGTGAAGGACTTTTTTTATAAAAGCTTTATTTTTAGATTTCTAAACGATACGCCTCTCGACCAATCCTGCAGTGCTAATTTCCCATTGATATGCTTACCAAACTCCGGATAATCTTTGAAATTACTATGCTTTACTAAATCTTTCCATTTAGCTGAATTAAAATCCATTTCAGCAGTGATTTTTCCATTTAGGAAGAATGTAATTTTTCCATCTTTCTGAACGATACTGGCTTCATTCCAATCATCTTGCGTTTTAATGTTGACAAAGTTTTGTTGCGGTAGAAATGTATAAAGACAGCCCGAACGCTTTAGCGGTTTATCAAAATCAGGATGGGAATCTGCCAACAGTTGGTACTCCGGTCCAGAATGGTAGGTCGCATTAATATCGGGTCTTTCCTGTACGTTGACAAAAACGCCACTATTTCCCTCTTTTTCCAGCTTCCATTCAAACTTAAACTCATAATTTTTATACTCTTTGTCCGATACCAAGTCGTATTTTTGGCTTTCACTGTTTGGGTCACAGTAAATTGTTCCATTTTTTACAATCCAGGCCGTAGGCGCATTTTTGCTATTATTGTACGTATGCCAATTGTTGAGCGTGCTACCATCAAATAAAAGTTGCCAGCCATTACGTTGCTCTTCTTCTGTCAATGTATTGGGACTGCTTTTTTCATTTTGACAGGAGAGTAAAATACAGCCTAGAAAGACCCATAAGGTGATTTTTTTGAAAAGGTTTAAGTTTATCATTGTTTTTATTTTTATAAGTGTCTCTTTAATACGTTTTCCCAACCAATATGTATTCCCTAAAATAATTTTTAATGTGAACTTTTGGAGACAATTTCATATTCCTTTGCAAATTTGTTACATAGTGCTTCTGCTAATACTTATCCCGAGGTTCACATATTCTCCCATTCATTCATGAATTTTTAAAATGTGCTGGCCCATCATTTTAAAAGATAAATCGGCTCAAGCCGTCTATACTTCTTTGGTCACCTTTCAAGCATAGATGACAAGGTACACATTATAATGATTTGATCACATTTTCAGCATAGTCATTCTCATTTTGATAAAATAACCTTATCAAAATGATAGGATTCTCCAATTCTATTTTGTGGCTTATTTTTTTATATCATCTGATTAATAGTGTTTTATGATGTTTTTCGGTACAGTGGAACAGGATTTGGCTTATGGGGACAAATGAATGTAAATATGAAAACAGGACGGAAAAGAAAAGTATGTGGTAAGAGTCCGCCGAGGGGGACGATCGGCAAAGCTACTAGCATTAAATTCAAGTTTAAAAAATGAAATCGCAAGTCACTAATAAAGTTTAACAATGGTAATAACAATTGTACTCATCATAACTGGACTATTTTTCTTCTGGTTATTCTATAAAATGGTCGACTTTTTCGGCAAAATATAAAATAAATAATATGAAAGAGAAGCAAGAAAATAAAGGCAGAGGTTCCGCTCATAATGTGTCGGGCGACCGTATAGCGAAGGTCATTGTAGTGGTATTGATTATTGCAATGATTTTTCAACTCTATATCGGGTAGATTTTGATACATAGTTTTACGAACAACATGAAAAAATTAAATCAATACGGTGCAGGTCTGTATATGGCGCTCCATTACAAAGAAATCCGATCAGAGATTAGTTTCCTATTACGGAAGCACAATTTTGCAGGAGCTTTACAGGCTGTTATTAATCATCTTCGGAGCTTAATAGTACTGCAAAGCACGGACAAAATTTGCCAGCATATTCATTTCCTCGGAATGATTTATGGACGAGGAAACAATTATGTAAAATACATTTTGGAAAATCTTTTTGTTAGATCTTTAGGAGGTCTTCGACGTATAAGTTCGGTCCACGCATGGGCAGAAATCGAAGCCCAGCTACCAACACCATTTTTAGAGGTCCTCAAAGGACAACAAATCCATAACCTTCTAATATCAAAGTAAATGACAGCTTTATTTATTGTAGCACTACTGGTTTTTACATACATCTGTTATGTACTCTTAAGGCCAGAAAAATTTTAATAACAAGATTACTCATTCGTCATTGTCAGCGATGAAACTGCGCATCCAGTCGGTCCTTTTGGCATTACGAAGTCAAAAGAAGGGCTTAAAGTTAGCTGACGATTGATCATGATACACTTTTTATACAAATCAATTAAAGAAATGAATACAGAGATTCTTGGAATCATAGTGATGTTCATCGTAACACTACTACTCGGACTTCCCCTCGGGAAATATATAGCTAAGGTATATGGTAACGAAAAGACCTGGTTAGATCCATTGTTTCAACCATTGGAACGTTTTTTTTATCGAGTGACAGGAATTAATCCCAATGTTCAGATGACTTGGCAACAGCACCTCGTTGCTCTTCTGACAATTAATCTAGTGTGGTTCCTGTTGAGTATGGCTATCCTGATGAATATGGGAAGTTTGCCTTTAAATCCAGATGGAAATCCTGGAATGACTGCTGATTTGGCTTTTAATACCAGTATATCCTTTTTGGTTAACTGTAATCTCCAACACTATTCTGGGGAGTCGGGCGTGAGTTATCTAGGACAAATTTGGCTCATGTTTCTCCAATTCGTGACTGCAGGCGTGGGAATGGCTGCTGCAGTGGTTATTTTTAAAGCTTTTAGGGATAAAACAACAACGCAATTGGGCAATTTTTACGATTTCTTTGTGAAATCTTGCACCCGCATTTTACTCCCTATCTCGGTCCTGGTTGCTGCCATTTTCGTGTTCCAAGGCATGCCGATGACATTCGAAGGTAAGGACAGTATGATTACAGTTACTGGAGATACCGTACAGGTAAGTCGAGGACCAGTAGCTGCCTTTGTTCCAATTAAACATCTGGGAACAAATGGAGGTGGTTTTTTTGGTGCGAACAGTGCGCATCCATTCGAAAATCCCAATTATTTGACCAACATGGTGGAAATGATTGCCCAGTTTATTATCCCGATGGCGATGATATTTGCATTCGGCTTTTTTATTCGCAAGCGTAAATTTTCATGGATGATGTTTGGCGTGATGACCATTGGGTTTATCATCCTGACGATTCCAAATATAAAAATGGAAATGGCTGGAAATCCAGCGATCGCACAGATGGGTATTGATACGTCTATGGGGGCTATGGAGGGAAAGGAAATACGTATTGGTGCCGCAGCATCCGGCTTTTGGAGTATTGTCACAACGATGATTTCGACGGGATCAGTCAATTCCATGCATGATAGTTACATGCCCTTATCTGGTATGAACGAACTGATAGCCATGATGGTGAATGCCTTTTATGGCGGTGTGGGCGCGGGAATACTCAATTTCTTCATTTTTATTATACTCGCCGTTTTCATTAGTGGCTTGATGGTGGGGCGCACACCAGAGTTTATGGGTAAGAAAGTTGAAGCGCGCGAAATGAAAATCGCCATGATTGTTGCTCTTGCCCATCCTTTTCTAATCCTTGTCGGTACAGCACTTGCGACAGCGTTTCCAGCCCAAGGTGCTTCTACATTGAATAACCCTGGATTCCATGGTTTTAGTGAAATATTGTACGAATATACTTCATCCGCAGCCAACAATGGTAGTGGTTTTGAAGGTCTTGGAGATAATACCATTTGGTGGAACATTTCGACGGGTATCGTATTGTTACTCGGCCGATTTATACCGATTATAGGCCCAATTGCTATTGCTGGGTTATTGGCTGAGAAGAAATTTATACCTGAAGGCGAGGGAACGCTAAAAACTGATACAAGTACATTCGGTTTAATGGTATTCGCTGTGATCGCGATTATTGCAGCACTCTCTTTCTTCCCTGCGTTGGCACTGGGTCCAATTGCGGAATATTTTTCCATGTAATACGTAAAAATTAAAGAATTCTAAAAATGAGCAGTCAAAAAACATTGTTTCAGAAAGAGCTTGTACAACAAGCGTTAAAGCAATCTTTCGTGAAGCTAAATCCTAAAATAATGTTCCGTAATCCAGTGATGTTTACCGTGGAAATCGGGACGTTGATTATGGCCGTGGTTTGTCTTTGGATAATGACCGGAGAAAAATCACAAGGTACACTTGGTTATAATTTTACAGTATTTCTTATCCTATTTTTAACTTTGCTGTTTGGCAATTTTGCGGAGGCAATTGCCGAAGCCCGCGGAAAGGCGCAAGCAGATAGTCTTCGGAAAACTCGGGAGGAAACTCCTGCAACCCTGCGCGATGGTGGGGTCGTTTCATCCGCTCAATTGAAAAAAAATGATGTTTTTGTTTGTCAGGCTGGTGATGTAATTCCATTGGATGGGGAAATTATCGAGGGGTTGGCGACAATAGATGAAAGTGCAATTACCGGTGAATCAGCACCGGTGATCCGCGAGGCTGGGGGCGATAAAAGTTCAGTTACAGGTGGCACCAAGGTTTTATCCGATCGAATTGTCGTGCAGGTAACGACAGAACCGGGTGAAAGCTTTCTGGATAAGATGATCGCACTGGTCGAAGGGGCAAGCCGCCAAAAAACACCTAACGAGATTGCCTTAACCATCCTTTTGGCAGGTTTTACACTTGTTTTTATTATCGTAACGGTGACCTTAAAACCATTTGCGGATTATGCCAATGTCGGTATCACCATTGCTTCGTTTATTTCACTTTTTGTCTGTCTGATTCCAACGACAATAGGTGGTCTTTTATCGGCGATTGGTATCGCGGGAATGGATCGCGCACTTCGTGCAAATGTTATTACAAAAAGTGGCAAGGCAGTTGAAACGGCGGGTGACATTGATGTCTTGTTGCTTGATAAAACTGGAACCATTACGATCGGAAATCGTAAGGCGACAAATTTTTACCCCGCCGATGGTATCATGAAAGAAGCGCTGGTACGTGCAGCAACATTGAGCTCCATGGCGGATGAAACACCAGAAGGAAAATCAATTGTTGAATTGGCTGGTGTCAACCCATCGAGCTATAAGGTCGAAAACCCGGCATTCATTAAGTTTACCGCCGAAACCCGTAGCTCGGGAATAGACTTTGAACAGACACGTATTCGTAAAGGTGCAACAGACGCTATTCGAAATATCATTGTAAAGGCTGGAAATCTATTTCCTCAGGAAATAGATGAGCGCGTAAAGCTTATCTCTCAAAATGGGGGGACCCCATTGGTCGTAGCCGAGAATGAACAAGTACTCGGTGTCATAGAATTGCAGGATGTGATAAAACCCGGGATTCATGAACGCTTTGAAAGGTTGCGAAAAATGGGTATTAAGACTGTTATGGTGACAGGAGACAATCCGTTAACGGCCAAATATATTGCCGAAAAAGCAGGGGTGGATGATTTCATCGCCGAAGCGAAACCCGAAGACAAGATGAACTATATCAAAAAAGAACAGCTTGACGGGCGATTGGTCGCCATGATGGGGGATGGTACAAACGATGCTCCGGCACTTGCACAAGCGGATGTTGGTGTAGCAATGAATAGCGGTACGCAAGCTGCAAAAGAGGCTGGAAATATGGTCGATCTCGACAATGATCCGACCAAATTGATCGAGGTTGTGGAGATAGGTAAGCAATTGTTGATGACCCGGGGTACGCTGACAACATTCAGTATTGCAAACGATGTTGCCAAATATTTTGCGATTATTCCGGCCCTGTTTATTGCGGCAATACCGGCACTTCAAGGTTTAAATATTATGCAGCTCAGTAGTCCACAAAGCGCCATACTATCGGCTGTCATCTTCAACGCAATTATTATCCCATTACTGATTCCTTTGGCATTAAAGGGAGTTGCATACAAACCTATAGGCGCAAGCGCATTGTTACGGAGAAACCTCCTCGTTTTTGGACTTGGTGGAGTGCTCGTTCCATTTATTGGTATCAAGGTCATAGACCTGCTGGTTTCGCTATTTATCTAATACATTTTTAATAATTAAAGCAAAGATGAAAACACATATATATCCAGCAATAAAGATTACAATAGTTTTATTGCTCCTGCTGTCAGTTGTATATCCGGCCCTTGTTTGGGCAATAGCTCAGATAGCACCTAATCATGGAAAAGGGGAAATGCTAGCGTACAACGGGCAAAAGTATTACAGAAATATTGGACAGGCCTTTACGCGTGATGATTACTTCTGGTCGCGTCCTTCCGCTGTTGGTTATAATGCAGCAGGATCGGGAGGAAGTAACAAAGGACCCTCTAATGGGGAATATCTTTCGGAAGTTAAGGCCCGTATTGATACGTTCTTAGTCCACAATCCCACCGTAAAACGCGAACAGGTACCGGTAGACATTGTTACAGCCAGTGGCAGTGGTTTGGATCCAGATATCTCGGTAGAGGCCGCAAAAATACAAATCGATCGTGTTGCGAAAGCAAGAGGTATATCGGTAAATAGCTTACAGTCTCTCGTTGATGCTCACGTTCAGACCCCTCTATGGAATATGTTTGGACCTCGCAAAATCAATGTCCTTGAACTAAATATTGCTTTGGACAAGATGGTTGAAAAATAAAATTGACCTGATGGGTCATTGATTTACACTTTACAAGAACGATATACATGAAAAAACTAGCGATGTTGGCCTGTTTACTCGCAGGAGCAACACAATTATTTGCACAGCAAGATACAACTCAAAATACCCAATTGTCTATCAGTGGTTACCTTGAAGCATATTACCTTCGGGACTTTAACAACCCAATTGGAAATACACGCCCAGGCTTTGTATATAGTCACAACAGAACAAATGAAGTAAACATAAACTTGGCACTTTTAAAAGCTGCGTACGAAACAACCAATACACGTGCAAATCTTGCTTTTGGTGTCGGTACATATATGAATGCGAACTACAGTGCGGAACCCGGTGTCTTAAAAAATATTTACGAAGCGAATGCCGGTGTTCGTATCTCGAAAAACATAATCTATGGATCGATGCTGGAATATTTTCATCCCACTTGGGCTTTGAAAGCGCTATAGGAAAGGATAATTGGACTGTAACAAGGAGTATTTTTGCTGATAATTCCCCTTATTTTGAAACCGGCGCAAAAATATCCTATACATCCGCATCAGGAAAACTATTTTTAAGCGGGCTTATTTTAAACGGATGGCAGCGGATTCAACGGGTGGATGGTAGCAGTTTACCTGCATTTGGACATCAATTAGTCTATAAACCGACAGCTAAATGGACTATCAATAGTGGTTCTTTTATTGGCAGTGATAAAGCGGATAGCGTCAGACAGATGCGCTATTTTCATAATCTATATGCCATTTATCAAATGAATGAAAAGCTGGGAATTACATTCGGATTTGATATTGGAGCGGAACAAAAAGCAAAAGGTAGCTCAACGTACAATGTATGGTACACGCCTGTGTTAATTGCACGATATGCGACGACCGAAAAATTTAGCTTAACAGCAAGAGGAGAATATTACAACGATAAGCATGGTGTAATCGTTTCGACTACGACAGATCAAGGTTTTCAAACGTTTGGCTATTCTTTAAATGCAGATTATGCAATTCTTCCCAATGTCGTTTGGCGCACGGAACTACGTAATCTCACCAATAAAGATGCTATTTTCCTTGATCGGACAAATAAGTTGGTGAAAAATAGTTTGACGGCTGTCACAGCACTTACAGTTAGTTTTTAAAACAATCGTTCCTGTCGTGTGTTGGATCGGCAGGAACTTTCTGAAATGAAAGGCAATAAAAATGG
Source organism: Sphingobacterium multivorum (assembly GCF_900457465.1). Taxonomy (GTDB): domain Bacteria; phylum Bacteroidota; class Bacteroidia; order Sphingobacteriales; family Sphingobacteriaceae; genus Sphingobacterium; species Sphingobacterium multivorum. Next base: position 1,453,072 of record NZ_UAUU01000011.1, read on the forward strand.
AAGAAAGGAAAAGCGCTGAACACTTTTTGGACCTTATCCGAAAATCGAGAAGAGGTCGCTTCAAACTTTATATCGGCATGAGTGCAGGCGTCGGAAAAACTTACCGCATGTTACAGGATGCCCATACACTTTTACAGGGAGGAATCGATGTGCGTATTGGCTATATTGAGACACATAATCGGAAGGAAACCCATCAATTGCTGGATGGTCTACCCGTTATAGCCCGACGCCATCTTTTTTATAAAGGCAAACAGTTAGAGGAACTGGATCTTTATGCTGTTTTGAATTCACATCCTGAGGTAGTCATTATCGATGAGCTGGCACATACCAATATTGAAGGTAGCAAAAATACCAAAAGGTGGCAGGATGTTATGGAGATTCTGGAAGCCGGGATTAATGTGATCAGCGCTGTAAATATCCAGCATATTGAGAGTTTAAACGAGGAGGTTAAAGCGATTACAGGGGTTGAAGTGCAAGAACGTGTCCCTGACAGTGTTATTGATTCCGCCGATGAAGTCGTTAACATTGACCTTACTGCAGAAGAACTTATCATCCGCCTAAAAGAGGGCAAGATCTATGACGCTTCAAAAATTCAGGCAGCACTTCAAAACTTCTTTAAAAGCGAACATATCTTGCAATTGCGGGAAATGGCGTTGAAAGAAGTGGCTTCCCAGGTTCAACGTAAAGTGGAGATCGAAGTTCAACCTCAACGATGGGTACGAAAGGAGCGTTTCCTGGCTTGTATAAGTTCCAATGAAATAAAAGCAAAAAACGTGATCAGAAAAACAGCGCGCTTAGCAGGATATTACAATAGCAGTTGGTTTCTGCTGTATGTACAGTTGCCAAAAGAGCGTGGCGATCGGATAGCCTTAAATAAACAGCGGCACCTGATCAATAACTTTAAGCTGGCGACAGAACTTGGTGGTGAAATTATCAAAGTGGAAAGTCATAGTGTGGCAAAAGAGATTATCGCTTTGTGCGAGCTCCGCAAGATCACCACAGTTTGTATTGGTAAACCACGATTATCTCTTTTAAGGATGTTACTTGCTAAGGATACATTTAGCAAATTGCTGACGCAACTGTCGACCGAAGACATCGACCTGATTATATTGTCATAATGATAAAGGTAAATTGTGAATAAGATGAAAATAAAAACGAAACTTACCTTTGGTGTAGGATCACTTTTTCTCATGATCTTTCTACTCGCCACTTTAAGCGGCTGGTATGTAAACCGGTTAAAAAAGGATACCGCAAATATATTGACAGCAAATTACAACACGCTGCTGTATGCCAAGAATATGTTATTGGCTTTGGAGGAAATTCCTGTTGAAAAAACTGCTTTTAAGAACTTCGAGGTCAACCTTGACAAACAACGGAGAAATGTTACTGAAGTCGGAGAGCAACAAACAACGAACGCGATTGCTGAACATTTTTTAAAACTGAAATATAAGCCCTTAGACATCACTATTATCTCGTCCATCAGAAAGGATATTGCTTTGTTAATGGAGCAAAATATGACGGCAATTTCTAGGAAGAGTATTGTTGCGGATCGCACCGCAGAACATGCAATTTTGGTCATTTCATTTGCTGGGGCACTCTGTTTTATTATTGCTTTTATATTGCTGGTCAATTTGCCGTCCAATATAGCTGATCCCATAGCAAAATTGACAGCGAGTATTCGACAGATTGCAGGACAGAACTACAAAGAACGAATTCAGGTACAGAGCGGAGGTGAGTTTGCTGAACTCGTCGCTTCATTCAATTCCATGGCAGAGAAACTTGAAGAATACGCTGAAAGTAAACTTGAAAAAATTTTAAAGGAAAAAAGTCGAATCGAGTCTCTTGTGGATCATATGCATGATCCGGTGATAGGCTTCGACGAAGAGCGACGTGTTATTTTTGTCAACGAGGAAGCGCTTCGCATCACCAATCTACATAAAGATCAACTTCTCGGAAGATCTGCTTTGGCAGTTTCAGATGAAAATGATCTTGCTAAAGATATTTTTAAAGACCTGTTCCTTCCCGTGGAGCAACGTGAAAAGAATGCTGTTAAAATTTATGCGGACGATAGAGAAAGCTATTTTGAGAAAGATGTTATCGATATCAATGTTTTGCCGACTGGTGAACTGGAATCAAAGTTTATTGGGCAGGTGGTTATCCTAAAGAATATTACGCCATTTAAGGAACTTGATCTTGCAAAAACAAACTTTATCGGCACCGTTTCTCACGAGTTCAAAACACCTATTGCTGCGATTCAGATGGGGGTTCAATTGCTGGAAAATGAACAAATAGGCCATCTGAATACCGAACAGCTCACCTTGTTAAACGGAATAAAAGAGGATTCTAACCGACTGCTTCAAATAACCGGTGAACTGTTAAATATGACCCAGGTTGAAAGTGGTTCCATCCAAATTAACTTACATACGACAGAAATACAGCCTATTATTGAATATGCTATTATGGCGAATCAATTTGCTGCGAATCAAAAAAATATACACTTTGTTATCGAGATAGATCCCAAAGTGAAAGCTATATTTGCTGACAATGAGAAAACTGCCTGGGTTCTTACCAATTTTCTTTCCAATGCGATACGTTACTCGCATGAAGATTCGGTCATTCGTATAGGGGTGGAAAATAACGAACTTAAAACAAAATTTATCGTTACCGACAGCGGGCAAGGGATCGAGCCTAAATATCTGGATAAAATATTTGCACGCTACTTCCGTGTACCAGGGTCCAAAAAAGGTGGAACAGGACTTGGTTTAAGTATTAGTAAAGAGTTTATAGAAGCGCAAGGAGGCGAGATTGGTGTTGAAAGTGATTATGGCGCAGGAAGTTCTTTCTATTTTTCATTACGTACTGCTATTCCCGATAATTAATACATACTAATCGGATGGTGTCTGTTCCTATAGTGTATTATGACAACACGACAAAGTTGGATCAGATGAGAACAGTTTTTGAGATTATAAGTGGTGCCGGCGAGCCACTCATAATCTCAAAAATGGATTAATGGTTAACTAAAGCCATAGCACCTTCGCTGTATCGAGCTCCGATATTAGGGTATTTATGGAGTATTTCATCAATTGTTTTTAAATCATCATTCGATAATTGTATGTCAAGGGCGCCCACATTTTCTTCCAGGTATTTTCTTTTTTTAGTTCCTGGAATAGGAATGATGTCATTTCCCTGTGCCAGTACCCACGCTAAAGCGAGCTGTATAGGACTACAGTTTTTATCTTTTGCCAGTAGAGAGAAGTCGGCGACCAATTGTGCATTGTTCAAAGCATGTTCGCCTTGATTACGCGGTAAGGTTCTTCTAAAGTCGTCCGAAGCGAGATTTTCTAGATTTAAAGAATTTGAAAATAATCCACGCGCTAGCGGTGCATAAGGAATTAAACTTATCCCCAATTGACGTACAGTCTTTAGGATTTCTTTTTCTACATCGCGTGTAAGGAGCGAATATTCGCTCTGTAAAGCAGCTATAGGGTGTACGGCATTTGCTTTGATGATTGAGGCGGGGGATGCTTCGCTTAAGCCAAGATACCTCACTTTTCCTTCTTTAACCAATTCCGCCATAGCGCCTACGGTCTCTTCGATGGGAATATTGGGATCTACGCGATGTGCATAATAAAGATCTATGGTATCTATTCCAAGGCGTTTTAAACTTTTTTCCACCGCTAATTTTATCCATTCGGGCGAGCCATCGAAGTAGGTGTTTGCCGTACCACTTGGACCCGCTACTTCATCTTTAAAGCGAAACCCAAATTTTGTTGCAATAAAAACTTTGTCACGGTTGGGAACAAGTACTTTTGAAATAAGCTCCTCATTGGCACCGTTGCCGTACATATCTGCGGTATCCCAAAAATTAATGCCTAGGTCCAATGCTCTTTCCAATGTAGCAATGCTTTCTTTCTCGTCCGTAGGTCCGTATGCAAAGCTCATTCCCATACAACCTAATCCAATCGCAGAGAGTTTTTCATTTGTTGTTCCAAGATTTCTATATTTCATAATAATGACATTTTGTTTAATACAAAAGTACACATGGAATAAACGAAGGGAGTTAAGACAATTAAACAGATTGTTATACAATTCAAACAGTACCGCGTCGGACTTGGTTTGGGGACATCCCCGTTTGCTTTTTGAAGAAATTGGTGAAATAGGAAGGATATTCAAATCCTAGGCTGTAGGCAATATCCGATATATTCCAATTGGTATGCAACAACAAAGCTTTGGCTTCTTGGGCCACACGGTTTGCAATGTGTGTACTGGTGGTTTTGCCTGTGGCTTCTTTTACCGACCTGTTGAGGTGATTGATATGAACCGAAAGCGCATGAGCATAATCTGCAGGGCTTTTCAACTGTAGGCTAAGCTGAAGGGTATTGATTGGAAATTGTCTTTCTAACAGCTCAAGAAATAGTCCCGATACCCTGGTTGAAGCGTTGGTATAAGATCCAAAACTCGCTGCGGGACTCGATTTCATGGTTTCATGAATTAGAAGATGTAGATAACTTCGCAACATATCATCTTTATGAACGTAGCTTGAGTTCATTTCAACTATCATCTTCTGGAAGATTGCAGAAATTTCTGCTAATTGTGTTTCATCCGGAAAATAGATCGGATTGCCGCCTATCTTGAACAGCGGGGAGTCTTTTAGACTTTCTATCCGTTCACTATGCTGTATAAATTCCTCTGTAAATATACAATACCATCCTGATTGTTCTGAGGATTCCGGTTCCCAAGCATAGGGGACAACCGGATTCGCAAATAACATTGCCGGTTTATCGATTTGTATCCACTTATCTGCGTAATATAGTTTTCCACGCCCTATAATAAGGGAGGTTTTATAAAAATCACGGCGATTGTACGGAGATACGACAGTACAGGATTTTCTACTGAAAACATTGAAATGCCCAATTCCGGTATTATTTAGCGGCAAATCCAAATTAGTTAAACCTGGTTGCCTTTTGTAAAAATCTGTTACACTTTCGGCTGATTTCATATCACTAAATTAAAAAAAGTGAAACAATCCTAGGTCATAAATGGATCAGTTTCTCAAAAATGAATTCCAATTTTTGGTTAGCTAATGGTATTTTATTTAAACTGTTTGTGATCTTGTTCGTATTTTTGCGTTATCCAATAATTGTTTTTCTTTATCACAAAGATACCCTTTACATGTTATGGCCATGATTAAAATTTATCATAATAAAAATTGTAGCAAGAGTTGTAATGCATTGGAAGTGCTACAGCATCAAGCTGTGGATATAGAAGTGCAGGAGTACTTAAATGATGTTCCAACCAGAGACCAGTTGATTGAATTATTGGGACAACTCAATTTAAAACCTTTGGAACTTATCAGAAAAGGAGAATCTGTTTTTCAGGAAAAATTCCAAAATCTTCATTTGACCGATGAGCAATGGATCGATGCGATGTTAGCGTATCCGATCTTAATTGAGCGACCTATCGTTGTAAAGGATGGTGTAGCCGTAATTGGTCGACCTATTGAAAAAGTTGTAAAGCTCATTCTGGCTAAACAATAAGTTGGCTTGATCTTTGTAACTTCTTTTTTATGAAGCATTTTATGAATATATTGACAGCCTTGTTCGATATTTTTAAACTATTTGTCTGATCTAACTCATACTTATCTTCAGTGATCTGAACAGACTATTATTTGAGCAAATTAAGTTTATTGATGTCAAATAGGCTATCTATGGTTATGTTTACTTAATCAAGGGCTTGCTGACGTGTTCGGATGCAATATGCTGGTCATTTTTTTCTTATCATTTTCAAGGGCAACAAAGGGAAGATCAGACAGTACTCGGATTCTAACTTTCGACAGTGCTTGTTCAGTGATTACTCAGTGCTTGTTCAGTGATCATTCAGTGTAGACTGAATAAACAATGATTGACTACTGTCTAAAAATTGATTTAAAACTGTTATTAGATACAATTTGGTATCAATGTATTTCAGTTTTATCCTTGATGTCTATGACCTACTCTAGTAAATACGGAAATCATACAGTCTACTTGTATTTAATTGGTTAAAATATTTGAAATTAACTATTGTCATGTTGTTTTCAAATATTGATTATTAAGCTACAAATATCGCTAAGTTTTGACCTAATATGGGTTGCAGATTTAATGGATGAATAATTATGTGCAGATTTACGGTGATCAATGAAAACATGGGATATGTTTTCACGATTTTACAGATTTAAATACTTCATTAAATATTTTTAGTTTGAAAAGAGTCCTCATTATCCTGTTCATATTGCTGGTTTCATTTTTAATTGCAGCGTTTTTTATAAAAGTCAACAAGAGGGAAACCTTACTCTATAAGATACAGCAGTGGGTTAGCTACGACGCAGCAGATTGGGAAAATTACGAAAAAAATAAGCAGCTATTGGCTTCCGGAGCCACCGAAGTAACGACGACAGAAGTGACGGCTGCCGAAGATGATCTATATCCGGTCGATACGAATCGCATATCGCCGGAATTTAGGGCTTTAGAAATCGAAAAAATTAAAAAAGCAGATTTTGGGCGATTAGTAATAGCAAAGTTACGACCCGATCATGAGGATGCACAAATTGCATTAATTCATCTCACAGATCGTAAATTGACCGATGTGATAATCAATCAGAAGATTAATATTAAAGTTGGAACTTGTTTTGAAAACCCAAAAACAGCAGGTAATTATCGCTGTGTAAGTTGTATGATTTTACTCTACAATCGAGAGAAGAAAGATTGGGTTGAAGCTCCAAACGGCGAGAATTTCTTGAAAAATGCCTATGATTTCTACCAGGCGTCCGAAGGGGATATTTGGCAAGCACGCGAGCTGTCCATGAGAATCCCGTACGATTATGCGCTGGTAGCAAAATATAGTAAGTAAGATTTCTTTTAAGTAGTTAATATCAATACCGTTATGTTTAAATTTTTGAAAGAATTATTGAATGCGGCAAAGGAAGGTGTAAATGAAGCCAAAGATGAACTTACTTTGAAAGCCGAAGAGGAAAAAAGGGCGGGAAGTTTAGTACCTGATAACACTATACTTCTGAATATTCCTTATGAAGAACAGTTTGGTAATGCGCTAGGAGCCGCATTTAGAGTGATTGTTTTTGGGGATTGGTTTACGGTATTCGGAAGTGCCGGAGATGATGGTAGTTATCCGATTCACTTATATCAATTTGGTAATTATCCAAGAATTGATCAATATAGAAGTGATTTTATCAAATTGCTAAAGAGAGATTTTGGTATAACGGATAGAGAAACTTGTCTTCAAATGTTGAGTTCATACTTTACGTTACTTGGGATAGAAAAGAGAGGGACCGCTTTGGAGGGAAAAAACGGCAAAATTGATACATCCATTTGGGATATCTCTAAATCAGGGGTAAATGCCTTTGTTGTTGCTGTAGTAAGTCATATTACGACATCCGCAACGGACGTTGGATACTTACCAAAACCTGTGGCATTAAATGTTCTCAAGAGTTTGTCACTATATGCGAGAAAGCATTTTATTGATTGGTTGCAATTTTCCGATTATTTCCTGGAAGGAGAAGATCAAGTTGGTGTAAACAGTAAAATTGGGAAATCTTACTTGAAAAGGTATATTGGGTATCTTAAAGAAAAGAAAGGAAGTCCTTGGAATAATATCGCATGGTAGAATGGTGATCATTCCGTCTGAGTGTTGTCTAACGTGGCCTTCACATCCACTACATTTTACAGCTTTGGATTTGCTTTATCAATTTGAACAACAAATCGCTCAGAAACAACTCGGTGACCATAGCTATTTCGAAGGATTAGATGCTATCGAGAAAGATGAAGGGGGAATTCCGATGTTCTATCTGACTTGTGGAAGTTAATTTCTTTTTGTGGAATAAATGAATTCTAAAGGCATCATTTTGGTTATCAGTTGTGTGTTGATCGTTGTCATGTTGATAGAAGCCTATAGGAAAAATGTAGCTAAGAATTATTTATACGGTGTTAAAAAAAGCTATGAAATGAATGATCATTTTGAGAAAGGTAAATTAAGAAAACTGTCATCACGTCCCTTTTTATTTGGTATAGAAGATAATCTGCTAACTGACGAAGATTATTTTTTTGATGAAAATTATTTCTACGCTGTCGGTCGAAGAGGCGGGGCAGGTAGATCCTTTAGGTTAGTGGATATCATTGAGCTTCGTAGGACATCGACTCAAATTAATAATCACTATATCTGGCAAGTCGTCGTTCAATTGGATAGTAAGGGACAGTCCATTTTCAGTTTTACGCATAACTATTCCCTCTGGAATAGGAATTTCTATGCTTTTTATCAAAAAATACGGGAACTAAATCCACATGCAATCAAATCAAAATGGAGTTTGTGGAGGATGTAACAAATTCAATTTCAGCGTTTGTTTTGTACTGAAAAAGTTGTCGTAACTAAAACCGTAATCTAATAACTTTTGTTATTTTAAGTAAAACGTTATGGGCAAATTACGATTATTGATCATGAGTGTGTTGGCAATTTTTATTTATGGAGCTTGTCAATTTCCTCAGCGCCCACCACAATCCAGTACAAATGAATCTAATCACAAGGCACAGGAATTACCTTCTAACGTAACCTTTTTTGGTGGTGGAAGATCTAAGGAAATGAATATGGTATCAGGGAAAACAGATACTATTTTCATTTCAGTCCATCAGGCAGATTCGGTTCTTATCAAAATAAAAACTCCCATAGATACAGCCAATGTACGAATTAGTCAGCTTTTTCTGCCCGATGGTTCTTCTGATGGTCCTTTTGGCAAGGAGTTTACCTATAGATTTAAAGATATTGGCCAATATCATATTACTGTGAATGAGAATAAAATGATAGGGAATCATTATTCAGGGCCATATATAGTGCAAATTGTGCCAATAGTTCAATCTTTCTAGGCTATTCGACATCACCTTTGTATTTAATCGTATTATTTACATAAAGCGCTGATTTTTTAGCATCGTATCTATAGTTATCCTTCTGATAAATGTCATTCTCAACTTTATCCAAGATAACGGTTTTTTTACTGTCATCAGGTAAGAATAATTCTAGCTTTGATTTGTCCTCGCTAAGGACAACAAAGGCACTAATGATAGCTTTTCCTTCTTCTTTCTCCGTTGGATTTAGGCGTAAGCCAACATTAAAGACCTGGATACATCCTTGTTTGATCTCACTCCAAGTTTGTCCTGCCGCGACCAAACAACCGTGCTCATCCTTGTTGCCGCCGATCGACGAGGTTGCTTCTTCCTTGCTTTGATCAACTGCTTCTTTGGATTCATTGTTCTTGGGAGTATTATTACAGGCCGTGAAAGTAACAAGACTCATTGCTATAAATGCTAATTTTCTCATTTGAATCGGTTTTTATATGTTCCATGAGGTTCGTACAATAAATATACCACAGTCATCAGTTTATTCTTTAATCGACCCACTACGTTAGATTTTCCTCCTTTAATTAGCTATAAAGTGTATCTCTACAGTATCGCAGAAAAATGTGTAGCGTAGGTCAATATTGTCATAGGACAAGTCGAATTTCTGTATAGTTTATTAATATTGTGATGTCGTTCAATGTAGCCTTTTATCTCAGTACATTGAACGGAATGATTTTAAACTGGTGTAGATAGATAAAAGGATTCTTATCATTTAAAACATCCTATGAAACATAAAGATCAACCTGTAAAAAAATTGGTTTCGGTTATTTTAGTTGAAAAGCAGCTAGCCGATGTTTGGAAATACTGGAATGATGCTAATGCCATTATGCAATGGAATATTCCATTTGACGATTGGCACTGTCCGGCTGCTGGTATCGATTTTAGGGAAGGAGGGATGTTTAATTTTAGAATGGAACAAAAAAATAGTCGCGAAGGATTTGATTATGTGGGTGTGTACGATGAGATTATTTGGATGGAGTCTATTGAAAGTAACAGTGGGGGAAGAAAGTGTATTGTGGAATTTCAGGCGATTGACAACAATACAATTATTCGCGAAACTTTCGACCCTGATCCGTTTACAAGTTTGGACCTGCAACAGTCTTTTACCGATGGGGTCTTGTTAAGTTTTAAAAAATTTATAGAAAACAAATCGCTGTAGAAGCGTATTGCTAATGATAAAAATATAGACCATTTAGTATAAATTATGCGTGAAATAGAATCGAAAAGCGGTTATGCACCTGCTAACGGGATAAAACTTTACTACGAAATATTTGGCACAGGAAAACCTCTCGTTCTTATTCATGGTGGTGGCTCCTCCGGTTTTTCGGATTTTGAGGAGACTGTAAAAAGGTTGCATGATCAGTATCAGTTGATTTTGATAGATCTCCAAAATCATGGAAGATCCGATCATCGATCCTCAGCTGAAACATTCGAGCAGGATGCCAAAGATATTTTGGCTGTTCTAGATTTTCTTTCCATCGGAAAAGCTTCGTTTTTTGGCTTTAGTAATGGAGCGACAACCCTTTTGAAATTTGCGACGATGTATCCAGACAAGGTCGAAAAGCTGATAGCAGCATCTGGAAATACCAAAAGAGAGGGGCTTCTGGATGGTTTTTTTGAAAGTATGGAAGCGTCAACTATTAACGATATGCCGCCATTTCTGAAGGAGAATTTTATGAAGCTGAACCCAGATCCAGAGAAGTTTAGAAATATGTATGAAAAAGACAGCCAGCGCATGATACACTTTCAGGATTTTGACGCCGAATTCTTAACGCGTTTGACCTGTCCCGTATTTTTGCTAGGCGGAGACCAAGATGTTGTGAAAACGACACATTTAGCTGCTATGCAACAGCAGATTCCTGCTGCACGATTACTTATTCTACCGGCAAATCATGGCAACTATATGATGGCTGATTTTAATGGCGATGTCAACGTTGAACTGATTGATTTTACATTAAAACAAGTACAACAATTTTTGGAATCTAAATGATGTTCGGGTTATCGAATAACGGAGCCCTAATGATTTATCGGTAATTGCGCATATTGCGTTCCAATTTACGCATGCGCTGTTCATTTTTCCCGTCAACACGCGATGCAACCGCCCATATGGCTGCGGGTATCCAACCAAGTATAGTTATCTGAAGGATCAAACAGAGAATGCCACTTAGAATTTTACCACGTAAAAAAAACGATAACCAAGGAAGTAAAACTGCTATTAGTATCATAAGTAAAAGGTTTATAAACATTAAAATACAAAATTACGGTATTCACTACTAAAAATTGCAAATAATATCAACTTAAGCAAAATAAGTAGTTTTTTTTAGAATTGTAATGTATTGATATATAACGCTTAGTGGTTTTGTCCTGTTAGCTTATGTAAATGTTAAGAAAACTTAAAACATGCTATTGGATAGCCAAATTTAAAAATTTTAAGGAGGAGTGGCACCAAAGTTGATGTTTCCCTGTCGAATATTTTAGATGCAGATTACATATAATAAATGACGGAAAACATGGGAAACGATAATAATATTATTGAGAATTTAAACAGCAAATATCATGGATATCTAGAAGATGAGGGGAAATGGCTCAATGAAGGATTTAAGAATATTTTCATCGATGGGGAACCAAGTAAAGCAAATCTGAAAACCTCGGTTTATCTGATGTTACCCCAAGAGATCAGGGAATATGTCGATCAGTTGTTACCCAACGATTGATTATAAAATTATACGAACAAGTAAATCAAATTAAAAGTTTACTAGGATCAGTTTGTCCTGATTTTAGTAAACTTTCTTCTTTTAAAAAAAAGGACCAGTAAATCTTATTAAATGCCGAATTCTTTCACGGTTTGGCAAATTTGCTCTTTTTGTTTTCGGCTTAATACGTTCAACATGGTCAGGATTTCTTTACCTTGAAAAGTCTCAAGCTCAAGTCTCGGACCCAACCAATTGCTTTCAATAATGCGGATATTAACGATTTGAATGTAGGGCACGAATACCAGCGCATCCAAATCTGCCAAAGCCCAGACACTCCCGGTCTTTTTTTCGATCCGTTTAAAATACAATCCTTTTTTATCTGTCCGGGCTCGGATAACTTTCCTGCTGTTTTTTAGAAGAAGGAAGCCGCCGATAATAAAAGATAAGTGGAGTAACAGCATAAATAATGAGACTAAAAAGCGAAATACGTCTTTAAAGTCAAGTACAATGGCGCTGAAATTCTCTTTAAGTGAATTATGAGGATGATAACCGATAAAACAAGTCGCTATCCCCATTAAAATCAAAATACTGCCAATGATAATGGATCGCCAATTTGGTAGGTAATAATTGATAAAGGTTTCACTGTCTGTAGCTGCTAATTTTCTCCTTTTCATATCTAAATATAGGGACCTTATAAATTGACTGCATCGAAGAATTACAATTCGTTCAGAATCATTTATAATTCGACAACTATTAGTTATAAGGGCATGAAGTCTGTTTTTGAAATTATTATGAACTTGTTTATTGGTCGCATCGAAATCTATGCTACCGAAGATTGGACCACTGTACATCTGCTATCTGGATGAGGTTGATACGAAAGAGTTAGGATACATTTGCACTATAAATCAAACTATTTAATGAAATGAATTATAACATTAGAAAGGCAAGTCTTGAGGATCTTGATCAAGCAGCAGCGTTATTCAATCTTTATCGAATTTTCTACAGACAGGAATCGGATTTGGAAAAAGCCAAAGAATTTTTGAGGGAGCGATTTTTGAACGGAGAGTCAGAAATCTTTTTGACAATTCAGGGCGAACATGCGGTTGGTTTTGTTCAGCTTTATAAATTGTTTCATTATACTAAATTGCAGCGGCAGTGGTTGTTGAGTGATCTATTTGTGCATCCTGATCATCGGAGTAAAGGTCTTTCGGTTCGGCTTATAGATCGAAGTAAAGCTTGGTGTGAAGAGACTGGAGCTTGTGGTCTGATGCTTGAGACCGAGAAAACAAATGTTATCGGTAATAGTCTTTATCCGAGGTGTGGATTTGAATACGACGGCATGCATAACTATTATCATTGGTGGCGATAACTTTAATTGGATCGTCAGTGCACTCCCGCGCCTGGCGATCCAATTGGCAACTGAGATTAATTAGACGCCATCGACAGTCATTTTACCCCATTGGGCACTGCTGCCTGGATTAAGATTTTGAATCTGTGCTATCACTTCATCACCCACTGTTTTGTCAAAAATATTTTTCATAATTTCAATTTACGAAATAATAATCTACATTAATTGAAGTATAATATCACATTTAAAGGCTCATCGTTTACAGTTACTTTCTTTTCGGTAGGCCCACTTTTATTGCTGTACCTCAAAGTATAAGACTGATTTTTTTTCACGATAAATGTTAAATGATCATTCGCATCCTGCAGTTTAGTAGCAGTCGAGCCTCCGCCAATTTGATCATTTCCTTGGAAGATATCTACATTGCATTTTGTTCTTCCTTCCGGTTGACATTGATCCTTACTGAGATACATGGTTACGTTTAGACGGGTGTAAGATTTGTCCTTCAATTGTTGGCTATATTGCTGATTGAATAGATCAATATAGCGCTGAGAAACATTATCGGCATACACTTCTGTTTCACTCCACGCCGGGAATGAGGTAGCTGCCGGTTTGTAGGAAGCCGCATAAATAGAATGTTCCTTGCTATTCGGATCGGCTTTACCCGCGTCTGCTAAAAACCAGCTGTAATTCAGGTCTTTGTCCGGATAATATTCAGTAAAATACCATTTACCATTAATCCACACCTCGACCCAACTGTGGTTACCACGGTTGTCATGCCAGTTTGGCGTTCCCGCAATCCGAGCCGGTATACCTACTGATCGCAATGCGTCGATCAATAAAATGGATAATCCGGTACAAGAAGCCATTCCTTGGCTTATCGATTCAGATGGATTTTGATCTGCTTTTTTTCGTTGCGTATTGTAATCGACTTTCACTTCATCTCTGATATTCTTATTTATGGCTACAATGGCATCTTTTATCGTTTTGCTATTTGCCACATATTTTGAGAAACGATCGTAGAAGTCACCACGCCAATCGTCGAGATCTTCAGAAAATACCCGATAGGGCAATACCTCATTTAGAAAAATTGAATCTGGAATTTCCTTTGCCCACGAAAACGTTGATCTTGCCTGGTAAGCCTTTTCAATATTATGGATAAGATGATCACTCTTAATAGTCGTTAAATCATTCTTGGGCATATAAGCTATGAGAAAAGCCGCCCCTTCACGCATTTCTTTGGATAGTTTCGCTAGTACTTTCTCTAATTCAGTGCGATTCATGCCGGCAGCTTTTAGTGCATTTTTGACCGGTTTTTGATACTGACTTGGCAACGAGGAAAGCTTGAAATCTTGTGCAGATACGTTGAAAAAATGGCTGTAGACAAACAGCAGAAAACGAAAGAAAATACCTTTTTGAACATCATATGAGCTTGCTTGTTCTTGATCTATTTAAATTAACACAATTTGTATATTTCAAACATAGATAAATTGATTTTTATATGCAAGGATACGTTTTATAGTCTGACTAGTAGCTTGGAAGCCCAATTTACTTAGTGATGTTTCTGAATTTGAGCAGAAGGACTCCCAAATAGCAAGCGACCACGAATGATGTACTTTGGATTGCGCTGCACTTCTAAAAGTCAAAAGGTGTTAATCCCGCACAATTTCATTTGCAAATGAATACAAATTTATTTTAGTTTGAAGATCTTTACGGCAAAGTAAAGATCATAACCCAAAAATAATTTAAATGACAATTCCGATGAAGCCGTTTCATTTTCTATATTATAGTGTATGCTGTCTGATCCTTTTATCGGGTATGCTGTATTCCTGTCAATCGCAAGATCCAGACAGGGTGATACTTGAAAAATTGGATAGAACCTTTAATGCATCCAAATTTTATGGCCCCAAGATAAAAAGGAGCGAAGAGTTGCTGCATGCAGACGTTAGAAGTATGGATAAGAAAGAGTTGAAAGAAGTCTTTGAAACCGCCATATTTAAAAAGGATACGCTTGCTGTTTTTAATTCAGAAGGGAGTTTGCCAACACCATTTTATATCGAGTCTACTGCAGTCTGGGGAACACGAAAATTAAAGCCGGTCAGAGATTTCGGTTATCGTTACACCACGGTTTCTTACAATGAAGATAAGGACACCATAGCCATATTAAACGGAGTTCCTTTTCCAGCGTTGACAGTGGCAGAGGATAAAAATGGTGAATTTGCTTATCTATATGCACTGAAGACTTCAAAAAATAAAGATGATTTTCAAAATATTTACAACTATCTACAGAAGACGTTTACAAAATTGAAGGTTCAAGATGATGCTGGAAGTGATATAAAAGGTTGGGAAAATAAAGACTTTTACTATTTTTTGCATAAAAAAAATAGAAGGGAAGAACAGATTTTTTCATTTGGAGAAGATGAAGACGACAAGCCGACGACTACAGACATCACCGATATCCGTTTGGAAATTTATTCTAAAATTTACATCCAAAATATGCAAAAAGAGCAGGTTTACTTACCGGATTATATTCCCAGTGTTAATTAACAGCCTTTAAAAATGGAGCACCGGTAAACTTGTTACAAATCTGCATGGACGATTTTGTTTATATTTACGTCCTTGTAAAAAAATCAATCAAATCGTTTTGTTTTTATGTCCGATACTCAAATACCGACTTCCGTTTATGCAGATACCAAACCACATTATGCAGTACTTGACGGGTTACGCGGTGTAGCAGCTATAACTGTTGTTTGCTTTCATATTTTTGAAGCCTTTGCGACGAGCCATTTAGACCAGCGTATTAATCACGGTTATTTGGCCGTTGACTTTTTCTTTATGCTTTCAGGTTTTGTCGTGGGCTATGCTTATGACGATCGTTGGAAGACAATGACAATAAAAGAATTTATCAAGCGTCGGATAATACGTTTACATCCGATGGTTGTAATGGGTGCGATCATTGGAGCAGTCATGTTTTATTTTCAGGGATGTTCTGTTTGGGATGTGACTAAGGTGACATTTTCTTCGCTGGCAATCGCGACCCTTTTGAATGCCTTGTTGATTCCTGCCATTCCAGGACAAGAAGTGAGAGGGCTTGGGGAGATGTTTCCATTAAATGGGCCGAGCTGGTCGTTGTTTTTCGAATACATCGGTAATATTCTGTATGCATTGATTATTCGTAGATTTTCAACCAAAGTATTGGCTGGGCTCGTTGTTTTATTCGGGATAGGGTTGGCGGCCTTTGCGATATTAGGACCTTTGGGAGATATCTGTGCTGGTTTTTCACTCACAGAAACGGAATTTACGGCGGGTTCACTTCGTCTTTTGTTTTCATTTACAGCAGGCTTATTCTTATCTAGAGTATTTAAGTCTTTACAGATCAAGGGCGCATTTTGGATTTGTAGTTTGATCCTAGTGCCACTTTTGGCTATGCCGCGCATTGGTGGTGCCGAGCAACTATGGATGAATGGTTTATACGACACGTTATGTTGTGTCGTGGTTTTCCCTTTACTCGTTGTGTTAGGCGCTTCTGGCAAGGGCGGTAATGGTATTACAAGTTGGCTTTGCAAGTTTTTAGGCGATATATCCTATCCTTTGTATATGGTACATTATCCCTTTATCTATCTATACTATGCTTGGGTTAAGAATGAAAATCTGAGTTTTGAAGAGTCCTTGCCCGGAGCAGCGGCTGTTGTGATCGGAAGTATTGTGCTTGCATATGGCTGTTTGAAGTTATACGATATACCCGTACGGCAATATTTGTCAAAGCGATTTCTAAGATCAAAAGGGAAATAGATGCTAGCAAACTAATCCTATTATTTATTATAAAATAAGAAAACACCATTTTTTGGTGTTTTTTTATGCATGTTACCTAGGACAGTGATCTGTACATAGAGAAAATATCTTGTCATGTTAAATAACGCTTCAATGTCAGTCTTTTTCAAAAAAAACGTTGTTATATTTCGACGAATAAAGTACCAAATAGAAGCCTAAAGGGCTTCGGTATACCGTTGGATCTGAAGCAAGAATATGATGAGCGGGGAAGTCCATCCACAGTTTTAAGCGTGCGGATTGGTAGGGACAGACTGTTTCGATCTTGCCTTTGTAAACTTTGGATACTTTACCCGCACTTACGACGTTGAAATAAATCGAATCGTTATCCTTTATGACAAAATTGTAACTATTATATTGCCAGTCAGCTTGTTTTCCTGGGAACAGGTCACGCTTTATGTGGTAGGTACCATAATAATCTTCTTTTTTTAGGATTTTTGGGCTCGTGATCCATTGAAAAAATTGAGACAAAGAAAAAAGTATAATTGCGCCACCGATCAGAGATAAAATTGCATACCCGAAGAATCGTCTTTTTGTGATAACCCCGCATAACAGCAGAATTATCAGCAACGGTATAAAGATAAATACTCCAAATCCCATATTTTTAGACGTTGTGTAGAAAGCTCCTTTCTAAATTGAAAGTTTAACTAAAGTAGCCCCATAGCTACCAAATCCAACACAGTATGCCTTCTATTGGCTAATTTATTGTTGACACATGCTTCAAGGATTTTTTTGACACCATTGGAATAAGAATCATGTCCGAGGACCTTGGTCTCAATTTTAATTTCATCATTTTTATCTTTGATCACAATCTGATGGTAGGCATGCTTTTCTAAGTAGGCAACGGGAATATGGATTTTATAAGCTTGCGTTTTTGCATCGCGAATAGAGATAACGCGTTCATGAGCGACATGTAAAGAATTGGCTATATGATAAGCTGTACCTGGTTCAGTAAGCTTGGAGGACTGATGAGACTCCATAATAGATATTTCGTAGTCTTTGAAATTATGACCAAATTGTTGAAGCATATGGAGTGTTTTTAGCAAAAGTATGGAGGTATTTGGGCAAATGACAAGTGGAAACGCTGTCTCGAGCTTTTCGGTCTCTAGTCCTGTAGACAGTTCAATGAATAACGAATCTGTACGTGCACAAAAATCAAGACAATCTTGCAACTCCCGACCCGATCCGGCATGTATAATGATCGATGGCGACGACGTTGTAATGGATGGCTGCCAAGGTAGAATTTCTACATTGGGGATGGAATAATCAGCTTCCAGTATCGCGTTTGCCAGTTTTCCTGATCCAACTACAAAGGCTTTTTTTGTATTCATATTGTTTGTTTTATCAAAACATCTGCTATCCTTTTGACTATGAAACGATAAAATGATATCGGATGAAATTGCAATGAAGTAAAGGTTATGCTTGAGCCGGGTAAGTTACAAAAATAGACGGTAAAATTTAATCTTTGCTATTATGGAATTATTCTTTTTTTACGCATTTCGTCAAAGAGCTGATAAAACATTTGTTCGGTGTCCATAAATTCATGAAAGCCGAGACGCCTTGCCTTTGTGCCATCGGCAAAAAAATCATTATCCCAAGAAAATACAAAATCGCCAAAAGGCCAAGCTGAAACTTGATCATAGCTATAGCTTAATAAATGCTTTTCTTTTAATTTTTGCCATATAGGCTCCTTGTCTGCCATCATTGTGTTGAGTGATAGCGGAATAGGATCAGCGCTTTCCATATCAAAATAGGCCGCTAATTTGGGCCATAGTTCCTTCCAGCGGAAGAGATCGCCGTTGTTAATGTTGAAGGCTTGATTGGCCGCTTGTGGATTGGTCGAGGCCCATACCGTTGCTTTGGCTAATAGTGTTGCATCGGTCATTTCCATCAATGTCTGAAAAGCGCCAATTTTTCCTGGAAATCGAAGTGGAATACCGAGTTCTTTTGAGATAGATGCATATACAGCAATGAGCATCGCTAGATTCATGGGATTATTGGGGGCCGTTCCACCAACAACTGACGGACGCATCGCTGACCAAGTCCATTTCTTACCCTTTTGCAATTGTTCGAGGTATTGCTGTTGGCTGGTATTGAATTCCGGCGGCATATGTCCGGCATCTGATTCTTTGGCTGGTGTCTTGAAAGGGCCCAGATGAGCACCATATACTTTATACCCTTGCATTAAGCTGATGTGCTGAAGATCACTTGCTACCGGTTCCACCGCGGTCAAAACATTGCTTAGCATTTTCATATTGGGCTCCACTAGCTCAGCCCAGGTCGGTCTATCCTGATAAGCAACGTAGTAAATATGGGTTACGGTATCCAAGTTGCCTAGCTTTTTGAGACAATCGGCTATATCCAATAAATCTACAGCGATAAAACGAACGTTAGCCCGATCGGCATTTGCTCGTCGTGATAAACCTATAATTTCCCATTCCTCCATCTTTTCAAGATAGTCTATGAGATTGTTGCCAACAACGCCATTGGCGCCAACAACTAAAGCGGTGTTTTTTCTAGTCTTCATCTTTCTATATTACTTATAGGGCCAAAGTTAGTTGGAAGCTTAGTGGGTTTTAATGTAAAAATCCAATATAATTAGGTATATTTCTGAAATGAAACGTTATCGTCAGTTTGAACCGGTGCTTATTTCAGGGTTTAAGATACTTGAATGGACTCATCCGGAACACAATCACAATCATTACGAGTTCATTTTTATTCGTGAGGGACAGGGCGACATATTGTTAATGGGCATTCATTTCCTTACAAAGCAGGGTCGATCTTTCTACTAGGGCCAGATGACCAACATTATTTTGAAATCGAACAACTCACCCATTTTGTATATCTTAAGTTCACCGACGCCTACCTTTGTCGTAACAGTTCGGGTTCTACGTCCGCTATACAACAGCTGGAATATCTTATAAAAAGTAGAGAAACTCATCAGATGGGGTTTCAGTTAGTTGGAGAAGATAATGCGATAATAACACTGATCTTTGATACCCTTCTCTTATTAAGAAAAGATCAAATTGTAAATCAGGAGCTTATTTGGTTCCAATTATTCAGTGTTGTACATGTTTTGCAGCGGAATATGCCCGAATTGCGTAGCAATAGTTTTAAAAGCCGTGACCTGCAGGCCATGTTTTGTTATATCCATAAAAATATTTACGATCCCAATCGTTTACGGATACAAATAATGGCGGAGCATTTTAATATTGCCAACGATTATCTCGGTATTTACTTTAAACGTCAGGCAGGAATTACCTTACGCGAATATATTCAAAACTACCGCAATACATTAATACGTCAAAGAATAGCAACAGGAAGAGTTACCTTAAAGGAATTGTCGCTGAATTTGGGCTGACTGATGTAAGTCACCTGAATAAGATTATACATAAAACGTAGTGTATTTCCGTCGATGTATTCAAATCAAATGTAATCTAGCAATAGTTGAGCAAGATAGCTTATGAATGTAATAGGTTACCGGCCGAGGCGGAAAGGATTTAGAGAAGTAAAATACGTATTAAAAATTTTAGAAAATTGAGCTGTTATATAGAAATATTGCGGAAGAGATTATCCGATTAGCGCAGGACGACGAATCAATGCGGGAAAAGTTATTGCAGAGGGGAGAGCTTCATGGTGGATATCATGTGGAGATGGAAACAATTCACCGACGGAATGCAAAAAGATTACGTGAAATCATTGCCGAAATAGGTTATCCAACTATTTCAAAAGTCGGCGAAGCAGCTAGCAATTCAGCTTGGCTGATTGTTCAGCATGCGATAGGAGAACCTCAATTTATGCAAGATTGTTATCAGTTGCTTCTTGATAATATCATGGACATCAATCTCGCAAATCTGGCTTATTTGCACGATCGAATTCAGGTTTTCAAAAGTAAGCCGCAACGTTATGGGACACAGTTAAGCAGCTGTGGCAGTATTTATCCCATGGAAGATAAAAATGCAATAAACAGCTTAAGGAGCACAATGAACCTTTTACCCCTTAATCCTAAAGAAATGAATAAAATTGAAGATGTGAAGCGAATTCCATTTCTGGATCAGGAGAACGACACCTATAATGAGTGGCGAAAAAAGTTGGCTGGGTGAATTGATTTTTCGACATTTTTTGTAGATTTGTCGATTAATGACAGGTCAACAAGAAAATATTAAAGAGGAAATTATCTTATCATCCATGAAAGTGTTTGAAACCTATGGATTTGCAAGGGTTTCCATGCAGGATATTTCAAAAGCTTGTGGAAAGGGGCGGAGCACGTTATATTACTACTTTACCAGTAAGATGGATGTCTTTGATGCGATTGCGGAGTACTTATGTCAGCAAGTGTTTGAGGTCGCGAGTAAAACTTATAACAGGGACGCTTCACTGGAAGATAATTTAGTTGGTTTTTTACAAGCAAAACTACGTCAGATTAATTTAATTACGAAACGTTTTCATCTCGCATTCGAAGATATGAAATCCGATCCGGCCCTGATGGTTTCAAAAACACGTTACATGCTGGACGACGAGATTAAGCTGATTCGTGAAATGATTGAATTAGCCGTTAGGAAAGAAGAAATTCAGGCCTTGGAGGAAAAGGATATCCTGTTTTTATCGGAAATGTTAGTGACAACATCACGTTGTTTTGAGCAGGAAGTTTTACTTTTTGATCGTTTTCCGGATTTTGAAGCTAGGCTTTCCTGGTTGACAAGTATATGTGTTAAGGGGCTGCGCTAGCCATTCGACAGGATAACGAGAAAAAGTTATTGTAAATAATAGGGACGTATATGGTTCTTTTTTTAGAAGGTGGTTTCGACAAAAATACAAAATATGTCTATTTTGATTGATCGATTCTTTTTATACAGACAATAAACAGGATGACAACTATGGTGTTAAATGCGAAAGTAGGCAAGTCGGTGGATAGCTTTGCATCAGAAAGATGCGTTTTGGTCATGGTGGAGACAGAGGAAACGATCCGTCCTGAAATGATGGGGGTACTGGATCCCGATATTGATTGTTATTTATTGATACACAATGATGTGGAGAGCTTGGATAGCCTCGCTCTTGCGCTGGAAAATGAAAATAAAAAGGTTCGACTAGCCCGAGATTTTGAGGAACTGAAACAGATGCCTTTTTTGAACCACCAATTACAACAAATTGCCGTTAAAATTTTGAAATAATCTAAATATGTATAAAGTTGTTTATTCTTTATCTCGTAAGCTGAAGTGGAAAGCCAGCGAGATTTATCATTTTCTCTATCAGAGTTTCCCGGAGATAAAAAATATTGATTTATTGTTGGATGATCAGCAATTTTTGCTTGTCCTGCGGATTAGTACCCGATTGGAATTTTCTATTCTGAACATCTGCCAGAAACAGGGGTTGGCAATGCAATTTGTACAGGTAGAAGATACTGATTAATCCGTCTGTACAGGTAGAAAATCCTGACGAACCCGTGCGGTTTACAAAGCTTAGCTTATCGCAGATGTTCAAGCATGATGCGGTGAGCCGTAAAGAAACAGCAACTTGAGCTTTATGGCAACATAATTCTGAAAGTTGCTTTTTACTTTTGTTATCGTTCCTTCAAAACATTTTTTCCATCCATTGGTTAATTTTATCGTGCGGATGGAATCTGTGTTGTACATAGGAATTTTATGCAGTCATTTAAAACAGAAAACAACAATTTTATCAAGTATGAGTACATTTTCAATTAGAGCTTTTGGAACAAGTGCACCAACGGCCGATCTAAAACAGATGGATATTGAACGTCGCGAAGTGACGGAGAAAGATGTCGAGATTGATATCTTATTTTGTGGAGTTTGCCATTCGGATTTACATACAGCGCGAAACGAATGGGGTGGGACCGTTTATCCGAATGTACCCGGCCATGAAATTGTAGGGCGAATTACTCAAGTTGGCTCAGCGGTAACCAAGTTTAAAGTCGGCGATTTGGCTGGTGTAGGCTGTATGGTAGATAGTTGTCGCGAATGTGAAAGTTGTAAGGAAGGACTGGAACAATATTGTGAAAATGGAAATATTCAAACCTACAATGGACACGATAAGCACCTTAATAAACAGACATTCGGCGGTTATTCCGAACGCGTTGTAGTAGACCAGGATTTTGTGCTCCACATTCCTGAAAATTTGGATCTTGCAGCAACAGCGCCTTTATTATGTGCTGGAATTACCACTTATTCGCCTTTGAGGCATTGGAATGTGGGACCAGGAAAAAAAGTAGGTATCGTAGGTATCGGCGGCTTGGGACACATGGGGGTAAAAATAGCGAAAGCAATGGGAGCACAAGTTGTTGTCATTACAACGTCTGCGTCTAAAGTGGATGACGCCAAACGTTTAGGTGCCGATGAAGTGATCTTGTCAACTGATGCAGAACAAATGAAAGCGCATGCGGGAACTTTACATTTCATTTTAGATTGCGTTTCGGCACAGCATGACATCAATGCCTATTTAAGTTTATTGAAACGAGATGGTTCCCTTACTCTTGTTGGTGCTCCGGAGCATCCACTTCCTGTGGCTCCTTTTAGCCTGATTCCAACACGAAAGAGTTTTTCAGGTTCGATGATCGGGGGGATAGCCGAAACACAGGAGATGCTTGATTTTTGTGGTAAACACAATATTATATCCGACATAGAGCTGATTAAAATGCAGGATATCAATCATGCTTATGATAGACTATTGAAAAGTGATGTTAAATACCGGTTTGTTATTGACATGGCAAGTTTGAAAAACTAGCACAATAAAATTATTCAATGCTGAACCATCAAGGGGAATTTCAAGTACCTTTGATGGTTCAGTCTGTTTATAGAGGTATTTTTACCTAATTATTGAGTTAACCTTTTACCCTTTAAAATTGTTAACATGGGTAATGATGGTAAATATTGGTCGTTTTTATGGAAAAAAATAAAATTATTGTGTTTTGGTTTCGTCGTGATTTACGGCTGGATGATAATGCCGGGCTTGCTCGCGCGCTGGCTTTGGGTTATCCCGTATTACCTATTTTCATATTTGACGAGGAAATTTTGAAGCAATTGGAGGATAAAAGGGATCGACGTCTTCATTACATCCATCAGGCTTTAACCCGTATCAATACTATACTAGGGGAAAGTGGTGCAACGTTGAATACGTTCTATGGTAAACCTATCGCTATCTACAGGGACTTGGTTGAAAAATTTGATGTGCAGGGCGTCTATTGTAATCGGGACTATGAGCCAATGGCAATTGCGCGGGACAAAGAAATTTTTGAGTTCTGTCAAGCTAAGGGAATTCCCTTCAAAGCTGTGAAAGATCAGGTTATTTTTGATAAAGTAGATATCTTAAAGAATGATGGGACACCATATACGGTTTATACGCCTTATGCAAAAAAATGGCGTGAGAAATTACGTCCTGATGACCATCGTTCCTATACCTACGCAATGGAATCCTTCGTTCAGCAAAAGCATCAGCAGATCATTTCTTTGGAGAACTTAGGTTTTTTAGAGACCGATCTTAGCTTTAAAGAACCACACCTGGATGCTACTATCATTGATCACTATGATAAAACCCGCGATTATCCAGCGTTAATGGGCACTACTCATTTGGGGATAGCACTTCGTTTTGGAACAATCAGTGTACGTCGGTGTGTTACCTTTGCTTTCAAACACAATGCGACCTGGTTGTCTGAATTGATCTGGCGTGAATTTTTTATGCAGATTCTCTATCACTATCCGCATGTTGTTACCGAATCCTTTAGAAAGCAATACGACGCCATACAATGGCGGAACGATGAGGTAGAATTCCAGCAATGGTGTGAAGGACAGACCGGATATCCTTTAGTAGATGCGGGTATGCGCCAATTGAATACTTCCGGTTATATGCACAATCGCGTACGAATGGTCGTAGCCAGTTTTCTTTGTAAACACCTTTTGATTGACTGGAGATGGGGGGAGGCCTACTTTGCGCAAAAATTAAATGATTATGATCTGTCGGCCAATAATGGTAACTGGCAATGGGCCTCAGGCAGTGGCTGTGACGCAGCCCCGTATTTCAGGGTTTTTAATCCGACGCTTCAGGCTGAGAAGTTCGATAAAAATCAGGAATATATAAAGCAATGGGTTCCTGAATTAGGTACTCCAGCCTATTGTGAGCCTATGGTTGACCATCAGATTGCCCGTGATCGTGCGATAAGACCTACGCAAAGGCGTTGAAATAATAGAATTGAATGTCTACATCTTACGAGAGGTTTTAAGGACCAACAAGTCGGAGTAGACATTCAATGTATCTTATTTTTATCAATCTAAAAACTCGGCAACGAATGCGTCGAATACCTGTGGATTTCAGCTTGAACCCAGTGACCAGCATTAGGAATTGTTTTAAATACGGCATTTGGAAATTGTTCCCTGATCTTAATCTTATCTTCAGGTAATATGTATCTTGATTTTTCTCCTGGTAGAAATAATGTGGGGCCGTTGAATATTCCTGATTTTACCCCGACAGTAATAAACTCCGTATATTTATTTTTTAAAACATCCAGATTAAAGCGCCAATCTAATTTTCGATCTTCTCTGATATATACATTTTTCAATAAAAATTGGATAACACCCGGATCGCTCAAGTAGTGTTCAATCTTTACTTGTACATCTTTCCTGTTTTCTAGTGTTGTAATATCTACAGCAGATAGCGCGTCGAATATGTCCTCATGATGTGGAGGATAAGCTTTCGGAGCTATATCAGCGATGATCAGTTTTTCAATCTTTTCAGGATGGTCAATAGCAAATTGCATCGCTACTTTTCCGCCTAGAGAATGGCCCAATAGCAATACTTTATCTGCTCCAATGGATGCAATATAGGACAGCAGATCGTCTACCATAACTTCCACCGACATATCTTCACTATGGAAACTTCGTCCGTGATTACGAAGATCGAGTAGATGTACCTGTCTTTTCTCGCCAAAACTACGACCAAAGGATCCCCAGTTGTCTGCCATGCCAAAAAGCCCATGTAGGACAATTAATGGAGTGCCACCGTTATCTGCGCCATATATTTTGCTGTGTTGTAATTCTTTCAATGCCATGATATCTATTATTACGATTTATCACTGTATGTGACGTGTATATGCAGCGAAGTTAGCTTTTGTTGGTGATTTTTTGATCGAAATATTAGTAAAACATTACATAACTTTCTATCCATCCGTCTTATCGCTCTTATCAAAATGGTAGTATTTGGTGATTTATTGGTAGGTCATCGCCGCTAAATCCAGCTTAATTTTGTATTAAACTTAATTCATAAAATAGATGAGAAATAGCGCATTAATAGTCATTGATATTCAAAACGAGTATTTTGAAGATGGCGGAATGGAACTTGTGGATCCCTTAAAGGCAGGGATGAACGCCAGAAGAGTGATCGACCAATTTAGGCGAGAAAAGTTACCTGTGGTTCATATCCAACATATTTCCTCAGATCCAAAAGCAATGCCATTCTTTATTGATGGCACAAGAGCTGCCGAAATTCATGAAAGCGTGAGTCCAATGCCAAACGAGCTAGTAATACGTAAACATTTTCCCAACAGCTTTAGAGAGACAGAATTATTGGATTACCTTCGCAGCAATAAGGTCGAGAAACTTGTTGTCGTAGGCATGATGACCCATATGTGTATCGACGCTACGGTACGCGCCGCTGTCGATTTAGGTTTTTCATGTACTGTAATTGCTGATGCCTGTGCAACGCGAGATCTTGAGATTAATGGTTCCGTAGTTGCTGCACTGGATGTTCAGCATGCCTTTCTTGCTGCTTTGGCGTTCTTTTATGCGCAGGTTCAGGATACCGAGACGTACTTGGCACGCTATTGATTTATAGGGAAATCGGGCCATGGGGAGGCCGATCTGCATGGCCCGATTTCCATAGCGACAATTTGTATAATAGATAATTCAACATTTACTTGAATTCCTGAATAAATGCACTTATGGTTTTTCCAGTTTGAGTTTTAAAAAAACGCATTAAATGATTGGGTTCTGAAAAGTTAAGAGCAAAAGCAATTTGATTAACGGAATGGTCAGAGTGGATCAGCAGATCCTGAATCTCAAATAGTAACCGTTGTCGAAGTAAGTGGGCAGCTGTGGTATTAAACTGTGCCTTAACGGCCTGATTTAGTGTAATCCTACTTATTCCCATAAGTGTCGCATATTCGTTTACCCGTTGTTTCTCCCGAATGAACTGTTCCATAAGCTCTTTGAATTGATAGGCGAAGTTATTTTCCGCTTTTTGGTTCGGAAGCATATTTAAGCGTGCATATTTTCGGTTTAAAGTTTGCAATAGGTAATAAAGTAAAGAACGAATAATATGGACGCTATCTGCTTGGGTTTCCATGAGTTCAAGTTTAATTTCGGCGAGAAGACCTAAGAATTTTGACATATGTGTGTCATCTGCTATAATCTGTGGTACATAACTAAGCTGGTAGAAATATAATAGTTTGTATGTGAATAATTTATCCGAAAAGAAATCATTTAAAAAGTCTTCCTGAAAAATCAATGTTGTAAACTCAAGGTGTTCAGGATCCAGTTCCCAGGTATGTTTCTGAAAAGCTGAAATAAAGATAATTGAATTGTCGGACAAGGAGAGGATCTCTTGCCCCAATATCAATCTGCCTTTCGCTTTTTTGAAAAATAGAATTTCAAAAAAGTCTTTATGGTAAGTTTCTTGATGTGTATAATCCGTTTCTATTTCGTTGAGGACATTCAACAAGAAGTCAACACCGCATTCTCCCTTATGGAATTTTATTGTTCTCAATCTAGATTACTTTAATCGATCAAAAATACTAAACTTTATAAGTTACACCAGCCGAAATACAAATATTATCGTAGCGTTTTATTCTGCATGTTTATTCAGGCAGCTGAGCAAGGAGTAAGGGTTGGAAGCGAAGAGTTTGGAACAAAGGTTTTCTAATGTTTGGTGTTTTTCAAAATAGTTTTCAAAACAGTTAAAAGACAATAGTTGAGGGAAATGTGAAGACGAGTGAAGCTGAATTTTGAACAGGAGAATAAAAATTTTATGAAAAGTGATTTTCATCACTTTTTTGCTGAGAAGAATAAGCTATTTTTACTGCTGTAGTCAGTTATCCAGTGGGATTAATCTTTGGGTTTGACAAAAATTATTTAGCCATAAAAATATATTATTTGGGGGTTTTCTCATTATGAGAGGCCCCTTAATTTTTTTAACAACCTCTATCCTGATGTAAAGGGTTGATGCACTATACCACAAGTTTGGAGTCTTATTTAAAGAAAATAGGTCTTTTCGATAGCTTTCAATAACTTGTTCGAAAAGACCTATAAGGATTTTCTTATTACGGGCTAGTAAATTGCATTCTGTACAGTTAATATAACGGGATAGCCATCGGTAACGAGAATCGTATGTTCGTGTTGTGCCATGAATCCACCTTTGTCACCAACCATTGTCCAGCCATCGTTGAGTTCGGTTGCGTAGGTGGAGGTCGTTGAAATAAAGGTTTCAATAGCAACAACGGTATTTTTTCGAAATCTTCGTTGGTCGAAGCGGTTTTTATAGTTAAGCAGTTCGTCGGGCTCCTCGTGCAGACTTTTTCCTACACCATGTCCGCCAAGGTTCTTGATGACTTTATACCCTCTTTTTTTAGCCTCAGTTTCGATTAGATGCCCAATATCGGCTATTTTCACACCACCACGAATATTATTGATTGCCTTTTGAAGAATTTCTTTCGATGCATTGACCAATTTTTCGTGTTCAAAGATGTCCTTTCCTATAACAAAGGAACAACCATTATCAGCCCAATATCCATCTAATTCGGCAGATACATCGATATTGATCAAATCGCCCTCTTGCAATATCCTTTCCGCCGTAGGTATTCCGTGGCAAAATTCGTTGTTTATACTGATACAGGTGTAACCTGGGAAACCATAAGTGAGAGCGGGAGCAGATTTTGCACCCATACTTTTTAATATTTCGGCTCCATATTCGTCAAGCTCCTTCGTGGACATGCCCTCTTGAGCATATTCTATCATAGCCTTTAAGGTGATGGCAACGGCATCGCTCGCTTTTTGTATGCCTGTTAGCTCAGTTTCATTCGTTATAGACATTGCTGATGTTTTTATTGTGGAGCACGTAAGCCCTGTTTTCTATTTTGTTAAGGTATTACCATCGAGAACAAATGATTCAAGGTCATTTTGTTATAACCGGATATAAACCAATACAAAGGTCTTAATAAAATTGAATAAAATAGGCATTTGTTTGCGATTAGAAGTAAATATGCTGTGTTTTGGCTTTAAAAGTTTAGTAATAAATGCTGACTGCCAGTCTGTTTTTGTCCTAGTTTTTATCGTTTTAGTTCTTGATTTTGATGTTTAGACATTTATTTTTTTATGTATCTTTATATAACTTTATGAAATTGCTATTGATCATTTAAATTAAAACAAAATGGCTTTATTGGATACTCTAGAATGGCGTTATGCCACAAAAAAATACGACCCTACAAAAAAGGTCGCTCAGGAAGATTTAGATAAGATTTTGGAGGCAGCACGGATGGCACCTAGCTCTTCTGGACTTCAACAGTTCCGTGTAATTGTGATTACGAATCAGGAATTAAAAGAAAAAATTGTGCCTGTGGCTTGGGGGCAACAAATAGTGGCTGATAGTTCACATCTATTGGTGTTCGCAGGATGGGATAGATACACCGACGAACGCATTGATAAAACCTTCGACAAGATGAATACCTTGAGAGGTTTACCTTTAGACAGCACTGACGAGTATAAAAATAGGTTGAAAGGCCAATTAGCAAGTTTTACAGAAGAACAACAAGCGGCACATGCGGCGAAGCAAGCTTATATTGCTTTTGGTTTGGCAATTGCGCAGGCAGCAGAACTAGGCGTTGATGCGACGCCTATGGAGGGTTTTTCAAATGCCGAATTGGATGAATTACTTGGTTTAGACAAGCTGGGATTGAAGAGTGCGGTTATGCTTCCGTTGGGTTATCGGATGGAAGAACAAGATTGGTTGTTGAAGCTGAAAAAATTTAGACTTCCAAAAGAGGAATTTTTGATTGAGCTCGCATAAATTGTAGTTCACGTTAGAAAAAGCGTTTCCACCATTGTCGAAACGCTTTTTTTATAGAAAAATATTTTTAAAATTGATAGGCAACACTTCCAAGTATATTTCTAGGCATTTGCGGGTTTACCGTTGTCCATCCTTTGAAATAAGTTTGATTTCCTAAATTGTTTGCTTTGAAGGCGAATTCAAAATGTTTAAATCCATAAGATAGACTCGCGTTCAGGAGTGTGTAAGACGGAAGGGTAAATGTGCCAGTTGCAACACTATTGGTAATTACATTTTCACTTGCATAATTCATGCCGATACCAAATCCTAGTCCTTTTAGTTTTCCTTGCTGTAAGCTATAGTTTGCCCAGATGTTGGAAAGATGTTTAGGCCCAGCTTCTGTCGGACGTAGGTTGTTGACATTCTTGTCTGCTTTAGTCATCTTACTATTGTTATAACTATAGCTCATAATGAGGTTTAGACCTTGAATAGGGGCCAATGTAACATCAAAGTCAACTCCCCGGCTCAAGCGCGTGCCGTCCTGTACACTAATATTATAGGTTTGTCCGTCAATGGTGACTATGTCAGGACGAAGCATATTATCTACTGAAATGTCATAGTAACTTGCTGTCAGGCCTAATTTGTTGTTTAAAAGGTCTAATTTGACTCCGGCTTCCCATTGTTTGGCTTGTTGGGGCTTGAAGTCTCCCGAGATGCTGGGATGTGGTTGTACAACTGGAGATACATTTTTAAACCCATTTTGATAATTGGCGAATAGTGATACCTGACCTTTTACAGCTTCATAAACCAAACCGAAACGGGGTGAGAAAGCAGTTTGATGGTAAGTCCCAGTCGTTGTGTCTTTATCGAAGTTGTAGGTTCCTTTATTATCAAAATAATCCATACGCAACGCTAGGTTTAGATGTAGCTGCGACGTGAGATCCAATACATTTGAAACATAGGCTCCCAATACTTGATTTCGACCTCTATTGTTCGTTTTGGCTGCCGTTGAAGCGCTTATGGCTGCGTCAATGGTTCCTGCATTAAATTTATAGTAATCTGGATCATCTATTGCTGTGTTGATCTGGTCTACAAGGATATAGGGCGAATTATGTGTTTCTGTTTGCTGGTATAAATAATCCAGACCGACAAGTAGTCTATTGCGAAGCTCGCCGATATGAAAATCACCAATAAAGTTCTGTTGAGCATTGATATTTTTTGCAGC
Organism: Sphingobacterium multivorum; assembly: GCF_900457465.1. Taxonomy (GTDB): domain Bacteria; phylum Bacteroidota; class Bacteroidia; order Sphingobacteriales; family Sphingobacteriaceae; genus Sphingobacterium; species Sphingobacterium multivorum. The sequence continues at coordinate 1,484,140 of NZ_UAUU01000011.1, forward strand.
ATAATTTTGTTTACCAGCATATCTGTTAATAAGTGTGTCATTGCTGTTTTGTAGGTACATCACATATTGAAAGTAGCCATCTGCCTTCCGGTTGTTCCAGTTTACAGTGGTGTTGGACGTCCACCGCTCATTAAACCGGTACACTACATTTCCGCGGAGGTTGGTGGTTGGGTTTTTGAATGTGACGTCGTTAGCAGTATAGGACTTATCAAAATCGAATTGGAGTGCCTCGGGGATTCTGGCAAATAATTGACGTGAACGATTGAGAAAAACCATCAGTGGATTAGTAGCCTTGTTTTGGTAAAGTTCAACATCGAGTTGGATATCCAGTTTCTCGTTTGGTTTATAGGTTAGTGAAGGTGTAATAAACACCGACTTATTAAATCCTGCGTCTTGATAGGTACCTGTATGGGATAATGCTGTATTGATTCGTCCGAGCAATTTTTTATCTGCTGTTAATGGGCCATATATATCTGCCGTAAGGCGATGTTGTGCGAAACTTCCAAAAATATAATTTACCCGACCGCCCACGGTATCTAAAGGTTTTTTCGTAATATTATTGATTAATCCACCGAAACCAACAGCCGCGCCGCCATATAATGAACCAGAGGGCCCTTTAATCACTTCAATTGTTTCGAGATTCGCAGGGTCTGGACTTGTACTGGAAATACCGACTACACCATTAATCATGGCTGCCTGCGTACTAAAACCGCGCAACGTGTAGTAACTAACACCGTCTCCGGGCCGTCCAGTCGCCGACCAAAGCTTATCAATTCCTGAAACGTTGGCTAATGCATCATCATAATTTGTATTCACCTGACTTTTTAGCAACTCTTTGGTAACGACAGCATACGACTGTGCGTTCTCCATATTTTTCAGTGACATTTTGGAAACATATAAACTCTGTTTCCGAGTAAATTTGTTATTTCCTTTACCATTAATAACGATCTCTTGCAGTGTCGATTGATTTTCAATTAAGTAAATATCAGGAACCCTATTTTTACCATCCGTAATTTCGACTTCCTGCTCATGTGGTTGAATACCTATGGCTGATATGGCTAATTTTGCCTGACCCGGCTTAAGTGATTTAAATTGATATGAACCATTAGATCGTGTAGAAGTTGTTATGTTTTGCGGTTGTAGTCTGACGGTTATCCCTTCAATGGGCTTTCCGTCAGACGAAAGGATTTTACCCAGTATTTCTGCTTTGTGCTGTGCTTGCGCAAGTAGAGCTCCTGGGACAAGCAACATAAGGTAGATGATGATGCGATTCATTGAATATTTTATTTAGATTAATTATAAACAGAGGTAAAGTTATTGGTCCTATTGCATTTTTCAAAGGATTATCTATTATTTTTTATAATCATTCTAAATAATGTAATGTAACAATGCAAAGAACCCAAATTATCGCTTCGGATGATTTGGGTTCTTTGCATTGTTTGCACGCTATCAGCTGACTTAAATTGACTGTATCGGTACTGTGTAAGGTGTTTTTTTAATTTTGTAAGGCAAATCCATTGTTTTTATAGGCTACATAGGTTGACTGTTTGTCCCTTTTTTAATTTCACATATTGTATGGTGTTATCTCTCTGTATGAGCTTCTTAGTGCTGATGTGCATGAGTGCCTTGGGTTCAAAAATTCGAAAGGTACCATCTTCGGTAGCAGTTATTTTCAGCAGAACAATTTTATTTTCTTTTTTTTCAGCGCTTACGATAAATCCACCCATCGTTCTCAAATTTTTGAAAGACGCTGTTGCCCATTCAGCAGGTAAAGCCGGAAAAACTTCTACATAGTTATTTTTGCTCTGAATGAGCAATTCGTGTATTCCTTGTGCAAATGCAAAGTTACCTTCTAAGGTAAATGGTCGATACGTAAAGTCTGAATATTGCCCGCCTTTTTGGTCGCCATTCAAATGAAAGGAATTCGAGGAACAAAAGTTCTGCGCAAATTTTCGAAGATTGGTTACGGCTTCCTTTCCTTGTTTAGCGCGCGCGTGTAAACAAGCCATCCATGCAAAGGAATAACCAACCCACGCACGTGTACCCAGTTTTTTAATGTGATCTAGGGAGCTCTCAATGAGCTCTTTTTCCTGCGGATTATTGATGTCTAATAAATCCAATGGATAAATTGCCATATAGGGAGACATGTGACGGTGGGAATGTTTCATTGGAAGATTTACAGCAACCTGTAGCCCAGTTTCATCGGTCGCATAGTGAGGTAGTTGCGCCTTGCATTTTAACCAATTCTCTGCTTCTTGCGGTTTGCCCATTGCTGTACTCACCTCTGTAGCAGCCTGGAAAAGAAAATGCGCTAAACTAAGATCGAAATTAGTCCAATTGTCAAACCATGCTGATACACTATTGTCGTTGTATTCGGGACTGCTGCTCAAGGGCAGGTAACGGCGTTCATTTTTTAGTGTGGTTATATTTTTAAGGTAAGTTGCAGATTCCATGATATAGGGATAGGCTTGTTCTTTTAGAAAGGTTTTATCCATGCTATATTTCCATTGCCAATAAAAATGCTGGGCCGCCCATGCACCAATAGTAGGAGAAAGAGAATACTGAATCCATCCACCCATAGGGTCTCCATTTAACGTGAGGACACCGGGTACATTCAGCCCATCGACACCAAAATATTGCTTTGTAAAGTCCTTGTTTTTTTGCGGATCTTCCAGAGCCAATCCGTATAGCTTTTGGCTTCGGCCAATCTATTTCCCGAATAGGCTGGCCAGTAGCTTAATTGTGTATTAAGGTCATTGTGAAAGTCGCCTTTCCAAGGAGGAAGACCACCATTATCCGCCGTCCACACGGCCTGAAGCGTAATTGCTGGAGCACCTTCTCTTGCGACAGCACCGAGTTTATACATATCAAGATAATATTGTTTTTCAAGATTTTTATCAGGAATGGTTATACTTGATTTGGACCAATAGTTTGACCACCAATGCAAATGGCTTGCTTTTTCTTCGGTGTATTTTTTGAGGGAAAGTGCAGATGGGGTTGCCTTTTGATCATTGACGATTGTCCAATAACCAATCAGCTTTTTAGCTGATATTTTTTCCCACCTCAATACAACTTCAAAAAAATGATCATCATACGTATTTTGGTGCAGCACTTCATAGTTGCTGGTGCGGATTATATTTCCTTGCTTATACCCTAATCTTGCTAAATCTTGACCTTCGACAACGCTTTTGTTTTCGTCTTTGTTTGCGTTATTTTCATATTGATGTGGAATTAATTGAGGTAAAAGGTCACTAACATTGTTTCCTGTGATTTCAAAATAGCCAAATGGTTTATAGGCATGTATGAAGGTTTTTAATATCCTACCATCTTTAAATCTAAGAATATTGGTGGCCTGTTCCAGATCAAGTACGTTTGAAACGACAGTGCCAAATTTCGCCAAGTCAAAGAACAGCGACGCTGCTGGAAGCTTAGTAGGATAGGGGGATCTGTCATAAGGAGCGTCTCCCCACTGTTGTACAATGCCGTAGCTGTTGTTTTTTATTTGTTGTTGGACCCAATTGAAATTGTGGTTTTCTATTGCAAAGGCCTTTCTTTCGTCCCATAGATCTGCGCGATCAAGTGAAAATCGAATCGTATTGTCTTTTTTCCAAATCAGTGCACCCAATTGACCATTTCCCAAGGGAATGGCTTCATCCCATCGCGAAGCCAACTGATCGAAATGGAGGTTGTTGTCAGATGTTGGTTGCCCGAAAGAGAACAGGGTAAACGAACAGCATAGTATTAAATAAAGATATTTCATAATTGAAAGGGTTAGCTTGTAAATTTAAAACTCTGGATGGGGAGGTACTGACACTATTGTTACTTTTTTGCATACTATTTTAGCAAAGCGATGGCCCTGATACTGGAATCACGTTTAAGCAAATTTAACTGAGATGTATGCAGTGTATGAAATCAAAAAAGTGAGTTCGTATCGAAATTGTTATACTTTTTGAGACGAAAGAATATGGTATAAAAGTACCGTTTTTAGGGACTGCAGTTTAACCGAAAAGAGTACATCATGCTGTTTTAAATCAATCTTTTGAGCAAGTGGGAATATAGTATCCAGAAAATCTTGCAAGAGCAAAGGGTAATATTGTTTATGTTTCTGTTAATCCAGTTTTAGTATAATCCAGTGTTGTTATCTAATTTTATCCTACTCGAAACTAGCACATTTATCGGATAGTTTCGGCTCCACTTAACGAAAAAAACAATCATTATTTATTTCGTTGTAGTGCGTAAACCTAAAATGTTATAGAGTAGATATATCCCAATGCTATGAGAAAAAAGATTGTGGTGCTAACATTATTGGCGCTTGTGCTTATTGGTACGAGCATTTTGACCTTTGGAAAGAAAGAGCCAATTGATTTTAGCGCTGATGTTAAACCGATATTGAATAAACATTGTATCACATGCCATGGTGGGGTTAAAAAAAATGGCGGACTAAGTTTTCTTTTTGAAAATGAGGCTTTCGCCAAAGCCGAGTCTGGCAAACCAGCAATTATTCGTGGCGATGGCGAACATAGTGAATTGGTAAAGAGACTGATTTCCGATGACCCTGAATTGCGTATGCCTTACAATGCCCCTAAACTGAACGATGATGAAATTGATATACTCAAAAGATGGATCGATGAAGGTGCCAAATGGGGAGAGCATTGGGCATATACAACGCCCAAGGAGACTGAGGTACCTAAACCTTTTCATTGCTCAGTATATTTGGTGTTAAGCCTAAAGGGGTGAACAATACGATTGATTTTTTTGTTTTGGATAAGATGAAGGAGAAGAAATTATCCTTTGCTGATGAGGCCGATAAAGCACTGTTGCTACGGAGAGTGTATTTAGATCTGATTGGTATTCCACCAACGTTGGCAGAAATTCAAGTCTTTGAAGCAGATCAGCGTGATGATGCTTATACCTTGCGTGTAGATAGTTTGCTGGCGTCGCAGAAATATGGCGAAAAGTGGGCGAGTTGGTGGTTGGATATGGCGCGATATGCAGATACGAAGGGTTACGAGAAGGATGGTTCGCGCACGATATGGTCCTATCGGGATTGGGTCATTAAGGCCTTGAACAAGGATATGCCTTATGATGAATTTACGATTGAACAGCTCGCTGGGGATTTGCTCCCGGAGCCAACCAAGGATCAACTTATCGCAACCGCCTTCCATCGCAATACCATGAATAATGATGAAGGGGGGACCGATAGTGAGGAATTTCGGATGGCTGCGGTTTTGGATCGCTTAAATACAACCTATCAAGTATGGTTGAGTACAACCTTCGAATGCGTGCAATGCCATAGTCATACTTATGATCCCTTTAAATTTGAAGAGTATTATAAATCGTTAGCTTTTTTTAACAACACCAGAGATGAAGACACCCAAGGTGATCATCCTAAACTTCGTTTTTATACGGCACAAGATGAAAAGCGAATTGACAGTATAAAAAGGTGGTTGTCGACGACAGGAAATACAAGCTTGGTAAAATCAACAGATCTATTCCTTCACACTCTTGAACCCAAAATACATGCGCATTACAGCGATCAAATAGTAGATGGTGCGCTTTATGATACGAAATGGTTGGGGGTTAGAACTGGAGGATCGGCTCGGTTAAGGGCAATAAACTTGGATAATAAACAGCAATTTTTTATGAATTTCTGGACAGGCGCGGTAGATGGAAAATTAGAAATTCACGTGGATAAACCTACAGGACCAATTCTCGCCGTTATTGATTTGCCGAGTACAAATGGAAGACAGGTTATTCAGTCTCCCATACTCCCGACTCGCGGTGTACATGACTTATATCTGGTTTTCAAAAATCCATCTGTGGCGCATGGGCAGCCGATCTGCATGATTGAATGGTTTGCATTTCGTGAGAACTTTCCACATGAAAAGTCACTGGATAATATGAATTTTCAAAAGACTTTTCTCCAGTTGGTCAACATGCAACCCGAAGGTGTGCCAATCATGATTGAAAATCCCAAAGACATGCATCGTAAAACAAATGTATTTATACGTGGTAACCGTCTGTATCTGGGGGCGGAAGTACAGCCTACAGTTCCGGCTTCACTGAATAGTTTCCCGAAAGGCGCTCCGCGCAACCGTCTGGGGTTTGCGCAGTGGATTGTCAGTAAGGAAAACCCCTTGACAGCACGAACCTTAGTTAATCGCGTATGGGCACAGCTATTTGGCCGGGGCCTAGTTGAACCATTGGGAGATATGGGCACTCAGAGTATCCCGCCAATTCACCGAGAGTTATTGGATTACCTTGCCCTAGATCTGATGAATAACAAAAAGTGGAGCGTTAAAAAACTGATCCGCGAGATTGTCTTATCCGGAACGTATAAGCAGTCCTCTAGCTTGAACAATTCCAATTTTGAGAAGGATCCACAGAATTATTATTTGGCAAGGGGACCTCGGTTTAGATTATCTGCCGAACAGATTCGTGACCAAGCTTTAGCTGTAAGTGGATTGCTCAGCAACAAAATGTATGGACCAAGTGTAATGCCCTACCAACCTGATGGGGTATGGATGACTGTATATAGCGGTGAGTCCTGGGTGAAAAGTGCTGGAGAAGATCAATACCGAAGGGGCATCTATACGTTTTTAAAGCGTACGAGTCCTTATCCGTCTTTTGTTTCTTTTGATGCTTCTAGCAGGGAGGTTTGTTTGGTCGACCGTATTCGCACCAATACACCGCTGCAAGCGCTTGCCACATTAAATGATCCTGTTTATCTCGAAGCGGCTAAACATCTGGGGGCTATTATGGAGAAAGAGGGAAATGGAAACCTTCGGAATGGTATTCGTTTCGGTTATAGACGTGCCATGTTGAAGGATGCCGATGAAAAGAAACTCAAGGAACTGGAACATCTTTATCAAAAGGCATTGGTTGATTTCAGCAAAAAACCTGATTCAGCAGCCAAATTTTTGAATGAGGATTTAGCAAAAAGTAATGTAAAGGTCCTGCCTTCAAAAGCTGCCTACATGCTTGTTGCGAATGCAGTGTTGAATTTGGACGAATTTTTAACGAAATCATAAATATTGAAATGATAAATATGGACCGAAACTTCTGAATAAGGACTATCGTATGAAAACGAAGTCTTTTATTGAGAAGGTTAGACCTATAAAATAGTAAGAATATAAACCGAAATGAGCTAAAGCTGCGCACTAAAATTTTAGAGACACAGCCCGTTCATACGTAATGATAGTCAGATGAAAGACCTAAATAAGCTAATAAAAGAAGCGCAACAATTTGAATTGCAGGCTGTCACCAGAAGACATTTTCTAAAAGATTGTGTGGCCGGTATCGGCGGTATTGCTTTGGGGAGTTTGTTAACGAGTTGTAACGGATGGGGACGGTCAAAATCAGCAGAAAAGTTGGATCTGAATGCACTCAATCCACTTGTGCCCAAGCCACCTCATTTCCCAGGTAAGGCTAAAAGTGTCATTTACCTGCATATGGCTGGCGCTCCATCACAATTGGAGTTATTTGATTACAAGCCTGCCTTGCAGAAATTACATAATCAACCTTGTCCGGAGTCCTTGCTTGCAGGAAAGAAATTTGCTTTTATTCGTGGGATTCCAAAAATGCTGGGACCACAGGCTACTTTTAAACAGTATGGAGCAAGTGGGGCTTGGGTATCAGATCATTTGCCTCATTTTAGTAAAGTCGTTGATGAAGTGAGTTTTCTGAAGGCTGTGCATACCGATCAGTTCAATCACGGCCCGGCCCAATTGTTTATGCATACAGGAAGTGCCCGTCTCGGTCGCCCTAGCATTGGTTCATGGGTAACTTATGGTCTGGGATCTGAAAATAGCAATTTACCCGGTTTTGTTGTGTTAACATCGGGAGGTAAAACGCCTGATGCTGGTAAAAGTGTCTGGGGAAGTGGATTTTTACCATCGGTATACCAAGGCGTTCAATGTCGTTCAAAGGGTGATCCCGTATTGTACATTGCCGATCCTGAAGGAATGGGAAGGGGTATGAAGCGTGATTTGATTGATGCCATAAATAGCGTCAACAAAACAGAGTATGATACCTTTAAAGACCCCGAAACCTTGTCGCGGATCGCACAATATGAGATGGCTTATAAAATGCAGGTAACCGTACCTGAAGTGATGGACATCAATAATGAACCGGCTTATATTCACGAATTGTACGGAACAGAGCCTGGTAAGGAATCGTTCGCCAATAATTGTCTATTGGCTCGGAAACTCGTAGAACAAGGGGTACGATTCGTTCAGTTATTTGATTGGGGCTGGGACAGTCACGGTACTAATCCAGCAGATTCGATTGATCTCGGTTTTAGAAATAAATGCCGAGAGATTGATCGACCTATGACCGCATTGATTATGGATCTAAAGCAACGTGGTTTGCTGGAAGAAACACTGGTGGTGTGGGGCGGGGAATTTGGGCGCACACCGATGCAAGAAAATAGGGACAACAGCGACATGCCATTCCTGGGACGTGATCATCATACCGATGCCTATACCATCTGGATGGCAGGTGGAGGAGTTCGTAATGGTATAAGTTACGGTCAGACCGATGATATCGGGTTCGCCGGGGTAGAAGGGCGTAGTTCTGTACACGATGTCCATGCGACCATGCTTCATCTTTTGGGTTTTGATCATGAGAAATTTACATACGATTTTCAGGGAAGGCCATTCCGATTGACAGATGTGGAGGGTGAACTAATTCAAGCTATAATTTAAAAAAATGAAACAATTTCTAGTATTAATTTTATTTATGAGCAGTTTTCTATCCATGACTGCCCAGCAGTTGCACATTAAATATTATTGCACCAATTGGGGAAATAGTGATTCCTGGGATACGTTCTGTCTCCGTGTGAAAAATGCAGGTTACGATGGTGTTGAATCTTGGTTACCTGGTAGTCCCAAAGAGCGCAAAGAGATGATCGATGCATTACATAAACATGGATTGAGTTTAGGGTTACTTTCAGGGGGATCTGGTGGAACTTATGAGGAATATAAAGAAAGTTTTAAGCGTAATTTGGATGAAGCAGCACAGCTGAAACCCGATTATATTAATTGCCATACAGGTAAAGATTATTACTCGTTTGAACAGAACAAAACATTGATTGAGCTTGCTGATGCAGCTAAAAATAAGTACCATATCCCCGTTTATCATGAGACTCATCGCGGAAGATTTAGTTTTGCAGCCCATGTAACAAAAGAATATTTAGAGAAGATTCCGACGTTACAACTTGCGTTGGATATTTCGCATTGGTGCAATGTACACGAATCAATGCTTTCTGATCAGACCGAGGCCGTAACAAAGGCACTGTCCAGAACTGAGCACATTCATGCACGCATTGGGCATCCCGAAGGACCACAAGTCAACGACCCCGCCGCTCCTGAATGGAAGAGTATTGTTGCACAACATTTGGCCTGGTGGGATAAAGTTGTTGCTAAACACAAGGAAAACGGGATGAAGTTATTAACCATAACAACCGAGTTTGGCCCAGCGGGTTATTTACCCACATTGCCATTTACACAACAACCGGTGGCCGATCAGTGGTCAATCAATGTCTATATGTTGCATTTACTCAAAGACAGATATAAAGAATGATGGTTTTCTTTGATGAATTATTGGGCTTTTCGGGACGATTTCATCCTCTTTTGGTCCACCTACCGATCGGCATATTGTTGTTGGCTTTTGTTATGGCAATTATTGCGCAGTTTAAAGGCGGAGCTATGTATTTGCCTGCTATTAAGCTCTCCTTATTCCTAGGGACCATAGCTGCCATAGTGGCTGCTTTATCGGGTTATCTGCTTTCACGAAATGGAGGTTATGAGGAGGATGTACTGAGCTATCACAAGTGGTTAGGAATTGTCGTGGCGTTGAGCAGCTTATTATTGTGGTTTCTCTATCGTAAAGAATCTTCTGCTGCATTTCGCTTTTGGCTTTTTTTTCTCGTAGTAATCATGATTGGGGTCACTGGACACTATGGTGGAACATTGACGCATGGAAAGGGCTACTTTGTCGAAGCTATGCCAGTGGCACTAAAAAAGCTGTTTAAAACGGAAGAAGACAAAGAGGAGGTTCTTATCGTTCAAAATGCACAGGAAGCAGATGCCTATAATGGAATTATTCAACCTATTCTTAAACAGCGTTGTCAAAGCTGCCATGGGAAAAAAAAGCAGGAAGGGGGGCTGGCATTGGATACAAAAGAGAATTTGTTAAAAGGAGGAGAGAATGGCACAGTACTGCATGCAAGCGATTCGAAAAAGAGTGAATTATATGCCAGGTTGGTATTACCTGAGGGACATAAGAAGCGAATGCCACCTAAAGGTCGTACGCCGATAACTCCTGATCAGATCAGACTGATTGCCTGGTGGATAGATCAAGAAGCCAATTTTGATAAAAAAGTGCGTGAAATACCACAAACGGAGGAAATCGCTCATTTGTTGAAAAAATTGGAAACAGGGGAAAAAGACACTCCATCGGTATTATATGCAGATTTACCTGCAGCGCCAGCTTTGCCAAAAGATAAAATCGATGCTTGGCAGGCTAAGGGTATTAAGATCATCCAAGTTGCAAAAGATAATAACTTTGTGTTGGTTAATGCCATTAATTATCCTCAATTTAATGATAAGGACCTACAGGAATTATTAAGTATTAAGGATAATATTGTACAGCTGAAATTAGGAAATACAGCTGTTACAGATCTTGCTTTCTCAATATTTTCGGCAATGCCGAGTCTTTCCCGCCTACATCTAGAAAATACAGAAATTTCCGATACCGGATTGAGCCAGTTGAAAGGTCTGTCAAAATTAACGTATTTAAATCTGACGGGAACAAAAGTTACCTCAAAAGGTCTGTCAAAACTGAAGGACCTTCCGAGTTTAAAAAACGTCTATCTCTATAAAACCGCAAATCAGGAAGTCGCTACGATAAAGCAGTTGAACGCTAAGATTAAGGCAGATACCGGTAATTATAGTTTGCCTTTTATTGAAACCGATACAATCAGGTTTTGAGCTGTTGTTGGAATTGCTGGCTATACGCTGGAAATCCGCAATCCGAATGAAATATTATTGTATAATTTAACGATTGGGGCGACATGGACAAGTAATTTAAGGAAAATAAACAGGATTTTTTAGCAGATGTGAAGCGAATGTATAAGGGGAATGAGACAAAATGCGCTAGAGTAGGATAGGAGGAATAGGAATAGGAATAGGAATAGGAATAGGAATAGGAATAGGAATAGGAATGCGGAGGTGACGATTTCAAATAAAAGAGCAGCAAGGAATTTCCTGCTGCTCTTTTTACATCACGATAAGCTGTTTTTATTTCGTGCCAGCACCTTCTAATAACTCGATGGCATCGTAAAGGACACCTGCTTCACCTCTAAAAGTTCCAGAGCCCTCTGGTTTGTTATCTTTTGTGTACCATTCATAAAATCCTTTGTTTTTGATAACACGGGCAAGCATCGGCTGTATTTGCGCATAAGCTTCCTGTTGAAAGCCATTTTTAACAAGCTGCTGAATCATACGACCACCAAACCAAGTCCAGTCCCCACCATTTTGATAACCGTAAGGATACATGCCTTTGTTCTTAAACGAGCCTGCCGGATAAGTCGGGTACACAGTAAGTCCAATTGTTGCTGCACCAGCATCTTTTACATTTTTAATCATTTTATCCAATGAAACTTTTATTTGCTCTTTGCTGAGCAAATTAGCCTCAATAGCAATTGCTGTTCCACCATGATAATAGATTTGATTTTCATCAAAATCAGCCGCAAATGGAGAGCCTTTGATATAAATATGGGGAATAAACTTTTGGTTCTTTTCGTCCCAAAGGTGTTTCATGGTATTACTTGCTATAGACGCTCTGATTTTTCCCCACTTTTCTTTTTTCTCAGGGAAAAGATCCATGTAATTGTCAAGCGCGATCAAAAACATTGCATTGTCGTAGATGTCCAAAGCAATATGCGAATTTTCATCCAGGTGGACACCCCAATCGTGTTCAGGTTGAACGTCACCCCAATCGACTGTAGTTGCGCCCCAAAGTAAACCATAAGTAGCATTATAACGTTTGTCCAATAAAAATTGTAAAGCATGCTCCATGCGATCCTTTACAGCCGCATTTCCAATTTTTTCATCGAGAAAAGCCTTATCTTTCGTTGCAACGATATATTTATGTACCGCTTGGATCAAAGAAGACTCCTGGTCCGTTTCAACTGTATTTTTGTGTGCTGCATAATCAGGAGCTAAGGGACTAGTGATGGTATAATAGTCCGATACGCCATTTTTTAAGCTGGATTTTTTGACAAAACCATCGGCAATATTACCATCAGGACCTTGTAGCTTAAAAAACAAAGCTAATTGATCTTTGATCTGTTCATGGGGATGGACTTTTGTTGCTAAGGTGATAAATGTATTGTAATCTCTAATCCACACCTCACTGTATCCATCCCCCGCATTGAATCCACTTTTAATGACGTTCGTAGCCATATCTTTGACAAGATTGAAGCTGCTGTCTTTTTGGATGCTATCCTGTAAATTGCTTGTCGAAACCTTACCGCCAGCATTTTGGCAGGACAGTAATAGGAGAGACGAAGATAACGCAAAAAATATAGTTCTCATTGTGCTGTTAGTTTATAGTAAATGGTTTGATTAACATTTGGATTCTTTGACAAAAGATTGGATAACCTTTGCCTTATTGTTTCCTAAATTACGCAATGTATAGGATCCGGCAGCAGCAGGAACAGCAAAAGTCTCAGCATAATGAAAGACTTTCTTCATGCCATTTGCTGTCATCAGCTCAATTGCCTCCCCCTCCACAAGCATCATGATGTGACACTGTCCTTGTGTTTCAATTGCAACATCCTGATCGAATTCGTATCTAAAAACATCGTAGAAATGATCTTCATGCGTTGGCAAATGTATTCTTGTTGCTTGCGCATCAAGGGCTACTTCAGTGGGCTGAGCAAGCAGCGTGTTTTTTACGACATCACCTTTTCGGCTAAAATTGAGGTTGGCGAATGCTCTATCAATATTTAATGGGCGTGGTTTCCCATCTAAATCCGGACGCACCCAGTCGTACATTTTAAAGGTATAATTGTAAGGTGTTGCACTGATTTCGAGTACGAGATTATTCACGCCGGAAGAATGTACAGTACCATGTGGTATCAAATACAATTGGTGTTTCTTGGATTCGAATTTTTGAACGTATTGCTCGATATCCATGGCTGTTCCGGTATGGAAGCTCTCTTCTAAAGCTGAGCGAAATTTGTCTGCATCAATGGATTGCTGAAAGCCCAGATACACTTGTGCGTCCTCTTTTCTATCAACGATATAGTATGATTCGTCCTGTGTGAAGTTTTCTCCAAATTCTGTTTTTGCATAGGCTGGACTAGGGTGACATTGAATGGATAGGTTGCCGCCATCAAAGGTATCCAGAAAATTGAAGCGTATCGGGAATTCAACATCGAAACGTTGCTGGGCATGACCAAGCACATTGGCACTTTCTTGAAACATCAATTGATCAAATGAAATTTCGAGTGTATGTCCATCTGCTTCGAGCAAAATGCCATTCTCAGGGACAATCATTTCGAAGGACCACGCATAGTTTTTGACATGCTGATCTATGCCTGAAAGGTGCTCTTTCATCCACTGTCCACCCCATACGCCGGGTTCAAAAGTTGGTCGCACGCGGAAGTAATTTTGGGACATGGCCAGCAAAGTAGCATGTAGATCCTTCCCTGTGATCCATGGTAGGTTTTGGGACGATTGTTGATCGGCAAGAATTTCGACACGGGAAAGGATAGACCTTTTATGTCTATTCAATATTTCCCAATCGACAAAATAGTAACGCTTGTAGGTTTCCTTTTGATTGGTCTGTGTTGAACAACCTAAGTTTAAAGCTTCTCCCGCACGCATACGTTGAATTAGCACGTTTTTGGGCAGATCAATAAACATCAGCTGACTAGACGTTTCGACTAATGATGCTCCAGGGCCATAAAAGATGGTATACTCAGCTTGTATTGATTCGGCGTTTGCTCGTATGGTTTGAAGGTCCGCAAGCTTTTGGGTGTCAAAGTATTCAATGAGTTGAATCCCGGCCTTTTTTCCAAATAATGGATCGTCGCCACCGAGGTATGGTGCGACAAGCTCCTGGATCGCTGATTCAGTTTTTAAAGCTGAATCCATGGCAATAAATCGTGGAGTTACGCCCTGTTTTTCAAATTCTTGCTTTAGCTTGGGGATGATTGTAGCCCAGTCAACACCTACAAAACCATCAACGCTATGTATATTATGTGTAATGAGATGTGCAACAAGATCCGTGTAGGAATTTGATAGTGTTCCTTGAACCGGAAACGTCGGTGTGATTTCGTACTGAAAAGGTTTTGTTTGAGTATTAGAATACATATAATGTAATTTATTGCAAATGAATGATGTTGGATTAAGTCGCTTTTTGCTTACTTGTTTGTTGATTTTTTATTGTGCTTTTCAATCCAGAATTTTTCGATCTCTTCCAAAGGTTTACCCTTTGTTTCCGGAAGGAATGCAAGTACAACAAGGAATGCGATGGCACAGAAAAATGCAAACAACCAGAACGTATAGCGGGCCCCCCAGGAAGCGAGTAGAATGGGTGTTAGTTGTCCCACGATAGCATCGGAAATCCACATCACCATAATACTGATACCTATGGCACGAGCCCGGATGGCATTTGGGAAGATTTCGGCGGCGACAACAAATTTTAGCGGGCCAATGGAAAAAGCAAAGAAAAATAAGAACGAAAGTATAGCGATAATCAATGCGATATTATTGACTTGACCTTGATTAAAAAGATATCCAGTAACCAGCAAACTCAGGGTAGCACCTACCGTTCCCAAAAGATATAAGGGACGTCTACCCCAATTGTCAACCTTCCAGATGGCAAAGAAAGTAAATAACACATTGGCGGCTCCAAAGAATAGTTGAGCATGATAGGAATTATTTAATGAAATACCAGATCCAAGCAATATGCTCGGACCATAGTAGACAATAGCGTTTATGCCACTGAGCTGTGAAAATAAAGGAAGGAATAAGCCCAATAGGAAGGCCTTGCGATAAATAGGCGAGAAGAGATCACGTAGATTTCCCTTCGAGGAAACGTTGCCGACCTCTTGTATATCCGATAGTCCTAATGCGCCACTGATCGCTGCTACTTCCGTGTTCCGCCCATTTTTAGATAGCCAACGTGGACTTTCAGGAATAAAGTAAACTCCGATGCATAACAATAAAGCCGGTACTGCACCAATTAAAAACATAGTTCGCCAGAGTTCATTTTGCTGTGCGGAGCTATATTCGAGAATCAAATAATTGCTGATATACGCAAAAAGGATCCCGAATGTAATAGCGAGTTGGTAACAGGTGACTGATCTTCCTCTAAATTTACTTGGCGATATTTCCGCGAGATATAAGGGCACAACGATTGAGGCTATTCCAACACCCAAGCCCCCAATGCTTCTACTTGCAATTAATATGCTATAAGAAGAACTGAATCCACAGCCAATTGCTGAACATAAAAAGAGCAGGGCCGCAGTAACAAAGGCTGGTTTTCTGCCGTATTTATCTGTTAATGGTCCTGTGAAAAATACACCAACAATACAGCCTAGCAGGGCTGAACTGACAAAAACGCCCTCTTGAGCAGGAGATAGTCCGAAAAATTGCTTTACTAACGGCAATGCACCTGCAATTACAGCCATATCGAAACCGAAAAGGAGTCCTCCAAGTGAAACGATACATAAAATGATGATAAATCTCTTTGACATCTGCGGTTTATATTAATATGTATATACATACAAACATATATCTATTTTTTTAATTATGCAAAAAATCTTATTTTAGCACAAGCAATCCAACTGATGAATTTAAAAATA
This sequence comes from Sphingobacterium multivorum, assembly GCF_900457465.1. Classification (GTDB taxonomy): domain Bacteria; phylum Bacteroidota; class Bacteroidia; order Sphingobacteriales; family Sphingobacteriaceae; genus Sphingobacterium; species Sphingobacterium multivorum. The sequence continues at coordinate 1,500,020 of NZ_UAUU01000011.1, forward strand.
GATCATAAAAGCCCTGTTCCGCTGCATATACAAGCAGAGAATCTGTTACGCGAATTAATTAAGCAGCCTGAATATATAGAGGGTAAGTTATTGCCCAACGAAATTGAATTAGCAAAAAGATTGGCAATTTCACGTTCTACTTTGCGTTTGGCGATCAATAAACTAGTCTACGAGGAGTTGCTCATTAGAAAGAAGGGAATAGGCACGAAGGTGGCTAGTTCCAAATTTAGTTCCAAATCCAAGAATTGGCTGAGTTTCTCACAAGAGATGAAAAACCGAGGAATTGAGGTAAAGAATTTTGAGCTTCACGTCAGCTGGGTTGTTCCGGACAAAGCAGTCTCGAAGTTTTTTAATGTAGATGAGGACCAAAAGCTATTAAAACTGGAACGTCTGAGAGGAAAGAAAGATGACCCATTTGTTTATTTTATCTCTTACTTTCATCCGCGTATAGGTTTAAACGGCGATGAAGATTTTAAGAGACCTTTATATGAGATCTTAGAAGCAGATTATCATGTCGTTGCAGATCTTTCTCAGGAAGAGCTGGATGCAATGGCCGCAAATAAATTTATAGCTGATAAATTGGAGATTAATATCGGTGATCCTATTCTGTCCCGCAAGCGCTTTGTATTTGACCAATCTGGGAAGCCGATTGAATATAATTTGGGGTTCTACCGCGCGGAAAGTTTTACCTATACTGTCGAAAGCAGAAGAGATTATTAGGGAATTCACTCATCCTTTTTGAATGGATTAATTGGATGAGTGAATAGCTAATTTATTTATTCTTTTAATGATTCTTTTCCAGGGTAGTTTCAGCCCAGCTTTCTAGGAGAGCTATTGCTTTACTCAGCACGCCTGCTGAACCTTTGAATTTTCCTGATCCACTGGGTACGTTATTTTGACCATACCATTCGTAAAATCCTTTGTTTTTCACAACCCGATCGATCATCGGTTGGAGTTCGGTATAGGCTTCCTGATAAAAGCCATTTAAAACGAGTTGTTGGATCATCCGTCCGCCAAACCAGGTCCAATCACCACCATTTTGGTATTGGTAAGGCTGAGCCATTCCGCCGATGAAAAATCCGACGGGATAGGTTGGGTACAAGGTCAATCCAATACTCGGCATGCCAGATAACCGCACGTTTTCAAGCATTTGTTTGTTGACTGTTTTTATTTCTGAAGGTGTTAGTAGCCCCGCTTCTATAGCGATGGCGGTGCCGCCATGATAATGGATCGTATTTTCATCAAATCCTTTAGGAATAGGTGATGTCTTAGGATATATGTGTGGGATAAATTTTTGTTTTTTCTTATCCCATAAATAACGTCTACTGTTCGTTTCGAGACTCTTTTTTAGTCCTTTCCATTCCGCCACCTTGGGAGAGTTGGGCTGGATATCAATCAATGCCTGCAATGCAATAATAAACATCGCGTTGTCATAAATATCGATTGCCTCATAGGAAAGTTGGTCATTCCAATCACAACCAAAGCTGTCGTTGGGCTGTACATCTCCCCAATCTGCTGTCATCGCACCCCACAGTAGCTGATACTTTTGGTTGAACCGTTCCTTTTTCAGATAATCCAACATAAGTTGGATACGGTCTTTTACAGAAATTCCACCGATAGACTCCTCCAAGATACTGTAATCCTTTGTTTTTATTATGTATTTACCCAACAATTGGATGAGTGACGTTTCCTGGTCGGTTTCTACCGTGTTTTTAAAACCCACATGATCAGGAGCGTTTTTTGAATAGTAGGGTGTATCATCATGCCAGGTAAAGTCTTTCTTTAGTACATAGCCGTCTACCATTTCGCCATTGGGCTGTTGCATCTTAAAAAATACTAAAATAGCCCCTCTAATGTCCGCTTGGGACCGCTCTTCCAATGCGGTTTCGATGAATGTATTGAGATCTCTGGCCCAAATTTGTGAGTAGCCACTTCCCGCATTGAAACCTTCTTCGATGACCTCTCGGGCAAGGCTGTCCACATATTTTAGGTTTTGATCCGCTAGAATGCTTTTTGCTAACTTAAGTTGCGCGATACGGTCGGGTTTTGTTTGTTGTGCTGATAGTTGGGTTCCGAGTAACAGAAGTATTAGACTAAAAAATGTGGTGTTTTTTTTCATTGTGGTTGTATTGTAATTAATTAGGATTGACAAGTGTACCTGTCAATCATTGGTATTTATTTCAACGTTAATTTGTATTTATTTCAGGCTTGTGATCGAAGATCAGCCGTTCGATGTGTATTTTTTTGAATTTATTTACTGGTTATATTTTAATATGTATGTACAATCAAAGTTATGGAAAAATGTCAGTATTTAAGCTTTAATAGTGTTTTATTTGATTAGTATTTAAAATTTTACAAATTTAGGCGTCGCGATGCAATCTGTTAAGTCGTTAAATTAAGTAATAAAATCTAACTCATGTTTATACATACTCTATTTTTTTGTAAGTTTGCTGTAGAACCTAATTGAGAACAATGGTAAAGCGTATCATTTATTATTTTTGTAGTTTATTTGTGAGTACGGCAGCTGTTTCCGCACAGCAGAAAACAGATTTGACCGTTTTTGTAAAACCTAATATTGGATCCGTCCATAGTCGGTATTTCTTTTATACACCAGCAGCCGTACCTTTTGGAATGGCTAAGCTCGCTCCGAGCACAAATGGAAGCTATGGGAACAAGTCGGGCTGGGAGGCCGTGGGTTATGACGATAGGCATACCTCAATAGAAGGCTTTGCTAATTTTCACGAATTTCAGGTAGGCGGAGTGGTATTTGCACCATCCGTTGGAAAATTGAAGACAATGCCCGGTCAACTTGATCGTCCACAAAGCGGTTATCGTTCCGATTTTGACAAGAAGGATGAATTTGCCACTTCTGGCTATTACCGTGTCATGCTAAAAGATTATAATATACTTGCTGAGCTTACGGCAACGAAGCGTGTCGGTTTTCACCGCTATACTTTTCCAAAAACGGAAGAAGCCAACCTTATTTTCGATATTGGCCATGTGATGGGGGAAAGTGGACCGGTCGTTGATGCCGAAGTAAATTATGACAAACAGCACGTCTGGGGATATGTGGTTACCAATCCTGTATATGTACAAAAATATCAGCAGGGGGCTACGGTCAAAATGTTTTTCTTTGCGAAGATCAACAAACAACCGAAGTCTTTTGGGACATTTAGAGATTCTATAACTTTTGACCAACATACGCGCATAAAAGGAAAAGGAGCTGGAGTATATCTGAAGTTTGGCACTGAAGCAGGCGAATCAATAGACATCAAGACGGGTTTATCCTATACTTCTGTAGAAAACGCACAACTGAATTTGCTTAAAGAGGCGAAGGATATGTCGTTTGATGCTGCAAAGAATAATGCCTTGCAAACCTGGAATAGTGAACTGGGAAGAATTTTGGTGGAAGGGGGCAAAGCGGACGACCGCATTAAATTTTATACGGGATTGTATCATGCTTTACTTGGCCGTGGGCTTGCAAGCGATGTAAATGGTGCATATCCCAAAAATGACGGCTCGGTAGGGCAGATTGCCCTAAATAAGCAAGGGCAACCGATTCATCATCATTATAATACCGATGCCATCTGGGGCGCATTTTGGAATTTGACACAGTTGTGGTCTATTGCGTATCCAGACTATTACAACGACTGGATTCAGAGTCAATTGTTGGTCTATCGCGATGCAGGTTGGTTAGGAGACGGTATTGCCAACAGTAAATACGTTTCGGGTGTAGGAACTAATTTTACGGGTTTGGCAATCGCAGCGGCCTACAATGTCGGTATTCGTGACTATGATATGAATCTTGCTTATGATGCGGTACGCAAAAATGAATTGGAAGCGAAGGACCGTCTGCCTGGAGCAGGAAAGTTAGATGTGGGAGTTTTCGTCCGCAAAGGCTACTCACCGTATATAAAAGATGATCATGGCAGTCCCGAATTAATGACCAATGGATCTCCTTTTGGCGCTTCGCATACCTTGGAATATGCTTTTTCCGCTGGAGCGGCTGCGCAATTTGCAAAATCATTGGGGCGTCAAAAAGACTATGTTAAATTTCAGGAATTATCCAATGGATGGCGCAATCTGTATGATACCGAGACGAAGTTTATGCGGCCAAAGGATAGTACTGGACGATTCATTTCAAACTTTAACCCTTATGAACCATGGCGTGGATTTCAGGAAGGAAATGCATGGCAGTATACGTTCTATGTTCCGCATGTCCCACAAGAATTGGTTAAACTCGTTGGAAAGGATCTGTTCAATCAGCGGTTGGATAGTATCTTTACGGTGTCGCAGAAGAATGTGTTTGGAGGTGGTACACAAATTGACGCCTTCGCAGGGATTGAAAGTCTTTATAATCACGGTAATCAACCGAACCTGCATATCTCTTGGCTGTTCTATTTTTCTGGTAGACCTGATCTGAGTCAAAAATGGGTACGGGCAATTTGCAATGAGTTTTATGGTAACGATGCGATACATGGCTATGGCTACGGACAAGACGAAGACCAAGGACAGCTTGGAGCATGGTATGTCTTGTCGAGTATCGGCCTATTCGATGTCCGAAGTCTCACCACCGAGAAGCCCGCACTTCAGATAGGCGCGCCACTTTTCGATCGGGTAACGATACAATTGCCGAAGAAATTAAGAAAAAATAAATTTATCATTCAGGTGAAGAAAGAGCAACCCAATAGTTCTATTGTTGATCAAGTTCGGTTGAATAATCGCCTGTGGAAAGGTTGGCAACTTCCTTTTGAACGTTTGGTGGAAGGTGGGATTTTAGATCTCAAGTTGAAAGGTGACTAAATATAAGATAAAAAAATAGCCCCATTCGGGGCTATTTTCAAGGTAGGTTGGTTTGTTGATTGCCTACGCGATTTCAGCAATAAAATTGCCCTCTTGATCCAAATCAGCTTTATGGGCTGCGATTTGTTGAAGATTAATATGTCCGATGACATATTTGAAATCTGGTGCGTAATATCGTTCTGTGATTTCACTGAAATTTAACTTTTCAATCAGTGTATCATCTGTATATCTCAAATAAACCTTAATTAAATAATCTTGGCTATAATTTAATGTGCTGGATTCTAAATGTTTTTTATACTCATAGCGGTATCCATAGCGAAGAGCCGCGATATCCGATAGCACAGCAGAACCTGTTGGGTGGCCACCTGCTCCTTTACCATAGAAAAATTGTTCGTCTGCAAAGGCCGCTTTCACCAATACTCCATTGTTCTCATTTTCTACATTATAGAGCATGCTGTCTTTGCCTACTAGGCGTGGTAATACATAAAGTACAACTTTGTCGCCGTCGATCTCTTTTGCCGTCGGTATCAATTTGATCTTGAGGTTCTTTTCTTTCGCAAAACGAATATCTTGCTGTCCCAATTTATCAATACCAATATTGAACACATCTTCTGGTTTGACATAGATACCGTACGCATGCGAAGCAACAATACATACCTTAAATTTGGGGTCAAATCCACCTACATCCAGCGTTGGATCTGTTTCTGCAAAACCAAGTTCTTGTGCTTTCTTTAAAGCATCTGTATATTGCTGATTTTCGTTGAAAACTTTAGATAAAATGTAGTTGGAAGATCCATTAAAAATACCGCTGACAGAATGCAGTAATTCATTGTCATAGTATTCTTCTAAATTCCGTATAATGGGAATACTTCCGCAAACGGCACCTTCATATAATAAACTGGTCCCGTATTCATGTTGGATATCAACCAGCTCTTCCAAATGGCTGGCAATCATTTTTTTATTGGCAGATACCACATTTTTCCCCGATTTCAAAGCACGAACAGTTAGTTGGTATGCTGCTTCGGCATCATCGATTAGTTCGACAACAGTATTAATTTCTGGATCACCTAAAATTGTTTCGGCATCGGTAGAAAATAAATCTGCTGGTAGCGAGCGTTTTTTATCTCCGCTTTTAATGACAAATTTCTTGATCTCCAGATTAAGATCTTTGGTTTTGATGATATCGTAAAGACCTTGGCCTACGACACCAAACCCAAACATCCCTATTGTTAATTTATTACTCATATCTCTTCTTAAATTCTCTTATATATTATTTACTCTCTTATACTAATTCGTTTATGTATTCTTTTTGTTCCCGCAGAAAGCTGCTAATGATTTTTGTGAGTTTTTTTGTTTCGATCAAAAAGCCATCGTGGCCATAGGTCGATTCAATCTCTTGATAATGGGCATTGGGAACATGTTGCGCGATGAATTGTTGCTCTTGTGGCGGAAACAACAAATCTGTATTAACGCTCAGGACTAAAGTTGGACAATCAATGCTCGCCAAAGCAGATTCAATAGATCGTCTTCCCCGACCTAAATTGTGGCTGTCCATTGCTTTGGTCAGGAAGTAATAGCTGTACGCATTATAGCGTTTCACCAATTTTTCACCCTGATAGTTCTGATAGGAGGATGCTTTATAATGATCGAGTTTTTCGTTATCATCTTCCTTTTGCGTGTTGGCATACGTTGTATAGTTGCGGTAAGACAACAGTGCCATAGCGCGTGCAACTTTCAATCCTTTAGCTCCACCATCAGGGTGATTGGCGTAAAAGGTTCGATCAGTTGTAATGGCCAGACGTTGACTTTCATTGAATGCAATACCCCATGGTGAGTGGACGGCATTTGTTCCAACCACGATGAGATGGTTGATGGCTATACTGTGCGATACGGCCCATTCCAATGCTTGTTGACCGCCTAATGACCCCCCGATAAGGATCTCTATTTGTTTGATTTCCAGGTGGTCCGCAAGGACTTGATGTGCGTGAACCAAATCCCTCACTGTGAATTCGGGGAAAGATAGGTAATAGGGTTGTCCGGTTGCTGGGTTTACAGATAGCGGATTACTGCTATTATATGCTGATCCTATGACATTGGCACAAATAATATAATAATCGTTTGCATCAAACAACTCACCTGCTCCAAAAAGACCGGACCACCAATCCAGCACATCTGCATTGGCCGTTAATGCATGACAAACCCAGATCACATTGCTGCGATCTGCGTTGGGTTTGCCAAATGTTTCATAACTGATTTGTAAATCAGTAAGCTCTCTTCCATTTTCAAATACAAAAGGCTCCGGGTGCAGATATATATGCTTACTCATTTCACGTTTAAGTTTTAAGCCGAAAAAATCTGATTATTTAATTTTATCAAAAGCTTGTTGTAAATCAGCTTTGATATCATCAATATGCTCTATTCCTACAGAAAGACGTAATAAGCCTTTGAAGACTCCGGCATTGGCTTGATCTTCATCACTCAATTGTTGATGGGTTGTAGCTGCTGGATGAATAATCAATGACTTCGTATCACCAACATTGGCTAAATGACTGATCAATTCTAAGCTGTCGATAAAGCTATTGGCCTTTTGCGCTGCGTCACCTTTAAGCTGGAAAGAAAGTACCGCGCCATAGCCATTTTTTAAGGTATTTTTGTGCGTTAGCGAAGCTCGGAGAGCTTTTTAATCCCGGATAGTTTACTTTTTCTACCTGTGGATGCGCCTCAAGCCATTTTGCGACCTCTAAAGTGTTGTCTACATGGCGTTGCACCCGCAAAGACAAGGTTTCAAGTCCTTGTAATAATAAAAATGAATTGAAAGGGGAGAGTGCTGGTCCGAAATCCCGGAGCCCTTCCACACGCGCCGAATGGCAAATTGAATATTTCCGAATGGTCCGCTTTCACCGAAAACTTCGGAAAATACTAAACCATGATAGCCTTCAGATGGTTCGGAAAATTGCGGGTATTTTCCATTGCCCCAATTGTAGTTTCCGCCGTCGACGATGACACCGCCAATGCTTGTGCCATGTCCACCGATCCATTTAGTTGCCGATTCAACAATCACATTTGCACCATACTCCAGAGGTTTAAATAAATAACCTCCGGCTCCAAAAGTATTGTCGACGATTAATGGTAAGTCATATTTTTTTGCTACGGCAGCAATTTTTTCAAAGTCGGGAATATTGAAACTTGGGTTTCCGATTGTTTCAACATAGATTGCTTTTGTTTTATCATCAATGAGCGCTTCAATTTTATCTGCTTCGGCGTCTGTTGCAAAACGAGCTTCGATGCCTAGGCGCTTAAAAGAAACTTTAAACTGGTTGAATGTACCGCCGTATAAGTTGGATCCCGCAACAAAATTGTCACCACTTTCCAAAATATTATTTAAAGCTATAAACTGTGCCGCCTGGCCGGATGCAACAGCAACAGCTGCAACTCCACCTTCCAGTGCCGCAATACGTTGTTCGAAAACATCCGTAGTAGGTTCATAATCCGTGTATAAATATTACCGAACTGCTTTAATGCAAATAAGTTTGCGCCGTGTTCGGCATTTTCAAATACAAAAGATGTTGTTTGATATATAGGAACTGCTCTAGATCCCGTAGTAGGGTCAGCGACTTGACCAGCGTGAACCTGAAGAGTTTCGAATTTTAAATTTTTGTTTGAAGACATAATATATCAGATTTTAAGGGTTCAAAAAGAAATTGCAAAGTAAAAAGAGAAGCATACACACCTCCTTGAAGGGTCTGTTAAATCTTTATCCAAGAAAACGGAAATGATTTTTAACAAGCATGGAAGTGCATATGCATACGCATTCGCATCGATACAATTGTACGATGGGTTACACTTTCGCTTATCGTGCGGTTCACTTGTGTTGAACCTGAATTTTTAATGGACTTCAGTAATTTAATAATCATTGTCTTATGTCATTTATATGCTCCAAAACGATATTGTTTTGGACAGGAATTGGCACCTTTTCAAACAAATTGAAGGTTGCCAGTGGGTCATTGAGCCAGTCTCTCGCCACTTCTTTATAAATCAAGACCTACTGATGAAGGGAGGTGTTGATTAGAAATCTTCTTTCGAAGACGACACAAATATAAACTCTTTTTTTATTAAAGCAAAAGAAATGCTATTTTTTAGTTAAAGGAATTTTGAATAACATGCCGATTGGCATCACATATCTTCCGATGAAACCGCAAAAGTAACTGTCAATCGGGTATTATGATTTCTTTAAATTGATCCGTTCTGCAGTTTGATTTAAATCTGTTAGAAGAGGTTTAAGCGCATCGATTCTACTATGGATATCATAGGCGAGGTGGCGATTCGTCTTTTTGCTTAACGATAGCGAAAGGCCCACCAAATGGGAATTGACTGATATGCGAGTGCCTGAAAATGGTGAATATGTGACCAATCCATCCATTTGTGCTCGGGTTCTTTTTTCATTTGATTGATGGCGTCTGAAAACAGGGCCATAGCGGTCTGCGCCTTTTTACGAGCCAGTCGTATATCAAACGAACTTTGTCGTTCGTCCGACAGACGGTTATTGATGATCTGGAAATAATGCGCGTTGTAAAGGGATACCTCTTTTGCCAGCTGAACCATGCCTGTGCTCTGGCGTACAGGTATCAAGAAATAACCCGCTATAGCCAAGAATGCTCCAATCAGTGTGAAAAGTATTCGGCTGCCTAAAATGAGATTGATGTTGCCTTCGAACAGATTGAGCGCAATTACAATTCCCAAGGTAATGAAGATGACACTGACCATATAATTAGATCGGTTGAACAAAAAGAATCCAAAAAGACCCAATGCAGCTATGGTTAGGAGTGCTGGAAGAAAATGAATAGAAATTAAGCAGAACACCAACTATAATACCCGAGAATGTACCGACAATACGTTCTATATTACGGGGTTTTTTGTCATTTGAAAATGCTGGCTGGCAACAATAGCGATCGTCAGTAAGATCCAATAGGTATATTTAAAATCCAAAAATAAAATACCGATCAATGCACCTGTTCCAAAAAGAAGAGCCATCCGAACCGCAAATCGAAAAAGCGGATTATTCAGATGGAGTTTACTTTTTAGATCAGCGAGATTACGTAATGGTCGACTGATAAATTGTTGGTACTCGCTGGTGTCAATCTTATCCTGAATTTCCTGATTTTGATAAAAAGCGACCTGGATTCTGTTGAGTACATCAATAATTGCTTCGATGTTGCTTATGATCGAACATAATATACCTTTTGCTGGATCGGCCTGTTGTTCTTGAATTTCTTTTAAATCCCGTAAGAGGGCATTAATTTTAAAGTTATTATGGTATAATTGATGTGCATACCGGAACCTCTTGTTGGGTTGTGAAAAGCTATCGATTTCTAACGCTAATAATTTGATTGTGTGACGAATTAAGGGGAGGCTGCCCGTGTCTGCAAGATTTTTGCGAATTGCATCGTAGTCATGATCAAGCGCAATAATTAACTCATGGAGGTCAATTAATCCATAAACCTGACTGAGCCAATAATTGCTTTTATGCCACTGTTGGCTTATGATTTTTTTTTCTCGAAACAGAAGAGACCTGATTTGTTCCTGCTGTTCGCTGATCTGGCCATGAATTTTTCCTACGCGACTGTACGTAATATTCAAAGGAATATCGGGATCGTAAGACTGTGATCGTATCAATAGAAATTGGGACAATCCATGAAAGCCATTAGCCATGGCATGTTTTAAAGAGCGATAAGGTTGTATATAGGCTTGTAAAAGGCTAAAAAAGTAATATATTATGGACCCTGTTGTAATCTGTAAGCTAACCGCAAAGGGGTGTTGTGGGGCCATTCCGATCACAAAACTCATGAGAATCAATGTCATGTTTCCAATTGCAGCATAGCGGGCTCCAAAAATGCCGTATAAGGTGCATATAAAACCGGCTGACGCTAGCACGATAACCAAGGGCAAATGATAGGGAAATACAATAGCTGTAAACAATGATGCAATAAAGAAGGTGGGAATACATACCAGAGCTGAAGAAAGTTTATCTTTTCTGTTGCCAGGAGGATCGGTGAGTGTAGTTAACAACGATCCGACACCGATTCCGATAGCCGTGCTCGCTTGCGCTCCCAATAAATAGATCGCCAAACTTGGCAAAATACTGACGGCAACATTACGTAATGCGTCTCCAGCATGCTCGCCATGCATAAATCGTATCATAAGGATATAAATACGGTAGAGTCTTTTCTTCAATGATACAGTGCTCATGAATCAGTTTACTAATTTTCGATGCAAAAATACAAATATTATGCTTAATATTTTTTGTATACAATTTATTTGTTTTGAATTTTATTTGTTTTTTGAATTTTTATTTTGATTCGATGTCATTTTCCTACGATATCTTTCAGAAGATTCAAAATTAGCTCGCATGATCCTATCCGCTGTAAAAGCGATCAGCGAAGGATAGGGTTTACCGATATTATTTGGTTGTCTACCGAGTGAATCGCACTACCTGTCTATTTCTGCTAGTCAACGTGTAATGAATACACGAGGTTTGTTGTCATTATTATGAAGTTGACTATCCGATCGATAGCCCAAAGAAATTACATTATGAAACCACAAAAAATTAAATTGCTCTTATTTTCTATTGTTTTATTCCTGTGTTCTAATGCCGGACCCGTTTCAGCACAGTCTGACGGGGGGAAATTACGTACTGTCGTTGTTGGGCAGGACAACAAGCCCATTGCTGCCGCAAATATTTCACTGTTTCGTAAACCCAATGATGTCTTGTTAAAAGGAACCTTATCCAACGAAAATGGAGAAATTGTGTTGTTTGCGATACCCGAGGGGAAGTACAGCTTACAGGTGTCCACGGTGGGTTATGGTACTTATCGTTCTGGGGAAATAATGCTGCGTGCGGGTGATTTCAAGGTGCTGGATACGATTCGATTACAGCTGGAAAGTAAAGTGCTGGATGAGGCGCAGGTAATTGGCAAGAAGCCATTAATTGAAAGTCACCTTGATAAAGTTGTGCTCAATGTCGAGAACAGTATTTTGGCAACCGGAAATAACGCATTGGAACTCTTGCAAAAGGTCCCGGGGGTAACTTTAGACAACAAAAAGATCAACCTTCGTGGAAAAAGTAATGTGATCATCATGATTGATGGTAAGCCTACTTATCTTTCTGCAGATGAAGTGTCGCGCTTATTGGAAAATACAGCTTCAAATGCAATAGCCTCGATCGAAGTACTCACCAATCCACCTGCAAAATATGATGCGGCAAGGAATGCAGGAATTATTAATATTAAGACGAAGAGGAATACGCAATTTGGAAGTAATGTTAGTTTAAACCTCAATTTAGGGCAGGGTAAATATACAAAGGCTGATGGTGGCTTTCTCATAAACCATCGTAACAATTGGGTGAACTTATTTTCTTCCTATAACTATGCAACTGCCTTAGGCTTTAATGATTTAGATATCGATAGGGCTGTAGATACCAAAAGCGGGACGACTTTTTTCAATTCGGATTCTTATTCGAAATTCCGCTATCGAGGTCATAATTTCAAATTTGCGGCAGATTTTAACCTGGGGAAACAGGAGGTCATTGGATTTGTGGTTAATGGTAATGTAAGCAATGGTCATTCAACACGGGAGGGAAGCAATCTGATCGCTTCTCAAAAGGAAAGCTTGATTCGGTAGTATTAGGAAGTAATTTGTCAGATTTTAAATACCATTACCTCACTTATAATCTGAATTACAAAAAGACATTTGATACCTTAGGGACTGAATTGACGTTTAATGGGGATTATTCATATTCGAAAAATAATGACAATAGCACTGTTGGAAACCATTTTTTGGACGCAAACTGGGAAGAATTTAAATCACCGCATATTTTCCGGAATGATATGCTTTCTAAGGCAAAAATATTAGTTTTTAAAACCGATTTTGTGCATCCTTTTAATAAAACGACGAAACTCGAGGCGGGGTTAAAATATAGCCGCGTAAAAACAGATAATAATTTGTTGTACGAAGATCAGGATCAGCAAGGCGAGTTTGTGCAAAATAATGGTCAAAGTAATCATTTTTTGTACAATGAAAATATAGCAGCAGCTTATTTCAGTTTAAATAAATCGTTCGGAAAGTTTTCGGTACAAACTGGACTGCGTGTTGAAAATACGAGCTCCCTAGGAAACTCAGTGACGCTTGGGCAACAAACAAAACGTACCTATACCGATTTTTTTCCATCAATATTTGTACAGCAACAAATTAATGATAATCACAAGCTTGGTGCGAGTTATAGCAGACGTATTGACCGCCCTGATTATGGGTCATTGAATCCCTTTGTGTATTATTTGGATCAATACACGTATCAGTATGGCAACCCTTATTTAAATCCACAATATACCAATTCGTATGAAGTAAATTATACCTTTAAAGATCGCTATTTACTGAGTTTGGGCTACAAGAGGACCAACGATGCAATCACTCAGGTGATAGAAAGTAATTCAGAGACCAAAGCTATTGCACAGACCGATCGAAATCTGGCTTATTTTGATTATTACAACATGAATGTCAATATACCCGTTAAGCTTTTTAAATGGTGGAGTATTTCTAACAATGCCAGCGCTTTTTATAATAAGTTTAGTTTTGATGAACACTCCGGAGCACAACGCCAATTGGAAAAGTTATCGTTCCAGGTAAGTTCCAATCATGATATCCGAATTGGGGAAACAACAAACCTGGAGCTGACGGGCAATTATTTCTCGCCAGCAGTATATGGCGTATTTAGTTTTCAGTCTTACTATGGCATTGATCTAGGTGCAGGTAAAACATTTCTTGACAAAAAATTGAATGTCAAGTTGGGTATAAATGATGTCTTGAATACAAGAGGCCAGCGCAGATTGTCGAGTTATCAGGAAAATGGATACTATCGTATACGAAATGCATATGATAGTCGGGTTATCCGATTGTCTGTTTCTTATCGTTTTGGTAATATGAATATTAAGTCAGCCAATAAAAAGGGAGGGAATAATGACGAAGATAATCGATTAAAAAAATAGGAGCTATTGTTGTGAGAGGAGATAAGGAGCAAGAGATGACGAACGTTCCCCTAAAACAAAAAGAGCCAGCAATATCGCCGGCTCTTTTTGTTTTATTGGGAAGTTATCTTAACTTAAAAATAAGATCTCTCTCAATTTTGGAAGAGGCCATTTTTTGTCATCAACAATTTTCTCCAATTTGTTGACATGATAACGGATCACATCGAAATATGGTTTAACCAATTCATCGTAAGCGATTGATCTCTCACGTACATCATCAATTTGGTTTGCTTTTTTACGTTCTTGACGCATTGCTTCAGCTTGCTCCAAGATGGTATTTACGTGTGTTGAAATACGTTCTACAAAGTTCAATTGAGAGCTGAATGCTGCTTGTGCCAGACCCAGGTCTTTTAATCCTTTGACGTTTTCAATCAATTCATTTTGATAAATGAAACATGCCGGGGCGATTTGGTTGTTAACCATCTCTTCGATGACACGCGCCTCAATTTGTAATTTTTTATAGAAGTTTTCAAGCAAAATTTCGTGGCGAGCTTCTGATTCACGTTTGGTATAAATACCTAGTGATTCAAACAGCGCTAAAGATTCTTCTTTTACATAAACATCTAATGCTTTAGGTGTCGATTTGATGTTAGAAAGACCACGTGCTTCGGCCTCTTTTTCCCATTCTTCGCTGTATCCATTGCCTTCAAAGCGGATAGCTTTTGAATCTTTGATGTATTTGCGGACAACATTTAAGATCGCAAGATCTTTTTTCGTGCCTTTTTTGATTTGTTTATCTACTTCTGTTTTGAACTCGATCAATTGCGCTGCAACGATCGCATTCAACACGGTCATCGGTAAAGCGGAGTTTGCAGAAGAACCAACAGCGCGGAATTCAAACTTGTTACCTGTAAAGGCAAATGGTGAAGTACGGTTCCGGTCTGTATTGTCCAGTTTTAATTCAGGAACTTTAGGAATACCATGCCATAAGTTTGCCTCTGCTTTTACTTTTTTAGCAACACGAGCAGATTCAACTTCTTCCAAAAGCTCATCCAATTGAGAGCCTAAGAAAATTGAAATAATTGCTGGTGGAGCCTCATTTGCACCCAGACGGTGATCGTTGCTTGCACTAGCGATAGAAGCGCGCATCAAATCAGCGTATTCATAAACAGCTTTGATGGTATTGACGAAGAAAGTCAAGAACATCAAATTGTTTTTAGGTGTTTTTCCAGGAGATAATAAATTTACACCAGTATTTGTGATTAAAGACCAGTTGTTGTGTTTACCAGATCCGTTGACACCAGAGTATGGTTTTTCATGCAACAATACTTTGAAGTTGTGTCTTAAAGCAACTTGTTCCATGACATTCATCAACAATTGGTTGTGATCGATGGCCAAGTTGATTTCTTCGTACATTGGAGCACATTCAAATTGAGAAGGTGCAACTTCGTTGTGACGAGTCTTTAAAGGAATACCTAATTTTAGCGCTTCGTTTTCCAAGTCCACCATGTACGCTAATACGCGCTCTGGAATCGCACCAAAATAGTGGTCTTCCAATTGTTGGCCTTTGGCCGACATGTGGCCAAATAACGTACGGCCCGTTAACTGAAGATCTGGACGAGCATTATATAAGGAAAGGTCAACCAAGAAATACTCTTGTTCAATACCTAGAGAAGCGTTTACTTTAGTGACCGATTTGTCAAAATATTGAGCAACATCCGTTGCCGCTTTATCTACTGCGTTGATGGCTTTCAATAAAGGAGCTTTATAGTCTAATGATTCACCCGTATAGGAAACAAAAACTGTTGGAATACATAATGTTTTACCAGCACCTGTTTCGTAAATGAATGCAGGAGAAGATGGATCCCAAGCTGTATATCCTCTAGCTTCGAATGTATTACGGATACCACCATTTGGGAAAGAAGATGCATCGGGCTCTTGTTGAACTAATGCGTCAGCAGTAAATTTTTCAATGGCTTCACCGTTTTCGTCTGGCTCAAAAAAAGCATCATGTTTTTCAGCAGTCGAACCCGTTAAAGGTTGAAACCAGTGTGTGTAGTGAGAAACGCCGTGGTTAAGTGCCCAAGTTTTCATGGCCTGTGAAATGTGTTCAGCCAAATCTCTTGAAATAATCTGTCCCTCTTCAATGGATGCAACTAACTCCTTGTATGAATTTTTAGGAAGGTAGTCTTTCATTTTGTTTACGGAAAAAACATTCTTTCCGTAAATGTCAGTTGCTTTTTTAGTTTCAACTTTTTCAAATGAAGCAATTTGGCGTGAGCCTGCTGCTTCTACTGCTTTGAATCTTAGGTTCGACATTTGTATTTTGTAGTTAAATTACAGTTTTGTTGATTTTGTTTTTCAAAAATATTGTGTTTTTATTGAAAACTGAAATTTTTTTTGATGTTTTTTTGTGAAATAATTCAAAAATTATGGTTTTTGGCTAATAAAAAAGGTGTGATTTATATAAATCACACCTTTTTTATTGTTTTGTGTTATAATTCGAATCCCCAGTCTATTCCTTTTTCGGTAGCAGGTACTCCTTTCTTCATCCAAGCAGGAGCGGGGGCACCTTTTAGGAAATGATCGAAGAATTGCTGTTCGCGAATTTGTATATCCTTACGGTTTTGTCGAAGTATGAGGTTATGTTCATCACCATTATAATTCAGCATCCATACAGGTTTGTTTAATCGGCGTAACGCAGTAAACATTTCAATACCTTGATACCATGGCACGGCCCCGTCGTTGTCATTAGCCATAATGACAACAGGAGTTTTAACTTTATCCAAATGGAATAAAGGTGAATTTTCGATATATAGTTCTGGAGCTTCCCACAGGGTTTTTCCGATGCGGCTTTGTGTATGTTCGTATTGGAACTGGCGGGACATACCACTTTGCCAGCGTATTCCGCCATAGGCAGATGTCATGTTGACGACAGGAGCACCAGTCCATGCTGCAGCGTACATATTGGTCCGCGTAATGAGGTGAGCAACTTGATAACCGCCCCAACTTTGGCCCTGTATTCCCATCTTTGTGCTATCAACCCATGCATTCTGAGCGAGGTATCTCATCCCAGAATTGATGTATTCTTCAGCTGATTTACCCGGATGACCTGTTTTGTAGCTTATATTTGGCGCAAATACCAGGTACTCGTTACTTACAAAATAGGGGATGTTCAAACGCGATGGCGTAGGAGCAGGGGGTTGATACGTATATAATCCATCTGAAAGCTTTTCATAGAAGTAAGCTATAATGGGATATTTTTTTGCAGGATCAAAATTTTCTGGTTTATAAAGAATTCCCTCAGCCTGATTTCCTTCGGGCGTTGTCCAATGGACTAACTCCGCTGTCCCCCAGTTGTAATTAGCCTGTTGCTGATTAATATTGGATAGTTGTAATTCGTCTTTGAACTTTATGGTATTGGTGTAGATATTAGGCGAATTCATATAATCCTCTTTACTGTACAGTATCGTTTGTTGATCCGCTGAAGAGCTGATATTCCTGAACGTTTTTGCCTCCACCAAAAGACTTTTAGGATCATTATGCTGCCCCTTGAACTGGTAGAAACCAGATTCTTTGGTTTTATTGTCAAAGGAAGTTAGAAAACCACCCTTTTTATAGTCGAGTGTTGTGGCTTGTTCGCGGTCCTCTTCTCTTTTTAGCGGTAAGTAGCGGAAAGTTGTCTGCGATGCAGCTCCATAGCCGTTGGTCAAGATGGATTTGTTGGAACCGTCCAAGTTAAAATACCAGATATCATACCTCGAATTGACGTAAATCCCTTTAAAGTCCGGACTCCATGCTGCCATGCCATATCCTTGCGCGGCAGTAGGCATATCATTTTCCTCGTCGGCAAAGGACGCTGGTATACCGTCATTTAGCACCGTCTTTTTCTTTGAACTAACCTGATAGGAATTCCAGGAACCTTTATCTTGGTCGAAATATACGATGTATTTTGCGTCAGGACTTAAGATTGCATTTCCTGAAAAGTTTGAAAGGATTAACTCTTTATTTCCTGTTTTGGTTGAAACCAGATAAATGTCGTCTCGTGTACTGCCTTCCCATTGACTTGCGATGCGCTTGCCAAAATCAGTGCGAGCTAAGATATATTCTTCATTTCCGTCCGGTGTAAGTGCGGTGGAGTTAAATGTTTGGTCCGTAAGGGGAATAATGTTGCGATTATATTTGGGGTAAGTAACCGCTAAGAAATTTCTTGCAAGATCTTTCTTTAAATTGACCAACTGCATGGGCTGTAAATAGTCGTCTTGCCAGTTCCAAACGTCCACTTTAGCATGCTCAAAATCAACCAAAGTGGTGTCTCTGACACGTGGTATTGGTGCTATGCCGAAAAATAGCTTCTCCCCATTTTTGCTGAAACGGATATCGCCATCCCCACTAACGGCCCAGTCTTTAGGTATACCATTGCTTGTTTTTGTTGCGAGGTATTGGGCTGTATCTATACCATTGGCATAATAATATAGATTGTAATTTTTTAGTAATGCCTTTTCATTGGAGAGATCCCCCAGGTAAGCGAGCTGATTACCTGATTCATCAAATTTGAAATTTTTATAATTACCTTTTCCATTTGATATCTTTTTAAGCTTTTTAGTTGCTATTTCGTAAAGGTAGACTCCAGATTCTTTTGATAGGCTATCTTTTGAATCTGTTTTTTTTGAAAAAACGATTTTTCATCCATTTTTATTCCATTCGTATTGATCGACAGATGAGAATTGCACCGAATCACCAGAATTTAGATCATATAAAGCAAGCGTTGCCACTGTTTTTTTCTTTTTATCGCTGCCTTTCTTTGCTTGTGTGGCATCAGTAGCCATTTTTGAATCAGGTTTTTCATTTATTTCCTTGTCGAAAAGAAAAGAGACGAAATTGTTGTTTTGATCAGCAATTTTATAGGATTTTACCTGCGCAAATTTGACAAGGGATGACGTTGTTACATTGTAGATTGCCAATGAATCTTTTGGGAGATCTTCGGCTTTCTTCTTTTTGATCTTGGCTTCGCGGGTTAAGGCAAATGGCGCTTTGACCAAACTTAACAGATGATTTTCGGTATCTGTTAGTTTTCCATTATACCCACGGGGAATTTGAATGATTTCTTTGTTCTCTTTGGTTTTGAGAAAAAGCTGATTGTCGCCTTCTTGTGGAACGACCTGGAATAGGATAAATTTTCCCGATTTACTGATATAGGGTGATGATACGCTTTGCCAACTATCATATACCGTATGATCCAATGGTTTCTTTTGCGCATGGGCAGCGAATGCAGCCAGAAAACAAAATGGAATACAGATACTTTTCTTATTCATATTTTTAAACCTTTTTGTCGCAATTTATTCATAAAAAATAAATAAACATCGATTTTTTGGTATATTCATTGTTACGTAAACATAAAAAACTGGTTATGAAATCATCATCCGCTGTTATTATTTCGATTATAATGGGCGTTGTGCTCTTGCTCGGCACCTGGATATTGGGTACAGCTTAATCGCTATAAGTTTAAATCGACGCAGACAATCACTGTTAATGGTAATGCCAAAAAAGATTTTGAATCCGATTTAGTCAAATGGAGTGCTACTTTTAGCCGAAAGAATTATGAATTGAGTGCTGCTTCAGCACAATTGGCTACCGATAGAGATTTGGTGCGGGACTTTTTAGTACAACAGGGGTTAAGGCTGACGAGATCCGTTTCGAGGCTGTTAATATTGCCAAAGACTTTGAATATCATACCGATGGAAAAGGCAATGGTTATAATACTTTTTCCGGTTATACCTTATCGCAGGCCGTCAGTGTCGAATCAAAAGACTTAAATAAAGTTGACAATGCTTCAAGAGAAATATCGACATTAATTTCCAAGGGGATAGAACTTAGCTCCAGTACCCCTAACTATTATTACTCCAAGCTAGAGGATCTAAAGCTGGAACTTATTTCACAGGCTTCAAAAAATGCACATCAACGTGCAGAGAATATCGCAAAGGAATCGAATGCCGGATTGGGTAATCTGGTAAAGGCCGATCTGGGAATTTTTCAGATAACGGGACAAAACGACAACGAAGAATACTCTTCAGGTGGTGCATTTAATACAGCATCAAGAAAAAAAACAGCTAATATCACAGTTAAAGCAAGTTTTTTGAGTAACTAATGAAAAATTATTTGACTGAATCTCAGTCCTATATTGGTTTTGATTGAAAATTTATTCAAAAAGTTTTCTCCTTTTCAATAAAAAACCTACTTTTGCATCATCCCAAACGGATATGCCCGGATGGCGGAATTGGTAGACGCGCTGGTCTCAAACACCAGTGGGAAACCGTGCCGGTTCGACTCCGGCTCCGGGTACTGAAAGCCTCTTTACGTATCGTAAAGAGGCTTTTTTTATACACCTATGTTTTTCTGACCTGATGATTTCGACAATACCCCGATAATAACTTATCAAGATAGACAATATAACGGATATATCCTAATACCAACGTATACCTAATACCAGTTTTTAAGCAGTTTTTAGACAGTGATTAGTCATTACTTATTCAGTTGTCACTGAGCAAGTACTGAACGAGCACTGAACAAGCACTGAACAAGCAGTGTCTAAAGAGCTAATCTGATCGCTCTTTGATCCGAATTTGCTACAATAGCTATAGCTTGTTCTTTGGTGTTTCTTCGCTTATTACAGGGACTTTCATTAGACCTTCCTGGGTATTCGTTCGCTATTTCTCTGGTGTTTCCTTGGTGTTTCTCTGGTATTTCTTTGGTCTTTCTCTGGTCTTTCTTTGGTGTTTTAACGATAAAATGCCAATAAAAGAGCAATAAAAGAGCAAAGAAACGGTAACGTAGGTGTAATCCTCAACCAGACTTGTAGATAAGAAAGATAAATTGCCTACCGTTGAATTGGCATTAAGACGGGTTTTTTTTTATAAACTTTCTTTAATCTGAATTTTCTTGTTTAAATTGGAAATACCAAATATAAACTTGGATGAAAACAGTTTTTTTATCGCTGGCACTGTTGTGTTTTTTCATGACGCAGGGACAAGTGGGGTTTGTCTTGAACGGGAAAAAGAATGTCAAAATTCCTTTTCTTTTTGTTCATAACCTAGTCATTATACCTGTGCAAGTAAACGGGTATATGATGAACTTCCTGTTGGATACAGGTGTTAAAGAAACCATGATATTTGGGGAAACATTAAAGTCAATTGATAGCGCTGTTTTTGTTAATAAGTTTCAGGGCTTGGGTCGGGAAGAGGGTTTGGATGGCTATTTATCCATCAGCAATCACGTGAATATTGCAGGCGTATATGAAGATTCGGATCAACCGATCTATATTCTTCAAAACGCTCATATTGATATTTCTACCCGGATCGGCGTGGAAGTGAATGGAATTATGGGTAGTCGTTTTTTTTGAAAACCAAATGATCGAAATGGATTTTCAAAAACATCGCATCACCTTATATCCTAGAGCGAACAAGCCTAAGGGGCTTGAGAAGATGCAGCGTTTGCCCTTGGATATTTTAAACAGTCGCCCCTATACTTCGGTTGCTTTTAAACAGGGCGATGTGGCTATTGATGGTCGTGTATTGATCGACATGGGAAATAGCGATGCCTTAATGCTTATTCCTTCCAAGCTAAATAATTTTGATATTAAGCCTCCATTTATTGATGACTACATAGGGCAAGGATTTAACGGTGAGATTTATGGAAAAAGAAATCGAATCCGATCGCTCGAACTTGGGCCGTTTACAATGGATTATCCCCTCGTAGCCTATCCCGAATTGAGTTCGTTACAGCATGCAACATTTGTGAGCGAAAGGGTAGGTTCCATTGGGAATGAGTTGTTACGCCGATTTAAGGTCGTATTCGATTACCCCAACAAATCCATATACCTTCATAAGAATAAAGATTTTGATCGCTTTTATTATTTGAATATGAGTGGCTTAGAAATTATCCACGATGGCATTAAATACGAAAAAGAAGAAATACCCGTGGTTCTGCAAACAGATGGCGGTACAGAGGTAAGAATGGGCAACAGTGTGCAGTATCGCTTTGTACTACGGAATATGTATAAAATTGCGACGGTTCGTGATGGTTCGCCTGCGGCAATCGCAGGACTAATGCCGGGAGATAAGGTTATAAGGATCAATGGTAGACCTGCATCTTCATTTTCCCTGGAGTCGATCCACAATCTTTTTAAATCAGAAGAGGGAAAGGAAATGCGTTTCCGCGTAACCAGAGGCGGGAATACACGCGACTTTAAATTTGTGCTAAAGGATCCACTTCCATTTAACCCAAATTAAATTTTTGCAAATATGAAAAGTTTAAATAAAACTTATTTATCTTTGCTGTCAAGAATAGTATTATAACAATTAAACACGAAGAGATATGTTGGTCGCCAAGATTATAACACCGCAAGCTTTTAAGGCAAATGGATTTGCTGAAAGCAATCTTCGTGCTTTTTGTCATAGTTAAGACATTCTTCAAAATTGGAGCACATCGTGTTTGTTCAATCCGCTGGAATGAATAATCGGATCGCTTCACTTCTTTTGGAAAACCAATTAATACAGATGAAAAAGCCGAAGTTCATTCGGGCTTTTTATTTTTCCTGATTTTCGTTTCTATTCATACAACTTAGACACTTTAGGGGCATATGGCTTTCTGAAAAGCTGTTTATAATCCGCTCTTTCGCACGAATTAACTGTGCATAATGAAGAGCATTTGTTTAATAGATTCGTTATCTCTAAAAGAATATTCCCGAAATTTTTTCAAAAATGCTGCCGATTTCTACGATGGAATTGGTGGCTAATTATGTATGTTTTTTACAAAAAATGGGAAGTAAATTATCTGGAAAAGATCTAATAAAAATAGGTTTTCCACAAAATAATATAGTTAACACAGCTTTGGGACTGATCACAAGGTATCGAAAGAAAGAAAATAAAGAAACCATTCTTCTTGAACTTGCTGAGCTTTTAGAAGCTCCGAAGCGATTTATGGAGCATAAAATATGGGGAAAGCTTTCTGAAGGACTGGTGCAGCCCATAGAAATACGTGTCCGGGAGCTGAGCGCGCATAGAGCTCCATTTAACATATTTGGAGCAAATGAAATTGATGAGCAGGCGAAAAGACAATTGTACGATGCATTGCAATTGCCTATTTCAAGGCAAGGTGCATTGATGCCAGATGCGCATACAGGTTATGGGCTTCCCATCGGTGGGGTCCTGGCTACAGAAAATGCCGTTATACCCTATGGTGTCGGGGTGGATATCGGTTGCCGGATGAGCCTGTCGATATTCGACTTACCTGGCAGTTATTTTAAAGGACGAGAATTTCAACTGAGAAATATATTGAAGGAAAATACCAAATTTGGTTTAACCGACACGCATCGTGAGAAGTCTGATCACATCATTTTCAGTAGGGCGGAATTTCAGGAAATCCCGCTGTTAAAATCCCTGTTGGAGAAAGCTTATAGGCAATTCGGGACTTCTGGCAGCGGAAATCATTTTGTCGAAATGGGCATTGTTGAGCTTCATACCGTGCGGAACGAATGGGGGATGGATCCCGGGCAGTATTTGGGGATTTTATCCCATAGTGGTTCTCGCGGCCTGGGAGCACATATCGCTAAACACTATACGAGTCTGGCTGCCCAACTGTGTCCATTACCTCGTCATGTGCAGCATTTGGCCTGGTTGGATTTATCAACCCAAGAAGGACAAGAATATTGGATGGCAATGAATTTGGCAGGGGACTATGCCCAGGCCTGTCATACGGATATCCACCGACGTTTGGCTAAAGCACTTGGATGTAACCCAGTGGTAACGATCGAAAATCATCATAATTTCGCATGGAAGGAATTCGTGAATGGTGAGGAATATATCGTTCATCGGAAGGGAGCAACTCCTGCTGGAAAGGGTGTATTGGGGGTGATTCCCGGCTCGATGACAGCACCGGGGTTCATTGTGGAAGGGAGGGGAAACCCCTTAAGTTTACAGTCGGCATCCCATGGAGCGGGGCGGGTTATGTCGAGATCTGCCTGCAAAAATAATTTAACAAAAAGCGCCATGTTGAAAGATCTGGAAGCATGTGGTGTGGAGTTGATCGGGGGCGCGTTGGATGAGTCGCCACGTGCTTATAAAGATATTCATCGGGTGATGAAATTGCAGGAGGAACTGGTGAATGTTCTCGGAACGTTTAGTCCGAAGATTGTACGCATGGACAAATAAAGGTGATGGAAGAAAGGTATTTACAGGTTTCTTCGGGACGAGGTCCTAAGGAATGTAATATGGCTGTCCGGCTAGTATTCGATAGACTCGCTGTTGAAAGCCGTAAAGTTGGTGTAGAAGTCACGGAAATAGAAAGAGAAGACGTTGATGGACTTCCTTGTTCGTTAATCGTCAGATTGAGCGGAAGAGATATGGAACAATTGATTGATCATTGGGTTGGTACAATCTGTTGGGTGTGTAAAAGCCCCTTTCGTCCTTTACACAAACGGAAGAATTGGTTTGTCGACGTTAAAATGTACCATCCTGGGGAAAAGGAAAGGCTGTTGGATTTGAAGGATGTATATTTCCAAACAATGCGGAGTAGCGGCGCAGGTGGGCAGCATGTCAATAAAGTAAGTTCTGGCGTCAGAGCTACGCATGCACCGACAGGGGGGAGTGTTCAGGTGATGGATACGAGATCCCAATTGCAGAATAAGGAGATCGCAATGCTGCGCTTGGCTGCACGTCTTCGGGATTTAGGGCAGGCCAAGTTAAACGCGACCAAAGTACAAAAATGGAAAGATCAAATCGAGGTGTCACGGGGACAGGCAAAACGCGTCTTTCATGGACAAAAATTTATTGAAAAGTAAGTTATTTTTACTGTTTTACTGAAGCGAAAACCCTTGCTAGTATTTTGGCAAGGGTTTGTTTTTTAGCGTTAATCTTTTTATTTGAAAAATGCTCGCGGTTTATTTGTGGAAGGTCAATGATTTAAATTTAGCTGTGTTAGACTTGTAATATTTTAACATGTGATGTTAAAATATGGGTAATATTGGTCAATATCATAGCGTGCTCTGTTTTAACATTTGCATAATTTAGATTTTATAAAAGCATTTTAAACTAACTAACAGAGACTAGCTTATGAACAAAAGAAGTATTGCAATACTAGCATCCAATATACTAGTATGTTCTGCGCTTTATGCCCAAACAGCACTTAAAGGTAAAGTGTTGGATCAGGATGGCAAACCAATACCAGGGGTATCGGTAACCATTCGAGGCGGTGCCGGCACGCAGACAGGAATTGATGGTGGATTTTCATTAACATATACAGGTGGAGGAGTTTTAAATGTCACTGCAGTTGGTTATAAATCCAAGCAGTTTCAACTGAATAATCAAACGAATTTAAGCATTACATTAGAATCTTCAGCGGAGAATTTAGACGAAGTGGTGGTTACCGCATTAGGTATCACAAGAGAGAAGAAATCGTTGGGTTATGCCATGCAGGAGGTTAAAGCCAAGGAATTGACAGATGCCGGACAACATAGTCTAACAGGAGCATTGGCGGGTAAAGTTGCAGGTGTCCAAATAAACCAATTTGGTGGAGCGATCGGATCTTCAGCGCGTATTTCGATCCGCGGAAACACGTCGTTACAGGCAAACCAGCAACCGCTTATCGTAGTGGATGGTATTCCTATTACAAATAACTCTCAGCGTTCCGGAGATAATACCTATACTGGGGTGGATTACGGCTCGGGTCTAAACGACATTAATCCAGATGATATCGAAAGCATCAACGTACTGAAAGGTGGGGCAGCAGCACTATACGGTATGCGTGCTGGTACAGGCGTTATTATGATTACCACAAAATCTGGAAAACGGGCCGAAAACGGAGTCCAGATTTCATACGATGGTAATTTTTCCATCGACAGAGCCGCCAATTTACCGAAGTACCAAAATTTATATGGTCAAGGATCACGGGGGGATGAATACAGTTTTAAGAAATTTGGTGGAAATCTATCTTATCAGGATTATGTAACGCAGAATTCATTCAGTTACGTTGATGGCACAGGAAACATTGGTGTTAATGATAATATCGATGAATCTTGGGGGCCTCGCATGGACATTGGTTTGTTGATACCACAGTTTAACAGTCCGGTTGTGAATGGTGTACGCCAGGCAACAGCATGGAATTCACATAAAAACAATGTTAGAGAGTTCTTCCAGACAGGTTTTTCCCAAAACCATAATGTTTCATTGCTTTCCAAATCAGATCGATCTTCTACACGTGCATCTATTTCCTTTAGGGATCAAAAGGGAACAGTACCTAATACAGATCAGAAAAAATATACTGCCCAGCTGAACAATGAATATAAGGTTAGCGATAAAGTGTCTTATGACATTATGAGTAACTTTACGCGTACAGAAAGTAACAACTTGGTCACGCAGGGATATGATGCAGCAAATCCAATGAACGGCCTGATCTGGTTTGGTCGCCAGGTGGATATGCAAGACTTGAAAAATAATTGGGATCAAAAAGATGCGCAAGGGAAATATACCTATTACAATTGGAATTCCGCTTATCATATGAATCCTTTTTATACGATGCATGAATCCCGTAATGCGATGAAGATGAACCGTGTTTTCGGTAAGACATCCTTATATTATCAACCTTTTGATTTTTTGAAATTTGAGGGACGTGTAGGATTGGATTACTATAACACACATATGTTTGAGACGACTTATTTTAACTTTGATAACCAAGATGGTAAGTTCAATGACATAAAAAATAGCAATTCCGATTTTAATGCAGATTTTATCGCGAATTTCAATAAACAATTTGGGGATTTGAGTTTGACAGGTATTTTGGGTGCTAACTACCGCGATTATCAATATGAAACAAGTACACTAGGGGCCAAAGGATTAAATGTATTAGGCGTTTATACGATTGCGAATAAAATAGGAGATGCCTACACGTTTATGGATCATTCGAAAGGCCGATCCAATTCGGTTTACGCTCAGGCAAATTTGGGCTGGAAAGATCAATTATATTTGGATCTGACAGCACGGAATGACTGGTCATCGACACTACGGAAATCCTTTTTCTATCCTTCGGCAAGTTTAAGCTGGATTCCGACAGCTTCATTTGAAGGTCTGAAAAGTGATTATTTGAATTTTTGGAAAATGCGATTTAATTTGGTGAAAGTAGGTAACGCTACACAACCTTATCAAAATGGAAACTATTATTATGCACAAACAGATGCTTATAATAACCTAGCGCAAATGTACAAGAGTATGGTCTATGCGATCGAAGGCCTGGAACCTGAAGCTATCACTTCTTATGAAATCGGTACTGAGCTTGGATTATTCAAAGACCGTCTTCATTTAGACCTTACCTATTATCAAAAAATAAATAAAAAACAATTGCTTCCAGTGACGACCTCCAATGTGGTTGGGTTTAGTAGTATCTTCTTAAATGCGGGAGAAATTCGAAGCAAGGGTATTGAAGTTCAATTACGCGGTGATATCCTGAAACGTGAAGACGGATTGAATTGGACAACAACTGTCAACTTCTCAAAAGATAATAACAAGGTTGTTGAACTTTATCCTGAATTGGGCTTGAAAGATTACAGACAGGGTTGGACTTGGGGGATCTCCAATATGGCTTCTGTGGGGCGCCCTTGGGGAAGCTTGGTTGGCCCCGGTTACGATCGTGTAAAAGATGGACCGATGAAAGGTGCTATTAAAGTGGGTTCTAACGGTCTGGTTTCTACACCGCTTGATGGTCAAGTGATTGGTAATGCTGTGCCGGACTTCTTGGCTTCGATGCGTAATGACTTCACCTTTAAAGATTTTAGATTTGGCTTTATGCTCGATTTTCGTAAGGGGGGAGATATTTGGTCACAAACGATGTCCCATGGTTATGCGACGGGTATAGCTGAAATCACTGCTGCGGATGGCATTCGTGAAAGGGCAATTGTAGCAGGTCGGGACGTGATGAAGAATGAACGATTTGCAATGTCGGACGGAAAAGGAGGCTGGGTTGCAAATACCATAGAAACGTCAGCGCAGGACTGGTACGAAAATGGCGGGATTGCCGAAATGTATGTTTTTGATGGTTCTTTCCTGAAATTAAGAGAGGCCTATATTTCGTATAATTTACCAAAACATTTATATAGTAAAATAAAAGGGATTAAGCGGGCTAATATTTCTGTAACGGGTACCAACTTAGCCTTGCTTTGGGTGCATAAATCAAATACGATGCGGTTAGATCCCGAAGCAGGAGGTGTATCTAGCGATTCTAGAGGTGTAGGATTTGAGCAAGCGACAGTTCCAAACTCAAGAAGTATAGGTCTTAAACTTGGTTTTACATTTTAATTAATACATAAAGTTTAAGATATAGAACCCCAAAAAATTATGATTATGAATACTTTCATTAAAAAATTTAAATATACGCCTTTGTTAGCCGTTCTTTTGGTGACAGGTTGTACCAAAAATTTTGAGAAAATTAATACCGATCCGGATGCTTTAAATGACGTTCCACCACAAAATATGTTGGTCAACGTGATGCGAAATGCCGGAGACCAGTTTGGCGGTGACGTTGATGGTTATGGTACATTTGCTGGATATATTGTTAAAATTCAATATCCGGATAACCTGAGTGGATTGATTCCGACAAATAATACCTATGGCAATCGTTGGGCTGCTTGCTACTATAATATCACCCAAATGAAAGACCTGCTTAAAAAGACAGAAGCCAATGCTGAAGGGTATAAAAATACAAGGGCTATAGCAAGAATTTGGAATAACTACATGTGGTCTTATTTATTGGACGGCTGGGGTGATATTCCATATTCAGAGGCATTTAAAGGACGGCCAGAAGATGGTTCGGTATTGAAAGCCAAATATGATAAACAGGAGGATGTTTTTCCCGCAGTTTTAGCGGATCTCAAATCAATTGCTGATGAATTGGCGGCTGGTATTGGAACGGATGATGTTGGTAACTATGACGTCATCTATGGAGAGGCTAATAGTGGTAGTCCGGATGTAAAAACACAAATGTTAAGGTGGCAGAAGTTTTGTAATTCGCTACGCTTGCGGATGGCAATACGCATTTCTTCCGTTGCTCCGGCATTAGCTAAATCTACAATTGAGGAAATTGCTGGAAATAAGACAAAATATCCATTAATTGAGACCAATGCGGAAAGTTGTCAAATGTTTTTCCCTGGAAATCTGCCTTATATGGAACCTTGGTATGAGTCTGGCATTTACGGTAAACGCATCAACAATTGGGGAATGTTTGATATTTTTATCAATCATTTAACGGAAACGAACGACCCTCGGATTGAGTCGATCGCTCAGAAAAATAATGCCGGTAAATATGTTGGGTTTGTTAATGGTTCGTTGACTAATCCTTCCCCTTCAACGTCAATTTCATGGATTGGACTCCATTATATCAATAACCCTGCTGGGGCAGTACCTTTTTATAAAGCCTGTGAAACTTATTATATGTTGGCTGAAGCCGCATTATTAGGTTATAATGTTGGAATTACAGCTAAAGCAGCCTATGAAACAGCAGTTAGGCTATCTATGGAAGATAACGAAGTTGCTGAACCAGCTGTGAATGCTTATTTAGCCGGAGCGGGAAAATTTGATGGGTCGAAGGATCGTATCTATTGGGATATGTGGGTCGCTTTATTTAAAGAAAATTTTGAAGCCTGGAGTTTGTATAGAAGGACGGGAATTCCTAGCACCAATTATCCTTCAAAAATTCAAAATTCAGCAACTCCACATACAGACCAACCATTTCGCCTGCCTTATCCGAATAATGAATACCTATATAATACGGATAACGTTACAGCAGCTGCGCAAGGGACTGTGGATTATAACTGGGGAAAACGCTTATGGTGGGCTAAAAATAACGGTAAAAACTAGTTTAAAATGCTTTATTGAGCGGGTATCGAAAGATCCCGCTTTTTTTTTGCTCGTTTTAATGACAATTTTACCCCTTCGGTGCAAGACGTCCTGCCAACCTTTCTGATAAAGCCTCAACATCAAAAGTTGGGGCTTTTTGATTGCTAATGTATCCTCCCTTAGAAAAAATAGTACACGGTTGTTAAGGCCATTTAGCAGACTGAGGGAAAGCTTTAGCGTCTGAAATAATTTATTTTTAATTAATAGGGACTATTACCGTATTTTCTTCTGTCATTGACCTTTAATGTAGAAAATAATTTGTTTTATTGCGGTGATAATTAGTATCTTTAAGAGGAAGGGCCTCAAAAGAATTCCTTCGGACTAAGTAAACTTAAGTAGTCGCTGTAACCTGTATCTAAAGGAGGTTATAGGGCATGGAATTTCAAATTCGATATTATGATAAAATCCCCGGGCTTCCTTTTTAAGGAAGCGATCAAGAATGAAAAACCATTACAAATTGTTGGAGCGATCAATGCGAATCATGCTCTTTTGGCTGAACAGGCCGGTTTTAAAGCTATTTATCTTTCTGGAGGTGGTGTTGCAGCAGGTTCTCTTGGGATTCCGGATCTTGGGATTACAACACTTCAGGATGTTTTGATTGATGTGGATCGCATTACAAATGTGTGTAAGCTTCCTTTGCTGGTGGATATTGATACTGGCTTCGGTCCTTCGGCATTCAATGTGGCACGTACAATAAAGTCTTTAATTAAAGTGGGCGCGGCGGCAGTACACATGGAGGATCAGGTGGGAGCTAAGCGTTGTGGGCACCGGCCTGGGAAAGAGCTCGTCTCTCGATCTGAAATGGTTGACCGTCTGAAAGCGGCGGTGGATGCACGCACGGATGAGCATTTTGCCATTGGTGCACGTACAGATGCACTGGCTTCCGAAGGCCTTGAGCTTGCTTTGGAAAGGGCAGTGGCTTATAAAGAAGCCGGAGCGGATTTTATTTTTGCCGAGGCGGTGCATCATTTGGAGCAATACGTTCAATTTAGTGCGGCAACAGGTCTTCCGATTTTGGCGAATATCACCGAATTTGGACAAACACCGTTGTTTGGCCTGGATGAACTTCGTCACGCGGATGTTTCTATTGTCCTTTATCCGCTATCTGCCTTCCGTGCAGCTAATAAAGCCGCTGCAACTGTTTATCGTCATATTCGGGAAGATGGGGGGCAGCTGAATGTGATCGACGATATGCAGACGAGAGAGGAGTTATACAGAAGTATCGATTATTATGCTTATGAAAATCGATTGGATCAATTGTTTAACAAATAATTATATTCAGATGGAAGAGACAAACGGCGCAGGTTTTAAGCCTAAAAAAAGTGTAGCACTCTCTGGTGTAACAGCTGGTAATACGGCTTTGAGTACTGTCGGAAAAAGTGGTAATGATCTGCATTATAGGGGTTATGATATTTTAGATCTGGCGCATCAGGCAAGTTTTGAAGAGGTTGCTTACTTACTTATTTATGGAAGTCTACCAACACAGGCACAACTCGTCACGTATCAAAGTCAGTTGATCAGTCAACGTGGCCTACCTATTACTGTTCAACAAGTCCTTAAGCAGTTGCCATCTACAGCCCATGCCATGGATGTTTTACGGACTTATGTTTCGTTTTTCGGTAGTGTATCGCCAGAAAAGGATAGTCATCCCATTGCTGGTGCACGGGATATTGCAACTCGTCTGATGGCATCGATGGCTTCAGCACTGTTGTACTGGTATCACTTTAGTCAGCATGGACGTGAGGTGCAGGTTGAGACTTCGGACTCCACTTTAGGCGGACATTTTCTACATCTCCTGCACGGAAAGGTTCCATCGCCGTCTTGGGTGAGAGCGATGCAAATTTCACTTAATTTATATGCGGAGCATGAATTCAACGCATCCACATTCACCGCTCGGGTAATTGCAGGAACAGGATCAGATATGTATTCCTGTATAGCAGGGGCAATAGGTGCGCTACGTGGACCTAAGCATGGCGGAGCCAATGAGGTCGCTTTCGAAATTCAGAGTCGTTATGCAAATGCTGATGAGGCGGAAGAGGATATCCGAAGACGATTGGCAAATAAAGAAGTCATTATTGGATTTGGCCATCCGGTGTATACGATCTCGGATCCAAGAAATCAAGTGATAAAACAAGTTGCGAGAGAGCTGTCGGAAGAAGCAGGAGACATGACACTCTACCTGATCGCAGAGCGGTTGGAAAAAGTTATGTGGGAAGAAAAGAAAATGTTTCCGAACCTGGATTGGTACTCCGCCGTGTCCTATCATATTATGGGGATTCCAACGGAGATGTTTACGCCCTTATTTGTTCTCTCACGTATAACAGGCTGGTCAGCGCATGTTTTTGAGCAACGTCAGGATGGAAAAATTATCCGGCCGAGTGCAAACTACATTGGTCCCGATGATAGACCTTTTGTACCTCTTTCCGAACGGTAAATTTGGATTAATGAAAGGTGTTTAAAGTGCTTTTTGAACAGGGGGGAGAGGAAGAATTTAGCGCATAAAAAAAACGAATTATATTAATAAATAGAACGATAGTCTTATACGAAATACACGAATGAGTTCAGCAATATCAAATGAAAGACCACAACCGGATCAGGTTTTAGTGGACATTGTGGATTATGTCCTAAATTATAAAATTGAGGAAAAAGTTGCTTGGAATACAGCATTTTACTGTTTTCTCGATACCATCGGCTGCGGCTTGGAAGCATTGACTTATCCTGCCTGTACTAAATTGTTGGGGCCAGTTGTGGCAGGGACCGTTGTACCGAATGGTGCAAGGGTGCCGGGTACAAATTTTCAATTGGATCCCATTCAGGCTGCCTTCAATATCGGCACGATTATTCGATGGCTGGATTTTAATGATACCTGGCTAGCTGCAGAATGGGGCCATCCATCCGATAATTTAGGGGGAATTTTAGCTGTCGCAGATTGGTTGAGCCGAACCGATATTGCGAATGGTCAAAAACCATTGAAAACTAAAGTGGTGCTCGAGGCAATGATTATGGCTCATGAGATACAAGGTGTTTTGGCGCTTGAAAACTCGTTTAATAAAGTGGGTTTGGACCATGTTATTTTGGTTAAGGTAGCTTCAACAGCGGTGGTAGGTAGGCTCCTTGGTCTCACAAGAGAGGAATTGCTCAACGCGGTTTCTTTGGCTTTTTGTCGATGGACAAGCTTTACGCACTTATCGGCATGCACCAAATACAGGTAGCCGAAAATCATGGGCAGCCGGAGATGCAACTTCACGTGCTGTTCGACTGGCCATGATCGCAAAAACAGGAGAAATGGGCTATCCATCTGTTTTGACAGCTCCAATCTGGGGATTCTACGATGTATCCTTTAAAGGAAGTGCATTTAAATTTCAACGTGGTTACGGATCATATGTGATGGAGAATATTCTTTTTAAGATTTCTTTTCCCGCTGAGTTCCATGCACAGACTGCAGCCGAAGCAGCAATGTTACTTCATCAGCAATTGAAGGAATTCGGAAAAAGTACTTCGGATATTGCCCGTGTTACCATTCGTACACATGAAGCGGCTATCCGGATTATCGATAAAAAGGGGCCTTTGCACAACCCTGCAGACCGTGATCACTGTATTCAGTATATGGTTGCTGTGCCGCTGATCTTTGGACGTCTGACAGCTGAAGATTATGAAAATCATATCGCTTCTGATCCAAGAATTGATGCACTGCGCGATAAAATTTATTGTATCGAAGATACTCAATTCACCCTTGATTATCACGATCCACAAAAGCGGGCGATATCAAATGCTTTGACCATTGAATTGACTGATGGGACCTTATTGCCTGAGGTAGTTGTCGAATACCCAATAGGTCATCCAAGAAGGAGGGCAGAAGGAATACCTAAGTTAATTGAAAAATACAAAACAAATCTTGCTCGGGTATTTTCTGAAAAACAGCAAAAGAAAATACTTGCAGCTACCTTGGACTACGATACTTTTCTCGAACAGGATGTTTCGCGTCTCATGGATTTGTTTGTGCGCTAATGATATAGCTAGGGCGACTCACCCTATTTGTCGCCCTAGCTTTTGTTTAGTACTTTATAACATCATTACGCAATTATATAGAATATTTAGTTTTAAAGATGTAATCCTTTGTTTGGTAGTTTTTTAACCCTTTAATGGTTATCTATTAGGGTAGCATTTAATAGGTGCTAGACAACTTCTTCAGTTGAGCACAGGTCGGTTTTAAGACCAGTTTGAGTCGAAACCATTATAAAATCTGAAATCTTTATCTGCCAGCTCTCTTAAAGATGCTGGAATATCCCATTGTTCACCGTAGGGCTGAAATAGTTGACATTCCGAAACGAATAGAGGAAGTGTTGTGAGATCGATGTGACCGAATACCCCCCCTGTATGGCTTGCATAACCAACCCCTAAGATGGAACCAATGTCGCCATCGATGGGTTGATGAAGTACACCTTCTGCGAGGCATCGGTAACTATCCAATGCCATAACATGCAATAAACGCTTACGGATAATTGTAGCTGTTATATTTTCCTTTACAGATGCAATTATAGGGTTTTTCCAAATTTTCTTCTTTTTGGTTTCAGTGCCATAATCGTAGAATCCAGCGCCTGATTTTTTTCCTTTTCTTCCTTGATCCACCATACCTTTGAGGTAATTGTATGCGCGCTTTTGGCTGGCATGTAGTTGTGGAAGTTGATCATACACGTGGAGCATTAGCTCCAAGGAGATTTCGTCTAATACCGCTAAGGGACCTACGGCAAAACCTGCAGCTATCGCTTCCTCTTCAATAAGAGTTGGAGAGATTCCTTCCAATACCATTGTAATACCCTCCAGTAAATAGTTGAAGAAAATACGCGAGGTGAAAAAACCTGGACCGTCTTGTACGACTATCGGAATTTTATTGAGGCGTAAAGCTGTGGCGAGTGCTTTCTCCAACGTTTTTTGCGCGGTTTGTTTACCACAGATGATTTCGACAAGAGGCATGCGGTCAACAGGAGAAAAGAAATGCATGCCGATAAAACTCTTAGGTTCGGTGCTTGCTTTCGCAAGCTCCGTAATGGGCAATGATGTCGTATTTGTCGCGAAGAACCCATTTTCACTTAAATAGGGTAAGCTTTCTTGTGTGACATTAGCTTTTAGGTGGAAATCTTCAAATACAGCTTCAATAATACAGTCAGATCCATTCAGATCACTGACTTGCTCCGTTGGTTTTATGCGTGCAAGCAATTGCTCCCCTTGGGATGCGGTCATGGCCCCTAAAGCCAGTGATTTTTCACAAACCTGCTTAGCATAAGCTTTGCCGCGTTGGGCTTGGGAAATTGTAACGTCTTTTAAAGCAACTTCTATTCCCGCCCGGGCCGCCTCATAAGCGATCCCCGAACCCATCATTCCAGCACCCAGAATGCCTATTTTTTTTAGGCTATAATCCTCAAAATGGTTTATACTTTTGGGTGATTTCGCCAATTGGACACCATAATGAAGTGTACGGACCATGCTGAGTGGCTCGGGACGTTTTAATACGTGCAGGTACAAGTTTGCTTCCTGCTCGGCGGCCTCAAACGGTGTAGATAATTGTTTTTTTTGTAATAATTCAATAACTGCATTTGTACCGGGGTATAAGCCGCGTGCTTTTTTTTGGATAGCGAGAATTGCTTCAGGCCCCAGTTCGTCCATTTGTTTTGTGTGCTGGTTGGCATCAATGCTGGGAGGATGAAGAATCCAGTTTTTTGCTAAAGATAGGCAATCGTCCGGCTTCTGCGCCAATTCATTGATTAACCCAAGTTGATGTGCTTCTTCACTGCTCACAAGTTTGTTTTGTGTCAGCAGACTTAGGGCATTTTCAGTACCTATCAATGCTGGCAAATAGATCGTTGCACCAAAAGCCGTAAACAAACCATACCTACTTTCCGGAAAGCCAAACTGAAGTGTTTCGGAGGCGATACGATAATTAGACCATAGCATAGTCGCTAGGGCAATCGCAGTACAATTGTTAGTGAAAAGAGAGACAATTGGCTTTTTAAACGTTTCCCAACGCAAAACTTTTGATGTAAGCTCGAATAAGTCCGAAGGGCTCGAGCGGCTCGAAGAAAACTGCCTAAATAATTGCGCATACTCAATTTTTTCGTCTTGAATCGGGCAAGTGTATACGACGCCTACCGTATCTTCCCGTTCGAGAATGAACGTAACCAAATCGACAAATTGTGTGAGATAGCCTATCATATCCAACTGCTCTGGAGCTGCTGCCGATAGAGGTTGGATTGTAATGATATGATGATTATCCTGTTCTACACGAAAGAGAGGGTGTGTCCTATAAGATTTATTTTCATCCATTGTATTGGTCCTGATTTTTAAAAGCTTTCTATTGTTTGGACTTTCCGGATTGATAAGTCACATGATCTATTGTCATTTTCGCGATAATTTCGAGCATGATTTCTGAGGTTCCTCCGATAATGGTGCCGACACGGACATCGCGATATAAACGTGCGATTTTATAATCTTCTGTAAAGCCATAACCGCAAATAATTGGAGACATTGGTTTACGACATTGACGGCGAGCTCACTTGCTTGTAGCTTCGCTATGGAACATTCTTGGACTGCATATTCGTTTTGGTCTTGGAGATCACAACAATGGTAGACAAAGGCTTTCGTGGTAGCAATATTGGCTGCCATTTGTGCGATCCGGTGCCGTATGGTTTGAAATTCCTGGATCTTTTTTCCAAAGGCTTCGCGTTGTGCGATATAATCAAGCGTATACTGAAATGCGGATTCTGCGGTAGCGAGACTATGAACAGCTGCGGTAAGCCTTTCCAACTGAAGTCCATCCATTAAATAGCGAAATCCTTCTCCGGCAATGCCAACAAGGTGAGAAATAGGGACTCGCACATTATTAAAACCTAGTTCGGCAGTGTCCGAGGCGTGCCAACCTAATTTATTGATTTTGTTTGAAGAGACTCCGCTTGCATTTCTGTCAATAATTAACAAGCTTATTCCTTTTGTTCCTTGGTCAGGAGCCGTTTTGACTGCTGTAATGAAAAAATCACCGTAGTAACCGTTGGTAATAAATGTTTTTAGATCCGTTGACAATATAAAAATCTCCGTCGCGGACAGCTGTTGTTTTGATCTGCTTTACGTCAGAACCAGCCCCAGGTTCAGTAATAGCAACAGCGCTGATCATATCACCAGCAATAACCGGTTTAAGATAGCGTGCTTTCAGATCTTCTGATCCATATTTCAGTAGGTATGGAGCCGACATAAACTGAATGACAAGCGCGGAAATGGTAAATCCGCCAGAAAAACAATACGATAATTCTTCGCAGAGTATCAAGGAATAATAAAAATCGAGTTCTAGTCCGCCATACACTTCTGGATAATTGAGACCCATAAATCCCATATCACCCATTTTCTTCCACACTTTCCGGTCGATCTCCCCCTGTTTTTCCCAATCATCGATGTAAGGTGTAATCTCTTTTCGAATAAATGCGCGAAGTGTATCGCGAAAAATCTGATGTTCAGCTGTAAACCGGATTGTCTGCATAATCGTTTATCTTGCTTCTGGTTATCTTATGTAAGGGGGCCTCTTGAATGCCCGTCCATTAGGATGTTATCTAAACGAATTTAACGAAAAGGCTTGGCTTTTTGCAAATTTTTATTCTTTATTTTTCGTTTAATAGTTTAAGTAGGGAAGTTTTTGGGTTGTTTTTTTTCTATTTATTCTGTTTTTATAAAAAAAATAAAACCGACTTGTTGTGGGGTATCTGTTATATTTTTTATCTTTAAGATGAGGAAGGGCTGTTGCGGATACGCTTAGGATAGGCCTCCTAATTTTAGCAAAACAATTATAAATTTTTATATCATGTCAAAAAGCGTATTTATCGTTGCAGCGAAACGTACACCAATTGGAAGCTTTGGTGGAGCGCTATCGTCAATTTCAGCCACGAAGCTCGCAGCCCGGGTTGTCCGAGCGGTTGTTGATGAAGCTGGAATTGCCAGTGATTTAGTCGACGAGATTATTATGGGGGCTGTTTTGCAAGCTGATTTAGGACAAGCACCGGCTCGACAGGTTGCTCGTTTCGCCGGTTTATCAGATCATACAACTGCAACAACCATCAATAAGGTATGTGCAAGTGGCATGAAAGCCATAGCGGTTGCTGCGCAGAGTATTCTATTGGGAGATGCGGATGTTGTGATTGCAGGGGGGATGGAAAGCATGAGCAGGGTACCTTACTATGCAGATGCTATGCGCTGGGGTGCTAAGTTTGGTGCTCAAAGCCTGAGTGATGGCTTGCAACGCGATGGCTTGAGTGATGCTTATTCAAATGATGCCATGGGAGTCTTCGCGGAACTATGCGCCGAAAAATATCATATTGGTCGTGAAGAACAGGATAATTATGCAATAAGTTCCTATAAAAGAAGTCTCGATGCTTGGCAAAAAAATAAGTTTTTGAGCGAAGTCCAACCTATAACGGTACAGAGTCGAAAAGGAGAGGTGCTTGTTTCGCGGGATGAAGAGTTTTCTCAGGTCAATTTTGACAAGATACCTGAGCTTAAACCCGCTTTCAAAAAAGAGGGGACTGTAACTGCAGCGAACGCATCGACGATAAGTGATGGAGCTGCTGCGGTACTGCTCATGTCTGGTGAAAAATTGGAAGAACTTGGACTTGTCCCCTTAGCCGAGATTATTGCTTATGCTGATGCTGAACAAGTGCCAGAATGGTTTACGACAACGCCTAGTATTGCCACAAATAAAGTATTAAAAAAAGCAGGCCTTACCATTGATGATATTGATTATTTCGAATTTAATGAAGCCTTTTCTGTTGTCGCTTTGGCAAATGCACAAATTTTAGGCTTACCCTTGAACAAAGTAAACGTTTATGGGGGGGCGGTATCTTTGGGGCATCCATTGGGATGTTCGGGAGCTAGAATTGTGGTAACACTTAGTAGTATCTTAAGACAGGAAGGGGGATCATTAGGACTGGCTGCGATATGTAATGGTGGCGGTGGTGCCTCTGCCATGGTTATTAAAAAGATTTGATGCTTCTTCCAGCATAAGAATGCATTAATCTTATGCTGGAAGAAGTTCGGTTTTATTGAATTCGGTTGTTATTAACCATCTAGCTTCCAAGAAACTTATTTTATTTGCTATCAAGTCGTTTGTCTACTCTTCATATAGACGACTTGCTTCGACGCCATGGAGCGCAAGCTCCGATTCGATTTCCGTCGGGTTTAATCGAATGCCTTCTATGGTTAACAGATTGTAAATAGAATCCAAGTCGATTTTCCATTCGTGGATGCCATTCAGTTTTTCAACAGCTTGTTTAATTTTGTCTACAAGACTGGGATGTTGTGCATTAGTTTCGAAAATGAGCTTTTCCATAGTGTTTCATATTAGGCCTGATTAAAAATCAGGCGGGTTTAACCAAAATAGCGTAGACAATCATTTGATCGGCTAATTACAATAGTCTCAATATAAGGATAATAATCTGAAATTAATGTTTCAAAGTGACTAAATTGTAATGAAACTGTTAATTTTTGTAATAAATACATGAGAATTTTACAGTGCTGTATTTTGTTTAGATTGCTCAGATTTCATTTGATCGTTAACGAGTTTGATTATCCAGGTTTTCTGCAACTGGTTTTTCGTTTAGAATGAAATTTTAACTAAGTTTGGATGAACATGACAACTGAAATCTCGAATATAATCATTCTATTATTGCTGACCATTGTTGCTGTAGTATTGGTTTTGTTTCTATTGTTAAGACAAAAATACCGGAAATTAGAGGTCGAAAATAGACGACAAAAAGATCTTTTTAATCGTATGGACAATCAAAAGATAGCACATTTCCATCGGGCTCAATTAAATCCACATTTGCTTAAAAATTCGTTGAACGGAATACTTTCCCATGCTTATCAAACCTATTATACGATGGACAAATTGGCCATGGTATTGGATTACGTGTTGTATGAAAGCGAAGATGAGCTCGTTTCACCAAAGGCCGAAATTGAATTTGCCCGCAATCTCATTGAGATTAATAAAGTTAAATTAAGCCCTTTATTTGATATCCGCGTAAAATTTGATATTGATGAACTAAATGACGCTATATTGAACACACCTTCTTTTGTTCCTCTGATGTCGGTTGATTTAATTGAAAATGCGTTTAAGCATGCGGACTTTCACGGTCCGGATTCTTTTATCGCAATCATGTTGACCTTTAAGAACGGTTTATTCGAATTAGTTGTAAACAATCGAATATCAAAACGTTCACCATTGCAAAAGTCT
This sequence comes from Sphingobacterium multivorum, assembly GCF_900457465.1. Lineage (GTDB taxonomy): Bacteria > Bacteroidota > Bacteroidia > Sphingobacteriales > Sphingobacteriaceae > Sphingobacterium > Sphingobacterium multivorum. The sequence continues at coordinate 1,540,045 of NZ_UAUU01000011.1, forward strand.
AAAAGTGGAATAGGTAGCAAAACCTTGGAAGAGCGTCTCATGTTGTATTATCCAGGTAGACATCATCTGCGCAGATTTGTAGAAAATGATGTTTATACTGCCCACCTTCAAATCAGATTGTATGCCGATTGAAAAAAATTTGAAATGTATTCTTTTGGATGATGAAATACCAAGCTTGAGATTTTTGAAAATGCTATGTGAACAGATTCCTGGCTTGGAGGTGGTGAAAACTTTTAATGATCCAACTGTATTATTGAGTGAATACCGCAAGTTGAGTTTTGATTTTTGTATTCTGGATATTGAAATGCCGGAATTTAACGGATTTGATCTAGCCATAGAGCTAAAAGACTTTCCAATTGTGTTTTCTACCGCATATAAACAATATGCGAGCGAGGCATTTGACATCAACGCAGTAGATTATATGCGTAAACCACTGTCCTTGGAACGTCTTCAACAAGCCATTATGAAGGTTGAGCAGCTAATCAGCAAGCGATCTGAAACTGTCTCATTTGCGCAATTTAATACGAATAAAGGAAAAACAGTATTGTATTTCGAACAAATTAACTATGTTCAAATAGCTGAAGTAGACAGCCGGGATAAAACAGTTTATTTGGCGGATGGTTCATTTATTTTATTGAAAAATATAAGCTTTGATAAGCTGATGGAGATCTTGCCTGAACAGGATTTTATCCGTATCAATAAAAAAGAGATCATTGCAGCCAAGATCGTCAAATTTTTCTCGGCTGATGAAATTACAAGCACTTTGTTGGACGAACAAAATCTACCCCTTGTTTTTAATTTGGGCGAATCGTACAAGAAAATGTTTTTCGAGAAATTCAGTTGATTACAAAATTCTTTTGGTTCATTACATATTTTCTTAGACCTACCTGCTGAAAGGCATTAAAACTGCAACAGAATTATATTTTTGTTGAGAATGTATTTTATCCCCCCTTTGTTTAAAGAATATTGGTCGGGACTTAGTATGCTATTGTCATTATATTTATTTTAATTGCCATTGAAGATGAGGAGATATAGGAATACAATTTTCTACGTAGTGTTAGTGGGTACATTACTCGGTGTGATGTATTGGGTGATTCATTTGGGGACACAGCTGGAGGCTCCAGAGCTGCTGCGTGGACAGAAAACAAGTCAAGGTGCCTGGAACGATTTTACATCAACCTTATTCCATAGTCTGCAGCATCCGCTAGCGATATTACTGGCGCAAATCGTGACAATCATTATAGCTGCACGTATCATGGGCTGGATTTGCATAAAGATTAAGCAGCCTGTCGTCATAGGAGAGATGCTCGCCGGTATCATATTGGGGCCATCGTTGCTGGGACTCCATTTTCCCGAATTTTCGCATACACTTTTTCCTGTAGAATCGCTTAGTAACTTGCAGTTTCTGAGCCAAATTGGGCTAATCTTATTTATGTTTATCATTGGAATGGAGCTGGACCTGAATGTGCTGCGAAATAAAGCGCATGATGCTGTTGTCATTTCTCATGCAAGCATTGTGATCCCATTTACGTTGGGAATTTCACTGGCTTATTTTTTATACCTATTCCATCCACCCACAAATGTAGAGTTTCTATCCTACAGCTTGTTTATTGGTATTTCCATGAGTATAACAGCGTTTCCTGTTCTTGCTAGAATTATACAAGAAAGGGGATTGCAAAAAAGTAAGTTAGGTGCAATGGCGATTACCTGCGCTGCTGCAGACGATATTACAGCTTGGTGTATTCTGGCTGTCGTGATAGCAATTGTCAAAGCGGGTGATTTTGCTAGTGCATTATATACCATCGGGCTGGCTGTTGCCTATGTGCTCATCATGATTAAGATCGTTCGTCCATTTTTGATGCGCGTTGGAGAGGTAAAAGGAAGTAAAGAAGCACTAAGTAAGCCTGTTGTTGCTATTTTCTTTATTGTGCTGTTATTGTCGGCTTATGCGACCGAAGTAATCGGAATCCATGCACTTTTTGGAGCATTTATGGCCGGAGCTATTATGCCCGAAGGGAGTCGATTCCGGACAGCATTTATCGAAAAAATCGAAGATGTTTCAACCTTGTTACTATTACCTTTATTCTTTGTCTTTACAGGTCTCCGCACGCAGATCGGTCTGCTTAATGACCCTCAGTTATGGATGATTACCATTGGGATTATTTTGGTTGCGGTTATTGGTAAATTTGCAGGTAGTACGTTAGCGGCGCGCTTTGTGGGTCAAAGCTGGAAAGATAGTTTGAGTATTGGTGCCTTAATGAACACGCGGGGGCTAATGGAACTTATCGTCCTCAATATTGGATACGATCTTGGCGTTTTAAGTGCTGAATTATTTTCGATGATGGTTGTAATGGCGTTGGTCACTACTTTTATGACGGGACCATCTTTAGATTTAATCAATTTCCTCTATCGACCTAAGAAAAATTCACTACAGGAAGATTTCCGTGATAAATCAAAATTTAAGATTCTATTGTCTTTTGCGAAAAGTAACACGGGGATTTCACTATTGTATCTGGCTGATGCTTTAACATTGAAATCAAAAAAGAACGCTGAAATTACGGCATTACATATTGAGCCTGCCAACGAATTACATCATTATGAAGTGGAAATCCAGGAGCTGGATAGTTTCCGTGAAATCAAGCAGGTGGCGATGCAGATTGAGCAACCGATCCAGACAATTTTTAAAATCTCCAGTGATATTGACAGCGAGATTGTTCAAACTTCCAATGAGCGCAATCAGGACTTATTATTGTTGGGTGTCAGTGAATCAATTTATGAGGGAAGCTTACTGGGGCGTTTTTTAGATTTTACTACCCGGATTGTGAATCCCGAGAAGTTATTCCATACGGTTACAAATGCAGAGTCTCCTTTCATGACTTTCGATCGAAATCAGCAAATCAATGCTAAAGTAAATGCACAGGTAGGTATCTTAATCGATAAAAATTTTCTAAAGGCAAAGCGTGTGGTTGTTCCTGTTGTCTTAAAAAACGATGAATTTCTTGGTGAAATGATACAGCGTCTAATACAGCATTCCGATGCTCAAGTCATTGTGTGGGATCTCAACCAAGTGCTGAAAACCAATGAGAGCTTTAAAGAGAAATTGAGGCAATTGGAACAACTTGTACCAAATCATCTTACAATAACTGAAAAAGAGTTAAACCGTGAGACCTGGCAGGAGCAAGACTTAATGTTGATCAGCCTTCCCAGCTGGAACAAAATTGTCAATAAAAAAGTACATTGGCTTCCTTTCACGCCATCGACACTGTTGATGGCAGATCGCAAACCATAAATAAAACATAAAAGCCCCTAAATCCAATAATTTAGGGGCTTTTACTTGAGGTTTTATAAAGATCTATTTATTGATCTTTTCTATTTTGATTTTTAGTCCGATTAATTTTTCAATATCAGCTAAATATGGTCTTTCTTCTACATCGCAAAAAGAAACGGCTTTTCCTTCCTGGCCAGCTCTTCCTGTTCTTCCGATGCGATGAACGTAGGTTTCCGGTACATTAGGGAGATCATAATTAATCACAAGGGGGAGTTGTTCGATATCAATTCCTCTTGCAGCAATATCGGTAGCGATCAATATTTTAAGATGACTGTCCTTAAATTCACCTAGCGCTTTTTGTCTCGCATTTTGAGATTTATTTCCGTGAATGGCTGCTGCTCTCAAACCATTTTTCGCAAGTAACTTAACGATTTTATCCGCTCCGTGTTTTGTTCGGGAGAAGACAATGGTACGCTCATGCTTCAGCTTTTTTAGTATGCTCGTCAATAATTTGATCTTATCCTTCTTTTCAACAAAAAATACAGATTGATTGACTTTCTCGGCCGTTGAGCTTACCGGGGTGACGTCAACTTCAATAGGTTTATGTAATATGCCATGTGCAAATTTACGGATATTGGGTGGCATCGTTGCCGAGAAGAATAATGTTTGTCGTTTTGACGGAACTTTGGCCAGGATCTTTTTGATGTCATGAATAAAGCCCATGTCCAGCATATTGTCCGCCTCGTCCAATATTAAGATTTCGATTTTATCTAGAGAAACTATTTTTTGATTCATTAAATCCAGTAAGCGGCCTGGGGTAGCTACAAGAATATCGACGCCCTTTTTAATTTCTTTAACTTGTTTTTCTTGGCTTACACCACCGAAAATAGTGCAGTAGTTTAGTTTTAGATATTTCCGGTATAAGTTTATATTGTCTCCAATTTGAATGGCTAGTTCACGTGTTGGCGTAAGGATCAAAGCCCTAATCGGAACGAGCTTACCTGAAGTCTTAGTTTCTTCAAGACGTTGTAAAAGCGGAAGTGCAAAAGCGGCGGTTTTGCCTGTTCCCGTTTGTGCACAACCAATAAGATCGTTGCCTTGCAATACAACTGGAATGGCTTTCTGTTGAATTGCAGTGGGGTGTGTGTAGCCTGTTTCTGTTATTGCTTTTAAAAGCGGAGCGATTAAACTGAGTTGTTTAAATTCCATAAATAGTATGTTCGAATTTTGTCTTAAATAAAACCTTTGAGAATCCTTTTTATGCTTTTATTTGAAAACTAAAAGTCTTCAACGGAAAAGTAAAGGATTGCTGAAAAATTGTAAAGGAAGAATAGGAAAAAGAAATGGGATAAGTCATTAAGAATTACCCCATTAACAAGAAAGTGTATTTTTTGGATTACGCCAATTTTACATTTGTAGCGCTGATCCCCTTTGGAGTTCTTTCTACATCATAAGTTACAACGTCGCCTTCAGATACTTGGTTTTTAAGCGCAGAAACGTGTACGAAAACATCTGCACTACCATCCTCTGGTGTAATAAAACCAAAACCTTTAGTTTCATTGAAAAATTTAATTTTACCTGTATTCATTATTTTTAATTAAGTGCGGCAAGGTAGGCATAATAAATGATTAATCTTTTATTTTTTTTAAATGAATTATAAAATGTGTTATGTAACTGAGGCTTTTTTTGAAGAAGATGTTGATTGGAACAGCGCTAGAGGAAGGAAATTATTGAACATAAATGCCTAATAAAACACAATCCCTCCAACCAATGTAACATGATCAATTAATAATTCCATTGTTAATAGTATTATTAATTATTTAGATAAATATTTTTTAAAATGTTTGTTCTTCGTGAAATTAGTATTAACTTCATGCGCCCCTCCCAAGGGCATGTTTTTCATAGGTAGATGTATGGTCGAGTGATTCTAACTCGACCATTTTTTCGTTTTGTCCATAAGGTTCCACAACAATTGTCGATATATATTTTACAATGCTTTTTGCGAGCACCTAAATTCATTTTTGTATTTTCATCGAAGCAATTTGTTTTTAATAATAAAGAACGTAATTCTTGTTAAATGGCATTCATCCAAGCATATGTAGTCTATTCATATTTGATATTTAGATGATATCCGTTAAAAACAAAACTTAAACCAATATCCAATGAATAGAAAAGATTTTATCAAAACGTCTACTGTTTTAGCTGCTTCAACTTTTTTTTTAAATGCGAAAGGTTCAACCTTTTTAGATCAATCCATCCGGGTTGGATTAATTGGTGTAAATGGTATGGGCTGGGCTGATTTGAATGCGTTGTTAAAGAATGATGGCTTGGTTTGTACCGCTCTTTGCGATGTGGATGAAAATATTCTTAAAAAGAGAGAGGAAGAACTTCAGAAAAGAAACATACATGTCGAAACATTTGTAGATTATAAAAAAATGCTCAACAGCCCAATGGTGGATGCGGTCATTATTGCAACTCCGGATCATTGGCATTGCCTGCAAATGATCGATGCCGTAAATGCGGGGAAACACGTCTATGTCGAAAAGCCTATTGGTAACTCTATCCTTGAATGTCAATTAATGGTTCAGGCGGCAAAAAAGAATAAGGCTATTGTGCAAGTTGGACAGTGGCAACGGAGCCAGCAACATTTCCAGGACGCCATTGATTTTGTTCATTCGGGTAAATTAGGTAAAATACGATTGGTGAAAGCTTGGTCTTATCAGGGGTGGAAAAGTGCTATTCCCATTGTACCCGATGAACCTGTTCCCGCAGGTGTGCATTATACGGAATGGCTAGGCCCGGCACAAAAAAGACCATTTAATTCGAATCGATTCCACTTTAATTTCCGCTGGTTTTGGGACTATGCGGGTGGTTTGATGACAGATTGGGGCGTGCATATGTTGGATTATGCTTTACTGGGGATGAAAGTTTCTGATCCAAAATCCATCATGGCCTCAGGAGGTAAGTTCGCATTCCCGGACGATGCTGGCCAAACGCCTGATACCATGACTGCCGTATATGAGTTTGAGGGCTTCAACATCCAATGGGAGCATGCTAAGGGTATTGATCTCGGACCTTATAATCGTAATCATGGTGTCGCATTTATTGGTAACAATGGTACGCTGGTGTTGAATAGATCGGGATGGGAGGTCATTCCAGAAAAAGGAAGGATGGAAGCGGTCTCTATCCAACCTTCTTTAGACAATGGCTTGGATAAACATATGGAAAATTTTGTGGCTGCCATTCGCCAACGTAATCCACAAATACTCCATGCACCAATTGAAGTAGGAGCCCATATTGCCATCTTTTCTCAATTGGGAAATATTGCATTTAGGACAGGACAAAAACTCTATTGGGATAAAGAACAACAGCATTTTACTGATCAGAAAGCGAATAGGTACCTGGCATCAGTTTATCATAATGGCTATAAATACCCTAAAGTCTAATGTGTCGAAAAAATTGGTTGTTGATTAATCATTTTAATCAACAACCGATGGATCACTCTTACCAATGGATCATTTCTGTCTTTCTTAAAGAACGAATTCGTTTGCAAGATCGATCTCCTCGCGGTTGATGGAGTGGCCTGCGTTTTGATATACCATGAGCTTTACATTGGCATTCATTTGTTCTAAGATGGCTACTGTAGCTTCCACCCGTTCAAGAGGAACATGGAAATCTGGATCGCTAGTGCCTATAAAAATAGGTGTTTGAGCAAAGTCACCCTTGTAATTATCCCTGTTAATTTCTTCACCGATTACTCCGCCAATAATTGCTATAGCACCACCATAGCGTTGCCCATGCCGTGTAAGGTATTCTAGTGTTAAACAGGCACCCTGAGAAAAACCAAAAAAATAGATGTTTTCGGTGAGGATTCCATTGGCTAAAGCTAGTTTGACCGTATGATCGATCAGATCAATTGCAGAACTCAACCAGGGTTCGTTCTCTTGTACGGGAGCAATAAAAGAATAGGGGTACCAGCTGTGATTTTCTGCCTGTGGTGCAAGTAACGCAAAATTATCGACATGAAGATAGGATGACATACCAAGGATGTCTTCTGCACTTCCCCCACGACCATGGATCATGACGATGGCTTTTTTTGCCTGTTCCAAACTTTGCCCAGCCGTTTTAATATTGATTGAATGACTCATTTTGTCCCTTCTTTTTATGGTAATTTATACCGTTTTTTTAAACCAAACATCCTGATAAAGCTCTGGATGACGATGAAACTGTGCGTTTACATAAGGACATAAAGGAACAATTTTCATGTTGTTTTCACGCGCATGAGATACCAATTTCTCAAGAAGTATTTTGGCAAATCCTCGGCCTTCATAAGCTTCGTCTACCTCTGTATGGTAAACAACTAAATTTCCGTCAATGATAGCGATGCTCATTAAACCTGCTTTGTGATCGTCGGAGAATAATTGGAGCTCCCCACGTTGACTTTTGTCTAATACAATTTCAGTTCTTTCCATAACTTCTTCTTTTGTAAAATGATGTTTATAAACTTTTATTAATCGATTTTTGGCAATGTCTGTTCAATCTGCGAACGATAGCTTTCATATTGTTTTGGCAATTTGAGTGCCGCTCCTAAAGTGGATAAGGGTTCATCTACTGTAAACCCGGGATTGTCTGTCGCGATTTCAAATAAGACACCGCCAGGTTCACGAAAATAGAGTGAGAAAAAGTAATCTCTATTTATTTTTTCTGTGATATTCAGCCCTGCCGAAAGGACCTTTTCGCGATACTCCATCAATACATTATCATCCTTTACCCGGAATGCGATATGATGGTTTGTGCCGGCCGCATTTTTGCCATAGGGCAGATTTTTATCCGCTATTATGTCGACAATGTTTGCTGTTTCAATGCTGTCAGTTGTTAATCTATAGCGGTTCTCATCCTGCTGATGAAACGAATAACCTAAAATATCGGTCAATACGCGTATAGTTGGATCTGCTTCTTTTAATGAAAGCGTGACATTATGGAATCCTTTTAGCGCATGATCTGCATTGACGTCGGTAGTTGTCCATGCCTTTCTAGGGTCGTGAGTTTCAATAAACTGAAGTTGCAATCCATCGGGATCATTAAATGAAATCAGCTTCTCTCCAAAAATCTCATTTTCCTTTAAACTAATCTGATGTTCCGCTAAGCGATTTTTCCAGAAATCCAAACTCCCTTGAGGTACGGCATAGCCAATATGAGTCGCCGTTCCCGCTCCCGGAGTACCCTTTCCGATACCTTCCCAAGGGAAAAACGTAAGAATCGTTCCTGGTTCGCCCTGTTCATTACCGAAATAGAAGTGGTAGGTGCTTGGGTCGTCGAAATTAACTGTTTTTTTGACAAGGCGTACGCCCAGTACTTTTGTATAGAAATCGAGATTTCGCTTTGCATTGTCTGCTATCGCCGTAATGTGATGTAGTCCTAATATTTTATTTTCCATAGCTGATAATTTTATTTTCTTAACTGACGTAAAGTTACATCGCGCAATAAGGAATTTTATTGAACTAGATTAATAAAAGCGATAATTGTCATTTTTGTTTTTATAGCAATACTGATTTTTGAAAATATATAAAAAACACCTGAAGTTGGGGACTTCAGGTGTTTAACCTAACCAATTATTAACCTAAATTTATGAAATGTATATTTCTGAATATTATACTATAGGAATAAATCCAATTATCATGCCAATATTTATAATGTAAAAGACCTCAGACAAAAGCTGTTTATATTGTATAAATTAGGTAAATTGGAGTGTGCTAAGGTGAGGTGTGAATCGATGACTTCAATTAAAATGGATTTAAAGATGAAAAATAGAATAATGGTTAAGGTTATGACTTTCTCTGTTTTATTGCTAACGCTGGGTTGTCAGCAACCTTCGACAGATGAATCCAAAGAAGCTGCGCAAAAACAACTTGACGAAAACAAAGAGAATAAAAGAATCGTTTTAGATTTTTATCAGCAAATGTTTGGTGATAAGGATATTTCTGCAGTTGACAAGTACATTTCTCCTCAGTATATCCAACATAACCCCGCTGTTGCGGATGGGGCAGCAGCGTTTAAGCTCGCTGCGACAAAGTGGTTTGAAGGGCAGCCTAAGACAAAGATTGATGTACAGCATATTGCTTCGGACGGCGACTTGGTCTTCATACACCTAAAAAATAAGAATCCAGATGGTAGCCTTAAATCGACAATCGATATCTTCAGATTGGAAAAAGGTAAAATCGTAGAGCATTGGGACGCGCAGCAAGATGTACCTAAGAACGCGGCAAATGCTCACCCTATGTTTTAAGGACTTTGCGCAATCTCATTTTTTGCGTTTGAATCTTTGTTTCTATTAATTTTTAGCGGAGTTGTCGGTTATGGTAATTTATGTCTAAATTTAGGCCTAAATCATTTTTTGCGAAACCACTATTTTAATTATGAAGAGAGTCCTAAGCCTAAGTTGTTTTTTCTTACTGTTTTCTGCATGTAGTGTTCATTATAGTCCAAAAGAATATCCTTATGTGTATATGCAAAAGAAGGATCGTGAGCTTAAAGAATGGAAGCTGGTATGGGAAGAAAACTTCAATTCCCCAAAGCTAGATAGTAGCAAATGGTCCCGGATTCCAGCAGGGGAAGCCGATTGGAATCGGCATATGAGCATGGATGACGCCTGTTTTGGATGGGAAAATGGTGAGTTAATTCTCAAAGGAATAAAAAATACAGACAAAAATAGCGATTCAAGACCATTTTTGACAGGCGGGATATGGAGCAAGGGGAAGTTTGCTTTTCAGTACGGACGCATAGAAATCAGAGCCAAGCTAGGAAGTGCAAAAGGAGCATGGCCTGCCATGTGGATGCTGGCGGAGTTGGACAAGTATGGGAAATATCCTAGAAATGGTGAAATTGATATTATGGAGCATCTTAATTTTGACAATATCATATACCAGACCACGCATTCCTATTATACGTTGGATCTGGGGCAAAAGGAGAATCCGAAACATTTTGGTACCGCTTCGGTCAACACTGACGCGTATAATATATACGGTATAAGCTGGTATCCCGACCGTATCGTATTTCAGTTAAATGGTGTTGACACCTTTACTTACCCAAGAGTTGATGGTGTAGATCCCTCTCAGTGGCCTTATGATCAACCCTTTTATCTTTTGATTGATCAACAGTTGGGCGGAAGCTGGGTTGGTGAAGTGAATCAAGACAAGCTACCCGTTGAGATGCGTGTTGACTGGGTTAAAGTTTACCAATAGTACTCACCAATGCTGAGCAAAATGAATGATGAAAAAAAATCTACTGTTATTGAACCTCAGTTTTCTGAGAACAGTAAAATATCATAATTTTATAGGTGACCTATGATTAAGTGATAAAAACTTAATATACACGACATCATAAAAATGTTTACTTTTGGCTAAGTTATGGAAGATAATACGATATTCAAGATTAGCAATAAAATTAAGGAAATTCGAAAAGAAAAAGGAATTACCATACAGGAAGTTGCCGATAGAGCGGGTGTAAGCAAGGGGCTTATTTCGCAGATTGAAAATAACAGAACAATACCCTCCTTACTCGTATTGATTAATATCATCAATGCATTGAATATTGATCTTAACGAGTTTTTTAAAGATTTTAATTCTGAATTGGATTCAGGCCCTGTGGTCGTTCGGAAAAAAGATACGTATAGTCCGTTTGAAAAAGAGTCGGCGATAGGTTTTCATTATAAACGGATTTTTACAACTGCGATGGATAGTTCGACCATGGATATTGTTCTTTTGGAGTTGCTTCCAGATGCAGAACGCCCCATGGTGGAGACCGAAGCCTATGAATATAAATATATCATTAGCGGACAGGTGGAGTATATCTTCAATGATCAAAAAATTAGCTTAGCGGAGGGCGATTCGATTTTCTTTAATGGACGACTATCACATACACCGCGCAATGTTGGAAATGGAAAGGCCGTCATGCTAATTGTATACTTTTTTGAAAATAAGAAATAGATAATAACACGTTAAGTATTAAAGCATCATTGAATCATTCAGTGATGCTTTTTTTATTTTATACTTTTCGTATTAAAAATGGATAATTATATTTGTTTATAAATACTTAACAAAAGTTTAGTCTTGTGTTAATTTCCAAAATTTACTTTTGATTGCGGACGATGAGGTCTGTTAACAAGTTTAGATGATGGAGTTAAACCAACGAATAAAACGACGCATAAATAGACTGGATGAGAAATCTGTGGCTATTGTTCTGGCTGTTACAGCATTTTTATGTTATACGAGTATGTATTCATTTAGAAAGTCATTTACGGCATCTGCCTTTGCAAATGATACTATTTTTGGTGTCGATTATAAAGTCTGTATGGTGGTCATTCAAATGCTGGGCTATTTGTTGTCAAAGTTCTATGGCATTAAATTTATTTCTGAAAGTAAACAACGTAATAGAGGACGGTATTTAATCGCATTGATTTGTATTTCATGGATAGGGCTTTTGGCATTTGCACTTTGTCCAAGGCCTTGGAATGTTGTCTTTCTTTTTATCAATGGTTTTCCATTGGGAATGGTTTGGGGATTGGTATTTAGTTATTTAGAAGGAAGGCGTTTTACAGAGATTATGGGGGCAGTAATGTCCGTGAGTCTGATTTTTGCTTCTGGACTGATAAAAACTGTTGGACGGTGGTTGATGTCTTCTTTTCATATTAATGAATTTTGGATGCCATTTTTGACGGGTTTACTTTTTTTTCTACCCTTTATTTTGTGCGTATGGATACTTGAAAATGCCCCAGAACCTACAACGGAGGATAAGAAGCTACGGACAGAACGCGTTGCAATGGACAGTCAAATGCGAAAACACTTTTTTAAAACCTTTATGCCCGGGATTGTATTGACTATTATCGTGTACACGATGCTTACTATTTTACGTGACGTGCGGGATAACTTTGAGGTAGAAATCTGGCAGATGTTACATGTAAAAGGAGCGGGTATTTTTGCAAAAGTTGATGGGACTATTTCCTTAATTGTATTGCTGTTGGTCAGTTGTCTTATCATGGTTAAAAACAATCTTAAAGCGTTTAAGTTGATTCACTATATGATCATTATGGGGTTCCTTACTGCAGGTATTTCTACCTATTTGTTTACGAGGCAATGGATTGATGGTTTAAGTTGGATGTTGCTCGTCGGTTTGGGGTTATATATGGCATACATTCCTTATAACGCTATATTTTTTGAAAGAATGATCGCTACATATCGTATGAAAAGTAATATTGGTTTTGTGATGTATATGGCTGATTCAATCGGCTATTTGGGTAGTTTTCTGATATTGGTGAACAAAGAGTTTATGCCAAATTCTGTTACTTGGGGAAATTACTTTATTCAATTGGTTTTTTCGGCGTCTATTATCGGAGCGATTTTGGGCATCTTCTCCCTACTTTATTTTATTCGAAAAAAAGAGCAGATGAAAGTAAGCGACGATGAGTTGTTGGCTCCTTGGCATGCGACAAAAGGAGAAGTACAAATTAGTTAACTATACTTTTTTATGATATTCTATTTATAAAGATGAAAACAAATACATATGATTTAATTATTGTTGGGGGCGGGATTTTAGGGACCTTTCATGCCTATCATGCGTTACAAAAGGGGTTACGTGTGCTCCAACTCGAAAAGGATAATTTTCCCGTGGGATCTACCGTTCGTAATTTTGGACAAGTAGTGCCATCGGGGATGGCCGGTGAATGGTTTGATTATGGTGTACGTGGACTTGAAATATATCAATCTATTCAGCGGGAAATGGATATATCCGTTAGAAAAAATGGTAGTATCTATATTGCTTCAGATAATGATGAAGTTCAGGTACTTCATGAGTTGTCTAAGCATTATCAAGCGAAAGGATATGAACATGAACTTTGGTCGAAGGAACAGGTTTTATTGAAATATCCTGTGATGAATGCTAGTTATGTTAAAGAGGCTATCTTTTTTCCGCAGGAACTCAGTGTAGAACCCGAGTCAATGATTAGACAGCTGCATATTTATATGCAAAATAAGTTTGTGGACTATACGTTGAAATACGATACGACAATTGTGGCCTGCGAGGATAAAAATGATGCTGTTGTTGTCACAAGCAGTACGTTGCAAAACTTTGAAGGGAAGAAATTGCTTATTTGCAATGGATACGAGTTTAAAATTTTATATCGTTCCTTATTTGACAATAGTGGACTTGAAATTAGCAAGTTGCAAATGATGAGAACGAAACCTTTGGCCCATATCCATTTGCCAGGGAATATTTTAACAGGACTGACCATTCGTCGATACGAGAGTTTTGAAGAATACTGCCCATCTTTTCAAACAATTCCATTGCCCGATCACTATCAGGAGCTACGCAATTATGGAATTCATATACTTTTTAAACAGGCCACGGATGGTAGTATTATTATCGGTGATTCGCACGAATATGCAGCGGGCAACAGACTTGATGAATTGGGCTTCGCTGTGAATTCCTATATCAATGAATTGATGATTACAGAAGCCAACCGTATCATGCCGATGGAGCGTGCCTCGATTTCATCCTCTTGGGCAGGTTATTATTCGCAGCACAAAGATCATATTCTTGAAATCGACGTTAGCTCAAAGATACATGTTAGAACCGGTATCGGAGGGAAGGGAATGACAGCAAGTGCCGGCTATGCCGAACAGAGTATTGAAAAACTTTTTTAACTTATACCTATCGCAGAGCCCCGCTATCACATTTAGCGGGGCTCTTTCGTTTTTAAGCTATTTTCTGGATCAATTTATCCAAATGCACTGTAGAATTAAAGTTCCCGCTTTCTTAATAAGGTAAAAACGATATAAAATTCAATTAGTAAATAACTAAATTATGAAGAAGGTGTATGGATAATCTTTTTATAGCACCAAACTATTTTTGCAGTTGATTGTTCTTTATAAAACATTTATCTGAGCAATATTTCCTTATTGTTTAGGCGTTAAACAATGTTTTTATTAACTTCACGGTCACAATAAACCAGATCTAAATAGTAGAAGTGAATGGCAAATAATGTTTTTCCTGAAAATGAGTTAAGAAGGATAGAAAAATTAAAGTCCTATGAGTTAATGGGACTCGGGAAAGACCCTGAGCTGGATGTTTTTGCGCAGGCGGCCTGTCTGATTACAGATTGTCCCGCAGCGTTAATTGCCATGATGGAGCAAGACACACAACGTATTCAAAGTTGCGTTGGTATGGAGCTGGATACCGTTGACAGGAAGAATACAGTCTGTCAATACACCATAATGAGTAAGGAGGTCCTCGTCATTGAAGATACTTTTGAAGACCCACGCTCGTCTTCCAATCCATTGATTCGCGAGGGAAATATCCGTTTTTATGCCGGCGTTCCGCTCCTGGATGATGATGGCGATGCGCTTGGAACGATCTGTGTCATTGATTTCCATCCGAAAACGCTTTCGGATAAACAAAAAGACTCGTTGGAGGAGCTGGGCAAGGCAGTAACCAAAATATTATTGGGAAAAAAACGAAAAGTTCAGGCTGGTTATTTCTCCGAAATTTTTCACTTGACGAACAATATTATTTGTGTATTGGATGAGGCGCGCAAGGTAAAAGAAGTTAACCCCGCATTTAGTAAAGTCCTGGGATTGTCCAGGTCGAATAGTTTAGGCAAATCTATTTTTACCTTATTGGGAGATATTGAAAGGGAATTAGTGTCGGACTTAGGTCGGGTTGAGGAAACCAAATACGGCGTTCAATCAACGAGTAGGACTAAAATAGAGAATGGCCAAGTTGTTGAAATTGAATGGCATTTCAAATATGATCCAATAAATCATGATATTCTGGCTTTTGGCAGAAACGTAACAAAAGAGCGCGAAGAAAAACTCAAGTTGGAGAATTCTGAACGTAGATTCCGTAGCTTTTTTGAAAATGCGATCGGTCTGATGAGCATGCATGACTTGGACGGTAATATTCTATCCGTTAATGAAAAAGGAAGGGAGATATTGCGGTATGCCAAAGAAGAGGTAAAAGGACTTAACCTCAAGAAATTGGTGCCGTCTCATCATGTCGGTCTTGTTGAAGAATATCTCAAACGTATTGCAAGCAACAAAGAGGACTCGGGAATGATGGTTCTTCAAACAAAAGATGGTGAAGACATTTCTTGGCTATACCATAATATGTTGGAAACGGATGAAAATGGACGATCTTATGTTGTCAGTACGGCCTTGAATATGACGGATCGACTGCGCCTTGAAAATGATCTTTTGCATACCAAACAAATCCTGGAGCAGACCAATGCTGTCGCTCAGGTAGGCGGATGGGAGGTCAATTTAGCTGAAAACAAGGTCTATTGGTCCGACTCCACGAAGTTAATTCATGGTGTGGATCCTGATTTTACACCTGATTTTGAACATGCAATCGGATTTTATGAGCCAGAAAGCCAGGTTATTTTGCGTGGAATTTTTTGAAAACGCCGTTAAAACAAGAACACCTTATGATACCGAATTGCGTCTATTAAAACAAGATGGTGAATCAATTTGGGTGCGGGTAAAAGGTATTCCCGAATTTGAAAATGATGTGTGTAAACGTGTTTTTGGAATTATTCAGGATATTGATAAAAGTAAATCGCTATTCTTGGAACTGGAACGCAAAGAATCTATGTTACGGGCTTTTGTGGATTATGTTCCTGCTTCGGTTGCTATGTTTGACCGAGACTTTAACTATATTTCGGTGAGTAATCAATGGTTGGAAGATTTTCACGAAGGAGTAAGTTTGCCGCCAAATAGTAACTTTTTTCAATTGTTTCCAAATATACCGGAAAATAGAAAAAAAATCTACCTTGATGCGCTGGAGGGAATACCGTATAAGAATACGGATGAAGTCATACAGGCTGGTGGACTTGCCGAAGCACAACATTTCAATTGGGAAGTAAGACCGTGGCATCTCGCTGATGGAAGTATAGGTGGGATCATTATTTTTACACAAAATATCACTGAATCGGTTAAAATAAATGATGAATTAAAATTAGCGAAAGAGTTGGCCGATCTGGCGAGTAAGGCAAAGTCCGAATTCCTCGCCAATATGAGTCACGAAATTCGAACGCCATTGAACGGTGTGATTGGATTCTCCGATTTGTTATTAAAAACACCATTAAATGACACACAGTTACAATACTTAGGCTATATCAATGAATCTGGAAATAGCTTACTCAATATTATTAATGATATTTTAGACTTTTCAAAAATCGAATCCGGTAAGCTTGAATTATTTGTCGATAAGTATAATGTATATGATGTAGCGAATCAGGTTATTAATGTTGTTCTCTATCAAGCACAACGCAAAGAAGTCGAACTGCTTTTGAACATTGAACAGGGGCTGCCGGCTTTTGTTTGGATTGATGAGGCACGTATTAAGCAAGTATTGGTGAATCTATTAGGTAACGCCGTTAAGTTTACGGAAAAAGGTGAGATTGAATTTAAGATCAGTAAACTTCGCAACGATGAGGATAAATTGACCTTACGTTTTTCGGTTAGAGATACGGGGATAGGAATTCCACCAGAGAAACAACAACGCATCTTTGATGCCTTTACACAAGAAGATAGCTCCGTCAGTAAACGATACGGCGGCACGGGACTAGGCTTGACAATCTCCAACAACCTCCTGAAATACATGGGTAGTAAATTGAATCTGGAAAGCGAACTGGGCGTCGGATCGACGTTCTATTTTGATATCGAGGTCCGATGCGAAGAAATGGAGGAGGAAGATACAGACTTACCGTTAAATCGTGTCCTCGTTGTCGATGACAATGCTAATAATCGGATTATCCTTCAACATATGTTGGCCTATAAAAATGTTGAGTCTGTCCTCGCAGAAAACGGTATGGAAGCCTTACAGTTGCTGATGAAAGGTGAACGATTCGATGTGATTTTAATGGACTATCATATGCCTATCTTATCGGGTCTGGAAACGATAGAAAAGATTAAGGAACTCTTTAGAAAACAAGAAGAAGGCATTCCATTGATTGTATTACATACTTCCTCGGAAGAGCATGAGGTGATTTCTGCATTTAGACAGGAGGAGCGGTCATTTTGTCTACTTAAGCCAATTAAATCTGAAGAACTGTATTCGACTTTAAGAAGGGCGATACAACAAAATAGGGAAGATGCTGTGCAAGTAAAGGCGAATGCAAACTTATCGTTATCATCAGATTCGTACGGTCAAGACGTTCAGGTGCTCCTGGCAGACGACAATGCCGTTAATATGGCGCTTAATTTACGCATGATGGCTAGTATCATGCCTGGCGCCCAGTTAACCGAAGTTTCTGACGGAGCCCAAGCCATTCGTGCTTGCAAAGAGAAACAATTTGATTTTATTTTGATGGATGTTCAGATGCCCGAGGTCGATGGTATTGAAGCAACCAAACAGATCCGGCAAATGTCATCCTATGCTGAGACACCTATTATCGGTGTTACTGCCGGTAATATTTCAGGCGAAAAGGAACGCTGTCTGGAAGCGGGAATGTCAGACTTTCTAGCTAAACCTATTCGTCAACAGGATTTATTCAAGGCCTTGGAAAAAGCCATGTTATCGGTTAAACCCAGTGCTGCCGAAGCCTCGGATCTGGAAGATTTGGACGAGCATCTGGATATGCGACGGCTGGAAGAACAGGCTGGCGATGATCCCGCATTTTTAACCTTTTTTCTGGATTTGGTCGTCCGGGAAATAAAGGGGTCTAGAAAGCAGTTAAAGGAG
This sequence comes from Sphingobacterium multivorum, assembly GCF_900457465.1. Lineage (GTDB taxonomy): Bacteria > Bacteroidota > Bacteroidia > Sphingobacteriales > Sphingobacteriaceae > Sphingobacterium > Sphingobacterium multivorum. Next base: position 1,558,046 of record NZ_UAUU01000011.1, read on the forward strand.
GCCATTGATACAAACGATATTGTACGCATCAAAGAACTCCTTCATAAGTTGCGGGGAACTTCATCGACAGCCGGACTTATTAAATTGGCTCAAATGACCAAGGACCTTGAGATCAGCCCAACGATTGAAACAGACCTTGCGATCGCTTTTGTGGCAATCGAACAAGAAATGGATATCGGATTGGAATTAATTGCAAAAATCTTAAATAAATAATGATATGTTGATTTTAATAGCGGAAGACGACGAATTGATACTACGTACTGTTGAACACAAATTAGTGAAAGAAGGACACGAAGTGGTGCTGACCAGAAATGGCCGTGAAGCTATCGAGAAAATTAATGAACTGAATTTGGATTTAGTTGTAACGGATATTATGATGCCCTTTGCTTCTGGTATTGAAATTCTTTCGGCAATAAAGAGTATCGGAAAGAAAATCCCGGTTATTGTATTATCGAGTATGGGCCAAGAGGAGGTCGTGGTGGATGCATTTGATTTAGGCGCATCTGATTTTATGGTTAAGCCATTTAGTCCAAACGAACTGATTCTTAGGATAAAACGCCTGATAAATAAATAAAATTATGCACCACCATATCGAGCTACATGAGCTTATTCTGGCGATTGTTATCGTATTGATTTTAGTACTATTATTGATTATCACAGTACTGGGATACAGCTTTTATAGCTATAGAATCCTTCATAATAGGCAATCTTGGCGACAGATCATCGAGTACAAAATTATGGAAACTATAGTAGGTGGCGATGAGAATGGCGATCGAGACCTGGAGTTTGCGAAATACCTGAAGGAACCTTCTTTTCGGGCTCTTTTTTTGGATGTATTAGTTGACTCGGATCGAAAATTTTCTGGTAGAGCGAAACAATCGATCAATAGGTTGTTTCATGATTTTAAATTGGAGGATGAGGCTTGGCGAAAGCTTCGGCATAGAAAAGCTTATCTGGTTGCGGGTGGGGTTCAAGAGCTTGCCGCGATGAATGTTGAACCGGCAATCCCTGAGATAACAGACAAGCTTAATGATCCCCGTACTGCGGTATATCAAGAAGCACAATATGCGATCGTAAGTTTTAAGGGATATGAGGGACTTGGTTTTTTGGACCATTTCGATCGTCCCTTATCTGACTGGCAACAATTGCGTTTATTGTTTTCTATTCATGAAATACCCGGGCTTTCGGAGTTACATGTGGATACCTGGCTTAAGAGTTCAAATGATTCTGTCGTCGTATTTACATTGCGTTTGATCCGAAAATTTAGATTGATGACTTTTTATACCGAAGTTTTTAGCCTATTGGATCATCCATCTACGAAGGTTCGTGTACAAGCCATACGAACGTTGCAGGCTATTGAGAACAGTGGGACAATTCAGCAATTTATGCAAAATTTTGATCTGCAACCAATAGAAGTTCAGATCGAAATCCTTAAAGCAATGAAGATTGCCAAAAGTAGAGAAAGTGAGTATTTTCTAAAGGATCAACTGTGGAATCATAACCAAGTGTCAATTAAAATTTCTGCAGCAGAAGTACTCGTTGTACTGGGCGAAGAACAGTATTTGCGCGAGATTTCACAACGTGAAGATACATACGACGAACTTACACAAATTATTAAACACGCTTTGCAAGAGAAAAAATGTTAGAGTTTTCCCATATCGTATACGAAATTATAGTTTGGTTATTTTTGCTTTATTCGGCAGCAGTATTCATTATCTATACTTGGATAGGGCTATACGCTTATGGAGCGGTGTTTCGTTACAAACACAATAATACATTTACGGATTATAGTATTATTGCCACCAACCCCAACGCGCCAACATTCAGTCTGATTGCGCCAGCATACAACGAAGGGATGACCATCGTTGAAAACGTACGTTCATTATTGTCGCTGTATTATCATAATCTGGAAATTATTATCGTTAATGATGGTAGTAAAGACGACTCAATTTTGAAATTGATAGCTTCTTATGAACTTGAACCAACGTCCTTTTTTGTTCAGGGAACTATTGAGACCAAGGATATAAGGGGGATCTATAAGAGCAAAAATCCAGCTTTTAAGAAGCTGATTGTTGTTGACAAGGAAAACGGCGGTAAGGCTGATGCGCTCAATGTCGGCGTTAATATTTCTTCGGGAGATTATATCGTCTGTATTGATGTGGACTGCATTTTGGAACAGGATGCTATTCTAAAATTAGCAAAGCCATTTTTGGAGCAGACCGACAAACGGGTTATAGCCTGTGGCGGCGTTATACGTTTGGCTAATAACTGTAATGTCGTGAACGGTTCGGTGGTCGACGTTAATCTACCAAAATCATGGTTGGGACGTACGCAGGCTTTGGAGTATATCCGCGCTTTTATTTTAGGCCGTATGGCTTGGTCCAGGGCTTCTGGATTAATTCTTATTTCCGGAGCATTTGGCGCTTTTGACCGGGAGATTGTATTAGCGTGCGGGGGCTATGACCGAAATACGGTGGGAGAAGACATGGAACTCGTTGTTCGTATGCGCCGCTATATGGAGGAGCAAAAGCAAGCCTACGAGGTGGTCAACATTCCTGATCCATTGTGCTGGACGGAAGTACCCGAGTCAAAAGAAGTATTGCGTAAGCAGCGCAATCGTTGGATGCGGGGCACGATGGAAACCTTATGGAAACATCGTAAACTTATGTTCAACCCCAAATATGGCCGTTTTGGTATGCTCAGTATGCCTTATTGGTTTTTCTTTGAATTCTTGGGACCCATTGTCGAATTTACGGGCTATATTGTTTTTCTAATCTTTTTTATTCTAGGAATAATCAATTGGCCATTTTTCGTTGCACTATTTGCACTGGTGATTGCTTCCGGAATTTTGTATTCGATCTATGCCATCTTGGTTGATCTTGTTAGCCATCAGGTCTATTCGAAGAAACGAGATCTTTCCACCCTGATAACTACCGCGATACTAGAACCTTTATACTTTCATCCCATTGTTGTTAAAGCTGGGGTACAGGGGGTTGTTGATTACTTTCGTAAGCAGCATGGCTGGGGAGAAATGACACGGCAAGGCTTTCAACAAAAAGATGCCAATGAGTCGGTTTGGAAATACCTTGGTCAGCGATTAACTCTGTCGTTACAGAGCTTAGGACCTGTTATGTTGGTTGTCTTTGCCTTGTATATGTTATCTGTTGGTGTCGAGTGGTGGTGGTACGGTCGTCGATTTTCTCAGCTTTCGGAGTCACATGCCGGGAAATACCTGTTTTTGGATAACATCTTGTTTATCTTTCAATCCTTGGCCTGTTTGGGAATCGGCTATTTATTGCTTCAGTTCATCAGCAGTTTTTGGGCAAGACTTCTTATGGTCATATCGTTCTCGTTTATTGTCGTTATGCAATTCATCTTGTTTTTGTATTTTGGCGAATCGAGAAATTTGCTTGGGGCTGATATGTTCTATTATAGTTCGGAAGAGATGAAGCAAATTTTGGAGGCCAGTGGTATGTTGAGTTTTACCAATATTGCTTTACTTTTATTATTGATCGTAATTTCTTGGGTTCCCCTTTGGGTAGCCAATAAACAGACATTCAAAAAGGCTTATGCGAGTATTGCACTGTTATCTTTGGGGATCATATCGTTTTTTGTCTCCTCGGCTTCGCTTTTGGGGGGGAGCTCCGAAAAAGATGAATTCGTCGCCAATGCAAGCCGGAGTAAGTGGCGTTATTTTTTCGATTCCAATTTCACTAATTACGTGGATGAGCACCCTGGGATGCTCGCTATGTTCAATAAAGACGACGATGATGCAAAAGTGGTAGATACTAAATTTCCCTTTTTGAAAAAAGAGGATACTAAAGATTTCCTAGGGGCATACATGCAGAAAACGGCGAAAGTACCCAATTTGGTCATTCTTGTTATCGAGGGTTTAGGACATGCCTATAGTACTGAAAATGGCTATATTGGCAACTTTACACCTTTTATAGGTACATTGAAGCAACAGTCTTTGTATTGGGATAATAATATGAGTTCCTCGGGTCGGACATTTTCCGTTTTGCCGACCATAACAGGTTCGTTGCCTTTTGCAACACATGGATTCCTGGAACAAGACACCTTGCCTGACAACTTTAATCTATTTAATATTCTGAAGAGTAATGGATTCAATACTGGGTTTTTCTATGGCGGTCATTCTAATTTTGATTTCATGAAAAAGTTCATGGATTATAATAAAATAGATATGCTCATGGACCAAGCCGCATTCGGACCTCCTTATAAAAAATTACCCGAAAAGGGTGGGGAGAGCTGGGGATATGAAGATCAAGCTGTCTTTAGCAAACTTCTTGAAGTACAGAAGGTACAGGAACACCCTTATTTCCATGTTCTTTTGACACTATCAACCCATAATCCGTTTTTGATTAATAATGCGGCTCATTATGAGCAACTATTTGATCAACGTATCGCAACATTGAACTTTACACCCGAACAAAAAAAGTGGGCTTTGGAAAACCGTACCCAGCTTGTTTCGGTGCTGAATCTAGATGATGCGATGGAGCAGTTCTTTAATGAATATAAAAAGAGACCAGATTTTGCAAATACTATTTTTGTCATAACTGGGGACCACGCGATGCCTGAGATACCCTTGCAAAGCAAAATCGATCGTTATCATGTTCCACTGTTGATTTATTCACCACTTTTGAAAGGGCCAAAGACTTTTCATAATTTTGTTAGCCATTTTGATGTCGCGCCTTCCATATTGGCCTACTATCGCGAGAATTTTGGTATGAAAACTCCTACACAAGTTACCTGGATCGTCAGGGCCTTGACAAGGGCACTTCAGCTCAGGGAGATGGCATTGCCATGATGCAGAGTAAAAATCAATTGATTGATTTTGTAAAAGGCAGTTACCATCTTTCCGATGGACAACTGTATAAACTGGATGGAATACTCAATGAAGATGCCACCGCGGATAATGCGAAAGAAGAATTGTCCAAGCGCTTTGAATTATTTAAGCGCAAGAACAAACTCTTTTATACCCAGAAGCGACTTCTTCCAGACAGTGTGTATACAAATTACTTTAATAGAACAAAGAAGAACTAGGAATTTTCGAATATAACCAAGGATGATGTCCAATTGATTTCCTTTCTCTTTTGGCCTGAATTCTTGGTTATAATAGGTGCCTGAAATTGAAAATAGGTTACTTTGTTTCACCGAGAAGTTATACTCGGCACCTACTTTGAATGTCTTTAATTTATAGGAAGCGTTGTCCAATAGATTATTTCGGTTTTCTTCGGGGCTCAGACCCGTTCCGGCACTAAATCCGAAGTAATCGTTTGCTCCTTTTGTATAATAGCGGACTGTTCCCGTATAGGACTGGGAAATATTCTTTTCGCCCGGTGTAAGGTAAGTCCTCAGATTGAACCAAAAGTTTTTGGTAATATTTTCCTACTGAAGCCGTGTACATCCAGATGTTGTCGCTAAAGTAAAGCTGACGATATCCGATCTCTCCCTCAAAGCTGTTCGGAAGATTGGCATAGAGAGACACACCAGTTCTATATTTCGCAAAAATCCCCACATTATTGGAGTATCCAGCACCCACGTAGAGGTAAAATATCTTTGAAAGACGCGGATAAGCCTCCATCTCGAATTGTACGCCGTTTTCTGCAAATTTATTTGCATAGTTGGTCCTGAAAATAACTGATCCTATGGGGGTTGCCCGCTTATAACTTAAGCCGACAATGTGCCAATTATGATCAAACTGTTTGTCAAAATAGACGAAGTTGTAGGTCAGACCGATTGCGTTTTTAGCCGTATATTCTTCAATACTTTTTGCCAGTGCTCGAGCTTCTGTGTTTTTAGGATTAATTGCCAATAAACGATGAATTGCCTTTTCGGCAGCTTCATAATGATCGTTGCCATAACTAATTTTACCTTTTAACAGAAGTAGATCCTGCGACTGCGGATGTAGGCTAAGCCCTTTGTCTGTAATTGCAATAGCTTTGTCAGTCTGATCATTCCAATATTCCAATGAGGCATAGGCTAAAAAGAAATCTTCATCAGTTGTGTTCTTTTTGTCCAGTTCTGTGAAGATGGTTCTTGCCGAATCAATTTTGTCCGACCAGGTATAAAGCCGTCCGAGAAAGATACTGATATCCGAATAATCCGGTGCTTGAAGTAGCGCCTGTTTGGATAATTGAATGGCTTGCGGATAATCTTTTGAATCAAAGGCTACCTTTCGCGCTTTTACAAAGAGATCATCAGCAGTGAGTTTAGTCTCTTGCGCAATTGAAAATAAGGGTAATAAAGAGAGGGAGAGTAATGGATAAATTACTTTTTTCATTCCAGATCGTAAAGTTGACATTTAAGCTTGCTAATATATAAACTAAAATTAGCAAATTTTGTTTGTCTGCTTTTGTTTTAAAATAAATTTTTGAGCTCTTTTAAAGTGTTCTATCTCTTTTTGCGGAACGCCTTCCGAAATAATCCTTAGAAGGAGAGTTTCGAAAAACGCCAATGGAATGTGTCAACAACCGTTAACTGGTTGCTGTCTACGGGTAATCCGGTTACTATTTTAAGCACCTGCATGGCCATCATACTGCCGATAATACCGGGTAAAGGACCCAGCACCCCATTTTTATCGCAATTTGGAACCTGTTCCGGATCGGGGGGCGTTGGAAAGATATCCAATAGGTTTTTACTACCCTGATAGTTAAAGACAGCCAGCTGTCCTTCAAAACCATAGATGCTACCGTACACCAAAGGTTTATCGAGTTGTAGGCACGTATGATTAAGCAGGTAGCGTGTCGGAAAGTTATCACAGCAATCGACAATGATATGATAGGGAGCGAGCAATGCTAGCGCGTTGTCTGCATCTATTTTTACCTGAAAGGGCTCAAAATCAATTGTACTATTGTGTTGCCGTATATAGGCTGTGGCACTTTCTGTTTTTGCCTGGTGTATATTATCTTCGGAATGAATGATCTGTCTATTTAGATTGTGGATTTCAACCCTGTCAAAATCAACCAGGCCAAGTTTGCCTATACCAGCTGCGGCTAAATATTGAACGACAGGGCTCCCGAGTCCCCCCGCACCGACGACCAATACCTTGGCATCCATAATCTTCCGTTGTCCGGCAACGCCGATCTCTTCAATAAAAATCTGTCTGCTATAGCGATCAAAAATGTTATTTTTCATGTATTTAACGTACTATACCGGCATAATTGCTCTCCCAGTCTTTCATCACTGGAGAATAGCCCCATCTTTCTGATTTGATTTTTTATTGTTTCCATATCTCTTTCATCACTTACTTCAAATTGTTCCAAAGCTTGCGGATCAACAACATAGCCTCCCGGATTGGTCTTTGAAGCGGCACTCATGGTCGTTACGCCAATAGGTATGATATGATCCCTGAAGGTTTCGTTCTCTCGGGTGGAAATGGAGATTTCTAAATTTTCATTCCACAGGCGGTATGCACAGATCAACTGTAGTAGATCGCGGTCTGCCAAATGAAAATTTGGCTCAACAGAACCTTCGGCTGGTCGCAGGCGTGGAAAGGAAATCGAATAGCGTGTTTGCCAATATCGTTTTTGTAAATAGGCGATTGTGCCGCGGTGAAAAAGCTGTCCACCCGCCAGTCCTCCAGCCCAAGTAATACGCCCAATCCGATTTTATGGATTCCCGCCCGGCCTATACGGTCAGGCGTATCCAAACGATAGTCAAAATTGGACTTTTTTCCTTTCGGATGATATTGTTTGTAAACTTCGCGATGGTAGGTTTCCTGATAGACCAATATTGCATAGACTCCGGCTGCCTGCAGTAATCGGTACTCGGATTCTTCCAATGGCTGTACTTCAATGGATATCTGTGAAAAATGAGGTTTTAAAAGCCGAATAGCATTTAGGAAATAAGTGATCTCGACAGTTTTGTTGGCTTCTCCGCTGACCCAGTAAGATATGATTGATTCCCATGGCTTTAAGTGCCATTGCTTCCAGTAATAGTTCGGTGTTGCTCAGCGTTTTGCGTTTGATTTTATTGTCCATGCTAAAACCGCAATATGTACAGATGTTTTGGCACTCATTGCTCAGGTAAAGCGGGGCATAGAGCTGTATGGTTTTACCGAAACGACGTTGTGTGATTTGTTGGGTTTTTTGTGCCATTTGCTCCAGATATGGTGCTGCAGCCGGTGAGATGAGCGCTCTAAAGTCAGAGAGCGTTAAATGGTCTTTTTCTAACGCATGTTGTACATCCTGATCAGTAGCGTCATAAATCTGTGCATGGACCTTATCCCAGGAGTATTCATCGCGTATCATTTTGAAATCTGTCATAGTGAATTATCAATCAAATAAAAATGAAGTTAGGGGGCTCGAAGCGATTGCGTGGGAGCCTATCTTTCCCAATCCGGCCTCATAAGCTTTCCGTCCAGCGATAACGGCCTCTCTGAAAGCTTCGGCCTACGTATCGGATTATTAGAGACTGCAATTGCCGTATTGACAAGCACCGCATCAGCTCCGATTTCCATGGCTTTAGCGGCATCGGAAGGCGCTCCGATTCCAGCGTCTACGACCACTGGGACATTACTTTCCCTCAATAATAATTTCGAGAAAGTCCAAGGTACGCAGCCCTTTATTGCTTCCAATAGGGGCACCTAAAGGCATAACGACAGCTGTGCCTGCATTTTCTAAACGTTTACAAAGTACCGGGTCTGCGTGAATATAGGGCATGACGACGAAACCCAATTTAGCAAGTGATTCGGTTGCGCGTAAGGTTTCAATAGGATCGGGCAGCAGATAACGCGGGTCGGGATGAATTTCCAATTTCACCCAGTTTGTTTCCAGTGCTTCGCGAGCAAGTTCAGCCGCAAGTACTGCTTCTTCAGCTGTTCGTGCTCCCGAAGTATTGGGAAGCAAATGGATTGCCGCCAGATCGAGCGCGCTGATGAGGCTGTCGTCTGAGCCGGTCTGGTCGATTCGTTTGAGGGCGACGGTGACCAATTGGGAAGCCGAAGCCACAATGGCAGCGCTCATTTCCGTGAGATTACCGAATTTGCCCGTACCGAGAAATAATCTGGATTCAAATACGCGATCGGCTATATGTAGGTTGCTCATAGTAAAATTTTATTGATGGATGAAACAATGTTTGGAGTCTTGGTTACGATTCCCGAGAGTGCTACACCGTAGACGCCAATTTCTAATAGATGTTGGATATCTTCAAGTTGGCTTATACCGCCAATTGCGAATATTGGAATAGGGGTTAGGCCTTCTCGGCGGACTTGTTGGATGATGTTTTCATATCCTGCAATCCCCAGTAGTGGACTTAGTTTTTGTTTTGTCGTGGTATAGTTGAATGGCCCGAGCCCGATATAGTCACAATGTTCACTTATTCTTTGCTTTACATTGGCAAAGCTATTGGCTGTACCGCCGATTATTTTTCCTGCACCCAATAGGTGCCGGGCAGCTGCTACACTGCAGTCGTCCAGTCCCAAGTGCACCCCATCAGCGTCTACAGCCGCTGCAAGCAAAGGATGGTCATTGATGATACAGCTGGCACCAAATTCGGAACAAGCCTGCCTGATCTCTTCGGCGAGCGCATAAAGATCTTTTTCCTCGGCTTCCTTCCATCGGATCTGTATCCATTTGGCCCCAGCATCCAGCGCTTTCAGCATGTTGTTTTTTTGTTCCCTTATAGTTTTACCTTGTGAGATATATTGGAGTCTTTCCATAGTTTTTGTTTGCATGCAATAAAATTTTGAATAGGATCCCGATGTTTCCATAAAGTGCCATATAAGGCAATCCCATCTGCACCTTGCTGCATCGGAATAAGACAGTTGTCTTGGTTTATCCCTCCAAGACCGATGAGACGAACAGCAAAGTTGGCGCGTGACGGGAGTTGACCTAGTCTTGCATTATGCGTTCCATACCCCACTTTTGAGATGCTCGGAAATAATGGACTGAAAAAAGCATAGGCCCAACGTTCATCAAGGCTATTGAATTGATCAATATCATGCACAGATGTTGAACAGATTGTTGTAGGCCCCAGTTGATTTGCAGATTCATGCAGTCTACTTTTATCGTTCAGGTGGATTCGTGCAATCCCAAGCTCAGCCGATAGATGCGCATGTGAGTGTAGAACCAATCTGTCGCGGTATATAGGAGCTATAGTTTCTATATATCGCGACATTTGTAAGTCTGTAAAATGATACTTACGCAAATGCAGAATATCAAGACCTTCTTTAAACAACGCTGCTATAATCGCCTGTTCAGAACGGATTGTTTCTGCTGCTGTCAATGCAATAATCATGAATAGATCTCTTTTCCTTGTGCGATGAATTCCTGTGATTTTTCCAGCATCCCCTGGGCGGCACTATCCCTGATTTCCTGCGTTATTTTCATCGAGCAAAATTTGGGACCGCACATGGAGCAGAAGTGCGCAACTTTAGCCGCATCTGCCGGCAATGTTTCGTCATGATATTCCCGTGCGGTATCTGGATCAAGGGAAAGGTTGAATTGATCTTCCCATCTGAATTCGAATCTGGCTTTACTCAAGGCGTTATCACGATATTGTGCACCAGGGTGTCCTTTGGCTAAATCGGCCGCATGGGCAGCTAGTTTATAGGTGATTACACCATCTTTGACATCTTTTTTATTTGGTAGACCCAGGTGTTCTTTGGGGGTAACATAGCAAAGCATTGCACAGCCATACCAACCGATCATAGCCGCTCCAATGGCGGATGTGATATGGTCATAGCCTGGAGCAATATCTGTTGTTAAGGGACCTAAGGTATAAAATGGCGCTTCGTCACAACAGGCCAATTGCTTGTCCATATTCTCTTTGATCAATTGCATAGGAACATGTCCTGGCCCTTCGATCATCACCTGAACATCATGTTTCCAGGCGATTTTGGTGAGTTCGCCCAGGGTTTCGAGCTCCGCAAATTGAGCTGCATCGTTTGCATCTGCAATAGCTCCGGGGCGAAGACCGTCGCCAAGTGAAAAAGCCACATCATATTGTTTCATAATTTCGCATATTTCCTCAAAATGGGTATAGAGAAAATTTTCTTTGTGATGAAAAAGACACCATTTGGCCATGATAGAGCCGCCTCTGGAGACAATTCCAGTAACTCGGGATGCCGTGAGATGGATATAACGAAGCAATACGCCGGCGTGTATGGTAAAGTACGAAACACCCTGTTCGGCCTGTTCAATCAAGGTATCTTTGAATATTTCCCAGGTAAGATCCTCGGCCACCCCCTTTACTTTTTCGAGCGCCTGATAGATCGGTACTGTACCGATTGGGACTGGCGAGTTACGGATAATCCATTCGCGGGTTTCGTGAATATTTTTGCCAGTGGATAGATCCATGATGGTATCAGCCCCCCAACGACAGGCCCATACCGCTTTCTCAACTTCTTCCTCTATACTTGAACTTACGGCACTATTGCCAATATTGGCATTGATTTTAACAAGAAAGTTGCGTCCGATAATCATGGGTTCACTTTCAGGGTGATTAATATTATTGGGTATGATCGCTCTTCCGGCGGCGATTTCTTCACGGACAAATTCTGGTGTAATAGCTTTATCATGTGTTCTCGCACCAAAGTTTTGCCCCCGATGCTGATGATCCATTCCAGGGGTACTAGCTTCCAACTGCTCAATACGTTGGTTTTCCCGGATAGCAACATACTCCATTTCCGGGGTAATGATGCCTTGCTTTGCATAATGTAATTGGGTGACATTCTTGCCGGCGGAGGCTACTTTCGGTTTGTGGCTATAGGCAAATCGGAGTTCGTCCAACGTTGGATCAGAAAGTCGTTTTTGTCCATATTCAGAGCTGATGCCAGCCAACTGTATGACATCCTGACGATCCAAGATCCACTGCTCGCGAAGGCGAGGGAGTCCTTTGCGGATATCGATATGGATGGTGTCATCTGTATAAGGCCCAGAAGTATCATAGATTGTTACCGGCGGATTAATTTCGATCTGTCCATTCGTTAATTTGGTTGGGCTCAAGGAGATTTGACGCATAGCGACTTGAATAGGAAATAGTTTTCCGGCTACAAAAATTTTCTTTGCATTTGGAAAGGGGGATTGCGTAATTGTTTCAGCTGTCATTTTTTCTGTATTGTGGTGAATTACTCGGTTGATTTTTTTTGAAAGGCTAGCCGCCTTGAGATGCAGTGATTAAGATAATCTGATCATAAGGTTTAAGTGTTGTCGTACCCCAGTCCTTTTTGGGGATGACTTGGTTGTTGATGGCTACAGCCACGCCCTGGGTTTTGCCAGATAATTCCAAAAGTAACAAGCCTTCTAGTGAAGTAAGTGCGGGATCGAAAAATCGAATTTGATGGTTTATTGTAAGTTCCATTCCTTAATTTTTTTTGGTAAAACTTTAGGAATGGCTACACAAAGGCGCAGCAATGCACCTTGTAGACAGCTCACTTTTCCCTACGCCAGTATGATCCGGATCAGGTTCTAAGGGTAAAATCTCAGCCTGCATGAGCAGACACCCCTAAAGTTGCGACTAATATAAGGTTATTTTTATGAAAGTTGCAAGAATTTATTTTGCTGCCTGAGGTATATCGTGCAGGAAAGTACAGGTCACCATGTGGAAAATATTTGATATATTAGATTTTTAAATCAGCTAAAACAATTTAACAACCACCAAGAATAGTATCTTTTCATGCGTAGGATTTTATTGACAATACTGTTGTGTATAACGAACAGCACTTATGCCCAACCTAAAAGCAACTGCATCGCGGTACAGTTGACATGCGAACATCTGGTCAATCCATTGGGTATCGATGCAACCCAGCCGAGACTTAGCTGGCGACTTGAGGACCAACGTAATGGTGCGGTACAACAGGCTTATCAGATCCTTTTAGGGCAAGATTCGCTGACACTACTGAAGGAGACGAAAAATAGCTGGGATAGTGGCAAACAGCTCAGCTCGTCCATGTTAGTGCCCTATAACGGCGCACAGTTAAAGCCACAGACCACGTATTTCTGGAAGGTTAAAGTATGGGATAAGGATGGTATATCAACGAGCTCTAAAATAGCATCGTTCGAAACTGGAATGATGGGAATGGACCTTTGGAAGGGAAAATGGATTAGCGACAATAAGGATATTCATGCGCGAGAAACGCCTTATTTTAGAACAGAATTTAAGATAAATAAGCCGATAAAGTCTGCACGCGCGTATATTGCCACAGCAGGGCTATATGAACTTTCCATGAATGGTCAACGCGTAGGAGACCATCGCCTGGATCCAATGTATACTCGATTCGACCGGCGTACATTATATGTCGTGACGGACGTAACCCAGCAGCTCCAACAAGGACAGAACGCTATTGGCGTTGTTTTGGGGAATGGCTGGTATAATCACCAACCACTGGCGGTTTGGAACTTTGATAAAGCACCGTGGCGGGCCCGACCAACATTCTGTTTAGAGCTGAAAATCGTCTATACAGATGGTACAGTAGAAACTATTGTTTCAGATAAGCAGTGGAAAACAGCTTCGGGACCAATTACTTATAATAATATTTACACTGGTGAGCATTATGATGCAAGACTGGAAATACCCAACTGGGACAAACCTAAATATGATGATTCAACTTGGCAGGCTGTTCAGTATAGAAATGCGCCATCTGCACATATCGTTTCCCAACAGATGGTACCGATTCGGCTCGTGAAGTCCTATAAGCCCAAATCAGTGACAAAGATAGACCAACGTACTTATGTTTTCGATATGGGTCAGAATATGGCTGGGATTACAAAAGTTAAAGTCAAAGGAGCTGCAGGGACTATGCTACGTATCAAGCACGGTGAACGATTGTCGGCAGATGGGCGTCTTGACCTGTCCAATATTGATGTTTATTATCGGGGCGATAAGGAAAAGGAGCCCTTTCAAACGGACATTCTGACCTTAAGCGGTCGTAATGATGAGTTTATGGCAAAGTTCGGTTACAAAGGATTTCGTTACGTCGAAATTAGTAGTAGTGCGGCAATTGCATTGGATAGTTCGGCTGTGACCGCTTATTTTATGCATAGTGATGTGCCCGCTATTGGACAGCTCAAGACGTCATCAGCGTTGGTCAACAAACTATGGGAAGCGACCAACAATGCCTACTTGTCCAATTTGATGGGCTATCCGACAGACTGTCCGCAGCGCGAAAAGAACGGTTGGACAGGGGATGGGCACCTTGCGATTGAAACAGCTTTGTACAATTTTGACGGGATAACAGTTTATGAAAAATGGATGGCGGATCATCGTGATGAGCAACAGGAGAACGGTGTCTTACCCGATATTATTCCAACTGGGGGATGGGGTTATGGTACAGCGAATGGTTTGGATTGGACAAGTACCATTGCCATCATTCCCTGGCAGATCTATCAGTTTTATGGAGACCCACGTGCATTAGAAGAATGCTATCTTAATATCAAACGCTATGTGGATTATGTCGACGGAATCAGCCCATCTGGGTTGACAACTTTTGGGCGTGGAGACTGGGTGCCAGTGAAGTCACAGTCGAATCTGGAGTTGACCTCCTCGGTTTATTTTTATGTGGATGCGACCATCTTGGCTGCTACGGCTAAATTGTTTGGATACACAGCAGATCAACAAAAATATGAACTGCTGAGCAGAAAAATTAAGACGGCCATCAACGCTAAATTTTTAGATGCTTCCAAGGGTATTTATAGCAATGGAACACAGACTGAACTGAGTGTTCCACTCTATTGGGGTGTGGTACCTGACGAAATGAAAGCCCGGGTTGCAGCCAACCTGAATAAGAAAGTGGAAGAGACCAACTTTCACTTAGATGTAGGAGTATTGGGTGCAAAAGCATTATTGAATGCGTTAAAAGATAACGGTTATGCAACGACAGCCTATAAGGTTGCGGTACAAGATACTTATCCGTCTTGGGGATGGTGGATTGTAAATGGCGCAACAACATTGTTGGAGAACTGGGATTTAAAAGCAACCCGTGATATTTCAGACAACCACATGATGTTTGGCGAAATCGGTGGTTGGTTTTTTAAATCTATCGGCGGGATTCTGCCAGATCCTAAACAACCTGGATTTAAACATGTGCTCTTAAAACCCATCTTTCCCCAGGAACTGAAAGAATCTTCTATTTCTTATGATTCACCCTACGGTAAAATTGTTTCCGAATGGAAGTTAAAGGATAAAAAGATTGTTTATGATATCCAAATACCCGCAAATGCCACGGCGACATTTTATCCGCCGGATAATGTTAGCATTAGCAGTAGGGATGTCGTCCAATTGGAGGCTGGTAAACATAGGCTGGAGCTGGAACTCAAGTAATCATAGGCTCCGATCTGTTGTTTTATTGCTCCGACCGTTGGTATTATGCTCTTATCATGTTATGTATTAGAGTGCTTTTGTAAGTTTACCAAGCTGTTTTAATTTTAAAGCGAGTTCATTGCTCCAGGGTAAACCAATACAGAGACGCATGCAATGGTGAAATTGATCCTGTAAGGTGAAAATCCGCCCCGGTGAAATGCTGATCTGTAGTTTAAGCGCATAGTTATATAGCTTGCCTGTATCGATGTGTTTTGGAAACTCGACCCATAGGGCAAGTCCACCCTGTGGACGGCTAATTTTAGTGCCTTCCGGAAAATGGGCCGAAATGATGGCAGCGTAGCGCTGGTAGTTTTCCGTTAATGATCTACGAAGTTTACGCAGGTGGTTTTCATACTTTCCGGTTAATAGAAAATTTCCAACCGCCTCATTGATGATCGCCGTAGATGACAGGGAATGGATCAGTTTTAGTTTGATAATCTGTTCTTTGTATTTTCCAGGAGCAACCCATCCGACACGGAAGCCTGGAGCCAACGTCTTTGAAACGGATCCACACCAGAGGACATTGCCATCCCGGTCAAAAGATTTGCAACATTTGGGGCGTTGCGTGCCAAAATGGAGGTCGCTGTAGGTGTCATCTTCGATTAGCGGAATTTGGTGTTTTGACAGCAATGCCACAATTTCCCGCTTATGCTCATCCGGCATGCAATAACCCAAAGGGGTGTTAAAATTGGGGACCAGTAAACAGACTTTAATTTGGGGCAACAGATTTTTGAGGGCTTCAATGTCTATTCCTATGATGGGGTCCGTAGCTATTTCCAGCACCTTAAGCCCTAGACTGACGGCAAGTTGGAGGATACCCGGATAGCAGGGGCTTTCCAGAGCCAGTGTATCTCCAGGTTTGGTTAAGGCCATCAGACACAAAACTAAAGCATTCATACAGCCGTTGGTGGTAACGACATCATCTTCATTTAGATTTCCACCCCAGGCCAATGAACGTACGGCCACCATACGACGTAATTTTATATTGCCTTGCAAGGGTTCATATGCTGTGCCACCATCGCTGAGCTCCCGTGTAGCGAGGACGATTTCTTTTTTTAATTTTGCGGTAGGTAGGAGACTTCCGGAAGGAACACCGATTGAAAATAAGGTTAAGTCGCGACGTCCCATGGTTGAATACACCTTATTCATCAATTGATCCGGTTCTCTGTTGTTGGCGATTGGAATAGGTTGACTGGCTGCCGCCAACGGAAGTTGCAAATAGTTTGGAGGACTAACGAAGTAGCCGGATTGGGGCTTGGACTGTATAAGAGAACGTTCTTCCAACGCTAGAAATGCCCTTTTTGCGGTATTTATACTGATACCGTGTTCAGCGCTTAGCTTCCTCACCGAAGGTAGTTTTTCGCCAGCTTTTAAGACGCCTGATTTAATCTTATTGGCAATATTGTCTGCTATTTCATTATACAAATAATCTTTTTTCATCAAATTAGGATTAGTGTTCGTCTTTAAAGGTAACTGTGTCCATTGAATTATCAAAAACTGTGACTGTGCTTAATTCTTGTAATGGACGAACTTTGTGTAAAAGATTGATACATGGCGCAATTAAGTATAAGTAAATTACAGGAAAATACAACAAGCGGTTGGTTAAATGGTTTTATTGGTGTGGTATTATTTAGTGGTTCGTTGCCGGCAACACGCATGGCGGTTTTAGCTTTTGACCCTGTATTTGTTACATTAGCAAGGGCTTCCATTGCAGGCATATTGGCACTGATAACATTGATGGCTTTTAAGGAAAAACGTCCAGAAAGAAAGCAATTGGGGTCGCTATGCATCGTGGCAATAGGATGTGTCGTTGGATTTCCCTTACTGAGCGCTTTGGCTCTGCAGCACATCACGTCCGCGCATTCCATCGTTTTTATCGGTATTTTGCCCGTATCGACAGCCGTATTTGGTATTATACGCGGTGGCGAGCGTCCGAAGCCAATTTTTTGGCTGTTCTCTGCTCTAGGGAGTCTACTGGTGATCGGCTATGCGCTGGCACAAGGACTAACAGCCTCACCTTTAGGCGATGTTTTAATGATTTTATCGGTCATTCTCTGTGGTTTGGGCTATGCTGAAGGTGCAAAATTGACCAAGACGCTAGGGGGCTGGCAGGTCATTTCCTGGGCCTTGGTTTTGTCGCTGCCGTTGATCTTGCCACTTACCTTTGTCTACCTTCCATCGTCTTTTGACACTGTGCCTATCGGGGCCTGGGCCAGTTTAGCCTATGTGTCGATGTTCAGTATGTTTATTGGCTTTGTTTTTTGGTATAAAGGACTCGCCCAAGGTGGCACGGCGACCATCGGACAATTACAGTTACTCCAGCCTTTTTTCGGTCTGGCTTTAGCCGCCGGGCTTCTTCATGAACAAGTCGGTGTTGGCATGCTGGCCGTAACAGTTGCTGTTATTCTTGGTGTCGTTGGAACGAAGAGATTTGCCCGATAAATGCATTAGAAAAAAGAGAACTGGATTATAGGCTCTCTCGGAAAACGATAAATTTATTAACTTTAACTTTTAGGGTGTCATTCGAGGCGTATTTGATCGAATGATGTGTATTTATCTTGTATTGGCAAAGAAAACAGCGTATGATTTTACCGTTTGAACCTTATAATCCGATATGGAAAGCGAATTTTGACAGTATTCAACATGAACTTTTTACGTTGTTGAAACCAATAAGGTCGAGGGTTGATCACATAGGCAGTACGGCCGTTGAGGGATTGTCTGCCAAACCAATCATTGATATATTGATCGGTTTAGAGGAAGAAAACGATCTTGATCGTACTCCGCTCCTGTTGCGGGACAAGTGCTATGTATATTATGAAAAATACAATGAGGATATGCCTTACAGACGTTTTTTTATCGCCCTGATTGATCGTCCTGAAGTATTAGGATTACCAGAGCAAATCGCACCTGGCGATGAAATTCCAGCACGATTGCATGACCATTCGTTACGAGTAGCACATATCCATAGCATACCCTTGCAATCAAAACACTGGTTGCGCCATATAGCCTTTCGCGATTACCTGCGTGCGCACGACAATGTAAGAGATCGCTATCAGGCACTCAAAGAAAAATTGGTACTGCAGCAATGGAAAGATGGTAACGATTATAATGATGCGAAAGATGAATTTTTGAAAGAGCATGAAGCAAAAGCTGTGGAATGGTACAATAGTGGAATGGTACAATAAAGGTTGCGGAACAATAGAATCGTATTACAATGAGAACCTTGGACAAAGCAGCGTGGATGGATCGGATTAAATTGGTAAGAAATTAAGGTTATACTAGCTAAATTTAGGTATGAATACATTATTGGAAGAATTTGAGCATATTATTCAGAAGTTTTCTTCGCAAATTTTGGAAATAAATGATGACGATTTTAATCGCAAATTAGAACCAGATAAATGGAGCAAAAAAGAGATTCTGGGTCATCTAGTCGATAGCGCTTTTGTTAATTACCAACGGTTTATAAGAGCTCAATTTGAAGAAAATCCAAAAATATACTATGATCAGGTAGCCTATTGTGCATCTGCAGGTTACCAACATGCTGAGACCGAGAAATTATGCAATCTATGGCGATCGGTAAACGAACAATTGTTGTTTTTGTTTAAGCAGGTAATTGCGAACAAATTGATTCAAAGGACTTGTAATGACCATAGCCTCGAATTTTTAATGCTTGACTATGTGGTGCATTTGAAGCATCACAGAAATCAGATTTTGTCCGAATAAAAAAATTTAGGAAAGGATAGCATGAGAGCTCTTTGTTCAGGCATCAGTAAATTTAATAGTCCATAAAAAATAAGGGATGGAGATACGGAAATTGAAAGCGGGAGATAGTGCTGACTTATTAAAGGCAATTAATGGAGCTTTTGCCGACTATATTGTACCATTTCAGTTAGACGCATTGCAATTGGAGTCGAAGATCAGAGGCGAGGATATTTTAATGGACTTGTCAGTTGGTGTTTTTGACGGAATACAACTGGTAGCTTTTATTATGCATGGCATGCGAGAAATTGAGGGTAGTAAAGTTATCTACAATGCTGGTACAGGTGTTTTGCCCGCCTATCGGAACAGCGGATTAGTCGGTGAAATGTACAGATTTATGCAGCCATCCTTCAGAGAGTATCGCGTGAAAAAATTACTATTGGAAGTGATAGAAAGTAATCGACGTGCTATTCGGGTATATGAAAAAAATGGTTTTGTTAAAGGCCGTAGATTACTGTGCTTTGGAGGAGAACTTCATGTAAAGATGGGTGCTTTATCTGGCAGAACACAGCCTATCCGTATACAGTCTATCCATGACTTTTCTTGGGATATTTTGCAGTCTTTTTGGGATGTTGAACCCAGCTGGCAAAATAGAAGTGAGCGTAGTGAATTAATTCAGCTTAAAGGGTTGGGGGCATTTATTGGCTCCGATTTGGTGGGATATATCTTGTTCAATTCGTCCAATAGACGGATCTACCAAATTGCGGTAGCACAGCAGCATAGGCGGAAAGGTATTGCAACACAGCTTTTATCCGAGCTGAAAGTGTTTGTGTCCAGCGCAAAGGTACAAATTACTAACGTTGATGAAAAAGCCAAAAACTTACAACTATTTCTACAAAGACAAGGCCTGGTCAACACAATCAACCAGATTGAAATGGTCAAGATGATTTTCTGATAATATCAATTAAAAATTAAAGTATTTCATTTACGATCAATAATTGTGAAAACAAATGTTGTTGTAAAAGTGTTGTTTAACAAAAGGTTAGATAGGATGTGCTATTAAACTGTCCATTATAATTCTATTTACTGGTGTAATTTTACCATCCCTCGGAAAAGACGCTCTTCAACAATTTAAACGACACTAATTTTTAAAACATATGAAATCGAAGTCATTTTTAATCGCAATTGTCTCAAGCTTATTGTTGTTGGCTTGTAGCACTTCAACAAGGATAACAGATATCTATAAAAATAGAGACCTTACTCCCAAACAATATCAAACAATATTCATTATTGCAATGACAAACCACGCTAAAGCAAAGGAGGTCATTGAATCCAATTTGGCAGAAGCAGCTTCCATGCATGGCTACAAGGCTATTAAAAGCAGCGACGTTTTTAAACGGACGTTTACCAAAGATGAAAGTCAAAACAAAGATTTAGTGATGAAAGCAGTACACAGTTTGAATGCAGATGCCATTTTCACTGTTACCCTGATCGACAAAGCCAGCGAGACCCGATATGTACCGGGAAATGGGCCTTATATGCCTTATCCGAGATTTGGTTGGTATGGTAATTTTTGGAGCTATTACTCCCATTGGTACCCAATTGCATACGATCCTGGTTATTACACGACGGATAAAATGTACTATCTGGAAAGCAATCTATATGATGTTAGCTCCGAACAACTGCTTTGGAGTGTACAGTCTGAAACGATCAACCCTTCCAGCTTAGCAGATTTTTCTAAAAGTTATACAAAGGCGCTCGTAAAAGCATTGGAAAAGGATATTGCTGCTAAATAGCCATTGATAAAAAGTATGCTTTAAAAGCTAGCTTCAATTTAAATAATGTATTTGTGTAAAAATATTCTTTATAACACCGATTCAGTACCTCGTAAAGGCGTTTTATGGTGTAATAATAAACTAAATTGCATTAATATTGTTATATTGGCAAGCAATAAAGTTAGCTCAAATCAGATGAGGTACAAATTATATAGAGAACAGCAATTGACCTGCGATATGGATACCGCATGGGCATTTTTTTCGTCACCCATGAATCTTTCAGAAATTACTCCAAAAGATATGGGTTTTGTAGTCACCTCAGACTGTGATCAACAAGAAATTTTTGAAGGAATGATCATCGATTATTTGGTATCTCCGATTCTTCGGTTTCCGCTGAAGTGGAAGACCAAAATAACGCAGGTGGAAAAGAATAAAAGTTTTACTGATTTCCAACTAAAGGGACCTTATGCCTATTGGAATCATTTTCATGAATTTATTCCAAACGAAAATGGGGTACTCATGAAAGACAGGGTTGACTATGAATTGCCTTTGGGGATTCTAGGCACAATTGCGCATGGAATTTTTGTTAAAAGGAAGTTGGAGCGAATCTTCGATTACCGTCATCAGGTTTTAGAAAAATTATTTAATCAAACTCAGAATTAGTGGTAACGAATCTATTGCAGTTCACGTGACCGAAAAGAAAGAAGTAGTCTACAATGAAGAAATTTTATCAAATAAGCAATGGAGTTGCTTTGGTCATCACTGTGATCATTAATTACCTATCCAATACGGGGATTTTTAATGGGGAGACCATGGCAACAATTTCTGCTAAATATCAAAATCTATTTACACCTGCGGGATATGCCTTTTCCATATGGGGTCTCATTTATTTGGGGTTGTTTGGATTTGTAATTTATTTTGGTCCTTTTGTCAGACAGACAAATGAAAAAGATAAAGTAGTTTTAAAAGTCGGATGGTGGTTCTTGATTTCTTGTCTAGCAAATAGTTTATGGGTCATTACCTGGTTGTATGACTATACCTTTTTAACTATTTTATTGATGGTCTTACTTTTTGTGTCGCTATTAAAGATAATTTACTATACACAAACTATTGCGTTTCATGCTGCACGCAGCAAGCGTATATTTCTTAAGATCCCTTTTCAACTTTATGCAGGGTGGATTTCTGTCGCTTTGATTGCCAATATTGCAGCCTATCTGACGAAGATAGGCTGGGGAGGTTTTGGATTATCAGCTACCATGTGGGCTATTATCATGTTTTCAATTGCATTAATTCTTCACTTATTGATGATCTGGCAACGTCATTTGCCGGTATTTGGACTTGTCGCCGTATGGGCTTTAATAGCCATTGCAGCTGCTAATAAATTAGTTAATAGCACTGTATATGCAGCGGCTATAATGGCAGCCATTATTGTTTTGCTAAATGTAATTGTGTACTTTATTCAATATCGTAAGCGACAGCCTTTCTAGTCCTTGCCTAATAAAGTGCATGATTCTGTTGGCAATCGAATTTTAAGCTTTCCATAGTAATGCAGCGAAACCAACTATTATTTTATTGCTGATTTTGCAATCAATAGCTTTTGAAATTCTTTTCCGATAAATGGATTGATGACGTGCTGAAATCCTTTTTGCAATGTAAAGACAGTGATAGTCGCATCAGACTCCGGCGAATAGATCACATCTGTTCCCCACCAACCCCCATGATAGTAGGCGTTGAATCCCATGTCAAAATGATAAATTCCCAAACAATATTTAGATTTATCCGACGAAAGAACATAGGTATGCATCGCTTCTAGAAGCTTTTTATCCTGAATGATTTTCCCGTTAAATAGATATTGGAAAAACAGGGAAGTCTCTTTGGCTGTTGCTGCAATTCCGCCGCCTCCGTACAGATCCCAGGAAGGATCAATAGCATAAGAGTCCCAGTTGTATTTGTTAGCGTATTGATGGGCGAGTGGCAAGGTGCTTTCAGGATAATGCTCTAAGTTTATAAACCATGTCTTTGTAAGATTTAATTCTTTGTATTTCAGTAAATTTCGAATAGCTGTATAAAATGGCAGATGCGTTTTTTGCTCAATAATCTCGGTGAGGAGCAAATAATTAATATCAGCGTAACTAAACTTTTCCCCGACAGGCTGTGGGCTCCCGATATCGATGGATCTTCTGATCTGCTCGTCTTTTTTCCATTTATATTTAGGATGCTGATTGACGAATTCAAAATAAGCTTCATCTACATAATCTTGAATTCCCGAAGTATGTGACAGCAAGTTCTTTATAGTGATTCCCGCTAGATTATAGCCATCGCTTTCAAATAGGTGACGTGTTTTTTTTGATAATAAATTGGCAATCGGTTGATCAATAGAAAATTCACCTTTTTCTACCAATCTTAGCATTGCTGCAGCAACATAAGGTTTTGTGTTGCTAGCAATCAAAACAGGCTGTTGGTCTTCCAGCGCTTGGTTCGTGCTGGTATCTGCTACTCCTCTTGCATAACTCCAGGAAATATTGTATTTCGGCGCTTCTACATGAACAATAATCCCGATTGCATCTTTATTTTTATCATAAATAGAATCTACTTTATGCTTAAAAACTGGCTGTAATTGAGCCCATCCGATTAATGGAATAAACATGGTATTTAACAACACGATTTTTTTCATATATTCTTTTCTAAACGTGTATCTCAGATCCAGAAACTGTCTGAGCATTGCTAAGTATATTTCTTTACTACTTCACTAACAGACGCCACTGCACCTGCAAAAGCATTGATCCTACAGCAGGGGTAACGGATTTTGCTTCCTGTTGCGCTTGTGAAAATAAGAATTAAAATAATAATCTTGATGGTGAAAAATGTAAAATAGCACATCAGTTTTATTTCTTGTCGTATGCAAAGTCTTTTCAATATATAAAATGTTAGATTTATGGTGTAAAAGAAGCTTATCGTAAGGATATGAGAAAAGTAATTGCAGCATTCAATATGACCCTTGACGGGTTTTGTGATCATACAGCAGGCATTCCCGATGAGGAAATACATCTTCATTATACGCATCTATTAAATAACGCTGATGTCATTTTGTATGGTAGGATTGCTTATCAGCTTATGGAATATTGGCGGCCTTTTGTGAAAAGTCCCTCAGGTGAAAAATCAATGGATGACTTTGCATTGGCTATCGATAAAATTCCAAAAGTTGTTTTTTCAAATAGCCTGAAAAATATAGACTGGGCAAGTGCAAAATTGGCCGATGGTATACTTAAAGATGAATTATTGAAATTGAAACAGCAATCCGGTAGGGATATTTTGGTTGGGAGTCGAAGTTTAATTGTACAGTTGTTGAATCTCAATTTGATCGACGAATTTCAACTGTGCATTTATCCTGTTGTTGTAGGACAGGGGCTTTCACTTTTTGAAAATATAATCGATAGAAAAGTTTTTAAATTATTAAAAACAAAGCCTTTTTCTGGCGGATCAGTCCTCTTGTACTATCAATACAGTCCAACACCTACTTCCCTATAAACTATTCCATCGGGAAATATCGGCAACACAGCGGGAAATCCAGATACCTGCAGCTCCTCTGATGAAATTTACATTTGTAATGTAATTTAAAAAGAATTCATTATGAAATATAAACATTCAATTTTGTGGGCTATAGCAGCACTCCCCTCGCTAATTACCGCTTGCAAAAGAAATGATGCTATGCCATCGATGTCGGAGACGACCATCACGATAGAAAATGTATTGGATTCGAAACCATTGGTCGAGTCTGGTCGTTTTAAAAACAATGGTGCTTCGCCAGTGATTATGCCTGGTGAAGCAATTTCAATTAAGTTTTCTGCAGCCGAGGGACAAGCGCTTAGCTTTGCAACGATGTATGGTTGGTCGAATGATTTGTTTTTTGCTCCAGAAAATCCTGGCATAAAGCTGTATCAGGACAATGGAACTCCGGTTGAGGGCGATGTTTCGGTACAGATCAAATTATGGGATAATGGTACTCGTATCAATCAGAAACCAGGCGCAGCTGTAATGCACCCGGGAACCACAGAAACTGCTCCAAAAGCTATTAGCGAAGTAAATGGAACCGATGCACAGGGCAATACTTATGCTGCAGCTTCTACTTTAATGAAGGCAACACTTCATTATGAAGGGAATTCCAATTTTACACTTATAATCACGAATACCTCTGGCGATACGAGCAATCCGACTCCCTTCAGTCCCGGAGTTTGGGCGATTTCATATATCGCAGGAGGCAAGCTGATAAATTCTAATCCATTATTTGAGGCAGGAAAACCAAGTGCAAATGGCATGACAAATATTGCGGAAATGGGAGACAATAGCGTTTTAGGAAATTATGTCAATACACAAACAGGTATTTTTACACCATTATCTCCGGTTTTGGTAGTGTTGTATAAAGGCATCGAAAACCCGATATATAAAACCGGTGAAAATGACCGTGGAAAAGGACTGAAAGATTTAGCGCAAAAAGGTGATGCATCAGGCCTGGCGACTTATCTTAAAACACTCGCAGGTGTAAAAGCTGTTTATATCCTTCCGGCGGCTAGCTCAACTGTATTACTTCCTAAAATCGGAGCGCAGGCGGGAAGTAGCGTTTCGCAGCAGTTAAGTGTAGCAAGTGGAGACCGAATTGCCATTGCAAGCATGTATGGGCTTTCCAACGATTGGTTCTTCGCCACAAAAGATAATGGAATTGATGCAACAGTAAAAGGAGATGTATCCTATTCAATCGGATTGTTTGACAATGGGACAGCGATTAATCAGTTTCCCGGAGCCGGCAATGAGCAAGCAGGATTAGGCGGCACTCCTGCGACAGAACGTAAACCTGTTATAGAAGTGCCTAATCCAAATGGGTTCACCACACTGCCATCAATTTCCAGCATGATAAAAGTAACAATCAACTAATTTTTGAGTCCGGTTATACGTACGAAAATCTCATGGATATTATTGTCCTTACTGGAGACAGGACAATCAGCAACCTATTACATGCGGGGCTAAAGTATCGATTGAGTTTCCATGGGGAAAAAGTATAGATTCAGTTTAATAAGTAGTAAATGTGTTGTAAAATGAAAAATTATATAAAAACAAAATTAGCTGCGTTTATTGCGTTGCTGTTATTCACGACGTGCATCGCAGGCATAGCCAATGCGCAAGAGCCTTCTCGCATGAGTAAAGCTGACGGCGTGATACATAAAATCGAAATGAAGCAATCCCCTTATCATATTCCGCAAAATCCGGAAGACATCAGCCCACTATTGTGTGGAGAAAAAATACCGATGGCCGTATTGTTTGACGTTTCCGGTAAACGATTTGATCTCAATAGGGCGATTTCCCAAAAACCGACCATTTTGGTTTTCTACCGCGGTGGCTGGTGTCCTTATTGTATCAGACAACTTTCGGGCTTACAAGAGGCCTTTTCAGGATTGGAAGAAATGGGGTATCAGTTGATTGCCATAAGCACAGACGAATCTGAAGGACTAATGGAAGCTGCAGCAAAAGAAAAATTAAGCTATACACTTTTATCGGATTCAGATCTTGCGCTGTCGAAACAAATGGGGATTGCATATAAAGCTCCAAAAGACTATTGGGAGATGCTTCCGAAAACAACTGGAGGTAAGGACAGCGAGTTATTGCTCCCAGTGCCATCAGTTTTTATAGTCGATCAAACGGGAACCATACACTTTGAATTTATCAATCCCGATTTCAAACAGAGATTGTCCTCCAATCTGCTGCTTGCAGCTGCAAGCAGCATTAAAGAAGACCTTTAAATTTCTAGTTTTTGGGTCGTAGACTCTTAAGAAAATGATTAAATTTAAGCGAATTGAAATGCTGTAAGTAAACGACAACATGATTAGGGAGTATAATGATAACGTGACCGCAGCACGGTTTGTGATGCATAGTGACAACAACCAGTTTTCAGGTAGGGGACTTCGTAATGCGGGTTCTCTGCCTATCAACACATTTATCTACAACAAGGGCGGCGAACAGAAAGTGACGATCGATGAGATTAGCTATACGATGCCAGCAAGGTGTATACTTCCTTTGGTTTCCAATCAGCATTTTGTATTTGAGCAGCCCGATGCGCTGACTGCCTGGCAGTTTAATAGGGAGTTCTATTGTATCGTTGACCACGATGCTGAGGTCGGTTGTGTTGGTTTTCTGTTCTATGGTATTCGACATCCAATGTTCATTGTATTAAATGATACTGCTGTCGAAGAAATGTCTCATCTGGAGAATGTGTTTTCCAATGAGATGATGGTAAAAGATAATTTTCAGGGTGAAATGCTGCGCACCCTTCTTAAGAGAGTTATTATCAATACCACAAGAATTGCAAAGCTCCAAAGTGAAAGCTATCAGCTATTTCCAGACGAAAAAATGGATATTGTGAGAAAGTTTGCATTGCTACTGGAATGTAACTTTAAAGAGGAACATGAAGTCAGGTTCTATGCCGCTGCACTCAACAAATCACCAAAAACACTGAGCAATGTATTTGGTCTGTTGAAACAGTCAGCGCCATCTGTTCTTATCCGTAACCGAATAATTCTTGAGGCTAAAAGGTACCTCCATTATACCGAGAAGTCAGCGAAGGAAATAGCCTACGAACTTGGTTTTGAAAGTCCTGCCCATTTTAGCCGGTTTTTCAAAAAGTATTCTGGAACAAATGTTTCAGCTTTTAAGAACCTTTGATCATAATTCAAGGCGCGGGTTGCCGTTTAGAGAAAGACTATATTGTGTGGGAATTTGATTTTATACCTTTCAATGAATATGCGATTAAGGTTTCCTTATGAAAAATAAGTGAATTTGCTCTTAAAATAAAACGTATGCCATTGGTAAGCTGGCGCTAGAAAATTGAAGCCCAATATAACAAATTATTAATAGTCTGTAAATGAAGTTATTAAAACGATATTTTGTGTTGATAGGGATGATCATTGCATTGATTTTTATGTACATTGCAATTTCGATTTATCCGGGTGGGACGTACCAGAATGAATCATCGATTGGATTTGATTGGTCAAAGAATTTTTTTAGTAACTTATTTGGAGAAAAAGCATTAAATGGAGCCGAAAACACGCTAAATACTGGGCATTTATAGGTATGTTTTTCTATTCCATAAGCTGTGCTGTATTTTTTGTTCGTATGTCAAAAAAAATTCCAAATACAACAGCGTCAAATTTCATAAAGTATGTTGGAGTACTTACCATGCCCTTTACATTTTTTATAATTACACGCTTTCATGATTTGATGTTGGCTATTTCAACTAATCTGTTTTATTCATGCGTGGTATGTATTACCGTATACGTGCTTAAATCTAAACTCACTTTTTTTAAATATTATTGCGTGTTATGTTTATTCATCTTTTATTATGCAACCTATTTGTATGTTACAGGACAGTGGGATTTGCTTTCATTGATACAGAAAATAAATAATGGCAGCACCATTGTATTGATTATAGGGCTTGAGTATTTTACGGATCAAACCGATTTTTCAAAAAGTATAGGATGACCTATATTTTTCAAGAATTGTTTAAGCATTTCATGTCCTGCAACCAGACTACAAATTTCGCCCGATAATTTTCTTTGTTTTCAACAATTTGGGTGCTAACTTATGACCTATAAAAGCATTAAAAATGCAAATCGATTCAATGGTAAAAAACTTCATTTGTTTAAACTTTTTATTGACAATATCAGGATTGGATTGGTTTAATATGATGACTTTGTTTTAGCTAGTGATCCTCAAAGTTTATTAATCATTGGAGCTAAAATAGGAGAATCCAAATAATCAACAAACAGAAACGGAGCACAAAGAAAATGAAAAAAAGAATCTATAATCTAATAGTCGCTGCCCTAATTTTTGGATTTTTCACGGATTGTCACCAAAAAGAAAATAAAAATTCAAATTTTAATAAAGAAAACAGGTTAACATTTACTGAAAAAGAGAGTACAGTGTATGTTGAGAAGTTTGATGATTTTCTTGTTCATTTCTTTTGTGACTCAATATTTCAAATAAGCAGAATAGATTTTCCACTCAGAGGCATGTCAACTGAGTTTGTTTTTAATGAAGAAAAAGCAAGAGATTCAGTAGGAAACTTCTTTTTCATTAAGGACAGGAAATTTTATTGGACTAAAATGAATTGGACCTTCATCCAGTCCGCTATTCTTAATAATGTTGAAGATTATTCCTTTTAAAAGAAGAAAGGAGATAATTATTATGAGATAACCTATCGGTCAAAGTTGGACGACATTGTTTTATTTTTTAGATTTCAATCTGTGTCAGGACATTGGTATCTAACATATTATAGTTTTGAATGGAACTAGATAAATGATCATTTGGGGAAGAGCAAATTAATAGAGCTTCTTTTGACCATCATCAAGGGAGACTTTTTCTCAATATTTATGATAGGATAGATTTCGTTCAATGAGGCTATGTGATTAGATGGGAACTGACAACCTATCTTTTCTTGATACTACAATGGTAATTTTCTAACCAAAGGATTAGTTTTTTGCAGATGAATTGCATTTGTGATCTATAACTAGTAATTTGATTAGTATAAACCTAATTTAATAGTTATGGGAAAACGGTCAACTGCATTATTGGCTATCGTTTCATTCTTGTTATCGATGCCTTTGATAATCTTAGGGCAGAGAAATAACGGCTTTATTATTCAAGGAAAGATCGACACTGTTCCGAATGCGAAATATAGAATTATGTATAGAAATAATGAAAAGAAAATAGATGATTCGTTACAATTATCTGCGGATCGAACGTTTACTTTTCATGGTAGTATTGGTGAGCCGACGCGGGTTAATTTTATTATTGATAATGATTTCAATCCACGACGTGTAAAAGATCAAATTGTTTACTCATTTTGGGTTTCGCCGGGGGATACGGTAGACTTTCATGGTCTAACAGGTTGGCTTGTGGGCCCTAAAAGCAATTTGAGAATAGATGATAGCAAATATGTATTGAAAGGTTCCACATTGGATAAGATAGCAATTACCTATGGCGAAAACCGAAGAGCCATCTATTTATCAAATAAAGACCAAGAAAAAGCGACCGGACTAGAGGACAGCATAATAAGCAAATTTATCCAAAGTAACCCTAACAGTTTCTATAGCTTGTACCTTTTGAACAAATCTTTTTCGTCCTTGAGTAGACACCCCGATTTGCTAAATACTTTGTATAACGCATTGTCAACCGAGCAAAAAAATAGCTTCACAGGCATACTTTTGAACAAAAAGGTAAAGGCTCAGCCTCAGCTTGAAATCGGCAAAAGTCTTCCCATATTTGAGCTTGCAAACGATAACGGCAATCTCGTTAGTCTTGAAGACTTCAGAGGTAAATATGTTTTGGTGGAGTTTTGGGCAAGTTGGTGCGGGCCATGCCGCAAGGAATTTCCCCTTTTGCAATCTTTGTATAGCGAATACAAATCAAAAAACTTTGAGATCCTGGCCGTATCGATCGATGAATCACGTATGGACTGGCTTACAGCGATAAATAATGAAAAGCTTTTATGGACTAATGTAAGGGACAAAGGGGGCTTTAGTGGTGAACTTTATCAGATTTTTGGTTTAAAAGGAGTTCCTGACAACTTTCTTTTAGACAAAGAAGGAAAGATTGTAGCACGAAACCTTCGGAGTAGTGAATTAAAAAAAGTATTGTATAAATTGATTTCGGACAATTAGTTATAGGAAGAAGCAAACGTTTATTATTCTAAAATGACATAGATGAGACTGCATTACATTGATTCAGGTTTATTCCATTGCGGGATACAGAAGAAAATTTTATTTTGATCAATAGATGCCATATCATTATATTGTCACTCTGATAGAAGCTGAAAGGCCAGATAGTCATTCAGTTTTAAGTAGTTAGAAATGTTGTAAAGACTGCCAAAAATAAAACATATACAAAGTTGGGAATAAATTACGGACAGTTTGCTGGTAAAAAGTGTCGTGAACTTATGCAAATCCAGGAAATATTTAGAGAACAATTGGGCATGGACGGCTATCAACATTGGTTTTACGATGCTGAACTTGCACTCTTGCGGTTATACAATGACGATAAAGATCAATTGTATTTCAAATATATTCCTATTGGTACTTTTTCACTTATATCAGAAACGTGGATGTGGAGTTGGTGCAATGACCATTGTATCGAGCCTAATAAGGACAGCACATTTGCAGTTAGAGAATTTGGAATCAAAAACGATTACCGAAAATTGACAGATGGAACTTTCCCGGCCGATGAGTTCGATTGTTGGGAATTTGCGGCGATATCTTTTGATCTTTTGGGCGGCATCGGTGTGTATAGGGTTTCCACCGAAAAGCTCCAAAACTATTTTCTCATTATTGCCGTTTTGGAGGAAGATTCTCGGGAAGTTATCCATTTTAACCAAGCAAAAGTTGAATGCAAAATCCATGGACGATCGAGACCCGCATTCGTTTGTAAGCATCTAAACTTAGAGGATCCCAAAGGTTTTGAAGAGGCTTTTGAAACATATAGAGGGATGGAACTTGGTGACGAAGACGATTTTCAAGCTTGGTGTGATAAATGTGAAAAGGTCAGGCTCAGAAATAATGGTTGGAACGAAGATGCTGAGAAATTCGCAAATATCAAACTTATATGTGAAGACTGTTACTTTGAACTGAAAAGCTTTAATTGTCATTGAAATTGATGATTATCACCTCAAGTATAGATGCTTTAAAACCAGCCTTACAAAATTATTAGGTATGTTAGAAAAATTATGGTGGAAAATCTAGAAGAAATAAAGATAGATCTTTTTCAGTTTATAAGGATAAGTCTAGAATGGATGGTGAACCTATGTGTACCAAAACAATCGTATATGAAATTTAGCAAAGAAAATTGGAGGCCTCATGAATATGAAGAATGGCTCGAATTAAACCTTGATCTGATTGGTAATTTAATTTCTGACAACAAAGTAGTAAAAGCTTTAAACGACGGTGTTCCAGAATCATTTGCTCCGTTTTCAAGTTTTAATAGGAAAGAGAGCTTTATATACTTTCAAACACTAAATGATTATTTCGATAAGAATTTTGAAAATGGTTTAGAATATATTGTATTTGGATCAGACGGAGCTGGGAATCCTTTTTGTATTAATAAATTAAACAACAGCGAAATTGTCCTTTTAGATTTTGAACTGGAGAAGATTGTCTCAACAAACAGAAACATAGATGAGTTTTTGGATTCAATATTGGCCTACAGAATGTTTATTAACGTTGTACAATCAAAATATGGTGCGGAAGCTTTATTTGATAACTTGTACAGGCAAGAGGATATTGAGACACTCAAACAAAAATTCTCAAAAATAAACGCTAATTTGCTATCAAGTTCGGAATTTTGGAAGCAGGAAATTGAAGAATTGATTGTAAATAAAAATGATAGTCCGACAAGTTGAATTTAAGCGTATGAAAATCTGCGATCAACAAATTGTGTTTATAAATACGCGGTAATGAAGGGCATTCACGTAAAGTCAAAGCCTTCGAGTCCGAGTGAGAAATTAAAATTCTATTTCGAAACGTTGCCAAATTATGATGAGCAATAATATGATAAAAAATGAACCACAAAAATCTCCTAGCACTAATTTTCATTGTAGTAAGCCAATTAGCGAATGCACAATTTGCAAAAATCGTTAATAAAGACGGGTATGTTGTTATTTATTGCGGAGATCTCCAAAAGTAGGCGGGATCAAACGTAATCACCTTGTTTTTTAAATATTTGTTATTGCTTTTGTCAAACCCACTTGGAACTAAAGAAAGGTACTGCAGATTGGGGTCGGCAGGCCTATATCTACTTTCTGTGTTAAACTGGCTTTTATTCGTGCATTGAATCCAGTATAAATTTTTTGCCATATAATAATCCAGATCACTTGCGTCCTAAACGTTTAAAAAGTGGCGGTGTTTAGATATAGCAAAGTTGCTATATTTAAATCGCAAAATTATAACACACCGCCATGATAAATTTAAACGTTTTTAGTCAGATTTTATCTCTTATCGACCGCGAATTATTCAAAGATTTGGTTTCAAAGCACAAAAGTGACAAACATCAGAAAGGGATCAACAGCTGGACGCATCTAGTCAGTATGCTTTTCTGTCATTTTTCCTCGGCAGATTCGGTTCGTGATATTAGTAACGGTTTACGCAGTACCACTGGTAATCTGAACCACTTAGGTGTAGTAAGAGCTCCAAGTAAGTCTAATATATCCTATATCAACACACACCGTACCCATGAACTTTTCAAAGATCTTTACTATTCTGTTTTGGATAGGCTTTGGCAAAAGGACACCCATTTTCGCAAAGATCTTGGTCAGCTAAAGCGTAAAGTATATCTGATGGATGCCAGCATCATCCCCTTATGTCTATCTGTATTTGACTGGGCTAAATTCAGGAGCACCAAAGGTGCGGTAAAACTGCACACCGTTCTGGATTATGATGGCTGCCTGCCTGTTTTTATGCAGATTACCGATGGAAAAGTACATGAGAGCCAGCGGGCCGGTAGTTACAGTTTTTCTAAGGGAAGCGTGGTGGTAGTGGACCGTGGCTACGTGGATTACAGCTGGCTTGGGGATTTGGACAGCAGGGGCTGTTATTTCGTTACCAGGAGTAAAACCAACATGAATTACAAGGTTATCAAATCATATCAGAGTGAAGCACTCTTGGAAAAGGGAATCATTAAAGATGAGATCATTGAGCTTTCCGGTGCTGCCTGCAATAAATACAATTCCAAACCGTTACGCCTGGTCCACTTTTGGGACAGCACCACTGGTAATGAGTACCACTTTTTGACCAATAATACTAAATGGAAGGCTTCTTTGGTGGCAAACATCTATAAACAACGCTGGCATATCGAAGTCTTCTTCAAGCATCTAAAGCAGCGCTTAAAAGTATCGACATTCATAGGGACTTCTGAAAATGCAGTGATGATACAGATCTGGACTTCACTGATCGGCATATTACTGTTAAAGTACCTCCAAAAGAAGGCCAAATATGATTGGAATCTTTCCAATCTTGTGGCATTTATCAGAATGAATATCTTCGTGAAAATAAACATCTGGAAATGGATAGATGATCCATTTGTCAGGCCTCCGGTCAAAGGAAAAAATGGACAGCTGAACATCTTCACGGAATGAAAAGTAGGGGTCAAAATTCAAATGAGCAAAAAATCAATGGTTGTAACACAGAAAACGACTCCTAAAATTTATTTAGGACACATGTGAATCCAGATACCAAAGTTTGCTTACTTTGGTCTCTGCGTTTAGCTTGAGCGATTGATTATTTTTTAAATGCTCCCTAACTTCTTCAATGCTCAGTAAATTGTTGTTGTCGTCCATCACAAATGTACCATGGGAAGGATCCATCCACAGCCATTTTTTTAGAGTTTCAGCATATACGCTATTGATCACATGGCAATCAGTATCTTTGTCGTCTTTTGGCATGCATGTAACATAGCGTGACTTAAATCCCATAGCGAGGTACATTTCATTTAACGTCATCGCTTTGTGCCGACAGTTGATACCCTTTCCCGTTGCCTTGTGGTAGTTGTAAAAATCAATTGCGTCAAATTCACATAGCGCCCAATTGCTGCCGTCATATTTAATGCTATTTGCCACGAAAAACATGATATTACGGATTTTGGAAATTTCGTCGCCATTACCAGCTATCGAGTCCAGGTTGAAAAAATTTTTTACTGCTAATAAATTACGATCGCTCGCTACCTCGTAGGTAAATATCGGCAAAGAGTCACTATTTGCTGAAACGTATCCTCCTGATTGCTGCAACAGGGTTAATTTATCGTATTGCTTCAGTTGGACCAATGCTTTTACAAATTTGCTTTCCTTTCGAATATTATCTAGATCCTGATCATTTAAAGCATTACGATAGTCGGTATATCCCCACAAAATTGCCTTTTCAAAACTTGAAACAGCTTGTTTTTTTTTGATTGAGTAATGATTGTAAACAAGCAAGGTTGAAGTTTATATTCGCATTGATTTCACTTATCGTAGTTTGATATTCCTGCTTTTCTTTTTCAGATAGCTGTAAGCTGTCCATTTTGGCCGATATGGCATTTAATACTGTGGCTGCTTTTTGATAATCCTTTGCCGGGTAATAATTATTATATTCCTGTTCTAACTTCTTAAAGTCTGAGAGGAATTTATGCCATGTCGTAGAAGCTGTCTGCGCGGATACACAGGTGGTCAATAGCATGAAAAGAAGAAGGTTAAATAGTTTCATTGGAGATTTTTAGTTAAAGTAAATAGTTTTATTATATCAATGTCAACTGTAATTTTTGTGCTTGAAAAGCGTTGTCCTATGATTTTATAAAATAGGATTTGCTTTAAGACAGTTATACCATGTGAATTATTACATCTGGCTCGTATAATATTATCCAAATACTTTTTAAATAATTATCGCTTAATTCGCTGTGATCGAATATCGTCTTTAATCCATTTAAGCGCTGCGCGATTAGGAGAATGAATATTAAGCGGAAATTATCTGGAAAATGCAACAAAACACGTGTAGAGTTGTTTGCATTTTGAATGATATTATAAGGGATTAATGATTCGTCATATGAAAAAGATATTTTATGTCTTTCTATTTATCCTTTCCATGATGAAAGTTTATGGTCAGGGGCATTACAACGGTTCATCGTTTAATCCCAACGATTATTTTGCTCCGCATGAAGGGTTGATTATACCAGTATGGTATGGTTATGCCAATATGAATTATTTCAATGGGCAGGGTAAAAAGACAGATCAATTGATTAATCCGGTTCCTGGAAATCCTACTGCTTTACAAATTGAACAAAAGGTGATCACGCATTCTTTTATCCTGATGGCAATTTACGGAGGAAAGGGAAAGATTTTGGGCGCCAATTGGGGACTGATGGTTATCCCGACAGTAAACAGTCCTACCGCCAATATTGCGTTGGACTACTATTCGCAGCAGACAGGTCCTGGAAGATATGTTTTTTACCAATAAAAGTTTAGGATTTGGCGACATGTATGTACAGCCAATCTGGTTATCATGGAAGCAGGGAAAGTTTCAATATGCATTAAATTATGGCCTATGGGCGCCGACTGGGAAATACGAGCATGGTAGTTTAGATAATGGGGGGCATGGATATTGGTCACATAATATACGTGGTGCTCTTAAATATAAACCAACTTCCAAGATCAATTTAAGTATTGCTCCTACATTAGAAATCAATCAGTGGCAAAAAAACACTGACTTTAAAGAAGGGAGTCATCTTACGTTTGATTTAGGTGGTTCGTATTTATTGAATTCCCGGGGAGATGAAGTGGGGTTATTTGGCAACTATTCCAAACAAGTATCCGACGACAAGGGAACAGAGGGAAGTTTTCTTTCTGACCAGAACGCGGGAATAGGTGCATTCGGATCGTATTGGGTGGTACCTCATAAAATCGGTATAATGGCCCGGGTAACGCAGAATTTTGCGACCGAAAATAGATTTGGTGGGATTGCTTTTCAAACAGGTGTAAATTTCCTAATACCGGCAAAATAACTCAGAGGATGCTATAAAACGCAGCTTTTGTGTTTGCTTCGAGCTCC
This sequence comes from Sphingobacterium multivorum, assembly GCF_900457465.1. Lineage (GTDB taxonomy): Bacteria > Bacteroidota > Bacteroidia > Sphingobacteriales > Sphingobacteriaceae > Sphingobacterium > Sphingobacterium multivorum. Next base: position 1,594,446 of record NZ_UAUU01000011.1, read on the forward strand.
TGTAGGCGAAATTGATTAACTACCGGTTCTCCCAAAAGAATCGTAAAAGATTCCCCTTGTTTATTTGAAATGCCTTCAAAAATTTCAGTCCACCATAGTGGAATATCATTGATCGATGTACCGAATACTTTTTCTGAAGGTGAATGCAGCGGTATTGTAATACTGTAATTTTCCAAATTGACGGTTTTATAATTTTTGTTGTGATAACCAAAATTAAGCGTTAGTATCCAGCCTAAGCTTGACATAGCACATGTATTAACAATTATCTTATCAGCATTTTGGTGGACGATAAATTATATATGACGCGATAATATGAACTCATTTATATGCTAAGCACGCCCATTTTCTATAATTATTAAACACTAATATATTTTTTGAGTACTTCGAGAAGGTCTGCCCGCCGTATTGGTTTGGGAAGAAAGTCGTTCATTCCGGATTCAAGACATTTTTCTTTTTCTCCCAGCACATTTCCGGCGGTAACACCTATGATCGGGATGTGTTGATATCCTGACAGCATTCTAATATGTTGTGTCGCCTCAATACCACTCATTATCGGCATCTGTACATCCATAATAATAAGGGAAAACTGCTTTTTCCTGCATTCTTCCAAAGCTTGTAAACCGTTTGCAGCTTCCGTTAAATGTATGTTGGGAGCTAGAGACTTCATTATCCTATTGTTCAGGACCATATTTACTGGGTTATCATCAACCAAAAGCACATCTAATTCCCGTGCAAATGCATGCGAATCTTTTTCTGGCTGATCCTGAATAATTTCTAATACAGTACTTCTGTCTACCTTTTTTAGGGTTTTGTATAGATCATGTGATTTTATAGGCTTCAACAGCAAATGTGTATTTTCTATTTTTCTAACTGAAGTAAGTATATCCAGTTCTTCTGAAGAAGAAGAAAGTACTATAAATGGAGCGATCTCCTTTCGCTGATTTAACAAGCCTTTTATTTTCTCAATTGTTTCCAATCCAGACATGATAGGCATATGATAATCCATCAAAATCACATCAAACCGCTCACCCTTCAACATGATATCCAGTGCTTCCATGCCGTTAGAAGCCAATGTGGATTTGATATTTTTATAGGTAAGCATGTGTTCAAGGATAATCCTGTTGCTTTCATTATCATCTACCACTAATGCCGTTTTAATAGCCGTTTCATCTTCTTCCTTCCATTCAGACTTTTCGTATGGAACCGTGAGATCGAAGAAAAATACAGATCCGCTGTCTATCTCGCTGTTTAGAGATAAATGACTCCCCATATAGCCCAAGATATTGTTTGAGATCGTTAGCCCTAGTCCCGTACCGCCAAATCACTTGCTGATTGAACTGTTTTCCTGGGTAAAGGCATCAAAAATATATTTCTGTTTCTCAACAGGAATGCCGATTCCTGTATCTCTTACCGAGAAACGCAAAGCAATCGTATGATCATCCATGCGCAATTTCTCTACTTTTAGTTCGATCTCACCCTTTTCTGTGAATTTCACAGCATTCCCTAGCAGATTGATCAAGATCTGTTTTAACCTGGCTTCATCAATAAAAAGTGTTTTCGGGAGGCCCGGCTCAACGTTGAGAAGAAGTTCGATGTTTTTTTTCTGGGATTGATAAAGAATCACGTTGATGACTTGACTTAACATATCATACACGTCACTTTTTTCGATCAAAAGTTCCATTTTTCCGGATTCTATTTTAGAAAAATCCAGTATATCATTGATAATGCTGAGCAGGTTTTCTCCTGATTCGTTGATGTAATTCAGATATTGTGTTTGTGTTTCATTCAGCGGTGTACGGAGGAGGAGGTCTGAAAATCCAATAACTCCGTTCAAAGGCGTACGGATCTCATGACTCATATTGGCCAGAAATTCGGATTTTGCCCTGCTGGCTATATCCGCAGTTTCCTTAGCGCTTTTCAGTTCTTCGTTTATTTTTACGGCATTTGTAATATTCTGTATGGAAATAATTATACCTCCAACCTCATCTTTTGTAAGATACCATGGCCCGACTTTAAGGTCGTAATGCTGAATTTCTTCTTTACCTTCCACCTTTACCGCAAATCCCCATCGATGTACGTTTCTCCCAAAAGCGCACTCCTGTAAATTTTTTTTCTTTCTTCTGGAATATTAGGCGATATTGTAAATAGATTATTGCCGATAAGATCGACATTATTCATATTAAATTCATCTCGCCATCTACTACTTACAGCAACGTAGTTAAGGGCTTTGTCCAACATTGCCAATGGAATAGGAACATCGGTGGCAAAAGACTGCATCATAGCCTCCTTCTCGGCAACCTCTAGAAACATTTTTTTGAAGGCATCAATGTCCTGAATAATTCCAAAAACCCTGTGGCATATTTCATTTTCAAATTCGGGAATACCCTTTATCCTTACCCAAATCGTAACGCCGTCATTACGCATGAGTTGCAGCTCCTCATCAAAAGAAATTCCTTGTTGTACTGCTCTGTCAAATAGATATTCTATTCGCTCTCTATTTTTTCCTTCGTAAAATCCAAGGGCATTTTCAAAAGTTGGTTGGAAATTAATGTTAGTTTTATGAATTTCTCGCACACTTTGAGACCAAGTGAGTTTTCCGCTTTTCATATTGACTTCCCAGCCTCCCACTTGGGCAACCGCACTTGTTTCCTCGAGCATTTCCTTCGTATAAAACAGATCTTTTTCCAACCTGTCCCGGCGCATTATGTCAGATTTTAGTTGAATATAGACGAAAATGGTGACACCGATTGCCGCAACTGCAGAAAATATAATGAACAAAACGGTCCGTTTGGTGGAGTTATTCAGGTCTTCATTTTTTATAGCAAGCTGACTTTCTCCATGTTTTACAAATTCCTGAACAAGCATTCGACATTTATCCATGATCTGCTTGTTTTGTTCAAGCTCTTCTGGGGTCATTAATATACCCTTTTTACGATTATTAATCAGCGAGGCATATTCTTTCATCAGCAGGTCTGAGGTGTGCCGCAGTTCATGAAAGATATTAATTTGGAGTTTATCTTTAAGATTAAACCTTTCTTTGTCAGCAATAAGCAGGGGATATTCTTTCCCGCTTTTATCCAACGGTTCAAGAAATTCTTCCTTGCCGGTAAGCTGGTAACCCCGATTGCCAGTTTCAGCATTTAACAGCGTGTTTAAAATATCCTTTATTAAACTGATAGATTCCTTCGTTTTTAAGAGGCTTTGCCTACTTTCCATCTGCTTATGTATGCTAATATAAGAGGCTATAGAACCCGTAATCAGCAGTATTAAAGAGAGCATTACACCGATCTGAAGATTTCTAATAATTTTTTTTGGCATAGGATGGTTGTTTACTGTTAAGATACTAAAAAAGTAAATAATTACCCCAGATTTCCTATTGAATACTTTGAATAATAATCCAAAGGTGGACAATGCTACTATCGGCGCCAATAATATATTGCACTGTTAAGTTGTTATTTTCAGATATTTAATTCGATCATTAAACAACTGGAAATGATATCTCAAAACTTCGCATAAGCACCACTGTCAAATTTGTTTTGTGCTTTCAGGAGTTCGGAGATAATGTTTGGTAAATTCATATTTTCAAATCTTAGGAAGATTATTAAATGGTTGGTAATGTTCCGCCGTCAATTACGTATTCTGTCCCGTTAGATAGCTGGCTCTTGGTGAAACTAGAAAGCCAACAAGTTCAGCTACCTCTGCAGGCTCTGCAGGTCTCCCGAAAGGGATCCCGCCCAGTGCATCCATTACGCCCTGTTGCGCCTCTTCTATAGTACTGTTCGAATTTCTTGCAATTTCGCCTAGCCAGGCTTCAGATGCGGTGGTATTGATCCAGCCAGGCGAAACCGTCAGTATGCGGACACCTTTAGGAGTAACCTCGTTCGATAAGCTTTTGCTGTAGTTCCTCAATCCAGCCTTTGCCGCTGCGTAAGGTAATGTTGAATCATATAAGGGTAATTTGCCCTGAATAGAAGCAATGTGGATGATCACACCGTTTTTGCGTTCTATCATCTGCGGTAAAAAGCTCCTATCTAGACGGATCGGAGCCAAAAGGTTAGCTTGCAGTGTCGATTCCCAATCCTCATCACTTAACACAGCAAATCCTCCTGCGGGGGTAGAAGATCCGCCAAGGTTGTTTACCAAGATGTCTAGTCTACCATAGCTCGAAAGCACTCCGCTCACCACTTTTTGAGCCCCTTCTGCTGTACTCAGATCGGAAGCAATGAAATGCAGCTTGCTGTTTTCCAGGTCGGGGACGTTTCTTGCGGTAATCACAACTGTTGCTCCAGCTTGTAATAGTCTTTCCGCGATTGCTCTTCCAGTGCCTTTTGTACCCCCTGTTACCAAGGCAATCTTGTCTGATAATTCGTTGTTGAAATTAAATTGTTCCATTTTTACAAATTGTTTATAGGACAAAATTGAGGTATAAAACCAGCCTGTGCAAGTACGGCATTACGATTCATATAGGGATAAATTTTTCCCCTATTGTACAAATCGGAACATACCTTTAATTTTGAAAATATGTATGAGAGAAAAATAATTCCGAACCTAAATTGCGGTCTCGACTTGATAGGTGAAGTGCTTTACGGAAAATGGAAAATACGCTTGCTCTGGTTTATTGACCAGGGACATAAAAGACCGAGTGAATTGCAGCGTAAGATACCAGACGCCTCCAGACGGGTGCTGAATATACAGCTGAAAGAACTGGAAGATCATGAGGTAGTCATGAAGAAAATATATCCTGTCGTTCCTCCAAAAGTTGAATATTCGCTTACAGATTTAGGGATGAGTTTAATACCCATAATTTCCGCATTAGGACAGTGGGGTGATCAAAACGAAGATAGACTGCGGACAATAATTTTAAAAAGAATTTTAGGATAATACCCCTAATTGCTCTAGTCGGTAAAGTATTTTAGTTTATACAAAATTTCTCTTTTATTTTCTTGCAAAGAGCAAGAAAATAAAATCATTAAAAATGCAGTAATCAAGACGTTGGCTAGTAAAAATAGCGTGCTATTATTTTTGTTACTGGAGGGGAGAGCAATTGGTTACTCAATTTAATCTATAAAAAACGGCCGAATATAGGTTCGACCGTTACTCAGGAAAAGCTCCCGAACATGGGCATTACTCCAATCTTTTTAATCTGAACAATAACTGTTGGACAGCTTCTTGCGCATCATCAATAATGGATTGTGAGAAGTTTTCCTTAAAAAGTCCTTCTCGTTTGTTTTCAACTTGCTTGTAAAAATCCTCAATGTATTTGATGTAATTAGCCGGTTTTGACGTTTGGGGAATCACGATATCAAGTGTACCTTCCAATGAAAAAGTGGTTTCCACCAGTCTGTCTGTAATATCAATAAGAGACTCAATCGCTTGGTCTAAAGAAATATGAGCCTCATAGCTCCCTTTTCCTGTTATCGACCAATGGGTCAGCTTCAATGCGTTTCTGAATGAAATCATTTCACCTAAAAAGTTCGCAATTTCCTGTTTTGAGTTCTGTTGTTTTTTTGCCATGATATTTTACTTTATTTAAGTCACATTTTTGATTATTATAACAACAACCTAGTGGTCAAAGTTTCTAATTTATTAGAAAAACCGCTAGTGATCAAGAAATCAAGGATATCCGGATTTTCGACTGTATAGTTTTGTGTGCCAGTAGGGCCTACCCAACGAAGTCGGACGAAATTACGAGATTGTACTATACTTTTAACTAGCCAATACGTCGTGAATACTGGATGTAATTTCATTTAAATCAAAAGGTTTCGCAATAAATCCGTTTGCGCCAAGTCCTTCGGCAACATCGCGACCATCTACACTGGCGGATAGAACAAGGATAGGTATATTTTTGATTTCGGGTGTATTGCGTATGATTTTAATCAGCTGGTCGCCCGAAAGCACGGGCATCCAGAGATCCAATAACAAAAGATCTGGCTGATATGCTATGAGCTGTTTGGTCAGATTTGTACTGTTTTTTCGCTTAAGACCTGGTAACCCTCCAGATCCAAGAATAATTCCAGCATCTCAACAATGCCTTGGTCATCGTCACAGATCATTATTTTCTTACTTTTCATCGTTTTCTGTCCTCATTATTGGTAATGTGAAATTAAAAGTAGAACCTTCTCCGGGTTCGCTTTCTACCCAAAGGGTTCCGTTGTGATGCGTTATGATCTCGTGCGAAACATACAGTCCAATACCTAATCCCGGAAATTTCTTTTGGGTATGGCCGGCGCGAAAGAAGCGCTCAAATATTTTTTGCTTGTCGACATTTGCTATTCCCATGCCATAGTCTCGTACAGAGATCTTGACAAAATTGGCAACCCTGTGAATGGCAACGTCGATTCTATTTGAACCCGGTGAATATTTGATCGCATTGGACAACAGATTATTGATTACCTGAATAATTTGTAATTCATCGCCGCTAACTGTAGCATCTGTGGAGCCTAATAGGTTTATTTTGTAACCAGGTACACCTACCATTATATTGTCAATGGCTTCCCGAATTGTATGATCTATGGCAAATGGCTCCATGTGGAGCTCAATATGGCCAGACTGTATTTTTGAGGTGTCTAGTAATTTAGTAATCAATATATTCAGTCGATCTATATAGGCCGAAATTTTATCCAGTGTACTGACAAATTTATTGTCGGAATGGTCTATACTAAGTCGTTGCAGAATCTGTACAAGCCCCTTAATGGTCGTTAGGGGCGTCTTTAGTTCATGACTAGCGACGGACAAAAAATCGTATTAACGTAGATCCTGTTCTTTTTTCTCGGTGATGTCTTCAATGGCGATCAGGATACGGTCTTTATATTGCCCTTCAAACTCTATGCGATAGGCATTTAATAGCATCACTTTGCGGCCGATATGCGGAAATACATGTTCTACTTCGTAATCAATTACGGGATTGCTGGTTGGTAAAATATGCGTAAGAAGTTCCTTCAAGGAGGGGATATCCCATTGCTTATTGCCCAGATCAAACAATAATTTTCCTACAGTCTCTTCTGAGGAGACGTGAAATGATGTTAAAAAATGTTTATTTGCACTCAGCACAATATAATTGCCATCGAGTACTAGAAGACTTTCGCGAACCGTTTCAATCATGCTCGAGAGGAAGCTTTCCTTCTCCTGCAATTCTTTGGTTCGTTGCTGTATTTTGATCTCAACATTGTTTTTTTCCTCCCGGAGTTCGTGTTCGGCCTTTTTACGCGAGGTAATATCATTTTGAACACCAATAAAGTGCGTCACCTGGCCGGCCTCATTCTTCACAGGTGAAATGAAAAGCTCATTCCAAAAAAGTGTTCCGTCTTTGCGTTAATTGCGAATTTCGATCTTACATTCTTCACCATTTTTGATACAATCTTTGAGGATGTAGCGTTCAGGTTGAGAACGATCCTGCGCTTGCAAAAAGCGACAATTGTGACCGATAATTTCATCGTGTGAATAACCACTGATGTTTTCAAAGGCCTTATTGCAATAGATAATCGGATTATCATGCTGCAAATTATCGGTGATAATAATGCCTGAATAAGCAGAATTTAAAGCCTTAAGATATATATTTAATTCATTAATGCCTGACGCACGTTTTCCCATATAGTGTTGTATTCCAAATATCGTTGTCCAATTTAATCTATAAAACTAAAACCAATGAAAAACAGCCTGTTTTTTTTGAAAACACGTATAAATCCGCGTCAGGAGTTTAGCTAGCACGTGGTACTGTACACCAAACAACATAAACTGAGTGTTGGTAACATATGCTAATATTGCCTAAAATATTACATACAAATTTGTTAGTAACGTACATTCAGCGGTATATTGTAGTAAATGTATGACTTCTAGTTAATTTTACTTGAAATTTTGATAGCCTACCAAAAAGATTCTCGGAATACGCGTGATACCGGCAATGATTTTCTATAAAAACATAAATCATAGTAAAGAAATGAATACAACTAAATTGACTCCTGAAATAATTAAAATAATTGAAAACCTGAACAAGCTTCATGTGTTTGACGGCATAAATTCATTAGAAATAAAGCTGCAAAGGATATGAGGCAATGGCATTCGGCTCAGCGGCAAAAAAGAAGCAGTGAAAATGTTAGAAGAATTTAATATTCGTAGCAAGAATCACGAAATTCCTGTGAGAATACACCGACCCAATGAAATTATAAATGAAAAATCACCGGCCATCATTTATCTTCATGGCGGTTGGTTTATTTCTGGAAGTTTTGAGACGCACGATGCTATTGTCTGTCAATTGGCCAACGCTACGGGTTGTGCCATTGTTTTTGTGGACTTTCGACTGGCGCCAGAGTATCCTTTTCCGGCTGGTTTCGATGATGCTCAATCAGCGACTGAGTGGATCGTTAATAATTCGGACTCTTTAAACATCGATAAAACTATGATTGGAATTATTGGCGACAGTGCGGGGCAGCTTTAACCGTAGGAGTTTCGACAAGGCCTGGTGAGCATTTGAGGTTTCATGTGTGATTTATCCGGCAGCTGATAATCAATTAAGTACAGTCAAAGAAAGACTATCAAAATGGTCCGATTATTAATAAGGAGGAAGGAATAAAAGCCTGGAATTGGTATCTAACCGACCAAATGGATCAACAGAACCCCATAGCAATTCCTCTTTTGATTGAATATTTTAAGAATACGCCTCCAACGTTGATTTTATTGACTGAGCACGATCGGTTGCGGGATGAAGGAAAACAATTGGCAGAGAATATGAAAACCTCCGAAATTCCAGTCAAAATTACTCATTACAAAGAGATTGCCAATGGTTTTTTGCATATGGGAGCTGTTTTAAGAGAAACCAGAGAAGCTTTTCGGGACATCGCAGCATTCACAAAAGAAAACTTAAAATAATCTTCCGAAAAAGTTACTTCAATATCGTGTAAGGTATTTCTGAAACCGTCCTCAACAAGGGCTAGCATATGACCATACGATCGATTTGCCAGTTCTGAACAAACTTCTCCGGACTGTCCTGAAAGCTTAATACATTGTAGCAAAAATTTCTTCTGTGGATTTGATTAAACGATTTTAGGTTGTCCATTGTTCTCAGAATAACTGTACAAAAACAGTACAAAAAAGGTTGAAAACGTAAAAAGCAAAATATGAATGGATTTAATAAAAATATGTTGGGCGGATTGATCGGTGCGCTCGTACTCAATGTGGTCCATAGTGCTGCCAAGAGATTCGATCCCAAAGCTCCAGAAGTGGATAAAGTGGGCGAAGAAGCGATGCAGAAAACGGTGCGCTTTGCTGGATTTAAACCGCCAAAGGGCAATGCATTGGTGGCGGCAACTTTTGGGGCAGATGTAGCTTCCAATGCCATGTTATATACCCTCATCGGATATGGAGGTCAGAAAAATATGCTGCTCAAAGGAGCGTTGCTCGGAACGGTAGTTGGTCTGGCAACACTGACTATTCCAGAACAGGCCGGACTGGATGCCAAGCCAATAAAAAAGACTGATCGTACCAAGTTTATGACCTTGGCCTGGTATGTGATCGGAGGAGTGGCCGCTGGTCTAGCCATGAAAGCGATGAGCAAGAGTTAGGAAAGACTAGAGTTGGTAAATTTATCAGATTACATTGTTCAATGCATGCCCCTTTAAGCGCCAATCTAAAATGAAAAAACATCTTTTTTGATCTAGATCATCGTTTTAAGCCGTCGGGAAAATTGAAATTTGAATAGCTTTCAATAAGGGAAGTCTATCAGATTAAAAGTAATTAACGAAATAGGAATAGATAGTTTTATCGCTACCGGAGCATATGATGGTGGGTTGAGTTCAGCGGAAAATATAACAGCAATGAAAGCCCTATTGTCAAAGATAGCGTTTGCAGATCAGGCAGGATTGCATGTCTTCGGGCTCGGGGAGCATCATAGAAAAGAATTTTTAGATGAATCAAAGCCAGTAGGAGTAGCTCGTCATCTTTAGTATTTCCTGCAAATTCAGCTATTTGGATTGCATTGCTATAGTTCACGTAAAAGGACTTACAGGTGACCAGGGATTATTGACCACCGGGTTTTGTATTTAAGTATGAGAAGGCTTTAATTGAAAATAAGGCAAAAGCAATAGCGCAAATGTAGATAGCTCAAACCTTTTAGACTTTGGCTTTGTTCACTTTATGGATGAATCGGTTAAACTCTTTCGCAAAATGCCGATTACATCAATTTATCAATAAAGGTTATAAAAGATTACCGAAACTTTAGGACTTTGCCATTTGCACTGACCCTTACACGTTTTGGAAATCAGCTATGTCTGTCATTATTTTAAAAAATGGTATGAAAAAAGCAGCAAGTAAAAAGATTCGACCGTTGCAAAAGCAAAAGCGACCCGGATTAGAAATAAATATGACACCAGTTCCTGACACTTCGCCGTTAAAGTATCCTGCAGAAGGAAAATTGAAAAATAAGGTAGCATTAATTACTGGAGGAGATAGCGGCATTGGGAAAGCTGTAGCTTTGTTATTTGCCAAGGAGGGAGCTGATATTGTTATTGCCTATCTTAGTGAAACAAAAGATGCAAAACAAACCCAGAAAGAGGTTGAATCCTTCTCAAGAAAATGTACGCTGATTAAAGGTGATTTGGGAAAAGAAAATCACTGTAAAAAAGTAATTGAATTTACGATAAAAACGCATAAGAAAATTGATATTATCGTTAATAACGCGGGGCTACATTGGCAAACAGAATCAATTGAAGAAATTACCACTGAACAGTTACACAAGACTTTTCAGAATAATTTCTATTCCTATTTCTGGATTACGAAGTATGCCATGCCTTATCTTAAGAAGGGGGCAAGTATCATTAATACATCCTCAGTGACTGCATATCGAGGCAGTCCAAAGTTGATCGATTATTCTGCAACAAAAGGTGCAATAATTTCTTTTACACGAAGCTTGTCAGCAAATCTTATGGATAAAGGAATTAGGGTCAATGCTGTTGCGCCCGGTCCGGTATGGACTCCATTGATAGCATCTTCATTTGATCCTAAAAAAAACTCCGAATTTGGAAGCGACTCCCCAATGGGAAGGGCAGGAATGCCAAATGAAATTGCACCAAGCTTTCTATTTCTAGCTAGCAAAGATTCACATTTTATGAGCGGTCAAGTTTTACATCCCAATGGCGGAGAAGTCGTCAATGGTTAACCAATGAATAAGTCACAATCAGATCTGCAAGTCGTCAATCGACATAAGGCTTTCAGTTTTTCAAAATGTTCTCTACTATGGGGTGACTGCCCCGCCAATGAATGAATGACTCGAGCTAGCTAAATTTGTTGACAAAGTATTATTCTTTAATAAGTACAGATTTGTTGTACGAATTGTTGCTGGAATTAATATTAGTTTGAGAAACAGGCGGTTTTCTTATTCTCTTTCCGCTCGTCGGCGACCTTAACCATGATTCATATACCTGTTGTCGTATGGATACAGTCGCAAATTGAAGATATAGATCGGAATGAAATAATTTTAGCGGGATTGTTTCCATCATTGAAGATTGATACCTTATGTATGTTGTTTTTGCCAAGTGATGAACTATTGCGACCGGAGGAATGTTTAGGATTGAATGGCGGCGGCTATAGTAAGATTTTTGAATTTTAAAAGGTTATGATTGATATACAAAAAATATTTGCAGAGGGGGTGGAAAGCTCCTTTCTTATTGAAATAGGTGCGAGAACAATTATAATGTTTCTTCTAATATTGATCATTCTAAGGCTTTCGGGTAGAAGGGGAGTTCGGCAGTTAACTCTTTTTGAGGTTGCGATTATAATCAGTTTGGGCTCAGCTGCGGGAGATCCCATGTTTCAAGAAGAAATACCCATCTTTTATGCGATTGTTGTCTTTATATGTGTAATCTTTGTCTATAAGTTGGTAACCTGGATTACCTCCCGATCAGAGAATATTGCCCATTTATTGGAAGGTAAAGTTTTACCTGTAGTTAAGGATGGCGTATTTGATATAAAACATGAAAATGATAATACCTTTTCGCGTATGGAATTTTTTTCTGAACTGAGAAATTTAAATGTCGAACATTTGGGGCAGGTTAAGGAAGGCATTCTAGAAGTCGATGGAACATTAAGCGTTTTATTTTATGCTGATAGTGATGTGAGGTATGGGCTACCATTATTCCCGTCTTCTTTCAAAAAGGTTGATGTAATGAGTGCTGAAGGGCCATTCGCATGCATGTATTGCGGCCATGTCGTATTTAGTTTTAAGAACGAATCAAAGGCATGTCCAAGATGCAATAAAACACAATGGAGCAAAGCCTTGAATTCAAGAAGAGTATAGAAGAATAATACCATGTATTATTTAAACAAATTATAGGGTGAAAAAATTTGACCGTTTTTATTTGAAGCTTTTCTGTGAACACACGATCAACATCAATCAAGGCGCAGAATCCACAATAAGCTATTTAATGGCCCGGGTTAAGATGGCGGATTATATGAATGAACCTGTTCGTTAGTGTATTTAAAAAACTTGATGCCTGATTGTCAATTATTATGCGTACATTTATTACTGCGATCTGCTATTCATCTTAACCCATTCAGTAGATCCGATATGATAAATACACTTGTTTTATCTCTAAATTCTCCACGATATACCTTTCGGAAATTTTCAGTTCAACAACTAGCAGCTTGCGTACTTCAAAGAGTAAATACGATTCAGCTTAATATTATTCCTTCCGATCAATCATAGCTATTGAAAGTAAAAGGACCATCACTTTATAAAATCCATACATCATGAGTAAAGACATTAAAAAGGAAAAAAGCACCAAAGAGAAAGCACAATCTTCTTATCAAAAGGAAAAAGATGGCTCCTCTAAAGAGTTAACGGATAATGTTTTCCGTAAAAAAAAGAAATAGGCAATCGAAAAGGTAGCTTATTTTTTGCACTTGCACAAGGCAGATTATTTTGAAGCGGGTATACAGTCTGGATTATCACCAGGCTTTTGCTCGCTTTTTTAATTTGCAAAGCTGAATGATATACCCATTGTTTTGACAACAAAATGAGTTTCATCACAAAGCGATGTTTTTATACGTCTTCGTCTGAATATACACGTGAAGTATGGGTAATGACGTTTGAAGTAGAACCAAATATATTCGATGGGGGTTCAATTTTAAAAAGCTCTAGGGCGATAGACTTACTCAATGGAAAAGCTCATTAAGAGCTAATCAACAATCAAGGAAGGTGGATCTTATGCCTAAGATCCATTTTTTAATAAGTGATGAAAAAAATATTTCTTAAAAAAATAAGATGAAAAAGACAATAGTAGTGTGCGATGATGATAAAGAAATACTAAATGCATTTTCCTTGGTGTTAGAGAATCATTATACGATTGTTATATCTGTAGCAAACAGTTTAGTCCTGACGGAAGTGTTGGATACTATGAATGCTGATATACTCTTTTTGGACATTCATATGCATGCACGGAATGGTGACATGATACTGCGTGATCTCAAGAGTTCAGCTAAATATGATAAGCTGCCTGTGATTATGATGTCAGGTCATATCGACGGAAGAAGAATCTCTTTGGAATGTGGGGCCGAGGGTTTTCTAGCAAAGCCTTTTGAACTTACTGATCTGGAAAACTACATACGAAGATTTGTTTATGAAAGTGAATCGTAATGCCCAATCGTCACAATATAGCTTGCCGGCACTATAGTATTCTGAAGGCAAGAACAATGACGTCGGAGGCGTATATATTTGCTCTCCTGATCAGATGGTACTCTTATTAGACTTTGCGAAATACCACTATATATTTAGCTACAAAATTACCGAAGTATGTCGCGCCACTTCTTACTCATATTAAGCAGCCTATATATGAGGCTTCGCTTTGATACGGATGTGCCTGAGTTGTTTTATCATCATGGAAAACGCCAGGTAGTGGAAGTTCGGGCCAAGAAATACAGCCTTTGGCATATTTATCTCAATAATGCTTATGTAGGAAGTATTCAGTATGACAGTAAGCAGTTCAATTACCACCTCGTAGATAATTGCTTACTGACCGATGATCACGTGCAAAAGTATAGCCATGATACAACGTGGGGAATTAAAGTGGATAAAGGACGATATTCGATGAAAAAGGATATAAAGTTCGAATGTGACGTGTGTGGTCAAAAGCAAGTGGTTGAGGTTTCTGTTTTGCATGGCGGTGGAACCTTGCAAATTATGATTGATCGGTTTTTTTATAATGGATGTAGATTTTCGCAATGGCGAATGGGTAATGCTATGTAACAATACGAGCTGGTTGACAATCGATGAACTTGCTATTATCCTGTTAATCTAATTACACTCAGTGCTATTGATGGAATACAAAGAAATAATTGTCAATAAAATTCCACAACATGACCACGAAAACACTCCCAATTTTTGCTACGTAAAATGACAAATTAGCCTTCTCATTAAGCAGATATAATACGATTTGTTTGCTCCGGTAAATCCAGCGGATTCAAAGGTCGAGACAAATACAGACAGTTCGCTTTCTTCCATCAGAGGCTTGCCAATTGGTTCTACTGCTCTCGCGGGATTGATCATGAGCATGCCGGGATCAGGTCGAGCGGGAGGGATATCCTTGCGGAATATGTTCCGCAGGAACCGGTGTACGTTTTCATTCATTATGGCATCTGCAATTCCGATCTGCTTATTGAAATGAACAAAGTAGAAGTCTTCTCCAAATAGGATTTCCATCAGTTCAGTCCATGGTTGTTCTCCGCGCTCCTGATAAGGCAGCGCTAAGTTTATTATTTTATTTACCCGTTCAGGATACAATAGTGCGAGATTCCACACCACATTAGCACCCCAGTCATGACCGACGAAGGTAGCATCTTTGTATCCGAAATGATCAAGTAGAGCGGATAAGGTCAGCAGTCCAGTGCTTTATGTTATAATCCGTTACTTCAGTTGGGCAGGATGAGTTACCATAGCCACGTTGATTTGGGACAATGCCGTAGGTTGATTATTTTCGCTAAAGCCTATGCTGAAATTCTCATTAATTGGAACGAGATCGATTATGGGACAAATTTGATTTGTTTGGCTGACATAATTTTTGTCTTGAAATGATCCTTTAAAGTGAAACCACCGACTATAGCGATGGTCACCAAGCTCATCATTGTAATAATGCCATACTTCACATTCTTTTTTATAACCAATTCCCAAATCTTCGAATAAAAGTTTGATTTCATATTGCCTCATTTAACCGTTATAAAGGTGCCATTTGATGCCCTATTTTTCCAGGTCATAGCTAATAATGTCTCTCTTGACATTCATCAATCCTTTACAGCAGTTTACGTTTTGCATCCTCAAATTCTGCTTGTGTAATCATTCCTTTTTCCATCAATCCATGTAATCGTTCTATTTCAGTCGCAGCATCTTTTTGGGTAATGGGGGAGATAGGCACATAATTATGAACGACGGGTTGTGAAAAATATACGCGGTTGTATTTTAAATCAAAATTCTCTTTGCGCATTGTTAGAAAAGCAATAAAGTCGATCAATGCGATAAAAGCAGGTATAAGCGTCCAACAGAAAAGGAGATAAAGGAAACCTAATCCGGTCTGCCCTAGGTAAAATCTATGTGCACCAAATACTCCAAGAAAAATGCCATTAAAGCTGCGGTTGTTTTATCTTTCATATGTTATTGATTAATGCGGTTTGTATTGTCTTTTCAAACCTAAGGATTGCCTGTTAGACATTCTTACGGTTTTCCGTAACCGATCCCACTTTCAAACCAATATCTTAGCCTTACAGCTTGTAATAATCTAGATAGTTAAAATTGACCAACATATTCATTCAGAATAAATAATGTATAGTAGGCTTTGGTATTAACCTTGCCCGATTGAAAAATAGCATGCCATGATGGTAACCACCACCAGTTCTGTTCTTTTTCTGTTACCTTCCTTATTTGCCTAAATACATTAGAATTAGCCTAAGATGTCAATTTTGCTAAACTGAAACGGTTTTATTTTCAAAAATCACAATTTAATATGGCACCACTACTAGCATTGCCAACAAGCTGCCGATATTGACTCAACCATTTAGAATTTAGTTTTTTTCTGATCGGAATAAAGCCTTTTCTTCGCAATTGAATCTCATCTTCGCTAATGTCAGCTGAAAGCATATGTTGGTCGATATCAATAACGATATAGTCTCCGTTTTTTAGTAATCCAATCAATCCACCTTCAGCAGCCTCAGGTGAGACATGTCCAATAGCTATTCCGCGGGTAGCTCCGCTGAATCGGCCATCTGTTACCAACGCTACAGAACTGCCCAATCCCATCCCCATGATCAGGCTAGTAGGTGTCAACATTTCCTGCATCCCCGGGCCACCTTTGGGACCTTCGTAACGGATCACCACAACATCTCCAGCTTTGATCTCACCGGCAAGGATGCCTACTATGGCCTCTTCTTGACTATCATAGCAAACCGCAGTCCCGCTAAAATTCTTTTCGCCAGTGATTCCTGCAGATTTTACAACGGCTCCCTGCTCTGCAAGATTTCCGAATAGAATCGCCAATCCTCCAACAGGACTGTATGGATTATTTATTGTATGTATGATTGTTGCATCTTTGATCGCTGCATTGGCAATCTTTTTGAATAACATTTCGCCACTGATCGTTATATTATCCTGAAGGACATGGTTGTTGCGCTTGGTCATTTCGTTCATTACAGCGTTTACTCCTCCGGCGCGATGGACGTCTTCCATGTGGACGGTGCTTAAACTGGGCGATATTTTTGCAATGTGCGCTACTTGATCTGATATTGAGTTAATGTCCCTAAGCTGAAAATCTATTTCCGCTTCGTGAGCTATAGCAAGCATATGAAGGACAGTATTGGTACTACCGCCCATGGCCATATCCACTGCAAAAGCATTCTGGATGGCTTTTTCATTGATGATGTTTTTAAGTTTGAATTGTTTGGAAAGCTGATTGTCTTTGGCGATTTCACAGATCCTTCTGGCTGATTCCCGATATAGATTTTCACGCTCGGGTGTTAATGCCAATATGGTTCCATTACCAGGTAGTGCTATACCCATAGCTTCCATCAGGGTGTTCATGGAATTTGCTGTAAACATACCCGAGCAACTACCACCACTGGGGCATGCATTACACTCGATGTCTTTGAGCTCTTCGTCACTGATTAAGCCTGCTTCGTGTTTGCCTACAGCCTCAAAAGCTGTAGACAGGTCAATGGCAGTGCCATCTTTGATATACCCTTTTCTCATGGGGCCTCCACTGACAAAGATTGTAGGCACATCTACACGTAGCGCACCCATAATCATGCCGGGTACAATCTTATCGCAGTTAGGGATAGCTATCATAGCATCCAATTTGTGTGCATTCATGACGCTTTCAATTGAGTTGGCAATCAATTCTCGGCTGGGGAGCGAGTACAGCATTCCATCGTGTCCCATAGCAATACCATCGTCAATACCGATCGTGTTGAATTCAAAAGGAATACATCCGTTTGCCTTGATTTCGTCTTTAATGATCTCAGCAACCTTATTCAGAAAAAAATGTCCGGGTATAATTTCGATAAAGGAATTTGCCACTCCAATAAAAGGCTTATCAAAATCGTTATCATTTACGCCTGTGGCCCGAAATAGGGCTCTATGGGGAGTACGTTGGTATCCCTGCTTTACTTCGTCGCTTCTCATTTTTTATTAGTTAAATAGTAGATTTTAACCTACTTAGTGTTTCGGGTGATATCGCCAGATAAGCCGCAAGGTTAGCATTAGACAAACGCTGTATGAGTTCGGGATTATTTTTCAATAGATCGCGATAACGTTCTTTAGCAGTTTGGGTTAATAAGCTGCTGAGCTTATTATTAACAACAGTTAATCCATATTCGAGGATGTAGATATAAAAATTGTCCCAGCCGGGCATATTTGCTCTCAAAAAGATAAAATCAGTGTTGCTGATGCTTAGGACCTCCGTATCTTCTACGGCTTGGATAAATTCTGTAGCTGGCTGTCTGGAAATGAAGCTGACGATAGAGGTTAGAAAAGTATGCTCAAAAGCCATGAATCGGGTTGCCGTTGATAGTTCGTCATTGCGAAAATATAGGCGCAGACAGCCCTTTCCGACAAAGAAAAGATAGTCTGCAATGGAACCTTCGTTGAGCAGATGGTCATTTTTCTTTATCGATTGGGGTTTAAAATAAGTTAGGGCCTCCGTTAATTGCTGTTCGTTTAACAACGCTTTTTCACGTAACAATTGTAATAGTTGCTCTCTCATCGCTTATTATTTATAGGTCAAAGATGCACTTTATATTAGGATATAGTCGTTGACATTGGTCAAAAACGTCAACGATTTATTAAAGTTTTATTCTCCTTTGAGATAATGGAAATTTGGTAAGTTTAGAGCTAATACAACATTGAAATATGCACAAATTATTTATTTGTTAGGTGCAAAAGCTGTTCGTTTGACCACAGCTCACCCAAAAAAAAATCCATTTCAAACTAATTTATACCTTAGGAAATGTCGTGCGTGAAAGAACGAGGAAAATTAAGCCCGAACCGCAAAACTTTGTTTCTTTCAGAAATACCGACCTTGACATCTATGTATTAGTTAATAGATTCTTTACCGAGACTATTTGCTTTGCACTAGATAACCATGGTGATTTAGTCGTGCCGAGTGAGTCGACAGCTGGCGGTTTTCTTATTCTCTTTCCGCTCGCCGGCGCCCTTAACCATGATGTATATACTTATCGTCGTGTGGATTCAGTCGCCAATTGAAAGATATAGATCCGAAAGAAATAATTTTAGCGGGTTTGTTTCCGTCATTCAACTATTTTTGAAAGACATTTTTGGTCTGTTGTTATTCAGTCTTCTTTCGTTAGATGCAATTGAAGAAAACCGTTTTTAAGCTTCTGACCTTGGTACTTGAACGTTGAACTTAAATCCTCATTGCTTGCTAAAATTGCTCCAGCTCCAGTAATTATAGGGCTGATGTTAAAATAAATATCGGTAACCAAATTCTTATCCAAAAAAGCGTTGAAAGTACCTGCTCCGCCACCAACGGCTATTTCCCGCACTCCTTTTGCAGACATATATGCAATTGCTTCTTCAGGACTTGCAACAGTCTTGTAGCCGTCAGCCGTATAAGGTTTATCGGCCAATATGATGATTTCTATTCCATTAAAATGATCTTTTATCGGATCTGGAAAATTTAGAAAATTTTCAAATGTTTTCAATCCTATCACTACATTTCCAATCCGTTTTACAAATTGTATGTAAAATTCCATTGCTTCCGGTGGCAGTTTATGATGCGGATTATCGGATATCAAAATTCTTCCATTAGCCGAAATATTTGCGATTACTGTTACTTTCATAATGATTTTCTTTAAATTTTTGTACAACAAAACTATTGGATATTCAATATATATTTACTATTCATTACCTTTAGGAAAGTAACTATCTTATGAGCAATAAAAATATTGGTAAAGAAACTATATTGGCATTAAAAGATGGCATTGAATTGCTCAGTGGTAAATGGAAATTTTGTATCCTACACAATTTGCAGAAACACGGCCCAATGCGGTTTAAAGATCTGCAAGAGATGGCTCAGGGAATATCCCCAAAAGTTCTATCCAAGGAACTTCAGGAATTAGAAGATAATTTACTGATTAGTAGAACGGTTAATGACACCAAACCTGTAACTGTTTCTTATGCGCTTACCGCCTATGCTAAAGAAACGGAGGAAGTTGCCAATGCTTTAATTAAATTTGGTCTAAAGCATAGAGATAAAATTAAAGCAAAATGAGGTTTCTATTTTAACAGCTCATTTGGGGAAGTTTGGAGCCTTCTCTATGTAACAATCCGAATAATTATTCCTAACCTTATTAAGTATTGATAAATAATATTTATCTTTAAGCTAATGTTATTTATCCTATGCGGCTAATCTTAGGCGTGTAAGGTTAACCAAAAGCCTAATTTATGCGTATTATACAAAAGCTTAGCACTTATTTAAACGAGAAATTCGATGGATTAGTTTTAATCGGTTTGTTATTAGTTATGATTTTTTACAGTGCAGGTTTTATGCTTTTTAATCAATACATAGCTTTGTTTTACGGACTGTTTTCTGGATTAATATTAGTTCTTTTTTTTAAAAATTGGCGGACTGAATATTTCATCAACAGATCTGGGTTGGGATTATTAACTTTTGTTATAGTGCTAGAATTTGCATTTTTGCTATATGATCAAGTTCATTTGAAAGATGATTGGTACTTTTTACCGTGGGCGGTTCTGTTGGGTGGAGCTGTGATGGTAACCATTAGTATGTTAATCGGGTTAAAAAAAATCATTATTCCAAAAGCACTTTCGAAATTCTTTTATATAAGCGCTATTTTTCTCTTTTCAACTGTCTATTCCTACGGGCTGCTATCTCTTATAAACATTTTTAATGCGCGGCAAGTCGTTAAATGGGAGCGTGCTGAAGTGGGGCTACCATCCTGGGTAATTACTTTTGGAGGAAATTACAACGATGCCATATTTGAGAACAGAGAATGGGGAACTCGGTGGATGAATTTATTTTTTTTGAAATGGGAAGGTGATTTTCCGCATCCGCCAACGACTGCCGAAATAAAAGTCTTTGAGGGAAACCTAGGACAACACTATATGCTCAAAACGTATGATGAGGATGAAAAGAATGACGCAAGACAAATCGACTAACATGGACAAAATTATATATCTTGACAACAATGCATCCACTCCAATGGATCCTAGGGTCTTAGACGAAATGATGCCCTATTTGACAGACAAGTATGGTAACGCAGCAAGTCGTCATAAACTAGGCAAATATTTAGATACTGCGGTCGAGAAGAGTAGGAGACAGATTGCTGATCTTATAGATACCAATGCAGAAGATATTTTCTTTACAGCTGGTGCTACTGAAGCTATCAATATGGGATTACGTGGATTATTGAGGCCCGGGAAACAACATATTATAACTGTACAGACAGAGCATCCCACAGTTTTGGATACCTGCAGGTATCTTGAGACCAATGGTATTGCGGTTACTTACCTTTCTGTCGATAGCGACGGATTGATAGACCTTGAAGAACTAGAGCGGGCCTTTACACCTCTTACAGCTTTAGTATGTGTGATGCATGTCAACCATGATACTGGTGTGATTCAGGACATAGAGCGAATTGCGGAAATAACACATGCTCATGACGCCTTTTTTATGACCGATGGAAGCCAATCTGTCGGAAAACTCCCTGTTCGCGCACGATCATTAATAGATATCCTCACATTCTCTGCCCATAAATTTTATGGGCCAACGGGTATAGGCGGTATTTATTTTAGACCCGAAGTACCTATGAAACCGCTTATTTTTTCTGGTGGACATGAAGGCGAGGCAAGAAATGGTACACTTAATGTGCCGGGTATCGTTGGTATGGGCAAAGCCGCTGAACTCGCAGCTTTACAGATGAATGAAGACGAAGAACGCATTGGCAAACTACGTGATATCTTAGAACAACAATTATTGGCAATCGGAGGGACGAAATTAATAGGTTCTAAAACACACAGGATCTATACAACATGTACAATACGTTTTGATGGTATTAACAGCGAAAATATTGTTCAAAAACTCGATAATATATGTGTTTCCAACTGCTCAGTACTCAGTTATTTTGAAGCAGCACCTTCTCCTGTACTTCAAGCTATGGGATTGAGTAGGGATGAGGCATTTAATGCACTAAGATTTAGTTTAGGGCGTTTCACTACAGCAGAAGAAATCGGACAAACTGTGGAAGCTGTTAGCGAGATCATAAACCAATTGCACAATAATAAATCGCTACATCGACACCACTGCCTTTAGCGATATAAGAGCGAGCTATGTCGATTTCTTTGGCGGTCGCTCTACCAGCTATGAGAGGCCTCATCCATCCAAGGGCATATAAAAAATGTGAAATCCTAAATATCTTTACTGTATACAATATTACTAATATTATTAGTAATATTGTGAAATGAAACCTCTGGAAATCTTTAGCCGAAATCGGGTAATGTACGCTCAAATTACCGTGCATGATAAAAGCATGGGCATGAAAGATTATCATCTTTACAACAAAAATGGTCTTGCTTTTTATGTTTTCAGGAAATCTCAGGGAGTGTGGGAATTGGCATTCGGTGTACTGGCCGATGACATTAAGGAAGCGTGCATTGACGCCCTTATACTTCGCTTTGATACGGATGTGCCTGAGTTATTTTATCATCATGGAAAACGCCAGGTAGTGGAAGTACGGGCCAAGAAATACAGCCTTTGGCATATATACCTCAATAATGCTTATGTAGGAAGTATTCAATATGACACCTTCACTAAGCAGTTCAATTACCACCTTGACGACAATTGCTTATTGACCGATGATCACGTGCAAAAGTATATAGCCATGATACAACGTGGGGAATTAAAGTGGATAAAGGACGATGTTCGATGAAAAAAGGATATAAAAGGAATAAAAAACCTTGAGTCTGGGAGGATCTCAAGACTTCATAATTACTACCTATTTCTGAAAAGTACTATTAATACAATATTGAATCCTGTTTGGTTTTAAAAAAAATTATTTCTAGCTGTTGAGTAGGGAGATACCGGAATGCAGAAGGGGATGACGGCTTTTCTTATACTTACGAAAATACGTAGCTTAACATCAACAAAGTGAAGGGGGCAGAACGCCATTTCAAAGACAATTTAAAGGTGGAACATTTGTAGCAATTTTAAATGTGCCAAAAGGAGCCGGCGGTAATGGTCATAATACTCTGTTAGTAAGAAATCCTATTTTTTGTAATGTAGGATTAACTTGATTAATTGATAAAATGAAGAAAATTAAATTTTTAGAATATCCGATTGCCTACTTCAACGAAGTTGAGTACGTTGCATATCTGCCCAAAGTAGAAGGTGAAAATGAATTATTTAGAAAGTTGAGCAATATTCTTACTTTTCCAGATTATTTTGGGGAAAATTGGAGTGCTGTATTTGATTGTCTAAGAGATTTTAGCTGGATTAGTAAAAAAGGAATCACATTGGTATATGAAGAAATTCCTGTACTTTCGGAAGAGCAATTGAGGATATATTTTGATGTTTTGTTTTGCGCAGTTAATGATTGTAGTTACCCAGCGGCAATAAGATTGAAACCACTGGGCAAACCTAGATCGCAACAGAGAGGTCGCGATTAGGAGCGGGGCTCCATTGCACCGAGCACCCTCAGGTCATCAGATGCTGGCAGTTCAAATACCTGCAGGTGAAAGTGCTTAATGGCAGCAAGTAAATGGTCAAAAATATCGGCCATCGTATCTTCGAAATAGGCCCATTGTGTCCCCTTGGTAAACATGTAGAGTTCCAGTGGAATACCGTATTCGCTAGGGGCTAGCTGACGGACCAATAAAGTAAGTTCCTGATGGATATTGGGGTTATGTTTGGCATAGGCGAGTACATAGGCCCTGAACAGGCCGATATTGGTCATCCTGCGACCATTGACGGGCGAGGAGCTGTCTGTATGCCAGGTTTTATTGTACTCGGCAATCTCGCGCTCTCTTTTTTCGATATAGGGAGCTAGCAGCCGGATCGTTTTCAATGCCGTGACTTCCTCCTCACTGAGGTAGCGTACCGAAGACATTTTAATGTTCAATGCCCGTTTTATCCGACGGCCACCGGTCTCCTGCATCCCACGATAGTTTTTAAATGAATCGCTCAGTAGGGTATAGGTCGGAATGGTGACAATGGTCTTATCCCAATTTTGTATCTTCACATTGTTGAGGTTAATCTGCAGCACGTCGCCGTCTACACCGTATTTAGGCATTTCTATCCAGTCTCCTACGCGGACCGAGTCATTTGCCGACACCTGAATACTGGCCACAAAGCCCAGGATTGTATCCTTAAATACGAGCATGAGGATGGCGGATGCCGCCCCTAGCGAAACCAGAAAAGACCAGGGCGAATTGCCGGTCAGCAGGGAAACGACCAGTGTACCGATCACAAATATTAAAAAGATCTGTACCACTTGCAGGTAGCTGTCGATGGGTTTGTCCCTAAACACATTTGTACCACGAAAAATATCGCGGCAGGTTTTTAACAAGCTATTGGCCAGATAGTAGATGGTGAACAATACCACGATATCCAGAAACTTGACAATAGCGGCTGTAAGCACCGGAAAACCAACGAAGATCACCGGTAGCAGCTGCCGTGTAAGCAGCACGAGCAGGGTGCGGCTCACGCGTACATGCACCTTGTTTTCCAAAAGATAATCATCCCATTTGGTCGAGGTTCGCTGGGCAATCCGGTTCAATGCGGAATAAAATACTTTGCGCATGATATAATCGAGCGCATAGAGCATCACCGCAAAAGCAAAAAGTAATCCGGCGGCCGTAACAATATGTGCCTGCTGCTCGGATAAATCCAATTTGGCAAAGAAATTAAAAATGTACTGATAAATTGAACTTGGTGATTGTTCATTGAAGTTAAGCATGTTTAAATTTTTCATATGAACGAACAAATTTACGAAGAAATATAAACACGGATTTTGGCGTGGAAAATACCCCTTTAACGCTGTTTTTATGTGTAAAGTTTGCTTATTGATTAATTTTTACGTATATTAGTAAATTAATAGATAACCCGACGGCGAAATTTCTTCTGTTTCGCGTCTTTAAAACCCCCAACGATTTGAATGAGATTAGTGTGATAGGTGGTGGGAGTTGGGCCACGGCCCTGGTTAAAATTTTGACAGAAAATAGCATTCATACCAACTGGTACTTGCGGCGTTCAGAGCAGGTGCGCTCGATAAACCGGGATGCTGTTAACCCTGACTACCTATCGTTTTTAAAACTTGACAATACAAAAATTTATGCGTCCGATCAGCTGGACGAGATCGTGGCCCGATCGAAAGTAATCCTTTTCGTCGTGCCCAGTGCGCATTTGGACAAAGTTTGCGCCGCAATCCCCAAAGAGGACCTTGCCGAAAAGTTTGTGATCACCGCTATTAAAGGAACCGTCGGCCCGGACAACCTGCTTCCCAGTGCTTATCTCGCTAGGTATTTTGAATTGGAAGATTTTCAGCAGGCAATCATTGCAGGACCATGCCATGCCGAAGAAATCGCACGGAACAAGAAAACCTATATGACCCTTTGCGGTCCCAACGAATCCTTTATCCGTAAGATTTCCAAGGGCTTCGCTTCAAGCTATACGCAGGTAAATTATAGCTGCGATATGCTGGGCGTGGAGTACGCCGCTATTTACAAAAATGTCGTCGCCATCGTCTGTGGCATGGCTGAAGGACTCCACTACGGTGACAACTTTATGGCGGTGCTTGTGGCCAATGCGATTGACGAACTGGGGCTGTTGCTGCATTCCCTTGGTGCGCCCGATGTCCGGCTGGGGAGCTCCACCTATTTGGGCGACCTATTGGTGACGGGTTACTCCGCGCATAGCCGTAACCGGACTTTCGGTAAATACCTTGGCCAGGGATATTCGGTGTTCGAAGCCCGTCAACTCATGGGCATGGTCGCTGAAGGATATTTTGCAACCCGGGGGCTGATGGCGACGGTCTCGAGCCTCGGGCTCAATTTGCCCCTCTTACAGACAACATATCGTGTGCTATACAACCATATGGCCGCAATTGATGAATTTAAACTTTTAGAAAGGAATATAAAATAATATGCTATTAGC
This sequence comes from Sphingobacterium multivorum, assembly GCF_900457465.1. Classification (GTDB taxonomy): domain Bacteria; phylum Bacteroidota; class Bacteroidia; order Sphingobacteriales; family Sphingobacteriaceae; genus Sphingobacterium; species Sphingobacterium multivorum. The sequence continues at coordinate 1,620,101 of NZ_UAUU01000011.1, forward strand.
AACAGATTTAGATGGAACTTTTTTGGGCGGAAAGATGGAAGACCGCCTCAGATTATATAGATTGATAAAAACTAGCCCGAATATGCAGCTGGTCTTTGTTACCGGAAGAGGGCTGGAGTCGGTATTGCCGCTGCTGAGCGACCCGCTTATTCCGGTGCCAGATTTCATTATTGCGGATGTGGGCGCCACGGTCGTTAACGGCCATAGCCTGGAAGCGATTGAGCCGCTGCAGAGTGAGATTGAGGAAAAATGGCCGCAGACTTATGCCATCCGGGCAGCGCTGGAGGAAATACCGCAGTTGAATTATCAACATGTGCCGCAGCAGCGCCGCAGTTCATTTTATTATGAAGCAGGGGTTGACCATAGTCTGGTGCAGCAGGTGGCTGACAGGTATGACTGTGATATTATTACTTCGGCCGATAAATACCTGGACTTGCTCCCCAGAGGTGTCAATAAGGGGACAACATTAAAGAAGCTGGTTGAATTTCTGGCCGTTGACCCAGATGATGTGATGGTAGCTGGCGATACACTGAATGATCTGGCCTTGTTTGAGATCGGCTTTCGTGGTGTTGCTGTCGGAAAATCTGAGCCGGGGCTGCTGCAGGCCATTGATCAGTTGGATACAGCGTACAGTGCAGAGGCCGCTGGGGCGGGCGGTATACTGGAATATATGGGCAAATACCGCCCGTTTCAGCAGTTGATCCGCGGGGAACAAAAATCGTTGCCTCAAAAAAGAAAATCCAAAAAATCAGACCAGCTGGTGATGGTGTACCATCGGCTGCCTTTTGAAAAGGAGTCGGTCAATGGTAAGACGGTAAGGGTACCGCCCAGAAGTCCAAATGGCATTATTCCCTCGCTGCTGGGCTTATTTGAAAAGGGACGCTCCGGTCTTTGGATCGGGGAGGAAGTCATCCAGCAGGACGGAAAGCTGGTTCCAAATCAGTTGGTGGACGAAAGCCGATATCCTAATCTGGTCGCTTCCACCCTATCGCTGTCTAAAGAGGATATCGATAAGTTCTATCGTGTATTCTCCAAAGAGGCGTTCTGGCCGACGATCTTTTCCTTTGTTGACCGGGCAAAATTCAACCACGAGGACTGGGAACATTACCTGATGATCAACAAGCGCTTTGCCGAGCGGATTGCCCGCGAGGCCGACGAGGAGGCGCTGGTCTGGATCCATGAGTATAATCTGTGGATGGTGCCTTCTTTTTTAAAGACCATGCGCCCGGACCTGAAAATTGGCTTTTTTCATCATACGGCTTTTCCGGCAGCAGATATTTTCAATATTATTCCCTGGCGCAAAGAGATTATCGGCAGCCTACTGCTCTGTGATTTTATCAGTTTTCATATCCCGCGTTATGTCGAGAATTTTGTGGATGTGATCCGTAGCCATACACCATTTAAAGTGGTCAAAAAAGTTGATGTCGCCAATCAGTTCCTGACCTATAGCTGTGCGCTCGGCGTCGATCAGATGACCAAGATCATAGAGGTGGATGGCCGGCAGATTAGGCTTGGCGCGCAACCGGTGGGGGTCAACAGGGATCATATCGAACAGATTTTGACAGATGATAAGGTTAAGACCGAGATCAATGCCCTCAAAGAAAACAAAGCCGGATCGGGAATAACGCGTATCATATCCATCGAGCGCCTGGATTACGTCAAAGGCCCCTTGGAAAAAATCCAGGCTTTTGGTGAATTTCTGGCCGAATACCCAGAATTTAGGGGCAAGATCGAACTGGTCAATGTCTGTACGCCGCCATCGCAGGGGATGACGATCTATGACGAAATTCGGGATCAGGTGAATCAGGCCGTGGGTGAGATCAACGGTAAATTTGCAACGATGAACTGGACCCCGATCCAATATTTTTACAGGGCCTTACCTTTTGAGGAAGTGGTCAAACACTATGCGCTGAGTGATATTGCCTGGATCACGCCTCTACGGGACGGACTGAATCTAGTCGCAAAGGAATACATTGCGACCCATGGGTTATTGGAGACTCCTGGGATTCTTGTGCTCTCAGAATTTGCAGGTGCCTCGGTCGAATTGCCTTATGCCATATTGACCAATCCCTACGACCGTAAGAGCATGAAAGATGCACTGTTGAAAGCCTTGGTCATGGAACCCGGAGAGGCTCAGGTCAGGGCGCGCAGGCTGTACGAGCATATTGAGCACTACGATATCCATTACTGGGGGCGGGATTTTGTGAAAGAGCTCGAAAAATCGGGTAAAGCAATTGTTCCTGAAAAGAAGTAACTGCTAGTCTTAGGTGTCAAACGTGCTTTTTTAGCCATCTTAGAAAAAAAGAGTTAGAAATAACGTTGAAAACGAAGCTGCTAGATGTATCCTTTAGGAAATCCCTCTATTTTACAAACAATATTGTTTTAAAGAGGGTTTTTCTTGAGGGAATAATTCAATAAAAAAATAACGCGCAAAGTCTCGAAGAAAAAATAAAATATGATAAATACAGGTAATAATAATGAATTTCAAAATGCTTTCAGTGCAAGCTTCAGTTATTATTTTGACAATTTTAGAAATGAGGAGCAATTTTTTGATTCTGCCAAAAGATGGATTGATGATAAATATTTCTTGATTGTGTTTGGATGTTCAACTAAGGATCATCGTGGACAACATATCTTATTATTTTTCAGCAGCCAGTATTTTCCGGTTCAAGAACTAAGAGGATATTTTAAAGAAGGGGCTTATTTTGCATTCCGTTCAGATCTATTTACAGGATATAGTCTGCGAAATAAATTGAAAGAATTTGGGTTTCTAGAATACTCCATTCAGGAATCGATGATCTTATCGAATAACGATTATAGACTTATAAAAAATATCTTTGAACTGATAGACCTCGAGACTAAGATGCCCATGAGTGAAACGCAGTCTAAAATACTTATTTCTTATCTTGATTTGCTTTTACAACATATGCAAAGGTTTTATCAACAGTTAATGGAAGATAAGCTGAATGAGTTTAGCGCGTTACAAAAAGATTTCATGAGCGAGCTGCACACTCTTTTTGATAACAAAAGAAAATGCTTGTTTTTACTTCCTAGTTTAACATTATTGTCCAAGAAACTAAATTGTACAACACGATTTCTCAATGATGTTTCTTTAAAAACTTCTAAAAATACAGCACAGTATCATATTGACAATTTTATTGTTAAAATAGCAAAGGAATTACTTGCTGAAACTGATTTATCAGTAGCTGAAATCGCTAAAAAAATGCAATTTGATCAACCTCAGTCATTAACCAGACTGTTTAAAAAGAAAACAAGAATTAGTCCACTCGACTATCGTATATCAATTATATGACAAATTTATTTCTAGAGGAATCAGCATTAGACTAGCCAAATCAGGTCATTGGTCAAGCCAATGAACTATATTGAGCAAAATTGGGCATTCTGTTTTGCGGCCGGGTGGTTCATTCCTCTTTTTTCACTTTTGATGCCATGGAGTTGTGCCGAAAAAGGAGCACCATCTCCGAATACCACAATTCTCCCTTTCCCAAATTGCAGGTAAGCGCCGTTTGCAAACCTTTTGCCCGACAATCGGGGAATATTGTCTGGAATAGGTCTTTTTATCTGATTCGCATCATTGGGTAGGTAGATGTCATATTCTTCATTTAATAAAGAAATAATATGTGCCTTCGTTGGTATGATAAAGCCTGTTCCACCCCAGCACATGATACTGTCTATTTCCTTACCTGATCCAGTGGTTATTTCATTGGATAACAGTGTGCCTCTATCCTTTGAAAAGATCTCGGGACGTCCATTCTTAGGTAAGGCAAAACCGTTCACGATATGAATCCCAAATGCCGCACCAAGCGTTTGTACAGATCCGGCACAAGGCATGTGGTCGGTCACTAGAAATAGGCTTCCGCCATCAAATACCCATTGACTGAGTGTTTCTATCTCCTGATCGGTAAAGGCTGAATAGGTGGGTAATTTCCAGTTTTCTGGATTATATAAGGCATTTATGCTGATATAAATTTTCACTTCCTTTAATTGATCGTAAGAGATTTTTTCTTTGGCACTTCGGAGGCGATATCCATCAGCTTGCAGAAGATCTGAAAAAGGAGCGTAGGCTCCTCTCAAAGTAACCGGATTGTTGTGTGCCTCGTCAAATAGGAGTAGCGGTCCATCACCGATCCGCACCAGCGGATCGGTGATGGGATAATGAAACTTTTCATCCGCCACCTGTTGGGCACTTAACCCAAAGGTACCTATTAGCAGAAGGAATAAGCAGACAATAGATCTGTTCATATTATTTTTCTTGAATAGGATTATTGGTCCGTCTTTAGCCAGACATCATTTTCGAAACACTGCATTTGCTCCACCTTTCCATTGGCAACAGAAAATGTCAATGGGAAGGTACCATCATCATTTAGAAAGAAAAATTCCGATCGTGGGGTAAATGAAATTGTTTTGTTATCCCACGATTGCGTAAGCGTTAGGCCTGTTGAGGAGGGATCTATTTGAATCTTAAAGTTGTTATCATTTACCTTGAGGTAAGTTCCGGCAAGTTGTTTCAGTTGAGATGCGGTTAAACTCGCGATTTTAGTGGGGTCAAATGGCACGCGCTCACATAAAATCCTACCCAGTATCTTGGTTTGGCTAAAATCGCCGGAATCATCCTTTAAAAATTCTATGGCGTAGCCTTCATTTTTGGATTCAAAATGCGTATCATCTTTACGGACCAGCTGATATCTTTTTTTCTGATCCCACAGCTGTGTCGCATACAGGTTGTTATCTTGCTCCTCGAAAGCAATGAAAGCTACTTTATTGGGTAGCTGGTAGTAACCTTGAAATGATTTTAGCGGAACCAACTGTTGTTGCTGGGGGCTATCTTTAGAGGCGGACTGGGCAAATGTATCAATCGAAGCAAAAAGACAACATGCTCCCACCAGAAGACCATATGTTGCTTTGGAAAATTGGCGGATCGCTCTCGAGTACCCGCTTGGTTTGGTGTATTGTATCATAATTTCTTTTGTTGATTTGATACAAGAGTAGGTCTTTTTGATAGGCTAACCGTCCGAATGGATGCAATCGAACAAACTTCATTGCGTCGGGTTAGTTTGATTGTTTACTATTGACTTTCATATATTCTGTCGGCGTAATGCCTGTTGCTTTTTTGAAGCTGGCATAAAAGGTTGTTCTTGAATTGAAACCTGCCCTTATTGCGATTCCAAACATATCAAGTAGCTTGGCCTCTTCGGATAATAAAAGTATTTTCGCTTCCTCCGTTCGAAGCCCGTTGATAAACTGGTAAAAATTTTTTTCCAGCCCATTGTTTATGATGTACGACAGATCATGCGGATTGATTCCGATATGCTCCGCGAGGGATGATAGTATCAAAGCCGGGTCGAGATATAGCTTTTCAGCTGCTGTTTTCTGTACTAGTTTTTCTTTTAATGCGTCTACTTGTTTTGCTGTCAGCCGCTCTTCGGCTTTAACCTTTTTATGCTCCGCTTCGTTGATGAGGTTTTCTGTAGACTCAATTGTGTAAATTGACCGTTGTGTTAACGTTGCGTAGGCAAGTGCCACAGTGCCCATAAAATATAAAATTGGGGCGACAGCACTAAAAACTATATATACCATAGCCAGCAGGCGGGCAACAATCATCAATAAGAGCGCGATCAATAGATACTTCAACCAGGCCATGTTTATCTTTTCCGTATAGGAAGATAGTTGGCGAATGTTTTTCTGGTGTATTTTGAAGAGCCTATAACAGGCAATCCAATAAAAGATACATTGTGCAAAAAAGAAATATTTGATAGCAAAGATGATCCATTGCGGTAATTGAGGAGGATGGATGTGTTTATTAAAAAGTCCGGGTATTAAATAGATGATCGAGAAGAAAACGAAAGCGAGGAATGGAACAAAATGTAGTCCCCAATACCGAATTGTTGCTGTTGGTTTGACCATGTAGTGAACGGCCAGATAGAAGCAGGGGAGTGTTGCCCATCGCGGGAGTTCCAGCGTATGGATCAATCCATTGCTCTCGATATGAAAACCTTCCAGAAAAAGCTGGGTAAATAAGCATGCCATCAAATAATACCAAGTCCCAAGCCACCGGTCTGCGTGGGAACAACTGTGGTTGACACCCATAACGATTAAGGTGCCGAGCAACAGAAATGCACCCGCTGAAAAAGCATGAAAGGTATAGAGTATATTGATCATGGGCCGTAGCAAGTTATCATTGTAACGTGAATTTAAACATAATTGATCAAATGGTGCTACATCATCCATATAAGTACCCCGATCCAACCATTTACGGACAGCGGGGCGACGAGTAAGCTTTTTTTTACAAATTAGCAATGATCTTTACTGGTCTTGTCCGTGTCCATCCAAACGGATAAATCTGTTAGGGTTCCATGCGATACAATATCAAACTGCTGTCGAATGAGATTACTGATATAGGTTGCTTTTTCGTTTTTCGGTTTATGCTTCGATCGCTTAAGCGGAGATAGTGATTTTATCAATGACAGCACAGTTCTCGATTATAGCTTATTGTTTCCATTTCACTTTTCCCTTATCGTCCAACATTTCGATAGAAGGGTTACCCAGACTGTCCACCTTTAAAATAATTCTCGGTATCTCATTGTTATCTTTCATCACCAAAGAAGCGTTCCCATTCTCTGTTAGTAGGTTTATCCGGTTAATATTATGCCCCGGCTTACCGGATAGATCTTTATCATTAATCAATAGACCAGCCCTGAAATAATTGTCGTGTTTATTATCCTGTGCCAGGATACCAATGGCATCGGCATTCTGATAATCAAATGCAAGTGCATTCAGGTTAGTCTCTTCATTATCGGTAATTGCCAAACCACCTCTTTCGTCTCCATTTTTATCATAGAAAATCAGGCCCGCGGGAGCGTAAGCCCTTTTATATGTTTTCCCTTTGATAATAGGTTGCGGAATGTTATCTGTGTTTGCAATAACGACACGATTATTTCCAGATCTGTCCTTGATATCTATTCTTTCAGCACTTAAACTGTGCTTGTTGTTCAGAAAAAAGTAGACCACACAAGCCATCAGTACGATATTGGAAAGAATAAGTGCGGTTAGAAATATTTTTAGTGTTTTGGAAATTGTTTGCATAATTTAATTTCAATTGTTAATTATTACGGTCTCCTATTCCAAACTTCAATTAATAGTACGATGCGTTCTATTTCAAAGAGTTTAATAGTATCCTTTATTATTGTTTGATAATAAGCAAAAATAAAGTGTGATTTCGAAAACGCACTCTATATAGGTTGAGCGTAATGATTTTTTTATTTGGTTAGCCCTTTACGTATTCGGCTCAACTGTGTTGGGGTAATGCTCAGGTGCGAAGCAATATATTGTAGTGGAATTCTGCTGTCAATTCCCGGATGTGCCGCCAGCAATTTGAGATATCTTGTGGTTGCACTTTCGGTCAGTAAAGAAATTTCTCTTTCTTCATTAATGACGATCCATTTTTTCTCCAAATAGGCAATGTAAAGGTTTTTTAGTTCATCATTTTGATTGATAGCTGCTCTTGTTTGATAATAAGGCATACATACCACAGTAGTGTTTTCAATAGCTTGCAGTTTAAAATCGTTGGGCGTTTTTATGATTGCCGAAAATCTTGTGCTCGCAAAATCCCTCTCCAAATAAATCCATTTATTCCAGATAGCTCCTTTTTCATCAATAAAATAAGAGTTTAAGGCTCCTTTACAGACAAAGAAAATGTCATTGGCGACACGCCCTTCCCTAAGTAAAACTTCATTTTTCTTAAACTGCTGAATGTAGGCCGTTTCAGCCAATAAATCAAATGCCTTATCCGAAATGGGATATACGCTTGTAACAGCTGTTTTAAAGTCAGCAAGATATTTTTCTGTTTCTGTCATTTGCTTTAGCGGGGCTATATTCGAATAAATATAACGTATATTTTAAATAGCTAAAATTGATTTTTCTTCTTCTTTGGATATTTCGATATCAATGACCACTAGATATATATGATAGATTTTATCTTGGTATTATTGTGCCTGAATTTGTAGCGGCAATAATAGTCGTCTGTATTTATTGTCCTGTTTCGTTTTTGAAACCGAAGCGTTATCCCAGTAGCTGCGGTGAGAATAATCTCTACCGATTCCGTATCGAGATCCCTGGCCGACCTCAACGAATAAAATTTCCAGATAAGTCCAAATCTGAGAATAAGTTATAAGTGTCGAAATAAAGGAACTATTTTGGCCACTTCATAAGTGGCTCCTTTGTAGGGGCTTATTGTTTTTTTGTCAATTTTTACCATCAACTCTCATCCTTTGCAGCATTTTCTTCGGCAAGCTTTCCTTTAAGTTATAGGACACCAGCTATCCCGATCACCCTTTGACTTTCTGATCCTGGCATAAAATTTTTTACGATCTTTAAAGAACCAATACGTCGCTATTATGATAAATATATTATTAAAAACGGTTACAGATGCAATAGACATTAATCAAGCAGATAGGGACCTGATTTCAAAACTTTTTAGGGAAAAGAAATATTGAGACTAAGCACAGCAGATAGAACATTAACCTGTTTTGTAAACAAAGGAAGCCTGTCCAAATTCATTTACAGAACTTTGACAGACTTCCATTTTAGAATAATTATGGTATGTTTATTTAGCGGCTAAAACGTCCAATTTCTCAATAGATGGCGGATTAGCTAACAATTCTGGTGCATTTTCCATAAGCGCCTTTGCTATCTTACCACCAAGATGTGCTTGTCTGCCTTCTTCATCTGAAAATGTGTCATAAATGCCAAATGTAGAAGAGTCAATACGAAACGCATACCAAGTAATAGTGCCGACTTCTTCATTAGCAAGTGGCAACGCACTTGTAATAAACTCTTCAACGTTTTTTTCTTTTCCAGCTTTTGCTTCTAGTCGAACTAATAATCCTAATTTTTTCATATATGTTTATCTTTTTTAAATTACACATTTTTATAACAAATGTAGCTCATTTAAGTTTTTTAGGATTTTTTATTTGGTTCAAAAACTTATGAAAAAAGATCAACTACCGTTATAACGTAGCCTTTGGGGATATCAATAAAACCATCTTAACTTACTGTAATAGAATGTTAGAATCCCTGCATCAAAATGCCTAAAATAACGCTATTGTATGGACCCTTTTTAATTCACCCCAAGATTCTTTATCAAATTCTTCGCTATCTTACCATTGTTGTTGATTAAACGTTCTAACATAGGCTTGGTTTAGTATGTTAAAAATGTGGAAAAGATCTAACCTAAACTATCGTCAAGCAATACATATTTGTAACCTCTCAGACATTAAAACGGAGGTTTATTGAGATTATTCGATATCCTTAATTAGCATGATTAATTTTAAAAGATGTTGTATCAAAAACTTGTATCAATAAACAAAGTTTCATGAATTTATATCACATGAGTTTAATGTAACTAAATATGAAAATTGGGTATGCAACTGGAAAACCACTTGAACGAAAAGAAAGCTTCGGGCAATAGCAATCGTCGAAATGGCAAGACAAAAAAGACAGTCCGAGGTCTCAATACCGGAACTTTTGAGCTGGAGACAGGCCGGGATAGATCGGTAAGGTTCGAGCCTAAAGTAGTACCTAACAGACAATTAATTATCACTGAACAGCTTGAGGGACACGTGTTGAGCATGTATGCCCATCTCCTGCTAGTTGAACTGAATTATTAAAAAACTCTTCAAATCCGAATTGACCTACTCCGTCAAATGTGATTTCTTCAATTCCAAAAAATTCAAAGGCGCTAGCAAATTTTAGTAATTCTCTTATCTCTGGCGGAATTTGTCCTGTTGGCAATCTTTGGCTAATTCGTCAATTTGTTGATTTGTCAAACCTTCTTTTAATTCTACTTTATATTCGTCGCCATCTTCTTAAATATATTGTTCGGTCGAAATGGAAGTTAGTTTTTCCGTAGGTGTCATAAATGCAATTGTGTTTTCTTGATGTGTCGTGTTATGCTTGTAGGTAACTGGCGCGGCGACTTGTCGTAGCTGTATCGAAGATACGAAAGTGGAGCTGTTTTGCCAAGTCACTTGTTATAATTTAGTGGATGCGCCATTAAATGAGGAATCTGGCTATCGGAATTTTTATGGAGATACCGCTAGCCCCAAATTACGAAGCATGGTGGTGCATTGAAAACTTTATCGATTTACCACAGGGACGGAATAGCGCTTTAGATTTCGGGGTACATGCAGGCGAAGTCAAAGTCCGACTGGAATTTTTGCCAAGGAATAGATGGTCTATCTAAAAGCAGTGAAGCATGAAGCCACTCGGTATGATATATCAGATATTTATATGCAGTGGTAAGGCTATTTTAATCAAGAGACAGAAGAGAAACTCCAGATAATAAATATACGCGTTAAGGAATTAAAGATTTTTTGGCGTATAGCCGGGGGCCTAGTTAAATAGTTTACAGAAGAAACTATTTTGGTAAATTCATAAGTAGTTCCTTTGCAGGTACTTCTTGTATTTTTCCGTCAACTTTTACCACCAAACTCTCACCCTTTGCTGCACTTTCTTCGGCTAGTTTTCGTAAAGCCTTTTGCACTCCTAAACGAATTCGTTCAGCAAGATTAATATTTTCAATATTTACCTTATCGTTCATTATAGTATTTCGATTTTAGTGTTGACCAAATTTCGCTATTTGAAACGAATTCTCCAAATTTATCACCCTGAGCAATAATTCCGGGGATTAAATCCATGTTATCAAAAACCAACCAGCGATCACATATTGGAATATAAATGTTAAACAAATTTTCTAAACCACGATGATAACGTCTTTCTATCACATCAGATGGAATATTGTGTCCTCCGTTTTCTACTCTTTTCTTTACACGTTGTATGGCTAGTGCAGGGGAGTCGAGCCAAAAATAGAGTACAGTTACCAAAGAATTCGATATCTCGAATGTCAATGCTGCAAAAATAAAATATTGCGGGCTTTTATAAAGTTACTAGATTTTGCCAAATGGATGTTATCTGCTGTTTTTTTAATAAAAGGCACAGTAGAAATTCCATTCTTCTGTTTTCGCATTTTTAGCAAAATACATCGTTCCGCTATCAACTATATTCAAATTTGCTTTGTCGTCGGATGCAATTTGAAATACAAATTCAAAGTCGTTACCAAAATAAACACCCGGTTGACAAAAGCTTGGGTAACCTCCAAGTTTGTGTCCATATTGATTGTCAGCTGTATCATAATAACCTTCAATTACTCCCGAATTTTCAAGTTTTAATATTTCATCTTCCATTTCACTTGTTAAACCACCTCCATCCCACACAGGATAATCTTCTTCTATTTTTGAAGGTTTTAGGGGAAATGGTTTTAGTCCTGAATCAGGATTGTTTAATTCTTTAATTATTAATTTGTCTGATTTTTTATATTCTCGCAAAAGCCATTCATTTCCGTTGGCAGTTATATCCATTGGAAGTTCTTCTGCTATAAAAACAGTAATCACCATTGTATCAGCTAAAATATCAGGTCTAATTTCAATATCTTCTAAGCAAAGTTGGAACAGAGGAAACGTCCAAAACGATGAGATAATTCGTATAAAAAAGTGGCGGATAGTGTTTTCAGTCAGTTTCTATCCTTGATAGACCGGTATAGGAATCTGTCCAATCTTGTGAGCTTTATACGTATGAACATATTTGGCTAAGATTGCCTCCTTTGGTGGTTAACGAGAGGAGCTTTTATTGCTTAATTTGTTTGTCTCATTAAAGCTACCGAATAAATAAATTGGCTACGGATTCCCGAAATCGGGTAATGTACGCTCAAATTACCGTGCATGATAAAAGCATGGGCATGAAAGATTATCATCTTTACAACAAAAATGGTCTTGCTTTTTATGTTTTCAGGAAATCTCAGGGCGTGTGGCAATTGGCATTCGGTGTACTTGCCGATGACATCAAGGAAGCGTGCATTGACGCTCTTATACTTCGCTTTGACACGGATGTGCCTGAGTTGTTTTATCATCATGGAAAACGCCATGTAGTGGAAGTTCGGGCCAAGAAATACAGCCTTTGGCCTATTTATCTCAATAATGCTTATGTAGGAAGTATTCAGTATGACACCTTCACTAAGCAGTTCAATTACGACCTAGATGACAATTGCTTATTGACCGATGACCACGTGCAAAAGTATATAGTCCTGATCCAACGCGGGGAATTAAAGTGGATAAAGGACGATATGCGATGAAAAACGATATAAAAGGAATAAAAAAACCTCGAGTCTGGGAGGATCTTAAGGCTTCCTAAATACTGCGGAATAGTGCTGCTGTAACTATGTTTCTATCGTCGAGAATAAAAGGTGCTGTATTGATGGAGGATTTTCCCCATCTGCCTCGAAGATATCAACCTTTGTTTGTAGCAACCTATCGTCTTTAATTATCAGATGCTCGGGGAAAACATGTTGTACTTTCTTTGTCAGCTTTTCAAATACCTGAAAATCAGTATCGCATACTGGGGTAAATGATTTTTTCCGATCGGGGAGGCGCATTATCCTGATCGCAAAATAGGGTAAAATAACACTAACAAATAAAGAGTATAAGATGTCTTCATTCTGCTCAAGGGGGAAGGAAAAGTGATATGAAGGGCTTCCCCCTAAGAAGGAATAGTCCCAGATTTCAGCAGACAGGTCGGTAAGGGACTCTTTTAATTGTTCCCATTGCCCGCGGTCTGACCAGGCTGATTCAATACATTGTTTCCGGTTATTGTAAGCTTCTGAAGCGGAATAAGCCATGATATCGTCGAGGGTAACACCCTCCGGATAATACTCTTTTAACTGCTCTGTTATTTGTTCCTTTCGCATCTGAATTTATTTACAATTAGTATCCCAGTTCTTCACTCCAGTCCCAGGATTAGTTCCTACCATATTGGCTCCTCTCGCAAGATTCGCTCCAAGCTGTGCATTGATTTAGACCTGCATTTCAGGAGGCCTTTTTTTTAATTTGTTAAAACTGCCGAACGAATCGACTGTTCTTCCGCGTAACCAACTCTTCTTTCGAACCCATACCGTAGCCTTAACAATGCGTCATCATCTTGAAATTAAGAGCTGTATATATTCTTTTTAACAACCTTTTGATGAAAAGGACGCGTACATATTTTAGGATATATTAAGGTTAATACGATTTATCCAAATTTGTTCTCGGTCTTGGTTGTTTTCAAAGTTCTGCAACATATATTCACGATTGTACTTTACTTTTCCATTGAAATACAATTTACCATTTACGTAAACCTTTACTTTCTTCTTCAGATTGACCATTTCAGGCGAAATATTGATTGAAAATGATTTAATAGATGAAGTTTTAATTCTGAAAATGTTGTTTTGATATTCAGCTTTTATTTTTCCTGATTTTCTTGGAAAATCAAAAGCTTTTTTATTAACCTCCTGCACAACTAAGCTATCGTTTTTGTCGTATTTCAACCATTGGTTGATTTTGAAATTTAACTCTTTGTGCCAATTTGATTTTCGGCTTAGGGTATCTAGTTTTATATCAGAAAACCAATCAATATTTCCGTATTTTTCATCATCAAATTCCCAAGATATTTCTTTCGAAAAAGGATTTCTCTTCCGGCTTATTAGGTCGTTAAAAAGAATCTGATAAGCTGGTTCAGATTCGTCAAATTGTGGAAACCAATGCGGAAATCCATTGTAGCGATAATCTTTGTAATCGGCATTTATTCCGTTCATTAATTTTGTTAAATCATCATTTGCGTTTGGTGGATAATAATAATCCTCATCTGTTGAAAAATTGATAAATGAACGGTTTTTAATATTTTCAACGAAAGTACCACCCGTAAATATTTTTGGATAAGTGTTAAATCCGTAAAAACCTGCAAATTGTGTAGGTTGTTTCATCAGATATGAAAACGACCCCGTTCCTCCGTTAGAATGTCCCGAAATGAAAACTTTATTGTCATCAACGTTGACTGCTTTCTTGATACTTTCAAGCATTTCGGGAATCATAAAAAAGCCCTCATTTGATGTCATCCAATTGTATTGCCTGCTCCCTTTTGGAAAAACTAAAATGACATCATTTTGCTCTGCATATTTTGTGTAATATCTATTCCAACCACCTAAATTCCAATCTGCAAACTGATAATCAATCAACGCATTACTTCTTACTGCACCATGAAGAAAGAAAAGCAGGGAATACTTCTTATGAGGATTGTAATTTTTTGGTAAATGAATAAAAAACGAAGTTTTGGTTGAATCGTTTATTTTGAATGAAATAGAATAATCCTGATTCTTTTTCGCTTTGTAGGGATTAAAGTTTTTTATTTTCTCATAAAGAGATTTTTCATCCTGAAATTTATCTAGGTTAGTTGGCTCTATGCTGAAAAATTCATCTTCCTTTACTTTTAATTGGATGTAAAAACGATCTTTATTTTTAATAGCATCACTTTTCAAAATTTGCCATCTTGGGTCACCTATTAGATCTTTATATTCTTCCGAAGCATAATCTCTAATGATATAATTCCAAGCGGGATAAGTTTTCCAGTCGGTTTCCTTCTTTGCCAGCGCAGATAAATAGGTAAATGCTTTATCTTTATTATTCAATTTATAGGCTAAGATTGAAGCGTTATAGCGGCTAAATTGATCTATACTATCCGGAAAGCGCGCAAATGCATCCTCGTATAATCCTAATGCATGCAGATACGCAATTGAATCTTTTGCTTTTTTTTTGTTTTCGACCGCTTTTCGAATCAAAGTTGAATAATTTTCCTGTGCTTGGGCAAATAAACTTAACAGAACTAAAAATAAAACAATACAATATCTCATAAATCAAAATTTAATCAGGCAAATCTACAGACAAACTATTTCGGAAACTTGTAAAAATGGAACTTTACTCGAACTTGTAAAAATGGAACTTTACTCGTTAAGGATCCAGATGCCAAAAAGTATCTTCTTTTCCTAAAATAGTTCCTTTGCTAAAAAAGTTTCTAGGTGAATTATCAACCAGATTTTTATAGATTTTATTAAGATGAGATTGGTCGCTGAAATTAAACTCATAAGCAATTTCAGTGAAGCTACTTTCAGGGTTCTCAAAAAGTTTCTTGTTGACGGACTGCCTAAAAAGAACTATTTCGTAAAATTTTTTTATGGAAACTCCCAAATGAAATTGAAATAATCTGTTTAAATGTTGTCTGCTGATTCCAATGTAAGTTGAAAGTTCTGTGACAGATATTTTCTCGTCATTACTGAAAATATATTGAATTGCTTGTTCTAAAATTGGGCTCTCAAATTTTTTAAAACGATGTAATAAAGCGTTGTCTAAAAAATCTGAAATATGTTTTGTTTGAGTTGTAGAAAAGATTTCTTTTAGTTCTTCTGGACTGAAAAACTCGTAATCTGTTATATAATCTGCAAAATTTAAATTTTCGTAAAATTGCTGGATACCTAAAGGATGAAATACAATGACGATTCTGTAAACTGTTCCAGATTGTTTTACATTAAGTACTTTTTGCCGAATAGGGGTGAAAATCTGAAATGGGTTTGCGTTATCATCAAATTTTATTTCTCCATTTTCCAATCTCACATGATATCTATAAATTGAAATTGTATTATTAAAATGGGGGAAACATAGGAATTTATTGATCACATTATTTGGTTTAATGTCCAAATAGTAATAATCAACATACTTTTTGACTATAGGATTTTTTGGTTTGAACGTTTGAAATAATTCCTTCATTTTTAACTTTCCACCTCGCAAATCTGCAATAATTTCAAAAATAAGAAAAAAAGTTAATGCTAAATCAACATATATCTGATCGTCTAAATAATAATGGAGATTGGAAAAAAACCTAAACAGCTTTGCTGGAGATTAGCGCTTAGCAAAGGGCTACTTTAGTCTAATATAATTCACTATCAAACGCTAAGAAAAGTGATTAAAAGTAATTTATACATAATCGATATTATTTACTAGGTTATTGTGCTAATTTATTACATACTAAATAACTCATAAAATTTGATAAAGAATAGTCTGTCTGTAATTTTTCAGCTCATGTGATTGACTATCCATATAATTTACTTGTTTTTTTACTAAATATGTTAGCAATAATCAATTTATTGTTATATATTTGTCTGATAATCAATTAATAAATATTATGGCTAGATCAAAAAAACATTTGGGTAGGTATGTAGATCCACGTACCGATTTCGGTTGGAAATTTTACTTTGGTAGGGAGGACAACAAAATCTTACTGATTGAGTTTCTCAATAGTCTGTTTCAGGGAGAGAAGATAATTTCGGATCTAAGATATAAGCCTGTAGAACATGATGGTGATTATGAGGGAATGCGTCGTGTTGTATTTGATTTACATTGTATCGGCAGCGATGGTGAGGTTTTCATCATTGAGATGCAGCAGCTCTTTCAAGAATTTTTTAAGGACCGTGCAGTGTACTATACCTCACGTCTCATCAATAAACAATTAGCGCGAGGTAAGAAGGGTAGTGATTATTACCTACCGGAGGTTTACTTTATTGGTATTTTGGAGTTTCACATGGATAGAAATGGTAGTACCGGTATATCTCGTGTCACAGAGCGGCCTTATTTCTATGATGTTGCGCTGTGTGACAAATTGACCAAAGAAATATTCTATGATAAATTGGGATATAAAATGATTTCGCTTCCATTATTTAATAAACAGCCAGAAGAACTAAAGACAGTTATGGATCAGTGGTTGTACTTACTTAAACACTTGAGTACCATGGATAGATTGCCAACATTTTTGGATAAAAGAATATTTGGTCTTATCTTTGAGATAGGAGAGATAGGTAAACTAACGGAGGAGGAGCTAATGTCATACGAAGCAAGTTTAAAACATAAGCGTGATGCTGAGAGCGTATTTAATTCGGCCAAGAAATCCGGAGAATCTTTAGGTCACGCTAAAGGCCTAGCAGAAGGTAAAGCTAAAGGTCTAGCAGAAGGTAAAGCCAAAGGTCTAGCAGAAGGTAAAGCCAAAGGACTAGCAGAAGGAGAGCGTAAAAAAGCTCTTGAGACTGCTAAAGCATTTAAGGAAATGGGGCTACCTATAGCTGATATTGCTAAGGGCACAGGGCTTTCTGTCGAAGAGGTCGAAAAACTCTAAGTTTCTTTATTTTGGATGACTGCTCCACCAATAGATGAATGGCACGAGCCGATTAAATTGGTTGACACAGTTTATGTTACAGTCTCCCGTTATATGCTGTGCTTCCTGTTATTCTGTTGTCGGTAATAGTTTGTCCGCTAAATATTGTTTCCATTTTGTCCCGGTAAACTCGCAATTTCCGCTTTTGATTTGAGCATTAGGAAATTCTGCAAGAATTGCTGTTAAGTCGTTCCAAACATTTTTCAATTTATCGTCCTTGTTTTCAAAATTCAAACTAAATTTTCCGTTTTCTACTTTAATATGCTTGAGAAAAATACCTTCTTGTGTCGAGCTAATTCTGTCCGCAAGTTGTATATAGTAACCTTGATAGTCTGGATAAGGAACTTGCTCTGGTTGTCTTTCTTCACCTGAATAATAACGAAACAGAATGTCGTGTCCGTATTTGCTTAATTTTTCTTTCCAAAATAAAGGTCTCGGAACTTCAGAAAGGTCAGCGGTCAAATATATTTCCTTCTCACTTGTCCAAGGCTTAAATGTTGTTTTTATTAGTTCTTGTTCTTCAATTTCAAGGCTGTTTGTAACAAGTCGAAAAATCGCAGGTGTAGCGAACTCTAAGCAAATTCCATTTTCAACTTCCCATGCTTCAATATATTCAATGTAATTGTCGTCACCAACATTTGTTACATCTATGTCAAAAGTCCATTCATAAATTTTTGATGGAATAATTTTGAAAGGCAAGATGTGTCTTTCTGAATTTGCCTTATAATTTGCTTTCACATTATAACCAACAATAATTTCAAGCGGATTTTCTTTTATTGCCAAAACGTGTCCGTCTTCAAAATAGAAGTTGTCGGACAACCATTTGTCAAGGTCGTTGAATGTATGTACGGTAGTTTTTAGCATTGTATATGTAGAGCGGCGACTTTGCGAAGTAACGTAGCCGTATCGAAGATACGAAAGTGGAGCTGTTTAACCAAGTCGCTTATGGTAAGCTGTCCGCGTAGCGACGGCTTACGTCAATTCCAATCTTAATATAGACTAAGGTTTCCCATAATGCTATTATCGGGCTAGGATAGGCTTAATACATCCGATTACATATAAAAAATGGGAAACCCTAAATATCTGTACGGTATACAATGTTGCTAATAATATTAGTAATATTGTGTAATGAAACCGCTAGAAATCTTTTGCCGAAATCGGGTAATGTACGCTCAAATTACCGTGCATGATAAAAGCATGGGCATGAAAGATTATCATCTTTACAACAAAAATGGTCTTGCTTCATTATGTTTTCAGGAAATCTCAGGGAGAGTGGCAATTGGCATACGGTGTACTTGCCGATGACATCAAGGAAGCGTGCATTGACGCCCTTATACTTCGCTTGATACTGATGTGCCTGAGTTGTTTTATCATCATGGAAAACGCCAGGTAGTGGAAGTTCGGGCCAAGAAATACAGCCTTTGGCATATATACCTCAATAATGCTTATGTAGGAAGTATTCATTATGACACCTTCACTAAACAGTTCAATTATCACCTTGACGACAATTGCTTATTGACCGATGATCACGTGCAAAAATATATAGCCATGATCCAGCGTGGAGAATTAAGTGGATAAAGGACGATATTCGATGAAAAAGAATATAAAGTTCGAATGTGACGTGTGTGGTCAGAAGCAAGTGGTTGAGGTTTCTGTTTTGCATGGTGGTGGAACCTTGCAAATTATGAATTGATCGGTTTTTTATAATGAATGTAGATTTTCGCAGTGGCGATTGGGTAATGCTATGTAACAATACGAGCTGGTTGACCACCGATGAACTTGTTATTATCCTCGATGAGTTGGGCTATGACGAATAAAAAAACCTTGAGTCTGGGCGGGGCGAATCCTGTTTGGTTTTAAAAACAAAAAAAGGCCGAGTTACTCCTCATCCTCATAAATGAATAAATATTATAAAGTCTTTTCCAAAATTAGAAATCACCCAAGTTGCAGCAATGATAACGGACGGTGCGACAGGTGTGGACGATCATGGAAAAACTTTTTGATAATAGAATGCTGTCATTACCGAGACAGGGGGTTGATCTGGAGTGTTCGTGAACATGATAATAATATTTGAAGCAATAAACTAGCATTCCGGAATGAAAGTATTATCAGGAAGGAACTTTTAAACAACATATTCAAATAAATGAATAATTACTATCTGTGGGATTTACATACAATTAAACCAAAGAATGAAAGCAATTCACAACCTATGTAAGCATCCATTAATATAAACACTATTATGAGTCCAGCCGTATATATCGACCGGACTTTAAGATTTATCTTTTCAAAGCCTTTTCCTTTTCTTTAAGCATCCAGTTTCGGAGCTTTTCCTCTCTTTCAGGGCTGATACGCTTTAGAACAATTACCCCCTTTAAATTTTGAGTGCTATTCCCTGTAAATCTGTCGAATTCAACCGTTATATCATATTCAAAGCGATTCCATTTGGGAGAAGTGAGACTGTCAAACGGCACAGTTGTTATGGAATCCCCCCGTTGAACATATACCAAATTTGCCCAAGTAGCAGATGTCCTACTTGGAACACCAGACATCATTGCAACATCACGGAGATCCAAATGTATTTTTTCGACCAAAGTCTGTAGTATCGATAAGTCCTTTTCTTTTTTTTGACTGTAGGCAGATGTTAAAAAACAAATACCCAAAATTGTTAAAATGTTATTCTTCATTTGTTATCAATTAATTGGGGCTAGAGGATACGCTATGGATCGGACAGTTTTTCCCATCGCCTAAGTTTGCGTATGGTTTGATCGTTTGTGGTTGACCATCGGCGCTCGTCACGGTGATAGTTGGGTTTTTTACCCAGGTTTCATTTATTTCAACAGGTGGATTACCAAAGGTTGCATAATTATTTGCAAATGCTAAAGCTTTTGAAAAGTACTATTAATACAATATCGAATCCTATTTGGTTTTTAAAAAATATTATTTCTAGCTGTTGAGCATGGAGTACTAGCTGTCAAAAAGTTTGCTGTTACCGGATTTTTGACTGTAAATGATCTAAGCACCAAAAATATTTTACGTTGACGGATCAGGTGTGGATGGTCTTTAAAAGCTACACATTCAAAAAATAGATAACATCAACCTCCCCACTTGAAGTTAGTGAGTGGATAGATTGCAATTATTTACTGATGTTTTCGACTTGCTTTTTCAACTTCCTTTCTTAACTTTTTCTGATCTTTTCTTGGGCCCACTTCATTTATATAAGCAGGTTGCCTTGGTAATTTTATATCCAGATAGTAATCTTTAAAGTATGCATCTATTCTCACTTCATCAATTGTCAAATTCGATCCAAATTTTTCTATAATTACTTTTCCCCAAAAACCATCTGGAGAGATTTGTTTTGAAAATTCACCCTTTTCGTCTGTGGTAAGCGAAGCTATGGTGTCCCTGCCATTTTTAAGAAAAAAGACTCTCACGTAAGGCACTATTTCATTATTATAGCATAATCTTACTTTTCCATGTATTAATGGAGCTACCTCGCTTTCCGTATATCCTTTGCCCATCTGATTAAAACTACTGCAATTGTTTCGATCAATTTCAGCAAAGTCGTCAAGATTCTTTTTCGTTGCACAACTTGCCAATGTCCAAAATAAAAGAATGCTAGCAACCCATGCGAACTCCTTTTTGTGTAACTCCTTTGTCTTTTCTAGTATCATATTGTTCAGCCATTATTCTATCTGTAATTCGAGATTTATCTACATCTGAAAGGTTTTTAAAGGCATCCGTTTTCTAATAAACCCTTCCAGGCTATATCATCATATATTTGCTTATCTAGATGATAACCCTTTAATTCTCCGTAATTTTTAATGGATGAGGCTAGATCTGTAATAAAATCTCTAGCAATGGTCTCATGTTGAGCGCCATTTGAAAAAGCTTTTTTCTTTGTATACTTTTCAAATAATTGAGGATAAGTCATTGTTGCTGCCGTCGCATCATCATAAAAAAATGCAGTAAGGTAAGCATGAATAGATTCATGAAGCATTGTTGTAGCAAACGCTAAGTCGGAAACATTACCTATAACTAATGGATTGGTATTGAAAGCTATAATTATTTCTCCTGTGTTATTATTTCGATTTGTACCAGCAGCTTTCATCGGGTCGTTAAAATTTTCTGTAGCAAACTTAAGATTATATCCTGGTATTTCTCCTGAAAATTTCTTGATTATATCAGCAACAGAATTTCCATTCAGCATTTTAAGTGTATCCGACACGCCTTTCATACAGTCTGGAAGATTTGTATCATCGATTTTAGCATTGAAGTCTGCAATATCACTTCCATCAGAGCCACCTCCGCCATCGCCTGTACCAGGTGCGTCTGGGACCCAGACATTTTCACAGACATATTCATCTCGGCTATCAATAAGCGACCAGCCATATCCGGCGCAAAATGAGGGGTAAGAACAATCTCGACTATGATAGATAGTTATACCACTACCACATCCATATCCTCCTGATTGATAGATACAATCCACCGTTTGATAGTTGCAATTTTGCTCCCATGCCATTTTCGTTGATGAAGCCCTCTTTTTCTGTACATTTTCATCTCCTTCAAAATAAGGCGAACCATTCCGGTATTTTATCAAATTTGCAGCGTTACTTTTTAGATTTGTGAATAACATTTTTCCAGTAAAGGAGCGGAGATCAGTAATTTCTTCCTTCGTATCATTGAAAAAAAAGCCTTTGTAAAATTCTTTGCCATTTTTTACGAGTAAGTATGTCTTACCACCTTTTTAAAACGTAATTTTCTCCTTATCTTCCTTGAGAAATGGATGCAGTGGAACAAACATATATTCAACTGAATCGTTTGCTTTACGGACAGTTACTTCATCCCATAAAGGTTCCCATTGAATTGGTAAGTTATCTTTTGGATTGATCTTTTTAAATATTCCTTCTTTGGCATAAAATTCTTTTATATCAGCCAAAGTCGGCTTATTTTCATTATCTAATACTTGGGACGAATCTTTCTGACAACTTACTACGATAAACAGCAAGATAAGGAGCCAGATAAAGTTTCTTGTAAAAAAATGGCTTTTCATTACTTCTATTTTACTTTTCTTTTAACGATTTATAGGAATAAAGCTAAAGTTATTTATCGTAAAATTTTTGCTAGATTAAAAAAACTACACATTTGTGTGAAAGTTTGTAACTCGCTTATAATGTATAGATAATGCACAGGTAATATACAGGTAATAATAGAAAAGTAATTCGATTTTAAGAACCATTCTTCTGATTGAAATACAATAGGGAATTGAAATCAGCTTTACACGTTACTCGTGTAATATAGATAAGCTGGTTAGATAATATAAGAAATGAAAAAAGGACAAAGATTGCAGAGCGTGAGGGAGTACAAAACGCACTCTGTCAAAGGCTGGTGAAACATGCTGGTCTCTTTGTTACTTCCAAATGAACCTAACTGTTTTTAACAAAATCTGGATCAAAGATCACTAATCATTAGCAGTAAAATCTTATTACTTTAAATAAAAAAGATTAGTAAAAAGCAAAAGTAAGCAAAACGATTAAATCCGTTGCTATACAATGTTTTATAAAGAAGTAGTCTTTATTTGGAAATCGGTGTCTGATAGATTTTGGGCTTGAAATGACAAAGTTAAGTTACTAATTCGTTACCGATTAATAGAGGTTTCTTATTAGTTTAAACGGTTATATTTCAGTGTTTTGCACTTATTTTTGTATTTCCTTGTAACTCAATGTAAATTAATTTTAAACATTAAACATTTGAGTTATGATGCAGACAAAAAAATCAACGTTCAAACTGCTTTTCTACTTGAAAAAGAACGAACTGAAAAAAAATGGTAATGCTCCGATTATGGCACGTATTACCATTGACGGAACACCTAAAACTTTCGGGACAAAGTTAGAAATTGACCCAAGCAATTGGGATCTAAAATATGGAAGAGTTTGAGGGCAAAAGCGCAACAGCTTTAAATATTAATAAAAAGTTGGATAACATACGTGGGCGTATCGACAAAATTTATGAAGATATGCTGAAACACGAGGGCTTTGCTACTTCCCAAAAAGTAAAGCTCTCATTCTTGGGTGTTGGTGTAATGGATGATGCAATTCTAAAAGTCTTTAACGATAAAAATGAGGATTTTAAAAAATTGGTTGACAAGGAAGAACGTTCACAAAGCACCTACAACAAGTACATCACGGTTTATAATCATCTTACCACTTTTATCAAAGAACGCTATCATCGTGATGATATGGCCTTTCGGGAATTGACTGGAGATTTTATTAGGGAATTTGATTTTTATCTTCGGTACGATTTACAATCTACACATAATACGGTTTGGGTTACACGATGCCTGTGCTAAGTCTGGTGGAATTGGCTATTAAAAAAGGTTTGATACGTGATAATCCGTTTCAAGATTATGAAATCAATATGGAAGAAACTGACAGGGGTTATATTCTTAAAGAAGATGTAGAAAAACTGATGATGTGTGCACCGCCCCACCCACGGTATGAGCTTGTGAAAGATCTTTTTATTTTCAGTTGTTTTACCGGACTTGCTTATGCGGATATTAAAAAACTGACAAGGAACAATATTCAGTCTTTCTTCGATGGTCACCAATGGATCATCAGCAGAAGAAAAAAATCAGATATTGCTTCTAATGTTCGGTTAATGGAAATCCCAAAACGTATCATAGAAAAATACCTCGGTAGCACTCGTAATGAGTTTATCTTTCCAGTTCCAACCAATGTAACCTGCAATACTCACATTGGCAAATTAATTGAAAAAGCTGAAATTATAACAGAACAAAAAGTAACTTTTCACACCGCAAGACACACATTTGGAACGATGTTTTTGACCGAAGGCGTACCTCTTGAAAGCCTTAGCAAAATGATGGGACATAAAAACATTTCAACTACACAGATTTATGCTAAAATTACCAGCCAAAGATTAGTAAGGATATGGATTTGGTAGCTCCTAAATTTAAGGAGATTGAAGAAGCGTTTTTACAGGTTATATAGTTAATCACAATTTGAAATTAGGAGCAGAACTTAACGGTTCTGTTTTTTTTTATGCCCATATTTTATAGCCAAAGCACATTTACTTCGCTCTGCTATTCCCTTTCTGTAAAAGAGCTTTTCGGCTACTTCTGGAACAGAAGATTAAAAAATGTTGTCATCTACTCCTCCCGCACAAATACATTTTTCTAATCCTCTGTTAGTGTGGCTTTGATAGCCCCACCGCTTTAAAAAAGTGTTTTAAAAATTCAGCGAATTGGATGTGTTATTTCAATTCACTCTGAACCATTTCTCAATGCCATCTTCTTGGCTTCCACATTCATTTTTATCCAAAGACCCGTATGCTTTTTTGTCCCATTTCAAGAGCAAAGGTATTTCCGTGTTCTTAACGCATCACAAAGGTCAAGCAAGTTTGGAAAATAATCTCCACCCGTTGGGTAGTATTTTTTTCCAAAACCTTGGTGATGCTAAACACGAACCTTTTATGCTCGTGAAACGAAACATAGCATACTCCGGCTCTTTAAACGAATAAAAAAAAATGTCAGATATGAAGATTAAAAACATTGGAAATGGTAATGAAACGAAACAGCACCTCCTCTCATTGCCGAATAAATCTAAAAAAAATCAAAATCAATAACTAAAAATTAAAGAATATGAACATCACAGGAAGACTGACAAGGGATGCGGAAGTACGCACAACGTCACAGGACAAACAAGTAGTAAATTTTTCAGTAGCGACCAACGACAGCTACCGAAACAAACAAGGCGAACGCATAGAGCAAACCACCTATTTCGACTGCTCTTATTGGATAACTCCGAATGTAGCCAAGCTACTCAAAAAAGGCACTTTGGTAGAACTATCGGGACGAGTAAGCACAAGAGCGTGGACAGGTAATGACGGAGAGCCAAGAGCAGGACTGAATTTCCATACCTCACAAATCAAATTGCACGGAGGTAGTAAGAGAACCGAAAGCGTACAAGCTACTGCACAAACAGGAAACAACAGTACAGCAGGAAAAGGTACAGAAGACGACCTTCCATTTTAATCAAGAACATTCAATCCATTTTTTAATATCAAAATTTTAAGCATTATGGCACATAATATCAATTTCAACGAGAGAACAGGACGTTATTCATTTTTTAGCGTACAACAAAAAGCGTGGCACGGTTTGGGGCAAATCGTAGAGCAATATCCAACAAGTGAGGAAGCTATCAAACACGCAGGATTAGATTACGAAGTCGTAAAATCCCCACTATTTACCAAAGGTTCCGGCATTATCGAAACCACCAATGGTATAGAGATAGGCAGTAGCGAATTAAAAGTGCCTAATTATTACGCTAACATTCGCACCGATAACAATAAAGTATTGGGAGTAGTCGGCAAGGATTACCACATCGTACAAAATCGTGAAGCCTTTAATTTCTTTGATGCTATTGTAGGCGGTGATGAGGGCATTCTGTACGAAACCGCAGGAGCATTAGGCAACGGAGAACGCATTTTTTATCACAGCCAAATTGCCCGACTATATTCGTGTAGGCAATGGCGATGATGTTACGGAAAAGTACATTTTCCTTACCACTTCGCACGATGGTAGCGGAAGTATCACAGCCGCATTTACACCAATCCGTATCGTTTGCCAAAACACCTTAAACGCTTCGTTACGCAGTATGACCAATGTTGTTCGTATCAAACACACTTCGGGAGCAAAACAACGTATTGAGAATGCCCATAAGATTATGGGACTTGCCAATACATTGAGCAACCAATTAGAGGGCATTTTTAATGAGTGGGCAAAAGTAAAGGTAACAGACCAAGAGGTTAAAAAGCTAATCCAATTGGCACTTTGCCCGAATAAGGAAACCTTTGATTTGCTAAAAAAAGGTGCTATGGATGAAATTTCCACAGTGTTCAAAAATACCGTTGAGGATGCATTTGCATACGCAATGATAAGCGATACACAGCAAATGGACACAACAAAAGGCACTTTGTTCGGAGCGTATAATGCTGTTACAGGCTACTATCAGAACGTGAGAAATTACAAGAATGACGAAGCCAAATTACAAAGCATTGTATTGGGTGGTACTGCTCAACTCAAATCACAGAAAGCATTTGAATTGTGTAATGGTTTTGCTTTAGACGGTGCAGAAATCCTAAACCTTAATTAATTAACAACAGGCTACCGCCTTAAACGGTGGTAGCCTCATAAAGCTATGCAAGTAACAGATTTAAACGGTTGCCCCATTGAGATAACAAACCTTAAAGAAGCCATTAAAATGGCTAGGCAATACAAAGAATACCGCCACGAAGACAAAAGTTTTTCTGAGTTCGACAAAAGACAAAAAGCTTATTGGATAGATATGTACGAAAAACTGACAGTAATCAAAAAGCAATCTTCAACAATTAAAATTTCAGAACGATGAACACAAATTTTTTCAATCAGATACAGCAGTTGGACTTTACAGGAGTTTTACAACTGAACATTTCAAAAGGAATAGAAAGCAACCTAATTGTAACAGTATTGCTCAATAACGAACAATGCGGAGATAGTGCCAAAAACGGTATTCCCCCATTAACATTTAACGCCACGCCCCAAGAATTTGACGAGGGATTTTTTGAGCAGATAACCACACCTATACAAAAGGTATCGGGCTTAATGGTGGATATGGAAAAATTCCTAAAGCAATTGGAAGAAGTTAAAAAGCATTCCGCAATAGAAAAAGAAAAAGCCGACAGGCAGAAGAAAGAACAGGAAGCCAAAGACAAGAAGTTTAAAGATGCTATGGCAAAGGCTGACGAACTCGAAAAAGAGGGCAAGTTCCGTGAAGCGTGGATGAAAGTACCCGATATAACAGAGTTTCCCGAAAAAGCGGACGAGATACGAAAACGCAAAACATCATTATCCGACAAGTTTGTCACACCGAGCCTTTTCGGAGCAATGGAAGAAGCAACACCCGAACCGCCAGAGGAAGCAGTTACTGGCGATTATCCTATTGATGAAGCGGACGAAGAAGAACAGTATTAATAATTAAAACGAGCAATATGTTATTAGCAACGCAATTAGAACGAGTTTTTATACTCAAAGATAAAGGACAGGACATCAGACTGACCGACCCAGAGCCACGTTGGAGTGTGGAAGCGGTGATGAATTATTACGCCAATATGTACCCCATTTTGACGACTGCAAAAGCATCAGCACCGCAGATAAAAGACGATGCAATCGAGTACAAATTTGAGAGCGTAATGGGTACGAAAGGTTGAACCAAAATTTTAAAACGATGAATTATGCAACGCAACATCATATCGGGAGTTATCAGCATACCCGAACAGAAAAGACAACAGCAGCTACACCGACAGTTGGGCGAGTTCGCAAATTGGCTACAAAGACCAAAGGACGCAAGCCAAGTGCAAAAAGACAAGCAGAAATCCGTGCCGATAGCAATGCTACCAATGGTCTTTTAAAGTGTACGTTTCTGCCTAAACTGAAAACAGCACAATCCGTACAGTCTTGTCAGAAAACGGAGAGGGATTTTTTACAAGTCCCTTTCCCGACTTGCCGAGCATTACGGCATTGAGCCAATGCAAACCCAAGATTTTGAGTTTCCTTACAATGTAGTATTGTCTATGTGGGATATGGAAACCAAAGTTAAACGCACCAATATCAATTGGGATAGTTTCAAATTGGTACAGGATAGTAAGAGAACCTTTTTTGTGAGCGAAGAAAGGCATAATGTAGATACAACCTTGTATTATATTCCTATTGCACCACTCTTTAAAATGCTCAAAGACCCGAAGCGTAAAAAGACCGCACAGCTACTTATATCGGTATGCAGTTATCTGTATCATATTGCCGATGTACCGTATTACAGGCAGGAAGACAGCTATTTGTATTGTATCTCTTGTTCGGGATTGCCCTCTTCCGTTTGAGGAAGCCCGAGAAAGGCTTTGGTAAAGCCCAATGTACTTTCCACTACCAAACGGTCGGCAGTAATGGGCGAAAAGATAAAATCCATTTTTTTTAAAGTGGTCAAAACGCCTTTAGTATTGGCTGTTCCCGGCAGGTCGAAGAAGATCACATCCGGCACAACCGCCGACTGGCTTCTGTATTCCGATGCTTTCTCCAGAGCCGTTTCAGCTTTACATTTAATAATCGGGTACGCTTTTTTGTTGATTGCTTGAAACTGCTTCATTGCCGCTTTTTTATGGTAGTCGTTCTGCATTATGGTCCTCTTATCCCTTTCACGCATATTGGTCAGGCTGTGTTGTGGAAAGTCGCAGTCCATCACCAGTACATTAAAACCTAAACGGTAATGAAGCACACTTGCCAGCAAGGTGGTCATCGTGGATTTTCCCACACCGCCCTTTTGGGTGGAGAAGCTGATTTTTAAAGTTTTCTTTGTTGTTTCCATTATTTAAAAATTTATTGTTACACACTTTATCTGTTTTGTAGGATTGAATATTGGTTTATCTGATTATTACCTCGTTCATATATTCCTGCATTCCCTTTTGGGTGCTTTCCTGCACAGGTATTTGCTTTCATTTTTGCCTTGTCAGGTACATTCTTTGGCAAGTGGAAAAACTTGCAACAGGTAAATTGCTTTACCGCTTTTATGCTTTTACACTTTTATTGTTTTATGCTTTTAAAACCTTATACTTTTATTCCAAACTACCTGTTTGCAAACCTGATTTTCTTCTTTGTTTAGATACATTTTTTACTACCTGCACTAAAATTATACGGCAAATAAAGCGATTGATTTAACCGCTGATTGAGCTGTGGAAGTGTTTGGCGTTCAAAGGCAGTGTTTGGCACTGCTATGCAGTACAATGCTTTCGTAAACAGGGCTTTACTTTGTACAATGATTTTTATTAACGGATTTATGCAAAAGTCTTTTGACAAATCGGAGGGTAACGGGAACGGCATCGAGCCGTTTTTCCCTGTTACATTTAATCCGTCCCGCAGGGCGGATTTTTGTGTTCAACGGAACACGGCAAGTTGTGTTTTGAGGCACTCGAAACCGAGTTAGTGCCTCAAAACAACTTGCCCTTTGCAGGGGGCAGAAAACACCTTCCGAAGTCAGGGTTTTGTATGGATTTAAAATGGATTAGTGATGAATGAGAACAGTAACAATAAACAGAATAAGGGTGGACGGAAAGCTAAGACCGACCCAAGCATCCACCGCCACGTTTTCCGTCTTACAGATGAAGAAAACGCCAAACTCTTATCGCTTTATGAAGCATCGGGAATGCCCAATAAAGCAAAGTTTATCATTTCCCTGCTGTTCAGTAAGGAAATGAAATCGGTTAAAATTGATAAAGGAACGGTTGATTTTTATATGCGATTGACTTCGTTTCACAGCCAGTTTCGTTCCGTAGGTGTAAACTATAACCAGATTGTAAAGCTGCTGTACAAGAATTTTTCCGAGAAAAAGGCAGCAGCATTCCTGTATAAACTGGAAAAACAGACGGCAGAAATGGCGATGCTTTGTCAAAAAATCATTCAGATAAGCGAGGAATTTGAAGCCAAACACCTGAAAAAATAGCGGTAGAAATGATAGCAAAAATCGGGAGAAGCGCAAATTTATACGGGGCGTTGGCATACAATCAGCTTAAAGTAGAGAATGAAAACGGGCAAATTTTGTTCGCCAACAAGATAATTGAAACCGCAAGCGGTCATTATTCCGTTGCACAATTAGCCCAGTCTTTTGCCCCTTACCTGATTGCCAACCGCAATACAGAGAAACATACCCTGCATATTTCACTCAATCCCGACCCGAATGACAAGGTAAGTGATGATAAATTTCGGGAAATGGCAGAAGAATATATGCGGGAAATGGGCTACGGCGAACAGCCTTTTGCCGTATTTAAACATACCGATATTGACCGTAGCCATATTCATATCGTATCGGTTTGCGTGGACGAAGAGGGCAAAAAGATTTCGGACAAATTCGAAAAAATGAGGTCTATGAATATTTGCCGTGAACTAGAAAGAAAACACGGATTGATACCCGCAACTGATAAAGAGCACAATCAGAATGACAAGGTTTTCCGTCCGGTAGATTACAAAGCAGGCGATGTGAAAAGTCAGATTGCTGCGGTTGTCCGTCACCTGCCGAATTATTATAAATTTCAGACTTTGGGCGAATACAATGCCTTGCTTTCCCTGTTTAATGTTACCACCGAAAAAGTGGAGGGCGAATTGCAGGGACAGCTACGGCAGGGTTTATTGTACATTCCTTTAAATGAAAAAGGCGAAAGAGCCGGGCATCCGTTCAAGGCTTCGTTGTTTGGTAAAAATGCAGGGCTTCCGGCTTTGGAACTGCATTTTGCAAAATGCAAAGAGGATTTAAAAGACCACCCGACAAAACCTACCATTAAAGCTGCTGTTTACCATTGCCCTGCAATCAACAAATGATGAGCAGGGTTTTAAAAAGCAGTTAGGCGAACAGGGCATTAATGTAGTGGTGCGTAGAAATGATACAGGACGTATTTACGGAATAACTTTTATAGACCACAATTCTAAAACGGTTTGGAACGGTTCACGCTTAGACAAGGAACTTTCTGCCAATACCTTTAATGATTATTGGAACAATAATATCAAACTGGAGATTAAAGAACCTGCCGTACAACCACCAAAAACATCCACATCAAATGATGCAGATCTTCCTGCGGAAGAACCTCATCATTTGTTCGACTTCCTGAATACTACTGAAAAACACGAAGACGGTTTGATTGAGGCATTTGCGGTTTGTTACCCGAAGCACAGGGCGATGATTACGAGGAACAGGATTTTGCTAACAAATGAAGAAGAAAAAAAAAGAAGACTGTAAGAGGTCAGATTTTGGAATTAAAAATCTGTTTTTTAAAAAGATTTATTGAGCTGTCACTTTATAATTCTGAAGAATTTGAGTTGTATTTAAGTAATTGCTTAAATAAACAAATTGACTATCTTTGTGCTATGGACAATAATTCTTGCATACGACAACAAGCAGACATTAAACAAATAAACCGCTGTAAAGACCGAGTTTCAGAACTCAACGGTTCTTTTGACTATTTATCGAACGGACTTGAATTAGCGGGAAACAATGTAAGACTGAAAATCCTCTTTCTGCTTTATGAAGAAAAACGGCTTTGTGTTTGTGACATAAGCGACATACTTGGTATGACAATTTCAGCAGTTTCACAACACTTGCGGAAACTCAAAGACAGAAAACTTATTGAAACCGAACGAGAAGCTCAAACTATTTTTCACTCACTGACTAAAGAGTATGAAAAAATGCTGAAACCATTTTTCAAAATACTTGACGAAAACAAAATATTAGAAACAATATGAAAACTGACAAAAATTAATTGGTGCAGGACTTTTGACTACAATTGCAGCTTCTCTTTGTTGCATCACACCCGTATTAGCTCTTATTGCAGGAACAAGCGGTCTTACTTCCACTTTTTCTTGGCTTGAACCTTTTCGACCGTATTTTATTGGGTTGACAATTTTGGTTCTTGGTTTTGCTTGGTATCAAAAGTTGAAACCCAAAAAGCAAATAGATTGCAATTGTGAGACAGAAGAAAAACCAAAATTCATTCAGTCAAAAATGTTTTTAGGAATTGTAACAGCATTTGCAATCGTAATGCTTGCCTTTCCATACTACTCAAGCATTTTCTACCCAAAGACGGAAAAGCAAATTATAGTGGTGGACAAATCCAATATTCAAAAAGTAGAATTTACGATTAGCGGAATGACTTGTGCAAGTTGTGGCGAACACGTAAATCACGAAGTAAATAAATTGACAGGAATAATAAGTTCAAACGCCTCATACGAAAAAGAAAACGCAATCGTAGAATTTGACAACTCAAAAACTAACATTTTTGAAATTGAAAAAGCAATAAACTCGACAGGATATTCTGTAACCGACAAAAAATAAAATGAAATGGAAATCAAATTGCAATCAACAATAACCTGCCCCAACTGCGAACACAAGAAAGAAGAAACAATGCCGACAGATGCTTGCCAATATTTCTACGAATGTGAAAAATGCAAACAAGTTCTTAAACCAAAACAAGGCGACTGTTGTGTTTATTGTAGTTACGGAAGTGTCCCTTGTCCACCTATTCAGCAAGACAAAAAATGTTGCTAACGGACAGAAAACAAAAGAGCAATTAAAAGTATTTTTTATTTGGATGCTTCATAAATGTTACCATACAAAAGGATCATAGAAGCTACAACACTTATCACTCCGCCAAACACTGCCACGCACCGCCATTGACTGCCACATCCTTATAGCTACTATATAGAGCCTTTAAATTTAACGCCCGAACATTAAAAATTAAAATAATGCAGGGAGAAGACGATTTAAGAGGTTTAGCCAAAATAATGGCTTTTATGAGGGCAGTAAGTATTCTTTTGGTGCTGATGCACCTTTATTGGTTTTGCTATGGTTTCTTTTTAGAACGTGGCTGGACGTTGGAAATAATCAACAAGATATTAGGCAATTTCGACCGGACGGCGGGCTTGTTTTCACATACCCTTTATACAAGGCGTTCGCTTTGGTTTTGCTTGCTTTGAGTTGTTTGGGAACGAAAGGCGTAAAAAATGAGAAGATAACCTGGTCTAAAATATACGTGGCTTTGGGCGTTGGTTTTGTGCTGTTCTTTCTGAACACACCATTATTAAAACTTACTCCGGTAATAGGAACATTTCTGTATATCCTTACTATCTCGTTAGGTTATATTGCTTTGTTGATGGCAGGTGTATGGATGAGCCGATTACTCCGTACTAATCTGATGGACGATGTTTTCAATAATGAAAACGAGAGCTTTCAGCAGGAAACTAAGCTGATGGAAAACGAATATTCCATTAACCTGCCTACCAAATTTTACTACAAAGGCAAATGGAACAACGGTTGGATAAATATTGTAAATCCTTTCAGGGCATCAATCGTGTTGGGTACTCCGGGTTCGGGGAAATCGTATGCCATCGTAAACAATTACATCAAGCAGCAAATTGAGAAAAGGCTTTAGTATGTAACATCTATGATTTTAAGTTTGATGACCTTTCCACCATTGCCTACAATCATTTATTGAAGCATCGGGATAAGTACAAAGTTCAGCCAAAATTCTACGTCATCAACTTTGATGATCCACGCAAGAGCCATAGGTGCAATCCACTCAATCCCGATTTTATGACGGACATATCCGATGCTTACGAAGCGGCTTATACCATAATGCTGAACCTCAATCGAAGCTGGATACAGAAACAAGGGGATTTTTTCGTGGAAAGCCCAATCATTCTTTGGCTGCTATTATTTGGTATCTGAAATTTACGAGAATGGCAAGTATTGTACATTCCCACACGCCATTGAATTGCTTAATAAAAAGTATTCAGACGTATTCACGATTTTAACCTCCTATCCCGATTTGGAAAATTACTTATCGCCTTTTATGGATGCGTGGCAAGGCGGAGCACAAGACCAATTACAGGGACAAATCGCATCGGCTAAAATTCCATTGTCAAGAATGATTAGCCCGCAGTTGTATTGGGTTATGACAGGCGATGATTTTTCGCTGGACATCAATAACCCAAAAGAGCCGAAAATTTTGTGTGTGGGCAACAATCCCGACCGCCAAAATATCTACTCCGCAGCTTTGGGTTTATACAATTCGAGGATTGTAAAACTGATTAATAAAAAGGGACAGCTAAAGAGTTCCGTTATCATAGATGAGTTGCCTACGATTTACTTCAGGGGACTGGATAACCTTATCGCAACGGCGAGAAGTAATAAAGTGGCTGTATGCTTGGGCTTTCAGGACTTTTCGCAATTAACACGTGATTACGGCGACAAAGAGAGCAAGGTTATTCAGAATACCGTAGGTAATGTTTTCTCCGGTCAGGTTGTTGGAGAAACCGCAAAGAGCCTGTCAGAACGCTTCGGGAAAGTATTGCAGAAACGCCAAAGTATGACTATTAACCGTAACGATAAATCAACTTCTATTTCTACGCAATTAGACAGCCTTATTCCGGCTTCCAAAATTTCAACCTTAACACAGGGGATGTTTGTCGGTTCTGTATCGGATAACTTCGATGAACGTATCGAGCAAAAAATATTTCACGCAGAAATCGTGGTAGATAATGAAAGAGTTTCCGCAGAAACCAAAGCATATCAAAATATACCGCAGATTTTATCTTTTGTAGATGAGCAGGGCGAGGATAAAATGAAACAGGAGATTGAAAGCAATTACCGTCAGATAAAATCGCACATTCTGCATATCGTTGAAAATGAAATGGAGCGTATCAAGAACGACCCGAACTTACAGCATTTGGTGCAGGAGGGATAGTTTATTAATCAAACAAGACCATTCGGGATACGTTGTTTGATTAATAAGCCATCATCATAGAATATAGTTTTGTGAATACTAAATTAAAGCCTTTCGGGGCTAAATTTGTATACTTTTTTTACTTTTGTATTTTATACTCAGCGATTATTCGATTTTACCTTAAACCTTTAAAATTTATTTTTTATATTTTTACGGTAACGCTCAATATCTGATTAACTTAACAACAACCATTGGATGATAAGTGTATTTACAGAACGTGCATTATTACGGAAAGTGAAAGTAGGGGACTCTTTTAGCCCCCAAAAGACTACTATTGTTATCATTGAAAAGGGAAGCATCAGCATCAAATCCAATGAGTTGATACATCACTACAAAAAAGGAAATTTGGGTATGATAATACCCAATAATGTATATAAGGTAAATGCCTTTACAGATGATGTGAAAGCATATTTTATTTTAATAGACAGGGATGAGCTAAACAATAAAACTTCTTTTGCTTTCAATAAATATGAAATGCAGCAAGCACTTCGCAGCAGTAACAATAATATTGAGAAAGTTTCAGATAATGCTTTTGCTCATATACTCAACTTATGTGAACAGCTTTTTTATTATAATCAGGAAGAAAAAGAAATCACGTTTAGCCAGCAGATAAAGCTGTCTTTATTCACATCGCTGGTGTATATTTTGGTGGGAGACTTTTTACAGGGAAAAGGAAAGGACATAAACATTCTTGAAAATTCAAGAAAAGAAAGCATCACGATGAAGTTCCTGCAATTGGTAAGCATAAATTTCATGAAAGAAAAAGAGCTTAAATTCTATGCCGACAAATTGTTGATTTCTTCCAAATACCTTTCCAATACCGTCAGGGAAATAACCAATCAGCCACCGTCCAAATTTATTACCGAAGCATTGCTGAACAATGCAAAAATCCTGCTGCTCAATTCCGACAACTCTATTAAAGAAATATCCAACGAGCTTGATTTTTCTGACCAATACGCATTTGGCAAATTCTTTAAGAAGCACACAGGACTTAGCCCCTCTAATTTCAAGAAAACGAATAAATTAGTCGATGCCATTTAGCATCGAACACACCCTTTCCTTTAATAGTAGTATTTAGTCTGTGCAGATACTGTTTGAACCTCTTTTTAGGCATTATAAACCTTTACTGAAAGTCCTGCAAACCCGAACTTTGCATCAGTATTAAAATTTACATCTTAAAAAGACAGTCTATGGCAATATTTTTTAAAACAATCCGAAACACCATAAAGCATTGGTATGTACCTGCTATCATCGGGGCATTATTTATTGTATTGGGCGGTTATCTGTTTACAGTCCCTGAATCTGCTTATCTTTCATTGGTTATGCTTTTCAGTATATCGTTTTTGGCAAGCGGCATTATGGAAATTTTCTTTTCCGTACAAAACAAGGACGAGTTAGACGGTTGGGGCTGGTATTTGGCAAGTGGAATATTCACACTGCTGATAGGTGTCATATTGATAACCAAACCAGTCGTTGCAGCTACCACATTGCCATTTTTTATTGGGTTCAGCTTATTGTTCCGGTCATTTCAGGGGCTTGGTTTCGCTTTTGAGCTGAAAAACTATGGCGTGTTGCGTTGGGGAAATCTGGCAATTGTAAGCGTACTCGGTATCATCCTTTCATTTTTATTGATTGTCAATCCAATCTTTGCCGGAATCTCTTTAGTGGTAATGACAGCTTTGTCTTTCATATTTGCAGGTATTGCAAGTATTGTATTAGCGTTTCAACTGAAAAAACTGAAAACATTTCCTGA
This sequence comes from Sphingobacterium multivorum, assembly GCF_900457465.1. Taxonomy (GTDB): domain Bacteria; phylum Bacteroidota; class Bacteroidia; order Sphingobacteriales; family Sphingobacteriaceae; genus Sphingobacterium; species Sphingobacterium multivorum. The sequence goes on from NZ_UAUU01000011.1 coordinate 1,656,360, forward strand.
AAGAATCAACAAAGAACTAAAGGAGAAAATTGAACATCTAAAAGAAGAATACTATAAAAATATCCAATCCGAGGATAAATAGAAAATAGTTGCACATTTATCCTTAAATGGTATGCAAGGGCAGTCTTTTGTGGGCTGCCTTTTTTATTGGTATGTTTCGGAAAGCATTAGCAACATACCGTTTGAACCTCTTTTTGTGAATTACTAACCTTTTATGAAGACCCTTTCATTCAGAACTTTGCCAAGTAATATTTAAGTAATTAATGACAAGTTCAAAATGAAAAAAATCACTATGCTATTGTTAGGGCTTTTTGTTTTTTCGCAAACAATCTATGCCCAGCAAGGTCAAGAAAGAACGATAACCATTAAAGAGTTATTTGAGCTGACCAAAGAAAATCATCCGAATCTGAAAGTTTCCAAAACAGATATTGCCATAGCAAAGCAAGATGTAGAAGTTGCTAAAAACGCACAACTCCCTACTTTGAATGCGGCTTTGCAAGGATATTATCTTGGGGATGCCCACATTATTGATAAGGATTTTTCCAATTCCACAAGAGTAGATATGCCACATTTCGGCAATACTTTTTCGATAGATGCCAGTCAGTTGATATGGAAAGGCGGAATGGTAAAAAATGGTATCAAAGCCCAATCTTTGAAAGAAGAATTAACAGAGCTGAATTATCAGTCGAACGAACAAAGCATCAAACTTTTGGTGTTGGGCTACTATCTGGATTTGTATCAACTACTGAACCAAAAATCAGTATATCAGCAGAATATCCAATTGGCGGAACAACGCTTGCAAAACATCAATAAGTTTTATAATCAGGGAATGGTTACGAGAAATGATGTTATCCGCGGCGAACTGCAATTGTCTAATCTTAAACTTGCTTTACAGGTCGTAGAAAATAACCGTCAAATTCTCAATAAACAGCTTACCACCGCTTTGGGATTGTCCGAAAATACACAGATTGTGCCCGACGAAACCATACTTAGCAATGTTCCTAAAGCTTTATTGATGGAAGATTACAGAGCATTCGCACAAAATCATCCAACCATATTGATGACAAAAAAGGCAGTTGATATTTATGAAACCTCCGAAAAGATAACCCGTGCAGAAATGATGCCTTCGTTATCTGCATTTGCAGGAAATCAGCTGGCACGTCCGATTACTACATCAACGCCTGCTCTGGATATGTACACTAACGGATGGAGTGCCGGACTTTCACTGAATTTTAATATTGACGCACTGTACAAAACCCCTAAAAAAATCAAACAGGTGCGTTTTGAAAAAGACAAAGCCATTGCACAGGCAAACGAAGCTGAACAGATGATTGACGTTGCTGTAAATGCCGCTTACATTAAATACAATGAAGCCGTTACTCAGAACAATACACTTGAAACAAACAAAGAACTATCCGATGAAAATTATCGCATTATGAACAGTAAATACAACAACCAGTTGGCTATTTTATTAGATTTGATTGATGCAAGTAATCAGAAATTAGACGCAGAGTTACAGTTTGCTAATTCGGAAATAAGCATCGTTTATGCGTACTACAAATTATTAAAAGAAAGCGGAAATTTATAATAAATTGATAAACTTAAAGATAAAACAATGTCAGAAAATATAGAAAACAACAATCAGGAAAACACACCGCAACCGACTGGACAATCTGCGGAAAAGCAAAAGGTAAACAAGCAGAAAACCAAACAAAAAAAGACCAAAATCATCAATATTTTGATACTCATTTTGGTTTTGGGCGGACTTTATTTTGTGGTAAAATCCTATTTCAATGTCGGGAACGACAAATACACCAATGCCGCACAGGTAGAATCGTTCATCAACCCGATAAATACAAGGGTTTCGGCTTATATCACTGAAATCCGTTTTGTGGAACATCAATATGTGAAAAAAGGTGATACATTATTGATATTGGACGACCGTGAAATACAAACTCAATTAGGACAGGCCGAAGCTGCTTATATGTCGGCTTTGGCTTCTAAAAACGCAACATCCAGTTCGGTAAAAACAGCGACCAACAATGTAAATACCGTTGGAGCAAATGTGCAGGCAGCAAAAGCGAATATAGAAGCTACGAAAGCAAGACTGTGGAATGCGGAACAGAATTTTAATCGTTACAAAAACCTCTTGGCAGACGAAGCAGTAACCCGTCAGCAATTTGACCAGATAAAGACTGATTTCGAGGCACAAAAAGCCCAGTTGGAAGCCCAGATTTCGCAATATCATTCCGTGATTAATTCTAAAACTACGAGCGAATTATCAGTAAACGAAGTACAATCGCGATTGGGAATGAACGATGCTGACATCAAACGAACGCAGAGTGCTTTGGATATGGCAAAACTGAACCTTTCTTATACCGTTATCACAGCTCCCCACGATGGCATTATGGGAAGAAGAACAGTCAATGTAGGGCAGTTGTTAAACCCAAGCCAACAGGTTGGAACTATCGTGGACATCAATAACATTTGGGTAACGGCTAATTACCGTGAAAAACAAATGGGCAACGTACAGATAGGCGGTTTGGCAAAAATACAGGTAGATGCACTGGGCGGTAAAGAATTTGAGGGAAAAATAACCGCTGTATCAGGTGCAACAGGTGCGAGATATGCCGCTGTTCCGGTGGATAACTCAACAGGAAATTTTGTGAAAGTGCAACAGCGTATTCCGGTACGTATTGAATTTACAGATAAGAATAAACCCGAAGACTTGAAATTGCTTCGTGCAGGAATGAATGTAGAAGTGAACTTAAAATAACAGGAAGATGTACAATAAAGGTCCATTTGCAAGCTGGGTTCCCAAACCTTTGATGCTGTTGCTGATTTTGACGATATTATTCTCGATGATGACCGTTTCCGGAGTATATACAAGTGTCATTACGGATATTACGGGAGCAATGGCTACCTATACGGAATATATCTCGCTTGCCAATAACGCAGGTACAATTGGTATGGGCTGCGCCATAATGATACTGATGCGTGTCAAGATGCGTTTCCGTACCAAAGAAATCATTTCAGTGTCGGCTATTATCCTTGCTATATTATCATATATGTGCGGTACTACAGATAGTCCTGTTGTTCTGATAAGTTGCAGTTTTCTCATAGGTTTTTTCAAGATGTTTCCGCTGATAGAAATGGTATTACCCATTATGTTCATCATTGCTCCGACAGGAGACCGTGGAAAATTCTATGCTGTATTCTACCCCTTGTCCATTGGATTTGGGCAGCTTTCGGCTTATTATTTTTCTACAATGGTGTTCAATGGTAGCTGGCAGACACCTTATATGTTTATGTCCGCTACGATGCTTGTAATTGCGGCAGTATCGCTTATTTTTCAACATAACCAACGATTTGGTTTCAAAATGCCACTGTATCAGATAGACTGGCTGTCACTTGTTTTGATAGCAACCTCCTTTATGTCGCTTAATTACTTTTTTGTGTTTATGAAACAACAGGGGTGGTTTATTTCGCCTTACATTACGGGTTCATTGATTTTCGGAGTGGTTCTTTTTGTAGCATTGATATACAGGCAGAAATCGCTCAAACGAAAGATGATTGATTTCGGAGCATTTAAAAAGAAAAATGTTATCCACGCTACCATATTATTGTTCTTTCTCGGGCTATATCTGGCAAGCACATCGGTATATACACAATATACAGTTGGTGTATTAGGGTATAATAACCTGATTAACGCACATATCAATCTTTGGATGATACCCGGTATCGTCATTGCGGGAATATTGGCATTTTTCGGTTTTAAAAATAAATGGTACATCAAGTATTATATCGCTTTTGGATTTGTGTGTTTTGCTCTGCATACATTAAGTCTTTACCTGATTATACAACCGCAGATGGACATCCGCTACCTCGAATATGCGACGGTACTGAAAGGATTGGGAATGGGCATCCTGTTCATTGGGTTATGGTTTTACGCTACCCTCAACCTGCAAATGAATGAAATGATGGGAATAATGGTTATATTAATTGTGGTAAGGTCTTTTCTGGCTACCTCATTAGGCAGTGCAATTATCGGATGGGCAACTTATCAGTCACAGTGGCAAAGTCTGAACGACATTTCGATGTATCTCGATGCCGGGGAAATTCCGAACGGAATGGCAATATACCAAAACATCAGCCTCAATGCGTTAATGGCTTCCGGGAAAATCGTATTGGGAACATTAACCTGGCTGATTGTCCCTATACTGATATTTATTGCTACACATTCTTACGGAAGTTTCCACTACAAACGGGTGGTGCTGTTCCGCAAAGCGATACGGGGAAATTCAATCAAAGGTTATCGTTTATCTTAATACAAATTATTATGCGAAATTCCATCTGACCATTAAAAACAATAAAAATAAACAGATGAAAAAAATACTTTTTCTGACAGATTTTTCAGAAGTAGCAAAGAACGCATTTTTATATGCCCTATCGCTTGCAGATAATTTTAACTCGGAATTGCACATACTGCATATTACACCTATTATTGAACCGAAGACGGACGAGGAACGCTATCGGGTACACCCTTTGGCACAGATGTTCAACGATTCGCTGGAAAATGATGAGTGGAACGAATTTAAGACAGAAGCAAAAAAATTGGAGCAGTTGGCTCATAACAACAATAAGCTTCACGTTCCCGTAGAGTTCCATTTTGAAAATGGCTATTTCCAAGATGTAATTGAGAGCCATATCGTAGAAAAATCAATTGACCTGATTGTAATGGGTACGTCGGGGAATAACACTATAGACAAAAAACTGTTCGGCTCGCACGCAGTAAGGCTGATTGACAGTGGTTTTGATATACCGATATTGGCAGTGCCTGCAAAAGCCGTTTTTACCTCTACGGGGGCGTTTGCCGTTGCGGTAATGCTCGTTGAAAATGAATGTGTCATTATCAGGCGGATTGCCACAAAACTCTCCCCGTCAGAGACACCTTTAAAATGTGTACACATAGTCGATACAGAAGAAAAAGCTATGGCTGCACAACAAAAGAAAGCACATTGGCTTACAAATTTTGAGGGTCTTGATGTTCAGGTGGATATTGTTATTGATACGGATATAGAAGACGGCTTGACAAAGTATGTAGAAGATAACTATATCAATATCCTAAGCATCATACATAGACAATTACCCTTTATGAAAAGATTGTTCAATATAAACCATAGTAAAAGGCTGCTACGTCTTTCTGAAACGGCAATGCTGATATATAATGTAGAAGATAAATAAAACATTTGTTATGGAAATAAAACCAAAAATTCTTTTGCCTGTTGATTTTTATTCAACATCAGACAATACTTTCTTATATGCAATAGCATTTGCAGAACAGTTCAATGCAGATGTTCATATACTAACCGTGTTGGAAGATACGGCTGAACCGGAACAAAACAATCAATTCAGAAAAGGGCTGAAAGAACGTGAAATAGAACTGTTCTATCAACAGATAAAAAGCTATAAGAATACTTCGGAAGTAAACCTTTCTTTCGGACTGACAAAGGAAAGTTTCACGGACGCAATCATTAACTATTTACAGAACAACGCGATAGATTTCCTGATAATCGGATATGACACCAACGGAATAAAATCCAATTCACAAATTAGGCAGGAAATATCAGAGAAGAATTATAAAGTCAATGTGCCGATTATCATCGTTCCGGAAAAAGCTACTTTCAGTATAGAAAACAATATCGCTTTCGATGTACGACTACATAGTGAAGAATGTGAATTATTGAAAAAGCTCGCCGTTGATTTCAACAAAAAAGGCAGGTTAGTGCATTGTATACATATAGCAGACTCCCAAAAATCGTTTAACGAGGCGGTAGCTAAAAAAGATGCTTGGCTGAATAAGATTAATCAGACCAACCTAAGTTTGGATATACTCTTATCCAAAAATATAATGAACGGGCTAAAGAAGATAATTGAGAAATATAATATTCAGGTGCTCACTATGATAAACAGTTCTGCTAATGAAATCCAGACCTTGCTAAGAACACAGGTGGAAGCCCTTACTGTGCTAAGTCCCAAAGCAGTTTATGTTTATATTTCTACTAATCAAAGAATTGATTTTTAAATGGTATTATGCTGGATAAATTTTATAATGAAACACTACATAAACTGGAAACGGCTATCAACGAATTGGAGATTGAAGCAGATAATTGCTCGATACAACGAGTTGAAGCCATAATTCAACTTATTATCCAAACCCTGTCCAAATTAAAGGAGTATGTTTTAAAACGAGGGTTTAAAAATACTGATGAGGAAATCCATTTTTTCAAACATCAGAAACCTGTCATTGTTTCAAAGCTGATTTATTACAATGCTATCTATAAAATAGAAAGCAAAAAGCCTTATGGTGCAAAGCGGATAAAGAAATTTCTTAACAAAGAATTGAAAAAACTCAAAAAATTCTTTGACAACAATATTGACTTTTACAAGTATTACCGTAGTGGCAATTCTTTTCTTGATGAAAATTTCTTTATTCGTGGAAAACACGATATAAGGATGTGGTTGGATACGTTTTATTTTGAGGCAGACCACCGTTTTTGCACTTCTCACGATTATAAGGTCGCCAAAATAATTGCCAATGACCTGATACAAGTTTATCTTGAAGACCAGCTAAATAGCAATCATAAAAAGGTATCTGATAGTTCTTCACTCCATTGGACAGGAAGTAAAACGGCATTGACCGAGTTGATTTATGCACTCTACGCACAAGGCGTATTCAACAACGGAAATACCGATATAAAATTGATTGCCAAAACATTTGAAACTGCCTTTAATATTGATTTGGGCGATTTCTATCATACATTTATGGAATTGAAAGCCCGAAAAATAAACCGTACCAAATTCCTCGACAGCCTGTGTGAAGCTCTGATAAAGAAAATGGACGAGCAAAACGAGAAGTAATACTATAATACCCCTCTTGGCAAATAAGTACCTTTCGTCCGTACAATATTCTCCGAAATGTTTGGAGTTTCTTTCTGTTTTTCGATTTGTTCCACAGGTTCTTCTTTAGGTTCCGGAGTGATAGACAACTGTATCTTCCGTTCAACGGCAGCCAGTTCCGTTTTGAGTTCGCTCAATCGGCTCTCTTTAGACCACATACCGTTTACCACGTTCTGAAGAACAGGTAAATCCTTCTGTATTTCCGCAATTTTCTTTTGCTCCTGCTCGATATAGCCCGGCAATTTCTCCAGTGCATTAAGAAAGTTCATAGCCGCCAGCTTCTCATCTTTAGCAATTAAACCGTTGTTGTAGGTATATTTGATATTGCCCTCTCCCTGCACTAAAAAGCGGTTTACCCGTATATCCACGCCCTCCTTTTCGGACATTTCGGTTTTGACATACAAGGTAAATCCGTACAGGCTTCCTATTTCTTCATACTGACCTCCGGTGCGGGCTTTGTCCGCAAGCTGGTTAAGCTTTGCACCGATTTGTTTTATATCCGCATTGGGCGGTAAACCGTCCAACTGTACAGGATTTGCAATTGTACCATCCGAACGTTTTTGAATACGCCCTTGTAGATTATTCCAATCAAGGCTCATACGGTCAAAGCGGGATTGGGCTTTATCAAGTTCAGCCGTATAGTCTTCCAATTTGTACTTCGCACTATACTTTGAACGGTTGAACGCCTGTTTTTCGCTTTCTAACCCCGCAATCTGTTTTTCTAATTTAGCTTTATCCAACAGGTCGGTATTTCCTGATAGGATAGCCACATATTCCGAAAAATTCATTCCCGATTTTTCGTCCATACTGCCCTCGTCAATGGTTCGTTTGCCGAGATTGTTGTTTTTCAATTGGTCTATGAATAGTTGTTTATTGTATAGTAGGTTAAACTTATAGCTGTCCAATGATTTTTCTACGGCATAGATAATCACATCTACTTTATTACCTGCGAAGAACTTGGCAATTTCATTGCCTTTGCGAACAGCTCTGCCGTCCCTTTGGGCAAGGTCACTTGGTCGCCACGGTGTATCCAAATGGTGAACAGCAACGGCTCTTTTTTGTGCGTTAACTCCTGTGCCCAACATACTTGTAGAACCGAAAAGTATGCGGATTTTACCTTCATTCATTCCTTTGATAAGCTCTTTGCGTTGCTTGTCATTTTTTGCTTCCTGAATAAAACGTACTTCGTTCGCAGGGATACCGTGGTCTTCCACAAGCTTGCGTTTGATTTCGGAATACACATTCCATTCGCCTGGCTTGTAGGTTCCCAAATCGGAGAAAACAAACTGCGTTCCTTTTTGTGCATTATATTGGTTGTAATATTTAGCAATGTTGTCCGCACAATGCGAAGCCTTATTGTCGGGGTGGTCATCATACGCACCGCTTACCATCCGCATATCCAAAGACATCTTACGGGCATAATCAGTAGCGATGAGCATTTTTGCCTTTTCTTCAGATGGAGATAAAGGAGCTCTTCCTAATAAAGAAGCATTTCCCGATTTGGCAAATTCCATTAGTTTTTGAATAAACACTTCCTGATCGGGTGTAGGTGGTATGTTATATAATACCTCATTCTTGTTAGGGCGGTCAATGCCTATATCCTTAGCCGTTCGGTAATCCGTTATTTCTGAATAGAATTGCGCCAACTCCGGCACTTTGATAAAATAGCGGAAACGTTCTTTTGCAACAATATTATTGGCAACCGAAAATTCATAATCGGTTGTTTTCCTTGCGTAAATAGCAGCCCAGGCATCAAAAGAATGAATGCCCTGTTTTTCCATTGCTCTTGGTCTGAGGTATTTGAATAATAGGTACAGTTCGGTTAACGAATTACTGATGGTCGTTCCCGAAAGAAAGGTTGCTCCCATATCCGCATTGATACGTTCCTGAATGGTACGAATAGCAAATAGTAGGTTGATTGCCTTTTGGCTTCCGTCCACATTACCCAATCCTGCTACTCTTGAATGCCTTGTATTGAACATCAGGTTTTTGAATTGATGACTTTCATCCACAAATAAATGGTCTATACCCATCATCTTAAAATCTACCACATCATCTTTACGATTTTCAATATCGTGTTGCAGGGTTTTGAGTTTGACTTCGAGGTTTTCTTTTCGCTTGATTACACCGGCAAGCATTCCTCTGGTCACTTCCTTGCCTTGCGATTGCAGGGCATCAAGGTTACGCTCTACGCTGTCCAATTCAATTTCTAAGATTTCCTTCTGAATTTCGGGAGATTGCGGTATCATTCCAAATTGGTCGTGTGTGAGAATAACACAATCCCAATCGTTGTTTTTAATGTCGCCAAAAATACGTTGGCGTTTTTGGGGTGTAAAATCTTCTTTGCCCGGAAACAATATTTTTGCGTGTGGATAAGCGGTGCGGTAAGCTTCGGCAATTTCGTGGACATTGCTTTTTAGCCCGATAATCATAGGTTTATGAGCCAACCCTAAACGCTTCATTTCCTGTGCTGCCGTACACATTACGAGCGTCTTTCCTGCACCTACTTCGTGGTCGCAGATTGCACCGTTGTTCAGCTTTATCATCCAAACCGTGTCCTTTTGGCTGGAATACAAATCTTCAATTCCGAGTGCTTTGCGGTCTAACCCAGGAAAGTTCTGGTGAGTTCCGTCGTAATTCGGACGGACAAAGCAGTTAAACGTGTCGTTGTATTTGTCGGTAAGCCTTGTTTTAAATTCATCATTTTGGGCATGAAGCCAGTCTGTAAAAGCGGTTCGGATTTCATCAATCTTGGTATTCGCCATTTGTATGGCTTCCATATCCCGTACCTTGACTTCTTGATCGCCAACCATCACTTTTTTAGTAATATCAGGCGTAGTATTGACAAGGGCGTGTTTGAGCAGAGCAATCCCGTCAAACGTCCGGCTTTCAGCTTTTACGGCGTATTTATCCCATATATGAACATTCTTTTGTTTACAGCTTACAGAAAAATCATCAGAACTCTCCGAGTAATGAATGTTCACCTCCGTATCAAAAAGATGTGAAGCAAACCGGCCATAAATACCAGTGGGTATCCAACGCTCGCCGAGGTTAAAATCCAATTCTTCAAACTCAATTCGTCTTGGTCGGGCTTCTTCCAAAACGGTAAGGCTTGCTTTAGCCTGTGCATCATCGGGATTACTTTCGAGATACGCTTTGACTTCCTGGGCTTTTTCCACAACGTTACCTGCAATCCAGCGTTCGGATATCTCGTATTTCTTTTGTAAAGGATTGTAATAAATACGACCGTGTAAGGCTTCTTTCAAAGCGTCATCAGTCATACCGCTGATTTCGGACATATAATCCAAATCCACGTTTCCGTACTTATTGAGCGAGGCCGCTAATGCTTCTTCGGGATTGTCCGTTGTTATGGTTAAGGTAGAAAAACTTACAGGGCGACTGAATATATCGGCCTTGTGTACCACGCCACCAACCACACGTTCCAGATAAGGTATTTCCTTTCCGGAACTATCCGTTTTGATGAGCTTGATATTATCGGCACTGTTGAGGTTTCCGTGCCTTTTGACAAAGGCATCGTAAAGGCGGTTAAGCGTTTCCCTTTCTTCCTTGTATTCGGTCTGAAACTTTGCCTCTTTATTATAAAGGTCTTGGTAAACATCACGTACAGCAATGTACGCTTCGGCTCTTGCTTTCTGTAAGGTCGGTAACTGCAAAGGGTGGAAAACTGCCGTACCGTCTGATGTATCTACATCTTGCAGATGACCGACCCAACCATTATCCACAACAAGACAATCGTTACGGTGGTACGATTGCAGTTCGCCACTATAAGGAGCAGGTTCGGGAATGGTATTGGGAACGGCTGGCTTATCAGCTTGGCCATTCCCGTTTATTTGTGAAAACAGGTCGCCGATAGCTTCCTGTTTTTTACCATTAGTAGATGTATTTCCATTGGTAGCTCTATTAGTAACAGGGGGCGTATAAGGTTCCCGCATCACACTGCTGAACAGGTCAGGTTGGCGACCTATTGCACCTCTTCTTTTGTTGGTGCTTTGCCTTTTAACTTGTGTCGTTTTTTTGGGTGGAGCAGCAACCATTACAGGCTCGTCCACATTTTCAAACAAGTCGAAAATGCTTAGTTGCTTTAATTCCTGCGGACTTTCCCGATTGATTATAGAAACAGATAAAGATTGTATTTCCGGTTGAATGGTTACAGGTTCGATAACCGGAGGTGTAACCGTTGGTTCAATCGGAATTTGTATTAATGGCTCATCGTTTCGTTCGCCTTTGTATAAATTCAAATTCAGGTGCCTGCCAAAATCTTCGGAAAGCATTTGTTTGAGGTCTTTGGAAATCCCTTCAACGCCGCCTTTATGCGTATAGATTAGGGCAGGTTGCCCGTAAGGGTCGGTATCTAATTTACGGTCGGTATGCACAATTCTTGTGCTGTCCTGAAAGAGTGCATTGCCCGGTGTATTGTATTTTGTTTGGCTGCTTCGGCAAAACAGTTCTTCGGCTTCGGTCAAGTTTTGTTTTGCCGTATTCTTTTGCAGGATAATAAGGTCGCTGCCGACTTCCGTTCCTGCATATTCCGTAAACAAGTTGTTGGGTAAGCGGACAACCGAAACCAAATTATTACCCTGCATCAACGCCCTGCGTAACGGTTCGTTCTTCGGGCTGTTCAGAATGCCCTGTGAAGTAATGTAAGCCAGCAAACCGCCCTCACGGAGCATATCAGCACCTTTCAGGAAAAAGTAATTGTGTATGCTTCGGGATGCCTGTACTTTTGCACTGTCCTTGCTTCGGGAATAGGAAAGGTCGAAAACGGAAGTATCGCCAAATGGAATATTACTGGCGATTACATCAAAGCTGTTTTGTTCCTTTTCGGAGATTTCCTCAAAACCGCTTATGCGGATAGTGCTTTCGGGATACAGCTGTTTTAAAATCTTGCCTGTGAGCAAATCCTTTTCATAAGCAGTAACACTGGCTTTTTGATTTTCTGAAAAGGATTGTATGAAAGACCCGATACCAGCGGAGGGTTCGAGGAATTTATCAATGTTCAGACCGCTTTCACGCAAAGTTGCAGAAATCGCATCTATGACCTGTGGCGGTGTATAAAAAGCCGTCAGAACAGAGCTTTTCATACTATCCACATACCTGCGGTATTGCTTTTCGTCTTCGGAATTTTCTTTGAGTAGCTGGTGGAGCTCCTGCGTAATCGGGAAAAGGTCGTGTTCAGTCTTTCTCCAATTGTTGATGTCTATTTCGTTCGCTATGGGGTTCAATACGAATTTAAGACCGCCAAATCCGCTGTATTGCATCATTAGCAGTCTTTCGCCTACGGTGGCTTGCCGTTTCTCCTTTTCCAGTTTAAAAGCAATTCGCAGGGCATCAATGTTCTGTTGGAGATGTTGCTTTTTACTGAAGCCCATTTTCCTCTATCCATATTGCGATGGTTCCGGTTATTTCGGTATAGAGCAGGTCAAACTCATAACCGTATGCGAAATCATCGGTTAGTTCATAGCCGGAGAAAACAGGCTCACAAACCGGGAACATTTTCAGGGCGAACGGTCGCAGTTCCTCATCTGCCATTATGGTATCAAACTCATTGCATACCACTTGAAACACAGTGTCAAATTTGGAGAAGTGCAAGCCCTCAAACAGAATATAGTTGGCTATTTCATTACATTTTTCAATGCTATTTCCTGATTGAAAAGCACCTTCGTAAGCGTTGGTAGCCCACGAGGAACGTTGCTCAATAAATTTTTGGTCGTTTGCTTTTTCGGGGAAGCTGGTGTTTAATAATTCTTGCAGTCGTAATCTGAAATACGATAGGTCTTTTTGTTGTGTATTCATACTATAATTTTGTTTTGAATTTTACTTGAAACTCAAAATTATAGCAGTAGATAAGAGCCTTTAAAAATGTGGCAGGGTTTGGCTTTGAGAGGCGGGATTTGTCGTAAGGAAATTAATAACCGGGGATTTAATTTGTATTTTTGAGCTATCAAAGCAAACAATTAATCGACAGACTATAAATAATGAATGAATTAGAACCCCTAAAAAGTATTTTTAAAGACAGAATATTTAAAATTCCTGATTACCAGCGTGGCTATGCTTGGACGACACGACAATTAAAAGATTTTTGGGAGGATTTGGTTAATCTTCCAACTGATAGGTTTCATTATACAGGACTACTCTCTTTAAAAAAAGTAGATAAAAACATTTGGAGTAGTTGGAATGACGAACGTTGGCTAATCGAAGATAGAGGTTTTAAACCTTTTCATATTGTTGATGGGCAACAACGCCTGACAACATTTGTAATTTTTATACAAGCTATTTCGGAACAACTCAAAGCTATTCCTGAAAACAAGGATAAAAAGGACGAAGAAATTTATCTTGGTTCTTTCAGCCTAAAAGCAATTAAGGAAGAATATTTGGTAATTGAAAAACCCCCACAATTCATTATCAAAACATACAAGTTTGGATACGAGGTTGATAATCCAAGTTTCAAATTTCTACGACATAAAATTTTTTTAGAACCCAATAGCGGAACAATTCAGGAAACTTTTTATACACTCAACCTTGAAAATGCCAAACGCTTTTTCAAAGAAAATCTGCAAAATTATTTTGATAAATATGGTTTGAGTGAAATTGAAGCGTTGTTCAAAAAGGTCACACAGAATATGATGTTTAATGTCTATGAAATAAGTGATGACTTTGATGTTTTCGTTGCATTTGAAACGATGAATAATCGTGGAAAAAAGTTATCAAATTTGGAGCTTCTTAAAAATCGACTGATTTACTTAACCACTTTATATGATGAAAAAGAGTTAAAAAATGATGAACGGATTTCTTTGCGTGAGAAAATCAATGATGCGTGGAAAGAAGTCTATTACCAACTTGGAAGAAACAAAAAAAATCCACTCAACGATGATGATTTTTTAGTTGCTCATTGGATTATGTATTTTCAATACACAAGGGAAAAAGGCGACGATTACATAAGGTTTTTATTAGAACAGAAGTTTACACCACAAAATATTTATGCTAAAACTGAAGTAAGACTTAGTTCCATACAGGAATTTGAAGAAGTTAGAGAAGATGAAGATACCGACCAAGAAGAAGTTGAGGCAAATGGAGAAGAAGAAATAATAGTGATGCGTTCCCAACTTTCTCCAAAAGAAATTGAAGATTATGTAAACAGTTTAAAATCTGCTGCCGTTCACTGGTATAATACGCACAATCCGGTAAACAACTCAGACCTAACTGCACAAGAAAGCCTTTGGATAGACCGATTGAATAGAATTGGTATAATTTATTTCCGTCCGCTTGTAACCGTAGCTTTTTTAAACAAGGATATTAATTCGGATAAGCGAGTTCAATTACTTAAAGCAATTGAACGTTTTATATTTATTACGTTCAGGCTTAGTCGAGCTTTTTCGACATATAGAAATAGTGAATTTTATCGTGCAGCAAGACAGTTGCGAAACGGAGAATTGACAATCGACAGTATTATTCAACGATTGAATGATAGAATGAGTTACTGTTTTTATACACCTGAAAATTCCGAAGAAACCTATTTCGATTATACATATTTCCAAAAATTTATTGATAAGAAATTCAAAAGCGGAGGTGGGTTTTATTACTGGAATGGGCTTCGGTATTTCTTATATGAATATGAAATGGAAAAAGTAAGACAAAGAGGAAGCCAAAAGATTGATTGGAAGTTATTTGTAAAAAGTGAAAAAGACAAAGTTTCTATTGAACATATTTATCCTCAAACTCCCACACATAAAAGTTGGAAAGATAGTTTCAAAGGCTACAAAAAATCACAGATACCTTTTTTTCAAGGAAGTTTAGGAAATCTTTTGCCATTATCACAAAGTATAAATTCAAGCCTACAAAATGATTGCTTTGATGACAAGAAGAATGCAAAATATAATGACAAAAAAGAAAAAATAAGACAAGGTTATTCTGATGGTTCACATTCTGAAATCGAAGTTTCAGGATATGATTTTTGGAACTCTGATACTATCCTTGATAGAGGCACTAAATTATTGGAATTTATGGAACAGCGTTGGGACTTAAAGTTTGAAGATGAAACTGCCAAAGCAGAATTATTATTCCTTGATTTTATGCTCCAAGAAGAAGAGCCACAGAGTAGAGAAGAATAACCAATAGAAATATTAATCTAAATGAATTATACAGAAAACATTAAACGTTTAAAAATATTACTTACAGGAGCATCCACCGATGTTACTATAACAAGTGAAAATGAAGCAGAATATAAAAGTTTAAAAAATGAACTGAATAAGTCTGCTAAGTTCAAAACTAACCAACCAAAAGAATTTAAAATCTGTGTTACACTTCAGGAATTTAGGAGAGAAATGCAAGCCAAAGGTGGATATGCAGAACGAAGAAAATACATTAATCAGATATTCTATCCTCTAATTTCGGATGAAAATTCCTTATTGGATAGTATAGAGGAAATACAACAAAATGTAAACTTTGGTCATTTAAACCTTTTACCCCAAGATATACAACAGAAAGGGCGAGAAATGTCGGAAGTTTATTTGTATTTATATTGTATTGAAAATTCTTTAAGAATATTTATTGAAGAAATAATGAAAACAGAAACAGTAAATATTCCCAGAAAAGTACAAGACACAATAGATAAATTGAAGAAAAGCGAACAAGAGAGTAAATATTTACCCATACGAGGTAATAGTGATTTGTTTTATTGCGACTTTATAGAGTTAGGGAAAATAATAGTTGGAAATTGGATAATTTTTGGAAAATATTTCCCTAAACAGAATGAACATTGGTTGAATGTAATGGTTGATGAATTATACAAGATACGGTGTTTAGTTGCTCACAATAGTTACGTTGGTAATAATGAACGTGATGCACTAAAAGTTTATTATAAGAGTATTACAGCCCAATTACAATTATAGTATAGATTAGACAACAAACCCTCTGATAATTCAGAGGGTTTGTTTATTGGTTGTGTAAGTTTTGGAGCATTCTGCCAACCTCAATATCCATTCTCGAAAAGGCAAACCATTTTTTGCCCAGGTCTTTCAGTGATGCTCCGATATGGTAAAGTTCCGTGCCGTCAATTATCATAAATCGGTCGTGAGCATCCGAAAATAACTCAACTTCAATCCGAGGATATTGGCTGTTGTACCGTTGTACATCCAGCCGTAGCTGATTGCTGATGCTTTTGGTATAAATTGTTGCGGTTACATTGTCGCTTCGCTTGCCCAATAAGGTCAATACGGTATCATCCACATAATTATCCAGCAGGATAATGGAGCTTTTGGTACTTCGAATAATATCGGAAACAAAGGCATAGGCATCAAAAACCTGCCCATTGTAGAAAATACCTTTTTCGCTGTGGAGTTTATCACTTTCCAAAGCCTTAAAAATCTCTTCAAATCTTTGGTCGGCTTCTAATTGTTTCAGTTCAATTTTATCCAAACGATGAAAAAGAGAAGCATTGCTGATAAGCATTCTTCGCATTTCTACAAAGGCTTCCATAATTTCAACACTGACTTTAACCGCTATATCTGAACGGAGTATGGCAGAAGCCATTGCAACCCCTTGTTCAGTAAAAACATAGGGCAAATACCGTCTTCCACCGTAGCTTAAACTTGAGGTTCCAAATTGGAACCTCAAGTTTTCAACTTCCTCTTCGGTCAGTTGAAAGCAAAAAGAAACGGGAAACCTTTCAATATTTCTTTTTACTGCTTTGTTGAGGTTCTTTGTTTCCACCTGATATAAGGAAGCGAGGTCGCTATCCAGCATCACTTGCTTTCCACGTATGGAATAAATCAGATTTCTGATTTCCTTTGTGCTAATGGTAGGCTTATTTTCCATTACTTTTTGTAGCTTTTATTTTTGGCAAACTCAAAAGAGGTTTTGCAATCCTCATTCAACACGATATAAGCATCGAATTTCTTTCCGGCTTTGCTTTTCATTCCTTTGATAAGTGAAGTTTTCTTTTTATTGACAAGGTTTTCAATATCGGCTAAGCCGATTTGTACGCCACACACATTGCGGAACTGTACCCAATTACAAACTTCATCAGGACACTTCACTATTTTATCACGGATAATGAGTTGTTGGCTTTTGCATTTCGGGCAAACCAATTTAGGCAGGTTGTTTTGGGCAATGGAAGTTTGTAGCAATTCATTGGTAATAGATGAGGCGTAAGTTTCCATTTCTTTTTGAAATGCCCCTGCATCGGCTTCGTTATTTTCGATTTTTTGCAAAGCCAATTCCCATTCGGCGGTCATTGCCACATCCGCAATTTTACGATCTTTGACCAATTCGTACACCTGCAATCCCTTTTCGGTAGGGATTAGGGATTTTTTTTCTCGTTGGATATAGTTGCGGGTAAACAGGGTTTCTATTATTGCGGATCTGGTAGCCGGAGTACCAATACCGATGTTTTGTAAAACCTTGCGTTCATCTTCATTTTCGATTTCCTTTCCGGCAGTTTCCATAGCCGACAAAAGTCCTGCTTCGGTATAAAGCCCTGGTGGTTTGGTTTTCTTTTCCAAAACGGAGGCTTCTTTTATTTTTAGTTCATCGCCTTTTTTCAGTTCGGGCAAATCCTGTACAGGTTCGGTATTATCATCTGAAAAACTACCTTTGATGGAACGCCAGCCTGCTTCTATAACCTTACAACCCTTTACTGTAAAATCATAATGCAACGCTTGTAAACCTACATCGGTTATCTCTTTGATACAGGCATGTGAAAGGGCTTCGAGCAATCGAAAGGCAATCATATCATAAACGGAGTTTTCCTTTGCGTTCAGGGCTGATGGGATTTTATCAGTAATCAATAATCCGTGGTGGTCGGTAACACGCAAATCGTTTACAATACGTTTATTGAACCGTCCCCATTTCAATTTCCCTACGGCTTGCTTGCAGGTTTCGCGGTCCTGCAAAGCCCTTACGAGGTTGGGGATTTCTGCCCACATATCTTCAGGAATGTACTTGCTTCCGGTGCGTGGGTATGTGATAAACTTCCTTTCGTAAAGGCTTTGGGCAATATTGAGCGTTTCTTCCGCAGAAAGGTTCAGCTTTTTGTTGGCTTCTTTTTGCAAGCCAGTAAGGTCGAACAATAGAGGCGGTTGCTCTGTAATGCTTTTGGTTTCCACCGATGTAACCGTTGCCGTTTTACTTCGCTGAATGGCTTTCAGCGTATCATCGGCAAGTTTTTGGTCTTCCCATTTGGTTTTGGAAAGGCTTTTAAAATCTATCAGTTCTTTGTTGTGCGATAACTGTATCTGCCAGTATTTCTTTACCGAGAAATTTTTGTTTTCCAAATAGCGTTTGCATATCAAAGCCAGTGTAGGCGTTTGCACTCTTCCGAGCGAATAAATGCCATTTCCTGCGGCTATGCTCAACGCCTGTGTAGCATTGATGCCCACGAGCCAATCGGCACGGCTTCTGCCTTGTGCCGCCTGGTACAATCCATCAAACTGTTTTCCATCTTTGAGGTTATCAAACCCTTGCTTAATGGCTTTTTCGGTAAGCGAACTAATCCAAAGCCGTTCAAAAGGCTTGTTGCATTTCAGGTATTCATAAATGTACCTGAAAATGAGTTCGCCCTCACGTCCCGCATCGGTGGCTACAATGATGCTGTTACTACGGTTAAAAAGCTGTTCGATGACTTTCAGTTGCTTTAATGCACCCGTATCCGCTGTATAACCTTTGTCTATTTTCACTTTCCGGACGGTCAGCAAAAACGGGTTTGGGAGCATTGGCAATGATGCTTTATCAAATCCCGAAACCCCGTAATCTTCGGGCATTCCCAATCCTATCAAATGACCGAATGCCCACGTAACAAAATAGCCGTTACCTGTCAGGTAGCCGTCCTTTTTATTGGATGCTCCCACAAGTCCGGCTATTTCCCTTGCTACGATTGGTTTTTCTGCAATGATTGTTTTCATACTTGATTACCTTTTTACGCCTTTGGATTTTGCAGGAGCTTTCGGCTTTTCCTGTTGTTCCTGCTGTTGTTTGTTTTTCGGTCTTTGTTGCCCCGACTTCAAAGGCTCTTTGATGTTTTTGGTCGCTTCGTTGGTTTTGCCCTCTGAATTGACGGCAGTTTGTGTTTTATGGGCTTCGATAGGTTTTGCCTGTGCCTTAACTTGGCTTGGAAAGGCAAAATCAGTTTTTCCGGTTTCTTTGTTGAAAGTGATATAACCCTGATACGGTTGTCCTTTCTTATCTTTCAATCCGTCAATGTAAACGGTTTGCCCGGCTTTGAAATCCTTATGCTGCTCATCGGTCAGTTCTTTGCCCCTGAATGTTTTTGGAGCTTCCTGCGGCTGGCTTTGCTGATTGCTTTGTCCGTTGTTTTGAGTTTGCCCATTGCTTTGGGTCTGCCTGTTGGAGTTATTGCGGTCAAACAGGAACTCAACATAACGCTTGTCTGCATTGAACTGTACCGTTGCCGAAAACTCCGTTCCTTTGGTGGAAATCATACCCTCTAACTTTAGTGGTTTACCCTCCATTAAAGTTTGCTTTTGCTCATCGTTCAGTTTCACGCCTTTAATTTCATCGGGAATTTTTATGAAATCCGTCCGCAACGCAATTACATCATTTGTCAGCCTGTCTATACTGATAATCGACGGCATCAGTTCGCCCGTTTTGGTGTTGGTCAGGTTAACTACACGCCCCATATTGCCTGTTTCGAGCAGGTTTTTTTTGTCCTCATCCGTAAACTTGTGTCCGAAAAATTCAAAATGCAGGTTGGGTTCTTTTTTGATGCCGTGTATTCCTACTACAACTTTTCCGTCTTCGGCTTGCTGTAAAGACAGGCGGGCATCCGTGCGGAGAATAGTACCACCGAGGTTAACGCCAATCGGTAAGAGTTCATTAGTTTTATAACCTTTCAATAAAGGTTCAAGCAGGTTTCTCTTTTCAAGGTATTCCTTGCTTAATCCGAGATTGGTCATAGTATCCCAATCAATCTGCTCCGGTTTGTAGCGGTATTCGCTTGCTTGCTGTGTTGTTTCTGTTGTTGCCATATTATTTTGATTTACTTGTTTTTTATCCGATTGCTGTTCTATTTTTACTTCGTGCTCTTTCATTATTTTTTCGCCTTCAGGAGTTGGCTTGTCAACCTGCTTTTGCATTTCCTGTGCTTTTTCAACAGCGACAGGTGCAGGCACTTTAAAGAATGAAAAATTGGTAGGGTTCTTTAGCTGGCTGAAAAAATTGGAGAAGAAGTTCGAAAAGAAATCACCACTTTTGTCCACACGCATAAACTGGTTTTGGTTTTTCTTCGTGGGATCAACAGTTTCCATTTTCCCGTTTTCGTCTATACTCTTTACGGCTTGGATTTTCATTTTTTCTTTATCCAGCACCAGCAATATGTCCGATAACTGTTCGGGCATTTCCTGCTTATTTGTTGTTTCTTCACTCATAGTCTGAAAATTTTAAAATTCAATGCCGAATGTAAAGGAAGCCTTCACTGAATTGCATTACTTGGCACTCAAAGGCAGTGTTTGTCACTTATTGACGTTCATCTTAATTGTGGGTGGGTTAAAGCTATCTCTGATGAATTGATGAACATCAGACAATTTGTAATAAAGCTTTCCACTAATAGTATAATAGGGCAGTTTGCCGATGGAGCGATACCGTTGCAGGGAACGGTTGCTGATTTTCAGCATCTGAAGTAAATCCTGGTTATCGAGCAGTTCCTCGCCATCTATGCTATTACGTTTCTTCTGTAAATCATCTATATTATCGCCCAGCATATCAAGACGTCCCATTAAGCGTTCCATCCACGCCAAAAATTCCATTCTGTCAATATTCATAATGATATTTTTAAGGGTTCATACCTATTTTTTATCTGTCTTTAGCTTTCTGCCTTTTTCTATATAGCTTTTACCTTTTGCCATAAGCTCCTGTACAAATTCCTCACTACTCTGTATGGCGTTGGCATTAAGCATATCTTTTATGGATCCCATGGTGTAGAAATATTGACCGTAGATTTTTGAATAACTAATCTCGCCTTTGGTTCTCATACGCCATAAGGTTTTTTCGCTGATATGCAGGTATTGGCATACCTCGTGGTTATTGAGCCACAGGTCATCATAGCTTTTATCTTCCTGTCTTTTCAAATAGTCGGCAATGGCATTGATACGGCTATTTAGCTGTATCCACACGTCTTCTTCGATGGTTATTATTTTCATTGCATAGCTTTTTAAAGTTCACTATGCAAAATTGTGAAAGGTGGCAGTGTTTGTCTGCCAAGCCTTGCCAATTGGTTTGTCTGTTTTTTTTAAAATTTTTACAATTAGGGAAAACCCTTGTTTAACAAGGTTTTTATGGGATTTTGGATATTTTGTAATGAAGTTTTGAGAGCATTTGCCAATTGGCAGATATGGGCAAAGAAAAAAGCAGTACGTTTTGGTACTGCTTTCAAACGGTTATTTTTGATATAGCTAAAGGTCTTTATCCATATATTCTTCGAGGGATATTTTGAGTTGGTCTAAAAATGCAGTTCTTGAACCTGCTCTTGTTTTCATTCGGTGGAAAGAATGATGAATATCGTTTAAGGGAGTTCGGAATAGCACTTGAAAAATCAAAGCTAATTTTCGGATGCCTATTTTTCCGTATGCAATGGAATTTGAAGCATACAGAGCGTATATCAGTTCGATAAGTGCATTTTGAGAATTGGTCCACGAAATATCCTTGTTTGCATCTAAATTTTGTAATATTGTATCGGGATTTTCTTCAGGATTTATTTTGGTAAGAGTGTAAGTATAAAGTAGTTCATTGGCAATAATATGTGCTATTTTGTTGTCGTAATATGTGGAGAAGCTAAGGTCAATTTCAAATACGCCACTCTTTAATCCATCGTGATAGTTAATCTTTCCGAGCCTGAAATAAGTGTGATCACGGTCGGTTCTGCCAGCACGGTAATATCTGTAGAAATCTTCATTGCAAATACTTTCTTTATATTCTAACTTGAGATTTTTTAAAACATTTTCATAATAACTTTGATGTATTTTACCATTACTCACGGGACAGGTAGTTTCTATCCGAAATACTTTATTGTAATAAATAAGTTTTCCAAGGATTTGCGGTTTAACATTCTTAAAGAAATCAACCTCTTGATCTTCATTTAAAAATCCAACTTGCAATACTTCAGTTTTAATAGCACACAACATTTCATTTAGAAACAAAGTCATTTGATATGCTTCATCAGATGACCGTATCATTTGAGAAGAAAATTTTGTCCTCCTTATGCCGAATTTCTGATAATATTTTACTCAATATAATTTCCATAGCATAGATGTTTTTAAAGTTTGCAGAATTTTATTCAGAACTCATCTAGTTCTTGGTATGCCAAAATTTGGAAATAATATTGAAACCAACACCACAGGTTCCCCCATATTGGGAAAGATTTTTTTGAATATTGTGTGCAAAAAGGGTAAAGCCTTATAGACTTTACCCTTTTATTTATTAAATTTGCAAAGATGATTTACAAGGTAATTCAATGAAAGTAAGCGCAGTGTGCACCATTACTAAATCGTTACCGATAAGGTTTTCAACTTTTGTAAACTGCTCTTTATTAGCCAATTTTGGCTATATTAATCTTTTTTATAAAAAAATTAAAAATTCGAATTTTAGCAGGCTTTTGAATAAAATGAACAACAATTATCTCAACTAATCTCGCGATCTTTACAGTAGATGAAAGCCCAAAGCCGGTTAACATCTAGCCCAAGCGGACATCTAGCCAAAATTGCCTCCCTCGACGGTTAACGAGGGAGGCCTTTTTGTTTATTTTATTATCTTATTAAAACCGTTGAGTAAATCAGCTACGGTTTCCCGTAACAATCCTGCTTTCAAACCTATACCTTAGCCTTACAGTTTGTAATAATCTTGAAAGTTAATATCTGTAAACATATTAATTCAGCATAAATAATGTATATTAGGCTTGGGTATTAACCTTGCCCGATTGAAAAGTATAATGCCATGATAGTAACCACGACCAATTCCATCGAAGGGAGGGAGATTTCACGCTATAATGATCCAATTGCTGCCAATGTTGCTATCGGCACCACTGTCTTTAGCGATATAGGAGCCAGCTATGTAGATTTCTTTGGCGGTCGCTCTACCAGCTATGAGAAGAAGATGGAGGAAATTTACAAGCGCGTTACCGAAACGCTCAAGTAGTGCTTAAAATTGCATTTATAGATAAAAAAATACGCCAAAAAATATGAGTTATTGCAGCCGATGAATAGTCTTTGTTAGTTAATAGTATAATAATAGTCGTAATAAGAGAAGATAAAATTTATGAGAAGGATACATGGAAAATTACCGCCTGAGCTTCTAAAGCATACAACGCCTAAAACAGTCGGAAAAGATTCTGGTTTTAAAATTTCGAGCTTTCGTGAATTAGTTGAGCAAATAGCGAAGCTTTCATATCTAAATAAAGATTATTTACTATTCTTTAGAGGTCAAAAAAATGATTATCGAAATAGTAATAATAATTCAACATTTTATCCAACAATTTATCGAAGTAATTACTTGTCCCAGCCCGAGTTAGACTTCCGATTTGAGAAATTAAGCAGTGCTTCAAAAATACTAGTGGAGTTGTTAAAACAAAATAATATATCAGGTGTTTCTGAGATAGAAAGAAAAAAATACATCCAATGGAGTATTTTACAACACTATGAAGTAACTGAAACACCCTTTATTGATGTTACGCAGTCCTTAAGAGTAGCTTGTTCTTTTGCTCAGCTCGATAATGATCAACCAAATGCTTTTATCTATGTTTTTGGCTTGCCATATTATTCAAATAGAATTTCAATTAATTCTGAACATGATTTGATAAACATTAGGTTACTAAGTATTTCACCTCCACAGGCTTTAAGACCCTATTTCCAAGAAGGCTATTTGGTAGGTACTGATGACGTTTTTAATGATTATATAAATAAATCAGAACTTGATTTAAACAATAGATTGATAGCAAAATATGAAATTCCTAATAATGATGATTTCTGGGGGAAACATTTCAATCGAATTCCTAAATCAGCTCTTTATCCTGACAATGACATAATCCATTCTATCTGTCAGGAAATTACATCCGAAATAAAAGTAGAATTAAATTCGTCTAATATTGGTAACTATATAAAATTATGGACTGACTTAGAACAAATAATTATTAATAAAGCCAAAAGGTACTTTCCAGAAACTCACACATTGATGAATGCAATATATGTCCTACTAAAATATGATGAAGAAAATAGCCATATATATAGTGAAATCAACTATCTCAGACAGTTTCGTAATAAATTAGTCCACAAACCCACTAGTGTTTCCAATGATGAAACTATAAGGATGACTGAAAATCTTAAAAATGTACTAAAGTTGCTTGGATAATAGTCGAGTAAATTTCATGCCTTGTGGATGACCAATTTGTCCATTAATAATTATTATAATACGTAAAATCGGAACTAAAAAATGTTGTTTTAAAATTCATTTCAATAAATATGTCCACAAACAAGCATGCACTCATTCGGTACGAAGCATTGGATAGATGTTTCTCCAATAAAGGTCGGAAGTTTTTTATTGATGATCTGATGACTTATGTTTCGGACGCAATTAAAGAGTATACTGGTAAAGCGGCATCGATTTCTCGACGACAGATTTTTAAAGATATAGATTTTATGCGTAGCGAGGCGGGGTTTCGTGCGCCTATCGAATCTTATAAAGAAGGGAAGAAGAGCTACTATCGGTACTCTAAAGCTAATTATTCTATAGCTATTCAGCAAATTAACCCAGTCGAAGCAGACTCATTGAAGACCGCTTTAAATATTCTTGGAAGATTCAGTGGATTACAACAATTCGAGTTTGTTCAAGAACTTGCGCTTAAACTAAAAAAGAGCTTTCAGTTGGAGGAAATTGAAGAATGTATTTTCTTCGATCAGAATGAGTATCTAAAAAATATAAACCTACTGGGTGATTTGCTTAAATATATTCAACAGAAGCAGGTGTTGGAAGTTAAATATAAGCCATTTAACAAAGAGCTGGAAGAAACGCTTGTTTTTCATCCCTATTTTTTGAAACAATACAATAATCGTTGGTTTTTATTCGGAAGGCGAGATAGTTTTGAAAATTGGACTAATTTGGCTTTGGATCGAATTTGCAGCTTAAATACCTTAGGAAATCTAGATTTTATAGCATCAAAGGAAACACATAATTCATATTTCGAAGATATCGTAGGGGTTAGCAAACCGGCAAATACTGAGTCTTTGATTGTTTCAATTAAAGTAAGTATGGCATTGTGGCCTTATATTGACTCTAAACCTATCCATCCATCGCAAACAGTGGTTGAGAGAACTGCAGAATACGTCATTTTAACATTGGATATTATTCCCAATTATGAGTTCTTCTCACATATATTGGGTTATGGCTCCGCTATAGAGATTTTAGCTCCAGTTTCGGTAAGAGATTCCATGCATAAAAAACTAGAAGACGCTATCAGCAAATACAAATCATAAAAAATTACCTGTGCACATTGGTTGCACAGGTACAGTACAACTTTGTATCAATATGTCAAATGCAAAGTTTGAAGTATTTGTGAGTTCAAGGAATTCGCAATACTATTTTAGATTAAAGTCTGGTAATGGTGAAATTATTCTTGGTAGTGAAGGTTACGTGAGCAAACAAGGATGTTTAAATGGGATAGCTTCTGTTAAAGCTAATTCTCCCTATGATAGCCGTTACCAACGTAAAAATGCCGTTTATAATTATACCTTCAACCTAACAGGTGGGAATGGTGAAATTATCGGACGGAGCGAAAATTATACGAGTTTAGCTGGTAGAGAGAATGGGATTGTAGCGGTCAAACGTGATGCGCCTGCTGCTCCAATAGTTGATCTTGTTTAATTATTATGTGCTTTGTGTTATTATAGATACACGAAGCACATTTTATTTTTTAATCTAATTACTGTAAAATTATGAGTACCAAAATAACCGTATCCCTTTATTGTGCAACCTGCGGTCAAGGGGATTTTGAACACAATGAAAATAAATCTTGGGTGAAATGCAAGAACTGTGGTCGCGAATATCAGGGTGGGATTGATGAATTGGCAACATTCAATCAAAATCAAATTCAAGATGCTGCAGAAGAAGTGGGTCAACAGTTAATTGATGACTTTGCTAAAAGACTAGAGAAAACTTTTAGAGGTAATAAATTCATTAAATTTAAGAGAAGATGAAAATAGATTTCGACGACCCTTCATTTATTGTTGCGGCTATGGCGTTAATGGGGACTATTTTTACTTATTTCAAGCACGATAAAAAAATAAAAGCTCAGGAGAAACTAATCAATGACTATCAGCTTGGGAAAATTGAAGAGGAGAAAATTCAAAAAATGCAGGCTGAGGTTCGGGCCTCGATTATTGTAGGTAGTAAGGGGCTAAGGACTTTAAGGGTATATAACAAAGGGAAGGCTTCTGCAAAAAATGTTCGATTAATTATACATGATGAACCTGAATATCTTTACAGTTTGAATCCTTTCCCTTTTCCACTTTTAAATGAGCATGAAAATGTAGATCTGAATATTCATTTACACATGGGATCTCCTGATAATATTTCATTCGAAATATTATGGGATGATGAATTTAAGGTGAATAATTCTCATATACAAACCGTTCAGCTTCGTTAAACAATAATCCAAAAGAAAATAAGATATAAATAATTTAAAATTAGTAACAATGAGCATTCCAGAGATTGTAAGCTTTTTCGAGAAAATTGGTGTCAATCCTGTTATAATAATGACGATACTTCTAATATGTGTGGTAGCAGCTTTCTTACTAAGGTTTTTAAATTCCGAAGGGCCTTTAACCTGGAGGTTGTTCAAAACTAAGCAGAAATCGAGACCAGATTGGGGGCAAATACATACTGATTTACGTCAATTAGCAAAAGATATTCAGAAACAACAAGAATTTCGGGACTTAACAGGCATATTTGTCCATCCAGATAAAATCGAGAAGCTCATAGCTTTGAGGGATAGTTCGAATGGAGAGTTTGATTGGCCGGAAATTAAGGCTGCGAGGTCATTTATTGATTTAAATACTGAGCAGCCAAAGATTAGAATAGGTGTGTGTGCGAAAATCTTTGATATTTTCATTATTACATTGTTTTCTGTCGGAGGAATTTGTTTTACGTTACTCTTTTCAATCCTAGTTGTAATTATTGCTACTGAGAATGATGTAAGACCTAGTCTTTTGGCATCGCTTCCATTATTTTGCGTTAGTATTCTATTTAATTTTATGTTGATGCAATCTTTAAGACGCAATTATAGAAGTGCCAAACTCATAGCAAAGACATTAGGCAGACGGTAATTAATTTAGTGTTTAAAACAATATTTTGTTGTATAACGATTGGTTTTCTTTATATTTGGTTCTAGCTGAATTTCTGAATTAAGTATTATCACTATGGCCGTATCTAATTTCCAATTTTTAGAACAAGAATATCCCTTGCTTTTTAATTTGGCGCAAGCCGCCGAATACAATCTATATCAAGATCCAGCGACATCTTTATTCAAGCTGCGTCAATATGGAGAATACATGGCCAAGCAGATTTTTGAGACCTATGGGATTGAGCTGCCGGAGGATACAAAATTTCAAAATCTGATCTATAACCTAAGAAGTCAGGGTATTCTGCCTTCAAACGTAATAGACCATTTTACAATACTTCGCAAGCAGGGTAATGATGCAGTACATGAATATGTAGGAACCACTGCAGATGCGACCTCATCTCTTTTTTCTGCATTTAAACTAGGAAAATGGTTTTACGAATCCTATTCTGTAAAGAATATGGACATTTCTACATTAAGATTTGGTACACCGAAGGATTTAGATGCCAGACACGCATTGCATATCCTTGAACAGGAAAATAAGGTCTTAAAGGAACAATATGAGCAGGCGATAGCCCAGCAAAAAATGGTCAGTGCAGAACAGCGGTCGACGTTTACGGCACGTGCCAAACGGTCTGCATCCAAACTTGATATGGACGAAGCAGAGACCCGGGAGCTTATTGATATAAATTTGCGTAAGATAGGATGGGAAGCCGATACCAAACTACTGAACGCTAAGACCCATAAGACACAACCTGAAAGAGGCCGGAATATCGCTATTGCAGAGTGGCCAGTCAAAGGAGGTTATGCAGACTATGCACTATTCATAGGTACAAGTTTATATGCTGTCATTGAAGCCAAAAAATATGGTCAGGATATATCGACCAATCTCGACCAAAGTAAGCGCTATGCAATGAATGTTGTTCCGCAAACAGGGATCGAGCTATTGGGCGACTGGAATGGCTTTCGAGTACCATTTCTATATTCCACCAATGGTCGCGAATATCTCCAACAGATTGCCACCAAAAGTGGTGTATGGTATCTTGATATACGTGAGAAATACAATAATTCTCGATCTATCAAAGGATTCCATAGTCCAGCGGATCTGCAAAAAAAGTTTGAACAAGACATCACACTCGCTAATAAAAAATTAGAAGAGAATCCATTGGATTTTCTGCAGCTCAAGACAGGATTGGGTTTGAGAGATTACCAGATCAACGCAATTCAAGCTGTCGAAGATATTATTATCCATCATCCCGAGATCAACCGGGCATTATTGGCCATGGCAACCGGTACTGGTAAGACACGCACAGTTATCGGGTTGGCTTATCGCTTAATCCAGACCAATCGCTTTAAACGTATTTTATTTTTGGTAGATCGCACCCTGCTTGCCAAGCAGGCACTCGACGGTTTCAAAGATTACAAGGTTGAAGACCTGAAAAGTTTCAGCGATTATTACCACATCGATGGGCTAAAGCATGTATGGCCCGATATCGATAGCCGTATCCACTTTGCTACTGTACAGAGCATGGTCAAAAGACTCTATTCCAATGAGAGTGATGAAAAAGCACTCAGTATAGATACATATGACTGTATTATCGTCGACGAAGCACATCGGGGCTATTTACTGGATAAGGAAATGGACGATGAAGAGATTTACTTCAAAGACCAAGATGATTATGTCAGCAAGTACCGTCAAGTGTTGGATTATTTTGATGCTTTTGCAGTTGGTTTGACAGCTACACCAGCGCTTCATACGAAAGAAATTTTTAATAAACCTATCTATAACTATAGTTTACGAGAAGCCGTATTAGATGGTTATTTAGTTGATCAGGATCCACCAATCAAGATCAAGACCCAACTGTCAGAAGAAGGGATTGTATGGGAGAAAGGCGAAAAACCTACTGTTTACGACAAGGAAGGTAATCAGATTGTTGAACTTGATGAGTTGAGTGACGAACTCAAATTCGATATCTCAGGATTCAATAAACGTGTTATTACCGAAAACTTTAACCGTACAGTACTTCGAGAACTTGTCAATCACATAGATCCTGATGGCGAAGCCAAAACGCTTATCTTTGCGGCTACAGACCATCATGCAGATATGATCGTCAAAATCCTGAAAGAAGAGTTTGCGGCGGTAGGGATACCTGTACCTGATGATGCTGTCGTAAAAATCACAGGTATCATTGATAAGCCTGAAGAGAAGGTCAAACGGTATAAAAATGAAAAATACCCGAATATTGCCGTTACAGTCGATTTATTGACTACAGGGATTGATGTACCTAAGATTGCTAATCTTGTATTTATGCGTCGCGTTAGATCTCGTATTCTATACGACCAGATGATCGGTCGGGCCACCCGTCTCTGTCCTGAGATAAACAAAGAGAGTTTTCGTGTTTTTGATGCGGTCAATCTGTATGAGGGTATCAAAGATTACACCGATATGAAACCGCTGGTTGTCAATCCTTCAGTTGATTTCAGTACATTGAGCGGTGAATTTGCACATATACAAACCGATGAACGGGCAGCGGTGCAGGTTGATCAGATCATTGCCAAGTTGCAACGTAAAAAGCGTGCCTCAGGCCTAGATGCTGAAATGATCAAATACTTTACCGGAGCCGATACATTGGACGAATTTATTCAGCACCTTCGCGAGAAAGACATTACAGAGCAGGTGAAAATGCTGACTGAAAAAAACGGAGCTCTGGAAGTATTTAGACGAGTACAGGCAAGCACCAGCTCATCAGTTTTACTCCAATCATGCTGATGTACTTCGTGAGGTAAGTACCGGATATGGGGAGATGGATAAACCGGAAGATTATATCGAAGGGTTCAGACGTTATCTAGAAGAAAATCAAAATGAGATAGCTGCACTTAAATTGATAGCCACATCTCCGACGCAACTAAAACGTGCCGATCTCAAGGAACTAAGCTTATTGCTTGATACCAAGGGTTATAATCTTCGCACCCTACATGATGCATGGAAAAATGCAAAAAGACAAGATGTGGCTGCGGATATTATTGCCTATATTCGTACCCTTATGCTAGGATCTGTACTTGAAAGCCGAGAAGATCGTGTCAAAAAAGCCTTTCTACGGCTGTACCAGGAACAAAATTGGACAGTGCCGCAGAAAAGTCTGCTTCAGCGGATTGAAAAGCAGATGATTGCCGAAGGCATTGTTACTGTAGAAGATTTGGACAAACAGCCCTTTGATGAGATAGGTGGATTTGAACGGATCAATAAAAGGTTTGAAAATCACTTGCCCGCTATTCTGCAGAAGATAAATACTTATATGTATAATGGAAATCAAACAGCTTGATCATGATGAATAAAGTTTCCATTCGTTTTTTTGATGACCGAGAGGTACGTGCTATTTGGGATGATGAGCTTAGCAAATGGTGGTTTTCAGTGTTAGACATTGTGGCTGTTTTGACCGATCAGGATGATTATACCAAAACCAGAAACTATTGGAAATATCTCAAAGCCAAGCTTAAAAAGGAAAATAATGAACTGGTTAGTGCCACTACCCAGTTGAAAATTGTTGCTCCAGACGGAAAAAAAAGACTGTCTGATATGCTGGATCACGATGGCATAATCGCTTTAGGAAAGACTTTCCCTAGCACCAAAGCAAACCGTTTTATAGAATGGTTTACCTATAGCGACGAAACCATCGACGGTAAGAGTAAAAGTAAAGCTTATGCCCTTTTTGAAAGCTCATTCATTGAAAGCATTGAAGTAGGTACTGTTAAAGGTCTACAGCAGATACATGCCTATTTATTTGGTGGACTGTATGATTTCGCTGGAAAGATCCGCGCAAAGAATATTGCCAAAGGAGGCTTTCAATTTGCGATGGCGCAATTCCTACCTAATACGCTAAAAGATGTCGAAGCTATGCAGGACAAAACATTTGATCAAATTGTAGACAAATATGTGGAAATGAACATCGCTCATCCATTTATGGAAGGCAATGGACGGAGTACGCGTATTTGGCTAGATCTCATGTTCAAAAAGGAATTAAAAAAATGTGTAGACTGGAGCAAAATATCCAAAGCCGATTATCACCAAGCCATGATAAAGAGCGTAGCGAATAGTGAACCATTGAAAATATTTATAAAGAATGCGCTGACTGATGATATCCACAGTCGAGAGATGTTTATGAAGGGAATAGACTATTCCTATTATTACGAAGAGAATTAATTAAAAAAAATGAGCGCTGAAGAAATCGCACAGAAACTTTGGAATCTCTGTAACGTCCTACGTGACGATGGAGTTACCTATCACCAATATTTAAATGAATTGACTTATATTCTTTTCCTCAAACTTTCCGAAGTGCGGAAATTTGACAAGGAGATACCAGAAGAGTATCGCTGGGACAAGTTTAAGTCAATCAAAGATAATAAAGAATTATACGATACGTACCGGGAGCTGCTAGCTACGATCTCTGCGAAGACGCAAAACGCAACGATTAAGGAGATCTATACCAATGCCAGCAGTATGCTGCGTAAACCCGTTAACTTGCGTACGCTAGTTACAGCTATAGACGGTATCGACTGGTTTGAAGATACCGAGAAAGATCAGATTGCAACGATCTATGAAGAACTTTTAGAGAAAAATGCCAACGAGAAAAAATCTGGCGCTGGGCAATATTTCACGCCACGGCCGTTGATCAATGTGATGGTCGATCTGTTGGTGCCCAAAATTGGCGAACGTTGGAACGACCCTGCTGCGGGAACATTTGGTTTTATGATCGCAGCAGACCACTATCTTAAAGAGAAGACCGATAGCTATTTTACATTGGGCGAGAAGGAGCTTCACTTTCAGAAGTATGAAGCCTTTACTGGCTGTGAACTCGTACAAGATGCCCATCGTTTAGCATTAATGAATGCCAAACTACATGGTATAGAGTCCCCGATTGCTTTGGCGGACACACTGAGCCAAGAAGGAGAGGCTTTCAACAATTACGATGGTGTACTGGCCAATCCGCCCTTTGGTACCAAAAAAGGAGGGGAGCGACCTACCCGTACAGACTTGACCTTTTTAAGCTCCAACAAGCAGCTGAATTTTTTACAACACATTTACCGCTCATTGAAAAAAGACGGTAAAGCACGTGCGGCAGTTGTGCTACCAGACAACGTGCTATTTGAAGACGGTGACGGTTTGAAAATCCGTCGTGACCTGATGGACAAGTGTAATTTGCATACCATCCTGCGTTTACCTACAGGAATCTTTTACGCGGCAGGTGTCAAGACGAATGTATTATTTTTTACACGTGGCAATACAGAAACCGGCAACACCAAAAACGTATGGGTCTATGATATGCGTACCAATGCGCCGAGCTTTGGTAAGCGCACACCATTTACCCGTACAGCCTTTGCCGATTTTGTAAAAGCATACACTGGAGGGATTTCTATTGATGAAGTCAAAGAAAACTGGCAAGGTGATATCGATGAGACTAAGCGTGCAGAAATTGCCAAAGAGGATAACCGTTGGCAGGTATTCAGCCGTGAAGCCATTGCTGCCAAAGGGGACTCGTTAGATATTGGCTTAATAGCCGATAACTCATTAAGTAGTGGAGATGATCTTGGAGAGCCTATAGATATCGCTCGTGAAGCGTTATTGGAACTAGATGCTATTACCAATGAGTTGAATGATTTGATAAAGGAGTTGAGCTAATGGCAAGTAAGGGAGATATAAATAAGTATGAAATACAGCCGTCGTATCCAATAAGATGGCCATTAGTCAGCTATGACGAAATTTTGGAAAAAACTAAAATTGATGTTAAGCTCAAATCTAAAGACTTTAATTCCATTGGAATATATCCAGTTGTTGATCAGGGTGCCCAATTAATAGCTGGTTATATTGATGATGAAGATTTATTATATAATGGCGAATTGCCTGTGATAATCTTTGGGGATCATACGAAAAACATAAAATATGTAGATTTTAAATTTGCTGTTGGAGCCGATGGTACTAAATTGCTGAAACCAATAAATGGTATTAGTGAACGTTTTTTTTATTACAATTTGTTAAGCCTCAATCTTCCTGATTTTGGTTACAGCAGACATTTTTCTGTTTTTAAGATACTGGATTTCCCCCTACCTCCACTCCCCGAACAAGAACGTATTGTCGCTAAGTTGGACAAACTCTTTGCACAACATGAAAAGATAAAAAAAGCACTCGACCGTATTCCACAATTGTTAAAAGATTTCCGCCAGCAAGTGTTAGAGCAAAATTTTACATACAAAGGATACGTATCTAGCTGTATTAGCTTGGAACCGAATTTAAAAAAAGAAGAAGGTAACAGTTGGAAATGGTATAAATTATTGAAAATCGCAAGATTGGAATCTGGTCATACTCCTAGAAAGTCTAAAGAAGAATATTGGATAAACGGTGATGTGAATTGGATTTCGTTGCAAGATATAAGAGCAGCAGATGGACAAGTAATTAATGAAACAAAGTTTAAACCTAATTTAAACGGAATTAAAAATTCAAGTGCTAGGCTATTACCAGAAGGAACTGTATGCTTTTGTCGAGATATATCTGTAGGTTTCGTTACCATAATGGGCGGGGAAATGGCAACCTCTCAACACTTCGCGAATTGGATTTGCTCAGAAAAACTCAATAACAGATTTCTCATGTATTCACTAATATCTGCTCGTAAGTATTTAATCCGAAGTGGTGTAGGGACAACTGTTGGGACTATATATATGCCTGCGATAAAAGAGATGCAAATATTTATGCCACCCATCCAGGAACAACAAAACATTGTTCGGTGTGTACAAACCCAATTCGCCAAAGCGGACACCATCGAAGCTCGTTATCAAACTTTAAAAGCTAAAGTAGACAGCTTACCACAAGCCATTCTACACAAAGCCTTCAAAGGTCAGTTAATTCCACAACTTCCTAACGATGGCGATGCGAAGGATTTGTTAGCGGAGATTATCAAGCTAAAAGAAGAAGTTAAACCTAAGATGGCAAGTAAGAAACATAGCGTAGAACCCTAATGTCAATAACCAATTGGATAAAAAAGTGTACGAAAGGAGTTATATAGCACTTGTTGGGAATGACTACATTGGCGATAAAGCTCATCTAAGCTTTAATAAGTACTTTTTCGAGTTACTTGAAAACTATAGCAATATTAATGAAAAGAAGAAGGTGTAAACCTCGTTCGACGAGCGGAGAGTACTGAGGATATAAATATTTTTTTGAAATAAAATTTACTGTGCACTTGCAATGCACAGATAATCTTGATTTTTGCACTTTATCATTAAATAATCGAAACTATGACGAATAAAGTATATTCAAATCCAGTAGATACCACCTCGTTTAAGATTTTTAGCATTTTTGATGCTTTTAGAAATAGTGAAAAATTGCATTATTTAGAAAGTTCATTACAAGTAGTACTCTTGTTTGTATCCTTATACAAAGACGGTTTAATCAATGAAAAATCATTCCCTACTGACTTTGATATACCAGACATTAAGACACTCATTCTAAATTCAGGTCTAAATGAAGAAACTAAGCAATATTATTTGTTGATTATCGACGCACTAAGTGATTCTTTGTCAAAAGTGTTGAGCGAACCCATGGGATATTTTTCTTTCCTTCTTTTAGAAATAGAGAGAGAAACTCTTAGGAGCAATTTTGCTGCTATAATTGACGATGTGATTTATAGAGTTTCACAATCCCAAGGAAGATATGCTGGCGAGTTTATTCAGCCACTTGAATTAACTCGCTTTATGTGTGGATTGGCTAATTTGAAGACTAATATGAAAGTTTTCAATCCTTTTGCGGGCTTAGCTTCCTTTAGCATTTTTCTTAACCAGAGCCAGGAATACTTTGGACAAGAACTTAACAAAAAAACATGGGCTTTAGGTGCTTTAAGAATGATGGCGTATGAGAAACTAAATAGTTCAAGGTACGTCTGTGATGATTCAATTTCAAATTGGCCAATTCAGTCAGAGAAATTTGACGTTATTTTTTCCAATCCACCTTTCGGCTTGAAACTTGGGCACCAATACAGAGATATTGAACCTAGTTTTAGAACAATCGAACAGTTTTTGATTGAAAAGGGTATTCAATCCTTGAAGCAAAATGGTAAATTGATTGCTCTTTTACCACAAAACTTCCTGTTCAGAGGTATGCAGGAACAACGTTTAAGGAAGTATTTGATTGAAGAAGATTTAATTGACACAATTATTTCATTACCCGGGGGATTACTATTAAACACAGGAATTCCATTAATCATTGTGGTTCTGTCAAAAACAAAAGCGACCTCACGTAAAATAAAATTCGTTGATGCCAAGAAGTATGTAGTTGAAAAGGGACTCCGAGAAAAAAGGCTCAATGATTATGACTTAAACAGCCTAATTCACAGTGATAAAGAAGATGTAAACGCGGTTAGGGTTGTTGACATTGAACAAATTCGTACCAACGATTACAATTTAAGCGTAACACGTTATTTCAAAAAGAAAATAAGCGGTGTAAAACTTGGTGATATTCTAAAGTTAGTTAGAGGTCAAAAAGGCAACCTGCCAGAAACGGGTAAACTAGTTCGTATACGTGATTTAAAAGACGATAAAATTAATTTTACGCTTGACGCTTCTAATCTTGCTGAAACCGAATTCAAACGCCATGACATCCATCTAATTTCAGAATCTTGTCTACTCTTAGCAATCCGTTGGAAAACTTTAAAGCCCACGTTCTTTGAATTCAAAGGCGAACCTATTTTTAGAGGTCAGGATATTTTATCCTTCGAGCTTAATGATTTAATAGCCGACAAGGCGTATCTAATCAACGAGCTTCATACCGAATATGTGCAGGAGCAACTTGAATCATATCGTTTGGGTTCTTCCATGCCTTTTATTCGTAGAGATGATTTGATGGAGGTTGTTATAAAGCTACCTTCACTTCAGGAGCAAAGAGCTAAAGTTCAGGGTATCTCTGAATTATCTGATAAGATTAAAAGTCTTCAGAAGGAACGAAATGCCTTGGCTCATGGTAAAGCAAGAGGACAGTTTAGTGAATTTGCTTCGTTGAAACATACCCTGGGCAGACCTAGACAAAATATTCTTGATTGGTCTGACAACCTATTGGATTTCTTAAACAAAGAAAAAAAAGGTTTTGTCGCATTAAATAAAGCCTTTTCCGAATTTTATGAAATTGATATTATCTCTGCTTTAAGTGAAATCAAGCGTGATGTAAACTTCATCACTGATGTGCTTGAAAAGGGCGAGAACGGACTTGTTTTATCGGAATTTGAAAAACAAATAATTCCGCTAACTGATATCAACAATGTTATCAATAATCTGTCAAATAATGGATTTAAATTCAAAATAAAGAAGCTGTTAGTAAAAGGAGAAAAACTGAAAGATAGAGGTATATACGCCAATGAGACACTTTTCAAAACAATATTAGATAATATTCTGACAAATGCAAATAAGTATGCATTTGACAAAAAAGCTATTGGAAACGAGGTAGTTATTGAGTTAACTGAGGTTGATGATTTTCTTACTATGGAAATTGGAAATAACGGTAAACCCTTTCCAAAGAATTTCGATAGAGAAAAGTTTATAACCAAATACTCTACAGCTGACTCAACCTCAAATAATGGAAGTGGCTTAGGTGGATACGACATACACAGAATTGCAACAGATTTTAATAATACTGATTGGGTTCTTTCATTGAATCAAGACCCATTCTTTTCGGTGAAGTTTAAATTCCAATTCCCAATAAAATTGATAAGCTAATTATGGAAGAAATATTTTACAATATTCTGTGGATCGACGATGAACATGAGACACTTATGGGGACTAAAGGTCGAGCAAAAAGAAATAATATTAATTTGATCCCATATAAGTCATTAAATAGTGGCTTGGATGAGTTGGAAAAGAATTTTCCTTTTTATGATGGTGTATTGCTTGATGCCAAATTCTTTGAAAATGAAGATGATATTGAAGGATCTGAAGACACCTACAATGTACACAGAGCTAAAGAGAGATTGCTCCAATTAAAAAAGAAATTTGAAGTATTTGTCCTAACCGGACAAGCAGAAGCATATGGAGATAATACATTTAATAAAGCTTTTCCAAAAGTTTATAAGAAAGGTAGTGATAGAGAGATTAACGAATTGTTTTCTGACATAAAATCTGCGGCTTCTATGCAAGAAGATACCCAGATTCGTCAAAATTACAAACGTGCTTTTGATGTATGCACAGAAAAATATATAGGAGAATTTGCAGGACAAGATGTATTAAACCTGTTAAAAATCAGTAACGAAAACACTATCGAAAATCACTTTAATACGATTAGGAAAGTAATTGAAGATCTTTTCGTTGCCTTTAATAAATACAATTTGCTTCCAGTGGAATTTATCATACCGACCGTTGCTTTAAATGAAAGCAGTAAATTTTTGGTAGGTAAAAATTCTGATGGATCAATTTATGTTGGAAAAGGTTACAAGCATTTAGAGGAAACACATCTTCCAAAACAAATAGCCTATTACTTGCGAAGTATTTTACAAGTTACTCAAGCTGGTTCACATCGTTCAGAGATTGATTTATATGTAAAAACTATCAAAACTCCATTCCTTTTAAAAAGTGTGCTTTATCAGCTTTTAGATGTGTTGGTTTGGTTTAAAACTTATGTAGACACAAATCCAAAAGCTAAGAATTGGATAAAAACAGAGGCGACGGAGGGAAATGATGAAATCGTAGAGTTAATTCAAGGCAAAGTCATAAACATAAATAGCCAAAAGGGATTTGCATTTTTTAAGTCCACTTCTATTGGTGAAAATGTTTTCATTCCACCACATTTGGTAACTAAGAATAGTCTCAGCGAGGGAATGTCTGTTTATGTAGAGGTAGAACGATACACTGATACCCGCAATAACGAGTTGAAGAATAGGGTGAAACGAGTGGAAATAACCATTTAAATTTTTACAGAATTCTCGGGATATATGCTTAATTCATAGTAGCTTTCGTCAGCAATATAACATTATAATCAGTTGTGTTTTAATTAACTACTTGCCACCGACAAAAGTGGGGAAGAATCTATTACTCCTGAATATGCATCTTTTTCGTTCAATTGAATCTTAATAAAATATCATGTAACTTTAATAATAACTTTTTACTTAATATATGGAGGAGCTATTTACTGATATTCAATTAATTGAAATTGCTAGGAGATGCACTGAATTTGATTATACTAATACTAACGAATTACATTTGGGATTTCATCCAATAGATATAATTAGGCAAGATAAAGATACGGGACTAATATTAGCAAAAGGTAATCTAGATACGGGCTATGAGCACATATTAAGTCGACACTTTGGGCGACCCATGAAATTCTATTGGAAACGAGAGAATCAATCAGAATCAACTAAGTTAGACAACCCTACGATCTTCAAAAACATTCGTCCATTTGAGCTAGTAAAATATGCATCGCAAATATTTAAGGCCGAGTACCTAAAAGGAAGTAACCAAAATTTCGACGTCTATGAAGGTTTTGTAAATTATGGTATAAACGATAGAAATATAAAATCTAGATTAATTACCTATAAAAATCAACAAGTCATACATACTTTCTATATCTCTCAGCTTGGTGAATATAAAAACAAAAACAAGCAAAAGAAATATTTTAGGGGTTCATTTACTAGCAGTACAGATTATATGAAGTGTATCAATAGATATTCTTGTTTTTACTATAACAGCAAAAAAGAGAAAGTGTTTGAATACATTGAAGTTTATGATAATTACAACAAAAAAAGCAGTATAAAAATTGTAGTCGGTGATAGTGATTTTGAAATATATAATTCAATTCTAATGGAACAACGATTCGCTCCCCCATTTGAGTTAATGCGAAAAGACATGTTAGTAAATGATCAATTTGAGAAAATAGCTATTGATAAATATGAAAAAATTAAAAACTCGACGGGAGTGTAACACCAACTGTGTCATAGGATTAAAACATAAAACTTCTTTCGAGTTTGAGTCTATCCCCAAATCTAATATAAAGTTGGGATATCAAGCCCCAGTTATGCATTGGCATTGTCCATTTTTTTGCGATATCCTTTATGATCAGATACATCAATTTCATTAGTGCCTGTTCGGTGCATATTCCGGAGTAAATTGGTTCTTCCCCACGGACGATGGTGATAACTTTAGGATTATATCAGTAGATAACCAGCAAGATGTACTGGTAGTTTATGTGCAGAGTACTACCCACAGTGCTGTCTGCCCAAACTGCTGCATCACTTCGAAAAGAATCCACAGCTATTACACCCGCAAGATCGCAGACCTTCCTGTCTTTGGTAAAACTTCCAGAATTATTCTTCGCTCTCGTAAATTTTATTGTCATCAAGACGAATGTCCGTTCAAAATATTCACCGAGAGGTTCGAGAGTCATTTCAGGCCATATAAACGGAGGACTGAGCGTCTGGAAAGTAAGATCAGACAACTTGGGCTTCTTGCCGGAGGAAGGCCTGCTCAGCGGGTTTGTACCATATTGTCGATACCCACGAGCGATACGACTATACTACGGTTGATTGAAAAAAGCGATTTTTCACCAGCAAAAGGTGTAACCGCCATTGGCGTAGACGATTGGGCTTACAAAAAAAGGAAAAGTTACGGTAGTATTTTGGTCAATCTCCACACAGGGAAAGTGATAGATCTATTACCAGACCGTGAACAGGAGACATTGCGTAAATGGCTACAGGAACGTCCAGAGATTGAAGTAATGAGCCGGGATAGATACAGTAACTATCGAAAAGCTATTACTTTGGGTGCTCCCCAATCTATCCAGGTCACCGATCGTTGGCACTTGTTGAAAAATTTAAGTGAGGCGGTACAGAAAGTTTTGATTAGGCATTACAGCAAAGCCACAGCTTTGTTGGCCAATAAGCAGTTGCGGGTTGACGATCAACAAATAGCTGAAAATCAAAGCTCACTATCTGAAAACAGAAGCTCTCCGGATTCAGCTCATGGCGGGATCCGCTTAAAGCGGTTTGAGCAACTGAAGGAATTACAGAAAAAAGGATATTCCATACGTGCCATGGCACGGCATCTGTGCATGCACAGACAAACCGTCAAAAACTATCTGGACATGGAGACTTTGCCCCGAAAATCTCAATGCAAGATTAATCCGCTTGAAAAATTCTTTACGCATATAAAAAAGCGTATGGAGGAAGAGCCGAGCATATTGATCACCACATTGTGGCAGGAGCTCAGAACCCAAGGATATAAGGGAGCCTATTCAACTTTCTCAGAAGGCTTGAAATTCTATGGGATCCGAGTGGGCAAAAAAGCTGGGTTCACTAAAGAATTACCGAATCATGGTGCAGCAACTTTTAAACCATCATCAGCGGCAATATGGTTTCTGTCAGATCAACAAAATCTGTGGGATGACCATCGGAATATCATCCGCGAATTATGCAAATCCTCCAAAGAGCTGAATAAGACTTTTATCCTAGTGCAATCCTTCCGTAAAATAATGGCTGAGAAGTCGGGCGATACAAAATTGAGGGAGTGGATCGAGAAATCAAGCACCTCGGGACTAAAAGAAATAGCATCATTCGCAAAAGGACTGCTCGCCGATTGCCCCGCTGTTGAAAATGCGCTCACCTTACCATGGAGTAATGGTCCCGTGGAAGGAAACGTGAACCGACTGAAAATGATTAAGAGGCAGATGTATGGTAGAGCGGGGTTTGACTTATTGAGGAAACGTGTAGTATACGCTCCGTCTTGACCACCAAAAGTGGGGAAGAACCGTAAATTGACCCCATGATTCCTGTACGTTGCACTGGAGTATATGCGCAATTCCATTGAGTTATCGCATGCTATTCCGGCAGATGTTGACCCCTCTATAAGATTTAGATGAACTTATTCCGGATCATACTGACCCCTCAAAAATAATGTTGGTGGTAATGTAAGTGTCCCAAAAAATCAAACAGCTTAAAACTGGACATAAATGTTTAGATTTAAGTAATAAAATGAAAAAAACACGTTTTACAGAAAGCCAGATTGTGCGAGCACTCAAAGAGGGCGAAGAAGGCAGAAAGACCGAAGACATCTGCCGTGAGCTGGAAATTAGCAAAGCCACATTTTATAACTGGAAGAGCCGTTACGGAGGCATGGAAGCCTCAGAAGTCAAACGCCTAAAGGAACTTGAGGAAGAAAATGCACGTTTGAAAAAGATGTTTGCCGAACTGAGTATGAACCATGATATCCTAAAAGAAGTCATCACAAAAAAAGGTTGGGGCTCCGGCAGCAAAAACAGTTAACCCAGGAGATTGTCCTGGATCACGGTTTGAGTGTCACCGGAGCCTACAAATTGACAGGCATGTGCCGTTCACAATATTACTATGTTAGTAAGAAAGATGACAGTGCAGTCATATCTGCATTAGATGATCTGTCCGCCAAACATCCTGTATATGGATTCCGAAAACTATATGCCTACCTGCGCAGAGAAGGTAAGCCATGGAACCATAAAAAAGTATACAGAGTATATAAGCTGCTAAATATGAACAAGAAACGACGTGGCAAACGTCGGCTACCTGCTCGGGAGAAACAGCCTCTGGAACAACAGGGCAGCATTAATCAAAAATGGAGCATGGACTTTATGAGCGATAGC
Organism: Sphingobacterium multivorum; assembly: GCF_900457465.1. Taxonomy (GTDB): domain Bacteria; phylum Bacteroidota; class Bacteroidia; order Sphingobacteriales; family Sphingobacteriaceae; genus Sphingobacterium; species Sphingobacterium multivorum. Next base: position 1,698,308 of record NZ_UAUU01000011.1, read on the forward strand.
TTGGCCAGTGGAAATAGGTTTAGAACTTTTAATGTGATGGATGACTGTTCCCGTGAGATATTGTGTATCGAAATAGCTACTTCAATTTCTTCTTTGCGGGTAACTCGGACACTTGAACAAATCATAGACTGGCGGGGCAAACCGCTCTGTCTACGCGTAGATAATGGTCCTGAATTCACCAGTCATCATTTTGAGCTCTGGTGTAAAGACCAAGGCATCGCTATTCAATTTATCCAGCCCGGTAAGCCTATGCAGAACGGCTACATCGAACGGTTCAACGAAGTTATCGCAAAGAAATTTTGGATGCTTATTTATTTTTCAACTTGTCAGAAGTAAGAGAACATACCCAGGCATGGATGGATGAATATAATAACAATAGACCCCATGAAGGTCTTGGGAATCTTACACCAACGGAATTATCAAAAAATATTAGAAACAAACAACAAATAAATCAATTAGTAACGTAAATTAGAAAAGTCCAATCTCAGCTGTCGGAAAAATGGGGTACTTTATCCAGCACAATTCTTGAGGCGCTTTAATGCGAAATATGCAAATATAGTGTGTTGAATTATTTTCAATAGGTTATCTTTGCATAAAGCCTATTGTAAATGTCAAAGAAGAAATTAAAATTGAACGAATTTAGAGTGTCGGGTGATGTTAAACCGATTTCTTACAGTAAGAGAACGCCAATTGAATTAAATACTTATGATACCTTTTATGGCTCTTATAGAGAAAATATCGTATGCTCATGTAAAATAGAATCTCAGCATTCCGATTGGTCAGGTAAGCCAATGGCTATGGTTATTATTAATGATTCCCCAAAGGGATCTAAACGTAATTTATATGCTGATGAATTAGGTACAACACCTGAGGAAGCAATACGACATCAATGGAGCTTCTTTACGGATTAACTCCTCTGTCTTTGGAACTAGATGTGGAAAAAATAATCTCTTTCGCGAAAAAAAAAAAAACAGGTAAGTCTACCTTGCAAAATCAATAATTGTTCAATATGATAAACAAATGTACTGTTTGTAAAAGAGTAAAAGGGAAGAGAAGATGTCTGAAATCAGGACAAATGATATGTAGTAAGTGCTGCGGAGAGATACGCTCCTGGATATACTGTAATACCGAGTGTGAATATTTTCCTTATGAAGTATTGAATTATACTCCATATAATTCACAGAAAGCAGAGCTTATAATGGTATCTAATGGCATAACAACTAAATTTGAAGTACCTCTTTTTTTACCTAATTTGTTTGATGTAATTACCTGTACAGTAAAGGAATTACGAATAGATCTACTTGATTTTAATAAAGCCGTAGTATCAATAAGTTTCAAATTGGATAGTGATAGGGGGATAGGAAATGAAATTTATTTGAAAGATAACTGGAAAATCCAAACTTCCAACGTCCAGTTTAGAAATGATAAGATTTTAGCTCCTTTGGTTATAATGTCTACTTCTCAGAGTAGTAATTGTAATTATGTACAAGCGAAATGTAAGTATGGAGATTCTAGCTTATCACTAATAAAAACATCTTATAGTTTAAATGTTTGGCTACCACATGCAAGATCTTCTAGTAAGAATATTGATGTAAAAGATATGCCTGAATTTGAATCAGATTACATTTCGGCTGTCGTTCATCAAGGAAGACTTGCTTCAAAGAAAAATGATGTTTTCTGGGCGGAATTTAATACTAAATTTGAATACAAAGTATCATTCGAAATCGAAAATGCAGACGTTCATATTAAGCAAAAGCAGCTTTCCTTATTATATTTAGGAATTTTTCTTCCTTATAAAAAAGTTATAATTGAAAAATATACTGTAAATAAACCTAATTCATTCTCTATAAATGAAGAGTCTTTCTTAGCCTTACAGACATTTGGAGATTACGAAGATAAAAGATTATGGGAGATTCCATTAGAATTAAATTTTGGAAACAACTATCATGGCGGATTTGTCAAAAAATTAATTAATGAACTTCCGCCTAAATATCACTTTGATGAATACTTATATAAAGATTATTTTTTCTTTTTAAATCATGACGACGAGATTTCTGCAAATCTTTTATTTAATACAGAAAATATTGTTTCAGCCTATTTTAATGTATTGAAAGAAGTATACGATGGCAAATACTCTCCAATTATTTTAGTTATTTCTAATATGAGTGAGCAGATTAGAAAAATAAAAGTTGTATATGAAATTAAAGGTTTATCGGATAGATGCGTCGAAACTGTTTATTTAGATCCCTTGAATACTTTGAGTATACCGCTTTTTCCTATTTTGAATGATGTCTATTTGTCTAAATTGAATGAACATTCATCTGTGCAATTTTTTGTGGAAGTTTACTATAAAGATACACTTATATACGAGGATTCTAAACGGCTAAATTTATTACCAAAGGAGACATTTGTGTATGATAGCGAGGATCTAGGAAAGTCTAATAAATACTATTTTTATTCATTTTTATCACGATGGGTAACCCCTAATTCCGTATCAGTAGAAAGAATTATAAATGAAGCAGCGCAATCAATTAGTGGCTTTGAAGGAATGTCAGAAGATTTAGGTACTATTACTAAAGAAATTGGTGCATTATATCGTCAAATATCATCAAAAATGAAGTATGTCTCTAAAACCTTCAGTCTTTATAAGGGAACAACTTCTCTTCATCAAAAAGTCCACCTTCCAGATAACACCTTTAGCATAGCGGCGGAAACTGTATTGATTTAGTTATATTTATGGCCAGCTGTCTAGAAAAGTTAGGTTATTGTCCTCTAATCATCATCGTGCCAGAACATTCGTATCTGGGAATAAAGTTTGACAAGTTCACTATTTTTTTGGAAATGACCCAAATTGGAGAGATAAGTTTTGATGAAGCGATGATTGAGGGGAATAAAGTTCATAATGAATACTTTGATATCAATAATAATCCTAGAGAAGAGAATTGTGTTATTATTGATGTTAAAGAATCTAGGAAAGCGCAAATTTTCCCTATGAACTAGTTTAAAATAATGCGAAACATATTTAGGATTAAAGGTCAAATCTTAAAAGTTTTCTCAAGACGAGACAATAACACATTGTTTCTATATAACGTTTTTTTAGAATATTGTGTTTATTCTTCTTTATTTTAATGAAAAAATAATATATAACGTTAGAAAATTGAATTACTAATCTTGATAAATAGGGACTACCTTACCATTCTCAACTTTATAACCAATAATTATTTTGCTGATTGGAGGGGTAGACTTTCTTCGATTTTTTATAGTGTCTATTTTATTGGCTAATCGATTTATATCATCAACCTCCCTTTCATATATATAAGAATAAATTACCGGATACTCTGATAATTCCTTATTTTTTTTTTCTTCTTTGTTACTTCTTTTTTTCATCTTTAATTTTAGTCATAAATAAATCAACAGGATTATTTCCGGACGATATTATTCCTTTTGGTTTTCGCCTTCTTTTACATCAGTTGAAACGGAACCGAAGCTATCCAAAATCGTATTGTTGTGAGTTATTATCTTATAAAATGTTGTTGTTGGGTTGTTAGCATAAGTGTCAAAAATCAATCCTAATGGTACATATCTTTTCGAAATATGAAAGCGTTTAAGGGCTCGTTTAGTAGCTTTCACACGATCCAACTCAATTAATGTTAAATGTACAAAGTAATTGGCTTTTTTCAAAATCTCAATTAATTTTATAATACTCTCTACGTTGCTTCCAATTTTTGGTAAAACTATATTGCTTCTGTTTCAATACAATGATCAAATAATGATTTAAACGATTTCTGATTGCCATTTCCAAAAACTATCTTATCAGACTCTTCATGTACCAAAGTTGCTCCGAAAGGCAACGCAGAGAATTCTGGTAATTTTCTCTTAGCATAATCTGAATCTAATATGATGGCGCCATATTCATCAGCAATTATATTGGATATTCCCGACTTACCGGATGCTGGTAGTCCAATCACAATAAATGCTTTTCTCTCTGCTTTGACAGGTTTCAATGGGAATGCACCACCTTTACCTAATACGATGTCTTCATCGTTTTTTAACCTTTCCTGAGTTAACAACTCCAAAACTATTTGTTTTTGAAGCGAGAGTCTCTCGGAATCCTTTCTATATTTGCTTATTCTGTAGGATTTACTATTTAAGCTTATAAGAGATTCATCGAAATTCTCTATATTAAGTTCTGTTGATACTACTTGAGAAACAACATTATACATTTCATCATCATTGATATTAATTGAAAGAGCATTTTCTAAAAAGTGCTCTACTAACTCGAAGTTATTCAATGGTCTACTTGTCCTATTCGCCATTTAAAACGTTTTTGTAACTGTTATTAATTAATATTCCTATAAAATTCGGTGAGCCATATGCGACGGGGCAGAGTGAATGTTGCTCTAGGATCAAATTAAAGGGGATTGTTTCTAATGGCATTTATTTATGGTAAATATAAACATTATTAATTTAATTTTAGAAAATATGAGAGTGTTACTATACTAATATAATGAAAAATCGAAACGCTACGAGTATCTCATAAATTACTTTAAAGTTTTCATTTACTGGTCTAAAAGAAGATGACGTAAACATTGAAATGAGGATAGCAATTCCTTAGAATCTGAATTTCCTCATAGATTTTTTAAAATATTGAATCTTGCCAACTATAGTCATGTAATTATTATTTCTTATTCTGTTTATTTCCCTCCGATTTGGTCTCCGCGTCAACAACTACAATCTCAACGACTACGTTTTCCATCAATTTCGAATCAGACCCGTCAGCCTTTTTCTTAGGTACTTTTTATAATGTATTACAATTTGCTCATCTTTAGGAATTCCATTGGGGAAAAAATCATCCAAGCTTTTCAAACCAAATACCTTCTTTAATATTCCTAAATGGCGGAGGTTATACTTTTCCGGTTGATCTAAAGACTCACATTTTCCAACAAAATTTTCAGCTAAGCCCATTTTTCCACTTAGTACTTCCTGTGACCACCCCCTTTCTCCACGCAGGCCTTTAATATTAAAGATTAATTCGTACTCAATTCGAAATATAGCTTTCGTTTTATAAATTTCATCCATGTCAAAATTTTTACCACCAAATGTTTGGTGGTCTTAATGATTGTTTTTATATTTGTGTACCCAATCAAGGATTGGTAATAAATATGTTAACTATGTCTATTTTAAATAGACCATGAGTTGAACGAGCCTTTGAATCCGAAACTAGCAATTGAAAATTCAGCGTAAGGCAGCAAGTTTAACCCATGTCTAAAGATATTGTGTATCTTTGCGCAATCTTTAGGCTGGGCTTGTTGATTGTTACGCTGTGGGATTGCTAGTTCCCGGATGATTGCAGGATACAAGTTCCAGCCTTCTTAATTCCAGCTCGTTCACATAAACCAAAACAATTATGAGAACGAACACAACACACACTACCCATTACACGCATTCGATCAAAGATCGCTACGCGAGGTATTCCCGCAAATCACTTTTAAAGAACATCATACGTGCGCCTGAATAGATAGCAACATATAAAACAGGCTGTAAAAAGCAATAAAAAGGAGATGTCTTGACTTTCCTTAAAATGCAAAGACAGCTGAACCCAGTTCAGTCTAATTTCCCGCTATTTACGCCTGTCACCGACCTATACATTTATTAAGTTGCTTAAAAAGGTAATATTGGTCAATGAAACAGCTTTATTTTATTTTTCCACTTTAAAATTAAGTAAATTTTTGTTGAGTCCAAACTTTTTATCCGTAGTTTTTATTGCAATCCAATATCGCTGTAGGTCGGTATTTACTTCTTTCCGGCAGGGAGCGCCATAATGAACCCTATTTATGCCTTGAAATTGTATCTCGGCGCTTTTCGGACTTTTAATCCTATTTGTCCATTTGGCATAGGTCGCATTTGATCTGTGCAATGACAAGCCATTTTGAACGCGAAATTTTCGTGAAGGGGGAAGCTATGTCTGTATCTGAGCGAGCACCCGAAGGCTTGTCATACTTGATGAAACTAAATTATGAACCAAAAAACAAACAACCTGCTGCCCTTTGAGCTAGCATGTTATGAAATATACGACAATGGATACGATCCATTAAATACCATTCGGGAGTTCTGGTCCCAAAATACAATAAATGACTGTCAGGAAAGCCTATTGGCACTCTTTGAAAACTATAGAAAGGGCGAGGAACAACAAGATGCTGCTGATGTAAAGCAGATGCACACCTTTTTGATGAAAGTGTGCCGTGTACTGATCGCTTATTTTCTGGTGCACTTTCGTAAGATCAAAATCGATGCGGTGCCATTTGCCTTTGCTGAACCTGCAGAAACGATAATCGCAGATCTGGAAGCCAAACAAAGGATCCATAGTTTCTTTAATAGAATTTCAGAATAATACCTAATCCATAAGCAGATGATAAAAACATCAAAATCATTTTCGGCCTTATTGGATAAGGTAGTCAATATTCCAGTTATACAGATTACACTACTTGTAATCTTATTCATACTAGTTTTTCAATCCTATTTAACTTGTTTTTTAAAGGCATTGAAGAATACAACAATGCTTTTTACTTGCATTGCTGTATTTCATATGTTTAGTTTATCGGCTCAGACGCCCCGCAAGGACAGCGGGGCCTACGGGCCAACTCCTTTGCAGATCGGTGATACTATACCCGAATCACTATGGAGTACGCCTTTGCAGGTTGTAAACCACTCCGATGGTAAAAAAGTCATTTCTTTAAATGACTACAGAGGAAAGCTCATTATCTTGGACTTCTGGGCGACGTGGTGTAGCCCTTGTGTAGCAGCCCTTCCAAAATTGCAAAAGCTACAGGCTGATTTCAGCGACCAAATAGCGATAGTGCCCATTACCTTTCAAAAGGAACATATTGTGAATACTTTTATAAAGCGTAATGAAATTGGAAAGAAGCTGAACTTCTCACTTGTCACTGGTGACACATTGCTTTCCACCGTTTTCCCGCATCAATTATTTTCACACTTGGTGTGGATTGATAAAAAGGGAATACTTAGGGCAACCACATGGTCTGAATATGCCAATGCTGCAAACATTAGTATGGTATTGGAAGGCAAAGTGCTAAACTGGACAATGAAAAATGACATGCTCCAATTTAATAAGGACATGCCGCTGCTCACATCTACAGAAAACGGGGCTCCAGTGCCATCAAAAATTTATTATACAATGTTTTCAGGGCATCTGAATGGTGTGAACCCAACTGTGGGTACATCTAGGGATAGCATAGCCAAATCAGTCCGTAAATACTTTATCAATATAAGGTTGGTAAACCTTTGTGTGATCGCATGGGGAAAATCCATACCCGAACTATCTGCAAAGCAATATGTATATCCGACCGCTAAAAAAAGCATGTACGTACGGCCTGAAGCTGTTTATAGTGAGGACTGGAATAGGGAAAATACCTATTGTTACGAGGCGGTGATGCCCGAACATACAAGCTCTGCAGATTTTAACGATATGCTGGCGCAAGACCTTAAACGCTATTTTGGCATAGCGGGATATTTAAACAGAACCAATATGCAATGCCTTGTCATCCGTTCTACAAAAACCGTTAGAAATAGGATTAAGGTCGGTATCAAACTATCTGACCTAATTTGGAACTTCAATAATACGATTTTTTCAGTTCCGCTGATTGTGGATGAAACGAATGATCCAACTAAGCTAGTTTCTTCCTCGATTATGCAGTGTAAAGACCTCATAACTTTACGTACATCGCTTGAAGCTGAGGGCTATGCTTGTACGCTGGAAGATCGGGAGATAGAAACATTTACCATCCATAAAATCCGATAAGCCATGAAAAACATAGTAATAATAATATTCGTTGCCTTAGCCGGAATGAAAGGGTTGATCGCTCAAACTACGCTGCTGGGGAAAGTTTTTGATACAGATACGCATAGGCCTTTATCGCATTGTACTATAAAAGTTGATGGAGAAGCAAATGTCCTTGTCACTGATGAGGGTGGACTATTCAGTTTAAAAACCGATAAACCAACGGTGGTTTTGACGATTAGTTATACGGGATATAAAAAGAAGGAAATACAGGTGGATCTTCCCCAAAAGGAAATGCTCTTAATTCCTATGGGTAAAGAGATAATGGCGCTGGAAGAAGTCAGTGTCATCAACACGGGGTATCAGAATATTCCAAAAGAAAGGGCTACGGGCTCATTTGAACATATTGATAGTGCCTTGTTTAACCGGAGGGTAGGGCCCGACGTACTTTCGAGGCTGGAGGGAGTGACAGGCAGTTTACTAGTCGATAAAAGAAATGCCGACCAGGTGAAACTTCAAATAAGGGGAGTCAGTACGCTTTATGCTTCCGATGATCCGCTGATCATATTGGACAATTTCCCGTATGAGGGGGATATCAACAATATCAACCCAAATGATATAGCGTCGGTATCGGTATTGAAGGATGCAGCAGCGGCATCTATCTGGGGTGCTAGGGCAGGAAATGGGGTTATTGTGCTCACCTCGAAAAAAGGCAGGTACAATCAGTCGGTTCATTTGGATCTGAATACGAACCTCACGATTGCACAAAAGCCTAATCTTTTTAACATTTCAATAATGTCTACCCCAGATTATATTGAAGCGCAAAAGTTTTTGTTCAAAAATGGCTTTTATGATAATGAACTGAATGACACAGATTATCACCCTCCAGTTGGACAACTGATTGAACTGCTGGAAAAGCAGAAAAATACTCCGGAAAGTGACTTGGCTGGCATATCTGCTATTGAGCAGCAGATTAAAGCATTGGGAAAGATTGATATTCGGAACGATTTTGAAAAATACCTCTACAGGTCAGCTATTAACCAACAGTATGCGCTGAACCTGAATGGCGGGAATGAAAAGATAAAGTATGTGCTGAGTACCGGTTATGATAAGACAGCCAGCGAGTTAAAAGGCAATAGCAGTGAGAGGTTCACATTTCGGTTTAATCAAAGTCTGAAACCTATTAAAAATCTTGAAATTAGCACGAATATATTATATACTCAAAATTCAACCCAATCCAACAGTCCCGGTGGTTATTTTGGAGCCTATTCGATCGGAAATAGACAGCTTTACCCGTATACAAGATTTGCTGATGAAGCGGGTAATCCCTTGCCTATTGAACGGAATCTGCGCCAATCTTATATCGATAGCCTGCAAACGACGGGTTTATTGGACTGGTCTTATAGGCCGTTAGAAGAATTGGATTTAGCCGACAATAGAAATAGGGGTAAAGACCTGCGGATCGGAGCGAATGGTACATATAGTTTTTCATCCGCCTTAAAATTGGATGTCCGTTATCAATATGGTACGTATGATGTAAATGGTAGGAATTACCATAGTGCGAAAACCTATTTCGCACGTGACCTGATCAATAGATTTACAGATATATCGTCCGGTAAAATGATCCGAAATATTCCTTATGGAGGTATCCTTGATGAAAATGTGAGTCAGTTGACCGAAAACTCAATCCGTTCTCAGCTGAATTTCAACAAGAACTGGAAAAACGATCACCAAGTTGTCGCAATTGCTGGGATTGAAGCGAGGGAGATAAAAACTCAAAGTAAAACAACGCGAACTTATGGCTACGATGATAATCTGCTCACTTTTGTTCCCGTAGATTATGTAACGGAATTTCCGAGTTACAATAATTTATTTGGGTCGAATAGGATAGATGGGAATCAGAATTTTGGTTCCTTGTTGAACCGTTTTATTTCGTTGTATAGTAATGTTTCATATACCTATAAAAAGCGATATACGGTAACAGGAAGTGCACGGAAAGATGCTTCAAATTTATTTGGAGTAGAAACAAATAGAAAAGGAGTGCCGCTATGGTCGGCAGGAGTTTTGTGGAATATTCCGGATGAACCTTTTTACAAGATTGACGGACTGTCAAATCTAAAATTAAGACTTACTTATGGTTTTAGTGGTAATCTTCCAGCGAGCCAATCCGCCCTGGTAATTATGAACTATCAGCCCGCTACTGCAAGTCAGGTAAAACTTCCTTATGCAACCATTACCAATCCGCCCAATCCAAATTTGAGATGGGAAAAAGTTGGGATGTTCAATATGGGGCTTGATTTTGGGTTAAAGGGTAACAGGCTTTCTGGAACTATCGAATATTTCAATAAAAATGTAAGGGATATGCTGGGAAATAAGACGATGGACGCTTCTACAGGATTTAGCAGTATGGTGACCAACAGTGCCAATATGGAAGGACGAGGGTTGGATATAAACCTAAGCTCTGTAAATACAACCGGTGCCGTAAAATGGAGCTCTAATGTATTGTTCAGCTACGTAAAGAATAAACTTACGCGTTTCCTGACAAAACCGTCAGTATATGCAAATAGTTATGTCAACAGTGGCGATTTAATTTCAATTGAAGGAAAAATGCCCTATATGGTGGTGAGTTATAAATGGGCAGGCTTGGATGGCAATAATGGTAATCCCCAGGGCTTTTATAACGGCGAGCTTAGTCAAGACTACTATAATCTCGTCTATAGTTCACTATTATCGGATGCGGTATTTCATGGCTCGCCCTTACCTTTATATTTCGGGGCAATACGCAATGATATATCCTGGAAAAATCTATCATTTTCGCTCAACATCAGCTACAATTTTGATTATTATTTCAGGCGCAACTCCATTGACTATTCTTTATTGGCAAGTTATGGGAAGGGGCATAGCGATTTTGCGCAGCGCTGGCAAAAGCCAGGCGATGAAAATTTGACAAATGTACCTTCGTTTACCTATCCATTAGATAATGACCGTGACAACTTTTATGCTCTTTCAGAAGCTACGGTTGAACGGGGCGATCATATCCGGCTAAATGACATGCAGATAAATTATAGCATCAACAAAAGGGGGCTATTTAAACAGATCCAGATTTACGCCTATCTGAACAACCTGAATATCATCTTATGGAAAGCCAATAAGAAAGGAGTGGACCCCAATTTTGTTAGTGGTTTAAAAGCACCTTTAAGCATTGCTTTTGGGCTGAAGACAAGTCTCTAAATTAAAAGATTTAAATTATGAAAACTAGATTCTATTTCATCGTTATACTCTGTAGCATGTTTTTGGGATGCAAGAAATATCTTGATGCAAAACCTGATAAAAAATTAGCTATACCAGCTACGATAGCAGATTTGTGGGCACTGTTGGATAACTATACAAAGATGAATATGTCTTCTCCAAGAGCAGGAGAAGAATATGCAGACACGTATTATCTAACCGCTACTGGTTTCAAAGCGATTTCCAACATAAATACCCGCAATAATTATATTTGGAATGACAAGGGCGAGCTTTTTAGCGATTGGGTAAATGCTTACAGTGCGATTTTTTATGCTAATGTTGTTTTGGATGAAATTGATGCAGTAGCTAAGAACGAGCCTGATGATATGCACCAATTTGATGCAGTTCGGGGATCTGCATTGTTTTTTAGGACTTTTATGTTTTATGAATTGGCACAGATCTTTGCACCGCAATATGCGGAAAATACTTTATCGGCCCCCTGCATTCCACTGCGTCTGAATCCTGATCCTGCTATTCCTTCGGTGAGGGCGACCGTTAGCGAATGCTATTCCCAAATGATAAACGACCTGCGTACTGCTGCTCGGCTCCTGCCTGAGAATTCAGAAACGAAAAACAGACCAAGCAAAGCTGCTGCTTTCGGACTGCTCGGCCGCATATATTTAAATATGGGGGATTATAAAAATGCCGCGTTGTATGCCGATTCCTGCCTGCGAATTTATAGTAAGCTGATGGACTATAATTCATTAAGTCCAACGGCAGCAGTACCCATCCCAAAATTTAATGAGGAAGTGATCTTTGCAAGCCGTTCTTTTAGTGAATCGTCGTTGCTGTACACATCAAGGTGCAGAATAGATACTGTCTTGTATAGGAGTTATGCGGAAAACGATCTCCGTAAAGACATCTTTTTTAAAGCTAACACGGACGGTTCTTTTACAGTAAAAGCGAGCTATGACGGGAGTTATGGAGGTGCTTATTTTAATGATCTTGCTACGGATGAACAATACCTGATTTTGGCCGAATGTTATGCAAGATTGAACAATATACCGGCTGCAGTGCAATATCTGAATCTTATGCTTGAAAAACGATTTTTGAAAGGCAAATATCAGGCAATACAGGCTAGTACTTCCCAACAGGCATTGGATATTGTTTTGTCGGAAAGAAGAAAGGAGCTGGTTTTTAGAGGTGTACGTTGGTCGGATATAAGAAGACTGAATAAAGAAGATCGGTACCGTATCTATCCGGTCAGGAAACTGGATAACGAACTGTTTGAATTAAAACAGGATGATAATCGGTATATCAGCTTGATTCCGTTAAAAATAATTGAAATTACCGGACTTCCACAAAATGAGCGTTAAAAGAGAACTGGGGGCCCATATATCGGCCTCCAGTTCCTTTATTTACAACTAATCTCAATTTACAACTAATCTCTTAATTTAACATTAGTCGTTTCCACACCGCTGGCTTGCGCATTATTGATTTCGTTTTTAAATGCAGTTGAAAACGAAGCAGGGTGCATTCCACTACCTTCCGGCGCATTAATTACACAGATCTCACCTACATTCGGACATAAATTTGCCGCTTCGGTTTCATTTGCAGGCTGTGTGCTTAACAGGGTATAGTTGCTTTCGGCAGTTCTTGACCCACTACCATTGTATTGATACCACTTAGTAGCAAATACTTTATTGGCATTGTGGTTTGAACTGTCTTTAACATCTGGCTTAAAAGCAAATGTTAGGGTCGCAATTCCGACCATAGTGGCTAGCGCAGACGCACTGAACCATCTTTTATTATTTTTAATGATTTTTTTTGAAATCATGGTTGTGGTCTTTTTTATACGGTCAAAAAAAGGTTGCCTCAAAAAACTTTTATTAATTTTTATTTTGTTGGGTGTCTTTTAGCAGACCTCGCTGGCCGGCTTTGCATCCCGATACGCAGCCTGCCTGTTCCCAGATGACCCCTAAGGGCCATCCGGGATTTCCGTGAACAGTGCCCCTTTACGGTTGTGCAACGTTCGCTGTACAACTCTCTTCTGGGCGAAGGCAATCCGATGCGGCAAAGTGTCCAGCTGAAGCTTGTCTTTGACCAGTCTGCAGACCAAACCCTTGGGCATAGACAGCAGATGCACCTGCGTCCTCAGGGACGAGTATAGCTTTCCGATGCAACGGAAAATGGCTATCATCCTATTCAATATATGGTACTTTCTGTTCATAAAACTTTGTTTTACCTGATCCATTTGTCTGTCGGCAGTGGCGCATCCTTAGCGCAGCATGCCCACTGGGCTTTTATTGTTTCTTCGTTTTTATCCCGCTAACTTTTTCGTCGTTAACTTATACCAAAGTTCGGCCTTAAAAGAGCACTGGGCTTGGCCGAATCTGGAGTCGGGTATGTACCGGATTGAAGTGATGATAGGGTATGGCAATAAAAAATCCCCTCGGGAGGGGATGCTGCGGTTAAATTTTCAAAGGTGTATTGTGGTGGCTTCTTGGATAATCTCGTCAATGAATGCCAGATATTCGTTTTCGCTTTTAAAATTTGGCTTAATTTTCCGATCTACTCGATAAAGAATATGATCGCGTATAAAGACTTCTTCAAAAACAGAACAGATAATGACATATTTATGTGTCAGGTCAATCTTCGAAAGAAGATGATTTACTTCAAGATAATCACCACCGCTGCTCAAGATCAGTATCTCGGCTTTCGCAGCAGACAGTTCCAGCGTTTCCTCACGGATTTCTATTAAACGGGGGTGTTTGGTGAGGGTTGTGACGATATCCACTTTTGATAGATTGATCATCTGCCATGCCACATAGCTATAGCTCGTTTTAATGGGCAATGGCTGCCGCGGTGCTGCTATCTTCCTTGCATGGGACAAAAGGTAATAAAGCATAGCCTTTGGAGAATAAATATTGCCAGCAGCATTTGCTGCCTTGAGTACCTCTTCATCAAGTTGATAATTTTCAGGGAAATAGGAGGCGGCCATCTCGATACAAATACGTAGCGGGCCATATTTCCAGGCTCTATATTTTCCACAGACTTTTCTCGCAATAATCTTGCTTTTGTCAGCTGGCTCAGCGATAAAAAGTTTTCCGACCGCGCTGAAAAATTTTCCGATTTTTTGAATGATTTCTTTCATGTTTTTAGGTCACTAGGTTAATTTAATAATAAATTTATAAATAGTCTTGGTTATACCGCATAAAAAACTCGGTTGCGGTCATGCCGGTTTTCTTTTTAAAAAAGCGTGCAAAACTGCTGGGTGACGCATAGCCCAGTTCATAGGCGATTGCATCGGTAGGCATTCCGTCTACAATATATTTCTTGGCGAGATCTAGCATGAATTCTATTTTCAGCTCTTGGGGACTCTGTCCATAGTAAAGTTGGATAAGCTGATGCAGATAGTCCATACTGATTCCGAGCTGCCAGGCAATATCTTCCAGTTTAAAATCCTGGCCAAGCTCGGCTACTGCCTGCTTAATAGCGGCATGGGCTTCTTTGGATTTGATGTGGGATTCCGAAATCTTGTCATATTCTTCAAAGATCTTTTCCTTCGATAGCTGGATCAGTTTCTTGATACCCCAGAGGATATTGACCTCACTGTCGAGGTCGCCTTTCTTGATTTTTGACGCAATGGTTTTTAGCAATGAAATAGTCCTGATGCCAGCACGGAAATCGATGCTGCACCACGAATTCGGATCTTGTTTTCGATAGGCATGGATCAAGGCGTGAAGAAACTGGAAGGGACGCTCATTGCCATCGCGGAAAATGCTGCCGCGGAAATAAAAGTTAACGAGGGTATACCTTCCGGCAGGAACATGGATTTCATAATCACTTCTGGTTAAGTAGAAGTAGCGCCCGCGATTGCAAGAGATGCTGTAACTGATGCGCTTCTGAACATCCCTGATCTGAATGGCACGATCTTCTGTCAAGAGATAAAAGATATGCATATCCGACGCTGTGACTTGCATCGGAATGACAATATCGGCAGGTATATGCAGATCCAATATATTGATGTAGCCGAGCATGCCGTCAAACTGCTGCAGGCAGGCCTGCCCATGTTGGTTTTCGTAATGTTGATAGTCCGCATTGGACATGCTTATGCTTGGCTTGAGCGTATCAGTTCTCGGACTGATCGGCTGGTCAAATACCTGTGCGATATCGATCTGTAGTGCTGTTTTCATAATGGTGTATAGGTCAATAAAAATCCCCCCGGTCAGGATTTCGGTATGATCGGGGGAAATGGTTTTTGGATAACGTAGGGTTGGATTACTGCTGCGGACCGGTGTAGGAAATCCAGATAAACAGCGGAGTGAACATCATCGTCGCCACACCATCCTGCCATTCATCGAGGCCGTGAACCATAAGCTCCTTAAAATCTGGATCATCATCATCTCCCTTGTCTTCTTTTTGAAATTGAAGTACGTTGCCCTGCATGAGATAATTGCTTATCGCTGTGCCAAGTTGTTTCCGAAATCCAGGTGAAAAATCATAGAGCTGCTCCACCTGATGGGGCTTCAAGTCAAAATTGTGTTCCATCCAGACTGCAAAATCGTCTTTAAGAAGTTGCATCTCGAGCGCGCGCTCCGCTAAGGGTAGCGCAAGAAGGGTGGCTACTTTTTGCGCCACACCTGGATTGTCAAAGTTCTCTTTCATACAAATTGTGTTTTTGCAAATATTTATTTAAATAGATCAAATTAGCAACCGCCCTGTCCTAACCTCCGGGGTTTTGGAGGATAATCTTCTTTTGGATGATTGAATTTTGCTTAATATTTGATTTTATTTAGTAAATTGGATCTGTAAACCAGTAGAAACCTAAGCCATTTAAGAGAGCTTGACATAGCATATGAAAGTATTAAAACTAACGGTGGAGAGTTTACTCATCTCCATGCTTTTTAATTTAATCGGAAATCACGGTATTTATCTGAATCGATTTTGGACACAGACCTATTGGATGTGGACGGTGGCATTTGCAATTGCGATTGGTGTTGCGGTCGTGTTCACGCAGATGTTTCTTGAAGCCTTTGGGACTTATTGGCAGAAGCGGTACCCTGATTTGATACTCATGAGCAAGGGGAGGGTCATGACCAAGAGTATACCCAAAGGTCAGCTCTGCTGTGCAATTCTTGCTACAACTATATCGATTCTATCGATTTATCTCTTCATTATCTATTGTTTCGCTTCTGTCCGCAGCGAAGATACGTACAGCTTGTTAAGAAGCTATCTGCTGCATTATATGCCTTTTATTGGTCTAGGCTTTATAGCCTACGTGATCTATGTTTTTCGTAACGGCAAATTATGGTGGCTAACAACTGAAAATGTGATGGCTTTGTTAGGGAAAGAGGTCATGTCGCAGGAAAACACAACAGATAGAGCGGGAACTATAGCACCTCCAAGTGCATTGGATAGGACTATCGTAATCGGATCACTCTATGATGTGCTGCATAAAGATTCGCCATTCAATTTAAATACCTTGCAGATGGATGCTGTACGTATGTTTGATGTGCCCTTTTATTTTTCCCAAAAAAGAAAAAAAGAAGTCGTCCTGATCAATGGTATCCGTTTGGAAGCCCATCATTTCATGCAGGAGCTAGAAAGGTTGGGGCTTGATAAATGGTATTTCCGCATCAATAAAACCTGTAGGGTAAATATGATGCACGTCCGTCAACCGATATTGCCAAATGCCACTTACCTGGAGTTTCGTAAGGAAGTGTTTGACAGCCTCAAGTTGAATATGACGGAATTGGAGATCAGCAACCTGCTGCAGATAACTGAATGGATGCGCAAAGAAAAAAAACTAAAGGATTTTTTGGATAACGTCAATAACCTGGAGCATGAGGGATGGGATAACCTTATTCGGCTCAATTGAATCATCCCACTTTATAAACTTAGATAGACCGAGCGCAGTAGACAACAGGTCTGCTGCTGCGCTGGATTTCGGCGGTTAGTCGAGCTAACCTTACCCGTTTATGTTTTTTGTAAAAGGATCTCCTGATCAACAGGATATCACCCCCCGTTTTGTGTCCAATGCGACAGCTATTCACCTTAAAATCCACTATTCTTTTCAATTAAAATCAGGCATCGGATATACGCCCTTAGCGGCCAAGCTGGACCGTATCCTCGACCTGCTGCAAGAACAGCAGTATACGGAGCTCCACAAGCTGACCGGTACAATGACCATCCACGAAGTCGCCTATTTTTTGAGCAAAAGTGTGCGCACCATCGAGCGCCGTATCGCCAAAGGCCTGCTCAAAGCCACCTATAAAGAGGGTAATGCGGATCTCTTTCTCAAAAAAGATGTGGTGCAGCTGTATGTGGCCGAATATAAAAAATGGCCGCGGCAAATGCCTTAAATCCCTACACTATTCGTACCTGCTTCGTATTGTCTTCGGGGCTGCATGTAAAAGCAGCCACTGTTAATCCGTTGCTGAACAGTATTTCCCTGTTCGGAGACTGGTGAAGGTCTGGTCAGTATCTGTACAAGATCTATTGCTGATCCGAAGCAGGTACGAATCAGGTGCGAAGCAAAGGCCCGAGACTGCTGCACAAACCCGTAGTTTTTGAAGTGCCAGACGGCGGTGTACCTGGAATATGCCCGATTGCCTCCGACAACACGCCGACAAAAGACGGGCTGCCGCCGACGAGTCTCCGCCAACCTGTTTTATGCTATTGACAAGGGGCTATGTGATGTGGTATGTTTGTCGAAGTAAAGCAATACATACCGGTATAAATGAAAGCTTTATGGGGTTTAACTTTTTAAAAAAAATAACAACATGGCAACAATCAACAATGGTGTAATCGGAAGAGCAAGTGGTAAAGTGGGCGCTGTGATAGCTTCGTCCTGGAAATCCATCAACTACCTCAAAGGCCTGCCCAAAAAGCGGACGAAAGGGATGTCCGAAGAACAGCTGATCCAACAGGACCGTTTCCTGAAAATCTCCAAATTTCTGATGCCGATCACGCCGATCCTGCAGGTGGGGTTTGGGCTTTCCAAAACCGAAAAGATGACGCCCACAAACGTGGCACTGCAGCTCAACATCGCACAGGCGGTAAGCGGTACTTATCCAAACTTTAGCTTGGATTACAGCAAGATCGAAATCAGTACGGGCTCTTACCTCAACGGCGGCGGCATGGAGGCTGCTGTGGATAATGGAATTCTTTCTATCTACTGGGATACCATCCTCAACAGCCTGTACAAGACCAAGGCCGATGATCAGGTCATTATCTTGGTCTATTCACCCGAAAAGGATGAATTTATGACGGCACCTACACCGCCCACCCGTGCTGCCGGTACGATAGACATCCAGATCCCGGCCCACCTGCTCGGTGGCAAGGGGCATGTCTGGATCTTCTTTACCGACCGCAAGGCCGAAAAGGTATCCAAAAGTACGTATTTGGGCGAATTTGACCTGGCTTAGCCACTGAAGGATTAATTGAACGGGAGGAGCATGTGGCTCCTCCTGATTTTTGAACACAAAACGATAAGACATGCTGGTGATTTCTGAGTTTAAAAAGCAGGTTACAGATCCGACACGTAGGGAGGCTGCGCAGGAGCGTTTTCGGCTGGCACGCCGGTTTTTGAATCCGCTGTACCCGCTCATCCGCAAAGGTTTTGCCCATAGCAAGTGCACGGTGCAGGCGGCTTTTGGCCGCGCCATGTCGCATACGCTGACGAATGTGATACAGGGGGAATATCCGGATTTTGAGGTAGTGCCCGCTCTCGCAAAAATAAGCAATGGCATGCTGTCTCCGCTCGCGGTGAATACCTGTGTACGTACGTCAAATACGATTCAGCTGAGCTGGGATGTAACCGAATCCAACATCAAAGATTATAACCAATGGGATGACCAGGTCATACTCTGTGCTTATGATATTATTGGCGAGCAGGCAGCCATCAATGAACAACAGGTGCTGCGCAAGGATCTCCAAATGACGATCGAGCTGCCATCCATCCTGCATGATCGGCCGGTGCACCTGTACCTGTTCCTACATGATCGTGACGAAAACCTGTACTCCAGAAGTCAGTACCTCGGTCTTTTCTAATTTAAATCTTGCGTATGAAATCAACGATAAAAGTACTTCGTACAAAACAGGGCAAGCATAGCACGCTGTCCGAGATCTACCTGAACAATCAATTTGTCTGCTACGGTCTGGAGAATATTCCGCGCCCCGTGAAGATTAGGGGCGAGACTGCCATACCTGTCGGGCATTATCCGCTGGGTTTTAACCGCGAGGGGGCAATGAATGGCCGTTACTACGACGCTTACCCAAAAATGCATCGCGGGATGTTAGAGATGCTTGATATTCCGAATTTTAGCTATGTCTACTTCCACAAAGGAAACAGCTACAAAGAGACTGCGGGCTGCATCCTGGTAGGCGCGCAATATGTACTGGAGGATGGTGATTATCGCCTGTTAGCCTCGGGTGTCGCCTACAAAAAGTTCTATCCGCTAGTGGTCGAACTAATGCTGCAGGGACTGGTCGAAGTACAGGTCGAGTGAGTAGCGGTTCCTGCTAAATAAATGATCATCCTTAAAAAAGTAAACATGAAACCATCATGATTTATTCAATCATATTGGGGAATGAATAAATCTGATAGCTTCATCTCAATTGAAAAACAAATTTATACAGATGAAAAAGATCTTCAATAAAGTAGGACAGGTGCTGCAGCTGCTGTTGGCGGCACCTGTTAAGCTGCCGGCTAAGGTGGGGAATGTATTAAAATACCTGGCCTTGGGGCTTGGTATTGTAGAAACGGTATTGGATGAGGCTAAATCACATTCCGAGATAGACGATGGCAAGGAGCCGCAGGAAGGGAAATACAATCCGGACGATGGCGAAAGGAATCAGTCGGCAATGGATGATACGATGTCGGCAGCTGAATCGCCTACCGATAAGGATGCTTCGGTGGGCGTCAGGGAGAATAAGTCCGTTAAAAATGGAAGCGAAAATACCGTAGAAAGGAGCGCGATGGATGAAAGTGAATGATATCCGCGTCTCGGCCATCGGCGGTACCATCTGTTCCATTTGGGCCAGTATCTCGTTGGGCGATGTATTGCAGACAGCCCTGACGGCTGCCTTGGGTACCCTGGTCAGTTTTGCCACAAGTAGGTTATTGGCGAAACTGGGTAAACGGAAAAGATGAGCAGAACAAAAAGGCGCACGGGATTGTGCGCCTTTTTGTAAAGCAATATCTTCATTAGTAAGGCAGAATCCTCAATATTTATCTTTTTTTTATTTCCGAGAACAGCCGATCGACATCTTCCTTAGCGAATAGCCCAGTTCCTTCCGCCATCGTCGTGGCCGAGCCACAGGCGATTCCCATTTGAAGGACATGCTCCAGATCTCCCTGTTGGGCTAAGACAGACACCATTCCGGCAACCATACTGTCACCTGCGCCCACCGTACTGCGTACCTTGACCAGTGGGGAAGGCAGCTGTATTCGTTCTGTTTTTGAATATAATATAGCGCCTTGAGCACCTAAAGAGACAACGATTAAAGTTGCTTTACCCTCCGAAATTAGCTGCTGGGCGGCCATATCCAGATCGGAATGCCCCAATTCCTCTTTTCCCACAAGCGCAGCAAGCTCGCCGGCATTTGGTTTGATCAAAAAGACACCTTCCTCCAGTGCAAGGCGAAGTGCATCGCCAGAGGTATCAATGATTATTTTACTGCCCTTCGTTTTGTACGTATTGATCAGCGATCGTTTAAACTCGGGCGGCATACCAGCGGGCATACTACCGCTGATAACGACAAAATCCGGAACATAGGTGATTTCCTCAATCGAAGTCCTGATCCCCTCCAGTTCGTTGGACTCAAACTGTTCGCCTGGCAACCCAAATCGATATTGCTGATTCGTTGCGCTGTCAACCACGATAAAGTTTTCGCGGGTCTCGCCGTTCACCCAAATAGGTTCTATAGCAATATCTTCCAGCTTCAATAAGCTTTCGAGTAAACTGCCTGTCTTTCCCCCGGATGTAAAAAGGGCTGTTGATGCCAAACCAAGTCTTTTCAATGCCCGAGATACGTTAATTCCCCCACCGCCTGGTTCATATACAGGCGCTTCACATCGTAATTTCTTTTCAGGAACGATATGTTGTACACGGGTACTCTTGTCTATGGATGGATTCAGGGTAATTGTTAAAATAGATTTTGCCATTTGTTTATGTTATAAATTTGAATCATTGCTGTTGGTAGACCAGGTCTTTGCTCAGGCAGTGTTCTTCCCAGGGTAGTGTTATAAGCCGACTATGGGCATTTTGGGGAATAATACTTTTTGATGTCGGCAGGTAAAAATGGTTTTTATTTCCACTGCTCAGGGTATCGCGTAGATCGGGGATTTTTTTGAGGCTGCGCTGCAAGGCCGCAAAAAATGCTTTTGCGGATTTGTCCGCTTGTTTCATGATCTGACGCAAGTGGATAATTTCCCTTGTCCGGTCAGTTTCATAGCCCCCGCTTCCTGCAATGGTATATTCGGCTACAGGTGAATCATAGAAGACACCTGAATCTACGCTGGTTTCCCGATCTGCAAAAGGGTAGGTGGATAGGTAAAACCCATGATAATCTGCTGATGAAAAGCTTTCCAAAAATGCCGACTGATTTTCTTTGCTATATTTTACAATATTGCGCTTTCCTGAACGACGGTTTATCGTCTCAACATAGGCCTGAGCCCGATGTTTTTCCATCGTTTCTCCGCAATGCTGAAAAAATAGCTCCGCGGGCACCGCGATCCAAAAATATTGACTCATTTTCTTTCCTGTATTTTATTTAATGCCCCCGTCGAATAGAAGGGTAAATATACGAAAAGAATCTCTTTAGTCCCCTTACAATCTAACAGCAATGCTACTGCTGGAATGCATGCTGTTCACTGAAATAGAATCACTTTTGGCCATGCGGCGCAATTTTAAATTCAAATTTAGTTCATATACTTTAAGAATTACTATCGATTACAAAATCAACCACGTACCGTATTCAGCAGATCGTGCGGATACCCGAGGCTAATGGAGCTTAAAGCATCTAGTTTGGTCAGCTCATCAGCTGTCAAATTAATTTCAGTAGCTGTCATACTTTGCTCAAATTGATTGCTATTGCGTGCTCCCAGTAATGGGAATGCCTCTTTTGATAAATTCCATGCAAACGCGATCTGACCGGGGCTTGCTTCATATTTTTCCGCGATTGATACCAGTTCATCAATGATCAGTTTGGTTTTCTCGTCTTCCGCATATTCAGCGTCAGAAGAATGACTGATGCGTCCGGCTTCTCCCTTTCTATATTTTGCGGTCAGCAGTCCGCCAGCCATCGGCGAGTACATCATCACACCAAGACCAAATTCCTTTGCCATCGGGATCAGTTCACGGTCTGCGGTACGTTGTAATAAATTATATTCAATCTGTAAAGCACTGAGTTTTGTTGCTGATCCAATGGCCGACACCTTCCATGCCGGGAAATTAGTTAGTCCTGCATACACTATTTTTCCTTCGCTGACCAGATCTTGAAGTCCCATGGCTATTTCTTCCCATGGAGTTACGCCATCGTCATAATGAGGCATATAAATATCGATGTAGTCCGTCTTCAATCTTTTTAGAGTTTTTTCAACAGCCTGTCGCATAGATTTACGGTTATTCCCAAAATTACCGATCGCAGGGTTGGGATCACTACTTCGGGTATATTTTGAACAGATAATAAAATTGCTTCGCTGCCCCTCTAAAAAGTTGCCTACGATTTCTTCTGCCTCTCCAAATTGGTAAACATCCGATATATCGATAAAATTACCACCTGCATCAGCATAAGCTGTTAAAATCTTTTTTGACTCTTCGGGATCGGCTCCGTAACCTTTTCTGGTTCCAAAGTTGGCAGCTCCTAAAATTATTTCACTGGCATGCAGTCCTGTTTTTGATCCAAATAACTTGTATTTCATATTTTTATATTTACTTTGTTGCAAAGTTAAGGGCATAAAGTAACCGTGTCAATTACGGATAAATTTATCTATACCCACTTTATGCCTTCGTAAAATATAGCAGCTATGTATGAAAAAAAGCTTCCGATCAATTTAGATTGCGGTTTACATCTGTTCCTACAAGTGGTTCAGGGAAAATGGAAAATAAACCTGCTCTGGGCCATACATTCAGGTATCAAGCGTCCGGGTGAACTGCAGCGGAAAATCCCCAATGCAACCCGCCGTGTACTTGATGCGCAGCTTGGCCAATTGATTGAACATGGATTAATCAATAAAGTCGTCTTTGATCAGCTTCCGCTGAAAGTCGAATATGAACTGACTGGGCTCGGTGAAAGCCTTATACCAGTCATCGCGGTAACAGCCCAATGGGGTGAGGATCACAGAAATGAATTGGAAAAGATTTTATGAGAAATCCCGCTCGATAGGGGATGTGCATGCGTCCATATCGGAACCCATAAGTTATATTTCTATTCCTTACTATAAGGCTAGGCATTTCTATATGAAATCCGTATATACAGGGGAGTCGGTTCTGCTTCAGGTTCTCCATCTAGCCATTCCTCGACCCCGTATATACAAAGCTCTGTGAAATCTGGATCCTCATCTTTCTTTTCGTCTTTTCGAACTTGAAGTACATGGTCCTCCATGAGGTAATTGCTGATCGCAATGCCAAGTTTTTGACTAAGCTCAGCGGGAAGTTGGTTAAGTTTATCCGCCTGATTGGAGCCTAGATTAAAGTTGTGCTCCATCCAGTCCACAAAATTATCTCTCATAAGCTGCAGCGCTAGTGCGCGATCTACCCTAGGTAGCGCGAGAAGTGTGGCAACTTTAGCTGCCAAACCAAACTCGTCTAAGTTTTCTTTCATAAAAATTCTCTTTTGGCAAATATTTATTTTAAAGATTACTTAAACGAATGCCAAGGAATAACCTCCGTGATTTTGGAGGATAATCTTCTTTTTGAAGATTCAATTTTGCTTAATACTTGATTAATTTTAATAAATTAGATGTTCAAACAATATAAACCTTAGTCTAATAACAGTATTTGGTGGAATGATATGAAAATGTTAAGATTATTCGTTGAGAGCTTTTTTGTCTCTTCGATTTTTAATTTAATTGCAAATAATGGATTTAAGTTAAATAGAATTTGGACGCCAGCCTATTGGACTTGGACATTAGCATTTGCTTTGGCAATAGTCGTTGCTGCGCTGCTCATTCGTGTTCGGCTGAAAGTTTTGTGGATCCATTGGCAGAAAAAATATCCGGAATTGCAACTCTTTAGAAGGGGACGCTTGCAGACCAATAGTTTGCCAGTATCAGAACTGTTATGGGCCATTCTGTCCACATCCTTAGCACTTTTAATGGTCTATCTCTGCTTTATCTATCTAATCGCTTTTGTACGTAGCGGTAGTACGTATATGTTTTTTATAAATTATTTGTTCCATTATATGCCTCTTGTTGCTACAGGATGCTTGGTCTACGTAAGCTATGTTTTTATCAGAGGACAATTATGGTGGTTTACGCCAACAAACGCATTGACGCTTTTCAGCGATCTGTTACCAGAAAAAACAGTTCCTGTAGAAAAAGTGGTCACCATACTCCCTCCAAGCGAATTGGATAAAAGTATCCCAATCGGATCACTTTATGATGTGCTTTACATCCAAGCTCGATTCGATCTAAGTGCATTGCGAAAAGATGTTGTTCGTATGTTTGATGTTCCTTTCTATTTTTCTAAAAGAGGAGAAAAACAAGTTGTACTGATTGATGGTACGCGATTAGAGGCCGGTCGTTTTTTGCAGGAGCTAGAAAAAAGAGGGCTTGACAAATGGTTTTTCCGTATAAGTAGCACCTGTAGAGTGAATATGATGCATATCCATTTTCCAATTTCGCCTAATGCGTCTCAACTGGAGTTTCGTAAGGAGGTGTTTCAATGCCTGCGGTTGAACATGACGGAAATGGAGATCGGAAACCTGCTTCTGGTAAACGAATGGATGCGAAAAGAAAAAAAGCTAAAAGATTTTTTGGATAACGCACATAATCTGCGGCATAAGGGCTGGGATCAACTTATACCATTGAACTGATAAATTCTGCTATGATAAAGATCAAACGGGTATATTTCAAATATAGTGCATCATTTCCCTGACCGACTATGCATTTAAAAAACAATTTGGCTACAGTCCGAAAAGCCTACCCAATACCGAAAAGTCCACCTAATATTTAAAGGACTAAGCGGCCTTCTGCACTTCTTTTTGTGAAGGCAAACCCCTTAAATTGGCCCCGTCACTTGGTTTAATTTTGAAATATTCGATTAAGGATAGCAGGGATAAGCCAGCAATTAACTGCAAGGCCAAACTGAAATCCCGCATCTGATAAACGGTATCCTGATAATAGCTGCTTGCAAGGTGAAGTGTTACCGCTCCCAGGGCGATACCCATACCCAGTGCCATTTGCTGTGCCGTATTGTACAACGTATTCGCATTGCTGAGCTGTCCATTGGGTACGTCTGCGTAGGCCAACGTATTCAGGCTTGTAAATTGGAGCGACCGGGTAAGCCCCGAGAAAAAGAATACGATGGCCACAAGCCAGATTGGCGTTTGCAGGGAAAGCAGGGAAAGTCCGGCCGTAAAAATTGTTAAAATAATACCGTTCCCAATCAAAACCCTACGGAAGTCAAACCGTCGTGTTATCCAAATGGCTACGGGCTTCATGCTCATACTGCCCAGCATGTTGGCCATATAGAGGAGGCCTGCATGAAATGGGCTCAGTCCGAAACCCAGCTGTAGCATAAGGGGCAAGATAAAAGGAGCAACATTGATCACCATACGGGTAATCGAGCCGGAATAGACTGTAACCCGGAAAGTCTTTATTTTGAGGATACGATAATCGATCAAGGGGTACTGTATACGTTTGGAGTGCCATACCGCAATAGCCATCAGGGCAAAGCTTGCCAGGATAGTGACAAGCGGTTTGGTATAATCTCCGTTGGCAGCGCCGATCATTTCGGTACCCAGCATGATGCCGGCGAGGCCAATCCCGCTGATTAAAAAACCGATAATATCAAGTGGACGGCTATTTTCAGATTCCATTGCCGGAATAAATGTATGCACGGCCCACAGCGCAAATACGCCGAAGGGTATGTTGATAAAGAAAATCCAGTGCCAGCTAAAATAGGTCGTAAAAAATCCACCCAGTACGGGGCCAACAATAGGGCCTAATAATCCGGCCCAGGCAATATAACCGATCGCATCGACCAGATCTTTCTTTGCCGTATGCTTCAGTACGATGAGACGACCAACCGGAACCATAAGTGCTCCGGCTGTACCCTGGCAGATGCGCGCTATAACGAAAGATGTCAAGTTGGTACTCAGTCCACAAGCGATCGACGAAAGTATAAATCCTATAATTGCGGTATTGAACACTTTTTTTGCGCCGTAGCGGTCGGCGATCCAGCCACTGATCGGTATAAATACGGCCAGCATGACGGTGTATGAAGTAATGCCCGCACTGAGGTGTACAACATTACTCTCAAAATCATGTGCCATTTTGGGTAAGGCCGTGGATATCGCTGTGGTGTCGAGCATCTCCATAAACAGTGTGCCACCAACAATGAGCGATATGATGCGTGATTCTTTCTTCATTTTGCTCTTCTTCAATCCCGAACGGGATACATGTGCGACAAAAGTAAGCCTATCGGAAAAAAGAAAAGTCATTTAAAGGCAATTAAATGACCAACATGTATCGGCAAGGGACAAAGGAAATGGACTCGCTAATAACGAGGTTATTTTGACATGGCCTCCAGCACTTTTAAATGCGATCTAAATGCCTGTCCAGAAGCTTCGAAACTCGTTGTATTGTATTTTATATTCCTTGCAGGTCTGCTTCACAATCCGATTGAGCGCAGGATAATGAACATGGCTGATCTTTGGAAAAAGGTGATGTTCAACCTGAAAATTGAGGCCGCCAAGCAACCAGGTAAGTGCTTTGCTGCCCGTAGCAAAATTTGCGGTGGACTGAATCTGATGAATCATCCATTCTTCCTCGACCTTTGACTGGTCAATGGTTTTGAATTCGGTTTCTTCCACCACATGGGCCAGCTGGAATACGGTGGCCAGACTCATACCACACACAATACCAGAAATCAGCAAACCGATAAGTGTGGGCAGCCACCCGACGAAAATGATCGGAAGGATGACAAAATAAGCTGAAGTGAATGAGCTTACTGACCCCAAAAATAATACGCTCTTTGACCGGAAAATGAAATTGCTCGGTTTTATGTCCCATGCGTCCACGGAAATATTTCTCATAATCTTGATAAAAGATCCACGCTAAATAGGAGATTCCATAGAGAAGCGGAAAATAAAAACGCTGATAGCGATGGTGTTTCCGAAGTTTTTGGTCGTGGTGTATACGCATAAACTTGACTTCGATATCGTGATCTTCGCCATCGATATTTGTATAGGTATGGTGTGCAATATTATGTTTGAGCTTCCAAAAGTAGATATTGCCGCCCAGTAGATTGAGCGAGTAGGACAGCACAGTGTTAAGGTTTTTATTGTCTGAAAAAGAATTGTGACCAGCATCGTGCATAATGTTAAAACCAATCGCAGCGAGATTAGCTCCGAAAATGATACATAATGCTATTGAAAATACTCCAATGCAAAGGTGCGAATACCAGAAGGAGATACAATACCGCAAAGCTGATCAGGAGGATAGAGGCTTTAAGATAGATCTTACCATTCCCGGTTCTTGGCTGAAGTGAATTTTGAAAATAGTTATTAATTTTTTGTTTTAACGTTTTAGAGAACAATGTATTGACATTGCTGAATTTTACTGACTGGGACATTGGGTTTTTACTCGAGAAATATTCTTAATTTTTATTACGTTCGATCTTGAGCGATAGAACAATGTAAATGTACCATATAAAATTTGAAATATCGCGGTCGTAAAGTTAAAGATTGTTAAAGGTCAATTTACCGGAGAACAGGTCAGCGGGATTAACACTAAAATTTATTTATTACTGTTCTGTCAATTAAACGATTGCCTGAATGCTAAAGGTGAAACATTGGTTTTTTTCTTAAACAGTTTGTTGAACGATTGTGGATGTTCAAAACCGAGTTTGTAGGCGATCTCCGCTACGGAAAGGCTTGTTGCCGTGAGCTTTTCCTTGGCTTCTTCAATTAACTTGTCGTGGATGTGCTGCTGTGTGTTTTTTACCGGTAACGGAACGGAGTAAATCGCTTAGATAACGAGCCGATACATGAAGGCTTTCTGCCAAATACTCTACCGTCGGAAGCCCTTGTTTTAAGGTTTCCTCGTTGCCGAAATAATCATCCAGCAATTTTTCCAATTGAGTTAGCAATGCGTGGTTAACGGCTTTCCGGGTAATGAATTGACGCTCATAGAACCGGTTGCTGTACTGCAAGAGCATGTCAATTTGCGACAAAATGATTCCTTGGGTATGGTTTGTCGATATGCTGATATTCGCTTTCGATTTTAAGAAAGATTTCTATAATGTCTTTTTCTTCGCGTTCGGAGAGATGTAATGCTTCGTTAAGCGCGTACGAAAAGAAATTGTAGCTTTTTATTTTGCTGGCCAGGGGGTGGGTATACAAAAAATCGGGGTGAAATAGCAGCATGTAACCTTTTCCGCATTCGGTATTCATCTTTCTGATTTCAGCAATCGTTAACGATTGGATCTGCTTGGGCGCGATGAAATTCATCGTTCCTTTGTCGAAATCATAATAGTGTTGGCCGTACTTTAATGTTGCAGTAACGTCTTTTTTAAGCGAAATACTATAGAAATTTACGCAGAACTGCTCCCAGATGTCGCTTTCAGCAGGTTTTATTCCAGCGACATCAATTACACTGATGAGTGGGTGTAACGGTGCCGGCAAGGACAATTGCCGGTGAAATTCGGATATGGAATTGATCGTATGCATCCTGTTTCTATTGTACAAATTTACAAAAAACAACTGCCTTAGCGGCAGTTGCTTAATTAAAAAATCAGGCTCCAAATTGTTTTGCGATTTCTTGCCTGAACGCTTCTTTTCCGATTTGTAGTCGTCTTTCATAGAGTGCATGTGCGTCGTCGCCTGCCAGATAGCGTACTTGATCTTTATGGTCCGTTGCAGCTTCGTATACCACTTGGGCAATCTGCTCTGCCGTGGATGCATTTTGCATCATCAACCCCATTTGTTCGAACAGTTTGTCTTCAATGTCCTGATAATCGGAAGTTCGGTTCATATCCAAGGAGCGACCTGCAAAATCTGTCGCTATTCCGCCCGGAGCAACTGTTTTGATGGCTATTCCAAATTTTTTCAATTCAAAGGACATGCTTTCGCTCCAGCCCTCCAAAGCGATTTTGTCGCATGATACATGGAATGTAGCGGAAATCCCATAAAGCCACCAATGGATGTGGTCGAAATAAATAAACCACCTTTCTTCGCTCTAAAATAAGGGATAAATGCTTGTGTAACGCGCAGTACGCCCAATAGATTGGTGTTGATTTGACGAAGTATTTTTTCGTCGCTCAAGCTTTCAAAAGCACCCATTAACCCGTAACCTGCATTATTGAAAACGACATCAATGTTGCTTAAAGAGATGGCTTTTTCTACAGTTTCTTTGGTTTGGGCGGGATTGGTTACATCTAATTTTAAAAGCGTTATGTTTTCGATCTCGGTAAGTTCGGTTTCATTTTCGGGATTTCGCATGGTTGCGATCACATTCCAATCCGCTTGTTGGAATAATTTGGCAGTTGCTTTTTCCAATCCGGAAGAAGCTCCTGTAATGAAAATTGTCTTTTGCATTGTGTTATTGTTTGATTCCATAACACAAATGTCTAAAGAAAGCATAGGGTATCTGTTGCCAAATTGAGCTTGATTGTATCCAAAATGACTTCTTGGTAGTATGCATGATTCTACCCAAGTTTTGGAAAGGCTAAACAGGAGTGATCAGAACAGGAGTGATCAGATCTTGTCGAATGCCATTGGCGAAATCAAGGTGGGGATTACTGGGCTGGAAGCCGCACCTTAAAGGTGGTTCCTCCGGCCGAGTTGCTCTCTACAGCGATCTGTCCGTTATGCAGTTCTACAATTTCACGGCAGAGATACAGTCCTATGCCAAATCCCGAGATTGTTCCGACCCGATCTTTTCCTGCCCTGTAAAATCGATCGAATATCTTATCCCGGTCTTCTTCGGCAATGCCCATACCTTGGTCGCTGACGAAAATTTCGATAACGTTATTTGCCTTGGGCGAATAACCAAATGTAATTTGGGTTCCTATCGGCGAATATTTGGCTGCATTTTCCAACAGGTTTTGTACTACCTGCGAAATCTTGTTCGGATCAGCGTCAATGGATAAACTTTGCGTCAGGTCAGCGGCAATCTGATGGGTGTTGATCCTCAATTTAAATTCATCTTCAAGTTCAGCAAATAATTCCTTCAGATCAAAACACTTCTCTTTCGATCATCATTCTGCCGGAGTCGAATCGCGAGATGTTCAAGAATCCATTGATTAAGTTCTTCATATTGCGAACTTGTCGAAGGGATTTCATTGTAATGTTTTGGTAATTCGTGTTTGCTGTAAGGATTGCCTGACGTTGCATTAATTGAAGATAGGCGTTTATGGAGGTCAGCGGTGTCTTCAATTCATGGCTAACGATGCTTATAAAATCATTTTTCCGCTGTTCCTCAGCTTTCTGTTCGGTAATATCCCGTAAAGTACCATTGAGGCTGGCAGCGTTTCCCTTGGCATCATAAAACACTTTACCCCGTGCCTGCACGAGTCTGTCGTTCGGGTCTTGTGGATTTAGGATACGGTATTCAATAAAGTAATTGCCATCCGACTCTTCGCTAAGTGCATCCGTTATGGCAGCCATTACACGTTGCCGATCCTCTTCTATGATGGAAGAAATAGCGGCGGATAAATCCAATTGATCCTTATCGGCTAAACCAAACCATGATTTTAACAGCGCATTTCCGGAGAACTGATTATTTTTGGGCTCATAATAGAACGTCGCAAGCTCGCCGGCATCAATAGCCATGGACAGCATGTGTTGATCTTTTTCACTTTTCCGCCGTTCAAGGACTTGGTCGGTAATTTCTTCAAGGATAATCAGAATTCCAGTGACTTTGTTGTCAGTTGAAAAAATAGGTTGATAGATCGAGTTTACAATAGCCTCCCGCAGTCCGTCACTGTGACGCAGCAATATGGAAAGTTCATTGTTTGTTTTCCGTTCGCCTTTTTCGAACGCTTCCCGGAGCCACTGATTCACTGGCTGGCCTTGCAGTTCGGGCCTTGCGATTTCGTGGGGCCGGCCCTGCACATCCGCTAACTGATGGCCCCAGATTTTTAATATGGTCGGATTGGCTATGTCAATAATAAGTTCCGGTCCCTTCAGCATGGCTATGCCGACCGGTGCCTGCTCAATAATTGTCCGTACTTGCTCACGGCTTTCTGCCAGAAGTTGTAAGGAACTGTTGAGCTCATCGTTTGTAGCGGTCAATTCTTCGAGCGTTGCCGCCATTTCCTCCATCAGCCCTTGTTCCTTTTTTTCTTTTTCCTGTATCTGTTGCTGATGCTGCCTTCTTAAAGTAACGTTGCGGGCGGTGTTTAAAATACACCATGTTTTATGGTTTTCGTCTAATAGTGCTCTGTATTCATAATCGAAATAATCAGTCACCGGAACACCATTCTTGATGAGCCGGGCTGGTGCCTCGGTAACGGAATAGGATTTCCCCGTACGCCAAACCTCTTGCAGAATAGCTAAGAACGGCTGATCTTCCAGTTCGGGAATAGCACTGATCAGCGCTTTGCCGATAACGGATGCGTCTTTGCCCCAAAGGGAAAGCATGCCCGCATTGGCAAACTGGATGGTCATCTCTGTTCCAGTATAGATTGATGTAGGCTCGGGAGAACAACTCAGTGCCTGTAAGATAAAGTCTTCGCCAAATGAGGCACTACCAAATTTTTTCTTGATGTCCATTAGCCCAAAGATAAAGAATACATTTTATAGCGTAACACATTATTTTCCGCTCTGGGAAGTAAAGTCTTGAAGAAAGTCGAACTGTGTGCTTTCTTTATAAAAATCCTAGCGAAAAGTTACCTAAGGCTTCGCATAAGGTAATCGTTCAATCCGGCCTGTGGTATGATAGGTGTCAAGACCGCTAGAGGTAACTGTCCCGGCTTCTTCGATAGCGATATAACCATCCTCTTTTAAGCAGTTATCGGGCACGAAAGCTGTTTGTAACTTTTAAAGTCGCCCAGCGAGTTGATAAAATTTGTTCTGTATCTTCTTTCAAATGCCGCAATTGCGTTCTCATTATAAATCATCGTTTATGAATTCTTATTTTTAAGGTTTAGCTATTCTATTTATCATGCCCCTAAATATGAAGCCGTGAAAAGGCCATACGGCATACCAATAGAGCCTTCCGGCAAGGCCCAGGGGTCTAAAGGTCGCGGTCTGCAGCAGGATATTATCTTCGATTTTAAATTCTAGCCATGCTTCTCCAGGAAGTTTCATTTCGGCATAAAGGAGTAATCTTTTCGTGGTTCTATCGGCGATCAGTACGCGCCAAAAATCAAGTGCATCACCTGCAGCCAGATCGCTTTTATTTTTTCGCCCTCTCCGTATACCCACTCCGCCGACCAATTGATCCATGAATCCACGGATTTTCCAGAGCCAGTTGCCATAATACCAGCCAGAATTTCCTCCAATGGACCAGATTTTGGTCAATGATGCTTCACTATTGTGGAGGGGAACCGAGCGAACATCCCTAAAGCAACCATAACTGGGCACTTCCAGTAGCCTGCTGAGGCCGCCCGATAAAATGTGACTGGTCTGTGCGTCTTTCCAGCTGGAAACCACATTGTCGCTTTCAATTTTTTGAAAAGCTAATTGGATGGATTGCCTGTAATTGATCAACGTAATACTGAGTTCTTCCGCCAGATTATTGGGTTTACAGATCACTTCTACTTTCATGCTATCGACTAGGTTTTTGGCCAGGTTATAAGACGTCGAGGTAACAAAATAGAGCCAGTAGGAGGAAAGCCGCGGCGTCATGAGCGGGATAACAAAGATCTGTCGCCTAAGTTTTCGTTCGGCAGCATATTGCAGCAGCATCTCTTTGTAGCTAAGGATGTCTGGCCCCCCGATATCATAGCTTTTGTTAAAGGTATGCGGGTTGGCGATAACACCGATCATAAATTCGATCACGTTGCGTATGGCGATGGGCTGACATTTCGTCTGCAGCCATTTTGGCGTAATCATAACCGGGAGTTTTTCCACAAGATCCCGAATAATCTCGAAAGATGCGCTTCCCGAGCCAACAATGATGCCGGCCCGCAAGGTGGTGATCGGAATCCGTCCGCTTGCCAGGATGTTTTCTACGTTTCTTCTCGAGTCGAGATGCTTCGATAAGTGATCTGAATTAATTATTCCACTCAGATAAATGATCTGTTGCGCGCTGGTTTTTTCCATAAAGTTGCGGAAGTTGGTCGCACATTGCGCTTCCATTTGCTGGAAATCACCTGACTGCGTCGCCATGGAATGGATCAGGAAATAAGCAATATCAATTTTAAGTGGAATTTCTTTCAGACTTTCGTTATCCAGGAAATCGACTTCAACAACTTGAACATGCCCCGGAATTGCCGAGGTATCAAAACGATTCTTATCTCTTACACAACAAATAATTTCATGCCCCTGTTCTAACAACACAGGCAAAAGACGTTTTCCAATATACCCCGTCACTCCGGTCAATAGAATTTTCATAGCCTGATTTGTTAAGTTCAGCTGTTATTAACTGTATATAAATATACCAAAATACCACCTAAATTGTTTTTATTTCGTGTGTTTTTTATTCTAATGTAGCAAGGCGCACGCTATTGATCTTTTCTTTTTTCAGTAAGCAAACATTAATTGCAACATCCTGTGTACTGCGTTTTTGGCGCTGCCCCGGCTTCGGCCAGTTTCAGTGAGGGATAATAAAGGCGCACAAGAGCGTGCGCCTTATAGTTTATGAATGCAGTTTTTAACAAGCTGCTTTGGTGGAAACACTTAACTTCTGATTTCCCTTCGCATAAAAATGTAATAGGACCAGGCAAAACAGATCATCATGGCTGCGCAGAGTCCACTGACCTGTGGCCAGACCATCAGAAAACTATCCCGAAAGGAAAGCGGTGCGGGGATGGCACCGACCATCTGTTCCATGGAAATGGGACCTAAGCTGCGTACCGAGGGCATCAATAGGGTAGTGGTGGCATCGGTATAGAGCTGGCTCGGTGATAAGCGGAGCAGATTTAAGATGAGCTCATTATAGCCGATGTACTCCTGCTCCGAAATATAATTGGGATTGGGCAAAAAGGGACGTATTGCCAGATTGACCAGGATAGGAAAGAATACCGTAAAAAACAAATAGATGCCGATCGCGGTAAGTGCTGAGGTGGCCGGCTGGCGAAAGCGTATCGACAACAGAATGGAAAGGCTCAGCCAGAAGGCAACATAGAGCACACTGATCAAGGTAAAACCGAAGATACGCAGCAACTCCTGGGGTTCTATCCGGACACCTGTACCCAGGAGACCGCCGCCGATCATCAGCATGACCAGCGCACAAATAATGTACCCACCACGGCCAGTGGCGCCAGAAATTTGGCGAAAAGCAGGTTGTCTCGGTAAATCGGCTGCGCCAGCAAACGGGTGAGTGTTCCGTTGTTGTATTCTGCATTGACGGCGTCAAAAACCGAGGGCTATGCCCAGTAGTGGCGCTAGAAAGTTTAAAAAACATGAAATGGCGGAATGGAATTATCCGTTGTGGTCAGTAGCTTGAGATAAAGAAATGACTGATCAGGATCGCGCATATTGCTGACAGCGTCCTTGAGCCCCATGGATGAAACGTAGAGGGATGCGCCGAAAGTCAGTACGATGAGCAGGATCAGTATAATAAAACGCCAGCTGCGGATATGTGCCGCAATTTCTTTGCGGACCAGCACCTGCATCGGAAAGGATGGCCGTTTATTGGTATC
The DNA here is from genome assembly GCF_900457465.1 of Sphingobacterium multivorum. Classification (GTDB taxonomy): domain Bacteria; phylum Bacteroidota; class Bacteroidia; order Sphingobacteriales; family Sphingobacteriaceae; genus Sphingobacterium; species Sphingobacterium multivorum. The sequence continues at coordinate 1,733,315 of NZ_UAUU01000011.1, forward strand.
TTTTGAAGAAACCCTTGGATTTTTCATAGGCATTATCTGTAGTTATGCTGTTCTCAAAATATGTATTATAAATATCGTCGAGCTGGTAGTCGTTGCGGTTCACGGAAACGATATCAGCGCCATTGTTTACCAGCATGCGTACCGCTAGTGCTGTCATATCGCTGTCTGTCTTTAATTCGATCGTAAATCCGTTCACTTTAAGATCACGGAGTCCGGGCAGGGTCTTTAATGCTTCTTCAAACCGTTTGGAATCACCTTGGGCATGGTCAAGGGTAATGACGGTACTGATACCTTTCTGCTGCTGCAGGTTATGGGCAAGGCTTTCGAGCGATCCTTCAACCAGTAATTTTCCGCCAACAAAAATACCCACCCGATCGCATACACGCTGCACCTGGTGGAGGTGGTGTGAAGAAAGCAGTACCGTTAGGTTATGCTCCCTGCTGAGCTGCTTGATGAGCTCAAGGAATTCGTCAACACCCTTGGGATCAATGCCCAGTGTAGGCTCATCAAGGATGGCAATCTCGGGAGCCTTGATCAGCACTTCGGCCAAGCCTAGACGTTGTTTCATACCGCGGGAAAAAGCGCTCGTTTTTTTATGCATTTCCCGTTCGAGTCCCACGATATGTAACATGTCTTTTGCAGAAGCTTGTGCATAGGATTCCGAAAGACCATTTAATCTGGCAATAAAGCTTAGGTTTTCCAGCGCTGTCATATCCGGGTAGAAACCTACGTTGTCGGGCAGGTAGCCGACTTTTCGTTTCACGGCGATCGGATTGCGCGTGGCATTATGGCCACAGACATAGGCTGTGCCGGAAGTGGGTTCGGTCAGGCCCAGCATCATGAGGATGCTGGTTGTCTTGCCGGCACCATTGGGGCCGAGCAGGCCAAAGATCTCTCCGGGATAAATGTGCAGGTCCAACTGATCTACAGCGGTTACTTTGCCGTAGCTTTTTGTCAGGCCTGTCAATTGAATGATAGGATCCTTCATCATGATAATCTTTTTGTAGCGCCCTTATCGGCGGCCGTATTTGCGGATGAGAAAATACACCAAACCAATGGCCAATACAATGACAAGCATACCGATCCAGCCAGAAAGCAAAGAAGTTTTCACAATCATACGGAATGAAATGTCGGCGCTACTATTGGATGATTTGATCTCAAATTTGGAAGCATAGTCACCGGCAATAGTTTTGTCGGGAACTTTTAGGTTGACTTTGACGTCAATAGATTTCCCTGCTTCGAGCTGTTTGATGTTCGACGGATCGAAGCTTGCCTCCCATCGGCTGGGTAATTGGGACGTCAGTTCCAAGGTATTGAGTGGCAGGGTGCCCGTGTTTTTGACTTTAAGTAGAATTTCCTTGCTGCTGCCGGATACGACTTCGTCGCTCAGCCGCCCGCTGGGGGTGGTCAACTCCAGGGCATAGGAGCCTTTGACGACTGCTTCGAGCTCAAGCTTTAAGGTATCGGTCGGGGAGATCGCCCGTACCGGAATTTTATATTTATCGGGCTTGGCCGTGATCGGACAGCTGATTTCAATGCTGATTTCCTGTGTCTTATTGGGCTGCATCTGAAGGGAAGTCACTTGGGAGCCTTCTACGCGGTAGCTAATCTGCCATCCATCGGGTAGCTGGGCATTCAGGTTATAGTTAACCAATTGAGCAGATCCGTTGGTCAAGGTCGTCGTATAACGAAAAGGTTCGTTGCTGGGGGCCTCAATATTGACAAGCCTCGCTTCGAAACCGGATTTGAGGGGCTTCAAGGCCTGCCCCGATAGATAGAAACTGTTAGCCAGCACAATAAGTGCGATAAGAAATGGCCTGAAAGAAAAACGTCGGTCTGTGTTTGTAATTAGTAATTCTGTTAACATGATCCAATAACTAAAATTTATATTTAAATAGAATATTAGCTTTTAAAAAATGTCGGTTTGGGTATCAGCTACCTTTTTGAAAAACCGCACCCAAATTAAAAATCAATTTGATAAAAATCAAGATTGAAATAAAAAAAATAGTGTAAAAAAAATGTGTTTAAATGGTCTGTAAGCTGGTAGATCGTGTTGTATGCTAAAATGCACTCCCATCAGTCAAAGTTTACTGAGCGGAAGGTTTTCTTGATGATAATCTTGGTGTTCTCGGCCAACTCATCCAGTGTACAGTGGATGGATCGTAATTGTGTCCTCGAAGTCGCTGTGTCGTTCAGGAGAAGATTGATGCGAAGACGTCTGCTGTCTGAGGCTTCAGGCTCACCGCGCAGTTCATCAAACAATTCATGAATAATCTTTTCGCAGCTTTTTTGGTCAAAACTGGCGATAGTGATATAATGTCCGTGGCTGTACATCTGTAATTCAATATAGTAATTCGACGTTTTCATAATCTTCGTTTTAAAGATTGAAAAAAATAGGTTAGCCTCCGTGGGAGGCTAACCATTAAAATTTGCTATTTGGATCTTAGGATATTTCGATCATCCGCGGTTCTTTCTGTTTGGCTTCTTCTTTCTTCGGTATTGTCAATCTGAGCATGCCATTTTCATAGTGTGCCTGGATATTGTCCTGATCGACAACCTCCTTTTGAAGTTCGAAGCTGCGTTGGAAAGATTGGTAGCTGAACTCCCGGCGGGTGTAGTTGTCCTTATGCTCCTCGTTTTGTTCCTCCTTAGCCGAGGATATGGTTAAGAGGTTGCCGTCGAGGGTCACCTTGAAATCGCCTTTGGCCATGCCGGGTGCGGCGACCTCCACTTCGAAGCTGTCTGCGTTTTCCTTGATGTTGACCGCAGGAACGGTGGTACTTGTTGATGAGTAATTTTTGTTGTCCCAGTTTAAAAGCTCGCGGTTAAAATTATCAAACATGGGCGAAAAAAGTGAAAAATTGTTCCAGTTTCTTTTTGCAAGTTTCATAGTAACCTCCTTTTAATGAAGTATAACAATAATTAAAATCTATCAGCCGGCCGACTGTATTAAAAATCTCACAAAAAAAGTACCGAGCTTAAAAAACTGAAATTTTTGCAGCAAAACTGTCAAATTTTACCTGATAAATTGACAGAAAAGATATACGCTCTGTACAACATACCGAAAATTTGCTGGAAGCTGCCCACTTCGATGGCACATAATGGCCATAGGGGGGCAAGGGAAATGAAGCGACTAGCTAATAACTAGGTTATTTGACATGGCTCCAGCACTTTTAAATGCGATCTAAATGCTGTCCAGAAGCTCCGAAACTCGTTGTATTTTATTTTATATTCCTTGCAGGTCTGCTTCACAATCCTATTGAGCGCAGGATAATGCACATGGCTGATCTTGGAAAAAGGTGATGTTCAACCTGAAAATTGAGACCGCCAAGCAACCAGGTAAGTACCTTGCTACCCGTAGCAAAATTTTGCGGTGGACTGAATCTGATGAATCATCCATTCTTCTTCGACCTTTGACTGGTCAATGGTTTTGAATTCGGTTTCTTCCACCACATGGGCCAGCTGGAATACTGTGGCCAGACTCATACCACACACAGTACCAGCAATCAGCAAACCGATAAGTGTGGGCAGCCACCCGACGAAAATGATCGGAATAATGACAAATAAGCTGAAGTGAATTAGCTTACTGACCCAAAAAATAATACGCTCTTTGACCGGAAAATGAAATTGCTCCGTTTTATGTCCCATGCGCCCACAGAAATATTTCTCATAATCCTGATAAAAGATCCACGCTAAATAGGAGATCCATAGAGCAGCGGAAAATAAAAACGCTGATAGCGATGGTGTTTCCGAAGTTTCTGGTCGTGGTGTATACGCATAAACTTTACTTCGATATCGTGATCTTCGCCATCGATATTTGTATAGGTGTGGTGTGCAATATTATGTTTGAGCTTCCAAAAGTAGATATTGCCGCCCAGTAGATTGAGCGAGTAGGAGAGCACAGTATTCAGGTTTTTATTGTCTGAAAAAGAATTGTGCCAGCATCGTGCATAATGTTAAAACCAATCGCAGCGAGGTTAGCGCCGAAAATGATACATAATGCTATTGCAACACTCCAATGCAAAGGTGCGAATACCAGAAGGAGATACAATACCGCAAAGCTGATCAGGAGGATAGCGGCTTTCAGATAGATTTTACGATTCCCGGTTCTTGGCTGAAGTGAATTTTGAAAATAGTTATTGATTTTTTGTTTTAACGTTTTAGAGAACAATGTATTTACATTGCTGAATTTTACAGACTGGGACATTTGGATTTTTACTCGAGAGATATGCTTAATTTTTATAACGTTCGATCTTGAGCGATAGAACAATGTAAATATACGCTATAAAATTTGAAAGATCCCGGTAGTAAAGTTAAAGATTGTTAAAGGTCATTCTGCCATCCTTGATTTCCCATGGTCCGGAAGATACACCTTTTGAATTTTTGAAGCCTCCGGTATTTATCCCGCGCCAACGTATCCTGCGCGCTAATTAACTATTCCACATCGGTTTGCCGGAGCGCAGGTTTCTTTAAATGTAACACACAACTCGCACTAAAATTTATTTTACACTGTTCTGTCAGTTAAACGATTGCCTGAACGCTAAAGGTGAAACATTGGTTTTTTTCTTAAACAGTTTGTTGAACGATTGCGGATGTTCAAAACCGAGTTTGTAGGCAATTTCGGCCACGGAAAGGCTTGTCGCCGTGAGTTGTTCCTTGGCTTCTTCAATTAACTTATCGTGAATGTGCTGCTGTGTGTTTTTACCGGTAACTGAACGTAGTAAATCGCTTAAATAACGTGCTGATACATGGAGGCTTTCGGCTAAATACTCTACGGTTGGAAGCCCCTGTTTTAGGGTTTCTTCGCTGTCGAAATAATCGTCCAGCAATTTTTCCAATTGGGTCAGCAGCGCATGGTTAACCGCTTTCCTAGTAATGAATTGACGCTCATAGAAGCGGTTGCTGTATTGCAAGATCATATCAATTTGCGACAAAATAATATCTTGGGTATGCTTGTCGATATGCTGATATTCTTGTTCGATTTTAAGAAAAATTTCTATAATGTCTTTTTCTTCCCGTTCGGAGAGATGTAATGCTTCGTTAAGCGCATACGAAAAGAAATTGTAGTTTTTTATTTTAGTCGCTAGGGGATGGATATACAAAAAATCAGGGTGGAATAGCAGCATGTAACCTTTTCCGCATTCGACATTCATCTTTCTGATTTCGGCAATCGTTAACGATTGAATCTGCTTGGGCGCAATAAAATTCATTGTTCCTTTGTCGAAATCGTAATACTGTTGGCCGTACTTTATTTTTGCAGTAACATCTTTTTTGAGCGAAATACTGTAAAAATTCACGTAGAACTGCTCCCAGATGTCGCTTTCATCGGGTTTAATTCCAGCTACATCAATTACACTGACGAGCGGATGTAATGGGGCCGGCAAGGACAATTGCCGATGAAATTCGGATATGGAATTGATACTATGCATCCTGTTTTTGTTATACAAATTTACAAAAAACAACTGCCTCGCAAGGCAGTTGCTGATTTAAAAAATTAGGCATCAAATTGTTTTGCAATTTCTTGCCTGAACGCTTCTTTTCCGATTTGTAATCGTCTTTCATAGAGTGCATGTGCATCTTCGCCTGCCAGATAACGTACCTGATCTTTATTGTCCGTGGCGGCTTCATACACCACTTGGGCAATTTGCTCGGCTGTGGATGCATTTTGCATCATCAGACCCATTTGTTCGAACAGTTTGTCTTCAATGTCCTGATAGTCCGAAGCTCGGTTTAGATCCAAAGAACGACCTGCAAAATCTGTCGCTATTCCTCCCGGAGCAACTGTTTTGATGGCTATTCCAAATTTTTTCAGTTCAAAGGACATGCTTTCGCTCCAGCCCTCCAAGGCGAATTTTGTGGCATGATACATCGAATGTATCGGGAACCCCATAAATCCACCAATTGATGTGGTTGAAATAAATAAACCACTTTTCTGTGCTCTAAAATGGGGGATAAAGGCTTGTGTAACCCGCAATACACCCAACAGATTCGTGTTGATTTGGCGAAGTATCTTTTCGTCGCTCAACGTTTCAAAGGCACCCATTAAACCATAACCTGCATTATTGAAAACGACATCAATGTTACTTATAGCGATCGCTTTTGCTACAGTTTCTTTGATCTGGGCCGGATCGGTAACATCCAATTTTAATAGCCTGATGTTTTCGATCCCGGTAAGTTCGGTTTCATTTTCAGGATTTCGCATGGTTGCGATCACATTCCAACCCGCCTGTTGAAATAATTTGGCAGTTGCTTTTCCCAAACCGGAAGAAGCTCCTGTAATGAAAATTGTCTTTTGCATGCTGTTATTGTTTGATTCCATACCACAAATGTCTAAAGAAGGCATCGGGTAACTGTTGCCAAATTGAGCTTGATTGTAGCCAAAATGACGAAATCAAAATGTGTGAAAAAAATCATCGCCAATGGAGCAGGAAATTCATCGACTTTGGCACGATTATTTGTTGATATTCGTTATAAAAACGATGCAATGTTAAGCTGATTTTTGCTCAATTTTATACTTTTTGGCGTATTCGTATTGGCGTAATTGCTGTATTTTAAAAATTTTAGAAGATCTATATTTATGCAAGGCACAATTGACGGGATAAGCGGGGAACCACATCGTTCACAGGTGTTCCGTTTAACTTACAAAGGACAGGATTATCAACTGGTGTTGTTGAAAAAGTCTTTATCAAAGCTCGATACGGAATTGCCAATTTCGCTTGATGGAATTGATCAAAAAATCGTAAAAAAAGGCGACCACTGGTTTTTTGAAAATAGACACTCCGATCAGCATTTTGCGACAGAAATCTGGCGCAATTTATCGCTTCGATATCGCCTTTAAGGTAAAAATTCTACTGTATGGTGGCCCGCAGCTCAATATACAGCAGATTTTAAGGATGTTATATTAGCTTGAGGCCATCTTCCGTCTAAACTCCAGCGGTGAGAGCTCCGTTTTCTTTTTGAATAAACGATTGAGTGACTGTGGCTGTTCAAAACCCAGCTGATAGGCAATTTCGGCAACGGAAAGTTCCGACCTGGACAGCAGATCTTTCGCTTTTTCAATAAGTTTATGTTGGATATGGTTCTGCGCACTTTCACCGGTCTGCAACCGTAATAAATCGCTTAAATAGTTTTTCGACATATTCAGCCGCTCAGCAAAGTAACCCACTTGGGGTAAACCCTTGTGTTCGGTTTCGGCTTCAAAATACTGATCCAGCAATTGTTCAAACCGGCTCACCAAGGGTACATCGTGTACCTTACGCGTAATAAACTGCCGGTTATAAAACCGCTGCGAATACACCAGCAGCAGTTCGATGAAACTGACAATGGCATCCTGGCTATAGCTGTCGATCGGACTGTCATATTCGCTTAAGATCCCTTTTCCGATGTTTCGGATCTGCTCTTTTTCCCGGTCGGACAGAAAAAGTGCTTCGTTGACTTCGTAATCGAAAAAACTGTAGCTGCCGATTTTGTGTGCCAGGTCATAGGTGCGGATAAAATCGGGATGGAAAACAAGGGAATAACCTACTTCGGCATGGGCAGTATCGGGATCAACACTGATCGTCTGCCCGGGTTTAAAGAAGGTCATCAGGCCTTCCCGGAAGTCGTACTGATGTGGGCCATAACCCAATACGCATTGTGCATCTTCTTTGATGGAAATGCAGTACAGGTTGAGCTGAAAGGTGGTCTCGACCGTTGGATGTATATGCTTGTTTTTGGAGAAATCGGTGATGCTAAAAAGCGGATGCTGCGGTTTGGGCAACTGCAGCGCTTCATGATAGTCAGCGATACTATTGATCCTGATCAGTACGGGTTCTTTCTTTGACATGCTCTTTTTGCCTGTTAAATAATAGACTAATTTAAGTAAAATGCCATGCGCTTTCTGCTCGCATGGCATTTATATTTTTTAAGATTGCAGCGGAATACTTACATCGCGGGATCCGGTATCCAGTCCGATCGGCAGAATAGCCTCAATGCGTTGCAGCTCTTCGGCGGTCAATAGGATGTCTGTAGCGGCGATATTCTGCTCCACATAGCGCACTCTTTTTGTCCCCGGTATCGGCACGATTCCTTTTTGGATCAGCCAGGCAAGGGCCAGCTGGGACGAGGTAACGTCTTTTTCTTTTCCAATCTGTTCGAGTTCACGCACCAGATCGAGGTTTTTATAAAACTGTTCGCCCTGAAACCTCGGGATAAGTCTGCGGAAATCATCTTCGGGAATATCGTCCGGCGACTTGATCTCACCCGTGATAAATCCACGGCCCAAAGGGGAGTAGGCGACCAGGCCTATACCCAGCTCCTGTGTCAGATCGTATACGCCATTGGTCTCTACTTCGCGTCCGAACAGGGAGATTTCATTCTGCACAGCCGTGATCGGGAAGGTCGCATGTGCCTTGCGGATCTGCTCGGCACTAACTTCCGAAATGCCCAGGTACCTGACCTTGCCCGCTGTGACCAGCTCGCCCATGGCACCTACGGTTTCCTCAATGGGTACATTCGGGTCGGGGCGGTGCATATAATAGAGGTCAATCACATCGGTATCGAGGTTTTTCAGCGAGCGCTCGATAGACTTTCGGATATAATCTGGCCGACCATTGATACGCCAGGTCACCTGGCCCTTATCATCAATCTCAAAGCCGAACTTGCTGGCGAGGATGTAATCGTTCCGCTTGCCGCTTATGGCCCTAGAGATCAACCTTTCGTTTTCAAAGGGTCCATACAGATCGGCCGTATCCAAAAAGTTACCTCCCAGTTCCAATGACCGGTGGATGGTGGCTATGGATTCTTTTTCGTCGGCCTTGCCGTAGATATCGCCAGTGGACGCAAAACTGCTCATCCCCATACAGCCTAAGCCGATCATTGGAATTTCAAGTCCCTGCGTGCCTAATTTTCTTGTTTTCATCTGCTTCTTATTTTTGTTACCCAAAATTACGAAGCAGCGCCTGCAGCATGTTTACCCCAATTACGGAAACTTGTAACTGAATTACGGATCTAATCGCTAATTAAGCTACCCTGAATTTTTCTTTATAGGCATCTTCTGAAGCTTTTTTAAACGATTTGAATCTGATTAGCCAACTGTTGCGAATATGAATTAATATCCAGCGGATTGTAAATGCGATTAGCCAAATTTCGAACAACAGGAGAAAACAACTGACAAAAAGTGTAATTTACATTAATATCAGGTCTCAAGATCAGATTTTAATCGTTTTGAAATCGCTAAATTAAAACAATTATGATGAGAAAATATGTTGGTATAATACTCTTTTTTATTGCTGCAGCGGGTAGCCTACATGCGCAAACGCTGACGACTAAATTGGTACCGATGCGTTTAGCTGCAAGTTTTGACCGCGTAAAAGAGGGCATCCCCGATATGTCCGGCCAGTTTGTCGACAGCAAGATGAAAATCACAGCCCTGAGAAGTACAGATTCGACTGCCCGATTTGAAATCGAGGAGCAGGGGATAAGCATTGAAACGGTTGTGGATAACGAAAAAGAGTATCATAAATTGGTCACTGCTGCGGCAAAAGATGTTTCCAAACCAAGTATTCATATGCTGTATACGTATTCGTTAAAGAATAAAAAATTGAAAGTACCGCCGCCGAGAAAAGTCTTTTTCTCTCCGGAGTATGGGGTAATCTGGGACTTTGACGTTAAAAAAAATAGCCGAAAAGGAAACCGAAGTTGTACTTAACTACAAATCACTATCGCCTGCATTCGCCGAGAAAATCGGAAAGTGAGTTTGAAGCGACACCTATTATAGCCACAAAATCGTAAAAATCGACGTCAATGATAAGAGAATGAATCACCTGATCAAGGAGATTTTTGATCAATCAGATGCATGTCGATAGGGATTATCCAGCGCCAACGTATCCCGCGCGCAATTAATTATTCCACATTAATAAATAAAGTACAGTCGCCCAACCGTTGAATCTGAATCTGAATCTACCCTTATTTTGGTTAGAAATATCCTCAATTCAGCTACAATTGACCGCCCATAGTTGCGGAACTTTGTCCTGTTACATTTAAATAAGTTTAACATGCAGACAAATGAAATAAAAGTAGCCCTAGTTACAGGTGCCAAATACAGGTGTTGGTTTTCAGATTGCCAAAGCTCTTGCTGAAAATGGATATCATGTGTTTGTTGGATCACGAGATTTAGAAAAAGGAAAGGATGCCGCCAATCAGATAGAAGGTGAAGCGCATGCCATTCAGCTGGATATTACCGACAATAATTCAATCAGGAATGCTGTTAGTAAAATAGAAAATGAGTTTGGGTACCTTACTCTGCTGGTCAATAATGCGGCAATTTCAAACGCAGGGATCCCCGGCCGTACAATGTGGGAAATTCTTAGTGCCCAGAAGGCAAGCGTCACATCCATAGCTGAAATGCGCCAGGTTTGGGAAACCAATGTATTTGGCACGCTTGCCATAACACAGGCCTTATTGCCCTTCCTCCGGAATGCAAAACAATCTAGGATCGTAACCGTTTCAAGTTCTCTAGGCTCACTGACCCTGAATGCAGATCCGGACAATGCATTCCGTAGTGGATTTGATGCCGTATATGGCGCTTCGAAAACCGCTTTAAATGGTGTTTTCCTTTCTCTTGCAAATGAATTGGAAAATACAAATGTTAAGGTGCATCTGGTAAGTCCGGGTTTTACAGCGACAGCCCTGAATAACTTTGAAGGTACAGATACGGTGGAGGAAGGCTCACTTGAGCCGATACGCGTGGCACTGGCGGAAGATATACCCAATGGAAGCTTTACGGGACCGGCTACCTATCGCACAGAACAAGGGGGTCAAGTGCCGTGGTAGAATTACACAAAGGAAGACCTGTAGCTATAAGCTACAGGTTTTTTTATAAATTTATTGTATGAAAAAGAAAGAGGATAAGTTAAAACGCTTTATATCCATATCAGAGAGTCACGAAGCTTTTGGCCTACCAAAACCGCAGCATCCCCTGATTAGCTTGGTCCATTTCAATCAGGATAATCCATTCAATACCGCTATGGCTCCAATATACGATGTCCTGAGTTTCTACAAGATCACTTTTATAACAAAAAACAGCGGAAAACTCAAGTACGGCAGGGGGTACTATGATTTTAATGAAGGAAGTATGCTTTTCTTTGCGCCCAATCAATTGGTGGGCAGCACAGAATATAATAGGGATACCTATGCTTATCTGCTGCTGATTCATCCTGACTTTTTCCTGGGTTCCCCTTTAGCCCATAAAATTAGGAAGTACGGCTATTTCTCCTATTCTGTGAATGAAGCGTTACATTTATCTGATCAGGAAAGAGAAACGATGATAGCGATCTTGAATTTCATGAAAAATGAACTTGACAACCGGATAGACGAATTTAGCCAAGAAGTCATTATTTCGCAGGTGGAGTTAATGCTGAGCTACGTCAATCGGTTTTACAAGCGGCAGTTCATTACGCGAAGAAATATAAACAATGATATTCTACTGAAGGCAGAAGCGCTGTTGGATGATTATCTGGATCATGATCATTCGGTAATTCTGGGAGTGCCAACGGTCCATTTTCTTTCGGAGCGGTTGAATGTGTCTGCGGGTTATCTAAGCGATATGCTACGCTCGCTCATTGGCCAGAGCACGCAGCAGTATATCCACCATAAACTTATTGAGCGGGCAAAAGAGAAATTATCAACGACACAACTTACCGTAAATGAAATTGCTTACGAACTGGGTTTTGAGCATGCACAAAGTTTCAGCAAACTGTTTAAAAAGAAAACCGCTCAGACGCCACTGGAATTTAGAGGGATGTTTAAATCAAAGTAAAAATATATGTTCGGAGTATAACCGAGCAGATCAAGTTCTGTCTGATTGGCCCAGATTATAACCCCTTCGCTGTTGACCCAATGCAGGGATAGGGAGGTTTTATTGTTGTAACCCTTCAAAGGTATTGATGTCCGCCATAGATCTTTCAGATAGAAAATTTTATTCATGAGCCTAAAATAGGTGTTACAGTCCAGTTTTGAATGGGCAAAATTACGTACTCTGCAAGGGTAATAATAACGTTAAACTGCGGTATGAATACAGGTTTCAGCTAATATATATGACAATATTATGTTTTGCGCAATATAAAATTATTTTACCTTTGTTTTGTATCAAAGCATCTTAATCTTGTTCTACAAGATATAAAACACACTAGACACTTTTACTTTATTAAAACAAACAGTTTATGCGCTAGGTGTGTTTTAAAATGCATAAAATCACGAACAAATGACTACAGAAATTAAAAACAGAATAAAAGAAGTATTCGAAAAACAGAAAGACTTTTTCGGCACGCAAGCAACGAAGGAAATCACATTCCGTAAAAGACAGTTGCAAAATTTCCGTAAAGTTTTTGCGAGTTACACGGATGCGGTCTGTGAAGCAGTGAATATCGATCTTGGAAAAAGCAGGGCAGAAGCAGAATACGTCGAAGTTCAGATTGTTCTCGATGAACTCGACGATATGATCGAAAATATGGAAGAATGGGCAAAACCAACCTATGTCAAATCAAAACCGCATGCTTCGGGAGCGGAAGTCATCAGTAAGTACATTTATGAGCCCTACGGTGTAAACTATATTATAGGTCCCTTCAATTACCCGGTGCAGTTGACTTTCAGTCCGCTGATCGGTGCCCTGATGGCCGGAAATACGGCTATCATCAAACCTTCTGAAAACACGCCCCATGTTGCCCAGGTGATTGAAGATATTGTTAGCGAAGCTTTTGATGAACAATATGTTGCCGTTTTTCAGGGCGCTATTGAAGAAAACACCTATTTATTGAGCCTTGCTTTTGATTACATCTTTTTTACGGGAAGCCCTAATGTTGGCAAAATTGTCATGAAGGCAGCTGCCGAACAACTGATTCCGCTTACTTTGGAACTGGGCGGAAAATCCCCAACGATCGTACACCATGATGCGGATATCGAAAAAGCCGTTCAGCGCATTTCTGCCGGCAAATGGATCAATTGCGGACAGACCTGTGTTGCTCCGGATTATGTGTATGTGCATGAATCTGTGAAGGGCGCCTTTATCGATCAGTTGAAATCTTATCTTAAAGCTACGTACAACGATGAATCTTTAGGGAAAATCGGTAAGATTGTAAGTCAGCATCAGATCGGGAATTTAGCGGGATACCTGGATGCCGCTCCCGAAAAAGTTATTTATGGGGGAAAATATGATCTGGAAACACGCCATTTTGAAGCAACCTTGATGGACGATGTCAACTGGAATGACGCGGTGATGCAGCAGGAAATTTTTGGTCCGATCCTTCCTATTTTAACTTACAGCAATATCGATGAAGTGCTGAAAGAGATCAATAGCAGACCCAAGCCATTGGCGCTTTATGTGTTTTCTGAAAGTCAGCAATTTGCCGATGACGTGATCGCAAGAACCACCAGCGGCGATGCGGAGATCAATAGTACATTGATCCACGTCGGATCGCATTATCTTCCTTTCGGTGGCGTAGGTGCTTCGGGAATGGGAAAATATCACGGCAGATTTAGTCTGGAAAACTTTAGTCACCAGCGTTCGATCCTGCAGGTAAAATAGCGATAACTCACGCATACAATTCATCAAATAATCAGGACCACCCGTTAAGGTGGTCCTTTTTTTTGGTATTTCCGGATCTTATATTTCCGTTTCAACCTCAGATCGGGTTAGTTAACTGTTGAATCCTCAGATCGGGTTAGTTAACTGTTTAATTAAAATCACTTCGACCTAGCTACTCTTTCTAGCTATCGAAGCATATGGATTGATAACCACGGGACTACCTGCTATTTTGATAAGTGTGATAGCAATTGTGAAACCCTGTTTTTTTTGATTGGCAGCTCAATTATTGATATTTGGTTTGAGAGATTCTAGCGGGGTAAAATGGCTTTGAGAGGCCAGAATAAGCGCTGATAGAATCTAAACCTGTAATCCAGCACGTCCACGGCAAATCAGTGGCTGATGGATTCAAATTTTCAAATTTATGGCAAATATGGGAAATCAGGCCTATTTTGATACGGCTATTATTGAACGCATAAAAATGGCGCGGGTACAGGGACCGGAAATATTGGATCTGGTCGCTCATCACTGTGTCGAGTCAATTTTGCTTGAAGGGCATTACAGGCTCTCTCTTCAGGGGATCCTATCAAAGCTGTGCAGTTCATCGGAACAGATCGTCTTTAATAGCTTTAACATTCTGGTATACAAGTATTATCGTGAAAGTACGTCCGTCAGTTTTTATGCTAATAAATTAAAACTTACAAGTAGAAGGCTTTCCGAGCTCTGCGCAGCGAATAGCGGGAAATCTGCAAAAGCATTCATTTCTGGAATTGTAGTCCGGGAGGCTATCCGCTTGATCAGACATTCGAATCTATCCATTTCGCAGATTTCTTTCGAAATAGGTTTTAGTAATGTCGCAAATTTCAGAAGTTTCATCAAGAAACATACCGGCAAACAGCCCCATTTGCACCGTAACGAAAGAGATAATTAATTTTGGATAACGTATATCATTTGCGGTCTAAAGGCAGGGATGAGTATAAACCAGACAGACCGGTGAGGGCAAGCAACCGCAAACCCTAAATGGCATTTCGCAAAGACTATTTTTTCAATGACGCAGCCCCCGGGCTGCTTCATTTGTTATGAAGCAATATCCACTGCTTCATAAAAGGCTCTCGCAAAGCGTGACTTTGCTTTTTCAAATCCTGATTCAAATCAAGTATTTATTTCAATAAATTGATATTTGTTTACTAATTTTATTAGTATGTCAATCGCTTTTAGTATATTTGTTTAGTCAACGAAACGTTTCCCCGGATGCAATATCACGCTCAAAGCATGAGGAATGTACATAGCGCAAGGGTGAGGGGCACGAATAAAATAGATACAATGCACGCAAAGTTTATTCAGCTTATCAAACAACACTGCCAGTTATCGGAGGCAGAAATTGATCTGTGTAAGAACTATATGGAGCCAGTGCGCTATGCCAAACATCAGATCATCGAAGAGGAGGGAAAAGTACCGGCTTACCTCTATTTCGTTGTATCGGGCTTTGTACGTCTTTTCATTATAACGATAAAGGCGACGAACTGACGACACATATCAACTGTCCCCCGGGATTTATATGCTCTTACCAGAATTTTAGCAATCAGACGCGTTCCGAAGAAAACCTGGAAAGCATCACCGACTGCGAACTGCTGCGTATCACTAAAGCAAACCTCGATATGCTAACTGCACCATCGCCTGCATTTAAAGACTTTAGTGTGTATGTGTTTCAGCAAGCCTTGAGTTATAATGAGAAGAGATCGAAAGAGCTAGCCACGCTTACGGCCGAAAAACGCTACCTCAAGCTCATGGCCGAACAGCCAGATCTGCTGCACAACGTACCCATGCAATATATCGCATCGTTCCTCGGCATGAACCCCAAAAGTTTGAGCTGTATCCGCAAACAGATCATTAGATGATACTCTTCTTGGCCTACCTGATGGAACACCAGGAATTACTTTAGTGCAAATCTTGAAAATAGAATCCCACACGGATCGCTTTCAGGCCAACCAGTCCCTGCAGATCTTCCACCTCAAACTGCTCGATATTTTCGTCGAGTAATCCTTTGTGCTGTAGTAGGTTGATGTATCCCATATATTCTGTTTCTTCATGTACATTGGAGTAGACAACAACCAGTTTGCCTTTTTGTGTGATGCGCTCCGTCGAGCCCTTGATCTTGGCTTTATCAATGCGTTTCTTGGCAATCTCGTAGCGTACATTATAGGATCCATCGATATCAAACTGCTTCTCGTCCATGCGAAAGCGGATGGAAATGGGGGTGGCAAAGACCAGTACCAATGAGGTCACTTCCAGCTGATGCGGAAGGGCGGGCTGGAGCTGCCTAAACTCGCGTTCCATCGCGCACATCACCTGCAGCTGCCACAGCCGTAAATTGCGTAGGTAGTAGAGCTCAAAATTCCGACCGGGAGCGATGGAGGCCCCGATATACATGTTGTGCTCGATACCGTCTGTCTTGTAGCGCTCGTAGTAATGTGGAAAGTATTCTTGGGCTTCCACCTGCTTTTCGTCGAGGATGGCCACCAGCTTTTTATTGATCAGCGTGATGGAGTTGTCATAATCCTGTCGGGCCTCATAAAAACCGCCGATAGAGAGGTTGATTCGCTCAAAATAGCGGTCGATGGCTTCGGTGGCGACGCTATTTTTGTTGTTTTTCCTGAAATTTTCTAGAATAGGGTGAATATCCTGGTTAAAATAATCGAGCATAAGCTGTTCCGTATCGGTCAGCAGCGCTTGCTGCAGCGTAGTCAGGTTTCTTTCCAGATCGAAGACCTTTTGCTCAAAGAGCGGTAATCGCTGCGTTTGGTTGATCGCCGTGAACAATGCGATCAGTTCCTTGCTCTGATTGATGAGGTCCTGACGGATGGCCTGATTGCGGGATTCTGAGGAGCCCTGTACGTCGATCTGCCCATAGAGCGGATAAACATGGTCAAAGACGATTTCCTGCAGGGCATAGTCTTTTCCAAAGGCGCGGTCGTTGAGGAAATGGATGGCTTCCTCCTGAAACCGCCATTTGACACTAGGGTGTATGGCGGTATATTCCTTTTGGATCACCGCTTCGACCTGATTTTCAGTTTCGGCAAATGCTTTCGAGACTTTATCTTTGATAAAGGGTAAAATGAAGTTGAGCTTGTTGGCATTGACCGAATTGAGCTCCCGCACTTTGGATGAGGACATTTCCAGTAAGCCCAGCACTTTGTCGCCTTCGACGAGGGGAACAAAAATAAAGCTCTTCACCTGTTGCTGCTTGAGCTTGTTGATAAAATAGGCCTGCTTTGGATCACCCAGCGGCAGCTTGTCAATATCCGGTACAACAAAATATTCGTCCTTGGTGAGCAGGTTTTCCAAGGTCTCGCTGCAGAGCATGTTTTCACATTCCTCGATCGTCGAGTCGTAAAGCAGATGACTGTACAGCTGTTTTTCGACAATCCGTAAGTTGTACTCGTTCCTGACCTTTTCAAAGGAGGTCAATCCGATGCGCAGATCATTTATTTTATAAATCGACCGGAAAATGCTTTCTATTTCTGCCAGCTGGACAGCGCTTTTTTCGCGCAGCAGATTGCTCTTGAAGCTGGATACCGCATTTTCAATGGTCGCATCAAAAAGTGTCATAATGGAAAAGCCTTTCAGGATCCAGCTCTGCTCGGGGAATTTGGACTTCCATAGGGCAATATCCGAAAAGTTGTCGACCAGTTCGGTAATATCTTCAGCCGTAAGATCGAGTACCCGTTCTGTCGGAAGGACATCGATAAAATCGGCATTGAATAGGACGCGGTAATGATGGATGATATTGTCCTTGTCTGGAATATCCAAAAAGAGGGGGGCATCCATGGCATCCACCTTAAAGCCATAATACTGGCTGATGATAACGCAGCAATTGAGAATGTAATAGGTATCGGGCGAGATATCACGAAGGCTAAATTCATAGTGATCGCCGGCATCCGCTAATATTTTTTCCAGTCTTGCGGTATGGTTGAACGTATAGAGATGGAAGGGAATGGTAATGGCCTTGATCTCATTATGTGTCAGTGAGCTCGGGAACAGGTCGGCCAGCAGCACCTTGATAATAGGCTCATAGCGCAGCAGGTCTTCTGCTTTTTCGACCCCATCGATAAGTTCGGGGTATTTGCTGATTTCTTCCAGCAGCGATCGGGCATAGCTGGCCTGAAAGCCAACCGGCGATAGGGCCGCTGCTTCAAAGGATGGTATAATCTTATGAAAAAGCGATCAGGGTTTTAAACGGACTGGAATCAAAGGCGAAGTTAAACTGCATAATGGTTGTTCCCGAATAAATTAGATTATTGCTGGAAGATGTACAAAAATATAAAATAATCGGCGAAAAGAAAACCCAAAGCGGCTGGATAAAAACACTGCAATGACATTGACGCCATTGAACTGTGTTTCCAAATAATGTTGTATGCTTCGAAAACTGCAGTGTAAGAACATGAACGAACCGATGCGGTTTCAAAATTTTTTTGTAATGCGTATTACTTACCATTGAATTTAATGGTAGAGGATCTGTAAATAGGGATTGTCATTTTTTCACCTGTTGCGCGAAATGCCGTGAGAAAATTATAGCTTTCATTTTTTTTCAGGTCTTTGGCAAAATCTTCAAAAAAAAGATTAATCCCCCCGCCTGTATCGAAGATAAAGTTTCCTTTCTT
The DNA here is from genome assembly GCF_900457465.1 of Sphingobacterium multivorum. Classification (GTDB taxonomy): domain Bacteria; phylum Bacteroidota; class Bacteroidia; order Sphingobacteriales; family Sphingobacteriaceae; genus Sphingobacterium; species Sphingobacterium multivorum. The sequence goes on from NZ_UAUU01000011.1 coordinate 1,751,534, forward strand.
TCCTTCGATTTCAGCTTCTACTACAATATGACCGGGGGTAATAGTTGTAATGGAAGGCTTTGGCCCAAGGTGGTAAATGGTAGGATTATGATGGCGATTACGCTTAAGTAAAATTGCCTCGTTAATACGGTTTTATACATGTCGGAGTGATTTTAGATTTAAAGATGAAATGGTCATTTTTAATCGCTTTTGCCAGAATAGCTAAGCGAATCTTTATTTCAATATAAAGATAAATAAAATTGCTTATAGTTTCATCATCTACCTTTAAAACTGGACTGTTACTTATCAGGTGATAAAGACAGCTGTCGACACACTTTCAATTTCTATCAGCATCAGCTCAAAAATTCCAGCTTGTTCAATACGGTCGGAACACGAGACAAGAAAATGTTTTTTTCTTTCGTTGGTATTAATCCACTCCCCGGGTATACATGGCGATCCTATAGATGGCTGTTGAAGCAGTGATAAATAGATCCGTACGATCTTTACCTCCAAAACAGACATTGGATGTCCATGGTTCATTTACTTCAATATGGCCAATCAGCAGGCCCGTCGGACTATAAATAAAAACGCCTTTGCCTGTCAGATAAATATTTCCGTAATGGTCCAATGTCATCCCGTCAGATCCCTGATCGATAAGCGCTGTCTGTCCGCTGAGCTTGCCGTCAGATTTAATGGTATACCTGTACGTTTATTCCGTTCGATATCTGCGACATAGAGGTATCTTCCATCGGGCGAGCCGACAATGCCGTTCGGTTTGCTGACATCATCAGCTACTACGATGGGTTTTTTCGCTTTTCCTGGCGGAAGGTAGTAGACTTTCTGCCCCGCTATTTCTGGCTTTTTCCGGGGCCAATAATCGCGCAGATAAAAGGGGTCTGTAAAGTAGATGCCACCTTTCTTGTCTGCCCAAAGATCATTTGGACCATTCAGTTTCTTTCCATCGATAGCGGTCAGCAGGACGGTAACCTGACCATCTTTGCTGATTGACCAGATTTCGTTCTTTTCGTCGGCACAGGCAAGGAGCTGACCCTGATGGTTAAAGTAAAGTCCATTTGCGCGGCCTGCAGAATCTTTAAAAAGCGCAAGTTGCCCTTTGGTGCTATATTTCCAGATTTTGTTATTGGGCTGGTCGGTAAAATAGATGTCTCCGGTCTTGTCCACTGCCGGCCCTTCGGTAAAGGCAAACTGTCGGGCTATTAATTTTAGGCTGTCCTGATGAAACAACTGTGCGCTGAGATCTAAGCCATTTAAGGAGAAGAGTACGGACAGCAAGAGTGTAGGCCAGTGCCTGCGAGAATGAGCTGAATGGAACATATCAACTAATTTATCAATTTTCCGGCAATAAATAATTTTCTTGGGCTATATCACCTGGCCTTTATAATATTTCTTTCTTAACCAAAAAGCTACATTGACCAAGGCAATCAATGCGGGCACTTCCACGAGTGGACCGATAACACCGGCAAATGCCTGGCCACTGTTGATGCCGAAGACGCCAATAGCAACAGCAATAGCCAACTCAAAATTATTACCAGAAGCTGTAAAGGAAATGGCTGCATTTTTGGAATAATCTGCGCCCATTCGTTTACCGATAAAAAAGCTCACCAGGAACATAATGGCAAAATAGATCACCAAAGGACCCCCAATTCTGACAACGTCCATAGGAATCTGAACGATCAGTTCACCTTTCAGGCTGAACATGACTACAATTGTAAATAATAACGCGATTAAGGTGATGGGAGAGATCATGGGTACAAATTTGCTTTGGAACCATTCTTCTCCTTTTAACTTAATCAGGCTATAACGGCTGATTATGCCCATTGCAAAGGGAATACCCAAATAAATTCCGACACTTTCCGCAATCTGACCGATCGAAATATTAACATCAAGACCTTTCATGCCAAATACTGGAGGCAGAACAGTGATAAAGATATAAGCGTAGACGCTGTACAATACAACCTGAAAATGCTATTGAGGGCGATAAGTCCAGCAGCGTATTCGCGGTTTCCTTCTGCCAGCTCATTCCATACAACGACCATTGCAATGCAGCGAGCTAGCCCGATAAGAATAAGGCCGATCATATATTCGGGGTAGTCCCGAAGAAATACAATAGCCAGGATAAACATTAAAATAGGCCCTATGATCCAGTTCAGGAGCAGGGAAGCCCCCAGTATCTTTGTGTCCTTAAATACGTTGCCCATATTTTCATATTTCACTTTGGCAAGTGGTGGATACATCATCAGGATCAGGCCAATGGCAAGTGGAATATTGGTGATACCGCTTGAGAAAGAATTGATAAAATCAGACGAAGACGGGAAAAGGAATCCAATAGATACTCCGACTGCCATCGCCAGGAAAATCCATAAGGTAAGGTATCGGTCGAGGAAACTCAATTTTTTCCTTTCATGTGCTGGGGCGCAGTTGTTGGCTGACATATTTTTTTGTTAGTGGGTATGTTTATTTATCGAGATTTTCCGCTACAAATTCAGCACTGTATGTTTTGATAAGATCACGTACCCTTCTGAATTCATTCATAACTTCTTCCTCCGTTCCGGTGGCTTTTGCCGGGTTGGGAAATTGTAATGTAGCTTTTTAGCCCTTGAAGGAAAATATGGACAACTCTCTTGGCATTATCACAGACCGTAATTACATGGTCAAAGTCTATTGCCGCATACTCATTGACATGATTAGAGGTGTGGGATGAGATATCAATGTCGGCTTCAGCCATAACCTGAATGGCTTTAGGGTTAACGCCATGCGTTTCTATGCCGGCGCTATAAACCTCGGCTCGGCTACCTGCGAAATGTCTTAAAAATCCTTCTGCAATTTGGCTGCGGCAACTGTTGCCGGTGCAGAGTACCAATATTTTTTCCATTTTTTAATGTCTTGATTAGCAGCAGCCGCCACCAGGTTTACAAACGGGGCCATCAGCAGCCAGATTAACCATTTCCAGCTTTACAGGTTCGGCTTTAGCAACGGGTGCGCAGCATTCTTCTCCATCTGAAGTGGTGCCACAGCTTCCCCCGCGGTTAATGGCTTTGCACTGGGTATAATCTGGAGTAAGGTTAACGATTAAATCTTGTCCGGATACGGTAAATTACCCGGATACATTTGGCGTGTATCGAACTGCGAGTTGCCAAATTCAATTTTTACAATAGCATTGGGATTAAGCCGGTAATTTCTTTTCAACGATATCCACGATAGACATCGCTTTACTTGCTTGCATTGCACGGCCTTCTTCTGTTTCCCTTGGTTCCCATAGTTGGACAATGATTTCAGTCCAGGAGTTCATTACGCCACCACAATCGACGGATATGATCGGAGCCTGTTTGATTTCTGTGATATGGTAGGAGGGATCTACCATTTACCTGCTGCATATTCAAATTGTAAAATTTGATTCGGGTTTTGCTGGAGCTGCGTTTTTAAACGTTTCCCAGTTGATAAATTCGGAGTTGTTCATGCTATATTGCAATTTAACGATTAATTGATGTAAATTTTTTAGCAACAGTTTGTGTTCTCTTTATAAGAGTCAAAGAAAGCTGCCAGGTTTGTTTTCAATAATTTCCAGGCTTTCGGTTCAATGCAATAGCATACCCGTACACCCTCAATGGTGCCCTGGATAATACCCGCATTCTTCAATTCTTTAAGGTGCTGGGAAATTGTTGGCTGTGCCAATCCTAGTTCCTCAACCAGATCACCACAGATACACGAATTTGCATGGATGATGGATTGAAGGATCGCAATACGGGCAGGATGGCCCAACGCTTTGAGCATTGTGGCGAGCTGATTCTGCTCTTCTGTGAATATTTCTGTCTTAGTAAGTCCCATAATATTATTGCAATATTACGATTAATTTTTCTAAAATCCCAAATTGTAAACATAAAAATTATGCTACGATGATATTAATCGAAGTATTGCGCTCAAATCGAACTCGAAATGGCCTAATATCAACTTTTGGAGCAAAGGGTTATATTGGTGTAAAAAAAAAGAGACAACCGATACTCGGCGTCTCTTTTTGTACCTAGGGCGGGAATCGAACCCGCACTCCCTTAACGGGAACAGGATTTTAAGTCCTGCGTGTCTACCAGTTCCACCACCTAGGCAGGTGAGCGAAAAACGAGATTCGAACTCGCGACCCCAACCTTGGCAAGGTTGTGCTCTACCAGCTGAGCTATTTTCGCATTGGAATTATTATTCTTTCAATCTGTCAGAACCTTGCGTTCTTCCCTTTTGGTGGTGCCAGCTGGATTCGAACCAGCGACACAAGGATTTTCAGTCCTTTGCTCTACCAACTGAGCTATGGCACCTTTTCAATTGAGCTGTCTGCCTTATTGATGATGCAAATATAGACGGATTATTTGAATTACGAAAGCTAAAAGCGCTTTTTTTTGCGTTTAAACGCCAACCTGCTGATTTTTAAGGAAAAAAAATAAGGGGCTATTCGTGTAGAATAGCCCCTCTATAGGATATTGGTCGAGTTGATTAAGACAATTTACCAACTTCTAATACCAAGTCAACGATTTTGTTTGAATATCCCCATTCGTTGTCATACCAAGAGACAACTTTAACGAAGTTATCATTCAATGAAATTCCTGCTTTTGCATCGAAGATTGATGTACGTGCATCACCTAAGAAATCTGAAGAAACAACTTCGTCTTCAGTATAACCTAAGATACCTTTCAATTCGCCTTCAGAAGCTTCTTTCATTGCAGTTTTGATTTCTTCGTATGAAGCACCTTTGTTCAAACGTACTGTTAAGTCAACAACTGAAACGTCTGCTGTAGGAACGCGTAATGACATACCGGTCAATTTACCTTTCAATTCTGGAAGAACCAAACCTACTGCTTTAGCAGCACCTGTAGATGAAGGGATGATGTTTTGGTATGCACCACGACCACCTCTCCAGTCTTTTACTGAAGGACCGTCTACAGTTTTTTGTGTTGCTGTAACCGCGTGTACTGTTGTCATCAAACCTTCAACGATACCAAATTTATCGTTTAATACTTTAGCGATAGGCGCTAAACAGTTTGTTGTACATGAAGCGTTTGAAACGATGTGTTGATCGGCTTTCAATTCTTTGTGGTTTACACCCATGACGAAAGTAGGGGTGTCGTCTTTCGCTGGAGCAGACATCACCACTTTTTTAGCACCTGCATCGATGTGTTTTTGAGCCAACTCTTGCGTCAAGAAGAAACCTGTAGATTCGATGATTACTTCAGCACCTACTTCATTCCATTTTAAGTTTGCCGGATCTTTCTCAGCTGTAACACGGATAGTTTTTCCGTTAACAACCAAGTTACCGTCTTTTACTTCTACAGAACCGTCAAATTTGCCATGTGTTGAATCATATTTCAACATATAAGCCATATAATCTGGTTCAACTAAGTCATTGATACCAACAATTTCAATTTCTGGACGATTGATAGCCGCTCTAAATGCTAAACGACCAATACGTCCAAATCCGTTAATTCCAATTTTCATATTCTTAATTTTTATTGATATAATATTTAATTAAATTATGTATCGGTTCTTTTACAACATTACCAATACTGATATTAAATTCGTCTGTGGCAACTTCCCGAAGCAAGTGCTCATAATTAAACGCTACTGAACCCGTAAAGTTTACGTCACTGTCCGGATATTCTTTCATTAAGGGCTTGATGTAGGTTTTTATAAACGTACGAAGCCCATTTTTAACCAATTGACTAATGAATAGATGATCTTTATTTTCGAGGACAAAGTCTGTAAATGAATTCAGAAAATTTGTCGGTTGTGGGGAAATATACACCCTTTCCAAAATGGTTTTCTTATCGATGTTAAATTCTCTTTCCAGTTTGTCCCGCAGATCAACAGGTAAGGTATCCGTCATGTAATGTTTGAGCAGCTGCTGGCTATTCCAGTTTGTCGCCCCCTCATCGGCCAGAATATAACCTAGACCATAATTGTTGTCAATGATTTTTTTCCCTGTATAGTAAGCTGCATTTGATCCACTGCCAATGATGCCAATAATTCCTCTTTCGTCGCCGAAAGTGGAAATTGCCGAAGCAATGACATCATGATCAACCCGTACGCGCGCATTGACGAAAAAACGTTCGAGGACGTTTTTTATTTTATCTTTACGTTCCTTCGAGGAAGATCCCGCTCCGAAAAAATAGATCCGTCTGATTTTTTCGGCATTGTTGATCAAATTGGTGTTTTTATGCAAATGCTGTAGTATGGAGCGCTCATCCTGAAGATAAGGATTGATCCCGTTCATGCGGAACCCCGTAGTGATCCGCCCCTTGTCGGCCAACCGCCAGTCTGAAAATCGAGATCCACTATATACTACTGCTATCATGTCTGTTCAAATTACGATTATAAAATCTCAGCCATTTCCAATAAATCAGGGCTAAGTTTAATTTCCTTATTGCTGATTGCTTCTTCAATTGGAGTTGTCTTGATTTCATTACCACGAAGCCCAACAGTAACTCGTGTGTTTCCGGCCAATAATTCATTGACCGCAGCAAAGCCCAATCTACTCGCAAGCACGCGGTCGAAAACTCGTCGGAGAACCACCCCGTTGCAAATGCCCTAATATACTAACTTTCGTGTCGTAATGATCAAACTTTTCTTTTACTTTTTTTGCGACATAATAAGCACCACCATTTTGGTCGCCCTCTGCAACAATAACTATAGATGACGATTTCTTCTTAATGGCACCGTCTTCTAAATGACGGGATTAGATCGTCAATGGCCGTTTCTTTCTCTGGAAGTAAAATGGCTTCGGCTCCGCCAGCAATACCGGCATTTAAGGCGATACAGCCTGAATCACGGCCCATCACTTCAACAAAGAAAAGACGTTCATGTGACGCCGCAGTATCTCTGATTTTATCAATCGCTTCGATGACAGTATTGTTGGCTGTATCGTAGCCGATAGTATAATCAGAACCGTAAAGGTCGTTGTCTATCGTACCCGGAATACCTATAATAGGTATTTCAAATTCTTTGGAGAAGAAGTTAGCACCTGTAAAGGTACCGTCACCACCAATGACCACCAAGGCATCTACACCGGCAGCGATTAGATTGTCATAGCCTTTTCGACGGCCTTCAGGCGTCTTAAACTCCATGCAACGCGCGGTTTTTAATATTGTACCACCACGTTGTATAATATTGCTGACCGAACGCGTATCCATTTCAATGAAATTTGCGTCGATCAAACCTTGGTATCCTTGATAAATACCCGTTACTTGCAATCCTTTATGTAATGCTGTTCGAACGACAGCACGAATACAGGCATTCATGCCAGGAGCATCACCTCCCGACGTCAATACACCTATTTTTTTAATTTCTTTTATCACACGCTATATTTTAGGTTTTACGAATATAAGATTTTTATAGTGTATATTCTACACTTTGAATAAATTTTTCAATATTTTTTTGCGCATCACGTTTAGGAAGCGTATAATTGTTACAGATAACCCGATGATTAGTAACCGCTAAATTTAGCTCAGTATATTGCACATAAATAAATTTAGAAGTTTTGTATAGTAATTTTACCGTTGACTGTGTCATATTAGGCTTTCACGAAGGAGAATTAAAAGTTCTTTTGGCCGAAAGAAATGAATATCCTTTTAAGGATTGGTGGGCATTGCCAGGTTTTTTCGTGGATAATGACGAAGAGATGGAAGATGCCGTAAAACGAATTTTGTATGAGAATACAGGTTTGAAAGATGTATTTATGGATCAGCTGCATTCCTTTGCCGGATTAAAACGGCATCCAAAGGGACGTATTCTGACGGTGGCGTATTACGCCCTCGTGCAGCTGGATAATACCAAATTGAAAACCAAACCTGTTACAAACTATATGAAGCAGGCAAAATGGTTCCCCGTTCGGAATGTACCTGAACTGGCCTTTGACCATAAGCAGATTTTGGACCTCTGTCTGGAGCGGTTGCAGCGCCGCCTCGCCTATAAGCCGATTGCTTTCGAGCTGCTGCCTGAAAAATTTACCACTCACCCAGCTACAGCTGGTGTATGAGGGAATTTTGAATAAACCACTCGATAAACGCAATTTTAGAAAGAAAATGCAGAATTATGGCTTTCTAAAAGAGCTCGACGAAGTGCAGACTGGAGTAGCCTATCGTGCAGCAAGGCTCTATAAATTGGATAAACGAAAGTTTTTAAAACATTTTCAGAACACGGTCGCATTCTAATAGATCTGTTCGTATAATAAAAGGCAAACTTTCGAGTTTGCCTTTTTTTTTGAAAGTGTCTGATCTTATTGGCCAGAAAGAACCTTCAGTTTGCTTTCATTGCTGCTGGTGTCTGCGAAGTCATTGAAGGTTTTGTTGTCAGGTTAATATCAAAATTATTACAATTTCAAAATTTATTTTGTCCAACATGTTACTTTTTATATTTTTGAACAATTTTTGATAAAAGTCAGAAAGTAGAAAGGAGTTTTTTGAAGAATGGAAGATAGAAAAGATCAAATCATTCATGCGGCGATAAGACGCTTTATGCATTACGGTTTTAGTAAGACTACGATGAATGAAATTGCGGAGGATATAAAAATTACCAAAGCGAATTTGTATTACTATTATTCGGAAAAGAATGCACTTATAAGGGATGTGATTGTGCGTTTGACGGATGAATATAGGGAAGAGGAGGAGAAGATGGTGGCTGTGCATGTGGGCACCACCTACGAGCTGATCATTAAAATTTTGGAACTGCGCGATGCATTTGTCCGGAAATACTATATGTTGCACATGAATGAAAATCTGGAATGGATCAAGGGACTTTCCATGCAGGATTTTTTCCAGTGCCTACACGACCGTGATGTGAAAGCCTTGTTTGAGATCCTTGAGATCGGTGCCGAAAAAGGTGAAATCGATGGGGAGCATCTCTATGAAACGGCCGAAATCTATGTGGAATTGATGAATAGTTTATCCCTGATGTGCAATATCTCCGATATCATTTCAGGAATTCCAAATCAGGATCGTTTTGATGAAGTGCTGCAAAAGCAAAAGCTGGCTACCAAGCTTTTTTTTAATGGTATAAATAAAAAGTAGATATAAAATTAGGATAAATAAATTAGGAATGAAAACAATCAGAATACTAGCCAGCCTTTTATTAGGTACGATGGTTTTCCAGAGTCATGCACAGCAACAATTGAGCTTAAGTGATGCGATTAAATTTGCTTTGCAGAACAAGGCTGATGCGAAAAAGGCAGGTCTCGATGTCGTAAATGCCGAACATAAAATTGCGGAAGTTAAATCGGGTGCATTACCACAGGTCAATTTTAACGGTGGTATCACTTACAATCCAATGATTCAAAAGGTCGCTTTACCAGGAGAGCTTGTGGGCCAACCGGGAACCACAGTAATGGCTGCTTTTGGACAAAAATGGCAATCGACAAATTCGATAAGCTTAAACCAACAGCTATTTAATCAAACTGTATTTACTGGACTGAAAGCTGCCAAGACGACACGCGAATTTTATGTGATCAACAAAACATTGACCGATGAGCAATTGATCGAAAAGGTGGCCAATAGTTATTATGATGTTTATCAATCCAAATTGCAGTTAAAAACGGTTGACAATAACTTGGAAAGTACCACCAAAACTAGGGATGTCATCGAAGGACTTTTTAAGAATGGGTTAGCGAAGAAAATTGACCTTGACCGTACAAATGTAGCCGTTACAAATTTGAAAGCTTCTCGCCAGCAGCTGATTAATGCCGTTGAATTAAAAGAGAATGCACTAAAATTTGTCATTGGTATGCAGATGTCGGAGCAGATTGTTATGCCGGCGTCAACGTTTGAAACAGTTGCTCTGGATGCCATATATGACCCGCTTGATGTGTCCAGTAGAACGGAGATCCAGGTGCTCACTAAACAAAATGAATTACTAGAGTTGAACAAAAAAGCTGAAGCATCCAAATACTACCCCACTTTATCTTTGACTGCGAATTACGGTCGTCAGGGTTTGGGACCTGTTTTCCCAATCTTTTCGAAAGCTGAAGGTGTAAATTGGTCGGGATTTTCAGGAATTGGTCTTAATTTGACGGTTCCTATTTTCAATGGTTTCCTCACACGTTCTAAAGTTCGTCAGGCACAGATCGATATCGATAAGTTGCAGGTTGATATCGCGGATACAAAATTGGCACTGAATCTGGCAGCAGAAAACTCCAAGGTTCAGATTAAAAATTCTTTGTTAACAATTGAGTCAAACCGTAAGAACGTGGATTTGGCAAAATCAGTGCTGGAAGATACTAACAACAATTACAAAAATGGTCTGGCAACATTGACCGATCTTTTGGATGCGGAAAATGCCTATGCAGATGCCCAGAATAATTTAAATACCTCTTTGCTCGATTATAAAATTGCTGAAGTGCAGCTGATCAAAGCGAATGGAAATCTTAAATCACTAATTAAAGAATAATTGACTAATACAATATGAAACGCGGAATTATTACCTTACTTATTATTGCTGCTGGTCTAGCAGGAATATTTTTTGTGTTAAATAAAAATAAAAAGAAAAATGAGGCCGAAACTGCAGAGGTAGCAAAGAAAAATGTGGCTATTGCAGTGCGTATCGATACGGCAAAAGTATCTTCCATGGACTTACGTTATACGGCTAACGGAACATTTTCTCCGAAACAAGAAGTAACTGTTTCAGCTGAGACTGCAGGTAGAGTGGTGAAAGTATTGGTTGATGAAGGTTCTCATGTGAGCGCCGGACAGACTTTGGCGATCATCGAGGGCGATAAACTGAATGTGAACGTAGCGAATGCGCAGGCTGCATTTACCAATGCGCAGGCCGATCTGCATCGCTTTGAAAGTGCCTTCTCTACAGGTGGTGTAACCAAACAACAGTTAGACCAGGTGAAATTGCAATTTGAGAATGCGAAAAATAACTTAAAAGCGTCTAAATTGAATGCTGGCGATGTGACCATCAAAACTTCGGTATCGGGTATCGTCAATGCACGTAAAATCGAACCGGGCACTTACCTAAATGTGGGCGCTGCAGCCTTCGATATTGTCAATGTCGCCACCTTGAAATTGCGTGTCAATGTAGACGAAAAGAATGTGGCTACCTTAAGGATCGGTCAATCTGTTGATGTGACAGCGAGTGTATATGCAGACCAACGCTTTATAGGTAAAGTAACTTTTATTGCGCCTAAATCGGATGGTAGCTTAAACTTCCCGGTGGAAATCGAGGTAAATAATGCATCGAACCAATTGCGTGCTGGTATGTACGGTACAGCCATCTTCGGTGAAGGTGTTGCTAGCAATACGTTGATCGTACCTCGTAATGCCTTTGTGGGTAGTGTGAGCGACAACAAGATCTTTGTGCTGAAAAACGGTAAAGCCATCGAAACAAACGTCAAATCAGGTAGAAACTTTGGTGATTACATCGAGATCTTAGGTGGTTTGCAAAATGGGGATCAAGTGATTGTTTCGGGTCAGATCAATCTATTTGACCAAAGCCCTGTAGAGATTATTAAATAGAGCATACTGTAATCGGTAGCAGATGGAACCTCGGTTGCATAGCTATTAAAAATAAATTATTCGAATGAAAATTACCGAAATATCGATAAAACGCCCCAGTATAATTATCGTATTATTTATAATACTGACATTAGGCGGGTTGTTTTCTTATACGCGATTGGGCTATGAATTGGTCCCTAAATTTGAAATTAACGTCATTACGGTACAGACGGTCTATCCGGGAGCTTCACCTGCAGAGGTGGAGAGTTCGGTGACCAAAAAAATAGAGGATGCCATTTCATCCTTGGAAAGTATCAAAAAGGTGGAGTCGACTTCCCTTGAAGGGGTATCGATTGTCATGATTACCCTCAACAACGGTGCGGATGTCAACTTCCTGCTTACGGATACTCAACGGAAAATCAATGCCGTGATCAACGATCTGCCGGATGATGTAAAGACACCTTCACTCTCCAAATTCTCCCTGGATGATGTGGCCATAATGAGTTTGGCCGTCACGTCCAACTTATCGGAAAAAGAACTCTACGATCTTTTGGACAATAAAATCCAGCCGGTCTTTGCGCGGATCAATGGTGTTGCCAAAGTGGACCTGATCGGAGGTGAGGAACGTGAAATCCAGATCTCTGTAGACCCGAAGAAAATTGAAGGTTATGGACTGACAATTTCGCAGGTACAGCAAATTGTAGCATCATCCAATCTCGATTTCCCGACAGGTAACGTCAGTACTCGTGATAACCGGACAACCATCCGTCTTTCGGGTAAAGTAACTTCAATCGAGGAGCTGCGTAACCTCCCGATCACAACGCCGGCAGGGGTGCAGATTTATCTGCGCGATATCGCCGATGTGCGGGATGGTATTAAAGAGATTGAAAAAGTAGCCCGCCTGGACCGTCAGAATACAATCTTATTGCAGGTCTTTAAACAGTCTGATGCAAATGCGGTAGCGGTGTCCGAAGCTGTCAAGAAAACCATTGCGGTACACGATAAAGACGGAAAAGTAATTTCTGGTGTAGAGAAGGATTATGCTGCACAGAATATTAAAATTCTGGTTGCCAATGACTCTTCAGAATTTACCTTGAATGCAGCCGATAACGTGATCCATGACTTAATGATTGCCATTGCATTGGTGGGCTTTATCATGTTGTTCTTCTTACAAAGTTTACGTAATGCGGCGATTACCATGGTGGCGATTCCATTATCTTTGATCGCTACCTTTATTGGCTTGCTTTTGATGGGCTATACCTTAAACTTGATGTCTTTACTCGGTTTATCCCTGGTAGTAGGTATTCTTGTGGATGACGCGATCGTTGTTATCGAGAATATTCACCGCCACATGGAGATGGGTAAAAACAAGGTGCGTGCGGCCTATGATGGTGCTTCGGAAATCGGATTTACCGTAACGGCGATCACCTTGGTTATCGTGGTAGTGTTCCTGCCGATCGCGATGTCTACGGGTTTGGTGGCCAATATCCTGGCACAATTCTGTGTGACGGTAATCATCTCGACTTTATTATCCTTATTGGTGTCATTTACGGTAGTGCCTTGGTTATACTCGCGTTTCGGTAAATTGGAGCACTTGAGCAAAACTTCTTTCTTTGGTCGTATTATTCATGGTTTTGAAAGCGGTTTGAACAGCTTTACACATTGGGTTGCGGGATTGTTGACCTGGGCTTTAAAGAACGTCGGTACGAAATTGGCTACGTTGTTTTTGGCAATCGGTTTACTTGTTGCATCGTTTTTTTTGGTCGGTATGGGGTATATTGGTTCGGACTTCTTCCCGAGTATCGACCGTAAGGAGTTTTTCATCCAGTTGGAACTCGATAAAGATGCTTCCCTGGAGAAGACCAACTTGTTGACGCAAAAAGCGGAGGCTTACATTAAATCGAAACCTGATGTCAAAGAAATTATTACGACAGTGGGGCAGTCTTCGGACGGTATGGCTTCAACAACGGGTTCGCGTTATAAATCGGAGATCCACGTGATCCTCGACAAGGAAAATTTTGAGGGTAACTCACAGGTGTATTCAGCGACGCTGAAGCGTGAACTGGAAAATAAACTGATCGGTGCAAAAATCAAAACCGTCAACGTGGGTATCATGGGAGCGGAGCAGGCACCATTGAAGCTGACCATTATCGGTGCTTCTGTCGAAGATGCACAGGAATTTGCAGAGAAGGCGGCAGATCAATTACGTAAGATTCCTGGGGCTGCGGGTGTCAAATTGACTTCTGAAGCGGGTAACCCTGAGATCAATGTGAAGATCGACCGTGATAAAATGACCTCTTTGGGACTGAATGTCTCTACTGTGGGGATGACAATGCAGACGGCATTTTCAGGAAATACGGATAACAAATACAGAGCGGGTGATAACGAGTACGATATCAATATCCGCTATGCGGAAAATGGTCGTGCCAATATCGACAACGTACGTGATCTGAAATTTATCAATAATCAGGGTGCCTCTATTTCTTTGGATCAATTTGCCAATGTAACTTTTGGTTCGGGACCTACGTTGTTGGAACGTCGCGACAAGTCGCCGGCAGTATCCATTCAGGGACAGGCAATCGGTAGACCAATGGGTACCGTAGCACAAGAGTGGCAGGCACAGTTTGAAAAACTGCCGCGTAAACCGGGTATCGTCTTTATCTGGGGTGGTAATATGGAAAACCAAACCGAAGGTTTTGGTACTTTGGGTATTGCCTTATTGGCATCTATTATCCTAGTATACTTGGTAATGGTTGCTTTATACGATAGTTTTATCACACCATTTGTGGTCTTGTTCTCGATTCCATTGTCGTTTATCGGAGCCCTATTGTTCTTGGCGCTGGGAAATCAGACCTTGAATATATTTACGATTTTGGGTATCATCATGTTAATTGGTCTGGTGGCCAAAAATGCGATCATGCTGGTTGACTTTGCCAACCATCGTAAGGAAGCTGGCGATAATACACACGATGCGTTGGTGGCAGCCAATCACGCGCGTCTTCGTCCGATTTTGATGACGACAATTGCCATGGTATTTGGTATGATTCCTATCGCAATCGCTACTGGAGACGGTGCCGATATGAATAGAGGTCTGGCGATCGTTATCATTGGTGGTTTGTTATCTTCTTTATTTTTAACCTTGGTTGTTGTACCGGTGGTGTACTCCATATTTGACAGTCTTCAACGTCGTTTTGGAAAGAAAGAAAAGACAAATTATGAAGCCTTGATGAAGGAAGATTATGACCATGTCGACGTGGCAGAACATTAAAAAATAATACATTTTACAATAGAAAAAGGCGGCTAATAAAACATTAGCCGCCTTTTTTGTGTTAATTTTAGGTTAATCAATCGATTGCGTAAATATTTTTTATTACATTGCGGCGCATTAACAAAATATACACTTAAAATTGAGACATACATGTGTGGAATTGTAGGATACACAGGTTATCGTCAGGCGTATGGTATCGTCATTGACGGATTACAAAAGTTAGAATACCGTGGTTATGACAGTGCTGGAGTGGCATTGCATAAAGGTGAGCAGATCGATGTTTACAAAAAAACAGGTAAAGTCGCAAACTTGGAAGAGTTTGTGTACGGAAAAGATCTACAGTCGACCACAGGGATAGGCCACACCCGTTGGGCTACCCATGGTGAACCTTCTGATCGGAATGCACATCCGCATTATTCCAATAGCGGACGCATCGCGATGATTCATAATGGCATCATTGAAAACTATGCTTCCTTAAAATCAGAATTAATAAATAAAGGTTATACGTTTAAAAGTGATACTGATACAGAGGTTCTGGTCAACTTTATCGAAGAAATCCAATCGCAGAATGAATGCTCGTTAGAAGAAGCGATCCGTATTGCTTTGAAACGGGTCGTCGGGGCCTATGTAATCCTCGTATTGGAAGCAGGTCATCCGGATCGTATTATTGCAGCACGTAAGGGAAGTCCTTTGGTAATTGGTATCGGTAAAAATGAGCATTTTTTGGGTTCAGATGCTTCCCCGATGTTAGCGTATACCAAAGAAGTTGTTTACATCAATGACTATGAACTGGCCATTATCACACCAGAGGAGCTGATCCTTAAAAATCTGGGTAATGAGCGCATCACACCTTATGTCCAAAAATTGGATCTGGAACTGTCAGCTATTGAAAAAGGGGGCTTTGATCACTTTATGTTGAAAGAGATCTTTGAGCAACCGCAAACGATCTTTGACTCGATGCGTGGACGTTTGGATCTGCAATCCCATCAGATTACACTGAGCGGCATTGAAAAATTTGCCAGTGAGATCAGCAACACCAATCGCATTGTAATTGTTGCCTGCGGTACCAGCTGGCATGCCGGGCTTATTGCAGAATATGTTATTGAGGAATTGTGCCGCATAAATGTAGAAGTTGAATATGCGTCGGAATTCCGCTACCGTAATCCGGTTATTCATCCGGGAGATGTGATCCTGGCGATTTCCCAAAGTGGTGAAACGGCTGATACATTAGTTGCGTTGGAAAATGCAAAAAAACAGGGTGCTATTATATTGGGTGTGGTCAATGTTGTTGGATCTTCTATCGCCCGACTTTCGGATGCAGGTGCCTATACCCATGCTGGACCAGAAATCGGCGTAGCAAGTACGAAAGCATTTACAGCACAGTTGACTGTATTGAACCTGATTGCCTTAAAGATTGCTTCTTTAAGAGGCTCCATCAGTGAAGAGCGTTATCAAAAACTCGCAAAGGAATTAAATGAAGTGCCTGAAAAGGTGGAGTGGATTTTGGATACGCAGGTTGATAAAATTAAAACCATTGCCAAAAAGTACAAAGATGCCCGCGACTTTCTTTTCTTGGGTAGGGGATATAATTTCCCGGTTGCCCTGGAAGGTGCGCTTAAACTCAAGGAAATTTCCTATATCCATGCCGAAGGTTACCCTGCAGCAGAGATGAAACATGGACCGATCGCATTGGTTGATGAGAACTTGCCTGTTGTTTTTATCGCTACAAAAGATGCTTATCACGAGAAGATTGTTTCAAATATTCAGGAGATCAAAGCACGTAAGGGAAAGATCATATCGGTGGTTACCAAGGGCGATACCGTTTCTGAAAATCTATCGGATGATTTTATGGAAATTCCGGAGGCAGATGAGATTATTGCGCCATTGATTTCGGTTGTACCATTGCAACTGCTATCGTATTATATTGGTGTAGAACTCGGATTGGATGTGGACAAACCACGTAACCTGGCGAAGTCGGTAACTGTAGAGTAAGGAGGCCTATGAGTGTATTGAAGAAAAAACCTTTGGAACAGCTGGGCTATGGATTTATCCCAGATGAATTTATTCCAGCAGGACAAGATGAATATACCCTGCGCTTTCAGCAAAACCCGCGTAATGACTACCGCGATCTGACGGAAACGGAGATTCAACAGTTGATTCATAACGGTAACTGGTCAAGCGACTGGACCAAGGTCAAAGTATCGGCAGTCTTCGATCCGAATCAGGTGCAGCACTGTAAGTTCTATGGTCTGGTCCGTATCGGCAATTTGAGTCCGAGTTACCTGGATTACCGCAATTTGCAGCTGCCCATTGGCCTGTACCATTCGACGATCATCAGCTCGGACTTTGGTGACGATGTTGCTGTTCATTATGTGGGCTACTTGTCCTACTTTATTGTTGGCAATGAAGTGCTGTTGAGCCAGATCAAGGAAATGGAGACCGGTAGTACAGCCAAGTTTGGTAATGGCATCCTCCGTGACGGTGAAGAGTCGGAGAAACGGATCGAGCTGGAGCTCTGCAACGAAAATGGTGCCCGCTCGGTTTACCCATTTGATGGCATGCAGGCTGCAGATGTATACCTTTGGACCCGCAATCGGCATGATCATGCTTTACAGCAGCGATTTGGAGAACTGACGGATCAAAAATTTGGAAGTCAACGCGGCTATTACAGCCAAATTGGCGACCGTTGTGTCATCAAAAATACGTTAACGATCAAGAATGTCAAGATCGGGACTGATGTTTATATCAAAGGGGTCAGCAAGCTGAAAAATGTAACCGTCAATTCCTCGCAGGAATCGTATACGCAGATCGGTGAAGGCTGTGAGCTTGTTAATGGAATTATTGGCTATGGCTGTCGTATATTTTATGGCGTTAAAGCCGTACGTTTTATCTTGGCTTCCTATTCGCAATTGAAATATGGTGCGCGCTTGATCAACTCTTATTTGGGTGACAACTCGACAATTTCCTGTTGTGAAGTATTAAATTCCCTGATTTTTCCAGCCCATGAACAGCACCATAACAACTCGTTTTTATGTGCGGCATTGGTGATGGGCCAAAGCAATATGGCTGCTGGAGCAACTGTAGGATCGAATCACAACTCCAGAGCTGCGGATGGTGAAATTATCGCGGGACGTGGTTTTTGGCCCGGACTCTGTGTCAGTCTAAAACACAACTCCAGATTTGCATCGTATTGCCTGATTGTAAAAGGGGATTTTCTGCATGAACTGGATATTAAGCTACCTTTCACCTTAGTAAGCAATGACGTACAACATGATCAACTGGTCCTGATTCCGGGGTATTGGTTTATGTACAATATGTACGCATTGGTACGAAATGCGAATAAGTATGCGGCGCGGGACAATCGACATTTCAAAAATCAATATTTTGAATACGATATGTTGGCACCGGATACGGTGAATGAAATGTTTGAAGGGATGGATATGCTGGCCTTGGCCGTTGCAGACAGCCTTCACACTGCAGCAGGGAAGGATGAGCGCGAACGTATTGTTGCCGGTCGGGCACTGCTTGCCAACAACATGGACCTAAAAGATAAGACCATCGTGTTGCAAGGGGCCGAAAATTCACGCAGACCGACTGTTATTCAGAAGGTTGGCGAGGCTTATCACTTATATCGTTCGTTTATTAAGTATTATGGTGTACTGCACCTGATGGATGCCCTCGAGGAAGGTATGTCACTGCAGGGTATTATGGCCTCCTTAACGGGCCGATCGCGTACGAACTGGGAGAATATCGGTGGACAGCTGATCGAAAGCAATGCCCTGCACACTTTCTTAGATGATATCAAATCAAAAAAGATAGATTCGTGGGATGATATTCATGAATTCTATCATGATAAAAGTAAAGATTACCCCCTAGATAAACGTGAACATGCACTCTTGTCTTTAATCGAAGTCTTAAATTTGGAAGGTATGGTTTTATCAACAGATAAAATTGTATCTTTGTTGGATCAGGCGCTTGGGCACCGGATCTGGATTGGTGAACAGATTTATAAATCCCGGGCCAAAGACTACAAAAATCAGTTCAAAAACATGGTCTATGCCAATGATGAAGAACGTGATATTGTGGTCGGAAAACTGGAGGACAATTCTTTTATCAATCAACAACAAAAAGAATTAGAGATATTCAAGATAAGGGTTGCTAATTTGAAAGGGCAATTTTAAAAGAAAGGCTTCCGCTCGGAAGCCTTTTCTTTTTTGACCTGCTGTTCTTTTTGTTGACCAGTTGCTTTTTTGACCTGCTCTTCTTTGGCCTGCTGCTTCTTTTCTTTGACCAGTTGCTTCTGTTTTTTGTCTGTTTTCTAATCCTGGCGGCCGAGGCTGCTATGAAGCTTGCTTTTGTCGTTCCACGCCTTTACTCGTTGATTTTATCGAGCGGCTTACGTTTATTGTCTTTGATCTGTTTAAAGTGGCTTGGCGTCAATCCGGTTACTTTTTTGAATTGATTACTTAAATAGGCAACACTGGAGTAATTGAGTTTATAGGCAATCTCACTTAATGTCAGTTCATCGTAAACCAATAGCTCTTTGACATATTCAATTTTCTGGCCGATGAAGTATTTTTCGATGGTGATCCCTTCAACATCCGAAAATAGATTGGAGATGTAGTTGTAATCATGGTGCACTTTCTTGCTGATGATTTCGGAAAGATTAAGGCTGGTGTCGTTATGTTGATTACGGATGAGATCCAACACCACATGTTTTACCTGTTCGATGATGACGGTTCTTTTATCGTCAATAAGTTCAAACCCAAGTTCCGAAAAATTTTCAGCAAGTTGCTTGCTCTCCGCTTTGGTCAGTTCTTCTTCAATTTCCACCTGGCCCAAAGAAATATGCTTAACATGGAGATTGAGCTTCGCCAGTTCATTTTCAACAACCATTATGCACCTATTGCATACCATATTCTTTATTGCAAGTTTCATAAGAATTATTTTAAATACAAGTTACTCATGTAAACTCAAAAATCGCTAATTTATTAGACATGGGGTTGTAATATTTAGGGTTTATCTTGTAGTATTTTGAAAATAGGCTGTGGGAAAAAATAGGACGGAAGGGTTAGATCGCCTACAGATGAGTGTCAAGGAACGGATGCTAAGCGTTTATTTCAGTCAAGGCTTTATTTCCGCTAGGGCTTTATTTCAATAGTTGTGCCTATTGGAACAGCGTCAAAAAGCTCGTCAATCTCCGAGTTTGTAAGTGCCATACAACCGAAAGTCCAGTCCATGTGGCGTTGCAGTTTACCAATAAAGCCTAGTCCGTTTCGGAGTCCGTGGATCTTGATGTCGCCACCGGCATCTTTTCCTAAACTTTTGGCATGGGCGATATCTTGTTCATTCGGATAGGAGACACCTAGGTTTTTGTGATAGTCGCTATATGGATTTTTATCGTTGATCGTATAAAGACCCTCGGGTGTTTTTAAATCACCTTCAAATTCTTTGTCGCCCACAGGTTGACCGCCTAGTGAAATACGGTATGATTTTAGGAGCTTTCCCTTGCTATAGGCCAATAGTGTCCTTTTAGATTTATAGACAATCAGTTTGTCCACTTTCGCATGCCGATCCAACGTTGGTTCGGGATAAAGATTATAACCTATCAGGCCCAGGCAAAGTAAGACGAGGAGGCTGATGACTGTTTTTAAAACTATTCGACGTTTTCTAGGTCGTTTCATCTTGGCGATCGTTAGCTAATGGATAAAATGTTTAGACCGAGTGCATAACCTAGGGCTCGGCACTCGGTCTACTCATGTATTTTGATGTTACCGTCTAGAATTCGCGGTCAACATCCTTGTCGCCACGTCCCGAAAGGTTCACAATAGCGACTTGGTTTTTGTCTTTGAGCAATTTCACCGCAAGGGCAACAGCATGAGACGATTCAATGGCCGGAATAATACCTTCCAGTCGGGAAAGCAACTTGTAGGCATCAATCGCCTCGGTGTCAGTCACGGGATGATAGTTTGCACGATTGCTATCTTTTAGCTGGGCATGTTGCGGCGATATCCCCGGGTAATCAAGGCCTGCAGATACCGAGGTTGAGGGGATCGGATTACCTTCATCATCGACCAGACAGTATGAAAATGTCCCCTGGAATACAGTTGGTTTACCAAAAGAAAGTGTCGCTGCTGTTTTTGGATAAGTCCCGGTGCCACCACCTTCACCACCATGAATTTCGACGGCATGATCATCGAGAAAACCCGAAAATAAGCCAATCGCATTTGACCCGCCACCCACACAGGCAAAGATGCTGTCGGGAAGGCGCCCTTCCTGATCAAGGATCTGCTGGCGTGCTTCTTTACCGATAACGCTTTGAAAATAGCCGACCATTTTTGGATAGGGATGTGGGCCAACATGCGATCCCAGCAGATAATAGGATGTGGGATTTTCGACGTAATACATCAAGGCCGCGTCTACGGCATCCTTCAATGTACGGCTACCTAAGTTGGTCGTTACAACCTCGGCACCCAACAATTCCATGCGTTTGACGTTCAGGGCCTGCCGCGCAGCATCGATTTCGCCCATAAATACTTTACAGGGGATGTTTAACAATGCTGCTGCTGTTGCTGTTGCAACACCATGTTGACCGGCGCCAGTTTCGTCAATGATCTCTGTAGCTCCCATTTGTTTAGCCAAAAGAATTTGACCGATACAGTTGTTTATCTTGTGGGAACCTGTATGGTTTAAATCTTCCCGCTTTAAATAGATTTTGGAACCTACGTGTTCGCTTAAATTCTTCGCGTAATATAAAGGTGAGGGGCGACCGACATAATGTTTTAAGATCGCAATAAACTCT
Organism: Sphingobacterium multivorum; assembly: GCF_900457465.1. Taxonomy (GTDB): domain Bacteria; phylum Bacteroidota; class Bacteroidia; order Sphingobacteriales; family Sphingobacteriaceae; genus Sphingobacterium; species Sphingobacterium multivorum. The sequence continues at coordinate 1,773,069 of NZ_UAUU01000011.1, forward strand.
TTCTGGAATTCTTCTTTTTGGACATGACTATCGAAAAAAGCAGCCAGTTTATTCAATTGCTCTTCCAATACCGGTGGGATGTAAGATCCGCCAAATTCTCCATATTGACCATTGTATTGAAGCATCTTCTCATTTGCTTCGACAGATGCAGCTTGTGTTAGACTCATTTTAGGCTTAAGTTTCTTGTTGTAAAAAGATATATTATTTATTGAAGCACTAATATAGTAATCTTTGCAGGTATAGAAAAAAAACAAGGCATCTTTACTAGAAAAGATGCCTGTAAAATCTTGTATTTGCAAACAAGGATATATTGCGGCCTGTTTTAAGCTTAGGTTTTCCGGAAGATAAAGTAGAAGCCCACCAAAATAAAAGGTATACTCAGTAATTGGCCCATGTTTAAAGCCATACTTTGCTCGAAAGCTTCCTGGTCAATTTTAAAATGTTCCAAGACCATGCGTGCACCAAATAATAGGACCATGAATATACCAAATAATTGACCTTTTTGGCGATTGGGATTTGATTTGAATAGGGAACCAATGATAATAAAGATCAAAATATAGGCGATTGCTTCATAAAGCTGCCCAGGGTGGCGTGGTACATTGCTACACGTTCGAACACGATAGCCCAGGGTAGATCTGTAGGTGTGCCAATAATTTCGGAATTGAAGAAATTTCCGATACGGATAAGTGCACCGGCAATAGGGACTACAACGACCAATCGGTCCGCTAACCACAAGAAGTCGGTTTTTGTTTTTCTGCAGAATAAATAGAGTGCGAGGATAATTCCGATGGCGCCGCCATGGGAAGCCAATCCTGCGAAGCCGGTAATATGAATCCTGTTTTATCCCATTTGAATGGCAGGAAGATTTCAAGTATATGATCTTTGTAATAGTCAAAATCGTAAAATAGGCAGTGTCCTAATCGTGCTCCGATCAAAGTGCCCAGAAAAATATAAATTGAAAGCTGATCCAACTGTTCCTGTGTGCGGCCTTCCTTTTTGAATATACGCAACATGATCACGTATGAAACAAAAAATGCTAACAACCAGGCATAAGGCATAATAGCGAAGGGCAAAAGCGCCAAAGTTGAACATTTCGGGGTCAATATTCCAATGTATTGCACTTAATATTGAATTCATAAATTTTATAGCTTTTTAAATTACTTTGAAGTAAAGATAAGCTTTAATCTCATTTTTTATTCCTACAATTTGTTTTTAAGCAGAATATCATTGGGCTGCGGATCTAATTCATTCATCGTGAACAAAATATTGTCTTTTGCGGATCCTTTTTACTTAAAGAGGAGCGTATAACCTAAAATAAATTGCGCAAACAATATTTCAAAAAACATTTTTACTTTTGCATTTCATTGAAATTTTCATATTTTGACGAAAGTAAATAGAAAAGGAAAAGATGGCAGAAAAAAACAAGAAAAAAGAGCCGAAGCACGACGCGGTTGTGACGAAAGATTCGCTTTCATTTTTTGAGAAATATATCAATAATGCTTCTCCTACAGGATTTGAGTGGGAAGGACAGCGCCTGTGGTTGGATTATTTGAAGCCTTATGTTGATGATACATTCGTTGACAACTACGGTACAGCTGTAGGGGTAATCAATCCAAAAGCGGAGTATAAGGTCGTTATAGAGGCTCATGCGGATGAGATTTCTTGGTTTGTCAATTACATTACCAAAGACGGACTGATCTATGTAATACGTAACGGTGGTTCAGATCACCAGATTGCGCCGTCTAAGCGCGTGAATATTCATACGGAAAAGGGCATTGTCAAAGCGGTATTCGGCTGGCCGGCAATTCATACGCGTTCGGGAGAGAAAGAAGAAAATCCTTCGCTGAAAAATATCTTTTTGGACTGTGGCTGTAGTACCAAAGAAGAGGTTGAAGCCTTGGGAATACATGTCGGTTGTGTCATTACATACGAAGATACATTCTCTATCCTTAACGACCGTTATTATGTTGGGCGGGCTATGGACAATCGTGCTGGTGGTTTTATGATCGCTGAGGTTGCTCGTTTGCTAAAAGAGAATAAAAAGAAATTGCCATTTGGATTATATATCGTAAATTCGGTGCAAGAAGAGATTGGTTTACGCGGTGCCGAAATGATTGCAGATCGTATCAAACCGAATGTCGCCATCGTAACTGATGTGACACATGATACGCAAACTCCGATGATCAATAAGATCACACAGGGCGATCTATTTTCAGGTAAAGGTCCGGTATTGTCCTACGCTCCAGCGGTTCAGATTAATCTGAATAAACTGTTGGTTAAAGTTGCTGAGAAGAATAATATTCCTTTCCAGCGTCAGGCTTCTTCTCGTTTTACAGGAACTGATACGGACGCATTTGCCTATAGCAATGGTGGTGTACCGTCTGCATTGATTTCTTTACCACTCCGTTATATGCACACAACAGTGGAGATGGTGCACAAGGAAGATGTGGATAACGTGATCCGGTTGATCTACGAAACATTATTGAATATTGAGAACGGACAAGATTTTAGAACATTTACAAAGTAGAATTTAAGAATATATTAACTTATCATTAGAATTATTATGGAAAATAACCAAAATCAAAACGAATTGAGCATCGAGTTGACAGAAGAAGTAGCAGAAGGAACCTACTCAAATCTTGCGATTATCACTCACTCTAATACTGAATTTGTGGTTGACTTTATCCGTGTGATGCCAGGAGTGCCAAAAGCAAAAGTGAAATCAAGAATCGTTTTGACTCCAGAGCATGCAAAACGCTTGTTAGGTGCATTGGTTGATAACGTGAACCGTTTCGAAGCATTAAATGGCCCAATTAAAATGGACTTAGGTGTTGCTGAACAACCTCAACAAGGTGGTGATCCTACAGTTGCATTCCCTTTTGGAACGCCACAAGGTCAAGCATAGTTGATTGCAGCTATCATTGAGATATCAAAAGCGCCAATTGAACATTGGCGCTTTTTTTATGTCCTTGATTTCAGCAAAGTCTTTCCGATGCTCCAATTGGGTTCATGTATGAAAAAGACGATTGCCCTAACTACCTGTTAAGGGATAAGATCATCAAGATCTAATTAAAATTGAAACATCTGCATATCAGGTAGTGCCTATTAATATTTCTTAATCAATGTTTAGACAGTAATAAGTCAGTGCATATTCAGTCTACACTGAGCAAGCACTGAACGAGCACTGAACAATCACTGAGTAAGCACTGTCTAAAATATGAAGTTGGGTGCCATCTGATATTCGCCTGTGAGCTATTGCTAGTTTTGGACTTGGCATTTACTTTTACTAAATTTAGGTAACTAATTCAAAAAGGAGATTTATATGGATATTCAAGTGCGGAACTTGACAAAGAAGGATTATGTTGATTTGAAACGATCGATGGAACAGGCTTATGATGGTGCAGGTGAGACCTGGTCAAAGGAAAATATTCAGGATTTGATTGATATATTTCCCGAAGGGCAATTATGTGTGGAGATTGATGGACATGTCGTTGCCTGTGCCTTGTCCATTATCCTGAATTCAAAAAAGAATAATATTTACGATAGCTATTATGAGATTATCGATGACGGTAAGTTTACCAAGCATAGTGATGATGGAGACACCCTTTACGGGATAGAAGTGTTTGTTCATCCGGCACATCGGGCGTTACGTCTCGGCCGGCGTCTCTATGATGCGCGTAAGGAGCTGTGTGAACAGATGAACCTCAAATGTATTGTTGCCGGGGGCCGTATTCCCAATTACCATAACTATGCGGATAAAATGAGTCCGCGGGTTTACATCGAGAAAGTCAAACGCAAGGAGATCTATGATCCGACGCTGACCTTTCAGCTTTCAAATGATTTTCATGTCAAAAAAATACTCAAGCATTATCTGCCTGAAGATGCTGAATCGATGGAGTTTGCTACCCTGTTGGAATGGAATAATATTTATTATGAGTCAGAGACACGGTCCATTTCGACCACCAAGCAGACGATCCGTTTGGGGCTGGTGCAATGGCAGATGCGCTTGTTTGATAATCTGGAGGCATTTTATGATCAGATCGAGTTTTTTGTGGATACCGTGAGTGATTATGGAACAGATTTTATCATGTTTCCGGAATTTTTCAATACGCCACTCATGAGCCCTTATAACGATCTTCCCGAGCGCGTGGCGATGGAAAGGCTTGCGCAGCATACCTCCGAGATTATCGACCGCATTCAACAGTTTGCTGTATCCTACAACGTTAATATCATTGCGGGTTCCATGCCATTGATGGAAAACAAAAAACTCTACAATGTTTCCTACCTCTGTCATCGCAACGGTAAGCTGGATGAGTTTAAAAAAATTCATATCACGCCAAATGAATTTAAATACTATGGTATGGTGGGTGGTAGTGAAGTGAAAGTATTTGACACCGATTGTGGTAAAGTAGGGCTGTTGATCTGTTACGATGTCGAGTTTCCTGAACTGAGCCGTATTTTGGCCGATCAGGGCATGCAGATTCTATTTGTGCCCTTTATGACGGATACCCAAAACGGGTACATCCGGGTGCGTACCTGCGCGCAGGCCAGGGCGATAGAAAATGAATGTTATGTGGCTATTGCTGGCTCTGTGGGTAATTTGCCGCGTGTGAATAATATGGATATACAATATTCGCAGTCCGCCGTTTTTACTCCTTCAGACTTTGCTTTTCCCAATAATGCCATCAAAGCCGAGGCGACACCGAATGCGGAGATGGTGCTTATTGCCGACGTTGATCTGTATGCGCTGCGCGACCTACATGAGTATGGTACTGTTAAAGTGAAGAAGGATAGGCGGAAGGATCTGTACGAAGTGAAACTTTTGAAGTAAAATTTAAATACGCTTTTAATCTCTTAAAATATGATACAAAAAGTCAAATGGGGGACGCTATCCATGGTCTTAATGATGATGTCATGTCAGTCAAATAAGAAAAGCGATACTGCTCAGGAGGTCCGCACAAATTTTTTTGATGTCTCAGGTATGGATACGACGGTGAATCCAGGAGATAATTTCTTCCAATATGCGAATGGAAGCTGGATGAAAAATACGCAGATCCCGGCATCGGAAACAGGATGGGGCTCCTTTTATGTGCTCGCCGACGAAAATCTGGCAAACCTGAAATCTATTTTGGAAGGGGCCGCAAAGTCCGACAACAAAAAAGGTTCAGATCAGCAAAAGGCTGGCGATTTCTATGCGAGTGGTATGGATACGGTGACGATCGATAAATTGGGTGCGAAACCGATCGAAGGGGCCATTCAAAAAATCAATGGATTGAAAAGTATTGATGAATTGATTGCGTATGCTGCAGATGGATTTAAGGAGGGCGATGGTGATCTTTTTACCTTTTATGTCGCCGCGGATGACCGGATCAGCACTAAGAATGTATTGCAATTTTTTCAGGGGGGACTCAACCTGCCTGAAGCAAGTTATTATTTAGATCAGGATGAGAAAGCGAAGAAGATCCGGGAGGCCTATGTCGCGTATCTGGTCAAGTTATTCGGACTGATCGGTGAAGGGGCAAATGCCCAAAAGTCGGCTGAGGAAGTGCTACGCCTGGAAACAGAAATTGCCAAATCGCATGCCACACCTGTAGAATTGCGGGATCCCATTAAAAACTACCACAAATTTGCGGTACAGGAATTTCAGAAGCAAACGCCAAACCTCAACTGGAAAGATATTCTGCAACGCTTGGATGTGAAGACCGACACGATTTTGGTACAGCAGCCCAAATTTTACCTTGCTTTAAATAATTTGTTGAAGTCGCAGTCCTTAGATAGCTGGAAGACAAAACTAAAAGCAGATTTAGCGAATGCTTCTGCGACGGCACTGAGCAAAGGTTTCCGGGAGGCCAAGTTTGAATTATTCGGGAAAACCCTAAATGGTCAGAAGCAGGAGAAAGAGCGTTGGAAGCTGATGGTGAGTTCGGCGGACGAGAATCTTGGCGAGATTGTGGGTAAGTTGTATGTGGATGAATACTTCAAGCCCGAAGCAAAAAAACGAATGCTCGAATTGGTCGACAATTTGCAGAAAGTCTATAAGAGCCGCATTGAGAAATTGGACTGGATGACGCCTGAAACCAAAAAGAAAGCGATTGAAAAATTGGAAGCCTTCACCAAAAAAATCGGCTACCCGGAGAAGTGGAAAGATTATAGTGATGTGGAAGTCGCCAAAGATACCTACTATGCCAATTTGCAGTCTGCTGCAAAGCATGCTTATAAAGAAATGGTGGGTAAAATTGGTAAACCGGTTGACAAGGCAGAATGGCTGATGACAACACCTACGGTGAATGCCTATTACAATCCACCGTATAATGAGATTGTATTTCCGGCCGGCATCTTGCAGTTCCCCTTCTTTGATGCCAACGCGGACGATGCAATCAATTATGGCGCTATCGGTGCCGTTATCGGACACGAGATGACACATGGTTTTGATGATCAGGGGCGCCAATATGATAAAGACGGCAACTTGAATGACTGGTGGACTGCCGTGGATGCGAAACAGTTTACGGAACGCGCTAATCAGGTAGCGAAGTTATATGGTGGTTTTACACTGTTGGACAATCAACATGTAAACGGTGAGCTTACTTTAGGTGAAAACCTGGCGGATATCGGCGGTTTAAATATTGCCTATGATGCCTTTAAATTAACCAAACAAGGGCAGGGGCAGGACAAGATTGATGGCTTTACTCCAGATCAACGTTTCTTCCTGAGTTTTGCGCAAGTGTGGCGCGTAAAGAGCAGCGATGAGCGCATGCGGCTACGTTTAAAAGTTGATCCACATAGCCCCGAACAATTTCGGGTAAATGGTCCCGTATACAATATGGAGGCTTTCTATAAAGCATTTAATGTACAGCCTACAGCAAAAATGTATGTGGCACCGGAGAAAAGAATTTTGGTTTGGTAAGCGGAAACAGGCGTGAACAGCGTTGTCCTAATACGGATTAAGGTCATGCTGTTCAACTGATAACGTTTAAATGGAAACGAAAAAGTAAATTTGTCTTTGAATTATGATAAAAACTGATTACTTTTGCCCTTCATTTAATAACACATTTAATTAATTAACAATGTACGCAATAGTAAATATAGCAGGACAGCAATTTAAGGTTGCAAAAGACCAGTTCCTTTTTGTACACCGTTTACAAGGAGATGAAGGCGCTAGTATTGAATTTGACAATGTATTGTTAGCAGAAGACGGTGGTAAATTTACCATTGGTACACCTAGCGTTGCTGGTGCAAAAGTTTCGGCTAAAATTTTGTCTCATTTAAAAGGCGATAAAGTTATCGTTTTCAAGAAAAAACGTCGTAAAGGCTACAAAAAGAAAAACGGTCACCGTCAACAATTTTCTAAAATCCAGATCACTGGTATTACGTTATAATTGAATTTTTAATCAGACAAATAGTCTTAAATTAAGATAAAGAAATGGCACACAAAAAAGGTGCGGGTAGTTCTAAGAACGGCCGTGAGTCACATAGCAAGCGTTTAGGTATCAAAATCTTCGGTGGTCAACAAGCAATCGCTGGTAACATCATCGTACGCCAACGCGGTACACAACACAATCCTGACACAAACGTTGGTATTGGTAAAGACCACACATTGTTCGCTTTAGTAGACGGTAAAGTAGTTTTCCGTAAAAAAGCTAACAATAAATCTTATGTATCTGTAGTTCCTACAGAACAAGCGTAAGGTTTTGCAACAATATTGGAAAGGCATCAAGAAATTGATGCCTTTTTTTGTTTGTCTGTTCTCCCATGGATCTACCCTTGGGCAATAGGAACGAAATCGGATGCTACTTGCTGCACTTTCGTTGCACAGAGCCACTGTTGGCAATATCGTTGGCCCGCAGCGCTGCTGCCCCGCCAATTTATCGGAGTTGGTAATGAGTGCGTTAAGGTTTTGGTTTTATTTAAATTGTTATTTTCTGTTAAATGTAAAGCTTTGGTACAATTTTTATAAAGGATAGGTGTTTTTAAGACAATAGGCGAAACATTCCGGAATACCATTGGATGCAAGCACGATTGAATAAATACTTACATATGAAATACAACAAGTTTGGATATGGTTGTGTGCGGGGTTATTTGCCTGTTCATTTTATTCCTGTAGTTCGATTTACATGCCTAATGTGCCTTCAGCGCCGATGTTTACAGAAGCTGGGGAGGTATATGTTTCCGGTAATATCAATACAAAGGCTAATGTATCGGCCAACCTGGGGTAGCCGTAACCGATCATGTAGCTGTCATTGCCAATGGTTCCTATGTGGATAATAAATCCAATATCAAAGACTATGCGCAAAAGATGGGCGAAGCGGGGATTGCTATTATACACGCTTCGGTCGGAAAAATAATCGTGTGTTTGAGGTTTACGGGGGGTATGGGCTAGGCAATACAGTGTGGTTGATAAGCGTTCGTCGACGATGGGACAAGCTATTGTGGAAACGAAGGATATGGATTTTGAAAGGTGTTTGTGCAGGTAAACTTTTCATCGGAGAAAAAGGATGCCCTAAAGTTGTTTGGCAACCGGCACGATATCGATTACGGGTACCATCATTCGGTTGAGCAATATGCGGATGAAGAATTTCGCTATTGATGGTCTTCCGGCAGAGAAAGAAGACAATATGCTTATTGAACCTGTATTTTATACAAGGATGGGCTTAGGGAAAGGATGGAAGCTGCAATATACGAACGGTATGGTATTTGGTTTTAAAAGTAATACCTATTTAAAAGCAGGGTACCCATTGTTTACACTGGGAGTTTTATATAAATTTGGAGGAAAATAGGGATTATGAGCAAGAAAATTTTATTTGGATGTTTGGTTCTGCTGGGTTTGTTTATCTCCGGCTGCGGCGTGAATCGACAAAAGGCACAGATCGAGAATTTGGCGAAATGTAAGTTCGATGTGGAATCGGTAGATAGTATTCGGTTGGCCGGAACATCATTGCAACGACTGATCAAGAATAATCAAATCGACCTGGGAGCAGCGCCAAGCCTGGCGTTGGCCTATTTGCGGAAAGATATTCCATTGAATGCAGTTATCAGGCTTAAAATAGACAACCCGACGCTCAAAAAGGCATCCATTAATAAGTTTCAGTATATCATTCTTTATGGTGGACAGCAGCTTGTGGAAGGGATTGTCAATCAATCATTACAAATAGAGCCCGGAGAATCTACCGTAGCCAATGTGCGTATAGCGACCAATATCTATGATTTGTTGAAGAATTCGGACCTGCAGGATTTTTTAATGTCGAGCGATGAGAATAAAAAGGGAATATTTACGTTAAAAGTGAAACCTTCTATCAATATCGCAGGGCAGTCGGTATTCTATCCGGGATATATTACCATCGATAAAGCGGTAAGTCGTAAGATTCTGCTTTAGACAGGGGCATACTGTGATAAGATATTAAGAAGCTGTCTCAAATTTATTGAGGCAGCTTTTTTATTAAATATGGCTATGCGATAGATTTGTGAGTTGTTTGTTGATTATTTCACAGAACTGTTCATTTGGGAAGAAAAAGAACAAAAAGTAGCTTTTTAAGCTGCTTTTTTCCTTAGATTTTGCGCTATAGCCAATAAACCCCATTCTATGGACACTTTTTCCTTACCGCGGAGCATAAATCTTCGGAACCCGTGGTTCTGTTTTATGTTTCCAAAGACTGGTTCGACATCGTGACATCGCTGTTTTCTTTTGGCTATACCGACATCGCTGTTAAGCAATCCGTATGCTCTATCTTTATAAGCCTCAAGCTGTTCATTTATCTGGATGATTCTATTGCCCTGTGATTTGTGGCAAGCACCGTTCAATGGGCAGTTTGTGCAGTTTTTTGCCTGATATCTTTTTATTTTTTGCTCGAAACCTGTGGAGGTCTTTTGTGTAAATAGACCTATGCAGTTCATTTCCTGTCCCATTGGACAGATATAGCAATCTTTTGCAGGGTTATAATGTAGTTTATCAACGGAGAATGGCTTCTTGCCCGAATAACTCTTTTTCTGCTCCTTGTCAAACATACCATATTTCACATAGGCCCCAATGTTTTTCCCTTCTAGTAACGCATAGTTCTCCTGGCTGCCATAGCCAGCATCTGCGGTAATGGTTTTCAGTATTTCCCCAAAGCTCGCCTCATGTTGTGCCAGATGACCGGGTAGCGTTGTGGTATCTGTGGGGGTGGGATGTATGGTGTAATTGACGATGTATTGATTGGAAGTAGATATCTGAATGTTATAACCTGGTTTGAGCTGGCCATTTTTCATATGATCCTCTTTCATGCGCATAAAAGTAGCATCGGGATCTGTCTTGCTATAACTATTTCTATCTCCAAGCGTTACTTCCTGCTCTTCATATTGAACAATCTTGGCCGGGTAGTTTTTAGTCGCATAGCGCAACTTTGCCCTCATCTTCTTGCTTACCGAAGGTTTATCGGACAAGACCCGGTTCAGGTTATCGACCGTAGCCTGAACTTTTTCGCGGTCAATTGTTGTCAGATCGGGAGGTTCCGGAAGGTTGTCCTCTGCTTTGGCGATACTTTGGGCGTATTCCCAAATATCTTTTAAGGCAGCTTTCATCTTCTCCTTATTGGTCTGGATAGCTTTTTTCCAGACAAAGGTGTATTTGTTAGCATTGGCTTCAATCTTGGTGCCATCGGTGTAAACATCTTCTATACTCAGCAGACCTTCTTCGGACAGGAGTTTGACAACTTCTTCAAATACACTACGAAGTGCTTCTTTCAAACGAACGCCTCGAAATCTGTTGATGGTATTGTGGTCGGGATAGCTCATGCCGCTCAGCCACATGAAATTGATGTTCTCCCGGCACGCCGTTTCCAATTTGCGACTGCTGTAGACATTGCTTACGTAGCCAAACACCAAAACTTTCAACAACATCTGCGGATGATAACTGGAGCAGCCTTTTATCTTATAAGCGTCCAATAGGGACTGGATGTTGATCCGGTTGATTACATCGTTAACGATACGTACCGGATGACCTTTGGACACCAGTTCGTCCAAAGTTGGAGGAATGGCCATGATCTGGTCCTGATAGTAAGGCTTAAAAGTAGCTCTTTGAGATGGCATATATCCTTTTTGTTTACACTATAAATATATGAAAATCAAACCGTTAAAACAAATAATAAACCTTAGATAATGCAAAAAAAGAGACTGCCTTTTTGAGACAGCCTCTTTTTTATTGATCTTGATTTTCAGGCTAGTTAAGTTCCCGGGGGATACTTACCTGCATCTGGCTAATCGATATTACGAATGGACTATTATGTTAAAATTAAACTGTAATAAAAAATTATAGTGTCAAAGTGTAAAGTATACACCTTATTTTATATTTTAGTCTTTAATTACAAACCTAATATGTTAAAAAGAATCTTTATTCCTGTTTTGTTATTTGCCGGCGTGCACGCTATGGCTCAGAAAGCTTTCGAACCTTATGAGCAACCCATTGAAGGGACTAATCTGACGTTCAAAATGCTGGCAATCCCTGGCGGTAGTTTTAAAATGGAACTACAAGCGGTGGGAAAGAGGATGAAAAACCTGCACACGAGTGAAGTTGATCATTTTGGATGGGCCAGTATGAAGTAACCTGGGATCTGTTTGAGCATTTCTGTATAAAGATTATGAGATCGCAAAGAGTAAGGACGGTAAAGTATCGAAAGAGATTGATGCCGTTACGCGACCGACCAAACCTTATTTGATATGACTTTTGGTTTTTGGAAAGGAAGGCACCCCGGCCCTAGCGATGACCATTAACATGCTATTCAATTCTGTAATGCTGTATGTCCGTACCGGTGTATTTTTACCGTTTACCAACAGAGCCGGTGGGAATATGCAGCTCGGGCAGGTTCAAAGACGACTTATTTTTTCGGTGATCAAGCAACGCCATTAGCAGATTATGCCTGGTTTAAAGATAATGCTGAACAGAAAACACATATTGTAGGACAGAAGAAACCGAATCCTTGGGCCTTTATATATTTATGGCAATGTTGCCGAATGGACTTATGATCAATATAAGGCCGATAGTTACAATGAAGTAAAGGCAAGTATTGACTAATCCTGTAGTCGTTCCGACAACCTGTATCACATGTTGTACGTGGTGGTGCTTTTGACAGTGGTGCCGAGACATGCCTCTGCAGCGCGTGGTGCCTCAGATCCCGTATGGAAACAGTTGGATCCACAAATTCCAAAAAGTAACTGGTGGTTTCCAGAGCCCCATTCGTGGCATGAGACTAGTCAGACCCCTCAACCCACCTAGTCACGAAGAGATTATGGCTTATTACGACAAACAGCCAATCAAAGACTTTTAATATAAAATAATCAATATAAAACTGTTATGGAAAATCTAGAAAGAAGAGATTTTATTAAAACTTCTGCTGTAGTTGCTGGAGGCGCTGTGCTGAGCTCAAGGCCTTTATCAGGTGCATATGCCGCTGGTTCGGATGTTATCAAAGTTGCCTTAGTGGGCTGTGGGGGCCGCGGAACTGGAGCTACATTTGATGCGCTAAGTTCGGGCATGAACATTAAAGTGGTGGCTCTTGCAGATGCTTTTAAAGATAATTTAGAGAGTACTTATAAAACGCTGAAGGAAAAATGGCAAGATAAGATCGATGTAAGTGACAATCACAAATTTGTGGGGTTCGATGCATATAAAGATGCAATTCAATTGGCCGATGTTGTTATTTTAGCGACTCCTCCAGGATTTAGACCAATGCATTTTGAGGAAGCGATCCGTCAAGGTAAACATGTTTTCATGGAGAAACCGGTCGCTGTTGATATCCCTGGTGTACAGCAGGTCTTACGTGTGGCTGCAGAAGCTAAACGTAAAAAATTGAATGTTGTAGTCGGTTTACAACGCCGTTATCAAACGAATTACCGTGAGGCGATCAAACGTATCCACGAGGGTGCAATCGGTGATGTTACTTCGGGACAAGTTTATTGGAACTCAGGTGGCGTATGGGTGCGTCCGCGTAAGCCAGAGCAAACTGAAATGGAGTACCAAATGCGTAACTGGTATTATTTCAACTGGTTGTGTGGCGATCATATCGTAGAGCAGCACGTACACAATATTGATATCGCCAATTGGGTGAAAGGTGCTTACCCGGTATCGATCCAAGGTACAGGTAGCAGGGCACACCGCACCGGCAAAGAGTATGGTGAAATCTATGATAATTTTGCATTAGAATTGACCTATGCCGACAACAGCGTTGTTTATAGTCAATGTAGACACTTCGAAGGTATACATAACCGTGTAGACGAGCAATTCCAGGCAACAAAAGGACGTGCTTATCTTTCTGCAGGTGGACAGGCTGTATTGTACGACTGGAAGGGAAAGGAAATCTATCGCCATGATGCGAAGGGTAATCCAAACCCGTATCAGCAAGAACATAAAGAACTATTTACGGCAATTTCGAAAGGCGAATATAAATTTGATAATGCAGAATATGGTGCTTACAGTACGTTAACAGGTATTATCGGACGTATCGCTTGTTATACCGGTAAGGTAATCAAGTGGGATGAAGCCTTGAAATCGACCATCAAATTGGGACCAGATGTACTTGCTTGGGATGCTAAACCAAAATTACTTCCGGATGCAGAAGGTTTTTACCCAGTAGCGATGCCTGGTCAAAACACCAACTTATATATTTAAGCAATTGGGCCGATGGGATTAAAGTGGAATTTGTGCCTTCTATTTTTTGCTACGATTTGTTGCATTGATGCACAGGCGCAGATACCGGCAACGAAACCCCATAAAATTCGGCTGGAGGGACCCGCGCAGGGTACCCAATTCCATATCACTTACTTCGCTTCCGACAGTCTTGTTAGGCGGTCGGAAGTTGACAGTATCTTAACGGCAATCGATTTGTCGATGTCAATTTACCGCAAAGACTCGAGGATATCCAAGTTCAATACAGATACGGTAATGTCTGTTGTGATGGATAGCCACATGGCTAAGGTGATAAATGCTTCCTTTAAATACCACAAATTATCGAAAGGTCAATTCGATATCACTATTGCCCCGTTGGTCAACCTATGGGGCTTTGGTGCTAATAAGAGCCCGGTGGCCCCGGATTCGGCGACGGTACGAAAAGCGAAGGAACTGGTGGGAATGCATTACCTGAAGGTCAGCGGCAACCGGCTGATTAAAAAGAAACAGGGGATTAAAATCGATGTTAATGGTATTGCACAGGGGTATACGGTAGACGTCTTGGCCGACTATCTCGAACGTAAGGGAATTGCCAATTATATGGTCGAGGTAGGTGGTGAAATCAGGGCTTTGGGAACTCCGCCAGGTGGGCAGGGCTTTTCCATTGGTATTGTTCAGCCCGATGGTGAAAGTGGGGAGGAATTGATGACTGCTGTTGCGCAGCTCAATGAAGGGGCGCTGACAACAGCCGGCAGTTTCGAAAAGTTTATTCAATACAAAGGGAAAAAATTGGGTCATCATATTGACCCTGTTTCGGGTTTCCCATACATGACCCATATATTGAGTGTCAGCGTCTATGCGAAGACTGCTATGGAAGCGGATGCACTGGATAATTATTTTATGGGCATGGAACCCGAACAAATTAAGACAAAGGCCAAAAAATTGAAAGGTGTGGCGGTTTTTGTCATTTTTAAAAATAAAAATCAGTCCATAGAAACGATTTATTCGGATGGATTTGGTAAATTATTTAAAAATTAATCAATTATAAATAAAATGAAGAGATCGGATTTTATTAAAGGTAGTCTTTTGGCCGCGGGGGCAGGACTAGCTGGACAGACTTTTGCGTCTACAACTCAAAATACAGCAAATACGATGGATAAAGGAAAGACATTCAATTTAAATTATGCTCCCCATCAGGGAATGTTCAAAAATCATGCAGGTGATAATTTCCTGGATGAAATTCGGTATATGTATGATTTGGGATTCCGTGGAATAGAAGATAATGGCTATTTGGGTAGAACATTGGACGAGCAGCAGAAGATCGGTGATTTATTAGCGAAGTTAGGCATGACCATGGGTGTATTTGTTGTGGATGGCGGACAAAACTGGATGCCTTCTTTAGCGACAGGAAAACAGGAGTATTTGGACAAGTTTGTCGAAACATGCAAGAAGTCTGTCGAAGCTGCCAAGCGTTGTAACGCAAAATGGCTGACTGTGGTACCGGGCTTTTATGAAAGAAAACTGCCTTGGGGTAATCAGTTCAGCAATATCCTTACTGCGATGCGTAAAGGTGCGGAGATCTTTGAACCACATGGTTTGGTGATGGTGTTGGAAACCTTAAGTGATACACCAGATTTGTTTTTGCAGCAAACGCATGAGACCTATGCTTTATGTAAGGCCGTGAATAGTCCATCCTGTAAAATTTTGTATGATATTTATCATATGCAGCGTACCGAAGGAGATTTAATTGCAAATATGAATCGTTGTTGGGATGAAATTGCGTATATTCAAATCGGCGATAATCCAGGTCGTAAAGAACCGACTACGGGCGAGATCAATTATAAAAACGTATTCAAACACATTCATAGTAAAGGATATAAGGGTATCATGGGGATGGAGCATGGTATTTCCAAGCCTGGTAAAGAGGGTGAGGATCGCTTGGTGGCGGCATATCGCGAGGTCGATAGCTTTTTGTAATATTTTAATAGTGTACTATTGACAATTAGATTTAATTTCTTAAATTGAGCAGGTAAAACCAATTAGTAGTATTGTAAAACACCATTTTTTTTATGATTTCATCAACAATAAAATTTAAACTATCCTTTATGATGTTCCTCGAATTTTTTATTTGGGGGGATGGTTTGTCACATTAGGTACTTTCTTGAGCAAGAATTTGAATGCAACAGAATTTGAAAAGGCCAATGTATTTTCAACACAATCATTGGGAGCGATTATCGCGCCTTTTATTGTCGGAATGATTGCAGACCGTTATTTTAATGCGGAGCGTATTTTGGGTGTTTTACACTTGGTCGGTGCAGTATTAATGTATCAGATGTATAGTGCAACAGACATGTCGACATTTTATCCGTATGTTTTGGCTTATATGATACTTTACATGCCAACATTGGCTTTGACTAGTTCAGTTTCTTTTCGGCAATTGACCAATCCGGAAAAACAATTTTCAGGAATACGTATCTGGGGGACAATTGGTTGGATTGTTGCTGGTTTAGTTATTAGCTATTTTTGGGATGCAAAAGCATCTGAAGGAGCATTAAAAAATACCTTCCTATTATCGGGTGTTGCTTCTTTAGTATTGGGTATATTTTCTTTTGCATTACCTAAAACTCCACCGGTTAAACTGGACGAAAACGAAAAACCGTCCTTTGCATCAATCATTGGTCTGGATGCGATCAAATTGTTGAAAGACAAAAACTTCTTGATCTTTTTCATTTCTTCGGTATTGATCTGTATTCCATTGGCATTTTATTATTCAAATGCAAACCCTTTTCTTTCTGAGATAGGGCTGGAAAATGCTACTGGTAAAATGACAATTGGTCAGGGATCTGAGGTATTGTTCTTGTTGGCACTCCCAATTTTCTTTACAAGATTTGGCTTTAAGAAAACAATTTTGGTCGGTATGTTGGCTTGGGTAATCCGTTACCTGTTATTTGCTTATGGCAATGCAGGTGAATTGTCGTTCATGTTGTTGATCGGTATTGCATTGCACGGTATCTGTTATGACTTTTTCTTTGTTTCGGGACAAATTTATACGGACAGCAAAGCAGGTGTTAAATACAAATCTGCAGCACAGGGCTTGATCACGCTGGCAACATATGGTGTTGGACAGTTGATCGGTTTCTGGGTAGCGGGTTACGTCGGAGACAAATACAAAGCAATGAAAGCAACAGACCTAGCAGGATTCTGGAATCATACCTGGGTTGTACCTGCAATTATCGCAGCTGTTGTATTTTTTATCTTTTTAGCTTTATTTAAGGACGAAAAGATCGACAGTACAAATGCTGCACACTAAACAGAAAAAATAACTATTTAAAAACAAATAATTAGAAGAGAGATGGCAACAAATACTTATGACGCAATTGTAATCGGTTCGGGGATAAGTGGTGGATGGGCTGCGAAAGAATTGACAGAGAAAGGGCTGAAAACAATTATGCTGGAGCGTGGTCGTAACATTGAACACATTAAGGATTACACTGCGCCAAATAAAAATCCATGGGAATGGCCTCATGCTGGCGGTCGTACACAAAAAATGATCGAAGAATATCCGGTTTTGCGTAGAGATTATCCGTTGAATGAGAAGAACCTGGATTTTTGGGTAAATGAAAAGGAGAGTCCATATACAGAGGTAAAACGTTTTGACTGGTACCGTGGGTATCATGTTGGTGGACGTTCTTTAATGTGGGGGAGACAATCTTATCGTTTGGGCGATTTGGATTTTGAAGCTAACTTAAAAGATGGCCACGGTGTGGATTGGCCGATTCGTTATAAGGATATTGCCCCTTGGTATAGTTATGCTGAAAAATTTGCGGGTATCTCCGGAAATAGAGATGGTGTACCATCTTTGCCAGATGGAGATTACATGCCAGCAATGGCGATGAACATTGTTGAAAAAGACCTGGCTGAGCGTTTGAAAAAGCAATATGGTGGTCAACGTCATTTCATCATGGGTAGAACAGCCAACATTACTGTTCCGCATCATGATCGTGTAAATTGTCAATATCAAAATCAATGTTGGTTGGGTTGTAATTTTGGTGCTTATTTCAGTACGCAATCGGCAACTCTTCCTGCAGCACGTAAAACAAACAATCTAACTTTACGTCCTTTTTCTATCGTAACAAAGATTATCTACGATAAAAACACGAAAAAGGCAAAAGGTGTTGAAATTGTTGATGCTGAAACAAACCAAACGTATGAGTTTTTCGCTAAAGTAATTTTTGTTTGTGCATCTGCATTGAACTCGACTTGGGTGTTAATGAACTCAGCTACAGATGTTTGGGAAGGCGGTCTGGGTAGCAGCAGCGGTGAATTGGGCCACAATTTGATGGATCACCATTTCCGTTGTGGTGCCGGAGGTAAAATAGATGGATATTTGGATAGCTATGTATATGGTCGTAGACCAACAGGCTTGTATGTGCCACGTTTTGTAAATGTAGAAGGTGATACCAAAAAACGTGACTATGTACGTGGATTTGGTTACCAGGGTGCTGCAGGTCGTGGACGTTGGTCTGGTGCTGTTGCCGAGATGGAAGTTGGTGGTGCATGGAAAGATGCGATCTGTGAGCCAGGTGACTGGACTGTTGGTTTTACTGCTTTCGGAGAAACCTTGCCATATCACGAAAATAAAATTACACTTGACAAGAGCAAAAAAGATAAATGGGGCTTACCTGTATTATCATTTGACGCTGAGATCAAGGATAATGAATTGAAGATGCGTGGCGACATGCAAAATGAAATGAAGGAAATGTTGGAAAGCATTGGCGTAAAAGATACCTATACGTACGATAACGTATATGGTTTGGGCCAAGGTATCCACGAAATGGGAACTGCCCGCATGGGACGTGATCCAAAAACTTCGGTATTAAATGGTAACAACCAAGTTTGGGATGCATTGAATGTTTTCGTAACGGACGGTGCTTGTATGACTTCTGCAGGTTGTGTCAACCCTTCATTGACGTATATGGCACTTACTGCTCGTGCGGTTGATTTCGCAGTGAGCGAATTGAAAAAAGGTAACATCTAATAGCTAAAGATTGATAACAATGGAAAATAACTCAAATAAGACGAGTAGAAGAGGTTTTATAAAGAGCGCGGCAACAGCTGCTGCGGCTTTTATGATCGTCCCTCGCCATGTATTGGGCGGAAATGGCTTTACAGCTCCAAGTGACAAATTACAAGTAGCAGGTATTGGTGTAGGGGGTAAAGGTTTTAGTGACATCAATGCATTCCATGATTCAGGAAAAGCAGATCTTGCTTTCTTGTGTGATGTGGACGACCGTCGTGCAGCTGGTGCGTTGAAACGTTACCCGAAAGCAAAGTATTACAAAGACTACCGTGAGATGTTGGATAAGGAGCACAAACGTATAGAAGCCGTTTCTGTATCAACTCCAGATCATCAACATGCGATTCAGGCACTTGCAGCTATGCAATTGGGTAAACACGTGTACGTTCAAAAACCGTTGACTCACGATGTATGGGAAGCGAGAGCATTGACGCATGCAGCTAAAAAATATAAAGTGGTTACCCAGATGGGAAATCAAGGTGCATCGAATGATGGACCACGTTTTGTGCGTGAATGGTACGAAGCAGGTCTGATCGGTGATGTACATACGGTGTATTGTTGGACAGATCGTCCGGTATGGCCTTCAGGTATTGCATGGCCTACAGGCAAGGCCGAAGTTCCAAAAGAATTAGATTGGGACCTTTGGTTAGGTACAGCGCCTTATAAAGAGTATGTGGATAAATTGGTGCCTTTCAACTGGCGCGGCTGGTGGGATTATGGTACCGGTGCATTGGGCGATATGGGCTGTCACTTGTTGGAAGTTCCTTTCAGTACCTTGGGATTGACCTACGTACAGGATGTACAGGCAACTGTAGGATCGGTGTATGTGGATGAATTCAAACGTGGATATTTCCCTGAAAGCTGCCCTCCATCGAGCCATGCGACATTAACATTCCCTAAAACACCACGTACCAATGGTCCGGTGACTTTACATTGGATGGATGGTGGTATTCAGCCTGCTCGCCCGGATGAATTAGGTCCAAACGAAATTTTTGGTGATGGTGGTAACGGTATCTTACTTGTAGGTACAAAAGGTAAAATCCTTGCGGATACCTACGGCCAGAATGCACGCTTGTTGCCGACTTCAAGAAAAGAGCAGGTGGCACAGAAATATGCCCGTGTACCAGGACAAGAAGGTGGACACTACGCACAATGGGTTGAAGCTTGTCAGGCTGGATACGGCAAGAAAGAAGTAAGTTCACCTTTTGAAATAGCAGGTCCGTTGACAGAAGCTTTATTAATGGCTAACCTGGCAATCAGAGGTGCTGATTTACGTATTGATGGTAAATACCCTGGACGTAACCTGAAATTGTTGTGGGATAACGATAACATGCGTGTCACCAACTTTGACAACGTCAATCAATATGTAAAACGTAATTACAGACAAGGTTGGGAAATGAAATATAATTTCTAAAATTAAGATATTTAGTAGTATGAATAGAAGAGAAGCATTACAACGAGTTGCCTTAATTTTAGGAGGTACCGTTATCGGCGCTAATTTATTTTTGGAAGGTTGTACACGCTCAGCAACCAAAGATGTGCAAGCATTATTTGAAGCGAAGACAACTGATTTATTAGGTGACTTGGCTGAAGCAATCTTACCAGCTACCGCAACTCCGGGTGCGAAAGAAGCAGGGGTAGGAAGTTTTATCCCAGTCATGGTTCGCGATTGTTATACGGAGAAGCAACAAAAGGCATTTTTAACTGGTTTTGCGAGCTTAGATGATAAGGCAAAAGAGGTGAAAGGAAAACCATTCCTGGAGCTTTCTGCGGAAGACAGAACGGCTGTTGCAGCTGCTTTGGATAAAGAAGCAAACGAGTTTAATAAAAAGCAAGCTGAAGATCAAAAGGATATTCTGGAGAAGAATAAAGAAAAACAAAATCAATTGTACAATTATGTTGAGAACGATCCACCACATTGGTTTACGATGTTCAAACAATTGACATTGACTGGTTTCTTTAACTCGGAGCTGGGTTGTACAAAAGCGTTGCGTTTTGTGAAGATTCCGGGAAAATTTGATGGTAACCTTCCTTACAAAAAAGGCGATAAGGCATTTGCATAAACGATGCACTATGTAAGATAAAAAGGGAGGCCCGTAGCCTCCCTTTTTTTGTCGTTTCGCGTTTTTATTTTGTTTCCCCTTTTTATTTTGTTTCTATGGCCAGCGCAAAATGAATGCGCTGCTGTTTGGTCACTGTCATAAAGTAACCCTGATCTGTCGCATCACCATTAATCTCTACGGTATCATTATAGCGTAATTCGCGCAGGTAATTCATCTCTAATGATTTGATTTGATTGGTCAATACAAGCTCAATGGGCAACCTGTCCATACACCAGTCCAGGTATTTTACATTGTTGGCGTGATTGACAATATCCAGATCCGAGAGCTTAACACAATATTCATCAAGATTTTTGACTGTTTGGGAAATATCCAATTTTGAAAATGGCCGTTGTGTTGCGGGACGTTCCGGATAGGTGGTAAAATTTTCGGTGGAAATCGCGAGTGTTTCAGAGCTCCGCTTCACGGTATTGATGACAGCCCAATAACTGGTTGCCGTAACATAGATCTGTCCATTGACGGTAATTTCGAAATTCCGTGTTGAGCGTGCGCCCTCTAATTCCTGTATCCAAGTTTTAACCTTGACGATGTCCATCCATTTGGGCAATCGTGCAATCTCTATACGTATGCGGCTAAGTACCCAAGTTTGGTTATGTTTGGCCATTTCTTTAAAACCGAATCCCACAGCATTGGCGTGTTCTCCCGCGGTAAGCTGCAGAATATTGGATAAATCGGAGAAACGAATACGGCCATTAGAATAGCATTGCGTGAAATAAATTTCCCACTCTTTTTCAAAAACAGATTTTTCCATTTACATATTTTTTTGATCAAAAATAGGTAATATGAATGATTTGGGCTATAAATTCAAAATGAAATGACACTATATTTAGATATCTCGTTATAAATGCCTGTTGGACCTGCCGGTGACCCTCAAAGGGGAGTAGTGTGTCCAAAGTACAATCGTTTTTTTATTGTAAAATAAATGATAGTTTTCAAGGATTTAATTGATTTTTATCATGGGAATCGGTAGATTTAAATAAGCCAATGGCAGAAAGAGATAAAATAAGATTGGCTTTAAAGCGTTATAAGAGTAGCATAGCGCAAAACAATAATTTACACATTAAATGCTAGTATTATGGTTGGAGAACTAATAGCTAAAGAGGAAATTCCTCAATTTAAATTTATCCCGGCGAGTGAAGATAAGACAGCGACTTTTATGGATAAATTGAAAGGGGCACTTCGGTTGGGAAATGAGTTTAAATCCAAAACTGAAATCGCCTTTGAGACTGATTCCGGACCAAAGCGTATCGAGACCACCGTATGGTCGTTAACCGATAGATATATTCAGATTAAAAGTGGCGTGTTAATACCACTGAAATCTATTATAGCAATAGACTATTAAATAGACAAACGAAAGGCTCCTCATTTAGTTAAGGAGCCTTTCGCTTTTTAAGAATAGATGCTGCTGAAAAGCGCTTCAAAATCCTGTCCCTTCATGAAGAGGACCTCATGCTGAAAGAAATTTCTAGTATGTTTCGCCTGTCAATTCTTTTAGCCTTATTTCGGATACCTTTGCATCATATTGTGCTGTATAGCTCCGAGTCATTACATTGATGTAGTTTAACTGCGCTGTTCTTACTTCCAAAGTTGTGATGGTACCGATACGGAATTTATCCATGGTGATGTTTAAATTTTCTTTTGCCAGCTCCTCGTTTTTCCGTTCTACATGAGCCAGTTCCATATTGGTGATGTAGGTTTGGAACAGCGTTCTGACCTGTGCCTGAATATCTTGTTTTTGTTGTTGTATCTGCAGCTCAGAACCTTTAATCTGAAATTTAGCGATCCGTTCGTTTCTATTTTGAAGAAATCCATTGAAAATATTAAGGGAAGCCGATATACCGTAGGTAAGACCTCTATTTTTATTTTCTGTCGAGAAACCGAGGGAGGAGTGGGATTCGTTCCAGTTGTAACCACTGTTTAATCCAATTTTGGGATAACGTTCGGCCTTAACTGCTTTTAAGTTGAGTTCGGCCACCCGATTGTTGATGATGGCGAGCTGGATTTGTGGATTTTGGCGATCGGCAATTTCGATCAGATTACCAAGTTTAAGATCCGTATCAAGTTTCATTTCATCTTCAACCTGAAAATCTAGGCTCAAGTCGCGTGTCATCAGCTGATTGAGGTAAGTCTTGGTATTTTTGAAGCTTTCCTGCTGTCTGAGTAAGTTTGTCTGATCGGTATTTAAATCGACTTTCGCATTCAGGAGATCCAGCTTGGAGCCTTTTCCGATCTCCAGGCGATTTTCGGCCAGCGTGACGCGGTATCTCGATAAGGTAATGGTGGTATCCAGTGCGTTTATCAGGCGCTTTTGCTGCACCAGATTGTAATAGGTTGCCATGACTTCGCTGAGCTGGGTGATCACTTGATATTTGATCTCCGCTTCCCCTTGGCGTTGTATTTCTTTGAAGCGATCGCGACGGGCAAACATACCCAATCCATCGAATATCGTCCAGTTTAGGTTGACTCCATAAGACATGTTGTCGTTTTTTGCATTGGAGATCTGCTGTATTTGACCATCTGCTCTGACCTGTCTGGAGTTCTGGATGGAGTTGCTTCTGTTGAACGTTCCAGTTACTGCTGGAAGCATACCGGCGCTTCCTAAACTGGTATTCTCCATATCAATGTTATTGTCATTTTTAGCCAGGAGAATATTGAAGTTATTGCTCAACGTGGTTTTCAGTGCATCTTCCAAAGTCAGTACTTCTTGCGCCCGAGCTTGAAACATGATGGAGTAAAGTAATACTAATAGGATGAAATTTCTCTTCATGTCTTTATTATTCGTAGCTTTTAATGTTATCAAATTCAGGTCTATGCTTTTTTTGTCTTGACCACATGTAATAGATCGCCGGGATAATGAATAAGGTTAGGATAAGGGAGAATATTGTACCGCCAACGATCACAACCCCCATACCAATTCTGCTGGTCGAAGCAGCTCCAAGTGACATGGCGATCGGTAATGCACCCAAGGCGATGGCTAAACTTGTCATTAGGATCGGTCTGAGGCGTGATTCGGCAGAGTGCATAATTGCCTCAAATTTTTCCATCCCTTCTTCACGCATTTGGTTGGCAAACTCAACAATCAGGATACCATTTTTGGTCACGAGACCGATAAGCATAATTGTTCCAATTTGACTGAATATATTCCAGGTTTGATCAAATAGCCATAGACTTATTAGTGCACCGGCAACGGCCATAGGCACCGTAAGGATAATGATAAATGGGTCGAGGAAGCTCTCAAATTGGGCTGCCAAGATTAGATATATAAGCAATAAAGCAAGACCAAAAGCAAATAAGGTATTGGAGCTACTTTCAACGAAGTCACGTGATTCACCACTAAGGTCAGTGGTGAAGCTCTGGTCGAGTACCTTTTCTTTTATGCGATCCATTGCTGCAATTCCGTCGCTCATGCTCATGCCTGGCGCCAAGCCAGCTGAAACTGTAGCCGACATGTACCGGTTATTGTGGTAGAGTTGTGGTGGGCTGCTTTCTTCCCTGACGCTTACGACGTTATCTAACTGGATAAGCTGACCGATGTTATTACGTACATAAATTGAAGCAAGGTCTGTCGGCGTAGCTCTACGGTCGTTTTCAACTTGGCCAATGACCTGATATTGTTTGCCATCACGCATAAAATAGGCGAAACGTTGACCGCTTAACAACAATTGGAGGGACTGTGAAACGTCAAGTACGGAAACACCCAGACTAAGTGCTTTCAGACGATCAATTTCGACATGCAGTTCGGGCTTGTTGAACTTCAGGTTGATATCCGTTGTCGAGAATGCTGGATCGCTGTTGACCTCATTCATAAATTCGGGAATCTTTTCCTGAAGTTTTTCAAAATTCTGTGCTTGGATAATGTACTGAACAGGTAATCCACCTCTTCGATTCATGGATATCGTTGGCGTTTGAGAAACATTTACGCGTACGGCATCGTATTGTTTTGTCCATTTAGTGAGCTCCTTGGCAATATCGTCCTGTGATTTTTTGCGCTCACCAGGATCAACCAAAGTCATCCGTATACGTCCGGAGTTGACTGAGCTCGCGCCGAAACCCGGAGAGGTAATGTTTAAACTGATTTTGTTTTCAGGAATGGAGTCGTAGACCAATTTGTCCAATTCCTGCATGTAGCGATCCATGTTATTCATAGGTGGCACCTTCAGGACCTGTTACATTGACGGAGATGTTACTTCTGTCATCATAAGGCGCTGTTTCCTTTTTAATGGAGGAGAAAAGGATACCAATAATGATAAACATAGGATCAGAATTGGAAAGGCTTATCCATTTGAATTTCATAAATTTTCCAGAGCCTTGGCATAACCTTTATTCATTTTGACAAACATGGGTTCTGTCCAATCGTAAAACTTCGTCTTTTTGTGGCCACCACCTTTGATCAGATAAGCGTTGAGCATCGGTGTAAGGGTGAGGGAAACAAATGCCGAAACCAATACGGCCGAGGCGATGACGACACCAAATTCCCGGAACAGCCTTCCCACAAAGCCCTGAAGAAATATAACCGGTAAAAATACCGCTGCAAGTGTAATTGAAATGGAAATAACAGCGAAGAATATTTCCTTAGACCCTTTTAGCGCGGCTTCAATTGGAGACATTCCTTCTTCAACTTTCTTGAAGATATTTTCGGTAACAACGATCCGTCGTCGACGACAAGCCCCGTCGCGAGTACAATAGCGAGTAGCGTCAGTACATTGATGGAAAAACCAAAAATATACATAATAAAGAATGTCGCAATCAAGGATACCGGAATATCCAATAACGGACGTAACGCTATGCCCCAGTCGCGAAAGAAAAAATAAATAATTAGAGTGACCAGTATGATCGAAATCAGGAGTGTCTCGGCGACTTCTTCAACTGATTTTTTGATGAATGTCGTATTATCAGAAGCGATGTTGAGTATAATATCCTGCGGCAGATCTTCTTTGATCTGATCGAGCATTTTATAAAAATTGTTGGCAATATCAAGGTAATTTGTCCCCGGTTGCGGAATAATGGCAATACCGACCAGCTGTTTACCATTACTCACCATTTTTGTTTCGAGATTCTCAGCGTCTATTTCGGCCCGACCAATATCGGTAAACTTGACGATACGGCTGCTGTCGGCTTTTAGAATGATGTTGTTGAATTGCTCGGGGTAGACAGATTGCCTATAGTTTTTACGGTGAGCTCGGTTGTGTTTCCGACAATTTTTCCCGAAGGTAATTCAACATTCTGATTATTTAATGCTGTACGAATATCTGAAGCCGTGATACCATAGGCAGCCATACGGTCGGGATTGAGCCATAGCCGCATGGCGTAACGTTTTTGGCCATAGATCTGTGTGCTGCTGACGCCGGGGATGGTTTGTAACCTTTCAGAAATCACATTTTCGGCGTAGTCGCTCAGCGACAGTTTGTCGCGTGTCTCACTTTGCAATGTCAACGTAATAATGGGATCGGAATCCGCATCGGCTTTGGATACCACCGGTGGAGCATCAATATCCTGTGGTAGGCTTCGGACGGCTTGGGATACTTTATCCCGGACATCATTTGCGGCTTCCTCCAGGTTCTTTTTTAAATCAAACTCGATGGTAATATTGCTGGATCCCTGGTTACTCGAAGAAGAGATGTTACGAATACCATCGATCGAGTTTATGGCCTTCTCTAGTGGCTCGGTAATCTGAGATTCAATGATATCAGGATTGGCACCGGCATAATTTGTTCTGACAGAAACAATGGCGGGGTCAATGGAGGGGTATTCGCGTACGCCCAGAAAACTAAAACCAATATAGCCAAACAAGATGATGGTAATATTGACGACAATAGTTAAAACAGGGCGTTTAATAAAAACTGCAGATAAATTCATGTACAACTAGTTAGCTAATGATACCTTAACTTTTGCTCCATCTTTTAAAGACAGAACGCCCGTGGTTAAAACGGTGTCGCCGGCACTGATGCCAGATAGAATAACGATGTCCTTGTCGGTACGTGCACCTGTTTCAACCTTCACTTCCTTGGCGAGGCCGTGCTGTAGTACAAAGACCTTCTTTCCGTCCTGTACGGGAACAATAGCTTCTGTAGGAATGGATATCGCATCGTTTTCCACTTCGATCGGCACAATAACGTTAACAAAGGATCCGACTTTCAATTTGCCCTGATCGTTCGTCGCTCTGGCGCGGACAGTGAGTGTTCTGGTGTTAAGTGATACTTGTGGTTCAATAGCGTAAATGTTTGCTGTAATGATCGTTGGGTCGTTGGCTACACTGAACTCAATGGGCATATTTATTTTAACTATATTGCTGTATTTTTCGGGCACTGCAAAAGTAACTTTGACAAGATTGTCCTTCACTAAATTTGTAATCAGGGTACTGGATGAGACAATGGCACCTACGGAAATGTTCCGAAGTCCAATCATGCCACTAAAAGGGGCGCGGATGGTTGTTTTGGATATTTGTGCCTGAATCAACTGGATCTGTGCTAAGGAGGTTTTTAAGGCTGCACTGGCAATATCAAACTCTTCCTGACTGATTGCTCCTTTTTGCAACAGCAGTTTGGCCCGACGTTCATTTTCGGCATTCAGCTGATTTGTTGTTTGCGCTTGTCTTAATTGTGCCTGCAGCTCAATATCATCGATCTTGATCAAGGGCTCGCCCTGTTTGATGCGCTGTCCTTCAGAGAAATAGATTTTGGTGATTCGACCACTTACTTCACTTCTGATTTCAACCTGCTCTTCTGCGTCAATGCTTCCCGAGAGATTAATGGATCTATCGGCGACGGAAGATTTGGCAATGATAGCCTGTGCGGGGACGGGCATATCTTTTTTTCCATTGGGCTTATCAGCTTCTTTTTTATCTTTTTTAGCAGTTATCAGAAAGTATCCACCTCCAAACACAGCACAGGCCAAAAGGAGGTAAATGATCGATTTTTTATTCATACGATATAGTCTCTTATGTACTTTTTACATTTAACAGGTAAATATAGGTTTATTATTATGCCGATATCAGTTGTCAAAAGGATTTTACAATACCACGAAAACTTTGCAAATGGACAGCGAAATGGACGAGCGCGAATGGTTGGAAATAAAAAAAGCTAGAAATAACTTTCTAGCTTCCTGTTTACTATTTCTTTGATTTTGCTTTTGGTTGGACTTCTTTTGGAGCCTCTTGTTTTACTTCCGCCTTGATTGCAGTTTTCGATACATGTGGTCTTCTTTTTCCAAAAGAACCATTCGATATTTTTCCTCTTCTGGTCTTGATGTCACCTTTTCCCATAGTGTGAAATATTTTGGTTTTAACAAATTTTATTAATTACCTAAATATACCACATTCTTTTTAGATATTCAATTTGTTCATTTTTAAATGATTGGAAAAATACGTTTTTGAACAGTTATGGTGAAATTTTGGTTAATGGTGTCGAAAAATAAATTATTGACCGGCTTGTTTTCGGCGACCAAATAGGGGATCTCTACTATTTTGTTCTTTAACTTGAGACGGTAGTAGCCGTATAATAAACCTTTGGTCGTTTGAATTGATTCGATTTTCTGAACGGCTTCTATGTCCTTAAACATGTTAAAAGCATAATTTTCTCCTTTGAGCTGTTCAATAAAAACTTCATTGGTTTTGGCATTGTACCAGATTTGCTGGCTTTTGAGCTTACTAAAGTGGTTGTTGAACAGAAAAAGATAACCCAGCAGGAAAAAGGCAATCGGAAGCAGGAACAGGACAATTTTTATCTTCATGAACAGCAAGACGGTGATCAAAATGAGGACAACCCCCATCATGGCGTTGGAAACGCTCTTCTTTAGATTTGCCTGGATGACCGGAGATGAAGCTTCAATCAACTGAAAACCTGATTTCAAATTTCTGGACATATCCTCGGTAAACCCAAATAGATTGAATTTTTTGCGTATCATCAGATAAGCAATAAGAATAATAAGTCCAATGATCAAAAACCGCATATTTTTCTAATATTGTTCGTCTTCGTTCGGATACTGTACCGCTTTTACTTCGGCCACATAATGAGCTACTGCAGTTGTGATCTGTTCGTGCAAATTAGCGAAATGACGCATAAATTTTGGTTTGAAATCAGCATTCATACCCAGCATATCGTTAACCACAAGGACTTGTCCATCGCAATCCGGTCCAGCTCCAATACCAACTGTCGGAATCACCAATTTTTCGGTAACTGTTTTAGCTAATTTTGCAGGTATCTTTTCCAAAACAATGGCAAAACAGCCCGCCTCCTGTAAAGCGAGGGCATCGTCTATTAATTTAGCGGCTTCTTGTTCTTCTTTCGCCCGCACACCAAAAATT
This sequence comes from Sphingobacterium multivorum, assembly GCF_900457465.1. Classification (GTDB taxonomy): domain Bacteria; phylum Bacteroidota; class Bacteroidia; order Sphingobacteriales; family Sphingobacteriaceae; genus Sphingobacterium; species Sphingobacterium multivorum. The sequence goes on from NZ_UAUU01000011.1 coordinate 1,802,201, forward strand.
TCCAAATTTATTGATGGATTGGGGAGTCAAGCCCAGGTGTCCACATACAGGGATGCCTCCGGCAATGATTTTTTTGATGTTTTCGATGATTTCAAGACCTCCTTCTAGTTTCAATGCGTGCGCTCCTGATTCTTTCATCATGCGTACAGCTGCATTGTAAGCCTCATTGGCGGAGCCCTGATAAGATCCAAATGGCAAATCTGCCAATACCATGGCACGTTCGGTACTCTAGCAACGGCAGCGGCATGGTAGATCATATTATCTAGGGTGATAGGCAAGGTAGTTTCGTAGCCAGCGAATACGTTAGCAGCAGAATCTCCAATTAAAATAACGTCAACACCGGCTTGATCGACCATTTTGGCCATGGAGTAATCATAGCTTGTAAGCATAGAAATCTTTTCCTGACGTTCTTTCATAGCTTGCAGCATTGCTGTGCTTACTCGTTTCATTTCTTTGTTTACAGACATCTTAACTTATATTGTGTGTTCAAAAGTAAGCTTTTTATCATACATTGACCAATATTCTGCCTTGTGTTTTGTATTTTTTGCAGAATGATACAAAATGAGACTCGTCTATTTAAATTCCCCAAATTTTCAGAATTAATCATCCATGAGGATGAAAATTTGATCGTTATCAATAAACCGCCGTTTGTCGCTTCGTTAGATGAAACGTGAGGGAGGGGAGGTCAATATTCTTCGTTTGGCGAAGAAATATCATCCTGATGCACAGGTGTGCCACCGCCTGGATAAAGAGACCTCGGGTATTTTACTAATTGCAAAAAATCCAGAAACATACCGTACAATCTCCATTGCATTTGAAAAAAGAAAAGTGAATAAGGTTTATCATGCGGTCATAGGAGGTACACATACTTTTCAGGACTTGCTTGTCGATTTACCCATCTTGAACCAGGGCAATAAAAACGTATCTATTGACCGTGCAAACGGTAAACCGGCCGAGACCATCTTCAATTCGATCAAATACTATAAGAATTATACTTTGGTGGAATGTAAACCTATTACAGGACGTATGCACCAAATCCGTATTCACCTCGCGACACAACATGCCGCTATCGTGGGGGATGATATGTATCGCGGTAAACCTGTGTATTTGTCCCAAATTAAGAAAAGGGGATATACATTGTCCAAAGATGAAGAGGAGCAGCCTATTATGAAACGTTTTGCGCTCCATTCAAAAACAGGTTGAATTTGAGTTGAATGGAGTTAAGATGGCTTTTGAGGCACCTTATCCAAAGGATTTTGCGACCTTATTGAAGCTGTTGGATAAGTTCGATGCTTAATACCGGGATTGCCTAATGAGTCCAAAGACAAGAAACATCATCGGAAACGTTGTATTTGTACTGCTCATCGTTTTTGATCTGGCCAACAAGTAGAAGTTATTTTCAGCAATTTTTAATGAAACTGGGTTTTTTCAACCCTAAACTGGAGCTTGTTTCAGCCACTAAAGAATCCGACAGGCGGGCTCCAGAGACTTCATTGAATCATGTCTCCTTTGTCAATTCGCGGGGAGAAACAATCGAGGTGGCGGATCTGAAGGGAAAAGTGGTCTTTATTAATTTTTGGGCAACCTGGTGTGCTCCCTGTCGTGCCGAAATGCCTTCGATCAATGTACTCTATGAGCGGTATAAAGATGACCCAAATATGGTGTTTTTAATTGTGGAGATTGAAGGCGACAGGGCTAAGGCTGAGGCTTTCATGAAAGAACAGCAGTTGACCCTGCCAATTAGTTTTCCAAATAGTGATATTCCAAAAGAATGGCTCTCGGGACCGATTCCATCAACGGTGATATTGGACAAAGCGGGTAAGATCGCGACACGGCATGAAGGTATGGCGGATTATTCAAGTCCGGATGTAGGCAAATTTATGCAAGATTTAATCAATAATAATTTTTAAGATCTCTAAATATAGTATGACAAGAGCAGAACTTATTCATCAAATAAAAGCGAAACGCTCATTTCTATGTGTCGGACTCGATACAGACCTCACCAAAATCCCGGAGCATCTTTTAGATGATGAGGATCCGATCTATAGCTTTAATAAGGCTATCATAGATGCAACAGCTGATTTATGTGTTGCCTATAAGCCTAATATTGCGTTTTATGAATGTTATGGCATTAAAGGCTGGCAGTCGCTTCAAAAAACCTGGGCTGCGTTGCCAAAGGATTGTTTCAGTATTGCTGACGCAAAAAGGGGCGATATCGGTAATACGTCGGGACGTTATGCGATGGCATTTTTTGATGAAAAGACGTCTGGACTTGGATTTGATAGTATTACTATCGCACCTTATATGGGGAAGGACTCGGTGACACCATTTTTGGATTTTAACGATAAATGGGCAATCGTACTTGCGTTGACATCGAATGAAGGTAGCCTGGACTTTCAAAATTTTGAAAACAAAGAAGGATTGCAATTGTTCGAACAGGTGATCGATAAAGTCAATACTTGGGGTACACCTGACAATTTGATGTATGTGGTCGGAGCAACACGTGGGGAGGGCTTTATTAAAATTAGAGAACATGCACCAGATCATTTTTTATTGGTTCCAGGAGTGGGGGCACAAGGCGGCTCGCTTGAAGATGTTTGTAAATTTGGTATGAACAAAGATTGCGGGCTTTTAGTAAACAGCACAAGGGGAATTATCTATGCCTCAAACGGACGTGATTTCGCTGAAAGGGCACGGGAGGAAGCGCTGATTCTACAGAAAGAAATGGAAGTAGAACTATTAAAAGCAGGCATTATTTCCTGATTTGACATTTAATAATTCATTCGTAATACTTACCTTTGCAGCATGCCAGAAAAAATTATAATTCTAGACTTCGGGTCTCAATACACACAGTTAATCGCTAGACGTGTCAGAGAACTAAATGTGTATTGTGAGATACACCCGTTCAATAAATTGCCAGATTTTGACGATACCGTAAAAGGTGTTATCTTTTCGGGAAGTCCTTATTCTGTTAGACAAGAAGATGCACCGCAAATTGATTTTGTTGCTATTCAGGATCGTTTCCCACTTTTAGGAGTTTGTTACGGAGCGCAATACATTGCTCAAAAATCAGGAGGTGAAGTGTTGCCATCTGAAATTCGTGAATATGGTCGTGCAAATCTGCAGTTTGTCAATAGCGAGAATGAATTATTGGCAGGAGTACCCATTCAATCGCAGGTATGGATGTCACATGGAGACACCATCAAAGAAGTTCCTGCAAATTTTGATATTATTGCAAGTACGGATAAAGTGCGCGTTGCAGCTTATCAAGTAAAAGGCACCCGTACCTATGGTATACAATTCCATCCGGAAGTAACACACAGTACAGATGGTGCTATCTTATTAAAAAACTTTGTTGTAAACATTTGTGGTTGTGCACAGGATTGGACACCAGACGCATTTGTTGAAACAACAGTATCCGCTTTGAAAGAACAATTGGGTGACGATCACGTTATCATGGCTTTGTCAGGGGGCGTAGATTCGACAGTAGCAGCGGTATTGTTGCACCAAGCAATTGGAAAAAATTTACATTGTATTTTCGTAGATCATGGTCTGCTTCGTAAAGATGAATACGAGCAGGTATTGGATTCTTACAAAAATATGGGGTTAAATATTAAAGGAATAAATGCCAAAGATTTATTTTATGGTAGATTAGCTGGGATCTCTGAACCAGAAGAGAAACGCAAAATCATTGGTAATTCATTTATTGATGTTTTTGATGAAGCTGCAAAAGAAATCCAAAAGGAATTACCTGAGGGAATTGAAGCGAAATGGTTGGGACAAGGCACAATTTACCCCGATATTATCGAGTCGGTTTCAGTGAAAGGACCTTCAGCAACAATCAAATCACACCATAACGTTGGTGGTTTACCTGATTTTATGAAATTGAAAGTCGTAGAACCACTTAAAACGTTGTTTAAAGATGAAGTAAGAAGAGTAGGAAAAGCTTTAGAAGTGGATCAGGCAATTTTAGGCAGACATCCCTTCCCTGGACCAGGTTTGGCAATTCGTATTTTAGGTGATATTACGCCTGAGCGTGTACGTATTGTACAAGAGGCTGATGCGATCTTTATCAATAACCTGAAGGAAGCTGGCTGGTACGATAAAGTATGGCAAGCTGGTACAATTTTCTTGCCAGTGCGTTCTGTAGGCGTGATGGGTGACGAGCGTACTTACGAGCATGTTGTTAGCTTACGTGCAGTTGGTTCTCTTGATGGAATGACTGCGGATTGGATACATTTACCATATGACCTGTTGGCAAAAATTTCAAATGAAATTATCAACCATGTGAAAGGAATAAACAGAGTTGTATATGATATCAGTTCAAAACCGCCCGCTACAATTGAGTGGGAATAAAATATGGGTTGCGGCACTTGTAGCATTATGCCTTGCAAGCTGTACAACCAAAAAAAGCACAGTATTGCGTTCGCCTTCCTCTGGTCAAGGCGAACAGCAAACTGCTGTGACTAAACCGGCCGTTGACAAAGAGACGACGATTGCCAAAGTGGGCGATGTGCAAAATGTCAATGGGCACGCCGTGAAGAATAATCGAATAGCACTACTATTGCCATTTGAGTTAAGTGGTATTGCCGGTACAATTACAAAAGAAGATGTGGAGCGTTCTTCCCTGGCACTTGATTTTTATCAGGGGTTTCAGTTGGGCCTTGACAAAATTGCCAAAGAGGGCGCTTTATTTGATTTACAAGTAATTGATTCTCGAGACAATGTTGCCTATAATGCGACCTTGGGGACAGCGGTCAATGTGAAGGATGCCGTACTTGTGGTGGGCCCGGTGTATCCACGTGAGATAAAAAGCTTTGGGCAAACATTTGCAAATAAGAATGTGCTGCAAGTTTCTCCCTTGGCGGCCACTATGGCTTCTGAATTTAGCTTACCTAATTTGGTTTCCATAACACCTTCTATTCGAACACATTCCGAGACATTGGCGAAATATGTTGCTGATCAATACTATACGGGTGATCAAATATTAGTATACGATGCCGGTGACGATGAAAGCAAACAGTTTCTAGTTAATTTTGTTAGCGAAATTTCAAAAGCCAATGCACAGGCAAAAGTGAAAACGGTTTATAATCTTGCTGAACTGGATAATAGTCTTGTCTTGACCGGTTCAAATCATATTGTAAGTGGTACAGCCAATAAGAATCTTGTTAAAGCTTTATTGGATAAGATGGACGAACGCTTTTTGAATCCAGGTAATCAATTTAAGTTGTATGGACATCCAAACATGGCTAAGCTTTCGTATGAGAATTTCGAAAATATGGATTTTTATGGACTTACTATTACTTCTTCCAACTTGGTGAATGAGAGTGATAGTGATACCCGTAAATTTATTGGAAATTATAAATCGGCTTATAAAGTGGACCCGTCTGAATTTTCTTATAAAGGTTATGACGCGGCGTTGTATTTCGGTCGATTGATCCACAAATATGGCGTAGATTATGTTAGCCGAATGACGCAGGATAAGTTTTCGGGATTGAATAGCGATTACAAATTTGAATTTTATCCAAAATGGGGCTATGCCAATAGAGCTTTGGGTATGATGGTTTATCACAACAAAAAATTTGAAAGAAAATAATCTTTGAATGGCGGAATTCAGTGAAAGACGTGTTCATCAGCAAATACGTAATTTTGAGCGGGCAATGGATGGTTTTGAAGCGGATCAACCCTTTTCGCGTTATTTGACTACTTTTTTTAAGCTGAATAAGCAAATGGGATCATCCGATCGCAAGGCTACTTCCCGTTTATGTTATAATTATTTTCGTCTGGGAACGGCAGCTTCGCAGCTGTCACAACAGCGTAGATTGGTGCTTGCGGAATTCCTGTGTGAACACGAAAGCCCCTTGGTGGCTCTTTTTGAGCCTTCGTACAGCGATAAGATCCATCTACCACTGAAGGACAAAATTGCATTTCTGGAATCAGAAGGCGTTTTTAACCTGAATGACCTCTTTCCATTTACGGATCATATTTCTGATGAGATCGACATGGTACAATTTTTAGAGAGCCAGTTGATACAGCCTTATTTATATATTCGGGTGAAACGCGGAAAGACAAAAGTCGTGTGTGCTATTTTGGATAACAATCAGATTCCTTATTCCATGATTGGCGATCAGACTATTGCCTTGAATAATGGAACATCCTTGCAGCGATTTGATACGCTGGATGGAATGATAGAAGTGCAGGATCTTTCTTCACAGCGCACGTTGGATTATATGGATCCAGCTGAAAAGGAATCCTGGTGGGATGCGTGCGCAGCTTCAGGTGGCAAATCTCTCTTATTGATGGACGCTTGTCCGACTGTCAATCTTTTGGTATCCGATGTTCGCATGAGTATTCTCCGAAATCTCGATGAACGTTTTGACCGTGCTGGAATCAAGCATTACCGAAAAAAAATACTTGATCTTACTAAGGATACCTTTGCGCTTCTTGGGAGCGAAAGATTTGATGGGGTGTTATTGGATGCGCCTTGTACAGGATCGGGGACTTGGGGGCGTACACCAGAAATGATTAGACAGTTTCGGGCTGCTAAGATTGGCGAATTCAATGCACTACAAAAAAATATTGCAAGTAATGTAGTAGGACATGTTAAAGTGGGCAAGCCTTTGATTTATATAACCTGCTCCATTTTTAAAGCGGAAAATGAAGATGTTGTCAATTACATTGTGGATAATTTTGGTTTTGAAATCGAACGCATGGACTATTTGAAAGGTTATGAAGAGAAAGCGGATAGTATGTTTGTGGCGCGATTGATTAAAAGGTAATTTTCAGAAGCAATAAAGCAAAAGGCTATTTTTTCATTGGAAAAAATAGCCTTTTATATGTAGAAATCATTTAGTATCAGTCACATTTACTGGGAATAACGAGCACAGGGCAAGTTGATTTGCGAATGACTGACTCGGATACGGAACCAGAAATGAAATGGTCAAAGCCAGTCCGTCCATTGGTCCCCATAATAATAAGATCGGCGGACCACTCGTGGGATGCCGCCAGAATTTCTTCTTTAATGGATCCGATTCGATTAAAAAGATAAACTTCGCCTGCACCTGTAAACTCGCGGCTTATTTTCTCAAGGTATTTTTGTGCATTATCCTGTTCCATTTCCGATACTTCCGGAACAATGATAGGTTGCTGACCTAATAGTGGATCCGCGCCAAAGTTGGCCGGAGAAGTAGGGGGAACAACAGTGACAAGCGCTATGGAGGCTCCAAATACTGCGGCCATTTCTTTGGCATATAGTATCGCCTTCTCTGAGCATGGTTCGTCGTCGACAGCGACGAGTATCCTTTTGAATTTTGAGTTTGTATTGTCCATTTCTACTATAATTAATTTATCTTCGTCATATAATATATAATCACATTTTTGACGATTTTGTTTTGTTTAGCACATGAAATATGGTATTTGTACACTAGCTCTCGTTCCGTTACGTTCAGAACAGGCACACCGCAGTGAAATGGTTTCTCAGGTATTGTTTGGGGAACTTTTTGAGATCCTTGATGAACAGGCCGATTGGACCTCAATACGTCTATTGGAAACGGACTATTTGGGTTGGATTCAAAACGGACAGTTTCAGGAACTAAACGACTTGGATAGGCAACATTATCTGAGTGGAAAACCTACTATCGTTGGACGGGAGGGTGGAGTTCTTTTTACCGATACAACACAATTTCAGCTCTGTCATGGTACCAAGCTTTATCTAAATACAGGGAATACCGTCAATTTATCGCCATTGACATTAACGTATCAAGGTAGTATCAATACCTTTACCAGAGAGCAATTTGAAACCGAGGTGGTGCGATTGGCCTTAAGTTATAATGACGTTCCTTATCTATGGGGTGGACGTTCACAATGGGGAATTGATTGCTCCGGTTTCTCCCAATTGATTTATCGTTGCTTTGACCTTTCCTTACCTCGCGATGCTTACCAGCAGGCGGAGATGGGGCAGACAGTGGATTTTGTTTCGGAAATACGGGTAGGGGATTTGGCTTTTTTCGATAACGCCGAAGGAAGGATTACCCATGTAGGGATTATGCTGGATCGCGATACGATTATCCACGCTTCAGCGAAAGTGCGTGTCGATCGGATGGATGCGGAGGGCATTTTTTAATACTGAACAGAACCGTTACACACACAAACTCCGGATTGTTAAACGGTATACATGATCGCGAAGGACATAAAAAAAGGCTATAAGTAATTATAGCCTTTCCTATTGTTAAATTCCGTACTGACTAGAAGTGGAATTGTACACCTAAAGTTGGCGCTAATGAATTTGCGTCTAAACCAAATGTATTTGTTGCTCTATCAGCTGTTTTGTTATTGTTATAATTATAGTATAAACCTCTAACTTTTAATTCGATACCGACTTTGCTTGTTGGGAAATATGCCAAACCTGGAGCCAATTCGACACCGTAGTTCTCAAATTTTGATTCTGCTTTTACGTTATTTGTTTCAACGGTAGTTTTTTCCCCAAGACATTGGTACGGATAGTTGTGCAAAAAATCTTAATGGACCATTAGCAGAGTATTTTCTAACGAATGGAGAAACTTGGAACGCGTCTCTTTTTGTGCTTAAGTCCATAACACTTTCATCTTTACTCCAGTTGTAACCGATACCTGTACCAATTGCCAAGTTGTCGCTTACAAAGTAACCAACTGTTGGGTTGATTGAGAATGAGTTATTTTTGAAGTCTGTGTCTTTAACTTTAGAAGTTTGGAAGCCAACCTGACCACCAACCATAATTTTTCCTTGTTCAGTTTGAGCTTGTGCTGCTATTGTTAAACCTGCAATGGCAGTCAATGTTAGTAAAACTTTTTTCATGTCTTTTTTATTTAAAATAGTTTGTTCTAATAAGCCAGTAAATACTTCCTGACTTTTTAAATTTGTTAGTCAAATATCGAAATCTTATTTTAATTTTTTGTCACTAGATTGTCTAGATGTTTTGCCATTATGGTAATTGATAGTGGTTCAGCGCGTTAAAATTTAGTGTATTTTTATTTTTATCGTTTCTATTTAACGATAATGATATTGGCCTGACTTTTTGTTTTTAATTGTCAATTTCAAGTAAGAAGATAAAAAAAAGCCATTTGTCAACAGCGGACAAATGGCTTTTTTTTGTATTTGAAAGACCGATTTTAATCGAAATATTCTTTGATTCGCTCGAAGAATGATTTTTCACTTTTACCTGGTTGAGGTTTAAAGTTTGGTGATTCTTTCAGTTTGTTCAATAATTCTTTTTCTTCGTTAGACACAGCTTTTGGTGTCCAGATATTAACGTATACAAGTTGGTCCCCTTTGTGATAAGAGTTGACTTCGGGAATACCTTTTCCTTTTAACCGTAAAATTTTACCGCCTTGTGTACCGGGCTCAATTTTGATCTTCGCTTTTCCATCTATTGTAGGAACTTCCACGCTAGTGCCTAAGGTAGCATCTACGAAATTAATGTATAGATCATAGATTACATTTAGTCCGTCGCGTTTTAGACTTTCGTGTGGTACTTCTTCGATCAGGATAATTAAATCTCCTGGGACGCCGCCACGCGGAGCAGCATTTCCTTTTCCACTCATGGAAAGTTGCATGCCTTCACTTACACCCGCAGGAATATTTATCGCAATTGTTTCCTCACCGCGTTCGAGTCCTTCACCTCTACAAGTTGTACATTTTGCTGTGATTTCAACACCTTCACCATTACACGTAGGGCAAGTGCTTGTTGTTTGCATTTGTCCTAAGATGGTATTTGTTACTCTTCGAACTGATCCTGATCCGCCACAGGTTTTACAGGTATGGAACGAAGATTTATCTTTAGCACCAGATCCGTCACAAGAATGACAGACCACTTGTTTGTTGACCTTTACCTTTTTCTCGACGCCTTTGGCAATTTCTTCGAGTGTTAATTTAACTTTTATGCGTAAATTGCTTCCACGAGCTACCCGACGGCCGCCACGCTGGCCACCGCCACCGCCAAAGAAACTTTCAAATGGATGTCCTCCACCAAAGATATCACCAAATTGGCTGAATATGTCTTCCATATTCATACCGCCGCCACCGCCAAAACCACCATTTGCAGAATTACCGGCATGGCCAAATTGGTCATAACGTTGACGTTTTTGTGGATTGCTCAAGATATCGTATGCCTCAGCAGCTTCCTTAAACTGTTCTTCAGCTTCATGATCACCAGGATTTTTATCCGGATGGTATTTTATCGCTAATTTGCGATATGCTGATTTAATCTCCTTCTCGTCCGCTGATCGCGAGACACCAAGTATATCGTAATAATCTCTTTTTGACATCGTCTTAATATTATTGACCTATAACTACCTTTGCGTGACGGATCACTTTGTCACCTAGGTAGTACCCCTTTTCGATCACGTCAACTACTTTATTCTTTAATTCTGCTGTGGGTGCAGGAATTGCTGTGATAGCCTCTTGTAATTCAGGATCGAAGGCTTGGCCTATGGTATCCATTTCCTTTAACCCCAATTGCGACAACGTTTGTCTGAATTTGTTGTTAACAATATCCATTCCTGTTTTTACAGATTCAACATCTGTCGCTGTTTCCATGGCTGTTAACGCTCTGTCAAAATCATCTAGTGTAGGTAATAGCTTACTGATGACATCTTTTCCTGCTGATTGAATCAATTCAACACGTTCTTTGCTTGTACGTTTTCTATAATTGTCAAATTCAGCAGAAAGACGAATGTATTTATCCTTTGCCTCTGCCAATTCTGCAGCCAATTTCTCTTCAGTAGACAGTTCTTCTGCTATATTATCAGCAGGCTGTTCCTGTTGTTCAGAAGAATTTGTTTCTACTGGATCTTGACCTTCATCGTAATAATTATCTTGCTCATTCATATCTTCAATGCTAAAATTAGATTCAAAAATTTACTCTATGCTTCGTTTGTCAAAGTTTTTGCCAAACAATAAAATTCCGACAGCTTGTCAGATTTTATTAAAAAAGCCTAACAATTTGTCGGAATCTTATTTTTATATGTCAGTTTTCTGTCTAGATACTGACATTGTCCTGTAATACCCCATCAGTAGTTTTGATGATGCGGGATGGCATATTACGGATAATGGTATAATCGTGTGTTGCCATTAAAATAGCCGTTCCGGAATTGGCAATGTCACGCAATAATAAGACGATTTCTTCTGATGTCGCAGGATCTAAGTTACCGGTCGGCTCATCTGCCAGAATAATTTCAGGATTATTTAGTAATGCGCGGGCAATTACAATGCGTTGTTGCTCACCACCAGAAAGCTCATGTGGCATTTTCTTAAGTTTGGAACGAAGCCCAACTTTTTCCAATACATCCAATATCCGGCTATCGATCATTTTCTTATCTTTCCAGCCTGTTGCTTTCAGTGCAAATTCGAGGTTTTTCTCGATGCTTCTATCGGATAAAAGATGGAAGTCCTGGAATACAATACCCAATTTTCTACGCAGGTAGGGAACATCATTTTCGTGCAGCTTTTTAAGATCAAAGCCCGCAATCATTCCCTCACCATTGCCGATGTATAAATCGCCGTAAATGATTTTTAGTAAACTACTTTTTCCACTGCCGGACTGGCCGATAAGATAAATAAACTCTCCTTTACCAATGTTTAAATTGACATTGGACAATACCAAATGTTTTTGTTGGAAGATATCAACGTTTTTTAATGTAATGACTTTATTTTCAATCATGGAAGCTAAAATTCTAATTTTTTAATTTGCCCAAAAGGCATTTCTTTAACCAGTTGCATGATATATTCTGCCTTTTCTCCTAATCCAATCTTATCAAGTGATTTATCTGGGCGGTCGACTCTAAAATATGCCAGCAAGGTGAAGGCATCATCTCTTAATTGAACATAATCAGGGATTTTGGCGACACCTTTTACTTTAATGATATACATAATTTCAAAGTTAGTATTTTTAATGCAATTTATTTACTATGAATTTAAAGGAAGCTTATTGGTTTGCGAATAAAAAATCCAATGTATTCACGCCGTCAGCAAAATCATCCAAAGCAGGGCATTGGCTCTCTCCAAAACGAAATACTGGCGAGGGCACATTTAAAGCTATTTCTGATACAACACATTGGATATTTTCTTGCGCTAATTGGAGTTTATTTTCAACTTCAGCCAGTGTTTCGTATGTTTCATAATAAACTACAGCAAGGGGAGAAGCTGTGCGCTCATCCTCCTTTAGCAATAAAAATCCATTATCAAAATGCTTGTCGCCGTTGATCAGATAGATGGATTTGTTGTAGTCGTAATTGTTATTATATTTAAAATGTTCCGTCACGTTGTTAAACGCAGCGATACCTTCGAAGAAGTGTGCTATTGGATAATCTTTTGGAATGAATAACTTTGATACAGAGCGACAGCCTAACCCAAAATAATCAAAGATGTCATGTCCCAGTGATTCAAGCTGGTCGGGAGATTCTTGTCCACCGATGATGGCAACACTATTTCTATTGCGACGAATAATATGTGGTTTGGTTCCAAAATAATAGTCAAAATAACGCGAGCTATTGTTGGAACCTGTTGCTATAACCAGATCGAAATCTTTTAGTTTGTCAACAATTTCAAAGGCATCGGTAAAGGACGGGTCAATTTGTTTAAGGAGGCGGAGCACATAACTTGTCAATCCTGCGTCGTCCGATGAGACTTTGATTTTGGCTCTAAAGCCACTGATCAGTACCGATAGCATATCATGGAAGCCAACCAAGGGGATATTGCCGGCCAGAATTAATCCTACAATTTTCGTTGAATTTAGATCTGGATAAGGAGCTAACCAGTGATTCAGCTTTTCTATTGTCAGATTGGCAGCAATGGCTTGAATGGCACGTTCAACATTTTGAGGCGTATACCAGGGGTTTTTATGTTGGGCGAATTGAATGATTTGAATCAAATCATCAGGTCGCTCTTGCAGCCGCTCGCCTAATTTTACAAATGCATTTATTCGTTGTTGCTTTGTCAAAATATTAAAATTTTAAAAGATGAATACACAAATTTGTATTATATTTGTGCTGTTAACATTAATCAACGTGAATCAACTAGCCTTATTGTTCAATCAGACTTTGTTTCATATTGATAATGCAAAAATAGTTTATTTATCATAATTGTGAGGTTATAAATGGCGATTAAAATTACAGACGAATGCATTAACTGTGGTGCTTGCGAACCGGAATGCCCAAATAATGCAATATACGATGCTGGTGTAACTTGGAAATTCTCAGATGGGACGGCTTTGGATGGGGTTATTGATTTTGGCGATGGTGTTACACTAGATGCCAACGAGTCTCAAGAAGCGATCTCTAATGAAGTCTATTATATTGTTTCAGATAAATGTACGGAATGTGTAGGTTTCCACGATGAGCCTCAATGTGCAGCGGTTTGCCCTGTAGATTGTTGTGTGGATGACGAAGATGTACGTGAATCGAACGATGAGCTATTAGCGAAAAAAGCTTGGTTACACGCGGAATAAATTTAGTGTTCCGTTAAAATATAAGGCAGGATAAGAAATTTTCCTGCCTTTTTTGTGCCTTTCTATTTTGGCGAAATCGATATTTTGTTGTGAATCTTGGCTATTTGGAATAATAATATTTGCAAAAGCATAGTATTTTTTTATTTTTGTTCTTTTGACCATTAAAATCTTTTAAATGTTAAAAACCAAAATAGGGTTGATAACCCTAATCACAGTTACATTAGCTTGTATCATTGCTGTATTATACGAATTTGATGTTGTAGGCTTTTCGCATGAATTTCTAATGGCTGTCCGTTGGATAGTTGCTACCGTTTTGGTTGTAAATGCGCTCTTTAAGAAAAATTTGACCACTTGGATTTTGACCTGTATGATTATGGGGATATTTGTCGGGTTGGATTTTCCAAATCTAGCGATTTCCCTGCAACCTTTGAGTAAAGGTTTTATCAAGTTAGTCAAGACGATTGTGGGACCGATTCTCTTTGCTACGCTTGTATATGGAATTGCAGGGCATTCTGATTTGAAACAGGTGGGGCGTATGGCATGGAAATCGATGCTTTATTTCTTTTGCGCAACGACATGTGCTATTTTTATTGGTTTAGGTGCTATAAACCTGACTCGAGCAGGAGTGGGCGTTGATGTTGCACATATGCCACATGAAGAACTCCCTGCGCCGAAGGAAAGTATGGATGAGCATATCCTTAAAACCCTTCCGGACCATGTGCATCCTGTATACAAGTTCACTTCTTTTATACGCGACTTGTTTCCTGAAAATATTGTCAAATCTGTAGCGGATAACCAAGTTTTACAGATTGTTGTATTTTCAATTTTGTTCGGGATTGGATTGGCAATGGTCGATGAGAAAAAGCGTAAACCCTTGGTTGATTTTACCGAAAGTATGTCTGAAACGATGTTTAAGTTTACGAACATGATTATGTACTTTGCGCCTATCGGGGTCGGTGCTGCCATGGCTTACACTGTGGGGCATCTCGGTGTCGATATCCTTAAGAATCTTTTCATGCTTTTAGCGACGCTGTATTTTGCTTTAGTATGCTTTTTATGCTTGGTATTGCTTCCTGTAGCTTTGTATTTAAAGATACCTGTTAAACGTTTTATAAATGCGATTAAGGAACCTGTTTCCATTGCATTTGCCACTACAAGTTCAGATGCGGCATTACCGAAAGCAATGAGCGCAATGGAGAAATTTGGTGTGCCACGTAAGATTGTTTCGTTTGTCATTCCGACAGGATATAGTTTTAACTTGGATGGTACTTCACTCTATTTATCATTGGCTGCCATCTTTGTCGCTCAGGCGGCTGGTATCCATTTGTCGTTTGGACATCAATTGATGATTGCATTTACATTGATGATCACCTCCAAAGGTGTTGCTGCTGTCCCAAGGGCTTCATTAATTATTTTGATTGCGACAGCGGATCAGTTTGGTTTACCAACATTTGTCATTGCTGCCATTTTAGGTATCGATGAACTCATGGATATGGCGCGTACCTCTGTCAATGTGATCGGAAATTGTTTGGCAACCGTTGTTGTTGCTAAATGGGAGGGTGAGTTTGATGAAGAAGCTCCTTATCGCGAAGATACTGAACAGGCGATCTAATAGAAATAACTAACGAATATTCGTTGCAGAAAAGCAGTCTTGACATCCCCGTTGAGACTGCTTTTTTATGAGCAAAAATAAGGACTTAGTTGAAACCACATTTTATTTCATAGAAGGGAATTTTTATGGAACGAAAAGCTGCTTGCAAGCTGTTGTTGATAGTCTGGTATCCTTTCCAATGGCTTGCAAGCAAACTATTTATATCAGCGCCCGTCAACGTAGTACCATAAATCACCTTGTTTTTTGAAGGTAGACTTTTCATGGTGAATATGAACTTCCATCTGTGGATCCAGATAATGTGCTTCAAACTCGACCGTATGGAGTGTAGATTTCAGGATCGCGAGTTGCATCCATTTATTGTCCCGCGCCCATTGCCCAATGGCCTGTTTATTTTGGAACCGTCGTGTTGAGGGGTGAAATGTATCGTATAGGAAATCGATCTGTTGTGTCACAAAAGCACTATAACGTGCACGCATCAATGCCTCTGCTGTGGTTGCTTTGGCATGGAAACGATGAATTTGTTGGCAGCATTCTCCAAAGGTATTGCCAGAGCCACAGGGGCATAATTGATCTGATGCTATCACTTGTATTTTAAAAATTTTACCAGCCTTTAATGGCGCCATTCTTGAAGACTTTTTTTGCGGTAGCTTCCACTTCAGGTGACTGATACGCTTGAATAAACTGCTGCACCTTTTCATCGTTTTTATTATCCGAACGGGTAACAATCAGATTAACGTAAGGTGATTCTTTGTCTTCTGTGAATAAGCCTTGTTTTTCGGGATCCAACCCAGCCTGAGCGGCGAAACTATTGTTGATGATGGCAATTGTAACCTGAGGATCATCCAGAACGCGCGGCAACTGTGGTGCCTCCATCTCAATGATTTTAACCTGCTTAGGGTTGCTTACTATATCTGTTACTTTAGGCTGTATGCCTACATTTTCTTTTAAGCCGATAATGCCCTCGCGTTGGAGAAGTAAAAGTGAGCGGCCACCATTGGTAGGATCATTGGGGATGGCAATACTGGCGCCAGGCTGTAACTCGGTGATGCTTTTTATTTTTTTAGAATAGGCAACGATCGGAAATACAAATGTGTTTCCGACGATGGTTAACTTTGTAAAACCGCGTTGTTTGGATTGTTCCTGTAAATAAGGCTGATGCTGAAATACATTTACATCGATATCTCCTTGATTTAGGGCTTCATTGGGCACAACATAGTCGTTGAAAGCTACCAACTCCACATCAAGATTGAACTTTTCTTTTGCAACCTTCTTAGCCGTTTCTGCAAGCTCCTTTTCTGGTCCGGATACCACACCGACTTTAAGGGTATTCTCTTTCTTTTCGCTGTTGTTGCATGCCACAATCGATACGAGACTGAAGGCTAAGATTGCAAATGCATAGTTCAATTTTTTCATATGATATAATTTATGTTAACGATGGTTTACTTTTTTTGAGATGTAGTCTCCTGTATACTGTAACAGGAATACGATTAAAATTAATAAAATTAGAACAGAATTCATGATAAAAGTATCATATCCGACATAACCATACTGATAACCAATCTGTCCAAGTCCACCGGCACCTACAGCGCCACCCATCGCGGAGTATCCAACAAGTGTGATCAACGTAATTGTTGCATTGTTTACCAGCGAGGGGAGAGCCTCAGGAAGTAAAACTTTGAAAATTACCTGTTGGGCATTTGCTCCCATTGCTCTTGAGGCCTCAATCAGGCCATTTGGAATTTCTAGAAGACTATTTTCCACAAGTCTTGCAATAAAGGGAGCTGCACCTATACTCAAGGGAACCAATGCTGCGGCCATACCAATAGATGTTCCGACAAGGTTGCGTGTAAACGGAATCATCCATACGATAAGTATAATAAAGGGGATAGACCTAAACACATTCACCAGCAATGAAACAAGTTGGTGCATGGCTTTGTTTTCGAGCAGTTGATGTTTGCGGGTCAAGAACAGGTAAATCCCGAGTGGAAGACCCAGTACAAAACCAAAGAAACCTGATAAGAAAGTCATGGTTAGGGTTTCTAAAGTACCCGATAGCAGAAGATTAAATACCTGATCAGACATAGCCTAAGATTTTAGTTTGTGAATGCTTTTCTTTTAAGAAAGATAGACTATGCATAACATTTTCTTTTTCACCCGATAGTTCGGCTAATATAACACCAAATTTCATTTCGCCAATATAATCTATTTGAGCGGTGATGATATTTGTCTTGACTTGAAATTGTTGTTCCAAATGTTGTATAAATGGGATGGATTCTTCATTTGAAGTTAGATAGATTTCTACGAGTGGGTTTCCAGCGCTTTTCAAGCGTTCCTGAAAACTTAGTGGAATTTCAACTTCAAGTGAAGACTGAATAAAGTTTTTGGTTGTTGTTTCCTGAGGATTGGCGAATATTGATTCTACCGGACCAGTTTCAATCAATTTTCCGTGGTCTAATACGGCAACCTGATCGCAAATACTTTTTATAACATCCATCTCGTGCGTAATCAATAATATCGTAAGATCAAGCTGCTTATTGATTTTTTTTAGCAGTTTGAGGATAGATTTTGTGGTTGCTGGGTCTAAGGCACTTGTAGCCTCATCGCAAAGTAGAATGTAAGGATCATTGGCTAATGCACGCGCGATGGCAACGCGTTGTTTTTGGCCTCCTGAAAGATTTGCAGGGTACACGTCGGCTTTGTCTTCCAACCCAACCAAACGTAATAGCTCCAACACTTTTCCGCTGATAAATTCTTTAGATTTGCCCTCAAGTTCGAGCGGGAAGGATATGTTTCCATAAACTGTTCGTGATGATAGCAAATTGAAGTGTTGGAAAATCATACCAATTTTCCTTCTTTTTAACATAAGATCACTGGCAGGCAGCGACATCAAGTCGTTGTTTTCTATAATTACCTGACCACTGTCTGGCCTTTCCAAAAGGTTGACGCAACGAATCAAAGTACTTTTACCCGCTCCAGAAGCGCCTATTACACCAAAAATTTCACCTTTTGCAATAGACAGTGAGACGTCTTTTAAAGCATCAATACGTGTCGCTTTTACCGCAAAAGATTTGGATATGTTGTTTAGTTGAATCATTGACCCTGTAGGGATTTAGCAATTTTAGTTGGACAAATGGATGATGTTGATATAAATGTACACAAATGCCGCGGATAAAATAAAATCAAGTGAAAGAAAATGGGCTCTTTCAGACTGAAAAAGAATGAAAGAACCCAGATATCTATTTTTTATAAACCTTGATAAGCTGAAATCACTTGTTTTGCCGATCCAAGTCCATCAATACCATATTCGATGACATCGCCATCTTTCAGGAATCTTTGTGGAGATTTGCCCATGCCAGATCCTGCAGGCGATCCTGTGGAAATGATATCGCCAGGAAGTAAGCTCATAAAGTGACTTAAATAAGAGATCAATTTGGGCACACGATAGATAAAATCACTTGTATTGCCGTCTTGCATGATTTCACCATTGAGTTTAAGCCATATTCTTAAGTTATCGATATCTGTGATTTCATCTTTGGTTGCTATAAACGGACCAATAGGGGCGAACGTGTCACATCCTTTACCTTTGTCCCAGGTTCCGCCACGCTCGATTTGAAATTCACGCTCTGTCACATCGTTGTGTAGCACGTAGCCAAACACATGGTCCAAAGCTTCTTCTTCAGTAACATA
The DNA here is from genome assembly GCF_900457465.1 of Sphingobacterium multivorum. Classification (GTDB taxonomy): domain Bacteria; phylum Bacteroidota; class Bacteroidia; order Sphingobacteriales; family Sphingobacteriaceae; genus Sphingobacterium; species Sphingobacterium multivorum. The sequence continues at coordinate 1,820,980 of NZ_UAUU01000011.1, forward strand.
AGAAGCTTTTTTTCCTATTACAATGGCAAATTCGGTTTCCCAATCAGATTTTACAGAGAACTTCGGAAGGGTAATTCCATCAAAAGGGCCATTGAATGCAGATACAGATTTCATAAATACAATAGGCTCGGAAGCTTGTTGTAATTTGGTCTCTTTGACGTGATCATCGAAATTAAGTCCTACACAAAGTATTTTGGAAGGAGCTTCCAATGGTGTACCAATACGCTCGTCGTCGGCTATCTCTTTAAGCTTGTCGCCTTTTTCAATTATATATGCTTGAAGTCTTTTCCAAATTTGCAATATCCGCAAAGAAATCGCGGTTATATTGAAATTTCCTTCCGAAACATCATATTTCTTTTCGTTTAAAATGACTCCCGCTTTTTCGGAGCCCTTTGCGCCATATCTAAAAATCTTCATAAGCCGCAAATATACGGATTTTGTCCCAAAAAGGGCGGAAATTAACGCGAATTAACAATTAATCGATATGTAAATTATCTATACAATTATTGTCCAAAAGGGATATTTAAAAGGGAATTTCTCATGAACAATCTTTTTGTTGCTCACCCATGTCCCATTGAGTACCATTTCCTCTCCTTTTTTTCCGAGCATCAGCTTAATCATCAGTGATGGGACTGGGAGGGGTATGTAGAATGGACCGTATTGACGTTTCGCTATTCTTTTGGTAAACTCGGCAAGCGGAAGCGGTTCGGAGGAGCAGGCATTATAAATCCCGGCTACATGATTATTCTGCAGGCCGAATAGCAGCATGCGGCAGAGGTCATCGATATGGATCCAGCTGAGCATCTGTTTACCAGAACCCAATATCGGAACTGAACGAAAGGGTAGGAAGCGTCCGATTTCTTTTAGCATTCCCTGATCCTTACTGATAACGACTCCAAAACGGAAGACAACGAGTCTTTTTCCCAATGTTTCAATAGGTTTTACGCTTCCTTCCCAGAGGTTGCAAACCCAGGATAGAAAATTGCCCCCTTGTGGGTCTCCTTCTGTAAAAGGTCTTTTTTGGTAGGGATCGTCCGTTCCATACCAGCCTATAGCGGAGGCAGATATAACTGCTTTTACCTGATTAGGTAGTTGTTTAAGACTTTGGTAGAGCAGTTTCCCACTTTCGACCGGCTGCCAATAATTTCTTGCTGATATGTTTTTGTCCAGCGTTTGGCATTGAGGTTTGCGCCTGCCAGGTTGATGATATAATCGGCCTCCTGAATTGATTTGGCATCTATCTCTTGCTTATAGGGATCCCAGTGTACGTATCTGACATTCGGCTGTGCGGGATGGGATTTCGGATTTCTAGTAAAAATAATAACTTCATAGAAATTGGCAACCAATAGTTTTGTTAAATGAAGACCTATAGCTCCGGCACCACCTGTAATAATTACTTTTTCCATGAATCGAACCTTGTTTTATAATATACGCATATTGTCATTTAAGCGAACCTATTTCTGCTGATATTAAATATACTATTTTGGTTTATAAAAAATCGATCATTGTGGCAGCAATTACAAAAAAAGGTTTATCTCCCGACGAGATAAACCTTTTAAGAGTCGATTAACTGACGTTATTGGTTAAAGCGTTTGAACTGTGATAGCACAGGTTAGCATCTGTGCGCCATAGTAAGGGTTTTTGATTTCTTTATGACGGCTTAACCAAGTGGCACCTTTACCTTTGTTAAACATCGGGCACTTTTGATAATAAACAGCAGAAGATGGTTTTGAGTTTTTGGACAAACTATAGATATCTTCTGACAAAATTGCGAAGGATTCTCGTTGTTTGCTGATATCCTTGGCCTGTTGTAGACTCTTTACAATGGCTTTGAGTGATGCCTGTTTTGGTTTTCCAGACGTCCTGTTCCGCTTGCGTTAGATCAGCAGTTTTTACCTTGGCGATAGCATCGGCAAGATCGTTTGCGAGGCCTGCAGCTCGTTTACCATCCGCTGCTACAAGCGCATCTTTAAGCAGAAAATATTGGTCATAGATCTTTTGAAAATTGCTTGCGTTGCTGATGTTATCTACTGAAGCTACCGCTGCAATGGTTGCATCTTGGGTGGCGTCTGAAGCTGGAGGAGCTAAATTCCTCTCGTATTGACAGCAAGTGTGTAGCTTAGCATAGGTATCTTCGGCAGCAAGGTATTTTTCATTGTCGTAGCCTGCTCCAGCGATACTTTTCAATACAGCATCTAAGGACGTTTTCTTTGCATCATAGGCTATTGTCGCTGTTTGGTTGTCTTCATTCCATTCAACTTTAGCCTGAGCGGCGGCTCCTGCATTTTCTATTGTTTTTTTACACATACCGCAGTTCCCGGCAATTTTAACATTGTTGTTCACGGTGTTGTTGTCTTGTGCATAGTTTGTCAAAGAGGATAGCACTAAAGCCCCTGTTATGATATAGTGTTGGATTTTCATATGATTGGATAAAAGAATATATAAAAATAAGTAATCAAAAATGATTGATAAATGATCAATACGAGAATTAACTTATTTTTGGCGGAACCCAGGGACAGAAATATCCTTCAGAAATAAATGTTGGCGCTATGGGTTTATAATTTTTTTTGATGGCTATACCGCAAAGCTCATGACCTTTTTCAAGAGGGTTGGAAATTGCCAAAATCGTACAACTATAAGCACATTGACAATTACAATTTTTACAGGCTTTATGATGTTTACAGAAAGCCTTTTTTTTGGAAGATTTAAATTTTGCACAACAATGGTCCTTTTTGTCAGTGGTAGCATCATCTTGGGTGTGACTGCTGTGTGCATTCATTTTATGGCAGGCAAAAGCGCCGGGTGCACTTAACAGAAAACCTAAGGTTAAAAAAAGTAGTATAAGTCGCTTAATTGCCATGTCAGTTCAAATATAGTTGTTTTGGGCAGAATCTGCTTCCTTTTTAACGTTTTTTGGCATTAAGGATTTTCTAATCCGCTCCATATTATTTGGGGTCAGAGGGCCGAATAACATGGAGCGACGTTTGGAATTCTTTCTTTTTTTTAAGCAAAAGAAGTACTTAAAATTTAAAACCAGAGAAGAAGCCTGGCTTTTTCCAGGTACGTTTATATTCATCAGCCAGAGGAGAGTGATCCGAATAGGAAAGCACTTCATCCAGTAAGCTGTGTGCTTTTTTCAGATTCCCAGTTTTATAGTTCACATGTGCTTCTGCCAATTTAACCGATTCGACATCATCGTCATAACCCCAATCGTGTTGGGCATAAATACCGTTGAAAACTTTGACGTATTTATCTACTTCATTTATAGCTCCGTTTTCGGCCAAAAGTTCAATGCCGAATTTTAACCAAAGAACATAGTCATTAGGCTCCATGATCGATTGTACCCAGTTATCATGCTTTTGGAATGTTTCCTTACCATCACTAAATTCCATAAGGTAATAATGGCTTTTAATGATGAGATAGAGTGTCTTTGCCTTGTCGAAATTGTCGATAATAAATTCCGGTTTATTTTTAAGATATTGCTGCGCAGCGATGTTCATGGCTTTGTAGTTGCTCTTTTCATTATATAGCTGCATCAACACATATTGAGGCTGGGCCTCGTGTGGATATTGTTTAGCCATTTGTTCGTAATAATAGATGCGTTGCGCTAACTATCCTGTTCGGTAATCTGATAGATAATATGCTCGATCCCATTCTTTGACGCTTCAAAGTCACGGTAGTGATATTCGTCTAAATTGGGATGATCAATATAGAATTTGTAAATAAACTCGAGAAGCTGTTGCGCCCGGGATTGAATGTCCGCTGTACGACCCAGTTGATATTCGACGTCGATTTGATGCATAAGCATGCGGTAACAAGGAGGAAATATGGCAGACTCCGTTTCTTCGTCTTCTTCCGAAGTAAATTCTTGCTGCGCAAGAGTGGCTTCCAACGAGATCTGATAGGTGTCAAAGTACTGTTGAAGTACTTGCTCGAGACTTACGTAATCTTCCAAGGCTGACAAGGTATCGGCTCGGGTGAAATGAAGTTCTTCAAAGTCGGAATAGCTTAATCCTTCGGTTGCGATAGCGTAACAGGTTTCCAATTCACCGGCTTCTTTATAAGCTAAAGCTAGATTATTGCAATTCATGGCCCTATTGTGACTGCCTCCAAAATAGTCACTTTCGTATTTATTTCGTTCAAAATAGTCCTTGAAGGCGTCGTAGGCTTGACGGTAAAGTCCGAGGACGAGCAATTGTAGTGCAGACTGATCGACTGCGGTTAAGTTGTCCAGGGAGTGAATGAAATCAGATAGCATAACAGCTTCATTGTAACATTCACGGGGAAGGTCATTGAAAGTAGGGACCTGATCGTAAACTGTTCCATTGGCTTTAAAAGTGCATTCAAAAAGACGTCGCCAGGATGTTGCGTTCCATTTCCGTTCGCCTACCATAGTCAGATATGGAATAGCAGCAGCATACTGTCCCTCGTCATAGAGATAGGCTGCCGCAAAATGGTAACCGACGTAAGAGTCAGGATAGGCGTCGATCAATTTGAGTGCATGGAGATAATAATAGTCAAGGGGGATTCCGATTTCTTCCGAGTAATTACGCTCAATGATAAGCTGATAGTAGAAGACCTCAGGGTGCTCATACCCCTCGGCAATCAATTCTTCAAATCGAGTATGCCATTTAACCAGCTCCTGATGGATATGCACGGCTGAGTTTTCCCCTTTGATGAGCTTAAGTAAAATCTGCAATGCTAGGTCGATTGCTTTGTTTTCGTAAGCAATTTCAGCAAGATCCACATAATTCATTTCATTGCTGCTGATGAAATGCTTAAAATCTGCTTTCATTAAAGCTAAAATATTGGATGTGTTGATCTGTTTTGTACGGTCGAGCAGATATATTTTCTTTATCCAAAAGAGGGAAAAATTATGATCAGAGGTTTCTCGTTCATCCTTGAATGTTTCTTTAACGAAATCAATACTCTCCTCCAAAGCTGGGAGCAACGCTGTATCATCCTGGAGTCCTTCGTAGATATTGGTTAAATAGTTGTGACCATATCCGGACATATTTGGGGAAGCGATTAATTTTTTTGCATATTCGATAAATAAACCTTTATTGTCTTCGGTAATATGGGATTTTGGTCGACCAATTTGCGCTAGTGTTGCTTGATTGTCTAAAACATAATTCAGTATATGATATAGAGTCGTTTCATTATTAGGTTCGATGGCCAATGCTTTTTGAAAATAGGGAATCATTTTTTCCTGAATCACATCGAAAATAGCTTCGTGGCCCTCATAAAATAGCTGATCGTGGTAGGCGATGGCGAGGTGTGTCCAAAGCGTCACATCTTGATCGTTTTGTCGTAGTTGATTTTCTCCTTCAATAATAAAGAGGTCTAGTTGTCCGCTGTAGAACAAATCATATATATTCTTTTCTTCCATTTATTAATTCTTGTATGTATTCAGTATATTGAAATCTGTTTAAAATACTATTTAGCTTTCGAAAGCTTTTCAAAGCCAATACCGTTCCATAGAAATTCTTCACTCTTTTTTGTGACCCTAAAATTTGAATTTTCCGCATTATCGTCGATAACTTCTCCCTCTTCAATGTATTTATAGATAATCTGATTATTTTTTCCGTGTTCGGAAGGGAAAAGAATCTTTTCATCATAATAGAACACACCAGCATCACTAACCGAATATCGGCTAGGAAGATCAACCAGCTGCCGTCCCGTCCAGGCCACATAGTTATATTCAGAGGGTATGCCACAAGCTTCGCCAAGAAATTCGATGCGAATAATGTGTTTGACATTTTGCAGCCCCATTGCAGGCAGCAATTTACTTTGGGAGAAGGTTTGTTCTGAATAGGCGAAAGGGAAGGTGTGTTCAGCTAGAAAATTTCCATTTGCGTCGATAAGTTTTACCCCGGTTGAGAAATGATCCTGTTCCTGTTCGTTGATACCTTTGGTGAAACGTTCAAAACCGTAAATATATTGCGAGCCGTCTGATGCGGTCTGTTTTCCGAGCGCTAATAGTCCAAGCCAAATAAATCCATTCTTTTTGCTGTTACCGTCGGAATAACTTATCTCATACCAAGGAGCATAGAAATTTTTTAGTGTATTTCCTTTGATGGGATTACTATTGATCGTAACGACATTTCCGACGGATAAAGAATCTACGATTGCTGCCTTTAGACTGGGGTGAGCACGGACGTAAGCCTTGGCTGCAAAAACAGTTGCTGACTGGCCTTTTTGTATGTTCCAAACGTTGAAATTATCGTCAAACTTTAAATTTTCCTGCGCTTTTAAGCAAAGTGGTCCGATGCTTAAAATAATTAAATAGCATCCAATTAACTTTTTCATTTTTCACTCTTCTTTTCTACAAAAATAGCTGAATTGGCCCATACCCCTTATCACTGGTTTCAGGTATTTTTTTGTATAGTGCCAGAAACGATATTTGATAATCCTTGAGAATGTCATTTGCTACAAAAAATTGGATATGATGAAAAACAAAAATTATGAAAGAGAGCATTTTGAATATTTCAGGAATTGAAGAAGATTATTTATTTGCTGTGTGTCTTTTGGAAAAGACATTTTAGTTAATGCTGTTTTTAGGAATCCACTCCAATTCTTTACCGTTGTTTTTTCTACCAATGAAGCCTATCCCCGGCCAAGGCATATGAGATGCGAGCACAAGTGTCTGTTTTTGATAACAGCGATCAAGTATTTTTATCCGTGTATCCACAGCACGATTGAAGTCAATATCCCATTGAGTTCCCCAATGAGGCTGGGAAACTAGGATCGGTGAATGTATCAGATCGACAAGATTTGTTATTGCTCTATTGTCGGATTTTATTGTATAGATGATATGTCCTGGGGTATGCACAGCTGCTGATTCTGTATGAATGCAGGAAAATAGTTGATCGCCCGGTTCAAATAGCTGTAATTTGACCTCAATAGCAACGAGTGTTTTTCGTATTAAATCGATGCTAGCTTGAGCAATTTCTGGATTTTCGCTCTTCGAAAAATCAGGACGATCTGACATCCAGAACTCAAATTCGGGTTTAGCCATGTAGTATGTTGCGTTTGGATAATTGGGTGAACCATCGGCATCCAATATGCCACCGATATGGTCGCGATGTGCGTGCGTAATGAGAATATCTGTTATCTTATTACAGTCAATATTCGCTAAAAGCAGACTTTCCATTAAATTTCCGGCTTTGTCGGTGTCATAATGTCCCTCACCAGTATCAATGAGTATGTATCGATTCTGTTGTTTAATCAGCATGATGATGATGGGTGCTTGGTAGATCTTTGTTGAAAGTGAAAGCCTTTGCAGTTCCATTTCGACTAGTTGAGACGGTATTTTTGGGGCAAGGGTAGGCTGTAATGTTTCTAGCGTAAAATAACCATCTGTCAGGAGTACAAGTTCGAGCGTACCGAAGGGAATTTGTAGATGACCTGTTCTTTTAAGCTGTTTCATATTGCCAAAGTTGGACAAATTGCTTTTAACAATCTAATAGCGTTATGAAAATCAAACACAATGTAATAAATCGATAAAATATTTGCAATACTTATTGGGGCCTAAAGACTGTACAACGATGTTCAGGAATGCAATTTTATGGGCCGGAGTTAAATAAAGAATGTCAAATAGCAACGGTAGGCGAGATGGCTATTTGGTGCTGCCTTGGCGCCAGAAACAAAAAAAGCGCTTTCTGATACCTCTGAAAGCGCTTTTGTCTGCGGAAGAGGCGGGATTCGAACCCGCGGTACCGTTTCCAGTACGACAGTTTAGCAAACTGTTCCTTTCGGCCACTCAGGCACCCTTCCTCGTTTTGACATTGCAAACATAAGGCAATTATTTGATTCTGCAAAGTCTAAATAATAAAAAAAATGCAAAAAAAATGTAACGTTGCAATAAGCGTTTGAAATTCAATTTGTTGTTTGACAATTAAAATTACATTGTTTTTTTGCTTAAATCGTAATCTACCCGAACATGGTAGATGCTTTTGAGCATTGCCTTAAAAATAACTGCCGATTCAGTGATATCTTTTAGCGTAATGTTACTATTATTGAACTGTCCCCGCATCAATTTATGTTCAATAATCTTATCGACAAGATTATTGATAGACTCTTCCGATGGTTCTTTTAACGCACGGGATGCGGCTTCGACCGAATCTGCCATCATGAGTACGGCTGTTTCCTTTGAAAAAGGAATAGGGCCGGGGTAGGTAAATAAAGACTCATCCACCAGTTTGTCGGGATTGTTCTTGACAAAAACGTTATAAAAATAGTCAACACGCGTCGTTCCGTGGTGTGTGCGGATAAAATCAAGGATCACGTCGGGCAATTGATGTTTTTTTGGCAATATCGACCCCTTTGATGACATGTGATATAATAATCTGCGCACTTTGTTCCGGTGAAAGCTCGTCATGCGGATTTTTTTCTGTCTTCTGATTCTCGATGAAAAATTGAGGGTTTGTCAATTTTCCGATATCGTGGTATAGGGCTCCGGCGCGGACCAACAGTGGATTCCCGCCGATTTTGTAGATAGCGGCTTCCGCTAGATTAGCCACCTGTAGGGAGTGCTGAAAGGTTCCCGGAGCTTTAAAAGAAAGTTCCCGCAATAATTTGGAATTACTATTGGTAAGTTCCATGAGTGTGAGATCAGAGACAATACCAAACAACTTTTCGAATGCATAGATCATCGGATAAGCCAATAAGGTGATCATTACGCTTACGAAAAAGGGAAGAAGGTCAGACCAGTAAATGGTGTCTATTGATCCGTTTCTTGTGACGACCAAGCCGATATAAGCAATCCAATAGGTACCGAGGATGATAGCCGAGGAAATGAACAGCTGCTCCCGTTTGACCAATGTTTTAATACTATAGATTGCGACGATTCCCGCCATAAATTGCAGGAAGACAAACTCAAAACTATTTGGTACAAAAAGACCCGCCAGCAGTACCATCAACAGATGGATGTTGAGTGCAACCCGTGTATCAAAAAGAATACGGATTATAATAGGGACAGCACAAAACGGCATATAGTAGAGATTCGGTATCTTGATTTTAATGGCCCAGGATAGGACGCCGAGCATACCTATAATGACAATCATGATAATGACCAGCAATCTATTGTTGAAATAGATGTCCTTGCGGAAAAGAAAAAGGAAAACCATTAGAATTGAAAGGGCGAGCGAGATGATTAGAAATTGCCCTAATGTCACATAATTTTGATTACCACTGATCTTGCCTTCATCTTCGTATACCTTCCGGAGCGATTCGAGTTTCTGGTAAGTTTCATTGGAAATTATTTTTTCTTTTTCGGCGATCAGTTCGCCTTTTTGGACTACACCCCGTGTCGCTGAAATATTAGCAATGGCATTCTGTTCCAAGGCCTCCGTCTGCTGGTCGTTATAAATATAGTTAATGGTAATATAGTTTTTTAAAGTCTCCTCGAGCCAGCTCTTTTGTTTTATTTTGGTCAATTTGGGCATGATCTCATCCATGTAACCATAGGAGCTTTCGATGGTGTAACAGTCGGCCGTGTTTTTTTGACTGGCAACTTTGTCCTGGATCAGTGTGAAATTGTAATGCTTGGAAGCTGGAGATTTGTCATTGCTGCGGTTCTGAAACCGATTGTTCAATGAAAGGATGCCTTTACCATAGAGATGGCTTAAGATGGCATTGCCGGCATTTCTATAATCCGCAATATTCTCATGTGTTGTATCCAGCTTGCTGCTTTGCCATTTTTCGGCCAAATCGGTATTGAACTGATCAATTTGCTCTTTGCTTGTCGTCGTATTGGCATTATAAATCGGTTGAATCGTGTTCAAGATACTTTTCTTGTCCGCATTCAATTCTTCCTGCGTTTTTAATATGGCAAAATTATAAGGTGATATCAGATTCTCATGATTCCATACTTTTCCCTTTTGGAATTCATAGCGAAAACGAGGCTGTTTGGGAAGGAATATACAGATCAGAATAATAGTGATAAGTATTAATCCAATTTTTCGGACGAGGTTCTCCGTTGTATTTAATTCTCTTTTGTACTTTATTTTTAGTCTTCCCACTGTGAGCTATATTTTTAATATAATGTTAATATACAAATGTAGTTATAATTTATTTTCTGCAGCTTCTGCCAATTGTCGTTTGTAGGTATTAAATCGGGTAAATGCTGTGATGAACAAAAAATACTTGTTATCTTTGCAAAAAAAATACAACATGTCAACAAAATCACATCTAATTGCACCATCCGTTCTTGCTGCAGACTTTGCAAAATTATACGATGATATTATCATGGTAAACAACAGTGAGGCAGATTGGTTTCATATTGATATTATGGACGGGGTTTTCGTTCCAAATATCTCTTTTGGATTTCCAGTTATGCAGGCTATTGCAAAACATGCTGCTAAACCTTTGGATGTACATTTGATGATTGTTGACCCCGATCGTTATCTGCAAGTATGTAAAGATTCGGGTGCTGAGATCATTACAGTGCACTACGAAGCATGTACACATTTGCATCGTACAATAGCTGCTATAAAAGAATTGGGATGTAAAGCTGGTGTCGCATTGAATCCACATACACCGGTTGCTCTATTAAAAGATGTTCTTGCAGATTTAGACTTGGTGTGTATCATGTCTGTTAATCCAGGGTTCGGTGGTCAGAAATTTATTCCGAATACCTACGCCAAGGTGCAGGAACTAAGGACGATGGCACAGGGCGTGAATAATGGACTGCTGATTGAAATCGATGGAGGAGTAACGACTGCGAATGCAGCACAGTTATTGAAAGCGGGAGCAGATGTGCTGGTGGCAGGTTCATTTGTCTTCAACGCGACAGATCCTTTGGAAACTGTGAAAGCATTAAAAGACATTGATATAACTGTAGAAAGTATATTAAAGGAAAAGGTGATTTGATAATATAAATCACCTTTTTTTTTGAAAGAAATAAATGCAAAATAGTGGATTGCAAAGAAAGATGGCGGGATTGCATAAGTTCTGTTTAGAACAATTCCAAATTGATTTAAATAAATGGAATGCATGCGTTTAAAGTTGGATTTTCACTATTTTTGTAATTAGTCATACAAGTTGATTTACGACAAATGAATCAACTTCAAAACATGAAGTGGAAGGGTTAATTTGTGATTTGTTAGGGGGACCCGATAGATGGCGTATTAGCTTAATTATATAACAGACATGGTGGCGTAGAAAGATAATGTGTTTTTATGCTGCCCATAAAATAGAAAGATAGATATCTATGAGTATTTACAACGATTACGTACAAGAGGTTGTAGAACGAGAAGGCCAAGGATTACATCCTAAGCCTATTGATGGAGCAGAATTACTAAGTGAGGTAATTGCTCAGATTAAAGATTTAAACAATGAAAATAGAGCTGAATCTTTAAGATTGTTTATTTACAACACGTTGCCGGGTACTACGCCTGCAGCGGGTGTTAAAGCACAATTTCTGAAGGAAATTATTTTGGGTCAATCAGTTGTTGCTGAAATTACACCTGATTTTGCTTTTGAATTGTTGTCACATATGAAGGGTGGTCCTTCGATCAGGGTCTTATTGGACCTGGCTTTGGGCACAGACCTAGCTATTGCAAAACAGGCGGCTGAGGTTCTTAAAACACAAGTTTTCTTATACGACGCAGATACTGCTCGTTTGAAAGAAGCTTTTGAGCAAGGCAATGAAGTTGCGAAAGATATTTTAGAAAGCTATGCAAAAGCAGAGTTTTTTACGAAACTGCCTGAGGTTGCTGAGGAAATTCAAGTGGTTACTTTTATCGCTGGTGAAGGTGATATCTCGACAGATTTATTGTCGCCAGGTAACCAGGCACACTCGCGTTCAGATCGTGAATTACATGGAAAATGTATGATCACACCTGAAGCACAGCAACAGATCGTTGAATTACAGGCGCAACACCCTGGTAAAAGCGTTATGTTAATTGCTGAGAAAGGAACAATGGGAGTGGGGTCATCTCGTATGTCGGGTGTAAACAACGTTGCACTATGGACCGGTAAACAAGCGAGCCCTTACGTTCCTTTTGTCAACATTGCACCAATTGTTGGTGGTACGAATGGTATCTCCCCAATTTTCTTGACAACAGTGGACGTAACCGGAGGTATCGGTATAGACCTTAAAAACTGGGTGAAGAAAGTGGATGAAAATGGTAACGTAATCCGTAATGAGAAAAACGAGCCAATTCTTGAAGAAGCTTATTCTGTTGCTACAGGTACTGTCTTAACAATTAATACCAAGACTAAAAAATTATATAACGGCGAGCAGGAGCTAATCGATATTTCGAAAGCTTTGACTCCTCAAAAAATGGAATTTATTAAAGCAGGTGGTTCTTATGCTATTGTCTTTGGTAAAAAGATCCAAACTTTTGCAGCGGAAACTTTAGGTATTCAAGCGCCAGCAGTATTTGCCCCTTCAAAAGAAATTACAATTGAAGGCCAGGGTCTAACGGCAGTGGAGAAAATCTTCAATAAAAATGCGGTAGGTGTAACGCCAGGTAAGGTATTACATGCTGGTTCTGACGTGCGTGTGAAGGTGAATATCGTTGGCTCGCAAGATACGACAGGTTTGATGACTGCGCAGGAGTTAGAGGCGATGGCTGCTACAGTAATTTCGCCTACAGTAGACGGGGCTTATCAATCAGGTTGTCATACTGCATCGGTATGGGATAAAAAAGCACAAGCCAATATTCCTAAATTGATGAAATTTATGAATGATTTTGGATTGATCACAGCACGCGACCCTCAAGGGGTGTATCATTCGATGACGGACGTTATTCATAAGGTATTAAATGATATTACCATCGATGAGTGGGCAATCATTATCGGAGGTGATTCACATACCCGTATGTCTAAGGGTGTTGCTTTTGGTGCTGACTCCGGTACGGTGGCGCTAGCTTTAGCGACAGGTGAAGCTTCTATGCCAATTCCTGAATCGGTCAAAGTTACGTTTAAAGGCAGTATGAAAGAACACATGGATTTCCGTGATGTGGTTCATGCGACACAAGCGCAGATGTTGCAACAGTTTGCTGGTGAAAATGTGTTCCAAGGTCGAATTATTGAGGTTCATATCGGTACGCTTTTAGCGGATCAGGCATTTACTTTTACAGACTGGACTGCAGAAATGAAAGCGAAAGCTTCTATTTGTATTTCACAGGATAATACGCTGATCGAATCATTGGAAATCGCTAAAAACCGTATCCAGATTATGATTGATAAAGGCATGGAAAACAAAAACAATGTTTTGCAGGGCTTAATTGACAAAGCGAACAAACGTATTGAGGAAATTAAATCTGGTGCTAAGCCTGCTTTAACTCCGGACACCAATGCGAAGTATTACGCTGAAGTTGTTATTGATCTGGATATTATCGAAGAACCGATGATCGCCGACCCGGATGTGAATAATGCAGATGTTTCGAAACGTTATACACACGATACAATTCGCGATCTTTCTTACTACGGTGGAAACAAAAAGGTGGATTTAGGTTTCGTCGGTTCTTGTATGGTTCACAAAGACGATTTGAAGATCGTATCGAAGATGTTGAAAAACATTGAACAGCAAAAAGGTGTTGTTACGTTTGAAGCGCCTTTGGTCGTTGCAGCGCCAACATACAATATCATTGATGAGCTAAAAGCGGAAGGCGATTGGGAATTTTTACAAAAGTACTCTGGATTTGAATTTAGCGATGCTTTACCAAAAAGTACTGCGCGTACTGAATACGAGAATATTATGTATTTGGAGCGTCCTGGTTGTAACCTTTGTATGGGTAACCAGGAGAAAGCAGCTAAAGGTGACACGGTAATGGCTACGTCAACCCGTTTATTCCAAGGACGTGTCGTTGAAGACAGAGATGGTAAAAAAGGGGAGTCTTTATTAGCATCAACTCCGGTTGTTGTTCTTTCAGCGATTTTGGGCCGGATTCCGAATATTGAAGAATATAAAGCTGCTGTGGAAGGCATTAACTTAACGAAGTTTGCGCCTATTCCAACAAAATAATTAGTGATAGGGTTTAGTAACTTAATTAAACAACATAAATTAGAGAGATATGGCTTTTGATATAGATATGATTAAAAAGGTCTATAGCCAATATGATGAGCGCATTTCTGCTGCTCGTCAGGTGGTTAACAAACCTTTGACTTTATCTGAGAAAATTTTGTATGCCCACCTTTGGGATGGCAATGCTACTGAGGATTACAAACGTGGCGTTTCTTACGTTGACTTTGCCCCAGATCGCGTTGCTATGCAGGATGCAACTGCACAGATGGCATTATTGCAATTTATGCAAGCTGGGCGTCCAAAGGTAGCGGTTCCTTCTACTGTACACTGTGATCACCTGATTCAGGCGAAAGAGGGTGCGGATAAAGATTTGGCTCGTGCTAAAAGCGAAAGTTCTGAAGTATTCAACTTTTTGAGTTCTGTATCCAATAAATATGGTATCGGTTTTTGGAAACCCGGAGCTGGTATTATTCACCAAGTCGTTTTGGAAAACTATGCGTTTCCAGGCGGTATGATGATCGGTACAGACTCGCATACGGTGAATGCCGGTGGTTTAGGTATGGTTGCGATCGGTGTGGGTGGTGCTGATGCGTGTGATGTGATGGCAGGTTTACCTTGGGAACTTAAATTCCCGAAACTGATCGGTGTAAAATTAACGGGTAAATTGAGTGGATGGGCGGCAGCAAAAGATGTGATCCTCAAAGTCGCGGGTATTTTGACTGTAAAGGGTGGAACTGGTGCCATTGTCGAGTATTTTGGCGAAGGTGCGGAGTCGCTATCGTGTACAGGTAAGGGAACCATCTGTAACATGGGTGCTGAAATTGGTGCAACAACCTCAACTTTCGGTTATGACGAATCGATGGAACGTTATCTGCGCGCTACGGGTCGTGCCGAAGTAGCTGATGCGGCCAATGCTATAAAACAGCATTTGACTGCGGATGCTGAGGTCTATGCTGACCCAGAACAATATTTTGATCAGTTAATTGAAATCAATCTGTCTGAATTAGAGCCTTCTCTAAACGGTCCTTTTACGCCAGATTTGTATACTCCGGTTTCACGCATGCGTGAAGAAGCAACGAAAAATGGCTGGCCTCTGCAAGTTGAATGGGGATTGATCGGTTCATGTACAAACTCTTCCTATGAAGACTTGTCACGTGCGGCTTCTATTGCAAGACAGGCTGTTGATAAAGGGCTTATCACAAAAGCTGAATTCGGTATTAATCCAGGGTCAGAGCAAGTGCGTTTTACGGCTGATCGCGATGGTTTGCTGAAAACTTTTGAAGATCTCAATGCGACAATTTTTACAAATGCATGTGGTCCATGTATCGGTATGTGGGATCGTGTAGGGGCCGATAAACAAGAGAAAAATACAATCGTTCATTCTTTCAATCGTAACTTTGCAAAACGTGCAGATGGTAATCCTAATACCTATGCCTTTGTTGCATCGCCAGAATTGGTAGCAGCGATTGCGATTTCTGGTGATTTGGGTTTCAATCCGGTAACTGACACTTTGACAAACAACAAGGGTGAACAAGTGAAGCTGGATCCACCTGTGGGGGATGAGTTGCCAACAAAGGGATTTGCGGTAGATGACCCAGGGTACCAAGCGCCAGCTGCTGATGGTAGTTCGGTGGTGGTTGATGTAGCGCCTACTTCTGATCGTCTTCAATTGTTGGAGCCTTTTGCTCCATGGGAAGGTACAGATTTGAAAGGGTTGAAACTATTGATTAAGGCGAAAGGTAAATGTACTACTGACCATATTTCTATGGCTGGTCCTTGGTTGAAATACCGTGGTCACTTGGATAATATCTCAAATAACATGTTGATTGGCGCCTTGAATTTCTTCAATGAGAAGACTGATAGCGTTAAAAATCAACTTACAGGCGAATATGGTCCTGTTCCTGCAACACAGCGGGACTATAAAGCACACGGTATTGGTTCAATTGTGGTCGGAGATGAAAACTACGGTGAAGGTTCTTCCCGCGAGCATGCTGCGATGGAACCTCGTCATTTAGGTGTTCGTGCTGTTTTAGTTAAGTCTTTTGCCCGTATTCACGAAACAAACCTGAAAAAACAAGGTATGTTGGGATTAACGTTTGCAAATAAAGACGATTATAACAAGATTCAGGAGAATGATACCATTGATATTATCGGTCTGACAGAATTTGCTCCAGGTAAACCATTAACGCTTGTGTTACATCATGCTGATGGTACTTCGGAAGAGATTTTGGCGAATCATACCTACAATGCGCAACAAATCGAGTGGTTTAAAGCCGGTGGAGCTTTGAATATCATCCGCAAAAATCAAGGATAATAATTCTTTAGAAATAAAATGAAAAGCTGCTTTCCTGGAAATGGGAAGCAGCTTTTTTTGAAAGTGTCTGATGTTATTCGACAGAAAGAACTTGCTAGTTTGCTTTAACTGCTCTCGGTGCTTGAGAAGTCAAGAAGGTTTGTTTTTTAAATCGAATGACATTTCTGTGATCTTCGTCATATTTTACCAATTTCCACTGTTTTTATTTGCTTATAAAATAGAATGCCGGTACTTTTGCCCAACGTTTTTAGCACCGATATGAGAAAAATATTTTTAACGATTGGAGCACTTGCACTAAGTGTTTCTGCCTTAATTGCCCAAGAAAATCCTGAGATAGGAAAAAGCATTTTCAAACCGAAAAATTTGAGAACAGAGAGTAACAAGGGCAAATTCTTCTTCTTTTGGGGGTACAACTTCTCTTCTTACGCGAAATCAGATATTCATTTTACGGGACCTAATTATGATTTTATTCTGCATGATGTAAAAGCGGGTGACAGGCCAACTAAATTTGGTTCAACGTATTTTGATCCAAGCAGACTGACTATTCCGCAATTTAATCTGCACTTTGGTTATTATATCAAGGATAATTATTCCATTTCATTGGGATGGGACCATATGAAATATGTGGTCGATATTCCGCAACAGGTGAAAATTTCGGGTTTTATCGGTGAAGAGATTTCTAACCCTGGTATTCCGACAGGAAATCGCGCTGGTCAATATAACGGTGAATTGATTACTGTAGACTCCGCCATGCTGACATTTGAACACACCGATGGCTATAACTTTGCCTCAGTAGGGCTAGAGCGTTATGACGACATCATCAATAACCGCAAGGGTCAACAGGTATTGACGATGGAATCGGGTGTGGATGTAGGCTTATTGATTCCTCGTTCCGACGTACATCTTTTTGGTGAAGGAGCCAACCATTTTTGGAACATTGCAGGGTATGGCGCTTCGGCAAAAGTTGGTTTGCACTATCGTTTTTATAAAGGACTCTACCTTCAGGGGAATTTCAAAACGGGCTGGACTGATTTAACAAACATTCGTACAACTGGAAGAAGAGGCGTAGATAAAGCCTCTCAACAAATATGGTTTTTTGAAAATTACTGGGCTTTGGGCTTTAGGTTTTAAAATATATTCGATACAAAAAAGGCTACTTTAAAGTAGCCTTTTTTGTATATTCTTTTTATATCCTATTTCATCTTCTATAAACGTCTCAGCTAAATGTCGCTCAGTTTGAAAATATCCTTTACCCGAATACCTTTTTCAGTACGCTGAAGTGTACAGCATTCATGTATCGGATCGTGTTCGAAAAATAAGATGTATTCATTATCGACGATCTCATTCCAATAGCTGTTGCGTTCCTCCATGGTCACGAGAGGTCTAACATCATAGCTCATAACATAAGGAATGGGGATATGTCCCACCGATGGCAATAGATCCGCCATATAGAGGATCGTTTTGCCTTTATACAGTATCTGAGGCAGCATCATCGCTTCTGTATGACCGTGTGCATAACGGATAGCAATATTGCTTCCGAAAGGATTTTGGTGATCTTCGACAAATTTTAATTGCCCACTCTCTTGTATTGGTAAAATGTTCTCTTTTAAGAAAGAAGCTTTTTCGCGTGGATTAGGATCGGTAGCCCAAGACCAATGGTCGCTATTGCTCCAAAAATGAGCATTTTTAAAAGCCGGAACGAGTTGTTCACCTTGGCGGGCGATAGCGCCACCACAATGATCGAAATGCAGGTGTGTAAGGATGACATCGGTGATATCACTTCTGTCAAACCCACTATTTTTTAATGATTTATCCAGCGTTGCATCGCCATGAAGATAATAATAGCTGAAGAATTTTTCATTTTGTTTGTCTCCCAATCCTGTATCGACCAGCATTAAAC
Source organism: Sphingobacterium multivorum (assembly GCF_900457465.1). Lineage (GTDB taxonomy): Bacteria > Bacteroidota > Bacteroidia > Sphingobacteriales > Sphingobacteriaceae > Sphingobacterium > Sphingobacterium multivorum. The sequence continues at coordinate 1,839,169 of NZ_UAUU01000011.1, forward strand.
GATTACTGTCCTCGATGAGGAGCAGGCGGTTTCCCCAGGTACACATATTGTTTGAGTCGGCCGGGTTTGTTTTGTTCCAGATACTCTTGGGGACAACGCCAAACATTGCACCGCCATCAAGTTTGAAAAATCCCGTTTCTATGGCATGTAATTTCATTCGCAGATGATATGTCTTTTAATGATCTGTTTTTACCTTATTAATATTTGTAAAGCTTGGAACAATTTACGAAAAATATGTGATATTTTTTGATGGTGATAAATTGATGTGCTAAAAAAATATGCTAAAAAGTTTAATTTTTTTTACCTCTATAAGTTGCTGTTAATGAGTGTTTTGTTTTTGTGTTTTTTGTACAATAAGCTTGATTTTTAGGTAATTAAGTTTTGTTTTTAGCGAAAAATGCCTTTAAATTTGGGCACATTTTAAAACAAACAAAAAATATGAAAAAGGGTAACATTGGAAACGCGCCTGATTTGAAATATTTAAAAATTGATAGTACAAAAAATGTATTTTATCAATTGCCTGTTTCTGAATTGGTCGAACATGCCTTAGCAAATCACGAAGGTCGACTTTCTGATACGGGAGCGCTAGCTGCTGATACAGGGAAATTTACTGGAAGATCGCCAAAAGATCGGTTTCTGGTCGAAGATTCTTTAACTAAAGATAGCGTTTGGTGGGGAGAGATCAATCAACGAATGTCTCCGGCTAATTTCGAAGCACTACTCTCGAAAGTAGCGGCTCACTTAAGTGATCAAATCATCTATGTAAGAGATTGTGCTGCAGGGGCTGATCCAGCTTATCAAATAGATTTACGTGTTGTTACGGAAACAGCTTATCAAAGTATATTTGCCAATAACCTGTTTCTACGGCCGGAGCCAAATCCAGATGCCCAGCCAGCCTGGTCGATTTTAGCCGCCCCGACGCTGCTTATCGATGAGCCGCATCAATATGGCATTATCAACGAAAATTTTGTCGCGATTGACTTTACAAAAAAGATAGTACTGATTGCAGGGACCGGTTACACGGGGGAGATTAAAAAGAGTATTTTTTCAATATTGAACTTTATTTTGCCATTCCAGCATAATGTGCTTTCTATGCACTGCTCGGCGAACACTTCGAAGGAAGGGGAGACAGCGTTATTTTTCGGACTTTCAGGTACAGGGAAAACGACCCTGTCGGCTGATAGAAACAGAAAGTTGATTGGTGATGATGAGCATGGATGGAGCGAAAGGGGAATATTCAATTTCGAAGGCGGCTGCTACGCCAAATGTGTAGGGTTGTCAGAAGACAAAGAACCTGAGATCTTTCACGCAATTCGTTTTGGGGCTCTCCTTGAAAATGTTGTGTTGGATGAATTTGATCGACCTGACTATAACGATATTAGCAAGACAGAGAATACGAGGGTATCCTATCCCATCGATTTTATGGAAAATGCCGAAATAAATGGAATTGGCAATGAACCAGAAAATATTTTTTTCCTTACAGCAGATGCTTTTGGAGTACTTCCTTCCATTTCATTGTTGACCACCGATCAGGCGGTATATCATTTTGTCAGTGGTTATACAGCAAAGGTTGCCGGTACAGAGGTCGGGATAAAGGAGCCTACAGCAGCATTTTCAACCTGTTTTGGACAGGCATTTTTACCGCTCCATCCTTCAAAATATGCGGCCTTGCTGCGTTCGAAACTAGAGCAAAATCGTAACATCAAAGTTTGGCTAGTGAATACAGGCTGGATTGCTGGTCCTTACGGAATAGGTAGACGTATTAAGCTGAATTATACACGATCGCTAATTCGCGCGGCCATGGACGGTTCACTACTGGAATCTCAGTTTAATAAGCATGATATTTTTGGATTGGAATATCCAACGAGCTGTGGAGAGCATGTTCCTGCACAAATTTTAGATGCACGCGGTTTATGGAACAATGATGAGGCTTATGACATGCAAGCAAAACGCTTGGCGAAGCTGTTCATTTCGAATTTTGAAAAATTCAATAATGAAATGCCGGACTCCGTGCTGGCCGCAGGACCTAAAATAGAAACTACGATACTTGTATCTTAATTCGTTTTAATATTATAAAAAAACGAAGCTGTCTCAAATTTATTGAGGCAGCTTTTTTATTAAATATGGCTATGCGATAGATTTGTGAGTTGTTTGTTGATTATTTCACAGAACTGTTCATTTGGGAAGAAAAAGAACAAAAAGTAGCTATTTAAGCTGCTTTTTTCCTTAGATTTTGCGCTATAGCCAATAAACCCCATTCTATGGACACTATTTCCTTACCGCGGAGCATAAATCTTCGGAACCCGTGGTTCTGTTTTATGTTTCCAAAGACTGGTTCGACATCGTGACATCGCTGTTTTCTTTTGGCTATACCGACATCGCTGTTAAGCAATCCGTATGCTCTATCTTTATAAGCCTCAAGCTGTTCATTTATCTGGATGATTCTATTGCCCTGTGATTTGTGGCAAGCACCGTTCAATGGGCAGTTTGTGCAGTTTTTTGCCTGATATCTTTTTATTTTTTGCTCGAAACCTGTGGAGGTCTTTTGTGTAAATAGACCTATGCAGTTCATTTCCTGTCCCATTGGACAGATATAGCAATCTTTTGCAGGGTTATAATGTAGTTTATCAACGGAGAATGGCTTCTTGCCCGAATAACTCTTTTTCTGCTCCTTGTCAAACATACCATATTTCACATAGGCCCCAATGTTTTTCCCTTCTAGTAACGCATAGTTCTCCTGGCTGCCATAGCCAGCATCTGCGGTAATGGTTTTCAGTATTTCCCCAAAGCTCGCCTCATGTTGTGCCAGATGACCGGGTAGCGTTGTGGTATCTGTGGGGTTGGGATGTATGGTGTAATTGACGATGTATTGATTGGAAGTAGATATCTGAATGTTATAACCTGGTTTGAGCTGGCCATTTTTCATATGATCCTCTTTCATGCGCATAAAAGTAGCATCGGGATCTGTCTTGCTATAACTATTTCTATCTCCAAGCGTTACTTCCTGCTCTTCATATTGAACAATCTTGGCCGGGTAGTTTTTAGTCGCATAGCGCAACTTTGCCCTCATCTTCTTGCTTACCGAAGGTTTATCGGACAAGACCCGGTTCAGGTTATCGACCGTAGCCTGAACTTTTTCGCGGTCAATTGTTGTCAGATCGGGAGGTTCCGGAAGGTTGTCCTCTGCTTTGGCGATACTTTGGGCGTATTCCCAAATATCTTTTAAGGCAGCTTTCATCTTCTCCTTATTGGTCTGGATAGCTTTTTTCCAGACAAAGGTGTATTTGTTAGCATTGGCTTCAATCTTGGTGCCATCGGTGTAAACATCTTCTATACTCAGCAGACCTTCTTCGGATAGGAGTTTGACAACTTCTTCAAATACACTACGAAGTGCTTCTTTCAAACGAACGCCTCGAAATCTGTTGATGGTATTGTGGTCGGGATAGCTCATGCCGCTCAGCCACATGAAATTGATGTTCTCCCGGCACGCCGTTTCCAATTTGCGACTGCTGTAGACATTGCTTACGTAGCCAAACACCAAAACTTTCAACAACATCTGCGGATGATAACTGGAGCAGCCTTTTATCTTATAAGCGTCCAATAGGGACTGGATGTTGATCCGGTTGATTACATCGTTAACGATACGTACCGGATGACCTTTGGACACCAGTTCGTCCAAAGTTGGAGGAATGGCCATGATCTGGTCCTGATAGTAAGGCTTAAAAGTAGCTCTTTGAGATGGCATATATCCTTTTTGTTTACACTATAAATATATGAAAATCAAACCGTTAAAACAAATAATAAACCTTAGATAATGCAAAAAAAGAGACTGCCTTTTTGAGACAGCCTCGTTTTTTTATAATGATACCTTACCAGACCGACAGTCATTTAGTCGTGTTTTGTAACGAAAGAATCTATTTTTCCCTGCTCACTTCCAACAAGCGCATTGATAATCAGTTTGAAGGACGCTAAGCGGGCCTTTTTCTTGTTATCTTTGGTAATTTCTAACCAAGGCGATTTTTTGGTGCTTGTCTTTTTAAATAAATCTTCAATATAACCCGTATAAACATCCCATTTCTCCTGCGCCTGCTCGTCCAGCACACCGATTTTCCATTGTTTTAGGATATCTTCTTTTCGCTCTTTTAATCTTTCGGCCTGCTCTTCTTTGCTGATATTCAGGAATAATTTGATAAGGATGATGCCATCGTCGATTAACTGCTTCTCAAATTCAGGAACTTGGTTCATAAACAGCTCGTGCTGTTCCTTGGTGCAAAATCCAAATACTGGTTCAACAACAGCTCTGTTATACCAGCTGCGGTCGAAAATCACAATTTCCCCAGCATTGGGGAGCTGTTTGATATATCGTTGAAAATACCATTGTCCAGCTTCCTCCTCGGTTGGTTTAGGCAATGCAACAACGCGCACCTTTTTGGGATTCAGGTATTGGGTTACACGGCCAATTGTACCGCCTTTACCCGCAGCGTCCCTGCCTTCAAAAATAATCAGGACCCGTTTTCCTTTTTCAATGATTTCATATTGAAGTTTTAAGAGCTTGACTTGGAGCTCGTAAAGCTCCTTTTCATAATCGTAAACATCATTGAATTTTTTTATCTCCAGAATGCCATGCTGTTCCAGATAGTTTAAAACATCTTTGTTTTCGTAGATCTTCTGAAGTTCATTTAAATCGTATTCTGCCATATGCTATTGATTTATACGTTCGTTTTCCTAAAGTTACTTATTGAATTGTTAAAAAACGTCAAATTTCATATAATTCCGAATGGGATGTGTAATAATAAGCTCTTCACTTACGTTTAGAATTCTAAACAGCAAAAAAGGCTGTTTGCATAAATAAGACTTTTCATAAATTTAGGTTAATAATTGGTTAGGTTAGCTCGGAGTTCCCCACTTCGAGCTTTTTTGTTGAATGGGGGATCGCTTCAAGAGTACGGAAAAATACGATTCTGCTCCCGTTTAATTAAGTACATCCTCGGGGTATTCTAAATGTTAAAAAATGTTAAATGGCAACTATTCTTATAATGAATTCAAAAATGCGACGTTTTCATTACAAATACTTTTCATAAAATAGGTTAATATATGGCTAACGAAAGCTCAGAGTTCCCCACTCTGGGCTTTTTATTTTTCATGTCCCATTTTCGACTTAAAGGCTTTTTTTGACTTGAGTCAATGTTTAGCTTTTTGATCCGTGGCATATTTGTACTCGAAATATAGTTGTGGGGGGGCAGTCATAAAAAAGTTGCATTACAGATGCGTGGTACAGCACTTGGAGCTTGTGTTGCATTGGTGGATTTGCCTCTACGAATGGCAGGGCATTGGCGGGATTAGTAGCGGGCCCGTTTGGTTATCAGTCGGTTTATTTATTGGGGGAATCAGCTGTCTGCTTGCTATCCTTATATTGATCTGCGACATGAAATAAGCTCAGAGCAATTCACTGTTTGTTGCAGTAAAGAGTCTTATTAAAGTCGGGCGGAACTTAAATCGATATATATATAAAATAAGACGGACCAGATGTACATCCGGTCCGTCTTATTTATTGTGTATTTTGCTGCGCTCTAAGCAACTTCTCTTAGATCTACTGCTACTACACGGGATACACCTTGTTCCACCATGGTTACTCCATAGATGATGTCTGTACTTGCAATCGTTTTCTTATTGTGTGAGACTACGATAAATTGTGAATTTTTCGAAAAATCCCGGATAATATTGTTGAACTTATCAATATTCGTATCATCTAAAGGAGCGTCCACCTCATCGAAGATACAAAATGGTGCCGGTTTAGAAAGATAGAGTGAGAATAAGAGAGCTGTTGAAGTCAAGGTCTTTTCACCACCCGAAAGCTGATTGATAGACAGCGGCCTTTTCCCTTTGGGCCTTGCAATAATGTCGATATCTGAATCCAACGGATTGCTCGGGTCTGTGAGTACCAGGTCGCAGCTGTCTTCTTCGTTAAATAGGGAACGGAATACTTTAACGAAATTATTCCTCACGGCATCAAATGTAAACATGAACTGAACCTGAGCGGTATCGTCAATTTCTTTTATTGTTGCCATCAAGGATCCTTTTGCTTCAATTAAATCAGCTTTCTCTTTATTAATGAAATCATAGCGTTCGTTCATCTCGTCGAAAGCCTCTTTTGCCATCAGATTGATCGTTCCAAATTCATCAAGCTGTTTCTTGAGTTTGCTACATTTGGTTGCCAATGTCGCTTGATCTTCTGTGATCTCAGGCGCATCTTCACGGTCAATTAGATCTTTCAATTCAATGTTGAATTCAACGGAAAGGCGTTCTTTTAAGGCATTGAGGTCGATCTGCAGACCTGTTTTTTTATCTTTGATCTCTGAAATAAGAAAGTCACTCTGCTCTTTTGAACGACGCTGCTGTGTCAGGGCGTCTTCGAGATTATTGATTTTCTGCTTATCTGCATAGTAGTTGTCTTCCAATTCTTTAAGACCATCTTCTAAAGCAATCTTCTGCTCATACATGGCAATAAGATCCTGATCTTCTTCATCTTCAAATGGAATGGTTGTTCTTAACGCTTCTTGCACTTCAACTAATTCTGCACTGTTTCGCTCCACACGGAGTTCGTGGTCATCTTTCTGCGTCTCTCTAAATTCGAGATCTTTCGTGATATTGGAAACTTTGTTTAACTGTTGATGATAAGCGATATTCTCTTGATTGTATGCGGTCGATTTTTCGTTAAGTATTTCAGCTATTTCATGGAACTGGTCCTGTAATGTCGATAATTCGGCGATACTCTGTTCTTTTTCCTGGCGCAGCTCCTGAAGCTGTGGCTCGGCAATCCTTAAATCTGATTCTATACTTTCAATTTTCTCCTGAATATCTTTTTTACGGGCCTGGGAGTTATTGATGAAGGCTTGATATTGCTCTTGCTTTGTTTTGACAGTAATTAATTCATTATTCAGTCTATTGAGCTGAAAACGAAGCTCATCGATTAACTCTTTCTGCGAATTGCCGCGTAGTACATCCAAGCGAGCTGTTTCGGCCGTTATTTTATCTTCAAGTTTTGCTATTTCCTGATTTAAGGTTTTGATCTCTTGGGATAGCACTTCGAGGTTTTTCGCTCTTCCGATACGTTTGCCCTCAAATAATCCCACGGAACCACCAGAAAGACCCAAATGATGTTTCGAATAACGTCCATTTTTTTGCAGAATCACCTGTCCCAGAGCAGGTAGCTTTTCATCCAGTTCTTTTTCATTGTCATGTTTAAGAATAAAGACCTGCTGGAGCAGCATCGTACATAAAGCCTTGTACTTTTCGTCTACTGTAATCACATCCAACGCAGATATCAAATTGTCATTTGGTGCAGGGGCAGCGTTTGGCGAGTGTGTTATGGCGTCTAAAACAAAGAAATTAGCTCTTCCTTTTGCGGAATCGCTCAATAGCTGAATTGCTTGAACAGCATCTTGTTGTGTTTCGACAACATAGTGATTCATTATAGGCTCTAGATAGTTCTCAATAGCCACGCGATAATCTTCCTGACAGAAAAGGACATCTGATAGGAGCGGAGGTTGCTTTTTCCATCCTGCATTTTTCTTGAGGAACCGAATGGAATCGGGGAAACCTTCTAAATTATCAACAAGAGATTTCGTGAGGTTGTATTCGTTTTGTTTGGCATCTACCAGGCGGAGGTCTTTGGCAAGCTGGGCCTTAAGTTCTTCTAGGTTTGCCTGGCACTGACTGATCTGTCCTTGGAGCTCTTCTTCCAGCTGGTTTGCTGAGTCATACTGTAACTGCTGTGCTTCCACACGGCCTTCCAGTTCAGTAACAGCAGAATTAAACTGCTGCAATTCGGCTTCTTTTGCTTCTGTATCTACACTATTGCGAACAGATTCTTGGAGGAGGGCTTCTTTCTGAATGGTAAATACGGCAAGATCTTTTTCTAATTTGTAGATTTTTGCCTGTAATTCAGCATTACTCTTATTAAAAAGATCAAGCTTTCCCTTTGCCGATTGTTGCTGTCCCCTCAGTTCGTCGACTTCGGATTTATCCGATTCAAGATTCGTTTTTAACGAATCGAGTTTATTTTGTTCATCAAACAATTCTTCATTCAGTCGTTTGATGGTGTAGAGTACATGATTAAGCTGTTGTTTATCGCTGTTGATATCGAGGTTCAACCGGTTCTCTTTATCTTGAAGATTTTTGACCTTTTCGTTTTTGATCTTCTTTTCCGATTCATAACCTCGGATTTTATTGACAAATTCCTGCGTTGTTTTTTGCTGTACCGAAAGGTTTTTTTCCTGTTCCAAATTTGTCTGGCGGAGTGATTGGAGTTCCGTTTCCGCATTCAGGATATTTTGATGTGCATTGGTAGCATCTTTCTGAACCTTGGATTCTTGTGTTTGAAGTCTTTCCAATTCAGTCGAGAAATCTGCTATTTTATAATAAGCCAAATCTATACTGCTCTGGCGGTATTCTGCTTTAAGTGAGGTATATTTTTCAGCTTTTTTAGCTTGATTTTCTAATGATTTGAGGTTCTTTGTGATTTCGTAAAGCAAGTCATCTACACGGCTAAGATCGGCCTCAGTATCTCTCAGCTTTGCCAAAGTCTGTTTTTTACGAACTTTATACTTAGAGATTCCAGATGCTTCTTCGAAGAGGTTGCGACGTGAATTATCTTTATTATTGATAATTTCATCAATCATTTTCAATTCGATGATCGAATAGCTGTCCGCACCAACTCCGGTATCCAGGAACAGATCTGTGATATCTTTTAAACGACATTTGACATCATTCAATCGATATTCACTATCGCCGTTGCGAAACAGCTTCCGCGTGACGGTCACTGTAGAGAATTCCGTTGGCAAAATATTATTGTTGTTGTTGAAGGTCAGCGAGACCTCTGCAAGGTTTGCCGGTTTTCTATTTTTCGTTCCATTGAAGATAATATTTTCCATCTTATCGGAGCGAAGCATCTTTGTGCTCTGCTCTCCCAGCACCCAGCGTATGGCGTCGACCACATTGGACTTCCCACATCCATTGGGGCCAACAATCGCTGTGACACCATCATTGAAGTTGATCGTGATCTTGTCTCCGAAACTTTTAAATCCTTTAATTTCTAGTTTGGTTAACTGCATTTATACCAAATTTGTTTGTCGTTATAAGCTTGCGAAAATAGTAAAATTAAACAATAATTTTTCCTTTCTTTATTCACATTTTCCTGTTTCACGATCACATGAAGGGCCTTCTTCGCCTCTGCGTTCAAGCGGTGTTGGCTGACTGGCCAAGCATTCATTTATGGTGTTGTGAAAGACTTCCATGGGCTGTGCACCGGGGATAGCATATTTTCTGTCAAATACAAAGAAAGGGACACCTCGGAGTCCTAAGCTGACACCTTCTTGAATATCCTGTGCAACATCATAAGCATATTCATCAGATTCCAATAAGTTTTTTACCTCCTGAGCGGAAAGATGCTCTTGCGTAGCAATCGTGCTGAGCACCTCGTTGTTATTTACATCAAGACCATCCGTAAAATGAGCTTTAAATAAGGCTTTCTTGATTTGAGTGCCTTTTTGTTGCGCTTGGGCAAAATGGATCAGACGATGTGCTTTTTTGTATTTACAACGATTGCTTTTTCAAAGTTCAGATCAATACCCAGCTCTTTTCCTTGGGCACTGAGCTGTGAGGTCATCGCAACGACATCGTCCATACTCATGCCTTTCGTTTGAACGAGGTAATCGTAGGTTGGCATTGCCGGAGCATCTTGGGGATAATCAGGGTTAAGCTGATATGATTTCCAGATGATTTCAGCGGATGGCTTACTTGTGGAATCCTGAAGAGCTAGTTCAAGCTTTGTCAGACCAATATAACAAAAAGGACAAATGATGTCCGACCAAATTTCTATTTTCATATTTCTTTTTTTACTGCGTATATTGTAATCAAAAATACATATAATAACGATGATTATCTGTTTACATTGTTGCATGGATGTAAACAAGTGTTTCAAGTATTTGTATAACTATGGTGGAGAAAGCTTTTTTAAATCGTAAAGTTACCCTTGTTCTGGGCGGGGGTGGTGCAAGAGGCCTGGTGCATATTGGTATTATTCGACGTCTTGAAGAGCTGGGCTACGAAATCGATGAGGTGGTAGGTTGTTCAATAGGAGCGCTTGTCGGTGGTATCTATGCACAGGGGAAGATGGATGTTCTGGAAGAATGGATGCAGCGCCTGACGAAGAAATCGGTCTTTAATATGATGGATTTTAGCTGGAAGGGACTGGGGATGATGAAGGGGATCAAGGTGTTTAACGCCTTGAAATCTGTGATTCCGGATGCTAATATTGAGACTTTCCCTATTTTGTTTAAAGCCGTTGCGACAGATCTAAACTACGAAAAGGAGGTTGTGCTGGACTTTGGAAGTATGTATGATGCTATTCGGGCGTCGATTGCCATTCCCGCGGTGTTTACAGCTGTAGAAGACGACAATCATGTCTATGTTGATGGCGGGGTACTCAATCCATTGCCTATAAATCATGTCACCAAGAAAGAGAACCTAATCATAGCGGTTAATCTGGAATCTAAACCGGATAAACAATATTCTGTTATCAAAAAACTGGATACAAGGACTTCGAATTCGTTGGATATACTCCAAGCGTCATACTATGTGATGCGCAGGAAAATGAGCCGTATGATTGTTGATTTGTACCGGCCCGATGTGGTGGTAGACATTCCCTATAATATCTGTAACCTTTGGGATTATCACCGCTCTGAATTTTTGGTCCAGAAGGGGCGGGAATATATTGACAAAGCATTAAAAAACAAAGCCAAAGCAAAGTAGTTTAGGACGATCAAGGGACTACTTTGCTTTGGCTGTACATGGTTTCTCTGGCATTGAAACATACTGAAACTGATATTTTTATTCTAAGCGAACCATGTGAAGTATTTATTAAAACAAATTGGGGTAATCGCTAATAATGCCATCAACTTTCACGGCTTTTAGTTGCTCGATTTCTTCTTTCATATTGACTGTCCAAGGAATGACCTTGATACCAGCTTTGTGACACTGCTTGACATAATCGCTTGTTACTATTTTATAATGCGGACTTATAATAAAAGGCGTGAAACCCAAAGCTGCAATTGTTTGCTCAACACTTTTTGTATGGTTTGCATCAATAAGATAAGAAACTTTGATTTGAGGATATGCTTTGTGCAGATAGTTAATGGCTCTGCTATCAAACGATTGAATAACGGTTCGCGCAGCAATTTTTTTATCGGTGATTACCTGTACCATAAGATCCACAAATTCTTCAACCCTTGGATGGAAAATACCATCTTTATCTTCCTTACTTTTCACTTCGATATTGTAAAACATCGGCGCTTTCCTTTTTAGATTTGCGTAGGCTTCAGTACTATCAATAAGGTCTGCTAGTTTTGCTATACGTGTAACCTGTTTTTTTTGTTCAGGAAACTCTTTGTAAAATTTCGATCCGATATCGTACTTAACCAGATCTTTATAAAGCATATCGTAAATTCTCAACGGTTTGTCCTTGTCAGAAATTTCGGTGCCATTGGGTTTCAATACAAACTTCGGGTTAAGGTAATCGTCGTGAAAGACAACAACCTTACGGTCTTTGGTAATATGACAATCCATTTCCAGTGTGGTCACCTTTGCAAAATCTATTGCATTTTTCATGGCAGCGATAGACTCTTCAGGGTATAGGCCGCGGCCACCACGATGCGCTTCCAGGCTAAGTTTAGGGAAATTGTCTGAAGTTGATTTTGCTGAATCTTTCATAACTGAACAAGATGCAAATGGTAATAACGTGCCCCAAAAGGCAATTCTGAGAAGACTTCTTTTCATTATTAAAATATTTAAACAAAATAGCGGAGTTGTTAATATTGCCCTTTTGAATAAGCGAATATACATATATATTTTGCTTTTACGTATTTTAACTGTTTCGAATACTTGATTTTGCAACTTTATGAAGGTGAATTCGAAACCGAATAAAGTTAAATGAATTTGTTTTGGTCTGAAATTGAGGGGCACAAAGTAGTTCGATGGGCAAATTACCTTGATCTGACAGCGTTTCTATGCCAACCATGAGCTCGTTACCTGCTTCTTTATTGTAGGATAAATTTCTTAATTGTCGACATGAAATCTATTTTTTTTGTCTTTTTTGTAAGAAATTATTGTCATTCCTTTCAGAATTCCCTTTATTTGCACAAATCTCAAATTAGATGGCGAAAAATTTATTGATAGTTGAGTCTCCGGCGAAAGCGAAAACGATAGAAGGGTATTTAGGAAAGGATTTTTTGGTCAAGTCAAGTTATGGACATATTCGCGACTTGGTGAAAACCGATGATGCAATTGATACCGAAAAGAATTTTGAACAAAAGTATGAAGTTCCATCCGACAAGAAGGCGGTTGTAAGTGAACTGAAGAAATTGGCTAAAGCTGCAGAAACCGTTTGGTTAGCGTCCGATGAGGACCGCGAAGGAGAGGCTATTTCATGGCATTTATTTGAGACTTTGGGATTAAAAGATGAAAGCACAAAAAGAATTGTGTTTCATGAGATTACAAAGCCAGCTATTTTGAAGGCTATTGACAACCCGCGTAAAATAGATTATAACCTCGTAAATGCACAACAAGCGCGAAGGGTGTTAGATCGATTAGTCGGATTTGAATTGTCTCCGGTTCTATGGAAAAAGGTGAAACCTTCTTTATCTGCCGGACGCGTGCAGTCAGTTGCGGTTCGTCTGATTGTAGATCGTGAGCGTGAAATCAATAAATTTGAACCCGAAGCGGCTTTTAAGATCGTTGCTTTTTTTCATACGGGAAAAGTTAAGGATAGTTTTAAAGCCGAGCTTCCGCAGCGTTTTGCGACAGAGGCAGAGGCGACCAAATTTTTGGAGGATTGTAAAGCAGCGCTTTTTTCTGTAAAAAATCTCGAAACAAAACCTGCGAAGCGTTCACCAGCAGCGCCATTTACAACATCAACATTACAGCAGGAAGCAAGCCGGAAACTTGGATTTTCGGTTGCCCGCACCATGCAGGTGGCTCAAAGGCTGTATGAATCAGGACGAATTACCTATATGCGTACCGATTCTGTTAATTTGAGTGATACGGCGATTGAGGCTGCTGAAAAGGAAATCAAATCGGCTTATGGTAACCAGTACCATAAAGTCAGAAAATATAAAACAAAGACATCGGGTGCACAAGAGGCGCACGAAGCTATTCGTCCTACTTATTTCTCTGAACACACCATCGATGGCGATGCATCCGAAAAAAGATTATACGAGCTTATTTGGAAAAGAGCAATTGCTTCTCAAATGAGTGAAGCGGAGTTTGAACGTACATTGGCAAAAATCGACATATCAACTCGTACTGAAGATTTGAATGCTTCGGGAGAGGTGATGAAATTTGATGGATTCTTGAAAGTTTACATGGAATCCTTGGATGACGATCAAGACAGCGCGATGGACGAAGATAGTGACAATGCTATTCTTCCACCATTAGCTGTTGGTATGCCATTAACGTTGAAAAACATGTCGGCGACGGAGCGTTTTACACGACCGCCAGCACGTTATACGGAAGCTGCTTTGGTGAAAAAATTAGAGGAATTGGGAATTGGCCGTCCTTCAACCTACGCCCCTACAATTTCAACGATTCAAAACCGCGGGTATGTCATAAAGGAAGAGCGTGAAGGTAAATCGCGCGATTACCGTGTACTGACATTAAAGGATGCCGAATTAACAGCGGTAACAAAAACCGGAAATAACCGGTGCCGAAAAAGGAAAAATGTTTCCAACAGATATCGGTGTTGTCGTGAATGACTTTTTGGTTGAACACTTCAACGGTATTGTGGATTTTCATTTTACGGCCAACGTAGAAAAAGAATTTGATGATATTGCGCATGGACTGACCGAATGGACAAAAATGCTGCATGATTTCTATGGGCCTTTTCATTCTGAGGTAGAAGATACTTTAGTCAATGCAGATCGTGCGAATAATGAGCGTGAGCTCGGTGTCGATCCGGTTTCCGGTAAGCCTGTTTCGGTTCGCATTGGTAAGTTCGGCCCATTGGTACAGATTGGTTCTCCTGACGATGAAGAGAAACCTCGTTTTGCTTCCTTGAGAAAGGGACAGATGATCGAAACCATTACTTTTGAGGATGCCATGGAATTGTTCAAATTACCGAAAAAAGTTGGTTTATTTGAAGATAAGGAAATGACGGTTGCTGTTGGGCGATTTGGACCTTATATCCGTCACAATTCGGCGTTTTACTCACTACCAAAAGGTGTTGACCCATTGGATGTGACAGAAGAAGAGGCGATACAGATTATCAAGACAAACGTCAGAAAGATATCGAAAAAGTGATTCGGGTTTTTGATGAAAATCCGGATGCTCAGATTGAACAGGGACGCTGGGGGCCATTTATTCGTTTTGGCAAGCAGAATCTGAAGATTCCTAAGGGAACGGAAATTGAAAAAATTACCTATGAAGATGTGTTAAAATGGGCTGAGGCGGATGCGCCAAAAGGAAAAGCAACTAAAACAAAAACAACAGAAAAGAAAACTGTAGCAAAAAAGACTACCGCTAAGAAGGCTCCAGCTAAAAAAACTACAAAGTCTAAATAAGGATGAAAGCAGATTTGCCTGAAAATATTGTCAAAGACATTATGATCGCCGTTGTTTTGGAAGGTGAGACGGTGGAGACAAAAAACTGGACTGTCTATGTTATCAACGACAAGAACATTGCTATTCAGAACGTGCTGATTAGCTCAAAAGGTTATGGCGAAAAGGATGGCCGACAAGTAACAACAACGACTTTGCGTCATTTTATTGGTAATATAGAAGCTAAATCTTTCGATCGTGTTGAAGCGATTGATGAACAGGTATTCGGGCTTACAAATGAATATTGGTTGAGTTTTTATATTGATAACATTATTTACGATAAAAAATATATCTTTTTACCTGAAAGCATTGTGGATGGTAACCTGACTAAGGTTCCTTTGGTCAATCGCCCAGGTGTAATCATAGGAGGAAACGAATAATGAGTGGACGTCACAATTTTATTATTGCCATAGATGGTTTTTCCTCCTGCGGTAAGAGTACACTGGCAAAAGCTTTGGCAAAAAAACTGAAGTTTGCCTTTATTGATAGCGGAGCCATGTATAGGGCTGTCACACTCTATTTTATCCGGCATAAAATAGCGCTGGATGATCAAGAAGCGATCGAAAGCGCACTAAAAGATATCCATATTGATTTTATCCCAAATGCAATAAAGACGGAGATCCATCTAAATGATGAGGATATTTCGGAAGAGATCCGTCAGATGTATATTTCTGATAAAGTTAGTGATGTGAGTGCAATTAAAGCTGTCCGGGTTGCCATGGTCGCCCAGCAGCAAAAATTGGGTAGCAGACGAAATATTATTATGGATGGCCGTGATATCGGTACTACTGTTTTTCCAGATGCTGATCTGAAGATTTTTATGACGGCCGATCCTAAAGTACGTGCTGCGCGACGTTATCTGGAGTTGACGGAAAAAGGGGAGGATGTGACGTTGGAAGAAGTCGTGGAAAATCTTGCAACACGTGACCGTATCGACAGTACCCGTGCGGAAAGTCCATTACGACAAGCGGAAGACGCGATTGTTTTGGATAATTCTAATCTGACACCAGAACAACAGCTCCATTTTGTTGAAGAAGAGTATTTGAAAGCTAAGGCTGCAAAAGTCCAATTATAAAACACAAAGAAGGCCGATTATTTAGTCGGCCTTCTTTGTGTTTGGAATATCATTATTTTATACTGTTAATTTGTTGTTGTTCCAATAATTTTCCAACATTGTTCTTTTCCCCAAACTCTGCTGTCTCATCTTGAAAAGATTCCAGAAGAGCTTTAATAGCATCTGAATTATCTGCTGTACGTTGATAGATATCGGGAATTGTTTTTTCGATATTTTTATCGCCGAGTTCAATGTTATCAACTTCGATTTTACCTATTTTTTCCAAAACAGCTTGCTGGCTATTTCTGACATCTTCTAATTCTCTTGCTATCTTTTCCATCAATTGGAATTTCTTCAATTTATCCATATGAAATCGCTTTTGTTACTATTAGAAGAACAAGATGCTTCAAAACTTTGTTTTGTTTTTTTTAAAAAAGAAATAGAATTGGGGTTTATGGGAAGGAACCATGAAAAAAGAAAAAGGCGGAACATGCATGTCCCGCCTTTCTTAAGTGCTATTGACTTATTGTTAATTTGTGCGTCCCGGATACACTTGGAGTGCTTTCTCTAAGCAAACTAAAGCGCTTTTAAGATCATCCTGATTCAGTACATAGGCCAGGCGGACTTCATTTACTCCAGCACCCTCTGTACTATAAAAGCCCGTAGCTGGAGCCATCATAACTGTTTCGTTATTGTAAGAGAACTCTTCCAACATCCATTGACAGAATTTATCTGCATTATCAATTGGTAATTTGGCTACGACGTAAAATGCGCCACCCGGGTTAGGAGAGTAAACTCCTTCAATGGCATTGAGCCCTTTTACGAGGGTATCTCTTCTTGCTGTATATTCTTTGGATACCGCCTCGAAGTAACTGTCTGGTGTATCAACAGCAGCTTCACCCGCTATTTGTCCTTCTAAGGATGGGCTTAAGCGCGCTTGTGCAAATTTCAGTGCTGTCTGATATAGTTCTTTATTTTTGGTAATGATACATCCAATACGCGCACCACAAGCGGAATAACGTTTTGATACTGTATCAAAAATAACGACATTATTTTCGAGACCATCTAAATGCATTGGTGAGATAAACGCTCTGCCATCGTAACAAAATTCACGATAAGCCTCGTCTGAAAAAAGGTAAAGATCATATTTTAGACAAAGTTCACGAAGAGCTTCGAGTTCTTCTCTGGAATAAAGGTAACCCGTAGGGTTATTTGGATTACAGATGCAGATCGCTTTGGTTTTAGCGGTAATTACCTTTTCAAATTCGGCGATGGAAGGTAATGCAAATCCACTTTCAATATAGGACATGATTGGTTTGATTACCACATCGGAGGAACAAGCAAAACCATTGTAATTTGCATAAAATGGCTCTGGAATTATGATCTCTTCGCCTTCATTTAAACAGGCTTGCATAGCGATCATAATCGCTTCCGAACCACCATTTGTCACTAATATATCTGTCGGCTCGATATTATAATTTAGCTTATTATAATATTCTGCTAACTTGTTTCGGTAAGAGGCTGTACCTTCAGAAGGTGTGTAGGCCCACACTTTGAACTGTATATTTTTCAAAGCATTAAGCATCACTTCAGGTGTTTGGATATCAGGTTGTCCGATATTGAGGTGATATATCTTTTTACCTTCTTTTTTTGCTTGATCAGCATATGGCGTCAACTTTCTAATAGGCGACGCAGGCATATTCAGCCCTTTTTCTGATATTACTGGCATTATAGTTTTTTTAAAATTAGTAGTGCAAAGCTAACCAAAATAAAACGAAAAAAGCCACATGATGATGTGGCTTTTTTCGTTTTATCTATGGGAATTGTTATTCTACAATACCCTTAATGTATAGCGTTTTTACAGGAGTCTTGGTATTCGACTGCACCGTGAAGCTCTTTGTGAATGGCGCTTTTGCTGCAGCATTGTAAGTCACTTTAATCGTGCCACTTTCTCCTGGTTTGATTGGCGTTTTTGTAAATTCTGCTACAGAACATCCACAGGTAGGCACCACATTGGAAATGATAATTGGCTCGCTACCGGTGTTAGAAAATTTGAAATTATACGAAACGGGCGTGCCGGCCGGAATTTTACCAAAATCATGTGTTTCTTTTTCGAATTTAAATTCTCCTTGTCCTGTTTGCATCGAAGAAAAACCAATAAAGGAAATGATGACTGCTAAGATTGTTATATACTTTTTCATGCTTCTAAAATATTACTTTACGATTAAAATAGTACAACTGATATGCCAAATTTAATATTTATTGCCAATTTATTGTACATCTAACAACTTTATTACAGTTATATTATCCCTTCTTTCAATAGATCCTGTATGTGGATAACACCAGCGTAATTTCCTTTGTCGGAAACCAATAGTTGTGTGATGTTGTTTTCACGCATAATATGGAGCGCATTGGCGGCCAATTCATCTTTATCGATAATTTTAGGTGATTTTCCCATGATATCGGCGGCAGTAATTGTCGCTAAATCCGTGTGTTTCTCCAGCATACGGCGGATATCACCATCTGTGATGATGCCAAGTATGTTTTCATCATCCAACACGGCGACAGCTCCCAGTCTAAACTGTGTTATGGTGATGATGATATCACTTACTGTGGCTTGTTGTGGGACGCTAGGTTTGCCATTCTGATCGGATAGATCGCCGACTCTTAAGTACAGCTTTTTGCCTAATGCTCCTCCTGGATGGTATTTTGCAAAATCTTTATCCGTGAAATCACGGCACTCTTGTAATACCACGGCAAGCGCATCACCCATTGCCAACTGAGCAGTTGTACTTGAAGTTGGTGCAAGGTTGTTGGGACAAGCTTCTTTCTCAACGGTGGTATTTAAAATATAGTCGGCATTTTTAGCGAGGTAGGAATCTGTATTTCCGACCAAAGCAACCAATACATTCTTTGTCTGTTTTAAAAAGGGAACAAGTACTTTAATCTCAGGTGTATTACCACTTTTAGAGATGGCAATAATCAAATCATTTTGTTGGATGATACCAAGATCTCCATGGATAGCATCAGCAGCATGCATAAAAATCGATGGTGTACCTGTCGAATTGAGCGTTGCAACTATCTTTTGAGCGATAATAGCGCTTTTACCAATTCCAGTTACAATAACTCGGCCGTGCAAATTAAGAATACGATCGACAACGGTAACAAAATCATCATCAATATATTGAGCTAAAGCAGCTACTGCCTTGGCTTCTTCTTGAATAGCTTGAATAGCTATATTTTTTATTTCGTAGTTGTTTTTCACAAAAAATACTCTTACTTTTATGTATTAGAATAGATTGCAAAAATAGATTATTTTTCAAGATTATTTCTTCATTTATCTATCTTATTTTTGCCCAAGGCGCAATGGAAATAGAAAAATCACTTTTCGACAATTTACAAGATTTTTTTGGTTTTGATACTTTTAAGGGGGATCAGGAGGCAATTATAACCAGTATTCTTCAACGGAGAGACACGTTTGTAATTATGCCAACCGGAGGAGGGAAATCAATTTGCTATCAACTTCCAGCACTGATGAGTGAGGGAACTGCAATTGTTATTTCTCCGTTGATTGCTTTAATGAAAAACCAAGTAGATCAGCTTCGTGCATTCGGTGGCGAAGATAGTATCGCTCATTTTTTGAATTCTTCATTGAATAAAAGTGAGATTACAAAGGTTAAGGATGATGTAATCGCTGGGAAGACCAAATTGCTGTATGTCGCTCCGGAATCTCTTGCTAAGCAAGACAATTTGGACTTCTTACACCAAATCACCGTGTCATTTGTAGCGGTTGACGAAGCGCATTGTATTTCCGAATGGGGACACGATTTTAGACCAGAATATCGTAAAATACGCCAGGTCATTAATGAAATAGGGGCCAATATTCCTATTATTGCGCTTACAGCGACAGCAACACCTAAAGTACAGTCTGATATTCGTAAAAATTTGCAGATGACTGATGCTGTTTTATTTAAGTCATCATTTAATCGTAGCAACTTATATTACGAGGTAAGACCTAAAAAAGATGTCGTAAAAGAAATTGTACGTTTTATTAAAACCAAATCGGGTAAGACGGGCATTGTCTATTGTTTGAGCCGTAAAAAGGTAGAAGAAATCAGTGAGGTTTTGAACCTAAATGGCATCAAAGCTTTACCTTACCACGCGGGTTTAGACGCCAAAACAAGAGCAGATACACAGGATAAATTTTTGATGGAGGATGTCGAAGTGATTGTGGCTACCATTGCTTTTGGTATGGGAATAGATAAACCTGATGTTCGTTATGTGATTCACCACGATATTCCTAAATCCATGGAGGGATATTATCAGGAAACTGGACGTGCTGGACGTGATGGGGGCGATGGTTATTGCTTGGCTTTTTATTCGGAAAAAGATGTTGAAAAACTGACCAAGTTTATGAAAGATAAACCTGTGGCTGAACGTGAGATTGGCACACAGATCTTAAAAGAGGTTATTGATTATTCGGAGTCTGCAGTATGTCGCCGTAAACAGATTCTTCATTATTTTGGAGAAAATTTTGACGAGCAGGGCTGTAATAATATGTGTGATAATTGTCGTTCGGAAAAAGAATATTTTGAGGCCGAAGACGCTTTAAAAGATGTATTGGGCTTTATTCAAGAACAGGGTGAAAAATTTGATGATCATCACGTGATTAACGTCATGATCGGCCAAAACAACCAACCCGTATCCGCCTATAAACATGATGAACATCGTCTTTTTGGAAAGGGCAAAGATAAAGGTGTTATTTATTGGAAATCCTTACTTAGGCAGGCAGTGCTTGATAACTTTATCGAAAAAGATATTGATCATTATGGCCTTTTAAAATTGACAGCTATTGGTCGTCATTATCTGGATAATCCTTATCAACTAAAATTTGTTTTGAATCGTCCAATTGAAGGGGGGGATAATACAAGTTCGGAAGATACAGGCCAGGGTACAGGGGCCTTAGATACCGTCTTGTTGGGAATGCTTAAAGATTTACGTAAGAAAATTGCAAAGGGCAAGTCCCTGCCGCCGTTTGTTATCTTTCAAGATCCTTCGCTGGAAGAAATGTGTACACATTATCCAATTGCTATCGATGAGTTGAAACAGATTCAGGGGGTAGGGAATGGTAAAGCGATTAAATTTGGTGCCCCATTTATTGCCTTGATCAAAGACTATGTTGAGGAGAATGAAATTGATAGACCTGTGGATCTTGTCATTAAGAGTACAGCTAATAAATCGGCATTAAAAGTGTCTATTATTCAAAATATCGATCGTAAAATTGCATTAGATGATATTGCCTCAGCTAAGGGGATAACTTATGAAGAAATATTGAAAGAAATTGAGACGATCGTAAACGCAGGAACGAAAATCAATATCAATTACTTTATTGATGAGGTCATAGATGAGGATCGTCAAGATGAGGTATATGACTATTTTAAGACAGCAGAGACTGATTCAATTAATGATGCGCTTAAAGAATTAGGTGGAGACGATTATAGCTATGAGGATCTCCAATTGATGCGAATCAAATTTTTATCAGAACTCGGCAATTAATTTTTTATAATTATATGATTAACAAATACATTCCCGAAATCAAGAATGGGACATCGCAGAATTTCTTTTTAATGGCGGGGCCATGTGCAATTGAAGGAGAAGAAATCGCTTTGCGTATTGCTGAAAAGATTGTTACAATTACAGATAAACTAAATATTCCGTACATTTTCAAGGGATCTTACCGTAAGGCCAATAGATCGCGGCTAGATTCATTTATGGGGATAGGTGATGAGAAAGCGTTGAAGATTTTAGAGAAAGTTGGGAAAACTTTTGGTGTACCGACGGTGACGGATATCCATGAGAGCCATGAGGCGGAAATGGCAGCCGCATACGTTGACGTTCTTCAAATTCCAGCATTTTTGTGCAGACAGACTGACTTATTAGTTGCAGCAGCAAAAACGAACAAGGTCGTCAATGTAAAGAAAGGTCAGTTTTTGAGTGCTGGATCTATGAAATTTGCAGTGGATAAGATCGTGGAATCTGGAAATGAGAAGGTTTTTTTAACTGATCGCGGTAATACGTTCGGCTATCAGGATCTCATTGTAGATTATCGCGGGATTCCCGAAATGCGTTCTTTTAACGTGCCCACAATAATGGACTGTACACATTCCTTACAACAACCGAATCAAACTTCTGGCGTAACAGGAGGGAAACCAGCATTAATTGAAACAATAGCCAAAGCTGCAATAGCGGTGGGAGCCGACGGCCTGTTTATAGAAACACATCCTGATCCGGCAAATGCGAAGTCTGATGGCGCCAATATGTTACATTTGGATTTACTTGAAGGCTTGATGGAAAAACTGGTCCGAGTTAGACAAGCTATTTTATAGTATAATAAATAAATCGCAATAGAAAGGAGCCAATAGGCTCCTTTTTTATAATCAATTACACCAAACTTAAAGCTAAATTATTGTATGTTCTCAAAAGTTGCATTGACAGCGTTTTTGTTGTTGTCTTTTTCTGCCATCAAAGCGCAGGAGAGTTATAGTTGGTTTTCTCCACTAGAAGATAAGCATGTGGAAGGTAGGCTGGAGAATCAGAAGCTTTCGGCCTTCAATAGACTTCCGGATGAACTGGAAAGCCAGGTACGTAAACCCGTATGGGAACTGGGGAAGAATAGTGCGGGGTTCTATATTGACTTTCAAACTACTTCACCTGAGATTACGGTTCAATACCAAGTGGCTGGCGGTTTAAATATGCCCCATATGCCAACAACAGGTGTCAGTGGGCTTGATCTTTATGCTTATGATACTGTAAACAAGGAATGGAAATGGGCTTATGGCAATTATGATTTTTCGGATACCATTTCTTATACATGGAAGAATATAGGGCGCAATGGAAAATTTAATTACCGCTTATATCTTCCGCTATACAATACGGTTAAGTGGTTAAAGATTGGTGTGCCAAATACCGCTAAATTAACGTATACCCATACCACAGCAGCCAAACCTATTGTTGTGTATGGGACCTCGATTGGACAGGGGGCCTGTACCAGTCGCCCAGGCTTAGCTTGGACCAACCAAGTGGGACGTGCGTTTGACCATGAAATGATCAACTTATGCTTTTCTGGTAACGGTCGATTGGAACAACCGATTTTGAATGTGATGAATAGTGTTGATGCTGCCTGTTATGTGTTGGATTGTATTCCTAATCTTGCTATTTCAAAGTCGCTAACAGAAAAGCAATTGGATTCACTGTTGGTCAATGCGGTGACATTTTTAAGAAAAGAACATCCGACGACACCCATTATTTTGACACAGCATAGTTCGGGGAGCATAGCCGAAGTCTTTAATGAAGATAAAAATGCGGAATACCAGCAAAGTAGCCGTGTGCTGAAGGCGACTATTGAAAAATTACAATCAAAAGGAATCCGTCAGCTTTTCTTATTGTCGAGTCAAGACCTTAATCTGGATCTGAATTCGACCGTTGACTACGCTCATCCAAATGATCAAGGTATGGAAAGAATCGCAAATGCGTATATTAAATTGTTGAAGAAAATTCTCAAGTAAACTACAGTCAACGAGGACTTCACCATAGCAGTATTTCGAATTTACCTCATCGAAGGGAAATTGTGTATGAAAGGGATTTGTTGATAAAATGATAACAGTATGCTGTTATTTAAAAAAGGGAAGTTTAAAACTTCCCTTTTTTATTTCTTTTTCATTTTCATGGTCATTTTTGCCTTTTCGCCACCGCCATAATTAAAAGTCTTGGCATTGCTTTCTTTCTTTTGGTGGAATGCGCCACCTCGGGAAAGATCTTCTTTATCTTCCTCCTTGCTCGACTTTTTCTTTTTGTCGGTGATGGGATTATAGATTACAAGATCCTCAGGCAGTTCCAAAACATCCATTCTTTTACCGACAGCCTGTTCTATTTTTTTAACCATGGGTAATTCCAGATCTGTTGTGAAAGTCAACACGACTGATTCTTCATTTTCGTCATTTTTAACAAGATGATTTAAGAATTCCTCCTTTTCATTTGGTAACTCAAATTGAAAAATGAATGGAACAGCGGAAAGGTCTACATCGTTCGTATTTTCCCGTGCAATTATTAGGACACGAGATTGACTATTTTCCTTGAAATCTTCCATCGTCTCATAGCCAAAATCATCATAGAACAATGGATTGAGGATAGCAATTTCTTCTTTATTGCTACTGAACAAACTGCTGGCCAACTTTTGGGCAGTAAGCTTCGAATTTACAAAGACGACTACTTTTTGAAATACTTCTTTATCCTGCAACAGAAGATTTAATAAATTGATCTTTGTTGTGAAATTAGGAACATGATATAATAATAGATCTAGGGTGTCGACAGTGTCATTCTCAAGTTCATCTATTTCGACCGAGGCACAATTTTCATTCATGAAATTGTCGATCATGTCATAAAGTTTTTGGTGTTCAACAGTACTGAAAACTAAATGTTGTACTTTTCCGCAGCTTTCGGCTAATTCCCTTACCGTATTTTGCATTCCTTGTTTGATAATCTCTTCAGCATCATCGATAATCAGTGTCTGAATACGGTTGAGATTCAAAGCCAATTTAAGATAGATAGCTCTTGCACGATTTGGGGTAGCTACAACAATGTCTTTTCCATCAACCAGTTCTTCGATTTCTTCTTCCATGCTGCCTGAAGCCCGCAATCCAATGATGCGAAGATCTTTATTTTTGCTTAATTGATAGAATCTCTCAACAATTTCGTCGATACGTTCTTCATTAGGCGCCAAGATCAAAAACTTCGGAGCTTCATCTGTTGTGAATTTCAACTTCATCAAGGTAGATAAGACATAAGTTGTGGTTTTGCCTGCACCTTCCGGAGCGATGGCAATCACATCCTGTCCACCAAGAATTCTGGAAATGCATCTACTTTGAATTTCCTTTGGAGCAAGATAACCGAGTTCGGTCATCGTAGCAGTCAATCTTTTGCTAAGTTTTAGTTTCTCTAACGACACGTATCCTTTTATTTATGTAAGTTACAAAAATACAAATTTTGATCTTAGATCAACTAATGTGCGCCCATTTTTGAAAACAGATTGATAATAATGACGCCAACAACAATCAAGACCATACCGATAATGGCTGCTGTATCGGGAATCTGTTTAAATAAGAACATACCAATAAGCGTAATGGCTACAATACCAACGCCAGACCAAATTGCGTAGGATATTCCGACGGGCAGGTATTTAAGTGTGATACTTAAAAAATAGAAGGCAATAATATAGCCTACAATACAGAGAATGGTAGGCTTTATAAGGGTAAAACCCGCAGACTTCTTGAGGAAAGTGGTTGCAAATATCTCTGCGGCTATAGCAAGAAAAAGATAGATGTACTTCATTGTTACAAAGGTACAATTTTTTGCTCAGCAAGGTTCGGTTAATTAGGTCAATAACAGGGGGAAGTTAATTTATTTTCGAGACAACGAATTGCGTATAAGAGCAATTTTATCTATGTTTGGCCAATTCACATAGCTAGACGCTAGATTTGATTTTATGGGGCATGTTCGAACTTTTTGGAAATCTGTACTAATATTCTTTGTTTTATTGTGCTTTTGCGATGCTATTGTTGCGCAAGAACAGCTGCAAGATTTGCAGAAGTCGTATTACAGTATTCCTTTAGGAAGTAAAGAACGGTTTGTGTTAACGGGTAAATATGCACAAGCCCTATATTTTAGTAATGAAAAAGCGCTGGCCAGTCAATTGCTTAATGATAATATTCAGTTGGCCAGAAATTATCCTGACAAGCAATATTATGCCTATTTGAATTGTATTGCTGCCATGAACAGTTTTAATGATCAAGCATTTGAAAAATCACGCTATTATTTAGAACATGCTAAATCTGTACTCCCCATAGTTAACGATAATGGAATAAAGGGGTATGTTCATTATTGTGATGGATGGGTTATGACACGACAGAATAAAGAGGATGAGGCTGTTTCCCAATTCCATAAAGCAATTTCATTTTTAGAGAAGGCGCCACCGACTGAGGCAAATATCGCCCGAAAATTGGCAGTTTATAAGGAGCTTACAGCGATCTATGCAAACCAACGCAATTATGATTTTCAAGAAAAGTATACCACGCTTTTGCTGGAAACGGCTAAGGAAGGAAAGAATGTCAATAGCCTATTTGACGCTTACATGCAGGCTGGTTACCTATTTGAAGAGGAGTATAGATCCAATAATGCAGACCAAAATCTATTAAGGAAAGCTGAACAACACTATGTTGAGGCTTACAATTTGGTAGAAAAGAACGAGAAACATCTTGTTAATCCAACAGATTTAGCTTACGTTTCTGTTAATTTAGCGAATCTGTACCATGAGTTTTATCCAGAAAATGGTGGTAAAAAAGCAATATCATATGCGAAACAGGCCTTAGATATTGCTGCTGAAACGGGACAATATGCCATTACAATACCTGCTTACGGTATCCTCGCTGATGAATCTTTCAAAGCCGGGCATCGAGAGGAAGGAAAAAGATATCTGCAGCAGGCACTGCACAATCTTCAAAGAGAGCCCCATTATGATTACCAAGTCGGGTTAAGCCTGTTTAGCAGACTGGCTGAAGTAAGTGTTGAAGAGGGTAAATATGAGGAAGCTTTCAATTATCAAAAAAGTTACATAGATGTATTTGAAAAAGCATTTAATTCGGATAAACTGGATAAGACGAAGCAACTTGAGCTAAAGTATGAGCGTGAATTGCAAAACCAAAAGTTAATGCGGCTTCGATTGGAAGGCGAGAAAAAGGAACAGCAGATCAAGCTGATGAAAGTCTTGAACGATAGACAACGTCAACTGGTGGAGAATTTGAAATTAAATGAACTCAATCGAACACAACAGCTCAAGGTACTCCAACTTGAACGGGATAAAAAGGAACAGGATTTGCAATTAAGCCAACTGGAAAATGAACAGCGCTTGCAAGAACTTGACGTGTCAAAAAAGCAAATTGCCTTTAAATCACGAATGAATTCAATTTATATTTGGTTGTTCGTCAGTTGTTTGGTTGTGATTGTTTTGCTGTTTTATGCGTATTGGCAACGTTCAAAGGCCTTGAAGCAGAAGGTTCATTTGCATGAGCTGGAGATGGAAAAGAATAATCAACAACATGCCATTAAAAACCTGACTGCAATGCTGGCCGGGGAAGAGAAAGAGCGTACCCGTCTTGCTCGCGACCTGCATGATGGATTAGGAGGTTTGCTGTCAAGTACCAAATTGGGATTATCAGCCATAAATAAAAATGTATTGGAGCAGGAATCCATGAAAGAAGGAATCGATCGAAGTATTGATTTGCTGGACGGGGCTGTAGATGAACTTCGCCGGCTTGCACATAATCTTATGCCAGATTTAATTGTAAAATATGGTTTGAAAGAAACTTTAAGAGACTATGCAAACCGAATGAGTCAATCGACATGTCAAGTAGAATGTGAATTTTTACAATTTGAATCAACCTTAAGCACGGAACAGGAAATTTCTTTGTACAGAATTATTCAAGAATTGGTGAATAACGCGTTGAAACATGCTAATGCGGCCAACATTTTAATACAGCTTTCTTCACATAATAAACGTTTACATATTACTATTGAAGATGATGGCAAGGGTTTTGATATGGAAAGTGTCGATTTGCAGCACTCTGCGGGAATGCATAATGTGCGGTCAAGACTTTCGTTTCTACACGGGGAAATGAAGGTTATGTCGGAGAATGGAGCGGGTACAACCATAGAATTGGAATTACCTATGATTTAACTTTTTGGAAAAATGATAAAAATAGCGATTACAGACGATCACCCTTTGCTACTTGAGGGATTGAAAAACATTATAAATGCGCATGAAGATTTTGAAGTTGTGGGCATGTATTCCAGCGCCACTGAACTGTTCCATCGTATTCCTGCTGATATGCCATTGGTATTGCTGCTCGATATCAATCTGCCGGATGCTAACGGTATCGATTTGGTTAAAGGTCTAAAGGAAAGCAATAAGGATTTGAAAATTATTGCGTTTAGTGTACATAATGAATTTGCAGTGATTAACAGCATTTTAAATGAGGGTGCCAATGCCTATCTACAGAAAAATGCAAATGGTGATGAAATAATTGCTGCCATTTCCGCTGTTCTTGTCGGCAAAAGGTATCTCTGTGAGAAAACGCAGGCGATCCTGAACAAGAAGGTGGAAATGGGGCTTAAGCAGGTGCCAAAATTGACACGTCGCGAGAAAGAGGTGCTTACTTTCGTGGCGCAAGGAATGACAACAAATCAAATTGCCGATTCATTGTTTATCAGTTCACATACGGTAGAGAGCCATCGCAAAAATCTAATGGAAAAATTTCAAACCAAAAGTGTTACTGCGGCAGTAAAATCGGCTATAGAATACGGATTAATTCGGGAAGCCTAATTAGACTCCCCAATTCCCTGATTTCAGGGATGAAAAGATCCCCAGGCATTTGATACTTTTGCTATTATTGATTTTAAAATAGAAGGTATCAAGTGCATTGCTGAAACCTAGTTTTTACGCTCTTTTCAGAGAAGATATTGTTTCAGCCTTTGATTCATTGATCTATTTTAAATCGAATAGGTTTCAGAACAAAATTTTAAATCTAGGATTTTCTTAAGGAGCTCAATACTGCGGAATCTAATTTCTTAGTTGAGGGGTCTGTCAGATAGTTCTTTACGAGATAAACTACCAAAAATTACTGATTCAATTGTTATGATTAAAAAAATAATGCTTTGGACGATAGCTGTCCTCGTACTGTTAGCGATTGTCGCCTGGGGCGGATATATACTACGACAGCAAGAATCCTATAAATCATTGGTCCATAAAAAAAGTAAGGCTTTGTTGACCATATCATTGGATGATATCCTGCTGAATCAGTTTTTTAATAAATGGCAGTCAGCGCCGAAAGAGGGACAGGATTTTGGCAAAAAACTAAGTAAACTCAAAGATAATGGTATTGATATCAAAGCGAATGTATTTCTTTTTGCTTTGGAACCGCATCCAAAAAACTTTTATGCTTTTTTTCAGCTAAAAAATAAACAACAATTTTTGACCTTTCTAAAGGATGTATTACAGGTTGGTGCGGTGGAAAGTAATCTCGCCCCTGATGTGAGCTATGCCTATCATCAACCGAGTAAAATCGCCTTTATCTGGAAAGGGGATGATCTGCTGCTAGGTCTAGGCTTTGATCTTGATACAAAGAAGGAAGAAATGCTTCAGCTAATTCAATCAAAAGAGGACCGGGTTACCATAGAACAATTTATCAACCGTCCAAGCACGTTGACCGGAAAATCACTGCGTTATAGCAATATTTCAACAGATAATTTTATCGAACTTGATTTGAAAGGAGACCATGTCGAAGTATCCGGCGAATTTTTCTCAACAGATTGGAATTTTCCAAAGGAATATCTTGTGAGAGAACTCGCTTCCGCAAAATACATTGGTAAAGCTTGGATCAATATACCCAATAGTCAATTTAAAAATCAGCTAAAACAACTACTTAGTGAACTCCCTTTAGCCGCCGATTCTATTATAACACATTTGGATGGAAATTACGTCGATATTGAAATTTTGAAAAATAAGGTCATTCAAACAGATACCATTATAAATTATGCGGTTGATGAAAATTTTGAAACGATCGAAGAGAAAACACCGTACGAAACGAAAGTTCCGGATGTAAGAATAGCCATGCGTGGAGATAGCGACATGAGTAGATTCCTCCCCAATAAATTATTTTATCACTGGTTTCAAAAACAAGATAAGGGATTTAGTTTGCTGTCCACATCAAAGGATATTGATAAACTTAACGTAGCTTACAATAAGACGGTTGAACTATCCCATGTGGCAGTTCATTTGGCGGATTGGCCAAATGAGGCTAAAATATCACCGATTCTATTATTGAAAACGATCGCGTCAGACATTACGCTGAGCCTTAAAGTTGCAGACCACAATCGCTTGGTTCTCCAGGGAACAATAGGAGACTACTCGCATTAAAACGCGTTAACGACAAACATTCTTAGCTTCTCAATGGTTTGTTTTGGAGTACAAAGTACAAGAACATGGATAAACGAACTAAAAGTAGAAGTAAGGTGAAAACCTATTGGCGAATTTTAAAGAGTACGGTGGCTGGATTTTTGAATGAGGATTCGATGAAATATAGTGCTTCATTATCTTATTATACTGTTTTCTCTATTGGTCCTATATTGGTTTTAATGATTGCCTTAGCTGGAATTTTTTATGGTGAGGATGCGATTGAAGGGAAAGTATTCCTGGAACTCCGCGGTTTGGTGGGAAGCAATGCTGCAAAACAGATTCAAGAAGTTATTCAGAATTTGCAGCTTTCGGGAAAATCAAACCTGGCGTTGCTTATCAGTAGCATTACATTGGTTTTAGGAGCAACGACGGTTTTTGGGGATATACAGAATTCGATTAACAAAATTTGGCACGTAAGGGCAAAGCCGAAAAAAGGCTGGTTAAAATTGATTCAGGATAGATTGTTATCTTCGTCTTTGGTGATTGGATTGGGCTTTTTATTAGTCGTTACACTCATCGTAAATGGTGTAATATTGGCGTTGACAGATCAGCTACAGCATTATTTCCCGGACGTGACCGTAATGTTAATGGATGGGATTAACTTTGCATTGTCTTTTGGAATTATATTCTTGTTATTTAGTGTCATATTTAAAGCACTTCCGGATGTAAATATTCACTGGCGGACCGTACGGGCGGGTGCCTTATTTACGTCAATTTTATTTGTATTGGGACGTTATTTAATTGGAGTCTATCTGGAGCATTCTGCAACCCAAGATACCTATGGTGCGGCAGGTTCATTTGTGTTGATCTTACTTTGGGTCTACTACACAGCAGCTATTTTATATTTTGGTGCGATCTATACAAGGGAGTACGCCACTGTCATGGGCATCCCTATTGAACCCTCGCAATATGCCGTGCATGTTGAAACGCAGGAAATTGAGCGTAATGTAACCGAAATACCTCCGGCCCCGTTAACACAAGAGGAGCAGACGATTACCGAAGAGGATACTACGATCCCCAAGAAAGCATAAACATTAGATTTACTGAATTCTTACCACCAAATTCTGTAAATTTGATGGTAAGATCGATCTATTGTTTATGAACAAATTACAATCATTACGTGAGAAACTCAATTTAACACAAGAGGAACTAGCGCAAAAATCAAATATTTCAGTAAGAACAATTCAGCGGATTGAAGCGGGGCAGTCGCCAAAGGGTTACACCCTTCGCGCACTTGCACAGGCATTGAATGTGGAGGAATCGGAGTTTTCTGCGTATGATATACCTCTTGAGTCAGAAAACTTGAGATGGATCAAGATTATCAACCTGTCTTCCTTACCCTTTTCTATATTGCCACCATTAAATATTTTGGTACCTGTCGCAATTATGCTCTTCAAAAAACAGCATTCATATAAAGTTCGCCAGTTAATCTCAATTCAAATCGTATCGACTTTAATTGCTGTTTTACTGATGCTTATTATTTTTATACTGAACGATTGGGTAGGTATTAAAAGCAATGTGAAATTGCTTATTCCGTTATGTTGGATACTTATGAATATAATCATTATACTGCGAAATGCGATTGGATTAAATAAAGCTGGGCATGCACGTATTTTGCCCGATATAAGTATATTATAGGTGCTTTTATACAATTGTCGGCTAGCTGTCGGGACATTGTCGGGCTGTAAAAGGGTATTCTTCGTCTGGTATTTTTTTTCTTTGATCTTCAAAAAAATGCAAAATTATGAAAACAGACAATCAAAAGAAGAAACGTCATATTGCCTTGGCTACCTTTGCTATTATTCTTTCTTTTTTTACGATGACGAACGTCTTTCCGCAAGCTAAGATTCCTTTGATCAAAGCTTCATCTGAGAAAGCCGGTATTACAGATGGCGCCTATTGCCATGTTGACTGGAAATCAGATCCCAAGGCAGATCCCGACGTCTATTTCGTAAATATTCCAACAAAAGAAAGTACAGTTGTTTTTTTAAAACAGATCAGGAGGAATTGACTGTGATGACTAAACCCGGGTCGATGTATGATTTCATAGTACTATTGAATGGAACGGATTCTTGTCACGTTCGTATAAGCGCTCAATTACCGCCGGATCTACCCACAATGGATAATAGTAATTTATTTCCGATGCGGATACCGTTTCGTCTTATTGGCTCACGGATTTTCCTGAACGGTACAATTAACAAAAAAGACGTTACGATACAGTTTGATTTAGGAGCTGGAACTGGCGTTGTTAATAGAAATAACGCAAAGCAGCTGGATTTATCATTTTCATCGTTTACGACAGTTGCGAATACCGACGGGCTTAATAACGAGCGGACAAGTCTGGGCAATGAATTGCATATTGGGCCGATTGTTTGGAAAAACGTGTCAGTGACTGAGGTCGGTAATATGAAGCCTTTTGAAGATCTTATTATTGGCAACAGTTTCTTTCGAAATCACATTATTGAAATCGATTATGATAAAATGGAATTGGTAATTCATCGCGATCTCCCCACTAAAGCAAAGAAGTATACAAAGCTTCCAGTATACTATGAGCAAAACCGACCCAAGTTTAAAGCTGCTTTTAGACATAACCAACAAGACTACGATTTTTGGTTCCTTTTTGATACAGGTCGTGATGGTACGATGCTGTTAGGGAAGATTTTACCGGTATAGATCATAATTGGACCGATCTAACGCCGCTTACCATGATCAGTAACCGTAAGATTATCCGTTTGGATGCTTCAATAGCTGGTGTGGAGTTTAAAGATATTGTGACGAATGCCGCTGATCCGGCCAAGCCCAATGGCAGACCAAGCCTGTTCGGAAATCAGATTCTGAACCATTTTAATGTCATTTTGGATAATCAGGAAGGATTTCTTTATCTGAAACCAAACAGCAGGATCAAGGAACCTTATTCAAACTATGAGGGCTATTTGAAACAGATGTCTCAGTCAATGCAGAAAAATTAAAGTGAGCAGCCAATGCCGTTTGTTCAGGGAGCAAATGACATTGGCTACTTATGGTAAGGATGTATCTAACGAATAAAATCGGTCCATTTCTGTTCGGATTTTCCCGAGGCAATTACAGTTTCTAGAAACTTCATGCCACGCAGACCATCAGCTACAGTTGGAAAATCAGTATCTTCTTCTCGCGGCTCTATACCTTGCATTGATGCCAATAGTGTGGCTGCAAAATTTCTATAAATATTGGCAAATGCTTCGATATATCCTTCGGGGTGACCGGCCGGTAGACGAATGTTATGTTTGGCGATTGGTGAAAGGTACTGCTGACCTGCACGAAATAGCTGGATTGGCGCATCGAGCTGTTTAAAGATGAGTGTATTTGCATCCTGCTGGTTCCATTCCAATCCCCCAAGTTCACCATATACTCTAATTTTTAACGCATTTTCTTCTCCTGCAGCAACCTGGGATGCCGATAGTACGCCGGTGGCTCCATTCTCAAATCCAAGTAATATGTTGCCGTCATCTTCAAGTTTTCTTCCGGTCACAAATGTTTGAAGATCGGCACACATTTTAGTGATTTTTAAACCGGAGATATATTCCGCTAGGTGGGCAGCATGTGTCCCAATATCGCCCATACAACCACTTTTTCCGCTCTTTTCCGGATCTGTCCGCCAGAAGGCCAGAGAAGGACTATTTTCGATCATCTTACTTAGCCATCCCTGCGGATACTCGACCATAATTTTTCTAATCGAACCTAATTGGCCCTCTTTGACAAGATGACGGGCTTGTTTCACCATCGGATAGGCAGAGTAGGTGTATGTGACACAGAGTATTAGTCCAGTTTCCGCTACTTTTTGTTGGAGCAATTCGGCCTGTTCTGTTGTCAGAGTCATCGGCTTTTCAAGCACGACATGGAAGCCATGTTCCAGCGCCATCATTGCTGGTTCGAAATGAGCAAAATTGGGCGTGACGATACTCACAAAGTTCATGCGATCATCCGCCGGACGTTTACTTTCCTCGACAATCATTTCCCGATAACTTCCATAGCTCCTTTCCTCTGGAAGCCCTAAAAGCGCAGCGGATTCTTTTGCGACAAGTGGATCAGCACTCAGTGCTCCGCAACATAATTCAATCTGACCGTCAATTCCAGCAGCCATGCGATGTACAGCCCCTATAAATGCATTTTTTCCACCGCCGATCATGCCCATTTTTAGTTTTGTATTGCGCATAAAGTTGATTTTTTAATGAGGATATCTTTCGTATTTACAAACCCAATAGTTTGCGGTTAAGGCTATCATTGGTTTCGACGGCAGCAAAATTATCGAACGCCTTGTCAGTAACACGGATAATATAGTCTTTAATATGTAGCGCGCCTTCCCGTGCACCATCTTCAGCATTTTTGAATGCACATTCCCATTCCAGTACTGCCCAGCCTTGATAATCATATTGTGTGAGTTTGGTAAATATGGATTTGAAATCCACTTGTCCATCACCAATTGATCTAAAACGACCTGCTCTTGACTGCCAGCTTTGGAAGCCACCATAGACGCCCTGACGACCAGAAGGATTGAATTCAGCATCTTTAACATGGAACATTTTAATTCGTTTATGGTAAATGTCGATGAATTGAAGATAGTCAAGACATTGAAGGACAAAATGGGAGGGATCATAGAGAATGTTTGCCCGCTTGTGATAATTTACATTTTCGAGAAATAAGTCAAAAGTAGCACCGTCATGGAGATCTTCTCCAGGGTGTAATTCATAGCATAGGTCGACATCATACAGGTCACATTCATCAAGAATGGGTAACCATAATTTTGCAAGCTCAGCAAAACCTGTTTCGATCAACTTCGCGGGTCTTTGTGGCCAAGGGTATATAAATGGCCATAGAAAGGCTCCACTAAAGGTCGCCAGCGCTTTAAGCCCGAGATTGTGGGAAGCTCGTACGGCATATTTTAATTGCTGGATCGCCCACTGTTGTCGTGCTTGAGGATTACCATGTAAATGCTGTGGTGCAAATGCATCAAATAGATCATCGAAACTTGGATTTACAGCCACTAATTGCCCTTGGAGATGGGTTGAGAGTTCGGTAATTTCCAATCCGAAAGACTGTACTTTCGCTTTTAGATCAATTGCATAGCTTTTATCGAGCGCTGCTTTTTCTAGATCGATAAAACGGGCATCCAAGGTGGGCAGTTGTATACCCTTATAGCCAAGTGCTGCAGCCCACTGGCAGATAGAGTCCAAGGAGTTAAATGGCGCTTCATCACCGATAAACTGCGCGAGGAAGATGGCAGGGCCTTTAATTGTTGTCATATGTATTGCGTTTAGAAAAAGACTACGTTATGTACAAAACAGATCCATATTCCAATACGTTTAAAGAAATGGCTGCGTCTGTCGTTTATACTATTATAATTTGGTTATCCAAGCTACCTGCTTGTTTAATACAATATTACAAAAATTTGCAACCGGTTGCAATAAAATCAAAAAAAAACCTTAAACTTGTCTAGACGATCCATTCTTACGCTTTCCAAATGATATAAGAATGTCTCGTCTAAACAAGTAAAGCTGTCAGGCACCAGTGTGGCGCTTGATTGTGGAGAAGACTTGATTTGAGCGGGAAATTTCCCCTCGAGTAATAACCCAATAAACCAATTATAAATAAATGGCAAATAATGTTTATGATGCAATTGTCATCGGGTCTGGGATCACAGGTGGCTGGGCAGCCAAGGAGCTAACAGAGCGTGGACTTAAAACCATAATGTTAGAAAGAGGACGCAATATTGAGCATATCAAAGATTACCCATCACCCAATAAAGATCCATGGGATTTTCCGCATCGGGGCCGGGTGCCATTGGATCGCGCCCAGCACTACCTACCTTTTGGAATTAAAAATCAATGGATGAATGAAGGGAACATCGACTTTTGGACTAATGAGACAGAGAGTCCGTATAAGGAGATAAAACCCTTTAATTGGTTCCGGGGTTATCACGTTGGCGGGCGTTCGCTTATGTGGGGACGGCAGAGTTATCGTTGGTCGGATGTTGATTTTGAAGCAAATAGCAGAGACGGACATGGCATTGACTGGCCCGTACGTTATAAAGAAATAGCACCTTGGTATAGTCACGTTGAAAAATTTGCCGGCATTTCGGGTAATAGAGACGGTATAGCGGTGTTGCCTGATGGCGAATTTATGCCACCCATGGACATGGATATCGTGGAAAAAGACCTTGCCGCACGCTTAAAATCGCATTATCAGGGAAAACGACATTTTATAATTGGCCGGGTAGCCAACATAACAGTGCCCCACCATGGCCGTGTTAATTGCCAATACCAAAATAAATGTTGGTTGGGTTGCAATTTCGGCGCTTACTTTAGCACACAATCTGCAACATTGCCCGCAGCAGTGAAGACAGGGAACCTTACCTTACGGCCATTTTCAATTGTAAAGAGTATTATTTACGATCGTGATACCCAGAAAGCTAAAGGAGTAGAAATTGTTGATGCGGAGACGAATCAAACCTATGAGTATTTTGCTAAAATCGTCTTTGTATGTGCTTCAACGTTAAATTCCACCTGGGTATTAATGAATTCCGCTACCAATGTATGGGAGGGTGGGCTTGGAAGCAGTAGTGGTGAACTGGGACATAACCTAATGGATCACATGTTAAATAGTGGGGCTGGGGGAAGAGTAGAGGGATTTGTGGATAAATATATTTTTGGACGACGGGCCAATGGATTATATGTGCCCCGATTTGCCAATATTGCCGGCGATACCAAGAGGAGAGATTACGTCCGTGGTTTTGGCTATCAGGGTGGGGCTTCGAGGGGACAATGGTCGGGTAAGGTCGATAATAAGAGCGTGGGCGGCGCTTGGAAAGATGCTATCGCCGAGCCGGGCAGCTGGGGAGTGGGTTTCAGCGCGTTTGGTGAAATACTCCCATATCACGAAAATAAAGTCCTATTGGATTCATCGGTAAAAGATAAATGGGGACTTCCCGTATTGGCAATAGACGCAGAGATTAAGGATAACGAGCGGAAAATAAGGGTTGATGCAAGCAATGAAATGAAGGAAATGTTAGAATCTATCGGTGTCAAAGACGTAACAACCTACGATAACGGGTTTAGTATGGGACAGGGAATTCATGAAATGGGAACAGCACGAATGGGAAATGATCCGAAAACCTCGGTATTAAACAAATTTAACCAAGTATGGGATGCTAAAAATGTTTTTGGGACAGATGGGGCCTTTATGACTTCTTCTTCCTGTGTGAATCCATCGCTTACCTATATGGCATTTACAGCTAGGGCAGTAGATTTTGCTGTAAATGAATTAAAAAAAGGGAATCTTTAATTATTTTATGATGTAATAGTTATGAATAGACGAGAAGCAATACAACGTGTAGCCATGCTCATGGGCGGAACAGTTATTGGTGCTTCATTATTTTTGGAAGGATGCCAAAGGTCTGCTTCGAAAGATATAGAAATGCTCTTTGATTCAAAATCAATCGATTTTTTGGGTGATCTCGCTGAGGCCATTCTTCCTAAAACCACTACACCGGGGGCGAAGGAAGCTGGTGTAGGTTCTGAGATTCCCGTTCTGGTGCGAGACTGCTATAAACCTGAAGAACAGCAGGTCTTTCTGGCTGGAACAGCCGGAATTGACGAACGTGCCAAGAAAGAATTTGGACGCAATTTTCAGCAACTCGAAAAGAAAGACCAAACGGCCTTTGTCGATATTTTGGACAAGGAAGCGCAGGATTATGACGAAAAGAAATCCGCTAACGATCTACCTCATTTTTTCACACTGTTTAAACAGCTTACTCTCCTTACATTTTTTAGCTCAAAATTGGGAGCCACGGAAGTATTCCGTTATGTGAAAATCCCAGGGAAATATGATGGCGATTTCCCTTATCAAAAGGGTGACCATGCCTGGGCAACCTAGCTAAAAATCGTATAAATTTAATATTGACCCCTTGTCCTTAATTGGCAGCGGGGTCAATTAAAGAGGTTGTCAAGCCTATGAACTTTAACAAATTTTTGCTATCGAAAAGTAGAGTGGTAAAATGTGTCCCTGTTTTCATCGTCAGTCTGGTACCGCCCGGAAACGAGCTTCCCGCATCAAGTTTTTGCTTTTTGACATGGTGTTGGCTGAATTTTGAAAGAGCCTCTTTAACTGTTGTTTTATTGATCGCCAGATCAAAAGGTAATCCTTCGACAATCAAAAACTTGTCTTCTGGTATATCAAAAAATAGTTCATTGACGGATTTATCAGCCCCATAATTGCTATAAAGTTCTAAACCGGATTTTGTGATCCATTTTGCATACTTTTCTTCGTTGGCATCTTCATAGAATTCTGTTTTCACATTCAATGTAGCAGCAATTTTATCCACTGTCTGTGGAAATACAAATTCACTGTTTTTATTTAACAATGATTTTAAGTCGGCTTTATTCTGTGCGAAAGTCGTTGCCGCAAAAAGGAAAAGACCTATATTTAATGTTAGTGCTTTTATCTTCATCGTATCTTCGTTATATCTTTGGCAATTGTTTTTATCTGTAAGATTAAAATTAATCAAATACATAAAAAAATACAATAGTGCTTTATACGTGTTTATTAATCAGTACTGGAATGATGGTAAGGTTGTTGTAGTTGTTGGACCTATCTATCGCGTTGAAATTAGTTGATCAAATATCGTTATGCCGAAAACAATTTGAAGTATTGGACAGTTACAATTTAAATTGTACTTTCATAGCGTTTTTAATAAAGGAAGATATTTACTTTTTATGATCACAACCAAGTATTTCAACTATCGACAAATATTTAATTTAGCGGGCGCACATTTAATATGGCTGACGCTTTGGTGTTCTTTGGTGGCGGTCATTTATTATTTTTTCAATTGGCAGTGGATGATAATTCCGTGGGTGCCATTGGCATTAATCGGAACGGCCGAATCTTTTTACGTTGGTTTTAAAAATAATCAAGCCTATGACAGGCTTTGGGAAGCCCGAAAAATCT
Source organism: Sphingobacterium multivorum (assembly GCF_900457465.1). Taxonomy (GTDB): domain Bacteria; phylum Bacteroidota; class Bacteroidia; order Sphingobacteriales; family Sphingobacteriaceae; genus Sphingobacterium; species Sphingobacterium multivorum. The sequence goes on from NZ_UAUU01000011.1 coordinate 1,877,915, forward strand.
GGGGTGGAATTGTCAATTCAAGTCGTTCGTTCACGGCTATGTTATATGCTTTTGATACCCAAGACGGTGATCATACCGATTTGGAGGAACGGAGGAAAAGAATCGCCTATCGTCACATTGCCTGGCTCTATACTTTTCGTGAGCAGTTGTTGGTCCCGACAGAGTGGGAGCATATCAGCATGAAAAAACATTTTGGTTCAATGAATGTGAAGCGGAACAGGTTGATAAAGGCTGGCTTTCCAGATTATAGTAGAACTTCGATTTTTTTGCGTAAATATCTTTCTGCGGAGGAGTTTAAGTTGCAGAGTGAATATAAAAATTTTGCGACTTATTTGATTTCTAAACAAGCAAAAGAAGTGAATGCGTTGAAAAATGATCAGATTATTTCGGATTTTAACCAAACGCAACTGCAGAATTGCCTGAATCAATTTTACGATTATCAAGGACAGGCAGAAAGGATCAAAAAATTTCCATCACCTAGGCAGTTTGCCAGTACAGCCTTTGTCTTCAATGTTATTTTAATCATTCTACTTCCTTTGGGCCTCGTGAATGAATTTGCGAAATTAGGGGACTGGGGTATCTGGACCAGTATTCCTTTTTGTGTGGTCATAGGATGGATTTATATTGTGATGGAATTGGTCGGCGATTATACCGAAAATCCTTTTGGAGGTCTGATGTTTGATGTACCGATGCTTTCCATTTGTAGGACCATTGAAATTGATTTATTGCAGATGGTGGGAGATGAGGATCTTCCGGAAGCTATTGCATCGAAAAACGGTGTGTTGGTTTAGAACTTCTTACAGATCTATTACCAATGTATTTTTTACCTCAGCGATCATAAAGGAACTGTGGGTGCTTGCAATGTGCTGTAAGCTAGTTAGTTTTGTTAACATGAAGCTGCGATAGTCTGCCATGTCCTTGACACAAATCTTGAGGATATAGTCGTAGTCGCCACTCACGTGAAAACACTCGGTTACCTCTTGAAGGTTCATGACCTCTTTTTCAAACTGTAAAATATACTCCTTTTTGTGCTGTGTTAATTTTACGTGGCATAATACGAGGAAATCTTTTGCTATCTTCTTTTTATCCAGTATGGCGACATAGCCTGCGATAATTCCCGTATTTTCGAGCTTGCGGACTCTCTCATAGACTGCTGTCACGGACAAGTTCAGCTTGTAGGACAGTTCTTTGGTCGTTTGTTTCGCATCTTCTTGGAGAAAACGCAATAACTTAAGGTCAATTTCGTCAAAGTGCATAGATTATTTTTTTGTGTTTGGTATCAGTTTTTAAAGTGTTCAGATGTTTTAACTAATTATTGTTGATATAATAGATTTATATTCTAATATAGATAAAAATACTTGTGATATAATCTAAAATATCTCAATTTTAAAGATAAAAGTATGGATAATTTTAATGCAGCAAATGAAATTCAAGATTTGCAATACTTTGGAGAGTTTGGAGGTGTGAATCCGTCAATTTCAGACAGCTCTACCTATACCTTTCTTTCCGCTAAAAAAATGTTCGACACATTTGAAGGGAATGCAGAAGGCTGTTATCTCTATTCAAGACATTCCTCGCCAATGAATTTGTATTTGGCGCAAGCTTTAGCAAAAATGGAGAATACCGCTGCGGCCAATGTAACATCTTCGGGTATGGGAGCGATCACAACAGTTCTTTTACAGTTATGTAAAAGCGGCGACCATATTATTTCCAGTAGGACGATCTACGGTGGAACTTATGCCTTTCTCAAAAATTTTCTCCCACCTTTCCAGATTGAGACAACATTTTTGGATATTAATGATGCCCACGAAATCGAAAGATCGATAAGACCTAATACAAAGGTGCTGTATTGCGAAAGCGTGAGCAACCCTTTATTGCATGTGGCTGACTTAAGAAAACTTTCAGCCATCTGTAAAAAACACAAGCTAAAACTGATTGTCGACAATACGTTTTCTCCGTTGTCTATATCGCCGATACTTTTGGGAGCAGACATTGTCATCCATAGTCTAACGAAATTTATCAATGGCAGTAGTGATACAGTAGGTGGGGTTTATTGTGGAAGTCAGGAGTTTATTAATGAAACGAAAAATGTGAACACAGGGACTTGTATGTTATTGGGACCGACGATGGACAGCTTACGTTCGGCGAGTATATTGAAGAATTTGAGAACACTTCATATACGGATGAGACAACATAGCTATAACGCGATGTATCTTGCAGAACGGTTTGAGAAAGATGGACTAAAGGTATCTTATCCGGGCTTACATTCGCATCGAGATCATGAATTAATGAAAAGTATGATGCATGAGACCTATGGTTTTGGAGGCTTAATGACAGTTGATGTGGAAACCACTGAAAAAGCCAATGAATTAATGGAACTGATGCAGGCTGAAAATTTAGGGTATTTAGCCGTCAGCCTAGGATTCTATAAGACGCTATTCTCCTGTTCAGGTAGTTCTACGTCATCAGAAATTCCTGAAGAAGAGCGCTTAAAGATGGGTATTTCCGATGGATTGATCAGGTTTTCCATTGGCCTAGATCAAGACATGAGCGCACTTATCAAAAAATGAGAGCATGCATGCAAAAGATTGGGATTTTGGAGTAATAAGCAGTATCTCGGTTGGGTTCATTTATGGGATAATCAGACATCTTGACATGTTTTGGAGGAAACTATGGATAGTTTTCTGATTGATTGGAGTGCAAAAAGTTTCAATTGTCACATAGACATCACTATTTACGATGATAGGGGCTGTAATAGCTCAAAAATCTCTTTTGGCATATCATTAGCAATTTAAAATCAATATTTTAGTTAATATGGCAAAGAGACTTTTACTGATATTATTCTTATTTGTTTTGGGTGATATCTATTTTTTTCAGGCTTTCAGTACGGTTATTCGTGGTTCGATTTGGCAGAACATGTATTGGGGGATTGATATCCTGTTGTTTTTTGGTGTTTTTACATTAATTTTTTTGCGGAGAGCGGGTTATGATGTCCAGGAGACAGCAACAAGTCTGATTACAGCATTTTTAATTGTTTTCATACCAAAATTGCTTGCTGTTCCCTTTTTATTTGTTGAAGATCTGATGCGTATTTTTCGTTCCTTTCCTCCACGTAGTATATTTTTGAGTGAGATTGTATTGTTTTTGGCGGGGGCCATGTTATTGGTTATTTTTTTCGGTTTAACGAAAGGTCGTTATTTTTATAAAGTGAGAGAGGAAGTATTGAGTTTTCCTGATCTACCTACGGCGTTTGACGGTTTTAAAATTACGCAGCTATCGGATATTCATTCTGGTAGTTTATCTGATTTCAAAAGGGTACGTAAAGGTATCGAATTGGCAAATGCACAAAACAGTGATCTGGTATTGTTTACGGGCGATCTAGTCAATAATAAAGCTTCCGAAATGGAACCCTGGGTTTCGGACTTCAACCGATTAGAAGCTCCTTCGGGCAAGTTTTCAGTCCTTGGAAATCACGATTATGGGGACTATGTGCAATGGGAAAGTGTTGAATCAAAAGCCTTAAATTTGAATAGGCTTAAGGAAATTCATCATGAAATGGGATTTAAATTGCTGCTAAATGAATCGATAGCGATAGAAAAGCAAGGTGAGCGTATTTCGTTAATTGGAGTTGAGAATTGGGGGAAAGGAGGGTTTCATCAATATGGTGATCTTGCTAAAGCAACCCTTGGATTGGAAGCGGATACCTTCAAAATTTTGATGTCTCATGATCCTTCACATTGGGATCATGTTACTTTGGACTATGACCAACATGTCCATCTGACGCTGGCAGGACATACGCATGGTATGCAGTTTGGGATAGAACTATTTGGGTTAAAATGGAGTCCAATTCAATATTTTTATAAACAGTGGGCCGGACTCTATCAAAAACAAGGAAAATATCTTTATGTCAACCGCGGTTTTGGTTTTCACGGCCTAAAAGGTCGGATAGGTGTTTGGCCTGAAATTACGGTTATTACATTACGGAAAAGCGTTGTCTGATATTTTGGTATGAGAAACAACGCTCATCTGTTCTATCAATCGATAAGATTCATTTCCTTTAATCGGCTAAAGATAATCTGATCTACGGCAGAAGTCCTATGTTTGTCCTTATAGGTTAACCATTCAAATGTCTCGATTTCATTCGCTGGATGCAATACTCCTTCGAAATCAGAAAAGTAGCAGGTCATTCTTACGAGCGTATCTTGATTTCGTCCATCGGCGATTGCTTCAAAGGTGCCCAAAAGGCGCATTGATTCTTCGACGATGTGCACAGAAAGCTCCTCCAGTATTTCTCTTTTTAAACAGGTAATATCGGATTCATTATTCTCTCGTTTACCACCAGGAAAGTAAAATTTTGTTTTAGTCTTGGAACGTGTGCTCAGTATTTTCCTGTCTTTAATGTTAATTAAAGCAACTTTGTCTATTATTTTATGCTGCATATTGCAAAACTAGCCATTGAGAATGAAAAATCAGATAGCATGGTGGAATACTGCTTGAAATTTTATTCAAATTGGAGTATTTAAAGGAAGATGAACCTTTATATTTCTGATGTTAGTATCTTAACAATTTCATTGAAGCCTCTTTGTTTTGCGTGTTGCAAAGGGCTTGTGCCATTGAAATCTGGAATATCCAATTTTGCCCCAGCATCTTTTAGAATCTGAATAATTTCCTGATATTTTTTGCTTCCGTCACCGAGTACAACGGCTTCCATCATAGCAGTCCATCCTAAACGATTGACATGATCCAAAGGGAAATTTTTGGTATTGGCCAATAATCTTACCGTTTCTACATATCCACGTTCGCATGCCGGGATTAAAGCTGTGCCGTTATATCGATTAAATAGATCGAAGCGAGGGCCGTGATCTAAGAAAAGTTTGACGAGTTCAACTTGCCCACTTGCACCTGCGTATAAAAATGGGCTATCCATATTGTCGGCCTGAAGGTTGACATCGGCACCATACTCTACCAATAATTTGGCCATTTCAATATTTCCATTGTTTGTCGCGATAAGTAGAATAGAACGTTTATTCGTATCTTCGCTATTTACGTTGGCATTATTCTCGAGCGCTTTTTTCACTCCCTCTAAGTCATTTTTGGTGACCAATTTAATAATTTCTTCCTGGGACGAATTTTCGGTATATGAGTTTTCTGTTAATGCCGATCGGCACGAATTTGTTATGCTCATCATTATCAGGAGTATTAAAGTTGTTTTCATCATTTTATTGTGCTATAATTTTTTCGATAAAGCCGAAGAAGCTTCGATGTTTAATACAAAAATAGTAGCTAAGGCTGTTTTTACAATGTGGTTTTCATTCCATCTGTTGGACAATTTATTACTACAGTGTATTTTAAGTGTCGTTCTCATTGGTCTCATGCTGGCTGAAAGTACATTCGTGGTAGTTTCACCTTATGTATACTGTTGAGCAAAAGTCGGCGCTGTGATAAATTGTTCAAATATCGAGATGTATTCTGCAAAAGATCAGGGAGAATCATTGCGACCTTTGTTCTGGTGATACTGAATAATAAATGTGGAAAAATAATACCGTTTCTATTGTCCAGTAAATTTTAGAGAACAAGAAAAAGAATATTATCAAAATAAATATGAAAGCTAAAACATATATTTTAAAAAACGTACGGCTTGAGACAGGATTCGAGTTTGATGGAAAGGAAGTTATAAGCACAAATACGGCTTTATTCTGTGTTGAAGTTGAAGAGGGTAAGATCAAAGGAATCAAACCAAATACTGCAAATGCTAATGCGATCGATGCAAAAGGACACTTGATGTTGCCGGCTTTTAAGGATATGCATGCCCATTTGGATAAAATGTTGTTTGGTCTGCCATGGGAAGCTGTATCGCCAACACGGCATACCGTAAAAGATATGATCGCGTATGAGCAGAAGATGATCCCAGAATGGTTAAGCACCTCAGTCGAAAGAACGGGCAAAATGCTGCGTTTTCTGCAGGCATACGGAACTGATTTTATTCGTTCACATTTCAATGTCGATCCAACATCTGGACTAAAATCGTTAACAAATTTGGAAAAGGCACTGGCATCGAAAAAAGACACGGTAGAAGCGGAGCTGGTTGCTTTTCCACAGCATGGCCTTTATTATACAGATACTTTACCCATTTTGAAGGATGTTGCAAAACTGGATGCTGTTAGTTTCATAGGTGGAGTAGATCCGTACTCTTTGGACGGAAGTATCGAAAAAAGTATGGACCAGATTACGCAGTTGGCGCTTGATAACAATAAGGGCATTGACATACACCTCCATGAAATGGGAGAAAGTGGTATGAAGACAATCGAGTTTTTGATCGACCGTACATTGGAAAACCCTCAATTAAAAGGGAAAGCTTTTGTTAGCCATGCTTTTGCACTTAGTCGTCTCACAAATGTAGAAGCCGAAAAAATTGCGGCACGTCTCGCAGAGGCGGGTGTAGGAATCGTGTCCTCTGTGCCCTTTGGCAATATGATTATGCCTATTCCGACACTTCGGAAATATGGTGTGAAGGTTTTGATTGGAAATGACAATATTCAGGATCACTGGAATACGTTTGGTTCGGGAAACATGCTCCTGAAAGCGAATCTAATTGCTGAGCTGTATGGCTATGGAACAGAATTCGGCTTATCCAGAACACTCGCTTTCGCCACACGTTACAAATTGCCTTTGGATAATAATGGAAATCAACAATGGCCGAAAGTGGGCGATGAAGCCAGCATGGTGTTTGTTGAGGCAAGTTGTTCTGCTGAAGCAGTTTCTCGGATTTCACCGGTGACTTCATTGATCCACAAAGGCAATATTGTGTTCTAAAGTACGCCACTATCGGATAATAATTGCGTTCCGAACGCTAACTGCCTTCGGGATTCCAGCAATGTGTCGTTTCCTAAATGCCCAACCAATTGTACGTTATTGCGTGGAGAAATATTGAATTTAAGAGAACAATTTTGTTGAAGAGCCGGTTATCCTCATAACTGGCTTTTCACGTCTAAGGCCTTGCTGTAGAACAGATGTTTTTAGGAGTGGTCATTTGTAATTGAGGCGAGAATAATGTATGTTGGATAAAAAATAATTTATACGATGGAATTTTCACCATTTAACGGGGTTGTCAAACTTTGCCTAAAAGGCATACAATTGAAAGAAAACGGTAAACACGATGAAGCCCTGTCCTTTTTTACAGAGGGTTATCGGGAGGCAAGCGATGACCATGAGAAGGTTTATTGCAGCCTATTTTGTATCTCGACAGCAGAAAACGGTTTCGGATCGTTTAAAATGGCTGCACATAGCCTTAGATCACGCATTGGTAATCAGTGATGATCGGACTATCAGTGCATTGCCCGGAATGTATTTGAAGATTTGTGCCTGTTACACAAGTTTAGGAGAAGAAGCAATGGCAAGTGAATATGCAAGGTTGGCCTCTTGTTTTAAGAACATTCCCTTTGATAAGGGACCTTTTTATCACGGTACAAAAGCAGATGCACAAATCGGCGATTATTGGTTCCAGGCTTCAATTCCAACTATCAAGCCGACTTCAAAATGAATCATATTTATTTTACAGGTATGATGAATGGGGCCGGACTTGCAGCGGTCCTGGCAAAAGGTGAGCGCAGCGAGCGGGTATTTATTGTTGAACCTACCGGTTATTATGAGCATGACCCTAATCTGACGGACCAGAAGTTTCCCGGAAATCCGACACGTTCTTATAGATCTGAGTTTCCATTAAAAATTATAGGTGAGGTTGCTGAGTGGGCAAAACCAGGTGTTCAGGAACTTGAAAAATTTCGTGATAAACTAGATCAGAATGGTGGCGAGATTATCATTAAGAAACCAGGAGCGGTTGCTCCGGCAATCGGAATTATGTCTTACTGATAACAATCTGACTGATGACTTCAAAATCTGAAATTCGATAATCGTCGTCAAAAAATAACCCGTTGATATAACGTTGTATAGGATAGAACAGATCGGCCGGTGTATCACCGAAAATGTTTTGAAATCGTTCGGAATAGAATACAGATAATTGTATTGCCCTTTACCCAAACTGATACCGCCGATCTTTTTGAGATAACCCGTTATCTTATGTTTAGTTTTGTTGGAGAATGCTTCTTTCGTCTCTATAAAATAATCTTCAATGTAAAAATTACGGATATCATGAAGATTAAGTATGCTGTTTGGAGCAGGTTTGATACGTCTTGAATAGGATACATCAACCAAAATACAACTGGCTTTATGCGCTTTCGAGAGATCAATAAAGTAGCTTCATCGACCATAAGGTGTTTACTGTCTTTATATACACCGAGCAGCATTTCATTGATCTCCCGATCCGAATAATCGGATATATTAGAAGATCTTCCCAACTTTTCAAATGCGAGATCACTTTCACTCCAATTTTTTCTAATTCTATTAAGCTCGTGCTGTTGAAAAGTTTTTATTTTCTCCATATATAATTTGTCTAACCTTACTTTAGCGAGTTTAAAGATAATTTTAAAACTTTACTTTCATCAATCTTATGGCTTGCAAAGTGCAATTTGAATCAAATCTAATTTAATAGAGTCTTTGTTTAATGCTGTCGTACTTCGCTAATGCGCTATTTCTGAGGAAGAATAAGTGTAATAATTGTTGGATTTTCCGTGTCGATATAAGGTGACATCACAGCTTTAAGTAGTCCGTGTGTCAAATCATTTTGAGTAAATCGCATCGATTCTCGGCGCGATTATGTAGTGAAGGAAGAGCCACCTGTATTAACAAATGGCTCCTACGAAGTTTTTATCTTACAGCCTTAAGCACGATATCTAAGGTGAATTCATCATCGATGGCGCGATTGCCTAAGTCGGAGAAAAGCTTGCTGAACGATACTGTATATCAAAGTCCAGTCGATTTACCTTAACTCCTATAGCTTCAGCAGAAAGTCCGTCTGCAGTTGTGGTGACTTTTGCTGGAAGGAGATCGATTTTGTTTTATTCTGATCGTCAGATTGCCCGTTATGATTGGATTACCTTTGCTATTATCAACTTTACTGATGACAAATTTACTGCTGGGGTAGGTCGGCACATTGAAGAAATCTTCATTTTTTAGGTGCCCGGTCAATTTAGGAGCATCAGTACAAGCCATGGAATTCATATCTATGGTAAAACCACCGCCGGTAATTTTCCCCTTTTCTGTCTGTACCGTTCCATCTTGTATATTGATTGTTCCCACATGTCCCCCGACAACTTTTTTCGCATTCCATTTGATCGTCGAATTTTGTGTGTTCACTTTGTAGCTTATCTTTTGGGCGAAGGCCATTGATGTTAAGCAAATAATTGCTAGCGTTAGACTGGTTCTTTCATTGAAGTGATTTATATGAACTCAAATATACATGGTCTTTTGCGGATACTTCTATGTTTAAACTTGTTTTTTTGTTTGCGCAGTGTCAATATTGTGCTTGCCTTTCTTGATTCGTCATCGATACCCGCTAACTTAGTACAACGTAAATTAGGGGATCGAAGATATCTTCGTATCCAAATTGTGGTCTATAAAAAAAGATAATATGATTAAGTCGAAAGGTTATGCGGCGAAAGACAGTAATTCTCCACTTGAATACTGGGAGTTTGAAAGGAGAGAGCTTGGTGCAAACGATGTTTTAATAGATATCTTGTACAGCGGGATCTGTCATTCTGATATTCATCAAGTACATGATGAGTGGGGTGGAACACAATACCCAATTGTTCCTGGGCACGAAATTGTTGGTCGGATAAGTGCAGTTGGTCCTGGGGTGACTAAGTTCAAAAAAGGTGACTTGGCGGGTGTTGGTTGTATGGTTGCTTCTTGTGGCGAATGCGATAACTGTAAGTCAGACCAACAACAGTTCTGTTCAGAAAAAAAGACCGTTTGGACGTACAACAGTAAAGATGTGATGCATGATCACAGCTTTACTTTTGGTGGTTATAGCAATAATATTGTTGCGGATGCAGATTTTGTCTGCATGTGCCGGAATCTTTGGACATTAAAAAGGTGGCACCGCTACTCTGCGCTGGAATCACCACCTATTCGCCATTAAAAAGATGGAATATTAGTAAGGGCATAAAGTTGGTGTGTTGGGCTTAGGCGGATTGGGACACATGGCTGTTAAAATTGCAGTGGCAATGGGGGCAGAAGTCACAATGATAAGCCATTCACCACGCAAAAAGGACGATGCCGCTCTACTTGGAGCACACAAATTCTTAAATACCCATGAGGCCGATGAAATAAAGAAATTCTCCTCGTATTTTGATTTTATTATTGATACCGTATCGGCACCACATGACTATAACCTCTATCTTGCATTATTGAAAACAAAAGGAGTTTATATTTGCGTGGGGATTCCAGCTGCACCCATGGAAATTAATGGACGCTCAATCATGGGGGGAAATAAGATCCTAACGGCTTCCAGCATCGGGGGAATACAGGAAACGCAGGATATGCTTGATTTTTGTGCTGAACATAATATTCTACCCGAAACAGAAATGATTGATATCGATTATGTAAATGAGGCGTATCAAAGAGTATTGGATAGTGATGTGAAATATCGTTTTGTAATCGATATGTCGTCTATTGAAAAGTAATGAAAAAACAGGTCGGTTAAAGAGCCGACCTGTTTTTTAAAATCTTATCCTTGTTTGAGTACTTCATATGATATGAATGCTCATCTTCTCCGATAATTTCGAAACCAAGACTAAAGTAGAGCTTTTGCGCTTTATTGGTTTTTAATACATGTAATGAAATCGACTTCCCTTCGTAAATTGCTTCATTTATAAGGTCTTTTAATATCTTTTTTCCTAGCCCTTTCCCTTGGTATCGGGGATCGATCTGTATTTGAATCAACTCGATATGAGCCCGTCCTTTCTCGGTTTTCAAAAGTCCGATAGGGATATGGTTGTATTCAATGATAGCAGCATGTTCAAATTTGTATTTAATTCTTTGTAGATGTGAATCCCTCGTTGTGGGTAAAGCAGCGGCTATTAAATGTTGGGTCATTGTCTTTAATAGTAGATCTAAAAGAAAAGTCAAATCACTTTCCATTGCTCGTCTATATACTATTGGGATCATAGATGATTGGGTTTTATCAATGTAATCTGTTCAATCTATCGAAGGCTTTATCTGACATTCTCAAAGAAGGTCAGATTGATATGGGCCATGAGTACGAAGATAAGATTTTTAGCTATGAGCACAATGATCTGATCGAAAGTCGGCTGCAATTTAGTATAATCATAGTAACTGCGTACTAAATTGCAATAGCGTACTTTAATCTTTTTGACATTTAGATGTGAAGAATGCTGGCGTGGCTCAAGATGAATACCGTAACTTTAGCTTTATAGCTGTACTTACATAGCGATTTTTTATTTAAAGGAACAATAAACAGATAATTTCAATGAAAAAGGTAGAAATACAACACACAGATTTGCAGATAGCTCCAATTAATTTTGGCGGGAATGTTTTTGGCTGGACATTAGATGAGCAAAAATCGTTTGAAATGCTAGATAAATTTGTAGGAGCAGGATTTAATTTTATCGATACGGCAGATACGTATTCTTGGTGGGTGAATGGAACTGGCGGGCAGTCCGAAGAAATTATTGGGAAATGGTTAAAAAGCCGTGGCAACCGTCAAAATATAGTAATCGCAACAAAAGTTGGATCCGAGACTAAGGAGCACGGGTATGATATCTCAAGAAAACATATTTTGAAATCTGCTGATGAATCGTTGCGACGATTGGGAGTAGATCATATTGATTTATACTATACCCACTTTGACGATAACGTAACCCCTGTGGAAGAGACATTGTCGGCTTATGCTGACTTAATAAAAGCAGGTAAGGTACGTTATATTGCCGCTTCTAATCTATCGCCAACTCGGTTAACGGAAAGCTTTGATGTTGCGGAGAAAAATGGTCTTCCTAAATATGTTGCTTTGCAACCGCATTACAATTTGGTAGAGCGTGCTGGTTTTGAAACAGATTATGCGGGATTGGTCGAGAAGTACGGTTTGAGCGTATTTCCATATTGGTCGCTTGCTGCAGGTTTCTTGACCGGTAAATACCGTACTGAAGCTGACTTTGATAAAACGGCTAGGGGTGGTGGGATCAAAAAATATTTTGATGCTAAAGGTAAAGCTGTCCTAAAAGCGCTCGATGTTATCTCCGAGAAACACGGGACAAAACAGGCTACTGTAGCATTAGCATGGTTGTTGGCTAAACCGCTAATTACCGCTCCCATTGTAAGTGCAACAAGTGAGAGTCAATTGGATACGCTATGTTCGGCGCCGACTCTTAAATTAGATACGGAAGATATTGAATTATTAAATGAGGTCAGCAAATGAAATAGTGATAAAGAGTAAAAACAAAATCCCTACATTTCTTAGGGATTTTGTTTTATTGGGAAGCGGTTCCTAATAGAAGGTAGAAATTGCTTACGCATTTTAACAAGTTTATCGTAAATTGGACGCTAAATTGATCTTATGAAACGGTTCCTGATATTATTTTCTTTTATGCTTTTTGGCAGAAGTTATGCGCAAATGCCTACACCTTTTGAACGGGGCAATGGTAATCAATCCACAACATTTGAAGAAATGCGGGCCTACTATCAGGAATTGGCGGAGAAATATACAACAATTCACTATGAAACACGGGGAGAAGACGATAACAATAAACCAATAGATGTGGTCGTATTTAATCCGTTTGGAAAGACACTGGAAGTCGCTAGGAAAGGGAAGTGTATTTTATTGGTCAACAACGGTATTCATCCCGGAGAACCCGATGGTATTGATGCCACTATGATGCTCATGCGGGATTTGGCGACAGGAAAGGTAAAGGCACCTCAAAATGTTATCGTTGTTGCGCTCGCGAGTTACAATGTCAGTGGGATGTTAAATCGTGGGAGCTTTTCCCGAGCTAACCAAAATGGCCCTGAAGAGTATGGCTTTCGTGGAAATGCAAGGCATTATGACTTAAATAGGGATTTTATTAAGACAGACACTAAAAACTCGCGCAGTTTTCAGCAGATTTTCCACTGGGTCAAGCCGGATGTTTTTATCGATAATCATGTGAGCAATGGGGCCGATTATCAGTACACTTTTACTTATATCTCAACAAACAAAGAACGTCTGGGAAACCTTTTAGGTAATTATTTTAATAACAACATGCAAAAAACCTTACTGAAAGATCTCCAGGAGAAAGGGTTTATGTCTGTTCCCTATGTTAACATCCACAACGATGTACCTGATGGTGGTTTTCCAACTTTTATGGATTCGCCAAGATATGCAACAGGTTACACCAGTCTATTTAATGTCATCGGAACCGTGGTGGAAACACATATGTTGAAACCTTATCAAGAACGTGTCAAAGCGACTTATGATTATATGCGTTGTAATCTGGATTTTATGGAACAGCATTATAAGGAGATTAAACAAAAAAGAACTGAAAACCTCACGCAATATCAAATAGGGGATAAATATGCCATAGCATGGAAGCTTGATTCATCGAAATATGAACCACTGGACTTTAAGGGCTTCGAGGCAAAATATAAGCCGAGCGATGTCTCCTCGAAAGATAGATTGTGGTATGATAGAAACGCTAAGTTTTCAAAACAAGTTAAGTTATATAATACCTATGTTCCGACAAAAGAAGTAACTATTCCATCGTATTATGTCATTCCGCAGTCTGAATGGGAGATTGTTAACTTGCTAACACTCAATCAGATCAAAATGATTCCGCTAAAACAAGATATGGTAATAGCGGTGGAACAGTATCGAATTAAGGATTTCAAGACAACTTCAAGTCCTTATGAAGGGCATTATTTACATTTTGATACCAGCCTCCTCCGGGAATCCAATAAGGTAAACTTGCGTGCTGGTGATTATTTAGTCCCCTTGAATCAGGACGGTGTAAAGTTCTTGCTGGAAACTTTAGAACCTGAAGCAATAGACTCTTATTTTAATTGGAATTTCTTTGATGCGATCTTAGGACAGAAAGAATATTATTCAGCATATGTTTTTGAAGATACAGCAGCCAAACTTCTAAAAGAGAATAAAGATTTAAGAGCTGCCTTTGAACGCGAGAAGATGAACAACCCTAAACTTGCTGCGAGTAGTAGTGCGCAGCTGGATTGGATATACAAACATTCACCTTACTATGAAGAGTCACATCTTCTTTATCCTATTTATCGCATCAATTGATCACCGGTGATTTTTGATACACAAGGCTGCGTTCGTTACAATATGGCTATCTTATAAGTATATCCAGGGTAATACCAATGAACATTATGACGATCAAATAGGAGATAAAGCCTATTATTAAAGCGGCAAATGCTTTGAAATAGCTGATCTTTTTAGTCTTATCAAAAAACTGTCCCATGGCCCAGGAGTAATATGCAAAGGTCACCAATGTTGCGTATAAGATAAAACGCTGGTGGGTTATACCATCAATTATTGCAAAAAAAGCATAAATTAACATCGCCATCCCCATAATAAAACATAATAAGATGATGATTTCAAAAAGATTATAGCCGTATTTTTTAAAGAATAATTTAGTCCAAAGGGCGATAAAGAATCCCATGATAATGTTAGCATAACCATAATGATCTTGTAGCCATCGGAAGATGTGGGTCGTGATGATGAGTTTACTTTCAATACCATGGCTGTCGATTGACTGCATATACTGTTCTTCAGTATGGAAAAAGTGGGCAATAATCGAGTACACTAAAGAGGTTACAATAACAAAAATAATAGGTTTGACCAGCCGGCTACGATTCTCAGAAATGTAGTTTTGCACATTCTTCCCCGGCGCTGTTACCAATCCGCTAATGGTATAGAGAATACCGCGTTCAAAGTGAAGCACATGTTCTATTTCATGGGTGATATAATGCGCATCTATTCTTTTCAGCGTTGCAGGTTGGCCACAATCGGGACAAAATTTTGACGTAATGTCTGTACCGCAGTTTTTGCAAGTTATCATGTTGAAGTTTTTCTTTAGGTAATTAAGGTTAGGTACTCTATATCATTTTTAAAGCCTATAAAGGCAAACTTTCTTTACGGACCATTTTATTGGAGGTATTCAGCAACTTCCACAAGCTTGTATTTGGGGCTCCGTTGCAAAAACTCACCAAGAAAAGCTGCGTGAGTAGCACCGGTGATCAGCAAAATACGATCTTGCGCCGTGACAGGGATCTGATTTAAATTGGAGAGTATCCGTAGATTTCTTCCGTAAAATTTAGTGGCTTCGTCTGCTCCTTCAAAATTACCTTTTGTACTACTGTAGGTTAAGATATCAGCGTTTACATTGATAAATTTTTGCAGGGTCTCTTTATGATTAAATACCTTTAATTTATCTAAAATGGAGAGTTGGTCAATATGGGTGAATTCCTTCATGATTTTTCCCATGTAGTTTTTATACGTTACAGTATCCACCTGGTTCTCCAGTTCATTGGCAATGTTGTAATTATATGCTGCAGTTTGTTGTTCATCAATTCCATAAATTGTTTTTACCCCTGCAAGTTTGCCAACTTCATAAGCGATTAACGCTATTTCACCACCAAACTTAGCTTTATGGCTTTTGTCGTCGATAAAAGATCTGTAGTCACTGTTCAATTCTTTGTTTTTTTCAGGAATGACTTCTACGCAAATGATGGTTGGTTTAAAATCAGCCAACAGTTTGGCTACATGATAAGTTTCTCTTCTGTTTTTTTGATCTTTTTCATCAAATTCTACTTTATGGGCATCAGGGGTATAGCTCATGTGAAATGTCCCAAAATTTAAAACTTCGATTTTCTGCTGTGCGTAGCTGTTCCCAAAAAATAAGACCCCAAGGGCGATTCCAATATTTCGAATCTGTATAGTTTTAATAAGCATCTGTGTAAGAAATGGTTTTATGTTTTTTCCGGCTTTTCGTTCAGTTAGCTGTATTTTTCTAGCTGTTTTGTCCAAAAGTATTACAGTTTGTCCAAATAAAAGCTACACTTGAGTGTAGTTTTATTTAACTTCGAAACTTAGAATTTCGTTATGGATTTTAACGCGCTATTTTCACAAAAAAATACTGTTGATCGTCTTTCAGAAAAGGACATCCTGCAGACGCATGGCTATATTGAGCTTGTCAAAGCTTTCTCACGAATTACTTACCAAAGTATCTATCTAATCGATTATCAGGCCAAAAGCTTTGAGTTTGTTTCAGACAACCCGCTGTTTCTCGCTGGTTTAACAGCCACAGAGGTGATGGAAATGGGCTATGGTTTTTATCAAAAATATGTTCCGTCCGATGATTTCCGGATGCTCATTACGATTAACGAAGCGGGGTTCAGTTTTTACGAAAAAATACCCATCGAGGAACGGAAGCTTTACGTTATATCGTATGATTTTCAGATACAAAATGCGCATAACAAATTTATTTTGATTAATCATAAACTGACGCCGGTTTTTTTGACAGAAGAGGGGAAAATATGGAAGGCAATTTGTATCGTATCTTTATCCACCAATGTGTCTTCGGGCAACGTGACGATCGAAAAGTTGCACTCCAACTTAGTTTGGGAGTTGGATCTGTTGACTGGGAAATGGAACTCCCAAAAAAAGATTAACCTTACTGAACGTGAAATAGAAATTTTACGCTTTTATCATCGCGGTCTGACCATTCATGAAACTTCCGAAAAAATTTTCGTTTCCATTGACACGGTGAAATTTCATCGGCGAAAATTATTTGAAAAACTGGGGGTAAGTAACATGAATGAAGCATTGGTTTATGCATTGAATAATAGGTTATTGTAACGATGGCTTGACGGATGTTGAAATGTTCAGGGCAAGCGCCTCAACCGAGGCGCTGCAGATTATTTTTTTACCAATAAGGGTAAGTACTTCTCGTAGCCCTGTGCTTTCATCTTGTCTTTTGGAATAAATCGAAGTGAAGCACTGTTTATACAATAGCGTAGACCACCTTTATCTGCCGGTCCATCGTTAAAAACATGGCCGAGGTGTGCATCACCAGTTTTGCTACGTACTTCCGTTCTGCGCATCCCGTACGAATTGTCGGAGTGTTCTTGAATCAAGCTATCGCTAATTGGTTTGGAAAAACTTGGCCATCCACAGCCCGATTCAAATTTATCTGTTGAGACAAATAAGGGTTCTCCGGTTGTGATATCGACATAAATGCCTTCCCTAAATTCGTCATTATAGGCATTGTCAAATGCGCGCTCTGTTGCACTGTTTTGTGTAACATCGTATTGCAATGGAGTTAACTCCTTCTTCAAGGTCTCCTTGTCAGCTTTTTTATATCTGTTTTCAATGTTCACTTTGGCTTTTTCGGGGTTGGCATTTCGTGCAAGTTCAAATAAATCAGGGCTTATATGGCAATAACCACCGGGGTTTTTGTCCAGGTATTTTTGATGATAAGCTTCAGCATTATAGTAATTCTGTAAAGGTTCTATTTCCACCACTATTTTGCTCTTGTATTGACTTGCTAAAGCAGCTATTTGCTCTTTGATAACAGCAGCATCGTCGGCATTGGTATAATAGATGCCTGTACGGTATTGCGTACCGATATCGTTGCCTTGTTTATTCAGTGAAGTTGGGTCAATTGTTTTGAAGAAAAGGTCTACGAGCAGCTTTAGATCGACAAGCGCTGGGTCGAAGTTTACCTTTACGGTTTCGGCAAACCCGGACGTTCCTGTCGAAACTTGTGCATAAGAAGGGTGCTGAAGGTTTCCATTGGCATAGCCAACTTCCGTTGCGGTGACCCCGCGCACTTGTTTAAAGAAGTGCTCAGTTCCCCAGAAGCATCCTCCTGCAAAATAGACAACATGATCTTTTTGATTTGTAGTATTCATAGTATTTTGTGTTGACGGTTTTAAGTCTTTCCCTTTTTGTGAAAAGCAAACCTTGCTGATCAGAAATAAGCCGGTCGCTATAGCAAGGAGAACGAATAAGTGTTTCATGGTATGGATTGCTACATGAAAGAAACAACATTGTTTCTTTCATGTAGGCTACAAACACCGTACCTTTCTGGATGTTTAACTTAGAAGATATAAACAGTTTTGACTCTAATAGATTCTTTTTACAATTGGAAGACGAAATAAGTCTATGAAAGGTATGTCCTGACAAAAAGACCTTTTAGCTAAACTTCGCCAGCTGTATCTCTGACAGGAGAGTTCCTATATAGGTGATGTCCTACGAACTGCGCACGCGATCGTTTAATCCATATTGTTTTAAGTACTGTTCTTGTGACAAAGTTAACTGTCAGGGAAAGACTCGTTCGGCTTAAGGCTACAGCATGACTCTGTCGGTTTGATCAGGCCTATGTGTAGCTGTCTCACTGTGGCTATAATAGCCTGTTTGTCGTAGTAATAAAGTTGGTGAAGCTGTTGCTGTGTACCCCGTACTGCGAACGAGTCGGGCAAACCAAGACGTTTTAACGTAGCCGAGTAACCATGTTCCACCATAAATTCAAGCACTGCGGTGCCCACTCCACCTGCGATACATCCATCTTCGATGGTGATGATAGACGAATATGATTGGAATACCTCATGTAATAACGCTTCGTCGAGCGGTTTAAAAAACCGGAGATCATAGTGCCCGACGTGGATGTCCTCCTGGAGCAGCTCGCAGCAGGCGTCCTGTGCATATTGACCAACGGGTCCAAGAGAGAGTAGGGCAATGTCTTTACCTGAACAAAGTCTTCTTCCTTTTCCCATTTCAAGTCTTTTATATTTGTCGGATTGCTTCTCTTGGTTACCTCGACCTTTTGGGTAGCGGATTGCAAACGGTCCGTCGAGAGCGATGTCCTGAGCCGTGAACAACAAATTTTTAAAGTCTGTAAGCGTCATGGGGGAAGCGCCCGTAATGTTGGGTATGCATCGGAGAAAAGCAATGTCGAATGCCCCCTGATGAGTGGGGCCGTCGGGACCGACAACACCGGCCCTGTCGATACAGAATACGACTGGCAATTTCTGCAAAGCGACGTCGTGGATAAGCTGATCATAGGCGCGTTGTAAGAATGTCGAATAGATAAAGCAGAAAGGAAGTAGTCCATCGGCAGCAAGGCCAGCAGAAAAAGTAACGGCATGCTGTTCGCAGATACCAACATCAAAAACACGGTTGGGCATCTGCTGTTTCATTGCGGTTAGCCTGCTGCCGGAAAGCATCGCTGGGCTAATAGCCATAATACGACTATTCCTTCGGGCCAGCTGTGTCAGCGTTTCGCCCAGCACCTGCTGAAAAGTCTCGTTGTGGAGTTGCGGTAGCTGGTGTTCTAACCGTTCACCTGTCAGTTTGTCGAATTTCCCGTGGCATGCCATTCTGCCTTATTTAACATGGCCGGCGCAAAACCTTTTCCTTTTTGCGTCACACAATGTACTATTTTGGGCCCGGGTATATGCTTCAACTGCTCGAGTATTTTGATAAGCTTATGGAGATTATGCCCATCCACTGGTCCAAAATAACGTATACCTAAGGCCTCAAAAATATTGCTTGAAGCAAGTAGTCCCGTTTTTATCAGTTTCTCTATTTTTCTAATCGCAGCAATTGACCATTGTGCCCGATCCTTATTACGCGACAGCAGCTTTTTGATCTGTGATTTGAACTGATTATAGGCTTGCCCCGAGGTCAGGTCGGTCAGATAATTTTGTAGCGCTCCCGTACCGGCATCAATAGACATATTGTTGTCATTTAATATAATCAGTAGGTCGGGCTGTTCGAAACCAATATTATTTAAAGCTTCGAATGCTAGACCGGCAGTCATGGCGCCGTCACCGATAACAGCGATGTGTTGACGGTTATGATCACCCTTATACCTGGCCGCGCAGGCCATACCCAGAATTGCTGATAAGGATGTGGATGAATGACCAGTACCAAAGGCGTCAAAGTTATTTTCTTCCATAACAGGAAATCCGCTGATGCCATGTAGAAGCCTGTTCGAATGGAAGCGAGCCGCTCTACCCGTGATTAATTTATGGACATAAGCTTGATGACCAACGTCCCATATCAATTTATCCTCAGGGGTGTTAAACACATAATGTATTGCTATGGTAAGTTCTACAACACCAAGGCTTGAACTAAAATGACCGCCATGTGTAGCAATATGGTCAATGATGAGGTTCCTTAATTCCTGACTTATCCCGGGTATACCTCCTGTGGGAGAGCTCGTAATTCACTGGGGCTGTTGATTTGATAATTACCTGTCATTTCTTTTTTAGACAAATTTAGATTGATTAGATTTGCGATACAGGTACAGTATAGTTAAAAGTGATCAATACAGATGAAGAACTATAAATTTGAAATCTTTACACAGGCAATCGAGAAAAATATAAAATCAGGGGTCTATAAACCCGGACAAAAGCTTCCTTCAGTACGTGATTTTAAAGATTATTATGGTTTAAGTATGAGTACTGTTCAAGCTGGATACGAATATCTTATGATTCGTGGTCTAGTGGAAAGCGTTCCGAAATCTGGATACTATGTCAGTACGAAAAATGAAATGCTGGCAGAACCAGGAGGGCATGGTCGTCCACCAATAGTAAGGGATGCTGTCTTTGAACAAAGGCTGGGCCTGACAACAGCGTCACCTTTGGGGCGGGGTTTTTCGGAATTTAATGTTGCGGCTCCAGGGGATCTCCTTGTTCCGCAAAAACTTTTACTTCGGACGATGCAACAGGTCATTCGGGAACTAGGGGCGGGATTGCTACGCTATTATCCGTCTAATGGCTCTGTACAATTGAAGGACAACATTGTCAGCCGTGCGGCCTCTCATCAGACCTTGCTGCATGCAGATGAACTGCTGATCACAGATGGCGCCTTACAGGCCTTGTATATCGCCTTGGCAGCCGTATGCGAAGCCGGAGATATTGTTGCTGTGGAAAGTCCATGTGTATTTTCTGTATTGGAGGTCATTCGGGTGCTCAAACTGCGTGTCATTGAAGTTCCTGTTCTGACTAAAGAAGGCTTCGATATTGATTTTTTTAGAAGAGCATGTCAAAGAAGTGCTGTAAAAGCCGTCGTGCTAACACCGAATTTTCATAATCCAACAGGTATTTTGCTTGCAGATGAACAGAAAATTACTTTATTGGCGATTGCTCATCAATATCATGTTGCTGTTATCGAGAACGATATATATGGCGACCTAAACTTTCACGGGAGTAGACCATCAACTTTAAAACAATTTGATGAAAGCGGATTGGTGATGACTTATTCATCTTATTCAAAAACCCTGGCACCTGGAATTCGACTGGGCTGGTTAAGCACAGGGCTATTTCTGAAAGATGCCGAACAGATCAAGTTTGCGTTGGGCAGTACAGTTTCCCCTTTGAATCAGGAGACTGTAAGCCGTTTAATCGGCAGCAGTAGTTACGATCGGCATATTCGTTCACTGAAGATGCAACTGGCAAAAAATGCCTATCTAGCCACCAACCTAATCGCTTCCAGTTTTCCCGAACAAACCAAAGTGATTGCCCCGGCAGGTGGATATAATCTTTGGGTTAAAATGCCCGAAAGTACAGATATGTCGGATTTTTATGCGCAGCGTGAAAAAATTGGTGCGAGATTCACACCGGGTTATACGTTCTCTTTTGCAAATACTTTTGGACATTATTTTAGGTTGGTCATCGCGGATAAATTTTCTGATAAACGAATTGAAGCGATCCAGCATATAGGTCGGTATTTATGTGGGAACCTGTAGCTGTACTGATGCTAAATGAATAATGTGTATCGAATAATAGCAAGTGATAGCATGTACATTTGTTTGTTTAATAGGAGATGCATATATGAATATAGTTACAAAATTTACGGTGGCAACAGAGCAGGGAATTGAAGCGTTGTCGATGATAATTAAAACACTGGCGCTAGAAAAATTCGCCAGCTTAGTGGAGCCAGCTGAACTGGAACATTACATCGCTGACAATTTTAATTCCAGAACACTTGTCAACGAAATAAACAGCATGTCAAACCAATGGCTGGTGGTGTATGCCGACGATCAACCAATGGGTTATGCAAGAATAACCTCGAAAGGGCAGAAGCCGGATGCCCTGGCAGGTACGCGTGCGATTCGAATCGCGGACTTTGGTGTCCGCCAACATGCAGCTCGGTAGCAAATGGAGACATCTTTAATGGACAAATGTCTTGCCGTCTGCAATCCGTATGACGTGATATGGGTCAATGAACTCATAATAAGTTCGTCGATAGGATTTTTTGAGCAGAATGGATTTATAAAACAGCCAGGGATTAGCAGATTCGAGGGATTGGCCTTGTAATCAGCAATATATCTTAAGGCGACCTCATAGTTCAAAAGAACTTTATCGTGAAGTTTAAACAAAGCATAATAATGTTTAGCAAAAAAAGTGCACAGATTAGTGCGCTTTTTTTTGTTTAATGATAGATATTTTAGTTTTATAATGTGTATTTTTAGTTTTTAAAAAGAAGGTGTTTGTCAAACTTTAACAATATCTTTAAACTAAAAAATATCATTTATCATCCCTTTTCATAATTGTTTAATGAAGAAAATAGTTATAACGCTTCTATAAGAACAACGAATGCATTTGAAGGATGCTTTGATTTTTCGGAAGTATCGAAAAAATCAGCATTAAATACTGGTAAATATAGGAATATCGCCCAAATTTCATAAAAAGCTTACCCTATGCTATTCAATTTTTAGCTATCGATCGGGAGATAGCTTCGAGTTATTTTTTAAACATAATCCAGCGCATTTAATGCCCTAAATTTTCGGGGACTCAGACCAGTATGCTTTTTTATAAACCGTGTTAATGATGCTGAAGAACTAAAACCATAATACGAAGTCAACTCTTTAATCGGAATTTCAGTGGTAGCAAGTTTTTTGGCAATCTCACTTGCGACAATTTCCTTGACGATCGTGCTGGGTGAAGTTTCACTGCTTGAAAGTGTCAATCGATGTAAGGCCATTCTTGAAACGTTGAGCTTTTTCAAGTAGAATTGGAGATCCCAGTGATTCTGAGGATACTGGTGAATGAGTTTTTTAAATTCTACTATAATGGGGTGTTCCGCTAGCGGTGCTGAATTTTGATCCAATTGATTTAATGTTTCTTTTTGTTCCTTTATGTTATTTTTCATGTTTTAAGATAATCGCTTGTTATTGATTCACTATAGTGTTCTGAGGCTATAGTTTAGGTTAAATATTTCATCAAACTTTTTTGAATACAAGCAAAATTAGGGTATTAATTTCATAGTGTACTTTTCGAAATTAACGATTCGCTTTTTAAAATTATAATTTTTTATAATTGATTCTGGTAAACTGAAGCGAAGCAGATTATCCTTTGAAAAATAGACGGATAAATTAAAACTTGGCTCCGAGAAGAGAGAAATCGTTTTTTTGTTCTATTTTCTGATTTCATTTTTCTCTTGTTTTATTTTGTATTATTCTTTGTAAAATAGGTTTTTACGTATGTTATCTTTATTAAAAATAAAACTATGAAATACATTGATTATAACCTTTGGTTATACTGCTTTTTTTTAGGTTTTTTAGGACTCACGTCTAATTAATCCACTTCAAGTCATCTTCATCTATAATTTAATCATGGTTATTGAGATGATCATGCGCAGCTCCGCTAGTGCTGGATGATGGAGTGTTCGAGCGAATAGCGTTAGATCTGAGCGATTAGTTTGAATAACATCTAGCTTCTATCGCGGTACAGAATAAGGTTATTACTCGATTCTTGTTATTTATTATAAAATATACTTTCTTTTCGGTTATTTGATGTTCGTCTAAGCGAAAAGGTTTTCGTTAATTGTGCAAATGTTTGATCTGAAGCTGTTGATTATTTTTCTGTACAATATATTATATCTTGCTTTAAGATTATGAACTAATACTTTACCGAAGGTGAAGAGAATTCTTTGTATGGATCATCTTGTTTCAAGTTTTGTGGAATCCTAAATCGATCAAAAAAATAAAAAACTTCGAAACAGCCGCTGAGGCTTTGTAGGATGATCGGAAGCAGTGCGGACAATTAATACAATTTATAAACTTTATTTAAAAATTATGAGAAAGACCGTGTTTTCCTTAATCACGATTTTAGTGATCGCTATGAGCATTTCCTGCCGGAAAGATGGCAGCTTAATGTACACCTTACCAAACGATACCGGCGCAGAATCCTTAGCAATAGCGGATTCGGTCCAACTATTCAACGTAAGTCCTTCGGCCGCAACGGAGGCTGATAGACTTCAGTTTCGAGCGAATCACAATGAGATGCAAATGACCGGATTTTATGTGGCGCCAAACAGTACCATAACCATAAACGTAAAAGTCAACTCGGGTACTACAGCAGCACGCTTAGCGATCGGGACGCCTTTTAGAGATAATATTCGACCAGTCCGGCAGTATTTCAATCTCCAGGCAGGTACGCAAACTTTCACAGTGGATCAATACGGGGGATTGGTTTATGTGATTTATACAGCTGATAATTATACAACAACTGGAGAAATCGAGCTTTCTTTTGGCAATGGATTTATTCCGGTCCCTTACTTTCAAAAGGGGATAACCTCCCATGAGCAATGGGTAGATACATTGGATTCGTTGAAAAGTACCGTTCCGGATGTCGTCTTCTCGTCGGATCACACCATTATGGTAGCCAAAATTGCCGATGCCCTGTTGTACAGGGACGAAGATCAACAGCTGATTGTTAATAGATTGGATTCAATTATTGACTTTTCCAATCGAATCAGTGGCTTGAATGGTACCAGTGGAGTTCATGCGATACCTTACAATAAGCATCTGATTACAGTGAGGGATTCGAGTTCTGGAGGCTATATGGCAGCCGGTATTTCTATTTATTTTACCGATGCCTTATCTTATCGTATGTTGCAGCCAAAATATCTGTCCAATACAAATGGATGGGGAATATGGCATGAGGTCGGCCACACCTATTAACAAAAAGCTTGGACGTGGGGCAATCTGACAGAAACAACCGTGAATGTCTATTCGTTAGCCAGCGAAAGGGGATTTGGATTGCCGGTAAGTCGAGTGACAGCCAATAATTCCTGGCCTATATTGACGACTTACTTTCAAAAAAATATCGCTGATCGTAACTTTAATTTGGGGGATAATGATTTGAAAATGATTATGTTTCATCATCTCTGGTTGGGATTTGGCGACGATTTTTACATCAAACTTAGCAAAACTACGCGCGAGAACAGGCCCGCAGTTTCGACAGATGCAGAGAAAATGCGCTATTTTATGCTGTCTGCATGTCAGATTGCTCAAAAAGATCTCTCGGATTTTTTTAGAAAATGGGGGTTTAAAGTTGATGAATCTGTCTATACAGCAATAGCTGATTTAAATTTGCCAGCGCCAATGCAGGATCTAACTACTTTAAGAGATTAAACATTCTTAAATACCCTGTTGGACAGGATAGACGGATAGAAACAAGTACTTTATCGCGGAAAAAAAATTAATCGTTGTTTTACAATAAAAACATGGAAAAGTATTATATTGTAGTATGGATTTCATTCCAATAACCACGTATTTATTTAATTAATTGAGAAAATGGGTAAATTTGAAGTAAAAACTCGGAAAAATGGCGAATTTCAGTTTAATCTAAAAGCTGGAAACGGACAGGTGATTTTAAGCAGTGAAGGTTATACAACTAAAGCAAACTGTTTAAATGGCGTTGAATCTGTTAAGAAGAATGCTCAGGACGATAACAAATTTGATCGTAAAACTGCTACCAATGGTAAGTACTATTTCAATCTCAAGGCGACCAATGGTCAAATTATTGGAAGCAGCGAGATGTATGAAAGCGCAAGTGGTATGGAAAACGGCATTGAATCTGTCAAGAAGAATGCGCCTGACGCGACGGTTGAGGAGATGGCCTAAGTCTATATTGAAATGCCGATCGGCTGCACATAAGCAGTCTGTAAATAGAAGCGCATAGGAGTTTATAACAAAGAGCCGGTTTTTTACCGGCTCTTTTGCGATTATCTTTCCGCTGGTGGGCGTGGAATGGAAAACCAGAAACTGCTGCCCAAGCCTACCGTACTGTCAACTCCTATTAGACCCGCGTGTTTTTTGATAATTTCAGCGGAGATATAGAGTCCGAGCCCGAGCCCCGAGTACGATTTGCCTTCATGGTTTGCTCTATAATATCGATCAAAAATAAAAGGCTGTACTGCCGGATCAATACCTTCACCTTGATCCTTGACGGTTATCTTGATACAATCTTGCAGCTGTTCCACAGTGATATTGATTTCTCTCGATTCTGGTGCATATTTAACGGCATTGTTGACATAATTAACAAGCACTTGTTCAAGGCGTTGCTCGTCAGCAAATATAGTTGCATCGAGATCGCCCGTAATATTAACTTGATGGTTGCCTTGGGATATGATATTGTGACAACTGGAGGCAAGAATCTTTGACGCTTTGAATGTTGTTTTTTCGAGATGAAGCTGTCCTTCACTGATTCTATGCATATTGAGCAGGTCATCAACAAGTGTAACGATTTTTTTTGATATTGACAGCAGACTGATCAATAACCCTTGAAATGATCTCACTTCCAGTTTTGTCCTTAAATCGTTCCAGCAATTGAATCGTTCCCTTTAAGCCCGTGACGGGTGTCTTTAGTTCATGGCTGGCAATGCCCAGGAAGTCATCTTTTTGTGATTCGTAATTCTTTCGTTTTGTAATATCTGCCACTACGCCGATGAGGTGAGTTGCATGACCTTCTGGATCGTATTTGGGAAGACCTGATGCATTGATCCAGTGTAACGATCCATCAGGCCAACGGATGAGATATTCAGCGTGATAAGTGGTCTTGTTCTGGATAGCGTCCTGCACCTTTTGATACACCATTTCGCGGTGTTCAGGGACGATGCTTCGCATGAGGTCTTCATAGTCAAAGCGGTCGTTTTTGGTAAGACCAAAATTGATTTTACAGGTTTCGGAGCAGTCCATTTTTCCTGTTTTGATATCGCGATTGTAGGAGCCGAGTTCACCAGCTTTTAGTGCAATTTCCAACTGATAGTTGAGAGCTTCAAGATGTTCGTTTCTTTTGATGCGCTCGGTAACTTCATTGGCTATGACAATAATAGACTCCGTTTCACCTTCATCATTCTTTAACGGCTCATAAGTAAAATCAAAATAATGATCGCCCAATACCCCCATAGACTCAAGTCTTGCGTAGGCAGTATCTCCAATGTAGTTTTGGCCGGTGGTAAAGACATCGTCCAATATCCCTAAATAGGGCTGTCCCTGAAGTTCTGGAAGCGCTTGTGCAAGTGGTTTGCCGAGGACAATTTCGGTTTTGCGCCAGAGCTTGAGCATCCTATCGTTGGCAACTTCAATAACTAACTCACGGCCTGTTAAAATCGCAAAGCCTATTGGGGCCTTATCTATAAAGGATCTGAATCGACATTCACTTTTTTTGAGATTTTTATTGAGTAGCACGGTCAAATCATAGGATTTGTTGAGCTGACTATTCGTGCGATAAAGTTCGTCATTGGCAAGCTCCATTTCGTCATTAAGTTCGAGCAGTCGTTGTTGCATGGTTGCCATGGTAATATTGACGCCCTCAAGCTCATCAATTTTATCGATGGAAGAACTTCGAAGCTCGATTTGATCCATCGCTGTGCGTGCAAGACCTGCTAATATCTGTCGATCAGCTGCGCTGAAAGCCCGCGGATGCTTGTCGATAACGCACAGTGAACCGATCATAAAACCATCATGTGTAATAAGGGGTGCACCTGCGTAAAACCGTAGCCCAAAGTCTCCAATTACAGTTGGATTGGTCAGTAGGATATCTTCTTCCAATGTATCTTCAAAGACTGTTACTTTCTTGTCCAAAATAGCCAGACTACACAAACTTTGCCCTCGATTCGTTTCCTTTGTGGTGCCCATGCCGATATTTGCTTTGAAATAGACCGATTCTGCATCCACCAATGAGAGCAATGCAATAGGGGCATTAAAGATCTGGCTGGCTAATTTTGCAATTCCATCAAAGCTGGCTTCAGCGGGGGTTCCCATTATTTTATAGCGTCTGAGGGCATTCAGTCGGTCATGTTCATTTTCAGGCATTATATCCATTCCAAACGTATTCTCTATCATAGTGACCCTGTAATTCTTTTTATAAAGATATAGTTTTAATTACAAAAGGGAGATTCAATTTTTCTCTCTTCATCGGCAATTCAATGATTCCATAAAACCACCAAAAAATTTCTAAACCTATAGTTGAATTAACAGCATTTGGGTACTTCGAACTCGGTTTGTGGTTTATGGCTGGGGCAGGATGGCAATCCGACCGTAAAAACGGATCCCTTATTAGGTGTGCTTTGGATGTTCACTACACCTTTGTTCCGCTCAATAAGATCCTTACATAAAACAAGGCCTACGCCCGATCCGGGTTCGTCTTCCGTTCCGAAAGACTTTTGCTGGATCTCATTAAAAAGTACGGCGGACTTCGAAGGGTTAATTCCTATTCCTTCATCTTGAATATGAATATGTGTATAGGTTTCATCCATGCTGGTGTAGATGTTGATATTCCCGCTCACATAGCTGAATTTAATCGCATTGCTGATCAAGTTGCGTAAAATAATGATGGTATGATCCCGATTGGCAATTATCTGTGTGTTGTTTGGTATATCAATATTGATTTTTAGCTGTTTAGATTGTGCATTCTCATTAAAAACTTCAACAATTTGTTGTATTATAGGTTTGATCAACTGGGGTGATGCTTTGGTATTGATCCCCTGCATACTGCTGCTGCCCCATTGCAATAAATCATCCAACGCCTGATTCTGCTGCGTAATTTGTTGAAAGATCTGCTGGATGTATTCCTGGGAGTTTGTACTGTCGAGCATTTGATTACGAAACATAAAGACCAGTGCTTCCAGATTGGCAAAAGGACTTTTGATGTCGTGCGCGATAATAGAAAAGATTTTTTCTTTGTCCCGATTCATGGATTCTAAGTTGCGGCGTTGCTGCTCAATTTTTTTTATATTCTTATAGATGATGTCAAGAAAGAAGTTGACTGCGACGACCATAAAAGCTAGTGCATTGATAATATTGAAAACAGACCTAGATCGAGGCACTTGCTGGCTTAACGGGAGTATATCGGGAAGTAGATATAAGAGTGAAATCAAAAAAGCTACCGTAATACAAAGGGCTATATGGATCTTTCGATTATCATACATCAACATGGAGACAATCAATGTGCACAATAAAAAGTATTCGCCACCATTTTTATAAAGTAGCGCTCCAGCGAAGAAAAACACAGCATTACTTGTCAACAGTGTTGCCTTAGCGATAGTACGCTTCTCATAATATTGAAGTAGAAGGACCGTAAGCGCACATAGTGAATTGCAGAAGTTAATCGCTGCTAAAATATAACGGTGGTCGATAAGATTGAGGATTGAAAAGAAAATTGTCGGAAATAAACATAACAATGCAATCAGATTGATCATGTATACGCGTTTGAAATCGATGTATGACATGTCCGGATGTGCACCAATATGGGAAAGTAGTTTCCAATATTTACGAAAATGATTCATAAAGACTTGTCTGATTTGCTTGCAATTTCTAAACATTCAAAATTAGCTATAAATCAGGAGTTCAACAATGATTTTTCTTGAATAGCAGGACAAGATTGGCAAAATCTGTCCTGAAAGGAAGATAAAAGGCTACGTCACGTTATTAATTTGGAAAAAACAAACGAATTTCGGTCCCTTGGTTTTCCTGACTGAAAATGGCCATCTGCGCTTTGAGCCTTTCAAGAATTTCCTGAACGATAAACAATCCGATGCCTTTTCCCTGGTACTCCGTTGAATTTGAGCCACGAAGTCTTTCCATACGGATATTTTCGAGTTCATGCTGCGGAATACCGATACCATTATCTTTTATGATATATAACACACCGTTCGTTACTTTTTCACTATAAATATGCAGCGCTGCTTTCGTATTGGCCGAAGAGTATTTAATGGCATTGTTGATCAAGTTTGTAAAGATTTGGTAAACTCCATTTTGATCACTGTTTACTGGAAAAAGGTCCCCAAAGATAAGTTCAGTATGCGGGCTACGGAATAATAATTTAGCTTCCCGGCACCAATTGGGCAATGTAAGATCTAAACGGACAGGTTGTTTCCGTAGCCTATACATTGGGGCAAGGCTCAGCTCTACCGTTTTGTCGATAATGTCAGCGATGTTTTCAAGTGATTGATCGATGACCTCATACAGTTCGAGCCGCCTATTGGTTTGCATATCCAAATGTTCTTTAAGTACACCTATACCCAATTTAGCGAGTGCCAAGGGATTTTTAGCATCATGTGATAGTGTATAGGATATCATGCGCAGGTTGGTTGCGGGATTGATAGTTATATTTTCTCGATCTAAAGGTTTCTCATCGTGTATCTTATGCGTGACATCGGTAGCTGTGTGGAGGATGGAATTTGTTCGTCCGCGCTTATCAAAGAGTGGCTTATACTCAAAATCAAAATAGCGTTTGATTTTGAAATCACCGTCAACAATCGTTGCGGGAGTTTCAACTGCCTTGTAGGTAACACCGCTTTCCCAGACGTTACGGAGTATATCGGTAAATCCTTCCTGGGTAAAAACCGGAAAAACCTCTCCAAAGAAATGTCCAACTATTTCATTCTCTGTACGCCACATTTTTAACATACGAGAATTGGCAAATGCGATATTGAGGTTCGAATTATCATAAATGGCCGTGGCAATCGGCATTTGATTTAATGCTTCAAAAAAAATCGGTAAATCCTTTTGAGGTTTTTGCATATTGGTTGTTTAATAATCATCTGCTTGCCACAGTGCGAGCGAAAAATTAATCAAAAATCAAGCCAATAGCCATAGTTTTTTATGTTTTTTAATAAAAATGAGATTAGCGGGTATGCTTGGGAATAGTGCAATAAAAACCCACTAAATTATTCCTATATTTAAGAAACTTCACAGGAGATGTAAGTTTAAAATAGACAGGGATTTGTAATCATACCAATTATGGATAAGTATTTGGAAATTAGGAAATATGATGTTCAAGATAGCAATAAACTGATTGATATTCTTCATATGAATATACCGAAGTACTTTGCACAGAGCGAGGTTGCCGATTTCAGGGAATATCTGGATCAGGAAATGGAGACGTATTTTGTTGCACTGGTTAACGGACAAATTATTGGTGGCGGCGGTGTAGGTTTTTCCGATGATCAGCGCACAGGATATTTGAGTTGGAGTTTTTTAAATCCAAAATATTATGGATTTGGTTTTGGAAAAACCTTATTGCATCATCGCATTGACTTTCTTTACGCCCATCATCAGGTTGAAAAGATCGAAGTCGGCACCTCTCAATTTACGTTTGGATTTTATAAGAAAAATGGTTTTGTACTACGGGAAATCCATAAAGATTATTGGGCTGAAGGCTTTGATTTATATGATATGGTCCATACAAGGGAATAGATAAATACCATGAAGGAATAGACACAAACCATGAATGCTAGTCAGGCAACATGTTGAAAAATAAGTTGCTACTTAGTGGTTTAATGACGCCAAGTTTTCCTTAATTTGATTCAGGTGGTGTAGGGGATGATAGCTCATCAGGTAAAACATTTCACGTATACTGAGTTTTCCGAGCAAAGGGTGGGTAAGACCAGGCTATCGAGCTCCTCTTCATTGTACAGTGCAAATAATTGATTAATTGTGGTTATTACTTCTTCTAATTGCGTTATAAGGCTCTCTTTTGTGCAGGCAGGATTTCATCAGGCAAAAATTGACCTGGCGCCTGTAGGCTTGTTTTGAGATAATTGTTAAGTACTGTATCGTAGTCCCAAGATTTACGTTGTAGGGTGCCGAATTTTTGGACGATGAACTCTTTTGATTGCAGTATCTTTGGAAAGGGTAGAAGCGTTAAGAGGATATGTTTTAGCTGCTGACCAGCTGTCCATTTTTCATGATTACGGTATAAAAAAAGGGGATCAGGTAATGCCTGGATATAGGCAATAACCGTATGGTGGTTGTCAGAAAAAGTTTTGATCAGTTCTTGTCGATTCATCCTATTTTTTTTGGTAAGTGTTTACTTCGGTCGTTTATTCTAGCTTATTGATAAGTCAAAGCCTGCACGCCGTACTAAAAATATAAAATTATTTGCTAACCACACTTATGAAACTCACTTATTCATGGTGATCAAAACAAAAAAGGCCGGTATTGTTTGTTATACCGGCCGCCTATTCTATTGGTTTAAAAACTAATATGCACCAAAATCTGCAAGATGAGAATAGAAGAAATCACCCCAGGAACTTGTCGATTCTATTTTAAGGTATTGGGTGTTAACGGAGGCATTCAGATCGACATTGATCCAGGAACCAGCAACTTTGTTCAGCTGCGTCGTTTTGATTAATGTCCAGCTTACACTATTTGTACTTGAGTAAATATTGACATCTTTCATCGCTCCATTTAAATTGTCGCGGTTACGGAAAGCAACTCCTTTCACGGTGCGTAATGCCCCCATATTGATGGAGAAGAAGTGAGGCTGCGGAGTTTGAGTGGACGACCAGGGCGTATGCCACACTGTACTTCTATTCATATCCAATACATTGCTCGCCGGTGATCCAGGCTCGTTACTATCGCTAGCGACAATTGACCAACCTGTTGTCGGTAAAAGTTTATAGGTAACAACCTTGGATAAATCGGGTACATTGTTAACGAAGTTATAAGCGTACCCTAAGGTTGTACGGCTTCCATTGGCATGGAGAAACCCTATTCTCATTTCGTAATTCCCTGTCAGATCATAAAAATCAGCTAATGGACACTCGAATCGAAAGCTATCCTGGCCAATTATTTTTGTGGCCCATTGTACGGCATCATAATCGTTGTTTACGCCAAAAGGCTCTCTATCATGCCAGACAACAATGTCATTGACCGGTTTTGTTGTCGTAAATTTCCCGGAAATGATAATCTTGTTGTTCACAAAGCTTGATGACAAGGATGTAATTTCTGCAGAAGCGGATGCATACCAGTCACTTCTTACCACAGTGCTAAATACTTGGCTATTGTTAAATGTTGCTGCTGTGGTACTGGTCAATGAGGTTGTGGAGATTCCATAGGTTGAATTGCCTGAACCCATTAAAGCCGTACCTAAAGTTGGTGCTAATGTTTTGTTCATCCTATTGTGACTGGCATTTAATCCGTGGCCCAGTTCGTGGATCATTCCACCGATTCACACAGTTGCTTTCCATCCAATATCGCCGCCTATTCCTAAGTTTTTAGCGTCTAGATTTACATAATCTAAGGCGTAGCAGCTGGTGCCTGTACCATAGAACGGCGGGCCTCCAGGATTAGCTGGATCTGTATTATACGTTGGAATAATAATTAGATTTTGCTCGCTTTTTTTTCCTGACGGATTTTGGTTAAAATAGCTGTCCACTTCTGCCTTCACTGCTCCGCTACCCCCTGAATATGGATAAGTAGCTTCACTTGCGTCCTAAACGTTTAAAAAGTGGCGGTGTTTAGATATAGCAAAGTTGCTATATTTAAATCGCAAAATTATAACACACCGCCATGATAAATTTAAACGTTTTTAGTCAGATTTTATCTCTTATCGACCGCGAATTATTCAAAGATTTGGTTTCAAAGCACAAAAGTGACAAACATCAGAAAGGGATCAACAGCTGGACGCATCTAGTCAGTATGCTTTTCTGTCATTTTTCCTCGGCAGATTCGGTTCGTGATATTAGTAACGGTTTACGCAGTACCACTGGTAATCTGAACCACTTAGGTGTAGTAAGAGCTCCAAGTAAGTCTAATATATCCTATATCAACACACACCGTACCCATGAACTTTTCAAAGATCTTTACTATTCTGTTTTGGATAGGCTTTGGCAAAAGGACACCCATTTTCGCAAAGATCTTGGTCAGCTAAAGCGTAAAGTATATCTGATGGATGCCAGCATCATCCCCTTATGTCTATCTGTATTTGACTGGGCTAAATTCAGGAGCACCAAAGGTGCGGTAAAACTGCACACCGTTCTGGATTATGATGGCTGCCTGCCTGTTTTTATGCAGATTACCGATGGAAAAGTACATGAGAGCCAGCGGGCCGGTAGTTACAGTTTTTCTAAGGGAAGCGTGGTGGTAGTGGACCGTGGCTACGTGGATTACAGCTGGCTTGGGGATTTGGACAGCAGGGGCTGTTATTTCGTTACCAGGAGTAAAACCAACATGAATTACAAGGTTATCAAATCATATCAGAGTGAAGCACTCTTGGAAAAGGGAATCATTAAAGATGAGATCATTGAGCTTTCCGGTGCTGCCTGCAATAAATACAATTCCAAACCGTTACGCCTGGTCCACTTTTGGGACAGCACCACTGGTAATGAGTACCACTTTTTGACCAATAATACTAAATGGAAGGCTTCTTTGGTGGCAAACATCTATAAACAACGCTGGCATATCGAAGTCTTCTTCAAGCATCTAAAGCAGCGCTTAAAAGTATCGACATTCATAGGGACTTCTGAAAATGCAGTGATGATACAGATCTGGACTTCACTGATCGGCATATTACTGTTAAAGTACCTCCAAAAGAAGGCCAAATATGATTGGAATCTTTCCAATCTTGTGGCATTTATCAGAATGAATATCTTCGTGAAAATAAACATCTGGAAATGGATAGATGATCCATTTGTCAGGCCTCCGGTCAAAGGAAAAAATGGACAGCTGAACATCTTCACGGAATGAAAAGTAGGGGTCAAAATTCAAATGAGCAAAAAATCAATGGTTGTAACACAGAAAACGACTCCTAAAATTTATTTAGGACACATGTGAAGTAGCTTTGCCGTATTTTCCGGCGATGTAATGGATATTAATCAAACTGTCATTGAGTAGATCCAATCCGAAAGATTTTCTTCCGAAGCCTTCGCGATCCATATTATTTGCAAACATATTTTGAGCATCTAAGAGGATCTTGCTAAGACGCTTTCTGAAATTGGGAATGGAGTCAACATCATTTGGAACAAAATAGATGACATTCAGCTTATAGGGATTACTGCTCCATTCATTGGTTACCGAAGTTGTTGCTGCGTTTGCCTTTAGATTTCCTACACTTTCTTCGGTGTTAACCAAGGTCTTGTTGCAGGATGCAACCCCTAGTGCGAGGGTTGCAAGCATTAAATTTAAAAGTTTTCTTATAATGGTTTATATTGTGTATCAATAAATATAAATAATGTTCTTTTATGGTGTGTAAAAAAAATAAACTTTTATCATAATTAGTTTAGTCAATCGATTGATTAATCAGCTTTGGAAATTGTTTTGTAACATTTTAATTCGTTTGGGTAGGAAATCATTAAGAATTAATAGGAAATGGACGATCTTTAACCGATGGTGTACTTGGCTTTCATCGTGGTCTTATTACATTTGATTGCATGAATAATTAAATCGTATGGAAAAAATCAAAAAACTGATATTACTGTTGGGCCAGCAGTTTTAGCTATGCAAAAAATGGAGAGAACAATTAAATTGACAGTATTTTTGCCCTATGACCAAGATCTGGTGTGGCGTGCATTGACGGAAGCAGACCTGCTTGGGGCTTGGTTTATGCCAAACGACATCGAAACCGAGACAGGACATTATTTTACGTTTAGGATGAAAGCCCAGAAGGGCTGGGATGGTATTACGCATTGCGAAATTATTTCGGCAATACCCAAGCAATATCTTGCGTATAGCTACCGGGGTGAAGCTACTGGTGAGAAAGCATTGGCCTGTGCCGGAATTCATTCGGATAAGGCAGATAAACTAACGAAAGGAATCTTCACAAAATTGGATACAGTGTTGAGCTTTTCATTAGAACCAACCTGTAGTGGGACTCTTTTTTTGAAAGTGAAACAGTCCGGTTATAAAGGCATTAAGCTGGTTTTGATCAGTTTTATTATGGAAATGGGCTGGAAAAAGCAGTTGCACAAAAAGTTACCCCATCTCTTGCAAAAAGCTCAAAGCAGAGCTATAGAAACAATGATTAGTCCAATTTCTTTCTGAGCCATGTACGGACAGGTTCGTCATACCATTTCAAGCTGACATAGGCCAGTGCAATACTCGTCAGCAAAATCAATAGGGCATAAGGCAAGGCTGTCACTAGCGTCACATCCTTGTTATTGCTGATCCAGGCAACATAAAAATAGACCAAAGGATAGTGTACGAGGTATAGCGGGTAGGAGATGTCACCCAAAAACTTGCAGAGCTTATTTTCTATTCTGCTACTTGATATGTTACTTGTTCCCAAGTAAACAATCAAGGGAAATACAATGATAATGCATACAGACTCATATATCCCGTTCAACCAAAGCTGATCTGCTCCGCCTATACGAGGCATATACAACACAATGGCGATTAAAATACTGCAGTATAAAAATGCATGTCGGATACGGCTGGGATTGGTTA
The DNA here is from genome assembly GCF_900457465.1 of Sphingobacterium multivorum. Lineage (GTDB taxonomy): Bacteria > Bacteroidota > Bacteroidia > Sphingobacteriales > Sphingobacteriaceae > Sphingobacterium > Sphingobacterium multivorum. The sequence goes on from NZ_UAUU01000011.1 coordinate 1,914,283, forward strand.
TTCTGGATAGCAAAAGGCCCGCAAAAAAGGGATACATGGCGCGGGTGATTCCTATCCGCACTTGCTCAACATTTAACGTCCAGCCACCACTAACATCACCATTGGGACTTGTAATCGCCAAATGCGCGAGCGCCACAGCTGCGATAATGACCAAAATGCTTAAAGCTGTTTTGGATAATTTACGAATACCGATAGCATAGAGAATATTGGCAATATATTCAAAAAACAATGATCAGCCAACACTATTGAGCGGGTGCATTTCCTGCCAACCACGAATATCCAAAGAGAGGGGGACGGGGAGAATCGTATAACCGATGAGCATTACGAGAAGCATTTTCCAAATCGGGACGGTATGAATAAGTGGCCAGATGGTGGAATCGGTAAAGTAGAAGCCTATCGCGCCAAGAGTCATACCCAGTATAACCATGGGCTGAAGGCGTTCAATACGGCGTTTAAAGAAAGTGCCAATCGACATTGTACGCCAGCGATCATCATAAGCATAACCGATTACAAAGCCAGATAAAAGAAAGAAAAAGTCAACTGCCAAATAGCCATGGTTTACCAAGATATCGAGGTGACCTGTTGCCAATGGCTCGGTGAGATGAAAGGTGACAACGATAATCGCCGCCAATCCTCTTAGTCCGTCTAAAATGGGATAGTGTGGTTTTTTAGAAAGGTTTTTATTATTCATGGCTTCTGATTGTATTTCGAAGATGTCGATGGACTTGCTAATTGTTTATACATGTTATCGAATGAATGGGTGAAAATAGTGAAATAACACATTTGATTTTGATCATATTGTATCAAAATCCCGATGGTTAGTCTCATTTTGGTGTTACGCAGATTTGTTTATACGGATTCACTATTCTTGTTACTGGTCTATACAGCTAGCCAGCTTATTTTCTTGTCGATGAAGCATCGCGGGATTCAATACTCCAAATTTTTATATCTTGCTGTCCGATTCACAAAGGTTTTCTTTAATCGCTATACGCAATTAAACCACGTTGTTTATTACTACATGCAATGTCAAGGATGTCATCGATCAAGGTCCAGCACTTATTCTGCTCGTTTATGTAAATATGGGGCTAAATTGCTAAACGCCCGGGTAGACAGCAGCGTTATTAATATGGTTAGCTCGATCCCTTTTTGATGGCTGCCACACTTGGCTGACAATAAATAGCTAAGGAGGCATTAAAACTGATACATTCTAATACCAATTGGGAGGTAATAACAGTTTTCAATCATTTTTTAGACAGTGATTAGTCAGTATTTGTTCAGTTCCCACTGAGTAAGCACTGAGTAAGCACTGAACGAGCACTGAACAAGCACTGAACAAGCACTGTACTAAATTAGAATCTGATCACTCTTTGATCCTCATTTACTGCAATTAAAGATCAAACAAAAAAAAGGAAAAGGAACTACGCTTCTGTGACAAAAAAAACTGTTTCGCGGTAATAGTTTATTTAGGTATAGAGATAAAGCGAAATGATCTTTTGACATCTTTCAAAGCATCTAAAACTGGAATGTTTTAACGTTGACTACTTACATTTTTAAAACTAATCCATATACATTTAGAATTATCGGCTGTTGGATATGGAAATATCATTATAGGAGGTATTTTGAACGGAATTAAAGAATTAAAGTCATTGCGTGAAAATAAATGACATCATTAAATCGAAGTAGGATAACCTGATAAACAAATTCCACATTGATAATTATGTGGATCATACCGAAAGTTTGGGGGGTAAAGTTTTTAAGCATACAGTTTCATTACTCTATATAAGAAGAATGTGGTGTCTCTTACGCCCCGAAAGACACTCCTGAAAGCTTTGAGCTTTGCATTGAAAGATTCTGCTGAAGCATTGGTGCTTCTGTTGTCGAAGTAGTGTAGGATATATTGATGATGTGCCGCAATGGATCTTGCTACGCTCTCAAAAGAGGCGATGCCCGCATTCTCAACCTGATTATGCCACAGTCCCAGCTTGGTAAATGCTATCTTTTTGTCCCTGCATTTATTGAATATGTCACCCAGGGCAATTCCAAGGTCATAAGCGAGCTTTAGTTTGGGAAACCGTATGAACAACTGTTCAGCTCGTTATTTCTGGTTTTCGGACCATCGGCCTGGATGCTTGAACAAGAGGTGTCTGGATCTAGCCAGTAACTGTTTGAGCGTGTCTCCATTAGGCAACAACTCGGGTTCATATGGGGTTCCCTGCTTTCTAGAATAGGCCATCTTCTTGCTTTCTGCATCCAATACTTCCCAACGATACCTGATACGGAGTTCCTGCACTGCATCGTAAGCTAACTTTTGGACATGGAACCGATCGACCACACGCCTGGCATTCCTGAAACATCTACGGATTGCCTTAGCCATGTTCGGTGCCATATCCATGGTCACCTCCTTTACCTTATTCCTTGAACGTAAAGGTATTCGCTCAAGAACAGTCATGATATCCTCAGCCTTTGTGCCCCTGATAGTTGCCAGAATCGTCCCTTTACGCCCTTTTGCCGATTTACTGCTAACAATGGTATATAATTCACCGTTGCTAAAACTGGTCTCATCGATGCTCAAGCGTTCGGAGATATTCCCGGGGAAAAGAGTCCATCGCTCTGCATGTGGCTTTTGGCCCCAATCATGGAAGTCACTGAGATGGTTCTTGTATTGATCCTGAAGTTGCTTGCCGTCCATCTGGAAGAATAATCCTACCAATTGGGCACTTACAGGATAGTTATCCAAATATCTTCTTTAAAAAAAGCCCGAATTCAGTTGTCATTCGGGTACCTTCACGGACCAGGTTCCAATCTCTTGTGATAATCTGTCCCGTATCTAAGACTGTCCAGCGACGGCGGCGGATATGTAATGTGACTTTCTGACCTCTAATGGGAAAGTCGGAAATCTCTGTAGAAGGCATAAAGCCCTTTGACTCCAGCTTGCTGTTCTCATAGCCTGTTGGAGAAATATTAAGCTCATCTAAATAAATGTGGAGTTGATTGTCAACCTGATCGACTTCTAAAATCTGAAAGTATTCTAAAAGCCCTTCGGGCATCAATAGCGATAGTAATTTACGTTCGGCGTCTTGCAAGGGATATCTGTATTAAAAATGCTAAACTAGGAAATTTTTGATATTCCCCCAAGAAGTCTACTTGATCCGTTTAATGCAGAATGATCTGATTGATTTTTGTTATTAACACAAAAAAAAGCCAATCTTGCGATTAGCTCTTCTCAGTGAACTTGCAAGGATTGTCATTGAACCATTTGGTGCAAGATTTGAACTGGATTTTACGTATAACTGTCTGAAAAATAATAGATTGTATTTTTGTGAAAAAAGTTCGAATCTCATTGATATATCTATAAAGGATTTTATTTTCGAACTTTTCTTGCTTCAATTTTCTATTTGTTGATTCTATTTTATTGAAAAATAATGAGTTATGAATCAAATGATCAGTTCGAATCCTGCGAGCATACGTGTTTACTTCATTATTTTTCTTAAAATAGATATTGTAGAGTTGGCAAATTGCCAACTCTATTTTTGTTTTATGGTCAAAATTACTGGATGATATTTTAAGAGAATTATCCATAGATTTTATTTACTTATAATTGTTTGTTCACTTTAAGTTATAGCAAATTCCTAACAATTTTTGTGGGGCTGAATTGTAGGTTTTGCTTACTATTTTTAATGATTGCAAAGTTGGAGGTGGTCTTTTCGATTTTTCTTTCATCTTCTTAATTTTATATGTTTATAAATTTGGTTTTACGAATGAACAGAAATATTAATTGATTTTGGGAGCTTTAATTTATTCGTTCATTCTTCTATATTGAGTAATTTCAAAATTTATCTTAAAACAATTTTAGTATAATTAATATTTGGTTTTTTAGAAAAAATATCCGGAGGACTTTATTAAATATATGATCATACCAACTACCTTGATTGAACAAAAATCGAGAACTTTTTGAAAAATAAATAAGCTTAAAGAATTCGTGACGTATTTTTTCCTACGCTTTCCTAATCATACGACATGTAAATACAAGATGAACAGATTGAGCCAATTAATAGAAGGTATTAAAAAAAGGATATAAAAAATAATGAGGTGGTTCCTTATAAGAAACCACCTCATTATTAAGGTAGGATAATCATACACAAAGATTATTTAATTGATTTTGTCTCTGACAATAACCAATCCAAGCTTTTCTTTTAGTCCTCCTTCTAGTTCATTGAATTTGAATTTTGTGAGAATTCGGTTATCTGCATCATTAAAGAAATAGCCTACAATCGTGTCTTCTTTACCGTTTCCCCAGTCTAAATAGGTAGTCGAACTGACATTTTCACCCAGTGTTCCTATATTGTTCAGCAAAAGTTGTAGCTGATAAGGGGACGGATTTGTTTGTTCATTAGGCACTATTAATTGGATTCCATAAGGATCACTAAGATTGGGATTATAGTACATGGTTTTCTTACCTTCCTTAAGATAATACAGTCTAAGCTTGGAAATATTTGTATTACCTAGTTCTTTTAAAAGATCATTTTTTTCGGAGCTTACAAAAGAGACCTTTAAATATTGGTCTACAACTACCGATCCGCCATTATTTTCCGTTTTCTTACAAGAACCCAATGTTAAGAAGACAGCTACCAGACATATTAATTTCATATTTTCTAATTTAAGTAAATTATGGACGGATATCGTAAACCATTCCTGTTTTATAATTAAAAGAACCGCCTGAGTTGTTCAGGTGCTCGGTCTGATAATAGCCATTGTCAATACCGCTCCAGCCCCAGTTCATATAGCCGTAGGTGTTACTATATGCGCCTATTACCTGACCGGTTTCCCAGTTCCAATCGCAGGTCCAGGTCATTCTGCCGCCTTCTACTACCCATGCATGTCCGTTTGCGTAGTTACCGTTCACATTTTGCCCGCCTCTCATGATTAGCACCCTTCCGGCCTGTAGTTCAGTTATCATTTTATAAGAATCAAAATTCATATATTTTGCAGATGAGTAGCCGAAATTGTTCCTGAACGCTGTAGCAACATCGTTTTGCGTATCGGCACCTGATCCATTGCATTGCCAGTCCATGCTGACTGCCTGACCAATGTTCTTCATTAATTTTGCGGTTTCAGAAGTAGGGTATGTAAGTGGCACTGCGCTCCAATTATACGATGTTGGATAATTATAGTACTTCATCACCTGTCCCATAGCTGTCGCAACACAACCCACGGGAGGACGGCCATTGCTATAGTTGGTGCATGACATATTTATCAGCTGGTCATTGTATCCCACACCTTGCCCCCATGTAGTATTTATTTTAGGTGCAATTTCAACATCTTGATAATTACAAGGTTCCATTTCGCAAACGGTATTGATCCCGAACTCAGGATCTATGCCCCTGAATATGGCATCAGGACATGGCCCGTCCCACAGTGGATTTACGGTCGAGGAATTTACTGCCCGATTTGATTTGTCTTTTTCAATATTCTGGATATACTCCGCGGTAGCATCTACCCAACTTTTTAGCTCCGGACTTGTTTTATCATTGAAAATAAAATTTCCATGAGCAGAAGACGCAATTACCGGAACTGATCTCTTATCTGCCGCCAAAAGGATGAATCCACCCTCATCGACATAATTTATAATATAAAAAGAGGGAGATTCGTCGTTGGGATAAGCAATCACTTCTTTCACAATTCGTTGTTTTGATTCTCCCGTCTTTCCACTTGCCTGCTTTGATGTTTTGGAGGATACTTGGCTGGCGAGACCTGCCAAATCTCTCGCTTCGGTGGTAGTAACGTTGTATTTGTCTTTCTTAGTAATTGACATGTCATCTCTTTGGCAGGAAAGGATGCCTAGAGAGGTGATGCCCAGCAAAATGTACTTGAGTACTTTCATAATGGTTGTTAGTTTAGATTTTATTTATTTTCTAAGTTAAATAAAATATTAACCTACTCTGCATTAAGGTTTGAAAACTACACTTTTGTGTAATCTTAGAGAGTTTTTTTGAGATTTACAGATAAATAATTTAAGAAAAACTGAAAATATATTTAAAATTCTTTTTTAGCCCGAATTCTGCTTAATGTAGATTGAGTTATTCCAAGATATGAAGAGATCATACCTAAAGGAATACGTGCAATAATATTAGGGTATTTTTCAAGTAGATGCAGATAGCGCTCTGTTGCACTAAAGACACGTAATTCGTTTGCCTTTTCTTCGGCTTTAATGTAATAAGTTTCAGTTAGAATCCTACCAATATAATTGAATTCTGGAAACGAATGATAAAGCTCCATTAATTTTTCATGGCTAAGCACCAAAAGACTTGAATCTTCTACAGTCTCCAATACCTCAAAAGACCTCTTCTGACTAAAGAAACTATATACGGAGATTGCAAGATCCCCCTCAAAAAGTATCCATGAAGTTGTGTCTTTACCAAAGCTATCGAGATAGTAAGACCTAACTACTCCTTTAACAATAAAAAAAAGAGATTTTTGGATTTCATCTATATCGAGTAGAATATGCTTCTTATTTACTTTTTGCAAATATGTATTTGAGAATAAGGCAGCACGCAGTTCCGGCGACATCGAATGAATACTTCCGAGAAAGCCCAATAAGGATTCCTTAGCTATATTCTCTTCCTCTGTACTTACAATATTTCTCATTCTTATTTTCGGAAAGATTAAATGTGTAGTTAGTAATGATACTGGAATATACGTGAAAAATTTTAATTAAACATGCTCTTTTTTGCCTTTTATCAAAAATATTCAGTATAAATAGTGGTTAATTTGTTATTCTGAAAGCCATATTACAGAAGGTTGATCTATGAAAAGAGGTACATTTATTAATCAAACTAGAGTTCCCTTTGACCTATCTAGTAAATGGAAGAAGTTTTAGATTTTTGTTGAAAGGACTTTAACAAAGTAGTATAGTCCAGAATTATCATGGGAAAGCTAAGCAATAGTTATGTCATTACTTTTAATAAAAGATTAGTCTAATTTCCTTGTAGTATTAATATTTTTTTATTTAAAGCTATCAATTCCCATGTGGTAATAATTAAACTTATTGGTAAAGTCAGATTTTTATTAAATGCCAGCGGATACCAATTATGTTGCTACAAATAATTAAACACCCTTATAGTCAATGGATGTGAAATAAATTATAGTGTATATTTAATTTTGTTTTATCTCAATAAGATGGGATATATTTTAAAGTGTGGGGCATTATCACTTTAAAAAATAATCATATGAAACAGGCATATAAAAACATTTTATTATCTATCGAGAAAGAAGAGATAAGTGTATCAAGAAGCAAGAAAAGTGCTATTGATGAAGCTTATCACATGGTCTCTTTTCTTGACAAAACTTTAACAGAATTAAAAGGGCAAATCAATATTAAAGGATTTGACAGTATTCTTGATGAAATTATTTTTTTTAAACGTGTGAAACCTGAGATACTGGGACGGCTTATGTTTTACAATAAAGTTATAAAAATAGAAGCCTTTAGTCCTTTGAATTCTGAACTTATCGAATCATATTACAGTGAACAGATGAAGTTGCTAAATAAGGATTTTAAGAAGCATATATCCTCATCCGATTTTTACAGTTACTACCGTGCCGGACGATCAGACAAAGATGAATATTATTATCGGCTCGGAAACATCAATTACTTTGATGGAGTTGACAGCTTTTTCTTTGAGGTTGATAGGGACTTTTCAACCTATTATGATTATAAGGTCGCGCAGATCAATGCTTATGATCTCTATCATTCCTATCTTAGTGGAAAATTCATTAGGGTGGAGCACAACCATAAAGATGAGCTGGTAGATATAAATGAGGATAGTGAATTTTCCTGGACGGATTCAAAAAATGCGCTTATTGAACTTATTTATGCACTTCATATCTCACGAAGTGTTTCCAACGGAAGAGCAGGTATCCGGAAGATATGCCAAATGTTTGAGGATATATTTGAGGTTAGCCTTGGCGATATTCATCATGCATTTTATCAGATGAAATTCAGGGCCGGTCAGCGAGCACGGTACCTTCATTTCCTAAAAAATTCACTTGAACAGTATATGGATAACGATTGATAAAATTTTGGTAGATCTGCTCGTAATATTCATCGGATGTTTTTACAGCATTATGAAACTGCTGGACATAATTGAATTATAATTGGAATTAAATGTCATTTTAGATATAAAGAGATGGTCTTTTTTAGACCGTCTCTTTTTGTTAATAGAGATCCCAACTTATTAATCCCCAAACAACCAAATTAAGAGAAACTTTTACTGTTTTACACTATGCCTTTCTTTAGTCATGTTCAGTCATGGGCTACCCATTAAGTCAGCCTAAGAACATTGCCGCTAATGATTATTGGGTCATAAAAAAGTGAAAAAAAATCCTTTATGGCTAGATATGACTAACCACGCTGGTAGAAATAGCCGGAAAAACTAGGTCAATTTTGGATCTGTAAACCAAACAGCGAATGCTATGAATATCGACAGAATAGAATTTTTGAATTGGATGGAGCGAATCATGAAGCGCTTAGATATCCTTTCGGGTGATCTTGAAAACAGGGAAAAGAAAAGACTAAGCGTAGACGGCGAAGAATTGCTGGATAATCAGGATGTCCTGCAGATGCTAAAAATAACCTATCGCTGCCTTCAACGCTACCGCACAATCGGAAAGATCAAATACTTTACCGTAAGCGGTAAGGTGTTCTACAAAAGTTCCGATGTCCAGCAGTTTATCCGTGACAGTTATCATGGTGGTAAATATACGCCTAAGTAGGAAAACATCGGATAGCCACCTGACGAAGCACCCAACAAAGTATAGATTCGATCAACGTAAAAACTTTTTATTATGAGCGAACAAACTATTTCTAAAGAAAACCAGCCGCAAGAACTGGAAGCATTATCAGATATCCTTTTAGTGCTTGACAAGAAGAAAAACCGTATTGAAGCGGTCAAAGGGGTAGATGAAGAGGGTAATCTCCAAACAGCAGACCCCAAAAAGTCAAATTTACTGGATTTTATGCGTGTTGATAAGGGAGATGCCTTGAGCAATTTCTTTTCGAATTTCTGGCGCAGGCTTAATGACCCCATATCATTCCGTTTTTTCAGGGGCCCGGAGATCGACCTGAATGAAGTTGCCAAAAAATTACAGAAAGCGATAGACCATCCTACGCCGGAAGGTAACAAGCTTCTGGATGCACTTGAGATTAAGTATGACAACAATTAAATCAAAAAAATATGGAAACAAATCAAACATCGGAAGGCGCAGCGCCAACAAATGAAACCAAATCAGCTTACAAGTATAAAGTGGAGGAGATAGACTGGACCTCCCTTGAAAAACTAAACCTGAACCGTGCGCTTCTTGAAAAGAACGGCCAGCTGGATAAGCTGCTAAAGGGGTACAAATCTGACGGAATTTACAGGATTGAAGGAAATTTCGATGGTATAGTCATGAAAGGAGATGCACGGCTTTCACTGAGAAAACCAAAAGATAGTGATCAGGTCGTGGTGATGGCACATGGTGTCCGTCTCGAACCGGATCTAAAAAATCAGTTTTACGGCCATGTTTTTACTGCGGAAGATAAAGACAATTTAAAAAAGACAGGAAACATGGGCGGGTTGCCGAACTTACAAACTATCTGACGGACAAAAGTAAAATCGCTGATCAGCATCGATAAACTTACGAATGAGGTCGTATCTTTTCCGGTAGATCTCATTAAAATCAGTGAAAAGTTTGGTGGAGTTAGGTTAAATGCAGAACAGAAAGCCGAACTACTGGAAGGAAGACCAGTTCTTGTTGAAGGCATGGTCAATACAAAGACAGGTGAAGTTTTTAATCAGCAACTGCAATATAGCGCAGATGCCAAAAAGCTGGGTTTGCGGGACAGAGTGAAGGACAACAGCAGGGGCAGAACTATGCATTCCGCCTGAATTTAGAGGTAAGGTGCTGGAGGAGAAGGATAAAAAACGTTTAGAGAATGGTGAAGTCATTTTTATGAAAGATATTGTTAACCTAGAAGGAACGAAGCTTTATTCAGGGTACGTCTGGCAAAATAAGGAAACCGGTAAGCTGGACTTCGATTTTGACAACCTCAGCAGGAGAAAGCTCAGAAACAGTCCGAAACTCAGGGAACTGTTCAGGGACAGGCAACAAAACAGGATGCTACAGCCAATAACGCGCAGAAAAATGCTCCTAAAAAGGAAAATGCCAGAGGGCCGAAAATACATTAATCCTTACCTTATGAAAGCGATCATAGCAGAGAAGCCCTCGGTGGCCTATGAACTGGCAAGAATTGTAGGGGCTACAGAGAAGAGGGACGGTTATTTTGAGGCGGAGGGTTTCTTGTGACCTGGGCATTTGGACACCTTGTTGGACTGGCGATGCCGGAGGATTATGGGATTAAGGGATTCAATAAAGAATCCTCCCCATCATTCCTTCTGAATTCAAACTGAATGGCAGAAAGGTGAAATCTGGTAATGGGTATGTGTATGATGAGGGTTCAAAAAGACAGCTTGAAATAATAGGCTCCGTATTTAAGAAGTGTGGTAGTATTATTGTTGCTACGGATGCCGGGAGGGAAGGTGAAGTGATTTTTCGGTTCATCTATCAATATCTCGGGTGCAGCAAACCTTTTGAGCGGTTGTGGATCAACAGCCTGACCGAAAAGGCAATTATCCACGGATTTCAAAATCTAAAACAGGGAAGTGAATTTAACGGTCTTTTTGAAGCTGGTAGGGAACGTCGGAATGTGACTGGCTCGTAGGAATCAATGCAACCCAGTCGCTTACCATTGCGATGGGTGATGGTCTATTTTCGCTGGGAAGAGTGCAGACACCTACACTTGCGCTTATCTGTAGCGTTTCCTTGCACATAAAGCATTTGAGGTCAAAGATTATTTTCAGCTGGAACTATCCTTGATAAAAGAAGGAATAAGTTTCAGAAGCCAATCCGAGGATAAATGGCATGATAAAGAAAAGGCCGAATCTATCCTGCGTACGCTTGAACGCTGTGGCGTTGCAGAGATAAAGGAGGTTGAAAAAAAATCGGGTACGATCCAGGCTCCACTGCTTTTTGACCTGACGGGATTGCAGAAAGAGGCGAATAAAAAGCTGGGTTATTCTGCCGAACGGACACTTGAGATTGCCCAGAAACTTTATGAAAAGAAATTTATAACCTATCCAAGAACGGGTTCTAAATATATACCGGAGGATATCTGGGCTGAAATACCTTCATTAATCCTCGCTTTAGGTTACCGGAGTTCATGCAAGGAAGCTGTTGATCAAATCAAGTGGAACGCTATAATAAGCATATTGTAAATGATGTGAAGGTTACGACCATCACGGATATTGATTACCGAAAATATCCCTACCAGACTGGAAGCAAGTGAAGATGCTCTATATGAATGATTGCAAAACGTCTTCTTGAATCAGTTTCACCCGCATGTCATAGGGAAATTACAGATATAAAAATCGCAGTTCTGCATTATAATTTTAAACTGAAAGCGATCAGGATTACTTCTGCTGGCTGGAAGGTGATCAATGGAAATTTGAGCAGGAAGGTGAGGATCTTGTCACTGCTTTTCCTGATCTCCAAACCGGAATGCAGCTGAACATTGATGCTGTAAACGTACTTGCGAAGAAAACAAAACCCCCGATGCTCTATACGGAAGCGGACCTGCTTGCGACAATGGAAAATGTAGGCAGCACAGTTGAAAATGAGGAAGAACGAAAAATCCTGAAAAACATCGGTATCGGCACACCTGCCACACGGGCCGCCATTATCGAAACTCTTTTTGACAGGGGATATATCGTTCGGGAGAAAAAGAGTATTGTTCCCACCGATAAAGGCATGCTCGTTTATGAAATTGTTGGGGACAAGAAAATTGCTGATGCCGCAATGACCGCGCAGTGGGAGATTGCATTTGAGAAAATTGAGAATGGAGAGATTGATGCTGAACTTTTTCATGCGGAGGTTGAGCTTGCAGTACATGAAATAACCAGTGAATTACTGAACGTAAGAAGGGCTTCTACGGATAGTATGGATCTGTACTGTCCGAAATGTAGGGGTAAGGTGGTTCTACGGGAAAAAGTTGTTAAATGTACAGATGAAGGCTGTGGGTGGGTTTTATTTCGCAATATCTGCGGTGTACAACTTAGTTATAAGGAAATTGATGCCCTTCTAAAAAAAGGTAGAAGTCCATTGATTAAAAAGATGGTCGGCAGAAATAAGAAAGCATTCAATGCTTATATCCTGTTGGATGGGTCCGGCTCGACATCCTTTGAGTTTGAACAAAAAAATAAAGGTAAATACAAATAGTTCATGATGTGATTTTTTGGTTAGTGAAGTCCGGGACCGCGAATGGTTCCGGGCTTTTTTTGTGTAATGGGAATATCAAGGTAAGAATAGGAAAGGTTAGGTACCAAATCAAACTTTGCTCCTCTAGCTGATTAGGTTTACCGCTATAAAGTTTTAATAAAAAATATAGCGATATGAAAAATCATAGCCAGGACTTTTCCTACTACCAGCTAAAGTTGCAGGATCACATTGATTCCAGTTTTCCCGAGAGATCAGGGGACGTTAAATTTATCAGCCAGCGTGCAAGGTGGGCCGCAAATGCTTATGAGGGTGCTTTCCGCTCAGGTAATCCGATCATTAAATGTAATGAGATTGCTGATTACATTCTTTACGAAGGACTGCATTTTTCCAGATTTGATACACTATTTGAAGTGCTGACCTATGAATTTTCGGATGTTTTCGATGAACTTGATTATCGTGATTTTGCATTAAAGGTCCTTCCAAAATGTGAGGAGATCTTTGGTCATTATGAGCTGACTGATGATTTTGCATATACAACTGACTATGATCTGCTGTATACGGAGCTAACCGGTTTCATCGCCATCTGGATTGAGCAAAATGGCATTCGATAAGAAGCGGAGCATCCGCCAGAACATTGAAGCGATCCGGACGGTTTTCTCCATTGAAAAAGAAGGAAGATCAGCAACAGACGATGAAATATCCATACTAAAGCAATATTCAGGATTTGGGGGCTTAAAGTTCATCTTGAATCCAGTAGGGCAGGCGGACGATATAAATCAGTGGAAGGCTTCCGATATGCCTTATTTTCCGCTTACACAGGAATTGTTTTCGCTCATTAAGGACAATTCTGAAAGTGAAAACAGTTATAGGGAATATATATCCAAAATTAGAGGTTCTATCCTCGATGCGTTTTACACACCTACGGAAATCACTCAGAGTATTGCAGCAGCAATTACAGACACAGGAATTTCTATATCAAGCATACTTGAACCTTCGGCTGGGGTGGGAGCATTTATCGAACCATTTACTGGCACCGGCGGGCGCGGAATATGCGCCTTTGAACAGGATTTACTAACCGGGAAAATCCTGAAAAATCTTTATGGCTCCAATGCTGATATCCGGATTGATAGCTTTGAAAATATACACGAAGAAGATACAGGATACGACCTGATCATAGGTAATATTCCTTTTGGAACTACTTCTATTTTTGATCTTTCTTATTCAAGAGGAAAAGACGAAGCACGAAAATTTGCTGCACAGAGCGTGCACAATTATTTCTTTTTAAAGGCAACTGATAAGTTAAGGGAAGGTGGGCTCCTTGCATTTATAACATCGCAGGGAGTTCTAAACAGTCAGTCCAACTTTCCTATCCGTGAGGCACTAATGAAGGAGCACCGCCTGGTTTCTGCATTACGTTTACCCAATAATCTTTTCGAAGAAAGTGGAACATCTGTAGGAACAGACCTGATTGTGTTGCAGAAGAGCAGCGGGTCACGGTCATTGTCCAGACGGGCACTTGATTTTACGGGAACCAGTGAAAATTGTAATCTGCTATTTAACAACCCCAATCACATCGTTGCGACACGATCTTTCCAGGATACTGACCAATATGGCAAGGCAACTACCATTCATATACATGATGGTGGGATTGAAAGAATCGCAGAAAGTCTTCATCAAAAGCTTTCTGAGGATTTTCAGCAGTATTTTGACCTTAAATTGTTTACTGAACATAAAGTAACCTCGATTGGCACTAAAGTTTTATCAAAGCCTGCTGTTACCATTCCTGAGAAAAATATCATTCATAACGGTGGTGCTGAAAAAGCTATACAACTCGATCTTTTTTCCGATCAAGTGCTAGGAGAAATGTCTGTTAAAAAGACCAAGAGAAGAGGTAAAAAGACGTCTCAAAGCAAGATTACAAAATTTAAACAGCTTTCCTTTTTTGATTCCGGAGAAATCGGCACGGTGGATCAGAAAGATAAACTGAATACTGAATTGAATCAGAATGAAAAGAAAGCCAATATTCAAAAACATTCGTCCAATTCCTCAAAGAAAAAAGTTGAATCTCTTTCGTTGTTCCATGAAATCGACGATAGTAAGGTTTGCAAAAATGAACCGGAAACTTTTGCAGGAGAAGTAAAATCTTCTTATCGGGAGAATACGCTGATTGTTTCAAAAGGCAGGGTAGGTAAACTACAAATGAACCGCCGGGACAGAGCTTTTATTTTTCAGCCGATTGAATTATCCGTAACTGACAATAAACGTATCCAAAGTTATATTAAGCTACGGGACAGTTATCAACTGCTTTATGATTTTGAAGCCAATAACAGGCAGGAGGATGTAGAGGCCAGAAAACTTTTAAACGGGACGTATGATGATTTTGTGGCTCGTTTTGGAAATTTAAACACAGCAGAGAACATTAAATTTATAAAATGGATGCTTCGGGGAATGAAATTCCCTATCTGGAGCGGGTGGTTGGTGGTGTAATACATAAGTCCGATATTTTTGACCATCCGGTCAGCTTTTCGACAAGAGAAGTCACGGTAAACAGTGCTTCTGAAGCTCTATCTGCCTCGCTTAATTTGTCGGATAGTGTTGATCTGGGGTTTATGGAAGAGATCAGCGGGTTTACTGAAAGTGAATTGCGTGAAAATTTACAGGGTCAGATATTCTTCAATCCACTTTCGGGCAACATGGAGGTTTCCCAAAAGTTTTTGGCGGGGAATGTTGTTTTAAAAGCCCGCCAACTAAAAGAATATATTTCCGCACATCCAGAAGACACAGAAGCCCTAAAAAGCCTTGAAGCGCTTGAAAAAGCGAGGCCTGAGCCTATAAAATTTGACGAGCTGGATTTTAACCTGGGAGAACGTTGGATCGGATGTGATATTTACAACAGGTTTGCAAGCCACCTTTTTGATAGCGAAATCAAAATTTACTATTCGGAAAGCAGTGATGACTTTTCGGTCAATGCGAAATCCAGCAACATAAAAATCACTGAAAAATATGCGATAAAGTCGGAGAGCAGAACATTTGACGGACTGAATCTACTGCGTCATGCCCTGGTCAATACAACTCCCGATATTACCAAAACAGAATATCTCGCAGACGGAACTGCCATAAAAGTCAAAGATATGGACGCTATCCAGATGGCTAACGGAAAAATTGACGAGATACGGAATGAGTTTACGGACTGGTTATATCAGCAGGATGAGGGGTTTAAAAATGAGCTGACAGCACGCTACAACGATCTCTTTAACTGTCATGTAAGGCCTTATTATGACGGCAGTCATCAGACTTTTCCAGGACTGGACCGTGCAGCACTTGATATCGAGGATCTTTATGATAGCCAGAAAGATGCCATCTATATGCTGAAAAGCAACAATGGAGGTATCTGCGACCATGAAGTGGGAGCCGGAAAGACACTTATTATGGTAGGGGGTGCACAAGAAATGAAAAGACTGGGACTTGTTCACAAACCGATGATCATCGCGCTGAAAGCCAATATCCATGAAATAGCAGAAACCTATCGGAAGGCGTATCCTTTTGCAAAAATTTTGTATCCCGGAAAAAAAGATTTTACACCACAGAAAAGGCTAAAAATCTTTGGTGATATTAAAAATAATGACTGGGACTGTATCATCTTAACGCATGACCAGTTTGGTATGATTCCGCAGTCTCCCGAGTTACAGAAAGAAATTTTGGAGGCAGAACTTCATTCTGTGGAACAGAATCTCGATGCCCTGCGCAATCAGGGAAAAGATGTCTCCGGTGCTATGCTAAAAGGTGTAGAAATTAGAAAGAAGAACCTGAATGTAAAATTAAAGACGCTGGAACATGATATTGAAAACCGGAAAGATGATGTTGTGGACTTTAAGATGATGGGAATCGATCACCTTTTTGTTGACGAAAGTCATAAATTCAAGAATCTCATGTTTAATACCAGGCATGAGCGTGTCGCAGGACTTGGAAATGTACAGGGAAGCCAAAAAGCGCTCAATCTTCTTTTTGCGATACGTACGATTCAGGAAAGAACCGGAAAAGATCTAGGAGCGACCTTTCTTTCGGGAACGACAATTTCCAATTCATTGACTGAGCTTTATTGTTTATTTAAATATTTGCGCCCAAAGGCATTGGAACGACAGGGTATAAACTGCTTTGATGCATGGGCAGCGATCTATGCCCGTAAATCGATAGATTATGAATTCTCGGTAGCGAACAATATTGTTCAAAAGGAGAGGTTCAGGCATTTTATCAAGGTCCCTGAACTGTCGCAGTTCTATACCGAAATTACTGATTATCGTACAGCAGCAGATATTGGCATAGACCGCCCCATAAAAAATGAAATCCTGTACAATATTCCTCCAACGGCAGAACAGGAAATCTTTATCAAAAAACTCATGGAATTTGCAAAGACAGGTAATGCTGAGTTATTGGGAAGACCACCTCTGTCACCGACTGAGCAGAAAGCGAAGATGCTTATAGCAACTGATTACGCAAGAAAAATGTCTTTGGACATGCGTCTTATCTCTCCAAAATATACCGATGATCCCGGAAACAAAGCTTCTGTCTGTGCAGACAATATTGCAAAATATTATAGGAAATATAATGCGCAAAAAGGAACGCAGTTTGTTTTCTCAGATCTTGGGACCTATAAATCGGACGAATGGAACATCTACAGTGAGATTAAAAGAAAGCTTGTACTAGATCATGGGATACCTGCGGATGAGATCCGTTTTATCCAGCAGGCAAAGACCGAAGATCAGCGTAAGGAGCTGATAAAGGCGACCAATGAAGGTAAAATCAGAGTTCTATTTGGATCTACTGAAATGCTGGGAACAGGTGTAAACGCACAGAAAAGGGCAGTTGCCGTACATCATCTTGACATTCCCTGGAGGCCGTCGGATCTTGAACAGCGGGATGGCCGTGCGGTACGAAAAGGGAATGAGATTGCTAAATTTTTTGCTGGAAATAAGGTTGATGTCTTTATTTATGCTGTCGAAAAATCCCTCGATGCCTATAAGTTCAATACGCTGGCGAATAAGCAACGGTTTATCGGCCAATTAAAAAGTAATACGGTTGCGGTTAGAACACTTGACGAAGGAGGTATGGACGAAGTTTCAGGAATGAACTTTTCGGAATATGTAGCTTTACTTTCCGGCAATACCGATCTTCTGGAGAAGGCGAAGGTTGAAAAGAAAATATCTGTTTTAGAAAGCGAGAAACATGCTTTTCTCCGATCAAAATGGAGTTCTTCATCTAAACTTGAGAACCTGACCGAAGAACTTGAAACAAGATCCTCCCGGTTAGAAAGGCTTAATGCCGACTGGAACAATTTTCAGAAGCGGGTCCAAAGGTCGAAGGATGGAAATATGTTAAATCCAATACTTTTGGATGGGGTGTCTACAGATGCTGGTGTGAAGGAAATTGGTGCTAAGTTGAGTAAGCTGGCTGCTGTTTCAAGAACTGGGGGAGATTATGAAGAAATAGGGTCTCTATATGGTTTTCGGCTACTTGTTAAGACGGAAATGACGCAGAAAGACAGTTCTAGCCTCGTTGAACGAGATAACAGGTTTTTTATCTGTGGAGAAGGAAATATCAAATACACGCATAACAATGGTATCATGGCCAGTGATCCCGAAAGGGCAAGTCTGAACTTTCTTAATGCGCTGCAGAAACTTCCCGGACTTATCGAGGAAGAGGATAAAAAATTGAAGCTACTAAAAGATGACCAGGTTGTGCTTAACGATATTGTCAAGGGAAGCTGGAATAAGGAAAAACAGTTAGCTACATTGAAAACAGAACTAGCCTCAGTTGAGCGAAAAATTCAGTTTTCTTTGGATGAGGAAAAGAAAACCGAGACTGAGGTAAGTACTGACGGTGAAGTCAAGAAAAAATCCATCGGTCCCAAAATGTAGAACGACAAATAAAAGATAAAATGCATTCAGACCTAAGAACTGAATGCATTTTATCTTTCACAACGTATGCAGCAATTTAATTTGAGACGTTTCTGAAACTTACGTTTAATTATGTTTTAATAGATAGTTATATTAGGACTAAAATTCAGTTTTCTGTATGAGTTATTAAGATTATATTAGAAAGAGCTTAAACAAGAACATCTGATAGGTAAAAGAGCTTAAAAATAAATACAACGTGATGAGTAAATTGCATATATGGCTTGGGAATTTTAAATCTGAGAAAGAACTAGAAAAATATTTGGATCAGAAGGAATATTTAAGGGCATGGGCTGTTTATGATTGTGAGCCACCAACTGGAAATGAAGATGGTGAACCTAGCGAAGAATTGCGTTGTGATTTTTGTAAAGAAGTTGATTTTGATATCTATGATGAAGATGCTATGATAATGAAATATTATAATGAATCTATTGATATCAACACTGTAGCTAATGATATCCTTATTGACAAAAGAGAACTTGAAATATTGTGTAAGAAACATAAAATCAATGACTTTAACTCAGTAGTAGCATATCAGAGCAATGACTTAGCTGAAAAAGATGCCTCTGGGTCCAAAACAGTTAAGTACATTGGGAAGGTTCCACAAGTTTCGATTGAAGCAGCTACTGATGTTAAGATTCATTATTTATGGATAGGGGACCATAAAATAGATAAGAACAATATCCTTAAACAAGCTGCCATTGATAAAAAGAGTGTGGTAAAAGTGAATTACTTCCATACTGCGAAAAAAGGAAAACTTGATGAAGTTTTAATCCTTCAAATCGAGGACTATAATGTTGCTGAGAAAATGATTTTAAAAGTTGATGAATTAAACCTCCATACTGCCAATTCGATACTAGATTTAATAGTTAAAGGTGCTATTAATTTAGACGGTGAACAGATCGGCAACTTGCTAAATATGAAATATATCGGAAAGTTTGATACGGATGATCTAGCGTGAAATTCTTAGACCCTGATTTTTAGCCTTCTCTGCTGACAATTTCAACACAGGAGATTTTCTATCTAAATATTCTGACAATTCTCTATATAGTTTTCCCTTATTTATAGAGTAAGATAAGTAGCCGGGGGTATTATCTATTCCTGCAAGGATCTGTAGCTTTTTCATTTTATCTATGTCAAAACCATCAATGATATTAGGAATACTATCAATATTCTTGCGCAATTGTCTGCAAAGATTATCGATTTCTCTGGGTTCATTGGAATGTAATGCCCTGATAATATTATCGATCTGTCGGGAATTTGCCGGAAGAATAGAAAGATATTCACTCTCTGGAAAGAGAGACATAATGTTTTTGTTTACAATGGTAATGTTAGCTGGGTCGAAAACACAAAATTCAACTTTATCGCGCGAGAATCTTGAGATAATGTGGTCATAACCACGTTCTTTAAATTGTCTTAGATTATCTTCGGAGTTAAAGGCTTCCATAAACTCCATATATTCGCCCATTCCAATACTTTCATCAATAAATTCCAAAGCTTCCCCTGTATCTGAGATATTTTCCTCAAATATAATATTTACAATATCGGGTGCTTGATCCGCGAAATCAAACACTTCATTCAAATTCAATGGTTTTTTTAAATTAACATGGCACTCTAAAACTTTTTCTCCGAAGAGTTGAGCCATATTAATTTCTTGGGTGAAATGAATCCCCCGATGGCAATTATCCCAATGTGTATTCTGACCTAGATATTCCAGGGAAAATTCATTAAAGTCACTATTTGTACCATGATATAAGGTATGCGTACTAGGCTGTAAAATTGGTCTTATATCCATATTTGTTTTTTTTATTACTATGTTGTTGGATGTTTTATTATTATCCCTGATGCACTAAGTGGGCTAGCTCGGGATCATTTTTGATTCTTTCCAGTTCGTTTGCAATGATAATTGACACATCAAGTTTTATCTGACGGTAATTTGCATCAATTTCTTTTTCCATGACATCTTCACCGGTCTCAGAAAGAAAAGAACGAATCTGTGGGATGGGCTTATAATGTTTCATTTCATTTTTTACTTTTTCATTATCGACTACAATTTGACAATGAAAAATTTTCTGGTCTATCTTTTCGTCAAAATTATCTGCAACGGCACCAACAAACATACCTTGGCTTAATGTAGAGATCTTTGATGCAGGAATAAGGCTATCAAGCTGGGTGGAAATAGAGGAACTGGTATCATTTCTGTTTATGCTGATGGACTGTCTTTTTTGTACTATTTTACCAAATCTTTCTGAAAGTGTTTTTGCGGTATCTCCAACGACCTGTCCAGCGAAAATATTGCCGACAATATTTTGAATTACTTTGCTCTCTTTATCACCATAATCCCGCGTCAACATTGAGTAATCCTGGAGTCCCAGGCATACAGAAATTAAATTGGATCTGGCACTGGCTATCAGATTATCGAGGCCCCGGAAAAAAAATTGTGGCAATTCGTCTATGATTAAAGAGCACTTTAATTGCTTCTTTTTATTGATCAATCGTACTATTCTTGAATTGTATAAGCCTAGTGCTGCCGAATATATGTTCTGTCTATCTGGATTACTTCCTACACAAAGAATCTTTGGTTCATCCGGATTATTTATGTCAAGACTAAAGTCATCACCGCTCATTACCCAGTATAGTTTAGGGGATATAATTCTTGACAATGGTATTTTAGCCGACGCGATCTGACCCTGAAGCTGATCCTGTGCTCCGCCTTCCCACGCATCAAGGAAGGGACTTAGATAGTTTTCCAGTTCAGGATAACTGGTAAGGATGGTGAAAAGATCGGCGTATTTTTTGTTCAAAAGCTCAATGGCGTGTGGAAATGTACAGTATTTACCCCCTTGGTATATTTTAAGAAACCAGATAATCGATGCAAGGAGAATGATGGGGGATTCTACAAAAAAATCACCTTGTTTCTGAATCCATGTTCTGTTTAAGTTTAACATTATGGTATATGCTGATTCGTATGCATCAGATATATCTGTCAGAAATGATGGGCTTAGAGGGTTACATCGGTGACTTCGACGTGGGTCATCAAAGTTGATCACATAGAACTTTGGCTTTACCTTGTATTTATCTGTATGTTTTAATAAATGGTTATATACGATAACAGAAAGATCATCAAACTTAAAGTCGAAGACATACATTGAAAATCCAAGTTCAATGTGTTGCTTGATATAGTTGTTTATGATTGCCCAACTTTTTCCAGATCCTGGCGTGCCAGCAACTATTGTTGCACGAAAAGGATTAACGACATTAATATACCCATCGTTCCATTTACCCTTATAGTAGAATTTTGTAGGTAGGTTAACTGAGAATTCATTTTCGATCAGACGGGTTTCCTGCATGAAACTCTCATTTTCGTTGTTAAATGGATCATCCAGTAATCTGCTTTTCAGCAATCTGCTCATCCATAATCCGGCAACCATAATTAGGATAAACCCAACGGAAGTCGTAAGCATGTAGAGTGAAGTGGAAATTTGGATAATAGGGAAATTTAAGAAGTAAAGGATTGAGCCTATGATAAGGCAAGTATTGATATTTCTCCATCTTATCTTTTCATTTTTTACTCCCTTTGTGCCCAAACAGCTTAGAGCCAATAAAATCAGGGCAAATAACTTGGTATATAGGGGATGAGAGAACAGCCCGGAGGTTCTTTGAAAATTCTTTAGTATTCGTTCCAAAACTTCAAGTGTCCATCCCTGGTCGTGAAAAAAGGAATAGCAGAACCAATAAAAATTCATTAGCACCAGTAAAATACTTACTGCGCGCATGAATGCCATAATTTTGGCCAATCCACGTAAATCGTCTTCTTGCATAATCAACTGTTTTTAGCATAGATATAGGGATGGCAATGATTATTTTCAAAGGTGGTTTTCAGAATCCTAGATTGACCGATATTTTCCGGAGTGTTGGAGTTAGTGAATTATTAAACAAGTGATTATTATTTCATATAAATAGCGAAGATCTTAATTAAAAATAACGTCTTTGTGCTGAACAGTTTGGATCGAGATTTGTAAATAAAAGAAGAAACAATTTAAAATAGAAATTATGAAAAAAGCCTTAATTATCCTTTCACTTGGAATTCTTGTGATAGGTTGTAACAATGGTCAAAAAAGTACGAGTGCTAAAAACGATTCAGTCAGCCAGCCCGAAGAAGTAGCTCAGACCCCTGATTTATTTGGCAAGGAATGGAAACTTATAGAACTTAATAATGCACCGATTAAAATTGATACCGCTTTCAAAAAAGAGCCCATGATTACTTTTAATAAGGACAATAACCAGTTAAATGGTAATGGAGGATGTAATGGATTTGGAGGAAGCTTTAAGACGGAAGGGAATGATGGTATTGAAATATCTCTGACCGGAGCAACGATGATGTCGTGTCCTAACCTTGAAGTCGAGACAAAATTTTTAGATATCTTAAAGCAAAGTAAGCATTATAGCCTAAGCGGTAATACTCTTGAATTAAAAGATAAAGATCAAAAAATAACAGCTAAATTAGAAGTTAAGTAATCAGTCCGTTAAATACCATATATATCTGAGCAATTCGTAGAGTGATCTCGAATTGCTTTTTTTTGTATGATACATAAAGACAGTTTCATGGGGTTTTTGTTTGAATGGTATAATGCTTGTAATAATTGAAAAAAGATTTAAATATCTTAATGAAACAATATATATAGATAATTGTCTAAGCTTTAATTCATCGATTACTTTATGGAAAATAAACATAAAAATCTGTTTGATCGCTTTGCGGATTGGGCAGTATGTTTCACAGGAAGTGCAGGCGCATTTGTTGGCTCTAGCATTTTAGTTATTGTATGGGCTATTACAGGGCCAATCTTTAAGTATTCTGATACGTGGCAAATGGTAATTAATACGGGAACAACCATTATTACTTTTTTAATGGTATTTCTAATACAGAAAGCACAAAATAAGGATTCAAAAGCCATCCAGATAAAGTTAAACGAATTGATCTCTGCTAATAAGGAAGCTAACAATAGGCTTGTTGATATTGAAGATCTTACAGAAGAAGAGCTCGACCGTCTTCATCAACAATATGAAAAAGTTGCTAAATCTAAAGAGGAAAAAAATCAGTCTAAAGATTTGAACTGAACAAAAACTTTGAAATAGTTTACGGTGCTATAAGAACAGCTTGTAAGCACCGGCTAGGATTTTAGAGAAATTATTTAAATAAGATGTCATAATAACGTTATTTAATGGGAAACTTGTTAATTATTTTTTAAATAGTTACAAATGTTTATAATTGCATTCGAAATTTAAATTACGTAATGAATCTGACATATTCTGAATTACAATTAATAGAAAAAGCACTGGAAGTCCAAATAACCATTTATGAAAGTTATGGTAGATATAGTAAAATCGAAAAAGCATTGGATGAATGTAGGAGCCTTTTAATTAAAATCCAAGAAAGGATGAATACTCCCTATTAGAAATTTTGTATTTCTCATTTATGCGAAAGTATAGGGCATTCTTACTATAATAAATTTTACTATCATTTTTTGTATACAGAAACATTTAATAGCATACCATATTAGTTATTTAATGTGCTAATTCCTTAGATACCTAAGTGTGCGAAGACACGGCTTGTTGTGTTTATATATTAGACTTCCAGTTAGAAAATATAATTTTTCAAAGCAGTGATTGATTGAGAAAAGTATTTAGATTTTGCAGTAAAATTCATATTATTAGGGGAGAATTTCATATGTAATTTTTTTCTATGCAAGACACAATTGGCAAATATGAGGAGCATTTTGACAAACAGGTATTCAGGGTAACTTACAAGTTGAAGGATTATCAGGTAATTCTACTTAAAAAGGACCTTAAAAAAGATCTCAAGGAGATAAATATACTATTAGACGGTTTAGTTCAGAAAATGATTAAAGAGGAGGGTAAGTGGCAGTTTGAACATGGTGATGACCGCGAGCTTGCAAATGATATCTGGCGTGCTATTTCATTACGGTATCGAATTTTCTCGTAATTATTTGTTTATGTGTGCGATGCATTTGCAATCTTTGTAAAGTGTATCTAGCGGATCTGATTGCCAAATTTGTTTCGTATCAATATTTAACATAGTCAATTTTCCATTCGATCCCGCTCCTGTATCCAAATTGGTAATATTTAAAGCCGTCATTGGTTGAACAGTATCCCAATTTAGGGTAGATGTATGACCTATGTAGATGCTTTTAAAATGAGTAATCATTTCAAAGGTATCGACTTTTTTTTCCTTCATCTGCATGGCTTAGGCTTCAGTCCATAGCCTGCGATCCCAATAGTAATTTTTTTCTGACTGCTCATGGAAATCGAGGTATCGATCAAAACCAGCATGAACAAAGCATATATTTTCTAAAATATAAAAAAGCTTCTGTTTCTGAAAAAACTGCCGATGCAATGGTGGGATATCAGAAGAGTTTAATGAAGTTTTAAATCCTGATCCTTTGGAAAAGCACACCTTTGGACCATCTTTGTATTTCAGATAAGATTCTATTGTTCCTTTTCCACCATAATTCCATGATACAGGATGAAAATCAGTCTGGATAAACTCTTGGAACCATGCGTCATGGTTTCCCTTAATCGCTATCAGATTTTTAATTTTTAAAAGTTCCTCGACACATTCGTAGACTTCGTTATGGCCATCGGCTATATCACCGAGCTGAATTAAGGTATCATTTTGATAGTTAAATCCGGACCTTTGTAAACATTGTACCAACGCTTTGTAAGCTCCATGAATGTCGCCCATTACAAATTTTCTTGATTTCCTATCTTTCATTTCTAGCCTTTCACTGCTCAATTAAATATATGAAAATTTATTTTTTTATTGTTTGAATTTTCCGTTTAATCCTTAATTTAGTGTACTCCCTGTCCCTATAGGAGTTCATCAAATAAAGCAAAAAGCACCGAATGTAAGTTCGGTTCTTTTTTGTGGTAGAGATCAATTTGTCAATAAGTACTATATCGTTTCAACATCAATTACATACCTATAACGGGCTTCTTTATTTACCACTTTCTCCCAAGCCTCGTTTACTTCTTCAGCTTTGATAATCTGGATTTGCGGATAGATTTTGTTTTCTGCACAATAGTCCATTACCTCCTGTGTTTCGGGAATACCGCCAATGAGCGAAGAATTATAATTCACACGGTCAAACATAAACTTGCCGTTATCAACGGTAAATAAGCCTCCAATTGGTTGTCCAACCTGCGTAAAGAAACCATAAGGCTTCACACAAGCGGCATAGCTTGAAAGGTCAAAAGCATAGGGAATAGTGGAAAGCATATAATCCAGCTTACCCAGATAAGGTTGTAATTTATCAATGCTGTCCACTACGATAACTTCTTTTGCTCCGAAACCTTTAATATCGTTTACTTTGGATGGCGATGTGGTAAATGCGTACACTTCCGCACCTTTTGAAACTGCTAATTTGATAGCTATATGTCCTAAACCGCCAATACCTGCAATACCTACCTTATCGCCTTTTTTGAATTTGGCTCTCATCAGTGGCGAATAGGTGGTAATCCCTGCGCAAAGCAACGGTGCTGCATATTGCAGGTGTATATTATCAGGAATTTTGATGGCAAAATGTTCTGTCACCACGATATTATCGCATAGCCTCCCTGTGTTATCCCAGTGGGCGATGATTTTTCGGGTACGCCGTATGTACCTACCATTCCGGTAGTTTCACAATGGTGTTCTTCTCCTTTTTTACAGCTATCGCAGTGCATACAGCTATCTACCATACAGCCTACGCCCGCTTTGTCGCCAACTTTGAATTTGGTCACGTTTTTACCGACTGCGCTAACTATACCCGCTATTTCGTGTCCAGGCACTTGTGGGTACTGCTGTTTTCCCCAATGTCCTCTGATAGTATGAATATCAGAATGGCAGACACCGGAGTATTTGATTTCAATTAGAATATCGTTGTCGCCAACTGGTCTGCGCTCAAAGCTCCATAATTCCAGTTTCCCTTTTTCGCCTTTTCCGGCGTATCCTTTTGATTTTATATTCTTACTCATAATTTTGGATTTATCTGTTTGTGAAAAAATGTGTAAAGGGCTTGCAAGCATTATGCCTGCACTCGCCAACGCCGTTTGCTGAATAAATTTTCTTCTCGATGGTTGTTTGTTATTTTCTTCCATAGCAAAAACGATTTGATGGTTATAATTCTTTCGAGGTTATTTTTATTGTAGCTGCCTTTGCCTGTTTATTAATCATTGCATTGAGGTAGGGGCTGTTACCATATTTTTTGCGATAGGCTTCATCAATTTGCTCATTGATGTTGCCATTTACCGTTTCAAATAAAACGTCCTTAATCATTCCTGCGGCGTGAATACGACCTGCTTTCTGTTCGATGGCGGATTGATACCAACGTGAATTTTGCCCGTTATAGGCACGAACGTATAGGTCATTGTCCACTACCACTGACCAAATCCAGGTAGGCGTACCATAAGTAACGCCGTCAGCCCGAAATGGGGCAATTTTCAGGTCGTCTGCCCTGACTATACTTTGTAATTCTTCGGGTGAGAATTGATAACCTGTATTACTCATATCCTACTTCAATTTTTTAAAAATCTCTACCATAGCCTCTTTATCAGGACTGCTCATATCTACCAGTTTTAATGATTTTATCATTTTAAGGGTAGTGGTCTTATAGTGCTGAAAGTGGGGCGTTTGCAAATGGGATTGATACGCTTCCTTGTTGGCGTACATTTCCACAATCCTTACCTGCGTGGGGTTCTCCTGTTGATACATTGGGAAGATGGCAATCACACCCGGCTCTTTTTTTACGGAAGCCGATGCCTCTTCTTTCAGGATGGCGTTGTATTCGTCCAGATATTCAGGCAGGATTTCTACTTCAGAAATGCGTACCATTATATCCGGTTCCACAACGGGAACGATTGATGTTGAAATTGATTTTCTTACCGAGTTTGCCTGCGTCCTGCTGATATGTTTTTCTATCAATCCGGCAATCTGTTCCAATTGGCTGTTTGTGATACCTGTGTTAACGCCCATACTTATATGGGATTTTAACTGGCTTTCCACTCCGGGCATTGCAGCCAGTGCAGAAATAGTTACCAATTCCCTTTGCTGAAAGCTAAGGACATCACTTACGAAAATATCGGCAAACAGATGTTCTTTCAGAAAGGCATCAATACGAGGGGCAAACGCTCCAAAACCCGGTGCGGGTTTAGCCTGCTTTGTTTTGGTCAAAGTTTCCAAGACTTTTCTGCCCTGCTCGTATTTATCGGTAACATTGTTCTCAACTACAATCTTCTTTCCATCCCTATCTTTTATGCCCTTTGTCTTCCTCTCATCCAAAACGGTCTGAAATATACCGAGTGCATTTAAACTTCTCGGAAAACCACAGTAGGCATAGAGCTGTACCAAAGCTTCTTTGATTTCGTTGATTGTAACTCCTGCATCCAATGCTGCACTTAATTGGGGTTTCAGGTTTTCCAAATCTCCTGCCGCCGTCAATGCCGAAATCGTGACCATACTTTGTTGCTGTGCATTGAGGCTATCAGCATTATTCTGTGCATTCATTGTATGTACGTTAAGAGTGAGAACAAAAAACAATATCCATTTTACAATCTTGCTTCTGTCCATAGTTCTAAGGATTATTTTGTGGCTTCATTTACGGCTTTTTTATATTCCTGATCGCCGACAGGTTCGAGCCATTTGTTTTCATTGGTCTGTGGGTTGCAGGTCACTCCAATGTGGGAAAACCAACTATCGGGAGCTGCACCGTGCCAATGCTCAACATTGGGTGCGATTTCCACTATATCTCCGGGATTTAGACGGCGGGCAGGTTTGCCACGTTCCTGGTAATAACCCACACCGCCAACACAAACTAAAATTTGCCCACCAGTGTGCAAATGCCAATTGTTGCGACAGCCCGGCTCAAAAGTGATATTCGCCATTGGCACATTCAATTCTTTGTTAGAGGTAAGCGGAGCATTCCAAGATTTTCCACTGAAATATTTTTCATAGGCGGTGTTTGGCTCGCCTACAGGAAAATCACTTACTTTTTTCGGTGTTGTTGTTTCCATATTTTTATCTTTTGAATTGTTGCAGGAAAACAGCAGGAATAGTGCTGTTATCGTTGCAATTGTTATTGTCTTTGTCATATATGCTGATTTTAAACGTTATCCAATCTTAATATGTTAAGGTATTGCGAACGCCATGATTGAACCCGAAGGATTATCTTTGGTTCCGCCCACCGAAATTGCCACGTATTGTTTGCCGTTTACCTGATAGGTACATGCCGTAGCGTTCGCAAGGGCAGGGAGCGTAGTCTGCCAAAGCAATTTCCCTGTCGCCTTATCCAAAGCCCGCAGTTTCCTGTCTTCCGTTCCGCTTATGAAAATCAAGCCACCTGCCGTTACAACAGGGCCAGCTTTTCCTTCTTGCCCGGTTTCAGGTGCGCCTTTTTGTTGCCGCAGGCTGTCATTGCCCAACGGTATCTGCCACGCATAGTCCCCGGTAGCCATATTGATGGCACTAAGCGTTCCCCACGGCGGTGTAATTGCCGGATTACCGCTTGGGTCTTTCCACGTTTTGTAACCTGTACTGTTTACATACTGGTCGGGACGTGCGCTTCTGTCGGCGGTTGTCAGTTGGCTGGAACTTTCCTGAACATCCATTTCCGAAGGCTGTTTTGTTCCGGTGGTGATGGTAATCAAGTCCGGCGCATCGTTCGATTTGACATACAATAAATTGGTAGCAGGGTCGTAGGCAGCACCGCCCCATTCACCGCCACCCCTTGTTCCCGGAAGCTGGATGGTTCCTTTTAAGTCAGGTGGCGTGTACAATCCCTCATAGCGCATCGAACGGAACTGTTTTACCAATGCCTCATGGTCTTCGGGAGAAAAGTTTGTCAGGTCTGCCTCTGTGATATGCTGCCTTGCAAACGGTTTGGGTTTTAGCGGAAAAGGCTGGGTGGGTGAAGAGTGTTCTCCGGGCAGATTGCTTACCGGAACTTTTCTCTCTTCAATCGGGAATAGCGATTTGCCCGTTTCCCTGTCCAATACAAATACAAAACCCTGCTTGGTAATCTGTGCCACAGCATCGGTTTTCTTACCATTATTATTTATCGTTATCAATGCCGGAGGTGCGGGCAAATCGTAATCCCACATATCGTGATGGACGGTCTGAAAATGCCATATATGTTTTCCGGTTGCCGCATCCAATGCCAGGACACAATTGCTGTACAGATTGTCGCCTTTTCTGTCTGCTCCCCAAAAATCATACGATGCTGAACCCAGCGATAAAAATACCATTCCACGTTTATTGTCTATACTAAGCCCTGCCCAGTTGTTTGCGCCCCCGACAACTTTATAGGCTTCGGGGTCCCAGGTCTCGTGACCCGGTTCCCCAGGATTGGGGACGGTATGGAATGTCCATTCCAATTTTCCCGTAACGCAGTTATAAGCCCTAATGTAACCGGGTGCCGCTCCCGTAATAAGAACAACTTTGTCTTCCATCAGTTTCATAATCAAATTTTTGTCCAATGTTAATTTTAAAATTCTATTTTGTTTAACGTGATTTACCTCACGTAAGTTTGTAATACAAAGTTCCTATCTTCCTAAAACATATAGCATATACAAACCACGGATTGTGCTACCATTTTCACTGATTTGCACCAATTTGCATATAGGGGAAGAAATAATGGATAAATTTGTATTGATTTTAAACGCAATTGAAATGGACGATATTTTAAGAATTGATACGGTTAGCCAGCACGATGCTTTCTATCATAAGGAGAATTTACATCCGCTGGTAAGCATAATGGATTTTGACGGCAGAGTGCCGGAGATCTATGCTTCCAAAATGAATTTTGGTTTTTATGCGGTGTATTTAAAGGAGGTGATGTGCGGCGATATGAAATACGGGAAACATACCTATGACTATCAGGATAGGACATTGGTCTTTGTTGCTCCGGGGCAGATCATCAACGTGGATATCAACAAGGACTACAAACCGCAGGGCTACGCACTACTGTTCCATCCCGACCTGATACGTGGCACATCCCTGGGCAGGCATATAGATGAATATACGTTCTTTTCCTACCAGTCGAACGAAGCGTTGCATCTAT
Organism: Sphingobacterium multivorum; assembly: GCF_900457465.1. GTDB lineage: Bacteria > Bacteroidota > Bacteroidia > Sphingobacteriales > Sphingobacteriaceae > Sphingobacterium > Sphingobacterium multivorum. Next base: position 1,944,656 of record NZ_UAUU01000011.1, read on the forward strand.
CCGAAAGGGAAAGAAAGATTGTACTGGACTGTTTCGACAAAGTCGAGTACGAACTGGAACGGGGTATGGACAAGCATAGCAGGATGCTGATTGCTTCCAACATTGAACTGTTCCTGAATTACTGTGTACGGTTTTATGAACGCCAGTTCATTACACGTAATGAGGCAAACAATGATATTTTAATCCAGTTTGAAAAGCTGTTGGGTGAATATTATCAATCGGAGAAACCGCAGACAATAGGCTTGCTTTCTGTTACCTATTGTGCGCAGCAACTCAATCTTTCTACCAATTATTTCGGTGACCTGATAAAAAAGGAAACTGGCAAGACGGCTTTGGAATATATCCAATTGAAAATAATGGCTTTGGCTAAACAGAAGATACTGGACAATAAAAAGACCATAAATGAGATAGCCTATGAATTAGGTTTTAAGTATCCTGCCCACTTTACACGTACATTTAAAAAGATAACTGGAACAACGCCGATAGAATACAGGTCTTTGAATTGAAAAAGTTGATAGAAAAGGTGTTAATTTAGGTTTCTCTTTCTTTTTTTCTTTTTTTTCATGTTGAACTCAAATATCTGTTCCTCTGGATCTTCGTACATTCCATCTAGCAAAAGTGAATCCAACAATCCCCATTCACTTAATAAATTTCCGCTGTTTATCATAAAATCGAATAGCGGATGAAGTTCATCTTTAAGAGATGTCGTATTTATATTCGTGTGATTTGGAGGCGTGGTTCGTTTGTTGCTAGGCGTTTCACTGAGTTTGTTGTCGGCAAAAAGCTTTTGGAATACGTTAGCAGAGAATTGTTTTCCCAAATGTGAACCGTTGAATACATGACCGGTATTGTGATCTATAAAGGTAATTCCATACAATCTTTCCTGTTCATTTCTTCTAATGACTGTATTTATTCCGTGCTCTATTAAATAAGTGGTAAACTCCTTTTCATTGCTGGTTATTGTTAAGGCCTCAGAAATAATCAGACTGGTTTTCTCTTTAATTTCGGGACGTACTATTTTACTCTTTTCAAAATGTGATCGAAGGGCTATAAGGCCCGCCTGTTTTCCGAAGAGGGATGCTTTAAACGGATTACCTATTTTAGTTCCGCCAGCATCAACAGCGCTATAAACTAATCCTTCTTTGATCTCGCCTCTATAATCTTTTTTTATATGTTCGGCGGTAATATTGAAAAGTGAAAGAAGAGCATTGTAACTGCCCAGGTTTTGAAAGTTATAATAGGCAGGTAGGTAACGTACAATCGACGCAATCTGACTTTTAATATTTCCTTTGTTATGATCGACAGGGGTAAAGGTAAAACGCTCATCAGAACTTATCTTTTGATCTGCTGGAATTAATTTGTATTTTTTTTCAATCTGTCGGCAGATTTCCATTGATTTTTTCTTCTCAAAAACATCAGATATTTTTATTCCGTTTTCATCTACTGTTGTTGATACAATGTGGATGTGTGTTCTATCGATATCGTTGTGCTTAAAAACCACATAGGGTTGATTGCCATAGCCCATTCTGGTCATGTACTCATTTGCAATGTTGATGAAGTCGTCATCCGATACAATATCATGCGGATCTGGATTTATCGAAATATGGATTGCAGTTTTTTCTGTGTTCTTATTTGCTGCAAGGTTCGGGACGAATGAAGCCAATAATTGTCCTGTCGTATAGTTTCCATCAGGCGTTTCAAGCATATTGTTCATGTGTAATATCTGACCGTTATCCCGTAAAACTTTGTTATGATTATATAGCAATGCACCATATATTTTTGAGCCACGACCTATTTTTGCGATCATAAATGTTGTTTTTTAGCAAGGTGTTCGGTTTCAAATTTTTTGCTTAAGATCAAAATTTCCCGGCAGATCGTAGCTAGTTCTATGGTCAGTGCTTCAAGTTTTCCTATATAAAAGACTGTTTTTTTATCACCGAAATTTGTGTGCAGGATCTTTACGATCTGGTTATAGTTTACCCCGATTGCCCTGAATTGGCTAAAAAACTGCGTTAATTTCGTGCAGTAATCCATAGCTCCTTTATCTAGGACAACTGAATTTATCTTCCTTTCAAACAATAGGGATACAATAAATTTAGCTTTATTGTCAAGCCCTGATTGATCCAATAATGCTAAAAATCTCGCGTTTTCTGCATCCGTAAGGCGGAAAGCATAACGATGTATAGCTTTTTCTATTTTAGGTTTTCGACCTCCTCTATGAATTGTTGTAGCCATCTTTTTTTTTAAAAAAGTAGGCCATTTAAAAATTTAAAGTTGGAAGTATTCCAATAATTTCCTAATTGATCCTATTAATTCATAAATTGAAACAATCAATTTTTCCCTTTTACAGGTCCGTTTATGAAATCCTTTAGCTAAATAAATTTTTTCTCTTTAATTTGTTTTGTGGTTCCATCTGGCTGATTAGTATAAAATGAAAAGGTAGCAATTTGCTACCTTTACAACCTTATTATAAATTGATTTTGTCTATATTCTTTCTTAAAAGTAACTGTTAAATTCCTTGTGACCCTACCTTTATTTTGATTTTACAATTTGTCATAAACGGAAGTGCTAATAGGTATTAATTGCACTTCCGTAAGCTCAATAACCTGTTGATATTTTTAATTGCGATGACTATACTGTAAACCTAAAGTATGCCACAATTGCTGACAGTATAAAAACCACAATCAACATGGGGAGCATTTTGTATTCTTGTTTTTTAGTATGAACAACCATACCTGCTATCATAATTAAACAAAAGCCCGTTGCTGACATAGGTGTCAGTATCGGTGCAAAATCTATAAGCCACGGGATTATAATGCCGATACAGCCTAACCATTCAAGAACTCCTAATATTCGGATTGGTATGATTGAACTCTCGGATTTTAAATGTCCATCTGCGACATGTTTTTCTTTACTTCCGGTAATTTTTCCAAAGCCCGGCATTTATAAAAAATAGAGATAGAAGTCCCTGTATTATCCACAAAATTGTATTCATTTTTGGTCTTTAAGTAATTAAAAAAATATGCTATTGAAAACTTTAATGGATGAGCATAACAAGAAGCCTTGAAAAATCAAGGATGCTCCCCAAATGATTTTGAGTGACAAAATCCTATATTTCCTAATTACTGGTTAACCCTTTTTAGGTTGGTCTAACCAAAGATTGATATCTTCCATTGATGGTTCTATTTGTGCTAGAATATGCAAATATAATAAAAAGTGATGCTGTTAACTGAATTGTAGATTGATGATTTTAAGTTATATCTATTCTCTTCTGCGTTTGTGCTTCCTATTCATCATAGGCAAAATCTTGTTTTTCGTAATCTTCGCTCTGGGCTTCGTGCAGTGAACCGCCCAGTACTTCAATCAAACTGTCTCCACGTTTATCCGTAGTTAAGAAGTCGAACAAATGATTTGTTTCTTTCGCAGGAAGATCTGGATCATTTGATGTAGATAGTTTGGGTTGTAATCCAGCTGGTTCCTTAATATCGGGCTTCATGTTATTGTTCCCATAGTCATTAAAAGTTTTTGATGACGGTTCCTTTGCTTAGGTTGAGCCGTTCCATATCGTTTCAGATTTTTGTGGTCTACAAATGTCATTCCGTAAATACAGCTCAGTAATCACAAATCAATTTTAATTCACAAAAACCCTCGACTTTGGAGAGCGTTTTCAGTCCTCGGCAGAGCAAGTAGTTTTGGGGCACAAAACGAGTTTTGAGGCACTCAAAACACAACTTGCTCTGTTCTTGGGAACAGATATGAGAAAGTGTAGAATAAAGCTCGAATCATAAAGAGTTCTCGGAAACCGTAGGTAAAAGGAGGAAAGGTAGTAAAGCTTCTGCTTTACTGCCCATACAGTTGCCTTCTTTTGTATAGAGCATGTGGGAAGGAACTATGGTTAATTTACCCACTTGCAAAGCAATTAATTATAAAAGCATAAAAGTGTTAGGTTTTGCAACTATAAAAGCATAAAACTATAAAAGCGTAAAAGCATAGAAACGGTAAAATTTGAAGTCATAAATATTGGAAGATCGTTTACCCAGCCTACGAAATTCTAAGAAGTATGAATGATTTACAAGTAAGATGTAAGTCTATATGTAAGGGCCTTTATAAATCCTTATAACTGACTAAACACATATTTTACGATGCATCTGTAAAGTTAGGCAGTTGCTCTTTGATACAACTTTAAAATTAGGAAGCTATAAAATGATATAATATGGAAAAAAAGAAAGAAACCTTAAAGGTAAGCATTTATGCGCAAAAGGGCGGAGTTGGTAAATCGACAATGACGATTCTTCTTGCGAGCGTTTTGCATTATCGTCTTGGATATAATATCGTGGTACTGGATTGCGATTTTCCGCAGCACAGCCTTCTCGGTATGCGTGAAAGAGATAAGCGTAGCATTATGGAAAGTGATTTCCATAAAAAACTGGCTGTTAAACAATTCCATAGCATAAATAAGAAGGCTTATCCGATCATAAAGTGTAAGGCGGAAAATGCGCTTGAAAAAGCTTTTGATTATTGTGAGACAAGCTCTGTTAGGCCGGATATTATTTTTTTCGATCTCCCCGGAACTGCCAATACACAGGGCGTTATCGGTGCTTTAAAGGGCATGAACTACATTTTTTCGCCAATTACTGCAGACCGACTGGTCGTTGAGAGTACACTGGCATTCAGTGAGGTTTTCCTGAAACTTCCGGCGCAGAATAAAAATGTCATTGAGCAATCCTTATTCCTATTCTGGAACCAGGTTGACGGGAGGGAAAAGACAGGTCTTTATGATTCTTATCAAACTGTAATAGAGGGATTATCACTGAAGAGTATGGCAACAAGGATCATGGACAGTAAGCGGTTTCGGAAAGAAATTGATGACACAGGAAGCTATGTTTTCAAGTCCACACTGCTGCCTGCCGACTTACAGATTTTGAAAGCTACGCGTGTAGATGAATTTGTTAAAGAATTTTTAAAAATAATTCATATCTGAGATGGCAATAAAGAAAGATCGTAAAGAATTTGAGAAACCCATCATAGATGAGGAGTACCTGATGAGCATTATGAGTGGCGATGAGCCTTTGCCAGCGGCAGATCCGGAGAAAAGCACCGATAAAGATATAATGCCCACGGCTAAAGTTGAGAAGTCCAGACCAAGATCCGGTAAAAAAATGGATTACGAAGATTTGTTCCTTGTCAACCGTTTTCCAACCGGCAGGAGTGGAAAGGTTGTCTATATACGGTCTGAATATCACGAACGGCTCCTGCGCATAGTTCAGTTGACCCGTGAGGACAAAATCACTCTGTATTCCTATATAGATAATATACTGGAAAATCATTTTAGAGAATATGGTGATGAGATTACCGATTATTTCAATAAAAAATTTAAACCCATTTTATAAGATGAAAAAGCAACAGAAAAAGGTTGAAGTTACTGTAAAAGTACATCAGCAGGTAACTTATGAAAATGTGAATTACGAATCACTTTTCCTGTCAGATATTTTGATGGATAAACGTGGCGATAAGAGCATCTATGTCAGCAGCGAGCATCATACCAGATTAGCCAGGATCGCCAATGTGATCGGTGAGGATAGAATACCGTTGTATGCGCTACTGGATAATATTTTGAGGCATCATTTCACGCTTTTTGAAGAAATGCTCGTCAAAGAGTTTAACGACAAATCTAAGCCACTTTTTTAAGATCATGGAAGCTTTAATACAGATTGTAATATTGTTCTGCCTAATTATCGTGATTATACTGTTGTTGGTTGACAAGGTTAGGTTCATCAATCCTCAGCGCAAAATAGATCGGAATGTTGAGCAGGAAGCGGAACCCGATGTCATTGGGAAGGTCACAATTCCTGAAAAAGAAAAAGGACCGGTGTGGCTTGCCAACAGGAAAAGTTAATCGAACAGATGTTAGCAAAAAAGGCGGATCAGGAAAACAATGATTCAACCGGAAATGAACGGGAAGAAGAAAGTGCCTCAAACTTTAATAATGAGGAACCTGACGATATCGATAATATTCCAGCGGATGATGATCGGTTTGGACAGGCAGTCTCTTTAAATGAACTGACAAAAGTTGGAAACCTGTTGCAGCAGGAGAATCTGGATGCAGCCCAGGAAAAGGAAACAAGTGACATTATCCAAAAAATTGAGGGAACGGAGTTTCTAGCGATGATGCAACAGTCCATTGATGGGGCTTCTCAGAAGATTGCCAGACTTTTAGATAAGTCGTTATCTGAAAAACATAATGTTATTCCAAAAGAGAACCAGAATAATGCCCTGGACAATTTTGATATCGGGGACTTTATCTGATACTGAATTTTTAATGCACTAATTAGTAATAATAAAAAAAGCAGCTATGATAGCAAAGGATGATCCTGACTATATAATAGAAGAATACAAAGGCCGGATAATAGCCAGTCATAAAAAGTAATGTGTCACAAAAATCAATGGACAATATTATCATTGTTTATGATAAGCTTGATTTTCCCGATTATGGATTTTACATCGGACTTGATGATTCAAAAAACATAGGCTACCGGAAAATGGAACCTGTTAATATGGAAGATGCCAGAAATTATATTGATTGGCTATCAGAAGTGACCAATAAAAAAGGCATACAGCAAGATCGGTCAGTTTCTGTTCCCTTACCGATAAAAGAAGTGGTTGGCCAGATTTTATCTGAGGTCGCATTGAAAGGGTTGGAAAAATAAAGAGGCACAGTCCCCAATTAAATCCCGAAAAAGGGTAGGGGATTTGAACCTCTCAATTTCGGAAATTGGATAGGAAATGTTCGGAATAATAGTGTCGCGATTGTTTGTCGTCTTCAAAAGTCGGCGATTTCACGCTGAATTTAGCTCAGCAATAAAATTAATAAAAATGATAAACGCTGAGCTATGGAAAAAGAACTACCGGATCTACACAGATCCGATTATGGAATCGAGTTTATTGTTGATATACAGAAATTCGAATTTCGAGAAAGAGCCAACCCTGACAATCGTTACACATTAGAGGATATAAGTGATCTGGGTGAAGAAGGATACTTTTTTGATCATTTCGATAAATCAACAGGGATGACCATTTGTATAAAGCCTCCTCAATTTGTTACGCTGGCTCCACAGCAGATGGCAGAGAAATATAATAAAGCTGTTGAGGAAATTCTTTTGCTGACCGATTTTGAAACTTATGGTCGATCAGGAGGTACTGACAAGACGAATTAAGTATGGTGAACTTCCCACGATTAAAATTGGCGACCACATCTTTTACGCAGATGCACGTATCGATCTTTTAAGGCCCAAGGACGATTTTTCATCAGTGGGTATACGTTTTGACGATCTGGAGGATTGGTATGTTGAGGATAAAAATGTCTATGCTTTCCTTACGATCCCAAAAATTATAAAATAGGTGATCGGGAGTGGGATAAAAATATTGGATTATCCCACAGATTTAATTTTTGTTGAAATTCCTCATGTGAGGACACTTGATCCTGTGGGATGGAACAGAAGACATGGCTGGCGTGAAATAGAAGATCTAAAAGAAACAGGCCTGAAACTTGACTTTAAAGCCGAGCTGGTCCCCTGGAATAAGTCTGGAATCGATAAACTGATATGGGAAAACAGGATTAAACAACCTATCAGGGAAGCAGTTAAAGAAAGAGATAAAAGGAAAGAAAATAAAAAGGGGCGGAAATTATAGAATCTTTAAGGATATAGCTTTATGCTAAGAGTTTATAAACTTGGTTAACAACTAATTAGATAACGGTGATGTACGAATTCCTTTAGTTAAAGATCCGTGAATGGGAAATTTGGATTTTTTTAAAAACTTTTGCTACGAAAGATTCTACTGTTGGACTTAAGTTAATGAGAAGGAAGCGATACATCGCGTATCGCTTCCTTCTGAGAAGTTATTATAAATATCCTAACATTTCGTTTTTCGGATAGATGGTCTATTTTTCGGTATATCGTTCTCCAGGGGATATTTTATATCGACACTTGGGTCATCGGTTCCCATTGCATTCAACGCTATCAGATCCAATTGTGGCTTAATAGCAGGGGAAGGCTTAGTAAAAGGATTGGTAAAAGAGGTGTAGTCGGTAAAATAACCACCCGATCTCATATATATAGCATTGGCATATTCACCGGATGAAATCACACCACCAGCAACATCGGCTCTTCCTTGCGCCTGGTCTCCGGTGAAGATATAGTTAATAGGCTCAACGTATTGCCCCTGATCGGTGATAAACCAATGATTTGTAAAGTAAGCTTTATGCTCAGCGGCTCCCATCTGTCCGTTAAAAATCCTCTATAAAATGCCCCGCGCTTGTATACCAGTATGGTCCCTTAACTGTCGATTGTGTGACTCCTTTATCTCCAGTAGTACTTCCTGCCGTCTCCATTCGCACATAAAGATCCATTCGGTACCGTTGTGAAACCAAGCCTTATACAAAGTTGAATTAGGAAATCGTACCTGGTCAGGATGGGGGCGGATACGAAGTAAAACTTTATAAGTTTTACCAGTTTCCCACTTAACATTCAGATAACTCTGCCCGCCGGTACCTTCACCGCCAAACACCGAATATGTAATACCAGGTCTATACTGTGGCTGATTACATACCCGAACAATTTTGGGATTATACTTAACTTTTAATGCAGAAGGATCAGACTCCTCTATTGCCGCCCATATCGAGAACAGGAACCGACGCTCTGTTGCCGAGTTTGGTCTGTATACCAGCGTATCCCCTGTCCATTGCCGGAGGTCATATAATATGTATATAATGGATCTCCTCCTGGAGGTACCGTGACTTCAGTATAGAAATATTCCATATTGCCTGTCGGTGCGGTCATATTCATGTGGATGGATGGCGCAGCAATTCCGTCTCTTGGTGTAGCATAAGAGAAACTAATTCCGGTCTTTTTGCCATTAAATAGTGCACCCTGATCTCCTCTGGTAGCCCATCCGTTGAGCCAAAGTTCATAAAAGCGATAGTAATATGAACTATTTCCACTACCTGGGCGTAAAACCTACCCCACGAATCTCCAATTTTACCTGTACCCCGACGTTTCCTGCAGGAATTTCAGGGATAATGATACGATGTAGAGTCACTGTATCAGTAGCGGTTGTCTTGCCAATCAAACGGTAGCTATGATTGTAATCAGTTGTCCCATTATCATCCTTTGCAGGCAACCCATTGATATATGCCTTTACATTGATCTGTTCGCCGTTCGGCGAGGTACCACCGCTACCGGTACGGCCTGCTAACGCAAGCTGCAATTCTCCAGCATGACGTGCGACAAAGTAGATCGTATGTACCCCGGTAGGATCAGGTCCGCTGTTATTATTTTGAATGTAGCCGGTTGTCGCGTTCCCACTACGGCTGAGACCTAAACCTGAACCTGAACTATAAGCATTTCCCCAGAGGCCAAACTTAATGGGTTTATATTTGGGTGTTTCACCTTCAAACCGGCGTTGCGTCTCATTTCGTGGAAACGGCTCAGGTTCTTCCAACCATTTTAATGCTATTTTCCATTCTTTTTTGTTACCATTTGCTGCGCGTACTGTATAGACAATATTTTCCTGCGAAAAATCCGTCACACTGCCCGAAATAGGGGCAACAGTTGCGTTGGAAGAGACTTCAATATTGGGACGAAGCAATTTACCCACATACCAAGGAACCATCACATAGACAGAATCTTTATCGGGTACAATATTCGTCTCGACCTTATCTCCATCTTTATATTCGGGAAACTGAGTTATATCAATATTGAAAGCCACAATATCGTTTATACCGGGGCGGTTTGGATCCGGTTTGTCGAGGTCGGGGTATGTAAGCCTTTTACAGCTTCCCAGTCCAATGGATAGGATACATAATACCAACACTATAATGCAATGGAATCTAAATATCTTCATGTTATTTTTAGATATGTTCAAAACTTAATTTATTTTTCCAAAAAGCTCTATTTCCGCCAATGCTGCAAACCCACCAACAGAGGCACCTGCGTTCGGGTCGAGATAATTCTCACCTTTGATTACAATCTTTACATTGGTCGGATTTTTCACAGATACGGGCAAGACAATACTGCTTACATGCGGCAGGGCAAAATAAGGGGTTTCATCACCTTTATACATCAATTTGTAACCTTCTGAATCCACCGATCCCAGGCTATTCTCTTTCCAGATATCATCGTTTCCGGGCACTGTACTATTTGTATCAGTACCATCTCCTTTTACATAGATAAGATATTGTCCCCAACGACCGTTACTTTTCCTTGGTTCTGTTCTGGGGTAGAGCACAATCATATCCAGGTTTTCTGCACCCGGTTCTAATGAAAATGAAATTGTATGATTTTGTCCTTGTGTGCTGTTTGTCGAATACCGGCTATGCCACATTGAAACATAATCCCCATCGATCGTCCAGGATGCCGGTCCATCCGGTTGCTCGGATGAAGCCACAGCACTTGTAATAGGCAGTTTGCGGGTAGGTAAGCCACTTTGTTTTATCTGCATGGTTGTACTCCGTCCGGGAACCTTGAGTGTAATGACTGTTGATCTCGGACTGATCGAACTATTACGTTGCGTAGTAATCTCCAAATATTTGTCTTTGACATTAATGGAAAGCCATTCGCGGGCAACCTCGGGAATTTCTACTTCTAACGGATATACGGTGCTGTACACCCGATTGAGATAAGTTTCGCCATCCCCGACAAAGGTCAGGTCCGCCTCTTCAACCATTACGCTCGGTGGGATAGCGATACGGTCTTTGCTACATGAAAATAATAGCGTAAAGATAACAGCCAATAAAAATATCTTCTTCATATAAGGTCTTGTTAATAAGTCTATAAATGTCTTAATTGACAGGATTTTGTGTCAGCGGAATCGGATACGCGTCAATCTCACTTTGCGGTATATATTCCACAACGCGCGGATCTGTTGGCAGAATCTCAAGTGGATAGTTTGTGCCTGTCAGGTGTGATCCTGGATAGCGTCTATCGATGACTTGCTGATTTCGCAATATATCATATTTTCGCTGCGCTTCCCATGCAAGTTCCAGCCGGCGCTCGTTCAGTATCCACTGTAGTATCTCCGCATTAGTACCTGCTTGCGCGACAGTTTTCAGCGGCACATTTGCCCGCGTACGAATCACATTCAGATCAGCCACGGCTCCTGAAAAATCGTTGCGATGCCACTTTGCCTCGGCACGTGTCAGGTACATCTCTGCCAGACGGAACAATACCGGGGAATATAGCTGGGATTGCTGCTCCTGGTATGAGCATTTCATAATATATCTTTTAGGATAACCATTTCTATCGATCAGCGCTGGTTCTATCCATACATTATAGCGTGTACCGCCAGACATGACATAATACTGTGTATTTCCTTCTGCGGTGGTTTCTTTCTGTACGGTAGGGCTACTATACTGGTTAGCATCCTGTACAATGGTATAATCATTGCCCGATCTCTGAACCTTCTTCCATACGTAATTATATGTCTTGGCTGTCTCATTACCGACAACATAGATCATCCACAGGTCCTGGCCGCTTTGGGGCTGATTACTGATAAAACTAAAGCGAAGATCATTTGGATTTCGGCGCAATAAATTAAGATACGATTCGGAAGGGTACATTTCACCCCAGCCCACTTGATCGATTGTCGAATACATAGCACCCACTGAATATTCATCCATAAAATAATCTTTGAAATCAGCATCTTTCACCATCCGAATACACCAGATAGTTTCCGAATTTGCCTCTGGGACATGTTGTGCATATTTTTGGTATGCCTCTCCCTGTAATAATGAATACCTGCCTGAATTAATTACAGAATCTGCATACAGCCCGGCCTTTTCCCAATCGCCCATATACAAATAGATCCGTGACAAGAAAGCCCAGGCAACCTCCTGAGAAGCGTAGTTGTTATTTTTGGGGAGTGTCGAACCTGATCTTTTCATATAGGACGCTGCCCGCGTTGCATCGCTCAAAATTTGGTCATAGACCTGCGCTACGGTACTCCTTGGCGGGAAATAATCGATATCATTGGTTGTTTTGATAGGAATACCTAGGTTGTTATTGGCACCTCCGGCATCCAGATATTGACGGCCGAAGATATTGTTACAATTGAAATATGCCGACGCACGGAGCAACAGATTTTCGCCGATCAGATGATTGATAGATTCCTTCTCTGCCTCAGGAGCCGCATAGTTTTCCAATACCGGTAACAATGAATTTATGCTACCTATCATCTGGTAAGTAAAAAGCCACACGCGTGCCGTGTAATAACTATTTGCACTGCGTGTGTAACGATAAAAATTGAACAGCTCATCGGAAGTGGTCCCAGAAAGCGATACATTGTCGCCGCCATATTCACCTATCTGATGGATCGTCTTGTAATAGTACTCTTCTTTCATCTTCGCATAGGTACCGCGTGTAATCGATTCTGCACTGCCGACCGAGATATTATCATCGGAGATCGAATCATAAGGAAACCTGTCGAGTTTTTTGCATCCATCCAATAAAACGACAGCAAGTAATCCCGCGAATCCTACTTTTATATTTTTTATGTTAAGTCTCATCTGGATATATTTCATAATTAAAAACTAAAGTTGACGCCCAACGAAAATCGACGTACTGTTGGGTAGATATCAGTCGCATAGGTTCCATTGCTTTTGCCTATGCCGGCTTCTACATCTGCTCCCGAGAATTTGGTCAATGTCCACAGATTTTCTCCAGTCACATAAAATCGTGCATTTTTCAAACGGATTTTCTGCAATAATGCTGAAGATACATCGTAAGCTAAAGTGACATTTGATAATCGGAAATAGCTGCCATCTTCAAGATAGCGGGTAGACAATTCATTGGAACTACTGTTTCCCCCTGACACAGCCTGGGGATGCGTAGCGATATCTCCGGGTTGCTGCCATCTCACCCAATCTTTATTGGAAGAAAGACTCATGGCATTGTATGTGGGATAAGCACCATCATTGTCATAAAATTGACGAGCGGCATGATAAATCTTGTTTCCTGAAGCGAAAACACCTATTGCGGATAGTGTAAGGTGCTTATAGGATAAGCTTGAATTTATGCCACCTGTAAATTTAGGTGTAGATGATCCTGCCAGTACCCGGGTCGCCTTTGCACGATCAGTTACAACCGAGCGGGCGCCAGTTTGCGGATCATAAGCATACCAAAGCGGTGCTCCGGTGTAAACATCTACTCCCGCCCATTCCGGCAGATAATATGTATCCCGGTCTTCACCTACGCGAAAAATTTTGTTACTCGTATCATCGGGAAACTGATCGGCATTCCCATTCGCCAGCTCCGTAATTCGATTTTTATTGTAGCCAAAATTTGTGCCTAGAGACCATTTCCATCGATCTGTCAAAATAATATCGCCTGAAAGACTTACTTCGATCCCGTCATTTCTTAATGCCCCGATATTTTCATAACGGCTATTGTAGCCTGTCAGCGCACTTAGCTTGCGTGAATACAGGAGATCCGAAGTGTTTTTGACATAATATTCAGCAGTAAGATTTAAACGTTTGAATAAACTCGCATCAACAGCAAAATTTGTTTCGTATGCCTTTTCCCATGCGAGGCCAGAGTTTCCAAGTACATTTGGGAATGCCGCTGGAATACCTACATAGTTGCGGTTGAGCGCATAGACACTCAGGTAAGAATAGTTTCCTAAGCTGGATGAGTTACCGATGGAACCATAGCTGAATCTTAATTTAAGAAGATCTACAAAAGACAGGGATTTTATAAAATCTTCTTTTTCCATTGACCAGGCAGCTCCGACGGTCCAAAAATTGCCGTATCTATTTTGGGGCCCAAATTTTGAAGAACCATCGCGGCGAAAAGAAAATTGTGCGCTATACTTATTATCATAGACATAATTTGTATTAAAATACATTGATCGGGTTGCATTTTCATATTTGGTGCCTTTCACGCTATAAGCTTTTGCCGCCACGTCAAGGACTTCACTATTTATTGGTATAGACTGTCCGATTGCATTTGTATTTTCATACAAATAATCACTGTATTCGTAGCCCAGGAAAGCGTTTATGCTGTGTACTGTTTCAAAAACACGAGAAAAACGCAACAGTTGATTTGTATATCGTGTTGTCGCCAGATCTTCCTTATTTTCGATAGCTCCACCGGTTGCTTCCGAACCGATCGCACGCGGATCGGTATAAACCATACCGCGGGAAAAGCGAAACCCAATACTGTTATTCGACTCGAAGGTCAGCCAATCCGTTAGCCGGTAATCAAATCCAAAATTGCCGTTGATACCGATCTGTTTATTTTTTTCATAATTAAACTGGTTGTTATAAAGATAATTGTCCATATCCCGGCCATGCCAGTCCAATGCTGTTCCCATTCCGGTCTCTTTCCCGGTACGTACAGATCCATCGGGATTAAATGGATAATCCCAAGGTAAATAAGTCATTGCGCTATAGATACTCTGCTGCCTGTCGTCCGTAGTCCTATAGTTTCCGGCAACTTTAAGATAAACTTTCAGCTTGTCGTTGAATGAATAATCTATATTATCCCTAAAGCTTATACGGTCGAATGTATAGTCTCTTACCGTTCCCGATTCTTTATAGTAATCGAAAGACAAGAAATTGCGTACTTTTTCTGTTCCTAAAGTATGTGAAACTGTATGGTTTTGTGTCGTACCGGTTTGTGTGGCAAAATTAAACCAGTTCGTATTATGGGAAAGCAATGCGTCCTTGTCGCTTAACCAGGGATAATCCTTTAGAGCGTTCTTCATTGCGATTGAATATGCATACAGTTCAGGACCATCCATTAAGTGGAAATTTCCGAGATTTTGTGTGGCTATACCAAATTTGGAGCTTGCAGCAATGGTATTTTCTCCCGTACGACCACTTTTGGTCGTTACAAGCACGACACCATTTGTGGCACGCGATCCATATAATGCCGTAGCCGAAGCATCTTTCAAGATGGAGATACTCTCGATTTCATTGGGATTTAATTGTGCTCCTGTTCCCGAAACTACCCCATCTATTACCCATAGTGGTTCGATGGTATTATCTCCGCCTAGCGAACTTTTTCCACGGATACGGATTACAGCAGGATCGCCCGGTCTACCGGACGTATTTAATACCTGTACCCCCGCGACTTTACCCTGTAGCATGCCATTGACATTAGGAGAAGTTACTGTGGTTAGTTCCTTCGCCTTTAGCGTTGTTATGGATCCGGTAACCGAACTTTTCTTTTGTGTACCATATGCTACAGTAACCACTTCGTCGAGCATAGATTCTTTCGGTCGAAGAACGACAGGGCCTTTCAATTCGCGGATGCGTAACTCCTGTGTCTGGTAACCGACATAGACGATTTCCACTATAGCGTTGCCTTGAGATACTGTGAGTTCGAACCAGCCACCCTGATCAGTTACAGCCATAATTTTACTGCCTTTAACCTTGACCGTAGCTCCGGGCAGAGGTTGTCCTTTCTCATCGGTCACACGTCCCCGAAAGATCTCCTGTTGCAATATCTTATTCGACAGGTTTAGGTTTTTATCCGTTACGACACTATTCTTTTCTGTCAGGGTGATAACTTTATTCGAGATATCATAGTCAAGTGGCTGACTGGCAAAAAGAAGAGATAAAGCTTCTCCTAGAAGCTTCCCTTCAATCTTAATGGTGATGGGATTGGCTTTTTCCAAAAGTTCTTCCTGAACCACAAACGAATAATCTGTCTGTTTTTGGATATTACGCAAAACTGACTTCATTGAAGCTGATTTCACGTTTAGGTTAATAATTTGGGCTGCCGTTTTTCCGGTCACCTGTAAGCAAAAAAACAAAGATAGAAGTATCGTTAGTTTCATACTCAGGATTTTAAAGAAAACACCTCGGGACAGTAAATTGGAATACCATCCTTTGGCATGAATAAATTTATCCATACATTTGTTAAGGTTACTTGTCATAAATCAGTTCATTTTATTACATTTTGGCCTACTGCGGAGTTGTGGTGTTCGAGCACCACAGCTCTGTTTCTGACAGAGGGCCGTTCCTCTATTTAATCTTATTTTCTTTTTATATATACCCTCCTTTCATTTACTGCAAATGCTATATTATAGTTTACTTCCAAGGCTTTTAACACATCTTTTAGAGGTAGGTTACGTTTGAGTGATCCAAATACTTTTTTCTGCGCAATACCATCTGGTATTGCCTCAAATTGCACATCATACCAGCGTTCCAATTCTCGGGTCACTTCGCTCAGCGTCAGGCTATTCAGCATAATTTGCCCATTTGTCCACCCAGCATAATCTTCGGCATCCACTTGCTGTAGCGATGTTAGTCCATCAATGGATGTTTTTAACTGTTGACCGGGCTTTAAAATCTGTATTTTGCTATATTTCTTGCTTTTCACTTTTACAGCACCTTCCAATAGCGTAGTTGATTGGATTTCACTTTCGGGATATGCTTTCACATTAAACTTGGTACCCAATACCTGGATAATCTGCCTGCTGGTTTCAACAATAAAAGAATGGCGAACCTGGCTTTTGGCAACTTCCAGATATACTTCACCACTGACTGATATACGCCGCTCATTACCGGTAAATCGAGCAGGATACCTTACTCTTGAATCTGCATTAAGCCAGATGCGGGTGCCATCTTCTAATACCAGCTGATATTGTCCGGCCCTTGGTGTGGTTACGGTCACCCATTTAACCGTATCAGAAGCAATAAGTGATCTACCATCGCCGTAACCGATAAAACCTTTCCCATTTGTAAGGACTGCCTCCGATTCGCTTAGATGTATAGGTTTACCTCCATCTAGTGTAAGAGTAGCTCGATTTGTGCCAGAAAGTATCTCTGTTCTGACAATATTGTGCTGAGATGTTCCATCCTTTTTTGTCCACAACAGATAAGAGATTGCTCCAACCGCAATTAACATAGCGGCAGGTAACCATCGGATTAATCTATGCATGCGGGCGGGACCTTTCCTAATAGGCTGAGATAATAGGATAGTACTGTCCAGCTGTTGAGCCAATCGATCAATTTTATCCTGTGAAATAATATCTGGAATAGGTTTTTCAAGCTGGGAAAGGATACATTCCTTAAGCTTATCACTATGTTCGTCCAATTCAAAGTAACTCAACAGTTTTGCTAACTCCTCCGGCGTCACAGATCCGGCCAAATATTTCTCAAATAATATAGTTATATCTTTAGGTTTCAAGAATCCTCCTGCTTTTATAGAGTTATACGGATCAAAAAGAAAAATGAGGTACAACAATATAAAATTATATTGATAAAATATTTAAAATACTGATATACAGCTGAATATTTTTTTATATCTAATGCAGCTTGTTTGCTTGGGTAGTACAGCTCAATACCATGAGAAGTAGAAATAATTCAGGATTCTTGATAACTTGTTCTTTCAGAAAAGCGTTTGCACGTTTTATATGGGTGTTGACAGTATGGCGGGTGATACCGACTTGTTTCGCGATTTCCTCATAACTATATCCTTCTAACTTTGCCATTCGGAATACAAGTCGCTGTTGTGCGGGCATTTTGGATAATATCTGGTGTAGCTGTTCAGAACGTTCCTTTTTGATAATGTTATCATAGACGTGATTGTCGCTTTGTTCGGTAACCACAGCCAACGTATCGTAAAGAGATTTATCAGAATTGGCCTTCCGAAATAGATCATATGCTTTATTGGTAGCAATCGTATAAAGGTAGGATTTAAAGTTTTTATCAGGATCGATCTGCCGGCAACTTTCCCAAACAGCCATAAATGTTTCCTGAGCGATATCCTGCGCTAGTTCTTCGGATTTAAATAGAAAAAGTAAATGACCAAGGATGTTTTTTTTATACGCATTATATAATTGCTCAAAAGCGTATCTATCTCCTTTATGAAGCCTCAAAAGTAATCCCTTTTCATCTATAGGTGGGATAGTTTTCATATTTGGTCAGTTTTTCAAGAACGAAGTTAAAAAATAAATAACGGAAAACTGCTATTGCCTGATTTTTCTTTTCTGCGTGTTAATGTTTACCGTTCTCTTTTGTACAATATTTTCCGATAATGCTTTATCCTGTTGAAAACTTTTTGAATTTAGTAGTTGGTATGTTGGATAATGAAGATAGTTCTCTTAATAAACAAAGATGGTCACAGGTACTGACAAACTAGTTTCCCAGTAAGTTGAAGATGTTAAAACCGTGGACGGCAACTTATCAGGAATCAGTGCGACACTGATTCCTGTAATTAAGAAGATCAATAAATAAGAAATACTATACTACAATCCTAGAAAGATGAATATTGTAGTCTTTCTTCTTCAAGATCAAGACGCATCAGATGTTTTTTTATTATATCCTCATCCAGATCTTTGTATTCTGCATTTTTTTTCAGCAGCCATCGTCTTTGAAATTCCAAAAGATCTATATAGAGATTTTTGGACGGAGCAGTTCGGCATACATTTTCGACATCATTATATTTTTTCTCCCACTTTGCTACCATGTTCATGACATGGGGATAATCCTGGATTTTATCACCGTATTTGTCCTGGAGGTAATGGACAGTTTCCACTGTCATTTCCTTAAAAAGACTGGCGCTGATCTGTTCTTCGGACATTTCGTTTTCTTCGGAAGGTAAGTTCAGTTTTTTAATGAGAAGGGGGAGAGTTAATCCCTGAACAACAAGAGTTAATAGGATGACTACAAAAGTGACAAATAAAATGAGGCTTCTTTCCGGGAAAAGCTGACCGTTATCCATATAAACCGGAATAGAAAGTGCTGCAGCTAAAGAAACCACTCCGCGCATCCCTGACCAGCCAAAGAAAACCGGGAATTGCCATCCGTGGTTCTGGGCAGCTGCGACCGTCATAAATTTTCTTGCAATGAATGTCGCAATTACGGCGGCATAAGAAGAGATAAACCGGATAAGTATTACAACGCCGGTAATCAAGACACCATATCCGATAGCTTTTGAAATGCTTACATTTTCAAGCTCTGCAATAATCTGGGGAAGGTCAAGACCGATCATCATGAAGACTGTACCGTTTAGTATAAAGCCCAGGCAGTTCCACACACTTATTGTCCGTAATCTGGAAGAACTGCTCAAAAACTTATGCTGGTTATAGGACAGAAACAGTCCTCCCGATACAACAGACAATACACCGGAAGCGTGAGTTTCTTCAGCCGCAAGGTACATAATGTAGGGAGCAATGAGCGTTAAAATGGTATCTATATTAACATCTGTATCCAGTTTTTTATGTACTTCCATAAAGATTTTTCCTGTCAGAATACCAATTCCCACGCCACCGATCACCATCCAGAAAAAGCTTCCCAAAGCTTCATACCAAACAAAATGTCCGGTCATTACTGCGGCTATGGCAAAATGAAATATGATCAATGACGAAGCATCATTCAGTAGGCTTTCGCCCTCCAGGATAGCGGCGGAACTTTTGGGTATTTTCACATTTTTAAGAATTGCCCCCGCACTTACGGCATCCGGCGGCGATACAATTCCACCCAATAAAAAACCCAGGGCCAGGGTAAAACCGGGAATAAAATACCAAGCGGTAACTCCAACTGCGAAGGCAGTGAAGAATACAACCAAAAAGGCAAAACTGCTGATAATCCTGCGCCATTTCCACAGCTCTTTCCATGAAATATTCCATGCTGATTCGTAGAGCAGGGGAGGTAGGAATATAATGAAAATTAGCTCGGGATCAATTGTTATAACCGGGACACTGGGAATGAAGCTAACAGCTAATCCTGCCAATACCAGTAAAATAGGATAAGCGATCCTGATCTTTCTTGCCAGAATAATCAAAAGAGTAATCAATACTGCAAGGATCAGATAAAAAATAAATTTTTCTTCCATTTTGCAAAAATAATATTCCTAAACTTGATCGTGTAGAAGTATCCTACAACTAATTCGACACTATATAGAATTGCACATTAAAATAATGTGCAATTCTATATAGTGCAGCGTTATTGCATCTTTGTATGATATATTTAGCGGGATCTAAGCCCCTCAGTATCGTTAAAAACTATCGGATGCGAATACTTAGATATAGATGAACTGTCTATAGAGACCGTCTAATTGAAGGCGGATTTCATCTGTCAGTTTTTCATCATGATCGTCTGATGCAGCAACAAGCTGACGTTCCAGTTCAGTTATCCTTTCGCAGAGCTCCTCAAGATTCTTACAAAAAGCTTCTGTGTGGGTGAAGTTTTTTCCTTCGCGGGGTTCCTCCGCATTTGGTCTACGGCTGGAGGAAACGGGAGAAACATGATTTTCTTCGTTGAAAGCAATCTGGCGTTTACGGCGACTTTCGGTTTCGTCAATAGCTGCCTTCATTGCCGGGGTGATCTTGTCGGCATACATAATAGCTTTTCCGTTGACATTACGTGCTACACGGCCAATCATCTGTATAAGTGCACTTGCTGACCGCAGAAATCCAGCCCTGTCAGCATCAAGTATTGCAATCAGTGAAGCCTCCGGAATGTCGAGTCCCTCCCGCAACAGACTGATACCTATCAGGATGTCGAATTCTCCGGCTCTGAGATCATTGAGAATTTCAGTTCTTTCTAAGGTCTTAAAATCCGAGTGTAGATATCTCACGCGGAAACCTTCGCTCTGGATATAGCCACTGAGTTCTTCGGCGGCGGCTTTTGTCAGCGTGGTGATCAAAACACGGTTGCCCGAATCCACACATTTTTTTATTTCGCCCAGCAGATCGTCAATATCATTTGCTGATGGCCGTACCTCCACAATGGGATCGAGAAGTCCAGTGGGTCTGACAACCTGTTCAACAACGCGGTCCTCTGAAACTTTCAGCTCATAATTACCGGGGGTGGCCGAAACAAATATAGTCTGCGGTTTGATCTTCTCAAATTCTTCAAAACTAAGGGGATGGTTGTTTTTTGATGAAGGAAGTCTAAAACCATAATCTATCAGGGTATCTTTACGTGCCTGATCGCCCTTGTACATTGCCGAAATCTGCGGAATCATGACGTGTGATTCATCTATAAACAGAAGGCCATCCTTCGGTAAATAATCCAGAAGGGTAACGGGTGGCAGTTTGGGATCACGGCCACTAAAAAAGCTTGCGTAGTTCTCCATACCAGAACAGTATCCGGCAGTACGGAGCATTTCCACATCATCGGTAATACGCTGGTAAAGACGGTCAGCTTCTTCCAGTCTATTTTCGTTGTTGAGCTGTGCAACACGCTCATCAAGTTCGGTCATAATCTGGTCCGCTGCTGCTGTTGCCTGTATTTTTGAAGGTGCAAATAGAGTTTTGGGCGACACTGAATACGCTGTTATATCTTCAAGCTCTTTGCCTGAAGCGGCATCAATAAACTTTAGTGAAGTGATTATCCCGTAACTAAGAACGATTTGTATGGCCCTGTATTCTGAATCAGCGGGAAAAATTTTTATGATATCTCCTTCGATCCGGTAGTTACCACGTTTCAGGGCACGTTCCGTACGGCTGTACTGTAAATGTGCCAGGCCCTGCTCCAGCTGGTCTATCTGAACTGTCATTCCCAGCGACAGGCGAACCTGTAATGCGCTATAATCGCTGGGTGCTCCAAGCCCATAAATGGACGAAACCGATGCGACCACAATAGTATCCCTGCGTTCAATAAGGGATTTTGTGGTGGAAAGGCGGAGTCTTTCCAAATGCTCGTTGATGGAAGAGTCTTTTTCAACGAAACGGTCACTGCCGGGCAGATACATCTCAGGCTGAAAATAATCGTAATATGAGACAAAAAACTCAACAGCATTCTCTGGGAAAAATTGCTTCATTTCATCATATAGCTGAGCAGTCAAGGTCTTGTTAGGTGCAAGAATCAAGGTCGGACGCTTTAGCTGATGGATAATGTTGGCCATTGTAAAGGTCTTTCCTGAACCTGTGATACCTTTGAGTGTCTGGTGGGTCGCTCCAGATTCAATTCCCGAAACAAGTCTTGCGATAGCATCCGGCTGGTCTCCTGCTGGAATATACTTTGAGTGCAATATAAAAAGGCCTTTTGACATAAGTTTCCTGTTAGTTGGTTGTAACACAAATATAATTAAAAAACTGATTCACGGTTTGCCGGTGTTCCGGGAAAATCAATGTTTCATTTATCCGCAAACTAAACCTCCGGAATTTAATGTTTGACCAGCAGGTGTAAAATAGTTTGGTAAGGCCATAATGTGCGTT
This sequence comes from Sphingobacterium multivorum, assembly GCF_900457465.1. Lineage (GTDB taxonomy): Bacteria > Bacteroidota > Bacteroidia > Sphingobacteriales > Sphingobacteriaceae > Sphingobacterium > Sphingobacterium multivorum. Next base: position 1,966,823 of record NZ_UAUU01000011.1, read on the forward strand.
GGACTGTTATTGATCAGGCACAGTTACCTTTTTTCTGGGTTCAGCGACACCACTCCCTATACAATACAGTATTATTAAAATATAACCCGCTCTTTTACAGTGGTCAGGAAGGTCGCAAATGTATATTATATAATGTTATATGTATAATATCAGGCGTCTCAGGCAGCATAACTTTGTATTATCAAATCAGAGGATCTGGTGATAAAATATCCTTACTACAGAAAATGGAAGAGAATAGTTCAATAAACAATTTAAATATAATCCTGGATGAAATTAAAGCGATTTCATCAGTACTGAATCCGGTATCGCTACAGACACTGGAGGACAATTTAAAGAAAGCGGACCGTATATTTTTTGCAGGTGCCGGACGTACCGGTTTAGCACTGAAGATGGCTGCCATGAGATTTATGCATCTAGGCTTAAATGTATATGTTGTGGGTGAAACAACTACGCCCGCCATCTTAAAGGACGATCTTCTGCTGGTAGGCTCCGGTTCTGGAAGCACGCCGACACTTGTAATCGCCGCTGAAAAGGCAAAAAAACAACATGCAACTGTTATTGGCATTACAGCGGATTCGAATAGCAAAATTGCTAGCCTTTCAGACCATGTGGTGCTTGTTAACGCGGCGGTGAAGACGGACTTTGGAGAATCAGCGTCCCGTCAGTATGCCGGAAGTCTCTTTGAACAGTCTGTCCTTTTGGTCCTTGATGCTGTATTTATGACACTGTGGAGAGATTCAGGCCTGACAAAAGAGGAACTCTGGCCGAAACATGCCAATCTTGAATAACGAGAAATACAATTAAATAAATATTAAAATTTTATATTATGACTAAGTTACAAGTAGCGATTGACTTATTGACTACAGAAGCAGCCCTTGATTTGGCTGCAAAAGTATCACCTTATGTGGATATCATCGAGCTGGGAACACCTTTAATCAAAGCTGAAGGTCTAAAAGTGATCACCGCAATGAAATCCGCGCATCCCGATAAATTGGTCTTTGCGGATCTGAAAACAGCTGATACAGGTGCATTAGAAGCAGAAATGGCATTCAATGCAGGTGCGGATCTGGTAACCGTAATGGGTGCTGTTGATGATTCCACGATCAAAGGTGCGGTAGAAGCAGCAAAAAAAGCCGGTAAAAAAGTAGTAGTTGATACGATCGGTGTAAAAGACCGTGTACAACGTGCCAAAGAAGTTACAGCCTTTGGTGTGGCATTTGTTGAATTGCATGCTGGCCTTGATGAACAAGCGCAGCCGGGTTATAACGTGCAAAAACTTATCGGTGAGGGCCGCGAGGCACAGGTTCCTTTTTCGATTGCCGGTGGTGTAAATCTTGACACGATTAAAGATGTCGTGGCTGCTGGTGCAGCAGTAGCTGTTGCCGGAGGAGCCATCTATGGTGCCCAGGATCCAGCTGCAGCAGCTAAAGCCCTGAAAGAAGCCATCACAGCATAAATCAGAAAGTCGGATTATCCTTCGAAGTCTTCTCTGTACTAACAGGGAAGACTTTATTCTGCGAATCTAATCTGCTCAATTTTTAACTGTAGTGAAGAATGATATAAATAGAATATTTAAAGATTTAGAAAATGAAGACATATAATTTTGGTATAGTAGGCCTGGGTGTGATGGGCCGAAATTTATTGCTCAATATGGCGGATCATGGATTTGCTGTGGCTGGGCTGGATATGGATCAGGAGAAGGCAGGTTCATTGCAGAATGAAGCACAGAAAGACCATCAGATTTTTGCAACCGTTGATCCGGAATCCTTTGTTAAATCTCTGGAAAGTCCGAGAGCAATAATGCTCCTTGTTCCTGCGGGTTCTGCTGTTGACGGGGCAATAGGAACTTTACTTCCCTTGCTGGATGAGGGCGATATAATAATCGATGGGGGCAATACCTATTTTTCTGATACCGACAGGAGGTATCAGGAACTTTCGTCAAAGGGAATCCACTTTTTTGGTATGGGAATCTCAGGTGGTGAGAGCGGGGCCAGAAGGGGGCCGAGTATGATGCCCGGAGGTGATAAGGTAGCTTATGAGCGATTACGCCCCATTTTTGAAGCAATTGCTGCAAAAGTTGATGATGCACCATGCGTTGAATTTTTGGGTAACGGCTCAGCGGGCAACTATGTGAAGATGGTTCATAACGGTATAGAATATGGAATTATGCAGCTTATTGCAGAGACCTATGATATAATGAAGAATGTCTATCATCTGGAGCATGAAGTGATACAGGAATCATTTGAACAGTGGAACAGGGAAGAACTGAATTCCTTTCTCATTGAAATTACCGGAGCTATTCTAAAGCGAAAAGAAGAGAATACTTTCCTGGTGGATCTGATTTCAGACTGGGCTAAATCCAAAGGGACAGGTAAATGGACATCTCAAAATGCAATGGATCTTCAGGTGCCCGTACCTGTGATCGACGCTGCTGTGAATATGCGGGACATGTCCAAATATAAATTGGAAAGGATTCAGGCATCGAAGCTGCTGACCTGGCAAAATACGTCAAAAGTTGATCCTGTTGATCTGGAACATCTGAAGGCCGGTCTTTATTTCGCCATTATTAGCACATACGCACAGGGGCTTGCCCAGCTTAGGATAGCATCTGATACCTATGGTTATGGACTGAATCTGGAGACCGTGTGTAAAATCTGGCGTGGGGGCTGTATCATCCGTGCGACACTTCTGGAAGACTTCCGAAAGGCGTTCGCTTTACAGCCGGATCTTGCAAATATTCTGCTTGATAGGGAGATTGCTGCTAAGTTAAATGCATCACAGGCGGGTATCCGGTCTATCATTCGGGATGCCATTCAGAATGGTACACCTGTTTCGGCATGGATGAATGCACTGTCATATTTCGATTCTTACCGTGCAGAAAATTTGCCTACGAACCTTATTCAGGCACAGCGGGATTTTTTTGGCGCGCATACTTATGAAAGAACTGATAAGGAAGGCGTATTCCATACCCGTTGGGAATCTTAAAATTAAATAAAATGAAAAATAATGATAAAAAGCCAACCTCGATCGTAGTTTTTGGGGCAACAGGAGATTTGGCGAAAAGAAAATTATTTCCTGCATTTTTCAATCTGTTCCTGGAGGGTTGGTTGCCCGAGGAATTTGAAATTCTTTCACTGGGAAGAACGGAACAGACACAGGAAGAATTCAGGAATTATATCCTTGAAAATATCAGGACATTTTCAAGAATCCAAAAATTCTCCCAGGAACAATGGAATAATTTCAGTGAGAAAATTAAATTTATCAGATTTGATATAACACAGGAGGAATCTTTTATCCGGTTGAAAAATGAACTTGATACCATTGATGTAAACTTGGGGATCAGATCCAACCGTCTGTTTTACCTTTCAGTGGCACCCAGTTTTATTGAAACGGTATCGAATAGCTTAAAAAATGCAGGTCTGACCGAGAATGTTGATCAGGACAGGATGATCATTGAAAAACCTTTTGGGTATGATAAGGCTTCGGCCGTAGCGCTCAATAAGCTCCTTTCGCAGACTTTTAAGGAAGAGCAGATCTACCGGATCGATCATTACCTTGGAAAAGAGAATGTACAGAATATCCTGGCTTTCCGTTTTGGAAATACCATTTTTGAGCCATTGTGGAATAATAATTATATCGATTCTGTACAGATTACCGTTGCGGAGACTGTCGGCGTTGAAGACCGGGGCGGATACTATGATGGGTCGGGTGCTCTCCGTGATATGATCCAGAACCATTTGATGCAGATTCTCTGCATGATTGCCATGGAAGCTCCCGCTGCATTTGAATCGTCAGAGATCAGGGACCGTAAAGTAGATGTGCTCAAAAGTGTCAGAAGGATGAATCTTGAGGATATCGGACATTATACGGTAAGAGCACAGTATATCGAGGGAGAGATTGACGGTAAAAAGAAAGCTGGCTATTTGGAAGAACCCGGAGTGAATCCAAACTCAAATACCGAAACATATGTTGCGATGAAGTTTTACATTGACAATGAGCGCTGGCGCGGGGTACCGTTCTATATGCGGACGGGCAAGCGCATGCAGGAAAAAAAATCTTCCATCGTGATCAGTTTCAAAGACGTCCCGTGCACGACATTTCGAGATGATCTGAATATTCTGTTCCCCAATAAACTGGTGATCAATATCCAGCCAGAAATGGACGTCAGGCTGTCGTTCATGACCAAAAAACCAGGTCTGGACATGAAGCTGAAACCGGCTGAAATGGTATTCGACTATTTTGAATGTTCATCGGAAACTCCTGAAGCTTATGAAACCTTACTCTTGGATGCTCTTGACGGGGATTCTACTCTTTTTATGCGTTCGGATCAGGTGGAGGAGGCCTGGGATGTTATCTCTAATATTCAGGCCGCCTGGGAAAGCGGAAATTCGCCAAAGATGGACACGTATGCTGCTGGAAGTGCGGGGCCTGCAGCTGCGGATGATTTATTGAAGAGACAGGGGCATCACTGGTTATCTACTTCCGCCGAAAAATTTAAAAAGGAACAAGATGCTTAATATATTTGCGACCACAGAAGAAATTTTCAAAGAAGCTGCAGCGGTTTTTATCAGTTCTGCAAATGAAGCGATTAGGCAGAAAGGATATTTTGCTGTTGCACTGACGGGCGGATCTTCACCGGAAGGCCTGTATAGGTTATTATCGGAAGATCAGTATAAAAACCAGATCGACTGGGCCAAAGTACTGATCTTCTGGGGAGATGAAAGGTGGGTGCCACTTGACAATGACCTGAGCAATGCCAGGATGTCCTATGAGCAGCTCTTGGACAGAGTGCCTGTTCGGCCGGTCAATGTCTTTCCCATGTACCGGGACGGTATAACAGCAGAGGATTTCGCTGCTGTATATAATGTATTATTAAAAGAAATGCTGGGAAGTGATGGCAGAATGGATCTCATCCTTCTTGGAATGGGACAAGATGGGCATACTGCCTCGTTGTTTCCGGGAACCGTGGCGCTGGATGAAACAGAAAATTGGGTCACTGCGTATTATCTGGAACAGCAGCAGATGTACCGGATTACACTGACGGCCCCTTTTCTTAACAGGGCACGAAAACTGCTCGTGATCGCTTTTGGAGAAACGAAGGCAGAAGCTCTCAAAGAGGTTATCGAGGGGCCTTATAACCCCAGAATATACCCGGCACAATTGCTTGCGCCATCTCAGGGAGAATTATTATTTTTGGTAGACAAAAAAGCAGCAAAATATTTGCACGGCAATATTTAATATAAAAAATAAATATGATCACACATCATCTGAAAGATATTCAGCATAATTCTGAAAGGGCAATCACGCCCTTTCATATTTTTGAATTGGACAGGAATGCACTGGAGGAATATAGGGAACCGCATACAAAAGACCATTTTTGTCTATTATTTGTTAAAAAAGGCAAAATGAAAATGCAGGTGGAGGACCGCCGGTACGATGTGACCGAAAATAACATCTGTGTTATATTTCCTGGACAGCTATCATCAAAAGAACAGATCAGCAGCAACTTTGAGGGCAAGATGATCCTGTTTGATGAAGTGCTGTTCTGTTCGGATATCCTTAAAAATGAGCTGAGTATTTACAATCACAACATTTCTGTCAAACTCAATCATATTGAACTGCCCGTAGCGGAGACCAAGGAAGTAGAGTTGCTGTTGGATCAGATAGAAAAATTATACCATGACCTGACATCGGTAAAGAAAGAACAGGCACGGTTTTACATCAAGATAACGTTACTTAAACTAGTCGAGTTTGTCCACACGAAGTGGGACAAGAATAAACTGACCAATGAAAATACAAAACTCTATGGGAAATTTTTAGAATTACTGGAGCGGCATTACAAGACAGAACGTACAGTAAGCTGGTATGCGGAAAAATTGCTTATTTCACCAAAAAAATTAAATGAGATCACCAAGAAAACCGCGGGGCTGACCTCGATCGAAACCATCCACGCAAGGATCATGAATGAGATCAAGCAGCTGTTGCTGCTCTCCAGCTATTCCCATAAGGAAATTGCTTTCGAACTTGGCTTCAACTCACCTGCTGCACTTAACAAGTTTGTTAAGGCTAAGCTTGATGAAACACCCACGGACCTGCAGCAGCAATTGGCGCAAATGTATAAGACATAGGTATAAGTTGGTTGCGTGACCGCCGGAGAATTGAACTAGGTTTGTAACATAAATCTTAAACATATGTTACCAACGGTTAATTTAAAAAATACAGCGGCTTTTCAGAAGCTTACAGCACATTTCCAGATGATAAAAGATGTGCAGATCCGCAATTTATTTATAGAAGATCCCCATCGGTTCTCCACGTTTTCAGTGCAATGGGGCGATATACTGTTTGATTATTCAAAAAACAGAATTACAGAAGAGACGCTGAATCTTTTGCTGGAGCTGGCAAAAGAGGTGAAACTAGACCAGGCGATTGATAAAATGTTCGCTGGAGACAAGATCAATGCAACGGAGGGCAGGCCTGTTCTGCATACAGCACTGCGCCAGCCAAAAAATGCGGTAGTTACTGTTGATGGAGTGAATATCATACCCCAGGTTCATGAAGTATTGGACCAGATGAAAAATTTCACACAGGATGTACTTTCGGGAAGCTGGACTGGATATACGGGAAAGGCGATAACTGATGTTGTCAATATTGGGATCGGTGGGTCAGATCTCGGCCCCGTCATGGTAACGGAGGCTTTAAAAGCATATAAAACGCCTCTGAATCTGCATTTTGTATCGAATGTCGATGGTACGCACATTTCTGAGGTCTTCAAGCAAGTGAATCCTGAAACCACACTTTTTCTTATTGCTTCCAAAACATTTACCACCCAGGAAACCATGGCCAATGCCCATAGTGCGCGTTCTTGGCTGCTTGAGGCGGGGGCTGAAATAAAAGATATCGAAAAACATTTTGTTGCGCTGAGCACGAATGAAGCTGAGGTGGAAAAGTTCGGAATCAATACGCGTAATATGTTTGTGTTCTGGGACTGGGTAGGGGGAAGATATTCATTATGGTCCTCAATAGGACTGTCCATCAGTCTTGGAATAGGATATGCTAATTTCCAGGCGTTATTGGAGGGTGCCCATGAGGCCGACGAGCATTTTCAGCATATTCCCTTTGAAAAGAATATTCCCGTGATCATGGCTCTTTTGGGGATCTGGTATATCAATTTTTATGGTGCTGAGACCTTGGGTATTTTTTCGTATGATCAATACCTGCACCGTTTTGCTGCCTATTTTCAACAGGGGGATATGGAAAGCAATGGTAAATATATCGACCGTAACGGTCATATGGTTGATTATCAGACAGGACCTATAGTCTGGGGCGAACCTGGCACCAATGGACAGCATGCGTTTTATCAGTTACTTCATCAGGGGACGAAGCTGATACCTGCGGATTTCATCGCGCCTGCTCAGAGTTTAAATCCGCTGGGAGAACATCATAAAATACTATTGTCCAATTTTTTTGCGCAGACCGAAGCACTGATGAACGGAAAATCGGCGGAGGAAGTGATAACCGAACTGCAGGGATCTGGAAAATCAACTGACGAAATCGAGCAGCAGCGTAAATACAAGGTATTTCAGGGAAACCGTCCGACAAATTCATTTTTGCTGAAAAAGATAACGCCAAAATCATTGGGTAAACTGATCGCTCTTTATGAACATAAAATTTTTGTGCAAGGGGTCATCTGGAACATTTTCAGCTTTGATCAATGGGGCGTTGAACTTGGTAAACAATTAGCTAATGCTATCTTACCTGAACTTCAGGAGGATCACCAGGTTCAGGGCCACGACTCATCTACCAATGGGTTGATCAATCAATATAAGTCCTGGCGCTGATTCAGGATAGGTTTTACTCCGAGTATAAAAAGCAGAAGTTTATTACTTCTGCTTTTTATACTTAATACAGTACCATATATGCTGTATGTCAGTGATTAAATGTATAACAATGAATGTTGTGTTCAGTGTGAAGTGTTTGATTTTCAATAGTATAATGGTTTATGTCTGCCTTTTTGTTTTAATTTCAGTTGTTTATTTATAAGGGAGCAAATGTATATCATATAATATTCAATGTATAACATCAGCGTCTGCCATTGCAGTAATTTTGTATAAGAAATTTAAAATAAAAATATGAGTAAGTTATTTGTTGCCAGCGAAGTATTTCACGGAGCTGGAAGTTTATCAGAATTAAAGAACCTTTCAGGAAAGAAAGCGATCATTGTAACTGGTGGACAATCAATGAAAAGAAGTGGGACCTTAGATAGAGCACTTTCCTATTTAAACGAAGCAGGACTTGAAACTGCTGTTTTTGACGGTGTTGAAGAAGATCCGTCTTCGGAAACAAGTCTTAAGGAGCTGCAGTGATGCGTGATTTTGAACCGGACTGGATTGTTGGTCTTGGGGGCTGTTCTGCAATCGATGCGGCAAAAATGATGTGGGTCTTCTATGAATATCCCGATGCCGATTTTGAGGCAATGACAAAGCCTTTCACTGTTCCGACATTACGCCAGAAGGCTAAATTTGTAGCGATTCCTTCTACAAGTGGTACAGGAACAGAAACAACAGGTCTGGCGGTTATCACTGATAGAGAAAAAGGGGTGAAGTATCCGATCGTTTCTTATGAGTTAACTCCGGATATTGCAATTGTAGATGGAGAAATATGTGCTTCAATGCCGGCTCACATCACATCAAATACGGGTCTGGATGCTTTGACACATTGTGTGGAAGCCTATGTGTCGAATATTGAAGATAACTATGCAGATGTACTGGCAAAAGGAGGTCTGGAAATTGTTTTTCAGAATCTGGAAGAAGCGGTGAATAATCCGGGCAATATCAAGGCCCGTCAAAACATGCACGATGCTTCATTTATGGGAGGTTTAGCTTTTAATAATGCGTGGTTGGGTATTGTACACTCATTATCGCATCAAGTTGGCGCCCTTTATGGTATTCCCCATGGTGCAGCCAACGCGATATTCCTTCCAAATGTGATCCGTTACAATCAGACAGCAACAAGCAGATACCCTGATCTGGCCAAAATTGTTGGCAGGACATCAGCAGAGGAGCTGGCTCAGGAAATTGAGAAACTTAGAGCGTCTGTCAATAACATAGGTTCACTTAAAGCATTCGGTATTTCCCGTGAAGACTGGGAGAAAAATCTGGATTTCATCAGCAAAAATGCTTTAGAAGATCCATGTACAGGTTTCAATCCGCGTAAACCGACTTTACAGGACTTAAAAGATCTTTACAATGCTTCTTTTGAAGGTGATATCTATCAGAATTAAACAAGATTGATAAAGAAAGTGGTTTACCCTTTAATTTAGGGTGGATCACTTTCCTCCATTTGATATTTTGGAGTTATATTTATTAAATTGGAATCGGAAATTCTTATTTTGAATTGTATAGTAATAATAATGTTAAATAGAAAGTCCCATGATAATAAACCGCAGAGTTCCATTTAAATTTCTATTAAATGAAATTAAGGTACAATTGTTTACAGTTGCCCTTCTGGGGGTTACTTTTGGTCTATTACCATATTATTTACCAGATTATGCGCCGGATATTTCCATTCAGATAGCGACAACATTGGGTATTGCGATCTCGATTCTGTTATCGTATAAAATCAACCAGTCCTATAACCGGTGGTGGGAAGCCCGTACCATCTGGGGAGCAATCGTAAATGACAGCCGTTCTCTGATCCTGCAGCTCCAGCTTTATGTGAAAACTGAAAACGTAGATGTGGCTAAAATTTCCCATTATCAGATTGGCTGGTGCAGAGCCTTAGAAAGATCATTGAGGCGGCAGGAAATTTGGCCTGTTCTGGAAGATTTGCTCAGCGAAGAGGAAATTAAAAAGCTCCAAGAACATTCAAATGTTCCCCTTGCGATCAGTCAATTACAGAATGGATGCTTGAAAAAACTTTATGATGAAAAGCTGCTGAATGAATTTGCTCTGCTTCAGATAGAAAAAACATTAAATGATCTGGTAGCATCGATGGGGAGGGCAGAGCGGATTAAAAATACCGTTTTTCCACCCACATTTGGACAGATATTGCATGCCGCCATCTATTTGTTTGCCGTTTTTCTGAGTCTGTCATCCTCGTTCCACTTAAACATTGTGCTGCAGGTTGTCATTCTTATTTCGGTTTCGATGATGTTTTTTTTCTTGGAAATGCTAGCGCATAGGCTTCAGGATCCTTTCAGCAACAGCCCTACGGATACGCCTATGACCGCACTTTCACGAACGATAGAGATCAATATCCGTCAACTATTAAATGAGAAGGAAATCCCAGATCCGATTGAGCCGCAGGGATTTTATCTTATGTAACCTTAAAGCATTATTTTATGAAAATTTTTGGTAAAAATACAGAAGGCTCTAATAAGAGAGACCTTTCAGATCAAAGTCCAAGCGAACAGAATTCCGAGGGTTTTGTACGTGTCAGGGGAGCCAAGGAACACAATCTAAAAGATGTTGATGTCGATATTCCCAGAAATAAGCTTGTCGTGTTTACGGGGATATCGGGTTCGGGTAAATCTTCTCTTGCATTCGGTACGATCTATGCGGAAGCACAGCGAAGATATCTGGAATCAGTATCACCCTATGCAAGACGTTTATTTAATCAAATGAATGTTCCGGAAGTCAGTGCCATTCATGGACTGCCCCCGGCTGTTGCCCTGCAACAGAGCAGGGGAGGAACTACCGTCCGCTCTACAGTGGGAAGCGTAACGACTATTTCCAATTTATTGCGGATGTTATATTCCCGGGCAGGGGATTATCCGCCAAAACAGTCTATCATCTATGCAGAAGGATTTTCTCCAAATACGCCGGAAGGAGCATGTCCTGTATGCCATGGTATCGGACGCATCTACGATGTCACAGAAAAATCGATGGTACCGGATGATTCCCTGACAATACGTGAACGGGCTGTGGCTGCCTGGCCTTCGGCTTGGCAAGGGCAAAATCTCCGGGAAATTTTGATGACTTTAGGATTTGATGTCGATAAGCCGTGGAAGGATCTGCCGAAAAAGGACCGGGACTGGATACTATTTACCGATGAAACACCTACAGTACCCGTGTATTCAGGGCTGTCTGCAGCGGAGGTAAACCGCGCAGTGAAAATGAAATTGCCGCCAAGTTATATGGGAACTTTTACCGGTGCCAAACGCTATGTTCTGCAAACATTTGCAAATACCAACAGTCAGATGATGAAGAGACGGGTATCACAGTATATGCTGAATACGGAATGTTCGGAATGTCACGGAAAGAGATTAAAAAAAGAATCTTTGGCTGTAAAATTTGAGGGATTCGACATCGCTGATCTATCCAATCAGTCGTTATCTCAGTTGATGGCCATTTTTACCCCATATGCGGAGGGTAGATTTTTATCTAAAGATAAGGATAAACATCCCGAGAAAGCGATCGTTGCCCAAAATATTGCGATAGATCTCGTTGCCCGGCTAAAAATCATGATTGATCTCGGTCTGGGGTATCTTTCGCTGGAGCGGAGCACGCCAAGTATTTCCCCCGGCGAGTTACAGCGGTTAAGGCTGGCGACACAGGTACACTCAAATCTGTTTGGCGTAATTTACGTTCTGGATGAACCGTCAGCGGGTCTTCATCCTGCAGATACAGAAGCCTTGTTGGCAGTTTTGATAAAATTGAAAGATGCGGGCAATTCAATGTTTATCGTAGAGCATGAGGTTGATATTATCCGACATTGTGACTGGGTTGTGGATGTTGGGCCACAGGCGGGAGCCAATGGCGGGGAAATATTATATAGCGGTCCCCTGAAAGGACTACAATCTGTAGAACGGTCGGTAACCCGTCATTATATTGATCCGGTTCCTGTTACCAAAGAGGTTGTCAGGACAGCTGAACACTGGCTTCGTGCGAAGAATGTCACTAGAAATAATATCCAAAACCTGGACGTGTCAATTCCCTTGGGCGTTCTCACCAGTATTACTGGTACTTCAGGATCAGGTAAAAGCAGTCTGGTAAGTCAGGCGCTGGTAGACCTGATATCGGATTATTTGGGACAGGATATGGAGGAAAGTAGTGATGAACAACCTGAACTATCACAGGAAACCAATATTCATACTTCAGGTGTTATCACAGTCGGCATGGAACACATCAAACGGCTGGTACGAGTTGACCAAAAGCCAATTGGCAGAACACCACGTTCAAATCTGGCAACCTATACGGGGCTTTTTGACAGGGTAAGGCAATTATTTGCTGAAACTGAGCTAGCCAAAAAAAGGAAGTATGATGTGGGACGTTTTTCTTTTAATGTAGCCAAAGGACGATGTGCACACTGCAAAGGAGAAGGATTTGTTATGGTAGAACTGTTATTCCTTCCCAGTGTCTATACACCATGTCCGACCTGTAAGGGAACCCGGTATAATGACAAAACACTGGAAGTAAAGTATGACGATAAAAATATTGCCGAAGTTTTGGACATGACTGTGGATCAGGCCTGGGATTTTTTCAGCAGCGACAGGTCTTTAAGCCAAAGTCTTGAAGTCCTCAGACAGGTCGGTTTGGGTTATATACGTCTTGGACAGCCGGCCACAGAATTATCCGGGGGAGAAGCACAGCGTATCAAATTGGCATCGGAACTGCAGCGTACGCAAAAAGGGAAAACCTTGTACGTTTTGGACGAACCAACGACAGGACTGCATCCGTCTGATGTGGAAAAGTTGATAGGTCAGCTGAATTTTTTGGTTGATGCCGGAAATACCGTGATTACGGTTGAACATGATATGCATGTTGTGGCTTCCAGTGACTGGGTTATAGATCTGGGACCCGGTGCGGGTAAAGATGGCGGAAAGATAATTGCTGAAGGAGCTCCCAGGGATGTAGCTAAGAATAAGCAAAGCAAAACAGCTAAATATTTGGCTGCCTATGTTTAAAAAATGAAAATTAAAGGACGAAATGTCCGCTATTAACAAAATAAATATGTCGTATGAATACAGACGTAATTGGACTCATTGCAGGTGTCTTAACTTCATTTGCAATGATGCCCCAATTGATAAAGGTGATAAGAACCAGAAATGCGGATGACATTTCAATCTTAACACTTATTGTTTTACTTTCAGGCCTTTCCCTGTGGGTCTGGTATGGAATCATGAAACAAGATTGGCAGATCATCCTATCGAATGCCTTTGCCGTTCTGGTCAATTTATCCCTCCTGGCTTACTGTATTATTTCCAGAAAGTGATTTAACAGGTGCAGATCCGAAATGTATGGCACACTGCGATCAAATCTGGCGGCTGCGAAAATTGGGATTAAGTAAATTTTATTTGGTCAATAGTAAATATATAAAGACTTAAGTATGAAATCTTATCGGATAACTCCCGTAAATTTAAGCGACAGTTCTAAATTGGATTCCAGACTGGAGCACCGGAGGACTTTTAATCTTCCGAACTGTGAGCTCAACATATTTGAAACATTTCATAAAAGTGACAATGTAATACTTTCATATAGTGGTGGATTGGTGGTTTCAAGTATGATGAGAGGTAAAAAAGTGATGTCCGTGGAGGGTCAGGAGGCATTTGACTTTCTGCCCGGTCAAAGTGTGATCCTTCCTGACGGACTAACCATGAATGTAGGTTTTCCAGACGCAGATGAAAATCGTCCCGTGCAATGTATCACTCTTACACTGGACTGGAATACTGTTCACAAAAATCTTGACTATCTAAATGAGAGATATTCAAATCATCAGGCACCTTTTGAATGGAAACTTGATTTTTCGCATCAGCATTTCGAGAATAGCATGGAGCTGGTAGCAAGTCTCAATAAGCTTGTTAACCTTAGTATGGAGGAAGGTTTTGCAAAAGAGGCAATTGCGGACCTGTCTCTTAAAGTACTTCTATTAAGGCTTCTTCAGACCCAGAACCGTTTGTCAGTGAACAGCAATCAATCAATGTATGACAATCGAATTCAACCGGCAATCAATTATGTGCATAAGCATCTTACGGAAAAAATAACTGTTGAAAAGATGGCAAGAGAATGCTGTTTGAGCCAATCATCTTTTTATCAATATTTTAAAAATATACTGGGCATAACTCCACTGGAATTTGTTCTGCGTACACGCATAGACCATGCAAAAAAAATAATGGCTGACAGTTCCGTTACTGTGACCGAAGCCTGTTATGCATCAGGTTTTAATAATGTGAATCATTTCATTAAAATTTTTAAAAGGCTTGAGGGGCTTTCTCCGGGCCAATATAGACACTGATTAACGCAAAGTGCGCGTTAAATAGGTATGTAATTGGTTAAGCTGAGAAATTAAAAAAAGGTGGGACATTTATTCGATGCCCCACCTTTACTTTTTATTTTCGCTCTACATGAGTTTACGAACGGTTTTTTATCATGCCATGTGGATCGATAATAAACTTTTTGCTTGAACCATCCGAAAAGTCTTTATAGGCTTGTGGTGCTTCGTCAAGACTGATAACCTGCGGGTTCATGATCGTTTTCATCGAGATACGGCCCCATAGAATGGCCTGCATAATTTGATAGTTGTAACGTCCAATTGGAGCCATTCCCGTTTGAATATGCAATGACTTAAGCCAACCTTTTCCCCAGTCGACAGTCAGTTTACCGTGCTTAGCGTTCTCATCACGTCCTCCTGGGTCAGAAGGAGTATAGATACCTGGAATCCCTATACCTCCGCTTGCGCGGACAACATCGAAAAGATCATTGATAACTGCATTGGGATTTTCTTTTTTGTAGTCTTCATCACCATGTCCATGTGCCTCATAACCTACGGCATCCACACCGGCATCCACTTCCGGTACTCCGAGAATCTGTTCGATCTGTTCTGCTACACTGGCATCAAGGGTAAGATCAACAGTTTCCATTCCCGCCTGTTTGACAAGTTCCAACCGCTCCTTGTTCATATCTCCCACAATAACGCAGGAAGCTCCAAGAAGCTTTGCTGATTCTGCAGCACAGCGTCCCACTGGTCCAGCACCAGCAATATAAACAGTAGATCCTGTTGTAACACCAGCAGCATACGCGCCATGATATCCTGTTGGGAGAATGTCAGATACTAATGTGAGATCTAAAATCTTTTCCAGCGCTTGTTCTCTATCTGGAAACTTAAGGAGCTGAAAGTCAGCATAGGGGATAAGACAATATTCAGATTGGCCACCTAACCAGCCTCCCAGGTCAAACCCATAAGCGCCAACAGGAGCATCCGGATTAACGGTCTCGCAGACGTCGGTATTTCCATTTTTACAGTTTCTGCACCGTCCGCAGGAAACGTTGAAAGGGACTGAAACGATGTCACCTACCTTGATGAATTCTACGTCTTTTCCAATTTCAACTACTTCGCCTGTGATTTCATGACCCAATACGTGTCCCACAGGTACTGAGAAACGTCCCCTAAAAATGTGCTGGTCACTGCCACAAATATTTGTGGAGACCACTTTAATGATTACCGCATGATGAATGTCCTTTCCCTTGGGGTTCTGGAATGTGGGATAGGCAATTTCATTTACTTCTAAGTTCCATGGGCCTTTGTAGACCACTCCTCTGTTACTAGCCATAATGTTTTATTTTGATGGTTTATAAATGTTTGTATTCCCTCATTCTGTGAGGATTATATATTAAAATTAAGCAATATTTAGTCCGATAAAACATGTTGAACTCAGTAACGGAGAATGCTTATTCTAATATCAAGGATCGTTCTATTGTTCTGTGATCCAGTTATGATGAGAATAGTAGAAACCTTGCTTTTTAAAGCACTTATAATTTATGGAGCGAGACCTATTTTTGTAAGATTTTAGTATAAAATTTATCCAGTAATGTTTGGGAATAATGACTTACCAGAATTTTATTTTTGGGATAAACCAAATCTGTAATGAATACTAAACGCGAATAAGTAAGATATGAATCAGTAAAAGAAATTACTGGAATCATTTTCAAAAAAATGCATAACCGCCAGCTTCTAAAGCCTGACGGTTTTTTTTGTTTCCCGGTACTCACATTAGGAAAACAACGGCAAACTTAGTACCTCTCATACCACCAGCCCCCAACTCTGATACTATCTGCAACACCTTTGTTTCCAAGCCCGCATAGGCGGGTATTACAAACTTAAAATGTAATGAAACATGAAAAAATCAAGACAAAAAATTCTGCTGGCGTTGCTGTTTATTTCGCTTATCAGCAATGGGACTTTTGCGCAGGGAAATGGTGCTGCAGGTATCCAGGAAGCCACGCAGATGGTTACAAGCTATTTTGATCCGGCAACAAAGCTGATCTATGCTATCGGTGCTGTGGTCGGACTGATCGGAGGTGTTAAAGTGTACAACAAATTCAGTTCGGGTGACCCTGACACTTCAAAGACAGCGGCGAGCTGGTTCGGCGCCTGTATATTCCTGATTGTCGCTGCGACCATTTTGCGATCATTTTTCCTTTAGGCTAACCCGATTAATTTTTTTCAATTATGGCAAAAAATAAGATGGTTACGCCACTGACGTATTATGGCGGAAAGCAACAGCTGGCCAAGATCATTATACCGCTTATTCCACCCCATTATACCTACGTTGAACCGTTTGTTGGGGGAGGAGCGATATTCTGGTCAAAACCAAGGTCTGAGGTTGAGGTGATCAACGATTACAACCGTGAGCTGATCAATTTTTACGAGATGGTCAAAAATCAGTTTGTTGAACTGGAAAAAATGATCCGAATAACGCTTCACAGTAGATCCCTTCATAGCGATGCGCTGGTGATCTATAACAATCCCCATCTCTTTGACAGATTACAACGAGCCTGGGCAGTCTGGGTTCTATGCAATCAGTCTTTCAGCGCAAAGATCGGTGATTCATGGGGTTATGATGTTCGGGATCAGACTTCCACTAGAAGATTGAGTAATAAGCGAGCATCATTCTCCGAGGAATATGCTATACGACTTCAGAATGTTCAGATCGAAAATACGGATGCTATTCGGATTATTAATTCAAGAGATCATGAAAAGGCTTTTCACTATTGTGATCCGCCTTATTTTAACAGTGACTGCGGTCATTACGACGGGTACAGCAAACATGATTTTGAATCTCTTCTATTATGCCTGTCCCGTGCAAAAGGCAAATTTCTATTGAGCAGTTATCCCAGTGATCTCCTGAACAAATTTAGCCGGGATCTTAATTGGCACACTGTCAAAATGCAGAAAGATGTACTGGTCGATAAACATTCCGGAAAAGTACCCAAGAAAAAGATCGAAGTGCTGACCGCCAACTATGACCTTGCTATCGTGCAGGGGACCCTAAACTTTAAATCCCAAGAACATGAAAACCTATAACATCAATAAAGGTATCGGCTGTACAGTCGAATTTAAAGGGTTGAAAGCGCAGTATCTCTTCGGATTTGCCGGAGGATTGTTATTGGTCCTGATCCTGGTTATGGTGCTGTACATGGCTGACGTAAATATGTATATCTGCCTTTCGGTCGGCTGTATTTCTGCATCGCTGATTGTTTGGAAAACTTTCAGTCTGAACAACAAGTACGGTGAACATGGGCTGATGAAGCTAGGTGCGAAAAGAAAGCATCCACAATTTATCATCACCCGTAAACCTGTACAATCTTACCTTAAATACTCGGTTGCAAAAGGTGAGAAAATCCAAAATTTTAACACTAAATCTTCAAGGCTATCATGAGAAATATCTCTAAAACAACTACGTTAGAAAGCCGTTTTCCCCTCCTTGCAATTGAGAACGATTGTATTATATCGAAAGAAGGAGACCTTACGGTGTGTTTCCGTGTAAGGCTACCGGAAATTTTTACGGTGGGCACGGATGTATACGAATCCATTCATTCCTCATGGAGTAAAGCGATCAAGACTTTGCCTGATTATAGTATCCTGCACAAACAGGACTGGTATTTAAAGGAAAACTATCAGCCGGATCTTGAAAGAATTGAACATAGTTTTTTGTCGCGTTCTTTCCAGCTGCATTTTAATGAGCGGCCGTTTCTGAACCACTACTGTTATATTTTCCTTACAAAGACCACAAAAGCAAGGATGCAGTCCCAGAGCAATTTTAGCAGTTTGTGCAGGGGCAATCTTGTTCCAAAAGAAATAAGGGATAAGGAAGGAATGCGGCGTTTCTTGGAATCGGTAAGCCAGTTCCAGCGTATCATCAATGACAGTGGTCATATAACAATGGATCAGCTGGGTGAAGCTGAAATATTGGGGAGCGAAGGGAAAACCGGAATCCTTGAACAGTATTTTACACTGTCACGTGATGCCAATCCCGTTCTGCAGGATATGGCTCTGGGAGCAGAGGAACTTAGGATAGGAAGTAAGAGGATGGTACTTCATACCTTATCCAGTACAGACGATCTTCCGGGAGCTGTTTCAGACTGCAATCGCTATGATAGGCTTTCCACAGATCGCAGTGATTGTATGTTGTCTTTTGCCAGTCCTGTGGGGCTGATGCTGAGCTGTGACCACATCTATAACCAGTACCTGTTCATCGATAATAGTTCTGAAAACCTTAAGAAATTTGAGAAGTCCGCCAGAAATATGCACTCATTGGCACGTTATAGCCGGGCGAACCAGATCAATAAAGAATGGATAGAGCGTTATCTGAATGAAGCACACTCCCACGGTTCACCATCGATCCGGGCTCATTATAATGTATTTGCGTGGAGTGAAGACCGCCAGGAGCTACGCAACCTGAAAAATGATGTCGGAAGTGCGCTTGCGTTAATGGAATGTAAGCCCCGTCATAATACCGTAGATGCTGCCACTTTATATTGGGCGGGAATTCCGGGCAATGCCGGAGATTTTCCTGCCGAAGAATCCTTTTACACTTTCATCGAACCGGCATTGTGTTTTTTTACGCAGGAGACCAACTATCAGAATTCACTTTCTCCTTTTGGGATCAAGCTTGCGGACAGGCTGACTGGGAAACCGGTGCATTTGGATATCAGTGATCTTCCCATGAAAAAGGGGATTATCACGAATAGAAACCGTTTCATCTTAGGGCCATCTGGGGGTTGGCGGGCTATTCTTAATTGAGTAGCCCGCCAGCCCACCCAAAAAATGGAAGTGGAAAATCATTCTTCACCAATCATATGGTGAGACAGTATTATGAGCAAGGAACTCATGTGCTATTAGTTGATACGGGTAACTCTTATCAGGGTCTTTGCGAACTGATCAAAGGTAAGACTAAGGGAAAAGACGGGGTTTATTTCACCTATACCGAGGAAAACCCGATCTCATTCAATCCTTTTTTTACCGAAGATAATGTCTTCGATATCGAGAAAAGAGAAAGCATTAAGACCTTGATCCTCACATTATGGAAAAGGGACGACGAAGCTCCTAAACGTAGTGAGGAAGTGGCACTCTCCAATGCAGTCGCAGGATATATCGAAAGAATTAAGAATAGTTCTGAAAGACCTTGTTTCAATGCTTTCTACGAATATATCAAAGGGGACTACAAAAAGATTCTTCAGGACAAAGAAGTACGTGAGAAAGATTTTGATCTGGCGAACTTTTTAAATGTGCTGGAACCCTATTACAAAGGTGGTGAATACGATTACTTACTAAACTCAGAAAAAGAGCTCGATTTGCTTAATAAGAGATTTATTGTCTTTGAAATTGATGCGATCAAAGATCACAAAATACTGTTCCCTGTGGTTACGATCATCATTATGGAGGTCTTTATCAATAAGATGCGTCGGTTAAAAGGTATCCGTAAGATGATACTCATAGAGGAGGCTTGGAAGGCCATTGCTAAAGAGGGGATGGCAGAATATTTAAAATATTTGTTTAAAACCGTCAGGAAATTTTTCGGTGAGGCGATTGTGGTTACGCAGGAAGTGGATGATATCATACAGTCTCCCATAGTCAAGGAAACAATCATCAACAACAGTGACTGCAAGATACTACTCGACCAGCGGAAATACGCCAATAAATTTGACGAGATCCAGAATATGCTCGGGCTTACAGAACGGGAAAAATCGCAGATACTTTCGATCAATCAGGACAATGACCCAAAGCGCAAGTATAAGGAAGTATGGATAGGACTTGGAGGAACGCATTCAGCGGTCTATGCGACAGAAGTGAGCGAGCAGGAGTATTTGGCATACACCACGGAGGAATCGGAGAAAATGGAAGTGATGGATCTAGCGCATGAAATGGGCGGGGATGTTGAAGCCGCCATCAAAAAAATATCACTGAAAAAGATCAAGGGTTTATCACTCTTGGACCATCAGAATAAATAAAAATCCTAAAAATTTTAAAAAATGAAAAATTTATTAATGACCGTGTTTATGGTAATGGCAATTACCCTATCACACAAAGCAAATGCACAATGGGTAGTAACAGATCCAGGAAATCTGATTTCAGGGGTTCTGAACAGTGCAAACGAAATTGTACAGACCTCAAATACTGTAAGTAATGTGGTGAAGAATTTTAACGAAGTCAAAAAGGTGTATGACCAGGGAAAAGAATATTACGACAAACTAAAAGCAGTCAACAATCTTGTCAAGGATGCAAGAAAAGTTCAACAGACAGTTTTATTGGTTGGTGATGTCAGTAATATGTACGTGAATAATTTTTCCCGCATGCTGAACGACAAAAATTTCTCTGCCGCAGAGCTGGTGGCAATTGGAAACGGTTATTCATCACTGCTAAACGAGAGTACCGAACTGCTTAAAGAATTAAAGCAGATTGTTAGTTCAAGCAGCTTATCACTGAATGATAAGGAGCGTATGGAGATTATTGACCGTGTGTATAAAGAGGTTAAAGAATACCATAGCCTGGTAAGATATTACACCAATAAAAATATCTCTGTCAGCATCTTACGAGCTAAAAAGCAAAATGACACCAAGCGCGTCATGGATCTATATGGAACTGCTAGTCAAAAATATTGGTAATAAATTCTCAAAGTTATGGAATTTAACAATTTACATGAGATCCTAAGAGGTCTCTACGATGAAATGATGCCCCTTTCGGAAACGATGGCTGTGGTAGCAAAAGGAGTGGCTGGTCTGGGAGCTCTGTTCTATGTGGCATTAAAAGTCTGGCAGGCATTAAGTAGGGCAGAGCCAATAGATGTTTTTCCACTGTTAAGACCATTTGCCATAGGCATGTGCATTATGTTTTTCCCTACAATAGTTTTAGGGACAATTAACGGGGTACTTAGCCCAATTGTTAAGGGGACACATTCTATGCTTGAAGGTCAGGTGCTGGATCTTAATACCTTGCAACAGCAAAAAGATGTACTGGAAAAGGAAGCGATGTTACGGAATCCTGCTACTGCCTATCTGGTCTCCGATGAGGAGTTTGACAAAAAGCTCGATGATCTGGGATGGTCATTTGATGATATCGCAACGATGGTCAGTATGTACCGGGATCAGGCTGTATACAATATCAAGCAGGAAATCAAAAAAGAATTAAGGGAAATACTTGAACTACTTTTTCAGGCTGCGGCACTGGTCGTGGATACTATTCGGACTTTCTTTTTAATCGTTCTTTCGATACTGGGGCCGATTGCATTTGCCATCTCCGTCTGGGATGGATTTCAGAGCACTCTTACCCAATGGCTCAGCAGATATATAAGCGTTTATCTGTGGCTGCCTGTGGCCGATCTTTTCAGTGCCATGCTTGCGAAAATAAACGCCATGAGTGTACAGCGGGATATAGAACTGTTAAGTGATCCCTCATTTGTTCCAGATCCCGAGAATAGTGTTTACCTGATTTTTATGATCATCGGAATTGTTGGATACTTTACCATTCCAACTGTGACAAGCTGGATTATTCAGGCTGGCGGGGCCGGAAACTTTACCCGCAATGTCAGCCAAGCGGCCATGCGTACGGGAAATGTTGGTGCAGCTGCGGCTGGAGCAGCAGTGGGAAATATTGGTGGCGAACTACTGGATAATAAGAGTAGTGGACAAGGACAAAAAAGCAATTGATTATGGAATTCAAAACTTTAAGAAACATCGAAAATAGTTTCAAGCAGATCCGGCTGTACGCGATTGTCTTTGCAGTAATGTGCCTGAGTATAACAGCATTTGCGGTTTGGAAGTCTTATTCTTTCGCTGCATTGCAACGTGAAAAGATTTACGTATTGGACAACGGAAAATCACTTATGTTGGCACTTTCCCAGGATGCCGCAATCAATCGACCTGTTGAAGCCCGCGAGCACGTCAGGAGATTTCATGAACTCTTTTTCACGTTGGCACCAGATAAGGCTGCGATTGAAAGCAATATGAAACGGGCATTCGATCTGGCAGACAAAAGTGCATTTGATTATTACAGGGATCTTTCAGAAAAGGGGTATTATAACAGGATTATTTCAGGAAACATTCAGCAACGAATTGAAGTGGATAGTGTGGTCTGTGATTTTAATACGTATCCATATTCTGTAACCACCTATGCTAAACAGTTCATCATCAGATCGAGCAATCTTACCCGAAGAAGTCTTGTCACCTCCTGCAACTTATTGAATAGTGTACGATCTGACAGTAATCCACAGGGTTTTCAGATTTTGAAGTTCTCAGTCCTTTCCAATAAGGATGAGGAAGTAATCGAGCGATAGATGTACTGACTTATGAAGAAAAATTGTGATTTGGAAGAGTTTATTAAGATTCTTACGGATAAGGGCTACAATGGATATTTTATGACACAGGCGGGCTATCCTGGAAAACTAGCGGACAGTTTGGGAGGATTTCTGGAAAGCCTTGATCCTGAATTTGGTTTTGATCAGAATGTTTTACTCGAAACCTACTTAGACTGGAACGGTGAAAATAAACCGAGTATTCAGTGTTTGATATCGTTAGAAAATGACAATGGCAAATTTGCTATTGATATCATGGAGATTATCCATAAGGATCGTTTTGGAAAATGTATCAGCGAAAAAAAACTTATGGACATTGCGATTGATGCACTGCCAACCAGGGATCAGGCTATCAAAATGGTCTGTGAAGAGGTTAGGAAAATAAGTTCTACCCTTAAAAGAGGTAGACGTTTTTAGTTCAAAATTGACATAATGAAAAATATTAGAACAACAATTGATAATGAGCTTGAGAAGCTCGATCTGAGATGGCGGAATTTACCCGTCAAAAAGCAGATCAGATACGTACTTTATCTATTCGCATTCTACTTGCTTATGGGCGTAGGTGTATTGGTGAAGGTATTTTATAATCTGGGAAAAGGGGACAAAATCGATATAAGCCATATCGAGGTGCCCGCAGTAATTCATAATGAATCTTCTATGAAAGATTCTGTTAGAAATCCTAAAACTATATACAATGGAAGAGAAAGAGAATAAGAGGATCAGCCTGATTGTGGATGATGATTCTGAAAAAAGTGAAAAGGAAAAGACAAGTAGGGAAAAGCTTAAAAAGCCGATCATCTTTGGTCTAATGGCAATCGTTTTTATCGCCTGTCTTTACTTAATATTTAAGCCTAAAAATGGTGTTGAGGAAAATAAAGACAAAGGTTTAAAGAATGCTGTCCCCGAAGCTACGGACAAGGGTTTGCAGGCCGATAAACAGAAAGCTTATGAGAAGGAAATGGTTGAGGAGAGAGAAGCTGCGAAGCGAAATTCCCTGATGTCATTGTCGGATTATTGGGATCGTAGTGATACATCGGTTAACGGTGAAGCTGCAGTTTCAAAGGTTATTGCAGACAACTCTGGGGGATATGGGAAGAGTGGTGCACAGAATAGTTCTTTGAGCAGCTATCAGAATGCACAGCAAACCCTGGGCTCCTTTTATCGTGACGATGACAGCGAAAAGCTGGCGTTGCGGAAACAGGTTGATGAACTCAAAGATCGCCTTTCAGAAAAAAATGTTCCGCAGGCACCCACTTACAAAGATCAACTGGTACTTATGGAAAAGTCATATGAAATGGCTTCCCGATACCTACCGTCGGCTAGTACCGGTCACGGTGCTCCTGCAGTTAACATCGGTCAAAATATGGATTCAATATGGATTAAAAAAGTTTCTTTGCCTAGCACGAGAGAGAAAACCGAAAGTTTGAAGGGTGTTAAAAAGAGTGTGGTATCAGCCTTGTACCGGGAAGAGGACGCATCGGAAATTTTAAATGGGATCGCAGAGCGTAACATGGGCTTTATCACGCCCGGACAAGTTGCCCAAAGCGATATTGTCAGGAATAGTATACGTGCAATGGTGATGGAAACAAAAACATTATCAGGCGACGGGTCACTGAAGTTGAGGTTATCCGAAAATGCTACCATTGGTGGTTTTCATGTTCCCAAAGGAACCGAGCTTGTTGCCGATACCAAATTTCAGGGAAACAGGTTGCAGCTAAAGATCAGCGCAGTTGAAGTATCCGGAAATATAATTCCGGTTGAGATTCTAGTCTATGGCACGGACGGTCAGCTTGGGCTACTTGTCCCACGAACAGATGAGATCAATGCCGCAGGAGAAATAGCGGCTAACATGAGCCAAAGTTCCGGAATGAATATTTCGATGTCGCGTTCAGCGGGACAACAGGTGGCCAGTGATCTGAGTAGGGGCTTGATACAGGGAGTTTCCGGCTTTTTTTCTAAGAAGCTGAGAGCTGTTAAGGTAACAGTACGATCAGGTCATCCGGTACTGCTGTTGACAAAAAAGTAATATAATAACAATAATAATCATACTATGATATCAAAAAAAAATATCCTTATGATCCTGCTTTTTGTAGGACTGTTTATCAAGACTTTTGGGCAGCAGTCACTTGAAGCGGGAAGGGTCGAACCTTATAGGTTGGAAGTTACCTATAATAAAACCTGCCACCTGATTTTTCCGGTTGCGATCAGGTACACGGATCTGGGATCGAATTATCTGATTGCGGAAAAAGCTGAGGATGCACAGAACGTGCTGCGTATAAAGGCCGCAGTCAAGGATTTCGCTGAGGAAACCAACTTTAGTGTCATTACCGAGGATGGGCAATTTTATAGCTTTAATGTTATTTATAATGCTGATCCATCTACCTTAAGCTATGATCTAAAGAAAATGAAAAAAGATGTTGAGCGCAGCGAAGGACGAAACGTTCAGTTTGAAGAACTTGGTTTTAATCCACCCTCTTTGACAGAAGTTGTACTGAAAACCATCTATCAGCAGAATAAAAGATATGTACGGCACATCGCTGCAAGATCCTATGGCATTCAGTCAATACTGAAAGGGATTTATGTCCACAATGGAAAGTTTTATTTTCATCTTGAAGCGAAGAACAGATCAAATGTGCCATTTGTAGTGGATTTTTGCACGTACAAGATCGTAGATAAACAGATTGCGAAAAGAACGGTGTCTGAGGAAAAGCAATTGGTTCCGGTAAGACAGTATCCCGGTCTTGAAGTCATTTCGGATAATTCAGTCGCTGGCAACGTCATACTTCTGGATCAGTTCACAATCACCGATGAACAGGTGCTCAGAATTGAAATTTTTGAAAGGAATGGTGCAAGGAACCAGGTTCTGGAAATTGAAAATTCGGATCTGGTTGCCGCAAAGCCTGTATCTGAAATGAAGATTAAAGTCACTCAATAAAGCAGCGAATTATGAAAAAATATATCATCTTTTTGGTACTGGCCATTTTGAGTATCAAATTACATGCTCAGAGAATGGTGTATAAGCAGAAATCTTTGGAAATTAACTCGGGACTTCTAAATACAGAGGGGGTAGGCAAAAATTTCTATCTAAATCTGACACTGAACAGTTTTGCAAAACATGGCAACTACTGGATCTGGGGACTGGAATATCAAAGAAAGACCGTAGACTATAAAAACTCGGAAATCCCTTTGGAGGACTTTCTTGGAGAGATAGGGTATAGTGTTAAGCTTCTCTCGGATTCAAGGAAATTTATTACGCTGAATGGAGGTGTAACAGGAGTTGCTGGCTATGAATCCGTCAATAGAGGCGATAGCGTCCTTTTTGATGGAGGCCTGCTAAAAAACAATAATGGATTTGTTTTTGGGACTGGCGGGAGATTGTCGCTGGAAACCTATCTTTCAGACCGGATCGTATTCATGTTACAAGGACGTATCAGGGTATTGTGGGGTACTGATCTTGAGAAATTCAGACCCTCCACCGGCGTAGGCTTACGTTTTAACTTTTGAAAATCAGAAAATATTATGAAAAATATATTAGATAAGTGGAAAATGTCGATAGGATCGGTTTTTCTTGGATTTATTGCTATTTTAGGCGTAGGGTTACTTTCAGGCTGTGATAAAGAGGTTCTGGATGTGCAGGAAGTTTTTCCTTTTGAGGTGAAAGTTATGCCGGTGCCGAAGGAAATCGGGATGGGTGAAAGTGTTGAAATCAGATTTTCAATAATTTCAAATGGAAATTATTCAGGTAATACCTACAGGATACGTTATTTTCAGAACGATGGAGAAGGTAGTTTAAATTATTCAGGTTATAAACCTTACTTACCTAACGATCTTTATCCGCTGACCGAAAAAGAATTTCGATTGTATTATACGTCACAATCTTTAGTTTCACAGCAATTTGACGTTTGGATCGTGGATAGTTTTGGTAATGAAAAGCAAATTTCTTTTCAGTTCAATAACAAAAAATTAGGTCCGATCATTATCGGGCCGGTTAGATAATATCACAATTAGATTTTTATGGGGTAATGCCTTACACTACCAGAGTGAGAGCATGCTCGTTAGGACAGCCAGTGGCTGTCCTTTTTTTGTTACAAATAATATGAAAATGTACACTTAAGAAAGTGAGATAGTATTATTACATTGAAATATTTCTTTATTAGGGTAAAAATGTTAGATTTATAATACTGTAGACTATAAATTACACTATACGAAAATATTAATTGCCCTATCCCGCCACTGGTCTATTTTCTTAACTAAAACAGACTAAAGATGAATACACACATAATTACACTGTTTAATGACATGGCCATGCAGAATATGCATAGTTTTTCACGATTACCATTGGTAAAATCTTTGATATGTGCAGATAATATCAATTTACTGACAGACGAGGTTAAGCAATTAAGCGACTTTTATGTAACGTTTCTGCAAAAAATCGGGCTTTTACCTGACAATGTTCAATATAGTAGAAGGAGCCTTACAGGGACTTATGATTTTTTTTATGAGCTCCGAGACAATGATCCTATGGTTAAAGAAGTTTTATATTGTTTTACGAAGGAAGATTTACAAAATGCCGAAAATATTGTACCTATCCATGTACGCTATTTTGATTCGACCAACCTCTATTTAGCAAGTGGTTTCTCCTGGACAGAAAATGGGAAGAAAGTAATGATCCATTTATCCGAATTTTCTATGCCCAAACAGGCTATTAATATGGCTCCTTCTCATCTTTCGTATTTGGTTGAAATATTAAATGAGTTTGATCCGACCGAAATGAGTTCTATCCGTGAGATAGTTGCTAAAAAAGGTCTGAATTATAATCGCGTTCAAAAAGATTCTAAAATTTATTGGGGAGATACTTTTTATAGTTTCTTTAATAAAATTAAAATGATCGAAGCTGTTGGGGATATTATTTTTACTAGGCTCACCTTGAAAGAAATAGCGTTTCGTAATAAATTTAGTAATTATATAAACATGCATAGAACATTTTTAAGTTATGGAATTAGTTTATCTGATATTCCACGATTGGCGAACCATTAAGTTACATATTTTTATTATCGATGGAATTAAAACTTTTTAATATATTTTTTATTTATTAAGACATAAGATTGTAATTATAGGTATTGGTATGGATTATAACTTTGTTATTAATCAATACTGATAATTATGATAGTTGTAAGATTTATAAGAACGCATTTCGTAACCATAGTCAGCATTCTTTTGGCCTTACTTTTTGTATATGCTGCTGGTAGTAAGTTACTCGACTTCGAGAACTTTCAGGTCCAGCTTGCTCAGTCTCCCTTGTTAAGTGCATATTCCGGAATTATCTCTTATGGTGTAATTGCAATAGAAATTTTTGTGGCTATTTTGCTTTGTATCGATAGCACAAGAGTATTTGGTCTGTATGCGTCACTTGGCCTACTGGCAGCCTTTACTATTTATATTTTTCTAATTTTGAAATTTAGTGATTTTGTACCCTGTAGTTGTGGAGGTATTCTTGAAAAGCTTGGCTGGGAGGAACATTTGCTATTTAATATTTTCTTCTTTTTAATAACTGGTACTGGAATTTTTGTACTTAGCAGAAAGGGTGGCGGCAAAACATTAAAGACTTTATTATTATCCGGTACCACGACTATAATAAGCTGTCTCATTGTTATCCTTATGTTTCTTTCGTCAGAGAACATTATTAAAAAAGAAAACAACTTTACGCGTAGATTTTTGCAGCACCCTATATTTGAGAATGGTGTGCTTGATCTAGGAGTAAATTCCTACTATTTTGCAGGTATGGCTGATGGAAACATATATTTGGGAAATGTTACAGCACCACTTTTTATTTCAAAAATTGATAGTGGACTGCAGAGTTTTACTCGAATAAAAATTAAACTTGATAACACAGACCATGCTTTTAAAAGCTTACAGCTAAAAATTAAATCTCCGTATTTCTATCTGTATGATGGTAATGTTCCTGTTATTTACAGGGGCAAACTTGGGGATTCTGTTGCACATACTATTAGTTATGGCGATGCTTTTTTCAACCAGTTAACTGTTCTGGATTCAGCGAAGTTTGGAGTTAGAACACAAAGAAAACTTGATAATCAGTATACAATCGCTTCACTTGATTTAAATAGAGAGCCAAAAGCTGAATTAAAAAATGAGGTTCTTCAAAAGCAGATAGATGGTGTTTTTGATGTTGATGGCTTACTTATTTCAGATCCTGAATCGGGGAATATGGTTTATACATATTTTTATCGCAATCAATTTATTGTACTTGACAGTAAGTTTAATATAAAAAATAGGTTTAATACTATCGATACTACAAGAACTGCCAATATCTCAGTGACTAGGTTATCTGATGGAAGGACTAAAATGAACGCTCCACCTTTTAGTGTAAACAGAGGTTTTGCTCTGTTTGGAAATCTTATCTTCAACCGTTCCAACCTTAAGGGAAAATATGAACCTTCAAGTACATGGAGAAATTCATCGATTATTGATGTTTATAGAACAGACGAACAAAGGTATATAGGAAGCTTTTACATCCGAAATAAAAATGGAAAGGGGATGTCTTCTCTGGTATCGGATGGCCGTAATATTTACGCACTTGTTGACAATGAGATTCAGAGGTATAAAATTAGAGAAGGTGCTTTTAAATAGAACTCAAAATGAAATCGGTAGTTCGAGGAACTTCCGGTGGATCAGGATATATAGGGAATTAGCCGAAAACCCCGAAACAGATTAGGCAATAACCAATTAAATTATGATAGCATGAAAAAAATATTATTACCAACTCTTATTGTAGCAATGGGATTTGGTGGTGCTTATGCAGGTAGTAAGGCAAGTAAAGCAATGCCTACTTATCGTATCGAGGGAAGCCAGTGTATACAGGTGGAGCAAGAATGTGATGAGCAAGGTGATGTAGTTTGTACTTGGAACGATGATGGTATAAATCAATTGTACAAATTCCAAAGCCCTGATGAAACAACCTGTTCTTCAGCACTTCACAGAAGTCTTTAATTCAAAAAAGGATACCTATTCGGTATCCTTTCTTATTTGTTTATTTATCCATGCAACGTCTTTTCGATCTTTCAAAAAATAGTCCCACCATTGCAAAATTCTTCTGTTTCTATCTTCTGCTTCCTTAGGTTCAAATACTAAATCGTGTCCGCCATTTGGATAAAAGAGAGCAATTACATTTTTATTATAGCGTCTTAATCCTATGTAGAATTCCATGACCTGATCCCACTGTATGTTTGTATCTTTCTTTCCTGCCCAAAGAAGGATGGGGGCATTAACTTTTTCAACATTTAAAATCGGACTATTTTGCAAATAAAGGTTTTTATTCTCAACAATTGGAACCCTCATATCATATTGACCTGTTTCAAATTGGAAATAAAAAGGTTTAACGAACTGTGTATTATAAGAATAGTACGATCTGATTAAATCACTATTACCTGCACCAGAAATATAGGTAGTAAATCTGGAGGAATTAGTCGCAATAAAATTTGTTTCATAACCACCATGCGAATGACCTATCAATCCGATTTTTTGTTTATCAATATTAGGGTTCACAAGAACCTGATCTAGTGCATTATTAACACATTCCAAAGCCGAAAGACCAGTTCCTCGCTCACCGAAGGCAATATCTGGTAAATACACGAAATAACCCCTTTCCATAAGTGTTCTAATTTGGAATCCGACGGGCATCAGATTATTCGGGGAAAGATATTCATTGGATGTTTCCCTTTGCATTTCGTAAATATGTACGACCATCGGATATTTTTTTCGAGGATCAAAGTTTAGCGGATAATAGAGAATACCATTAAGTCTTCTACCAACGGCTGAATAAGTATAGATCTCCTGTTTCAATTTTTTTGCATGCACATCCTTTATATTTCCATCAAAAAGTAAATGATTTTGGTGTTTTATATTGTAAGTATAAATTGCAGGAGGTAAGTTATAATTTTCTTCAACGGTATAAAATGTAGTCATGTCTGTGTTAAAAATCATATTGTTGCTGTCAATTCGATTTTTAGTAGGTGGTATTAACTCTTGCCATTTCCCGTCCCTGAATAATTGGTATGAAACTATGTTCTCATCTGTATCATATATTTCGACTAAAATTTCTTCTGTTTTGAGAGAAGAGATTGAAGTCTTGTACTGATCACTTGGTTTTATGGTGCAATTTTTTATTTTTGTCACTTTACCTATGCCAATACTTGAATGACGTAGATTATGGTGATAAATATCGTAAATCCATAGTCCATTGCTGCTCTCGAAATAGATGTTTTTTCTATTTTGGGAGAATGTGGGCTGTCCTAATCCTTGGGCATCTAGCAATGACTCTTTCTGTCCATTTGCCTTAAATAATGTCCATTTTAATCCATCAAGACTAGCTATGAACCACCTGCCATCAGGTGAGGCAAAGATTTCCGAAATTAAATCTTTAGTTCTGCTACTTCTTCGTGAGTATTGCTTAATTACTTTCAAATCACCAATATTGATGTAAGTATTTTTCTTTAGATCAAATATTTGGGTTCCATTTAACTCAGGGTTACTGGTGACGTAATTATACTTCGCCCGCGGCGTATAGGTTAAGAAATACCGGCTACTATTGATGGAATTGACCTCAATATTTTCTGGTACCGTAATTTTCTGCAAATCTGCATTTGCTGGATTGAATAACCAAAATTTTCTAGTAGAGACAATTCGGTCGTGTTCATTAATATATGGATCATTGCCGTACCACAGTTCAACCATTGAATCTTTGTGCTCGTCTAAATTTTTTCTTGCACTAATCAACAGGGCTTTACCATCAAGTATTTCAGAAAACTTTACCGACGAATTTTTTGGAATATCCAAATTCAATATGTTTTTTGGTGTACTTTGTATATCCATGACCACTAATCTGTCACTCTGGTCATTGTTAACTGTAGTTTCAGTAAATGAGATTAATTTTGCGGATAATATGAGCTCCATTTTTTTAATTGCTCCTTCAGTAAAATGTATGACTTTAGTCACTTCCCCAGATGTTTCAAGTATTTCTGTCCTACCTGAATTGTTCCTTTTTAGAAACATACTTTTTAGCGATTCACTGAAAGCTATGTCTTCCACATTACTTATATCCAATAGCTGCTGCCCGAAAGAACTGTAAATACGAATGTGCTTGTCGGTTGTTAGGATCGCGTATCTATTAAGTTTATCTAACGGGCAGAATTTTAAAACCTTATCGTATCTGTATGTCGAGCCTGTTATTAAATTGAGGAATTGTACTTTATTATCTTTTCTACTTAATACTCCTGTTCCGTTCATAAAAACTAGCGGACCAGTTCCAAAAATCTTATGTACCTGATTATTTTGAGTGTTAACAATATAGGACGAATCTCTTAAAGCTGCGTTATACTTATTAATTCCGATCCAGCTTCCCTCATTGGAAATATATGGTACACCGCCCAAGGTTGCAAATTGCTTTTTCCAGTTAAGTATTGTGTCTTCTCTTATTTGTGAGGGTACAAGAAAATATGTGGATAGCAGAAATAATAATATTGAAATATTTTTAATCATTAGTATCCTGTATTTTGAGGTTTTAAGTTTGCATTTAGTAGAATCTCCTTTTGAGGAACTGGCCAAAGTTTATGGTAATCCTTCCAATTTGGCTTGGTCGCAGTAAGGATATTGAGGTTTCCGGTTCTTTTTAAATCAAGGAATCTATGCCCCATTTCCGTAAAGTATTCTCGTCTATTTTCCAGTAGGACTTGTTCCAGCAATAAATTTTTAGTTATCGGCAAGTTTAGGGGGCTAAGTTGTGCACGTAGTCTTGTGGCATTTACAAATGGCAGTGCTTCACCAATTTTATCTTGTTGAGTAAGTGCTTCGGCCAACAATAAATACACTTCTTCTAATCTAAATACTACGGAATATTCAGTCATATTGTTACCACCTCTATTTTTATATTTTTCTGCTCTATAATATATTTTTCCATTAAATGTTACTGGTGCCATCCATTGTTGTTTTCGGAGATCGCTATTTGCAAAAGAAGTAACTAATCCTTCTGACAGGGCGTAAGTTGAAGGTGCGGCGTTCGTAAAATAATATATTGAAGCTTGTGATAATGATTGATTATTGTTTGGTTTTAGTTGCCATATTATGTGTTTTCCTGTTTTTTGAAAAACCTTGGTGATATCGTTTTCCATTTGATATAAAGGACTTTGTGAAATTTCTTTAAGAATAATTTCAGCTTTATTCCATTCTTGTTTTGCCATATATACTTTTGCGAGAAGCAAACGAGCCACCATCTTATTTGGATAAATTCTTTCCGTGTTTCTATACTCGTCATTGAGAAGTGTCAACGTCTCTGATAAATCACTTTCGATCTTTAGTAGAACCTGTTGCGAAGACGTTTTCGGAAGTATGTTATTTATTTTGTAGTCTGTGGTTTCAGGATAGGGGATATCACCGTATAGTTGGTTTAGGTAATAAAACATTATTGTTCTTACGAGTAGTGCTTCGCCTTTTAAATATTTTTTATCTGGGGCGGAAATCGATGTCGATTGCTGTACACCTTCTAAAATAGAATTTGCTGCATAAACTTGCTTATAGGCACTTGACCAAACATTATAAATTAGAGTGTTGGTATCAATTTGTTGATTCAGAAAGAGGTCTCTACTATCGGATGCAACGGTCGTATAATTATCAAGTTCATCAGTGTATGCACTTAAATATGTTTCGAGGGTGCCGCCGGCAATGGGAGAATTCTTCAACACATCGGCATACATGGCTGCCAGTGCAGCATTTGCTGTCTGTACATCCTTGAAAACTGTTTCCCGGTCAATCTGGTTATTAGGGATATCGACATCAATTAATTTCTCGCATGAAACTGCCACAATGATTGATGTAGCAACAAGTATGATATGATTTATTATTTTCATTTTTTTAATTTTTAAAGGTTAATTTGGGCACCAAATGAATAAGTTCTCAATGGAGGCAAGTATCCGAGTGTTGCTGCTTCGGGGTCTACTCCGAAAAATTTTGTCCATGTCCATAAGTTTTGCCCTTGGAAGTATATGGTAACATTTTTAAGAAATTCGCCCCTTAAAGGAATTCGGTAAGATACCTGCAGATTCTTTAGTCTGATAAATGAAGCGTCAGAAACAATCGCGGTGCTGCTGCGAAATAAAGTATGACTAGTCGAATTTATCGTGCTGTAAGGCATGTAAAATCCATTGGGATTGTCAGCTGACCAAACGTTAAGGACTTCTGTTGGTTGATTGTTCATCAATCCTGGCATCGACATCAATGAATTATAATTTATACCTTTCTTTTTAACAAACTGAAATAGTGCTGAAAGGCTCCAGTTTTTATATGTTATTGTGTTATTCCATCCTCCAAAATACTTGACGGCAATATTTTCAACGACCTGTCGGTCATCTGCCGCAGAAATTTTCCCGTCACCATTAAAGTCTTTGAATTGATATTGTCCTGTTGCGGGATTAATACCTTCTAGCTGGTAAAGTTTTACAATATTTGTAGGCTGTCCTATTACATACTGATTTGCGTAGGAAGAACCTTCCAGACCGGGAAATGATAAAAGTTTATTTTTTGGAAAACTAATGTTGAAACTAGATTCCCACTGTATATTTTTGCTAACTAAAGGACGTCCTGAAATTTCTATTTCGAGACCTCTATTCTCTATTGTAGCTGCAAGGTTTGCAATTACACTGGTAAAGCCAGTAACCGATGAAAGTTGGTATCCGACAAGTTGGTTCGAAGAGCGATTTTTGTACCAAGCTGTAGTAAGATTTAGCCTATTTTTGAAAAAGCCAAGGTCTAAAGCTGCTTCAAGTTTTTTGGTAACTTCCCAACTATAATCAGGGTTGTAAAGTCGGGATGGAGAAAGACCTGTTGTGTTGTTATAATTTAATGATGATGATACTGTATAATTATTAAGGTACTGGAAATCCCCTATGTTATCACTGCCCGCAGCGCCATAACTTGCTCGTATCTTTCCGAAACTCAGCCAAGCAACTCTTTTGAAGAGATTTTCATTTGAGAATAGCCAAGCTGCACCAATGGCACCAAAATTCGCAAATCGATTATTTGGTCCAAACCTACTGCTCCCATCACGTCTTCCGGTAAGATTTATAATATATTTATCCTGAAACTGATAGTTAATCCTTCCAAAAAGCGCTGCATAACGATATTCTATATCGGAGTTTTCCAAGGTCATAATACTTTTGGCAGCTCCAATGTTGGTGATAAACTGGTTGCTCTCAAAGCCAAATCCTAACCTTTCATCTACATTTCTCTGGCTACTTTGGAAACTTCCTCCGACAAGAGCTTCTAAATTATGATTGCCCCACTTTTTCTGCCAGTTCAGCTGTGGTTCTAAGATGAAAGAGAAAATTTGTTGGGATTTTTTATCAGTTTGTGAACTTGCACTTGACTGTCCTGATGCTAAATATGGACTATAGATAGTGTTTGGAGATAAAGTCATTTCATCGATTGTCGTATAATTTATGCCGGTGTTTACTTTAATTTTGAAATCTTCAAAAAGGCGATACTCTATATTAAAATTGCTCTGGAGGAGTTTTGTGTCGTTGATATAGGAAGCATTATAACCAGCTAAGGGATTTGTAAAGGTATTGTTTGCCCAATTTAAAGAGCCGTCCTCATTATATAGCTTAGGGGAAACAGGTGCCAACAGATATGCATTTCTGGTCACATCGTTCATTAAGACATTATTCTTTTGTTGCGTAAACATATTTGAGATACTAATTAGAAACCGTCTATCAGTTGAGCGATGCGAGATATTGGAATTGATTGTATTGCTATTATATTTAAATCCTTGTCCAAACACTGTAGTCTGTTCATTATGTCCGAGACTTAAGATGAAGTTTGTAGTTTCACTACCTCCGCTTAATGAAAGCTGCGTATTATTCAGGGTTGCTTTTTTGCCAATTAGAGTTTTAACCCAATTTGTTTCATTATTTTGATCCCATGTGCCATTAATATCATATGCATTTGTGGGAATAGTTGTAATTCCGTCATTTTTATATGCAGTGTATCGCATTTTTAAATATTGATCTTTGCTCAATAATTTAAGGTTAGAAACAGCTTCACTGATCCCGTAATTTGATGAAAAGTTTAGACTTACTCTACCCGTTTTTCCTTTTTTTGTAGTGACAATTATAACTCCGTTTGCACCTCTGGAACCATAAATAGCTGTTGCATCAGCGTCTTTCAATACTTCAATACTTTCTATATCATTTGGGTTAATGCTATTTAAAGGATTTATATTTCCTCCCGGAAAAGTTGTGGAAGAAATTTGTGACTTTTGAGCTGATATCTCGCTAAATGGTACTCCATCTACAACATAAAGAGGAACATTTCCATTTGGATCTGTGAAAGATCCTGTGCGTAAACTATTCTGTCCCCTGATCTGAATTTCAAAGCCTCCTCCAGGAATACCGCTGTTTTGGATAATATTTACTCCTGCCATGCGTCCTTGAACTGTTGATAATACGTTGGTTACAGGTTGATTCTCTATGTCTTTTGCAGTGACCTTTGCAATACTCCCTGTTCGCTTTTTATCGGTCACCTTATAATAACCCGCATTCAAAACAACTTCCTCTATTGCATGTGTATCTGTGATATTCTTTATAGTATCGACTTTGGCTAAATTGACCGTAGATGCTTGGATATTTGTTGTTTGTTTGATTTTTTTTGGTCTGATAATAATGCTGTTTTCATAAATTAAGGCTTCTACAGGAATGTCCTTCAATAGTTTATTTAAACAGTCCAAAACTGGCTCGTTTTTACATTTCAGAGGTTGAACGATATAATTTTTTAGATCATCATTTGAATAATTATAGCGTGCGATATTTTCGTTTAGAAACTTTTCAACTGCTTCAGGTGCAGAAGTTTTTCCAGTTTCAAAATTTACCTTCATTTGTGAAAGGTTTTGTTGGGCATGAAATCCCTGCCAGCCGAATAATAGAAATACGGTGGCCGTGCATAAAATTTTCATATTTTTGCATGTATTTAAAAATTAATGATTCCGTTAAGTTTTATTAGTTAGATACGGGACCGACGGTTGCGCCCGTCGGTCTATTTATTTCTAACCCATTTTTTTAGGTGTCTGGGATCGTGCCCACTGTAATCATGGAGCGGATTTTACTCCTCCAGTTGAAATGTGTTCTCATTGACTTTTTCTATGTTTAGGTTTAATTGTATTGCGACCCTTTCAAGGAGTTTATCGGCCGTTTCCTCGGGAGCGACGATAGATATTTTAGAATAACTTCTATTTTCAGGGAAAATAATTTTTATTCCATAGATCTTTTCAATTGTGCTTATGGC
Source organism: Sphingobacterium multivorum (assembly GCF_900457465.1). Taxonomy (GTDB): domain Bacteria; phylum Bacteroidota; class Bacteroidia; order Sphingobacteriales; family Sphingobacteriaceae; genus Sphingobacterium; species Sphingobacterium multivorum. The sequence continues at coordinate 2,003,736 of NZ_UAUU01000011.1, forward strand.
TTGTTGTAAATCATAGTCTCTAAATGAGATGCTGACCTTTGACGCTGTTTTTTCTGAGGTTTCTTTTTTTGTAGGGGTAATCACTGCAACCTTTGTATCTCCGAGATTCGAAAAAGTTTCATTTGGATGAATCACATATGATTCTTTTATCCTTTCATTCTGTGTGACCTGAACTTTACCTTCATATAGGTCTATATTTAAGTTTGATCCACTTTGCACAACCTTAAATATCGTTCCCAGTACTTTAGCCTGATAATTTCCTGCATGGACAATGAAAGGATGAGTTTTTGATTTGCTGACATTAAATATGGCATCACCTTCAAGAAGGACATCTCTGGTATCTGACGGGAACGATTTTTCGACTGTTAATTTTGCACCTTTGGATAATGTAACTATGGAGCCATCTTTTAAGGTTATGGTCAAAACATTCTGAGTTGCCTGATATACATCTGGAATGTATAAAGATCGATACGAAACTATACTACCGATCAGTACCAATATGGCTGCAACCATCAAAGAAGTGAAACGGATCATTTTCCTTTTCTGTTTCTTTAATTCATAATCTTTAATACGAGAGGTTAATTTCTCCCATACCTCTTTTGATTCCTGATCCGTAAGGGGCTCAATTTCGTTTTTTTCATTGTTCATAGGATGGGCTTTATTATATATACCTGAGAATAGGCAAAAGTCCTCCCTATAAATAGTAAAAATTAACTATTTTTAACTTAAATTAAGATTTTTTATGATAGTTTCGTAAAAATGACATTGCCTTATAAACTTGGTTTTCCACGGCTTTTGTCGAAAGATGAAGGTGGTCTGCAATTTTTTCTTGTTTAATGCCATCAAGTTTATTCAGCTTAAAAATTTGTTTTCTTGCAGTTGGTAGGAGTTCTATACTAAGATGTACAGCATTTAACATTTCTTCTTTTTCTAGCTGTGTTTCTAAGGCATCGGATGAATCATCCTGTAATTGAAGATCTGATATTTCTAATAGAAACGGTTGTTTCTTTTTTCGGGAAGCGAAATTAGAGATTTCCTGGTTGCATGTTTTTATGATTATGCTTTCAGTATTTGCTGATGTGAGGGATGCTTTATATTTCCATACATGAAAAAAGACGTTCTGCATTATATCGAGTGCGTCATCCCTGTCTTTTACTTTGGCAATCGCAATATCAAAAACACGTTTGCGATATGTTTCATATATTTTCTGAAACATAATATCATAGCTGTTTTTATTGCGTGAAAATAATGACATTTAAGGTTTTTAGGATAATTCGCAGTACACAAATTTACGTATAATTTGTTAAATATGTTTATTTTAGCAATATATTTGCATTGTTGCGATATAAAAATTAAAGTATATTATGCAAAATTGTAGTATATTTCGTTTATAATTTAATTAAAGATTTTATATCATATTTTAGTGATAATAATTTTCGTTTGTAAAAATATTTATATATTAGCACCCTAATTTTATCGTAAAAAAAAGCGTAAGCTGTCAAAAAGGTTTTGAGAAAACTGCGAAACTTCCAAATAACCTGACTATTGACAGACTTACGCCTGTGTCTCAAAATATGGGCATGGGCTAGGTCGTCATTAGGTTATGGGTTCTTCGCAGTACCTCTCAAAGATGGCGTATCTGGTTCCATGCCTTTTGTATTTACCCAAGAATACATCAGTGCAAAACCTTAATAATTTAAGTTATTATACGACAGGTTTTGACGTTTTGACAGTTTAATTTCGCTTTTAATTCATTGATAATAAATATCTAGGCAGCGTATTTTATTCAAATTTCCGTGAAAATACGGATGTCTAGTTGTTAAAAATAAAATAAATTGCGAAGCCAAAATTAACCTTGAAAAACACACCTTTGAGATGAGACAAATATTATTATTTAGTTTATTTTTAAGCTATCATTATATATATGGACAGATCCCAAATCTGCCGCAAAAACCAGGTATTTCTAATCTTTATAGTGTACCAGAAAGTCTTAATAATCAACCTACACATAGATCCGCCTCTCCAAATATTTATTCCAATTCAAATCCTTATAAGAACGTTACACCCCGAGACGATCAGGAAGAGATAAATAAAGAGGTTGAACGGCAGATGGCTATGATCAGGGAGGAATCCCATGCGAAAAATTATATGCTTAGTTCTTTATCTGATCGAAAAGGGACCGATTCTTATTATCGGGCTTATGACAACCTAACGAAGTTTGACCCTGAAAACTACTCCATTACAGATGCTGTTTTTTTGGTTGAGAATGCATATAACAACAATGACCGGAACTTTCAGGCAGCCTATCAAACGCAGATTCAGAAAGCTACTAACATTATCAGACAGCAGCTCAAGCAAAATGGAATAGAAGATTCTGATAATGTTGCTAAAAACCTTTCAATATTTAGATACTTTTCACAAGATACAAAGCAGAATGGAAAAGTAGTCCATAAGGCCGTCAAATATGATTTTGAAGATTATATGGGCACAAAGGATTACAGTAAGATGTTTGTTTCCAAATTGATGAAAACAAATACCGGTCAATGTCATTCTATGCCGCTACTTTATCTGATATTGGCTGAACAGATCGGTGCCGAGGCTTTTCTTGTTGTGTCACCCAATCATTCTTATATACGTTTCAAGGACGATGATGGGGAAGATCTCAGCGTGGAGCTGACCAATGGAATGTTTTCCGCAAACTCTTTCGTATTAAACTCCGGCTATATAAAAGCTGAAGCCCTTAAGAATAAGCTTTATATGCAAAATATGACGAAAAAGGAAGTCCTTTCACAGACTTACGTTGACCTTGCGAGCGGGTATATCCACAAGTTTGGCTATGATGAGTTCGTAGCTAAAGTTTTAGGAAAGGCACTGGAGCTCAATCCGAATAATATTAACGCAACCTTATGGAAAAGTAACACAGATCAAATGAGGTTTATGCAGGCATGTAACCGGGTAAATATTGATCCTGAAAATAAGGAACAGTTGCAAAAGATCAGGAATTATCCTCCACTGGAAAATCAATTTCTGGAAATAAAGGCCGGGTTTGACTATATAGACCAGTCCGGTTTTGCACAAATGCCTGCGGAACAGTATGAACAATGGCTTGGCTCTTTAAAGGGCACAGAAAACAAACAAAAAAGTGATGAAATCGCCGAACGTATTAAAATATTAAATGCAGAGAAACTTAGAAAGGCGAAGAAACAACCAAAACCATCCCCTCCAAAAAAAGAGAAACCCAAAGATTATAGGATACTTAGAGAATTATTAACCATTAACGAAAAACAAACAAATTATGAGAAAGTACTTATTTTTTCTGCTGTTGTTCCTGCTAAGTTTTTCCCATGCGCAGGTAAATCAGAAGATAAAATCTAATAAAAAAAAGGAATGGGTCAATCCAGTTAGGCTTACGAAGGAGGAAAGATCACGTCCCTATATGGGCGAAGTTCTCAAAACCAGAGACAGCCTAAGTCCTTCCGAAGCAGAAAGAAGGCGAAAAAACATTGAGGCGGGAAACCCATTCAAAAAGTATGGATACTATCCGAAAGTAGCCACGCTGAGCAAAGGAAAGTATCTGGAATTTCATGACCAGGATAGTATCGTCACGATTGGATCGGTAAGGTTTAATGTTAAAAAAGGGGAAATCGTTGATTTCATTGAGATCGATCTTAATGATCCGGACGCACAGCCAATTGGTGATACACATGGCAGGTGGATGAGTCCCGACCCATTGAGTGAGGAGTTTTCAAGTTGGACACCTTACAATTATGCGTTTAATAATCCTATTAAAAATATTGATCCTGACGGTAGAGCTGCTTTTGATTGGGTACACAATAGGGAGACAAATAGTATATATTGGAATAATAATGCAACAAGTCAATCAACCGCTGGTGCCAATGAAACTTATTTAGGAAAGTCCGGTACATACACTACTGAAAATGGATCAACCACCGCATTAAATGCCAACGGTTCTTATACCAATAATTCTCTTTTGGCCCCATTGGGTGTAATGACCAATCTTGATCCCCTTATTCATGCAGGGGATATGGCACCTGGGTTAAGTATGGCAGCATTTGGAGATCCTAACGGTCCTACCATAAGCGGTATACCAGATTCAAGAGGAAAAACCGATATTCAAATGCTTGTCTCTGAAAATCCTTTGGTACAGGAGGCGGCAATAGGTTTATTGACAGGGGGAACTTTCAATGCATTTAGAAGGGCCTTCGCTGTGAAAGAAGGTGTGTCGGCATTAAGTGAGGCAAGAAGATTAGGGCAGGCCGGAGAAGAAGCTGTTGGAATATCAGGACCGAAGGTTGGTGTAGATATAGGTGGTAAGATGAGATTTCCAGACCGTTTAACAGCAACTACATTGGAGGAGGTAAAGAATGTAAAAAGTCAGAGCTTTACACGTCAGTTACGTGACTATCTAAATTATTCTCAATCAACGAATAGAGAAATGATATTATATACGAGGCCAAATACTACACTTAGTGGTCCTTTGCGCAAGGCTATTGAAGCAAATCAAATAACTCATAAATTTATACCACAATAAAATTTAAGTATGAAACCAAATTGGGAACAGATATTCGTTACATTATTACAGAAACCAGTAAAGACAGACGATGAATTTTCTGAAATGCAAAACGCGCGAGTGGAATTTGAAAAAGAACTGAATCTTGAAACACAAGCTTTGCTGCAAGAGATCGAATTGAAAGGTGTAAAGGCAAGTAATATATGGGATTTAGTAAATACTAGGTCGCCATATCCGGAAGTAATTGACATTTTAACAGCGCACCTCACAAAAGATTATCATAACAAAAATAAGGAAGGAATAATTAGAGCACTAGGTGTTAGGGAAGCAGGGGTAGGTGTTGCTCAGCTTCTACTCAGAGCCTATTGTGATACAAACGATAAAGGAGTTAAGGATGCGATATTACTATCTATTTATAATATTTTAAAATCAAAAACTGCTAAAAAACTCTCAACAGAACAGGGGAACGAGGAGCCGTTTATGAGTTTATTACGAGTATTTATTGAAAACAGAAAAATTTCCGTGGATGATTTTGTTAAAATATTTCATAAAGATATTGAACCACTATTGAAAGAATAAAATGAATATGAAAAGAAAAATAGCGCTCGTTTTGATATGTATGCTTGTATTAGTTGTTCTTTTCAGCATAAGTAAAGGTAGTAAAGGTGTAAAATACGATGATTTTAGGTTTATTACTTACGAGCATTCGGGTGAGGGTGTAGAAATTGGTTCATTTTCAAAAATAGATAAGAAAGGTGTTCTATGGGTGTTTTTAAAACGTTCAAAAGATTCTGCTTATTATAAATATCAACTGTCAGCTAATGAAATAGAAAAGCTAAGTATATTCTCATCTAAGAAGTTGGAGGATTTTGTTATTAGAAAACAACTTGATCAAGGTATTGGATATGCTGGTAGTTCTAATTTTTTAGGACTTAAGTTAGGGAATGATGAGGATAAAATCTGTTTTATCAAGCCTTTTATGGATAAAGATTTTAATGATGCGATGATGATGCTGGAAGATAAAGTTTTTAAACAAAGTGATTCAAATAAAATTTCTCGATTTAATATCGATTTTGTAAGCATCAAACGAGATATACTTAAACAAGAAAGAATAAATTTTTACCTTCCTCAGAAACAGCTGCCTCCAAAAATCCTAAAATGGTGACGGATAATCATATAACAATTGATGTAAACGATGAATATCTATATAATTTATACAAGGCAAAAAGCACGATATGGTATTTTGATCATGTAATTGATAATGGATTTGAAGGATATAATTCTATAAAGTTCAAAAATGAAAATGAAGTCTTCGTTTGGTTAGAAAATGTAGAAACTGACGGTAAATATTATAAAGGAACTTTAGTTGAAAATGGTCAACCGCACATCATTTCCCGAAATGATGCTGCCGACTGGATGATAATTGATAATGAAAGAATGATAGGGGCTTATACCATACGTCATTATTACGATACGCTAACTAGGGATGAACAACTAAGTTTTGAAAATTATTGTGGATGTTGTATTGATCATGGTAATGATTTTTTTAAGGCGGACCGTTCGACACCTGAAGGTGCACTCATGACACTGGAAAACTTTTATAATGACAGGAATTGGGACGGTATTCTATCCTGTAAAGATTTTTATTGGGAGGCTGAAAATGTAATGTTGGAGCATGCAATGATTTTCGACCCAAAGACCCGTCTACAGCTGGCAAACGTATTGAAAGTTTCGTTACAAGAAGATCTTGGAAATAAAGCTTTTCCAAATTTTGAGGCGATTGAACGGGTATTCAATCTTTTAGAAAGAAGAGGAGAGCAGGAACTTATTGAAGAAAAGCTCATTTATGCGGATGGATTTGTGACAGTTAATAAATTCTGGGTTGGTTTGACAGAGAATGATGGATGGAAAGTATTAAATCTAGTAGACTAAAATTAAAATGCAGGTAACCATGAAATTAAATGAAATTATAAAAGCGATCAGAAGAAATACAATTAATGATTTACTCGGTGAAAAATTTAATGATATTGATTATGAGAAAATAATCCTATATGCGGAGTTCACGGTGGGAGTTGATACTATATACAGGTTTTTTAAGTCCAAAAAGGGACTGGGAAAAATAGTCAAAGATGGTGAAATGACCTACGAACGCCTTTGTTCGCTTAAAGAGCTAAGCTTTTTGATAAATTATTATCTTTCTCAGTATGACCGAAAGACAGATGATATACTTGCAATAGATATCATCGATCATTTAGATAATCCAAATTTTTAAATTTACCCATTTTGGGGTACCAGATTATGAAACACTTTTATATCTTTTTATCTTTCTTTTTTGCAGGTCAGATGAAATCGCAGCAAAACCGATTTTATGATGATGCTTATCTGACTATTGATAATATGCTTAACGATAAATGCATATTCCGGTGATGTTGACCCCTTTCCGGCGATACTGACCCCTCTGATTTTGGTTATCTGGGGGATTTTTACCAATAGCCTGACAATATTACCTTTTTTTTCTTAGACTTTCACCCTTAAGTTCAATTCGGTGTGAAGTATGTACAATCCGGTCCAATACAGCGTCGGCGATTGTATCTTCCCCAATCACATCATACCAGCTTGCTACGGGAAGCTGACTGGCTATAATGGTCGATGATCTGGCATGCCTATCTTCAATAATTTCCATCAGGTCCAGCCTTTGCTGCTGGTCTAGATTTACAAGACCGAAGTCATCCAGGATCAGCAGGTCAGCTTTTGCAATCCTGTCCAGAAGTTTGTGCATTGATCCTTCCAGTCTGGCAATCTTGGTTCGCTGGAGCAGCTTCTGTAGATTGAAGTATAAGACCTTTTTTCCCTGTGAGCATGCTTTTAAACCAAGGGCTGAGGCCAGAAAGCTTTTTCCGCACCCCGTCGCGCCCGATATCAGTAGCGGCTCACCTCTTTCAATGTACCCGCCAGTAATTAGGTCAGCGATCTGGGCTTTGTCCATACCGCGTTTGGGATCCATATTGAGCTCCTCAACCGATGCCTGATAGCGAAAGGCAGCATTCTTTTTTAGTCTGTCAAACCGTTTTTCTTCCCGGCTGTCCAGCTCCGACTGCAAGAGCAGCTGCAACCCATCCTCAAAGTTAAGTTCTGTCATACGACGGGTTTCCACCAGCGCTTTCCAGCTACGCTCCATGCCCAATAGCCGGAGACTTTTCATGTTGTGTTCAATGTTCACTGTAATTGATTTTTATGTTATGAATAATACCCCCGGTTCCTGATATTTTCATGCAGGGGAAGTTTTTTTTCGATCTGTGCGCCCTGGTGCTCCGGAAAGTTTACCATGCCGGTTATTAAAAGGCCTTCAACAAACTTATACCGTAGCTGGCGATGAGTAATAGCCACCTGGCAGGCCTTTATAAACAGGTCGCTGTAGGTTCTTTGAAGCCTGAACAGTCCGTCACATGTCCTGTAAAGCTGTTCAGGATGGCGTTTCTGGTCAAAGATCATCTGTACCAGTTCACTGAATACCGGAGATATGGCATTTGCTCTTGTAAGGTAATGGGCAGGGTTCCTTTTTCTGAACTCACGGTACCTGGCATCCAGATGTTCCTCCAGGGTGGTGTAGGCATTCTGTTTTGGGCTCCTCTGATGCAGGGCAACCTGTTTTCCTCCAACAAAGATGTGCACGAGATTCTTGGTGTAGATAACCTGTGCTTTCTTTCCGATATAGCAACTCGGGGCACTATAGAAGTGTCTGTCCCTGCCAAGATAGACGTGCCCGTTTTCACCGATCTTAAGCTCCGCATAATATTTTAGTGCAAAGCGATGCTCGGGTAGTGGTAACAGAAGATGTTTTTCACAGCTGAGGAACCGTTCCTGCCGACAATAACTCCTGTTCTGCATACGCGTCTGGTTCAGCTTCAATACACAGTCTTCAACGGCGCTGTTGAGGGCTGATAATGAGAAAAAGCTCCTGTTTCGAAGTTTGGCAAATACCTGCGTATAAATGATCTTTACATGGTTTTCTACGGCACTCTTGTCCCTGGGCTTTCCAGCGCGTGCAGGAACGATAACAGTACCGTAATGATTGGCCAGATCTTCCATACAGCGGTTGATTTCCGGTTCGTACCTGTCACTTTTTATAACCGCAGACTTAAGATTGTCCGGAACGATACATCTTGGCACCCCGCCAAGAAACTGTATACATTTATCCAGCGCGTCCAAAAAGTCGGGTGTCTTCTGGCTCGGCACAGCTGTGGCATAACAATAATTGGAAAAAGGAAGACAGGCCACAAATATCTCACAATTTATGATCTCACCGGTATTACCATCGATAAAATGAAGCTTCTTGCCGGAAAAGTCGATATAAAGTTTATCTGCTGGCGTATGTTCCATGACCATCGAGCTGCGCTTCTGTACTTTGAGATATTGCCCCAGATGGAAACAGAACTGTGAAAGTTCATAGCCGTCCGACACGCTTTGCTTATATTCTTCCCAAAGAAGTTTACGGGTAACACCGGGACGGCCGAGTTCTTGCTGAAAATAGGAAAGCCGCTCTTTGAAATCCTCAAACCGGGCATCACGATAGGCTGGATTACCGGCATTCAGAAGCCCGTCGAGAATCGGATCCTCCAGTTCCAGTAGCTCGTTCATGTTGAGCTTTGCCTGACCGATCTTGAAAAGATAGGTCTTTACGGTGTTCTTACTCAGTGATAAACAACGTGCTATCGCTTTTATGGCATAGCCCTGCTGTTTCAATCTTATCAATTGTTTTATCTGACTCATGGGTCTTGATTTACCGGCCATTGGAATAACTCTTAAAAATCTTATCCCAAATAAATCAAAATAACCAAGGGGGTCAAGATGCTCCGGAATTAGACCCCATATTATTTTTGAGGGGTCAGTATGATCCGGAATAAATCCATCTAAATCTTATAGGGGGTCAACATCTGCCGGAATGGCATGCGATAACTCAATGGAATCGCGCATATACTCCAGTGCAAAGTGCCGGAATCATGGGGTCAATTTACTCCGGAATATGCAATAAACAGAAATACAGTTTTAAAACAGCAGTATTGAATGTAGAAAACGCATATTATCAGGGGAAATTGGATACAACGGAAGTTGACAGGAAAATAAAATTTATGGCTAACTTCTGTAAAACTATTGTTCGTAACCGCGATCTGACCTATAATGAAAAAGATAAAGAAACAGTAAGTAAATATGCTGCAATCTTTTCGGTAATTTGCGAAGAAACTCCAATTTTAATAGATCAGGACACAATAAAATATAAACCATTTTCCTATGATTTTGAAGACGTTTTCGGGCATAAAGATCTGACAAGCCTTTTTGTATCCAAACTGGTGAATACCCATAAAGGTAATTGTAATTCGTTACCTTACCTATATAAAATTCTTGCAGAGGAATTAGGTGTGGAAGCTAATCTTGCATTGGCTCCGAATCATATTTATATTAAGCACAATATAAAATCCATCGGTTGGTATAATACAGAGCTGACAAGTGGTATCTTTCCACAGGATGCCTGGTTGATGGCGTCGGGATTTATCCATTTAAACGCTATTGAAAATGGAGTTTATATGAAAGCACTTGACAATCGCGATAGCCTTGGCTTATGTTTGGTTGATCTGGCAAATGCATACAAACGAGCATTTCCTGAAAATGATGGAAGTTTTGCCCTAAAGTGCGCAGAAAGGGCATTGCAGGTAAGCCCGTATTTAGTCACAGCTTTATTATTACAGGCGGAGACCCACAAAGAACAATATCGGAAAATGGAGCATTCTGATCCGAAAGCGAAAGAGCTACTCGCATCTTTAAACAAAGAGTATAAGCGTATCCATCAGATCGGGTATAGAAATATGCCAGAAGGAATGTATTTGGAATGGTTAACGTCATTAAAAAGCGAAAGAAAAAAATATGAGGATGTTAGATTGAAAAATTGAGTTTCTGAGTAATTTTTGGTTCATGGAAAAGTTAGCTAAGACGGTGTTTTAGCTAACTTTGTTTTTAAGTTCCCGAACTTCCTGCATCAACTTTATAAGCATCGATTTTACGTCCTCATTTGCAAAGTCAATTATTTCCATTTCCTCACTGGAAAAACTACCTGCATACTGCCAAGCTTCCCAAATATCACTAAAGGGAATATGGTAACTATCATAAAATGTATTGTCGGATCTTACGGTTATCGAATTATTGTTTATACTTTCAATTCGTTTAAAGGTAAATCCTGATCGGGTTATAAGCACATGGGTTTTGCCCACTTTAATATCATTTATGCTTTCAACATATCTGCCTACTACATAGGTGCCGTCCTGATAAGGTGGCATTGAATCACCTTCTGCAGGAAAGGCTCTATATTTTCCATTGTGAAGAAAGGGTAGGGACATCGTTTGGAGATTTTCAATATACTCAGGATCGGAATATCCTGCCAAATAACCCATTGATGCTTTGTAGGGAATAATCTCAATTTTATTTTCACCTATTGAATCTGTTTTTATGGGCAGTAAAATTCTATTGTCTGGTAGACTGAGCATTTCTTCCAGCTTATATTTTCTTAGATCTACAGTCAATAACAGGTCAGTACTGATATGATAATATCGTGAAATTGCTAATAGAACATCTAATGGAGGAGTATATTTCGCTGTCTCATATTTTGCATATGAATCTCTGGAAATCAGTAATTTCTCAGCAATTTTTTCTTGCGAAAGATTCGGTTCCTGCTTAAGACGTAAATACCTTATGTTATCTGCTAGGAGATTGATTGTTGACATTTTGTGATAATTTATCACAGCAAATGTAATGTAAATTGTGATAAAACTTACCAGATTTGCTAAATAATTTAGTAACAAAATGGAGCGATCGATTGTGCATTTGGATCTGGATACGTTTTTCGTGTCCTGTGAGAGATTGGTAAATTCCGGTTTTAACGGGATTCCACTGATCATTGGTGGTGGGGATAGAGGTGTAGTTTCTTCATGTAGCTATGAGGCACGCACCTTTGGGGTAAGATCAGCTATGCCCATGAAAATGGCGCTTCGCCTCTGTCCACAGGCAAAGGTTGTAAAAGGAGATATGGAGCTTTACTCCAAAATGTCCCATATGGTGACTGAGGTGATAGAAGAAAGTGCACCCGTAATGGAAAAAGCTTCTATCGATGAATTTTACCTGGATCTAACGGGGATGGATAAGTTTTTCGGCGCTTACAAATGGACAAATGAGCTTGGGGCAAAGATCGAAAAGGAAACTGGTTTACCGATAAGTTATGCACTATCTACCAACAAAACCGTAAGCAAAATAGGAACTGGGGAATCCAAACCGCACGGACACCGGGAGATACCATCTTTTGGTGTTCAGTCATTTTTAAATCCATTGTCGATCAAAAAAATGCCTATGGTGGGAAATGCTACTTTTCAATTATTCTCACGAGTAGGTATCAGAACCATAGGGACACTTTCTGAAATGCCTGTGGAGGTCCTGCAGCAGATGATCGGTAAAAATGGTGCCGATTTATGGAAGAAAGCAAACGGTATCGATGAAACTCCTGTCATTCCATATACTGAAAGGAAGGGCATTTCCAAGGAAAGGACATTTAGCAGCGATACAATGGATACCTATGAGGTAAAAGGTCTGATATCAGGAATGGCAGAGCAGCTTGCCCATCAGCTCCGGCAGGAGAAATGGCTGACGTCAACCGTAGTGATCAAGATCAGATACTCGAACTTTGATACCGAATCCAAACAATGCCGGGTGAGTTATACTTCTTCTGACCATACCTTAGCAAGAGTTGCACTGGAACTATTTGATAAGATTTATACAAGACGTATGCGGCTTCGTTTGGTTGGCCTGCGATTTACCGATCTTGTTCACGGCAGTTATCAGATGAATCTTTTTGAAGATAACGCGGAGCTTATCAGCTTGTACCAGGCGATGGATAATATTAAAAACCGTTTCGGTAAAGATGCGGTTGGTCGGGCTGTTGGATTCAATTTTTCACGGAAGCATTTGTAGGTATGTTTTAAACTGTCATTCCTTTCACAGTCTCCGCTATGGAACACTTTCCATAGACGACCTTATTTATCAGGCTTTAGCACTGGGGATAAAGGAACTTGTTCTAACCGATATTAATACGGTGACCGGAGTGTATGAATTTAAAAAGAAATGCGAAGAAAATAATATCCGCCCGATTGTTGGTGTTGAGGTGCGCAACGGAAGTGAATTATACTATATAGCAATTGCAAAAGAGTTTAGTGGGCTTGCCGAAGTAAACAAAATGCTCACTTCGTACAATTGCGATAATATAGAGTTACCATTGCAGCCTGAATTAATCCACAATTTTATTATATATCCTCTGAGCAATATTCCAAAAAACCTCGGAGAAAATGAATATGTGGGAATCTATGAGGATGAACTTAATCTTTTGATAAGGTCGGAGTATAAAAAGCTGTTTCCCAAAATGGTTATTCTTTGTCCCATTACTTTCAGCACAAAAAAAGAATATAACCTTCATCGGATTTTACGTGCCATTGATAACAATACCCTGCTTTCCAAACTTGCGGAAAAAGAAGTGTGCCGGAAATCTGAATATTTTCGTTCTGTGGATTCAGTATGCAAAATCTATCGTCATTATCCTGAAATTATTGAGAATACGCAAAAATTACTTTCACAATGCAGTTTTGAATTTGCATTTTCGACACCCAGAAATAGAAAACATTATACGGGTACCAAGGCCGATGACCTGAAGCTGCTCACGCGATTGGCTTATGCTGGACTGGAACGTCGTTATGGTAGAAATCACGAGATAGCAACTAAGCGGATCGAAAAGGAATTAAAGGTAATTGATGAACTAAACTTTAGTGGTTATTTTCTAATTACATGGGATATCATCCGATACAGTAATAGCATGGGCTTTATGCATGTGGGACGTGGGAGCGGAGCCAATTCAATTGTTGCATACTGTTTGGGCATTACCGATATATGCCCTATTGAACTGGATCTTTATTTTGAAAGATTCCTGAATCTTAACCGGAAAAGTCCGCCCGACTTTGATATCGATGGAGCTGGCAGGAAAGAGATATTATACTCGATTATATATTCAATCGGTATGGGAAAGAATATGTCGCATTTTGTGGGACGAATGTTGAATTCAAATATAAGTCGATTATCAGGGAGGTAGGAAAGGCTTTTGGTTTACCAAAGGAGGAGCTTGACGAACTGAGTAAAAATCCCGAAAGAGTTTTTCGGGATGATATTGTGAAGCAGGTACAGAAGTATGGTAAGCTGCTGGAGAAATTTCCGAACCAACGGTCAATGCATTCTTGTGGCATTCTAATCTCTGAAGAACCACTCATAAACTTTACGGCTCTTGAAATGCCCCCAAAAGGATTTCCGATTGTACAATGGGACATGCATACAGCTGAGGAGATCGGTTTTGAAAAATTTGACATTTTATCGCAAAGGGGGCTAGGTACGATCAATGATACCGTAAGGCTACTTGAAGAAAAAAGGGGGATCAAGGTTAATATTAAAGATACCACACTATCTAAAGATGAGGTAAAGTGTAATGACTATCTAAGTCAGGGGCGAACGATAGGTTGCTTCTATATCGAATCGCCTGCTATGCGGGGATTGCTCAGAAGGCTAAAGTGTGATAACTATAAAGTGTTGGTGGCTGCTTCATCCATTATCAGACCAGGTGTCGCTCAGTCCGGAATGATGCACGAGTATATTTTTAGACATAACAATCCTGACCAGTTTGAATATTTCCATCCTGTCTTTGAGAAGCAGCTGGGAGAGACATATGGTATCATGGTATATCAAGAAGATGTTATAAAAATTGCGCTTCATTATGGCGGGGTGTCTGCTGCCGATGGCGATATCCTTAGAAGGGCTATGAGCGGAAAAAGTAGGTCATTAAGTGCACTCCAAAAAGTTAAGGAGTATTTTTTTGCATCTTGCAGCAACCAAGGACACCCAGAGGAGCTGAGCAGGGAAATTTACAGACAGATAGAATCGTTTGCGGGGTATTCGTTTTGTAAAGCCCACTCAGCTTCCTATGCGGTGGAAAGCTATCAGAGCCTGTATCTGAAAGTCTACTATCCTTTGGAATTTATGGTTTCCGCCATAAACAATATGGGCGGATTTTACAGAACGGAAGTGTATGTTCACGAAGCAAGGATGTCCGGAGGAACGATCCTTAATCCATGCGTGAATAAAAGTGAATATGAGACAACAATATATGGTGAGGAAATTTACCTGGGCTTGATGCTACTTGAAAAAGTGGAATCGAAACTCGCTCAGCTTATCCCGAAAGAACGGAGGGCGAATGGAGCGTATAAATCTATTGAGGATTTTATAAAAAGGATTCCAATCGGTATTGAGACTTTACAGACGTTAATCTTTATCGGAGCGTTTCGGTTTACTGGAATACCCAAGAATGAACTTTTACTCAAAGCTAGGCTTTTATTGGGAGAGTTTAAACCTGAGAAAAGGTTTCAGACACTGTTTGAAGAACCTATAAAAGAATACAAGTTTCCAGAATTGAAACGTAATGTTTTTGAAGATGCCTTCGATGAAATTGAGATATTGAGCTTTCCAGTTTCGTGTACACCATTTGATCTGCTGCAGACGAAGTATCGAGGTACGGTTATGGCCAAAGATCTTACGGATCATCACAAAAAAGAGGTGAAGATGCTTGCCTATCTGATTTCAAGGAAACATGTTCCTACAAAAAGGGGAACAATGTACTTTGGTACATGGATAGATGTTGAGGGCAACTATTTTGACACTGCTCATTTTGCTGACTGCCTTGAAAAATATCCATTTCAGGGTGGGGGATGCTATCTATTATTGGGGATTGTGGAAGTTGATTTCCATTTTCCGACAATAACGATCACCAAAATGGCAAAGATGCCATTTATACCTGACCCGCGGTATTCCCATGATGAAGAGAAGAAATATGAAGCGCAACAGCGGATTCGGGAAGATGTCAGTATGACTTTCAGGGCCCCTTATCCGCAGGAACATGAAATAGGACTTCCCAGAAAACGTTTTTAGATTCTTTTGAAGAAATTTTAAACAAATTGTTCTGGGGATCGGTTATTTAGAAAAACAGATAGGAAATGGAAAATCACAAAATTGTCGAAGTCTTAAATGATTTAATAGAGATCAACAACGATAGAGCTGAAGGCTTTGAAAAAGCTATCAGGGACATTAACGCCGAAAACATAGATCTTAAAGCTGCCTTTGAAAAATTCGCTTCACAAAGCCGAAGCAATATTACAGAGCTTGCGGGACTTGTGGGAAGCAAGGGTGAAGTTCCCGAAGATGGGAATACGGTCCTTGGAGCATTACATCGCGCTTGGATCGATATAAAGGCAACTTTTGGCGGTAGTGACCGTCACAGTATCCTGGAAGAATGTGAACGTGGGGAAGATGCGATTAAAAAGGCATACAAAGACGCACTGCAGGAAAATGAGCTCGGAGAAGATGTTCGTGAAGTTTTATTAAAACAACAGGATGGTATCCAGGCGAGCCATGATGCAGTCAAAGCTCTCAGAGATTTGAGCAAATAAAAAATAAGGATTAGATTGTATAGAAAATGGTTGAAAAGCTGTGTTGATTTACTAACACAGCTTTTTCTTTTAGGAGATTATACAGAATATAATTGCGTGTATTAGAGAGTTAATGTTACCGCAAATAGAACACAGCAACAATCGATCTATTTCAGCCCCAAATGATGATGTAAGCGGATTAGAAGGACTTTTTAGGGTATATAAGCATTATCTGCATTATATTTCTTACTTTTATTATTTAGAATAGTTCTTAATAACTTAATTTAAGGAAGTGATATGCCCAAAGTAACCCCAGAACTTTTTGAAGTTCTACACGATAGCAGAGCTGAAAATACATTGGCTAGGCTGTATAAGGAAGCTCTCAAGCAGGGCTGGTCGATGGTTTTTCATTTCATGCCCAAAGCATTTAAGTTCTTTGGTAAAGGAATAGACTGGAAAACAGAAAATGAAAGCTTTTATGAGGATAAATATATACCAATACTACCTTATCAGGGTACCTTTATCTATATGCAAGCGAGAGCACTGAATGCGAAAAATATCCTCGAATTTGGAACGTCTTTTGGAATTTCTACAATCTATCTAGCAAAAGCGGCGAAGGACAATGGAGGTAAAGTTATTTCTACGGAGTACTTAGCCCATAAGGTTAAAATTGCCCGACAGAATCTTATTGAAGCAGGTGTCAACGAGCATGTTGAGATTTTGGAGGGGGATGCGATGCAGACTTTAAAGGATCTGGATGTGGAATGGGATTTTGTCCTTCTTGATGGTTGGCCGGACATGGTATATGCGGTATTCAAGCTCATAGAACCGAAGTTGAAAAAAGGTGCAGTGATCTTTGTGGATGATGTTCAGGGATTTCAACCTTCCATGAAGGACTATTTTGATTATGTACGCAATCCCGAAAATGGGTATCTTTCAACAACCGTATATCCAAAAAAAGCGATGGAATTTACGATTAAGCTTTAAATATCGTATATTGGTTATGTGTTAACTAACCATCTTAATAGTATATTGTAGACTAGTCGTAAGATTAGTCTTTTTTTTTCACTTTGTCTGTCAGTACGCGACATGATGATACTGAATGCAAGGCACTCTATCTTTTAGGAGAGGATTTGTGGAAAAGGAAGATGTCAGTATGACCTTTAAGGCTCCTCATCCGCAGGAAAGTGAGATTGGGCTTCCCAGAAAAAAGATGTTTTAAGGTCTATCAATACGAGAATAATTTTAATCAGATTACGGAAACCCGTAGGCGGGTCTGAAATTATTCCTTAAATTTGCACCTGAAAATTGTGAACCTTGTCATAATTCGATTAAGGGATAATAGTATCGGTCAACATAAAAAATATAGTATATTTCAAATACACGTATAATTCTACTTATGGTTTAATACGTTTCATGGTTATTAGTTTTTAAACGCATCTTTTAAAGGTGCGTTTTTTTATATAGAACCTTTTTCCGTTGTAATAATATTCCCTGTGTTTCGTTTAATAGTTCTGATAAAGTTTCCATAATTATTTTGACTTATTTGGTTAAAAAATTATTTCACAATTCGGACTTTTCCTTGATCATAATTCAATTTAACATCATTAAGAAATACTTCGCCAAGAATAGGATTGGAACATGGGCCATCGGAATTTTTCATTTTCACGACCAATTTATCCACTGGGGTCTCACCGATATGCATCATGAGTGTATCTGCCAAAAGTTTATTATCCGGTGAGATTTTAAAAATTCTTTCAGTTCCTGTTCCCTCAACTGAAGGCCGTATAGTATCTTTTTTAGCGGTGTCTTTTACCTTAAAGAAATAGATATCCTTAATTTGATAGGTGGGATCAGCAGAGAAAAATAAGTCTTTGCCCGATGCCGCACCTACGACATTAAAATCTAGAAATACGGGTGTAATCTGAAAGGTACATCCTATTTTTTCATCATTGCTTTTTGAGCACCCGAAAAAAAAAGAAGACGTAACAATTAAAGTTGATATTGATTTTAAGAATTTCACGGTCATAAATTAAAAGTGTGTAATAAGTTTGCATTCCTGACTGAATTGGCATGTTTGATCTATTTAGTATTAGTTCAGGATTGTTTTTTTAGTGAACGATTATGGACTACGAAATGCTACAGCTAAATTAGAATATCTAAAGTATCCCTCATCTAACCGATGAGCAATTTCCTCAACAATAAGTGGGATATTGGGAATCACGAGAATAGCGCTGAGTACCACAATAATTGTTTTCCTCTTCATATATTTTTGTTCAGTTGCTTGAGGTCAGTATTATTTGAGGTATGAAGGTCCGTTGAACTTTTTATTGCATGATATTGCTTTGCAGGGTTTTATTAGAAAAACTCCCATAAAATGAGAGTTTTTCCAAGTGTGCAGTTTAAGAAAAAATCAGAAATCCTGCCATCTATTAGATGGTTCGAAGGGAACTCTGTTTGGCTCTATTTTTTCCCAGTCCCGATACGCGAAATGTCTGCTGACAGTTAAATAATAACGCCAACGCCAAAAACACAACGGGTTGATTCTATAAAGTCTAAAAATTTCCATATTGGTCATTTCCGGTCTCGTATCATAGATAAATCCATAAGTTGTCCACTTGCTCATCCAAGGGGCAAAAATATCAATATACTCAATGCCTGTAAAAGCAGCATTTGCATTTGAATACCGAAAATGGTCACCATCAATGGACTTCAATATTTCCGTACCGATAATCGGTGTATTGGGAATAACCAATACAAATAGTACAATTCCTTTAATGAGTTTTCTCTTCATATCCTTTTCTGATCATTCGTGCTAGCTGGCGAAACTATACGACCTAATGCTACATTACTTTATTAGTATCGACCTTTTTTTTCTCCATATTCTTTTCGATAACACCAGGGTCCATATAATCTAAATGAATACTGTGCCGCAGATAGTAGCTCCATCGCCAAAAACATAGCGGATTAATCTTATATAATCTGTAAAGCTTCCGGTTTTCTTTTGCGGGGGAGGTGTTTTTTACGAAGTATTCAAAACCAAAGGTTGAGAATCCAGGACTTTTAAAATTAAAATCTTGCGTAAGATAATATGATCCATCTAAATTGGAATATTTAAAGTATCCCTCGTCTAACCAGTGATGAATATCCTTACCAATAAAAGGTAGATTGGGAATCAAGAGAATAGTGCCGACCACTACGATTATTGCTTTCTTCATATTTTTCTTCTTCATATCTATTTTTTTTTAGTTGCATGGAGTGGTGCTGGTCGGGGCCATACTTGGTGTAAGGGAAATACCAGCAGTTCCCGCTGTTTTCATATCACTCAGCTTTAGGTACAAACTTGAAGGTGTCTTATAGCCGATTGGGCTATTGGGAACCTGTAATCCCGTTCCACCTAGTGCTGCATTAAAAACACCTAAGGCATAATTCGTACAGTTAAAATCATTAAGATCGTATTTTTTTGTACTTCCGGTCAGGGCGGTATTTCGTGCGTTATTAAAAGCAGCCTCAGATACGCTTATTGTATAACTGCCATCGCTTCTGCGTGTTCCGGGAACTTCTTGTCCAATTGCAGAGTTTTCGGCATTTTTCACCCCCGTCATCCAAGTTCCTGCTTGGGGATAGAACCCAAAGGTTAGCGAACGGGTAACTGAGCCATTGGTTTTTTGCATGGTTATGTAAGCATGTCCAGGATCATTGTCCGAAACATTGTACACCTGATATGCGTTGTTTGGATTGGCAAGATGCGTATGGATCGTTACCTTGTAGGTTGTTTGGGCATTAGAAGGGATGTTATTGAAGCAATTTATAAGCTCTTGGATATTAATTGGTTCAGCCGGAGAGTTGTAATAAGTTGAGGCAGGCGCGCCACTGCCACCTCCATGATTATTTCCGCCACCACCACCTCCGCCACCACCGGTTGCGGTGCCGCTGCAGGTGGTGTATAGATAGGTCCAAAGTTCGGTACCATCATCGAAGTACTGTACCAGATACCACTCGCTGCATACAACGGGTATATTTTTACTTGTGTCAGGTTTACCGTTTTCTTTTGTTACATTGATGTTGTCGTCCTTAATCTTCAATTGCAGGTTTATCTGTTTAAGGCCACTTGCATCAAGTGATTGGCTGTACAATAACGTATCATTTAAATCATATACCATATAATATACTTTTCCCAGATCCTTGGTACGATACACCTGTTTTTTTACGAAATTAGTAATAGCCTCCCCTGAAAATTCAGACACTGAACGGGTGTCAGAAAAGAGATTTACTTTATTCGCGTTTGTTACTTTATTTCCTTCTATAGTAAACACAAGGTTTTGTTGCATGGAACTATCGGGACCAAGTGTTGTACCGTTCTGCACGGGAACCACAAGCTGCGTATTATTATTTCCGTTAATGAGCTGTGATTTTGACCAATCTAAGGGAAAAGGTTTCCCATTGTCCTCATACCATTTTTTGGCCAGTGAGGTTTCATCGTTTTGTGGATAGTTTTCCATATCCCTTTCACAAGACTGCAGCAGCATAATTGCAAATACTGCACAAATTAGTTTTCTGAAAATAGTTGTTAACATGTTATGTGGTTTTAGGTTAGTGTAGTTCTATTTCTTCATTGAATGAATTAATTATACTAAGTTAAGGGTATAAAAGCTTAATTCTTTTGACAAAAGGCAAAAAATCTATACAGGTAGTAAGGGGATCTGTATTAATTGGCAAGGTTTGAAAAGCTATATCACAGGGATATCTGTAAATAAAGATTTCTGAATAAAATTAAAATTCTCTAACTTTACTCAAGAGTTACCAATGGCCCTATTATGATATCCCGGAATTTGATCGACGAAAGGGCACTGCTAGAGGAATTTCGAAGCGGTGATCAGCAGGCATTTGAACGTATTTTCCTCTTACATAATAGCGCTCTGACGTTCTTTGCCAATAGGCTTCTCTTAAATTATGATCAGGCGAATTCTCAGGAAATTGTGCTGGATACTTTTCTTAAATTATATGACCGTAGAGAATCGGTTGTTTCTTTATCCAGTATAAAAGCATTCCTTTATATATCTGTAAAAAATGGCTGCCTGAATGCCATTGAAAAAGAAAAGGTACGATTGCGGAGGTTCGATACCTACGCGCAGAATATCGAGGAGTTTGAAGACAATGTGCTGAGCAAGATTGTGCAGGCGGAATTATATCAGGAACTTCAACAGGCAATTGAACTTTTACCCGTCCAATGCAGGGCGATTATGGAGAAGCTGATGGAGGGCAAAAGTCCGAAGGAGGTTTCTGTGGAGCTAGACATTAGCATCAGTACAGTCAATAGCCAAAAATCCCGGGCGATTTCTTTACTCAAAAAGACCCTTTCAAGCTCAGGAATGGCATTATTACTATTTTATTTATAATTTTTTCAATTTCTTTTGGACAAACGCTGGTCATTTCCTGTTTTTATATTAAACAGCGACCAATGGACGAGCATAAAATTTTTGAAGAACTAACTATTGTACCTATACTAACGAGGTTCGTCCGTGGTGAGGAACTGACTGTATTGGAAACTAAAACAATTGAAATCTGGATCGGTGCAAGTAAATCCAATAGGGAGATTTTCGAGCAGTTAAAGAATGAAGAGCAATTGGCAAAAGATATGGTTGATTTCAGTAGCATAGAATCAGACAATACAGAGGCACTTCAAAAATTAAGAACGAAATTAACAAAACGTAATTCCAGAGAAAGAATCGGAATGTATTGGCGGACTGCGGTTGCGGTTATTTTTGCTTTTGGGATGGTCGCCGCAATCCACTATTATTTCAAGTCTAAAGATGAGTTACAGGATAATATATTGATCACGACTGCGGATGTCAGTCCGGGAAAAGATCAGGCTACATTAACTTTTCAGGATGGTAAAACTGTGGATCTAAAAGGTAAGCCGATCAGGACGGATGTCCACGGTACTTTTTATACAGATGGCACTTCAATAGCAGCGAATACGGTTCAATATGCCACACTTTCCACCCCGAGAAAAGGACAATATAAAATGACTTTGCCTGATGGTACAAAGGTATGGCTGAATGCGGAATCTTCGTTGAAATTCCCTACACAGTTCACAGGTAATGTAAGGCTCGTTGAGCTAATAGGAGAAGGATACTTTGAGGTGGCTCACGATAAGTCAAAACCTTTTTTTGTTTCTTCCAGAGGGCAACAGGTTAAGGTACTGGGCACAAAGTTTAACATCAATGCTTATGAGAATGAACCTGCAATTTTGACAACATTGGTCAGCGGCAGCGTTCAGGTCAGCACTTTGCGGGAGGATATGCCCACAAAATTATCACCTGGGCAACAAAGTCAGCTTAGTTCTCTCTCTCCACTGTTTTTGGTCATTGATGTAGATACCGAACCTTTTACCGCATGGACAAGAAATGATTTTCAATTTGACGGTACTCCACTAAAAGAAGTTTTTAAACAGCTTGAGCGCTGGTATGACATTGATGTTGATTATAGCAAAATGCCAAATATAAAAGTACATGGTACGATAAGCAGGGACAAGAAACTATCCACTGTTATCTATGCACTGGAACAGATCACAAATTTACAGTTTGACGTAAAGAATGGAAGGAGGGTTGTCATTATCCAATAAAATAAGAATTACTGTTTCATATGTTGGCCCAAGAAAAGATGCCGGAGTGTTAGCGCACTCCGGCGATTGGGTCTACATCAAAGTTTTGAGCAACTAAAATACTATTAAACCCTACACAAATCTATGAAAAAAGATCATTTTTCCCATAGGGAAAACATACCCATGTCATTGGATATGTTTTCGAGGAGAAATCTACTGCGCATTGGCATAAGGAGCAGTCTGTTCTTTATGCTACTTGCAGGCGGTGGCACTGCAATCAAGGCGCAACGCATTAGCCTCACATTACAAAATGCTCCCCTTAAAACCGCCATTTCGGAACTTCGTAAAGCTACCAAGTATGATTTTACGTATAATGATGCCCTGTTAAAAAAGGTCGGTCCTATCAGCGTTGATTTAAAAAACGCGACTTTAGAAGAAACTCTCAGTTCACTCTTCTGGAATCAGCCTATTGAATTTCAAATCGCAGATGGTGTGATCATCTTAAAAGAGCGGAGAACATCTAATCAGAAGAATGTTCCCATTTCTAAAAAAAAAGAAACAATAAAGGGAAGAATCGTTGATGAAAGCGGTAATCCTCTTTCAGGGGCGACGATCCAAGTAAAGGGAACCAACTTTACCACAACTTCTGATGGAACAGGGGCTTTTGAACTTCCCGATGAATTCTCTGAATCCAACCTGCGAATATCTTATTTGGGATTTTCACAGATTGAAGTAGCAGCAAGGAACGCGGAAAGAATCGTCCTTACTGCGAATAACAACCGGATCGAGGAGGTGAGTGTTGTAGCCAGCGGGTATCAGTCCATTCCAAAGGAAAGGGCTACGGGGTCATTTTCCAAAGTCGATAATGCGACTTTTAACCGTCAGGTTTCAACTGATGTTATCAGCAGATTAAAGGGTATAGCGCCATCTATATTGTTTGACGAACGTTCAGGTTCTCCGAAGTTAACGATCAGGGGACAGGCTACGATCTTTGGTAACGATCAACCGTTAATTGTTGTTGATAATTTCCCGTATGAAGGGGATATCAACAATATCAATCCGAACGATATTGAGGATATTGATATTTTGAAAGATGCGGCAGCCGCTTCGATTTGGGGAGTACGTGCTGGTAATGGTGTGATCGTGATTAAAACTAAAAAAGGACGAGCAGACCAGCCGATGAATATTGGTTTTACTTCTAATATCACTATAGGAGAGAAACCGGATCTTTATTATTTGCCTAAGATAGCATCTACAGATTTTATTGATATCGAGAAGATGTTATTTGATAAAGGATATTATAATACGATTATCAGCAATACGACTGCAAATAGACCTTATTCACCCGTTGTTCAAATTTTGAATAATCAAAAGAATGGACTTATTACATCGGAGGAAGCAAGTATTCAAATTGATGGTTTAAGAAAGTATGAATTGCGTGATGATATGTCTAAATACCTATATCAAAATGCGGTTAAGCAACAATATGCTTTGAACCTCAGTGGTGGGAGCAAAAAATATAACTATTATTTTTCTTCCGGCTTTGATAAAAATAGAGATTCTGAGAAAGGTGAAGGCTTCAATAGGATAAGTATCAATAGTAATCAGGTTTTCCGCCCGATAGAAAAACTGGAGATTTCTGCGGGACTGTCATATAATCAAAATAATCAATCTAAGTCGAATGTTATTTCCATGCTTAATAATATGGGGACAGAATTGATGTACCCTTATGCTAGATTAGTAAATGACAATGGAGATCCTGCTATCGTTATTAAGGATGTCAGTAGTGTATTGAAAGATAAAGCAATAACAGCTGGTTTACTAAATTGGGATTTTGTTCCTCTTGAAGAATTGAATTACCAAAATAATAAGTTCAAACAAGCTGAAATGCGCCTAAATACTGCAATCAAATACAATTTTCTTCCAATTTTATCGGCAGAAGTAAGATTCCAGTATGAAAATCAACAAGGAAGAAGAAGAAATTATTATGATCAGGATAGCTATTTGATGCGAGACCAGATCAATCGCTTTACTTCTGTTACTAATGGTGTTATGACCCGAAATATTCCAATTGGCGGAAGACTAGACAACACCAATTCAGAATTAAATGCACTAAATGGACGTTTTCAATTAAATTATGATCAAAAATGGAACAAACATCAGGTTAATGCAATAGCTGGAGTTGAAGTTAGAGAAACAAAAGCAAACAGTATTAGCTCAAGACAATATGGTTTTGATCCCAATGTTGGTTCAAGTATTTTTGTAGACTATATTACGCGCTTTTCTCAATATGGTAAAGGCGGTACTGCTACAATATCAAATTATGATAATTATACAGGTACCATAGATAGAATTCGCTCTTATTATATAAATGGAGCATATAATTATGATCTGAAATATGTAATTTCTGCTAGTGCAAGGATTGATCAATCAAATCTTTTTGGGGTAAAAACCAATCAAAAATCTGTTCCATTATGGTCAACAGGATTTAAATGGAATATAAATAAGGAGAATTTCTATCATTTGGACTGGCTATCGCAATTAAGTCTTAGATCGACTTATGGATATAGTGGAAATATTGACAGAACAACCACTGCTTATACAACTGCGCGGATTTCTAAAAATTATTATAATAATTTACCAAATGCTGATCTTGTGACACCTCCCAATAATGAACTCCGTTGGGAACGTAATAGAATGTTTAATATTGGGGCAGACTTTGTATTAAAGAACAACCGACTTTCGGGTTCGATAGAATATTTTAACCGCAATGGAAAAGATCTCATTGGCAATGGTGATATAGATCCCACTACCGGATTTGCGTCATTTCGTGGAAATGTCGCCAATATGAGCGGAAAAGGTATAGATGTTGAGTTGAATTCTATAAATATTCAGTCCCAATCTTTTAATTGGAAAACAACAGCAATTTTTTCTTATGCTAAAGATGTTATTACCGCCTACAAGCGACCGACAAGCCTAAGCAATTTTGTTACGGATAACAGTATTATAAGAAATGCATCATTATACAATCCTGTTGTCGGAAGATCATTGTTCGGAATTTATAGCTATCCCTGGGCGGGGTTAGATCCTCAAACTGGACAGGCCAGAGGTTATCTGGATGGGCAACCGTCTGTACAATATGCACAGATTACTCAACAACTAACGGAAGATCCTGAAAATAGGCTAATTTATCATGGTAATGCTCTTGCACCTTATTTTGGTGCATTACGAAACATGGTTAGTTATAAAGGATTTGATCTTTCTTTTAATATCACCTATCGTTTCGGGTACTATTTTAAAAGAAATTCGATTATGTATACTGCGCTTTATAATAATTATGGTTTGCATGGAGATTATTATAAAAGGTGGCAAAAACCGGGAGATGAACTGAGCACGAATGTTCCGGCAATGGTCTATCCGGGCGTTAATGTTGCGGATCAGTATTATATTAATTCAGAAGTACTGGTAAGTAAAGGTGATCATATCAGGCTTCAGGATATAAACCTTGCATACAATCTTGATTCGAAATTATCACAAAAACTTCACCTTAAGAATTTACGTCTATTTGGTTACGTAAATAATGTTGCTATGATCTGGAAGGCTAACAAAGACAATTTAGATCCTGATTTCCCAACATCAAGGCCGATACGGACTTTTACTTTGGGGCTTAATTGTAACCTTTAATTGCATTGCTATGAAAAAGAAAATCAAATTACTATTACCAATCGCTCTCCTGTTTCTTATGCCATCGTGTTCTAAGGATTGGCTTGAGGAAAAGCAGGATATAAAACTTGTTGTTCCTACAACACTTAATGATCTGAGCCTATTAATGAATTCAAGTCAGTTCCTTTATGACGGGAGAGGGGCAATGGAGGTCTCTTGTGATGATCTTGAGGTGTCACTAGAACAATTTAATTCATTAAGTACTGATTTTGAACGGAAATTATTGACTTGGACCGTGGATATATTTCCAAAGTTAGGAAATGGCACTATCCAAGAAGAATGGGAACTGCCTTATAATCAAGTTCAAGTCTGTAACGTAACATTAAAGGCACTAGATAAAATAAATAGAACATCAAGCAATTCAGAGTTATATGATCGTGTAAAAGGGACCGCACTTTATCATCGGTCACGGGCTTTTTTAAATCTTGCTATGACCTTTTGTAAGTATTATGATGCCTCAACCGCTGAGACCGATCTCGGAATTCCACTGAAAATAGAGGAAGATATAAACGAACCCATTTTTAGGAGCTCATTGAAACAGACCTATCAAAGAATAACAGAAGATCTTAGTTTAGCTGCTACGTTATTACCTCAGAACGCATTGTCTGCTACCCACATTACTAATGCTGGCGCGTTTGCTTTACTCGCTCGTACGTATTTGTATATGAATGTTTATGATAAGGCCTATGACGCAGCCCAAAGTTCCTTAAAATTATATTCTGTTCTGGATGACTACAATAGTTTTAATCCTACTGATGCGCGTCCTTTCCTGGCAAAAAGTAAGGAAGTACATATAATGATCGAATCAGTCACAGCATATGAAACAGCAGTTGGACTATCTTCTTCAATTCCCCAAGAACTGTTTCAACTATATAGTGAAAATGATCTCAGAAAGCAATTATATTTTAGAAGTCAGGATGGAAAAAATGTTTGGCGAGGATCACCACTGGGGAATAATCTTGGTGGTACTGCAACGGACGAAAATTTTCTAATTGCAGCAGAGTGTGCTGCCAGAATGGGAAATAGAGTAAAAGCCTTAGAATTGCTTAATACGCTGTTGGTAAAAAGGTATAAAACGGGAACATTTATTCCTATTACAGCAACTACCGATTCTGACGCTCTAGATAAAATACTTATTGAAAGAAGGAAGGAATTATTAAAGAGAGGATTACGTTTGCAGGACTTAAAACGACTGAATAAAGATCAACGTTATGCGAAAACTCTGACAAGAACTGTTGGCGATAAAACATATACCTTACCACCGAATGATAAACGGTACATACTTCCAATTCCGCAATACATTATCAATTATAATGGAATAGAGCAGAACTAATCCCCTTTATTAATTCAGAAACAATGAGAAAATTACTATTCCTTACGTTGCTGTATTTACTTATAGCACAATTATCTATCGCTCAAAAAAAGAACTGTACTAAATATAAATTTTGAAAATTTTAAAGATTCAGTAATAAGGCTGTCAATTCCAGTTGCCGATGGAAAGTTTGCGCAGGAGTCCATAAATGAATATATCTCAAAGAGAAATGATGGACATTTCCATTTTGATTTTCCTCTGAATGAAACTGCCTTGATAACAATATACTCAAGTATTGTAGGTAGTGTCATAACGGTTCCCGGAACTTTTTCCATTCTAGTCAATCCTGGCGATAGTTTAAATTTTGCCCTTCAGGACAATAAATTTAGGGTTAACTAACATGGAAATCACGGGCAAAGGATCTGAAAAGTTAATTATTATTAAGGAAGTGACAAAAAGAATGAATTCAAATCATTTATTTACAAAACCTTATCGATTGCAAAATATTACTGAAAGATATATGGAGATGGATAGGTCGCTTGATATAATTGATTCAATGTTTAATATAAATCCTCAAAAGCACACTAGAGATTTTCGGTTAGCAAAAGCGCAATTGGTTGATCAAACTCTTGACCCAATTATATTGCAATCTGTAGATAGATACGATGATTCTGTGGCAAAATTATTTAAGAAGTTTATTGTAAATAAAAACCGGATCAACCCGCTACTAGACACTTTGACAATAGATTATTTTGGCGGATTTCACGTTCTACCTGCTTATATTTATTTATCGAATATGGATCAAATAGGAGATAGATATGATCAATTTCGATATAATCATCCATTGGAATATGCGTCTTTAGTTGAGCGAGAATTCGCACACCTTCCTTTTGTGAAAGATTATCTTCATGCAGACAATGCGATTAGTATTTTTCGCTTCAACTGGTATAATCAAATATCTAAAGATACATATAAGATGTATGTTAAGAATGTAAATAAAAAAGATGCTCATTTTAGGACTGTGGCAAATGAATTTAGACTTCTTAAAGATTTTCAAAAAAACTGGAAAACCTTTTTTTAACTTTAATTTACCTGACACTAATGGAGTGTACCATAGCTTAAAAGAATTCAAAGGGAAGGTTGTCATCTTAGATTTTTGGTTTACTGGCTGTGGTGCTTGTAAAACTCTTGTACCAGAGCTTGCAAAGATAGAAAGCGAATTAAAGAGCGATCAGATCCAGTTTGTTTCTATTAGTGTCGATCAAACAGTACCTGTCTGGAAGCGCGGAATAGGAACGTATTCTGTGGGGAGTTCAGTGCAACTTTACACCGAGGGTAAAAGATATAATCATCCAATTATAAAGTTTGGAAAAATCAGTGCGTTTCCTACACTTATTGTTCTTGATAAGGAGGGAAGGATTGTTGGAATTCCACCACACCCTATGAAAGATCCAAAGGGTTTTAAAGAATATATAATGAAATGTTTATAAGAAAATAGAGCATGATTACATGCTCTATTTTCATTTGTACAATAATGGTTATTGTTTAACTCCTGGAATTACATTCTGTCCAGTTGGTTGTTCTGTCTCCAGATCATATTCTTGTGCGCACACGTTTGAAGATCCTTGACATGGATGTAAGGATGGATTATATGGGTCGCCCATAGATCCATCAGTAGGGTTTCTGTAAAAAATACCAGTGTCTTGGTCATTACTGTTTGCCGGAGCAAAAGAGAAAGCTGCGAAACTTCCGATTGCAATTGCTGCAACTCCTAATGTAATTCTTAGTGATTTCATGATGTTTGGTGCTTTTATAAATCAAAAAGCTAAACTTTAGTTAGTTTTTTGCCTACTCTTTGTTTCAGGTTTTCGGCTTCTCCTGTTTGGTTATTAGTTTAGTTATAAGTGGTCTGAACACTATTGTGTGGGGCTCGCCTTAGCGAAAAAAAAGTGATCAGACCAATAATGTTGATTGCAAGGGCAATGAAATTAAAATACAGTTGGTCGTGCCAGTTCATACCTTTAAAAACTGCAATACATGAGCACGGAATGCTTGGTGCAAATTTTAAAATGTAAATGAGATAAGCAGTATAAAGGATCAGGACAGAAAGGGAGGTTAATAGCCCCAATCTTCGCCAGTTGTTGTTTATCAGTAGTACGACAATCCCGAGGTGTACAGCCTGTAAAACATAAGGTAGGACAGATCCTCCTGCAGATAGCAGGTAAGCACCTTTTATCTGTCTATTGAATGTGTCGAAATCAAAGATTTTACTGGCGAATGTGTACGCCCATACAAGAATGAGGATAAATATGATCAGTTCTGAAATGATGTTCTTAAATCTCATGATGTGGTTATTTGGTGGTTGTCATAAATGCCTATTTGGTCACTTGCATTTTCGAGGATTTAAAAATCTCTTTTCGAAATTTCTATTTCATCAAATTTAGAATGCATTTTCTGTCAAAAGCAAGAACTTGTGGTCTCATTAATGGAATGCACACTGTATTTAAAATCTGCACATGTTAATATTTCCACTGATCCTTGTCTTTTGGAGGCGGATCTTTTATCTCATTTCCATTTTCGTCGAAATGTAAATTTGAGGTTGTTTGCATGGTGTCTTTTTCTGTTTTCAGATAAAGCTTCTGCTGATTTTCTTTTTCTGCCAGACTGTTACTTTCTGGTCGCTGGTCCATTTCATCCTGTCTACAAGAATGCATTGTAGAAAGGGTGAAGAGGATTACCGATATTGAGATAACCGTTGTTTTTTTCATTGTAAAATTTTTAGATTATCTCGGCCGAGATGCTGTTGATTTCTGAAGTCCAAATTATCAGTCTTTGGGATAGATAAAAAAAACTTGTGGTCTCACAAATAGCATCCACACTCAAAAAGCACTCCCTTTGGCTGATGTAAATAATTGAAAAAAAGTCACCTTATATTTTTTGAAAAAAATATTGAGAAGGTGGGCTTTTTTGTGCTGTGCCAAAAAAACTCCACTGTCTCACAAATGGAATCCACACATTATGAATTTGATACTTTATTTTTTAAGGTATTGAAATACAGTGTCCTTATTTGTAAAATGGTTTTTTAGGTTTGCTTAGGATGCAATAATGTGGTATTGGGGAAATTTTCTTAATTTTATAGTAATTCTTAGCCATGAACCTTCCAAAAATTCCTCTTTTAGCAATCATATTACTTTTTCTGTGCGAAATGCTGTTTGCACAGCAAGAAAAGCTGAGCGATTTTTATCTCATACAGAGGCAATATGATAACCTGGCTGAAAATGATTCCGCGGCACTTCCTCTTGTTGATAAACTTATCAGGAAGGCGAAACTTGAAAATAATCAGATGCAGCTGTTTCTGGGTTACAAGGATGCGCGTTATTATTCCCGAGATCCACTGATCAAATTAAAGTACGCTGACAGTGCCATTTATGTTGCTAAGCTTAAGAAGAACGATAGTCTCTTGAGCAGTGCCTATCTGAGTAAGGGTGTAGTCTATTATTTTAACCTGAAAAAATACAAGCTTGCACTTGATGAATATTTAAAGGCTTTTGAGAAAAACAAAAACAATAAAGATCCCTATTATAGCAATAAGATCAATTACCATATAGGGGTTGTCAAAAGTTACATTGGTTATTATGATGAGGCGCTCAGTGATTTTCAAGAAGCGCGAGAATTTTCGAAGGTGAGATCCAGAAGAACCTGCATCCCAATTCAATGTTCGGCAACCAAAGAGGTTATCTGAATACGATCCATCAAATGGGCGTGTGTTATCGCAAACTGGGCCAGTATCAAAAAGCGGATTCACTTATTGCTCTTGGGCTTTCCAGAACATGGAAAAATCCTCAATTCAGACAGGAATATAGTTACTTTCTTAAGGAAGAAGGTATCCGTAAATTTCGGGGAAAGGATTACGGTGGTGCTATCAAAGCATTACAAAGTTCATTACCGGCAATCAGCAATATTGATGATTTCGCATGGTTAACAGTATCTTATTCTTATTTGGGTAGATCCTATTGGGAACAGGGAAATACCAGTGCGGCAATCAAGTATTTTGAAAAAAATAGATTCTATATTTCTTAAACATAAATTTGTTCTGCCGGAGGTTCGGCATATTTATGAAGATCTTATAAATTATTATGGTAATCAAGATAACACTGCCAAAACCCTGTACTATACAGGACAGCTCATTAAGGTCGATTCGGTTTTAGAGACTGACTTTGTGTATCTATCCACAAAGATCCATCGTGAATATGATGCAGATCGATTATTGCAGAAGCAAAATATTCTGCAAAGGAATTTCTGGATTAAAATAGGTGTGTATGTGATCGGTTTGATTTTAATTTCTGTCGGTATTTTTTATATGCTTTTGCGGATCAGATCGAGGAGGAAGGTACTCGGACAGAATAAAATTTTAGGGATCAACCTTGCGGGAGGTACATTGAATAGTTCGGGCGAACGTGAATTTGAGGTGAGAACCTATAAAAGCAGCGGTATTAGCTATAATATTGTTCAGAATGCGCTGCATAAATTAAGGGAGTTTGAATCAAATAGGGAATTTCTCAAAAAAGGGGTTACGCTTAAATCTTTAGCCAAAAAGTTTGGTATAAATCAAAAATATCTTCAAGAAATTATTCAGGAACATCGCGGAGCAAGCTTCCAGATGTACCTCTGTAAACTACGTATTTCCTACGCTACAGAGAAACTCAATACTGATGAAGCGTATTTAAAGTATACCAGTAAAACGATTGCCGAGGAGTGTGGATTCTCTTCCCGCACTAATTTTTCAAAAGTCTTTAAGCAGCTCAATGGGATAAATTTTACACAATTCGTAAATAAAAGGAAAAGAGAATTAAAGACTATAGTGGTTCCAGAATAATAAATTTTTACTTCACAATACGGATTTCCGTAATTATCCTTATATTATATATAATATATTTAGCCTTTTATGAAAGATCAATGCACTATCACATGGACAGGTCGTGTTGTGAAGGAACCAATACCCCGTCATTTTGAACTTTTTGAATATATAGGAACGGATGAAAATGGAGAGCCCATTAAAGTTTATGTATACAGGGTTGAAAAAATAGAAAGGGACAATGAGCCCTTTCAGTATAGACCTTTATAGGCAGGAGCTCCTGCAAATTAACTCTAATATTTTAGAGTGAAATCATTGATAGTTAGGGGATAGTAGAAATACGACACTTTTTAAAAAAGTGGGTGAATCATTTTGCCGTGATTTTTCAATATGCTATATTGCAAAACCAAAATCACATTAATTTATGAAAAAGAATATAGATTTATATAGTATAGACGTGCAACCCGGCACTTAGAAAAAGAGTTTCGATTTTATTGAAATTTTTACGAATTCTTCTCAGTACAGTCATTAAATTCCTTTAACCCAAATAAGGAGATTTATCATTCCGACTATGTACATGAAATAACAGTCTCACCGAATACAGGTAGAATATCAGCGTAATTACATAAATGAAAAAAATAGATATGTATGTTTCAGAAAGACATGGATCATATAGATTCGTCAACAGGAGTAGGGGAAAGTAGCAGTTCTTCCGATATTTTTTCTTCACAGCCTGAAAATGCAGGGGCAAAGACTTTTTTGGATAAGCCTATGCAGAATAACGAACGATCACTTACTAAAGGGAAGTTATGGAAAAACCAGCCTACTTCAAAAATTTATAATGCGGGTGCAATTTCAGAAAACGAAGTCAATGGGCTAAACAGGTTGGTAAAACTTGAAATTTTTGTTGAAGGTACTTCAATTCGATTCTTCAAGCATTTCAAGCTTGCACAGAGTGCCGTAAAGCATCATACCTTTGAGTTGACTTTAGCGCACGATACGTTAGGAGATGCTGAAAACCACAATTTAGAGGAGGCCCAAAATTTTCTTGGGAAACGGATTACCGTAGTTTTCAGATATAAAGACGTAGAAGAAGGTCCTGAAAGAAATTTTGTAGGGGTTGTGACTGAGGTTGGTTTCAGTCAGGATCAGGGAAGTTTGGGTAATATAGTCCTTATTGGCGAAAGCCCGACAATTTTGTTGGATGCCGCACCCCATACCCAAAGTTTTGGGGGAGCTCAGGAAATTAGTCTCAATAGTATTGCACAGCAGGTAATAAGCGAAGGACTTGATCCGCATAAATTTGATTTCAGAGTTGATGCTAACTACGGGAATGTAAGTTACAGTTCGCAGTATGAAGAAACGCATTATAACTATCTTGGGCGGATGGCAGAGGCTTATGGAGAACAGTTTTTCTATGATGGGGAGGTATTGCATTTTGGAAAACTCCCACCTGCTGAAAATCCTATCAAGCTAGTATATGGAAGAAACCTTAGTGATGTGAAAATAAGGATGAAAGCCCAGCATGTAAAGCCTTCCTTCTATGGTTACAATAGCCGTAAGAATGAGAAATTGACAGGAGGAGACACCGCTATCAAACATACATCGGATATTGCCCAGCGAGCCTATGAAATCTCTGCTAACACTTTTAAAACTCCTTCATTACGTATAGCTCCAATAAAGGCAAATTCATTTTTGGATGTTGAAGCTTCACAGAAGGGTACGGCGGGTAGTAAAGCTGCGGAGGTATTTGTAACAACTGGTATATCCACTGTACCGTTCCTATATCCGGGCTGTATTGCGGACATGGAAATGCGAAAAGCTGAAAGCAACGATACTTCATATTTTACCCGACTGTTATTAACGGAGGTCTACCATGAAGTTGATGCAAGGGCTATTATAGCGGACGATTTGAGGCTATTGCAGCTGATTCGGGTTATATCCCCCGACCAGAATTTATTACTCCTAAAGCTGAACCACAATTTGGAAAGGTAGTATCCAATACCGATCCATTAAACCAAGGAAGAGTTCAGGTTCAATTCGACTGGCAGCAGGGGACAGCTAGCTCAGAGTTCATACGGGTAATGTCACCGGATGCGGGCAGCAGTGATGATGTGAAAACGAATAGGGGCTTTATGTCAGTTCCGGAGGTTGGTGATCAGGTAATGGTAAATTTCGTTTATCAGCATCCTGACCGACCGGTTTGTGATGGGTGGACTTTTCCCACGGTGGCACTGGAGCTGGCGGTGGAACAGGTAACAATACTATGTCTTTCAGTGGAAGGAGCGGAGCGGAACTAAAATATGACAATGGTGCAGGTTCTATGAACTTAAAAGACAAAGGAGGTGCAAATATGCATTTTGACGGTGCGGGCAATGCCACCACAGATGCAAATTTGAATCATGTAGTCAATGCCGGCAGTAAAAGTTCTATCAATGTAGGGGCAAAAGAAAACATTCCTGCAACTTCGGTTTTTGAAATGGACAATGAGGGAAACATCAATTTTAAGGGAAAAAAGAGCCTGACGATCACTATCGGTGGCAGTTCGCTGAAAATGACAGAAGATGGTACGATCAGCTTGACCGGAAAGGACATCACTGTTACCGGAAGCAACAATCTGGCAATAAATGCCACGCCATCTGAAAAGGGAGGAGGTTCAGGCACGATCGACATCACTGCGAAAGGAGGTGATATTACGATCAGCAATGACAAGAACATACATGTGAAAGGTGGAATTGAAGTAAAATTGACCTAAAATGGAATATTTAAAAGACCAGGCGATACTGGATTGCGACAAGGGGTTACTGACATCAACGTTGATTGTTACGTCCAATCCAAAGATCAAGCTCCGTGAGGGAAAGTTTGCAACTGATAAAGACAATGTTGGAGGATTGAATATCCCTCATTTTGGATTGTGCGCATTGAAAGGAATCTGCCGTTTAAATCTTGAACTTTTAGGTGTTCCATTGACATGGATCAAGCCTGTACCTAAGATCAAAATATTGGATAAAAACCATTATCTGATGTATCGAAATGTATATGTCCGTATGGTGGTATTATAAGCTGTAAGAACTCAGGACAACTATAAAAAAATAAATTATGGAGTTAGCAATAGCGGGTGGAGCAAGTGGTTTTTTTTGCTAGTGCAACCACTGCAGGAACTTCGATGTCGTGGAATCCCATTGGATGGATAATTTTGGGCGGTTGTTGCGATTGCTGCAATCTGGTATTTTTGGGACGATATATGTGATTTTTTCTCGGCGGTCGGCAATGCCATTGCGGAAACAGCAAAAGTGATCTGGGAATTTGTTTCCAGTCCAGCTATACCTGCTCCGCCCCCAGCAATAGATGAGGATCTGCCAAAACCAGTACTCCGCCAGTAGATATACCCCTTGATGAACCCATTACAGTCCCGATAGCACCGCCGATTACGGTTCCACAGGTCAAGCCTAGAACGAGAAGGCGTGAGAAAGATATATACAATGTTTATGACCTGCACGTTGGAACTCCTGGGCTAATGCGCAATTACACGTTTGGAGCGGGATTCGTAAATCAATTTATGATGAGTGGAGCAATCTGGAAATATGGATTAACTTCTTTTAAGTCGGTTTATGCAAGATATTTAGTAATTTTCCAATTATATCATGGTGATAAAGATGAATATATTTTAAATAATCTATCTTCTGGAAAATTATTACCTTATGAGTGGTATTTACAGAATGTCAACTATGCGACAGCCAACGCTGAGGAAGTATCTTTGATCGATGCATACGCAGCAACGCATGGTAAGCTACCTCCTGGTAACACTTTTAGGGGTTAGTTTTTTATACAATTATAAAATTTGAATAATGAATGAGCAAGAAATTGAGAAGTTATTGCAGAAAATAAGCAATCAGAAAATGTTTGGTGAAACTGAAAAGGCTATCGCTGGCTTACATATTTTAAATAATGAGTTCCCGAAGGAAAAAAAGTACTTGGCACTTTTGGCAAGTTCTTATCTTGATGCCGATTCTATTGACGTGGCGGAGGAATATTGCGCAAAGGCACTGGAAATAGATCCTAATTATGCTGAGGCATTTGAACTTAAAGGTCTTATTGAAGAGAAAAAGGGTGATGATGAGCAGGCGGAAAAATATTATAAACAATCCATTTCAACAGGCATTCCTTTTAAGATGGGGCATCTTCGGCTTGTATTATTATATTATAAACTGGGAAAATATGATGATGCAATAAAGGAAGCTGAATATCTGCTTGACAATTTTGATATAGGTAGGAATGAATATTCGGCTGATGAGCAACGTCAAATTTTTGCCCAGTGGCTATCATTTGCTTACAATAAGCTCTATTCGTCCCTTATACGAATTGGTCAATATGAGAAGGCAGCTATTAGAATCAAAGAATTTATCGCTTTCAGAGCTAACTATGTAAAAGATCCATATCAGTTCCTTACCGAAGATGAGATATTGTTTAAACTGTACCTTGCCTTAAACGATGAAGAAAAGATGAAGGAAATGGAAGAAAAGATGCTAAACCACTATATGGTTCCTGAAAGTATGATTGATTCGATGAAGAAAGATGCACAGCAAGGGTATTTGGAAAGTGCAAACCCCGAAAATTATGCCGTATAAACAGTAAATTATAGGATGGTCATCATCCACCGTTAAATCATGTCCGATCTATTGAACGCAGTGGAATATAGATTTTCATTTCACAAAAAGAGTTCTTACAAAGGTAAATCGTTATTTAATATAGAATCCTCTGGAACATTCACTTTGGAAAAGGTGGATGCTGATACAGCAGAATCCAATTTTACCTTTACCAATCTTAGTTATAAGAGTAGCAACACGAACGATCCTTTATTGTTCAGTCCCATTGAGTGGAAATATTCACGGGATTTAGGGATTGCTGCAATTATAAATAAAAAGAATTTTAAACCCAAGTGGAACCGTTTTAGGGATAAACATCGCAATCCATCAAACAGGGTTCTATTGATGGTCATTGAGAAATTATATTTCAATTCACCATTGGGTATGGAACATGACACCTTTTCGAATGGCGTTTATTTACCTTTTTTTATAGATTCCGATGGAACTTATGAAGTTGGAAAGTATTACAAAGGGCTGGATTACCTTGCTATGCCGTTGAATCTGCCATTGGAAACTATTTTTGAATGTAAGGAGTATAACGAAAAAGAAACTCATCTTGAGGGCTGGCTAACTTTAAAGGAACAGGATCTGGATTCATTACTTATGGATCAAGGGTTTAGGGCGAAAGCAAAAGATTATCATATTTCCCGTGATTTTGCAGTTGATTCAGAAATTATTGTTCTGATAGATTCTTATGCTAATATCATCAAGAAGATCATATTTAAATTATCCATAAAGGGTGAGCAGGATCTTTTGGAAGAGATAAACTATACCGTAATTTCTGATTTTGATAGCTACAAAGATGGAATACATAAAATCCATGAGGGTATGAAATTTACTTTGGAACAGTGGGAAGAATACGAACGTGAACGTAAAAAGCCGGGGCGCAACTTCAATTTATTATATGGTGAACAGTAGTATAAATGGGAAATACCATGTTACGTTTCAAGGACTTGAGAAAAGAGCTGAAACGACTATTGATTTTAATATAATGAATGATAACACTACTTTTAGATACAATGGATTTTAAAAGAAATACCCATTTACAAAGAATATAAAAAACATTAAAATATATCTGCGAAGCTAACTGGGATACTATGTATCCCACAAATAGCCCGCAGCGGTGGTCGAAGCGGGGATAGTGAAGAGGGAGACAGCCGTTGCAGCCGATTTTCGCGCCAAAAGCCAAAGGCTTTTGGCCGCCGGCAGTTTTTTCAACTGCCGACGGTGATGGGCTGTGATCTAAAATTTTTAAGGTTGAGAAAAAATCCTCTATTTTCCGTCATACCGTCTTTTAGCAGGTTCCATAAAAGACAGGCTCCTAACTGTGCAATTGTGCTATTAATAAAAAGATCCTGTTTTGAAAGCGATTCTGCAAGTGAACAACTTGGCGTGTCATCTTTTTGCTCCGAATTTTGCATAGCTGTACCAAATTCCTCAATAATAGACGGTAACTTTTCAAATGTTTTAAATTTTTTGGAGGCTGGTTGGTCTATCTTTCCAATAGTCGAAAGTATTCCCTGCCCTGCAAATTTTGTGTTGCCCATATCGAGCCAATACTTTCCTTTGTCTCTATGGAATCTATCTTGTTCATTGAGTTTGTGAATTATTTCAGAGATTTCTATTCTTGAAGCTACCGTATCTGTACAGGATACATAAATAGAAGCCCCTGCACCATTTGGTATTCTACCATCAGCTTCACGCTGAAATTTTCTTGTTTCAGCTTTCCAATTTACCCCTGCCCAACGGTTAAGCCTATTTACGATTGCCTGAGATTTATAAAGATTTCTTTCTGAATCAGCAAACCGTTGCCGTCCAATATTGGAAGAGGTAATAATATCATCGTCCCATAGGTGTACGTCCAATCCTGGGTGGTCAAGTTCCAGTAAACTATGATTGATTTCCATAAGCGCAGTCATAAATTTAGAGCCTGTTCCGCCTGCACCAATTACATTTATACGGATGGGATTTGTTGGACTTAACAGATAATTGTCCAAGAAGTGGATATTTTTCTTTGGCGTTCTCATAATAAAATATCTTTAAGTTTTTTAGATGTCTTCACCAGCATTTCAGTGGGAAATAATTTACCGTTGTCAATCAAGTTTTCCCAAAGCATTACACAATTTCCGTTAACAGGATTATGGTCGTACATGAGGTGGGAGAAGTAACTATTGAAAAAGTAGTTTTCCCATAATTTCATCAGTTGGTCAACAGAACCAGTTTCTGTTGTGGAAATATCGACTGTACCCATGCAAACGGAGCCATCCACGTAGACATTAAAGTATGGAGCATTGTATAGCGGAGTATTTATTGTTGGTTTCCTCGATGTAGAAAGTGCGAAAACTTTCAGTTTTTCCCTATCCGCAACCCAAACCATTGGCGGGGTATGCGCTTTTCCCGACTTTATTCCAAGATGGTTATTAAAGAACAGTTCCCGAAACTGTGCCCTTGTGTGCCATACAATGGTTGCCGATTTAGCATCGAAAGACAGCAGATTGCTATTTACGATACCGTCCGATTTTAGCAGGTTAAGATTTTCTTCATCCACCTGCAATGCTTTGGCGAGCCTTTTGCCCTCATTCACGGTAAGGGGATGCGGATTGACTGGTATACCGTTTTCCATGTCGAAACATTCGACATAAGTTTCATTATAACCTCTATTACCCCTATAAAATACCAATGCAGAAATCGGGTCAAAATAAGTTCCAAAGCTGTTTGTAATATCTTCCATGAGTTCTATTTTTTAATAATTATGCTCCTGCCACAATCGAATGAGATTGTCAATCGTATCGAAAACCTTTGTTTCAAAATCAAAATCATTGTTTTCGATCTTTCTTCTATCAAAAGGTATAAAGCGTGTAGGCTCGTCTATCTCAGAATATTCCTGCAGTTCACAGTTTACAAACTGGCAGAGGATGTCAAAAAGCCTTCCTTTAATGGACGAACAAAAAGAAACGTAGTTGTCTAGT
Organism: Sphingobacterium multivorum; assembly: GCF_900457465.1. Classification (GTDB taxonomy): domain Bacteria; phylum Bacteroidota; class Bacteroidia; order Sphingobacteriales; family Sphingobacteriaceae; genus Sphingobacterium; species Sphingobacterium multivorum. The sequence continues at coordinate 2,043,931 of NZ_UAUU01000011.1, forward strand.
GTGACAGGACGGTCTGATTCATCAGCTATTTCCCTGTAACGAATAGGGAAAAATTTCCGATCTATGCGCACATTCGGATAAGAACTAAAAAGCTCGTAAAATGATGTAGCGATCAAAAGAACGTCTTTTTCAAAATCATTTTTTGGTTTAAAGCCGTGTAGTAGCTTTTTAAAAGATGTTAGATTTTTTGGGTCTGTTATCAATTCTTTTATATAATCTCCCAAAATGACAGCATCATTGAACTCGGTTAATCCTTCTTCATCGTCCAAATCTGCATCTTCGTCTTCCAAGTATGAATTTTCTAGCATTTCATACATGGAGTTCAGATAACAATCTTCATTTCTATAATAAGGTACACCAAGTACCTGATAGATATAGGCATACACGGATACCAATAGTTTACTGACTTTTGCTGTTTTTCTATTGTGCAGGATTGTGTAAAGTGGAATTATCGGTATATAGTACAGTGTACACCCTGTGTCGTATCGGTCTTCTTTGGCGAAAAACGTACTTTTTCCATCGTTGACCAATCTGACTTCTTTCCAGTCGTACATACTAAGTTTAAGCTGTGTTTGCAGATGTACCAAAGATTCCGAAATATTGTAAGGGTATGGCATACCTCTACAATCCAGTTTAGTGATATTCAGTTTTTTTGAGATATTTGAGAGGGATTTAAAAAATTCCCTCTCAAATTTTGAACTATCTTCATTTTCACCAATATCAGGTTCCTGCAATCTTGGATAGAATTGCATCGCTAAAAAGGCATTGGCAACATCGTGTGTGGTACTGACTGCCGTTTGTCCTTTCTTAGTTCGCCCGCATCTTTGGGACGTTGCATCCATTTTGCGAACTCTCCCAACTGGCGGTGAAGTAGTGACTGGCTTACTGCTGTGGGTAGTTTTACGGTTTTTGGATATTTCTTTTGCATTGTTCATGGGTTTTGAATTTTTCATTAACCTTTAGTTCCTATAACTGTTTCAAAACGGTATTCTACGATGTCATCTACAATCGTAGGTCTTGAAATTTTCGCTGTGGTCAGGGCAGGGTAGTTGTTTGAATAGAAATTCAGTACTGCCTGCAGGTTCCACTTTGGTTCGGGATCATCTAGCCTGATTTCGTGTTCTTTTTCTTTGAGAATAAACACTCTTTGGAGTTCTGTTGCTACTAACATAATATTACTTTTTTAGGGGTTATATTCCTGCTGATCGACCTGTTCTGATTTTGGCTCGGAAGCTGACCAGAGATCGGGAACAAATTGCTTTTCGTACTCATCCTGTTTCTTTCTGATGTCTTCTTTACGCTCAGGATAATCGCCCACTTTTGGCAGTGCCGTCCATGCATCTTTGTATTTACCTGCTTTTGCAAGAGCATCGGCTTTTAGCATGGCTTCGCTATATTTTTTACCCTTTGCTTTATCCTTATCAGATTTCTGTTTTTCCATTGCAGAATTAGCCTGAGCCGTTTCCAGACCTTTAAGAAAATTCTGCATATTTGAAATCAGTACGTCCGCTGTCTTTATGGGTTTTTTGATATGCTCAAAGAATCCGTTGTCAAGTTCTTCGGGACTTCCTTTCAGATTAAGAGGGGGAATGATATTCTTCGCCTTATCTCCGCAACTGTCGTTCTCAATCAAGATAGATACGAGTATCCTGTTTTCGGTTGCCTTTGTAATGGATAGCGTAATTTTGCTGTTTATGTCCATCTGTGCAATCTGTCTGAAAAAATTAGCTGTTTCCATAATAATTCATTGCTTTGTCGCTTACGCATTGAGTAATATAGGATTCTGAAAAGCCCTGTTCCCGTAGGTAGTCTTCATAAGCTTTCATTTCCCTTTTAAATTCCGCTGTACCTTCCTCTCCTGTGAGAAAGAGTTTATGAGCGGTTCCGTTTTTCAGAGCCTTGTTAATATCCCTGTATAGTTCTTTTATATGTCTTCGCTGATCGGAAAGTTTTCGGACTTCCATTGCGAACATTTGGTAACGTGAAAGAATATCCAAGAAAATGAAAGCTTCCACGATGTTTTGATTTTTATAATTTTCGACAAACCTGTTATAGAGCCAGTCTGCGAACTTATATTTTGCCAGTATATCCATTTTTAAATCTTTATGAGTTTGTTACTTAAGTTTTTATCATAGTTCATGCGATAGCCATTGTCATGAATTACTTTTTCAAGGCATTGCCTTACTATGTGCAGTTGTTTCCAGTCTTCTTCCCGAATATTCAGAACGTAAAGCTGTCCGAATTTCAGCACCATTTCAGCAATGGTGTTAAGTGCGTTCAGTTCAGTATCAATTTGATTCTTCATTATCTTGGTTATTTAAGTTTTCAACGTAGCTTGTATAGCGATACGTTATATCTTTACCTTTTCTAAACTTTTCAGTGGTGTAGTTAAAATGTTCTTCATACATGGTGACTACTTTGGTTTTCAGGTCGATATAATATCGGTACATGGCGTTTGCACGTTTTTCATCCATTGTACAGTGCTTTTTGAGAAAGTCCATTTCCATGATGGAGTTATTGAAGTTGAGAAGAGGGGTGAATACTTCTTCTACGATATAGCCCTGTTCAGGCGCACTCGTACTGTCGGCAACGCAGACAATCTGCTGTCCGTTTGATAAGGTGATATATAAATTAGATCGTGTCATTTTTTTAATTTTTAGAGGTTAAAATTTCCTGTATCAGTTTGAGGTCGAAATCGGCAGTTCTGAATTTGACATCTTCAAATGCTTCGTAATTTGCCATTCCATCGGGATGTACTATGAGGGCATCGCTTTTTATGCAGTCAAAGTGCCTGCATAACTGTTCTATTTCCTCTGCTCTGGCATCCAAAAAAGCGATTTCTTTTTCACCGAGCCACTGCTCGTAGAATGGTACTTTTGCAGTCCTGCACAGCAGGAAAGAAATACCGTGTTCTTTACGTGCGATATATCCCGAATAGGAAGTTACATTGAGGATTTCGAGCAGGTCGGTTGTTTCGAGCGACTTTTTGAGCCAGTCCCCCCAAAGGGGGATAATGGCTACCTCATAGTTATTGCGACCCACTTCGCTAAATGCCTTGATTATCATGACATCAGTCATTTTATCTGATTTTTTCATGACTAAAGATTTAAGTTTGGGGCTACAATTTTCCTACTGCCGAACAACATATAAATGGCGTATTTAAACTCTTGGCTACACCCTTCCTGCTCGGTATAGTATATAGTTGCATTAATGGCAAAAAGCGCATCGTAACCATCAAAAAGCTGATCTCTGAACGTTTTTTTATTTCTGTACAGTCTTGTACCGTTTCTAATGTATCTGCGATTAAAATTGGTTATGAATTCATACCATAGATTGACGTCTATATTTTTTTCTGTCCAATTTTCTTCAATCTCAGGTCTATGTCTATCCCATAGTTCTGCTTCCTTTCTGATGAATTCGGTCAGTGCTTTGAGTTCTTCGGGAAACAGTCTTGCGAGCAGATAGGCTCTATCAAGGTTGTTCATGTGATGTAAGGTTTTCATATCTTTTTAATTTTAGGGTTGGTTCTTTCTAAAATCAATGGTTACGACCTTATCGTCACCGAAATAGAGTTCTATTGCCAGTCTCAGCATTGTGGGGGTCAGTTGTGAACCTGCAAATCTTATCAGGCAGTGAATACCAAAAACGCTGTTGTCCTGATAGAATAATTGATCTGCAAAAATTCGTGGATTGCGGTACATCAGAACGCCAAATTTTTCGATTATCTGCTCAGCATTTTGCACAAGGCTATACCAATAATCGGCTGTGACAATGCAGTTTGATGACCAAGCTTTTCTAATATCCTCCTCTTTCTCCCGTAAGTGAGCTATTTCGGTTTTAATAAAGTCGGTCAACGTTCCGAGCTGATCCGGAAAGAGCCTTGCAACGGCAAATGCCCTTTCGGTATTGTTCATTTCTTGTAATGATTTCATGATATTTTGATTTTTATAAGGTGGCAGTTCTCTACAAGCCTGCCACCTTTTGTATTTAGCTTAATTCAATTGGAAAATATCGGTTCCTATCTTCTCGAATGATGTGCATAGCTCAAATGCTTTTTGTGATTTAAGCTGTGCAGTACCTCCAAGTACAATGCTCTGTAACTTCGCTTCGTTATCCTTGTAGTTTCGCACGTTCTGAAAGTAGCCAGTGACGGCATTATAAGCCCCGAAGAGTGTGCCTTTGGTTGTTTCCAGTTGCTGTGTGTCGTTCATCATGGCGTATGCAAAGGCATCGTCAACTGTGTTTTTGAACATGGTCGAAAGTTCATCCTCAGCACCTTTTTTAAGTAGGTTATAAGCTTCTGTATTTGGGCATAAGGCAAGTTGTATGAGCTTTTTAACTTCGCTGTCCTTGATTTTTATGGTTGCCCAGTGGTTAAAAATTCCGTCCATCTGTGTTGTCATGTTGTTTGCCAGTCCCATTACTTTGTGCGCATCGCTCAGACGCTGTTTTGCTCCTGCGGTGTGCTTTATACGTACCACATTGCTCATATTGCGGAGTGATGCGTTCAGGGTGTTTTGGCATACGATTCGGATAGGGGTAAAGGCTGCAGTTATGCTTCCGCTTCCGTCATGGCTTGTGGTCAGAAATATGTATTTTTCAATCACATCATCAGAATTGCCAATACGGATATAGTTTGGGAGTTTGGCGGTAATAAATATGCGTTCTCCCTGACCCAATGCCCCTGCGGTTTCGTATAGAATACCGCTTCCACCACCTACAATAGAATCAAAAAATGTAAAAGCGTCTTTATTTTGTACGATGTGGTAATCTTTGCCCACCACTCCAAGCACGGTATTGTTATCCGTACGGATATTAGCGAAATAGTTAGGTACTTCGATTTCAGTGTCCTCGATTACTATACCGTCCGAAATTTCCACTATGCCCGAACCTTTGGTAAACAAAGGGCTTTTTTGTACTTCATAATCAAGACCTGCGTGTCTGATTGCTTCGGCACTTGTCGGGTAGTCCTGCACGATCTGTCCGAGCCCGTGCCATGCCTTTTCCTTTACGCTGAAAAATGAATATCTACCAGTTCTGTTATTGTAATTTAAATTATGTCCCATGATTTCTATTTTTTAAATGGGTTAAATGTTTTGGATTTTGTACTGTCCTGCCTAGAATGGGAGGTCGTCATTTTCGTCCTCTTTTGCAGTACTGTTAGTTTCTTGAGCTTTAGTAGCCTGTACAGCATCATCTTTTGAAGCCGTTCCCCAATATGGTTTAATATAGGAGGTGTTGAAGTTCAGTCCGCATTGAGCGTTCCGTCTTTTCCCTGCCACGCTCTTGCGCTGATCTGTCCTGTCAATTCTACGCACAGCCCTTTTTTGAGCCACGGAGCTACTTTCGCTGTGCGCCAGTAGGCGCACTGAATAAATGCGTCATTGTCTACCCACTGACCTTGTTTGTTTTTGTAGCCGTCAATTACTGCTACCATGAAGTTTACCACTTCTTTACCTTCTGTTGTTTTGCTGACTGTTGCGTTTGCTGTCAGCCTTCCGAAAAATGTTCATAACTTTTGTTTTTAAGTTGTTTTACAATCTTGTTACGTTTGTTCCCTTTTCAGTCCTGCTGAGGCTTCGCCCCAAATATTTTTTCAAAGAAAAAAAAGGAAAAAAAAGAAAGTCAATCCGGACATAGGGTAATTGCGGTAAGGCAAAAGGAAACGGAATAAAGGATGGGTGCGTGCGACGGCATGTGTTTATGCCGTAGTCTTTTGCGGGATGTGGGCTGGCTGCCCTATGTACTTTTGAATGTCTTTTTTCGACTGATTTTCTTTTGTAAAAAAATGATTCCCCCAATCTTATCTATCCGAAGATTTTATGGGCCTGAAAACATTGTTATTTCATAGGGAATTGCGAGATGATTGTGGAAGAACAGCGAGGGCAGCTTGCCAATTTGCTATGTATGGGGGGCAGAAAGCTCTTTTTACGGATCGGGGAAAGCGGCGGAGTAAATGTGCTTTGCCTTTGAAGGGGAAAGAAGTTATCCTTTTAAAAGAGATCTGTATATGTAAGAAATATGACTATGAATGAGTGATTGAAACAGCATTCTTTGGCGAGGGAAAAGATAGATTGAAAAACATGGTTTTACCTTTCATATCTCGGGCCTGGTAAGTGTGATAAAGTGGATCTGTTTATAGAGTTTTTATCCTATAAAGTTGAACTAATATTCGCAATAAAATTTAATAGTCTGCGATTCATTTTTTAATGCCTATAAATTAATGCTATACCTTACGAGAAATATTTTATCACTTACTGGTACACAAATAATTATTCATAACTTGTATGTAGAATTACATTAGAATGAATAACATTAAGTAATTTAATTTAGGTGTTTACTTCGTGGAATTTAAATCTATCCAAACGGTCCTAATTATGAGAAAAATAATGTTTGACAATAGTCATCTGTATGCCGGTTCAATAGGGAAGATATTGTTTCCTATCTCTTCCCGTAGCGCATATCTTGAAATAGATATTGAATTTAGTGATGGAATAGTAGCAAAGGGTGATATGGAAGTTCTGAATGACAGGGAACTGATCCTAAATGTCCAAGGATATAGTACAGCTTCGGGAACAGAAATCGGGGAGAAAACCTGGCTACTTAAAAAATTGGAAGAAAACATATGGAAAGTGGAGAAAAAGTATTCGGAATATTAAGCATTTCCATTTATATGTTTTTTGATAAGAGATTAATTTTAACTCTAAATGAGCTCTTCGTCCAATACGTCAGGTTCTGAAAATTTGATACGAAAAAATTTGTGGCTTGATATCTTAAATGCCACTGCTATATTTTCACATCTCATATACCTAAAGAATGACTGGAGCGATCTATGTCCGGTAATCTTCATGAGATCAAATGGTGATATACCAGAAAGATAACCATTTGTGGCAAAAGTCCTTCTTGCTGTATGGCTACTGATCAATGAAGAAAGCTGTACAATTTTTTCGGTTTTTCTTCCTCCCTCTGTTCTAAAAAAAGCAACCTCTCGGTCAATAGTTGATTTGGCGACAATCTTTTTTAGCGTTATATTATAATGTGATTCTGAGAAACCTTTTTGTAATGAATTTCCGTACTTTTCAATGATGGTCATAACAATTGTAGCCGCTGGAATGACAACAGGATAACACTTTTTCCCTGTGTGAACCTCAAAAAACACCTGTTCTTCAAGCGTGCGTTTACGGCAGTTGATATTTTGTAGAAACTTAAACATATCACCTACACGAAGCCCTAAAAAAGACTGGCAGATGAATATGTCCAGTACCTTTCGCTGGCCTTCAGGTAGTTTCATAACATACAATGCCTGTAATTCCTCGATACTCAAAGAAATTGCTGTTGTGATTTCACTGGGGTATTTCCCGACTTCTCCTTTGTAATCCATCAATTTTTCCACATGAAAACGTTTGATCCAGAACCTTAGCCCATCAAGTTTTCCCTGAAATGGTATTTTTTGCTAAATTTTTATCCAATAAAAACTGATGGAAAGCATCAACAAAGTTTTTATCAACGTCCTTCATTTTGAGGGTCTCTGCTTTTATTGACACAAACGAACGAATAAGTTTTATGTTCTGTTTCATTGTACGAATTGTTGTATCACTGTAGAGGTCACCATCCTTCTTTTTTACTAAGCCAGCACCCATATCTGCTATTACTTTATCGCAGTGCTCTAAAAAGCATTCTTCCATATTGATTTCCTTTATTTTACAGGATTTATCCTGTATAATTTTAAGTCACCGAATTTATCAGTTTTAAGATTGTTATGCAAAGCATATAAACTGATATTAATCAGCTTGTAATCAAAGTATTAATCATTGAAAATGGGACAATAAAATTTGGAGAGGATAAAAAGGTAGTCTGACTTATTAGGCAAACACTCTAGTAAAAGAAAAGCACCGAGAGAGAGTCCGGTGCTTCACTAAATTTTGATTACCTTCTAAGGAGGAAGATAACACTAAATAAAATTTAATTCTGATATTCCTTCTGAAAAAGAAAAAATACAATAGCCTTTTCTCTGGTCTATTAAATTGAAGATGGAATTATTGATTTAAATGTTCAAGCCTGTAATTGTTTTTAATCGGCCTATTTAAAAAGGTACTGTGCAAAAACAGGAGCTGTTCATCTGTAAGGTTTATTCTACGTGATTTTAGGTTATGGACATTCTATTAAAACTTGCCATCCCAATGATAGGTATAATATCATTTTTTGATTGGGTAGCCATGCCACTGATACCTAGTGTTTTTGGCTTAAAAATTATAAGAATTGCCAAACATTTGATGTCATTATTTGTTTTAAATGTACTCGCTCCCATTAATACGATTAGTAACGTTTTGGCTGGGTATATTGCCCAGCCTCTTTTTTGATTTCACCTTCTAATAAATACAAATTATTGTCTCACTGTTATTTCATTCCTATAATATTGATATTTACCTACTTTGCAAAGTGACCGTACACGTAGGGTAAATCAATGATTATTGCGCTATATATTTGTATAATTGATAAATTTACTTAGTATAAATATTCAAAGTTAATCGCTATGGCTGAGCCAGAAAATATAGAGGATCTGAAAATCGAATTACAACTACTAAAACATCGTGTGAAAGAGCTGACCGATTTTATCGAAAACGGGAGTATGCCCCTTCACTGGGTAAATGAACACGGTATTATTATTTGGGCCAACCAGGCTGAACTTGATCTTCTGGGATATCTCAAAGAAGAGTACGTAGGTTTTCCGATCGAGAATTTTCATGCGGATAGTGAGGTAATTTCGGACCTATTGGTTAAACTTTCCAATAATGAAACTATACAGGATTTTCCAGCCAGGCTACTGTCAAAAAATGGGGATATAAAGTACGTAAGAATCAGTTCAAATGTGCTTTTAGAAGATGGAAAATTTATCCATACACGATGTTTCACAAGAGATGTGACAGAATTGGTCAAAGAAGAAAAACGCAAGAATGAACTCCACCATCTACTTAAGGAAAGTGCAGAACGGTTACAGCTTGCGATTTCCGCATCTAATATGGGGATTTGGGAATTAGATTTGATGACCGGAAGTGTCCAGATCTCAGTTGAATTGCGAAAAATGTTGGAATTACCTCTGGATCTTGATATTGGATGCCTGCTTTCAGATTATATTTACCATGAAGATAAAGAAAAAGTGGAATCCTATATTTCCGATTTGAAATATAAGGATAAGGGTGAGTTTGATTTTATTTTTAGATTTTTAAAATCCAAAAATTTTCCTGTCTGGATCAGAGTTCAGGGAATTATACAGAAACAGGTAATAGAAGGTTTACATAGGGTAGTTGGGTGCGTCCTTGATATCACCGATCTAAAGAATTCAGAGGAATACCATTCAAAACTTGTAGCGATTGTCAACTCTTCTTTTGATGCCATAATAAGTAAAACATTGAATGGAGTAGTCAGTACCTGGAACAGTTCTGCTGAAACGATATTCGGTTACAGTGCAGATGAAATGATCGGTCAGCCGATTATCAAAATAATTCCGGAAGAACGCCTTGGGGAAGAAGATTATATATTGGAAAAACTCAGGGCTGGGGAATCTATAAATCATTTTGAAACCCAGAGGCTCACAAAATCAGGTAAACTTTTGGATGTATCCTTGACAATATCCCCAATAAAGAACGGAAATGGTGAAATAATGGGGATATCCAAAATTGCGAGAGACATTTCTGAAAAGAAACAGGAAGAAAGGCGGAAAAATGATTTTGTTTCAATGGTAAGCCATGAACTAAAAACACCGCTTACTTCGATATTATTAAGTTCGCAGGCCATGCAAAAAGGTTTTAAGAACAATAACCTGGAAATAGCAAAAAATCTTTCCGTTGGGATTGAAGGTCAGGCGAAACGGATGACCTCGATGATTCAGGATTTTCTGAACCTTGCAAAGATCGAAGAAGGCAAAATCCGCATGCGCTTTGAATATTTTCAACTTTTAGGTCTAATGGACGAGATTGTAGAGCAGGCTAAATTTCTTAGCAGAAAGCATATCATTCAGATTCAATGTGATTCCTCCCATGAAGTTCTCGCCGACCGTGATAAAATTGGTCAGGTATTAATAAATCTTTTGACCAATGCTATAAAATATTCTCCTGAAGGTGGAACTATTGTATTAGGTTGCGAGAAGCTCCATAACGGTTCATTAAGGATCTATGTCAGTGACGAAGGGGTCGGAATAAGTAAAACGGACCAGAAAGAACTTTTCAAAAGGTTTTTTAGGGTTGAAAGGAAGGAATTAGCCAATATTTCAGGATTCGGTATCGGTCTGTATATTGTAGCGGAGATATTGCATTATCATAATTCCGTTATAAGTGTGGAAAGTGAGGAAGGTGCAGGTTCTACATTTCAGTTTGTACTGGAAAATAGGAACTAAATGAAAATTAAAAGGTGTTTTTCAATTTCTTTCAATTACTCTTTTTTGCTAGGTTATCATAAGTTTTGAAATAGGAAAATGTAGGATAGTTATTACCTCAAAAGTCCAATGAAAAACAAGTTAAAGACATCCGGTATACCTTCGATGGTATAACAGTAAAATCTTTAAAATTTGTAGGGCTATGGGAAAATTTACATCTGCAAAAAAGAAAAAATCAATCAATGCAGAGATGTTAAAACATTCTACATTCATTGAGTTGGAAGAAATACCTTTTGAACAATTTTTAGAAACCGTTCGTAGCACCGGCCGGGTTGTTAGCGAAGAGGAAGCAAAGGAAATGCTTGAGATTTTATATACTTTAGCAAGAATTACAATAAAACAGTTCTTCTCCCCCGATTAATCTATTTTTTGTAGCTTTGTATAATTGTGACTGATGATTGAACAATTTGATATCCAGTGAATTGTTGCATCAGCTTAACCAAGTATAATTTTCAAAAATTTTTTCTGATGAGAAAGACTTCAATTTTAATGAGGGCTAATATTCGTATTAGATTTCCTACCAATTGGGATTTACAAATCTCTGTTTTCAATTCAAAAATTTTAAACTTAATATATGCTTATGAAGAAGAATTTTAGCAGTAAGATAGCGGATCTTTATATTCGTGTATCGACAGATGAACAGGCAGACAAAGGATATTCACAACGAGATCAGGCGGAGCGTTTGCAGGCATATTGTGCGAAATACGATATAGCCGTAGATAACGTTTTTTTCGAAGATCACTCTGCAAAAAACTTTGATCGTCCTGAATGGAGCAAATACCTGAAAAATCTTAAAAAAAGAAATAAAAGAGACAGGGAGCCTCGATTAGTTCTATTTACTAAGTGGGACAGGTTTAGTAGAAATGTCGGTGAGGCTTATCACATGATCAGTGTTCTCGAAGGTTTGGAGGTAGAGACACAAGCTATAGAGCAACCTTTAGATCTAAAAATTCCTGAAAATAAGATTGTGTTAGCTATATACCTTTCAACACCTGAAGTAGAAAATGATCGTAGGGCTTTAAATGTATTTTATGGGATGAGACGTGCGCGAAAGGAAGGGCGTATTATGGGTATTCCGCCTTATGGTTATATTAATAGGTGTACCGAAGACGGTGCGAAATACATAGGTGTCAGACATCCGGAAGCAGATAATATAGTGTGGGCATTTGAGGAAATCGCAAAAGGAGAATTACCTTCTGAGCATATTCGTTTGCTTATGAATAAAAGAGAAGGGAAGGATCTGACAAGAAATGCTTTTATGGTAGCTGTCAGAAATCCTGTGTACACTGGAAAGGTTTTCATCCCCGAATTTGAAAATGAGGAAGCCCATTTTGTTAAAGGAAAGCATCTACCTTTAATTACGGAGGAGCTTTTTGAAAAGGTGCAGATCGTTTTAGATGGTAAAGGTAGGAAAAGCAAATCTGAGCACGGAGAAAATCGGGTTTTGCAGAATGAGAATTTTCCATTGCGTGGCGTCTTGATTTGTCCACGTTGTGGTAAAAACGTTGACAGCAAGTACATCGCAAGGCAATACGAAGCGTTACAACTATTATCATTGTAATTCAAAATGTGGTTTCCGCCATAACTCTGATATAGTCAATAATAAGTTTGTTGAAACTCTTCGAGAGTTTGAAATTCTTCCCGAGTACAGAGACACGTTAAAGATAGTTGTTTTAAAAAATTACAAAAAGCATTGTGGTAATGTTGATGATGAGAGAAAAGCTGTTGTTGAGGAAATGGAGAATGTTAATCAAAAACTTAGTAAAGCCAGAAATTTATTTTTATCAGATCGATTAGACGAGGATGATTATAATGAAGTAAAGGTCGAATGTAAAAAAAGAAGCGATGAACTTGATGAGAGTTTGAAAAGTTTAACAAAGGCTAGCAAGGATCAAGATGTGCCTGGTAAACTTTCATTAGCTATCGAAAGTATCGCTAATATAGCACAGAGGTACAATGATTCATGTGTGGAAGATAAAAGAAAGATCGCCAGTTCACTTTACTACCATAAATTAGAGTTTGACGGCAAGAACTTTCGAACCCCAAAATCAAATGCATTTTTGAATCTAATTAGACTGAGTAAGAGGGGGTTAGGTGATAAAAAAAATCGTCATCAAAGCTGTAAAAACTCTGATGACGATGAAGTGATCCCGCTGGGATTCGAACCCAGGACCCATACATTAAAAGTGTATTGCTCTACCAGCTGAGCTACGGAATCTTACTTCTTTATTTTGAACTGTCGTTCCTTGTTTGAAGTGATGCAAAAGTAGGGCTTTAATCCTGTTCCTGCAAATAATTTTGGCTTAAAATCATGCTTTGAGGTTTAATAAGCTGATTTTAAGCCAAAAAAATTAACCATTTTCCAATTCCATGATTTCTTCCGCCAGCTGTTCCCAACTCTCCTGAAATTGCGTCAATAATGCCTTCGCTGAGTTGTAAGAGCGTGTAGTTTCCTGTAACTTAGTCGCATCCGAATACACTGCTTCGTCGGCAAGTTTTGATTCTAAATTTTTAACTAAAATTTCTTGCTCTTCAATTTTTTGTTCAAAAGACGTTAGCTCCTTATTTTTTTTACTCAACAAACGTGTTTTATCTTCCGTAAGTGGTTGCTTTTCTTTCTTTACTTTGGGTTCTTCCTTGATTTTTTTCTCCGTTTTTACGTCCGCCTTTACGACGCGTTTTGCAGCCCATTCTTCATACTCCTGATAGGTACCTGGGTATTCCTTGATCTGTTTGTCTTCAATGTACCAGATTTTGTTTGCTACATTGTCTAAGAAATAACGATCGTGGGAGACAACGATAAATGTACCTTCGTATTGCTGCAAGGCCTGGATCAGAATGTTGACAGACTGCATATCCAAGTGGTTGGTAGGCTCATCGAGCGCTAAGAAGTTCGCGTCCGCGGTTAATGCTTTTGCAAGGGCCACACGCGATTTCTCACCTCCGGAGAGTACTTTGATCTTTTTGAATGCATCATCACCAGTGAATAGAAAACATCCAAGGATCGAGCGCAATTCAGTCTCTGTATGCTTCGGCGCAAAAGTTTGTAACTCGGCAAGGATGGAATTTTCCAGGTGCAGCGCTTCCAGCTGGTGTTGCGCAAAAAATGTCTGCGAAACATTGTGTCCCTGTTCTGCTTTTCCTTCAAACTGGTGATCCGCATTGGCCACGATACGTAAGAGAGTAGATTTACCTTTACCATTGGCACCAATTAGGGCTATTTTATCACCCTTTTCTATAATGGCTGAAGTATTTTTTAGGATCTCCAGGTTAGGGTATGACTTGGAAATATTTTCCAATGTCACGACGTGGCGCCCCGAAGGTTTTGAAAATTTAAAGCTGAAGTTTACCGTAGGATTGTCATCGTCTACATCGTCAATTCTCTCCAAGCGATCTAATGCTTTGATGCGCGACTGCGCCATTTTGGCTTTAGAAGCCTTGGCGCGGAAACGCTCGATAAGGCGTTCTTCCTGTTTTATCTTGGCTTGCTGGTTTTTGAATTGATTGGCCTGCAATTCATTCCGTAGTTCCTTCTCTTCAAGATAAAAACTGTAGTTACCTGCATAAAGTGTTAATTTTCCTTTACGTGATTCTACGGTTTTCTTGATGATGCGGTCAAGAAAATATCGATCGTGGGAAACAATCACAATGGCGCCATCAAATGCTTGCAGATAGTTCTCCAGCCATTTGATGGAAGGTAAGTCCATGTGGTTGGTCGGTTCATCCAATAACAGAATATCTGGAGTTTGCAATAAGATACGGGCAAGCATAACCCGCATACGCCATCCTCCGGAGAAAGTGGCCAATGGTCTTTTCTGTTCTTCTTCGGAAAAACCTAAACCGGCAAGGATTTCATGGGCCTTAAATTCGATGTTATAACCATCTAAAGCCTCAAATTCTACTTGTTTATCGCTTAGTTTATTCAGGATTTCATCCGAATAATCTGTTTCTAGTTTGTGGAGTAAGTCCTCGATTTCGGCATGTAATTGATTTTGGCGCTCAAAAGCTTCCATGGCAACATGCAAAATGCTTTTTTCAGAATGGTACGACAATAAGTCCTGGTTTAAATAACCAATCTTAAGGTCCTTCGCCATGGAAATCGTTCCTGATGTGGGCGTATATTGACCGACAATAAGGCGAAGTAAAGTCGATTTACCTGTACCATTGGCACCGATCAAGCCAACTTTATCTCCTGGTTTGATATGCCAGTTTGCTTCGTCATATAAAGCGCGAGATCCTATTTCAAATGTTAAATTATTTATTGATATCATTTCAACTGCAAAAGTACAAAAGTAATGAATATTTCTTCTTCTTTGAGTAACTTTGCGATTATGTATAAATTAGTCAAACCTATATTCTTTACAATGAATCCGGAGACGGCTCACCATAAAGTGACCGGTGGATTGAATGTTTTCTCAAAAATTTGGGGCGCCAAACAATTATTGAATGCTTTTTTTACCGTGGAAGATCCACGTTTGGAACGCGAAGTCTTTGGATTGAAATTTAAAAATCCGGTGGGCCTTGCTGCTGGCTTTGATAAAAATGCGGAATATATTGCGGATATGACTAATTTGGGATTTGGTTTTATCGAAATTGGAACGGTAACTCCTAAGCCGCAACCGGGCAACGATAAACCCAGGATGTTCCGCCTTGTTCCCGATGAAGCGTTGATCAATAGAATGGGATTTAATAATCAGGGGGCAGATGTTGCCGCTACAAGATTGAAAAATCTAAAGGATCGAAAAGGATTGTTAATAGGGGGAAATATTGGTAAGAATAAGGTGACACCCAATGAAGAAGCTGTCAATGATTATATTTATTGCTTCAATGCATTGTTTGACTACGTGGATTATTTTGTTGTCAATGTGAGTTCTCCGAATACACCGGGCTTACGGGATTTACAGGAAAAGGAGCCTTTAAAACATATATTGAATACTTTACAAAGCCTCAATATCGCAAAATCGGCTCCGAAGCCCATCTTGCTTAAAATAGCGCCCGATTTGACGGATAGTCAATTGGATGATATTGTCGAGATCGTTTTGGAAACTCAAATTGCAGGTGTTATCGCAACGAATACGACGATTTCAAGAGAAGGCTTACAGAGCCAACAGGAGCTGATCAATGAAGCGGGTGGTGTAAGTGGACGTCCTTTGACCAAACGTTCAACGGAAGTGATTCGCTACTTAAGTGAAAAATCCAACAAGGCATTTCCGATCATCGGTGTAGGGGGGATTCATTCGGCGAAAGATGCCATTGAGAAGTTAGATGCTGGAGCCAGTCTCATTCAAGTTTATACCGGTTTTATCTACGAAGGCCCAGGCTTGATCGCAAAGATTTGTAAAGGTATTCTTCAAACTGGAAGATAAGGATTAGTATGGCCGTTGATTTTGATCTGAAAGATTTCTTGGATAAGAAAGTTGATGAATATAATCAACCTGGTTTTATTCCAAATGATCCCATATCGATTCCCCATCAATTTTCCCGGAAGCAGGATATTGAGATCATGGGATTTTTGGCTTCCATCATGGCTTGGGGACAAAGAAAGACGATTATCAATAAATGTAATGAACTGGTGGCTCGTATGGATGGTTCGCCATACGATTATATTGTAAATCACCAAGAACAGGATTTAAAGACCTTGCTGGGATTTAAGCACCGTACCTTCAATGATACCGACATTCTTTATTTTGTTTCTTTTTTTAAGCATCACTATGCGCATTTCGAATCTTTGGAGGATGCTTTTCTCGTAGGACAGGAGAACAGGGAAGAGGTCGACCTAGAAATGGCATTGAATGCCTTTAAAACCTATTTCTTTTCCTTACCTGATTATCCTGTTCGCACGCGGAAGCACATTAGTAGTCCAGCACAGAAGTCAACCGTCAAGCGGATCAATATGTTTTTACGCTGGATGGTCAGAAAAGATACAAAAGGTGTAGATTTTGGTATTTGGCACCGCCTGTCCCCAAAAGATCTCATCTGTCCCTGTGATGTCCATGTCGAGCGTGTTGCCCGCAAATTTGGTCTAATTACGCTGGATAAAGTGAATTGGAAAACAGCCCAGGAATTAACAGCCAATCTGCGTTTACTGGATCCGCTGGATCCGGTCAAATATGATTTTGCGTTATTTGGATTAGGCGTTGAAGGGGAAATGTAAAATTAATGCATGAAGAAAAAAAAGCGTCCTTGCCAATTATAATTGGCAAGGACGCTTTTTTTATGCCGCCACCTATCCTAAGATGATGATGAGGTAGCAAACTTATGCGAGCCTATCGATCTTGATCAGAAGGTCAACCAAACGATTGGAATAACCAAATTCATTGTCATACCAGCCCACAACTTTGACCAGACCGCCCACTACCGAGGTTAACTGCGCATCAAATACACATGAATAGGGGTTATTGATGATATCTACCGAAACGATGGGGTCTTCTGTATAAAATAATACGTTTTTTAATTCGTCTTCTGCTGCAGCTTTGAATGCTTTATTGATTTCCTCTACAGTGGTTTCTTTCTCGAGCGTACAGGTAAAGTCCGTCAATGAACCGTTGAGTACGGGGACACGTATCCCGGCTCCGCCAAGTTTATTCTGCAGATGCGGAAAAACATTGGTAATCGCTTTAGCGGCACCAGTAGTTGTTGGAATGATCGCCGACGATGCTGCCCGCGCTCTCCTTAAATCTTTATGTGGTGCGTCGTGAAGATTCTGGTCTCCCGTCATGGAATGAACCGTGGTAATATAGCCATCTCTGATGCCCCAATTTTCATCCAATATTTTAACGAGGGGAGCAACATTGTTTGTTGTACAGGAGGCATTGGATAAAATCGAAGCAGATAGATCAATGACACTGTCATTAATGCCCAATACCACTGTTGGAATGTCTTTATCTTGTGCCGGGGCGGAGATAATCACTTTTTTTGCACCAGCTTCCAGGTGGAGAGCCGCTTTGTCACGACTGGTGAAATACCCTGTAGATTCGATGACAACATCAATTTGAAGCTCCTGCCAGGGCAGTGCTGCAGGATCTTTTTCATTGGTAACCAAGATGGAAAGACCATTGACAATAATATGTTTTTCATCGTGTGTCACGGTGCCAGGAAAAGGACCATGTACAGAATCGTATTTAAATAGGTGGGCTAAGGTCTTCGTATCTGTCAGGTCATTGATGGCAATGACCTGCAGTTCATCGAAAGCCTCCCGTAAAAAGATATTACGTAGTGTATTCCGACCGATGCGTCCGAATCCATTGATTGCTATGTTTAGCATTTCAGATTATTTATGAAATTGGCTTATTGCTTCGTTAATATTTTTTTCACCTTCCCAATGTGCTTTTAGTTTTCCGTCCGCACCATAGACGTAATTTGCGGGAAATTGTGAAGGTACGTGAATGGTCTGTATAAACGTTTGGTCTTTATCAATCAATACCTCTACGTTGGATGCTTTGGATAGTTTAGGTGCAAAGGTGTCAAAAAAACCTAGTACTAAGGCCGGATCATTCATGGAAATATAATAAATATTGACGTCTTTTATACGATCAATATTCTTTTCAAGCTCCGTAGCTTCATGTTGGCAATGACTACACCCGGGATCAAATAGAATAAAAACGGTATTCTTGTCTTTAGCAACGTTTTCCTGCGTAACACGGATGCCCGAACGAAGCTGATAAAATGTGAAATTAGGAAGAATGGCTGCAGGGTCGGAAGATTGCTTTGGCGCAGCTTGACTAGGATCGTGGTCTGCATGATCATGACCTGCATGATCATGGCTGTCAGCACTGGCTTCCTGCGTAGTATTTGCAGTTTGATCTGTTTTCGGTTTGTTGTTGTTGCATGAGGAAATAATGCCGGCGGCCAATAACGCTGTCACTCCTAAGATTATCTTTTTATTCATAGAATACGTTTGCTTTTAAATCAGTTTTCGTGATTTTATCGTTTTAATGTTTATGCTTAATACATCGTCAATTTTTATGTAGAAAGTATTGAAGAATGTATTATACTAATGATCAAAACTATGAAAAAAAAGGGATTCTTAATCGTAGAAATTCATTTATGACAGTATACTGGATATTAATGCATGTTGTGATCAAAACAATTTAACCTGTTGCAGTTCCTTTATTCTATGATGTCAGGACCGTCATGCGTAGACTTTGAGTCTGTCAATGAGGTAGATTGAATAATTTCTGGCGTACTTCTTCCAAATTCAATGCTATACACCTTCAATAATACACCCACACAAGATAGGATTAGTGGACCGAAGATCAATCCCAGCATACCAAATAGGTTTAATCCCAGCAAAACACCGAATACCGTTATTAAGGGATGAACGTCACCCAACTTTTTCAATATGGTAAATCGAAGTACATTATCAATACTACCAATAATAATGATACCATATAAGGCAAGACCTATTGCATTTCCGGACTGTCCATTCGCCAATAGAAAAAGCGCTGCCGGTAGATACACAACCATGGTTCCCAAAATTGGGATTATAGTGGAAACTGCGGTAAGAATTCCCAGAAAGATCGGGCTCTCCAAGCCAAAGAACCAATAACCAAGCCCCGCTACAATACCTTGGCATATAGCCAAAATCGGGATACCGATTGCATTGGATTTTACCATCATATCAAATTCTTTCCACAACTCGGCTTTACTGGTTTGGGTGAAAGGGATCGCTTGATAAATGGTTTGTTCTAGTTTTTTGCTGCTAACCAACATAAAATACAACACAAATAGCGCTACCAGTATATTGACACCAACTTCCGCAACGGAATTCAGAATATTGGGTATAAATTTAGCTGCTTTTTGAAGCGTTCCCATTAAGGCGGTATCAGAAAGATCGATATTGCTTAAATAGGGGCTATCTTTAAAGTACGTTTTGATCGAGTCAAACTTGTGCATCAGATCGTCTTTATTGCTAATGACTTCTGTTACCTGAGGTACCATGTAGTTGATTAACAGATAGAGTGGCCCTACCAAGAATATGATAGTCAATAATATCAATAAAATACTGGCGAAAGATTTATTCCATTTTTTTTCTTCAGTCAACTTAAAATTGATTTTTCTAAAAAGAATATATAAGGTAACTGCTCCCAGAAAACCGGGGAGGTAGTAGAATAAGCTTGTAAAGATCAATATACATATCGCCAATATGATGACGATTAGCATGATTTGATTGATGGAATTATTGTTGATTTGTTTGTACTTCATATAGCTGACAAATATACTGTCTATCGATTGTTATTTATCGTATGACAATATTTTTTTGGAAAAAGTTTTGTCTGGTTAAAATAAACTTTCTTTTTTATAATTTCAATGTTTTATTGTATTTCTTTTTTCTGCCCTAAAGCCAATTGTGAAGTTCTGGTTCCCAGTGATTAGCAATCATGTTGTTTTGCTAAATTTTGATAGCTTTATACGCTATGCTGTACCTAGACTTTCTTTAACCTAGGCACTAATCGTGCGTAGTAAACATAGTCTGTTTACGTTTACATGTAGGGCCAACATCATTCACGTTAGTATGGAAGATGGAAATCTGCTTAATTTTAGTTTTGATTCTGCGGCATTAAAACCTCCCTTAAGATCGTTAGTATATCGTATTGTTTGACAAAAAGCATGGATTGTACCGTCCTTGTTTGACTGGTTTCTTTAGCTGAAAAGGCCGTGCTGCTTACTGTTTTGGTCGCCTTATGAAAAAAAGGATGAGACCCTTTTCCTTTTTTATTGTTTGAAAATAAGCCCATAATCTTTTGTTTTTGTTGGTTATAGCGATCAGGCTCGTTCAGCGGAACCGCTATAACTAATATACAAAATAAAACGGAATTAATTGATAAAAATTTGACTGCCACGCTCTTCATCCTTTTCTATTGAAAGGGATACTCGAATACGTTCTTTGAGCTCTTCAACATGTGAAATAATACCGACGATGCGGTTTTCCTTGTGTAAATCTAATAGGGTTTCGAAAACAATATTAACAGAAGTGATATCTTGTGTTCCAAAGCCTTCATCGATAAAAAAGAAGTTTCTGGTCGCACGCGAATTAGACTGTACACTTTCTGCTAAGGCCAAAGCCAGACTTAGGGATACCTGAAATGCCTGTCCACCGGATAGTGTTTTTACACTGCGATTTTTTCCCTCATTCAAATAATCGATAATTTCAAATTCATTGTTGTCATTCAGCTGCAGGCTAAGTTGATTGCGGGTCATGCGATGGAAACGAATGTTCGCATGATCACACAGCTGCCGTAAATAAATCGAAGAAACATATTGCACAAAGCCCGCACCTTTAAATAGATTAAAAAGTTGTTTCAAATTATCGTGGCGTAAACTTAGTTTGATCTGTTGTTGCTGGAGATTTTCCTTTTTAGCATAGGCGATTCTTAGCTGATCGCGCTCTTGTTGAAGTCGGGCAACATTTTCTGTGCTTGCTTTCAATTCTTGGGCGCTCTCATCCAGGATTTTTTCCTGCGCGAGAAATTGGTTTTCGTCATATACCTGGTCGACGAGTTTCTTTTCCAACTGACTGATCTGTGCCTTCACCGTTTCAAATTGAATCTGAAATTGCTCCAGCTCTTGTCGGATCTGTATGACAGACAAATTCTCCGCGAGGATTTGCCGAATCTCTTCCAACGTTTCAAAGGGTGACGCCTCAAGTAGCTGTTGGAGCGTGACATCGGCCTCTTGACTTTCACGTTCGATATGTCCGAGCTGTTCAACAATGGTCTGTACCAAGCTGTTTTGGGCTGCAAATTGACTGTTTAACTCATTTAATCGTTCGCTTAAAGCAATGTAGTCGCGCTCAATCTCAAGATTCGATCTTTTCAGTGCAGTATATTCCTGTTCGACTGCTTCGGACTCCCGCATTTTATAGTCGGACCAGCGCAGCGTTTTTAGATTCCCCATATTTTGATTAATCTGGGCCTGTTTGCTTGCTTCATCACGTTCAAACTGATGCAGTGCTTTATTGTATTTCTCCAGCTTTTCCTCAACGGAGGCGAGTGTAGCCTGGTGTTCGCCAAGTTGTTGCTCCACTTTTGCTAGTTGCGTTTCGATCCGGGCAAGCTCCTGCTTATTTGATGTGTAGCTGGATTCATCCGTAGGACTATAACCGGCCCATGTAAATTGTTGGGCATGCGCAATTTTGTTACGGGCATTCAGCTGTATTTTCGTATGTAGATCTTGTTGCTGATCATTTAGTGACTGCAAACGTAGCTGAAGTTTCTCTACCTGAAATTGCTGATCTTGTTGGTGCTTAAGGTTCTCATTTGTCTCAGTAATCAATTTCTCATTAGCGGCAACCTGGTGAGAAATATCCTGTCCTTGATTGATGGCGGGATGTTCCAAAGCTCCACATAGTGGGCACGGGGAGCCTGCTTTAAGGTTTTCTGCATATTGGGTCAGCCTTTGCTGCAGGAGAAGATGAGATTTTTCATCTTGGAGTGCTTGAAGTTTTTGCTCGAGGGCATTGACGACAAGAGGATGATTGGATCGAAATTCTTCGAGATCAGGATGGAAGGTATGGAGTTCATTCTTCAGTATGGCTATGCTTTTTTCTAAATCAATGGCCTGTTTGTTCAGGTCGTCTTCCTGCTGCTGGATGCTCTGCTGCTTGGTATACCACTGACCCAGCTCCATGAGTTCTTGAGATGAGGGTTTTGCTCGCTTTAGGCTGACGATTTGAATTTCTGTCTCCTGAATTCTGGCTTTATAATGTCGTTGTTGATCTTTCGTTTCCTGCACAAAATTGCGTCCCTTCTGCGCCCGATCCTGTAAACTCTTGATTTCATTTGAAAACGTAATCAATTGGCTTATCAATTCCAGGTCCAATTCCTGAATACGACGCTGTGGTAGCAGCTCATATTGTGATTTCAACAGATTTAGACTTGAGGAATGCTCCTGGATTAGCTGTTGAATTTCGGCCTGTCTTTGCTTTTCGGTTTCTACTCTTTTCTGTGTAATTAGGCCTTCCGCCGCTAATTTTTCCTTAGTTTTAAGAATATGTAGAAAGTTGGTTTGCGCTTCCTCAAAGCGATTTAACTTTAACCGTAAAGTTTCTTTTTCATCTTTTTGTTCTAGCAATTGCTGAAAGAGTGCTTTCACTGTTCGGAGTTCTAAGAAATCCTCTTTGAGTTTTTTGAGGCTTAAGAACCTTTCATGATGCGCCTTGTACGACGACTCAAGGACGACAAAGGACTCGACTGCCAGTTGGAGATTTGTTTCGGTCGTTTCTATCAGTTCGGTTGTGACCTCATCAAATCCGATTAATTGACCGTTGAGGTGATCCAGTTCGGACTGATTTTTTTTATAGAGGTTGGAAACTTTATCCTGCAGGTCGAATCGATGCAGCTGAAAAATTTCTTTCATCATATCCGTGCGTTCCTTGGCTCCGAGTTCTATAAACTCTTTAAACTGTCCTTGAGGAATGATGATTGTCCGCTTGAAGTTCTCATAGCTTAATCCGATGATATGCTGTGTATTGCTGCTTTCTAGTGGGACCCATGCTTCATTGATTTTTTCGTAGAGTACAACCGTGGGCGATTTCACATCATCGAAATTTTTGGAATTGCGTTTAAATTCGCGGGTAATTCTAAATGTACGGTCTTCAAAGTTGACGAAATCAAGCTCAATATAAGATCGGTTAGACTTTAGATTCATCATGTTATAAGCGCGCTTATCCCGTGCATTCAGGCGTTCTGTTTCCCCAAATAAGGAGTAGGTAATTGCTTCCAATATCGATGATTTGCCGGAACCCACAGCACCGAAGATACCAAAAAGACCTGCTTGAGAAAGCGCAGTGAAATCGATCGTCTGACGTTCTTGATATGAGTATATCCCTTCTAGAGTTAACTTTAATGGAATCATGGATTATGAGTTTAGGATTTCGCGAAAAAGATCGAGGATGTCATCATTGGGTGCCTGGTTGCCGTTCTTGGATTTAAAATAATCGTTGAATAAAGTCGACATGTCTTGTGTAAGATTAATTTCTTTGGCTTCAAGCAGCTCTTGCTCATCCTGCTTAATGAGCGGAATGAGGTAGATTATTCCCGAATGGCTCTGATAGATTCGCTTGCGGTCCTCGGCTTTTAAGAAGGTCTCCGATTTCAGCGTGAGCTCCACCAATGCATTGGGGTTTTCAGACAACCAAGATATACACTGCTCAATATCGTCGAATGATTTTCGGACCAGCGGTTTGCCCTGAGTCAATGGAATGCGCTCGACAATTGCTTGTTCGCCGGCCGATACATTCACCAGCGCAACGTATTTAGTTTGCCCAGCCTCCGAAAAGCTATAACATAGGGGCGAAGATGCATAAATTACCGGTTTCTCAGCCGAACCGATATTTTTATAACCATGGATATGCCCTAATGCCGTGTATTGGACCTGCGGCGGGATGGCCTCTGAATAGATTAAGTCTGCATTACCAATTTTGACCGGTTTTTCGCCATCTGGCTCCTCTAAAAGTGGACTGCCCAATTTATTCATGTAAAGATGTGCCGTCAATATATTGACGCCTTTATCATCGCAATAGGTATTGGCTATTTTTTGCCAATTTGCCGCTAACACTTCATTCAATTTACTTTCTTTCTCTTCGCCTAGATACTGTTTTAAGCGTATTTCATTGGCATAGGCTGTGTGAAGAATACGAATCGGGTCGTCAAATTGCGGCAAGCTTAATTCGATGAAGCCTGTATCTGACTGTAACACGGTGAAACCCTCTGTTGCGAAAGGAGTGACCACAGCATGAGGATGCCCGATTAAGATGATCCCCGACGCTCTTGCCAAAGGATCGGGTGCATCAATCAAATGAGGTGAATCGTGATTGCCTGCGATTGCTATTACAGGGCGCATGCCATTCTTTGTAAGACGCTTGATGGTTCGGTAAAATAACTCAATGGCTTCCACACCTGGATTGAAGGCATCGAACAGATCTCCTGCGATGATCACCAGATCCACGTTTTCCCGATCTGCGATATGAACGATTTCGTCCATGACCAGTACTTGTTCATCTATCCGGGAAAAACTGTCCAATCTTTTTCCTAAATGCCAATCGGCGGTATGCAATATTTTCATGTGAGAGCTTGGATATTTTGCGACAATGTTACAAACTAAGATAATTTTGGCATGAAATGCAATTATAATTGGATGGAATCTTTCAAATGATCAATTTGTGCTAATAAGGAATGAGGCCTTTCTTTTCTTTGAATGGCTATGTTCACGAAATCGAAGTGTTAAAACATGTTAAATGCATACCATAAAAGTCATTTAATTGTATTTTTAGTGCTCCAAAATTAAGCTAGATAGTCATAGACAAGAAGTATGCGAAAAATTTACCTGTATATCTGTTTTTTCTTTATGCTGTTGATGCGCGTAAATGCGCAGGAGATACACGCTATAAAAGGGGAGACTGCTTATCCCTTTCTATTGAAAGATGCTGCACCGGATTCATTGGAATCTGAAAAGCAGCCTGTGTTTGTGTTTTTGCACGGAAGAAGTTTGTCCGGGACAAATTTAGACCGTGTAAAGCGTTACGGTGTATTGTATGCCATCAATAAAGGGCAGGATGTACCTGGGATAATTGTTGCACCACAGTCCCGGGGAGGATGGGATCCAGACAAAGTGATCGAAATTGTTGACTATGTTATTGAACATTACAATGCCGACCCCGATCGTATTTACGTTTGCGGCATGAGTATGGGAGGCTATGGCACAATGGATGTGGCTGGCAAATATCCTGAAAGGGTGGCTGCTGCCGTTGCAATATGTGGTGGTGGATCGAGTCAGTATGCATCTAACCTGACGCAGGTGCCGATATGGCTTCATCATGGTACTGCTGATCGTGCTGTGCCAATTTCGGAATCCCGAAAAATTATGAATGCGATAAAAAGAGAGGATCCGGAAGCAAATGTGAGCTTAAATGTAATAAAAGGGGGCACACACGGAAGCGTGGAACGACTGTTTCATGACGATGCAATTTACAATTGGATGTTGAAATTTAAGAAAAAGCATAAATCTTAGCTTAACGTGAATGCGAAGGTGCTCTGTCGGACAGTGATTTACAACATAAAAAAGCCTGATGAAATATTTCTATCAGGCTTTTTTGTTGTTATCCTTCGTGATCAAAGGCGGACTGTCTTTTTTGAAATTGAGCCATTAATATATTAGGTTGATGGATCAAACGTGTTTTTGCGAGGTATTCGGAGTTGTCAGCGTAAATAAACAACAACGTTCCATCTTTGATTGTGTTAATGATTGGACCTGCAAACTCTCTTGGAACCGCGGGGCAGCCGTAGCTTTTGCCAAGTCTGCCTAAACTTGCTATTGTTCCTGTGCTACAGTAGTCGGCGCCATGCATCACAACATATCGTGCTTTTGCATTGTCATTTATCCCCTCTTCAAGACCATTTAAAACCAAAGAGTAGCCGTTCTCGCCATTGTAGGTGTTTTCTGTTGTAAAGAATCCTAAAGAACTTTTAAGTGATTCCTGTTGATTTGAAAAATTGACGGCATAGTTTTCACCGCTATTTTTTCCATGTGCGACCAGCGTGTTGAATAGTACTTTTTTGTGCGCAAGATCGAGTACCACAAGCCTCTTTTCCGTTGATGCCAATGAAAAATCGATGACGGTCATGATGTCCTTGTTGTGGATCGGAAGTTCTTTTCTGCCTTCCATTGCTTGACGAAACGCTTCGTATTTTAATACTTTGCCTAGATTCATTTCATCATACAATGAGTCAACTTCGGTATGTTGACGTTCGACATTGATACGATGAGTGCTGGTGGTTTGTTGATCTGTTGTTTTTAATTCTTCTTGTGAGGACAGTGCTGTATTAAGTGCCATCAAAAGAAACATAAACGTATTTCCCATTCTTCTCCTTTTCTGTGTAGATGTTTACAAAATTAATGATTAAAGATAATACATATTTGATTACAGAATGTTAAATATTGTTAATCAATAACAACAACCAGCGAAGCGAGGTCTTTTGACCGTTTATAGACAAATTGAGCGTGAGATGACGCATTTCTGACGCACATGTGGGACTTGGGTATTGTGCCCAGACTCTCACTATATTCAATGATGCTGCCGTTGGGATTGTTAACTGGAACCCCATGTATATAGGCCCCAGCGGTAAATCGGGTAGCATAGGGGGCGAATCCGGCATAAGTTTTGGTACCGTCTTCATAGTAAAACATCTTGGATTTGTGTTCCTGGACCACAAAGAGGCCTGTCGGTGTTTCCTGGGCATGGGGAGGTTTGTGCCGGCCACTCGTCACGGGGTTCATGCTTCGGACAAGCCATTCGTTACCGACCTTCTCCAAGGTGCAGATATTTTGGTTCTTCACATCGACAACATTGATAATGTTGAACTGTACGGTATCGCTAATGATGCGAAGATATCTTTTGGGTACGGTATATTTCCCTTCGAATGAAATACCCTCAATCGGAATCCGTGCGATGCTTTCGGGGCCTTGTACGCGAACGAGCCAGCCGTCCCGACCGTAACGAACGGCCTTCGCGCTGTTAAGATCGTAGAGGGGTGCCGCTTGATAGCGTTCGACATTGAAACTGTCGGACACGCGTTTATAAGAGTCCCGCTTATAATTCTGGATTGTTGGCGCTTCGCCCTTTTCATTTTGATAATTTGTAGAACGCCGTACAGCGATGGAGACTGTTGAAAATTTTCGATAAAGGCCAGGCGTTCCTTGATTTTATCCCATTGAAAACCTCGCGTGGTATCTTTATAGGGATAACTGTCCTCCAGGGTGTATTTGTTGTAAAGCAGCTCTTTTTTTAGGATAATATCCTCAGCCGTAAATACTTTTTTCTTCTCAACCTGCTCTTTAGGAGGTGTAGGTTTTCGCTGTTCAGTTTGCTGATTGGTCTTTGTTGTGTTTTTCTTATCTTGCCGGCATCCCGGCAATAGAAACAACATGCTTAGTATGAAACAGGTTAATCTTCGATTCATATATGGATGTATAGATTATCGTTTTATACCTTAAACTTAGATAATTAGTTTATTATTTGCAATTTTATTGCAGTTGAAAGAAAAAGAATTACCGTTAAACCTTTAATATTCGTTTTGTGAACCCTAACAGATTTTCGAGGTTATGACGTTCACTTGGTGTGAAATTTGGTTGTAAAGAGCTGTCTTGAATGCTGGGGATATATTTCTTTGATGATGGATAAAAAGTTAGTTTTGTGGTCTGAAATAATCAGTGTGAAATAAGTGATATGGACAAAATTGTTATTTGCTCGGGGGTGATGCTTGCCCCGGAAGGAGATTTGCTGATGGTTCGTAAAAAAGGTTCTAGCTATTTTCAGCTGCCCGGCGGGAAGGTAGCTCCGGAAGAAAGCCGTGAGGAGACCTTAATTCGCGAACTCAAGGAGGAGCTTCAGTATGACGTGGGCGGGATGGAAATACGGTTTATCGGAAGCCACAGTACGCAAGCCGTAAATGAGCTTAATACGGTTGTCGTGGGCTATATCTATTTAATTAAACTGGCAGAGCGTCATGCATTTGAGGCTTACGAAGAGCTGGACGAAGTGCTGTGGATCAGTAAAGCTAATTGGCAGAACTACCGATGGGCTCATTTGGCATCCGAGTTTGTTCTTCCGAAATGGCTTTCGGGTGATTTTGATCAGTAAATCGTATTGAGTAAACAAATTAAACCTTTGTTTGTTAGAGTTTTATAAAAACTAAAAATAAACGAAGATTATGGAAAATCAGCTTTTAAAAGGGGCGAAGGACTTTTTTGACGAAGAAGCGGTCGCTCAGATAGGGCAAGTTTTAAACCAGGATAAAGAGGGGGTGAAGCAGGGGTTGAATGCAACAATTCCCGCCTTGTTTTTAGGTTTAAGCCAACATTCCGATTCCGGTGGAATTTCGGCAATACTTGAAAAGGCCAAGCAGCATTTCGCGGATTTCGATCTCAAAGGACTTCTCGGCGGTGTGACAAACGCGGATGAGTCTGCAGGGGATCGTGCGGTGGAAGGTGAGAATTCGGCTGGGCTACTGGGATCAATATTTGGTAGTGGCCTGGATACCGTTTTGAGTACCGTTGCCGGTTATTTGGGCTATGATGGTAGTTCCATTGGGAAATTAATGAATTTTTCTCTGCCAGCGATATTCTCCAGTTTAACAAATAAGGGACAAAATTGGGATTTTGAACGTATCGGTCATGTTTTGCAGGAAAATAAAACAGCTTTTGCTGCTGCTGTGCCAGCGGGTTTAGGTTTAGGTGCCTTTGGAAAGCTTTTCGATGGGGCGCATTTTTCTCCACCTTTGGAGTCGGTGACTGAACCTGCAGTTCCTGTTGATGTTGTCAAGGAGGTCGATAGTCATAAGTCAAGCTCCATTAATCCGGCAAATAAGTTGGAAGCACATAAAGAGCCTTTGTCATTGCCGAGAACAGGAGAGTCGCGGGCAGCGATAGCTGAAAACAGTTCCAGAAGCGGGTCCGGTGGCGGTTGGTGGAAGATTTTAATCGCCTTGGTTATATTGGCTCTACTCTGGTTTTTATTTGGAAAAGGCTGCAGCGGCAGTAAGCAAGACGGTGCTACCGACACCAGTGTGAACAGTGCAATGGTGGATTCAAGTACCATGAAAACAGGTTCCAGTTTAGTGGAGCGCGAGCAGACGGAGGTCATCTTGCCAGATGGTGTCAAACTTGCTGCATTTAAAGGCGGGATAGAAGATCAGTTGGTCCAATTTCTAAAATCCGATTATAAGTCGATCGGTGAGGATTCCCTGAAAAATACCTGGTTTGATTTCGATAACCTGAATTTCAAAACAGGTACAGCCGAGGTGTTGCCTGAAAGCCAGGTGCAACTGCGTAATCTTGCGGCGATATTAAAGGCTTTTCCTGCAGCCAATATTAAGATCGGTGGTTATACCGACAAAACAGGTAATGAGGATTTTAATAAAAAGTTATCGCTTGAGCGCGCAACAGCTGTAAAGGATTACCTGGGTAAAGAGCAGCTTTCCAAACAGGTAATCGGTGCAGAGGGGTACGGTTCACAGTTTGCCAAGTATAAGGCAGATGGGCCCGAATCCGATCGTATTATGGATCGGCATGTTTCGATAAGTGTACGGTAAGTGTTTTTTGCTGAACAATAGCCTTGAACGATCCGATCGACAAGGCTAAGTTTGAATTCCAAACTATGTTTTTTCTCATAAAAATGCCCCCAGAAAGTGTCTCGCTTTTGGGGGCATTGCAGTGTAACCTGCCCTTTTCTTTGGTGTAATGGAATGCTCTTTAGAAACTGTATACACAGGCCAATAGAAATTGTCCTGCAGATTTAGTTGGGCTTAAGTCGTTCTTGATGAATCGTTCGGTATTTCCTTTGTCAATTCTGATTTCGGGAATAAATTTGAATCCATGGTAATTGTATTCTGCTGTTAAGGTGGTTGCGAGGATATTGGAACTAGGGATTCCATTTTCTTCCTCTTTATGCGTTTGGAAAAACTCTTCGCGTAATCCTAGGCCAAAATTTTCTGAAAAATGAATTCTTGGATAAAGTGCTATTCCAGAGTAACCGCCACCATCTCTCTTTTTATAATTTGTAGCATTTAATCCAAGGAAAAATTTTGAGGTGAAGTCATAATTAGCAACGAGATCGACCAAGGTCCCGGAACTGTAATTGTTTTTACCGCCAGCGGACGATCCTGTCAGAAAATTGAGATAGAAGCTGCTTTTGTCATTGGGGGTATAGGCCAGTTGTGATCCGACATGGGAAACTCCGTTCATATCTTGATAGACGTTCCAGTCGTTAAATAGTCCGACCATTAAGGCTACTTTGTCTGAGAAACTATAGGTAGCTTTTAAACCTGCGTCTTGAAATGGGCCGGCGCCAAATAAATAGGAAGTTGAATAATGAAAGTTGTATGTGGGCGATATTACTTCAAAACCCACAAATGTTCCCATGAATCCTGCAGTAAGATTGAGCTTCTCGGTTAGATCATAGCCTACATATAAATTTTGGATGTGGAAACTGTTTTTGTCATCGCCGGCCTGGCCATCACCATTCATAATGGATCGATACTGCCCTCTGGGGCCAAAAGATAATTCTCCGACAAATGATGCTTTTTTAAACTTCTTTTTTACAGCCAAATCCACCATGCCAATAGACACAGAATTGTTGTCTTCCGTAAAATAGGTGTTGATGTTGGGTTTGTTTTGAAAATCATATTTCCAATAGGTGTCTACTGATCCGGATATTTCTATTTCTTTTTCTTTTGTTTCTTCTTGGCACGTGGCTGTGTTTATCAGAAATGTCGATAAAATGACGGTTGTTAGAAGTCTTTTCATGTTTTTTTTTGGTTTAAGTTTGATTTGTTTGATGTTTTTGGGTGAAATTATCTTTTTTTTGCTTGTTTTGTTTGGTTTTTGGTTTAAAAATAAAGTGATTATTGTGATTTTTGTATTTGTTTTCGTGAAATTATGTAAAAAAATCATAAAAAATAAAATAACATGGTATTTTTTTAATAAAAAGACTTTATATTTGAAAAAATTATAAGAGAAAGTAGCTTTTTGTTTTGTTCTTGTATTTTTTTAACAATTTTATTAATGTATTGAAAACACTAATCAGTTTAAACAAATGAAAAAAATTATTCCACTCATTGTTCTAGTTCTTTTGGGAGTATTAGGACTTGTATTTCCCTCGATTGACTTGTCTGACTTAAACAAGACAGAATTTGATACGGGAGATACGGCCTGGCTGTTGACTTCTTCTGCATTGGTGTTGATTATGACACCCGGACTTGCCTTTTTTTACGGCGGTATGGTTAGCAAGAAGAATGTAATTTCAACGATGATGCAAAGCTTTATATGTATGTGTTTAATGACAATCCTTTGGGTCATTGTTGGCTTTAGTTTAGCTTTCGGCGATGATATCGGTGGTATTGTGGGTGATCCGCGTACATTTTTTATGATGAAAGGTACATTAGGGAATGTTGCTTGGGGAGCGCTTCCCACTATACCTTTGGTTTTGTTTGCCATGTTTCAATTGAAGTT
Source organism: Sphingobacterium multivorum (assembly GCF_900457465.1). Lineage (GTDB taxonomy): Bacteria > Bacteroidota > Bacteroidia > Sphingobacteriales > Sphingobacteriaceae > Sphingobacterium > Sphingobacterium multivorum. The sequence goes on from NZ_UAUU01000011.1 coordinate 2,075,369, forward strand.
TGCGATTATCACACCGGCATTAATTACTGGGGCTTTTGCGGAACGTATTCGTTTCAATTCATTTATGCTATTCATTATCCTATTCAGTATTTTTATTTATATGCCATTGGCACATGCTACTTGGCATCCAGAAGGTATATTGGCAAAATTTGGTGTTCTTGATTTTGCCGGTGGTACAGTTGTGCACATGTCAGCTGGTTGGGCAGCGTTGGCAGCTGCTATTTATTTAAAAGGACGTAAGACGCAAAGTCATAATCCCGCACGTATAAGCTATGTGATATTGGGTACAGCACTCCTGTGGTTTGGCTGGTTTGGATTTAATGCCGGTTCTGCTGGTGGAGCAAATTCGTTGGCAGCATATGCTTTTGCGACCACAACTACTGCATCGGCCATGGCCGCCATAGCATGGATATTTGTTGATATCATACGTGGAAAAAAACCTTCAGCAATGGGGGCGTGTATCGGTGCCGTTGTTGGTTTGGTTGCGATTACTCCAGCAGCTGGTTTTGTCAGTATTCCACATGCGATGATCATTGGTTTGGTTGGTGCTTTGGTTAGTAATCTGGTTGTATATCTGAGAAGCAAAACAAGTATAGACGATACGTTGGATGTGTTCCCTTGTCACGGGGTAGGCGGTATGGTTGGTATGGTACTTACCGGTGTGTTTGCTCACCATAATGTTAATCCACTTGTTGTGGACAATGGCCTATTTTTTGGCGAGACGAAATTGTTTTTTGTCCATATGGTCGCGTTATTTGCGGTGTCATTTTTTGCCTTCGTGGGTTCATTGGTACTATTGAAGATCACCGATCTTATCGCTCCATTGCGCGTCGAAGAAACAGATGAAGAGCTTGGCTTGGATGTTTCTCAACATGCAGAAGCATTGTAAACCATTCGTAGCATAACGCTCCATTTATCCCAAACAATCTACTGCTTCGCGGTACATTATTTGGGATATTTTTTGCATTTTTGTCCTGCAAGGAGAAGAGTGTATCTTGTTATACACTATTTTCGGCAACTATGCCTCTAAAAAGATGTTCAATGACTACTGAGATTAAAGATACTTTGCGTTCTGATTTTGAAAAAATGATGCGTTATTGCCTCCAGAAAAATGGTGATTTCGGTTTTAACCTGTTTGGCGAATATGCTGTATCTGTATTAAATTTCTATGTCGGGAGTTCAATTTTGCCGCTTAACGAAAAACGTGAAGCTGCATTTTTCCTTACGAACCTTTACAATGCAGGTATTAGAAATGCAATTACCCCAGAGGATATTGAAGAAATAGCCGATGTGGTCTCGCAGGACAAGACGTTAAACTATCAGCTATTGGCCCCTATCTTTAACTAAGGTTTGATCTATACAGGATTAGTGCTTGGTCCACACCAGATCTCCTGTTTTATATCCACATTGGAGGGCATAGGTTAAAAATTCATTTCTTATTTTATCTGGAATTTCCCTTTCACGGCCCAAAATCCACATATAGTCGAGGTTGTCTCCAAAAATAAGTGCATATTTATAATCCGATGTTATTTTTACGATATTATAGCCACTGTAAAACGGTCCAAAGAACGACACTTTAAGTGCACCTTCATTGGGGCTGTTGACAAATTTAGCTTTTCCGATAGACTGTTTCCAGCGTTCTTTGTCTTCGGAGTACCCTTGGTTATTGACACGTATTGTACCATTTTTATTTTTGCTGTATTCTGCCGAAACTTGACTTAAGCCTTTTTCCCAATAAAAATCGAGTCTAGCTATTTCATACCATTTTCCAAGGTATTTATCCAAGTCAAACGGATCGACGACGTCAGGTCGCGAGATGAGGGGCTTAAAGGCATTATAGGCCACAGCGCTAAGTGCGACGCCAGCTAACAGTAACAGTGATTTTTTCTTATCCATGTTCATCTTTCGAATATATATTGTTAAAACAACAATTTTGATACCAATAAGGTTTACACATACCGCGCTATTTTGCTAATTTTGTTGACTAAAATTTGTATCGGTGTATTCAAGGGAAGAGATAAAACAATTAAAACAGTTATTCTGGACGAAGTTTGGCCAATTTATGGCTTTACATACTTCTGCAGATGGGGATAAGGTAAATTGGATCAACTACAAGACAGGCATTAAGCATTTATACTTCAAAATGGATGCGGATAACAAAGTGGCAACTGTTGCGATACAGTGGTCACAACCTGATGCTGGACTGAGGGCATTGATGGCAGAACAATTTTTTCAGTTTAAAGCGTTGTTGCAGGATCTTCTTGAAGAGGAGTGGATTTGGGACATGGACGGAACGGACGAATATGGGAAACCGATTTGTCGGATCTACACAAGCTTAACAGGTTACAGCGTTTTTAAAGAGACAGACTGGGCTGAGCTCATTTCTTTTTTTAAGCCTCGAATAATTGCGCTGGATGAGTTTTGGTCCTCAGCGAAGTATACCTTCGATATTTTCAAATAATTAACATTTAGTATAGTAAGATGAGTTATTACAGGTTTGATTCCGCTTTTCAACTCCAGTTTGTGAAGAGAACAGCGTTTTTTACAGGTAAGAACTTCGTCATCATTTAAAACAACAATCTAATGAAAAAAATGATTAAGGGTTTGCTGGCAATGGCAATGTGTTTTCAGCTTTCTTCGGTATTTGCGTGGGGTACAACGGGACATCGTGTCGTGGCCGAAATTGCGGAACGCCATTTGACAAAAAAAGCCAAAAAAAATATAGGGAAAATTATTGGAAAACAGAAACTGGCTTATTGGGCCAACTGGGGCGATTTTATTAAATCAGATCCCAATCCTGAATTTAAAAAACTGGGAAATTCCCATTTTATCAATTTAAACTCGAATTTACCCTGGGCTGATTTTCAATTGGGTTTGGAAAGTTCAGCCGACGAGAATCTTTATAAGACAGCGCTACGTATTGAGAAGTCGTTTGCAGATAAAACTCTTCCAATGGATCAGCAAAAGCAAAACCTGTATTTCTTGATCCATATTTTGGGCGATGCGCATCAACCCATGCACGTTAGCCGTGCTGAGGATCAGGGAGGCAATAAGATTGAAGTAAGCTGGTTTGGAAAAAAATCGAATATTCATCGTGTATGGGATAGCGATTTGGTTGATAATGAGAAGTATAGTTACACCGAGTTTGCAACTGTTTTAGATGTGAACAATAAAAAAGAGAATGCGCAGTTAGCGGCTGGGGAACTCTCGAATTGGTTGTATGAATCAAATCAATTAGCTGAAAAGATTTATGCTGACGTAGCTAATAACGCCAATTTATCGTACACTTATGTCTATCAAAACAAGGATATTATGGAGCAATGTATGCTCAAAGGTGGTTTACGCCTTGCCAAAGTGTTAAATCGGATTTTTGGTTAATGTAGCGGGGCTATCACTTCACACAAACAGGGCTATTCATTTTGGATAGCCCTGTTTGTGTCATGCCAGACATATTCCTTACAGTACCGTTTAAGTTATTCGCTTATCAAAGAAGCTGGCCTCACGGTTTGGATATCTTCCTAATTTAGGTAAGCCCGACGTTGCGATCAAATTGATTGTATGCTTTCAGTTAAACAATGTCCGTAGCTTAATTGTTTCCTGTGTATTAAATCGATTTCAATGACTATCCCACAATTATTTAAGAAAATTGTTCCCTTTGCCAAACCTTATCGTCAGCTGATTATTTATACGTTGCTATTAACGGTAGTGGGGTCTTTCGCGGCGCAAATAAACGCTTTTATTTTACGTTATACCGTCGATCAAATTAATGAGCTGATGGTCGCCAAGGAGCCTTTATCGAAGGGCATGTATCTTGTTGGTATAATTAGTATTATTTTACTAATTAAAGAAATAGTCTACGCTTTTGTGCAATTTGGTCAGAAATTTTACGGGGAGAAACTTCGCATTTATATCGCACGTGACTTTTCTCAATCCATTGTAAACCGTATTTTAACCTATAAGTTAGCCTTCTATACCTCAAGCGACAATGAAAGTGGAAAATTGGCTACCCGGATAGATGCCGGGATCAGTTCGTTGACACGTCTGGTCCAAAATTTCTTTATTGATATTCTGCCTTTGTTTGCCAATGCAATCATTGCATTAATCTGTATGTTCTACGCTAATGTATACGTAGGTCTAGTGGGATTGGCTGTTATTCCCTTGTATCTTTATATTAGTCAGACCCAAGCCTCTAGATTGACGGGCTTTAGGAGGCAGATGCGCAAATACCGGGAGTCGAAAAATAATCGGATCATTAGTTTGATCGATTCAATTCTGGTAATTAAGTCTTTCGTTCGAGAGCCAGAAGAAGCGAAACGTCATGAAAAGATTCAATATGAAATGACTGAGAATCAAATGGAAACTCGAAAAACAAGTTTTTTTTACGATAGCATTAAAAATTTCGTAGAACAGATTGCCGTTGTCATAATTATTGTTTTAACGGCCTATCTTGTTCTCTCGGGCCAAATTACCATTGGTGCGATTATGTTTCATATTATGTTATTTAATAACGTTTCGGCACCGATTCGTCAGCTGCACCGGATTTATGATGAAGTAAACGATGCCCTGGTCTATTCGGAATCTTTCTTTGAAATTTTGGAATCTGACGAGTATATAGAATCAAAGGGAGATTATAAGCCGGCACAGATAAAAGGACATTTGGCGTTACGGAATGTATTTTTTGAATATCCGAATGGGACGGTTGCTTTAAAGGATGTAAATTTTGAGATCAAGCCAAATGAAATTACGGCATTAGTGGGGCTGAGTGGAGCCGGGAAAAGTACGATTATCAACTTATTGGATAAATTTTATGAACCCACCAGTGGGCAAATTTTTTTGGATGGGGTAGACTTGGCAAAATACGATACAGCGTTTCTCCGTCGACATATCGGTATGGTATTGCAACGGAATCATATTTTTAAAGGAACTATCTTTGAAAATATTGAATATGGTAAAATGGGAAGTTCCAGGGAAGAGATCATTGAAGCGGCCAAAAAGGCCTATATCCATGAGCAGATTATGGATTTGCCCAAAGGTTACGATTCAGATGCGCAATCGCTGTCAGGGGGGCAGCAGCAGCGGATCGCTATAGCTCGTTTGTTTTTAAAAAATCCGCCGATTATTTTTCTCGACGAGCCTACGGCTAATTTGGACGCCATTGCGACCGAACAGATTAAAAATAGTTTGGATGCCATAAAGAAAGACCGTACAGTAATTATCGTTTCCCACAGTATCTCCCAGATCATCGATTCCAATGCTATTGTGGTCATGGAAAAGGGGATGGTGGTGGAGAAAGGACAACATGAAGATCTATACACACATAAAGGAACCTATTATGATATTTTCTCGGCAATGGCCAACAGCTTAAACCTGAGTAAAATAAGCAGAACATTACAAGCAGATAAAAGATAGGGGATTATTAACTTGTGCGACTATGGAGTATCATGCCAATGACCACCAATACAATACCCATACAGGAATATACATTTGGAAGTGCCGCCTGCAAGATGAGAATTTCGCCTAGCAGCGTAAAAATAACTTCCATGGCCTGTGTTGCCTCTACAGCTGCTAAGGCTTTATGATCGTGATGAACGAAATCAGTAGCTGAGAAAAATAAAAGTGTTGCAATCACCCCCGAACAAATGGCCACTAAAAAGGTTTGGAAGAGCTGACTATCAGTTGGTAAACCATGATCAGAATAGCCAAATAGACTCAGGATAATCCAAAATGGCATACTACAGAGCGTCATCCCGAGCGTGCGTTGAAAAGCATCTAACCTATTATTTGATATTTTCATCATTTTACGGTTACCTAAGGGATAGGCAATGGAACCGATCAATACAGGGATGGTTCCCAATAACATGCTGTTTAAGGAGGTTGACTGGGCTTCTGAAATTTGCATCAAAAGAATACCTAAAAAAATTAGAATGGAGAAGAGGAGTGAAGCTTTTGATATGCTTTTTCGCTGACCTTTCTTTTCGAGCAACGGACCAATAAACATGCCGGCTATAATGGTGAATTCGAAAGTGCTGGCCACGAGCCAAGATGGGCCATAATTTGCGCCATAGGTAAGCGCCGCATAGAACAGTCCGAATCCGATGGTACTCCAAAGAAGCCATTGCCAAAGGTTAGATCTGATTTCTTTAAGTAAATCGATGAGGTTTCCTCTTATGGCAACAATGATAAGTAAGACTGGGAGCATCCAAATAAACCGTAAGGAGGCTGTCCATTGCCAGCTTCCACCGGACACGGCCATAATGCGGTTTAGAACGAAGGTACTGGCAAAAAATAAGGCGGCTAGCGTTCCTAAAAAAAGTGCATTTTTTTTATTCTTTTTTATTGTAAATTGGATTGGCATAAATAAGTGGAATGCGATGTATACTTAACTTTGTGAAAGTAAGCAAATGTCCGTTTAAATGAAAATGAAACAAAAACTAATTGATTTTTATCGCGATTTTCTCATTTAAAATTCCTTATTTTGCCTAATCAATAAAACAAGTAGTAAGAAAATTAATCAAGATGATTATACAACCAAGAACTAGAGGTTTTATTTGTTTAACCTCGCATCCACAAGGGGCTGCGCAAAACATTAAAAATCAAATTGAATACGTGAAATCCAAAGGTGAGATCGCGAATGGTCCAAAGAAAGTATTGGTAATCGGTGCTTCTACTGGATTTGGTATTGCATCTCGGATTTCTGCAGCATTTGGTTCTGGAGCTGCTACAATCGGTGTATTTTTTGAAAAACCTGCGGCAGAAGGCAAGCCCGGGACTGCCGGATGGTACAATTCCGCAGCTTTTGAGAAAGAAGCCCATGAGGCGGGATTATATGCCAAAAGTATCAATGGCGACGCTTTTTCGGACGAAGTGAAAAAACAAACTATTGAACTTATTAAAAAGGATCTGGGACAGGTTGATTTAGTGGTTTACAGTTTGGCATCACCACGCCGTACGCATCCAAAAACGGGGGTAGCACATGCTTCTGTTTTGAAACCGATACAAGAACCATTTACCAACAAAACGGTAGATTTCCATACGGGTGTAATTTCAGATATTACCATTCAGCCTGTTGAAAATGAAGAAGATATTGCGAATACTGTAGCTGTTATGGGTGGAGAAGACTGGAAGTTTTGGATCGAAGATCTTAAAGCTGCTGGTGTGTTAGCTGATGGAGCGAAAACAGTTGCCTATTCTTACATAGGTCCTGAACTTACTTATCCAATTTACCGTAATGGTACGATTGGTCGTGCGAAGGATGATTTAGAAGGAACAGTGCCTGCCATAAACGCGATTTTGAGCGATATTAATGGTGTATCTTATGTATCGGTGAATAAAGCTTTGGTTACGCAATCAAGCTCAGCTATTCCTGTTGTTCCTTTATACATTTCTTTATTGTACAAAGTCATGAAAGAAAAAGGAATTCACGAGGGTACAATTGAACAAATGCAACGTTTGTTTGCCGAGCGACTTTATACTGCTGACGGTAAAGTATTGCTTGATGAAAAAGGTCGTATCCGTGTTGATGACTTAGAAATGCGTGAAGATGTTCAGGCTGAAGTTGCAGCATTGTGGGAGAAAGCAACAACTGAAAATTTAGCGGAAATTTCAGATATTGAAGGTTATCGTAACGAGTTTTTCAATTTGTTCGGTTTCAATTTTGAGGGTATCGATTACAATGCTGATACCAATGAAGTTGTTGGCGTACCTAGTATTGAGGGTTAAATTTAACGAATATACCTACAAAAAGAGCGGTGAATGTTTAAACATTCACCGCTCTTTTTGTAGGTATATCTTTGATACGATGTATGGATGTTTAGTGGAGACTATGGTGTCAGCTCCCGCTTTTTTTGATAGAGTAGGTTTCCAACAACGGCAAAACCAATGCAGACCATCATGGTACTAAATGGGTATATCGCTGTCATCCCCCTATTATTGGCCACAAAGCCAATTAATGGACCTGTGATGCCAAGTGAAATATCAATAAATAGCCCATAAGCAGCCAGAGCAGAGCCTTGTTGACTTTGGTCTACCCGTTTAATGGCTTCGACACCAAGCGCAGGAAATACCAGTGAGAAGCCAAAACCCGTTAACGCAGCGCCCAATAGGGTCCATAAGGGATCAATTGCCACGGCGATAACCGTGAGGCCTACTGTTTCGACGAAAAGACTAACTAAGGCAACCTTGAGCCCACCATATTGGTCAATGACCTTATTGAAAATTAGTCGTGTTAAAATGAAAAATACGCCAAATAAAGTTAAGCATGCTGCCCCATTTTCCCAATTGAAATGTTCATAGTAAAGCGTCATAAAAGTGGAGATACTGCCAAACCCCAGACCACCTAAGGCAAGACAAATTCCAAAGGGAGCTACTAAAAGCAATACGCGTCTAAAACTCACTTTTTCAGCCTTTTTACCTGCCACTTGATAGGGTGTTTTTGCGCGGCAATAAAAATAGCCGAGCAGACCAATAGCACTGGTCAATAGAGCCAAAGCTTCATAATTGATATGATCCACCAGCAACACACCCAAGGGCGCACCAATAGCCAATGCACCATAGCTGGCTATTCCGTTGAAAGAGATCGCTTTTGCGGCATGTTCGTCGCCGAGCTCCATTAATGCCCAATTTATAGGGCTCGCACCCACTAGACCCTCTCCAATTCCAGTAAACAAGCGGGTAATAAGTAGGAGACCCAAACTGAGCAGAGGCTGAGACCGGAATAAAAAAACAAGCAGTAAAAGGAGTCCCGATAATGCAAAAAATAACATGCTGCGCAGAACGGAAATCTTAGGGCCCTTGGTGTCCACAATTTTTCCTGCATAACCGCGTAGTAGGAAAGTAGCGATATATTGAACGCTAATAACCAGTCCCGCAATAATTGTATTAAATCCTAAAGTTTGATGAATAAAGATGGGGAGGGTAGCAAGCGATAGGCCGATTGTGAGGTAACCAAGGAAAGTTAAAGAGACGTAGCCTAAAATCTTTTGATTGACCTCCCGAGGAGAAACTGTCATTATAAAAATTTTAGGCGAAATTACGTCTTTATGCTTGTTTTAAGAAATAAAATCAATAAACAACTGTCTCTTTAATATCACAATTTTTCTCGAGCCATTCTTGGTCAAATTGTTTTGGTGAAATTCTTTTGCCTTGATAGATATAGTAAACTTTTTCAGATTCACCCTTTACTGGGGGACCAGGTATTTTATTGACAATCTTCTCTTCAGGACAGTCCTGTATCAAAGCCTGTTCTTTGACCTGACGAGTTTTACATGAATTGAAGGCGATAACAAGGATGAAAAGGTACAATAATTTATTCATGAGTTTAGTTTTAATACAATTGTTAACGTAAGCGCTGTTCAAAATGCGACATCAATTATTCAATAGTGTACAACTTTTTGATCGACTGTTTGTTCTATAAAAGATACCTGAAAGGCTAGAATCGCGACAGGAGAAATTAACGTTAGAAAAATTAAATAATAAGCATAGAAAACATGAGAAGAAAAGCAACAGCCCAATGGAATGGCAATCTGAAAGAAGGAAAAGGTAGCCTGACCACAGACAGTACAGCGTTGGATCATACGCAATACTCATTTTCGACACGGTTTGAAAATGGTGTGGGGACAAACCCCGAAGAATTATTGGCAGCAGCACATGCAGGATGCTTCACCATGCAATTGAGCGCTTTTCTTTCTGAAGCCGGTTTTGTCCCGGAAGAATTAATCACCGTGTCGACAATCGTGTTCGAGAATGGTTCAATTGTGCGATCTGAACTTGAACTGCAAGGAAAGGTGCCAACGATAAGCGAAACTGAGTTTCAAACAATAGCGCATAAAGCGAAGGAAAACTGTCCGGTGAGTAAAGCATTCAGTTTCGAGAAAACCTTAGATGCAAAGTTACTTTGATAAAGGCGTTCTATCGAACAAAAACTTGGTCTTTTTTCGTTAAAAGGAGAAAAAGCTGTTATTTTTGAGGCTAACATAAATAATTAGCAATATTGAATTTTAATCCATTGAGTTTTGGTTCAGAGAAAGAAAAATAAGTTAAGTTCAGCAGCGCTTGCGGAAAAGAATCTGGAAGCTGGAAAGGCATTTTTGGAAAAGTATGCCCAGCAAGAAGGAGTAATCGTATGCGCATCGGGTTTGCATTATAAGGTATTAACAAAGGGGGCGGGGCAAATCCCCAAGAAGTCGGCTAAAGTTATCTGCCATTATAAAGGCGAGCTTCTAGACGGAACTGTATTCGATAGTTCGTATAGGCGGAAGCGCCCTGAAACGTTTTATATTAATGAACTCATCGTGGGATGGCAAGAAGCGATTTCAATGATGCCGGTTGGATCAATCTGGGAGGTGTGCCTTCCACCAAAACTGGCTTATGGAAAGGAAGAGTTGTTACCTCGAAAAGGAGGAGAATGTACGTTGATATTTCAGATTGAGTTAATTGCGATTTTAGCTTAACCCTAAAAAACTTCCATAAAAAAGCCCGCGTCATCAGATGCGGGCTTTTTTATGGAAGTTTATTTTTTACTCTACTTCTTTGATCTTAGCATTGATTTCGGCCGTTTTAGCTTCGTCTTGCATAAAAATATAATAGTTCTTTAAATTCGTTAAAGCATCTACATTTTTTGGTTGCAAAGAAACTGCTTTCTCTAAGTAAGGAAGCACTGGCTTTAATTCTGCTTTAATCTTATTTAATTCTGCATCATATTGCGCTTGCGTCAATTTTCTGTTATTATTAACAACATTTAATTTTTCACGTGTTTTGTTCATTAACGTGATTGCTAAATTTGTATTTGCCTCAAAAAAGTTAGGATCAATCTCCAATGCTTTTTTGTATGCTGCAACTGCTGCGTCTTCGTTTTTCGCTGAAGATTGGGCTATGCCTAGGTAATAATTTAAGCTTTTATTGTTTGGATCTTTTGCTAATTGTGCAGTGATAGCATCAATTGTTTCTTTTTCGTGGCCTGTAATCAGATTCAATTCGATGTTTTGAGTCATCGCCGCATTGTCATCTGGATAAGCTTCAGCCGCTTTTTTTGCATATTCAAGTGCTGAAGTTGTATCTTGCATAGAGAGGTACAATTTCGGCAGATCGACCATAATCGTTTTATGCGAAGAGAAATCTTTTCTTGGAATTAGTTCTTTATAACGTTCCACAGCATTCTTATAATCCTTATTTGATAGCGCTGCAACACCGCTGTAATAAGTAACTAATGTATCTCCAGGAAGATAGGTCAACGCTTTTGTAAAAGAGCTGTACGATTCAGCATATTTTTGTGCTTGATATGCTTCTGCTCCCAAATTGAAATTATATTGTCCCAGAATTTGTTCTGCAACAGTAATATTCGCTTTATTCGCACCGTCTGTATCCAGCTGTTTTGCTTTCGCAATTCCGTCCTCAGCCAATTTCGCTAATTCAGATGACTTATCTATTGTTGATAGGTTTGCATTTACCAATGCATATACCGTCCACGCTTCCGCATTATCTTTTGTTTTGTCATTGACAACAGCTGCGTCAATAGCTTCTTTCGCCGATTTCAAATTAGGAATACCCAATTGAACCGTACCAGCGTCTTTCAATTCTTGGAATTTCGCTAGGGCAGATTTTGCCTTTTTAACATTGCCCGTCTGCGCAAAAGAAACTGAGGTAGATACAGTACCTATTGCTGCTAATAATAATAGAGATTTTAAATTCATATCTATTTAACTGTTAATTGATTCAATAATAAATTCACTCTGTCTAATTGAGATGCGTCATCAATAAGCTTATAATATTTAGCCAAAGCTTTAAGCGCATTGACATCATAAGGCTTAATCTCATTTGCCTTCAACAGATACTCGATGGTCAACTCTTGTATATCCTGGTTGGAAGGTTCCTTTAATAAAGTCTCCAGATTGATTAATCCTAATGCAAGATTAGATTCATAATTATTCGGATCCAATCGCAATACATTATTATAATATTCTTTCGCCCGTTTTATATCATTGGCATTTTCGTAAGAATAGCCTGCAATATAGTTCAGTTCGACATTTTCAGGTTCTAGACGGATAGCATCAGCAATGACATTTAAGATAGCGTCATAAGAATTATTGGCCGAATACACATCAATTAATCTAAAAAGTATCTGTTTATTTTCAGGAAATATAGCATGTCCTTTTTCAAGAACGTTCAAGACATCCTGTTTAGTACCTCCGAGCGAATAAATCTGCGCTAATTCAAGAAAGTAATTAGGCTTTGGATGTTCACTTTTAATGAGTTCATCATAATATTTGATTGAATTCATATAATCTTTATTCTTGCCGGAGAGTACCGCCAGATTATATTTGAGATCATTATTTTTGAAACCAAGTGAATCTATTCGAAGGTAAGCTTTATAAGCTTTGTCAAATTTGCCATCTTTTAAAGCCAACGCTCCCTGATAGGATATGGCTCCAGCAAGATTTTGACGAATGTAGTCCATTTCCGCAGGAAAGTTTCGACGTGCTTTTTTTTGATCCAGAAGCTTAAGTGATTTGATGGATACGTCGATAGGATCCATTTTATAGGGCTGCTTCCTTGTTGAATCTGCAACTGCCAAGGAGCTATATACCAATGCCCTTAAAAGGTTATTATTGACAGAAGCCGAATCTTTCTTTGATTGGAAGGCGGCGTCTGCAAACTTTCGCGCATTTTCAAGATTTTTAAATTCGCCAGTTTTGGTATATAAAGCAAAACTGTTGCTGCCCTCCTTTAAATTGGATTGGGCAACAACAGTTAAACTACTTGCAGATATTAACAATGATATCAGTAAGTTTTTCATTAGACTATTTATTCTTCGTTTGAGTCCGTGTTTTCTTCAGAAGTCGAATCACCATTTTCCGTTAACTCTTCGGTCAGTTCAGTCTCTTCTTCACGATCGACTTTCGTAATAGACGCGATCTCGTCGTTATCTTTCAAATTAATGAGCCTTACACCTTGTGTTGCACGTCCCATTACTCTTAATTCTTCTACAGCAATGCGGATAACAATACCAGATTTGTTGATGATCATTAAGTCCTCGTTGTCCGTAACGCCTTTAATTGCAACGAGTTCACCTGTCTTATCGGTGACGTTGATTGTTTTCACACCTTTACCACCACGATTCGTTACGCGATAATCCTCGATATCTGTACGTTTTCCATATCCTTTTTCAGAAACGACCAACACGGTAGTTTCCGAATCATTCACACTAATCATGCCAATCACCTCATCGCTTTCCGCTGCCAAGGTGATACCACGTACACCTGTTGCCGTTCTGCCCATTGGACGAACCGTAGATTCATTGAAACGAATTGCACGACCAGAACGCAGTGCCATGACAATTTCGCTGCTTCCAGTAGTCAAACAAGCCTCAATTAATTGATCGCCTTCATTGATATTGATGGCATTGATACCGTTTGCTCTTGGACGAGAATAGGCTTCCAACGACGTCTTCTTAATCGTACCTTTTTTGGTACACATAATAATGAAATTGTTTTCCAAATAATCTTGGTCTTTCAGGTTCTTCACCAGGATGAAGGCCTTTATTTTCTCTTCTTTTGGAACGTTGATGATATTTTGAAGTGCTCGACCTCTAGAAGTACGGCTTCCTTCAGGAATCTCAAATGCACGCAACCAGAAACAGCGACCTGCCTCTGTAAATAGCAGCATATAATTATGTGCCGACGCTGTAATGATATGTTCGGTAAAATCTTCTTCGCGTGTATTTGTGCCAATTGATCCGCGGCCACCGCGACCCTGACGTTTGTATTCGGATAATGGTGTGCGTTTTACGTAACTGTTGTGGGAGATTGTGATAACGATTTCTTCATCATCAATAAAATCTTCCATACGCATATCTTCAGCAGAGTGTACAATCTGGGATCTACGTTCGTCACCATATTTTTCTTTGATCTCAATTAACTCATCTTTGATAATTTTCATACGAAGTCCCTCGTCTTCCAATATCGATTTTAAATAGTCAATTGTTTTCATCAATTCAGCATATTCCTCTTTAATCTTATCACGTTCCAGTCCTGTTAGACGACGTAAGGTCATATCAAGGATCGCGCGAGCCTGAAGATCGGATAGGCCAAATTTCTCCATTAATCCAAGGCGTGCATCTTCCGGAGTATCCGAATTACGGATCAATTTGATGACTTCATCCAAATGATCCAAGGCAATTAAATACCCCTCTAGAATATGAGCACGTTTTTCAGCTTCCGCCAGCTCATAGCGTGTACGTCTAACGATTACCTCATGTCTATGCTCTACAAACTCATGAATCATGTCTTTCAGATTCAATAGCATTGGCCTTCCTTTAACTAAAGCAATGTTGTTTACTGAAAATGAAGTTTGTAGCGCTGTGTATTTAAACAAATTGTTTAAAACAACATTTGCATTTGCATCGCGCTTGATGTCGTACACAATACGCATCCCGGTACGGTCAGATTCATCACGAATAGCAGAAATTCCTTCTAATTTCTTTTCGTTAACTAATTCGGCTGTACGCTCGATCATATTCGCCTTGTTCACTTGATAAGGAATTTCGGTGACGATAATCTGCTCTCTACCCGATTTGGTTGCTTCTATTTCAGCTTTTGCACGCATAACAATACGGCCACGACCTGTATTACAAGCATCTTGAACCCCAGCATAGCCGTAGATTAATGCACCTGTAGGGAAGTCTGGACCTTTGATGTGCTGCATCAATTCCGAAACCTCGATATCACGATTATCAATAAAAGCGATTGTACCATCGATAACCTCGGATAGGTTATGTGGGGCCATATTTGTAGCCATACCCACTGCAATCCCCGAAGCTCCGTTGACCAGGAGATTTGGAATACGGGTGGGAAGGACTGTTGGTTCTTGTAGGGAATCGTCAAAGTTATTTTGGAAATCAACCGTATCTTTGTTGATATCAGATAGCATTTCCTCGGCAATTTTCTTTAATCTTGCCTCCGTATAACGCATCGCCGCAGGTGGATCGCCATCGATGGAACCGTAGTTACCTTGACCATCTACCAAAGGATAACGTAAACTCCAATCTTGAGCCATACGAACCATGGTGTCATAAACGGATGAATCACCATGTGGGTGATATTTACCTAATACGTCACCAACGATACGGGCAGACTTTTTGTAAGGCTTGCCACTGGTAACCCCTAAGTCCAGCATGCCATAAAGAACACGTCTGTGTACTGGCTTCATGCCATCACGCGCATCAGGAAGTGCTCTTGATACAATGACAGACATGGAGTAGTCAATGTAGGCAGACTTCATCTGATCCTCGATGTTAATTGGGATAATCCGGTCGTTTGCCGGAACAAGATTGTTGTCGTTTTCTGTTTCTTCAGCCATATGAATTTGGTTTCAATAAAACTAGTATGCAAGCCCTCTAAACTGGCTTGCCACGCATGCGAAGTTACAAAAATTTAACCTCAAAAGCGAATGATTTAAGCCCTAATATACACAAAAAAGACAATCTTTTATGGATTGTCTTGGTACTTATGGGGTATCCTTTTTATTTGATTTTTTTAAAGCGGAGCCGAATTGAATTGCCGATGACAATTAAGTCTGAAAAGGCCATGCTAAGGGCGGCAAGCATAGGTCCGAAAAAGCCAACCGCGGCAAGCGGTATGGCCACAATATTGTACGCGAACGCCCAAAAGAGATTTTGCTTTATCGTCAATAGGGTATGGTGACCAATTTCCAGCAGCTTTTCAATAGATTTGAGCTCATTGTTTAATAAAACTACCTTTGCCGATTGGATGGCAATATGTGTCGAATCGCCAAGCGAGATGCCAACATCGGCAGCAGCTAATGCGGGAGCGTCATTGATACCGTCACCAACCATTGCGGTAGGGCCATTCTTTTTGAGTTTGAACAAGATTGCTAATTTTTCTTCTGGCGATTTATCCCAATACACATCCGCAATACCAAGTTTCTGTGCTGTGCGTTCACATTTGCTTTGTCGATCTCCACTCAAAAGAATAGGCCGTATGCCTTTATCTTTGAGGTATTGGATGAGTTCCTTTGCATACGGCTTAATTTGATCTTCGAGGACAATGCCTGCAATTACAACGGCATTGATGGTTAAGGTAAGGTCATAACGATTAGAGTAATCTTTTTCGCCAAGTTTTGCATTGCAAATGGAGTAGTTATTTCCATTTGTGTCGGTCGCAAAGATTCCTTTCCCTTTTATTTCATTGACTTCCTTGAAGATAATGCGGTAAGATTTTATCTCCTGGAGTTGTTTTCGGATCGACTTGGCGATCGGATGGCTCGAATAACTCTCCAATTGTGCGATGATCGATTCGACTTGCGATTGTTCGATACCAAAGGTCTGAATCGCTTTGATATTAAAATCGCCTGTCGTTAGGGTCCCCGTTTTGTCAAATACCATCTGTTTGAGATCGGACATCTCCTCGATGGTGCTTCCGCCTTTGATCAGTATTCCACTTTTTGCAGCTCTTCCCAGGCCAACCATGACAGCAGTAGGTGTGGCTAGCCCCATGGCGCATGGACAGGATACAACAAGGGTAGCTATGGCATTCATGAGGGATTGCTGCAGCGGAAATTGTGCGATAAAATAAGTAACAAAAAAAGTGAAAAATGATATCGTCACAACGATTGGAACGAAATAAGCGGCTACTTTATCACCAAATTTTTGAATAGGTGGCTTTTTACTCTGCGCATCTTTAATTAATTGGATAATCTGATACAGTACACTTTTAGACCCAACTTTGGTCGCCACGATTCTGATATTTCCTTCGGTTAGTAAGGTACCGCCGATGACGGCATCATATTTAAGTTTTTCGATAGGTAGACTTTCTCCGGTTAGCATAGATTCGTCCACCCAAGCCTGTCCTTCCAAAATATCGCCATCAACGGGGATGAGATTTCCAGAATTTACTTTTAAAATATCACCGGATTTAATTTCTCGGGCTAATAGCTCGACTTCTTGGTCATTTTCAATTTTGATAGCGGGTATATCTTGATATTTAACCAGCTCTTTGATGGCTGATGTGGTTTTGGTAACGGCTCTTTTTTCGAGGACATTTCCCAAAAATACCAGTGTTATGATTGTTGCACATGTTTCGTAGAACTGGTAATCATGTCCTAGATTATAATATGTTCCAATGAGACTATAGGCAAAAGCAGCTGTAGATCCAATAAAGATGAGTACATCCATATTGGGCATTTTGTTCCAGATGGAACGAAATGCACTGATGCCAAAATAGGAAAAACCAATGATGTAAACTGGCGCACAAAGCGCGAGTTGGATAAAGGGATCATGTAGAATAGGTAAATTCGTAAACATGTGACTCCACAAGGGTATCGTAAAGATGAGGCAGCAGAGGAACTTAAGCTCGATAGATTTCCAAAAGCTAGGTTTCTTATCCTTACCCTCCATAACTTTGTAACCCAAAGACTCAATGCCTTTGACCAGCACAGGTATTTGTTCCAGCGGTATCTCCGAAAATTTCACTTCATCTGATGCAAAATCGACATAGATATCCTTAGCACCGTTGTTTTCTAGGTATTTGTGAATTGAAATAGCACAATTTGCACAGTGCATTCCGCTTACGTTAAGTTCAGTTTGCACGTTCGATTCCTTCATTTAATAGCATGTAATGTCTTTAGCCAAAGATAGCTATTTCCTGATAATGCTTTTTACGTAAAGTAAAATTGTTTAGTTTAGCAAGCCCGTTTGAAGCCATTTTACATGAAATATCTTGAATAGTGAATGGGAGAACATTAAATTTGACTAGATAGACAACTTAAGCTTGTGTAAAAAATGACAAAACCGATTTCAATTTCTTTTATCGTCCGAATTATATTGTTGATTGCGCTAACGGCATCCTTTGTTCAATTTGAAACCTTTTATAAGCAGCGGGAGATCATCCGGAATATGGCATACGGCTTAAATACTTTTCTAACAGCTAGTGTCCTGATCTCCATTGGTCATTTTATCCTTGTAAAACTATACAATAGCCGAAATGAGCAGCAGGTTGTACGGGGTAATTTTGTGCTTGGAATTACGCGTGTCGCCACGGTAGGCAATGTCTTTTTCATTATTGTCAGCCTAATGATAGCGGTTGGGATTAACCCAAAAGATTTTATCACCAGCATGACAATTGTCGCAATGGCTATTGCTGTGATTTTTAGAGAATACATCACGAATATGATATCTGGTTTGATTATTATGTTTTCGGATCAGTTTTCTGTAGGCGATCGCATAAAAATCGGCGAATATCAGGGGAAAATCGTGGATATCACGTTGGCTAATCTGGTTGTGCGCGATGAAGATGACGACGCTGTGATGATTCCCAATAATTTGGTGTTTACTGCAACGTTGGTCAATAAGACCTCCCAAAAGTCAAATAAAATTGTTGTAAAATTCGAATTGCCGATTGATCGCTCGTTTGCAGTGGCGGAATTGGAAGAGTATTTAAGTCCACTATTTCAAAAAAATCCAAATTTAGATCATTCCCAAGGTTTTACAATTAAGGTCGCCGATATGACTAAAGATTATATCAAGTATAAAGTTGAGGTTAGTGCAATCTCGTCCAGCAATAAAGTACATCAACAGGTACAAAGCAGCATATTAAATGAAATCCTGCAGTTTACGAGACTGTAGGGTCAAATCTTTCTTACTTTGACATTTTTAACAAAGTGGTGGCTTCCTTTTTCCAAAATAAGATCGGCGCGATATCTCGTTGGCAAAATGTTTTTAATTAGATTGGGCTTATTAATTTCGTTCCAGATATTTACAGCCATGGTGTGGCTTTCATCAGCTGTCATATTAGCATATTTATGGAAAAATGAAGCCGGATTTTGAAATGCAGTGGCACGCAGTGACTCAAATCGATTGGTATACCATTCAATAAGATTTTTCTCGCTGGCATGTACATAGATTGAATAATCAAAAAAGTCGGAAACGAATACGCTATGTCCCTTTCGTGGTCGCTGGGAATTGACTTGTAATACATTTATCCCTTCTACAATAAGGATGTCGGGTTGTTCAATCACTTGTTGCTGTTCGTCTGGCAACACGTCATAGACCAGGTGGCTGTATACTGGAACCGTAATTTTTGGAGCTCCTGATTTCACTGCTGAAAGGAAATGAATCAATCTTTTAGCATCATAGCTTTCAGGAAAGCCTTTTCGGTTTAGAATACCGCGTTCGATAAGATATTGATTCGGGTAAAGAAAACCGTCTGTGGTCACCAAATCGACCTTCGGTTTGGACGGGAGTAAACTAAGCACACGTTGTAGCACACGGGCTGTCGTACTTTTTCCCACAGCAACCGACCCAGCTATACCGATGATATAAGGCAGTTTGCTCACTTCCTTGCCAAAGAAGCGGTTTGTTCGCTGGTGAAGACTTTGGAAACGATCAATATGAATCTCAAGTAGATGACTCAAGGGAAAGTAGACTTCTTCTATTTCCTGATTTGTCAAGGGTTCATTCAGTGCATGGAGATTTTCCAGATCTTCGACACTGAAATTGTGCAATACTTTTCCGTTTAAATTTTTCCAGTCTTCACGTTTGATCGATCTAAAAGGCGAGTCTATTGCTATTTGTGGATCCAATTGCATTGTTTGCTTTATTTTTATTCCCAATTATCTATAATGCAGGACAAGTAACCTTTTCTATTCGATTCTAGGAGCTATTAAAGGTCTTTTTTGCGCGGACAAATATAATTAGTGTTATCCGTTATCCCAAGAAACATTATAAATGATTTGAAGTTATTACAATAGGATTTGATAATATCTTATGAACGGGGCACTTTTCAGCAATTTTGAACAACCGCTGCTTTTGCACCTCATCTAGATCTCCTTTAAAGCTGATAAAGCATTGTATATAGGTCGTTTGCTGCTGCTCACTTGTTTGCACCTCATAAGATAAACGCACCTGTACTTCTTCCAGGAGCCAATTTTTGCGGTCCGCATACATTTTGACGGTAATGGCTTTGCAACTCCCTAAGGATGATAACAGTAATGGAGTAGGGTTTATGCCCTGATCTTCACCGCCTATATCTTCAGGTTCATCGACCGTTATTTGATGCTTTCCGTATTGTACTGTCGTTGTATAGGGGATTTTCCCTATTGAAACGATTACTTCATTGTCCATAAGCGATAGAAATTAGGATTCAACGTCTTCTAATAGACCTTCAATGATAAGGCTTCCAGTTGCGGGGTTTGTTGCCAAAGGGACATTGTAAAGATCACATACACGCATAAGCATTTGAATATCTGGTTCATGGGCATGTTTTCCTAGTGGATCGCGAAAGAAAATAATGCCGTCCACTTTTCTTTCGGCGGCTAAAGCTGCGATCTGTGCATCACCACCCATGGGGCCACTCAATTTCAATTCTACAGGCAGTCCTGTCTGCCTGACATAAGAGCCCGTAGTACCTGTGGCAATGATATTGGCGCGCTCCAATAATTCCTGGTGATCTTTGACAAATGCGACCATTTCAGGTTTTTTGCCGTCGTGGGCTATTAGTGCGATTGTTTTTTTCATCACAATATAATAATTTGTAAATAGTTGACATTGTTATAACAGCAGACCTTTCTGTAGTATAAGTATGTTATTTAAAAAATATGTATGAGATAATTATTGCTGCGATTACACCGGCTAATTCCGCTAATAATGCACATGGTAAAGCATGCCTAGTACGTTTTATGCCCACTGCACCAAAATATACGGCGAGGACATAAAAAGTAGTTTCTGTCGATCCTTGTATAACACAAGCAACCCTGGCAGCGAAATCCATTGGACCTTTGGCATTCATCAAATCGACCATAAGTCCACGTGCACCGGAGCCGCTGAGCGGTTTCATAAAGGCTACTGGTAAAGCGTCTACAAAGGATGTGTCTAGACCACATAATGCGATGGCTTCGGAAATTCCAGCGACCATATAGTCCATCGTTCCTGATGCTCTAAATACCGCAATACCAACAAGCATGGCGACAAGATAGGGGATTATTTTTACAGAAACTTCGAAGCCCTCTTTGGCACCTTCAATAAATGAATCGTACACATTTACTTTACGGAAAAGAGCCAAACCTATGAAAGAGGTAAATAAGCTGAATAAAATAACATTACCAAACACTTTGCTGAATATTTCAATTTCTGTTTGTTGCAGTCCCGAAAAGTAATAAAGTAGTCCACCGATAAATAATCCCATTGCACCCAGGTATCCTAGAATTACACGGTTAAATAAATTGATTTTTTGATAGATGGAAACGAGAATCAAAGCCACCAATGTGGAAAAGAAGGTTGCGATCAAAATTGGCAGAAATACATCTGAAGGGTCTGGAGCACCAGCTTCCTTCCGATAAGCCATAATTGAAATAGGCAATAGGGTTAAGCTAGATGCATTGAGGACAATAAACATGATCTGTGCATTGGTAGCGGTTTCCTTATTGGGGTTGAGCTCCTGGAGTTCCTTCATCGCTTTAAGGCCCAATGGCGTTGCCGCATTATCTAGTCCCAACGCATTAGCCGAGAAATTCATCAGAATTGAGCCAAGTGCCGGATGATTTCTGGGTATTTCCGGAAATAGTTTATGGAAAAAAGGGCCCACGATTTTTGCAAAAATATTGATCATACCGCCTTTCTCGCCAATTTTCATAATTCCAAGGGCAAAACTCATCATGCCGATCAGCCCTAAAGAGATTTCCGCCCCCGTTTTTGCACTGTCAAAGATTGAATTTACAATTTGCTGAAAGATTTCCGTATCTCCGAAAAAGATTAGTTTTACAAGGGCTACGGCAAATGTGATTAAAAAAAATGCAACCCAAACGTAGTTTAATGCCATATAGATTTAAAATATGCGTAAAAGTAATCTTTTAGAACTTATCCATCAACTGGCTCCATGGATTTTTCTTCTTATTTTGACTCTTTTCCTTAATGAGGTGTGCAACGATATAATCCAATGTATCCTCGTGCTCACTGATCATTTTATCGGATAGGGAAATCAACTTCTGTATATTATTGGGCGAGGCTGCATCTAGCGACGCATTGATACTAGACAAGTTGGAAGGCTCTATGCGCAGATAATTTTGTTGCTTGCCATTATTTTGGAATAGTTGCCGAATAAAAAATTCGGTACTCTCGGAAGATGCACTCGTCATAATGTCAACTAAAGCGGGGCCGATTTGTATAGCAAGTTTCTTCTTAAAATGTTCGTAGTTATAAGCTGTCTTTGATATTCCCGTACCTAAGGATACCATAAACATGTCGTTTATCTGCGTGCTGTTAAAAGCCTTTAAAACTTCAAGTAAACCACATATGGAGGGGTTTTGAGCAAACACACCGCCATCAATCAACGGATATCTTGTTTTTGAAAGGGAATAGATCTCTGCAACAGGAAAAAATGTGGGCGCAGCGGATGTCGCCTTGCAGACGTCTTTGAGGTAGAAATCCCGTGCTTCGCCATGCGTAATTGCTTTTTGCTGCCTGAAAAAATGATTTTTCCGTAATTCAATGTTATATGCAGTGATGATACATGGTTTGATAAGATGGCTCAATTGTGCATTTTGAAAATATTCATCCAGGACATTCGATAATGGATTCGACGAATACAGCTCACTGACCAGGCCAAATCCACTCAGAAATCGACGCCATTTGGAGGCCGTGAAAATTTCAGTTCCATGGTTGACGAATAAGTTTAACGCATCTCGAGCTGAAAATTTAGGATGCGCGGGATTGCCTTCTTCTGGATACAAGAGAATGCTCGTTAGAATTCCGCCGCTGCTTGTACCTGCAATAAAGTCAAAGTAGGAGGCAATCCGTGCATTAGGATCCATCGTCTGCTTTTGCAACTTCTCTTCGAGAGCCACAAGAACCATTGCAGGAATGATACCCCGGATACCACCGCCGTCAAGCGCGAGAATATTCTTCATAAGCTAAAAATTGATTTAGTTAACGATATGTAAATATAATAAATGTCTACAATTGGCAGGAGTCATATATTGGTGACAATTGTCAGCGATCCTGTGCTTCAATGCATAGCGAATCTATTTGTAAATACTTTTACAAATTTGCCCTAAACAAAAAAAGCTGCCTCAATAAAATTTGAGACAGCTTTTTTAGCTAGCATAGATACCGATTTAATTGAACCAAGCAAATACTTCGTCTTTCGTTGGCATATTGATATCCAGTTTAAGTTTTTTACGCATACCACCAAGGTCATTAAAAACCTTGTTCGGATTGGCTTCTTTTAAAGCTTCAATGGTTGTAAAGCCCATTTTTTGTAACGCGGGAACCCAGGCTGCAGGAATACCTTGTTCTTCATAATCTTTTATTTCTGCCACTTTGGCGACTTTTTCAGGTCTCATTTGTGGGAAGAAAAGAACTTCTTGGATTGACGCATTATCGGTCAAGAACATGATTAAACGGTCCATACCGATTCCAAGTCCAGAGGTCGGTGGCATTCCATATTCCAATGAACGAAGGAAATCCTGATCTATAAACATGGCTTCATCATCACCTTTTTCAGAAAGACGTAATTGATCTTCAAATCGTTCACGTTGATCAATTGGATCATTAAGTTCTGAATAAGCATTGGCAATCTCTTTTCCACAAACCATCAGCTCAAAACGCTCGGTTAAATCAGGATTATCTCTGTGTTTCTTCGTTAAAGGAGACATTTCTTTTGGATAATCCGTAATGAATGTCGGCTGGATGTAGTTTCCTTCACATTTTGCACCGAAAATTTCATCAATCAGTTTGCCTTTACCCATGGTTTCGTTTACATCGATGCCCATTCCTTTGGCAGCGATACGGATTTCTTCTTCAGATTTTCCAGTAATATCAAATCCAGTGAATTCCTTAATGGAATCTGTCATCGATATCCGTTTATATGGTGCTCTAAAGTCAATTTTTATGTTCACCGAAGGTTGCTTCAGTCGTACCATTTACAGCCAACGCACAATGTTCTAACAAACGTTCTGTAAAAATTCATCATCCAGTTGTAGTCTTTATAGGCTACATAAATTTCCATTGCGGTGAATTCCGGATTGTGGGTGCGGTCCATTCCTTCATTACGGAAGTTTTTAGAAAACTCGTATACACCATCAAATCCACCAACGATTAGTCTTTTTAGATAAAGCTCGTTGGCGATACGAAGATATAATGGAATATCTAAAGCATTATGATGCGTGATGAACGGACGTGCCGCGGCACCGCCTGGGATGGATTGCAGGACCGGTGTTTCTACTTCCATATAACCCGCATCGTTAAAGAACTGACGCATCGCATTGAAAAGCTTCGTACGTTTGATAAATATGTCTTTGTTACTTGGATTTACGATCAAATCTACATAACGCATTCTATAGCGTTGTTCTGGATCTGTAAAGGCATCAAAAGTTTTTACCTTCTGCCGATTTTACAACAGGTAGGGGGCGCAGCGATTTGGATAAAACAGTAAATTCTTCTACGTGTACTGCAATGGCCTCGGTTTGTGTCGTGAAGACATAGCCTTTGATACCAACGATATCGCCAATATCCAATAGCTTTTTGAAAACTACATTGTAAAGGTCTTTATTCTCATCAGGACAGACATCGTCACGCTTTATATAAGCTTGAATACGTCCGGTGGAGTCTTGAATTTCAAAAAATGAAGCACTACCCATCACACGACGACTCATGATACGTCCCGCAATGGTGATGTTCTTATAATTCAATTTATCTCTATCGTAATTTTCTAAAATATCAGCAGCATGTGCATTGACGACAAATTCGTTGGCTGGAAATGGATCAATTCCCATATCCAACAACGATTGCATCGCTTGTCTTCTAAGTTGTTCCTGTTCGGATAATACAGTACTCATTCGGTATGAATAATATTTAAAATGTGAAAATCACGCAAAAATAGCCATTTTTTTCAATTCTTTTTATGGATTTTTTTTGAAAACGCTGTAGCGAAAGGAAATGGCATTTCGTTATATGGATAAAAATAGTTAAATAGTGATATTATTACAAGGGGACATTCGGCTATTTGATGTTGAGTTTTATAATTTTAATTTCGTTATCTCCTCGAAAAAAACGTTCATCTTGAAGGGGAGAATTCGATAGATTGTTTACATGGCATATGTTATTGATTGCATATGAAAGGCAATTTGTCTAAGTTTGAAACTTAATAATTAAATGGTTTAAGTGGGTATAATTCGGTCATATTTTTATAACAAGAAGCTATCATCTTTACAGGATGCCTTAGAACGTTGCTTACGCGATCGTGAGGACGGCAAGGCCTTCGTTTATAAGAAGTATTATGGTTATCTCATGGCTATTATTATTCGTTATGTTAAGCAGGATGTGGACGCGGAAGAGCTTGTAAATGAAAGTTTTGTTCGGGTATTTCGGAAATTAGAATCATTTAATAGGGATATTGATGATGAAAATCTCGAAAAATCATTTAGAGCTTGGATAGGGCGAATTGCTGCCAATATTTCGATTGATTTTTTACGAAGTAAAAAGCAGTTTTATTCGGTTGAAGATTTGGGAGAAGGGGATATGCATACTCCTGCAGTACAATTGGACAGTCGACTAGAGGTCAATGAGATTATGCGTCTGCTCGATCAGCTCCCCGAAATTCAAAAAACTATTTTTAATCTCTATGAAATTGAGGGTTATTCGCATGATGAAATAGCCCAGATGCTTAACATACCAGATAGTACGTCAAGGACTTATCTGACGCGAGCGAAACAAAAACTTAGAAAATTATACTTGGATTATACAGGCGTAGTTCAAGAAATAAGATAAATAGTGTTGTTACGATGAAAGACAATAAGAAAAAGGAATTGATAGAAGAGATCATTGGACAATTAAAAGACCATGAACTACCTTATAAAGAAGGTTCCTGGGAGAAATTTGCCTCAAATTATGGCGTTTCAGCACATCGCTCCTCTAATTGGAAGTATTGGAGTGCTGCTGCGGCTGTGTTATTGTGTTTTGGTGTAGGATATTGGGGGCTAAAGACGAATGTGGAGACTGATTCACCTGCAGTCGTTTTAACACATCTGCCAGAACGAGAAGATGTGTTAGGTGATCATAAGGATTTAAAAGAATCGATACAGCGTTCGTTATCGGGTGTTACGGGCGATAGGATTGTAAGTGCAGAGGTATTATCAGCGAAGAAGCCCTATGCCTATTCTGTGCCAGGGGACCATTCAACTGAAAATTTGGACAATCACCACTTGGTATTGAGTACTGAGCAATTAATGCGGGGCCACGATGTGGCTGTATCAGCCGATTTAAGAAGGCTACAGTCCATGCAATTGAAAAATAATTCATTTTCAGCGCAGGTTGGTTTAACGGAAAGTGAAGCGGAACGGGCAAGCGCGTCAACAAATAACACGTTGACGAATAAAACCGTTATTGCATCGACCAATTCAGGGCTAATCCCGCCTGTTAATCAAACGCAACGTGACGCTGTAAAACTCGCGCAATTGTATGATGCGCAACAAGGGAGAACAAGAACTAGTGTTGTTCACACGAACATTCCTCAAGATAAAAAATGGGAAATGGGCGCTTTTGTATCCCCAGCCTCTACATCGGAAAGCATAACGCTCGGTGGTGGGGTCGCGCTAGCCTATAATATTTCGAGCAAAGTAAGTCTTCGTTCAGGAGCTTCCATTCAACATTATGGAGCTGTTTCGGGTAATTCACCCATCACTCCTGCAATGGGATCAAATTCTCTTAATGCAGATGCGCCAAATTATATTTCTCAATCGAATTTGAATAATTCCTTTGCGATGCGGGCAGCAGATGCAAAAGATGCAAAGAGTAATGAACGGGTTTCAGGTAAAATCCTAACAGTTGATATCCCATTGGATGTTAGATACGCGATAAACAAGAATTTCTATACCTCAGTCGGTGTATCCTATGTTGGTGTATTGGATCAGGAACGGGCAACGATCTATGAAACAAATAATACGGAGTACAGACAAAAATCTCAAGACAAAAATGTTGATGATAAAGGTGTGAACGGCTTTATTAATTTTTCAGTTGGTCGGAAACAGAAAGTTGGAAAATTATCCATTTCTGTAGAGCCTTATTATAAAGCTCCAATCGGAAATTTGAAATCATCCGATTTGAACTATAGCAACGGGGGAGTGAAAATAATTACTAGTTTTTAAATAGCATAATGTTATAAAAAAAGCCGCAGTAAGCTTGAAGTTTACTGCGGCTTTTTTTATAGTCTGCAAATTGGGGTTTATTAAATTTCATCAACGCGAACCCAACCCATTCCTGCGGCTTTCGCACCTTCAACTCCTGGGGTCCCGTCTTCGTAGACCAGGCATCTTTCCGGAGCAATATTCAATTGAGCAGCTGCCAAAAGAAAGGGTTGTGGTGAAGGTTTTCCCTCAGCTGTATCTCCAGCACAAACCAGTGTTTCCAAATCATCCCATACACCAATGGTGGTTAATGTCATGGATAAGGTTGTTCTGGTTCCTCCTGAAACGGCAGCGATGTGTTTTTTACCTTTCTGATATTTTAGATGTTCAACAACGTAATCTACAGGTTTCGTCTTGAAAACATACTCGTCTCGAAAAATAGTAGACTTTAGTGTGGAAAATTCTTGATAATCGAAATCTACCTCATAGCGTTTGCTGATTTCCTCTGCAACAGCCACAGTGGGCCATCCGGCAGTTTCATCAATCAAATTGACGTCCAACTCGACTCCGTATTGTTTGGCTGCAGCTTTATAGGCTTGTTTATGTGCGTCCATATTATCTGCCAGGGTACCATCGACATCAAATAATAGTGCGTCGTAGGATTCGGCAAGAAGGTTTAGTAATTCAAATTTTCGTTGTGATTCAGGTGACATATACTTTTAATAGTGAGCAGTAAAAATAAAAAAATATAATTGGACGAGCAAAAAAGAAGAGGCTGTCTCAAAAAGGCAGTCTCTTTTTTGCATTATCTAAGGTTTATTATTTGTTTTAACTGTTTGCTTTTCATATATTTATAGTGTAAGCAAAAAGGATATATGCCATCTCAAAGAGCTACTTTTAAGCCTTACTATCAGGACCAGATCATGGCCATTCCTCCAACTTTGGACGAACTGGTGTCCAAAGGTCATCCGGTACGTATCGTTAACGATGTAATCAACCGGATCAACATCCAGTCCCTATTGGACGCTTATAAGATAAAAGGCTGCTCCAGTTATCATCCGCAGATGTTGTTGAAAGTTTTGGTGTTTGGCTACGTAAGCAATGTCTACAGCAGTCGCAAATTGGAAACGGCGTGCCGGGAGAACATCAATTTCATGTGGCTGAGCGGCATGAGCTATCCCGACCACAATACCATCAACAGATTTCGAGGCGTTCGTTTGAAAGAAGCACTTCGTAGTGTATTTGAAGAAGTTGTCAAACTCCTATCCGAAGAAGGTCTGCTGAGTATAGAAGATGTTTACACCGATGGCACCAAGATTGAAGCCAATGCTAACAAATACACCTTTGTCTGGAAAAAAGCTATCCAGACCAATAAGGAGAAGATGAAAGCTGCCTTAAAAGATATTTGGGAATACGCCCAAAGTATCGCCAAAGCAGAGGACAACCTTCCGGAACCTCCCGATCTGACAACAATTGACCGCGAAAAAGTTCAGGCTACGGTCGATAACCTGAACCGGGTCTTGTCCGATAAACCTTCGGTAAGCAAGAAGATGAGGGCAAAGTTGCGCTATGCGACTAAAAACTACCCGGCCAAGATTGTTCAATATGAAGAGCAGGAAGTAACGCTTGGAGATAGAAATAGTTATAGCAAGACAGATCCCGATGCTACTTTTATGCGCATGAAAGAGGATCATATGAAAAATGGCCAGCTCAAACCAGGTTATAACATTCAGATATCTACTTCCAATCAATACATCGTCAATTACACCATACATCCCAACCCCACAGATACCACAACGCTACCCGGTCATCTGGCACAACATGAGGCGAGCTTTGGGGAAATACTGAAAACCATTACCGCAGATGCTGGCTATGGCAGCCAGGAGAACTATGCGTTACTAGAAGGGAAAAACATTGGGGCCTATGTGAAATATGGTATGTTTGACAAGGAGCAGAAAAAGAGTTATTCGGGCAAGAAGCCATTCTCCGTTGATAAACTACATTATAACCCTGCAAAAGATTGCTATATCTGTCCAATGGGACAGGAAATGAACTGCATAGGTCTATTTACACAAAAGACCTCCACAGGTTTCGAGCAAAAAATAAAAAGATATCAGGCAAAAAAACTGCACAAACTGCCCATTGAACGGTGCTTGCCACAAATCACAGGGCAATAGAATCATCCAGATAAATGAACAGCTTGAGGCTTATAAAGATAGAGCATACGGATTGCTTAACAGCGATGTCGGTATAGCCAAAAGAAAACAGCGATGTCACGATGTCGAACCAGTCTTTGGAAACATAAAACAGAACCACGGGTTCCGAAGATTTATGCTCCGCGGTAAGGAAAAAGTGTCCATAGAATGGGGTTTATTGGCTATAGCGCAAAATCTAAGGAAAAAAGCAGCTTAAATAGCTACTTTTTGTTCTTTTTCTTCCCAAATGAACAGTTCTGTGAAATAATCAACAACAACTCACAAATCTATCGCATAGCCATATTTAATAAAAAAGCTGCCTCAATAAATTTGAGACAGCTTCTTCTTGCTGTTAGCTCCGTGGGGATTCTTCACGGAGGCAGCGTATAATTAGTGTGAACTTAAATTTTTCGCTTTCTCTTCATCGAAATTCGCTTCTAATTCAGCCAATTTTTTCTTACCGTATGCCATACGTGTAATCACAACGAATAGTACCGGAACGATAAAGATCGCTAGGAGTGTGGCTGCAGTCATACCACCAAATACCGTCCAACCGATTGTTTGGCGAGAAATTGCTCCAGCTCCATGAGATAGCATCAATGGAATAATCCCCAAGATGAAGGCAAAGGACGTCATGATAATTGGGCGTAGACGCAATTTTACAGCATCTAATGTCGCTTCATAAAGGTTCATCCCGATATCAACCCGTTCCTTAGCAAACTCTACGATTAGAATCGCATTCTTGGCAGCAAGTCCAATGATGGTGACCAGACCAATCTGCGCATAGATGTTATTATCCAATGTAGGGATTAATGTTAGGGTTAATATGGCCCAAAATACACCTAAAGGAACAGATAATAAAATAGAGAATGGTACAGACCAACTTTCGTATAGTGCGGCTAAAAGCAAGAACACAAACAGGATACACAACGCAAAAATTTGGACAGTTTTTGATCCCGATTGCATCTCTTGCAGCGACAGACCGGAGAACTGATAGTCAAAACCTTCTGGTAATGTTTGTGCAGCTACTTCTTGTAAGGCTTTCAAAGCATCTCCTGATGAGTAACCAGGGCCGAACTACCATTGATCTCTACACTTCTAAAGATATTGTAGTGATTGATGATCGAAGGCATAGTCATCAATTCATACTTAACCAGCGTACCATCGGTACAGGGTTTCCCGACACATTATTGACATACAATTTGTTGATGTCTTCAATATTCATACGGTACGGGATATCAGCTTGTGTGACGACACGGTAACTACGACCATACTTTGTAAAATCATTCACATAGCTACTACCCAAATAGGATGATATCGTCGAATAAATACTGGAGATAGGCACGCCCATGCGTTTTGCCTGTTCGCGGTTCACTTCCAATTTGTAGTTGGGAGAGTTGGTATTAAATAGGGTATAAGCCATGCCAATTTCTGGACGTTGGTTGGCAGCCATCAAGAATTTGCCGACTGTCGCTTCGAAATCTTTGATATTTACCGTCTGTAAATCCTGTACCTGCATAGAGAAACCTCCAGATGTACCTAGACCCGGAATTGCTGGTGGCGTTACCGCCAACACCCTTGCTTTGGTATAGCCCTGGTATTTACCCATAATCATACCAGCGATATCGTTTGCCGTGCGTGTACGGGTTTCCCAAGGTTTAAGCGAAACGAACACTGTTGCACCATTGGATTTAAACGCGCGGTTCAAAATATTGATACCGGAAATTGCAGTAACATACTTGATTTCTGGAAATGTCTTGTGTAGATCGGCTTCAATCTCTTTAAGAACTTCATTTGTACGCGCAGAAGAAGAACCTTCTGGCAATGTAATACCGGCGAAAAATGCACCACCATCCTCTGAAGGAATAAATCCAGTTGGTTTGGTTGTAAACATCCAGCCTGTTCCGATAAAAATACACAACAGAATGATCAATACCAGTGGTGCTTTTTTGATAGCCTGTTTTACACCATTTGAGTACCTGATGGTCACTTTTTCAAACCAAATATTAAATTTGTAGAAAAATTTATTCAAACCTTTAGCGCCTTCATGTACTGCTGTCGGCTTTAATAAAATTGAACATAATGCCGGGGTTAACGAAAGTGCGATAAATGCAGACAGCATAACGGATACTGCAATGGTGATTGCAAACTGTTGATATAATTTACCAACCATTCCAGGGATAAAACCAACCGGAACGAATACTGCAGCCAAAATTAATGCAATTGCAATAACCGGAGCAGTGATATCGCCCATGGCACGACGTGTCGCTTCTTTTGCATCCAGCTTATAATGGTCGATATAGTGCTGGACGGCTTCCACCACAACGATGGCATCATCCACCACAATACCGATGGCCAATACAAAGGCAAGCATGGTCAGGTTGTTGACCGAAAAGCCAAACATTAGGAAAAAGATGAAAGTACCGATGATGGATACGGGGATTGCCAGTACGGGAATTAATGTTGCTCTCCAGCTTTGAAGGAAGAAAAATACCACGACCGTTACCAGAATCAATGCTTCAACCAAGGTGTGGATAACCGAAGAAATAGAGGCATTCACAACCGACACCGTCTCATAACTGATCGTATAATCTACATCCGTTGGAAAAGATTTCTTTAATTTTTCCAAAGCATCGACAATACCTTTTGCGGATTCTACGGCATTTCCTCCTGGGGTTTGATTGATCATCATCGCAGATGAAGTCATACCATTTACGGTAGATGATGTACCATAATTAAATTGACCCAATTCAACACGCGCAACATCCTTTAAGAGTACGATAGATCCATCTTTATTGGTTTTTACAACGATGTTTTCAAAGTCCTCGGGATTTGAAAGATCACTATCGGTAATGATCGGATATTCAAATACCGTCGAAGACTCTTGTGGACGTCCACCAACGCTACCACCAGGTATACGGGAGTTTTGTTCGGCAATTGCTGTGGATACATCAGCAGGAGTCATGCTCAGGTTGGCTAATTTATTTGCGTCAAGCCACACGCGCATCGAGAATGGTTGCCCGAAAGCCGTTACATCACCGACGCCTTTCACACGCAAAAGTGCATCTTTAACGTATAAGTTGTTGTAATTGGCCAAGAAATTTTCACTTCTAGTTCCTTTTGGTGAAGTTAAAGCAACCAACATCAAGATATCGTTATTGGCTTTACGGGTTGTAATCCCCAAACGTCTTACCGCTTCCGGAAGGGCTGGTTCAGCAATTCCTACGCGGTTTTGGACGTCTAAGGTCGCGATATCAATATCTGTTCCCACTTCAAAGGTCACGGTAATTGTTGCTTGACCATTTGACGTACTATTGGACGACATATAAATCATGCCAGGTGTACCATTGATCTGACTCTCAATAAGAGTAGTCACGGTTTGTTCAACCGTCTGTGCATCCGCTCCCGTGTAATTGGCTGTAACCGTTACTGTTGGAGGTGCAATAGAAGGATACTGGCTAATTGGCAATGTAGATACTGCAATGATCCCGATAATTGAAATCAATATCGAAATAACGATTGCGGTAACTGGCCTCTTAATAAATACTTCTGAAATCATTCTATATCTTTTAGATTCTCTTTAAAAAATTAATGGTATTATTTTCCTTGAGGAGCGCCTTTTGCAGCCTGTTGGGCAGCGACAGCAGCGTCAACTACTTTAACTCCATTTTGGACATTCATGGCACCATCGACAACGATTTTCTCACCATCTTTAACACCTTCTTTGATCACAATTTTGTCACCGGCTTTAATACCTAATTTTACTTGGCGAATTTCAGCTTTACTGCTATCATTTACGGTATAGAGGTTAAATACGCCAAGCTGTTCGAAAACGGCTTTGTAAGGAACCACAACTTCTTCCGTAGCTGAGGTTGTCGATACATTCATCGTAATATTCATACCGGCCCGCAATTCGTTGGCATTGTTGGGGAAAGTAGCGCGCACTTTGATCGTCCCGGTTGCAGGGTCAACTGCGCGGTCGATGGTTGTGATTGTCCCTTTACCTTCATACGTACTTCCATTTGGCAATACAAGAGAAAGATCGGATGATGAATGGCTACTTTGCAGTTTGGTAAATTTGGTAATATCCTTTTCATTTACCTGAAATTCAACAGCTATTGGGCTAGTTGAAGACAAGGTATTCAATAGGGTCGTACCTGGATTGACCAAGGCGCCCAAACGTACCTGTGATATTCCTACGGTACCACTAAAAGGAGCCCGAATGGTCGAACGCGATAAGTTTGTATTCGCGGTGACCAAAGCTGCACGAGCAGACTCTACCTGTGCCTGCGAAGCGGCTACATTCGAAACTGCATTGTCAAATACCTGCTTCGCAATCGCATCTTTATCGGCTAATGTTTGGTAGCGCGCTAGATCTCTTTTTTGCCGGTCCAAATCCGTTTTTGCTACCTGTAAGCTTGCTTTAGCTTGTTGGACAGCCGCATTGTAGCGTGTTCCATCAATTTCATAAAGCGCTTGTCCTGCGGAAACTACTGCGCCGTCAGAAACATATATTTTGGTGATATAGCCGCTTACTTCCGCATATAGATCTGCTTCGTTCAACGGTTTGACTGTTGCTGGATAGCTGATTGTACCTGTAACAATCTCATGTGATGCTACGCCAAAGCTGACAGGAACAACTTTTTCAGCCTGAGCCTGTGCTGCACCTTGCTTTTTTGCATCCTTATTTCCACAAGAGGTCCATACTAATGCCGTCCCAAGGAAGAAAGCGAATAATAATTGTCTTTTATTCATGATTTGTATTAGTTTCCGTTTATTGATTAATTTGTGTGGATTGCCCCAACTGCTTTCTGAACATCTAATTTACTTGATAATAGTGCATAGAGGGAGTTCAAATAATTAAGTTGCGTTGTTTTGAGATCAGTTTCTGCTGTCATTAGATCGAGGTAAGTTTTGATACCTTCGTCATATTGAAGTTTGATGGTCTCGTATACTTCTTTGGAGAGTTCCACATTTTCTTTAGCTGTTTTCCAATCATTTAAGTTAGCATTATAGGTTGCTCTTGCCAGCGAATACTCTGTGTTAATGCTATTTTCTAAATTTTTGATGTCCCAGTCAATTCTTTCTTCCTGCAAT
Source organism: Sphingobacterium multivorum (assembly GCF_900457465.1). GTDB lineage: Bacteria > Bacteroidota > Bacteroidia > Sphingobacteriales > Sphingobacteriaceae > Sphingobacterium > Sphingobacterium multivorum. Next base: position 2,109,787 of record NZ_UAUU01000011.1, read on the forward strand.
CTGGACTTATTGATTTGTTTTTTACGTTTAAATCCGTCGAAAATTGAAAAAGAAACATTTAGGCCGGCAACTGAACCCGGGAAATTATCGGAGTAAAGTTTACTAAATTTATCATTTCGATAGTTGAAAGCGTAATTATAAAAAGCACTTACACTTGGTAAATATGTCCATTTATAGTATTGCGTGCTCAACTGCTGGATTTTTTTGGATGTTTCCAATTGTTGGAATTCAATTCGATTAGAGACATTTATTCCAGCAGTTGTGTCTAACAAAATTTCTGATTCCATATTGCTATTGTCAAAGGATAGCGTCAAATTTTTGCTTTTATCCAAAGCTAGCAATTGTTTGAGGTATTCGTATTTATATTTGCGAAGCTCAACCGTTCTTTTCTCGTCTGCATTCGAATTTGCCAAAGCAATTTGTGCTCGCTTATAGTCGGTCTTATCGACTAAGCCCACATCGTATTGAGACTTTGCATCTTTCAATTGTTTTTGGAGGCGAGCGATATTTTCTCGTACAATCTTGATCTGCTCTTCCGAAGTTAGGATATCATAATAGGCTTTGCTGACCTCTACAACAGCGGTGATCTTTTTGTTCTCCGTATTTTGTTTATTGCCAAGACGTACCAATTCTGCCGCTTTCTTCGCCTGCATTAGCTCTGGATTTAGGATCTGTTGATCTGCTTGAAGCGTTAATGCACTTGCATTGTTCTGCCCCATTTTGATATTATTTCCGCCAATATTTGCTAATGGAACAATGACATTATAATTATAACTTCCTTTTAGACCCAATTGTGGATACCAACCTGAAAGAGAGATGTCAATATCCTTTTCACCGATGGTCTCGTCCAATTGCGCTTGTTTTACAGCGATTTGATTACGTAAGGCGTAATCAATCAGCTGCTGAAGTGTTGCATTTGCCGGCAAGTTTTCAGATTGCTGTTGTGCAAATCCTGTATTACTCAAAAGCGATAGGGCCGCCAAGGAATAAACGATTCTATTAAACTTCATATATGTAATTAATTATTTTTTTCTCTATTAATAGCTCCATCCCAAATAATCCCAATTAAATCTTCTACATTCTGTTCAGAGAATTTGAGATCTTTAAATTTGATACTGTGAACAGTCGATAAGGCTACACCGATATAACTGGCCACCAAAAGATGGACGTCTACCTGTTTCAATATTTTTCGGTCAATGCCTTCTTGTAAAAAATCAACAACTTTATTTTGTCCACCTACAGGTTCTTGTATCTCAGCTTTGTTTTTCTCGTAATAAGGAGACGAAAAAAACTGTTCAAAAAAACTGAAGATATGCCCATTTTCTAAATAAAACTTGACAAAGTTGCGCCAGATATGAATAAAGGAATCTTTATAATCGAAATCATCTTTTATACCATCAAAAATGTAATCATTCAGTAATGTTCTACAATGTTTGAACAGTGCAAAGATTAGGTCATCTTTTGATGGAAAATAATGGTAGATAGTTCCTATTGCTACATCAGAATCTTGTGCGATTTTGCTCATCGGCGTTCCATGGAAGCCGTTTGTTTGTATAAGTTTTAGTGTGCTGGCAAGTACTGCCGCAATTTTTTCATTGGAATTCATCAATCGAACGTTCATTCGGTTGCAAAATTAACGATTAATTTGGATCCAAAATGTCAGAATATTGTTATAAATCAATAAATATAAAACGATTTGAACCAATAATACAATAAGGAAAAAAAGGTGAAATTGTTTTCAACTTTTTATTTTTTTTGATGGGCGGGGGGGATGTAGTGCCAAGAGTGCCAGGGTTGTAGCTTGATTGTCGCTTGCAGATTGGCCCGAAGATCTTTCTTAGAGGAGGTGGATCGGTTGCATAGAAAAAAAAGCGTTGGCTTATAAAACCAACGCTTTTTTCTATTTACAATTTTTTAAATTTTTCTCCACTTCTTCCAGAGGATATAGATTCTTTCCTTTATTGATCTTGGTATTGATGTATGTTAATACATAAGCGATATCAATTGCAGAAAGATTTGAAGCGGGCATGGTATTATTAAACTTTTTGCCTGCTACTTCAAGCTCTCCTGAAGTTCCGTTCTTGATAATGCAAGCGAGATCTTGACGATGGGTTTGCAGAAAGGTGGTATCGGTTAGGGGAGGATAGAGATTTCCCAATCCTTCGCCTTTCTCTCCATGACAATTTTGACAATGTGTTCGGTATACCTTTTGACCATTAACCGCATATTGTGCCGTTTTGATATCAACTTCCTGCTGACAACCAATCAAGATCGATAAAATAACCCCGATCGTTATACTTGTTGTTAAGAGAATGCGCATGTTATTTTTTAGCCCCACTCAAGAGTAAAGGTAAATCGTTCATCAATTTTTTTACCTGCTCATCGTTTGTGCCGTCGTAGGCACCCCGAATTCTTTTATCCTTATCTATTAAGACAAGGTATCCTTGATGATCGTAACCTCCAGGTGCATTTTTATCTTCAGCGGTATAAACCAGGTATTGATTGGCTAGACCATATATTTCTGCTTTAGTCCCCGAAACAAATTGCCAGTGATTATTGATTACACCCAATTTATTGGCATAATCTTTCAGTACATAGGGTTGATCGTATTTAAAGTCTATACTATGGGACAGGAAACGAACTTCTTCATTATCCTTGTATTGTTGGTATATCTTTAATAGGTTGCGATTCATCGTCGGACAGATACTTGGACAATGGGTAAAGAAGAAGTTGGCGATATATACTTTGCCCTCAAAATCTTTGTCTGAAATCATTGTACTATCCTGATTGAGCAGTTTAAAAGGCGGAATAGTATGATAGACTGTATCTACGATTTGTTTTCCATCAACTGTTTTTTCTACAGCTTCTCTTTCGCCATAGATGGGTAAGCTTGTCTGGCTATTGTTTTTACAGGAAAATAAACCGAGTAAAAGACCAGTTGCGCAGTAAAATTTAGTTATGGATCTCATGTATTTAATAGTTTTGTTTGTTAAAGCTTGATTCCATCTTTACACGAACAACTTAATGTTAACCTAAAGAGGGGCGGACTGTGTTATTTGAATTTTTGGATTTAAAAATTCTTTAATTTGTCTTGGCTTTCTTTAGCAACATTATCAAATATTTTTTTCATATCACTTACTTTTTGAAGCTCTGTTTCAAAATATTTAACATCTGTTGAATCTGGGTTATATCCTTTCATCCAGTCCATCATATGGTCTGTAGCACTTTCTAAATTAGCTTTCAATGTGCTTAGCTCTTTTTTTGTTAAATTGGTGTCTAAATCAGCCTTAGTTGTCTTTAGGTTTTTTAAATTTGCCAAAATAGAATCTATCTTAACAACATCGCGGTCGAAATGAGCGATTTGAGGCATAATTTCATCATGTATCTTAATAGTTGAATCTTGCAGGGCTTTTACACCTGTTGCACCATTTCCCTGGGTTCCACATGCTGCTACTGCCAAGGATGCGATAGCTACAAACGCGATTTTATTCATGTTTTATGTTTTTTGGTAATTGGACAAATATATTAATTTCTTATGGCTCAATATTTCGATTTCTGGAAGGGAATGTAAAATTCAAGTCACGAATATAGGTTTCACAACGTACCGTGGCACAGAGGTCACCAGACTTATCTTTAATTTCCAGGGTAAAATCCTTTACTACTTTGCCTTTTGTGCGGATAATATGGGCACATTCTTCAAGGATTTCCTCTGAGAGTTGCACAGAATATTCCACGCTGGTTTTGCCGGGTTTCTTAAAGGTGATCTGTGATGATTTTAACCAAGCAACGGTTTTCTTAAAGCCAATTTTTTGAAGGTATTGGTCGATTAGGATAGGGAAGATGGGGTCTGCTGCAGAAAAGATTGTTCCACCAAAGAGTGTTTTGTTGGTATTGATGTTGAATGGTGTTTTATATATTTTTACTTTGGCACCTTGGAAGCCAGGACTAATTTTTTTTACCCAGATTCCTTGAAATAGAAAGGGCGGGTAAATACGTAATAGCCATGTTAAGGCAAGTGGACTATATCTCATGATGCAAAAATAAAACAATGTGTCGGATTATTTTTCGAAATCTTGGTTTTATAGCTTCACTATGGTATTTTTACAGATCAAAAAACCTAAAATGTCAACAATAAAAGAAAAACAACCCAATAAAAAAGTGTGGTTACTGGTTATGATTGCGTCACTGGGCTATTTCGTCGATATCTACGATTTGATTATTTTCTCCATCGTCCGTATTCAGTCCTTCACTGATATTGGCGTCCCTGCGGAAGAGATGCGGGTAAAAGGTGAATTTGTGCTCAATATGCAAATGGGCGGTTTGCTGTTGGGTGGAATTCTTTGGGGGATTATAGGGGATAAATTTGGACGTTTAAAAGTGCTTTTTGGATCGATTCTTTTATACTCTGTAGCGAATATTGCAAATGGTTTTGTACATGATGTGCTTATGTATGGTATTATTCGTTTTATAGCGGGCGTTGGTTTGGCTGGAGAACTGGGGGCGGGAATTACCCTGGTTTCTGAAAGTATGCATAAATCAAAACGCGGTTATGGGACCATGTTGGTTGCCGGTGTCGGTGTTTTAGGCGCTATATTGGCCTATTTTGTCTCGGAAGAATTTGACTGGCGGACGGCCTACTTTGTCGGTGGTGGAATGGGCTTACTGTTGCTATTGTTGCGCATTGGCTCTTTTGAATCAGGATTATTTAAGGAGCAAGATAAATCGGGTGTTGTGAAAGGGGATATTCGCATGCTTTTCACAAATAAAAGCCGCTTAAAACGGTATGTCAACTGTCTATGCATTGGTCTTCCAATCTGGTTTGTTGTCGGTGTTTTGGTTACTCAAGCTCCGGAGATCGGCAAGGCCTTGGGGGCTGCAGGTACACTGAGTGCTGGTCAAGGGGTGATGTTTACCTATATCGGTATTTCTATCGGGGATGTACTGGCAGGAATATTCGCACAGATTTTAAAATCCCGCAAAAAAGTGGTGTTTATATGTCAATTAATTATCATTGGAAGCTCACTATGGTATTTATTGAGTGATGGTATTACAGCGACGAAGTTTTTAAGCCTTGCCTTTATAATAGGCTTAGGAGTAGGGTATTGGGCAACCTTTGTGACTATCTCAGCGGAACAATTTGGTACAAATCTTAGAGCAACTGTCGCAACGACGGCCCCCAATTTTGTACGGGGTGCACTCATTCCGTCAACAATGCTATATGGACTTCTAGTAAATGCATTTGGAATTGTGACAGCAGCAATTACAATGGTTGTCGTTCTTTCGGGTATAGCAATTTATTCGTTGAGCCAGTTAGAAGAAAGCTTTGATAAAGATTTAGACTACCTGGAAGAGTAGTCAATAAATAGCTATTTTTTTCGTCCCGGACATTTTTTACAGCGTTTGCCTTCTTTATATTTTTTGCAACACTTTTTAAAGCAGGCACAAGAAAAGTCAGAAAAAGGGTTCATAGCCGTATTCCGAAACTGAAACAACCCAGCTTTATTTTCTGACTCATCGATCTCCAACACAGATTCAATAACTTCGTTCATAATACAAAGTTACAATTTGTTTAAAACAATTCTAAATAATAGAATTGTTTTTACATTTTTTTGATCAGATTTTCAATTGTTTTAGGGAAGTACTGATGTTCGAGTTGCTGTCCTTTAAATTTAATAATGTCTAAAGTATCGTTGGGATCCACTTTGAATCGTGCTTGGTATATAATTTCCCCCTCGTCGAAATGTTCATTTGCGAAATGGATCGTAATGCCATGTTCCTCTTCCTTATTGGCCAAAACGGCTTTATGTACATGGTCACCATACATACCTTTGCCACCGTATTTTGGTAGGAGAGCAGGATGTATATTTATAATTTGATTTGGAAATGCTTTCAGCAGGTTATTTGGAACGAGCCAAAGAAAACCCGCCAAAACAATCAGATCAATATTTAAGTTTTTAAGAATATTGACAACGTTGTCGGTTTTGTAAAATTCGTCACGATCAAATATATGTGCAGGTATTTCAAAATTGTCGGCTCGTTGAATAACGTAAGCATCAGGGTTATTGGATAAAATCAAGGCAACCTCAGCTTCATCTGAATACTTGAAATGTTCCATTATTTTTTGAGCATTGGACCCTGAACCTGAAGCAAAAATAGCAATTCGTTTTTTCACGATTAATAAGTATTAATAGATTTGATCGATTTAAAAATTAGCCCAAACTTACGGATTTTTTGTAAAAAAACTAAAATAATAGTTGACTGAAGCGCATTTTTAAGTATTATTGATTAAAATTAATTGAATAGTCACTGTTGGTTTAAATTTCTTTAACATGAGGTTCCTTTGTTCCCTATTTTTTGTAAGTGTATTTTTCTTATTTAAACCTGTTTTTGCACAGGCGCCCAAAACACTTCCATCGTTTACTTTTGAGGAGGTCTATCAGGCCAGCAAGTTTAATTCGGACAGGCTTCCAAAATCGGGCTATATTGTGTTGGATTTTTACGACCCGGGTTGTGGCCATTGCCAGAAAATGGGGGCTGGTATCGCACGCAATTTGTCCAAATTCAAGAATATATCCTTCTATTTTATCTCCATGAATGATAAGCCTTATGTCGATGGATTTATTAATATGCATGCGAAGGCATTGAAAAGTGCCCCAAATGTCAAATTCTTGTTTGATGCTGGAACTCAATTTATTGAAAAATTTAAGCCAAGCAATTACCCATCGCTCTATATCTATGATGCAAAAACCAAAGTATTGGTACAGCATTTGGACGGCGAAGACGATGTAAACAAGTTGTTAAAAGCTTTAGGTATTACAGGTTAAATGTTTAAAAATTAACAATAAAAAAAAACGTCCGACAGTACTGTCGGACGTTCTTTTTTTATTGTTCTTGTTTATTGATGAACACAAATTTACCGTCGAATACATCCAGACGAATAATCGAATCGCGATTTACTTTTCCGGATAAAATTTCCTTTGACAGTTCATTTAAAATTCGTTTTTGAATAACACGTTTTAGTGGCCTAGCCCCATAAATTGGGTCATAACCAAGCTGTGCCAACCAATCCATTGCTTCATCAGAAGCCGTAATGAATATATTTTGTTCGGCCAGCTGTTTCTGAACATGTGCAAATTGTAAACGAACAATATCTCCAATTTCGTCTCGACTTAATGGCGTAAACATAATCACTTCATCGATACGGTTCAAAAACTCGGGGCGAATCGACTGTTTTAAAAGATCGAAGACCTCATTGCGTGTTTTGGCGATAATTTCATCCCTATTATCATCGGTCAGATGACTGAAATTCTCCTGTATAATGGTTGACCCCGTATTGGAGGTCATGATGATAATGGTGTTTTTGAAGTTTACCGTACGACCTTTGTTGTCTGTAAGATGGCCATCATCCAATACCTGCAATAGGATATTGAATACATCGGGATGAGCTTTTTCAATTTCATCTAACAAAACAACAGAATAGGGTCTTCTTCGGACTGCTTCAGTCAACTGTCCGCCTTCATCATAGCCGACATATCCTGGAGGCGCTCCGATTAAACGAGACACGGCGTGTCGTTCTTGATATTCCGACATATCAATACGAACCATGGATTGTTCGTCGTCAAATAAGAACTCGGCAAGTGCTTTTGCAAGTTCGGTTTTTCCGACTCCGGTAGTCCCCAAAAATATGAACGATCCTATTGGCCGTTTCGCATCATTTAATCCAGCACGTGATCGACGAATGGCATCGGAAATAGCTTCTATTGCTTCATCCTGACCGGCGACACGTTTATGAAGCTCTTCTTCTAGATTCAATAATTTTTCGCGTTCTGATTGAATCATTTTACTCACAGGTATGCCCGTCCATTTTGCAACAACATCAGCAATGTCTTCTGAAGTAACTTCTTCTTTGAGCATACGCTTACTTTCTTGTTTTTCGGCGAGTTCAGCCTTTAGTTTGTCCACTTTTTCTTGCGCTTCTTTAATTCGCCCATAACGAAGTTCTGCTACCTTTCCATAGTCTCCGGAACGTTCGGCCTGCTCAGCTTCGAGTTTGTAGTTTTCAATATTCTCAATCTCTTGATTGACATTGTCAACAAGACTCTTTTCTTCTTGCCACGATGCTCTCAGCGTATCTCTTTCTGCAGATAGATTAGCGATACTTTCCGATAGTTCTGCAACTTTTTTATCGTCATTTTCACGTTTCAAAGCTTCACGCTCAATTTCCAATTGCATGATACGACGTTCAAGCTCATCGACAGCTTCCGGTACAGAATCCATTTCAAGGCGCAATTTGGATGCTGCCTCATCAATTAAATCAATCGCTTTATCTGGTAGAAAACGATCGGCAATATAGCGCTGTGACAATTCCACGGCAGCAATGATAGACTCATCCAGAATGCGTACCTTATGGTGTGTTTCGTAGCGTTCTTTTAGGCCACGGAGAATGGAAATGGCATCTTGCGTGTCAGGTTCTTCAACCATAACTTTCTGGAACCTGCGCTCCAATGCTTTATCTTTCTCAAAGTATTTTTGGTATTCGTTTAAGGTTGTCGCTCCAATTGCACGTAGTTCACCTCTAGCTAACGCCGGTTTGAGGATATTAGCCGCATCCATTGCACCTTCACCACCTCCAGCACCCACCAATGTATGGATTTCGTCGATAAAGAGTATGATGTCTCCATTGGAATCGGTAACTTCTTTTACAACCGCTTTTAGACGTTCTTCAAATTCACCTTTATATTTAGCTCCGGCAACCAAAGCGCCCATATCTAAGGAAAATACAATCTTAGATTTTAAGTTTTCAGGTGCGTCGCCTTTAATAATTCTGTAAGCAATACCTTCCGCGATAGCCGTTTTACCAACCCCAGGCTCACCGACAAGTATCGGGTTGTTTTTGGTACGACGGGAGAGTATCTGCATCACACGTCGAATTTCCTCATCACGGCCAATCACAGGATCCAATTTTCCGGATTCGGCATATTCATTTAAATTTCGGGCATATTTTCCCAAAGCATTGTAGGTGGCCTCCGCATTTTGATCAGTTACCCGACTGTTTCCGCGCAATTCTTTTATGGCGGTCTTTAAGTCTTTTTCTGTAACGCCCTGTGACTTAAATAATGTTGAGGTTTTATCAGAAGTTGCCAGAATACCCAATAATAAATGCTCTACCGAGACAAATTCATCATTGAATTCTTTGAGATAGCCCTGTGCTTTCTGAAGTGCATTGTTGGCATCGCTACTTAAATAAATATTGCTGCCACTAACCTTCGGAAAACCTTCAATTTGTTTGTCAAGTTCAGTCCCGAGATAGCTGATGTTGACATTTAACTTTTTTAATAAGTGGCTGACAACATTTTCATCCACTGTGAGTAAAGCTTTTAAAATATGCGCTGTCTCAATAGCCTGTTGTTGATGACCAGCCGCAATTTCGGAAGCTTTTTGTATAGCCTCTTGGGCTTTAATTGTATAGTTGTTAAAATTCATTTTTATTCTCTTATTTAAAGTTTCGTTGATACATATTGGTTATAACAATTGAAGTGCCATTCGGGTTTTAAGCTATACTTCGGAAAAAATGGCAATAATTTTTATTGAATCATGACAAATTTTCAGTTGTCAAAAATAATGCGCTTGATTTTTAAATAATTGGCTTAGCAGGGTATAAAATTCTTGAAATCGACTTGCATTTTTGGTTTAAGCTTTCGATATTTGCAGCATCTTAAAACGGTCAGACGTTATAAGATTGAAAAGAAGTAACGCCTCTTTAGCTCAGCTGGTAGAGCAACTGACTTGTAATCAGTAGGTCATTGGTTCGATTCCGATAAGAGGCTCTTTTAAGCAACATGCATTAAACTTCTTTAAAAAGCCTCTTTAGCTCAGCTGGTAGAGCAACTGACTTGTAATCAGTAGGTCATTGGTTCGATTCCGATAAGAGGCTCTTTGAGCGACACTCATTAAAATTCATTTGAAAGCCTCTTTAGCTCAGCTGGTAGAGCAACTGACTTGTAATCAGTAGGTCATTGGTTCGATTCCGATAAGAGGCTCATAAAAAAGATCCCCAAGATTTCTTAGGGATCTTTTTTTTGTTTAGTCCAAACTAAGTTTTGCTGCTGTAGCGATTTTCTTTGGTATATCTGTGTTATCCATTTTCTGACTGAATTGCTCGGAGCCAACACCGATCGCATATACCGGTGCATAGGCGGCCGAATGGTTGTTAGAGGCCCAGCTTATTGATCCCATCCGATTTAAGATTGAAATACTCAGTGCGGCTATTTTGTCGTCGCTTGCGTAAAGGCTTTTTGCGGTTTCATTTTGGTGATCGACAAAGCTTTTTTGATAGGCAGCTTCTAAAGCACTACGATCAGTTTCATGGATTGTAATTTTGGAAAATAAACCAGTTTGAGCAGCAATGAGATTCTTGAGATCGTCCCATGTTGCATTTGGATTATTCTTACGAAGGTTGCCTATTGCGTTCGAAAGTTCTGCATGCGAGGTTTTTTGGTGGGACAAGAATTTTGTTTTCAGCGAAGAACTTCCATTACCGACACCTAATCCTCCTGTTTCATGGTCCGCTGTAACGACTATAAGTGTTTCATTTGGGAATTTTTTATAAAAATCATAGGCGAGTTGTACGGAGGCATTGAAATCCAATACTTCCTGAATCGTTGTAGCCGCATCATTTGCATGGCATGCCCAATCAATTTTTCCACCTTCAATCATTAAAAAGAAACCATTTGTATTGTTTTTATGCAGTGAAGTGATAGCTGCAGATGTGATATCTGCCAATTTTAAATCATTTGGCTTTTGGTCTATGGCATATTTAAGGGCATCTATAGGACTGCCATCTGAATTCATCAATATGATCTTATCTGATTTATTTGGTAGTTGTGCATAAGCATCTTTTCCTTTAAGCACTTTATAGCCGGCTTTTTCTAATATGGGGAAAAGCGATGGCGCCTTTTTATGATCAAATGTTGTTTCGGGTTTGAGAAAATTGGATCCGCCAAAAAAATCAAAATTGGAAGTGACAATTTCTTTACCGATTTCATAATACATGTCGCGGTCTGCTTGATGCGCATAAAATGAAGCCGGGGTAGCGTGGTCTATGCTGACGCTTGTAATAATACCGACTTTCTTTCCTTTTTGCTTTGCGGCATAAGCTATACTCTTATAGGGGACAGTTCCTGTACTATCCATACCGATAACGCCATTTTTGGTTTTTTTTCCAACGGCTAATGCGGTACCTCCAGCGCCTGAGTCCGTTACGCCATTGGAGAGTGAATGTGTGGAGGCAAATCCAACATGAGGAAATTGGGTAAACACAAGTGGGATGGGGTTATCTTTATGCTGTACTTCAGCTTGATGAATTTCGGTGAGATTAACCTGGTTGAGGCCCATGCCATCACCAATTAAATAAAAGATGTATTTTGCTTCTTGGCCAAAAGAGGGGAAAACATGTACAAAAACGAGGAGAAACAGAAATAAAACGTGTTTTTTCATTTGAATGGTTGTTATTTTAAAAAAACACAAATTACAGCCTTAGGATTAGCTTACTGTTAATTCAATATTATGAATTGTTTTTTTACTTGTTTCAACTGGTTTCTGCTGCTAGTTTCTGGATATCTTTCACGGTTACTGTATGGATACCTGTTTTGTAGTGATTGATCGCCTTTAACATTGCCATAGCAACTTGTCCTACTGAAAGAGGATCGTATGTTTTGAATAATCCTATTGTATTAAAGATACGAAGGGCAGCTATAGCTGTTTTTTCACCCAAGCGATCTGTATTTGGTCGGATTAGTCCTCCAGGCTGGAAAATAATAAGCCGATTGAAATCAAGTGCCTTAACATCCTGTTCAAGGCTTCCTTTCATGCGGTTATAAAAAATTTTTGATGCAGGATCCGCAAGAACAGCCGATAATAAGAGAAAGGTAGGAAAACCATTTTTTTTAGCCAATGCCGCAAATTGCAAATTAAGATCATGATCTATTTTCCATTGTGCATCTTTACTGCCTGCGTCTTTTAATGTGGTGCCAAGGCAGGAAATTGCGACATTGCCCTGTATCACTTGCTCAAAATCCGTTAGATTTTCGAAATCTACGATAACCTGTTTCAATTTAATGTGCTCCTCAAATGAGACACGTCTTAAAAGCACTACGATTTCCGTAATTTCCTTAGATTTTAACATCAATTGAACGAGCGCCCTTCCTGTAGCGCCAGAACCGCCTATTAAAACTACCTTCATTATTTCCTTACTTCTTTTCTTTACTAATTATCTTGTATTAATTGCTTTACTGAGCGTTATTTGCCGAGATGATTGAGCATGCAATTAATCTTTATAATTAGGCTTGCCAGGAGTAAAGCGAACAATAGATTGATCCAATCGGAGGGTGTCTGCGACGGTAATCAAGTCTTCTTCGACGATAAAATTTTGATCAATAGCGGTTTTTATTGTCGTAAAATCCTCTTGATCGGCGTCCTGAAAATAGAGGAGGGATTGAATAGTAGATACAGCTACCAGTTCGAGTAATTCGTCTTCACCTTCGTATCCAACGTAGAAAAAATCTGCCATAACAATGATATTTGATGTTATACGAATATACTTTTTTTCTTTTTAAAATTTGTCAATTAGCGCGAGAACTTATTGAATTGTGATAAAGGCTATGTCAAAAAGTTGTTGAAATTTGAGTTTCTTTTAGACAGATGTGGGTAGCCATCGTAAAATACATTATATTTGATATAGTCATTTTAAAGATAATTAACAATAAGTTTTGATAACGATGGATAAAGAGCAGATACAAAATTGGTTGGACAATGGATATGACATACTTCATCATGGAAGACCTGTGAAAGTTGAAGGTGATTTGTGGGATTATATCGATGGATTGGGAAGTTATGAAAATGTGTATGTTTTGCGCGAATTGATCTATTGGACGGAAGAAGAGTTGGCAAATATCGGTAAATAACGTGGAGACCCTGAAAAATCATATTCAGGATCCCGTCGGTTGTTGCCTTGTACTAGAATATAATATTTCGCTTGAAGGCACAGCCTAATTCAATAAGGGAATCTGTTTTTGCAATTCCTGGAATGCTATCGATTTTTTCATAAAGCAATTGTCGCATATGTTCGTGGTTCTTAGCAATAATTTTTACATATAGCGTGTAATTGCCCGTAATGTAATAGCATTCTGTAACTTCTGGTATTTTCTTAAGTTCTTCAATAATTCGGCTCGAGTCATGATCTTTTTCTAAACTTAGCCCTGTAAAAGCACCCCAATCATAGCCTAGCTTTTTTTCATTTAATACAGGCTTTATACCCGCTAGTATTCCTTGTTCCGTCAATCGGTTGATTCGTTGATGGATCATCGTATTGGATACGCCCATAGCTGTTGCTATTGCAGAGAAGGCCATCCGTCCATCTTCGTCTAAATATTTTAAAATCTGTAGATCAAAGTCATCGATATTATTCATTGTAGAAAGCGGTTTAAAAGTTAATTTTAATATTTCTACGCTAATTTAGTGTTAAATTTTATTTTTCAGTCAATAAAAAAGTAAATATTGTATATTTGTTGTTATTAGAAAAAACTGAATTATGAGTACAGTAGCTAAACAAGGTAAGGGCGAGATGTTCATTGCCAAAGAAGAAAAATATGGAGCGCACAATTATCATCCTCTTCCGGTCGTCTTGGAACGAGCTGAAGGAGTTATGGTGTGGGATGTTGATGGAAAGTCTTATTTTGATTTCTTATCTGCATATTCAGCTGTCAATCAAGGACACTGCCATCCACGAATTGTACACGCTTTAAAAGAGCAAGCCGAGAAATTAACATTAACATCCAGGGCATTTTATAATAATAAACTGGGTGATTTTGAAGAAATGCTTTGTCATCTTTTTGGATTTGATAAGGCTTTGGTGATGAATTCGGGCGTTGAAGCTGTGGAAACAGCAATGAAGCTTTGTCGTAAATGGGCCTATCAGGTGAAAGGTGTAGCAGCCAATCAAGCGAAAATTGTCTTTGCCAAGGACAATTTCCATGGTAGGACAATCTCTGTGATATCGGCATCCAATGATCGTACTGCAACACATCAATTTGGTCCCTTTTTAGATGGCATAGTACTCGTTCCCTATAATGATGTTGATGCACTAGAACAGTTATTCAAAGCAGATGAAAATATCGCCGGTTTTATCGTTGAGCCAATTCAGGGCGAAGCGGGTATTGTTGTTCCTGATGAGAATTATCTGATGCACGTGAGACAATTATGTACAAAATACAATGTATTGTTTATTGCAGACGAAATCCAAACCGGTATTGCTCGGACGGGAAGTATGTTGGCATCCTATGCTATTGATGATGCGCAGAGTCAAAGCAAACCAGATGTTCTGATTTTAGGGAAAGCTTTATCGGGCGGTGTATTGCCGGTATCGGCAGTGTTGGCAAATGATTCCATTATGTTGTGTATTAAACCGGGCGAACATGGTTCGACTTATGGTGGGAACCCATTGGCCTGTGCAGTGGCTATGGAAGCGTTAAATGTTGTGCGGGATGAAAATTTGACGGAACGGGCGTTTCAGATGGGAGCCTTGTTTTTGGATGGATTGCGTCAGATTGCTGCTAAGTGCACGTTAATTACAGAAGTGCGAGGAAAGGGGCTATTGACTGCCATTGTAATTGATGCGGATGAAGAAAGTGATTTGGCCTGGAATATCTGTCTCAAATTTAAAGAAAATGGACTTTTAGCGAAGCCTACACATGGTAACAAAATTCGATTGGCTCCGCCGCTGGTTATTACAAAAGAGCAAGTCGAGACTTGCTTAGGGATCATTGAGCGATCGTTGACTAATTGGAAATAGTGTATGGAGAAAATGATTGAATTGATCAAAAACAGATCGGATATAGGAGCAGGGACTAGGGGTTCAGATCTGGGCATCGACGCCATCGAGATAGCTGCAATTAATAAAGGAAGTCAATATTTCATTAACTATCCATTTGTTGATGTGCCGACTCGAAATAGCTCCATTTATCAGAATGATAATCATCCTTTTGCGAAACATATTCAGCAGATTTATGAACAATGCAAACAAGTAGCTTCTACCGTTGAAGATAGCTTATCTTCCGGCAATTTTCCATTGGTGTTTTCAGGGGATCATTCCTCCGCAATGGGGACGATTAGTGGTATAAAGTCCGCTTATCCTGATAAACAACTCGGTGTGATCTGGGTAGATGCGCATGCCGATATTCATTCTCCGCACACAACACCTTCTGGTAATATGCATGGAATGCCTTTAGCGGCGATGTTGAATGAGGATAATATCCCATGTAAAATCAATGAAATAGACGAATCGACACAAGAATTTTGGAATAAACTAAAACGAATAGCTGGCCCAGTAGGTAAAATACTATCCAATCATTTGATTTATTTTGGTGTAAGGGATACGGAAGAACCGGAAGATCAGGTCATTGAACGACTTGGCATTAAGAACTATCGTGTGGAAGATACCAGACAGCGGGGAATAACCGATTGTGTGGCTGAAGCATTGAAAATCCTAGAAGCATGTGATATGGTTTATATCTCTTTTGATGTGGATAGCATGGATAGTGAATTGATCTCGGATGGCACGGGAACACCAGTACCGAAGGGGTTTTTGCCAAGGGAGATTGTGTTGATTTTAGAAGAGATCATCCGATCTGGTAAGGTAATTTGTTTTGAAATTGTTGAAGTTAATCCGTTATTGGACAATAAAGGTAATAAAATGGCAGAGGTGGCATTTGATATATTAGAACGGATCACTCCGCTCATTGAATTGAAATCGAGTAATTAACCGGTTTTGGGATTGTCTATTTTCAAGCCCTTTTATTGATGTGTATCGTCAATAAAAGGGCTTTTTTAATAGTATATCGTTGAGCTTGGTGGATAAAAATAAGTCAGGCTTCCTTATGTTAAAACTCGTATTACTCTATGTGATTTAATATTGTGTTAACATGTTTCATGTACATTTGCAATTCGATTATTTACATGAAATATGAGGATTTCTGATAAAATTATTTTGTTTCTACTTTTTTTTATACAGCTTTTTTTGTGGCAGCCAGGTACTGCGCAGGTTAAATCCTTTAAAGATATCAGGGCGTTAAGTCAAAACCATCCGGATTCTGCAATTATGCTCGTAAAAAAACGTTATGCAAAAGCTGTTACGGATAAAGACTTATTATTACAAGCCAATTGTTTACAGGCGATTGGATGGTTATGTGTTAATCAGGGGCATTATGGACAGGCGCAGGACTACTATTTTCAAGCTGATCGAATCTATACGCAATTAAATTCAAAACAGCATCTTGCTTCGAATTGGAGTGATATCGGGGAGCTTAATATTTTCAACAAACAACATGATCTAGCGAAAGTTTATTTTAACAAGGCGCTACATTCTTTCCGAACAGAAGGGGATAAAAATGGAGAGGCAGGTACATTAGGGAATATAGGTCATTTATTTGAAAAGGAAGCGAACTACGACTCCGCCTTTGTCTACCAGAATCTTGCTTTGTCCATTTATAGCAGTATTGGGAATAAAAATGGAGAAGCTAAGATCCATGAAAATTTAGGCAGTATTTATGAAGATCTTGCAAGATATGACAGCGCTTTTTTTCATTTTGAAAAAGCACGTACCCTCTATACGGAAACAAAAGACAATTATGGAAAAATTGTGGTCATAAATAATATGGGCGATATTTTTAGGAAGACCAATAAATATCCAGAAAGTATCAAACTCACGCAATTGGCTTATCAGATGGCGGAAAATTTGGGTGATGTGTATCAAATGGCTGCTACGACAAAAGATTTGAGTAGGACCTACGCCTTGCGCGAGCAGATGGATAGCGCCTATTTTTATGCAGAAAAGAGCCGTAAGTTGGTGCTTGAGCTTTATAGTGTGGATGGTGCTCGCCATACTGCTTTTTTTCAGGCACTCTACGATATGAATCAACAAGCCGAAGAGATCGAGAAATTACAAGTAACCAAAAGAATCAACTTAATCATGCTCTGGGGAACAATCGTAGTTTTAATTTTGTTAATTGTGTTATCCTATGTATTGCATAGTCGCCAGAAAATTAAGATTAAAAACCAGATCTCCGATTCCCGAAAACAGGAGGCCGAACGCGAGTTGACCGAAATTGCACTTAAAAACCAGTTGCTTGAAGATAAGCAGCTCAAACAAGAACTGTCGCTCAAGCAAAAGGAATTGACATCCCATACCTTAAATTTAATCCGTAACAATCAATTTTTGGAAGAACTTCGTGATGAACTGAAAGGTATGGTTAAGGACGAACGCCGGGATCAAAAACGACAGATGCAGAAGTTGGTGTTGCAGATCAATGAAAATATCACACAGGGTATTCATTGGAAAGAGTTTATGGGAACTTTCGAAAAGGTGCATCACAGCTTTTTTGAAAAACTTATTCAACGATTTCCAGATTTGACGGCAGCGGATATGCGGTTAATCGCATTGCTTAAAATAAATTTGAATAATATCGATATTGCCGTCTTATTGGGCATATCACAAGATAGCCTTCGTGTTGCCAGACATCGATTGCGAAAAAAACTAAGACTGGAACAAGGAGAGGACCTCGCGGGCTATCTTGTTGGGATTTCATAATTTTTTAACACAGGAGTAATAGAATGTTAATGGCGCTTAAATTGCATTTAAACTGCTGTTTATTAGTTGTTTAGTAGTGCTTGTTTCCTTACTGTATAGCCCACTTTCTACCTTGTTTCCTCATTGTAACGCTCGATATTTTGTGTGATTAAAGTTGGCTGCCATCTTTGCGACAACAATCAAAGATTCATAATAATCTAAGCAAAATGAAAAACTTTTTAACAGTATTACTTGCCTCCAGTATTTCGGTCAGCGCTGCTTATGCGACCAAAATCAAAGGTAAGGTATTGGATGGTCAGACTGGTGAAGCTATTGCTGGTGCAACAGTTTTCTTGGAACAAAGTGGGCTATCGACCAAAACACAATTGGATGGTTCGTTTGAATTCAAAGGATTATCTGCAGGTGTGGATAAGGTCCATATCAAGCATATGGC
>NZ_UAUU01000008.1 GCF_900457465.1 Sphingobacterium multivorum
GACGATCTTACACCGCAAACGGTCGCCGATCTGGGTGAACGAAATCTGCTGGAAACATGTTATCTGAATGGCGAATTTGTACGCACAACGCGTTTTGAAGAAATAAGGAATAGATTAAGAACTGAAACAATTCGAGTATATGGAAAATAGCGTAAACAAACCGTTTTTCATCCAGGATGAAAACGTTGCACAGTATGCACAATTGATGGCATCCTGGATTGCCCAACAGGTGAAATCGGCCGACCGCAAAGGACTTGTATTGGGTATGAGTGGTGGGATAGACTGCAGTGTTGTCGCTTGCCTATGCCGGCTGGCACAGGTGGATGTCCACTTGGTGTTGATGCCGTATGGCAGTGATATGAACAAAAGTAAAAGCCATCAACATGCCATGGAGCTTATTCAGAAATTTGATTTTCCATTTCATGTATTTGACATTCAACCCGCGGTGGATGCGTTGGCCATTCATCAAGAAAAGTTTGTCGCAGAAGCTACCGCCACTAACCGCGCTTTGAGCCTTGCTAATATTCGTCCACGTGTTCGTATGACGTATTTGTATCAATTAGCACAATTGGGTAGTAGATTTGTTATTGGTACGGGGAATATGGCCGAAGCTACTGTAGGTTATTTTACGAAGTGGGGCGATGGTGCCTATGATCTGAACCCGCTGGCAATGGTTACCAAACAGGAAGTATATACCTTAGCCAAATATTTGGGGGTGCCCGAATCTATTCAGTATAAAAGTCCATCTGCTGGTCTTTGGGAGGGGCAGACCGATGAAGAGGAATTGGGTATGACCTATGCGCAAATCGATGGGTTTATTTTAAAAGGTACATCGGGCGATCCGGTTATAGACGAAATTATTCGTAAACGTATACAACAATCTGCCCACAAGTTTGCAGCGGTGCCTACATTCAAAGGTTAATTTTAATGGTTCGAGAAGTCGACGCAAGCACTTCATAACAGTCAACAAGGGACAAAAAAGTACTATAGTGAAGATGATTTTTCACTGGAAGAAGGCTTTAATGGCTTCATCGTTCTGCGAAATGAAGGCTGCGTTGAAATAAATATAGATGTTATGAAACTGAATAACATAAAAACACAATTTGATCAGATTGTAGATGTTCAACAGATTGCCAGCGGCAAAAAGGATAATATTCCAAACATGTTGATGTTGGCACAGGAAGAAAATATACAGCCAGCAGCCTTGGATAAAAAACGAACCTTGCTATTGGCGATCGATGTCCAAAATGATTTTATGGAATCCATCGGTAGTCTTGCCGTCAACGGTTCAAAGGCCGATGTACAACGTCTGACGCAGTGGATGTATCGTAATATTGAGGCCTTAACGCAAGTCATGTGTAGTCTCGATTGCCACTCGATAAGGCAGATTTTCCATGCCGATTGGTGGCTTGACAGTGCGGGAAATCATCCGGAGCCATTCACCATTATTCGCCATGCCGATGTCCGCGATGGTATCTGGCGTGCTGCGAATGACCATACGCCTTAGCGCTGGATTATCTCCAGCATTTGGAAGCTGAGGGAAAAAAACAATTGTGTGTCTGGCCATACCATTGTCTGGAAGGGACTTCGGGGGCGCAGCTGGAGAGTCAATTTACCAATATGCTTTATTTTCACAGTGCAGCGCGTCAGGTCAAACCGATATTGGTTTATAAGGGGCAAGATCCAAATACGGAAATGTACGGTATTATCAAAGCGGAATATGACGATAATAAATTCGTAAATCATGCTGTGCTCGATGCAATTCGCGATTACGATGCGATATACATCGCCGGTGAAGCTTCCAGTCATTGTGTTTTAGCATCGGCCGTGCAGATTTGGAATATTTTGAACAAGACCGAGCGATTACGTCACGAATCACCTTATTGATCGACTGTATGTCGCCCATCGCTGGATTTGAAGCGCAGACTTTACAGCAGTTTGAGGCTTTAAAGGAGAAGTATGGAATCCAGATCAAATTGTCAACCGAAGTAACTTTGTAGCAGATGACAGCCTCCGAAAAAAAATACACATATGATTACCAAGACCTGCTGTTACGGTTGACTGTGTAATCTTCGGCTTTGATAAAAACCAGCTTAAGGTATTATTGACCAAACGGGCAATAGAGCCTTTTGTGGGAAAATGGGCATTTCCTGGCGGTTTTATTCAGGAAGATGAGAACGCCGACGACTGTGCGCTTCGTAAACTGCAGGAGGAGGCCGGTCTCAAAGATATTTTCCTCGAACAGCTTTATACATTTTCAGACCTAGCTCGTGATCCGCGCGGAAGAGTCATTAGTATTGCTTATTATGCACTTGTCAGGCCCGACGCTTATACGTTGGAAGCAGGGGTTGATATCGATGCGGTGCAATGGTTTGGTATTGACGAAAAGTTGGATCTCGCTTTTGACCATAAACAGATCTTGAACACCGCCATACAACGGCTCAGGGGTAAAATACGTTATCAACCAATCGGTTTTGAGCTCTTGCCCAAACAGTTTACGTTGCCCGATTTACACAATTTGTATGAAACCGTTCTGCAGCGGTCAATTGACCGTGGGAATTTTCGAAAAAAAATTCTCAGCATGGGTTTATTGATCGACCACAGCGATAAGCAAAAAGACCGGCGTGCCAGGGCTGCAAAGATCTATAGTTTTGACAGGGTAAAATATAAAGAACTTACTGAATCGGGGTTTTATTTTGAAGTATAGGTCTAACGAACGGAGCAGGCAACCATGAAATTGGCTTCTGCCTGCTTTCATTGCTGTCTGGTCTTTTTAAGATCTTACGTTAATGTCCGGTGCAGCGCTGTCTTAATGCACTAATTCAAGCTGAGTCGCGTTTGGGCTAACCCTGAAAATCACCACAATCATGGACTTCGAACTGATCGACTAAAGCTTTCTGTGTATAGTATTTTGCGACACGTTTATTTTTTAACAAAAGAGAATCCCCCTTAATTTTTAATTCGAAAATGGGCTCTTTCTCTATTTTCTTGAAGTAAAACTCATTATTTTTAGTCTTAATCGTGAGGCCGCTGTCACAAAAATTATAGGTGAAATCTTTGATTTGATAGATTTCATTGGAATCACAGACATTGACCAAAAGCAGTTGTTTTTTATTCATTTTGATTTCTGCAAGATCACACGCATAACATATTCCTGAGAATTCGATGCCATACTTCTTAAAACTATCCTTGCTTTTCGGTCGAAGAATAGCAATAGGATACAGCTGTTTAAAGAGCGAAAGGTTATCATCGGATATGGATGTTAGCTCTTTTTGTTTCTTTATGGAGTCTATGCTGGCTGTGCTGCTGAATGCGGCAGCTGATTTTTTGGCTCCATTCTTTTGCTGGCAGCTGAAAAACAATACCATGCAGGACAGAAACATAGTCTTTAAGATTACCTTCATCGTTATTTTTCGCAATTATTGTTGTTACTCATAAACATATAGATTGAGAAACGGTTTTTGTTATTCAATCTCAACCCATTTTCTTTCGAAGTAGACGGTGCCTACCGGTGTATCGGTGGCGTCTATGATTTTCGCTGCTACAAAGTCGCCCTTTAGGCCAGCATATTTTAGTTTTAAACCTTTACTTTCTAAGTCGGAGGTATCATAGTATGCACCCAATTTGAGTTGAAATGGATTGTGTTCCACATCATTTGTAAAGATGGAAAACAAAAGCAACTTCGTAGCCTGTTTATCTGCCTCTTCGTATCCAAAGAAGCGATGATCGATACGTATATTGGCATGTAAGCGGATCATACTGTCTCGAGCACTTAAGTTTACATAAGCTTTGGTGATTTCGTCAGATTCCAGTACGCTTTGTGCATTTGCTTGGTCAATGCTATCCAGTTTGGAAGTTTTTAACGAGATACTTTTTTTTGGGGCAGTATCCTCGACAGCTTTTTCCATGGCCTTGCTTGAACTTACAGGTGCTTCAGCTTGTTTTGGTTTTTCCTGACAAGCGATTTGTAACGCGAGGAGTGCTAATGCACTGCTATAATAACTGTATTTGAAATGATTCATTGTTCTTTCTGTTACAAAATCCAATCCAAAGTTGCCGAAAATAGGGGGAGAAAAAAATCCCTGTTTTCCGCTAATCGAAAAAATCGATAAATACGGTATTTTTACGGCATTCGCATGATTCTTGTCGTATGGAACGGATCAATGTGATACAACAAAAAACAGAAGAAATAAAGTATGGCACATCGTATTTATATTTATAATGTAAATCTCAGGACCAAAGAAACATATCCCACTTACCTGGCTGAATGGAATTATGAAATTCCCATCCTCATGCGGCCATTATTTTCCGCCAATATCCGTTCCAAAGGTTCTCAGCTTTATGCCAACAAGGAAGATGGGATCGCAAGACTTCGCTATTTTTATGCGTTGTTGGCTGATAGGTATCAATTGCATTATAAAAAAAGCTATTATGAGCCTGTCAACAACATGTTTGAATTTTTGGAAGCGCTACCTTTTGATACCTTGCAGATCGATGGACGCGATGTTTTTACCATGAATTCGGAAAAAGATGTGGAGCAAGCCAAAGATTGGGTGGAAGAAATTAAAATGCAAGCCTTATTGTTTGAACAAGCTGTCGAAGAACAGTCCTTAGATCCGCTGGACCCGCTTGTGAAAGCGTCTGGATATACTTCTTTTTTAGATGCCCTTCAAACCGATTGGATTGATTATGGATTGGGTTTATGGGAAGAAGACGTTCTGAAAGGGCCAGACCCTGAGGTTTTTGAAGCAGTAGGAAAGCAGGGGCTAAAAAATGCCAAGGGGGATATTTTGGTTGAGGCGATTTACGATGAAATATTCGAATTCAATGAACAGGGGATCGCCGTTGTTGAACGCGATGGCCTTTTTGGTTATATTGATACGAGTGGCACTATATTAATTCCATGTCAATATGTGGAGGCCTTTGATGCCCGACATATCAACGGGAACAATTACGCTGAAGTGGAAGTGGCAGGGAAACGTGGGGTACTGCATATTGATACCAAACAGCTGAGCATACCTGCATTATATGATGAACTCGACTGGATCGCCTATGGCTTTTTAAATGCAAGACAGGGGGATAGCCACATGCTCCTTTCGGCTGAAGGACGATCGATTATTTCAGATCCCGCAGCCGAGTCGTTTATGTTTGACTATAACAACTTGTTCTATAGCCGGCAAAAAGGAACGATAAAAAGGAAGTATTACCTAATGGATGGTCAGTTTTTAGGGACTTTTTTGGAAGGTAGCCTGGAGCCGCTAGCCAATCGCTATTTTTGGATTAAACCCAATAAGCTACAGTCAAAAATTGCCGTCATTCAACCCGATGGTAATATTTTGGATGAAGGAATTGACCGGATTATAGTGTTGGACGACTATCGAAGTATTGCGTATCTCAAAAATAAAAGATGGCAGATCTATTCGCTTGAACAGGGCTTATTCCGATTGGCTGATTTAACGATTGATCAGGTTCTAGTCGATCATATACAGCAGTACCGTAAAGATATCTTTGTCGTTGGTTGTGCCCAAGGACAGGGGATTTATGATGCTCATCGAGGGGAATGGTTACTTGAACCTGCTATTGCCTATCAGAAAATCGAACATTGCTTTTTGGATTTTATGCGCATACACTGTGCACAGGGTATGTACTGCTTCGATACGAAGCTTAACGTCCGTAGTGCGCTGTATGATTATATCTGTTCGCCTTTTCATTACCCAAGACCAGAAGCGGCCGAAGGTGAACTGTTGCTTTTATTCAAAGGGGATAAGTTGTTTAATTTGGATTTAAATCGAAATGTTGTCGAGATTCCCGAAACAGCATATGGCTATTTGTATTCCGAGCGATACCAGCTCCGGGGGCGCGATCAAAGTTATTTTGTACAGTTCTATCAGGCATGGATCAGGCGTAAGGGCGACGGCTACGAACAGTATTTTGACAATGAAACGCTGTTGGAAAATGGTAAGAAGCTGGAAGCGGAGGGAAAGATTTCAGATGCCATTCGACTGTTCAGCATCGGAGCAGATCGGGGTAGTGCGGACTGTCAATATCTGCTTGGAAACATCTTTACGGATGATGACTACGAGGGGATGGACATCGAAAAAGGAAAGTCTTTTTATGAAAAGGCCATGGCTCAGGATCATGCGCAGGCATGGAACAATTGGGGATTTTTATATGCCACAGGCCATGGTGTAGCTTTTGATGTATCTAAAGCCTTAAAGGCCTATCAAAAGTCTGCTGCGCTGGGTGAAGCGCAGGCCATGAGCAACCAGGGTAACTGGTATTACGAGGGTGAATATGTGGAACAAGATTATGCCTTGGCCCTAGATTATTTTAAACAAGCAGAGAAAGCGGGGATTTATAATGATGCTCAAATCGCAGAAATCTACTATCAAGGGCAAGATTATGCGAACTTATTGCGTTATTTGAAAAAGGATACAACCAATCAATTTTCTGCTATTTATTATGGGATTCTTTATGAGGAAGGCTTTGGTGTAAAGCAAAACTTACAAAAAGCGATCCGGTACTATGAAAAAGCCAATGAAAATAGCGTGTACGCCTATGCCGTTAATCGTTTGCTACAACTCTATGGAGCGCATGGAGCGGCTTCAGACGCGGATAAATACGGATTTTGGTTCAATTTTGCTAAAGAAAATGCTGTTGAAATTGATCAATACTAAGGAAATTGCATAGAAAATGGCTCATCGCATATATATTTACAATACAGATAAGAAGGATCAAGATTACTTCCCTCATTATTTAGGAGAATGGAACTATGTGATTCCACCCCTTTTTTTACCCCTATTTGCTGCTAATCCGAAAGCAAAAGGTACCTTAGTTTACTCCGAAAAGGAACCGGGAGTCAGAAAGCTTCGTGCGTTGTATGATTTGCTCATTCATGAATATGGGTTAAATTCCGATGCGCTGGCCATGGCAGCTATCGGGAAACTGTTCGATTTTTTGGACGGTTTACCATTCGATTATTTCCAGCTGAACGCAAGTGATGTATTTAACATGAGCGATGTTAAACATAGCCAACAGGCCAAAGATTTTGCAATTGAAATCCTTGAGAAGAATTTGCTCTATGAAAAAGCAATCGAAAAACAGTCCATAGCTGAGCTTGAGTTTATTTTGGTGTCTGCTGGTTATACTTCTTTTTTAGCGATGCTCGAACTGGAATGGAGCAACTATGGCTTAGGCTGGTGGAATAGAGACGCGATTGATCGTCTGGATAATCAATTTTTTGAAGATCAGGGGCTTTGGGGGATACGCAATGCAAAAGGGGAGGTGAAGGTCGAAGCTAGCTATCAGGAAATTGGCACTTTTGAGTGTGAAGGGATCGCAGTCATACAGAAAAATGAGCTGTTCGGTTATTTGAATAGGGGTGGAGAAGAAACTATTTCCTGTGTTTATTCATCGGCGGCGCCAGCCCAATATGGAGCCGTATCAACGGTTGGTAAGGTGAGCTTAGCTAAAAAATATGGATTAGTCAACGTCGGGAACGGAGAAATAATCATACCACTTGAATATGATGAACTCGAAGATTTTGCTTACGGTTATTATCAGGGGAAGAAAGATCAGCAATATTATATCATCGATGCCCAAGGCCAGCTGTTCAATGCTTCCGGTGCGGACAAACCGTTTGAAATTGATTATGATGGATTTATCTATCAAGAGATTGGGGGAAATAAACTGCGTCATTATTATTCCAATAGCGGTATTTTGCTTGGCGCTTTTGCCAGTAGTGCACTGAGCGAATTGCTGTTTGATTTTTATGCAGTCAATTTGAATAATAAAAAGAAAAAATCAGTTTTGTCTCCCGATGGAACTATCTTGGTCAAAGATGTTGCTGTACTCAATGCTGGAAATGGCCGAAGCGCATTATTTTTTGCTGATTCCGGCGGCATCCGTTTGTATGACCTGGAAGCCCGCGCCTTTGTACTGCAAGATTTGGCAATTCGGTCCATTCAAGGGGGGACTGATTTTGGTAATGGCGCCTGGGATTGCTATATTATCGAAACAGCAACCGGGAGGGGAATTTATCAGACTGCTGAAAAGGTGTGGCTGGTCCCGCTCTCAACGCACTATGTGAAAATTGTATATGCTGCTGTGATGGATTATTTTATTCTGAAAGACCATGCGGGAAGATATTACTATTTTGACGCAGTGGAAAGGACGCTCAGTTCCGCCTACGATTATGTTTGTGCAAGCGTTAATCACTATCAGGATCTGATGTTATTGCAAGGTGACCTGTTGTATAAAAAGGGCTACGATGGTGTGGAAGTAATTCAGGAAGATCAATATGGTCAGTTTCTGAAGAAGCTGGATCAATTGTCTGGAGAAGATTTTGAAATATGTAATCGTTTTTTTGAAGGGTGGAAGGCTGCGAAGGACGATAATTTTGAATCCAGTTATGATAGTTATACGCTATATCATATGGCCCTGGACTGTTGCCGACAAGGCGATGTCGAAATGGCGATACGCTATTTTACCTTTTCTGCTGACCAGGGTAATGAAAGCAGCATGCATGAATTGGGGAATATCTATACGGATACTGATAGCGAAGACAATCCTTTTTTAGATTTGGACAAAGGAATTCAATATTATGAACAAGCGGCCCAAAAAGATTATTCCGCTGCATGGAATGCAATCGGCTACCTCTTTCAGTATGGCATCGGCTATAAAAAAGACCTGGAAAAGTCATTTAATGCCTACATGAAAGGAGCAGAGTTGGGTAATGGCTATGCTTTGTCCAATTTAGGCTACTTTTATTCAAGTGGAACCTATGTCGAAGAAGATCTGGAAAAAGCCCTCAGCTATTATCAGAAAGCTGAATTAAAATTAGTTGAGAACAACAGCAATATAGCTTCTATCTATTACAGTTTGGAGGATTACGATCGTCTATTGGTTTATTTGAAAAGGGATAAAGAAAATAGTTATTCCAATATTTATTATGGATTACTCTATGATCAGGGACTTAAATTTAAAAAGGACAGTAAAAAGGCGATCCACTATTTTGAACGAGCCAACGACTATGGTGTTTACGAAAGTGCCACTGCTCGCTTATTGGATTATTACAAGAATGATCCTACATTTAGAAATCAGGAAAAATATGTCCATTGGCTTGATTTTGCAAAAAACAATGAACTGGATATCGAACTGGATTTATTGCAATGGGATAATTAGTCTGAAGACTCAGGTGCTAGCTCGTCCTTTTTTGGCAAACTGTTTAAAAAGAAAAAGTAAATTATGTTATCATCAGCAAATATAGATTTTGGTGGCATTCTGATCGACTTGATCCTGATTGTTTTTTTTGGATTTGGAACACTTTATACGTTATCTGCAGGCATTGTTCATCGTGTAAAGAAGCAAACACGGACGGTAGGATATTATTTCCTATCCTTTGTGGTATCGGGTGTTATTGGACTGGTTGCCGCCGGATTGCTGGCCTTTATATGGGCGATGTCATTATCGTAAAGTGACGGCAATAAAGTAAATTTATCGCAATGATCTATTGACTGTAAGTAAAATGATCATTGCGATAAGTGATGCCCATCAATGGTTTTTAGCATTGACAATGTGCATCAGGTGGTGATTGCAATGCCAGGCATAGAGGCCAATATTGATCTTTAAAGAAATCAACCTTTTGGTCGCAGGATGAATAAAACCTCTTTCAAGCTGTTCGCCAGTTAAACTTTTCAACAAAATAACCCAGCGTTCATGTAGACCTTCGAGCAATTTGATCGAGCTTTCTATTGGAATATTTTTTGCGTCGGGAAGCTCGGCCCACAATTTCTCCTCATATAATTTGATGGTTGGGTCTTCTTCTGTGAGGGCTAATTTAAAACGGACAAAGCTGTTCATGTGGCTGTCGGCGCAGTGATGAACGACCTGACGAATCGTCCAGCCTTCGGGACGGTAGCGTTTTTCCAGTACGTCGTCTGTTAGATCGCCGACTTCGGATTTTAACCGGGCCGGAAAGTCGGCAATTGTTTTGATCCAGTCATTCAACAGGGATTTGTCGATGACATCGGGTATCGCAAAGCGACCTATAGGGTATCTGAGTTTTTCTAATTCATGTTGCATGACTTAAAATTAGTTAAAATAGACACAAGGTTCCTAATCTTTAGGTGTATGTTTTCGAAGAATATTTTCTTCGATTTGCTCTTGGGTCTGCTGTAATTTGGATGCGATAAAGAATTATGGTAATTTCGGCACAATGAATAGCTGGATGCCGTTCGAATTCGACCGGTAGACTAGCTGGTCGCTGCATAAAACACATAGGAAATGAAAAGTCTAAAAGAACTGATTGATACAAGTAATTCGGGATGGAAGCTGGTTGAGGGCTGGTTGAAAGAAGCGACGAATGCTTATGAAGTGCTTCCTCGAAACCCTAAGCGGGCTGATGAGGAACTTTTAAGGGCCCAAATTACCACAAAATCGCCTATGGGAGCCATTATTCATCAAACTGGTGGTATTTTAATCGATGGGGGCTGGTTACGTATTTTAGGCTCTGGCTCGTCGCAGTTGGACCGAGGGATCATGGAGTGGAATAAAGGGAAAAGTTTTGACAAGGAAGGCGAAAAAGGTGGTTTTTTGCTGATTGCAGACGATGTTCTAGGTGGTTATTTCGCTATTAATGCCGGTGCGCTGGGAGATGCTATTGGACAGGTCTATTATTTCGCACAAGATACCTTACAATGGGAAAGTTTGGAATGTGGTTATTCAGATTTTGTTTTTTGGGCATTGAAAGGGGATATTAGACAGTTTTACGAAACATTTAAATGGAAAGACTTGAGCGAAGAGGTCAAACTCCTGAGCGGCAATCAAGTTTTTTCATTTTACCCTTTCCTGTGGACTGAAGAAGCACGCGATTTTCGTAAAGTAGATCGTAAGCCAATGGCCATCGATGAGAACTACCATTTTACGATGGAATTTGCTGGTGGACGCTAGTTGTTATTTCAATACGACAAACCTCCTGCATAAGGCTTTAATACGATAATAGGACAATGTATTGTTGTCCTATTATCGTATGATACAGAAGATAATTCCCCTGAATGATATTAAACTGATTTATTTTGAAGGCTAAAGCTAACTTCGTTCAGTCTGACTATTTGTATTTGTATCCCCTCGGAAAGGCCAAGTTTGGTCGCCGCATCTTTTCCTAATTTAAGCACATGAAACCCTCTGCCGCGATAGGTAAAATTACATTCATATTCTCCAGCGTTGATCATAATCCTTAATTTTTGGGATTTGGTTGGGAATAGGGGTTTAAATTCTTTCGTGATCCGTATTTGCGATTTTTTTACGTCATCTGTAGTGATCTTGTTACCTTCAGAAGGAAACAACATGTTCGTGGGCGGAGTGTCAGCTGTAGGGGGGGGCGTTTCTGTTTTTTGCTCCTGAATTTCCTGAACTTTTGGAGCCTCGTTTTGTATCGGCTCAGAGTTTGTTTTATCCTGACGTTTCTTATCTTGCCGCCCTTTCTTTCTGGTGTTTTGATTTGCAGTTTTTTCCGTAGTTTCTGTAGAGGGTACGGAAGGAGTAGGAGTAGCAGGAGTTTTGTGCTCGGTGTCCACTGCTGCAGCTGGGCTGGCCATTGCTAAAGGCCGTTTAATAATATTACGGATGTAATAGTGTTTTATGCGCGATTTGTCGGTGTTTCGTTCCTCAATTTCAAAATCTTCTTTGTAAGCTTTGAAAAGATGAGACATCTTGTCGTATCCATAGTTGCGCGCATCAAAATCAGGCTTTCTTTTGTTGAAAAGACTTCCGATCTCACCCAGGAATGCCCAGCCATTTTCATCTGCAGTATCATCCACCGTGTCCTTTAAAAGTTCCAAAGTCTCCTCGTCCAATACGGCAATACTTGTTGGATTGTCGACGGGAGCAGGTTTGGGCTGATTTTGTTGCTTTTTCTTTGCGACCGTTTCTTTCTTTTGATTTTTCTCAAAAATTTCGACGTAGATGAACTTGTCGCAGGAGGCAATAAAGGGTTTGGGGGTCTTTTTCTCGCCGATACCGATGACCAGTTTACCAGATTCCCGTAGACGTGTAGCCAGTCGGGTGAAATCGCTGTCGCTGGATACAATACAAAACCCATCAACTCGGTCTGAATGCAGAATATCCATGGCATCAATAATTAATGCCGAGTCAGTAGAATTTTTGCCTTGTGTATAACTGTATTGTTGTATGGGGGTAATTGCATGGGTAAGGAGTTTATCCTTCCATTTTTCAACATATGGGTTGGTCCAGTCTCCGTAGATGCGTTTGATGGTCGGAATTCCATATCTTTTGACTTCATTCAAAATCTCTTCGATCTTTCGATAAGATACATTGTCCGCATCGATTAGTATTGCGATTTGCAAATCCCCATGTTCTGCCATATATGTTTAGATTATTTTTTCAATATAATATTTGAACTCTTTTCTATTCGCGTGACCTTTCTCATCCGAATATATTCGTTAAAAATACAGTATTGTTAAAGAATATCTTGAATTTTTTGAGAATTAATTTGAACGCTATTTTTTGAGAACATGCGATCAGCTGCTTTTGTTTGGGTCTAAAAGGGAAATTATTACGTTTGCGGAGTAGCGAAATGATTTGAGGGACGGTGAAAATAAATAAAAAAAGGTTTTCAAACGGGGAGAATGAAAACCTTAAATAACCAATTATAAACCTAAATTATGATGATACAAAGATAGTGTAAATATTACACCTGTGCAAATATTCGTTACTATTTTTTTTAAACGTCCTGAATTTTGTAGCTGAACAGCTACAAAATTACCTGTGGATACGCCAAAACTAGCCCGCCATGAAGTTTGAAGGCCTATATTTCATCACGGCATAAAAGCTATTGGTAAATGCTTGGACGCTTTTATAACCGACTTTATACGCAATTTGAGAGATGGTGAATTGTTTTGTGCTCAAAAGCTCCAAACTCTTGATAATGCGAAGGAGCTGCTGATATTTTGCAAGCGTCATTCCGGTTTCTTTTTTAAAAAGGCGTTCAATAGTTCGGAGCGAAAGATTGGACAGCATGGCAATCTCGTCTAACGTGATGGCTTCTGTGTAATGGTCATGTAGGTGATTTAAGACCGTTTGAAGCCTGCTTTCATGCGGAAGGGTAATTTCTAAGTGGAGTAATTGTGAGCAGAAATAGGGGAGTTCATGGAGTAAAGCACCGAGGAAAACTCTTTCCTGTTCATTTTCTTCTCTCAATTTTGACCATTTTTCGGTATATAAAATCATTTCCCGTAATACTTTAGGCGCCGAAAATAGCTGTACCTGATTGAAAAACAAATGCTCTTGTGAGCTGTCAAATTGTGGGGGATCAAAAAAAAGGACCATAAGCTTAATGCGTTCCGAGTGGGAGTTGGTCTTATGTAATGCACCTGAAGGAATCCAAGCAACGTGATTTTGGGGGAGTAGGTACATTTTTCCTGCAACGGTAAGGTATTGAAAACCCTGCTCAACATAAATCAATTGACCTTTCCGATGACTGTGTAACTCGTCGTCGTGTATCCAGTTTTCTTCAAACCAGACATAGGTTGATTTCTGGATGCCTTCAATTATCAACGTATGATTTGTCTGATCCATGTCGTTTTAAATTAAATTAATGGCAAATTTAATTAAAATTCCATACATACCTTTGCAAGCATTCATTACGTGTATAGCTTGGTTTACATGTATAGTGTGGTTTTATGATGAAAGAAAATATAAAAATATCCGCAGCTGTGTCTTGGACCTGGTTACCCATATTGGTTGTTGTTTTAGTCTCAACCAATCTGCGGTCGCCAATCACAGCCGTTGGCCCTGTACTGGGGCAAATCAGTGAAGATTTGCAATTAAATAGTTTTCAAAGCAGTCTATTGACGGCAATACCTCTTTTTATGTTTGCGAGCTGTTCTGTAGCAGTGAGCCGATATTCACATAAACTGGGCATGCACCGTTTTTTATTACTCGGTTTAATGGCGTTGAGTGTAGGAATTGTGCTTCGGGTTTGGGGCAATATGCCAACGCTGTTTGTGGGGTCTTTTTTAATCGGACTTGGGATCTGTGTGGGCAATGTCGTTACGCCCGGTTATATAAAAACAAATTTTCCAAAGCAGATTGGACTGATGACAGGCATTTTTGCCGTAGCAATGAATCTGACCGCAGCTTTTGCTTCGGGGTTTAGTTTACGATTGGGCGAATGGACTGGTCTCGGGTGGCAGGGTTCCTTGGGGGTTTGGGTGATTTTAGCCTTGTTATCCCTTATCGTTGTTTCCTTTGATGCTTTAAGCCGAAAGAAAGCACAGGGTATCACTGAAAATAGACCGGCGACAAGTGGAATCGGACATATCTTTAGGTCAAGATTAGCTTGGTATATCAGCTTATTTATGGGTATTCAGTCCTTAATTTACTACAGTTTGATTTCTTGGTTACCTAAAGTATTGGTCGATTATGGTATGCCAGCGGAGGATACGGGCTGGTTGCTTTTTTTGATCCAAATTGCCATGATTCCCATAATGTTTATTGGGCCTATTTTGGCACATCGGATGAAGGATCAGCGTCTAATGGCAGCGGCTGTTGCGATAGGCATGTTTGGAAGTATCTTTATATTTTGGCATTACAAACTTCAGGGAATTTATGTTGCCGCCATATTGTTGGGACTTTCCAATGGACTTTCTTTCAGTTTGTCTATTCTTTTCTTTACCCTGCGGGCGAGGTCAACGGCGAATGCGATTAAAATATCGGGCATGGCCCAGTCTGTTGGTTATCTGATTGCAGCTTTTGGCCCGCCGGTATTCGGTAAGCTGCACGAAATAGATGCTACCTGGAATTACTCCTTCTATTTTTTAGCGGGCAGTATCGTACTTTTATTGTTTGCAGGATGGAAGGCCGGGGAAGATAAGTATGTAGCGGAAGATTAAAGATAAGGCTACATCAGGCACAGCTGTTTAGCTGATGTAGCCTTATTCAATTCGCTCTTAAACGCTATTATTCAAATTTAACTGTTAATCTTTGAGGACAGAAAATTCGATGTACGTGGCATTGTTCACATCGTGAAAAATACGTTGTGTGGCTTTACGGAAGTCAGCTTTGGTAGCTGTATAAGGCGCTAAAAACACCTGTGGATTTCGTTCTGCCAGCGGAAACCAGGAGTTTTGTACCTGAACCATAATGCGATGTCCTTTTTTGAACGTATGCGCAACATCTGGCATTTCAAAATTCACCTTTTCGACCATTCCTGGAGTCAGGGCCTGCGCTTTTTCAAAACCATTTCGGTATTTCCCGGCCATGATCTCACCACGTACCATCATCTGGTATCCAGCCATTGTTTTTCCTTGATAACTTGCTGCATCGTTCGGGTAAACATCAATCAGTTTGACAACATAATCTGCATCTGTACCTGTTGAAGAAACCTTAAGGAAATTTTTGATGGGGCCAACTATAGTCAGGTCTTCTGTCAACGGTTCCGTTTGATAAACCATGACATCAGGGCGACTAGCGGCGAAACGCTGATCATCTACCATATACTCCCGCGTTCGGTTTTGGATTAGCCCACCCTGGTGCGGAACCGGTTTATTGGGGTCAGTGACATATTCATCCCAAGAATCTGTACGTTGAACTTTGTCAAATCCAAGTTTCCCCTGAGGTTGGAAGTATAGTTTTTTTGTTTCTACATTTTTGGGTGGCCATTGTTCGAAATGTTTCCATTCATTGCTTCCAGAGACAAAAATGTTCGCTTCCGATGGTGCGAAGTTCCCTTCATCTTTTAGATAATATTTGAAAAAAGGCTGTTCAAATTGTTCCTGATAGGTAACGCTGGTTTTTTTCTCAAATTGGATATCACCTAAATAGTTTCCTTCCGCACGAACCCAGCCGCCATGATACCAAGGTCCCGCGACTAAAATCGAGTTGTTTTTTTTGCTTTTATCCTCAATCGATTGATAGGTCTTAAATGTTCCATAAGCATCTTCCGCGTCAAAGAAACCACCGACGACCATCACCGCTGGTTTTACCTCCTGTAAAGAATTTGGTGATCACACGCGACTTCCAAAAATCATCATAGTCGGGATGTTTAAACAGGTCATTCCAAAACTGTACGGAGTCACCAAAATACTTTTCCTTCAGTTCCCGTGCTGTTCCGGCTTCTAAAAAGAAGTTGTATTTATCGGCTTCTTTAATCTGAATTTTGCTCTTGAATTGATCTGGGGTGATGGGTTTTGGACGCGGGACACCAAAGGTTGACATGAAGGTGAATGCATCCTGAAGAAACAGTACGCCATTATGGTGGAAGTCATCGCCGATATACCAGTCTGTTACCGGAGCTTGTGGGGAGACCGCTTTCAAGCTCGGGTGCGTTTTGACCAATCCAACGGTAGAATAGAAGCCTGGATAGGAGATCCCATAGAGTCCGGCTTTGCCATTATAGTTTTTGAGATTTTTCTGTAGCCATTCAAGCGCATCATAGGTATCTGTACTTTCATCGATGGCTTTTTTGTCTTTGCTGTAGGTGGTCGGACGTACATCTTCAAATTCACCTTCGCTCATCCACTTGCCCCGCACATCTTGGTAGACGAAAATATAGCCTTCACGCATCATCGTCGGAAAGTTGCCCAGGCTTTTTTTGTATTCGTTTTGTCCATAAGGAGAAACCGTGTAGGGCGTTCTATTGAGCAAAAACTGGATATTTCTTCGATTTGTCTTTTGGACTGTAGATCGCAGTAAATAATTTTTTCCCATCTCGCATGGGGATTGCTACTTCGGTCTTTTCATAATGATCCTCTAACATAAGCCGAGTCGGCAGCGGTTTGAGCATGTAACTGGCTTGCGCTTAAAAGCGCCAAAGTTAGGCACGAAATTGTATTTTTCATTCAGATAATTATTTGTTCAGTACATTCTTTGGTGTAAAACTCTACTTTACACTTGGTTTCGTTCGTTGCAATGTTATGGATACTCTTATGCACCTTAGGCTATAGGGGATACCGTTAAATTTGTCATCGCGCTACCGATTGGCAGACCATTTATCCAATAACAATGCGCAGGTCAAATGCTGTTGGTTTATAAATTGAACGATAGACTCATTGCCTGTATTTAGATTTTAGGCTAAAGTTAGTGCTACTAAAACCATTTTCCAATTTTATTGTCATATTTATGGGAAATAGAAAAAGAAAAATTGACCAATTTTTAAGAAAGAAAAACTTTTTTTGGATTGAATTTGGATTAGTTTTCGAATCTTGATATATTGAGTAAAATTAAGGACAATTGTTTTTTGGGTTAACAACTTTAGCTAAAAACGTTAAATTCCAGTTAGATGGACTAGTAGAATACTAAATAATAATTCATTTTCGGATTATTTCTTAAGGTTTCGAATAGGCTTCGTATCGCTATTTGTCACGATTTTATAAATTAAGTGGGGAGTGGTATGAAATATGTTTTTTTAAGCTAATTTTAAGAATTATTTTATCATAATACATCAATTAAATAACAATTTAAGTATATAGAATTAATATGGGACAACAAGTGAAAGATGCCAATGGAAAATTGGGTATTCTTATTCCGGGATTAGGTGCTGTGGCTACAACATTAATCGCTGGTGTGGCATCTATAAACAAAGGTTTTTCAAAACCAATCGGATCTGTTTCTCAATTGAGCAGAATCCGTCTGGGTAAACGCACTGAGAACAGAAATCCATTAATTAAAGATTTCGTCCCTTTAGCAAAACTGGAAGATGTTGTTTTTGGTGGCTGGGACGTATACGAAGATAACGTATATGTGGCTGCATCAAAAGCACAGGTATTGGAGCAAGGTCAATTGGATGCTGTTAAGGCTGAATTGGAGGCTATCCAACCGATGAAAGCTGTGTTTGACCGTAATTTTGTGAAAAATTTGGACGGAACGCACATCAAATCTGAAAAAACTCGCCGTGAATTGGCAGATGCTGTACAACGTGATATTCGTGAATTCAAAGAGAAAAACGGATTAGACCGTATTGTCTTGGTATGGTGTGGATCTACAGAGCGTTATATTGAGACAAACGAAGCTTTTTCAACCTTAGCTAAATTAGAGGAAGCGTTAGATAATGATGATCAACGTATTCCACCGAGTATGATCTATTGTTATGCGGCATTGAAAGAGGGCGCTCCGTATGTCAATGGTGCACCAAATTTAACATGTGACGTTCCAGCGATTGTTGAGTTGGCGCATGAAAATGGTGTAGCAATTGCAGGTAAAGATTTTAAAACAGGTCAAACATTGATGAAAACAATTGTGGCACCTGGTCTTCAAGCGAGAGCTTTGGGTGTTGAAGGTTGGTTTTCGACGAATATCTTAGGTAACCGTGACGGATTAGTATTGGATGATCCTGAAAATTTCAAAACAAAAGAAGTGTCTAAATTATCGGTATTGGAAGAAATTCTAGATGCGAAAAAGAACCCTGAGTTATACGGTGACCTTTACCATAAAGTACGTATCAACTATTATCCTCCACACGGTGATAATAAAGAATCTTGGGACAACATCGATATTTTCGGTTGGTTGGGCTACAAAATGCAGATTAAAATCAATTTCTTATGCCGCGATTCAATTTTAGCAGCACCGGTTGCCTTGGATTTGGCTTTGTTTATTGACTTGGCGCAACGTGCAGGCATGTCGGGTATTCAAGAGTGGTTGTCATTCTACTTGAAGTCGCCTCAAACAGCTCCAGGATTGCCTCCTGAACACGATATCTTCAAACAATTGATGAAATTGCAAAATACATTGCGTCACATTATGGGTGAAGATTTAATCACACATTTAGGACTGGATTATTACCAGGAGCTAGTCGATAGTATTCAATAAGCTAACTTAATAAGAGCGGGGAAACAATTGTCTAAAAACAGTTTTTCCCCTTTTTCTTCAACATCTTTACGGTATTGAAGATTTGTGATATAACCCTCTGTAGACTTTTGCGCTTACGAACGCTGAGATAGTGACGGGGGTTTTGCTTTTTTATAAATGATTTTATTTTGCAATTAGAAGAAATGGAATTTGCAATTATAGCGGCGGGAGAAGGTTCTCGATTGCGAAAAGAGGGGTTCAATTTACCGAAACCCTTGCTACCATTACATGGAGTTCCATTAATTGAACGATTGATTCGCGTGTTTGTTAAAGAAGGAGCGCAAAGAGTTCATGTTATTATCAATAAACAATCTCCGGAGCTGAAATTGTTTTTGGAAAAAACGACGTTTGAATTACCTATCGTGCTTATAGAGGAAGATACTGCAAGTTCATTGCATAGTTTTGCATTGCTTGTCAAAAACAACCCCGATTGGTCGTCCTGTTGTCTGACCACAACAGATACGGTTTTTAGGCCACATGAATTTCATGCCTATTTAGAAGCATTTCAGCAACATCAACAGGCCGATGCTTTTATGGCTGTAACTCCTTTTGTTGACGATGAGAGTCCGCTCTATGTGAACACCAATTCGCAGCTTCGGGTGGAAGCTTTTTTGGATACGGCAACCGCCAAAACGAAGTACGTTTCTGGGGGAATTTACTGCTTTCGTCAGGCGGCGATGGACTGTGCGTTAAGCTCCGTCGAAGCAGGCAATTCCAGAATGCGTAATTTTCAGCGTGCTCTATTGGAAAACGATTTACAAGTAGAAGCATTTGTATTTGAAAAGGTGGTCGATATTGATCATTTAAAAGATCGTGTTGTCGCAGAACAATTTTTGAGTGAGGAGGTTAGTTAGTAAAATGAGCGATATGATTTCTATTTTAGGCGTAACTCGAAAAAATCGCTTTTCACCCAACCATGTGGGGAATGATGCCGCCATATTCAATGAAGTAGTTTTAAAACTGACTGAAAAAGGTGCCTCGGTAGAGCTTTGTAACGAGGATGAATTTTTGTCTTCAGCATCCGTGAAGCAGGATAATATTCTGACTATGGGGAGAACAAAGACTTTAGTGAAAAAGTTGCAATCTCTTCAAAATAATGGGGTCAATGTTTTGAATTCTGGATTTGGAATTGAAAATTGCTTTCGGAAAAATATGACCCTTAAGCTTTTGGAAGGTGGAGTTCCTTATCCGAAAAGTATCGTGATCTCTACGGTTGCCGATATTCAATCTATTTTTGAGAAACTGAAAGAAAAGGGTGTGTGGATCAAACGTGGCGACTTTCACGCCATTCATAAAGAAGATGTTACTTTTGCCGCTAGTCTGAAAGAAGCGCAACATATCTTGAATGAATATGCGCTCCGCGGGATTAAAGAGGCGGTGATTTCTGAACATCTTGCCGGAGACCTACTAAAATTTTATGCGGTGCGGGGAACGGATTTCTTTTTTTATTTTTACCCCTATGAACACAATCATCACAAATATGATTTGTATGAACAAATTAATGATGAGGTCGTACACTTTCCTTTTGATCTCGACAAGCTAAAAGAAGTCGCTAATCGTGCGGCAGAAGTCCTGGATGTACATATCTACGGCGGCGACGTGATTATTGATGCAAATGGAGACTTCCATATTATTGACTTAAATGACTGGCCAAGTTTTGCGCCTTGTCGGGCAGAGGCTGCAGAGGCCATTGCTCAAATGGTTTACCATAAATTTACTGAAAAGAACCACAATGCAGAAAGAACAAGTTAATGTAATCGAAGAAGATAATTTGAGTGCATTCGAACAATCTTTAAAATCTAATGATACTGAGGAACGAATTGATATTTGGTTTTATCGACCTATAGGTTATCGCATTGCGCAAGTCTGTGCAAAAATTGGTATTACACCCAACGCTGTAACCATTATTAGTATTTTCTTTGGCGTTGCGGCGGGTATTTTATTCTATTACCCGGCGTTATGGATTAATGTGATCGGCATGCTTTTATTGGTTTTTGCCAATTCTCTAGATAGTGCCGATGGACAGCTGGCCAGAATGACGGACAATAAAAGTCGCTTTGGTCGTATCTTGGATGGTTTTGCTGGCGATTTTTGGTTTGCTTCTATTCATATTGCGATCTGTTTACGCAGTATTAACGAGGGGTGGCCACAATGGCTATGGGTATTTTGTGTGCTTGCAGGTGTATCGCATATGCTTCAGTCAGCAATGGCTGATTATTATCGTAACGTGCATTTGTATTTTATAAAAGGTAAAGCTGGAAGTGAGCTGGACAATACACGTGATTTGAAAGTTGACTACGATGCCTTGGCCTGGAGCAAGAATTTTTTCAGCAAATTTGTGTTAAATGGCTATATGGGCTATACACGAAACCAGGAAAAGCTTTCGCCAAAACTGCAAAAGCTACTGCGCCTAGTGAAAAGTCGCTATAAAGACGAATTGCCAAAACAATTAATGGTCGACTTTAGAACTCAAAATAAACCATTGATGAAGTATACAAATATTGTACAGTTCAATACAAGGGTGATTTTCCTATTTGTTTGGTTGTTTATCGGCCAACCTTGGATTTACTTTTTCTTTGACATGTTTGTCCTAAATCCGATATTGATCTATATGTGTAACCGACAAGAAAAGGTAAGTGGCTATTTTGTTGATAAATTAACAAATGATCCAACCTATGGGTAGCAAAATCTATAAAGTGCTCTTTATGCTGATCGGTATAGGTACACTGGCCTATATGATTCATGCAATGGGAATTGATGAGATTTGGAACAACCTTGAAAATATTGGCTGGTGGTTTCTGCCTGTACTTGGTAGCTGGGCAGTACTCTACTGGATGAATGCTATGGCATTTAAGGCAATTATTCAGGAACCGGAATTGCCACAGACAAACGTCCCTTTTTGGAAGGTCTTACAATTGACAATATCGGGGTATGCCATCAATTATATAACACCATTTGTTGCGTTAGGAGGGGAGCCTTATCGTATTATGGAGCTTAAAAACTATGTCGGTGGTTCGAAGGCAGGTTCATCTGTGCTGTTATACGGTGTCATGCACATTCTATCGCATATTTTATTTTGGGTCGCTTCTGTTTTTCTAATTCTTTGGTTTGTGCCTGCTAGCACGATGGTCAATGTGGCCTGTGCTGCGATTTTTGTAATGGCTATCATCTGTACTTGGCTATTTACAAATTTTATAAGAAGGGAATTACCGTTTCACTATTGAAAGCCTTGTCTAAACTGCCTTTGGTAGGCAAGAAAGTGGGTGATGTACTGGATACGAAATATGAAACTTTGAATGACGTCGATCAACAGGTGAAAAACCTCTTTCAAAATCGTCGTGATCGTTTCTATACGGCGCTTTTTTGGGAATTTGTAGCACGCGTTGTAGGCTGTTTTGAGATTTATTTTATTGGTTTGGCTTTAGATATCAATATTGATTTTATTGATGCTATGATCATTAGCTCAGGATCTTCCCTATTTGCCAATCTTGTTTTTTTCTTTCCAATGCAGTTGGGAACCCGGGAAGGTGGATTGGCAATGGCCGTAATGAGTATAGGATTGCCTGCGAAAGTCGGTATTTTTATGGGTGTTGTGACACGAATTAGGGAAATTGTGTGGATTATGATCGGTTTGGGGTGGATGAGTTTAGTAAAAAAGAAATAACATGGATAAGTTTAATATTAAAGGAATTATTTTTGATTATGGTGGAACCTTAGACACCAATGGCGGCCACTGGGGAGCTGTTATCTGGTCGGGTTATGAAAAATATCAGGTTCCCGTAAATTTGAACGCTTTTCAGGAGGCCTATACCTACGCGGAACGTCAGATGGCTTTACAACCTATTATTAAACCGCAGTTTAATTTTTTGGAAGTGCTTGAAGCAAAGCTCAATGTGCAATTTGATTATCTTATTGCTGCAGGGTACGACTTAGACCGATCATTAGCGCATAGAATAGCCTTTGACGGTTATTCATTGGCGAAGAATACGGTTGAAGAGGTAAAACCACTGTTAAATTCACTCCATGAAAAATATCCGATTGTCATGGTTTCCAATTTTTATGGTAATTTAAAATCGGTCCTTGATGATTTTGGGATTCTATCTTATTTTCAGGAAGTTGTGGAGTCGGCTGTCGTCGGTGTGCGCAAACCTGATACTGCCATTTATGCCTTAGGTGTAACTAAAATAGGACTTCCTGCACAAGAGGTATTGGTGGTAGGTGATTCCTATAGTAAAGATATGGTACCTGCCAAAGCGGTTGGCTGCCAAACCTTATGGTTGAAAGGGCAGACTTGGGGCGAGGATAAATTGCAGGATACTGGAGCTGCAGACCAGCAATTTACAAGCATCTTCGATTTAATCGACTTTGTTTAAGTAGAGATTCTGACGAAATTCTTTAGGCGAGATTCCAACATTTCGCTTAAAGAATTTACCAAAAAAGATTGATCCGAGAAATGTAATTTCACTGCAATT
The DNA here is from genome assembly GCF_900457465.1 of Sphingobacterium multivorum. Classification (GTDB taxonomy): domain Bacteria; phylum Bacteroidota; class Bacteroidia; order Sphingobacteriales; family Sphingobacteriaceae; genus Sphingobacterium; species Sphingobacterium multivorum. Next base: position 23,337 of record NZ_UAUU01000008.1, read on the forward strand.
TCTCCGATAGGAAGCCCCTGGCAAAGTAATGATTTTGCTTCCTCCACTAAAACGTTCTGAATAAGTTCTATTGCTGATTTTCCAGTTAGTTCCTTGGTAATCACCGATAGGTGTTTCGCTGTGATGCCAAGTTCCATCGCATAAAATTGCACCATGTGTTCTTTATGAAACGACTTTTTTAGTAGCAAATGAAAATTGGCCAGAATCTCTCTTTTCCGGGAGGGAATAGCGGGTGTATTTCGCATATTTTGGCTTCCTAGACGAGCTATTTCACAAAATAATATTTCTGTTAATGACTTAATAATCTGATGTTTGAAAAGGTAGCTAGAGTCTTGTCGGTCGTAATGAATAAACTGTTTAAATAAGTTAGATAAGTTGATCGAATCTTGGTTCGATAGCGACCAGATGTAACTGTCATTTAAGGCAAGCGACTTTTTGGTGACCTCAAAGAAATCTTCTTGAAAATCCAGTTTGAAGCTAAAATCCAGCGTAAAGAAAATCAAATATACCTCACAGTCCCAAGATTTGACGACTGAGGAGCCATTCACTCGGGAGGATGGATTGGTTAACAATAGGTGATTTTGAGCAACCTGTACCCGTTCATTATTAATCATGAAGGAAGTCTCACCTTTTTTTATTAAACAGAGCGAATAGAGATCACCTTTTGTTAAAATCTGCTGCTGCTCGGAACTAAAGACAGGTTTCGATTTGTTGCCCTTAAAATGAAAGACATAAAAACCCTTGTTTTTGATGGGAGTTTCCTTTACAGACATGTTTATTTTACGATAAAATCAAAATAAGTTTTACGATAGGGTTCATCTTGCAAAGTGTAATGCCACCATTCCTTATCATAAGCTTTGAAGCCAAATTTAGCCATCGCTTCTTTTAAAATCTTCCGGTTTTCTTTCTGTTGGGCGGTCAGATGCGCATAGTGATGATGGGAGACTGCGCCGAAAAAATCAAAAGGTCCACCCATATCAATCTCCTTATGATCTTTTAGGCTAATGAGCGTTAGATCGACTGTACTGCCACGGCTGTGGCCTGATTTGGAGGCAATAAAGCCTAGATTGAACAAGTTCTTCTTATTGATAAGCGGGTAGAATTCCCTTTTTGCGATAGTATCATTGGTGTTTAAGGACCATGTTTTAAAGTTGTCAACAGCACGTTGCGGACGGTAGGCATCGAATATTTTCAGGCCAAGACCTTTTTTATTTAAATGGTTCTCGACCTGCTGCAGTGCTAGCGCTGCGCGCTTCGTTAAAATAGCGACTGGTTTTTCATAACCTTGAATTGGCCTTCCGGTGAAGTTGTGGCTACCAAAATAACGCATTTCTAAACTTATTGTTGGAATAATGTCCTTGACGTATACAAAATCTGAAGGCATGGTCTTTTCCTGCGCACTGAGAGAAAGCGTGGAAAGGCTTAAGGCAAATATAAGACACAAGTTAAATTTCATGGAATGAAGATACAACTTGTGTCTTAATTAATATAATATAAAACGTTATTCTCGTTCGTAATGACAAGAATGATCTTGAATTCAGCTTATTGACCAATTTGTGCTCGTATTGATCAACAGCCCACTAATGATCCGCTAATTTTTTTCTCAGATAATTGTATATTTCAATCTGCGAACGGCATGGCGCCTTTTTATTCTCAACGTAATGATTGCTCAGTGAATTGTTGAGTATACGGGCCTTGACATTATCATTGAGCTGGATCTGAAGCATTTCTTTTAAATCTTCCTTGATTTTTTTACTTGTTATTTTGACCGCTGCTTCGATGCGATGATCCAAGTTTCTTGTCATCCAATCTGCCGAGGAAATAAATAGCTGCTCTCGGCCAGCGTTGTAGAAATACATCACACGTGCATGTTCCAAATACTCATCGACGATTGAAATGGCATTCATTTGCAATTTAAAGGTTTTTTGATTTGTTGCACAGTAGATTCCCCGGATGATAAGGTCTATTTTGACACCAGCTGTTGCGGCATCATAGAGCTTTTTAATCATTTCTTTATCGCTCAGTGAGTTTACCTTGACAATAATATATGCTTTTCGACCAGCCTTGGCTTCGGTAATCTCCTGATCGATGTAGTGTAGAAGTTCCCTGCGCATATCCGTTGGGCATATCAACAGACTTTTGCAATTTTTGATAATTTCAGCCGGATTTGACTTAGGACGTCTCAGGTAATTGAAAACCTTATTTATATCGGCAATAACATCCCTATTACTCGTTAACAGGCAGTAATCTCCGTATAATTTAGCCGTTTTTTCGTTGATATTTCCTGTGCTGACAAAACCATACTGGATCGTTTTCATTCCAATACGTTTTTTGATGACGCATAGTTTTGCATGGACCTTTTTATTTGGGATACCGGTCAATACCTTGATGCCTTCCAGTTCAAGTTTCTCTTTCCAGTCCAAATTGTTTTCTTCATCAAATCTTGCCCGAAGTTCAAGCATCACGGTGACTTCCTTTCCATTGCGGGCCGCGTTAATCAGGGCATTTGCAATTTTTGAATTCGAGGCTAAGCGGTATGCCGTAATCTGGATGGTTTTCACATCTGGATCCATCGCTGCTTCACGAAGTAGATCAATGATCGGTCTAAACTCATGATAGGGGAAGGAGAGCAGCACATCTTTTTTCAATACAGTATCCGTTACACGTTCGTAGTTCTTGAAATAGGGGTGTGGAAAGGACGTCCGTTCCAAGGGCTGATTATAGGATTTAAACACATTGGGAAAATCCATGAAGTGTTTGAAGTTGTGTATTTTTTGTCCTGGAATGATGCTGTCTTTTTTTGAAAGGTTAAGTTTCTTGATCAGGAATTCTACCAATTTATGGTCCATCTCTTGATCAAAAATAAATCGGGTAGGTTTACCTTTTCTTCTGTTTTTTACCCCTTTGCTTATCTTTTCGACCAGCGTCGTGTTGATGTCATTGTCAATGTCAAATTCGGCGTCTTTTGTGACTTTAAATACATGTGCATTGAATACATCAAAACCGAAATAGGAGAATATCAGAGGAAGATTAAACTTGATAACATCCTCCAAAAGTATGATGTGTTTTTCATCTTTTGGCGATGGCAACTGGACGAAGCGTCCATTTTGACTGGTCGGGATTTCGATGAGTGCAAATTTGGTTTCGTACTGCCATTCCTGTTTTCCCATAGCAATGCCCAAATAAAGGCTCTTATCCCGAATATAAGGCATAGGCCGCACATCGTCCAATATCAGCGGAATGACGTTCGATTCTACGTCATCCTGATAATAGTCACTCACAAACTTCTGTTGTTCGGGGTTGAGTTCCTCACTGGTCTTAATATAGACATTTTGTTTGGCCATATCTTTTTGGATACGATTCCAGGTACTGTCAAATTTCTTTTGCTGCTTGATGACCCGGATATTGAGCTCTTCTAGGATAAGCTGAGGATCTTCATAGAAGGATTGATTGGCACTTTTATCTTTGAGGTCTATAGCCCGTTTTAGACCTGCAACACGCACGCGGAAAAATTCATCGAGGTTATTGGAAAATATACCTAAAAATTTGATTCTTAAGGGTAAAGGGACAGTCTCATCCGCAGCTTCCTGAAGTACTCTGCCATTAAAGCTCAACCAACTAACGTCTCTAGGAATAAATTTTTTCGCCATAGCTAAATATACGTAAATTTAAAAAGCAAAACTATAGCTCTGCAGGGGATAATCGAACTTTTTTGTGTTAAAGAATTATTAAGTTATTTTTTGTTCATGTATTTCGAGCATCGTTTTAAGGTGCATTTTTGCCATCATTCTTCTTCCCTAGAAATAACCGCTACAAGGTAGAGCATAGCATGGCAAAAAAAATCCCCCAAAGTCTAGCAGACTTTGAGGGACATGTCATTATGTTTGATTTCGTCTATTTCTTCTTTCCGTACTTTTTGGAAATTTGAATAGCTTTGTATTTCGTCGTGTCAAAATGGGGTGTGTCAATTGATAAGCTTGTTGGATAAGGTGCACTTCGATCGAAGAAATATACGGTTGTTGTACTTCCGTAATCATTAACTGGCATCAAGTCAAGACAGCCTGTATAATCTGCGTTCAACAGGTCACCTACTGTAACGGCATAGATGCGTATGATACCGCCTTTATTTTGTTCATTTCTGACGAAAGCGACTTCCTTAAAACCTCCCGGTAAATCTTCAATACTTTTCTGATTGAAGCTATCTTTTAAAATAAAACCCAGCAGCACTAAAATCGGTATGACCAAAAGCCATAACCTTTTATTCTTCTTCATTAAAAAACACTTAAATTGTAATAGTAATACCTAATAACTTATAAAACTCTTTTAAAATTGCCTGATGTCCTGGCCAAGCAGGAGAGGTGACCAAATTTCCGTCTACGACCGCTTGATCTGCAGGAATATTTTTCCATGTGCCGCCTGCTAATTCAATGTCTGGACCTACAGCAACATAGGCTGTCAATGTACGACCTGCGAGTACTTTTGCAGCTGTTAACACCTGGATACCATGACATATTGCCGCCACAGGTTTGTTGTGCTCAAAGAAGTGTTTCGTAATCTCCAAAACACGTTTGTTGAGTCGAATATATTCTGCCGATCGTCCGCCAGCAATATATAGACCGTCATAGTCTTCAACATTTACCTGGTCGAAATCTTTATTGATTGCGAAATTATGCCCGCGCAATTCTTTGTAGGTCTGATCACCAGTGAAATCATGTACTGCTGTGGGAACTACATCCCCGCTTTTGCGGTCTGGAGCAATTGCATCTACCGTTATCCCTATAGAACCCATTGCTTGAAATGGAACCATTGCTTCGTAGTCTTCTACAAAGTCTCCTACAAGTAGTAATATTTTTTTTGCCATATCAAAAAACCTCTTTTAATAGGTTTTCAATTTACATATTAAAAGAGGTTTTTACAATGATTATTTGTTAATCTTTTGTTAACCCTGAACGGATAATTTTTCGGCAAGTGCACGTTTTGTTTTACGTACTTTAGCTTCTAATTGACTTCTTAAAGTCGGGTCGATAATACCTTTACCTTCTTCAAAGTTTTTGTGGAATTCGGGAAGAGAAAAGGAATCTAATATATCGGCACCGTCCCAAGTGATTCGATTGACAGCAGTGTTCAAAACTGTGGCACCTCCCATTGGACCAGGGGCAGTTGCCAATAAGAAAACAGGTTTGCCGTTGAATAATTTACGGTTAGGAATCCGTGAAACCCAGTCAACGATATTTTTGTAAGCTGTGGTATAGGATCCATTATGTTCGGCCAAAGAAATCAACAGGAAATCTGCGGCATCCATTTTAGCTGCAAAGTCATGCGCTAATTGAGGAATGCCCAACTCGACTTCTTTGTCGTAAGAATAGATCGGCATTTCAAAATGGTTTAAGTCTAGCAATTCGATGGTATCGTCGGCTTCCTTGTAGTATTTTGAAGTACTTGTGACAAATGTTTTGTTGATTGAGTTTTTGTTGCTTGTGCCTGCAAATGCTAATATTTTCATCTTTATATCATTAATTTATGAGGTGCTGCATAGGGTTAAAAATACCCCATACTGGCCTCGCTGTTACCTTTGGAAAATCATGGTTTTCGCATGTTTTCGATTTGATTTATTTTTAAATCGGGTCAAACTTACAATATAATTGCTGAATAAATGTCAATCAAATGTCTCTGTGGGGTGTTCTGCTTTATTTATTGATGTAGATCAAGAAAATTAAAACGTTCGTACATGCCAAGTAGGCCTGTAAGTCCGCCGGTATGTATTACGAGTACCTGATCGGCGGGGGTAAAGTAGTCCTTTTTGATCAGGTCATCCACGGCATAGAGCAATTTGCCGGTATAAGTAGGTTCAATCATTATTCCTGTGGATGCTATAAAATGTTGAACGAAGACGAGCAAGTCGGCGTTGGATTTGGCATAACCACCAAAATGATAATCAAGGTGTAAAATAGGCGGGGGGATGTTGGGGTAAAGTTGATCGACTTCCGTTTGAATAAAGCCACCATTTTTTAAAACAGGAACGCCATGTACATGGGTAAATAGATCTCGTTTTTCGACAGCATTGCCTATTCCCGCTAATGTTGTTCCTGTACCACAGGCTGTAAAAATATGCTGATATTCATGTTGGAGTTCGTCAACGATTTCGGCGCAACCTTTCGCTCCGAGCATACCGTAACCGCCTTCATGTATATAGAATGTCGTCGGATCCTGACCAAAATAACGCTCGTATAAATTTTCTTTATTTCGGTAAGATTCGCGGTCGACGTAAATAAGCTGCATCCCAAAAAGACGACACATCGTTAAAACAGGGTTGTTAACCCCTTCTTCACCTCTAACAAAAGCAGTTGTTTTAAACTTGAAGGTAGCGCCGGCGCAAGCAGTAGCCAAAAGATGGTTGCTCCATGCCCCGCCAAATGTAACCAGATGGCTTTTCCCTAGCTGCACTGCTTCTTCCAGATTATATTTTAATTTTCGCCACTTATTGCCCGAAATAAACGGATGTATGAGGTCATCCCGCTTAAGCGTTACTTTAATATGCTTCTTCTCCCAGGCCGGAAGGCACAATTCAGTTTCGGGACTATGGATTTTGAACGGCAACATAACATTAAATGAAAACAAATTTAACGAAAATTGTTTCATTTGGTTTATTTTTGTAGCATGACAGAACAAATTGGATCGCAAGATCAGGAAGAACAGGAATTATTTGAGCATCTACGTATTGAGGTGGATAAGGGGCAAGCATTACTCCGCATTGATAAATATCTGATGAACAGGGTGGAAAATGCTACGCGGAGCAAAATTCAGCATGCTATTGAAGCTGGTTCTGTCATGGTTAACGGTAAGGAGATCAAGGCGAGCTATAAGGTTAGACCTGATGATGTGATTACATTAGTGCTACCTGATCCGCCACGGGATAACGAAGTTTATCCTGAAAACATTCCATTAGATATCAAATACGAGGATGACGATGTGTTGATCGTGAATAAGGAGGCGGGAATGGTCGTGCATCCAGGATATAATAATTATACAGGAACCTTGGTCAATGCATTAACGTATCATATACAGCAGCTGCCACAGCTACCTGGAAACTCCGATCGCCCGGGTTTAGTGCATCGAATCGATAAAGACACCTCCGGATTATTGGTCATTGCTAAAAATGAAAAATCAATGGCCTTTTTGGCAAAGCAGTTTTTCGATCACAGCATTACCCGTAAATATATTGCATTAGTTTGGGGAGATTTAAAAGAGGACGGAACAATCACAGGTTATATTGGACGTCATCTAAAAGACAGACGTATCATGGCGATGTATGATAGTGAAGACAAGGGGCGTTGGTCAGTGACACATTACCGAGTTTTGGAGCGACTGGGCTATGTTACCCTAATAGAATGTCAATTAGAAACGGGACGTACACATCAAATTCGTACGCATATGCAATCTATTGGTCATCCGCTATTCAATGATGCCATGTATGGCGGCGATAAGATTTTAAAAGGTACCGTGTTTTCAAAGTACAAGCAGTTTGTGGATAACTGTTTTTCATTGCTGCCGCGACAAGCACTTCATGCGCAAGTATTGGGATTTATTCATCCTTCTACAAAAGAAAATATGTATTTTGAGGTACCATATCCGGAAGATTTTCGTTTAGCTTTAGAAAAGTGGCGCGGATATGCGGCAAATTCAATGGCTATAGAACATGATTAAAATTTAGAACAAAATTAAGATGCCAACAAACTATATCAATTTCAATGGCAATGTAGTGCCGGAAGATCAGGAAATATTTAGCATTGAGAATAGAGGTTTTCGTTATGGGGACGGACTGTTCGAAACGATGTTGTATAAGGATGGTGATATCCGCTTTCTAAATTTTCATGTCGAGCGTTTACAAAAAGGAATGGAGTTGATTCATTTGGATGATGCAAACCTTTTCGATGCATTTTTTATTCGTTCGAGATCCGAAGAATTAATCCGTAAAAACAATATGTTGGGACAGCAGGTTCGTATCCGGTTGATCGTATTTAGATCTGGCGGCGGATTGTATAGTCCGACGAGTAATAAACCTGGTTTTGTTTTGCAGGTGCAGCGCATAGAACCTAATCTTCGCGATAAGAAGGTCGGTTTGATTGTAGGGCTGTACAATGAATTCAAAAAACCTTATAGCGATCTTTCAAAGATTAAATCTTTAAATGCGCAGATTTATGTGTTAGCTGGCATCTATAAAAAGAAAATGGCTTTTGATGATGTGTTAATTCTAAATCAGGAAGGTTACCTATGTGAATCCTTAATTTCAAATATCTTTGTCTATTATGAAAAGGTGCTTTATACACCAGCATTATCCGAAGGATGTATTGAAGGGGTGATGCGTCGGGTAGTCATGGACATGGCACAGGATGAAGGTATAGAAGTGGTGGAAGCACAGATAAGCCCCGAAATCATGAAACGGGCAGATGAGATTTTCTGTACCAATGCTGTACAGGGGGTACAATGGGTAATGGGCTATAAGCAAAAGCGCTATTTCAATAAGATATCGCGGATCTTACAGGAAAAATTACAGCATTGGAACTATGACCTCAGTGATGAACAAGACTAGTTTAATTTGATCATTCATACAAAAGGGCAGAACTTAATTCTGCCTTTTTGTATGAATGATTCGCTCAGCCCATTGCTCAAATGCTGTTTTAAAGCTGCGGAGAAAATCTTTGGTTTTTGCTAATTCCACTGTTCCACTTGGACCGATACAGCTGCTGATATCGCCCAGATAAGCTTCAGGTTGCTGCATCGTTGGGATATTGACGAAGACAAGTGATTGACGCAAATGATGGTTGGCCCCAAAGCCCCCATAAACTCCCGTTGATGAGGAAATTATTGCGCCAGGTTTACCATCCCATTTATTTTTTCCATAGGGTCTCGAACCCACGTCAATCGCATTCTTTAATACCGCCGGAATCGAACGGTTATACTCTGCGGTAACAAAAAGCACAGCATCCAAGGACGCGACCTCTTGACGGAAACGGGTATAGCTAGCCGGTGGATTACCTGCATCGTCAAAATCCTGATTATATAAGGGGAGATCGCCGATATCAATCATGCGATAGCTAAATTTCGATTCCTCCTGGTCGAGGATAAACTGTGCGATCTTTTTATTGAAAGATTCCTTTCTCAAGCTGCCGACAAATATGCCTACGTTATATATACTCATGGTAATTATTCATTAAAGTCCTATCAATCTGAACAACGGATCCTTCAAAAAGGTTTGGGGTTTGTTGTTAATTATATTATTTTCAACCTGTTCAAAATGAGGCTTTTATTGTTGTGTTAACAAAAATTAACATTTGAACATTAATCTTTTGCATACTGTTTGTTGTCGTATTGTAAAGAAGAAATTACAAACTAAGGGAGGAGCTACTTATGAAAAAATTGTTTTATGCGGCGGCGATCATTGCAGGCCTTTTTACGGCGGGAGCTGCACAGGCGCAAGTGAGTATCAGTGTCAATATTTGAAGTCAGCCGAGCTGGGGACCAGCGGGTTATGATTACGCGCGTTATTATTATATGCCAGAATACAATATGTATTACGATGTACCCGCGAGATGTTACGTTTATTATGATAACGGCGGCTGGATAAGAAGAGCAAGTTTACCGAGACGATATAGACATTACGATTTTTATCGGGTGCATAAAGTAGTAATCAACGATCGCACACCTTGGCATCATCACGATCGCTACAGAAGCCGTTATGGCGGTTATCGGGGAAGGCAGGTCGCCATTCGAGACAGTCACCATGGTGGTGGATATTCATTTGCAAGCGAGCGTCGGGTAAGCCGCGAACATTCATGGGGTGAGCGTCGGGGATACGATAGAGGAAACGACCGCGGTTATGGACGAGGTCGCGAAGGTGGTCACGGGCGTGGCAATGATCAGGGATATGGACACGGGCGAGGTAACGGTCATGGCGGAAGACATCGGGATTAATTGAGTAGCTGAATAACAGAATAAAAAAGGAATCTATATCAACATAGGTTCCTTTTTTTTGGCCGGAAATAACAGCTGGTCTGCTTTCGTAGCGCTGGAGGCATGCGAAATCATGACGCTTTGAGTGCCATGCACAATAAATTAAATAACATAACAGCTTTATTAATGAAAAATCACATGTGTCCTAAATAAATTTTAGGAGTCGTTTTCTGTGTTACAACCATTGATTTTTTGCTCATTTGAATTTTGACCCCTACTTTTCATTCCGTGAAGATGTTCAGCTGTCCATTTTTTCCTTTGACCGGAGGCCTGACAAATGGATCATCTATCCATTTCCAGATGTTTATTTTCACGAAGATATTCATTCTGATAAATGCCACAAGATTGGAAAGATTCCAATCATATTTGGCCTTCTTTTGGAGGTACTTTAACAGTAATATGCCGATCAGTGAAGTCCAGATCTGTATCATCACTGCATTTTCAGAAGTCCCTATGAATGTCGATACTTTTAAGCGCTGCTTTAGATGCTTGAAGAAGACTTCGATATGCCAGCGTTGTTTATAGATGTTTGCCACCAAAGAAGCCTTCCATTTAGTATTATTGGTCAAAAAGTGGTACTCATTACCAGTGGTGCTGTCCCAAAAGTGGACCAGGCGTAACGGTTTGGAATTGTATTTATTGCAGGCAGCACCGGAAAGCTCAATGATCTCATCTTTAATGATTCCCTTTTCCAAGAGTGCTTCACTCTGATATGATTTGATAACCTTGTAATTCATGTTGGTTTTACTCCTGGTAACGAAATAACAGCCCCTGCTGTCCAAATCCCCAAGCCAGCTGTAATCCACGTAGCCACGGTCCACTACCACCACGCTTCCCTTAGAAAAACTGTAACTACCGGCCCGCTGGCTCTCATGTACTTTTCCATCGGTAATCTGCATAAAAACAGGCAGGCAGCCATCATAATCCAGAACGGTGTGCAGTTTTACCGCACCTTTGGTGCTCCTGAATTTAGCCCAGTCAAATACAGATAGACATAAGGGGATGATGCTGGCATCCATCAGATATACTTTACGCTTTAGCTGACCAAGATCTTTGCGAAAATGGGTGTCCTTTTGCCAAAGCCTATCCAAAACAGAATAGTAAAGATCTTTGAAAAGTTCATGGGTACGGTGTGTGTTGATATAGGATATATTAGACTTACTTGGAGCTCTTACTACACCTAAGTGGTTCAGATTACCAGTGGTACTGCGTAAACCGTTACTAATATCACGAACCGAATCTGCCGAGGAAAAATGACAGAAAAGCATACTGACTAGATGCGTCCAGCTGTTGATCCCTTTCTGATGTTTGTCACTTTTGTGCTTTGAAACCAAATCTTTGAATAATTCGCGGTCGATAAGAGATAAAATCTGACTAAAAACGTTTAAATTTATCATGGCGGTGTGTTATAATTTTGCGATTTAAATATAGCAACTTTGCTATATCTAAACACCGCCACTTTTTAAACGTTTAGGACGCAAGTGATGAAAAATATATTAATTTTGCGCAACACGGGACTGAAATCAGCTTATTTTAGATGATTTTGAGTATTTGTGAAATAATTGTGATGGTAAGTTAATTTTTGTAATGAGAAAAGTAGTTAATTCGGGTGTTGTATGGGTAGGGTTAAGTATATCTATTTTGGGATTTTACTCCTGCAATCAAAGTGGGACAAATAAGGTGCAAAATGTGGGGGCTCTTGACTCTATGCCTCCAAAAAAGGATAGTTTACTTGCCGTGCAAGATTCAATAAGTAAAGTAGATTCGCTACGGAAAGACACCATTACAAAAATGGAAGAAGATGTGGACTACAAAGGAGCTAAAGATACAACGGTATTGTTGACTGATACTGTTTCTCCACGTTATATTTATCTCACTTTTGACGATGGACCCTTAAATGGAAGTCAGCACCTTGATTCCATTGCGACAGCAAAAGGCATTAAAATCAATGCTTTTCTGATTGGCAATCATGACAAGATGAGTAAGAAGTTACACGGCTTTACAGAACGTTATAAAAATAATCCATTAGTAGATTGTTACAACCACAGTTACTGGCATGCACATAATAAGTACAGTACGTTCTATTCGAATGCGCAGACGGCCTTTGAAGATTTTGAACTTGCTGAGCAATCGCTGGGCTTAACACATAAGATAGTGCGGCTGCCGGGACGAAATATCTGGTATATCGGAGACCGCAAAAAGGTTGATTTGAAAAGTGGGGCTTCGACGGCCGAGCTACTACACCAAAATGGTTATAAAGTAATTGGTTGGGATTGTGAGTGGAAGATTAATGGTGTTACAGGGAAACCGGACCTATCGGTGAATCAATTGTATACCCAAATGAAGAATTTACTCCGCAAAGGTACGTCTTATACAAAGAACAATGTTGTGCTATTGACTCATGACAATATGTACCAAACGAAAAAAGGGCAGCGGCTATTATCGGACTTGATCGATAGTCTCAAACAACATCCAAACTATCGTTTCGAATTTGTGCGGAATTATCCGCAATAGTGGCAACTAGTATCTATTTAAATAATTAAGGCTTAAACGGGAGTTCCCCAGTTTAAGCCTTAATTATTTAGACGAAAAGTCTATTTTAATTTTGTTTACGGAGATATTTGGTCAGTATCACGATGGTTTGGCCTTCAATCTTTCCCTCAATTTGCTCGATATTGTCTGCTACCAGTCTAATATTCTTAACCACGGTACCTAAAGTCGCTTTTAAAGAGGAACCTTTCACATCAAGCGTTTTTGTCAGAACAACAGTGTCGCCCTCCAATAGTCGTTGCCCGATGCTATCTTCATGAAAAGAAACATAGCCGTCATTTTCATGGTCTCCAGTTTTCTTAGCTTCAGCTAGTGTCTCATCGTCTAAATATAGAATATCCAATGCTTCAGACGCCCAACCTTCATTTTTTAGTCGGTTTAACATACGCCAGCATACAATTTGTACCGATGGGTTCTCGGACCACATTGCATTTGGAAGGAATTTCCAATCGTCCGGATTTAATTGCTCCGTTTGTTGAGCTGATTGACCAATGTTTCTGAAATCAGTAAAGTATTGTCCAAATTTGATGTTATTTCCGGTGGTAATGTATAAGCAATTAAAGTGGCATCTTCGCCTGTCAGCTCACATTTTCCGCCAGCTCTCGCTTGTAATTGTTCTTCTAATTTCATGTCAGTTTTTTTGAAAGCCCAAACTTAGCCAAATTTGTTTTGATGTACAATGACGAATATCACGACTTAGAGAAATAACTCCTGTTTTTGTCCCTTTAAAGCATTGTTTTTGCTAATGACTATCTTTTCTTACCGGTAAATTTATGATATGAGCGAGCTATGATGTAAATTGTAGCATGAGTTTTTTCTTCAAATAAATCTACTTCATGTAGAACATTGGTACCGAATTTTGTGTTTATCCAACATTAGAAAAGATTATTAACTGTAATATAGAAATACTATGAAATGGCAAGGAGGTAAACAAAGTGGTAATTTTGAAGACCGCAGAGGAATGTCGGGGGGGAGGAAAAATTGCTTTAGGAGGAATTGGTGGAATTATTGTTTTGGTCATTGGATTTTTGATGGGTGGAGATCCGAGTCAACTCTTACAGCAGGCTCAAAATATGGGGGCGCAAACCGAACAGTCCGGGCAGCCACGTGAGTTAAATCCTGAAGAAAAAAGGCTAACCGAATTCTCCTTGACTGTACTCCAAAGTACAGAGGATGTTTGGGCAAAGCTGTTTAAAGAGCAGATGCAGAAGAGTTATACGCCTACTACCCTTGTTTTTTATGATGGTGGTACACAAACGGATGGTTGTGGCATGGGACAGGCCTCTTACGGACCTTTTTATTGTCCTGGCGATCAAAAGATTTACCTGGATCTGAGCTTTAGTAAAGAACTGTCGGATAAATTCGGGGCGAAGGGAGAGTTCGCCATGGCGTATGTAATTGCCCATGAGGTTGGACACCATATCCAACAGTTGGTGGGTTTATTACCAAAGACCAATCAGGCCCGTGGGCAAATGAGTGAACGCGAAAATAACCGGATCTCTGTGATGACCGAACTGCAAGCTGATTTTTATGCTGGAGTATGGGCGCATTATCTCAATGAATATACCGATATAAAAATCGATTATAATGATATTATGGACGGTATGAAAGCTGCCGAAGCAGTGGGAGATGATAAATTGCAGACAGAGGCACAGGGCTATGCTGTTCCTGAATCATTTACGCATGGTACGTCCGCTCAACGTATGGAATGGTTTAAAAAGGGATATGATTCGGGGGATATGCGATCGGGCAACACCTTTGAAGATCCGAGTCTGAAATAAAGATCATACTTCGAATGAAAAAACACCTGTTCACACATCATGAACAGGTGTTTTAATTTAATTGCCCTATGTGTTTCACCACCTACGCTTTCATTTATTTGGGAATATAAAGGATCATCACAAAACCCGTGCTGAATCATGTTGGATCATTATTGAACCAACAAATTACATCCCCTGATATCACTTTGGTCAAAACGTCCTAATATTTCAAAAGATCCATCTGGATATACTTTACCCAAATCCTGCGTGGCTATAAATGAACACGAGTAACGATTCGCAAGGTCGATAACGTTGATACCACCAGTTTTATTCATGGGAATTAGGCTCAATGGATCATTGGTGTCGCGAATCAAGATTTTCATCCATTTGGGAAGATGGAAAATTCCCTGACCTGAAGAATAACCTTGTGAGAGTAATTCTGTCATGCCATATTCCGAATGGATTCCATGGACGGAAAAGGCTTCTTCCAGGAGTTTATGGATTTCCTGTTTGACCATTTCCTTGCGTTTACCTTTCATTCCGCCAGTTTCCATAATAATCAGTTCAGGAAATTCAAAGGCGTATTGTTCAATGAAGTCGAGTAGGGCGTACGTTACGCCGAAAAGGATTGTTTTTGTGCCTTTATTTTTGAGCGCCACAAGTGTATCGTAAAGCTCTTGGTGGTTATAGAGAAAATAATTGCTTTCAGGCTGCTCACTTTGCTTCATGAGATCATCAATCATGTAGATTAAAGATGAACCGCTTCTTTCAAGGTATGAGGGTAGAAGGGCCAGTACGGCAATATGGCTTAGTGGACCATAGAAGTCTTCAAAAATACGACGGAAAGTGCGTTCGTAAATACGGAGGTTAGCGACTAAATGTTTTGAGGTGACCATACCCGTTGTACCCGAACTCGAGAATACGATTTCAGCCTCCATTCCTTCAGCAATAACCTGTTGCGTCTTAAAAAATTCAATAGGCATAAAAGGAATATCCGTATAGTGCTGAATAAGGTCTTTTTCTCTGCCGAGGAGGCTGATATAGTCACGATAAACCTTACAATGCTGGCTCTGGAATTGGTAGGTATCTAAACAATGCTGATTAAAATCATCCTCGGTTTTAATTTCAAAAAAATCCTTCCAGTTCGCCATAGCATTTAAATTTGATCGACAAAATTAACGAAAATTTGTAAATATTGGAGGCGATCTATAGATTCCTTCTTATCAGAAGCCTATTGAAGATGTTTGGTATTATTAATAATACAGGTATGTGGAGACAGAAAATTCTGTAAACAGAAGGAGCAGTATAGTGTCTTTGTCCGGTATATCCAGGTTAGAGGGGTAGTTAGAGGGGTAGATAGATCGGGATCGTCGTAAAACATAACTAGAGAACAGGCTTAGGTCAAGGTAAGAAAACTTGACCTAAGCCTGTTATTTTTTATAACATACCACCATCAACAGGAAGAACCTGTCCGGTTACGTATGCCGATAAGTCAGATGCTAAATAAAGACATGCATTGGCAACATCTTCTGGTTGGCCAGCACGTTTCAATGGAATTCCAGCTTCCCATCCTGCCACGACTTTAGGATCCAATACATCTGTCATTTCGGTACGTATAAAGCCTGGAGCAACTACGTTTGCACGGATATTACGAGAACCTAATTCTTTAGCGACCGATTTTGTGAACCCAATGATACCAGCTTTTGATGCAGCATAATTTGCCTGACCAGCATTTCCTTGAACGCCAACAACGGATGACATATTGATAAATGAACCTTTACGGTTTTTCATCATAATTTTTGAAGCAGCTTTTGTAACGTTAAAGACAGATTTTAAGTTCACATTTAATACATCATCCCAATTCTCTTCGGTCATACGCATTAACAGGCCGTCTTTTGTGATACCAGCATTATTGACAACAATATCTAATCCGCCAAAATCAGCGACGATCGCATTGATCAATTGTTCTGCTTCTTCAAATTTTGAAGCGTCAGAGCGATAACCAATCACTTTGGTGCCAAAAGCCTGAAGCTCCTGCTCCAACGCCTGTCCTTTTTCGACAGAAGAAAGATACGTAAAAGCGACGTTAGCACCATGTTGTGCAAACACTTCTGCAATTTTCCTTCCGATTCCTTTTGATGCTCCTGTTACTAAAGCAATTTTTCCTTCAAGTATTTTCATCTGTATAAGTTATTTGTTCTTCAATTAATTACACTATGGCATTTATGACCATTTTCCTCGTGCTTTCTTTCGCTCACAGCCCGCCTGATCTTGGAATTCAACACGATACATGAACTCGCTTCCATTAGGTTTATCTTGGTTATGCCACAGTGTTTGTGTTTTTCTCGATGCTATAGTATGAGCGAATAAATGATCTTATTTTTTAGCCATCGTGTACACTATTGCCTATCGACGTTCTGCAAAAATGTTAAAACTATATTATAACACAAAATCTTTCGATAAATAACGGTTTAAAATAGAAAAACATTGTGTGCTGACCCGGTGTTTATCTTGGAGTGGGGGAGTGTTTTAAGGTAACATTTTTAGAATTTTACGGTAAGCGATTGCTCACTTAGGATTATTTTAATAAATCAATGGTATTTTTGAATAAGTGGTTCTAAAAAGTACAGTTTTTTGACAAAAGACTTGGACGTTTACCAAAAACTATATTAAATTTGCATCAATCACAAAAACATGAGCAAAAAATCAAATAAAGAAGTTGACGTTGTTCTGATCGGCGCCGGTATTATGAGTGCTACTTTGGGTACTCTAATCAATGAATTAAGCCCAGACGTTAATATTGAAATTCTTGAGCGTTTGGATGTTGTGGCTGCTGAAAGTTCTGACGCATGGAATAATGCTGGCACGGGTCACTCTGCTTTATGCGAGTTAAATTATACCCCCGAACAGAAAGATGGTTCTGTCAAGATTGATAAAGCAGTGAAAATTGCCGAGCAATTTGAAGTCTCTAAGCAATTTTGGTCCTACCTCGTTGATAAAGGCATTATTGCCCAACCTGAAAATTTTATCCGTAGTATTCCACACATGAGTGCGGTTTTTGGTGAAAAAGACGCTAAATTTCTAAAGACAAGATGGGAAACACTAACGACCCAAAACTTGTTCAAAGGGATGGAATATACCGAAGATACAGCATTGTTGAAATCGTGGATTCCATTGATGATGGAAGGACGTGCGGCAGACGAAAAAATCGCTGCGACAAAAATGGATCTGGGTACTGATGTAAATTTTGGGTCGTTGACACGTGATTTGATCGCTAATCTTGAAAATAAAGAAAATATTTCGATTTCCTTAAACCACGAAGTAATTGACATCGAACGTGAAGATGACGGTCGCTGGGAAGTGGAAGTCAAAGATTTAAAGACAGGAACAAAGCGAGAAATCAAGGCAAAATTTGTATTTATTGGAGCCGGTGGGCACTCGTTGTTATTGTTGGAAAAATCTGGAATACCCGAAGCGAAAGGCTATGGCGGATTCCCGGTAGGAGGCCAATGGCTGCGTTGTGTGAATGAAGAGATCATTAATACACACCATGCGAAGGTGTATGGTAAAGCTTCTGTCGGTGCGCCTCCAATGTCTGTACCGCACTTAGATACACGTTATATTGATGGCAAGCAAGCGTTATTGTTTGGACCATATGCAGGTTTCTCAACTAAATTCTTAAAACAGGGGTCTTACTTCGATTTACCGGCTTCTATCAAATTGTCCAATATCCGTCCGATGTTATCAGCCGGACTTGACAACTTACCGTTGACGAAGTATCTTATTACTGAAGTCATGAAGTCACCAAAAGATAAACTGGAGTCTTTAAAACAATTTATGCCTACAGCTAAATTGGAGGATTGGGTTATCGAGAAAGCAGGACAACGTGTTCAGGTCATCAAGAAAGATGAAAAGAAAGGTGGAATTTTAGAATTTGGTACAGAGGTCGTTTCGAGTGCCGATGGTTCTATTGCTGCGCTATTAGGAGCGTCTCCTGGAGCTTCGACGTCAGTGGCTATTATGATCAGCCTGTTGAAGAGATGTTTCCCTGAACGTGCCAAATCAGATGAATACCGTAAAAAACTACGTGAAATGATCCCTTCACACGGGAAATCATTGAACGATGATGCGCAACTTTGTAAAGAAACGCGTACGCGTACGCACAAAGCGTTGAAATTGATTGATATAGAATAATCAATTCGACAGAAAATATACTTATGGGGTGCTTGGAATGACCATGGTCATTCTCGGCTGAGATTATACCCAATAAAAGCGATTGTACCTCCTTGTACAATCGCTTTTATATACCTGATCCAGGTAATGCTGGCGTAGGGATTTAATTTCAATAAAAAATAGCCGTTTCTCTCCCATAGGTTTATTATGAATGACACGATATAATAAACAAGGCGATGACTTCTGAAACAATTTTCGAAGCTTTTGTAAAACAGATTCAACAGGCCACCATTGCGGAATGGTTAGGGGTATCCTTTGGTGTTTTACAAGTTTGGTTTTCCCGGCAAAATAAATCGATCAATTACATTTTTGGGATTATTGGTATCTTAATTTCTGTTTACGTATTATTCCATGCGAAACTATATGCCGAAATATTGCTACATCTCTATTATTTGATCATGAGCATCTATGGCTGGATCTATTGGAAATATAGTCGTGATGTAGCTACGCCCATAACACACTGTGAGCCGAAAGAATGGTGGATAGTAGGTGGCATATGTGCTGTCGGTTTTCTGTTGTTTTATTTCGGATTGGTACACTTAACGGATTCTGATGTACCGCTTTGGGATTCTGCCGTTTCCTGTACAGCTTGGGCAGGGATGTGGTTATTGGCAAAGCGGAAGATAGAAAATTGGATATTGTTGAATATCAGTAATCTGATGGCAATTCCTTTGCTGATCCATAAAGGGCTGTTTCTTTATTCGGGCTTGACGTTATTTTTATTTGTTATGGCATTTAGTGGGTATTTTAATTGGAGGAGAATAATACGTGAAGAAAGATATGCAATTCAATAGCGAAGATATCGCTATACTGAAAGATAATCAGGCAAAAGGAATTCAGCAGAAAACGTTGTCAGATGGACAACTGGATCTGATTTACCGTCGGAAGTGGTTTAAGATTTGGGTTCCCCGTGCATTAGGTGGATTGGGGTTAAGTGTACCTGAAGGACTCAGCTTATTGGCTGATCTGGCTTATTGGGATGGGGGATTATCCTGGACAGTAACTTTATGTTCAGGAGCAAATCTCTTTGTCGGTTTTATTGATCCCCTTATAGGAAATCAAATTTTCGAAACGGATCGGGTTTGTTTCGGGGGGAGTGGACAGGCATCTGGTACTGCTACGCGTGAAGGGGACCACTATCGACTCCGTGGTTTCTGGAGATATGCTACCGGAGCGCCACATTTGACGCACTTCACATTAAATGCCGCAATTCAGGAGGCGGGAAAACCCGTTTTGGACGAAAAAGGTGAACCGCTGATAAAATCATTTTTTGTCGATCGGGATCATGTACTGATTCACTATGACTGGGATACATTTGGATTGGAAGCTACAGCTTCGCATTCTTTTTCGCTGGAAGACGTTCTCGTTGATAGCAGGCAGTCTTTTGAGATTGATGCTGCAAAAAGTACACGTCGCGAGCTGTTGTATCAATATCCCTTTATGCCTTTTGCGGAATTGACTTTACTGGCCAACTTTACGGGAATGTATAAGCGCTTTTTGGATTTAATCGAAAAACTATTTGTGTTAAAAAGCAATCAATCCAAATGGGAGAAGACTGAAAGTAAAGAAGCGTTTAGGGTACTCGATGAATTTCAGCAAGATTATGCGAATCGGAGGGAGGAAATAATGAATTTGGCCGCTCTTTCTTGGGTAAATCTTCACGATGGAAATGATAATGCAGCGATTTATGAACAGATAGGCAAACAAAGTAGGGATTTTGTAGAATCTATCTTGACAAATACGATAAGACTCTATCCACACACCGGAATTTCGGGGGCCGCCATTGACCATGAAATCAATATCATCTTCAGGAATATTTTTACGGCTTCGCAACACAAGTTATTGCAAAAGAGCTTCTAAACAAGAGGCTGTCTCAAAAAGGCAGTCTCTTTTTTTGCATTATCTAAGGTTTATTATTTGTTTTAACGGTTTGATTTTCATATATTTATAGTGTAAACAAAAAGGATATATGTCATCTCAAAGACCTACTTTTAAGCCTTACTATCAGGACCAGATCATGGCCATTCCTCCAACTTTGGACGAACTGGTGGCCAAAGGTCATCCGGTACGTATCGTTAACGATGTAATCAACCGGATCAACATTCAGTCCCTATTGGACGCTTATAAGATAAAAGGCTGCTCCAGTTATCATCCGCAGATGTTGTTGAAAGTTTTGGTGTTTGGCTACGTAAGCAATGTCTACAGCAGTCGCAAATTGGAAACGGCGTGCCGGGAGAACATCAATTTCATGTGGCTGAGCGGCATGAGCTATCCCGACCACAATACCATCAACAGATTTCGAGGCGTTCGTTTGAAAGAAGCACTTCGTAGTGTATTTGAAGAAGTTGTCAAACTCCTGTCCGAAGAAGGTCTGCTGAGTATAGAAGATGTTTACACCGATGGCACCAAGATTGAAGCCAATGCTAACAAATACACCTTTGTCTGGAAAAAAGCTATCCAGACCAATAAGGAGAAGATGAAAGCTGCCTTAAAAGATATTTGGGAATACGCCCAAAGTATCGCCAAAGCAGAGGACAACCTTCCGGAACCTCCCGATCTGACAACAATTGACCGCGAAAAAGTTCAGGCTACGGTCGATAACCTGAACCGGGTCTTGTCCGATAAACCTTCGGTAAGCAAGAAGATGAGGGCAAAGTTGCGCTATGCGACTAAAAACTACCCGGCCAAGATTGTTCAATATGAAGAGCAGGAAGTAACGCTTGGAGATAGAAATAGTTATAGCAAGACAGATCCCGATGCTACTTTTATGCGCATGAAAGAGGATCATATGAAAAATGGCCAGCTCAAACCAGGTTATAACATTCAGATATCTACTTCCAATCAATACATCGTCAATTACACCATACATCCCAACCCCACAGATACCACAACGCTACCCGGTCATCTGGCACAACATGAGGCGAGCTTTGGGGAAATACTGAAAACCATTACCGCAGACGCTGGCTATGGCAGCCAGGAGAACTATGCGTTACTAGAAGGGAAAAACATTGGGGCCTATGTGAAATATGGTATGTTTGACAAGGAGCAGAAAAAGAGTTATTCGGGCAAGAAGCCATTCTCCGTTGATAAACTACATTATAACCCTGCAAAAGATTGCTATATCTGTCCAATGGGACAGGAAATGAACTGCATAGGTCTATTTACACAAAAGACCTCCACAGGTTTCGAGCAAAAAATAAAAAGATATCAGGCAAAAAACTGCACAAACTGCCCATTGAACGGTGCTTGCCACAAATCACAGGGCAATAGAATCATCCAGATAAATGAACAGCTTGAGGCTTATAAAGATAGAGCATACGGATTGCTTAACAGCGATGTCGGTATAGCCAAAAGAAAACAGCGATGTCACGATGTCGAACCAGTCTTTGGAAACATAAAACAGAACCACGGGTTCCGAAGATTTATGCTCCGCGGTAAGGAAAAAGTGTCCATAGAATGGGGTTTATTGGCTATAGCGCAAAATCTAAGGAAAAAAGCAGCTTAAAAAGCTACTTTTTGTTCTTTTTCTTCCCAAATGAACAGTTCTGTGAAATAATCAACAAACAACTCACAAATCTATCGCATAGCCATATTTAATAAAAAAGCTGCCTCAATAAATTTGAGACAGCTTCTTGTTAAATAGGATGTGTTCCCGGCGGGGGTCGAACCCACATCGTCAGAACCGGAATCTGAAATTCTATCCATTGAACTACGGGAACGTCTCGCAAAGATATACTATTTTCTAGATCTTACAAACAATCTTTGTGATAAAATTATATCTTTTAGCAATCAATTTTTAAGGCATCTTATCGTCAGTATTTTAGCGTTAGCTTTCGTCAATTCTCTATTTTTTTTACGTCAATGCTAATAGTTTCCATATATGCTTAGCATCGGGCGGGCCATGTGGAATGAGAGGTGGCTAGCACGATTGCCCCTGAATAAAGCAGTACAGTTCATTTGGATGGTCGAGCTGGCAAAGGTGATCGGACATTTATCACGACCGTGGATGATATTGCGTAATAATGGAATGAAGGTAGTCCCTATCGATGTGTGTGTATATTTCGGTCGTAGTAATACTTTCATGACCGAGCATATCCTGTACAGCTCTTAAGTCGGCACCACCTTCCACCAGATGTGACGCAAAGCTATGTCTAAAGGTATGTGGGCTGATGGTTCTTTGTAAACCAATTTTTAAGGCAAGTTCTTTGATGATCAAGAAGATCATGACCCGGGATAATGCGGCGCCTCTTCTGTTGAGGAATACAATATCTTCATTTCCGGCCTTAATCTTGATATGAGGTCTGATTGTTTCTAAATAGATGCGAAGGTGTTTAATGGCGTGTTGACCAATTGGAATGAGGCGTTCTTTGCTTCCCTTGCCTTCAACTTTGATAAATTCAACATCTAAAAAAAGGTTTGATATCTTGAGTGTGACAAGTTCGGAAACACGGAGACCGCATCCGTATAAGATTTCGATGATCGTTTTATTGCGCTCGCCCTCGGGTGAAGAAAGATCGATTGCCGCGATCAATTGATCGATCTCATGTATGCTCAAAACGCTGGGCAGCTTGCGTGCCAAGCGTGGCGCCTGAAGAAGATCTGTCGGATTGTGGACGAATTCATGCTCGATCATCAAAAAGCTAAAGAAAGTCTTCAGGCCAGAGATCAGCCTGGATTGTGTGAAGGGTGAAATATTAAACTCCTGCAACCAAGCCAAAAACTCCTGTATATTTTTTCTCGTTACAGTATTTAAAACCAAATGATTGTCTTCGCAGTAGATCTGAAATTTGGATACGTCATTTAAGTAAGCATCAATTGAATTAACGCTTAAACCTCTTTCGAACTTTAAGAATTGTTCGAATTCCTTTTTTATATCAGTCCAGTTTTCAAAATCCATTTGCAACAAAATTACAATTAACTGTTGTTCTTTTCGAAAGTTATTCTGTATTTTTAAGTGGAATTTTTACAGATTATAAGTAATACAAAGAGACGTTCCCTTATAGCGGGTCCCGATTCCTCCTTGGATAATGAAAAAAGTATTAATCTGTATTTTACGATTTATCGGGACAATTGATCTCCTGTTCCGTTTACCCTAATATAAAACAATTAGCAAAAATAACTGAAAAAAGACATTTTTTTGTATGAAATTCATTAAACCACTCGCATTAGCTTTTCTATTACCGGCTACGTTCTATATAGCAGAAGCAAAAATGCCAACCACGTTAACCGCGGAAGCGCGCGCGATTCTATCCCAAGATAGTTTGGCCCTGAATCAAAAATTACCCTTCGACAATGAAGTCATCACAGGGAAACTGAAAAATGGATTTACATACTTTATTCGTAAAAATAGCGAGCCTAAAGGCCGTGTTACCATGTATTTGGGTATGAAGGCCGGCTCTATTCTAGAAAATGAAAAACAGCTTGGTTTGGCCCATTTTTTAGAACATATGAACTTCAATGGCCTGAAGCACTTTCCAAAGAATGAATTGGTTAACTACCTGCAGAAAGCGGGGGTTCGATTTGGATCGGACCTCAATGCCTATACCAGCTTTGACCAGACCGTTTATCAGCTGCCCATTCCTTCTGACGATCCTGAACTTTTAAAAAATGGTTTGCAGGTAATGCGCGATTGGGCTCAGGACGCTTTGTTGGATGGCGAGGAAATTGATAAAGAACGGGGTGTTATTCTCGAAGAAAAACGAGGTGGAAGAGGAGTACAGCAGCGTTTACAGGATCAATACTTTCCGATGTTGCTCAATGGTTCCCTTTACTCCAAACGTTTGCCGATCGGAACTGAACAGATACTGAAAACATTTCCCTACACAGAAATACGCAAATTCCATGAAGACTGGTATCGCCCGGATTTACAGGCCCTGATCATCGTTGGAGATATTGATCCCAAGGAGATGGAAGAAAGGGTGAAAGTATTGTTTTCCGATATGAAAATGCCCAAAAAAGCGTTGGAGCGTAAAAAATATCGGGTCGATCTGTTAAACAAGAACCAGTTCTTGGCTATTTCAGATCCGGAACTGCCCTACACTGTTGCACAGATTTTGATCAAAAGCGAAAAAGAAAAGGTTTCCACGGTAGGAGATTACAGAAACGAGCTGTTGAAGAATGTGTTCAATCAGATGATCGCGGGGCGTTTTTCTGAATTGATGCAACAACCGAACCCTCCTTTTATGCAGGCAGGTGGAAGTATCAGCGATTTTGTTGCTAACCTTAATACTTTTTCATTGTTGGTAGTGCCTAAACCAGGCGAGTTGGAATCCGGATTTAAAGCGATGTTAACCGAATTTGAGCGCATTCAAAAATACGGTTTTACACAGACGGAGTTGGATCGTGCCATCGCCGATATGAAAAAGGGTAACGAGATGTCATTTATCGAGCGTGATAAAAAGAAGTCGGATAGCTATGTAAACCGTTATCTCAATTATTTTATTGATGATGAACCTGCTTTAAGTAATGAAAACGCTTATCGTTTGACAAAACAGCTGTTACCAACCTTGAAACTGTCGGAAGTGAATGGTTTGGTGAAAAAATATTATACCGATCTGAACCGCGATGTTTTAGTTATGGGGCCAGAAAAGGATAAGGCCAATTTACCCGCTGAGTCTACCGTGACGGGCTGGGTAAAAGCCGTGGAAGAGAGTCCCGTGACAGCATATGAAGATAAAGTTTCCAATCTTCCCTTGCTTTCAAAAGAGCCCGTAAAAGGCACTGTTTTATCGTCAAAAAGTATTGACGCCGTTCAAGCGAAAGAATTGATCTTAAGCAATGGTGTGAAAGTAATCTTAAAGCCTACGGACTTTAAAAATGATGAGATACAGATTATGGCGTATAGTCCGGGTGGAACATCAGGCTATAGTGATGCAGACTACTTCTCAGCCTCCAATGCGTCTTCTTTAATTGATGCAAGCGGCGTTGGACAAATGAACAACGTTGAGCTTACGAAGTATCTTTCAGGAAAAGATGTCTCCATCTCTCCGTATATCTCCGAACGTTACGAAGGTATTTCAGGTAGTACAGATAAAGAAGGCTTGAAGAATGCTTTTGAATTGATTTATGGTTATTTTACCGAGCCTCGATTGGATCAGGATATTTTCCAGAGTACCATGACCCGGGCAAAAGGATCTTTGGAAAATAGGTTGAGCAATCCAAATAATGTATTCTCGGATAAAGTGAAAGAAGTGCTTTATGGCAACAATGTCCGCCGGCAAAACCCAACGGTAGAAACGATCAATAAAATTGATCGGGAGCGTGCTTTGGCAATTTACAAAGAACGATTTGCTGATGCTTCGGATTTTGTGTTTACAATTGTGGGGTCATTTGACGAGAATCAGATCAAGCCTTATTTAGAAACCTACCTGGCTTCATTGCCGGCCCTTAAAAGAGGAGAAAGCTACAAGGATTTAAATATTCTGGAGCCGAGCAAGGGCGAGCGCGTAGTTGTTCATAAAGGCAAAGAGGAGAAGGCAAGTACGCAATTGGCCTACTATGGGGACTATACCTATAATGAAATTGAAAATGTGAATATGGAAGCCTTGGAGAGTGTGTTGACGATCAAATTGTTGGAAAGACTCCGTGAAAAAGAAGGTGGAGTTTACGGCGTGGGCGCTCGGGCGAGCTTCAGTAAGCTGCCAAAAGCACGTTATGCTTTCTCCATTGGTTTTGGTTCGGCAGTAGATAAGGCTGATGCTTTAATCACTTCGGCCTTGGATGAAGTAAAAAAGATTCAGGAAAAAGGCCCTGAAAATGGAGATATCGAAAAGTTCCTAGCGGAACAGCAGCGACAAAATGAGTTAAATCTTCGTGAAAATGGTTATTGGCTGAATTATATATCAAGTTCTTATCAGAATGATCTTGATCTTGCACGATATACACGTAGAATAGACAATATGAAGAAGGTAACTTCGAAGTCGGTGCAGGATGTTGCCGGAAAATATTTGAAAAGAGATCGACTTTTTGAATTTATTTTGATGCCGGATTCTAAATAACAGGAGTCCTGGAAAACAGAAGGGTTGCCTGCGTAGTAGGCAACCCTTTTTTATTGGCCAAAAAATTAGGAACAAAAAATCCCAACCATTTCTGATTGGGATTGCCAAAATGTCTAATAAGTATCTCTTGTTAACCCAAATAGGATTTTAAGATTTTGCTTCTTGAAGTGTGTCTCAAACGTTGAAGAGCTTTATCTTTGATCTGACGAACGCGCTCACGTGTTAAATTGAATTTTTCTCCGATTTCCTCTAACGACAATTGGTGATTGGAACCTAAGCCAAAGAAAAGCACGATAATTTCACGTTCTCTTTCTGTTAATGTTGCCAATGATCGTTTGATTTCTTCTGACAGAGATTCATCAATCAAAGAACTGTCTGTGTCTGGATCATGGTTCTCCAAAACGTCCAAAAGTGTGTTTTCTTCACCTTGAACAAAGGGAGCGTCCATAGATACGTGACGGCCAGAGTTGCTTAGCGTATCCGAAACCTTGTCTACTGTAGTTTCAAGGATATCCGCCAATTCTTCTGGAGATGGTTCCCGTTCGTATTCTTGTTCTAGTTTTGAGAAAGCCTTACTGATTTTGCTCAATGAACCAACTTGATTCAATGGCAGACGTACGATACGCGATTGTTCAGCAATTGCTTGAAGAATAGATTGGCGAATCCACCAAACGGCATAAGAAATGAATTTAAACCCCTTTGTTTCGTCAAAACGTTTAGCCGCTTTAATTAAGCCCAGGTTACCTTCATTGATTAAATCACCTAAGGTTAAACCTTGATTTTGATATTGTTTTGCTACTGATACTACGAAACGAAGGTTGGTTTTAGTCAATTTTTCCAAGGCAACTTGATCGCCTTCGCGGATACGCTGTGCTAATTCTACTTCTTCTTCTGCTGTAATTAAGTCTACTTTACCAATTTCGTGTAAGTATTTGTCCAAAGACTGTGACTCACGATTGGTGATAGATTGTGTAATTTTGAGCTGTCTCATTAATTTTTATTAATTCTCCTCTCTAAGAAATGTTTGCGAAAATACGAAAAATTTTTGAATTATTAATGGAAAATTGATTATCTAGCCACTCATATTTAATGAGTTAGGCTTTTTTGAGTTTCAATTTTTAATCATCAAAAACTATTCCATTTTAATATTTTTTTTCCTCTTATCTGTTGCTGTAATATTCAACTGTTTGATATTTAAAGAGCTAAAAGGTTTAATTTTTTTTATTGTTCTAAACAATTTAACTCGTCGGCAGCTGATTTATTATGCACCATGCATTCCTCAAATTTATTTTAAAATGATAATTTTATGATAAAACAAAAAGATGGATCTTTTGTTTTATTAGTGACATTAAATAAATTTAAAAGAATAAAAATTATATTATGCCAATCTTAATTCACTTGGATAAAATAATGAAAGAGAAAAAGATGTCGCTTAACCAATTGAGTGACAACGTCGGAATTACCCTTTCCAATCTTTCAATCATCAAGAATCAAAAGGCGAAGGCATTGCGATTAGATACTCTTGAAGCGATATGCAAAGCGCTAGACTGCCAGCCTGGTGATCTGCTGCAATATTATGATGGTGGTGATGAAAAAGGTTAAAATCGATAGCCTTTTAAAAAATCGACTACATTCATTCTTTTTTTGCCTTCGAGTTGAAGGTCAGAAATGACAATATAGCCGTCTTGTGTCGCAATTTTTAAGAAACTTTTCTTGTCAGTTTCTACGGTTCCCGGTATTGTAGCTGTATGGGCAAGCTCTTTTTCTGCGCGATAGATTTTTAGTACCTTATCATTTAAGAGGGTAAATGCCGCTGGATAAGGGCTTAAACCGCGAATGAAGTTATAAACCTGCGCAGTGGGCTGATCCCAGTTTATTTTACAGTCTTCTTTGAAAATTTTTGGTGCATGTTTGAGCGGCTCCGTGGTGAGAAGGACGTCTTGAGGTTTAGGCTGCAAGGTTCCGGCCTTCAATTGCTGGATGGTTTGAAGGAGCGTTTCTGCTCCAGCCACCATGAGGTTATCGTGAAGATCACCGGCGTTATCTGTTTCTTTGATGGCAACTTTCTTCGACAATAAGATGTTTCCCGTATCGATTTCGTGCTGTAGTAAAAATGTCGTTACGCCCGATTCTTTCTCTCCATTGATGATGGCATGATTTATCGGTGCTGCACCCCGGTATTGTGGAAGGAGTGAGGCATGGACGTTGATCGTTCCAAATTTAGGCATATTCCAGACGATCTCAGGTAGCATACGAAATGCCACCACAACCTGTAGGTCCGCCTGAAAACTTTTGAGGTCATTCAGAAATGCTTCATCGCGAAGTTTCACGGGTTGAAGAACTGGGATGTTATGTTGTTTAGCAAATATTTTCACCGCAGATTCATGTATTTTTTGTCCGCGTCCTGCAGGTTTATCCGGTACAGTAACCACAGCGACAACTTGTTCGCCAGACTGAATCAGTGCTTCAAGTGAAGCTACAGCAAAATCGGGAGTACCCATGAAAATAATACGCATAATACTTGAAAATTTTTATAAAACTCTTTAAACCAGTGCAGGGGCCTCCTCGTTGAATAGCCTACTGAAAAACACCTAATAATTTGTCATTTTAGTTTTGTAAATAACAAATTTTTATAACTTTGCGAAGTTACATAAATATATTGAAAGCTTGAATTTTCCTTATTTTTTAGCAAATCGGATCGCATTTTCTGGAAAAAGAACGTTCTCAAAATTGATCGTTCGGGTGACTATTGGTGCCATTGCTCTTGCTATTGCAGCGATTATTATATCTATTGCGGTATTGCGCGGATTTAAGGGAGAGATTATCAGTAAGCAACGGAGTTTTTTTGCCGATGTATTGGTTTTACGTTACGACCTGAATAAGTCTTACGAAAATTCGCCCATAACACTTGCACCGGAGGTCCGCAAGTCCATATTGGCAATTCCTCAAGTCAATTCCATCAGTTCCTTTGCAACCAAGGCCGGAATCATCAATGTCAACAATGAAGTGGAAGGCGTGGTTCTCAAGGGTATCGATTCATTGTATAATCAGCAGCCGTTTCAAGGTATGCTGGTGGAAGGGAATATGATAGACTTTAAATCGGATAATGCCGATAATCAGATTTTAGTCTCTAAGTATCTCGCAGATCGATTGCTCTTAAAAGTCGGTGACGATTTTATTATGTATTTCGTGCAGGATCCTATACGCAAACGTAAATTTGTCATTAAGGGCATTTTTAATACAGGCTCTGAAGAATTAGATAAGGTCTATGTGATCGGGTCTCTCAATGTCATCCGCAAACTGAGCAACCTCGATGATCATGAGGTAGGGGGCTATGAGATTCGGATCAAAGATTTTAGTCAGCTCGAACGGACAACAAACAAGGTTGAAGACCTGTTGCCTATCGATATGCAGGCAATCAATATCAAGGATCAGGTTCCCGATATTTTTCAATGGCTGGAACTGCTGGATATGAACACCAAAATCATTTTTATACTGATGACGGTGGTAGCTATTATCAATATGATTTCCGCCTTGCTGATCACCATTCTTGAGCGGACTTCAATGATCGGTATTTTAAAGGCTTTGGGGTATCACAATGCCGGAATTCGCCGTGTTTTCATGTACAGTGCCTTGTACCTGATCGGCCTCGGATTGTTAATCGGTAATCTTATTGGCCTCGGTTTTTACTTTTTTCAGGATTTTACCCATTTCTTTAAATTGGATGAGAAGACCTACTATATCTCCTATGTGGCCGTTCAACTTCAATGGTCTGATGTGATTCTTGTCAATTTGGCTGTTGTGTTTATCGGAATGATCTCTTTATTTATTCCGTCAATGCTAATTACCAAAATTAGTCCGATTAAAGCCATTTCTTTTAAGTAACACTCTTTTTAGGCTTCGCTTTCTTTAAAAAATCGTATTTTTAGTGCTGTTAACTATTTTTCGAGCTGTATAGAAAAATAAGTATTTATATTTTACGGCTAGTATACAAGCACATATGAATAAAACTTTTGAGCATATTTCCCACGCCTTCGAAGCACCTTTACAAAATCCTGTACTTATATTTTCACTGGTACTTTTTATTATCCTGTTATCACCGATTGTACTGCGACCGATTAAGGTTCCGGGGATTATAGGATTAATTATATCCGGCGTTATTATTGGACCGCATGGACTAAATTGGCTGGAAAAAAACTCGGCCATAACGCTTTTTTCAACAATAGGCCTGCTCTATATCATGTTTATTGCCGGGCTCGAGTTGGACATGAATGAATTTAAAAAGACAAAAAATAAGAGCTTGCTCTTTGGCTTCTTGACATTCATCGTGCCGATCAGTATTGGCTATCCCGTTTGTCACTTTTTATTGGGTTACGGTGTTTTGCCGAGTTTGTTGATATCAAGCATGTTTGCTACCCATACGCTGGTTTCTTATCCCATCGTCAATAGCTATGGTATTTCAAAAATGGAGGCTGTTGCGATTACGATCGGTGGAACAATCCTGACCGATACGGCCGTGCTGATTATTCTTGCTGTAATTACTGGCGTTTCTCAGGGAAATATAGGTAATGAATTTTGGATTACCCTGACGATTTCCTTTGCTATCTTTCTGTTTATCATGTTTGGTGTTATTCCGAGGATCGCGAAATGGTTTTTTGAGCGCTTGGGGAGTGAGAAGACGTCCAATTATATCTTCGTTCTCTCGGTTGTGTTTTTTGCGGCATTTTTGGCAGAAATTGCCGGCCTTGAGCCGATTATTGGGGCTTTCGTTGCCGGTCTGGCCCTCAATAAACTGATTCCACATTCTTCGGCTTTGATGAATCGGATCGAGTTTATCGGTAATGCGATTTTTATTCCTTTCTTCTTGATATCTGTGGGCATGATTGTCGATGTCAGCGTGATCTTGAAAGGGCCGCAGGCCCTTATTATTGCCGGAACACTGACCGTTGTGGCTATCGTCGGAAAATATGTGGCCGCCTGGCTGACACAGATTGTTTTTAAATACAGCCGTGGTCAACGTAACCTAATATTTGGTTTAAGTAGTGCACATGCTGCGGCAACACTGGCCGTTATTATGGTTGGACATAAGAACGGCATTATCGATGAGAATGTGCTTAATGGTACGATTCTGCTGATTTTGGTGACCTGCATTGTCGCCACGGTGGTGACGGGAAATGCCTCACGTAAAGTGGTTATGGATGGCGAACAGGACGAAGAACATACCGATGTGGTAAAGGAAAAAGATGAAAACATCTTGATTTCTATCGCTAATATGGATAATATGGAGCCGATTCTGGATTTTTCAACCTATATTAAAAGCAAGAAATGTTCCTATCCTGTCAATATTGTGTCCGTTGTGAAAGATAATGAACAGGCACAATTAAACATGTCCAAAGCACGGAAGAACCTGGACAATATGGTCAGGTATGCTTCGGGTAGTGAAACAAATGTGAATATAAGTGCTACAATAGATTTAAACATTGCCAGCGGGGTTGCACGTTCGGCCAAAAGAGGTTTCTGCCAATTGTATTGTTTTGGGCTGGCCAAGTGCGGCCAATTTTATGGATAAGTTTGTCGGGGAGAAAACGGAAAGTATTTTAAATAGAACCTCGGCTAATGTGATGTTATGTCATTTTAAAAAACCTTTTATTTCGAATAAGTCGATTGTCGTTTTTGCACCACCGATGTGCGAGGCGGAATTTGGTTTCGAATACTGGCTGGAGAAGGTAGTTAAGTTTGCCCAGGAATTATCCCTGTCTATCACTTTTGTGGTTGATACACGTTCTGCCGCTGCCATTGAAGAACATCTCGTCGAATTGAAAAATTCTGTTCCTGTCACATTCAAACATTACGACAACTGGGACAATTTACAGGGCCTTAAAGCGTTTAAGGAGGAGGATGCGATGTTTATTTTTGTGTCGGCTAGAAATGGAGAAGTTTCCTATCGGGATTCGCTGGATGGAGTAGCAAAGAAATTAGATCGTATTTATGCAAACGAAAATCTTGTTTTAGTGTTTCCTAGTAGAGTGGAAAATGCGCACATCGACGAATATGAAGATGTTGAAGCTGCACCAATCTTTAGAAAAATTAGCAAAGAAATCGGAAATATGTTTAATAAGGGATAGTTATTGTCCGTTAAAATTGAAGGTTATGTCAAATAAGATTACAATGTCAAGTGAAGGAACTTTACAGGTTCCAGATTTTCCAACAATTCCTTTTATTATCGGCGACGGCATTGGTCCTGACCTCTGGCATGCGCAGTGCGTGTTTTTGATCAGGCGGTGGAGAAAACGTACGGCGGACAACGGAAAAATAACATGGAAGGAGGTGTTGGCAGGTGAGAAAGCTTTCAACGAAACAGGCGAATGGCTACCAAAAGATACGTTGAATGTATTAAAAGAGTACCTGGTTGGAATCAAAGGGCCGCTCACCACGCCAGTAGGCGGGGGAATCCGTTCGTTGAATGTTGCGTTGCGTAAG
Organism: Sphingobacterium multivorum; assembly: GCF_900457465.1. Lineage (GTDB taxonomy): Bacteria > Bacteroidota > Bacteroidia > Sphingobacteriales > Sphingobacteriaceae > Sphingobacterium > Sphingobacterium multivorum. The sequence continues at coordinate 56,368 of NZ_UAUU01000008.1, forward strand.
GATTTGGATCTCTATGTATGTCAACGCCCGACAAATGGTTTGAGGGTGTACCTTCGCCAGTCAAACATCCCGAGTATGTGGATATGGTGATTTTTTCGCGAAAATACCGAAGATATTTATGCTGGAATAGAGTTTCAGGAAGGAACAGCTGAAGCCAACAGATTCCAGGATTTCTTGCATGATGAGCTTGATATTGATTACAATTTCTCGGCCACGACAGGCGTCGGTGTCAAACTGGTTTCTGAAGAGGGATCCAAAGATTAGTCCGTGCAGCGATAGAACATGCTATTGATCACAACTTGCCTTCCGTGACGATTGTTCACAAAGGAAATATCATGAAATTTACGGAGGGGGCTTTTAAGATTTGGGGTTATGAGGTTGCTGAAACGGAATTTGCCGACAAAACCTATACGTGGGGACAGTGGGAGCGAACGAAAGAAGAAAAGGGTGTGGAGGTTGCCAATCAAGAACAAAAAGTGGCCTTAGATTCCGGTAAAATTTTGATTAAAGACATGATTGCCGACAACTTTTTACAGCAGATCCTGCTGAATCCACGGGATTTTTCTGTTGTGGCAACGTTGAATCTGAACGGTGATTATATTTCTGATGCGCTGGCAGCAATGGTTGGCGGTATAGGGATCGCACCGGGCGCTAATATCAATTTTAAAACCGGGCATGCTGTCTTTGAAGCCACCCATGGTACTGCACCTCGCTTTGCAAATACCAATACCATGAATCCTTCGTCGGTTATTTTAAGCGGTGTTATGCTATTCGAATACCTCGGCTGGACCGAAGCGGCGGCGGCAATTGTTAAGGCCTTAGGAGAAACGATATTGGCTAAAACGGTGACGGTGGATTTTTACAATTTGATGGATGATGCGACCTTGGTCAAAACAAGCGAATTTGCAGATCGAATTATTGAAAAAATATAAGAATTTTATTTTCTGAGATATTAAGCAGAAATTTGAATAAAATTTCTGCTTTTTTATGGATTACAATCAGCTGCCACTTTTTATAAAGGAATCGACCGTTTTTACGGAGAACGAAAAAATGAAGTTGGCTCAGGTCGACCGTTTACCCACGCCACAGGAGGTAGATGATATAACGAGTCTCCCTGAAATTTACGAATTGCTAAATGCCTTTATTGGTGATCAATCTTCTCGTAATACCCATCTTCAGCTCAAGGCTAAGGAGTATTTGCAAGATAATCAGGTAGATATGGCATGGAAAGTGTTGCTTATTTGATGTTTTTTGTATTGAATTAGCTGTTTGTTGTGCGATCTTTTTATTGAAATCATTTAGAATTTTATAAATTTTCAATAAAAAAACAGATTAGTTGAAAAATATATAATTTTATTTTACCTTTGGTTTTTAAACAACGGATTGCTTAGCTAGGGTTAAAAAATAGCAATCAAACAAACTATAACATCAATGAAACATAATTTTGGAGCAGGTCCATGTATTCTGCCAAAGGAAGTATTTCAACAAGCCTCAGAAGCTGTAATTGATTTTAACAACACCGGTTTATCAATTTTAGAGATCTCTCACCGTTCCAAAGAGTTTGAAGCAGTGATAGATGAAGCCACACAATTAGTACGCGAGTTATTGGCAGTACCTCAGGGATATTCGATTCTTTTCCTTCAAGGAGGGGCAAGTTTGCAATTTGCAATGGCGCCGTTGAATCTTTTACCTGAAGGCGGTAAGGCTGCTTATTTGGATACGGGTGTATGGGCTACAAAAGCATTAAAAGAAGCTAAAAAATTCGGTACAGTAGATGTTGTAGCTTCGTCGATTGATAAAAATTATTCCTATATCCCTAAGGGATATGCCATCCCAACAGATGCGGCATATTTTCATTATACAGCCAACAATACCATTTACGGTACGGAGGTTTTTGATAAACCCGAAACCGCATTACCAGTGGTTGTTGACATGTCTTCTGATATTTTTTCACGTGAGATCAACGTTGCTGACTATGATTTGATTTATGCTGGTGCTCAAAAAAATATGGGGCCTGCAGGTGTTACACTCGTGATTGTTAAAGATGATATCTTAGGTAAATCAGGACGTATTCTTCCATCGATGTTGGATTATCAATTGCATATCAACGGTGGTTCAATGTACAATACACCACCGGTATATTCGATTTTTGTTTCGATGTTAAACCTTCGTTGGTTAAAAGCAAAAGGCGGTGTTTCGGTATTGGAACAAGAGAATATCATCAAAGCACGTGCTTTATACGATGAAATCGATCGCAACCCATTATTCAAAGGTACTGCTGCTGTAGAAGACCGTTCGCGCATGAATGTTACTTTTGTGATGGATACACCAGAGTTGGAAGCTGAATTTTTGGCTTTGGCGAAAGAACGTAATTTGATTGGCATCAAAGGTCACCGTTCTGTCGGTGGATTTAGAGCTTCAATCTACAATGCTTTACCATTGAGCAGCGTAAATGCGTTGATTGATGCCATGAAAGAATTTGAGGACACGCATACAGCCTAAGGCTGCATGCATGTTGCTGAAATTTAACAGTTGACGAATAAATAATTAGTTAGATTACGAATTATAAAGGTCGTATCGTATTCACGGGATTGGATCTTCCAATGAGTTGAATGGTACTGCTACCTTTAAAAACGAATTATAAAGATGAAAATATTAGCGAATGACGGTATCGATCCACTAGGAAAAAAAATGCTGGAAGATGCCGGTCATAGTGTAGATACAACGCATATTCCACAAGAAGAGCTTCCAGAAAAGCTTCTTGCTTATGACGCAATCACGGTACGTAGCGCAACTAAAGTGCGTCAGGCCCTGATTGATGGCTGCCCTAATTTGAAAGTTATCGGCCGTGGTGGAGTAGGCATGGATAATATTGACGTAGAATATGCCCGTTCAAAAGGCATCGCTGTTGTCAATACCCCGGCGGCATCTTCGCTATCCGTTGCTGAGCTGGTGTTTGCTCACCTATTGAATGGTGTCCGCTTCTTATACGATGCCAACAGAAAAATGCCAGTTGAGGGCAACACAAAATTTGGCGCCCTTAAAAAAAGCTTATGGTGCCGGTACGGAGCTTCGTGGTAAGACGATCGGTATCGTTGGATTTGGCCGTATCGGTCGTGAAGTTGCCAAAATCGCCATTGGTCTAGGGATGGATGTGGTTTATACGATTTGTTCGAAGGACCAAAAGCGTTGACCATAACACTTTCAGGTGGTATCCAGGTTGACGTGCCTATTCAACAAGTGGAGATGGACGAGCTATTGAAAGTTTCAGATTTTATCTCTTTACACGTTCCATTTTTGGATAAACCAGCGATTGGAGCTGCAGAGTTCCCATTATTGAAAGATGGTGTAGGCTTAGTCAATGCTTCTAGAGGTGGCGTTATTGATGAGTTGGAATTGGTGAAAGCATTGGATTCGGGCAAGGTAGCATTTGCTGGTTTAGATGTATTCGACAACGAACCTACTCCACGTGAGGAGATTTTGAAACATCCGAAAATTTCATTGACGCCACATATTGGAGCGGCAACTAATGAAGCTCAAGAAAGAATCGGCGAAGAATTGGCCGGTCTACTGATCGAAAACTTGAAGAAGTAATTCTTCCGCGTAACATATCAGATATGCGGCACAAAACTTTCATGATTTTGTGCCGCATTTTTTTTAATATAAATTCATGAATTGCCTATATTGGCACACAGAAATTTAATAATTGTAACTTTCAGTATGAAAGTTTAAAATTTGGTGGTACTTCCGTGGGGAGTGCAGCACGTATCAAAGGGTTGTTGGATATTGTAAACCCTGCTGAACGTCAGATCGTCGTGTTGTCCGCAGTTGCTGGAACGACAAATGCTTTGGTTGAAATCGGTCAAGCTTACACAGCAGGTAAGAAGGACGAAGCTAAAGAGTTGGTCAAGAAGCATAAGGATAAGTACGAAGACCTTATTAAAGAACTTTTCAGTACTGAACAGGGATATAAAAAATGGTAAAGAATTGATCGATTACCATTTTAACCTGATTTCTACCTTGGCCAACGAATTGTTTACACCGATCGAGGAGAAAGTTATTTTAGCACAAGGCGAATTGATGTCTACCGCTTTATGGCATTTTTACCTGAATGAAATTGGCGTAAAATTCCGTGCTGTTGCCAGCCCTGGACTTTATGAAAATTGATGAAGACAATGAGCCTATGGTTGATTACATTGGCGAAAAGCTAAGCCATATTTTTGGCCCAGAGTCCAGAAAATACCCTATTTATCACGCAAGGTTTTATTTGCCGTAATTCTTTTGGTGAAATTGATAATTTGCGCCGTGGAGGTTCAGATTATACGGCTTCCTTGATCGGGGCAGCAATCCGTGTCGAGGAAGTTCAGATCTGGACTGACATCGACGGGATGCACAACAATGATCCCCGTGTTGTCAAAGGAACCACACCGATTGCACATCTAAGCTTTGATGAAGCTGCGGAGCTGGCTTATTTTGGTGCTAAAATCTTACATCCACAATCGGTGTTCCCAGCGCAAAAATATAACGTTCCAGTTCGGTTGTTGAATACGATGGAACCCAATGCAAAAGGGACATTGATCAGTAAAGACGGTGCGCAGAAAGGTTGTATTCGTGCTATAGCAGCGAAAGACGGTATCACAGCAATTCATATCCATTCGTCGAGAATGCTACTTGCCTACGGTTTCCTGCGCCGTGTCTTTGAAATATTCGAGCGTTATAAAACACCAATCGATATGATCACAACTTCGGAAGTGGCGGTGTCTTTGACGATTGATGATACCACAAATTTGGCGGATATTATCAAAGAAGTGGAAGATTTTGGTTCAGTAACAGTGGATGGTGATCAGACCATTGTATGCGTTGTAGGGGATTTTGGTTTGAATAGCCATGGCTATGCCGCTCGCGTACTTGATGCTGTAAAACACCTTCCAGTTCGTATGATTTCTTACGGTGGTTCAGACTTTAACGTGTCAATTCTATTGAATTCAGATCATAAAACTGAAGCATTACGTTCATTGCACAATCGTTTATTTTAAGAATTAGGTTTTTATATGATAAATACAGGTATCGCGGCGAAAATTTGCAGAGAAAAGAAACGCCGTTTTATTATTATGATCTGCATGTGTTAAACAAGACCCTGGAGGCTGCGCATGCTGCTTCGCACAAACGGGGATTTTCATGTTCATTATGCATTAAAGGCCAATTTTAATGACGAGTTATTGAAGGCGATTCAAGCGGTCGGCTTTGGTGCGGATTGTGTGAGCGGCAATGAGGTGAAGAAAGCCATTGAATGTGGCTTTGATTCCAAAAAAAGTTACTTTTGCAGGAGTTGGTAAATCCGATAAGGAAATCAATTACGCGCTCGATCAAAATATCTTTCGCGTTTAATGTTGAATCCATTCAGGAGCTTGAGGTCATCAATGAGCTTGCCTCAAAGAAAGGTGTAAAAGCGAATGTAGCTTTACGGATCAATCCAAACGTGGATGCACATACCCATCATTATATTACAACAGGGCTTGATGAAAACAAATTTGGTGTGCCCAATGCCGATTTGGAAAAATGTGCAGCCGTGCTTAAAAAATGTGAGTCTATTGAATTGGTAGGTCTTCATTTTCACGTCGGTTCACAGATTACGGATATGACCGTATTCAAAAGCCTGTGTGTGAAAGTCAATGAATGGAAAAACTGGTTTGAAGAACGCGGTACACAAATCCGTGTATTGAATGTCGGTGGCGGATTGGGGATAGATTATAAAAATCCGGATGGAAATACAATTCCCCATTTTGAAGCCTATTTTGATATTTTCGACCGCTTCCTGGAGCGTACAGCACAGCAAGAAGTGCACTTTGAATTGGGACGGGCTTTGGTTGCGCAATGCGGAAGCTTGGTAAGCCGTGTCTTGTATGTCAAAAATGGTGTCAAGAAGAATTTCTTGGTATTGGATGCCGGAATGACTGAATTAATGCGCCCGGCCTTGTATCAGGCCTATCATAAAATTGAGAATATCAGTGCGGTGGACACTGTAGAATCCATTAACTATGATGTTGTTGGACCTATCTGTGAATCTTCAGATTGTTTTGGTAAGGAAGTGCCACTTCCGGTCTCAAAACGTGGCGACTTAATTGCCATTCGTTCTGCAGGCGCCTATGGCGAAGTGATGGCTTCGCGTTATAACCTCCGTGAGGAAATACGGTTTGTGTATAGCAATCAGCTTTAATAGCTGTCGTAAAATAATTATTCTTAAGCCAGTCCATTTCTCGGACTGGCTTTTTTTGTTTTTAAATGCTGGCGTCCTGTCTGCTTGGTGAGCAATTTTGTTTATCATTTTGTTGATCGTCTTTCGTATACTTGTTTATGCTTGTGCTAATTGAATTTCCGGTTACGATAGATTTGTTTGGAAAAACATTTCTCTTACATCCTTTTATGGAAGGGTTGGGGATGTTTATAGGGATGCGTTATTACCAACTGCTCAAGTGGAAGGATGAGGAAAGTTTAGGGCATACCAATTCACTTCTTATTGTTATTGCTGCCGGCTTAGGCGCTTTAATCGGCTCGCATATTATCGGTTCCCTCGAGCGTCCGGCTGAGTTGCTCAATGCGACACAGAAATTGACCTACATCTGGGTGAATAATACGATAATCGGTGGTTTGGCAGGAGGTTTGGTTGCTGTAGAAGGGATGAAAAAGATCATGGGTAAAAAAGAAAGTACCGGGGATCGGATGGTCTTTCCTTTAATTACCGCAATTGTCATTGGCAGGATAGGATGTTTTTACACGGGTGTATTCGAGCAGACCTACGGTTTACCCACTACCTCTCCATTGGGGATGTACTTGGGCGATGCCTACAAACGGCATCCAGTTGCGCTGTATGAAATCGCATTTTTGCTGCTTTTATTTGTAATGCTCCAACTTTTTAAACGACGATACAATTATCGAAATGGTGTGTTGTTTCAGCTTTTTATGCTTAGTTATTTTAGTTTTCGTTTCCTTTTGGACTTTATTAAGCCACGGGCAATTATACTTTTGGGGCTAAGTACCATACAAATTACCTGCATCGTGGTGATAATTTATTATATTTATTTATTAAAAAATGAACGTTTAATCAAAAAATAGGAATCATGTATTTGCTTGAAGGATCATTTGGATCGGAAAGTACCGCGATGTTGGGACTTTTTCTTCTTACTATAGGTGCTATTGTGATTGGCATCGCACTTTTGGTTATTATTATCGGCTCGATTATTAAAGCAGGTAATAAGGAGTCGAAGTTTAATGTCAATCCCTGGCTTAAAGTATTGTTGGGCGGAATTGGAGCAATGCTGGCAGGAGGGCTTGCCTGCGGACTTACCTTTATGAACTAGAAATCAGAACGATGCCAGTAAGAAACTATACGTACTACGATTATACCATTAGCCTATGTCCAACATGCCTTTCGCGTGTGGGTGCCAAGATTATTATCGAGGATGAACAGGTATTTATGACCAAAAACTGTCCCGATCATGGTTTTTTCAAAACGCTGATTGCGACGGATGTTGACTATTATAAGAACATTCGGAATTATAATAAAGCCTCCGAAACACCGTTGAAATTTGACAACGAAGTACATTATGGCTGCCCATACGATTGCGGTTTATGTGTAGATCACGAGCAGCATAGCTGCTTGTCCATTGTTGAGGTGACCGACCGTTGTAATTTGACCTGCCCAACTTGTTACGCCATGTCGTCGCCCCACTACGGACGACATCGCTCGCTGGAAGAGATTGAACAGATGTTTGACAAAATCGTCGAAAGTGAGGGTGAACCAGATGTGGTTCAGATCAGCGGTGGAGAGCCAACCATACACCCTGATTTTTTTAAGATTTTAGACATTGCGAAGACAAAACCTATTAAGCATCTCATGCTCAATACGAATGGTATCCGAATTGCCAATGATCCTGGTTTTGCTGAGCAACTCGCCACCTATGCGCCTGAATTTGAAATCTATCTCCAGTTTGATTCTTTTCGCCCATCCGTGCTCGAAAAGTTTCGGGGCAAAGATCTCACGGATGTCCGAAAAAAGGCCATTGACAAATTAAATGCGCTCAATCTGAGTACAACATTGGTTGTGGTCTTAGAAAAGGGAACAATGATGATGAAATTGGTAAAATCTTGGAGTACGCTTTACAACAGCGATGTGTACGCGGGGTAACTTTTCAACCGGTGGAAAATTGCCGGGCGAAATGCGACCGATGCACAGCAGCATAAAATGACACTGACCGAGGTGCGTCAGGAAATTCTGAATCAATATTCCCTATTGGATCCACATGATATTATTCCTGTTCCTTGTAATCCTGATGCGTTGGCGATGGGTTATATCCTGAAGATAGGCGATGAGCGGATACCCTTGACCCGGCATATTGATCCGGCTATTTTATTAAATAACCAATCGCGCAATACCATTGTCTATGAACAGGACAAAGGTGTTCAGATGCAATTGCTGGATATATTTAGTACCGGAATTTCGGTGGATAAGGTAAAGCCAAAAGTAAACCAGTTACTTTGCTGTTTGCCAGAAGTGTGCGCACCTGATCTTGATTACGACAATCTTTTCCGCATTATCATTATGAATTTTATGGATGCCTACGATTTTGATGTTCGTGCTGTTAAGAAATCTTGTGTCCACATCGTCAATAAAGACTTGAAGTTGATTCCTTTTGAGACGATGAATTTATTTTATCGTGATGATAAAATAAAACGGCTGGAAGAACTAAAACTCTCCGATGCTATTCGATTTTAACAGGAGATAAGTTATTTTTGTCGGAGAAAAACCTTTGGTCCTTTCTTTGCAATTTGTAGTTTCCATGGCATTTGACTACCTATTGCCAGGAAAGAAAATCAACAAAATTAGAAGTATGAAATTGGGCATTGTCAAGCATTTTATTTTTGTCTTAAGTCTCTTGACTTTTCAGCTGCACGGATTTGCACAGGACTCCGTTCAGGTTCGGAAGAATCAGATAGGCGATCGCACGGCGAACCATAGCAGCCTAAGTAGACGGTCGAATGTGGATTCGACACGCGTTAGAAATGACTCACTGCGGAATGAGCTACGAAATGATCTGCGCAAAGTAAATCTAAACTTTTTATCCAATATTCGTACGGCTTCCATGGCCGAGCTTATCGCGCAGCTGAATGAAAAATCCAATGGCTACTTGACAACGAATGCTGGATCGGCTAAAGATAGTATTGCTTTAATAAAAAATAGTATCCATGAAGAAATCAGCCAGCTGAAGTCTATTAAAGGCAGTATCAGCAATTATTCCAATAGCCTCAATGTGACAGCAGATCAGATCAAAACGCTGATCAACCGCTATGATATCAGTGCCAATAATCACAGTAGAGCGTATCAATATCTCGACAATGCGCAGCTTAAACTAGCTGCAAAACAAGATTCGCTGGAGGCGATCAATCGGACGATTGATGAACTTATAGCTAAAAATCAACGTCATCTGATTCGGATCGAAACCGTTCACGAAATGAAAAGCGGAAACAAAAAAGCCGATTCCGTGACCGCTAAAAGTTCGATATGGAAAGCCAATACGGCAGCCATCTCTAAAGATGTGATCTTAAATAATATCCGGAGTAATTACAGTAACAATAAGTCGATAGACAAATATGTGAATCGGACAGATTGGGCGAGCCGTATCCTGTTAATTGTACTGGGATTGGGGTATTGCTACTGGATTGTACGGGTGTCTTATATCCTTCAGCAAAATCATCCTGAACATAAACTTGCGATTGATTCGATCGTTGGGAAAACCATTATTTTTCTCCTGACACTGTTGCCTTTTGTAAACTTCTTTACACCAAGTTTCATTTTGCAGGCTTCCCAATTGGTCATCATGTTAATCTTCATGTTTTTGCTCAGGCATCGCATGAGTGGATTGCAGCGTAAAATTGCCATTATCCTTATTGTATTCTATATCCTGGATGTATTTGTCAATATGATCGTAAGCGATGACCTGTTTTTACGTATCGTTTGTATTGCCTTCAATTTGATTGCTTTAGGATTGGTCAGTTATACGAAACGGCGTATAAAGAATGCGGATAGTCCGGGTTATATCAGTAATTTTATTTATGTGATTTTTGCTATACTCAACGTGACGGCAATTACGCTGAATATTATCGGGCATGTGGAGCATTCACGTAGTTTTAGTATTGCCTGTGCTGTGGGGCTGGTGCAGTCTTTTACACTGCAGTATTTTTCGGATATGATTAAGGCGGATGTCCGCAATCAGTTTAAAAAAGATCGGCTGACTTCCGGTTTTTGGATGCGTTTCAACGAGCAGCGCACCTTGGCTATCATCACCGAAATTCTGCGTATTGTCTGTGTGCTTTTGGCGATCATTGTCCTGGCAAATAACTTACAGTTTATTGAAAGTTTATTGGCATTGAGCGAAACATTCTTCGGAAAAGTACGCAGCATCGGCAGCATCTCTTTTACCTTAGGAAATCTTGGTGTAGCGGTTTTACTGCTGTTGGTGGCCAATTGGTTTCAGAAAAATATTAGTTTGATCGTTCTTGGTGGTGAAGACGGTCAGCTCAGCCAGGTCTATAATCAGAAGATGACCTTATTTCCGCTCTTTCGCTTGGCCATTATTCTGATCGGTTTCTTTATGGCCATCTCGGCCCTGGGTATGAGTTTGGACAAACTTACGGTCGTGATTGGCGCATTGAGTGTTGGTATCGGACTCGGCATGCAGAATATTATCAATAATTTTGTCTCGGGCATAATTTTGGTTTTTGATAAGCCGTTTCGCGTTGGTGATCAAATTGAGCTTGCCGACAAAAAAGGGCGCGTCAAGGAAATCGGTATACGCGCCAGTGTTTTAAAAACAGGTGATGGTGCAGATGTCATTATTCCAAATGGTGATTTGCTGTCGGGAAGGGTTGTCAATTGGACCTTATCCCAAGAATACAGCAAGACAAGTTTTGTTCTCCATATCGATCGGAAAGCAGATTTGGACCAAGCCAAACAATGGATCAAAGACGCGATGGAAAGCAGTGACCATTTTATCAAGGATAGAGATAGCGGAATCAGTATACAGGACATCAGTGCTGAGATGATTTACCTGAGTGTTTCCGGCTGGGTAAATTTTGCTGCCAATGCTTCTGCCTTTAAAAATGATGTATTACTTGTATTGTATAAGAAGTTTGAAGCTGAGGGCTTGAAGTTTTATAGCGTCATTCCACCCAAGATTTAGCCCATTCAATTGCAATTTTTCCGCGTATACAGGGTGTATTATCTGGAAAGCCTACTATTTAGTCCGCTGAGTTCGATAATGTAAAGGACTAAATCCCCTGGCGCGTTTGTAGAAATGGGAAAGATGGCTCTCGTCGGTAAATCCGAGTTCTGCAGCAATTTGTTTCAAGGTATAATCTTTGGATTTAAGTCTGTTCTCGATGAGTTCGATCCGGTAGGTATTGATATACGCTCTTAAACTGCTGCCGAAGTTCTTCTTAAAGTAGGTCCCAAAATAGGATGGGGCAATATTGAATTTCTGAGCCAGTAGGCTGACCTGAAGTTGTTCGGGCGAAAAAATATGCTGATGAATGTAAGCCGAAATCGATCGGTCAACATATAGTTCATGCTGCTGGGGTAAACGTTGCGTCTCTGCTATTTCTTTGAAGAGCCCAAAGATCGCGACGAGTTGGTCAAATAGCCAGTCCGAATGCTCGCTGACTGTGGTATGACTATACAGTCGGACCGCTTCCAGGATATGAGTGTAAATCAGGCGATAATGCTCGTCCATATCCAATTTGCGTTCCTTTAATCCCCTGTCATTCATCAGCTCCATAATCCAGGCATAGCGCTTTTGATTGCGTTTATTCTGCAGGAAGTAGGTATCTGTAAATAAAATAAACAGAAAATGTGTCTTTTCTTCAATGTTAAAATAATGCTTGTCTGCCGGACTAATTAAGAATACATCACCACGTTCATAGTTCAGTTCAAATCTGTTGATCACATGGGTTCCTTTGCCTGAACGAATATAAACAAGCTCATAATAATTCTGTTCATGTGGAGGTAAATGAAAGCTATCCTCAATAAATTCACTGATCCGCAAAGGCTCAAACTGTTTTTTGCGCATTATTCTCCTGATTATATATCCGTAAATGTACATAAAAATAATGTATTTGTACATGTTATTGCCTGCTGTACTATTGCACCTTTGTGTCGTATAAAATGGTAATAAAACATGGTCAATTTTATAATGATTGCATTTTGCATCGCGGCAGGGATGCTGTTAAAGCGAACAAATTTAATTCATTCCGAAGCACATAAAGGGATCAATACCTGGATTCTTTATTTTGCCCTTCCAGCGGTGTCTTTCAAATATATTCCGAAGATTGTATGGTCATCGCAATTACTGTTTCCGGTGTTTTCGGCAATCCTCGTTTGGGCAGGTAGTTGGTTATTTATGGAAATGTACTGTAGGCGTAAAAACTATAAACAGCGTTCGCGCAGTAGTTTGGAATTGGCCGCTGGTTATAGCAATACGTCCTTTATTGGCTTTCCATTGATCATCGCCTATTTTGGCGAAGCCCAGTTGCCGATTGCGATTATTTGCGACCAAACCACATTTATTCTACTTTCTACAGCTGGACTTATCAATGCACTGCGAGCGAATGCCCAAGATGGCGAGGCGATCGATGTCAAATTTATGCTTCGAAAGTTAGTCAGCTTTCCACCCCTGATCGGTTGTATAACAGCCTTAATGCTGTCGCAATTGGTTGATCTTTCAGTTGCCGAGCCTTTTTTTGATAAGCTGGTGGCGACCGTTGGACCCTTGGCCTTATTTTCTATTGGTTTACAGTTGAAGTTTGACGGTTGGCGACAACAGATTTCGCAGATCAGTACAGCGATGAGTTATAAATTGATTCTTGCCCCAGCATTGGTATTACTGTTTGCTTTACTACTTGGTGTAAAGGGCGCTGTTGCGCGGATCAGTATATTCGAAGCGGCTATGCCAACCTTGGTAACCTCAGGGATCATTGCCGAGCAATACCATCTGAATACCAAATTGGTCAATCTGGTGATCGGTTTTAGTATCGTTGTGGGGCTGCTGACAACCGCGTTTTGGGATTTTGTTATTCGATTTTTTTTCTCCTAATTTATGGTTGCATTGATTGATTGATTGATTGATTGATTGATTGATTGATTGATTGATTGATTGATTGATTTTGGAAACAGCGTGAGGCCTCATTTGCCAACGATTGGTTTTAGCAGAAGTGTTGCGTAGGAGTGGGCTGTCTTCACTTCGTAACATTTTGATAGTGAATCATCTCATACAAACAACTTTTTTACTGTTCAATTGTTATTAGGCTATAACCATCTATAAAAAGGAGGTATGTTATGAACCTGATACACAAAATTGAGCATTGGGGCGATGCACATCACCCACAATGGATCGATTACCTAAGAATAGCCTTAGGGATCGTTATTTTTGCCAAAGGTGTAAGTTTCGTAAATGATAGGGATGTTGTTCAACACATGATTGAGCAAAGTGGTTTCCACTTATCATCGTGGGGTGCGTTTCACTATGTGGTTTTTACCCATTTGGTAGGCGGGCTGTTCCTTATCTTAGGTTTTCAAACCCGTTTAGCCTCATTACTATTATTTCCGGTATTGGTAGGGGCTGTATTTTTTGTTAATATCACCCACGGGTTTAGTTATTTGAATTCCGAATTGTGGCTTTCTATAGTCGTATTCTTTTTGCTGATCTTTTTTTTATGGTCATGGGCTCTGGAAAATACTCCCTAGATCAAATGATGAACAAACCAGGATACAAAAGGGATATCTAAAAAAAACTCCTTCATACATGAAGGAGTTTTTCTTTTTTTATTTGCCTTGCTCGTCAATCCATTGACGTGCATTAACGAATGCTTCAATCCAAGGAGAAACTTCGTCCTGACGACCTTTTGGATAATTTGCCCAATGCCATTGGAACACCGAACGCTCAATATGTGGCATCGTAGCCAAGTGGCGTCCAGTCTTATCGCAGACCATTGCTGTATTATAGTCCGAACCATTTGGGTTATGCGGATATTGCTCATAAGCATATTTTGCCACGATATTGTATTGCTCTTCCGCATACGGAAGGTTGAATTTTCCTTCTCCGTGTGAAATCCAAACCCCTAAGGTACTTCCCGCTAGTGTCGATAACATGACCGAATTGTTTTCCTGAACTTTTACAGACACAAAGTTTGACTCGTGTTTCCCTGAAGTATTGTGTAGCATTTTTCCATGGATTTCATGCTCAGGATTGATCATTTCAAGTTCCATAAATAACTGACATCCATTACAGATACCAACCGAAAGTGTATCCGGACGAGCAAAGAAGTCGTTTAAGGCTTTTTTCGCTTTTTCATTGTAAAGGAAAGCACCGGCCCAACCTTTTGCCGAACCCAATACATCTGAGTTCGAGAAGCCTCCGACGGCACCGATAAATTGGATGTCTTCCAATGTCTCACGACCAGTGATCAAATCGGTCATGTGAACATCTTTCACATCAAAGCCTGCCAAGAACATGGCATTTGCCATTTCGCGTTCGGAGTTGGAACCTTTCTCACGAAGGATTGCCGCTTTCGGACGTGCTTTAGTTTCGTCGATTTTTGGTTTCTTACCATCAAATTGACTTGGGAAAGTAAAGGCTAGGGGTTGGTGTTTATAATTATCAAAACGTTGTTGTGCAGTTCCATTTTTAGATTGCTTGGAATCCAAAAGGAAGGATGTCGTAAACCATACATCACGTGTTGCTGTTACATCAAAGCTGAATACCGCTTCTTGATTTTTAATCGTCACTGTATTACCTTCGATCACCTGACCAATTTTAACCGCGTTTACACCGGCATCTTTCACGATTGCTTCGAAAGCAGCGTCGTCTTTTGCTTGAAGGACAATTGCGATATTCTCATTAAAGAAGGCTTTTACGCTATCCGATTCATGTAATGCCGAAAGGTCATAATTGGCACCAAGATTAACATCGGCAAAGGTCATTTCCAATAAGGTGGTAATCAAGCCACCCGATCCGACGTCGTGACCAGCTTCGATCTGTCCTTCTTGAATTAATTGCTGTACGGTATTGAATGCTGTTTTAAAGTAAGCAGCATCTTGAATGGTCGGTACTTCAGTACCTAATTTATTGATGATTTGTGCAAATGACGAACCGCCTAATTTGAACTGATCTTTTGATAAGTTGATGTAATAGATCGATCCGGCTGTTTTGTTTAGCACAGGTTCAACCACTTTGGTGATATCAGTACAGTTTCCTGCGGCAGAAATGATCAATGTGCCAGGGGCAATGACGTTTTCGCCGTTTGGATATTTTTGCTTCATCGACAAAGAATCTTTTCCCGTGGGGATATTGATTCCCAATGCAATGGCAAAATCCGAGCATGCTTTAACAGCTTGGTATAAGCGGGCATCTTCACCCTCATTATTGGCTGCCCACATCCAGTTGGCCGATAGGGAGATTCCTGCAAGACCATTTTTGATTGGGGCAAATACGATGTTGGAAAGCGATTCCGCAATAGCCGTTCTGCTTGCCGCAGCCGGATCCACTAAGGCAGCCACAGGGGAGTGACCTATTGTTGTCGCAATACCTTCTTTACCTTTATAATCCAATGCCATGACACCGACGTTATTCAACGGCAATTGCAATGGACCCGCACATTGTTGTTTGGCAACACGGCCACCAACACAACGGTCTACTTTATTGGTTAACCAATCTTTGGAAGCAACCGCTTCCAGTTGTAATACTTGGTTTAAGTAGCTTGGAATATTAGCTGCATCATAAGCAAGATCAGCGTAGTTGCGAACTACGGTTTTATCGCGCATGAAAGTTTTTGGCGATGAGCCAAAGAAATCTTCAAGGGCATAATCCATTGGTTTTTTCACCCGTACTTTTTGATTCGAAAGTAAAGCGGTGGTCGCCAGTGACATCACCTACGGTGTACATTGGTGCACGTTCGCGATCGGCAACACGTTTTAAGGTGTCAATATCATCTTCGGCGATGACAAGTCCCATACGTTCTTGCGATTCATTACCGATAATTTCTTTTGCGGATAGTGTAGGATCGCCTACAGGAAGTGCATCCAGGTCAATCAAGCCGCCGGTCTCTTCAACAAGTTCAGATAAACAGTTTAAGTGGCCACCTGCACCATGATCGTGGATAGAGACAATAGGGTTATGAATCAGACTCTACTAAGCCACGAACAGCATTCGCTGCACGTTTTTGCATTTCGGGATTGGAACGTTGAATGGCATTAAGCTCAATTCCAGAACCAAATGCCCCTGTATCTGCAGAAGATACAGCAGCGCCACCCATGCCGATTCGGTAATTTTCTCCACCTAGGATAACAACTTTATCGCCAGTTTTCGGCGTATGTTTTTTCGCTTGATCCAGTTTTCCATAACCAACACCACCCGCTTGCATAATGACTTTGTCGTAACCAAGTTTACGGCCATCCTCTTCATGTTCGAAGGTCAATACAGAACCTGTAATTAAGGGCTGACCAAACTTATTACCGAAGTCAGAAGCACCATTGGAAGCTTTAATCAGGATGTCAACCGGGGTCTGGTACAACCATTGACGCTCTTGCATCGCATTTTCCCATGGCCGCGTTTTGTTGAGTTCCTTTGCCGGTTCAGTAACTGTTCCTGCCTGAAGGTCCAATTTATTTTGTTCCAATCGCGAATAAGCAGTCATGTATACGGCAGTACCCGCCAATGGAATCGCTCCTTGGCCACCGGCCATACGGTCGCGGATTTCACCACCTGACCCAGTTGCAGCACCCGAAAATGGTTCTACAGTAGTCGGGAAATTGTGTGTTTCAGCTTTTACGGATAAAACCGAATCAAATGCTTTCTCTTCGTAAAAGTCAGGTTTGTCGGCCGATTTAGGTGCAAATTGTGTGACACGTGGACCTTTGACAAAGGCAACGTTATCTTTATAAGCAGAAACAATCTCGTTCGGATTGGTTTCAGAAGTCTTTTTAATTAATTTAAAGAGGGAAGTGGGTTGCTCTTCGCCATCAATGATAAAGGTACCATTGAAAATCTTGTGTCTACAGTGTTCAGAATTCGCTTGCGAAAAAGCGAATACTTCCGAGTCTGTAAGCAGACGACCCAATTTGGTCGAAAGGTTATTGAGGTAATCTACTTCTTCTGGATTTAGCGCTAGGCCCTCAGATTTGTTGTAGGCCTCGATGTCTTCAATTTCCAATATCGGTTCAGGTGTAATGTTGACGGTATACATGTCCTGTGTCAACATACTGAACTTTTGTGAAATCATTGGATCGAAGTCATTGAAATCCGCTGGTACCGGTTGAAATTCTTCTATACGAACAATTCCTGCAATTCCCATATTTTGCGTGATTTCTACTGCATTGGTACTCCAGGGAGTAACCATCGCGGCGCGGGGTCCTACAAAGTAATGGTTAAGGTTTTGGTCGTCTAGTTTTTTGGCGTTGCCGAATAGCCAGTTGAGTTTAGTAATGTCTTCTTGTGATAAAGAGTTTACGCTTTGAACACCATATACAGTGTTCGATGGGTTCTCAAAGAAATGAATCATTATAAATGTTTGTTTTGAACGTTCTTCAAATTAAAGCACAAAGTTACATATTATTTTTATGGAAATGACTGGATTTTTGATTAAAAAATAGGTCTTTAAGATTGGACATAAAAAGGATAAAAATTGGTACAATTTGATAAGGCTTTTTTTATGAAATTGTGTTGGGCTTGCTTATTCAAGAGCGGAGTGTATATGCCTAAAGTCCGTTTAATTCCCTTTAAATCCGCTCAAGTCCGTTCAAATCCGTACGCTATTCGGCAACGGATCGGGATTGCTTCGGGAACGGCTCGGGACAGCTTCGAGACAGCTTCGGCTGGGCTTCGACTGGGCTTCGGGAAAGATTCGGGTCCGCTTCGGCAAGGAGCCGAACAACGGCCGAACAGCAGGCGAAGCAATCCCGACCATGTTCAGGCCATGTCCCGAAGCTGCCCCGAACCAAGGCCAACGATGTGCCGACTAAAGCCCAAAGCACCTTGTCCATGCGGAAAACCTGAAAAAGCATAAGCAATAGCGCAAGAAAAACGCCCTGTGGCAAGTCGGTTTGTTCGCCGAAGCCCAACAACCCCTTAGATCATATGGTAATTTGTCATACAGCCGGTGAGGATAGGGGCTGCCAGCTATCTTCAAATTCAGGACTTCCGGCGATGATCGGCAAATTGACGTTGGATATAAACTCAAATTTATCTAAGTTTGTGCATCAAATCAGATTCGAGATGAATATTTCATATAATTGGTTAAAACAACACGTTAATATAGATTCGACACCGGAGGAACTATCGCTGATCTTAACAAATACAGGATTGGAAGTAGAAGCTTTGGACGTCGTGCAGAGTATCCCAGGTGGATTGGATGGTTTGGTTGTTGGTGAAGTGAAAACTTGTGAACAGCATCCTAATGCCGATAAATTAAGAGTAACCACTGTTGATGTCGGTGGACCGGAGTTATTGCACATTGTATGTGGTGCACCAAACTGTCGTACAGGATTGAAAGTTATTGTTGCTACAGTAGGTACTACTTGCCATCCGCTTACCGGAGAGCCTTTTAAAATTACCAAATCTAAAATTCGTGGTGAAGTTTCCGAAGGTATGTTATGTGGAGAAGATGAAATCGGTTTGGGTACATCTCATGCCGGTATCGTTGAATTACCAGCTGACGTTGCTGTGGGGACCTTAGTGAAAGATCATTTCAATATCCAGGATGATTACCGTTATGAAATTGGCTTAACACCAAACCGTGCAGATGCTGCTTCGCATTTAGGCGTTGCAAGAGATATTGCGGCACATTTTCGTACACACGTGTTAAAGGCAGATGTTTCTGCATTTAAGGCTGCTGAGGCGGAGGGAACGACAGTGATTGTTGCAGACGCTCAGGCAAGCCCACGTTATAGTGGTATCAATATTACCGGTGTTCGCGTTGGCGAATCTCCCGATTGGTTAAAAGAGAAATTAAATGTTATCGGTGTTCGTCCGATCAATAATATTGTCGATGTTACCAATTATATACTACACGATTTAGGTCAGCCACTGCATGCTTTTGATGCTGATAAAATTGCGGGAAATAAAGTCATTGTTCGTTTGGCGACTGAGGGTGAAAAATTTGTTACGCTGGATGGTGTGGAGCGTACCTTGTCTGCAGACGACTTGGTGATTGCAGATGCTGAAAAACCAATGTGTATTGCGGGTGTTTTCGGTGGAGCACATTCGGGTGTATCAGCCGAAACGACCAATGTATTTTTGGAGTCGGCCTATTTCAATGCTGTTTCTGTACGGAAGACCTCCAAAAGACATGGCTTAAAAACAGATGCCTCTTTCCGTTTCGAACGTGGTACCGATCCGAATATTACGGTTGAAGCCTTGAAGCGCGCAGCTTTATTGATTCAGGAAATTGCGGGTGGAACGATTTCATCGACGCTAAAAGATGAGTATCCCGTGGTGATTAACCCGTTTTCATTTCACGTGAGCTATGCGAATGTGGTTCGTTTGATCGGTCAGGCGATCCCAAATGAAGAAATTAAATCCATTATTGTCGCTCTTGGCATTGAAGTCGCTTCAGAAACTGAAACAGGACTTGATGTGTTGGTGCCTGCATACCGCGTTGATGTCACACGCGAGGTAGACGTTGTGGAAGAAGTGTTGCGGATTTATGGTTATAACAATATCGAGTTGAAGTCACAAATTAAGGCCTCTTTAAATACGGTTGAGAAGCCGGATAAGGAAGTTGTCTTAAATCAATTGGCTGATCTGCTCATCGCCAATGGGTTTCGTGAAATTCTGTCCAACTCCCTAACGAAGCTGGATTATGCGGATGATAGCGAAACGGCGGTCAAATTGTATAATCCATTGAGCTCGGATTTGGATACAATGCGTCAAAATATGGTTTTTTCTGTTTTGAGTGCGATTGAATATAACCAAAAACGAAGAAACTTTGACCTGAAGTTCTTCGAATTCGGTAAAACTTATGTGCTGGATGGTGAAGGCTATAAAGAAACGCAGCATCTGGCTTTTGCCATGGCAGGTAAAAATGAAGCTGAGCAATGGAACAGCAAAAAAGACGCGGTTAATTTCTATAACCTTAAAGCGGCTGTAGATACGCTTGTCAAACGCTTGAAAATTGAAGGAATTCAGATACAAGATGCTACAAGTACACATTTCGCCTATGGTTTGAACTATATGAAAGGGCAGAAATGTTTAGTTTCTTTTGGTGCAATCGCGAACGCAGATTTGAAAAAAGCAGATGTTGAAGGTCAGGTTTTCTTTGCTGATTTTGACTGGGATGTTTTGATGAAAATTATTCGTAAGAATAGCATTCAATACAAAGAAGTTTCCAAATTCCCGGCTGTGCGCAGAGATTTGTCGCTCTTGATCGATGAAAATGTGAGCTTCGATAAGCTACAATTTGTTGCTCAAAAGACCGAACGCAAGCTTTTGAAGGAGGTAAATGTGTTTGATGTGTATAAAGGTGATAAAATTCCGGAAGGGAAAAAGTCTTATGCTCTGAGCTTTATCTTGCAGGATGAAGAAAAAAACACTTACGGATAAGCAAATTGATGCGATAGTTCAAAAATTAATTGTTAATTTTGAGAAGGAACTAGGCGCGGAAGTGCGTGGTTAACGAGAGATACAACATTAATTGGTAATATTCAATTTATACTATGGCAACATTGTCTTCACAAATGAATCTGATCGTTGAGAAAACGAAAAATTTAATTCAATTGTGCGAAGTCTTGCAAGAAGAAAATGATTTGCTTAAATTAGAGGTACAATCCTTAAAAGTGGCTTTCGATGCGAGCAACGATAAGAGCAAGCAGTTGGAAGAGAAGGTCAAAGCGTTGGCAGTTGCCCGCACGTTAGATTCTGAAACGGATAAGGAAGCAATTAATGAAAAAATACTTGACACAAAACAAAAAATTAACGATTTTGTGCGGGAAATAGACAAATGTATTAGTTTGTTGAAATAGTTGGGAGAAGTGTTATCGGATTCAAACTAATACAACGTTAAAAAAGCTCAAAGAAATGGGAGAGATTTCCATAAAAATAAATATCGCAGATCGTGTTTATCCCCTTCGGGTGGAGAGCGCGGAAGAAGAAGTAATTCGACATGCTGCGAAATTGATAAATGAAAAAGTAAAGGAATTGCAGGAAAACTATACTGTGAGAGATAAGCAGGATTTGTTGTCCATGTGTGTATTGCAATTTGCGACGCGTATGCTTAATGCAGAGCGGCAGTCCCAAAACCACGAAGTGGGCTTGGAAAATTCAATACAGGAACTTGATCAGTTGTTGACGGATTTCTTTAAAAAATAAATTTACGTTCTTTATATTTAGAGCTTAAACGACGAATTTGCCGCAATTAAATTCGGGTTGTCACTATTTTAAACTTAACGCTTCAATATTACAGGCGCAAAAAGATATAGGCCATTTTGCGAAAGCCATCTGGGTCATAATCTAAGCCTAATTATGTAATCACGAAGTTTAATAATACATGAGACCTGTTTAAATTTAATTGCGGTTTTTTTTTGTCATGAAGTCTTATGAGCTTATCAGGCTCGCCACATTGGTGCATACCAAAGAAGGGGAATAGGACGATTCATGATTTTACTGGAATTTGAATATAATTAATAAAAACAAACATAATAATACAATTATACATACATGGACATCGCAATTTATAGCATAATTTCTCTGATTGTTGGTGTTGTTATAGGTCGTTATCTATTGGTTTTGTTGTTTAAAAAGCAAGAACAGGAAGCCAAGGATAAGGTAAATAGCATACTGAAAGATGCAGAGCAGGAAGGGGAACACATTAAAAAGAAACGCCTGTTAGAGGCCAAAGAAAAGTTCCTTCAATTAAAATCTGAACATGAAAAGGAAGTCAATCAACGTAACAATGCCATCAACCAGAAGGAAAATACGTTAAGACAAAAAGAGCAGTCAATTAACCAAAAATTGGAAAACATCAACCGCGACAAGCAGGACGTGGATACCAGGAAAAAGCAATTGGATAAATTGGTTGAACTGAATGAAAAGAAATCCGAGGAAGTAGAAGCGTTAAAATTGCAACAGATTAAGCAATTGGAAAGCATCGCTGGCGTAACTGCCGACGAAGCAAAAAATCAATTGGTGGATTCGTTGCGTGAAGAAGCCCGCTCACAAGCCATATTCAAATCAAAGATATTGTGGATGAGGCAAAATTGACAGCGACTAAAGAGGCGAAAAAGGTTGTTATACAGACGATTCAACGCACCGCTACGGAATCTGCAATCGAAAATACCGTTTCAATTTTCAATATTGAAAATGATGAAATTAAGGGCCGTATTATTGGTCGTGAAGGTCGTAATATTCGTGCATTGGAAGCTGCAACGGGCGTAGAGATCATCGTGGATGATACACCTGAGGCAATTATCTTATCCGGTTTCGATCCTGTACGTCGGGAAATCGCACGTTTAGCTTTACACCGTTTGGTAACCGATGGACGTATCCACCCGGCACGTATTGAGGAAGTTGTTGCAAAAACACGGACGCAAATTGAGGATGAAATTGTTGAAATCGGTGAACGTACAGCGATCGATTTGGGGATCCATGGTTTGCACCCCGAATTGATTCGTATGGTAGGGCGTATGCGTTACCGTTCATCTTACGGACAGAATCTTTTACAGCACTCGCGTGAGGTTGCTAATTTTGCAGCGACAATGGCAGCAGAACTGGGCCTGAATGTTAAACATGCGAAACGTGCTGGATTACTACACGATATTGGTAAAGTGCCTGATGACAATCCAGAGTTGCCACACGCTATTTTAGGTATGCAACTTGCAGAAAAATACAAGGAACACCCTGATGTATGTAACGCAATTGGTGCTCACCACGATGAGATCGAAATGACGGCTTTAATATCTCCGGTTGTTCAAGCTTGTGATGCGATTTCTGGTGCACGCCCGGGCGCACGCCGTGAGGTTGTAGAAAGTTATATCAAGCGCTTAAAAGAGTTGGAAGACTTGGCTTTATCGTATCCTGGGGTTGAGAAGACCTTCGCGATACAAGCTGGTCGTGAACTACGTGTCATCGTGGAGAGTGAGAAGGTCTCTGATGCGCAGTCGGAAATACTCGCTGCTGATATCTCTAACCGTATCCAAACGGAAATGACGTATCCAGGGCAAATTAAAGTAACTGTTATCCGTGAGACAAGATCGGTGTCTTACGCAAAATAGATCCTAAGGATCCATCTTAAAAAAAGCTCCAATCAAAATGATTGGAGCTTTTTTTATGGAATTCTACAGCTTTCCCTCAACAGGATGATTTCAGTTATTCAAGGTGTTTGGGTATTGACTTGAACTGTTCTCAATAAACTTGGCCTGAGTAGAATTAGCCTGAATTGACTTGTGTCTTGCCTGGTGAATGGACTTGAATTGGTGTCAATAGACTGTATTGGAATTGATCTGAATAGACCAGACTTGAATAGACTGAACTTGAATAGACTAGACTTGAATCAAGTTGACCTAAATGGACTCAACCTAAATTGTCTTTAATTTAGGATCCCTATTTTTTAATTGAAAAATTCGATCAGGTCAGGCACTGTCTGGATGAGATAGGTCGGTGACTCCTGCTCGAGTTCGGCTTGGCTACCATAGCCATACAGTACGCCAACAGCATCCATGGCAGTTTCCCTTGCGCCAATCAGATCATGTTTACGATCGCCGATCATGAGGCATTCCTGTGGATTTGTTAGTTTGGCCTTTTCCATGACATATTGGATGACGCTGGTTTTGGTCGGTCTGGAATCGTCCAAAGCGCTTCCACCCGCAAAATCAAAATAGGTATTTATTTCAAAGTGTTGTAATATTTTGTGGGCGAATATTTCGGGTTTGGAGGTCGCCAGATAGATGCTGTACCCTTTTGTTTTCAGGAGCGTTAAAAGCTCGGGTATGCGATCAAACAGGATGTTCTCGTACAGTCCTATGGCTGAAAAGCGCTCCCGATATTTTTCTACACAGGCAATTGCTTCGCTGTCCCCAAATCCAAAGGTATGTATGAAAGAATCTTTAAGGGGCGGACCGATCAAGGGTTTGAGGCTATTCAGATCGGCTGTATGGATGCCTTTGGACTCCAAGGCATAGGCAATACATTTTGTAATCCCTTCTGCAGGGTCGGTCAGGGTTCCGTCCAGATCGAATAAGATATGTTTGTAAGACTTCATGCTGCAATATTACGGAATAGAATAGGAGTAAGCGAGTTTGTTTGCCCTGAAAGCAGATAATGACCTACGGCAGACCAAAAAATAGGGAATATTATCATTTTTAAGACCTAAGGCATGCTCAATATTTGTTAAATTTGCCGAATGAAACAAAAGAAGAAAGTTCAAGAAGTCGAACCTTTACGTCCCGTAGATAAGTATTTTGCGGAGCTGGATGCTAATTTTCAGGATCCGACCAACCGCCTGATTCAGGCCATCTTTTTACCATTATTATTTTTTGGTATCATGGGCTGCATCTGGATGATTCCATTTCCACAGTTCGAATTCTTGGTCAAACTCAATTGGCATACGTTTTTGAATTGGGGCTCTTTCTTCATTGCTATTGTCATTTATTATTATTTAAAGCTGTCTGCAACCTTGTCCTATGCGATATTATTCTCGATCGGGGGTATGAGTTTCTTTATCGTGCAACTGGAATACGCACAGAAGAACGGTGGCCCGGCTGTCATCTGGGTGTGTTTGGGAATCGCATTGCTATCTATTGTCGCGCTGTTTATCGGTAAGGGAAAGGAAAAGAAGAAAATCACAGGACAACAGTTTCTGCAGTTTTTACTTGTCGGACCGATATGGCTGTGGCATTTTGTCTTTAAAAAATTGAAATTAAGATATTAATTGAGCTGTCCTTAGGAGCTGATCGCATTGCATCTGATCGCATTGCATCTGATCGCATCCTAATCGGGGGCTTAAAAGAACGGGCCAAATTGCAAGCCAATTTGGCCCCGTTCTTTTAGTTGAGCGCTGACATAGATCGGGGATATCCGACAGCCATGCGTAATTAGTTCAGTACATAACTAACTTTTGTAATTGAACCATTTGATGATTTCTTTGAGATTTGCCTTTTTTCCATAGATCAAAATCCCGACGCGGTAGATACGTGCAGCGACCCAGGTTACCAATAAGAAGGTCAGTATGAGCAAGGTCAACGAGGTCAGGATCTGCCATAGGGGTACACCAAAAGGTATGCGAACGAGCATGGCGATCGGTGAGGTGAATGGAATAAAGCTCAACCATGTTGCAATCGGTCCATTGGGATCATTGATAATGACGCCGAAAGAAAGAATATAGGTCAATAGCAAGGGCATGGTAATGGGCATGGAAAACTGATTGGCCTCTGTTTCGTTGTCGACAGCTGAGCCTGCAGCAGCGAAAATGGCACTATACAGCAGGTATCCGGCAATAAAAAACAGAAAGAAGAAGATGATGACTTCCGTGAAGTTAAAGCTTTGGATCGAAGTAAGGATAGCAGTAGAGTCATTCTGGGCCATTGCTTTTGATACGGTACTCATATTACCCGCTCCAGGTTGGCTTGCGGCGACTTCCTGCATGTCCTGCGGATTGACAAACAGTAGCGTTGCTGTTATAAATAGGCCTCCTGTAAGTACAAGCCACATGACAAACTGTGTCAGTCCAACCATACCGATTCCAACAATTTTACCCATCATGAGCTGAAAGGGCTTGACCGAGGAAATAATTACTTCGATGATACGATTGCTCTTTTCTTCGATAATACCCCGCATTACCTGGGCTCCATAGAGAAACAGGGATAGATAGACTAAGATGGCCAAAGCGACACCAAGGCCCATGGCAATGGCTGTATTGCTGTTCTTTTCTTCACCGTCGGCTGTAATTTCTTTTGCATCGATGCTGACTTTGGGCTTAATGGACTGGATAATCTGCAGGTCGATTCCCTTGGCTTTATATTCCTTTTCACGGATGATTTCTTCCAACTGTCCACTAATGATCTCCTGTATGACAAAGCTGGTCTTGCCTCCAGTAATCAGTTCGGCTCTTTCACTTGTTAAGATATCTTTTGGAATATAAAGGATCGACTTCTTTCCTTCGCTTTGTGTAAGTGCAGCTTTTTGTGCCTGAAGATCCAGTTTACTGATGGTATAACTTACATTTTTATTGCTTTGGAGTTTGCTCGCAAAGTCGCCTTGTTCATCTAAAATAAAGACTTCGGTATGTGAATCTTTAAAGCTCTTTTTTGTCAGATAAAACATGCCTGCATACAATGCAAAAAAGAACAAGGGCACGGCAAAAGTCATGACAATAAAAGATTTTTTCTTGACACGGGATAGGTATTCCCGTTGAATGATAAGTAGTATTTTATGCATGATCTTGAGATAGGGGTGAGACTTGTGTAACTTTTTGAATGAAAATATCCGCCATAGAGGGAACGATTTCGATCAACTGGTTGAGCTGTATTTGGGGTAAGAAACGCATTAAGACATTATTGATATGAATATTGTTATTTAGCTGAATTGTAGTGTTGTATGTTTTGTCGTGCTTTGTGGACGTGATGACCTTAAATAGGCTGTCTTCGGATAGAAGAAAATTATCTTCATTGGCTGTATATTCCAATCGATAGGTTTGATTTCGGTATTCTTTTTTAATCGCCTGTACGGAACCATCGAGTATTTTCTTGGATCGGTTGATGAGGGCGATATTATCGCAAATTTCTTCCACAGTCTCCATACGGTGTGTGGAGAATATAATGGTCGCCCCCTCTTGATTCAATCGGAGAATCTGTTCTTTTATGATATTGGCATTGACGGGATCAAATCCCGAAAAGGTTCATCCAAGATAATCAATTGTGGTTGGTGGATGACCGTGGCGACAAATTGTACTTTCTGCTGCATACCTTTTACTGAGATCTTCAATTTTTTTGTCCAACCAGGATGTGATGTCCAGGCGCTGGCACCAATCTTGGATGCGTGCTAGGGCTTCTCGCTTGGAAAGTCCTTTAAGTTGCGCCAAATACAACATTTGATCGCCGATTTTCATTTTTTGTACAGCCCCCGCTCTTCGGGTAAATAGCCGATTTGTGCAATATGCTGTGGACCCAGCGCTTCGCCATTAAACAAAATCTCACCGGAATCGGGCGCGGTAATTTGGTTAATAATACGGATCAGGGACGTTTTTCCAGCCCCGTTTGGCCCCAATAGTCCGAAAATTTTACCCTTTGGGATTTGAATGGATACGTCGTCCAATGCACGGTGATTGGCGTAATCTTTGGTGACATGATTGATTTCGAGTAACATCTATTTTAAGGTTTAATTAATTCGTTCTTTGAGTTTGTTAGAAATATTCCTTTTTTCCCAAAGACTGACGTTTATTTATGTGATTAGTATCTTGAGCAGCTGAATTGTTACAGCAGCTCCGAAAAATTTCTTGTTTGGTGATGCTTCCATTTTACCTACTGGACTTCTTATTACAAGATTTATTTTTTTTATGGCATGCAGGACTTCTTTTATTTGGCTAATAAGACGTATACCCAACCGCATAGTGCATCTTCGGAATGCGCTCAGTTGTTTGATGAATCGTTTGAAGTGAAAGTTAAAAATAATTGGGGACATTTTAGTCCCTGGCCAATTAAATAGGAGACGGAGCTTTTTTATGGAATAGAAGCGGTACACATCTTGTCAAAGGGATTCATTTAACGTACCTTTGTTCCATGGAAGTGAAAAAAGCC
Organism: Sphingobacterium multivorum; assembly: GCF_900457465.1. GTDB lineage: Bacteria > Bacteroidota > Bacteroidia > Sphingobacteriales > Sphingobacteriaceae > Sphingobacterium > Sphingobacterium multivorum. The sequence continues at coordinate 84,197 of NZ_UAUU01000008.1, forward strand.
GAATTCGTGTGCAGTAACACGAGAGTTGACAAATTACCTGCACCCAATTTGCCGGAGTATGCGTTTATCGGACGTTCAAATGTCGGTAAATCATCGTTGATCAATGCAATGACCAACAAGAAAGGACTTGCCAAGACCTCCCAAAAGCCTGGTAAGACTCAGTTGATCAATCATTTTATCATCGACGATACCTGGTATCTGGTGGATTTGCCCGGTTATGGTTTTGCCAAAGCCTCTAAAACAAGTCGCACGGAATGGGAGAAGTTCATCCGCAGGTATCTTACCCATCGGGACAATTTGCAATGTGTTTTTGTATTGGTAGATAGCCGTCATGAACCACAGAAGATAGACTTGGATTTTTGCTATTGGTTGGGCGAATGCGGTTTACCCTTTATGTTGGTTTTTACCAAGGCAGACAAGCAATCGACTGTCAAATCCGATGTGAATATTGCGAAATTTAAAAAATCATTGCTTCAATGGTTTGAAGAGGTGCCGCCGATTTTCCTAACTTCAGCAGAAAAGAAAATGGGGCATGAGCCTATTTTAGAAGCTATTGATGAAGTTAATGGCCGATTTGTTCGCCCTGAACCCGAAGGAAACGAACAATTTTAGCTAGATCTTAAGTTCAGATGAAAAAATACTTGTCCTTAGTTTTATTTGCCCATAGTGTATTTGCATTGCCATTTGCCTTCATTGGTTTCTTTTTGGCTTTGCACACAACGGACTACACCTTTTCGTGGAAATTATTGGTTCTGATGCTCGTGTGTATGGTAACGGCCCGTAATGCCGCTATGGCATTCAATCGTTATTTGGATCGCGATATTGATGCCATTAATCCGCGAACGGCCATGCGTGATATTCCTGCCGGAAAAATTTCTGCTAAAAATGCATTGATTTTTACGTTAGTAAATTGCCTGATTTTTATCGCAGCGACATATTTTATCAATTCTCTTTGCTTTATGTTGTCGCCCATTGCACTTTTTGTTGTGCTTTTTTACTCCTATACGAAGCGCATAACACCCTTATGCCATCTTGTATTGGGAGCAGGGCTAGGATTGGCTCCAATAGGTGCATATATGGTTATTACAGGACAGTTTGCGACTGTTCCGGTACTTTATGGCTTCGCAGTGTTGACCTGGGTGAGCGGCTTCGATATTATTTACGCGTTGCAGGATGAAGCATTTGATCGGGCCAATCAGCTGAATTCTATACCCGTTTGGTTGGGAACGAAGGGAGCCATGCGCGTTTCGGAAGGTCTGCACGTGTTTTCTTTTATATTTATTTTAATACCAGCATTTTTGATGCCTATCGGTTGGATTTATTATTTAGGTGTGGCCTTTTACGGTGCATTGCTGATTTACCAGCATACCCTGTTTTCATCGACTAATTTAAGTCGGGTCAATCGTGACTTTATGACAACCAATGGTTATGCCTCGGTGATTTTTGCGGTATTCTACCTCTTGGATATCTGGTTGATCAAATAAACGTTTTAGCATAAAATAAGAAAGGCTTTAGGAATTCCTAAAGCCTTTCTTATTTTTGCATCTAAACCAATACACATGCTATGAAGAAAAGTATTCTTTTTACCTCTATTTTATGTTTGTCATTGTCGACGCAGGCGCAAAAGCTGTCGAGTTATGTCATTCAATATAACCAAAGTTTCAATGGGAATACAGCTGCCAATCAAAATGCCATCCTCGTCTATGCCAATGAAAAGGAGACTTTTGTCAGTTCAGCGAAGGAAATGCAGGGACAGTTGGCGCCGCCATACGAACGGGTTGTGGTGGAGCGTTCCGGAGGCAATGCCTTACTTAAAATTGCTAAACTCAAAGATGGATCAATCATTCTAACCAAAGATTCGCTCGCACTTTCGAAGCAAAAATTTAACACGACAAACGAGACTAAAACAATCTTGGGCTATCCCTGCAAAAAAGTGGAGACCAGTATCAATTCCAATAAAATAGAAGTTTGGTATACCGATAAATTAGGGGTAAAAGGTGCACCCACGGAACTTGGTCAGGACCTTGGTTTGGTACTCGAGGTGATCCGCAATGGGAATACACGGACTTTTGCCACCAAAGTAGAAAAGGTCAAGACGATACCGGAGCAACTGCAATTAAAAGGAAATGAAAAATTGTACGATGAACTCTCGTATAAAGATCTGATCTGGAAAAATCGTTTTATCCAAATACCTGTTTTTCGGAAGGAGCGCATACGTTTTGCGGATGATGTAAAGTCGGATTCTGTTTTGCGTTTTGCCAATGGGACTGTTTTGGTAAAAAAGGTGAAAATCCCAAAAATAAAGACTAGCGATAATGTATTTGTGCAGTTGGTCGAACAATCGAAAGGTGATGCCTATGACCGTACGGGATCAGTTTTTATCATCCCGACCAACAAGGCGCAAAGCTTTTTGGATGGCATGAAAAATGGTATGGGTACCCTGCCTAAGTACGAAAATGGAAATGGTAAAGCTTATCAAGGCGTTGTAAAAACAGCATCTTTTGAACCTATTGTTGAATTGATGCGTTTCTTTACACCCTTTGGTGTTAAGCAGTTTAACTATCTTCAGTTAAAGGATAAGGTTTGGCAAGACTCGGTGCTGTACCGTCAGGACGTAACGGAACTGGCTGGTCTGTTGAGCGAGCAGGAAGTCTATGTGGGCGCCTTCATTGGCAATTATGATAAAAATGGACATGAGGTGAGTGTGGAGTTGACAATACATCCGGGTTTCGATGCCGATTCAAAAGGCAGCCTGAAAAAGACGATGTCTTTATTTACTACAACCAACGTTATGGAAATGGGCGGTCAGGAGTATGGATCTATGTTTGACAAGGAGAAAGGTCTTACTGTTTCGTTTCATTTGGACCAGGACGCTAAAAATGTGCAATTACGCTACATTACCACAGGGCATGGAGGCTGGGGGAACGGTGATGAGTTTGTGCCGAAGGAAAACCGCATTTTCCTAGACAATTCATTACGCTTTAAATACACGCCTTGGCGGAATGATTGTGGCTCGTATCGCTTGTCGAACCCAGCTTCAGGCAATTTTGCTACAGGTCTGTCTTCATCCGATCTGAGCCGCTCCAATTGGTGTCCCGGCACAGTAACACCACCAATCTACATTGATCTGGGGGATTTAAAAGCAGGTGACCATACGATGCAGGTGCAGATTCCACAGGGAGCTCCTGAAGGAACCAGTTTTAGTAGCTGGAATGTGACAGGAACCTTGTTGTTCGATTAATTAGTTTTTCATTGCTGTCATATGCAATAATGCTATTGCATATGACAGCAATATTCCTTGGGTTTTTAAGACAAAGATTAAAGGGGGTAGGCCGTCTCGCTTTTTGTCTCCGATAATACAAAGTAGGTCTGTACGGTATTTACTTGCGGTAGTACGGCCAGTCGATGCCGCAGAAAAATATGATAAGCATCCATATCTTTGGTTGCGATACGTAACATAAAGTCGTAAGAACCCGCCATTTGGTAGCATTCCATCACCTCGGGAAATTTAGCTACCTCTTTTTCGAATTCATTCAACACTTCAAAAGTATGCGCCTTGAGAAAGACCTGAGAAAAGGAAATTAACCCAATGCCTATCTTGTGGCGGTCCAAAATTGCCACCGTTTTTTTGATGTAGCCCAACCGCTTTAGCTTTCTAACGCGTTCGTGAACAGCAGCGATAGATTTGTTAAGTTCAAAGGATAGCGCTTTATTGCTCATGGAGGCATCTTGTTGTAGGAGGCGTAATAATTTTACATCTATTTCATCCAATTCCATAATCTGAATATTTTCGGTACGGTTGTAAAAATACGCTATTGTTCTGAATTATTTATTGGTTTTTATATCTTTTAATTTAATTTTTATTGAAATTATAGTGATGTGTTGAATATTATCTTGTCAATGGTCAATTTTGCAACAGAATAATCATTTATAAGAAATGGCTGAACAAGAATTATTAAGTGCGTGTTTGTCACCTGCATTGGACAAGAGATTCAAACATCTGTGGAGATTGATCGGAAATACACCGATGTTGGAACTACAGTATACTTACAAAGGTAAACCCGGACGAATTTTCGTGAAATGTGAGAACTACAATCTGACTGGTAGCATTAAGGATCGGATGGCGCTTTATATTTTATACAAAGCGTATATGAATTGTCAGATCCGGCCGAGTGATGTTGTCATTGAAGCCACAAGTGGCAACACAGGGATTGCCTTTTCAGCAATCGGTAAAGCACTTGGTCATCAGGTAAAGATTATTATGCCCAATTGGCTGAGTAAGGAGCGTACCGATATTATTCGCAGTATGGGTGCCGATATACAGCTGATAAGCAAAGAAGAAGGCGGTTTTTTAGGAAGTATTCGTTTAAGTGAAGAGCTTGCTGCAAAAGGTGGTGTTTTTCTTCCACGACAATTCGAGAATCAATATAATGCCGAAGCGCATGAGAAAACCACCGGTTATGAAATTGTCAAGCAACTGGAAGAACAGGGCTTAGTTGCTGATGCTTTTGTTGCTGGTGTGGGAACTGGTGGTACGGTCATGGTGTGGGTAGAAGCTTAAGAAAGGTAAACCCAAATGTCCGCGTCCATCCGCTAGAACCGGCAGAAAGTCCAACCTTAACTACAGGGCATAAGGTAGGTTCACACCGTATTCAGGGAATATCTGATGAGTTTATTCCTGCCATTGTGGATTTGGATGAACTCGATACGGTCGTATGTGCCAACGATGGCGACTCCATTATCATGGCGCAGAAGCTATCGCGCCAATTGGGATTGGCTGTTGGAATCTCTTCGGGAGCAAATGTAATCGGAGCGATTAAATTACAGCAGGAGCTGGGGGATGAAGCTGTCGTGGTGACCTTACTTTGTGATGATAACAAAAAATACCTAAGTACCGATTTGGTGAAAGAGGAGCCGGTAAAAGAAGGGTATCTTTCTACGGACGTTGATTTCTCGGGTTTTCAACCGATCTGCAGATTGGCAAATCCGGTATTTGGTGCTTAAAAAGATTTAGTTTCATATGTTTATAGTTAACTCGGGGAGTCTCTAGCTCCTCGGGTTTCATTTATTCAAAAACCAATTTATACCTAAGAATAACACAACATGAAAGTCAATTTTAAATTATTAATCCTTTTGTTGTTGTTGGTTGCGCCTGTGGCAATGTTTGCCCAAGCGGATACAACAAACACGTTGGAGGGGCTTGAGTTTACGGATGGTACGATAAGTCCCGATTCACTGTCCTTTGAGGAGTCTCCAGATACCGCTACCGTAAAAGCCGATTCCGCCCAGATGAAATCGGTAGCTGGGCCAATCGTAGACAAAGCTGGGGCAGAAGGCAAAAAATCGCTGTGGAGTATCTTTATTGCGGGCCTTTTAGGCGGTTTTGCCGCTTTATTGATGCCTTGTATTTTTCCGATGTTACCGCTGACGGTGAGTTATTTTACCAAACAGGCGGGGAGTCGTGCCAGTGGTATTAGTAAAGCCCTGTTATATGGATTATTTATTATTGTGATTTATGTGGCTCTGGGGATGATTATCACGATCGCATTCGGGTCTGATGCACTCAATGCACTTTCCACCAACGGTATCTTCAACTTCATTTTCTTTTTGTTGTTGGTGGGCTTTGCGGCATCTTTTTTTGGTGCTTTTGAAATTACCTTGCCAAGCTCCTTTGTCAATAAAATGGATGCCAAATCGGATAAAGGTGGATTAGTGGGGTTGTTCTTTATGGCCTTCAGTTTGTCCTTGGTTTCATTTTCTTGTACGGGACCGATTATAGGGACACTGTTGGTTGAGGCAGCTTCGAAAGGCGAGCGATTGGGTCCAGCAGTTGGGATGCTGGGATTCTCCATTGCCCTGGCCATTCCTTTTGGTTTGTTCGCGATGTTTCCTTCGATGCTTAAATCCTTGCCGAAATCTGGCGGTTGGCTGAATAGTGTAAAAGTCGTTTTAGGCTTTTTGGAACTCGCTTTAGCGTTGAAATTTTTATCCAATGTCGACCTAGCTTACCACTGGAACTTGTTGGATAGAGAGGTGTTCCTGTCGCTATGGATTGCTATTTTTGCGTTGATGGGGCTATACCTGATTGGCAAGATCAAGTTCTCCCATGATAGTGAGCTGAAATTCCTGTCTGTTCCTCGAACTATTTTGGCCATTGTTGTTTTTTCTTTTGTGGTCTATATGGTGCCAGGTTTATGGGGAGCGCCTTTAAAATCAATTTCCGCTTTTTTACCGCCATCGGCAACACAAGATTTTGATCTTTCTTCGGGCGTAAGTGCCGGAGCTGCTGCGCATTCAGATGGAAAGGTGAAAAAATATGCTGAAATTTTTCATGACAGAGGCACGCCTAAGGGATTTGATCCTTATTATGATTACGACCAGGCCTTAGCTACGGCTAAAGAATTAAACAAGCCTGTTTTAATTGATTTTACGGGCTGGAATTGTGTCAATTGTCGTAAAATGGAAGCGAATGTCTGGACGGACAAAGCTGTGGCAAAATTATTAAAAGAAGAATTTGTGATGGCCGAACTTTTTGTGGATGATAAAACCGAGCTGGCTGCAAACGAACAATTTGTTTCAAAGTATAGTGGCAAAAAGATCAATACCATCGGCAAGAAAAACAGCGATTTTCAAGCGGCTACATTCGATAGCAATTCGCAGCCGCTGTACGTTATTGTCGATCCGACGGGCAAAAAACTGGTGCCCCAGAGTGGTGCCAACTACAATGTAGAAGAGTACAAGGCATTCCTACAAAGTGGTGTGGATGCATTTAAACATAAAAACTAACCATCGTCATATGCTAATTTTATCCTCCTTGTACTATGCAAGGGGGATTTTTTTGTTCATAAGCCATCGGTTTTTGTGTCTGCAGGCCTGATGCAGTGGGGCTTTCCTCGTATCGTGTTCGTACCTGCTTCGTACCAGCTTCGGAAGGCGACAATCTTGCAATAAATATTGACCAGCCCCTGACCAGGTAATTCCTGGTCAGGGGCTGGTCGGAATCTGATCAACATCTGTACAACATCTGTTGTATCTCCGAATAAGGTACGAAGCAGGTACGAAGCTTTCCCCGCTATTTCGTCCAGAAATTGTTGGCGGGGGAGCCGATGTTGCGGAAGCCTAGGGCAAAAAAAGAAGCCCCGTCATTTATATGAACAGGGCTTCAAATTATACTATAAATTTATGGAAACTATTAGAAGTCAAATCTGACCCGCGCACGAATACCCCAAGCTGGTGCATCGACGTGATCAAGATAATTTAGACGTTTTACGTAGTCCACGCGTAATATTTTAAAAATGTTGGATAGACCGATACTGGCTTCCATATAAGGTTCTGAACCGAAGGTATAAGAACTCTGTACACCTTCTGCATTGTGCTGCCAAGTGAATACCTTTGAGCCATAGTTAGGATCGTCAGGATTGTTTTCCTTGCGCAGTCCGCCATATACACCTTTGAAGCTAAATACTTCACGTAATTTAAGCTTTCTGATCAAAGGAATTTTATTCAACAGAAAACCGTTCATGTAATACTGCACGTTCAAAGAGGCATTGTGGTCACTAACAAACTCCAGGAAGTTCATTAAGTTATACGAGTTCAATTGATAAGCATAGGTCTGATTGGCACGATGGATTGTCAAGAAAGGGAATGGGATCTCTTTACCTGCAATATAGTTGCCTTCAGCTGTTACGTCAGCAAATCCAAATTGACTAAAATAAAAGCGTTTGAATGCACCAACATTAAAGTTGTGATAATTGTATTCACCTTTAGCCAATCCTTTGATTCCAGCAGTATAATTGAACGTGAAGATCGGATATTGATTGAATATAGGTGTCCGGTAAATCTTGCCTTGATAGAACTCTTCATGTGGAGCATATCTGAAATTTACGGATACTTCTGTCGAGTTCAATTCATTAAACAGTCTGCTTTCATTGTTGGCATCTACCATCTGGTAGGTAAGGCTTCCAGCAGGTGTTTGTCTGTTGATATTGAATGCCGCGCCAATAGCCAAGTGGTTTAAAAATTCTTTTTTATACTCTAAGCCGTAATTTGTCTCATAGATGTAACGGTCATTATCACCGCGTTTGAAAGACAGCAAGAAGTTGTCTTCCTGAATAAATTCCAGTTTTTGTCCTGGAATCTTCGTATCCTTTTTATAAGAGGCCCTGATGTAGTGCATTGGGAAGGAGTAGACCGATTTGTTGTTAAATGCGTAGGTACCGCTGAAAAAGTACTTCCATTTCTGATCTTTAAAACCATAGGCCGCATACGATTCAGCATAGAAACGCTTGCTTAGCGCTTCTGTTGTACGTCCGCCGACACGTAAACGGAAACCTTCTACGGGATTAAAGCTATAGAATGTATTGACTGGACCGATCTCAACTGGGCCGGCCTGTTTGTATCCTGACAGCAATAAGGCAGCGATATCCATGAACGAACGGAATGAAGGAATCTTTTGTAAGGTATCAATATTATGATAAATATTCAGTTCGTTTTGCGCAAGGACAAGCGGACGTTGTGTTTCAAACAATGTTTTAATCGCTTTCTTATTTTCTACATTATAGGCAATGACCGTAGATGGACCATCATAGGTACTATCAGGACGCTGAATGCCGACTTTGTAATTGTTGTAATCAACTGTACGACTTCCGCGGATCCCCATGCCTTTTTCCGTTAAAGAAAAATCGATACCCAGGGTACTTGTTTTTAGGTAGAAGCGACTTTTGCTGTCTTTCTCAAATTTAAGCTGTATCTGAAGGTCACGTACAAAGTTTAGATTGATATCATCGGCCACAGTCATATTGGCGCCCTGCACCGCATAATTGCCGTCTAGCGTCACATACAGTTGACCTTTAAATAACATGTCGGCCTTGTTGCGTGGAAAGAAGCTTAATTCGACCAACCAGGGTTGAACAGTCTTAATGGTATCCGTTATAAAAAACTTATAAAAAGTAGGAGCGGAATTTGCAATTGGACTTAAAAACTGATTGGTAACCAATGAAATGTTGTTGTCGTAAATATCAACTTGTTCGTACAGTTTATTGAAGTAGGCTGTCAGACCATCATTATCAATAAATCTAGGGTCAAATTGTGCCCGTTGGTCACCAAGGATATACTGTTTGGTTTTGCTTGGATCTTTACGGTAATATACCTTGGACATTTTTTCTTCAATAAAGGCAGGTAAAACATATTTGTTGGCTGTTTTAGCGGAGTCGTCCGTTTCAAAAAGAAATTGATAGTTTTTGAATATTTTTTTATTGACGAATTTCTCCGAAAGATTGCTCAGTCCTAAAGACATCTTCTCATACTGGTCAAATTCAGCATATTGTTGTCCTGAAAGTCTATTTTTCTCCTTATTCTCGATGACTTTTCGGATCAGTGCGACAGCAGGATTATCTTTGTTGCTGTATTTTTTCTTTGTGGCCTTGACAACAACTTCTTCCAGCATGTTGTCCTGTTGATCCATCAGAATTTCTTTTGTTTGCGTTGCATCATTCGTAACAAAAGCGTCTTTGCTGTCATACCCAATGTAACTTGCTCTGATTTTTACATACGATGTTGGAAAGACAAGTTTAAATTCACCATTTGCATTGGTCGACGTCGTGGTTCCAGCAGAAGCCGGAGCGCCAACGACGGCTACGGTAGCATAGGGTATAGGATTCTTGGTCTTTGCATCTTTAACTGTACCGGTTACGGTCTTGTTTTGGGCAAAAGCCATGGACACCGTTAGTACGAGCGTTATCGAAAAAAAGAGTTTAGTTATGAAGGTTGTTGCGTCTATTTTAGCTCTCATTATATTGCTATAATCTTGAAAATTCAAAATTGTTTTCCTGTTTCTACTTTATTTTTGACTTTATAGGTATTAAAATCAAAAAATCAGTGAACAAAGGAAACAAAAAATTAAGAATAATTAAAATTTTATTGTAATGTAATAAAGGAAAGTAGTTGAATTACATTTGTTTGTAAGTATTTGTTTGTGAGTTGTTTATGTTAAATTATTGATTTGGGTCAATAATTTTCACATTACATTTTGACTTGGCGATGATTTTCCGCTACTTTATTTACTGACTTTTGTAACGATATAGTCAGCGCTATTAAAAATCTGGCTCGATTTCGAAGGTCATTTCTTTTTTGAAACGAGGGTGTATAAAGGTAATTGAAGCGGCATGAAGGTGTAATCTATTAGCTTTTTTGCCATAGAGATCGTCACCAACAATAGGTGTATTTAGCCCATTGGGGTGCACGGCATGCATGCGGAGCTGGTGGGTTCGGCCAGTCAAGGGATAAAACCTGATCCTCGTTTGATTATTCTCTATCGCAATTTTTTCCCATTTTGTCTGCGCTGGCTTGCCATAGGTGTAGCAGACCATTTGTCGGGGTCTATCATCCAGATCGACGCGAAGAGGGAGGTCGATCAAGCCGGATGGAGCTTCGATAATACCATCAAGTAAGGCAATGTATGTTTTTTTGATGGTATGCTGAATAAATTGATCCTGAATAAATTTATGCGCTTCTTTGTTTTTGGCAACAACCAATAGGCCGGATGTCGACATGTCCAGGCGGTGGATAATAATCGGGCCTGCTTTTGGATAACGTTGAAGAATACGGTTGTAGACCGAATCCTTGACATATATTCCTGGTACAGAAAGAAATTCTGCTGGTTTGTTGATGATGATAATATCTTCATCCTCATAAATTTGAGGAAGTGCGATATCCAAGGTCGTTTCCTGCTGCATGGGATTCGGATCTACGACCAAGCCTTGGAGCATATACCCTAAAATCGGTTCACATTTTTTGCGGCATGCCGGATAGTAGTTTTTGTGCCTGCGTATTTCAGATGCAGGGGAGCAGCCCCACCAAAATTCGGCCAAAGCTAGGGGTGTTAACTGGTTTTCATATGCATATTGCAGCAGTTTTGGCGCAGCGCATTCCCCCGATCCCGCAGGCGGAGTTATCGTGTCAAATTCATGGAATATGTCGACGACATTCTTGCGTTGCCCTTTTGCATTGCGAAAATTATATTGTTCGAAAAGCTGTTTTTGCAGATTGCCTGAGCGTGTTTTGCGTTCCTCTTTTAGCGCGGTAATCGTAGATAGCAATTGTTGTAAATGGTTACACTCTGTTTCCAGAGCCAAATGCATGTCATATTGAAAGCGCTGAAGCTGTTGTTTGTCTTTTAAACTCTGGCTCCGCATGTCTTCCATCAATAATTCATATTCCGCATCGGATAAACTGACCTTCAGTTTTGTACGGGTTTCTTTTCGTTCCTTCTTTTGGATTCTTAATTTCGATTTTAGCTCATCGAGCGACTTATCCCATTCATTTTTTAACCGGTCAAGATTACGCTGCGTGTCTGCTAGCTCTTCACTATTTTCAAGCCTTTCTATTTTGCGGTTCAGTGCATTGAGATGCACCTCTTCGTTTAGAAAAAAACTGTTTTCTTCCAACATATCGAATATTGGCGGTACAAAATAGCGGTGTTTGTTGCTTCCGGCCAGTTTTCCCGAAACAGCGGCAAGGTAGCCAAGCTCATTGTGTTGGTTTCTGACAACCAGCACACCGAACATTTTTCCAATAGCGAGGCCCTCCATGGCGCTGTCCAGGCCAAAATTGTGGGTCCAGTCCTCTTGTGTTTCGATGTAATATTGAAGTTCTTTTGCGGCGGTTACGGCAAGGGGGTGCGGTTCATAGCAAAATGGGAAGGTAAATCGTGTTGGAAGTTCAATCGCTGAAATATCCTGTTTGAATTTGTGAAAATAGGTGTTGTTGTCCATGTTGTCCGCAGCTTTCCCTCAAAATAAAGATGTCTGCAAAAATACAACATTATGTGCTTTAAATAATAGCTTGATCGATTTTTGTTTAAAATGTTTCGTTCATAAGGTACAATCTAGGTCTTATCTGTTTCTACAAAGAACACTGTCGGTGCAGCCTTCGCTTTTCATTTTTCAGTCTAGCAAACGCTTTGCAGTAATACGAAATGTAAGTCTGGTTTGGTATAGTGGGGTGAGGTAATTGTTGTGAATTTGACTGGCTTTTATTTGGTTTTTACCGCATTTTTGGGTAAATTTAACTAAGCATTTAAAACATATAGTTAACAAAAGATTATAATATGAAAACTTCAATTGGAATTAAAGATGCGGACTTGAAAAAAGTTGCAAAGTTGTTAAATGTGCTGTTGGCAGATGAACACATTGTCTACATGAAGACGCGTAACGCGCATTGGAATGTGGAAGGTGCGGATTTTCATGCTGCTCACTTATTTTTGGAATCACAATACGATGAACTAGCTGAAGTGATCGATGAAGTAGCAGAACGTGTACGTACTTTAGGGCATTATGCGGTAGGTACCTTTGATAAATATTTGAAATTGACTCGTTTAACGGAGTCTACTTCAGAAAAAACCGACAGTCAGTCCTATTACAAAGAATTGTTGGCTGACCATGAAGCTATAGCGATGTCAATTCGTGCCGACATTTCTGTGGTTGAAGGCACTTCAGATAATGGTACGGAGGACTTTTTGGTTGGACTATTGGAAAAGCATGAAAAGATGGCCTGGATGCTTCGTGCGCATTTTGTTAAGTAAGCTGTAGAAGTTTATCCACAGGTATTGAAAAAAATCCCGTCTTTCCCAATAGGCGGGATTTTTTTTTGTGTTTTGTTGTCAGCGCAGGATTAATTTTCTATCTTAAAGAGGAATTAAGCCTTCAGAAACTTTTTAACATATTACAATTATGCTTGAAGACGACAACCTAAATCAAACCACACTACATGAGGAGGAAAATGATGGTACTTTGGAGAGTATGCATCATGTGAATAATCCGGTATTGGATTTACCGAAAATTGAAAAGAAATACCTTGAAACGATAGTAGCCCACAATCAAAACGATAAGTCTTATTATTTTTCTGACGGCAAAGCCAAGGTAGAAATTAAGATCGTCACGGATGAGATCGTGCGAGTACGGCTGGCTCCACAAGGGACTTTTTTGGAGGATTTTTCGTATGCCTTGGCCAAGAAAGATCACCGCGTCAGTATACATCAATGCAAGGAAGAGGCAGATCATTATCTGGTGCATACGAATACTATTTCCTGTAAGATCAATAAGAATGATTTTTTGATTTCTTTTGCTGATCGTTCAGGTAAACTGTTCAATGCAGATTTGGCGCCGATGCACTGGGAGGAAAACCCTGATTTTGGAGGCTATTATGTATATAGCACAAAAGTGGCCTTTGAAAATGAAGCTTTTTATGGACTGGGGGACAAGGCCACTAAATTGAACCTGAGAGGTAAAAGACTTAAAAACTGGAATTCAGACACTTATGCTTTTGCTTACGATCAGGATCCACTTTATAAAACTATTCCGTTTTATATTGGTTTAAAAGATGGTGAAGCCTACGGTATATTCTTTGACAATACCTTTAAAACGTATTTTGATTTCGCCGCGGAAGATCCGGGAAAAACAAGCTTTTGGTCCGAAGGAGGGGAACTGCAGTACTACTACATCCATGGTCCACATATTATCGACGTCATCCGTCGCTATCATACGCTGACAGGTACGCATTACCTGCCACCGCTGTGGGCAATTGGTTACCATCAGTGTCGCTGGAGTTATTATCCCGAAGCGAATGTCCGGAAGGTTGCTGAGGAGTTTCGGAAGCGACAGATCCCCTGTGATGCGATTTATCTTGATATCGATTACATGGAAGGATACCGCTGTTTTACCTGGAACAAGCAGTATTTTCCCAATCCTAAGAATATGATCAGCGATTTGGCCAATGATGGCTTTAAAACGGTGGTGATGATCGACCCGGGCATCAAGGTTGATGAGAACTACTGGGTGTTCAGGGAAGGAAAGGAAAATAGGTATTTCTGTCGCCGCGGGGATGATTATTTTATGGAAGGATTTGTGTGGCCGGGACGTTGTCAATTTCCTGATTTTACCAATCCGGAGGTTCGTCAATGGTGGGGCACCTTATATCAGGGCCTTGTGGAAGATGGCGTGGCTGGCTTCTGGAACGATATGAATGAACCGGCGGTATTTGGCCGCGGAACATTCCCCGACGATGTACGTCACCAATATGACGGGCATCGGGGTTCGCATCGTAAGGCACATAATATCTACGGCATGCAGATGGTCCGGGCAACCTATGATGGTTTAAAGAAATTGTATAAAAATAAACGGCCATTTACCATCACCCGAGCGGCTTATGCGGGAACACAACGCTATTCTTCGGTCTGGACCGGCGATAATTTGGCGAGTTGGGAACATCTCAAGTTGGGAACCTTGCAGTTACAGCGTTTGTCGACTTCGGGCATGTCCTTTTGTGGAACGGATATCGGTGGGTTTACGGGTGAACCCGACGGTGAGTTATTTACGCGATGGATGCAATTTGGCGTTTTCTCGCCTTTTATGCGTGTGCATTCCGCTGGCGATACCCGCGACCGGGAGCCCTGGAGTTTTGGGGAGGATTGGGAAAAGATCAATCGGAAATTTATCGAACTCCGTTATAAGTTGTTGCCGTATATCTATACCTGTTTTTGGGAGCAAACGAAGTATGGTTTTCCCATATTACGTCCGATTTCCATGGTCGAACAGCATATACCGACCAATTGGCAACGTGAGGAGGAATTCTGTTTTGGGGATAAAATATTGGTATCCCCAGTATTGCAGCCGGGACAAAAAAGCAAGATTGTCTATCTGCCTGAAGGTACTTGGTTCTATTATTTCAATAATGAAACCTACGTGGGCGGTAAAGAACATACTGTTCCTACGCCGATTGATGAGATGCCGATTTTCATTCGTGGGGGATCTGTTATCCCCGAATATCCAGTGATGCAATATACTGGTGAAAAGAAAATTGAGGAGCTGCAGCTCAATGTTTACTTCGCTGAAGGTGTAACCCGTTCGTATGTGTATTCGGATCATGGTGACACCTTTGCCTATGAGCAGGATATTTATCTTGAAAAATGCTTTACCGTATCGGGGCTCAAAGAATCCCTGTCGATTAAACAGACGCAAGATGGGCTTTTTACGGAGCGGTATGAGGAATATAAATTACAGTTAATCGGCTTGCCTTTTCAGGTTAAGAAGTTGAAGACTGATGGTATTGAGACAAAAGTACAAGTAGATGATAAGGGGCGGTATTGGATTAATGTCGCACGAGAATTTGATAACATATTGATAGAAGGTTAAAACATGACCAATGAAGTAATTCCGCATAGTCTATTTTCTGAATTTGATGTCGCCTTATTCCAGTCGGGTAAGCACTTCAAATTATACGAAAAGTTCGGTTCACACGAGCTGGAAGTCAATGGTGAAAAAGGCGTTTATTTTGCGGTTTGGGCTCCAAATGCAAAATCGGTCTTTGTAACCGGCAACTTCAATTTTTGGGATAAAGCGCGTCACGCGCTCTATGTGCGCTGGGATGGTAGCGGAATCTGGGAGGGATTTATTCCGGGGCTTGGCAATGGGGAGGCGTATAAGTATGTTATTGAGACTTATACTGGCGAACAACTTGAAAAAGGAGACCCCTTTGCTTTTCAGTGGGAGATCGCGCCAAAGACTGCTTCCATTGTTCATTCGACCTGGTTCGAGTGGCAGGATAAGCAATGGATGCAGGAAAGGGCTGTTAAAAACAGGCTGGATCAACCATGGTCTGTCTATGAAGTGCATTTAGGATCTTGGTCGCGGGATCCCGAAAGTCCGGATACTTTGCTCAACTACCGCGAAATCGCTGTGGCGCTCGTATCCTATGTGAAGGAAATGAATTTTACCCATGTAGAATTTATGCCCCTGATGGAACATCCCTATTACCCTTCTTGGGGATACCAGATAACGGGCTATTTTGCTGCGAGTTCGCGCTACGGATCGGCACAAGATCTCATGTATCTGATTGAGGAGCTGCATGCCGCCGGGATAGGCGTATTGTTGGATTGGGTTCCGTCGCATTTTCCAGGTGACGCACATGGTCTTTATCGTTTTGACGGTACGAGCTTATACGAGCATGAAGATCCCCGGAAAGGGTTTCATCCCGATTGGCAATCCTATATTTTCAACTACGGACGTAATGAAGTGCGTTCTTTTTTGATCAGTAATGCATTTTATTGGTTGGATCGTTTTCATATCGATGGACTTCGGGTCGATGCGGTTGCTTCTATGCTCTATTTGGATTATAGTCGAAACGCAGGCGAGTGGATTGCCAATGAGTTTGGTGGAAATGAGAATCTTGAAGCAGTACAATTTTTAAAAGAACTGAATGAGGCCGTTTACGGACATTTCCCACATGTGCAGACCATCGCGGAAGAATCGACTTCCTGGCCGGGTGTCAGTCGCCCAACCTATGCTGGTGGATTGGGGTTTGGAATGAAATGGATGATGGGCTGGATGCATGACACATTGGATTATTTTAAAGAGGATCCGATTAATCGCAGCTATCATCATGATCGACTGACCTTTGCGACAGTATATGCTTTCCATGAAAATTTTATGCTACCGCTGTCACATGATGAGGTTGTCTACGGAAAGCATTCATTAATTTATAAGATGCCGGGCGATGAATGGCAAAAGTTTGCCAACCTGCGGGCATTGTATCTCTTTATGTATACTTTTTCGGGAACAAAATTGCTGTTTATGGGCGGAGAATTTGGGCAGACTTCGGAGTGGAATGTAAACCAAGCGCTTGATTGGCATCTTTTGGAATTTGCGCCACACCAGGGTATGAAGCAATTTGTAGCCGACCTGAATACGGTTTATAGGAGCCAACCAAGTCTTTACCAGAAGGCTTTTGACGCTTCGGGCTTTGAATGGATAGATGCTGGTGATCGTGAAAATTCGGTTGTGGTCTATTGGCGAAAGGGATTTGACGCCTGGGATGATACGGTTGTTGTACTTAACTTAACGCCTGTTGTTCGGGAACATTTCCGTATTGGTTTACCTTACGCTGGTGAATGGGAAGTGCTGCTGAATTCGGATGATTTGACCTATTTCGGTTCTGGAATACATCAGCTGCTCATTCATAGTGAACACCTGCATTGGATGAACCAGGTACAGTCTGCTCAAGTTCATTTACCTCCGCTTGGCGGATATATTTTGAAAAGGAAGAGAGCGGTAAAGGAAGTCAATCCCATTAAACAAGGCGAGCGTATCCCTGTATAAAATCTTGTTATTAAATCTCATGCTGTAAAAGAAGAATGAACGTATTTCACTTGAGTGTAGAATGTTATCCCGTGGCCAAAGTAGGTGGTCTCGCGGATGTCGTGGGCGCGCTGCCCAAATACCAAACCAAACTGGGATGGGAGGCGGCGGTTGTCATGCCTTGGTATGATCGTCCTTTTGTTAGGGATCATGCTTTTAGCCTAGTTCATGATGGTACTTTTTATCAAGGATCTGAATTGCTGCGCTACAGTGTTTATAAGGAAGATCATCAGGTACTTGGATTTGAGCTCTACCTGATTAAGATTCCAGGTAAACTCGATCGGCAGGAGGTATATTGTTATCCGGATGAAGGCGAGCAGTTTATCGCCTTTCAACATGCTGTTTTGGCGTGGTTTAAGGATAAAAATATAGTACCTGATATCGTGCATTGCCATGATCATCATGTCGGCTTAATGCCTTTTTTGATGAGGTATAGCAATGACTATAACTTTCTTGCCGACGTTAAAACGGTGGCCACCGTCCACAATGGGCAGTATCAGGGCTGGACGCATTGGAGTAAAGCTATTCTGTTGCCCGCTTTCGATAGTTGGAAATGGGGATTATTGGACTGGGATGGTTTAATTAATCCGCTTGCAGCCCTCATTAAATGTTGCGATGCGTACACAACGGTCTCCGAAGGTTATCTCGAAGAGCTTTATGTGGAAGCAAATGGTTTGCAGCAGCTGTTTTATGATGAGCGAAATAAATCTGTCGGTATTGTCAATGGAATTGACTGGGAAATCTGGGATCCTAAAATTGATTATACCTTGCTAGAAAACTATGATGCTGTACAAGCTTTTTCCGGAAAGTTGAAAAATAAGGAGGCTTTGGCGAAGCAGTATAAAATCAATCCAGATCGACCGTTGCTTGTTTTTATCGGCCGATTTGCAACAGAAAAAGGAGCGGATTTACTTCCGGAGATAATTTTGGATTTGACGGAGAAATATCACGATAGATTAAGTATATTTATACTGGGTGCCGGAGACCCAGCGATCCAGTCACGTGTGAAATCACTCGTCGATGATGGAATTGATAATTTTGATGTGTTCTTTGGTTATGATGAAAATCTGGCCCATTGGCTTTATGCCAGTGCGGATTTTCTTTTAATGCCTTCCCGTGTTGAGCCCTGTGGGCTTAATCAGCTCTATGCTATGAAGTACGGTACATTGCCGATCGTGCATCAGGTGGGGGGATTAAAAGATACGGTAATCGATCTGAAAAATGATGGCTACGGTATAGGTTTTGATAGTCTGACAATCACTGAAATTAGTGCAGCGATTGTTCGGGCTATAAATTTTTACGATAGTAAAAAGCAGTTTGAGGAGAATCAACGTAAAATGATGCAGTTGGATTTTTCTTGGGATAAATCTGCAGCGAAGTATATAAGTCTATATAACCAATTAATGTAATTTGATATGTCACGTCATAATGTAGTAGCTATCGTCTTGGGCGGAGGAAGGGGCTCACGTCTGTATCCATTGACCGATCAACGGTCTAAGCCAGCAGTTCCCATTGCCGGGAAATATCGCTTGGTGGACATTCCCATCTCGAATTGTCTTAATTCGGGTTTTAACAAGATTTTTGTGTTGACACAATTCAATTCTTCGTCGCTCAACTCCCACATTAAGAATACCTACAACTTTAGTATTTTTAGCAAGGGCTTTGTCGATATTCTGGCTGCTGAACAGACCAACGATGGCGACAAATGGTTCGAGGGTACGGCCGATGCCGTGCGACGATCGTTTCGGAAGCTGGCGAGTATTGATTATGACTATGTACTGATTTTATCAGGGGATCAGCTATATCAAATGGATTTTGATGCGCTGGTTGACTTCCACGTCGAAAACGAAGGCGACCTGACCATTGCGACTATACCAGTAAACGCCAAAGATGCCACCGGTTTTGGTATACTGAAATCGGATGAAAAGAATCATATCACCTCTTTTATCGAGAAGCCGAATAGCGAGCAGCTGGTAGACTGGAGTTCAGAAGTGAGTGATCATTTAAAGGGTGAGGGCAGAGAATTCCTGGCCTCTATGGGTATTTATGTTTTTTCAAAAGGCGTCCTGAAACGTATGCTTGAAGAGAATCGCGGAATGGATTTTGGTAAAGAAATTATTCCCGATGCCATTGATACAAGTCGGGTGCTTAGCTATCAATTTGAGGGCTATTGGACAGACATCGGTACCATAGGGTCTTTCTATGAAGCCAACATTGGTTTGACCGATAATATTCCGGCCTTCAATCTGTTTGATAAAAATACGGTTTTCACCCGTCCAAGGATGTTGCCGCCTTCTAAGATTTCGGGTACAACATTAATCAATTCGGTCATTTCGGATGGCTGTATTATCCAAGCTGATAAAATAGACCGTTCCGTCGTGGGCGTTCGTTCACGGATTGGTACAGGATCTGTTGTGCGCGGTACTTATATGATGGGATCAGATTATTATGAGGATCTCGTCGATATGGAGGAAGCAAAGCGTAAAAATATACCTGTGGTCGGTGTTGGAGAACGGTGTTATATTGAGAATGCTATTTTGGATAAAAATTGTCGTATCGGCAACGATGTCCGGATCAATGGTGGACCTCATTTGCTGAACGCCAATCACCCCACCTATACCATTTGTGACGGCATTGTTGTCATCAAAAAAAATGCTGTAATTCCAAATGGAACAACAATAGGATTGACAAGCTTATAAAATTTATAGAACAAGGGAGATAATATATTGTTATCATTTCATGTTATTCATATAAAAGTATCTTGAAAAGTAATTACCTGAAGTCAAAATTTGCCTAATACCGGCAAATTAACGTCAGATGGTATTGTCTTTGCTAGCAAAGAATAGATATTATAATGAATAGTATGCGATTGAGACAGATTATCTCCCTTTGTTTTGTGTTGTTTGTTCTTTTGGGCTGCCAAACGTCATTGATGGTTCAAGGTACAGGTGTCTTGCGTGATGCCTCACGAAAATTCGAGCTTCGCCATGGCGATCGATCAGTCGTTTATATTCCAATGCGGCATCTGGGTACGAGGGTGTACTATGATCAAATTCAGCGCGCTGTAGATTCCCTCCAACGTTCGGGCTATGTTGTTTTTTATGAAAGTATCGCCTATCAGGTGGATAGTGCGGCACAACGTGATCTGTATGACCGCAAATTTAGAAAACTTACAGGCAATCGGCTCGGGCTGCAGCAATGTATTGAAATACCGGGCGATACCTCCCGGGTTCTTCGGGCGCCCATGTACCGTAAACTGGGGCAACGAATCATCAGTCAGCCCGATTATTCCTTTTTCCTGGTGAATTATGAAACGGCGGTGAATGCGGATATTCCCAAAAATAAATTGCTTGACGAGTTTGAATACCTGTATGGTACGATCAAACTGGATGATTGTGATTACAAAACACCGCTCCAAGAACCTTATTCCTGTAAACCGATCAAAGCAGCCTTAAAGAACAAATTTGATAAAGAATTTGTCATGAAAAAAAGGGAAGAAAACCTGGCATCATTAGTTGCTGACGCCCCACAGCAAAAGATTTTAATCTTATTCGGAACCTCACATTTTAAAGGCTTTTTGCGTAATTTGCAGGCTCGGGATCCCAAATGGATACAGATCAACTAATATGTTAGGAAAACTATTTATTATACTGCTTATACCAGTAACCATTTATGTTGTTTATTACCTGTTAAATCGTACGGCCAAAAACAGCAAAGCCATTAAACGTGTATTAAGCGACGAAGGAAAGGAAATTCTGGAAAAAGAAGTTGCCTATTACCGCAATCTGTCCAATGCGGATAAAATGGAATTTGAAACCCGCTGTTTAAAATTTTTGGATACAGTCAAAATTGAAGGTGTGGGCGTAGCGGTTGAGCTGAAAGATTATATGATGATTGCCGCCAGTGCAATTATCCCAATATTTGCCTTTAAGAAATGGACTTATCCCAATTTGACCAATATTATGGTTTATCCTTCCCAGTTCAATACAGCGTATGAATTTGAAGGCCATGCTGACCGAAATATAATGGGAATGGTAGGTGAGGGAGCCATGAACGGACAAATGATATTGTCCAAATCGGCATTGGAGTATGGTTTTAGGAACCCAAAAGATGGACAGAATACAGCGATACATGAATTTGTACACTTGATCGATAAAACCGATGGTACTGTGGATGGCATTCCAACACATCTGATGGATAAAGCTTCAGTCATTCCTTTTATGAATCTGATACGGGAAGAGATTGCCAAAATAAAGGCGAATAAATCTGATATTGATGTCTATGGCATGACCAATCCAGCCGAGTTTTTTGCAGTTGCGTCTGAATATTTCTTTGAGGACCCAGCGAAATTCAAGACCCATCATCCTGAACTGTATAAAGCACTTTCTGAAATTTTTGAACAAAGTTAGTTATAGATAAATAAAATTTTACTATTTTTAAGGCAAACAGAAGTTGTTTGCCTTTTTTCTGCGAGCACCCTGCTCCTGGGCTGGAAAGAAGATCATCGCTTCGCTAAAGTTTTGTTAATTATAACTGTTATGCCTAAAACTACAATTTATTCTTCTATTGCCCTGGCTTGTATGCTATTTTGCGGCAGTAATCCGGGATTTTCCCAGCAGCGTTTTGCTACAGGGACAACATTTACTGAAATGGCCGATCCGACAAAGGATACGTTATCCAACTGGTCGAATGTTAAAGCCGGCCTACATGCTTCGTTTGTATCGATAGACAAACGTTACCCCAAATCTGTCAATCCAAATCTGACAACACAACGTACGGCGACTGTAGATGCCTGGAAAGGTGAACAAGTATCGGCGCAAGTATTGTTATGGACCAGTGCTGCCACAGCGCATGTCGCTGTATCAGCAAGTGAATTAAAATCTACAACAGGCAAGGTGATTGGCAGCGATGCGGTACAAGCGCGTTTTGTTCGTTATGTCATGACTGATGAATTTGCAAGTGGCTGTGGCCATCGTAAGCCAGAAGATTTTAAAGCTTCTCTTTCGGCAGATATGTTGGATGATCTCAAAAGCTATGACCTTGAAGCGAAGAAAGTCCGTCCTGTATGGATTACCGTAAAGGTTCCCAAGGAAGCTGCCGCAGGACAATATAAAACGACAATTTCGGTTCAGCAAAATGGCAAGGTGAAAGAGCAATTACAGCTTATCGTCAATGTTCAAAATCATGTGCTGCCGCCATCGTCGCAGTGGACTTATCATTTGGACCAATGGCAGCATCCTTCTGCTGTGGCTCGGGTCAATAATGTGAAGATGTGGAGCGATGAACATTTTGAAGCGTTGAAGCCGACCATGAAACAGCTTGCAGCTGCTGGGCAAAAAGTGATTACAGCGACTTTAAATAAGGATGCGTGGAACGTACAGACCTATGATCCCTATGCGGATATGATCACCTGGAAGAAAGCAAAAGACGGTTCCTGGGTTTATGATTATTCTGTTTTTGATCGATGGGTAAACTTTATGATGGATCTAGGGGTCAACAAACAGATCAATTGCTATTCGCTTTTACCATGGAACAACGAGGTACATTATTTCGATGAGAGCAAAAATGAACTGGTCAATGTGATTGCAAAACCCGGTACAGCAATATTTGAGGAGCTATGGACGCCTTTCTTAAAGGATTTTAGTAAGCATATTACCGCAAAGGGCTGGTTAAAGATTACCAATATTGCGATGGATGAAAGAGGCCGGGAAGAAATGGATCCAGCGATCGCCTTATTGGAAAAAGTAGCGCCCGAATTTGGTGTTGCATTTGCTGATAATCACAAAAGCTACCAACGCTATCATAAGAGTACAGATATCAGCGTCGCCGCTGGCGATCCTTTTGATCAGAACGATCTTATTGAGCGACGTAAAAAAGGATATATCACGACATTTTATGTGTGCTGTTCGGACGAATTTCCAAATCAATTTACGTTCTCGGATCCAGCAGAATCCACCTATATGGCTTGGTATGCGCTGGCGGCAGGTTTCGATGGGGCACTGCGTTGGGCATTCAACTCCTGGGTGAAGGATCCACTGCATGATTCAAGGTTCCGTACGTGGCCGGCAGGAGACACCTATATTGTTTATCCGCAAGGAAGAAGCTCTATCCGTTACGAGCGTATGTTGGAAGGTATTCAGGATTATACCAAAGTCGGCATTCTGAAAGCCAAGTTGGAGAAGTCAAAAGATCAAGCCAACCTAGCGAAGCTAAATGCAAAAATTGCAAAATTAAATACCGCTAAACGCTATGCGGACTGGAATAAAGATCTCAATGATGCAAAGCGTTTTGTCGATGAGTTGTCGCGACAAATCAACTAAGGATTTATCCAAGCTATCATTTTAAAAAAGCTGTTTCAATGAATTTGAAACAGCTTTTTTTGTTGAATACAATTTCTTTTTATTTCAAGTATAGCGAATTGTTGGCTTTAATTTGAGCTCAGTGTATACCTGCTCCCAATTGAGGCTGTTATTGCACATTCGACCAGATTATACGCTTGGGAAACGACAGACCTGTTCAGCTAATGTCCCAAACCATTACGCTACATTATTGTTGTTATTAAATAGCGGCAATATAATTTGCACGATGCCGCTATCACAAAATCTTAAATTATAGTATAAGTATGAAAAATGTAGCACACCAGATTGTGGGTCTTTTAAAGGATGCGGGAATTCAGCGTATTTATGCCGTAACGGGCGATAGTTTAAATTTTTTCAACGAAGCTGTTCATGCAGATGGAACGATGCAATGGATACATGTCAGGCATGAGGAAGTGGGGGCGTTTGCTGCAACGGCAGAAGCTGATTTGCACGGGATCGCTTGTTGTGCGGGAAGCAGTGGGCCTGGGCATGTGCATCTGATCAATGGTGTTTATGAAGCACACAAGACTCGTGTACCCATGCTTGTGATCGCATCAACATGTGCTACCTACGAATTTGGAACCGATTATTTTCAAGAAACCAATCCAATCAAGCTGTTTGATGATTGTTCTTGCTACAACCAAATGATCACTCGGCCGGAGCAGGTGCAACGTATGGTGCAAAATGCATTACAACAGGCTATCTCTAAACGGGATGTTGCAGTTATCGGCCTACCTGGTGATGTATCAGAAATGGAAGCGGTTCAAATGAATACTTCAACGAAGGTGTTTTTTACCGAGCCGCAAATTAGACCTTCGGAGATGGAAATTGGGCGATTGGCACAATATATCAATCAAGCAGAAAAGATAACCTTGTTCTGTGGTGTGGGGGCCAAGAAAGCACAGCAGCAAATTGTAGCATTATCACAAAAGATCCATGCGCCAGTAGGTTATTCATTTAAAGCAAAGTTGGATATCCAACGCGACAATCCCAATGAAATCGGGATGACAGGACTTCTAGGAATGGCTTCAGCATTTCAAAGTATGCATCATTCCGATCTTATTTTACTTTTAGGGACTGATTTTCCTTACAAGGATTTTATACCGACCAACAAAACCATTATCCAGATTGATATTGAAGGTGAAAAGCTAGGGCGTAGATCCATCGTAGACTATGGGCTTGTTGGCGATATTGAGCATACCTTAAAAGCGGTATTGCCCTTTGTAGAAGCGCGTTCGGATACGAAATTTCTGGAGAAGCAGCTTGCTTCTTATGAAAAGGTCAAGGAAGATCTCATGACGTATGTGGAGGATTCAGGCAGCGAATGCGCAATACAGCCAGAATTTGTCGCTCATACCATTGATCAGAAAGCCAATGATGATGCGATTTTCTTGCTTGATACCGGGATGTGCTGTGTTTGGGGAGCACGTTATATTAATCAGCGAAAGGATCGAATCATGCTGGGGTCTTTCAATCATGGTTCTATGGCTAATGCCATGCCAATGGCTATTGGAGCTGCATTGACACATCCTGAGCGCCAGGTTATTGCTTTTTGTGGCGATGGAGGCCTATCCATGTTGTTGGGGGATCTGGCAACAATAAAACAATATAACTTACCGATCAAAATCATCGTCTTCAACAATCGTGCACTTGGTATGGTTAAATTGGAGATGCAGGTATCAGGTCTTAAAGATCAGGAAACTAATATGGTCAATCCAGATTTTGCGATGATCGCCCAGGCGATGGGCATACGTGCATTTACGGTGACTCAACCCCAGGAGGTGGATGGTGTTATCCATGAGGCTTTTGGGATTGTCGATGAGCCTGTCCTAATTGATCTATATACCAATCCCAATGCATTGGCTATGCCACCAAAGATATCCTTCAGTCAAATGAAAGGGATGACAGAAAGTATGGCAAAATTAATGTTGTCGGGTAATTTCGAAGAGGTGTGGGATACCATTAAGTCTAATTATAAACATTTGAAATCGCTTTGATCCCTTGTGACGGCGAATTATTGAATATATTAAAAGCCCCAAAAAGCATAAAGCAGAGGGGCTTATTTTGTGTTAAAAGTGACTTGAATGTGTGGCGGTCAGACCATAAGAGGCTGATCGGCGGATAGTCGAAAATTGAAGGAAAATGTTATCTCAACATTGACGTTGAACAAACCAAAGGCTTTTAAGTAATTCTTCTTTACAGCGTCTGAGTTTTTCAATTTTGGATTCGGAAGGAATCGTAACTTGCTCTTTAACAATAATAGCCAAGTCTGTTTCAATGGACAATTTTGTGAGTGATGTACATCCACTATCAAATTTCTTAAAGCTTACATCTTTCATACTAATATTGGTTAAGAATTCCTGAATTTTATAATGTACAATTTACTAATAAAAATTAGCTTTACAATAAGCCTACGATAATTTTATTGTTACTAAATTGTTTATTTTTAATAGCTTATATCGTGCTAAAATAGTAGACTGCTATCTAACTTATAAACAATATTCGCTTGCTTTTTGTTTTTTGAATTTGAAAATTTTAAATGGTAGTTATTTAAAACAAAAATTCTTTTGAATTGCTATCTATACGATCAAACAAAAAATAGACGATGAGAATAATCAATTTCGGATTTATAGCGTTGCTGTGTTGTGCTGGCTGCCATCAGGAACAAAAAAAACAAGTTACTTCAACGAAACGCAATGATACTGTTCAAACTACTCAACCGTTGGATACCGCGGGGTTTCTTAGTGGAAAGAGTACATATCAGTACCTTAAAAATGGCGATACCATTTCACTGTCAATCACTGTTGATGGAGAAAAGGTACAGGGTGATCTTAGCTATGCCTGGAAGGAAAAAGATCGTAATAGCGGACATATTGATGGTGTATTGAAGGGGGACATTTTAACGGCCGATTATACTTTTTCTTCTGAGGGACAGGAATCGGTCCGCCAGGTGATATTTAAATTATCTAAAGCTCGTGCAATGGAAGGTTATGGTGCGATGAAGGAGAAAGCTGGAAAAATGTCTTTTGTTGATCCGAAGAAGATTGCATTTGATGAGAAATTCGCGTTAGAAAATGTAACGAAGGGCCAATGAGATCAGCTTGGGGGTAAAAATTAATAGGCCGATCAATAGCGCGGTGATGCTGCTTATCATCACTGCCGCTGCGGCGACATCTTTCATCTTTTTGATGTTTGGGTTATGTTCTGGACAGATAAAGTCAGCCATATTTTCCAATGCAGTATTTAACAACTCACAGACGAATACAAAACCAATGGCAAAGAGTACAGCAATCCATTCGTGGGTACTGATGTGAAGCACAACGGATAGCAGTATGGCCATAATGGCCGCTATACAATGCACCCTGAAATTATGTTCTTCCTGCCAGGCTGTTTTCAACCCACTGAAAGCATAGTGAAAACTCTTTAATCTGGCACGGAATGAAAAGTTGTTTTTGGCCATAGTTGTTATGCTATTTTCTGTAAAGATAGCGCTTTCTGCTTATCCAGGTATACTGGATTTTTTTATTGCATGTTGTCTATTATGTCCGCGAGTTTTGTTATGTATATTAGCCTTCACTAAGTAATTTATCGTGCGATCTGAACCCCCTTTTACTTTATCATATTTTTTTTGCAAATGCCTCCTAATTTTAATTAAATTGCTGTATGATCTATAATTTTGACAAAACGATTGTTCGTCGTGGTACCGATTCGGTCAAATGGAATCAACATGATTATGCCGATTTGATTCCACTCTGGGTTGCGGATATGGACTTTCCAGCAGCACAACCAGTCGTGGATGCACTTGCGCAACGGGTTCAACATGCGGTATATGGTTATGCTACGATTCCAGCTGCTTTTTACAGCGCAGTGATGAGCTGGTCCTCACGGCGACATAAATTTGTACTTCAACCGGAATGGATACTTCCAGTTATCGGTGTGGTACCGGCGCTTTCGGCTTTGGTTAGCGCATTGACATCACCCGGAGATAAGGTTTTGGTGCAAGAACCTGTATATCATTGTTTTTTTTCTTCCATAGAACGCAATCAAGCCCAGGTGGTTTCCAATGACCTGATTTATCGTAATGGCGAGTATACGATCGATTTTGAGGATTTTGAGCATAAAGCAAGTGATCCGAAAGTCAAGTTATTTATTTTATGTAGCCCACATAACCCGGCTGGGCGAGTTTGGACCCGAGCTGAGCTTGAACGTCTTGGTGAAATCTGTTTGCGACACCAAGTTTTAGTCATTTCGGATGAAATTCACTGCGATCTGGTATTTGAAGGCTATACACATATTCCTTTTGGAAGTATCAGTGCAGCCTTTTTGGCGAATTCGATTACCTGTGTAGCACCGAGTAAAACCTTTAATTTGGCGGGATTGCAGGTCGCTACAGTCCTCGTGGCCGATCCTGAACTCAAGAGGAAGGTGCAACAGGCTTTCTTAGCTAATGAGATCAGTAGCATTAGCCCCTTTGCCATTACGGGCTTGATCGCTGCGTATGAGTGGGGCGGGGAATGGTTGGATCAGGCTTTAAGCTACATCCATGCAAATTATCTGTATTTGAAAGGCTTTATGAACGAACATCTGCCTGCTTTGCATGTGCTTCCTTTGGAGGGTACTTATCTGGTATGGGTAGATTGCGCCGCTTTGGGGATTTCAAGTCGAAAATTGGGAAAGCTCTTATTGGATGAAGCGCATGTGCAGGTGAATGTAGGTGCGATGTACGGGAAGGGGAGTGATGACTTTATTCGCCTCAACATTGCTTGTTCGAGGGAGGTATTGACAACAGGCTTGTTGCGTTTGAAGACTGTTTTCTCTTCTTTGCTCCAAGGGGCAAAATAGTACGCGAAGCTATTCTGAGTTAGATGAATAGGTTCTGATTTACGGTGAATTCTTCGTTCGCAGTGGCACGCCGCCGGGCGAATCGGAAATAGCGTGGTGAACAAAAAAAAGCCGCTGCATCTCTCGATGCAGCGGCTTTCTTGCGCCTTGTTTTAGACCAGATTAGATACCCATTTCTTTCAGGATAAAATGCGCGTTGTCAATTTTATCGGCAACCCAGAGGACATAACGAATGTCGACTCCGATGGATCTGCTGTAACTCTCGTTCCAAGCGAAATCATTAATTGTTGCGTCGTAAGCACGATCAAAATTTACACCGATTAATTCACCATTGGCATTCATAATTGGAGATCCTGAATTTCCACCTGTGGTATCCATATCATATAGGATATTGACCGGTACGGATCCCAGATCCTTTTGAAGATACGGACCAAAATTTTTGTTGAGGTAAGCTGTCTTGATTTCTTGTGGATAGTCAAATTCTGCTAAACCAAGATTTCCTTTTTGAATAATCCCTTCGATTGTTGTAAACGGTTTCATATAGGTTGCGTCAGCAGGCGAGTAGCCTTTGATGTGCCCGTAAGTCAGACGTAAGGTTGAATTTGCATCAGGAATAAAGTTCTTGGCCTGGAAAATTTCCTTAACGGCGACATAATCGCCCATTAATTTGTTCAGTACCCCTTCACGTCTTTTTTGTTCAGCAGCGAACTGGACAATATCATTGTTCAATTTGCCCTGGAAATCCAATAATTTGTCGTCAAATTTCTGAAGTGCATCGGCATTGGCCAAGACAGTATTTAGTATGTAATTTTGATCGCCAAGTTTACTGTTCTGAATAATCTCTGTTGCAAATTCTTGTGCAGTAGCCGTATTAAATTGCAATTTCTGAATGGAGGCCAATTGATTTTTACCTTGGAATGCAATGGCATCTTCCAACATTCGGGAGAAAATACGCTGATCAGCTTGCTTATTGTAGCTTTCGTAAGTTTCTTTAAGTGCTGTTTTTAACTTTTCAATATTTAAATCGAAAAGCTGTTTGGCCACCTGGGATGATTTTTCCTTGGCTAAGTTGGTTTTCAGAACGTTTAGGTCGCGAGCTACTTTCAATAAGCTTGTGCTGTTGTAAATATTGTTGATCCAAAGTTCCTTAAGGGCATCTTGATCACTGAGCTGATAATAGGCATCAATATCAGCGAGTAGACTTCCATATTTGTTTTTCAATTCGGGTTTACTTAAGATAAACGCTGCCAGTGCTTCGTCTTCTTGTTTTTTTGTCGATAGCAAGTCGATTCCTCGTAAGCCCTTGAGTTTACCACGATAGTTTTTCAATACATTCGCATTACGTTTTATGCGTGTTGCCAAGGACAAGGCGATATCGGTATTGTCTTTTCCTGCTTCCTCCATCTGTTTATTTTGGAAATCATACAGGTTGGATACGTAAGGCAAAAGATATTCCTGTTGATATTGAATATATTGTGCTGGTCTGTGTCGGAATGTTTTTCCGGGATAACCAAGGATAAAGGTGAAATCATTTTCCCGTACCCCATTTGGATTGACTTTAAGGTGTTTTTTGGGCTGGTAAGGAACGTTATCTTTAGAATAAGGTGCAGATTTTCCGTTTTTGCCGACATAAGCTCTCAGAAAAGAATAATCTCCCGTGTGGCGTGGCCATACCCAGTTATCGGTCTCTCCACCAAATTCTCCGATGTTTTGACGTGGAATATAAACTAAACGAACGTCTTCAATTGTTTTATAACGGAATAGGACATAACTTTTGCCGATAAACATTTCCGATACTTCAGCTTTAATCGTTGGATCTTCCTTTTCAGCTTGTTTAACCAGTTCTTGTTGTTTACGTTTGATCGTATTGATACGCTCCACTGGATCGCTGATGTTAGCGACAGCATTTAATATTTTAGCGGAAACATCCTCATAAGAATCGGTAATTCTTATTTTTAATCCTTTTGCCTCAATTTCCTGCTCTTGATTTTGTGCGACAAAACCGTTTTTTAGGTAATTGTTGATTGCTGTACTCGCAAGTTGAACGGCAGAAAAAGCACAATGATGATTGGTAATAATCAGACCACGGTTTGAGACAAACGATCCAGTACATCCACTAACTTGAACCAGGGCATCTACCAGTCCGACCTGGCCAGGATTGTAGATGTCTCTCTCACTGATCTTTAATCCGGCTTTCTTCAATCCAGCTCTATTTAATTCGCTCAATGGAAACATTCCCTCATCAGGATTTGCCTTGCTATAAGGACTGTTTGCCATGGTTAAGAATAAAGCTAGTGCAATTGTCGTACGATTTATAAACTTCATAGGATTTTAACTATCAACTGTTGTAAATCTCCAAATTTAAGAAAAGCATTTCGATGAAATCGATTTTTTATGTGAACTAATGTAACAATAGTGGATATACAGGATCTTTTTGGCAAGGTATTTATTGTATAATAAGCAGGCCAAATACCCCTGTTGACTTTAATTGTAAAGGATTTGACATTGGTTTACGACAGGAATCGTAATTTTGTGCTTTAAAGATAGTAAGATGACCTTAATCCAATTGGAATATATTATAGCTGTTGATACCTACCGAAGTTTTGTTGCAGCTGCAGAAAAATGTTTTGTCACGCAACCTACGTTGAGCATGCAAATACAAAAACTTGAAGAGTCTTTAGGGGCAAAAATCTTTGACCGGAGCCGTCAGCCTGTTGTTCCTACAGAAATCGGCGAGAAAATTATTCTTCAAGCTCGAATGGTATTGACGGAAAGCCGAAAAATCAATGAGATTGTACAGGATAAAAAAGGGGAAATTGAGGGCACGCTAAGGGTCGGTGTTATCCCGACAATCGCACCATATTTACTTCCGAATGTGCTGACCACATTTATGGAAAAATATCCAAAGCTACAATTGCAGATATGGGAATACACGACAGAACGGATTGTGCATGAATTGAAGGTCGGACTTTTGGACTGTGGTGTGCTATCTACTCCTTTAAATGACCCTGGGATTTTGGAGTCGCCCTTATTTTACGAAAATTTTGTCGCCTATATATCCGTCAATAGCCCCCTGTTTCCGAAAAAAATACTGAGTGGCGATGATATTGCCGATGATAAACTTTGGTTGCTCAATGAGGGGCATTGTATGCGTGGGCAGGTACTTAATATTTGTCACCACAAGCACAATCAAGATCTTACGGGAAGATTTGAATATAACACCGGTAGCGTAGAGACCTTAAAACGTATGGTCGATATCAACGATGGCATCACCATATTGCCTGAATTGTCGATTTGGGATTATTCCGACGAACAATTGGATCGTATCCGTTATTTCAAATCACCAGAACCGGTACGTGAGATATCATTGGTGACCACACAGAACTATGTGAAGAGACAGGCCATCCAGGCGCTGGAAAGAGAAATATTGGCCGTAGTACCCGATAAATTCAAAACAAAAAAGAAGAAGGAAGTGTTGAGCTTTCAATAGAACGATATGGGAAACCTCAAAAGACGTTTTTTTAAAAAAATAGACCAGATCAATCAATGGCGGATGAAGAAAGTTTCAAATCGGAACTTTATCATTATACTCGCATTTTTGGTTGGAATTGTCGGTGGTATTATGGCATCTGTACTGAAAAGATTAACCCATTTTATTGCAACGACAATACAAGATGATATCGACTGGAAAGTAAAATACTCAGTTTACTTAATTTTTCCATTGATCGGAATATTGCTCAGCGTGTTTTTTGTTCGCAAATTTCTAAAAGGGAAGAAGATGGAACATGGGATTACACCCATTATCTATGCCATCAGTCGGAAAGGCAGCCGATTGGATCCCAGTAATATTTATTCTCAGGTAGTGACCTCAGCTATAACCGTTGGCTTTGGCGGTTCCTGTGGTTTGGAAGCACCAGTTGCTTTGGGCGGGTCTTCTATCGGTTCTAATATCGCCCGTTTTTTTGGACTGCAGTATAAGGAAGTTACCATGTTATTGGCTTGCGGTGCAGCAGCAGGAATTTCAGGTGCATTCAACAGCCCTTTGGCCGGAATGATCTTTGCCATCGAGATTTTGCTTCCAGAATTTTCAATTCCCGTGTTCATTCCTTTGCTGATCTCATCAGCATTAGCTTCTGTTGTCTCTCGTGTGCTTTATAATGAACCCTTATTCAGTACATTCAATTCCGACTGGCAGGTTTCGGCCTTAATATTTTACCTCTTGTTGGCCGTGTTGATTGGGCTTTATACGATTTACTTTGCACGTGTTTCCAGAAGTGTGGGTAAATGGTTTTCTAAGATTAAGAATCCCTATAATAAAGTCTGGGTCAGTGGAATTGCTTTAGGTCTGATGATTTTTGTATTCCCGGCACTGTATGGCGAGGGCTATATTACCATTCAGCAGATTCTGAATGGTCAGTTTAACTCGATTGTTAAGAACAGTTTGTTTTCAGACTATAAAGATATGGGATTAGTCGTCCTGGGTTATACGATATTGACTTTATTTGGAAAGTCCCTTGCCGCATTATTTACTTTAAATGGCGGTGGAAATGGTGGTGTATTTGGACCAAGTTTAGTCATGGGCGGATTATTAGGATTTGCATTTTCGTATGGTGTAAACTTAACCGGAATAGCCGAGTTAAATGTGCCAAATTTTGTGGTTGCGGGGATGGCCGGTGCGTTGAGCGGCATTATGCATGCGCCGTTGACGGGCATATTTTTGATTGCTGAAGTGACCGGAGGTTATACGTTAATGGTTCCATTGATGTTGGTTTGTTCCATTTCTTATTTGATTAATCGAGCCGTGCTAAAGCATTCCATTTACACCAAGGTATTGGCCGAGTCTGGCGATCTGATTTCTTATGAAGATAAGGATCGATCCGTGTTAAGTATGATGCGGATTAAATATGTATTGGAAACTAATTTTGTGATCTTACGCCCTGACGAAACACCAAAAGGTCGACAAACAGACATCATCCATAGTAAACGCAATATCTTTCCCGTGGTTGATTATGAGGGCAAATTTATGGGACTTCTTTATAGTGAGTTTCTATTTTCAGTCTTATTGGGCGAAGTGGATGGGGGAGATACCACCTTTGAGAAATTAGCGCAGAAGCCAAATGATACCGTTGGGATCAACGAAAACATGGAAATCGTGATGGCTAAAATGAATAAGGACGATACGTGGATACTTCCGGTTTTAGGGGACGAAAATAAATATATGGGCTTTGTTTCCAAATCGAGTGTATTCAATAAATATCGCGCATTACTGATCCGTCAGGGGCACTATTTGGAATAAATCAAGTATACAGTTAGGACCCGGAATAAAGCGTGTAAGGATGAACTTCCTTGGATTACCTTTAAACCCAAGGAAGAACAGTGAATTTTTTAAGCGCGCAAAGCCATTATCTTCGTGACATATTTCCCGATGATATCAAACTCCAAGTTGACTGTGCTCCCCACTTCAACCTGCTGCAAGTTGGTATGCTCTAACGTATATGGAATGATGGCAACGGAGAACTGATCGTCTTTAGAATCGACTACTGTCAAGCTGATACCATTTACGGTAATGGATCCTTTTTCTACGGTGATATTTTGTTTGGAAACATCATATTGAAAGGTGAAAATAAAACTACCATTTTCATCTTTCTTTTGGATACAACGCGCAGTCTGATCTACATGTCCCTGAACGATATGTCCATCAAATCTTCCGCCTGCCAAAGTACAGCGTTCCAGATTGATCAGATCGCCCACCTTTAACTGAGCCAGATTTGTCTTCTGTAGCGTTTCGTCAATTGCTGTCACTTTATGGAGATCATTGTTTAATCCTACTACAGTAAGACAAACGCCATTATGACTAACGCTTTGGTCTATTTTAAGTTCATTGGAAATAGCAGAACTGACGTAAAAATGGATATTACTTTTCTCCTGTTCGATATTTTCTATTTTTCCTAAGGTTTCTATGATTCCAGTAAACATGTTATTTTATTTTTGATTGTTTCCAAAGTTACTAAATAAAAATATGAAATATGATTGTTAAGGTCGCACAAATACTGTCGCGATAAGTCAGGCGTATGCTAGTTGAAACTGGACTTGATGTTCAAACTAGCAGGATCGTTATAGCGATTGTTAAAAGGATCTTTAAAAAGGGCAATCCATCATTTCGGACCCTGTTTATGCATCCAATTGAACCTGTAAAGAATAAGAGTGCTTGATAAAACGAAGCAAAGGAGTGCTCCCTTATTACATAGTAAATTTAAATAATGCACGAGTTAAATACTGTGGTTGGGAGGCGCTGAGCGAAGCTACCAAAAAAAAAGCTTGTTGAAAAATGCAAAAAGATTGTAGTGTACATTGTACACTTACTATTCCTTTTGTGATTGCTATGCTAAAACAAATTTATGGGAGTTGAAAAAAAATATAACAAAATTTTTGTTTATATCATTTGAAGCACTATCTTTGTCCTAGGTTTAGGTTGATTGCCTCTTACAAAGAGGTATTTATAAAAGCTTAGCAGGTCGCCCGACCGAATGCTAAGCTTTTTTTTGTTTCTAGTTTTTTAAAATTATTGCTTTCTTAGTTTACTGATAAACAGCTGTTTGTATTTTTTAAACCGTTCCAAGGTTGGAGGGCAAGTATTGCCTGAAGGTGGTTAACCTTAGGGGGGATGCTGTGTGAATAGCCTATTGGTCTATCTAGGGGTCGGATGCGGGAAATTGAAGGGAGTTAATTATCCTTTGAAGGCATACCATACAGATAGCATAAGAACACTGAGGTATTCAAATTTTTTAGATTTGAACCTTTCTTTTAATGCGTATAATGCCTTAGACCTTGCATAATAGACGGTCGATGCGGTTGTGTTTAATGTTTCACAAATTTCTTCGGTATTCAAGCCGTCCAAAAAGCTGAGCTTGAAGATCTGAGCCTGCTGTCTGGGGAGCAAATTTATTTCAGCAAGCAGCAATTCGGTGAGTTCTGTACGGAATATTTTCTTGAGTACATCGTCTTCCGGAACCGACATATGCTGAAGAATATCGAGCTCCTCTTTCCGTATTTTGAATTGCGTCGTTCTTTGCATATCGATACAGGCATTTTTAGTAGCGATAAAAAGAAAGGCTTTCAGGCTTTCATAATTCTCTACCTTTTGTCGATTATTCCATAACTTAACAAAAACATCGGAGACAATTTCTTCGGCGTCGGTTTTGTTGCGGAGGTAGGAAAAGGCAAAATAGCGTAACGAATGACCAAAATGATCCATAAAAAAGCATAAAGCCATTTCATCACCTTCTTTTAGTGTATTGATGTATGATTCTATTTGCCGCATACTTGGTTATTGATCCTTTTACGTTGGCCTTCGGAATATGTTGTACTCCTCTATGGTCGATACGTCATTCAATAGGTACATTCACATTAGACTCCAGCTGTGGATTGCTGTGCTAAATTACATAAAAAACTTGGGTTGTCATGATTCAATCCGGACAACCCAAGTTTTTTAAGATAAAAAAATGAAGAAAGAAATCGATTTATTTTTTAATCATCTTATTCGCTACAATTTCCCATTCCTGAATATGGGCAGGTCGGTGTTCATGCTGAACAATTTCATCAAAATGTCGCAGCATTTGTGGGTATTGTGCAGCTAAATCATTTTCTTCCCAAGGGTCTGTCGTTAAATCAAACAATTGCCATTTTGCTTTGGGGTTTTTCTTCAGATCGAGTTTGACGGCCTTCCAACGTCCTTCGCGTATGGCGAGCTGGCCGCCCTTTTCTGGATATTCGAAATAGAGGTATTGATGTTTCTGTTGATTCTTCTGACCCAGCCAGGTTGGAAGGAGGGAGAGCCCATTGCTGTGTCCGGGGCTTTGTTGAACCAGCTGTGCGAAGGTTGCCATGAGGTCATATTGGGCCGAGATAAGGTCCGTTTCAGCATTGGCTTTGATATGGTTTGGCCACCTGACAATTAACGGAACTTTGATACCACCTTCAAAAACATCCATTTTTAATCCCCTAAGCGAATCGACACTGCGGAAAAAGCGATAATCTATGCCCCCATTAAAACCAGTTCCGTTGTCACTGGAAAACAGAATAATGGTATTGTCATCTATTCCCAATGATTTGATATGTTTCATAATCGTACCGACTTGGTCATCCAGATAGGTGATCATACCCGCATAGGTCGCTCTTGGATAGGGGGTAGCGGTATAGCCGTCCTGTCCGTAATACGGTTTGTCCTGGAAGAGGTCCTTATATTTATCCACATATTCCTGGGGAACTTGTAGTGATAAGTGCGGCAAAGTATAAGGAAGGTATAAGAAAAAAGGTTTACTTCGGTTTTTGTCGATAAAAGCCAGCGCTTTCGCTGTCATTAGTTCAGGTGCATATTCCTTACCGTCAAACTGCTTGAAGTCCTCTGCCGTGGCCTTACTGGAATCTAAAGGAGTATGTACAAATTTTTCCTTGTTTTGAAGGGGATATTTTGTTTCATTTTCCCAAAGATGGGTTGGGTAGTAATTGTGGGCCTGTTTTTGGTCCAGGTAGCCAAAAAAATAATCAAATCCCTGTTTGTTGGGGCTTCCGGTGGAGTTATTCATCCCAAGTCCCCACTTTCCAATGGCTGCGGTCTGATAGCCGGCTTTTTTAAATAGGTGAGCCATGGTATACGTTCCTTCAGGAAGTGGCATCTGGCCAGCTTCGAGACTATCTGCAAAACCGCCCAATTCATAATTTCCACGAATATAGGATTGGCCACCATGCTTGCCCGTCAATAACATGCAGCGGGCGGGGGCACAGACAGGCGTACTTGTATAGTGGTTTATAAAACGTAGACCTTCACGTGCCAGCTGTTGGATATGGGGTGTTTTGATCAATCGCTGTCCATAGGGCTCCGTTTCGGCATAACCTAAATCGTCCGCATAAAAAAATATAATATTGGGCAATTTTTGTTGCTTTTTCTTTTGTTGTGCAAAAAGAGTCCCCCATCCAAGGAGGATGAGGGCGAGTCCAGCTTTTATTTTCATTTTTTACGTTCTCCTTCCAATAACTGCTTGAGTTCAGCGACCTTTTCTGGATATTTTGAAGCCACATTATTCTTTTCGCCGATATCATTTTTGAGATCGTATAACTGATCTTCCGGAAGACTTCCTGTTTCAGTATCGGTTAGTTTCATGTAGGGGGCACCTTTGCTGGGTGCAATATATTTCCATTCGTCCTTTACGATAGCCAGTGTCTGCGCATGCTGTACCATACTGCTACGTCCCTTATTATCTTGACCGGTTAAGGTTTTCAAGAGTGGGGCGCTGTCTTTTGCTTCATCTGCTTTTAGTGGAACATCCAATAATTGGGCACTTGTTGCCAACAGATCTATTTGGCTGATCAAAGCATTGGAAACTTTCCCCTGTGCAACACCTTTGCCGCTCACGATAAAGGGCACGCGCGTTCCGCCTTCGAAGATGCTATATTTGCCACCGCGTAGTGGGCCTGCGGGTAGATGGCCATTTTGTTGGGCCACAGCTCCATCCATATAGCCGTCGTCGAGAACGGGCCCGTTGTCGCTACTGAAAATTATAATCGTGTTTTTGTCAAGTCCCAAGAGCTGCAACTGCTGTTGAATTTGTCCGACGGTCCAATCCAACTGCAGAATAGCATCGCCGCGGTAGCCGAGTTTGCTTTTCCCTTTAAATTGTGTTGCGGGCATACGTGGGACATGTGGTTCTGTCAAGCAGAAATAGAGAAAGAACGGTTTGTTTTGATGTTGGGAAATAAAGTCCTGGGCTTTGTGGAGAAATGTTGTGGAAACTTCTTCATCCACCCACCTGGCACGTGTTCCGCCGCTCATGTAGCCGATTCTTCCGATACCGTTGACGATAGTCTGATTGTGGCCCTGACCCGGTGAAGAATGCATTTTGAGCAGTTCGGGGTGTTCTTTGCCCGTAGGGTCGTTCCCAATTTTCTTTTCATAGTCCACCAGAATTGGATCATTGGCTTCAGCGGCCACAACTTGATCATTTTCAAGAAACACTGTTGGGACGCGATCTGCTGTTGCAGGAAAAATGAATGAATAGTCAAAACCTACATCATTAGGCCCGGGTTTAATGGGGGCATTCCAGTCTTTTTGGACCTGATTTCCGAGTCCCATATGCCATTTGCCAACAATGGCAGTAGCATAGCCGGCATGTTTAAATACTTTGGGTAATGTAATTTTATCCGTAGGAACGATTAGCTTGGCATCGCCTGGCAGAATGCCTGTACCTTCCTGGCGCCATGGATACGTCCCGGTCATCAATGCAAAACGGGAAGGGGTGCAAGTTGCCGATGTACTATGTGCATTGGTAAATCGGACGCCGTTCCGGGCGAGCTTATCCAGGTTGGGTGTCTCGATTTGTTTGGCACCATAGCTACTTAAATCACCGAAACCAAGATCATCCGCATAAATATAGATGACATTCGG
The DNA here is from genome assembly GCF_900457465.1 of Sphingobacterium multivorum. Classification (GTDB taxonomy): domain Bacteria; phylum Bacteroidota; class Bacteroidia; order Sphingobacteriales; family Sphingobacteriaceae; genus Sphingobacterium; species Sphingobacterium multivorum. The sequence continues at coordinate 123,028 of NZ_UAUU01000008.1, forward strand.
TTTACTTGCCTTTTGGGCAAAACTAACGGTGGGTAGCGTAACAAAAAGGCTCGCGGAGAGTAATAACGCTAGAGATAGTGGCTTCTTCATATACGTTGAATTTTGTTTAAAGGGTATCGTTTGACAATTGACGATACCCAAGGTACTATTTTAAATTTGGATTGATATTAATTTCATTCTGTGGAATTGGCCAATGTTCATCTTGGCCAGCTCGGAAGGCCTTACTGGTTACGTACCATCGGCTATAAGGATCTTTGTTTCCACCTGCTTTTATGCGGAGATTTTTCGCCCCTGGGAATGGTGCCCCATAGAAATCGCCCTTTAGTACATCTTTTGCGATACCCCAACGTAATAAATCCCAATAACGGAGTCCTTCCAGTGCAAGTTCGACACGTCTTTCGTTACGTAAGGTCGAACGCAGTGCGCTACTGCTTTGGACGGTGATGGCTGGCATATTAACGCTGCTTCTTTTTCTGACAGCGTTGATAGTTTTGTCCAGTAGGTCGCTTGTAATAGGATCACCATTTTCGAGTTTGGCTTCAAGGTAACTCAGGAGGACTTCGGCGTAGCGTATAATAGGAACATCGGCTCCAGAGTTTTGTAAGTTTCCACTAAAGCCTTCGTCGTTGAACTTGCGCAATCCGTAGCCCGTGCGTGTTGCCTGTTTTGTTGTTGTCAATTGATCAATAGACAATGTGGAATCTGGATGTGAGGTGTATTTTAAATTTTTAAAGCGGTCTCCATTTGTTATCACCGTGAAGGCTAAACGCGGATCCCGGTTTTTGCTGATGTCTTGCGCATTATATCGCGCATCATCGTACGAAAATGCCGTTCCATCGGTGAAACCATAGCTCTCTACAAGGCTACCAAGCGGGCAATGGAGATGCCAACCGCCGGCGACTGCGGGAAAATTGTGTTGGAACATACCGTTTCCAGCGAGATCAACAAGATACTGCGTGGCAAAAATAATCTCTTTGCTCGTTTCGTTGGTTCCATTAAATAAGCCTGAATAGTTGGGATCAATGCTGTTTTCATTGGCATTGATGATCTGCTCATAACTTTTGATCGCGTCGGCGTAGGCTTTTTCGGCCAGTTGGATGCGTCCCAGGAAAGCGAGGGCTGCCTGTTTGCTTGCGCGGCCCCGTTCTGCGGCAGTCAATTTGCCATAACTCGGTAAGTCGTTTGCCGCTTCCTGTAATTCACGTTCAACAAAAGTAACCAATTCCTGTTTTTTTGCTTTGGATACCTGGTTTGCCTCATTGGGTGTTAAGGTTTTGGTCACCAAGGGAGCGTCACCCCAGTATTGAGAGAGGTAGAAATATTGACAGGCACGTATAAAGCGCGCTTCTGCCTTGAAACGAGCGAGTAGTTCAGCTGAAATCGGCGTCTTATCAATATTTTCAAGGAAATAATTTGCACGGGCGATTTTCTTATAGGTATACTGCCAATAATTGTCTAAGTTGCCGTTATTGCTCGTTAATGTTCCATCGGATAGCTTGTTGAAAACCGAATTATCACCACGTCTATCGTAGGCATTGTCCGAAGCAAACTCCAGATAAAGTAGCCCGTTATAGGACCACCAGTCTGTGGGGCTGAATTCGGCGAGGGAGTTCATTTGGATTTCTGCTTTGTATAATCCTGTCAGCGCTGATTGCGCATTCGTTTCACTGGTCCAAAAAGTCTCGTTTGCAAATTTATCAAGCGGATTGGTTTCCAGCTGTTTTTTGCAGCTGATGCTCAGGCTTGATGCAAGAAGAATGCATAGGGCCAATTTTATATGTCTGTGTGTGCTATGTATCATGGTTTTTTATCGATCGGTTAAAAACTAAGGTTAACCCCAAATGTAAAATTGCGCATAATAGGGTAGTAGGCGCCGCTTGAATTGATTTCCGGATCCCAGCCTTTTCTATAATTGCTTTTGGTAAATAGGTTTTCGGCGTTTGCATAGATCCGCAGGCCTGACAATTTCCATTTTGCAAGGGTGTTCTTGGGAATGGTATAGCCTAATTGCATATTTTTGAGGCGTAAGTAGCTCGCATCCAAAAGCCAGTAGTCTGACAGCAGTGTATTGGGAGTACCTGTGCTTGGCAATTGTTCAATTCTTGGGTAAACCGCATTGCGGTCGGGATTTGCTGCTGTCCATCTGCCATCAGCTTGCCAGCGTTGGATATTGCCGTTTTGTGTCAACGCAAATCCAGCATAATTGTCCAATAAGCCTTTAACACCACTTACACCTTGAAGAAGTATTCCTAAGTCAAAACCTTTATAGCTCATCCCGATATTCATCCCGTAGGTGTATTTGGGGATACGTGATCCGATCACAGTTCGGTCATATGTGGCATCTACTTTTCCATCAGGTATGCCGTCGGGGCCACTAATGTCTTTGTATCGGATATCGCCTGGCTGTGGCTTTGGGTTGATGCTGGTTTGATTGGCCCAGCTTGCAATATCAGCAGCATCGATAAATAGGCCATCGGCTTGGTAGCCATAGTAAGCCTGTATGGGGTAACCGATAAATAGGGTTGAACCATTTCCAACTAAGCCATTTGGCTGGTTGATATTGCCGACACCCAAATCGACGACTCTATTTTTGACGGTAGAGAAGTTTAGATTCACATTATACGAAAATTCGTTCAACTTCTTTTGATGTCCCAAGGTGAATTCCCAGCCACTATTTCGAAGTTTTCCAGAATTCTGTACGCCTACTTCAAACCCCAAAACTTTGGAAACACTAGAACCTGGGCTCACCAAAATATCGTAAGTATATCGGTTATAATATGTACTACTGAATGTCAATAAATTTTTAAATAAAGCCACTTCCATGCCCGCATCTGCCGTTCGGGTTGATTCCCAGCGTAGCGTAGGGTCAACAATTGTTGTTCTGGCGACCCCTGGAGAAATGGTATTTCCAAAAGGGTAATTATAACCAGGATTTAAAACATCCTGGTATGGGTAGTTAGAGACAACGCGCTGTTGTATATTACCGACAATATTTTGGTTTCCAAGTACCCCATAAGATCCTTTGATTTTCAATTCGTCGATCCAACTATAATGGTCCTTTATAAACGATTCTTCACTCAGCAACCAACCTACTGCAATCGAAGGGAAGGTCGCATATTTTTTATCGGTTGGAAAACGGGATGACCCATCGTATCGAACAACACCCTCGACAAGGTATTTCTTGGCATAATTATATTGTACGCGTGCAAATAATGATTCTAATGCCCACTCTGAGGCTGTCCCAGCGTTCTGTTGCCCATCTGGTGAACCTACATTTAACTCGGTAAGATCATTGCTGGGAAAATTCTGGCGGTAAGCGCTTAAACCTTCGCTGTAGCCTTTTTCGAAAGAATAACCACCTAATATTTTCAGGTTATGCGACCCGAAAGTCTTCGTGTAGTCTGCTAAAGCTTGAAAAGTTTTGTAAGTGTCGTAGGGCGCACTTTGGTTCAGATTTGAGGGGCCCAGAATTATGGAATTGTTGATCCGTTGCGAAGCTCTGAAAAGTTTTGTACGGCCATTCGTCTGCGTATACCCGCCAATAGCGGATAAGGTCAGATCTGAAATCGGTTTCCAATCGAGCCTTGCGTTTCCCGAGATATTGGATACTTTTTCTTTGTAGAAGGATTCGCTCTCCAGGAAAGATACGGGTGTCCCTTTCAGGTTATTTCCTGCGCCCCAGTCACCGTTGCTCAACCGAATAGGGTATATGGCGGGATAGCGAATCACCTGAGAAATGATATCCGTCATGCGGGAGAAGTCGAGCGTTGCCGGTGCTGCCGGTTCGTCTGTTTCGGTCTGAATTGCTGCTACCCGCGTCGTTAATTTGAGCTTGTCATTGAGGTTTGATATGAGATTGAGGCGGACATTGTATTTGTCAAAATTGTTTTTGATGACAATACCTTTTTGATTCAAAAAACCAGCAGATAAGGTGTATTGTATTTTATCTGTGGTATTGGATATATTTAAATTGTGGCCTGTTTGTGTTGCTTGCGACTTAAATGAGCTTGCCATATAATTGGCATTGGGATAATTGTCAGGATCTGAGCCATCCTTAAATTTTTGGATTTCTTCGGCCGTATAACCACCGCCACCACTTGTGGTTTCGTTGAGTAAGGAAGCGTACTCCCAAGAGTTGACAAATTCGGGGAATGCTGTTGGCTTTTGGATCCCATAATAACCATTGTAATTGACCGTTAATTTTCCGCCAGCTGCGCCTGTTTTTGTTGTTACCAGAATAACGCCGTTTGCGGCTCTAGCTCCATATATGGCTGCTGAGGAGGCGTCTTTCAATACCGATATCGAGGCAACATCATTTGGATCAATATCATTAAAGGAATTGGTGGGGATACCATCAACTAAAATAAGTGCGTCGGTACTGGCGCCGAATGATCCCACACCACGAATCTGTATCGTATTGTTTGCTGCCCCGGGTTGGCCAGATCGCTGTATGACGGTCACGCCCGGCATTTGACCAGTGAGGGCCTGAGCAAGCTGGGGAACGGAGCGTTTGGCGAGTTGTTTCCCATCAACTTGGGAAACCGAACCGATTAGTTCTTTCTTTTTTGTCGTACCGTAGCCTACGACGACGACTTCCTCCAATGCGTCGATATGCTGGCTAAGTTCAATATTGAGGTAGGGCTGGTTGGCCAACGGGATTTCCTTGGTTTGGTAGCCGATCATTTTAATGACAAGTACGGCGTTATTATTTGCTTCAATCTGAAAGTTACCACTTGCATCTGTAGTAGTTGCTTTTGTCGAACCTTTTATCATAATTGTTGCACCTTGGAGCGCGGTTCCTTTGCTATCGTGAACATTTCCCTTGATGGTGCGGTTTTGTTGCACTAAGACGTAATTGCTTGGAAGGTCATACGTTAGGTGGTTTGTTTTTAACTTCGTTACGACAAGCATATTATCCTGAAAACTCCAATCCACAGGTTGGCCTTTTAAGAGGATCGGTACAGCTTTTTCTAAAGGCATATTGCGAACCTGCGCCTCAATTTTTAGTTCAGCAAGTTCTTTACCATTCAATAGAAAGGGGACGCCACTCTGTTTTTGGATGGTACGTAGTACCTGCACCAATGACATTTTTTTGGCGTTAATCGTGATTGATTGTGCGTAGCTGGCTGCAGACAGCTTAACAACACATGCAAGAGTAAAAAATGCGCTCAGCTTCATTTTGGTCTTCCATTGCTTGGGGATGTTCACAGCAATTCGATTTCTATGAACAAGAAATTTAAAATTCATAAATTTGTTGAATTAGGGATATAATCTATTGTTAAACTGATTGGGTAAATCGGTCAAAAATGGAGATCGCTATTATGGCCGATTAATGTTCGTAGCATTGGTCGGCTTTTTTTAGTATCTCGTTTTGTCTCCTTAGGTTGGTTTTCTCATAATTGTTGTTTTTGGGTTATTTCATGGATAATTGGTTAGTTTGAAACAAAGAGTTTACGGATGCCATTTTCTTGGATCAATTCAAATTTAATATGGCTGCGTTCCAAAATTTTTAGGACTGCCGATAGACTTTTCGTACGTTGAATTTCGCCATATAATAGTGTTTCTTTTATCGGTTGCGTGTAGATGATTTGCAGGTCATACCATTGACCGATCAATTGTAGGGCAGTATGAAGGTCCGTTTCATTAAAATAGAATTTATTGTCGAGCCATGCGATGTAATTAGCGGGATCGACCACTTTTTTGGATAGTTGACCCGAAGCTAAGAGCGCTTGTTGGTTGGGTCTGAGCTGTAACGTTTGCCCTTGCGCCGATAGATTGATGCTTCCCTCCACAAGCGTTGTACTACTTTGGGATTTCGAATAGGTGTTTACGTTGAATTCGGTACCGGTGACTTCGATGAGCTGTCCATTGGAAACGACCTGAAATGGAACCTTTTTATTTTTTGCAATTTTGAAATAGGCTTCACCGTCAACTTCAACAACACGTTTGTTTTTTGCAAAATGAAGCGGGTATTTGAGTGTTGTTTTCGCATTGAGTGTAATTTCCGAGCCATCTTCCAATTGGAGTTTCAGCATTGTGCCGGCGGGGGTATTAACTGTGGCCATCAGATCTTCTTTTAAAGATTCGTTTTGTAGAACAGTACCGTCTTCGTAGGTCAATTTATCTCCTGAAACAAGGGCTCCTTTCTGACTCGATACCTGGAGTACTTTGCCATTCGAAAGTCGTATTTCAGCGTTGTTGTTCTGTGCTTCTACATCATTTAAGACCATTCGATCGCTGATCGGTGTAGCCTGTTTTTTTACCACTATGAAATACATCAGACCACCTAAAATTAGGCTTATTAAAGCTGCAGCGTAGGGTAGCAAACGCTTTAGGTTTCTTATAGGAGATGGTTTAATGGCGGAGGTTCGAATGGTCTCTAGGGTCTTTGTCTTTAACCTTTCGTTCCAATCCATCGTATCTGAGGCCTGGAGTAGGCTCCATTGATTTAAATCGTTGATAAAATCATCGCGATCTAAAAGGTCTTCAAAAAAAATACGGTGTTCTGCTGATTCGTCCAACCATAGCTTTAAATCGGTCTTTTCATCCGACGTTAAGTTGTCGCCGATGTACTTTATGATTAGTTGTTTGATATCATCAGTCAATCTCATGGTGTATAATTTTAGATAGATACGTAACAGGAAGGATAAACCTTAGTAAAAAAATGAAAAAATATTCAGGTGTAGCATGCCGACAAATATTAAGGTCCATCCGTCAAACATCGTCAGGACCACGTCCAATAGTGCTTTGGCATTTATCTTTCAAGGATTAATTTGCATCTTTAAAAAGATTCTTGTCGTTTAAAGGTTACGCGGGTTTAGCAGTTATGCTATGTGAGAAGTCAGCCTTGAATTCGGTTTTGAAATTGAGGCGCTCGGAAGGGGCCTGGTCGAAATTTATTAAGGGAAAATAGGAGGGGACGAGAAGTTCAGGCCTATTCGCGGTTTTGTTTATTTTAAAATATTGTGCCGATGAAAAGAAAGCTAAGTTTTATTTTTCTGCGAATTATAGGGTTTAGTGTGTCGACGACCTTTGTCCTTACAGCCATACTTCAGGCAAATAATGAGGCGGCAAAAAGAGCACGTTGCTACATGCCCTTTTTTACAGAATTGTTGCTTTCATTCGTGACACTCTGTATTGCGATTGGTACGATATCTATTTTTCTAAATTTAAATAAGCAATTCAGAAGCAGTAGGCTTGCACGGGCACTATCCTTTGTTTTATTGCCCGCTGCTATTAGTCTATTGTTTTCATCCTTTCTGATCCAAACTGGTGGAGCCTCTAATATATTTGAAATGCTCCACATGGCTGCAACCATAGTTCCGGTTTGGGGGCTGATCTTATGGCAATATAATAGATTTAGTCATTGGCTGGCTACTACGACTTACCAACATTAATTATGATGACAGCCATTAAAATCAGGAGTATGCCCAACCATTGGAATCCTGAAACAACTTCCTGCAGAACCAACATGGCAGATAAGGTTGAAACAGGAATTTCCAGACTTGAAATAATATTTCCCATCGCTATTCCAGTTTTCGGGATTCCCTTTGTAAACAATAAAGGCGGTAGGATCGTTCCAAAAATGGCAATCAGAAATCCCCAGGGGACTGCATTAACTTGCATATACCGAATAATATCCATGTTCCAAAATGCGACGATGAGCAGCAGTCCGCCTAAAACCAAGAATTGGCTTCGTACCGAACTCGGCAGCTCTTTCTCCACTGTGCTTGAAGCATAAATTGCCAGCGCATAACTTATTCCCGCTCCGAACCCCAGTATTATTCCTCTGTAATCAAGCGCATTATTGTTTTGAAATAGATTGGTTGCTAAGGTCGTGCCGAGCAAAACGATAATAACTCCTGCTAGTTTACCTTTTGATGGGAGCTTTTTCAGTAGCACTGCTTCTGCCACTAAACTTATCCAAATAGACTGCATCAGCAGGATAATCCCAACGGATACGGGAATATATTGGATGGAGAGATAGTAAAGTGTTGTTGTTAGACCAAGGGAAATGCCCCATACCATCAGTTTTATTTTTGATCACTTGCGTCCTAAACGTTTAAAAAGTGGCGGTGTTTAGATATAGCAAAGTTGCTATATTTAAATCGCAAAATTATAACACACCGCCATGATAAATTTAAACGTTTTTAGTCAGATTTTATCTCTTATCGACCGCGAATTATTCAAAGATTTGGTTTCAAAGCACAAAAGTGACAAACATCAGAAAGGGATCAACAGCTGGACGCATCTAGTCAGTATGCTTTTCTGTCATTTTTCCTCGGCAGATTCGGTTCGTGATATTAGTAACGGTTTACGCAGTACCACTGGTAATCTGAACCACTTAGGTGTAGTAAGAGCTCCAAGTAAGTCTAATATATCCTATATCAACACACACCGTACCCATGAACTTTTCAAAGATCTTTACTATTCTGTTTTGGATAGGCTTTGGCAAAAGGACACCCATTTTCGCAAAGATCTTGGTCAGCTAAAGCGTAAAGTATATCTGATGGATGCCAGCATCATCCCCTTATGTCTATCTGTATTTGACTGGGCTAAATTCAGGAGCACCAAAGGTGCGGTAAAACTGCACACCGTTCTGGATTATGATGGCTGCCTGCCTGTTTTTATGCAGATTACCGATGGAAAAGTACATGAGAGCCAGCGGGCCGGTAGTTACAGTTTTTCTAAGGGAAGCGTGGTGGTAGTGGACCGTGGCTACGTGGATTACAGCTGGCTTGGGGATTTGGACAGCAGGGGCTGTTATTTCGTTACCAGGAGTAAAACCAACATGAATTACAAGGTTATCAAATCATATCAGAGTGAAGCACTCTTGGAAAAGGGAATCATTAAAGATGAGATCATTGAGCTTTCCGGTGCTGCCTGCAATAAATACAATTCCAAACCGTTACGCCTGGTCCACTTTTGGGACAGCACCACTGGTAATGAGTACCACTTTTTGACCAATAATACTAAATGGAAGGCTTCTTTGGTGGCAAACATCTATAAACAACGCTGGCATATCGAAGTCTTCTTCAAGCATCTAAAGCAGCGCTTAAAAGTATCGACATTCATAGGGACTTCTGAAAATGCAGTGATGATACAGATCTGGACTTCACTGATCGGCATATTACTGTTAAAGTACCTCCAAAAGAAGGCCAAATATGATTGGAATCTTTCCAATCTTGTGGCATTTATCAGAATGAATATCTTCGTGAAAATAAACATCTGGAAATGGATAGATGATCCATTTGTCAGGCCTCCGGTCAAAGGAAAAAATGGACAGCTGAACATCTTCACGGAATGAAAAGTAGGGGTCAAAATTCAAATGAGCAAAAAATCAATGGTTGTAACACAGAAAACGACTCCTAAAATTTATTTAGGACACATGTGATTTTTGATGAAAATTTGATAACGTTATGTTCTTTTGCGTGACGTTTTGACAACAGATTAAAGGCCAGCAAAAAGAGAAAACCAAACATAAACTGCAGAAAAGTCAACAGACTTGTGTGTATCCCTAAGTGGTTTGCATATTTCACGATCGTTGCGAGTAGTCCATAGCTGCAAGCGCCTGCAGCAACATAGAGTGTCGATCTATAATCCTTCATGTTGAAAGTAGTTTTGAAATAAAGCCAACTGTTGTGATAGTGATTTGCTCCAATAAGCAGTATCGTGTCCGCCTTTTGATTCGATGTAAAGATGCTCGATGTTTTTGTTGGTCAGATGCTTGTGGAATGTACGGTTCATTTCCAGCATTTGCAGGTCTTCCGTTCCACAATCGAGGATATAGCGTTGTTTATTGTGCTTCATTTTATCTTCGTTGCTGTAGATGCGGTCTACATCGTTCAGATTTTTGAAATCGCCCAATACCTTGTCTACCTGATATTGCTGGTAGGCCTGTCCAAAGCGGTCGAAATCAAGTGCGCCGCATGAACTTCCGACGATCGAAAATGTTTGTGGGTAGGCTATGCCGATATGCAATGCTCCGTAGCCACCCATACTCCAGCCCAGTATTCCGCGCGCATTTCGGTTTTGTTGCGTCGGGTAGTGATGATCGATGTAATTGACTAGCTCATTTCCGATAAAGGTGCTGTACTGTGAATGTGGATCGATGGGGCTATCTACGTACCAAGAATTGAAATTTCCATCTGGTAGCACGTAAATAGTCTGAAAAGTTTTTGCTTTTTGGATTAAGTCGGGAATGTCTTCTTGCACTGTACGGGTGGGGTTGCCGCTATAACCATGGAGAATATAAACTGTTTTATAATTGATCCCGTCTTTCATGTCGGGCGTAATTATAATGGTTTCAATGTTTTTGTCCATTTTGGCACTATGGATTTTTGTCTTAACGACTTTTTGTGCCGCCAGTGGTAGGCTAAGGGCAGAAAATAGGAGGGTGTATACTGTTTTCATAGCTTAAAATTTTATCTTTATAAGGCAAAATTCAAGAGTATAATCTTTAAAAACGTATACAGATGTTGATGGAATTATTCTTTTAATTCCTTACGGATGCGGCTTAATTGCGTGGGAGTTACACCAAGATAGGAGGCGATATGATGCTGTTTGAGGCGTTTGAAAAGCACTTGATTCTGATGAAGTTCAAGGTAACGTTCCTTCGCAGATTCCCATTTCAGCTCGATTTCAAGTGGTTCTTTTTTGACCACCCAATTCTTTTCCAGGTAGGCTATCTGAAAGAGTGCTAAATCATGCTTTGTCCGGACAAGCTCACGGAAAGCCTTGGCAGAATACTGAATCAACTCAACATCTTCGAGTGCAACGATGTTGAACGCGCTCGGTGTTTCTGTGATGATGGCGGCGGTGGAAGCACAAAAGCTATTTTCTTCAAAAAACATTTTATAGATGGTATTACCATCAGCGTCTAATTTATAATAGCCTAATAATCCTTTGCAGATAAAATAATAGTACTTGGCATATTCTCCAGCACGTAGAATATGTTCATTTTTTTTGAACTGCTTCACCTGAAAGATAGTTTTCAAAATGTCTGTTGTTTCTGCACTGAGCGCAGCATAAGTATTCATTTCGAAGAGTAGTTTTTCTATCATCTGGGGCAATTGTTTTTGTACATGCTGGTCTGTCTTATTAACAAAGTTAGTGAAATGACAGCTGCAATAGTGTCTTTACGGACTGTAACCTGGAAATTAATGATTTTTACACTAGTCTTTGATGTAATACTCTGTTCCATTTAAGCCGACATAGATTTCCTTATCGAGGTCACCGCGATAGCCAATAAATAGCGGATACTGCTGTTCACGTAGTGGATTATTGTAAAGTTCCTCGATATTCGCATACTTTGCTTTAACAACGATCTGATTGGTTTCGCTATTTTTTATTCCCTTCAGTAAAGTGTGTTCACTGGTAAAATCTATGTAGGGTATTTCTTTTCGTTTGGGCTGAAAAACCAATTTAACACCTTCTTCAATCAACTCCTTGTTTTTTGTTCGAAATTCCTGAATGGATTGCTCGTCCGGAAATAGTTGTTTTCCGTTCCGGTTGTCTCTGATGTGTTGAAAGAGTGTGTTTTGATCTATGTTGTCGCTATAATAAACAGTTGAATTTTTGTAGAGATAAATTGTTGTTTCACCTGTTTTAAAATCGGCACCATTGTATTTATATACTCGTGCACCCTTTTTATCGATGCGGTATCGCTCACCATTGAATAGAACCCAGGCATAGTCTGCTGTTCCATATTTAATGATCTCGGCATTATTCACATGGAAAAGTTGGAAATTGTAATCAGCCTCGAATAATTCTGCCTTTTCAAAAAGCGCTTTTATCTTAATGTTTAGCGATTTGTCAGAGTAGCCATATAAGCTGTTCTGCATGAGTGTCGGAATTAAATCAGGATACGCCAAATCTGTTGAGGCTAATTTATCTTGGGCATGAGCAGGAATACATAAAAAGGTTAGAAGAAGTAAAACAAAATTTTTCATCCGTTGTGCTATTTAATGTGCCTAACAAAGCTATTAAATTAGCTCTGTAAAAAAATCAATGGAAATAGTGATTTTTAATATTGCTGAGCCCCGAAAGGATCGAACCCGGCCGAACTTTTTTTTCGAATCCTAATAGCTTTTAAAACAAAAAAAGCTAATCTTGCGATTAGCTTTTCTTTTGTGATCCCGCTGGGACCATATCTTGAACTACATAAGTAGTTGAAAATCAAAGTTTTATTAGGTTAAATATTTTGATGTCCACTATTTATGACCACCATATAATTTGAACTTAAATGAACGATTTTGGCTAAATCCTTAGCTTCGGAGTGCAAATATAGATTGATGTTTTGAGATGACAAAATTTAAGGCTAATTATTTTTATAATTTCTGGTGGTCATTGAAAGCAATCCATGGTGGTCATCTGGTGGCCATCTAATTATTGTGGTAATATTTCAGCGACAAAATTATTGACTTAAGGGCCTTTTTAAATAAAAGATTTCACTTTAACACAGATGACTCTAGTGATGAAAGCCCGTTTAAAACCCTATAAAATTTGTTGAATGAATAGCAGATTACTCTTTGATGAATAGGAACAGACGCTGGATGATCTCAATGTTGCACTTTGCTAATTTTATTTCAAACCTTAAAGATTAAAAGTAACTTTATAATTTACCTATAAACAATAGTATAGTTCTGATATAGTTAATAATCCAAACAAACGCCCCGGCGAAGAGGCCGCTATAGGGGGGTATGGTTTTCAATACACAATCTTTGCTACAGAAATTTATAATGCATTACTAAATGACCAGAATGAATTAGAGTGGGTTGAGTTTGCCAGCAGTGAAGCCGGAAAACTTGATGATGTATTAATTGGACTGAAAAATACAGTTCTGGCTTTCCAAGTGAAAAGTCTCAATACTTCAACATTTTCTTATTCAGGTTTCATTACACAAAACATTCTTGAGGGAATGGTGGAGGGATGGGAAAAGCTAAAAGATCAGAATCCTGATAAGACCATTGATGTGAGGTTTATTACTACACAGGCGGCTTCAAAGAATGACAAAATAGAAGCTTATTCCGGAGCTATAAAGCCATCCTTCTATGATTTTATCAATAATCTATGGGAACCTATCAAATCTGGAAAGTATACTAATGGGAATCAGTTTATTGGCAAACCAATTCAATTGACAATAAAAATAAACATCATGATTCTGAAGCAGGCTGCGGTTGGTATGTCATTTTATACGAAAGGGGGCATGAGAGATTTAAGAAAATTATTGAAGATCACAAACTAGAACTCTATCACCATAAAAAGGTATCACGTCACATGAGGGGAATCCGTGAACGCCATAATGAGGAGATAAATAACAATTTTTCTATTTATGATGCATCTAAGGTTACTTTGTAATTAACCCCTTTTCCTATTTTAAAACACTCCAGTTTTTAGGAAATACGTCAAATATTCTGACGTACTCTTCTATTAAAATAGTACAAAGGTATTTTGCTTCAGTCATATAAATTGCGATAAGTAACATCAAAAACAGTACAAAAGTTAGTAATACCCAATTCCTCTTTGATTAGCATTTTATTGATCTTTACAGTACTATGATAAAAGTAATGATTATTGAAAATAAGCCTGATTATCAAAACTACTTTAAAACCATTGTAAATATAATCATTTATCATTTAATTGTATTGGTGTTTTCTAGAGGTAAGGCTAGTGTTGATGGAATTTTTAATCTTAAACTAGTTATTGAATTATAGATCAAAGAGATTATTTTTATATCAAATGCATTGCTGTTATGAGTATTTTTATTCGAACACTCCTATATTCCCCATTTATATTATTCACCATGCTATGGAGTAGCTGTACCAACAGAAAAGGGTATAAAATGTTACGTGGATTTGGAAAACCAAGTAGCTAAACCTGACGAAAAATTATTTTATGCTTTTTATGGAAGTATTCGTCATAAGGCAACAAGTGCAACTCGAATTGAAAGTACTTTGACACTAAAATATGATTTAACTTTTCACAAAAGTTATAAAGAATACAATGTATTCCTTTCTCCAAATACAATCTTGGATACAGATGATTACCATGGTTGTAGTGGAGCACCCATTATTGATAAATGAAGGAAAGTTTGTAGGTCTTGCCACAGCAGTAAGAAAAACACAAAAATGATTTATGCACTTAAAGCAGAGGATATTTTTAATATTTGAATGCTTTATTGCTACCGAAGATAATAATTGATTATACAAAATTTGAAAATTAAAAATAATGGATAAACTGGATGATGAGCTTGTAAAATTTGCGTATCAAAAAATTGAATTTAAACTTGCTAATTTTGATCAGATCAAAAGGTCTTGTACCACCAAACTCAATAATAATTTAGATTTTATTAGGGAAGAAGCTTGTAAATCGATATGTTTTGGACTATACCAAGGAGCTATTGGTCTGACCAACCATTTAATAGAATCATTTTTAAGATTGAATTTAGCAATCCGTGAAAGTAAAGCTACGGAATACAATGAACATTCATTTAATTGAAATAAACAAAAATTTTTTAAATCGCTCATCTGACGAATTTGGAAAATTAATAAATAGTGCAAAGTCACTTGGATTAATTACAAAAGACCAAGCAAAGAAAATTGACAAATACCGTGTAGATTGGCGTAATCCGTTTAGTCACGGTTCATCGCATCAATTGTTGAAAAATTCTGGAACTGTAAAAATGTTTAGTACTTCTATATCCGGAATAAGCGAGGTTAAAGATGTTGAAATTCAAGGACATTATCAGCTACATGGATTTATGCAAGCAGCAAAAGCAGCAAAGGAGGCAATACCGTATTTTAATTTTGTAGACAATCTAATAATAGACTTCTATGAAAATTTAAAAAAATAATAATATAAAGTATAATTTCATTTACTTAATATCCACTGCCAAGCTAGTGTTTTCCAATTGCTAATCGGTTGACCTTTAGGGTTTTTCCATGTTAGAGATTGATAATGATCATAGAATTCAGAGGCGTAGTGGTCATCCTGACCGTAATAGGAAAAATAGATTTTAACATGAAACAGGTCTGGAGGAATTTCTTTCCCCAGACCTGTTTTTTTATTTTCTGCCATTTAAATTACTCCTTTCTTCCAGCATTTTATGTACTGCTTTTTCGTTGTAATAGATTGTTCTGCCAATTTTTGTAAATTCAATTTTATTACTATTTCTGAGAGTCTGTAACGTTCCTGGGCAGAGGTCTAAGATCTTGCGAACCTCTTTAGATTTTATCCATTTGGTTTTCGGCTCATTTGAAAATAGCGTTTTTAATAGTTCAATAAGCTCTACTTTAAATTCCAGTAGATCCTGATAAGTAATGAATCTGTCTTCTCTGTTCACTTTTTACCTCCTGTTTCATGCTTACCATTGATGGTACTTTTGTTGATTGTGATGGATAATATTCGATATAGTTCTTTTCCTGTAGGTACTTAATTTTCATGTAGTAAGTGCCAGGGCTAAAGATTTTTGCCATTTGCATAATCTCGGATGTATTGATGGCAAATACGCTAGTTCCTGCTTCAAGGGATTTGGCATAGAGTGCGTAGAATAATGCCAGATGACAGCTATCGATGATATTATCACTCTTAGTTTTTTCAATGAAGTTCTTTAGGACTAAATACTGCCATTGATACATTATAACCTCCTTTTTCTGCCGTTATTCCAGACAGGCCACAAATATCTCACAATTTATGATCTCACCGGTATTACCATCGATAAAATGAAGCTTCTTGCCGGAAAAGTCGATATAAAGTTTATCTGCTGGCGTATGTTCCATGACCATCGAGCTGCGCTTCTGTACTTTGAGATATTGCCCCAGGTGGAAACAGAACTGTGAAAGTTCATAGCCGTCCGACACGCTCTGCTTATATTCTTCCCAAAGAAGTTTACGGGTAACACCGGGACGGCCGAGTTCTTGCTGAAAATAGGAAAGCCGCTCTTTGAAATCCTCAAACCGGGCATCACGATAGGCTGGATTACCGGCATTCAGAAGCCCGTCGAGAATCGGATCCTCCAGTTCCAGCAGCTCGTTCATGTTGAGCTTTGCCTGACCGATCTTGAAAAGATAGGTCTTTACGGTGTTCTTACTCAGTGATAAACAACGTGCTATCGCTTTTATGGCATAGCCCTGCTGTTTCAATCTTATCAATTGTTTTATCTGACTCATGGGTCTTGATTTACCGGCCATTGGAATAACTCTTAAAAATCTTATCCCAAATAAATCAAAATAACCAAGGGGTCAAGATGCTCCGGAATTAGACCCCATATTATTTTTGAGGGTCAGTATGATCCGGAATAAATCCATCTAAATCTTATTAGGGGGTCAACATCTGCCGGAATGGCATGCGATAACTCAATGGAATCGCGCATATACTCCGGTGCAAAGTGCCGGAATCATGGGGTCAATTTACTCCGGAATATGCACCTAAAACAGCTACGATTATAAATGTAGTTTTTAATTTCTAGACTTGGTTCTTAAAATAATGGGAAGTAAATCCAGTTCATGTTGATTTTTTCCATTTCTACACAATTAGAATTAACAATAAAATTGCTAAGCCTTATCAGCCATTCTCACGTAAAATCAAATCCGTGGTGGTCAAATGTAGATCATAAAGATGACCACCACAATGACCACCATATGAAACTGGTTAAGATGAACTTAAATAACCTAAAAATTAGTACTTTGAAGGGAAGAAGATATAGATTAAACTAAAAAAGGCACACCTAAGTGTGCCTTTGTGATCCCGCTGGATTCGAACCCAGGACCCATACATTAAAAGTGTATTGCTCTACCAGCTGAGCTACGGAATCTTACTTCTTTGTTTTTGAACTACCGTTCCTTGTTGAAGTGATGCAAAGATAGGGTTAATCCCTATTCCACGCAAGTATTTGTGCCATAAAAATGCGCTACAGCTGTTTAGGGCTTCATTTTTAGTGGTTTATTTTTCTTTTAGGAGAGGAATTCTCGATCTTCATCCGATAATTGAGGTTTTTTGTGATCGTTTTCTTCTTCCGATTCGTCTATTTCTTCCTCTTCATACGCCCGCTGTTTCTTTTTTCCGATTTTCAATAGAGATACAAATACAATTCCCGCAATAAAAAAGGCCAATAGTAGCTTCCATAGTGCCACTTGCGATTCCCCGATAAAATTGAGCTGCACCGATTGCGGGTTCTTGACACAGACAACTGTGATGATAACCGTAATTAAGATTAAAAAGATATTACGCATGTTACTGTAAGCTATATGTCGTTATTGTAGCAGCGAATATAGGGAATATCTGTTTTTAATCGATATCGATCTTTGCACGATTTAAGCGCAAAGAATTCAAAATAACCGAAACGGAACTAAAACTCATTGCGGCAGCTGCTATCATGGGTGACAAGAGAATTCCGAAAGATGGATATAGCAGGCCGGCTGCCAAAGGAATTCCGAGTATATTATAGACGAAAGCAAAACCCAGGTTTTCCTTAATGTTACGAAGCAATTTATGACTCAGTACTTTTGCTTTGGCAATTCCGGTCAGGTCTCCTTTCAACAAAGTCAAAGAAGCACTTTGTATGGCAACGTCAGTACCCGTACCCATGGCAATGCCGATATCGGCTTGAGCAAGGGCAGGGGCATCATTGATACCATCACCAGCCATAGCCACCACATGTCCTTTTTGCTGTAACGCATGAATTTCCTGCAATTTATCTTTGGGCAAGGCATTGGCTTTGAAATGCTTGATGCCAACTTGATCCGCCACAGCCCTTGCCGTATGGATATTATCTCCCGTCAGCATAACGACATCGACTTTATGCTGTATAAGATATTGGATTGCACGCTTCGAAGAGGCTTTTATTTGATCTGAAATACTAAAATACCCCAATAAGCTACTGTCTTTTGCAAGGAAGGATACCGTCTTTCCATGGGATTGAGCAGTTTCGGCCATCTGCTTCATATCATGAGGAATTGTTATGCCGATAGACTCCATCAACAATTGATTGCCCAGTGCTATGCTATGTCCAGCTATATTTCCCTTGATTCCTTGCCCGGCAACATTTTCAAAATCGGAAACTGCAAGGTCCGTTTTACTATTTTCCTTTTTTGCCCTTTCAATAATAGCATGACCTAATGGATGTGTGCTATTGGCGTTTAAAGCGGCAGCCAAAGATAATATCTCGTCTTTGCTGCTGGAAGAGTTTGGCTGAATATCATCAACGGTGGGTTTTCCTTCGGTGATGGTACCTGTTTTGTCTGTTAGAACCACATCCACTTGGTTCATTTTTTCCAGCGCACTTGCATCTTTGATCAGGATCCCATGTTTGGCCCCTTTGCCGACACCCACCATGACAGACATCGGTGTAGCGAGTCCCAAGGCACAGGGGCAGGCGACAATAAGTACGGCAAGTGCATTGGCAAAGCCGAATGCTAAGGAAGCGGAAGGAACCCAAAGCCACCAGGTAAGAAATGTCAAAATTGCAATAATGATGACAATCGGGACAAATATCTCGGATACTTTATCCGTTAATCGTTGAATGGGTGCCTTGCTTCTGCTCGCATCATTGACGAGTTGAATGATCTGAGCCAGTAGTGTGTCCGAACCGATACGCTCTGCTTTCATGAGGAAACTGCGGTCGCCATTGATTGTTCCCGAACTAACATGATCTCCTTCTTGTTTTTCTACCGGAATAGGTTCACCCGTCAGCATGGATTCATCAATGTTACTGTTGCCATCCGTAATCTGCCCGTCAACGGGGATTTTGTCCCCGGGTTTTACTTTGAGTATATCTCCGAGTTGAATTTGATCTATGCCGATCTTTTTATCTATTCCATTTTCTACGCGCGTAGCTTCGGAAGGGCTCAGCTTGATCAGCTCTTTGATTGCCGAATTGGTTTTGGAATGTGCTTTGGCCTCCATCACCTGGCCTAATAATACCAAAGTCAATATGACGGTAACGGATTCGAAGTAAAGTGCAATGTAGCCATGGTGATTTTTTAATTCAGCAGGGAATACCTGCGGAAAAAATAGGCCAACCAAACTATAGACAAACGCAGCTCCAGCACCAAGTGCAATCAGGCTAAACATATTAAGGCGCCAGGTTTTGAAAGATACCCAGCCCCGTTGAAAAAAAGACCAGCAGGTATAAAAAACAACTGGCAGGGATAAAGCCAGCTGAACCCAACCAGACCAACTCGGCGAAATGATTTTACCTATTGGATTACCGGGAAGCATTTCACCCATGGAAAGTATAAAGATCGGGACCGTAAATAGGATAGAGACCCATAATTTCATGCGTAGATCACGATATGTGTGATCGTCGGCCTCATCATTCCCATTGGCTATAGGCACAAGGTCCATACCGCATATAGGGCAATTTCCAGGATGATCTTGTACAATCTCAGGATGCATAGGACAGGTATATTGAAGATCTGTCTTTAACATGGGTACCTTTTCCAGATTCATGCCGCATACCGGACAGTTTCCGGGTTCGTTATAGCGTTTGTCTCCCTCACAATGCATCGGACAATAGTATTGATCAGCAGACGTATGACCATGTGCTTTGTCAGGTGTAGATATTGTCTGTGATTGATGTACCGTGGCATTTGACTGAGCGGAATGATTGTGTTGCTGTTCGTGTTGGATATGCAAGGTCGCTGCATGCGCAGTATGCAGCTTATTTTTAATTGCTGTTTCTGCATCGAGCTTCACCAAATGCATACCACAAATCGGACAATTTCCTGGCTGGCTGTACGTTTTTTCACCTTCGCAATGCATGGGGCAGCCATATCTCTCCGAAGTTTGTGCTACAATGTGTTGATCGGACTGTACATCACCCTGATGCTTATGTATTTCGCTGAGTTGATAAGGACCTAATTTTGATATTATTTCCTGTAATTGCTGTAACGGAATATGTTTCTGGGATGTTACTGTCATGCTTGGCGGGTTTAAAGTTACCTCGGCATGAACCCCAGGAAGCTCATTCAATGCATGTTCGATTGTGGTTCTACATCCATCACAGGACATTCCCGAAAGTGTATAGTGGTGTTGCATAGCGTTGTCTTTGTTGCCTAAAGTTAAACGTTATATCGAGGTGATTTTTACATTTTTACCGGGTTTTCTTGTAAAATTTCCCGTTGATAATATGTGCTTCCGGTTTGCTCTCATTTTCTAGGTCGAACCAGCGTTATAGTCTTCGGAAGACGGAATATGGTGTAAAAAAAACAGCGAAACTACGCTATGATAAACACAAGCGAGCTATGTTTTGTTTGCTCTGGGGATAGGTATGAGGATAGGGGAATTTCCCTTTGATTAAGCCAGTAGCATTACTTGGGGATGTTTGATCAAGGTATTGATGGTTACTTGTTCTTTCAGAACTGCTTCGTGAAAAGGCGCCGGGATCATCAATTTAAATGTTTTTTTTGTGGTTTTGATTACAAATAAGGCACCGTGAACGACCTGTTTATCATCTATGATCAAGGTGTACTGTTTTGCCGGCTGATTGCCTAATTTTTCCTTTTCGATGAGTTGTATAAGTTGTTGCATTGTATCAGAATATTTAGCCAAAATTACCAAATACTTAGCATTTATTGTTTTTTTTCTAATCGTTGCTATTTGAAATTTATCCAGTGCATTCAACCTTTTATTATTTTTTTAATAGCTAATAATCGTTTTAGCAAAGAAGAGATTTCAAAACATAGCGCAATCGATTGCGTATTTAGTCTGCTAAAATGCTAAATATGAGAAGGATGTATTTGCTAAAGTTTGTTTAACTTTTTTAGCTTTGTGCAACAAATATCCAATAAAACAACATTATGAGTGGTATAACTACACTAGGTCAATTTATCATTGAAAAACAGGCCGATTTTCCGTATGCTAAAGGGGAGCTTTCCAGACTACTGCGCGATATTGGAATCGCAGCAAAAATTGTAAATAGAGAGGTTAATAAAGCGGGATTGGTTGATATTTTAGGCGATGCAGGCCAGGTCAATGTGCAGGGCGAGGGACAAAAGAAACTGGATGTTTATGCCGATGAGCAGTTTATCAAAGCGCTTCAAAGTGGGGAGAATGCTGTGTAGTTGCCTCAGAGGAACATGAAAATCCAGTGTATATCCAATCAGGGGTTTCCAAAAATGCGAAATATATTGTGTGTATTGACCCACTGGATGGCTCAAGCAATATCGATGTTAACGTATCTGTGGGGACGATTTTTTCCATTTATCGACGAATTTCTGATACGGGTGTTTCTTGTAATAGCAATGATATTTTACAGCATGGAACGAAACAGGTCGCTGCAGGTTATATAATCTATGGTAGTTCAACCATGTTGGTGTACACAACTGGAAAGGGCGTAAACGGATTCACATTGGATCCTTCGATCGGCGAGTTTTGTTTATCCCATCCTGATATGAAAATTCCGGCTTCGGGTCAAATTTATTCGATTAACGAAGGAAATTATTCTAAATTTCCAAACGGCGTTAAGCAATATATCAAATATTGCCAAATGGAGGACAGTGCAACGCAACGCCCCTATGCGTCACGGTATATCGGCTCAATGGTGGCCGATATTCACCGTAATCTCCTCAAAGGGGGTATCTTTCTTTATCCAACGACTTCTGCGCACCCTAATGGTAAGCTAAGATTGATGTATGAGTGCAATCCAATTGCCTTCATCATTGAGCAGGCAGGGGGTAAAGCTTCGAATGGATCTCAGCGCATACTAGATATTGAGCCAAAAACTTTGCACCAGCGATCAGCAGCTTTTTTGGGCAATACCGATATGGTGGAATTGCTGGAAGATTTCCTGAAAAAATACAGTGATTGATTCTGTAGTGATTCAATGACAGGTAAGATTCTTTAGACAATAAGAATTATTTATCTTTGTCCTCAGAAAATGGCTTCATTATTGCGAAGCCATTTCTTTTTCACGATTTGTAATATGTTACGATTTTTAGTTTTTATTTCATTTGTTTCAGTAGTATTTTTTTCTTGTAAGGATAATCCTCCGACTTATGGCGATGTATTGGCGAAAGAGTTTGAAAATAAGTCCTATAAGGATTTTGACACAGCAGCTTATGTAAAAGTCTTCCGTGAGGTGTATGGCAAGGAAAAATCTCAATTGGTTAATCCAAGCTGGATGAAGGAATTATCGGATTCTACTGAAGGGATGACTTTAATTGCCGAACACCTTTTTGATGGTAGTATCGACACCATGTTAACTTACTTTGAGCGTAGTGATGCACATGGTATTCGAGCTAGTTATTTCCATACAACTGCGATTAAGGAAACATTATCTTCGCTTCGAAAACTGAAAAGCAAAGATGTTGCTGAAGTTTATCCATTATTGGCCAAACTTGACTTATTGAGTACTGATGGGCTCGTGGCTTATATCAGCAGCATAAAATATGGTGTCGTCAACCCCAAACGCCTTTATGGAAGATATTTCGTTCCTCAAAAGCGTATGAGCTATGGTAAAGTTGTACAAATGCTGGATAGTGTAAAAATTGGAACTGTGTTGACCGATATCCAACCTAAAAATCAGTATTACACCAGGTTTCAGGATTTATTGGAAAATGGCAACCTAAACAGTGCACAACGTAGCCAGGTGTTAATGGTATTGGAAAAATTGCGCTGGATGGGAGATGCTTTTCCGGAGAAATATGTATTTGTGAACATACCTGAACAACGGTTACATATTATGGAAGAAGGGAAGACAAGTCAACTGATGAATGTGTGTGTCGGTGAAACTGATAATCCGGCTTATACGCGAAAAGGTGAGAACCACGAGACACCTGTCATGCAAGGGGTGTTGGATGCCATGCAAGTAAATCCTGTATGGAATATTCCAAGCAGTATTGTCAAGAAAGAGTTATTGTCAAGCGTTCGAAATAATCCAAACTATCTGGCTTCGCGTAATATGGTAGCCTACTACAAAGGTAAACAAGTGGACCCTGCAACGGTCAACTGGAATTCGGATTCTGTGGAGAATTTTCGTTTTAAACAAAATCCTGGTTCGGATAATTCATTGGGGAATGTGAAGTTTTTGTTTGAGAACCCCTATTCCATTTATCTGCACGATACGCCTGCAAAACAAATGTTTGGGCAGAGTAATCGCGCCGTGAGCCATGGTTGTGTGCGTGTTGAAAAACCCGTTGATTTGGCGTCTTACCTTGTCAATAATGAAAAACAGGCCGAAAAAATTGCAAAAGAAATTACCACAGATTCGATCTCAAAATCACGTTGGGTAACACTTAAACGGCAGATGCCAGTTTATATCACCTACTATACAACCTGGTTGGATGACGAAGGAAAAATCGTTACGTATCCGGATATATATGGTTATGATCCGCGTTTGAAGGAAGCGTTAAAGAAATATTGGACAAATTAATCAAAAAGGCTTAACTCATTTAGTTAAGCCTTTTTTTTAGCTAGTATTCAGAGTTGTAGGCTAGTGCTATCCGTACAAAAGGATAGTCTTTGTTGACATTGTTATGGTCTTGATAATGACCTTCCAATCTAAAGTAACCGGAGTAAAGGTTGACACCGAAATTTTTCCAGATACGCATTGAAGCACTCGTGGATACCGCGTGTAGAAAATGGTGGGATTTGTTGCCACTGATTGTGACAAAATATCCGCCACGATAATCTACACCAAATTTAAAGCGGTTTAATGTGCTCAATGTGGCTGAAGCCCTAACATCGGCCCCGGGGCCATAATCGTAAGTGCGGCTTTCACCAAAATGGAGATAAGGATCAGGTACAGCAGCCAATACCACTGGACCACCACCAAGGATGGTTGTCAGCTTGGTACGGCTACCAATATTGAAGTTTGAAAAAACATTGTAATTGATGCTCTGTGATCCGTAATAAAAAGCTTCATTGCGTAGAAAGTCGAAATGCGCAGACACGATACCACGATGACGTCCTGTTAAATTGGATAAAATACGGTTACCGTATAACGAGGCATACACATTGACCGCATTGACGATGGAACTATCATCTGATCCAAGTTCCAAATTGAGGAAGAAGTCATCAAAGGGTTTCTTTTTGTCTAGATCATCGTTGGTGTAAATCAGTTTGATACGGGCATAGATGTCATTCTTTCCTTTATTCAAGATGTCATGTTCTTTGGCATCAAACCGTCTTAGCCCCAATTCAACTTCAGTGTGTACTAAAGAACTGTCGACCACCGCACCTTTTACCTTATCTCCCCAGCGCCCGTCGAGCAGACGGTTGAGCCCATTTATCGGATTGATCAACATGGCCAATAGTTCTTTTTTATTGCGTTGTCCTTTGGTCAGGCTTGGGCGCGAAAGAATATGATGCGATAGTCTATGGGTCATTTCACCTAAAATAGTACCGCCAAAACTTGTGTTGATGATATCATTGATGGATGGTGGTTCTGTTTCACCTGCAGTTTCCCAGATATAGCTACCAGCTACGGTTGCTGCTGTCGATTGTAAAAAACTGTAGTTGTTGGATCGGAACGAATTAAAATAAAACTGACCGTGATAAGGATGCGCTATTTGATTTGTTGCAAAAAGATTGTCGTCCCAGGTCCAGGCAGACAGTTTTAAATGGCTAAAGAAGTTTTTAAAGGAAATATGGGAAACAGGATCTTTTCGAATGAAGTAATTAACCGAAGCAGGAATAGCTTGGATGGAAAACCACTCAATTCCCGCCCTTAAGAAGTTCTTCTTTTGGTACTCGAATAGACTGTCTGTTTGTTTTACGTTGATAAGATGATTGTTCCAAAGTCGTGGTTGCTCATCGCGGTACATGGGATATTTTTCGACAGGTTTCGCTCGAAATAGGCTATCTGAAGTCATTAAGGAATCTCTAGCTGGTAGGAATGCAGCCTTACTAGGCCCTATACTCCCGAGCTGGACAAGCAACAAAATGATATATATTAAGAGACTATAAGGACGTTGGTTAATGCGTTGTTTAATCGAAATGAACATACTGTTTTGCGATAAAATTTGTAAAGAATAACAAATATTGGGGAAAAGTGTTTGTGTGATTAGTACCTTTGCGGCAATTATCCTGTTCAAGTAATTTAAAAATGAACAATACCTTTGAAATATTCAATATAAAATCGATTAATCTTAAGAATGAGTTGTTTGCAGGATTAACGGTCGCAATGACAATGATTCCGGAATCACTCTCATTTGCAATTTTAGCCGGGCTACCACCATTGACGGGACTTTATGCAGCATTTTTAATGGGTTTGGTGACCTCCGTTTTGGGCGGTAGACCAGGGATGGTATCCGGAGGTGCTGGCGCAACAGTGGTTGTATTGATGGCCCTGGCGGCAAGTCACGGGATTGATTACCTGTTTGCTGCTGTCGTCTTGGCGGGGCTCCTGCAATTTTTAGTCGGGCTTTTTAAATGGGGGAAATTTGTACGCTTAATTCCGCAGCCCGTTATGTACGGTTTTTTGAACGGACTGGCCATTATTATTTTTATGGCTCAAGTAGTCCAATTTAAGGTGAATACCGGACAGGGAGCGGAGTGGATGTCGGGAAGTACCTTATACATTATGGGGGGACTGACTCTGCTGACGATGTTGATTGTGATTGGATTTCCTCGGATAACGAAGGCTGTTCCAGCCTCTTTAATCGCTATTTTAGTTGTATTTGGTCTGGTTTCTTTTTTAGGTATTGATACCAAAAAAGTAGTAGATATTGCCTCTGTTAGTGGGACATTACCCCATCTACATTTACCTAATGTACCCCTGAGCTGGGAAACATTGCAACTGATTTTTCCGTATTCTTTGGTGATGGCTGGAGTAGGGTTGGTGGAATCGCTCCTGACACTGAACATGGTGGACGAAATAACGGCGAGTAAGGGAAATGCAAACCGCGAATCCATGGCGCAGGGGATAGCCAATACAATCAATGGATTTTTTTGGGGAATGGGTGGCTGTGCCATGGTTGCTCAAACACTGGTCAATTTAAATGCTGGTGCACGCACGCGACTTTCTTCTTTTATAGGAGCGATGACCATCTTAGTGATTATTTTGGTAGGTGCTCCTTTTATTGAGCAGATACCCATGGCCGCGCTGGTCGGTGTGATGATGATGGTGGCCATTGGAACCTTCCAATGGGTGAGCTTGCGGATTGTCAATAAATTTCCCAAATCAGATATTTTCGTTGGGATTATTGTCGCCGGAATTACCGTGGTTTTACATAATTTGGCACTTGCGGTGCTCATTGGTGTAGTGGTATCCGCACTTGTATTTGCCTGGGATAATGCGAAGCGCATTCGGGCAAGAAAATATTTGGATGCCGAGGGCATCAAGCATTATGAAATCTATGGACCTCTTTTCTTTGGTTCAACAGCTAATTTTTTGGATAAATTTGATGTTTTGGAAGATCCCGAGCGCGTGATTTTAGATTTTAAGGAAAGTCGTGTGGTGGATATGTCCGCCGTGGATGCACTCAACAAAATTACCGAACGCTACGCTGCACAAGGAAAAAAAATAGAATTGTGGCACCTCAGTGAAGATTGTCGCTCTTTGTTAAAAAATGCTGCGGGCATTGTGAAGGTCAATATCATGGAAGATCCAACCTATCGGGTCATGCCGGGCAAGTAGACTATTTTTTGCGCAGCTCAAAAAAGAGTTCATTTCCCTGTCTTTGGGGAATACTGTTGGTTGAATCTGTCAGCTGTAAAATGTCAAATTGCGAAGCGAATAATTGTTGATATTCCGTTGGATCTCCACCGAAAGGTGGTCCCTGTTGTGCAAATTCCCGTTTGAACAATAAACCCATCAGAATACCCTGCTGCTTGAGCAAAGTATGCATTTGTTGTACGTAGCTGGGGCGTAATGAAGGATCCAGTGCACAAAAAAATGTTTGCTCAATTATATAGTCGTACTGGCCCTGGTGCTGGAAAAAATCTTGACATACAATTTGGATCTGAGGGCTATTGGCGAACTCCTTTCTTACCTTTGCAACGAGGGTCGGAGCGATGTCAAGTAAGGTAATTTGATGGAACCCCATGTCAAGTAGAGTCTTTGCTTCATAGGCATTTCCACAACCGGGAATTAGAATAGATGCATCTTTGGCAATAGACTCCGCTGCATAATTGATAATAGCAGGAGAGGCATAGCCAATATCCCAGCCTGTTGCTTTGTTCTTATAACGTTCATCCCAATAATTTTCATCCAATAATGAAGAATTCATAGCTGTTTTGTTCTATATGCTTTAGCAATTTACATAAATATTAGGTCAATAGGGTGCTTCTCTTTGCTGAAAATTGCTTTTAGCTACCCGCTCGGAAGTTGATTTTATTTAGTTGATTTGGACTATTGTGGTCAAAGTTCGATTGGCAAGATGTCGTATTGGAAAGAAATCTTGAAATTCACGTATGTTCCATACGATATTAAAATTTATAGCGTTCAATTACTCTAGTAGGGATAATCCCCTGATGTTTTTAGATGAATTATATTAAAGTAGTTTTATTTATTGTTTTATTTCTAATTGTTGGTCTTGCCTACGCTAATCAAGATTGGAATGGTTTGGAGAGCGCGCATCACTATATCGGTTATTTGTTGTTATCACTCTATATATCGGGCTCAACACTGTTTATGTATAAACCTCTTAAAGGGGATCAAAAACTAAAACGACATTTTTTTATTCGATTTTCTGTAGTCTGTATCGCCTTTCTGCTACTTCTTGTCCCATATTTGATTCTTAAACAACAAAATGATGCTTTGGGGGCTGGATATTTACTCTATTTTATGACCGTCAGTCTTGCAGCACCGTTGTCCATTTATGCCTTTATTGAGATCCTATGGTTATTTACCCAAAAGAAATATCCGCAAATAGGTGTTAACCTATTACTTGTTGGCTATATCTACTGCCTTTTCTTATTCAGTGGTCTATTTGGATATTAAACCTATGGGAGACACGGACTTGTCATCATCGCCTTTTAATCGGTTAAAATTAAGCATGTTTCTGCTCGTTTTTCTAGAATTACTTTTTTGTGAAAAGAATCATTGATTAAAATTGTTGTTTGCTTCTTATCCGGAAAATTGCTAATTTAATAAGGATTCTTAAACCTGAATTTAAAGAATCTCGAGACTAAACCTGATCAGGTCCTTGTTCTTGAAGATAACAATTTTATAACCAATTAATGGATTGAGGTATGATACACAAAGTAGTTTCCCTTGTATTGGGAGGAGGTCGAGGGTCGCGCCTTTTCCCATTGACACAGCAACGGTCGAAACCAGCGGTTCCAATAGCTGGAAAATACCGTTTGGTCGATATTCCGATTTCGAACTGTTTGAATTCTGGCTATAATAAGATCTTCGTACTGACGCAGTTCAATTCAGCCTCTTTGAACACACACATCAAAAATTCTTACAATTTCAGCATTTTCAGTAAGGGCTTTGTCGACATCTTGGCTGCAGAGCAGACCAATGAGGGCGATCGTTGGTTTGAGGGTACCGCTGATGCGGTCAGGCGCACGCAGAAGCATCTCCTTAATGTCGATTACGACTACATTCTTGTATTGTCTGGTGATCAGTTGTACCAAATGGATTATTCAAAGCTGATTGATTTCCATGTTGAAAATGGAGGCGATGTTACCATCGCTACGATACCAGTCAATGGTAAAGATGCTACGGGATTTGGTATTTTAAAAGCGAACGAAGCGAATGAGATTACTGCTTTTGTCGAAAAGCCCGATAAGGATGAAGTATTAAATTGGACCTCAGAGGTTTCAGCGGTTTTGCATAAACAGGGAAGGCATTATTTGGCATCCATGGGCATTTATGTTTTCTCGAAAAACATATTGCGCAACCTTTTGATCGCCAACCCGGGGATGGATTTTGGTAAAGAAATTATACCTGATGCTATCGAAGCACTTCGGGTATTGAGCTATCAATTTGATGGGTATTGGACCGATATCGGGACCATCAAATCATTTTTTGATGCCAATATTGGATTGACAGATGATATTCCGGATTTCAATTTGTTTAATGAAACCGTGTATACACGTGCGCGGATGCTCCCGCCTTCGAAAATTTCGGGTACAACGTTAAATAATACGGTAATTGCCGATGGATGTATTTTAAATGGCGATAAACTGGAGAGGTCTGTTATTGGGATACGTTCCCGTATTGGTGAAGGAACGGTTATTAAATCGACCTACATGATGGGAACTGATTACTATGAGCAGTTGGAAGAAGTATTGGAGTTGGGAAATACACAAAAGCCACCACCGGTAGGTGTAGGTAAACGTTGTTATATCGAAAACGCAATCTTGGATAAGAACTGCCGAATTGGAGATGACGTTCGTATCATTGGTGGACCGGGTTTGAATGATGGTGATTTTGATACGCATATGATCTGTGATGGGATTGTTGTTGTGAAAAAAGATGCGGTCATTGCCAATGGTGTGACGATAGGACTTTGATCATACATAAATTTTAAATCTAAAGCCCGCTGTTCACATCAATTCATGAAACAGCGGACTTTTGTTTACGCTTTTTGAGCAGACACATCTTCATGTGCCGATTACGCTTTCGCCCTACGGCTATTCAACCTATAAGGGAAGCTGACCCTCTGACGAAGGTGGATGCAAGATGCTTAGTTTCCGAGTTGACAATGCCCGTTGTCTTTTTTTACTGGATATTTTAATATTATCTTTGCGCACGATAAAATAAATACGGATAAAATGAGCACTTACAAAAGATACTTTATTTTTTATTGTATCCTGGTTTCACTTTTTGTAGTACCGGCTACCTCAATTGCCCAAATTCTGTCGGAACAACCGTCGGATTCGAGCCGCGGATCTCATTTTTTTAAGAAAGTTCCTTACAAGGAACTGGCTGTTCCTGTAGGACTGATCACCTATGGTGTCGTTGCCAAAGGAAATCCTTTTTTAAAGGGGATAGATGAAGACATTAGAGACGGCGTATCGAGAGGAACTAGCCGAAAAATTAAGTTGGACGATTTCACCCGCTTTGCTGGAACTGCCGGAGTATTTGTTTTGGACGCGGTAGGGGTGCCTGCCAAGCATAACCTTAAACAACGCCTGTTTACGACAGCTGTTTCTAATATTATAATGACTTCAACCGTGAAAATTATGAAATCCACCATTCCCGTATGGCGGCCTGATAGTTCAGCGAATAATTCCTTTCCTTCAGGGCATGCTGCTACTGCGTTCGTTGGTGCCGAACTGCTTTGGCAGGAATATAGACAGGAGTCAATTTGGTACGGTATTGCAGGATATGCTGTTGCAGCAGGTACCGGTTATCTGCGGATGTACAACGACAAGCATTGGTTCTCGGATATCGCTATGGGAGCTGGGGTCGGTATCTTAAGTACTAAAATCGCCTATTGGTTGCTCCCTTTGGTAGACAGTCGATTACAGAATTCGAAAAAGAGCTATGTTGTGCTTCCAACATATAACGGGAGACAATTTTGTTTAAACGCTAGTTTACAGTTTTAGGCTCATTTTTTTAAGCCCCATTCGGAGTCTCTACATTGATCGTTTTCGGCTTGCCTCAAAACAAAATTTCCTAGATAGTATTCGTACAGGGGTATAAATCCACTTTAAACCCCTGTATTCACCACAGTTTTTAGGTGTTCTACCTGAAGATCGGCACTGCTGTGTCGGCCATTTCCATTCCCTATTTCAGCATGTAACGCTTATGTGAACTTCGGATTAAAAAATCACGTTAATTTCGTAAATAAGAATTTGTTTTTTAAATTTAGTAGACAATCTAATCCACTTTTGCTGTTTTTTACAAAAAGAAAAGCAGGCTAAGTAAATAAACCAAAGTTGAGCCTAAGGGTTCTTTATTATTTTAAACCAATTTGTAATTATGATGAGAAATTTTTTTCTTCATGGAAAGGCGAGACCCATTAGCCTTTTGGGGCTCTGCCTGCTGTTTAGTCAGCCTGATTCTTACGCACTGAATCTGGATCCGATCAATGCTATTGTCGATCAAGATCAGGTTACAGGGATCGTCAAAGATGAGAAAGGTCAGGCATTAGCCGGCGCTACCATCACCGTCAAAGGAACATCCGTTCAAGCATCCTCCAATCAACAAGGTATTTTTTCTATTCGGGCCAAGCGTGGTGATGTTTTGGTCGTGAACTACCAAGGCTTTACAAAACAGGAGGTAGCCGTTTCCGCAGGCAACATCAGTGTTGTTATGGTTTCGAGTGATCAGGCGCTTGAAGAGGTCGTGATCATTGGCTATGGTAAGCAGCGGAAAGGGAATATCACCGGTTCCGTCGCTACCGTCAATGCAGAACAGCTAAAGAATATCCCCAGTTCAAATCTTTCCAATTCACTTGCCGGTAGAGCAGCGGGGGTCAATGTCACCAATACTTCGGGGATGGCTGGAGCATCGTCGAGCTTGCGTATCCGGGGGAGTTTTGCCGAGCCACTTTATGTAATTGATGGTGTGGTCCGCGATAAAGCTGCATTTGATGTGCTTGAAGCGAACGAGGTCGACCAAATGACCTTCTTAAAAGATGCAGCGACTGCCGCAGTGTACGGCACCCGGGCGGGTAATGGCGTTGTCGTTGTGACGACGAAAAAAGGAACAGCGCAAGCACCAGTTTTTAATGTACAAAGTAATTATACTTTTAATACGCCAACACAGGAACTTCTTGCGAATTTAACGACTGCACAAGATGAACTCACCTATCAAAATAGGGTCGCCGAATTTCGCGGTCTTTCCATCCCAAATGGACAAAAAGAGTTTGATTATTTCAAGGATAAAAATTACAATGCAAATGATGTGATCTGGCGCAATCCATTTACCCATCGCCAATCCATATCGGTCAATGGTGGTGGCGACAAAATTACTTATTATAGCTTGCTGAGCTACCGCAAAGAAAATGGATCCTATAAATCTTTGGACCATGAGAAGTTCAATTTGCGCAGCAATATCTCCGCGCAGATTACCGAAGATTTTAGCATGGATTTTAATATTTCAGCTAACCAGACCAACTCGAAGCGCTTTTTTTGGCCTTTTAGCACATCTTCCAATGATGATGATTTTGATGTATCCGATTTCTACCGTGTTACCTTCAACTGGCCAAAGATGTATCCGTTTTACTTGAATGCAGACGGAACACCGAGCAATACGCCAACGGCTTATCCCGTACAGACACCTATGGGAAGCTGGCAGGCATGGAATGTGATCGATCAGGTCATCGGGGATCGTTATATCGACCGCAAAGTGCGGCAGGTTAATCCTATTATGACCCTAAATTTGAAGCTGGATAAATTGGTACAAGGTCTATCGACAAAACTTGTGGGGAGTTATCTTGCCAGTGACTATATGCGCAAGCGCTATATGAGCTTTCAAAAAAACTACACCTTTACTTCACTGAATCCAAATGACAACCGCTTTATACCGGCCCCACCTTCGGAAGCGAATATCAATATCTTTACTTTTAGTCAGAGTCAGCCTTTCATGGATTACAGCCCACAACGATTGTGGGAATATCAGGTAAACTGGTTTTTAAACTATAACCGCAAATTTGGTAAACATTCCGTCGATGGGACATTGGTTTATGAGCAGTCCAAAAAAGGAGGGACGTACGTTACTTCACGGGCAGAGAATCCGATTACAGCCCTGGATCAGATGTTTATTTATCCTACAGATCGGAACTTTAGGTCGACAACTGCCAATGAAACAATTGATTCAAGACGCGGCGTGATTGGGCGTGCTAATTATAATTATGCAGATAAGTATATTGCGGAGTTTTCTTTCCGCTACGATGGATCACCTTTGTTTCCTAGCGATAAACGGTGGGGCTTTTTTCCTTCAGTCTCGGCAGCCTGGCGTGTATCGGACGAGAACTTCTTTACGGATATAAAGAATACGATATCAGACTTGAAGTTCAGAGCTTCTTACGGTACAACGGGTAATGATTTGGATGTAAATGCTAATCGAATCGGTCAGTTTGGCTATCTGGAAAAATATTACAGCTCTGGTGGCTATATGTTCGGAGATCGCTATTACAATGGTATTGCGTATGGTGCAACACCGACGCAGAACCTCACTTGGACGACTTCTAAAAGCGTCAATCTCGGTTTGGATTTTGGATTTATTAAGAATAAGCTGACCGGTAGCCTAGATCTGTTTTCACGTAAGGAAACGAACATCCTAGGACCAAGATCACTGAAAGTTCCGGATAACTATGGTCGCGCACTTGCTCCTGAAAACTATGCCGCAAGAAGTTACAAAGGCGGGGAGATTTCGTTGAACTGGAATGATAAGGTGGGCGAGGTGACCTATGGGCTCAATGGGAATCTGGGTTATGCAAAAGACCGCTGGGATATCATTGACGAGGAACCGGCGTATGCTGCCGGCCAACCGCAGAACTTTCGTTCCAGAATTGGGCGGCCAGAAAATAGAATTATCGGCTTAGAGGCACTGGGTTTAGTAAGGACACAGGCTGAAGCCGACGCACTGAAAGCAAAAGGATTTAAGACCTACGGAAGGGATCCTTTTCCTGGGATGATCTTATATAAAGATATTCAAGGGGCGAACTACTCAGGAGGTCCGGATGGGAAAATTGATGATAACGATTTGCAGTTATTGTCAGACAATAATTCTCCGCGCATCAATTACGGGTTTGGCTTCAATGCGAGCTGGAAAGGCTTCTATGTCTCGACATTATTTCAGGGGGTTCTTGCTTATGATCGGATGATCAGCAATCAAGAAGGTGGTGGAATGCGTCAGCATGGCGATACTTTCCGTCCATATTACCCGATTTGGGCTTCCGATGTCTGGACGCCGGATAATACCAATGCGAAATACCCTCGTCCAACAGGCTATTCTGGTTGGGCTGATTCTGGTGCAGCTCCTTCGTCGTTCTGGATAAGAAATGGAGCCTATCTGCGTTTACGCGATGTTAACGTGTCTTACCGATTGCCGAAAAGCATGACCGAGAAGATCCGTGTAAAAGATGTCAACCTGTTTTTCAATGGAACCAATTTGTTTGTTTTTTCGCCGATGAAAGAATTCCATGATCCGGAACAAAAGCTGTATGATTCTTATCCAGTCATGAAAACCTTTACGTTTGGACTTGATGTTAAATTTTAAATGAAAAAAAGATGAAAAAAATATATTATCCTTTAATAGCGTTGGCTCTGTGTATGTCTTCCTGTAAAAATGTGCTGGACATTGATGATCTCAATTCGCTGGATGAAGCTAAAGTATGGGCCGATCCAAATCTAGTCAACGGCTATCTTGCCAATCTATATCCACTATTTGGCAACTGGAACGCTGGTGCGGATGGAAATTCGGAACAACTAATTGGCATCGCTTTCCCTTTGGATGCGGTCACCGTCAACATTGGTTCTTACAAATCCTGGGATTATACAACCATCCGAAAAATTAATACGGCGATCCAGAAAGTTGGTGAAAGTACTGTGCTAAAAGCGGACTTCAAAAATGCGGTGATTGGGCAGTCTTTGTTTCTCCGTGCCTATATGTATTTTAATATGGTCAGGATTCATGG
Source organism: Sphingobacterium multivorum (assembly GCF_900457465.1). Taxonomy (GTDB): domain Bacteria; phylum Bacteroidota; class Bacteroidia; order Sphingobacteriales; family Sphingobacteriaceae; genus Sphingobacterium; species Sphingobacterium multivorum. The sequence goes on from NZ_UAUU01000008.1 coordinate 157,512, forward strand.
TGGGGTCCCTTATATTACGGTACCTCAAGATTTAAAAAATGATGATCTTAATGTACCCCGCAATTCTACAAAAGAGTGTTTTGATCTGATGATCAAAGATTTGGATCAGGCTATTTCCTTACTGCCAAAAACGATTGCCAAGGGTACGGCAGATTATGGAAAGGTTGACGGTGATTTTGCGGCAGCTTTTAAAGCGAAAGTATTGTTATATAAAGCTTCACCCCAGTTTAATCCTTCCAATCCTTATGGAAATGCCTATTGGCAGGAAGCCAACACTGCGAATAAATTGGCTTATGAGCAACTTAAAGCGGATGGCTATAGTTTGACTCCAGATTATTCCAATATTGCGCTGGTTGAAAAAGGACCAGAGGTTGTTTTTGCTGTGATTAATACTTATCCAAATAAAGTCGCTAATTGGGATAATGGCGTACGACCCGGCTCCGAAAGTAGAGGGCCAGCGGGTTCCGTTCCATCCTGGGAATTTGTAAAAGCTTTTCCAATGAAAGATGGAAAGCTTTATTCCGATCAAACGGGCAAATACTATAAGACAGAAGATCAATTTTTGCAATCCTATTGGGAAAACCGCGATCCGCGTTTTGATAAATCCATTTTGTGGAATGCCAAGATTTATGAGGTTTCAGGAAAGACCGGCAAACGACAATACACTTCTGTAGGTATTGCTCCGGCTTTAGATGACTTTGGTATAAACCCTAACGCAAAAACACCTTCTTCCAATTTGGATCGATATAGTGGATTTTTTATCTTAAAAAAACTCTAAATTATCATTAAAACAGACCGAAGTGGAAACCCAGTATGATGTGGATTTTGTCTTGATGCGCTATGCCGAAGTCCTGTTGAATTATGCTGAAACAGCAAATGAAACCGGAGACTTTGCGACAGCCTTAGATTTGGTGACACAGATCAGAAAAAGATCGGGTATAGAACCTGGTGCGGATAATAAATATGGTATTGCAGCGACTACGAAAGAGCAAATGCGTGAAGCCATTTTAGCAGAGCGTAATATTGAGTTCTGCTTTGAAGGACATCGTTTTTGGGATTTACGACGGTTACGTAAGTTAAATATACTAAACAATACGACAAAGCATGGAGTTGAAGCTATTGCGATCAATGCTAATGGAACTGAAATGAAACTGGAAGATGCAAATGTATTGGCCAAAACATACACGTTGAAAGAGAATCAGTTTAAATATAGTGTCTTGGCAGGTGCCAAGTACAGGAAACAAAGTGAACCTGGTACCAGATACCTATTATTTCTTTCCAATAGCACAATCAGTCATTGATAAAAATCCGAATATCAAGCAGAATAAAGATTGGGGCGGAACATTTAATCCAACCTTAGAATAGTGTATTCACTAAACCCATTCAATAAAAAACACCCTCAACGGCTTTCGCTGTTGGGGGTGTTTTATTTAAATTTCATTTATGGCGAGTTTTTTAATCGCCCGATTGAGCCTTATTTGGATGATAATTTAAAAACTCTTGAACTGAGTCTACCCTGGCCTTTGATTTTGATTTCTTCCGGATAAAGCTCCAAAAGACCATAGGCATTGCTTGTAGGTGTTTCTATCATACCTTCCATGGTTACAAAAGGAATATTGTTTACCATCACATAATTGCCTTTATGATTATGACCGGAAAGTACCAGTTTAACTTCTGGGAATTTGTAGAGTATATCAAGAACTGGCCTATTATTGAGTGTTTCATAACCATTTTCTGGCAATAAGGGATGATGTGTCAATACGATCACATGCTCCTTATTTTTCCGCGCTCGGGCAAGTTCGTTTTGCAACCATAGGAGTTGTTTATGATCAACTCCGCCATTCCAGGGTTGCGTATTTTTCCTTCCGTCTGCCTGTAGGCTACCCACCAAGGTTTTCCATTCACGTTGGTCTGCTGAATTGGGCGTTGTGGCATATTCACTGAGCGCATTCGTATTTAAGAAAACAAATCGCCATTTCCCTTTTGTAAATGCGTAGTATTTAGCTGGCATCCCAAAAGTGGTGTGCAGAAGATCTGGTTTAGATACGCTGACATAGTCATGGTTGCCAAGTAGACAATACATCGGTTTTTTTAAAGGGTAGAGATGTTTTAACAATACAGGTAGATCTTTTGGACCTTCGTCGACAAGATCGCCAAGAACCAATGAAAAATCGACTTTATTGCGATTAAAGAAGTCTACAGCGGTATCGACTTTCATTAAAGAATTGTGGTAGAACCGGCTACCGTGGTCTGTTTTGTCTGCGTATTGCATATCGGCCATGATACCGATACGGAGAACCGGCCTGTTGGATTGTGCCATGCTGAATAAGCTTGGTAAAGAGCAGATGACGAATATGGAAAGAAACTTCCATTCCTGTTTGATTTTTAAGCCAATCTGTTTCATTTTTTTAGCGTTTTAAAATATGTTGCTTTAAGAATATATTAGTCCGTATTCCGGTAATGTTGCTTTGCTGTCTGTTTAGTCTATTTTTTGAACCGCTGTTCTGGGTAATTGATTATAATGTTATGACGAGTATACTGAGAATAAATTAGAGATTCAAGTAAATTGAATACACAAACGTTTGTGTAAATTGATGGATCACTAACGAATTATAAATGATTGCCAACACATATAAACTAACGATTTTTTAGCTATTGTAAAACTGTAAATTGGCGATTGTGGTGTTTAACGAATAAAAGGTTTAGGTATATAGATCATATGAAATTGATTCGTGCAATAACAATTATTCTGCTTACTTGTTATGGTATTTTGTTACCAATTTATCTCGGAATTATACTTCCCGAATATTGGGCTTGTCGGAAATGTATTTATGAGGGGGCTATGGGCACTGATATATGGGGAAACTCAGTACAGTGTTTTGGCGACAGTAAAGCGTTTGGTGAAGCTATTTTCCAGTTTTCGTCTTTTCTGGTCTCGGGATTAACAGCTGTGTTGATTGTAATTTTTTTAAGGGCTTATTATTTGAAACGAAATGCAAAAATAAATACGTATGATAAAGAAAATCCTGATTAGCTTGACTTCAATTACCATTATGGCTGTTGCTGGTTTTTTTTTACGCTATTCGACGCTATCGACTTGGCACCTACGAAAGTGATCATCTGGCAAGTGAGGAAAAATGGAAAATAGAGCAGCGGGCTGATATTGATAGCTGTGAAAAGCATGTGCTGAAAAATCAGATCGATTTACGGCGCAGAAACGCAAAACGAGTCTCTGAACTTGCTTTTCGAACTCAGACTATTTTGTTTTTTGTAATCTGCATACAGATTGTTCTACTCATAATACTTCTATTAGTTCCCAAAAGATATATTCTTAAAATTTAAGAATGAAAATGCTGCTGACTAATTTGAGTTTGTCAATAGGACAAGCTGGTCGTTGTTGTTCTGCAAAACATGGATGACTAGTATTCAAAAAAAACGTATTTTCACAATAGACAAATTTTATCCATACCAGTAAGGACTAAAAAACTATATCAATGATCAAACAGAATTCGGCGGAGAGAGTCACTATTTACCTGAATACAAAAGAAGAATGGCGATTTTGGCTCGAAAACAATCATCATATAGCACAATCAATTTGGGTGATCTGTAATACTAAAAAATCAAATTTACCGGTGGTCAGTTGGACAGAGCTGGTGGATGAAGCTTTGTGTTTTGGCTGGATTGATAGCACGAGGAGGCCGATTGATGCCTATTCATTTATGCAATTATTTAGTCGAAGAAAACCAAAGAGCACGTGGTCTAGAATTAACAAAGAAAAAGTTAAAAAACTAATCGATGCGAATCTGATGGCTCCAGCGGGGTACGCGGTTATAAAAATAGCACAAGAAAATGGCTCTTGGTCAATTTTGGACAGTGTGGAAGAATTAATTATTCCCGAGGATTTGGATGAAGCATTTCAACATTATGCTGGTTCAAAAGATTATTTTCTTGGATTGAGTAAATCCGTCAAAAAAAATGATGTTGCAATGGATTGTTCTCGCCAAAAGACCAGATACCCGCAAAAAACGCATTGATGAGATTGCCGCAAGAGCAGCAGAAAAAGACAGGCCTAAGCAATTTCAGTAAAGTATTCAATTGTCGAAATGAATCAGGTCTATGGTATTAGCTTTTGTCTTTTATAACTAATATTGCACGTTCTATGTAGCGTTGTTTCGCTTTTTTTTACGTTTTCCATCACTTCCTTATAAGTCAATTTCTTTCTTGGATTTTAACGATTGTTTAGAGTGGTTAAACGTATCAATTAATTTATACGAGTTCAACCAGTAGGAGGGGTTTAACTGGGGGGTAACAGGGGTATAACAGGGGTAAACCCTTGTTAACCCCTGCTATATCCCTATAAAAATGGTGTTATTTAGGTTTAACTCACGAACTTGATCTCAATGTGGTAACATGGTTAGGGGGATAAAGAATAGTTGTCTCAATAATGCCATTTTTTATATTGGAAATATGATAAGGGGTGATAGTGCGTGTTGTATAATGATGAAACGATCAAAAGACCATGTTAAAGCTTATATTAATAGCAACTTGATTTGCTGTATTTGCTCAATTTTTGTATCATTGGGGAGATGATAACCAATGCAGCAGCTTAAGTCTTTTTTATACGCGTATCTCCAACTTTTTCTTTTCCTTTTCTTAGGGCAATCGTCAGCTTGGAGCCAGGTCAATACCTATGCGTTTAAAACCTTAACCTCTGACCAGGGCCTGGTCCATAATCATGTCAATTGTGCACTCAGGGATAAGTACAATTACCTCTGGTTTGGTACCGAATCTGGCCTTAGCCGATTTGATGGAGCGCAATTCACAAATTTTCGCTATTCCGCTAATAAACGTACCGGGCTGAGTGGAAATTCGATTTCCGCAATCTTTGAGGGACCAGAAGGCAATGTATGGATCCGTACCAGCAACCGGATGAATGTGTATGATCAGCATTCAGGCATTATCGTCCAGCAGCTTGATTCCATACTGACCCGCTTAAAGTTGCCCGTCAAAGACGTATATACGATAAGACAGCTGGAAGGGCAGACCTTTGCACTATTGTATAGTGATCGTTCGCTGATCTTGTACGATAGCCTAAAGAAAACCTATCGTACTGTACCGCAGTTGACCAAAAACAACCGAATAGCCGATGTGATAGCTGGGCAAGGGCAGACGATCTGGGTAATCTACGAAAATGGCCTGCTGGGTCACATTGATACGAAATCACTGCGAAGTACCAAAACTAGCTTATTGCCGATCAGCAATAAGCTGGTAAATTATAATCTATTTGCCGATCAGGATGGGGCGATATGGATCTTCTCAAAGGATATTCCAATCGGTGTATACTGGTTTGACCCGAAAGATGGATCAATTCAACATCTCCAAAAAGAACTATCCAATCCTTTTGTAGGTAATATCGTGCAAGATGATCAAGGGCATCTTTGGCTAGGAACTGATCATGGTGGGATCAATGTTTATGATAAAAAAACAAAAAGTGTACAGATCCTCGCTAACGATAAATATGATTTACGGAGCCTACCTTACAATAGCATAACGGCTTTATATCGGGATAAGTCAGGTATCATATGGGCGGGAACCTATAAAGGTGGCATCAGTTATTATCATCCCAAGCTGTTGTTATTCTCTTTAATCAGGAACTATCCAGGGCTTCCTAAATCGCTTCCCTTTGACGATGTCAATAAGTTTGTACAGGATCGAAAGGGTAATCTATGGATCGGGACAAACGGTGGGGGATTGCTCTATTATAATAGCAGTCAGAAAACATTCACGCAATACCTGCATGATCCTCAGGATCCCAACAGTTTGAGCAGCAACGTGATTGTTTCCTTATTGCTGGATACGGAAGATAAGCTGTGGATCGGAACTTATCGAGGTGGTATGTGTCGATTCGACGGCAAAAGTTTTAAGGTTTTCCACCGTGATTCGGCACCTGGAAAGTTGAACGACGATAGTGTATGGGAGATCTACGAGGATAGTCAACATCGATTTTGGATAGGAACCTTAAGTGCTGGCTTGTACCTGTTTGATAAAAAGACAGAACAGTTTTCGAGAGCGTATACTCGGCAGGGACAAACCATTAACAGCAATTATATCTCTGTCTTGTTTGAAGATTCAAAAAAACGGCTCTGGATCGGCACAGCGACAGGTTTGGCATTGTTGGCTCCCGACGACAAGATTAGCTATATGAATACATCCAGTTCGCCCATGAAACTTATGAATGATCTGATTTATGATATTAAAGAGGACAAAACTGGTCGTATTTGGGTAGCAACACAAGAGGGCTTGCATGTAATCGACGGTACAAAAGTAAGCTATCTCACACAGCAGGATGGACTCAGCGACGATGCGATCCTGGCGCTCTTGGTCGATAATCAGGGGGGAATCTGGGCTTCAACAAACAAAGGACTGTCGGCGATTGTTGGCAAAGGGCAGGCCGAGAAGTTCATCATCCGCAATTTTACAAGGGAATCAGGCCTTCAGGGGAATGTATTCAATGAAAACGCCGCTTTAAAAATGCGGGACGGAAGACTTGTCTTTGGTGGGCCAAAGGGATTCAATTTTATCGACCCTAAGAAAATTAGCAGCGAAAGTGAACTGGTCTTACCGCTTTTGTCCAATCTTTATTTATTTAACAAGCGGATAGCCGTAGGTGAGGAATTTTCTGGCCGGGTCATTTACGATCAAGCCCTGAATAATCTTAAAGAACTGAGTCTTCCTTACAACCTCAATGCCATTTCGCTGGAGTTCTCTACCTTTGACTACCTGCAACAGCATAATGGACTCTACCAATATCAGCTTGCTGGTCTAAGTGATGAATGGTTTGATTTTGAACCGGCAACCATGCGCGCCAATTTCACCAATCTAGACACCCGAAGCTACAATTTGTATATTCGGCACGCCATCGATTCGAATAGCTGGTCTGAGGGCGTGCTGCTCCTAACAATCGATATACAGCCACCTTTTTGGCGTTCGGCTTGGGCCTTTCTTTTCTATGCCAGCCTGGTACTGATCGTCCTATGGGCTTATTTTTATTTGACAAAACTACGTGTCAAGACGCGCAATCAACTCTACCTCGCCCAGGAACAGGCTGCACAGGCAAAGGAACTGGATGCGTTGAAAACACGTTTCTTTACCAATGTAAGTCATGAATTCAGAACTCCGATCAGTTTGATTCTAACTCCAGCGCAGCAGCTGCTGGATGAAGAGCAGCATCCAGAAAAAAAAGCCGACCTAAACTTAATCAAGAAGAAATGCAGACCGTCTGCTTAAATTGGTCAATCAGCTGCTGGACTTTAGAAAAATTGGGAGAAAAGTGAGCTTGAGCTGAACGAAGCGTATGGGGACCTCACGGGATTTATCCGCGAAATGCTTGATGCCTTTGCCGGGATAGCGCAAAGCAATCAGATCTCGCTGCAGGTCAATATCGCTCCAGACACCTATCTGTCCTGGTTTGACAAAAACAAATTGGAAAGCATTATTTTCAATCTGATGTCAAATGCGATCAAGTTTAGCCCGGTATCCGGCATTGTGGCATTCAATGCCGAAGTCACTGAACACGAAACAGGAAAGATGCTGCGTATTGAAGTTCAAAATCAGGGTACAGCGATTCCCGAAAACCTACAAGCCCGCGTATTTGAACGTTACATGCAACTGGATGTGCCCAATGGAAAACTGAATCAGGGTACGGGAATCGGGCTTTCTATTGTTAAAGACTATGTCGAATTCTTGGGCGGAACTATCGCGCTGAGCAGCAATGTGCACTGGACGATTTTAAAGTTCAGCTACCCATACATAAGGCCGAAGCGAGTGTCGATCCTGTCGAAAGCAATAAGCAGGATAAACCCGCTATTTTATTGGTCGAAGATGATATCGACTTCCTTCAATACCTGGAGCGGACCCTGAGTTCAGATTACCTAATCCACGCTGCGCAAAGCATCAATGATGCAAAATTGATCCTAAGCAATCAGCAGGTCGATCTTGTCATCACCGATCTCAGCCTGCCTGGTGAGAGCGGACTGGATTTTTGCCGGTTTATAAAGGCCCAGGCCAAGCTGGTCCATATCCCTGTGCTGATTGTAACGGCCGTAGTCAATCAGAAAATTGAACTGGAAGCCTTGGAGTCGGGTGCTACAGATTATATCAACAAGCCTTTTAATATTAACCTGCTGCGTTCAAAATTAGCGCAGATACTCCATCAACAACAGACAATGGTAAAACGGTATAAAAAACAGATTAATGTTAATCTGGCGCAGCCCGATATCGTATCTGCTGATGAACAGTTTATCCGTATGCTGGTAAAGGAAATTGAACAGGATCTCAGCGACTCTTCGCTTTCTGTCGAACTGCTAGCCAAAAGAATGAACCTCACGCGCGTAGGGCTTTATAAAAAGGTGCTAGCCATCACAGGCTATTCACCGATGGAATACATCCGACATATTCGGCTCAAACGTGCCATGCATCTGGTTCAGAACTCGAAATTATCGATGGCTGAAATTGCTTATGAAGTAGGATTCGGAAATCCGAAACAATTCAGCAAATATTTTAAATCTGCATTTGGTAACCTGCCGTCTTTTTATCGAAAAAGCTTGTAAATAAGTGAATTGTCGATAGTGTTTTCCGCCAGTATCCCCGCGTAAGTTAACAAAATAACCCCTAAAAGTTAACAAAATATACCCCTTATACAACCGGTTGCATTCTATATTTGATCTGTTCTTTCAATAGGAAAGGACGCGTAATAACCAAGGGAATATAATAACCAATAAATCTTATTTAAATGCGCAACTTAACGTACGCTTTAAGTGGTTTGATGCTCTTCGCAATCGTGCAGCAGGGATTTAGCCAAGCCAATAAAGCTCATTATCAAAAAATGCCTTCCGGTATTAAGGTCAGCTTCAAAAATTCGGAGACCTCCATTGATCAGGATATTTATTTGGATGTCGTAACCGACAAGATTGTGCGTGTTACAGCTGTTCCAGCTGGTGCAGTCTTACCGGAACAAACGAGCTTAGTGATCGTCGATTCACTGCGCCGGCAAGTAAAATCACTCGCGGTAAGCTCGACCGACTCGACGGTAAATGTACAAACGGCCAATATGCAGGCCGTAGTTTCCTTGATGAACGGCAAAGTGGAATTTTTTGACCTTAAGGGGCAATCCATCTTGAAAGAAGCAAAGCGGAATTCAAGTTCTTTTTTAGCCAATAGTTATCAAGGTGATGCATTTTATCACATTAACCAAGACTTTATTGTCAATTCGGAAGAGGGGATCTATGGACTCGGCCAACATCAGAATGCGGTGATGAACTATAACCGTGGCAAACAGGTTTCGCTGCTGCAGTACAATACAGAAATCGGAATGCCCTTTTTACTGTCCACTAACAACTATGGCATTTTATGGCACAATTACTCCATTACAAAAGCGGGCGACGTGAGGCCGTTATTGCCTTTAAATGCTTTTAAGTTGCAGTCAAAAGAAGGAGAGCCGGGTTGGCTCACGGCAACCTATGTAAATCGGAACAAGGACGAAGAAGTGTATCTATCCCGACCGGAATCAATCATTGACTATGGCTACCTAACAGATCAGCACAAATTTCCAAAGAGCGTAAAGCTGGCCGAAAGCAAAGTCATCTATGCCGGAAGTTTCTCTTCGCCCTATACTGGCAAACATGTGCTGCATTTTAAATATTCAGGTTATATGAAAGTTTGGATTGATGGCGAGCAGGTCGCTGACCGCTGGCGGCAATCCTGGAATGCAGGTACCTTTGAAATAGAAAGAGACCTGCAGAAAGATAAAACTTACCAGATCCGAATGGAATGGATACCTGATGGGGGCGAATCTTATTTTACCTTAAACTGGCAGAGCCCCATTCCAGAAGCGCGTAAAAACGTATTTTCCTTTAATTCAGAAGCTGGAGATGCCATTGATTATTACTTTGTACAGGGCGCATCAATGGATGAGGTCATTGCAGGTTATCGCCACTTGTCCGGCAAGGCACCGATTATGCCGATTTGGAGCTTTGGATTTTGGCAGAGCAGAGAACGTTACAAGACACAAGCGGAAATTGAGGAGGTCGCGGCTGAATTTCGCAGACGTAAGATTCCGATCGACAATATTGTGCAGGATTGGTCTTACTGGGCTGAAAACGACTGGGGGAGCCAAAAATTTGATGTAAAGCGTTTTCCAGACCCTCTGGCCATGGTGAAGAAGCTGCATTATCAGCACTTTAAGATCATGATTTCGGCCTGGCCTAAAATCAATGAAGAGTCTTCCGTATACCAAGAATTTAAAGCCAACAAATGGATCTATCCGAGAAATATTTATGACGGCCGTAAAGATTGGATCGGAAAGGGCTATACCTCGACATTTTATGATCCTTTCAACAAAGCGGCACGCGATGGTTCTGGAAATTGTTGGACAACAATCTTTTCAAAATTGGGATCGATGCCTGGTGGATGGATGCGAGTGAGCCAGATATTCACTCCAATATTGATCTGGACGAGCGTAAATCGGTCTTTCAGCCAGCTATAGGATCATCTGTTCGCTACTATAATGCGTTCCCTTTGCAAAATGCCAAGGGTATCTACGAGGGCCAGCGTGAAACAGATCCTAACAAACGGGTGTTTATTCTGACGCGATCCTTTTTTGCAGGGCAGCAGCGCTATGCGGCGGCTGCCTGGAGCGGCGATATTGCTTCGAGATGGCATGACATGAAAGATCAGATTGCCGGGGGCATCAATTTCTCGATGTCCGGTACACCTTATTGGACGATGGATGCAGGTGGCTTTTTGGTTGAAAACAGGTTTCACAAACCTGATGCGGTGGACTTGGAGGAGTGGCGCGAGCTGAATAGCCGCTGGTACCAATACGGGGCATTCTTGCCTTTATTCAGGGCGCATGGACAATATCCCTACCGCGAGCCGTATAATATCGCTCCTGTGGATCATCCGGCCTATAAAAGCATGATCTATGCGATCAATCTACGGTATAAATTACTGGCCTATAATTATAGTCTTGCCGCAAAGACTTTTTTTGATGACTATTCGATGATACGTGGACTTGCCATGGATTTCCCCCAGGACAAAGATGGATTCGACCGCAATGACCAATACCTTTGGGGACCATCTTTGCTCATCAGTCCTGTCACTGAAAAAGGTGCGAGCTCACGCAAGATACACTTTCCAAAAGGAACCAGCTGGTATGATCTATACAGTGGCAAGATGGTAACAGGTGGGCAGGATCTGCTTGTTGCTGCACCATACGAACGTATCCCTGTTTATGTCAGAGCCGGAGCAATATTGCCTATTGGACCGGTCATGCAGTATACTGCCGAGAAAAAGCCGGATGTACTGGATGTCTATGTCTATGCGGGAGCAAACGGTCATTTTTCACTCTATGAAGACGAAGGAAGCAACTATAATTATGAAAAAGGGAAATATAGTCGCATTGATTTCAGTTATGACAATTCGACAAAGACGCTGTCAGTGGCCAACCGTCAGGGTGATTTCGATGGCATGCTGACCAAAAGAAAGTTCAATTTCATTTTTGTCAGCGACAGCAACGCCGTTGGACTGGATGTTTCACCAGCAAAACCCACAGTGGTAACCTATGCCGGTAAAGCCTTGCAGGTCAAATTAAAATAATAAAAACCAATTTATAAATCAAGAGATATGATAAGCAAACAATTGTTGAGCAGGGGCATGGCCGTCGTTGTCATGACCAGCGTAACCTCTTTGGTCTGGGCACAATCCTTTACCGGATCGGTTGTTTCGGCTGATTCAGGACTGCCGATCGGGGGAGCGAGTATCAAAGTAAAGAATCAGAAGATTTCAACGAGTAGTGATGAATCGGGCAAGTTTGCACTGAAGGCCAGCACAGGGACAGTATTGATCGTTACCTACGTAGGGTACAAAACCGAAGAAATTACAGTGACTGGCCCCAATATGGTGATCCGCCTGCAGCCGCAAGCTTCCGATCTTGAAGAAGTGGTGGTTATCGGCTACGGTGTACAAAAGAAAAAATTGAATACGGGAGCCAACTTGAAGGTAGAGGGTGAAGAACTGCAGAAACGTAATCAATTAAACCCGCTGCAGTCGCTTCAGGGGCAAGCACCGGGTGTATCCATTACATCAACTTCCGGTCAGCCGGGAGCAGATATGAAGGTCGTCGTCCGCGGACTGGGAACAATTGGCAATTCAGGCCCCTTGTACGTCATCGATGGCGTTCCGGGAGGGGATATTTCGGTCTTAAATGCGGCCGATATCCAATCTATCGACGTATTGAAAGACGCGGCTTCGGCCGCCATCTATGGTTCGCAGGCTGCCAATGGGGTTATTCTGGTCACCACTAAAATGGGCGCTGCGGGAAAAAATGTGCTGTCGTTTGATGGCTATACAGGCATTCAGAACGTTTCGCGTAAAGCAAAATTGCTGGATGCAGATCAGTACAAGCTGATCATGAATGAGCAATCGCTGAATTCGGGGGCTGGGGTTATTGATTTTAACAGCATGGACGGTCTGGCCAATACCAATTGGATGGATTACATGTTTAAGGATAATGCAAAAATGGACAATTACAATGTTGCCCTGACTGGCGGCAATGAAAAATCCACCTACGCCTTATCGATGAACTATATTGGTCAGGAGGGGATTGTCGGTGGTAAAGATGTTTCCAACTATCAGCGTTATGGTTTCCGTACGAACTCGGAACATAAACTCTTCGATAACTTTGTGAAAATAGGTCAGCACCTCAACTTTAACTACATCAAAAATCGAGGCATCAGTGTCGGCAATCAGTACAGTAATACGCTGCGCGGTGCTTTTGCGACTTCGCCCTTGTCACCGGTGTACTCGGACAATGGCTTGTACGGAAGTCCTTTCAATGATACCTCCAATTCACCTTGGTACAATGGGGACAGCAATCCATATGGGGTGATGATGACCAATTCGAACAATGCCAATGATGGTCAAAAATTATTGGCCGATATCTTTGCGGAAATCGAACCGATCAAAGGCTTGAAGATCCGGTCATTGCTGGGATTCAACTATTATGCTTCAGAATATAGAAGTTTTACGCCCATGTATCGATTCTCTATCTACACCTACAATCAAGATCATACAACAACCTCGCAGAACATGAGCAAAGGTCATACGCTGACCTGGACAAATACTGCTTCCTATGACTTTGATATCCATACGGATCATCGTTTTTCGGCTATGGTTGGTATGGAATCGCTACGTTACCAGGGAACTTACCTTTCAGGATCCAACTGGAATCTGCTTTCGCAGTTCAATGATTTTGCACATGCTTATTTGGACAATACCACAGGCCAGGCGCACCTGGATGAAAAAGGGAACGTCGTCGAAACGCGTACGGTGTCTGGAAAGCCAGAGAACATCACCCGTAGGGTCTCGTACTTTGGACGGCTGGGCTATAATTATAAGGAAAAGTACCTGTTGAATGCTACATTGCGTGCAGATGGATCCTCTAAATTTTCGCGCAGCAATCGCTGGGGATATTTTCCTTCGGTATCGGCAGGTTGGGTCATTTCTTCCGAAGAGTTTTTTAAAGAACATTTAGCGGCTGTAAACTTCTTTAAACTCCGTGCTTCATGGGGGCAAGTGGGTAATCAGGATATCGCTGATTTTCAATATGCGGCACCCATCAGTACCTCAACAGGAATTACATCGTCCAACCCCGGAGCACATTATGTCTTTGGAACGAGTAACAATAATATCGCCGGGGCTTATCCGAGCCGTTTATCCAATCCGAATCTGACCTGGGAAACTTCCGAACAGACTAATATTGGATTTGATGCCAAATTTGCGAACAGCCGCCTGGATGTTGTGGCCGATTTTTATGTCAAAAAGACCAAGAACTGGCTGGTTACAGCGCCTGTTTTGGCGACACCGGAACGTTGCCCCCTTTTATCAATGGCGGTGACGTGAAGAATACAGGGGTGGAATTGGGCCTAAATTGGGCGGATAAGATCAATGAAGTCAAGTATCGTCTTGGGGTAAATGGTGCCTATAACAAAAATAAGGTGGGACAGATTCCGACTGAAGATGGCATTATCCATGGACAGACAGCCATGTTATACGATAATTCGGAAGAATTTTATCGTGCTGCAAATGGTCTACCCATTGGCTACTTCTGGGGGTATAAGACAGACGGCCTATTCCAGAACCAAGCCGAGATCGACGCCTGGAAAACAGCCGGGAAAGGTATCCTTCAAGCGGATGTGAAACCGGGCGATGTGAAATATGTAGACCAGAATAGTGATGGTATTATTAATGCCTCGGATAAGACAAATCTGGGTGTGGGCATGCCTAATTTTACTTATGGATTTAATATTGGACTGGATTATAAAGGATTTGATTTCTCGGTGAATGCCTACGGTTCCCTGGGAAACAAAATTGTACAATCTTACCGCAATCATGCCAATAAACAAGCAAACTATACCACGCGAATATTAGACCGATGGACCGGAGAGGGGACTTCCAGTACAATTCCCCGTGTTACGGAAACGAATGTCAATTGGCAGTTTTCAGACCTTTATATTCAGGATGGAGACTTTCTTCGGATCAGCAATGTGACCTTAGGTTATGATCTATCGAAGCTGATCAAATGGAAGTATGCTAATCAGATCCGCTTCTACGTTCAAGGACAAAACCTGTTCACGTTCACCAAATATGATGGGATGGATCCCGAGATCGGTTATGGAACCGATGGTTGGGTGTCGGGTATCGACCTTGGTTACTATCCAAGACCAAGGACTGTATTATTTGGCCTAAATGTTAAATTCTAAACACAAGAAATCATGAAAAAAACGAGCTATATCTATCATTCCATGTTATTTGGGTCCTTAATCTTAGGATCATGTTCATCCAGTTTTTTGGATGTCGAACCGATGACAAGCGTTTTGGAAAGCAATTTTTATAAAACCATAGCCGATGCTGACATGGCTTTGGTCGGCTGTTATGATGGTTATCAACGCACAACCTCCAATGGGAGCCAATCTTTCTATCTGACAGCAGAGGTGGCCGCCGACAATTGTTTTGGCGGAACAGGTACAACAGACGGTCGATCATTTCAGGCAATAGACCGTTTTGATATTGCGCAGTCCCAATCGGACAATAATATCTTTGATGGTACCTGGTCTGATTACTATGCGGGAATTTTTCGCTGCAATACACTCTTGGGAAAATTGGATGGCACTGATTTTTCAGGCAACACAACAGCGCGGGCACGTATTGAAGGGGAAACGAAGTTCCTACGGGCGACCATGTACTTTGATCTCGTCCGTCTATTCGAAAACATACCTTTGCTAACGAGCCCGACCAATGAGAATATTCCACAGTCGGATCCCAAAGCGATTTATCAACTGATTGTTTCAGACCTTAAATTTGCGGCTTCCAATATCCCAGCCACAGCTTACCCCAAGTCAGCTGCGGCAACCAATGATGGCCGGGCTACTCCATTTGCAGCAAAAGCGCTATTAGCCCGTGTTTATCTATTTTATTCAGGTTATTATGGTGGCGAGGATATCGGTGTCTCCAAAGCCGAAGCCCTGGCGGGACTGGAAGAGGTTATCGGTAGCGGCCAGTTTGCGTTGGTGGCTGATTTCAAAAATCTGTGGCCAGCAGCGAGTTATATCCCCAATGCAAGCAATAATACACTAGATATCTCCAAATATGCCGGCAAGGGAAATGCAGAGGTTGTATTTGCACAGAAATTCAACAATACATCGAACTACAACGGTTATGTTGATGGCAACCGCTGGGTCGTCTTTCTGGGCTTGCGCGGAAAAAATTGGTCGCCCTATGGCCAAGGATGGGGGGCATGTACGGTAAGCAAAAAGTTTTTCAATGAGTTTGACAACATGGATACGCGCAAAACCGCCTCAATTATTGATATCGATGGCGAGAACATCACTGGATTTGACCTCAAAGACCAGCGTGAGTATACAGGTTACACCATAAAAAAATACGCCCCCACGGCATTGCCGGATGGGACCACCAATACAGGTGGGGATAAGGATATGCAACTGTCCCAAGACCAGGATTACTTTGTCATCCGCTATGCTGATGTCTTGCTTATGGCGGCAGAACTCGGTTCCGCAAACGCGCAGAAATACTTTGATGAGGTAAGAAAAAGAGCTTATAAGACCAATTTTGTGTCGCTAGCAGTTTCAAAAAACAATATTCTGAAAGAAAGAAAATTTGAATTTGCTTTTGAAGGTATCCGCTATTGGGATGTATTGCGGCAGGGGCTGAATAATGCCGCCGCAACACTAGAAACAACAGAGGATGTGCTAAGTGGATCTGTACCCGAGAAGGTCATCGTGACTAAAGAGCGTTTTTTGACAACGAAAGGATTTATGCAAATACCCAATAAGCAGATTACCTTATCCAATGGTGTACTGAAACAAAATGCTGGATGGAACTAAACACAAGTATACGAGGACTCACTATTAGTTGAATTATAAATAGACAAACATGAAAAAGATATTCACCTATGCCATCTGCTTTTTTGCGGCGATGGTACTCTTTGGAGCCTGTTCTCCTGAGAATTATATATTGGGAGACATCGATGTCACATCGGCACAGTTGGACAAGGGAAAGGCCTTTACTGTTGAACATGATGCCAATAATCCCAATATTGTGTATTTAACCAGCTTGATGGATTCAAAATACACCCCATTGTGGGAGCATCCACAGGGGCGGAGTCAAGAGAAAAAGGTAACCCTAAGAATGCCTTTTCCTGGTGAGTACACTGTCAAATTTGGTGTCGAGACGCGTGGTGGCATCGTCTACGGCGAGCCTGTGACATTTAAAATCGATCAGATGTATGCCGAGTTTATCAGTGACGAGACCTGGACCTTATTGACGGGCGGGGCAGGGGAAGAGAAAACCTGGTACCTCGATCTGGATGCTGAGGGCATTTCCCGCTACTTTAAAGGTCCAATGTATTTTTACGGCACCGGTGACTGGTGGGGAAGCATCAATAAAACAGCCGCGCCTTTAAACAGCGATAGCTGGAGCTGGGAACCCGATTGGAAAGGCAATAGCTGGCTTATGCCTGCAGGCGATTATGGAAGTATGACTTTTGACCTGAAAGGCGGTGCAAACATCAACGTGAATCATGCCATGCTAGGTAAAGTCCAGAAGGGGACTTTTAACATTGATACCGAAAAGAAAACCATCCGTATGACTGGGGCGTCGCCTTTACATGGAAAGCCACAAGATGGGATCGTTGTCGACTGGGGCGATGTCCGTATTATGTCGCTGACCGAGAATACGATGCAACTGGCGGTATTGCGGGATCCCGTGCTTTCGAATGACGGAGCGGCCATGCTGACCTTTAATTTTATCAGCAAGACCTACAAGGAGAGTTTGGCCGAAGATGCCAAGAATAACAATAAGACCCCATAAATGTATGCTGAAGCAATTAGTTGATACTAGGTATAGCCGGATAATAGGTATACTGATCCTGTTATTTGCGACGGCGGGTTCTTTAAGTGGACAGTCCAGAAAGGTTATTGATTTTAATGGGGGCTGGTGGTTTAAACGGGACAGCAGCCAGCAATATAGCAATGGACGAAAAGGAGAGGGGTGGCGAAAGCTCGATCTACCACATGACTGGAGTATCGAAATGCCATTTAGAGAAAGCAGTCCCGCAGGTAGCGGGGCTGCTTACCTTGATGGTGGCGTAGGATGGTATCAAAAAACGTTTAAACTGGCTCGGGCTGAGCAAGGGCAACGGATATTTATTGCATTCGAAGGTGTATACGAAAACAGTGAGGTCTGGATCAATGGGCATTTCTTAGGAAAAAGACCCAATGGTTATATCGGATTTGAATATGAGCTTTCCCCTTATTTATACTGGGATGGTAGAGACAACCTGCTTTCAGTAAAAGTAAACAATAAGAATCAGCCCAACTCGCGTTTCTATTCGGGGTCGGGGATCTATCGGGATGTCAAATTAATCAGCCGGAATCCAGTCAGCATAGGAACGAACAGTACCTTCATAAGAGCTGGGCAGCTCAGTGAGAAACGTGCTGTCGTGGATCTCTCTCTGGAAATTGAGCATAACCTTGAGGAATCAAAAAAGATTACGCTACTGACAGAGGTTCTTTCAGCTCAAGGTGCTGTTCTAGCGAGTAAACGTACTACGTTGAACGCCCTCAAGGCAGGTCTGCATCCCCTCGATCAGCAGATAGTCCTCGAAAATCCCATCTTATGGGGTATCGAAAATCCCTATCAATATACAGCAAAGATTAAACTTATTGTTGATGGTCGGGTTGTAGATGAACAGCTTACGAAATTTGGCTTACGTAATTTTAGCTTCGATCAGCAACAGGGCTTTATGCTCAATGGGAGGCCGCTTAAAATCCGTGGGGTCTGTTTACATAGTGATCTCGGCGCTTTGGGCATGGCATTCAACCGATCTGCAGCATTACGTCAGCTTCGCATCATGAAAGAAATGGGGGTGAATGGAATACGGACATCACACAATCCTGCGGCGCCAGCGTTTTTGGATCTCTGCGATAGCTTGGGTTTTGTGGTGATGAGTGAAACCTTCGATGTCTGGAAAGGGCGCAAAAATCCCTATGACTATCATTTATATTGGGACGAATGGTACAAGCGGGACTTTGTTGACCATATCAAAAGGGACCGGAATCATCCGTCGTTGTTTATATGGTGCTTGGGCAATGAAGCGCAGGAGCAATGGCATTCCAAAGCTGATGGTGCAGCGATTCCGATTGCGCTGGCAGCAATCGTCGATAGTCTGGATGGCACACGTCCGACCACCATTGCCAATAATGAACTCTCCAAAGCCAATCCGGTGCTGATGAGTTCGGCGGTAGATTTGATTGGCTATAACTATAACCATAAGAAATGGGCAAGCTTCCCACAAGATCATCCTGAAAAGAAGTTTATCGTAACAGAAAGTACTTCGGCATTGGAAAGCCGCGGAACGTATGATTTGGTGCCATATGATTCTAGTCGCATGTGGCCAGAACGATGGGATATTCCCTTTTCTGGCGGGAACAAAGACAGGAACATATCGGCTTACGACAATGTATTTACACCTTGGGGATCAAATCATCAGACAAGCTTGAGGTTGATGGAAAAGTACGACCATATTGCGGGCATGTATGTATGGACAGGATTTGATTATCTCGGCGAACCAACACCCTACACCTGGCCGGCACGAAGTTCGTACTTTGGTATTGTGGATCTAGCTGGATTTCCGAAAGATGTCTACTATCTGTATCAAAGCGTCTGGACAGAAAAGCCGGTCTTACATGTATTGCCTCATTGGAATTGGAAGCAAGGTGATCGGGTAGATATCGTGGTATATTTTAATCAGGCTGACCGGGTGGAGCTTTATCTGAACGGTAAAAGGATAAGGGAGCAGTCCAAAGACCCAGATCGGTACGACCTTGTATTTAAAGCTGTTGAATTCAAACCAGGGGAGATTGAAGTAATATCGTTTCAAGGTGGCAAGAAACTGCTAAGTAAAACGATCCGTACCGCAGCGAAAGCGCATCGTATACAATTGTTTGCAGAAAATGTGACTTTCAATTCGGCAAAGAAAGAACTTTCCTTTGTACATGCTTATATCGTGGACGAGTTTGGCACGATCGTTCCTTATGCAGACGATAAAATCGAATTTGAGGTGGAGGGAGATGGTGCAAAAATTGTGGCGACAGACAATGGCAATACGACGGATCTGACGAGCTTCCAATCTGCTTCCCGCAATGCTTTTCATGGTAAAGCCTTGGCGATTGTCACGAGCAAAAACAAAGGCAAAATACAGGTAAGGGCAAAAAGCGAAGGACTAATTTCGGGTGATATTCAACTTGAAGCCAATTAGTTCTTGACTCTGCTCTGCTCTGCTCTGGATTTGTATGTTTTTTTTCACTAATAAGAGCAAGGTCCGACCATGGTCGGACCTTGCTCTTTGTTGTATAACGCGATCATTAAGGCTATGATTTACTTGCCAATGCAGAATTTCGAGAAGATATTATCCAATAAATCGTCTGTCGAAACACTTCCCGTGATTTCACCAAGATGATATAGCGCTTGGCGGATATCCATTGCTAGGAAATCAGAAGTGACCGGATTGTTAATACCATATATTACGCGTTCCAGTGAATCTGCTGTTTTTTGTAGCGCTTCCACGTGACGGATGTTGGTGACCATAACATCATCTGTATTCAAATTTCCTAATTGTACACGATTGATCAATTCGTCTTTCAATTCCTCGACGCCAATTTGCTCTTTTGCTGAAATGTAGAGCGGATTAAGGACATTGTAAACGTCTTTTTGCGCCTCAGAAAGCAAATCTGATTTATTGATAATGGTGACAAATGGAATTTGTAGTCGCTCGATTTCTGGTAATTGAGCTTGTACTTCTTCAACTTTGTCCTGTGTAGGATCGAAAAGATATATGATCAATCGTGCCTGTTTCATCTTTTCACGGGTACGCTCAACTCCTTTTGCTTCAATAACATCTGCCGTCTCACGTATACCTGCAGTGTCAATAAATCGGAATGTGACGCCATGAATATTAATTTCATCTTCAATCGTATCACGTGTAGTCCCTGCAATATCGGAAACAATGGCACGTTCTTCATTTAAGAAAGCATTCAATAGGGTTGATTTTCCAACATTCGGTTTCCCGGCAATGACAACAGGAACACCATTTTTAAGGACGTTACCTTGTTCAAAAGATTGTATTAATTTTTGAACAATGACCTGTATTTTGTTGATTAGATTTTTTAGCTGATCCCTGTTCGCAAATTCCACATCTTCTTCCGAAAAATCAAGCTCTAATTCAATTAGTGATGCAAAGTGAATGAGATCTTCACGAAGGGATTTAAGCTGATTGGAGAAACCGCCCCGCATTTGTTGCATCGCCACTTGATGCGAAGCTGCAGAATTGGATGCAATTAAATCGGCAACTGCTTCTGCTTGCGATAAATCCATGCCGCCATTGAGAAATGCACGTAGGGTAAATTCTCCTGGACGAGCAGCACGTGCTCCTTTTTTGATCAGTAAATTTACAACGCGCTCGATAATATATTTGGAGTTGTGCGTTGATATTTCCACCGAATTTTCTCTCGTGTAGGAGTTCGGGGCTACAAATAAAGAAACAAGTACTTCATCTATAATCTCTTCGCCATCCCTTATGGTTCCAAAATGGATAGTATGCGATGCTTGTTGAAGCAGGTTCTTTCCTTTAAATATTTCGTTTGTAATTTTTATGGCATTCTGACCTGAAACGCGTATGACAGCGATAGCTCCATTTGTTCCGGAAGATGTCGCTAATGCAACAATGGTATCTTCAGTGATATATCCCGTATTTGACATGGTACAAAGATACGTTAAATTGGAATAATGGATTCTATATATTGCGGCACAAATTAAATTCATATTGACCGATTAAACCTTTGTTCAAACATTGATGTCATACCCATAGAAACGCTTGTAAAAAAGAATGAAACACAGGCGGAGTGAAATTAATTTTTAAATTTAAATTATACTGTTATGAGAAAGATGATATACTTCGCGTTGGCAATAGGAGGACTTGTCTTAATGGCTCCACAACAATCGTCCGCTCAGTATCGGGGACATGAACGTGAGTGGAAACAGGACAAAGAGCGTAGAAAATATGAAGAGAAAAGGGATAAGGAATATCGAAAATATTTAGAAAAACGCGAAAAAGAAGACCGTAAGTATCATAAAGAAGTAGCTAAGTCATACCGAAAAGGGTACCGTCATGGAGCACCGGCCTGGGCAAGTGCACATCGTTACGATAGTAGACACCATGTATACTTTAGAGATTACAAAACATTCTATGACCCTTACAGAGGAGGTTACGTGTATATGCGCAATGGCCGTTGGAATTTTTCATCAAACGTGCCTTCGTTTATGTTGAATGTCAACTTGGGAGCAGCCAATATTCGGATTGTAAAAGATGTTGCAATTAGCAGACATCCTGAAGATTTTTACAACGACTACCGTTGGGATTAGAAAGAATTTATCTTGTTGTTTGAATATAAAAGCCTCAATCTTTAGGGAGATGAGGCTTTTCTTTTTGCTAGTCTTCTTCGAAACTGACTTTATTCACTTCAAGCGACTTTATCCGCGCTAACGATTCAATTCTTAAATCGGACAATTCTCTTAATCTTTTACCACCTTCCTGGAAGGATTTTTCGATAATAAATCCCATGCCCAAAACTGAAGCCCCCGATTGTTTAACGAGATCGAGCATACCAAAAGCGGCGTTCCCATTGGCCAAAAAATCGTCTATAAAAAGAACATTGTCGCTCGGCGTAAGAAACTCTTTGCTGACACAGATGTCATAGGTTCGGTTCTTAGTAAATGAATGCACCTGGCTTACATACATATCAACCATGGTGGTCGGTTTTGCTTTTTTCACAAATACAACCGGTAATTCCAAAAGGTAGCCAAGCATGATCGCTGGGGCTATTCCGCTTGCTTCAATTGTAATGATTTTATTGATCGGGAGGTCTGCAAAACGACGGACAAATTCCACCGCAATAGATTTCATCAATACGGGGTCCATCTGGTGATTGATGAAGTTGTCTACTTTAAGTATGCCTCCTGCAAGACTTTTACCGTCATGATGGATTCTATCCTTTAATAATTTCATATTTTACTCCTATAAATATAACGCGCTTAAATATAACGCGCTGTGTCAAAATTTTGATCAGTTGATCCTTAATCCATCTCCATTTGATAGAGGTTATTGAACTCTTCTTGATGATGTTCGAGAATGACCTTCCGTTTCATTTTTAAGGTTGGTGTTAACTCTCCATTTTCAATAGTAAATTCATCGGTTAAAATAATTGGTTTCTTAATCTGCTCCCAGTTACCAAAGTGTTGGTTTGCACGACGTACCTCCTGATTGACTTTTTTTACAATGGCAGGGTCAGTCAGAAAATCGTCCTTTGTCATGGTTGCAAGTTCAGGAGCATCTGTTCTGGCCCAATCCAATAAATGGGCATAGTTTGGCACAATAAAGGCAGAGGCAAATTTCATCCCGTCACCGATTACCATTGCCTGTTCTATAAACTTAGATTCAACGAGCTTGGTTTCGATAGGTTGTGGTATAACGTACTTCCCGCCCGAAATTTTGAACATCTCTTTTTTTCGGTCAATGATTTTTAAGAATTTTTCATCTTCCCACTTCCCGATATCTCCGGTGTGCAACCATCCATCAATGATGGTTTTATCCGTCTCTGCCTTATTCTTATAATAGCCCATCATGACGTTGGGACCTTTTACCAATATCTCTCCGTCTTCGGCGAGTTTTATTTCAACAAAACGTACAGGAAGTCCAACAGTGCCAATGCGAATACCTTTGATATAATGATTGACTGAAATGAGTGGGGAGGCTTCGGTCATGCCGTAACCCTCATATAATGGAATTCCTGCAGCTAAGAAGGCACGTGTTAACTTGCTGTGAAGAGAGGCTGATCCAGAGGCAACGGTAAGCAATTCGCCACCCAAAGCCTCATACCATTTGTTAAGGACAAGTTTCTTGGCAAGCTTTAGTTTGAGATTATAGGATAGACTTCTTTTCTCAGGATTTGGATCATATTCTTCTGCAACTGAAACAGCCCAATCAAATACTTTGCGTTTGAAACCAGTGAGATCGTGGCCTGTTTTCATGATTTTCTCGTAAACCTTTTCCAGAATACGTGGGACAACGGTCATGATATGAGGTTTTACTTCCTTCAGATTATCACCAATCTTGTCAAAAGATTCTGCGATATAGATCGTAAAGCCAAGATACATATAGGTATATAAAACCATACGCTCGTAGGCGTGACAAGGAGGGAGGAAGGTCAGTCCGCGGTCATAAGCTTTACAAGGGGTAATTTCTGCTGCGCCCAATACATTGGAAAAGATATTATTGTGTGACAGCATGACGCCTTTTGGTGTGCCCGTGGTTCCAGAAGTGTAGATCAGGGTAGCGAGATCTTCAGGTTTGATCTGATCGCGGAGCACTGCTAGTTTTTCTGGGGAGCAATTGGAGCCTATATCATTAAGTTCTTTCCAACTGCGTGTTCCTTCCTGTTCGGCGATACAAAAAAGATACTTCAATGTATAGATTGAATCGGTTAGATTCATCAGGCGATCGTACAAGCTTTTGTTACTGACGATACAAACCCTGATTTCGGCATCATTAAAAATATATTGATAGTCTGTATCGGTAATATTTGGATAGATGGCCACCACGACTGCACCAATTTGCTGGATTGCAAAGTCAATCATATGCCATTCCATGCTACTGCCGGCAATGAGACCAACTTTCTCGCTGGGTTTCACGCCAAGTTCAATCAGCCCTTTGGAGAGATTGTCTACTTGTTCAAGAAAATCTGCTGTTTTGATATAATTCCACTTGCCGTCCACTTTGTGCGCAAACATATCAAGATTGGGGTATTTGCCCATCTGTTGACGTGCAAGATCAAATAATCTAAGTTTTTCTTCCATTTCAAATCGTATTCTTTTAAGCTCCGCGGGAGCACCCTTCCAGTATGAACTTTGTTTTAAGGGAAAAGTTTGCAAACATAAATAATTGTTTCAAGAATATGGAATGATTTTGTAATTAGCTTGTTTCAAAAGTGTTAAGGGGAGGTGAGCGATAGGTGGAGTGCTTTTGTGCTTTTCAAAAGTAAGGTGTTTCTTGGAGACCATTTGAGCATATTTCCTTGAGTAGATGGACTTGATGCGCGCCAATTATAAAAAAAGCTAGTCGTTATCGACTAGCTTTTCTTCTTTGTTTTCTTTGATCAAAAGCCCGAGCTCCCGACCTGTCGCTCCTGCGACTGAAGTATTTTCCTGTGCTCTACGGAAAAGGTATGGCATCACTGCTTTCACCGGTCCGTAAGGCATGTATTTGGCAACATTGTAGCCGTGTGCAGCTAAATTGAAGCTCAGGTTATCAGACATACCCAATAATTGTGCAAAGTAAATACGGTCGATTGATCTGTCGATACCGCGTCTGTCAATTTCCTTTGCAAGTAGCATGCTACTGTCCTCATTGTGTGTACCCGCCATTAGTCCAAAGTTGTCCAGATGGTCCAAGATAAATTCAATAGCTTCATTATAATCTCTATCGGAAGCTTCTTTATTTGGCTGGATGGGATCGGAATAACCTTTTTGCGCAGCGCGAGCACGTTCGATCTCCATATAGGCACCACGAACGATCTTAGCACCCATATGAAATCCTCTAACTTTGGCGTATTCAAAGTCAGCTTTCAAAGATGCCAACTTATCACTACGGTACAATTGATAAGTATTATATACAATTGGTTTTTCCATATTGTATTTTTCCATCATTTCACGAGCGATATCGTCAATTGCATCTTGGATCCATGAATGTTCAGCATCTACTAAAACTTTTACACCAGCTGCATGACAAGCTTTACAGATGCGATCGGTACGGTCCAACATACGTTGGTATTCTGCTTGTTCACTTTCTGTCAAGGCTTCCTTTGCATTGACTTTTTCAAACAGTTCAAATCGGCCTAATCCAGTTGGTTTAAATACTGAAAATGGAATGTATTTGTTTTTACTGGCCGCGACTACGGTGCGCAATACCTCGTTGCAGCAAGCGTCAAATGCACTTTCAGTTTCTTCTCCTTCAACGGAATAATCCAATATTGTCCCTACACCATTCTCTCCCAATTCGTTGATCGCATTTTCGCAACCTTCGATAGTCTCTCCGCCACAAAAATGCTTGAAGATTGTTTTACGGATGATACCCTGGATAGGTAATCCGATGTTCAGTGCAAAGTTGGTCATGGATGGACCTACTTTTGTCAAGAAGTTATTCGCTATTATTTTGAATAACCAATACGCTCTTTCCAAATCCTTATCGCTTTTACTTTTAAAAGCAATCTCTGTATTATCAAAGGATAATGTCTTGGGCTCAGAATTCTCAATCATAATCTTTATTTGCAATAAGGCAAATGTAGCAATTTACTAAGCATTAAAACGATGATAATTCTTGTATTCCTCAGTGAAACCACTATTTTTGTGAAATGCAAGAATTTAAAATCGAGGGCGAATATATCCAGCTCATACAGTTACTTAAAGCTTTAAATTGGGTGGAGCATGGCGCTATGGCTCAGTGGGTTGTAGCGGAAGGGTATGTAAAGTATAATGGGCAGGTCGATTACCGGAAAAGGCTCAAATTGCGACCAGGAGATGTTGTTGAATTTGATGGGATGCAAATAAAATTGGTGTAATATTAAACAATATTGGTAAATAGAAAACTTAAACCTTAAAGAATCGTAGAATGGAAGTCATAGAAAGTTTGGGCTATCAGGTATATTTTGATGATACGTTGGCCTCTTTGGAGGCGTTTTTAGCTGAGCGCAGTTACTCAAAGATCATCGTCTTGGTGGATACCAACACCTTGGATAATTGTTTACCCTTATTTCAGCAGGCCTTACCCAATTTGGCGAATTATGACGTGATAGAAGTAGATCCTGGCGAGGAAAATAAAAATATTGATTTCTGTATTGGCGTATGGCATAATATGCTCGATTTCGGAGCGGATAGGCATTCGTTGATGATCAACCTGGGTGGTGGGGTAGTCACCGATATGGGGGGATTTGCAGCGTCAACTTTCAAAAGAGGGATGGATTTTATTCAAATTCCGACAACTTTACTTTCCCAGGTAGATGCATCGGTAGGAGGTAAGACCGGCATTGATATGGGCAGTGTGAAAAATATTATTGGAACTTTTGCACAACCTCAAGCAGTATTTATTTCAAGCCAGTTTTTGAAAACCCTAGATCAGCGTCAATTAATCTCAGGTTTTGCTGAAGTAATTAAACATGGACTGATCTTCGATCGGGCTTACTATGAGCGAGTGAAAACATTGGAGATCGATCAAATCGACAATTCTTTGATCAAACATTCTGTTTCGATCAAAAACCGTGTTATCCTTGAGGATCCGAAAGAAAAAGGACTGCGTAAAATTTTAAACTTTGGCCATACAATTGGTCATGCTATTGAGGGCTACTCGTTGTTGAACGATGCTTCACCTTTATTACATGGAGAAGCTATTGCAGTAGGAATGATTTGTGAGGGGTACCTATCGCATAAATTGAATGGTTTGCCTTTGGATGAATTAAACGATTTGATCCAAACTTTTAGAAAATATTTCAACGACTACACATTTGATTCTTCCATTGATACAGCCCTGTTGGATCTGATGCGAAACGATAAGAAAAACTTGTCCAATCAGATCGGTTTCGCATTGCTTGACCAAATTGGCAGTTGTCAATATGATATCTACGTTTCTGAGGAAGATATTATTGAAAGTCTTGATTTTTTACCGTGAGCTAATCACACCATAATAAAACAGAAAAGCCGTGTATCGGGAGAATGCACGGCTTTTCTTTACAGCTATTTTTATCGCAATTTCGTTGCGGAAATTAGTAAACCTAAACTTAAACCATCATAATAACCATTTATATCATGAATAGAATCTTCATTTTTCTGTTTCTCCTGTTGGGGATGTCAGCTGCTGTTCAGGCACAAAGGCAAGTATTGATCTTTAGCAAGACAAAAGGGTTTAGACACGGAAGCATCGAAAAGGGTGCAGAGGTACTTAAGCAATTGCTTGATAAAGAAAAAAATAAAATCTGATCATTCGGAGGATGCAGCTCTGTTTACCGATCAGGGATTGAACAAATATGACGCCGTTATCTTTCTGAGCACAACCGGCGATATTCTCGATAATGCGCAACAGGAAGCTTTTGTGCGGTATATCCAATCAGGAAAAGGGTTTGTGGGTATCCATGCAGCGACGGATACTGAGTTTGATTGGCCATGGTATAACGGCCTTGTAGGGGCGTATTTTGCGTCTCATCCTGCTGTACAAAAAGCCAAAATTGATGTGCTGGACAGAAAACATCCGGCCACCAAGCACCTCGATCCGATCTGGTGGCACAAAGATGAATGGTATAATTTCAAGGATGTGAAGGACGGATTGCATGTGTTGATGAATTTGGATGAAAAAAGCTACCAAGGAGGAAAAATGGGGGATCAACATCCAATCTCCTGGACCCAGAGCTACGATGGAGGGAAAGTCTTCTATACCGGGCTTGGACATACCGATGAGTCCTATGACGAACCTGAGTTCCAAAAACATTTAATTGGAGGAATTTTATCTGTTCTTCCCAAGAAAAAGTAACTTATTTTATAGTTGGCGTTTTTCTTAAATAGGGCATGGTACATGCTTCGATGTGGCAATAACACAATGAAAAGTCCCAAATGGTCATTCCATTTGGGACTTTTTTATAATTGATGGCGAAATGGGAAGAGAACCGATTTTGCCATTTAATCGGGTTTAATAGTTCAGTTTATATTTTGCGCCGATACTAAACCAACGACCGGGCATAGGAACGGCGGCAGCTTCTATATAGCTCTTGTCAAATATATTCTGAACATCCACAAAGATGTTTAAGTCTTGGAGTTGGTACGATCCTCTTACGTCAGCGATGAAATAAGATTTGTAACTGATACGCTCATTAAAGCGGTTTGCAGAAGTGAACATCCAGTTCTTGTGGTTTATGGTAAAGTTGGCAATAACTTGATGCCTTAAGCTTTCAATAGCATATTTGGATAGTATCCCGTCTGCTAATGTTATGCTTGGGTTGAGATAATTATAACTTAGCGTTGTAAAGTATCGTGTCGTTGCGCTGGGATCATTGATATTATATCGGAATGAAGCATTGAATCCATCAATTTTATTTTTTCCAATATTTATTGGTTTCCACGGAATGACCGTTCCGCTTCCTGTAGTGGCATCCTCTTTTTGCCAGTCAATGAAATCGTTTATCCTTCGATGGAAATAGCCCACTTGCGCAATAACTCGATTGGATAAGTATTTTATACCACTTTCTATCTGATAGGCATTTTCAGAGCTCAGTGTGGGGTTTCCGACGTTGGCTGTCTGATTGGTGTAAAGATCCGTAAAGGAAGGGATACGTTGGCTAGAACCTGCGTTGACTACAATCTTCCAATGTTCGGTAATATCATAGCCCAAATCTAGACCCGGGAATACCTGCCAGCCAAATTTTGAGTTATAATTGATGTAGGCACCTGAGTTGATCATCAGTTTTTCGATCGCCTCGGTTTTGAATTCCAGGTAGCCGCCGTAATTCTCCCGGTTATGGTCGCCAATACTGGTGCTATTGATACGTTCAAATCGACTTTCTAATCCTAAGCCAAATGTACCATAACTTTGCTCCAATGTAGCATTGATTTCTGCTCCAAAGACGTTGCTGTAATGTTTGGATCTACCTTTCGTTGTTTCTCGGCCTAAATACCAATATTCATCTTCGTTGTAGCGATTACTGAGGCGTGGACTGATGGAAAATGCCTGTGTTAATTGATGCTTGGACTGCAGGGAAGCGAAAGCTGTCTTAACCTGTTCATACGCTTCCTTGTCACTCGGTGCAGCGTAGTAACCATTGGCTCCAAATTGATTGTTGATATAGCCAACATTGGCTTTTATCATATTGGCTGTATTCGGTTGATATGTCCCGTCATAATAGAGTTTATTATTATTAGAGGCTGTATTATAGCGTTGCCCATTGGAGTCTTCGTGGCCAAAATATAAACCGTGGCTTGTTTGCTTGGTTAAGAACTGTGAGCCAAGCTGAACGCCTTTACCATAATACTTGCCTGTACTTGTCTGCTCATTATCTTTGAATGATGAACCACTATACACCTGGGCACTAATTTGATTTGATTCAATTTTTTTTGTTACGATGTTAATAGCGCCGGTTAGCGCATTAATGCCGAAAATTCTGGATGCTGGTCCTCGAATGATTTCGATACGTTCGATGGCTTCCAGCGGAACCGGAAGGTTCATATTGTGATGGGCACTCTGTGGATCGGTGATTTTAACACCATTGAGTAGGATCGCTGTCTGTTCAAAAGAGCCTCCGTCGATACTTATATCTGCCTGCGAACCGAATGGTCCACGTTGGCGAATATCAACTCCTGGGATATTGCTAAGCAATTCGTTGATTGATCGATTTGGTAGTCTCTGTATATCTTCCTGCGTCAATATTTGGATGTTCTTGCTTTGTTTTGAAAAAGGGATCTGTAAGCGATTTTGATTAATGATGACTTCACCCAAAGCGGTTGTGTCATTAATCTGCGCAGTCGCAGCTCCAATACTCAGTACTAATGCAAGTTTTGTTAACGTAATATTCTTATTCAACATGCTTTCCTAGATTTTACGCTGCAAAAGTAGCTTAGCAGATTAAAAAACAAATAGTCCGGTGTGAATAATACTGGTAGTCCGGATGATGTTTTATAGCCTTTTTACATCCATTCTTCTCGACCGATACGCTTTTTCCCTGTTATATCGATGTGATCTTGCTTGTTGGTGCTTTTTATTTTTTCGATGTTGGTCAAATCGGGTTGGCCAGATTCGAGCCAGGCGGAATACCAATAGGAGGCAACACGTAAGATGGTTTTTTGCATTCTCCTTTCTACCATACCGTTCATGGCTTCATGATAGGCTCTAGCATAATTATCAGAGTAGGTCCATACCAATTGATTGTTTCGTTCAATAAATGATTTTTTTTGAGATGCCTTAAATTGACGATCGAGACCAGCTTCAATCGTTAAGACAGAATCCACAAGGCGATTACTTTCGTAAACAATAACCCAGGCCTCTTGTAGAGGATCTTTGATATAGCTCGCTTTTCCGACGCGAAGGTTGTATTTTTCGGAAAACATTTCCGGTAAGCGGCTTTCCCAGAATGCATGTATGCCTAGTTGATTGGTGAGCTGTCCATTGTAATTTTTAGTCGTATGCAATGGAACATGGGCGTCTGCAATATAATGGCCCAGTTCTGCTGAGTGTTTGATGATTCGTTTATAATCTTTTGCTTGAAAGGCCTTAACAAGCTTTTGATAGGTAAGGTTGATTTGCCAGGGTACTATACCATTTTTTAACAATTGACTTTCTTGAAATCTTTCTTTGGCTTGTGACCAATGTAGGGGTATGGTGTCAATTGTACTTTCCTTAAGGTAGTCCTCCATATCGATAAAATGTCTCGGGCCTTCAGCGCTATCTGTGAAGCAACGTTTGTCTGGATCGACCGCTTTTTCGGTAATAAGGTCGATATTGGATTTATAAAATTTTGCCAACTTTGCTGGTAGGGCGAAAACGGCATAATGATTAATTTTTTTATGCGCAAAAAATCCCCACGATGTTAAAATTAGCATGGCGATTATGCAAAGCATCTGATAAAATAGAGACTTCATGGGTTATCAAACTGGCTATTAATTAATTGTTGATATTAAATATACATAAAGGAAAATTAAAAATGGATTAACTGTATTTTTTATTGATGTTAATTTATATTTTCTTAACATAACTAAACAATAAAATAATATTGATACTCGTTAAAATTGATTAATTTGCCGACACAAAATGCAGTCGTTATGAAGATATTGTATGCCGTACAAGGGACAGGAAACGGACATCTGAGCCGTGCAATGGATATTGTCCCCTGTCTGAGGGAGTTAGGGGAAGTTGATGTTTTGGTTAGTGGAATTCAAGCGGATCTATCATTACCTTTTAAAGTGAAATACCGTTATCATGGGCTGAGTTTTATCTTCGGTAAATCCGGCGGGGTAGACCTGTGGAAAACTTTTATGAGTTCGACGATCCGCAAATTTACGAATGAAATTAAGAGCTTGCCCATCGAAAACTATGATTTGGTGATCAATGATTTTGAACCGATCTCTGCTTGGGCTTGTCATTCAAAAGATCTAGAATGCATTGGGCTGAGCCATCAGATCGCTGCTTTAGACCCCTCGAGCCCCAAGCCAGAAGATAGTGACATGTTGGGCAAATTTATCATGAAAAATTATGCTCCGTCTACCCATTCCTATGGTTTCCATTTCAAGCGGTACGGCAAGAACATTTATCCACCGGTTATCCGTAATGCTGTTCGTGAATTAAATGTCACCGATCAGGGACATTACACTGTTTACCTCCCCGCATATGACGATGCGCATCTTTTAAAGCATTTGATGAAGTTTCCGGACGTGAAATGGGATGTCTTTAGTAAACACAATTCAAAGGCATTTGACATGAAAAATGTAACGATAAGGCCGATCAATAACCAATCTTTTATTGATAGTATGGCATCTTCTTCTGGAGTTTTATGTGGGGCGGGTTTTGAAACACCGGCAGAAGCGTTATATTTGAAAAAAGAAACTGTTAGTTATCCCAATGAAAAACCAGTATGAGCAGCATTTGAATGCAGCGTCATTGGAAGAGATGGGAGTGCCTGTAATTTCGAGTTTAAAACAGAAGAACATGCTGGCGATAGAAAGCCTGGCTCAACAGTAAATCTAGGGTTGACGTTGATTACCCTAATATCACGCAAGAAATTATAAATGAAATCGTGCAGAAGCACCGTTAAACACACATGAAGTATATCGCATTAGCCCTATTATCCTTGACGACGGTCACAGGATTTGCTCAACAAAAAAAAACGAACACGACGGCAAAGAAGAAGGTCGTCGCAACTAAACCAAGTGCAACAAATCAACTGAAAACGAAGGCCGATTCTGTGTCTTATGCATTTGGTGCCGATATCGGAAATTCCCTAAAGTCTATTGAGATCGATTATTTGAAGTCAGATGTCATTGCAAAAGCAATTTCGGATGTTCTGAAAGGAGAGAAGTCTCTATTGGAAGAGGGGCAAGGAAGAGCTGTTATCCAACAGGCGATCATGGACGTTCGTGCTAAAAAAGAGGCTGCTAGCCGTGCTGAAGAAGATAAATTTTTTGCCGAAAATGCAAAGGTTGCTGGGATGAAATCTACAGCTGAGGGGATTCAATATCTTGTTCTAAGTCAAACCGAAGGGCCAAAACCAAAAAGTGGACGATGAGGTAACAGTGCATTATAAAGGTACCTTATTGAATGGAAAGCAATTTGATAGCTCATATGACCGTAAGGAGCCATTGAAACTATCCTTGGGTCAGGTGATCAAAGGTTGGCAGATTGGAATCCCGTTAATGTCCAAGGGGGCAAAGTATAAATTTTTTATACCAAGCAGATTAGCGTATGGCGAACGGGCAACAGGTGAAATTCCGGCAAACAGCACATTGGTGTTTGAGGTAGAATTGCTTGATATTGGTGCAGATGGAACAACGTAAATTAGGTAATACAAGCTTAATCGTTTCGGAAATAGGTTTGGGCTGTATGTCGCTAAAAAGCAATCAGTCCAAACAATCGAAAGATATTATCCAAAAAGCTTACGAGAAAGGGATCACTTTCTTCGATACGGCTGATCTCTACGATAGGGGTCTAAATGAGATGATCGTTGGGGAAAGTGTGCAAAGCTTTCGCAAACATATTGTGTTGGCGTCGAAAGTTGGTAACCTTTGGCGTGCAGATGGATCAGGTTGGGATTGGAAGGCTTCAAAGGACTATATTATCAAGGCTGTGGAAGGTTCCTTGTCACGTTTAAAAAACGGACTACATCGACCTCTATCAGTTACATGGTGGTACGATAGAAGATCCGATAGAGGAGATTGTTGAAGCGTTTGAGTTGTTGAAGAAACAAGGGAAAATCCGTGCTTATGGTCTTTCATCAATTCGCCCAAATGTTATTAAGGCATTTTTATCCAAATCTGATATGGCCTCAGTTATGATGCAATACAGCTTATTGGATAGAAGACCTGAAGAAGAAATCAGTGGCTTATTGGAAGAACGGGGGGTAAGTATCGTCGTACGCGGCGTATTAGCCAAAGGTGTTCTCATTAACAAACCTATTGAACCTTTCTTGCAGTATAGTTCGGGAGAGGTGGCCCATATCGTGAGAAACTTGGCAAATCTTTCCAAACGTATCGGAAAAGACAATATGATTGTCGCACTTTCTTATGTGCTTTCTAACGCAGCTGTTGCTACAGCACTCGTTGGTGTGAGTACCAAATTGCAATTGGATGAATTGATCAGAGCAAAAGAGCAGATGATCAAATTCAGTGATTCGGATAAGCAGGTTCTATTGGAAGGTGTCCGGTCGTTATACTATACCGAACACCGGTAAGCTTTACTATTTATTGAAAAATAGTCTTAATATTTTAGCGAGGTCTTCTTTTGTATCCACAGCGACAGTTTCATGCGTTGTAATTGCCGTTTGAATGGCGTAACCGTTTTCTAACCAGCGCAGCTGTTCCAATGCTTCTGCTTCTTCTAGCATAGAAATAGGAAGTTGTGTCAGGGCTTTTAATGTATCTACCTGGTAGGCATATATTCCGATATGTTTATAGAATGTTTGCTTGTGTAACCATTGATCTTTTTCCACAGCTCTTAAAAAAGGAATGGTCTGCCGACTGAAGTAGATGGCTTCTCCTTTGGTGTTTCGGACAACTTTGGGTATGTTTACATTAAATAGCTCCTCTTCTGCTGTAATTTCCTTGACCAAGGTTGCTATCTGCGTAGTGGTATCTTCAAAACAACTTGCTAAAAGATCAATTTGTGCGGGGTCTATAAAGGGTTCGTCACCCTGTATATTGATGGCAACATCATAGCCTCCTATATTTGTTATGACTTCGGCGCAACGATCTGTTCCCGATTGGTGATGCGCTGCGGTCATGACGACTTCGCCACCAAAAGAGCGTACAGTCTGTGCGATGCGCTGGTCGTCAGTAGCAACAACAACCTCGTTTAATTTTGTTGATTTTTTGACCTGTTCGTAGACACGCTGGATCATCGTTTTTCCTTCGATGTCGATTAGCGGTTTTCCAGGGAATCTACTCGATGCATATCGGGCAGGAATAATACCTAAAAATTTCATTTTTTATTTTTTATCATTGGCTGAGGAAATGCGCGTTTATCAAAAAGCCTGTAAAATCAATTGACTTACAGGCTTTTTGATATCGCAATTATTCGAACAATCCAAATAATTCGGCTTCGATCTTTTGAATGATATTTCCGAGGTCCTCTGGGTTTGTGGTAAAATCCAGATTGTCTTTGTCGAGAATCATGACCTTACCGTCTTTGTAATTATTGATCCATTTATCGTATTTATCGTTTAGCTTTGACAAATAATCCAAACGAATTGCAGACTCATAATCACGGCCCCTTTTTTGGATATTATTCACCAGGGTAGGGACAGAGGCTTTGAGGTATATCAATAAATCCGGCGGTTTGATATAGTGGATGATGCTTTGAAAAATATTACTATAGTTTTCAAAATCACGTGCGCTCATTAAGCCCATATCATACAAGTTTTCGGCAAAGATATAAGCATCTTCATAAATGGTACGGTCCTGAATCATATCAATGCCGGTTTCCTGCAATTTTACAATATGTCTAAAGCGACTGTTGAGGAAAAAAATCTGAAGATTGAAAGCCCAGCGTTTCATGTCCGAATAAAAATCTTCCAGATAAGGGTTGTTGTCTACAGCTTCAAACTGAGGTTCAAATTTAAAGTGACTGGCCAACATTTCGGTTAATGTTGTTTTGCCGGCACCTATATTTCCAACGATAGCTATGTGCATATTATTTCTAGCTTAATAAAATCTTCTAATACCAATAATCTCACGAACTTCTTTCAGGGTCTTGCGTGCGGACTCGCTTGCTTTTTCAGCGCCCATTTTTGCAACTTTAGCAATGTATGCATCATCGTTTGATATTTCTTCAATACGGGAGCGTACATCGTTGGTGGCAAGGACCATATCTTCGGCCAATTGCTTTTTGAAATCACCATAACGAATTTCACATTTGTTATAGAGTTCATCAAAATGCTGTAATGTGTCTGCAGTAGATACGACCTTCATTAAGTCAAAAAGATTTTGGATAGCTTCAGGTTTAGGCTGGTTCATCTCCGTCGGGCCTGAATCCGATACTGCGCGCATCACCTTTTTACGAATTACGGTTTCACTATCCGATAGATAAATACAATCAGCTTCACCGTTAGATTTACCCATTTTTCCTTGGCCTGCAAGTCCAGGAACTTTCACCAATTTGTCAGAATAGGAGAACGCAAATGCCTCTTTAAAATAATCTACATTATATAAGCGATTGAAGCGGTTACCAAAAGTCCGCGTCATCTCCAAATGTTGTTCCTGATCTTTTCCTACCGGAACTTTTGTGCCATGGTGAATCAATATATCACAGGCCATCAAGACGGGGTAGGTCAACAAACCTGCGTTAACATTGTCGGGATTGCTTCTAACTTTATCTTTAAAAGCTGTAGCGCGTTCAAGCTCGCCGAGATAGGCGTTCATATTCATGTATAGATAGAGTTCCGCGACTTCTGGAACATCAGATTGAACGTAAATAGTCGATTTTTCAGGGTCTATTCCTGCTGCTAAATATTCAACAATAACTTGGCGAACCGTTCCCTGAAGCCCATGAGGAGTGGGGTGGGTCGTTAGTGAATGTAAATCCGCAATGAAAAAAAAGCAATTATATTCGTTTTGCATTTTCACAAAATTGCTCAATGCGCCGTAATAATTTCCTAAATGTAATTTTCCGGTACTTCTGATACCGCTAACAACTGTTTCCATATTGCTGCGAATTTACGCATAAATTTGACAAAGTCGAATTAAATTCGGTCGCTGCCCGCCTTTTATAGGAATTGCTTTATTTTTTCAATTTTTTAGCTTCATTCCAATAAACGTCCATTTCTGCTAAACTCATTTCCTGCAGTTGCTGCTTATTTTCGGCTGCTTTTTGTTCCAGATAGGTGAAGCGTGCAATGAATTTTTTGTTGGTACGTTCAAGCGCATTTTCGGGGTTTATACCCATATGCCGTGCATAATTTATCAAGGAGAATAAGAGGTCGCCAAATTCGCCTTCCGCTTTTTCCTGATCCATTGGAAGTGCTGTCTCTAGATTAAATTCAGCTTTAAATTCGGCCAGTTCTTCCTCTACTTTTTCCCATACTTGTTTCTTATCTTCCCAGTCAAAGCCGACACCGCGCACTTTATCTTGAATACGATACGCCTTCACCAATGCGGGCAAACCTTTCGGGACGCCAGAAAGAACAGATGTGTTGCCTTCTTTGAGCTTGATTGTTTCCCAATTGGATTTGACCTGATCTTCTGTATCGGCATTGGTGTTACCGTAGATGTGGGGATGCCGCGTAATCAATTTATCACAGATTGCATTAAGTACGTCTACGATATCGAACTGTCCCTCTTCTTCGGCAATGCGCGCATAGAATACAAGGTGCATCAAGACGTCACCAAGTTCTTTTTTTATTTCGGGATAATCTTTTTCCAAAATGGCATCGGTCAATTCATACATTTCCTCCATCGTCAAATGGCGAAGGGTTTCCATGGTCTGTTTCTTATCCCAAGGACATTCAATCCGTAAGGTATATAAGACATCGAGTAATCGTTGAAATGCCAATTGAGGTGTATGCTGATAAGCTGGTGCTGCTAGATTTGCCATATTTCATCGTGTTTGGTAGCACAAAAGTAGACATATGATTTTGAATAAACTATTTCAACTTGCGGAAAACAAAACCCTTTTGTCAATCGTTTTATAATAAATTATAAAAATTAGAATTTAGATCGGATTTAGAACAATCAACTATGGAAAGAATGCATGGATACTCCTCTGCAAGTGTTGCCTTGGAAAAGTTAAACAACTTAGGTTACACAATAGACTATAATATCGAATTTGACGATTTGTTGGCTCATGCTGATGAGTATAAAATTGACTACTTATTTCGCTACGAAGGGGCGTCAGATCCTGATGATGAATCGACTGTATATGGTATCAGCAAAAATTCAGGACAGAAAGGCGTTTTTGTTGCTGGCAATTTATCTTTGATTGAAGGTAAAAAGCGCGATATTCTATTACAATTAGAGCTTAGGGAACGGGAGCGGTAGTCTTATGGGAAAAAATGAAATGGAAACCACCGAGCGGCTTGAGCAGCTTAAACTTTGGGCCCTGAAACGGGATGGTATAGATGCGGCAGCGGAATATCATGATCTCGGGTCAGATCGTTGGTTGCAGGTGTATAGAAATGAAGCGCTCAACCTGATGAAATCTGGCGCCTACGACAAAGGGTCGAGGCTGTTTGAGTCATATGCTGTGGTTCACTACCCACACGAACTGGAAAAATTGATTGGCAAATTGGAGCGTAGTTACGACAGCTTACAGCGTTTTAGCCCAGGATTGCTTGAAGATGGTTTTTATAATCTCGTGTTGGGTGATATTCCTTTGCTTATGGCAGGTACGATCGCCGTTTTGCTTCGAGCCAAAGAGTCTGATTTTCCAGCCGTTTATAATAATGATGCCGATGCCGACATGCGAAGCTCTCCAAATTGGCTTATACAGCAGTCAAACAGCGCTATTTGGGTGGATATGCACCAAACCGCATTAAATAATATTCACTACCCGGATAAAATTCTTTAGTCTGGCAAAATTTTTGTAGCCGATTGTATTAAAAAAAGGAAAACTAACTAGGTTGTTCCTTTTTTGGATTTTTATTGAATTATAAACCCATTTTAAATTTTATTTTATGATGTTGTACATCGGCATTTTTGCTGTTATCGTTGTAGCTTGCGTGTTTTTTTCTCTTATGATGATAAAAAAGCAAAAGGAGACGGCCAAAAAATATGAAGGTGAATCCGGGATTGGCCTAGCCCCAGGTGTAAAAGATGAATTGTTAAATGATGAATTTAGCGAATTAAGAAAACAATTGAACGGCGCTCCAATCGACGCCTTTACGCAATGCGCGTATATTGCAACGGTTGGGGATAAAGTTGCTTCGGCTGCGGCGACAGCAGCGAAGACTGTTGCTTGGGCGGCTGTAGGAGTAAAGGCTCGTTACAATGAACGGGATAACGCTTCTTATCTGGTGCTTAGCAACAACGAATTGCATTACGTATTTTTTGATGAGGGGGAGGTGAGAGACCATTTGGTTTTCGATCATGAAACCTTGCTCAATGCACGAACTGCGCAGATTACAAATGCTGAAAAGGTAACGCGTATGGGCTCCGTCATGGGTTTGAAACCTAAGAAAATGCATCTTAACCTCAATGGAAATGGGCTCGATATCATGTATTATGGCACTGTTCAGCGTATGCCGCATGGTATTATTTCTCCAGGTTCAGGTATGTTTGAAACACAAGCCAAGCTCCAATTGATGGGGCGTTTGTTTTTGGATAGATTATATAAAAAATATCCGCAGTTAGAGAACTAATCCGCCGAGAAATGTCATTTTAGTTTCGTTTTAAATGAAGTAAATGTCCGCTTCTACTTGATTCCGCTTTGCTTTTACTAAATTGTATTTATCATAAAATTTATAACATATGAAAATTTTAGCAGATAAAGTAGCTTTGGTAACTGGGGCTGGTTCGGGATCGGACTGGCTGTTGCACTGGCTTATGGTAAAGAAGGAGCAAAGGTCGTTGTCTCGGATATCAATGAGCAAGCGGGCCAAGAAACAGTAAAACAAATTGAATCTCTGGGAGGAGAGGCCGCGTTCTTTAAAGCAGATAGCTCATCTCCAACTGACAATGAGTCTTTGGTGACTTATGCCGTCAAGACATTTGGCCGACTCGATATTGCCTGTAATAACGCGGGTATTGGGGGAGAGGCTGCCCTAACTGGAGAGTATAGTCTAGATGGCTGGAAAAAAGTCATCGATATTAATTTCAATGGCGTATTTTATGGCTGTAAATATCAGCTGGAGGCGATGGAAAAAAATGGAGGCGGAGTTATTGTGAATATGGCTTCCATTCACGGTACTGTTGCTGCTCCAATGTCAAGTGCTTATACTGCAGCCAAACATGTTGTTGTGGGATTGACAAAGAACATTGGTGCAGAATATGGTCAAAAGAATATTCGTTGCAATGCAGTTGGACCTGGCTACATTGATACCCCTTTATTGGCGAAGTTGGATAAAGAGCATATCAATGCATTAATCAGTAAACACCCTATTGGACGTTTGGGAAAGGCCGAAGAAGTCGCTGAACTGGTTCTTTTCCTAAGTTCGGATAAATCATCCTTTATGACAGGAGGGTACTATTTAGTTGATGGTGGATATACCGCTGTTTAACAGAGGTCGTTTAATAAAAACGGGGATCCAAAGCTGGATCCCCGTTTTTATTATAATTGAGTTGACGATGGCTGGCAGCAGGTCCATATCATCCATTTATTTAACAGTTAAGTTTTCTTGCTTGAGGACCTGCTGAAAAGCGGGTCTTGTTGCATCATCATCGCCTGCTTCGGCTTTTAGTTTAGTCAGCTTTTTCTTCAACCGGGCAATTTCTTTGACATATTTTTTGTCCAGAATGGCATTGTGTGTTTCCATGGGGTCCTGTTGTAGATCGTAGAATTCCCAGGCTGGTGCTGTTGTTTTGGAATCACTACCTGTCATTTCTAAGGGCTGTCCGTAAAAATAAATCAGTTTGTAACGTTCATCACGGACTCCAAGGTGGGCAGGGCGTATTGGTGCATGTTGCCAGTAACGGTAATATAGGGCAGACCGCCATGCTTTGGATGTATTTCCTTTGAGGTTATTCCGGAAGCTTTCGCCTTGGATGTAAGCGGGTTTCTTGATGCCGGCATAGTCTGCAAATAGCGCAGCGAAATCGATATTTAGAATCATATCGTCTAATCGACTACCCGCTTTGATTTCTTTGGGGTAGCTGATTACAAAAGGCATGCGCAGTGATTCTTCGTACATGAGACGTTTATCCATGAAATTGTGTTCTCCCAAGAAGTAACCTTGATCGGAAGCCAGGATCACAACGGTATTTTCGTCCAAATTTGCGGTTTTAAGGTAATGCATAATTTTTCCCAGATTATCATCGATCCCAGCGACGCAACGGAGATAATCTTTGATGAACTTTTGGTAGATCTTTTTGCGGGCTTCCAAAGGGGCCATTCCTTTTGTTGAAAACGGAAGCTCAGGATAAGATGTCCAAAAGGGGCCTACCGAAGCTTGCTCATAGCGGCGGCCAAGCTCTTCCAAGGGTTGACCTTCAAAAGTGCGTCCAGTCGTGGTTGCTCCTGAGTCCAAAAATGTAGGAGGATAAGGAAACTCCACATCTTTGTAGTAATCTTTGAATCGCTCCGCAAAATCAAAGGGTTCATGTGTCGCTTTGTAATGACACATTAAGAAGAAGGGCTTGTCTGGGTTGCGTGATTTTAACCAGTCCAGACTCATCGTTGTGGTGATATCATCTACATAGCCTTCGTAAGGTGTGCCAGCCTCTTCCTTATCATTCCAATTGTCTTTAGAGAGGTAAGTCGGGTTATGATAAACACCGTGTCCAGGTAGAACTTTAAAATCGTCAAATCCACTTGGCCTCTTTTTTAGGTGCCATTTTCCAAAAACAGCAGTTTGGTAGCCTGCATGGTGCAGATCCTTAGCGATGTTTTCCTTATCGGGATCCAAAGC
Source organism: Sphingobacterium multivorum (assembly GCF_900457465.1). Classification (GTDB taxonomy): domain Bacteria; phylum Bacteroidota; class Bacteroidia; order Sphingobacteriales; family Sphingobacteriaceae; genus Sphingobacterium; species Sphingobacterium multivorum. The sequence goes on from NZ_UAUU01000008.1 coordinate 198,995, forward strand.
ATCTTCAAGTGTGTAAACTTGGTTTTTATTACTGTACTGTCCTGTCAGTATGGTTGCGCGGCTAGGGGTGCAAATGGAATTTGTACAGAAGGTATTATTGAGCACCGCCCCTTGACTGGCTAATTTTTCAATATTCGGATTTTTGACAAAATCTTTTAAAATACCACCGTATACGCCCCATGCCTGGGCCGTGAAATCGTCCCTCAGGATAAAGACGATGTTGGGGCGTTGTGTTGCGTTGTTCTTTTTCTGTGCTTGTGAAAAAATGGGCAAGAGGCCGCAGAGGAGCAATACTAATTTTTTATTCATGTGAATTCAGCGATATATGAGTCGACGAATTGAGTATACCGGATTACGATAATTGCTATAATCGTTCGTCTTGGTCTAGTTCTGTCTATTTGATTGTAGACAAATCTACTCTTTATAGACTACTATATCGCGAATAAACTGTAATAAATATGTTAGTCATCGACACCTTTTCCATCGAGAATATGCTGGTAGTATTTTTCGATTCTTGCCTCGCGAGTTTTCACTTGTTTTGCCTGGTTAAAGTAGAATAGATACCCTTTTTGCCGACCAGGCGTAAGTGATTGAAAGGCTTTTTGGAGCAAAGGGTCTTCCAGTAAGGCGCGCTTAAATTCTTCTGGTACAGGGTAATCAGTAGCTTTTCGCATGTCCACTTTCTTACCTGATTTTTCAATTTCGATGGCTTCCTGAATATATGCCGATATCACCTCTCGTAATGATTCAATCTGTTCAACAGTGGTGAATCTAAGCTGTCTGGCCGATTGAACATTTTCGGTTTGCTGGATCAATATATTTTTGGGATCTTTTAATAATGCACCTTTGTGGAATAGCAGTGCACAGTATTCTTTAAACCCGTGTATCAATACGACATTTTTACCTTCAAATGTATAACAAGGGTGCATCCATTTATAATCCTCTTGCAGTGTTTTATTGCCACGGACAATTTCTCTCAACAGATTGAATTCTTCATTCCATCTTGTCGCATTTTCAAAAAAATGTTCAATTTTTGGATTCATCATGTAGTGCTTTAGGTAAGTTTGGAAAGAATTTCTTGTAATCTGTTGTGCGCCATATTGATTCCTTGCGCAAAAGGCATCTGTAGCAGCTGGTTTCTAAACGCGACCGACTGAAATATAATATGGATGTGAAGCCTGCTACGTTCTGCACTTATTTTTTCAAATGTTAAATATTCCAATTGTACGGGAAATGTACTGTTTTCCATTTCAAACGTCCGTGTGATACGTTGATTGGGCAGGAATTCGTGTATCGTTCCATTTGCTTTGAACATGACCTGGCCATTATGGGAAGTTTCAAACGCATAGGAGCCATGCGTTTTATTTTCCAATTTTAAGACTTTGGTTCCCATCCACTGTTCAAAAATTTCGGGATCCTCGTATGCTTTGAAGAGCAGTTCAACAGGTAAATCGAACTCTCTTGTAATGACAATCTCCTGTTTATTATCCTCAGCCTGTACGTTGGTTTTTACCTCCATATTATTTGTTCTTGTAGTTTTGCATAATAGCTTCCAATCTATTGAATCTGTCATCCCACATTTGACGAAAAGGTTCGATGAAATCTGCAATTTCTTTCATCTTCGTTGGGTTGAGTTGATAGTATATCTCACGTCCATTTTGTTGAGACTTTAATAACTCACATGTCGTCAATATTTGTAAATGTTTTGAAACTGTCGGTCTTGCTGTATTGAAGTTGGCTGCAATTGCACCTGCAGTCATGGCTTGTGAGGCCAAAAGAAGTAAGATCGCTCTTCTTGTTGGATCTGCTATAGCTTGGAAAACATCTCGTCTTAAGTTCATTTTGAAGTCATTTGACTACGAATATACGTGTAGTTATTTAGCTACGCAAATATTTTTTTACATTTCTGTGGAGAAAATCGGTGGGCAGAAATGGAGATGACGAATAAAAATTCTTTCCTGGCGGATTTAAAATGAAAACAATCGAGAATTAAACCGACGGATCAATGTTTGGCGAATAATGCTAAATTAGGGTAATTAATTATAACAAGATGAAAACACAGTTATCGTACTTAAAAAAATTGAGCGTATTGGGGACGAAAACTTTAGTCAAATATTATTTGCTGACTATTGTTTCGACTTTACTTTATTTGGTGGTTGGTAGTTTACAATTTAATGCTAGTCATGAAGCTTTCTTTTCGACAGTCAGTCCCGCACAAGCCGCGGCTAAATTCCTTTGGCTGATTGGATTGATCCTGCTACCAGTATTACTTTTTATTTTCAGCAACAAATATGTGTTTTCGAAGATTGCAAGTCTTGTCGTGGAGGAAAGGCAGGATGATCTCATTCTTCCAGCATTTGACAAAGTACTTTTAATTTTTCAATCAAATCAGCCCGATGTAGTACAAAATGTCGCTGATTATTCGTTTGCGAAACTTAAACTGATTAATGACGTAAAAAATACCAAAATTGAGAGCCCTTGGGTGCGACGCATTGTCATTTTTGGTCTGAACAAAGTGAAGTTTGATTCCTTGGATTTGGACAATAACACCAGCTTCTATACTATTATAAGGTCAAAGTTTATTGGTGTACTCGAAATATTGACCACAGCAAGTAGTAAGCCATTTTGGACATGTATTCTTGTCCAATGGCTTATGCTACTTTTTGTTTGGCTGACCAACTAAATGCGTTGATCACTGCAAGCAAGCAAGCAAGCAAGCAAGCAAGCAAGCAAGCAAGCAAGCAAGCAAGCAAGCAAGCAAGCAAGCAAGCAAGCAAGCAAGCATCCGGCTGCTGCAGGTATTTGTCTATTGGTTAAATTTTCTTTAGGTTTTTGCGGTGAAATGCTAGTCTATCACGGTGGTATAGATTTTATTTTGTATTTTAACTGTAAGAATAAAACTCTAGAGTTCTAAATGAATGTTATGATGAAAAAGATTTTTTTTACAGTTGTTGGGCTTTTGGTTGCATCGTTTGTTTTCGCCCAAATGCCACAGGTAAAGGTTGAAGAGGGGGTGCTAGAAGGGATTATCTTGTCAAGCGGGGTCGAGTCCTTCCGAGGGATCCCCTTTGCAAAACCCCCAGTAGGCGATCTGAGATGGAAAGAGCCGCAAGCTGCTGAACACTGGTCTGGCATCCGAAAAGCAGATCATTTTGGTTATTCTCCGATGCAGAAACCGATCTATGGGGATATGCGATTTCGGTCGCCGGGGATCAGTGAAGACTGTCTATACCTGAATGTATGGCGTCCAAAGAGTCTTCATTCAGGCAAACTTCCTGTTTTAGTTTATTTTTACGGCGGGGGGTTCAATGCTGGTGATGGATCTGAAAATCGTTATGATGGTGAAAGTTTTGCTAAAGAAGGTCTTATTGTCGTTACTGTCAACTATCGTCTTGGTATCTTTGGTTTCTTCGCGCATCCAGCATTAACGGAGGAATCACCGAAACATGCTTCAGGAAATTATGGACTGCTGGATCAGCATGCAGCTTTGGTTTGGGTCAAAAAAAATATAGCTGCATTCGGCGGTGATCCCGATGCGGTCACCATCGGTGGCGAGTCGGCAGGAAGTATGTCTGTTTCCGCTCAAATGACTAGTCCGCTATCCAAGGGGTTGTTTACGCGTGCTATCGGTCAGAGCGGAAGTGTCTTTAACTTACGGTATGGTACAGCCTCTATTACTGAGCAGGAACAACAGGGTGTTGCATTTGCATCGCGGGTAAATGCAACAGGTCTTGATCAACTGCGTGAAATTCCTGCGGCCGAACTTCTAGATAAAGCCAGCGAGCCAGGAGCCTTCACTACCCGTTTGATTGTTGATGGCTATTTTTTGCCGCGATCTCCATTGGCTATTTTTGAAGCCGGGGAGCAATCTAAGGTTCCCTTGCTTGCCGGTTGGACTTCCACGGAAGCTCCCTATATGGCTTACATGGGTAAATCTTACCCATCTCCGGAGAATTATGAGAAGTTGGTAAGAGCACAGTTTGGTGTTAAAGCTGAAGAAGTGCTCAAGGAGTATCCAGGGAAGACCGAGGCAGAAGTCATTGAATCGGCAACTGCATTAGCTAGCGATAATTTTATTGTGTATAGTACTTGGAAATGGCTTGACCTGCAACGAAAGAATAGCGGTAACCCAGTCTTCGTTTATATATTCGGTAAACCGCGGCCACCCATGCAACCGGCATATCGTGATGCACAAACCGGGCTTGCCGGAGGAATTAGCAAGAAATCTACACAAGAAGACAAGGAAAAAAGCCCACAGCCCCTACCGGGAGCTTTCCATGCCAGTGATATCGAATATTTATTGGGAAATCTGCAGAGTAATGATGTTTTTGCCTGGACAGAAGATGATTACAAGGTTTCGAAACTTGGTCAGCAGTACTTTGTTAATTTTATCAAGACGGGTGATCCAAATGGAAAAGGACTTCCAGCCTGGCCGAAAACAACAGCAAAAGATCAGCGAATGAATATCTTGAATTTGAATACCGAGGTGAAAGCTTCTGCTGAAGAATTTCGGAACAGGTATCTTTTTCTGGATAAAATGTTTGTCGACCGTGAATATAAATCCAGATAGTTGCCTTCTTTATTTACGGTCAAATAAAAACCATTTATCGCTAAGGGCTGTTATCAGAGAGACTTTTTATAAAAGCGGATGGATGATATTGTCCTGTGCAGGAAAATCCTAGGTCGCGAACAGATTTATTAAGAATCGTCTGTTGAATAGCGGGGGCAACCAATGTATGAGACCGAAGCATGATTTGTAACGTTGATTTTTTGTAGATGAAACTCATATAGAACAAACTTGGATATATGGTAATACACCCTGATGTGATTATTATAGGTGGCGGCTTGGCTGGACTTACAAGTGCATTGCATCTGTCTAAACAAGGATTCAACGTGACGTTAATCGAAAAACATGATTTTCCTCGTCATAAGGTTTGTGGCGAATATGTTTCGAACGAAGTCTTGCCCTATCTGCATTGGCTACAAGTGGATGTCGAATCGCTCTGTCCAACACATATTCGGGAGCTTGAGTTCTCGACAGAAGGTGGGCAGATGAATAGGGTCAGGTTACCCTTGGGTGGAATTGGCATCAGTCGTTACGCGTTGGATGATCTGTTATATCAGCGAGCAAAAGGGGCGGGTTGTACAATTGTTATTGCGACCGTCACAGGCGTATCCTTTAGCAATGATACATTTGCTGTTTCATTTCAAGATCAGGTATTAAGATCAAAAATTGTACTGGGCGCATATGGAAAACGCAGCAATGTGGATCAGCTCTTATCCCGCGATTTTATAACAAAAACCTCTCCGTGGATGGCTGTTAAAGCACACTATTCGGGCGATTTTCCGAATGACCTTATTGCCTTGCATCATTTTGAAGGCGGTTATTGTGGTATTTCTAAGGTCGAAGATGACCAGATAAATTTATGTTATCTGGCCGATGTAAAAACGTTCAAGAGGTATAAAAATATAGGTGATTATCAAAAGTATGTGTTGTCTAAAAATAGGCATCTTCAGTGTTTTTTTGAAAAGAGTAGACTACTTTTTGACAAGCCGCTTGCAATAAGTCAATTTTCATTTGATCAGAAATCAGCGGTAGAAAACCATATGCTTATGATTGGTGATACGGCCGGTCTTATTCATCCATTCTGTGGAAATGGGATGGCGATGGCGATACATAGTGCAAAAATGGCTTCCGAGCTTATTGTGGACTATTACCATGGTCATATCGATTCGCGCCAGCAATTGGAACAGTCCTATATGAATCAATGGAATCGAACCTTTAAAAGACGGCTCTTATTCGGACGACTTCTGTCGGGTGTACTGCGTTATAAAATAGGTACCGCGGTTCTAATGAAGGCTACGATATTTTTTCCAAAAATCTTAAGTTGGATGATAAAACAAACTCATGGAAATGCAAGCTCAATAAAATGGGGATAGACACAAGATATAGAACATCGCAGAATGAGATCATGGACGATTTTCGGCTGGAGGGCGACGAACTTCGCGTCACGCTGGATCGAATTGCAAAGATTAATCGTTTTCTAGGCGGAAATAGCATTACGTTGAATGGTGTGAAAACATTGCTTTCAACCGGCTACAAGAATGAAACAATAACCATTGTGGATATCGGTTGTGGTAATGGGGACATGCTTCGCATGTTAAGCGATTATGGCAATAGACATCATATTAAGCTTTCATTGCTCGGGATTGATGCTAATCCGTATACAATAAATTGTGCAAGGGATCTGTCGAAAGATTATACCAATATATCCTATTTGTGTGCAGATATCTTTGAAGCGAATTTTGAAGATGTCAAGTATGACATTGTTCTGTGTACGCTTACTTTACATCATTTCGACGATGAAGCGATTTTTCGTTTGCTAGATAGCCTGGTCAACGTATCAAAATTGGGGGTCGTCATAAACGATTTACAAAGGAGTAAAATGGCTTACCGGCTTTTTCAAACTATTGCTGTTGTTTTTAGGTTAAATAGAATGACAAAAGTGGATGGGCTTGTTTCCATACTGCGCGGGTTTAAAAAGATTGAGCTTGTACAATTCGCAAAGAGATTACGGTTAGAACATTACACCATCCAATGGAAATGGGCCTTTCGTTACCAGTGGATAATTTTCAATAGATGAATGTTAAAATAATAAATGTTGCCAAGCAACTCCCTAAATACTCTTGTACTACCGTTGATATTCTTCCGCTATTGGATATTTGGCTTCATGGACAGGAACCTCGTTTTATTAAGAAAATCAAGAAACTTTTCGAAGGTGCCGCCGTGGACAGGCGCTATGCGATTATGGATCCGATTGAAGTCTTCACGGCGACATCTTTTGAAGAAAAAAACAATGTGTATTGCCGGGAGGCGATAGCCCTAGGGGAGCAAGCACTTCGTCAGGCCCTTGAACAAACGGGCTGGGATCCCCAGTCTCTGGATTATATCATTACAGTCAGTTGCACTGGAATTATGATCCCCTCTCTAGACGCGTATCTTATTAATAGGATGAAACTCCGACAGGATATTGTGCGGTTACCAGTTACCGAAATGGGTTGCGTTGCCGGTGTTTCAGGTATTATTTATGCTAAAAATTTTCTTCAGGCAAACCCAGGTAAACGTGCTGCGGTTATTGCCGTCGAAGCGCCAACAGCGACTTTTCAGCTGGAAGATTTCTCGATGTCGAATATGGTCAGTGCCGCCATTTTCGGCGATGGTGCAGCTTGCTGTCTGCTTTCATCCTGTGAGGAAGATTGCGGACCTGTAATTCTTGATCAGGAGATGTATCATTTTTATGATGCGGAGGACATTATGGGGTTTAAATTGACCAACACTGGTATGCAGATGATACTGGATGTGGATGTGCCCAATGTGATTGCGTCCCATTTTGATGCAGTTATACATCCATTCCTGAAAAAGAACCAGCTGGAAATTAAAGATATTAATTACATGATTTTTCATCCGGGCGGGAAAAAGATCGTAGCCACAATCGAGGAGATTTTTGCTGAATTTGATAAAGATATTGAAGATACTAAGGCTATACTAGCGGACTATGGTAATATGTCGAGCGCCACGGTACTCTACGTCCTTGAACGTATTATGAAACGTAAGCCTCAAGCCGGTGAATTGGGGTTGATGCTGAGTTTCGGTCCGGGATTTTCAGCACAGCGGGTTTTATTACAGTGGTAACTTACTCATTTTGAACAATGGAATTGAATGCTATACTAGCGAAATTGCCCTACAGGGCCCCATTTTTATTTGTCGATGAGTTGATTCATGTCGATGACGAAGGTGTTGCAGGTACCTATACTTTTGATGAAGATCTGGACTTTTATCGCGGCCATTTTTATGATAGAGCGATTACCCCGGGAGTTATTCTGATCGAAACGATGGCTCAAATAGGTCTGGCCTGTTTGGGAATCTTTCTGCTCAATAAAGACTTAATGCAAGGCTCGTCTATTGCGTTGACTTCTACTGAAATACAGTTTTTAAAACCAGTATATCCAAAGGAGAAAGTCACCGTGTTTTCAAAAAAAATATATTTTAGGTTTGGCAAACTAAAGTGTGCCGTTACGATGAAGAATGAAGCCGGACAGGAAGTTTGTAAAGGGATATTGGCAGGCATGATGACGGAGGAGTTATGAAGAGAGTTGTGATTACTGGACTAGGAGTCGTTGCGCCCAATGGAGTGGGGGTGCCTGCCTTTACTCAGGCCATCAAAGATGGCGTTTCGGGTATTAGACATGATGAACAGCTGGAAAAACTACAGTTTTCCTGCCAGATTGCTGGAATGCCGCAAATATCAGATGATCTTAAAAGGCAATATTTCACTGAACTTGAGCTTAGAGGTTTTAATAGTACAGGCATCTTGTACGGAGTCATTGCTGGAATGGAGGCCTGGACAAATGCAGGTCTTCCTATTGCCGTAAATTCGGCCCCCGATTGGGATAGCGGAACAGTCTTTGGTTCAGGTACATCAGGTATTGATAAGTTTCGCGAGAGTATTTATAAAATTGATGAGCTACAAACCCGCAGACTAGGTAGTACAGTTGTGGCGCAAACAATGAACAGTGGTGTCAGTGCATATTTAGGCGGGAAACTAGGCCTCGGAAATCAGGTGACCACCAATTCCTCGGCCTGTGCTACTGGGACTGAAGCAATTCTAATGGCATATGACCGGATTCGGTCCGGAAGAGCAAAACGCATGCTGGCAGGCAGTACTGGAGATAGTGGGCCTTATATTTGGGGCGGTTTTGATGCACTACGTGTCTGTAGTTCGCAATATAATGACCGCCCTGCGGAAGGGTCGCGCCCAATGAGTGCAACAGCCGCAGGGTTCGTCCCGGGTAGTGGGGCTGGAGCCCTATTACTGGAAGATTTGGAAAGTGCCTTAGCACGCAATGCCGTTATATATGGCGAGTTATTGGGCGGCCAAGTAAACTCTGGAGGACAACGGGGAACAGGCAGTATGACAGCTCCAAACGCTGATGCTGTACGCCGTTGCATTCAAGAGGCCCTAAACAATTCGGGCGTCTCCAAATGGGATGTCGATGCTATAAACGGTCATCTAACGGCAACAGCCAAAGATGCTTTTGAAATAGAAAACTGGACCGAGGCACTTGGGCGTAAAGGGAAAGATTTTCCATGGATAAATTCGCTAAAAGGAATGACTGGGCATTGTCTCAGCGCGGCAGGTAGCATAGAATGCGTGGCCACAGTTTTGCAGTTATTTCATGGATTTTTATTCGGAAACAGTAATTGTACTGATTTACATCCCGAGATCGCAGCACTGATAGATCCATCAAGAGTATCAATACATCAAATTGATGTCAAACCCCAAATTATAGCCAAGGCAAGTTTCGGGTTTGGAGATGTAAATGCCTGTTTAATATTTAAAAAATTTGATAACTAAATTTATGAAGAGAGAAGAATTGATCGGTGCTTTAAAACCAATTATAGCACCCTACACAACAAACGAAGAAGCTTTCGGAAAGCTTACTGAAGAGACTGATTTTATGCGTGATCTACAAATTAATTCAGCCAATTTGGTCGATATTGTACTGGATATCGAAGATCAATTTGGGATCGTTATTGAAAATTCTGATATGGAGCGTATGCTTAATATAGGAGCCGCAGTCGAAATAATCGAAAGCAAGTTACAAGAAAAATGATTGGTAATGACATTATCGATCTGGTTCAGTCCAGAAAAGAGAGTAATTGGAGACGTAGAGGTTTTCTTTCAAAACTATTTAATGAGCAGGAACAACTGTTGATTGTGAACAGTCCAGACCCCGAAATTGTTGTTTGGCTCTTATGGAGTATGAAAGAGGCTGCCTATAAAATATGGAATAGACAGACAGGAATCAGAAAGTACATTCCTTTAAAATTGCGGTGTTCAGTTATTGAACGAACTGCTTGCAAGGCGAGGGGAGAAGTCATCTGCGAAGGAAAAAGGTATTATACGAAGACCATCGTTTCCCCTGATTTTATACATAGCGTAGCAGCTGGCGAATTAGTTCATTTGGACGATATTGTTGAAATCAAAAGAGATGGAATTATTAAAGATTCTCTCGGAGTTCCAAGCCTCGTTCTGAGGGATGGGAAGAGGCGCTTGCCTGTTTCCGTAAGTAACCATGGCCGTTTTGAGCGAATAGTTTCGATTCATAGCCTATTGACTTAATTAGACGAGCGGCCATCTTATTGTACTTGGATGGATTCCTCCCGAAGCATCTGTTTGAATTTGGGATCTCGGATATAACGACTAAAGTCATGGCTTGACATTCCTGTGAAATCAGTCATCGAAAAGATGGTATAATTTTTCTTAAGTGCGTTAAAACTTTCCTCTTTATATCCCAGATCTGTTGGATTAAGTTTATTCGATAAGAATCCAAAAAACTTCTTCAACATCTTATCCGTACCATTTATGGTGATATGTATTTTCTTAACCTGGGAGCTCAGTTCCACAAATTTTTTGGTGCTAGTTGTTGTATCGGTATACTGAAATTCGGAAAGCCCTATGGCTGGCGCCAACATAATACAGGTAATCCTGTTTTTGTTTTCCAATAAAGGTTTTGCCCGCTCGATATCGACCTTATGAATGTCTTTGGCCTGAGCGGAAAAAAGAACTGTTGTATTCCGGATTCGAAATAGCACTCATCACCACAGATGCTCCACGACTGTGAGAGATAATGAAGACATCTTTATCGGCCATATTATTCAGTATACGTCTCAATCCAAATTCACCGGCCATCTGGCTAAAGGAGGCTGCGGAAAACCAGTTTTTTGCAGATCGAAACGGAGAGGTTGATCGTAAACCATCCCAATAAAAGCGAATAATTTCGTCGGTTTTGGGATTTGTAACGATATGATCGGCAATATATTTATATTGTTTTACAACGGATTCTTCATCGGCATTAAAGCCATGAACTAAAATGAACACACGTTTTTTTGGTGCAATGCGTTTTGACAGACGCAGCATGTTACCGCGTTCAAAAGCAAGTAACTGTTCGCGGTCGCCTCTGTCGGTGGCAATCTTCATCAGTGAATAAGGGTCTCTAGCAGCTTTATTCGAGGGGATGCCATAACTTTTCTTCCAATTATCGGGGTAGAAATTTCCATTCTGATCCACAAATGAATACCATAAATTGGGATCTACACCAGTATTGGGAGATGCCGAATCAGGAAGGTTATGAATAAGACCACACGAGGCGAACAAGGTGATAATGAGGATGAAGTAGAAAAAATATCTTTTGTTCATATGCTTTATTTCCTTCTATATCAGAATTTTATTTTCACTAGGATCCAATGGCTATCAAATTGGATGTATTTCTACAAAAATTCATTTCATGTAATATAGTCATTATTTTGGATAGCAAAAAGCAAGTCCGCATTTCGTCTGCTTATTATTTTTCCTAATTTATCTGGATGAAGCTAAGGATCTATTCTTTTAATCAAATAAAGCCTATTGCGTCGACTGGTGAAAAGCTGGTAATTTAAAGCCGCATTTGAGTAGTAACCATAGTTATGAAATTGTTCCGTATCCTCAAAAGTCAGCGCTCCAATATTCTTACCATTGATTTCAATCTGAGACCAATGCCACTCCTCATCAAGATATAAATGATCTTTAAATTTTAAGGTGTCGTTTTCGACAACAAGGTGTGAGAAAAGGCAACCTTGCCAACGATCGCCTTGCTCATATTTTCCGCTGTTCACATCCTGTCGATTGCGAATACGCCTGATTTTTTGGTAATAAACCGATTGAATATTGGCGGGGGAATGATTCGTGACCCATTCATTCTTGTCCCAGTGTCCGAAAAGGTCATTTACTGTACGCCCTCTAGACACAGTTTGCAGATTTAAATTACCATCATCCGATATATTTTCATAGAATATATGCCATTTACCGTCCATGAAATACGTTTTTTTTGAGTAGCTTTTCGAATTGCTGTGTTCGAAATCATAGATTCGCTCAGAAAGAAAATACTGTGCTTTACGATCGATATCATCTAGTTGTTGGCGTTGTTGATCCGCAGTCCAGTTGAGATCGGCATTGCGTATTTCAATGCTGTTTTTTGTGGTATCACCATCTAATGGCCAGCTACGAAAGTAATGTTTTCCTATGTTGATCAGATAGCCCTCGAAAAGAATCTCTGTATCCTTATCTTCATCCTGTGTGTAAGAATATTGATCGATCTGCTTGCCGTTTTTGTCCAATTTATAAAACATATGGATGGTTGGTTCTGCATCGTTAGCGTTTTTAGCCTTGCTCAAACTATGGATGATTAATTCGTTGTTCTTTGTCAAAAACTGATCAATAGGATTACTACTCGCCTTGAAAAGAATGATTTCATGTCGTCCAAATCTATTTTTGGTGTTATTGATATCGAGATATTGCCCGTATTTTTTCGGGAGTGTCGACGAGTGAAAGAAGTTTTGAATCCTAATATCGATATCAAAAATACCATTTGTATATATAATTGTACCGGCTATCAGCATACATCCCAGTAGATAATATTTCAAAGTACTGGTATCTTTTAACAGCAGATAGAAATAGCAAAATACCCAGCTCAGTATAAATGCAAGCGGCGAAAAAATAATATAATTCAGCTTCACATTGTTGCCTGCATCAAAAATAAAAAAACTGATGAGATAGGCTGCCATAAACACTAGGCATCCGAAAAAAGACTTTAATAAAGGACTCTTTTTAGCTTTCTACGGATTTTGATCTGTCTGTTGCACGATGTTATAATTTAGGATAGTTTGTATACTATTTAACACTGGACTGATAAGGGCGTAATTTAATTTTTTTCTTTAAGGTTTCAAAGAGTCGATTACACATTTGATGCTAAAAGCATGCATATGGGTTCATTAATTTTTATTGGTCCTTGGGGAAACTTCCTTAACGCCACCTTTTGTTAAAATAAGGGAATTGTAAATTCCTGTTTTGTCTCTAACAAACTCGATTGTTCTGTCGTTGTCGTCTGCCCTGAAAAATTTTGTTTTAGACTCGGGAATGAGTTCAGTATCCGCATCGTTATAGTAGAGTTTGCCTGCAATTTTTAATATATGTATTTTCCCATATTCACCTGCATAGTTATCGTACAGCGTCGTATCTATTTTGGTGGGATAATGTTTATAGGGAAGCTCTACTTCTTTACCCAGCGCAATCGCAGACAGTCCATACCCGATGATATGGGCGGGGGAGCCGTTGTTGGAAAGGACAGTGACAAAGAGTTTGTCCTCAGTAAATCGATTAAAAGAAGTCATTGTACCAAAGAATCCGCCATCATGTGCAATCAAATAATGTCCGTGATTGTAAAATGGATTGATGATAAATCCATAGCCCCAATTTTCAGCGCTATATGGTGTAAACATTTTTTCTTTCATCGCTGCCGATAGAATCGTTGTTCCATAGAGTGCTTTGTCCCAAATGGCTAAATCTTCAACGGTTGAATAAATGCCATCGTGGCCCAGGTTGATCTCCCAGTTGATATGGGGATTATGGATAAAACCTTCTGCATTAGGGTAATATACTTTTGCTTTTTTCGTGACGATGGAATCATTATTACTGACTCCGGTGTTACTCATGCCAGCTTTATCAAATATGTTTTTCTTTAAGAAAGAAGCGTAATGCTCACCTGAGACCTTTTCAATAATCTTTGCTAACAAATAATAACCGATATTACTATAGGCGCTTTTCGTTCCCGGTGAGCATTCGAAAGGAATTTTCTTGATGGCGGCATAAGCAGAATCGCTACTTATACTACTTAATGCGATTTCTTTGAAACCCATAGCAAGTCCTGAGGTGTGTGACAGCAACATGTGGATACTTATACTATCGGCTTTTGGATAATCGGGGAAAAACTTACTGAGTTTATCGTTTAGCGATGATCTTCCGCTGTCTACGAGCTGTAAAATAGCAGCCGCGGTAAATTGTTTTGTGACCGATGCCAACTGAAACTTCGTATCGATCGTATTTTTGATCCTCCATTCATAATCTGCTAAACCGTAGGCTGTTTTTAATAAAATCGCGCCGTTTTTCGTGACAAGAACTGTTCCACTAAAATTATTTACATCGGCTTGTGCCTGCATATAGGTGGCAAGTTTGGCTGATGTTTTTTCTTGTGCCACAAGAAAAATTGGACAAAACATAAGTAACATTAAAAGCTTCATAGCGTATGGTATAAATAATTATGGAGCAATGTTACTGTTTAATAAAATAGTGTGATTGTATTTTTGTAAACCTGCTAAATAAAAATCCATTTTATTTGGTCCCGTTCAAGATCAGCTATTTTGGAAAAGAAAATTTTTGGTGTAAACCCTGTTAATTTTTTAAAATCTCTGATCATGTGGGACTGATCGAAATAATCCAGGTTATAAGACAGACCTATTTTGTTGCCATCTTCGAGGTGACTTTGAATCGCAGCTCGAAATCTAATGATTTTTTTGAATTGGGAAGGTGTTTTACAGATATGTTGATCGAATTGCTTATTTATGGTTGTTCTCGATCTTCCTGTTTTTAGCGAAAATTCTGACATCGATTGATTGAGGTTACTTGTATCTAGCATTTCGGTGATTATGTTTTCGAGCAATGCATTTTCAAATAGCCAAAATTTTGATATCCAATACTCTTCTAAGGCCCTGATTCGCTCGTCTTGGTTATCAATGGAAAGGATAGATGTCATCGCGTTTTTATAATCCAAGTGCGGATTAAAATCGGGAAATGTTCCGCTGTTATAATAGCTTAAATCATTGGGTATAAAAGCATTTATCCCAAGAGGTTTGAAGTAAGTGGTAATTTCATTTATTTTTCCCTCATAACTCACTAAAACAGGTTCATTAAAATTGCATACAAGGTTTGTTTCTATCGAATTGGACGGACAATGCTTCGTAATGACCTCATTTGGGCTTACCTTAGTTTTGGTCTGCTCACTTATCGTCACTATGGTGTAAATGCTCGGAAACGTAAAATATGCCGTCGCTTTTTCTTCGTGAATTTTCTCAAGTACATAGAAGCATTCAATATATTTTTTTAGAAGTAAGCTCTTTGGTCTATATATTTTTATCGTCATTTATTCTTCATGTAAATAGGTGTTATTCATACATCATCTTTTTAAACTTGGATGTATTGGATAATCGATTTAAATATAGAGAACCTTTATGATAATTTTTACCAAGCTTAATTTCTTAAAACACTTATTTTTAAATTGGGGAAAAGATGAATCCGATAGCATTCAATTTTTAGCGTACTTTAGTCGGTAATTAACCGTTTAATAAAAAACCAAATGAACGATTTGAATCTAGAAGAAAATTACATCGCAATAAACAAACACTCGTGGAATAATAGAACAGATACACATCTAAAATCAGACTTTTACAATCTAGCAGGATTTTTAAAAGGGGAGACTTCGCTAAATTCAATCGAATTGGCCTTATTGGGTGATATCAGCGGAAAAAAAATATTACACCTACAATGTCATTTCGGACAGGATACAATTTCTTTGAGTAGACTTGGTGCCAAAGTTACTGGTGTTGATCTATCCGACAAGGCGATTGAAAGTGCCCGAGAAATTGCGAAAGAAACGAATGCAGATGTACAGTTTATCTGTTGTGATTTGTATGAGCTTGAGAATCATCTTGACGGACAATTTGATCTGGTCTTTACCAGCTATGGAACGATTACTTGGTTACCGGATTTAGATAAATGGGGGAAAATAATTTCACGTTTCTTGAAACCGAAAGGGAAGTTTGTTTTTGTCGAGTTTCATCCAGTTGTTTGGATGTTCGATGATAATTTTGACAAAATTGGCTATAATTATTTTAATGTTGCTCCAATTGTTGAAACCGAGCAGGGAACCTATGCCGATAAAGATGCAGCTATTTCGCAGTCCTATGTTACCTGGAATCATAGTATGAGCGAGGTCGTTGGAGCTTTACTTCATCATGGGCTAAACATTCAAGACCTGAACGAATTTGACTATTCACCTTATCCCATTTTTAAAAACATGACAGAACTAGATCCTAAAAAATTCAGAATAGCCCATTTGGGAAATAAAATTCCGATGGTCTATGCTATTGTTGCGCGTAAAAGTGAATAAATAGAATGCTGGGAATTGACCAGGTACTTATTTCTTTTTCAAATAACGATTTATCATGGGGCTAAAATCTATTTTGGATGAAGCCTGAATATGTTCTGCCAATACGGATGCGGGAAATTCATCCAATGTTTTGAAATTAATACAGCCTTTTTGAAATTTAGCCTTGGGTAATTTTAATTTTAGTTCTTCCATTAATTCGGGGTTAGTATAGATAACCAAGGAATGGAATGAAATGTAATTCTTTGCGACTGTTAGCCCGTATTTAAATACGCCCTGTTCATTAAAGCTAATTGCATTAGGGTTTGACATGAATTTTCCGAAGCTCTCAGAGACGGTATTGTCATTTTCTGTTATCGCTTTCCGGAATTGACGGATGACCTCTTGCTCCGTTTCCGAAAGTGTATTGATATACTGATCTATTTCCATAATATCGTATTGTTCTTAAGGGCTTGTCATTGTTAGCTAAAATATTCAATTTTCTTGATTTAGATGAAGCAATTCTTGAAAAAGATTCGACAGGTTATGGCTACGGATTGCTTAAAAGAAATTATTCAGAATTATCTCCCGCTGGTATAATTCTATTGGTTACCCTAATATCGTAGTGAACATATTTTGTGTCGATTCGAATTTATTCCTGTCCTATGGCACGTATAGGAAGTTCCGTTTAGATTTTATATATTGCATCGATCAATTTTAAACCGACATTTAATTTCTCAACAATATAAATCTTCAGTTATGTGCAATAGTAGTCTTGAGGATCTTTTTCTTTTGGTGAAGGAGTCGAATGAAGATGCATTTGACGAACTGTATCATCGAACTTGGAAAAAATTGTATGAAATTGCGCTCAGACGCCTGCAAGATGAAAGTACAGCAAAAGAAGTTATTCAGGATCTTTACATTGATTTATGGGAGAAACGGCATCGCAAAACAATACAAGATGTTGATCATTACCTTTGCCAAGCCGTCCGTTTCAAAGTGATTGACAGGTTTCGAAAGGAAAAGAGGTATTTTGAAGAATTAGAAACAATGGTTGAAGAGCTAAGCGATGGATCTACTGCCGATGACAACTATATTCAAACTGAATTGGAATCAATGCTGCATAACTGGATTGCACGTATGCCACAAAAACGTAGAGAAATATTCTTGCTTCGCTACAATGAGGATAAAACTGTTAAGGAAATTGCGAAATTATTAGGTTTGTCGACAAAAACTGTTCAAAATCAATTGCTTAATACAACAAATACACTTAAACTTCTAATCCAAAAAATTCTTTTTATATTTTTTTAATTTTTTTTTGGGAATTATCATTAGTCACAACGACATATAAGAAAGGAACCAATATAAACCATCTTATATGTCTGAAAGGAAACGTCATGTTCGCACGGTATTAAAAGATCTTCTCGATCGGTATATTTCGGGAGATACCAATCCTCAAGAACGACAATTTGTTGAATACTTGTACGATGCAATGGACAGAGAGGGAGAGGGACAAAATGATATGGACCGCGTGGGAGAGGAGATTAAAGACAAGGTTCATCATCGTATTAAAAAGCGTACTTTAAGTTTTCATATACTCAAAATAGGCTATGCTGCAGCAAGCATCCTGATTCTTTTTGGAATATTTATATCCTATAAGCTCATCGATAATTCAAAAATAAGCGACAGAGTTCTTCATGTCGCTAATCATAATCCGTCGTTAATAATCGGGAAGGAAAAACGGTTTGATCTATTAGATACCTTACCACAAGGAGCTCATTACACAACTATCAATGATGAAAAGTACTCGCACTAAGCACAGTTTCCAAAGGGACAGATTTTGGGAAACTGCGTATAGAAAATCCTTCGAGAAACGTATTTTCGGTTTTACTGAACGATAGCACACAGGTGTGGCTTAATTACTTGGCAACAATTGAACTTGATCCCGATTTTAATAAGAATAATCGTTCTGTCCATATTACTGGGGAGGTTTATTTTGATGTTCATAAACAATATACTGGGGGTAAAAAGATTCCGTTTTCAGTTCACTCCGCCTTGCAGACCATTGAGGTATTGGGAACAAAATTCAATGTAAATACATCTGGTAATTCCGAAGAAAATGTATTGCTTACAGAAGGGAGTATTCGTCTTACGCATAATCGCTATGGAACACAGGTGTTTATTAAGCCGGGGCAAACAGGCTTTCTTGGAAAAAGATAAACCTAAAATCTTACTTATTCAATCCGAAAATGTCGAAAAAGCAAATGCCTGGCGCAAAGGACTGTTTTATTTTGATAATGAGAAGTTCGCTGAAGTTGTCCCCGAATTTGAGCAATGGTACGGAATTCGAATCGTTATAGATCCGAAAATTGCAGGACTTCCCATTACAGGAATGATTAGCAGGTATGAAAATATCCGCGAGGTCTTGGCGATCATTAAGATGACTAATAATATAAACTATATAGAAAGGAAAGGAACAATATATGTAACAGAAGCAAACCCATAAAAAATTAGGAATGCTGCTACATTCCTAATCGCGCCTTTACGGCTTTTGGTAATGATCAATTATCACTTGCGTCCTAAACGTTTAAAAAGTGGCGGTGTTTAGATATAGCAAAGTTGCTATATTTAAATCGCAAAATTATAACACACCGCCATGATAAATTTAAACGTTTTTAGTCAGATTTTATCTCTTATCGACCGCGAATTATTCAAAGATTTGGTTTCAAAGCACAAAAGTGACAAACATCAGAAAGGGATCAACAGCTGGACGCATCTAGTCAGTATGCTTTTCTGTCATTTTTCCTCGGCAGATTCGGTTCGTGATATTAGTAACGGTTTACGCAGTACCACTGGTAATCTGAACCACTTAGGTGTAGTAAGAGCTCCAAGTAAGTCTAATATATCCTATATCAACACACACCGTACCCATGAACTTTTCAAAGATCTTTACTATTCTGTTTTGGATAGGCTTTGGCAAAAGGACACCCATTTTCGCAAAGATCTTGGTCAGCTAAAGCGTAAAGTATATCTGATGGATGCCAGCATCATCCCCTTATGTCTATCTGTATTTGACTGGGCTAAATTCAGGAGCACCAAAGGTGCGGTAAAACTGCACACCGTTCTGGATTATGATGGCTGCCTGCCTGTTTTTATGCAGATTACCGATGGAAAAGTACATGAGAGCCAGCGGGCCGGTAGTTACAGTTTTTCTAAGGGAAGCGTGGTGGTAGTGGACCGTGGCTACGTGGATTACAGCTGGCTTGGGGATTTGGACAGCAGGGGCTGTTATTTCGTTACCAGGAGTAAAACCAACATGAATTACAAGGTTATCAAATCATATCAGAGTGAAGCACTCTTGGAAAAGGGAATCATTAAAGATGAGATCATTGAGCTTTCCGGTGCTGCCTGCAATAAATACAATTCCAAACCGTTACGCCTGGTCCACTTTTGGGACAGCACCACTGGTAATGAGTACCACTTTTTGACCAATAATACTAAATGGAAGGCTTCTTTGGTGGCAAACATCTATAAACAACGCTGGCATATCGAAGTCTTCTTCAAGCATCTAAAGCAGCGCTTAAAAGTATCGACATTCATAGGGACTTCTGAAAATGCAGTGATGATACAGATCTGGACTTCACTGATCGGCATATTACTGTTAAAGTACCTCCAAAAGAAGGCCAAATATGATTGGAATCTTTCCAATCTTGTGGCATTTATCAGAATGAATATCTTCGTGAAAATAAACATCTGGAAATGGATAGATGATCCATTTGTCAGGCCTCCGGTCAAAGGAAAAAATGGACAGCTGAACATCTTCACGGAATGAAAAGTAGGGGTCAAAATTCAAATGAGCAAAAAATCAATGGTTGTAACACAGAAAACGACTCCTAAAATTTATTTAGGACACATGTGATCAATTATTAATCAATTTTCAAATGTATAAATTACTTATGACATCCCGCAAACAAAATAAGTTTGCACGCAATTTTTTGTACCTTTTTTTTGGCAGCCTTGTCTGGTTATTTAGCTCGGCCAAGCCAATCTTTGATGTACAGAAAAACATAACAATCGACTTTAATAATATTCCGGTAAAGCAGGTTTTTAAAGAGTTAAATAGCAAAACCGGTTTAAAGTTTATTTATTCCCCAAATGACATCGACGATTCGAAGCGTATATCCATGACATTTAGAGAGCAGCCGATATTGACTGTTCTAGATAAGATCTTTTCAAGTTTAAAGATCTCTTACACGTTAAATGACAATACTATTATTGTGAAACGTGGTCTTCAACAAGCTTCAAAACAAGAAGGCCGCGTCATTGCGGGCCGGGTGTTTAATAAGCGACAGACGGCCTTGGCAAATGCTACTGTCGCCACAGGCCTCGGCAAAAATAGAACATCAACAAATGACCAAGGGCAGTTTACACTCAAGCTTGATCCACAGGACAGTTATTTCATGGTTAGTCTTGTCGGCTATGTGAGTCAGCGTGTACCCCTCAAATCAAACGGAGAATATACGGTGATATTAGCGGATAGTATTAGCGCACTGGACGAGGTCGTTGTCGTAGGTTTTGGTACCCAAAGACGTGCCTCTGTGGTAGGGGCGATCACGACGATAGAACCCAAACGCTTGCAAATAGGAACATCTCGTTCTATGAGTAACAATCTTGCAGGACAACTTGCTGGTATCATTGCTGTACAGCGATCTGGAGAACCGGGGTACGATAATTCAAACTTTTGGATACGAGGTATCAGTACTTTCGGTGGAAGCAGAAGTCCATTGATTCTTGTGGACGGTGTGGAGCGGTCTTTGGACAATATGGACCCCGAAGAAATCGAATCGTTTTCGATATTGAAGGACGCGGCAGCAAGTGCAGTGTATGGTGTAAGGGGGGCAAATGGAGTGATTTTGATCAATACAAAGAGAGGAAAAGTAGGTAAACCCAATGTTTCTGCTCGTTTTGAGCAGGGAATCACATCGCCAGTACAGCTACCTAAATTTGTTGGTGCGGCTGATTATTTGGAGGTAATGAATAGCATTCGGGAGGAACGTGGGGAGCAAGGTTTATATTCGAAAGAGCGGATTGAAAATATCCGTAATCATACGGATCCAGACCTCTATCCGGATGTCAATTGGTTGGACGCAGTACTTCGGGACCAAGCTGGAAATTCACGGGCGAATGTTAGTGTCAATGGGGGATCTGATATTTTGCGTTATTCCTTAGTAACTTCATATTATCGGGAAGGTGGATTGATTGAACGCGATGAAAAACAGGCATGGAATTCATCTTCACGGTTAAACCGTTATAATGTGCGCTCCAATGTAGATATCAATGTGAGTCCAACCACTCTCTTCCGGTTGAATATTGGCGGATATCTCCAGGATAGAACAAGAGCTCCCCAAAGTGTTGATGAGCTATTTCAGGAGGCTTTCACGATCCCTCCATATGTACATCCTACCATCTATTCCTCTGGCGAAATACCTCGGACACCCCAGCGGACAAACCCCTGGGCATTGGCAACTCAACGCGGGTACGAACGTATTAGCGCGAGTAAAATCGAATCTTTATTTGCCGTAGAACAGGACTTATCGTTTTGGTTGAAGGGATTAAAGGCTCGGGGGCTTTTTTCCTTTGATAGATATTCTAACACGTCGGTCGTTAGGAGTAAAAGCCCCGATTACTATAATCCAGCTATCGGAAGGGACGAAAATGGAAAATTAAAGTTAGTCATTGATAGTTATGGACAGGAATTTTTAGGCTATGAAAAAAATTCAGACTGGGGTGATAAGAGCATGTATCTTGAGGGAGCTATTAACTATGTTCAATCTTTTGGTGGCCATAACGTAGAGGGAATGTTTTTATACAATCAGCGAAATTACGATAATGGAGATCTTTTGCCTTATCGGAATCAAGGAATCGCAGGTAGATTTTCGTACAATTATAGCAACAGATATATTGGGGAATTTAATTTTGGTTATAATGGATCCGAAAACTTTGCTCCAGGAAAACGTTATGGGTTCTTTCCTTCCTTTGCTTTAGGCTGGTATATTTCCGAAGAACCTTTTATGGAACATCTTAAAAATACATTTTCCAAAATCAAACTGCGCGGATCTTATGGATTGGTGGGGAATGATAAGTTAGATGGTCGTCGGTTTGCCTATATCACAACCATTAATGAGACCGGTGGATATTCGTGGGGACTAAATAACGATTTTAAACGCAGTGGTCGCATGGAAGGTGATCAAGGTAACAGTGGACTTACTTGGGAAACAGTTGCTAAATCCAATATCGGTTTCGAACTAGGCTTATGGAAAGCACTGGAATTTCAGCTTGACTTATTTCATGAGGACCGGAAAAATATATTTATGCAACGTCGTTCTATACCCGGTTCGAGTGGTTTTACCAATGCACCCTGGGCAAATTTCGGACGCGTAAACAATAAAGGTATTGATATGTCGCTTGAATTGAACAGGCAATTAAATCCAAATCTATTCCTTTCTGTTCGCAGCACATTTACTTATGCCTTAAACAAGATTTTAGAACAGGACGAACCTAGCGCAGTGATCGGTACCTCAAGGTCTTCTACCGGAAAGCCGATCGGCCAATTGTTTGGCTTTATTGACGAAGGCCTATTTACGGATGCAGATTTTTCAGATATTGCTAATGGTACTCTTCGATCAGATATACCAAAACATACTTTTGGACCAGTGCGTCCAGGTGATATCAGATATCGGGATTTGAATGGTGATGGCGTGGTAGATGCCCTCGATAGAACTGCTATCGGTGGAACGGAGGATCCACAGATTGTATTTGGCTTCGGATCCAACCTAAGGTACAAAGCTGTTGATTTCGGTTTCTTTTTTCAGGGAGTCTCCCGTACCTACAGGATCATTGGTGGTTCAAATTTTATTCCCGGAAGTGCCAATGGAGCAATGGGCAATATTTTCGACAATGTTTCCGATAGATGGACCTTGGATAATCCTAGACAGGATGTTTTTTATCCGCGGCTTTCTGACTATCAAAGTGCGAATAATAATTTAGCCTCCACTTGGTGGCTTAGAGACATGAGTTTTATAAGACTACGTAATATTGAAGTGGGCTATAGCCTACCATCAAAAATTCTTGATCATCTCGCTATCCGTAATTTTAGAATATTTCTGCGTGGTAATAATCTATTGACAGTGAGTGATTTTAAGCTTTGGGATCCAGAGCTTGGGGTTAATAATGGTATGCGCTATCCGATCATGAAATCTGTTTCCATGGGATTGGAATTGAATTTTAAATAGAAATAACCTATACAATGAAGACTATAAAATATAATATTACCCGGATATTACTGCTTGTTGCGCTGGGTTTTACAGCGACCTCTTGTTCGAAATATTTGGACAAAAGCCCTGATGATCAGCTTACTTTAGATATGATTTTTAAAGACAAAACCAGAACAGAAGACTGGCTGGCAGGAATATACAGCAATGTACCAGATCCATATTGGGGAAATACCCGTACACTTGGCTGGGACCCACTTTCGGATGATATGGCACCATCTACGGGCTGGGAGCAATTTGGTTGGTCTGTTATAGGGATGCAGACCGGTAATTGGAATCCCAGTACTTCATGGGATCCTAATTATTGGGTGGAAATTCCCAAACGTATTCGTTCAGCTTATATTTTTCTGGACAATGTAAAACCAAATCCAGCACAGTTGGTGACCGAGGAGGAAGTAAACCTCATGAAAGCTGAAGCTCGCTTTATGATCGCTTATTATTATACCCTTCTGCTCGAAACCTATGGTGCTATACCGTTTCATCTTGGATTGACCGATCCGAATGCATCGGCCGAAGAATTGATGATTGGACAGACCCCATTTGATCAGGTGGTGCAATGGGCTGAAAAGGAGCTCTTGGATTTGTCTGCTATTTTACCCGCTAAATATAGTGCTGCCCAGAAATATGGTCGCGCGACCTCTATTATGTGCTTGGCCGTCAGAGCTCGTCTTCTATTATTTGCTGCAAGCCCGTTAGTCAATGGTAACACGGCATACACCGGTTTCGTTAATAATAAGGGAGAAACGATATTCAATGGAAATTATAGTGTAGATAAATGGAAAACTGCAGCAGCGGCCTCAAAATTACTAGTGGAAAAAGCAGAATCAGCCGGTCATAAATTATATATTGAGTATAATGCAGATGGGTCTATAGATCCGTTTCTATCTTATCAAAATATGTTGTTTAGACGACCTCAAGATGGGAACGAGGAGATTCTTTTTGCTCGTCCTGATTGCAATATCTGGGAATATGATAGGCACGCACAACCAAGAGGTACTGGGGGAAACGGGGGACTGGGAATTACACAATCCTTAGTGGATGCCTTTTTCATGGAGAATGGTCGGAAGATTGATGACCCATTATCGGGATATCAGGAAAAAGGGTTCTCAAAGGCCGCAGAAGTGCGAAATACACGCTGGGCTGAGTCTCAGGGAAACGGAAAGGTGACTTTGGAAGGCACTTATAATATGTATACCCATCGTGAACCACGATTTTATATTTCGGTTCTGTATAATGGTGCTTGGTATAGAAGAGAAAATCGGACAACCGAATTCTATAGTGGTAACTGGGATGGGGGACCTACGCATGACGCCCCACAAAATGGATACCTTGTACGTAAGAAAGTCCATCCAGATCACGACCCCCGCAATGGAACAAATCCCTATAGACCAGGAATACTTTATCGACTGGGCGAAGTGTATCTGAACTATGCCGAAGCATTAAATGAGTCCGACGCTAATCATCCTGATATATTAAAGTATGTCAATTTGATAAGGGTGCGCGCAGGTGTACCACAATATGGTGTAGGAAAAGATGCTTTACCAGTACCATCTTCGCAGGAGGCAATGCGTAAAGCAATCCGAGATGAGCGACGGGTAGAACTAAATAATGAAGGTATCCGTTACCGAGATGTGCGACGCTGGAAAATTGGTGAAGCTGTGTTAAATGGAAATTTCTATGGTATGAATTTTTCTGGTACAGAAAAGGATGACAATGAATCTAACCCCAAAGCATTTTTCAAACGCTCAGTTTATCAAAAGCGCATATTTACAGCAAAGAATTATTGGTTCCCAATTCCACAAACGGAGATAGATAAGAATCCAAATTTGGTGCAAAATCCAAACTGGAAATAAATATTAAAAACCAATCCAGTTTTCTATATTTATTGAATATGCTGCTTAGTTTTTTGCTATGTGGCATATTCTTTTTTAAAGAATATGTTGAATGTCTATTTCAGGTTCTAATTTAAAATTTTACCCCTCTTTATTTCAGATTTTACCCCCTGTGGTTGGCAAGTTATTTATAATTTAATGTTATTAATCAAATTATACAATTCGTATTCGTTGGAATAAGGAATACGTCTGCAAGAATTATAACATTTATAAACTAAAAACAGCATTATGAGAAAATTTATGATGGTGATTTCTATTGGAATCATTGGGCTATTGAGCTGCCAAAAGTCTGTTCAACTAGATTCTCCGACATCACTAAAAACAAAGCGAAGGTAAATCTAGCAAGTATAGGTAATACTTACTATATAGATCCCAGCGGAAACGATGATAGCACAGGAACGAGCACAACTGCAGCATGGAGAACGCTGGCCAAAATTAATGCCTCGGTTTTTGGCCCTGGTGATCGTATTTTGTTCAAGAGTGGTGGCGTATGGAATGACACGTTGCATATGAAAAATTCGGGAACGGCTGAGGCTCCTATTATTATAGATAAATATGGCGGCGATGTTCGTCCGATTATCAACGGTGGTGGAAAGAGAAACGGATCAAATGCACTATACCTCAATAGGGTGTCTTATTTTGAGGTAAATAACCTCGAACTGACAAATACAATCCCAAGCGGAACAAGTTATGCTGCTACGGGGATCCGCGTGGTTGGAGGCAGTTCTGCAGGAACAGCAATTAGCAATGTCTTCGTTAGAAATTGTTATGTTCACGACGTCAATGGTGCGATCGATGGACAGACCAATTATAACAAAAGCTCTGGCGGGATTATCTTAGACGGTAAAATATACGGTGCTTTGGTACAAAGTTGCCACGTAGCCAATTGTTCCGTTGAAGGGATAAGGACCACTGGCGATAGGGCTATGGCAGCAAGATCAAAAGATATTATTATCGATAACAATTTGATTGAATATATCTACGGCGACGGAATCGTTATGTCCGGCGTGACGGGAGGAAGTAAAATCACACGCAATACGGTCTATAAGGCATGTATGAACACAGGCTCTGAAAATTATGCGGGTATTTGGACAATTGGTAGCTTGAATACGCTGGTGGCTTATAATGAAGTTTACGGTATGACAGGCGGGGGCGCTAACGATGGAGTCGCGTTCGATGCCGATGGCTATGATACCAATTCAGTAACCGATGGAGATATTTTCGAATACAATTATTCGCATGATAACAACGGTGGATTTATGCTTTTTATGAACCAGTCTAAGAATATTAAAGTTCGCTATAACGTTTCTGTTAACGATATCGGTACAACACGGTTAAAAAAGCTCTTTTTGATCGAAAAAACGACATACGATTCCCGTGAGATTTATAATAATGTATTTTACATCAAAAATCCAACCGCCAGCCTGTTTAACGTCATGAATGGCGTAAGTTCAGGAAAGCCTTATGCAACATTTTCAAATAATATTTTTTACACGACCTCGACCATTAGTAGTTTGTCTACCCAAGCCGATAACGGACTGAATTTTAACAATAATTGTTTATTCCCGTCGAGTACATTTACGTCATTGAACTGGGGAACTACCGTGCGGAACAACAATTTCTATGAAGATCCGGTATTTGTCAATCCAATCGGTGGAAACGGCCTTGAAGCTGCAAAAGGTTATGATGTCGGTTCCAGTTCGGCCGCCCTTAATGCTGGTGTATTTATAAGTAACAATGGGGGCGAGGACTTCGCTGGAAACGCGCTGCCATTGGGTAATCCAGACGTTGGAGCGTTTCAGCATGCTGTTGTAGCCAATGCCGGAAGCTCTCTTGCCGATGCCTATGTCCGCAACGGTACCTATGCAAGTACAAATTATGGAACTACAACTGACCTTGTCATCAAATCCGACGCTACATCTTACGCACGTAAAGCATATACTAAATTTGATATTTCGATGATTACTAAACCTAAAGTGAGTTCGGCAAAATTAAAAATGTATGTTGCAGGAGTGAATACAGCACCACAACGTACTATTAATATTTATACAACCTCCACGACATCTTGGTTGGAAAATAGCATTAATTGGAACAATGCACCAATGGATACTGTACTTGTCGGTAAAATTCCTATTTCTGGGATAGGTTTACAGACCATCGACGTCACTTCGGCCATTAACAGATTGCTGACCGGCACTGATCGTAAAGCATCCTTTCTATTTTTAAATACAGCTGCGACCTCTTCTACAAATGATATGTCTTTTAGTAGTAGGGAAGCTGCCGCCAATAAACCGACTTTGGAACTGCTCTATTAAGCTGGTACTTATTCAGGTAATTCTATCCTATTTGTGGAATAACCAAATCAAGAAGCCGCAGAGAATACCAATTCTCTGTGGCTTTTTACGCTTTCCCAATAGCGCTTTATGCTATCACCCAAAAAATCGGGCTAAGTAAACAAGACTGCTATTAATTATAGTGTACATTATTTTTTATGCGTCATACTATAGCCAGTTTTTGAAGTTAAATGGACATACGGTGCTCACAAAAATTATTATTTCGTAAATTCATACTATGAAGCATCCGATACAAGAGTTGGATAGCTTCTTCATACTAATAAGAGGAATGCATGAAAAGCACGAAACGAAGGAAAGGTTTTCTTTTCAAACAATATGAAGGGCCGTTTCAAACGCCTTTTGATAAATTATTTGACATTTTCAAAGAACTGATTACCCATACCTCTGGTGATTTTGATGAAGCCATTGACTGGCTTAGGCAATTGGATAAAGAGTTCAAACTGACGACTCCAGCCTATACGATAGACGATTTCGTTGCGGATCTGAAGGATAAAGGTTATATCAGGGAAAAAGTGGAGTTTGGTGGTGAAGGTGGCGTAGATATTACCTCAAAGTTGGAGAAAGCCTTGCGTCAGCATGCCTTGGACCAGATATTTGGGAAAATGAGGAAAGGAAAATCAGGCAATCATAAGACCAATCACCAGGGCGGAGTGACGAAAATATGGGCGATTTCAGAAACTATCAGTACGGAGATAGCCTGGAGAAAATAGTTTTGACAGAGAGCTTGAAAAACGCACAGATCAATCATGGGATAGGTGAGTTTGCCTTATCCGAAAATGATCTCGTCGTAGAAGATACACAGTTTAAGTCGCAGATGAGTACAGTGTTGATGATCGATATCAGCCACAGTATGATTTTATACGGCGAGGATCGGATCACACCTGCAAAAAAAGTGGCGATGGCTTTATCAGAACTTATTTTGACCCGTTACCCGAAAGACTCACTTGACGTCATTGTTTTCGGAAACGATGCATGGCCTATCGCGATAAAAGACCTTCCTTATTTGCAAGTTGGACCATTTCATACCAATACCGTCGCGGGCTTAAAGCTAGCGATGGACTTGCTCAGGCGAAAACGGCATGCGAATAAGCAAATTTTTATGATAACCGACGGGAAACCGAGCTGTTTAAATATGCCGGACGGCACTTACTATAAGAATCCTATGGGTTTGGATCCTTTTATCACCAGCAAATGCTATAGTATGGCTGCGCAGGCTCGAAAGTTGGGAATACCAATTACAACCTTTATGATTGCTTCGGATTCTTATCTACAGCAATTTGTCGACGAGTTTACAGCTTCAAATCAAGGGAAGGCTTATTACACGGGACTTGGGGATCTAGGTGAAATGATCTTTGAGGATTACGAAGAAAATAGAAAAAAAAGAATACGATAAGAATATATGGATTACACGAAGATTACAACATTTGGTGCATTAAAACTTCGGGTTATAAACCTAAAACAATAAAAGAAGAATTGCGTCAGAATCTGATTACAAAAATAAAGACGGGTGAAACCGTGTTCAATGGGGTACATGGTTATGAAGATACCGTAATTCCAGAACTTGAAAGAGCAATACTTTCCAAACACAACATTAATTTCTTGGGCCTTCGCGGTCAGGCGAAAACACGTCTCGCTAGGCTCATGGTCAACTTATTGGATGAATATGTGCCTGTGGTTCAAGGTTCAGAGATTAATGATGATCCGTTTGACCCCATATCGCGTTATGCGATAGAGTTGCTGAAGGAGAAAGGCGACGATACACCGATAAGCTGGCTTGGTAGAGGTGATCGTTTTGTGGAGAAACTGGCTACGCCTGATGTGACAGTAGCTGATTTGATCGGTGATGTAGATCCCATCAAAGCCGCAAATTTAAAACTGAGCTATGCAGACGATCGGGTGATTCATTTTGGTATGATTCCTCGGGCAAACCGTTCTATATTTGTCATTAATGAGCTACCTGATCTTCAAGCTAGAATCCAGGTAGCCCTCTTCAATATATTACAGGAGGGAGATATTCAGATCCGCGGTTTTAAGTTACGCTTGCCGTTAGATGTACAATTTATATTCACAGCGAATCCGGAGGATTATACCAATAGAGGAAGTATTGTGACGCCGCTGAAAGATCGCATTGGATCGCAGATACTTACACATTACCCCGCATCGGTTGAGATAGCAAAGGCAATTACTGCGCAGGAGGCGAACTTGGAAGCGGCCCAGAAGGAGCAGATATATGTCCCGGAGCTGGCTAGGGAATTGATTGAGCAGATAAGCTTTGAAGCACGAAATAGTGAATATGTTGATGAAAAGAGCGGCGTGAGTGCGCGTATGAGCATTACAGCATTTCAAAACTTATTAAGTACCGCTGAATTACGCATGCTCCGAAGTGGGGAACAAGCAACTGCAGTACGGCTGAGTGATTTTATGGGTATTGTGCCTGCGATAACCGGCAAAGTTGAGCTCGTTTATGAAGGCGAGCAAGAAGGAGCGGGTGTCGTTGCAGTGCAGCTGATAGAAAACGCGATTAAAAGCCTTTTCCCGATTTTATTCCCAAAAATTGAGAAACTGGAAAGAGAAAACGAGCGTTATCCCTACGATGATATTGTTCGTTGGTTTTCGGAATCAGAAGGAATCGAATTATCTGATGAACTCAACGATTTGGCGTACGGGCAGGTTTTGGATCAAGTGAAGCCTATCCATGCTTTAATTCAGCAATACCAACCGGAAACGAAACCCGAAGATCTCCATTTTCTGACTGAATTCGTTTTATGGGGACTTACCCTCAACAATAAATTAAGTAAATATAGACTGGGGTCCGGCCTTCAGTTTCAAGATAATTTTCAGGGATATCTGAGAAATAATCTGTAACAGGCAACGAGTAATAGGATGGGTAAGTTTACAGCGCAAACTTACCCATCATGTTATTTTAAAAGGTTTCACAAGGACGGAAAAAGGAGGATAACCTATCTTTTCATTAAAATTAAGTCTATCGATAGACCAATAATAACCACGACAACAGTAAATGACAGATAACCTAAAATATAAACAGCGAGCGCTTTTAAATAACTGGGTATTTTGTAGGGGTCGAAAAATTGTCCAATAGCCCAAACGCTATATACCATAGCGACGATGCTAGCCTGTACCATAACACCTGTATGTGTTACACCTTCAACTAATGCAAAAATAGTATAGATCAACATCGTGATTCCCAAAATAAAACACAGCAGGATAACAATTTCAAAAAAATTAAAACCGTATTTATTAAAAAATAGTTTCGCCCAAAAAGCGATAAACAATCCTATCATGATATTGGCGTAACCATAGTGATCCTGGATCCAGAGGTATATCGAACCCGTAGTAGAATGTTGGGATTCGTAATAGCTCACATATTTGTCGTTTACATGAAAAAAATGGCTTACTACAGAGTATATCAGCGAGGTGATGATGATAAAAATAATGGGTTTTACTAGGCGACTCCTGTTCTCGGCAATATATTTTTTTACATTTTTTCCGGGTGTGGTAATGAGTTCACGAATCGTGTACAAGATGCCGCGCTCGAAATGAAGGACATGTTCAATCTCGTGGACGATATAATGCGCATCAATTCTTTTAAGGACCGCTGGCTGTCCGCATTTCGGACAGAAATTCAGCGTTATATCTGTCCCACAGTTTTTGCATTTTGTCATGTTTATACTATGTTATAGGTAATAAGTTTGTTAATATTTGAGGATTCTTTCCTTTCCATATTCTGAAAATCTTTGGCTTTAGCCTCCTATCGATTAGAATTTGTCCAAAAATATTATAGATTATGTCAATCAAGGCTACACCTAAGTGTAGTTTTATACCAACCAACTTCTCTCGTAAGGTAAATAGATTTATTGCGCTGTCGTGTAACCGCGCTGTTGGAAGAATCTTTTATTCTATTCGGCCATTTAAATAAAACTATTATATTTGCATAATACTTGAGTTGTCAAGTATTATGCAAATAACAAGAACAATAATACTATGAACGCGATTAATACGATTCTGAACATTGTAAAAGTTCAATCTGTCATCACCAAAAAGTTTGATGGGTTGAGCTTGCATGGACTAAGTCTGACAGACTTTATGATCCTACATATTTTAAGGCAGGTTCCCGGTAACCGGCTACGGCGAATTGATCTGGCTGAAAGTACCGGTTTAACAGCCTCAGGAATTACACGGATTATTTCCCCCATGGAAAAGATGGGGCTTGTTGTAAAAGAGCACAATGATAGAGATGCCCGGGTCAGTTATGTGAAGCTTACGGCGGCTGGTGATCGAATTTTAAAGGAGGCGACTGTTACAGCTGAGCACATCGCCAATAAGCTATTGGACGGAATGGCCGTAACAGATCTCCTTATTTTTGCTGCGCAATTGAAGTCATTGGGTGGAGATTTATAATTTTAATTTAAAAACACATGAACAAAATAGATAAAAAGCAATTGAAAGCCGAATTCTTGGACAGTAAACCATTGATGGGAGTGTTAACAATTTACAATAGGGCCGAAAATAAAACATATATCGCAGATAGCCTGAATTTAACGGCTCTTTCCAACAGAATTAGATTTATGTTAAACATGGGGCAATTTGACAATCAAAACTTACAGGCGGATTGGAACCAATTGGGCGAGGGAAATTTCCTGTTTGAAAATGCAGTTATTATTCCATTTGAAAACGACAAAATCATTGATTATAAAAGAGTCGTACATCATGCTGCAACTGAGTTGAAGAGTAAAGTGAGTGAAACAACAAGTATCTATTGATATGGCAAGAAAGACGTATTTGTATCCGAGTTATGAAGCCGGAAGGAATCTGGCATTGAAAAATATCCAAGGCCCCATTGTCAATCTCAATTTAATTCAGTTGAGGAAAATCGCGGACTATACTAATTTTCCGGAGATTGCGCCAATCAAAGAAATTTCGGGATACGATGCTTTCATGAATTATATAAAGCTAGCCAAACCTTTTGTGGAAGAAAGCGGCGGTGAGCTACTTTTTGTTGGGCATGGTGACCAGTTTCTGATAGGCCCCGATCAGGAGCAGTGGGATATTTGTCTGCTGATCAAACAGCGAAGTGTGTCCGATTTTTTTTCATTTGAACAAAATCCAGCGTATATGAAGATTATAGGGCATCGTACTGCAGCAATCTTGGATTCAAGACTTTTACCCCTGGAAAATGTCCCGTTTTAAACGGTACTTACCATAAAAATATCGCCTATTTAAATAATAAATGTATATTTGACATTAATAAAAGTAAACCTCGTATCGTATTCTTCTACAGCTTCGTGGAAAAGTGTTTTTGAGCAAATTTAAATTTGTGTTGAATATCCCTTCGATCAAGATAATTTGGAATTTGTGCATTAAATAATCCATTGTTAAGGTGTAATAAAGAAGGTTTACTCGGCAAATAAGCATTTAGAAAAACCTAAAAATTGATCAAACATGAAACTAAAACAAATAGGGGTATTGAGTATTGCATTAATGAGTTTTACCAATGTCATAGCGCAAAAAATATACAATGCAGATAATGCGGCGGGTTATCTTTTTGCATATTTTGAAGGTTCGGGGGATAAAAATACACAAGAGCAATTGCGATTTGCAGTCAGTCAGGATGCGCAAAACTGGGTTGCATTAAATAACAATAAACCTATTTTGTCATCGGCGGATATATCCCAAACGGGAGGGATTCGTGATCCGCACATCCTTAGGGGAGAGGACAAAAAGTCATTTTATATGGTCGCAACTGATATGTTTACGGTAAAGAATGGGTGGGGAAGTAATCCGGGTATTATTTTGATGCGATCTGATAATCTGACGGACTGGAAACACAATACTGTTGACCTGGCAAAGTTATACCCTAAAAAATTTAAGAACGTAAAATGGGTATGGGCACCACAGACGATCTACGATCCGGCTGAAAAAAAATACCTGGTGTATTTTACGGTGAAATCGCATGAGAATGATAAACTTGATTTTTACGCGGCCTATGCGAATAAAGATTTTAGTGGCTTTGAAAAGGAACCTACTTTATTGTTCAGTCCAAAATTTGGCGGTATTGATGGCGACATTGTCTATAAAGATGGGCTATATCATTTTTTCTTTAAGGGTAATACAAAAGATGCTGCCGGAAAAGAAGTAAAAAATGGAATTCAGCAGGCGACAAGTAAATCCTTAAAAGGACCATGGAGAGAAGACTTCCGGTATCTCGATGCCTACGCAGACACGTCTGTTGTTGTCGAAGGATCTAGCCTTTTTAAGTTGAATGGAACAAACGATTATATCTTGATGTACGATTTGTATGCGAATGGAAGATACGAATTTCAGCGCACAGATGATCTCTTTAATTTCTCTTCAAAACCTGAACCTTTTCATAAGAATTTTAATCCGCGACATGGAAGTGTGATTTCAATCAGCAAGGAAGAGTCTCGTCTTCTGAACAATAAATGGGGCGGTGTACCTGGTGAATTGCTAGCTCCTGTGGCTGCGGATGACCGGTATCATTTTACCGCAAAGGGAAATCCGATTATTAAGCATCATTTTACGGCCGATCCGGCAGCATTAGTTAAGGGGGATACACTTTGGTTGTATGCAGGTCATGACTTTGCAGGAGGTCAGAAAGGCTATAAGATGAAAGACTGGATCGTTTATTCTACAACGGATTTAAAAAATTGGACGGAATATCCCGTGTCTTTGCGCATAAGTGATTTTACCTGGGCAAAAAGCGGCGATGCATTTGCGGGACATGTTACCGAACGTAATGGAAAATATTACTGGTACATCAGTTCCAATTGGTCCGGAATAGGTGTCGCTGTAGCAGACAGACCCGAAGGTCCCTTTAGCGATGCATTGGGAAAACCCTTATTGACCAACAAAGACTGTTTTGCTTCTTCCCATTCCTGGGCCTGTATCGATCCAGCTGTTTTTATTGATGATGATGGTCAAGCCTGGATTTTCTGGGGCAACCGCGAATGTTACTACGCAAAGCTCAAAGAAAATATGGTTGAGATTGATGGCGAAATAAAACAAGTGAATTTTGAAGGACTAGCTTTTACGGAAGCACCATGGGTTCACAAGCGCAATGGAAAATACTATTTGAGTTATGCCACGGAATTTCCGGAGAAGATCGCTTATGCCATGGCCGATAAGATCGATGGCCCCTATGTCTATAAAGGAATTCTGAATGAAATAGCAGGCAATAGCAATACGAACCATCAGGCAATTGTCCCTTTTAAAAACCAATGGTATTTCATTTATCATAATGGGGGAATTAATCCAGATGGAGGCAGTTTTAGCCGTTCGATATGCATAGATACCTTAAATTACCGTCCAGATGGTACAATCCATAAAATTAAAATGACAACGGAAGGAACTACCGGAGACTAAGCATGAAAAAGCCGGCGATCAAGCTAAAGTGGCTGCCGTAGAAGGTGGGGTAAAGACCGGTTTAATACATTAAAAATGTGGAACGACAGCATCGTTCCACAAAATGTTTTTCAGTGTAGTATTGTAGGATTCTTTTTACAGTATTCTTATCGAATCAATTCAGAAATTTAAAATGATGAGATAGGCATCTCCATTCATTTCGGCAATTACTTCTCTTGAGTCAAGTTTACTTATGGAACAAATGTAGCTTAGAACAGCAGTAGAAAGAATATGAAAAAGATACTTTTTTATGTGAAAATGGGAATATTTGAGTTTTATATAAATACGGTTGTTGCAATATGACACATTGTATCAATTTTACGTCGATTTGTTCCACCATGCTTAATTGTCATAAAAATTCTGTTGATTAGGTCTTTGTTCCAGTTCTATTCCATACAACCATATGAAAAGACAACATCGTTCCGTTTTTTTAAATTCTATTGTTTTAAGCAGCACAGCCTTTTTGGTTCTAGGTGTTCTTTTTTCCTGTTCGAGTAACCGCGGATTTTCTGGGAAGCAGGAGTCGATATATCAGCTTGAACTTGATCGTTTAAAGGAAGTGGCGAAAAATAATCTAACAGATAATATAAAAGAGTTCAATGCTTACGAGCACCGGCCAAAATCGGACGGCGCTTTTGACGAATCCAACAACAAAGACTTTTTAGTCAATAACATTCCGTATTTTGAGAGTTCCAACGATACCCTAAATCGCGTGTATAATTATCGTTGGTGGATGATCAGCAAGCATCTTCGGGATTATTATGATCCACATGATTCAAAGAAATATTGGGTTATAACAGAGTTTTTCGGGTATCCCGCCTGGGGATCCTTGAGTGGAGCGATTACCTGCCCAACGGCGCATCAGTTTTACGATGTACGTTGGCTTCGTGATCCAAAATACCTTCGATCTTATGCCGAATATTTTATGCTTGGATCAGCTTCCAAATTAAATCAACGGGAAAACGGTAATTTTTTGACCCATTTGAGCAGGCCCGAAAGTGTTCATTTTTCCAGCTGGATGGTCGATGGTATTGAATCATTTTTAAAAATTCATCCCGATCAGGCCTGGACACAAAAGATGCTTCCCGCAATGGAGAGCCATCAGCATCTTTTGGATAGCCTATTCACTGTAAAAAATCCAAATGCGAAGACCGACGGCATGTACAAAATTCTGGATCTGTACGATGGTATGGAATTCAGCCTTTCGGCGGTACTTGGCTTAATTGAAAGTAAAGGACCTTATGCTATTTATACCGATAGTACATGGAGAGATCTTTATTTAGGTTGGGGGACGACAGACAAGGCTGCAAATACGACTGCGGCGAAGGAATTTCCATTGGCCTTTACCAAAGGTTATCCTGATTTTTATTTGGTGCGCCCATCCGTTGGAAGTTATTCCTTCGGAAATACCAACGCATTGTACAATCTCTATAGACTGGAACAGCAACAACATCCTTCGATTACGAATAAGGCGAAAGCAGATTACTATAAGGTCAGAAGCCAGGAAATACAGCAGAAATTTCTCAGGACACTTTGGAATTCAGATGATGGTTTTTTTAATACCTTGACAGCCGGTGACAATGCCTATGGTGTTCGGGATTACGAAGCTCGGGTGCGGGAATCCGTTGGTTATACCCCTTGGTATTTCAATATGATACCGCATGAGGATAATAAAAAGTATGAGGTAGCTTGGACGATGTTTACTTCCGAAAAAGGTTTCAATAACCATAAAGGAATGACCACGGCCGAAAGACAACATCCCTATTATAATGAGCAGGCTTATGCCTGGAATGGCAGAGGATGGCCTTTTCAAAACTCGGTCGTCTATAAGGGATACAGCAACTATTTAAGAAATTATAAAAATCAAATCACTGTGC
Organism: Sphingobacterium multivorum; assembly: GCF_900457465.1. Taxonomy (GTDB): domain Bacteria; phylum Bacteroidota; class Bacteroidia; order Sphingobacteriales; family Sphingobacteriaceae; genus Sphingobacterium; species Sphingobacterium multivorum. Next base: position 235,966 of record NZ_UAUU01000008.1, read on the forward strand.
AGGACAAAGAGACCCTATACGAACAAATTATGAAGCTTACACGGCTTCACGGTTATGCCCACCCAAATATCGGTGAATGGTATATACCAAGTGATGGTGAGCAATTTGGTGGGCAGAATGATTATTTTCATTCAACCTATCCAGACATGATCATAGCAGATCTCATTGGATTTAAGGCATCCCATCACAACAGTTTTCAGGTTCAGCCACTGATACCTGCTGGCAAAATGGATTATTTTTACCTCGGAAACTTAGACTATCACGGGAAAACAATAGACATTATCTGGAAAGAAGACTGGGATCAAAACAAACCTGGAAAACAGTCTATGTTATGTATTTGGGTAGATCATGTTTTGAAGGCAAGCAGCAAAGATCTTGGTGTTAAAATAGACGTAAATTTAGACTAATATCAACAGGTGTTTAACCAATTTATAATCCATCGATTGGATGAATCTATTTGAACGAAATTTTAAAAAAATAAGACTCTATTGCACAACCGTCCTTTTAATTATACAGAACTCAATCGTTAAATTTGAGAAATTGAGCGGTACAATGGTAAATGATTACAAAAAATATGAGCTATTTGGAAGACCGATGATGCAAAAAATTGCATTGAAGGCACCATTTACATTTGAATTTCCAGTAGCGGAACAGGCTTGCTTCCTCTATGTGCTCGAAGGGGGGATGCAATACCAGGCAAATGACGAAGAGCTAACTATTGCGAAGCATTATTCCTTATTGCTGAATTGTATTAATTCTGGAAAGCGAATCCAGGATGTGAATCCAAGGCAAGATTGTCAGCTGTTAATCGTCACTTTTTATCCAGATACCTTGAAGAAAGTTTACGATAGAGAGTTGCCCTCGTTGCTGCTTGAACCTGAAAATATCATTTCAAACCAATCAAAAGAAAAAATTGACAATGATTTCCTGATCCAGAAATATGTGGAAGGCTTGCTGTTCTATTTTGAAAATCCTTCATTGATCAATGAAGATATACTGGTGCTCAAATTAAAAGAAATTATATTGCTCCTTTCCCAAACGAGAAACGCATCGGTCATACGGGTGATATTATCACAGCTTTTTTCTTCAAGTACCTATTCGTTTAAACAGATCATTGAAGCCAATCTCTTTTCCCAATTGACCATTGAGCAGCTTGCGGAACAGAATAATCTGAGTGTTTCTTCATTTAAAAGAGAGTTTGCCAAATTATATCAGGATACACCTGCCAGCTATATCAAAAATAAGAAGCTCGAAAAGGCGGCAGAGCTCCTTTTGGTTTCCGATCAGCGTGTTTCCGAAATTGCCTTTAACTGTGGATTTAACGACCTCGCAACATTTACAAAGAGTTTTAGTGACAAATACCACATATCGCCAACAAATTATCGTCGACAGCTTAAAAGCAACTAAAAACCAATGGTGACTTGTATATGGTATTCCATTTTTATCGAGGGGACCAAGTTTTCTCCAATAAGATTGTAGTCCTGTTCTTTGAACTAAAACATCAAATCTTTGAACGAAATCAAAAAACCATTTTTCTGATTCTATTGCAACTTTGTAGTGTTCCATTAAAGGGTTGTTATTCCATGGATTGTACCGTGAAAGCGTGGCAACGACTTTACATTACAGGAACATTTTTTTGAAATTATCAACGTTAAAAATAGAAAAAATGAATTTATCAGGTTTAGGAGTTTTCCACACAGTTATTGATCTTACAGCACTTTTAGGCGCTGTATTAGGATTTATCAGCTATGGTAAGATCAATCTTAAAGTATTATCGGGGAAGTTATATTTTTATGCAACAGCCATCACTTCTCTTACGGCATTAGGAATTTCGAAACGGGGCGGCTTCAATGCTGGACATGTTTTTTCACTTTTCATATTGGTTCTTGTCACGGTAGCGTATTGGCTGCACGCAACAAAGAGAAGTAGTACGAAGGCCCGGTATTTTGAGAATTTTCTATGGTCATTCAGTTTTTTCTTGTCGCTCGTGCCTACTGTTAATGAGATCTTTACCAGAGTTCCGGTCGGACATCCATTGGCAAAGGATATAAATGATCCAATTATTGGACAGACCCTTCTTGTCCTCTTTGTACTTTTTATTATTGCGGTCATTTTTCAATACTTCAAACAAAAGAAAATCAACACTGAATTGGGGTCAGAACTAAAAAATCGAATCCAGTAGATCTATTTGATCCAGGCCGTTCCCGAACACTCATCTTTAGTGCCTTTCGATTCATGTGATACTGTAATCTAGTTGTACATTATTTAAAATATGACAAACTAATCTTTTGCTTTTATTGTTAGGTCTTGTATAAGTTTAACAACATAATCATTTTGAAATATATGCTTAATTACGATTGTCTAAAGAAATTAAAGATGTGCGACGGAAAAAATAATTCAACGGGATTACTTCTCGCAATGGTGGCGGGAGCAGCAGTTGGTACATTGGTCGGTCTATTAGTGGCACCGAATAGTGGAAAAAAAACGCGGAAAAAAATCAAGGAAAAAACAAGGGACCTCAAAGAACAGGCAAAACACGCATACGAAGAAGTAGCCGATAAAGTGAAAGACGAGTATGATCATGTGTCTTCCTCGATTAGCGAAACAGCAGGCCATGTGGCTGATAAGGTCTCAAATGAATTTGATAAGTATAAAGATCAAATAAGTGAAAAGACCGCCGAAGAAACTAAAGCGATTAAAGATACAATTAAAGATCATAAAGAAAAATAAGCTTTGTTGATTCAAACAGCAGACCTGATAATACTATTGCTTGGTCTGCTGTTTATTTTTTGATCTCCGCCCCTAAAATTATAATGTCCATGTCCAGATGGACCGTTTTACTGAATCCAACGGCCATTCGATGGTCACGGTTAGCTTTCACTAACTTAGCGAAAGCCCGCTCGAAATTCCAGGGGCGAAAGTTTGGTTTTTGTTTTAAACAAGATCGCCACGGATTACCTGAGCACCTAAATTGGTGATTATTTCTGCTGATTTTTCTGAGCGTCCTAAACCAGATACTTGATGTCCCGCATCGATCATTTCTTGAACAACTGCTGAACCTATGAAGCCCGAAGCTCCAGTTATAAATACTTTCATAATCTTTTTTTTCTTGAGACAAAGTTCTGTGTAAAGTTGACGGCAGATGTATCCAAATGTCAGAATGTTGTAGCCATCTTTCAGAAAATCGATGATCTCGTATTTTGCAAGCCGCTGTACCGTTCAAAAAAGATCCTCTGCCACGAAATGAATACAGTATTCACGGAATAAGTAGGGTGTTAAAGCTTCGGGATGATCAGTCAAACTGTCCCATATACAAACGATAGTATTTACCTTTTTGCTTTAGCAATTCTGTATGCGAACCGAACTCGGCGATTCTCCCTTTTTCGATCAGACAGATGACGTCAGCATTCTTGATGGTCGAGAGTCTATGGGCAATGACGAAGCTTGTTTTGTTTTGCATTAACCGGTCAATACCTTCCTGAATAGCGATTTCAGTTCGTGTATCGATCGAGCTTGTCGCTTCATCCAATATTAAGATTGGCGTATTGGCTATAGTTGCTCGGGCGATGTTAATTAACTGCCGTTGTCCCTGACTCAGATTGGCTCCATCATTGGTCAATTCGGTTTTATATCCTTGTGGCAATTGCATGATAAAGCTATCCGCTGCGGCAAGCTTCGCTGCCGCTATCACTTCATCATCTGTTGCGCTGAGCCGGCCATACCGGATGTTTTCCATAACCGTATCGGTAAACAAATGGGTGTCCTGAAATACAATAGATAGTTTTTTACGCAGTTCATTGCGATCCAGCTTAAAAATCGATGTCTTATCTAACAGAATATCCCCGGATAGCAAAGGGTAGAAGCGAGGCAGCAAATTGATAATTGTCGACTTGCCTTGCCGGCACCAGTTTCACCCACAAAAGCGATCTTTTGACCTGGTTTTACGTCGATGTCAATATCAAATAAAACCTGTTTTTCCGGTACATAGCCAAAATTTACATGCGATAGTGTTACTTGGCCCTGCACCGGGGCCGGCATTGCCTGCGGATCGACCGTTTCACTTTCAGGAGCCGTGTCAATAACGGCAAAAATACGTTCTGCGCCCGCCAACGCTGCCTGTAGGCTATTGTATTGACTGGAAATCTCATTGACAGGCCGTCCAAATTGCCGTGCATACTGTAAAAATGCAGTTAATCCCCCTAAATCGAATCCACGTGTGATCACTAGAATACCACCTGCGATGGTAGTAAGCGCGTAGTTAATGGTGCTCATATTCGCCATCAAAGGCATCATCATGCCAGAATAAAACTGTGCCTTTGTTGCTTTTTCCCGGAGCACTTGATTAAGCTGTTCAAATTGTTCGATGGCGGCGTTTTCGTGCCCGAAGACCTTCACCACTTTTTGTCCGCTGATCATTTCCTCTACATAGCCATTGGCATTGCCGAGTGCAGCTTGGTTGGCGGCAAAAAAACGCTTGCTTTTGTTGATGATCAGTTTCGCCAGATATAACATCAGGGGGATCATGATCAATGCAATAATAGATAGGATAGGGCTGATATATACCATGAGCGCGAGTGTTCCCAACAAGGTAATTGAGCTGATTAAAAGTTGTGTAATGCTATTGTTTAGGGCGTCGCTTACGGTATCCATGTCATTGGTGAAGCGACTCATCAGATCACCATGTTGATGGGTATCGTAAAACTGCAAAGGTAGGTACTGCATGCGGTCGAACAGCTCATTTCGGAGGTTGGAAATCGTTTTCTGTGCAACTTTTATGGTCAGCCGGTATTGCAACATGTTGAAAATTCCTGTAGCGATATAAATTCCGATCATGACGAGGGCGATATGTCCTAGACCAACAATATCTTTTTTAAGTACATAATTGTTGATTGCAGGCCGTAAAAGGTAGTTGCCCGCTAGTGTTCCCGCAGTTCCCAGCAAAAGTGAAATTAAAATCAGCAGAAGCATCAGCCGTTGCGAAGACAGGTAGCGCATCAATCGCCATAAAGCCCTAAATCCCTGTTGGGGCTTTTCATTTTTAATGCGTCTTGAACTTCCGGGGCCGGGTAAACTCACGGGGATGGATTTGTTTGAGGTACTCATTAGGCTTCTTCTTTTTGCAGGTGTTGGGACTGATAAATTTCCTGATAGATGGTATTTGTTTGCAGAAGTACCTCGTGTGATCCGGAACCGACAATGCGGCCTTCTTCCATGACCAATATCTGGTCGGCGTGCATGACGCTTGAAATACGCTGTGCAATAATCAATTGTGTGGTATCCTGCAGATAATTTTTTAAACCTTCACGAATTTTCCGGTCGGTGTCGATGTCCACAGCACTTGTGCTGTCGTCCATAATTAAGATTTTAGGTTTCTTCAATAAAGCCCTGGCAATACATATGCGTTGTTTTTGTCCTCCCGAAACATTGACGCCTCCTTGTCCTAGTAGCGTGTGATATCCGGCGGGGAAGGAGCGTATAAAATCGTCTGCACAGGCAGTCCTGGCAGCAGCATAAATATCCTCATCCGTTGCCTGCTCATTTCCCCATTTGAGATTTTCTAAAATAGTTCCTGAAAAAAGTTGATTTTGCTGCAAGACAATCGCAATCTCACTGCGCAGTTCCTGTAGTTGGTAATTTCTGACATCGATGCCATCGACCAACACGCTACCTTCAGACACATCATACAGTCGTGGGATTAATTGTACCAACGTGCTCTTTCCGGAACCTGTGCCACCTATGATAGCTAAGGTACTCGCAGGCTTCACGTCGAAGCTAATGTTGTCGAGGTTGGGTTTCTCACTTTGTTTGTTGTACCGAAAAGTGACTTGCTGAAAGGCGATCCGTCCTGCTGTGATAGCGTATCTGTTTTGGAGACCTTCCACCGTATCCGATAAGGAAGGCTGTTTCTCTAAAACTTCTTCAATTCTATCACCCGAAGCGATTGCCCTTGAAATCATCATGAAAGTCAATGAGAGCAACATCAAAGAAATAAGGATCTGTGTGATATAACTTAGAAAGGACATCAGTCCACCAAGCGCAAGCGTTCCGGTCATTACTTTCTGTCCGCCAAACCAGGTCACGGCAACGAGCGACAAGCCCATCACCAATTGCATAACAGGCATAATAAGGACAACGATGCTTGAAGCTTTGGTCGCAACATCCATCAGGTCGAAATTGACTTTGTCGAATTTCTTTTTCTCAAAGTCTTGACGTACAAAAGCTTTAACCACCCGCACATTGAGTAGATTTTCCTGCACAACACTATTGACACGATCGACCGCCTGCTGCATCTTGATAAAAAAGGGGAGCCCTTTGCGTAATAATATGAAAATGCTTAGGGCCAATATAGGCAACGCAATGGCCATCACGATGGACAGATCCTTATTTATAGAAACCGCAAAGATAATGGCAAAAACCATCATAAGTGGTGCCCTGAGGAGCATACGCAGGCACATCATCATGACTTGCTGCATCATATTGGTGTCGTTGGTGAGCCGCGTAGTAAGCGACGCCGAACTGAAATAATCGGTATCCGCAAAAGCAAAAGATTGTATTTTTCGAAACAGGGCAGTCCGGAGATTCGTCGCAAAACCCACAGATGCATGTGCAGAGTAATAGATGTTGAACAAATTGGCAACGATGGCAACGATGGCTAACCCGATCATGGCCAATCCAATTTTCAAAATGTAGTTGATATCTTTATGAAAGATTCCGTCATCGACAATAATTGACATTAGACGAGGTTGTACAATTTCGCAAAACACATCAATTAAAACGAAAAAGGGAATAATCAAAAAAGCCTTTCTAAATGACTTGGTATAAGGAGTAAACGTGGAAAGCTTCATCTGCTTGTATATCCATTAAATCATTTAGTCCAGTTTGTATGCCTGAACACTGTTACTCCTAACGGTAGGCACATAAAGCATACCCGAAGATTTGTCGTAACCGATATCGGCAGCATTTATCTTCTTGTCCCGTGTATCAAGCAATACCGTATTGGAGCCGTCAGGTTTGACATAATAGATCAGTCCTTGCCAGCCCGAAACTACAAATTCGTTGGGTTTAATTTGTACGACACCGTCCAATCCACCTTCCATACCTTTCGATATTACAGTGGTTTTTTTATCCTGATCTATCTTAACAAGAGCACCATCCGATAACACATACAAGTCTTTGCCGACAGCCAGCAGTCCGTTTGCACCTTTGAGATTTTCGGCATATAGCATAGGGGCGTCATTTTCAATGCGATATACTTTTCCAAGTCGCGTATCACTCACATAAACAATACCCTTTGAGTCAACTGTAATGTCATTGAGCAGCTCAGCACCATCGATGGTAATTCTTTTAACGATGCTTGCTTTATCTATATCGATGACGGCAATCGATTTAGCGAATGCTTCCGCTGCATAGAGCCGGTTTTTGTAGATTCCTATGCCCAAAACAGCATTTAATCCTGTCACCCAATCTTTTTTGATAAATTTTCCGTCCATATCCAGTTTACTGATGAATGCAGTTGTGTTAGGTTCGAAGGCAATCGTATTTGAAACATAGAGTACTTTGTTTTTGGCATCTACCCAAACGGACTCTGGAGATCTTAGGGTAGTGTCCGATTGCCATTGAGGCGTTAAAGACTTCTGTCCAAACAGGACTTGTACAAACATGATAAGGGTTAATGTTAACGTAATTTTCATAGAAAATCGGATTGGTGTTTATATTAGTTTAATTTATTCGAGTTAAAAAACGACTACTCAAATGAACTTTTGGTCTTCTGTTAAAGAATAAATAGTTGTAGTCAAAAAAACCGACCATTGAGCTCCTTTAATATACAGCATTTAGATCGTATTGTTTTCTTTTTTCGAAAGAAAACCCCATCAGATCGCTTAGATCAATACTTCCTTATAGATAAATTGCTGTAATATTTCTTTTCAATATACGGCAAAATTGCTTTAGGCCCACCAATATATTTATAAATAATTTTTCGTTTCATACCGATTTATAGAAGCTATTAATTTCTTGTTAATAGTTCATTAATGGTACCTCATAACTTTGATTTCGAGAATAAGCCTAATAAAATTTTTGGCCTTTCAAAACAGCGAAGCAGTATGGGCACCAGCATTGAAATAAACCAATATGTATAAACCAGTTTCAACCATTTATAAAAAAAATCTCTTGATTATGAGTATTAAAAAGCAAACAAAATTATGTATGGTCTTCTTGTTGGCAACTTTGCTGGCGTCCTGTTCGAAGATCGAAAAGATGATGGAGCAACCGCTCCCGAAAGAGGAGGCCAAAAAGGCAAATGGCAATAATGCAGTTTCCGCGACAGGCGATGTTGTTGGCCAGATTACTGTGGGATACCAGGGCTGGTTTTCCTGCGCTGGCGACAATTCTCCCATGGGAACACATTGGTGGCACTGGACTGAGGCCTGGCAACAGACGCCGTCCCAGGGTAATTTCCATATTCCTTCTTGGCCCGACAACAGTGAATACCAAAAAAAATACAACAGCAATTTACCGGCGTTGGGCAATGGTTCACCTGCGTCTTTGTTTTCTTCATTTGACGATCAGACAGTCAATGTCCAGGTTAAATGGATGAAAGATTATGGTATCCACACGGCGGCATTGCAGCGATTTAATCCCACAGGGATAGAAGGTCCCATTCGTAACGCCATTACGGCTAAAGTTAAAACTGCCGCCGAGCAACACGGTGTCAAATTTTATATCATGTATGATGTGTCGGCCTGGGTTAATATGCAGGCTGAGATAAAAAATGATTGGCTAAATCTAATGAAACAATATACTCAGTCTCCAGCCTATGCCAAACAGAATGGCAAGCCTGTGGTCGGTATTTGGGGATTTGGTTTTAATGACAACAACCACCCCTGGTCGGCGGCCGTCTGTCTGGATGTGATCCAGTGGTTTCGCGACCAAGGCTGTTATGTCATGGGCGGCACGCCAACACATTGGAGGCTGGCACAAGCAGGGGGAGATTCGAGGCAGGGCTACATCGACGTTTACAAAGCATTTGATATGTTGTCGCCTTGGATGGTAGGACGTATCGGAACCATTGCAGACGTGGATCATTATGCACAGCATATCCAAAATGCTGATCTACAGTTTTGTAATTTAAATAACATAGACTATCAGCCCTGTGTATTGCCGGGCTCACTGCAGGAGGGGCAAAGAAAACATGGTGATTTTATGTGGCGACAATTCTATAATCTGACTTCGCTCGGTGTCAAGAGTATGTATGTGTCTATGTTTGATGAGTACAACGAATCCAATCAGATCGCGAAGACTGCTGCAACCCAACAGGATGTTCCGGTTGGGCTGGGGATTAAATCCATGGATGAAGATGGGACTGCTTGTTCTTCGGATTACTATCTCCGGATCACAATGGACGGTGGAAAGATGCTAAAGGGACAGATACCGCTGAACCCAAATAGACCAACCTCCCCACAATAAGTCAACTTTTAACGAACACAATTGGTTTATATAGTTTAATAGTGCGGCCGAATCTTCGTTATGAAGATTCGGTTTTTTATAGGGTTTTATTATCCGATCAGAAAAGCATTTTTCATTTTCAATTCAGACTTTCTTTAGTAACTTTAATCTATGATGAACGTTGCGCTTACCGTTTATAAAACTTCGCAGCATACGTTTTGTCTTGTACAGCGTTGGTCGGCAAGGTTGTCATGTACCATCCTTGGTCCTAGGTCCAAGGGTATTCATCGACCTAAATTCAGACGATGTTGGGGTGGTTTCGTGTAGCTATAGATTGTCATGTTTCAAAAAAAAATAAAAAAAATGCTCTTTATAATTTTATTCATCGTGGCGGTAGTCGCAGCAGGTGTAGCCTATTATTTATTCACCAATGGTAATGTTAAAGTAGATATGGCCTTGAAGTCAGCTACGCTATATGATTTTAAAGTGAAGGGGTTGGATGGCTCGTCCATCGATTTTGCGCAGTTTAAAGGTAAAAAGATACTTGTTGTAAACACCGCTTCTAAATGTGTATTTACACCACAGTACGAGGGACTCGAACGCTTGTATAAAAGATTTAGTGATAAGTTGGTCATTGTAGGTTTTCCATCAAATGATTTTTTAGACCAAGAACCTGGTAAAGATGCCGAAATAGCTGCTTTTTGTCAACGGAATTACGGCGTAACTTTTCCGATGGCAGCAAAGATTGATGTTAAAGGAAAGCGGCAAGCGCCTATTTATCAGTGGTTAACAAATAGAAGCTTGAACGGCGTAGAAAGTTCTGCTGTCCTGTGGAATTTTCAGAAATATCTGATCGATGAAAACGGCAGGCTTATCAAGCATTTTCCTCCAAAAACAGATCCCGAAGATCCAGCAATTGTAGCGCTGATCGATTAGTTAGACAGCGTTCATTCAACTTTCTTTAAACAGTTGAAAGTCGCGGTAATGGCTGGCTGCACAATGGGAGAAATTCTTTTTTAACTTATTTCTTCACCGCCACTTGCTTACCTGCAGTACTTTTTCATCCAGCTGCGCAGCCAATGATTTCACCCGCGCTTTTAAGATCAATTTTCTACCAGCAATTGTTCGGGTAAAAATTAATTCACAATTTCCCTTACATGTGCTCCCACTGGATTGCTAAAATATTCGGCGAATTCTTTTTTTGCGTGCCAGCAGTTCCGGAACAGCATGATAATCTTCCTGCTTGACAAAAAAAGCAAATTTATCTTTCCTGACAATCACATAACGCGGATTATTGATCGGTGCAATAATCTCTTGTAATGCATGGATAAATATGGATTTGTCGAATGTTGTACCCCTTCTAAATGGCAATAAACGGCACCGGAGCGGTCAACTTTGCGTTTCCACGCCGCACTTCGTTTTGATCAGCCGTATGATATGTGCTTTTAACAAGCTATTTAAGAGCGCAGAACTCACTTGTTTCAGATTCTTTGGAAATATCGCGATATTTCAAATATAGTCTGAGTGACTTTGATCGTATTTCTTCCGAAAAGCCAGCATTCCTACTGCACTCAAGCTGGCGATGTAAATATAAAAAATCTTTCAGGGCTTTGCATATTTTTTAATGCCCCTAAAAAATCCTTGAACGTTGTCAAGCCCCAAAACTTAGCCAGGCCAGCGCCCCACTGTCGCCAGTACATTTCTAATTGTTTTGTTGAGATACAACGATTTTACCCCGTTGATAATCTTGTTCTTCCGCAAAAGGTATCTTGATCTCCTCGACGAGATTCATTCCTCTGGTAAGCGCATCATTCCACCGCTGCCTGAGGTTTACCCGATTGGCAGCAAATAGTAGCATTTTCCGCATTTTTCCGTGAAATTTCCCCAACGTTGTTTATGTTTTCAGGTAGATCAAAACGGCCTATACCATTTTCAATTTCAGGTTCTTGTCGCAAGCGAGACGCCGACAAAAACTTTTGAAACCGTCGTTTTAGTAATTTAAGGTCATCACCACCCGTTGCCGAGGTAGAGTCAGCACATACCAAATGCCAGATATTTGCCGTTTTATCCTTATTGCCCTGTTGCACTCTAATAGCCCGACCGCGCATCTGATTGGAAAGTACAAATGAGCCGACAAAACTCGCTAAAATCAACGCATTGATTGCCGGAGCATCCCAGCCTTCACCTAGCAATGATTTGGTCCCCAGTAGGACTTCAATTTCTCCAACCTGGAATAGCTGTGTGACAATGTGAACAATATCGTGTTTAAGACCCTCCGTCTGGTTTATTAAAAGGTAATTTGCATCAAAAGGAACAGGGCTCGTAGAGCTGTCAAATATACCATATCTAGCAGCAGTAGTTTGAAATGCTGAGTAAGCACTGGCCGGAATAATGATCATGGATCCTGTAAGCACAGCGATTTTCTTATTATTCTTATTTTCCCGTCTTAATTTTTCGAAAATAGGGATGACACCTATTTTGTTCAATTCAAGCGTATTGTGGTCGGTGTTTACATAGAATTCTTTTCGGATGAAATCCGAGAGGACGACCAGCCGAAGGTCTTTCCCCAATTTTTCATATTCAAAATCCACAATCGCGGTAATAGCGTCCATTTTACTGATACTGGATGTTAAATATTGTCGGACACGGCTATTTTGGGAAAAGTTTACCTGTTTTCTTTCCATGGCACCGTGTCGTTGTAATTTATTTTCCAGCGCGCTTCGATGTTCTGCAAATGCATTGAAATGCACCTTTTCCTGATGTAGGTAAAATTCAAGTAGAATTTCGAGCCATTCATAATCCAGGTGAGGTATTTTAAAATCTTTGCCACCGATGATTTCCATATGGAGCTCGGGAATTGGGATTTGGTTGGCATGGAGAAAAATTAAGCATGCCGAGTAATATTTCAAGTTATTATAGACCCAGTCGAGATCATCCATCGGGTTTAGCCATATCGGATGATTTTGGATCCCCTGAAGTACGATTTCGTCCGTGCCTAATTCCTTAAATAGCTTAAGCATACTATCCCTGTAATCGGCAATAAACTGTCTTTCCTTTTCGCTGGGATTGGTGAAATAGATATAATCCTGATGCGGACATAGATCACCTTCAATGACAAGTTCGGGGACCGAAATTTCCGCATCTATGGGGCCGTTGAGGTCCATATAGCGCTGCCATTCTGTTGGAGAGACATCGTAAGGGGAGTCGCTGTTAGGCCAACGATCGTCGGGTTCAGCTTTTTCTTGATATTAATTAATGTATGGCACCACTCATTTTTAAGATGGTGTGCTTCGTCGACGACAATTGTACCAATTTTTTGGGATTTCAATCCTTTTAGGATAAGGTTAAGGTTTGAATCTGCTCCGTTTGGATCTTGATCACTGCAGGCAGCATGCATTCCCTGATAGGTCGCTACAGTGATAAATTTAGGATTTCGGATATCCCTAGAGATCCAGTCAGGCACGGTGTCCGATTGAAGAAAAAGTTCGCAAAACCGTTGTATCCATTGGTTACGGATTGCACGTGTCGGTGAGAGAATTAGCGTTGGTTTATTGATGCGTATAGCAACTTCAAGCCCCAGGACCGTCTTACCTGAGCCGGGAGGCGCCACCACATGTAAATGACCATCTTTAAGATGCTCCTGTAATTCCTCAAGTACCCGCAATTGGTACTTACGCCATGGATATTTGAATTTAATTGCTTTAGGGTACTCAGTCAATAGATTCGGATAATTTAAAATTTACACCATATTGCAGCGCAATATACCAATTTAGTTGCAAATACGATTTGCCGGAAAGGCTTGTGAAATTAACTCTATTGACCTCGAATGTAAGCGACTCACCTCTTGTACCCGAACAGTGCTATGTCCGTGCTTGATCTGTACAGCCTCCAAAAATAGGCTAGTTTTAAGCTCTGAATTTTAGCAAGATGTTCGTTAAAAGTGAATAATAGACGGGGGGATTTTGGCACCGTTTTTATCTGCTGTTAGGCTTATTGGAAGGCATAATAATTACTATTCGCCGAGATTGACTTTATATTCGTGTATCAGTCCCAGAAAATAACTTGATATCTTTGTAAGCTTACTTGAAGGAGTTGTCAATGCATAAACAAAACGTTATCTCGGTTATATTATTCATAAAACCAAGAAATCAGCAACAGCAATTATAAAATACGAAGTAATATGGGAAAAATTATATTCAGATTTTGGTTGGTTAATGTATTGATAAGTGTCGCGCTATTTGTACTGTACCGACTTGTTATCGCAGAGACGGATACGGCTGCTACGGGATTTCTCGAGACAATCATCGTTATTCTGGATATTATTGTCAATTTGGGTTTTTCAACAATTTATCTTTTCGCGGTGATTTTATGTTCCTTACTATTTTTTCTAAATCATATCGAAAAAATTCGCCGTAATAAAGCATTATCGTTTTTGACATTTTCGGGAATACCGGCTGTTTGCCTGATCTTACTGATCATTTATATTTTGGTTGGATTTTATAGATATCATATGGTTCTTGACCCGTTAAAAATGCTGCTTCTGTTCTCCGTTATTTATCTAGCCAGCACCATCTTAGAATTTATCCTGTTCCGGAAAATAATCGAAAAACAGCAGGCTGACCCGAAAGTTCAGCAATAAACCGCATTGTTATGTTATCCCTTCCTGGCGTATCTACTGTCCTTTACAAAAAAACGCAGGGGTAGGACTGCGTGCTCCTGAGCATAAGCGATACCGATTCGTGCTGCTTTTCCGATTTGTGCTGAACTGTATTTTATTCCCTGATCTTCAATCCATATGCTATCACCGGTCAATAATGCGCCATTAAATGAGGCGTCAATTCCCAAAGCTTTAGCTGTAGATCCCGGTCCGTTGGAGAAGGAGGGTTTTTCGGGTCGCACAGGTCTCCGCAATGCCATTACGTCAATGCCAACCAACGGTTCAATCCCTCTAATTAGAACGCATTGGGGATCGTCTGCTCCAGAAGTCACAATATTCAACAGATGGTGAATACCATAACAGAGGTATACATAGGCGACGCCACCTTCCTTGTACATCGGCTCGGTTCTCGATGTTCTCTTTCCGTTAAATGCATGGGATGCTTTATCCATAATGCCAAAGTAAGCTTCGGTCTCGACAATTCTACCCGCTGTTACCAGGCCATCTTTTTGCGTATAGAGAACTTTTCCTAACAGATCTTCCGCCAGGAATATGGTATTTGTATTAGTGTAATAAGATTGAGGTAGTTTAACCATTTTTTATCCTTCTAACTGTCAACGATTATGTTCGTCGCATGACGGTGATTAAATATAGAGAAAATCATTTGATTCGCTATTCATTAGCCAATCAAATGATTTCAGGGCTTATATTCAGGAGCAGATGAAAAGCCTGTTTATCTTAATTTTCGTGTTTCCTTAGCAGATGTTATTGGTAAGACGGCACAGTTTGACAAACAATAAGTACAGTGTATGTTGTGTGGATTATTTTAAAAAGCTATTCAGATAACCTAAAATGCTACCAGTTTGACCTATCAGGCTGACGTGGCTTTGTCCTGGGATAATAGCTAATTGGGACTTCGGCATTTGTCCAAAGTCACCAACTACTTCACCGCCCAATAATTGATATGTTTTTACCAGCTCGATCTTGTCTAGACCGTCGTTGTCTCCAGCAATCAAGAGTACAGGTGAAGATATTTTGGCAATATTTGCGTCTCCCAGATCATATGGTTGCTGTGCCAATGAGATCATCTGTTCCAAAAATTTTGTCCACTTTGTTTTGTCGGGAGCAACGGCTTCATAGGCTTGCTGCATCGGACTATTTTCAAATAGTGCTGGTTTCATGTTCTGGAAGGCTTTGTTAATTTCCGGCATCCATCCCTTACTTTTATAGGTAGCAGAAATAATGACTAATTCATCTAAGCGCTTCGGATACTGAATGGCAAATTGGTAGGCTACTGCCCCTCCATAGCTGTAGCCAAGCACTGCAGCGTGTTCAATTTTCAGATAATCCATCACTTTGGCAACATCAGCTGCAAGTATGGCGTGGTCAAATTTTCTATCAGAATAGGGTGAATGGCCATGGCCCTGCAACTCAATGGCGATGACTTTCCTGTTTTTTGACAGTTCGGGTATGAGCTGACTCCAGTTTGTGCTGATGGTCATAAAAGCGCCGTGTAATAATACAATCGGTTTTCCAGTACCATAAACTTCATAATATACCTTGCTGTCCTTAAGGTGTACTAAACCTTGAGCCGAGGGTTTAATTTGGGCATAAGATTGCATAACAGTAATCATCATAATGATATAAAGTAATGATTTAAAAATAGTATTGGTTTTGATACGTGTGTTCATAACGAATTTATTTAAAATGTACATGACAAATATCATTACGATTTCCCAGGAAAATACTGTGGAAATACGACAAATATAGGGGCGATTGCGTCAGAAACGCGAGCAGACAGTTCGGTAAAAAAAGATCGGAGCGCGATAATACCCGAGGGGAGGATTTCGTATCGTTGGGGCAGTTGAGGTGTAATTAAAAAAGACAGGGACCAATATCCTATACCAGCCCCTGTGTTTTGCTATTATTTCAACTTATCTTTTACACTTTTAGCATGATCTAGGTGGTTTCTAAGTGTTGGTAGAGTTTTATCTACAAACGCTTTCAGCTCGGTATCTTTAAGATTTTTACTAGCGTCCTCAAACAGCTTGATATCCTTTTCATGGTCTTTAACCATATCTTCGATATACGATTTATCGAAGTCTCCGGGCGACTTTTTGGACAATTCATCCTTCAAATTTTGCTCATCTGTACCCAAGGTGGCTGGTAGCGTGATATTTTTTGCTTGTGCAAGCGTTGCAAGTTCATCATTTGCTTTGGAATGATCTCTAATCATCATTTCGCCGAAGGCTTTTACATCCAGATGCTGGCCTTTTTCCTTTGCCAGTTTTCCAAGTTCTACCTCAGCCATGCCACCGTTCGCTGCTTCAGTAACGAATTTTGCATCGTCTTCACTGACAGCAACAGGCGTCGTTGCCGTATTATTATCGTCTATGTTTTCTGGTGCTTTTGTTTCGTTGATACTGTCCGCTGTTTTTTTGCTGTCGTTATTTGCATTGCCGCAACTTTGGACAGCAACAATAGAAAATGCAATTGCTAGGGTCAAAAATATTCTTTTCATGATCTTATGAGTTTTGATTTCTAGATAAACAGTGGTCAAAACAGTATCGTTTCAAAAAAATGACCAACGCAACTATCTCATATTACATTCACGTGTTTTTTAGCTTCAAAAATTTAATAGTGATACCCAGCTGACCCAGGTGGTAAAAATCGTGATGGATAAGGCCTGTCAGGAGGTATTTGAGGTTATGCGGGAAATCAGGATTCGTATGTTTATAGGGTTGCTCGAGGAAGGAATCGTCTTTGCCGTTGAGAAAGTGAATAACGTGTCGCTGACTATCCCAGAAATCTTCCAACAGCTTTTTCCAGCCTGTTGTCTTCAGTTCGTCATTCGTTCGCCAATTCCTAGCTTCGTTCATTTCGAGTCCCCGTGGATTTCCCTTCAAACGGCTTAGAACCTCCTTACGCCATTCAATGAGATGCGACATCAGTTCCGCTACACTGTGCATTTCTGGGATAGGACGCTCATAAACAGATGATTCGCTCACCGTAGCTAATTTTTTTTCAAAATTTTCATCGATCCATAGATCGGCGTGCTCCACATCCTTTAATTGCTGAATGATATCTTTTATCAGAATAGTGCTCATAATGACTTAGTTTTAAAATGATTAAGTTTGAGATTTTAGAAAGTAAAGAGAACTATACAGGAATTAGTTTTAACCAATTGTGTATTCGTTTAAAATGCTAACATCGTACTGAAGAATTCCAGCTAGCAACGCTGGAATAGTTGCGGAGTGAAAAGGTTCTAGTTAGGATGTAATCAGTAGACAAACTATTATTTGCCGAATCTTGTCCTTCTATCGAGATTCCCTAGGAAAGGCAATCGCTTTATGATCCGGGCTTATACTCGCGTTTTATGGTCTCGAACACTCGTATTGAAATGGCTGATCAAAGATCCACAGCACGTCTGTCTATCAATCAATTAATGAAACAGGCTAAATTGTTAGAATCCGAAGGCAAATTGGAGGATGCTGTCAAAAACTATCATACAGTTATCGCAAAGGATAAGCTGCATACCGCTGCATATAATCGGCTCATGATTGTATATCATAGGCAGAAAATGTACAAGAAAGAGCTAAGTACCATAAAGAAGGCGCTCGCCGCCTATGAAAATGATCTGTTGAAAGATCAGCGCAAATGGAAGAAGCTGAACGGTGGGTCAGCGGACTTAAGTCAGCGTTTGGCTAAAGTACTGGGATTAATGCAGGAGGATGGCCTTCCAAGATATGAAGAACCGCAAGTCATGGCCTGGAGAAAGCGTTTGGGAAAGATAGAGCAATCTATCAAAAAGGCAAAAGGTGTAAAGACCTAGACGCTTTAAATTTGTTATAAAATCGTAAACGAAATTGTAGATGCTACTGTTCACTATAAAACTCATTAGTTTTAATAAGTCGATATTGAGCCGAAACCCATTTTATAAATGACGATGAAATACATATTCTGCACGGTTGAAACACCCAAAAATTCAAATGCTAAATACAACTATGAGCCAAAATGTGGCGGATTTGTTCTAGCAAAATACCTTCCTTTGGGCTCAGTTTTCCCCTATGATTTCGGTTTTATCCCAGGCACGGTAGGAGAGGATGGTGACCCTTTGGATATTATCGTTATTTCGGAACAAGGGACGTTTCCTGGCTGTATATTGAAATGCAGAATAATTGGTGCAATAAAGGCGATACAGCAAAATAAAGATGGCGACACTGTAGAAAATGACCGGTTTTTGGTTGTGCCAGAGGCTTCAGCCGTCTTTGGTCACATTCATCGTGTCGCCCAATTGCCTGAAACCGTGCTCGATGAACTGCAACAGTTCTTCATAAATTATAATAAACAGGAAGGCAAAAATTTCCAGCCTTTGAAAATTCTAAGTGCTAAAGATGCATGTAAGGCAATAGAAAAAGCAAAAAGTAACAGTCAGCCCATCAAAAAAATTGAACTTTTTCTTCCACTCTACGATGCGTCGGGAACACCCTTCTCCGCTCAACTATTTCAGGATATTGGTAAGCAGCTCATTAAAGACTTTGGCGGGATAACAGCTTATACGCGTGCCCCTGCCATTGGTATATGGATCGATCCTAAAAAACAGCCAATTAAAGACGAGAATGTGGTTTATGAAATCATGGTTGCTGAAATCGACCATGCCTACTGGAAACAATTCAAGAAAAAACTTGAAATACAATTTGCCCAGAAAGAGTTAGTTATTAGACAAAGTGAGGTCGGGCTGCTCTAGTCGGTATATTAATACTGTAGATCTGCTGGAATGTAGATCTAGTAGGCTTATAGATTTATTTAGTTTGAAGCGTAGGTGAACGGAAAATCAGAATAGAAAATAGATCCCTTATCCTTGGCGCTTTAAACGTGTATCTGTGAACCATGTTTTCGCAGGATTTCTGCGACCAAATATAGGCCGATGCCAAATCCAGATATGTTAGAAGTATTTAGGTTATCCACCCGATAGAATGATTTAAAAATATTTTTTTGATGTTTGGGCTCGATTCCAATCCCTTCATCCTGAACATATATACGTACTTTTTCGCCTATTATCTGCGTGCCAATAATAATCGTTCCGCCGTGGGGAGAGTATTTTATGGCATTGTTAAGTAAGTTGGCAAAAACCTGATCCATTTTGGGCCAGTCAGCTAAAATATGAACGGTAGGATCGCAACGCAGTTCAATGCTGTGCCGATTCGTTTCCAAATCATTAATACAGTCTCGCATTAATTTGTCAAGCTGAAAAATGGTTTGGTGAAGTTGCAATTTTCCTTCGTCTACCTCCGTTATACTTAGAAAATCCGCAATCATGAGCATCATTTTTCTTACTTGGGATTCGATCTTAGTTCCTATCTGGGCACTTTTTTCACCAAATATAGTTGCATGCTGTTGCATCATCTGCGCACTCATCAAGACTGTGGTGAGCGGTGTTTTGAGTTCGTGGCTTGCTACGGATATAAACGTATTTTTTCGCTTCTCTTCCTGCTTTTTTTCGCTGATATCCCTTGCAATTTTTGATACACCAATGATCTCGCCGAGATCGTTTTTTATGGGGGATATCGTCAGCGACAAATCGACCAATTTGCCTGATTTTGTCTGCCGAACAGTTTCAAAATGCTTGATGGAATGTCCCATGCGCATTCGCCCCAGGATATAATCTTCTTCAGAATGCCTATCTCGTGGAATTAATTTTAGGATGGACTGACCGATCATTTCCGCATTTGAATAGCCAAAAAGATTCGTCGCAGCGTCGTTCCAGCTGGTTATAATACCGTCTAGTGTCTTTCCGATAATCGCATCGTAGGATGAGTTAACAATGGCTGCGAGTTCGGCACTTTTTTCTGTCGCTTTTTTCTGATCTGTCACATCCATAAGCGCTCCGATAATCCTGCGCGATTCTTTGCTGCCGCTAAAGAAAGCCGATCCCGTGATTTTTACAAAGGCAATCCCATGTGTGATAGGTCTTATAATGCGGCAGGTAAACTCAAAATGGCCGTCCATTTTATTTTCGCTCAGCCCTCTCATTTGCTGGAAAATAGCGGGTTGATCTTCCGGATGGATGAGCGTTATCATCGCTTCTTTCTTTTGGATTGGGGCAGAAAGTTCCAAAATTTCTTGAGCCTGTGGGGAAAGTTGAACTATTCCTTTCGCAGCGTCCCAATCCCAGGTCCCAAGTCCGGTAGAGGCGATGGCAAGGCGAAGTCGCTCTTCCTTCTCCTGCAGGATTGCTGTGAGTTTATCTCTTCTTTTTTCTGCAAGTACGGCTTCCGTAACATCTTTGGTAAAACACATCGAATGGACAAATTCGTCATCCTTCATCAAAGCACTGGAATTTATAACAACATGCTTTATATCTCCATTTTTGCACCTCAGACTTTGCTGGATAATCCTCCACACGTTGATTATTTAAAAGCATGTGTAGGATTTTCGAAATGGTATCCTGATCTGTGTGAAAGTCTGCAATGGGGAAACCAATATATTCTTCCTTACGATAACCAAGAAGGTCAAGTTCAGCTTGATTGGCCCAAATAATAACCCCTTCCCGGTTAACCCAATGTAGTGCTAGAGATGCACTGTCGATAAAGTCAGTTAGTTCAGTAATCCGGTTGTTGAGCTCGAGATTTTCAATTCGTAATTGTTCTATTTGTTCGGAGCTGTTCATAAAGATGTCGTATGGTGTTATAAAGACAATTATATGGATATAAAACTACTTTAAAAAAGGTAAAAGTACGGGTCATCTTAATGATAAATAACAAAAATCGCACTAAACCATGTTTGAAGCTATTTAAAGCAAACAAAAATTGGGTGACGGCAGTTTGAAAATAATAGTATCGAATAATTTTAAGTATAATATTTCATGGCGGACAGCAAAAAATAGAGGCTATTATATCATGGACAATAATAAAACATCAATTTACAGTGCCCTTGCTGCCAATCTACTGATAGCGCTGACCAAATTTATCGCCGAATCTTTTACCAACAGTTCTTCTATGATTTCTGAAGGAATTCATTCCACAGTTGATACGGCTAATCAGCTGTTGATATTATATGGATTGAAACGTAGTAAAAAGGCGCCCGACCAGTCTCATCCTTTTGGTTATGGAAAAGAGCTTTATTTTTGGTCCTTTGTGGTTTCTATTCTCATATTCGGTTTGGGTGGAGCGCTGTCCATCTATCAGGGAGTGATGCATATACGGGAGCCCGAATTGATGAAAGATCCTTTCTGGAATTATATCGTCTTGATTCTCTCGCTTATTTTTTGAGGGTACTTCTTTTATTATTGCTGTAAAAGCATTCAACAAAACCCGAAAGGGGGTTGGCTGGTGGGATGCGATCATTAAAAGCAAAGACCCCTCCAGTTTTCTTGTTGTTTTTGAGGATGGAGCAGCAGTGGCGGGACTATTGATTGTCATGATCCTCATGTCGCTAAGCCATTCCCTGCAGATTCCCGAATTGGATGGATTAGCTTCTGTAATTGTTGGGGTGCTGTTGGTTTTTGTTTCGTTTATTCTCGCCAGGGAAAGTCTGAGCTTGCTGTCTACCTATCAGTCTCCTGAAGACGTTATATTGATGCTTATCATTGATTTTAAGGATGATCTTGATACAGAATATATTACCGAAGCAATTACCCGCATCCGTACACGCATTAAAACCGAATTTCAATTTATCCATTATGTCATTATCCAACCAGAATAAATATTAAACGCCAATTAACCTTGATAGCTATTTTAATAGCAGTGGCTTCGTTTTGAAAGTGAGCTTTTGCAAGGACATCGCGGGGGGCTTATGCCAAGATTGCAAAGAACACAGCGTTGGCTAGCACAGTAAAATGTAGCGTTGGGCTATCTTTAGGATGGATAACCGAGTTTCGGAACTTTATCGAAAAATTATGTAAGAAGTAGAAGAATGACAATGTAAACGTGTAAGTTTGTAGATCACCAATATTAAATTTAAGGTTATGCTATATTTAGGAATTTTGGTCTTTTTTGGACTTATTACATTATTTGCTTCATTTTATACGGTAAAGCAAGAGTCTGCGGCCGTGATAGAAAGGCTGGGTAAATTTTTAAAAGTAAGTCATGCCGGTTTGCATTTAAAAATTCCATTTTTGGATCAGATCGCTAAGCGGCTGAATCTTAGGATAAAGCAATTGGATGTCATAATTGATACCAAAACATTGGATAATGTTTTCATTAAGATGAAAGTTTCTGTTCAGTATCAGGTAATCAGAGATAATGTAAAAGACGCGTATTATCGTCTGGAGAATCCCGAAAATCAGATTACATCGTATGTTTTTGATGTTGTGCGTGCTGAAGTTCCAAAAACAAAATTAGATGATGTTTTTGTAAGAAAAGACGATATTGCCATTGCTGTAAAAAGTGAATTGCAGGATGCGATGCAAAGCTACGGTTACGATATTATCAAAGCATTGGTGACAGATATTGATCCTGATGAACAGGTGAAACATGCTATGAACAGAATCAACGCTGCTGAACGCGAGAAAACTGCCGCAGAATATGAGTCTGAGGCACAAAGAATACGAATTGTTGCCGTTGCAAAAGCTGAAGCAGAATCTAAAAAATTACAGGGGCAGGGGATTGCAGACCAGCGAAGAGAGATTGCGAAGGGACTGGAAGAATCGGTAAAAATGCTGAATGCGGCCAATATCAATGCACAGGAAGCTTCTGCCTTAATTGTCGTGACGCAACATTATGATACGCTGAATGCCATTGGAGCAAATAGCAGAAGCAATTTGGTCTTGCTTCCAAATTCACCAACAGCAGCAAGCACTATGCTGAATGATTTGGTAGTTTCAATGGCCGCAGCACAAAAAATTGATGGGCATACTAGTGCGCAATTGCCTGAAATTCCTAAAGATAGCAGTCGGCAGGAATAAAACAAAGGTAGCGTGGTATAAGCGCTACCCTTGTTTTATTGTTTCATTAGTATCCCGGGTTTTGGATCAGATTGGGTTCGACTTGAAAGCTACTTTCGTGGAAAGGCCAGAGGTATTGATGTTTCAAAAATTTTCTATCTTCAATTTTAAGCACCTCAGATTTCCCGTCCGCACTTTGTCGCATATGACCCAATGCAGGTTGATTAAGAACTACTTCTGCTGTTTTCCATCGAAGAATATCACTATAGCGCAGCCCCTCACCGGCAAATTCGACTCTTCGTTCATTGCGAATTAAGTCAATCCATTCTTGTTGAGATCTCACCGTGAGATTGACATCTGCTACATTCATATCGAGTCCTGCACGTTGTCGAATCTGATTGATACAGCTTTTCGCTAATTCATCTACGTTATTCAGCATAATTTTGGCTTCGGCATAGGTCAATAACACTTCTGCGTAGCGTGCCAAAGGAAAGTACATATTACCTCCCGTCCGAAATGCATCAGCTTCATCGACAAATTTCTTAAACCAATAGCCCGATCGGCTGCTTCGTAAGTTTTGATAATAGAATAGACTCTTTGAATCATAAATATCTATTTTTTCTTTGTTGAATAGGTCGCCCTGCCCAAAAATACTTGCTGTGTAACGTGGATCGCGATTTAATTTGGGGTTGAGCTCATATTCCTGCTTGCTGTGTAAGGGGCATTTGTCAATCGAACGTCCTTGTAGTGTCCAATAACTATCAACCAAAGACTTCAAAGGAACGACATAAGATTGCCCATTTCCGGTCTTATATTGTGGGGCAAGATGCTGAAAGGAATTTGTAGCAGAATTATTGTGGCTTTCCATGTCAAATTTGATGATAAACTCCTTATTGGTCTTGTCTGCTTGATAATTGAATAGGCTAGCATATTGGGGGTGAAGTTGATATTTGCCACTGTCCATTATTTCCTTCGCAAGGGTTGCGGCAAGCTCATAGCGTCCATTGTAAAGAGCATATCGCATGACCAACGTTTTGAAGGAGTATTTGTTGAACATATAGGCGTTTGTGGTACCTTCATTTTCAGGGAGCCTGTTTGCCACATCTTGGCTCATTTCAAATAGTTTGTTCAGTATTTCAGCTTTCGGCGTTACTGGAGGTATTGCTTCTTCAAGTGTAACCGGGACTAGGACAAAAGGTACGTCACCCCAAACTTCAGTGATCCTGAAATAATGCCAGATACGTAGGGCTTCTAAGATTGCTTTATATTTTTGTCTTATCGACTCATTTTCCACATAGGGAATGTCAATATTCGCGAGGTAAGTATTGATCCGCCCACGTGTTTATTATATAATGTCCAATAGTACTCAGCCAAACGTGCGTTGCTTGTCATATTGCCATTGGCAATGATCATATGGTGGTCTGTCTCTATTCTAGCATAGGCGTTTATCGCTACGACCATCTAACATATAGAAGAGCAGGCGACGTTCTCCTGGTCCCATAAAAACATCCAAATAACTACTGTGACTACCGACGTAAATCTTCTTCGGTATTGAAGAACTCGTCGAAGGATGTTGCGGTAGGATCTCGTTTATCAAGAAATTTTTCGCAGCTACTTAACGTTGCTAGCGCAATTATCAAGGTTAAAATTTTCTTTTTCATTAGCATAGTTTAAAAAAATACTCGCACTCAGTCCAACACTGTAGGTTGCCATACGTGGATAATTTCCGTTCCCATCATTTGTTCCAGGACTATCGACATCAATACGTTCGGGTCAAGACCTTCCCATTTCGTGAACGTGAATACATCCTGCGCATTAACATATATTCTAAAATTTTTGATGCTTTGCCGATTTTAGGAAATGTATAACCAAGCTGAAGAGACTTGATACGGAAAAAGGCAGCATTGCTAAGCCAAACATCACTGAGTAGGTATTGGGGCTTGGCCCCGTCCAAAGACGTGGAAAACGGCTATTCGGATTGTCGGGGCTCCAATGGTTTGCTACATATTCGACACGTGGTGCGCCGAGGTCGTTACTGTTTCCATCAACATACACCGGATAGGCCTCTTGGCCCGATCAAGCGGCCCGTGCGCTTTCCGATCCCCTGACCCAATGCTGAAAATCCCAGCCTTTATAGCGAAAGTCCAGATTTATAGCATAGTTATAATGGGAAGAGGGTCTGCCAGATAGCTGCGGTCCTCATCGTTGATTATACCATCCTGATTTTTATCCACGTAGCGGATATCACCAGGTTTTGAATTTGGCATTTTAGCGGGCGTTGCGTCAACTTCCGCCTGCGTTTGGAAATAGCCATCAGACTGGAAGCCATAATAATTGTTGATTGGGACACCTTTGTACCAGATTCGGTTATTATCGCCTTTAAAGATCAATCTATCGTTTTCATTGTAGCCCGCCTTGAGCATTCGGTTGCGGTTATCAAAAAGCATTCCACCAATCGTATACGAAAAATCGTCCTTTTTGTCGGACCAGCTTGCTGACAGCTCCCAACCATTATTTTCCACGGCACCGATGTTGACCGCAGATTCCAGACTATTTGATCCCGTGAGCGGAGGCACGGCAAATTGGTCATAAATAAGATCGTATGAATTTTTATGATAAAGCTCTGCCGTAAAGGATAGTCTATTTTTTAAATGCATTGACGTCTAGGCCCAGGTTCCATTGCTTCTGTTTCTCCCAGGAGAAATTTGGATTGGGAACACGTATTGTCCAGCCCCAGGTATTAACAGATTCCTGCCAGAGGTATGGCGCTACATTTTCGTTTCCGATAAGTCCATAGGAAGCTCGTATCTTAATGTTATTAACTGTTCCCGATTCGAGAATAGGTTTAAAAAAATGTTCGTTATGTAAGTTCCAGGCGAAAGCTCCCGAGGGAAAAAATCCCCAGCGATGACCGGGGGCAAACTTGCTACTCCCGTCTGAACGTCCAGTCAACTCTAAAATATAGCGGTTGTTAAAGGAATAATTTAATTTACCGAAAAAAGAAGCTTTGCTGATTTCTCTAAAATCGGTGAAGGTGTAATTCATGACTTCTGAACCTGCGGTTAGATAGATCTTGTCTTTGTGCTGGCGGAGCTCTTTGTTAAAGTTAATCAGCATCCGAGCGGTGAGCTGGCTTTCACTAACACCTTGCGAGGCATTGACATCATTTCCCCAAATTGCTGCCGGAGCACCATTTTCATCAAAGAACTTATAGGTCAACCTTTTTTGTTTATTGGCCGATTTGTTAATCATGTAGGAGACATTTCCCTCAATATTGAAATTGCTGTTGATGTTATATTTGGGACGTAAATTGATGGTACTACGATCATACATATTGTTTTTTGTACCACCGTGTTTTATTGAAGCAATTGGGTTGATGTTATTATGCAGTATATAGTGTTCGGGGAGGTCAGAATCATAAAAAATTTGTTGCGTTGGGTTCAGGCGCCAGGCCTGTTTATAAAGGCCGTGCCCATCATCGTTTGCCAAAAGACGATCTACCTGTAGACGGTGCGCATAGAAATCGGCCATTAATACAAATTTGTCGGCAATGTTGATATTTGTATTGAAACGTGCCGAAAACTTTTGAGTACCTTCAATCTTATTGAGGCCATTTTCTTTTATATGGCCAAGCATTAAATTAAAAGTACCAACCCCACCACCGCCAGATATACTTGCGTTATTATTCATTGCTGTCGACGTTCGTTCCATGACTTGATCGAGCCAATTGACTTCTTTTAATTCTCCGGAAGCATATTTGTTTATTGTTTCTTCGGGGTAGATCGCAGATTGTCCCTGTTGGATTAAGGTTTCGTTCCGCAATTTCATAAAATCAACGGCTCCGACAAATTTTGGAAGATCAATGGGTTTATTGACTGCAAACCAGTTGTTGGTAACGACTTTAAACTGTCCTGTCTGTCCGCGTTCTGTTTCGATGATGATAACGCCATTTGCGCCACGGGAACCATACATGGAAGCGGATGCGGCATCTTTTAAGACGGTAATGCTTTTAACTTGATTCGGGTCAATATCATGTATGCTCTGTTCCATACCGTCTACGATGACCAAAGGATCTGCATTTTGTAAGGTACTGATTCCGCGAATAGAGATGGTACCCGGAACACTTCCCGGCATACTGTTTCCGCGCATCATTGTGACTCCTGGGATCGTTCCTGAAAAAGCATCCTGCATTTTAAAAATTGGACGATTTTTTATTTTCTCCATATCCATTTGTGATACGGAAGATGCAACGTGCTTTTTGTCTACTTCGGAGAAGCCGACGACCACCACTTCATCAAGCCCCACTTCATCTGCATCCATAATAACATTTAGCTCCGATTTATTGTTAATCGGGATTTCTAGCTGTTTGAATCCGACTGCACTAAAAATCAGGGTTCCTTTTTTGCCATCGGGGAGTGTCAGTTGGAACTCTCCTTTCGTATTCGACGAAGTTCCTGTATTGGAGCCTTTTAGCAGGATGCTTACAGCAGTCAATAGATTTCCCTTGGTATCATGTACTTTTCCTTTTATGACTTGCTGCTGCAGATTGGATATGCCGGACGTACTTTGTTCTGGCAAAGAAATATCTTCATTTTTACGCTTGATAACAACAGTACCACGATGTAACATGTAATAGAAAGCGGTGCTTTTGAAAATTTTATCTAAAGCCTTATCGAGTGATACATCTGTGATTTCAACCGTTGCTTTTTCGTTTTTTAGTAATCCTTCTTTAAAGATAAAATGTATACCAGTCTGTTTGGTAATGCTTTCCAGGACAGTCTCAATCTTGGTATTTTGGGCATGTAAAGTTATCTGAGCGGAGCTTGAAGCGTAGGCGCCCATCATGGATGTCGCCAATAAGATTCCTGTCAGTTTCATTTTTAATAAATGGTTCAGAGTTTTCCCTTTGTCAACGGGACATAAGGTCCCTTTTGAATAAAATAAATTATTCATAAATTGGTATAGAATTAATGGTTTATGATCAGTGTTAATTCAATTTTGATGCAGGAGTATTTGCCGTACTTCTGCATTTTTATCATCTTAATTTAGGTTTTTCGCTTTTTTACATACAAAGTCCGCCTCAATAAGTTTATCTGTTTATAATTAGTTTATCTGTTTACAATTAGTTTATCATTGTCAATGGTCAATTTATAACCTGTCAAATCTTTTAGTACATTACAAAGTTCCGCCAGCGTTACATCTCTTTTCATGCTACCTTCATATCGTTCATTATTTAATGGGATCTTACAATCGACCTGAATTCCGTACCAACGGCTTAATTCATCAAGTATCTGTTGCATATCTTTATTTTTAAAATAAAAATATCCGTCTTTGAAGGCTGTGGCTTCAGCCTTACTGGCTAATGGAAAAGTCTTTAGCTTTTTATCGACAATTTCCGTTTCGCTGCCAGCATTCATATAGATTTCGTTTTCATCGTTGCTAACTTTAAGTTTTCCTTCTGTCAATGATACTCTCGTATTTGCATGATAGGAATTTACATTGAAAGCTGTTCCGATCGCCTGTATATTGATATGATTTGTTTCAACAATAAAGGGCCTATGTGCATCTTTTGCAACTTCAAAATAGGCTTCACCTTTTAGTGTCACTCTTCGCTCTTTTTTATCAAAATTTGCTTTATAGCTGAGCTCAGAGGCAGCATTTACCCACACTTTAGTCCCATCGCTAAGGGTTAATACCATGGTAGATCGTTTAGGAACTATTAAAGTATTTTTTAGGTTTTCTGCTAAGCTAGCGGGGTATATAAGCCGTCCTTCTTTTAATTCGATACCTTGCGCAAAATATTGGATTGCCTTTTTTTCGGTTAATCGTATTTCTTCTTTGCCCTCAATTTTTAAAACTGCACCTGCTCCTCCTGGAAGAACATCATTTTTATGTCCGTATATCTTGTCCGGAATTAAATAGTTTATAGGTTTTTCTTGCTGTTGTCTTTGCCATAACAGCGTTAGGACAAGTAATAGGGCGGCAGCAATCCCAATAGCCTTGTACCATGGTTTATTTAAGAAGAGATATTTCTTTCTTGATTGTAAAATTGTTTCCTTCGCCGTAAATTTACGCTGTGTGATGAGCCATTCTTGTTTTACATCAGTAGTGCGAAGATCAAAAGGAACATATATGTCGGTCTGTGATAACCGACGAGATAAGCTATCCCTTGCGCT
The DNA here is from genome assembly GCF_900457465.1 of Sphingobacterium multivorum. Lineage (GTDB taxonomy): Bacteria > Bacteroidota > Bacteroidia > Sphingobacteriales > Sphingobacteriaceae > Sphingobacterium > Sphingobacterium multivorum. Next base: position 265,127 of record NZ_UAUU01000008.1, read on the forward strand.
TGGATATTTTTGTAAGAGATTTTTTAATTGGTTTTCTTTGTCGGATGGTAACTCACCATCCTTCAAAAGAAGAGCAATCAGTTCTGCTAATAGTATTTTGTCGGTTTCTATCATAATTCAGAAGCTAAATAACTTGAACGGTTGAAATGGGTGATCCGTTTATGGAAATAAGTGGAGGTTTAGTTATAAGGTACTGATTGTTAGAGTGTAAAAAATGTAAGAAGTAGGCTTAGAAATTTTCTTTTAAGCAGGTTTATCGCACGCATCCTTTGTGTTTTAACCGTGTTTACTGAAACATTGAGTTCCTGTGCGACCTCGTCATACTTCATTCCGTCCAGATAGATTAAACGGCAGATTCGTTGACAACCTTCGGGCAATTCATTGAGTTCCCGATGAAGAGCTCCAATCAGTTCGGCGTTTATTAAATTATCCAGAATATCATTGTCATCCGGCTGGTCAGGGTTAAATTGGCTCCGTACACGATCAAATACCACATTTCTTCGTTTGATATTCATCGCTATATTTTTTACAGCGCTATAAAGGAAGCTTTTAATAACGGGCTCTCCCTTTTGCAATAAGTCCTGTCTACCCATTAGAACGATAAATGCGTCCTGTACGATGTCTTTTGCAATTTCTTCGGAACCAACCCATGGAAATGCAAATACACTGAGTTGCAGAAAATATTTGTTAAAATAATATTCTGTGGATAACATTTCGTTTACTTTTTTTATTAAAATATAAATTTTAAAAGTGAAATAAAGAAAAATATTAGAGATTTTATGTAGGTAAAAACGTCTTAAAATTTTGAAGCTTTATAAAGCTGCTATTAAATGCTGTTTTTAGTTATAGTTTACTGTAATTTAATATAAATATGATATAACAGAGTTTTTTTTGTGTGAACATCTTGGTTTTTCGGAATCTTTCATGTGTTGTTTCTATCGATTTTTTTTCAGAGGTAGGCTACTTTACAGTAAGGCTTTGTGCGTTTTTATCTCATAGCGATTTGCCCCATAATTTTAGTTATTCAGTGAACAAGCCCATTGCGAATAGTAACGGATCAGCTGCGAATTCTAAGTGACCATTTACAGATATTTAATCATCATTTAAATAATTAAATGTGTCTTTATTTTTACCGTCATATACAAGGGTATGCCATCAAATCATACCATGGTTTAACAAGTAAATTTAAAAACAATGAAAAGATTAATGATGAGTTTGGTAGCAGTGGTTATGCTATCATCTGTTGCTTCGGCTAAGACAGCGACAACACCGGTCAATGGAAATGCATCTGTGAAAACAACTTCCCAGCGCCTGGCCAACAATACGCTCCGGGTAACCGAGGAAACCACGGAAACGAATGCAGCCTTTGTACGCTGTAATTTTAAGGTAAGCATATATAGCAGCGACGGCGTTTTGCTAGGCAGCGCAGTCTATACAGATTATGCTTCTTCAGCTGGCGGTTGTGCGGGTTTTTTTGCTGCAATGCATGACTGGGTTGCAAACAACTAACTTTTTATTCATTATCACAAAAAACAAAAGCGGGGCTTTGACCCCGTCTTTCTAAACTAAATTATCATGTGTAAATATTATATATTCTTTTTATTTCTGTTCCTTTCCAGATTATCTTCTGCACAGCGGCTTCATGCCGTATATGAATACATTCCATCGGCAATGGCTACTTTTAAAGAAGCGGTCTATTATGATGGAACAGTGAAGATTGCTGTTCGTGATTCGATGCCAATTCGTAAGCAAGAGCTTAACAAAGATGCCGACGATGAAGAAGTAGCATCTTCATTTTCGATAACAATCGGTTCTGGCAAGAGGTATAACAGGGTCGTGATCCATCAAAATAAGACTGACCAACAGTTAGAAACCCGTTCCATTCAAGGTGTTAACTATTTGGTGACGGACAAATTTCCGGCGCTGGTCTGGAATACGGATTACACCGATGTGGATACATTGGGCAAACATGTATGCCATAAGGCAACGGCCTCTTATCGAGGGACTACGTTGGTAGCTTATTATACGAATGATATTCCCGTGCCTGTTGGACCATCGAAATTTGGCGGCTTGCCAGGCCTTATCGTGATGCTCTATAACGAAAGTGCTAATCCGAACTATTGGTACTTGAAGGAGGTAAATTATCCCTATACTGGCGATATTCCCGTAAATGATAAATATATTCAGTCTTTACCCAAATTGAGCCTGGAAGAGTTTGTCAAGAAAGACGACCAATTCAATGAAGAGCAAATGCGCATTATGTACAGCAAAATGCCAATGATGGAAGGCGTAAGCGTTGAGAAGCAAAAAGTTAGGGGCAGTGTAGAGCAAGTGTATGAATGGGAACATCAATAAGCGGATAGCGGTCTTACTCAGCTTTTGTCTGTTGTGTATGGCCGTATATGGACAAGTTGCTATCCATGGAAGCGTCAGTACTGAAGGAAAACCTTTAGGAGGGGTGCGTATTGATTTACGGCGTGATGGCGATAACAAAATGCTGGCTTATACGTTTAGCGACGGTCAGGGGAAATATCGTGTGCAAACGGCCCAAAGTGGATCATTTACGTTGCTATTCAAGGCGCTGAGCTTTAAGTCTGTTTCCCTTTCCATCACACCAATGCAGGTCGATACGCTAATTGATGTGCAGTTATCAGCTGGGGGAGTGGAACAATTGCAGGAAGTGATTGTCCACTCCAAAGGGGCTTATCGTCGGGGCAGAGATACCATTGAGCTTGCTGTGAAATCCTTTTTGCAGGGCGACGAGCGTACGGTAGAAGATCTACTTCGAAAGATCCCAGGTATTCAGGTGGGTACCGACGGCAGTATCAAAATAGGTAATAAAGAAGTGGAAAAAGTGATGGTGGAAGGGGATGATTTTTTCGAAAAGGGCTACCGCTTGCTGACGCAAAGCATGTCTGTTCGTCCCTTGGAAAAAATTCAGATATTGCAGCGGTATTCCAATAATAAGCAGCTGAAAGGTATCGAAAATTCGGACAAGATTGCACTAAATCTGCAACTTAAGGAGGAAAGTAGGGCACAGTGGCTTGGCTCTGTTGATGCGCAGGTGGTTCCCATAGGCCCCAAATATTATCAGGCGAGTGCTAACCTGATGAATTTTGGGAAGAAGAACAAATATTATCTCTTGGGTGCTGCTAACAATAACGGAGTGGATGCCGTAAGCAGCATCAACCACCTCATTCAGTCTGGTTCTCCAGATGAACCAGGTCAGATTGGTGTGGGGGTAACAACACCCACTTTGATAGATAATACACCAAATCTGCCTGGTTTTGATTATAAAAGAACCAATTTCAATAACGACAAGTTGTTGTCATTGAATACCATTTTAAATCCGACCCCACAGTTAAAAATCAAATGGCTGGGTTTTGCAAATCCTACTAAAAAATCATTTTACCGAAATACCGTGCAGAACTATCATTTGGAGGATATCCAATTTACCAACACCGAAGCTTATCAGTTTACCAGAAACATCGATAACTACTTCACGAAACTGGAGCTGCAGTTGGAGCCCAATAAGCGTACATTGTTGAGCTATTCAGGTACACTAGGTTCTTTGAGGAAAAATGTTTTGGGCGCATTATTGTTCAATGGTGTACAAAGTGAGGAACTGACCAAAAGCAAGGGGTATTTGACCAACCACAATCTGAGTTATAGCTACAAATTTTCGGAGCGGGATGTACTGGTCAGCTCACTACGTTGGATAAACCAGCAATCGCCAGTAGATTACAGTATCGATCAATATTATTATAAAGACTTGTTTGGGGGGGAAGATATCCGTGCGGTAAAACAACATATTGAAAATAATCTACAGTATTTGGGTGCCACTACGCATTATGTAAGCCGGAAAAAAAATGGTGACTTCTTTGAGTTGGCTTTCAATATGGCCTATCAGCAGCAACAGCTTAATACCGAATTAGATTTGCTGTCAAATCCAGATGAGTTAGGGGGAAAAGCAGTCTCTCCCTTGGGATTTTCTAATGCGATGGACTTAAACGTATTCCAGACAAACTTTACTTCCAAGTACACTTTTAAACGAAATAAATGGGAATTAACACCTCGTTTGCAGGTAGGTCTCGTACAGAATAGGTTAACAGATTTTGGGAAAACCATGCCTAAAAATAACCTCTTGCTTTCGCCTGGATTATCGGGGAAATGGGTTATCCACCCAAAAGGGCGCCTGGAAACCGACCTCTATTTTCAGCAACAGAATACCTCGCTTACCGAGCTCATTCCCCATTATTATACGACAGGAGTTCGAAACTTTATTCGAGGAATGGATAAGCTAGCCACGCTAAGCAGTTCTGGTGGCACGCTGATGTATACCTATGGCAGTATGACAGATCGTTTTTTTGCGAACCTCTCGGTCGGACATCAGATTTTGTTTGATTATGTGGGTACAGAAAGCAGTTTAGACCCCAATTTTAGCCTTGTGCAACAGGTATTGCTCAAAAACAAAAAGAGCAGCAATTATAAGGCGGATCTTAATTACTACCTGAAGGCTGTAGGAGGAAATTTTCGTTTGGACTTAGGTGCAAATACAACAGATTACGAAACATTAGTGGTGGGCGTGGGCAATCGTCGCATCCATACAGAGACATACGATTATGGACTATCGTTTAGAAGTGCATGGAAATCCAGGTTGAATATTTACACAGGTTACGCCCTGCAGTCGGTCACTTATCGCTCAGATAGCAAAACTACACTACATAATAGTCGCGGGTTTCTGAATGTATTTTTTGAATATGGGAAAAAACATACAGTGTAATCTAAAGAATGAATCCTATCGCTTTGGTAGTTTCCTTGGCCAGGATTCCAAGACCTATTATTTCTCGGATTTCTCCTTAGCTTATGAATTGCGGCAGCATAGGACAAGATTTACCATGACAGCAAAAAATATTTTCAATACTCGCTTTTTCAGAAATGCTGAATTGACAGACCTTTATAATACCAGCACCGAATATAAGCTTTTGCCTGGTTATATCAGTTTTGGGGTAGATTATAGCTTTTAAGTTTTTATTTTGAAACTAGGACAGTACTATCCCCAAAGCTGAAAATCCTTCGCGGATAGCCAACACAATCGTTGCTGGTTGATTACAAGTTGATTTCGTCTGAAATTAGATCGTCAATAAAAACTCTTTGATCAATTCGGCAGTTTCGATAGGTTTTTCGGCAAGAATAAAATGGCCACAGTTTTCAATTTTTTTAAGTGTTAGATTACAGGTGATTTCCGGTAAAGAATGATGCAATAGGTCATAACCACTCGCACCAATCGCTAGGACTGGCATTTCTAATTTATCATAGCTCCCGTAATCTTTAATATCTTGTGGAAAGGCCTGATACCATGCATTGGAACTACGAATGGCATCCTGGTTGTCATACGCTTTACTATACACCGATATATCAAATTGGCTTATGCTATCTTTATTAATCAGCAGGTTGTCGAATAACCAAGAGATGACGATTGACATGCGTCCCTCAAGCAACTTTTCTGGCAATTCTTTGACTTGGTTGAAAGCTAGCCACCAGGGATATAAATAACTGCTCCCGAAAATAGGTAACATCGGAAGCTGATACATGCTTGGGTCTGGATGTGGTGTATCCAGCAGTATCAATTTGCTTGTTGCTTGTGGATAATTACAAGCAAAACTAAAAGCGACATGTGCACCGATATCAATGACCTGCAACACAAACGCTATCGAAGCCTAAATGCTTGACTAATTCGTAGATATCCTTGGCCATGTTCTTTTTATCGTAACCATTTTCAGGTTTATCCGAGCTCCCCATCCCTCTAATTTCAACAACAAATACTTGGTTGTCTTCTGCTAATATGGGCATGACATGATGGTAAGCCCACCATGTCTCTGGATAACCCGGAATAAGAATTATGGGGTCTCCTTTGCCACCTTGAACATAATGGATTGATAGGCCATTTATTACAATAAATTTGTTTGTGAAGCCGGGTACAAGTTTAATAAGTTCTTTGTCGGAATATCCTATTTTCATGATAAAAGATAATTGATAGTTACCCATTGATTTTCAATAGACAATTTAAACTGTATTTTTACAACCCACAAGTATGAAGTATACTATATACTTTTATTATTTTTTTAAACTATTGATTATCAAGTGAAATTAATTAGTCAACTAGCGAAGGAAGCGAACATGCCTATTGGAACTATACGTTTTTATGAAAAGAGCGGACTCATTTCTGGCATGACAAAAAAGGATGTAACTTCCAACAGGTACGTGTATTATGACGATGAAGTAACCGAAAAACTGAGGTTCATAAAGATGGCGAAAGCTGTAGGCTTTACCTTAGCTGAAATTAAACAGGTTATTGATGCATGGTATCAAAAAGAGCTGACTCAGGCAAGTAAAATGGAAGTGCTTGATCTTAAATTGCAACAGATAGACACTAAGATAAAGGAACTTAAGCTAATGAAAAAACAAATTGTACGATGTAAAAGCAATATCGAAAATGGTTTAAGTCGATAACCTATAAAAAACTTTGCGAAAAAGAAAATGATGAAGGAATACAGCATTGCTATTGGACTGTCAATCGTATTGTGTCTAATTGCCTTTTTTATTAGAGATCGGTTTGTGGTGTTTTTTACCACCGAAATAATAGGTGAAAGCCCTTTGCTTAATAGTTGGCGCCTACCCGGTCAGGTTTTGCCTGCACTGATTTTTATTTTCTCTTTTGGGATTCTTCCTTTTCTGTATCTGTCAGTCAAAAATTATTGTAAAATATCTTCGGTAAGAAACCAACTGTATACTATACTATTGATCGGTACTTCAGGACTTACATTATGTGGTATGCGCGTGATTTATTTAAAATTTAAAGTTGCTCAGATACGTGACCTATTAAAAAGGGCCGAGTTTTCTTCGGATAGTGATATACCTAGTGTTCGTTTTCAGGATATGCACCTGGAGTCTTATCTCTTGGCAGGTTTACTTGTTGGCTGGCTATTGTGTATGATTATTTTTAGAAAATCTACATATCCTAAACTTTAGCTTTTAAACCCACCCTGAATGTTTAACGAACGGGGCATTTCATACTACGAACTGCATGAAAGTGTAGAACATCCTGCGGTGTCGTCATAGCTTGAAGGACGCTTGACGGAAAATTCCGGAAATAATTCCTGGTAAGGATTTTCTAATGCTTGCGTTAGCTTCATTAACAGTGCTGTTTTTCCGGCACTAATTTCTTCAATACATTGGTAAAGAAGATAGTTCCGCAATATAAATTTGGGGTTTGTTTTTTTCATTAATTCCACGGACTCAGCTTTTGAAATAGCATTTGAATTCAGACGGGATCGATAGTTTTCCATGAAGTCTTTCAGTCTGCTGAGCTTTTCTTCATTTAAAGCGCTGTAAGCTACCGGGCTGAAATGTTCCTGTAAATCAGTTTCTGGTGTTGTTTTCTCCAGTTGATTGAAGAATAAGGTATGATCCAATGCGAGGTCCTGCATTAAGCTCTGCCAGTTATTAAAAACACCTCATCCTCTTCTTTTAGTTCATCAAATCCGAATTTTTTGCAGAGCATTCTGTCATGAGTTTCCCAAAAATAAACGCCAAAATTATTTAGGGTGTTTTCAAGAAACTTTTCATCGTTGATGATGGGCTGGAGGGTATTTGCGAGTTTCCATAGATTCCATTGGGCAATCTGTGCCTGCTTTCCAAATGCATATCTTCTTCCCGGTAGATCCGTAGTATTCGGGGTGAAATTTAAATTATATTCATCCAGCATTGAATAGGGACCATAATCGATCGTTAGGCCTAAGATGGACATGTTGTCTGTATTCATTACCCCATGTACAAAACCTACTCTGAACCATTCTACCATTAAGTCTGCTGTGCGGATACATACATTCTCAAAAAAATCTTTGTATTTCTGCTGATCGGATGAAACAATTTCAGGAAAGTAATTTTCAATTGTAAAATCAAGCAGATCCTGTAATAACGTATGTTCACCCTGAGCAAACATCAGTTCAAAATGCCCAAAGCGAAGGAAGCTTTCGGTAGTTCTGATCACTACGGCTCCTTTTTCGTATTGTGGATTGCCGTTATACATGATATCCCGAAGAACATCTTCTCCTGTAAAGGCCAGGCTTAAGGCCCTGGTGGTAGGTATGCCTAAGTGATACATGGCTTCACTCATAAGGTATTCACGTACAGAAGACCGCAATACGGCTCTTCCGTCTGCACGCCTTGAATAGGGTGTTGCACCGGCTCCTTTCCATTGTATTTCGGTCTTCTTACCAGCAGCATTAGTAATTTCTCCCGCCAGAATGGCCCTGCCGTCGCCCAGTTGCCCGGCCCAATTACCAAATTGATGTCCGGCATAAGCTGTAGCGTAGGTCTGAATATTGTCGGGTAGGTGAGAGCCTACCAGAAAGTTAAGATCCTTTTCTTCAAATTTACCCAGCCCTATTTCCTCAGCAAGAGCTTCGTTAAAAGCAATCCGTTGAGGCTGTTCAAACCCTGCAGGTTCAATCGTAGCAAATAGCACTTTTGGCGTGCCTCGCTGTGTAGGGTTATTGGAAAAATCTCCAGGGAATTTTTTGAGGAAAGGTTGTTTGATCTGTTCAATATTCATACAGCAAAGATATTAAATCTAAAAGATAAAGACTTTCCTTTTTTATACCTAGATGGTGTCTTCATAATGAGTACATAGATAGCCAAAATAAAGAGCCGATAGCTAATTATTGCAGTGAATGAACATTTTATGAAGACAAAGCCTGTCTAAAAGAATATAGCCTGCTGTTTTTATCTAGCACGATCGTAAGCCTTTTTCAAGAGATAACAGGCATAGGCAACATCTTGCTTATTGTGAAGATAAAAACTGATCCAGCCTGAATTTTTAAACACATGGTGGTCCTTAATTTTTCCCTCCATCATCAATGATTTTTTTAGCTCTTTATTTAATAAAATGTCCACTAAACCATTGCTATGGACATGTGCAAATTCCTTTCCCAAATAATTGAACGCAGTCCCACCATATTTATGTATCCCAATCGTCGTCCCGGGCATTCCTTTTACATTTTCTTCCAGGTCATCGATCCAATTTAGCAGTTCAGGCTTGGCAATGAACATCCAAAATCTCATGAGACTATCAAATAGAATGGCTAATAAGGGGATATCCTTTAAAAAGCCAACTCTTTTTACCACAAAAGAAAACATAGATTATCGCTCGCTTAAAAGTTTAATATGCTCCATGACTCGGAAATGGACATTCCTAGTGATACTTTCTGCCCAAAGGTCATAGTACCAAGTCGGGAAAACATGGAGATTATACCAACTGTTCCCAATAAGGGTAGTGGTACCATTTCCATTGTCTTTCAATATAAATTGACCTCTTTTGATATCGATATGTCCCATGATTTCAGGGTCTTTGGGTTGATCAATGATATCAAAAATTAAGTTTTCATTGACGTCAAATTTTACAATCTTCTCATCGAAAACATACCCGTTGCTAAAAATACATTTTCGGTTTGCGCCCAGTTTATGTTCACTTACCGTTGTAGCCATGGGGCTCGGCATTCCTATACTAAAAAGCCAATAGTTTTCCTTCTGAGATATGGGATCGAAGGCGACCACGTGTTGCCATACTTGCGTTGGACTCGCATGAATTAAGATCTCATCGGAGACCATATTTTCATGATGGTGATCAGTCAGGGAGTCGACAATAAAAATTCCAAGTAAGAGGCTAACAACGCTTATATTCAATTTTTGATTACTCTTTTTAAACATTGACCTTCCAATAAAGGCACCTGCGATAACAAAGCCAAAGATAAGAGGTGAAACAATTAAGAGGCAAATAATGCCCTCACCTAGGAATATAAAGCTGAGTAAGATAGCCATAAGGCCACCCAAGATAGAACATGCGGTTATTTGTTTACCTCTCATGTCAGTATCTTTCCAACACCAAGCCATGATAATACCCATCAACAGTGGAATAATCACAAACTCAGAAAAAACAAGTACCCCTGCATCCTTGGGCAGCAATGAAGATTGCATACCAATAATTAGAAATGCAAAAATGTTGGCGATTAGAATTCCCTGAACTGTTTTAGAACTTCGTACTTTATAAAACGTTTGTTTCAAACTCATGATACTTGATTTTTATGTTCATAAACCGGTTGTGCTAAAACTTTGTGTGGCTAAGGTATTAAATAATTCGCTATTTAATAAATTGTGGAATGCTGATAAATATGATGCTATTCAATTGAAGCTGATCAAAATGTTACAAATACAAAAATGCCGTTGCGTTGGATGTATCCTACTGCTGAATTCGATACAAATCGCGAAAAAGTTGATGAAGCAAGTCAACGACAATGTGTTGGAGTTGATAATGTGGATAAAATTATTTGGTTATTACAGAAATAAGTAAGAAACTCGCTTATATGATAATGGTAGAAACCGCTCTCGGCAAGAACGTTGCGGTAATACTTTCCAGTAGAAATAGACAACTCCAATGAAATTAAGAAAGATTATATTGCTTTTATTGATAGCCCTTTTGGGGCATACACTCTTCGCTCAGGCAAAAAATGAGGTAAAAGTACTGCAGATCAACATTTGGCAGGAGGGGACTGTTGTGCCCAATGGGTTTCCTGCGATAGCAGACGAAATTATTGCCAAGCATGCAGATGTCGTTCTCTTTAGTGAAGTCCGCAATTACAAGGGAACAGATTTGATTCAGCGTATACTAACGGAACTCAAATCTAAAGGGGCAATCTATTTTGGCCAGTCCAGTGATGCAAAACTGGATGTCGGTTTTATTTCCAAATATCCGATTGAATCACAGCATGCGCTTTATGAAAAAGATAGTACCATGGGCGGTGTTTTAAAAAGTAAGATCAAGATTGGAAAGCGTTCTTTTGTATGCTATTCTTTACACTTGGACTACACAAATTACGCATGCTACTTGCCGCGTGGTTACGATGGTTTGACCTGGGAGAAGTTAGATCGTCCTGTTTCAGATGTAGGTACCATTATTGAGGCTAATCGGAAAAGCAAACGTGATGAAGCTATCCAAGATATCCTGAGCGACGTAGAAAAAGAGGATCAATCACAATCGTTTATTATTGCAGGTGATTTTAATGAGCCTTCACATTTGGATTGGACATTGGCTACAAAAGATCTTTTCGACCATCGTGGGGCAGTGGTTCCTTGGGACTGTTCGGTTTTATTAGAAAAAGCCGGATTTATAGATAGTTTCCGTCAATTATATCCCAACCCGGTCAGTCATCCTGGTTTTACCTATCCTGCTTTTAACAAGGATGTTCCCATTGGGAAATTGGCATGGGCACCCACAGCGGATGATCGAGATCGGATCGATTATGTTTATTACCGCAGCAAAAAACCGTTGAAACCAGTAAAAGCTAACATTGTCGGTCCTGTAGAAACCGTAAAGTATGGACAGAAGCAGGAAAAAGATAGTGAAGATAACTTCCTGCTGCCCGAAGGTGTGTGGCCAACCGATCATAAAGCGATGCTGGTTATGTTTAAATTCTAGAGCATTAATAGCCAAATGAAATATACCGAAAAGACTGTAAGTGCCTACGAATGATAATTTATCTGCAGCGAATTATAATTGGTTCGATTTTCAATTGGTTGTACTATTAAATTTGTGTTTAAAATGATAAGTTTATCATGAACAAATCAAGCTAATGAAAAAGATTAAAAGGTTCGTTTTAGTGGTTGTGGTTCTATGCGTAGTAGCCCTGGTTGTTGTGGTGATAACCAATAGCAATGTAACGGCTAAAACAGATTCGGTGATTTTCACTGAACTTAAAGATGTGCCAAGAACCAAGGTAGCCATCATTTTTGGCGCTGGCATCAATGGTGATCAGCCAAGTAGGTATTTGAAAGATAGACTCGATGCTGGGATTTCGTTGTACAAAAACCACAAAGTGGATAAAATATTGTTGTCGGGAGACAACGGAAGAGACGAGTACGATGAGCTTAGCGTAATGAAGTTGTACTGTCAGAAAAATGGCATCGATACCGCTAAAATTTACATTGACTATGCTGGGTTCGATAGCTACTCGACCATGTACCGGGCAAAATATATATTTAATGTTGATACGGCAATTTTGGTATCTCAAAAATATCATCTAAATAGATGTGTTTATCTGGGTGATAAATTAGGCATAAAATCATTCGGTTATAGTGCCGATCGAGGAGTTTACCCTGGATATAAATATTATGCATTTAGAGAAAAACTATCGGTAACGAAAGCGGTTTTGGATGTAATGAGAAATAGAAAACCAAAGTATTTAGGTAAGCAGGTGGATGTAAACGGAAAGTCGAATTATACGAAAGAATAATTTAGGAGATTTTACGGATTGATAGTTATTATCGTAAAATTGTTTGAGAAGCCAGGTATTAATTTATTAGTAGACAACAGAGAAATGAAGATTTTTTTTAAAATACTCTTAGTTATATGTGGTATAGGGTTCGTATTTTTTGTCGGTATGATCGTTATGATTAAGGCTGCTTTTGGCGGATTTGACAAAGATTATTCCGTAACGGAGCTTAAAGAAAACTTTGCGGGAAAAAGAGCTGAGATTTATGATGTGAAAAATTATATAAACAAAATAATTCCACCAAATAAATCTGTTGAAATAGAATTTAGCAAAAACAATACTTTAAGTATTTTCCATTTGATAGTGGGCGGCAGGTTTGACAGTAACTGGGATGTGAAAATTAATTCGAATAAAGCAGACTCTTTATTGCAAAAACTTGGTTGGACAAGAGGGACTCTAAAGACTCTCAAAGAGAAGTTAGATAAAGCAAATTGTATCGGTATTACAAGTGGAGAACCTTGTAATATAAGCTTTCAACGAAGCGGAATGGTGGATATACTGGAGCATATTGACCCCTCAAAATCGAATTAATTTTAGGGATGCATATTGCGTTTAATGCCCATATTCAACTGCCATACTGGCTCATGTTGACCCCCTAAATTCATTATTAGTTCATTGTGCTGGAGCATGCTGACCCCTTTGCGAGTAGTTTTTGTTACTTAGTGATCAAACAATTTTGGATCACTGATGGCTGGAAAACCAAAACAAATGAGTCAGATAAAGCAATTAATTAGATTGTATCAGAGCGGCAGTGGAATAAAAACGATTGCCCGCATTCTTGGAATGAGTAAGAATACAGTTCGGTCTTACCTGAAAAAGATGGCCGATGGCGGGTTCAATACCGAAGAACTGCTTAAGCAAGAGGACCCTTTATTAGAAAAATCTTTTCATTCAGGTAATCCTGCATATAAGGCAGATAAGTTTGAATACCTGAAGAGCCGTCTTGATTATTACGAAAAAGAACTTAAGCGTACCGGGGTCACCAAACAGTTGCTCTGGCAAGAGTATATTGAGAGCGACCCCACTGGTTATAGCTATCCACAGTTCACATATCACTTAAGGCAACAGCTTGTCTCCAGAAAAGGCAGCATGGTGATGGAACACATCGCTGGCGACAAACTGTATATTGACTTTTCTGGAAAGAAACTCCATTATATCGATCGGTCCACAGGTGAACTGATTGCCTGTGAAGTATTTGTTGCCTGTCTTCCTTTCTCAGATTACGCGTTTGCCATCGCCGTACGCTCTCAACAAACTCCCGACTTTCTTTACGCGCTGAGCTGTTGCCTGGAGGCTATGGGAGGTGTACCAAAAGCCATTGTTCCCGATAACCTAAAAGCGGCAGTGATCAAAGCAGATAAATATGAACCAGTCCTGAACCAATCCATGGAAGACTTTGCCAACCATTACGGCACAGTTGTAGTCCCGGCCCGTTCAGCTCGTCCTAAGGATAAGTCGCTGGTAGAAAACCAGGTAAAAATGATTTATAGCCGCGTATTTGCACCCCTTCGAAACCAGCAGTTCTTCGATATACATGCACTTAATCAAGCTATAAACACCTGTATGGTAAAGCATAACCAGACGCGCATGCAACAAAAACCATATTGCCGAGAAGAGCGTTTCTTAAGTGCAGAAAAGTCTACACTGGATGAGCTTCCAAGTGAGCGATTCGAGTTAAAGTACTACGCAGAACTCAAAGTAGGAAACAATGGCCATATCTACCTGCAGCGCAACAAACACTATTACAGTGTCCCATTTACCTACATCGGAATGAAAGTGAAGCTTATCTATACGCGTACTATGGTATCGATCTATTGTCAAGGAAAACAGATCGCTGTGCATATACGGAGTTATAGGGAAAATGCCTATACCACTGTTGCAGAACACTTAAAGTCCGAACATCAGGCCTACAAGAAACGAAGTCATGAGACCTATTTAGCCCGAGCTAGAGAGCACTCACCAGAGTTCCATGAGCTTATGCAAGTTCTTTTTAAGCGAGCCCGCTACCCTGAACAGTTATACCGTACCTGCGACGGTCTATTCAAGTTAAAGCGGGACTTTCCAGTAGAAGAGTTTGATAAAGCATGTAAGTATGTTCTAAAAAACAAGCTTTACACTTACTATTTCTTTAAGAACGTACTTGAAAACGGCATCGCTAACAGCGAAGAAGAACCGTTGGTAAAAGACGCATTGCCAGAACATGCCAATATACGAGGTAGAGCATATTATGCAAGTAGCCAGCCGACACACTTTGATCAACCAAAGGACGGATTGGGTGCGCAATGACCAAGAAATAGCAGAATGAACATAATGAACATAATACATGATATAAATACACTAAAATGAACATTGAAACACAAATGAGAGCGTTACGCCTACACGGTATGGAACGTAACTGGAAAGCTCTGAACGAAACACGCCGGAGCACTGAACTCACTCTTTCTGAAGGGTTAACCCTATTGTTGCAGGCAGAAGCAGATGAAAGGGACGAAAAGCGGTTTGACCGCCTTAAGCAGAATGCGGGGTTCCGCTATCAGGCTTCAATAGAAGAGATAAACATGGTAGCTACCAGAGGGTTGGATAAGGGAATGATCACTGCCCTAGCTACGGGCGAGTACATCAAAAAAGGAGATCCGATACTGATCAGTGGCGCTACAGGCTGCGGGAAGAGTTTTCTAGCCTCTGCCTTAGGTCATCAAGCTTGTGCACAAGGTTATAAGGTACTGTACTTTAATCTGCAAAAGCTACTTCTAAAGACGAAAATGGCTCGTTTGGAAGGTACGCTACATAAGTTAATGGATAAAATATCAAAAACAGACCTTCTTATTATTGACGATTTCGGCCTGGTAAACCTAGACCAGCATCAAAGATTGGACATGATGGAAATAATTGAAGATAGACATGCTAAGGCATCTACAGTGATTGCAAGCCAGCTACCGGTTGCAAGTTGGTATGATGTAATTGGAGAAGATACAATTGCGGATGCAATACTCGATAGGCTAATTCATGGCTCATATAGAATTGAGTTAAAAGGCGAAAGTCTAAGAAAAAAGAAGTAATATTGTCAGGTCATCAGTTGGACTGAAGAAATCCTAAACAGAGGGGTCAGTATGTCCAGCAGAGGGGTCAATATCACCATTATATCCAGAATGGAGAGGTATTCCTTCAATGTGTTTGATAAACCAATTGCCGATAGCTTAAAAACGGCTTATAATGATGGTTGCACTTACATTATGGTCAATGATAGGCTTGTGTTGGAATATGGTGGTGGCGCGATAGGAAGTCAATGCTTTTATAATTTAGAATAGGTAGAAAGCTTAGTAGCTAAAAAAGATACACCGTATGAAATTGACCATTAAAATCTTACTATTTGTCATGCTTTCTCATTTTGCTTTTGGGCAAGCTAAAATGAGGCAATTAAACGAACTGATTAATAAGGATGAAGACGCCATAAAGTTAATCATGGCTTGGAGAAGTGCTGCAAAAATAAGATTCAAATTTTAGCGAATGACTCATTGAGGTCCAATGAAGCATTATTTAATACCCAAATATCAACACGTTCACCAATGGGAGCAATAGTTTTTCATACGGGTGGTATTTTAATTGATAATGGATGGATCAGGATTTACGGCTCTGGAAGCGAGAAATTAAATCGAAATCTACCCGATTGGAATAAAGGGAAAACTTTTCAGAATTTTGGCGACAAACCCGGTTATTTAATTATTGCAGATGATGCTGTAGGTGGATTTTTCTTATTAAATGGAGGTGATTTGGGAAATGATTTAGGCAAAATATACTATCTGTCTCCGGATAATAATGAATATGAACAGCTCGATCTAACTTATACAGAATTTGTTAATTTCTGCTTTAGTGGGAATATTGATTTGTTTTATAGGGATTTACGTTGGAAAAAATGGGAAGATGACTTCAAGGAACTAAGTACCAATGAAGCTTTTATGTTTTATCCCTATTTATGGACTAAAGAAGGAAGGGACATCAACAAAGTGGAAAAAAATAAAGCAAGTATAGACGAAATCTATACACGGAGAATACAGAAATAAACGTTGTTTCAGGGTAATTTGTCTTATCCTTTATAGTCAGCGAATCACTCTTAGCATCCGCGATTAAAACCTGAAGATTTCGATGAACAACCGGGAACAAAGTAATTAAAGACAATGCGTGCTGCTTACTTTATTTGACTGGGCTGCAAGAAGTATAAAATTGTATTAAGAAGGGGCTATCTAACCTTTAGATAACCCCTCGCACGTTAAGTTTTTCGTTGCTATTGCGCTAAATCGATTGAATTTGTCTAATCATTTGGTTGGTAAATCCCCATTCGTTGTCGTACCAAGCCATCACTTTTACCAGATCGCCATCGACAACTCGAGTCATTTCTAGATCTACTGTCGCTGCAAATGGACTTTTGATAATATCGGTAGATACCAGGGGCTCATCAGTCACCGTTAGCACCTTTTTATAACGATCAGTTTTTGATTCTTCGATCAAGATTTGGTTGATCTCTTCGATTGTGGTGGGCCTTTCTGCAATAAACGTAATATCGGAAATGGATCCTACTGGAACAGGCACCCTCACAGCTATACCGTCAAACTTTCCGGCGTATTGCGGAAGTGCTTTTGTCGTCGCTATTGCAGCACCAGTGGCCGCGGGGGCAAGGTTAATGCCTGCAGCCCTTCCCATACGCGGTTCTTTTTTTGATGGAGCGTCGACCAATGCCTGTGAAGCTGTATAACCGTGTGTCGTATTTAGTATTGCTTTTTTTATTCCCAGTCTCCTGCCTAATATTTCGATTACTGGACTTATATTGTTTGTCGTACAGCTTGCGCACGAAAAGACAGAAACCCTTCCATCTTCGGTATTTACCCCATGGACCACTGTCGGTGTATCTTTAGTAGGACCCGAGATGACGACAAATTTTGCTCCAGAGGTTAAATGTTTTTCAGCGTCCGCTTTGTTCGTGAAAATACCCGTACTCTCTATAACGATATCCGCTTGATATCTTTCCAAGGTAACTTTTCAATCTCCCTGATACTTGTATATTTAACCATCTTTCCATCGACCACAATTGTATCTCCTTCGATACGCACATCTTTTTCATATTTCCCATAGTTACTATCGTATTTAAGCAGATATGCGGCGTTTTCAATACTCATCAGATCATTGATTCCAACGACCTCAAGATCGGCAGTTTCTGTTATTATTTTTAAGGCAGCGCGTCCGATGCGACCAAATCCATTAATTGCTATCTTTTTCATCCTATTCCTTTTAAATCTGTTTATATTATTTCTTTTGTTTTTATATATAGACTAAGTTCTTTTATTTTTCGAAAAAAAAGATTGACATGGATCAAGAATTTCGCTTAACTAAAGTTACTCCATTAGTTTTCAGGGATTAGGGGGCGAATGCAGTTGATATGGGCCTATCGGTATTGAACTATGACAGAGTTCTGACCATAATGCGCAGATCAAAGCGAGTACAGGCGGACTGTAAAGTTTTATTCCTTACTTCATTTTAAACTCCGTAGGTCTCATGTTGGTAAGCAGATAAAAGTTATTGCTAAAAGCCGCTATATTTGAATAACCAATTTCGTAGGCAATCTCAGTCATATTCAAATCTGTATCGTTGATTAATTCCATTGCCTTAATAATCCGTAGCATTTTTAAATACTGAACAAATGTAATGTGCAGTTTATGCTGGAATAGTCTGGTGAGACTACGAACACTCATTCCCGATTGCTGCGCAATCATTGCTAAGCTTAGATTTTCATTTAACCTATTTCTAAAACTGTCGATTATGGTATTGAGCCTTTGATCGTCTGTTGTTGGAAGTTGAATGGAGAATTTTTTGAGATTTTCTTTTGATAGTAGGCCTTTTAGCGTAATTAAAAATTCAAATTCCCACGAACCTTTGTAATAATTACCTTGCCACTTCTCACTAAAAGAAAGCATCTCTGCCAGCAGCTTACTCACCGGATAAATCCCCAACTCCTCATAAAAATTACCAACACTTTCCTCCGGAAAATAAATATTGATAATAGACAGGTCCTTGGTGTTGAACATCAGGTTGTGCCGATAATTTTTTGGTATCCAGATATAATGATTTGAGGGAATATAGAAATCCTTTTCGTCAGTCTGCAGGTAAGCAATCCCGCCATAAACCAATAACAACTGAGCCTTCTTATGCTGGTGGGCAGGCAAACGTTGTTCCGTCTGCTGTCGCATCACCAGGATTGAATCAGGATTTTGATCAACAATATGTATGATTTGGCTCAGAATTTCCATATGGCCAAATTTAACAAATATTAGGCTAATTATATAAAATGATACTTCGCCATGCTTGATACTTTTGCTATGTAATAATAGTAAAGTCATTATGAAACATAAAATCATAACATCGCGCAAAGATTTTCAACTTGAAACACAGGACCAAAAGTCTGCTAATAAATTACATCATTCAGATGAAGGAATTGACAGTGCACATATTTTCTGGTTTGCTTATGGGTATAACTATGCTTTTATGCCAATGGTAGATTTAACTTTTGCTTTTGATGAATTGAAAAAGATTGTAAAACTATGGCTAGTAAAAAGAAAGAAATATATAAACAAAACCGATGAAACAATATAAAATAGTCCCGATTTTGAGCTTATTGTTAACCCTATTTGTACAATCAGTCTATGCTCAAAATATAGCTAATGAGCTGGTATTAAGCTTGGAAGAAATTTGGAAAGTAGCCGAAACAAATAACCGTCAACTGAAACTATCCGATCTACATCTTCAGCAGAGCAATTTGGAAATATTGGAAGCGAAAGATCGTTTGTTGCCTGAGCTTTTTGTTGGTGGAGATGCAAAACTCAATTCCAAATTCCTGATCTATGACAATGGATTATTTTCTTCTCCGCAGGATGTGCCTGTAAAAGGTTATGGTTACAGCGTGGGTTACAACCTGAACGTCAATCTTTACAATGGTGGTAAGGACAAAAGAAACATCGCCATGAAAAAGGAAGAGGCGATACGTACACAATATGAAGTCGATCTGCAAAAACACAGTGTAAAATACAATGTTGCAGCGGCTTACTTTGATCTGTATAAGTTTCTGCATTTCCAGGATTTTCTTGCTGCAGAAATTGAAGCCGAAAAAAAACAATTGACACTGGTAGCAAGCTTGCATAAAAATGGCACCGTGCTAAAGAGCGATGTATTAAGAACCTCCGTGAAATTAGCGCAACTGGAACTCAGCCTTTCTGATATCGCGAAGAAGATTGAAATCGCTAAACAACGGCTCAATATCCTGATGGGGAAAGAAAATGATGCTGAGCTTGCAATAAAATACCAAGATACAATCGAGTTAAAGGCTATCACTCAAGGTGGTTATGAGGATTATCTAGACATCGCATTTAACAAATCGCCGGAATACAAGATAGCCTATAGCGCTGTCAAAATGAGCGAAATGAACGTCAAGCAGGCAAAAGCGACGCTGTTACCCAAAATCTCCTTGTATTCAACTTACAATTACACCTATCCGCAGATTTCATTTTATCCATATTCGAATGATTTATGGGGATTTGGTCAGACGGGGATCAAAGTCCAGTTTCCTATTGATAATCTATACAAAAGTAAGCATTCCATCGCTCATGCTCAAGTGATCAGTAATGAGGCAAGAGAAAAAGCAAACATTAAAAAAGAGGAGATCTATCTTGAGGTAAAAGAGGCTTATTTACAACAAAAACAGGCTTTGGAAAGCATGGAAACAGCGGAGCAAAATATCGTTAAAACCGCCGAAACTGCTCGTGTTATCAGAAGTAGCTACTTAAACCAGGAATCCCTTCTGACCGATCTTCTGGAAGCCGAAAATGCTTTGTTAGAAGCTAAATTTAATCTGACAGCAGCACAAACAAACGTCAAACTTACGCATATCAGGCTATTGGCAATTATCGGAATACTTTAATACAAATATCATGAACAAAAAATAAAACAGATAAAATTGTTGTAGACCTAACCAAATGGCTCGGTATCACATCATTCGTGGGAATTATTATTTGGGCAGCTGTTTATTTCTTCGAAGGATATCGCTATGAACAGACCAACGACGCTCAGATTGATGCCTATCTTTCCCCGATAAACGCAAAAGTAGGGGGCTATATCCGTAAAATATATTATAAGGACAATCAGCAGGTGAAAAAAGGCGATACCCTTGTAGTGATCGAACAGGACGAGTACGGGTTAAAGAGAGATGCTGCGTCAGCAGAACTCATGAGCGCGCAGGCCAAATTACCGATCTTGGCGGCAAGCGAGGAAACGCAGGTTAAAAGCATTGCCGTCATTAAGGCCCAATTGGAAGGTGCTAAAGCACGATTGAACCAGCAGCAAAAAGAATTTGACCGCTATAAAAATCTACTCGCGGACGAATCGACCACACAACAAAAATTCGACAACATCAGTGCTACTTTATTCATCACCCAATCAGATTATGACCAGACAAAAGCTTCTTTGCAGGTCGCTGAATCCAAATTAAATGATTTCAGGGTACAGCACAATGCTATAAAGGCAGAAATAAAGATCAAAGAAGCACTTCTCAAAAGACAAGAGTTGGATATTCGATATGCCGTTATCACAGCACCTTTTGATGGACAAATCGGGAAAAAGACCATTCAGGCGGGACAACTGATACAGCCCGGACAGACATTGGCATTCTTAGTGAACAGAGCCGAGGAAAAGTGGGTAATGGCAAATTTTAAGGAAACACAGATTGGGAAATTCAAAATCGGTCAAGCGGTATCTATTGAAGTCGATGCTTTTCCGAATGAAAAATTCAAAGGTACTATCGAGTCCCTTTCGCCAACCACAGGATCCCGGTATTCGCTGCTTCCGCCAGATAATGCTACCGGTAATTTTGTTAAAATCATCCAACGTATTCCTGTTCGGATTAAACTGATCGATATACCCGAAAAATTAACTAAGCTATCTGCCGGAATGAACGCAAATGTTTACATTTTAAAAAATTAACGATGCAAGTACACAAAATACCAATTTTTAAATCCTGGGTATCCGAATGGATGGCAAGGTCTGTCATATTTGCTATTCTCATGACGAGTCTGTTTAGTTTTGCCTTTTACGGAAGTCCAGGTGCCGCGATGGGCTTTTACGGAATACAAGCTACCGATATACAATATGGTATGGTCGTTATCTATGGTTCAACCGTAGCTTTCCTGGCGCTGGATTTTAGAATTGTAAAGTATTTCGCACCAAGGGAATATCTACTGCTGGCACTTGGGGTAAATGTGCTATGTGCTGTGGTTTGTTTTTATTTCAGAGATTGGATATTATTTGTTTTCTGTCAGTTTTTGCAGGGCATTACCTGTGCATTAATGTCGGGCATTGTGTTACAGCTTATTTTTCCAAGGTTACAGTCTGTACGTGCCCGTGTGATTGCTTATAGCCTCCTTTATGGCAGTATACAAATAGCGGTGCCATTTTATTCCATCTATATCAGTGTCATCCTTTATTTCTTTGACTTCAACTGGATATTCTACGGATTTGTTATTGTAGTCATTATGCTGACAAGTGTTGTTTTACTTACCATGAACGGTAAGGCCAGGTTTACCAGAAAAATACCACTGTATCAGGTGGATTGGATCGGCTATTTATTTTATGTGTCTTTTATCTTGATCGTAGGATACATCCTTGTGTACGGACGTCAACTGGGATGGTTTGATAGTTCATTAATCAGCACACTTTGTTTAGTTAATGTAATTATTCTTTCTCTTTTTATTAGCAGAGAACTAAAACTTAAGCGACCACTAATCAATTTACAGATTTTTAGGGCAAAGAATTTCGTTATTGGACTTTTGCTTCTTTTTACCTTTTATATTTTTAAAGGAAGTACTGGGCTAGCCTATGGTTATCTTGAAGTAATTTTAGGAAACCATCCATTGAGTACCATTCCGGTATGGATTGCTGTGATTGCTGGAACTATACTGAGTATGTTTATCACTTCTCGATTTGTCTTGATGGGGTACAACCTGATCAGGATGATTATTGTTGGTTTTGGGTTGATGGCGGTATATTATACCTATATGATACTATTTGTTTCTGTACAGGGTGAAACAACCGACTTCCTTCTGCCTATGTTTGTGTATGGCGCGGCAACAGGGGTGTTGTTTGTTCCGATTGTTTCATTTACCGCCGCGTCAGCACCTTCCAAAATTGCCATCAATGCCTCTCTGATTGGTATATTTTCAAGGTTCATAGGATTTACAGCTAGTCTGGCACTTAACAACGAACTTCAATTTTTTGCAAAATCATCCGTAAGGGAAAAACTTCGGGAATCACTCACGGAGACGAACCTTCAATTGCCTGTTACCTTATTGGATATTCAGGCACAATACTCAAATGCAGGCAGCGATATATATACGTCCAAAATAGTATCCTCGGGCTACTTGAATCAGATGTTAGGTAAGCAGATATTGGCTCGTGCTATTAGGGATTATTATGATTTAATGTTAACAGGTTTAATTTTTGTCATTCTTATTTTAGTACTCTTACCTCAAATTCAACATGTTGTTTTGAAACTAAGAAAGGGAAATGTTCCTTATTAAGATATTGATATTTCAGAAATTATCATCGCGAAATATTCTCCAACCATGCCAAAAGAATCCGGGCGTTTAAATACGCATACTATGACACAGGTAGGTGGAGAAATCCGAACAAAGAGAGCAACTTTTTTCAATAGTCGATTATTGTTAATTTTGCATGCAGGATTTGGTATGGGACCCCGAGCTTTTTAAGAACAGCAATAGAAGACACAATATGATAATATGACGGATGCACTAATAAAATATCTATTCTCGATAGGAACACTGTCAGCTGACGAAGTGAATTTTTCTGTTCAGTTCTTCAAACCACACGATTTGAAAAAGGGTGATTTTTTTATTCGTGCGGACGAACCCTGTCGTCATATTGGATTTATATCCAGTGGTGCGGTAAAAGCATATGCCGTCGACAAGGAGGGGAGAGAAAATATAACCTGTTTCAAATTTGAAAACGAGTTTGTAACTTCATTCCCAGAGTTTGTCGCTCAGGAAAAATCCAGAAGGAGTATCAGGGCTGTAGAAGATAGTATAATTCATCGGATAAACTATGCTGACTATCAATATCTGCTTGGTCGAGTGACTTCTTGGAACAAGGTTATACAAGCTGTGATGGAACGGGAATATATCCAAAAGGAACAATACCTCCTGAATTACAATAATAAGTCAGCGCTCGATAAATATCATCATTTCCTTTCGAATGAACCAAAGCTCGTTCAGCGCATAGCGACACAAGACCTCGCCTCATATCTGGGCATCACGCAGCGATCTCTTACAAGAGCGAAGGGACAAATACATCGCGCCAAAGTATTATAGGACAAATGTCCTTATTTATTTCTATAGAGTGCCATAGTTTTGCAAAAAAAAGCTATGTTACATCAAATTGCCCAAGAAGTTTTTCATGTACCATTGATGCCACGAAATAGTATCAACTGCTATATAGTAGAGGGTGTGTTGGTTGATTGTGGGATACGCAGTTCATATAATACGGTGAAGGGAGTCCTTCAGAAAATACCCGTCCATCAACATGTGCTTACGCATGCCCATGCAGACCATCAGGGCTGTAGTGATCAACTATGTGATGAATTTGGAATACCTTTACTTTGCCATGAAAATGAAATTTTTAGGACTTAAACAGGTATGGTAACTAATGACTATCCAAATCCCAAACATTGGTTAGCAAAACTTCAACAAAAATACTGGGCGGGGCAGGGCCACAAAGTCGATGGTACACTCGTTGAAAATGATAGCATTGGAAACTTCGGGTCATAGAAACTCCAGGCCATTCAGCCGGTCATATTTCTTTATTCCGTGAGCGGGATGGTGTATTGATAATCGGGGATGCTGCTACAAATATGAACCTGCTCACTACAGTGCCTGGCCTAGGGCTCCTCCAAAAATATTCACGTCGGATCAACAGCAAAACATCAGATCGCTCCAAAAGTTAGCAGGATTAAATCCTTCTATGATATGCTTTGGTCATGGCCCGGTCATGCGAAATACGGACCGAAAGTTTGAGCAATTTGCGGCCAAATGTGTATCGTGGTTTAATTCGTAAACTTCCAGTACAGACTCGTCAAGTAGGGAATTACAAATGAATAGACAGTATAAAACTCTTTTTTGAAATACAGTTTTTGCGATGATTATCTAAAGATTAACATCCTGAAAATGGATATCTTCGTAGATTCAATATCGATTGGCCTTGAAGCCATATCAAGATATCGTATCCACTGTCATAACTGTCCCAAAGAAAGACTGGAAACATCTTGTTGCCTTAGAAGTTTTAAGTAACTTAATATTATTCCGCTGTGCTCGGCTTCGTGAAAGTTAGCGGCTTGAAGCGCTTGGATATGATTATTGATGGAGAAGCCAATTGGTAAGCTGAACGATTGGTATTCAACAAATATACTTGATGCCAGGTCTTTATTAAAAGGAAGAAAGAGAAAGAATAGCCAATATTTTCAATGAATTAACTGTAGGCATTATATAATCTAAATACGTTCTTTGGAATAAGTATAACCTAATCAATAAATCTGGCAAAGAGATGAAAAGAAGATCGGCATTAGTTACATTATTAGTCGTCGGAATTGCAGTAATTTTTTCCTGCAGTAAAGATGAAAAGTTGCCAAATGGCATCAATTATTGGTAAATGGGAGATAAAAGCTTCCATAAATGGATTTACCGGGCAGCGGGAAAATTTTGATAAAGGAAATGGTAAAATTGTACAATTTGGCGTGAAAGATTATTATTTCATGACGGGTAACAACACGACAAAAAAGGGGCTGTATTCCATTGAAAGAAAGCTAAGTAAAATAACAGGGAAGGGAAGAATCGTATATCATATATGATGATGTCAAAGATGGCGTTCCACAGATTTATTCCGTTAGTTCAGAAGAATTGATCCTATCAATCGATGCAATGGATGGACCTACCGCTATTTACAGAAAGATAGATTAACGAACATCCTATAGTCAAATTTAACGTTGCCGTATATAATGAGCGCATATTACACCACGTCTTATCAAAAGTACAATGGAGCGTATAGATCAATTAATTCGATTAATGATTATGCCCATGCGATTTTTTGCCGAGTACAAGAAGTGCATCTCTGAAAGCTAGTGCCAGCTCCCTAGAAGGACCGACTCCAAAGTAATGAAGAAAGATCATGTGTGGATCATCTCCAAGCATATGGTTGTGGATTGCTACAATTTCGATATGGTGTTTCCTTAAAGTACTGATAACTTGATTGACCTCATGGTCTAACATTGCGATGTCACCAGCAATATAGGCTTCGTTTTCGGATCCGGTAAATGACGCCCAACTGTTTAAACCGATCGATGATGTCATTTCGGCTCCCATTGCCATAATTTTTAAATCGGATCGTCCTACGGTATATTTGATTGTTGAGCCGTTTATCGCGGCCTCATGACCGATAATGTTATTTAATTCGGTAACATTAAATATCTTATCCCCTGGATCTTGTTTTTGATTCAGTGGTGCTGGTTGATTTCCAACAGCTATTTTAGTGTTTGAGATAGCTGTTGCGTATTTCTGAGCCAATTCGACTGGTTCCCCCATACCGTAGATGTGCATATAAAAAGATTCGGGGTTCTTCATAAAAGAAATGATTATGGATTGCCCCAACTTCCAGACCTGATTCAAGGCAGCAGTAATAAGGGGATTTACTTCTTCCTGAAGTAGAACACAATCACTCATAAGCACAGCACTCTTTCCATCCATGGTCCTCTTTATCGCAGCCCATCCTCCAAAGCCAAAAGATATAGAAACATCCTTACCTTTGACGGTCACAGCTAGATTATTACGGGGAAAACTGGTATTATGTGTAACTTCTTTTTGCGTTATATTTTCCTTTCTTTCCTAAAGCTTTTTCAATTCCTTGGATTTCAGCCTCGGTGAGATCAGGCCGTATTCGACGTGGTCGTAGAAAACGCACGAACTGTTTTAAGACCAACTAGTCCGCTGCCTGTTAGGAGCAATCCCATTTTCAATAGCGTTCTGCGTGACGTTAAGTTTCTAAAATTTTTCATCCTGATCTATTATATTTTGAAAATATTACTACGTATAAACAATAAACTATCCCTTGCAACAAATGAACACCACTATTGTTGTTCATTTGGGAATTTTAATCGATCACGATTCGATTTAGAATATATATCCGAATTGAAAAGCAGCAGCAATAGAAATTTTTTGTTCATTGCCAAATCGGACTGGGAAGGGAGTTGCTAGAAAAAGTTTTCCAGCCTGACCATGTGTTATGACCTTGCTTAATACCGGTGTAAGCCCATATCGTCCGGAAGTTTCAAATGCAGCCCTAGCGATAAATGTGAATTCCTTTCCGATGGGAAATAATACGCCCGGATGGAACAAGAAATTGCTCATTTTGCTGTTCCCGGATGCTATTTTAATGTAGGGAACCATTTCCAGTGAAAATCCCAAGTGTCCTTCTCTAAGTATATTGATACCTGTCGGCATACCTACCTGATAGCTATCTTTAAAATTTGGCGTTATCGTACCAGATGATAGGGAAACAATGGGGTTTACTATACCAACATAAGCAACTAGTTTGCTCGGTTGTTGGGCTCTTAAATGTAATGATGATAAGAGTATAATAATGATCGCTGCACAAAAAGTTTTATGGTAAGAGGAGTGGTATCGGTTTAGTTTCATAATATCTGCTTTATAAAAGCAAGTATAACTAATACGTAACATCTCAAAATAGAATAAATTTTACTATTTTGTATATTCCTTACTTTTTAAAAGATTTCCTCCTATATTCTGAAGGATTACTTCCTGTAAATTTTTTAAAAATGCGCGTGAAATGACTTTGATCAGAAAAACCTGTCAGATAGGCAATTTTTTTCTTTTTGCTTATCATTTAAATGTTCGTGATAGATTTTAAGGAGCAAAACCTCAGTTGGCCCTTCATTGCTATGTTTCAGTCGGTAGAGGTGTTGAGCCCAGCTATAAAGGCCGTCATAAATGACCATTCCGATCTCCAAAAGCTGATTGTCGTCCTTGATATTGTAAGCTAGACCTGAAAAAATCGCCTCGAGACCTGCAGATTGTGGCATTAAATCATGTCTATCCGTGTCCGCACCACGAACAATTGCAGCAATTCGTTTTAATGCCGGATCGTTTAATTCATGTTTTTTAAGGAAATAGTCAAATGTACACTCGTCTGCATAATGACTGTAT
This sequence comes from Sphingobacterium multivorum, assembly GCF_900457465.1. Lineage (GTDB taxonomy): Bacteria > Bacteroidota > Bacteroidia > Sphingobacteriales > Sphingobacteriaceae > Sphingobacterium > Sphingobacterium multivorum. Next base: position 292,836 of record NZ_UAUU01000008.1, read on the forward strand.
TCTACACCAGGAATATCAAACGGAATGGCGTTCGTTTGTTTAGCAATTTCAAAGACCGTATCTAGGGGGGCATATATTATTTTTGCGTCCGGATTTATAAAACGCTTTATCAGCCATGGACAAGCAATCCTATCGATCTTTGGTCTTTCACGTGTAATCCAATCCATATCTTTTTTTCCGTCAAAATATTATGATTAAGATCAATAATTATTGTGTAAAAACAAAGGGAAGTATTTAATTTATTATAATAGCAATACGTTGTCTTCTTATCCAGTTTTAAAAAAATACTTTCTTTATTAGTGTATTTTATTATATTAGAGTGAAAAGCTTTGAAACATTAAGAGGGAAGTAATTCTTCATCCAACACATAGCTAATAGATATTTAAACCAAAATCTTATCATTATGATCCATACCAAGCTTAGTATACACTGTAAGATTTTGGTATTCTTTTTTTTTCTTTCGAGCTGCACAACAGTAAATATACCAATAGCTAACTTAAATAAGGTTTCTCCAGGGGCAATGAATCAATTGACAAATGATTCTTTAGGACTAAAGATTGACTTCTATGGGAACGCAAACTTTGGATCTAAGTATCTAGATTTAAAAGATGTCAGGTCTATTTTCGAAAAAGAAAGATAAAATTTCCATCAAAAAATATTGTTTTTTGGGGTACATATGATGTGACAAGAAATCCAATGTATTTTGTCGGCAGTTTGGAAACTTCTTTAGATGTCTCTAAGTTCACTGCAGATACGTCTATGTATAAATGTGTTTATTATCGTAGTATCCAGAAAAATAGAGATAATGTAATAAGTCGTGTCGCGATCCCATACCACAGAGACTCATTTCTTTTGATCAGTGAAGTTAGGACGGAAATCACCGATATGCAAGAAAGTGTTAAAGATGTTTTAAATAGCATAAAAACGTCCTACAATTCCTTGGCTTACGGAGAGAAATTTGTCGAGCAGAAGCCCGTTCAAGAACCAGATTATTATAATATAGCTGAATCAATTTTTAAAGATAATGGATATGCGAATTATTTGTCTACAAGAGATACGCTGGAAAAACTTGTTCTGCAAAATGAAGATAGCCAATTTGCCAACGAGCTATTAAAATCATATCGTTCGTTTCTTGGTGAAAGTGTTCAATATGATAACGAAACTAAACAAGAACAACAGTCAGTCGAAAAAACAGCTATTACCATTGACCAACTGGTAGAGAAAATTAAGGAACATCGAGTGGTTATGTTTAATGAGAATCATTTACAACCACGTTGTCGTTTGTTAATCAATCTTTTACTGCCAAAACTTTACAAAGAAGGCTTTAATGTCCTTGCTTTAGAAGGTCTATCCGAGGATGATGACCGAATAATAAGCTGGGATTTCCAAACGTTGAGAGCGGATTTTACACCAGGGATCCTAATATGGCGAATCTCATCAGAACAGCAAGAATTTACGGCTTAAAAGTAATAGGCTATGAAGATTTTGAAAACACAATCAATAGAGATCTACAGCAAGCTAAAAATCTGATTAGAAAAAGTGAAATCGTTACAAAAAATCAAGTTAAACTTATCGTATTAGCTGGCGGAGGACATATTGAAGAAGGAGATATCGGAGAAATCAAAAGTATGGCTCAATATTTTAAGAAACTAAGCAAAATTGACCCTTACACAATTAATCAAGTTAAGTTTTGATCACTTGCGTCCTAAACGTTTAAAAAGTGGCGGTGTTTAGATATAGCAAAGTTGCTATATTTAAATCGCAAAATTATAACACACCGCCATGATAAATTTAAACGTTTTTAGTCAGATTTTATCTCTTATCGACCGCGAATTATTCAAAGATTTGGTTTCAAAGCACAAAAGTGACAAACATCAGAAAGGGATCAACAGCTGGACGCATCTAGTCAGTATGCTTTTCTGTCATTTTTCCTCGGCAGATTCGGTTCGTGATATTAGTAACGGTTTACGCAGTACCACTGGTAATCTGAACCACTTAGGTGTAGTAAGAGCTCCAAGTAAGTCTAATATATCCTATATCAACACACACCGTACCCATGAACTTTTCAAAGATCTTTACTATTCTGTTTTGGATAGGCTTTGGCAAAAGGACACCCATTTTCGCAAAGATCTTGGTCAGCTAAAGCGTAAAGTATATCTGATGGATGCCAGCATCATCCCCTTATGTCTATCTGTATTTGACTGGGCTAAATTCAGGAGCACCAAAGGTGCGGTAAAACTGCACACCGTTCTGGATTATGATGGCTGCCTGCCTGTTTTTATGCAGATTACCGATGGAAAAGTACATGAGAGCCAGCGGGCCGGTAGTTACAGTTTTTCTAAGGGAAGCGTGGTGGTAGTGGACCGTGGCTACGTGGATTACAGCTGGCTTGGGGATTTGGACAGCAGGGGCTGTTATTTCGTTACCAGGAGTAAAACCAACATGAATTACAAGGTTATCAAATCATATCAGAGTGAAGCACTCTTGGAAAAGGGAATCATTAAAGATGAGATCATTGAGCTTTCCGGTGCTGCCTGCAATAAATACAATTCCAAACCGTTACGCCTGGTCCACTTTTGGGACAGCACCACTGGTAATGAGTACCACTTTTTGACCAATAATACTAAATGGAAGGCTTCTTTGGTGGCAAACATCTATAAACAACGCTGGCATATCGAAGTCTTCTTCAAGCATCTAAAGCAGCGCTTAAAAGTATCGACATTCATAGGGACTTCTGAAAATGCAGTGATGATACAGATCTGGACTTCACTGATCGGCATATTACTGTTAAAGTACCTCCAAAAGAAGGCCAAATATGATTGGAATCTTTCCAATCTTGTGGCATTTATCAGAATGAATATCTTCGTGAAAATAAACATCTGGAAATGGATAGATGATCCATTTGTCAGGCCTCCGGTCAAAGGAAAAAATGGACAGCTGAACATCTTCACGGAATGAAAAGTAGGGGTCAAAATTCAAATGAGCAAAAAATCAATGGTTGTAACACAGAAAACGACTCCTAAAATTTATTTAGGACACATGTGAGTTTTTATCTATTAACGATGTTAATGATTTGGTATATGTTATCGAGAGCAAGATATTGAATGGTTATGACTTGTATTTATCAAATAATCTGAATAGCGATAAAATAGTAATTGGAGCAAAAGATTTAAACCGCAGCTATAGTATACCGAATACTGATTCGACCAAATCAGGCACATCGGCCATTTACATTTATCATGAAAAGGAATATCAATTGGATAAAACAGCTATTCCAGTTTACTTGTCACTTTCTAAAAAGGATTCGCTACAGGTAGACCTTCCGAAAGGAGTATATAGATATGTCAAGCGAGATCATTATGGGGCTATAATTCATCAAGAAACTATTGCGGTAGAATGATTAAAACATCGCGCAGGATATAATTTTCGCTTATGTTATTTTTCGTTGTTAAAGGGACATGGGGGGTGAAGGTAAAACCATGTTCGAGAAGCTAACTACGCCTTTTTTTACAAAAAATAAAACGAAAGCAAATCAACCGTTGTTATAAGAATACTTTTCATAAATTAGGTTAATAACAGGTAGTAAAAACCTTGAGATCCCCCCTCAAGGTTTTTTGTCTTTATCTCACTGTTTTACTGAGCTATGCACAAACTTTCAAACAACTTGGTATTTATCCTAAGCCCATTAAAGTCGCAGCAGCTCCGGTAGGCACTAGTTGATCAGGTCTAGTTCTTTCAATTTTCCCAATATAAGTCGGACGACGGCAGAGGTTCTGCCAACATCACTGAGGGTTATCCATTCAAATGAATCGATTTCACTTGCTGCCTGTAGTGTGCCCGAATAATCCGCAAAATAGCAGGTCATCTTCACGATTACATCAGCCTCTTTGCCATCGGCTGGGGCTTGGAAGGTCTCAAAATAACGGATCGAATCTTCTTGGACCTCAACGTTGAGTTCTTTCTTAATTTCTCGCTTCAGACATTCTATGTCAGATTCATTAGGTTCTCTTTTGCCTCCTGGCAAATAGAGCTTTGACTTTGATTTGGAAAGTGCCGTCAACACTTTTTTATCCGAAATGCTGATCAATGCGACCTTATCTATAACCTTATTGTCCATATTACAAATTTAGTGAATTAAAATGATGTAATCGGTTAACAAGCTATGATCACTTCGCTTTTTCCTGTTTGGATTAAAGTTGTTTTTTTTTATTCTTATTACAGCATTTTAACGATGTACTTCTAAAGCAATGATCGTTAATCGATCCAAATGAAACCCTGAGAATAGGTACGGGCCTTACCGGCCACGATCACTCTATCGTTTTTGTTTTCGCAATAAAGTTGCCCCTCTCTTTCAGACAGCTGACGGGAAAAAAGAGTATCCTTGCCCAATCTTGATGCCCAAAACGGAATAAGGGAACAATAGGCAGACCCAGTAACGGGATCTTCGAGGATCGTTGATTGCGGTGTAAAGTATCTAGATACAAAATCACTGTCGTTTCCTGTTGCTGTGACGACCACACCTCCGGGATCAAGATTAATCAGATCAAAAATGGATCTGTTAATGTGGATGTTTCTGACCTCTTCCTCAGATTCGTATAGTAAAACATAATCTCTTGATTTATAAGTCTCTTTGGGTTGGATGTTAAGCGAGTTTTTAATAACGTCGGGCAGTGCGGAAGGCTGTGGCATTCTGGATGGAAAATTCATATAATAAACTTCGTCTTTTATATCAACAGTTAATTCACCTACTTGCGTTTCAAAAACAATTTTGCTTTTTTGATAGTCTAGGTGCTTAACCAGGCAATGGACGGTCGCTAAGGTTGCATGGCCACATAGGTCCATTTCAATTTCAGGTGTAAACCATCTTAAATGGATTGTATCACCGTTATCTATGAAAAAGGCCGTTTCCGCCACAGCATTTTCACGTGTAATTTTAAACAGTGTCTCATCGGGTAACCACTCTTTTAACGGTACCACGCAGGCTGGGTTTCCCCGGAAAATTTCTTCTGTAAAGGAATCTATTTGATATAGTTCTAACTTCATGATGGATAAATTGCTGTCGTTTGTAAAGTTAATTCAATTCATGAAGATTAGCTTCATTGTTTACAGAATTTGACAGTAAACGCTATATTAACCGATGCTGTACAATCCCTTTGAACAGGTCCCGGGCTGTCAAATCCAAAGATTATTATGTTCTTTTTCGCTCAAATTTTTCCTAACTGTAATTAGGTAGAAATACAGCAGATGTTATTGTGAAGCAAAATGATGAATAGTAATAAACAGTTGAACAACATTTTGAGGGAAATATTTTAAACCTTTTTCATGCTACTATTGTGTTATAGAGAAAATGGGGTAAAGTAAATAAATAGCTATGGGACTATCGAAATATCGTGAAAAGCGTTCTGAAGAGAAAACCCCGGAACCGTTTGGGGGACAGCCAAGTGGGACTGAACTACGCTTTGTTGTGCAGAAACATGATGCCTCTCATTTACATTACGACTTTCGTCTTGAGATGAATGGTGTTCTGAAAAGTTGGGCAGTACCAAAAGGGCCTTCTATGGATCCTAGTATTAAGCGCCTCGCTATGATGGTAGAAGATCATCCCTATGATTACCGAGACTTTGAAGGGGTGATCCCCAAAGGTCAATACGGTGGCGGTACCGTGATCGTCTGGGATGAAGGGACGTATGAGCCAGCTGAAAGTGGCCTTAAGGAAGTAGCTAAACAAGAAAAAGACCTGTTGCATCAGCTCTATTCCGGCAAGCTTAAATTTAAGCTCAATGGTCAAAAGCTAAAAGGAGAGTTCGCTCTTGTTAAAGCCCACGGACGTGGAGATAACGGGTGGCTGCTCATGAAACTAGACGATAAATATGCCAGTGAGAAAGATATTACAACAAAAGATAAATCAGTGATCTCAGGCAAGACAATTCCACAGATGGAAAAATCACCCGATCAGGTTTATGGTAAACATATTATCAAAAAAGACAGTACGGTAAAAGATAAGCGTTCAACAAAAAACAAAGCATCTGAGCTAATCAATGATCAGCTTGAAGCTGTTCCTACGGCGACTTCCAAAAAGAAAACGAATATTCAGGCACTTTTAAAAAATGCGCCAAAACAAAGATTCTATTCCCATATCGAGCCTATGCTCGCTACCTTGGTCGATAAACCCTTTGATGATGAGGGCTGGATCTATGAAGTCAAGTGGGATGGATATCGCGCAGTAGCTTTTATGAATAAAGGTGAGTTGGAACTAAAATCCCGTAATGACAAGAGCTTTAATGAAAAATTCTATCCCATCTATGATCAATTGAAGGAGCTGAAATTAGATGCCATCTTGGATGGGGAAGTTGTCGTTTTAGGTGGAAACGGCACGGCCAATTTTGGCTCGCTCCAAAATTGGCGGAGTGAAGCGGATGGCGATCTGGTTTATTACGTTTTCGATATCCTTTGGTATCAGGGACAGGACCTGAAAGACCTGACATTGCTCGAGCGTAAGGCAATTTTAAAAGAAATCATTCCCAAAGGCAACAGTATCCTGGTCAGTGAACATTTTGAAACTTCCGGAATACATTTTCTGGAGGAGGCTAAAAGGCTTGGCTTGGAAGGGATTATGGCGAAGCGTAAAGATAGCACCTATCATATCCATAATCGTTCTAAGGACTGGCTTAAAATTAAAGCAAACAAAAGACAGGAAGTGGTCATAGGCGGGTATACACTGAATGATGATTCAAGTAAGCAGTTTAGTAGCCTTCTTGTAGGCGTCTATGAAGGAAAAAAATTGATCTACACCGGAAAAGTCGGTACTGGCTTTAATGATAAGCTTCAAAAAGAAATGATGAAGCTATTTAAACCGCTTGTTATCAACAAAGCACCTTTTTCTGAAGAACCTGATGTCAATAAGCCCTCGCGTTTCAGACCAAATCCGCCACATGCTACCGTGACATGGCTTAAACCGGAGCTTGTCTGTGAGGTGAGCTTTGCGGAATTAACCAGCGACGGTATTATGCGGCATCCTTCGTTTGACGGAATGCGCGAAGATAAAAGTGCCAAGAAAGTAATTCTTGAGGAGGAAACTCCTACAGAAAAAATGGTAGACGATATGGAAGATAAAATTGTTACACCCAGAGTAAAAGGGCCGCGGAAAACGCTATTAAATCCGACGGATAAAACCCAGGTCAAAAAGATAAATGGACATGAACTAAAGTTTACCAATTTAGATAAGGTGTTTTGGCCGAAAGAGGGAATAACCAAAAGAGACCTCATTAATTATTACTATCAGGCTGCTCCATTTATATTGCCTTATCTTAAGGATAGGCCGCAGAGCATGAACCGTTTTCCAAATGGCATTGAAGGCGAAGGTTTTTATTTTAAGAACGTGACTGATACGGCGCCGGAATGGGCAGAGACCTATCTCTACCACAGTGAAACAGATGAAAAGGACCGTCATTATCTTGTGGGCAAGGACGAAGCCACATTGCTCTATATGGCGAATCTCGGCTGCATTGAAATGAACCCCTGGAGCAGTACGGTTAAAAAGCCTGAAAATCCGTCGTTTTGTATAATTGACCTTGATCCGGACAAAAATTCGTTTGATCAGGTTGTTGAAGCTGCTCAGGTCACAAAGAGCATATTGGATGATATGGGGGCGACTAGCTATTGCAAAACCAGTGGCTCTACAGGGCTTCATATCTATATACCACTCGGTGGCAAATATACCTACGAACAATCTAAAGAGTTTGCCCGGGTAATTGTCACGCTAGTCCATCATGAGCTTCCTAAATTCACCAGTCTAGAGCGGTCCATAAAAGACCGCAAAGGTAAAATGTATCTTGATTTTTTGCAGAACAGGCCACATGCGACCATTGCAGCCGCATATTCTGTCCGCCCCAAGCCAGGAGCGACAGTGTCTATGCCACTCCATTGGGACGAAGTGAAAAAAGGGTTAAAAATAAGCGATTTTCATATTTTAAACGCGATTGAAAGAATGCAGAGCGAAGGAGATATTTTTAAACCTGTATTGGGAAAAGGGATTAACCTAAAAAGTATAGTGGATAAATATTATAAATAAATTTCATTTTTAAAAATCAATAACTTTAAACGAGTATTTATGAACGTAAAACGCTTTTTCGGAACAATACTGACTATTCTTGGTATTGTCGGTTTAATTTATACAGGCTATGAACTCATCAATAAAAGCACTACGTACACCAATTTAGGGGTAGTGGGCGTATTAGCTTTGATTTTCTTTTTTGCCGGTATCGGTCTGGTGAAAAATACCAAAGACGAGTCTTAGCATTAGCCACCAGTTAAAGACCAGCAGGGATTATAGTATATGGTGATCTCGATTTTTTGCATCGCTGACCGTTTTATAAGGTAACCACTACCTTTCCGACGGTACGGCCGGTTTCGATTTGTAGATGAGCTTTTGCCATCTCGTCGAAACCGAAAACATGCGAAATGTGCGGTTTTAAAATACCATTTTCCAATAAGGATGCTATTTTCTGCATATCGCGACCACTTGAATAGACTGACATGAAATAACAGGCATGTAACTGTTTTTTTTGAGCCTGAAGCTCATCCGCTTTGCTGGCTTATGAATTTGGATTTACAGACGAAAGCCATATCAACAAGTTCTTCAAAAGACATAAGGGTATGATTTTAAAAGGGTTTCGTACCAGTGCGCTCTTGGGTAACAGGGAAGAGGCTTAAGTCAGATGCTCGGCTTTTTTATAAAAGATCAAACGAATACTGCATTCTGGTTGTTCCTAATACGAAAAATGAGACGATTGCTTTTGCTGGCTTGATTTACACTTTGTCAAGCCAGCATTTTTTGAAACCGACTATCCCATTATTGGGATCATAACTATATATCAGGGCCGGACTATTCCGGCCTTTTTTACTATATGGTAGCAAATCTTGAACCTGGGATATTTATTGTATATGTCGGGTTGCCTTTTGCAGATATTGCCTTTAGCTACTTCATCTTGCTGTACAACTAATGTTTTTTCTAGATCATCCCAAGGCTGTTTCACAGCCTTGAAAACATGTTGAGAAATTTTCTAATACCATGATACTAAATTCCAGTAGCCCGTAATTCTTTATTTTGGTTAGGATTATCCTCATTATGGCAACGTAAGTAAATCCATTTTAGAAGCAACTTTGCATTCATATTAATATTAGTTAAAAATGGAAAATAGGCAAAAGGAAAAAGTTTGGTTCATTACAGGATCTTCAAGAGGATTTGGAAAAATATGGACAGCAGCCGCTTTGAAACGTGGCGACAAGGTGGCAGCTACAGCACGTAATATAAATAGTATTGCCGCGTTAAAAGAAACGTATGGCGATCAGGTTCTGGTTCTTGAAGTGGATGTAACCAATCGCTCCCAAGTGCAAAATGCGATCCACCAAGCCAAGCAGTATTTTGGCAGATTGGATATTGTGCTCAATAATGCAGGGTATTCTTTAGTGGGGACCATTGAAGAGAGTAGCACTGATGAGGTAAAAGCCATGTATGAAACAAATATTATCGGACCTATCCATGTGATTCAGGCAGCATTACCCATACTGCGAGCCCAAGGGCATGGCCATATTTTAGGGACATCCAGCGCTGTCGGCATTTATAGCAATCCCCTAATCGGGTACTATTGTTCTTCGAAATTTGCGTTTGAAGCTATTTACGATAGTTTGTCTAAAGAAGTTGCGGCATTTGGCATCAAAGTAACGCTGATTGAACCTGGGGCTTACAATACCGAATTTGGCAGCACCGAATCACTGAAAATAGCCAGCAAAAAGCTACCGGATTATGATGATTTGAAAAGTCAGGTGATGAAAAATTTACAAACGATGAAGCGGGGAAATCCTAGTGCCACTGCCGATGCGCTATTTGCTGTTGTAGATGCTGAAAACCCACCGTTGCGATTCCTTTTGGGTAAAAATGATCTGCCATTTATCCGTCAAATTTATTCAGAGCGTCTCCAGGAATGGGAAACCTGGAAAGCGATTTCTCAAGCAGCCCAAGGCTAGTGATCTATGTCGTCGGTAACAATCTTGCGATCTATTCGCTTTTCTTTTTTGTGAGGAAAAGCGAATATTGTTTAACTTGTAACCTAGAATTTTTATAATATGGTTTCCAAAAAATCGAATCATTCCGTAAAAAGATTTAATACGCTGGCCGATGTCATGCAGGCATCAGGTTTTCCGCCGCCGCAGCATCCCTTAATTGTTTTGTTGAATGGGGTAGACAAGCCACTTGAAGGTCATGCTCCTCCTAAATCACATGTGTTGAACTATTATAAAATAGCTTTTAAACCAGATGCCGGAGGGGAACTAATCTATGGCCATACCAAATTTGATTTTAAAGAGGGCGGTCTGTTTTTTGTTGCTCCTCAGCAGATTCTCTCTGCTATAGAAACGGATAAGCAGAAGGAAACTGGAGAACAAAGCATACTTCGCCCACAGATCACGCTGCTCATAGATCCTGATTTTTTATTGCACTATCCGTTAGCCCAAAAGATCCATCAGTATCACTTTTTCTCCTACGCTACCAATGAAGCGTTGCACCTTTCGAACAAAGAAAAAGAAACCATTCTATCACTTTTCAGAAATATAGAAGAAGAACTTGAGAACCGTATAGACGAGATGAGCCACAATGTGATCATCGCCCAGATTGAACTGTTGCTTAATTATGCCCAACGATTTTATAACAGGCAGTTTCTGACCCGAAAACAAAACTATCCAAGTATTGCCGAGCGTATTGATCAATTGTTGGAGGATTATTTCAATAGCGATAAGGTCCTGAGTGGAGGAGTTCCTACTGTGAATTATTTGGCTGATCAGCTGCATATGTCAGCGAGTTATTTAATCGATCTGTTGCGAAATCTTACCGGTCAAAACACCCAGCAAATCATTCATGATAAAATGATTTATCGGGCAAAGAATAAGTTATCTACCACAGCTCTCCGCATTTCTGAAATTGCATTTGAATTAGGTTTTGAACAACCGCAATCTTTTAGCAGATTGTTTAAATTAAAAACCAAACAAAGTCCACAACAATATAGAGCTCAATTCAAATAATTTTTACGAATACTTAAACTCTCCGCACTATTTTTTCCGCGGCGGATTTGTATCAGCGTTTTTGAGAAAACACTTCATTTAGTCAATTTTACAATGGAAGTTTTAACACTTGTAATCAGCAGTAAATGGTACTTACAATCTAATGGAAGATAAATATAATCTGTTAAAAGAACATATAGAGAAAGTCGTTGTACTTACTGAAGATGAATTTGACTTGGTAAAAGCATGTTTTATTCAACGGCAGTATAGAAAGTCGGAATGTATTTTTAGGGAGGGCGATACCGTAAACTATATTTACTTTGTATTGTCTGGTCTTCTTAAATTTTATTATACAGACGATGACGCTAAGCAACATATTGTTTCATTTGCAATGGAAGACTGGTGGGAAACCGATGTTTCGGCCTTTTATACACGCGGAAATGCTTCATTTACTTTGGAATGTCTTGAGAACACAGAATTACTTTGTCTATCGCTGGAAAATTTTGAAAGGTTGTGCAATAGGCTTCAAAAGATGGAACGCTTTTTCCTTCGTAAATCAATTGCCGGCCATATCGGGTCACAGCAACGGATCTTATCATTTTTAACCTCGGGAGCAAAGGAAAGATATGAGCAGCTGATCAAAAGAAATCCCGCTTTGCTGCAACGGATTCCAAAATTGTTGCTTGCTTCTTACCTAGGCGTATCCAGGGAGACATTAAGCCGTCTGTTTTCTTGATTTTATTTAATTGTGAGGTTTGTCACACAGATGAATGTAAAAATATTTTGAGCTTTGCTCCATAATAATTTTACGGAAATGGAAAAGAAAATAATCAATCCTTGGAACTGGCAGGAAGCCAGAAATTATGTGCAGGCTGTTGAAATTAAACATGCCAATTCAACCTTATATGTGTCGGGACAATGTGCTATTAGTGATGATGGCGTATCGAGCACTGCTGATATGAGAACGCAGATTTTTCATACTATTGAAAATCTTGGAAAAGTTATTCAATCAAGTGGATATGAAGCTCGACATCTCGTTCGCCTCAATATCTACACGACCGATTCTACAGCGCTATTTGAAAACTTTGATGTAATTCAGGATTGGATTACTAAAAATAAAGTGAAGCAAACAAGTACAGTTTTGGAAGTCAAGACATTGTTTGAAACTTTGAAGGTAGAACTGGAAGCAACACTGGTTAAATAACGTCAGGATTAAAAAAATGGCGATAGCTCGTTATTTGCCATTTTTTTATTGTTGAATAACGTCCATAAACCGCATTTGGTTGGAAACTCATAAAGGACAATTCTAATAGCTATAAAACGAAATAATCAGCAAAACTTTTCCCCTAAAATCGCAAACGCTCTGCAGCGAGGATTGTTCTTTCTTTGCAGGCATAGGTTTTTGATGCTTCGGAAAATCGTATAAATTTTAGCTCATTATTCCATGGATCAGCTTAGCTTATTTCAACATGAAGGATATATTTTTCCGGAAGATCTCCTGAACTTTGAACCGGACTTCCTTACGCAGGAGGAAGCTAATCAGTTGTTTGATTTCCTGCTGAAAGAAGTTCCCTGGCAGCAGACATCCAAAATAATGTACGACCGAACGATATTGACTCCTCGCTTGACCGCCTGGTATGGCGACGAAAATGCTACTTATCAAATGGCCGGAAAAATTATAGCCGTGAACGAATGGCTTATCCCATTAAAGGCGTTGAAGGAGCGGATTGAACAGCGGTTTCATTGTACATTCAATTCCGTCTTGCTCAATCTATATCGCGACAACAACGATTCAGTCGCTTGGCACCGCGATCGCGAGAGCGAATTGGGCAATAGACCCGTGATCGGGTCGGTGAGTCTGGGACAAGCACGCTATTTTGATTTCAGGAAAGTGGACGATCATAATAAGAAGTATTCGTTGCTACTGAACCATGGTGCTCTGTTGTTGATGAAAGGCAATTTGCAGGAGACATGGGAACATCGAATCGCAAAATCTACGCAAAAGATGAGGGCAAGGATCAACTTGACATTTCGCCTGATCAACGAACTAGAGAATGAATAAACAATTTTTGTATAAAGATCAAAAGAAAGAGAAACGTCCCTTGTTATAACAATACTTTTCATAAATAAGGTTAATAACAGATAGTAACAACCTTAAGTTCTCGATTCAAGGTTGTTTATCTAACATATTTTAATTTGAATTAATTCTTTTTTTATTAAAAAACTATTCAAATAAAATTGTTGTTTTGTTATAAACTAAATTTCTATAGCATATTATAACTTTATGCACAATCAAAGATACCCCAAAAACGATAACAGCCATCCTCTTATCATGGATAATAATTATAAGCTGGTCGCTGATATGATTAAAAAAGATCTTTTTGGAGTGCTCCTTAAAGCTAAATTAATATGTAATACGGAAATTGCAGTGTTGACTTTATTTGATAACAGTCAAAATTTTGTACAGACTTATTTTCATGATGTCGATGGCAATGTAAGTATCGATAAGGTATTTTTCGACTATTTGTTTGATGTCAACGGCACGCTAGAAATTCCAGACGTTAGCACTGAGCCTCAATCGCAGCGCAATTCAGTTATTTTCCAAAATTTTGGCATACTGTATTATTATGAGGCACCGTTAATCGGTTACGACGGAAAAATAATTGGTTTTTTAAGCGTTATGGATAGACGCCCCAACAAGCTTACGGATAGTCAACGGACTCTTCTTTCATTATTGTGTATAGAAGTTCTTAATTTACTTCAAGAGAAAAACCAGCATCTCCAGTTAACTAGTAAGTTGGAATATGTGAAGTCTACACTAGACATGACCAGTCAGGTTGCCAGAGTAGGGAGCTGGGAGTATGACTTAGTTGATGATTATATCGATTGGTCTGAAATGACCAAGATTATTCATGGGGTCCCAAAGGACTATCGTCCATCTATTGAAACAGCAATAGAGTTTTACAAGGATCCTCAACATAAAATGAAAATTGCTCAGGCTATAAATTGCGCAATATCTACGGGAGCATCTTGGGATCTTGAATTAGAGATTGATACCTATCAGGGTACAAGGTTGTGGGTTAGAGCATTGGGCAAAGCAGCTTTTAAAAAGGGTAAATGTGTTCGACTATATGGCACTTTTCAGGATATCGATAAGCGTAAACGCTCTGAAGCGGAATCGATACGTTCTAAGAAAATGCTTGAAGATGTTTTGAATGCCACTACTGCCGTTGCTATCATAGCAACTGACGCAGAAGGGGTGATAACCCTTTTCAACCGGGGTGCAGAAAATTTATTGGGGTATAAAAGTGAAGAAGTGATCGGTAAAATTACGCCGACATTATTTCATAGCAGTAGAGAAGTTAGAGATCGCGCGAAGGAACTTGAAATTGAATTTGGCTATCCGATTAGTGAATTTAGAGTGTTCGTCGAAATAGCGGAGCGCTACGGATACGAGCAAAGAGAGTGGATTTATATAAAAAAGGATTTTACGCAACTTTATGTATCTCTTGCCGTTACTGCAATGCGTGATATTTCTGGTCAGATTATAGGTTATCTTGGCATTGCCACAGACATCACGAAGATTGTACTTCAAAGAGAAGAGTTAGAGAAAGCTAAAAAGCTTGCTGACCAAGGTAGCGTGGCGAAGTCAGAGTTTCTCGCCAATATGAGTCATGAAATTCGTACACCTCTTAATGGGATTATAGGGTTTACGGATTTGATGAGTCGAACAAAACTAGACGATACACAAAAAGAGTATCTTTCCATTGTTGATCAGTCTGCTAATCTTCTTTTGAGTATCATAAACGATATACTTGATTTCTCTAAAATTGAAGCTGGCAAATTGGAGCTTTCTATTGAAAAAAATGATCTGTATGAGATGTTTGCTCAGGTGGCAAGTTTGATTGATTTTCAGTGGAAAGCCAAAAAATTAGATTTTCGGGTAAATTTATCAGAATCACTACCACATTATGTTTGGGTTGACTCACTTCGTCTCAAACAGGTGCTCATGAATCTTTTAAGTAATGCAATAAAATTTACGGAAAAGGGAAGTGTTGCGCTACATGTTGATGTACTATCTTCGGACGAAAATTCCACGACGCTTCGCTTCTGTGTTACGGACAGCGGAATCGGTATTAAACCGGATAAACAGCAAAAGATATTTGAAGCATTTTCTCAAGAAGACGCGTCAATAAGTAAAAGATTTGGAGGAACAGGGCTAGGACTTAGCATTTCCAACCAATTGCTAAAAATGATGGACAGTAAATTACAATTGGAAAGTGAACACGGAAAAGGTAGCAAATTTTATTTTGAAATAACATTGAGATCTCTAAAAGGGGATGTATATGAATGGAAACTTTTAGAATCTTTACATATTATGATACTCGCCCGGCGAGATGCCGAACGAGCAAATATTGCATTGATGTTGCAGATGAAGAAAGTTAATGTCTCGTTGGCCGATAACGGATTTGAAGTTCTTCAATTGTTGACTAAAGGAGAACGGTATGATGCGATTATTATCGACAATGATCTACCTATTATGAACGGTATCGATACTGTAAAAAAAATCAGGGAAAAGTTACTTTACAGAGGAGTTGGACAGCCCGTAGTTTTAATGTTATCAGTGCTTGAAACCAACCCAGCCCTTATTGCTGAAAGCAGCAATATTATTCATTGTATTAACAAACCAGTTAAAGTAGATCAACTGTATTCAACATTAGTTGCTGCGCTACAGCTGAATGAAGGATCTATCAAATATGCTGAAAAAGAAACGCTCTTTTTGGAAGGCAAATACAAGATTTTAATTATTGAAGATAATAAATTTAGTATGTTGCTCACCAGAACCATTGTACAGAATGTTCTTCCCAATGCTGAAATCATAGAGGCTGTCGATGGTTTCGCGGGATTTGAATTGTTTAAGGACAATAGGCCTGATTTGGTATTCATGGATATACAGATGCCTGAAATGAATGGATATGAGTTAACTGAATTGATTAGGAAAAATGAGGACGGTAGGATGCATACACCAATTATAGCATTGACTGCAAGCAATATTAAGGAAGAAAAAGAACGATGCATTTCGTGTGGAATGGACGATTTTGCAGTGAAGCCTTTTGTTAAGAAAACGGTGCTGGAGCTTTTGAGAAAATGGTTGATAAACGACGACAATGAGTAAAGAATAAATCTAATTCACAATTATCGAATGTCCTACTTAAATCCTAATCTCTACAGTTCGTCGTAGCATTGAATATATCTTATTTCATTGTTTAAAACAACATGTTCCTCTGTGTGGTTTTATAAACTAACGGGGTATCATACTGATCCATCACAAGATCTAATGCTTGTAGACCGACAAAAATTAATGATTCAAAACAAATTGATAAAAATGAAAAATATAAGAATATTACAGATAGCCAATGAATTTATAGCAAAGGGAGATTATGAAAGCTTCTTAGCTTATTGTACTGCAGACACGAAATGGGTCTTTGTAGGGGATCGTATCCTCCATGGAAAAGAAGAAGTCCGTGCTTATATGAAAGAGTTCTATCAGGAACCACCAGTTTTTAATGTGGAAAAATCGATTGAGGAAGGCGATTCTGTTATGGTGACCGGAGAAATTCGGTTGAGAAATAAGGCCGGAAAATATGAGCATTTCGATTATTGCGACATTTGGCGATTCGAAGATGGAAAAATGGCAGAGCTTAAAGCATTTGTAAATGAAAAACACGGATCGCCGCTATCGTCATCCGAATAGGCTTGGTATTTGATCTATTTCGTGTGTGGTTATACAATAATCCGTAATTTTGATTGAACGTGTGGGGCTTTTCACCGGATGTGCCATATTGAATTTAGCGGGGAAGGCTATTGCGCACAAACTCACTAAAGCAATGGAAAATGAATTAAAATATCAGGCAGTAAAACTGACAGGCCGTTAGCGGATTTTGTTGACAGCTTTTGGCTTTTACAAAATCAATCGGATTGTGATAAAGAAGTTGTGGTACTGCCTGACGGAAGAGTTGATCTATTTTTTACGCAATCTGCAACAGAGCCTTTCCACATGACGCTTTTGGGCATCCAAACTAAGCCGGGGCGGCGACCATTGCGCCTTTGCGACAGACTTACGCCATCAGTTTTAACCCGCTTGCAATCCAATCTGTTTTTCAGACCAGCATCGCCAACTTGGTGGACAGGGCAAGCCTCTCGCCTCCTAATTTTGAACTTTAGTGCCGACGACCTGAATGACTTTGATTTATTCTGTGCGAAAGCTACAAAAAAATACAGTCACTTTTGCCACGTGAAGTTGACAACAGGAACGAACACTGTTCGACCTTATTTATACATCAAACGGGGCGATTACAATCAAAGAACTTGCAGCACAATCGTTTTGGAGTCGGCAGCAGATCAACCGTTATTTCGATCAGCAGTTCGGATTACAGCAAAAGCATATTGCAATATTATCCGCTTCCGTGCTTCCTTCCAGCACATCAAGAAGGCAAATTGTTTCCACAACAAAACTTTGCCGATCAATCCCATTTTATTAAAGAAGTCAAGAAACTTGCTGGTGTTTCACCAAAAGAACTGTTGAAGAACCAAAATGAGCGTTTTATACAATTTTCAACGCTCAGATCCACCTAATTTTGTTCAGTCAAAAAAATTAAATTGTACTGGATATGAAATTACAAGACAAGAAAGTTGCGGTTATTGGCGGTGGTCCTGGCGGACTCACACTAGCCAAACTCTTACAATTAAAAGGAGTAAATGTAACTGTATATGAGCGTGATAGTAATAAAGAAGTTCGCCAGCAGGGAGCCACACTGGACCTGCACGAAGAAAGTGGATTGGAAGCTCTTCGCAGGGCAAATTTGATGAATGAATTTAAAGCTAGCTTTCGACCCGAGGCTGGACGTTTAAGGGTGTTGGACAAGCAGGCCATCATCAAAATGGATGAGCACGAGCTTCCACATAAGGATCAGGAAGATCGTCCTGAAATTGATCGTGCCCCTTTGCGTGATATTTTAATAAACGCATAGCATGAGGTACCATTGTCTGGGACAGTCAGTTTGTTTCAATGGAAGAACAGGATCATGGCTGGCTTCTGCATTTCAAAAACGGAAAATCTTTTTACGCTGACCTTGTCGTCGCAGCGGATGGTGCAAATTCAAAAATTCGCCCTTATTTAACCGATATTAAGCCAATTTATTCTGGCATCACGATTGTTGAGGGAATGTCTACGAGGCTGAAGAAAACGCACCGAAACTTTGGGAAATCACAAAAGGCGGAAAAGTCTTTGCGCTTGGAAACGGACAATCCATTATCTTAAGTGCAAAAGGAGAGGGCAGTTTATCGTTTTATACCGGTTGTAAAGTCCCTGAAATTGGGTGCAGGAAAGCGGCATTGACTTTAACAACAAGCAACAGGTATTTGATTGGTTTAAAGTCGCGTTCTCCTCCTGGAGCGAACAATGGCATGAACTTTTTGCAAGTAATGAAATTTGGTTTATGCCACGCCCGCAATATTATTTTCCATTGGACGAGACTTGGCCCACATTACCCAACTTGACCATGCTTGGCGATGCGGCACATCGTATACCGCCCTATGCCGGTGAGGGTGTAAACCAGGCAATGCAGGATGCTTTTGAGCTGGCCGAAAATTTGACCAGCGATCATTTTCCGGATATTCAGACGGCAATTTCACAGTATGAAAACAAATGCAGGCAAGGGCGGCCGAAGTTACCAAAGATACGTTGGAAAACACCGAAATATTACACGCGGAAGGTGGACTTGACAATTTGCTGGCGATGTTTAACGAGCGGAGGTAAACCACGCTCGGCCATTTCGTGGGCAAAAACCACGATTAATCCAATACCTACTCTTTTCCGTTCTATTTTATACGATCGGTTCTGCTGTACTTTGCTTTGAACAAAATATAAATACTATGCCAATTGCACCAAAGTGGTTATTTGATACCTTAGAATTCTTAACGCCCAAGCTGCCTTTGATCGAAGTTGTCGAAACAGTCTCTTTATCAAAATCTGTGAAGAGGATTTGTTTCAAAGGGGATTTAAAAAATGTACAATTTACGGTCGGTTCGTTCATAGACTTCAGAATTAATGATACAGAGGCTCGAAGATATACCGTTTCCCATGCAGATACTGAAAAGGGCTTGTTTGAATTCGTCGTTTATTTGAATGGTAAAGGTTGTGGAAGTCGTCTTATGGCGGATTTGAAAGTGGGCGATCAAATTGTGATGTATAAGCCAAGAGCGTTAAGTAGGTACTATGATAAAACAACGCAAAGATTTGTCATTTTTGGCGATGAAACTTCGTTAGCACTTGCTTGTTCTTTTCTTCCAGTGTTAAAGAAGAACAAGCATCAGTTTATGTTTATTTTTGAATTAGAGGAAGAGAACAAAGATGTTCCAAAATTATTGGGTTTGGAAAACTGCCTGATATTTTCCAAAAACTTTTTGTCCAACAAGCAGGAGTGGGTAGGCAAACTGCCGGTGATCGATACTCCAGATTGGCAAGAAGCTAAGTTCGTGTTGACAGGTAATGCAAAATCGGCTCAACTCTTCAGAAAAATTATTAGAGAAAACACCAATGGTACCGTTTATTTACACGGCTACTGGTTAGCCGGTAAAAGGGATTATAAATAGCTTTGAATTATCATACACATCATTAGCCGCCTGGGCTGGTCCAGCTTGGTAACTAAAGGTGAACCGTGGGCGATGAAGATGAAGGATTGTCAGCATTAAACCGTAATTTTATCGTTCAAACACGTTGAACATGACATTTCTATACCAGTATTTTCGCTTGTATTGGGTGCTAGCGGCATTCCTATTTTCCTTCCATGTTTCTGCACAAAAGCAATCAGGAGTGGACAGCAATGCGTTGGCTATTCACTTTGTTGACGGACAACTTCCTGAAGGTAACTATACCGCAGCGGTGTTGGGAATTCCTCGACCTAATGCATCGCAGCTTGCAATTGTTGAGAAAATGAAACAAGCCTTGAAAGCCAATGAAGATTGGTTTTTCAAAACAATGAAGGAATTAAAACCCGGAGAGCCTATACCATATCACAAAATCTAGGGATTAGCGAAGCGGAGTATGCTACTTTTATGGAGTTCTCCCAGGCTATCAAAATAGATAAAATAGGGGCTATGGAGCTCAAGATCGTTCGAAAGGACAATAGCATCCATTTCGAACCTAAAGACTTCGGCGATTACTTAAAATATGTGGTCATCAATTTAAAAGACCAGCGGGTCAGGGTTGATAGCCTGGGCTTGGAATACAAAGGGCAGATCATTATGGATGCTAAACGGACAACACTGGTTGCTGGACCTTGGGCAGGTTACTCCTGGCAACTCGAAGAATTTAAGAAAGACGGACAATTAATTTTAGATCCGAATAAAGTGGATCCTGCAGAGATGGGAGAACTGAATATAAAATCTATTGAGGTGATAGTTGGCAAACTCGATCATAATAATCAGTGTTTTCTATATGTCAAGAGCAATATTGTCGATAAAGGCCATGTGCTTGCAAAACAGGATATAGCCCTTTTATTAACGAAAGAATAGGCAGAAATTCAGAAATATACCTAACTTTAAATTAGAGCAAAGCCCAAAGCCGGTTTAACATTGGCTCAAGCGGAGATCTAGCCAAAAAAAGGCTCCCTTATCGGTTAATAAGGGAGCCTTTTATTTGAAAAAAATCGCCTATCCATTTTCCACTTTTGATTTTTCATGGGCGAGAAGTTCATCTGCGCAGAGTTTTCCGAATTTATCGGCCGCCAATGGGCTATCCCCAGTAATCAATTTTCTGTCAATGTGACAATCGCCGGCAATTTTTTTATTCAAAATTTCTACCCCAAGTTGTTTGAGTTTTTCGCCATAAAACCAGGGCATCTCGCCCGGCTGGTAACCACTTTCTGGCAAAGTCTTATCCATTTCATCGGGAAACGAATTGATCTTATACCCCTTAAAGGGAAATTCAGCGTCTCCGCAATCTGCAGCGCTTAAGAGCGCTGCCGGGCCATGGCAGATTGCCAAGAGATATTTATCTTCAGTTACTGCCCATTTGATAAGTTCTTTTACATCATTATTTTCAGGTAGCCCGAGCATTGCGCCATGTCCACCTGGAATAAAAACGGCCACGTAGTCAACATATCCTTTGTTCGTATCAGCTATAAAATCCCGTAGGTTGTGCGGGTTTGAAAATTGTGTATTATACTTGTCGAGGATGTTACCGATGTTTTCATCTTCGTACGGCATAGCCCACATTTCGAATTTTACAGGAGCACCGGTTGGTGTGTAGAAGTCAACCTCAAATCCAGCCTGTTCGAAATGAAGAATGGGAACGAGTGTTTCGACCGGATGATTGCCTGTTGAAAATTTCTTTCCATTTTTCATGGTCATATACCGTTCTTCTGTGCAAAGCACAAGAATCTTTTTTCGGGTGTCCTTGTTGACATCGCTGTACTTTTTTTTGCTGTAATTTGTCTTGGTCGTAACCATTGTCTTTCTTGAAAAAAAAGAAGGTTCGTAACCAATCCCGTCAAATACGGGTTCTTTGCTCAAATCGTTTGAAAATAATGACATAGTAATATTTTTTTTGGTTCGACATTCGTGCTATTGATAAGCTTCGAAGGTCAAACTTTCCACATTTATTAATCTTTAAGAGATAACAATATCAAAACCCATGCTGTTTCGCCTAAAAAATATTTGTAATCAGGGCAAAATATTTTACGAGGAACTTGGCTTTATGTACTCAAAAATATTTCATCGCTAAAGTAACTAACCATATCAGGTTTTAAGGTAGCTTGGACGCTGTTCAAGCGGGCTTTTTCTTTTTGTACATGAGGGAACATATTTTCCAATTTGCCGTCTCTTCAATACAATCCAACAGATCGATATCCGGCATCAAGGTATACGTTTCATTTGGCAGGAGTAAAAAAAATATTAGCTCCAGTGTAACAGATGTTTACCTCCATATACTTATTCTATATGAAAGAACTATTCAAAGCAATGCTGTTGCTGTTTTTAGGCACAGCTTTTACGAAAGCTGTATCGGCGCGTTCTAATACGAGTCAATCGGTTATGGTTGAGGGAAAAAAAATGGCCTATAAAACCAGCAATCTTGCCAACCGCAAAGCGGGGGAACCTATTTTGGTGTTCGAAGCCGGATTGGGCGGCGGTACATTTGATCCGATTTTACCCCTTTTGCCCAACCATATCGCGAGTATTCAGTACGAAAGAAGTGGTATTGGTAGTTCCGAACCCGACTCCCGTATTGTGACAGATAGCCAGGTGGTGGCGCGCTTACATGGCCTTTTGCAAACCTTGGCCATTCAGCCCCCTTACTTGTTAGTGGGGCATTCCATGGGAGGCCCTTACATCCGTCTGTTTGCAGCCCAGTATCCCGATGAAGTATGCGGACTGGTATTTTCGGACCCGACGGATTTTATGTTAACCGAGCAAGAGGATGAACATGCTAAAGTGGTCTCGCAGAGTAAAACGAGCTATCAGCAGATTACAAAGATTATTATGGAGCAGATGTCCAAAAATAAAAATTCCAGTGCGGGAGCACATATTGATGCTGCTCGAGCGCTAACGTCCATTTCAAAAGGATACTTTCATGAATACCGAAAATTGCCGCCATTGAAAAAAGAAATTGCTGCTACAGTGATCATATCCTACAACAAAAATATTGAACTGCCCGATGAAGAGCTGGACCGTAAACTAAATCTGGGTATCAATTTTAAGGCATGGTGGAAAGAATACGATGAATTGCGAATCCAGCACTATGCAGCATTGTTAAAAGACAATGACCATAGCATGCTTGTCCTGCTCCCGAAATATTCACATGGTATTTACTACCAAAATCCGCAATTGGTTGCAAAACTCATACAGGACAATTTTAATAGCTATAAAAAGGAATAACTACCTCGAGTCCCTTGATTCGAGGGTGGATCCGATGTAGGAATCAAGGCTTTTTATTTTCCCCTTTTCTTCTTTACAAGCGCGTTCCAATCATCTTGCAGACTTTCTGTGTCGACCAATAATAGCGCATTGTCTATCTACAATAAATCGTCTTCCCAAAGTGGTGTTGGGCAAGTTCGTGCGAGCAGCTGTTCAAGATTTCCTTTCATGGGTTTATAGGCGTGCTCGCCAAATTTTCGCCATAAGTACATGAATCCTTCACGCTTTAAATAGCTGAGTATCTTTTCGTTCATAGGTCGCGTTTTGTAATAAACAGCACGGCCGCCATCTTGTTTAAGCCAACGACCGACTATAAATTATATCGCTGACAATGAATGTGATAAAAATTAAACCATTGTGCCTTCTTGATTGTTTGCTAATAATATTAGTAATTTTGAACTGAGCAACTACCAAATTAAGAGAGGCCGAAGGACGGCTTTTTTATACAATTGAAAAAACATGGAGAGGAGTATAGTACATTGTGATCTCGATACATTTTTTGTATCTGTCGAGCGCTTGCAGAACCGCAAGCTCATCGGAGTACCCGTGCTCATAGGAGGAAGTAGTGACCGCGGGGTAGTTGCGTCTTGTTCCTATGAAGCCCGTAAGTTTGGCGTGCATTCCGCTATGCCGATGCGGCTGGCACTACGCATGTGTCCCGAAGCCGTTGTAGTCCGGGGCGATCACGATCGATACAGCCACTATTCCGGTATCGTTACACAGATTATCGAAGAAGAAACGCCTATTGTCGAAAAAGCCAGTATAGACGAACATTATCTCGATGTCTCCGGTATGGACCGCTTTTTTGGTTGTTGGAAATGGACCCAGGAGCTCCGCCAGCGTATTATCCGAGAGACTGGGTTACCCATTAGCTTTGGCCTGTCGGTCAACAAAACCGTCTCTAAGATCGCCACCGGTACGGCCAAACCCTGTGGCGAAAAGCAGGTACAAAATGGTACCGAAAAAGGTTTCCTCGCACCGCTATCCATCCGCAAGATTCCCATGGTAGGCGAGAAGTCCTTTACCTTGCTCCGAAATATGGGGATTTCCAAGATCGGAACCCTACAGCAAATGGAGGTGTTCACCATGCAGAAGGTCCTCGGGGAAAATGGGATCAACATCTGGCGCAAAGCCAATGGGCTTGATGATTCCCTGGTGTTGCCTTTTCGGGAGCAAAAGTCCATGTCCAAAGAAAATACCTTTCAGCAGGATACTATCGATATGGATGTACTCCGTCGCACGCTGATCAGCATGGTCGATACACTCGCTTTTGATCTGCGCAAAGAGCAGAAACTAACCAGCTGCGTCACTCTCAAGATCCGTTACAGCAACTTCGATACCCATACGCAGCAGTTGCAGATTGGCTATACCAATTCGGATCGAAAGCTTACCGATGTGGTGCTTTCGCTATTCAAAAAACTCTATAGCCGCAGGATGCTGATACGGCTTATTGGGATCAAGTTCTCGGGCCTGATATACGGTTCTTACCAGACCGATCTCTTTGACGATAGCGCCGAGGAGGTTAACCTCATGCAAGCCATGGACAAGATCCGAAAACGCTATGGGGCCGAATTTCTGATGAAGGCCATCTGTGCGCCGCTGCCGGAGAAAGGAGGGGAGCATGCTCTTAAATCTACATAGCTATTATAGCCTACGTTTTGGTACCCTCAGCCTGCAGGATCTCGTGTCGGGCATGCTTGCTGGCGGTTATGATACCGCCGTGCTTACCGATATCAACAACAGTTCGGGATCACTGGATTTTATCAAACTGGGGCGCGCAGCCGGACTGAACCTACTCGCAGGGATGGAGTTCCGCAACGACGATCAGCTTTGTTTTGTAGCCATCGCCAAAATGAGTGTGGCTTCCGTGAGATCAATGAGTATCGAACTAAGCTCAATATGGAAAACCGCGCTATACCGGAGCGTGCGCCCGAATTTGAGGAGGTCTTTGTCATCTATCCCTTTAGCAGGCTCAATGCCTTTCCATTGCGGGACTTCGAATACATCGGCGTTCGACCCAGTGAGCGAACCCGCGCCCAGCTGATGGACCGCAAGGTACTTGATCGCTGTGTGATAATCGCACCCGTCAGTTTCCGCAAAACCGACTACACCTTACATCGGCAATTAAGGGCGATTGATAACAACTTGTTAATTTCGCAGCTTAACAAAGGGCAGATCGCTGCCGAGGACGAGGTATTTATCCCTCGGGTCAAGCTTATGCGCTTATTTGCCGACTTGCCCCAATTGCTGGCCAACACCAACCGTATACTGGGCCAGTGTTCTTTCAGTTTCGATTTCACCAGTGTTAAAAATAAAGCAACCTTTACCGGTAATCGCTACAACGATAAGCAGCTCCTGTACAAGTACTGCATGGATGGCTTTTCCAGACGCTATGGTCGTAACGACCGGGTGGCAGCCGAACGCATTCAGCGCGAGCTTGAGATTATCGAAAACCTGCGTTTCTCCAGTTATTTTCTCATTACCGACGATATCTGCCGCTACGCACGTGGGCGCAATTTTCACTATGTAGGCCGTGGATCGGGGGCCAATTCTGCTGTTGCTTATTGCTTGGGGATCACCGATGTTGACCCCATTGCACTTAAGCTTCCCTTTGAGCGTTTTCTCAATCCCAAGCGCAAGAGTCCGCCTGATTTTGATATAGATTTTAGTTGGAATGAACGCGACGAGATGTACGACTATATTTTCAACCGTTATCAGACAGGACATACAGCCCTGATGGGCGCCATGAGCACCTTTCGCTCCCGCAGCATCCTGCGCGAGCTGGGTAAGGTATATGGGCTACCCAAGGCCGAGATCGACCGTCTCGTGCATGAACCCGAGCATATGCTCAACAAGAATGAAGTAACCAACACCATATTAAGCGTGTACAACCGCATGGCCGATTTTCCCAATCAGCGGACCATCCATGCCAGCGGCGTGCTCATTTCGGAGGAACCGCTCACCTGTTATTCGGCGATGGACAATCCGCCCAAGGGATTGCCGACCATGCAGTTTGATATGTATGTGGCCGAAGATATCGGTTTTGAAAAGTTCGATATCCTTTCCCAGCGAGGTATCGGCCATATCAAAGATTGCCGGACCATTGTGCGGGAAAACTTGGGTGTGGTGATCGATACCGACAACCCCAAGCGTTTTTTTCAGGATGCCCATATTGCGACGCAATTAAAATCAGCCAATACCATCGGCTGTTTTTATATCGAGAGCCCGGCCATGCGGCAGTTGCTCACCAAACTGCGTTGCGATGATTACCTGACGTTGGTGGCAGCGTCCTCCATTATTCGGCCTGGTGTGGCCAGTTCGGGTATAATGGGCGAATATATCCGCCGGCATCACGACCCACGACGGTCATCTATCCGCACCCCGTGTTTAAGGAACAGCTCGAAGAGACCTATGGCGTGATGGTCTATCAGGAAGATGTGATGAAGATCGCCAATGCCTACGGTGGACTCGATATGGCCGATGCCGATGTGCTGCGGCGCATGATGTCGGGCAAATACCGGAGCAAAGACCACCTGATCGAAATCGAGGATAAATTCTTTTCCAACTGCAAGGCCAAGGGATACCCCGAAAAGACGAGCCGCGAGATCTGGCGGCAGATGGAAAGCTTTGCGGGCTATTCCTTTAACAAGGCGCATTCCGCATCCTTTGCTGTAGAGAGTTATCAGAGTCTTTTCCTCAAGACTTACTATCCTTTGGAGTTTATGGTTGCGGTACTCAACAATTATGGTGGGTTTTACAATCGTAAAGTCTATGTCAATGAAGCACGAATTTCAGGCGGCAATATCTGCCTGCCCTGTGTCAATCAGTCCGTTTTTAATACCTCCATTCAGGGTAAGGATATTTATCTGGGTTTTGACTGCCTGCTCAACTTGGAGGGTAAACTGGCCCATCGCATTATCGAAGAGCGCGAAGCGAATAGCACCTATACGAGTCTGGAAAATTTTGTTAAGCGCACACAGACGGGTATTGAGCAGGTTGTTATCTTGATCCGTGTTGGAGCCTTGCGCTTTACGGGGACGGGAAAAAAGCAATTGCTGTGGGCTTCGCATCTGATGATGAGCAAGCATAAGCCTGTTGCAACGGGTATGGCGCTCTTTGAGACTGAGAGTCGCAAGCCTATACTGCCACCCTTGGAAGAAGATATCTTGGAGGACTATTACGACGAAATGGAGCTGATAGGCTTCTGTGTCACAGGGACGCTTTTTGATCTTACCAAAAGCAATTACCGGGGCGATATGCCAGCCAGAGAACTCCACTTGTTTGAAGGAAAAATAGTCCGCGTTGTAGGGGATTTTGTCTGTGAGAAATTTGTGAAGACCGAGCGTGGCGACCTGATGAAATTCGGTACTTTCCTCGATGCCGAGGGGCGCTTTTTTGATACCGTCCATTTCCCACAGAGCCTGGTCAAATATTCGCTCCATGGGACGGGAATCTATTTGGTTGAAGGCAAAGTTGTCGTAGAATATGGTTGCCCTTCCATTGAGGTGATCCGCTGTGCTAAAATGCCGTTAAAGCCAGACCCTAGAAGCGAGTAACCTGCCGCTTTAATCCAGTACTGCGGTGAGGTTGGGATTAATCACAAATTTACCTTCTGCAGTCTCTTGGATGAAATCTGATAGATTGATATGAAGCATTAGCGTATGGTTTTCATTCGGAGAAAGCTTATTGTCGGCAGCGATATTCACCGCGATAATTTGTCCTTGCGGCATCTCTAAAGCATAGGGAAGGTCATCTATGACTATTTCATTTCCTTTAGGGGCAACTTTTAGCATAACTTCCTGTAGGCTGCCATGGGGCACATGTCCACCCGCGATGATGCTATCCTTTTGAATTCGGAGGATGTTTACCCTTTTATTTGCCTCGATTTTTCCTCCACCTGCAGACGTGCGGGTCCATAACTTCTGGATCTCGAGATGGACTGCATCATACTGATCACCTTCAGTTTTTACCGTTACTTTTAAGTGCGCCTGCTCGGGTGCGGGGCTATCATCCTCATGGCAGCTACCTAAAAGTATGAGGAGGACCAGGCCCATAAGATGCAACAGCACAGAAACCCTGCGGGCGGTTAACTTTGTATTTTTTCTATTGGAAATCAGGGGCATAATTGTTTTTTATAATTGAACACATGAGGAGCGGTCATCGTTTGCTTTTTTGTAAAAACAGCCCGCTACGTGAGCCATATACACATTGTCCATTTTTCTCTTACTATTCAATTTAACTTTTCATATCTTTGTAGTTCATGCAAAAACAACTATTCACATATTATAGTTTAGCGATTGGAATGATTGCCTGATTCCGGGTGTCTTGCTTCTTGCGTTTCGCTGGTAATAAGCATGTTACCAGTGGTATACCTGTGAGTCATTCGGATGACCAATAATCAGCAATTTAATTCATCATTCTAAATTAATAATAAATGAATAACCTCGCATTATTTGGTTGGAATAGTGACCTATTTCAGCTTAAACAAGAATCTACATATTCTAATCTTTTTCATGGTCGTGTTTCGGCTGTGAACAAAACTAACTACGAGATCATGTCCGAGAACGGCTTGCTATTTTGCGAGCTGGCGGGCAATCTGCTCTTTGGAAAGTCAGCGTTTGAGCTACCCTGCACGGGGGACTGGGTTATCTTTCAACCTTTTGACGACAACAAAGGAATAATTGTCGATATCCTATCACGTACCCACACATTGTACAGAAGAAAGAGTGGTACCACTTCGGATAAACAGGCAATAGCATCTCATATAGACAAAGCTTTTATTGTTCAGAGCTTGGATGCCAATTTTAATCCCCGTCGAACGGAACGGTTTATGGCCCAGGTATTGGAAGAAAATATTCAACCGGTGCTCATACTCACTAAATCTGATTTGGATTTTAATCGACAGGATATAGATGAGTCGTTAAAACACCTTACCAGCAACGTGCAAGTATTTTACACAAGCATTCATTCCACAGAGTCAATTGTTCTTGTACGTGAATCTATCCTGCCTGGGGAAACAATAGTATGTATAGGCTCCTCTGGTGTAGGAAAAAGTTCTTTAGTCAATGCGTTATGCGAACGCACAGTGTTGCTCACCTCCGAAACAAGTAACGCCACAGGGAAAGGTAGGCACACTTCAACCCGGAGAGAAATGGTCTTGATGGATGGTTCCGGCGTTTTGATTGACACGCCCGGTGTAAGAGAATTCGGTTTAGCGTTAGAAACTCCCGAAACATTGGAAGACGTATTTGATTTCTCTGGATTTGCTGGCTCCTGTCGCTTTGACAATTGTGCTCATCTTTCCGAACCTGGATGTGCAGTTAAGAATGCGGTAGACAATGGTCTTTTAGAACCTCGTGTATACGAAAGCTACTTAAAATTGAGAAGGGAATCATGGCATTTCTCCGTATCTGAACACGACAGGCGCAAAAGAGATAAATCCTTCTCAAAAATCGGGGAGGAGGCGAAGCGAATAAAGAAACGCTAATCAATTTTTCAATTTTATACAGATGTTCCTTAACAATGTTGAACATCTGTATAATTTAAGATGCAGATATCAAACCTTGGTAGTCACGAATTCAGTTTATACTATACAATTCTACCCCCCGGAAACGACTAATTTTCGGGGAAACATTTCATGTAGCGGATATAATAACAGAATCGATTGAATCAGGGGAAAGTACTACTTTATTAAAAAGGCCGGCGACATGAATTACCGACCTTTATAACTACTAAAACAAACTAACTTAACCTATCAGATAACGATATTCATTTATAATAGTTCATTTTTTAGCAAAAAAAGGACTAATCTTTCGATTAGCCCCTAACTAAATTATAGACAGATCCATAAAGGACCGGAAAATACGTTTAATATGGCCAGGCCTAAAACCTGACCATACAATTAAATCAATCTAACTGAACTGATACATAACGATTGACGCTAAATGGACAATTCTGTTAACAGCTTGGTTTGATAAAAATGGAAAAAGCCTTGAGGGGGGAACCCAAGGCTCTAATTATTATTAACCTATATTTTTGAAAAGTACTTATAATACAATGTCGAATTACTTTTAGTTTGAAAAAAATAAAAAAGGCTGATCCTAAGACCAGCCTTTAAAATCAACCATAAAAAATAAAACCTATTAATCGTGTCCTTCAGTCTTAACGATCTTATTGTAAATTCCCAATAATAAAAACGGTGCCGCCCATTGACCGACGAACAAAGCTGTATTATCATCTTTTGTTTTGCAACATTTTAATGCTGCTGAAATTCCCATCGCTGCAAGTGATGCCGCCAAGAATAAAATTGAGGGAATTTTAGAAGTTTGCTGTTCTACTTCTTTTGTTACTTTGTCTTCATTTCCTGTTGTAAGTGCCATAATATGTATACTTTGGTTTATTAACGAACTACTTTCAGGGATGAATAGTTTAGTTTTATACAAAAAAGACCGAGACTCAGCATCTCGACCTTCCATTCAAGACATTGCACTAAAGACTTTTATGTCGTTACTTTGGTATTCCTAAGAAATAAAATACGCTATTTTGTGTTAAGGTTCTTCGTTATCTGCCATGATTTTAAATGATGATTATAGGTGAGCATCCAAGCCGTTTCATTGGCTCTCTTTCCTTTTTCATTTAAATATTCACCTACTCGTACTGTTATCAGTGTTGTATTATCTCTAAGTATTTCAGCATATGCTTTTTCACCAGTGCTAAGTTCTGCTATTGCCGGAATATTTTCTACACCTACTTCGGGTTCGAACAGGAATGTTGCTGTACACCCAATATTGAGACTTTTTCCTTGAAATATGATTCCGTTCATGATGTTATCTTTTTAAGGGTGAGAAATTTATATTACAAAGAGAACCGCTATGGCATTGGTACCCTTTTATAAGTTTTACAGTAATATAACGTTTACAAGTCGTGATTTATTTTTTCTTGCTAATTTTATGAAATAAATATTACATTTCTTCAATAAGATCGCGAGTCCCTTGATGCTGGGGTGATCCATTGCAAGCGATCGGTTTGGTTCGGGGTCAGCTGTAGGATCTTTGACTAAGCACAAAGTTAACGACTTTTTGAACTATATGGGCTGCATTACTGTTCCAAAGTAAAGAGAACCGTATATAGCTTTTGAAGATGAAATTTGTCAAAGTAAATCGAGTCGTATTAACCGCGCTGCGAGCGATGGGGTATAATGTGCTGATTTCACCTGTTGAAGTTCAGGATCCACAAAATATTACTTGGAAGGCGATGTGGGTAGAGAACGTCGATACCTGGATTAGGAACTTGTATTGTGGGCAGGGAAGTACGGCTCGTCCAAATATTCTTGACATTGATTATGTACTGGCAAACGTTCCCGAGTGCTATTTGTCAGGAAGTGTATTTATAGAAAGTGATAAGGTCTATTAGTCTATAAATCCGCTTCGTTATTTGGAGTGAATATCTTCTGTTTAAAGATTATTGTGGCTACGTTTTTTTAAGAGATCCAGAGGTTAAAGAATCGTTGTACGATTACCCATTTACCATTCACTTTTTCAAGAAGAAATGCATCACCGTTTCCACATAAAGGACCGCATACATAGTCAACCGGCACGTATTCTTTTTTGCGGTTATACCCCATAATGGGAAGATGAAGGTAATAAATGCTTTGATTACGGTTCATCCTGTATTTATCGGCGTCATCGACATTGTACGCTGCTTTGATAGCGGCTGGAATCGGGATGATTGCCTTCCTTTCGTTCATCTGATTAAGCATATCCAGCGAGTCTTTGAGCTGGTTATCCAGTATTTTCATCAGCTTCTGTGGATCGACGTTGTAAAAAACATAATTCCTGTCATGCAATGATGAGATAGAATCTCTCATAAACTTATTATGAATGAACGCCCTTCGTTCTCCTTCACGTTGCAGTTTGATACCGGCCGAATCGTCAGACAAAATTGTTTCTAAAATGGAAACATAGTCTTTTTGCACTGAGCTGTCATTGTATATTTTGGATTTATTATTTTGGACAGGTGTCATTGTACTTTTACGCATTGTACAGCCCTGGAAAACTAAAAAAAAGAAGATAATATATAGATAATTCATATGCAATTAGTTGTTCCTATTTCCGTACTAGATCTGTGCCAAAAAACTTCATTTTCAGTTTTTGGTCTAATGCCGCTTTCCATCTTTTGCGCCATCCCAGACTTCAGTAATGCTACAACTGGGTGCAGAAGAGGCAAAGCCTTTATTTTGTCAACGAAGAAGATTATGAGCTGTTCTTTATGAATAGCTTATATCAGTGGCATGAGATGGGGGATAATAGTTTCGTTTAACACTGTAATACGCATTCTATCTGCGTACTTCTATATTTCTGTGTAAGCTTCAATTTTTTCAAGAAAATTATCTACCTGATAATAAGAGGTCTTCCATTGTTTTTATGCTCTTTTTTTAAAATGCGCAAAAAGGCTTCAGTAGCGCAATCGATCTTTGTGTTAATGAAAATTTAAAAAAGCATGAAGAAATGAAAGCACATATCATCAAGAAGCTCATGGAAATAGAAGCGAGCGAAGGAGTACGTATACTTTTCGCCTGTGAATCAGGAAGTCGAGGTTGGGGATTTCCGTCAATCGACAGTGATTACGATGTTCGGTTTATTTATGTAAGAAAAGCAGAGGACTATAGTCTTTTGTTTCCGCTTCCTACCGAAATGCGGTTTCCGATAACCGATGACCTTGATATCGCAGGCTGGGATCTGTTTAAAGTACTCATCTTAATGTATAAGAGCAATGTGAGCCCATTTGAATGGATTCAGTCACCAGTGGTCTATCACGAGTTTAACGGATTCAAAACAAGTTTTAGGACAATGATCGAAAATTATTTTGACGCACGTAGGCACGCCCATCATTATCTTGGGATTGTCCGAAGCAAAGTGAAAGATCTTCGGCGAGAAACGATGAAGCTCAAGAGCTTATTTTATATCCTCAGATCTTTACTAGCGGCAGACTGGAGTATGACCTATCGCAGTTATGCGCCGATGACATTGGCCGAACTATCCGTATTATTGCCCAATGTTGTTAAAGTCGAAGTCATGCAGTTACAGAAGTTGAAAAGCCAAGTCGATGAAGGTTTTGTATTCAGCTGTTCAGCTACCATAAGGAGTTATATCGAAACAAAGTTAATACATTTAGAGAGCCAAGTAGAACAGGTTCCCGTATCCGTATTGGATAAGGAAGGACTAGAGAATTACTTTAAAACTATATTAAGATGACTATAGACGAACTTCGAAAGAACGGGCTGATCCTGTTTGAGGCCGTTGTCGGCAGCCGGGCATATGGTTTGGCCACCGCATCTTCCGATACGGATATCAAGGGGGTATTTTATCTGCCTCTGGAAGATTACTTGGGTGGTCAATATACTGCCCAAGTGGCTAATGCGAGCAATGATGAAGTGTATTATGAGCTAGGTCGCTTCGTCGAGCTCCTGTCAAAGAGTAATCCGACTGTATTGGAGCTATTGGCTAGTCCTGCCGATTGCATCGTATACCGAGATCCAATAATGGAGCAATTTAAAATGCAGGAATTTATTACGCGGGAGGCCGTTATGACTTTTGCGCAATATGCTATGGTACAGGTGCGTAAGGCAAAAGGGTTGAATAAGAAAATCAACAATCCGATGGATCACGAACGTAAAAATTTGCTGGAGTTCTGTTTTATCATAGCCGGTAATGGTAGTTTACCGTTAAGCGCGTGGCTGAGCAGGCGGCATTGGAAGCAGGAAAACTGTGGTTTAGCAAAGATTGAACATGCAAAGGGAATGTATGCCCTATATTATGATCAGACTCAGACTTTGGGTTATAAAGGCGTCGTGGCTAACCTGGATAGCAATGAGGTGTCGTGCAGTTCTATCGCAAAGGGTCAGACACTTTGTGCGTACCTCTGTGTTAATTACGAATCTTATTCATCTTATTGCAAGGCGTATAATGAATATTTCAGCTGGGTGTCAGCACGCAATGAGGCACGTTTTGAGGGGACAATGGATCATGGGCAGGGTTATGATGCGAAAAATATGATGCATACCATACGTTTATTGCAACAGGCAAAGGAGATTGTATCCAAAAAGAAATTACAGATACAACGTCCCAATAGGGAAGAGCTCCTGCGCATCAAGAATGGCGCCTATAGCTATGAGGAACTTTTTGTCTGGTCGCAAAAGCTCTTTCAGGAAGTTGAAGAGCTCTGCTTGCACAGTTTATTTCCGGTAGCGCCAGATCAGGTTAAGCTGAAGCATCAATTGGTTGATATGCGTAAGCGTCTGTATCATGTTAAGATTTAATTCTTCATGTCAAGGAGAAGTCAGTAATGGATAGCGTTCCACCATCCTTAAACTTCATGGAAACTAATGCATACTTTGGATTTTAAGCAAAGCATTTGCGATTTCGGTTGCTTTCTCCCGGACGGTGACCGGTTGATTTTTATATGATGGTGGATAATCTCCATTATACCAAGGCATAATTCCTCATTTTTGTATTTAGAACAAGGTACGCGTAGGATATCAAATAAATTTATCTGTTTCTGTACT
Organism: Sphingobacterium multivorum; assembly: GCF_900457465.1. Classification (GTDB taxonomy): domain Bacteria; phylum Bacteroidota; class Bacteroidia; order Sphingobacteriales; family Sphingobacteriaceae; genus Sphingobacterium; species Sphingobacterium multivorum. The sequence continues at coordinate 327,430 of NZ_UAUU01000008.1, forward strand.
AATTAGTTAATTGACACAGGATTCTTACAGGAGGAATTTTTTCTTAATTTCGAACCGTTAATATTTATAATTCATTCCATTTATGCTGTTCATTTATACACGTTACGAGTACGTTTTAGGAAGTAAAAATATCACTGCAACATTAAAAAATGAGACCATACCGCAGAATTTCAATCTTAGTATCATTACACCTGCGACCAAATTTTTAGGGTTTCCGGTTGGAGGAGGTCTGGTAAAAATGTCTCGTTTAGTCAATCAGTACGGGCAGGTCATCCACGCAAGAAATTATTCGCCTGAAATAAAAGAAGAGGTAAAGAAATTTAAGAAGACACTAGAAATTCCCTATTTCAAACTTTGGAAAGGGTATTTGATTATAGCATCGATAGCAATTATCGGCTCTATTATTTACGGTATTAAACTGAACATGGATGGCAAGAAATATCGGAATGAAAAAGAAAGTCTTGCTAAGTCGGCTCAACAATTACAGGCAGGACAACTATATGGAGCAAGTTTCTTTACCGATGCTGAAGGAAATAACATCCAAGGTTTACCAGCAGGTTGGGTTAAGATTCTAAAGATAGAAGGAGATACAATCTTTGTCCAACGGTCTAAAAAAATATCGGATCGTGCGATGTTTGAAATGAAAGATTTGGAATCAATTAAGCCAACATCGGATGAAGACTGGAATAATAGGATCGAAAAAATGAATTATACGCTATTTAAAGAAGCTGTAAACAATAAAAATTTATCCGGTATTGATTTATCTTATATTGGTGCAGATCATGATAAATATTCTGGCGTTATTATGTCTTTTAAAGGCGTTGAATAATATTATTTCTAGAATTAAAACTGGAAAAATGGAATGAAAGTTCGCAAGTTTATTATCAAGAAGAGAAGAAATACATCGATATTACCAATTATCAATATTGGTTGATTTTTCAAGAATGGATTTGATCAGCCCATTAAAGTACGCGTTTACGAATTGATGTTTTTTCTCATTTTTGGGGCTACCGTTGCCTTTGAAATAAAATTTTTTCACGTTCATTTTATTCCAAGTACCGTTGTAATTCATAATTTGAGCACTGAAAGTTGGACTATTGATTCTTATTTTTCCATCTTTAAACAAAAAAGACAAGGTATAATCGACATCATAGTAAGCAATACCCGATGTTTTAAGTCCTCTTTGTTGGTAAGCTGCTAAAGTTATCGCCTGCCCGGGAACCAAAGTCAGGCCTTCTTTGGGATTGGAATACAAGCTATTGATCGACTTTAATACATTATTGTAAAGTTCTTGCTGTTTAACGCCAGGAACTTCTACTACGGTATAATCTAGATTCTCTTTAGAAACGAAACCTGTTGGAGCTAGGGTGAAATATTGTGGAAACGCCAAATTTGTGAACAGAAGCAAAAATATTCCGGTAATGATATAATTTTTCATATTAAATTGTTTTAAAGAGAATTAACTTAGCCAATTTTACAAAATAATTCTTTAGTCGCATCAATGTTTCTGCAATGTACTTCATTGTAAAAGAAAATCCAATTGAAAAGTGCATACAGAGGATGTCGAACCATTTTATAACTATACCACTGAGGAAATTGTTTGCAAATCAATGTATATATTTGAATACTAAAAAGATTTAAAGATGATAAAATCAATGCGAACACAAACTATTACCATTGGAATTATAATAATAATTATTTTAAATTTATTTGGCTGTTCTGGACATACTAAGCAAAACAATAATAAGCCATCAATTCAGAATCCATTAACCGAGCAGATTATTGATACGACTTCGGATGACATCTTATTGGAAGTCGTTTATGATAACCTCTTTCGTAAGTTATCGCCGGCATATGACAAAGAATATGAAATCGTCTTGTCCTGGAACAAATCCAGACAAGCAATTATATGATCAGCCAATTAGAAGGAGAAGTAAATAATGGTGGTTATAACCAGTTTTATTTTAATTCAAGCGGTCAATTTGCTGCTGCGTTGCCAGAAGCGCTGAAATTAGTTGGCGCTACTCAATTTGCTGATCTGACCGAGCGGGCAAACAGCACATTTGAAAAGGAGAAATCGAAAATAACCGAAGATCAGGATGGTACGGTAGAAGGTTTTAGTAAATCTTATGAAAACAATCCGCTAAACAAATTTGACGAGGAGTTCTACAAACTTAATGACGCTAAAAACTTGCAAAAAATTCTGGTTGACTACATCCGAAAGAACAAGAAAGAGTTTACTGATTAGCATGTATTTACATATAGCCAAAAGTAAAATTAAAATTAGAGAATTTGGACCTGGATAGTTTATATGTTGAACGATGCCCTTTTCACCGTATTGATTAATGACATTTTCCAGTTGATGATAAAAAGTGTCACAATGGAAAGAAAATTTTAGATAATTTTTTTACTGGCATGCATTTCAGTAATTTTGAATTTATAACATAAACTTTAAGTAAGAATGGAAAAGTATAATTACGGGGTCATTGGTCTGGGTGTAATGGGAAGAAATCTGCTTTACAACATTGCCGATAATGGTTTTTCTGTCGTAGGATTCGATTTAGATGAAGAAAAGGTAATCGAACTTCGTAAAGGAGTGGCTTCCGGTACACAGGTTGTTGGAACTGTTTCACTAGAGGAATTTGTATTGAGTTTAGAAAGTCCGCGAAAAGTTATTTTGATGGTACCAGCAGGCAAACCGGTTTGATGCTGTTCTTGAAAGCATAACCCGCTGCTGAGTCCAAAAGATATTGTCGTTGATGCGGGAAATTCTTATTTCAAAGATACCGAGAGACGTATAGCCAATTTAGCTTCTAAAAACCTTCATTTTATGGGAATGGGAGTTTCTGGAGGAGAGCAGGGCGCCAGAAGAGGACCGAGTATTATGCCAGGGGGAGATTTGGAAGTTTTCAATTTGGTGAAGCCTATGCTGGAAGTTATTTCAGCAAAAGTAAATGGGAGCCCTGTACCGCTTATATGGGGAAAGGAGCTGCTGGGAATTATGTTAAAATGGTTCACAACGGTATTGAATATGCCATCATGCAATTAATCAGTGAAGCATATGATTTACTGAGAAAAGGAGCTAATCTTACGAATGAACAATTGTATGAAGTTTTTAAAAGATGGAATGAAGGCGAGATGAATTCTTTCCTTATTGAAATAACAAGAGATATCTTCCAGCAAAAAGATGATGTAACAGACGGTTTTCTTGTCGACAAGATTTTAGATAAAGCAGGAGCAAAAGGAACCGGAAAATGGACTCCCAGGAGGGTATGGAAATTGGGGTCTCTATTCCAACCATCGATATTGCCGTAACATCAAGAATTTTATCCGCTTACAAAGATGAGCGAGCAAAAGCTTCTCAAATATATGCTAAAGAAGAAGTGAAAACTCCAGAAAATACAGAATTGTTTATAAAAGAGGTGGGGGATGCTTTGTATTTATCTACTTTAATCAGTTATGCTCAAGGTTTGGCATTATTGGTAAAAGCTTCTGAGGAATATCAGTTTGAAATTCCGTTAAAAGATGTTGTTAAAATCTGGAGAGGTGGGTGTATCATCCGTTCGGTTTTATTGGAGAAATTTTATCTGGCTTATTCAAAGTACGAGAACTTATCTAATATTTTATTGGATCAGGAAATTTCAGAAATTGTAAAAGATAAAATTCCGTCATTAAGAAAAACGGCTGCTTTTGCTGTATCAAACGGAATTCCAAGTTTAGGAATTCAGTCGGCTCTAGGGTATTTCGAAGCATACACCACAGCATCTTTACCTGTAAACCTGCTCCAGGCTCAGCGTGATTATTTTGGTGCGCACACTTACCAAAGAACGGACAGAGAAGGAGTCTTTCATACTTCATGGCAAACCCCAAATAACTAGATCCTAACAATGAGTGACAATACAATCCTGCATCCAACAACGATCGTTATTTTTGGTGCAACAGGGGATTTGGCAAAAAGAAAGCTTTTTCCAGCCTTCTACAATTTATACATCGATGGCAGAATGCCCAAAGGTTTTAATATTCTAGCTTTAGGAAGAGCCGAAAATACGGATGAAAAATTCAGCGCTTATATTAAAGAAAATCTGGAGAGTTTTTCCAGGAAGACCGTAACCAAGGAAGATTGGGCTGGTTTTCAGGCTCACATCAGCTATTTTCAGCATCAGCTTGATGAAGAAAGCTCTTATCAGAATTTATATCAGAAACTGGAGAATTTTGATAAGGTGTACGGAATGAGAGGAAACAGACTTTTCTATTTGTCGATTGCACCAAACTTTGTATCTGTAATTTCAAATCATCTTAAAAATACATCAATAGCATCTGATCCTGCAACAGATCGAATTATTATCGAAAAACCTTTTGGTCACAATAAAGAATCTGCCATTGAGCTAAATAATCTTCTTTCACAAACTTTCCAGGAAGAACAGATTTATCGTATCGATCATTATTTAGGTAAAGAAACAGTACAGAATATTTTGGCGTTCAGATTCGGAAATTCAATTTTTGAACCTCTTTGGAACCACAGACATATAGAATCGGTGCAGATTACGGTTGCCGAAGAAGTCGGAGTGGAAACAAGAGCCAGTTTTTATGAGCAGACAGGAGCTTTGCGCGATATGATTCAGAACCATCTTTTGCAAATTCTTTGTATGGTTGCTATGGAACCTCCGGCTTCACTTGGATCGGGTGAGATCAGGGATCGTAAAGTTGATGTTTTAAAATCCATCCGTAGGATTTCTCCTGAAAAAGTAGATCATTATGCGGTAAGAGGACAGTACGGACGAGGCAAAGTAAATGGGCTGAAAGTAAATGGCTATCGCCAGGAGGAGGGAATTGCTCCTGATTCCAATACCGAAACATTTGTCGCTATCAAGTTTTATCTGGATAATGAAAGATGGGAGGATGTTCCTTTTTATGTTCGTACCGGGAAGAAGATGAAAGAAAAGCATTCTTATATAACGATTCAGTTTAAGCCACTTCCCAATTCTATGTTTTCAGAAAGCACCTCGCTTCTGTCGGCTAACCGATTGATTATTAATATCCAGCCACAAATGGACATCAGATTGCAGTTTATGTCTAAAAAACCAGGCTTGTCCTTAGCGCTTAAACCTGTGGAAATGATTTTCGATAATTTTGCCTGTCAGACCGATACTCCCGAAGCTTATGAAACTCTATTATTGGAAGCACTTGTCGGAGACCTTACACTGTTTATGCGCTCTGATCAGGTAGAAGAAGCGTGGGATGTGATAAAAACAATTCAGGAAACCTGGGAAAAAACCAAAGACCCCTCTTTCCCAAATTATGCTTCAGGAAACTGGGGGCCTGATGACAGTGATGCACTGGTAGAGCGGCAGGGACATCAGTGGGTTTAAAATCTATTAAAAGAAAATGAATATTACGATATTTGATAATCTGGATGCTTTATATAAAGAAGCAGCAGATACATTTGTTGAGCTTTCGAAAAAAGCAATCCAGAAGCATGATAAATTTGTGGTTGCGTTGAGTGGTGGCTCTTCACCGAAAGCTATTTTTAGTTTATTAGCTACTCCTGAATATGCCGATAAAATAATTTGGGAGAAAATCCATTTTTTTTGGGTAGATGAAAGATGGGTTTCTCTTGAAGATGAGAAAAGTAATTTTAAGATGACTTTGGAAGTACTTTTGAATAAAGTTCCAGTCAATAAAAATCAGATTTTCCCCATGTATAAAGAGGGAATTGAGCCTGAAAATTACGCTAAAGAATACGAAGCGCAAATCAGAAATGTTTTGGGAGCTGACGGTATTTTTGATTTCATCCTATTAGGAATGGGGGATGATGGCCACACTGCCTCTCTGTTTCCAGGTGAAAAGATCCTACAAGAAAAAGGAAAATGGGTTGATGCCTACTATCTAAAGCCACAGGAAATGTTTAGAATTACGTTGACTGAACCTATCATCAATAAAGCTGAAAATATTCTAATTGTTACATTTGGCAAATCCAAGAAAAACGCTTTGAATCAAGTTCTTCATGGTGTATATAATCCTGAACTATATCCGTTACAGTTAATTGAAAAGAAAGCAGGAGTCCAGATTTTTACTGATAAAGAAGCTGGAGTTTAATTGAATTGTCTTTTCATCCGAATGCCCTTTATTTTCAATTGTATTTTGGGGGTAGGCAGTATGCATGCGAAAGATTTAGGAACACGTTAGATTCCTATAAAATCGCAACAAAAAGTATGAGTAGAAGGAGGAACATAACGCCAAACAACATAGGATTCCATTATATGGAGGAATATTAACCTCCATTTCGATATTGAGATTATCAAAAAGACCTTTCCGCAATTGCGGAAAGGTCTTTTTGATTCCTCTTTTCGTGCGATGAAAGGAATTTTATTAATCCTAAAAATACGCAGATTTTAGCTGAGTATAAGATGAATTTTCTGGAGTAGTCTACAGTACATTTCCCTTAGCAATTGGGACCTGAGGTGAAACAAAAAAATCATAGCAGGTTTTAGTGAATTTCCGAAGATTGACGGGAAATGACTTAAAACTATTTATTTTCTTTGACAGATTCATCTATAAGTTTCATTAGATGATCGACAGTTTTAGCTACCTCTTCTTTCTTCACGACTAAGGTTTTTTTTTCTAGACCCGGAGGAAGAGAAATCTTGCCGTTAAATTCAGGAAGAAACAAATTGATCTTTTCCTGATCCATTTTATTGAAATTAATAAAAGTCCATTTTTTGGTTTCGTCCTCTTTTAACGCTAATAAGTAAGCCGAAGTAATAGCCATTTTGCCTTTTTCAGGCATAGACATTACCAATACCTGAGGAATAAAGCAGTAGGCTATCCCATAAATTTTTGAGACATCTATATCGACATAATTGATCGTGGAATCAATTTTAACCCCATATTTTATAAGAGATGAATAGAGTTCCTTGGTCAGTTTTGTTGCCTGATCTATCCCGCCCATGCTTTCAATTATGCGGGGCGATGTTTGACTTATACCTTCGATATCTCCAGAAATAGATGCTTTTGTCATGATAGACAGTGCTTCCCTGAGCTGCGGATCTTTTTGCGCGAAGCTTGTATGATGAAAAATAGTTAATAGCGTAATTAACCAAAATACCCTTTTTCGCTGGATGTATTTAAACCGGTTGAACCAATTGTTACTTTGCATAATGGAAAGAGGTTAATTTCCGTTGAATGTACGGGTTTTTATTTATAAATCAAATTAGATAAGTGTCTCCGTATGAAGTATATTTTATTAATCTCTATTAACGCCAAAGCACAGGAGATAGAGATTTTAATTTGACTAGATCGTATCGGAAAGCATTTTTCAGGGACACCGATGGAATCTATTCAATTTCGAATATAGCCTGTATTTCGACTGAAGTATTTCCTGGGAGTGACGAGGCTCCCACCGTTGCCCTGGCGTGTTTTCCTTTTTCACCAAATACTTCTACAACCAAATCTGATGCAGCGTTCATGAGGTCAGCATGTTTGGTATAGTCATCAGTTACATTAAAGTACCCAGTTAACTGAACACATTTTTTTATGCGGTTAAGATCGCCTCCCACAGCATTTTTTAATACTCCCAAAACATTGAGCATTGTGGTACGTGTCGCTTCCTTAACCTGCCTTTCATCCACGTCTTTACCGAGTTTTCCGGGGTATTGTAATTTCCCATCCTTTAATGCATATTGATTGATAAATACCAGGTTTCCGGTACGTACAAATGGCTGATAATTTCCAGCAGGTTTTGGAACATCAGGCAGGATAATTTTTTTATTGATCAGTTCCTGATTTATATCATTATTGTTTTTTTGTTCAATAGGAGCGGATTCTTTGTGAAATGTTCCTTGTAAGGCCTTTGCAACCTTCCCGAAGTTTTCCCCCTGATCTTCGGCAAGAAGGCGTTCATCGGAGCTCGGACGTGGCACATTTTTTATACCTACCAAGCTCGTGGTTCCTAAAACAGAATTGCCCTGAGCAATTGATCTGTCAATTTTGTCATTTGAGCGTATGCCATTTGAAACAAGTATCATTCCATGAACCGCAAGAGTATTCCAAAACGACTGTAAGGCAAGTTCACGTCCTGCTCCGGTACCCGCAGACATAAATACGCTGGCAGGCATTCCTTCAAGTGCGTGTTTCGCCCATAGATCTGTTGTTTTGGAGAAAAATTCGCTCATGCCGGTACTAATATTTCCAAAATACACCGGAGAGCCAAACGCGATACCATCATATGATGAAAGTTCCTCCATACTAACAACTGGGATAGTTTTTAAAATTGGATTGTCCGAATGCTTTACTTGTTTAATTACTGATCGAACATTTGAGTTTTTTTCTAAGCCTTTAGCAAATTCTTTTGCTAATTCTAAAGTCCCACCGTTATCGGAGTAAATAAGGACCAAGACATTTACATCTTTCTTTTGTGCCATGGATTGAGTTGATAAAGTAGTCATCATAACCATTAAAAGCAGTAATAACTTTATAAAGTTTTTCATTTCTAAGTATTTGGTCAAAATTAATCAAAGTACTTTTTTTAACTTTGCCAAAAAGTGTATGCAAAACGACATGGTTAAATGTGGATATCGTAGGATTTAAATGCATTTTGGGGAAATTTAAATATGTTGAAAATATGTTATCAATATTTTTTTTAATTTGTTGCGAATTATAATCCGATAATAGTTGACAAGGACGGTTCTTTAAATGTCCGAGAATAACCTTGACCTGTTTCCTATTCAATGAGGCTGGCCGCAATTTCTTGTTTTGAAGGCTCTCGAACAATGGTTATTTTATTGTTTTTGAAGGATATATATCCGCACTCATTAAATTTAGTTAACCATCCCATCATTGGCCAAACTCTCCATTTTAGGAAAAATTGATTAGCGTTGATGACAATTGGTTTGAAGTGGTTTAAAGGGGGATTATAACTTGGATGATATTGGTGGTAGGCCAATGCGTCGATCGTGATATGAGCAACCCCATTATTCCTCGCACTGAAACCAAAATCGGTATCTTCAGCTCCATATCCAATATAATTTTGATCAAATCCTCCAATTTTATGGAAAGTCTCTTTGGTACACGCAAAATTGAGGGACCAAAAAAGTTCATAACTAAATTGATCTACATCTTTCCTGACAGGATCCGGCCTGCTGTTTTGCATCAACTGCGACATCCATCCAAGTTTATCTGCAAAGCCTTTTTTTAAATACCTTACCCGGCCGCTTATTAAAATATTTTTTGTTGAATAGGGCAGATACTGTTCTATTAAATCATCTGCCGGAATACAATCTACGTCTAAAAAGATATTAAATAAAGAACTCGAACTTTTTATAGCCGTATTTCTTGCTTTGGCCAAATTTAATTCACCTGTTGTATCTATTTCCAAGGACTTTATCTTAAAGGGATATTCGTCTTTGAGTGGGTAGGCACGTTCATTGATATAGACAATGATCAGCTCTGTGGGTAGAATAGAATTTTTTGCGAGCCCATTCATCAGGTTTATTAGCGCGTCATGGCGTTTATGTACGATCGTCAATACAGAAATGGAAGCGGTAGAGTACATATTATTTATATAAAGTTTTAAATAGATTTGAATGCAATTTCTTAAGGCGCGCAGCAATTTCGATGGTCGCTTTTGGGTTCATCAATTTTTCCCATGCTTCGACCTTTAATTTTTTTGCGTTTTCAATGATGTGGGACCAATTGACCTGATGTAAAGCTTGCTCTTCTATTATCGTCGCTACACCAGCATTTTGCAGTAGCTTGGCTTTTATTTTTTGCTCTTCAAAAGGCCTTTCCGCAGGTACGCAAATAACTTTTTTTCTTAAGTCGCCCAATTCCATCACGCAGTTGTGTCCCGCATTGCTTATCACGATGCCGCAATTTTTTAATATATCGTATGCAGTTTTTGAATTGCCATAATAGCTGACTCCACTAATAGCGTGATAATCTGGTATTGTGCCGAGTATATGTAGGCTGGATGTTTCAGGTAAATCTTTCCGAATTTGAGCGATGAGCTTCCAATCGAAACATGTGCCACCTCGTCCAAAGAACATCGCTATTTGATCGTCCGCACTCGTATTGTTCTCAACCGACATGCCGCTATATTTGGAGAAGCCACCTGAATAAAATGTTTTATGCGCAAAATCGCTTTCAATATCTTGAGCCATTGATTTTGCGTATGGTGCCAACACAAAAGAAGCGCTTTCATAAGCCATTAAGTGTGCTAAGTCGGAGCGGTTGCCATGTTGTCTTACGACTACTGTTGGTATCCCACAGAGACGCGCAAGTAAAGTTATCTCGACCGAAACATCAACGATTAGTAAACAGTGGTTGTGCTTTGCAAAAAATTCTGTTATAAGGTAATTTCTATTTATTATACCCTTCACATTCACGGGAGCATAATGTAAAAAACTCAGGTCACTAGCAGCCCAATCCCGATCGCTATTGGCGGGAATATCAAATGGCAATTCGATTGAACGAATACCTTTTGGTATTAAATCTTTATAAGTTTCTAATGAACTACCGAGGAAAACCACTTCATCAGCGGGTAGTTGCGCAGCTATAGCTAAGGCTCGAGTAAGATGACCAGACCCATGGTGGTGAATGTAAAAAGCATATTTATAAGACATATTTATCTGCACATTTTTTGATTACTTGAGCAAATATATTTTCGTAGGAAGATACCATATGCTGTATATCCAATGATGATTCAGCATGCACTCGGCATGCTTTGCGACTAAGCTGTGCTGCGTCGTTTATGCAATTAGCCAATTCTGTCACTGAGCAGGACGCTGTAAGACATCCAGTTTCTTTTGTCACAATTTTTGGTAGCGCTCCTCTCGCAAAGCCAGCGACTGGCGTTCCGCATGCTAAGCTTTCAGCAACAACCAAACCGAAAGGTTCTTCCCAGCAGGGGGTAATCACACTTACTGCCGCATTTCCGATTAGTTCATTAAGTTGTTCGTGTGTGCAATGCTCTACCCATTCAGCGTTTTCATCGAGAAGCGGTTTGACAAAAGTTTCGAAATAATGTTTGTCTGCGACCGAGCCTGCGATTTTGATAGGTCTTCCGGCCAATTTTGCAGCTGCTATTGCGAAATGGGTTCCTTTATCGGGATGAATTCTGCCAAACCATAATGCATACTCTCCAGAGTTATTTGCTATATAGCTCCATTTATTCAAATCAATTCCATTGTGTACGACCTTACAATTGGGTATATAGGGCTCCCACATTGATGCATTTGTTTGCGAGACAGATACATAAGTCATTTTGTTGTATCTGTTTGCTGCCATAATAGCTTTTTTCATCTCAAAAATAGGAGGTGTATGCAATACTGTTACCATCGGTGTTTCCGCTAAGGTCGCCATTGTAATGGGTACGTAATTTAGGCTATTGTTAAATATAACATCAAAATCATATTGGTCTATCTCCTGCATCAGCTCCAGATAGGCGTGATGTGTCGATATAAAATCTTCACTCAATTCATGCGAGCGAAATCTACTTAATGTCTCCATATCGTAATCTACATCGCTAAGGATAGCATGCACATTTAGAGAAGGATCGGAATGCTCACTGGCAAACAAGGTAACCTCGTGTCCCCTTTGCAGTAAAAGTTTAGTTACTTCGTATGTAAAGGCTTCCAACCCGCCCATAAATGGTTTGCGGATGGGATGTTTTTAAATGAGCTAGCACTGCTATTTTCATAATATATTGATTGTATATGTGATGCACGTGACGAAACCATGCTGATTAGAACAGCACCAAGTGAAATTCGTTCACCGTTAGTAACAATTATTTTTAGGATCCCTAAAACCAGCTACTATTGAATTGACTATTTCGACGCTATCTAGGTTGATATGCCAAACTCTTGTAAAAACCTATAAAACAATAGGGATTAAGCTTCCTCCTTTTAGCACTTTATTCTAAACAAAGCTATGTACCAAATGGTTATTTTAGTCCTCCATTATCAATATTACGTATCATGTTAAGGTCGAGAATCAGAGTCTCGACCTTTTTTTGTTTAAATTTAAACCATTTCCTCTTGAAAATAGTTCAATAATAAACCAAAGTATATATATTATGGCACTTACAACAGGAAATGAAGACAAAGTAACAAGAGAGGTAGAAAACCAAACTTCTAAAATTCCATCGATTTTATTTTTAGCAGCTTCGCTGGCAGCGATGGGAATTTCAGCAGCATTAAAATGTTGCAAAACAAAAGACGACAATAATGCACTGTTTGTCGGCCAGTGGGCGGCGCCGTTTTTATTATTAGGTATTTACAACAAGATTGTTAAGACTGAAGGGCACGATTAGTATGTTTTATTGTGATGAGTGTTTTAGAGGCTGATCTTATGATCAGCCTTTTTTAAATAGTAGGATTTCCTCCGAATCGAGAAATTCAATCGTAAATCAGCATAACGTCGCCGCCTTAATCCAGGCTGGCCATTTGCTGTTTCGACCATTTTCACAGATTGGATTATTCCGAAACTATTCGCTCATTTTTCCTGTTATATTTCTGTAACAAAGACCGCAAATACCATAGAGTTATGAGTTTACAATTAAATAATGTTCTACCAGTAATTAGTGCTTCACCTGAGATCGAAAAGTATGAAGGGGTTTTTCACAAGGAAGTGGTAGAAGGTTTAAATACTTATCCGAAGAAATTATCTTCAAAGTATTTTTATGATCCCATTGGCGATCGACTTTTTCAGGATATCATGCATATGCCCGAATATTATCTGACCAACTGCGAGCTTGAAATATTTCGCACAAAAACTGCTGAGTTAGCAGATTTCATCACAACTGATGAATCCGATTTCGACCTGATAGAGCTGGGGGCAGGTGATGCCCTTAAATCAAGTCATCTGTTAACCCATCTCAGTGCACATCATAACACGTACTCCTACATGCCTATCGATATATCGGGCAATATTCTTGCGGTATTAGGCGAAAAATTACATCGTGACATTCCAACTTTAGACATCGTTCCGTTGGAGGGAGAGTACTTTGAAATGCTTGACCAGGCGATGAAAATTTCCGAACGGCGAAAAGTAGTTTTATTTTTAGGTGGTAATATCGGCAATATGGATATGGACGAAGCCCACTTTTTTTGTGCCGAAATCCGCCGTAAACTAAGCCCCGGTGATATTATTATAATCGGTTTTGATCTCAAAAAAAATCCACACACCGTTCTTTCTGCCTATAACGATAAAACCGGAATCACGTCGGCCTTCAACATCAATTTACTGAATCGCATCAACCGGGAACTTGAAGCTGATTTTGATACCCAATATTTTCAGCATTATCAATCCTACGATCCAATCTCCGGAGCCTGCCGCAGTTTCTTGGTCAGTCTAACCAATCAACATGTCCATATCAAAGGCGAGTCTATTTTTTTTAAGGAAAATGAATTAATTGACATGGAAATTTCTCAGAAATATGCTCCTGAGGAAATACAGCGAATGGCTTCTATAGCAGGATTTCAGCTGATCGCAAATATTGAAGACAGCAAAGGATGGTTTGTTGATTCGGTATGGAGGGTGTCCTAATAAGTTTTATTTATGAAAAATATACAAAATGCGCTTATCGAAATGTCCGAAAAGCAAAAATGGATCGATAGCTATCTTGCTATACGGGCTTATTCCGAAGAAATTTGCCAACCATTGGAAACTGAGGATTATGTTGTTCAGCCCATAGGAGAGGTTAGTCCTCCGAAATGGCATCTTGGACATACCACCTGGTTTTTCGAAACATTTATTTTACTTCCGCATTTGCCAAACTATCAGCCATTCGACGCTGAATACAATTTTGTGTTCAATAGTTACTATGAAACAATAGGAGCTCGGGTGATTCGTACAGATCGAGGAAATCTGAGCAGACCTTCCGTTGCAGACATCTATAGATATCGCAAATGTGTGGACAAGTCCATGATTGAGTTTTTGGATGGTGGGTTTTTGACAAAAGATCTCCTTGACATCTTTGTGCTAGGATTAAATCACGAACAGCAACATCAAGAATTGCTGCTTACGGATATCAAATATATACTGGGGCACAATCCCCTTTTTCCTGCCTACGGCAGTACAAAAGCTCCTGTCAGTTATGCGGCTGCCGAATCAACGTATGTCCAATTTGGTGCTGGGATTTATGAAATCGGATATGAAGGTTCAGGTTTCTGTTTTGATAATGAGAAAGGAAGACATAAGGTCTATTTGAATGACTTTGAAATCGCGAGTGATTTGGTGACAAATAAGGAATACATTGCTTTCATGGAAGATGGTGGGTACGACGATTTCCGGTATTGGCATTCCGAAGGTTGGGACTGGGTAAAACAGCATCAGGCTCAGGCTCCCTTATATTGGCATTTGATGGATGGACAATGGATGAATTATACCTTAGCGGGGTTGATGGAAATAGACTTGGAAGATGCAGTTTGCCATGTCAACTTTTATGAAGCTTCCGCATTTGCAGCCTGGAGGGGAATGCGGCTTCCGACAGAGGCAGAGTGGGAGGTTGCGGCAGATCATCTCAATTGGGGACAGCGGTGGGAGTGGACCAATTCTGCATATCTTCCTTATCCCGGATTTAAAAAGGAGGCTGGCGCCGTGGGTGAATATAACGGAAAATTTATGGTTAACCAGATGGTCTTGCGTGGAGCCTCCATTGCAACACCTAAAGATCATAGCCGCAAAACGTACCGAAACTTTTTTCAGACGGCACTGCAGTGGCAATTTACAGGTATTAGACTCGCGAGATAATATGATAGATATCGTCTCCATTTCAAAATTCTTTAATGGAAAGGCCGCAGTCGATCAGATTTCCCTTCAGGCCAATCAAGGCGAAGTTCTTGTTCTGCTAGGAACCAGCGGTTGTGGAAAGACGACAACCCTAAAAATGATCAATAGGCTTATCGAACCCGATAAAGGCCAGATCTTTATTGCTGGCAAAGATATCAGAGAAAGAGGCATCCATGATTTACGTAGGCAAATTGGTTTTGTCATGCAGCATGCCGGCCTTTTTCCGCACTATACCGTTGCACGCAATATTGCTGTAGTTCCAGAATTGTTGAAATGGGAAAAAAAGAAAATAAGCATGCGTACTGCGGAGCTACTTCACAAATTAAACTTGGGCGAGGAGATCCAACAAGGTTATCCCCATGAACTGAGTGGAGGGCAACAACAGCGCGTAGGCATTGCTAGGGCACTGATCGCCGATTCACCTATTCTATTAATGGACGAGCCATTCGGAGCACTGGATAATATAACCAAAGCAGATATCCACGCAGAATTCAGATCCTTGGAGGAGATACGCAGTAAGACGATCATCCTCGTTACGCACGATGTGTCTGAGGCTTTCGAACTTGGACAGCGGATCTGCTTAATGGACAAGGGGAAAATCGTGCAGATCGGAACGCCAAAAGAACTGTTATATAGACCTGCAAATGAATTTGTAGCCAATTTCTTCGCCGAAAATCGCCTACTATTGGAGTATAAAGTGACTACCTTACAAGAACTACAAGGGATTACGGCGATAGATCCTTTTATCTCGCGTTATGGATTTACATTGAGCACAGATTTATGGCATGCCACCCAGGTTCTGAGTATGCATACAGATACGGCGCAAGCCTATGAAACGCTAGTGGGCGCATTTAACAACTATCGAAAACAACAAGTGGTATGACGGCGCAAAGTTTTTGGCAATTTATTCTCGAACAACAGGACAAGCTATTGACCCAGATTGGCCAACATCTCGGGCTTACATTTTTATCTTTGGTATTTGCCATTCTTATCGGAGTGCCTCTAGGGGTACTGATCTCGAGAAAGAGAAAATTTGCTGCTATTATTTTAGGTTTCGCAGGTGTTTTGCAAACTGTACCGAGTATTGCATTGTTGGGTTTTCTTATTCCGGTTCTGGGTATCGGAGCCATTCCCGCCATTGTTGCACTATTTATCTACGCTCTCTTACCCATTATCCGGAATTCCTTTACCGGCATTACAGGAGTTGGTTCCAGTATCGTAGAGGCTGCGAAAGCGATGGGTATGACCGATTGGCAACTGCTCCTCAAAGTAGAACTTCCACTTGCCATGCCAGTGATTATCGCGGGCGTACGTACAGCGGCAGTGATCAATGTTGGCGTAGCAACCTTGGCATCATTTGTTGCCGCCGGGGGCTTGGGTGAATTTATTTTTGGCGGTATATCCCTTAACAACTCCAACATGATCTTGGCCGGCGCTATTCCTGCAGCATTATTAGCAATCCTCTTGGACAAAGGCATTGCACTAATCCAATATTCCCTAGTAAATATCAAAAGTCGACAAACCTATATTATATTGGGCATATTCACCGCAATGTGCTTTTTAAGTATGCTTTATATGGCTATGAGGTCCAATGACAGTCGCATCAAGGCAGGTTTCACACCAGAGTTTATGGGACGTCAGGACGGTGATCTGGGACTTCGCAGTATCTATGATCTTCAGGTCAACCCACTTGTTGTCAGCGATGCAATTATGTATAAAGCCGCTTATGAAAAAGATCTTGATCTCATTAGCGGATACTCCACCGATGGGCGGATCAAGGCATACGACCTGTTTGTGCTGGCAGATGACAAGAAGATTTTCCCACCTTATTTTGCTTCACCGATCATCAAGACGGCAACCCTTCAGAAATTCCCCAAGCTGGAAGAGACAATGAACCTGCTGGCAGATAAGTTCAATGATTCGGTCATGACGGAGCTCAATTATAAAGCAGATTTTTTGAAGCAGACGCCAGAACATATTGCAAAGGACTTTCTGCTGCACAACAATCTTTATAAGCCAACTGGTTCTGGGAGCGCCGGTACGATAAAGGTAGGTTCAAAAATTTTTGCAGAACAATATATTTTGGCTGCGATATACAAAATGCTGATCGAAGGCCATACCGATTATAAAGTAGATACAAAGACGGGGTTGGGTGGGACCAAAATATGTTTTGATGCTTTGATGAGCGATGCCATTGATTGCTATGTAGAGTACACGGGAACAGGCCTTTTGGTGTTGTTAAAACCAAATCAGCAGGTATTAGGAAGCGTATCCAAAAGTCCTTCCGATACCTATAATTATGTGAACAATGAGTTTCAGAGGCTGTACGGCATCAAGTGGTTAAAACCTTTGGGATTTAATAATGCTTATGCGCTAATGATGCGGCGGTCTCAGGCCAGAGAACTTCATATTGAAAGAATTAGTGATTTGAAAAAATATTACTAAAAGTGGTATAAAAACTAAATCAGAAAGTCAAAAAATGATGTTCCGAAGCATTTCTCCTGTATGATTACACCTCATAAAACTCATACAGGACAGTTTTAATAGTTATATATAAAAAGGAGTAACCACCACGAGTCTCTTGATTCGGGAATGGATCCGATGCAAGCGATCAGTCAGATTTAGTACTATTAGGATCTGCCGCTAAGCACAAAAAGTTAATGACTTTTGAACCATATGGGTTGTATTTCTGTTCCAAAGTAAAGACAACCGTATATAGCTTTCGAAGATGAAATTTGTCAAAGTAAATCGAGTCGTATTAACCGCGCTGCGAGCGATGGGGTATAATGTCCTAATTTCACCTGTCAATGTCCAGGATCCACAAAATATTACCTGGAAGGCGATATGGGTGGATGACGTAGATACCTGGATCAGGAGTTTGTATTGTGGGCATGGAAGTACGGCTCGTCCTAATATTCTGGACATTGATTATGTATTAGCCAATGTTCCCGAGTGCTATTTGTCGGGAAGTGTATTTATAGAAAGTGATAAGGTCCATTAGGCTATAAGTCCGCTTGGTTATTTGGCGTGAATATCTTCTGTTTAAAGATTATTGTGACTACATTTTTTTAAGAGATCCAGAGGTTAAAGAATCGTTGTATGATTACCCATTTACCATTCACTTTTTCAAGCAGAAATGCATCACCGTTTCCACATAAAGGGCCGCATATATAGTCAACCGGCACGTATGCTTTTTTGCGATTATACCCTATAATGGGAAGATGAAAGTAATAAATGCTTTGGTTGCGGTCCATCCTGTATTTATCGGCGTCATCAACAGTGTACGCTGCTTTGATCGCGTCTGGAATTGGGATGATTGCCTTCCTTTCGTTCATCTGATTAAGCATATCCAGCGAGTCTGTGAGCTGGTTATCCAATATTTTCATCAGCTTCTGTGGATCGACGTTGTAAAAAACATAACTCCTGTCATGCAATGATGAGATAGAATCTCTCATAAACTTGTTATGAATGAACGCCCTTCGTTCTCCTTCACGTTGCAGTTTGATACCAGCTGAATCGTCAGACAAAATTGTTTCTAAAATGGAAAAATAGTCTTGTTGCATTGAGCTGTCATTGTATATTTTGGACTTATTATTTTGTACCGGTGTCATTGTACTTTTACGCATTGTACAGGCCTGGAGAACTAAAAAAAAGAAGATAATATATAGATTATTCATATGCAATTAGTTGTTCCTATTTCCGTACCAGATCTGTGCCAAAAAACTTCACTGAGATAAGTAATTCTCCAGTCGTATCCCGTGCTATTCGAAAACTTTTTGTTGCTCTGTGTAATAAGTAGTTCTGCCGCTAATTTTGGTTTGCAATATTTCATGACCCTTACCATCAACCTTCGCTTTTTTGTTATGGACTTTCATGAAGTCCCTTATCTCACCGTTAATGATTTCAGGATGCTCTTTTAAAATCTGCTGTTCGGCATTTTCCAGTACTTCCTTAATTGCTTTGGCAAGATGTTGTACCTGCTTTTCGGGTATTTTGTTTGAAATTGAAAGTGGTGATATCCCTGCTTCGTAAAGGATTTCGTCAGCGTAGGCATTTCCAATACCACCAATGACATTTTGGTCCATCAGGAGAGTTTTAATTTTGGCCTTGCTCGATTGCAATAGTTCGGAAAGTAATTTTGGGGTTAGCTTTTCAGAAAGTGCATCCATCACGTTTGTATGTTCAGGATTCAATTCTATATGTGCCATTTTCTGAAAGTCAGTAACGGATAGCGTTCCACCATCCTTAAACTTCATGGAAACTAATGCATACTTTGGGTTTTCGCCCTCCGAATATACCAGTTTGCCATGCAACATGAGATGGATCGACAAGATAGCATCTTTGCCAAAATCAAAAAAAAGTCTTTTACCTTCCCGATAAACTTTGATGAGTTTTTTGCCTTCAAGAGTTTGCAGATCATTCAGGCTGACTTTAGTTTTTTGTTTGTTGTGAATGGCAGCTTTTTCAAGCACTTTACCTTTAAGCATTTTTGTGAGATTTTTGCTGAAGGCCTGTAGGTCTGGTAATTCTGGCATAGTTGTCGATTTAATAATTTATGTGCTTCTTTACTTTCTATTTTCCTCTTTTACCTTTTTAAAATGCTCCCTCGCTTTTTTTAGGCCAGTTGCTATGGCAATTCCTTCTTCGGCGCCTTCCTCAAGCAAAGCATTAGCGATTTCAGTTGCTTTCTCCCGGATGTTGACCGGTTGATTTTTATATGATGGTGGATAATCTCCATTATACCAAGGCATAATTCCTCCTTTTTGTATTTAGAACAACATCAGAATAGTGATAGTTTTCAAACTCTATTGGTTGGCGGTTGTTCTATTCCAAAAACATTTATTATGACAGACAATAAAAATAAAAAAGATGCAAGGGATCGCAATCAGGTAGCTGGCGGTGAATCTTATGAGGTCGATTATTTGGCAAAAGAACTTGGCGTAACCCGGCAGCAAGTCGAAGAGGCCATCAAAAGCGTTGGCAATGGTCGTGAGGATGTTATTAATTATTTGAAAAATAAAAAATAAAAATATGGCAGCTATAGCAACATTCACTGGAATTCCGGTGACAAATAAAATAGGAGTAGAAAAATACTGTGATTTTGAGGTAGGACAGGAGGGGCAAAACGGACCATATGCCCGAATTACGATGGATGGCTGCCAGCTGATCCTAGATGAAGATTTTGGTTATATAGAGGGCGATCTTGCGGAAGAGTGGAGGGCACCCGCTATTGCCAAACTTCTTCTTTTACTGGAAGTGGACCGAAACCGAGATGGAACTTTGAGCTAGCTAATCTGTTCATTACTTTTCTCGAGTTTAATTATGATATTCAGATTAAAAGGACTCTACAATTTATTAGCGGGGATTTGGCCGGGTATTCTGGATCGTATTGATAGATAAAAATAAATATGACTGGTATTAAGAAATCCAAAAATGAGCTGTTAAAAGATGCACGATTGCAGGAGCTCGAAGGTAAAACCGAAGATGCCATCGAAAGCTACAACCAGGTTATAAGGAAAGCACCATTACAAGCAGGGGCATATAACAGATTAATGATTCTTTATCGAAAGCTCAAAGAATATAAGAAGGAGCTAGCCATTATTAAGCAAGCTATTGCTGCTTATGAGAAGGATTTTAAAGACGATCAACAGACATGGAAGAAAGCAAACAGTATGTCTGCACGCCTCAGTCTTAGTTTAGCTAAATCTATGGGGCTCCTCAACGATAAAGGCCTTCCTGTATATGAAGAATCTCAGATCATCAGCTGGAGAAAACGCATGGAAACCGTACAGAAAAAAATTAAGACACCAGCAAAGCCACAAAAAAAGAAACCGACAAAACGGTTAAAAAAGTAGCGTTAAACGCGCAAATAATCTCGAAATTATCTATTATCATCTTTTCTCCATTTTAGCTCTCCGTGTTGAATCATTCCGATGTATTTTTGTACTTGGTCGTCGGTCAGTAGGCTATTGTCCTCAATATGATAATCGAAATTCTTAGTATACTTGTCGTGCTGGATACTTCCTACATAAGCATTGTTCAGATAAATGTGCCAAAGACTGTATTTTTTCGCGCGTACCTCGACTACCTGGCGCACGCCATGGTGGTAAAATAGCTCCGGTACATCGCTATCGAATCGCAGGATCAGTGCATCGATACATGCTTCCTTTATATCATCTGCAAGTTCTCCAAACGCAAGTTCCCAAACTCCCTGAGACTTCCTGAAAACGTAAAAAGCAAGCCCATTTTTGTTGTAAAGATGATAGTCTTTCATGCCCATGCTTTTATCATGCACAGTCATTTGGACATACATAACGCGATTTCGGCAAAAGACTTCAAGAGGTTTCATGGATCAAAAATACTAATTTATTTAGTAAAAATTAAGTAATCAAATTGTGGTAATTGTATCTTTCAGTGTCACTACACTTCTTTGTACTTTATTTTTGTGATCTTTTTTTACAATTATAAATACTGCTAACAGAGGGATCTTCCTGCCTTGATACTGCTGATCTGCATAAACCGTATATATCATGGTTCTAAATATTTAAGAAAGAACAAGAGCTGTGGCATATAGGTTTATCTATTGGTAAATATTGGTCAACGAGCAACTTCAAAGGGCTAGCGTATGTACACGAAGATCAAAATAAAAGGTGGAACCCTCCTTTTAGCCCACAAATTCCGATATACATCAGTATGCCTTTGTTCTTGCCGGATTTTGGCGAAGAAATAGTCGCTAAAATATTTTATGCAGACAATGGATTCGATTCTGCCTTTTACAATGATATGGCTTGGAAGGGATTAACAGGTCCTAAAGCTTTTATGAAGCTCTCGGACACGAAAATAAAAGTATAATAGATCGTATTAAAGCTGAACAGTATAAAGTAGAAAACAATGATACAGTTCAACACGGTCAACCTGCGGGATGTTAAAAATGTAATCTTATCTTTATTGTTTATAAAAGTAATTTTTTTATCGAATCGATTTTAATGAACAGATTTTTTACAGTTTTATTATCTATAATTTTTATAACTATTGGTTGTTCTCGGAGAATGTATAGTGAAGATCCTATCAGAAGAGTGCAACGATATAACAGCGGTGGATTTGAAGTGGAAGCTTACACAGATGAGAATGAAAGTAACATGTATGAAAACCTAATTGTATCGGGGGTAATTAGATTGGGGGACACTAATGAAAAAGCAAGCAATACATCTGTGAATTTTAAATCTGAAAAAGGGAAACTAATTGGAAGTACCGTTACCGACTCAGATGGCATATTTAAAATGGAGCTCTCAACCTCTGATTTTTCCGGTAAAGTAGAATTTGCAAAGGGATAAGGTATTTACATTCTATTTTTATCCTGCCACTTCTTTGGTTTTAATCCAAAGTGTTTTTCAAACAACCTTCCGAAATAACTCAGGTTGCTAAATCCTACTTGATAGCCAACTTCTGAAACTGAAAGATTTTCCTGCTGTAATAGTCTTGCTGCTTTTTGCATACGAAGATGATTGTAATATTCGTACATTCCTTTTCCAAAAACTTGTGTAAAAATCCTTCTTAGTTTTAGCTCATTCATTCCACCTATTTTTACCAGTTCATCTTTAGATAGGGATTTTTCCAGATTTGATGCTATCGTATTCCGAACCAAATAAACCGCATCAATTTCAGCGTTGTTAAGATGGAAATAATCTGTTTTTTTCCTTTTTAATAAATTGCTGAAAAGCAGATAAATAAGTTCAAGTGCTTTTAACCGATAAAAAGCTTGCGGTAAAATGTTTTCTATTGAAAGGTCAGCTAATTGAGCAATTAAATCAGTCATTTCAGGTGACAAAAATTCTTCTATCCAAAAGGTTTTTTCTATATCAAAAAGATAAGACAATTTATCTGCATCATTTCCTACAAAATGTTTCAGGTATTCCAGCTCAACTAAAATGCTGATTTGCTGTACGTGGACATCTTTAGGAAATAACACTTCACTTTCCAAATGTGAAGGTATAATACGAACATGAGGCTGATTGTTCAAAGATCTTTTACTAATGGCATTTGCCGATTTTTTGTTAATAAGAATATTTTGAAACGAAATGAGTAGTCCTTTTTCTATTGTCCTGATTGGTTTTCTTTTATAAGCAAAAGTCTTGCTGGCAATTAAAGAGCGAACCATTATTAACATCTCGGGCATCAAGTCCACAATGTTCAATTCGTTGAAATTCAAAAATTTTATCTCATTTTCAATAGAAGATAAGGAGATGCCAAGTTTTTCAGCAAGTTTTCTCATTTTACGCTTTTCATCAAACATAATTTTTTGGACTATTATTAGTTTAATTTGGGCTATTTTATCTGTAAATATAGAAAGATATTTGCTGTATAAAAATGAAAAAAATGAAAAAAAATATTATTATTTCAGGAGGTGGCATCGCTGGATTGACTGTTGCAAAACTGTTGAGCAAACAAGGGCATAAGGTGACTGTTTTGGAAAGAGCGGCATCATTCAGTAAATCCGGATTTCTTATTTCGCTTAAGAGTTTTGGCGTTCGTATTATTGAAGAATTAGGATTAGCAGAACAATTACAACAAGCATCGTCACCCTCTGAATTTGTAAATTTCAGGGAGTCAGACGATTCAATTATACAAAGTCTTAGCTATGAGAAAATGAACGAGAATATTGAACGTTCCGTACTGATAACGCGAGGCGGATTGCATCACGTTTTATACAACGACGTAAAAAATGAAGTGAGTATTCATTTCTCATCTTCTGTTGAAAACGTAATGCATGATGAAGACAAAGTTCAAATATTACTCAACAACGGAACCGTGTTGGAGGCCGATCTCCTTATCGTTTCAGAAGGGTTACGCTCTACAACAAGACAAAATTATTTTCCGGAAAGTACGCTAGCGGATTTTAAATTTGTTTATATGGGTGGACGATTGAGAGAGCATCATTCTTATGAGGTTGGCAAATTCAATATCTATATTGATGTGAATAAGATGCTGTCTATTTATCCAATTGCTTCCGATGAAATAGCCATTCAGTGCTATTTACATGATACAGGAGATTTACCATCTGTTCAAAATAAAGCTAATGAAATACTCAAAACTTCTTTTGCCGGGTATAATGAAGATATACAGCATTTGTTAGGTCGCTTTGTGGATAACGGTCTAATGTTTATTGATAAAATGGGGATGATAAATTCATCCACTTTAGTAAATCGTAATGTGGTTTTATTGGGAGATGCGGGGTATTGTCCCACTGCGCTATCGGGAATGGGAGCATCTTTATCAATTTATGGAGCAAAGGCGCTAGCTCATTTTATTCATCAAAATCCGAATGATTTAAAAACGGCTTGTTGCAATTATGATACCATGATGCAGCCAATAATTCAGAAATTTCAGGCTAATGCAAAAAATAATTCAGCATCATTTATCCCTGATAGTAAAGAAAAATTAAACAGTTTTGTCCATTCATTCAGAGCCGCCTCTGAGGCTGATGTGCAAAAAATAATGATTGATCCAATTGTATTAACGGAAGACCAGTTAAATTTTAGATAATGAATTTTAGAAAGATATTTTCCGTCATAGTTGGATTCGGAACGATAGGATTAATGAGTTCTGTTTTTGCAAAAATGCAAGGCTTGCTGTTCACGTCATCTTTAGAAATATTTGCCAGTCAGGAAATCGCTGCCACCAATTTTTCCCAATTTATCATCAAACTTTTTTGTGTTTGGGTTAGTTGTGTGTTGAGTGGAATGGCTACTACGAGGATAGGGGGCAAGCCAAGAGAAAATCTTATAGTTGGTGGTTTAATAATACTGGTCTTGGGTTGGCTATGGTTGTCGACTAAAAATCCTATATGGTTTTGGGTATTGCTGATTTTAGGTATTTTACCCTGTGTATTTTTAGGATATCGAGTAACTTCTATTATATGTAAATTTCGTATCAAATGACCATGCGATTCTTAGTTGCAAATTGACTACCTGATTTTCTGGCGAAACTAGATTTAGTGCTGTAGGAGTAATGCCATCAAAAGTGATAATTAATATGCATCTTTTAAGTTATCAAGCCTGAACGTGAGATCAGACTTCGTCATTTGGTGTGAATAGCTCCCTTTTAAAGGTTATTGTGGTTACGATTGTTGCCTCGATAACCTTTAATAGGAGTCGGAAACCAATGAGATAACATTATTTGTGCTGGTTACCTGCGAATTATCGGTTCTATCAATGGCGATTCGCTAATTATCACTTATATTGATTTTCGTTGCCACATGCACGTGGTTGTTCAAATTTGCTTCTTCTTCATCCTGTTGACGGATAAAATCAAGTAGTCGCTTCAATTCTCCATTGGCATCATCCCACCATTTAATGGACCATATCCTATGGAATATAAAACCATATCTTTCAAGTTGCTCCTGGCGGAAGCTGTCCCATGCGTAAGCTTCAGGACTGTTATGGTATTTTGCGCCATCACACTCTATTGCGATGAGTGGTTTGTGGCTTATTTTTGATTTTACAACAATATCAATCCTAAAACCGCCTACGGAATGCTGCTGTTCTAAACGGTCTGCACCGATATGCTGTGCAAGTTGTTCGAATACTTCATCTTCAAATGGAGACTCAGACCCTAAGCTAAATTCCGCTGGTTCATACAGTTTATCTGTACAATACTGACTCAACAGCTGTAGAATGCCCCTTCGCAATTCGTCATTCCCCTCACTTACCGCTTTCGCATAGGTAAAGTAAGCGTACAGAATTCCACGGCCTTTATTGCCCTTCTGTTGGATAAGATTTGGGTACTGACCAACATACTCCTGCGGGAAAGAGGTACATACATATACTTTTGACCGCGCTCGAGTAATGATTACATTCAACATGCGATGTCCTTTACCTTGTATAATCGGACCAAAGTTTTGACTAAACGAGCCGTCAGCTTTCCGTCCAAATGTCGTGGACAGAATGATAATATCCCGTTCGTCTCCCTGAATGTTTTCGAGATTTTTAACAAAGAATGAATCTCCTGCCTGCGCCATTAAGCTATCGAATACAGTATCGTTCTGGCGAACTGCACTCAGTTCCTCCAGGATCAAGTTACGTTGGTAGATATTGAATGTAGCAACACCCACGCTTGGAATACTATCTTTCGCATCCTTCATGATCTGTTGTAACAACTCGACCACTTTCAATGCCTCTTGCTTATTTACCTGTCCTTCATACAATCCATCAATCTGTAAGTATTCAATAGGAGTGTAGTGTTCTTTTGCCGGAACAGGCATCAATCTATTTCCGTAAAACGCATGATTGGAAAAGTCGATAAGATAAGGATGTTTCGAACGATAATGGACTTTTAAATACGATTCAACGAAGCCTTTATCTACAGCATAAGCGAGTAAAGATTCGCTATCTGCAAGATTAAGCTGAGCCGCTTGCAGTGCAGTCCGATCTGAAAATTCATCTTCGTGATCTTCTATCTCATCATCAATCGGGTCAAGTAGCGCTCCACTTCCTTCAAAGTAAGAGGAGGGAGCCATCTGATGCTTATCGCCGGAAACAATTTTAGCCTTTCCTCGGATCAGGGCCGCGTACGTATCTTCGAGACGCAACTGGCTGGCCTCATCAAATATGACCACATCAAAAATTCCTTCCTCCAGTGGTAGGATAGAACTGCAGACCGATGGATTGACCAACAATACCGGGAAAAAATCTGTAAATAGTTCAAATTCTCTGTTCACAATAGTGCGGAGTGAATTGCGGCGCATTCCCTTCGATCCCTTTTTGTTAAACAAGCTATTTATATTTTGTCCTCTAGCTTTGAACTGTCCTACAGCGTCAGCCTGTTTTTCCGTCCATAAGGCAATAATACTATTCAGCTGTGCATGGTTAAACTCCTGTTTATGCTGTTGATATTGCTGTAGTTGGTAGTCACTTTTTGGCAGTTCTTGTGGCTCATTTGTCGTGAGTACCCAATACAGATACCAGCATTCAAATGCTTCAGTCCAATGATCTTTAAGATGTATGCTGATTCTGGTAATAAGCCTTTGTTATATATAAAGTGAACCTTCTTGGGATCGGTTTCGTTAACTGATAAACTACGCAATATAGATCGTTTAATACTTGAAATCGCTGTGATAGCATAGTGTCTATACCAGGTAAAGCATTAGTGCAAATATCAAGTATGTCGTTAATCCCTAAAATAATAAAATTGGTGCCCCAGATTGATAAATTTTTGGGGAGTAAAAGATCTTAATAATTTAAATTTAGCATTTTATTGATCACCTTCTCCAGATCGACGATGTCGAATGGTTTTTCCAGGTAGTCATCAGCTCCTGCCAGTTTAGCCAAGCTTTCTATATCTTTGTTCGCGGAAAGATAAATTACCGGTATTCTCTTGAATTCCTGATGGTTTTTGAGTAACTGAGTCGCTTCAATTCCTCCAATGGAGGGTATCCAGTTATCCATTAAAATTAAGTCAGGCTTTGTCTCAGTAACCTTTTCTATCACGTCGTGGGAGGTAGAGGACACAGCTACTGAATATCCGAAGCTCTCCAATATCATAGAAATCATCTCCCAGCAATTGTTTGTCATCGTCAAACAATAATATTTTCTTCTTTTCCATTCTTAAAATTTTTCGATCAGCGGAATAAGTTCGTCGATATCTATAGGTTTAGAAATATAACCATCTGCGCCAGCACTTAGGCATTTTTCCCGGTCACCGGACATGGCCTGAGCAGTAACCGCAATTATGGTAACATCGTTAAATATTTCGCTGGATCCCTTGATCCTGGCAATGCCTTCATATCCATCTATTTCAGGCATCATCATATCCATCAGCACGATATTGATATTTTTATGCTGATGGAGTATTTCAAGCCCTTCTGCTAAGGAAGCACTGCTTAGTACAGCATAACCTTTTGACTTAAGAACAAATTTTAGGGCAAAAATATTATAAGGTTCATCATCGATGATCAGAATCAATTTTTTATTGTCCATATTTTAATCAGTTGTATAACCATACACGTAATAATGAAAGCAATTGATCGGTGTCCACGGGCTTTGAAATATAATCAGAGGCCCCGGCTATGATACACCTTTCCCTGTCACCGATCATGTTTTTTGCTGTTATGGCAATTATCGGTATTTCACTATAATGGGGATTTTGACGAATCATTTTAATCGTTTCATACCCATCCATTTCGGGCATCACCATATCCATAAGAATAGCAGAAATATCATCGTGTTCTTCAATTTTGTCTAGACCTTCCTTTCCGTCCATTGCAGAAACAACATTAATCTGATACCTTTCAAGCGCTTGAGAGAGATAATAAATAGTGCGTATATCGTCATCGACGATAAGAACTTTTTTATTTTGCAGTACTTCTCTGATGGTTCCTAAAGACGATTTTTTTGACCATTCTTCACCAGGATGGTTTCCTACTAAATGCAAAAACAGTCCAACTTCGTCCAGTATTCGCTGGTAGGAATTTGCCGTTTTGATGACAATCGAATCGGCATATTGCTTCAATTTTAGCTCTTCAGATTTCGAAAGATTCTTCCCTGTGAATACAATGATAGGTATATTTTCTAAACCGGGTTTTTGTCGTATCGAGTCTAATGTGTCATATCCCATATTGCCCGGAACGCCCATGTCCAGTATAACGCAATCTGCTTTATCAGAATAGAGACTGTCGACACTTTCTGTAACGGTAGTCTTTATTTCAGAAATGATATCATAGCTTTCCAAAAAGTTAGCAAGTGCTGCTGCATGTTTTGAATTTTCCTCTACAATAAGCACCTTTTTCGGATTCCGGGCAAGTGCTTCCTCAATTTTTATAAACATCTGCGCCATTTGTTCCAGCGCAATAGGTTTATCCATAAAATCGATAGCCCCTTGGAGCAGACTTTCCCGTTTAACTTCAAAAGATGACATAACATGGACTGGAATCGGACGTGTAATTGGATTGTTTTTAATCTCTGCCATAACCTGCCACCCATCTTTTACAGGTAATTGAATATCCAATAAAATCGCCGTAGGCTTATACCTTATCGCTGCATCAGCTGCCTGGTCTCCACGCACGATGACTACCCCTTTATACTTTTGCTGCCGGGTATACCTAAGCAGCGCTTTAGCAAAATTAACATCATCTTCCACGATCAATATCACTTTATCGTCCTCTTTTATATCATTCCGGTCATCATCAACATCCGGCGGGATAATGTCAACGGTATGCGGACTACTGGACATTATGATGTCCTGTGTTTTTTCGATGTTTTCCGCAATGGACTGTATAAGCTCTCCCGTTGTCGTAACAGTATTTTCTTCCAGATTTTCGGGAATTAAAAGGGTAAAGGTACTTCCTTTTTTTTCCTGGCTACTTAAACGGATCTCTCCGCCCAACAGACGCGAGAGTTCACGGCTGATCGAAAGCCCAAGACCTGTCCCGCCAAATTTACGGCGTGTGGATCCGTCAGCCTGCTGAAAAGCTTCAAATATGACGTCCTGTTTGTCCGGTGCAATTCCTATACCGGTGTCAGTTACGGCAAAAGCAATCTGTCCATCTTGTGCCTCGCTTGGGAAGACGGAAAGTGTGACTTGTCCCTCTTTCGTAAACTTGATGGCATTCGATAATAGATTCCGTAGGATCTGGTCCAGTCGCTGGCGGTCAGTACGTATTGTCTTTGGCAGGTTGTCTGCCAATTTTATTGTAAATGAGAGTGCTTTTTCCCTTATAATCGGAGAAAATAGATTGTCCAGGTCTTTTGTCAGATCCGAAATTGCAACCTGCTGATAATCGAGTTCCATTTTACCGGACTCAATTTTTGAAAGATCGAGAATTTCGTCGATAAGGGTCAATAGGTTTTTTCCCGATAATTGGATCACCTCGGCCGATTCAATCTGTTCGGTTGTCAGGTTCTTTTCGGGATTATCCGACATTAGGCGTGATAGAAGCAAAATTGAATTGAGCGGTGTACGCAGCTCATGTGACATATTTGCCAAAAATTCTGACTTATATTTCGTGCTCCGCGCCAGTTCTTCCGCTTTTTTCTGAATTTCCTGATTTCGGTCTGCTATCAGTATATTTTTTTCTTCTAGCATTGCAGAGCGTTGCTCCAGTTCTTTATTGGCTTGCAGCAGTTCTTCCTGTTGTACGCGTAGTTCTTCTTCGGACGTCTGGAGTTTTTGGGTATGGATTTCAAGATTTGCATTGAGATTTTCCAGCTCGGCATGCTGTGCCTGAACTTCCTCTGTCTGCGATTGCGTTTCTTCAAGCAGCTGCTGTACTTTCAGCCGCGCCTGAGCTGCAACAATCGCTGCACCAATATGACGGCCCGCTTCTCTATAAAATGGCATCTGGGGTTCCTCGAATTTCCTGAAAGAACCAAGTTCAATAACACCAATGCAGGTGTGACCATCAAAAATTGGAAGTAATAAGATCGAATTCAGGGGTAAATATCCTGCAGTAAAACTGACCACATTTTTCGAAGGATATGGATTTTCTATGATCCGTACTTTGCCGTCCACAAACGCCTGACCGACAGCGCCTTCTCCGGGTGCGATAAATTGCCGCATCGAATCTTCATGGCCGTAGGCTCCTATCAGTGCTAGCTGTGTATGCTCAAGGATATAAAGGGAGCCGTTGGCACATTCCCCATAAGTGACTAAGATTTGCAATGCATCGGAAACTAGATCTTCTTTCACTTTGTTGCCGACTAAAACTTCGTTTAGCAAGGCGAGCCCGGTCTGGCGCCATTCATTGTCGCTAAGTTCATCGAAAGATTGTTTTAACGAATCTGCCATATTGTTTAGTGAACCGGCTAAACTTCCTAGTTCATCATGCTCCTGGTCATTGATTTTAACCGAATAGTTTCCGGCAGCAATCTGTCCCGCAATACGTTGTGTTGCGACGAGTCTTTGGGTGATCTCCCTATCTTTTTTCTTAAGGTCTTGTTCGAGCTGTACCCGTTTCGCCAGGTCCCTTCTAAGCCTTATATAAGAAAATATGGTAATGAACAGCGAAAAAATCGCAGCGATGATCACAAAAAGTGAAGTCAATGTTGATGCCGTATTGAGCCTTCCGGACCTACTGTCGAGCAATTTCTCCTCATTGTCCACAAGTCTGGCGAGAAGCGCACGGCATCTGTCCATATATTTCTTGCCCTCCTCCATGTCCGCTAAGGTCACCGTACCCCGGGCCTTTTTTATGTTAACCAGTCCGGCCAGTTTATTCAATCGGGACTCGACCAGCTGGCCGATGCTATCTATTATTTTTTGCTGCGGGAGATTGTCCGATACCAGGTCACGGGCGGTGGCAATTGACTGAGGGAGGGAGCGGGAACTGCTATAATAGGGTTCCAGAAAATGTTCTCTTCCGGTGAGCAGAAACCCCCGCTGTCCAGTCTCGGCATTTTGTAGGTCGATCAAAATTCTGTTCGAGCGTGCAATGACACGTCTACTGTGATCAACCATTTGACTATTATGAATCTGATTACGGATACTTAGATATGATGCTGTCGAACTGGTCAATAACAGGGCCAGTGAAAATCCAAAGCCGATCTGCAGATCTCTTAAAAAACGTTTTGGCATTGCCTGGTTCAATTTAAAGGTAAAGAAAAATAAAAAGTAGATCCTCCTGAGGGGGCACTGCGTACACCGATAGTTCCATTGTGCTGCTTAATTATTTCAGCGCAGATATAAAGACCAATCCCCAGACCCTGAAAGTTTACGGACGATTCTTCCACACGGTAAAACTTATCAAACACGTGTTTTTGCCTGTTTTCCGGGATACCTATACCGCAATCGGTGACAAATACACTAACTGAGTCAGATTCATATTGTATGTCTACTGTTATACAGGGCCTATTGACTGAATATTTTATCGCATTACTGAGAAAATTGATCAAGACTTGCTCTATACGCCTCTTATCAGCTTTTATCATGTGGTTGATAAGATTGGGATCGTAATGAAAATAAAAATCAACATCGGCATTCATCTGTCTCATTGAGGATATAGTCTCTTCAATCAGGTTTTCAATTACAAAATCCTCTTTTCTTAAATTTAGCTGGCCGCTATCAATTTTAGAAATATCGAGCAGGTCTTTTATCAGCTCCTGTAATTTATCTACATGTCCATCTAGGGTAAGGAGATGTTTTTGGATAGAAGAAATGTCGTTTAAGCCGATCAGACGCATCATAAATTGCACATAACCCTTAATACTGGTCAGAGGTGTCTTTAGTTCGTGGCTGGCAATGCTCAAGAATTCGTCTTTCTTTTTTTCCAATTGTTTTCTGTGGTCAATGTCCGTCAGGGTTCCCACCCAAATTGGGCCCGATTCCTGCTCGCGTATCGGTGCTATGCGAAGAAGAAAATATTTGTAATTTTCTGCGCTAAGCTCTTTGATGCGGACTTCTTTTTCATAAACCGTTCTGTGTGACACAGCGTCAGTCCATAGCATTTTGATCTCCTCGTCATCGGGATGTGTGGGTGGAAAAGATTCAGCGGACCGAGCAAATCGGTACCATTGGGAATTGACAAATTTTATGCCCCCATCAAAATTTGCAGTGAAAGCCAGCTGCGGTAAGGATTCGAGTGTCAGGTGGAGCTGGTCAACCTGTTTTTCAAGGGCACGCTGGGCTTTTTTGCGTTCTTCGATTTCAGATAGAAGCTGTTCCTGCATTTTATTGAGAGCGACTGTCTTTTCATGGAGATCATAGAAAGTTTTGACTTTCAGATTCAGGATATCCGGATCGACAGGTTTAGTGACGTAATCATGACCACCGGAAGCATATCCCTGCGTAATGAATTTTTTGTCCTTGCTGACTGCCGATAGGAATATTATCGGGATATTTTTTGTTTTATTGAGGCCACGTAGGGTTGCTGCAACTTCAAATCCATCCATATCCGGCATCTGGACATCCAGAATAATGAGTACGTAGTCGGTTTTCAGGGATTTTTTTAGCGCTTCCTCACCAGAGAGGGCAGTATCCACTAAAAAATTTTTTGATTCTAAGAGCTTCTTTAATGAAAATATGTTTTCTTCTTGGTCATCTACAATTAAAATCATGGTTTCTGCATTTATGTTTAACGGTAGTTTGAGATTGTATAAGTAAATGTTAAATATACACAGTTTATTTGTATCAACGAATTCAACTCTGTCCTAAAGGGAAAATTTTTGATAAATTATAAAAGCCGACAGCAAATATAGATTTAGCCGTTTATAAATTGGGGTAATATAGAAAATCGATACAAGTCTACCAAAACTAGCTTTGCGGTATTACTTAAAAATAAATGAACTATTGTAGCTTCAATAATGCATAGAAATAAACTCTAATTATCTGATATAGTATTTACTATCGTCTTAAAGCGTATGATTGATTTACAAAAAATATTTGCAGATGGGGTGGTCCCAGATCGAAAGTGCTGCAGTTAATTTTAAAGGGGGGATTACAGCTTACACGCTTGAAGAGAAAGTAGACCAAAGCACAGCAAAAATATGGATAAAATATTTTGGTAACTTTTGAAGGAATACTTGCGAAGCTATTTTAGCGATTTGCGAAAAGGCCTAGCAGCATTAACCGAACGATAAACCGCGAGGAAAAATCATTTAATGTTTACAGCAAGCCTGCTCGTTTTTCGTGATTTTTCCTCGCAAATTTATCTTAGGGTTTCAAAACTACTTTAACGCAATCGTCTTCTTTCTCATTGAAGATTTTATAGCCATGCTCCGCTTCAGTAAGCGGAATGGTGTGGGTGATAATATCATCGAGAACTACTTTATTTTCGCTGACGAGGTTCACAAGCTTGTCAATATAGTTAAGAACAGGGGCTTGACCCTGCTTAATGGTGATACCTTTATCAAAAATCCTGAATAGTGGGAAATTATCGTATGGTGAACCATATACGCCCATGATCGATACTGTTCCCATTCGTCTGACCGCTTCAAAGCACATTTCCAATACTTTTATCGACCCTTTTTCAAAATTTATCGTTGCTTTTACTTTATCCATAAAATTTCGTTCGGGCTCAAAGCCTACTGCATCTACGCACACGTCGGCTCCTCTTCCGTCAGTCATTTCACGAATTGCCTGAATAACATCTACTTTATGTGGGTTTAGGATTTCAACGTTATTGACTGCTTTCGCTTTCTCCAATCGATAGTCCAGTGGGTCTATAGCGATAACTCGACCAGCACCATTAAGCCATGCTGCTTTTTGAGCCATCAGGCCGACAGGACCCGAACCAAAGATTGCAACAGTTTCACCGCCTTTCAGATTTGCCCAATCAATCGCAGACCATCCGGTAGGAAAAATGTCTGTTAAAAACAAAGCCT
The DNA here is from genome assembly GCF_900457465.1 of Sphingobacterium multivorum. Classification (GTDB taxonomy): domain Bacteria; phylum Bacteroidota; class Bacteroidia; order Sphingobacteriales; family Sphingobacteriaceae; genus Sphingobacterium; species Sphingobacterium multivorum. The sequence goes on from NZ_UAUU01000008.1 coordinate 361,527, forward strand.
GTTCATCAGTCAGGTGTTCGGGAATAATCCGAGGACTGATATCGGCATAAGGAACGCGTACATATTCAGCCTGACCGCCAGAATATCCTCCGTAAAGATCAGTATAGCCAAAGAGTGCACCACCTTTTTGATCCATCAAATCCCCGTTGGGACCATAGTGTTTAAAGTTTGAATTCTCGCAGGCAGGAGATGCTTCATGCGTACAGAAAAAACATTTTCCGCAAGCGATCGGAAAGGGGACTACTACACGGTCGCCTTTTTTTAGATTGGTGATTTCTGAGCCCACTTCCTCTACGATGCCCATAAATTCGTGTCCCATGATCAGGTTTTCCTTCTGCGGGACTGCACCGCTTAGAATATGTAGATCGGAGCCACATATTGCGGTCGCGGTTACTTTTAGAATGACGTCTCTTGGGTCAAGTATAGCTGGGTCAGGTACATTATCGACCCTGATATCGCCGGGCTTATGGAATACTGCTGCTTTCATAATTTATATTTTAGAATGTGTGTACATTTAACCAATTATTAATCTGTGTTTTAAAGGAACACATCCAAAACAATTTTGGTTCAAAAAATAATAGCACACAACTATTCACATCTCAATGAAGGGTATTTTTCTCAAAAGATAACGTATATGCAACATCAATATGTGTCAAACCATTAGGTGTTCGGTGATGTTCACGGTGAAAGAATAATTCATTAAATGAAGGTGATGAAGATTAAATAGAATAGGTTGTATGGCGGAGTGATATTATTTTTAAATTCACTAGAATCAATCTCTGTCGAAGAGTCTTCGAATTGCTCTATTGTTTTTTTGAGTTCTTTCCGCTCGCAACAATACTAAGGCTAATCAATAACAGCAATGATAAGGTAATTAGGTAAGGTCTTTTGCTTTAGCTCAAAGCCGCCGAAGCCCGTTAACATGTAACCAATTAACAAGGGAGGCTTTTTATTTTTCCCTTTTCTGCTTTACCAGCACGATCCAATCATCTTGTACGCTTTCTGTACCCACCAATAATCGCGCATCGTCTATTGACAATAAATCGTCCTCCCAAAGTGGAGTTGTGCAGGTTTGAGCGAGCAGTTGCTCCAGATTTCCTTTCATGGGCTTATAGGCATGCGCACCGCATTTCCGCCATAAGTAAGTGAAGTTTAAGCCAATCCTTTACTATAAATTATATCGCTGACAATGAATGTGATAAAAATTAAATCATTTCTCGCTGTTGATTGTTTGCTAATAATATTAGTAATTTTGAATGCGGCAATTACCAAAAATCAAAGGCGACAATACAGGGCCTTTGATACAATTGAAAAAAACATGGAGAGGAGTATAGTACATTGTGATCTCGATACATTTTTTGTATCTGTCGAGCGTTTGCAGAACAGCAAGCTCATCGGAGTACCTGTGCTCATAGGAGGAAGTAGTGACCGTGGGGTAGTTGCATCTTGTTCCTATGAGGCCCGCAAGTTTGGGGTGCATTCCGCTATGCCAATGCGGCTGGCGCTGCGCATGTGTCCAGAGGCGGTGGTCGTACGGGGCGATCACGATCGGTACAGTCATTATTCGGGTATAGTTACACAAATTATCGAGGAAGAAACGCCTATTGTCGAAAAAGCCAGTATAGACGAACATTACCTTGATGTCTCCGGTATGGACCGCTTTTTTGGTTGTTGGAAATGGACCCAGGAACTCCGCCAGCGTATTATCCGAGAGACTGGATTGCCCATTAGCTTTGGCCTGTCGGTCAACAAGACCGTCTCCAAGATTGCCACCGGTACGGCCAAACCCTGTGGTGAAAAGCAGGTGCAAAATGGTGCCGAAAAAGGTTTCCTCGCACCACTATCCATCCGTAAAATTCCCATGGTAGGCGAGAAGTCCTTTACCCTGCTCCGAAATATGGGGATCTCCAAAATCGGAACCTTACAGCAGATGGAAGTGTTCACCATGCAGAAGGTCCTCGGGGAAAACGGGATCAACATCTGGCGTAAAGCGAATGGCCTGGACGATTCGCTGGTGGTACCTTTTCGGGAGCAAAAGTCCATGTCCAAGGAGAACACCTTCCAGCAGGATACTATCGATATGGATGTCCTTCGCCGAACGCTGATCAGTATGGTCGATATGCTCGCTTTCGATCTGCGCAAAGAGCAGAAGCTGACGAGCTGCGTTACCCTCAAGATCCGTTACAGCAACTTCGATACCCATACCCAACAGTTGCAAATCGGTTATACCAATTCGGATCGAAAGCTTACCGATGTGGTACTTGCACTCTTAAAGAAACTCTATAGCCGCAGGATGCTGATACGGCTTATCGGGATCAAGTTCTCGGGCCTAATATACGGTTCCTATCAGACCGATCTCTTTGACGATAGCGCCGAGGAGGTCAACCTGATGCAGGCCATGGACAAGATCCGAAAACGCTATGGGGCCGAATTTCTGATGAAGGCCATCTGTGCACCGCTGCCAGAGAAAGGAGGGGAGCATGCTCTTAAATCTACATAGTTATTATAGCCTGCGTTTTGGCACGCTCAGCCTGCAGGATCTTATTTCGGGCATGCTGGCCGGCGGTTATGACACTGCCGTGCTTACCGATATCAACAACAGCTCGGGATCGCTGGACTTCATTAAACTGGGCCGCGCTGCCGGACTGAATTTACTGGCGGGAATGGAATTCCGCAACGGCGATCAGCTTTGTTTTGTCGCCATTGCCAAAAACGAACAGGGCTTTCGTGAGATCAATGAATACCGCACCAAGCTCAACATGGAAAATCGCCCTACACCGGAGCGATCGCCTGACTTCGAGCAGGTCTTTGTGATCTATCCCTTTAGCAAGCTCGATAGCTTTCCATTGCGGGATTTTGAATACATTGGCATCCGGCCCAGCGAGCGTACCCGCGCCCAACTGATGGACCGCAAGGTGCTCGATCGCTGTGTGATACTCGCACCAGTCAGTTTCCGAAAGGCCGATTATACCTTACATCGGCAGTTGAGGGCGATTGATAACAACTTGCTGATCTCGCAGCTCGGCGATGAGCAGATAGCTGCTGAGGACGAGGTATTTATTCCTCGTGTGAAGCTGATGCGCTTATTTGCCGACTTGCCCCAATTGCTGGCCAACACCAACCGTATACTGGGCCAGTGTTCTTTCAGCTTTGATTTTACCAGTGTCAAGAATAAAGCAACCTTTACCGGTAACCGCTACAACGATAAGCAGCTCCTGCACAAGTACTGCATGGATGGCTTTACCAGGCGCTATGGCCGCAATGATCGGGTCGCAACCGAACGCATTCAGCGCGAGCTTGAGATTATCGAAAACCTGCGTTTCTCCAGTTATTTCCTGATTACGGACGATATCTGCCGCTACGCGCGTGGCCGCAATTTTCACTACGTAGGCCGCGGGTCGGGGGCCAATTCTGCTGTTGCTTACTGCTTAGGGATCACCGATGTTGACCCCATAGCACTCAAACTTCCCTTTGAGCGTTTTCTCAATCCCAAGCGCAAGAGTCCTCCTGATTTTGATGTGGACTTTAGCTGGAATGAGCGCGACGAGATGTACGATTATATCTTTAACCGTTATCAGACAGGACATACGGCATTGATGGGGGCCATGAGCACCTTTCGCTCCCGCAGCATCTTGCGCGAGCTGGGTAAGGTGTATGGACTGCCCAAGGCCGAGATCGACCGTCTCGTGCATGAACCCGAGCATATGCTCAACAAGAATGAAGTAACCAACACCATATTAAGCGTGTACAACCGCATGGCCGATTTCCCCAATCAACGCACCATACACGCCAGTGGCGTGCTGATCTCAGAGGAACCATTAACCTGTTATTCGGCGATGGACAATCCGCCCAAGGGATTGCCTACCATGCAGTTTGATATGTACGTGGCCGAAGATATCGGTTTTGAAAAGTTCGATATCCTTTCGCAACGTGGCATCGGCCATATCAAAGATTGCCGTACCATTGTGCGGGAAAACTTGGGCGTGGTCATTGATACCGATAACCCCAAGCGTTTTTTTCAGGATGTCCATATTGCCGCCCAGCTCAAATCGGCCAATACCATCGGCTGCTTCTATATCGAGAGTCCGGCTATGCGGCAGCTGCTCACCAAGTTACGTTGCGATGATTACCTGACTTTAGTGGCTGCGTCATCCATCATTCGGCCCGGCGTGGCCAGTTCGGGCATGATGGGCGAGTACATCCGTCGGCATCACGACCCCACGACGGTCGTCTATCCACACCCCGTATTTAAGGAGCAGCTCGAAGAGACCTACGGCGTGATGGTTTATCAGGAAGATGTGATGAAGATCGCCAATGCCTATGGCGGGCTCGATATGGCCGATGCCGATGTGCTCCGGCGGATGATGTCGGGCAAATACCGGAGCAAAGACCACCTGATCGAAATCGAGGATAAATTCTTTTCCAACTGTAAGGCCAAAGGCTATGACGAGAAGACTAGCCGCGAGATCTGGCGGCAGATGGAGAGTTTTGCCGGTTATTCCTTTAACAAGGCGCATTCAGCATCCTTTGCCGTAGAGAGTTATCAGAGTCTTTTCCTCAAGACCTACTATCCTTTGGAGTTTATGGTTGCGGTGCTCAACAATTATGGTGGGTTTTACAATCGTAAGGTCTATGTCAATGAAGCACGAATTTCAGGGGGCAATATCTGCCTGCCGTGTGTCAATCAGTCGGTCTTTAATACCTCCATTCAGGGTAAGGATATTTACCTGGGTTTTGACTGCCTGCTCAATTTGGAAGGTAAACTGGCCCATCGCATTATTGAGGAGCGCGAAGCCAATGGCAAGTACACGAGCCTGGAAAATTTTGTTAAGCGCACACAGACGGGTATTGAGCAGGTTGTTATCCTAATTCGTGTAGGTGCCTTGCGCTTTACGGGGACGGGGAAAAAGCAATTGCTGTGGGCAGCTCACCTGATGATGAGCAAGCATAAGCCTGTCGCAGCAGGTATGGCGCTCTTTGAGACCGAAAGTCGCAAGCCTATTCTTCCCCCTTTGGAAGAAGATATCCTGGAGGATTATTATGACGAGATGGAGCTGATTGGCTTTTGCGTAACGGGTACGCTATTTGATCTTACCAAAAGCGATTACCGGGGCGATATGCCCGCTCGGGAACTCCATCTGCATGAAGGAAAGATAGTCCGTGTGGTGGGGGATTTTGTCTGTGAGAAATTTGTGAAGACCAAGCGTGGCGACCTGATGAAATTTGGTACTTTCCTCGATGCCGAGGGACGATTTTTTGATACCGTCCATTTCCCACAGACCTTAGCCAAATATCCGCTCCGTGGGGCCGGAATCTATTTGGTTGAAGGCAAAATTGTTCTGGAATATGGTTGCCCTTCTATTGAGGTGATCCGCTGTGCCAAGATGCCACTAAAACCCGATCCGAGGAGTGAATAGGACGGAAATGATCTTCATTGGGGAAGTTGTTTTAATTCATATACATACTAATGTTTTTACGCTAAAAATATTAGTATTAAAATGCTTTTTTACTTATATTTGCATTGTTAACCAATTTAAAAACAATGTATTATGAGTGAGTTGAAACAGTCGAAATATATCGATATTACAACAGATTATGGATTTAAAAAAGTTTTCGGATCAGATACCAATAAAGATCTTCTGATCGCTTTCTTAAACGAACTGTTTAGAGGACGCAAGATTATTGCCGACCTGTATTATAACAAAAATGAGCATGTCGGGGATACAGAGGATATCGGTACCGTTATTTTTGATCTGACCTGCACGGCAGACAATGGCGAACGTTTTATTATTGAAGTGCAGCGCACGGCGCAGGATAATTTGAAAAAGCGCATGCTTTATTACAGCAGTAAATTGATAGCGGATCAGGCACCCAAAGGCAACCGAAGGGCTTGGAATTATGCAATTAGTGAAGTTTATATCATTGTACTGATGGATGGATTTGCAATGCCTGATGCGGGGGATGAGAAGTATTTTCTGCACGATATTTGTTTATGTTATCGAGATCATGGTAAAATATTTTATGACGATCTAGGCTTTATATATGTGGAATTGGTTAACTTTGTTAAAGCTGAGGCAGAGTTAGTTAATGATTTAGATCGTTGGCTTTATGTACTCAAAAATATGTCTTCGCTAAATGGACTTTCCACTTATTTGCGTAAGCCTATTTTTGAGAAGTTATTTCAGTTAGCAGAGTATAGCAAACTAAAACCGGAGGAACGAGAGATGTACAACGTAAGTTTAAGGAATAAATGGGATGCCGAGAGTATCCGAAGTAGTCAGGAGGAGCAATTGAAGCGAGCGCGCGAAAAAGCAATGGCTGAGGGAGAAGTTATCGGAAAAGCTGAAGGAAAGGCGGAAGTAATAAAAAATCTTTTGTCTTCGAATAAGTTTTCGATATCGGAGATAGCCGAATTAGCGGACGTCACTATAGAGTTTGTAAAGCAGATCGAGGCAGAGAAGGCTAAAGGAAAATAAAACAGATTACAATATAAGATTTTAAGGTCACTTGGATACTGTCTAAGTGGCCTTTTTCTTTTTTATAGGTTAAGTTGGTCTTAGACAATACCATTTTGAATAAGCTCTCATTTAAATAAAATAATTGTGAAGCAGGGAATACGAACTCAACCTTTTTATAAAAGATCAAATGAAAGCAAATCAACCATTGTTATATCCATACTTTCATAAATTAGTTAATAACAGGTAGTAAAAACCTTGAGATCCCCCTCCTCAAGGTTTTTTTTATTTTTTCAAACGAATATTATATTTCTGTTGTCCTTTATACGAAAAATGAGAAGATTGCTTTTGCTGGCTTGATTTGCACTTGTTAGGCCAGCATTTTTTTGAAACCGACTATCCCATTATTGGGATCATAACTATATATATCAGGGCTGGTTTATTCCGGCCATTTTTGTGGTATAAATCCTATCTTAGTCCTATGCTGTACAATCCCTTTGAACAAGTCACCAAAAGTTCATTTCGCGAGCTCGTCGAGTCGGGCTATGTCGACTTTGTGCTGCAGCGCTTTGAGTGGCCCGATGTTAAGGAAAAGACAGGTTTTCTGCTCACGCCTTATGATGACAAGGAAGCTGCCGATCAGCATGCCCATCAACTGGGGGCAAAGGAGGGAAGAGCTTTGCAGTTGCCGCAGGATGCCGATAAGATTGAAAGTCTACTGGAAACAGGGTCAGGCTATCGTATTTTTCTTAATCGCATCAAGGAGGAGAATTGGGATAAGCGTATGCTTAAGCTCTATGAGAAAAATATTGTCAATTACCTGCGTACCAAGACCAAGTTTCAGCGCAAAAATCCGATCGATATCCTATTCTCCTTAGCATATGGTCGGGTAGTGGCTACCATTAGCGATGGGCAGACCCAAAAGAAAGTATTTGCTATAGAGATCCTTCGGTAATCAAATCCGGGCCGAACTAAAAAACAGCTATTTTCTTGTCCTAGGGCAATCCGTATTTACAGCACAAATTGCGTATATTCGTATCAAAGCCAAACAAAAAAGGATACCATTATGTGCTGGGATATTAGCCTCCATACCGATATTGAGATTATCAAAAAGACCTTTCCGCAATTGCGGGACGAGCGCCGTCAATTGGATTACAATTATGACTATCTGGAAAACGTGCAGGCCATTACCTTTCCCAAATATCCGATCCTGTATAAGGACAAGGACTCAAGCCAGCTGGCCTTGACCGAGATGGAGTGGGGGGTATTGCCTACCTATATTAACGATCCCAAACTGCAGGCCGATCGCAGGCGCAATATGATTAATGTGCGTAGCGAACGTATCCTGGAAGATAAAAAGTCCTATTGGTACCGTTTGCGCAAGCAACGTTGCCTTATCCCTGTGAGTGGTACCTTTGAGCATAGAGCTGTAAAGGGCTGGAAAAAGAAAGTCCCTTATTTCATCGGTGAAGCGGGAAGAGAGCTATTCTATTTACCAGGTCTGTACCAGTGGCATGAGACGGTGGATGAGGATGGCGTGGTTGAACGTGTAGGATCTTTTGGTATGCTTACGCGTGCAGCCAATAAAGTGATGGCCAATATCCATAATGACGGTCCCAATAAACATCGTATGCCTTTGTTTTTGCCTGAGGATCTCGAGCGTCAGTGGATCGAGGATATTAACGAAGAGAATATGCCACCGATTTTTCGATTTGAGATGCCCAATGAAAAGTTGAAACATTATCCAGTGTATACCTTGAGAGGATATCCAAACCGCCCCGATGGTAAGCATCGTTATGAGCAATTTGATTGGGAAGGATTGCCGCCATTGGGGAGTGATACGGCGCAGACTTCATTATTTTAAATCAGTATAGAATGGGAAGTTTAACAAAATATGTATCAAACGATCGCCCTGAGTTCGCCGTACTTATCGAAGATGACGATAAGGTCTGTTATGCATACTTATTGAATGAGGAAAAAGAGGAAAGAATAGTTGGAGACATATGGTTATACAATAGTGTTCCTACTCCGATGGAACCTGAATGGCATAAAAAGGAAAATCTACCGTTTTTAAATCCTTCGGAGTTTGTCAAAGAGAATCTTGAACCATTTGAGGCGAGTTCGCCTGTCGAAGTAACCTGGGATTTTGGTGAAGAAACAGTGGCCAATATATTTCTAGCGTCCAGATTGATCGCGAAACTAACCGTGGGATCTTGTCCCGGTTGGTCTAGTCTGGTCACTAAGGATGGGCCTTTGGCGCGGAAGATGTAGAGCTTTTAAACTATGATTGTCAGTAAAGATTCCTACGTGTTTTTATTTCTTCGATCCTTTTATAATAAAGTCTTCTTTGTTTTTGTTTACGAAATGGGTCAACAGACAAATAAATAAACAACAATATAATAATTCCAGAAAAAAAAGCAGCGACATACATTAACCAAGTAAAAAACTTTTTCATTTTTTTCGGGACTGTCCCACTAAATGTTTAAATAAAAACTGCAGATTCCAGTTATGTTCCTTATAACTGGAATCTTTTTTCAAATAAAGTTAAGAATTGATTTAGGACCTAGCGTGTCAATTCTTTTACTTATTTTTAGCGTATGAATGATAATCAAGCATCAGGCTTGTTTCTAGCCATTTTTAGCATTATAGTTGGACTTATTATGAAAAGGTTCGGACAACCTTCATATTGGTATACCCGACCAATTGCTCTAGGAATATTCGTTATCATGCTTGTTCTTTTTGATGTTTTTATTAATAGATCATGAGTTTTATCTGTCCTTCTTTATCTGGTATTTTTTTCTTCTTTTTTCAATCAACTCTTTCGCGATAAACAACTTTGATAAGATCCATAGTTATTGAGATATTATTATCGTTAACTCGCCATCATCAAATCCCACCGTTATTGCTATCGCTTGGGCAAAAACTGAAGTTTTGAAATCTTCGGATTTTACATACGATTGGACTAACGATGCAGCATATTTTAAAAATATCCTGCCAGTCTTTATCTTTTAAAAACTCATTACCGAATGAAAAATATTTCTGTTTAGGCTCAAAGTCGATATTGGTAGCCAATCGTCATCATTTTTATCGAAAACTTTGGAGCTGATAAAATCACTTGTTGACAATGCATATATACTGTATAGATAGCTACCTTTTATAATTGGAAAGTAGTTATTTGAAATCTTATATTTTTCTGGGACCAAATCGTCAACAAGGACTGGCTTAGATGACTGAGCAAAAGCGGAAATGCTCAAGAATAAAAATAGGAATAGTGTTATATTTTTCATGTGATAAAAATCTTGTTTAATTTTTTTATGTTCATTTAATTGACTTGCATGTTGGGATTGAATTTTCTCACCCGAGTTGGTATCTGAAAAGTGTAACGATTACTTTGTGGCGTTAATGTCTCCTGAAGTTCAGAATTTTTCCCTGTTAATACGTTTGACGTCTTTCATCAGGCCATCTCTATCCAGTCTTTTCATATCCATCCAGCGTGTGGCTCCAAAAGCTAATTCCCGTCTCCTTTCTGCCAATACCAATTTTTAAAGCATCATCTTTATTCAGTGAAGTAGCGGGCTGATAAGCAGAAGCCTTTATTCTAACTTTCCGGATTATATTTAGATATTCCATAGCAGCAGCGGTACGGTTAGAACGAGCCGCCAGTTCAGCAAGGGTCAAATAAACTTCCGGAAAAGTTATTCCAAAATTTGCTTCCCCATATGCTCCCCCTCGATTGATTCCTTTGTTGTTACTGATCGTCAAAATGCTGTATCTTAGATCATTTTCATCAAAATATGTTTTTAACTCATCAGAATACAACATAAATACCGGGACATTTCTATCTTCACTTCCACGCTGCCATAAAATTTCAGGATCAAGATCGGCAATAGGTAGGTCATCACTTGACTTAATTGTATTATAATCCGTTAGTTTATGGGCTACGGCCATAGTTTCCAGGGCATATTTTTCGGCATTAGTATAGTCGGCAATATATAGATAGACTCTTGAAAGAAATCCTTTTGCGGCACCTTTTGTTGCTCTGTAGCGATTTACATTATTTAATGGCAAACAGTCAATTGCACGCAGGGTGTTATTGACAATACTGTCTATATTATCCTGGATTAATGCTCTTGGGGGGACTTTATCAGTTACATTTGTCGTTGTTACCCATGGTAGTCCTAGGTCCGTATTTTTAGTATTTATATTATAGCTCTTTGCATACACTGTTAGGAGTGTAAAATAGGCATCTGCACGAGCTAATAAAGCCTCTCCCAGCACTTCTTTTTTCTTTTGATCATTGCTGCCGGTAGCAGACATTACATTGTTGATGATCACGTTTGCATCGTAGATGATCCTGTACAATTGCCCCCAGATAACCGGGCTCACCTGGTCATTAATATCTTTTTCCTCCCGCCAGAAATATAGGTTGGCGTTGACACTTTTATCTTTCGCGCTATAAGTGCCATAATAATCATCTGTACAATAAAGTAGGGCAGAAGGAAAAGACTGGGTCATTGTGAAGGAATTTAACATGCTTTCAAAGTCAGTCAATTTTTCCGGCAGGACTACACCTTTGGGCTTTACTTCCAGAAAGTCTCCACAGGATAGAATACCTAGTAGTGTTAATAAAATCAAAAATTTCAATAGTATTTTTTTCATCATTTTATAATGTATTATTCCATCAGGAAGATGGGTTTGGCTGTTTTATGGAACTTATTAGCCAATTTAAAGTCATATTTTTCGATATTTATCTTTTTTGTTTTCCGAACAAAAGCTAGAATGTAGTGGAAAATGTCAAACTATAAAATGAAGTTTGTGGCAGAGTCCTTATTCCTGTCCGTCTATCAATTGATTCGGGGTCTATATCATTTCCACTAAATGTATATTTGAATGGATTCTGAACCTGAAACCTAAATTGAGTATTGGATAGACCGACCTTTTGCAGGAAGTCATTTTTCAAATTGTAGGTTAAGATGATATCTCTCAGCCGAATGTAGTCTGCTTTACGTACATATCTGTCTCCGTATGTATACCCATACCGCGCGGAATACATAAAGTCCTCAGGAGTTCCATACTCAGGGAGTCCCGGTATTGTAGTTACAAGCTCGTCTCCTGGCTTTTTCCAGTAGTTTGAAGAGCCTTTTATTGCATTTCCGCTCTGTAGTTCATCAGGATTGGGCTGTTGGACTCTCATAACATGGCCACCGTAATACATAAAAAGAAAAGACAAATCGAAAGAACCTACAGAAAACTGATTATTGAGACCGATCACATACTTGGGATTTGTTGTGCCACTGTAGACCAGATCATCAAAATCGACATCAATGACGGCATCGTCGTATGTATTTAAAACTAACACATTACCGTTTCTATCGTAAACTCCAGGGTGTCCTAAATTATTCAGTCCAGCGTATCTATAACTGAATAGTGCATTCATTGGATAATCTTTCTGTAGGTCTGTGCCTGATATGATATCTAGGGATGATGTTTTATCTTTTGCCTGTACTTCAATAACCCTATTTTTATTGAAGGATGCAGTTGCACTTGTTCGCCATTTGAAGATGCTTTTATCAATATTTACGCTAGTCAGTAATATTTCAAGACCTTTATTCTCAATAGAAGCCGTATTAGCACTATATTGGTTAAATCCTAATGTTGGATCTGCGGACATCGTACCAAATACATCTTTTGTTCTTTTATAATAAAGGTCTACAGAACCTGATATTCTATTTTTTAATAATCCATAATCTAACCCCAGATTGTAGTTAGTTGTTGTTTCCCAGCGGATGGATTGGTTTTCAGGTGATAGTACATCATAAAAGACCTCTGAAGTGTTAAACCTATTATTAAGTCCGGATGTTAGGATCAGGAAAGGTCCGTTAAAGCTACTTGGAACATTGCCGTTAAAGCCGGAGGCGGCCCGAATCTGTAATGAATTGATCCAGGAAACAGATTTAATAAATTCCTCTTCGCCCATACGCCAATTCATTCCTAATGACCAAAGCGGTTTGTTTTTATACTTATCGTCTACTCCGAACAGATTAGACTGGTCTATACGGATACTTCCAGTAGCGATATATTTATGCTTGAACATATAAGTTCCTTGTCCATAAAATGAACGGAACCTTCTGTCGCTATATTTTTCTCCAAAATAGTCATTGCTATTAAAACTTGATCCGTAGTCTCCGACTTCTTTGAAGGCTGGTTTTATCCTTGAATTAAGCACCTGAAGATTGACAGGTTTATTGATAAGAGACTGGTCATCGTAACCAAAGAATGTTGTTTTAAATGATTCAGCTTTTACTTGCCTTTGTTCAATACCAATGATTCCCGAAATACTATGTTTTTTATCTTTTGTTTCGTAATTGAGATTTGCCTGAGCACGTAGGGTGTAAGCTGTATTTTTAAGTGTTTCTTTTGTCAGAAAATTTCCCTGAGGCAGGTCAGTGAATAAAGGGGTTCCATTTGCTGGATCTTTTTTTGCCTTAGTATTTACCAGATACCTTACTCTATAAGAATCCTCTGTTTTAAGCAGGTCGTTCACACCCTGTTCATTTTCAATAGCGCCGCCAAGATCGATATTTAGCCACTCAGTAATTTTGGCATTAAGGCGGCCTTGTGCCCTGAAAGAATTGAGTGATGTCTTTTGAGTCGTAGCGGACAATTCTCCGAATGGGTAATAAAGCTGGTCATACAAACCTAGGGATTGGGCTCTCTCGTTATAATCTTTATTTATTACATAAAATTTTTCTCTGAATTCACCAAAAGTAGCCGGGAGTGCATTACCATTTTCGTCGACAATCCTCTCAAAGGGGAGGAGGTCACTATAATCTGGTGTAGTACCATTTTTTATTCTGTTATTTGAATAAATTCCTTTAAAATCAAATGAAATATTCTTGTTGAACTTGTAAGTGTTGGCAACATTTAAAATGGTTTTTTTATTATCTGTACCTACTTTCTGAGCTCTTTCTCCGATATGGTTGACACCAATTAGATATGTGCTTTTTTCCGTACCTCCGCTGATATCAAAATTGATGTTATTGACAAGTCTACGTCTATAAAATAACCGTTTATACTCCGCAAGATTGTTGTAAGAAGCTATAGCGCCAATTTTCTCTTCTGCAAGCTTGTTATCTATAAGGCCATCTTTAAGATCGAATAGTATACTTGTAACTTGGTCAATTGGGTTATAATCTGAGTAAAAATATCTATCGTCACCGCCTGTACTGACCATATCACGCTGTAAGTCTATGAATTCCTTTGTATCGAGATAGCGCATATAATCGAAATCGGGCTTTGAATCAAAAGCAAAAGTGTTTCTAAAAGTGAACGTTGGTTTACCGGATTTTCCCCTTCTGGTTTCTATAACAATAACACCGTTTGATGCCTGGACACCGTAAATTGAAGCGGCGGCTGCATCCCTTAACACGCTCACTGATATGATATCAGTTGGGTTTATGGAGTTTATGTCGATTTCAGTAGGAAAACCATCCAACACGATAAGTGGTTTTTTTACTGCGTCAAAAGTACTGACACCACGAATGGAAAGTTCTCCAGAAATACTATTGTAGACTAGTCCTGGGACTTTTCCTTCTAGATTTTCTAGAAAGTTACCGGTTACGGCTACCCGCTGTTGGTAGTCCTTTTCGCTTAATGTGGAGGCAGCACCCGTAAGCTGTTCTTTCTTGATCTTCTGGTAACCAGTCGAAATTACATTCACTTCGGCCAACTGATTATCCAATTTGGCCATCTTAATCTCCATAAATTCATCACCGGGCCTGACAATACAGTCCTTATAGCCGATATATGAAATTATAAGTTCTGTTACTTTATTCGATGCGGATATAGAGAAATGACCATTCTCGTCTGTAAAAAATACTCTTGGCTGGCCCTTTACTTTAATGCTGGCTCCAGATAGAGGCGATCTATCTTCGGTGATAACCCTTCCAACAATATTTCGCTGCTTATTTTCTAATTGTTTAATAACAACTATTCTGTTTTTGATATCGTAAGTGAGGGACTTTCCATTTAGCGAATAATCTAGGATTTTCTCAATAGAGGCATTCTGCATTTGAATATTTACAGGATCTTTATCCGACAATAAGCTTTCCTTGTAAAAAAGTCGTAGCCACTCTGTTTGCGAATTTCCTGAAATAATTGTGGCAGTGTAATGTTCTGGCGCTGAATTGAAATCTGCGCAAAGGTTTTGGAATATGCCTGGAGCCCCCCCATGGCGACAAGGCAAACAAGTGATAAATTTACTCGCATAAAGAATCTCCGTCTTTCAACGGGAATAAATTTAAAAATCATATATTTGATTAATTTGGGTTAGTGATTTGAATTGAGTTCGAGCTTCTATTTAACTACTTGATCCAAAGTTTTTTGATCTGGGATGTTAGCGCATTCCAGATTTCTTTTCTCAAGTAGTTTATCAATTTGTTTACATTATAATAGATATCCTCCTTCCTGTTAATTTAAATTTGATCTGTCCTGTTGATTCCAGCATTGTCAGTATAGCTGACAGATTGTTTTGATTTGGATATCATACCGCTGAAGGTGATATCTTCCTTTCTTGCTTATGAAATCCACATCTACTTGGTACCATCGGGAGACCTTTCGCATAATACTCTCAATATTTTCATTCTTGAAAATAAAGTCTCCTTCTTTCCAGGCCACATCGACCTGAGTGTCTACTTTTTTGACTGCTATTGTATTTCCACTGATCAGGATCTGCTCTCCAGGTTTTAATACAACAGATCGATGTGAGATATTGTCGCTTACTGAGACGCTGCCTTCAATAAGCGTCGTACGGGCTATACGCTCATCAGCGTATGAGCTGATATTAAAATGGGTTCCCAGTACTTTTACATTCTGTTCTTTAGTCCTAACAATGAAAGGTTTATTTCTATTTTTCGCAACTTCAAAATAGGCTTCTCCAACTAGTTCGACCGAGCGGTTATCCTTAGCAAATCTTTCAGGAAATTTTAGCATAGACTGCGCGTTCAACCAAATATTGGTGCCATCTTCAAGGATGATTTTATATTGGCCTCCCTTTGGAGTTACAATGCTGTTCATCTTTTCAGAGAAAGATTTAAGTGGTCTATCTTGAACATTGAAAGTTATCTGCCCAACAGTATCGCAGTCGACTTTTATTCCACTCAGTTGTGTGATAGTACCTATTTTTGACGAGCCTAGATCAAATTGTTTTCCATCTGCGAGTATGAGGATAGCTTTATTCCCTCCGGCAGCAATTTCTTTATTATCAATCTTCTGGTTTGGTGCTTCTGAGGCAGATCACGTGAATAGTAAAGTATGCCAGTGAATGTTGCAAATGCAAGAATAGCGGCAGCATAGCGGTAGAACACCCTAGATTTTCTTTGGTAAAAGAGACGGCTGTCCAATTTGGCTTTTACTTTATACAATTCAGACGATGCTGTGATATGCTCATTTTTATTCAGCATATGGAGGTACCAGTCTTCAACTAATTTTTTTTCCTCTATGGTACATTTACCTTTATTATATCTTTCAAGAAGCTTTTCAGCTTTATTGTTGTCCATATATTTCTTTATAGTCTAAACTCTATAATATAAAGACAGGCGGAAAGAGTGAAAGTATACGTTGATTTTAAAAAAAAAACAAAAAATTTTAGAAAAGGAATGTTATTAGTGTGTTTAGCTTCTTTTTTAACTGTGAAACTGCTCTGTGAAGAACCGTTTTTACCGTATTCTCAGTTATATTCAGCTCTTTTGCTATTTTTTTGTAAGACAATCCTTCATTTCTACTCTTTAAGAAGATCTCACGCATTTTTGGGGGTAAATTTTCGATTTCAGATTCGAATTTTTTTAATAGCTCTTTAAAATATAGTTCCTCCTCTGTTGACGAACGGTAAATATCCACAAATTCATTTAAAGAATCTATATACATACTTCGTGTCTTGCTTTTTTCAATAGCATTTAAGGAAGAGTTTCTCACAGAGGTAAATAAATAAGCTTTTAATGAAGATTGCACGACGAGACTTCCAGCCTTATTCCATAAATTCTCAAAAACATTCTGGATGGAATCCAATGCTTCATCTTCATGTTGTAATATACGAAAGGCATGCACATATAAAACGGACCAATATCGTTCATAGATTTCTGTATAAGCATTATGATCGTACTGATTGAGTAGGTCAATAAGTTCTATATCACTCAGTTTGTTGTACACGGTTGTAGATATTAGGTGCGGCAATATACGAAAGTTTTAAATATTGAAGGGCTTTGTTCGTAAACATTTTGTTTGAAAGGTTTTCGAAAGTATGCATGAAGCTCATTGCTAGTGTGTTTTGTTCCGTTTCAAACTGAATTTAGATTGTACTGGATCATCGATTAAATTATTCGCTTGTGTTTTGTTCTCTTGTTGATCATTTATAAAATGGAACTTGAACCATCTAATTACCGACCTTTTAAAACAAATTTATTATGTTTTTAGCTAGCATCTATTTTTGTGAATTATCCATATTGAAATCTACCCTCAATTTGGTTAGAAATATCCACGATTCAACTACAACTGACCGCTCGTAGATGTGGAACTTTGTCTTGTTACATTTAAACTAATTTTAACATGCAGACAAATGAAATAAAAGTAGCTATAATAGCCAATAATTTTGGCTAACGGAAGAGTTCTATACGCAGAGAATCCAAATTATGAAACTCTTGCTGAAGCGATGAATTTCTATGTTGGTTTTGTTCGAATGCATCTAAGCAAAGATGAAGGGCAGCTTCGAAGTTGATTTACCATGAATAAATTAGTTGGTACCTCTTGAATATAACGCCATAATTTTATTTATTTTTAAATTCAAAAAAATAAACGACATTTGGACATTTATTATTTAAGTCCAATTCGCCTTTCAATTCCGTCTATGATATTAAGAGAAGTCACACCGCTATCCGATAAAGATTGTTTCATGGTATTTGCCAGAAAGAAGTCACGTTTTGATTTTCCAATTCATGTACATTCAGAATTTGAACTCAACTTCATTGAAAATGCTGCTGGCGCACAACGCATCGTAGGGGACAGTATAGAGGAAATCGATGAACTTGAATTAACACTGATCGCAAATGCGAATCTGGAGCACGGGTGGTTTGATCACAAATGTCAGTCTACCAATATTTCGGAGATCACCATACAGTTCCAGCCAGATTTATTTGGTGAAACACTGCTCAATAAAAATCAATTTCGTTCGATTAAACAATTGTTCGAAAAAGCGGTGTACGGCGTGACGTTCAGTATGCAAACAATTTTGGTTGTACAGGAAGCCATAAAAAAGCTCTCCCATGAAAAAGACGGTTTCTATTCTGTCGTTGGTTTGTATGATATCCTATTTAAGTTGTCGCAGGATGAAAATATGAGGGAACTCTGCAGCCGTTCTTTCCATAGTAGTACCGGAAAACACGATAGTCGTCGTGTCGAAAAAGTATTGCGTTACCTTTCTAAAAATTATCAGAAAGAAGTGTCTCTCGGTGAAGCGGCAGATCTGATTGGGATGACGGATGTGTCTTTAAGTCGATTTCTTAAACAACGTACGGGCAGAACTTTTGTCGATACCCTAAATGATATTCGCTTGGGACACGCCAGCCGCATGCTTGTCGATACAACACACAGTATTGCCGAAATCGCATTATTGTCGGGGTTTAACAATCTGTCCAATTTTAATCGGATCTTTATGAAGAAAAAGGGAGCAACTCCAACGGACTTCCGGAATAAATACCGAAATTCAAAATTCTATTTGTGAACAGCAGGCCATACATGCTGTTAAAAAAATATAGGCCATACCTCACTTTAAAAAGTCATGAAAGCCATTGGTTGAAATAGCATAAGAAGAAGATAAAAAAGTATTATCCTTGAATATGCATTCTCCTTAGTTTTGGAATAAGTTAAAGCAATTTAAATAACCAATTTTAAGGGAACTCAAAAATGATCAAGAAAATCTTTTATGCCTGTATGGTTGCTGGCCTTACTCCGATGCTTACTTTTGCCCAGAAACTGCAGCTATCGGACAGGTAATTAATCAACAAATCAATTTACCAATAGCCGGTGCGACAGTGCGCAGTGGCGCAGGAAAAACTGCGCTGACAGACGAGAAGGGAAATTACCAACTTGAGGTCAGTGTAGGGGATAATCTCTATGTATCGTTTCTAGGTATGGAGACTCGTACTTTAAAAGTCACCACTCGGGAGTCAATCAAAGTTTTTCTAAATCCGAAATCGGATGTCTTGGACGAGGTCGTCGTCGTAGGTTACGGCAAAGTGAAAAAAAGAGATCTATCCGGAGCCGTAAGCCAAGTGAAGGCTGCTGATATTTTGGCGGGAAATCCCGCTCCCAGTATCAACCAGGCGCTACAGGGACGTATGGCAGGCGTTACAGTCAACCAGAATGATGGCGCTCCTGGCGCAGGTGTTTCTATTACCATACGGGGAACGAACTCCTTCTCAACAAATTCACAGCCCCTCTATATTGTTGATGGAATTCCCTTTGACATGGCTTCTACACCAGCGAGCAGTGCCAATGAAAATATTAACCAAACCGCTAATGCGCTTGCATCGATCAATCCCAATGATATTGAATCGATCGAAGTGTTAAAAGACGCTTCCGCTACAGCTATCTATGGCTCAAGGGGCGCAAATGGGGTGGTATTGATTACAACAAAGCGAGGTGAAAATGGAAACGAAAGGTTGAGCTAAATGCTAATTTTGGAATGGCCACACTTGGACGGAAAGTCAAAATGCTCGGACCTTTCGATTATGCATCTTATATTAACGAACAGGCTGTAAATAGTAAAAATTATGAAGGAGTGGATTATCAGCTATTACCTTATCCGGGCACCTGGTCCTATCCGACAATAAACGGCCAGCCGGTAACGACATCGGGAAAATATCAGCCCTCACCGGAAGATTTTTTAAATCAGGGGCTGCGTACCGATCAGTATGGTAATCAGACATTGGTGCAAGGGGCTGACTGGCAGGATGAAATTTATCAAAATGGATTTTCCCAAGAATATAATCTTAGTGTATCAGGTGGCAGTGAAAAAGGTTGGCACATGTTTTCAGGAAATTTTCTGAATCAGGGTGGAACTATAAAAAACTCAGATTACCAACGCGTTGCCCTACGTACTAATATCGGTCGAAAAGTGAGGTCTTGGCTTGAACTGGGTGCCAATATCAACTATACAAATGGACTCACGAATTTTGCGAAATCAAATGCATACGATTACGGGATTATTCGTTCGGCATTGATATTTCCTGTGACTTATGGCCCTGACATGAGTACCATAGAGTCGGATCAGCTGAACTGGTTGGCTTCCAACCCGGGCGTTTATGTCAATACAGCGAAGGATCAGCTGCGGGCTAACAATGTTTTCAGTTCGTCGTACGCAAGTGTCAAGCTATTACCATTCTTAACCTTCCGCCAGAACTTGGGATTTTCGTACTCCAATAATAACCGAAATACGTATTATAACCGCAATACGCAGGAGGGAAGAACGCCAAAAAATGGAAGTGCCGGACAGAGTGACAATTGGTACCAGAGTCTAACGAGTGAATCCTTGCTAACTTTTGATAAAACTTTTCAGCAAGTTCATAGCCTAAATGCGGTAGCAGGTTTTACCTATGAGCAGGCAAATTACTCGGCCAAATCCATGACAGCTACCAATTTTCCGAATGATATTACAGGCGAGTTTGATATGGCTGCGGGCTTAAATCCAGGCCCGTTGGTGAGTAGCCGTGGGCGGACGCAGCTGGCTTCCGTGTTAGCTAGGGCAAATTATTCATACAAAGGTAAGTACATCGCTACAGCATCTTTTCGCCGTGACGGTTCGAGTCGATTGACCGAAGGACAGAAATTTGCCAATTTTCTCTCCGGAGCACTGGCCTGGAGAATCTCTGAGGAGCAATTCGTGAAAAATCTTGGTGTTTTAAATGATCTAAAATTGCGTGCAAGTTATGGGCGTACGGGTAATCAGGGCGTCAATGCGTATCAGACAAGAGCTTATCTGGCCGTAGCCAACTATCCTTTGGGCGGAGCGCTTAGCAGTGGTTTTGCGGAGGTAGACTGGCGTGGTGCATTAAATAAAACTCTCAAATGGGAGACCACAGACCAGTATAACCTCGGATTGGACATGGCTTTTCTAAATAACCGTATCCAATTTACCATCGATGCATATTATAAAAAGACCAACGACCTGTTGCAGAATGTAAATATTGCTTCAAGCAACGGAATGAGAACACAGTGGGTCAATTCGGGATATGTCACCAATAAGGGGCTTGAGTTAACAGGTAAATTCGTTGCTGTTGACCGCGATGCCTTTAAATGGAATATCGATGCTAATATCTCATTCAATCGGAATGCAATCGGTGGCCTTGCAGCAGATCGCTTTGCCGAACGGTTATGGTACAATGCCGATAATATCTTTATCCAGCGAAATGGCATGCCGATAGGTTCTATGTTCGGTTATATCGAAGATGGCTTTTACGATAATGAAGCCGAAGTTCGTGCAGATCAGACCTATGCTAACGCCAGCAATGCCGTTGTGCGGTCCAAACTGGGCGAAATTAAATACCGCGACTTGAATGGTGATGGTCAAATTACAGCTAGTGACCGTACAATAATCGGAAATACAAATCCAGATTTCGTTTTTGGTCTGACCAATAATTTTAAATATAAGGATTTTACGCTCGGTTTCTTCTGGCAGGGATCTATCGGTAACGATATTTTCAATGGCAACCTGATCGATATGAAAATGGCCAATTTGGGTAATATCACACAGGATATTTATAACACGCGCTGGACGGAAGAAAACAATGAAAACGCTTTATGGCCTAAAGCGGTCTCCACGTACAACCGTACCATGTTAACTTCGGATCGTTATGTTGAGAATGGCTCTTATGTTCGGCTAAAGAACGTCAATCTGGGTTATACATTTAAGATACCTTTTAAAGGGCTTAATTCGCTTTATCTCTATGCAAGTGCGACCAATCTTTTGACTATCACGGACTATAGCTGGTTCGACCCGGATGTAAATGCATTTGGTGGTGACGCTTCGCGAAAAGGGGTGGATATTTATTCTTACCCAAGCAGCAGAACTTTCTCACTGGGAATTAAAGCCGATTTTTAACCTAATTATGATGATCATGACTACTAAAAATTACAAACAATATATAAAATATGCCTTATTGGCATCGATCAGTCTTGCGGGATTAAGTTCATGTGAGAAAATGCTCGAAGAAAAAAAGTTTGATTTTATAGATCCGCAAGATATCCCGGATTCGGATGAAGGGGTCAACCAATGGGTTGTAGGAACTTATAGCAAACTGCTTGACGATATGTTTCGCTGGAACCTTTTTTCCACCAGCACTGGAATTTGACTGTGATTACATGACTGGACCGGATTGGTCATTTGGAACTTTGGGTGCAGGAAATTTTCAGAACAATGAATATACTTCTGCTATGTGGGAAAAGCCTTATGCCATTATTCATCGGGCAAACTTAGCGCTAGAAAATATCGAACCCATGACCAAAGCTTCGGAAGCAGCCAAAAACAACGGGATCGGTGAGCTCTATTTTCTAAAGGCTTATTCTTACTTTCTTTTGGTACGTGCCTTTGGCGAAGTGCCCATCCGTAATGCTTCCGTCAACTCCGGTGCCGATCTCAATCAGCCACGCCAGCCGATCAGTAAGGTGTATGAGCATATCATCGAATTGCTTACCAAGGCCGAAGGATTGCTCTATAAAAACACGGATAGCAAATTTCAGGAAGGGCGAGCTTCAGCAGGAGCGGCCGCGTCCTTATTGGCAAAAGTTTATGTCACCATGGCTTCAGGATCTTTGGCATCAGGCAACGTTACAGTAAGAGGAGGGCAGCCTTACAGCATGAATGGCAGTGAAAAGGTGTACACCAATCCTGTATCTTTTGTGGTTTCTAAAAAGGTAGTTGCCGGTTATGAAGGAATTAATGCAAAAGAGTATTTTGGTAAAGCACGTGACAAGGCGCTGCAGGTCATTAATGGGGAGTTTTGGTAATTATAGTTTGCTGAGCTATGATAACCTCTGGTCGCGTGCCAATAGAAATAAAACCGAACATATATGGACTTTACAGTCTATGTCTGCTGATGAAAAGTATGGGGTCACTTTTTCACAAGGTTATAATGGAACCTTCAATGATCAAGGCAACATACAGACCGGGCTATGGTGGGGCATGCGCGATCACTGGTATAAATTGTTTGAAAGTAAAGATTTGCGCGTGGTAAAAGGGGTGATTCACCGCTGGATCAGACAAGGAGATGATTCCAGCTGGGGTGGCGGATCGTATTACCCGAATAACGAAGAGTATACGAACAAAGCAAAGGGCTATACCGATGATAAGGGTAATTGGGTACCGCCGGTAGCACCGTTTAATGACGGCGCACAATACCGAAGTGAAAAATCACCGGCCTTTTTGGCTTATCTCACAAAATATAGTGATGTGAGCAACAATAAGCTGGAACGTACAGATGCACCATGGTATTTCCTTCGATTTGCGGATGTGTTACTCATCTATGCAGAGGCTGCCAATGAGGCAGACAACAGTACCGCAGCACGTACATTGGCCTTGGCAAAGCTCAATCAGGTACGCGAAAGAAGCAATGCGACGCCCCGTAGACTCATTGGAGATGGAAATATCGATAATCAAAGCGGATTCCGCTCTGCAGTGCTAGAGGAGAGGGCAATGGAATTTGCACTGGAAGGCGACCGCCGCTGGGATTTGATCCGTTGGGGGATTTACCTTGATGTCATGAATAAAATTGGTGGAACCGATGAGGTGGGGGTTGTGAAAATACGCACTGAAAAGCATTTGCTTTACCCAATCCCCAATTCTGAAGTGGGCGTCAATACCACAATCACTTCAAATAATCCCGGTTGGAACTAACGTAAACCTAAATTTGAATAACCATGAAATTATTAAATCAATCCATATTATTTACCATATTGTCAGGTTACCTTTCCCTAGGAATGATCTCCTGCCAGAAGGATATTGTTAACTATAACGACGGCTATGACGATCAGTTGAGCTCAGATGGCCCACCTGTTATCGAAAAAGTCTCAACAGCAGCAGATCTCAATGCGACAATTACCAGTGCAGCGCTTACAGATATGATCGTCTTACAGGGTAATAATCTTGCTGAGCTTAAGTCCATAAAATTAAACGATGTGGAGGTAGACCTAGCGACGGTCTATGCTGTCAGATCCCGTATTACGTTACCTATACCGCGTATCGTTCCGACTGAGGTAAATAATAAGGTCACTGTTGAGACGGCAAAAGGAATTACGGAATTTCCTTTTGAAGTAAAAATTCCCAATCTGGTGATTGAAGGGCTATACAATGAGTTTATTGCTGCTGGAGATACGGCCATTCTCGTAGGTAAATATTTGGATCTCTATAAATTGGATGTATTGGAGGGAAAATTCTTACTTAATAACACTGAAATCAAACCTCTTCGCAGTGTCGCAGACTCTGTCTATTTTATTTTTCCTTCCAGTACGGCCGATGGTGCAACGCTATCGTTTTCAAGCCCACTGATTGAGGTGCCGAGACAAGTAAAATTTAGAGAGAAAGGAATTTCCATGCTGGATATCAAATCTTTGTCCGCCTACGTTACCGATGGAAAAGCAAGCGGTGACCCGGCAATTTTGCCCGGCTTTGATCGCTTTTTGCGGATCCGTCAATCTTTCGGTGCTTGGTCCTGGAACGGTATTTTCTGGTCAGGTTTTGATTTGAATGAAGCTGCGGTATTGGCCAATCCCAAAGATTACTATGTCAAATTTGAGATCAACACCAAAAGTACGGCTTCGATTAGCCAGGGGAATTTTATATTGGGCGGCGACAGACAGGAGACACGTTACAATCCTGCCGAGAATGGTGCCCTGAATACGTATGGCCAATGGAAGACGATGCGCGTTGATTTGACAGAGTTTTATAAAGATGCCTCCCAGGGTAATGGGACCTATCTGAAAACGGGTTGGAATACCTTTGTTTTCTCTTACCAACCTACGGTCGATGTCAATGACGACTTCAGCGTGTGCAATTTCAGGATCGTTAAAAAATAGGAGCACAGTTGAAAAGATATGTATACTGCATACTGATGGTAACTATGTTGCTGACGGTGGCCTGTCGATCTGCATGGATCAACCCCAAGCCTAATTCCAAAACAGTTGTCGCCAGGCACGGTCAGCTCCGTGTATCGGGTACAGCGCTTGTCGATGCGCACGCCGATACGCTGGCTCTTCATGGTGTCAGCCTGGGCTGGCACAACTGGTGGCCGCGCTTTTATACTGCCGAGACCATCAATTGGCTTAAAAAAGACTGGAATGTTCAGGTGGTCCGTGCAGCTATCGGTGTAGAGCCTGACCAGGCTTACTTACAAAATCCTGAGGCAGCGCTCAAGCAATTATATGCCGTGGTCGATGCGGCAATAGCAGCGGGCGTATATGTGATTGTGGATTGGCATGCACACCATCTGCATACGCCGCAGGCAAAGGAATTCTTTCGCACTGTAGCGAGCAAGTACGGGCGTTATCCAAATGTCATCTATGAGATATTCAATGAACCCATGGAGACAAGCTGGGACGAAATTCAAGCCTATGCAAAGGAAGTGATCCCCGTCATTAGGGCCATAGACCCAGATAATATCATTTTGGTCGGATGCCCCAATTGGGATCAGGATATACACCTGGTCGCTGATAAGCCTATCGAAGGATTCAGCAACCTGATGTATACAGTACACTTCTATGCAGGTACACATAAGCAGTTTCTACGTGACCGTGCTGATTATGCCCTGGCCAAAGGTATTCCGATTTTTGTGTCGGAATGTGCAGGGATGAATGCCGATGGTGACGGACCGATAGATCAAAAGGAATGGACAATCTGGAAGGAATGGATGGCTCTGCATCAAATCAGCTGGATAGCCTGGTCTATCGCTGATAAAAATGAAAGCTGCTCCATGATTGCGGATCAGCAGGTGCCGGCGAATGGCTGGTCTGACAAGCAGCTCAAGCCTTGGGGAAAAATGGTGAGACAAGATTTAAAAACGATCAATAAATGAGCAATTCTATAAAAACTGCCCTGTTAATCTCGTTGTGCGGAGCAGCATTCCTACTAGAATGTCACGCACAGATGCAGCCTAAAAATAGCGCAACACATGATTTTGGTACCGATTGGAGGTTTCATGCCGGCGAGGGAAGGGACAGCAGCTGGAACACGAAAGATTACCGGGATAAACACTGGGCAACCGTCGTATCGAACAAACCGCTCAAAGAACAGGGGAAATTGTTGGAACAGGGCTTTGGCTGGTATCGCAAGCAGCTGGCTTTTCCTGCCCAGATGCAGCAAAAAATTGTCGAGGCTGAAGGTGTTGAAATTGATCTCGGTAAATTTGCCGCCTGTGAGGAAGTGTATGTCAATGGTCATTTAGTTGGTAAAACGGGAGAATTTCCACATAATTTCGCTGGCTACTTTGATCATGAACGCCGGTATTTCGTCCCCTTGGAAGTGCTTGACCTTACCGGTGAAAATGTGATTGCTATCAAATTTTTTGATGGTTGGAGTGCCAATGGCGGCTTCTTAAATGCAGCGGTTATGCAGGTACAGCCGGCCTCAACAGTGGATAAACTGAAGCTGAAAGTCAATGTCCTGGATGACGATTATATTTTCCTGGGCAAAGATAGTATCGCTATAGCGCCAACGATAGAAAATAGAGGTAAAAAATCACTGAAGGCAAGCTTGAAAATTTCGTTGACGACGGATGCGTACAAACCGATCAAATCACAGGAATTGAAGGTCGATATTCCTGCGCATGCAACAGCTCCTTTGGGTACCTTTGGATTAAAGAATGTCGAACCGGGATTTTACCGCTATAAGGTGTCTGTGGAGATCGACGGTGGACACAAACTGGAAGAACAGGTCAATGTGGGCTATGAGCCTGAAAAGATTGCTTCGCCAAACGATGAGGCAACAGATTTTGATAAATTCTGGAAAGCAAATAGAGCCCAGCTCGCTAACATAAAGCCTGATTATCAGTTGATGTTGATTCCGGAGCAGTCCAAGCTGGATTATGAAATGTACCATGTGTCCATGCGTTCGCTGGATAATGAGCTTATTATGGGCTACTACGCTAAACCTAAAAAAGCAGGAAAGCACCCAGTCATTGTCGAATATATGGGCTATGGATCAAAACCTTATTTTCCGAATCAGAGCTGGGATGGATTCGCCTATTTTGTACTTTCCATCCGGGGACAGGCATTGAATGAAAAATCAAATCATTTCGGTACTTGGTTTACCTATGGCATAGACAGTAAAGAAACGTATTACTATCGCGGGGCGTTTATGGATGTGCTGCGTGCACTGGATTTTGTCAGCTCAAGAGATGAAATTGATGGTGAACGTATTGCTGTGCGTGGATCGAGTCAGGGGGGTGCATTGTCGGTTGTTGCGGCATCGCTGGATTCACGTGTAAAAGCACTGGCAATTGGTATTCCTTTTCTATCGGATTTTCAGGATTATTTCAACATTGCACCCTGGCCAAAATCGGATGTAGATCACTACAGGGCTCAACACCCGGAACTGAGCTGGAAACAGGTGTACAAGACCCTTTCTTATTTTGATATTAAAAATCTGGCTTCCCGTATCCGGGTGCCATTGGTCATGGGAATCGGGGTGCAGGATAATGTTTGCCCGCCACATATCAATTTTGCAGCGTATAATCAGGTGAAAAGTGAAAAATCCTGGATGGCTTTTCCATTGCATGGACATAGCACCGGAAATGCATTTCATGTCGCGGGATTGGACCTCTTTAGACGTGTCCTCCATGTTGAACAATCAAGATAAATAAAACATAAAAAAGAACTTACTTTATATTTAATTCGAATCATGAGTACACTATTTGAACAACGTCTAAAAGATGTTGAAGCAGATCACTTTGCCCTATTAGAAAGAAAAAACCATCCTGTGAAGGAGCACAACGGTATTTACCAGCGCTATGAACATCCTGTCTTGACAGCAGCTCATACCCCGCTTTTCTGGCGGTATGATTTAAATGAGCAAAGCAATCCATTTTTGATGGAACGATTTGGTATTAACGGAACTTTTAATGCCGGTGCGATCAAGTGGAACGATAAATACGTATTGGTCGTACGGGTCGAAGGAAATGACCGTAAGTCCTTCTTTGCAATAGCTGAAAGCGCAAACGGAATTGACAATTTTAAGTTCTGGGATTTTCCGGTCGATCTTCCCGAGACGAATGATCCGGATACAAATGTCTATGATATGCGCCTGACGGCCCATGAAGATGGCTGGATTTATGGTATTTTCTGTACCGAACGGAAAGATCCGGCAGCGGCTTCCGGAGACCTTTCTTCGGCAGTGGCCGCAGCAGGAATCGTGCGTACAAAAGATCTAAAACACTGGGAAAGGCTACCGGATCTGAGATCCAAGAGCCAACAGCGAAATGTGGTTCTGCACCCCGAATTTGTCGACGGTAAATATGCCTTATATACCCGCCCGCAGGATGGATTTATCGATACCGGAAGTGGCGGCGGTATTGGCTGGGGCTTGGTAGATAGCATGGAGAATGCAATAGTATACGAGGAAAGAATCATAAACCATCGGTATTACCACACGATCAAAGAGCTGAAAAATGGAGAAGGGCCAGCACCTATCAAAACAGACAAAGGCTGGTTGCACCTCGCGCACGGCGTGCGCGCATGTGCTGCTGGACTGCGCTATGTCCTGTATGTCTATCTGACTGATCTTGCTGCGCCAGAAAAACTGATTGCCGAACCGGCAGGTCATCTGATGGCTCCAATGGGTGAGGAACGCGTTGGTGATGTCTCAAACGTGCTTTTTAGTAACGGCTGGATTGCAGATGATGATGGTACAGTTTATCTTTATTATGCCTCGAGTGATACCCGTATGCATGTGGCCGTATCTTCGGTTGAAAAACTGTTGGACTACTGCTTGTCTACAACTGGAGATGGCATGCGATCAAAAACATCGGTTGAAACACTTGTCGGGATTATTTCAAAGAACTTAGCACAATAAAATGTTTAAATTTATTGCAAAACGAGAATGATGAGTAAAACGGAGCGTATTACATTAAAGGAAAAAATCGGTTATGGACTAGGGGACGCTGCTTCGTCCATGTTCTGGAAATTGTTTGGCATGTATCTCATGTTCTTCTATACAGATATATTCGGGATGGAAGCAAAAGTGGTCGGCACCATGTTTCTGGTCACGCGCGTCTGGGATTCTTTGTTTGATCCTATTATTGGTGTACTGTCCGATCGTACACAATCGAAATGGGGTAAATTCAGACCTTACCTACTGTACGTTGCGGTACCATTTGGTGTAATTGGTGTGTTCACGTTTTATACCCCTGCACTCGCTGAAAGTGGAAAAGTTGTGTATGCTTATCTTACTTATTCGGTCATGATGATGGTTTATTCGGCTATTAATGTTCCCTATGCGTCTTTATTGGGGGTAATAAGTTCGTCGCCCAAAACCAGGAGTGTGCTGGCCACCTTCCGAATGAGCTTTGCATATCTTGGCAGTTTCGTAACGTTATTGCTCTTCAATCCAATGGTCAATTTTTTCAGTGGCCACAGGCAGGATATTCAGGCCCAGCAGCAGGGCTGGGTGATGGCAGTGGCTGTTATAGCGCTCTGTTCCGTCGTTCTATTTCTGCTCTGTTTTGCTTGGACACGCGAACGGGTCCAACCAGTAACGGATAGTAAAAGTAGTTTAAAGCAGGATGTCAGGGATCTGCTGAATAATAGTCCTTGGTGGATTTTATTGGGAGCGGGAGTCTCCACGTTGGTCTTCAATTCGGTAAGGGATGGCGCAGCACTGTACTATTTCAAATATTACGTACACGAAGAAAATTATGGCCAGATCGTACTTCTGAACATTCCATTTGTATTGAGTGGACTCTACCTTGCATTGGGCAGGCCGCCAATATTCTAGGTGTTATTTTGGCGGCTCCAGTAAGCAACAAAATTGGAAAGAAAAATACATTTATCTTAACCATGCTCTTGGCAACTGTTGGCAGCATACTGTTTTACTGGCTCGACAAAAGCCAGGTATGGGAAATTTTTGCATTGCAGGTCATCATCAGTATCTGCGCTGGAGCGGTATTCCCATTACTCTGGTCGATGTATGCCGACTGCGTGGATTATTCAGAGCTGAAGACAGGCAATAGGGCAACAGGTCTAATTTTTAGCTCCTCTTCCATGAGCCAAAAATTGGGCTGGGCACTTGGAACAGCGGTAACGGGCTGGCTCCTGGCTTATTTTGGTTTCCAGGCCAATCAACTACAGTCCGAGGAGACGCTTAGTGGTATAAAAATGTTTTTGAGCCTATTTCCGGCAATAGGAACACTCTTATCAATCCTGTTTATCAGCTTTTATCCGCTGACAGAAAAGAGGATGCAAAAGATTACTGCGGAGCTTGAGGAGCGTCGCAATTAATCTAAAGTGTAATGAAGAAAAGCAATGAAAGGATTTAAAGAAGAAATTGAAAATAATATCCTTCCGTATTGGATGGATAAAATGGTTGATACGGAGCATGGTGGTTTTTATGGCCGTATCGACGGTGACAATGTACTGGATAGGATGGCCAACAAAGGCGTCGTCATGCATGCCCGGATCCTGTGGACATTTGCTGCGTCCTACCGTGTGCTGGGCCACAGTGCCTACCGGCAGATCGCAGAACGCGCATACCTGTACCTCAGGGACTACTTTATGGATAAAGAATATGGCGGAGTATTTGGGAACTTGATTTCCGAGGCCGCCCCGTAAACCCGCAAAAAACAGACGTATGCACAAGGGTTTGCGCTCTATGCGTTTTCGGAATATTACCGTGCAACGGGCTGTACTGAAGCCCTGGACTATGCAAAGAAACAATTTTATCAGATCGAACGCTGTAAAGACGATGAATTGGGTGGTTACTGGGAGGCATTTACCGAGGATTGGCAGCCTATTGCCGATATGCGTCTCAGCGAGAAAGATGAAAACGAAGCTAAAACCATGAATACGCATCTCCATATTTTAGAACCTTATACCAACCTTCTTCGGGTATGGATCGATGCAGATTTGGTAAAGGCACATACTGATTTGATATCCTTATTCCTGGAACGTATATATAGTAAGGCTACCGGACACCTGCAGCTTTTCTTTGATGCAAAATGGCAGGTAAAAGGTCAGATGCAATCCTTTGGACATGATATTGAAGCTGCCTGGCTACTCTTGGAGGCGGTCAAAGTACTGGGTGATCCGGATCTGGAGGAAAAAGTGAAAACTGTCATTCCTCATATTGCTCATGCAGCATTGGAAGGGATCTTGCCCGATGGTAGTCTCGCTTATGAAAGAAACAATGCACATTGGGACCGCGAACGCCATTGGTGGGTACAGGCCGAAGCTGTGCTCGGATTTTCATACCTAGGGAAGCTGCTGAATGACAAGCTCTATCAGGAAAAGGCAGAAGGTATATGGGCCTATATCCGGTCGAATCTAATTGATAGCGAGGAGGGCGAGTGGTATTGGAGCAGGCTTGAGAACGGGGAAGTAAATAGAGCTGAAGATAAGGCAGGCTTCTGGAAGTGCCCTTATCATAATGGACGCATGTGTCTGGAAATGATCGAAAATTTTGGAATAAAATGATGAACAATAACGTTGTTTTCTACTTGGTCTTGGTAGCAATGCTCTTGAACTATAGTCTTTCGGCGCAGACCAATGTCCCTATTGACCGTATAGCCACTAGCGAAACTGTCGCATTGTACAAATACTTAAAATCAGTCCAATCGCAAGGAAAGGTTCTTTTAGGCCAGCAGGATGCGCTTTGCTATGGAAGGCATTGGAAGGGAGAGCCAGACCGTAGTGATATAAAAGAAGTGACAGGAAGTCACCCAGTAGTGCTGGGCCTCGATTTTCAGCCGTTGACTCATGAGGACAAGGTCTATCGGGAAAGTGAAACCAAAAGACTGGTCAATGTGGTCAAGGACATGTATCGTAGGGGGGGAATTATTACGTTCTCCTGGCACATGTCAAATCCTGTAAACGGTGGCTCCTATGAATGGAAAAATAACCCACAGCTCGCGGTGAGAGAAATTTTACCCGGAGGCAGGTCAAATGCTGCCTATCAGTCTTACCTACGTCGAATAGGTGCTTTCTTAGCGCAATGTAAAGGATCGAGGGGCGAGGCTATTCCGATTATTTTCAGACCTTTTCATGAGTTCGATGGTGATTGGTTCTGGTGGGGGAAGGGGCATGCCACTCCGGCGGAATTTATTCATTTATGGCGCTATACAGTTAATTATCTTCGGCAAGATCTGGGCATACACCAGTTGCTCTTTGCATTCTCTCCGGACTGTAAGTTTCGGGACCGGACGGAATATCTTGCGCAATTTCCGGGCGATGATTATGTCGATATTTTAGGTATGGACAATTATTGGGATTTTCGCCCCGATGGTGCAAATGATCCAGCAGCAGCAGCGTTCAAGATGGGAATTGTTTCGGCTATAGCCCAGGAAAAAAGTAAGATTGCGGCAATGACCGAAACGGGGCTCGAACGGATTACCGATCCAAACTGGTTTACACAGATTTTACAACCGATATTGGCAAAATGGCCACTGGCTTATTGCATGCTCTGGCGAAACGCAGACGATATTCCGACTCATTATTATGTACCTACCAAAGATCATCCGGCAGCAGCAGATTTTAAGAAATTTTGCCAGTCAGCGGATATCATTCTTTTAAACAACAATAAACTTATTTATAATGCAGCAGCAAAATGAGAAAGACTAAAATAAAAAGATATCTTGGACAGCTAATCCTATGTGGTATATTTACCGTAGCTGTATTCAGCCTCCGGGGGCAACAGCCGGCAGACCTTCATGCGACCGAAGAAACTAAAGATCTGTATCAAACAATCAATTCAAGGCGTGCAAAAGGGATTTCTGTAGGACATCAGGATGCGCTGGCCTATGGCCATGGCTGGTATAAAGTGAAAGGGCGCAGTGATCTGAAGGATGTGGCTGGTAAGCACCCCACTGTCATTGGCTGGGAAATAGGGGATATTGAACTTGGTAAACCGTACAATTTAGATTCCGTGTATTTTGACGACATGCGCCGCTACATCGTAGATACGCAAAAACGTGGCGGTATAACGAGCTTGAGCTGGCATGCCAATAACATCGTGTCAGGCAAAAACGCCTGGGATTGTGCGCAGGACACTGTCGTTCGCTCCATTCTTCCGGCAGGAAGCAACCACATAAAATACTTAAAATGGTTAGACCGGACCGCGGAGTTTTTGTTAAGTCTAAAGGATAATCAAGGGACTTTAATTCCGGTCGTGCTGAGACCTTATCACGAACATACCGGATCTTGGTTTTGGTGGGGGGCTAAACAGTGTACACCCGAGGAATATAAGGCGCTCTGGAAAATGACCGTCGATTACTTTCAGCAGAAACACGGTATCCATCACCTTCTTTACTGTTATTCGCCATCTGAAACCGAAAATGAAGCTGAGTTCTTAACACGGTATCCCGGCGATGCTTATGTGGACCTGGTCGCATTTGACTGTTATGTACCCGGAGATGGTACGCCCAAAGATATTGAAAAATACAAAATTGCTATGGCAAAAAATATTGCCATTGTAACGGACTATGCCGCCAGATCCGGGAAAATTCCGACAATCGGAGAAACGGGGCTCGAAGGTGTCAAAGATCCGACTTATTTTACCCAGGTGGTTTACCCTTTGGTCAAAGATAAGGGCTTGGCCTGGATATTATTCTGGCGGAATGCTTATGAAAAGGATAAACCAAATCACTATTATGTGCCCTTCAAAGGTCACCCTGCTGCTGGGGATTTAAAGAAATTTACCAGAAATCCGCGGTATTGTTTTAATGCCAAGAGGTGTACATTCAGTTGTATATGTTAATTTAGTATTTAATTAACATAATTTTAATCTAATTTACACTCCTTAATATTCATTAACACTTGTTGTTGTTAGCTTTGAAACAATAAAAGGTAAACTTATGTTAAGGAAAGTCATATTTTATGGAATGGTACTGATTGTGGGAGTTTCCATAGCTGCATGTTCAAAAGATGAAAAAACAGAATCAGAGTCAGGGGAGGTTATCGAAACCGGTACTGCGATAAACATTAGCTCGATTTCAAAAAGTGGTGCGGTTGAAGGTAGCCAGGAGACTGGAGCGGACGACGATGATCTTATAGCAAACTCCACTTTCAACAGTACCGTAAAAATAAACTACGATGGCAATTCGGCCACTATTGAAAATCCAGCTTCCGGGGTTACAGTCACTCAAACTGGAGCTGATGTCGTTGTAAACTCTTCTGCAAGCGGTGTTGCCTATGAGTTAACAGGCTCAACAACAAGTGGATCATTCAAGATCTATTCGGATAAGAAATTCAAGGTTATCTTAAATGCGGTCTCTATTACAAATAACGACGGCCCTGCAATCAATATTCAGTCTGGAAAGAGGGCATTTATCATACTTGCCGACGGGACGGAAAACAAACTTACAGATGCAGCTAGCTATGCAACATCTGCTGAAGATCAAAAAGGCACAATTTTTAGTGAAGGGCAATTGATATTTTCTGGGACCGGCACATTAACTATTTCTGGCAAAACGAAGCACGCCATAGCCAGTGATGATTATATACGCGTTGTGGAGGGTACGATCCAAGTTTCCGATGCTATTTCGGATGGCTTACACAGTAACGACGGTATTTATATTGATGGCGGGAAATTAAATATCGTGGCAAATTCTGATGGTATTGAAGCTGAAAAAGGTCGGATTATTGTCAATGGAGGGGAAATTACCTTAAAAGTTGCTGACGATGGTATTGTTGCGTCCTATGAGGATGGGGACGAAACTATAATACCCGATGTGATTATAAATGGCGGAAAAATAAATATCGAAACCACTGGATCAGGTGGGGAGGGAATTGAGAGCAAGGCGACCCTTAGCATCAATAATGGTGAAATTTACATCAAAGCTATTGATGATGCGATCAACGCCGGGAAAGCAATTTATATTAATGGAGGAACAATCGTAGCCTATAGTACCACAAACGATGGTATAGATTCCAATGGAACGATGACTATTACTGGAGGGCATATTTTTGCTATCGGTGCAAAGAGTCCAGAAGAAGGGTTCGATTGTGATAACAACACCTTTAAGATTACCGGAGGGCTTATGGTCGGCGTGGGAGGAGCCACAAGTTCTCCAACTGCAAGTGTTTCTACACAGCCCTCGGCAATTTTAAGTGGCGGTCAAGCTAGTCAGATATATAGTGTTCTTGACAAGGACAACAATGAGGTCCTGACATTTAAATCGCCTGTTTCTTTTTCAACATTACTGATCTCCAATGCTAGCTTTTCAGTAGGTGCATCCTACAAGCTCGTAAATGTATCTTCAGTTGCGGAAGCCAATGCGTTTAACGGACTATACTTAAGTGGAACATTTAGCAATCCAACAGTTACCTCATCGTTTACATTATCAGCTATGGTCAGTAATTTAGGAGGAAACCTAGGACCGGGTGGAGGAAGATAGAAAAGAATTAAAGTGACCTGCTCAAGCAGGAAACGGGCAAAACGGCCATGGAGCTGATCCATATTTTTATGGTCTCAGAAGCGACGAACTTATTCCTATTTTACCCGGCTTTTACGTATAAAATCATTTTTCGGAATGGATATGTTGCCGTAAACAGGCCGCCGTTCGCGAGACAGTATCTTTGAGCAAATCGGCAACGGTACCTGTGAACACCACATTTAACGATTTTTGTTTGTCGATAAGGCTATCCACATCAATGGTCTGCACAATGCCCAGTCCTTCACATGCCTTGCACATGCCCAAAGGATTATTGAATGAAAAAGCACTTGAATAGCCTACAAAGGGTGTTCCCATGCGCGAGAAAAGCAGGCGCAAGGAAGCATATATGTCGGTAGCCGTTCCTACAGTCGAGCGTGCATTACCGCCCAATCTTTTTTGATTGATAATAATAGGGACATTCAGGTTGTCGATTTTGTCCACATCCGGAACGCCGATGTGCTGCAGCCGGTTTCGGATAAAACTGCCCTGTGTTTCGCTGAACTGCCTTTGGGCTTCAGCAACTATGGTTTCAAAGACCAAAGACGACTTGCCCGATCCGGAGACTCCTGTAAAAACAGTGATCTTTTTCTTGGCGATCTGGAGAGAAATATTCTTGAGATTATTTTGTCGGGCATGTATAATGTGACTTGCGTTTCAAGTATAGTCCCTTTTATAGCGCTCCGTAGGTAAGGTATATTTTATGCTGTTTTAACTATTTCTTTTAACCACATCGACCATATGATCTAAATCAAAGGGTTTTTCAATAAAGTCGTCGGCTTTACATTCGGCGGCGGTTTTTGCAATATCGCTGGCTGTCGATGTCAGGACAGATGGAAGCTCTTCGGTATCTGGATCAGCTTTGAGTTCCTTGATCACCTCGGATCCTTTTTTACTTCCTTTAATATGGTCATCCACTATAAGAATGTCGGGATCAATAAGCAAGCTCTTCTATTGGTTCAGTCGTAAGCGATGGAATCACATCAAAACCCTCATCAACTAAGACCTCATCCATGATATTCAAGATATCTTCATTATCTTGAATAACTATAGCCTTCTTTTTCGTCATTTCTATTGAAATTTATCGCGTAAATATAGGAAAAAAGCGGATACAAAAAACAGGGGAACGCGCAATTTTCAGTTCGGAGAAACAGAACAAAAGTAAGGCTATCAGTGAGCTGATAGCAATGTAGGCTATTAGGGGGGGTAGGTCGTCGTTTTTGGCTAATTTTTTAACAAAAAAAAAACAGATAACATGAATGTTATCTGCTGAACTTAACTTAAAGAAGTTTTTAAACTTCCTACTTAATTAATTATGCTATTCGCACATTAACTGCGTTAATGCCCTTTTTACCGTTTTCTAGATCGAATGTTACAGTATCGTTTTCACGTACATGATTGATTAAACCTGACGAGTGTACGAAAACATCTTGACCGCCATCTGTTGGTGTAATAAAACCAAAACCTTTGGTGTCATTAAAGAATTTTACTGTTCCTTGTTGCATTGTATATATGTATTAAATTATGTATTTATTAGAACGCTTTTGCAGCATACCTTTCCTTTAACCATACGCGTTAGTAAAGGATAAATCGATCTGTCAACAAAAAATGAAGTTTGCAATTTTTCGTATTGACACTATCAATCTGAAAAAGTCAATTGACTTTATATGTTGATAACAGAATAGCAGCTGGAAAAACGAAGACTGAGAAGAATGAGTAAACTCAAAAGTGTCAGAAGAAGTAATGGCAGAAGCCTGATTATTATTCAAATGTAGTTATAAATTATTGAAAAACAAAGTTTTTTATTTTCTTCTGCTAATGTCAGCAAGCGCTAGAGGCGAAAGAGTTGCCGCCGATGCGGAGCAGATGTTTTGCTGGCAGAGCCATTTGAACTTGAAGATCGTTATGATTTAATAGAGAAAACGTTCTAAGCGTAGTTTTAGATTTTAAGGTTGAATCAGGCCACTAGGCGATTGAATGAGTTGGAAAAGCAGAAGCGGACCAAACTTAAAGATAGTTTGGTCCGCTAGGTTAAAAAAAATATCATGCATTAATAATTCTTACCCATGTTTTTATTTTTATCCTGCTTTGTTATACGTTAGCTCAACGGTATTTTGAAACAATGCATGCTATTGATTGCGCATGGGATTATACCTTGATCAAACGCTATGAATGGCTTAACTGTAATTTTCCAATAAAGGGGCGATTATCAACCGTTAGAATAGCTTCTTTAAGGGAATAGCATAGCTGGTAGCTTTCGCTCAGTGCCTTTTTGCTAGCTTCTATTTTGTCTTTTTCAACCTTGTCAACAATCCAGGTTGGGTTTAACGGATCGGAATTAAATTTGGTGATTAATACGGTAAATCCTTCTTTCTGAGCACTGATTAAAGTGTCTTTTGTGATGTCTACTATTTTCATAGTGAGATAATATACAAAAAAAATATGAAACAGGATGTGCCAAGTTGAGTTGATGACCTGTTCGACGTCCGGACAATTTTAACGCAAATGTACCTTCTTTTATGGATCCGGCGCTAAAATTTGGCGATTCAGGCATCGGAATACCCATCGTAAAGCAGCTCACAAAAAAAATTATATGTAACTAAACTTTTTATCTTAATTCTATTCTCCATTGAGGTGGTCGCGCACAAAATTTAGCCAATTCTTAGGATCAATGGTTTTATCAATAAAGACGTCTGGTTGTAATCCGATATCGTCTACAGGGAAGTCCGGAATACGGTAACTTTTAGATAATCCATAATACAGTTCAATATCGCCCACAAGGAGATGTGACGATATTTACATTAGAAATATCAAGCATCCCTTTTTGTTGTTCGACCGTACAATTTTACCTTTTTACTTTGCATGGCAGTCAATAGAAATTGCTCTGTCGTGCTCCCGTTATTTTCATTGATAACGATTCCTATGTTTTTGGGTAGGGCTGAATGGTATCCAGCTTGGTTATGTTTACTTTTTTATTGAATAAATCAACATACTCACCTTTATTGGCCTGCAATTTTTCGTAGTAGTTTTTGAATGTTTTTTTAGACTCCTCGTCAAAATCGGGGTTTTGACTCAGCTCCAACATGCGTTGATTATTTAAATCAGTCGAATAAAATAATGCACCTACGGTTCTGATCGGTTGCGTGTATAAGAAGGGGATAAGGCTACCATAACTCGCATCACTTCCACCTGGATTATTTCTGACGTCAATAATAAAGTTTTCGGTCGATAAGATGGTTGCTCGGTTGGCCAATATAAGGCTGTCAATCGCCTTCTTTTCGGATATTTCAAAATCAGGAATACGGAGGTAAACCGTGTTTTCATTTAATTTTTCGAAAAATGGCTTTGTGGCGTTTAATGGATTCAGGTCCTTTTCGATCGGCTGTTTATGTTGTTCGGTAGCCTTTTTGACGTTCTTTGTTTTTCCAATATAATTTACGCCGATATGTCCATTACGGAAGAAACGGATCCATTGATTGAGCAATGTAGCACATTCCTGATTATTGGGCAATTGTTTTACTTTTTTTAGATATAGCGCATTGTGCAATTCATAAGCATCCCGGCCTTTCTTGCTGATGATGTATTGAAAACCGGCATCATTCTCTTCAAACGTTTTTTTTTACCCACAAAAAATTGGATTCACAATTGCAGTTTTGGGCGAAATTTAAGATAGGTAAACTTAGCAATAGCCATAAAAATAGGACGCGTGTGTTCAGGTGCATAATCAAAATTGTTAATAATTGTCGATTGCACAAATATAGACTAAAAATGGAAAATACCCTCGTAACCGAACAAAAGATTATTCAGGATGTCAAGGGCCCATTTTTTAGGTATATTTGCACCAGATCGAAGCTTTGCCATTAGAAAAAAGCTGCAAGAATTATTGAAAAATACAAGGCAATTCCTGCTGCAGGTCCTAGCGATAAAAAGGGCAGCAATAAGCTTAAAACAACTCAAAAATAGGGGAGTAATAATAACTCAGCCAAATGTAATGCACGATATGGAATCACTCTTTAACGCATGGAAAACGAGCAGAATGGCTTACCTCAAGTTTTTTGAAAACTATTCATTGGAACAGCTCAATCACATTCCGGAAGGATTCAGTAACAACCTGATATGGAATATTGGGCACATCATTGCCACACAGCATAAATTGATTCATATCGGATCTGATGTAAAAGGGCATATTCCCGAAGAAATTTTTAACAATTATGAGTCGGGAACAAAGCCGACAGTCCCCGTATCCCAACAGGAGGCAGACTTACTGAAAAGACTGCTCCTTGAACAAATTGAGCCAACTATCCGTGATTTTAATAGCAAAAAATTTGTCACCTATCAGGAACGGACAACCGGGACAGGATTTCATCTCACTTCAATATACGACACCTTCGAATGGAACAATTTTCATGAAGGACTTCATCTAGGCTATATGATTCGCTTTTTACCCATAGCATGATCAATATGGCAGCTGTCATTCCAGAAGCTAACCCTACACTATTTATCGTAGTAAAACCTTTATTCTTTCATAGATGACGAAAGGCTATTTTAAAATAATTCGCAAGCATAGTAAATTGTTATGGATTAACCTTTGCCAATTCATTGCCAATAAATTAAAGTGTTGAAAATAAGGTGTTAAAGTTTTTTTCTAATCAGTTGCATGTTCGAACACGAACGGTCTTTGTTCGAAAGCGGACAATTTCGGGCAAAAGTTTCGTAGGACTTTATCTACCCCCACGGATGTAGTTTGGGGATTGGATTCGTGTCCAAAAGTAGCGCAGTTGTATGCCGTCCTGGTAGTTATTTATGATTGTGAGGTATCAATGAGGTAGTTGTAAGACTACCTTATTGATGTCTATTGCCTTTATGGTAATAAGCGATATTTTTGTTAATCCCTTGCGCCGCATCGTTTTTATCCGGTGATGCCATTGCGGGAGCATATTGCAATGATACAATATCAGTGCTGTCCATTTCGGGCATTTTAAGCGGGCGATACCAGGAAGGTGGGTTCGTGAGGTTACCCGTGTTTTTGTGATCAGTCTGTTCGGTTGATTCCTGTACAGAACGTTGTTTCCAGCGTCTATATACGAGCAGTGCTGCTCCAGCAACTGCAGTGATAACGAGTCCGATTTGTGCTTTCATTTCTTCTTTTTTAAGAATTGAACAAAGTTCCCTTCAAAAAAGTTCAACAAAAAACAAATCAGCTATTTCTGGCGTAGGTGCCAGAAATAGCTTTTTATAAATCATCGTCATCAGGCAAAGTGATGACAGCAACTTCGGCAATGACTACGACCGCTTGATCACAGTCCCATAAATTTAAAGGGTTCTGCTTTTTTTAAGGTGTCCATTGCTCAGTCCAGTGTAAGTTTTGTTTTGCTCGACATCAAGTTTGAGAACCTTACCTTTCTCGCTCAGATCCAAATCTTTTAGATTGATCCAGAAAGTTCCCGGACTAGTCGCTGTTTCAAAATAGTAAACCAAATCTTTGTGATTGGCTACCGAGCGCCATCTTGTCGTGGAGATATTGGGTTCTTCTTCGTTAAGGAGTCTGTGCTTGTGTCATTAAGAAAAATGAAACTGAGTTGGCCACAAGGACTTCGTAGTGCTATTGGCAAAAACAAGGTTTTTGGAACTGGCTGTTAAATTGAGCGGTGTAGAAACTTCAATAAAGGGAATCACTCCTTAGCTTAGAGAAAACGAATAGAAAGGCTAAACTCAAGTTTTAGGTTTGCAGCTGGGGTATATGATGAGCGGTAGAGAGTTTCTTACAGCGTACTCATGCGGGAGAAAAAAGGTGGGCTAAAGCAGATGTATTTCTGTAATATAAAAAATACGAAAACGTTATAGTTAAATTACGAAAACGTTGTAGTTAAATTTTGGCTCCTGTGCTTTTTAGGCGTTTTTTTAGCAACTCTGTCGCCATCATCATTCAATTGTTTATTTTTTTATATCGAAAATCGTGTTATTGAGACAAAATAGCACTTTTTTGATACGATCTAGTTCTGTTTTTCTAATTGCTAATATTCACTTTTACAGTTAAAATTCCTTTATCAAAGGAAGCCAATTATAAAATTACTAAATCACCCATAGTGAATATTTCTTTATGAGAAACAATTGTAAACTAAAACAAAGTCGCTTTTATGGCTTCGGCGCAGGCAAATGGATACCCTGTTCCTGCCTGCTTTGTCTGGTCGCTCTAGCTAGTCCTGCCGCTGCATTAAAAGCCAATGTACCCCTGATTTCGACGGCAAACGGGACGGTACAGAACCGCGAAATCACAGGTAAAATATCGGACGGCAATGGGCAGCCGCTGGCCTCCGTGACAGTCAGTGTGCTGGGCAGCAAGGTCAGCACAGCCTCAAAAGCTGATGGT
This sequence comes from Sphingobacterium multivorum, assembly GCF_900457465.1. Taxonomy (GTDB): domain Bacteria; phylum Bacteroidota; class Bacteroidia; order Sphingobacteriales; family Sphingobacteriaceae; genus Sphingobacterium; species Sphingobacterium multivorum. The sequence goes on from NZ_UAUU01000008.1 coordinate 403,028, forward strand.
ACGTATACCATTTCGGTGCCGCTTGAAGCAAAAAAACTGGTGTTCAAACTGTTGGGCTACAATAGCCAGGAAGTCGACCTTACCCCATCCAAGGTCGTTAATGTGGTCCTTAGTTCGTCCGCCGATGAGCTTGACGAGGTAGTGGTGGTGGGCTATGGTACCATGCGCAAAAAGGATCTGACAGGTTCCGTGACCCAGATCCATCCAGACCGCATTGCCAATGAAAACCCAAAAACCGTACAGGATATCCTCCGCGGATCGGCAGGACTGAATATCGGTTACGATGCCTCGGCAAAAGGGGGCGGCTCCATTGAAGTGCGGGGTAAACGCTCGGTCTACGATAGCAACAGCGGGCACAACAACCCCTTGCTGGTACTCGATGGCATGATTTTCTACGGCGAGCTTTCTGAAATCAATCCGGATGATATCGAGCAGATCGATGTGCTGAAAGATGCTTCGGCCGCCGCTGTTTACGGCTCGAAAGCAGCAAGTGGTGTGATTATTATCAGTACAAAAAAAGGGAAGCAGGGCAAACCGACGATCAATATGACCATGAATGCCGGAGCAACACAATTGAGTGAATATCGCAAAAGATTCAGCCCGGAAGCTTACCTGCAACACCGCGAGGATTGGTATACCAAGAATACCTACGGCATCAATCCGACAACGGGTCTATATGAGGCTTACCAGACGCGGGATGATAATGGCAACCTTACTGTGCCTTACGGTTTTTACTTCAATCCGGGGCAGCTGCCTTCGTCATTATCACTGGATTCTTGGCGCGCGCAGTCGACCAACGAGGACGGGGAGTCCGACCGAAGTATCTGGGGCCGCCGCCTGGGCCTGCAGGGAAATGCTCTGCAGAATTTTTTGGATGGGAAAACGGTCGATTGGGCCGATCATACCTTCCGAACGGGCTTTAACCAGGATTACAACGCGAGCATCAGCGGCGCGAGCGACCGCGTCAATTATTACTTGTCCATGGGATACCTGAAAAATGAGGGAACCGTTGTCAGCGATACCTACAAGGCTGTGCGGGCAAACATGAAGATCAATGCGCATGTGACCAACTGGCTAGAATTGGGCGCCAATGTGAATTTTCAGGATCGCTCCGACGGCAATATTGATATTGATATCGACCAGACATTGCGCAACAGCCCTTACGCCGATTATGCCGATGCCAGTGGCAATCCTTTACAATATCCGCTCAGTGAGCAGTTTAGCCAGCGCGGGTATAATTATGATTTTCAACGGAAATACCTGGAGCTGGACAAGGGCTATTCGGTCTTCAATTCCATTTTTAATGCGAAAGTCAAGCTGCCCTTTAACATTACCTATTCCTTTAACGCTTCGCCGCGGCTACAATATTTTCATGACCGTTATTTTATGTCGGCCGAGCTGCCGGGTTCTAATCCGGCCGATCGCGGAGCAAACCGCGAGCAGACTAAACGTTTTGACTGGTCGCTCAACAACACCATCAGCTGGGAACAGAGCTTTGCGGATAAGCACCGCCTGATGGTAACCTTGGTACAGGAGGCGGAGGAACAGCAGTCCTGGAAAGATCGTATTGAAGCGCGCAATATTTTGCCTTCGGATGCACTGGGATTTCACAATACCAAAAATGGATCAAAGGAGAATAGCAGCTTTGATAGCTACGATACGCACCAAACGGCGGATGCTTTGCTCGCCCGTTTATTTTATTCCTACGATGACCGCTATATGCTCACGACCTCAATTCGGCGGGATGGCTATTCGGCTTTTGGTACCTCCAATCCCTACGCGACTTTCCCTTCTGTGGCCCTGGCCTGGAATTTTACCAAAGAGAAATTCTTTAAATGGACCGATGTGATGGATTATGGTAAACTGCGTGTTTCCTATGGTAAAAATGGGAACCGGCAGCTGGCAGATCCCAATCTGGCGCTCGCCAACTTGTATTCGGGCAGCGGCAAGATGCATGGCTACCTCAACTCGGCTGGTGAACTGGTCCAATACCGCTACCTGATGGTAGACCGCCTGGCCAATCCGAACCTGCAATGGGAAAAAACCACGGCATGGAATTTTGGACTGGACTTTGGATTCTTAAAAAATCGCATTTCGGGTACCCTGGAATATTACCTGATGCAGACCCACGACATGATCATGGAGCAAAAACTGCCCAATTTTACAGGATTCAGCAGCATCACCACCAATCTGGGGCAAGTGGACAACAAGGGGATTGAATTGACCTTAAATACCGTCAACTTGAAAAAGGAAAATCTGCAATGGTCTACCACCTTTAATTTTTCGTACAATAAGAATCAGATTGTACATCTCTACAAGAACTACCAGGATGTACTGGATGCCGATGGAAATGTGGTTGGCCGCAAAGAAATGGACGAAATTTCGAATGGCTGGTTTATCGAGCAGCCCATCGGCGCGATCTGGAATTACCAGGTTACGGGCATCTGGCAGGCCAATGAAGCTGCAGAAGCCGCCAAATATGGGCAGGCTCCAGGTGACCCGAAAGTGGCCAATGTATATACAGCAGATGATGCCGTGAATGGGGATAGCAGAAAGCCTGTGTATAATAATAACGATAAGGTCTTTCTGGGCAGACGGATCCGCGTTTCCGCTGGTCGATGCGCAATGAGTTTACGCTATGGAAGGACCTCAGCTTTTCGTTTAATATTTATTCATACATGGGGCACAAAAGCTTGTCGGGCAATTACCTGAATAACGACGATGATGGCGGGCGCATGGCTTATGGCTGGCCAATCTGCCAGCAAAGGAATATTGGACCGCCGGACAAGCCAACGGACCGCTACGGCCGTATCGAGGCTAAGGGACCGATCGGCGCGGAGGGCGCTGCGCGGCTGTATGACCGCTCGTTTATCCGGCTCGACAATATTTCGGTAGGCTATACATTACAACAGCCTTGACCTCCAAGTATAACCTCAATCGGGTGAAGCTGTATGGGACGGTGCGCAATGTGGCCACCTGGACCAAAGAATGGGAATACGGCGATCCGGAGACGGGATCCTGGGCTTCAAGGGTCTTTACTTTCGGTGTGAATTTATCTTTATAACCTGATTAATTGTGATGAATATGAACAATACACTAAAAAAATCCAGATCCGCAGGCAGAGGCATCGCCTTTTTGCTCGCCGGTACGCTAGCGATAAGCAGCTGCTCGAAGGAATTTCTGCAGCCCGATCCGCTGTCAATCTATATCCCTAACGAAACTTTTAACACCGAATCGGGCTTACTGTCGGCCATGGCCATCTGTGACCGTCACCTCAAGGGTATTGGGCCACAGATCATAACGAGATGCTGACGCTAGGCACAGAGTATATCTTTTCCGAACTGATGGTGGCCAGTAATACCGACAAACGCAGCATGCTGGCGGATGTCGCCAACATGCTGACCCGACAAGTGACAACTCTACGCATCAAAACCTCGACCGTCCAACAGCCTCTGGTATCTGTGGGACGAAACCTACAAGGGGATCAGTTATGCCAATACCATTATCAAATATGTAGACCAGGTACAGACATGAGTGAGCAGGATAGGAATGCCTACAAAGGGCGGGCGTATTTCCATCGGGCTTTCCGCTATATGGCCTTGGTCTTTGAATACGGCGATGTGCCTTTGGTGACGACCATCATCGACGTACCCAAACAAAATTACCGGAGCACCAAGCGTGATGCCATTCTGCAGATGATCACCAAGGATATGGAGTTTGCTGTACAATGGGTGCCTGATCAGAAAAATATGAACCTGATCGGCCTGATCAACAAGGGGGCTGCCGCATGCTTTTGGCAAAATGTTACCTCGCCATAGGGAGTATCAGAAAGCCAAAGAGCAGACGGATATCCTGATTGACCAGTCGGGCTATGCTCTGATGACCGAAAGCTTCGGAACCTTTAACGATGGAGGGAGGCGCAGACCTGGCCCATCACACGTAACGTGATCTGGGATATGCACCGCCCGAAAACAAGCTGATCGCCAGCAACCGTGAGGTGATCATGGGGATGCCCAACCGTGGTGCCGATGCGGAGTCTTTCGTTAAAATGCTGACCATGCGAATCTTATATCCCTTTGTCTTTGACAGCCGCATACAGACTGCCGATGGTAAACAGGCTTTGTTGAACATCAAACGGAACAGCGGGGATTACAATCCAAAATATGACTATATGCGCGCCTTTGGCCGCGGGATCGCAACGTTCCGCCCTACATCATTCCAGACGCAGGGCGTATGGTCTGTCAATGGCAAGCCGGATGAAGGCGACCTGCGCCACAGTTCAAAGATGGGTAACTGGGTACGGATGGAAGATTACAAAGTGAACAACAAAGCTTCCAAAGATTTTGGGAAACCGGTCACACTGAAAGATCCGCAACGGGCAAACTCCTTTGCAGCGATACCATTCGTCGCTGGTACGATGTGCCGCATTATAAATTTTTCTTGGATGATCCTGTAAGTGAAGCCAATATCAGCGGTTCAGACGGTTCACGGGGTGCTACCAATGGGGGAATCGCCGACTGGTACCTCTATCGCCTGGCAGAGGCTTACCTTTTGCGCGCCGAAGCGAAATATTATATTAATCCGGCCGATGGAACGATAAAAGATGATTTAAATGCCGTCCGCCAGCGCGCAAAATGTACCGAGCTTTATCAGGGTGCGGTAAGCATCGGAGATATTATGAACGAGAGGGCCCGTGAGCTCTACTGGGAGGAGTGGCGCAACGTGGAATTGAAACGGGTGTCCCTCTGCTTGGCACGTAGTGGTAAACCTGATGAATGGGGAAATGCGTACAATCTGGACAATTTTGATAAGCAGAGCGGTACAGATGCCAATGGCGGAAGTTACTGGTACCAGCGCATCATGCATTATAGCCTTTACAATAAAGGTATTATTCATGTCAATGCCACTGGACTAAGCGATATCAAATACACGATGGATAAAAAGAATATGTACTGGCCGATTCCCAATGTCGCGATTACCTCCAATATTAAAGGGCAGCTAAAGCAAAATTACGGCTACGACGGTTATAATCCTGCTACTCCAGTATGGGATAAATGGGAGGATGCCTTAGCGGATGAAGCCAAAGCAGAATAATCCGTTTAATAGGTCCCGAACCGATATTTATTAGAGAAGATCGATTCGGGATTTCTTTGAACATCGTATTTTATAACATAAAACCAGTTCGTAATTACATAAAAACCAGTTTGTATGATCAAGAAAATCTTTTTGTTTTTATTGTTTCTCCCGGTTCAATTTTTAAGTGCACAGACAGACCTGGCAAATTTTCCTGCCGGGGCGGATCCCAAGGAGGTCGGCCATCGCATTGCACACCGCTTTATCGCGGGCAAACATATGCTGCATGCAGGGAAATGGATCAGTTATCCCGAGACCTTCTATTGGACGGGAGCCATTAATTACGCCCATTTAATGGGCGATCAGCAGTTGATGCAGGCTATGAAAGAGCGATTCACCAAATTAACAGTAAGTGAGCCGCAGCTGCTGCCTATTAAAAACCATGTCGATTTGAATATGTTTGGCAGCCTGCCTTTGCGGCTTTACCAGCTGACCAAAGAGAAAAGCTATCTCGACCTGGGCTTGCCCTATGCCGATACGCAATGGGAACTTCCGCAAAATGCCAGTCAGGAAGGGAAGGCCTGGGCGGAAAAAGGATACTCCTGGCAGACCCGTCTCTGGATCGACGATATGTACATGATCACGATCGTGCAGACCGCTGCTTTTAAAGCAACGGGCAAAGCCGAATACCTGGACCGTGCAGCCCGGGAGATGGTACTTTATCTGGATGAGCTGCAGCGTCCAAACGGACTGTTCTACCATGCACCCGATGTCCCTTACTACTGGGGGCGAGGCAATGGTTGGATGGCCGCGGGTATGACTGAATTGCTGCGTATGCTTCCGAAGGATCATCCCAGTCGACCCCGTATATTAAAGGGCTACCTGACGATGATGAAGAGCCTGAAAAAACAGCAGCGCAAGAGCGGTATGTGGAATCAGTTGATAGACGAGGCAGACTGCTGGGCAGAAACCTCCGGTTCGGCGATGTTTGCCTATGCGATCATATCGGGTGTAAAGCAGGGCTGGCTAAGTGATAATCAGTATGGTCCCGTTGCCCGCAGGGCTTGGCTGGCGCTTGCAAAATATGTGGACGATCAGGGGGCAGTGTCGGAAATCTGCGTAGGTACCAATAAAAAGAACGATAAACAGTATTATTATGACCGCCCTCGCCATACTGGTGATTATCATGGGCAGGCGGCCTATATGTGGTGTATCAATGCATTGCTGGAGGGAAGCACCCCTTAGGTTTTTGACCGGCTGGCAGTTTGAACAGATTATTTTTTGATTTTGCTGAATTCAAAAGGAATCTGCAGGCTGTCGCCGGCTACATTTGCCTTTAGCTTTTCGCCATCCCGCCAGTAGGTAATCTTTTTTGGGAAGGGTAGGGAGTCATTATTGCATTCGAATAGCCCGTCTTTCTGCATGGTCATTTCAAAGGCGATGAAATCCTTTTCATCGGTTGTTTTCACCTTTAATTGCCAGTTTCTATCGGATTTCAGCAGCGCCATTTTTTCCTGATTGACCGTATCGTTGTTGTGTAGCGTAAAGGCCAAGCCTGCATATTCAGCATCGTTAATTTTGACCCAATATTCAAAGGTCTTTTTACCTGGCGTTTCGTTGGTACGCTGCCATTTGCCCAGTAACCAGTCGAAGTTCTCCGAAGGGTCATGTTCACTGCCCATACATTGTACAAAAACAAGGAAAATGGATAAGAGGACTAGCACTTTACATAATTTTATCATCTGGAGTTATATCAAAGGCTTAAAAATGATTGCTGTTACCGCTGGGTGAAAGCTTTAAAAAGGTTACCATGCGGCGATAATTAACTAAATTTAATAAAAAATTTGCACTCGCAGCGCACAAAAAAACTGATGCAGACTTGCATCAGTTTTTCGCTAAGAGCTATGCTATACCATTTACTTCTTGGCTAGCAAGGGCAAGTATTTTGCATAACCCTTGGCTTTCATTTCTTCTTTAGGCACAAATTGGAGAGAGGCACTATTGATGCAATAGCGTAGCCCGCCTTTGTCAGCAGGGCCGTCATCAAAGACATGTCCTAGGTGAGCGTCGCCAGTTTTGCTACGTACTTCCGTGCGGCGCATGCCGTGAGAATTATCCGCTAATTCTTCGACTAAGTCTGGATTGATCGGTTTGGAAAAGCTGGGCCATCCACAACCTGATTCAAACTTGTCGGTCGAGACAAATAGTGGTTCACCGGTAGTAATATCTACATAAATGCCATCTCTGAACTCATCATTATATGCGTTATCAAAGGCACGCTCGGTTGCCTGATGCTGCGTGACATCATATTGCAGTGGTGTAAGTTCTTTTTTTAATGTGCTTTGGTCTTTCCTTTTATAAGTTTGCTGCGCGGATGAATCTTTGGCGGGAGAAGGATTGGCTTTTCGTGCCAACTCGAATAATTCCGGATCAATATGGCAGTAGCCACCTGGGTTTTTGTCGAGATATTTTTGATGGTATGTCTCAGCGTCGTAGTAATTTTGTAAGGGTTCCAGTTCAACAACTATTTTTGCCGGATATTTTTTGGCCAGTTCGGCAAGGCTTTCCTTGATAACCGGAACGGCTGAATCGCTTGTATAGTATATGCCGGTACGATATTGTGTTCCGATATCGTTTCCTTGCTTATTGAGCGAGGTCGGGTCAATAGTCTTTAGGAATAAATCTACGAGCAGTTTTAAGTCGACGACTTGTGGATCGTAAGTGACTTTGACAGTCTCCGCAAAGCCCGTTTTTCCTGTGGAAACCTGCTCATAGCTTGGGTTTTTTAGATTGCCATTGGCATAACCAACTTCGGTAGCGGTCACCCCACGGACCTGCTTAAAAAAATGCTCCGTACCCCAAAAACATCCCCCTGCAAAATAAATAACCTGATCTTTCTCGCCAGTAGGGTTCATAGCTTGTTTTTTAATTATTTTGGAATCACCAGTTTTCTGTGAAAAGCCAAATTTGCTGAGCATAAATAAGCCTAATCCTAGTAATAATAATAAAAATACCTGTTTCATAGCGTTTCTCCATTCTTGTTTTTTAATATACGATGTAAAGGTCCGAATTGGTTTTTGATCAATTTAAAATTGAGGATCTTTGCTTCGTTATTGGTAAGATATGTCTAGAGATGGAATTCCATAAACATCCATGGAGAATTTTTAGACAGAGGTACTTTTTTACCTGAAGCAGACAATACGATACAGTTACCGATAGAAATCTATAGTTGAGTTGCTAAAAGTTGACGGATAGTGCTTCCCATTTTTAAACTTAAATGGATGTTTATTGTTTCCTATTCGAGATAATGCCCCTGGCGGATTAGCAATGCCCGATATTTATTAAACACACTTGATTTTGACACAAAACCCATATACTTATTCTCAAGTCCGAGCACAGGTAGGATCCAGGTATCTTCTTTATTCATTTTGTTCATCACGGATTCCATATTTTCATTTATCAGCACAATATCATTGGGTTTCTGGGCGAGTTTTTCAAAGGTACTTTCCAGTCCTTCCAATTCGCCAAGTAGAATCGAGAATAGATATTCGCTGTTGACCAGCCCGATGAATTTGCCATCATGGCTCACAATAGGAAATATATTTCGTTTGCTATGAATAATATCGTGCTGCCTAGATTTAGGGGTTTCATCGGGACGTAAAATCACAAAGTTGGTTTCCAGAACGTATTTGATGCGCATCATGCTTAATACGGAACGGTCTTTATCTTCATAAGATATTAGGTCTCCCGATTCTGCGAGCACTTTGGTATAGATCGAATGTTTGAGCACTGTTCTATTGATAAGGTAAGATATCGAACAGACAAGCATCAAAGGAACCATCAATGTATAGCCTCCGGTCACCTCTGCAATAAGGAACATGCCGGTTAAAGGTGCATGCATGATGCCGCTCAGGGCACCGGCCATGCCAGCTACGACAAAATTAGGAACGTTCAGCTCTGCAAACCCTGTCAGATTGATTCCATAAGAAAATGCAAAGCCCATTAGTCCACCCATAACCAGACTTGGGCCGAATACGCCACCATTGCCACCACCATTCAGGGTAAAAAGTGCGGCAAATGATTTTCCGAAGAGCGTCAATAGGGTATAACCGAATACTACGAAACCCATATTGTGGTATTCGGAGAATAAACTATTCTTGACAATTGCGTTGAACTGCCCATTCAAAATTTGCTGTATGGTCAGATAGCCCTCGCCGTATAGCGCAGGAAATACCAGGATCATAAGACCCAGCGCAACACCGCTCACCCATACCTTGTTATAAGGGTTTTTGATTTTCCGAAACCATTGGTTGACAACGACAGATACGCGCGCAAAATATACGGTGTATAAGCCTATCAGTACAGCCATTAGCAGGTAGAAGAATAAGGCGGATACCTGCCAGTAGGAATTAAAGTTCGTAAATAGGGGTTCACTGTAGAGCAGCCGCGAAACCACCGATGCCATTGCAGAGGAAATTAGCAGTGGAATAAACACAGGGATGGAAAATTCGGGTAGCAGAATTTCAATGGCAAAGATCATTCCTGCCAAAGGACTATTAAATGCGCCAGCAATACCTGCAGCTGCGCCGCAGGCCAGTAGCATGGTCACTTCTTTATATTGTAATCCAAAAAAACGCGCAATGTTTGAACCAATAGAAGATCCGCCCAAGGCAACGGGAGCCTCCAAACCACAGGAACCTCCAAATCCGACAGTGATCGCTGAAGTCACCACCTGTGAATAAATATTACTGGGATCCAGTCGGCTTCCTTTTCGGCTGATAGCGTAGATAATGGGTGTTATGCCATGTTCTATCTTTTTGCCTTTGATAAATTTTCGGACAAATAATACACTCAGCAGAATACCGATCAACGGAAAAACCAGATACAAAGAATACTTTAATTTCCAGTCAATATCGTTCTGAATACTGGTCGCAATAAAATGAGTCAGTCTTTTTAAAACGGATGCCATGAGTCCGCCAACAATACCGACCAAAAAGGCCAAGATGATGATAAAGTTCCGATTAGAAACTTTTCTCATACGCCATTGGTTGATATGGTCTATTTTTTTATAGAAGGTCTTTTTAAAATTTGCCATTTTTGAAATATTCAGCACACTAACTTACGGACAGCTGAAGTAGCGTGCGCCAAGATAGTCATTATTGGAAGCAAATAGTTTGTATCGTCTTATAGTAGGTATTAATACTAACGTATTGTTACATACACAGGCTTATACACTACTCTTTTTGCCGAACACCGACAATACCATATAACCTAAAATTCCCGCCAGCAGGGAGGTCAGCAGAATCGATAACTTCGCTTCATTGATATGCAGCGCATCGCTGAAGGACAGGATGGAAATAAATATAGACATGGTAAAGCCAATTCCAGCCAATAAACCCACACCCAGGATATGTTTGAATGAGCTTCCTTCCGGTAGACTACTAATCCCAAGTTTAGAGCAGACAAAAGTCATGATTAAAATGCCCAACGGCTTGCCCAGTAATAAGCCAAGGCTAATACCTAGCCCCATCGGCGCGACCAATCCTGTAAGCATTTCACTTTCAATGCTGATATTGGTATTGGCAAATGCAAATAAGGGGATAATCAAAAAATTGACAGGCTTGACAAGCGCATGCTCCAGACGTTCTAAGGGCGACTCAAGGTCTGTATCATTGGTCGGGATGGTCATCGCTACCATCACACCAGCAATAGTAGCATGTATACCCGAATGATGAATAAAATACCAGATAAATACACCTGGTATCAGATACAGATAGGGGTTTTGTATATTCATGCGGTTCATGACAAACAGAATAACCATACCGATCCCGGCATACAGTAAGTAGGTGGTTTCAATACCTGAAGAATAGAAAAAAGCAATCACCAAAATGGCGATCAGATCGTCCACGATAGCCAAAGCGGCCAAAAATACCTTTAAACTTGCTGGAATCCGGTTACCTAGCATACCGATTACGGCTAATGCAAAGGCGATATCTGTCGCCATGGGTATACCCCAGCCACCTGCTGTCGCCTGCCCTGAATTGAAGCTTAAAAAGATGAGCGCCGGAACAATGGCTCCGCCAATAGCGCAGAGGATTGGGAGGGATGCCTGTTTGGGCGAGGAGAGTTCCCCTTCCACGATCTCGCGCTTGATCTCCAGTCCCACGAGCAGAAAAAAGATAGCCATTAATCCATCATTGATCCAAAGCAGTATGCTATATTTTAAATGTACGGTGTCAGTATCGAAACCAATAGGTGTATCTAAAAATGACTGCAGCCCAGGACCAGCAGCAGTATTGGCTACGATGAGGGATAAAATGACGCAGATAAATAATAAAATGCCGCCAGCGTTACTTGACTTGAAAAAATTTTTAAATACGGTAAGATTAATCAATTGGCTCATGGTGTTGCATGTTGTTTTTGGACCATAGGTCCATGTTCGGAAACTGAAATTTGGAATTGTCGAATACAGGGTCTTTCTTGGACTTCTGCTGCTCGCGATAGTCTGCATAAATAGCGACAACTTTTTTGTGAAGCAGGAGTATTGCAATCAGGTTGAGCCAAGCCATAAGCCCGACACCAATGTCGCCCAGTGTCCAGGCAGATTTGGCTGTACTGATACATCCGACATAGGTGGATACTAATATAAGCAGTCGCAGAATCCAGATAAGCACGGTTTTATGTTGTTTTTTTCGGCTAACAAAGCTGATGTTGGTTTCGGCGATATAGTAATAAGCCATAATGGTCGTGAACGCAAAAAAGGCCAGCGCCAACGCGACGAAAGCATTTCCAATGCTGGGGAAATGATGTGAAACGGCCTGTTGGGTAAAGGCGGGTCCCATTTCCGTCGCCGGAAGATGTTGGACGAGAAATCCTCCGGCTGGATTTTCAACATTATATTGCCCTGTAAAGAGAATCATCAAAGCTGTTGCGGTGCACACAAACATGGTGTCGACGTAAACAGAAAACCCCTGTACCAGGCCTTGCTTGATCGGATGGGATACTCGGCTGCTGCCGCCGCATGTGTGCTGTGCCCTGTCCGGCCTCGTTGCTATAGATACCCCGTTTAACACCCCATGAAATTGCCATGCCGGCAATTGCGCAAAGTAGCTTCCATGTTCAAGGCAGATTTTACTATCAGGGCGATAACGCCGGATCTCCGTAAAATTGAGGGCAATAATAACTAGAGCCATAAGAATATAGGCGCCCGCCATAAACGGTACAACGTATTCGGCAACGGTGCTGATCCGCTTTACTCCACGATGATAATAATCGCCAATAGTCCGGCAATAGCCAATCCGGTTATACTCGCGACACATGGAAAGCGGACTCGACTGCTGCGCTATACTGTTGCTCTGCACCCCGGCAATAAAAATCCGTACTGATGATCGTCACAATCGCAAAGGTCCAAGCAAAAGTCTTGGATCGCAATCCTTTTAGATATAGAATGCAGGTCCGCCCCGGTATTCCCATCGTTTACCTCCTTGTACATCTGACCAAGGGTAGCTTCGACAATGGCCGACGCACTGCCTAAAAACGCAATTACCCACATCCAAAAAATAGCTCCTGGGCCGCCCATAGCAATCGCTGTAGCGACGCCAGCGATATTTGCCTGTGCCAACGCGCCCCGAAATAGCAAGCGAAAAGGCCTGAAACGAAGAGATGCCTTTGTCGGAACTGCTTCCATTAAATAGCAATCGCACCATTTCTCTTATCTGCATAAGCTGCGGGCAGCGAAAATCGTACCGTAAAGTAGATGCCCGTCAGTAGACAGAGGTAGACAAGTGCATCACTCCAGATGATATCATAAATTTTATTGATTATTACGTCCATGTTGTATCATTGAATTCGTAGGCTGGGCTAAAAGTAGGGAAAACCAGCCAAGGCTGCTTTAAAATATCGAATAGATTTTGTTTATGTATTTTAAATATCTAATACGTATAATTTATATGTGTCCTTTGCCGCATCTACAAGGAATATTTTTGCTATTGAAAATTTTTATATTGTTTCCGGCTTGCGCCGGATAATTTATTTTTTTTAATTTTACCGGTATACCTTAAAATATTTTGATCAAAAAACGATTCTATAATCCGGCGCAATTGTTCATCTTTAGTTTCCTTGGCATTGGATTGTTATGGGAACTATGTTGTTGAAACTTCCCATTGCCCTTAATAAACCAATCTCCTGGACTGATTCGCTTTTCCACTGCAACGAGTGCAGTTTGTGTTACAGGGCTTGTTGTTGTTGACACAGCTACCCATTTCACTGGCTGGGGCCAAGTTTTTAATTTTATTGCTGATTCAAGCTGGTGGAATAGGAATACTATCTTTTGCTGGTCTTTTCGCCTATTTTTTAAAAGGGGGAAGCAGTTATGAAAATCAGCTTGCCATACGGGATTTCTCGAACACGCAACGACTGGGTGAAGTATTTACTTTACTCAAGCGCACGATCGCAATTACATTCGGAATAGAAGCTGTCGGTGCTGCCGTCATCTTTTGGACTATGGATGGTTTTAACGGGGCAGGTACTGCCGAACGCATTTTTATTGCTGTATTTCATTCGGTGTCTTCGTTCTGCAACGCTGGTTTTTCGACGTTGTCAAATGGCCTGATGCATCAACAGGTTTATTATAATTATGGGTTCCAACTGGCGGTAGCCAGTATATATATATTTGGCGGTTTAGGATTTCCAATTGTTATAAATGTACTTAAATATATCAAACACTTGATAAATAGGTTGTTCCATAAATGGACAACGAAGGAAAATTATTACCGTCCTTGGGTAATGACCATTAACAGCAAGCTCAATCTGATTACGACGTCTTGTATCACTGCGTTTGCGACTTTGGTGCTCTTTATCTCCGAATATAATCATGTTTTTGCTGATCATAGTGGTATAGGAAAATGGGTAGTAGCTTTCGCAACGGCGACAACACCGCGAACGGCAGGCTTCAACAGTATTGATTTTGCACAGCTGCATTTTTCAAGCATTTTGTTTATTATGCTATTAATGTGGATAGGAGCATCGCCAAACTCCACAGGCGGGGGGATAAAAACGAGTACATTTGCGCTCGCCATACTGAATGCGATCAGCTTGGCAAAAGGGAAAGACCGAACTGAAATATTTAGACGCGAAATAGCAGGGATCTCAATTCAGCGTGCTTTTGCTACGATGTTTCTCTCGCTTATAATTATAGGGATGGGAGTATACGCAATTTCATTTTTTGAGCGCAATCGGCCTTTGTTAGAGATCGCATTTGAATGTTTTTCGGCATACAGTACCGTTGGCCTTTCTTTGGGAGTTACAGGTGATCTGGCGGAAGGAAGCAAAGTCATATTAATTCTTTTGATGTTTATTGGACGAGTAACCATGCTATCGGTATTAATCGCTTTTATCAAAAAGGCGCGCTATACGCACTATCGATATGCTGAAGAAGAATTGACAATATATTAGGTAAAGGTTCCCGTATTAGTTTTAATAACTATGGGAAGGGATGTACGTATAATTTGTAAAGAACATACAAGAATGAAATTTATCATTTTAGGATTGGGGAACTTTGGAGCTTCTCTGGCAGAAAAGCTCACTGCACAAGGCAATGAAGTAATAGGTGTTGATCGTCAGATCGCTAAAGTGACGGCATTGAAGGAAAAGATTACACATACGATTTGTTTGGACGCAACCGACGAAACGGCTTTTCACTCTTTACCGTTAAAAAATACGGATGTTGTGGTCGTCGCGATCGGTGAGGATGAAGGTGCCAATATTATGGTCAGTGCTTTGTGTAAAGAGGCTAACGTGAAACGCCTGATCAGTAGGGCCGTAAACAGACTGCATGAAAAAGTACTAGGTGCGCTAGGGGTGTCAGAGATAGCTCATCCGGAAGAAGAGTCTGCAGAACGGTGGTCCAAGCGCTTGTGTATGACCGGGTTTGTAGATTCTTTTGAACTTAATAGTAATTATTCGATTGTAGAAGCCATCGTCCCTAAAAAATATGTAGGACAAACGATTCAGGAGATCGGTTTCCGAGAAAAGTATGAACTATTAGTGCTTACGATATTAAAAAATACGGAAAAAAAGACTTCATTTGGAAAAAGTGTTGTAACCACAGTACTCCATGGTATTCCTCGTCCGGATACGCGATTGCGGGAAGGAGATATTTTGGTGATTTATGGCTACAACGATCATATCAAAGCGTTCCTCTAATGCTATCTTTTAATGATTTCGACACTGTCTTTTGGAAAGTGGTTTTTTAGCCATTTTTGCAATTTATCTTGTTGGATTTGTGTTAACGCGGCGGGGGAAGTATAAATAAATGCAATGAGATTTGCCACGCTATCGGTTTTTGCGTAATGCTGTTGCATTCCCATGCTATATGAATTTAATTCAGGGAACAGAACCTTAATATCCCGATCGAGCTCCGGACTTACGACCTGGTATTTTGTAAGTTCGTTGTTTAACGCGCGAATCGTTAGATCTTTCTCACTGACAGCTGCGGTACGTTTGTCTATTTCGCTAAGAATACTAGACTTTAAATCCAGGCTATCTTGGTGAATAATAAGTTTGGTGTTTTCAATTCCGAATGTATGCATTGTTTGTTCCAATGATTTTATCTCTTGACTACTGAACTTTTTTGCCAAAAAGGCTAATTCTAGCTTTTTCGGTTTACTGTTGAGCTGCATTTTTTCATAAATGACAGTATACCCTTTGTTGCTTAGTTCCTGCTGTACAAATTGCTTCACTTTATTGGTGTATTTTTTTTCCTGCAGCAGATTGTAAGCAAAATATATACTTGGTATGACGAGCGTTAGCGTGATAATTGTTATGCTTTGCGTAATCCTTTTTTCTCGTTGCTGATCTACATAATGAGTTTTTGGATAACGCAAATATTTAACAATAATAAAAGTCGCTATATAGATAAATACACAGTTGATAATATACAAAAACAATGCCCCTGCAAAATAGGCAAAATTGCCAATTGCAAGACCATAGCCCGCTGTACATAGGGGAGGCATAAGGGCTGTTGCAATGGCTACCCCAGGGATTGGATTGCCTTTGTCAACCCGAGTAATGGCTATAACGCCCACGAGGCCACCAAATATGGCAATCATTACATCATAAATATTTGGAGATGTGCGCGCGAGCAATTCGGATTGGGCTTCTTTGAATGGACTAAGCAGGAAATAGATAAAAGATACAACAAGACTGATGACTGTCGCAATCAGTAGATTTTTAATGGATTTTTTAAGCAAAGGAAAATCAAATGTTCCTAATGCGAATCCTGCTCCGACGATAGGGCCCATAAGTGGAGAAATCAACATAGCTCCAATAATTACTGCTGTTGAGTTGACATTTAAGCCCACAGAAGCTATGACAATAGCACAGGCCAAGATCCAAGCATTGGAACCCCGAAAGGAAATGTTTGCAACGACGTTTTCTAATACCGTCTCCTTTTTTTCTTCACCTTGATGCAGATCAAAAAAGCTCAAAATTTTATTCATACACTTTTCACCTTAGATTTAAACGAATATAGTAAACATCCTTTATCTTATAGAGCATACGACCAAATTATTTGGAAAAGCGTGGTATAATAGCTACAGGTTTTCAAACCTGAAAAAGATAAATTTCGTTTTTGGGTTTTTAACAAACAATTAGGCAAACTAATTGTTGAAATTATAATCATTGGTATATTAATTTGTGATTATAACAATAAATAAATATATTAAGCCCTACGCCTTACATTTTTAATAAAATATAACTATGAACAATTTAGCATTGAACGACGTCCAGGAACATTGGAATAATTTTATTTCCTCAGCCATTGCCTGGGCACCACGAATTATTACTGCCGTAATTTCAGCTTTACTGATATATTTAATTGGATCATGGATCATTCGACTGGTCAAGCGCATGATTGATAAGGCTTTCGAACGCCGGCAGATGGATGTCTCCTTGCAGCGTTTTTTAAGTAATCTGATCAGCTGGATTTTAAATATATTGTTATTTATCGTTGTAGTCACACAGTTGGGCGTTCAAACCTCAGCATTTGTTGCCATTATTGGAGCTGCAGGTTTAGCCATAGGTTTGGCCCTGCAGGGATCTTTATCCAATTTTGCCGGTGGAATACTGATCTTGTTATTGAAACCTTTTCGGGTAGGGGATTATATCACGTCCAGTTCAAATGTTTCGGGTACGGTCACCGAAATTGATATTTTCAATACCAAATTAAATACGCCTCAAAATCAGCAAGTGGTAGTTCCAAATGGGGTATTGTCTAATAGCAGCATTACAAATTATACCCAGTTGGGCACACGCCGCACTTGGTTCGATATTGGTGTCGCCTACAACGCTGACTTAAAACAGGCGAAAGAAATTCTGATGGAAGTGGTTCGAAATAATGATTATGCTTTTAAGGAGCCAGCTCCGCAGGTTGTGGTAACCGAACTTGGCGACAGCGCAATTAATCTTTCGGTGCGTGTCACCACGTCAAACGAAAACTTTTGGACCATGCAGGAACAGTTGATTATTAATTGTAAAGAGGCATTGGATCAAGCTGGTATTGAAATACCATTTCCACAAAGGGATATCCATATTCGCAGCAATGCATGATTTGTGCGTAATAATGCATACGATTAACGTAATGATTGGTCGAAAGACCATAATGTAAACCAAATTTAATTCAAGTGATTTTGTCAAAATCGACATTTAATAAAGGAATCATTATTCCAAGCCTGCTCTTCATTATAGGGGTTTGCCTGCTAGCGGTGTTTTTTCCAACGTTGACAGTAAGTATTCTAGATACAATAAAACAGTTTATCTTTGTGAACCTCAATTGGGTATATGTCTGGGCTGTGACACTTTTTGTCATTTTCCTGGTTTACCTCATGTTTAGCAAGTTTGGTAATATCAAGCTCGGAAGTAACGACAGTAAGGCCAGAATATACCTTCTTTTCTTGGATTTCTATGTTATTTGCTGCAGGTATGGGAATCGGATTGATGTATTTCAGTGTCGCAGAGCCGATGCAACATTTTTTCGACCGAGGCTTTTGCCGGTAATCACTATATTAACCGAGCCAAAAATGCGCAGCTGTATACTTTTTTTCATTGGGGGTATGCATGCTTGGGCAATTTATGGTGTGGTCGGTTTGGCATTATCATATTTTGCATACCGCTATCGGCTTCCGCTTTCACTTCGTAGTTGCTTCTATCCTTTATTGAAAAACAAAATCAATGGAAAATGGGGTAATGCGATTGATGTATTTGCACTTTGCAGTACATTTTTCGGTATCACGACTACGTTGGGGTTCGGAGTGGTTCAAGTAAATGCTGGCTTGCAGACCCTGGGGCTAGTACCCGATAATAATTTTACCTATCAGATCATGATTGTTGGCGTGTTAACGCTGTTGGCTGTTTTATCTGCCACGTCAGGGGTCGATAAAGGTGTAAAGATATTAAGTAATATCAATATACTAACTGTTATTATTCTGTTGCTATTTGTTCTTTTCCTTGGACCTACAGTTTACCTTATTGGCAGTTTTACAGAAGGAATAGGCAATTATGTAAACAATTTCTTTAGTTTGACTTTTGATACACATGTTTATGACGAGGCAACATTACCCTGGTTTTATAACTGGACAATTCTATACTGGGCCTGGTGGATATCATGGTCTCCCTATGTGGGGCTGTTTATTGCTAAAATCTCCAAAGGGCGGACCATTCGTGAATTTATTGCTGCGGTACTTATTATTCCGACCATATTTAATTTTATCTGGATGTCTGTTTTTGGAAATAGTGCCATGTGGTTTGATATTAATATCGCTAAAGGCGCTTTGAGTTCTTTAGCAGATAATCCAGATGCCTTGATGTTTCGATTTTTAGACTACTTGCCTTTGTCGGAAATTGTCAGTTATCTGGTTATCCTTATTATTATTATCTTTTTTGTAACCTCGGCTGATTCGGGCATATTTGTTATGAATAGTATTGCTACCAAGAATGCTCCAAAGTCCCCAAAATGGCAAATGGTTTTTTGGGGCGCTTTGTTGGCCATCTTAGCGCTCATGTTATTGAACACGGGTGGACTGCAGGCATTACAAACTATGACACTTATAACAGCATTGCCATTTTCAATTATCATGTTGCTTTTTTGCGTCAGTTTGGTAAAAGCATTGACGATTGACCGAAGTTATTATGAGCGTGATTTTTCGGTGAGTACTGTGCCCTGGTCGGGCGAATTTTGGAAAGATCGCCTGCAACAGATTGTTTCTTTTAAAAGCCGTGAGTCGGTCGATGAATTTATGAGGAGTACAGTGAAGGCAGCGTTCGAAGATTTGCAGGCTGAGTTTAAGGAGAATGGTATTGAATCAAAGATTCATGAGTTGGATAAACCAAATCGGATAGCTATTGAAATCCGACACGACCTAATCAACAATTTTATATATGGGGTCAAAAATCATTTTAAAGTGGTGTCCGATTATGTCGTCGAAGAAGAAAATCTCCCTGATATAGCCGATAAGAAAACTTATTTTCCGAAATCTTATTTTGGAGATGCTCGTGAGGGTTATGATATTCAGTATTTTACAAAAAATGAGCTGATAAGTGATGTTTTGAAGCATTATGAGCGCTTTTTAGAAATAATTTCAGAAGAAAAAAATGAAATGTTTATTAGCAGCAATGCCAACAAAAATCTGAGATGATCAGCAGGCTACGACGCATTGCTTAATATGTGAGATAGCTTGTGCCTAACCAAATCGAAGCTGCTTAATACCATTTTTATTCCGCGTTAAGCTATCCATTACTGGGGGAGGAATTTTATGAAAGAGCTCGAAAATCGGGCCAGCAGTCGATATTTAGTTCGTTTTTCTTCGGGTTTAAAGTGAAAGATGCAAATTTCGATAGGTCAGAATATTTTACTAATTTAGTAACATATGATAGCATTGATGGAGGATAGTACTGTTGATTTTACCATATTTTTATTTAATAGATCAGTAACTTTATGCGTGAAATCAATTGTCATGAGGAAAAAATTCACCTGTGTGGAAATATACAGTCTTTTGGGTATTTATTTATCTTTGAAGACGATAAGTGTATTGCGGTAAGTGAAAACTGTGTAGCTATTGCAGGTGAAGATTACTCCGAAATACTCGGCATGACAGTAGACGATGTTCTTCATCGGATTGTTCCATCTTTTGAACTTCGTGGAGAGAGCATAGAACATGCTGTTTCAGACAACATGTTTGCCAGGTATGCCGATCGTGTAGCTATCCATGCTAACGATTATTTTTTAAGTCTCTATAGGTATGATGGCAAAATTTATCTTGAAATAGAGACCTGCAATCCACTTGCTGTCAAAACCACCAAATTATATTATTATGCCAAGCATTTAGATGACCGTAGCGGGGGCAACTCTTGCTGGCAGGCATTGACTGAATTGATTAAGGACATTATTCACTATGATCGGGTGATGGTATATCGCTTTTTGGAAGATAATAGTGGACAAGTTATTGCAGAGAGCAGGAGCGCTGATCTGGAATCTTTGATGAATTACCGTTATCCGGAATTCGATATTCCTGCACAGGCGCGCGAGCTTTACCGTATTTTTCATGCCCGCCATACGGCGGATGTCAATGCGGAAGCGATTCCGCTGATGGGGCGTAGTGCCGATGATCTGGATCTTACACGCTGCAGCCTTCGGGCGCTTTCACCCATGCATTTACAATACCTTAAAAATGCCGGCGTAAAGGGGAGTGCAAGTTTTAGCATTATCGTGGACGATGAGCTTTGGGGGCTTGTAGCCTGTCAGAATCGGGAGCCAATGCATGTCGATCTTTCACAGCGCCATCTATGTACTTTTCTTACAAAATACGCTGTAAACAATTATCTGGCAGATTTTCAGAAGAAACAGGTGAAAGTTCAGAAAAATCTATCACAGCTGAAGCATGATCTAAAAAGTGATTTGTTGGTCAAGCGCGACTTGTATGACGTGTTGGAAAAGTATGCCCTGCGTATTATGGAGGTAATGAATGGGCAGGGTCTACTCATTAAACGTGATCGTGCGATCATGATAGTGGGTGAGGTGCCTGATAAAAAAATGCTCCGAGAAATTGATAAAAAAATAGCCACTGCAGAGTTTTTTGCGACTGATAGATTTAAGGAGGATGGTCCTTCCGAAGATGTTGAAATGTTTCCCGGTGTACTACGCATCAGTATTCTGCCCGCAAATAACTGGTACGTATATGTTTTTAGAAAAGAACGCCTGATAGAAGAGACCTGGGCAGGGAAGCCAGAAAAGGTGATGCAGGTTGACGAAGATAGAAAGATCACCTTTCCCTCGCCACGTTCGTCATTCGAGGCATGGAAAAAAATTACAAAAGGAAAAGCCGAAAAATGGCAATCTTCTGAACTCGCTTTTATTGAGGATATTACACAAATTATTCAGCAAGCGGTAGCACAACGTGGTGGAGAGATTGATGAATTGAACAAGAAACTGGTGCGCTCTAATAATGCGCTTGATACTTTTGGCTACACACTGACCCATGATCTTAAAAATCCGCTGACGACGATACAGCTCACTGCACAAATGTTGCTCCATAAAAAAGACATCTCTGAGGAACTGCTTGCAAAGTCAATGAAAAATATCTTAGATGGGACGCAGCTGATGCGGGATATGATGGATAGAGTCTACCAAATGTCAAAGGTAAATCATGTCGACTTTGTGTTCGAACCAATTAATCCAAAGTCCAAGATTGTCAATATCGTTGAAAATTGCAAACAGCAATACCAGGTCCCGCATTTAGAATTTATAATGGGCGAAACACTGCCTGTATTGGGGGAGAGAACATTGATCTATCAATTGTTTCTGAACCTTGTTGGCAATGCCATAAAATACAGCAGCAAAAGGCAAAACCCGCAGGTGTCCGTTAAGAGCATGCGGCAGGGAAATACGGTCCGGTATGATATCAAGGATAATGGAATCGGAATTGATTTGAAGGAGGGCGACAAAATTTTTGAAATCTTTGCCCGAATGCCCAATTCAGAAGGCTTTGAGGGTTCGGGGGTTGGCCTGTCCATTGTTAAACAAATTGCGAGTAAGCTCAACGCAACTATTCATGTAGAAAGCGAATTAGATGTCGGTACTACATTTTCAGTCGTCTTCAAAGATGTGCCTGAAGCAGATCGTATGCATTTAGTATCTTAATCAAAGGAACGTAAACTTTTATCCAATAAATTGTCTATCTTGTAAAATCTCAAAGAAAGATTATATAAACGGTTTGGTAACCAACTATCTGCCCAGCTTAGGTCTATATTTTAAATCCCCCCACAAGACCATATTTTTCAATCATTGCGGTGTTTTTAAACAATCAAAAAATGAAAAAGAAAATTGTTGTTTGTGATGATGAAACCTTCATCCTTAACGTTTTAGAGCTGGCTTTAAAGAATGAATTCAGAGAAGTTTATTTAGTTTCAAAAAGCAGAGAACTTATTGCATCTGTCGAAGAAATTGAGCCTGATATTATATTGTTGGATATTGAAATGCCATGGCTGTCAGGTGACGATATCCTTCGTGAACTCCGAAGTTCGGAAAAAAATCGAAATATTCCAGTGATCATGATGTCTGCAAGCTCGCGTGGGAAGCAGATTGCTTCTGAGAGCGGAGCTGACGCCTTTTTGGCCAAACCATTTGAACTGGACGATCTTTTACTTCTCGTTGATAAATTAGGCTAAGCGTAAGCGTTTGTCTTAGGATGATCCCATCAGCTGCATAAAAGCACTTTTTAAAGAAAAAGTGCTTTTATGTGTACTTCGTCAGCATGTACTTGCCGGCTAGTTGTTCAGTATGCTATTAAGTTTATCTGTGATATCTGTTAAATCAAAAGGTTTGGCGATAAAGCCATTTGCGCCTAAATTTCCTGCGATTTCAGGTCCATCGACGCTTGCTGATAGCACAATGATAGGAGTTTCTTTAATTTTGGGTGTGCTGCGGATAATTTTAATCAACTGGTCACCAGAAATTATTGGCATTCAGAGGTCCAGCAGCAAGAGGTCTGGCTTATGGGAAATTAATTGCTTCGTCAGGTGGGTGCTATTTATTTCGCATATAACAGCGGAGTTTCAGAAGATCATCGGCAGTACACCTCTTTCAAAAGACCTCAGCATCGTTGATATGGACAAAAAGCCCTTGCTTAAGGCGGAACTTGCGGGCAAGATCGTTGTCATTGATTTTTGGGCAACCTGGTGCAAACCCTGCATAGCCTCTTTTCCTTATCTACATCAGGTGTACAAAAAATATGCGGATGACCCGCAGGTGAAATTCGTTGTGCTCAATTCGGGCAGTGGAAATAGCTGGGACGACGCCTACAAATGGGCGCAGGCCAAACCCGAATTTGACTTTCCATTTTATTACAACCAAGATAAAAAGCTGAGCAGTAAACTGGAAATAACCTCCATTCCGAGAACGTTGATCTTGGATAAAAAAGGGAACATCCGTTTCCGAAAGGTGGGCTTTGAAGGTGAAAAGTTGCTGCAGAGCCTCGATGCTATGATCGAATACCTGAAAGAACTGGATAGATAGCTATACGATAATAGGATAGCAATAAGGTAGTTATACAACTACCTTATTGGTATCTATTACCTTTGTGGTAATACGAAATGTTTTTGTTGATCCCTTGCGCCGCATCATTTCTGTCGGGCGATACCGTTGCGGGAGCATATTGCAATGACACAATATCGCTGCTGTCGATGTCGGGCATTTTAAGCGGGCGGTACCACGAAGGTGGGTTTGATAGATTACCCGTTTGCTTGCGATCTGTTGTTTCGGTTGATTCTTGTACCGAACGCTGTTTCCAGCGTTTGTATACCAGTAGTGCTGCTCCAGCGACTGCCGTGATAACGAGTCCGATTTGTGCTTTCATACTTTCTTCTTTACCAATTGAAAAAAATTCCTTTCCAATTGAACAAAGCTCCTTTCAAAAAGTTCAATAAAAATCAAATCAGCTTTTTGGTCTAGCGCAATAAGGTCTTCCAACAGAGCATTCGAACGTTAGTCCACCAGTGTCACCAGCATATCAGCCAATTTTGTAGGTGCTGTGAGCATGGCATCGTGGCCCGTCGCGATCTCCCGATAGTGCCAGTTGAGCTTGTGGTCGGCGCGTACCTTTTCGCTCATCTCCTTCATAATGGGCAGCTGGGGGTCGGTGCATGCGATATAGACCAAGGGTAATCCATTGCCATACTTGTTTTTTAAGTGCAGCCGCTGTGCAAATGTGCCAAAGGGTTGTGCTCTGAGCCTTTCCTTGACCCAAGAAACCATGCCGGGGGCTGTAACACCAAATAGTGCAACGTCAAAAGGCGCAAAATTCTCTTTCCGCTGAATGTTTTTGAGCTGAATTTCTTGCACTGCCTTGGGTTGCAATGAAATGGGGCTCTGGCCGTCTTCAATAATCATGGCGTCGAGAAAAATCAACTTGTGTAATCGTGAGGGAATGCGATCGGCAACTCCGGCAATCACAGCACCGGCATAGCTGTGCCCAACGAGATACACATCATGCAGATCTTCCATCTCGATCAGGTTGACAATGTCCTGGATATGGGTGTCGATGTCGACCGAAGGCTCGATCAGGTGTTTACGTTCACCAAGCCCCGTCAGCGTAGGGGCGTAGACCCTGTAGTGAGCATCTGTGAGCTGTTGTGCGACGGCCTGCCAGCACCAGCCGCCATGCCAGGCCCCGTGAACCAGCACATAGGTAGGCCGATGATCTTGGTGTTGAGCGTATCCACTTAACATACCGCAGCTTAGCAGGACAAGCAGAAATAAAGTTCGCAGTTGTTTCATTTTTTTATAATTTTATACTGTTTTTAATACCTGACAAAGGTATAGGCAAGCTTTTGTCCGCACAATAACTCATCCTGAAGTGAGTGGCTATAACTCGATATTTAAAATGGCAACACCCCGAAAAAAACAATCCACCAACACGGAGAATCTACAGACTTTGGCACAGGCATGTGATGTGAACGAAGTACTGGCGCAAATAGCGTTGCGTTGGAAAATGCAGATTCTATACTGTATTGCAGCGGATGTATCGCAATTCAGCACCTTAAAAAAAATGTTTCCGACACTTTCAGATCAGGTACTGAGCAAACGTTTAAAGGAGCTGAAAGAAGAATCGCTTGTCGTTACCGAAGAAATTGAAAACACCGTACCGCCTCAGATACGCTATAGCCCAACAGAAAAGGGTAAGGAACTGTTGAAGATTATCCTGAATCTGCATCACTGGGGACTAAAATGGAAAACTACAGGCAATAACTATTGCCAAGTGCATTCGGAAAGCGATCAGGATCGCGTTTTTTAACCCTATTTAAATCTTATGGATTCACTCTTTCGCGCCTGGCAAAAAAGCCGCATGGCTTACCTTAAGTTCTTCGACAATTATTCTTTGGAACAGCTTAACCGCATTCCCGAAGGCTTTAGCAACAACCTGATCTGGAATATCGGGCACATCATTGCCACACAGCATAAATTAATTTATATCGGATCTGGGGTAGCGGGACATATCCCCGGGGAAGTGTTTGTGAATTATCAGTCCGGAACACGGCCTTCAGCGGCTGTATCGCAACAGGAAGCCGATCTGCTTAAAAGATTACTCCTCGAGCAGATTGAGCCGACCATCGGTGATTTTAATAACAAAAAGTTTGTCCACTATCAGGAACGTACAACCGGAACGGGCTTTCATCTCACTTCAATAGCGGATGCCTTCGAATGGAATAATTTTCATGAAGGGCTGCATTTGGGGTATATGATGAGTATTAGAAAGTTTGTTGTTGACCGACAATAATCTAGGGGTTTTATTTTCAACGGTTTGTACATGTAGTACGAAAGGTTAAATAGGTAAACACGAATGATTTTTAAAGCTCTTCGGTCGAATATGGATGTCGATGACAGTGTATTTGATGATATATACCCTTCCAAAATAAAACAATTGGCTGAACGCCACTGGACACCTGTTCATGTCGCAAAAATGGCTGCCGAGTACCTGGTTGAATCTCCCATGGACAAAGTCCTGGATATTGGTGCCGGAGCAGGGAAATTTTGCCTTGTTGGCGCTTCTTGCACCCAGGGAATGTTTTATGGTGTGGAACAGCGCGAATCGCTGGTGGAGCTTTCCAATGGATTGGCCGAGAAACATCAGGTGCACAATGTAGCCTTTATTCATGGCAATATTGACGAGATCTGTTTTTCCTACTATGACGCATTTTATTTTGGAATTTGGTCTTAAATAGATCGACAAAGTATAAAGGTGTTTTTGACAGGAATATGTTTATTTTGAAATCTTAGCAAAGGTGAAGGGAATTTGGAGGCTGTCGCCCGCCACATTTGCTTTCAGCTTTTCACCGTCCCGCCAGTAGGTAATTTTTTTAGGAAAGGGGAGCGAGTCATTCGTACATTCAAACAGACCGTTCTTCATCATGGTCATCTCAAAAGTGATAAAATCTTTTTCATCGGGTGTTTTAACCTTTAAATTCCAGCTACCGTCGGATTTTGATAACTGCATTTTTTCCTGATGTATGGTATCCAGGTTATGTAGGGTAAAAGCAAAACCGACATATTCAGCGTCTTTGATTTTCTTCCAATATTCAAAGGTCCTTTTATCCTTGGTTTCGTTGGTACGCTGCCATTTTCCCACGAGCCAATCGAAATTTTCAGATGGCTCATTTTGAAGCCCTGAACATCGTACCAAAACGAGTAGAATCAATAGTGAAACTCCAACTTTGATTAATTTTGCCATCTTCTGTTTTGTTTTAAAGGTTGAGCAGCCAACATAGGCGCTGCTGAGACGGGCCCAAATGTTGACAGGAGGCTCTGTTGCCCCTATGCGATTAAATTTAATAAAAAAAACGGAGTTTGAAAAGTATCGGCTTGGTCATCCTAGTCCATTATGTCTCTTTTTGGCGCTATCCAATGGCTTTTTGGCACTTGTATTATGAGAAAAAACGACTCCTATTGCTGCCCTGCGTAGCGTGCATGATCTGACTGGTAATTGTCTGTATTCAAATGTACATATTCCCGCCCGCTCTTCTACATTGATTGACTCTATTTTTGGTCAGGAAAAAGATTATTGAAAATAAAGTCTACTAATATTATAGAATTTATTTTATGTTTACTATATTTGTTTTATCAACCTAGGAGATAAGCCTGTCTTGCGTACAAGCCGTATCTTCCGCACGTAATGATCACAATGTTTTACTTAATTCATTATTTATGAACGGCAAATTTTATCTAAATCCTTTCCAACCGAGCGCAGGTCTGCGCAATGGTACATCCTTTTGTTCTGATTTCAATAAGCGAATGTGTAGCTGCGGTTAAAGGGAAGTACTTCTTTCCATAAAAAGCAGCTTTTCTGACAAGTAATCAATTGGCGTTGGCACTTGTAAATATTCACTGTTAAAATTTTACCTATGAAAAATAGCGTATGGAAGTACGCCGTGACAATTTTTTTGTCACATGGTTTGCTATTGCCTGCATTTTCGCAGCAAGCTGAGCCCCTTATTAACGCTACCTTAAAAGGTGTTGTATTGGATTCGATTACCAATCGGCCTATTGAAGGCGTTACCATAAAGCTCGAAGGCGTGACGCACCAAGTAAAGACCGACGCGTCGGGGAGATTTCAGTTTGTCACGGGGCAACGGCTTCCGTTGACATTCTCCACTTCATTTTTGGGATATAAAGGTCGAAAGATTACCGCACGGGAGGCGCAGATTCAGATCTTGCTTCAACCGAGCGTTTCCGACCTGGATGAAGTGGTTGTTGTGGGCTACGGTATACAAAAACGAAGAAGCCTAACGGGCGCAGTTGCCAAGATCGACGCTGCCGAAGTCAACAAAATTCCGGTAGCCAGTTTTGATGCCCAGTTGCAGGGTAAACTCTCGGGAGTGCAGGTTTCCACCAACTCGGGTGTCCCTGGCGAAAGTATCTTTCTGCGGGTTCGCGGAACAACATCCATCAACTCCAGTAGCGATCCCTTATATATTATCGATGGGGTAATCTTAAACAATACCTCGCTTCAGAATATCGGGCTCGGTGGACGGACCAGTTCGCCGCTCACAGATATCAACCCGGCAGATATCGAGTCGATTGAAGTGCTGAAAGATGCATCTGCTACCGCAATCTATGGTTCCCGGGGGCCAATGGTGTGATTATCATTACCACCAAAAAGGGAAGCTACGGTGGCCGGACCAAAATTGATCTCAACCTGCAGGGGGGCTGGGCTGAAGCCAATAAATCCCTGTTGCCCAAACTGGCTACAGGTCCCGAAACGGCAACCCTCGCCAACGAGTGGTGGATAAACTCCGGACTGGACAATCCGGCATTGAAACAGACTTTCGCCAACAGGCCTCACCGTCCTGTTTCGGAAGGCGGGAAAGGAAATCCCGAAGATCAGCCTACTTACGATCGCCTTGGTTTCCTCTTGCGCCACGGGAAGCTGCAGGATTATAACATCGGCATCCAAGGGGGCGGAGACAAATCGCGTTTTTATATTGGTGCGGGCTACACGGGCCAGGAAGCTTTTATCAAGGTGATCGACTTCTCACGTACTAATCTCAAGTTTAATTTTGACCATCAGCTCAGCAGTCGTGTGAAGATCGGCGTGACCAATAATTTTTCCAGAACCTACCGCAATCAGGCACGTACAGGCGATGGCCCACAGGTAAGCCTGTTTAATTCGGCCGTTTCTTCGGCAACGAATGTGCCGATATTCAATACCGATGGATCAATCAATGGTACCGATAACACCTATACCCTGGTAGACAACTACGATGTCAATACCACAAGCCTACGCTATATAGGAAGTGCCTTTGCGGAAATCGATCTGCTGAAGGGACTGAAATTCAAATCCAGCTTTAGTGCCGACTATAACCTCTACGACGAATCACAATACTGGAACAGCAAAACCAGTATCGGTATCGCAAATAACAATCAGGCGACGTCGGGAATATCGCGAAATGCAACCTGGATCAATGAGCAAACCCTGACCTACCAGCATACGTTCGGCAAGCATAGCCTCAATGCTATTTTGGGAAATACCTTGCAGAGCAATGTACTTGATTACAAGTATTTGGAGGGGAATGGTTTTGCCAATGATTCCTTTAAACAGATTTCCTCGGCAGCCAATATCATTGCCGCCGACAACTGGACTAAATATACCATTGCTTCCTATTTTGGAAGGGTAGGCTATAGCTATGCCGACCGTTATTTTGCAGAGGCAACCCTGCGGGCAGATGGCTCGTCCAAGTTTGGTGCCAACAACCGATGGGGGTATTTTCCCGCTTTTTCGGCGGGCTGGCGGATTAGTCAAGAAGCCTTTCTGGCAGATCAAACCTGGTTAAACGACCTGAAAATAAGGGCTTCCTATGGATTGACGGGCAATCAGGCCGGAATCAGCAATTTCGCCGCCAGAGGTCTTTGGTCGGGCAATGAAAAATATGCGGACAGCTACGGCAAGGTGTTGCCAAGTACAGGTCCTTTCCAGTTGGGTAACGAAAATCTGCGCTGGGAGAAAACAGCACAGGCCGATCTTGGACTGGATGTGGCGCTCTTTAAAAATCGCCTGTCCATTACCGTAGACCTTTACCATAAATATACCTCCGATCTGCTGCTCGAACGACCTATTGTCGGCAGTTCCGGTTTTTCAAAGTATTGGGCCAATGTGGGTGAAATCAGCAACAAAGGCTATGAAGTGTTGATCAACTCGCTCAACGTGAAAACAAAAGACTTTGCCTGGAATACAAGCTTCAACATCTCGGGCAATAAAAATAAAATTGAGAAACTGCCCACGCAAATCACCCAGTATACCCGCGATTGGGTGATTATGAAAGAAGGTTATTCGCTCAACTCATTCTGGCTGTATGAACAGTTGTATGTCGATCCGCAGACCGGAAAGGTGGTATTTGACGGACAGCTGAGCGATGGTTCTTTGCCGACTTCGGCGCGGAAGGTGTTTCGCAATGCCTATCCCAAGTTTTACGGAGGTATAGGTAATACCTTTACCTATAAAAACTTCGATCTGGGCGTAGACTTTAGTTTCCAATATGGCAACTACGCGGTGAACCTCAACCGCTATTTCAGGGAGCGTAATCCCAGCAGTGGTGGCGTGTCTCAAAATGTGCTGAACAGGTGGCAGCAGCCCGGGGACATCACCGATGTGCCCCGACTGACATCGGAAGGGCTCAACTATACTATCGATGCCAATAGCCGTTATCTCGAAGATGCCTCGTTTTTGAAGCTGAGACAGCTTTCTTTTGGATATAAACTGCCGAAAGAGCTGGTAGAGCGGGCGAAGCTGTCTGCAGCGCGGATCTATTTTGTAGGATCAAACCTCTTTATCTGGAGCAAATATACAGGCGATCCCGAATCGAATGTCACCAGCAACCCAAATGCGCAGGGGATAGGCACATTTGGAACTCCACCGCAGCCCCGTACGTTTCAGCTTGGGCTCAATGTAACCCTTTAAACGTTAACCTTAATCCGTAAAGCTCATGAAAAAAATTATATATTTCCTTTATCCGCTTCTTGTCCTTCAGCTCAGTGGCTGCAGTTCTTTTTTGGATGTGGAGCCCAGGAGTTCAGTATCTGATGAAGTGACTATCGTCGATGCGAGTTCTGCCGCAACAGCAGTACGCGGCATTTACTCTGCACTTCGGTCCAACGATTATTATGGCTATAGCTTTCAGTTACTGGGATTCTTTTCGGCAGACAACATCGTGTATCGTGGCAGTCAGACTGTTCATCAGACGCTGACCAATCATACGGTCAAATCCGACCTCGCTGTGTTGGCTACGGCTTGGAACCAGATCTATGCCACCATCAACAGGACCAACCATGTGATCAGCAAAGTACCCAACCTCGCGCTGACGACGACTTTCACCGAAGCCTACCGCAACCAGCTTGTGGGGGAAGCCTATTTTGTGCGCGCACTGGCGTATTTTGATCTGGCCAGAACTTGGGGTGGTGTACAGATCGTGTTGCAGCCGACAACTTCGGCCAGCAGTCTGCCGCAGGTCAAAAGAAGCTCCCTGGCCGACACCTATGCGCAGGTGTTGCAGGACCTGCAAAAAGCAGAACAGCTCTTGCCCAATGACACCAATCGCATCCGCGCTACCAAGAAAACGGCCCGCGCGCTGCTGGCAAGATTCTACCTCTACCAGAAAAACTGGAGCGAAGCCATAAAATATGCATCCTATATTATTGACGACAACGCCAATTATAGCTTGGTCAATCCATACCGCTCGTTTTATGCCAACAATACCTCCAACACCAAAGAGTCTGTCTTCGAACTGGTCTATGATATCAACAATACCAGTGGTCAGACCAGTCAATGGTTGTCGGGCAATAATGGCGGAACTGCCTGGATCAGACCTTCGCAGGGCATCTACGACCTACTAGTGGATCCTACGATCGGAGGGGATCGTGCTGCGCTCGTGTCCAAAACCACTTCATCCACAGATCCAAATATCCTGATCGGCAATCTCTATTCCCGAACAGACCGTACTGACCCCGCTTTTTTGATCCGTACGGCCGAGCTCTATCTGATCCGCGCCGAGGCATTGGCTCAGCGGAATGGCCCGGGCGATCTGACTGCGGCATTGGCCGACTTAAATGCCATACGCTCGCGCGCAAATATTAAGCCCTTGCAAGGACTCGGAGCTGCGGCACTGCTGCAGGCTGTGGAAGATGAGAACCGCGTGGAATTTGCCCTGGAGAACCATCGCTGGTACGATCTTTTGCGGACGGGACGTGCACAGCAGGTGCTTAATATTTCTTCCGTGAATAGGCTTTTGCTGCCGATACCGTACGCTCAGGTTTCGATAGATCCGGATCTACAGCAAAATCCTGGTTTGGATTGATCCGCATGAATCAGGTGTTTTTTTTCATTTAATCGTATTGAAATGACCATATTAACAGACTCTCATTTTTTTAAGCGCCATCGCTCAGCGATTGTATACATTGGCCTGATTTTCTTTTTGATACTCAGTATCCCTTACGACCCTAATCTTTTTAGGGACCGTTCATTTGGGGATCTGTTTTCCTTGGAGAACTGGTTTGCGTTGGCGACTTACCGCACTTCTTTTATTGCCGAGAGCCCTTACGTCGGTACGGACGTGCGCGGATATTACAACTGGGCTATTGCGCTGCTGCTCGCGTTGTTGCAATTTTGGGCCTTTGGCCGTAAAATCAGGCAATCTTTTCAGGTCAATGATGATAGCGTATTTTATTGGCTGCGCGTGCTGCTACGCTATCGTTTAGCCTTAGCAATGATCTTTATCGGTCTCGTCAAAATCATCCCTATACAACTTCCCGAACCAACCATTAGCGAGCTGCATACCGAATATGGTGATTTTCTGCTCTGGAAGCTCTATTACCTGACCAACGGCATTGCAACCGCGGGTTATCTACCGGTAATTGGTGCGCTAGAAATTGTGAGTGGACTCTTTTTATTGAACCGGCGCACAGCAATCATCGGGTCGGGGCTGCTTATCGCTGTATTGCTCAATGTTGTTATCGTCAACTATGTGTACGAAATCGGTGAACAGGTGTATAGTTCATTTTTACTACTGCTTGCGGTCGTGATCTTTTCGTACGACTGGCCCCGTTTTTATCAGCTCCTGATTAAAAAGGGAGCAACTGTCCCCGATGGGTTTTGGCCTGAGTATGGACGCCGCATTGCGCGCATTCGCCCTTATCTGAAGGTCTTATTCCTGCTGCTGATCGCTGTATTTAGCGTGCAGGCTTACCTGAGCTGGAAGAATTCGGATTATCCCTTCCCCGATGAAAAAGGGTTGGAAGGAGCAGCAGGGGTGTACAATGTGAAAGATTTCGTGTGGAAGGGCGATACCATCCCGTATTCGCTGAGCGATACATTACGGTGGAAGGACGTGGTTTTTGAAAAATGGAATACGCTCAGCATACGCGGAAACCGTTCCGTACGGGTTGATAGCCTCAAACCACATATCGCCTTCAACCGGGAGCGTAACTATGAATATCTGGGCAATGGTGGCCGCGAATTCTTTGCTTATGCGATCAAAAAAGGAGCAAACAAGGCGGAGACAGCGATCAAACTGACGGGAAAGGTCAGTAAAGGCCACACCTTTGCCTTTGTGGTCAATCGCCCGGATAAGCGCACGCTTGTGCTTGATGGTGTCAACCAACTCGGCGATTCCCTGCATGTGCGCCTGGAGAAAATAAACAAGAAATACCTGTTGCAGGAGGGGCGTAGAAAGCCGATCCGTATTTATTAACGATTCAAATTTAGACTAAGCTTATGGCAACGATTCAATATTTGGAAAGCACTCCAACCATCCAGCAGGAGCAGGGCTGGAAGTACTGGGAGAAAGTGGGATTTAGATTTACGTTTATTTTCTTTATCCTGATGGTGGTACCCCTGGATGGGGACTGGTACGAAAAAGTATTTAAACCCGATTCGCTATACGATTGGATGGCAACGATCGCCGGTGGCTCGCGCACAGGTTGGATCGAAATAGACAGCGAAAGTGGCAAATGGGGGTTCGCATCGTATACGTCCTGGTGGCTCAATGGCCTGATAGCCGTGCTGGGTGCTTCCATCTGGACGATATTGGCCCGGAATAGCAAGGTGCAGCGCTACGATGCGCTTTATTATTGGTTGCGCGTATTGGTGCGTTACCGCATTGCTTTGGGACTTATTGCCTTCGGATTTATCAAGTTCTTTCCGATGCAGATGCCTTTTCCATCACTTGCCAATCTGAATACCGACATCGGCGAATATGCTCCCTTTAAGTTGTACTGGCAAATCGTCGGTGTATCCTATAAGTATGAGATCTTCTTAGGCTTTTTGGAGATCGCAGCGGGAAGTTTACTCTTCTTCCGGCCTACTGTTGTGATAGGGGCCATTATCAATGCGGGCGTGCTCTTTAACATTGCTCATGCCAATATCGCCTATGATGGCGCGGTACATGTTTACAGTTCGTATTTTGTTTTGCTTTCCCTTTTTCTATTGCTGCAGTACCTGCCAGCGATCTGGAAGCTTTTTATCCTGCGCGAACCGGTGAGCACCTATTACTATGTGCCCAAATTTCTCAAGCAGTGGAATAAACCCCTGTATTTCGGTCTTAAGTCAGTCATTGTGGTGCTGTTTATATTCGTTTACGGCTTTTATCGCTATGAGCGATTCTATGATGAAGGGCGTTTAAAGGAGCCGGTGCTTCCAGGGCTGGCAAAAGCAGCAGGACATTATGAAGTTTCGGGTTTTCTGCTCAATGGAAAGCCGCAGCCTTATTCACCGGCAGATTCGGTACGTTGGCATGAAGCCTTTTTTGAACGCTATTCGACCTTGGTCTACAAGGTCAACAAAGCCAATTCCATTGATCTTGGTAATGGTACGCCAGCCTTGAATGATGTGCTCAAAACGTATGAATTTACGGGCCGGGCCGGAGGAAAGAATTACCTGTATTATGAAATAGACTCGGCAGAACATGCGCTGTACCTGATCGACAAAAATCAGAAATTTAGTAAGGAGCAACGAAAAAAACTCGATGAAAAACTGGATGTAGGGCTGAAGGCCCTTTACGGAAAAGCACAGGGCGATAGCTTAGGTATCCTGAAATGGGCTTACGAACGACCAACGCCAGAGCAGATTAGACTCAAGGGGCTGGATGCCAGCGGTAATAACCTTGAAATTACGCTCGACCGGGTTAAAGAATCCTATCTCACCGGTAAAGAATGGTATATGAAAAACACCCTCTTTACCTATTAATCACCTTAAAAAATAGCATGTTATGAATAGAAGATCATTTATCCACCGTTCAGCTGTCTTTTTCACGCTTGCTTCGGCAGGCCAGGGCATATCCTGTTTTGGAAATACCGATCACACCGGGGCGGGCTACAGTATCAAACAGTTCGAAGATGAGGGCCTCGCACAGTTTTCCTATGCGATTTTGGCCGATAAGAAAATTGTACTTGTGGACCCTGCCCGTGATCCGCGGCCTTATTACGCTTATGCAAAGGAACAGGGGGCCAAAATTATCGCCGTTGTGGAGACCCATCCGCATGCTGATTTTGTGAGTTCACATCTGGAGATCCATCAAGAGCAGAAAATTCCGATTTATGTGAGCAAGCTTGTCCGTGCAACGTATCCGCATCATACGTTTGACAATGGCGATAGGTTGAAGATTTCGGACCATATCGTGTTGCATGCCATCAATACAGCGGGGCATTCGCCCGACAGCATCTCCGTCTTGCTAAAAGAAAGCGGTCGTGATGTGGCCATCTTTTCGGGGGATGCGGTGCTGATTGGCGGGGTTGGAAGGCCCGATTTGCGCGAGTATTCGGGTGAGCAGGCGACACTACGCGAAAAATTGGCTCGGCAGCTCTATCATACCGTTCATGATGTCTATGTCAACTTAGGCGATCAGCTTCTTCTGTATCCGGCCCATGGTGCCGGATCGCTCTGTGGCAATGCCATAAAAGGCGCGAAGCAAAGTACCATCGCTGCGGAAAAGGCCCATAATTTTGCCTTTCAGCAACAATCCGAAGAAGCGTTTGTCAAGCAGATCTTAGCAGACCGTTCGCCGATACCGATCTATTTTCCTTATAATGTGGAGTTGAACCGTCGGGGCGCAAAGCCATTATTGGCTTCTTTGTCGGATATTTCATCGGTTTCAGCAGCTGCGGTGCCTTATGAATCGAGCACTGTCCTTGACACACGCGCTGCTTCAAAATTTAGAGCGTCGCATTTTCCAGACGCCATCAATATCCCCGAACGGAGCAAGTCGGAATCTTGGGTCGGGACTTTTATTGAACCGAAAGACGGTTTTTATCTCGTTGTGGATACCAAAGAGCAGGGGCAGCTGCAGCTTGAAAAACTGGCCAAAATTGGCTATGAGCAGTTTGTAAAAGGGATCGTGCTGTATGGGGATTTCGCAGGGCAGCCTTCGACAGCTTTTGACCAGACTGCTTTCGACCGGGCGCAAGATCACTATTTTATAGTCGACGTACGCACGGCCGAGGAGGCTAAGGCCGGGCCAGTATTCAAGGGGGCGCATAACATTCCGCTGGCGGAACTGAAGCAGCATATTGCTGAACTACCGGTCGATAAACCTATTGTCGTGCACTGCGCTTCGGGTTATCGTTCGGCCATTGCAAGTAGCCTGATCAATGAATCGGTGCCAAAAGCGCAGGTATGGGATATCGGAGAACATATTAAAACCTACAAGCAATCGGTGAATTAACACGAGGGGTTACACTTAAATGCATACATGATATGAAAGATTTAAAACTATTGGTTAGTATGTTGTTAGCGGTAGCGGTATTGCTCAATATGACGAACTGCCAATCCAGACAGGACACCCAGGAAGCCGTAAAGAATAGTCAGGTTTCGTTTAAAAAGGAAGAAGGAGTGCGCTTTAAGAAGGAGCTCGAAAGCCTGAATAAAACGAATAAAGTGCCGGTACAGATTCCCGACAATCCGCGGATCGTTTATGCGACCGAACAGGATGTGCTGGAGCTGGAAAACGGCATTGTGCTGTTTGGATGGCCCAGTTGTCCATGGTTTCGCAATGCCATAACGCCATTGCTGGAATTTGCCCAGGAGGAAAAGGCGGTCATCTATTACCTCAATATCCACGATATCCGGGATCTCAAAGAGAAGGATAAAGAAGGTAAGGTGATCACAACCAAGGCTGGTAGCCCGGGTTATGAAGCTATCTTGGCCAAATTTCATGATATCCTCAATCCTTATACAGCTGTGGGCGTTGATTCCATCAAACGGATTTCTTCACCAACGGTATTATTTATTGAAAAAGGCAAAGGTGTGCATAAGGTTGTTTCCACGGTCGTATCGCAGACCGATCCGAAGATCAAGCTCGATAGCACACAGCGACAGGAGTTAAAGCAACGGTATCGGGAATATTTTTTGGATGAACATACGATTTAAGACCAGCGTATTTCAACAGCATCGTAAATTAAATGGATAACATATGAAAAAAATAATCAATCTTGGACTTTTAGCATTTGTTTTAACGACATTTACAGTCTCCTGCGGATCTGCGGGCAAGAAAAAGGAAAACGGCAAATCACAGTCGGATTCCACATCATCAAAAGGTTCAAAAAAGGATCAACCCAATACGGGCTGCGACTAATAGACTGTAACACGATAACACATGCGAAGATTTGACGCAATTATTATTGGCTCGGGACCGAACGGACTGGCGGCAGCCATTACCTTTCAGCAGCAGGGGCTCAGCACCTTGCTGATTGAAGGTGCTGATACGGTCGGTGGGGGAATGCGGACCAAGGAACTTACTCTTCCGGGCTTCCGACATGATGTTTGTTCGGCAATCCATCCCATGGCCATGGCTTCGCCATTTTTCAGGGCTTTGCCTTTGGAAGCATATGGGCTATCGTTTGTGAAGCCGACGTATGCGGCGGCACACCCACTGGAAAATGGGGGAAACGGGAATTCTTTACCATAGTCTTGCCGAAACCATAAAAGGCTTGGGGCCAGATGGCGAAAGCTATCGCAAGCTGGTGGAAAAGGTCGCGACACATTGGGAAGACCTTGCTGCCGATATTATGGGGCCACTATCCTTGCCGAAGCATCCGTTACGGTTGGCTTCCTTTGGTCTGGATGCGCTTCAGCCGGCAAGTTGGACGGCAAAGCGTTTTGCAAGTGCACAGGCTAAGGCTCTATGGGCGGGAATGGCGGCCCATGGAATTCAGCCGCTAAGCAACTGGACAACTTCCGCCATTGCTATTGTGTTCGCGGCAGTAGGTAACTCATATGGCTGGCAGATCCCCATAGGAGGCTCGCAATCCATTGCCGATGCCTTATTAAGCTACTATAAATCCTTGGGCGGGGAGATCCAAACGGGCTTTTGGGTAGAGGACGTTCGCGATCTGCCCTCCCATAAAGTCCTGCTCTGCGATATCACGCCGCGGCAGTTGCTAGCCTTTAAAGGAATAGAACTGGGTAGCGCTTACCGCAGGCGCCTTGAAGGCTTTCGGCAGGGAATGGGGGTATTTAAAGTTGACTGGGCATTGTCAGAAAAGACGCCCTTTAAAGACCGGCGCTGTCAGCAGGCTGCTACCGTGCACTTGGGCAATACCTATGCAGAAATTGCCGAGAACGAGCGACTAAGCCATCTTGGAAAGCAAGTGGTCAAGCCTTTTGTGTTGTTTGCACAGCAGAGTGCATTTGATTCCAGCCGTGCTCCCGATGGAAAACATACGGGATGGGCATACTGTCATGTCCCCAATGGAAGTAGGGTCGATTATACCGAAGCGATTGAAAATCAGATCGAGCGCTTTGCACCGGGCTTTAAAGATACTATTCTGGCCAAGCATACCTTTTCTCCTGCAGCACTCGAGTCGTACAATCCCAATTACATCGGTGGTGATATCAATGGTGGGATTATGGATATTTCACAGCTGTACAGTAGACCTATATTGGCCCTAAACCCATACCGTACCTCGGTCGACTCGATTTATCTCTGTTCATCGTCGACCCCTCCTGGTGGTGGGGTACATGGCATGTGTGGTTATCATGCCGCACGTACGGCGCTCAAAGAACATTTTGGCTTATTGTTGTAAACGGCAAAAATTGGCTTATTGCTGTACATGGCAAAGGTTGGCTCGTTGCCATGAATGGCGCCGACTTACTTGTTGCTGTAGATAGCTCCGATTAGGTATGTCCTGATCCGCCTCTATTGAAGGCCCTTATGGTTACCCCGCATAACATGTTATCTATATTTAGGGAAAATTAACAGAATTTGTTACGAATTGTTCGTAGCTTTAGTAAGTAAATTAAAGCTATAGCATTCCATGAAAGCGATATATTCCTTACCTACATTCGTCTGTCTACTCTTTGCGTGGGCGCTGCCGCTTCATGCACAGAACGTAATCGACATTTTAGAAAAATCGAAATGGGCGCTTGAACAAAAAGAAGCAATAAACTACAATTACAGGCTGGAAATAAATTATGCCTCGGAAAATTACAACAACACGCTGGAAGGGAATACCTATTTGGATTTTAGGACAAAGGACAATCCGCTGGGGCTGGCTTTCCAATTTTCCAATGCAAAGAGCAAGATTGTGTATAATGGATCCGAGTCTTTTGAGCTTAATCTACTTGACAAGACAAGTGTGTTAAAACGTCATCCCCAAAAGAGTGAGCTGGGGCATTTTACCTTTCTGAACTTGAGTTTGTTAACCTGGAAAAATGTGCTTCCCCTCATTATTGCTTCGGCCGATATCCAAAAGACTTTTGTGGACAGTCCGAGTCCGATATGCTATGCGATACGAATCGGGGTGGGACAGCGGGATATCGATAAATTAGGAAATGTGAATGCCCTAACCGCAAAAAGGAATATAAGTTATACCGTGCTGCTGGACAAAAAAAGCTACCTTCCCGTCGAAATTATTCAGGAAAATGATGTGTCCAAAGGCGATTATCTCAGAACACAGTTTAGTTATAAGGATTTAGCTGAAGTTCCGGTCGAACGCTCCTGGTATTTTTCCAGTTATTCCGGATATAAGATTAAAGATCCGAAAGTGCAGGTATCGTTGATTAGGGGTGAAATTGCTCCAAAATGGCAATTACCGATGGTTTTAGACTCCGGATCAATCAAGCTGGATTCTCTTCAGGGCAACTATGTACTACTTGAATTCTGGATAAAGAACTGCGGCTATTGTATTGAAGCGGTTCCGCTCTTGAATGAATTACAGCTGGGTTATGCGGACAAGGGGGTAAAGGTGATTGCTATAAATGCTGGCGATCGTGAAGCAGATATCCAAAGCTTCCTTCGTCGAAATAAACCTGTATACCCCAGTGTATGGGACCGTGATGGTAAAATAGGCGCACTTTATGGCGTCGGTGGATACCCACAAGCTTTTCTTTTGGATAAAGGAGGTCGACTGTTATTCCAGGGAGCTGTAAATTCTCCTGAAATGAAAACTGTACTTGAGCAGTTGCCGCGGAACAGGTGATTTTTGCTGTTTTATATTTATCTGAAGCACAGCGCAATTAGAAAAAATAAGTTAATGGATGTGTTTTTTAATTTCGGCGGTATTTTTGCTGTATAGGGCTTGAAAACACCCCAAATAATATGTTGCATCAGGCCAAGATAATTTCTTGGCCTTTTGTATGTACTTGAATTTTTTTGGTTTACAAAGGCGATAACGGCTTCGATGTTGTCATTCCTTTTTGCTGAATACAAAATAGTAGGAATATGCACTTTAATAGCATGGCGATTAGGTCCCGATACGACTTTGATGTAAAAAACGCTTTATGTAATTATTGAATCACTTTATAAAATTATAACTGAATAAAACCTAAATTTGAACATTTTACCTTTCATCCTGGTTCAGTATTTGTCTTCATAGCGCTAATATATTGTCATCCTATCTTTTTAAAATTGGATGAGGATTCTTTGATTGTTGCAGTAAATGAGTCGGTTACAGTCTTTATTTGAAAAGGTCGTTTCTATACTGCAGGTCGAAACTTTCATCTTTAACCAGCCACCAATTCAGTATTGAGCCATGCTGTTACTATTTTGTTTCTAATATCGCAGCTGTTGAAAAATTGGAATTTACTCCTATTTTTATACCTTCAAATTTACAATCTATGTGAAACATTGATTCAGTTAGTTAGGATCGGTTTATTGAGATGACTGGCTTTGGTTATGTGGAATGAGAAAAATAAGTGATGTAATAGCGAGTTTTTTCAGCCGATTGTACACATAGACTTACATTAATTTTACCTTAATGAAAACAGAGCATTTGCCAATTACACTCACGGAAGAGGGGGTATTTTACAAAGAAATAAGTGGGACCGAAGATTATAATAAGACAACAAAATGTACGTATTTTTTGATGGTGCTATTTTCTGAAGGAAGTGGTACGCATTATATTGATACAGCGGAATATCCGATCAGAGGGGGGCAGCTTCGTTTTTTATTTCCAGGGCAGCATCACCACTGGACTACCGGCCCGGAGACGAGTGCGCAGAAAATTGTCGTGGGAAAGAAAGTATTTGAAACTTTCTCCAGTCTTAGTGAGATTTATTTCATTCGTCACAATTTGCATCCCGTCTTTAAACTCAGCACATCTTTATTTGAGGTGATATTTAATGAAATGAAAAGTACCCAACGTGATCTCTTGGCGTTGGAATCGGATGGAAAGTGGAACGAAATTGTCCGCTTGAGAATCGATATACTCGTTTCTTTGATAAAAAAGGAAGCTGGAGATTATTTAAAGGAAAATCTTCTTGGAAATTCAAATGTAATTATTGACTCTTTTTGGGATCTTGTGAATGTAAATTTCCTTACTCAAAAAAAAGTAAGTTGGTATGCTAAGCGATTGCATGTAACGGGTAATTATCTGAATATCCTTTGCCGAAGATATCTCCATATGACAGCTTCAAGCGTGGTTCAACTGCGAATAACACAAGAGGCTAAACAACTCTTAAAATTCTCAGGTAAAAGTATAAAAGAGATTGCATTTTATTTAGGGTTTGAATCGTTATCGGCATTTTCTACATTCTTTAAGAACAACAGTGGTTACTCGCCATCTGTTTATAAAGGGCAGTCATCTTAAAAGACCAAAAGTAGAAATCAAAAATAGGATATGCCAGGGAAGAGTTCATCGTGCATAGCAGGGCGAACCGCTGACGGATGGTACTCAATGGGCGAAGTTGATGTGCTATAAAGAGATTAATTTGTAACTATCTGTTTATATTAAACTATTTAAGTGGCTTATTGATATAGGATTATGTTTATATTATTTTGGTGTTATGTCAGTTTGGCAGATGCGTGAATCAACTCGCTGTTGGCTTTACAGGACTGCTTCGATTTCAGAAAGATGTGTTTCTTAATAGGGTTGCCCTACATTTTCCAACGAAAGAATGCAGTGAACTCGTACTTTATCTTGGCAGATAGGCAAAAGGACGGGGCCTGTTGGTTTTTTGTATACTGAACACCTTAATTTAGCTTTTGATAAAGTGGATTAGGGTATTGTTTTCGTGGTTGGATGTCCAGGTCACGTTATTATTTGATAGGAATATACATATAGTTCCATTACAAAAAATATGAGCCGTACAGCAAATAATTTGCAATGGTGTTATTTTATGTATATATTTTAATTGCTTATATACAGTGTATTGTGGTCTTTATATTGATTAAAAGTATAGGTGGTGTTTTGGCTAATAAGGACGACTAATGTATCTTTTGGAAATTGTTGCGTAGGATGAAACGATCAAATGATTGTGGAAAAAAATGCATAAATTAGGAGAACTAAACAAGCTGTTTTATGAACATGAACTTTATTCCAAAAGCTTTCTTCCTATTTACGCTCTGTCTGATCCATGTAATCGGTCATGCGCAAGAAAGCAACAACAATAAGAAATTGTGGGCAAAATCAATTTTGAATCAACAAGCGCCAAAACTGGAGGTGGAACAATGGCTGACTGATGTGCCGGATACAAAGGGTAAATTTATCCTCATTGATTTTTGGGCCACCTGGTGTGGACCCTGCAGGAAAGTTATTCCCGAACTCAACGAGTGGCATAAGAAGTATGGTGATAAACTTGTGATCATTGGCCTTTCGGATGAAAAAGCAGCGGTCATTAAAAAGGCGAAGG
Organism: Sphingobacterium multivorum; assembly: GCF_900457465.1. Taxonomy (GTDB): domain Bacteria; phylum Bacteroidota; class Bacteroidia; order Sphingobacteriales; family Sphingobacteriaceae; genus Sphingobacterium; species Sphingobacterium multivorum. The sequence continues at coordinate 445,756 of NZ_UAUU01000008.1, forward strand.
AGATTAAAATTGATTATTTTTCAGCGATTGATACGAAAGCGAAGTTGAAGAAACAGCTCGAAGTTCAGGGAATACCACATTGCATTCTAGTGGATCCTGAGGGAATTGTGCGTTGGGAGGGTTTTCCTACGTTGGAGGGGCATGAGCTAACCGATGATGTCGTTTCTGGTCTCATCAGAAAGTATTCGCGGAAGCGTGGGAGATTCAAAGATAGCAGTCCCTATTTTCTGCGGCAGGAAGAAGTGATGTTGGCTGGATTGTAAAAGTCTTCAGCAACCCAGATCGATAAATTCTCCGATTTTTAGTCGGTACTTGGGTAAAAAATGAATAAAAAAAAGTGTAACGGTTGCCCGTTACACTTCGCAAGAAGATAAATAAATTATCTTCTTGTGTGTTTACTTAATTATGCGATACGTACGTTAACTGCATTAACGCCTTTTTTACCATTTTCTACATCAAATGTTACGCTGTCATTTTCGCGTACTTCGTTGATTAAACCAGATACGTGTACGAAAATGTCGTCTCCACCACCCGCAGGCGTGATAAAACCAAAACCTTTTGTTTGGTTGAAGAATTTAATAGTTCCTTCTTGCATTGTTTTATAAATTATATTAAAGTAATCTGTACTACACTATTGTGATAAATGAATATGAACAATAGTTAATCGATTTTTTGCAAGAAATGGGATCTGATTTTAATGATCTTGGATTGACTCAAGTCCAAAAAGGTCTTTACCTCCGTTTTGCTAACAAAAAAGCTTCTGAAAATGCGAAAACTGAGCAGTAAGTAAAACTTGACGATTTCAGATAAGCAAAGGCGGAGCCGATTATAATCCAAATTTAAGTATAAATTATTGATATATACAGTGTTTTATTTTTTTTATATAAAATAAATTCTTATCACGCTTAAAACTTGCGATATACGAGCGGGGTCTATCGCCCCGGCAAAGCTATACGCGATAGACAAAAGCATTGATATTCATGCCCGCACCAACAGATGCAAATAGAATAATATCGCCTGCGTGCAAGGATTGGTTGTCTATCTGACCACGCGAAATAAGATCATAGAGCGTAGGAATGGTAGCCACACTACTATTTCCTAGGGTATGGATGGTCATCGGCATAATGTCGGGTGGCGGAACTGTATCGTATAGGGCATAGAATCTCATGAGAATGGCTTCGTCCATCTTCTCGTTGGCTTGGTGGATCAGTATTTTTTTGATTGCTGTGATATCGAGATCTGCTTTTTGGAGGCAGGCTTGCATGGCTAAGGGAACTTTGCTGAGGGCAAATTCATAGATTTTACGCCCTTTCATTTTGATATAGCGGATATCAGGATCCTGCTCTTGTTGATACGAGCTTCCGAAGTTGAGATATTCAGCTTCCTCAAGCGCATAAGTTGCGCTTTCATGCGATAGGAGCCCTTGTTCTGTGGTGCTGCCTTCGACGACGACAGCACCGGCGCCATCCGCATAAATCATCGAATCTCTGTCAAAAGGATCTATAACACGGGAAAGCGTTTCTGCGCCAATGACCATACAGCGCTTTGCCATACCCGATTTAATGAAAGCGTTGGCGTGCAATACGCCTTCGTTCCAGCCGGGACAGCCAAACAGTAAATCATAAGCCACACATTTGGGATTGCTGATCCCTAACTTTTTTTTCACTCTGCTCGCTAAACTTGGTACAGTATCCGATTGGATTTTGCCGGATGGCACATCGCCATAATTATGCGCAACAATAATATAATCCAAGGTTTCGGCATCAATGTCTGCGTTTTCAATGGCAAGTTGACCAGCTCGGAAAGCAAGGTCTGAAGCCATCTGGTCAGCGTCGGCGTAGCGACGTTCCTCAATGCCGGTGATTGCTTTAAATTTTTCTATGACAGAAGCCGGTTGCTTAAATGGCTGGCCATTTTCATCCAAAAAAAGATGATCGGCAAAATCTGCATTGGTTATTTTATGGGGTGGAATATAACTGCCAGAACCGATAATTCTAATATTCATCATTGTTTCTCCGTGCGTATTGTGTTTAAATATATTTCGACGATCATCCCCTTATGCTATGCTGAATCCTTATGGTCGTATACATTCACATTTTTGGCGGCCTATTTCCTTTTCAGCTTTAATTTACTAAATATTATCGGGATAGCGTTAATTTTCTTTCTCGCACCAGTCCAGCAGTGGTTTGTATAAGCCCTGAATATCTTTCGGGTTGTTGTCCTTATAAAGGCGAAACAATTCGGCGTTAAATTCATCTGCCTTGGGAAATCCTTTCTTATTGACCATCATATCGTTGACGTTTTCAACTATCTGTCCAAAAAGATCGTGATCTTCTCCAAACTTGTTGTAACAATATAAAATGAAAAGTCCCCAGGTTAAATATTCATCGAATACTTTTACCGGAGTCGGATAATGAACCGTACTTTTGTTCGCTGAATCTACCCATACTTCCCTGTTATTGAAAATTGCATCAATCTGTTTTTTGTTTTTTTCGCTCAATGGACCTACGTAGTTGTGGTCTATCTCTGTGAAAATGATGCGTGTATTGAAGGCTTTTTTGAATTTGGGGCTCCAGGATTCATCTTCGCGAAGGGTTGGTAAAAAAAGCAGAATTTCTTTGAAACCTTTGTACTTGAAGGTGTGGGTCGCATTCATTCCGGCAATCAGGGGGGAGGTCAATACACGGTAGCTATTGATTGTATAATCGAATTTATGTTCTAACCATTCTTTCTGCTCGGCAATGGAAGCATACTCCTGATATGCTGTACGAAGGCTGTCGTAATAGGTTTGATGCGCTTTGTAGAATGCCCGGTATCCACTCTGTTTGGCAAATTCTTCCAGATCGTTTTTGTAGCCGGGGATGGGATTTGATTTGACCTGATAATTTCCCACTCCTCTCGCTGGAAAAATATAGATGTTGGTAGGTACTAATTGATCGTTTTTAAATTTAAAGCCATATACATTGGCCGCTAAGAGGAAATAGTTGGTTAGATTCTCTCGCAGCTTCTGATCAAATTTCTTTACGATAGGCAAATTGGAAAATGGGGTAAAATGCGTTTTGACCTCCTCAAAATACGCTGTATTCTGCTTGGTCATGTTTGGGTTTTCCTTACCAAAGTCAGTTATTGCAAAGATAATATAAATGAGTTCCTGCGCCTCATTGATTTCAACAGTTGTCTTGCCATCGTTTTGGACAATATAGGCTTTGCTAAAATCGACGTCTTTTTCTTGACACATGGCTCGGCTGCCCATTAAGCCAAAGCATATTAGAATAAAAAGGAGTTTTCTTTTCATCGTATCGTTAGTTCATATAATTATTGATAGGACATGTTGGTGATCGCATAACATTCTTGCAGTTAACGGTCATGCCTGAAATGGGGATTTCACTATGAAATGAAATATTCCCGACTGCAATTATAGGGAGATTTCTGCTTGTTTTATAATAAAATTTGTACAATAAGGGATAAATGCTTCTCATGGAAGAGGCGCTTTATTTGATTTGTTTAATTTAATATTGATCTTAACTTAATACTGAGGAAACCTTGTGCTTTTAATTTTGACAGCGCAATGGAACACATTCAGCCTATCAAATCTTCCAATCAGAAAAGTTTCAATCTCGTATACGAAAAGTACCATCGACAGATTTATGGTTTCGTACTCAAGCGTACGCAATCGGACTATATTGCCCAGGAGGTAACACAGCTGACCTTTATCAAACTCTGGGACCAAAGAGAGAAGCTCGACGAGCAGCTCAGTATTTTGCTACAGCTTTTCGGTATGGCGCGGCAGGTCATGATCGATCTGCTGCGCAAGGAGGCGACACGTTTCAAATATGAGGGGCAGACAGCATCGACACCTTTTACCGATAGTCTGATCAAGGCGATTGAAAATAAAGACCTCTTGCGTATGATGGAAAAAGATATCCAAAATATGCCGACGATGCGTCGGAAGGTCTTTGAACTGAGCCGTAAAGAAGGTCTTTCCCATAAAGAGATTGCTGCTCATTTTTCCATTTCGACAAAAACCGTAGAACAGCATATCAGTAAAGCACTTCTACAGCTCAAACAACATCTTTATTCAATCATGCTATAAGTCCTTTATGTTAAGGATTGATGCCCTTTATTAAATAATTGTTAAGAACTAAGGGATGTCGTGCTGGCCTGCGTAATAGGAGTATGAAGCATGATAAAAAGCAGCATCAGATCAAAAAGAAGATCTGGAAAATGCCCTTCCTCGTGAACGAACTTTTTAAGGACGAAGACTGGAGGAAATTTGATGGTACGACAATGGAGGAGCCTGTGCCTACGGAAACGATGAAAACGCTTATCCAGACTGCTATTCAAAATCAGGAAAAAGCACAGGATCGTAAGGAATTACGTCGGTATCGGTTGGTAAAATTACTGCGGTACAGTGCCGCAGCTGCAGTTCTCCTTTTCTTTTCCTTTCATTTTGTTACCTGGTGGACGAAAGATTCAGTTGTGCAGCCGAATGCTCTGCGGTCCGCAGCTAAGCCTGTTATCGAACATAAAGATACCGTCTGGACCTCAATAGAAAATAAAAATCCCCGCAGTATAATCCTGGATCTACCCGATGGATCACATGTACGCTTGTTCGCTCAAAGTCATATTCGCTATGTGAAAAATTTTGTTGACAATGCCCGTGATATAGAACTTACGGGGAAAGCTTACTTTGATGTCGCTTCGGACCCGAAGCGTCCATTTTCAGTACTTGCCAGCGGAACCAAAACAACAGCGCTTGGTACATCCTTTACGATTAATACCAAATTGAAGCATAAAGCCGTGTCTGTGGCATTACATACCGGTAAGGTGCTTGTATCCTCGCTAACAAACGGTTTCAAACAGGTCTTTTTAGCTGACCCAGGTCAAAAACTGACAGTTGATGCACGAGGGGCAACAACAATTGATGTTGTCAATAAAGAAAAGACCTTGAGCATGCCAGGTCTATCGGCCCCAGCACTGTTAAAGCTGAAAAATACACCAATGCCAGCTGTGCTACAGGCGTTGGAAACAGCATTTAAAAAACAGATCCATTTGGGTGACAAGGGAATTGCTGCTATTCATTATACAGGTGAGATCGATGTGCATCACGATTCATTGAAAGATATCTTGACTACAATCTGCCTGATCAATGAATTGCGCTTTGTCGCCAATGCCGATGGCAGCTATACGCTTTACAAACAGGAAAATACAATTACCGAACATCTAAACAACTAACAGATATGCTCAACAAGAAAAATCCACAAAAAAAGAACCTGCTTATTTTTGCGTTGCTTTCCGCTGGACTTACCAACGTACATGCGCAGCAGCAACAAGTGAAGGGAGCTGTACAAAATGAAAAGGGCGAGTTTCTCCCTGGTGTCAGCGTTAAGGCAATTCAGGTCAATGGAGGTCCAAGTGTGACGACCAGTACGAATAGCCAGGGACTATTCCATTTTCAGAATTTAGTAGAACATGCAGGCTATCAATTTGTGTTTTCGGCTGTAGGATTTCAGTCCGATACCTTATCGGGTTATGTCGTCGAAGCAAGAAAGCCTTTGTCGTTGAGTGTGAAGCTTCAGCAGAGTGCCGTTAAACTGGATGAGGTCGTTATTGGTTATGGCCGTGTATCCAGAAAGGATCTGACGAGTTCCATCAGCACTATTAAAGCCGAAGATGCTAACGTTGGCGTATTTACTTCGCCAGCACAGATGCTGCAGGGGAAAGTTGCCGGCCTGACAATTTCGAGCAATAACAGCAATCCCAATGCTACACCTTCCGTTAGTCTTCGGGGAGCTTCAACTTTGCGTAGTGGTGAAGCGATGGAGCCCTACTATGTGATCGACGGCGTCCCGGGCGCATCCCTGGCCTTGGTGGCGCCAGATGATATTGCCTCGATTGACGTACTGCGTGATGCCTCAGCGACCGCAATTTACGGCTCAAAAGCGGCCAATGGGGTGATTATTGTCGCAACTAAGCGTGGGAAATCAGGGCAGACCAACATCAATTACAACGGTTATCTGGCGATCGATAAGGTGGCTAAGCATTATGAGATGATGAATGCAGCGCAATATAGGTCCTATGTTAATGACAATGGATTTTCGATGGAACCAACTGACGACCTGGGGGCAGATACCGATTGGCAAAGAACGGTGGAGCGGACAGGGGTATCGAACAACCATAATATATCCATTCTTGGCGGTGCAGAAAAAACACAGTATAGCATTAGTCTCAATACCATCAAAAACAATGGGGTTATCAAAGGTACAGATATGGGGCGTCAGATTGCTCGCGCATTTTTGCAGACCAAGGCACTTAATGACCGGTTGACAGCATCTTTCAATATCAACGCAAGTATCACCAAGCAGAATGATGTGCTCGCTTTGGATCAGGGACTCAGCGTATATGATGCAATGTACTATTATCTGCCTGTATCGCCGATCCGAAATACGGATGGTTCCTGGTTTGAAAAACCCGACCGTTCGCAATATGCCAATCCACTTTCCTTAATTGAAGAGAATACAAATTTTTCTAAAACGAAGGTTCTTCAGGCACATGCCAAACTGGGCTATGAGATCTTGCCGGGGCTGACCTATAATATTGACCTTTCGTTGCAAAATAGGCAGTTCAATAACGCGCAATACTACGCGATGTCTTCGATGGCTGCACGTGGCCAAAATGGCAAATCTATCCGTGCCGCAGTAGAAGATGAACGCAAAGTGATGGAAATGAACCTGAGCTATGAAAAGACATTTGCCGGAAAGCACAAAGTAGCTGCACTGGCCGGTTATTCATGGGAGGTGAACAACAATAACGATGGCTTTCAATTGACGACTTCCGATTATTATAACGATGATTTAAGTTACTATAACCCTGGGATGGCGAATGTCGTTGATTTGTTGGGCTTTGGGAACTATTATCTTTCCACCTTGCGTATGATATCTGTTTATGGCCGTGTGAATTATGCCTATAATAGCAAGTATCTCCTACAGGCGACGGTAAGACGTGATGGATCTTCGGCTTTTGGGTCGAACAATCGTTGGGCGACCTTTCCATCGGTTTCTGCAGCTTGGCGCCTGTCGGAGGAATCGTTCATCCGTGAAAGCGGAATTTTTGATGATTTGAAGTTACGTGCAGGTTATGGTGTGAGCGGCAACTCGCTGGGTTTTGATGCTTTTACTGCGCAGTCTGTTCGCGGTGCCTCATCCAAGTTTTTCGATTATGTCAGTGCCGATGGTCAGGTAAGCCCATTGCGCACTTTGATGGTGCTTCGCAATAGTAACCCGAACCTCAAATGGGAAGCCACCAGCATGATTAATCTAGGCTTGGATTTCGGATTTTTGAAAAATCGCCTGACAGGATCGTTGGAGGTCTATAAAAAGAAAACAAGCGACCTGATTTATGATTATCAGGTAAGCAAATCGAAATATATTTACCCAACGCTGACGGCCAATGTCGGTGAAATTGAGAACAAGGGGATCGAACTGAGTCTAAATGCAAAGGCCATTGATAAAGAAGATTTCAAATGGAATACCGGACTGGTGCTATCGCACAATACCAATAAGGTGGTGAGCATTGCTAACGAGCAGTTTACGCAGGATTATATCGAATTGTCGGATCTTGGGGGAGCTGGCCAGACCAATATTTTTCAACAACGACTAACACCTGGCGCGCCTATCGGTCAGTTCTATACCTGGGAATGGGCAGGCTACAACGATGAAGGTGTGTCGGTATTCTATACCCGAGATGAGAAAACGGGTGAGCGTACAGGCGAAACAACCACAACGCCACAGAAGAAAGATCAGGCTGTGACGGGAAGTCCACAGCCCAAGTTGACACTGGGTTGGAACAATAGTTTTTCGTATAAGAATTTTTCGTTAAACGGAATGTTTCAAGGTGCTTTTGGACAGAAAATTATGAACGCTACCCGGGCGCGTCATTCCAACGTTGTCGGTAATGCAGGGCAGAAAAACGTGCTTGCCAGCGTCGTGGAAACCGAACGCATGACGGATATCAATGCACATTACCTATCGGATCGTTACCTGGAAAATGGAAGCTACCTGCGCCTGGCTTATGTTACGTTGGCCTATACGATACCGATGAAAAATATACCGATTAAAAACCTAAGGGTATATGCAACGATGAATAACGTGTTTATGCTGACGAAGTATAAAGGCATTGATCCCGAGGTGGGCTTGGGAGGCTTGACACCGGGGATCGATAACCGCCAGACCTACCCACGTACACGTACGTTTATGTTTGGCCTTAATTTTAATTTATAAGACAGACCTGTGGGATGGAAAACTTTTTATCGAAACAATCCTGTTGACATAAATGGAGCATGCCACATGGCCTATAGAACAAGAAATAATTTATATGAAACCAACACTATTTATTCGCTTATTTACTTTATCGGCATTGAGTTTTTCGCTGGGATCTTGTACCGATCTGGATGTTGATATAAAATCACAGCTGACGGAATTTCCAGATTCGGAACGTGCAGCGGAGGCAATTCTTGCTGATGTATATGCAGCTTACCGTGGCGCAATGGGGCGCGATCATTGGATGGCCCAAACACTCTCAGCAGATGAGGCCGTGAGTGTTTCCATGGGGACAGACTGGTTTGATGGCGGTCGATACCGCGAATTCCATCTGCACAATTGGAACGCAGACAACGGCCTCTTACCAAGTATCTGGAACGATGCTTCCACTGGAATCACCTTAGCCAATAATGCCATTGCATTATTCGGGGAAGATAAAGAAAAGCTGACGGCACCTGCTCGCGCAATCCGTGCTTATTATTATTTTATACTGATGGATAATTTTGGCGCCGCACCGTTGATCACAGGGCCTGTTGATGCTGTCCCCGCACGTTCAAGCCGTGCTGAAATTTGCCGTTTTATTGAGGCCGAATTGCTTGCGGTGAAGGATTTGTTACCGACCACGGTTTCTGTAGCAACCTATGGAAAAGCAACGAAATATATGGCCGAAGCATTGCTGGCTAAGTTGTACCTCAACTGGGCTGTTTATACGGCTACCGATGTAGCCAATTACAATCCAAGTACACAAAATGAAAAATTAAATGATGTGGTTGCGATGTGCGACCAGATTATTTCCTCAGGACAGTTTAACCTGACAAGCCATAAGTTTATGGCCAAGTTTCGCCCCGATAATGGTTATCAGGTAAAGGATTTTATATTTGCCATACCCTATGATCGTGAAAAACAGCAGGGTATGACTTATTCGCGCTTCTGGATACATCGCAGTGCTCAAAATCAGTTTGCAACATTGCCTCAAAGTGTTGGGGGGACTTTTCGTGTATTACCGAGCTATTTGGAGAAATTTAATCTGGCAGGCGACGAAAGGAATGCCTCATACATCGGCGGTAAGCAATATTACTGGTCAAATTATACAGAAGATAAGACTCGGCCTTTTCTGATCAGAACTTCCAAACGCGGCATAGATCAGGATTATAATGCTGCGGATGCAGATGCGCAGTTTGATTGGCACCTGGAGACCACTAAAGAAATTACTTTGCGTTCGGATGGTGCGGCCACGCTGAATGTGGGTAACGACCAAAAGGGGCGCTCAATGGGGTACAGATCCATTAAGTTTTATATGGACGTAGCCGTTACATCAGCCAATCAGCGTAATCAGAGCAATGATGTACCTGTATTTCGCTATGCCGATATCTTGTTGATGAAAGCGGAGGCTATACTCCGTGGGGCTGCTGCCACCAATGGTCAGACTGCACAATCCCTGATTAATCAGATCCGTACCTATGTCAATGCACCTGTACTCACGGCAGCCCCAAATCTGCAAGATCTATTGGATGAGCGTGCACGAGAGTTTGCCGATGAGTCCTGGCGTAGAAATGATCTTATCCGTTACGGAAAATTTGAAGATAACTGGGGATTCCGATCGCTGTATCCTGCCGGCATGAGAGAGAAGTTCCGTCGTATTTTTCCCGTACCGACAACTGTATTAAACGTAAACACCCACTGGCAACAGAATCCGGGTTATTAAGATCTATTGATGAAACGCAGAACTTTTATGAAAAATTCCCTGGGCACGGCGATTACAGCCGGCCTGGAGGAATTACGCTCAGCAGCTTGGGGCTGACAAAACCCACGCAACTTGAAAGCGAAGATATACGACAGCTTTTAAAGCCCAAAGATGCTTATGATCTTCATTTTATGGCTGTAGGCGACTGGGGACGTAACGGTGCTGACCATCAGTTGGCCGTAGCAGAACAGATGGGCAAATGGGCCGATCAGCATCCCAATGATTTTATCATTTCTACCGGTGATAATTTTTATCCTTCCGGCGTGGTAAGCGAACATGATCCCTTGTGGCATTATTCGTTTGAAAATATCTATACCGCATTTTCGCTGCAATGGGACTGGTATCCCATTTTGGGAAACCACGATTATAAATCAGATCCCGATGCACAGGTACGTTATAGTACGATCAGCAGACGTTGGAAGATGCCTGCGCGTTATTACAGCAAGACATTTGCGCTTAAGGATGGAAAAAAAGTACTGATGGCCTTTATCGATACTAACCCGATGATTCCTGAATTTTACAGTAACAGCGAGTATGGACCGCATGTAGCGGGACAGCAACCGGAGAAACAGCTGGCCTGCTGGATCAGCTACTGGAAAATTCGGATGAACATTGGAAAATTGTCATCGGCACCATCCCTTGTATACGGCAGGACCGCGTACAACGAATTATGATACGCTGGCTGTACGAAAGGTCCTGGAATCTATTTTTGAAAAGCGGGGAGTCGATATTTACCTTTCTGGACATGAGCATTCCCTGCAGCATTTGAAAGTTGAAGGCAAGAAGTTTCATCAGTTTATCTCGGGAGCGGGATCCGAAGTAACCCCGGTGAAGACAGATCTACCGTATGGCCGTTTTGCGAAAGATCAATACGGGTTCTTCTCTTTCTCGATCAGTAGCGAAGAAATAGCTTGTCAGGTTATCAGTCATGAGGGTATGGAGCTGTATCGGATAGTGCTTACAAAAGTATAAGGTCAGAGGGCAGGAGGTGTGGAGCAGATTCGTACCTGCTTCGTACCTTATTCGGATGCGATACAGATATTGTACAGATGCTAAACAGATATTGTCCAGACCCTGAACAGGAATTACCTGGTCAGAATTTGGTCAATAATGATCAGCAGATTGTGGAGCTCCGAAGGTGGTCCGAACACAATACGAACACAACCCGAATACATTGGCGCTCGAGGTAAAAAAAACAGACTAGTCTGGGCTAAAAAAGCGGATTGGATTGAAAAAGGTCTGATTGAATAGAAGCATTCATCTAACATACTTTTTTGAGCGTTAGATGAATGCTTCATACGTTGTGTTAAATAGATATGCTGCAGGACTTCGCTGCGAAAAAGAATACAGCGAGCCATACAAGTCCTTTGGCCAGAAAGAAGAGAAATGCTCCAATTCCGGCACGCTTAAGCCATTTAGATTTGTTGTCTTTTTGCTCCATTTATGGGATTAAACACGAACACTCCAATTTTAGTTCGCACTGGCAATAGGAGTGAATACTTCGCCAAAGTTATAAAAAGTTTGGTTAGCAATCTCTACTGCGCGATCATAAGTTGCCGGATCTTCTGAATATTTGTTTAATACCGCTGTAAATCCAGCCCACATGTCACGGCTATTTTCGCCATAACCTTCGAAGAAAGAAGTTCCTTTGGTAACGCCATATTTATTGAGCATCTGCACGATATACGGGCCGCCCATGATTGAACCTTCCAAAACATATAATGATGCAAGTGCTTCCTGTACATTGGCTACCGCTGGAGCGTTTGCTTCTGGAAGGTTGTCTACGTTACCACCCAAAGCTTCGATATCGCTTTTAATGTACGATGAATTACGGCGTTCGGCCAAATCTGGCAATACTTCTGCGGTTACGAAAGGAGCGATGCGATCTTCTACAGCACGGAAATAAGCATAGAAGCCTTTCAATACTTCTGCGTAATCTGCTTCTGAACGAATATTTTTCAATTGGCGCACGATCGTTCCTTCTACGTTTTGGTGAGCTGCGTGCGTTTGCTCTTTGATATGTTGACTTAACATGTTCTTGTTTTTATTTATAACGATTCTATACAAAGATTCGTATTTATTTCTACAAATGTATGCTGTTTTCTGCTTTATCATCTATGAAAAGTGGTTTAAATTTAAATAGGAGTATAACAAAATCCAGCTTCAATAAGTTGCTCACTTTAACCTAAAGTTTGTTTTCAGTAGCAAATTTTCGTCTACTGGCGTCGGGAAATAAGACGCGGATGAAATTGCTTTGATCCGTAGGTTTCCTACAATATCTTTTAATGCTGCTGCAAGCCAGGCTTCCTTCGGGTCTCCGGGATGGCGGGAGCTTTCGACCGGAGCTAAAGGCAGGTCTACAGGTATGCCATCAAAATAATCCGACCATCCATCAGCATTCCGGATGAGAAATGAGGCTAGGTAAATATCGAAAGCTCCTACGCGTATGGAAAAAAAGCCGACGGGTTTACCAAACGTCTGCTGACCAATAAGGCGTATCGGAATATAGGGTTTGAAGCTGCTGATCAGTAATTCACTTGCCGAAGCCGTGCGTTCTGATACAATGCATGACAGCTGCTGTAAAGAATTGAAATGTCCCTTTTTGATAAAGTAATGCGTATTGGCTTTTTCACTATAATCCACATCGGCGAGGGTGGCAGGGCGTCCTTTGTATTGGACCACGTTGCCACTTGCATCCAGATAGGGTTGGTTGAGGAGTAGTTTTGCTTTGCCTTGCTGTACAGTCGGATGAAATTGTTCGCTGAACATAACTTTTTTATCCAGTTTGGCTGGGCTAATGAGGTTGGCTAAATATTCTGCGGTTTCCACATAACCGCCACCGTTATGTCGTAGATCGAGGATTAAATGAGTAACTTGCTTTTGAGCCAGTTGGGCTGCAAGCTGATCCAGTTCGGCCTTCACTGTCTGGAGCTGAGGAAAAGAGGGAATGTAAACATAAGCAATCCGTTTGTTTCCCGCAGACCAGTAGGACAGGTGTGTAGCATACCTGTAGGGTGTTTCTATGCTGGCCATGTGACCGCTACTTTTCTTGTCGTTACGACGACGCTCTAGATATGAATATTTGGGTTTATTGGGGATGGTCGACAATTCGTAAGGTCTATCTTTCTTGTGCAAAGCGTATTGGCTGAGGGCAAAAAGTGCCCGCTCATAAGCCGTTTGTTCGGGGTCTATCTGTGCATATTTCGTCCGCGGATCAAAAGTAGTATATGAAGGGAGAGCTTCCTGCCAGCGGTATAGCTGTTTGGCGTATAGGTAGATTGAGTCGAGCGTCAATTCTTTTTTTGTTCCTGTTTTTGGACTAATAAATTCATCGGGCAGCGTTGTTGTCTTACTGCCGTTCTGACAAGCTGTTATAGCAGTTATTGTAACTAATAGACCAACTATTGGGCGGATTCGACTCATGATTTGATGCGCATTTTGTTCCTTATGTCTGTAGTAGCTTCGCTACAAAATGGGTAATTATCTGAAATTTAATACTTTTTTACTTTTTTATTTCATATAAAAGCCTAATTTTGTGCCAATTTATTTAATTTTTGATGCCTCCGCTACTGTGGAGTACTCAAAATGTCCCAAAGGTATCCCCTTTGGGATTTTTTATTTTAGGGTAATACAGGTCGCTCTGTTTTGCTTGGCACACTGGATAAACTCTCCAAAAAAGCCAAGATATTTTCCTGTTCTTTACTGCTCAATCGTACATTTTGAATATGTGGCGATAAGGTCCCATTGATCTGTTGTCCTGTCTTTTGGGGCATGCCCTGACTCAGCAGATTGATCAGTTCACTTAAGCTCGAAATACTACCATTGTGCAGGTAGGGTGCAGTATGGATCACATTGCGCAGACCCGGCGTGCGAAAATTTACCTTTGTCTGTTTCCAGTCCTGTTGCCTCAAAGCGACCATTGTCCAAGGCACCTTTGCTGGTAACGGCATAACCCAGGTTATGGAAAATCGAGATCTGTAAAGAAGGCACCATTATGGCAGTTGATGCATTTCCCTTTTTGTGCGAAACAGATGGAGACCTTCGAGCTGTGCATCGTTTAATGCCTGGTAATCTCCTTTGATAAAACGGTCAAAGACGGTTTCACCACTGCTAATTGATCTTGAATACGCTGCTATGGCATCTAGCAATCCTTCGACGCTCATCGTCTGGCTCGAGTAAGCCGCCTCATATAAATGAAGATAGCCTGGTATAGCTTGCAGCTTAGCGGGTAAAGCAGTCGTATTTCCGCCCATTTCGATGGGGGAGTTGATGGCTTCGGCGATCTGCTCTCGATAAATCATTGCGCGGCCATCGTGGAAGAGTTTGCCTTCCAGGTACCAGACATTTTCTAGGGAAGGTGTATTGCGGTGATGCAGTGCGATCCCATCTGCCGTTGTTTTTTGGTCGATCCAGTAGGTGTCCGGATGATGACATGAAGCGCAAGTCTTCATGCCATTACCGGTGCGGGGGTCGAAAAATAAGGCTTTGCCAAGTGCGATTAGCTCGGTCTTATCTTTCGACGGGTTTTCGGGTAAAGCGGCCAGTTCACGTACCTTGATAGTGTTGTACCAAGTGGCAGCCGGCCATTGCGTTACCGATTTACTATATTGTTGGCGTAAGGTTTCTTCTGGGAAAGTAGGAGCTGTAGGCTCTTCTGGAACAGAAGCGCTCTTGTTGCAACTGCATACTGCCAGTGTCGCGAAACATGCTGTGATTAAAGGTTTTGTACGATAGCGAAAATATGCGGTCAAAAATATCTTAGGCAAGGTGTTAATTAATTTAAAGAGATGTTAAAATCACCTTCTGATAATAAGTTCCCGTTTTTATCCATCATCTTCAAGGATTTAATTGCGTTTCCCTGTACAGATACGGGAATGGATAGCTTTATCGTCATCGTTGCAACATCAAAGACTACATTGTTGATAGCATATTCGTTATTGAGGTTATCAATCGCTATAAAATGGTCAAAATCTGCCTTGAAATAAAGTTCATAAGTCTCTTTACTGTTTATCTTCAGCACCAGGTCGCCGCCCTTTTTGCCAGTATAATCCTGCCATTTTATGACATTGTATAATGTTGGTAAGAATACCTCAAAAGCATCGGTGAGTTTCGTGTAACGTCCGGAGATCAGTTTGATGCGGTATTTGCCTGGTTTGAGATCTTCTGGAGTGTTGAATTGTGCAATAAAAGATGTTGGCGGTTGAGAAAAAGAAAGTAAGGTCTCTTTTCCATCTTTATCGACCAGATAGCCCTTGGTTTGCGCCTCGTCTTGCAAAATATTTTCTCCTCGTACTACCAAATCCTCATTTTTTGGGTAACCAAGGTAATATTTGCCTTCGAGCAGATTCATTTCTGCCTGTACCAGCGGCTGGTTGTACTGGAATACCAATGTATAATTTTTGCTGGAACCATCTTGTGCCCGTACGGTATAGGTAATTGGTTTTTCAGATTGCAATTGTATAGCGGTACCAGATGCAGGCGTAATCGAAGCTAATTCCGAAATTTTAATCGTAGGTGTAATGCTTTCGGGTTGCTCCATCAAGGGTGGCCAATATAGGATAATCTGGTCATTCACAATACTGGCTGACAAGGTTTTGCCATCAGCATCCTGAATGCTAAAGGATTCGATGTCGTTGTAGGGTAGGCTGGGGTATTCGGTTTTACAGGACCAGCATGTTAGTGCTAGCATAGAAATAGCTAGGAATTGAATGATATGTATTTGTTTTTTCAAAAATGAGTGTTGCATAATTTTTTTTGGTTAAAAAATCGTTATGCGGATGATGATTAGGTTATAAAAATCCGCAACCCATCCACCAGGTTGCGGAATCTTTTATTCATTAAATAGGAAAGACTATAATGCCTTAACTTCGATATTGGTATCTGCTTTTACTTGTAACTGACCTGCCACTACTTGTTGACCAACATTTGTAAAATTAATTAACTTGACAGCATATAAAACTCCAGAAGAATTTCCCACTAATACAGTCAAAGGTTCGATAGCTTCGTTACCATGACTAACTGGATCGTAGGCATACCATTCACCATTACCTTGAGATGATACTGCTGTCGCAGTCGCCCAATCCGAAGCCGTAACAGAAGAGATGTCTTTTGCTACCGTTCTGATCGAATAAGATCCAATAGCCTTGATGGAACCATTTACATGACTAAAAAATGCAACCTGACCAGAGATACTCAAGCTTTGTCCACCTGTAGCAAGGTCTACATAGACTGCAGGCCAAGTTGCCGCTGCCGAAGGGCTCCACCATTGGCCTACTACAGTGTAGTTGCTGTTTGCTTTTGCTTGGTTTAAAGCTAAAGGAGCTGTTGCTGATTCTGTTGTTGGGGCTGCTGCCCATACTGCTGCCGATAGCACAGTCACGGCCATAGCAGATTTTAAGATAGTTTTGATGTTTAAGTTCAT
The DNA here is from genome assembly GCF_900457465.1 of Sphingobacterium multivorum. Taxonomy (GTDB): domain Bacteria; phylum Bacteroidota; class Bacteroidia; order Sphingobacteriales; family Sphingobacteriaceae; genus Sphingobacterium; species Sphingobacterium multivorum. The sequence goes on from NZ_UAUU01000008.1 coordinate 462,239, forward strand.
GTTATTTTAATTTATTTAATTTTGATGCCACCTTGGCATGCTGTGGATGCTTCTTTATGATTCCGTTATTGTACTAGGATTTTGCTCTGTCTTTACCACATCGGCCCAGTCTTTAAATTGGAACTTAACCTGTACGTTTTCAAATGTTCCTGTCGGAAGATCTGCAGGTAATGAAACTGTCATTTCAGTTCTCGTGTGCGACTTGATAATCAATGGATAATCTTTGCCATTGAGTGTCATGATAACGGCTGTCGGATCTAAAATCACTTTATCTAAGTTGGCTAAAATGGTCCAGTCTTTATTTTTTGCCAAATTTAGTCCCAATAAGCTAATATATACATCGGGTTGGCGATATGTAATCTTGAGCGGATTTGCCAATGTAACAGTATGATTTAGATTGGTTACCTCAACATCGTAGGTGCCTGCCAAAATATCGGATGGAATGCGGTTTTCCCGCTCGGTTCCCGTGTAGGTTAATTGATAAACACCACTCGATACTTTTAAGCTATTGGGCGTTGACATCTGATAGCGCACTTTAGTTTCTTGGTTAATTAATGCAATACTTACCAATGAGGGATTGGTATGCATAAAGGTTCCATTAATGGCTGGAAAAGCACCTCCAGGTCCTTTTGTAAGTATAAGAGACGAAGTTGTATAAAACTGAGCTTCAAAAGATGGCGTACTTTGTAGCTCAATCTTTAAGCTATAGGTTCTTGTGGTACCTGTAGCGGACGTTACGGTATACGTCTGGTTCTTTTCATCTGTTTTAACAGGCAAAATTTCTTCTGCTAAACTGGCTCCGTTAGCAACTTTAATAGTCGGGTCGATGACGAGCAACCCATAATAATAGGGAAGATATACCGTAACGGTATTTTTTTCATTGTCTATAGCGCCATAGATAACCTCATCATTGGGGAGATTGGTGACCTTGTATTCGAGAATCTTATCTGCAGGAAGTAAGGCTAATTCTCCCGTTTTGGTGCAGCGGGTTAACAGCAATCCTAAAAAAAGGAAGCTTAAAATGCTGTATAATCTTTTCATGTTAGTTTAGTATCTAATAAATAAGCTATACTTAATTTTTTTAGTTAGCAATTGTAAATTTGTTACTACCAGCTTTGGCAAGCACATATTGGAATGTAAAGAATGGTGTTGGTGAATCTTTAAACCAATCTTTTGGATCCAAGAGGTCTTTGTAGATACTTTGTATCTTGATCTTGGCGTAGTTCCCCTGGGCTGTACGGACGATCAATGTATTGCTTTCGATGGGATAGCAAACGTGTTTTTTGTTTTCCGCTCCACCACCTTTGATTACGCCATCAAAATCATATAAATACCAACCTAGGCCTTCACCAAACGCTCCTGAGTCATCTGTGCCATAGGCTTTTTCACCTATTCGGAATTCGGCATCTGAGGGGATATCGATTACATCTTCAAATTTTTTCTTGACAATTAAGATACCGCCTTTGCCTGGGCCTCCTTTACCAAATCCGTTTGCTGTGTTGTTGCAATTGATAAAACTGCGGTATATTTCTGAGCAAGAGATGTCCCATCGTGCGGTTAGTTTATAATCCGGTGTCACAGCTTTGTTCTGTTCCAAACTATAATATATTGGTGATTGCGCTGTGGTTGGTGCACTACCCGCGGGTAAATCTTCGCCAAAATTCTTAACCGTAATCAAGCGGTTGAACATAGCTTCTGGTGCAACAGGATCTGGTTCAGGCTCTACTACTGTGGGCTCGCTTTTACTACAAGCTCCCAGCACAATTAAAAATGCCAATACCGGTATGAATTTTAATAGGTTGCTGCGTTTCGTTATTTTCATTGTTACTCGTTTTTTTGTGTTAGTTGATACCTTGCCCCTTTTCTATACATGTAGTAGGGGTGTTAGTATGTTATTTTTATTTAAATTGATTCTAAATAATAGTAAAGATAAAATCTTTTGCTGATAAACTGTATATGAAAATTGGTATTTAATATATTTTTTTCGGTTTTTGATTTTTGGTTAATAAAGGCAGCTGGAATTTTAACCAGCTGCCATGTAGGTATTATTTAAATTCTTGGTAATCGATGGAGTAGAAAAAATAATTGTTTAGTGCGATTTCACGATTCATGGTTTCATTCTCATAAACATTATTCATCCTAATTTTAAAAAAGGGTTTACCTTCCTTTGAAATGATAATTGTTCGATTTGCTACAGCTAGAACTTGGTGATTTGGTTGTCCTGTATAATTCGCCCAACCAATTACATTTGGGGCGTAAGACGATTGAAGTCCTAAAAGATTATTTGAAGCAGACGTAAACTGGTCGGTAGATTTTACATCTTCAAAAGCTTTGTCAATAAAGGATAAGGTGTAGCCTTTAACATTATTTGTTATTAAATCTACATTGGAGCTTTTCGCGTTAAAAGAAACAATAAAATCGCTCGCATTTAAGCCATCATTCTCTTTAAAATCAAAATAATAGGTTTGTGCTGCAGTTGTTGTTGCTTTTCCATCTTCACCGATTGTAAATTGTTTAAAGTTACGAAGTGAATAGGTATTGCCTGTACGCTTGATTGTTCCTTGTGTATTGATCGTTTTGGAAACCTTTGTTAAATCAACAGTTTCACCGTCTTTGACCATAACCTTAGCTTGGTATTCCGGCTCAACTTGCTCCACCTTATCATCATCCTTGCTACAAGAAGTAAAACCTAAACTCAATGCACATAGTAGTGCTGCTGTTGTAAATAATCTATTCATCTTTAATTTAATTGTGTAATTTTCCGTATTATAATGTGTTTGTATTTAAATCTTTGCTGCCATCCTGCTGTACATAATATTTAAATGTATAGTACGGGGCAGGCCAATTGAGGTTGGTTACCGCCGCTGGATTTCCCTTATAGGCATTGATCAGTTGCAACTTGGCATATTTGCCATCGGGTAAGCGAATCGCATAGGTGCGATTAGGCAAAGCCTGCATAATATGGGTGCTCAAACTATAGCGAAACCATCCATCAGAACCATCGGTTGCCGCCCAGCCAATTTTGTTGACTTCACTTTTATTAAACTCTTCATCCGAAGGGGCTATAGTGACACTCTGATAGGCTTGTCTCAGTAAAACAACAGCGGTATTATTTGCATGGCCGCCATAACCCGGATTGTATTCATGCTGGGAATTGTTCAGATAGATCTCCGAATTGTAAGGACCTGTAAAGGCAATATCCCAATCTTTTGTTTTAAGCCACTGCGCAGAATCGGCTTTTGTTTTAACCCAGATTTGCTTTTGGTCTTTAAAACGAAAAAGAAATATAAAAAATGGTCTTTGCTCTTTTCCTTCAGTACCTTCGCCCATGGCTGCATCGGTATCGCCAGCAAGATCTTTGATCAGAGTACTTTTGCCATCTTCCAATCCGATAGTATAATCTTTGTCTTTCCCGCAGGATACGACTGTCAATAGCAATAGTGCTGAAAAAATACAACGGCCAATCTTGTGAAAGGAAAGCCAGATGCTACATTCTCCTATAATCATGCGAATCGTTCTCATCTTTTATCTTGTACTTGGTGTGCTAAATTCTTGTTCATTAGTGCTTATTATTCTTTTATCCAACGGTAGCTGACACCTCCCATAATAACCCGTCCAGGCTGCCCGAGTAGATAACGGCTTGTAAAATTGAATAAATTGTCACCGATCAGGCGGAGGGTCAATCTCCTGTTCATCAGACTCTTTTCTACTGTCATATTCACGAGTGTGTGATAGGGGATAAAAATGTCATATTTGTCGATAAACTGGTTGCCATTATATTCCTGAAAAGGTGTGGCACTTCTGAAATTGACCCGCGCATTGACATTAACGCCCCAGGGTTTATATTCATATTGGGCTTTTGCATTGAACATGTGTCTCGAACGGTCTTCAATACCCCAATAATCCGATTTTTTACTCTGGCGATATTCTCCTGTAGCGGGATCGTTGATCTGGTTATAGGGGTAACTTCCCTTGGCAATACTATCCAAAACACTTAGGTCTTTGGCAATCAGGTATTGATAGCCCATCGACAATTGCAGATCCTTGGTTGCCTGATAGGTCAATGAAACTTCGAAACCCTTATTCATTGCTTTGGGCAGGTTGCGGTAGCTATAGATCTGTGCTACTTTGGTCCCGTTACCCACACTGACTGTGTTGATCTGATTGTTGATCCGATGGTAGAAGACCGAGAAATCGGCCTGAAATCTATTGGACGGACTCCAGGTAAGTCCAATATTGTTTGAAATGCTGGTTTCGGCTTTGAGGTTGCCCGCCACCAAATTGAGCATATAGCTGTTTTTATAACTGAGTTCTCCGGCTTGATTCATGGCTGCAATTACATCGGCTACGCGCTCTGAACCGACGACCAAATAGTTGGCTGCTGGATTGAAAAAGACTTGATAGCGCATTTTATAGTCGGGTGCCTTAAATCCTGCACCAACACCGCCTTTGATGAGTAGTGTGGGGCTGACGTGGTATTGTAGACCCAGACTTGGACTCAAGTGGCCATTGTAGACGTTGGTCTGATCGTAGCGTAAGCCCAGCGTCGTTAATAAGCGGTCTACAGGTTTCCATTCGGTCTGCAAATAGGCGAATGCGCTGTTCAAAGAGCGTTTGGCATCCAGATCTTGGTTGTCCATCCGTTCAAGGCTACCACCTATACCGCCGGTAAGTTTAACCTGTTGTGCAGGGCTATACGCAAACTGCTGTTCAATGCGGTGTACATTCTGACCAAATTGCTCGGCGCTGGCAACAATACCCTGTTGCAACCATTGTGCGGCAATCTGGGAGTGGAAACGCGAGAAATAGTAACGCGTCATACTACGCAGTCCAGAAGCAAAATTATGGTCGTAACTTGCCGAGAGATTGATGTCCTGATCTTTTTGTTTATCCTGTAGCGTGGCCGACTCGGACCAGGCATTGATCATTTCAGATTCCCGGGCTGCATAACGCCCTGTCACGCCCAAAGTGCCATTTTTGCTTGTACGATAGCGTACTCGCCCCTGGAAACTATAGTTCGTATAAGGCGGAAAAGTGGTGCTCTTGGAGTCCAGGTATTGCTTGTCGGTATTAAAACCATCCGTGCGGTAGTAATTGCCCGAAAACACTGCGCTGCCGCGCTGATTAGCAAAAGGTGTCTCAGCTTCCAAAGTGGCATCGACGGTATTGAGACTGCCATAGAGGAGGGAAGCCTGTGCCTGCGGTGTGATAGCACCATGGCGTGTAATGATATTGATCGCACCACCTAATGCGTCACTGCCGTATAAGCAGGAGGAAGCTCCCTTGATGATCTCGATACGCTCAATATTGGTCACCGAAATACGGGACAGGTCAAAGTTGCCACTGTTGCGCCCCAGCATAGGTTGCCCATCTACCAGAACCATCACGTAGTTGCTGCTGAATCCCTGGATCTGCACACCGACAGCTCTGGAGCCTCCGGCGATATCGTTAACAATGGCGATACCCGTCTGTTCTTTTAAAACTTCATCTAGACGACGGCTGCCCATAAGCTCGATCTCCCGTTTGGTAATAACTTTAACGGGCATGGCTGCATTTTCAGCCTTAACGAGATTGTCTACAGCCTGCACTTTACCCTGCACATCAACTACATCCATCTGCCGTTCTTCAGCTTTTAACACAATGGTCAATTGCTGATTTTTGTCTTCCAAATCGATAACTTGACGGTACTGTTGATAACCCATGGCCTGTACCTTTAATTCGTAGCGCCCCGCATAGAGCTGGGTGAATTGAAATCTCCCTGCAGTATCTGTTTTAAAAGCATATTTATCTGGATAAAGATAGATAGTCGCATTGGCGACGCCTTTATTGGATTCGTTTTTCAATACACCGGAGATTTTCCATTTTTCCTGTGCTTGCACAGTGTAGATCTGGCAGGCGCAAAGGGCGATCAGGGTGCTTGTTCGAATAGGTGAGCTGCTTTTAAACACTATTTTTATTTTTAATAATTCTAAATAATGTTACAAAAAAAGGTAATCCTATTGGATTTTTCTCTATGCAAAATGTCATAAATTCTATTTAATCCGTTTTTTATGGACTGAAAAGTAGTTTGGATTTAGTTATATGTTGTTGTTTATTAATGGTTTGTCAGGCTTTTTATGTTGAAGTATGCTGTTCTGAAAGAAATAATATAATTTGTATTTAGACTGATTATTGATTTGTTTTGTACTCAAGTTGAACGGCGAGAGGTAAAACCATTCCTGGTGACCCGCTATCGCCATAGTGGAGATAAAGAATTACAATGAGTAGATTTTATGTTATTATACTGTGTTTTGTGATGCAAATCGGTGGATGGGCGAGGGCACAGCAGAGAATCATTACGTTAAACAGTTCGTTGACCGAAACGATCTATGGACTGGGAATAGGTGAGCGCATGATCGCTACCGATGTGACAAGTATATCGCCCAAAGCAGCAGCGGCCTTGCCGAGGGTAAGTAAGAACCGTTCGGTATCGGCCGAAGGTTTATTATCTTTTAAGCCAAGTATCGTTATTGCGAATGAAGGCGATGTATCCAAATCGGTCATTCAGCAGATTCGTGCGGCTGGTGTGAAATTTGTCTCCATTAAACCAAACTATTCTGTTCCGGGTGCACTTCGTTACATCCAGGAGGTCGCAGACGCCGTCGGTGAATCTGCTGCCGGTAAAAATCTGGTTTCGCGAACAAAATTAAGCCTGGATCATACCATGGAAATGGTGAAAAAGGAAAATCAGGGTAAAGCGGCACCCAAAGTATTGTTTTTATATGCCCGTGGTACGGGTACCATGAGTGTAGCGGGTAAAGGCAGTAGTCTGGATGCGATGATTAATCTGGCTGGTGGTAAAAACGCGGTTCAGGAATTTTCGGATTTCAAACCCTATACAACGGAAGCGCTGGTGCAGGCCAATCCAGATATTGTGTTGCTATTTGATTTTGGCGCAAGTAGTCTTGGGGGGCAGGATGCTATCCTTAAATTGCCGGGGATGCGTATCACGAATGCAGGTAAAAACGAACGTATCTTGGTGATGAATGCCTCGCTGCTGGTCAATTTCAGTAATCGGCTGCCAGACGCAATCTTAGCATTGCACCGTGGATTTGGAGAAATGATGGATTCAAAATAAAGCCGGTGCAAAAGAAACAGAAATTTATTCTATTGACTTTGGGCCTGGTATTGGGTGTCGTCAGTATTGTTGCCTTGGGGATGGGGGCTTACCATATTCCACCCGCTGATATCTTGAGGATGTTGACGCAAAAATTGCACTTCGGAAGTGCGGGAGGTGTGCATAATATGCACGAAGATGTTCTTTTTGAGATTCGTATGCCGCGTCTTTTGCTCGGACTTTTGGTGGGTGCAGCATTGGGTATATCGGGTGCTGCGATCCAGGGTATATTCCGCAATCCCTTAGCGGAGCCCGGATTAATTGGCATTTCATCTGGAGCTTCTCTTTTTGCGGTACTGATCATTGCCTTTGAGACTTTTCTCTTTACCTCTTTGGCTGCTTGGATTGGCTATTATTTATTGGCTTTTGGCGCTTTTGTGGGCGCTGGTTTGACCGCTTTTTTGGTTTACCGTATTGCCAGTAAAAATGGCCGCCCCAATGTGACGACGATGTTGTTGGCAGGTATTGCCATCAATGCCTTTGCGGGTGCGCTGACAGGTTTGATGACCTATATGTCTACAGAGCAACAGTTACGTACCATCACTTTTTGGATGCTGGGTAGTCTTGGTGGGGCTACTTGGGATAACTTAAGGGCTTTGGCGCCATTTATTTTAATCCCGGTGCTAATCTTACCTTTTTTTGGAAAGTCGCTGAATGCCTTTTCCCTCGGGGAGTTGCAGGCGGATCTTTTGGGTATGCGTACCGATCGCGTCAAACGCTGGGTGGTTGTTTTATCCACACTTGCTGTGGGAGCATCCGTTGCGGTATCGGGGATCATTGGTTTTGTGGGATTGATTGTTCCTCATACCGTTCGTCTGATGGGCGGGGCGGATCACCGATTTGTACTTCCTGGTTCATTGTTATTGGGGGCGTTGGTGCTGACGTTGGCAGATGTGATTGCCCGGGTTGCTGTTGCACCCATTGAATTGCCCATCGGCGTCATTACAGCTTTATTGGGTACACCGGTATTTTTGTATATTTTAATCAAAGATAAATAGTCTTTTGGCAGAGGCTTTAAAAATAATTGCATTATGCTACGTGTAGAGAAGATCAACTACGAAGTAAACGGACGAAAGCTCCTGAAGGATATTACCTTTCAGGTACGTAAAGGTGAAATTCTGGTAATCCTCGGAGCCAATGGCGCTGGTAAATCGACGCTGATGGGGGTGCTTTGTGGTGAAAAGAAGCCGGATTCGGGTGCTGTTCATCTCAATGGCAAGGCGCTATCGACATACGAACCTGCGGCTTTGGCGAAATGTAGGGCTTTACTGAGTCAACAGCAGCAGATGACATTGAGCTTTAAGGTAGAAGAGATCGTGCTGATGGGTCGGTATCCGCATTATAGGAATACGCCCAAACAACAGGACTATAAAATCGTGGCCGAAACCATGGAACTTTGTGGAGTATCTGCCTTTGCTGAACGGGATTTTTTGAGCCTTTCCGGCGGTGAACAGCAGCGTGTTCATCTGGCACGTATCCTGGCGCAGATATGGGATACTCCAGATGCACTGTTGTTATTGGACGAACCTATTTCTGCATTGGATCTGCATTATCAGCAGAAAGTACTGGCCATTGCACGGGCACTTGCCCGAAAAGGATTTATGGTGGTGCTGATTGTGCATGACGTCAATTTTGCTGCCATGTATGCCGATCGAATTCTGATGCTCAAAAATGGCCGCAAGCTCTTTCATGGTACCCCAGTGGAAGTGTTGGCCCAAAAGGAGATCTATACCATCTTTTCGGTCGAGTCCAGTGTCATTATGAATCCAAGAACATTGAAACCTTATGTTCAGTTGGAGGAAATGGATATTGACTTGGATTAATCCTGTTATTTAGAAAGATTATAAATAATTTTAGAATACCATCTTATTTCGTTAATTTTAACTGCTTCAGGCTTATTTAGGATTTGTAATCATGTTGGTGAAAAGTAAAATAGTAGAGTTGGCAGATTGGCTTTTTGAAGAAGAAATTCCGGATGGCTATGTTCCCGACAAACCTTTGGTCGAAAATAGGATATCCATATCCAAAGATCCGGTCCATATGGAGAATTTTCAGCTATCGACTTCAGGATTGTTTATCTTGCATTCGAAAATGCAGTTTGATCGGCCAGTGCAGGTTCTTACGGAGATCGAGGGCGAGACCATAACCAGCCAGTTTATTTTCTTTAAGCCGACGGATAGCAAATTGCCTTACGGCATGAGCCGGCATAATATACGCTACATTCCCTCGGTCAAATCCATCCATGAAGTGGAACCCGGTATTGAATACACGTATTTTATAGCTGTTATTTCCAAAGAGTATTACCTCAACCTGATCAAACGCGAGTCGTTATTGCATCAGCAATTTGTGCATGAGATCGAAAAAGGCGAATACGTTTCCTTCTCAGAAGAAGATCTGATGGCGACCTATGAGATGCAGCATACCATAACCGAGCTGATTGAATCTAAAAAGAAAGGGGAGATCCGTCGACTACATACCGAGTCGCGTGTTGTTGAGCTGCTGATGTATCAGTTTGAGCAATACAATGAGAAAACGGAAAGCAATGATTCGCTCTTTCATGAGGAGGATGTGCAAAGGTTGGAGATGGCACGGCAGATTCTTGAACAGCGTATTGCCAATCCGCCGACGCAAAAAGAACTTGCCGCGGAGGTGTTGACCAGTGAAAGCAAATTGCGTAAGGACTTTAAGGAATATTTTTCAGTGACCATTCACGACTACCTTACACGGGTGCGGATGGAAAAAGCCAAAAGTTATCTGCTCGAAGATAAAATGACTGTCTATGAGGTGGCCTTGTTGACGGGCTATGGTCACCAGAATAATTTTAGCAGTGCTTTTAAAAAATATTACGGAATCTCTCCCGGGGAGCTCAAGATGTAATATAAACTGCTGCTTGGATTAGTTTCTTCTGATCGGGAAGATATGATCGTCCGAAATAGCATAACTTTGATATAGGGAAGACAGGTCTTTGCTGTCCAATCCCGTAAAAGTACTAAAAGCGGGAAGGATAATCTGATGAGTAGATACCAGAAAACAGGGTAGGCGAACCTTCCGTTTCGGTGGAATAACCAGGCTGATACCCGGATGGATATGTCCACTAATCCGAAATGAAGAGGAATCTGCTGCATCAGCGGGATGGTGTTTAAATTGGATCTGTTGCATTTCGAAAACTTCTTTGTGATGCTCTATACCGAAGCGAATGCCCATTTTTTGCGATAGGCGGTCGTGATTGCCTTTGACAAGATGAAGGTGGAGCTCAGGGTGGCGTTGTCTGAATGATTCCAGTAAAAGTACTTCCTGATTGATGCCGGCGTGAATGAGATCGCCGACAACGATGATTTGCTTAGCTTGATAGTACGCTATTAGGGATTCTAATCGAGTAAGGTCCGTTATGGCGGTATCCATCGGGATAGCAATGCCATGCTTCCTGAAATGTGCCGCTTTGCCCAGATGTAGGTCAGATAAGATTAACGTTTTTTGGTCTTTCCAGTATATAGAGCGTTGTGTGTTAAGGGTTAATTCCTGTTTATTGAAGGTAATTGTTTGTTCTCCGATTTTCATTTTCTGCGCTTCTTTTTTTGAGCATTGGTCTTTTCCATGCGTTGAATCCGTTCAATCAAGGCTTCGCTCGACAGGGATTGCCGGAGGCTATCCACTTTTATCGGAAAGCTCAATGGCGTATACTCTTCGACAAAGGTATAACGTATTTTGCTCTGATTGATCCTTTCGAATGCATTTATTAACCGATGTTCTTCCAGTTGCTGGTTGAACACTTCGGTAAAAAGCCTGTTTGAGCAAAAGGTTAGTGGATCGTGTTCCATCAGTACGCGGAAAATAATCCCTGATGAGGCCTGTAATGATTTGTTGTTTTGCTGGGTGCCCGGATAGTTCTGCACAACCAGTCCCGAGATGACAGCGATATCCCTAAATTTGCGGCTGGCCATTTCTGCAGAGTTAATACTACTGATCACATCTTCCATCAAATTGCAGCGGCTCAATACCTGTTCGAGCTGCATTTGACTGAGCAGAATTTCCTTATCGGAATAGAGTTCGAAGCCATAGTCGTTCATGGCCATGGAAAAGCTGATCGGGTACAACTTGCTGATGCGGTAGGCGACAAGCGCTGCCATGACTTCATGGATCAATCGGCCTTCCAAGGGGTAGAAAAATAGATGATGACCTTCTCTGGTTTTGATATGTTCGACGAGGAATTCCGCTTCACTTGGCACGGCTGAAAGTTCAGCCTGTTTTTTGATCAGTGGCGCCAGGAAATGAAGCTCTTTTTCACTGGAAGGAGCGCTGGCTGCTGCAGCCAATTTTTTTCTCAGGAAATGGCTCAAATTGGACGATAAGGGAAGTCTGCCACCGAGCCAGCTTGGAGTAATGGCTTTACCCGACGAATTTCTTACGAATACGGTCATTTCCTTGACCATCGCTACTTCGAGTATCCGCCCCGCAAGGATAAAGCGTTCACCTTTTTTTAGTTTGCTAATAAAATATTCTTCGATCATGCCGATGTAACCACCGGAGAGAAACTTCACGCGCATCATGGCATCACCGACAATGGCACCTATATTGAGTCTATGGAGCAGTGCAAGACGACGGTTTTTGATGATCCATTTGCCATCTTCATCTTGGATAACCTTGTGAAATTCTTCGTAGCGTTTTCCAATTTTTCCACCCGCGGTAATAAAATACATACACCATTGCCATTCTTCCGTTTCCATGTAGTGAAAGGCATGGGTATTGGCGACGATTGCATGCAGTTCTTCCGAACGAAATCCACCGCCCAAGGCGATGGTTACCATGAATTGAACAAGCACATCGAAGGTCTGAACCATGGGATCCCGGTTTTCGATCGTCTGCGTTTTTACGGCCTCCTTCAAGGCGGCGACCTCGATGAGCTCCAGGGAATGTGTGGGGACGAAATAGATCGTGGACGTTTCAAATGGACTATGTCCACTTCTTCCAGCGCGTTGCATAAATCGAGCTACACCTTTACTGGAGCCAACCTGTATGACTGTATCTACAGGTTTGAAATCTACCCCTAAGTCCAAGGAGGAGGTTGACACGACCGCTTTAAGTTTGCCGCTGCTGAGATTGTCTTCGATCCATTCGCGGATATGGGCGTCAATGGAGCTGTGATGCAAGGCGATTTGTCCGGCAAAATCGGGGTGAGCCTGCAGCAGCAATTGGTACCACATCTCACTTTGGCTCCGTGTGTTGGTAAAGAGGATCGTACTTTTGCTGGCAAGTATAATCGGGACGACCTGATCTACGAGGTTGCCGCCGAGATGCCCTGCCCAGGGAAGCAGTTCCACTGTGCTGGGGAATATCGGTTTGATGGCAATTTTCTTTTTCTCCTTGGCAACAATCTGGATACGTTTTGCAGCGTGTGGAAGCAAAACTTCCATCGCTTCTTCAAGGTTTCCGATGGTGGCTGTGATACCCCAAACGCGTAGGTTTTTTATATATGCTTTCAGAAAGGAAAGTGCCAGTTCGACCATTACGCCCCTTTTGTTGCCCATGAGCTCGTGCCACTCGTCTACCGTCACACATCGGAGATTTTTAAAATATTTATCGCGTTGTTTTTGAGCAAGCAGTAAGTGCAGGCTTTCTGGAGTAACGAGTAAAACGTCAGGCATGGAGCGGGTTTGCTGCGCTTTGATCTTGGGATCGGTGTCACCATTACGCACCTGTACGATCCAGTCGAGTCCAATTTCGTCTATTGCTGTTTGCATGGCCCGCGCCAGATCTTTGGCCAAAGAGCGTAGGGGTGTAATCCAAAGGAGCTTTAGCCCCTTTTGATAGTGTTCCGGATGATTGAGGAAGTCCATCAGTACGGCCATAAAAAGGGAGAAAGTCTTCCCAAACCCTGTAGGCGCGATGACCAGCCCGCTATATCCTTGCGCATATTTTTCCCAGGCCTTGGTCTGGAAGCTAAAAGGGGCGTTTCCCTGCGATTTAAAATAATCACTGATTATTCGAAAACCGTCACTATATGCTATTTTTTCGTTCAATGTGTATGAGACTATGCCTTATTGTATCAACTTTTTAATATCTTCAAGACTATCGATCTCTGCGGCGGTCTTGTCTTTTCGCCAGCGTAATATCCTCGGAAAACGTAGCGCGACACCCGATTTATGACGTTTGCTGTATCCAATGCCTTCAAAGGCAATTTCAAAAACTAGTTCAGGTTTAACGGTTCTTACGGGGCCGAATTTCTCTAAAGAATTTTGTTTCACAAAGCGGCTAACTTCTAGAATTTCCTTGTCTGTAAGACCTGAATAGGCTTTTGCGATCGTTACAAGCTGATCGTCATCCTTTACGGCAAAAGTATAATCGGTATAATGGGCACTTCGGCGGCCACTTCCTTTCTGTGCATAAATGAGGACAGCGTCTATGCTCATGGGGTTTACCTTCCATTTCCACCAGTCGCCTTTTTTGCGGCCGGCGTGATAAGCGGAGTCCTTTTTCTTGAGCATAAGTCCTTCGCTGTTGACCTCGCGCGAGTTTGCCTGAATGTCTTGTAGCGCGGGCCAATCTGCTGCATGTATCAAAGGTGACAGCTCTAAAGCACCTGGAGGATTTGCAGCATAGCACTGTTCGAGCAACGTACGTCTGGACGTGAGAGGCTTATTGCGCAGATCGATGCCATCCAGTTCGACAATATCATAAAGGTAGACTGAAATAGGTACTTCTTCACGCAGTGACTTTGGAATGTTCTTTCGGTTGATTCGTTTTTGCAGTTCGGAAAAGTTGAGGACACGGCCGTCTCTGACAGCTAGGATTTCGCCATCAAGCACAAAATTTCCTTTCCACTGATGGAGGGCCTCGGTAATTTCAGGGAACTGCGCTGTCACGAGTTCCTCGCCGCGAGACCAGATATGTATTTCATCTTCGCGCTTGATGAGCTGGCCACGTATACCGTCCCATTTGTATTCTGCCTGCCATTCGTTGAGAGAGCCTAGGTCTTCGGGGGCCTTTTCTAAAGGATAAGCAAGGCAGAATGGATAAGGTTTGGAGCGGTTGGTATCGCTGTAAGCGCCATTGACGAGTTTGTCGAATTCTACCGCATGCGGATTCCATTCGCCCATGATACTATGCGCTACAGCGCTTGCTTCAGTGTTGGTATACTGCGCGATTGTATTGATTAATCCCTTATCGGAAACTCCCAGTCTAAAGCTGCCGCCGAGCAGTTTATTGAAAATGAAACGCTCTACGGTATTTAGTGCATTCCAGGAATGAAGGACAAAAGCCTTTTTTTGGGCTATACTGTCATCCCGGATGGCAATGATCTCGTCCATCCATTCACTCAGGCTTTTTTCGATCTGCTGTGATGGTGGTGGGAGCAGCAACGATAAGGTCTCGGCCAGATCGCCTACGGCAGCATACGATTCTATAAATAACCATTCGGGGATTCCGGTGATTTCTAAGGCCCATGTTTTAAGATCCTTGATCGCGATGCTTCGTTTTGGTCTTTTGCCGGTCATCAGGGCAAGAAACCAAAGTTTGTCTTTTTCGGAAGCCTGATTGAAAAAAGTTAAAATAGCTTCTTTTTTCGAATTGGTCTTATTGCTGCTGTCAAGCGCATGGATCAATGTAGCAAATTCTTTCATAGGCTATTCTGTGGTTTGGCTTTGAGGGTCCTCTTCATCTCCGTATTGCGTTTTAACTTCTTCGGCCTCAATACCGATTTCATTCAGATATTTGGCAAATGTTGCTGTCTGTCCGTGTGTGACATATACTTTTTCGGCAGCGCTACCACGTACCGCCTGCAATAAGCCCTGCCAGTCGGCATGATCGCTGATCGCAAAGCCGGCATCAGCGCTGCGCCATCGCCGTGCCCCACGGATTTGCATCCATCCGGAGCAGATCGCATGGGCAACATGCGGTATTTTCTGTAGAAGCTGGCTGTCTAGCAGAGCAGGCGGTAGCAGCACAATTTGATTGTCAAGCTGTTTGAGCTCCGATTTTAAATCGGCGATGCGGTAATTTGGCAATTTTATACCTGCCTGACTATAGGCTTCGTTCAGCTTGGCAATGCTGTAATGAACGTATACGGGCCCCATCTCATGAACAGCGTTGAGAATGCGCTGCGATTTTCCAAGGGAATAACCGATAAACACAGAGGTTTTGTTGTTGCTCTGATTGGTTTTAATCCATGTCTGTAGGCTTTCATTTTGCGCTTCTACGGAATCCCAACGGTAAATAGGGAGGCCGAATGTACTTTCTGTAATAAGTTCATGGCACTTTATGGGTTCGAACGGCGAAGATAAACCATCGTCCTGAATCTTGTAATCGCCCGTAAAGACGACAACTTTACCTTTATGTTCCAGGCGTATCTGTGCAGAGCCAATGATATGGCCAGCTGGATGTAAGGAGACCCTGACTCCATTGATGTATACCGCTTCGTTGTAGCTAAGACCTTGAACCTGAATGTCTGGACCTATGCGACTTCGTAGGATATTGACCGTAAAATGGTGGCATAAGTATTTCTTCATTCCCCAATGGGCATGATCTGCGTGACCATGGGAGATGACTGCCAAATCAACTGGTTGCCATGGATCAAGATAAAACTTGCCCGGAACACAGTAAATACCTTTTGATGTAAAACTTATCATTATTCATTAAAACAGGGTTTCGTGGGCTAAAGTTTTACTTATTTGCTGTCTTTTCAATTTACTGTTGTCTTTGCGTATTAATGTTGGGGGTATTCAGTTAATTTTTTTAGATTTGTTAATCTTGATGCTAAGTTTTAATACACTATGATATTAATTGTCGATGATAATCCGGATAATATTTATTCTTTACAAAAATTGCTGGAATCCAAGAATTTTAAAGTTGATACCGCTCATTCTGGGGAAGAAGCTTTAAAAAAGATCCTAAAAAATAATTATGCATTAATCATATTGGATGTTCAAATGCCGGATATGGACGGCTTTGAAGTCGCCGAGAATATCGCCGGTTTTAGTAAGACAAAGGAAACACCGATCATATTTTTGTCTGCGGTCAATACAGATAAAAAATTTATTACGAAAGGCTATGATTCCGGTGGTTTGGATTATGTCACCAAACCTGTTGATCCGGATATTCTAATGCTGAAAGTCAAGACGTTTTATCGCCTTTATGAGCAGACGCAGGCATTGAAATATGTTCAGCAGACCTTGGAGCTTGAAGTGGAACGACGAAAGCAGGCGCAGCAGGAGCTTCGGTCTAAATTGGACTATTTACATACGCTTTTGGAGTCGCTTCCTCAAATTGCATTTACTTGTGACAAGAGCGGTAATATTGATTTTGTCAATGGCCGTTGGTTTGAATTTTCTGATGATGCCACTATTTTTCCGCAGACTTACCCTGGTGACCGGCCTATCGCTGCCGCGCTTCACGGTAGCCTTCAGTCAGGTGAACCTTTGGAGATGGAAGTCCGTTTGAAAAAGACCCATTGTGGAGAGTATTCATACCAATTGTTGCGGGTGTGGCCAATCTTGCAAAATAGTGAAAGCAACTGGATAGGAACTTTCACCGATATTGACGCACAAAAGCGGGCGGAAAAAGAGAAAGATGAGTTTCTGAGTATTGCCAGTCATGAGTTGAAAACACCGTTGACAAGTATAAAGGCCTATATGCAATTGCTTGACCGCAAGTTGAAACTGGAAGAGGAAAGTGCTGAAGCAAGGTATGTTCATCGGGTGCAAGGACAAATAGATAAACTCAACAGCCTTATATCGGATCTTTTGGATCTATCAAAAATTGACAATGGGAAGTTGCTTATTAATAAAAAAGTATTCTCACTTGAGCATATGGTAAAAAGTGCGGTTGATTCCATTGTTCAGACGCATGACCAAAGCAGCATGAAGCTTATTCGAACCGGTGATATCACAGCGGTACAAATATACGGTGATGAGATCCGTCTGGAGCAGGTATTGGTTAATTTCTTGACGAATGCATACAAATATGCGGCGGGCACGGAAAAAGTCATTGTAGATTGTACGGTTGTCGACGATGCTGTGAAGATCAGTGTAATCGACTTCGGCATTGGGATACCCGTGGAAAAGCAAGCTGATGTTTTTGAGAAATTTTATCGTGTGGAAGAAACATCATTTGACTTTCAAGGGCTCGGGATAGGCCTTTACATCTGCGCCGAAATTATACGAAGCCATCAGGGAACGATTGGTGTAGAGAGTTCGGGCGAGCGTGGTGCAACCTTCTATTTTACCTTACCCTTAAATTAATTTAAGAATGCCAAATAGTAAGACACTCAATAATCTAACGTGGGGGATCGGTTTTTCATTAGTCGTGCTGCTTATTAGTTCTACTGCATCATACATTGGTATACAGGAGCAAAATAGGCATCGCCAGGAGCTTGCGGTAACAAGAAAAATAATCAGCACTTCAACTAGTTTACTAGCTTCGTTACAAGGTGCTGAAACTGGAAACCGGGGCTTTCTTCTGACTGGTAAAGAAAGCTATTTAGAGCCTTTTAATAATGCCTTGGAAAGTTTGCCCAAAGAATTGCAGGAGATAGAAGCCCTCACCAAGCAGGATCCGGTGCAGAAGGTTCGAGTAGACAGTCTTGTAATTGCAGCAAAATGGCGGCTCGACATTTTAAAGGAATCAGTTGCAACGAAGAGAAGGGGCGGCGTTTTCGGCTTAGCACAATTGGATGAGAGTAAAATGGCTATGGATAAGTGCCGTGCAATTATCAAGGTTATTAATCAGTATGAGGACGATAATATCGATAGGAAATCGGCTAATTTGGATAATTCTTCGTTTATCACAACCTTGTTTATTGTTATCAGTGCCTTACTTTCTCTTATTATTACCAGCTATTTTTATTTTAGGTTACGTGCCGACTTCTTGAAGCGTGCAGCACTCGAGAAATCATTACGTGAGAAGGATGAAGGTATTTCTAGGCGCTTAAATTTGGTTCAGAAGATTACCAATCGAATCGCATTGGGGGATTATGATGTCAGGGCAGAGGAGGTCGGAGACGATGATCTCGGTGAAATTGCGAAAGCCGTCAATAGGATGTCGAAGGCGTTGAAAAAATCATTTGAACAGCTAACAGATAATGATTGGCTTCATGCGGGCTATGCCAAACTTTACACTGGATTGATGGGAAATAAGAGTGAGCAAACAATTGCTGCAGATTCCATCAAAAGTCTTGTGGATTATACCGGTGCTATCAGTGGCGCGATCTATATTTTTAACGATGACAAGTTGGAACTTTCAGGAGCATATGGTTTGGATATGCAGACACAGCGATATTTTTTGCCGGGAGAAGGCTATATTGGGCAGGTATTTGTTGACCGGGAATCTAAGACACTTCATAATCTGAATGCAACGGATTACGTGGTTAGTTTTGCCAATGGAAAGATCCATATGCAGCATATTGTTTTCTTACCGATGCTGGTTGATGACCACGTGCTGGGCGTATTGGAAGTTGGTCAGATGGATAGTTTTACTACGGTAGAACAGACATTTTTGAATGAATGTGCCCGACAGATTGGGATTGCACTAGTTTCAGCAAAAGGAAGGGCAAAAATCCAGACATTGCTGGAGGAAACACAGGTACAGTCTGAAGAGCTATTAACACAACATGCCGAGCTTGAAAGTTTAAATACTGAATTGGAGGCGCAAACATTGCGTTTGCAGTCTTCAGAGGAAGAGCTTAAAGTACAACATGAGGAACTGATGCAATCCAATCAAGAATTAGAGGAACGCTCGCGATTGCTTGAAGATAAGAACTTAATGATTGCCGAACGGAATCAGGAAATTCAACAGAAAGCCGAAGAGTTGGCGTTGAGTACTAAATATAAATCCGAATTTTTGGCTAATATGTCCCATGAACTCCGTACACCGCTCAACTCGATATTACTGCTATCGCGTTTGCTATCGGAGAATGTAGAGGAAAACTTAAATTCAGATCAGATTGAATCAGCTAAAGTCATTCAAAGTTCAGGGACGAGTTTGTTAACCTTGATCGATGAGATTTTGGACCTATCGAAAATTGAGTCCGGTAAAATGACCTTAGATTATGCGTCGTTGGATCTGCATGATATTTTGTCCGATTTGAATAGCCTGTTTTTACCCATTGTAAAGGAGAAGGGGTTGGCTTTTAAGACGACTGTCAGTGCTAAGATCGCACCTCGCTTTGAGGGAGATCGGCTTCGCATCGATCAGGTACTCCGTAATTTGATTTCAAATGCGATTAAATTTACCAAAGAAGGCGAAGTACGTCTGGAAATCTATGAAGATCCAAGTGATCACGATCGATTGGTATTCGCTGTTGTCGATTCGGGTATTGGTATACCACTTGAAAAGCAGAAAATTATTTTTGAAGCCTTCCAACAAGCTGATGGCTCGACGAGGCGGAAGTTTGGCGGTACTGGCCTAGGACTTTCTATTAGCCGGGAGATTGCACGTTTGCTTGGTGGAGAGATCAGATTGGAAAGCGAAGTGGGTAAAGGTAGTACCTTTTTGTTCATTATTCCGAAGTCCAAAGTTGAAGTCAAAGAGATATTGACCAAGGAGCAGCAATTGGTTGAGGAGATATCTTCGGAAGTAGAAGAGGTGATTGAGATTGTTAAAGAAGATACCTATAATCCGGTCACAATTAGGATCCCCGAGGAGATTCCAGATGATCGAGATACGGTTGCAGAGGGAGACAAGGTGATTTTGATTGTGGAGGATGATGTTAATTTTGCCAAGGCACTCTTGAAATATACACATACACAAAACTATAAAGGTGTAGTTGTTGTTCGTGGTGATCATGCACTCCCTGCAGCACAGAAGTATCATCCAGCTGCTATTCTGCTCGATATTCAATTGCCAATCATGGACGGATGGGCTGTCATGGATCAATTGAAGGGCAATAAGGCTACGCGGCACATTCCGGTTCATATCATGTCTTCGCTTGAGGTGAAGAAAGAAAGTTTATTAAAAGGAGCAATCGACTTTATTAATAAGCCTGTTGCGTTGGAGCAAATGACTTCGGTATTCCAAAAAATTGAATCTGCCTTAAGCCGTTCACCGAAGAAGGTACTTATTGTTGAAGAAAATCCAAAGCATGCCAGTGCACTGTCTTATTTCTTAAGTAGTTTTAATATATCACTTGAAGTAAAAGATAATGTAGAGGAAAGTATTACTGCTTTACGCACGGCAGATGTGGACTGTGTGATTCTGGACATGGGGGTTCCTGATGAAATGGGCTACCATACGTTAGAAGCAATCAAACAACATGAGGGATTAGAGAACCTGCCGATCATTATCTTTACAGGCAAGAACCTGTCCAAGGCTGAAGAGTTGAAAATTAAGAAATACGCAGACTCCGTTGTTGTAAAGACGGCCCATTCTTATCAACGGATTCTAGATGAGGTCGGCTTGTTTCTTCATTTGATTGAGGTTAATAATTCAGACGACGCCAGAAGGAAGAACAATGGGCTTGGAGCTTTGACCGATGTATTGAAGGGCAAGAAGGTCCTTGTTGCTGACGATGACGTCAGGAACATCTTTTCAATAACCAAAGCATTGGAGAAATTTCAAGTGAAAGTAATTCCTGCAATGGACGGTAAAGAAGCGTTGGAAGTATTGACATCAGGAGAACCTATTGATATTGTATTGATGGATATGATGATGCCAGAGATGGATGGCTATGAGACTATTAGGAATATCAGGCAACATGTTGATTATGCAAGATTACCAATCATCGCTGTTACGGCGAAGTCGATGATCGGCGACCGAGAAAAATGTATTCAGGCAGGAGCTTCGGATTATATCTCGAAGCCGGTAGATATCGATCAGCTCTTGTCTTTATTGCGTGTGTGGTTATATGAAAATTGAGGACAACTGATATATGGATCAGAATAAGGTAATATTAATTGTGGACGACGATCAACGCAATATTTTTGCATTGCGTTTGACGTTGAAAGCGAAGGGATATCAAGTATTGAGCAGCACGAGTGCGAGCGAGGCTATCGAGATCTTGGAGACGAATAAAGGTGTAGCGCTGATATTGATGGATATGATGATGCCAGAAATCGATGGCTATGAGGCGATTCAGCTGATCCGCAATTCGAGTTTGCTGGGCAAAATTCCAGTTATTGCCGTGACAGCGCAAGCGATGAGTGGAGACCGGGAGAAATGCTTGGAAGCTGGAGCCCAGTCGTATGTCTCGAAGCCGATTGATGTCGATAAATTGATAGGTGAAATTGAACGGTTAATCTAAATGTTGGGCTATAGTATCATAAAAGACCATGAAATAGATATTTTGCTTGAAGATATCTATCGCGACTACGGGTATGATTTTTTGCAGTATAGCCGTGCATCAATGAAGCGGAGGATTAATCGGCTTATGACGAATGACCGTTTGGCAAGTTTTGCTGAACTTCGTTTTGTATTAAAAGACAACCCGGCATTTTTGCAGCATTTTGTTGAAGAGATTACTGTTAACTTGACCGAGATGTTTCGAGATCCCTTATTCTTTCGTCAACTGCGGGAGGAAATTCTCCCTCAATTGGGGACATATCCATTGATCCGTGTATGGATTGCAGGATGCTCCACAGGAGAGGAAGCTTATTCGATGTCCATTTTGCTAAAAGAGGCTAATCTGTATCACAAGTCATTGATCTATGCAACGGATATTAATCCTCGGGTACTCGATATTGCCCGAAATGGTGTATATCCATTGAGCCAGATAAAATCTTTTTCCGAAAATTATATAGAATCTGGAGGAAAACAGGACTTTTCGAAATATTACACAGCAAATTATGAATGGGCAAAATTCGATGCCGATCTTAAGCAAAAAATGATTTTATCTACCCATAATCTGGTATCAGACACATCATTTAATAGCTTTCAATTAATCCTTTGTCGGAATGTTTTGATCTATTTTAATAAAGATTTGCAGGAGCGTGTTTTTAAATTATTTGACGCGAGTCTAGAAAATTTAGGATATTTGGCATTAGGTAGTAAAGAAACCATACGATTTTCAGGTATTCAGCATAACTTTACAGCTGTAGGGGATCAAAAAATTTGGAAAAAACTTTATACCTTATAGGGGATTGCAGGCAGGCATGAATCTTTTGTGCCTCATGTAAAACAATGACGGTATATATATACTATTTTCTATGAGTAAAACAAAAACGGTGTTGATATTTGAGGACGATACCATTATTTTGGAGGTTATAACGGTTGTTTTGACAGATTTGGGGTTTCACGTTGAAGTTTCGGAAACTTCACATGATATTATCCAAAAGGTGGAATCTGCAGAGCCCGATCTTGTTTTAATGGATAACTGGATTCCAAACATCGGTGGGGTTGAAGCAACCAGATTGCTTAAATCAGATCAGCGTTTTAGCCATATTCCCGTAATTTACGTGTCGGCAAATAACGATATTCAATCCCTGGCAGATCGTGCCGGAGCGGATGATTTTCTATCTAAACCTTTTGATTTGGAAGATTTGGAAAATATTGTCAATAAATATATTGTATAGATCAATTTAAGGTTAGACTTAAAGGCTGCAAATCTCCGGTTCTCGCAGGTTAGTTTAGTCGATGGAAGTATGCTGGTCTATTCCAGCATCAATTAGCTTTTGATCTATTATGTATTTGGTGAAAATGTATCGGTGATCTGACTACCAGGTATTTAGACCTTCCTGTAAAATAGTGTTATAGGTCTCCACGTTGAATTTATAGAGATCAGGAGCTTTATGGGCTCCGCCTTTCCGCTGTTCGTCAAGTTTTTGGAGGATACCCATATTTTTCATTTTACGATAAAAATTGCCACGATTAAGTTTCTTACCAAGCACTGTTTCATAGAGTCCTTGCAGGTCGGTCAGCGTAAACTTGTCTGGTAGCAAATTGTATCCTATTGGTTTATAAGAAAGCCGCTCGCGAAGAGTCCGGAGAGCCTTGTTGATGATTTTGCGATGATCCATGGTGATATTGAGCTCAGTGATGTCCCTAAAGTCGATCCACTGACAAGTCTCACTTAAGGAATCAGGTTGAGGAATTACGTGTTTGTAGTTTACCAGCGCGTAATAACCAATTGAAATAAATCGCTGTTTGTTCCACAATGTGTCTGGGTAATCTGCAAAGGATTGCTGGCTGCGCTGTGGGCATCCAAATACCGCAAATTCTTCCAAGAATATATCCTTCACACCTGAGCGTTCATAAAGTACGCGTTTGACCGCCTCGTCCGTATCTTCCTCTTTTCCTACATAGCCACCAGGCAGAAACCATTCTTTATTATAATTCATTTTTAGCAAAAGGATTCTCAAAGAACCTTGGTCGAAGCCAAAGACGACGGTATCCACAGAAATGTGAGGTAGAAATTTTTCATAGCTCTCTGCTGATGCGTTAATTAGCTGTGTTCTGAAATCCATATAACTGCTGTCTTTGGGTTAATATTACAAAAAAATATCGCAATGGGAGGTAAGTTGCCGGATAAAACTCGAACAATTCCTTATGCAAAAATTACATAAGGTGCTTTTTTGATAAATCAATTTACTGGTAATTAGTTGTTTGTGTTATTTTGTTGATTTTATTTTGTAATTGAACAAAAAGATTGTACACTTGTATTGCTTCATTATGAAGCAATGTAAATAACTGATTATAAAGTGTTAAGCCAAATGTTTTATTAGCCTTCAGGCGAATGTTTGACTACGAACTCATGTATTAAACGAACAGATTTTATGAATGTAAGAAACCTACTATTCGCTTCATCTTTCAGTCTATTTTTAACTTTTTCAGCACAAGGCCAAGTTTATCAAAAGATTGAGAATCAGTATGGCCCTGTTTTGGGGTATTCAACAACTTCGGGCGTGAAGATCCTAAGTATTGCTGGAAATAAATTTAAGGATCTCAATCGAAATGGAAAATTAGACCGTTATGAAGACTGGCGTTTGACAGCAGAGGAGCGAGCCAAGGATCTCGCCTCAAAATTGTCTGTTGATCAGATTGCTGGGCTTATGTTGTATAGCAGGCATCAAGCTTTACCGGCACCGGCCTTTGGATTTATGGGAGGCACTTATCAAGGAAAAAACTATCAGGAAGGTCTAGTTTCACCTTGGGCTCTGACCGATCAGCAGCGTGAGTTTCTGGAGAAAGATGGGCTGAGGCATGTCCTGTTGACAGCAGTAAAAGATCCGGAGACCGCTGCCCGCTGGAATAATGAGTTGCAAGATTTTGTGGAAGGCTTGGGATGGGGGATTCCGGCGAATAATAGTTCCGACCCACGTCATAATGCTGTTGTCAGTGCAGAGTTCAACGCTGGGGCAGGGGGGCAAATTTCAATGTGGCCGGATGGGCTTGCGATGGCGGCGACATTCGATCCAGCTATCGTCAAACGTTTTGGGCAAGTAGCGGCTTCGGAATATCGATCCTTAGGCATCACGACGGCATTATCACCACAGATAGATTTGGGTACCGAACCGCGTTGGTATCGTATCGGTATGACTTTTGGAGAGAGTCCCGAGTTGACAACAGCAATGGCTAGAGCTTATATCGATGGTTTTCAGACATCGAGTGGAAAAGACGAAATTGCCTTAGGCTGGGGCTATAAGAGTGTCAACGCTATGGTGAAACATTGGCCCAGTGGTGGGCCAGAGGAAGGTGGTCGGGACGGCCATTGGGCTATTGGAAAATTTGCGGTATATCCAGGGGATAACCTGAAGCAACATATTATGCCATTTGTCAATGGAGCTTTCCAATTGGCTGGAAAGACGAGCAAGGCTGCCGCAGTTATGCCTTATTATACGATTTCTTTTGGTCAGGACAAGAAAAATGGTGAAAATGTGGGAAATGGTTATAGCAAATATTTGCTTACAGACTTGCTGCGTGGTACTTACGGTTACGATGGTGTGATCTGTTCGGACTGGTTGATTACGGGGGATGAAGCACCTAAGCCTGATGGATTTGCAGGCAAACCCTGGGGGGTAGAACAGTTGTCGGTGGCCGAGCGCCATTATAAGGCATTAATGGCAGGCGTAGATCAATTTGGTGGCAATAACGATAAGGCTCCTGTATTGGCCGCTTATGAATTGGGCGTGAAAGAGCACGGACAGAATTTTATGCGGCAACGGTTCGAGGCTTCTGCCAGAAGGCTTCTGTTGAATATTTTCCGAGTAGGACTATTTGAAAATCCCTATTTGGATGTCAAGCAGAGCCAAGCTACCGTTGGAAATCCGCTCTATATGAAGGAGGGCTACGAGGCACAGGTGAAGTCAGTTGTTTTACTAAAGAATAGTGATCAGCAATTGCCTATTCGTGGACGGAAGAAAGTTTATGTTCCGAAGATGTATAGTGCAGCAATGAAAGATTGGTGGGGAAACTATACACCGGCACGATTGGAATACCCTGTCAATATTGATCTCTTGCGGAAATATGCAGATTTAACCGATAACCCTAGTGAAGCTGACCTTGCAGTCGTTTTTGTACAGAGCCCGATCAGTTCCGAAGGTGGATATAGCGAAAGAGATCGCAAGAATGGTGGAAATGGCTATGTTCCGATTTCCTTGCAGTATGGCACTTATACAGCCTCAGATGCAAGAACGGAGAGTATTGCCGCAGGTGATCCTATAATCGATCCATCGATTAAGAATAGGTCTTATAAGAATAAAGTGGTGACTGCTGCGAATGTGATGGATCTTCAAACGATATTGGATACGAAGGATATGATGAAGGGGAAACCTATTTTGGTGTCTGTGACAGCAAACAAGCCCATGGTATTTGCCGAGTTTGAAAAGGAGGTATCAGGTATTATCCTAAATTTTGGTGTATCAACACAGGCTGTATTGGATGTTATGTTTGGAAAGTACGAACCTTCCGGTCTATTGCCTGTTCAAATGCCCGCAAACATGGCTACAGTTGAGAAACAAGCTGAGGACGTGCCTTTTGACATGGAAGTCTATGTTGATCAAGCAGGACACGCCTACGATTTTGGTTATGGTTTAAACTGGTCGGGAGTCATTAAAGATAAACGCGTAGGAGCGTTTGTGAGGAAATAATAGGGGCAATTTAAAAATGAGAAGGGGAGATAGGTTCAAGCTTGCGTATGTATCGTGGATATTTTGAGATTGATGTATAAAAAAAGCCCCTTTGTGTCATACAGAGGAGCTTTTAAGTACGCCAATCAGGATTCGAACCTGAGACCGTCGGTTTAGAAAACCGATGCTCTATCCAGCTGAGCTATTGGCGCGTCGTTTTCGGTAATGCAAAAGTAGACATTTGTGTTATATTTCCAAAATATCACTGACTTTTTTTTGTGGTTTTTCAATAACTGATTGCTTTTCAATAAGATTATTTTATTGATCTAGGTCAAACAAATTGAATAAAACTGCTGTTAACTTTGTGTTGTTAAACAAATAGAAAAAAACATAAAATTATGGCACAAGGAAAATGGGAACTAGACGCTGCACATAGCGAGATAGAATTCAAAGTAAAACACATGATGATTACAAACGTTAAAGGAAACTTTGACAGTTTTAAAATAGATGTTGACGCCGAGGGCGAAGATTTTAAAAATGCCCTTGCGAAAGTTGTTATTGACACGGCATCGATTAATACACGTAATGAGCAACGTGATGGTCATTTAAAAAGTGCAGATTTCTTTGATGTAGAGAAATATCCAGCAATTACATTTGAAGCAACGAGCTTGGAGAATAATGAAATTAAGGGAAATTTGACAATTCGTGACGTTTCTAGACCGGTGTCTTTCGACTTGGAATTTGCGGGTATCCAAAAAGATCCTTGGGGAAATACGAAAGCTGGATTTATTGTAGAAGGCAAAATCAAACGTTCAGAATTTGGCCTTAATTGGAATGCGGCGTTGGAAACAGGAGGGGTAATGGTAAGTGACGAAGTAAAATTTAGTGCTGATATTCAGTTTATAAAAGCTCAATAAGCGCAATATATAAAATAAAATTTGGTGGGAGTGTGAAAATTCGTACTTTTGTCGCGGAGAGTTGGCAGAGTGGTCGAATGCGGCGGTCTTGAAAACCGTTAACTGTCACAGGTTCGGGGGTTCGAATCCCTCACTCTCCGCAGAAAGGTGTTTTTAAAGTTTTTAAAAACCATCAAAAAAAAGTTAAATCTCGCAAAATCAACGATTTGCGAGATTTTTTTTGTTTATGGAGATTCGCAAAATCTTCAAAAACACTCTAAAAGTTTGTGGCACATATGTGGCACTTTTTGCATTTTGAAAAAGGTGCCACAGAATGTGGTTTAAGTGGTTGATTTTCAACTTGTAAATTACTTTAACGTCTTGATTACTTTAAGTCTAGGTTCGACATTTATAACAATTAAAAAGTTTTATTATGTTAGAACAAAGTTATGGACTTAATTTCTTCCTCAAGAGTCCGAAAAACAAAAAACAAGCAAAACGACTGATCTATATCAGGATCAGTGTAGATGGAGTGGCCAAGGAATCTTCCACCAAAAGAAAATGGGTACCTGGGAGATGGAGCCAGCAGGACGAAAGGGCTACTGGCCTCAAAGAAGACGCACGGGAACTAAACTTTTTCCTTGAC
The DNA here is from genome assembly GCF_900457465.1 of Sphingobacterium multivorum. Taxonomy (GTDB): domain Bacteria; phylum Bacteroidota; class Bacteroidia; order Sphingobacteriales; family Sphingobacteriaceae; genus Sphingobacterium; species Sphingobacterium multivorum. The sequence continues at coordinate 489,923 of NZ_UAUU01000008.1, forward strand.
TCACTGACCACGAAAGTAAATAGCTTCAGGACTGAATTACTGAATCAGGAAAGACCGGTCAGTGCTGTTGATTTGATCGATTATGTCAATGGGAAGTACAAGAAGCGCAATAAGGTTCTGGAGGAATTTCAAGAGCATAACGAAGAGGTTGCGGCTCTTGTGAAACGGGGAGATTATTCTGAAGGAACACTTGAAAGGTATACAACAGCACGTTCACATGTTAAAGAGTTTATCCGGTTTAAGTACAAGGTCGATGATTTACCATTCGCCGCGTTAAACTACGAATTCGTTAAAAATTATAACCATTATTTGCGGACAGTTCGAAATTGCTCTAACAATACTTCATTAAAGTATATCAGTAATTTTAAAAAGATTGTACTGAGAGCGGTCGCTAAAGACATCATTCCAAAAGATCCTTTTAAATTATTTACCGGTAAGAATGTTAATAACATTTGATGTATTTAATGATCGATACTTAATCCAATAAGACTATTATCTTTAATGTTGGTGCTATATTGTTTATTGCGTCTTTCCTTGTTTTCCTAAAAGAAGCACAACGATTGCCATCACAGCGGCAAGTGGATATAATGGTGATATTGACCCCTCTGCTGGACATACTGACCCCTCTGTTTAGGATTTCTTCAGTCCAACTGATGACCTGACAATATTACTTCTTTTTTCTTAGACTTTCGCCTTTTAACTCAATTCTATATGAGCCATGAATTAGCCTATCGAGTATTGCATCCGCAATTGTATCTTCTCCAATTACATCATACCAACTTGCAACCGGTAGCTGGCTTGCAATCACTGTAGATGCCTTAGCATGTCTATCTTCAATTATTTCCATCATGTCCAATCTTTGATGCTGGTCTAGGTTTACCAGGCCGAAATCGTCAATAATAAGAAGGTCTGTTTTTGATATTTTATCCATTAACTTATGTAGCGTACCTTCCAAACGAGCCATTTTCGTCTTTAGAAGTAGCTTTTGCAGATTAAAGTACAGTACCTTATAACCTTGTGCACAAGCTTGATGACCTAAGGCAGAGGCTAGAAAACTCTTCCCGCAGCCTGTAGCGCCACTGATCAGTATCGGATCTCCTTTTTTGATGTACTCGCCCGTAGCTAGGGCAGTGATCATTCCCTTATCCAACCCTCTGGTAGCTACCATGTTTATCTCTTCTATTGAAGCCTGATAGCGGAACCCCGCATTCTGCTTAAGGCGGTCAAACCGCTTTTCGTCCCTTTCATCTGCTTCTGCCTGCAACAATAGGGTTAACCCTTCAGAAAGAGTGAGTTCAGTGCTCCGGCGTGTTTCGTTCAGAGCTTTCCAGTTACGTTCCATACCGTGTAGGCGTAACGCTCTCATTTGTGTTTCAATGTTCATTTTAGTGTATTTATATCATGTATTATGTTCATTATGTTCATTCTGCTATTTCTTGGTCATTGCGCACCCAATCCGTCCTTTGGTTGATCAAAGTGTGTCGGCTGGCTACTTGCATAATATGCTCTACCTCGTATATTGGCATGTTCTGGCAATGCGTCTTTTACCAACGGTTCTTCTTCGCTGTTAGCGATGCCGTTTTCAAGTACGTTCTTAAAGAAATAGTAAGTGTAAAGCTTGTTTTTTAGAACATACTTACATGCTTTATCAAACTCTTCTACTGGAAAGTCCCGCTTTAACTTGAATAGACCGTCGCAGGTACGGTATAACTGTTCAGGGTAGCGGGCTCGCTTAAAAAGAACTTGCATAAGCTCATGGAACTCTGGTGAGTGCTCTCTAGCTCGGGCTAAATAGGTCTCATGACTTCGTTTCTTGTAGGCCTGATGTTCGGACTATAAGTGTTCTGCAACAGTGGTATAGGCATTTTCCCTATAACTCCGTATATGCACAGCGATCTGTTTTCCTTGACAATAGATCGATACCATAGTACGCGTATAGATAAGCTTCACTTTCATTCCGATGTAGGTAAATGGGACACTGTAATAGTGTTTGTTGCGCTGCAGGTAGATATGGCCATTGTTTCCTACTTTGAGTTCTGCGTAGTACTTTAACTCGAATCGCTCACTTGGAAGCTCATCCAGTGTAGACTTTTCTGCACTTAAGAAACGCTCTTCTCGGCAATATGGTTTTTGTTGCATGCGCGTCTGGTTATGCTTTACCATACAGGTGTTTATAGCTTGATTAAGTGCATGTATATCGAAGAACTGCTGGTTTCGAAGGGGTGCAATACGCGGCTATAAATCATTTTTACCTGGTTTTCTACCAGCGACTTATCCTTAGGACGAGCTGAACGGGCCGGGACTACAACTGTGCCGTAATGGTTGGCAAAGTCTTCCATGGATTGGTTCAGGACTGGTTCATATTTATCTGCTTTGATCACTGCCGCTTTTAGGTTATCGGGAACAATGGCTTTTGGTACACCTCCATAGCCTCCAGGCAACAGCTCAGCGCGTAAAGAAAGTCGGGAGTTTGTTGAGAGCGTACGGCGATGGCAAACGCGTAATCTGAGAAAGGAAGACAGGCAACAAATACTTCACAGGCAATCAGTTCACCTGTGGACCGATCGATATAATGGAGTTTCTTTCCAGAAAAGTCAATATACAGTTTGTCGCCAGCGATGTGTTCCATCACCATGCTGCCTTTTCTGGAGACAAGCTGTTGCCTTAAGTGATATGTGAACTGTGGATAGCTATAACCAGTGGGGTCGCTCTCAATATACTCTTGCCAGAGCAACTGTTTGGTGACCCCGGTACGCTTAAGTTCTTTTTCGTAATAATCAAGACGGCTCTTCAGGTATTCAAACTTATCTGCCTTATATGCAGGATTACCTGAATGAAAAGATTTTTCTAATAAAGGGTCCTCTTGCTTAAGCAGTTCTTCGGTATTGAACCCGCCATCGGCCATCTTTTTCAGGTAAGACCGAACTGTATTCTTACTCATTCCAAGAATGCGGGCAATCGTTTTTATTCCACTGCCGCTCTGATACAATCTAATTAATTGCTTTATCTGACTCATTTGTTTTGGTTTTCCAGCCATCAGTGATCCAAAATTGTTTGATCACTAAGTAACAAAAACTACTCGCAAAGGGGTCAGCATGCTCCAGCACAATGAACTAATAATGAATTTAGGGGGTCAACATGAGCCAGTATGGCAGTTGAATATGGGCATTAAACGCAATATGCATCCCTAAAATTAATTCGATTTTGAGGGGTCAATATGCTCCAGTATATCCAGCAAGTGCTCCAAACAGATAAACCGCTTGATAACTAAACCATTTAGCGACCAGACCTGCTAAAGGAGCGGCAATTCCCAAAGAGAAGTCAAAAAAAGCTCCGTACGCACCTAGTGCCGTTCCACGCATTTGAGGAGATACTTTTTTGATAGCCAGAACGCCCAGTGCAGGAAATATGAGTGAAAAGCCTGCTCCGGTAAGGCAACAGCCCATAATAGCTATGAATTTGGATGGTGCAAAACCTATACAAAACAGACCGATAACTTCTACTATAAAGGAGACCATTGCTACTGTATATGCTCCGTATTTATCGGGATAAGAAGAGAAAAATATCCGAACGAGTACATAGCTTCCGCCAAATAGCATAAAGGCAAGAGAGGCATCTCCCCATTGTTTTTGTGCAAAAAATAAGGCTACAAACGATGAGATGCAAGCAAATCCTATGGAAGAAAAAGCAAGTCCCAGTCCCTGACTTGAAATTTTTCCAATAACTTTATAAAAAGGTGTCCGAACGTGTTCCAAATCAACTGCTAAAACTGGAAGTTTGTATGTAACCATCAAACTAATCACAGCTAACAATATGATAGCTATAAAAGCCGTTTCGATACCAGCTATATTTGTCAGTGCAATTCCTAATGGGGCACCTAAAGCAATTCCTGCATACATTGCAATTCCATTCCATGTCATCACTTTACCTGATTGATCTACTCCGGCCAAGCCGATACCCCAAGTTAACGAACCAGTAACAAAAAGACTTTCTCCTGTTCCCTGTACAAGAACCGCTAATAAAATAAAGGATAAGGCGATAATTACATTTCCGCTAAAAAGAGAAGCCATCAGGTAAAATACGCCGCTAGAAACTATCATGAACGAACCTATTCTGCTACTGCGTTTTGCACCTTTAGTATCCGTTAACTTACCTGCATAGGCCCGGGTTAATAATGTAGCTATAGATTCTAGGCCAATTACAATTCCAACAATGATACTGCTGTATTTTAAATGACCTTGAATATACTGTGGTAAAGTCCCCAGCATAACACCTATAGTAAGATAAACGGAAAATACCGATGAAATAATGGGTACGATTATTTTGTAAAAATTCGGCTTCGTGTTTCTTTTAATAACTGCATTCACTGCATCCATATAAATCAATTTAATTTTATAGTTGCAAAGTTGCAGCATCTTTACAACACCGTTGTAACCAAAACGACTTTTGTTGTACCCAAAATGAAGTGAAGGATTTAATAGGGTTTTTTTTCTTCCATAAAGCTATGCACAAGCATTATTTTTTGCAGTAATTTTTAGCAGATTTTGTTTCCCAATCCACCAGTTCTTTATTTCTTTACTTGATATTTTTAATATATTTCACTTTAAAAATACAGGTAGTAATACTTCATTTACCATTGATGTAAGTCGCTTTTTATTGATATTTTCGGGTCTGATTAAATTCTCGATCCGGATTAGGTCAAAAGGAAGCATTAGGGTTACATGATTAACATTTTTTAATTTTTCGCCCCTCATTTCTGCCTTTTTCAAGATTTTTTCCATTATACCCAAATATGTGTTGACAGCATTTTTATGCATTTCAGTTTCTTGACTGTTGTCTTTGTCCTGCGTTCTTAAAAAATAGTAATTGTTAATGATTTCTACTCCGATTTTCTTGTACGTGTTTTGGAAAAGCATAAGTAATTGTAAAAAATCACTCCGCAAAGAACCATTATCTTTAAGCTGGCTGAAAAAAGAGCCACTAAACAGTTCTTGCGCTTTGTAATTGTAAATGTCCTGCAACAATTCAAAGGGTGTTGCCCATCTTCGATATAAAACCGCCCGGCTTGTTTTTGCTTCTTCTGCAATTTGTTGAAAAGTCAGATCTGTCAATTTTATCGTGTCTGTCAGCTTAATTGTTGCATTGTACAAACTTTCTAACAAATCGTCACCACGTCTTCTGCTATTTTTCTGTTGAGCCATTTTTTCGTTTTTACTATACAAAAATAAGAAACAATTTGTATCTAATTAAAATTTTACATTACCTTTGTGTTAAGATACAAAGTGTATCTTAATTAAAACTGCAAAAATATGGACAGAATAAGAAAAAATGAGTTGGCAACAACAGATTTAAGAGAATTTTTCCAAAATCATCACGATAAATTACTTTGCACTGCAAACAAAAATGGTGAACCATCTATATCATTAATGGGAACACCACGAATTATAGAAAATGGAAACATTGAATTTGAGTTGAGCGATGACCCCTCTATAACACTTAACAATCTTTTGGAAAATAAGTCGGTGGTATTTATGGTATATGAAGCCGCTTCACGAGCGCGGGATTACAAAGGCGTAAGAATCTATGCTGAAGTAACCGAAATTTTGAGAGAAGGCGAAAAATTGGCCCAGATAAGAACTAAAATCAGAGAAAAATACGGGAACGAAAAAGCTGATGAGCTAGTAGCTACAGTAACTTGCGAAATTAAAAAATTACGCCCGATTGTTGATAGAGGTCAAGAATGGAATGAATTGCCTGTCTTGGCATAGATTTTCCACTCGGATTAGGATCGGCTTAGTCTTGCTGCTAATTGATTTTCTTCAAGGAAATTGAATGGTTTTGGGAAGATTTTTACACTTTATAAATACTTTTTCTTAAATCAACGTTATTAACAGGTATGAACAGATTTATGAACTATCTTTATGAACAGAAAAACCATACCGTTTGGTACTTCTCACAATTAGATAGAAATATAATAATATTGACCTAACCGAATATTCTATCTTTTACTTATCTTAGAAGCCCCGCCATGTGGATTTGGAAAATATCATGTCAATCAACTACAAAAACTTAAAAGATCTCTTTCCGCAGAACTTTAGTAATATTCTTCGGGAATCCAACATGTAATTCTTCAGCGGATAAATTTAAACAAACAATGGAAAATCTAAAAAAATACATTCATTCGCTGACACCTTTTTCGCATGACAGTTGGAATTTGCTGGAACCTGCATTGACAAAGAGAACGTTTAAGAAAAATGACTTTTTGCTACAACAAGGAAAAATTTGCAACTCACTTTTTTACATTGACAGCGGTTTTTGCAAAAGCTATTTCGATATTGATGGAGTTGCAAAAAACACAGGATTTTTCTTTGAAAATGAAATTGCGACAAACATAAGCAGTTTTAGTAGCGGGCGGAAATCAGAATTTAACATCGTTGCCTGCGAACCATTGACGGCCATAGTTTTTGACAAAGACAAATTGTTTCAGGCTTCTAAACAAACCCATGAAATTGAAGTTTTAGGACGAAACTGCCTACGAATGTTTGCTACAAAACAGGAAGAATTTTCAACGCTGTTCAGTCTTTATTCAGCACAACAACGGTTAGAATATCTGGAAACCAAATATCCCGAATTTTTACAAAGGGTTTCACTTTCTCAATTAGCTTCTTTTCTTGGTGTTGCAAGAGAAACATTAAGCCGTATTAGAAAAAGAAGAACACAAAATTAATTTTGTGACGATCATCACAGGTCAACCACTGATATCTTGCGCAACTTTGCAGAAACAAATTAGTTATGCAAAAGTTGAAGTTAAACGAAGCAATCAATCATTTTACAGAGGCTGAAACAGATCAAGCGTTTCAATTAGCCAAACGAAAACAATTACCTGTTTTAGTCGATTTTTGGGCACCTGCTTGCAAAGGGTGTAAAAAGATGGAACTTGTCACTTATCAAAATCCAGAAATCCGGAAGTATGTTGACAATCATTTTGTGTTTGTAAAGTATGATATTACAAACAGGAATGTTCCAAAAATTCAATCTACACCGATTTTATGGACACCTACCTTTATTGTTTTCGCTAATGATGGCAGCGAATTAAGAAAAATCATAGGGTATCTGGACAATTGCCAATTTGAAGCTGAAATGGAAATCGGTAGAGCAATGGCTTTTTTAAGAAAGGCGCAACCCCAGGCAGCTTTGGCATTACTTGAAAATTTTATTGCAAATAGTACCAACGAAACATTCTTGCCCGAATTCTTGTATTGGGCGGGCGTTGCCTCATTCTTCATAAACAAAAGAAACCCCGAAAGCCTTATTTTCCATTGGCAGCGGTTGTTATCCGATTATCCAGAAAGTGTGTGGGCACAGAGGTCAGATATTTTAAACGTAATACTATAAATTTTAAACAAATATGCAAAAGCTAAAAAAAATTGACAAGCAAACCAATATAATAACCTGGTTTGAAATCCCTGTAACAGACATAGATAGGGCAAAAAAATTCTATGAGACTATTTTGGATATTGAAATGGTTCAAAGAGCAGACGGAAACGATCAGGCCGTTTTCTTCCCTTTTAACCCAAGTATTATTCAGGCAACATCAGGACGAGTAACGGGTGTATTATCAAAATCAGAAAGAAATAGTCCGTCAGGCAATGGCACCGTTGTCTACATCAATGCGAGTCCAGACATTCAAAAAGTACTTGACAAAGTGGAAAAAGCAGGCGGAAAAATTATTGCACCAAAGACACAAATCCCAGCAGGTTATATTGCAATCATTATTGACAGCGAAGGAAACAAAATAGGATTACACGCAGAAGAATAAATATGAAAACAAACATAAATGATTACGTTGTTCAGACACAACTATCAGAATGGAAGCCTTTAATAGAAGAGGACGTAAACACAAGCGGAATTTATATCAAGATTCTGCGCTTCGACGACAAGCAGGATCGACCGCCAAGTTTTATTTTGAAATTTGAAGCGGGAGCGTCATATCCCTTTCATAACCATCCAGAAGGTGAAGAAGCTTTTATTCTAAATGGTGAAGCATACTTCAATGAAACTAAACTTTCTAATGGCGACTATCTTTATACACCACCCAATTTCAAACATTCGGTTAGAACTGAAATCGGTTGTGAGATTTTGTTCATCGTACCACAAGAAGTGGAAATAATTTGACAAAAACGAACCGCTAATAAGTATCCGCAGGACTATGAACGAATTATTGGGTAATCAAATATGGAATTCATAGTGCGGATACATAGCGTTGGGTACTTCTTCCAATTAGACAGAAGTATTATAATTTTTTACCAACCGAATATTGTATCTTTTATCTAAAACTATAAGCGGCATATGGACTTTTGGTTCATTCGACCTTAGTATTGAATTGTCCTGTATAACTCTAATTTCAAAATAAAAACAATTATATTGCCTGTATGATAGCAATAGAATTATTTACACTTATACTTCTTGAATCAACTCTTTTACTTTCAGTGTTTTGGCTAAAAATGTAAAATCTTCTTAATAATAAGGATTTTATCCAAAGCGAGGGACAAATAAAAACGATATATAACATAATCTATTTAGCGAAAGCATCCAGCCTCCTAAAATCTTTGAAAAATTAAAAAAAATTTAGACTTTATAAAAAGAGGTTCTGTTCAAAGAAATTTGAAGTTTTATTTCAAAATTACTTTTGTTAAACGGTCCTAATGCTCATCTCCCCAAATTCCTAGTGAAAAAATTACAGGGATCAAGGTCTCCCCTAATTCTGTAAGACTATATTCCACTTTCGGTGGCGCAACAGGGCAAATAACTTTTGTAACGAACTCGTGCTCTTCAACTTCTTTCCGCTGCACATTTAAAACTCTTCGTGAAGCTTCCGGTATTGTTATTTTAATTCTAGTTTTTTTTAAAATGGATACATTAAAAATGCATATCGTTTGCAAAATTTTAAATAAAATCCACATCCTCTATTTTTGAAGATGATAGCGCTACTTGTTTTGGTAATCCTCTGGATGATTCGGGTACTCTTAAGTATTTCCGTTATTGTTCACAATGATATACTTCTCTGAAATTTGTTTGGAATGTTTATGGCCCATTACTTTTTTATCAGTATTTACAAGAATGAAAACTGCTAACAGTGGAACATTTCGCCCCTTGTAATGATGCTCTACGTAAACTGTGAATACCATATTACCGTTTCTCCTTAGAACAGCACCCAATGCTTATAGGTTTGAAAAGAGCAATTACTTAAAATCATTGGAGCTGGTGGATATCCTTGCTGGAAAGTCGAAATAAAAAGTTGATCCATTACCTTTCTTACTTTTAACCTCGATATGCGTACCGTGGCTGTCGGCTACAGATAAATGCTTTCAGAACAACCAACGAAGAAATGCTCTTCTGATTACATTCGGAAGAGCACAAAGCGATATTTCTGTGTTTTTTAAACATCTGCCTATTTGACTTGTCTAAGGATTTAGTATTTTTTTAAGGAGGAGGGTGCCGCTGTCCACTCTAAGGGTCTATGATAATTTACGTATCTAATTCATAATAAAAGTATAATTGAGTAAAACTATTTTTTTAACTTTGGTGGTCATTAAATACTAATCAACTTTATCTAATTGGGCCCTTAAAAGTTAAAGTTTGATAAGCCTTACATATAATAACTGTACTTTAACTGGGGTTGATCCTCGGGATCAAGATATTTTAAAATATCACCAACCTTTCTACTGCATTCGATCGTAATTGGATATTTTCTGTCAAACTGCGTATTATTCCAGTTCATCTTAGTAAGGCCCAGGATTTCTTTACATATCACTTCCGGAGATTCATCATGAGAAAAAAGTCTAATAAGAAGAGGATCCGGTATGTAAGCACCAGGGTAGGTTTCAAAGTAATTTACAAAGCCTCTGGTATACAAAAGAAAGTTCTTGCTATCGATGGTGCACATAGTACCTCTTAGTGGCGGATACATATTATCTCTAAAGAGTCTTAGAGAAGAGGTCATGATGGTTACAAGATCAATAGAATTAATTTTATGTTTTGTTGTTGCCCTTCTAAATCCTTCAATTTCACTTTCACTAAAATTTGAGGATTTATGTATTACTAGACGTTGCGGAAAGATCTTTAAAGCTTCATAATATTCTCCTAAAGCTGTATCCATGAGTTCAAAAGCTTGTTTTTCCGATAGGTGAGGTTCGCGATCTCCCTTTTTTAATTCCACTTCTGCGCCTCTCAATATCACTCCCTTGCCGTGCTCATTAAAGATTTGGGTAACTGTAATCGGTAAATCAGAATGGTTCTTCGCCAATTTTGATGCAATTATCCAGTTTTTGAAAGACAAACTTTTCTTCTAAGTAACTCAAAGCCACATCTACCATACATCTCACGTTTTTTATTTTTTAACCTGTTTACATTTCCTTCTACCAGGCCATTCGTCCAATTATAGCTTATGGCATTCTTTACCGCAAGTATATCCTTTTTCAATCCCTTACAAAAGCTGTCAATTCTACTTCGGCCAATAGATCGGACATATTCAAACCAGATGTCCAATCGATCGGGACAACCTCCTTTTAGAACATTTCTAAAGTCTACGAAAAGCGTACGAAAACTGGATAAAAGTGGAACCTCACTTACCAGTTTGTCAACAATTTCCTTTTCCTTTGAGCATTCTCCCGTATCCTCTGAAACTCCATATTCTGGATTTGTTACATAAATTGACAGCGTTTTTGGCAAAGGGATAGAATAAGGTCCAATTTTAGGTTTATTGACCTTTAATGGCTCCGGGTACGTCCTATTCCATTTATGTTCATAGTGGGGAAAATTCAAATAAAACCATCTTGTAAAAGATCGTTCACAACAGTTTAAGCCTATGCTCTTTAGACACCTGAACATGGCCGTAGGATTGATTTCCAAACTGCACATGTGCTTAATTTCGTCCATATATATTTCATAATGTACGCGCGTACTTCTTGCTGCTGAAGGCATTCCCTGTTCCAGATGTTTTTTTACAGTGCGCCGGTTCGTTTGGGTTTTTCGAGCGATTTCAGAAATACTGTGTCCGTCTTTTTTCATTTCGATCATCTGGGAAAGCTTCTCTTTTTTTTGAACCATTACGGAGGACATCGCCTGCTTAACATTGCCCTTGGCGTATAAAGTTTCTTTAGCTGCTTTATCAATGGGCCTCCTTGATTCGGATCTCTCATAAATACTTTTGGAGATTTTCTTCAAATGAATATATTCCTGCCTGATCTCCTCTTGTATAGCATCTCCGAGATTTTTCACCAAATGGAACCTATCAGCTATTTGTTTTGCCTCAGGGATAGCTCTCTTGATGGCACTGGAATAAACTGTGGACCGATCTCTGGTTACGTATTTGATTTCTTTATGATCCGACAGCCATTCCACAACATCACTGGAATCCCTGCTGTTCAGTAGGTCTATGGGCCGTCCTGTCTCGGCATTAACGATAATTGTACCATAATTCATTCCCTTTCTCTTTGCCCAATCGTCTATTCCGATGCAGAGCAATTTGTCGTTTGTTGGCATCGCCATGGATTTGACCATTCTAAGACAAGTACTACTACTGATAGGGATATTCATTATTCTGGAAATAGAATTATTCTACGATAAAGTATCGGAAGAAACCAGACTTGATAAGGGAATGGGAGTATTTGAGTTTGAAAGAATAAAATCACTTATTGAAAAATACATCATCTCTTCACCATTAACCATAATTGATATCGGTGGTGGCACAGGGAAGTATTCGGAATGGCTTGCAAAGAAAGGACATCGAGTTCATTTGGTGGAGCCCGTTACAAAACATTTAAAAATAGCCCGCGACAGAGCTAATAAATTGAAAAACAAATTTGCTGTGCACAAAGGAGAATCTCGAAAATTAGAGTTCTCAAATAATTATGCCGACCTTATTATACTACACGGTCCACTTTATCATCTTCAAGAGAAAGAGGACCGGGATTTAACCATTTGTGAAGCCAAACGAGTTTTGAAAAACAACGGCGTTATATTGGGTTTTGCCATTAATTATACTGCATCCACTTTGGCAGGTCTTTTAAATGGGTTAATCCACAAAAAGTCATTTTTTGAAATGTGTAAGGAAGAACTAACACTTAGCAAACATAATCCGCCCCCTGATTTCCCTTGGCTTTTAGCAGAAGCATTTTATCATAGGCCCGAACAATTAAAGAATGAATTTTTAAATCAACAATTAACCTATTTAAATACGTACGCAGTTGAAGGTATGGCATGGTTGGACAAAGACTTTTTTGCCAATATGCAGAACTACCAACGGCGGAGAGTACTCATGGAGCTTATTCAAATTACTGAAAATGATAGCTGCCTTCTTCCGTTCAGCCCACATATGATGATAGCGGTACAAAAAACATATAACCATGGAAAATAAAGACAAATATTACTGGGCACTAATAGACAATGATGGTCAACTAAACGAAATTGATCTCGGAGAAAAAATGGGATTGAACGAAAACGAAACCAACGAAATAATTGTACAGCTTTTGTCTGAATATAAAATTGAATATACAGCAATCAGATCCTGCAATTACAGCCCGACGAAAAGAGCGAAGAGAATGAAGAAAAATTAACCGCTAATGTATTTTTCCTAGGAGCTGTTACTGCAATAGTCTGTGTTGCCTTTAGTCTGGCAAGGCTCGTCATGACGATAATTGCGGCTTTGCTTATTGGTGGGTTTACGCTGAGATTGTATTTCGAGGGATCAATTTGATACGTAAGGAATATAGCGATTGGGAGCGCGAAATCCTAATAACTTTTGTAAATTAGGAAAGCAGCAAAAGACGTTGTCTGTTGACAACAGATAACGTTTTTTTTGTTTGATTATATACTTATTAACGTTTAAAGGAACAAGATATGGGCGGAAAATTGATCCTACAGTTCTCACTTTTGGTCGGACAGCTATTCTTAGGAGAAAGCTGTACCCATAACTCACATCGGGTGACGGCAGAAAATACTAAAGATGAGATTACAGCAGTGTCAATTTCTATGGTTGGCGGATTTACAGTAACACCTTCAAAAGGTTATACGATGAAGATAACAAGAGATAGTATTTATTGTCTGTTTTCTGCAATTGATACAGCGCAGAGTACCCTAAAATCATATGTCAACACGGAAGATAAATGGAACTTGTTATTGGATAAAATTGATTTGGAAAAATTTATTGCCGCTAAAGAAGAGGAATCGCGTCAGCCATACGACGGAATAGATATAAAAATAAGCATTACAACAAAAAAGGGGCAATATGTAAAACTGAATGCTGACGATAACCCTAGCTGGAATCGTGTATATAGACAATTGGAAGAATATTTTCCCCCACAAGCATATGGAAACAAAAAATTAGACAATTGAATCAACTAAAGACTGTACAGCTTATAGTAGCTTTTTGTAACTTAGTTTACTTTCCTTTTTTGCTGTAGAAATAGCGAAAGAAAATTTTTTGACATGTATAATCAAGGCAAATAAAATATAAATTACCATGGATGAGCAATTCAAACAGCAGGTATATGAGGTTGCAAAGCTGATTCCGAAAGGAAGAGTGACGACCTATGGGTCGATAGCAAAAGCCTTGGGCTATCCAAATCATTCGCGACATGTCGGAAAGGCTATGGGAGGATGTCCCAGTGATGTACCCGCCCACCGTGTTGTATCCAGTGGCGGCACGCTCGCAGTGCCTGAATTTCAAGAACGGCTTGAAGCCGAGGGGCTTGTTGTCAATAATTTACGGATCAAGGACTTTAGAAAGCTGTTTTGGGATCCGATGGACGAAATAATCGATTAATGTAATACTATGAAATACTGTGCTTTTCTACGCGGCGTCAATGTGAAGGGAACCAATATGAAGATGTCAGATGTCAGTCAGGTTTTTAAGGACGCCGGTGTAACGGACGTTACTTCGGTACTGGCTTCTGGAAATATTGTTTTTTCGTCGGACAAAGCGCCCGCCTCGCTCAAGCAGTTACTAGAGGATTCCATGTCGGCATATTTTTCTTATGAAGCTTTTTTGTTCATCCGATCACAGGAAGAAGTGGAATTGCTGCAGGCAAATATTCCTTTTGAAATACATACAGACTTCCATGTCTATGCTTTTGTAGGGACAACAGGTGTCGAAACAATACTGATGGATGAATTCAGCAATTCGACACATGTGCCGGGAGAGAAGGGAGAAATTGTCGATACGGTCTTTTATTGGCGCGTACCCAAGGGCAATACCTTGGATTCCAGCTTCGGAAAGGTGTTGGGGAAAAAGAATCTGAAAGATAAGATGACAAGCCGGAATATCAACACCTTTGAAAAGATATTGAAAAAAATGGGTTAATTAACGGAATGAGCCCGGTATTATCCGGGCTCGTTTTTAGTTTATGGAATTCAGCCATGCGTGAAGTAGTTCCTCGGATGAAAACTTTTATGGCATTGATCTTAATCAATCTCAGCCGATTTAGCCCAGATGTTAATATGGCCGTCTTTTGCATAAAGATCAATTTCGTGAATTTCTTCCGGGCTAAACGTCAGATTCTTCAGCGCACCCACGCAATCAATGACCTGTTGTGGTCTTGAGGCGCCAATTAGCGCCGATGTAACTTGCTTCTTGCGTAAAACCCATGCTATAGCCATTTGTGCCAGTGATTGCCCTCTACGCTGTGCAATTGCATGTAAGGCCTGGATGTTCTTTTGATTTTCTTCATTCAGAAATTTTGTCTGAAGTGATTTGGATTGCGCCGCACGGCTATTCTCGGGGATATGCTGTAAATATTTATCGGTGAGCATGCCCTGTGCCAAAGGGGAAAAGACGATAGAACCAATGCCTATCTCATCCAAGGTATCGAGCAAGCCATCGGTTTCTACCCATCTGTTTAGCATAGAATAGCTAGGCTGATGAATAATAAAAGGTGTGCCCAATGATTTCAGGATTGCATGGGCTTCTTTTGTGCGTTGCGAATTATAGGATGAAATACCGACATAAAGCGCTTTTCCGCTACGGACAAGCTGATCTAGCGCCAGCATGGTCTCCTCCAAGGGGTATTGGGGTCGAAACGATGTGAATAGAAAATATCGACGTAATCGATACCCAGGCGTTTAAGTGATTGCTCACAGCTTGATATCACATATTTACGGCTTCCCCATTCTCCGTAAGGCCCATTCCACATGTGATATCCCGCTTTTGATGAAATAATCATCTCATCGCGTAAACCGTAAAATTGTTCTTTTAATATTTGTCCGAAGGCCCTTTCGGCACTTCCAGCAGGCGGACCATAATTGTTTGCGAGATCGAAATGGGTAATTCCCAGGTCAAACGCTGTTGTGCAAATATCAACTTTCGTTTGATGGGCTGTGTCGTCACCGAAATTATGCCACATTCCCAATGAGATGGCAGGCAATAGAAGACCGGATTGACCACAACGATTATAGATCATATCTTGATATCGGTCTGGATTTGCTGTATACTGCATAGTCTTGAATAGTTTTAATCCAAACTAAGATAAATTTACGCTTATTTGCAAGTTTTAATTCCATACCATGGCTGTAATTTTTTAGTGCAGGAAAAGTTTTGAAAGTATCCTGTACAGATATTCTTCGAGAGCATTTGGAAAACTGCCGCTCAATGTCTTTCAAAAATCGAAATTTAATGTATTTTTATATGAAATCTAAGAAAACGATTAATTCATACGATGAGGAAAATTCTAACCATCCTAAGCTTTGTTTTTATTGTATTGGGGAATTGTTATGCCCAATCAAAACATTTACTTTTCAAGACTGATTTTGGCGATTTTAAAGTTGTACTTTATGATTATACCCACAATCATCGCGATTTGATGTTGCGATCTATTCGGGATACGGTCTATCAAGGAGCATTGTTTAATCGCATTATCGAAAATTTTGTTGTGCAGGGCGGAGAGCATGATATCGATATTGAAAAACGTGAGGCGGCAGATCCTCTTCATAGAAAACCGCGATTGGCGGCAGAGTTCGATGACCGGGCGTATCATAAAATAGGTGCCTTGGGTGCAGGACGGGATGGAAACCCCGCAAAAGCATCTTTTTTGAATCAGATCTATTTCGTGGTCGGAAAGAAAATCACGGCAGCAGAACTGGATAGTCTGGAATTGAAGAAAGGGATAAAATATACTGCAGCACAACGTCAGGAGTACTTGGCTCGTGGCGGACAGCCAAGACTTGATCACGATTTTACCGTTTTTGGCGAGATTTATGAGGGATTAGAGGTGATCATGAAAATCAGTCGGGTAAAGACGGATAAACAAGATTTTCCACTTCATAATGTGCCTTTTAAGATTGTCGAAATAAGTAAATAAACTTAACAGTCGGAGCAATATTGATAAAAAAAGGGCAATTAAGCCCTTTTTCTATTTGCGGTGTTGATCAAATTCTTCTTTAAGCTTCTGATAACGCTCTTTCCACTCGTCTGGCAGCTTGCTCGGGATGTCTTTGAGACTTTTCAGCTGAAATGCAAAGACACAGGCTGCAAAGCCCACCGTACTTATGGCCATTCCGGTCCATATGACCAGCGAAAAACCTGCAAATAGCGGATTCCAAAGTAAGATAAAGCTGAAAATAATGCCTAAAATGGCAAATAATAAATTCCAGCCCCAAGATTTACTGCCGTAATTTTTGAGGTCAAAAGAAAAGGATAGCAACTGAAAGGATTTAAAGAGCGCATAAAAGCCTACAATAAACGCCAACGTGCTGGCTGAAAGCAACGGGTTGGCAATCAGTAATATGCCGAATAGGGTATAAAGAATCCCTCCGGTGAGGTACCAACCCCAACCGTCCACTTCATCTTTGTTCTGCACGGCAAAGATAATTTCCAAAATACCGGAAATAATAAATGACCATGAAAATAGAATCGCTAATGTGAGAAATGCGGCAACAGGTGTGTAAATGGTATAGAACCCCAAAAGAATTAATAGAATGCCGATAATCAATGGAATATACCAGTGCTTGATGGATGATCTGATTGTTTTAAAAAATGAATTTGCCATAATAATGAGTTAAGATGATGCAGTATTGTCGATAAAAAAGCCCCATTAATTACTTAATGAGGCCTTACATATATAAAACTGATTAAATTAGGCAAAAGGAAAATGTACTAGATCTTTCCAGTCTCTTTTAAAAGTTTGTAATATGCATACACAATATTGATTTCAGCATTTGTGTATTTCAATTCCGCTTCAAGTTTTGAGTTTGAAGCATCCATGATATCGACGATCAACGCCAATTGGTTCAAGTACTTTTTCTCAATAATACGATAGTTCTCATCTGCAAGAGCTTTATTGTACTCCAGCGTCTTGCGTTGTGAGTAGGCCTCATTGTATTTAATGTATGCAGTATTAACAGCGACGCTGGTTTTTTGTTTCAGAGCACTTGTGTATTTTTCGTTCTTTTCAATTTGTAGATCATTTAGTTTAAGCTTTTTTCCTGTCGTGTAGATGGAAGAAATCGTATAATTCAGGGAGATACCGGTATTCCAGGTATTCATATACTTGTCGATCACCGGCATCACATTGGTGATAGGTTTCACAAGACTGTTTCCCGCGAATAGGCTGAGGGCAGGGGATCGCTCTGATTTTGTAATAGCCTTTTCTGTCAGTAAAAGTTCGGTTTCCTTGGCCGCAAGTTGTAGACCGGGACTGGAAACGTAAGCGTCTTGTTTTAAGCTCGCGAGGTCTGCCAGCTGAAAGCTGCTGTTTAATAGTTTGTCATCCGGCTCAATTACTGTGCCCTCCGGTAGCCCTAATGCGACTATAAGCTCGTCATTCAGGATTTTCCGATTATTCTGAATCACCTCTTTGGCTAACTCCAACTCGGATATTTGCAATTGGTTGCGGATAACATCATTTTTGGTGATCATGCCCTGTTTATATAATTTTTCCGTCAGGTCCAGTCTCTTGTGCGCAAGCTCAATATTTTGATTGTAGACAGCTTCTTGATTTTTCAGTTTAAATAGATCAAGGTAATAGCCTAAAACCAAAATTTTAATGTTCTGTTCTTCATTCTTATGGTCCAATTCAGCCAGTTCTTCGCCCAGCGAGGATGCTTTGATGCTATTTTTTACGACACCGCCCTTCCAGATAAGTTCTTTCGCTTCCAATGCATAGTTGTTACCGAAATGGGGTAAAGGGACTTTTTCCGACCCCGAAAGGTCTTTGTCGATCAACGCAGCGTTGCCGAGGTAAAAAGCCGATGCTGAAGCACTGATTTCGGGAAGCCTTCTTAATTTTGCAACTTCCGTTTTTTGTTGGGCGATACTTACGGCCGACGCCGAAACAATAAGATTTGGGTGGTTATGGATAGCAAGTTCGAACAGTTTTTCAATTGATATTTTTCGGCTGTTTATGCTGTCTTGACCGTATGTTTGATTGCAAAAGAATGTAAAGAAGCATAACGTCAAGTAAAAACCTATTTTTCGGGCTCTTGACTTTGTATTCATGGTATTTAACTTTGTTTATATATGTGCTACAAAGTTAGCATGCCCTGGGGTGACAAGAAATGTTTGATTACTGCTTTATGATGTTCAATTGGTAACAAGATTTACCTGTTGTTCACGAAATAGCTTAGGTGTTATGCCGACATGTTTTTTGAAAAACTTGCTAAAAGCATATTGATCTGAAAAATTAAACTCTTGTGAGATCTGGTTGATTGTTTTGGTAGAAATGGTGAGCTGCGCTCTAGCTTCTGTGACTAGCCAGTTACTGATAATTTCCGAGGGCGATTCTTGTGTAATCTCCTTGACGCTGATCGACAGGTATTTGATGGAAATGTGGAGGCGGTCGGCGTAGAATGCGAGATCGCGCTGCGCTTTGTAGTGGTCGGCGATAAGCTGTAAAAAATGTACGGTAATTTCTTCCTTTCTCTTGTTGCGTGCCTTTCCGGAGCTTTCACCAGCAGTATAGATCACATCGGCCAAAAGGTAGATAATAGCCATAAAAATATTGATGTTGGCTTTTTGGAGAAAATCCTTCTTCGGGTCGATCGGTTTTTTACGATTGCTATGCAAAGTGGCATAACAATGTCCAGATAGCTTCAAAATCGTTGGGGGCGGGAGTAAAAGGTGTGGAACGATTGGCATTGATTAACCGATACGCATCATATCGACTGATCGACAAGCGTATTCGGTTGGAAAAATTCCGGTCATAATGAAGGATTTTAAATATAGCATCGGTACTAATTGTTGTAAAGCTGTAGTACTTATTGTATCCGATAAAGAGGATACTGCCAGCTTGGAGATCGGTAAGCGTACCATTGCTATTGACCTGGATAGAGCCTCTATACAGCAGTATACAAGTCGTCCATAAGGGGTGATAGTAGTAGTCTTCTCCCTTCGCAGGAAGTTCCGATTGATCTATAAGTTCTATTTCATTCATTTTTATAATAAAAAAGTAAGGAATAGTGTAGGCAACTTTACCGCTATAATAGCAAAAAATTGTTATATCCTGTTTAGGAAAAAGGGACAATCAGTTCTTTGGTATTGGAAGCTCAACAATATAAGATTGGAGGAGCAGCCCAAGAGCGACTCCATCAATCCTATATTATCACCTTTAAAAAGCGACTTTTTTAGGGTCCGATCCGGAAAACCCCATTTCAGGTAAATCGAGGATAGTTTTGATATCGCTTTGCTGTCAGCTCAAAATCGTCGATCACTAAATTTCTTTTAATATTATCGGGATTGGTTTGATTTTGGCAGCGGCAAGATACCCTGAGATAAAGCAAATTTGATACAGAGTTGTCCAACACTAGTATTCTTTTCCTTAGCCAAAGCAACGAGTGTTTCATCCTGTAATATTCTGCCCGAACCCAGGGGTGACCAAGCCTGAACAAGGATGTCATTGGATTGGCAGAGTGCCACAGTATCTTGCTGAAGGTAACCCGGATGAAATTCAATTTGGTTCACTGCAGGGATGATTGTCGCTGACTCCAATAATTTGGCGAGGTAGTCTTTGGGGAAATTACTCAGGCCGATCGCTCTAACTTTCCCCTCTTTGTACAGCTGCTCAAAAGCCGCCAGGTATCGGCGTTGATGTCAGACCAGTTTGCAAATTGCGTTTCGTTGGCAGGCCAATGAATCAGGTAAAGATCAAGGTAATCCAATTGTAGAGCGCTGAGCGATTTTTCGAATGCAGCAATAGTCTTATCGTATCCACGCTCGGTATTCCAGAGTTTTGTTGTAATAAACAGCGAATTACGATCGATACCACTGTCTTTTATCGCTTTTCCAACACTCTTTTCGTTGCCATATATGGCCGCAGTATCAATATGTGTATACCCAGCGGCAAGTGCTTCTTTAACTGCCTGATAAGCTTCGTCGCCCTCAGGAATTTGCCAGGTTCCAAATCCAATTGCCGGAATTTCAATTCCATTGTTCAATTTGAATGTTTTCATTGTAAGTCGTGTTTTTATGTTGAGCTAAAATAGGATTTCGCCTGTAGTATCTGGTCACTGAAATGTCAAGAGGAAATACTTTTGGGTAGAGGAGGGGCGACTTATTCTGTATTGCCAAAATATATTTATTTTCACAATTTTATTGTCAAAAGGGGTGCAATTCCTCGTTAATTATGGCATTTATTCTTATCTTTAGGCGAATTTTTGAGAAATTCAGATTTTTCAATGATTTCACATAGCATTAAAAATTAAACATATTTCTAATAGATTACTATGTCAAACAAATCAAAAATTGTTTGGACAAAAACAGATGAAGCTCCTTTATTAGCGACTTATTCGTTTTTGCCTATCGTTCAAGCGATTACAGCTACAGCTGATATCGATGTTGAATTGAGAGATATCTCTTTAGCAGGCCGTATTCTTGCTAGCTTTCCAGAATTTTTTAAAAGAAGATCAAAAAATTGCTGATGCATTGGCTGAGTTGGGTCAGTTGGCAACAACTCCTGAAGCAAACATCATTAAATTACCGAATATCTCCGCCTCGATTCCGCAGTTAAAAGGTGCTATCGCTGAATTACAGCAAGCAGGCTACGCTGTTCCAAACTATCCTGATGAAGCGACAACAGAAGAGGAAAAGTCAGCTAAAGCGAAATATGCCAAAGTATTGGGTTCTGCGGTAAATCCTGTATTGCGTGAAGGAACTCAGATCGCCGTGCGCCTAAAGCGGTTAAGAACTATGCAAAAAGCAAACCCACATAAAATGGGTGCTTGGGCGAAAGATTCTAAAACAAAGGTTGCATCAATGACTTCAGGTGATTTCTATGGCTCAGAGCAGTCTGTAACCGTAGAAAATGAAGGCCAATTTAAAATTGAGTTTTGTTGATGAGCAAGGTGCAGTAACAGAATTAAAAGGACTTTCGCCATTGAAAGCGGGTGAAGTTATTGATTCTTCAACGTTGAGTTTAACAGCATTGAAAGCTTTTGTAGCAGATGCTATCGCTGAAGCGAAAGCGGCAGGGGTATTTGTTGTCTGCACATTTAAAGGCAACAATGATGAAAGTTTCTGATCCGATTATCTTTTGGTGCTGTTGTTGAAACTTATTTTGCAGATGTTTTTGCGCAATATGGCGATTTATTCAAAGAGCTGGGTATCAATAAAAATAACGGCTTAGGTGAGGTTTATGCTAAAATCGCGGGCCATGCAAAAGAGGCTGAAGTGAAAGCTGCTATCGACGCTGCTATCGCAAACGGCCCTGCTTTAGCGATGGTAAATTCGGATAAAGGCATTACAAATTTCCACGTGCCTTCTGATGTTATTATTGACGCTTCTATGCCAGCAATGATCCGTATTGGTGGTAAAATGTGGAATAAAGACGGTCAAGAAGAAGATACTATTGCGATGGTTCCTGATCGTTGTTACGCTGGCGTCTACGAAGCTACAATTGAAGACTGTAAGGAGCATGGTGCCTTAGATCCTAAAACAATGGGTTCTGTGCCAAACGTAGGTTTGATGGCGCAAAAAGCTGAGGAATACGGATCTCATGATAAAACTTTTCAAGCTGCAGGAAACGGCGTTATTCGCGTGGTTGATGCTGCAGGAAATGTTTTCATGGAGCAAAAAGTGGAGACAGGTGATATCTTCCGTATGTGTCAAACGAAAGATGCACCAATTCAAGACTGGGTGAAATTGGCTGTGAATCGTGCTCGTTTATCTGAAACTCCAGCTATATTCTGGTTAGATGAAAACCGTGCACATGATAGAGAAATCATCAAAAAAGTAGAAAAATACCTGCCAAACTTTGATACAACTGGTTTGGATATTCGTATTTTATCTCCGATTGATGCGACGAAATTCTCTTTGGAACGTATTCGTAAGGGCGAGGATACCATTTCAGTAACTGGTAACGTGTTGCGTGATTATTTGACGGATTTATTCCCGATCTTAGAAGTGGGTACATCAGCTAAAATGTTGTCTATTGTTCCATTGATGAATGGTGGTGGTTTATTTGAAACAGGTGCTGGTGGTTCGGCTCCGAAACACGTAGAACAATTCCTTCAAGAGGGTTACTTGCGTTGGGATTCATTGGGTGAATTTTTGGCGCTTGGTGCTTCTTTGGAACACTTGTCTCAAACACAGAATAATCCAAAAGCGCTTGTATTGGCGGAGACCTTGGATGAAGCAACAGAAAAATTCTTAGCGAACGATAAATCTCCGGCACGTCGAGTTGGTCAGATTGATAATCGCGGATCACATTTCTATTTGACACTATACTGGACTCAGGCTTTGGCGGCACAGACAAAAGATGCTGAATTGGCAGAGAAATTTGCAACTGTTGCAACGGTGTTGACAGATAATGAAGCGAAAATCAATGAAGAACTGATCGCTGCACAGGGGCATGCACAAAACATCGGCGGTTACTATTTCCCGAATGATGAATTGGCTGCTAAGGCAATGCGTCCTTCTGAAACATTAAATAATGCAATTTCTAGCATTTAAGCGGTAATTGTTTTCATAAAAAAAGAAGCCCAGTTCGATTGATCTGGGCTTCTTTTGTTGTTTGCAAAAACGAGTATTTTTGCTATTTTAATGGATACTTGACACCTGTAAAGGTCATCTTAACAGGTATGATATGTCCATTTTTGTCAAATTTCATTTCCTCGATACAGGTGACGCGCTCATTGGCCCCATCTTTGCCAAGCGGTCTACGGTGGTAGACGATAAAATACTTGTCTTTGTTGGGTACTTTGATGACTGAATGATGTCCGGCGCCAACAGCGACTTCGGGATCTCGTTCTAATATTGTCCCGATGCGCTCAAAAGGCCCAAATGGCGAATCGGCGATGGCATAAGCGACTTTGTAGTCGGGGCCTGTCCAACCGCCTTCCGACCACATGAAATAATATTTTCCATCTTTTATAAACATAAATGGTCCTTCAACGTAATCTTTAGGGGTGATTTCTTTGTAAAAGCTACCATCATCAAAAGGGAGCAAGCCGGTGAAATCTGGCTTGAGCTTCACCATATTGCAATGCTTCCAACCGCCGTAATACATATAGAAAGTTCCGTCTTTATCTTTAAAAACAAACTGATCTATCGGTTGAGCGCCATTGATAATATCGTTGATTAAGGGTTTGCCCAATAGGTCGGTATAGGGACCTTCTGGCTTGTCGGCCACAGCGACCCCGATGCCTCCGATCTCGCCTTGATGTACATCATTGGCTCCGAAAAATAGGTAATATTTGCCTTTGTTTTCCAATACCGCTGGTGCCCACATAGCTTTTTTCGCCCATTTGACATTGCTGTTTTCCAAGATTCGGCTGTGTTTTGTCCAGTTGGCCAAGTCGGAAGATGAAAACGCGTCGAAGAATATCTGCTCTTCATAAGGTGCCGAATAGGTCGGGAATATCCAGTATTTATTGCCATAGATAATACCTTCAGGATCGGCATAGTTTCCCTTGATGACAGGGTTCTTCTGGGCAAAAAGTGTCGCGGTTAAAAGTAAGGCTGTTGATGTTAAAAATGTTTTAATCATTGTATCGGTTTAAACCCGTAAGATACAGGATAAATATGGATCGGGATGAGTCAAAATGAATCATTTTTATGCTCATTTATCTCATTATTTTTTGAAATGTTAAAATTTTGTTAAAATATTATTGTGCTTTCGATTGTTTCCGATTTATTTCACATATTTGTTCATGTCATTTCCAAATGGCATAAATACTTTTCATAAAATAGGTTAATAATATGGCTAAGATACCCAAAGTCTCCCAGACTTTGGGTGTTTTTTATTCCCGCTCCAACCCAAAAATCATGACTAGTTTTCTGTCGTTGTATAAATTTAAGGTTTGTTCGGCTATGTCAAATTGAATTTGTTTTTGTTCAAAAATTTGGAAAAAGTCATTTTCGATATTTTGGCCATTGCAGGCACGCATGGTGCTTGCTAGGTGTATAAAGCTGATTTTGTCCCCTTTAATAGTGAAATTTCCCCAAAAATTGTTGCATCCCGTTGTTCCAGTAATCGTGCCATTTCGGGCATCGAACCCGATGCTTGCTTTGCTGTCGGTGACATCCTTTCCATTTAACTGAAGTAAATTCCATTTAAAACGAGCCAGAAATGCGGCCACACTGGGCAGTTCATCTGTACGTTCTTTTGAGACAACTTCAATTAAGCTGTATCTGATGGTGTCTGTATCTTTTTGTTTCGTTTGTTTTACCCGAATGCGGTAACGGTAGCCCTCTTGGTAATCGAAACCTTGAATGGTTGCAGCGAGGTATTCCCATTTATTTTTTTTATCAGATTTTATCTGCAGACACTTCAATTTACCAAGGTTCTGAGCATTTACGTAGTTTTCTCCAACTTCCCATGTGTCTACGGCCGTCTCTTCCGATAATGATTTTGTGATCGTTTTGGCTAAGCTGTATGTTGGACGTGAACCGTTTTGACGTTTGAGGATCTTGATGTCATATTCAAATTTGGGATCATAATCAAATTGGCGTATCTCGGTATTGAATTTCTCCCAATCTTTGCTGTTGTAGTACTTGACAAGATAGGGGGGTGTTTGTCGAAGACCTGATTTTACTTTTACACGAAATGAAGAATTCTGCGCGAGTAGGCTGTGACAAGGAAATAAGAGTGTTAAAAGAAGGAGTAATGAACTGTATGTGGAAAGCTTCTTCATAATTGGAATGTAAATATCAATAAAAACGTATCTTTAAACATGAATATTGCACGATTGAATCTGTGCCTGCTGTTTACATTTTCTCTGTTAAGTTTGCAGGTGTACAGCCAAAATAGGAAGGATTATTTTAAAACGCAAATTGCTCTTGGGGAACTGACTGATCCACAATTGAAGGAAGTGTCGGGTATTACACCGGCATATCAGGAGGGTAATTTTTGGGTACACAATGATAGTGGTGACGGTGCAACTATTTATTTAATTGATCGTCAGGCCAAACTACTGAAAAAATTTTCACTTGAAGGAGTCTCTGTCGTCGACTGTGAGGATATCGATCGGGTGAAAATTGGAGATACCTATTTTCTCGTCCTCGCGGACATCGGAAACAACGCCGGGAAAAGAACCTGGACATGCCTGTATGTATTTCCTGAGCCTCAGGCCGATGATCCTAGGCTTATTCCGAAGAAGTCCATTCGGGCTATCTTTCTTAAATTTCCTGGCCAGCAACGGTTAGATGCCGAATCGATTATGATTGATCCAATTGACAACATGTTGTATGTTATATCTAAACGTGAGTTTCGATCGACTGTTTATAGCGCCGAAGTATTTACAAATGTTAAACAGCAATATTTTACCTTAAATAGGATAGCAGAGCTGCCATTTACTTTTGCTACGGCTTCTGCTATAGATCAGACAGGTACACAACTGCTTGTAAAGAATATTACCCATATTTTCTATTGGCAGAGAAACCGAAGTGAATCCTGGAAGCAGGTATTGCAACGAAAGCCAGCTATTCTGCCTTATCAGGTAGAGCCACAGGGGGAAGCAATAGCTTTCGATAGCAATGGAACTGGATTTTATACAATTAGCGAACGTCCATTTGGTTTAAAATCCTATCTTTATTTCTTTGAAAGAAATCAATACATTTATGATAAACACTAGACCTATTTTCAGTTATTCGATGCATAATTTTCATCAAACCGATCCTATCAAAAGCGGCCTATTTTGTCTGGCCGGTATTAGACAGCTGTTAATTGCATTCACTTTATTTTTATGCACACTCACGAACTCCTATGCTGCCAAAGTGGATACCCTGTCCATTCAGAGCCCGTCTATGGGTAAAGCAATTAAGACAGTCGTAATTCTTCCGCAAAATTACTCGAGCAAAATCAATTATCCCGTCCTTTACCTATTGCATGGTTATTCCGGTAATTATAGCAATTGGGTTAAAAATTCAAGTGTAAGCGCATTGGCAGATCAGTATGGTTATATGGTGGTTTGTCCCGATGGCGGTTTTGGAAGCTGGTATTGGGACATCGCGAACGATAAAAACTACCAATATGAAACCTTTGTGTCCAAAGAGCTGATCGATTATGTAGATCAGCATTATTCAACGATCAAAGATCGGAGCGGAAGGGCTATTACGGGTTTAAGTATGGGTGGGCATGGCGCGCTCTCGCTGGCCATAAAACATCAGGATAGCTATGGCGCTGCAGGAAGTACGGCCGGTGGGGTAGATTTTAGACCTTTCCCCCTAAATTGGGAAATTAAAGATCGCATAGGGAATTATGCTGATGTACCGCAAGAATGGGATAATCGTGTTGTTATGAATATGGTTCCCAAATTAATCAATAATAAACTTCGCTTAATCATCGATTGCGGTAAGGAAGATTTTTTCTACACGGTGAATGTTGCGCTGCATGATAAATTGATGTACCATAATATAAATCATACCTTTGTTACAAGTGAAGGTGGACACAATTGGGAGTACTGGTCTCGGTCAATTGTTTATCAAATGGCTTTTTTTAAGGGATATTTTGATCAAGCGAAGAAAAGTGAAAAGAAAAATGGATAAATATTTGGCATAAATGAATAAAATGCTATTTTTGTTAAACAGAGACCTTAACTAACAAATTATAAACTTATTATTAAGCCTTACAAATTGTAAGGCTTTTTTATTATTTTCAGCAAAATTTTGACTTCACTTGATTATGTTTAAACCTATAAAGGTTGTTTTTTGTCTTTCTTCCATTTTGTTCTGCGCGCAGCAAGCGTATAGTCAACAGTCTAAATCTATTTCGGGGTTTGTTAGGGACAGTATCAGCGGTGAGAATATTATTGGTGCCGTGATAAGAAACGATGCGGAGAAAAAATCCACTGCGTCAAATAAATATGGTTTTTTAGCTTGTCTGTCCGTGATGGCAGCAAAGGATAGAAGTATCGTCGGTAGGCTATCGAACAAAAGGATTTTCTGTTTATCTGGATAAGGACTCCACTTATATTATTCAGTTGGTACCTGAGGAAAATCAGCTCGCCGAGGTTACCCGTGACCGGAAATAGGCGCAAATCAATAAAGGATCTAACTCCTGGGCTTACGCAGTTTAGCCCTAAAGAAATCGAAAAAGTCCCTGTACTATTTGGAGAAAAGGATATTCTCAAGACCATACAGCTATTTCCAGGAGTAACTAGTGGTGGCGAAGGAAGCAGCAATTTTTATGTGCGTGGTGGTGGTGGCGACCAAAATCTGATTTTGCTGGATGAGGCTCCTGTCTATAACAGTTCCCATCTGTTCGGTTTTTTCTCGACCTTTAATTCCGATGCGATCAAAGACGTTAATTTCTACAAGGGTGGGGTTCCGGCTCAATATGGGGGGTAAAATTTCGTCGGTTATGGAAATAACCACCTTGGATGGAAACAATCAGCACTTCAACGTAGAAGGTGGCTTGGGACTTATCGCCTCGCGTCTTAAATTGGAAGGACCTATTCAAAAAGGCAAGAGCTCATTTATGATCTCCGGCAGACGTACTTATGCGGATCTTTTCTTAAAACTTTCAAGTGATGAGAATATTAAGAAGAGCGCGCTCTTTTTTTATGACCTCAATGCAAAATTAAATTATCGCATCAATGATAAGAATACACTTTACTTGTCTGGATATTTCGGTAAGGATGCAATGGCTTATCATGATTTGTTTGATTTCAATTGGGGAAATGCGACTGGAACCATGCGTTGGAACCATGTCTGGAGCAATAGGTTGTTTAGCAATACAACGTTAATTTTTAGTAAATTCAATTATCAGGTTAAGATTGAGGATGATAATAACTTTAAGATCCGCTCAGATATCTTTAATTACAATTTTAAGCAAGATTTTCAGTACAATCTTTCGGACCGTCACAATCTAAAATTTGGATTGCCAGGCAGCCCTGCAGGAAATCCGACCGGCAAGTATCGAAGCGGGGGAAGATTCGAAGGTGAATTCATTGCAAATTCAACATCGTAAGGGTGTTGATGTTGCTGCATATCTAACCGATGACTGGTCAGTTACCGACCGTTTAAAATTAAACTTTGGACTGAGAGCATCCGCTTACGCAGCATTGGGACCGGGAACATTTTATACTTTCGATCCTGCTGGCGAGGCCGTGGATTCTACCTATGTAGGAAATGGCAAGTTGGGTAAAAAGTACGTCTATCTGGAGCCTCGCATTTCCTTAAACTACGCGATCAATGATTTGACAACGGTAAAGGCTTCGTTTAATACCAATGTTCAGTATTTGCATCAACTGAGTAATACGACCAGCAGCCTTCCTACCGATCAATATGTACTGAGCAATAATACAATTAAGCCGCAGTTATCCAATCAGTATTCGCTGGGTTACTTTCGGAATTTTGCATCCAACAGATATGAATTCTCTGTTGAAGGTTATTATCGAGATTTAAAGAACCAGATTGACTATAGGAATGGCGCCGATCTACAGGCAAATGAATTGCTGGAAGGGGAATTGCTGTTTGGAAAAGGTAGAGCGTACGGCATTGAATGGTTTCTGAAAAAGAGACTGGGGCGATTTAGCGGCTGGCTGAGTTATACTTTATCCAAAAGTGAGCGCCAATTTGAACAGATCAATGATGGTGCGTGGTTTAGTGCGCGGCAGGATAAAACCATAATATAGCCATTGTGGCGCAGTATCAGTTAAATCCGAAGTGGAATTTGAGCGCCAATTTTGTCTACTATACAGGTGACGCCGTAACGATGCCGCGGGGAAATATTTTGTTGACGATCGTACGATCTTCTATTACGATAAAAGAAATGGGCAGCGGATGCCAGCTTATCACCGCCTGGATTTGGCAGCAACTTATGATATTAAGCGAACAAAGAATAGCTACTCGAGCTTGTCGTTTGGTCTCTACAATGCCTATAACCGAAAAAATGCCTATTTGATCGACTTTAGAGAAAAAGAAGGACAATCCAATGTCACCGAGATTTATCGGATAGCATTATTTGGAGCGATACCATCGATTACGTGGAATTTTAAATTTTAGCAAAGTATGAAGAAGATATTAGGAGTTATAGCTGTTGCATTATTTACTTTAGGGAGCTGCGAAGACAAAATAGATTTGGAACTGCCCGAAAATACAGGTCAATTGGTTATCACCGCAGATTTGATGGTTTCGGATCAACAGCATGAGATTAGTATACAGCAGGTTGTAAGTATTAAAGACTCGCTGTTTTCTCCGATAACAGATGCAGAAGTGATCGTTAAGAATATGCAAAATAATCGCACTTATACGTTTCAAGCGGGGGCTGACGGGCTGTATACCAATAAGACATTACGGTTACAGGAGAAGGTCACTTACCAGTTGCAGGTAAAGACCGCTGATGGAAGGGAGATCCAAGGGGTATCAAAGGTTCCCAGCTATGTGGATGTGGATTCTATAGGGCTTTCACAGCGCATTATTTTTACTGATACCATTTATTATCCAACTCTCGTATTTGTTGACCCCCCGGAAAAAGGGAATTATTATAAGTATAAGATGTCGGTGAATGGAGGTAAACTACGTTTTATTGATGTCTTTAACGATAAGTATAACAATGGCTTAGAGGTGCAGCATGATATTGTCGACCGCGATAGAGATTTGAAAGTTGGTGATCGTGTGCGTATCCTACGTCAATGTATCGATGTAGGCGCCTACAATTACTGGAATAGTTTTCAAATGATTAATCCTGGTTCGGCTTCGCCATCTAATCCGATTTCAAATTTAAGCAACAATGCATTGGGGTATTTCAGTGTCAGTGTAGGTAAATATTATGAATCTGAGGTGACGTTTGCTAGAAGTAAACCTTAATCTATTCTCGAAAGCTGATAGTTATTTTTTAATAGAAATTCTATTGTTTTAGGGAGGACATATTCGACACGGGGAATGGCTTTGATATTATCATGAAAAATAATAACAGAGCCATTTTTAATGTTGGGCAAAACGTTTTCGAGGCATTTCTGGGGACTTAAATTCTGATCAAAATCACCCGACATAATATCCCACATGATCACACGGTATTTTTTATAGAGTTGACGGAGTTGGGATTTTGTTGCTCGGGCATAAGGCGGGCGAAAAAGATCGGTTTGGGTCAGTTCCTGGCATTTTGCAACATTTGCCAAATACTGCTCATCATTTGTCTCCCAGCCTTTGAGGTGATTGTAAGTATGGTTGCCCACCTGATGTCCTTCCGCTAAAATTCGTTGAAACAAATGTGGATTTTTTTTAATATTTTCACCAACACAAAAAAATGTTGCCTTCACCTGATATTTTTTTAGGATATCGAGTATAAAAGGTGTAATTTCAGGAATTGGACCATCGTCAAAAGTAAGATAGACTTTTTTTTCATGACGTGGCATGTTCCATATTGATTTGGGATATAGCCATCTAAGGAAAAATGGAGATTTGACAAAATACATAACCGATAAATGAAGTTCAAATCTAAAAAAAAATGTATGGTTCTACATATGGACATGAAAAGATTTTATTATTCTGCAGTAGTATTTACTGGGTTATTTCTTGGAACTAATGTTTTAGTTCAAGCCCAACAGGTTGTGGGGGTGGCCGAGGCCATTCGTATGACATTGGAACGGAACGTACAGATAAAGCAAGCGGCCCTGAACAAAGATCTTGCTGAGCAGGACCTGTTTCAGGCAAAAAGTAATTTGTTGCCAAACCTGAGTGCTACTGTGGATCAAAGTTTCCGTTATGGTTTTGGTTTCGATTTAACTTCTGGACGAATCGTTAATAACACTTGGACAAAAGGAACCAGTGGCTCCGTGGGATCTAGTGTCAACTTATTTCAGGGTTTTCAGCAGGTCAATCAGATCAAAGCGAATAAATTGCAACTGGAGTCTACAGCGACTCAGGTAGATAAGATCAAGAATGATCTCGTGCTCAATGTGTTGGTGAATTATTTGGAAGCAATAACCAATCATGAGATGATGGTTGCCAGTGAAGATCAGATTGCTTTATCAAAGCAACAATTTTCTTTGGACTCCATCCAATTTGCAGTTGGTAATAAAACAATTGCCGATCTTGCTAAGTCAAAAAATCAGGTTGCCACAAATGAACTGAACAAAGTTAATCTAAAAAATTCATACGAAATGTCTTTGTTGACCTTGAAGCAGTTGATGGAAATGCCTCCTGAAACCGTTATTTCTTTGGAACGCCCGAGTCTGGAAGCCATATTGGTTCATGCAGTGGATAAGAATGCCGTGGATGTTTACCAAAAAGCGCTCACCTTACAGCCCGATATTCACAAATCTGCGTTGGATAAAGAGGTGGCATTGAAACAAATCGATATCGCGAAGGGAGGCTATTATCCTACACTCAATCTGAATGTGAGTTATGGAACGAATTACTCCTCTGCAACGACAAGACAAACCGATCCCTTAGATCCTGCAACTCTTTTTAGAGTGCCCTTTGGCCAGCAAGTATCGGATAATAAGTCATTTTTCACAGGTTTATCTCTTGCTATTCCAATTTTTTCGAGAAATCAGAATAAAGTGAATGTGGCCAAGGCAAAGATTGGGTTGAAACAGGCGGAAGCATCCGAGCAGTTGGCAAAAAATAACTTAAACAAGGCCGTTAATCAGGCTGTATTGGATGTGAATGCGGCCAAACAACGCTATAGCTCGGCTACTGTAGCATTTGAAAGTGCTGAAACAGCATTTAAGGCAACAAAGGAGCGTTATGATATTGGTATGGCGAATTCACTGGAATTGTTTACAGCTCAAACAGAACGAAATAAGGCCGAATTTGACCTTATTCAAGCAAAATATAACGTAATATTCAGATCGAAGATCATCGATTATTACCTTGGAAATCCAATTCAATTTGATAACAATTAATCTATTTGAACTAACAAAAGAAATGGCAAAGAAAAAACGTAGCATTGGAAAAATTATACTGATCATCGTAGTGCTCTTGGTGGTCCTTGGCTTCATAGGTTTTAAAGCTGGCTGGTTTGGAAAGGGAGAGATTACTAAAGTCGCTGTGGATGTCGTAAAGGAGGCCGATGTCGATGAATTAGTTTCTGCGAGTGGGAAGATTCAGCCTGAGGTGGAGGTTAAGTTGAGTTCGGAGGTATCTGGAGAGGTTGTTGAGCTTAACATTAAAGAAGGTGATTTTGTTAAAAAAGGACAGGTACTCTGTCGCATCAAACCTGATATTTTGCAGTCTGGTTATGATCGTTCGGTTGCGGCAATGAATTCACAGCGGGCCAATCTCGCAGCTGCACAACAGCAATTAAAACAACAAGAAGAAAACTTCAAAAATGTTGCCGCTACCTATAAACGGAATCAGGAGCTTTTCGAAAAACGTGTTATTTCTGCTTCAGAAATGGATAAAAGTTCTGCCGAATATTTTGCTGCACAGGCTTCTATCCAAGCACAAAGGGAAACGGTACGTTCGACAAAATATGGCATTGACCAATCACAAGCGTCAGTAAAAGAAGCACAGGATAATTTGAATCGGACGACAATCTATGCGCCCTCAGATGGTATCATCTCGCTCTTGTCTATCGAAAAGGGAGAGCGTGTTGTTGGAACGGCGCAGATGGCAGGTACAGAAATTATGCGTATAGCTAATATGAGCTCGATGGAGGTTAACGTCGATGTAAATGAAAATGATATTAATAATGTAAGGGTAGGGAATCAAGCTGAGATCGAAGTCGATGCTTTTAAGGATAGAAAGTTTAAAGGTGTTGTGACGGAAATTGCTAGCTCGTCTAAAAATATAGCAACAACAACGACGACGACATCATCGACAGATCAGGTTACAAATTTTAATGTAAAAGTTCGAATCAGTGCAGAATCGTATCAGGACTTGATGAAAGAGAATGTGGCATCGCCATTTAAGCCGGGACTTTCAGCAACCGTTCAGATATTTACAAAACATGATAAAGGACTGGTTGTTCCGATTCAATCGGTAACTGTGCGTTCTGATGATAAAGATTCTACCAATACAAATAAGAAAGTAGATGAGTATGTATTTGTCCTAAAAGATAAAACTGTTAAGCAAGTGTTGGTAAAGACCGGTATTCAGGATGATAAAAATATCATCGTTACCTCAGGGCTGAAAAAAGGAGATGAAGTGGTCTCACGGCCATTTGATGCTATTTCAAAAACTTTAAAGGATGGTAGCCAAGTTGAAAAAGTGGATAAGTCGAAATTATAAATCTCTTTGTAGATAATAATTAATAAAAAGGGAATTGTTTTTAATAATTCCCTTTTTATTTTCCTTATAATTTATTAAATTTAGATATTCCAACTATTAGCGGCTTATGAAGAGGCTATTGGCTTATTTTAAATTTAATAAAACAGAACAAAATGGGTTTTTCATTATTTTGGTAATCATTGTGCTGTTTGTGACGATCTATGCTTTGATTAAAAGCAATACGCGCGATCCAATTCCCAATCAGGCCAAATTATTTGAACAATCCTTTCATGACTCTCTTGAGGTCTCTGGTCCGGTAAACAAACAGGAGGTCGAGGCAACCTATTCGACTAAAGACAAAAGCGCGGGGGCAATATCTGAACATTCGGTTTTGGAAGAGACCAAACTATTCTATTTTGATCCAAACAATTTACCACACGCTGATTGGCATAAGTTGGGGCTTTCTGATAAACAGATTGCGGTCCTGAAAAACTATGAAAAAAAAAGGTGGAAGGTTTAGAGTAAAAACCGATCTGAAGAAAATTTACTCGATCAATGGCCGACTTTACAACAGATTAGAGCCCTACATTCAAATCAAAACAATGCCTGATTCAGCGCGAACAAAACAACAAAATAAAGCGCCTTTGCTTTACGATAAGTTTGAAAGAAATAAAGCCGAGCTTATCGATATTAATACCTGTGATACGACAGCATTAATCAGTCTTAAAGGGATAGGTTCGGTTCTATCTAAACGCATTTTGAAATATAAGGAGGTTCTTGGTGGGTTCTACCGCATAGAACAATTAAAGGAGGTTTATGGAGTTACAGCCGAGACCTATGACCAGATTAAAGACTATATTGTTGTAGCCAATTTAGATGGAATCAAAAAAATCAATATTAATAAGCTTGATGCAAATTCATTGGCCAAACATCCGTATCTTAGCCCTAAAGATGCGAAACTAATCGTCAATTATAGGGATCAGCATGGAAGTTATGTCAATATTGAGGACTTGACAAAAATAGGAACACTTTCAGATCTTGCGATTGCGAAGATTGCGCCTTATTTAATATTTGAGAATGATTCAAGATAAATTGAAACTGGAAATCCGGGATATTGTGGATTTTCCTAAACCTGGTATTGTCTTTAAAGATATTACCCCTTTGTTGAAAGATGCGGCATTGTGTAGCGAAATGGTTGATGCGATTATTGATCAATTGCAAGGCATAGAGATAGATGCTATTGCTGGAATTGAGAGTCGGGGTTTTCTATTTGGATTTTTACTTGCCAATAGGCTGGGCTTGCCTTTTATTCCAATCCGAAAACAAGGTAAATTGCCTTTTAAAACCGTATCTGAATCCTATGCACTGGAATACGGCCAGGCAACCATTGAAATCCATGAAGATGCTTTTGAAAAAGGAAGCCGTATATTGGTTCACGACGACCTTTTAGCGACAGGGGGTACCGTCGTTGCCGCCAGTAAACTTATTGAACGACTTGGTGGGGAGATTGTCGCCTACAGTTTTATTATCTCTTTGGATTTCCTTAAAGCGAAAGGACGGTTATCTAGGTTCAGTGATAATATCTTTTCATTGGTAAGTTATTAATTTTGAAATATACGATTTAGAGCAATTCACATGATACTTTTTGCAAACGCTAAACTAAATATTGGGCTGCAAGTCATTGCCAAGCGTACGGATGGTTATCATGAACTGAATAGCGTTTTCTATCCACTTCCGATTTACGATATTATCGAATTATTGGAAACGACTGCTGCGGAGACAACACTAAACATTCAAGGGGAACGTATCCCAGGGAATCTCCATGATAACCTTTGTATAAGAGCTTTTGAATTGTTGAAAAAAGATTATGGCATTCCACCCGTTTCCATTGATTTGGTCAAACAAATTCCGATTGGAGCAGGATTAGGCGGCGGTTCTGCGGACGCGTCTTTTGTTTTGAAAGGACTCAATACGCTCTTTCAATTGAATCTTACTGAAGAGCAGCTGGCGGGATACGCCGCAAAGCTAGGTGCCGATTGTCCTTTTTTTATCGCAAATAATCCTGTTTTTGCAACAGGTATTGGGACAGATTTTAAAGACTTAAATCTAAATCTGGATGGCTACCATCTTGTGGTAATTATGCCTAATATTCATATTTCTACGGCTGAGGCTTTTGCTGCTGTGCAACCTAAGGCACCGAAGTTAATTTGGAAGAAGCGATTCGTTTGCCCATCCAAGAGTGGAAGTTTCATATTCGAAATGATTTTGAGGATGGTATTTTCGAAAGTTACCCCTTGTTGAAAGAAATCAAAGAAACTTTATATCAAAAAGGAGCAATTTACGCTTCTATGTCAGGGTCCGGAGCAGCCATTTATGGTATATTTTGGGAAAAGACAGATTTAAGCGAACTTGCGAAATATGGCAAGATCTATTATCCGACCAAGCTTTAGAAGTAATATCGACTACTGAAAAAGGTGTTATGTATAGCTGTCCAAACAGGTTACATAACACCTTTTTTTATAATTAATACTCTTCTTCCACCTGATAGTTGATGAGTTCGCGAGCCTCGTTTAAGACCTTTTCTTTCCGTTCTTTTGTTAAGTTTAGGAGATCCAATTTTTCGGGATTACTGACGATATCTTTTACCAAAATAAGTTGATTTTTGAGCAGTTGCTGTTCCTCAAGGTCGGAAAGAGTTGTGAGACAAGTGACCGGATAGAAAACAGCTTTGTCTACTTTCTTTTTGATGCTATTTTCTTTTGGATAATCCCAAGAAAGCAAGTTGATATGATAGTATTTGGCAAAATCAATCGAGTCGGAGGTGAAGTATGCATTGGTAATCAGCCAGCCTTCTTGAAACTGCAGCTGTTTTCCAAAAAACTGATAATTGATATTGCTGATATCTTTGAATCTTGAAAGATAATACATGGGCGTCGTTACGGATATTTTTGCGTCAATATCGTTTCGAAATTTGCATTCGGCGGTGATCAGTTTACCGTCCTTATAGGCTACAACATCCAATTCATGGGAAACGGCATGTCCCTGTACGGTCTGTCCGGTGGTGCTTTCATATCCGATGGATCGCAGAAGGTGGGCAATGTATTTTTCGAAGTAGAAACCTTCGGGGCCAAGTTCACGCAGGGCTTTCTTAAGGCTGTAGCGAGCGGCGTAAGAATTTCGCACAGTTTTTAACGTATCAAAGGCCAGCTGATAGAGTTCTCTTGTTGAAATCCCATCATATATTTCGTTGAGTACCTTATCGTAGACCTGATTGACCTGGTCAGCATTGGCACCGGAACGAGAAAGCGAATGACGTAGCGATTCACCATTAAAGGGTACCAATTCACCAGAATATTTTTTAATTTGCATGTATCTCTAATTTGTTAAATACGAATATAAGAGATGTCGTCGGAGAAACAACATAAAAAACTATTATTCTATTCCTAAACTTTTTTAGGACACCATTTGTTTATAACATGTACGATAAATAAAATGGAGATAATTATGAGTAACCTACTAAACTTTGCATTTGATAAGATAAAAACAAAGATCGAAGATGATTGTATCGAAGAAAATATTGGCACCTCTGAGCGTGTTCTGTCGGTGATTGCCGGCGGATTCATATTGGGCTTGGGTGTTAAAAAACTTTTTAAATCACCACTGACTGGATTATCAGGATTGACCCTTGGCGGAGCGCTGATCTATCGCGGTGTAACTGGTCATTGTGATGTTAAGAAAGTGCTGGAAGATAAGGATATCAAAAAAGTAGAGGTGATTGAACACCGCTATTTTGTTAAATAACACAAAAAAAAGAGGAAGCTGTCTCAAATTTATTGAGGCAGCTTTTTTTATTAAATATGGCTATGCGATAGATTTGTGAGTTGTTTGTTGATTATTTCACAGAACTGTTCATTTGGGAAGAAAAAGAACAAAAAGTAGCTTTTAAGCTGCTTTTTTCCTTAGATTTTGCGCTATAGCCAATAAACCCCATTCTATGGACACTTTTTCCTTACCGCGGAGCATAAATCTTCGGAACCCGTGGTTCTGTTTTATGTTTCCAAAGACTGGTTCGACATCGTGACATCGCTGTTTTCTTTTGGCTATACCGACATCGCTGTTAAGCAATCCGTATGCTCTATCTTTATAAGCCTCAAGCTGTTCATTTATCTGGATGATTCTATTGCCCTGTGATTTGTGGCAAGCACCGTTCAATGGGCAGTTTGTGCAGTTTTTTGCCTGATATCTTTTTATTTTTTGCTCGAAACCTGTGGAGGTCTTTTGTGTAAATAGACCTATGCAGTTCATTTCCTGTCCCATTGGACAGATATAGCAATCTTTTGCAGGGTTATAATGTAGTTTATCAACGGAGAATGGCTTCTTGCCCGAATAACTCTTTTTCTGCTCCTTGTCAAACATACCATATTTCACATAGGCCCCAATGTTTTTCCCTTCTAGTAACGCATAGTTCTCCTGGCTGCCATAGCCAGCATCTGCGGTAATGGTTTTCAGTATTTCCCCAAAGCTCGCCTCATGTTGTGCCAGATGACCGGGTAGCGTTGTGGTATCTGTGGGGTTGGGATGTATGGTGTAATTGACGATGTATTGATTGGAAGTAGATATCTGAATGTTATAACCTGGTTTGAGCTGGCCATTTTTCATATGATCCTCTTTCATGCGCATAAAAGTAGCATCGGGATCTGTCTTGCTATAACTATTTCTATCTCCAAGCGTTACTTCCTGCTCTTCATATTGAACAATCTTGGCCGGGTAGTTTTTAGTCGCATAGCGCAACTTTGCCCTCATCTTCTTGCTTACCGAAGGTTTATCGGACAAGACCCGGTTCAGGTTATCGACCGTAGCCTGAACTTTTTCGCGGTCAATTGTTGTCAGATCGGGAGGTTCCGGAAGGTTGTCCTCTGCTTTGGCGATACTTTGGGCGTATTCCCAAATATCTTTTAAGGCAGCTTTCATCTTCTCCTTATTGGTCTGGATAGCTTTTTTCCAGACAAAGGTGTATTTGTTAGCATTGGCTTCAATCTTGGTGCCATCGGTGTAAACATCTTCTATACTCAGCAGACCTTCTTCGGATAGGAGTTTGACAACTTCTTCAAATACACTACGAAGTGCTTCTTTCAAACGAACGCCTCGAAATCTGTTGATGGTATTGTGGTCGGGATAGCTCATGCCGCTCAGCCACATGAAATTGATGTTCTCCCGGCACGCCGTTTCCAATTTGCGACTGCTGTAGACATTGCTTACGTAGCCAAACACCAAAACTTTCAACAACATCTGCGGATGATAACTGGAGCAGCCTTTTATCTTATAAGCGTCCAATAGGGACTGGATGTTGATCCGGTTGATTACATCGTTAACGATACGTACCGGATGACCTTTGGACACCAGTTCGTCC
The DNA here is from genome assembly GCF_900457465.1 of Sphingobacterium multivorum. GTDB lineage: Bacteria > Bacteroidota > Bacteroidia > Sphingobacteriales > Sphingobacteriaceae > Sphingobacterium > Sphingobacterium multivorum. The sequence goes on from NZ_UAUU01000008.1 coordinate 528,916, forward strand.
AAAGTTGGAGGAATGGCCATGATCTGGTCCTGATAGTAAGGCTTAAAAGTAGCTCTTTGAGATGGCATATATCCTTTTTGTTTACACTATAAATATATGAAAATCAAACCGTTAAAACAAATAATAAACCTTAGATAATGCAAAAAAAGAGACTGCCTTTTTGAGACAGCCTCCTCTTTTTTGTATTTATCTGTTTGAACAGGTGGGAATGATTATACATTAAAACGGAAGTGCATGATATCGCCATCTTGGACAATATATGTTTTTCCTTCCACCGATAACTTTCCAGCTTCTTTTACCGCATTTTCGGAGCCAAGCGTGACAAAATCGTCATACTTGATTACTTCAGCGCGGATAAACCCTTTTTCGAAATCTGTGTGGATTACACCTGCAGCCTGAGGGGCTGTAAATCCGTTCTCAATCGTCCAAGCGCGAACTTCCTGTACACCAGCGGTAAAATAAGTCGCCAAATTTAAAAGCGAATATGCAGCGCGGATGAGCTTATGTACGCCAGATTCTTCAAGACCCAAGTCGTCTAAAAACATCTTTCGTTCTTCGTAGCTTTCCAGTTGTGCGATTTCAGATTCGATCTGTGCTGAGATAATCAATACCTCGGCTTTTTCATCCTTTACAGCTTCCTTAACACGTTCTACGTAAGCGTTACCTGTATTAACAGAACCTTCGTCTACATTACATACATAAAGTACCGGTTTGGCTGTTAACAAGGCTAAATCCTGGATAAACTCAAAATCTTCCGCTTCAATCGCTGCTGTACGGGCGGATTTTCCAGCTTCAAGATGATCTTTGACGATTGATAGGATGTCAAACGTTCTTTTTGCATCTTTATCGCCGCCTGTTTTAGCCATTTTTTCTACCTTCTGGATACGTTTTACTACAGTGTCCAAATCTTTAAGCTGCAATTCGGTGTCAATGATTTCTTTATCTCTGATTGGGTCTACCGAACCATCTACGTGGATCACGTTCCCATCGTCAAAACATCTTAAAACGTGAATAATAGCATTTGTTGTACGAATATTTCCTAAGAATTGATTGCCTAAGCCTTCACCTTTTGAAGCTCCTTTCACAAGACCGGCGATGTCGACAATCTCGATGGTGTTTGGAACAATTCGTTGCGGGTTGACTAATTCAGCTAATTTATTGAGACGGGCATCCGGTACGGTAATTACCCCAACATTTGGTTCAATTGTACAAAATGGAAAGTTAGCCGCTTGCGCCTTCGCGTTCGACAAACAGTTAAATAATGTTGATTTACCGACGTTTGGTAAACCTACGATACCGCATTGTAAAGCCATATATAGTGCAAATTTTTGAAATTGCACAAAGATAGAAAATTCACTGTAATTTTTAGCTATCTTGTCGAATGGTTCATTGGTACAAAATTGAACATGCCGATTTTCTTAAAAATCAGGGCATCAGCGAACATAAATTCGGTGGAAAAATTATTTGTATTACCTGGCACGAAGACCAACTCTATGCTTTCTCGCCTAAATGTCCACATGCTGGGGCACCATTGAAAAATGGCTGGTGTGAACGTGGCAAAGTAATCTGTCCTTTTCATCGCCATGAATTCGATCTGGTGTCGGGAAGAGGTAATCCCGAACAGCATGATTTTATTCGCGTTTACCCCATAAAATTCGAAAACAACGATTATTATGTTGGCTTGGAATTAGGCTTCTGGGAGCGTTTATTTGCTTAAAAAGTAACGAAAGTATCATATCTCACCGCGTGAATCGTATATCTCGTTAGTAAATAAGTATATTTGCTGTCGAAAACAAATTAAAGACATGCAGGGGAAAAAGATTGGTATAATTGGTAGCGGAAGTTGGGCTACTGCTATGATCAAGATGCTATGTGAAAATGACCAAGACAAGCATATTTTTTGGTGGGTAAGAAAGGAAGAGGATGCAGAATATATTCAAAAATTCAAACATAACCCGACTTACCTGAGCAGTGTTTCGGTTGATCTTAGTATTACGACGATTGATACCGATGCTAAAAATGTAATTACTAATTCAGATATTGTCATTTTAAATACGCCTGCGGCCTATTTGAAGGATGCACTGGCCAATGTGACGAAGGAAGATTTTAGAAATAAAATTGTTGTTTCAGCCATCAAGGGGATTATTCCCAAAGATAATTTGATTATCGGTGAGTTTTTGGAGCAACGCTATGAGGTCGATATTGAACAGATCTGTGTGGTTGGTGGTCCCTGCCATGCGGAGGAAGTTGCCTTAGGCAAATTGTCTTATTTAACTTTCGGCTGTAAGAACCTGGATAGTGCAGCATTGGTTGCTTCCTTTCTGTCGTCAAGGGTTATCAAGACGATTCTTTCGGAAGATGTACTCGGAATAGAATTTGGTGCAGTATTGAAAAACATCTATGCGTTAGCTGGAGGTATCTGTCACGGCTTAGGTTACGGTGATAATTTTCAGGCTGTGCTGGTCTCCAATGCAATTCGCGAAATGCGTCGTTTTGTAGGTAAAGTAGATGGTGATACGTCAAGGGATGTGAATACTTCGGCTTATTTAGGGGATCTTTTGGTAACAGCCTATTCCCAATTTAGCCGAAATAGAACCTTTGGTAATATGATCGGAAAGGGCTACAGTGTACAATCTGCGCAGTTGGAAATGAATATGGTGGCTGAAGGGTATTACGCATCGGCATGTATTCAAGAGTATGCGAAAAAATATGCGGTGGAATTGCCAATATGCGATGCCGTGCATCAAATTTTGTATGAACACCTCCCTGCATCTAAAATTATTCAAGCATTGAGCGAAAAATTAACATAATAAAGTAGCAATAGAGTAGATGATAACAAAAGAAGCGATTGCTTTAGCTTATAAAGAAATTCAGGACGAAATATGTCAGGCGCTGGAGAAATTAGACGGATCGGCACGCTTTGAAGAAGAATTGTGGGAGCGTGAAGGCGGCGGTGGCGGTCGCACCAGGATCATTCAAAATGGTCAAATTTTTGAAAAAGGAGGCGTTAACTTTTCGTCTGTGTATGGCAAATTACCTGAAGCGATCAAAAAGTCATTTGCGGTGGAAGAAGATGATTTTTTTGCGACAGGAGTTTCCATTGTAATCCATCCAAACAATCCCTTCGTACCTATTATACACATGAATATCCGCTATTTTGAACTGAACGATCAGATTCGTTGGTTTGGCGGCGGTATTGATTTGACGCCGCATTATATCGATGAAGAGGATGCGCGTTATTTTCATCAGCAGCTGAAAGATGTCTGTGATAGACATGATTCTACCTACTATGAAAAGTTTAAAAATTGGGCGGATGATTATTTTTATATCAGACATCGCCAGGAAACACGTGGCATAGGAGGTGTATTTTACGATAAGTTGAATACTGAAAAAACGGGGGTGAGCATGGAAGATATTTTTGCTTTTTCCTGTGACCTTGGACGCACGTTTGCACCAACCTACACTGCATTGGTGGAGAAAAATCGACATAAAACCTTTACAGATCAACAGAAAAATTGGCAATTGATCCGTCGCGGACGCTATGTCGAATTTAACCTCGTATGGGATTCGGGGACTAAATTTGGACTTGAAACGAATGGTCGGATTGAGTCCATATTGATGAGTCTACCAGCCCAAGCCAATTGGGTATATGACTATCGTCCTGAAGAAGGCTCCGAAGAAGCCAAAACCTTATCTTTATTGCGAAAAGGTATTAACTGGATTTAAAAACATCGAAGAAAAAATAGATGGTTTCTTATCAAAAATTTACGTTGGAAAACGGCCTACGTGTATTGGTACACGAGGATCATAATACAGCCATGGCCTGCGTCAATATCTTGTACGATGTGGGAGCAAGGGATGAATCGCCGGAACAGACCGGATTTGCACACTTATTTGAACACCTGATGTTTGGTGGAAGTATCAATATTCCTAATTTCGATACCGAATTACAAAAAGTGGGTGGCGAGAATAATGCATTCACCAGCAACGATATTACAAATTATTACATCACTTTACCCTCTTCAAATCTAGAAACGGCATTGTGGTTGGAGTCGGACCGGATGTTAAGTTTGGCTTTTTCCGAACAAAGCCTCGAAGTGCAGCGGAATGTCGTGAGTGAAGAATTCAAACAGCGTTATTTGAATCAGCCTTATGGTGACGCTTGGCTAAAATTACGTCCATTAGCCTATCAGGTACATCCGTATCGTTGGGCAACCATCGGAAAAGAACTGAGCCATATTGAAGAGGCTACAATGGAAGATGTTAAAGCTTTTTTCAAGTTGCATTATAATCCGCAGAGCGCAATTATGGTCGTTTCTGGGGATGTGCATTTTGAGGAAGTAAAAGCTTTGACCGAAAAATGGTTTGGCGATATTGAGGCAGGCGAAAAATACAATCGCCAATTGCCTAAAGAACCCGCGCAAGATAAGATTAGGCGTGAAACGACTTGGGCAGAGGTGCCTTTGGATGCGCTTTATATGGCATTTCATGGACCTGCTCGATTGGAAGAGGGGTATTTTGCAATGGATCTTCTGTCGGACATTTTATCGAGGGGCTCTTCTTCACGTTTGTATCGTCGATTGGTAAAAGAGGGGCAGTTATTTAGTGAAATAAATGCTTATGTGATGGGAAGTATCGACAATAACCTCTTTGTTATTGAAGGAAAACCATCGGAAGGCATCTCGCTAGAGGAAGCTGAACGTGCGGTGTGGGCAGAATTGGAGGTCATAAAATCCGAGTTGGTGCCTGCAGCTGAATTGGAAAAAGTGAAGAATAAGATCGAATCGACAAATGTTTTTGCAGAACTATCAATTTTGGATAAAGCCATGAACTTGGCTTTCCATGAGTTGCTGGGGGATGCAGACGGCATTAACACAGAGGTTTCAAAATATTTGAAGGTGAGTGCTGAGGAAGTTCAACAGCAAGCTCAGGTTATTTTTAGACCGGAGAATGCTTCTATATTAATGTATAAATCAAAACAAGAGGAGGCTGTACATGTTGGATAGAACAAAAGCACCCGAGTTCCGTGAAATTGGAAATATAAGTTTGAAAGAACCAATCAAGAAGCAGTTTGCAAACGGATTGCCTGTCTATGTATTCCAGTCGCCCGAGCAGGAGCTGGTACGGATAGAATGGATCTTTGAGAATACCTATCTTGACGGTGCGGCTGAAAATCCGTTGTTAAATAGTACTTTAAGTGCATTGCTTAAGGAGGGGACAAAGACCATGTCGAGTGCAGAGATTGCAGATAAAGTGGATTTCTACGGAGCATTTCTTGTTCCTGAATATTCTTTTGACGTAACTTCTTTGTCGCTTTATACATTGAATAGACATAGTCAAGTACTCTTGCCGCTTGTAAAAGATATTCTGACGGAAGCATCGATTCCGCAACAGGAGTTAGATACCTATTTGCGTAATAACAAGCAAAAGTTTCAAGTTTCTATTCAGAAAAATGATTATCTGGCGAGACGCAAATTTTACAATTTGATCTTTGGTGAGAACAATCGTTATGGGCGTACACCAAAACTAACAGACTACGATGCAATTACGCGTGCGCAGCTGATCGAATTGTACCGTAGGGAAATTGTTCCTACCAATTGTACATTAATTGTTTCAGGTAATGTTTCTGAAGAGCTTTTGCAGGAGTTGGAGCAAATCTTCGGTGTCGATTGGCAAGGAGCAGCTGCTGTATCTCCTTCGGAAGTCCCAGTTTTGGTGCAAGGTTCAAATAACCTGGCTTATGAGGAAAAAGATAATGCCTTGCAGTCTGCCATTCGGTTAGGCTGTCAGACAATTGGAAGGGAACATCCCGATTATCCGGCATTACAATTTGTCAACACATTATTAGGTGGTTTTTTCGGTTCCCGCCTAATGCGCAATATCCGAGAAGAAAAAGGGTATACCTATAGCATTGGTTCGGCTGTTGCTACCTTGAAACATACTGGTTTTATGACCATTGTAACTGAAGTTGGGGTAGATGTAACACAGGCCACGTTGACTGAAATAGAAAAGGAGATCAATTTGTTGAAAACAACTTTGGCCTCCGAGGATGAGGTCAATCTTGTGAAGACCTATATGGAAGGTTCTATGTTGGGTTCGTTGGAAAGTATCTTTTCGCATGCCGACAAGTTCAAAAGTGTTTTGTTAAATGGGATGACATTGAACTATTATTCCTATTATATGGAACAGATCAGAAATATGTCGCCCGAGAAGGTGCAGCATCATGCCAATAAATACTTGGACTACGATGCCATGGTGAAGGTTGTTGTTGGGAAAATTAGTCAAGTAGAACCAGTTCATCAAGCGGTTGTAAATTAAATTTCTTAGACTACAAAAATCGAATACTACTTTGTATTTTTGGTTTTTGATAAAAAAGTGTATTATCCAGCATGGAATTAAAATTAAAAAGACCATTGGTATTTTTCGATTTGGAAACTACAGGTGTTAATGTAGCGACCGATCGTATTGTGGAAGTATCATTTCTGAAAGTGATGCCCAGTGGTGAAGAAACAGTCTATACAAAGAAGATCAATCCAGAAGTGCCTATCCCTGCGGAATCCTCTTTTTTTCACGGCATTTATGATGAAGATGTGAAGGATGCTCCTAATTTTAAAGCAATCGCAGTGGAACTTGCGGCTTTTATTGCCGATGGAGATCTCGCGGGCTATAATTCCAATAAATTCGATGTCCCAATGCTTATGGAAGAGTTTTTACGGGCAGGTGTTGATTTTTCATTGGGAGGTAGAGCATTTGTGGATGTTCAAAATATCTTCCATCAGATGGAACAACGTACGCTGAAAGCTGCATACAAGTTTTATTGCAACGAAAATCTTGAAAATGCGCATACAGCGGAAGCGGATGTTCGTGCCACATATGAGGTCTTGAAAGCGCAGCTGACAAAATATGAGGGTGCAGCATTCGAAGATAAACATGGGACAGTATCTTATCCTGTGGTAAACGATGTTGAGGCGTTGCATACGTTTACCAACCTAAGTAAGCCTGTAGATTTTGCCGGACGTCTCGTCTATAATGCCGAGGGATTGGAAACGATTAATTTTGGTAAACATAAAGGAAGACCTGTTATAGAAGTATTTGAGCAAGAGCCCAGTTACTACGCATGGATGCAGAATGGTGATTTTCCATTGTATACCAAGAAGGTCTTGGAGAATATCTGGAATCGGTATAAAAAGGAAAAGAGTGAGCAAAAGGCAAAAGCAGCTGCAGCCACCCATTCTGTAGAAGATAAAAAACTTGCGAAAAAGGAATTCAATCAACAAAAAGAAGAAGCGCCGCAGAACATTTCTTTGGATATGCTGAAAGGATTGCAAGATAAATTTAAAAAATAACGTTAATTAATAGCTTAGAAAAAGGATTATGGAATTCAAACAAGAAGTGGAACATGTACAGTGTTTGATTATTGGTTCGGGACCAGCAGGTTATACTGCCGCGATTTACGCAGCCCGTGCGGATATGAAACCAGTCGTTTATACCGGTATTGTGCCAGGGGGACAGTTGACTCAAACAACTGAGGTGGACAATTTCCCTGGTTATCCAAAAGGCATCACTGGACCAGTGATGATGGAAGATTTGCGCGAGCAAGCTGAACGCTTCGGAACTTCAGTGCGTTTTGGATATGTGACTAAAGTGGATTTTACAGGTGAGGTACACCGTGTTGAGATCGATGGAACAGTACAAGTTACCGCAGATACAGTGATTATTGCGACAGGAGCCACAGCAAAATGGTTAGGCTTGGAATCTGAACAAAAATACAATGGTTTTGGTGTTTCAGCATGTGCTGTATGTGATGGGTTCTTCTTTAAAAAACCAAGAGGTTGCTATTGTAGGTGCTGGGGATACAGCGGCAGAAGAAGCAACATATCTTGCAAAATTATGCTCAAAAGTACATATGTTGGTTCGCCGTGACGAGTTTCGTGCTTCTAAAGCAATGGTACATCGCGTTATGAATACACCAAATATCGAAGTTCACTACAATTCTGAGGCAAAAGAAGTCCTAGGAGATGGTCAGGTGGTGACCGGAATACGTGTTGTAAACAATAAAGACCAGTCTGAAAAAGATATCGAAGTAACAGGTTTCTTCGTTGCTATTGGGCATAAGCCTAATACCGAGCTTTTCACAGGTGTATTGGATATGGATGAAACAGGTTATTTAATTACAAAACCAGATAGTACTGCAACAAATATCCCGGGTGTTTTTGCTTGTGGTGATGTTCAGGATAACATCTTCCGTCAGGCAATCACTGCTGCAGGTACAGGTTGTATGGCAGCTTTGGAAGCTGAAAGATACTTAGCAGCTAAGGAAAGCGGCGAATAATCGCATGGAAATAATAAAAACGGGGCATTGTACAATGCCCCGTTTTTATTTACCTTCTTCCATTTCAAAAACACTATCGATTTTCCAATTTGCCTTATCTTTGGATGCTGCGACAGCTAAACGATCACAGCGCTCATTTAACGGATGCCCAGCATGGCCTTTTACCCATACAAGGCGTACGGTATGGAGCTTATAGGCGTTCATTAAGCGCAACCAAAGATCTTTGTTCTTTTTTCCCGCAAAACCTTTTTGTATCCAACCATATACCCATTTCTTATCAATGGCGTCAATGACGTATTTGGAGTCAGAATACACGGTAACATGTTGCTGTAGATTTTTCAATGCCTCGAGGCCGACGATCACAGCCATCAATTCCATCCTGTTGTTAGTCGTTTTGCGGTAACCGCCCGAAAACTCTTTCTCGATCAGTTTACCTTTAAAGGCTTCATTATCGCCTGTATAAATAGTTCTTAAGATGGTTCCGTAACCTCCAGGGCCCGGATTTCCACTTGAAGCCCCATCTGTATATAATTCGATCATACCGGCCAAATATACATGAAGTTTTTGTAAGCACATACAAACAGGTAAAAATGATCAAGACTAGTCCATATTTTGATGCTCGAAGTAGAAGAATTTTAACACTGCGACATGTTCAATCAATCCAACGATAGGGCATAGTGCTACAAGCATCAAAATTCATAGGTATTTAAGACTGACTTTATAGGTGTTTAAAAGGGACTTTACACGGCTTTATCCGAATGAGGTCCGAATGAGGTCCCTATAAAGTCCCTATGAGATCCGTTTAAATAATAGAAATATTCCCTTTGTGTTTTAAGCTTAAGCTAAGCGAAGTATGATGATAGATTTCAGCCGCTCTCCAACGTAATTTATCCCTTACATAATTGGATTGTGCTGATTTATGTGTATTTTGCCGGCTTAAACTCGTTATGTAATCGATAAAATAGCTTATGAAGTTTCGAAAGATTTCTCTTTTTGTTCTTTTGGCGTCCGCGTGCTTAAACGTTTCAGCGCAGAACAATGTATCACCGCAAAAAATGGATTGGTTTGAAGATGCCAAACTGGGTATTTTTATTCACTGGGGGATTTATTCTGTCGATGGAATATCAGAATCTTGGTCATTCTTCAATAATTACATCAACCATGACAATTATATCAAGCAACTGAATGGTTTTACAGCAAAGGATTATAGACCGAAGGAATGGGCCAAATTGATCAAAGAAGCCGGTGCGAAATACACGGTGATTACGACCAAACACCATGACGGGATCTCGATGTGGAATACGAAGGCTGATAAAGCGATCACGACATTACAAGACGCAGCTGCCAAACAGGATGTAATCACACCATTTGTGAAAGCCATACAAGAAGAAGGCTTGCATACTGGACTGTATTATTCTTTGCCCGATTGGAGCCATCCTTATTACGATGTTTTTACGCGCAATCGAAAAGGTTATGAATTGAAAAGTGAGCCTTCTCGTTGGGATAATTATGTAAAATATTACCAGAAGCAATTGACTGAGCTATCCGAACAGTATAAGCCCGAATTACTTTGGTTTGACGGGGATTGGGAGCATAGTGCCGAGGAGTGGAAAGCTAAAGAGACCTTGAATCTTTTGCGGAAGTATAATCCGAATATTATTATAAACTCGCGATTGAATCATCATGGAGATTACGATACACCTGAGCAAGGGATTCCAGTAACCCGTCCTGATGCTAAATTTTGGGAACTCTGTTATACCATGAATGATTCTTGGGGCTATCAACCCTTTGATAAAAAGTACAAATCACCGAATATGATCATTCGAACGTTGGTAGATTGTATTTCCATGGGTGGAAACCTATTGTTGGATATCGGTCCAAAGGCAGATGGAACGATCCCTGAGGAACAATTAAATATTTTGAAACAGCTGGGGCGATGGACACATAAGCATGCAGCTGCGATCTACGGTACAAGAGCCGGTATTCCATTTGTGAACTACGGCGGGAAATCTGCTTTATCAAAGGACGGAAAGACACTTTATCTGTATGTATACGAACAGAAACCCGAATTGCAGCTCAGAGGTTTGGTCAATCATACAGCCATTAAAGAAGTCTCAGTTGTTGGTGATGCATCCGCGAAAGTGAACGTTAAGTCTGAAAACGGAACCGTTCAAGTCGATTTAACGAAAGTAAACTTTGATCAGGACGTCACTGTGATTGCACTAACCTTTGCGGAGGCGCTTCGTTGGACTGCACCGCAAGATACTGAAGTTACGTTGAAATTTGTACTGGATAATAAGTTGACAGGTCGTGCTTTAGGTCAGATCGCTTCAACACTGCATGCCGGAAAAAATATCTTTGATAATTCCGGATTGACCGTGGATGGCTTAGAGACCAAATTGCCAAGTAGTAATGCGACTAATCCAACGGTATTAAAGTGGATTAAGGATCATGCCGAAGCACTTTATGAGACTGGAAAAGGCTTACCTGAAGGACATTATGAAGGACTAAGCGCGCTCTCTAAAGATCGCCAGACATTGTATCTGTTTGTCGAGGGAAAACCTACGGGTCCTATTGCACTAAAAGGTGTTAAAAATGGAGTCGCCAGGATCCGCGTGGTCGGTGAGGGCTCCATGATAAATCATGAGATTTTCAATAAGCTTTATTGGAGTAGCATCCCGGGTATTATCTACATTCAGGCACCAGCAGAGCGCTTGGATAAAAATATGACAGTTATTGCTGTTTTGTTGGATGCGCCAATACAACTATATCGCGAGAAAGTGGGCGCTATCGAAAATAACCTTTAAGAGGTCGGATAGCAATTAGCGTTGAAAAAAAGCCTGGGATAACAAAATATCCTGGGCTTTTTTGCGAGATATAAACTATGCTGATTTATTAATTCTGATCCATTTTCTTTCGGTATTCGGTGCATTTTCTCCTGAATTGTGGCGCAAAAGCATTTTTTATTATAACTTAGGCCTATGAATCCAATCAAAGCTGTTTTGATCCCAATTTTTGCTCTTCTTTGTGTTTGTTGTTCTTCCGGTGACGGAAGTAAATCCGAGCGATTGCGGGCAGATTCGTTAGTGAATGAAGTGGTCAATGGAAGGTTAGCTCTAGCAACATTAGCAGAGTCAAATGAATTTATGTATTTCAATGATAAATACTTTCATGAACCGGCTGATTTAAAGGTCATTCCGAAATTTGATAAGGTACAGATTCAAGTTGTTACTTATCGGATTTATCAGCATGTCAAATTAAAAAATAATCGCTATGTATTCAACGTGCAGAAAGCCAGTGAACTGCATATACCAAATAGCGCTTTTGTGTATTACCAACGTTCTTTTGATGATATGAACCGTAAGGCAGCCTTGAGTAAAGATTCGATCCGACTCGAGCTGCCGGATAATTATGCATCTTTGTTGATAAATGAATGATCTAGATCAGGCCTACAGACATGATGAAGGTCATATCAAAAGTCAATCTTAACTATACAATGGTGCAACAAATAGATTTAAGATGGAAAAGAAAAATATCGTTGTATTGACGGGGGCCGGTATTTCGGCTGAAAGCGGTATACCTACCTTTAGGGATGCCAATGGATTGTGGGAAGGACATGACGTCATGGAAGTTGCTTCCATTGAAGGTTGGCATAAAAATCCAGCCTTGGTGCAGGAGTTTTATAATCTGAGACGGAAAGCCGCTTTGGTCGCACAGGCAAATGCGGCTCATTATGCGCTGGTAAAATTGGAATCAGCATACCGGGTGAGTATTGTGACGCAGAATGTAGATCTACTGCATGAACAGGCAGGTTCATCCCATATCGTTCATTTGCACGGACGCCTGGATCAGTCGAAGTCATCTGTCGATGACCGTTTGGTGTATCCCATTGTTGGTGATGAGATCAAAATGGGCGATCTTTGTGAGAAGGGTAGTCAGCTGAGGCCAAATATAGTCTGGTTTGGAGAGGCTGTGCCGGCCATTGAGGAAGCGATAAGCCTGGTTTCGAAGGCCGATATTTTGATTATTGTGGGGACCTCCCTACAGGTTTATCCCGCTGCGGGACTTAAAGAATTTGCGCCTAGTCACTGTAAATCGTTTTTAATTGACAAAAAGATTCCTCATGACAACGCTTTACGTAATATACAGTGTTTTGAAGAATCGGCGACCATAGCTGTTCCTGAACTGGTAGAACAATTACTTAATTAAATGTTATATAGTCGTTTATAAAATAAGGGTTTATGAAGAAAATAATAGGGCTTCTTTGCATGTCCGTTGCTTTTGTTGCATGTCAAAATAATTCAGCGATCAAAGTAAATACGAGTTCAAATGATCAGCCTCTAACCTTGGATAGCGTTCAGGCCAAGCATCTGCTCAGTTTGCCACTGCATTGCATCGAAGTGGAATATCCCAATAAGCTGGGACAGGTACTCGGTAGTGATGGTGATCTAAAAGCACCGCGTACATTGCATCCAATTTTTTACGGTTGTTTTGACTGGCATTCTTCTGTACACGGGTATTGGTCAATTGTGCATATTTTGAAGGAATTTCCAAATTTGGATAGCTCAGGTGAAATTCGACGCCAATTGAACCGAAATATTACAGCAGAAAATGTGGCTGTTGAATTAGATTTCTTTCAAGATAAGAACAATAAGAACTTTGAGCGTACGTATGGCTGGGCTTGGTTGTTGCAGCTGCAGAAGGAATTATTAACTTGGGAAGATGCCGATGCAAAACGCTGGGCATCGAATCTTGAACCGTTGGTGAAACATGTGGTAAAATCGTATCAGGAATATTTGCCCAAATTGGTCTATCCGATCAGGACAGGCTATCATGATAATTCTGCCTTTGGCCTTTCGCTGTCCCTGGACTATGCAAGAAGCACGGGAAATGTGACGTTTGAAAAATCATTAATGACGAATGCTTCTCGTTTATACAGTCAGGATAAGAGCTGCAACATTTCTTTTGAGCCAAGTGGAAGCGATTTTCTTTCTCCTTGTCTTGAAGAAGCCCTTTGTATGAGTATGGTGCTGCAACAGGAGGATTACCGTAAATGGTTAAAGGATTTTATGCCAGATCTGTTTAATCCCGATTTCAATTTAGAACCAGGAATCGTGAAAGATCGAACCGACGGACATTTGGTCCATCTGGATGGACTTAATTTTAGTCGCGCCAACTGTTTAAACGGTATCGCCAAAGCGCTGCCTGAATTAAGTTATTTGCATAGGTTGGCGAATAAACATTTAAAGTATTCTTTGCCCAATATTACAACCAAGGATGATTACATGGGGTCACATTGGTTAGGTACTTTTGCACTCTATGCACTATCAAAGCATTGATTCGGGGAGATTATCTTCTCCCCATTTATCCATTAGGTTTAATATTTCCTCGAGCGAACGGCCGAGCTCGGTTAATTCATATTCTACCTTTGGGGGAACTTGCTGGTATACAATTCTATTAATCAGCTTGTCATGCTCCAGTTCCTTTAATTTGGCGATCAGCATACGTTCAGATATTCCCACGAGTCTTTTCCGCAACTCACTATAGCGGAGTTTACCTTCATTTAGCAAATAGGAAAGGATATTGATTTTCCATCTGCCACCTATGGTGGCCAAGGTAAATGCAATACCACAACGGTCTTTCCAGTATAGCTCATTAATGTGATTGGTTGAATTCTCTTTTCGCGGGTTCATACAAACTTTTTTGTTGGTATCATACAATCTTGTATGTACTGTTATTCCTGCAAATTAATAAAGAAATTTGTAGGAAAACAAAAAGTATAACATGGAAACGATTAAATCAGTCGCTCATTGGTTGAGCTATGCGTACTACCTTTATGTATTTGGATATGCATCATTATTCAAAGTTTTTCAAAAGAGCGCCATGTTGCAAAGCATGCAGTCCCTGGGTTTTAATAAGACTTGGACGATCATTATCGGAATAGGGGAACTAACGGGGGTAGTATTGCTCTTAATAGGTTTGTATAACCCGCAATTTAAGAATGTTGCAGTGCTGCTGTTGTTTCCATTTGCGGTTGCGGCGTTTACGGCACATATGGCGCATCAAGAGTATCATCATTTCTACAACTCCTTGCTGATGTGTGTACTTAGTATTGTGCTGTTGGCCACAGACAAAACCTTTAAAATTATACTTTAAATCCTGCGTCAGCTTTAGCATGATCATTAGAAAATTAGGATTATTTTATAGCTTAATTTTCTAATGATCCTATGTTATCCGGAAGCAAGTGGTGCTGGAGATGCAAGAGGGAAAATAATGTGATAGACTACAATTATAAGCGGTATGGCAAGCCGGTCGATAACCGAAAATATAGGAGCGACTTGATCGGTTGTAAATCGTGATTTGTGCTAATTTAACTCTGTTGATTTATGCTGGGATATTTTGTTTTTCTACCTTTTTATTGCGTTTTTATTGGTATAAGTAAAGTTTTCGCGCTGTTTTTTTTAGATATACATTTTTTAGCAAGTTAGAAAAAGACTATAAAATTCAAGATTTGTGCTACTCTACACGATCAAACTTATAATACATTTGATCTATCAATCCCATAGGGATGTTACATGCTATGTATAGGTATTTAAGACAACTTTTAATGGTTTTGCCCATTGTTTTTTTCTGTCTGTTTTTTACAGGTAAAATAAACAAGGATGTCTTTTCACATACTGCCTATAAAAACACCTCAAAAACGGCAATAACTTCTTCACAATCCCATTTCGATTTTTATGTCGGATCGATCGAAGAATGCTCGTTCGAATGGCGTTATGATCAACATTTAGCATATGCCGTTCGGCTCTGTACCTTGGGACTGATTCTACCAATTTTCTTGCTATTTGCGGATAAGAAGTCATGGCATAGTTTTTATGAACTCCAAAATAAATATCTATCGAACAGGCTGCCAGACAGGTGTATCCTATACCATTCCTTTAAAATTTTCGGTTAAATCCCTTTTCCTTTTCGTGAATATAATCGGTTGGGTCGACAGACGGCTATAAAACCGATTTAATAAATCATTTGCTTGAAGAAAGCGGCTTAATCAGCTGCTTTGCTATTAAATCATTTATATGAACACAACACTTTACGCATTAGCTATTACAGCTATTACGATCAGTTTTTTTCATACTGCATCGGGGCCAGACCATTATCTGCCATTTATTGTATTGTCCAAATCGAAAAAATGGTCGTTGGGGAAAACCATATTATGGACCATTATATGTGGGCTTGGGCATGTTTTCAGTTCGGTCATACTGGGGATTATTGGCGTTTATCTTGGATGGCAGCTCAATAAGATCAGCTGGTTGCAGGACGTGCGCGGCAATGTTTCGAGTTGGGCACTATTTATTTTTGGACTTGGATATTTGATTTACGGGATCTGGAAAATGTCAAAGAAGCATTCTCATAAGCATTTTGATGTGATGGGTGATGAGGTGTATGTGCATGAACACACGCATGGGAAAAGCACATCAGGGCATCATCACCATCATCAAAAAACGAAGGTAACGCCTTTGGTATTATTTGCAATTTTCGTCATGGGACCATCGGAACCATTGATTCCACTTTTATTTTTTTCAGGTGCTCACCGCTCAATGCCAGAGGTGATTACACTGATTAGCACCTTTACCATCACAACAGTGGCAACCATGGTTGGGATGGTCTTGTTGGGAATTTATGGTTATAATTTGCTCAACACCGAAAAACTTGATCGCTATGTACACGCTATTAGTGGTGCTGTCCTGTCAATTTGCGGTGCGGGGATGTTATTTCTGGGATGGTAATTTTTTAAATAGGATATGAACAAACATCAAATCACCCTTTTTATAAGCCTAATGGCTACTACACACAGTTATGCCCAGCAACATGTAATTCAGGGAACTGTGAAAGATAAGGATAGTAAACAGAGATTAGAAGAAGTCAATATATATTACCAACGTGGAATAAAACATAGTCATACAGCATCGAATGGTACTTTTTCCGTACAGCCGGGAACATTTCCGGATACTTTATTGTTGAGCCGGATTGGCTATCTCGATCAGGTATACATCCTAAAAGAAGCGAAGTCTCCGATTGAAATCGAGATGCAAAAAAATGAAGTGCAGTTGAGTCAAATTCAGGTGGATGCATTCAATAGCAGTAAAACATTGAGCAAAGTTGATTTAAGTAAGATTCCCGTTAATTCGGCGCAAGATCTGTTACGAAAAGTTCCCGGGCTCTTTATAGCACAGCATGCCGGTGGTGGAAAGGCTGAGCAAATATTTTTGCGTGGATTTGATAATGATCACGGTACAGATATTGCCATTACTGCAGATGGCATTCCCGTTAATATGGTCTCTCATGCGCACGGTCAAGGATACGCAGATCTCCATTTTATTATTCCAGAAACGGTAAAAGACATTGATTTTGGCAAGGGTGCTTATTATGCAGACAAAGGCGATTTGAACACATCGGGTTATGTTAATTTTACGACCTTGGATCATTTGGATCATAATCTTTTTAAGGTTGAAGGCGGTTCTTTTGATTCCTGGCGTACCGTGGCCATGCTTAATCTGCTGAATAACCATGAGCAGAATAAATATGCCTATGCCGCAGGAGAGTTCAATTATTCGAATGGTCCTTTTGACATCAAGCAAAATTTTAGTCGTGTCAATCTATTTGCGAAATATAATCAGTGGATCTATGAGAAACATTATATCAATCTCCAGGGGTCCATATTCAGTTCGGGTTGGAATGCATCGGGTCAGATTCCGGAGCGGGCTGTTCGTCAGGGACTGATTAGCCGTTGGGGTTCGATTGATTCTACAGAAGGCGGGAATACATCCCGCATGAATTTGGCGATGCAATACCGTGCGCTGATCAGTGATCAGGAAAGCTGGGAAAGCAATGTTTACTTCTCGCGCTATAAATTTCAGTTGTTTTCGGATTTTACTTTCTTTCTGAAAGACCCCATTCATGGCGATGAAATAGAGCAGGTTGATAATCGATACTTGTACGGTATCGAAAACAAATACAATCGCCAATTTCATTTTGATCATAGTCAGCTTTCTTGGACATCGGGGTTTGGGCTCCGAATGGATGATATCAAAGATCTTCAACTGAACCATGTCTATCAGCGCGACGAATTATTGGATCGGCTTTCGCATATTTCGGGTGTAGAAATGAATCTTCATGCCTATAGCAATCTGGATTGGCGTATTGGAAAATGGACGATTAATCCTGCATTACGTGTCGATCACTTGATTTTCAACTTGCATGATAAGCTGAAAAGTGATCCTGCAGGGCAAGAGGCTTCTGCAACAAGAATCAGCCCAAAGCTGAACTTTGGATATACGTTCAATCATAGCGCCCAAATCTATTTGAAAACGGGTATGGGATTTCATTCCAACGATATCAGGGTGGTGATGGAACAACAGGGAAAAGATATTATGCCCATTTCCTTTGGTGCAGATCTTGGCTTGATCTGGAAGCCAACTGATAACCTTTTTATTCAGCCTGCTTTATGGGGGTTATACCTGCAGCAAGAATTTGTGTACGTCGGGGATGAAGCTGTTGTAGAGCCTTCAGGCAAAACGAAACGTCTGGGGGCTGATTTGAGTCTACGCTATCAAGCTACTCCATGGTTATATTTTGATGGCGACATCAACTATGCTTACGCGCGGGCAATTGACCAACCAAAAGGCGAAAACTATATCCCGCTGGTACCTTCTTTAACAAGTACAGGGGGAGTATCTGTGAAGCTACCGCTCGGCATTTCGGCCAATTTGCGCTATCGTTATATGAATACAAAACCAGCGAAAGAAGATAATTCGGTACGTGCTAAAGGTTATTTGGTCAATGATCTCTTGCTGAACTATGGCGTGGGAAGATGGAATTTTTTGTTGCAGATCCAAAACGTATTTGACACCAAATGGAATGAAGCACAGTTTGAGACAGAGACTCGATTAAGAAATGAACAACAGCCCGTTTCTGAATTGCATTTCACCCCTGGAACACCTTTTATGGTAAAAGCTGGCCTGTCCTATAAATTCTAAAGACTGGGTAAAGTGGTCGCCTTAAAATTTTCCTTTGTATCTTTAATAGGAATTATAAGTCCTTATAAATGATGTATTATGGAAAAGAGTAAGTTACTTCGAATGGATAATATGGGTATCGTGGTGGAGTCGTTGGACAACGCGATTTCGTTTTTTTCAGAACTTGGTTTACATTTGGAGGGAAGGGCACAGATTAAAGGGGAATGGGCAGGTCGAATAACAGGTCTCGGTGCTCAGCATGTGGAGATCGCCATGATGGTGACACCAGATGGGCATAGCCGATTGGAGCTTTCAAGATTTATTGATCCAGCGATAATTGCAGATCATAGAAACGCTCCGGTCAATGCCTTGGGGTATTTGCGGGCAATGTTTACCGTTGAAGATATCGATGATGTGCTGCGGCGACTCATTGACAATCATGGAGCTGTGCTGGTCGGGGAGGTGGTACAATATGAAAATGCGTATCGTCTATGTTATCTAAGGGGAGTAGAGGGATTATTGATTGGTTTAGCACAACCGCTGTAAGGTAATCGATATGAAGCGGTAAAAGACAGCTATAGGAATAATTACAAGGCAAGTGATAGGAATTGAATCTTTGTACGAAAAAAGAAAATTTAAGAAATTTCTATGTTTTACAAAATAAATAGGAAACTAAGACGTTATTGATACAAATACTTTTCATAAAATAGGTTAATATATGGCTAAGACCCTAGAGTTCCCCGCTCTAGGGCTTTTTTGTAATTATACGTCCGGGAAAAACGAAATTTTGTACAATCTGTCTGGATCGCGTTCTTTCCTGATCAATAAAGCGAAATTTAGCTACTTGATGAAAGCCATGAGGAGGGCCTAAGAATCTATTTTTTAGATGCTGTTTTCAGCGATGAACTCGTCGTTATCACTGGTTTTGCAATTTTGCCCAAACTGGATATAAATTAGGCAATTTTTGAACATGTGGTCATTAGTATAATCACACATAAGACGAGTAATATAATAACAGATGTGGTGTAAGGCGTTCTTCTCATAATACTTTTTTTTACTTAGTAGTTTACAAAAGCCGTGCCTTTATTTTTAGAACTTGCAGTAAGTCTGGTTGTTGTAGCTTCGTGTCTACAAGGCGTCGATATGAATAAGGAAATGATATGTTTGAAAAGGCTTTTGCCGATGTCTTGTGCATCGATTGTGGAATTAATGGATCTGGTTCCTATTGTTCGTTTGAAACGATGTTTTTTTTGATAGTCTATAGACGATGAGAATACCCAAAAGCATTACAATCGTATAGGCAATAAACGCGATGTTTTCAGACTGATGTTCGCTACCCTTTGCAACACTTTCTACCCATAACCCCGTATTATTTTTAAATCCAAACGCCCAATGGGTTAGGTTCCAGCCGAAGTGTAGTCCGATAGATAGTGCAATATTGCGGGTTCTTAGTACTGCAAGACCAAAGAGTACAGCTCCAAGTCCTGAACCCAGTACTGCCGCCTTTAGTGTAAAACCGGTAAATAAATGTTCTAAAATAAAAACAAGTACCATAATTGAGAAGGCCACAACAGTGCCGAGTTTATCTTTCAATCGCCATAAGAAATAGGTTCTAAAGACCAACTCTTCCCGACAGGCGACGAAAAAGTATAGAAGAATATGTATTGTCAGTATTTTTGGGTCGATAAATACCTGTTTTTTAAAAGATACTTCGGCAAAATTTGTTAATATTATAACCATAAGGCCGACCATAACAAAACCTAAGCATAAGCCAGCGCTAAAATTGAGCACACTCTTTTTGTTAAATCCTAACCCAATTTGAGAAAAACTAATTTTATCCCAAGCTTTAAACAGGTAAACTAAAGCCAAGCTGAGGAATGTCGCGAGGCAGAGTGAAAGTAAATCAGGCAACGCTGTCTGTTTGGTCACAGCGGCAGCGAAAGCAAACAACACCAGCGAAGCCACGTAAAATAATATTACTTTTAGGTATATGGTTTCTCTTTTCATTTTCTAACTGTTTGGTAAACGTGAATTTACACTATTTTTGAAAAAATAGTGAAGGTTATCTGAAAGAGTGGTGTGCTTTTTGTTTATAGGGGAGAAAGATTAGAGAAATAATAATATGAAGTATCCTTATTTAGGAATTAGTATGGTATGTGCGGCCCTAGCGAGCATGGCCAATTCAAAGGCTGTATTTGCCGGAGAGCAATTAGCTGTTCAACACATTGAATATGTGCAGGTAAATTCAGACTCATTGAAGGTTGAACAATTAGCAACAGCGCTGAGAATGATGAAGCCTATCAGTTCGGCTGATTTTAAGGCAAAGTTCAAACCGGAAATCAATGGATTTAAGCTCACAGAGGTGACGGCTTTCGAGGATGCGGAGTCAGGATCTTACGCAACGGCAAACTATGTGAAGGGAGAGCAAAATATTTATTTGATGGTTACCGACGGAGCCGGTCCAGGTTCGGATCAGGTAAAGTTAAATTTGATGAACTATATCGACCTAAAATCAATTGAAGACCTAGGAACCAAAATGCAGGTTAAGCCTTACAAAGGTTGGCTGGCGTCTTTTGACTGGAGCATGTTTGAAAACGATGGTTTGACTAGCATTCAATATCTCGAATCAAATCGATTTGCAACTGTCTCTTCAGCAAATAATGTAGCAATTGAAGAATTAGAGAGTTTTTTGAATAGTTTTAGTCTATAAGAAAATTGGCACAGTCCCGGAACCTTTAATCAAAGCCGGGACTCAGTCCATCAAACCGATTTAATCCATTCCCCGACTGCTAATAGTCGTTAAATATCTATATCTTCCGAGCCTTTCTTTCCGTAATTTCCCAGATTATCCGCTCTATAGCTGCGCTTGTTGATGCAATATTTTATTGTTTATTGCTTATTTTTCTTATATTAGGTAATAAACCAGCAAATTGTGTCTATGTTCAATCTAAATCGGAGAAAATTTATTCAAGGAGCGGGAGCAGTCTTAACTTTATCCGCTTTGCAAGTTAAAGGTCTGTCGTTTAAAGATGCGATTAAAAATTTTCGGGTCGGATTGATCGGTGCGGGTTGGTATGGGAAGAGTGATTTGTTCCGTTTAATGCAGGTTCGGGATGTTGATGTTATCGCCATATGTGATGTTGACGACAACCATTTGCAGGAGGCGGGGCGATTAACTGCTGAGCGCCAGGTTTCAAAAAAGGTTCCAAAGCTTTATAGAGATTATAAGGAGATGCTCGCTAACCATAAATTCGATCTTATCCTTATTGGCACACCGGATCACTGGCATGCAAGACAGGCTATAGACGCGATGCGTGCGGGGGCTCACCTTTATTTGCAGAAACCCATCAGTGTGGATGTACTTGAGGGCGATGCCATATGGCGCGCGGCTAGAAAATATAACCGGAAAGTGCAGGTAGGGACCCAACGGCGGAGTACGGCGCATCTCATCGACGCTAAGAAGCGGGTGGTCGATAGCGGCCTGCTTGGTAAGGTTTCGCATGTGGAGATGTGCTGCTACTATCATATGCGGAAAAATGGTAACCCGCCTACACAACAAGTTCCAGAGTTCTTAGATTATGAGTTATGGACAGGACCGGCACCTTTACGAGCTTATGATGGTTTACCGCATGGCAGCTGGTGGCGAACCTTTATGGCTTATGGAAATGGGATAACCGGCGATATGGGAATGCATATGTTTGATACGGTACGTTGGCTTTTGCAACTTAAATGGCCCAAAAGCGTGAGTGCCAAAGGCGGTATTTATGTCCAAAAAGAAGGCAAATCGACGATTGCAGATACGCAGACCGCTCTATTTGAATACGAAGATCTTAACTGTGTCTGGCAGCATAGAACATGGGGAGCAGCAACAGACCCTGAATATCCTTGGGCATTTGTTATATACGGTGACAAAGGTACTTTAAAGGGAAGTGTGATGAAATATGAGTTCATTCCCATCGGAGAAGGTGAGACTATCCGAAAGGATGTTATCTTAGAAAAAGAGACGTTTCCTAAAGATCTGGAAGAGCATCGAATAGAACTGCATACAGCTCCGGCAACGCGACGACACATGCTCGATCTTTTATCAGCAATTGAAAATAATCACCTACCTGTAGCCGATATTGAAGAAGGCTATATCTCCACCGCAAGTTGCATATTAGCCAATTTGTCGATGGAGTTGAATCGGCCCCTGATTTATGATCCTACGCAAAAAATATGTATTAATGACCCTGAAGCAACTCAATTATTGCAGAGAGGGTATCGCAGTCCATGGCAACATCCGTAATAAAAATATCAAGCGACAGATACCGGCAAATGGAAAAAACGCACCCGTCAAAATATGCCATGCATATGGACCGACTTGGCATTTATCAATATATAGAACGTTCCTGACCTAACGGCAAAGGGATCCAATAGATTAAACAAAATATGTTCAAGCTTAAAATTCTAAATTTCTACAGAATTCGAACCGTTCTTTACTCGATTAAAAGACGAGTAGACGATGAATATGAATTCGACGATAACCCATAATTATGCTAGGCTTAGAAAACCCTTGTTCTTTCTACCTATACTTCTATTAGTTCTGCTCATTCTATTTCTCTATTTTAATCATGCATTGAATGTATATGGCTATACGGTCATTCAGAAGAATAGCTTTTTCACAATAAATGCTTACCTCGGACAATATCCAAATCTTGAGTCTAATTTTACACAGTTTGGAGATTGTTTAATTAGCCTGTCACTATTGAGTGTTTTTGTATTATATGCGCCTAAATTATGGGAAGCATTGATATCAGCATCGCTAATTTCAGCTTTTTTTTCCATTGTTTTAAAAGTGGCATTTGCTGTGCCTCGACCTGCAGCGGTGTTTAATCAAACGAGTTTTTTGATTACTGGTAAGATGCTTCTTGGTAACAATAGCTTGCCTTCGGGCCATTCCATTACGATATTTACAACGCTGACCGTTATCATGTATGCTTTTATGCCGCAACGATTGAGTTATAAAATAATGTGGTTTTTTTGTTTAACATGTATTGGGTTAATGCTTGCTTTATCTCGCGTCGCGTTGGGAGCACATTATCCATTAGATGTAGTTAGTGGCTGTATTATAGGATATGTTTCGGGACTGCTCGGAATTTTTTTTAGCAGGGAATTTAAAATATGGAATTGGGTCAACGACCAACGGTATTATCCAATTTTCATTTTATTATTCCTCGTTTTCAGTATAGTATTGGTCAATAGAATAATTAATGATAATTTGCTAATATTTTATTTTACATTTATCTGCTTAATTAGTACACTTTATAAAACCATTACCGTTTATGCTAAAAAATAGCTTAAAACTAGTTCATTTTGTCCTTTTCATGAGTGTGTTGAATTTTATATTCTTCCATTTTCCATTTTATACTTTTGTTTTTAAAAATGTTGATTATAAAAGCTTTGGGGGCATTGTTCTCATCGGCAGTCTAATGGTTTTGATGCTGGTAATGAATGCTTTTGTACTTTATCTATTTTTTTCAGCCTCGCGTCGCTTCGGGAAATCGATACTTGTGTTGTTCTTTCTTATCAATTCAGTAGCCGTTTATTTTGTAAATACCTATAGCGTTATTTTGGATGAAACCATGATCGGCAATATCTTGAATACCCGTTATTCCGAGTCCAGCGGTTTCTTTTCCCTGAAATTGATCGTTTATCTCGTTTTTCTCGGTATTATTCCCAGTATCTTCATTATTAAAGCAAAAATAATAAAGGATAAACCAAAGAAGTTCTTTATCACTTCGTCACTTTCGCTATTATTTATCGTTATTTTAATATTCGCCAATGCGACTAATTGGTTATGGATCGACAAGAATTCGAAGACTTTGGGCGCACTTGCCATGCCGTGGTCTTATACCGTCAATATTTCGCGTTTTTACATTCACGAACATCAAAAAAATAAAAAAGAGATTTTATTGCCAGATGCGACGATAACTGACCACAAAAAGACAGTGGTTGTCCTTGTTATTGGTGAATCTGCTCGAAGGGATAACTTTTCCTTATATGGCTATCAAAAGAATACAAATCCGCTACTTTCCAAAACACCCAATCTTTATCATTTTGACGCAACTTCTTGCTCCACCTATACGACAGCAGGAGTAAAATGTATATTGGAGCATAAAAATACAGATGATTTGTACGAAATCCTGCCGAACTATCTCTATAGAAATGATGTCGATGTGATCTGGCGAACAAGTAATTGGGGGGAGCCACCTGTACATATTAAAGAATATGAAACAAATGATCAACTTGCCACAAATTGTAAGGGTGAAGGATGTGCTTACGATGAGGTACTTTTAACAGGTCTAAAGGAGCGAATATCCTCCAGTAAAAAAGATAAAATTTTGTTGTGCTCCACACAAGTACAAGCCATGGGCCAACATATAGCAAAAAATATCCCGCTCAATTCGAGCTGTTTAAACCTGTATGCAATAGTGTTGAACTCGGGAACTGTTCTAAAGAAGAGTTGATCAATGCTTATGATAACACCGTTGTTTATACAGATTATATTTTACATAATCTGATTGAGGATCTAAAACAATTGAAGGAATATAATAGTGCCATGTTGTTCGTCTCGGACCATGGCGAATCGCTGGGTGAAAATAACCTGTATATGCACGGATTGCCGATGAGCATTGCACCAAAAGAGCAATACGAGATTCCCTTTATTGTTTGGGTTTCTGATCATTCAAAACAGTTGAAACCAAATAAAACGTTGACCCAAAATCACGTATTTCACAGTGTGTTGAAATTTCTGGATATGAAAAGCCCTATTTATGATGAAAATATGGATATTTTCGAATAGACAGGATTGCGGGTACAGTTTGGTCTAAAACGGGATGGACTATGGCCAATCAGATCAATACCGGATGGTGGATAGGTTATGTTGAGTAAAAGAAAAGATTTATTTCTTTGCAACGCGGCTTATTCAGGACCGCAAGTTCAATCGTCCTGATTTCTCGCGCTACCGCAAAGAGATACGCGGAAAGTCTTTAAGGAGCTAAAAATTTTGCCCTAAACCTTAGGGCATTAGATATCAATCATCAAATTTTACCAGGACAATAGACAGATGGAAAATTTTAATCGAAAGAAGCATTGGGAAGACATATACGAAAACAAGCCGCTGGAATCAGTGAGCTGGTACCAGCCCAATCCAGAAGCATCGCTACATTTTATAGAGCAAGCTAACCTTCCAAAAAAGGCGAAAATCATCGATATAGGTGGTGGTGACAGTTTCCTGGTTGATTTCTTGCTGAAAGCAGGATTTGAAGATATTACTATATTGGATATATCCAACGCTGCAATTGAACGAGCGAAGAAGCGATTAGGGGATGAGGCGACTAAAGTCAAATGGATTGTTTCGGATATCTTGGATTTCGTTCCCGACGCAACTTATGATTTTTGGCATGATCGGGCCACCTTTCATTTTTTGACTGTTCGCCAGGAGATTGATCGTTACATCAAAATCGCAGATCAATCAATTGCGGTGGGAGGTATTTTAGTCGTTGGAACTTTTTCTGAACAGGGGCCAAAGAAATGTAGTGGCATTACTATTAAACAGTATTCAGCACAATCAATAAGCGATTTATTCCAGACATGTTTTAGGAAAATTGAATGTATGACTATTGACCATATAACACCCTTCGACACGAAACAGCATTTTGTGTTTTGCAGTTTTCGTAAATAGCTGTCATAGCTGGGGCGAACGCATTTCGTACAAATAGCGCATCGGTGTGTGGCTCGAATCTGCCCCTTTGTGCTAATTTTTATTGGAATTTTCCAATAAAAGTTCTCCCCAGGCATTTAATTTCCAGAGTACTTCCACTAAACTTTTCCCTAAGGGTGTCAATGAATACTCCACTCTGGGAGGAAGCTCATGGAAAGATTGTTTACTTAAAATACCATCATTGACCATTTCGGCCAATTGTTGGTTTAGCACCCGTCTATCAACTGTTGCAATACCACGAAGCATTTCACTTGGGCGTTTTTCCCCTTCATTGATACGCCAGACAATCGGAATTTTCCATTTCCCGCTAATCGCATTGACGGCAAATTCCAATGGACATATTTTTTGGTTTATTGCTTTCTCTGTTATACTCATAAAATTGACTTTTTTGCCCCATAGGGATAATAATATGCGGTATTGTGATTGTGCATTTACTTTTAAAACTTTGCAGAAATAACGTACAGCATCATGAAAAATTTAGAACACAAAATTGCTAAATTAAATGCGAATTTAGCTAATCTTCGTCTTGAAATAAAGGAAATATTTGGCAGATCCATTCAGGATTTTCAGTCTGGCGATCTAACCGAAAAGAGCCTGCAGATCGGGGACAAGGTCCCGAATTTTAGTTTGATGAATTCGCTGCATAGCAAAATTGAGCTCGGAAAACTTCTGGAGAATGGAACGGTTAGCGTGGCCTTTTTCCGCGGCAACTGGTGTCCTTTCTGTAATCCCGAGCTAAGACTAATATTGATGCGTTAATCATACAGCTATGAGCAAAGTACAACGTAAAGGGGCAAGGCGGACAGCTGATATTTCAATAGACTGCCTAGCCAGTCTGAACCGCGGTGAAATTGAAACTGCAAATCTTGTAGAGTGGCTAGCTGTTGACCAACGGCTTTTACTTGAGCACATTCTTCAGCAGAATGCGCGCATTCACTACTTAAAGCCAATCTTGCTGCTGTTGGAGCAGTTACAGAAACCGACGGTAAATTCCATCAATGAAACGATCGGACGTGCGCTGTTCGACATGATTACACAAAATCGTGATAATACCTTTCTGACAATATTATCCAATCATCCTGCAGATATCGTGCGTTGCTGGGCGACCTACGCGATTGGAAATGATAAACAGCTTGAAATTGAGGAACTGCTTTCATCAATACGTCCTTTTGCTGCAGATACACATTTTGGTGTACGAGAAATCAGCTGGATGGCCATCCGTAATAGGATAGCTTTTGATTTGGACAGGAGCATTACCTATCTGAGCCTATGGGCGATGGAGAAGGATGAAAATGTGAGGCGTTTTGCTACGGAGTCGACCCGACCGAGGGGCGTATGGTGTAAGCACATCGATCGGTTGAAGCAGGAACCAAGTCTAGCCTTGCCTATTTTAGAACCGCTAAAATCCGATCCTTCAAAATATGTTCGGGATAGCGTCGCAAATTGGCTGAATGACGCAAGCAAAAGCCAACCTGGTTTTGTTAGAGCACTTTGTCATCGTTGGGAAGAAGAAAGTAATACCAAGGAAACACACTACATTATTCGAAAAGCATTACGCACAATTTCGAAGTAAAAATTATCCGTGTCAGTATTCTGTTTTTTGCGTCTTTCTAGTTCATATTTAATTTTTTATGCAGTAGTTTATTTAGAATTATTAAAAATAATTGGAAATACTGTGTTAAAATACATTACATTTGCATCTGTTTAGAATCATTTTAAATAGATGTGCCTTTTTGTGCGCTTTTATTCTCACTTATGAAAAAGCTCTATTGGACTAGTTTTATTTTATTTTACACAATTGCAGTTGCGCATGCACAGTCGATATACATCCGGGGAAAGATCACTGATAGTAATAAGAAAGTCCTATTGGGAAGTACCGTTATTTTGGATCAGTTAGGATTCTCCAGTATGAGCGATGGGCGTGGTGAATATCGTTTAACCATCCCTAAAGAGCAGTATGGCAAACGTGTTACGCTATCGGTTTCCTACATTGGTAAGAAAAAGGTTGAAAGGACAGTCCTGTTAGATTCGATGCAAAAGATTGAAAATTTTTTGTTGCAAGATATGAGTCTTGCTCTTGAAGAAGTTGGGGTACAGGCGAAGAGAGGGGAGTTGAGCAACTCATCACTCGTATTTGATCGCGAAATGATTGAACGTTATCCGGCGCTAAGTTTAAACGATCTGTTGAACCGATTGCCAAACCGGAAGAATACAGCCCCTTCTGTGCAGGAGATGCAAAATCTGACGCTGAGAGGTGCTTTTAGTGAGACTACAGGACGATCGCGAGACGCGAATGAACTGAATAACTCCTTTGGTGTCGCTATCATAATGGATGACATGGTTTTGGGTAACAATGGAAATATGCAAGGGCGGAACGCTGGAATATTTGGCATGTCTTCCGCAACGAATGCAATTAGACCTTCAGATTATGGTTTAACCGGTCGACCGACAACGGGAAAATTCTATTCTGGAGAAAACGTGTTTAGCGGTCTGGATCTGCGTCAGATTCCGATAGAAAATATCGAACATTTGGAAGTTATTTCTGGCGTAGCACCGGCACGCTATGGCGATTTATCAAATGGTGCCGTTATTATCGAAAGGCAGGCAGGCAAGACTCCGGCTTTTTTTAGGCTTCAAGTGCGGAGCAATGCAACTTCATATGGTCTGTCTAAGGGAATGCAGCTCGGAAAAAAGCTTGGGACAATTAATGTGGATTTAGGTTATGTGCAGTCTTACGCAGACAATAGAGATAAGCTGAAACAATACGACCGCGTAAACGGAACTTTGATATGGACAAACTATTTTGGCGCAGATAAGCGTCTGAAACAAACCTTCTCAGGCTCTTACAATAAAGTTATTGATCAGGTCCGAAAAGATCCAGATGACCCACTCTCGAATGCCATTTCTTTTGGCGGCTGGGGTTGGAATGCTGCTAGCCGAACCAGTTACAAATTGGACCATAAATTCCTTAAAAGCATTAGTCTCAATGCAGGAATAAGTTCAACACTGCAGAAAACCTATCGGGAGTATTACTATAATGGTGCAGTCGTGCTTTATACCGATTCTGTGCAAACTGGAATTGTAGAAGGACAATATGCACCTGGTCAGTATACTGCGCTAGATCATGTGGATAATAGACCATTGAATTTAAATGCCCGATTGGAAGGAAATGCCATCGCAATTACCGGCGATATTATCCACAAAATAAACTTTGGAAGTAACTATAGTTATGACATCAACCGTGGAAAGGGGCGAATTGCAGATCCTTCTATTCCCAAAAAGGATCTTGGAGCGAGATCGGATAGGTATTATGATTTTTCATTAACAAACGCTTTGCAAAACCTGGGCTTGTATGCGGAGGATGCTATGCGGACAAAAGTATGGGGAAGGGATCTTAGCATGCGGGCGGGCATTCGCTGGGATCTTATGAATGGTCACTCTTCCATCTCTCCAAGAACCAATATCAATTATTCACTTTCTAAATCAACTCAGATTGGGCTAGCATACGGCTTATCCTTCAAATCTCCTGGATTAGCACAACTATATCCCGGGCCTACTTTTGATGAAATTATATTGCTCAACTCTTATAATGGTAAGGTTGACGAAAGTATGGCATTGATTTACTTGCGGCGTTATGAAAAAGATAATAGCAATCTCAAAAGTAGTGTAGGGCAAACGCTGGAATCATCGTTTTCATGGCATAAGAATGGGCATCAGCTACGTACGAATCTTTTCTATAAAAAAAATACGCGCGGAATCAACACGGTTACGGCTGATCAACTCATTGACTTGCCAACCTATTCGGCTACTGCGGTGCCCGGGGGTAAACCAATAGTTGAACAGACGGGGACGAGAAGCTATTTAATGTCCAATCTGTACTTCGCCAATAGTAATAAATCGTCCAATATTGGTGCGGAAGTCATGTATTCTACACCTAGAATTCAACAGATTATGACAACTTTCTCCGCTACTGCCGCATTTACCCTAGCCAATTCTAGTTCCAGTGCGCTGAGCCGTTTGAATTTTAATGCCGAAAAGACAGCGTTAGATGACGTTATCCTTGGATTTTTTCCGTCCAAATCTACCAAGAACTATTTAAGTCGAGCGCAGTTACGAAGTTCAACTCATTTTCCGGCTTTGCGTTTGATTATTGAACTGAGTGCAGACTGTGAATTATTAAACTACAATAAATCTAATTACCGAGATATTATTCCTGTAGGATATTATACACGTGATTATACGTATCATATCATTGATCAATTTGATATAAACAATCCGAAGCATCTCGAATTATACACAGCAAGGAAAAATGAAGCTGACTTGGTAAATATTGAAAACAACTACATCTACTGGAACTTTGGTCTCAATATGGCCAAGGAAATAGGCAAGAATATTTACCTGTCATTTAACGTCTATAATTTTCTGGATTACCAACCGCGCTTTTATAGGGAAGGAGCTTCTTCAGTGCAAGCCCCAAATTCATCTCCCAACTATGGCGCCCAACTGACTTATAAATTTTAACATAAAAACTAAACACAATGAAAACTCGTTACTTAATTCCTTTTCTCTTTTTACCTTTTATCTCCTGTAAAAAAGATAATACATCCGGTGTACAACCGCTGGATATTAAGCTGAATTTAAAATATGCTTCTGAAAATTTTAATACCAAGTTGGACTTAAGCAAGGTTATTGTTAAGATAACCAATCTGGCAACAAAAACCAGTGCTACATATTCTTCGTCCCAAGGTGTGGTCAACCTGACTTCTATTATACCGGGTGAATATGATATTGATGCTTCTATTACGATACCCAAAGCGCAATACAACAGTTTGACAGGAGAATCAAGTATTGAAGACGTGACATTCAATGCTTCGCTGAAAAAAATCAGTTTAACCAGTTCTACGACTTTGGATATGGAATTGGTTGCAGGTCTATTGGGCGACTTTGTCATCAAGCAGATTTACTATGCAGGTTCTGATAATAAAGAAGGAGCGGTATTCAGGGATCAGTTTTTTGAAGTTTACAATAATACAGAACGTGTTTTATATGCTGATAGTCTTTACTTTGGCCGGTTATGGGGAAGGCAATCTCCGACCAGTCAATCCGATTACTATCAATCCAATGGCCAATTGGATTGGAGTAAATCTTCAGGAATGGGCGGCTACGAATCAGAAAATACAGACTATGTTTACTTAAGAGATTTATTTATGATTCCTGGCAATGGAAAGACCTATCCAGTGGAACCTGGTAAAAGCATTGTAATTGCGCAAAATGCGCTAAACCATAAAGCACCGTTTGTTGGTAATAATGGAAAAGAAGTAGCCATCAAGAATCCGGATCTTACAGTAGATCTGAGTAAAGCTAATTTTGAGGTTTATTTTGGAGATATCCCTGGCAAAACTCCTTTTGCAACAGATATTGACAATCCGGCTGTTCCCAATGTGGAGATATTGGATTATACGGGGAATGACTGGATATTGGATAATTTAGGGCGGGATGCTTATGTTATTTTTAAGCACGCGAATCGTTCAGATGTGGAGAATTTGAAGAGCTATGCGGAACCGTCCATCAGTGTTCCGACTTCCACCGCAAAAAAAATACAGACAGTTACCTATCGGTTGGATTATGGATGCCGTAGAAGTACAGCCAAACACCAAGGACGCGAGAATTCCTAAAAAATTGACGGCGTCACAGGATGCAGGTTTTACTTTCGCACCATTAGGTGGCTATTCATCGCAATCTGTAATTCGCAAAACCGAAAAAACGAACAATGGAGTTCGTAAATTAAAAGATACAAATAATTCCACAGAAGATTTTATCGCGATAAAAGCAAATCCATTTGGATTTGGTGATTAATGAAAAACGGTTATTCCCAATACCAGCTTTTTCGTTGGAAAGCTGGTATTTTATAAAAAATACCTGAATGAAAAGTGTGAGATACATCATGTTATTTTTGGGGGCTTTCTTAGCCCACCACGCTGTCTTCGGGCAGAGTACGTCTAATTCTTTAGATTCAACAGCAGCTTTGACCTATTGGTATCAGCCATCATTTGTAATAATGCATGATATGGCCATACGAAATAGGGTATGGATTCCTGAGGAAATCAAAAATAGATCTTCTCTATTTGGTATTCGGCACAGCAGGGGGCAAGGGGACTTTAAGGCGGCGCAAGGAACTGATGGGCTCATTCAATCCCAATTGTATACGGAAGGGAAGACCGATTGGCGCAAAACTAGCTTTTGGGGAAGATTTTCATATGACCGCTCCGCAGAAGACAGTACTGCTTTGCGCCATCAGTCACGATGGAATGTCGATGCGCCATTGTATTTTGGTTCGTTGCGAAAAAATAAATACAGTCGAGAGACCTATAAGCTCGATGCGGGAATCCAAAGAGCATTCTTCGATGCTAAGCTCCCGATTTCCCTGGGCATCGATTATCGATTAGGCTCTCACTACTCCAATAATGATCCCAGAGGCGATATCAAAGATATGAACCTGCAGTTTGAATTGAGTGTTGGTCACAATCTGCCAACACTTTCTTATCATATTGCTGGTATTTGGGGATATGGTTCTGAACGGGTCAACGTGGGCTATAAAAATGACAAGTATACAACCAATACAGAAGACCCATTGTATGTCAATTGGATGATGAACGGTTTTGGAAGTGCGAGTGAGCGACTAAAAGAGATCAATTACAACGATATTATTCACCGTAAAGGCGTCGGCGCGCATATCTTGCTGAAAACCAATGATAGGAATAAGATCTATTTTAATAGTCGCTATCTAAATGAAGAACAATCATTCAGACGAAATGATAACTCAAAACAGACCTATTTGTCCTTAAATGATTATAAAAAAGATATCGGATCAATCGATTTTTTATGGAGCCGGCAGATGCATCGTAAGCGATTGCTAAGAGTAGCGCTGCAGGGACAAATTGAAAATGGACAGGATTTTAATTATAGTTATCTAGCAAATAACTACACCTATCGTCGGCATGAAATTTCGTTTAAAACTCAATTAGCCGTACATCAGTATTTGTTTGAAGGCCATGCTGGTATGTATAAGACCGAGAAAAAAGATGGTGTTAGTGGTAACCAAATGGAATTTGATCAAGTTAAACTGGGACTGGGACTGAATCGAACATTCCGGCTCGGCCAGTCGGCCGACATAATAGGAACAATCGGCTATACTAAACAATGGTCACCAAGCCATAATCTCTACGTATCTGAGTTGAATACAGGGGATTTTGGAAAGCAGATACTGTATCAAGATTATCTTTACGACACCGCTCCACGTAATAGCTGGAATATGTCCTGGGTATGGGGGCACGCATCATGCAAAGAACAATTGGAGCATACAGCTCCAGATGGATTATCAGTGTAGGGGTAATTTGGTACCGATAGACTATGAGTTGTCAAGTGTGCCAGGTAAAGATTGGTTTTCGGGTAAATTGGGAGTTTCTTATATATTTTAAAATAGTTATCGTACTTGTTTATAAGCATAATTAAGAGAGAATGAAAAAGCAGTTTTGTGTATTGGCTACTATTGTTGGTTTTGTGGGTTTGCTTTCTATGAAAGATCAACAGCAAGCCTTTGATGATGAGATACAGCTTTATTATCGACGGCCGGTGAGCGAATGGCCAAAACCAACAATTGATGCTGGGGCTCATTGGAATGAATTTAAGTCGCTACCCAAGATCGATACCGGTTATTTTTCTTTAATGGAAAAGCCTGATGTGAAGTTGGGGAAATATCTTTTTTTTGACCCCATTCTATCGGGAAGCAATCAAATATCCTGTAGTAGCTGCCACAACCCGCAAACTTCCTGGGCTGACAAGCTTACCGTGCCAGTTGGTAATGATCATCTTGAAGGCACGCGTAATACGCCATCGTTGCTCAATGTGTATGCACGCAAGGAATTGTTTTGGGACGGTCGTGCTGGTTCATTGGAGGAACAAGCCTTGGGGCCTATTGAGGCTCATCATGAAATGGATATGGAATTGACAAAACTGATTCCCAAGCTAAAGGCCATTTCCGCATACAACAAATTGTTTGTGGATGCTTTCGGGGAAGCCGATTATTCGATGCCAGAGGTGCTGAAAGCCTTGAGTGCTTTTCAACGGACATTAACAAGTAGGCGAAGTCGTTTTGATGAGTTTTTAGATGGCAATTATAAAGTGTTGTCAGATCAGGAAGTTCGCGGTCTTCATTTATTTCGCACCAAAGCGCGCTGTATGAATTGTCATAATGGTCAATTTTTTACCGATGATCTGTACCACAATATTGGTCTCACCTATTACAAACGGAAATATCAGGACCTGGGACGATACGAGATTACAAAGGATCCTGCTGATGTAGGACGTTTTCGAACACCATCGCTACGTGACGTGATGAATACCGATCCGTGGATGCACAACGGATTGTTTTGGAATATGACCGGTCTGTTGAATATGTACAATAGTGGTATGCAGATGAATTCCGCTACTGCTGAGCAGAAAGCAAAAGATCCACTTTATCCTGTAACTGATCCATTGATGCAACCCCTAAATCTGACAAAAGATGAAATAAAAGATATTGAGGCCTTTTTGCACGCCATCACAGGGACTTCTTATCGTATGCGCCGTCCCGAAAGTTTACCTAGATAGATGACAGCCGAACAATCGTGAAGCTGTGTTTACATACTGTTAGACATGCTATATTGAGAGTGGGGCAACTTCAGGATAGCTTCTTGCAAAAAAATGGTTATCCAGCTATTGGATAACCAATGTTTTAAACAGATACTGGTAGGGTGTTTATTTTTTCAAATATCGTGAATTCTAATGACTTATAAAGAAATTTTAAAAAGTTGGGCATATCTGTTTGTTTACCTCCTTTTTTTTGTTCCTACTAATTTGTATCTTAATAAGCTGTATAGCCATCTGCAATTTCTTGTTTTAGGGCCTTAAATTGGTTTGTTAACTTGTTGGTCGTATTGGCTTAGAATCGCTGTCAAAGGAATACTGCGACAGTTTTAAAAATAAGGAGAAAATACGAAATGAAAAAAATTATCGTCATTGCTGTGTACTGTGTTGTGTTGTTTATGTCGTGTAACAATAGCGGTGGAGATAGGGGAAATGAAGAGGTTGCTGAAGTTGGTCATAGCGGAATAGCCTCGGTCGTAAAATCGTACTTTCTCTATCATGAAATAAGAAATGTAGACTATGCTATCTATATCAATGATGTATTGGCAGGACAATCTCACGAAAACAATGGTATTCCGGGGCCCTATAAGCTGAATCCGTATATAACTTCATCGGGCAAGCAAATTGTTAAAATGATCATATCTGCCAACAGTCGAGAAAAAGAGATTACCCCAGAAATATTGGGAGAAATCAGTAAGAATGCGGGTATATATTTGCTTCTAAATAAAGATTTTGAGCATATTAGGGAACTCAAAAAACTGCAATTTCCACACATTGACAAGTCTGTTCCTTCCTATGAATATATATGGGAATTTGAAGCGGAGTAGGATAATTTTCCCCTAGGCTTGCATTAATAGCTGATCGACCAGCCGGAAGTTTTCATCGTCAAAACATACTATTTTGACTTGCGAAAGTCTTGTATCTGCCATCAGAAATTGCGTAATGACGCGGATGGATGTTTGAGCCGCTAGTTCTTTCGGGAATCTGTAGATCCCTGTACTGATATTGGGAAAGGCTATCGAATGGCAACCATTTTCAACAGCTAATCTGAGTGCATTATAATAACAGCTTTCTAATTTTTCAATTTCGTGATTTTTCCCTCCATTCCACACAGGACCAACTGTATGAATTACATATTTCGCGGCTAGCTTGCCTGCAGTTGTGATGACGGCTTCACCTACCTTGCAGCCTCCTTGTTTAGCCACAATGTTACGGCATCCTTCCAGAATTTCCGGGCCACCGGCGCGATGAATAGCCCCATCTACACCTCCACCTCCAAGTAGCGACGTGTTGGCAGCATTTACAATAACATCGACGGCAATTTGTGTTATATCGCCCTTTACTACGGTTATTTTATTGGTATTATGTGACATAAGATTAATCTTAATTCAAAGATATGAAAAATAAAATAGCCGGTTTAATCACCGTATTAGGGATATAGCCATTGAAGTTAATGCCTCAGGTAAAAAAATGCAATAAAATATTGTGTAGTTAAATAGCTACTCTTATATTTGTAGTCAAATAACTACATAATAAAGAGCGGTCAGTAAAAGAGCTGCTTTATCTTGGGTGGCAAGGATAATACCGGGTGTTGAAGATAGGAGAGGTGGCTAGGAATGTAAAGTAATTAACAGGATAATAAATAAATCAACGCATTATGAAAAGAAATCGGATAATTTATTGGATAGCAACCATATGGTTGGCTGTAGGGTTATTGTCAACTGCTATCATACAGATTTTTAAAATTCAAACAGAAGGTGCAGGTGGGATACAAAATATAGACCATTTGGGATATCCGAGTTATATACTTGCTTTACTAGGAATCTGGAAACTATTAGCTGTGGTTGCCTTGCTTTGGCCCAAAAGACCACTTTGGAAAGAATGGGCATATGCGGGTATTTTCTTTACGGCTACTGGTGCCTTGTATTCGCATATTGCATCGGGAGATTCTTTCGCTTTAATGGCTCCGGCACTATTATACATTATTCTAATTGCTACTTCTTGGTATTTCAGACCAGCCGATAGGAAATTCGATTAGAAATTGTGTTGAAATCTGTGATGAATTTAATGAGTTACCCGAAAATATGTACTGGGGTGAAAAAATCCATCAGGGACAGTATTTAACTTGCTTTAACCTTTACTCTTCAGGTGAAATATAGTGATCTCCGGTAGTATCCCAACTCGGCTTGGGATAATCTAGATAACCGAAGCCAACATTTACGTACAGTGCCTGATGCTTTTCACCGGTACAGGCCTGCCCATTCGCGGTAAGCATATTTGACCGGACTCCACTGATAATTCGGGTTGTTATAGCCGAATTGTCCCCCATGCGTATGCCCCGCTGAAAGTGACGTCGATTGTGGGATATTTGGGTAGGATCTCTGCGCGCCATGGGAGGGATCGTGTGAAAGCATCAAATTGATAGGCGAGGATTTATCTACTTTAGACATGGCCAGATCGATATTCCCATAATTTTGTGGATTATTTGCGCCCCAATTTTCGACGCCTATAATCGTAATCTTTTCGTTATTCAGTACGAGTTCTTTCGATTCATTGAGAAGTAGTTGCCAACCCAGTTGTTGATGAATGGATTTGAGATTTGAAAGGTTTTGTTGTTTGGTCAAATGCTTCTGATCAAAGAAATGATGTCTGTTAAAATGATAATCTCCATAATCATGGTTCCCGAGGATAGAGAACGTACCTAATGGAGCCTTCACTTTATCAAATATGGATAAATAATCTTCCATTTCAGCAGCAAAATCATTGATTAGGTCCCCTGTAAAAAAGATGATGTCAGGGTTCTGTGCTAACAAAAGGTCAATCCCTCTTTTTACAGCAGTTGAATTAAATAGACTACCTGCATGTATATCGGAAATTTGGGCTATAGTAATTCCTTCAAATGATTTCGGTAAATTAGGTAAAATTAAATCGAGGTGGTTGACCTGGTACTTATACAAATTGAAGGCAAATCCACGTGTAAGTGCAACGATGGGGACACTGGCTAACAGGAGACCACTTTTGACTATAAAATCTGATCTTTTTATGGAGGGTAAATTTCCAATTTGTTTCGGCAACGATTTAGTTTCTTTTATTCGTTTGTTTA
This sequence comes from Sphingobacterium multivorum, assembly GCF_900457465.1. Lineage (GTDB taxonomy): Bacteria > Bacteroidota > Bacteroidia > Sphingobacteriales > Sphingobacteriaceae > Sphingobacterium > Sphingobacterium multivorum. Next base: position 566,814 of record NZ_UAUU01000008.1, read on the forward strand.
TTATGTTGAAAATATGCACAACCGCATCAATACCAATAAAAAAAAGACAGATTATCTTACCCAATAGCAACGAAACTGGAAAAAATACCAAACAGGCAGATTCAAAACTAGTCCATCTAAAAAATAAATTAAGAAATATGGATAGATAGGAAAGTATACTGATAGACCACCAGACTATGTTTAGTAGCTTTCGATTCGATTTCCAAGTTGATAATGACCGTATTCTTAAAAATATTAGAAGATCTAAAAAAATGAATAGCATTAAAATTTTTAGATAGGCATAGAATTGTTGGATCATATTCGAAGTCTAAAATTTGAATCTGGCATATTTGGAATGAATAATTGGATTACCAAATCTAAAATAGCTGTTTTTCTCCATAATCATAATTTCGGTTTTAAATTATTTTCAAAGCTGATGATTATTAGCTTTGGAGCTATAACCTTCTTTCGCTTTGTGTCATATTATTGACGAATGTGGTGCCACAGATCTAGGGTAGAAGTCTTAAATTTGTCCCTATTTGCAGTGGATTGTATGCTATTAAAGAGATTTTAAATTATGGGAAAACGAAAAGAAAATTCAACCAATAGGATTAATGAACAGTATATTATTGAATGTGATTTAGCGTATGCTGTATGTAAGATCGGTGGCCGATGGAAGCTGTTGATACTTGCTAAATTACAGCATGGCAAGCTGCGGTTTGGTGAGATTAAACAATTGATTACAGGGATTACAGATCGCATGCTCACTTTGCAGCTCAAAGAGCTGGAAAAGCAAGGACTGGTTAAAAGGATTGCTTACGCGGAAGTGCCCCCTCGAGTGGAGTATCAATTGACTGAAATTGCGGCAGAACTTATCCCTATTTGTGTCAGTTGGAAAAATGGGGCGCCAAGCATAAAATGATAACATAAAGACGGCTTTGTTTTCAGCACTGATTTTTTATCGATACCTAATTCAAAAAAGTTTAGTATAGCCACAATGGAATTTACACTAGGATGGTCTCTGAAAGATTTTTATTTCAGAGAACCGGCCTTGCTTTAGGTCCCACTTATATTCGAATGCAATGGAATAACCTAAAGATCTAATTTTCCACACCTGGTCTTTTTCATGTCCAACGATATAGTGTAAAAACCCTGACATCGCATTTTTTCCAATTTCTTCAACATCTTGATTAAAGGGGATAATGCCGTTTGAAAATGAAAATAGCTGCTGTGCAACTTCATCGGGTTGCAAAATATGGTTTTTTAAGGTTTTTGTCAATTGTATATTTTCATCGGAAGATAAGTGCAATTCTTGCCAGTTCGTATCCAAATTGCTTGCTTTTTCCAGATCCTTGAGTATTTCATTTTGAACTTTTATGAAGCGGGGCTGATTTTTTAGGTAAAATGTACCTAATCGCTTATCAATAGTATCTTGCCATTCTTGAGGGCTGAGTTGTTGTATCCAAGTTGATGAATAGCTGTTCCAGCGTATTTCATCCATTTCCTGGTAGAGTTTCTCTAATTCATTGGCTGGTTTCTGGGGCACGAACGGAATCCCAAGTCGTAAATATTCCACTTTATTGGATAGCGTATATTCCGAATTTTGGATAACCATCGTTTGGAGATTAAGGTTGAACTTAAGCATATAAAGCTTATTTACTAGCCAAATTTGCCAAACCTCCTCCTTTAATTGTTTAACGAAGACTTGATTTCCAAAGGCATAAGCTATTGTAGATTCGTTTGTTCCTATGTTCGATTGTTGGTAAATCATAGGTTGTATAATTCCGCTGATAAGTCGCGCTATTTCGATAGGTCGATAACACTGTAGCAAGGTTACTGTCGTGAATTGTGGGGTTTCCAACATTTTTGACAGTTCCTCAGGAGGCTTGCTATCAAAAATAAATGCATTAAGTGCTGTTGGTGGAGCCTGTATTTTTTCAAAATATTTTTTGCGCAATCGTGTTAAGCCAGTATGTTCTTTATGAGCATACGCAACGATCGGGTTAAATAATGCATTTTGCTGTTCGGTCGTTAAGGTCGAATCCGTTATTTTACTTCCTATTTCAGTAATAAACTTCAAAAATTCCTTTTGCGTCTTTTCCTTTTGATTCCTCAGTTGGCGATCAAAACTCTGGCCTGTACAAGTGAGTGCCATTAATACGAAAAGTACAGTTGACAGCGCTATTTTTGAATATATCATGTGCTGATAGATTTTATCTCAATGTTAGTATGCAAAGATCGTCCTTTTACTTAACATGCATATCATCTAAAATGTTTATGCTAAAGTTAGCTTAGATAACGAAGGAATATTAATTTATTACAAACGATCTTTGGTTAGAAGCTGTTTGGTTTTTAGAGACATTTGGATTGGGCAATTCCAATCCATTCGTACCGGGTCAGGGAAATTTAAACCATTATGGACAATAAAAATAAGGAACAAATGACGACAGCATATTTGCAAATTGTGTTAAAAATGAATTCTTCCAATAGGGGGGAATTGACAAGTACATATAATAAGTTCAAAGATTTATTTCGAGAACAAATAAAAGGAGCGAAAACACAAGAGCTACTCTTCAGCGATGAGGATATACAGCTCTTATATGGCTTTGATACTTATGAAGATGCTGAGGCCTTTTTGTCAACAGAATTATACAATAATATCATCCTCGTTGCACTAAAACCACTAATAAGCAATAATCCTGAGATTAAAATATACCATGTGGCATAAAGATAGCGTAGGCAATGCCTTCATATGTAGATGACCTTATATTAATATATAATGAAAATAGAGTTTCCAGAATTGTTACTGCGCGAAGTCGCTCAAAATCTCAAAGATGCTAAAGATCGTATTGCCGTTGCTGAAAGCGTGACAGCGGGATTGTTGCAGTTAGCCTGTACACAGATGGAGGGAGCAATGGAAGTTTTCGCTGGGGGAGTGACCACCTATACGATTAATGCTAAGATAAAAATACTAAAGGTAGATGCAAAGGAAGCCGAAAGATGCGACTGCGTATCTCCGAAAATTACCGAAGAAATGGCACTTGCAGTAAGCAACCTGTTTGGTACAACATGGGCTATTGCCACAACCGGATATGCAACATCCGTGCCCGAATCAGCTGGTAAATTGTTCGCCTATATTTCAATTGCTGAAAAGGACAAGATTATATCTACCGAAAAAATTGAACTTCAATCGAGCGTCAAAATGGAAGAAGCGCAGGCCAATTATACCATAAAGGCATTCGAAACTTTAAATAGGCTATTACGACTAAATAGGGTAAGTAAAAAGTCAAGCCAATCCGTTTGAGAATTGATTATCCGAAAGGTTGTTGAATTGGATGGGATGTACATAAAATAGTAAAAAGGAAGGGCTGTCCACGTTAATCACTGCCCTGAAAAGTTAGACTCCTCGGACAGCCCTTTAACTTTAAGCTTCTCTTTTCAAATCAAAAGAGAGGTATTTTTCATAATCAATTAAAGATCTCACCGGTGTTGTTACTCCATTTAGAAGCTCGATATACATTTTTGCTACGTTTTTCCATACAGTTTGTTCTCCGTAGCTGCGTGCTTTGAAACGATGCCAAGCGAGTAGTCGATGGGAGGTATACAATAATTTGATGTTGCCACGCATGGATTCTATGTCGTTAAATGGGGTAAGAATGCCACGATCATCTTTCAATAAATCTTTGGCATGCCAGTAAGGAGTGGAAATAACTGCAGCTCCCGCGCCTACTGCAAAAGATAAGGTTCCACTGCTTATTTGTTGTTCGTGAGGGTATGGGGATAAGTATATATCGCATGCTGTCAGATACTCTTTAAGTTCTTCATCCGTTAAGAATTTATCAATAAAAACAACTTTATCCTGTAAACCTAGTTGATCAACTAAATTTTGAAGTTCGAATCGGTAAGATTCACCTTCATGGGCAAGCACATTGGGGTGTGTTTTTCCAACAATCAAGTATTTGAATTCAGGAAGATCGATACCCGATAGGGATTTTATGGCATATTCAAGCCCTTTACTTCTTCCGATTAAACCAAAAGTCATCATCACAAAGTTTTGCTGTAAATTCAACCTGTACTTGGCTAACCCCTGATTATAGTCAAACTGTGGCACGCCATGCGGTATAACTTTAATTTTATCCGTAAGAGCCGAATCAAATTGCTCCTTTAACAATTCTACTCCTTTTGGCGATAAGCTGACAACCACCTGAGATTTTTCCAGAAGTAATTCCATAATTTCTTTCTGCTGCAATGAAGGGGTTTGCAGAATAGTATGAAATACGGTTAATAATGGTATAGTAAGATTGTTGGCGATTTGTGTGATGAAAATACCGTCGGCACCACCAAATATTCCAAATTCATGTTGCACAATACAATAATCATATTCCTCATTGATGATACGAGCTGCTTGATGATAACTATCAAGTCGATCCCGAAAGATGACAAAGCGTACAGATTCATTAAAATCCTCTAATCCATGTTTAGATAAAGCGATGATGTCAATTTGTACAGTAGGATCGAATTCCATACCTTGTTTAAGGTCTTTCGTAAAAGTTGCTAACCCACATTCTTGAGGCGGACAAGTACTGATGATTGCTATTTTTTTCATATGATTTAACCCTCCTTTACTGTATTTTGTACTTCTTCAACTGGAAGATCCAAAATGGCCATTAGCAATAAATAGTAGCCTTTTTCCAAACCTATTTTTTTTGCTTTCTTTTCAATATTTTCCATATCCGTACGCTATTTGAGTGTAAATTCTTTTGATGTAATTGAAACAAAATTTATACCTAAAGGATGTTTATGAAGCTTTAACCGTAGTTTTTGAATAGAAATAGCGTAGGGTAGCTAAGGAACTTCCGAAAAATACAGGTTAAATACGTATTTATAGCATTGGAGAAATGAATTTATCGTCGTATCACTTAAATAGTCATTTAATCCCATACAAATTTCATAAATAAGTGCTGTTTTGCTAAAGATGTTCAATTTTCCTCGCTTAAATTTTTCTTAGCAGTTTCAAACAATAAAGAGGTTCCTTTGGTTGTTTATTTAAGTTAAAAATGAGTTCATGAAAATAGCTACCTATAATATTAATGGTATCAATGCGCGTCTACCAGTCTTGCTTCGCTGGTTGGCCGAAGAATCGCCTGATGTTGTATGCCTCCAGGAGTTGAAATCTCCGCAGGAACGTTTTCCACTGAAAGAAATTAATGCCATCGGATATCATGCCGTTTGGCACGGTCAAAAAAGCTGGAATGGGGTTGCGGTTCTTTCCAAATATGAGATCGAAGAAATCTCAAGAGCGCTTCCAGGTGATGCCGAAGATGTTCAAAGCCGTTATTTGGAGGTTATGATCCAGCAAGTCGCGATTTGCTGTCTTTATCTTCCCAATGGGAACCCATTTCCCGGGCCCAAATTTGAGTATAAATTGACGTGGATTGAGCGCTTAGCTAAGCGGGCCAAAACGTTGCTTAGTATGGATATTCCAGCGATACTCATCGGCGATTTTAACATTATTCCAACCGAAATGGATACCTATAAACCTGAAAAATATGTCAACGATGCATTGTTCAGAAAGGAGGTTAAAGAGGCTTTCAGTCAACTTCTTGAAGCGGGCTGGCAGGATGCGATTCGTCAGCTTTTTCCGGATCAGCAGGTGTATACGTTCTGGGATTACTTTCGTCAGGCTTATAGTCGAAATGCCGGTTTGCGTATAGATCATATCCTATTAAGCCCTTCAATTCAGAATCGTTTGATTGAAGGCGGTATTGATCGCCATGTTCGCGGCTGGGAAAAGAGCAGCGATCATGCCCCTACATGGATTCGGTTACGGAATAGCAGCAACAATGGCTAAAAAGATAAATACCAGTGCTGGATTGTTATTGTATAAATTTGAGGCGCTAGAAATTTATTTTTTCTTAGTACATCCTGGTGGCCCCTATTTTACGAAAAAAGATGAAGGCTCTTGGACAATCCCTAAGGGAGAAATCGATTTGTATGAAGATGAACTTGAAGCAGCCAAAAGGGAATTTATTGAAGAGACAGGCTATCTTCCCAGCGGAAATTTTATTGCGCTACAAGCTATTCAACAGAAAGGAGGAAAAATAGTTAAGTGCTGGGCGATTGAAGGAGATATAGATCCTGCTGATCTGGTAAGCAATACCTTTGAAATGGAATGGCCGCCGAAATCCGGAAAAATGCAAACTTATCCAGAAGTAGATCGCGGAGGTTGGTTTACATTTGCGGAAGCTAGGAAGAAAATAAACGAACGGCAGATTTCTTTTTTGGAGCAAGTGATTGCTCATGAGAAATGTTAATTTTTTCAACACCATTTTATTTTGCAAGTGCTACCTAGTAGACCTCATTGCTTTAACTTTCGCTGTATTATCATCCGCTACAAACTTCTGATAAATTGCTGTTTCCATTCCATATAGAGCGATCTTGCCTTCACTATTACTATGAATCCCATACCCATAGGTTTTTGTAAGCGGGGAAGCTCGCAGGCAAGCTTGTCCTCTTGAGAAAAAAACTGCTCTTGCTTCAGGATACTCATCTGGTGTTAGATCCCTTCTTTCCGCATAGACTTGGAAAATAATATCGTCAGATGTATACTGATAAGGTGCAGAGGCGATTAATTCATATTGTCGTTCAGCAACGGTTTTATTGCTTTTTGATGGTGGAATAGTGCCCTTAACTACTTTGGTATCTGCAGCAGCTTCAATCAATGTGTTAAAATAATTGGTTGAATGTGTTTTCATAATTTTCATCTTTCTTTAATCAATGGAGCCGTAAGGATAACAACAAAAATAATAGGATATCTTACGATTTGAAAGTGAATCGCAAAATATCCTATGATTTATTGATTATTATGCTCGTATGTTCTAGAGCGCAGCTTTAATAGCGGCTAAACAATCCGATTGGTATTTCATGATGTTATCTTTATCCGAAGCAGATATTTTTCCATCAGCAAGACTTTTTTCGATCTCGTTTTTAATATCCAACAGTGATTTCTCTTTATCCAACGCTTGATCTGCAGACTCTGCATTGATGCGATCCACCCAAGTTTTACCTAATTTTGTATAAAGCTCCTTGGCTTTATCATTGGAAAGGACAGGGGCTGTCACTGAAGCAATGGCTGCATTAGCCGCCGCTTTATCGGAATAAACAACAGCTTCTGCATCTTTCGTCGCAGCATCTTCGGAAGTTTTCATTGCCTCTTCATTGGCGTCAGCTGCTTTTTCCTCCGCATGCTCCATCTTCTCAGCCGCCTTTTCCTGCGGTGTTTGATTATTACACGAAACTAAAATCGCTGCGGTAGCTAGTGAAGCAAGTAATGTTTTGTTTGAAATCATAATATTTATTTATTTAGTGATAATGTTTAAATAACAAGATTTATTTGTAAATAGTTTTAATTTTTATTTTTTTATAGTTTAATATATCCCCTATATTAATGATATATTGCTAACTGCTTTTGCATGGTCTTTCGAATAAAATGAATGCGTGTTTTAATAGTACCTTCAGGCATCTGCATATATTCAGCGATTTCATGATATTTATAACCTTCTAGAAACATGTTGAAAATTTCATAATTATCTTCGGAAAGCTGACGCAATGCTTTTTGGATATCATCCTGGATAAATTTGCTGCTGCTTAAATTTGTTGAAACAGAATCCGCACTGGCTAAAGCTGCATACTCATGGTGATAGTTCTCAGTACGTTTTGTTTTTCTGTAATGGTTAATATAAATGTTGCGCATAATCACATACAACCATGAGCCCACCTTAGGATTATGTATAAGCTTTTCGATGGATTTTAATGCATTAACCATGGTGTCCTGTATAAGATCATTTTTAATCTCCGGATCTGAAGTAAATTGCGAAGCGAAATTTTTGAGTAGGCTTCTTTTTTCTTTAAAAAATGAGTTTATCTCGATGTGCTGCATGTTGTTATTTTCTAAATTTTACGGCTATTATAGAACAACAACAGTGCAGATTTTAGTCAAAATGCTGCGTGTTGGAACGCTGATACGATCTTTAGGTAAATATTACGGAAGATGTAATTTATACTTAATATTGGTTATAACTGCTCATTATCAGTATGTTATATTCACTGTATGAGTCGCGCCAACATAATCAGCTAAGGATTTAAAACCGTATTAAATTTTTGCGATTGGAATTTTCTCGGTAATGCCTCAAAGTACACGTTATTTATACGCTTATCTCAGGTATTTCATTAAAAAACGAAGCCATCACTTGTTATACTAATGTGCGTTCATGAAGGGAGAGCGTACTGTTAGATTCCTAATCTGTGTAAAAAGCTGGAGAATCTCTATGTTTGGGGCTACATAGGCATCAACAAACTGTTGACATCGCTTCGCTTCTTTTAGCTGAGTTTGATCCACAAGAACAATAACGATCAGGTTTGGATAGCGATTATTTAGAAGCGAAAAGAAAAGGGCGGTATCTTTAAATACCAAACGATAATCGAGCAGCAGCAATTCAGGCTTTTCATGAATGAGAGAATTGCTGCTAATAGATTCAAGAGATGCTGCTTCTAGTACAACCCTTGCGGGACTTTGTATATGTTCAGAAAAAAGGATGCGATAGGCAAACAACTGCTTTCTTAAACTCGTAATAATACCGATATTGATTTTTTCCATAATGAACGATATTGTTGTTGTTTACAAGCCTGCAGTATCTATATTTCATTGCTCCTTTATTGGGGTGTGGTTGAAATAATATTTGCGGAATGGCATTTTAAACTTGCGCCAAAACTCCTTTCCGCCTTCTCAATTTCTTTTTCACTCACAATTTTTCGAAGCGACTGACTTGAAAATCGGTTTTTGTTCTTGGTATAACAAATTTCAATTCCCTCTGAAATACAATAATCTCTGCCTGAAAAATCAACCATCTTATAGTCTTCCCCTATAAAGAATTTGTGGACAGGTAGTGACTGAAGCATATCTGTAATGTCGTGATCCGATTCAAAAGGGATGATTTCATCAACAAACTGACAGCCTTCCAATTTGATGAATCTTTCGACCATGGTCTGAGCCGTGTCATGGCCATCAGCTTCCTGTACATTTGAATCAGTTTTAAGTCCCACAATGAGATAATCACACTGACTCTTCGCTTCCTGTAGCGCAACGATATGGCCTACATGCAACATGTCAAATACGCCGAAAATAATACCTATAATCATATTTTTAATATTAGTTTATGCATTTATGCGCTTTAACGCGTAATTAGCCCCATCGTTTATACTGACTACGGCGCCCTTACTAGTGTTTTCCTTCGATGCAATTATTCTTCGCAAAGACGAACTCGAGAACCTGTTTTCCCGTCTATTGAAATAAAGTCGTATCCCTTTTTCTTCGCAATACTGTCTGCCTGTAAATGCCTTATCCATATATTCATCACCCAAAATGCGAACATGTATTTTGTATGAACGTAAAACATCTTCTAGGTCCTGCTCAGTAGCGTAAGGGATAATCATATCCACATGTTTACATGCCTTTAATTGCATATAGCGTTCAAATACCGATTGTGTCGGCTTGTTTTTTTCTGGACGATCCAGCGTTGGATCTGTCTGCAGACCGCAAATCAGAAAGTCGCACTGTTCTTTGGCATCTTCGAGCATCTTAATGTGACCTGCATGAAGCAGATCAAAAGCGAAAAACGTAATTCCTATTTTTTTCATATTATAATAATTTAAACTGCAATTATTGAAGAAGTACAGGTAGAACGCAGCTCAGCAAGATTCGTTTTAATTTTAAATTATTTTTTTGCCTTATTATTTTCAACACCCTTCCATCTCATTTCAACTTCCCTTTTTTGAAAAACGATTGAACTAAAATGGCTGGCTGGCGTTCTGAACTAAAATGAAATCAAGCGCTATGCAGACGAATAGAAATGTATCCATTAATAAGCCAAATACAACCTACAGAATTCAATTTCATAAAGCGTTTAACTTTGCTGATTTTAAAGCCATAATTCCTTACCTGCTTAATCTAGGTATAGATACGATTTATGCTGCACCTATTTTACAATCAACGCCGGGGAGTGTCCATGGCTATGACGGTGTTAATATGCATCAGATAAATCCAGAATTAGGTACACTCGACGAGCTCAGGGCTATTAAGAAACAATTAAGAGAATCCAATATCAAATGGATTCAGGATATCGTTCCAAATCACATGGCATTTCATCCAGCGAACGAATGGCTCATGGATCTGCTGGAATTTGGACAGTCATCAACATTTAGCCGTTTTTTTGATACCTGCTATAGTTCGAATTTATTTGAGCAGGGAAAATTAATGGTACCTATATTAGCAAAGACTTTGGATGAAGCAATATCAGACAATGAAATTACAGTTGTTTCTTCCGATGATAGTCTTCGACTTTCTTATCAAGGAAATGTTTATCCAATTTCACCAGAATCCTATGGCTTTATATTGGGCGATTATTTACGGGACACACAAGCCGATTTTAGCGGCCTTTTGGTTCAGATAAATACCACTCAAACCAATGGAGATAACGAAGAGTGGAAGCAGTTGCGAATACACATCTTTAAAGGTCTCTCAGGCGAGATACTTACGTCTACGCTGCAACGCTTTAATGCGGATCCCGATCGTATTCTTGAATTGGTAACTAGTCAGAATTATGAGCTTTGTCCTTGGTGGCATACACATCAACGAATAAATTATAGACGTTTTTTTACGGTCAACGAACTAATTTGTTTAAATGTGCAGGACGAAGAAGTATTCAAGCAGTCTCATGAGCTAATCAAAACACTCGTTGACGAGGGGCTGATTGATGGACTCCGCATTGATCATATCGATGGACTTTATAATCCCACAGCCTACCTCTACAATTTGAGAAAATATATCGGTCCGAAAACGTATATCGTCGCTGAAAAGATACTGGAGAAAGGAGAGAAGCTCCCGATCGAATGGCCTATACAGGGAACAACGGGCTATGATTTTTTATCAGTTTGTAATAATGTATGTTCCTGCCAGTCGGGAAAGAAAATATTGAATAACTATTATCGCAAAGTTACTGGCGAAAACTTATCAATTAAAAAAGATCAATATGCAAAAAAATGTAAGATTCTTACAGATCAGATGCAGGGAGAGCTCGACAATCTTGCCAAATCGTTAGCATCACTCCTGGGTGTTGTTGACCAAGAGAAGCGGGATGCGCTAAAGGACATTTTAAAGTCCTTTATTGCCCTTTTTCCGGTCTATCGGCTTTATGATGATTGCTTTCCATTGTCAATAACGAACTTCGAACTTGTGTCTTCACTTTTTGAAAAGTTGATGAAGAACCCCGAGCTCGACCAAGAGCTGGTCGATCAATTTCGAAATCAGTTTCAGCAAGCGCAGGTAGCTTATCAATCGCCGAACCAAACTGCTTTGGCCGATTTCTTTCTCCGCTGCATGCAATTGACTGGGCCAGTAATGGCAAAAGGGGTGGAAGATACCTTGATGTACACCTACAACCGGTTTATTGGACATAATGAAGTGGGTGACCATCCACAGAATTTAGGGCTTAGTATCAAGCAATTTCACCGATTTATGCAGGATCGGCAAAAAGATTGGCCACTGTCAATCAACGCCAGTTCAACGCACGACACCAAGCGGGGGGAGGATTCACGGAGCCGTCTTTTGGTCCTGACTGCTATGGCGCAAAAGTGGGTAAAACAACTGCGCATTTGGCAGGATGTGGTCTGGAATGAATATCGAAAGGACATTCCGCACCCAAATGATGAATATTTCATCTACCAGTCTTTGGTCTCCTCTTATCCAATGGAGAAACAGGATGCGAAGGCAAATACAGCATCATTTGAAGAACGTTTTTTGGACTACTTGGTTAAATACCTTCGCGAAGGTAAAGAACGCTCAAGCTGGGAGAATCCAAATTTAGTTTATGAAGCTTCAGTTCGGGACTTCGCTTCTTTTTTGCTGGACAAAGACCGTCCTTTTTTTACGAGCTTTTATCAATTTATTGAGGCAGTCGCTGATTATGGGATATTGAATTCACTTATTCAGCAAATTTTAAAGTTTACTTGTCCTGGTATACCCGATATCTATCAGGGATCAGAACTTTGGAACTATAGCTTTGTTGATCCCGACAACCGACGACCTATAGCTTATGAATTAAATAAAGGTCTCCTCGACACGATCGAAGAGACAGCCAAAGAAGAGCGAATTCCATTTTTATGGCGAAATAGACACGATGGAAGAATAAAGCTTTGGTTGATAAAGGAATTGGTGAAACTGAGAAAGGACGATCATACACTTGCACCGAATAGCAGCTATATTTCACTGAAGGTGAGTGGTCGATATCGGAAACATATATTGGCCTTCGCACGTAGGTCAGGGGATGAGTGGTTAGTGGTGATTTTACCGCTACATCTTGCCGCTATTGGTAAAATCTCAAAATTTGTGCCCTGTTCATTTGATTGGTCCGATACAAAAGTTCATCTCTTAACTCATCGTTCAGTGACTTGGCAGCATGTTTTGATGGATAGCAGTGGCGAAGGCACAGAAATTCCTATCAATGCTATTTTTAAGGATCTTCCCATGGCGATCTTAAAATATAAAGATTCCACTCAGAAAAGGAGTTCCGGTGTATTGTTGCATATAAGCTCATTACCGTCACCTTATGGGATCGGAGATCTCGGGAATGAAGCTCGCCGTTTTGTTAAACAGCTCCAACGTGGTGGCCAAAGCTGGTGGCAAATCCTTCCATTGGGGCCTACAGACTTAGCACAATGTTATTCGCCTTATAGCACGCTAAGTAGCAGGGCTGGAAATCCCTTACTCATCGATTTAAAGGAATTATTAAAATTTGGCTTGCTGAATAAGGATGAATTAAAGACCTTGAAAAAGAAGGGCTTGCAAACAATAGATTTCACGGAAATAAACAGCTCAAAATATCGGCTCCTTGAAAAGGCATTCCATCGTCTTCCAGCGCAGCCTACGCATGAATTTTCCGAGTTTGTAGACCGCGAATCTTCCTGGCTTGATGATTATGCACTCTTCAAAGTTTTGAAAAATAGACATGACGATCGTCCATGGTATCAATGGCCAGCGCTTTATAAGCTTCGCGATAGCGCAGCGCTGGAAGATTTCGCCACTCGATTTGCAGATGAATTGCAACAGGAAAAATGGTTTCAGTTCCTATTTTTTAGGCAATGGAGTGCGTTAAGAAACTATGCGCGTGATTATGGGATTAGGTTTATAGGGGATATCCCATTTTATGTTGCCTATGATTCTGCCGATGTGTGGGTCAATCCGCAGTACTTTTCATTAAAAGCAGACGGTACTATAAATCATGTTGCGGGGGTACCACCCGATTACTTCAACGCCGACGGCCAATTATGGGGTATGCCAACCTATAATTGGATCTCACTTCAAAAAGATGGTTATCAATGGTGGGTGGAACGTTTGTCACATAACTGTACGCTATTCGATACGTTACGGCTTGACCATTTCCGAGCATTTTCTTCCTATTGGGAAGTGCCCCATGAAGAAACTTCCGCAAAAAATGGAAGCTGGGTTGTAGGGCCCGGGTCGGATTTTTTTGATCATGTGAAAACTTCGTTGGATCATATGCCTTTTATCGCCGAAGATCTTGGTGACATAGACGCTAAGGTATATCAGCTACGTAATGAATATAATTTTCCGGGAATGGCCGTATTACAATTTGCTTTTGGCAACGATATGCCCCGTTCACCTCATATCCCGCATCAATATAACCGCAATACTGTCGCCTATACGGGCACCCACGACAATAATACTTCGCTGTCTTGGTTTAATCAAGATCTCGATGGAGCGGGCAAAGAAAGGATCAATAATTACTATGGGCAAATCGTTGAAAATACAAATCTAAATGATGTCCTCATACGTTCACTCTACGCATCCGTTGCAGACAGCGTCATTATCGCGATGCAAGATATCCTGAATCTTGATGGATCTTGCCGCATGAACCGTCCCGCCAGCACAGCTGGCAATTGGGTATGGCGTATGCAAAAAGGGGCATTTGCAGCAAACCACCAGGAGAAATTAGTTTACTACACGAAATTATACAACCGTTAAACATACAGATGGAAACAAAAATTTATACCGGAAGCCCTTATCCATTAGGAGCTACTTACGATGGAGAAGGGGTTAACTTTGCCCTTTTCTCCGAACATGCTGAAGCTGTTGAACTTTGCCTCTATACCAGTTCCGATGAGGAGGAAGTCACAAAATTTAAAATAACCGAGAAGACGCACCAAGTGTGGCATATCTATCTCTCGGGAATTAAGCCAGGACAACGCTACGGCTATCGGGTATATGGTCCGCACGATCCATCGCAGGGACACCGTTTTAACCCCCATAAATTGTTGATTGATCCGTATGCAAAAGCAATATCAGGTACTGTACAATGGGATGATGCGCTATTTGCATACACTATTGGAGACGATGATATGAGTTTAGATACAACAGACAGCGCTCCTTTTGTTCCCAAAGCTGTTGTTATTGATAACAAATTTGATTGGGGGAACGACAGTCCGCCGCGGGTACCGATGCATCAGAGTGTTATTTACGAAACCCACGTAAAAGGTTTTACAAGCGACACATCCTGACATTCCCGAAGAAATAAGAGGAACCTATGCTGCTTTGGCACATCCTGTTGCTATAAATTACCTGAAAGAACTGGGTATTACTGCCGTCGAATTGTTGCCGATCCATCATTTTTTGACTGACCGTCATTTAAAGGACAAAGGACTCACTAACTACTGGGGATACAATAGCATCGGTTTTTTTGCTCCCGATGTGCGCTATTCCGCTTCAGGTACACATGGCGAGCAGGTTATGGAATTTAAAAAAATGGTCAAGGCCTTACATGATGCCGGTATCGAAGTGATCCTCGATGTTGTCTACAACCATACCGGCGAAGGTAACGAAATGGGGCCAACACTGTCTTTTAGAGGGATTGATAATGCTTCTTATTATCGCTTGGCGGAAGACCCACGGTATTATATGGATTTTACCGGAACCGGCAATACCTTAAATACACGTCAACCCAATGTATTACGTCTGATTATGGACAGTCTGCGCTATTGGGTTGAAGAAATGCATGTTGACGGGTTCCGCTTTGATTTGGCATCAGCATTGGCACGGGAGTTACACGAGGTCGATAAATTAAGTTCATTCTTTGACGTTATTCATCAAGATCCGGTGATTTCACAGGTTAAACTCATTGCAGAGCCTTGGGATATCGGAGAAGGTGGATACCAGGTTGGCGAATTTCCTGCTGGCTGGGCCGAATGGAATGGAAAATACCGTGATTGCATCCGCGATTATTGGATCGGGGCAGATAGCATGATTGCTGAATTTGCCAATCGCCTTACAGGATCCTCCGATTTATATCGGGGGGATAATCGAACACCCTCCGCCAGTGTTAATTTTATTACGGCCCACGATGGATTTACACTTCATGACCTTGTATCGTATAACGATAAGCACAACGAAGCCAATGGCGAGGATAATCAAGATGGTGAAAGTCACAATCGCTCCTGGAATTGCGGGGTCGAAGGACCCACAGATGATGCTACAGTTAATAGCCTAAGACAAAAACAAAAACGAAATATGCTGGTGACCTTGTTCCTGTCGCAAGGTGTGCCTATGCTCGTCGCTGGCGATGAACTGGGCAGAACACAGCAAGGCAACAATAATGCGTATTGCCAGGACAATGAGATCTCTTGGCTGGACTGGACCAGCGTGGATGGAACTTTATTGGATTTTACTAAAAAATTAATTCATTTTCGCCGTGAACATCCTGTATTCTGCCGTCGTAAATGGTTTCAAGGTATACCTATTCGTGGTACGGGTGTCGAGGATATCGTATGGTTTCTCCCAGATGCATCTGAGATGGACGATCATCATTGGCAGGAGGATTATGCCCGTTCCCTTGCTGTATTTCTCAATGGTCAGGGAATTCGATCGGTAGACATCGCTGGTAATAAAATAGTGGATGCCAATTTTTACCTCTTATTTAATGCTCATTGGGAAGATGTCGCCTATAAACTCCCTAGTGAAATCTATGGGGCTTCCTGGAATAAGATCATAGATACGAATAGCGATAGGATAGGTGATTTTGGGGAGTTTCCAGCCGGGGATACGGTTTTAGTTCCCTCGCGCTCGATTCTTTTATTTCAATCACAATAGAGCGACCACTGGATTATGAGCAAAACAGGAATTAGACAATTAGGAGTTCAATACAATGGTGCGCTATGGGAGATTCGCGTATGGGCGCCAAATGCAAAGAATGTCTATTGCATGCTTTATAATATGGGTGTCGAAATCCCGCTAGAGCAGCAAGCCTACGGTTATTGGTATGCCGAAAGTGATTTAATCCGTGCGGGCGATTTGTATAGAATACGGGTAGACGACAACGAATTCCCTGATCCGCTTTCTCGTTCACAACCGGAAGGTGTTCATGGACCGTCTCAAGCTGTAGACCTCGCTTTTTCATGGACCGATCAAGACTATCAGCCGCCGCAACAATCAGATTTTATCATCTATGAGCTTCATGTAGGTACATTCTCGTCGTCACATGACTTTGATGGAGTTATCAAAAAGATTCCTTATCTGAAAAATTTGGGAATAACTGCTATCGAAATAATGCCGGTCGCTCAATTTCCCGGAGAGAGAAATTGGGGTTATGATGGCGTATTTCCATTCGCGGTACAGCATTCTTATGGTGGCGCTTCCGAATTGCAACGGCTAGTTAATGCCTGTCATGAGGCTGGTATAGCTGTAATTCTCGATGTGGTCTATAATCATGTAGGCCCCGAAGGAAACTATTTTGCGCAGTATGGTGCTTATTTCACTGAGAAATATCTAACGCCCTGGGGCGATGCACTCAATTATGACGACCGTTTCTGTCACGGGACAGCGGGATTTGGTAGTCAACAATGTACGGATGTGGTTTGAAGACTTTCACATTGATGCGCTGCGCATGGATGCAGTACATGCGATCAAGGATTTCAGTCCAATTCACATCCTTCAGGAAATCCGTGCGGAAACGGATAATGTGATCGCCAAATCGGGAAAAAATCGATATCTCTTTGTTGAGTGTGATCTTAACGACAGAAGATTTTTAGACCCCTTGGTGAAAAATGGTTTTGCGATGGATGCGCAGTGGCTAGATGAGTTTCACCATGCCTTACGCGTAGCAATAGGCGAACCAAAAAAGGGCTATTATCAGGAGTTTAATGGCGTGGAAGATCTGGCAAAAGCCTATGAGAAGGCCTATGTTTTTGATGGGAACTATTCTTTCCATCGCGAGAAATTTTTTGGAACAGATACGGCGGGTATTCCGGGCGATCGCTTCATTGTTTCAGTCAGAATCATGATCAGGTCGGCAATAGGATGCTGGGTGATCGTGCTGCCTCGCTTTACGCCAGAGAAATAACATGTCTTATGACTTTTGCTGTATTCATGTCGCCCTACCTTCCGCTACTATTTATGGGCGAAGAATGGGGGACAGCGCGACCTTTTCCGTATTTTATCAGTCACAGTGATCCAGAGCTAGTAGAGCTGGTGCGGGAGGGCCGCAAGCGGGAGTTTGAAGATTTTCTCACAGATCACGAGGTTCCCGATCCACAGGATGAAACAATATTTAGGCAAGCTGTGTTGGATTGGGACGAATTGAACAGGCTACCATATCAGCAACAGTTGTCCTATTATAAATCGTTGATCGCATTTCGGAAAAGCAATCCGTTGTTAAAAAATATGCAACGAAGTGATATCAGGACTGAGTGCCTCTGTGATAAGAAGGTACTTAGTATCTATGTGGAACAAAAGGAGAGGCAAATGATTATCCTGATGAACTTTTCAGCTCATTTACAACATGTCAATCTACCAGCAGCTGTGCAATGGACCTTGTCATTTGATACCAGTGTACCGGACGCCGACCTTTTGGCAGAGACTGACGCTGTTGCAGTGCAGGACTGTTCCTTATTACCATGGTCAGGGTATGCTTACACTTTGAAATAGATCGTTTTGGAAAGATTTAAGGGAGTTGATCTTCAGGAATGAAAGCTATTAAAAGATAAAAACAAATTATTCAAACAACTTCGTTAAAAGTATTGTTCCTTATTTAAATACGGCTTGTCCAGTCGTGAAGAAAGTTTTAAAAGCTAGGTCCTTTCCAACCTAGCTTTTTTATTTTTAAAAGGAACAATTGCTTATGGCTTTGAATACCAATGGTTTGAACGATCAGCTATTCAGAATAAATTTTAAACAAACGTTTGATCTGTTATTCGTCGCAATTTTTTTTTATCTTAGCCTAAGATATGACATGTTTGAAGAGGGGTGCTAGATTTATGATGTATGGCAAATTATCTCTTTCGAGAATTTCCTATTATTAGCGAATTAAATAATTAAAAACTAGCAAACTATGCGTCAACTGGAGTGTCACGAAGAGAAAATCCAACTATGCGGTAAGATCCAGTCTTTCGGTTTCCTTTGTATTTTTGATGAGAGCGGATGTATTGCCGCAAGTGAAAACTTAACTATCGTCCTTGATATTCCCATGAAGGAAATCCTCGGACGCTCTATTGCTCAGCTATTACCATTGCTATCGTCCGAAAAGGAGTTGAATCTTAAAGAGATTGAAACGCAAATTAGAGGAGAGATCTTTACACGTTTTGTGGAGCGTATCCGCATTAAAAATGTAGACTATTACCTGAGTATTTACCAGTACGACGAGCGGACATACCTTGAAATAGAAATCTGTAATGAAAATCATTTAAAAGCGACGCGATTATTTTATTATGCGAAGTACCTTGAAGAACGTCATGGCAATGCTTGGCAATCATTGACTGTACTGATTCGTCAGATCATTGGTTTTGACCGAGTTATGGTATACCGTTTCGAGGAGGACAATAGCGGACAGGTCATTGCAGAGTCCATCGCAGATGGAATGACCCCATTGATGGGCTACCGGTATCCGGAATTTGATATTCCGGCACAAGCACGCGAACTCTATGTGAAGTTTCTTGCGCGCCACGTAGCTGATGTTGATGGTCCGACTATTGGTATACAGGGTTTGGAGGCTGGTGAGGTAGACTTGACGCGCTGTAGCCTCAGAGCATTATCTCCAGTACATCTACAATATCTTAAAAACGCTGGAGCACGGGCCAGTGCCAGTTTTTCTATCGTTATCGAAGGAAAACTTTGGGGCTTGGTGGCATGCCAGAATAGCGAGCCTTTGAATGTTGATCTCGCCCAACGTCATTTATGCGCTTTTTTAACGCAATACGCTATAAACTACTATCTTTCAGAACATCAAAAAGAAAACCTGGTAGCGCAAACCATTATGGGTGTTATGGAACGTGATCTGAAGTCTGAGTTATTAGTTAATAGCGATATTGGAATTGTGCTTGAACGCTTTGCACCACAAATTCTAGAAATTGCGGGCGCAGATGGACTAATGATCAAGCACGACCGGGGTTCTAAAAGTTGGGGCGATGTACCCACTCAATTGCAGTTGCGTGAGATCGATCGCTTTATAGAAGAGGAGGGTCAAGATGACTTGTTTTTCACATCAAACTTTGTCTATGGCGACAGTGAACCCCCGCAACCGGTTATATTGCCTGGCATTTTGCGGATAAATATCCTTCCCAGCAATAAATGGCACATCTATTTATTCCGCAAAGAACATGTTTACGAAGATGTATGGGCTGGAAAACCCGAAAAAATATATCATTACGATCCCGAAAGGAAAGTCGAATTTCCATCTCCACGGACATCTTTTGAAGCTTGGCGTGAAAAGATGAAAGGCAAATCTATCCAGTGGAAAAGTGCCGAGCTTTCTTTTATGGAGAAAGTCGCACAAATAACCCAACAAGCTATTGCCCAGCGCGGCGGAGAGATTGCTCAGCTCAATAAAGAACTTGTCAGATCCAACAATGCTTTGGATACATTTGGCTATACATTAACCCATGATCTTAAAAATCCACTTTCATCGATAAAGCTTGCTGCCCAGATGATGTTGATGAAAGATGATCTTCCGAAGGATATGTTACGCAAAATGGCACTAAATATTATGGATGCTACTGCGCTGATCACTGAAATGATGGACAAGGTGTATCAGCTCACGCAATCGAATTATGTAGCCTTCAAAACGGAACTGATCGATCCACGGAATAAAATTCTTAACATTCTCGAAAGCTGTAAGCAGCAGTTTGAAAGCGCCCATCTTGAATTTGTTTTGGGAGAAACTTTGCCGATTCTAGGGGAGAGAACACTGTTATACCAGTTGTTCTTAAATCTGATAAGCAATGCCATAAAATATAGCAGTAAAAAAGATCGCCCGAGAGTCGAGGTATATAGTGAAAAGCAGGGACAATTCGTTCACTACTACATTAAAGACAATGGTATCGGAATGGATATTAAGGATGATAGTAATATATTTGATATTTTTAAACGCTTGCCTAACTCGCAGGGATTCGAAGGGTCGGGGATTGGGCTTTCTATAGTAAAACGCATCGTAGATCGTCTAGAGGCAAAAGTCACCGTCGATAGTGAGCTAAATATAGGTACAACTTTTTGTATAACATTTAAAGCCTAATGGACTAAGAAAAAAATCAATAAACCAAAAAAGGAGCCCGAAAGCTCGTTTTTTTTGTTTGAACGTAGCAGCAACCTTTAAGAGCGGTAGAGTTACTATCTGCCCAACCTACTCTTATCAAAGTTTCATCCAATCTATACTTTGCCTTATTGACAGGCTATCCGATCTTCTGGGATACGAAAATTTAAGAACACTTTTAGAATTAAAACAAACGATTAGTCGATTGGAAAAGTTCCTATATGAAATGGTGAATATTGCCCGTCCAGATGGATATGCAAAAGTTACAGCTGAATTTTCTCCAAAGTTTATACGACAAACGATGTTTAAACCCAAAAATCGATTATAATGAAAAAAAAAGAATTGAAGACTGAACAAGTTGATCCAGTGGAAAATAAAAAGGTCAACGCCCTAAGACCACATACGGCGGACGCCACAGGACAGCAAATGACCACTGATCAGGGAGTCAAGATCAATGATGACCAAAATTCGCTGCGTGCTGGAGATCGGGGCGCTACGCTTTTGGAAGATTTTATTCTCCGAGAAAAGATCACACATTTTGACCACGAGCGCATTCCCGAACGTGTTGTACACGCAAGAGGTTCGGGCGCGCATGGCGTATTCAAACTATACAAGCCTTTAGCTGAATGGACAAAAGCGGGTTTTCTTAATGATATCGAAACTGGAACCCCAGTGTTTGTGCGTTTCTCTACGGTTGCTGGTTCGAGGGGGTCGACGGATCTTGCCCGCGACGTTCGTGGTTTTGCCGTCAAATTTTATACACAAGAAGGTAATTTTGATCTGGTGGGTAATAATATGCCTGTATTCTTTATTCAGGATGCAATGAAGTTCCCCGATCTTGTTCACGCTGTCAAGCCCGAACCCGACAATGAAATTCCACAGGCGGCTTCTGCCCATGATACATTTTGGGACTTCATTTCTTTAATGCCTGAGTCGACACACATGATCATGTGGCTGATGAGTGATCGAGCAATACCGCGCAGCTACCGCATGATGGAGGGATTTGGTGTTCATACTTTTCGGTTGATCAATGCCAATGGCGAATCGCACTTTGTTAAGTTTCATTGGAAACCACTGCTTGGAGTTCATTCAGTCGCATGGGATGAAGCTCAAAATATATCCGGTAAAGACCCCGATTTTCATCGAAGGGATCTCTGGGACGCCATTGAAAGCGGTGCCTTTCCGGAATGGGAACTCGGCATACAGGTCATTCCCGAATCTGATGAATTTAAGTATGACTTCGACCTGCTAGATTCAACGAAGATTGTTCCTGAGGAGCTGGTGCCTGTTCAGCCTATTGGAAAAATGACTCTAAATCGCAATCCCGATAATTTCTTTGCCGAAACGGAACAGGTTGCCTTTCATATTGGCAATATTGTACCTGGAATTGATTTTACAAATGATCCGTTGTTGCAAGGACGATTGTTCTCTTACACAGATACCCAACTTATTCGTTTAGGTGGACCTAATTTTCATGAAATTCCGATTAATAGGCCCATCTGTCCTTCGCACAACAACCAGCGTGATGGATTTATGCGGCAAAGGATTGATCGGGGTAAAACGAGTTACGGACCAAATTCATTGGGGAATAATGATCCTGCGCAGGTAGGCGAGGCAGATGGTGGTTTTAAAAGTTATCAAGAGCGTATTGATGCCAGAAAAGTGCGGGCTAGGAGCGATAGTTTCCGCGACCATTTTAGTCAAGCAAGGCTGTTTTATAATAGTCAGTCTGAGCCGGAAAAAAATCATCTTGTAGATGCGTTCAGTTTTGAGCTGGGTAAAGTGAAGGCCGTTTCGGTAAGGCAACGCATGATCGGTATACTGTCGCTGGTCGATCAGGGGCTGGCAGCTGAAGTTGCGTTTGCCTTGGGGCTGCAGGTGCAAGAAGAAGTTGAAAAGCCGATTAATAAGAGCCTCCCAGCCGATGCTGATCCTTCCGATTATGAACCTATTCAAGTTAAGGAAAAATTAAAAAAATCGGCGGCCTTAAGTATGCAAAATACGATAAAAGATACGATAAAGAGTCGAAAGATTGCCGTGCTTGCTGCTGATGGAGTAGACACGAAATCATTTCAGGCCGTGGTAGATACGATCCGGGCTCAAGGTGGAATTGTCCACGTTATTGCACCTAAGCTCGGGGAGGTTACGGGCACGGACAAAAAGAAGATCCCTGTGGAAGAAAGCTTTCTAACTGGAGCATCGGTGCTGTATGATGCCATATATATACCCGGAGGAAAGGATAGCGTAGCTACACTGCAGTCCAATGCCGATGCTGTCCATTTTCTAAATGAAGCATTTAAACACTGTAAAAGCAATTGCAGCAGATGTCGAGGCAAGTCCAGTTTTGGAAGCGACCTATTTTTTTAGCAAGGTATACCAAGAGTTTTCAGCGGAGACTGTACTTGATGACGGAATCATAGTTGATCAGGATCCGAAGTCCTTAGTGGATAAATTCATTAAAGCAATTGCCCAACACCGGTTTTTGGGAGCGGGAAAAATCGCGCAAAGTGCCTGCGTAGTATCTAAATAATATCCAATGTAGAAATATGCCCCAAAAAGTTTTATACTATTTGGGGCATATTTATGGACCATCCTATTTAAATAAATACTAATGCTGTAGCAGTGTGAGGGCGGTATCATTTCCCTGTTGCGCGGCGAGGTCTAACACCGACAAGCCACGGGTATCGAGTAGCCTGGTATTTGCACCATTGTCAAGTAAAAGCTTAAGTACCTCATTTCTACCAAACATGGCTGCAAACATCAGCGCGGTGCCACCGTTCCCATGTTGCAGGTTTAAATTTGCGCCATAACCGATTAATAATTTGGCAATATCATGATAACCTTTAAAAGCAACACCCATCAGGGCTGTGTTTCCACCGTTATCCTGTGCATTTACATCGGCACCAGCTTCCAATAGTAATTGGGCTGCAGCCAGCTTATTGTTATAACAGGCAATGATCAATGGGGTATAGCCTTTGTCGTCTCGTGTATTTACATCGGTATTCTGATTGATCAATTCACGTAAGACTTCGAGATTGCCCAGTCGGGCAGCATGAATCATGATTTCTGAGTTTTGTGTCATAGTGGTTCAGTTTATATCGTAAAAAGCGTTAAATGGGATCGGCAAAAATGCTTCCTGGCGTTCCTTTTTAATTTGAACAAAACTGGAAACCGAAACGTTTGCGCTCATTCGATGTTTTGAAAAGCTTAATTAAAATGTCAAGGTATTATTCTTACCTCAGTTACAAATGAAGAACATAGACTTAGCGACAATATCACACTATTCTTTTTGCCATGGAATCAATAGCGAGTTTGTAAATCTTCAAAACAAACGAAGCCGAACGTAATTTATGTTTCGGCTTTGTTTCATCTTTTGAGTTCAGTTTAAGCAGCACCACGAATGACACGTAATAAAACGACAATAATGGCAATGACCAATAACACGTGGATGATATTCCCCGTAGCATAACCTCCAAAAAAACTTATCGCCCAAATGATGACCAATATAACGGCGATGATGTAGCAATAGATTTCCCATAATTTGATTTTTTTATTAGAACAGCATTCCAAGAGTGATAGTTTGCTTTTATATCGTATTTCGATCAATTGCGTGTTCAGTTTTTTCAACAACTGTATACAATGTTCATCTGAGTATAAATTGCTAAAACGCAGAATAAACGTATTTCTAACATTTCAGCAGTAAATAAATACCTTATTATCTTTTTTTATTAGTTGCTTATTTTTTGATCATTATTTAAAATAAATGTCAAAAAGCTATTAAACTTTGCTTAATTAGCTTTATAAAATAGGAAAACGTATTTCTACCCTCAACGCTGCTATTTATTTTTTGGCACAAATGGAGCTTCAAATCTAGCATCCTTCTTGTTACCTCTGTTCATGTAAAACCATTTTAAACAATCAGTTGAAAAAAGAAAGAGGATAAGTTATGAACAACTACAATTTAAATGTACTCATCAACGAAAAAAGAAGTTTGCTTAATCATTTTGCTGCTAAATTTACAGCTGATCCGGATGAAAAGGAAGATTTGATCCAAGAAACCTGGATAAGGGCATTGAAGTCCATAGACAACTTTGTGCAGCATCCGAAGTTAATGAGCTGGCTATATGTGATTATGAAGCATACGTATATTAATAAGTATAGAAAAGCCAAGCGGGTGACGGAAATTCAGGATAATTATATTGCCTTAGAAAGTACCAATACGTCTGAACTTAACAAAGGGATCAATAAATTTATGGCCGAAGACATCGAAAAAGCGATGACCAGTCTTACGCCCGAAAATTATGAAATTTTCCGTTTATTTTTAGATGGTTATAAATACCATGAAATCGCTTCCTATTTTAATATGCCAGAAGGCACTATAAAGACCAGAATTCACATGGTACGTAAAAAGCTGCAAAAACAGCTCAAAGTTTACCGCTTAAATTAACTGTTTCGACAACTATAAATAAAAGCTAGGCTTCAATTGTCTAGCTTTTATTCCTCGAAAGAGGACATTTTCCTTTGCAATAAACGCTGTGGTAAAGTCAATCAAAATCAACCTTCAATGGCAGTTTTATCGTATCTACAGGAGTGTTGGAGATCGACGCAACCTGTCACTCCGCGATAAAAATATTTTTCATATAGATGCTTTTTTACCTAGCATAACTGTCAAGGGGATGTATTGTTTTTTGAAGATAAGTTCTCGGAAACTGTTTCACTTCAATTTTATCCAAACAAGAAGCTTCCTGCAATTGTTGTTACATATAACTGTATTTACTTCTTAACGTATTTCTTTATGGTAATGTTCGAAAAACAACTTTTGCAAACCCTTATTCGGGTTCAGGATGAATTATGTGTCACCATTTCTGTCAATACCCATCGCACACATCCTGATAATCTCAGTGACCGCATAAAAATCAAAAATTTTAAAAGAGAAGCGATTGATAGGTTGTTGGATAAACATGATCAGAAAGATGTTGTTGGTCTGATTGAAAAATTGGAAAAAATAGAGCAGGAGCTCGATATCAATTATAATCTTGAAAGTCTACATATTTTCGTTTCTGATACCATCAGTGAAGTTTTCAAGTCCTCTTGGGAGACAAACCAAGAAGGAGTCCATATCAGCAATACATTTGCAGTACGCCCGTTGGTGAAGGAGATTGGCCGTCAAACCAGTTATCTTGTGATGCTCCTTTCGCAAAGCGGTGTCCACCTTTTTCGAGCCATCAACGGTCGCATTGTTGAGGATATCAGTAGCGAAGAGTTCCCGATTCCCGAAAATCAATTCCATAATACATTTCCGGATAAGAGTAGTGATGTCAAACATCTTGATGATCTTCTCAGGGAATATCTTAATCGGGTTGATAAAGCCCTTTTACGATTTATTGGTGAGGAGAGGATTGTCACGCTCGTTTTCTGTACAGAAGATAACTATAGTAAGCTCTTACAGGTTGCAGATCGCCCCTCGGTCTATTATGGATACCTGCCTATTGATTATAACAACATTGAAACACATCAGTTGGAGAGCCGTGCCTGGAATTTTATGAAACAGGAGCTTGTACGAAAAAATGAGGACTACTTTAAAGAATTGGAAACAGCTGTGGGCAAGGGCTTAGTGATCACTGATCTTCAAGAAATCTATCGCGCCTGTCAGGATGGCCGCGGGGATATCTTGGTGGTGCAAGAAAGCTTCCATCAAGCCGTAAAGATTCTTTCGGATCGGGATATAGCGATAGTAGAAAGCCCTATAGGATTGGACACGATCGACGACATCAGTAGTTTATTGGCCTTGTTGATCGACGAAAGGGGAGGACAGACCGTATATGTTCCTCAGATACCGAATGAGGAATTACAACCTATTGCCCTGAAGACTCGGTACTAGTCTTATTAAGTTAATTATGCTTAGTGAATAACCATTTTTGGAGCTCGTCCGTTAGTAGAAACGGAATGACAATATTATTATGCTGTAAATTTTTAAAAGTTGTGAAATTGAGTTTACGATTTCCGTGCAGCTTTTTGTACAAAACTTCGCTTCCAATATAAGGGTTCTCTATATCTTTTCGACCATGGATAAGCCAAATGTTTTTATGAACAAGTGCGTTGATATTAGATAGATCTGGTACAGCGGCGATAGAAATCATTGCTGCGAATTTTTCTGGGGCCAGGCTCATGAGGTTTTGTGCTGTTGACGCTCCCATAGAATA
This sequence comes from Sphingobacterium multivorum, assembly GCF_900457465.1. GTDB lineage: Bacteria > Bacteroidota > Bacteroidia > Sphingobacteriales > Sphingobacteriaceae > Sphingobacterium > Sphingobacterium multivorum. The sequence goes on from NZ_UAUU01000008.1 coordinate 593,641, forward strand.
ACCGACGAGATAAATTCGATTTTTATCGATATTTTTAAACTCGTCTTCAATATTTTCTATCAATTCTAAAATTTGCCGCGCATCTCTTGAAGGTCTTGCCTCAAGTATACCATTCTTATCCAATTCGTAGATTGATGAACGCTTTTCAAACTGTGGGGGCAACAACGAAACAGTTGAACGTTGTATAAATATCTTCTCTAATCCAGGTTCTTGCCAAATGCTCTAATTGGTTTTCATTGTCGCTACCCATTCTAGATGAATTATGAAATGTAATGACAACAGGATATTTTCTTTTTGAATTGAAATTTTTTGGTAAGAGAAGCCGGTAAGGTATTGTAACGAACTCATTGGTGAATATCCTTTTCTCATATTGATCCGTGCTTAACTGGCTTAATATTGTTCTAGTTTCAACAAATGTTGCACTATCTATTCGTCTATTATCGTATTTGTGTCTTTGTGCAAAACAAAAATTACATGTAATTAAATTTAATAGAATACCAAATTGTAGAAAAAAACTTGATCGTTTTTGTAGCATAAGACCTTATTGGCTAGTGATTCGTGTATACTTATATATTAATTCCAATATAATTTAGATTGCGTAATCCAATGGTATTGATTACGGCATTAATATCGTGTTCTGTGCGTTGCAGCTTTTTGTCCACAATAGCCGCAAAAATTGGTTTATATCGCACAATTGCAATTAATACATTTATTATTCATTGCTAGGTTAATTGTTTTTTTTGCAAATATAATTTTATTATCGAGATATATCGCCTTACTTCGCTCTTTAATTTCATCGTACTGAATCGCTATTTCGACGAAAATTAGACACAAGCAATTATCTCCGCTCGGACGCTATTAAACTAGTTTTTTATATTTGAAGCGTAAATCAGTAATGACACTTACACTAAATGGTAGCGACGACGGGTTGAATCGCTCGAAAAGAATGTGAATTTTGAATAGCTTTTATGGAAAATGAATTTTAGATGCATCATTTAGATAAGTTATTGAATGTACATTCTTTATGCTGAAAAAAAATATACCTATTTTATAAAGTAATCGATCCATTTGATTATGTTGAAGCCTCTTGATTTACCAAAAATCAGAGGCTTTGTTTTTCGCCTCGCGTCAAAAACAATCTTGAAAATAACAAGGCCATTTCTGTAGAACTGGCCTTGTTATTTATATTGTTCAATCTAAATGGGTTTTAATCATTTCCATGATCCTCTGACGCATAGGAAAATTTAACTGATTTTTGCGGATAAGCTTCCATACTCTTGCGGCTTGTATTTTTGATAATGGTTTTGATACTAACGCGATCGCCCAATTTATAGTAAGTTTCTACGGTCTGATAATCCAGTAGGTAGGGACCACAAAAGTAATTCCCGTTGTCATCTTTTTCGATGATTCCCTGATAAAGCCTGTTCTTGTCTCTTTTGGCATGTTAATTTAATTTGAAGAACAAAGGTAGCAAGAGTATTTGGAGAAAATGATATTAAAGATAAAATTAGGCACATTTTATTAAAATTCTGGAAAACACCTCCCAAGGGCCATTCTAAATAGCGGATAGAAGACTGAGTGGATTTAATTGTTGGAACTACCAGAATCCGGGATGGCAAAAGCAGAATGTCAAACCATAGGACAAGTGCTTAAGTATGCCCGTGAGCATAATCTAATTTAAAAAACTAGCGATAGGGATGTTATTCCTTAATAGTGCTCACCAAGATAATGGCGGTTTTAGTTGTAGACTTTAGCTGACTTTGAAAATTGGCGTACATAATCAAATTAGGTTTAAACAAGTCTGAAACTAACCTCGCGGCGAAATAATCGTTATTAATTAATTGTTTAAATATTCTGGTGATCCGTTGTGCAAAGATAGAAATCCTTGGGTATTTACTAAATAGTTGATCTATTTCTTCCCGAAACTGGAATGAAAACTGCACAAAGGATCCTTAGCGATTGCTATGGATAAAAGCGCACCATTGTGCGCTTATTAGTAAAGATGATACAAGGAACGTAGGATCTTGTAATTAAAACCGGTAGCCTATGGATAATGCGGTGCGAATACCGGCAAACGGTCCGCTAGTGCTTAGTGTTACGCCATCGGCATTTACTTCTTTTTTGATTTTCATGAGATTACTATCAAATTCATCCAGTTGTCTCCTTACTTCGCGTTGTTCGTCTGCATTTAATGGAGTTTTCCCTTCGAACTTTCCATTGTTGAAGCCATAACCGGGACCGACAATGCGCCAGTCTAAATAGATGTTTTGTCCAAGTTTCCATTGGTTACCGACAGCTACCCCACCGGTAAAAGCATCTAAGCTGCCCGATAGAGGTACTTCACGGTGATAATTTGATTCATCGACGGTAATCTTTGTGTGTACACTGTAATTGGCGTATTTGACAAAGGGCGCGATATAGAATCCTTTTAACACTTCTTTATTCCCGAGGTAGAAACGTACTTCGGGGTAATGGAAAAAGCGCCTAATTTAGCTTCACCCAAAATATTATTATCATCATCAAAAACAGATTCCCATAGGGATTTAAAGGGTAAGTTGGTTTTTGGACGATAACTTATCGTTCCATTGACCGATAGGTGCTCATTGAGCGATCTTTCATACTCCAATGCAATATTTCCGACAGATAGGGGCCAAAGATTTAGTTTGATAAGATTTGATTTTTCTTGTGCTTTTAATCCAGAGATAGTACATATCCCAAGAGTAAGCATCGTAAGGTAGCGCAATTTCATAGTAGTTTTTCCAAAATATAGGTAGCAAAGATATTGGAATATATTTTAGTTCGGAAGGAACAGGTGCGTTCTTCAATTTGTTTTTTAAACATTATATCTCCTAATGATTTAGAATTGATTTTTTAAAGAACGAAAGCCAGCTGGATTTTGTTCTTTAAATTCTTATTTTTAGAAGTCGTTCAAATTTTTATGCTTTCGAAGGCATATCTTCAGATGCTATGGAAAGTTAAGTTTTCAAGATAAAGGGAAACAGGCAATGGCACAAAATTTAGAACTAGAATATGTGTTTTGAAAAATATACTGAGGGAGGACAGCTCCCTCAGTATGATGAACAAATTAAAGTTTGTTGCCTTCTAAAGTGCTTATACTTTTAGCAGGTATTGTTAAGGAATAGACACCTGAGCTGTTTGGTGTTACAGCTCCGACGTTACCCCAATGGCCAGAACTGCTTGCCGTGGTTTGGTAATTGTTCAGCGCGCCGCTTGCAAAACCTGTGAGGTTGATATCCAATGGAACAGCTGCAGTACCCGTGTTGGTGACAACTAAGGCAAACTTACCTGATTGAGGATCTTTGTAAGCCGAAATCAATAAGCCATTTCCATTTTGAACCGCTACATTGATACGCATATAACCTGCTTTGATAAACCTGGAATAATGTCCCATCACATCATACGTTTTTGGAAACTCCAAAGAACCATTACTCTTTGTGCAAATAAGCGCCTCATTATTTTGAAATGCCAGCATCCCTAGCCAAAATACATAGGCATTGGCATTACAATCCGCCAGTAGTTTGTGCATATTAACGGCCAGTTTCAAGCCGCCTTCAATGCCACTGTCATAATTGCCGCCATCATCGGACGCTTCTGTTACCCACATTGGTTTACCACCAATACTAAAATTCCACATGGACGGACTCTGGTTAAACCCACGTTGACCAGTGATGATGCCACTTATTTCAACGTAGCCGTGCCCCGCAAGGATGTCGACATTGCTTCTGTCCATGCCTGAGAGGAAATTATCGGCAGTTCCCCAGGCCGCATTTTCGGAAGATATAATCTTGGTGGATTGTAGACCAGCGCTGTTTAATTCTGGACGGAGGTTGTTGGTAATAAACTGTCCCAAATGCGAAGCGTCCCAATAAGAAGCATCCCAGTCTGAAAAGACATTTTCAGGTTCATTTGAAGGAGAGATAGCATTGATTGTAATTCCTTCATTTTGAAATGATTTTACAAATCCAGTCAGGTAGCGCGCGAAAGCTGTTGAAGAAGTATTAAAATTAAGTCCATTAAACCATTTCGCGGAAATACTGCTCGTATTGGTCTTCATGTATAAGGGCGGAGTCCAGGTACTTGCCATAACGAAGGGAACTTGGAATCTTTCTTTTGCTTTCTTGATGATCCAGACCTGTCCAAGCTGTTCTTTTTCATCTGCTGTCAAATTCTGATAAGTCGCACTGTTGGGGTCTACGTCAATCGAAACTCCTGCCGGTTTAATGGTAACGACCTTGGTCTGTTGATTAAAAGGATAGGTATGAAGTACTTTTCCACGAAGGATATTCAGTTTCAATCCACTGCCTCCCCATAAATAATCCAGAATACTATCTCTTTTTGCGGATTCAAAGAATGGAACAATCCGGCCTCCGAATGCACCAAATCCATCAATCTTTTGATAGGTTTGATCCCAATTTAATGTTGCAATTGTAGCTCCTGCCTGTGCGGATACAGCATCTTTTTTGTTCAGTTGTGCTTCTGGACTCTCAGGAGTTAATGAAGCTTTTTGGCAACTAAAAATAGAAAATGTGGAAACTACGGCCAAAACAGCATAAAGTCTGTTCCAGCGACTGGTTAATTTTAACATAACTTAGTTTTTAAGATTTGTGAATGAATCATTAATTTAATTGTGCTTGGTTTTTCAAGCGGTTCTCATTGTCGTTGTTTTGTTTGCCTCCTTTCTTTAGTTAAAAAAATAAACATTCACCGATTTCCACATTGGTTAGTTTCCGAAAATTAATAATATTTTGGGAGAATTTATTATTACTTCTCTTATTTTAATTTTATTTTTTATTGAATTAAAAATAAATACATATTTTTTTAATGATAACTTAATTTTAATCCTTCTTTTCTGCTGAAGATGAAGGCTGAACCTGTCGCCGATCATACAGTAATAACTGATGTCTAATGTCATTTTCAAGTTCACTGACCTTGCGTTGATCAATGGTGTCGTTGACCATAATAACGATACCATAATCATCTGTGGGATAAAGTACACACAAGGTATTGTAGCCTATTTTAGTATTTCCATCGTGATAGAAATAGCGAACCCCACGTTCATCACGATTGATCATCCAACCGAGCCCCATACCAAATCCATCGTCTTTTCCATAAGTCAGTTGATGTGTTAGACCAAGGGCTCTATCGTTTAGTTTGAGGTTGGCTTCGATGTAGATCAACATATCATTGATCGTTGAATTCATTGTGGGGCCAAAGTAAAACCCGCTCAAATTCGCAAATGGAACAGGCTGACCTTTATTGTCATGGCCCTGTACAACGTCGTTTATTTGTGATTCATCTAAATAGGGGGTTGTATAGTGCATACCGAGGTGTCCCTTCAGATATGCGCTGATAAGATGTTCATAGGAATCTTTATAGCTACTTTCCAATAGCGCAATAAGTACCATCACAGCCGTGCTATTGTAACTGAAGTTTGTACCTGGGACGGTGTCGGGCTTGACTTTCCTCAGATCATCCAATAGGTTGTCACGACTGTACTTTCCAAGATAGTCTACCTGTTCCGGAATAGTGAGCCCCCTTAAACTATCGACAACTTTGGTAGGAAGCGATCTGAAAGTCTTTGGAAGGGCAGAAGTATGATTTGCTAGATGCTTAACGCGGATTCCATGGCCGCTGTATTGTAAATTGGAATAACCTCCCGGCAAGTATTTACGGATATCATCATCGAGGTTGATTTTCTTATCAAGGACCGCTTGCGCAAGTAGAGCGCCGACAAAGGTTTTCGCCACCGATCCAATGTTGTAATAGTTATCGGCGTTTGGTAACTTTTCTCTACTGTAGGTGTAGGTTGTTTTGTGCCCTTTAGTATAAATCCCAATAGACACACTAAATGTATTGTTGTTGGAAAGATAATCAACAACGGAACAGTTTACAATTGTATCGAGTTGGTTTTTAAGTTTATGGTCAGTATTGAAGGGTGAAAGATACTGTCCTTTTGATGAAAGGCTATTAATTAGCAACAGGGTGCTCAATAGGATAAATAAGGGTTTGGATAGTATATTCATAAACAAGTTTATTGTTCTTGATGCTGGAATCTATCGTCGGTATTCGGAAAAGCATTGGGTTTACAACCTGCCCAAGGCGGGGGATTAGCTAATTTTATTAAAGTGTTAGTGAAAGGTACGAATTGTTATGTAAATATCACAAGGTTAAGTTTTTAAAAGGGCAATACTTCATTTGAACGTATTGCCCCTTTACATGGAATATAAACTACTAATAATTTGTTGTAAACATGCGTATTACGGCAGTGTTGTTAGATTTATTGAAGGTGCTGTGCCAGTACCTGCTTGTGTAAATTTCGTTCCGGGATTTACGACAGTATTGAAAAAACCGCCATTTTTCAGGAAGAAGCTATTCCCGGTTATTCCGCCAATGGCGTCTATCCGCTGGTTATTGGAATAGGTTGCATCAACCGTAAAGGTACTTTCCACGACTTTCAGCCAAGTTCCAGCAGATGTTCGAACCCATTGATTACTATATTCTGCCGAACGTCCCAGAAAGCCGTTGTCGGCGTTGAAATTTTCTAGGAAGCTATGAAATCCTGTTAAATAAGTATTTGTTTTGGGACGTTTCCAACTTGCAATGAGTATCCAAGTATTGGTCGAAGGATCATTAAACCATGCTGTAAAATCAGTACTTCCATTATTATCAGGTTCTCCTTTCAATAAAAATTTATAGGTAGTAGCGGCAGTCCAATTAAACTTGAGGTAGCTTTGTCCGCCAGAACCTTCGCCACCGAACTCTCCTGTCGTGGTATTTGCACCTTTTCTATTTAATGTAATGCGGTCCTCTGCAGGTATTTGTGATGGGTTATCGGTGCTATATGGACTCCAAACAGAAAATAATATTCTGCGCTCTGTCGCTGAATTGACCTGCATTCCGAAATATCCTTGGCCGAAGCCATTTGCCATAAAGTAAGATCCTATTTTATCTTCTCCAGCGGGGACTTTCACCTCGCTATAATAATAGGAAACTTGCTGATTTGTTGGAATGGTATAACTCAAATGGCAGGATGGACCCCGTCGCGACCAATAGTAGGTATTATCTACATTATTGTCACTATAAATTACTGTGCCATTCGTTGCCTAACTATCTAAAATCAAGTGGGATACATCCGCAAAGTAACCACCTGACTTGGATACACCTTGAAGATCCATTTTTATATAACCCGCCGCATTTAGCGAATAGGTACCAACAGTGTAATCCTGTAGGGTTCCACCCTTAAGTTTGATTTGTTTGCTTACACCGTTGATCGTTAACTTCACCGTACTGCTATCGCCTGAAGGTAACACTTTAGCCCTTATTTTAACACGTAAAGCGCCTGCTTGGGGGACCTTGGCATAGGTACTGATCACGCTATTGGCATTGGTCCAGTTTGCCAGGCCATTGCTATTGATGACTTCAACTGCACCGGAAGGTGCTGAAGTAACAAAGGCATTACCACCTAAGGGAACTTCGTATCCGCTTGCTCCAGGGGATGCAGCACGGAGCGATAATTTCTCTTCTAAATTGGTGTGCACCTCGCTTTTTTTGCAAGACAGAAAGCTTGCCACTACTGCACAAAGCAGTAGTGTAAATTTGGGATATCTCATAAGTTAAATTTAATTGTTGACTCTAATTTTATAAATACAATTAAATTAAACGAAAATTATTCAATGCAATCGTTTGTGTGAATTGCTTTTGTAACAAAAGGGATACGTTAGATAGTCGCCATTGTTTATTTAATGAACTATCATTAGGTAAATGCTGCAATGCGCAATAGCTTAAATAGTCTCCAGTGGTTTGCTGCACACAGCCGTTTTATCTGACGATTTGCTAAGCCATCTCGATTATTCGGCCAGTTTATCGGCATGTCGATGCATAAGCTTCCAATTGCCTTGCTCTTTTCTGAAGATTTCGGTGATTCTGAGATTGAAAATCACTGCTGTATCTCGCCCTTTTACGTTGACTGTCGAACGTTGTATACCCGTCCAGTAAGCTAGCGAATCACATGCATCTTGATGGATCACTTCAAATTTGTTTTCTGCACCCGGAAGGAAATTGGAAGCTCCTTTTTGATTAAAATCATTGACCTCGGATACCCCAGAGATGTATATTCCATTGGGCGGAAAAATTGTTGCCGGCTCATTCGAGACAGAAATGTCTTTAAGAGAGTCAAAATGGCCCTCCACAAAATCTGTTGAGGATTTCAATCGGATAGCCATAAATTTTTCGAATTCCAAAAGTGCGTTATTGTCTGTTTTCATATTTCTTATCTGTGTTTGTTGAAAAATAAACCAATGTGTGAATGTAATTGCGAAGATTGTCCATGGTTAAATCTTTTCATCGTCGTAGTGACGCATCATGTAATAAAAATAGTCTATCATCTTCAGGTAGTTTTCAATGCTGATGTATTCATTGGTACTATGCATACTCTGCTGTTCGGCGTGATTAATTTTAATGGGCATAAAACGATAGATATGATCACTGAGATGCTGATATTTGATGGCGTCGGTTCCGCCCACCGTCAGGTAGGGCGTAATAATAAGATCGGGGTATAGTCTGCGGATAGCAATTTCCATCATTTTGTAGGCTTTAGCGTCTGTTGGTGAAACTTTGGATGCTTCTCGGGCATTGTCGACCTGTTCGATCTCAACATCAAACCCGCTTGTAGCCTGCTCGACATGATCCCGAACTTCCTGTAGGGTGTTTTCGGGTAGCAGTCTAAAATTGACAACAAATTCAACTTCAGGTGAAAGGACATTGGGGGCATCGCTGCCTTTCATCATTGTCAGTGCCGTAGTTGTTCGCACGAGAGCATTAGTCGAATGGTTTTTCGTTAGTTGAGCCAGAAGTAAAGGTTCAAGAAGCCAGCGGTTAGCGATCGCAAATCGGGAGGCAAAAGGCATGCTGCCACCAACCTGTTGAAAGAAGTTTTGGATAATGGGGTTGATCTGTGCTTTCATCTGGTGATTTTCTAAGCGCTGCATGATGACTGCCGCTTGACCAATTGCACTCGTTGTTGGGGGCATCGAAGAGTGCCCACCAAGACCTTTAACCTTTATTTTCAGGGATAAAAATCCCTTCTCCGCGCAACCGATCAATGCTACATCCGAGCTGATCCCCTCGACCGAGCCCTTTTCCAGAATGAGTCCACCCTCGTCATAAACGGCTTCGAATTTAAGGCCCTTTTCTTTGAAGTAGTCTGCTATTTTGGCTGCGCCACGTACGCCCCCAACTTCTTCATCAAAACCAAAAGCGAGGTAGATATCCCGCTTGGGCTGTACCTGTTCTCGAACCAGCTGTTCTGTCGCTTCAAGTAAGGAGAAAAGCATGCCTTTCATGTCTAAGCTTCCACGTCCATAAATGCGGCCGTTGGCTACTGCTCCCGAAAAAGGTGCATAGTCCCACTCTTCGGCGATTTCGCTTACAGGTGGTATCGCCTGGTCGCTAGGCTGAAATAGTGATGAATCGTTGTTTTTTATGGCAGCTGAACCAGGAGGGACGACATCCATATGGGAAAGAAAGAGTAGCGGAAGCAAGCTCTTGTCGCTTCCCTTGAGTCGAAAGACCAGCGCATGACCATTGATTGTATAGGTTTCCAGCGAGCGATAGATCAGTGGAAAGTTGTACCTGATGTAATTATTCAGTTCTTCAAAAGGAGCATGATTAAATAATGTCGAGTCACCGATAGAGATGGTGGCTATTTTGATACCGCCAGCAATTCGGGCAACAATACTGTCATTGACCGCTGGCGGCATTGGAGCCACCTCCGATTTTTTGACTCGCGTAAACGGATAAGTCAGCGTTCTAATGAAAAGCCCAATGAGAAATAGAATAAGTGAGACAAAAAAGATTATGAGAATTTTCTTCATAACAGACTTCATATTAATATAAACCACCTACCACATATACCTTGGAAAAAGTCATCCAGCGCATATTCTATTGTTTCTAGTAGAACACGAAAGCCCTTCGTTTGTTTCTTATGTCCCATTAAATGTGCAATAGCTCAAATTCCTGTTGGACCATTTCTCGCCCATTGACAATAATGGAGATTTTATGCTTCCCTGCATAGAATTTCCGGGTGGTAATCAATTTAAAAGATTGCTTTCGCTCGATACGGTTTATCTCAGCTCCCTGATAAATTCGTTCACTAATTTTAAAAACCTTTCGAGATAGCTGGCCATTTGATTTTTGATAATATAACCCATACTCCAGACGTAGTGATTTAGCGGTGCTGCTTCCATTCTCGATTTCAAAAGAAAAAATAAGATGTTCACCTACTTTAACAGCCGGTGTATGAATACTGAGATTTGTAACATCGAAATCGCTACTATCCAGTCCATAAAAGCTTAGAATTGCTGGATGCCCTTGTTTGAGTAAGGTACGGCAGCCATGTTTGATGATAGCATCTGTATTTTTACTGATACCTTTCCATTGCTGGGCAATACCCAAGACAAGATGGGGATGATCCTTAGCGATATCGTTGAGATTGTGGCTACACTTCTTCTGACGCTCTCGGATGAATCATTATGGAGTTTTGTAGGATGGACAGGATAGGAGTAGGGTCATTTTTCAACGATGGAATTGCCATCGCCCAAGGGAGTCGGGGTCGAGATCCTTCGCTTGCAAGGCGTCGTACCTGAGCATGTGGACTTTTGGACCACCTTTCCATTTCCGCGATCATTCGAGATCCATAGTTGATAATAAATGGACGAACGGCAAATTCGCAGCTGATAAATCTCGTGACGATTTCAAATGACTGTACAGCTGTTTCAAAATCTTCGATGCCGTAAGTTTCGATATAGTCTGGAAAAATAACATATTCAAGTCCTCCCGGATGCTTCGTTTTTAGGAGATGTTCCACAACTTGTCTTAGTAAGGCCGCTGCTTCAGGAAAGGAGTTCGGCATAAATTCATGCAAGACCGCTGTGCTATGTTTTGTGCGCTGTTTCCATTCCATTTCATGAAAACTGCCTGCAAAAACACGTTTGATAAACTGTTCTCTGTTAAAATTGTTATCAACGCGGTGGAACTGATCAGCAATAAACTGATAGAATTCCCGTGTATATATATCTTTAATTAGGGCCATGAGCTGAATAGCTGTTAAATGTCAATTAATGAAGACAAGATACTATATTCGATGTTAGTATCTTGTCAGATGAGCAGACTAGTTAGTAGCGTCTAAACCAAATTTCTTGATGGCCTCAGGGCTCAGTGGCGTGAAAAAGTTAAGCAGGTTACCATCGGGGTCACAAAAAAGCAATGAGCGATTGCCCCAAGGCATTGTTGTCGGCTCCTGAACGATTTTTGAAGCACTATTTTTGATCCGAATATATTCATGATCTACATTTTTCACTAAAAATTCAATAATAATGGGGGCCGTGTTGCCAAAGACAGTGGGGCTGTCGCTAAACATTTGCATCGTACGCGTACTTCCAATAGCTATGGTAATCGAACTGGTGGAAACTTCAGCGAAATCTGGTGTAAACCATTGCGCGGTGAGGCCCAGGATTTCTTCATAGAATGTGACGGATTGCTGGATGTCATTTGCAATCAGCCGAATGGATGTTAATTTCATGATGATCTAAATTTATTGATAACAAAATTAAACGGGCTATTGACACCAGTTTGTCAATAGTCCGTTTGAAATTGTTCATAAATTTAATGATCATCGCTAGGTCAGTACGTCGTCAATAATTCCAAATTCTTTTGCTTCTGCAGCAACCATCCAGTGATCCCGGTCGCTAACATCATGTACACGTTGATAGCTTTGTCCACTATGTTGGCAATAATATCGTACAGCTCCTTCTTTATTTTCAACACTTGATTGGCTGTAATTTCAATGTCAGATGCCTGCCCTTGAACACCGCCCAGCGGTTGATGCAACATCACCCGTGCATGCTGCAGGGCGCTACGCTTGCCGGCGGCGCCGCCACAGAGTAATATCGCGCCAAAAGAGAGTGCCATACCGGTGCAGATTGTTGCAACATCAGGACTGATCAATTGCATCGTATCATAAATACCTAATCCAGCATAAACTTCGCCGCCAGGAGAGTTGATATACAGTTGTATATCTTTTTTGGGATCAACAGATTGAAGAAATAGCAGCTGGGCTTGTACGATATTGGCGATGTTGGATTCTACGGCAGCACCCATAAAGATAATACGGTCAATCATCAATCTGGAAAATACGTCCATTTGTGATACGCGCAATTCGCGTTCTTCTGTGATATATGGAGTCATGGCCAGCGGCATGCGGGATTGCTCGATACCGGAAATGTAATGATCCACCAGATCTTTTTGGACATAGCAGTGCCCTACCGCAAATTTGCGGAACTCATTTTTGTCAATCGTCATGATGTTAAGAATTTAGGATTTGCGAAATAACTTTAGTATTTTTTTTCTAAAAGAGACATGTTCAGGATATGTAAATAATGCTTGCGTTATGGCTTCAATTTCAGTTTTTAATTGTTTGCGCCCAAATTGCTGAATAGCTTCATAAGCTTTTTGTTGCGCAATAACCTTGTCTGCCAATTCTTCGTCCAATACCAATTGCGCTTCAAAAAGCAACGCTTCTTCTGGTTCAGCCATTCCAAAGATATATGCTTCTATCTGCTGGGTTTTCATTCCATGAAGTCATCATAAACCAGGGATTTTTCTTTAACGGATTCTCTAACTTTCTCCAGGCATTTGAATTTCTGTACAGTGGCGCTCCTTACGCCCGAATAGCCATATTCATCTGCAATTTCTTGCAGGGACATTTGATCATAATAGAAGCTTTTCAAAAGTTCTAAACATTTGCGCCCGGCAATCTCCAAAAAGCGAAACAGCCTTGCGCTAGAAGGAGACTCTTCGGTTGTCAAAGCAATATCCACTTGATCTAGGGAGAGGTTTGGGCTGGATTGACCATACCGTTTAAGCCATAGATTTTTGGCTGTTCCGACCAAATAACCAATAGCGTTGTTTAGTGGTGTTTCTTTTAAATGTATCTTTTCATAATACACCAGTAAAGCGTCCTGAAATACATCTTTGGCTTCATCTAAATTACCGCCCATGCGACTGATATACTTAGCCACGATAGGAAATGTACTTTTATACAAGTTCATAAAGAGCACCTGCCGGTCTATTGTTCGATTTGAATTGATCAATTGTTGCATAGCAATATCATTTATAGACATGTACCAATTTAGCGAAAAGTATCACCTTTTATTTGAAAATTAATTAAACAAAAATGCTTCCCCAAAAAAAGGAAGCATTCATTCGCTTATCTGAGTTGACTATTCCAGTGTATGTTTCTACTGCGCCAGGTTATTTTTTTAAATCCAGTTCCATCTGGATATTACAGCGTTGATAAGTACTTGGAAAGCCATTGATTTTTTGAAAACCTAACTTGTGATAGAGATTGATCGCAGGTTTTAAAATGGTGTTGCTCTCGAGAAACAGTTTTGAAGCCCCTAGAGTCTTTGCTTCTTCAATAATTGCTTTTCCCAAAAGATAGCCTATATTTTTGCCCTGCACTGTTGGAGAAACCACCATTTTTGCCAATTCATAGTCAAAATCGGGATGATTCATTTTGATAAGTGAACATACACCTACGGGCTTGTCATTATAAAGAGCAACCATAATTTTGCCGCCTTTTGCCAAAATATACTCCTCAGGGTTGTCAAGTGCTTTATGGTCCGCCTCTTCCAATTCAAAATAGGTGGAAATCCATTCCTCATTCAAGGACTTAAATGCTAAGCGGTAGGCTGGATTGTACGGCACAATGTTGATATCCTTACTTTCACGCATTTTCTTTTGCTCTTGCACCCGTTTCAGCAAGGATTTTTGTTCAAGGAGAAATTCCCATTCCGCTAAAGCTTCCCATAGATTGTGCGTAGCTTCCTGGATAATCCCATCAATGGCACGATCGATATCGATACATTGAATTTTCATTCTTTCCCATAGCATTTTTCCTTTATTACTCAATCCAACCATATTTCTCCGTTTATCCATAGAGCGAAGGTTATCTTCAAGTAGGCCCGCTTCGATCATTTCTTTAACGATTTTAGTGACCGATGGCTGGGAGTGGCCAATCTCTGTTGCTATATCAGTAATTGTCTTGGAATCACCTTCAGATAAAATAAAGAATACGGGAAACCATTTGGGTGCAAATTCAATCTGATAAAGCTCGTGTATCCGGGCGGCTTCTTCTGTGATGTTGGAAGCCATGTAGCGCAATCTGCTACCTAAGGCTATTTTTCCTGTTTTTTCAAATAGTTCCATCGTATTATAAGTAATTATATAACTAGTTATGTAAATGTAGGAAAATAATTTGGATGTTTTAAAATTGAATTTTAAAATTCGACTGGAGAAAAATATCGTTGCTTTTTTCGTTATATTTCAATAAATTCAACACATAAAAAACCAGAACCCCTTAAATAGACCGAAGGACATGAACGAGTTAGAAACTTATTTCCGAAATAATAATGCGAAGCTAATCAATAAATGGATGCATTATTTCGATATATACGACAGACATTTTAGTCGTTTCAAAGGCAAAGAGATCGTGGTGTTGGAAGTTGGGGTTTTTCAGGGTGGAAGTCTGCAGATGTGGAAGAACTATTTTGGCGATCGTGCTAAAATATATGGTATTGACATCAATCCGCACTGTAAGGAACTCGAAGAAGAAAATGTCGAGATCTTTATTGGTTCGCAGTCCGACCGAAAGTTTCTGCGTCAGGTAAAAGAGTCTATTCCGCCGATCGATATATTGATTGATGATGGTGGCCATACGATGAAACAACAGATTGTGACATTTGAGGAGCTTTTTGATCATGTGAAAGACAATGGCGTATACCTTTGTGAAGATTTACATACATCTTATCAGGTATTTTATGGTGGTGGCCATAAAAGGAACGGTACTTTTATAGAGTATAGTAAAAATTTTATTGATTACATCAATGCTTACCATTCTGAGCAACGCGGATTGAAGGTCAACGGATTTACGCGTTCGGTAGGCTCTCTACACTACTATGATAGCATCCTGGTGGTGGAGAAACTTCGAAGGGATGAAGCGCCGATCCATATGAAAACAGGGGCGGCGACAGTGAAAGATTTCAATGCGGCTCCCACAGGATTCGATGGATTAAAATGGAAGATTAAAAAACCTGCTTTAACCGTGATTAACAAGTTGCTCCGCTTTTTCCGTATTGGCGGGTTTATGTGGCGCTAACAGACGGGAGCAAACAGACGGGACTAGAAACAAAAAAGGCAGATCATTTGATCTGCCTTTTGGGTAAGTAATCGGGCTCGAACCGACGACCCCTAGAACCACAATCTAGTGCTCTAACCAACTGAGCTATACCTACCGTGATTTTGATGTCACAAAAGTAGTATTATAGCTCATATGTTCCAAATGTTTTTTAAACTTTTTAACTAAACAATTGTCTATCAAAAGGTATAATTTTCAAGTATGCCCATTTAGTGACCCTGAAGAATAATATTGAGGTAATATTTTCAGGTTAAATGTCTAAAAAAGCAGCTTGGTCTTTAATTTGTATAGTATAGTTTATGGGAAAATTTTTAAAATTTTTAATTATCGTAGCCATTTTGGCAGTTGGCGCCTGGTTTGTGTATCATAAATATAACAGCGGACCGACAGTGGAAAGCAAACATCAGCTGTTGGTGGACCGTATTGAAGCCATGGGAAAACTGGAATTGGTCAAATACCGTTACAGTGATGTTGTAGAGCACAAAAACGTGAATACTTTTTTACCGGATGCAAGTGTATTACTCATCGTGAAAGCAGATGCTGTAGGCTGTGTGAATCTGACGAAACTTAGTCCGGAAGATATCACGGTTTTGGGGGATTCGGTCTCCATCAAATTGCCGGCTCCAGAAATTTGTTACATCAAGATCGACCACGAGGCGTCCAAAGTCTATGATACGAAAATGGCTTTCTTGCGCGAAGCAGAGCTCGTGGATGAAGCTTATAAAGCTGCGGAAAAAGCTGTTGCTGATGATGTAAAGAAATCGGATATCCTGCAGCAGACCAAGGCCAATGCAACCACCGTTTTTAAACCGCTCTTACAGGGATTGGGATTTTCGAAAATCAATCTGACCTTCGAATAGTGCCCAAATAAAAAAGCTAGACAATGTTTACATTGTCTAGCTCTCTACAATAAATCTAATCTCCAGCCATCTCACGACGGGAGGACTTCATAATTATGCTATTATGTCGGCGGGATTTCTCCACGGGATTCGGCAGATGTGGTGTCGCGATATTGTATCGTCGTGGTATCGTTGGGAACGGAATCACGCATCAGTTCCTGTGATTTTTGATCATCAGTTTTAGCGCCGTTACATCCATAGGCTGCTAAGTATAATAGACTGACGGCAATTAATTTTGTTGAGTTTTTCATATTATCTATCGTTTAATCATGGCATGCCACCTGCATGCACTTAGTAGGAGAACAAAGCTCAGGTCAAAAGCGTTTCGCTTTCTATATTTGCTATTATGATAGAAAAAGAAAATCAATCTTATTTTCTTTATTTTTTAGATAAATTCAACTGTAAAAAACTTTTTACAATTGGGTGCTGTTCCTAGAAGTACATAAGTTCATTAAACAGATAGCTATGATTCAGATAGTGCTTGTTGACGACCATCATTTGGTAAGAAGTGGTTTTCGGCTGATTTTAGAAACACAAGATGACATTACTGTTTTGGCTGATGTTGAAAGTGCTGAAGCAGCTTTGGATGTGTTGAATGTCGATCAGCGACCAGATATGATCCTTACGGATATTAATATGGGTGAAATGGGCGGGATAACCCTCATTGATTCCGTTAAACAGAAATACCCCGATATAAAAATCCTTGCTTTGACGATGGAAAATGACAAACACATTGCCGCAGATGTATTGCGTGCTGGAGCAGATGGTTATTTAGTGAAAGATAGTAGTTGTGATGAGGTACTTTTTGGTATACGGCAGGTTGCCAAAGGAGAAAAATATATCAGTGGTTCCTTAAGTGTTTCCTGCCTTAACGATTATAAAAACTTTGCGGACAGGGCTCCAGACCTAAATCGTGTTTTGTTAAAATATGATATTTCAGAACGCGAATTGCATGTCTTGGAACTCATCGCACAGGGATACACCAACGGCGAAATTGCAGAGCGTATTTTTTTGAGCAAACGTACGGTGGAAGGGCACCGACAGAAGCTGATCGAGAAAACGAATACAAAAAATACAGCTGGTCTTGTCAGCTTCGGTTTTCATCACATGCTCTTACATTGATTAAACAATAAAAACAAAAAATAGAGGAATATGGCAACAAAAAATGAAAACCGCGTCGTCGGAACCGAAATGGAAAAAAAGAAAAAGGTCAAGTTAGGTGTAAATGGAGAGACACTGCGAGATGTAGGCGATAAGGATCAGGGCGATGCCGAGGCCGGAGTAGACCCGCAGGTGGATCAGTTGAACGAGATGCCCAATGATCCTACAGATAGGCCAAAAGAAAGGAAGAAATAAGAAAGACCCGCATTTAAAATTGCGGGTCTTTCTGTTAAACTTAGTTTCTAACTGAAAATCTGTATCTATTTTCAGGACTAATCAGCACTTGTCCGTGAATGACATTTCTATTTTTTGCCCTGCTTCTCTATGGCTTTAGCAAGTTCATCTTTCGTCATATCGTGACGCCCGGTGATCTCCATTTTCTTTGCCATTTCCAAGAGTTCAGCTTTGGTTTTATCAGAACTTCCGTTTTGCGATCCTTTAGACGCTGAAGCACTTTTTCCTGTTGTTGTCGCTGATTTTTTTTCTTTGTTAGCGTTGCTGCTTTGCGATTGCCCTTTGGCAGTCGTATGGCTTGAACTTTTGTTGTATTCATAATATACTGTTTTATGTGTTATTTATATGCTGAACATGTTACAAGATCTAAAGGTTAGCCGATTTATACGTTATTGAAACTGTACTACTACGCTTTGTTCTTTTTTTCTGTCGCAAACGCTTTAATGATGGCTTTATTAAAAGCGGGAAGATCGTCGGGCGTACGACTTGTAATAAGTTTGTCGTCAATCACCACTTCGCTGTCTTCCCATAATGCGCCTGCATTAATCAGGTCCATTTGAATGGCTTCAACGGACGTTATTTTTTTATCACGCACCAGATCCGCGTTAATCAGTAATTGCGGTCCATGGCAAATGGCTGCGATCGGTTTATCCCGTTCCCAGAAAGCATTGATCAATGCAATAGCCGTTTTATTCGTCCTCAATTTATCAGGATTGATGACCCCGCCTGGTAGCAGCAATCCGTCATATCGATTCTCTTCTGCCTCCTGCAGAGCTACATCGACAGGATAGTCATTTGACCATTCATCTCCATTTTTTGCCCGCACTGTTCCTTCAGCCGGTGATATAATGTCTGTTTTGGCGCCTGCATTTTCCAAGGCTTCCTTTGGGCTAGTCAGTTCAATTTCTTCAAATCCATCCGCGACAATATCGCTATCCGCTTATTCTTTAAATTCTCCATATCACTAATTTTATTTACGTTCTTTCTATACTTCAAGAGAACGGATGTAAATCGGCGAAGGTTTGAAATAAATTGCCTTTAAATATCGACAAGTGCAAAGCTGGTATCGTCCTCGTGATGTGCTTTCAATACAGGCACTGCCACATTGTAAATCGGTATTCCAGAAGGGGACAGGGCCTTGAATTTTCCGGCATGCGCGTGCCCGTGGAAGGCAGCACTTACTTTACGCCGTTGCAAAGGTTCCATTAAATGCGTTGACCCTAAAAAAGGATAAATTTGGTCGGGCTCACCTAAAACAGTTTCAGCAATGGGCGCGTAATGCATTAAGGCAACTTTTTTATGTCTGCATGTTCTTGTTCGAGGCGCGCCAAAGCTCGATCTAAAAGCAACGATTCGTTTACGGCTTCCTGCACAAAACTTTTCATGGCACCTTCACCAAACATTGATAACATATAACGGTCAAAACCACCGCCAAAGCCCTTTACGCCAGCAAAACCAATATTTTCGATCACGATAGCTTCACCATCCAAGACCGTAATTTTACTGTCTGTCAAAATTTGGCGGATCTGCTTTTGTCGTCCTTTCTCATAGTCGTGATTTCCCAGTACGGCGATGACTGGAACCTTAATAGATTGGAGTTCAGCAACAAGTAATTCTGCTTCTTCTTCATCCCCCGTATCCGTTAGATCACCGCAAAGTAAAAGGACTTTAGCCTTCTCCGAAATCTCCTCAAATTTGGTTTTCCATTTTCCGTGCTGGTTTGCATTCATATGTATATCGCCCAATGCGGCTATGGTTGTCTTCTTGTTCATATTAAACAGTTTTTATTGTGTATGACTTATAATCCCATTCTTTAATATCAATTTCATATTGCGTTTGATCTATCAAGGGTCCCAGACAAACTTTCTCCAAACAAGGAGGCAATTCATATTGATCCGCTGCGCGTTTAATGAGCTCATCAAATAAGTCTTTTGGGAGAATATCGCGATAGTCATGCGGATAAGTAAACTGAAAGATGAGCATTTGAGCCAACAAGAGGTGCCAATGTTGATCCATTCGCGTTAGTAAATGGTTCCAGTCCAAACTTTTTCCATATTTTAGCCAAATATGGTTAATATCGGCGCTGTCATGCCGCTCTCTGTTTTGTACATATAGCTTACACCATACTAGCTCTTCTGCTGGTACATAACGTACATCAGCATCAAAAAGAGTACCTTCAGGTGCTCTGTCAAACCAATCCTGCTCAACAGTGCAATTGTGATTAACACTATCGAAAATAATATCAATGAAATAGGGGTCTTTGTAAATCTTGGCGAGCCATCGCACATCTGTCAATTCGGTCTCATAACCATTAGCGGCAAGATGTTTAAGAATTTTTGGGTATTCGCTGCTTTTGCAAAAGATATCCATATCCTTAATAGGCCGTATGATCCCCGTGTAGTGAAACATGGCTAAACCACCGCCCACCATAAATTGAGCTCCGCTATCCTGGAGCAGCCGCAATGTATCCTGAAAGAAGGCGAGACAATCTTCAGGTGGATTATCTAAATGAATCATATCGTTTGCTTTTCTTAAAGACAGTCAATTAAATGCAGTAGTTTGTTGACTGTCGATGAAAACGTATTATCCGCCTGTTGAATAGGTAAAAGTACTCAATTTGAAAAATGAGGGAACAGGGAAGGCTCCTACCGATGTTCTGAGATAAAGTAGGCTATTTTGAAATAAAGAGCACATTGCTTCATGATGAAGATGGGCGTATAACAACGATCTAAACGGTATAAAAATATGGACAGTTTTTTTGGCTCTGGTGAAGACCTGACGATGATACAAATGGGGGCGCGTGCGTTTATGATGTTTATCATCGCACTTTTTTTGGTTCGATTGGGCGGAATTCGAATTCTCGGCCGAAAGTCTGGAGTAGATTTCGTCATCATTATTATGCTAGGTGCGGTATTAGCGCGGGGAATAGTTGGCGCTTCGCCATTCCTGTCAACCGTGTTTGCCGGCTTCGTGATGATTATTGTCAATAAAATCCTAGCCCAGGTATCGGCCAGGCTTCCCTATTTGGGTAATATGGTAAAAGGTAAGCCCGCTGTTTTATACAAGAACGGTAAAATCCAATGGGATCAAATGGACCGGTTGGGGGTAAGCCGTACTGATCTACTGACGAGCTTGCGGTTAGAGACAAATAGTAAGCACCTCGATGAAGTGGATATGGCTTTGATGGAGCCGAATGGGCGAATAAGTTTTATACTCAAGGAAAAGGCATGAATACTTAATAGTTAAGTTTTTATTGAAGTTATATGTACTTAATAATAAAATAAATCTTGCTATGGAAAACAAGAAAAATTATTCTTTTTTTTATCGTAATGGCCTAAGCCTGGTGTTTGCAGCGCTTTTTGTCTTTTCCCTAGGCATGCAATGTTTTACGGGTTGGAAAGTACATAATGAAGAGTTGCTGGAGGCCAATCAGGCACCGCTGGATATCGTTAATTATTTGGGCACAGGACATTTTACATCCGCAACTTTTGAAAATTTTGAGAGTGAATTTCTGCAGATGGCGATGTATGTGATTCTGACGGTGGGATTACGCCAATGGGGCTCTGCTGAATCAAAAAAAATAGGGGAAAAAGTAGAGGTAGACCGTGAACCGCAGCCCGGCCCGAATACCCCTTATCCTGTTAGAAAAGGTGGCTGGCTGTTGAAATTATATAGTTCATCGCTATTCATTTGCTTTGCGCTACTTTTTTTGGGGAGTTGGGTTATGCACTTTTATGGAAGCTGGAGACAGCACAACACCGAACAGCGGCTTGAAGGTTTACCGGTAGATGACGCATGGACGTACCTCATTATGCCTCAATTTTGGTTTGAAACTTTCCAGAACTGGCAAAGTGAATTTTTGTCTGTTTTGGCCATTGTTGTATTCACCATTTTCCTACGTCAAAAAGGATCACCTGAATCAAAGCCCGTTGATGCTCCACATAGCGAAACGGGGAAGGGGTAACGAATAATAATAAAAGTTAAAAACTATGATTAAATATTTGTATTTGGCCATCGCATTCGCAGCTGTGGCAGCAACATCTTGCGATAATAGAACCAAAAGTAGCGAAAAGGAACAGAAAGTAGATACAACAGTCAACCAGAATGGTCTACCATTAGACAATATTCACCGTAGCCGTGGAAAAGATACGACTAAAAATAAGGCTGGGACCGCACAGGAAGCTGTACCATTGGACAATTTGGATCGAACTAAAGCTGAGGATTGAACAGGCAGCATTGAGTAACATGAACACGCGTTTGTCGACGTTTGACCTGTTGCGTACTTCTACGATAGGGAGATATTTTTACTTAAATGCGAACTAAAGAGAACCATTGTTTTTTTTGCACTGTTCACTTTTCGAATAATTTCATACTTAAACTCAAAACATATGAAAAAGATTAGTTTATTGATATTGGCAATCCTTGGACTATGGGGATGCGGCAATAGCAGCAATAAAGGCAATCAGGCAAACGGTAGCTATGATTCCTCCAATACACCCGATGATGGGCAGGTTGGTGTTGGTATAAATGACTCGCTTGGCCGGGACAGCACCGATTCTTTGCAGCGGCAGCCTTCTCCGGCTAAACCCGATTAAACATAAAGACAAATTTAAAACGTAAAAGATTATGGGCCCAATAATTTGCGCCATGCTAAGGCTAAGCTTGGTCATCCAGCTTAGCCTATTTTTTTATACGGTGCACGCACAAAAGGCCGATTCCGTTGAGCGATCGAAGGATTCGGTCAGTATTCTTGATTCGTTGCCGAGTAATCCACTGGCCTCGGCTAGAAACTTTTTGGAACAATGGCGTGAGCAGGTTGATCGTTATTATACTGGATTGGACAGTGTAAAGCGAGGAGTCGCCTGGCAGCGGCCGGATGATGGTCGGCTCGTGCCCAGTCAAGTACAGCAGTATATCAGCCTGGTTAAACCCGCTGTGCATGATCTACAGGGAAAAGTTACGGTGTTGCGCAAGCAAACGGTGCCCCAGGACTCCACGGCCAACTCATGGCGGGCGGTGCAAGATAGTGCCGCAACACTAGAACGTGATATTGAATCGCTCCTGTTGGACATGCAAGACCTTGGCGACAAGGCCGAGCAGCAGCAGAATGTGACTCAGGCAGCGCAAGAAGGAACCTTTTGGTATCACTGGAAAAGTATAATACAAAAGAACCTGGAGCAGGATGGACTATCGCAGCGTTACTACGATAGTGCCTGGGATGGTCGTTTCCTCCTTATCCTACTGAGCCTTATTTATTTTTATTGGCTTTATCAGATGCGCAGACGTGCCATAGGGGCCGAAGAGACATTGCCCTTACATCGCAATCAACCGTGGTGGATTCCTGTCCTCAAGTTTGCGGTCTTTTTCCTTATTCTCCTGCCACTGACTTCCCTTAGAATCCCCGTGATCGTGCTCGAATTGAGCTATCTGCTTATTTTCGGCTTTCTATATCTTTTGATTCGCTCGGAGTTATCCAATCAGCATCTGAAGATGATGCAGTATGTATTTTTTTATTATCTATTGGTACTTGCCAGCAATCTAGTGCTGGATACAGGTTGGATGTCGCGAATTATTGTCATGTTGATCAATTTATCGGGTATTTG
Source organism: Sphingobacterium multivorum (assembly GCF_900457465.1). Lineage (GTDB taxonomy): Bacteria > Bacteroidota > Bacteroidia > Sphingobacteriales > Sphingobacteriaceae > Sphingobacterium > Sphingobacterium multivorum. Next base: position 616,812 of record NZ_UAUU01000008.1, read on the forward strand.
CCTGCTTTGGCACCTCGGGCGGAAGGTCGACGGAAAAATACCTTTTGATTATCTGCGCCCCTTTTCACGATGGTTACTGCTAATTATCAGTATGGCCGCCATTATATTTAATCTGTTTGGTTTTCTAAATCTGGCCCGTACATGCAGTATCGCTGGAGCTGTAGGGCTATTGCAAGCATTCTCCCTGCATGCATTCCGCGACATGCTGTCTCATGATTTACTCAACTCTTATGAAAATTCGAAAGAAGACCGTTTTATAAATCGCTTTGATAAGCAGAAGATACTTGCCGCACTCCGTCGTATTATTGGCCTATTTGCGGGTATATTGGTCATTATTATCTGGGCCAACACCTTGCATATCACAAGTGAAATTCGTCGACTTGGGGATCGCTTGTTAAATAATACCCACACCATTGGTGGTGTTAATTATACGTATGGCGATGTGCTTTTAGCATTTGCAGTCATATGGACAGCAAATTGGATACAAAAAAATTTAAAAGACCTTCTTGATCAGCCCGACGCGAAAAAAAATCAGCGCCGAACAGCCTTATTACCACTCGTACGTGTTGTCATTTTTATTGTTGGCTTCCTCATAGGAATACGTATTCTGGGGTTGGGAGTTGACAAGCTGACCGTCATTGTCGGTGCATTAAGTGTGGGGATAGGTTTAGGCCTGCAGAATATTATCAACAATTTTGTTTCAGGTGTGATTTTGGTATTTGAACGTCCGTTTAAAGTGGGGGATTATGTGGAACTTGCTGATAAAAAAGGGCAGGTCATGCAGGTGGGTATCCGATCGAGCACCTTATTAACAGACCAAGGGGCCCAAGTTATTATACCAAATGGAGATCTCCTTTCCGGTCGCCTGGTCAACTGGACGTTCGAAGAATCGGATATCCGTCTGAATCTTCAGTTGACCATCGTTACGGCACGCAGCATCGAAGAGTGGAAAAAGTGGTTGGAAGATACCATTACTAGCTTTAAGGAGATCGACAGAAGCCTGCCCATGAAAATTTTAACAAAGGATATTACGGCGGATGCCTATGTTGTATCAATTCAGGTAGGTTTACAGAACGTGCAACAGATTGAATGGTTTAGGAGTAAGTTTCTTGAGCAAGTTAAAGCCGAAGCCGTATTTCATGATTCAAAAGTTACCTCGGCTTAAACAAAATTAGTTACTTCCCGAACGATAATAGATCCAACCTTGCAACTGTTCTAATTGATTTGATATTTTCAGATCTACGATGGTATTCATTCCGAGTTCTTGGGATAATTTTCCGAATGCATCTAGTTCATGGACTGGGTAGAATATCGCGTGTTCATTGGGCATGTCTACATTTCCCTGTAAAAAACGGTAGCCCTCGGCATGTAGATTATCGATAAAGGTGTCGGTAACAGCCGCTAGGTAATGCATCATTTTATTAATCCAGGTAAGTTCATCTTTAACCCGCATTGGATAGTGTTCATGCACAAAATCGAGGATCAGTTGTTCGCCCTCCATATCCCAGCCGTCGCGAATCATCGCTAGCCCCGTGGAGCGCACTTCTTCCTGATAAAAATCCCGTCCATAGCTCATTTTTATTTCGCCTGCAATAGGGCTTTCTTCAATTTTGGCACGTAGCGCCATTTGTCTATTAAGGAGTTCGTGTATGTAGTCGAATGTCTGTTCCATGTGATGTAAGAAATAGCGAAGGACAGAGCCGTAATGGCTTTGTCCTCCGGAGTGAATGATTGGAAAAAATATGTTGTTATTTTAATGTCGGTTTTGGTACCTTATTCTTGATTGCTGGGGATGGCGCATTTGGTGTAATGGGCATGTCACTTATCGAAGGATCTGAAGGTTGCCAATTTTTAAGCTGATCAAGGTGCTTTTCGAACGCCGGAATTTTATCGGTGGCAAATTTCTTCAGGTCAGCATCTGTAATTGCTGTGCCTGCGCTTGCATCTTTGAAAAGTGAAATTGCATCTCGATGGCTCTTAACCATCAGATCAGTGTAAACGCGGTCAAAATTGGCTGTGTCGGCCTTATTGAGTTGGTCGATCATGGCTTTATAATTTTGATCGTCACTCGTACGCAGCTGCCAATTTTTATTTTTTACAATGGTCGATAGTTCATTTCCTGCAGCGGTATGGTCATCAGTGATCATCTGTGCATATTGTTTGATCGTTGGGTTTTGCGATTTAGCAAGAGCAATGCTTGCCGCCTGCAGTTCGAAATTGTTGCTGGCCGTGGCTTTGCTGGCAAAGTCCAGATCTCCAGACTGTGGCTGAGCGGGATTACTGTCTTGCGCCTGAACGACAACTATACAGGCGAGGGTGGCTAGTAATATTCCCAGGGTTTTTAAAATGATTTTCATGATACTATTATTTAAATGTTAACGATTTTTTCTGTTTCGCGTATTATTTCCCTTTCTTCTATAATTGATGACGATATAGGATGCTAAGAAAATAAAGACGATGCCAATAATGATGGATGTAAACATATGTTCTTCTTTCGTTGTGTTTTCAAGTGAACAGCGGCGAGGAAGGTAGCGTTTGAAAAGAGCCTATTTTGCGTATTTAAAGCAAAAATTGTGGTGCTTACGCAAACATATCGTACTAATTCCCTCGTGGAGGAATAGCGCGACTTCAATTATTTATATGCTCTAGCAGAGACATCTCTCACGCCTTTCCAGAAAAAAGAATGCGGCGGCGGTCAAAATCTTTCCGTTGATGTTATGTATGCATTTGCCAAGAGCTATTTTTTTAAAACATTTTTGGCTTGAAAGCTGTTTCGTTCAAAAATCAATCACTAAACGAAAGAAAGAAAACAGATAGCTATGACACAGTTGCTTTTGGTAGATGACCATACGTTAGTACGATCCGGTTTCCAATTAATATTAGAGGCGCAAGAAGATATAACTGTAATTGCGGGGATGGAGAATGGTCAAAAAGCCCTGGAATTTCTCAAGGGAGCCAAACCGGACATCATCCTGACTGATATCCATATGGAGGTAATGGATGGCATTCAGTTTATACAAGAAGTAAAAAAACATTATCCAGCCATAAAAATCATTGTTTTATCTATGGAAGACAATATCCAGATTGTTCAGGAGGTTTTAAATCTTGGCGCTGATGGCTATTTATCGAAAGATTCCAATGTAGAAGAGATTTTATTCGGAATTCAGCAGGTAAAACGTGGGCAACAATATATCAGTGCAGCATTAAGTATTGATTTGATCCGAAACTTATCAAAGTATGCACAGTTGGATATTGATCGTACAGCAATAATGACACGATACGACATCTCTGAACGCGAACTGTCTGTATTGGAATTAATTGCGGAAGGACATACAAATGCGGAAATAGCTGATCAAATTTTTTTGAGCAAAAGGACCGTGGAGGGCCATCGGCAGCAATTAATTGAAAAAACCGGTTCGAAGAATACGGCGGGACTTGTCCGTTTTGGTTTTCAGAAAAAGTTATTGAGATAGGATAGGGTGCAATGAACCCCGACACTGGAAAAAGAGCGGGGTTCTTCTGTTTTTTTGTCCACGTTATAGGGGTGTTGCATCTAAATCAGAAGGTGTTGTCACCGGTTGCGTAGGCAGCCCTTCCGCATCATTAGCACCCTCGTTTTCATCTCTTTCATCTTCTTCTGGAAATTCATCTTCACCTGCTGAACCAATTTCCTCATCGAAACCGAAATCATCCTGTCGGGGTATTTCAGGTTCTTCTGCATCAACTGCGAAGTCTAATTCTTCATCCGTTTCCAAATCTTCCTGATCAATTTCGGGTTCCTGATCCGGTGTATTTTCCGGTAGTTCTTCTTCATGCTCTTCCGGAATATCGTTCGGTAGATTTTGGGGGCCTGATTGCGCTACAATCGCTAAAGCGAGGATGGCCATACCTGGACGGACATCCTGAACTGTACATTTTTTATTCATACTGCGTTTAATTTATAATCGTTTGTTGATGAACCACTGTTGTTGACAGATCGTTAACTGTGTTAGTACGCATTGTCATATGATTTGTACGTTAATTATAGCGTTGTTGTTCGCTATCATTTAAATTTTTGAAAAACGTGTTTTTACTTATAAAATGTGGTATATGCGTGATTTGCAGGATTTACACAGTTCTGGCGAACGAAAAGAGTTTGAGAGCTGTTTATTTGACGAACCGCTCGTTTGAGCATAAAAACTTAGTATTATGGCAACAACAACAGCAACAGCAGAAAAAAGTAAAACAAACACAAAATCAGGTAACACAGCAACTTCAAACGCTAATTCAGAAGGAAAAAAAGTACCTGCCGAAGCGGGGGCAGCGAAGGATCTAGCCGAATTATTTGAGGATGGATTAAAGGATATTTATTGGGCAGAAAAAGCGCTGACGAAAGCACTTCCTAAGATGGAGAAAAATGCAAGTTCAGAACAATTAAAATCTGCTATTTCTAAACATCTGGCAGAAACGGAAACACATGTGGATCGCCTAGAGCAATGTTTTGAGCTTATCGGAGTGAAAGCAAAAGCCGAAAAATGCGAAGCTATGGCGGGGCTACTTGAAGAGGCGGAAAGCCTTATGAAAGAAACAGAAGCTGGATCTGTCCGCGATGCAGCAATTATTGCTGCCGCCCAAAAGGTGGAGCATTACGAAATTGCCACGTATGGCACATTGGCGGCTTTTGCGAAAGTGTTAACACATAAGGATGCCTTAAAATTACTACTTGAAACACTGGGTGAAGAAAAGAAATGTGATGAAGATCTTAGCGCGCTGGCCGATACAAATCTCAATTCAAAAGCTGAATAAGTGTACAATAGACCTAGCGTGAACACTATTAAAAAATCAAAAATTTAAGTTATGGCATTAAATACAGGAAACGAAGGTGAAATCACCAAAAAGATAGAAGATCAAACTTCTAAACTACCATCCACCGTATTTTTAGGCGCAGCATTGCTGGCGATGGGTGTATCTGCCGCATTAAAATGCATGTCGAACGATAAAAACGCCCTATTTGTAGGCCAATGGGCTGCACCGTTCCTTCTATTGGGCATCTATAACAAGATTGTGAAAACTGAAGGACATGATTAACGTGCATTTTTTGTAAAAACACATCTGTAGAATAAATATAAGAGGCTCAATTTCATTGGGCCTTTTCCAAAAACGAAAAAAGCTATGAAGTATTCAGATAATATGGGAAGAAGAGCTGCTATCGGTAAAATAGGTTCTGGAATCTTGGCATTGAGTATCATTGGAAGTCCCGATCGCTCAGCGGGCCAAACCCAAGACAGACCGGTCAATCCGGTTAAAGAATACCCAAAACCGCCGTTCAAGAGCCAGTCTCAACCCTGGCCTGGACTCTGCAGTGAAATGGAGCCCCGGCCGGATCATGGCGAGGATAGTTATAAAGGATCAGGAAGGCTCCAAGGGCGCAAAGCATTGATCACCGGGGGCGATTCGGGAATGGGACGTGCAGCAGCTATCGCTTACGCACGAGAAGGGGCCGACGTTGCCATCAACTATTTGCCCGAGGAAGAGAAAGATGCGAAGGAAGTCATCGCTTTGATAAAAGCGGCGGGCCGAAAGGCAGTCGCTATTCCGGGAGATCTCCGTAAAGAAGAGTTTTGTATTCGGCTGATTGAGGACGCCGTACTTCAACTCGGCGGTCTGGATATTTTGGTCAGCAACGCGGCGCGGCAGCAGACAAAACTATCGATATTGGATATCACCACTGCGGAATTTGATGCCACGATGAAAACCAATATTTATGCACCTTTCTGGCTTATTAAGGCAGCCTTGCCTCATCTTAAACCTGGAGCTGTAATTATCGGTACAACATCGGTACAGGCCGCAGACCCCTCGGAAGATTTGTATGACTACGCACAGACAAAAGCTGCGACCACCAACTATATTCGGTCATTGGCCAAGCAGCTTGGTCCAAAGGGCATACGGGTCAATGGCGTGGCTCCCGGTCCAATTTGGACTGCACTACAGGTGAGTGGTGGTGCTACGCAGGAAAAGCTGGTGAATTTCGGAGGTGATACCCCCATGGGACGTCCGGGGCAACCCGCCGAACTTGCTTCAATCTATGTGCAATTGGCTGCGGCAGACGCAAGTTATGCGAACGGACAAATTTATGGGGCCGCGGGCGGCGGTGGACAGCCCTAAAAATTAGCGATTACAGCATGACAAAAAAAATCCCCTTCAAGGGGATTTTTTTTGTCATCAATAAGCTGAATACTAGTCCGTCGTGTTCGGATTTTTGTCTGCTGAGCGGTTGTGTTTTCTTTTTGAACCTTTACTTTATAATCATGGTTTTCCTTTGCGGCATCTATAGAGTGTGTGCAGGTGAGATCCCTTTCTTCCAGAGCGAGCTTCGCCACGTGCGCATAAAACTTAGCGAGCTGATCCAATTCCTCTTCACTTAAGTCTTCCAGATTGACCATTCGGTTGCTGGTGCCTTCATGGGACGCTATCAGTTCATTGAGTTTCAGGTGGATTGCTTTGGAATCCTTGTTTTGGATTTTTGAATGAGAAATACCATTAGAAAAGTAACAATGGTCGTACCTGTATTGATGACCAGTTGCCAGGTTTCAGAATAATTGAATATGGGGCCGCTCACGGCCCAGATGATCACCGTCGAAGTTGCGATAATAAATGCGGCTGAACTACCGGTGGCATGCGTTGCCCAGTTTGAGAATCGTTCAAACAAGTTTTTCTTTTTTCTCATGACACAAATTTTTTTAAGGACCTTCAACTAAGTGGATTTGTTTTCTTGTTGATAAAATCGCAGATGACTTATATGATTTGTCTCAAAGGTTTAACCTGTGTATGCACGATGGAAGTGCGTAGTGGTTGAGATAGGATATAAGCTATGGTACGCGCGATATCTTCGGCATAGAGCATTTCTAAATGATCAATTTTTTCCTGCTGCTCCTCCGGTGAAAAAGGTTGCATATCTGTTCCAACTGATCCAGGTTCAACAAGCGACACCTGGATACCCTTGGGATTGGCTTCCTTCCGTAACGATTCTGTAAATGCTTGAATACCTCCTTTCGAGCAGACATAGACAGAACTCTGCGCTTCGCGTACATCTGCACTCATTGATCCGACATTGAGGATATGTCCTGTTCCGCGGGGTTCCATCCGTAACAACGCGGCTTGGGTACAAGCCAAATAGGCCAGCACATTCGTGCGAAGGAGGTAGGCCTGATCCGAATAACTTCCGTCCTTAACCGACTGAAAGGCTATAGCCGCATTATTGATGAGAATATCCAAACGATCATATTGTTCGTCAAATGTCCTGAAGAGCATGTGTATGCCTTCTTCGGTCGCCAGATCTACTACAATCCCTTCCATCTTACCTGTGCATTCCAATTGATTAAAATCACGGAGCGTATCGTCCAACTGGTTTTGATGATGGCCGCAAATTAAAATATCGTTACCCATCGCGGCTAAAAGTAGGGCGGTCGCCCGGCCAATCCCGGTGGTGCCGCCAGTAATAATTATTTTCTTATTTTTTACCCAACTCGGTAAAATGGAGTTGACGTAATCCTTCGCATTTATTTTCATAATGTATATCGTGTTAAAGGTGCAATGAAGCACTTCGTTATTTCATGAAGGAACAGCCTATTTTATACATTGGTTTGGGGGCGCAAAGGAAGACGTACTTCTTCTTTTTTTTACGTATTTAACCGCTAAAACGAAAGTGGAATAGCATGGTTCTTATCTTGGACGTGTTGTATTTGCAATAAAGCAAAGACTGATTCTTTGAATTTAATATAATGACTATGAAGCGTGACGGAACGAACAAGAGCTTTTGGCAGGATGTTGACATTGAAAATTTTTCGACTGACCCTGCCATTTTAGATTTCCATACCATTGTTGTGGGGGCGGGTATAACTGGTGTAACATTGGCCAAGGAACTTCAGAATAGAGGCATAAAATGCCTACTGTTGGACAAGGAGAATCCAGGGTTTGGCACAACCGGAGGAACCACCGCCCATATCAATAACTTTTATGACGCTTCTTACAATGAGATTATTGAAAATTTTGGAAAGGATCCCGCTCAGCTGCTTCTGAATGCGACGCTTGAGGTCTTAGATTATATAAAAGATAACATTTCCAAATATTCCATACAGTGTGCATATTCGACATGTGACTTTTTTCTCTTTAGCGCAGAATCTGGACAGAACGAGCAGCTTGAGCAAATTTACGCGGCCCATCAGCAATTGGGATTGCCTACCCATTATGTCGAAACCATACCTTTTGATATACCTTTCGAAAAAGCAATATGCATTGAGGGACAAGCACAATTTCATCCCATGAGATATATTGCGGGCATGATCGAAGCCTATCGTCGTGAGGGCGGCGAAATACTGACGGGTCGAGGAATTGAAACCTATAGCAATGAAGATGGAAGGGTCAAATTGAAGCTGAGTGGAAAAGAGGTTTATACGGCAAAGAATATCATTTGGGCTACCCATGTGCCACCAGGCAAAAACAGATTCAATTTTTTACTGGCACCTTATCGAAGTTACGTCCTGACGTTAAAGCTTCATGGGGAACCTGAAGCATTGGGACAAGCTGCGGATCTGTATGATCCCTACCACTATTTTAGGTATCATCGATCTGATAAAGAACATTACCTTATCGTGGGTGGTTTTGATCATAAAACTGGCGACGACCAACAAACAGAGCAACATTTTGCCGACCTAAAACTTTGGGTTGATCAGCATTTCGACTATGATGAACTTACTGCAAGTTGGTCGTCGCAATATTATGATTCAGCCGATGGCTTACCCTTTATCGGCAGTATGCCAAATGAAAATAATGTGTATATAGCCACCGGTTATGGCGGTAATGGAATGACATTTGGATCAATGGCGTCACTTGTGATCCCTGACTTATTGGAAGGAAAGGAGAATCCGCTGGCTGAACTGCTGTCACCAAGCCGCATCAAACCTGTTGCGAGCGCACAGCAGGTATTATCGGAAGGTGTCAATGCTGCAAAACATTTTATCATGGACAAATTTTCGGCTGAATCGCTGAAGGAGGTCGAAAGCTTACAGCCAGCGGAAGGTAAAATTGTTCACTATAGGGAGAGAAAACTGGCTATTTGTCGGGATATGGAAGGGGAGTTGCATGCTGTAAACTCAGTCTGTCCGCATATGGGGTGTACAGTAAGCTGGAACCCATCCGAAATGTCCTGGGACTGTCCTTGTCATGGTTCACGGTTCGGAATGAATGGAAAGCTTTTGAATGGTCCTGCTAGTGTAGATCTTGGTCGTGTCAATTTTGATTAGTGCAACTTTGTTTTGACGCTTTTCTAACATATCTGGGACTTATATTGGCTTGGCGTGATCCCTTTAATTGATTTGAAAATTTTATTGAAGTTTGAAAGGCTGTTGAAGCCACAGGCATAAGCAATGTGTGTGATTTGATGCTTGTTTTCGACAATCAATCTACAGGATTCACTGATGCGAACCTCATTGACAAATTGGACGAAGGTTTTCTGCGTACGGGATTTGAAATAACGGCAAAAGGAGTGTTTTGACATATTAGCGAGCTGCGCAACTTGATCCAATTGAATTTCTCCGGTATAGTTGTTAAATACGAATTTAAAGATGCTGTCAATTTTTGCTATTGTCAATAGGGCTATAGTTGTGGGTGTATCCAGCGCTGGAAATGTAATCAAATTCATCTGTCGATAACATCAATTCGATAATCTCTAGTAACAAAATAGTTTTTTCAAAGCCATAATCCAGCTGTACGATCTTTTTTAGCTTTACCTTCAATTGTTCCTTTGTTGCGCCACGGAATAGGAGACCGCGTTTGGAGACTGAAAAGAAGGTTTCGACTTTGTGTGTTTGAAAGAAATGCCCTAAAAGTTTAATCATTAATTTAGGTTCTATATACAAGGCTAAAGAACGGGAAGTTTTTGTCTCCGCAATGGTAGAGCCTGCGCAATTTATAGTGTTATTGTGCCAGACATGTGGCAGATCAGATCCTACAAAAGTAAGTTCATCGGAAACAAAGTTACTCACATTGTCGCCAATAATCCGCTTTCCCTCACTTTCCACAATATAGGTCATCTGGCAGGCGCTATGAAAATGAAATTCGGTTGAGAAGAATGGGCGTTGCACATCTTTGGTCGCAAAAGTGGTGATAGCTGCACCTTCCAAAATTTTGGCGAAAACAGGTTTCATGTGTTTGGTTATTTTTAAATTAAGAACAGGCAATATAGCCTATTTTGCCTTAAAAATAAGTAAACATGTGTAAAATTGTTAATATAGTGGGAGAAATGAGCAATCTAGCAGTAGTCTCCGTCCTGCTAAGCGCGTAATTTAGTAGTACTATACAACTACGTATAATTATACAATAACGCAGAACTTATGTATCCTAAATTGTATCCTTACATCCTTGTGATCGTCTTGGTCGTACTCTGTACAACAGCCTTCCGGTCTACAGAGAGCAGTCGCTCCGTGACTCGCTATGCATCCATAACAGGATTGAAAGCCGAGAAAGTAGCGTATTATAAAAAGCTTCATGCCAAAGTTTGGCCCACAGTACTTCGAAAGATCAAGGCATGTCATATCCGCAATTATTCTATTTTTTTGAAGGAGATAGATGGTCAATTTTTTCTTTTTCAGCTATTTTGAATATGCAGGACAAAATATCAAGCTTGATATGCAAAAAATGGCTTCCGATCCAGAGACACAGCGCTGGTGGAAGGAAACGGATCCTTGTCAGCAACCCTTATCCGATGCACAGGAGAAAGGGGAGATTTGGTCTGGTATGACGGAGGTATTCCATACGGACTAAAGAAAAGAAAATTAATAAACGCAGTAATAACCAATAGAATGTAACCATGAGAAAAAAAAATATTATTTAGTTTGGCACTCGCTGTTTTAGGTATACATGTCGGTGCTCAAACAAAGGCTATTGTACCTGTTCCATCGGTACGGCCCAATGCATATCAGCGGGCGCAGATTGACCAAAAATATGGCATGTTCGTTCATTTTGGCATGAATACATTTCATGATCAGGAGTGGACAGACGGATCTAAACCCGCCAGCACATATGCTCCATCAGCAATTGAGGTTAAACAATGGGTTTCGACAGCAAAGGAAGCCGGGATGAAGTACATGATTTTGGTAACGAAACACCACGAGGGTTTTTGTTTATGGGATAGCAAGTATACGGATTATGATTGTAGCGAACTCTTCGAACGCAACAAATGTTGTACTGGAGCTGGCTAAAGAATGCGCCAAACAGGGAATGCGCCTCGGCTTGTATTATTCTTTATGGGACCGAAAGCAGAACCCCAATGTTAAAGACAGGTCTGCAGATGCAGCCTATTAATCAATATATGTTGAACCAGCTCAATGAGCTGGTGGATATGACCAAAAAGTATACGGATATCGTTGAGCTTTGGCTGGATGGAGGCTGGGAAAAAGAGAATTATCGATGGCCCACGCAGGAGATCTATAATTTAATCAAGGAAAAAGGTTCCTGGATGTCAAATTGGTATAAACTGGAGCATCGGATCGCCTGAGAATACGGACAAACACATTGTTTTGCCGAAAGACCAGCAGAATTATTACCCAATACGTTATTTTCCAAGTGACTTTAGGCTAGGCGACCCATATCTTCCCGGTCGATCCTGACCCTAAGCTTTTTATGGCACAGGGGAACACTTACTATATGCCTTTTGAGACAACAGTGGTACTTGGAGAACGCTGGTTCTATAACACGACAGACAAGAAGTATAAGTCTTTGGAAGAGCTTGCGGGGATTTATCAGACCGCAACTGCGCAAGACAATATCCTGATCTTAAACGTTGGTCCCAATCGAATGGGGCGCATAAAGGATTCGGATGTTGACATTTTACGCAAATTAAAAGAGAAATTAAAGTTATAATTCAAAATAGATTAACCTAAATACTAAAAATAAGCACGTTAAGATTTTATGATAAAGACGTTTGATATTCAGGGATCGAAGATTTCCTTTGGCTACAGGTGCAGGCAGTGATGCGATACACAAAGATCCGATCTATTCTTATGCAGTGACCCGATTGGCCGATGATAAGGGGCGCGTTGGGACAGGTCTGGCTTTTACACTGGGTGCAGGGAACGAGCTGGTCTGTCGTGCCGCAGCTTTTTATGCCGAACGACTGAAAGGGATTCCAATTGAGGATCTTATGGCAGATTTTGGTCAATTGTTTAATAGGTTGAGCAATGAACAGCAGTATCGTTGGTTGGGTCCACATAAAGGGGTTGTTCATTTGGCCTTAGCTTCGGTAACAAATGCCTGTTTTGATCTTTGGGCTAAAACGAGAGGAGTTCCACTTTGGAAATTGTTAACCGAGCTCAGCGCCGCAGAGATTGTCAATACGCTGGATCTTTCCTATTTGGAAGATGAGTTGACAAAGGCGGAGGCCATCAGCTTACTGGAGTCAAATATGGCTACAGGTCATAAAAGAATGGGGATTATTGAAAAGGGCTATGTGGGCTATGATACGTCAGTAGGCTGGTTTAACTATTCTGATGAAAAGGTACGGGAGAATTGTAAGCGTGCTTTAGAAAACGGCTTCTCCGCAATGAAACTCAAAGTGGGCAGTGAAGATCCCTTGCGGGATATTCGTCGTGCGCATATCGTGCGTTGAGGTTGCTGGTGATGAAGCTAAAGTAATGCTCGACGCGAATCAGCAATGGACGCTGCCGCAGGCGCTATCCATCTGTCAAGAGCTTAAAGAGATGAACCCGTTTTGGGTAGAGGAGCCGACACACCCGGACGACATTGTTGGTCATAAACGCTTGGCCGAACACATTGCGCCGATAAAAGTTGCCATGGGTGAGCATGTGCCGAACCGCATTTTGTTTAAAAATTATCTTCAAATGGGTGCGACGGGATTTGTACAGGTCGATGCTGTTCGCGTTGGCGGCGTAAGCGAGTTTATATCCGTGAGTCTACTTTGTCGAAAATATAATATCCCTGTTGTACCACATGTTGGGATATGGGGCAGCTCCATCAGCACCTGGTTTTATTTAACCACATAAGCTTGGGGCATGAGGCTTTGTTTTTTGGAGCATATTCCGCATCTAAAGTCTCATTTTGTACATCCAGTGGCTATAGAGAATGGCGTTTATCGTACCCCAATGGATGTGGGAAGCAGTTGTGATTTGTTATAAGTTGACATTATGTTAGGAAATTTAGATTTAGGTATCGCCATCTTTTATATACTGTTGATTTTAGTTGTCGGCGTATTGGCAGATCGGTGCGATTTAAGAAAGTCAAGGAAACAAGTGCAGAGGGGTATTTTTTGGCTGGAAAGACACTTCGTTGGCCAGCATTGGACTAGCGCTTTTGCAACCAATATTTCAACAATCCATCTGGTCAGTTTGGCACAGAGCGGGATTCGATACCGGGTTGCTTAATGGTAACTTTGAATGGATGCGGCCTTTACTTTAATCTTACTGGCGCTTTTTTTTGTGCCATTTTACCTCAAGTCGGGTGTTGCCACCTTGCCCGACTTTCTGGAACGGCGCTATGATCGTGCCAGCAGAGATTGGCTTACGTTTATCTCTATACTATCGGCAATGTTATTCATATCGCTTTTTCGATGTTGGCCGGAGGGATTGTGCTGCGCACACTTTTTGGATTTAATATGTATTTAAGTATTACAGTAATCTGGTGTGATAACTGGAATATATACGATTTGGGCGGATTGCGTGCTGTTGTGGTGACGGAATCTATCCAGACAATTGTGTTGCTGCGGGGCTTTCATTATCAGTTTTGCGGCTTTTGACAAGATGGGCGGTTGGACGCCAATGAAAGCTGTTACTGGAACAGGACAATGCCCTTGATCGTCTTCCATGCTTCGTGGGAGTAACGATGGAAGTGGAATGCCTTGGTATGCCGTTTTGTTTGGCTATCCGATTTTGGGTATTTGGTACTGGTGTGCCGATCAGACCATTGTTCAGCGTGTTTTAGGGGCGAAGATGAAAACCATGGACGTGTGGGTGCTCTTTTCTGTGGTGTTCTAAAAATCTTGCCTGTTTTTATTTTTGTGCTTCCAGGCCTATTTGCGTATACCTTGTTTAGAACAGGTCAATTGGATTTAAGCTGTCTCGGCGTGGACCATCAAGGGCAGTCAATTCAAAAGGTATCTATACACTTTATTTACTCAACTTTTGCCTTCCGGATTGATCGGTGTTTTGGTCGCAGCGCTCCTGTCGGGGTTAATGAGCCAGATATCGGGTGCGCTAAATTCGATATCGACCATGGTGAGTTACGATATCTTTAGACAGCGGAAACCTGCCGCTTCCGATGGTCAGTTGATTCGTATTGGAAAATTGCTGCAGTTATTGCCATGGGATTTTCCTTGGCTCTTTTACCACTATTGGATCGCTATGAGAGTATTTTCTACGGCATAAATGATGTGATAGCACACATTGCGCCACCAATAACCTGCGTATTTCTTTTAGGTGTGTTTTGGAAAGGGGCATCGGCAATAGCTGCAAAACTTACCTTGTGGATAGGTTCTGTTTTGGGGGTTGCCGTATTTTTACTGAACAAGCTGCTGCCTGACTCGTGGATAGGCCAGACTCCATTTATGATGATGGCTTTTTATCTGTTTTTGATCTGTATGGTACTTCAGGTATTATTATCTTATAAGTATCCCGTACAGCACACTGCGCAAAGTCGGGATTTGTACTGGAAGAATCCCATGGACCCACTTCGGGGTAAAGCCTGGTCGGGTATCGGGAGTTACCGCATTTTGTCGACATTGCTACTCGCTATTGTCGTGATTTTATATGTAATTTTCAACTGATTTTTTAATTTGTTCCAATGCTTTGGAACTTGATGCTAAATACAAGAATAATAGAACGTGAAAATCTTAGAAGATAAAATCATATTGGTTACCGGAGGAAGTGCTGGTATCGGTTTGGAATGTGTAAAAGCCTATGTCAAAGCGGGGGCAAAGGTTGCCTTTGTTGGTCTCGATCAAGCATCTGTGGATGAAACAGCTGAACTGATCGGGGCACCACATATGGGCATCTGTGCGGATGTCACGCAGGCCAGGGAAGTTGAATCAGCTATCCAAAAGACCGTTGCTGTTTTTGGGCGGCTTGATGCAATCCATAACAATGCTGGCTTGGCAAGTCCATCAAAACCTTTGCATGAAACGACGGACGATGAATGGATAAGGTTACTGGATACCAACATGAAAAGTGTTCTTTTGACTACACGGTATGGCTACCCCCATTTAAAGGAATCTGCCGGTTGTATTCTAAATACGAGTAGCTTGGTAGGGGAAATAGGCCAGGGGAACCATGCGGCATATGCTGCCACAAAAGGGGCTATCAATGCGTTGACAAAATCGATGGCCATAGACTATGCGTCTGTCGGCATACGTGTCAATTCGGTTATGCCTGCAGCTGTTATGACACCCATGCTCAACAAATGGACACTGGAGCAACCACAGCCGACACAGGTTTTTGATTTTTTGAAGGATATTCATTTGCTTGGATACTGTCCTGACGGTGATGTCATTGCTGATGCCTGTGTGTTTCTGCTGTCAAACCAAGCGCGCTTTATTACAGGGGTAAATCTACCTGTAAGTGGAGGTGCCGAGTTGGGCTACCGCAGAAATGTGTGACAGATTTTTTTATATTAACTATAATTAGCTTGCATTTGAAAAGCAATTTATCTAAGTTTGGCGCGCAGTTGTAGACTGCTTATAAATAATACATCAATCATGAGCCAGAAATTTATATATAATACCCGTTATCCTTCTGTTGAAGATCTAAAGATTAAAGCGAAGAAAAGGATTCCCAAATTTGCATTTGATTATTTGACCGGAGGAGCCAATGAAGAATTGAACCTTGCCAGAAATGAAAACGATTTTGATAATATTCTGTTGAAGCCTCAATATCTGCTTGCGAGTGAAGAAATAGACCTTTCGGTCGAACTATTCGGTCGCCGTTACAGTGCGCCGTTTGGGGTTTCGCCTATTGGACTTCAGGGATTGATGTGGCCGAATGCGCCAGAGATTCTTGCAAAAGCAGCTGCAAAAAATGATGTTCCTTATATTTTGAGTACTGTATCAACAAGTAGTATTGAACGTATTGCCGAGGTATCTGATGGGAAAGCGTGGTTCCAGCTCTATCATCCGACAGAAAACAGGTTGCGCGATGATATTATTCGACGTCTACAGGCTGTTGAATGTCCCGTATTGGTAGTTTTGGTCGATGTTCCTGCTTTTGGACTTCGTTATCGCGAGATAAAAAGCGGATTGTCTATGCCACCTAAAATGAGTATCGCCAATATCTTGCAAACTTTTGCCTGCCCGACTTGGGGGATAGAAACATTAAGACATGGAATTCCTTCTTTTGCAACATTGAAGCCTTATATGGAAAAAGGTCTTGATTTAGCTCAGCTGGGACAGTTTATGAATAGAACATTTACCGGTAAGGTAGATGTTGAGAAAATTAAAGCTATTCGCGATCTTTGGAAAGGGTCATTGGTGCTTAAAGGGATTGCCACCGACGAAGATATGCAGGCTTCTATCGCATTGGGCGTGGATGGCGTCATTGTCTCAAATCATGGTGGACGACAGCTCGACGCAAGTGAATCTTCGATCAATTCATTGATTCATTTGGCGAGCAACCCAGAATATAAAAATAAGATAAAAATCATGTTAGATGGTGGTATTCGATCGGGAGTTGACCTAGCCCGCGCCCATGCGGTTGGATCAGATTTCAATTTTATGGGAAGACCATTTATGTATGGCGTTGGCGCATTGGGCAATGAAGGTGGGGAACATACAATCAATATGTTCAAGACACATTTGTATCAGGTTATGAAGCAATTGAGTCTTTCAAAGATTGAAGATTTGCCGCAACGTCTACAAGCTGTCCTGTAACCATTGTAGCAGCTCGAGTTTTCGATCCAGCGTTGAGGTGGGAATCAGGCTCACCATAGAAAGAAGAGAATGTCTCTTATGTTTGTATGAAGCAAATGTAGGAGACATTTTTTGTTTTATAGTTTGACATAAAAGCTAGTTGGCTTTGATGTAATATGATTAAGTTTTCGATATAGCAAACGGAGATCAATCGGTGGCCAAATTCGCGATTTTAACAGTGCTTGTTCAGTGCTCGTTCAGTGCTTGTTCAGTGCTTGCTCAGTGGAGACTGAATAAACAATGACTAATTACTGTCCAAATATTGAATAAAAATTGTTTTTTCACCTAATTTGGTATGAGTATGTTTCCTTGATAATGTTTATCTTTAATATCTATAACATTATCAAGCAATTATGGCAATCGTTAAAAATGGTGTTAATGGAACTGTTTCCGGGAAAGCAGGTTCTGTTGTATTTGTGTCGACTAAAACAGGAAATTAT
The DNA here is from genome assembly GCF_900457465.1 of Sphingobacterium multivorum. Classification (GTDB taxonomy): domain Bacteria; phylum Bacteroidota; class Bacteroidia; order Sphingobacteriales; family Sphingobacteriaceae; genus Sphingobacterium; species Sphingobacterium multivorum. The sequence goes on from NZ_UAUU01000008.1 coordinate 634,197, forward strand.
GTACGATCTCTCCCTCGTGTTAAAAAACGGGAGCCCAGTCCTGAGCAACTGCTCAGTAGAAAACGCTTCAAAATGGTGAGGTCACATATTAGCCAGTTAAAACCGATCATCAATATGGGGTATAAAGCGTACAGCTATCCTAAACGGGCATACGATGTCGCGATGTCTTATAATTTGAAAGAAGCGCTTATCCAGGAAGAAAATGGTTTTTTGATTGACTGGCAGAAATTTATGATTGCCAAAGGAAGCCCCAATCCCATCACTTCCTACACAATGGATTTTGACAAAGAAAACCAAGTACTTCAGGTTACCTGGGAATATGACGCCTATCTGGAGGAAAAGTTCAATACCAGAACTTACGATTCCTTCTTGGTCCTGTATAATGTAGCGGATAACGGGAACGGATATTCACTTGTCATGAACGACTTCAAAGGTAGCTTACTATCTGGCAAACAACATATTGAAATGCCAAAACATAGAAAGGAAGTGACCTATCAGGTGTATATCTTTTTTATCGAGAGTTACGGTGGAGGTAATACAGACAGTCTGCATTTGGGTTCAATAACGATTTGAGTATACATAGTGCTGACACGATCGTGTATTATAATATAGCATAAAAAAGGGCTATCCACATTCGGCTAGCCCCTTTTTATCCACATTGGAAATAGTTTACCAGTCGATATTTCTATTGTCTGTTGAACCTACTTCCCATTGTTCGCTCACTTTACCGCTGTTGGCATCTTCTGGTCTGGCGTATGCCGAACCGGCGGCGATACCTTGTTCAAGTTCGATCGTCGTCATGTTTATTCGAGGGGCGATGTATGCTAATTTCTTTTCCATAATACCTTTTTTATCCTTGCTGAATTTCTATTGTTATGCTCAGCGTGTATTTAATTTTTAAGATTATTGATCTATTTATTGACTAATGGTGACTACTGACAAGGGATTTTCTTCTTTCCAGCACCTACACCTTTGATAATTGTACGTCCATCAACAAGTTGGGTCACTTTTACGGTGTTGCTTTGTGTTGCACTCCAAGGGAATGTGTTGAAGCTGTTGCCATTAACGAGTTTAAGTTCATATAGAGGACCGCCGGATGTTTTGCTACCAAACATGGTAACCTGGCCAGTTCTGCTGATGACAAGCTTGATCAATGGGGCTGCACTTGTACCTTTCATGTTGTAGACCTGATCAATTCTTTTACCAGTTTCAATATTGTTGCCTGCGTATTTGCTTCCATCAACAAACTGGATGTTTTGAGCAGAAGAGGCACCCACTTCAAATTGAATTTCTTGTTTCGCCAATTTGACACCATTTACTTCCATGTTAAATGCATTGTCCAGTTCGGTAATGTCGAAAACAAAGCCATAGTCTGCCGCTGGGGCAGTGAAATTTCTATCGATTGTCGTTCCATTGGCATAGAATTTTCCATCTTTCATAATACCCGTTTTACCTCCCGATGTAGTTGCCGGATAACTCCAGTCCAGGCCATTGCTGGTTACATTTTGTGTGCAGGTTCTGAAATTGAGTTTCAGATCGTATTTCTGTCCGGGATTGATCTTAACATTTGGAATGGTGATGTTTGTTTTAGTCTCATCATCCAGTGTTAGACTACCGAGCATCAGTGTTCCATTGCTGGTTGCCGGGTGGATCAATAAAGAGGGGTTACTGATCACGGTACGCAGGCCATTTCCTAAAGCCGGGAATTGCGTGGTCACGCCTGCGTTGTTCAAGCCATTGTAGGTTAGTGTTTGGTCTGAGAATTTCAAATTTGCACTACCATGACTAGGTTTTAATACGGCAGTCCCGATTTGAGTAATAGCTCCGGTCATACTTGGATCCATGGTCAATGTTGTGGTGATTTGGCTAAACCGGTGTTTTAATACAACATTTAAGTTATTTACACCACTTTTTTAACGTTAATGTGCCCGTGTAATACATCAAATCACCACTTATATTGTCTAAGCTGGCAGTGGACAGTGTATTTTGATTGTTGATACCCGGTAATGCTGTGGTACTATTGATCGAATAGGCAATGAACGTGTAAGATTTTTCCAGCGTCAAGAACGATACCTGCAGCAGTAGCTTCCTCACCATAGCTATAAATCTTTTCCGTTACGTAAGCGCCTTGGTTGTCATAGACAACAACTTTATATTTAACGTTTTTGTCCAATGGCTTCTCTTGTGTCTGGACAGCCGCTAGTTTGGGGGTGGACGAAGCGACGAGGCTTTTTGTGATCGCTGAATTGTTTGTTAGGACCACGTCGACAGAACCACCGTTTTCAAGCGGTACTGTCATTTCCTGTACATCAGGTGCATCGATTGATGTGCGTGAAGCTTTTGCAGATGCTTGCTTTTGAACAGCATTGTTGTCCGTTTCAGTGTAAGCTTCTACACCCGAAAGATTGACTTTAACGACAGTTTCTCCTGTCAATGCGGTGTTTTCTCCACTTTTGTTACAGGAGTAGAGACTAAGTGCGAAAGCACTGCAACCCAGCATGAACAGGTTAGTCAGTCGGTGATGGGGGATTAGATTCATGTTAATTGACATTTTGTTTTGTTATTGATTTTTTGATTTAGTTATTGATTTATTTGTTGTACTGTTTTTGCAGGTGTATGCCTGTTTATGTTTAAAATGTGGTATACGATTGCTTTTTTTGTTGCTATTATTTTTATCGATGCAATTATATAAATAGCATTTTACTTAATATGACGTATTTGTATTATCTTATTTTTCTTATAGAGAAATATCTACAATACAACTATTTGCTGCTTTAAGGCTGTTTAAACATGTTTTATGCTGTTTTTCTGTAAATTACAATTCGTTTTATTTGAATAATAATTTACTTGTAATTAATATTAGTATCGAGTGATTGTTCTTTGTTGGGTTATGCGGTTTGTGTGGATTTAAGGTTAAGAAAAGCGTTCGATAGAGGGCAACTGTTCCATTGTTTTTTAGGAAGAATAGGATGTGATGATCGCAATAGATTTCTGAGACTAAGCGGAGATTTTAATTTATTTTTTAAATTTGTGCATTCATGAGGTTAATTGTTTTCATATTGATAGCATATATTATGGGACTTTCTTTTGTTCCCTGCAGTGATTCTACCAATCGCTGCGAGCAGACTGCTATGGAAAGACAATTAAACCAAACTCATAACCATAATGATGACGCGTCCGATGCCTGTTCGATTTCTGCTATTGCAATTGTTGTAGTGGAAATATAACGGCTTATGCGTATCAATTTCCGCAAATAGATGGTGTCCCGGTTTCAATTTATTTTGATAATCGTAATCCTGTCCTCAATACAGCGATTGTTTCCAGTTATTTTGGGAGCATCTGGCAGCCGCCAAAGGTTAATGCTTAATTTTTCGTAAAAATTCTAGAAACAAATCTGATAGAGCATGCTATGCTGTTCTTTATTCAGCTTTGTGCTCGGAATACGCTTGTTGTATGGTATTACGACAAAAGATGAGCTATTCTAACGAGCTATTATTTAAGCATTAATCACGTATAATTGTGTTAGATCATATTATAAAATTTAGCATTAAGAACAAGATCATTATCGGTTTAATGACCTTGTTGCTTATCATTTGGGGGGCATGGAGTGCAACGAAACTGCCAATCGATGCCGTTCCCGATATTACCAATAATCAAGTCCAGATCTTTACCTCTTGTCCAACGCTTGCCGGGCAGGAAGTGGAACAATTGGTTACTTTTCCAATTGAACAAAGTATTGCAACTGTACCCAAAATTGAGGAGATCAGGAGTATTTCGCGCTTTGGACTTTCTGTCATTACTGTTGTTTTTGACGATGATGTAGATATCTATTTTGCCCGTCAGCTGATTGGTGAGCGTTTAAAAGAAGCGGTGGATCAGATTCCACAAGGTATTGGTAAACCTGAGCTGGCTCCAGTGAGTACTGGACTAGGAGAAGTATATCAATATATTATACATCCCAAAAAGGGAAGCGAAAAGAAATACAACGCAAAAGATTTGCGCACCATGCAAGATTGGATTGTTGCCCGTCAGCTCTATGGCACACCTGGAATTGCCGAGGTCAATAGTTTCGGTGGTGAGCTCAAACAATATGAAGTAGCTGTTGATCCGAATAGACTTAAGGCGATGAATATCACCATTCCAGAGCTATTTACTGCCCTGGAGAAAAACAATCAAAATACAGGTGGTGCCTATATTGATAAAAAACCGAATGCCTACTTTATTCGGGGAATTGGGCTGGCGACCTCCTTGGAAGATGTCAGAAATATTGCCATCCGAAAATCTGGAGCAATACCGATTTATGTTAAAGATGTTGCGGATGTACGTTTTGGTCATGCTGTGCGCTATGGTGCCTTGACATACAATGGTGAGGTTGATGCTGTGGGAGGTGTCGTCATGATGCTAAAGGGTGAAAACAGCAATGAGGTGGTCAACCGCGTGAAAGAAAAACTACCGACTATTCAAAAGTCGCTACCTGATGATGTGGTTATAGAGCCCTATTTGGACCGGACAGACCTCGTTGGGCGTGCGATAAGTACCGTTGAAAAAAATCTGATTGAAGGTGCCCTGATCGTCATTTTTGTCCTGGTCTTATTTCTTGGGAACTTGCGTGCAGGTCTTATCGTTGCGTCGGCGATTCCACTGGCGCTGCTGTTTGCACTTGGACTGATGAACGTCTTCGGCGTAAGCGCCAATTTAATGAGTTTGGGCGCGATAGATTTCGGTTTGATTGTAGACGGAGCCGTCATTGTGGTGGAAGCTACACTACACCATTTAGGCTTACGAAAGTCTACCGAGAAATTGACCCAGGCCGAAATGGACCATGAGGTATTTGAGTCTGCTTCAAAGATTCGTACCAGTGCAGCCTTTGGTGAGATTATTATTCTTATTGTCTATATTCCAATTTTAACATTAGTGGGTGTTGAAGGGAAAATGTTTCGTCCAATGGCACAAACAGTTGGGTTTGCTATTTTCGGCGCATTGATTCTCTCGTTAACCTATATCCCCATGATGTGCGCTCTGTTCCTACCGAAAAAACACAGCGACAAGAAAACGTTGAGCGACCGGATGATTGCGGGACTGCAACGTATTTATGAGCCTTTATTACAAAAAGCCATTCGGTTTAAATACCTAATCGTGAGTTTAACCGTTGCCATTTTTGCTTTGTCGGCCTTCTTTTTTAAGAATATGGGAGGCGAATTTATTCCACAATTGCAGGAAGGTGATTATGCATTCCATTGCATACTTCCCCAGGGAAGCTCACTTTCGCAAAGTATCGAAACCTCGATGCAGGCATCCCGGATTATCAAAGAGTTCGATGAGGTGAAGATGGTTGTCGGTAAAACAGGAGCTGCTGAGGTACCAACAGACCCTATGCCACCGGAAGCGACAGATATTATGGTGGTATTGAAGCCTCAAAAAGAGTGGAAGTCGGGCCGTTCTTATGAAGAACTGGGGAGCGCTATTCTGGAGAAACTAGAAGTAATTCCGGGTGTCTTCTTCGAAAAAAACCAACCTATTCAAATGCGTTTTAATGAACTAATGACGGGTATCCGTCAGGATGTTGCTGTAAAGATCTTCGGTGAAAACATCGATTCGCTGGCCGCTTACGCCAATGTGGTTGCCGCGCAGATTCAATCCGTTCAAGGGGCGACTTCGCCACAAGTGGAGCGTGTATCCGGCCTCCCACAAATCAATATCGTTTATGACCGCACCCGTATTGCAAATTATGGCTTGACGATTCAGGACGTCAATGACGTGGTGAGTACTGCTTTTGCCGGTCGAAGCACGGGACAGATCTATGAAAATGAACGTCGCTTTGATTTGGTCGTCCGGTTAGATACAACGCATCGAAACAGCATTGATGATGTGCGTAATCTGATGATTCCTACAGATACGGGTACGCAGATTCCGCTTTCTCAGGTCGCTGCCATTGATTATAAATTGGGGCCGGCCCAGATCAGCCGCGAAGCGGGTAAACGAAGAATTGTGATTGGATTTAATGTGGCCGGGCGTGATGTTCAAACCGTCGTAAAAGATATCCAACAACAATTGGCTGCAAATGTAAAACTTCCTGCAGGGTATTATTTCACCTATGGGGGGCAGTTTGAGAATTTACAGAAGGCGAGCTCACGCTTGTTGATTGCTGTGCCAGTTTCCTTATTGCTTATTTTTATGCTGTTGTATTTCACGTTTCATTCCTTTAAGCAGGCGACGCTTATTTTTACTGCAATTCCAATGAGTGCTATCGGGGGTGTATTTGCGTTGATGTTGCGCGGCATGCCTTTCAGTATTAGTGCCGGTATCGGTTTTATTGCCTTGTTTGGCGTAGCCGTACTCAATGGTATCGTTTTAATTGGGACATTCAATCAGTTGAAAAAAGAGGGTGTCGATGATATTTTTCAACGCGTTAAAGAAGGTACGTTGACTCGTCTGCGTCCAGTACTCATGACTGCGACCGTGGCTTCACTGGGCTTTTTACCGATGGCAATAAGTACAAGTGCCGGCGCTGAAGTTCAGAAACCTTTGGCAACGGTTGTTATTGGCGGATTGGTAACGGCAACTTTCCTGACCTTGTTTGTGCTACCCTTATTGTATATAATTTTTAATTCTAAATTGAATATGAAACGAAGTAGAGGTGCTAAGACCATCGTCACAATACTTGCTTTCCTATTTATGGCTTTGGGATCTCAGGTGTTTGGACAGGAGCGCATTTCTGTCACAGAAGCTGTAGAAACTGCGCTGAAGAACAATCGTCAGTTTCAGATCAACCAGGCTGAAATCGTGGGCGCTGGTTTCAATGTTAAGACGGCGACTGAAATTCCCAAGACCGGGATTTTTGCAGAAAATGAAGATTACCGTCCTACGGATAAGGCCGGCTTATTGAAAATTGGTATAACGCAAAGTATTGCCTGGCCTGGACTCTACACTGCGCGTAAGGCGTATTTTAAAGAACAACTAAAATATGTGAACCTAAATACAGATGTATTGAAAACTGCGATTACCAAAGACGTGAGGACAGCCTATTTTCAGCTCTGGTATCTTCAGGATCGCCAAAAACTGTATATGGAGTTGGATAGTATCTATACCGCCATGTTCAAAGCAACTGAACTTCGCTTTAGAACAGGTGACGTAGCTGCGCTGGATAAGATTGCGGCTGAAGCAAAGCTGAAAGAGCTGCAGGCACAACTTGTTCAAAACAAAAAGGATATCATTATTCAGCAACAGCAATTGATGATGTTGTTAGACCGTAATGAGTGGATGCTCCCATTGGATCAATCCTTGGAGAAGATTGTCGTGGACGCAAGTCCATCAGATGAAACGGCGCATCCTTTACTGGTTTTACAGCAGCAAAATGTAAATATCGCTTCATCAAACATCAGTGTTCAGAAAAATACCAATAAGCCTGAGTTCTCGGGTCGATTTTTCTCCCAACGTGTTTGGGGAGCCAAAGATCCATTATCGGGATTCTCGGTCTCCGCATCCTTCCCGGTCTTTAGCTTGGGCGCCTATAAAAGTAAAGTGAAGGTTGCCAACGCTGAAATGGAAGTTCAACAGCGTAAGTTGGAATATGATACGCAGGTATTCCAGACAAATAAAGGGAATGCACTTGCTGAAATTGACAAGAATAGTGCATTGCTGCAATTTTATGAGTCTTCGGGGTTAAAACAAGCTGATGCAATTATTAAAGCAGCTAGTTTGGGTTATAGAACGGGGGAGATCAATTTTGCTGAATTAAGCCAATTTTTAAGTCAGGCCATTGGCATTCGCCAGAATTATTTAGAAGTCCTCAATCAGTATAATCAATCAGCAATTCAATATAATTACTTCAATAACAAATAAGGCAACAATGAAAGTTTTCATAAAGATATTTATCGTATGTGTAGCCGTTACTGTTTTTTACGGTTGCGGTTCTAATGAGTCGGAGCGTAAAGGTCAACCGGAAGAAAAGGAAGTACCCAAAGCCGAAGCGGAGCATGAGGAAGGGCCGGTTACGGTGGCGGCATTGAGTGCTGCACAAATAAAGGCTGTGGGAATCGTTTTTGGAGGGATTGAAGAGAAGGAACTAACAGCTACCATTAAGGCCAATGGACTTTTGAGTGTACCCAATAACAATAAAGCGAATGCGACGGCGCTTTATGGTGGTGTTGTAAAGACATTGAATGTGCAGCTGGGGGACAATGTGCGTAAGGGGCAGGTGATCGCTACGATTACCAACCCCCAGTTTGTACAATTGCAGGAGGAATATGTATCCCTGGCAAGTAAGATTACCTTGGCCGAACAAGAAATGGCAAGGCAACAGGAACTCAATGAAGGCAATGCAGGCGCACGGAAAAATCTGCAGGCCGCAACAGCAGACTTCAACAGTTTAAGGGCCCGAAAGGCTTCTTTGCAACAACAGATCCAATTGATGGGTATTAACCCCAATAGCGTGAATCTGTCCAATATGCGAACTTCACTGGCCGTAACAAGCCCTATCAATGGAACAGTTAGTAATGTTTTTGCGAAAATAGGGAGTTATGTGGATGTCTCTTCTCCGGTGATCGAGATTGTTGACAATAGTCTGTTGCATTTGGATCTGCAGGTATTTGAAAAGGATCTACCTTTGGTTAAAGTCGGACAGCTCATCAACTTTCAGCTGACCAACAATCCGGATAAGACCTATACCGCTAAAGTTTTTACAATTGGATCTTCATTTGAAAATGACAGCAAGACCATCGCTGTACACAGTACGGTTGTGGGCAGCAAAGTGGGGTTGATTGATGGGATGAACATTACGGGTATGATCGGTGTCAAAAATGTGCGGACTCCGGCTGTTCCGAATGACGCAATCGTGGAGGCTGACGGCAAGTATTATATTTTTGTGGAGACCAACAAGAAACCGGAAGAGCATGAGGAGGGGCATGACGATCACGGGCATGCGCACGATGAAGGTGAAGCAAAACATGCACATAAAAATGAGCAAGAAGCCGGGCAGCATGGAGAAGAACAGGCTAAAAACATCAATTTTGAAAAAATTGAGATTCAAAAAGGCGTATCTGCTTTGGGATATACTGCGATTACCCCGGTTACAGAAGTGCCTGCTGGAACAAAAATTGTTGTGAAGGGTGCTTTTTTTATCAATGCCAAAATGAGCAATACAGGTGGGCACGAACATTAATTGACCGTATTTGTTAACATAATCAAAGCAAGTGATGGAACATAAACATCGTTATGATGCACAAGGCAGGCAGCTTTGTTGTACACAGACAGAAAAAATATATAATCAGGCTGGAGCTGAGGATCTTATTGGGAAAGCTCCGGCTTCCAGCCAAGGTCATGACCATAGCCATGATGAGGACGGTCACGATCACTCGACGGCAGGGGCCAGTCAGATGCAGTTATTTCTACCTGCGCTAATTTCTTTTATCTTACTCATTGCTGCTATAGCCATGGATAATTGGATTGCACAATCCTGGTTTAAGGATTGGGTCCGTACAGGCTGGTACATATTAGCTTATCTACCGGTTGGGTTTCCTGTTATCAGGGATGCTTTAAAGAGTATAGCCAAAGGGGAAATCTTTTCGGAGTTTTTGTTAATGAGTATTGCTACCATAGGCGCTTTTGGGATCAAAGAATACCCCGAGGCTGTAGCGGTAATGTTGTTTTACGCCGTAGGAGAGGTGTTTCAGACCTTGGCGGTAAGTAGGGCTAAAAGTAATATTAAGGCTCTACTGGATCAGCGTCCGGATGAGGTGACCATTTTGGAGAATGGAAAGAGCAAAGTGATCAAAGCTGCCGATGCAGGTATTGGAGCAATAATTCAGCTGAAACCTGGTGAAAAGCTTGGGCTTGATGGTGAATTGTTGTCTGAGCAAGGTGCATTTAATACAGCTGCGCTGACTGGCGAGAGCAAGCCAGATACAAAGATGAAGGGTGATGTTGTACTGGCTGGAATGATTAATATGAACACCGTGAGCCTAATTCAAGTGACAACAGCATATCAGGACAGCAAGTTGAGCAAAATCCTCGAGCTCGTACAGAACGCAACGGCTCAAAAAGCACCCACAGAGCTGTTTATTCGCAAATTTGCTAAGATTTATACCCCAATTGTCGTGTTTTTGGCCATTGGAATTTGTCTCCTGCCTTACTTGTTTGTGGATCAATATGTATTTAGCGAATGGTTGTATAGGGCTCTCGTGTTTTTAGTGATCTCTTGCCCCTGTGCACTCGTCATTTCAATTCCTTTGGGGTATTTTGGTGGAATTGGTGCTGCAAGTAGAAATGGTATACTTTTTAAAGGCAGTAATTTTTTGGATGCGATGGCAGCTATCCGCCATGTCGTGATGGATAAAACCGGAACAATGACTGCCGGCGTTTTTAAAGTGCAGGAAATTAAGCTACAGGCCGGTTACGACGAAGCAAGGATTTTAAAGCTCGTCAATAAAATAGAGAGCCACAGTAGCCATCCAGTTGCAACAGCGATTAGAGAATATGTCGGTCCGATCGATGAGTCTGTCGATCTCAATACCATAGAAGAAATCCCTGGACATGGACTAAAAGCTATGGCTGATGGCAAAGTGTTGCTGGTGGGCAACTTTAAATTGCTGGACAAATTTAATGTAGTCTATGATATCGATCCCAATAGTATCGTATATACGACCATCGCGATCGCTTTAGATGGTAAATTTGTAGGATTCATGACCATTGCTGATAGCATCAAAGCGGATGCTGCGCTTACCATACAGCTACTGCATAAACTCGGTGTAAAAGCCACAATGCTGAGCGGGGACAAGACGACTGTTGTCGCCTATGTTGCCAAGGAACTTGGAATAGATCAGGCCTATGGCGATCTGCTGCCGGAAGATAAAGTGAATAAAGTCAGGGAAATAAAGGGACTAAACGAATCTGTTGCTTTTGTGGGGGATGGCGTTAATGATGCTCCGGTTGTCGCACTGAGCGATGTTGGAATAGCGATGGGGGGACTGGGCAGTGATGCGACGATCGAGACGGCAGATGTCGTGATACAAGATGATAAACCTTCGAAAATTCCAATGGCGATTCGCATTGGAAAAGAGACGAAAAAAGTCGTTTATCAGAATATAGGCCTTGCCTTCATAGTTAAGGGGATCGTGTTGATTCTTGGCGCTGGGGGATTGGCAACGATGTGGGAGGCAGTCTTTGCCGATGTTGGCGTATCGTTGATTGCGATATTGAATGCCATAAGAATTCAGAAAATGAAATTTTGACATTTAGCATCAAGTTGCACCCGCCCTTTTCATTGGATGAAATGAAGGGTGGGTGTATGCCTATTTTTATTAGCCATCATCTAAAACACTAAATATATTAGTATATTTGGGCGTGATTTTTATGTAATGACGAAAGAGCAAATTGCCGGATTGCTTGAAGGAGTACCTTCAGCAGTCGGCGTATATTATATTTATGATAAGCATGATGCGCTAATTTATGTGGGCAAGAGTATCGATATTAGAAATAGGTTATTGCAGCATTTTAGAAGTACAGATTTTAAGGAACGTAAAATCCAAGGAGCAGCCTGCAGAGTTGGATTTGAACTGACCGGTCATGAATTACTTGCGTTATTGTATGAATCTGACCTGATCAAAAAACACCAACCCTACTACAATCGAGCGCAGCGTCGAACTTACTATGGATTTGGCCTTTATCTGGCTGTGAATCCGTCAGGTTATCAAGTCTTGCAGGTTGAGACACTTGATCCCGAACGTGAAGAGTTAATGACTTTTCGAGTTACCAGGAGGGGCGGGAGCAATTATTTCATATAGTGGAAGCTTATCAGCTGTGTCAAAAAATAAACAAGTTACAGACGTATACGAAACATTGTTTTCAGTATATGTTGAAGACCTGCAAGGGGCTTGTATTGCGCAGGAGCTTCCAGAAGACTATAATCGAAGAGTGCAGGAATTTGTCGTCTCTTCGGAGCTTCCGCTGGGCGAAATATTTTTGGAATTTTTAGGGCGTAATCCCAATGAAAAGGGCCTTGTTTACTTGTTGGACGGTCGGTATAAAGGATTTGGCTACTGCAATAAGCGTGTTTCTAGCGAAAAGAAAAAGCGAGAAGCCATCGTCTTCAAGGCCGAGAACAGAGATGTTAGACGTATTTTGAGACGCTATTTCAAACTCAACCCTGTTTAAATTTTTAACAACACTGATTTACTGGCTTGATACACCAGTAAATCAGTGTTTCACCTTTGGTAAAAACTTTTTGTCGTTCTCATCGGAATCTTTATAGTAGGCTCGCGCTTCGTCCAGTTTATGATGCATTTCTTCACGTACGTTGTGGTATCCTTGTACATGGTATACATTCTGCATTTCCTGTGGATCTTTTTCTAGATCGTATAATTCCCACTCATCTTTGTCATAATAGAAATGGATCAGTTTGTACCTTTCGGTACGAATTCCATAATGTCGTTTTACCATGTGAATGGAAGGATACTCATAATAGGTGTAATATACGGCATCGCGCCATTGCTTTTCTTTTCCATTGAGTAGGCCACGAAAAGATTTTCCCTGCATATCTTTCGGGATTGCAAGTCCTGCATAATCTAGGATTGTTGGGGCAAAATCGAGATTCTGGACAAGTGCTTTTGAGGATTGGCCAGCTTTAATTTCTGCTGGATAGCGGATCAATAAGGGAGTTCGAAGCGATTCCTCATACATAAAACGTTTATCAAACCAACCATGTTCACCTAGATAGAATCCTTGGTCTGAGGTATAAATGACAATGGTATTTTCGTCAAGTCTATTATCTTTCAGAAATTCCAATAGGCGTCCAACACCATCGTCTACCGCTGCAACGGTACCCAGGTAATCTTGCATATAGCGTTGATATCGCCAGCGCATCAGGTCTTCTTTGGACATGCTGGGATATTTTATCTTAAAATCTGCCATAATTGGGTTGTATATTGAATCCCATGTTGCACGTTGTGCTGCGGTCATTCTTCCTAAGTTTCCATTAAAGGCAGCTTTATCCCAAGATAGATATTCTTTTAGTCCCAATTCATCCATTAGCGTAGGCGGTATCTTATTGTCACCAGCCCAGTTCATGTGTTTAAGGATATTCATTTCCGCGGTTTTTGCGGCGGTTCCTCTTCCTTCGTAGGTGTCGAATAGATTGTCCGGTTCTTTATAGGTTTTTGATGTATATTGTTGAATATGCCGTAAAGCAGGTAGCCATTCTCGGTGTGGCGCTTTTTGATGATAAAGCACACAGAATGGTTTACTAGTATCTCTTTTAGCGATCCAATCTAAGGTCATATCGGTGGTGAGATCCGATACATAGCCTGGCATTTGTTGTTTCACACCATTGATAATGAAGTTAGGATTATAATATTCGCCCTGGTCGATAAGTACCGCGGAGTAGTTGAATCCTTGTGGCAATCCATCCATGTGGATTTTACCAATTAATGCTGTTTGGTACCCATTTTTTTGAAGAATCTTGGCAAAGTTGTCCTGATTCCAGTCGAATTTTGCCTCATTATCAATTTTCCCATTCATATAACTGTGCTTTCCCGTTAAAAGTACAGCCCGACTGGGCGCACATAATGAATTTGTCACGGTCGCACGTGTGAAAATGGCACCTTCCTTTGCTAATCTGTCAATATTGGGTGTTTCATTTAATCCGTAACCATAAGCGCTGATCGCTTGATAACCATGGTCATCACTCATGATATATACAATATTTGGATGCTTTTTTGTCTGCTCTTTTTGTGCCAATGCCCAAAAAGGTACACATGCGTACAAGGTGAACGTAAGAATATAATGATGCAATTTCATGGTTAAGGTTTGTATGTGTTGCGACGATCGTTTTTACCACAAGCTAATATAGCTGTTTTCATTGAGACAAAGATGATGCTATTAGTTTAATGATACCTTTTACTATTTAAATGATTTGTTTATTTTATTATTCTGATAGAAATTTGCAGTATTGATAATTTTACTTATATATGAAGAAGAGTTTATCAGCACTTGCACTAGGGGGATTAGGGATAGGTATTACCGAATTTAGTATGATGGGGATGTTACCGGACGTTGCCCAAAGCCTGCAAGTTTCAATTCCGGAAGCTGGTTATCTCATTACCGCTTATGCTTTGGGTGTTGTTATTGGTGCTCCACTATTGGTAGTTGCTATGAATCGGTTGTCGCCCCTTAAAACCCTGATTACCCTCATGGGATTATTTACCCTGTTTAATGGATTATCTGTGATTGCTCCAGACTACGGTCTTTTGCTGGTGTCGCGTTTTATTTCAGGATTGCCGCATGGTGCTTTCTTCGGTGTAGGGTCTGTCATTGCTAGTCGATTGGCCGATCCTGGGAAAGAAGCGCAGGCGGTAGCGACGATGTATTCGGGATTGACCGTTGCCAATTTATTTGGGGTTCCATTGGGTACCTATATAGGGCATCATTTTTCATGGCGTTATACTTTCTTATTGATTGTTGTCGTCGGTATTTTGACCATGTTAGCCTTAAAGTTGTGGATGCCTAAAATGAAAGCAGCACCTAAAAATAATCCCTGGAAGGACTTTGGCATTTTTCGCAATGTGAATGTCTGGTTTATGGTTTTATTATTTTCAGTGGCCCCAGGGGCGTTGTTTGCCTGGATAAGTTATATTGCTCCGCTGATGACTGAAGTGTCTGGGATTGCTGATAAATACCTGCCGTATATTATGGTGTTGGCTGGATTGGGTATGTTTGTGGGGAATTTGATCGGCGGGAAGTTGACGGATACTTTTTCGCCAACAAAGGTGGTCGTAGCCGTATTGGTGGTTCAGATTTTATGTATGCTGGCTATTTATGGCCTGTCCGACAACGTTGGGATATCCTTGGTGATGACTTTTTTAACCGGAGTCACTACTTTTGCGCTTGTACCTTCGTTAACCCTATTATTGCTTAATTCGGTAAAGAGTGATGCTGAAATGTTGGTTGCTTCTCTGGGGCCTGCATGTTTTAATATTGCGAATGCGTTGGGTGCTTTTTTAGGTGGTGTGCCTATTAATCAAGGCTATGGTTACACTTCTCCAGCTTTGGTTGGTGCGGTAATGGCGGCATTAGGGATAGTCATTTCTTTATGTTACATCCAACGAAGCAAAAAGCAGCCGACTATGGATAACAAAGAAGTTCTTGAGGATGCCGTTGGTCAACTTTCATAACCCTTCATGTCGTCTTGAAATTTGTTGTCGGTCCTAAGAAAATAGCGAATAGAATTGATGTTAACCAATATTTCCACCAATTCTATTGAAGATAGACTTAAATTGAACATCGATATTTTCCCCCAGGTACATGCGCTTGGCCCGGCGTTTTATAGGATTTCGTTGGTTCAATAGGAAGGAAACTGTGGTTGTATTCTCTTGAGGTAGTACAATTTTGGAATTTTGCCTTAAATAGAGTTTTAACAAAGCCATTCCGGCGGATTGTTTATTGGCGACAATAAGACCTTCTCCCAAAGTGGGAAGATAATAGCCGCGGACAGTTTCGTTCTCCACATAGACAAAGCCAGCCGTGAAATGTGGTTCTATTTCGAACCGTCTATTTTCGGCAGCAGTTTTCTGGTCGAGTGCCAAAAGTTGCTCGCTATAACGGGATTGATAGTGCTGTATGCTGTGGTCCGGTTCTTCAAGCTGAGTGATCTGTATATCCTCAAAGAAAAGATAGGAAGAAGATTCCTTAAAGCCGAGTTTTGTGTAAACTGGTGCGCCCATATCCGTTGCAATGAGTTGGATGCTCTTGCATTTTTTGCTATTTGCTATACGAATAAGTTCTTGGGTGATGTGTTTCCCATAGCCTTTTCCTCTTTCATCGGCAGAAACGATAATATGTCCCAACCAGGCTACGTTACTATGGATAATGGTCGTACCTATGGCGACAATTTTCTGATCGACCAGGAGTTTTATGGGAAAACAAAAAGGGCTTTCTATATAGTGTTGTATTTTGATCGTGATATTGCCCCATCCTTCCGGACTTAGCGTTGTAATTATGGGAAGATCGGAAAACTGAATAGGATCAAAATTCATGTAGCCTCTATTTTATTGCGGTTTTATTGTACTTGTTTTTATATTCAAGGGGGGATAGTCCCGTAAACCGGCGGAATATTTCACGAAAAGCCTTTACGTCAGTATACCCAATAGCGTACATTACTTCATTTACCGTTTTCCGCGAGCTTTCCAATTCCTTTTTTGCCGATTCCACTTTTATCCGTTGAAGATATTCCACAGGTGTATTACCTGTCGCTTTAATAAATCTACGGTCGAAATTCCGGCGTCCGACGGTGAATTTTTCAGATAACTTCTCCATGGAGATTTTTTCTGAGAAGTTATTCTCGAGATAGTCCTGTGCACGCATGACCATTTCATCGCCATGTGACTTTTGACCATTAAAGATCATAAAATCGGATTGCGTTTGTCTGGCAATATCAATTTGAAATATTTTGGAGCAATAAATCGCTGTCTGTCTGTCGTAAAACTTTTCAACCAGGTAAAGGAGGAGGTTGAGGAAGGAATAACCGCCACCATTGGTATAGATTCCCTGCTCATCGGTAATAATTTGTTCAGTTTTTAAGTTGACTTTGGGGAAGAGCTTATGGAAGTTTGCTGCTGATTTCCAATGGATAGAGCAGCTTTTGTTATCTAAAAGTCCCGTGGATGCGAGCAGATATGCACCGGTACACATGCTTGCTACATTTGCTCCTTTGGCATGATGGTGTAATATCCATTCTGAAAGAACGCTATTCCCAGCTTCTATTGCAGTAAAATTGGAAATGACAGCGGGTACAATAATGAGGTCTGTTTTTTGAATTGCAGTGATATCTTTCTGTGGCATGACCGTTAATAATCCATTGACAAAGTTACTCTGTTTAGAAACTCCTGCTAATTCTATAATAAATATAGGCTCCCTGTTCAGTTGATCGTAATAGCGGTTCGCTTCGGTGAATACATGGTATGTTCCAATAATGCACGATATGGTATTAGGGCCTGTCTGACTGTTTGGAACTAAGATCGTTAGGTGTTTCATGTTGAAAGTTTATAAGATTGAATAAACGATAGTACGCTTATTTGATACTATTCAAATATACCGAAACGACTTGTCTAAATCAACCGCTGAGAATGTCTATTTTACACCCCTTTTTGTGTTTTGAACTCCACTATATTTGATCTATAAATTTAAATTAATACGACAGGATGGTACGAATGATCGCAATATATAAGACCCCTACGAATAGGGAGTTTTTTGACAAACACTATTTTGAGACCCATATTCCCTTGGCAAAAACGCTTCCTGGACTTATTCGTTATGAAGTGGCCAAAGGTGGAATTATGTCCACGACTGGACACAACGATGTGTATTGTATTGGAACTTTATATTTTGAAAGTTTAGCAGCGATTAAAATAGCATTTGCGTCTGAAGAAGGAAAGGCGTGTGCAGTTGACCGAAGAATCTTGGCACCTCATGATCATGATGTTCAGATTTACATATTTGATTCGATTGAGGTATAGGAAGATAAGAAGTATGAGTTAATGGTTAAAAATACGAAGAATGATGAAAAAGGAAGATTTTAAAATGAGTATTACCGTTGATGCAGGTGCTCAACGCGTATTTGAAGCAATCAATAATGTCCGTGGATGGTGGTCTCAAAATATTGAAGGGCCAACTGCTGCTTTGCATGATGAGTTTATATATCATTATCAGGATGTACATCGTTGTCGAATACGAATAGAAACGATGGAAACAGATCGTAAAGTAGCCTGGCGGGTCCTCGAAAACTATTTTAAATTTACCCAGGATGAACGGGAATGGACTAATAGTTCCATTATCTTCGATATTGTTGAAGATGTAGGTACAACTACATTACATTTCACCCATCGTGGGCTTAATTCCCAGATGGAATGTTACAAGGTATGTCATGATGCCTGGACATATTACATAGCGGACAGCCTAAGACAATTGATTTTAACGGGGATGGGACAGCCTACTCCAAAGGAGGAAATAGCGCTGGACGCTATGGAAGAGAATCGCATACCACATGATCCTGGGACAAAAAGTATCTACCATAGATTGTTAATTGAAACTCCGGTAGAGACTGTTTACAAGGCGCTTACAACGGCGGAAGGACTAGCAGGCTGGTGGACACCAGATACGAAGGCAAAGCCAGAGATTGGTGCGATCCTGCGCTTTGGATTTGGTCCCAGCTATTTTAAAAATATGGAAGTTATTGCGCTGAAGCCTTATTCCAGGGTCGAGTGGCGCTGTGTCAAGGCATTTGAGGAATGGATTGGAACGACACTGACCTTTGAACTTGAACCTCAGCAAAAGGGATGTATGCTGCTGTTTCACCATGATGGCTGGACAAATTATAGTGCGGAATTCGCTTCCTGTAGTTTTGATTGGGCACTATTTTTCAGGAGTTTAAAATTTTTCTGTGAAAAAGGAAAGGGTTTTCCTTATCCCGAATTTAATGTATAAAATTCGGGAAGGGGCATAGTGTATTTTTGGTATAAAATGAGACTATCGCAATAGCTTGGCAATCGCATGCAGATAGTCTTTATTTTTAGAAAAATCATTATGTCCCTCCTTTGCCAACCGAATCAATTTATCCTGTTTTTTAAAGAATCTACTCAGTTTAATGGAAGAGTCAAAATAGACGGCTTTATCCTGGTCTCCGTGGAAGATGATCGTTCTACATTTTACTTTTTGTAATGCCGAAGCATTGTCGAAATGAAAGGGGAGCCCGCTTGTATCGAGCTCAGGAGCGATATGTTGCGTCCAATCTTCAAAACTATAGTAAGGTGCCTGAAGAATAAGTATTTTTGGGGCGTTATGCGAAGCAATAGTTGAAGCCAGTGCTGTACCCATCGATTGACCAATTATGATGATATGATCTTCCGGATAATGTTGTTTCAGGTTATCATAGACTATTTGCAGATCACTATAAAGTAGTTCTTCATTGGTTACTTTACCTTCACTTTTTCCGTAACCTCGGTAGTCTAACATAAAAAGATCATAGCCGTTATCAGTATAGATATTCGCAATTTTACCCCAAGTGTCTACCGCCCCATTACTGCCATGCAAATAGAAAATTAGTCCTTTGCTCTTGTCTGCCTTAAACAAGATCCCATGGAGTTTAACATGATCTGCTGTTGTGATAAATTTTTCTTCATATTTGCCCTGAAAATGGAAGGTTGAATCTTGGAGCTTTTTGCTTGGAAATAGTTGTTCCTCAAGGATCTCATTCCAGTTTGGTTTCACTTTAGCCTTACTATTGGCTTGCGCATGTACTACGAGGTATGAAAAGATGAATAGCAGGAGTAATAGCATTGGACGTGACCAAATGTGACGATAGAATTTTGTTAATGCGGTGGTATTGTTTACGTGCATAAATATACTTGGTCTATGATTTTTATTTAAGTTACACATTTCTGTGGCATCCAGAAAATGTGGGAATTCCTAGTTTTAGCGGTATCTTTCTTATAAACTTAATCTAGGTTAAGTTTACGCCTTAATCTAGGTTGTTGGAAGCAGACTTCTTCTTGTCGTACCTTTGAGATAGCAATTTAAAATGAAGTGATCATTTAGGCTTCAACTTAAATTCATCAAGAACGATAAAAAAGGAGATTATAACATGAAAAAATCAATTGAAAGAATTTTCCAACGTCCAGCTCAACCTGGCATGGTAGGAGATGGATTTCGTGTATTTAATATGATACCAGGGAATGGGATTTCCCAAAAGAGGATGAGTCCATTTCTTTTACTGGATTTCAATGCAGCATTTGATTTTGGACCTTCGGATCATATTAGAGGCGTGGATGTACATCCGCATAAAGGATTTGAAACCGTGACTATCGCCTACAAAGGTAGTGTAGCCCATCATGACAGTTCGGGGAATAGCGGTGTTATTCGTCCGGGTGATGTACAATGGATGACTGCCGGCGCTGGCATATTGCATAAAGAGTACCATGAAGAGGAATTTTCAAAGAAAGGCGGATTATTTGAAATGGTTCAGCTCTGGGTTAATTTACCAGCGAAAGATAAATCAACAGCGGCGCACTATCAGGCAATTACTGCCGATCAGAAGGGGAAAGTCGTGTTGCCCGATGCGGCAGGGGTAGTCAATGTCATCGCGGGGAAATTTCAGGATATGGTTGGACCAGCGAGCACCTATACCCCTGTCAATCTGTTTGACATCAAATTGGAAGAACAGCATGAAACGAACTTTTTGGTTCCACAAAATCATAATACAGCGATGCTCGTTGTGAATGGCGAGGTTGTAGTCAACGGTGAACTTGCTAAGGAGCATAGCTTTGTCTTATTTGGTCATGATGGTGAAGAGATTTCGATAAGGGCAAATAAGAATGCAGTTTTACTTGTGTTAAGTGGTGAACCCATTGATGAACCTATCGTGAGTTATGGCCCATTTGTAATGAATACACAGGCGGAGATTTACCAAGCCTTTGAAGATTTTCAAGCTGGCAAGTTTGGCGTACTTGAATAAATGAAATAAATTTCCATACATGGCTTATATCCTTAATATGTAGGCCATGTATGGAAATCAAAATGTCCGTTAACTTGCATTTCTTGGGATTGTCGTGCTCAACGACTAAGAAAAGTTTTTTGGTCGTCTATCATAGCCGACATGCACGATGAGGACCAGTAGTGTACAACAAAAGCCGGTCAATACCACGCCATTCCATTGAAAGTATTTCCAAGCCAGGGAAGCCAAGTAACTACCCAATGATCCACCGGCAAAGTAACTAAACATATAGACTGTATTTAGTCGGTTGGTTGCCCCTAGATTTAAGGAAAAAAAGCAGATTGATTGCTGATATGCATGGATTGTAAACCCAGGTCGATTAAGATTACACCTGTTATTAATCCGATATAGCTATTCCCTCCGATGTAGAATAAAATCCAGCTCAATAGCAGGATAAATATGGAACCAAGAATAATGGTATACGTAGAAACACGCGTTGCAATCCGGCCGACCACTGATGCTGCCAGCGCGCCAACAGCCCCTATTAATCCGAAGGATCCCGCTACGGCAGAGCCTGCGTAGAAAGGAGCTTCCTGTAAATGAAATACTAATGTAATCCAAAAAGCACTGAATCCAGCAAAGCCTAAAGCCCCTCTGAGTGCAGATAGCCGTAATACCGGTTGAGTTTTTGTCAGATGGACCAAGGAGTGCATTAATTGGAGATAAGTACCTTGAAATGTCGGTTTTACATCAGGTAGTGCGAAAGCTAATAATAACATGAATAAAACCATTAATGCTATAGCTATATAATAGATTGCTTGCCATCCCCAGATATCGCCAATAAATCCAGCTGCGACACGGGAAAGCAGAATACCCAATAGTAAGCCACTCATGACCATTCCGATTGATGAATTGCGTTTTTCGGGAGCAGCTAGTTCGGCCGTGAGGGGAACGAGCATTTGAGGAACGACAGAGCTGAATCCAACCATAAAGCTTGCGATATAGAGCAACTCGAGGGTGGGAGCTAAGACCATAGCCAATAAGGAGACTACGATCAGCAGAAATATGGTTAATATTAATTTCTTTCTTTTTATCATATCTCCCAAAGGGACGATAAAGAGCAGCCCGGTTGCAAAACCGATCTGTGTGAGCATAGCAATCATGCTAATTGTAGCTTCACTAACGTGAAAGTCTTTTGCCATCAATCCCAAAAGCGGCTGATTATAATAGTTGTTGCCGACCACTATTCCCGTTGTCAAGGTAATAAGCCATAAAAGGGGCTTCGTAAGTACAGGTGTATGCCGCTTTGAGTCTACGTGAAACTCTATGTTTTGATTTGTTATGTCTGTTGTATGTATCATTTTGAATTTTATTTCCTTGGCTGCAAATTTACAGCGATCAGTAATGGAGGAATTGAAGAATTCGATCCATGAATTGAAGAATTGAAGTTTGATTAACCTAAATTGATCCAGAAGTTCGATAATTATGTACTGGATTAGCTATTGTGTTGCTGTTTTTTGACTTAAGTCATGGTTTTTCAGTTGCGAGGCGATTAGTTTTGGGACTTAAATTTTTTATCAAATGACAGAACTCGAGCATATTATTTGGATTTCTATTATTTTAATTGTGATCACATCAGTTAGGAGCCGTTTAAAACTAGCACTCCCCATTTTATTGGTTATCGTGGGACTTATATTGAGTTTGGCACAGTGCTTTCCGGTATTGGCGATTAATCCCGATATAATTTTTAATATAGTTTTGCCGCCAATTTTGTTTGATGCAGCCTGGAATACATCTATTCCGGATTTCAAACGGCAATTTTCTAAGATTTCTTTATTGGCAGTCGGACTGGTATTGATTACAACGACTGTTATTGCAGTTGTTGTTCATTCGATCATTCCAGGATTTAACTGGGCGATTTCCTTTGCGTTAGGGGCAATTATTTCGCCACCGGACGCGATAGCAGCGACGAGCATTGCGAAGGATCTTCCCCTATCGAGAAAATTAATCACGCTTCTTGAGGGGGAAAGTCTGCTTAATGATGCATCCGCATTAATTGCATTTAAGTGTGCGATTATAGCATTGGTAAGTGGTGGTTTTTCATTTTGGAATGCTGGATTACAGTTTGTGATAATGGGAATAAGTGGAGTGGCAATAGGTTTGTCGATCGGTTATGGGTTTGTAAAATTACATCGCTTTCTCCATGGCAATAGTAATGTCGAAACCTTTGCTGTGTTGTTGTTACCATTTGCGACATATAGCCTTGCTGAACATTTAGCCGCTTCAGGGGTCCTGGCTGTCGTCAGTTTAGGTATGTATATCTCCTGGAATTCCTTTTCCTTATTTAGCTCAGCAAGCCGTTTACAGATGAGCCATTTTTGGGATGTCATTATTTTTATTCTAAATGGACTCGTTTTTTTGATTTTAGGCATGCAGCTTCCCCACATTGTTGAAGCAATACCTCGTTCAGAAATAATCGTTCTGACTTTGTACGGCTTCTTGATCTTCTGTCTGTTAATTCTGATACGCTTAATTGTGACCTACTTTTTTCCGCTGTTTTCTTGTCGGGAAGATAAAGAGGATGCAGCTTTTCAATGGCGATTTCGAAAGGAGTATATTATTTTGTCTTGGTCGGGTATGCGCGGGGTTGTTTCACTTGCTACCGCATTTGCATTGCCTTTATATGCAAACAATGGTTCGCTCATTGCACAGCGAAATACCGTTCTCTTTCTTTCCTTTGTTGTCATTATTTTCACGTTAGTTATTCAAGGAATTAGTTTGCCTCAACTTATTAAGCGTATTACTCCCAAGCCGAACAAACAGGATAAGGGGAAAGAACTAAACGATTTATTGATTGAGCGTTCGTTAAGCTATTTGGAAAGTCTGGAAATCGACAGACCATTAGTGCAAGAAGTCGTACAAAAGATGCAAGTAAAGTTGCAAAATCAAAGGGAAGAACCTAACGACATGAAGAGATCTATCAAAGACATTATCTGTAGGGATGAGTGGCGAGCATGCTATTTTGACATCGAACTATCTATGATTCAAGTGCAGCGAAAAGAACTTGTGAGAAGCTATCAAAAGGGGATTTATCCCTTGGAAGATGTTAGGAAAAAGGAATTTGAACTTGATTTATGGACAGCAAATATTTATCAAGAAATGAAATTGTAGGTGTTTGCTGTTTTTGACTTAAGTCAATGTTTATTGTTTTTCATGGATAGATCTTTGTCATCAAATAAGCCAGCCTCAGTTATTCGGAAAGAGGCAGGATAATATAGAATGATATGAAAAATTTGTTAACAATGTTTGGGGATGATCCCATAGCAAGAGTAGAAAGGCATTAAAGGATTTACAGGCCGGTAAAGGGGTTCTTCTTATCGATAATGAAGATCGAGAGAATGAGGGGGATCTTATTTTCTCTGCCCAAAACATGAGCATACCGGATATGGTACAAATGATCCGGTATTGTAGTGGTGTTGTCTGTCTTTGTCTCACCCATGAGAAAGCGAATGAATTAGACTTACCTTATATGGTGTCAGCTAATTCAAGTCCTTACCAAACGCCATTTACAGTATCTATCGATGCAAAGATAGGGGCAACTACGGGGCTCTCGGCTTCCGATCGAATTGCCACAATAAGAGCGGCCTGTGCGCAGGATGCCAAACCGGGGGACCTTGTTCGCCCAGGTCATATCTTTCCCTTGCGGGCGCACGCGAACGGAGTATTGGGTCGCGATGGTCATACAGAAGGCAGTATCGATTTGATGCTTATGGCGGGTTTAGAACCGATGGCTGTCTTATGTGAATTGATGAATGAGGATGGGACAATGGCGCGTTTGAATGAGGTCTCAGCATTCGGACTGAAACATAATCTTACCGTATTATCTATTGAGGATATTGTTACCTATAGAAAGCTAAATAGTAATCATCGAAAAACAGTATATGAATCAGACAAACACTAAAAAAATAAGATCGTTATTCCGCGTTGGCCGAAAAGAGTACCTTACACCACATCTTATCAGGGTAATATTTGATTTAACCGATGAGCAGCTCGGGTTATTGGCCGAAGTCAGTTCGGGTTCAAATAACAAGCTTTTCGTTCCGTTACAGCACAATGCGCAAGAAGTAGTCGTCAGAACTTACACCAATCGTAAAATAGATCTTTCTAACAGAGAATTGCATATCGATTTTGTTGTTCATGGTGATAGCGGTCCTGCATCTGCATGGGCAATCAAGGCGGAAAAGGGCGATCAATTGGAAATTGGCATGAAGGAGAGCAAAAGAAAATTGGTTCCCCAGGTAGACTGTTACCTGCTGGTTGGAGACACAACAGCTTTACCGGTTATTGCTGCAATATTAGAAGAGCTTCCAGCGACGGCTAGAGCAAAAGTAATTATTGAGATTCCGGCAAAAGAAGACGAGCTTGTATTGTCCTCAGCCTGCAGTGCACTCATACAATGGTGTTATAATCAGACACCAGAACAAGGGAGTAATCTCGCTGAATATGTTAAAAAAGCCGACTTTAGGGCGGATGATCAAACGAGTTATATCTTTATTGCTGCGGAGTATGCCATTGTGAAAGAATTACGTCATTACTTTCGGGAGGAAAAAGGGAGAACTTCACAAGACCTATATGCCTGCGCATACTGGAGAGTGGGGCATGCAGAAAGTGAACTTATGAATTTAAATGAGCCGATCTAGTTCTTGAATTAGTTACTGTTAATCCAATTTTATTAGTTTTGCTGGAAATTAATTTAGAACAGCAATTAAAATGGATGAGCTATTGATATCCTATATCACGAGTAAAATTACGGTAACAGAAGATGAATTACATCTAATACGCTCATATTTTAAGCCTTTAAAGCTAAAGAAAAATGAGTTTTTGTTGGCCAATGGTGAAATAAGCCAACGCTCATTTTTCGTGACCAAGGGGTGTTTACGTATTTTTTTTATTAATGAGTCTGGACAAGAAGCAACACGCTACTTTGCCTTTGAGAATCAGTTTGCAACCGCATTAGTCAGTTTTATTACAGGAGAAGAGTCCGAAGAATTCATTCAGGCTTTGGAACCTACTGAAATCTACTATATAAGTCATAAGGATTTTTATCATTTGTTGGACCTTATTCCACAGTGGGAGAAGTTCTACCGTCTCTATTTGGAAATTGCCTATGTAACAAATACAAAGCGTCTGATGTCATTTTTAATGCAAGATGCCCTTGAAAAATATCGTTTATTGTTGGATGAAAATCCAATGGTTGTCAGAAGGCTATCCAATAGAATAGTTGCTTCCTATCTGAATATTTCACAGGAGACATTGAGCCGTTTAAAGTCAAAGCTCTAAAACTCAACTGGCCTATGCTGTTCTTAAATGCATAGGCCAGTTGAGTTTTAGAGGAAGATAGATGAAAATAGTGCAGACTGATCAATCAGGTTTAAAGATTTATTTGCTGATTTCTCTTTTTGCGAGAAGCATTATAGACAATGATCACACTAATCGTCATCAGGATAAATGCTAAGAAAAACGGCGCGCCAGAAAATTTAAATG
Organism: Sphingobacterium multivorum; assembly: GCF_900457465.1. Taxonomy (GTDB): domain Bacteria; phylum Bacteroidota; class Bacteroidia; order Sphingobacteriales; family Sphingobacteriaceae; genus Sphingobacterium; species Sphingobacterium multivorum. The sequence goes on from NZ_UAUU01000008.1 coordinate 660,217, forward strand.
GTGCTTTGTCATGGGTGAAATAATAAAATAGGTTTGTCATCATTGGTGGACCAATAATCGATGTTGCACTCATTAAGCTTGTTAGTGCACCTTGAAGTTCACCCTGTTCGTTTGAAGGAACATTTTTTGTAATAACAGACTGAAGAGCTGGTCCACAAATACCACCCAAGCAATAGGGGATAAGGAAGACGAACATCATCCATCCTTCGCTTGCAAACGAGAATAACAGTAGTCCAATAGCATACAGGGTCAATCCATAGAAAATGCTTTTTTGTTCACCAAGTTTGGGCGTTGTCCATCGAATTAAAACGCCCTGAACCAATCCAATCAATAATCCAATAACACCTAATGAGATACCCACCATTCTTTCTGTCCAGTCGAATTTATACATGGTGAAGAAGTTCCAGTTACTTTGAACTGCGTGGCCTGCGATATATATTAAAATTAAGGCAACGATTAATCCGGATATTTCTGGATGTTTTCCAAGAAACTTAAAGGATCCAATTGGATTTGCGCGTTTCCATTCAAAAGCTCTACGTTTTTCTTTATCTAAGCTCTCAGGTAAGATAAAATAGCCATATAGAAAGTTTAGCATACACAGTCCTGCGGCCGCATAAAAGGGAACCCTGGCACCATAGTGACCGAGCAGACCGCCAATAACTGGGCCGATGATAAAGCCTAGACCAAATGCAGCGCCTATCAAGCCAAAGTTCTTTGCCCGATCTTCATCCGTAGATATATCGGCGATATAAGCACTTGCCGTTGTAAAACTAGCACCTGTCAATCCGGCGATAACGCGTCCTAAGAATAGCCAACCTATAGTTGGTGCGAGGGCAAGAAAGATGTAGTCTACCGCAAAGCCAAAAAGTGAGATCAATATAATTGGCCTTCTGCCATATTTATCGCTGAGGTTACCAACGACGGGAGAACAGATGAATTGCGTGAAAGCATAGGCAAAGCCGAGCCAACCGCCATATTTTGCCGCTTCACTGACATCGCTATGAATCAATTCCTCGATAAGTTTAGGGACGACAGGAATAATGATTCCCCAACCCGTAATATCGATTAGTAGTGTAATAAATATGAATCCGATTGCTGCTTTTTTCTTGGAATTTTCCATCATGATTTAAAAGTAATGAAATCCTTAAAAACTTGTTTGTTATTTAATTACTAATTTGTGGTGAGTGTCGCATTTTCGATAGCGTTAACAAATCGAAAAGAGGGAGCTTTTTTCTTTCGATAGCGTGCCCATTTCTGGTTAAATCGCTTGACATTTGGGATGGTGCAGCACCGTGAAATTACATGAATTCGCAATAAAACACAGTTTATTTGCTTGGGTATGTAAGGATAAAGCAAGTTCTATCTGGGATTCATCTGTGATGAGAACCTCGGGGTGTAATATAACTTCTGTAAAACGACCACTTCCATCTCCATCCGTTTCCAGGGTAGCGATAGCATTGTCCTTATAGGATAAAATCTCGATGCTATTTTTCGAGCAGACGTATAAATAGGACATCATGTGGCAAGAAATCAGGCTGCTCAGCAGCAAATCTTCCGGATTGTACAATGCAGGGTCACCCTTGAATGCTTTTGCTGCGGAAACTTGCAGGTCAGCTTTCCCCTCGATCGCGATGTGATGGCTTTTTGTATAAATTTTTGAACCTACAACACTAGGCTGTTCAGGATGATTCCAAGCCAAGGACGCTTTAAAGATATGTTTGTAACTCATTTTGTTTCAAATTTAAGGTCTTCTCCGATATTATAGAACGTCTAGTCCGCCAACTGCAACTACTTCGTTTGTCATCAGACCACGGCGGCGTCTGATGACAGTACTGTTATGTGCGAACAAAAGTGATATAATCTGTGTTGACAGGTTCAATGCCATTTTTTCGCATTTCGCTTGCTATTTGCGCCCTGTGATAGGTGCCATGATTAAAGACGTGTAACAGAATGTCGTTGGCCTTGTTATGAAAAGCCTGATGCTGTGTGTTTGTATAATTGACAATTTCATCCTCCGTATCATTTCTGCGCCGAATTTGCTGCCTAAATCCTTCAGAAGCTAAATCGTGATACCTTTGGCAATCGATGATACTGTGCTCATCCCAAACACCAACAGGTGGTTTTTCACCAGTTAATCGACTTAACCAAATAATCTGAGCATTGACAATATGGCTAAAGAGCCGTATGCAAGAATGAGGTACATTTTCGCCTTCACTTTTCAATTTATCCAGGAGTGCTGTATTGGCCCAGTTATTATATAACCAAAGCTGCATAAAAGTAGTTGACATCTAATTGTTGTTTATGTGGGTTCTATAAAATTAAATATACGGAAGATCGCAATAAATTTTTTGCCAACCCCATCAATCGTTCATTTTATGGACAATTTATGGTTGAAAATTTAAAGCAATATATTTGTTACAATTTTATTCTTTTCTACGTAATTCTATTTTTTGGTTTGTTCAGATCTTAATTGAGATATATTCAGATTGTTAGCGTTATAGGTTGTTGTTTTTTGTCGCAGAAATGTCTTTTTGCGTTCTCGCATAGCAAGTCAGACTACCACAGACTAAAGGATATCATTATATTAGACTGATATTATCGAAAAGTATGCTATCTATGAACAGGTTTTTCCAAAATTACAATACGGGAAAACGTATTATTCTTCATTTGTGTTTTTGGTTTTTGGTTTTGGGAATGCAATTCATTTCCTATCAGCGGATAGATATTGATAATTCCTGGATTTTGTTTGTAAAGGACGTATTTTCTTTGTTGACCATATTTTATGTAACAGCGTATGTCATCATTCCGCGCTGGTTTATTCCTGGAAAGTTTGTGTTGTGTATATTGTGGTTATTGTTTATTTATGCCTGGTGGTCGTTTCTAAGTTATTTTGCAGCCCTATTAACATTGAAATATCTAACACCAGATGTTCGCCTGTCAAGCTATCTTGAAATAATACTAAGTCAAGGAATCTTCGGTGCTTTTCGCCTTTCTTCCATTAGCGATTATTTGTTGGATTTTATTTTTCTGGTGGCCCTGCCTTTGACCGTAAAAATTGTACAGGCGTTTATGTCTGTCCGAAATTCAAAAATGAAACTCGAATTGAAAAATTCAGCACTTGAGTTGAACAATGTCCAGTTGGAACTTGCTTTTCTAAAATACCAGATTAATCCACATTTTTTACTTAACACACTTTATAGCATCTATGTGCTGGTATCCGATCATGATGAAAGAGGCGGCGAAAGTATGATGCGTTTAAGCAGTATGATGGTGTATTTACTGCATGAAAGTAATCAACCCAGGATAGAAATTAGTCGCGAATTTCAATTGCTAAAGGATTATGTTGAATTGGAAAAGTTACGCTATAGCGAGACCGTGCAGATCAATCTAAATTTGGCGGCTGAAGACGAAAGCTGCATGATGGTTCCTTTGATCTTTTTTCCGTTTGTAGAAAATGCATTCAAACACGGACCTCGGCTAAGTTCTTCGGCGGGATGGATATCCATAGACATTAAGGTGAAGGATGACAAGGTGTATATGCACGTGGCTAATGCATATAGGGAACTTTCAAAACCAGAAAATTATATCGGCGGATTAGGGATAGAAAATGTAAAAAAGCGACTGGAACTTCATTATCCTCATCATCATAATTTGAAAATAAAGTCGCATGAGGGTGTATTTAGTGTTAATCTTGTTGTAAATTTACATTCGGAAACAGAACCGTAGCACCAAAGCAGCGGGTTGCGAAGTACTTATGAATAGAATTAAAACTATCCTTATTGAAGATGAGCCTATTGCGAGAGGTCGCCTGGAGAAATTAGTTTCCAAATTAGGCCTGATCGAAATATTGGGTGTATTTGAAAACCCATTGCAAGCAATTGACGTTTTAAGGCAGCAAGAGGTAGATCTCATTTTGTCAGATATAGATATGCCTGAAATGGATGGAATTACCTTTCTCAAAGGACTTGCTCATCCACCATTTGTTGTTTTTATAACTGGGCATTATGAGTATGCTGTTGATGGGTTTGAATTGGAAGTAATCGATTATATCTTAAAGCCACTCCTGACGGAAGAGCGATTGATCAAGGCAATTGAAAAAGTTCAAAAGGCAATCTTGTTTTCTCGAAGAGGGCACAGGGTGAAAGAAAAGCGATTAAGATAAAGGATCGGAACAAAACTATTTTTATAGATCCTGCAGATATTTTCTATCTAAAAGCCTGGGGGGATTACATTCAAATTTATACGTTAGAAGGTATGCAGACTTTGCTGTCGACAATGAAAGATATGGAAGCAGAACTGCCTTGGGATATGTTTGCTCGTATGCATCGATCCTATATTGTCAATATCAAACAGATCAAGGGTGTTGAGGCAAGTAAAGTCATTCTGAAAAATGGGACAGAACTCGGTATTGGTTTACAATATCGTAATCAGCTCTTCGCGAAGATGGGACTTATATAATTTATCGGGTTCATAGGTTATACGTTTTTTCTGTTTCCCAATTTGCATTTTATAATAGCCAACCATAAAATGGTAAACAGCAAGTTCATGTAAGCGTTGATCGGACATGAACAATCGGTTAATGAACATATGAATGTAGCTTGATAGTAACGATGTTCGGGCTGACTTGAATTCATCTTGATCGGTATGACTCCGTAAGGTGTTAAATATGCTGTATTGAAGTGCATTTAGTTTCTTTTTCGATTCTTCAGGGTTGTCTAAAGGTTTGTCGAACCAGTCTTTTTCTCTTTAAACTTATTGTTGAGATGAATCCAAAGGTTTTTATTATTATCAAATTCTTGCTGATAAAGGGTATTCATCTGTAGGCAGAAATCTCTTTTCTCGATCAGTGTAAATTTTGCAGCTTCTAATAGCGACTCAATATTTTCGAAAGCCAGGCGCCATCGATCATTGATTGAAGTACTTTGTTGGATAACCTTCAGTACCGTTTCGCTCTGTTGATAGAATAGCTCCTCACTAAGTTCCATACAAAATGGTGTATATCGTTCAATCTCCCGTGTATAAGTGTCAAAGGATAGCGTTGATATCTGTCCATCTTTAATAAACTGTTCCAATAGGGTATTAAGCGTGGATATAACGAAATAATACTGGCTTGGATCTGAAAGCTCAACTCTAAATCGAATGGGGGGCGATGGATCGTCGTAGCGTATAAAAAACCATTTTTTTAGGACATCTTGTTGATTAAGTGTCGCTACGATTAGGGGGAAAATTTCCTTTAACAAGGTGTCTGCAACATGTAAACCACAATAGATCTTGGCGTAAAGCCATTCACTGCCCAAGGGAAAGCATCTTTTTAGGTTACTTTCTTGAGGGGCTGATTCATTTGTGAAAGTCTCCTGCTGTGATTCTATTGGAATAATGATTTCGTTGGCAAAAATATGTCCATCTTTATCGCAGACTACTGATGAATAGTCATTCAGGATATATTCGGTTAATATGATCTCTCTTTTGCACATATGATCCAATACGATTTCTATGCAAAAAGGATTGTCTAAATTTATCAACAATTCATTATCGCCACTGCTGATGATGACCATTGCAGGAATTGCTAGCTCCGCTTGTATATTTTTTATGAAAGCCTGAGGGGTACTGGGGTATTTCGCTATTTTTTGAATTCGCCATTGTGCTCTAGACAAGATAATATTTTTGTAGCTTGTTCTTGGGAGTCTCGGCTGCTCCTTCATAATCCCCCAATTCCAGGAAAGATCCAACCTATTATTTTGGAACTGAAAATCTGCGAGAAACTTATATATATTCATACCCTGTTCAAAATTGTGGGCGGTAGTTAAACGGGGTATAACCATTTTATTGAATTTCCTGGACCACAAGATTAGGCGCTGGTCTTTGATGAACAGGTATAAGTCATTAACATCAATTTGCTCTTGTTCTTTATCGATTGTCGGGCTTAGACAAATTGATGCTTTTCGCAGCGCAGGTCTATAAATGATATTTCCAGCATTATTGTCTGGGTAATGACAAATCTCGGCAAGTATCGCATTTGGAAACTGCTGTTGCTCTGTGTCGGCAGATTCCTTCAACTTGTTATTCAATTTTTCATCCAGATGTGCAAATCTGGAAATTAAGTTTCCTGATGACGAACCACCAATGGTAACCAGATTGAAGAATAAGTTTTCCTGACATGAACTTCTAAGGAGATTGCCGATGGCATAGCATGAAGAAGGGATCTATTGACAGTTTGTTTACGTTGTTTAGCGATATGATCTAGATCTTCGCTGGTCAGCTGAATTCGGTGAATTGATTTTTTACACTTTCTACAAATTTTTCAATGACCAGATCTTGATAATGGTGGTCGCCATATTTTTTTTCGCCCGCCGGGGTGATGTTGTTAACTTCCCCGAGTATTTCATCCGTTATATTGTAAACACCTTCTTGACGTCCGTAACCAATCCCAATATCGGGGTCTAGAGCTGTCGTTAGCGGAACCATTCTATCTTCATATTTAACAGAGAACGCAGCTCTAAACCGATCAAAATCTGTTAACTTAGCCTGGCTGCAAAGTGGTAGTAAATCCTGAAATTGATCTCTTATGTGATCTAATGCGGTATCTGATAAATTGTTTTCGTCCATCCTATGAGAAGGTCCCCCTGTAACGAATTGGTCATATCGAGGTCTGGAGCCAAAGGCTGCAATAATTTAAGGATGGCGGTTCGGATCTCAATGACAGATTGAGAACTATGAAGCCATTTTCTTATCGTTAATAAAGGATTTAAATAATTTCCCTCCTTATCCACTCTTTCAAGCGTCGTTATCAGGCTGTCCAGATAACCTCGGCCAATGACATTGGGCTGTAATTCAGAGGATATGATTCCAAGGCTGATGAGTTATTGACGAATAGGGCCGCATGCGTTATCGATGCTCCAAGACCTTGCAGCAGATCGATTAATGATTGATAGTGGCTGGTTCTCTTATTGTGTTCAAAGTATTGGATGACTCGATCCAAAACTGGAGTAAGCCTTATACGTTTCAGGATATGCTGTCCTTTCTTCCCATTTGTCACTTTTTGATAATATTTGTAATATTTACCATCTAAGTATAAGGTGGGATTGAGACGATAATAGAGTTGACTGTAAATTCTTTTGTCTTTTGATATCTGTTCAATAATTTTTGTCAAATGGTGTATCCAGTTTTAAAACAGCTTGATTTGCATTTGACCTGATTAACGATACCTTTTTTTCGGAGACGGCAATGTTCCCAAAAGATACCCCTGCGAATAAACCGAAAGGCGTACTTCTGGTGCTCATCCTAATCGCATATTTGAGTAGTGAAGCGATCATTTTTGAGCTGCTTTCTTTCTTGTATTCAAGCCATTTTTGAACTTCCGCCGAGAAGGCCGGGCTTGCCAGAAATAAGGCTTCTTTTAATTGCTCAATTTGAAACAAATGACGAAGTTTCTCTTCTATTTCATGTCGCTCAGTTATCGTTAAAAGATCAACGGCAGATGCAGCTGGAAGTAGCGGCGTGCGCAGAAGAAAATAATCGGATAAGTGGAATAATGACATGAATTAGTTGGACTAGTATTGCATGACTTGTTTTATACAAGACTGAAACATCTGGGGCGAAATTGGTTTTTGCAGCGCAAAATGCTTCCTGTTTTTGATAAATTCTGGATATTGCCAACGTGACACGGCGGAGGTGATGATCAGGATTGGAATATCAGCGATCAATTCGGCTAGTGTATTAATATTACCGCCGCTAACAATGAGATCGAGGAATAGGATGTCTGCAGATTTTAGATCATGGCTAAATAATGCTGGATTTTCAATGTCTTCAACCATCTTAATCAATTGAAGATCTGGAAACATGTGAATGTATTCAACTATTTTTTTTGTCGCCAGTGGTTCATCCTCAATGAGAATACATTTAAGCTTGGGTGAAGTCATATACTCGATTCTTTTTTTATTTATTAGGCAATGAAGACGATTGCTGTAAGGCGCCTACCAGAACGCCTTCACAGCGTTATCCTCTTTTATATTACTTTTGAAGATGTAACTGTCTTAATAGTTACCAGTTCCATATCATCAAAATCAAAAAATGAGATCGGTTCTACCGCGCAGACAGTTTGTACATCCAGTACAAAATCCTCTGCTAAAAAATTTTCAATGTTTTCCATAGTTATACGTTTAAATTGTAAACAAATGTGCTCGCTATGGAAAAGAACAACGAAAAATATCGACAGAATTGAAAATGAATCAGACGAACTAAAGAATCTATTCGACGAAAAAAATAGTGTCTGTTGCTATTTATGTTCGCGATGTAGTAGACTTTGTTTGCAGAGCCTGCCAGATCATCATGGACATTGAAAGAAGTTCTATTGTGTGTTTCTGGAAAATTCGACGAAATAGCATTTGAATACGATGAAACAGCAGTAGCTTCATTGTAGTATTCCATCTGGTTCGTTATCTTAGATTCATCTATTTTAGCATCAAAAAACCATTTCTTTAGCCATTAAAGCCATGTAGCTTAAATAGATCAACCAACGAGAGGGCTTGAGGTAATTCCTTAAACCAAAAAAGCATCTACCAAAAAAATAGGTGAGTAGTGTGGGCGCGTAAAACAAATGAGAATATGAATTTATCTAATGAAATGTATGGTTTTTTGAAAAGAGAAGGTTTACGGTTATTTAGAAAAAAAGTAAGCTGGCAGACCTCTGCGAGATATCAAATCTATGGAGATGGGAAAACAAAGATCGGTGTCGGCATTTGACAGAATTCAAAATTTTATCGATGAAGATACCAGTGCATCCGGCTGGAGTGGAATGGAAAAGATTAAACTCGAAGAACGGGGTGATTATATTATCTATGGTTTTGTTGAGAAAATTGAAAGCTAAGAAGAGTTCTCCATATGATTTTTTCCATTGAGCTTGACCTTTCGTATTTTATTATCGAGTAAATTTTACAAATCAATTCCTTAATTGTGTAATGACTTTAATCTTATTTGTGGCCAAATTTGTTGTGTAAAATTAAACAATAAGTTATGGCGACAGATATTTATAAGGATACGGTTTTATCTACCTTTAGAAGATGTTGAAAGCGAACATTGTGCATTCAATTGTCGAAAAGGACTAGCCCAGGTTAAAGGCCTAGCGAGCTATCGGGTGGAATTGAATAACCACAGAGCTGCTATCGTACCGAAGGATAGTGAAGCCGTCGTTAGCAGTGTAAAACGATCAAAGATCTTGGTTATGGTGTTTCTACATTAACCAAAACATTTCCAGTTCTTGGGATGACTTGTGCCTCCTGCGCCAGTAGCGCTGAAAGTATGGCGAAATATGAACAAGGGGTTGTCAATGCGTCTGTAAATTTTGCAACAGGAAACCTTACGGTGGAGTATTTGCCTAATATTACGGATCATTTAAAAATCCAGAAAGCGGTTCAGGCTGGTGGCTATGATTTATTAATCGAAGATGAATCTACTCAGCAGGAAACGTTGGAGGCTATTCACGCCGAGAAATTCCGTAAGCTTAAAATCAAAACTCGATGGGCAGTAATACTTTCGCTTCCCGTGGTCGTGATAGGTATGTTCTTTATGGATATGCCGTACGCAAATCCTATTATGTGGCTGTTTTCCACGCCAGTAGTTCTTTGGCTGGGCAAGGACTTTTTTGTCAACGCGTGGAAACAGGCAAAACATCGTTCGGCAAATATGGATACGCTTGTTGCGTTAAGCACGGGAATAGCCTACATCTTTAGTGTGTTTAATATGCTCTTTGCTGAATTTTGGCATCAGCGTGGCTTGCATGCACATGTGTATTTTGAGGCCGCCTCAGTCGTCATTGCTTTTATTTTATTGGGTAAACTACTGGAAGAGAAGGCTAAAGGTAACACCTCATCCGCCATTAAAAAGCTAATGGGCCTGCAGCCTAAGACGGTGATGGTCATTCAATCGGATGGAACAGAGCGTCAGGTCGCTATAGAAGCCGTTAATACCGGCGATATTATTCTGGTGAAACCAGGGGAGAAGATCGCCGTTGATGGGGTTGTTATCAGTGGAAATTCCTATGTTGACGAAAGTATGTTAAGCGGAGAGCCGGTCCCTGTTTTAAAAATGGGCAATGAGCAGGTATTTGCAGGGACGATCAATCAGAAGGGCAGTTTTCAGTTCAAAGCTACAAAAGTTGGCCGGGAAACAATGCTTGCCCAGATCATTAAAATGGTACAGGATGCACAAGGAAGCAAGGCTCCTGTGCAAAAACTGGTCGATCGAATTGCTGCTGTATTTGTTCCTATTGTCATTGGTATTGCTATTTTAACTTTTCTACTGTGGTTTACTTTAGGTGGAGAAAACCATCTGGTACAGGGTTTATTGGCGGCAGTAACGGTTTTGGTTATCGCTTGTCCTTGTGCACTAGGTTTAGCAACTCCCACAGCAATCATGGTTGGAGTGGGTAAGGGAGCTGAGCAGGGTATTTTAATTAAAGATGCGAAAAGTCTGGAGCTGGCCAAAAAGGTAAATACAGTTGTTTTGGATAAAACCGGCACCATTACGGAAGGAAAACCTGTGGTCACTGACCTGTATTGGAAAAATGATGAGGATAGTTTGAAAGTTATCTTGTTGAGCCTGGAGAAACAGTCAGAGCATCCATTGGCAGAAGCTGTAGTCGGGTATTTTAAAGATGTAAAAGCTACTCCAGTATCCTTTATTGAAAGTATTACTGGGAAAGGTGTTAAAGGCAGTGATGGAATCGAAACGTACTCTGTAGGTAATCGCAGGTTGTTGGATGAGAATGGGATCACAATTCCGACGGATTTGATGGAACATGGCACCCAATGGGAAAATCAATCCAAAACAGTGATCTGGTTTGCCAACAGTCATACTGCGTTAGCGGTAATAGCCATTGCGGACCGGATTAAGGAAACTTCTGTGCGTGCTATCAAGGAGATGCAGGCCATGGGCATTGAGCTATATATGCTGACTGGTGACAACGAGGCTACGGCTAGGGCCATTGCCGCGGAAACAGGTCTTCAGCATTACAAAGCGGAAGTATTGACAGAGCACAAAGCTGATTTTGTTAAAGAATTGCAGCAAAGAGGGCAGGTGGTCGCTATGGTTGGGGACGGTATTAATGACAGTACAGCCTTAGCAACCGCGGATGTCAGTATTGCAATGGGGAAGGGAAGTGATATTGCAATGGATGTAGCAAAAATGACAATTATTTCATCTGATTTGACGAAGATACCGCAGGCCATTCGACTTTCGAAACAAACGGTCGCGACGATTAAACAAAATTTGTTCTGGGCTTTTATTTATAATTTAATTGGGATTCCCCTCGCCGCAGGTATTCTGTATCCAATCAATGGTTTCCTTTTAAACCCGATGATAGCTGGAGCTGCAATGGCATTGAGCAGTGTAAGTGTTGTCAGTAATAGCTTGCGACTTCGCTGGAAAAAATAGCTAACTATGGTTGAGGCCTAGACCTCATCTTAAACGGTAAATATTGCAAAACAAAATAGAAAAACTGTAAATACAACCCATCGAATTAAAGGGATATTTGTATAGATAATTAAATAGATTAATAACATTAAAATTAAATAACATGGAAAGCAAAGAACTTCAATTTAAAACAAACCTTACTTGTGGGGGATGCGTGTCCAAAGTAAGCGCTGATCTGGATAGTGTGGACGGTATCTGTGAATGGAATGTTGACACCACAAATGCAGACAAAATTCTGACTGTAAAAGCTGAAGGCGTTTCGGAGGAAGAAATCATTGAAATTATCAAAAAGAAGGGCTTTAATGCCACGGCCTACTCCGCCTAATTGTTCAATAAATCTATAGAACCCCATAAAAATACCCTAAAAGTTTTGTCCAACCTTTAGGGGTTTTTTATGGGGTATTGTGATGAGACTAAACCGAGCTTAGCTTTCTGTTAATTAAATTGGATAAACATATCTTTAAAATTTAGTATCATTATAGAAAATTGGCGAATAATATCTTGTCCTATATTTCCATACACGGTTTCATTCTTAATCTTCGATTTTAATAGGCTTATATTTTTAAGAGCGATCGGTTTATCGCTAATATGGAATGTATGTTGTATAACAAATCCGTCATATTCAACTTGACCGCCTGCGCCTCCCATGGCGACCTTGGTCGGTATATCCTGTTTTTCGATATGTTATTTGTAGGTTTCGTAAAATGGTGCATAAAGGATTGTTTTTTCAGCTCCTGTATCAAAAGTATAGTGCTTTCCGTCAATGGCAATAAGCGGTGATAACCCATCTATTGCAAGATTCGATGCTTTCCATGAAACTGTAGGTCTCTTGGGTACAATGAAAAAATCGTCCTGGGTAAGCTGTACTTCTTGCAGTGCTTCAATAACAGGGAAGCCTATTATACCATTGATCTGATAGCCAATTTGCGGGATACAAAGTGCGCTGTCTGGGAAAACCAGGAATATTGCGTTTGAAATGTTGATGCTACCAAGTTTTAATTGTTTACAAACGGCCAAATCGGCTTTGATAGAAACACCGGTAATGGCGTCTACATCAATATCTGCACGGATAAGATCCATATGAAGACGTTTGGCCACGGACTCTGTGACTGTCGATAGGTTTGCTCCGGTATCAAATATAAAACTTGCCGTATCGCCGTTGACTGTTAGTGTTAGATTCTTCAACCCGGCTTTATCTTTCGTCATTTTAAGACGGGTATCGGCGTTGATTTCTATAAGCTGTGGCCGCACATGTTCTAGTGCTGACCAGATTTTTAGATTGTTTCTGAGATCCGCTCTTGTATCTGTTGACAGCAAAGGATCGAAGTCGAGTAGGATTTTCTGGGTTGTCTGTTTTGCCCCCGCGTAATCTTTCAGTTTGACAAAATTATCTTCCTGAACACGCCGTAATTTTAGTCGCAGTGTGTCGGGTAATTCTTCTGTTGCTGCGCTCAATAGTGCTATTTTTTTGTTTGAAGCGATGGGTTTGTTAAAGGCGTTATCGAGTATTGCCAAAATAAAAACTTGCTCATTGGCGTTTAAGAAAGGTTTATTTACCCTAAACAGGTTGCGGGCAGTGAAGAAATCTTTTGATGCTATTAGCTGATATAGCCTGTTGAATTTAGTTGAGGAGGATTGTCCGAAATTAAGCTGGATGGTGATGAATAACAGGAAACATATTGATACGCATTTTTTGAAATGATTTGCTGGGAGATTCATGGTGTATTCAATTAATTGTCTTTTGGTCAACGATATGTTCACGCTCTTAAATGTCGGAAAAGTTCTTGTTAATTTTTTAATTTTATTGTTGCTTATTTTGTTATTGATCAATGGTTTATGTTGTGGAGTTGTGTGTAATACTTGTGGTCTTGAATAATTAAGGTTAAATTAGCTAATGTTTTGAGAAATTTCTCCCAGAAGGATTGGATAGACGAGGTCTCCGCGATTGGTGGACAGTAATATATTTGTAAATAGCATAATTTAATGAAACAGAAGACGATGAATATTAGGTATAATAAAGGAATTATTTTTTTTGGTCTTGCGGCTTTATCGACCAGTTTATTTTTTGGCTGTGGAAACACAGGCACTAAAAATGAGGCCAAGGCCGAAAAGGTCGAGGGACCTGCTGAAGCTATTGCTGACACTGCAACCACAACGCAGGAGTTATCTTTTAAGGATAAAGAGGGTAAGGTTCTTCAATTAAGTGCTTTAAAAGGTAAGGTCGTGTTTATTAATTTCTGGGCGACTTGGTGTCCCCCATGTATTCATGAACTACCTTCTATTGACCAGCTTAGGCAATCGCTTAAAGATAATAAAGATATCGTTTTTCTCATGGTAGATGTTGATGGCGACATGGAAAAGTCTTCAGCATTCATGGCCGAAAACAAGTATCATCTACCACTTTACATAGCAGCGGGTGAAATTCCTGCAGAATTCTTAGGACAGTCCATACCAACAACGGTTATCTTGGATAAAGCGGGTAAGATCGTGGAGCGTCTGGAAGGAAGCCGTGACTATGGGGCCCCTGAGATAAAAAAAGCATTGGAGGATATCGCGAGCGGTAGCTAAAGCTCGAAGGTTGTGATCACTATTTTCTATAGCTGGAGAATAGAATTTGAAAAGAAAAACAGTATTTTCGCGGTGTCAAGTTAATTTATAGCTATGTCCGAACTTCAAGAGCAGACTGCAGTCAGAACGACTTATTTTAGTATTGTAGGTAATGCATCACTGGCATTATTAAAATGGTTAGCTGGTTTCTTTGGAAACTCTTATGCGCTGATAGCGGATGCAATTGAGTCAACGGCAGATATTTTCTCTTCATTTCTAGTGCTCCTCGGTTTAAAATATGCGCAACGACCTGCCGACGACAATCACCCTTATGGTCATGGTCGGGTAGAACCACTCATTACATTTATTGTCGTTGGTTTTCTTATTGTTTCTGCAACCATAATCGCTTATGAAAGTATTGAGAATATAGGAACGCCACATGACCTGCCAAAGCCTTGGACCTTATTTGTTCTGGGTGGTATCATTGTGTGGAAAGAGATTTCTTATAGGATCGTTATGAAGAAAAGTAAAGAAACTAATAGTTCTTCACTTCGTGCAGACGCTTGGCATCATCGAAGCGATGCGATAACGTCAGTTGCAGCTTTCATTGGGATATCTATTGCATTGTTGCTCGGAAAGGGATATGAAAATGCGGATGACTACGCGGCATTATTTGCCGCTGGATTTATACTTTATAACTGTTACCATATTTTCAGACCGGCGCTTGGCGAGATCATGGATGAAAATGTATACGATGAGGTCATTGACAATATCCGGCAAGAAGCATTAAAAGTAGATGGGATAAAAGCCACGGAAAAATGTTTTGTCCGCAAATCGGGGGCTAAATATCACGTCGATCTGCACGCTATTGTCGATAGTGAAATTACGGTAAGAGAAGGGCATGAGCTGGCGCATAAACTCAAAGACCACTTGGTTGCGCATATTCCTGATCTTAGTCATGTGATGATCCATATTGAACCGAACGAATGCCTTTGGGAATCAAATTAAAAATGGCAGCACCTATTATTTTTCTTGAACCGTGCTGCCATTTGATTGTTTAAAAACTTAGGTGTTTTCAGCTTCAAGCAATTGAATCTGCCATTTAATCTGATCCGCTTTAATAGGGTAATCGATATTATTTCTTAAGCTTTCATAAATGGCTTCAAACAGCTGATTGTAATCTCCTGTATGTGGCGTTACTAAAGACTGATGTTTTTGATTTGATACGTCTATCGTAACAAGTTTTCCCTCGAGGCCGGCTGGCTCAAGGCCATAAGATGGATCGTCGGGCAGCATACCATCTAGCAATTGCTGTTCTTGCACATCCGTCATATTCTTGATAAAACTCCCTTTTGTACCATGTAAGACAAAGGCGGGCTGCGGAGAGGCGACAAGTAAACTGCCTGTTAAATACACGTTCAGTCCAGCTGGATAATAAAGATGATAGTGAAAATAATCTGCAACTTTAGAATCGGGTCTGTTGATGGATGTTGTCTTGGTAAATTTAACCGGTTTTCCAAAAAGTGAGATTGCCTGATCAATAAGGTGCGGGCCTAGGTCATAAGTGATACCATTGGAAATATACTGCGTATCTTCCTTAAAGTATTTTTGTCCCAATTCCATTTTATAGCGATCAAATCTGAAATGCACTTCAATCAGTTTTCCTAATTCTCCACTTTCGATCACTTTTTTAATGTCTAAAAAGTGACTGTCATATCGTCTGTTTTGATAGAAAAATAAGTCTTTTCCTTGTTTTTTGCTGATGGCAAGAAGCGTATCGAATTGTGTAGAATCATCAACGGCAGGTTTTTCTATCAAAACATGTTTTCCTGCCTCTAGGGCGTCTTTTGCGTATTGGAAATGGGTATAGTTTGGTGTGTTCACAATGACCAGTTCGATGCTTTCATCCGCTAGTAATTCAGTTATATTATCGTAGCTTTTTATTGCCGGATAAAATTCATGTGCGTTTTTTTTCGACCGTTCTACAACAGCGCTGAGATTGAAATGTGGATTGGTATGTATAAATGGCGCGTGAAAAACACGTCCTGACATGCCAAAACTTAGTATTCCTGTGTTAATTTGAGTGTGTTTCATGTTGATTAAAATATTTTAGCGCAGTCTTGCTACTTGTTGGACTTCAATATAAAATTTAATGCTATTGCGTGCTTTTTTTGTCCGTGTTCGATTCTACAATGCGGTTTGCAAAGTGATGTGTTACGCCATCTTCTGTTGCTCGAAGACATACCGAACACAGTTGATAAAAAAGTGAATGTTCTACAACGCCTGTAATGAGTTTGATTTGTTTATTCAAATCAAAAATATCAGGCAGTTTAGAAAAATAAATGTCTGCCAGGAAATTACCTCTCTCAGATAGTAGAGGCCCCGATTTTTGTTCAGATTTTCGTAATACAATGTTTGATATCGCTGAAGAATAGCTTGATTTTAGTTCTTTAAGTACCGATAGCCAGGCGTCGGGAATAATTTCAACACATAGCGGATATTTTGTGGTCAGTTTATCGACCATCTTTGCGCCATCGACCAAGAGAATAAATTGCTTTGCCATATTCGCCATAATCTTTTCACCTGTATGTACGCCGCCGCCACTTTTGAACGCATTTAAATGAATGTCCACCTGATCACAGCTGTCAAAATAATAATCCAGCGTTGCTATGGTACTGTTATCAATACAAATAAGACCATTTTCTTGGAGCAGTATTTTGGTTTCCAAAGAAGGCGATGTAAATTTCAGGCTGGATTTAAAACTGACCCTACTGGCAATTAATTCAATGAAATAAGCTATTGTTGATCCAACACCTAGTCCAATGAATTGATCAGGTTCTAAAAGTTGAAGAGCAGCTTTGGCGGCTTCCTGTTTGAGATTGTTCATAAATGGTAAACTTATAAAATTGTAATACCTTGTTCGACATAAGGCTGCAAAATGCGATCAGAAGGATCCTTTTCTGTAATTAAATAACTGATATCAGATGCGCGGCATGTTAGAAAAGATGCCAGGGTATCGAGCTTATTGCTCGTTGTGGCAGCAACAATGTTCATTGAATTTTTACATAGTACTCTTTTGATAGCTGTTTCTTCGCGAGTTCTTGCCGTAAGTCCACGATAGGGGTCCAGGCTACATACACCTATGAAGCTGACATCCGCATATATTTCTTCAAAGGTAGAAATAGTTTGCTGTCCCTGCATCGTAAGAGATGATTTGCAGAAAGCGCCACCCGCGAAAATCAAGCTGATGTTTGGGAGGTTTGCAAGTATATTGGCTATCGGGAGACTATGTGTGACCACAGTAAGGTTTAGGCTATCTGGAATGTTGCCAGCAATTGCCTGTGTTGTTGTGCCACCGTCAAAAAAGACGACTTGATGATCTTTCAATAGTGTGATCGATTTTTCTGCTATGGCTTGTTTCTCCATAACATCAAGGTTATTTCGGTCGTATATATCGAATGGTAAGTTTGACCGTAAAGTGGCTCCCCCTCGAATAGCGCGGAGCAAGCCAGCGTCAGATAGTTCTTTAAGATCACGTCGGACGGTATGCTCAGAGACACCAAGTTCGGCCGCTAACTCTGTCATTACTAATTTCCTTTCCTTTTTGATTTTAACTAATATAAAATCGTGACGTTCTTCTTTGGATATCATGCTATAAATGTAGTGTTTTTGTGCTATATGTTGGAATATTTGTCATTATAATCGTTGTAGTATTGCGATATATTGCAATATTTCGAGTTATTTATCGTTGAATTGTTTATTTGTGTTTTTTAGTTTTGGTCCCATTTCAATTTTGTTGAACTTGTTTTTGCGGTACTTTTTTCTATTAGCATTATATTTGTGAATGATCAATAATAGTTTCGATCGCTCTTCAGTGGTAACCAATTTATAATTTTCACTTTTACAGGCTGTTGTTTGCTACTACATGTAAAACCATAGAAATCAATTAAAATATGAATATTATCGTAAAAATTGCAGGCTCTATTCTGTTCGTCTTTTTATGCGGCTGCAGCGTGCAGCCTGCTGGAAAGCTTAAAAAAGAACAATGGGTATTAGGAGGCTTTGAACGGCCCAAAGGTGTCAATCCAATTATTGAGCCCGATACGAGTTCCGTATTTTATGATCCAATGCTGAAGAAAGAAATTCGATGGGAGGACAACGACACTTTTAATCCTGCTGCAGTAGTAAGGGGAGATAGTATCTATGTCATTTATCGTGCAGAAGATCGGACAGGAAAAGCTATTGGCCACCGGACCTCCCGATTGGGGTAAGCAGCTAGTGCTGACGGTATTCATTTTGAACGACTGAAAACGCCTATATTCTATCCGGGGCCTGATGAGCAGCAAGATAACGAGTGGCCTGGCGGGACAGAAGATCCTCGGATAGCACAGACTGAGGATGGGCGTTTTGTGCTATTTTATACCCAATGGAACCGAAAGGTACCGCGGCTTGGTGTAGCAATATCCACTGATCTGAAACACTGGACTAAATACGGTCCTATTTTTAAGAACTCGAGAAATAGGCGCACTCTAGTCAATGAACCGCATAAATCGGCTTCTATTGTGACTACATTGAAAGGTAACAAACATGTTATAGCTAAAATCAATGGGAAATATTGGTTGTACTGGGGAGAACATGGTGTTTATGGCGCCACATCCGATAATTTGATTGACTGGGAACCCGTAACAGATAATAGAGGTACACTGAAAGCCTTCATTTCGCCGAGGGATGGTTACTTTGATAGTTCGTTGACAGAGTGCGGTCCTCCAGCAGTTTTGACTGATAAAGGAATTGTATTGCTATACAATGGTAAGAATCATGCTGAGAAAGGGGATATGCGTTTTAATAAAAATACCTATTCCGCTGGACAGGTTTTGTTTAGTCCACGAGATCCGACAAGCGTATTGGCTCGAATGGATGTTCCGTTTTTACGCCCCATGGAATCTTTCGAAAAAAGTGGGCAATATATAGATGGAACGGTTTTTATCGAAGGATTGGTCTTTTTTAAACAAAAATGGTTTTTATATTATGGTTGTGCGGACTCTAAAGTTGCTGTGGCTATTTATGATCCGCGCCATCCAGGACTTATGGATCCTGTGCCTGAACTGTAAAATGGAAGAAGTTGCCTTTGAAGCTTGTTAGGATGATGGGTAGCTGGTCAAGGAGAATTTGTTTAGTTGGCTGAGAACTTATCAAATTAAAAAAGGCAGATCATTTGATCTGCCTTTTTGGGTAAGTAATCGGGCTCGAACCGACGACCCCTAGAACCACAATCTAGTGCTCTAACCAACTGAGCTATACCTACCGTGATTTTGATGATACAAAAGTACGATTAAACCCTATTCCCTCCAAATATTTGACTGAAAAAAAAACAGCGTTTAAAGCCAACTGGGTGAAGATTAGTTTATTAAATTTAATAAAAAACATCTAAAGGGTTGCATTTTGATAATGCTATGCATTTGGCTGCTCCAAATTTGTCATTTGTGTCCAATTTTTAATAAAAAAGGCGGTTACTATTAAAGAGACCGCCTTTTTTATTAGAAGGAATACCCTTAAATCATTTCTACACTTCTCTTCACAAAAGATGTCAGATCTGCTCCTGACAATAAACCTCTGGATAAGAGTGCTAAATCAAAAGCTTGTTTCGCCAGTTTTGAACCTTCTTCGTCTGATGACGATAAAATTCTTTTGATCAGCGGATGGTTCCCATTGACTGTTACCTTATAATTATCGGCAATGAACCATAAAAATTCATGCCACCACCTGTCTTGGCCATATCTTTCATTCGACGCATAAATTCATCAATTGTTACCGATACAGGCAGGTCACTTTCATTTAACGCGTCAACTTCAACTTTCATATCTTGGCGCGAAATTGCTTTTTCGAAAACCTCCAGCGCTTTTTTTGGATTCTTCTTCTGAAAGGGCCAATTCAACCTTTTCATCTTTTTGGATCAACTTATCGATAACGTCAGCATCTACACGTTTCAGCTGTACCTTATCGCCGCCCTTTTGCTCTAAATAAGCTGCAAAGTGTGTATCCAATGGCCCATCAAGCATCAAAACATCATAACCTTTGTTTAATGCCGTTTGGATAAAGCCATCTTGTTGAGCGGCGTCATGTGTATATAAGTAGACAATGTTACCATCTTTATCTACCTGGATATCTTTGACCTTTTCGTAATACTCTTTAATGGTGAAGCTTTGGTTACCTGTGTTTTTTACTAAACAGAAGTCATTTGCTTTTTCAGCAAATTTCTCATCGCTAAGCATACCGTATTTGATAAATAAACCGATATCCGTCCATTTCTCTTCAAATCCCTTACGGTCGGTCTTAAATATTTCGTTCAATTTGTCAGCCACCTTTTTGGTGATATAACTGTTGATTTTTTTTACGTTACTGTCTGCCTGTAAAAATGAACGGGATACGTTTAACGGAATGTCCGGTGAATCAATTACCCCATGAAGTAACATCAAGAATTCAGGAACAATATCTTTCACCTCATCGGTGATAAACACTTGTCGAGAATAGAGTTTAATTTTATTACGCTGGATTTCCAGTTCATTTTTAACTTTAGGGAAGTAGAGGATACCTGTCAGGTTGAATGGGTAATCAACATTGAGGTGTATCCAAAACAAAGGTTCATCCATTGAATATGGATAGAGTTCGCGGTAGAAGGCTAGATAATCTTCGTCTTTTAATTCAGACGGTGATTTTGTCCAGGCTGGATTGGTATTATTGATGATATTATCTACCTCTACAGATTTGTATTTTGGTTTTCCTTCTTCGTCTTCACCGTCCTGTTCAGAATTTGTTTTGGTGCCAAAACGGATTGAAACAGGAAGAAATTTAGCATACTTATCTAAAATGTCCTGTAGTCGTGCCTGGCTTAAAAATTCTGTTGATTCTTCATTAATATGTAAGATGACGTCGGTACCACGTGTGGTTCTTGAGCCCGTAGAAATTTCGTAAGATGTACTACCATCGCAAGTCCAATGAGCCGGTTCTGCGCCATCTTGATAGGATAAAGATTGGATTTCTACGGTATCGGCTACCATAAATGCGGAATAGAAGCCTAAACCAAAGCGACCAATGATTTCATTTGCGTCATTTGCCTCCTTGAATTTTTCCATGAACTCTGTTGCTCCTGAGAAAGCGATCTGGTTGATGTATTTTTTTATTTCATCGGCTGTCATACCAATACCATTATCGGAAATAGTGATGGTCTTGGCCGCTTCATCAAATTTTACGTCTACAATCAATTCTCCTGTTTCCCCTTGGTATTGACCCAAAGAAGCCAGACGTTTGATTTTTTGAGAAGCATCAACGGCATTAGATACCAGTTCACGCAAGAAAATTTCATTATCAGAGTATAAGAACTTTTTGATTACGGGAAATATATTCTCCGTGTGAATTGAAATACTACCTTTTTCTGGATTCATAATTTGTATGTCGCTATTTTAATTTTATGATTTGTTTAAAACATACAATCAGTGTTCCAAATCGTCCCTACAGGACATGATGGCAGAAAACCGCCTATTTTGTCATAGGCTCATTCGGTGATTTACGGACTCGTAAAGCAAACTGTCATATAGCGTAAGTCCCTTTCGCTAATTTAGACCTGGGCTCTGTGGGAAGTTGGCGACATGTGCATATTTGGGACCTAATCCAATGATGGCATCCTTCCATAGCAATTCGCCATTACCTTCAAAAATGAGCTGATGGTGGTATTTGTTTTGTACAGCCCAGCAATTTTCTTTGATTTCGCCGTCCAACTGACCGGCAGACCATCCAGAATATCCGATAAAGAATTTTAATTCGTCAGGTTTTATGCTATCGGTTTGTATGGCTTCAATAAGCTTTTCTTCATCGCCTCCAAAATAGATTCCAGGAGCCACTTCCTCGCCACTTAGCAGTAAATCAAAACGGCTATGTACAAAAAAAAGACTTTCCTGAGCCACAGGACCACCGACGTAGATGGGGAAATTGCAATTCGGTATAGATTCCAATAATTGGCCTATGCGAACATTGGTTTGATTATTTAGGACAAATCCGAGGGAACCCTCTGTATTGTATTCACATAACAATATCACGGATCTGAGGAATCTAGGGTCTAGCATAAATGGCTCGGAAATCAATAGACTTCCTTTTTGTGGGTTTAGTTCGGTAAACATATAGCGCGAATTTTAATTATTTATTGAATTTAATCTTTTTTATTTAATCTATGCGAGATTTGTGCCAAAATTGAGATTTTGTCAATTTCTACTAACTTTATAGAGAAAAAGCAATGATTTTAGTAAGTTTGTGGGATATAAAACAGGTTTCTATGTCCATTCAACATAAAGATATTGCAGCAATCAGACAGGATTACGTATTAGGTAGCCTATCTGAATCGGATGTGGATCGTAATCCAGTCCACCAGTTTAAAAAATGGTTTGATGAGGCTATTCACAGCGAGGTAATCGAGCCTAATGCCATGGTGCTTTCAACGGTGTCATCCGATCAATTACCTTCCTCGCGAGTTGTTTTATTGAAGGACATTGTAGCTGAAGGACTGGTCTTTTTTACAAATTATGAAAGCCGTAAAGGGGAAGACATGAAAGTGAATCCGCATGTTGCCATGTTGTTTTTTTGGCCTGAATTACAAAGGCAGGTCCGAATTGAAGGTGTTATTGATTTTGTAAGTGAGGCCGATTCCGATGAATATTTCCAATCGCGCCCAAAAGCAAGCCGTATCGGTGCACTAGCATCCCCGCAGAGCCATGAAATCCCCAACCGTAGTTTTTTGGAAAACAGGGTGGAAGCACTCGAAAACCAATACAATGGAAGCGATTCTGTACCGAGACCGTCACATTGGGGTGGCTATCTGTTGAAACCGATTTATTTTGAGTTTTGGCAGGGGCGTGCAAGCCGGCTACATGATCGCATAGTCTATAAAAAGGTGTCGGATTCCTGGAAGATTACGCGTATAGCTCCATAAATATGACATTTGACGAAATTAAATCGATGCTTGTTTCCAAATTTGGAACTCAACTTATTCTTAAAGAAGATCGCAATGGGCTGCAGCCTGCACTATTTATAGATAAAGCAGATATTGTAGCCGTTTGTTTATTCCTCCGGGATACAGAAGGCTTATATTTTGATTTTTTAAGCAACCTTACTGCAGTGGATTATCAAACGCATTTTACCATTGTCTACCATTTAAATTCCTTGCCGTATCAACACAATTTGGTCTTAAAAGTTGAGTTGTCTGGTCATCGTTCGCTGGATGAACTACCGGAGATTCCTTCGCTTACTTCGGTGTGGCGCACGGCAGACTGGCATGAGCGCGAAGCATTTGACCTGATGGGGATTTATTTTGAGGGACATCCGGACCTTAGAAGGATTTTGCTGCCTGACGATTGGGAGGGCTATCCTTTACGGAAGGATTATGAGGAAGCGGAGAAATATCATGGCATTCATATTAATTGATAGAAATGGCGAATCCAAAATATAAAGAGGCATTACTGCGCTATGAAAAACACCTTACAGAGATCTCAAGTCAGGAAATGGTGTTGAATATGGGACCTCAGCACCCTTCGACACATGGTGTGCTTCGGTTACAACTGATTACAGACGGAGAGATTGTGAAAGAGGTTGTTCCACATTTGGGTTATCTGCATCGTTGTTTCGATAAGCATGCTGAATCGTTGAATTATGCAAAAACAATTCCTTTTACCGATCGCTTGGACTATTTGGCTTCGATGAACAATAGCCATGCTTTCGTTATGGGGGTTGAACGTATGCTTGGCCTTGACAGCAAAATACCTAAAAGAATAGAGTACATTCGGGTTTTGGTCTGTGAACTCAACCGAATAGCATCCCACCTGATTGCTATTGGTACATATGGTATTGATATCGGTGCCACAACGCCATTTTTGTGGTGTTTTCGGGATCGTGAACATATCATGAATATGTTGGAATGGGCCTCAGGTTCCAGGATGCTGTACAACTATATCTGGGTAGGCGGGTTATTTTATGATTTGCCCGTTGGCTTTGAAGAGCGCTGTACAGAATTTATCACGTATTTCAAACCTAAATTGGTCGAACTGGATGAGATATTGACACAGAACCAAATATTTATTTCCCGTACGGCTAAAATAGGTGTACTTCCTGCTGATGTAGCCATAAATTATGGTGTATCGGGACCTATGCTGCGTGCTTCGGGAATAAAATGGGATTTGAGACGCATAGATGGTTATTCTGTCTACCCGGAAATTGATTTCGAGATACCTGTGGGAAAAGGTGAAATGGGGGTAATCGGTGATTGCTGGGATCGTTATAAAGTTAGGGTGGACGAGGTCAAGGAATCGGTTCGCATTGTCGAACAATGCCTTGAACGACTACAGAAAGACTTTAAACGTACGGCCGAATTTGATCCGCGCGCTTTGGTCCCGAACAAAGTGAATCTGAAAGCTCAGGACTACTATGTCCGTGCTGAAAATCCGAAAGGAGAATTAGGGTTTTATTTTGTCACAAAAGATAAATCAGATATCCCGTTGCGGGTCAAGTCAAGGGGCCCAAGCTTTAATAACCTTTCCGTGATTTCAGAACTTGGAAAAGGGGTGCTGATTGCTGATTTAATTGCGATCCTAGGATCGATTGATATCGTTTTGGGAGAGGTTGATCGTTAGACTGCGGTAGTGTGCATGTTTTATAAACGATTTAGCAAAATAAAATAGAGATTGTATTGAAAATGTTGCATAAAAACGCAATTAAATTTGTAATTGAAAGCAATTTTCATCATATTTGCAGTCTCATAATTTAAGTTTATAATTGGTTAATGAAAGCTCGTTACTCCCAAAGTAACGGGCTTCTCTTTTTTATAGTGTGCAATCTATTGATGCTGTGTATTTATGATACTGGTGTGTTGGTTTGAGATTGAAGGGTTTACTGCCTTTTCTCGCGAGTATTGTTGATTATCCTGTAGATTTCATCGAATTCCTGTACTAGAATTTAACGTAAATGATTACCTTTACTGGTCTTAAATATAAAAAAGTGACGGATAGTTTAGTTATCATTCCAACATATAATGAAAAGGAAAATATTGAAAAAATCATTCGCAAAGTTTTTTCCTTATCACACGCATTTGATATTCTAATTGTAGACGATGGTTCGCCCGATGGGACGGCGACAATCATCAAGAATTTACAGGTTAATGAATTTTCTGGCCGTTTGTTTATCGAAGAGCGAATCGGGAAGCTGGGTTTAGGAACAGCGTATATCCATGGATTTAAATGGGCGCTATCCGCGAACATTACCGCTATATTTCGAAATGGATGCAGATTTCAGCCACAATCCAGAGGATTTACTTCGTTTACGGCAGGCTTGTGCGGATGGTGCAGACATGAGCATAGGTTCGCGTTATATCAAGGGCGTGAATGTTGTCAATTGGCCGATGAGCCGTGTGTTGATGTCCTATTTTGCTTCAGTATATGTTCTTTTATAACGGGAATAAATATCCAGGATGCTACCGCAGGATTTGTTTGTTTCACGAGGGAAGTCCTGAGGACAATCCCACTCGAAAAGATTAAGTTTGTAGGGTATGCTTTCCAGATTGAAATGAAATTCACCGCCATAAAATATGGCTTTGATGTAGTCGAAGTACCCATTATATTCACAGATCGGACCGAAGGCACATCAAAGATGAGCACAAGTATCTTTAAGGAAGCTTTTTTTGGAGTTATCCAATTGAAATTAGGAAGTATCGGAAAGCGGTACAAGAGAAATTAAAAGATCGCTACAATGAACGAGAATTTAGATCCAAATCCAGAGCGTCTGAGCAACACAGATCGTGATATTGAACGGGCATTGCGGCCTCAGGCTTTTGAAGATTTTACAGGTCAGGCTAAAATATTAGAGAACCTCAATATTTTTGTGAAGGCAGCCAGGCTGAGAGGCGAGGCGCTGGATCACGTTTTGCTACATGGCCCCCCAGGCTTAGGAAAGACGACCTTATCCCATATCATTGCTAATGAGATGGGTGTTGGCATTAAAATTACTTCGGGACCTGTATTGGATAAACCGGGTGATCTTGCAGGATTATTGACAAATCTCGAAGAAGGGGGATGTCTTGTTTATCGATGAGATCCACCGTTTAAGCCCTTTAGTAGAAGAATATCTCTATTCGGCAATGGAAGATTTTAAAATCGACATTATGCTGGAAACAGGACCGAATGCACGGTCTGTGCAGATCTCCCTTAATCCGTTTACCCTAATCGGGGCAACAACACGCTCAGGACTTTTGACAGCCCCCTTGCGTGCACGCTTTGGAATTAATTCGCGCCTACAATATTATGATGCGAAACTCCTGACAACTATCGTGTTGCGTTCGGCACATATCTTAAACACACCGATTTCTGATGAAGGTGCCTATGAGATTGCACGAAGAGCAGAGGTACACCCCGGATAGCCAATGCTTTACTGCGCCGTACACGGGATTTTGCACAGATAAAGGGTAACGGAAGCATCGATAAAGAAATAGCGAAATATGCTTTGCACGCGCTTAATGTGGATGAAAATGGTTTAGACGAGATGGACAACAAAATCTTAACGACTATTATAGACAAATTTAAAGGTGGACCTGTCGGTTTAAAAACTGTAGCCACAGCAGTTGGGGAGGATGAAGGTACGATTGAGGAAGTCTACGAACCCTTTCTGATTCAAGAAGGATACATTATGCGGACCTCGCGGGGGCGCGAATGTACCGAGCTGCTTATAAGCATTTGGGCCGTGTCAATCACTCGAAAGGAAATACATTGTTTTAATCGCGAATAGAAACGATACTTTAACTTTTCTGCTGAATAATTTTATTGGTCCGGCTCATTAGGGCTGGACTAGGTTTTGTTCGTTGAAATAGTTTATCTGAGCCTGTAACTCCTCATGTATCCAAGGGTACTTTTTTCGTAGGTTATTTAAGATGTCCAGGCAGTTGACCAATACAGCGACAGGACATGCAGGTTCGATCATCCATTGGAAGGAATGCTCGATAATTTCTTCTTCTATCTCATTTTGAAGTATATATTCTTTATTTTTTTTAGACGTTAAAAATAATAGAATTTTAGTATAGCTTCTAAGACAACTCCAGTTTTTTTGTTTTTTTAAATTGTTCAAGAATTGCGGGAGAACAGATTTTAGCAACGCTGTATTCTTTAAAACGATGGTTTCAAATACCCATGCGGCGCGAAAGGCAACCTTTTTATCCTTCTCTAAGGAGATGTTCAGCAGATCAGCCAGGGTTATTCCTTGGAGCATCTCCAAAGAAAAATCCGTTACCTCGAAAGATCTCAAGGTAACGGATAAAAATGCTAATTTTTCATTGTAGGTCATGTAACCGTTATTTTTGTGGCTTTTCTCGATTCATTTCAGTCATGTCAACTTCGTTCATCTTGGAATCACCCAACAGATATTGGCTAAAGTAATCGCCCATTTTCCAGAAGAAATACTCCGTCATATCGCCAAAGCCATGTCTTTGTCCAGGTAATAGCAGGAAATCAAATCTTTTGTTAGCCTTGATCAATGCGTCTACCATGCGAATTGAATTTGCCGGGTGCACATTGTTGTCAATGTCTCCTGTAGCGATAAGTAGTCTGCCTTTTAGGTTTTTTGCGAGCTCTGTATTTTTATTGATTTGGTAGGAGAATGTTGTATCGCCTTTAGCCGATACTTTTTCTGTCACCCCATGATGACGCTCACTCCACCAGCGGTTGTAAATCTGATTTTCATGGTTTCCGGCGCCAGACACCGCAACTTTAAAGAAGTCAGGGTAAACAAGCATCGCCGCTGTAGACATAAAACCACCGCCGGAGTGACCAGTTATACCAACGCGGTTAATGTCGATGTATTTATAACGATCTGCGAGCTGTTCCGCCGCTACTTTTTTATCTTCCAAACCATAATCGCGCAGATTGCCATATCCATAGGTATGATACCATTGCGAACGTGAAGGATGTCCACCACGGTTACCAACTGTGATGACGATAAAGCCAAACTGCGCTAGCCTGTCGATTCTGTCCATGCTTCTTCCAAAGGATTTATTGACAGCTTCGGTTTGAGGCCCAGGGTATACATATTCCACAATTGGATAAGTTCGGGTACTGTCAAAGTCAAATGGTTTGTACATAACCCATAGAGATCCGTGGTGCCATCCCCAGCTTTCACTTTAAAAGGTTCTGGAAATTTGTAACCTGCAGCAAATAGCAAGGATAGGTCAGCTTTTTCCAGTGTCATTATTTTCTGTCCATTGCTATTGTATAAGACGGATTCAGGAGTCGTGTTTACTCTGGAGGAATTATTGACAAAATATCGGGAAGATTCGCTCACTTCCACTTGGTGGTCAAAGTTTCCTGGATTTAATAATTTAATTCCGGAACCATTTGTATTTACACTGTACTGATGTAGATAATAGGGGTCTTCGTTTTTCTCACGTCCGATGCTGTAAAGTATAATGTTCCGGAAGCAGGGTCAAAGCCGGTAATTTCCTCCGTATGAAAAGCTCCTTTTGTAATTTGATTAATCAATTTTCCATTTGTGTCGTAGAGGTAGTAGTGGCCCCAGCCATCTCTTTCCGACCAATGAACTAATTGCTTCTTGTTTTCGATCAGGAATGGTTTTTGAACATCCAGATATACATTGGAACGCTCCTGGATAATATTGTTTACCGTACCATTTATATTGACCTTTAGGAGATCAATTCGTTTCAGGTCGCGGCTAGAGCGTGAAATGTAAAACTCTTCGTTATTGCCCAGCCAATAGTTGGTAAAATAATCCTCTTTATAGAATTTTTATCCGGGGTTTTTGTCCAGGTAGAGACGGTCTGATTTTTAAACGCAGCTATATTGATGCGGCGTG
This sequence comes from Sphingobacterium multivorum, assembly GCF_900457465.1. Lineage (GTDB taxonomy): Bacteria > Bacteroidota > Bacteroidia > Sphingobacteriales > Sphingobacteriaceae > Sphingobacterium > Sphingobacterium multivorum. Next base: position 689,122 of record NZ_UAUU01000008.1, read on the forward strand.
GAGTTTTTGCTGCCGCGTCGAAGATATATAGTTCAGTTTCTGTCGAATCGACTTCGCCTGGCATTTGGTATTTATAAGTTTCAAGTGTCGGCCGGGATGAGCCAACATTATTGATTACCCATAAGGGCTTTAGAGAACGGTTGTCCTTTCTGGTCAAGGTAAAATAACGTCCATCCGGAGACCAGCTGATCCATACCCGCTTGCGTTTAGTATCGTTGTCTTTATCTTTTTCCTCACCCGTAGTTGTGCTATATTCATCACCGCCCCAAGCATAATATTGCACCCCGTCTTTTGTTATCTGGTGCTCAACAATGGTGCTGTCTTTTTCATCCTTTACCGCTTTAAGATAGTTGGATTTGTCCATCCAATACAAGTTGTAATCTTTCGCAAAATAGACTGTATTGGTGTCAGGCGAGAATGTCGCCCAACCCAATGGCGGTTTTACCTTTGTCGAGTCGCTGATTTCTACCACAGACTGTGCTGCTAAGTCATATTCCAGATAAAATAGTTTCTTTTTGGTGGTATCGGACTTATTCTTGAGCTTTTGTATTTCATCTTTGGATTTCACCGTATCTTTGGTGCTCTGAATCTGAAACCTCAATTTTTTTCTCATCTTCGGTAAATCGAAGGCCCTGTAATTCCAAATGTTGTGCATCTACAGGATTTTTAACGATTTTAGTAATTTGTGCGGCGAGGTTGTCGTTATTGAAAAGAAGTTCTTTCTTTTTCAGCGCAGGGTTTACAATGTACCAGTTTCTTCCCTGCGGACTTGCGTAATCATACCAAAAGCGATCGGAAAAATTGATCCAATTTGGTTTGATGCTGGGTCGAAAAAATCATTTTCTTTAATTTTTCAGGGGAGAATTTTGCAGCCAGCTGATAATTTGACTTTATAGGGGCTTCCTTCGCCTGTTGTGCAGTGCTAACATAGGGCAATAAGCTCGCCGCTAGGATTAAGTAGTACTTATGCATTAATAATATAGATAATTGTATAATAATGGTTCTGAACGTAAAAATATCTATTATTAGGTTCTTTTGCGAATGATTCGTGTAATAATCCTATGATGGATAGAAGTTTTCATTGAAATTGACCAGAAAAAGTTCCTTTGTTGCTCGGGTAACCCCAGTGTATAACCATCTTAAAAATTCAAGATCCAACATATCATCGTTTATATAGCCCTGGTCAACAAACACGATTGGCCATTGACCGCCTTGTGCTTTATGGCAGGTAATTGCAAATGCAAATTTAATCTGAAGCGCATTATAATAAGGGTCTTTTTTGATTGCTTCGAGCCTGTCCTTCTTATCCATGATATCGGCATAATCCAAGGCAATCTCTTCGTAGAGAGCTTTTTGGCTTTCATAGGGCAGATTGGGGCCGTCTGTATAGAGGCTATCTAAGATAACGCGGCAGGTGATGGGTTCTATTTCGTCAATGTCTACAAATTCAAGTGTGACATCTGCAAATCGAAATCCATGCTGATCGTGGATGTTACTTACTTTTCGTACTTTGGCCATATCGCCATTTGCAATAAATCCATCGCCCATGTTGTTTTCCTGTAACCAGAAGTAGTTGTTTTTTACAACCATAATATAATCTCCGCCCGTCAGTTCCTCGTCCCGGAACAAAATTCGGTTCCTTATATTTTGGTTGTATAAATTTGCAGATCGATTTGAACGGCAGATAATCATGGTATTTTCGAGTCCATATTTGTCATATGCATAGTTTATACCTTCGATTAACCGTTCACCTGTCATTCTGTAAAGATCTTTAAATCCTTTTGTTATGAATTTTGGAAAAGGGGAGTCGTCTTGATCTTCTTCTGCCGAGGTTATCTCTTCGCGTATTTTGGTTGCATTGTACAATATACCGGAGTCTTTGGATTGGCGGACAACCGTGGTTAGCTCAAAAGGATAAACGCAAAGATGAAATTCACTTTCGAGATAGCTTGGGTTTAAGGCAGGACTATCCAGGAGTCCTACAGGAGGTAATTGAGCCGTATCTCCAACAAATAATAGGGTACAGTTCTTCCCCGATTGTACATAACGGATCAAGTCGTCCAACAGGCTTGCCGAAAATGCATTCACAGGTCCGTTGGATATCATTGAAGCTTCATCGATGATAAATAAAGTGTCTTCGTGCAGGTTCTCCGCCAAGGTGAAATCCAGCTGAAATGATACAGCAGATTTTTTTCGGTATATTTTTTTGTGTATTGTCAGTGCTTTGCGACCAGAATAATAGGTGATCACTTTTGCCGCCCTGCCTGTTGGCGCCAGCAGAACAGCCTTTTTCCGTAATGCAGGCAGCACTTTAACCAGCGCCGAAATTAATGTTGTTTTTCCCGTACCAGCGTATCCTTTAAGTACAAAGCAGGATTGCTTGTCAAAAGCGAGAAGAAATTCTTGCAATAATTCGAAAGCCTCCAACTGCTGTTCGGTGGCTTGCCATGGGAATTGCTGTATTAACAGATTTTTGATGAACACCCTCAAAGTTATTTAAAAGGTTTGTCTTATCCTCTAGAAAAAGCTATTTTTGCTCTAAGAAGTTTTAATTTTTACAATTCAGCGAATGAATTATATTTCAAAACAATTTAATATTCATTATTTACCGGAGTACAATCTTTTGGTCAAGGCTGGCTTTCAGAAGGATGTCTTGGCGGTGGTTGATAAAAAGTCGATCGCACCGATTTTGATCGAGTATCCGTCTGAGGAGCCAATTTTGGATGCCACACGGATTATGAGCCTTCCGTTTCGATTTGTCCGCGTTGTGATACCACATCAAACTTTTACGTTTATTCCAAAAGAATTTTTTCTGAGCGAAAATATCAGCGATTACCTACAGTTTTTAGGTACAACTGATCTTGAAAATACATTTAGCTATTCTTTAGATAATCTTAATTTAGTTGCTGTATACCAGTTTGATGGGCTTTTATTAAATAGGTGGAAGCGGTTGTTTCCTGATGCTGTTATACTTCCCGAATTTGCGGTTGTGCTTGATCGTGCCCAGGAGCGTGTATCTATTAGAGGGAGTGTGCTGGGGCTTCATTTTGTAGCTGAAAATACAGTTGATTTTTATCTGTTTAAAAACGGGGTTTTTCAGCTTTATAATAGTTTTGAAATTCATAATCTTGATGATATCAGCTACTATGTCCTTAATATTTTAACACAATTCAATCTAGGAGACTCCATCAATAAAGTGCTCCTTTCAGGAGAAATTCCAAATGAATCCTATTATAAACGTATCTCTACTTATGCGGGTGATATCGAAATATTGGATTTGAAGACAAAAGTCGTATTGGCGGATAGCGAGATCGAGTCAAATTTGACCCCATATAATGTATTGTTTGATTCTATACTATGCGAATAATCGGAGGTCGTTTAGGTGGTTTAAGGCTGAACCCACCAACCAATTTACCTGTGAGGCCAACCACGGATATCGCTAAGGAAGCGCTGTTTAATATTTTACAGAACCGACTGGATTTTGATAGTTTAAAGTGTCTGGATCTTTTTGCAGGAACAGGAAATATTAGTTTTGAGCTCGCATCGCGAGATGTGGAGTCAGTAGATGCAATAGATCTTCATTTCAAATGTGTGCAATATATCAATGAAACAGCCGGGAAGATGAAACTGGAGCAAATTAAAGCAAGGAAAGCCGATGTATTTAAGTTTATTGCCAGCTGTAAGAATACCTATGATTTTATTTTTGCAGACCCACCTTATGATATTCCTAAATTGCCACAATTGCCAAAATTAATTTTTGAACAGGAATTGCTGCATGAACATGGGCTCCTTGTTGTTGAGCATCCGTCAACAAGACAAATGGAAGATCATCCAAATTTTATAGAAACTAGAAAATACGGGTATTCATCATTTTCTTTTTACGCTAAGACTATCTAATATGAAAATTGCTGTTTTTCCGGGCTCTTTTGACCCCTTTACATTAGCTCATCAAGATCTTGTTGAGAGAGCAATGCCGCTATTTGATAAAATTATTATTGCAGTGGGCTATAACGCCAATAAAAAAGGAATGTTAGATCACGACGAACGGGTAGATTCAATTAGCCGTGTTTTTAACGATGTGAGTAGGGTTGAGGTGCATAAATATAAAGGTCTTACAGTAGATTTCTGTAAGCAAGTTAAAGCACGTTTTATATTGCGTGGGCTCCGAAATACCAATGATTTTGAATTTGAAAATGCTGTTGCTCAAAATAATTTGTTGCTCAATAATGATGTTGAAAGCTATTTTTTGATGAGTAGATCTGGAAAGGCACATATTTCTTCATCCATTGTTAGAGACGTGTGGTTTAATGGAGGAGATATCAGTGCGATGGTGCCTGTTTCCATTTTATCCTGCCTGAATGAAAAAATAAGATAAGTTGCCTCAGGTTGATAAAAGAGATATTTAACAAAAAATGGCCAACAGGATATTATTTTGTTGGACATTATTTATAGCTGAAAAACAGAGGTTTATATTTGTTATCTAAATCATCTGTTTTCTTTATTTTAGAACAGCTCACTTTCTTCTATACGGTATGGCCAAATATTATTTGGTAACTTGATTAGTATATTTTTAATGTTCTTATTTTCAATATACTAGATTGTTTTTTTGTGCTTTTGGTCTAGTAATCGCTTGCTTGGTTTAAGAGGTAATACTCTTCCGGTGTCAGCTTGATTTCTACAGCTCTGCTAAGTTCTTCGAGCTGCTGGATACTAGTTGCACTCACTATTGGCGCTGTAACTGAAGGCCTGTGTAAACTCCACGCTAATGCTATAGCTGACATGCTAGCTTGTTGTGTATGTGCTATCTCAGCCAACACATCTAAAATGCGCAGACCGCGGGTGTTAAACTTGTCTTTTAATGCGTCATAACGCTTGGCACCTTTGATGTCATCAATAGAGCGGTATTTACCCGACAGGAAACCACTGGCAAGTGAATAATAGCTGATGACGCCAAGATGATTATCGAGGGCCAATTGTTCATACTGCTCTTCGTATTTCATCCGGTCGTAAAGGTTATATTCGGGCTGAATAGCGATATAATACGGTAAATTGTGGTCTTCGGCTATACGAAGGGATTCTGAAATCCGTTCTGGACTTAGGTTGGAAGCACCGATCCATTTTATTTTCCCCTTCTGTATCAGGTGATGATAAGCCTCCAGTGTTTCATCGATTCCAGTTGTCAGATCATCGTGATGAGATTGATAAAGATCGATTGTGTCTACATTCAATCGCAGGAGTGAATCTTCCACAGATTTAATAATATACTCTTTTTTAAGATTAGGTTTACTATTGTCTATTCGACGTCCGCCGACTTTTGTTGCAATCTGAATTTTATCGCGAATATCTCTTTTGCTGATCCATTTGCCAATGATTGTTTCTGATTCTGACCCACTGTGTCCCGGCACCCAATGTGAATAGTTGTTGGATGTATCAATAAGACTGAATCCCATATCGATAAAAGCATCTAACAGAGCGAAAGACTGTTTCTCATCGACGGTCCAGCCAAATACATTTCCACCGAAAACAAGAGGTTTGAATTCAATTTCACTGTTTCCGAGTTTTACTTTTTCCATGATCATTTGATTGTTTTCTGATTAAAAATACGTAAAAAAGGTCGTTTTCAATCGTTCTATAGGGCAATGAAAAGTTTTTTTAAAATTTTCTCATTCATTTTCAATGAGTTTTAAAAATGATCAGTATAGTGATTTGGAATAATAAAAACTTTACTTACTTTTGCATCATCCCAAACGGATATGCCCGGATGGCGGAATTGGTAGACGCGCTGGTCTCAAACACCAGTGGGAAACCGTGCCGGTTCGACTCCGGCTCCGGGTACTAAAGCTTCTCAATCGAGAAGCTTTTTTTATTTACTGACTATTTTTTATACTTAGCTTAGCGTAGTTTCGCGCGGTTCCTTATTCATTTCCAAAATGAATGGTCTTATTCTTCTGGTTCTAAAACTTTTTTCCATTAAAATGTAATAGAAATAAAAAACACCACAATACAGCGTATTATGGTGTTACATGAATATGTGGTTTGATTAGTTTTTTGCTAAGACCATTTCTGGTTCTTCTTTTCCGCCATGACAGGTTTTACAGGAAATAGCTTTGGCAGGCGAGCTATCCCAGCTTCGATTAAAATACTTTTTGTTTATCTTTTGGGTCATCTTAATCATCGCTCGTCCAATCTCTTTTTTGTGGTTATCATCACTCGCAAAATCCATTTTTTTGGGATCTTCCTTCGACGGTGCATGACAGAAACCACATTTTACACCCAATGCGACATTAAATTCCTTCATAGTGGAAATCAATTCATCGTGGGAGATATTTTTGGGAAGAACTTTGAGATTAGTCGGTTTTGGTTCTTCTTTAGGTTTTTCCTGTTGGAAGCTAAATGCACTCAAAGCAATGGCAATAGCAAACACAGATGCAATTGCACCTAATTTATTTATTTCTTTCATTTCTCTTTTCCTTTATGCTTACCTAAATATAGGGAGAAAGAGATAATTTTCAAACAGAAAATGAAGTTAATATGACAATTTAGATTGATTATTATTTACGTACTGCATTATCCACAACCCAAGATTGGCTATTGGATTGATAATTAATTTTTAGCAACTTTCCTTCGATCTTCACGTCTTTTAAGAGTGTTGTATCAGTAGAAGTCCAAGTGCTATCATTGGTTTTATCAAATCGAACGCCTGTAATATTTGGGATGCCTGTGAAAAACTCAATTTTATAGGTATCGGTACCATCACGAAGCACCCGTATCAGGCGATTATCCCGGTCCACTTCAATGGAATTGCCTTGGTATTTAACACGACCGATAAAGCTGCCGGAAGCGTCCGCAGCACCACCTGTATTTTCATTTTTTTTACACGAGATAAATAAGATAACGAATAAAACGGACGAGACTAAAGGCTTAAACAACTTCATGTGTGTAATTTTTGTGCTAAAATAAGCTTTTTTGGCCAAAATCTCAATTGATCAATCCAGAAATGATGTTAATGGTCAATGCAACGACAAACGTATTTAAAGCAAAGGAGAGGAGGCCATGAAATAATGCTACTCTTCTTATTTTTTTTGACGATATTTCCACATCAGATACTTGAAAGGTACAGCCCATCACAAATGAAAAATAAGCAAAATCTAAATAATCTGGATGGTCATCTCCTGGAAACTCCAGTCCAGCTCCATTTGCGTGATGTTCGTAGTATAATCGCGCATAATGAAAGGTGTATATGGTGTGAACCAATATCCATGAAGCCAACATGGCCAGCATACAAATAATGATAATGTAGGCATCATTCAGCTGTTTATCCTTACTTGATATGATAATCATTAATACTGAAATAAAACAGCCTATGGTCACTAAAATAATAAAAAGGGATACAAAGAGACGGCTGCCATCTTCTTGCTGTGCTTTGCGCGCAATGGTAGAAATAGGTGTGGTGTAGAATGTATACCAAGATATAGAAACGTAGGCAAGACAAAAACCAAACCAGCACAACATTAAATTGAGCAAGGGAATGGTTTTAATGGGAGAGATGAAGTAGATCAATAAAAAAATACAGACCGAAATCATTGCCCTATGAATGGATTGCATTCGATGTAGGTAATAGTTTATTTTTTCCATTTCACGTTGTATTAACAATCAAACTGTTCTTCTGCATCAAAAATCAATGGATTGTCATGATTGGAAAGCAGCAGTAATAGCGCCTCTTCCTCATAATTCCTTGGATTGGAAAAAATAAAATCCAGCGCGCCATCCCGGTCAATATCTCCAACAAATAATGTCCTCATAAATACATGGTCATATTGATCTACCTGAAAAATTGTCTTTTCTTTATCTCCGTTAGTTGGGCTATAGTTGAGTTTATAATTGGCAACCTCATGAAATACTTTCTCGTGACCGTTTTCGTCGGTTTGCACTTCAGTCGATCTAATATCACCCACTGCTTTGAGGTTAACTTTTTGGTTTTTAAAAGTATACTGTACAGATTCTTTTGGCCAGATTTCGGCCTGATTTATTTTGACATGTTCAATAAGACCAGGCTTAAGTCCGCTTAACTTCAAGAATAACAATGAATTTCTGCGTGATTCGACACTCTTAGACGGTACCTGAGCACACTCGTCAAAACCATCTTTAATCACATAATCCGCCTTTGCCAAGTAATATTGTCCACTTTCTTCGTAAAGATCATACCATTCTTTATTTAAGACAGCCGTTGGATCTTCCTTTTCCCAGATACGGTAACTACGAACAAGGAAAATCTGACCTTTAGCAGGGTCTGCTTTTTGGTAAATAGAAGATGTTGTGTCATCCACAGTCGATACCGCTAAACTGTCTGATACTATTTTTTTATCAGGTCGATCTTGCTGTTGTTTTGTTGTCTGGTTTGAACATGCCTGCAGGGAGAGCAAACCCAATATCAGGCTGAAGGAAAAAAAAACATTCATATGCGGTGAATTTTGCTTAAATATATAAAATTCACCGTATATAAAGTAGTTTGGATTCTTACGTAAGAATTTCTTTCAACAATGATAATGAATGGAGACACTTTTCATCATCAAAGATATAGGAAGTCGCCATGATCTCGTCCACTTTGTGATCGTTTACGAATTTTTCTATTTCCGGAAGGATTTTAGGGCCATCGCCAATAAATGCACAGGAAGCCATACTTTGTACAGCTTGCTCTATCGCGGGAATGCCTTTGTAGATTACCTCTTGAGTAGGTTCTGAAAGTGGTCTTCTGGTATTTGTCACAATACCAGCGAATAGATTATAGAAGCTTGTTGCTAAGAAATTGGCTTCTTCCGTACTATCGGCAGCGATAACATTGACACAAGAGATGAAATATGGTTTTTCTAAGGTATTAGAAGGAACAAAATTTTGATGATAGATCATGCTTGCTGAGGCAAACTGTGCCGGAGCAAAATGCGTTGCAAAAGCATATGGAAGACCTAAGCTAGCAGCTAAATAGGCACTATCGGTACTTGACCCGAGGATATAGAGTGGGATGTCCAATCCTTCTCCTGGAAACGCACGTACTTTTGCGTCGTAGTTGTCTCCACTGAAGTAGCGCTGTAAGTCTTTTACCTCTTGTGGAAACTGAAAGGCTGTATTCAAGTTGTTTCTGCGCAAAGCCATTGCGGTCAATTGATCAGTGCCCGGTGCACGTCCCAAACCGAGGTCAATACGCCCGGGAAACAAGGTTTCTAATGTTCCAAATTGCTCTGCAATGACTAAAGGAGCGTGATTTGGTAACATGATCCCACCAGAACCCACGCGTATAAAACTGGTGTTTGATGCGATATGTTGTATGAGGAGTGAGGTTGCTGAACTGGCAATATATTCCATATTATGATGTTCGGCAACCCATATCCTTTCAAAATCTAATTTTTCTACATGTTGGGCTATTTTTACGGTGCGAGCCAATGCGCTTGCTGTATTCTCTCCTTTTTTGATCGGAGCCAAGTCCAATGCTGATAACGCTATTTTATCCATGCATTAAAATTACGGAGAAGTTATTCGACAATTGTAATGAAAATGTCTATTCTAAAATACGTTGTGTATGTATGACACTAAATTGATCATTCACGGTTGTCGTGAAAAATGTGAACGAGTCACCAGCGTCTTTGATTTTAAATTTCTTTTTGATCTCTTCGGTCTTCAAGGGAAAATTTTTGGCGATGATATCGGAATTCAATGCTCTTTTATTTTTCTTAAAATCTGTAAATGATTCCACCTCTTTGATGATGAATGTTTTACCGGGAAAATTTTCGATCTTTTGATCGGAGGTGTAGAGATGGGTATTTTTATGGAGTTTTTTTACGTTGAATACTTCGGCAATAGTCTTAAATGCTCCGGCTTTGGAGAGAGCTACATCCGGTTCGTATAAATAGGATAGCGGCCTACTGTAGTCATTTGAAATTGCACGTTCATTTTCGTAAGTGAAAGATATAATCTGCTGTTGTTCTTGATATAACCTGACCGCGTGGATGCAAGGTTCAGCTTCGTATCCTTTCTCCTGAACAAAGATAAGTTCTTTGCAGTCATTTTGCAAAGAGACGACATAAACGTCCTTAACATGTTGCAGCATGTGTATTGCTGCAGAAATATCCAATAGTGGAGCTAGCTTACTTATTATTTTGTTGGCATGTTTGAAAAATTCATCTTGCAAGGCAACCAAATTAGGTTCACATTCATCAAGTAGAAACACTTTTTTGTTTTGAACTCTTCTTGAAGGATCCAAATAGATATAATCAAATCTTCTCTTTGGATCGTTTAGTATATATTCAACTCCATTTGCCGCAATGATCTGAAGATTTTCTGCTTTCAATATCTTTGCATTATGTTGGGTGATTGCAGCGAGTTCGGGATTGAGTTCGCAAGATGTTACTTGCTTTGCCCGTTTAGAGAAGTAAAAGCTATCAACACCGAAGCCACTGGTAGCATCAATTAAATGGCTGTTTTTTTTCGATGAGTGAACTTTTAAATAATCCGGTTTTCTCGGAAGAACATTGTTCGAGATTGAGTTTGGTGGGGAAGTAAATCCCTGCTGTTTCGGCCCATAGTGGAATTTTGCCGCTCGCCCGTTGTCTACCATCGAGTTGTGCCGCGAGCTCGGAAGATGATATTCCTTCAAAAGGAGATTTTTTTAAAGCGATTTTAGTCGGAGACTCCAGTTTGTTTCGTTCTAAAAACTGTTGAGCCTCCTCTTGAAGGATTAATGTGTTCATTTATATTTTCTTAACGAGAAGTTGGCAAGTATAGGTATCCTTTAGTTCGCTAATAACTTCTTTATCAACCAAAACGCGATCAATGGTTTCTTGATTATAATAACGGATTGTAATGAGTTCTAGCCCAGATTCATACCTGACTTTGAATTTTTGCTCCAGTTCGTTAATTAAGTCGACTAGATTTTTTCCAGTATCATCGACGGAAACCGTAAAGTTGATCGCCGTATTATGCATCATATTAATTTTAATACGATGTTCATGAAATAGGTTGAAGATGTCTCTCAGATTGTCTTCAACGATAAATGAGAAATCCCTCGGGGAGATGGAAATAAAAATCTGGTTCACCTTAAAGATGAAGGAAGGCACAGGTAAAGTTTGGTTTGTACTCTTTATCATTGTTCCAGGTGAGTCAGGGTCCACAAAGGATCGCACATTTAATGCGATCTTTTTATTCTGAAGCGGCTTGATTGTTTTCGGGTGAATAACCGTAGCCCCATAATAGGTAAGCTCGATAGCATCGGTATAAGATAGCTCAGGAATCAACTCGGTTTTCTCAAACCACTTCGGATCCGCATTAAGTACACCTGGAACGTCTTTCCATATAGTTACATTTTCGGCATTTAGACAAGAAGCAAAAATTGCCGCAGAGTAATCGGAACCTTCACGGCCTAAAGTGGTTGTGAAATTTTCAGAGGTAGAACCTAAAAATCCCTGCGTAATTACAATATACTCGTCTAGGATGGCTGGCAGTTCGGCACGGATTTTTTCTTCCGTTTTGTTCCAGTCTACGACAGCTTCGCGATAGGTGTTGTCCGTAAATATATAATCTCGTGCATCTAGCCATTTTACCTTTTCACCAATGAATGCAACGTAGGCTGCAACAATCTTGGTGGAGATAAATTCACCCATCGAAACAATTTGATCGAAAAGATAATCATATGAATCTTGAGGTTCTTCCTCTAAAATCCACTCGATCTCCACAAAGCAGTTGGAAATCTCATCAAATATAGGATGTTCAGCTTCAGGGAATAATTCTTGAAGGATTTGAAAGTGAAATGCTTTCGCCTCTTCAAGTGTCTGAAATTGGTTCCCCGTGTTGTTAAAATATTCTTTGGTCAATTTCTCTAGAAGGTTTGTTGTCTTTCCCATGGCGGATATGACGACTAACAAGGCGTCGCCTTTGTATTTAGAAATAATCCGCGCCGAATTTCTGACACTTTCAGCATCTTTTACTGATGCACCCCCAAATTTAAAAACCTGCATTTATTTATTAGTTTAGTTGATTGCTAGTTGATACTATTAATATAGTGTAATCCTTTTTCTGAAATCAGATGTTTAAATGTTGTATAGGGAATACGTAATTCAGTATTTCCTTCAGCATAAGATTTGATTTCGTATACGTTGTAGTAAAACAGGATGTCGTTTTTTTCAAAAGTGAAGTTATCGGCCAAAGAAAATTTACCATCTTCAAAAAAGTACTTTCCATTTAGGGAATCATCAGCACTTAATCCTTCTTGCTTACGGAAGTATTGCTCGGCGATTTGAACGAATTTATTTTTGTTCTCTTCCTGAATGACATCATTGATTGTAATTGCACTGTTAGATTGACGATCAAAATTGGAGTACAGCGTGAAATGGTCCCCATGCGCTCCACCAGTATATTCCTCTTGTTTGGTTCTTATACCCAAGAAAACAGGTGTATTGACGATCACATCAATCTGTAGATCCCGACTCCAGGTTGATGTAGATTTGCCATTATTGTCTTCCACATATTCGTTGTATGAATTTATAAAGCGATGTGCTGCATCTGCCATGCTTGTGTCGCCTTCAAGATGAACGATACTTGATATGAGGGTATTGATTTTATTTTCTTGGAAAATCGGGTATTTTGCGCGAAAATAAGTTGTGTCCAAGCGATCATCTTCTTTTAGAAAATAATTGCTATGCTCATCGATGATTTTTTGACTATAGGAAAGTGTGTCTGTGGGCTGTTTCGCTATAGCGGCCTTTTTGTGGTCACTGCAAGCGGACAGAACGCAGCTAATAAATAATACTATTAAAAAAAAGTAAAATCGCATTGAATTGATGATTCTCGTTATTTAATACGTGATTGACACATTAATCCATTCGGCATCGAAGTTTGCTTTATATTTTTCATAAAACTTTATAGCTGGCTCATTCCAATCGAGGACCTGCCACACCATGCCATGAAATCCACACTGTTTGCCGTAAGCTAAAGTTTTATCAAAAAGCAGCTTGCCTATCCCTAAACCTCGCATTCTTTCGGTAACAATCAAATCTTCCAAATAGAGTCTTCTACCTTTCCAGGTTGAATACCGGACATAATATAATGAAATTCCGACAATTTCGCCATCCACTTCGGCAACAAATGCACCCCAAACGGGATTCTTTCCAAATCCTGCATCTTTAAATTCTTCAAGCGACACGGTGACCTCGTCCGGTGCTTTTTCAAAAATAGCTAATTCTTTAATTAGCTCAAGCATTTGGATGCAATCACTTTCAATTGCCTCTCGTATCGTTGTTTTAATCATTGTTTTTGAAGTGTTTGATTACTCTTTTGCCAAATATTGTGCTTCCAATCCGTACCATTGTCGAACCTTCTTCAATCGCTAGCCTATAGTCTGAAGACATTCCCATGGATAGGATATTGAAATACTCTTGCTTCCGGTAGAAACTTACCTTAATTCCATCGAATAACATTTTTAACTCATAAAATTCGGCTTTAATTACCTTTTCATTATCTGTATTGGATGCTATGCCCATTAAGCCACAGATCCGAATATTTTTTAATTCAAGAAACTCGTCGTCGCGAAGAAGTTCGATTAGTTCAGCATGGTCGAAACCGAATTTTGTTTCTTCTTCTGCAATATATACTTGCAGCAAACAGTCGATTGTGCGGTTCGCTTTCTGCGCATGTTTGTTAATTTCCTTTAATAATTTTAAAGAATCAACTGACGCAATTAAGCTCACGAATGGTGCGATATATTTGACCTTATTTGTTTGAAGGTGACCAATCATATGCCACTGAATATCATTAGGTAAAAGAGCGGCTTTTTCGACTAATTCTTGAACATGATTTTCACCAAATATACGCTGTCCCGCCTCGTAGGCTTCCATAATGTCCGAATTGGATTTTGTTTTTGAAACTGCTACAAGTTGTACGCCAACAGCCTCGGTTTCCAATCTTAACGCTTCTAAATTACTAGCAATACTCATTTCCGATATAGTTTTGATGATGTAAAAAGTGCCAAATGTCGGTGCTTTTTGTAAATTTGTACAAAACTACAAAATGCTACGATTAATACTGAATCTACTTGCAGTGATTTTTTTATTTGGTTCTTGTATCGGAACTGGAGGGAAAGATATTATCTCCAAAAGTAAGTTTGTGGATGCATTGACCGAAATCCAACTGACAGACTCCTATCTCAATATTTTACCCATTGACAGCGCACGTAAAGTAATGTTGCCTTTGTATCAAGTGACCTTTGATAAATATGGATTGGATTCGGTTTCTTTTCGAAAGAACTTAGACTATTATGGTAAGGATGCTGAAGTGATGTCTGCGATTTATAAAAAAGTGGAGGATAATTTAACGAAGGAAAATAAGATTTACGCCGATATAGAACGGAAAAAGCAAGATTCAATTCGAACGCGCGATTCAATCCAGAATATGCGTATTCAAGATAGCACCAATCGCGTTATGCGTGCACAACAGGCTTATCAGGAACGAGTTGCAGCACTTATCCATTATCTGCCTAATAAGACGAAATTCACCTTTAGAGAAGCTTCTTCCTTGTTTAATACGAACTTTCAAACAAAGACTGGTATAAGCATGAACGGCTATCTCATGAACCAATTGTCGGTCGGTAATTCAAATTTACCAATTGAATCGCCTTCTCCACAGAAAGATACGGTTTCCCAACTGAAAACACCTGGTACTTCAGTCAAGGATACTCTTGTGATACAAAACCATGTGGAGCCACAATTACCAACAAGTGAATTGGAAAAAAGACCAATTCTTACACCGCCACGGCACATTAAGCCGCCGACGGAACTTTAACCATCAAAGAATATAATTTCTATGGTATATCCAATAAATGCAATTGATAAACTCGGATTTTCCGAGATAAAAGATAAAATAAAACAAAAATGCCTAAGTGAGTCTGGGCGTGAGCTAGTTGAAAAAATTCAACCTCAAACCCGGTTTGACCAAATCGACCGATTTCTAAGACAGACCAGTGAGTTTAAGGATCTTCTAATGAATGATGGCGCATTTCCTGTTGAAAATTTCTTTCCGCTTAGATCCATTATCGAGAAAGCTCGAGTCGAGGGCGCGTTCTTACTCGAGGATGAATTTTTTCGGGTATTACTATCCCTCAAGACTGTTTACGCTATTATCCGTTATTTTAATGAGCGGGAAGGTCTCTATCCCAATTTAGAGGTATTGTTTGAGCATTTACCGATCGAGAAGGGGATTATTCGCGATATCGAAATGGTCATTGACGAGCGTGGAAAGCTTAAAAATAATGCTTCCCGATTACTGTTGGAAATAACCCAACAAATTCAACGGGCAGAACAGGAGGCCCTAAAACGTATCAATAGTATCTTTAAGAGCGCACAGGACAGCGGATGGACAGCGGATGGGAATCTGACGATACGGGATGGAAGGCTCTGTATTCCTATTCTTGCGGAAAATAAAAGAAAGCTCAAAGGTTTGATTCATGATGAGTCCGCTACGGGACAAACTGCTTATATAGAGCCTGAAGAAGTATTTCAGTTAAATAATAAAATTAGGGACCTAGAGTTTGAACGTAGGCGTGAGGTCATCCGTATTTTAGTCGAACTAACGGACAAGATCCGGCCACATATTCCGCTCTTGCTTTCCTATCACAGCCTATTAACCAAAGTAGATTTTGTGCGAGCGAAAGCACTTTTTGCCTTGGATATTGAGGCGGAGATGCCCGAGTTAT
>NZ_UAUU01000010.1 GCF_900457465.1 Sphingobacterium multivorum
GGAAGCCGATGCAGTGGGTGGGGTTGTCAATATGGTTATGAAATCGGCGCCGACAAAGCTATTGCTTCAAGCAAATTTGGCAACGGGTTATAGCCAACGTTATTTTAATCGGGATTTTGGAAGCTTTTCAATAAGCGGAACCTCGGCAAAATCGCCATATGAACAGCATGGGAAGAATTACAATGCAACCGCAGCTGATTTTAATAAAGGTGCATTAGATTATACTTATAAAAAGCCCCTTCCAGACCTTGTCGGCAATTTGACAATAGGCAATCGGTATTTGGATGATAAATTGGGCGTTATTTTGGGTGCGAGTTATCAAAATTTACGTCGTGGCAGTCGTTCTATTTTCTACAAATCGGCTGTCGTTGGCCTAAATCCCAATGCGGTAATTACTGAGCAGAGTGATCGTCAATATGATGAACAGCAACAACGCTTAGGTTTGCATAACAAGATCGACTATCGATTTAATCTGAATCATCGGATTAGCTTCTATCAAATGTATGTGAATTTAAATAACATGCAATTACGTGATGCTGTGAATACGATATATAATGGCCAGTATGATCCCAGTATTGGTAAAGCCGAACTGACCTATGTGACAAGAAGTCGAAAAACACAGCAACAGATCTACAATGGTACCTTACAGGGGGATCATCATTTTTTAGATAATCGGCTGAATGTCCGTTGGTCAAGTGTGCTTTCTTCAGCGCGCAATCAATTGCCACAAAATACGATGATCAGTTTGGATGGCGTAGAAGAAAATTTTGAACGTAAAAGGACTTCTCTCGTCAATAAATCTCCTGTAACCTATCGCTGGGAACGGAATACGGATAATGATCATGCAGGTTATTGGGATGTAGCTTATAAAGTTCCAATGGAAAACAGTAAGCTGGAGCTATCGACCGGAGGTCTGTATCGTGATAAACAGCGTAGTAGTTTTTACCAATAACTACAACTTATCACCAGCTTCTGCAGAAGAGGCAAAGTATAAATACGGTGTGGATTTTCAGCGCTATACCGATCTCAATCTGAATGTCACCAATCCTACTGGAGCTGTCGCAAATCCACTAACTTACGACGCTGGTGAGAAGACCACAGCATTGTACGGCATGTTCAATTATGAGAATGACAAATGGCAGATGATCGGTGGAATCCGTATGGAACACAGCAATCAGAATTATAAATTATTGTTTCCTGCAGGAGAAAAAAGACCGGAGGGATCACAAATTTATACAGAATGGCTGCCAAGTTTGACCATGAAATATCATTTGGACGAAAAAGAACAGCTTCATGCAGCCTATTATCGCGCTTTAAACCGACCTGGATTTTATGAAATTGTACCCTCAAGTGTGGTTAATGAAGAGTTTTTAGAAAAAGGAAACCCAGATTTAAAACATGCCTTAGCAGATAATTTCGATTTAAGGTATGAATTATTCCCTGAAGCTTCTTCCCAATTTCTTGTGGGTATGTTTTATAAAAAAATCAAAAAACCCAATTGAATATACCTTTCAACCGGATGAGGTTCGTAAGCAGGATGTATACTACACTCCGGGTAATTTTGGTAATGCCAACAACTTTGGTGTCGAGGTTGATTACATCAAGTATATCCAGAAATTTGGTGTTAAGGCCAATTATACCTATACACATTCACGTATAACGACCGCTAAGATGTCGCGTCGAATCAATGAAACCACACAGGACCCAGAAGCGATAATCGTGGATCAAACTAGACCATTATATGGGCAAGCTGCACATGTGGCCAATCTATCATTGCTTTACAAAGATGCTAATAATGGCTGGGAAGGACAGTTGGCTGGATCTTATACCGGCTCACGGATCAATACAGTATCGCAATTTTTGAACGATGATTTATGGCAAAAGGGATTTGTTCAGTTAGATGCTTCTATTGAGAAAAAATTTAAAGCAGGTTGGGCCATTTTTGCCAAAGCCAACAATATCTTGAATACACCAATGGAATTGTATGTGAAAGGAACAAATCCCGAAAATGAGAAGATAGCTGAAAAGCTTATTGAAGGCGGAAATACATTGATTAGAAAGGATTTGTATGGGCAGAACTATATCCTTGGTTTACGTTATTCGTTTAGTAAATAATAGACCCGCGTAAAACACAACATGTTTTAATCTGAACATGTACGGTGTGAAATAACAACAGTTTGTTTCGGTGAAGCTTTCCCTTTTTTGGAACGATCAAGTTTTGAACAAGTATGATTCGCTTCATCATTAAAATTAAATATATACAGATGAAAAATAAATGTATTTTATCGTTTCTAGCATTTTTTATCGTGGTGTTAAGCGCCTGTGAAAAAGCAAATATTGATGTTGATACTGCTGATGCCGATGGAAGTGCTATCGGCGAGGTCTCCGGTGTGTGGAGTAAGGGGAGTGTGCAGCATATTAAGGGGGATATTATTATTCCCGAAGGTAAGACACTAACGATTGAGGAAGGCGTAACTGTATTGATGGATTCTGTCAATAAGCCTGAAATTGTTGTTTTGGGTAATTTATATGCGTTTGGTACAGCTGAAAATCCTGTCAAGTTTACGGTTGAAGATGGGTATAAGACGAAGACGAATGAATTTGGCAAATTATGGGGAGGAATTTTAGCCGCCCCAAACTGTCAGGAACTTGTTTTGGACAATACCATCATAGAGTATGGGGGTGCAATTACATCAGACGCGTCAACTTCTGTAAAGATGGGCTTGTATAAAAAAGTGTCTGGTGAAGCTTTACCAGCGCTATGGTTTTCTAATCCAAATGGAAAACTAGTGGTTCAAAATAGTACGGTAAGTCATTTTCACGAAGACTGCACGTATATTGAAGGAGGAAAAATCATTTTTGCTAACAACCGTTTCTTTTCCAATGGGGTGACAGGTGGAGAAGCGATGAATTTCAAATCCGGATGTCTTGCAGATGTTGCTTATAACCTAGTGTATAGTGTAAATACCAATGCATTAAAACTGTCCAATTCAGGAGACCGTACACCCCAGGCTTATATTATTGTTTACAATAATACCATGCTCAACACTGGATGGCGCAGACCGACAGCCAAAGGAGGTTCGATTTGGTTAGAAGCATCTGTCAGAGCCGAGATTTACAATAATCTTTTTGCTAATACGCGGTTTGGAGTCAAGCGCGACCCGAAAAAGCCAGAAGATAACCGTTCTGTGTCAAGTAATAACTGGTACTATGGTTACAGCCAATTGAATGTAGATCAGTTTCAGGTCGGCAAAAATGATATTGTAGGCGGTAGTAATGATATTAGAGGTAAAGCGGCAGGAGATAATAATCCTAAATTTATAGCCTATCCTTTGGAAACCTCAGTCGACAACTATCTGTTTGACTCCACCTGGGATTTTCATCTCCAAGGGAATTCACCTGCATTAAAGGCTGGTACCCTTGCTTTTAAACCTCATTTTACGAGTGGCCTGGTGATGTCAAACGGTCTAATCTATAGTTCTCCCCAGCCAGCAGCATATGTTGGGGCATTCGGTTCCAAATTCTAATTTACTTCATATAATGACAAATTTAAAAACAATACTAACACTAACTTTGGGAGCATCAACCCTGCTTCAAATGGCATGCGAAAATGCGCAAACAAATAATATAGAATCAGTTAAGCCCGTTATTGTGACTGATGCTGTACGTTATGATTCGGATGATCCCGCAATTTGGATCAATAAGAGCGATCCGAGCAAGAGTTTGATTATAGCAACGGATAAAGATGCCGATGGAGCTTTATTCGTGTACGATTTACAGGGTAAAACGGTCAAAGAAAAAGTGGTTTCCAATTTAAAACGACCAAACAATGTTGATGTAGCCTACGGTTTGGTATTGGGAGGGAAACCTGTCGATATCGCCGTCACAACAGAGCGTATGACCCATAAATTGCGTGTCTTTTCATTACCCGATATGAAACCGATCGATCAAGGGGGACTGGATATGTTTGTTAGCGAGACTGAACCGGAATTTAGGGATCTGATGGGGATTGCCCTATATACTTCCCCAAAAGGAGAGATCTATGCTATTGTTGGACGGAAAAATGGACCAAAAGAAGGCTATTTGGGTCAATATTTATTGGAGGATAATGGTTCTGGTACGGTAAAAGCTACATTAGTTCGCAAATTTGGTTCATTTAGTGGAAAGAAAGAGATCGAGGCGATAGCGGTGGACAATGAGCTTGGATATATTTACTATTCGGACGAACAAATTGGCGTAAAACAATACTATGCCGATCCAGCAAAGGGAAACCAACAGTTGGCATTATTTGCTACAACAGGTTTTAAAGAAGATCATGAAGGTATTTCGATTTATAAATTGACCGATAGTACCGGATATATCTTGGTGTCGGACCAAGGTGCAAATCGTTTTCAAGTCTTTAGTCGGGAAGGAACCCAAAGCAATCCTTTCGAACACAAATATCTGAAGACTGTACCGGTTATGGCAACACAAAGTGATGGTTCAGAAACGACCTCCTTTAATTTAAATGAAACCTTTAAACATGGCTTGTTTGTTACTATGAGCGACGATAAAACATTCCATTACTATCGATGGGAAGATATTGCCGAAGCGGATTTGAAAAAGAAATAGGTTATAGAATAAGTGCTAGAGCAACAGTTGTTATTTGATTTCAGCTGTTGCTTTTTTTTGCTATTGGTAATATTTGTTTGCTATTGGTAATATTTGTTTAAAATACCTCGCGTTATGCTTTATGCACTGAGCGGAATTTTAAACCAAAAGGTTGATCCTTGACCAATCTGGCTGTTGACACCAATTTCTCCTTGATGTTTTTGAATAATTTCTTTGCAAATAAACAGCCCAATGCCAAATCCCGACGCGTAACAATCTGCATCGTCATTTACACGATAGAATTTGTTGAATATTTGTTTCTGATCCTTGTGATTGATGCCTTTTCCTTGGTCTTTGATCTCGACTTCAAAATAACCTGATTGTATTGCCACATGCAGGGTAATTGTTGAATTACTGGGTGAATATTTAATGGCATTGTTCATGAAGTTGATTAGCACTTGTTCGATTTTATCACGATCGGCAATAATCTCCAAATTCGAATCTATTGCTCCAGTATAATGGATGAAGTGCTTTACCGATTTTAAAGAATAGATATTTTGAATATAATCGATTAAAGAGCAAATGTTAAATGTCTTTTTGCGAAGCACTAGCTTACCCTCATTTAATTGAGTAACATTTAAAAAGCCGTCAATTAAACCGCGCATACGCGTTGCTTGCTCATTCGATTGGTGGAGATATTGCATGCGCTTTTCGGTGCTCAGTGTACCTTCTTTGGCCTGAAGTAATTGGATATAGGCAATTAGTGAGGTAAACGGTGTTTTAAGTTCGTGACTTGCGATACTAATAAAGTCTAGTTTTTTCCTTTCTTCTTCCTTGTCATTGGTGCTGTCTATTATAGCGCCGTAGATCATATGTCTTGTTGTATCCGATTCCAATTGACTTCCACCTATTGACCTTAACCATTTTATCTTACCTGTTTTTTTATCTTTTATTTCACATTGACAATCGAAAGGAGATTGTTTATGTGTTACTTCCAGAAAAACATCATGGATGATAGTTCTGTACTGAGGCAGTATTTGGTCGAAAAAGTCAGCTTCTTTGATGTTGTCTTGCTGATCGAAGCCAAATAATTCACGGCAGCGATCATTGAGTTCCATTGTTTTGGTTTCCATGTCAATAGAAAATATACCGATACCGGCGGCTTCTACGATCATTCTAAACTGTTGATCTCTTTTGGCGATAAGTTGATGAATTGTTTCAAGCTTTTCGTGTTCTTGATGCTGGGTGGTAATATCTATAGCGGTACCTGCAAACCATTCGGGTTGTTGGTCTTGGTCAAAGTATACTCTTCCTTTACAGTGCAACCACCGTAACTGAAGATCTTGTGCTCCAATGGTTCTAAACTGTACGTCATAAACACCTTTGTTTTGATAAGTCAGTGATTTTTTTACTTCCTGATCGATTCTATTCCTATCTTCTGGATGAATATATTTAAGGACTTCATTGTATGGAACATACTCACCTTTCGCAAACCCAAAGAGTTCCCGAGTCCGTTCATCCCAATTTACTAAGTAATTTTTACAATTTAAGGTCCATGTTCCCATCTCGGCCGACTGTAAAGCAAAATGATAATGTTCTTCACTCTCAATGATTTTCTTGAGTGCCCCCTTAAGTTTTTCATTGAGATCTTCAGTATGTTTAGATGACAAGGTGTAATTATTCGTTGGGCTCTTATAGTGTTTTCCTGCTATAAGATATTTTTGAGTTAATAAATCTTGTAGCAATTTTCGTTCAATGGTATTTTTTTCCTGCGTTTGTGGGTACTTGTCTTCATTTTCAGGTATCAGTCTATTTTGATTAAATATGCCATAAATTTCACCTTTTTCATCGATGAGCGGATGATATTCAAAAGTGTGCGTATAACCTAGTGAAGCCTGATTTTCCGTTTTGAGTTTAATCCTTATCTTTTCAATGACCGCAGTTTTTCCGTTTATCCAGACATTTTTCAGGAGGGGGATATAGGGTGTTAAATCTTCTCGTTGAAGACAATTTTCAAGACACTGCCCAATAATACGCTGATCACAACCCCAAAGTTTTAACATGTTAGTGCTTGCATAAGAAATATGGAGTTCTGCACTATCATAAATTGCGCAGGCATCCAATGAAGAGGTGAGAACGGCTAAAATATCTTTATCTGAACACACATGTGTCCTAAATAAATTTTAGGGAGCTGTTTCTGTGTTCCCAACATAGATTTTTTCCTCATTTGAATTTTGACCCTACTTTTCATTCCTGGAAGATGTGCAGCTGTCCATTTTTCCCTTTGACCGGAGGCCTTACAAAGGGATCATCTATCCATTGCCAGATATTAATTTTTACGAAGATATTCATTCTGATAAATGCCACCAGATTGGAGAGGTTCCAATCATATCTGGCCTTCTTTTGCAGATATTTTAGCAGTAATATACCGATCAGGGAAGTCCAGATCTGGATCATCACTGCATTTTCAGAAGTCCCTATGAATGTCGATACTTTTAAGCGCTGCTTTAGATGCTTGAAGAAGACTTCGATATGCCAGCGCTGTTTATATATATTAGCCACCACAGAAGCCTTCCACGCAGTATTATTGGTCAAAAAATGGTACTCATTGCCCGTGGTGCTGTCCCAAAAGTGAACCAGGCGTAGCGGCTTGCCGTTGTATTTATTGCAGGCAGGGCCAGAAAGCTCAATGAGCTCATCTTTAATGATTCCCTTTTCCAGGAGCGCTTCACTCTGATATGATTTGATAACCTTGTACTTCATGCCAGTTTTACTCCTGGTAACGAAGTAACAGCCGGTGCTGTCCAAATCCCCAAGCCAGCTATAATCCACGTAACCGCGATCCACGACCACGACGCTTCCTTTTGGAAAACTGTAGCTACCCGCACGCTGGCTCTCATGCACTTTTCCATCCGTAATCTGCATAAAGACAGGTAGGCATCCATCATAATCCAGAACGGTATGAAGTTTTACCGCACCTTTGGTGCTCCTGAATTTAGCCCAGTCAAATAGAGATAGACATAATGGGATCACGCTGGCATCCATCAGATAAACCTTTCGCTTCAATTGGGTAAGATCTTTGCGAAAATGCGTATCCTTTTGCCAGAGCTTGTCCAAAAGAGCAAAGTATAGATCTTTAAAGAGTTCATGGGGGCGATGCTTGTTGATATAAGAAATATTAGACTTACTAGGAGCTCTAATCACACCTAAATGATTCAGATTACCAGTTGTACTGCGCAAGCCATTACTGATATCCCGAACTGAATCTGCCGAGGAAAAATGGCAGAATATCATGCTCGCAAGATGCGTCCAACTGTTGATCCCTTTGCAATGTTTATCACTCTTATGTTTAGCCACCAAATCCTTGAATAATTCGCGGTCGATAAGCGATAAAATCTGACTAAAAACGTTTAAATTTACCATGGCGGTGTAATAAAATTTAGCGATTTAAATATAGCAACTTTGCTATATCAAAACACCGCCGCTTTTTTAACGTTTAGGACGCAAGTGATCTGAACATATCATAACATAGCAAAAATTAAGTATTGATTAAAGCGATATCGCTATAGCTTGATTTAATAGCATACAAATATTGTTCCTTTCTCATGAGTTTTCGCTCTATCCATAAATGACCGGAGTTGTCGTACGGGATGAAATCCACTATTTTATTTGCCAGTTGATCCTGTGGGCTGTTTAATGTGAACTCATCATGTCGACAGTAGACTGGATAGAAAGTTGTATCTTTATTTTGTTTATGCAGTCTGTTTCTTTTTTATTTCAAATAGCGAATATGATAAATTATCGTTGCAGTATAAGTTTGGAAGAAAATAGAATTGAAAGTTTTTATTTAAATGCCATAGAAGATGAATACGGTTAAGATACTATTGGTTGAAGACCACATGGTCGTACGGAATGGTATTAAACTACTTTTAGAATCCCAGGGTGAATTTACGGTGATAGGCGAGGCATCTGATGGTGCAGAAGCGCTGTCTATATTGGCGAATGGTTTAGCTCCTGATATTGTTTTAACTGATATAAACATGGAGCATATGGAGGGTATGGAGCTTTTAAAAATCATCAGTCAAAAATATCCATTGGTCAAAGTTGTGATATTGTCTATGCTAAATCAAATTCATTATGTTGTTGAAGGTTTTGAACATGGTCTTTCAAGCTACCTGTTGAAAAATATAGGTTACAATGAATTACTTTTTGGATTAAAGCATGTCGCTGAAGGCGGACGCTATATGAGCGAAGAAATTAGTATTGCCCTGCTTGAACAAGTTTCTTCCGGTCAAGTTTATAGGGATGCGGGCTCGAATATCATCCTCGATCTGGAAATAAACGATCGCGAGCTAGAAGTATTAGAGTTAATCGCTGACGGTTTTACAAATTTAGAAATTGCAGATAAAATCTTTTTGAGTAAGCGTACTGTTGAAGGATATCGGCAGAGCTTGATAGATAAAACAAGGGTAAAAAATACCGCGGAATTAGTAAAATATGCTTTTCAACATGGCTTATTAAAAAAGTCATGATAACCATTTCTGTATTTGGTGAGCATGACGTAGCGGGCTATTATTGGAAGTCCGCGCATGCTATTACGTTATATTCGGTATTCTTTCTCGACAACGATTGAAAATAAATAGACCAGCTCCAATAAGAATGAAGGGTATACTAAGCAGCTGTCCCATATTGATCAATAAGGAGTCTTCAAAATGCTCTTGATTGATTTTCAAAAACTCATCTAAAAACCTGAACGAAAACAGCAAAACCAACAGCAAGGCGAAATAGTTTCCATTGTTACGTCGAAGCTTGTTTTCTTTCCATAAAAGATATAACAATACGAATAATAAGAGACAAAATAAGGCTTCATAAAGCTGTGTTGGATGCCGGGGGATAGTATCGATATGGGTAAACACAAAGGCCCAAGGTAAGCTACTTGCTGTGCCAATCATTTCAGAGTTCATTAAGTTGCCCAATCGAATGCAAACACCAGCTAAAGGGACGACCAAAGCAATCCGATCTGCAAGCCAGAGAAAAGGAAGTTGCTGTTTTTTTGCAAATAAATAGATTGCGATTAGTATGCCTATACCACCACCGTGGCTTGCCAGCCCACCTTCCCATATGGCTAATATTTTTAAGGGATTATTGAGGTAATAACCGGGATCGTAAAATAATACATGCCCTAGTCTAGCGCCAATGACAGTACCAAAAACAATATAAATGGTTAGTTGATCTAAAAACTCGGGTGGCCGACCTTCTTTCTTAAATAATGATCCTAATATCTTATAACATAATACAATACCCAATAACCAAAATAGTCCGTACCAGCGAATAGGGTGTTCAATAAGTGGAATAACAAAGATATCACTATCTATAGTCCAGTTTATGTAAGTAAAGATTAGGTTATTTACCATATTACGTTTTAGCGTGATGCTTTATGATATAAGTATGTGGTATGGCTATTTCGTTACACGTTTTGATAAAAAAACGAAATTCTCTTTATCGATGCAAATATTGAGTCATATATTGCGATTATTAAATAGTAAGTTTTCATTGTTGACCAAATTTGTATGTTTGTAGGAAGTAAAAGAAAATTAACTCTATCTGCGATCATAATTGCACTCGGTGTTTTTACTGAGGAAGAATATTAACATAAGTATCAGTGGGGTTAAATACTTTTGAAAGTATATATTGGTTTTTTTGATAATATTCCGATATTCGACAATAGATAACATGATATGGATAGTAGTGCCTTGCCTATTTTTTTATAGCTGTTGATATCTTGTGAAAGCTTATTATAGTTAATGAAGGAGGTAATGGAAAAATATAAGACCTTCATGTAAATTTAAACAGATAGTTATATTCTGATGATACGAAATTTGACAAGATTTACTTTTTGTTTTTTATCTCTCGTGCTAATGGCACAGTTACTTTCTTGTTATCAAATTGATCGTCAGACGTCTAGAAATAATGCGCATACTGAAGATAAGGCACTTGATTTAACCTATCAGGACACATTATTAAAATTTCTCGCTCTACAGGATTTTAGGGATCAATCTATTATAGCAAAGGAGACAACGGAGTTTGCTAAGGATAGATATTTTAATATTTCTGGCTATAATTGGATTTTTTTGGCGTATAACTACTTGTTGGATGATAAAATTGATTCAATAGAAATTGCGCTGAAAAACCTTGATGGGAGAACAATGTCTCCCGATTTGCATGTTCTGAAGGATTACTTTAAAATAAGAGCTAATTTTAGTTTTAATGATGTGACTACTATTGGCATCATGGAACAAATTATCGATGCGAAAGAATATGCATTAGCAAATAAAAGTAGGTTTAGTTTTCTTTTTTTTAATCTATTGGCCAATGCAAATTATCGCCGCGCTGATTATAACCAGGCACTCAAAGATAACGAGTCGTGGTATTATTATCATCCCAACAGATCCGACCCACATGTTGCACAGGCCTATCAGGAGATTAAATTTATACAGTATATTGAATTGCATGATTTTGAGAAATTAAAATTAACACTGGATAGCTGCAGATATTATGCAAATAAAACGGCTGATTCTGCTATTATTATGCGCATGTATAATTTACAGGCGCAGTATTTTTTTAGCATAGGTAATAGTCGAAAAGCAGTAGAGGCATCCCAAAAGTATTTTAATTATTTATCTTCAAGCAAGGCGCTCAATGCCTATGCGTATGCGAATTTGGCAAAAAATTTTTTGAATAATCATCAAGTGGACTCGGCGATCTATTATTTCAATGCTGGATTGCAGTTTATCAAAACACATAAAGGCAAGCAAAATAAATTATTCTATTACCAGAATCTACAAGTAGCACACGCATTAAAAGGAGATTATGAACGGGCTTATTTTACCTTAGATTCAGCCTATCAGGATTATAAAAATAGCACAAAAAGTATTGAAAATGATCGTATCAATGAGATCAATACACGATATGAAACTGAAAAAAAGGACCAGGCTATTCAGCTTTTAAAAACAACAAATGCCTTCAACCATCAGATTATGGTCCAACAGCGTTGGATTTTTGTTATTTTATTTGCGCTGATCTTTAGTATTGCATTCTTCATTTATTATCGGAATAAACAAAAGTTGTTGAAAAATATTAATCAGCGTATAGTTGCCGAAAACAGACAATTAATTTTAGAGCAAAAGACACGACAAAACCAGCTTAATCCGCATTTTATTTATAATGCTATAGCTAATTTGCAAGGTTTGATCAGTAGTGAACAAAAAGCAAAAGCAAATCAATACCTCATCCTGTTGTCCCGTCAAATTCGTGATATACTCGAATTAAATAGGGAGGAGTATATTTCTTTGGATCAAGAAATTAAATCATTAAAGAATTATATACTTTTACAGCAGATGCGCTATCAAGATGTATTTGATTTTGAAATTGAGAGCGGTAATTTGGATGTGGACGATGTCATGATTCCCCCCATGTTGATTCAGCCGTTTGTTGAAAACGCTATTGAACATGCTTTCAAAAATTTAAATTATCGCGGACAGTTACAAATTCTTTTTAATCAGCAAGCAGATCAATTGCATATTGTTATCAGTGATAATGGTTGGGGAATGCGCACACATAAAAAAGAGAATGCGCACAAGACATCTCTTTCACAGGTGATTACCAAAGAGCGTCTTGAACTTTTATTTACTGATCCAAAGCAAAAAGCAAGGATTGAAATAAAACCCAATTATAAAGAGGATAAAAGTGGATATCGTGTAGAAATTTATATCCCACTTGTTTTATATTTTAATTAAATACGTGAAATTATGAAAGTTTATATTCTTGAAGACGAGCATAACATCTATCTGTATATTAAGTCTCTGTTAGATGCGATACCCTATGTTCAGATAGTAGGTTATAGTCCCTCTATTGCCCAGGCAGAACGTGAATTGCTTGAATCTAATCCAGATCTTATTTTAGCCGATATTCAATTGAAAGACGGATCCAGTTTATCCTTCCTTTCAGAACTGAAATTGGATATTAATACCATCTTTATAACAGCATTTAACCAGTATGCCATAGAAGCCCTAAATATAGGTGCCATTGCGTATTTATTAAAGCCATTAGTCCCAGAACAATTTATGGAAGCTATTGAAAAATGTTATAAAAAAAATACGGAATTTAAGTTCAATAGCATGCAATTAAGCATGGCCGAAAGCTATCTGAAATCTCCAAGTAGACCTCGTAAGATAGCGCTTCGTACATTTGAATATACCCAGATCGTGAATATTAATGATATTCTTTATTGTCATGGAGATAAAGGGTATACTACATTTTATATCAAAGACAATAAACCGATGATGGTTTCAAAAGTCCTTAAACATTTTGAAACGATGCTTCCTGAATCTGAATTTATTCGTTGTCATCAATCTTATTTAATCAATGCCAATTATATTAAAAAATATTTCAAGGATGGCCAAATAGAAATGTCTGATGGTAAAATGATTCTGTTGCGACCAGAAAAAAAGATGTCATCCAACAATTCTTGAATGATATATAAGAATTGAAATAGTAAAGATTCCGTTTTAGCACTGTGTTTATTTGCTAAAAAATATAGCTTTCGTCTTTAATACTAAAATATTTAGTATTACATTTGTATGTACTATTAAATAGGAGGGGCTATGATGTTAGATGATAAACAAGCTTTGATTAGTAAACTTAAAAAAGACTTACTGTCGTGGCAGGGAGTAGCTCAAAGTTTGAATGATGAATGCGCTATAGATTTGGGGCCTTTGGAAAAAGCTTTTCCAAATGGAATCTTTCCCAAAGGTGTTATACATGAATTTGTTAGCTTTAACCGCATGGATAGTGCTGCTTCCTGTGGATTTATTGGTGCTTTGCTTGGAAAACTGATGCAAAATGATGGGATTTGTATTTGGATAGGCTCTATTCAAACGGTATTTCCTGCTGCTATCAAATCATTTGGAGTTGATCCGGCCTCGATTGTTTTTGTCTCCATGAAACGGGAAAGAGATGTTTTATGGGCAATGGAAGAAGCGTTGAAATGCCATGGCATAACAGCCGTATTGGCTGAAATACATCAGCTGGATTTTATTCAGTCAAGGCGCCTTCAACTTGCCGTAGAAAAAAGCCGGGTGACAGGATTTATACTTCAACATAACCCCAAGATCTTGTTGGCGACGAGTTGTGCTGCACGTTGGAAGGTTACTTCTTTACCTAGTCAATCGGATGATGGATTACCTGGTATTGGTTACCCCTGTTGGGAAGTAGAGCTGCTTAAGGTAAGAAATGGTAATCCAGCCAAAGGACAAATTATCTGGTCTCCACAAGGATTTAGAACATTCCTCAAAAAAGATGTGCAGATCACAGATTGGACCTATAATTATCAAAATTTAGGCTAGCCATGAAAAAAAGATTTGCGTCCCTTTGGTTTCGTTACTTAAAAACAGATTGGCTTACCGTCTGTAAGCCACATTTGCAGGATGTTCCTGTTGTTTTGTCTGTCGCTGTGCAAGGAAAATTAATCGTTAGTGCGTGTAACGCATTTGAAGAGCAAGCGGGGATACACGCAGGTATGGCTATAGCAGATGCACGGGCATTTATTCCATCACTTAAAATCATCAAAGAGCAAGCTGGATTGGCTGAAAAATTACTCCATTCCATAGCAGATTGGTGCATAAGGTATACACCATGGGTTTCATTGGATGAGCCCGATGGAATTATGCTCGATATAAGTGGTTGTGCACATCTTTGGGGTGGAGAGGCAACTTACTTAACAAGTATTGTTTCTCAATTTAAACAACATGGTTATACTGTGCGCATGGGCATTGCTGATACCATTGGGGCCGCATGGGCTATCACACATTTTGGTTCTGAAAATACGATTATAAATGAACAGGCGCAGTCAGAGGCACTTTTTCCCTTGCACCCTGCAGCACTACGATTGGAAGAGGTTCAATTGAAAAGGTTGCAATCGCTTGGACTACAGTCAATAGGAAGTTTTGCAAAAATGCCGCGTTCAGTCTTGCGTAGAAGATTTGGTGACAGCCTATTACTTCGACTGGATCAGGCCATGGGGCTGGAAGATGAATTTGTTCTTCCTATAAAAGCTAATTTACCGTATGAAGAGCGATTACCTTGTTTCGAACCCATCTGTACAGCACATGGTATTGAACTGGCGCTGGAAGAGTTATTAAACAAGTTGTGTAAACGTTTGTCGGGAGAGGGGAAAGGATTACGTGCAGCTGAATTGAATTGCCACCGCGTGGATGGGAAATTAGAGACAATCAGCATTGAGACTAATCGTGCTACTGCCCAGGTCAAACATATCCTTCAATTATTTGCCATAAAGATTCCACATATTGAACCGGCATTGGGGATTGAATTATTTACTTTGGAGGTTTCTAAAGTTGAAATCGCAGATCCTATTCAGGAAAATCTTTGGAACAATAGAATTGGCCTCAAAAACCCGGCAGTTACCGAACTGTTAGATCGCTTGAAAAGCAGGGACGCCAATTGTGAGATTTCACGCTATGTTCCGTCTGCACATTACTGGCCCGAGCGATCCATGAAAATAGCGACTACACTAGATGAGGTTGCAACTGTTGACTGGCAAATGGCAAGACCACGTCCGACGCGATTATTGAAGGTTCCGGAACGTATTATTGTTACCGCTCCCATACCCGATTATCCCCCCATCTTGTTCCGTTATAAGGGAGACACCTATACGATCAGAAAAGCAGATGGCCCCGAACGTATTGAGCGTGAATGGTGGATTGATCCAGGCGAACATCGGGATTACTATGCGGTAGAAGATCTGCAAGGCCGGCGTTTTTGGCTGTATCGTTCGGGGCATTATGACGGGCATACGGATCAATGGTTTATACACGGTTTTTTTGCTTAAGCATGGGCTATTGTGAATTACAGATAACAAGTAATTTTAGTTTTCTCGAAGGTGCTTCACACCCTGAGGAACTGATCGAAAGGGCTGCTCAATTAGGGTATCATGCTGTTGCAGTAACCGACCGTAATAGCCTTGCTGGGATCGTTCGTGCGCATATCGAGGCTAAGAAAGTAGGTATACGACTTATTCCTGCCTGTCGTTTAGATTTACAGGATGGCCCAAGTTTATTGGCCTACCCAACAGATAAAGAGGCTTATGGCCGACTCTCAACATTGTTAACTCTTGGAAATTTAAGGACCGAAAAAGGAAAATGCGAGTTATATAAAAACGATGTATTTCAATACGCTGAAGGGATTATATTCATTATTTGTCCACCTGAAAAATTGGTGTTGGGGTTTGAGCTTGAACATTCATTTATTGAGTTTGTTCAGGAATGTCAACAGCATCTCCAGGGCTATCTTAATCTAGGAATAAAAAAACTCTATCGTGGGGATGATGCTAAATTATTGTTTCGGATAAATCAGCTGGGCGAACAATTGGATATCCCGAGGGTGGTACTTGGTGATGTATATTATCATGTCCCTGAAAGGCGTGAATTGCAGGATATTTTAACCTGCATTCGTGAAAAATGTACGATACATACGGCTGGATTTCATTTACATCCTAATGCGGAGCGTTATCTCAAATCAATACCTGAAGTTGAACGTTTGTTTAGGCTGTATCCTGAGGCCGTAGCACAGAGTGTAAAAATAGCCAATGCTTGTCGTTTTGCCCTAGATGATTTGAAGTACATCTATCCAGATGAATTATCATCCCATGGTCGAACGACGCAGGAGGAATTAACTTATTTAACCTGGGAAGGGGCAAAAAAACGATTTGATGGTGATATTCCAGCAACAGTTCGTGAAACGATTCAAATGGAACTTGATTTTATCGAACGCAAAAATTATGCTTCTTATTTTTTAACTGTATACGATTATGTCCGGTTTGCAAAGGAAAAAGGAATTTTATGCCAGGGACGTGGATCGGCAGCAAATTCTACGGTCTGTTACTGTTTGGGCATTACTTCTGTTGACCCATCAAAATACAGGCTTTTATTTGCACGATTTATGTCCGATGCACGCGATGAACCGCCGGACATAGACGTCGACTTTGAACATGAGCGTCGAGAAGAAGTGATCCAGTATATTTATGAGAAATATGGTCGAAATCGTGCTGCTATCGTAGCAACTGTCACACAGGTCCGCTCCAAAGGCGCAATACGTGATGTTGGCAAGGCGATGGGGCTTTCCATGGATGCGGTAGGGCGTTTAGCAGGGGTAGTGAGTAGCCATTGGGACGATGATATCAATTTGGAACGTTTGGTTGAACAGGGCTTTAATCCCGAAGATCAACATTTGCGAAAAATTCTCGAATTGACGCACCAATATATTGGCTTTCCACGTCAATTGGGGCAGCATACGGGCGGCTTTGTTATTACGCAAGGTAATTTGCATGAGCTTTGTCCCTTAATAAATGCCCGCATGGATAATCGGACAAATCTCGAATGGAATAAAGATGATCTTGAGGCACTGGGTTTTCTAAAGGTTGATGTACTTGCTTTGGGGATGTTGACCTGTATACGCAAAGCTTTTGACCTCGCTAAAAAGCATTATGGAAAAGAGCTTACCCTGGCTGATATTGGGGCAAAAGACGATCCAAAGGTTTACGATATGATCTGTCATGCGGATACCTTAGGTGTATTCCAGATCGAAAGCCGGGCCCAGATGTCGATGTTGCCGCGATTAAAACCGCGCGAATTTTATGATCTGGTTATTGAGGTGGCTATCGTACGGCCTGGACCAATACAAGGCGATATGGTGCATCCTTATTTGCGTCGGCGAAATAAAGAGGAAGATGTCGATTATCCAAGTACAGAGATCCAAACCATTCTTGAAAAAACCTTGGGCGTCCCCCTTTTTCAGGAGCAGGCCATGGAAATTGCCATTGTTGCTGCGGGATTTACTCCTGCAGAGGCCGACGAATTGCGCCGAAGCATGGCTACATTCAAAGCCAAAGGGCAGGTGTCGACTTTTCACAAAAAGATGGTCGATGGTATGGTAAAGAAAAACTATACGGAAGAGTTTGCAAATCGAGTTTTTAAGCAATTGGAAGGTTTTGGCAGTTACGGTTTTCCAGAGAGTCACGCAGCGTCTTTTGCATTACTGGTGTATGTGTCCTCATGGCTTAAGTATTACTATCCGGATATTTTTGCAGCATCCTTACTCAATAGTCAGCCCATGGGGTTCTATCAGCCAGCACAAATTGTTATTGATGCACAGAAACACGGTGTAAAAGTACGTCCTATTGATATCAATCATTCTTTGTGGGACAATACCTTAGAAGGAGAAATTGGAAAACCACATGACCTTCGATTAGGCTTACGTCAGATCAAAGGATTTTCAATGGAAGAGGCTGCTGTGCTGACACAAGGTCGGCAGTCCGCTTATGCATCCATTACTGGTATGATGGATGTTGGACTATCTCTTAATGCGTTGGAGAAGTTAGCTGATGCAGATGCCTTTACATCATTAGGTATTGACCGTCGGCAAGCACTTTGGGAAATTACAGCATTGGCGGATCGTCCGATTGCATTATTTGAAGGTCAACCCTCTGAAAGTATAGTAGAAGGACAGATCGAACTGCCATTGCTCACGAAAAGCCAACATGTAGTGGCCGACTATGCAAGAACCTCGCTATCCATTAAAGCACATCCCGTGAGTTTCTTGCGCGGTAAGCTTGATCTACTCCATGTCGTGCCCACAGCAAAATTAGGTCTGATCAAAAATAATATACTCGTGAAAATATGCGGATTGATTACGGTTAGACAACGACCAGGAACCTCTAAAGGTGTTTTATTTATCACCATTGAAGATGATACCGGTTTTGCAAATATTGTCGTTTGGAGTACTGTATTTGAAAAATATCGAAAAGAAATTCTTCGCGCAAAACTCCTGATGGTCGCGGGTAAAATTCAAGTTGAAGGAGAGGTTATTCATGTAATAGCAGAACGATGCTTTGATATGTCAGGTTTGTTAAAAGATCTGACAACAGATGGCGACGATGCTGCAGGTATTTTTCATAAGGGAAGAAATTTTCATTGATCTTTCATTTATTAATCTGATTTTTGATCTAAAATGTTTCAGTGCTAATCATAACGAAGCAATCCATAGAAATTAAACGGTATGACTAAAAATATTCTCGTAAATACAATCGAAATTGATAAAGCAACTATTCGTGAATTAATTAAACAGGGCGATGTCAATGCCGCAATTGATCTGGTTGCCACAGCGGCAAATGTAAAGTATAAAGCTGCCCGGGATATAGTGCAAATGTTTCAAGAAGATCATATTGATCTTTTTGATGGTAAAGACTTATTTTTAGGCGATTATGACCGGATTGAACATCGTGACGATGCTGACAGAGCAGATCACAAAAGATCTACATTTTTGGAAGTGGAAACAAATGAGCATGGCCGGACCAGTATTTGGAAGGCACTTTTTATTTTTTCTGTCCTTGCACTATTTGCTTTTGTTATCTTAAATTACGTTGTTGGTTTTAATCAAATAGGACATCATATTTCAGAACTTACGCAGTTATTCGATAAAAATGAAAGCTCAGCTGCTGCAGATGCTGACACATCCAAACAAAATATCGCCTTAAGTGTTGGAGCCACCCAGGTGGACGATGTTGAAGACCTCCATCCCGTTGATACAAATCTCTTACCAATGGATGTGAGGCAGGCCGAAATAGCACGAATATATCAGGCTCAGTTCGACCGATTGAACCCCGCAAAACATTCGCCAACGGATGAAGATGCACAGCTTGCTTTAATTCACCTTACCAAAGGACGGTTGACGGACCTTATTATTCAACAAAAATTAAGTGTAAAAATAGGGAAGTGTTATGAAAACCTGGCTATGAAAGATAAGGGAACTTGCGTGAGTTGCATGATACTACTTTATAATAGAACGCAGAAAAAATGGCAAGAAGCACCCGATGGGTAAAATTTCCTGCGTAATGCTTATGACTTTTACTTGTCCCCTGATTCAGATTTGTGGGAAGCTGGTCCCTTGAGTATGCGCATACCCTATGATTATGCTTTAGTGAACAAATATAAGGCAGCAAATTAGCGGCCTTAACCCTTATATAAAATAAGATAAAACAGCTAAACCCCATACAAATTACCTACTATTTTATCTTTTGTGAAGGTAAATAAGCTATTGCACCTAGGACAAATAAGAGCAATATGACCGATAGTGGGATCGAGTAGCCATAAGCTGATGAAATATGCTGCCAAATGAAAAATTTATTTTCTTTTTGATGTAGAAATACACCGACGATAAATGTGATTCCCAGGCATATTGATAATTGTTGTATCATAAGATAGATGGCAGATCCGACTGAAATTAATTTTTCATTGAGGTCTTTTAAGGCAAGAGTCATTAATGCAGGTAGTACACTACCGCAACCAATGCCGTAAAAAAAAGAACAGGGTATGTATCTGGTAGTTATTTAAAAGCATCCTATTAAAAATGAAAAGATGTGCAACCAATCCAAAATCATGATGCCTAATCCATAAAGCACCACAATTTTTCCATGACGCTGGATCAACTTGCTGACCATAACGCTTGCCAATACATAACCTATACCTTGATAAACAAAGGCAATTCCGGTCATTGTTGCTGTATAATTCTTTTGATTTTGAAGGTAATTGGAATTTATGATAAAATAAGCGTCCTGTACCATATAGTAGGCTAATGCGGCCAGCAGACCCAAATTGAAAACCCGATTATTGAATAAGGTGAAATTGAGTACGCTAGGATAGCCCATCTTTTCTAATTTACGCTGTTTTTTTAGAAATAGCTGGACAAAAACAAGCGTTGTTCCCAGGACCAGCAGTGACCATATTGGCCATTTCAAGTCAGGCCCCATGATTAATGGAAAAATTATTCCCATTAAAAGCGTAAATAATGTTACCATTGGTTTAAAAGAAACAGCGGATTTAACGTAGACTTGATCGTTAGCTGTATAACGATAGACAGCAAAGCAGGCGACCACCCCAATGGGAACATTAATTAAAAAGATAAGACGCCAGCTTTCATGTATCCAGGTCTGGTCGGGAAGTATTCCGCCCAATAATTGACCGATGACAGAAGCGATGCCTGCTATACTCCCATAAATACCCAATGCCATTGATCTCTTCTCGGGATTTTCAAAACGTAAGGTGATCAATGCGATACCCTGTGGAACCATCAATCCAGAACTAATCCCTTGGATCAATCTTCCGGCCAATAAAATGTAAAGATTATCGGCTAAGCCACATAAAAGAGAGGCTACTGTAAAACCAGCCATGCCAATTAAATATAATTTCTTCTTTCCATAATGATTTCCGGCATTCCCTGCATTGATTAGAAGACTTGTGTAACCAATGATATAAAGTATTATGATCCATTGCGTATCACTATTGCGTAGATGTAGCGCATGTTGAACCGTGGGAAGAGAAACATTAATGATAAAAAGATCGATGACGAAAAGAAATATACCCGTTGAAAGGAGGAAAATATGAAGTAGATCCTTAATTTGAAAGCGCATATAGAAAGTTTTTAATAATTTTACGATTAAAAATAGTTTGGATATTTTTTGCAATCAAGTAGTTATAAATGATGTACTTGGTATGTTTTTATGAACTAATGGTCAGTATGGGGAGATTATGAAGGAAAAAAAAAGTGAAAATTTTGGAGCCTGTTGTGATGTCAACGGAATTTTTAAGATAATTGGCGGAAAATGGAAAGTTTTGCTCATTAAGGCTGTTGCCAAACAATGCCCCAAAAGATTTGGAGAACTACGGCGGGAAATGGAAGATCTGGCGCAAACGACCTTGACCGTTCAACTCCGTGAGCTCGAACGTGATGGTATTTTATGTAGACAGATTTATGCTGAATCTCCACCACGTGTGGAGTATAAACTTAGCGAATTAGGTAAAACTTTACTGCCGGTCATTGAAAGACTTGATGAGTGGTGGTGTGATTACAAACGCGAAAGGGGATAGGCATTTAGTTTATATTCCCTTTCGCTACTCATTTTTGCTGATGCCTAATGAGACAATTGTACCGATGATACAACAGTTTGCATCCATTCTGTTTCTTTAAAAGGTGCATTTAGCCACAACATTGCTAACAGCGCTACCTCAAAATAAATTTGATGGGAAGTCTTGTTAAAGCATGACCTCGGCGTCAGTGATTCCTTTGGTTGATAGGTCTGAGATGCTCCTTAGTGTTCTTTGCGAAATTTCGGTTAATGCTTCTGTGGTGAAAAAAGCTTGGTGTGCCGTCACTAAGACATTCGGATAACTCATCAATAATTGTATTGTTTCATCTTCAATAATTGTTGTCGATAAGTCTTTAAAAAACAACTTTTCCTCTTGTTCATAGACATCAATACCCAGTAAACCAATTTTTCGTTCTTTGAGTGCTTTAATGACATCTTGGGTGTTGATCAGATTGCCTCTGCTTGTATTAATAATAGTAACGCCGTCTTTCATTTTCCCCAATGACTCGCTATTGATGAGGTAGTGGTTCTCGGAGGTTAGGGGACAATGAAGTGAAATGATATCTGATTCTTTAAAGAGCTCATCCAATGATTTGTAATTGACACCCTGTGTTGTAAGCTGCTGATCGGGATATAAGTCATAGGCAATTATTTCTGCCCCAAATCCCAATGCAATTTTGATAAAGGCCTTTCCAATTTTCCCCGTTCCAATAACGCCAATTTTTTTCTGGTGAAGATTAAATCCTAAAAGGCCATTCAATGCAAAATTTTGCTCCCTTACGCGGTTATAGGCTTTATGGGTTTTACGATTCAATGTCAATAACATTGCCATTGTATGCTCTGCAACTGCTTCTGGGGAATAAGCCGGGACCCGACATACCTGAATGCCAAACTCCTTTGCCGCCTCCAGGTCAACATTGTTAAAACCAGCACAGCGTAATGCAATCAGTTCGACACCTTTTTGAGCAAGTACTTCAATCACTTGTCGGTTTAGTTTATCATTGACAAATGCGCAGACCACTTTCTCATCTTCAATAGCATTGACAATATGTGGACCTAAATGCGTTTCAAAAAAATTAAACTGAAATCCGTAAGCGCTGTTTTCCTGTTCAAAGAATAATTTGTCGTATGGTTTAGTCGAAAAGAAGGCGATTTTCATAAAATTGTTTGTTACGTAATAGAATACCATAAATATACAGTATAAATAGCTTATTTGGAACTTCCGTTGTAGGATGTTTCCCAATTGTTATCACATCATTTAACAAAAAATAAGCTAAATTAGACGCATTACATCGATCGTTATACAAATTTTAAGACTATTAAATTGTCCCGATATGCAGTGGTCAAATCAACTCACAAGATCAATAGGTATTGAATATCCGATTATCCAAGCTCCAATGTTTGGTGTTACGACACCAGAAATGGTCATTGCAGCCTCGCGTGCTGGAGCGCTCGGTTCGTTATCTTTGGGTGATCTGCCGCCAGAACGTTGCAGCGAACTTATTCGTTTGACTGCCGAAAATCTAAAGCGGCCTTTCGCGGTCAATATTTTTGTCAATAATATTCCCAAGGTTTCATTCGATTTAAGGAAACAGTATAGTGAAACAAAAACTTTCGTGGAGCAATTAGCCGCGCAGCACGACTTGAAAGTAACCTTACCCGAGCTTGATAGTATCCATTTGACCGATTACAGGGAACAGATTGACGTAATCATCACCCATCGGTGTAAAGTTGTGAGTTTTACGTTTGGAAATTTGGATACAGAAAGTATAAAACGATTGAAAGACAATGATGTTACTCTTATTGGTACATGCACCTCGGTGGCAGAAGCAATCGCTTTGGAAGAATCTGACATTGACATCATCTGTGTACAGGGACTAGAAGCAGGGGGACATCGCGGAAGTTTTGACGAGACTCCAATAAGCTTATACGTTATGTTAGTCACCCTATGGTTCACTATATATAGATTGCTAGGTATTGGTTCCATAACACAAAAGTATTGCATATGAAACATTTTATATTTTCAATAGAATTTGTTTTCGGATTTTATTGTCTCTTGCTGTTGATTGTATACGTCATGTTGTTTCGGATGTCATCCATATCGATCCGGAAGAATCTTCGTATGATTGTATACGTCATGTTGTTTCGGATGTCATCCATATCGATCCGGAAGAATCTTCGTAAGAGAAATTCCCGACGTGTGCAGACATTAATGGAGTCTGAAATTGCTCCAGGGGTAAGTATTGTCGCACCAGCATATAATGAATCGGTTACAATCGTGAACAATGTACGTTCGCTGATGACACTGTTTTACTCCAGATACGAGGTCGTTATTGTGAATGATGGCAGTAAAGATGATACATTGGAGAAGCTCATTAAAGAGTTTGATCTGGTCCAGGTAGACTTTTTGGTTGACTATTTGGTGCCATGTAAGGAGATTAAAGCAATCTACAAATCCAGGGACATCTCTCATAAACGACTAACGATCGTTGATAAAATAAACGGGGGTAGTAAGGCCGATGCGGTAAATGCTGGAATTAATGTAGCTTCCTTTCCTTATATTTTAAATACCGATGTGGATTGTGTACTCGCCAATGACACCCTGGTTCAATTAATCGAAGCTGTACTGGATTCGAAGGAACGTGTAATCGCTGTGGGCGCAACACTACGGATGTCAAACTCCAGTTATGTGGATTCCGGTATGTTGGTGGAAGCTGCATTACCCAAACCCATATTGGCCCGTTTTCAGGAAATGGAATACATTCGATCATACCTGTTGGGTAAAATGGGCTGGAATTACCTCAACTGTATTCCCAATGTTTCTGGGGGGATTGGGATTGTTTGATAAAGAGATTCTCATTGCTGCGGGCGGATATGATTCTAATTCCTTGGGCGAGGATATGGAGATGGTAACCAGAATGTGTATGACCATGTGTGACAATAACCAAAAATACGAGGTCAAGTATATTCCGCAGACGCTCTGTTGGACTGAGGGGCCTGACAGCCTCAAGATGTTAACGCGTCAACGTGTACGCTGGGCGCGGGGTTTGATGCAAATTATGCGCACACATCGTAAGGCCTTTTTTAATCCAAAGTACAAAAGGTTTGGACTCATCGTTTTTCCATACAATGCCATTTTCGAATTTTTTGCCCCTATTATGGAGATTTTAGGTATTTTCTTTTATATCTACCTCATCCTAACACATGGCATTAATTGGCCAATGGCTATTCTTTTATTGATCTTCGTCTATATGTTTTCGGTCTTTCTGACAAGTTTTTCCATTTTACTGGACAATTATGTCTATAAATATTACAAACGGCGAAAATATATATAAGGTTATGCCTCACCGCATTTATAGAACCATTTGTTTATCATCCCATTATCGTTTATAGCTCGCTTAAGGGCTATGTCCAAGAACTTTTTGGGAAAAAGCATGCCTGGGGGGAAATGACGCGAAAAGGCACCTTAACTCCTTTGCCCTCTGATCACATTAAAAAGTAGAAAAATGAAAAAATTAATCCTATCTGCGCTAATTTTTTGTTTGCTATTTTTGTCGCAAGTTGTACATGCGCAGGTTAACTGGCAAAATAAAACATACGACTTTGACAGCTTGGTTCCAAAAGCCGCTGGCTACCTGCGAGCAGGAAGAGTGGGGGAATCCATTGCATTGAGCCAAACCGTATTATCAAAATATCCTAAATACACGGATTTTAGGTATATCTTGGGATTGAGCTATCAGAAGATGGGGCGAGCCGACTGGGCGATTCCCTATTTTGAAGCAGTGGTTTCGAGCGAGCCGAGCTACAGAGATGCGTATCTTTCATTAGCTGCACTATATGAGTCTTCTAATCAGCCTGAAAAAGCAACGATTACCTGGCAATCCGCAAGTAAACGGTTTCCGATGGACGCTGAAATCATCAGGTTGTATAGCGAATTTGAACATAGGAAGTTAACACGTGACCGTGATGCGTGCATCGATATCTGGTATAAAAGGGGACGGAATTTCGTCGAAAAGGGAGATGTATTTCAAGCATTGGCTTATTCGGACAGTATACAACATGCTGATCCTGCAGACAATCGTTTCTTATACCTGCGATCAAGTGCTTTTATGACGAATAGAGAATACGGGAAAGCGAAGACTGATTTCGAAACTTTATGGAGCAGAGGTGACAGTTCGATTTTTGTTACCGAACAATTAGCAAACATTGCCGCACTAAACAAAGATTATTCAACGGCATTGGGTTATATGAATCAGCTGGTAGCGAAGATACCAGAAAATGTACAATATCAGCATTTGACCAAAGTTTACCGCGAGAATATGCCTTATAAGTTTTATATTGGAGCAAATCATATGCAAAGTTCGCAAGATCGGCCAAATGGACATTTCTTTATTTCAGGTCTGGAATATGGCCAAAAATTAGGGGAGAAAAATACACTTATCGGACAGTTTAATAACGGGAATAGACGTGGTGAGAAAGGTTATCAGGTCGGTTTGGATGCTTGGCTTAACTACAGTAAAAATATATATGCCTATCACCAGATAGCTTGGGCTGATGGTAGTGTTTTTCCAACATGGCGCGCATCTTATAGCCTATATCGGGAAGCGGGATTGTGGCTCTTCGATTTCGGAGGAAGGTATGTTCGTGCAAATGACAATACAAATAATTACGGACTTGTCGCTTCGGCAGGCCGATATTTTGGGCCAACTTTTGTCTATTTAAGGGGATTTTTGTTACGTGATGAACAGCGATGGAACCAAGCCTACTCCCTCGCGATCCGACATTATTATAACAGTGAAAAACCGGATTCCTATGTCACACTAATCGGTAATGTGGGGACTTCGCCAGATGATCCATCGCGTTATCAATTCCTAAACAACCGTTTCAATTTTTTATCCCGATCAATTAATGCAGGCTGGCAACATCGCATAGATGCTTGGGGTTTTACACTCATGGGCGGTTGGAGCTATTACAAAGTTGCTGAAAATAGATTTATGAACCAGTATGATCTAAATCTATCATTAAGGAGATATTTTTAATATGATGTGGAAGTTTATGTTAGGTCTATTGTCTTTGGTAACGATAGTTCAGGGTAAGGAAAGAATGGTATTGGTGGACAATGGGAAAACGGATTATGTCATCCAGGCGGATGCAAATGATCCTGTTGTACAAAAAGCTGCTGCGGTGATAAACACCTTTACAAAAGAAAGCACAGGTGTAGATTTTGCAATACAAGCCAAAGTTGATGATACACATGCCATTATTTTGGAAAGAAGCCCAATAACAAATGCGTCCCCTGAAGACAGTTATTCGATTGAAGCTGTAGGAAAAAATATTTACATCAAAGGAAGTGGTAGAGGTGTAATATTTGCGGCGTACCGTTATGTCAGGGATGTTATTGGTGGGCGAAAGTGGTATACAGGTAAAGAAAGTACCGATGTTCCAAAGTGTACTGCGTTATATGTGGATGCCGATTTAAAAATCTTTTCAAAGCCTAATTTTCAATTTAGAGAAGTTTATTTCCCTGTGGAATTGGATCAGGAGTACATGGACTGGTATGGCCTACATAATTTGGAAGATAGATGGGGGGACTGGGGCCATACCTTCAGTAAAATATTGCCACCATCGATTTACTTTAAAGATCATCCGGAATATTACGCGCTGTATGATGGGAAGCGCCAACCGATTCAGCTCTGTCTTTCCAATGAAGAAGTTTTTACTCATACAGTCGCTTACTTTAAGAAAAGGATGCTTGAAAATCCAACGGCTATCTATTGGTCCATAGCAGCCAATGACGACATTGGAAGCTGTACTTGCGATCTTTGCCAAGCCATTGATAAGCGCGAAGGAGGAGCACAGGGCTCCTTGATCCACTTTGTGAATAGGGTGGCCGGAAAATTTCCAGACAAGAAATTTACGACGCTGGCGTATCTCGAATCGGCTAATGCTCCAGCGCATTTTCGCGTCGCAGATAATGTTTCGGTTATATTAAGTAATATCGATGCTTTTCGGAAAAATGATATCAGTAGTGAATATTCTGCAGCAACTTTCCGTAGACAATTGGGCGCTTGGAAATCGAAAGCGAAGCATGTGTTTGTATGGGATTATTTGACTCAGTTTACCAATTATCTTGCCCCATTCCCCATTCAAGTAACGATGCAGAAAAGCATGCAATATTTGAAAGGACAAGGGGTAGAAGGGGTATTCTTACAAGGTGGCGGAGCGACCTATAGTGATATGGCGGAGTTAAATGCTTATATTTTGGCTAACCTTGCCTGGGATACAGATGGTCGTTCAGAAGAGCAATTGACAGATGAATTTATTGAGGGCTATTATGGTAAGGCTGCGCCATTTATTAAGAAATATCTCGATCTGCGAAGAAATCACTTGCCTGGAGCTTCCTCCGCTTTGTCGATTTATGGAAATCCAATTGATAATAGAAAGGATTTTTTGAGTCCCGAAGCTATGGATCAATACAGTACATTGTTAGAAAAAGCTGAAATTGCAAGTGAAGGAAATCCTTTATTAGAATCGCGTATTAGACGTGTCGGTTTAGGCTTGGATTACACCTACTTGCAACAAGCACGGTTCTATGGTCCGCATCAGCATGGTATCTTTGAGCAAGACGGCGACCATTGGGTTGTAAGACCTAATGTAAGCCGTAAAGTCACTCAATTTATTAAAGACGCCAAAAGGCTGGGGGTAATAGAATTTGCCGAAGGGGGGGCGTCACCTGATGCTTATGCAAAAGAATGGAGCGAAATATTCAATGCTGGAGTCAGAACGAACAAAGCTTCCCAAGCAAGTATAAAACTGAAAAATCCATTCGATCCTTCCTTCCCTGCCAATGGTCTGGAAACCCTCTCCGATAGTGTCCCAGGATACATGGATTATAGCTACAACTGGTTGCTATGGAATGGGGAGCCGATGGATATTACGTTTGATTTTGAACAGGAAAAACACATCGATACAATTGAGCTTAATTTTCTAAAGGATGTCCGACATTGGATATTTTCACCAAAGGAAGTCCGCATTTCGGTATCCAAAAATGGCGAAGATTTTCAAGATGTGCTGCTGAGGAAACTTGAATCTCAGGAGGAAGATTATACAGTTGAGAAGGTTCGCTATCGAGCTGTGATAAACGACCGTGTTAAGGTCATTCGAGTCTATGCTGAGCCCTTAGCAAAATTACCTGAATGGAGGTATCATCCGAAACGGAACGCGCTTATAGCCTGTGATGAAATATGGATAAACTGATGTTGAAGATGTATCTATAGAACTGATTTTAATAGTGTGTGAATATTGTTCT
The DNA here is from genome assembly GCF_900457465.1 of Sphingobacterium multivorum. Classification (GTDB taxonomy): domain Bacteria; phylum Bacteroidota; class Bacteroidia; order Sphingobacteriales; family Sphingobacteriaceae; genus Sphingobacterium; species Sphingobacterium multivorum. The sequence continues at coordinate 28,896 of NZ_UAUU01000010.1, forward strand.
ACAATAAATTTTTTAGTGCTTTAATTTAATACGGAAAATGATTAAATTAGAGTTAACTAAGTTATAAACAGATTCATATGGAAATTAAAACATCTTCAAAATTTGTTGCCGAACTAATTGGAACATTTGGTTTGGTACTTTTTGGTTGTGGAGCTGCCGCTATTGCAGGGGCCAATACCACAGCTGGACTTTCTGGCCTTGGCCTTTTGGGTATTGCAGTTGCCTTCGGCCTTTCGGTCGTGGTTTTTGCTTATGCGATCGGAGGAATCTCAGGTTGTCATATCAATCCTGCCGTTACGGTTGGTGTATTATTGGCGGGTAAAATGTCTGCTAAGGATGCAATTGTGTATATCATTGATCAATTTATTGGCGCACTTTTGGGAGCATTTGTTCTTCAACAGATTTTGAGTGGACAGCTGGCCGGCTTTACTGCAGGTGAATGGGCCTATGGCTCCAACGGATGGGGAAAGGGTTATCAAAACGAGTATGGTACTGCTTCTGCCTTTCTGATCGAAGCAGTGTTAACGTTTCTTTTTCTATTTGTGATATTAGCGACAACCTCTAAAGTAGGTAACAGTACAATGGCTGGACTTGCAATCGGTTTTACACTGCTATTAATCCACCTCGTTGCTATCCCTGTAACGGGTACATCCGTTAACCCAGCACGTTCATTTGGTCCTGCCATTTTAGCGGGGGGGGCAAGCTTTGTCTCAGCTATGGTTATTTATCGTTGCGCCGCTCGTGGGTGCTGCAGTTGCAGCGGTTGTTTGGAAAGCGTTGGAACCTAAAGACTAATTTTTTTCATTTTATCGGATGCGTCCAATGGGTACAACATACCTATTGGACGCTTTCATTTAGGAGTGATTAATAAGCCTAGAGGTCGGATCACTAAGATTTCAATATGGCCTCCATAAAACTTGCAACCTGCTCCTCGTCGGTGGCCCAGGAGGTAATCAGGCGAATAGCAGCATAATCATTATCTATTTCCTTCCAAATATAAAACTGGTATTTCTGACTCAATGTCTCTATGACAGATTTGGGTAAAATCGGGAAAATTTGATTAGTGGTTGAGTCTGTCAAAAATGAATGGCCTTTTTCTTTGATCACCTGAGCGATCCGCATAGCGTAGGAATTTGCTTTTTGCGCTAGTTCAAAATATAAATCATCTTTAAAGAGCTCGAGAAACTGAATGGATAAAACCCGGCCCTTGGCAAGCAAAGCGCCCTTCTGCTTGATTGCATAGTCAAAATCCAGTGCCAAT